>NZ_MVIH01000001.1 GCF_002086695.1 Mycolicibacterium rhodesiae
TAAGCAGCTCGCACTTCACTCGGAGGTCTTCGTCATGTCACTACGCCACGCCGTACTTAACGTCCGTGGTCAGTACAACTAGCTCTGCGCCGGCGCCCTCGTCTCCGGGACGGCGGCAAGGTAGAGAACAAGGCCGGCGACCGCGATGGCGGACAGCGTGATGAACGTCGTGTGGTAGCCGGCCGCGACGATCAACGCACCGGCCAATCCGGCGCTGATCGCGGCCCCGGCGCCCTGAACGGTGGCGAGCGCGCCCTGGGTCACGTTGAAGTGGCCCGTCCCCGCGGTCAGATCGGCGATCACGACCGGGAACAGGGCCCCGAAAATGCCTGCGCCCACGCCGTCCAGTGTCTGCACCGCGACCAGCCACGCCGGGTTGTCCGAGACGGTGTAGAGCACACCGCGTACGGCCAGGACGGCGAAGCCGGCCACGAAGATCGGCTTCCGACCCCACGTGTCGGCGGTGCGGCCGACGACGAGCGCGACCGGAACCATGACGAGCTGCGCGGCGAGTACGCACAGCGCTGTCAACGACGTCGCGCTGTCCTTGCCCGCAACCCGAACCAAGAGCTGGCTGACCGAGGTCAGCATCGCCGCGTTCGACAGATGGAACACGAACACCACGGCGGCGAAGGCAAGCAGGGTCCGGCTCTTGAACAACACCGACCAGCTGCCGGCGTGGCTGTCGACCGTGTGGTCGGCGGGCAGGCCTCGGGCGAGGCTCTCGTCGATTTCGGCGTCCTTGATGCGTGCGGCTGAGGCGACGCTGAGCAGAGCGAGGACTGCCATCAGCCAGAACACCACGACCGGACCGAACTTGATGGCCAGCAGGGCCGCAATGCCCGCGGATGCGGCATTGCCCGCATGATTGAACGCCTCGTTGCGTGCGATCCTCCGGGTCAGCAGGCGGCCGCCGACGAGCCCGAGGCTGATCGCGGCAATGCCGGGCCCGAAGAGGGTCGCGGCGGCGGCCGCGGCCGATTGGGTCGCGGTCACGGCAACGTAGCCGTGCACCGCGGGCAGGCACAGGCAACTCGCCGTCACGACGACGGCCGCGACGATGAGAACCATTCGGCGGTGCGGGATTCGGTCGATCAGCGCCCCTGCGGGCGTCTGGGCGACGAGGCCGACCAGACCGGCGATGGTGATCACGCTGCCGACCGTCGCCTCGTCCCAACCGTGTGTGGGACCACGCGTGGCGAGCAGGTAGATGGCCAGATATGGGCCGAGGCCGTCGCGCACATCGGCGAGGAAGAAGTTCAGCCCATCGAGCGCGCGCAGCGATCGGGTCGACGGGTGCCGATCGTTGCGCGCCATTGCGTCACATTGTGCCGACCATGCCTGTGGGTCCAGGCGCTCAGGCGCGCGGCGCGTCCGAACTCTGGCTGATCAGCCGATCGATGACCGCCAGCAACCCTTCGTCGAGTTCCGTGCGCGGTGGTCCGCCGAGCACGCTGAACAACGCGTGGTGGTAGAGGCCGTCGCCGATGAGCTTGACGGTGCGGGCGACGTCACGGTCGCCGAGCGCCTCGGTCAGCACGCTCAGCCACTGATCGGAGATCATCTCGATGGCTGCTCGCGCACGCGGGTCGCCGGCCTGCTGGAGTCGCGCCACCGCGACCAGGGTGCGGTCCAGCGGGGTGTTGGCGTAATGCGAGGTGCGGATGTAGTGCCGCGCCGGGCCGTCCGCGGCGTTGCGCATCTTGTCGACGTCGTCAGCGGCCAGCGCGATCAGTCGCTCACACAGAGCTTCGGCGAGTTGGTCCTTGGACGGGAAGTGGTAGAGCAGGCCGCCCTTGGACACCCCGGCTCTGGCGGCCACCGCGTCGAGCGTGGCGAGACGCTCACCGTCGACGGCCAGCGCGTCGGCGTAGGCATCGAGGATGCGCTCGCGCGAGGTCGTCATCGGCCGAGTTTATCGACTTTCGGACTGTACCGTCCGGACGGTACAGTTGAGGGGCTTTGGAGTACTAGACCTCATTCGATGGAGAGATAACCGTGCGCGCCTACGTAGAGCTCATTCGAGTTCCAGGCGTGGTCAATGTGACCGCCTCACAGCTTTTCGCGCGGCTGCCGCTGGGAATGCTGTCGCTGGCGATCCTGCTGCACGTGCAGGCCCGTACCGGGTCCTACGCGGTGGCGGGTGCCGTCGTGGCGTGCACGAGCATCGGTGAAGCGGTGGCCATGCCCATGACGGCGCGGCTCCTCGGCCGGATCGGGATGATGCCGACGCTGGTCTCGGCTGCGCTGATCAACGGCGTCAGCATGTTGGCGCTGGCCTTCATCGGTGTCCCCGCGACATTCCTGATGGTGTTGGGGTTCCTCATCGGTGCCTCGGTCCCGCCGCTGCTGCCCGCGGTGCGTGCGCTGTACCCGCAGATGGTCCCCGGCCAAGGGCTGCGGGCGCTGTTCGCGCTCGACACCACCGCCCAGGAGCTCATCTGGGTGATCGGTCCGGTCGCCGCGACGTTCCTGGCGTCGGCGATCTCGACGGCCATTCCGCTGTTGTTCTCCGCCGGTGTGACGCTGGTCGGGACGGTGTGGTTCCTGCTCAGTGCCCGCCAGTTCCGGCCGACGATCGTCAGCAGCACGGTCGCGTTCGGCAAGGTGCTGGCCAACCCTGCGGTCATCCTGGCCATGGTGGCCAGCCTGGCGCTGGTCGCGTCGTTCACGGCGCTGGAGGTGGGCGTTCTCGCCCTGTACGGCAACCACAACCTCGATGCGGGTATCGCGCTCGCGGCAACCGGGGTCGGATCGCTTCTCGGCGGCGTGCTGTTCGGCCACCGGCACCTCGGTGTCCGCGGTTTGTCCCTGTCGATGGCGACCGTGGCCGCCGGCACCGTGCTGTTCGGGCTGGCCGACGGCTACGCCTTGCAGCTCGCCGCGCTGTTCGCGTCCGGGCTCGGCTTCGCGCCCGCTCTTGCTGCGCTGTACGTCATGGTCTCGAACCAGATCGCCGCGCATTCCACCGCGGAAGCGTTCGGATGGCTCAACAGCGGCGCCCTCGTCGGCGGGGCCATCGGCACAGCGATCGGCGGCGTCGTGGTGGACGGCTACAGCCCGTTCGCGGTGATCATGGTGTCGGCCGCACTGGCGATGGCCGCGGCCTGCACACCGCTGATCGCGCGGACCGCGGGTCCGGTGGGCGGGTTGTCCCGCGAGCGTGAGCGGGAGACCTGCGAGCTCTAGCCGTGCCCGATGCGCAGTAGCTCGGCGACGCTGGTGAGCTTCACCCGCGGCCTGCCGTGCGGTTCGCCCGCACCGCGCTCGTGCGCGTCGATCAGCTTCCAGTGGTCGTCGGTGACCAAAATCGGTTGACGCGACAGCAGCCACTCGACGAGGGTCTCGTCGTGGTCGTCGGCGAACGCGCCGAGCTCGCGGCCGTCGAGGTCGGCCACCAACGTCGCAACCGTGTCCGCAGAGTCCTTCTTGTTGCTCCCGATGACGCCCGACGGGCCACGCTTGATCCAGCCGACGACGTATTCGTTGGTGCTGCCTTCGACGCGGCCGTCGGTGTGCGGGATGGTGCCTGACCGCTCGTCGAACGGCAGGCCCGGCGTCGCGATGCCGCGATAACCGACCGCGCGGACCACCAGCTGGGCGGGCAGCTCCTCGCGCACGCCGGTGTCCTTGGCGACGATGCGACCGCCCTCGTCGACGAGCTCGTTGCGGCCCAGCACCACCGCTTCGACACGGCCGTCACCCTTGATCTCGATCGGCGAGGTGCGGAACCGGAACACGATGCGGCGCTTGGCTCCTCGCGGTTCGGTCTGCGCGTAGCCGCGCAGCACCTTGATGTTCAGCTTCGCGGTCTTTCCGGCCGCCTCGAGCTGTTCGTCGGTGATGGAGTCGAAGTCCGCCGGGTCGACGATGACGTCGACGTCGGCCATGGCCTCCAGGTCGCCCAGCTCGCGCAGCTCCATCGTGGTGAAGGTTGCCTGCAGCGGGCCGCGGCGGCCGATGACGACGACCTCCTCGACACCCTGCGCGTGCAGCAGTTCGAGCGCATGGTCGGCGATGTCGGACTTGGCGAGCTCGCCGGGATCGCTGACGAGGATCCGCGCGACGTCGAGCGCCACGTTGCCGTTGCCGACAACGATGGCGCGCCCGGTCGAAAGGTCCGGCGTCATCTCCCCGAAATGGGGGTGCGCGTTGTACCAACCGACGAAGTCGACGGCGGCGACGCTGCCCTCGAGTTCCTCGCCGGGGATTCCGAGTGGACGGTCCGACTGCGCGCCGGTGGCGTAGACGACGGCGTCGTAGCGCTGCGCCAGCTCCTCGGCCTGTACGTGCTCACCGACGCGGATGTTGCCGAAGAAGCGGAATCGCTCGTCGAGCGAGGTCTTCTCGAACTGGGCGCTGATGGTTTTGATCTTCGGATGGTCGGGTGCCACCCCGGAGCGCACCAAACCCCAGGGGGTGGGCAACATTTCGAGCATGTCGACGCGGACATCCGGACCGCCGGCGGCGACGGAACTGTCGCCGAACTTCAGCAGCGACGCCGCCGCGAAGTATCCGGAGGGGCCTGCACCAACGATCGCGACATAGTAAGGACGCATCCTCGCGCTTTCTGTCCGGACCCGGCTGCGCGCAAGGGGGCTGTCACGTCGCAGTCGAGCAGCGTCGCTATGGGCTGTGCGACGCCACATCCTGGTTACGAAAGTGATGTTAGACGCGCAACCGTCGGGGCAGCCCCAGAAGTCCCAGGAGTCGCCGTGGATCACAACGTGTCGCGACGCCGGTACCCTGAGGACCCGTGGACCTCGATCGTCAGTCAGATATCGCCGCACTCGACACCACCCTCACCACGGTGGAGCGAGTGCTCGACGTCGACGGTCTGCGCGCCAAGATCGAGAAGCTCGAGCACGAAGCGGCCGACCCGAATCTGTGGAATGACCAGAGCCACGCTCAGCGCGTCACCAGCGAGCTCTCCCACGCCCAGGGCGAGTTGCGCCGCGTCGAAGGCCTGCGCAGCCGTCTCGACGACCTGCCGGTGCTCTACGAGCTGGCCGCAGAAGAGGGCGGCGAGGACGAGTTGGCTGAAGCCGATGCCGAACTGAGGTCGCTGCAGGCCGAGGTCGAGCAGCTCGAGGTCCGCACGCTACTGTCCGGCGAATACGACGAGCGCGAAGCGCTGGTGACCATCCGGTCCGGCGCCGGTGGCGTGGACGCCGCCGACTGGGCCGAGATGCTGATGCGGATGTACATCCGCTGGGCCGAACAGCACGACTACGGCGTCGAGGTGTTCGACACCTCCTATGCCGAAGAGGCCGGCATCAAGAGCGCGACGTTCGCCGTGCACGCCCCGTACGCCTACGGCACGCTCTCGGTCGAGCAGGGCACCCACCGGCTGGTCCGGATCAGCCCGTTCGACAACCAGAACCGGCGCCAGACGTCGTTCGCCGACGTCGAGGTGCTGCCCGTCGTGGAGACCACCGACCACATCGACATTCCCGAGCAGGACGTCCGGGTCGACGTCTACCGCTCCAGCGGGCCCGGCGGGCAATCGGTCAACACCACCGACTCGGCGGTCCGGCTGACGCACATCCCGACCGGCATCGTCGTCACCTGCCAGAACGAGAAGTCGCAGCTGCAGAACAAGGTCTCCGCGATGCGAGTGCTGCAGGCCAAGCTCATGGAGCGCAAGCGTCAGGAAGAGCGCGCCGAGATGGACGCCCTCAAGGGTGACGGCGGAAGTTCCTGGGGCAACCAGATGCGCTCGTACGTTCTGCACCCCTACCAAATGGTCAAGGATCTGCGCACCGAGTACGAGGTCGGCAATCCTGCGGCGGTACTGGATGGGGACATCGACGGGTTCCTGGAAGCGGGGATCCGGTGGCGCAACCGGCGAGATGACGACGACTAGCACCTACGTGGCATTGGGCCTGGCCGGGCAGTGGAGCGACTTCTGGCACGGCCAGTACGGCGTGTGGATCGTGACCAGAGGCGTCCGCATCGCCCTGTTGCTGATCGGCGGGCTGCTGGGCGCGCGGTTCATCAACTGGCTCGCGCGCAGGATTACCCGGCGCATCGACGCCCAGTACCAGCAGACCGACCAGATCGTCCGTACCGAGAGCGCCAAGCATCAGCAGGCCGTGGCCTCAGTGGTGTCCTGGGTGTCGATCGCCCTGCTGTTCGTGATGGTCGTCGTCGAGATCGGTGACGTCCTGTCGATACCGGTCAGTTCGCTCGCCGCTCCGGCGGCGGTGCTGGGCGCGGCCCTGGGCTTCGGTGCGCAGAACCTGGTCAAGGACATGCTGGCCGGTTTCTTCATCATCACCGAGCGGCAGTACGGCTTCGGCGACCTGGTTCAGCTGAGTATGGTCGGCGCCCCGAAAGACTCGCTCGGCACCGTCGAAGAGGTCACGCTGCGCGTGACCAAGCTCCGCACGCCCGAAGGCGAGATGTACACGGTGCCCAACGGGAACATCGTCCGATCGCTGAACCTGTCGAAGGACTGGGCACGAGCGGTCGTCGATGTCCCGGTGCCCACCTCTGCCGACCTCAACCGCGTCAACGACGTACTGCACACCGTATGCAACGACGCCATGCTCGACGAGGATCTGCGAAAGCTACTTCTGGACAAGCCGGCACTGATGGGCGTGGAGAGTCTCGAAGTGGACTCGGTCAATCTGCGAATGGTGGCCCGCACGCTGCCCGGTAAACAATTCGACGTCGGCCGCCGGCTGCGGGTGATGGTGATCGCCGCCCTGGCGCAGGCGGGTATCACCACGCCGGCGGAGAAGACCCCCACGCTGGGCGCGATGACTCCGTCGGGAACGAGCGACGATGTCGCCCGCAGTCAGGACAAAGCGCAGTGACGAATCAATCGAGCAAGTCGAAGCGCGATGATCGCGGCTGGCCGACGTATCTGCCGGGTGGTCGCATTCGTACCTCGACTGCAGGTCTGCTGGTGGCATTCGTCGCCCTGTTCTGGGTGTACCAGAACTACGAGCCGCCGTCCCCGCAGCCGGCGCCCGCGAACCAAGTAGTGCCCCCGGGCTTCGTGCCCGACCCGTCGTACACCTGGGTGCCGCGTACCGACGTGCGGCGCACCACGACGACAGCCCCGACCACCACCACCACGACGACCACCACCACGACCACCACCACGCCGACGGAGACGACGACGCCGACGGAGACGAGCCCGACGAGCCCGACGACGTCAACGCCGACGCCTGGCCCGCTGCCGTTCCAGATCCCCGGGCTGCCCACCCCGACCCCGTCACCGGCGCCGGTTCCCACCCCGGCACCGGGTCAGGGCCCAATGGTCACGCCCGCGGCTCCGACGCAGTAACCGGGTCCCGCCCGCCGGACGGCTACACTGGCGTGCCGTGATGATCACCCTCGACCATGTCAGTAAGCAGTACAAGTCGTCGGCACGGCCAGCCCTCGACAATGTCAGCGTCAAGATCGACAAGGGTGAGTTCGTCTTCCTCATCGGCCCGTCCGGCTCCGGCAAGTCCACGTTCATGCGGCTGCTGCTGGCCGAGGACACCCCCACGTCCGGCGATCTGCAGGTGTCGAAGTTCCACGTCAACAAGCTGTCGGGCCGTCAGGTCCCCAAGCTGCGCCAGGTGATCGGCTGCGTGTTCCAGGACTTCCGGCTGCTGCAGCAGAAGACGGTGTTCGAGAACGTCGCCTTCGCGTTGGAGGTGATTGGCAAGAAGCCCGACACCATCAATCGCGTGGTGCCCGAGGTCCTGGAGATGGTGGGACTGTCCGGCAAGGCCAACCGGCTACCTGCCGAGCTGTCCGGCGGCGAGCAGCAGCGCGTGGCGATCGCGCGCGCGTTCGTCAACCGGCCGCTGGTGCTGCTGGCCGACGAGCCCACCGGCAACCTGGACCCTGAGACCAGTAAGGACATCATGGATCTGCTCGAGCGGATCAACCGCACGGGAACCACCGTGTTGATGGCCACCCACGACCACCACATCGTCGACTCCATGCGCCAGCGTGTGGTGGAGCTGTCCCTGGGCAGGCTCGTTCGCGATGAGCAGCGTGGTGTCTACGGAATGGATCGTTAAGTGCGCTTCGGCTTTCTCATCAACGAGGTCTTCACCGGACTTCGCCGCAACGTCACCATGACGGTGGCCATGATCTTGACCACCGCCATCTCGATCGGTTTGTTCGGTGGCGGCCTGCTGGTGGTCCGGTTGGCGGACCACTCGCGCAACATCTACCTCGACCGCGTCGAGACCCAGGTGTTCTTGACCAACGACGTCTCGGCCAACGACCCGACCTGTGACGCCGACCCGTGTAAGGCGTTGCGCGCCAAGATCGAAGCCCGCGACGATGTCCGATCGGTCCGGTTTCTGAACCGCAACGACGCCTACAACGACGCGATCCGCAAGTTCCCGCAGTACAAGGATGTCGCGAGCAAGGATTCGTTCCCGGCGTCGTTCGTCGTCAAGCTGGACAACCCCGAGCAGCACAAGGACTTCGACGCGGCCATGACGGGTCAGCCCGGTGTGCTCAACGTGCTGAACCAGAAGGAGCTGATCGACCGGCTCTTCGCGGTACTCGACGGGCTGTCCGCTGCGGCGTTCGCCATCGCGATGGTGCAGGCGATCGGTGCGATCCTGTTGATCGCCAATATGGTTCAAGTCGCCGCGTACACCAGACGCACGGAGATCGGCATCATGCGGATGGTGGGCGCCACGCGGTGGTACACCCAGCTGCCGTTCCTGCTGGAGGCGGTGCTTGCGGCGACGATCGGCGTGGTGATCGCGATCGTCGGGCTGATCGTGGTGCGGGCGGCGTTCCTGGAGAACGCGCTCAACCAGTTCTACCAAGCCAATCTGATCGCCCGCATCGACTACGCCGACATCCTCTACATATCGCCGATCATGTTCGGCGTCGGCGTGTTGATGGCCGGTCTCACCGGCTACGTCACGCTGCGCCTGTACGTCCGGCGGTAGCGGTGGCCAAGAATCCGGACAAGAAGCCCGACCACAAGGTCGTCGCCACCAATCGCAAGGCGCGTCACAACTATTCGATCCTCGACACCTACGAGGCCGGCGTCGTCCTGCAGGGCACCGAGGTCAAGAGCTTGCGTGAGGGTCACGCATCGCTGGCCGACGCGTTCGCCACCGTCGACGACGGCGAGATCTGGTTGCGCAACCTGCACATCCCGGAGTATCACCACGGCACCTGGACCAACCACGCGCCGCGGCGCAACCGCAAGCTGCTGCTGCACCGCAGCCAGATCGACAACCTGGTCGGCAAGATCCGCGACGGCAACCTCACCCTGGTGCCGCTGTCGTTGTACTTCTCCGACGGCAAGGTCAAGGTCGAATTGGCGCTGGCCCGCGGTAAGCAGGCGCACGACAAGCGCCAAGATCTGGCCAAGCGTGACGCGGAGCGAGAGGTGATCCGGGAGCTGGGCCGCCGGGCCAAGGGCAAGCTCTGATCGGGATCCTGCTCGCGCTGGCATCGGCAATCGGTTACGGCGTCAGCGATTTCGTCGGCGGCATCGCGGCGCGACGGGTGGCCGCGCTGCGGGTGGTGTTGGTGTCCTACCCGGTGGCGATGGTGTTGCTCGGGATCCTGGCCGTGGTTTTCGGCGGCACGGTGTCGACTCCGGCGGTGGTCTGGGGTCTGCTGTGCGGCGTGAGTCAGGCGTTCGGTGTCTGGTGGTTCTACGCCGCACTGGGCTCGGGACCGATCTCGGTGGTCTCGCCTTTGACGGCTGTTCTGGTGGCTGCGGTGCCGGTCAGTGTGGGACTCGCGATGGGGGAGCAGCCCGGCGTGATCGCCGGGGTGGGCACCGTGCTGGCGCTGATCGCTGTGGCACTGGTCAGCCGGGAGGCCACCGACGAGGACGTTCGTCCGCACAAGTTCACCGCGGCGGTGGCGTGGTTGACGGTCGGCTCAGGTCTGGCATTCGGCCTGAACTTCGTTCTGCTGCACCAGGCTCCGGCCGATGCTCACTTGTGGCCGTTGTTCTTCGCCCGGGTGTCGGCGACCGCGATCGTCTTACTGGTGGCCGCATTCACCGGCAATTTTCGTGCGCCACAGGGGTTTCCCCTGAAGATGGCGGTGATCGCCGCGCTGCTGGACACCGTCTCCAACGTCGCGACGCTGCTGGCCCTGCAGGCCACGATGTTGTCAGTGGCCAGCGTGCTGATGGCGCTCTATCCGGCGGCCACCGTGCTGCTGGCGATCGTCGTCTTGCGTGAGCGGGTCACCCGCTGGCAGGTGCTGGGCATGGTGATGGCGTTGGTCGCCGTCGGGATGATCTCGGTCCGCTAACGCAGCGTCTCGCTGGGAACGTCGTAGCGCTCCTGGTAGGGCCGGACCCGTTCCCGCAATTCGGCCGCATCGAGTCCGGTATCGGCCCAGGTGTAGCGGTTTCCGCCGCCGTCGCCGGGGTTGGCCGAAAGATGCTCGCGCATACACTGTTCGGCAAGCGGGGTCAGCTCGCGGCCCAGGCGTTCGTAGACCGCGCCGATGGTGGCGAACGGGTCCTGCATGAAATCGGCGAACCGCACATTGACGACGCGATCCTGGCTGATCTCGCCGTCGTCCACCCACTTCATCAAGCGGTCGAGTCCCAGGATGTTCTCCGCCGCGCACTGGCCGGCCGCGCGCTGGACGGTCGCGTTGTCGCTGGCCAGTTTTTGCAGGTGGGCGATCAACGCGCTGATCGAGGAGATCACCACCAGCGGGTCGCGGTGGGTCTGGACCAGGATCGCGTCGGGATACTCGGCCAGCAGTGTGTCCAGGGTCCACAGGTGGGCGGGGCTTTTCAGCAGCCACTGGCCCGGCACGCCGGACTGCAGGTGCTGCAGATACTGGCGGTGGTAGCGGTAGGCGGCCGCGTGATCGGCCTCGTACATCAGCCAGTGCTGGTAGTTCGGCAGTCGGTATTGGGTGGGGAAGATCATGCTGCAGAACGTGCCTGCGGTGATGCGGACGCATTCCTGGCCGCCGCGGGCGCTCATCGGATGGAACTTCATGAAGCCGGGCATCAGCTGCTCGGTCATTTCCAGTTGGGCTTGGGTCTCGTCGATGCGCGGATCGGTCAGGTAGGTCTCCGGCTGGGGGACCGGGAAGGGGTGATCGACCTCCCACGTGAGCGGTGCCCGCAGGTCGGGGTCCTGGCTGAGCAGATCGTAGAGGATTGTCGTGCCGGTGCGGGGCTGCCCGAGGATGAAGATCGGCTGGGTGATCCGTTCCCGGGCGACCTCCGGATGCTCGTTGCGCCACGCGGTGATCTGCAGGCGGTTACGCAGCGGCACAATCACGTCGGCGGCCGCGATCTCCACGCCGAGCGGCGAGAGGTCCGCTTCGCTCACCAGGTCGGCGACCATCCGCGACAGGTTCTCCCGCCACCCGTCGTCGGCGCCGAAGTTGTCGCTGCCGGCCAGTTCGCAAGCCTGCTCGATCAGCTTGTCGGGATCGAGGCGGGCTTGCACAGCACTGGTCATTTCTGAACCTCCTTGTCCAGCAGACGAACTGTCACATCCGGGGCGTTGGGGTTGTCCAGCCAGCGAACGACGATGAAACCGCGGCGACGTCCACCGGTGTCCAGCCAATGACCTTCGCCGGAGTCCTGCGCCCCGATCGTGAGCCGGACGTAGCCGTCGGGGTCGGGGGAGACGCCCTTGTTGGTCACCGAGCTGGAGCGTAGCAGCGGCTCCAGGCATTCATGCCAAATACTTTCCAAAGTCACTGACCAGTAACGGGTTTCGGGTGGAAGGAAGGTCAGTTGCAGGTTCTGATGCGGCTCCAGCTCGAACATGCCGAGCATGTAGAGATTGTCCGGTGTGGTGTTCTCGCCGCCCAGGTTCTCCGCGCCGGAGGTGATCAGGATGTTCGGGGTATCCAGGAGGTCGGGCCGCACCGTACGGTGCAGGGTGGTCAGCTTGACGATCGTCCAGCCCATCGCCGTGAGCTGCGCGGCCAGCGTCTCGTCCGACAGCGGCGCCGGAGGCGGTACCTCGCCGAGCAATGAGATGTGAAGCTGCGCAGGGATTTCAGCGTCCGGGTCGGCAATGTAGTCGCGTACCACGATCGACGTCGCGTCATCGGGTATCTCGATCCACTGCGCGCCGGCGAGGTCGCCGTCAGCGGGGCGGGTCGCGGCGAAGACGATGTTGAACCGGCCGTGGGCGTCGAGGACCAGATCGCGGTCGGAGAGGTAGTTGCTCATCCGACGCGGATTCATCCCGGTGCCAGCCAAGACCTGGATGCCCAGGTAGGTCGACGTGCCCCTGGTGCCGGTGACGCGGTACGCGCGGTCGCCGCTGATCATCGCCAGCGGGTAGGCGCCGTGCGGGTTGGGCCCGCCGACGAAGCGCGAGGGTGTGCACATGTCGACGAAGTGCGGGTGGTCCGGGTCGATGTCTACCGAGAGCTCGGTGCACAGCGCGGTCACCCGGTTGAGTACACGCAGGCCCTCGAGCAGCTCGCGCTCGTCGCGGGCGTCCTCGGTGATCTGTCCGGTCAGATCGTCGAGCACCTTACGGACGAATCCCCATGCCTCTAGCGACTTTTCGCCACTCATTCGGTCCTCAATTCGTGATCGGGCACGGGGTCATGGAGTTGACCGCGCGGGAGATTCGGTCTGATAGCGATCCGCCGTCGCGGAGCCAGTCGTCGATCGAGATCCGGACCGACGCCATCGCCAGGGCGCCGATGAGGCGCGGGCGCGGGTCGTCGACGGTCAGGTCGGGCAGCCGCGGCGCGATCGCTTCGGCGATGGCTGTTTCGAAGTTGAGGTAGCACAGCAGCGTCCAGGCCCGCAGGGTCAGGGAGTCGCGGGTCTGCCGTTCGATCTCGGCGATGCTGCTCTCGACGACGCTGAAGCCGGGGGTGAGCTCGGCGAACGCGGCGCTCAGTGCTTCGTTGACGGACAGGCCGGCGGGTTGGCGACGCAAGGCGTCGGTGATCGCGGCGATCCAGGTCGAAGTGAAGCCCTCGGCGACGGCGTATTCCTTGGACTCGAAGTACCGGAAGAACGTCGCCCTGGCCACGTCGGCGGCTTCGGCGATCTGCTCGACGGTCGTCGCGCTCAGCCCGTTCTGCATGACCAGCTGGGCGGCCGCGGTGGCGATGCGCTCGCGGGTGCGCTGCCGTTTGCGGACCCGCAGACTTTCAGACATCGTCTCACTGTAGACAAAGTCTCATTTTTTGCAGGCGAAACTGCGCAGTTTTTGCCGCGAGCGTCACGCCAGAGTCACGTTCGACGCCCAGCGCGACTCTGGAGTGACACTCGGCGCGAGGCAACGCCGGGATTAATGCACTTCAGTTCGGGGTTATACCTCGCGTACCATTGGAAATCCGGCCGTACCTCGGCTGGGGTGCGAGGGGCTGATCGGTTTCGACTTCGCGCATCGAATCAAGGGAAGCGTGCCGGTGCAGGCAAGAGACCACCGTAAGCGTCGTTGCAACCAATTAAGCGCCGATTCCAATCAGCGCGATTACGCTCTCGCTGCCTAAGCGAAGCTAATCCGTCAGACCGGGACTGCCCTCGACCCGGACCCTGGCGTCATCTAGAGGGACCCACCCACGGGTTCGGTCGCGGGACCTGTGGGGACATCAAACAGCGACTGGGATCGTCATCCTGACTTGTTCGCGAGATCAGGAGATCCAAGTAGAGGCATAGCGGACTGCGCACGGAGAAGCCTTGAGGGAATGCCGTAGGACCCGGGTTCAATTCCCGGCAGCTCCACAAATGAATAGCTGGTCTGAGCCCCGAATCCGGGGCTCTTTCCATGTCCACACTCTGCGGTACCGACGAGGGTCCAGCAGCACTGACGGTCGGCGAATCCACTCCGGCCCACTAGAAGACCGCCCAGCGGGTGCGAACAGGTGAACTGAAGCCGTGGGGACAAAAACTTTTGGGAATGGCCCCGACCCTGCATCCGTGAAAGCACGCGGGAAGACGCCGCGGCGCAACCGGAGAAAACATGTGCAAGCGGAAATAAAACCGGCTCTGTCGGCGGTACATTGTCCGCAACCACGGGCCGGGGGTTTCGATGGATATTGCACGGCGGATGACGGCGACCATGGTCGCAGTGATGATTGCGTTGGCACTGGTCACTGGACCACGCGCTCCGACTCCTAAGGTGGAGATCCATGCCGTGGTACTGACGTCAACGGCAAGCTCGATCGCTGGTGATCTCGACGCCCTGCGCGACAAGATCGACCGGACCATACGGCTGGGAATATTCATCGTCACGTCCCCAGTGACGGCGCCGATCATCGTGCTCGGCATAATCCAGGGCTTCGTGTGCACAGTGGCGTCATGCCGTTTCACCTGCGGTTCGCCGTGCTTAGGGGGACCGCCGCCGAATTTGTCTGGCCTTGCCGTTCAACTCGAAAAGTTCTTCTTCCCGCCTACCGCAGCAGCGAAGGGACTCCCTGCCGTCCGCCCTAAGACCGCTGCCGGCCCCGCGAGCACCGCCCACCCTGGTGCGTCAAAGCCGCGTCACGGGGTCGGCTTGATAAGAAGGGCGGCTACAGCCTCGCCGCAACAACACTCAGGTCGGGCGCACAGCGGTCGTTGACATCGCAGCACCGGAGCGTGCTTGCGACCGTGAAGGCCTTGAGGGACTGCGAACTTGGAGAGCCCGTTTTCGGCGAAGTCGGCATACAGCGTTGACGCAGGCGTTAGATGGATGGGTCACATCCGTCTGGAGGGCCGACCCGTGGGCAAACACGTCATCAACTCCACCAAATTCACCGGCATCGTTCTTCTGAATGCACTCGCTGCGGGGGCGTTCGCGACCGCGGGACTGGGATCGGCACCGACTGCCAGCGCCACGTGTGCCTCGTTCTCCACCATCAAAGTGGGCACCGGTTGTTCGAGCACCCTGTTCGGCCTCGCCATCGCCATAGGTCCGGGTGCGACGGCATCGGCCGACTACTTCAGCGTCGCCTTGGCGGTCGGCAACAAAGCACGGTCCGGAGTCGGCCTATTCGATATCGGTGGCGCCTTCGGAACGAATGCGCTAGCCAATGACGCAGGCGCATTCGAGGTGGCTGCCCAAGTCGGGTCGGGCGACTCTCAGACGGGGGGACTGTTCAATCTTGCAATCGACATCACCCCCGGTAACGGGCCCGCCCACTACCAGTCGGTCCTTGCCGAGGGCTTTGGCGACGTCGCTGTAAACCTGTACGGTTACGGGACGTCGATCATCAGCCATCGGGTGAACGCATTCGGTGTCTTGAGCGGCGCCGTGAATATCAGCGGGACAAACAACGTCGTCGAGTCACACGATGGCGTCTTCAACACCGCCTTCGCCATAAATGGCACGTCGACCAATGTCGACGCCGGCGGCGGTCCACTCGCGTTGGCGGGTTCGATCAACCAAGCCCATGCGACCCTCTCCAAGGTCGGCCCCGGCTTCAACATCAACCACTTGGTCGTGGGTGGGGCCACCGCCGTCAATCCCGCCGCGCAGGCTAGCGATTTCGCCCCGGCCGCCCACTCACGCCGCAGCAATACGGCGACAGCGCGCGTCCCGAAACATTGAGATCGTCGACCAGCTACAGGTTTACGAGGCCAACCGCCTTGACCATGAGCAACAGGGGTGGCCTGCCTTCGTCGCTACATCTTGAAGCTCGGCACCAGCCGGGTGAGGTTCCACAATTGATTGCGCCGGGCCGCCAGTGAGGTCAGCAATATCGATCCCAACCACAGGCCGACCATGAAGATCAGTGCCTGCCACAGTCGGCCGTCGATACCACCGAGGATCAACTGGCGTAGTCCATTGACGCCGTAGGTCATCGGGTCGAGCCGGTGGAAAGCCTGGAACGGCTTGGTGGTGGTCTCGACGGGATAGAGTCCGCCGGCGCTGACGAGTTGCAGCATCAGCAGCGTCATCAACAGCACCTTGCCCAACACCGGGCCCAACAGGGCGCTGATCGCCTGTGCCACCGCGATGAAGGCGCATGACGCCAGCATCATGAAGCCCAACATTGCCACCGGATGCTCGGCGTGCACGTGCAGAGCGAAATGCACGACGCAGTACAGGATCACCGCCTGGGGAATCCCGATCAAGACGGCGGGCAGGTAGCTGGCCAGCGTCACGCGCAGCGGACTGATCTCCGCGGCGATCGCACGATTCTGCAACGGGCGGAACGCCATCCACAACAGCATTGCGCCGAAGAACAGTGCGAGCGTGAGGAAGAACGGCGCCATGCCGGCGGCGAAGTTCGGCGCTGAATTCTCGTGTGAACTCGTCAGCTGAACCGGACCGCCGATCGTGTCGGCGATGGCGTCCTTCTGCTGCGGACTCCAGTCGGGAACCTTCTGCGCGCCCTCGGAGAGCTTGGTCGCGAGCTCATTCGCCCCGGAACTCAACTGCACGGTACCGGATTTCAGCTGCCGGGCGCCGTCGTCGAGTTTGACGATGCCGGCGTTGAGCTGTGCGTTGCCCGACGCCACCTGCTGGGCGCCGTCGCGCAATTGGTTGAGCTTGTCGGTGAGTTCCTTGCCCTTGGCCGAGATATCGGTGAGCGCGGAACCGACGGGACCGCCCCCGTTGGCGGCCGCACGTGCCTTGTCGAGCTTCGCCTGGATGTCTGCGGTCCGCTGGTGGGCCAGCAGTTGGTCGCGGGTCTCCCGCAGCTTCCCGGTGGCGATCACCGACACCGGATCCTGGTTGACCGAGAGGCTGTCGATGATCGACGTCAACGACTGAGCCGCAGTGTCTTGCGCCCCGGCAATGGTGTCGAGTTCGTTGGACGCATCCGTGAGCGCGGACGAGCTGTCCTGCACCTGACCGTTGACCTGATCGCTCTGCGTGCCGATTTGTGCCAGCAGGTTGGTGATCTTCAGCAGGGGATCGGTGGCGGTGTTGATGCCGTCGGACAGCTTGCGGGAGCCGGCGGACAGCTCTGCAGATCCGCTGCGGGCGGTATCGAGGCCACTCGCCAATTGGCCTGCGCCACTGTCGAGTTGGGCCGCCCCATCAGAGAGCTGACGCGCTCCGTCGGCCGCCTGCTTGATCCCGGCCCCCGAGGTGGTGATCACCGACAGCACCTGGTTGACCGCCTGTCCGGAGATCCGGGTCGACACGGCATTGAGCACCTGCTCCAAAGCCGTGCGGCCGATGCTCGACGAGATGTAGTTGTTGGCGTCGTTGTATTCGGCGATCAGTTGTGCCTTGCGGGGATTGCCGCTGGTGGGCGAGGCGATGGCCTCGCTGAAGTCCGGCGGCAATTCCAGCATGAAGTAATACTTGCCGTGCGCGACCCCGTCGCGCGCCTCGGCGTCGTCGACCAGGTGCCAGTCCAGGCTGGCGTCATCGGTGAGGCTGTCGGCGATCTGGGAACCGACGTTCAGCGACTCACCCGACACCGTGGTTCCCCGGTCCGAATTGACCAGTGCCACAGGCATTTTGTTCACATGACCGAACGGGTCGGAGTACGCCCACAAATAGAGAGCGCCGTAAGTCAGCGGCATCAGCATCAGGACGACGACGGCGATCCGGGTCATCCGATTGCGGGCGAAGCGTTTGATCTCCGACCCCAGGGCAAGTCCGCCCACCATCTCCTAGTCCTTTCCCGCGATGTTCGGGATGTGTACTTCATGCTCGGGTGCTTGATCACCGAGCGAATTGGTCACGCCCACAACGACCAGACGGTCGGCGGCGATGGCGCCGAGGCGTTGCACCGCCTGCGCCCGTCGTGCGTTGTCACGGACCTGTTCGAGATCACCGACCACCAGCACCGGTCGGTCCGAGCACAGCGCCAAGGCGATCTGCAGCAGGAACGTCTCCAAATCGCCCAGGTCCCCGATGTAGTCGGTCGGCTTCGGGCGTTCGATGTCCCCGAACGCCAAAGCCAGTACGTCTCGGTCGACATCGGCACTCGACCGTCGGAACAGGGGAGCGAGCCAGCGGCGCTGCTCGGTGACCACCGTTCCCACGGTGACCGCCTCGTCGAGATCGTCGATGTCGCCGAAGGCCGCGATCGCGCAGTGCGTGCGGATCGCCCGCGGCGCGGTCTCGCCGAACACGGCCACGGTGCCTGCGCTCGGCTTGAGCCGGCCGGCCAGAGTGAGCAGCAGTGCCTTCTGGCTGTGGCCGCCGGGCATGTGCACCGCGTGCAGGCCGGGCCCGAGGTCCATGTCGACCTCGCTGAACAGCGGGGCGTGTTCACCGTCGACGGTCAATCCGCGCGACACGATGATCGCCTCGCTCTCGGGAAGAACCAGCTGAGGAGGGACCGCAGTGGGTCGACTCATGGTTGCCTCCTGGATATCTGCATGATTCAATACGATATGCATCCAATACGGAATGTATCGAGTCTGAAGGGCGATTTGCGGTGAAGGTCACAGAGGCGCGGACAACCCGGCGGCGCACGAACACCCGGGCGCGTCTGATCGAGGCCACCGACGAGCTCATCCGGGACAGTGGCCGGACCTGGTTCACGGTCGAGGAGGTCTGCCGGGCCGCTGGCTACACCCGTGGGGCCTTCTACTCCAGCTATGACGACATGGAAGCTCTTCTCTTCGAGGTCTACGAGCACCAGAACGACGCCCTCGTGGAGCGGTTGCGGAGTACGGCCGAGCCCTTGCTGCGATCCAAGGGGGTTCTCGAAACCGACCGCGTGGTGCGCCAATTGCTGAAGGCGGGTGTGGCCGATCAACCGCGGATCGCCCTGCATGCCGCGCTGGTGGCTCGCGCGGCCCATCAGCCCGAGATCGCCCACGCGCTGGACGCACAGGTCGAGCGCTTTCGGGAAGGTCTGCAAGGGATCTTCGTCGCGCTGATCGCCAAGACCGGGCGGACGATGACCGTCACTCCGGAGGCGTTCACCCGCGCGCTGATGGCCGCCCAGGCCGGCGCCTCCGGCCAGTTCCTCAGCGATCGTGCCGCCACCGAGGAAGTCCGCTACCTGACCGCGCTGGCCGTGGTGGAAGGGCTCTCCGTCTGACGCCCCCCATGCAGGTCAGGCCGCGAATCCCGCAATATTTTCTTTGCTGTCAATAGCTGATCGGAGCAAGACGGCCACACCCTCGCAGCTCATCCGGCTGGAAGAGGGGTTAGATTGAAGCATGCCTATTCGCTGCACGCGTGGGCACCCGGTGGGGAGCGACCGGTCAACCGGTCGCTGGGTCGGGCTGGTTGCTTCGCCATTGTTCGTCACGAGCGCACTGCTCGTCGGTCCTGTCGCGCCACCGCTGGCGTCGGGTGCCCACTGTCCTGACGCCGAGGTCGTCTTCGCCCGCGGTACCGACGAGCCCGCCGGGATGGGCCGGGTCGGTGACGCCCTCGTCGACGCCCTGCGCAAGCAAGCGCCCAGCCTGAACATCGACACCTACGCGGTCAACTACAAGGCCACCAAGCTGCAGCTACACGGCGGCGACGGCGCCAACGACGTGATCTCGCACATCAAATCGACGGTGTCGTCCTGCCCGGATACCAAGATCGTCCTCGGCGGATACTCCCAAGGCGCCAGCGTGATCGACATCGTCGCCGGCGTTCCGGTGGGCGGCATTCCCTGGGGGAGTTCGCTGCCACCGGAATACGTCAAGAACGTCGTCGCCGTCGCGACCTTCGGCAATGTGGCTACCCGCACCAACCAAGCGCTGCCCACCACGAGCGCTCTGCTCGGCGCCAAAGCCATCGACCTGTGCAATCCGGCTGACCCGATCTGCCACGCGGGCCTGGGTAACGAGTGGAGCGGCCACACCGAGGGCTACGTGCCCGGCTACACCAACCAGGCGGCGACGTTCGTCGCGGCCAAGCTGCTCGCCGGGATCAGTCAGCACATGCCGGGCTACGGCAGCGCGCCCGGATACGGCCCGACGACGCCCTACGGCCCGGACTCGATGTACGCGCCGCTGCCCGGGTACGGGCCCGTCACCTCCCTGCCCGGGCCGCAGCCCAGCTATCCCGCGGAGGTGCCGAGCTACCCGTCGCAGTCACCCACGACCAGCCCGCCGACGGTCGTGCCCAGCGCTCCGTCGTCCGGCACGGGATTCGTGTAACTCCTCGATTCACGACGTGCGCGAATAGCGCCGTACTCTTCCACCGTGAACGCGATTGACCCCGACAAGCTCAACACCTGCCTGCAGGTGTTGGCCGACGTCGAATCGTTGCCACCTGAGCACCCCGACGCCGTAGCCGTACGCCGGGCCACTGCGGGCATCTTCAAATCGGTCAGGAAGGCCCGCCGCAAAGCCAAGCGCGATGAGGTCGCGGCCGCCGATCGAGCCGTCATCGCGGCTACCGCGACCGGGGCGCCCGGCCGGATCGACGACGAGACGGCCGGCTTGCCGTTGGTGTCGACGGCGGCAGGGGCCTCGGCGGGCACGTTGCTCCGGTCTCGGGCCTGCTACATCTGCAAGACCCACCACACCGTCGTCGACGCCTTCTATCACCAGCTCTGTCCGGAGTGCGCGGCACTCAACAGGGCCAAGCGCGACGCCCGTACCGACCTCACCGGCCGACGCGCACTGCTCACCGGCGGGCGGGCCAAGATCGGCATGTACATCGCGCTGCGACTGCTTCGCGACGGTGCCCACACCACGATCACCACCCGGTTTCCCAACGACGCCGTGCGCCGATTCGCCGCGATGCCCGACAGCGCCGACTGGATCGACCGGCTGCGCATCGTCGGTATCGACCTGCGCGACCCGGCCCAGGTCGTCGCGCTCGCGGACTCAGTGGCTGCTCAGGGCCCACTGGACATCCTGATCAACAACGCCGCGCAGACGGTGCGCCGGGCTCCCGGCTCGTACGCGGCACTCGTCGAGGCGGAGCGGACCCCGGCCCCCGAACTCGTCGACGTGGTCACCTTCGACCGGGTGAGCGACGCCCACCCCGCCGCGCTCGCCGGCAGTCTCGCCGAGCATCAGAGCCCGCACGCGCTCACCGAACTCGCGCTCACCGCGCGCAGCGCCTCGCCCGAGCGAATCGCGGCAGGCACCGCGATCGACGCAGGTGGGCTGCTGCCCGACACCGCGGCGATCAACAGTTGGACGCAGCGCGTGCACGAAGTCGACGCGATGGAACTGCTCGAGGTTCAGCTGTGCA
Source organism: Mycolicibacterium rhodesiae (assembly GCF_002086695.1). Lineage (GTDB taxonomy): Bacteria > Actinomycetota > Actinomycetes > Mycobacteriales > Mycobacteriaceae > Mycobacterium > Mycobacterium rhodesiae. The sequence continues at coordinate 21,000 of NZ_MVIH01000001.1, forward strand.
ACCAGACTGCGCCGTTCATTCTGGTGAGTCGGCTGCGGGCGGCGCTGGCGTCGTCATCGGCCCGCCGGAAATACGTCGTGAACGTGTCGGCCATGGAGGGGCAGTTCGGCCGCGCCTACAAGGGCCCCGGGCATCCGCACACGAACATGGCGAAGGCTGCGCTGAACATGCTGACCCGCACCAGCGCCGGTGAAATGCTGGAGCAGGACGGCATTCTCATGACCGCCGTCGATACCGGCTGGATCACCGACGAGCGCCCGCATCCGACCAAGCTGCGGCTGGCCGACGAGGGATTTCACGCGCCGCTCGACCTCGTCGACGGTGCCGCCCGGGTGTACGACCCGATCGTCCGGGGCGAGGCCGGCGAAGATCTGCACGGCTGCTTCTTGAAGGACTACTCACCCAGCGGCTGGTGACACCTGCCCGCTAACGGGCGATGCCGGTACGGCTCAGCCCCCGGCGAAGGTGCACCGCCGCGATCGCGCGCGGGTTCTCGAACAGCGGCAGCCGGCGCAGTCGCCGGCGGACCACCGAACGACCCATGAATCCGGCGAGGACACCGAGGACGAAATACCCCCGGCTCCGCTGGTTGGCCTCCCGCCGAAGCCCGGCGACGTAACCGCAGACCGCAGCGAGCGCGGCGGTCGTCAAGACCACCACGATCATCAGCCCAACCGCGTCCACGGAAACGATCACACCATCGTCGGTGCCACATCAGTAGGGGATGACTGAAGGTCGTGACCGAACCGAATACCTAGCGTTACCGTCAATTGGATAGGAACTCGCATCTGAGTCCCGTCGGCGACTATGTGCGAATGGCTCGTTCGGCCAGGTCGTCTTGGCTAGGCTCCGGCTTGGCAAGCAGCGCCGACACCGTCTACGAGTCCGATTCGGAGCAGACGACCATGGCCAACATCGTCCTTGTCAACCCGCGGTTCGAGGTGTCGTACTGGGGCTTGGAACATGCACTCCCGCTGCTCGGCAAGAAGTGCAACGTCCCGACCGCCTGCCTGCCGCTGTTGGCCGCCCTGACGCCGCCGGAGCATCGCGTCACGCTCGTCGACGAGAACGTCGAGGACATCGACTTCGACAAGCTGGCGAAGGCCGACATCGTCGGGCTCACCGGCATGATCGTGCAACGCCGGCGGATGCTCGAGATCATCAACGAGCTCAAGGCCCGTGGCGTGTTCGTCGTCGTCGGCGGTCCGTGGGTCAGCGTGCAGGAGGACTACTTCGACGGTCTGGCCGACGCGATCTTCGTCGGCGAGGCCGAGACCACCTGGCCGCAGTTCCTCGAGGACTGGAAGCACGGCCGCCGGCAATACCGCTACGAGCAGGCCGAACGCACCGACATGACGACCGTGCCGGTGCCGCGCTACGACCTGTTGAAAACCAAGAACTATGTGTTCGGCAGTGTGCAGTTCAGCCGGGGTTGTCCGTTCCAATGCGAGTTCTGCGACATCATCGTCACTTTCGGTCGTAAGCCGAGGCTCAAGACCAGTGCGCAGGTGATCGCCGAACTGGAAGCGATGCGCAAGGCCGGCCTGTCGATCGGCTTCATCGTCGACGACAACCTGATCGGCAACAAGGCCGCCGTGAAGGTGCTGCTGCAGGATGTCCACGCCTGGCAGGAGCGCGAAGGATATCCCTTGCAATTCTTCACCGAAGCGTCGCTGAACCTGGCCGAAGACGACGAGCTGATGGAGTTGATGGTCGCCGCGAACGTGACGGTGGTGTTCATCGGAATCGAGAGCCCCAATGAGGATTCGCTGAAGGAGGCGAAGAAGTACCAGAACGTGAAGAAGGGTGGCACGATCGTCGATCGCGTCCGCAAGGTGCAGGACGCCGGGCTGGAAGTCTGGTGCGGCATGATCGTCGGCTTCGACAACGACGACACCCGAATCTTCAAGGAACAAGCCGACTTCATCGGTCAGACCGACATCATGCACGCCATGGTGGGCATGCTCGCCGCGATCCCCAAGACACCGCTACATGCGCGGCTGAAGAATGAAGACCGCCTCGACCTCGACGACGAGCAGACCTTCGGCACCAACGTCATACCGCTCAACATGAGCAGAGACGAGTTGCGCGACGGCTACATCGGTCTGATGCGCGACCTCTACGACCCCGACTTCTACTTCGACCGGCTCGAAAGTCTCTATCTATCAAGAAAATTCGACTTCGGGAGGGCCCGCAACGCGTACCTGCGCGAGCGTCCGTGGCGCCGGCTCAAAGCCCAGTTATTCGACGCTGCACGGGCATTCGGCCTGTTCCTGCTGTTGATGAAGAACGTCCCCGACACGCAGTTACGCCAGATCTACCGGCGCCGGATGTGGAAGATGATTCGGAGCCGGCCAGACCCCGGTGTCTTGTTCGTCAGCGTGGTCAAGTGCGCGACGCACTACCACCACTACACGATGTCGCGGGAGATGTCCGAGCGCCGGACCCTGGTCAATACCTTTTAGTTCTCGTGCTGGCCGTTGCCGTTACTGCCGGCGACCTGCTCCAGGAACTGGACGGCCAACACCCGCACAGGCACGTTCGTCTGCTGGCTCTGTTTGCGCAACACGTCGAACGCCGCGTCGGAATCGATTCCGTGCATGGCCATCAACACGCCCTTGGCCTGCTCGATCGGCGCCCGGCTCTGCAGCACCCGCTGGATGGACTCGGCGGTGTCCCGGGCGGACTTGTAGCGGGCGAAGTCGCCGATCGCCCGCGAGACCGCCTTGGTCAGCAGATCGAGGACTTCGGCGTCCAGATCGTCGAAGGCGTGAAACGCCCTGCCGTACAGGTTGAACGACCCGAGCGTCAGATCGTCGGTGAACAGCGGTGCCGCCAGGAAGCTGTGGATCGCCTCGTCACGCGCGGCAGTCGCGAAGCGCGGCCACGCCGCCATGGCTTCTTCGGAGTCCAGCTGCACGACGGTGCGGGTTCGTGAAGCGTGCAGGCAAGGACCTTCACCGGCGTGGTACTGCTCACTGTCGATGCGCAAGGTGCGCTCGTCGGTGTGCACCGCTGTGTAGGTCAGCCCACCGAGGTCGATCGTGATCCCCGTGCAGTCCGCGCCCTGAATGGCCTCCTGGGCGATCGAGGCGACACGTTGTAGCAGCGTCAGCAGCTCGTCCTCGTCATTGACGCTGCGACCGGCGTCGACCAGGAGCCGTCCGAGCTGGGCGGCCGACATGGCGTTGCGGGTGGCAGCCTCTATGACGATCTCGGCCGCCTGCTCAGCGTCGGTTCCATCCAGCGGCTCGGCCGGGATGGAGTCCTCGACGCGCGGGTCGCTGTGCTCCATGGGGTGAGTGTCCCACCTTCGGGACTTCTGGTTGCTGTAAGGGCTATCTAGGGCAGCACCGTGTGCATCAGCATCACGTTGTAGGCCGACCACAGCGAGAGGTTGTAGTAGAGCTCGCGGCCCGTCGACCAGGGATGCAGGAACGGCGCGTAGATGCCGCCGGGGATCTGCATCGACGACACCAGCATCTGCTCCGGACCCCACGGCCCCTGCGGCGCCGGCGCGGTCCGCATGACCACGTCGTTGTTGCCGTTGCAGTACAGCACCAGGTACTGCTTCAAGTAGTTGTTGAATTGCGCCGACATCTCGCCGACCGGGCCGGGGATCACCGGTGTGGCCGCCGCGGGGCTGCCCGCAACCCAGCTGTTGCTGTCGGCGTTCCAGTACTCGTACTTCGTCAGGTCCGGGATCAACCCGGGGGACACCCGCGCCACGTACGCCGACCCGCCCCGCCCGTTGGGTGTGCCGAACGAATAGATGTACGGATCGCCGGGGCCGGGCTTGAGGAACGCGCCCATCTGGAACTTCTCGTTGCCGTTGGACGGCTGACGGACGGTGCCGGGATACACCCCCCAGGTTTCGCCGTTGTCGGTCGACGTCGCGATCGCCGAGTAGTTCGTGGTCCACGCGCCGTAGTTGTCCCAGCTCCGGATGGACATGAAGTTCAGGAACTGGTTCGGCCCGACGGCCACGCCGGACGTCGGGATGATGCCCGTCTCCTGCGGCGCACCGTTGATGCTGTTGATCACCTGCTTGGCGATGCCGGGCCGCCACACCGGGGCGCCCGAGTACTTGTTGCCGACGGCGCCGTCGGGCACGGCAACGGTATTGGCCAGCGATCCGTCGCTGCTGCGCATCAGCGTGTTGTAGCGCCACTGCTTGCCGGGGATCATGCAGAACCCATTGGTGTCGCCGAAGGCCAGCAGGACCTGACGATGGCTGGGATCACCGTTGTCCCACATGATTCCGAGATCGGTTCCGGTGATGGCGAACTTCTGGACGGTCTGATTCGGGCTGTCCGGTCCGGTCACCCAGCCGACCACCGACGTTCCCGGCGGCGCGGTCGACGGCGCCGGTTGCGCGGCGGCGGGAGCCGGTTGGGGTTGGGCGGGAGCGGGTTTCGGTGCCGGCGCGACCGCCGCCTGCTTCTGCACCTGTCCCGAATTGGGCATGAACGCGTTGATGAGCATCTTGCCCAATGTCGGCAGCGGCGCCTGGTCGTTGGCGCCGACCGGCTTATGCCCGATCGGGCGGTCGAACGGCGCTATGGCCGACGGTTGCGGAATCTGAAACGCCTGGTTTGCGGCGGGCTGCGCCGCCGCGGATGCGCCTTCACACGGGTCCGCGGCCGCAGGTGGCGCGACACCGGTGGCTGCGCAGAGGCCGACGACCAGCGTCGAGGCCAGCGACAGCGAGGGGATGCGGGGGCGCGGCGACACGACACACCTTTCGGAGGCGGGACGTCGCTGTGACGTCTGTTGACCTTTGTGACGATAGGGACCCGTGTGTCTTTTGCGACCGGCGATGCATCGATAGGTACGCGTCCGTGACCGTGTCGCAACCAAGGGGGTGCTCGGTGGGTTACTGTGCGCATGAAATTCGCCCAACACAGGAGGCACTGATGAGACGTGGATTCTCTACGGCGGCAGCCGTTGCCGTAGCGGTCGCACTGACCGGTACCGCCTGTAGCAACTCCGACTCCGGCAACAAGGCGCCGGCATCCGCGAGCTCGGCGACGACCGCGAGTTCGGCGGCGACGGCTGCGAGTTCGGCGGCGACGGCTGCGAGTTCGGCCCCGGTGGCCGCCGACAAGCTGCCTTCGCTGGTACCGACGCCCGCGAACAGCCAGACGACCAAGGGGCCGGACAACATCGCTGACGGCGGAATCCACCTCTACTTTCAGGTCAACGGGTCACCCAACGATGTGATGACGGCCTACAAGGCAGCGCTGGAAGAGAAGGGTTGGACGGTGACCACCATGGTCACCTCGGGCGGCCAAGGCGGGGGCGGCGCCACGTATACCGGAACCAATGGCGGCGCCTACGGCGTGTTCGACGGCGGCGGCTACAGCGCCAACACCTACCTCGATGTCTGCGCGTGGCCTACCAAGCCCGCGAATCCCAATTGCAGTCGGGGCGATCGCTAGGCCGGCGTACGGCGGGCAGGCGAGGACGCGGGGAAAAACGAAAAAATGAAGGACTGAAAGCCACAGCCTCTGTGGTCCTTCGAAAAATCCGCACCTGGCGGGATCCGCGTCCTCATCGAGGATTGAATCGCAATTCCGTGACGGCCGCAAGAGCCTACGTAGCTGCCCGACGTCCGCGGTCACCGCAGGTTGCGCAGTCTCACAAGTGACATCAGCCCCAGTTCCCCGCGCAACATCGCGGGTGGCACAACGCGAAAGCCTCGCACCCCGGGTCGCCCGGTCGCGCACTGGGCGATCTTGCGCGCGATGCGAAAGTCGAGGTCCTTCAAGGTATTGCGATCGGTCGTGGTGTCCAACAACGACGACAAGCCCGGTACTGCAAAGGGATTCGTTACGTCGAGCATCACGTTGGTCGCCATCACCAGCTGATGTGCCCGGTCCTGAACCGGCAACGGACGCAAGGCGGCCGCCACCCCGTCGATCCGTGCGGCGACGCGGCCGACGAAGCGGCGCAGCCGATGTGGCGCCACGGCCATGCTGCCGTCGTAGCTGACCGAGAGGCCCAGCGAATCAATGCGCCCACGCCCGAGGTAGGCGGGATCGTCGGCAGACGGTCGGCCGGTCGCGCTCAGCGCGGTCCGGAGTTCCTTCCCGAGTTTGCGTTTGACGCCCAACTCGCCCAGCAGCGCGTCGATGCGCATGTCGGCCTCGTGCAGCGCGGACAGATCCGGATGCGCGATCAAGAAGTCGTCGTTGTAGCGGGCGTAGAAGATGCCGTCGATGTCCAATATCGCTTTGTCCATGGGAACGACGGCAAGGTCAGCCAGAATCGGGACAAGCGGAGTACCCATGGCCACACCGTGCACTCGGCTGAATTGCGCGCCGTCCTCGTCCCGCACGACGGGCCGAGTCAGAGCCGTGATGAGGTTCCAGACCCAGGTCGACACCGCGCCCGTCGGGCTGCCCAGCGAGACCACCTCACGCAGAATCGGCCACAGTGCGGCGTCCGGGCCGACCGGCAGATTGTCGCCGTAATGTTCGAAATCGGATTGCAGGACATACAGCGGCGGCCCTTTGGGCCCGACCCGGGCGCGGTGAGCGCGAACGAATTCGGCAAGGGCACGCATGGCACCGACATTGGTCACACCGGGCAGGTACGAGTAGACACCGGGCAAGCCGTAGCAGCACGCGTTGTGCGAGATGAGTTGGAAGAGGGCCGACCCCACGACGTGGTCGGTGAAAGCGGGCATGTGCGCAGCGCGACGCTTGCCGTTGCTGTCCAGGATCCACAGATCCACCGGTAGCGGCTGGTATTGGCCGCTGGCCACGCTGTGGGCGATCGCGCGGGCAAGGGACCGCCGATTGGTCGCGGCGTCGAAGTACGTCAGGTCGCTCTCATCGATCTGACCGAAGGTCTGCCCACGCTGCCTCTTCTTCGAGAAGATCCGAAGGATGGTGTCTTCGTAGGTCTTCGGATCGACCAGCAGCCGTTCGATGTCGATGGGATCAGCCATCGGCGACCCTCCTTGCGGCCTGGCCGATTTCCCACTCCCGTACGAGCTTGACCAAGCTCTTCAGTTTGTTGCCATCGGGGTCGGGCGGGCATACAAGCAGCATGCGAAGTGTTCCGTGTCGGTAGATGGGGGCGAGCTGGCGACCACACACCGCGACCAGGGTGGTTCCCTCATCGACACTGCGCGTGACGGCCGGCACGGCTGCCACCAGGAAGTTCTGGTCCAGGCCGCGCATATCGCGTGTTCCGTCGAGGGTCTGCAGATCCAGGGCGATCCCAGCCCGGAAGATCGAATGAAACGCGTGCACCAGGCCCGCCAGATCACTGGGGGCAGAGTTACTTTCGTTGGCCGACCGCCACAACCGGAAGGCCTCCCATCCGTCGGCGATCGGTTGTGGCGACGAGCTGCCTCGGGTCACCACGCCGCCGCTGACGGTTTGCAACACGAGATGTGGTGGGGTGCTGGTCGTATCCCTCTGCATACGTTGGTAATACATGACCTGCGTCGGGGATCTGAACGTCACATGCCCAGTGCTGTCGAATGATTCGCGCATCAGCCTCAATGCGGCCGACCTTTGCTTCGCCGTCGTCGATCTCGGAATTGTGACGTGGCCGACGCGCACCGCTTCCGGTTCCCGAGCCAGGCGGCGTAGCCAGTCGCCCACGCTCAGCACGGTCGGCAACGGCGGGTAACGCCGATCTCGCAGGTGTTGCAGGTTGATCAGCAGAATGAGCTGCAGGATCATCGCTGCCGTGATCTGGATCAGGTCAGAGGCAGGATTCGGCTTGATCCAGACCAGCCACAGGAGCACCACCAGAAACAGCATGGTGATGAGGTGGATCCCGAACCGTCCTTCGGCGAACAGTCGGATCTGGTAGATGCCGATGACGCTGCGCACCACGAACAGTGGTATCAGCGCGAGCAGGAACGTCAACGGAATGTCTTTCAGGACAAGCATTCCGAGGGCGGCGGCCAGCCCCCAGAAGTACAGCGAGGCAAGCGGCGCCACACACAGCAGGCGGTGAAAGAACACCCTTCGGAATTCGTGCAGCGCCGACACGCTGCGCAGCCGTACGAAGTCGAAATAGAAGATGCCGGCAGATTCGTAGGAGCCGCGGAACAGCGGTAGCACCAGATAGAAGAATCGGAAGGTATCCACATGGCGCCACGACGCCACGGCGGCGGTGAGGTCGAACGAGCGGGTGTTGGTGCCATAGATGCCGACGATCGCGAGAACCAGCACGGCATCCAGCCGCAGGCCGAGACCCGACAGCGTCGTCTGGATACCAAGCCAGGGTGGAATTTCCGGCAGCAGCCGCCGGACGGGCCGGCGGGGAGTCCGCAACCGCGGCCGCAGTCCGATCAGCCGGTACGTTTCCAGTGAGTAATGGATCGTGATCGCGATGGCAATGGCGTTCGACGCCACGATCGCAATGATGATGGCGACCGTGGGGTAGAAGTAGAACCCCCCGGTGATCACGGCGAGTTGGACTGCGGGGGACAGGAATATCGACCAGCGCGGCCGGTAGACCCGTCGGGTGGCGTACACACCGGAATGCAGAACCCGAACCGGAAAATTGATCGCGAGTTCGACCACGACCAGAAAGGCGTACAGATGCGCGACGGGATCGTCGCCCGACGGGCGCAACACCAGCAGGGCGACGGCGCCACCGACGGTCATGGCGATCGCGAGGGCCACAGCAAGCACGAGCCAACTGCCGATCTCGTACCCGGCGGCGTCGCGCTCACCTGACCGAGAGAATTCACGAAGGCGCTCGCGCATGATCTCCAGAAGTCCCCACCACGCGCCGCCGACGATCAGGCTGCCCGCCCGAAGCATCATGACCGTGAACGCCGCCATGCCGCCGAGGCTGGCGAGGATCAAGAAGAACTCTGCGACGTGGACCGCGAACTGCACCGTGGCGAGCACGAGCGGGTAACGCAGCCGGTACGCCAGGTACCTGGAGACCCTGCCCGTGAGGAGACTCGCATAGAGGGAGGGCACCCGGGTCTGCCCGCGGGCGGTGCGCTCGAACCAGCGATGGATGGTGTTCACCGTGGGGCGAATCTGAGCACCGGCAACTGCATGTGACCTTCCGCAATCGGTCAACGCTGACGCGTGGTCGTGACAAGCTGTACCGCATGCGGCGAGGTGACGTGGCCGTATTGTCCATATCGGCCGCACTGGGGGCGATAGTTGTCGCGGCCGTGGTCGTCAGCGTCCTCGTCGTCGATCGTCCACGCGAACCGTCCAAAGCCGCGGAGACCAACAGCGACTCGAGCCTGCTGGTGGTGACGTGGGGCCCTGCGCTCTGCAAGGTCGACCCGCCCAACCCGGGCTGCCGAAGCGGTCATGTCGGCTCATTGGGGCCGGCGTTCATCCTGCACGGCCTGTGGCCGCAACCGCCGACCCAGCAGTTCTGCGGAGTGCCGAAAGGGGGCCGGAACCCCAGCCTGGTTGACCTGAAGCTGCCCCAGGACGTGCAGACCGATCTTCAATCGATGATGTCGGATGCCGGCGTCATGGCGCCCCACGAATGGTCGGCGCACGGCACGTGCTCGGGCCTCCCACCGGCTGACTACTTCGGCATCGCCACGAGGCTCACCGAACAGGTGACCGCAGTCCTGAACCCGGTCTTTCGAGATGCCGAAGGCGGCCATGTATCGCTGAGCACGGTGCGAGACCGGTTCGACGCCACCTTCGGTCCCCATGCCGGCGACCGAGTCGGTATGAACTGCCGGGAGGCGGGCGGGAGCGGGGTGATCGTCTACGAGTTACATCTGTCGCTTCCGCCGGTCGCCGCCCTGCGAGGCGCCTCGAACCCGTCGCTCGGTGAACTGCTGGACAAGGGGCCGACGATCCTCGCGGGTTGCCGGCGCGGGCTCGTAGCCTGACGTCGCGCGAGACCTGCGCCAGTGCACAATCAATCCGTGAACCGCCGTCCGACAGCACTCGTTGTCGCCCTCCTGCTTCTGTTCACGTTGCCCGCCAAGCACGCCTACGCCACCGGAGATCTGCCCGGTGCGCTGACTTTCGGTGGCGTGCAACGGACGTATGTGCTGCACGCGCCCGCCGGCGTCCAACACCCCAGCGCCCTGGTGCTGAACCTGCACGGCGGGAGTCAGACCGGTCGCAAACAGGCGGCGGCGACCAACTACAACGCCATCGCCGACCAGTACGGCTGGGTCGTCGCCTATCCCGACGGCATCGACTTCAGTTGGGCGGACGGGCGCGGCGCCGCGGCACCGGACCGGCAGGGGGTCGATGACGTCGGCTTCCTGGCCACACTGATCGGCCGGCTCACCCATGACTACGGCATCCCGCCTGGACGGGTTTTCGTCACCGGCATGTCGGCGGGCGGGTTCATGGCCAACCGGCTGGCGTGTGAGCGACCCGATTTGGTGGCCGCGATAGCGCCGGTGTCGAGCACGCTCGGGGTGAACGTCCACTGCAATCCGTCCAAACCCGTTTCGGTGCTTGCGATTCACGGCACCGCAGACAAAGTCGTGCCCTACAAAGGTGGCCGCATGATCGGGCGCGGAGGAGCCAGCACTGTCGTGTCCGCGCCGACGATGGTGGATCGGTGGTTGGCATTCGACCGCTGCCCGCCGGCAACAACCACGTCGATCGATGGCGGAAAACGCTTGGTCGCCTTCGGTTGCGCCGATGGCACCGAGGTCACGTTCGTCACCATCGACGGGTGGGGACACACCTGGCCGTTGGGTCGAGCCACCGCCTTCGACGCCTCACAGGCGAGCGCGCAGTTCTTCGCCGCGCACGGCGCCTGAGGCCGGCCTGATCACGGCTCACCAGGCAGCAGCATCGACTGCCAGGTGCTGTTCTGCTTCGCGGGCTGGGCCAGTTCGGATTGGGTGTATCGCCGCCCGTCGGGTCCGACGTAGCGCCCCGTCGCGGGGTCGTACTCGCTGACGGCCACCAGGGCCGGCGGGGGGACGTCGGTCGGGGGACTGTCGGGCGGAACGTCGGGCACGGGTTGCCCGGACAGCGTCGCGTTCGGGTCGCCTTTCCAGTTGTAGCCGTCGTTGAGGGGGACATAATTCTGGTCGCTCTCGCAGAGTTTGACCGTTGGGGCGCGTTTACCGGGCACCGTCTCGCACGGGATGTTGCGTGCACCACGGACATTGAACGGTGAGTCCTGAGGGGTGCGGCAATACAGGTCACCAGGTGGCCGCTCGGGGTAGTCGACCAGGTTCGGAATGCGTTGCTGCTGGGCGGGCAGGAATCCGGTGGTGCAGGCCGGTGGAAGGTTGATGTTGAGGTTGAACGACAGGTATTCGCCGCGGTAGGCCTGGTTGGTGTTGGCGTTGGCCATGAAGGTGGCCTGTCCTTCCGACACCGCGTGCGGCAGCAGAACGAGCAGTTGTTCGATGTCGTTCTGGTAGGTCACGGCGACCTGGCCGATGCTGGCGAGGTTGGCGACGATCACCGGTAAGGTCGGCTTCAGTCGCTCGATCAGGTTGCGCGCCTGCTCATTTGTCGCGACGAGGCCGCCCTGGTCGATCACGCCTGCCACGGCATCGTTGTTGGCTTTCAGTTCGCCGGTCACGGTCTCGATGTGGGAGGCCCAAGCTTGGATGGCGGCCGAGGTCTGCACCTGGGAGTCGAGCACCGGCTTGGCGTTGTCGATGAGGTTGATCAGTGGATCGAGGTTGGTGCGGGCGTCGATCGCCAACGTGGTTGAGCCCTTGACGATGTCGGACAGCTGCGGTCCAAGGCCGCCGACCGCCGTGTAGGCCTCATCGATCGCGGTCTTGAGGTTCTCCCGTGGGATCGCCTGCAACCCGGAGTTGGCGGCGTCGAGAAGCGCGTTGATGTCCGGGGGCACGGAGGTGCGGTCGCGGGGGATGACGTCGCCGTCCCGCAGCGGCGGTGCGGTTCCGTCGCGGGGCATCAGATCGACGTACTGTTCGCCGATGGCGGACTGGCTGTGCACCTCGGCGCGCAGGTCCGACGGGATGTCGATGCCCGACTTCAACGACAAGATGGCGTCAACACCGCTGTCGCTCAATCGAACTGACTGAACCCTGCCGACCTCGACGCCCCGATAGGTGACGTTGCCGGTGCTGTACAGACCACCGGTCTCCGGCAACTGCATCGTCACGCTGTAGCGGCCCACTCCGAACCATTTGGCGGGCAGCTTGAGAAAGTGCAGACCCATCACGGCGATCGCGGTCAGCGCGATGACCGCGAAGACGGCCAGCTGGATCAGCATCCTACGGGTCAGATGCATATCACGGACCTTGGTCGAAGTTGTACGGCGCGACCAGAGGGTTGCTCTTGGTGTAGGGACTCGGGAACTGCCCGATCGTCCGCCCCCATTGCATCTCGAGTTCGGTCAGGTTGCCCTCCCACCGGGTTCCGGTGAACAGGCCCTGATCGATACGGCTCAGCGTGAGGTCGACGACGGCGGTCATATTCGCGTAATCGCCGCGCTGCCACTTCTCGATGGTCTCGTTCGGGAACGGGAAGGTGGGGATGAGGCTCAGTGCGCGGGTCATGCTGGGCCCGGCGTTGGCCAGCGACTCCAGGACCGGCCCAATATCTTTGAGCTCCTTGATCAGATTCGCCTTGCTTTGTCCGACCGAGCTGACGACCAGGTTGCTGAACTTGCCGAGTTGATCGGCCGCCGCAACGAGGTTGTCGCGTTCGTTGTTGAGCACCGCCAGCGCCTCCGGCACCGTCTTGAGCGCCTCGTCCAGCACCGGCCGATTCGCGGCGAGCACCCCGGTCAGCCGGTTGAGGCTCTCGGTGGCGGCGATGATGTCGTCGGTTTGGTCGTTGACGTTGCCGGCGAAGGTGTCCAGTTGACCGATGAGGCTGCGCAGGTCCTGTTCGCGGCCGCGAAACGCGGTACTGAACGCCTCGGTGATGTCCTGAACCTGCGCCAGCCCGCCCCCGTTCAGCACGGTGGAGACCGCCGCCAGGGTTTGTTCGACGGTCGGATAGGACCCTGAGTGGGCTAGCGGGATGCGCGAGCCGGGGTGCAACCGGCCTTGCGGCGGGGCGTCTTGGGGTGCACTCAATTCGATGTGCTGTGAACCCAGGATGCTGGTGAGACCGATCGTGGCAATGGCGTTCTCGGGCAGGTTGACATCCCCGTCGAGTCGCATGGTGACCAGCGCATGCCAGCCCTCCAATTCGATCTTGGTGATGTGTCCCACCGTGGCGTCACCGACCCGCACTCGGGAATTGGGCTGAATGTTGTTGACATCGGGCATCTCTGCCTGAATCACAAAAGATCCCGGGCCGCCGCCCTGCGTGCCGGGGAGCTGCAACGAGTTGAGTCCCTGCCAGGTATCGATGCCGCAGCCGGACGAGGGAGCCACGACCACGAGCAGCATCGCGAGACTGGCCGCGTGAGGAGGGATCATGAGCCGCCTCCGGTCGGGGTCATCATCCCGGTCAGTCCTGCTGTCGGGTCGGTGGCCACCACGGGTTCCTCGGCGGGCAGCGGGGCGGGTGCTGTCGCGGGTGCGGCGGGAGGTACGTAGTCGGGACGCAGCCAGTCCTCGCTGTAGGTCACCTCGTTGGGCCGGGCTTGCGGGCCGACCAAGAAGTTCTCGCCGATCGGCAGGAAGTTGTATTGGCGGTTCTTGATGATGGGCGCCAGGTATTGCACACACAGTTTCGCGGACTGTTCGGCGCCCAGTCGTGACGCCGCTTGAATTGCCCCGCACAGGAACGAGATCGGATTGGCGAAGTTGTTGACCGCGAGCGCACCGGTGAAGGCACCGTTGGACGCCTCGTAGATGTTGGTGAAGTTCGCGACGGTGGTCGGCGCGATGTGCAGGGTCTGCTTGATGTCGTCGAGGCTGTCATTGAGCGCAGTACTGATCGACGCCAACTTCTCGGTGGTGGTGCCGATCGCGTCGCCGGTGTCCTCGATGAAGTCCCTGACATCGCCGATGACCGAGTTCATGTCGGCGAATGCGACGCCGACCTTCGTGGGGTCGTCCGACAGCAGCCCGGTGACCGCGGCGAGGTTCTCATTGAGCTGGCCCAATACGTCGCTGCTGCCGCGCAAAGCGCTGATCAGGATGGACAAGTTCTTGAACGTCGCGAAGATGTCGCCGCTGTGGTCGCCCAGAATCGACATCGCCTGGGACAGTTTGACGATCGTCTCGCGGATGCTGCCGCCCTGCCCGCGCAGATTGTCCGCGGCGGTGTTGATGACGGAGCCCAGTGTGCTGACACCGCCCGGGGCCGTCGGTTTGAGCAGTTCGGTCAGACGCTGCAGCTGCACCCGCACCTCGTCCCACTCCACCGGAACCGCGGTGCGGCTTCGGGGGATGACGGTGCCGTCGCGCATCGTCGGGCCGCCGGTGTAGACCGGTGTCAGCGCGATGGCGCGGCCGGTGACCAACATCGGCGAGAGGATCGCCGCCATCGCGTCGGCGGGCACCTTGTATTTGCGGTCGAACCAGAACGCAATCTTCACCCCGTCGGGGTGCGGCTCGACCGAGGTGACCCGGCCCACCGGCACACCGAGAATCCGGATGTCGTCACCGGGGAACAGTGCCGTGCTGTTGTCGAAGTAGCCGACGACCTCGACGCGGTTACCGTGTCCGACGGTGCGCAGCCCCACGCCGCCGGCCAGGATCAGCACCAGGACTACCGCGAGTGCGGCACGGACTTTGCGTGTCTTGGTCATTGGGTGGCTCCTGGCTCGCCGGGGGCAGGCACGTACACCGGTGCCGGCGTCGGGTCCGGGGTGGACGCGACACCGGGCGGCGCCGCCGCGGGCGGTCCGGGCGGTGGCCCACCGGGAGCCGGTGCGGGTAGCGGTTCCCGGTAGGGGTAGCGCGGGTCGCCGGGCTTACCGGTGATGGCGTCGGGCAGATTCAGGTGCGGGTCACCGCCCTGGCCGGTCCGCGGGTAGGGCACCGGCAACGCCGGTGTGCCCGGTTGGCCGACTTGTGGATCGGTCCGCAGTGACGGCAACAGGGTCGCCGGGTCGACGCCGAGATCGGAGAATGCGGCGTCGATGAACGGCTGGACGAACTGCCCGGGAAACAGGTTGGCCAAGTACGCCTTGAAGAAGGGTCCGGACGACACCGACTCGCCCAGTGACATCGCATAGCTGTTGAGCCGTTTGATCGCTTCCTGCACGCGGCCTTTGCGGTCATCGACGATCGTCAGGACACCGTTGAGCTTCTCCAGCGCCGGTTTGAGCTGAGTACGGTTCTCGGCGATGAACCCCTTGAGTTGCCGGGAGACGCCGGAAAGCTCCTGCCACAGTTGGTCGAGGCCCGCGCTCTGCGCGTTGAGTGCGATCAGCAGGGAGTTGGTCTGACGCACGAGGTCGACGATCTGGTCGGTCCGCTCGGCGAGGACCTGGGTGGTCTTGGCCGCGTTGGCCAACAGGTTGCGCAACTGGGCGTCCTGCTTGTTGAGGGTGTCGGCGAACCTGGAGACCCCGGCCACCGCCTGATGCAGATCGGGCGGCGTGTGGGCGAAGGTCTCGGCCATCGTCGACAGCGACTGTGAAAGCTGTTGGGTGTCAAGCCCACTGATTGTGGTGGTCAAATCACCGAGGGCGTCGGGGAGTTGATAGGGCGAGGTGGTTCGGTCCCGCGGGATGGGTCCGGCCAGCGCACCGTCACCGCGCGGAGTGACGTCGAGCATCTTCGTACCCAGCAGTCCCTTCGTCTTGATGGCGGCCAGCGTGCGCTCACCGAGGTGGACGTCCCCGCCGATCCGGAAGGTCACCAAAACCTGCGGGCCGTCGAGTTCGATGCTGGACACCTTTCCCACGGGCAAGCCCGACACCTCGACGGTGGCCCCGGTGAACAGGCCGCCTGCCTCGGCGAAGTACGCGGAGTAGTTGCGGCCAGGATTGAGGAACGGCAGCTTCTGCCAATTCAGCGCAGCCATCACGATCCCGGCGATGACGACGGCGCCGACGGCCCCGAGGATGACCGGGTTGCGTTCGGAAAAGGATTTCACTTCGGCGTGCACCGCCCGGTGTCTTGTCCGGCCACCTTGACGAAAACCGGTTGTCCGCCTTTGCCGTTCAACTTCAAGATCAGGTCGCAGAGGTAGAAGCTGAAGAAATCGCCGTACATTCCCTGCCGCTGCAGGGCGCGGTATTTGTCCGGCAATGTGTCGATCAGCTTCTCCAGATATTCGTGATCGGCCACCGCGATCGAGGAGACCCGGTCCGTCTCGTGGACCACCTTCTGGAACGGTGCACGGGCGCCCGCGAGCAGGTCGGCGACACTGTCTGCCGCCGCGCTGGTGGAGGTGAACGCGGCTGCGACGTCGCTGCGGCGGGCGTCGAGGGCCTGCACCAAACCCGTCAGGTTGGTGACCGCTTTGTCGAGTTGGGCGCTCTGACTGCCCAGTGCACCCAAGACCGCGTCGAGGTTGGAGATGACCTCGCTGATCAACTGGTCGCGGTCGGCCAGGGTATTGGTCAGTGCCGCAGCCTGATTGAGGAAGGAACCGATCGTCGCGCCCTGTCCCTGCAGGGCTTGGTTGAGCTGCGAGCTCAGCGCGTTCACCTGATCGGGACTCAGGGCCCGGAACAGCGGCTTGAAGCCGCCGATCACCGAGTCGAGGTCCAACGCCGGGGCGGTACGGTCGACGGGTATGGTCTGGCCCGCTGTCAGGCGCTTGACCCCGCCCGTGCCTTCGTCAAGCGCCAGGAACCGGCCGCCGATCACGTTGTCGTAGCGAATGATCGCCCGAGTTCCTTCGGTCAGCACCACTGTGTCGGTTGCCGAGAACTCGACTCGCACGGTCGCGTCACGGTTGATCCGGATGTCTTCGACCTTGCCCACCTCGACGCCGGCAACTCGGACGAAGTCTCCCTTCTTCAGCCCGGTGACGTTGGTGAACACCGCGCCGTAGACCGTGCCGGTGGTGAACCGGAACTGGGCGAAGATGGCCAGCAACGCGAACGCGCCCAGGAAACATACGGTCAAGAAGATGCCGAGACGCCACACAGCGCCCGCGAGGTTGTCCTTCACGGCTGGCCCTCCGTCGGTGGACTCGATTGCGGTTGTGCTGGTCCAGGTTCCGGTGCGGGTGGGACACCGGGCCACAGCGGCACACCCCCGGGGCCGTACCACGCCGCGCCGTACGGCGGCATTCCTGGGGGCACCACCGGGCCTGGCGCGGGTCCGGGCAGGCACTGGCGAATACTCGGCGGCCGCGGATTGCCGCGCGTCGCCGGGAACCAGTCCGCCCAACAGGGATGCCCCAGACCGGGATTGGGCCGGATGTCCAGGCCCGTGCCCCAGCCGGTGTCGGTGACGAGCTGGCGCACGGGGAAGTTCTTGGTGACGTCCGGCAGCGACCCGCAGCCGGGCTTCCCACCGGGGCCGCCTTTGGCGCCGACGACGGGCAGGTTGTCCGGGTACTGGTACGGGTCGTTGCCCAGCAGTAGCGCGATGTCGAACACCGCGGACTTGCCGTCCTTGCCGCCCCAGGCCTCGTAGCCGCCGTTGTTCAGCGTCCAGGTGGCGCCTTGCAACCAGCAGGTGTAGACGGGGTTGTACTTGAGCAGCAACGCTGTCGTGGGCTCCAGGATGTCCGTCGCACGTACCAGGTTCCCGCCACTGCTCTCCAGCAGATCCTGTCCGGATTGGGCGAACCCGATTGTGTTGAGCAGCACCGTGTCCAACGCCTGTGATCGGTCGGCGACGGTGGAGCTGACGGTGCTGGCGGAGTTGAGGATGGCCACGATGTCCGGGGCGGCCGCGGCGTAGGTGTCGTTGAAGTTCTTGAAGGATCGCCAATCCGCCCGGATCGTGTCGCTGCGCTCGTTGAGCGCTGTGAGGACCTGGTTGAGGTCGGTGGTCGCCTGGCCCATCCGTGGGCCCTGCCCGCGGACTCCGTCGGCGACCGCCGTCAGCACCGCGTTGAGTTTGGCGGGGTCGACCATGCCGAGCAGGTTGACCACGTTCTCGAAGACGGTGTTGACCTCGGTGGTGACATTGGCCGAACGCAGTACCGCCCCGGCGGTCAAACGCTTCGGGCTCGGGACATCGGGGTAGACGAGGTCGACGAACTTGGCACCGAAGACGGTGGTGGACCTGATCTGTGCGCCGACATTCGCCGGGATGTAACGGATCTGGTCGGGATTGATCTCGAGCCGCAGACTGGCCGGACCGTGTCCACCGCCGATATCGGCGACGCGCCCGACCTGCACTCCGCGCATCTTCACCTTGGCGCCGGCCTCCATGACGAGGCCGGCGCGGTCCGAGGTCACCGTGACGGGCACGTAGGAGCGAAACGTGCCGGCGAAAGCTGTTCCGGTAACGAAGAAGAACACGCCGATCGCAGCTACGAGGATGACGGTCCACCAACCGTCGGGAAGACGGTTCTCGCCAGGTCGGGGTTCCATCTCATCCGGCCAGGTTGAAGTTGCCCGACTGCCCGTAGACAGCCAGGGAGATCATCACGATCTCGACCGCTGCCACCACCATCGACGTGCGCACCGCGCGCCCGACCGCCTCACCCACGCCGGCCGGACCGCCCTTCGCGGTGAACCCGTAATAGGTGTGCACCAGCATGATCACGACGGTGATCGCCACCGATTGCATGAATGACCAGATCACGTCGGTGGGATTGAGAAAGGTGTTGAAGTAGTGGTCGTAGACGCCTGAGCCCTGCCCGTAGATGGCGACCGTTCCGGTGCGCGCGGCCAGAAACGCCATCATGACGGCGATGCAGTACAGCGGGATCACCACGATCACGCCGGCGAGCACGCGCGTCGACGCCAGGTAGGTGACCGACCGGATGCCGACGACCTCGAGCGCGTCGATTTCTTCGTTGATCCTCATCGCCCCCAGCTGCGCGGTGGCCCCGGCTCCGATGGTGGCCGACAACGCCACCGACACGGTCCCGGGCACGATGAGGCGGACGTTGAAGAAGGCCGACGCGAAACCGGTCAGCGCCTCGAACCCTACCGAGGACAACTGGTTGTAGCCCTGTACGGCGACCAGAGCGCCGGTGGTCATGGTCAGGAATCCGACGATCGCGACGGTGCCGCCCACAACTGCAAGAGCACCGGCGCCGAGGCCCATCTGGGCGATGAGGCGCAGCAACTCTTTGTGGTATCGGGTCACCGCCTCCGGGATGGCCACCAAAGTCGTGACATAGAAGCGGGTTTGCGCACCGATCCGCCGCCAGCCCGTCGCGGCGCCCTGCACGCCGCTGAGCAGCTTCGGGTGCAATCCACTGGGCGTGCTGACACTCACCGGGCCATCCTCATCCCACCGTGAATTGGATGCCCACAGCAGTCACGATCACGTTGATCGCGAACAGCACCATGAAGGTGAACACCACGGTCTCGTTGACCGCGTTGCCGACGCCGGCCGGGCCACCACCCACCGAAATGCCCTTGTAACAGGCGATCAGGCCGGCCGAGAGGCCGAAAAGTGTTGCCTTGGTGAGCGAGACGACGACATCACCCATTCCGGTCAACAGGGTCAAGCCGGCCGCGAAGGCGCCGGGGGAGACGTGCTGGATGTAGACGCAGAAGATGTAGGCGCCGGTCAGCCCCGCCAGGATCACGGTCGCGGAAAGAGCGAGCGCAACGGTGGTGGCCGCGAGCACCCGTGGAACCACCAGTGCCTGAATCGGATTGATGCCCATCACCCGTAGGGCGTCGAGTTCTTCCCGGATTGTGCGCGCCCCCAGATCAGCGCACATGGCAGTGGCGCCGGCACCTGAGACCACCAAAACGGTGACGATGGGCCCGATTTGGTTGACGGTGCCGATCGCGGCGCCCGTCCCGGAGAAGTCGGTGGCACCGAATTCGCCGAGCAGGATGTTGAAGGTGAACACCAGCAGCACCGAGTACGGCAGGGTGAGCATGAGGGCCGGAAGCACTGAAACGCGGGCGACAAACCAGGTCTGTAGCAGGTATTCACGCCAGGCGAACGGCGGCTGGAACATGACGAGGACGGTGTCCAGTGACATGGCGATGAACCCGCCGAATGCCCGTACCGGCTTGGTCAGTGGGTACGTCGCGGTCACGGGTTCCCGCCTGGCGCCGACGGGTTCGTCGGCCCGGGTTTCGACCATGACGACCGGCGGCATGGCGGAACGCTATCGTGAGCGTTGCTGTAGTTGCTGCTCCTCAATGGGGGCTAATTCCTACCCCCAAAGAGTTAGCAGCAGGTGCGACGGCGTCGTCAGGGCGAATCAGGCCGGGCGGGTCAGCCCACCGCAAACGGTCGGTAGGCGACGCTCAGATTTGCTGCATCCCGGGTGTCACCGGGCCTGGGAGCCCCCCGGCAGCCGGACCACCTGGACGAAGAATTCGTCGATCTGCCGGACCGCGCTCATGAACTGGTCGAGGTCGACCGGCTTGGTGACATAGGCGTTGGCGTGCAGCTTGTAGCTACGCAGGATGTCCTCTTCGGCCGACGAGGTGGTGAGCACGACCACCGGGATGGTGCTGAGGTCGTCGTCGGACTTGATCTTCTCAAGCAGCTGGCGCCCATCGTATTTGGGCAGGTTCAGGTCGAGCAGGATGAGGTCCGGCCTTGGGGCATCGGCGAACGGGCCGCGCCGGTACAGGTAGTCCAAGCCTTCCTGCCCGTCGTGCACCACATGCAAGGTGTTCTTGAGCTTGTTGTGTTCGAACGCCTCCCGGGTGATCAGTTCGTCTCCGGGGTCGTCCTCGATGAGCAGGACATCGATGGCGCGACTGCTGTCGCTCATGAAGCGGTTCCTTCCAGTTGCAACGCATGTGGTTCTGGTGCGATTTGGGCGGGCAGGGTGAAGCGGAACCGGGTCCCGCCGTCGTATCCGGTGTCGATCGAGATGGTGCCGCCGTGATGTTCGACGATCTTCTTGACCAGGGCCAGGCCGATTCCGGTGCCCGCGTAGGCATCCCGGCCGTGCAGGCGCTGGAAGATCACGAACACCTTGTCGACGAACTCGTCGGCGATTCCGATTCCGTTGTCGGAGAACGTGAATACCCATAATCCGTCGTCGTCGCCGGAGCCCGATTCGGAGGTGATGGTGATGCGCGGGGCAACGCCGTCGCGGCGGAACTTCACCGCGTTGCTCACCAGGTTCTGCCACAACATGGTCAGCAGGGTCGGGTCACCGGTCACCGTGGGCAAAGGGCCGGAGCGAACGATCTCGGCGTCGGTCTCCTCGATCGCCGTGGCGACATTGGCGATAGCCGCGTCCAGTACGGTATCGAGATTCACGTTGACCTGGGTGGAATGCAGGCGTCCGACCCGCGAGAACGTCAACAGGTCGTTGATCAGAACCTGCATCCGCTTGGCGCCGTCGACGGCGAAATCGATGTACTGGTGGCCGCGTTCGTCCAACTGGTCGCCGTAGCGCTTCTCCAGTAGTTGGCAGAACGACGCGACCTTGCGCAGAGGCTCCTGCAGGTCGTGCGATGCGACGTAGGCGAACTGCTCGAGCTCGGCGTTGGAGCGTCGCAGTTCGGCGGCCTGTTCGTCCAGTTGTGCGCGTGCGTCGCTGGACGCCTCGAGTTCGTCGACGATGCGCCGTCGCATTCCTTCGACGTCGGCGGCGATCGCGCGAATGTCCTTGGGGCCCTCGGGAATGATCCGCTCGTCGAAGTTCCCCTTGGTGATCCGCCGGCAGGCGGATGCCAACGCCTCCATGGGTCGGGTGACCGCGTTGCGAATCAGGATCGTGATCGCGAAGCCGGTGATCAGGAATGCGGCGATCACCACGGCGGAGACGCGGTCGCGCCACGCCCGTGCCGTGTCGAGCTCCTTTACCGCATCGGTGCGGGCGGCGGCGAGGTGTTGATTCTGTGCATCGAAAAGCGCTCTCAGCGAGTCGAACTTCGACTTCCCGGCCTCGGCGTTCGTCTTCGTCAACACACTGGGTGAGCCAGGCGTGACGCTGGCGATCAACGGGTCCGCGTAGTCGCGACGCCACGTCGCCGCCGAGTTCTCTATCGCGTCGAGGTCGGCGAGCAACTCGGGACGCCCGGCCAGCTGGCGTCGAATAGCCTGTGCTGCAGTCTGTTCGGAGCGCTGGCCATCGTAGAAGGGCGAGAGGAACTGTGCGTCGGCGGCGATCACGTAGCCGCGAACGGCGGTTTCCTGATCACGCAACGCGGCCTGCAGCTGATAAGCCGCGACACGGGCAGGCTGAATGTCATTGATGAGTTGCCTGCTCGTCTCATCGGTTCGGTTGAGTAGCACCGCCGCGACCAGTGCACCGCCGAGAACGACGACCCCGAGCATCAACAGCACGACGCTGAGCCAGCCTCGCACCGTCATCCCGGACAGCCGGGTGCCGGCGACCTCTTTCATCGGCGGGTCCGCTCCACGCGCAGCACCGCGATGTCGTCGGTCATGCCGCCATGGGAGGCTGCCCGTGCCTCGGCGCCTTTGATGAGTTCGTCCACGAATTCGGGTCCGGGCAGGTCGGCGATCGAGCGGGCGATTTCGAGAAGGCCTTCTTCGCCGAGTCGCTTCTCGCCGATACCCGAGTGCCCCTCGAACAGCCCATCGGTGAGTAGTACCAGCCCGTGCCCGTCGGGCAGCTCCAACTCGTTCAGCGGCCACTGCTGTGCGCCCAGACCCAGAGCCGGTCCGGCTGGCGGCTCGATCCATTCGACGGTGCCCGGTCCGTGCAGCAGCATCCCCGGGTGGCCGGCGCGCACGGCGGTGAAGCCTCGCGAGTCGGGCCACATCGCGACACTGAGCACGGTCGCGAAGATGCCGGTGCCCGCACGCTCGGCGCGCAGGACCTGCTCCAGGCGGCGCATCCGGTCGTTGCCGCGCAGGCCCGCGAACGTCAGCGCCCGCCAGCCGATGCGCAGTGCCGCCCCCAGCGCCGCTTCGTCGGGGCCGTGGCCTGCTACATCGCCGACCATGACGTGCACGGTGCCGTCCGGGGTCTGCACCATGTCGTAGAAGTCGCCGCCCAGCAGCGCGTTCTCCCGGCTGGGGCGGTACTGCATGACGATCTCGACGCCCGGGTCGTCGTCCAGCAGCGGCAAGGGCAGCAGCGCCCGCTCCAGCCGGGCGTTCTCCTGGGCGCGCATCTGGCTGGTGTGCAGGTCGACGGCGGTCAGCTCGGTGCGCTTGCGCTCGATGGCGTACAGCACGGACCGATGCAGGGTCTCGGGCTCTACGTGGCCCTTGACGAGGTAATCCTGTGCGCCGGAGGCCATCGCCGACATGCCGAAGTGTTGATCGTTGAGGCCGGTGAGCACGACGATCGGCAGCCCGGCGTCCAGCTTGGCCACCCGGTCCACGGCGGCGACGCCATTGGCGTCGGGCAGGTTGAGATCGAGCAGAACGCAATCGGGCCGATGGACGGCGAGCTTCTGCTGGGCGATCGCCATGGACGCGGCCCACTCCACGCTGATGTCGGCGCCGGCTTCGGAGATCAATTCCTCGACCAGGATCGCGTCGCCCTGATCGTCCTCGATGAGCAGCAACGAAATGGGCCGCTTCGTGGCACCGGCAAAGCCGGCGGGATTCAGCACCTGTGGGTCATAGGGTGCGCGCATGAAAGATCAGATCCTTAAGTTCAGATCGGCCGCGCTTTGACCTAGGTATTCATCGAACAGCTCTTCGACCCTACCGGCTGGACCCCCTCGCGCCCAACCTGAGTCGGGCGCGACGCAGGTCAGCGGCGTGCCGAGCCGGTCAGCGGCTGGCCTTTAACGCCCTGCAGCAGGCAAATTACCGTGCTGGGGTAGGGATTGTCAGATGTCCGGTCCTGGTCGGAGTCGATCAGGTAGCTGGTGGTGTATCCGCCTGTCGTGGCAGCGGCGCCGGTGTAGTGCTGAAAGCCGGTCGCACATTCGCGGGTGGCGACGTCGTCGAGGGCGGCGTTCACCGGGATCGGCGCACGCAGATAGGTCTCGGCCAGATGCGGTTGGCCACAGTCGACAACGCTGACGTCGACGACCGCGGGATCCGCGGGCGGCGGGTCGGCCAGACAGTCGCCGGGTTGGAGGTCCACCCACTTCACCGACCGGGGCTGCGCCGCCGGTGCGGCCTCCGTGGTGACATTCGTCGAGCTCGGCGGGGACGTGGTGGTCAGCGTCGGCGTGGTGTCCGCGGTTCCACCGCAGCCTGCCGCCACGATGACCGCGACACCGATCACCATGCCCCACGCCGTGCCGCGCATCACCCCCTGTTTACCGCAGCGCGGGCGACGGGTACGGGCCTTTGCATCATGACGATCTCCAAGCTGACCACCAAGGCGGCGTTGACGGTTGCCGCGTTCGCCGTGACGCTGACGGCCGGAGCGGGCTTCGCCGCGGCCGCCCCGCCAGGTCCTCCGGGGCCACCCGGACCACCGGGACCGCCCGTACCCGCGCCGTGGGGTCCGCCCGGCCCGGGTGCGAACGCCGGTGGGCCCGGCAACCCGCTGCCGCCCGGGCAGGGCTACCTGCCTCCGCCGGGACACCGTGCCGATTACGACAATGTCGTGCCGGTCTGGGCTCCGCCTGCGCCGCCACCCCCGCCATGGGCGCCCTGGCTGCCGGTGGTCTGGAACGCGGATCTGCCGGCCTGGGGCGTCTGGTGGAACGGCGGCTTCATCCAGCTGTAGACCACATGTCAGAAGCTTCTCTGACGACGCCGCACGAACTCCAGGAGCGCGGGGTCGTCAGAGCTGAACCGGTCGACTTCCTCGCCGCCGTCGCAGCGGTACAACCCGACGGTGACCGACTGGGCGTGCCGGGCGATCACCGCCCAGTGCGCGCCGGCATCCTCCCACCGCTGTAGGACCGCCACCGGGTCGTCGCAGTCACTCATAGTCACCATCATGGCTCGTGGGATGATGCACGGATGCGACTCGGGTTGCACGCCCTGGGTATCGGCGCGGGCGCCGAACCCGAGGTGATCCGAGCGGTGGCCGCAGCGGCGGAGCGCCATGGATTCGCGACTTTGTGGGCCGGCGAGCACGTGGTGATGGTCGACGAGTCCGACTCTGACTATCCGTACTCCGACGACGGCAAGATCGCTGTGCCCGCCGACGCGGACTGGATCGACCCGATGATCGGGTTGGCCTTCGCCGCGTCGGCCACGACGACGATCGGGCTCTGCACCGGCGTCCTGCTGTTGCCCGAGCACAATCCGGTGATCGTGGCCAAACAGGCGGCCAGCCTGGACAAGATCAGCGGCGGCCGATTCTCGCTCGGCATCGGAATCGGTTGGTCGCGTGAAGAATTCGACGCTCTCGGAGTCCCCTTCCAACGGCGCGCCGCCCGCACCGCCGACTATGTTGCTGCCATGCGCACCATCTGGCGCGACGATATTGCTTCGTACGCAGGGCAATTCGTGGACTTCGACGCGATAAGGGTGAACCCGAAACCGCGACGGCGGCGCATCCCGGTCTTGTGCGGCGGCAACAGTGATGCTGCGCTGCGCAGGGTGGCACGGTGGACGGACGGCTGGTACGGCTTCAACCTTCACCTCGACGAGGTCGCGGCCCGGGTGTCGATGCTGCGTGAGATGTGTGGGCACGCCGGGCGCGACCCTGGTGAGCTGCGACTGGCGGTAGCGCTGCGCGATTCGAGGCCGCCAGACGTAGGGCGTCTGGCAGAGTTGGGTGTCGACGAGTTGGTTCTGGTCGCCTCGCCGCCGCAGGATCCGGCTGCCGTCGCCGACTGGGTGGCTGACCTGGCCGCGGATTGGCAGTGAGGGAGCGCGGTGAACCACTGGAGCGCAGTCGCGGGTGCGGCAGTGTTCGTCTGGCTGGGGATGGTGCTCGCCATTTCATTCCTGGAGGCACCGCTGAAATTCCGGGCCCCCGGCGTCACGATTCCGCTGGGCCTCGGTATCGGCCGGCTTGTCTTTCGGGCGCTCAACATCAGCGAAGCGGTGCTTGCGGTGGTCATCGCTGTCGCGCTGGTGCTCGGTAGCCCCGGTCCGGGCGTCGTCGCCGCGGTTCTGGTGGCCGCCGCAGCGCTGGTGATCCAAGTGGTCGGCGTGCGTCCCGCGCTGACGCGGCGCTCGGATGCGGTCTTGTCCGACGCCACACAGGCCGAGAGTGGACGCTCGCGCGCGCACTACGTCTATGTCGCGTTGGAAGTCGTCAAGGTGGTGGCGTTGCTGTTCAGTGGCGTTCTGCTGCTTGGTTTTTGACAGATAGAAGAAGCTGATGGAGGAAGTCATGGAGTCGATCTCGCTGACCCAGCTCGCCGACGAACAGTTGGCCGCGGCCCGCTCGTCGAACAGTGGCCGGGCCGCACACACCGTGCACGGCGGCCACGATCACCAGCTGAGGCAGACGCTGATCGCCCTGGCCAGTGGCCATGAACTCAGCGAGCACCACACGCCGGGGGAGACCACGCTGCAGGTGCTCCGGGGCCACGTCCGGCTGGCCACCGCCGGCGAGGCGTGGGAAGGCACGACGGGTGATCTGCTGGTGGTCCCGCGGGATCGGCACGGCTTGCAGGCCATCGACGACTCGGTGGTCCTGCTGACGGTGCTGGCCGACAGCTGACCGGTCAGTACCGGTAGTCGGCCAGATCCGTGGCGCCCTGACGGATATCGCCGTCGAGCATCAGCAGGGCAGGCACCATCTCGGAGGTGACCAGCCCATGACGGCCGGTCACGTCGTCGATGAGGTCGAAACACTGGCCGATGACCTCCGGGGTGTCGACGACGATGGTGGTCACCGGCACCCGGCGGCCGTACTGAATCAGCTTGTCGCCGTGAGGTTCATGATCACCGTGGAAGCCCCAGATGCCGCGCAGGACGGTGGCGCCGCCGACGGTGTTGGATTCCCACAGCCGCCGCACCAGTGCCCGGTGGACGGGGACACCGTCGTGGTGAGTGGAAGCGTCGGTGTGGATCGTCAGCTTCTGGCGTAGTTCACGGCCGTGTGCGTCGACAGCGGGCAGAGCCGGCGGCCGGCCCAGTAGTTGGCCGTCGCGTTTGAGCACCTGGATGCGTTCCACCGTCACCAGCGGCTGATCCATCAGGCCTCCGAGTTCGGGCAGCGCCTGCCGCGCCTGCGCGGCGGTGCCGACGGCGACGATCATGATCGGCACGTCGGTGTTGCCGCTGAAAAAGCGGGCCCGCCGCCGTCGGCCGTCGGCGGTCCCGTCCACACCGAGGAACACGGTCGCTCCGGCGAAGTGGTGGCGGTGCAAGAGATCGCACACCGCGTAGAAGGCGGCTGCGCCGTTGATCCGGCGCCGTCGCCCGACGTAGATGGTGAGCTTGACCCCGTTGTCTCCCTCGGGCAGCTCGCCGCTGTAGAGCCGGGCGCGCTCGAGGGTGATCAAACCGCGCTTGGTGATGGCGACAACGTCGTCGATCAGCCCGCCGATGGTCTCCGCGGTGTCGACGGCGGCGACCGCGATCGGCGGATCCTCCGACAGCGTCAGCGACTGGTCGCTGCGGATGACATGCCGTGGGCCGAAGCTGGCGATGCCGCGCAGCATCACACTGTCGGCGACCTGGCGCTGCGCGTACAGGTCGAGCATCGCCTCGGCCAGGAAGCGGGAACCGGCGCGCTGGCGTTCGCCGAAGAACGCGGTCAGTTTGAGATAGCTGTCGTTCACAGCAGCCCCGCAATCCACTGGCCGAGCATCGCCGCGGCGACACCCAGGACGACGCTGGCGACCAGATTGGCTATCGCGGGCCAGATCTGGCGTTCTTCGGTCAGCCGCTGCGTCTCCAGCATCCACGTCGAGAACGTGGTGTACGCACCGACGAAGGCGGTGCCGACCAGCAACGCGGCGTGGTGGCTGAGGGTGAGCCCGCTGACGAAGCCGAGCAGCACCGCGCCGCTGATGTTGACCGCCAGCGTGCCGAACGGGAACGAGCGTGCCGCCCGGCGCGCCACGGCGCGATCAACCATGAACCGGGCCACCGAACCCAGCCCGCCGATCAGCATCACCCCAGCCCAGATCGCGACGGTCACGCGCGGATCCTGACCCGGCGGACCAACGCCGTCGCGATGTAGACAGCCAGCAGGCCAGCGGCGATGCTGACCAGGCTGTATGCCGCTGCCAACCCGTAATGGTGGTGCTCGATCATCTTCAGCGTCTCGACCTGCATGGTCGAGAACGTCGTCAGCCCGCCGCAGAGGCCGGTGCCCAGCAGCGGGCGGCGGTAGCTCGACAGCGGCAGGCGTTCGAGCAGGCGCGTGGTGAAGTAGCCCAGCAGGAAGGCTCCCGCGATGTTGACACCGAAGGTCGCCCACGGCCAGCGCGCCGGGTCGTCGGCGAAGACCGTCGCGAGGATCGCGCGCGCCAGGGTTCCCACCGCGCCGCCGACGAACACGGCCGCCAGTTCCCGGTTGTCATGACCGAACATGGGCAACCCCCTTAACCGTCGATGAATCCGCGAGCAAGTATCACCCGAGGAAAGGCAGAATTGTCGCCATGGCGGCTAACCCCCGCGCCGGTAAGCCGGCGCTTCCCGAAGACCTCGTCGATCTGCCCCACCTCGTCACCGCGTACTACTCGGTGAATCCCGATCCCGACAACATCGACCAGCAGGTGGTGTTCGGCACCTCGGGACATCGCGGCTCCAGTCTGGACGGGGCGTTCAACGAGGCGCACATCCTGGCCACCACCCAGGCGATTGTGGAGTATCGAGCTGGGCAGGGCACCACCGGGCCGCTGTTCATCGGCCGCGACACCCATGGGCTGTCCGAGCCGGCGTGGGTCTCGGCTCTGGAGGTCTTGGCCGCCAATGACGTTGTCGCGATGATCGATTCGGCGGACCGCTACACTCCCACGCCGGCGGTCAGCCATGCCATCCTCGCCTTCAACCGCGGGCTGAGCTCGGGCCTGGCCGACGGGATCGTCGTGACCCCGTCGCACAACCCTCCTCGGGACGGCGGGTTCAAGTACAACCCACCCAACGGCGGCCCGGCCGACACTGACGCCACGGGCGCAATCGCGAAGCGCGCCAACGAGATTCTGCGTGGGGGTCTCAAGGACGTGAAGCGGATGCCGCTGGCCCGCGCGCTCTCACGCGCCGAGCGCCACGATTACATGGACGCCTACGTCAGCGATCTGCCCAACGTCGTCGATATCCATGCGATCCGCGCCGAGAAGATACGCATCGGGGCGGACCCGCTGGGCGGGGCCAGCGTGGACTATTGGGCGGCGATCGCCGAACGCCACGACCTCGACCTCACGGTGGTGAACCCGCTGGTCGATGCGACGTGGCGGTTCATGACGCTCGACACCGACGGCAAGATCCGGATGGACTGCAGCTCGCCGAACGCGATGGCCTCGCTGATCGCCAACCGGGAGTCCTATCAGATCGCCACCGGCAACGACGCCGATTCCGACCGGCACGGCATCGTCACCCCCGACGCCGGACTGATGAATCCCAACCACTATCTCGCGGTGGCGATCGACTATCTGTACTCGCACCGGCCGGACTGGCCGGCGAGCGTGGCTGTCGGCAAGACGGCCGTCAGCTCGTCGATCATCGACCGGGTGGTGGCCGGGCTGGGTCGCAAGCTCATCGAGGTGCCGGTGGGCTTCAAGTGGTTCGTCGACGGATTGATCAGCGGCACAATCGGTTTCGGTGGCGAAGAATCCGCGGGCGCGTCGTTCTTGCGCCGCGACGGTTCGGTGTGGACCACCGACAAGGACGGCATCATCCTGGCCCTGCTGGCCTCGGAGATCCAGGCGGTCACCGGCACATCGCCGTCGCAGCGCTACGCGGAACTGGCCGCCACATATGGCGCGCCGGTCTATGCCCGGGTCGACGCGCCGGCGAACCGGGAGCAGAAGGCACGGCTGGCCAAGTTGTCGCCGGAACAGGTCAGTGCGACCGAGTTGGCCGGTGAGCCGATCACCGCCAAGCTGACCTCCGCGCCGGGCAACGGTGCGCCGCTGGGCGGGTTGAAGGTGACCACCGCCGACGGATGGTTCGCCGCGCGGCCGTCGGGCACCGAGGACGTCTACAAGATCTACGCCGAGTCGTTCAAGGGACCTGAACACCTGGCAGAGGTCCAGGAGGCGGCGCGTGAAGTGGTGAATTCAGTCATCTCGTGAGCACCACATCGGGTGGATGTTGTTGACCGGTAGGTGTTTACGTGCGGTCAGGACAGATGTTCGAGGTGGCGGCATTCACCTGGAATGACGCGGCGCTGTCCGAAATCTGGTTCATGTCACTCAGCCGAGCTGCTACGGACTGCGGGGTGGCCCCGTCCCGGATCTGGCCGCAAGCCCAGTGGCCTTGGCTGATCAGCTCGCCATCTGGCTTACCGAAGTTGCCGTATTGACTCTTGTGGAGGGCGTCGAGATAGATCTGTTCGGGGTCATTTGCGCTCGACCCGCCCGAACATCCGGACAACGCGACGAGCAGCCAGACTAGGGCTGCGACGGCGCGGCCGCGCCGTAGCAGTCGCGGCGTGACGATGCTCGGCGACGAATAGCGACGACAAGATGCGGCCATATCACCACCCACCTGTTCTGTCTTGCTGACACGACTGTAAATTTCGCTCAGCGATTGGACAGCTCAATCACAGAATTGGGCGGAAGTTTCTCGCCCGCGGACCTACGGAAGGTCCGGTGACGACCTCGTCCCAGCAGGTCGGAGAACGTCGCCCGGTGCCGTCTGAATACAGTCATCTGGTGAGTTCCGTTGCCGAAGGTGACTGTCCTTCGGAAGCCGAGGAAAAGCTTCCGCGGGAGGTCTGGGTTCTGATCGCCGCCAACGCGGTGATCGCCTTGGGGTATGGCGTGGTGGCGCCGGTGCTGCCGCAGTTCGCCCGCAACTTCGGTGTGAGTATCAGCGCCGCGACGTTCGTGATCACCGCGTTCGCGTTGATGCGGCTGTGCTTCGCTCCGGCGTCGGGCATGTTGGTGCAGCGGCTGGGGGAGCGGCGGATCTACGTCAGCGGCCTGCTGATCGTGGCCCTGTCGACCGGGGCGTGCGCGTTCGCCCACACCTATTGGCAGCTGCTGGTGTTCCGGGCGCTCGGTGGGATCGGCTCGACGATGTTTTTCGTCTCCGCGCTGGGACTGATGATCCGGATCAGTCCGCACAATGCCCGCGGCCGGGTGGCGGGGATGTTCTCGTCGGCGTTCCTGGTCGGCTCGGTGGCCGGCCCGCTGCTCGGCAGCCTCACCGCCGGGCTTGGCTTGGCCGCGCCCTTCCTCATCTACGGCGCGGCCTTGCTGATCGCCGCGGCGGTGGTGTTCATCAATCTGCGGCATTCCCACCTCGCCGCACCGGCGCCGGCTGACGAACTCACGGTGACCCTGGGTGTGGCGCTGCGACACCCGGCTTATCGGGCGGCGCTGCTGTCGAACTTCGCGACCGGGTGGTCCGCCTTCGGGCTGCGGGTGGCGCTGGTGCCGCTGTTCATCACCGAGGCGCTGCACCGCGGGCCCGGGGTCGCCGGAGCGGCGCTGGCCACGTTCGCGGCCGGCAACGTGGCGGCGGTGATCCCCTCGGGCCGGTTCTCTGACCGGACCGGCCGTCGGCCGTTGCTGATCATCGGGCTGGGGATCTCGGGGCTGACGACGGCTGTGGTCGGGGCGGCGACGTCGCTGCCGATATTCCTGGTGGGTGCGTTCATCGCGGGAGCGGGCACGGGCGTGTTCACCGCGCCGCAGCAGGCCGCGGTGGCCGACATCATCGGCAAGGCCCGCGGCGGGACGGCGGTGGCGACCTTCCAGATGATGTCGGACCTGGGGTCGATCGCCGGATCACTCGGGGTGGGGGAGATCGCCCAGCATCTGTCGTTCGAGTGGGCGTTCGCGATCAGTGGGGCCATCCTGGTGTTGGCGTCGATCGGGTGGCTGCTGGCGCCGGAAACCCGGGACAGGCCGCCGCTGGAGCACACCCCGTCGCGGCCGCTTGGGCCAGAGGCCGCCGGCGAGCTGCCCTGAGCAGCGATTTTGAGGCGCGCGTGCCGGTGGTGTAACTTCGTTGAGCACACCTGGGGCTATGGCGCAGTTGGTAGCGCACCACACTGGCAGTGTGGGGGTCAGGGGTTCGAATCCCCTTAGCTCCACCAGGCAAAACAGCACTCGATTGAGTGCTCAGAAGGTCGTTTGACGACAGTTCTGACGACAGTTCGGTTCATCTCAGCCGTGAGCAGGAGCGCATCGCCCCCTTCTCATCAGCTCCCGGATGGCCGCCACGGCGCTGTCGGTCAACACAGTCCGCCCCTGCGGCGTGACGGCCCCTGCGGTGTGGCGGGGTGATGGCCATGCCATTGGTCCCAACCAACCAGCGGCGGTCAGCGTCCCCGCTCCGATCGTCGAATTTCCGTCACGCTGCAGCATGATGCCTGCTCGCGAACCGTGAGCCTCCCGGCCGGGGCATGTCGTGTCTCGGCTGGCGATCCTACGACTTGTCGTATCCTGACCGCCGGGAGGCAAGAGTCGGTTGAACGCAGCTCAGAGCGGAGATAGCCAGGCTCCTGGGGGTCCCTCTAGTGGTCTTCGCGACATACCAGAACCCCTACATGGAGAGACTGGTGTCGCGCTGTCCGGGCCACCAATATCGCCCATGGCACGCATTTCCCTGTACGACGACGTCCAATGGGAACTATTCATCCTTGAATGGGTGCATGCCCTGAGATCCGGCTACGTTCAGGTCAAGCGGTTCGGTGGAGCCGGTGACAGGGGCGCGGACATTGCGGCGTTCAAGACTGCAAACGGCCTAGAAGGTGCTTGGGACTGTTTCCAGTGCAAGCACTATGCAGAACCTCTCGCCCTAGGAGACATACTTCCCGAGATTCTGAAGATCTTCGTGGCAACTGTTGTCGGAGAGTGCGTTCTGCCGGACAGCTACCAGATCTTGGCTCCCCGCGGTTGCAGTACAAACTGCGGTCGGATGCTCAGCAGCCCGCAGAAGTTGAGGAAAAAGTTCCTCGACCACTTGGCCGACGACGACAGCACCCTCGCGAGGGGCCTTGAGTCGGACCTCGTCTCTTCGGTTCAGGAACTGGCGTCGGTCACGGATTTCTCGATGTTCCGATCCGTCGAGCTGACTGATGTGCTTGAACTGCATAAGACAACTTGTTGGTACAGCGACCGATTCGCCACAGCGCTTCAGCCGCGACCCGCTCATGTGCCAGCTCCCGGTGACTTGGCGACACACGAACGGAGATACGTACAACAACTGGTTGATGTTTACGCCGAAGCACACCCCGAGGAAAGCCTCCAACCCGAATCAGTGGCATCAAATCCCAGAGTGGGCGAACGCTTTCGCCGCCACCGCGAGAACTTCTACAAGGCGGAGGCGCTACGAGTGTACGCGCGGGATTCAGTGCCGCCGGGGACTTTTGAGCGATTGCAGGATGACATTCATTCGGGTGTTATCGATGTAGTCGAGGACCACCACGCCACGGGCCTGAGACGTTTGACGAGTGTGCTTTCGCTAGTTGGACAGCTGGATCTGAGTCGGCATCGTCTGATTTCGGTGGTCGAGATCGATGATCGACAGGGCATGTGCCACCAGCTGGCGAACGTCGATCGGATTCAATGGATGTCGCGCAATGAATGACTACGACAATCGGGCACCGAACGGTCCAGCGGGCGACCGTCGGAGGCCGCAAAGCATCAATGAATCGCCGCTGAACGGCCCTTTGGAGGTCGGCATCCGCGTGTTGATGATCTTGACCCAGGCCTTCCCAGCTGAACTCGACCTGAATCAGCTTGTCCTGCTTGATCACTTCGTGCTCCACAGCAGGGACGTCGGTGGCCCTGAAAGTCTGCATCCGGCTCTGCCGATCCGTGCAGGCGAGATTGCGGCCAAGCGTGAATCTATCGAGGCAGGAATTGGTCTTCTGCTGAGGCTGCATCTCGCCGAGATTGCGGTTGGAATGAACGGGGTGCGGTTTCTTGCCGGCGACGGCGCCCTGCACTTCGTGGGAGTCTTGGGCTCGTCGTACTCACATCGCTTGCGCGATCGTGTCGGATGGGTGTTGGGAAGTTTTCCCGATCTGGACGAAGCGAATCTGCGACGGCAGACAAAGGCGATATTCGATTCCTGGTCCGAAGAATTTCACTGGCCCGATACGGACGGGAACAATGGCAAACCGCATTAGCCTGACGCATCTGACTTTCGTGGGGCCCGGCAAGGCTCCAGCGACGGTTGATTTCGGGCCACGAACGACTGTCATCCATGGTCCCTCTGACACAGGGAAGTCGTTCATTGTCGACGCCATTGACTTCATGCTTCGTGGTTCCACTCTTCGGGAGATTCCGCAGCGCGCGGGCTACAGCACAGTCCTATTGGGAATTCGGACGCCGACTGGTGAAGACGTCACGCTCACCAGGGGGGTCGAGGGCGGCAGTTTTGGCTTGCTGGAGGGAGTACTGTGCGGCGCTTCTCTAAAGCGATCGGTGAGAGGCTTTCCGCGTGGCAGGTCCCTGATGGTGATGAGGTCCGTTATGACCGGGATGAGCAGGATCTGATAGCGGGCGATCAATTACGCTCTGCTCACGGTAAAGGCGTTCGCGCAATCCTCCACTCCGCCTTCACCATTGGCCTTGCTCAGTATTGCTTTGAAAATGATCTTCCACACCCTGGATTTGTCGTTCTGGATTCACCATTGGTGACCTATCGCCCACCGAAGCCTGGCGAAGCCGTCGATCGTGAGGTTCTCGACATCGGCATTGCTGCGCGGTTCTACGACGACATTCAGCAGTCGGTTGGTGGGCAGGTCATCATCATGGAGAACATGGATCCACCATCTGGACTCCGGAAGGAGTCAACCGACGTATTTTTCACAGGCGTTGCGGGGGAAGGCCGATTCGGCTTTTTTCCGTCTCAGCCGTTGCCGTCGTAACCAGAGACCTTTGATCTTTCGACAACGGCAACGTCATCGTCGGCTTGCGGCACTCGATCGCGCGTCGTTGCGGTCGACTTGTACGGACTCGAAGCTGAACGTATCCGCTGAATTCCATCAGGCGAACGCTACCCGGTTTCGTCGCCGAGGCTGTTGGAGGCGAACAGTGAGCCCATCGAGTCCAAAGCATCCCGTTGAACGGCTTCGATGACCTCGACATAGGTTCCCGTCGTCACCGTGATTGAGCTGTGGCGCAGAATCTTCTGAACCGTCGCCGGCTGAACTCCCATTGTGAAGAGCAGGGTGGCGCACGAGTGTCGGAGGTCGTGGACGCGAAGTTGCGGCACCTCCGCCTTCGCGCACAGGCTGTGGAACATTCGGTTGACGTTGCGCGGCTCCAACGCGCCGCCCTTAGGGGTCGTGAAAACCAGTCCCGTGTCGCGCCACGTTGATCCGGCGGCCAGGCGCTCCTCCAGCTGGCGCCGGCGGTGGTTAGTCAGAATCGGCACAAGCGTCCGAGGTACTGGCAGAACTGCGACGGATCCTTCAGTTTTGACGTTCTCAAGCTTCAGCTGGCCGTCCACGCGGTGCAACGCTCGCCTGATTGTAATCCGCTCAGCGTCTAGATCGACGTCGGACCATTGCAGCCCGAGCGCCTCACCACGACGGAGTCCCATCGACAGCGCGACTGCCCACAGTGCATAAAGTCGCGTCGTCTCAGCGGTCTTGAGAAAGCGCATCGCCTCAGCCCGCGTGAAAGAGCGCACCTTCCGGTCATCGGTCACGCGCAACTGAACGAGTCGGGCGACGTTGCGGCTTAACATCTCTTCGTCGACCGCATCCTGCAGAGCAGCCCGCAAAACGCGCAGAATGTGGCGAATCGAGCTGGCAGACAACGCGTCGTTGCAGCACTTGGCAGGCACGAGAGCGCAGCACCGTGCCTGCGACTTGCGCCCTCGCGCTGCGTCCTTCCCTTGGGCGCAGCATTGGCATCGGGTCTGCAATCCGGTCAGCCATGCGCGAATATGCGAGGCCTGCAGTGACTTCAGCTTCCGATTGCCAATTCCCGGGATGATGTGCAGGCGCACGTCGCCCTCATAGGTCGCATACGTCGTGCGCCGAACGCTAGGCTCCGCAATGTGCTCTAGCCAGTAGGTCATGTACTCAGCGACCGTCAACGTCGTTGTTGCAGTGGGTATGCCGCGTCGCTGTTGATCGAGAACCTTGCCGAGTTCGTCCAAGGCGGCACGCTCACTATCGCCGTAGACGCTGATGCGCTTCCGTCGTCCGTCCGGCGTGTCGACGAAGACTTTCGCCTCCCAGCGCCCATCACCTCGTCGGTACACGCCGCCCTGGCCGTTCGCGTTGCGACGTGCTTTCCCACCTGCAGCCATCACGCGGCTCCTTCAATCAAGCCGGATAGGTAGTCGTCGAAAGACTGCCGCACGATCCGCCGGCACCTACCGATCTGTACCGATCTGACACGTCCGTCCCAGATCAGCCGGTACACCATCCATCGACTGACTGCGAGACGATCCGCCGCGGCCTGCACGGTGATCAGCTCAGCACTGAATTCAGTATGCATCCGTTTTCCTCTCCGTGTGGAAGTAATTCGGAATGCCGGCGTACGGCTTGTGGGGGTGAAGTAACACATACGGGTTGTGCTGCGGGCGAGGCAATTTCAGCTACTCGCAGGGTCCCGGGACCGGTCTTCTCGCGATCGAATACGGGCGTAGTCATGTCGACCAGTCTGGTGGCGAGGATTGATCGTGCGTCCAGCGATTCGCACGGACGATGTGGCGATGTTCGATCATTCGGTGCGCCGCAGACACGACCAAAGTGCGTTCACCGAGATTGCCCAGCCCGGCTCGATCGAATGTCCATTCCACTTCTTCTTCGGCACCGTGAAGCGCCCGATCATGTTCGTCGGTCGCGAGGTCTGAGCGGTGGCGTTGCTCCCGAGTCCACTCAGCTCGATGCTCGCGCAGCGCACTCATCGTGGTGGAGAACAGCCGGGATTTGGTGGTGATATGCCCACGAAAGCCGAGAGTGTGCAGCCAGCGGTCTATCTCCGAGTAGGCGCCATGATCGGCTAGATCGAGAATTGTGGTCAGAATCGCCCGGATATGTGTGGGGACGTCTAAATCGGGAACGGCGAGCGGTGACATCCGTCGGACCCCAACGCCGAAGTCGGCGACGGATTTGGTCACGTACTTGGCCAGGTAGGCCGGGACCGACCGACGCGACTGGCGAGGTGTTGCCCCGCCGCAGTCACTACTGTCCGACCGCAATGGCCGCGCATCCGTCTGAGTGCCGAACTGTATTACACGGCTACTGATTTCAGCGCCGTGTGCTGGGGCGGCGACAGTGAGTGCGACGCCGCTTGCGGCCTGATGGATTAGGAGGGCCAGGTCGGTGGCTGTGATTGAGGACTTGGGTGGTGTTGGGGCTTGGCCCGGCTGTGGCGGCTCGTCGAGGCGGATTACGGCGTGGAAGTGCGGGATCGCCCGACGTTGCATCTCGGTCACCTTCACGAAATTGATTCGGGCAGCGGTGGGGGATTCGCCGAGCGCGCGTAAGCGTCTACGCAACAGCCGGCGCAGGGCGATGGTGAAGCGCCGCCACAGTTCAGGGGCATGCCAGGCGAACAGGACATGCCCCATGTAGTCGTAACAGTCCTCGCAGAGCGGCTGACCGACATGAGCATCGCCCTCGTGGTGGATGGAGCTGCACCACAGGGGTCTCCCGTGCTGGCAACGTTGGTGGGCATTCCGGCCCCGGTCGTGGCACCGCCGAGCCTGGCCTCGCTGGCCGTCATCGCGTGTGGTGTGCACGGCCCCGAAACTGGGCGCGGTCAGCGTGACGAACACCTGAGGGTGTTCGGCGACTGTGGGCGGCAGATCGTGATGGCCACCGTGCACGCCGGCGTGTACGAGTTGCCAGGTATCGCGGGCATAGAGATCAGAGCAGGACGGGCAGGCGACAGCGCGTCGGTTGTTGCATCGGGTCCACACCCGAAGCTCGCGACCGAAGCTGTCGGTTCCTGTCAGACGGATCGGATTCGCACAGAACCCAGCATTCTCCGCTTTATTCCACCAGGTCTCGAAGTCGCGGGAGGCGGCGCGACGCACCATCTGCGCCACCACGCCGATGGTGTCGGTACCGGCCGGAAGGCCTGGCAGTGTCGAAACCGCAATGCCCAGCGCAGCAGTGGTCACGACTGGCGACCTTCAGTCTCGGCGGTCCGAGGATGCGCTCTTGTGGGGGCAAAGCGAGCGACGAGATCATCAATGGCGGAATCGGTGACGTGGAAGGCCCGAACTCGCAACGGTTCAGCGTTGCCGTCAGTGCAGACGTAACCGACACCGGGAGTACCGGTGGAGATTCCATCACACAAGGCGCCGGCTTCTCGGGCGGCGGCTCCGAGCACCATCGCGGTCTGGGTGGCTTCACTCATGCGCAGCCCGACCCGGATGGAGAAGAGCTGCCGGATGGGCAAAACATCTTTAGACGGGTCCTGTACCGCGGCGACCACCGAGATACCGACTGCGCGGCCCTGGGACAGCAGCAGCCCCAGCAGCTGCTCAACCTCGGCGCGTGTTCTGCGGTCCCCGAGATAGGCAGTCAGCGAGGCGATTTCGTCGATAATCAATACAATCAGTGGTGCGGAGACACTCGGAGTGTGAAGCCGAGTCTTCCCCCGCAGCCGTTGCGCACGTTTCTGCATCACCGCGACAACCGCCCGCAGCGCAGCGAGTGTCTGTTCACCGTTGTCATGGGCGAGCGAGGTGAACAACACTTGTCCGCGCCCGAACTCCATCCCTCCCTTGGGATCTACGACGACGAGGCGTGCGCAGCCCGCCCGCACGGCGGGGCCGACGGCGGCAATGATTGACCAAAGCACCGAGCCCTTGCCCGAGCCGGTCGCGCCTGCGACCAAGATGTGCTGTCCCAGTAGCGGTAGGCGCCAACGCTCACCGGCCTCGGTGAGCCCCACCCACAGGCGGGACAGGTCCGGTGTGGTGCCCCTGGCCGGACGAGGAAGTTGGATGGGTGTCGTCAGCGGATCGCCGTGATGGGCGGTGATGCGGATCGAGCCCGGTCGGGTCGAGCGAATGGTCACCCGCTGGGCGCTCAGCGCTTCGGCTAACGCGTCACCTCGGGATTGCCAGTCGGCCAACGACTGGCCCGTGAGGATGCGTACCTCGAGAACGTCGCTCGTGACACCGATCGTCACCGAACGCAGAATCGGCACCATGACGTGACCGTCGAGACCGGCGGTCAGGCCACACAGCGTGCAGACCGTGGCCCATCGGCCTCGATAGATACCCCATGTGCGCCACTGGACCCGCAGACGTACCGTCACCCACTGACGGAACGTTTGGGGGGATAACAGAAACCAGCTGAACAATGCGAGAGCCGACCAGATCGCCGCCAAGAGGCCGACCAAGGGACCGCAAGTGACGGCCATCCAGACGCTTGTGATGGCCGGAATGCTGATCATCGGAAACAACACCGACGCCCATACCAGCGCAGCAGTCGCTTTGCCAAGCGCCGTGGCTGCACGGAGGGCAATGTCATCGGAGTCCGAGTGGTTCGGAAGAGAGCGGTTGGAGCGGTGAGCTCGTGGGTGGCCAGGCATGGCAGACCTTCCGGCAGGCTTGCGGGATCGGGGTAAGGAGAGGCTTCGGCCGAGCGGGCGCAGCACCACCGTCTCTTGGTGTTGCGGTGCTGCGCCCACTCGACGAAAGGGTCAGGCGGCCGGCTTGCTCGTGCCGCCGGGTACGCCGCTCGGTGACGCATTCCGAGGTGCGGCAACGACTCCCGCCAGTGGTGCACCTGAAGCGCGGATCGCTTCAGCGCGGAACGCGACTCCGCTGCGACTGTCCTGGCTCCACGGCAGGGCAACCAAGCCCTCGATGTGGATCGGCTGCCCGACCGTCACATTCGGGTCGCCGGCAACCGTCACGGTGATGACGTCGCCGCCCGTGGAGTCCAGCGCCATCACCTGGACCTGCCACAGCGGCAGACCCGTCTCGCGATCCAGCTTCGGCTGGCCGGTGTCAAACGCGATCCGCTGTTCGGGTGCCCGCGTGCACACAAATGACACACCGCCGGTGTTAATACGTAGTTTCATTCCAACTGTCCTTCCTGCTGTTTTCTCGCGACCGCTCGGCCGCGACCACCAGTTCAGGCGGACAACTCGGACATTCCCAGGGCATCAGTTAGACAAAGCGGACAGACGCCTGGACAACGCGGACACTCGGACGACAATCGCGCGCCAACTTTTGTGCTTTGGGCGTCGCTAACGCTGGCACCGCGCTCCTAGCATGAGCAGATCGAGAAGCTACCTGTTCCTAACCACGCACTGACGACGCGAATGAGTGAAAAGGGTTTCAGCGAAGCCAGACTCGCAACAGCCGCCGGTGTCGACGTCAAGACGGTGGGCCGCTGGGTCAGGGGTGAATCACTGCCCCAGGCGGTCAACGCGCGCGCCACCGCCGACGCACTGGGCTGTGATCCGCAGACGCTGTGGCCAGACATCTTTCCCACCCTGCGCCCACCTGGTACCGGCACGGTCGCGGTCAGTGTGTACCGAAGCCGCGCGGACGTCCCTGTCGCCGTGTGGACCCAACTGTTCGGCGGCGCCGCCGAGCAGATCGACATCCTGGTCTACGGGGGCACCTTCCTCTTCGACGGCATTCCCAGGTTCTGCTCAACGCTCGCAGTCGCGGCCGAACGCGGAGTCGCCATTCGC
This sequence comes from Mycolicibacterium rhodesiae, assembly GCF_002086695.1. Taxonomy (GTDB): domain Bacteria; phylum Actinomycetota; class Actinomycetes; order Mycobacteriales; family Mycobacteriaceae; genus Mycobacterium; species Mycobacterium rhodesiae. The sequence continues at coordinate 61,443 of NZ_MVIH01000001.1, forward strand.
TTCATCGTGGGTGATCCCGATTGCGCTGCGGTAAGCCAACGCGGGGAAGAGGAGACGATTGGCTCAGTTCTAGCAGCTCGCTGCCAGATCACACTCGCACGATTGGCTTCACTCGCCGACGCCCCAGGCTTGGAGGTGCGCACACACGCCACACCGCTGTACACGTCGATGTTCCGCGCGGACAACACCCTGATTGCCAACCCGCACCTATACGGTGCTCCCGCCAGCGACAATCCCGTCCTCTTTATTCGACGTGACGACGCGCCCGAGCTGTGGCGCGATCACCAACTCTCTTTCGAACGGGTGTGGAACACCGCCCAACCATTACCCACGCACGCCTGACCTGCCGATTGGAGAACCGTATGGCCCGGACCGACTACTACAACGATCCCCACGCGCCAGCCGCAAACAGTGTGGTGCCCTCCACTACCGCCGTCGTCACCGATTCACATGATCGCATCGTGCTAATTCGCCGCCGCGACAATAACCTTTGGGCATTGCCGGGTGGCGCAATGGAATTGGGCGAATCCATCGTCGACGCGGCGGTTCGTGAAGTGAAAGAGGAAACCGGTCTCGACGTCGAGATCAGCGGACTCATCGGCGTCTACACCAATCCTCGCCACGTTATGGCCTACGCCGACGGTGAAGTCCGTCAACAGTTCTCGCTGTGCTTCACCACCCGGCTGCTCGGTGGACAGTTGCGAGTCGACTCGGAAAGCACCGACATCGCCTGGACGTCACCAGGCGAACTTGCATCTTTGGACGTCCACCCCTCGATGCGGCTGCGCATTCAGCACTACCTTCAACGCCGCGACAGCCCATACCTCGGGTAGCCCGGCAAGGTCGTCTCTAGCCGGCGGAGGCACTAACTCGTGCTGCCGCCGCCAACAGGCTCGGCGCCGCCCGCTCGATCGCACGATGCACAGGATCCCCATCGGGGTAACGCGACAGGATCTCCGTGACTCGATCTTCAGCTCGCACAGGCGAGCCCTGCGGGCCAGTGGTCAAGTCCGCGCACGTCAGCACGTCTAGTAACAACGACGGAGGTGCCGTGAACTCGGCCAGCGCGTCTAAGAGGCCGCGCTCCCGCGCCTCGAACACCGCGCCCGTGTGATAGGCCACCAGCGAGACCACCACTGCGGGAAAGCCCTCGTCGCGGACGAACACTGCGCCGTCGACGGGGTGGAAACCAGTCGATCGAACTGACGGCGCATAGCCAACATCGTGAAGCCACGCGGCAGCCACCACCGCGTCGGCATCCATGGCGCCCAAGCCGACGACCAATCGCTCCGCCGTCGCCGCGACTCCGCAGACATGGGCCCACCGATGCGGCAGATCGGCCAGTCGCTCCTCGGCGATCGCCCGTGCACGTGCCGCGTCCGTCACCACGATGCAAGTCTACGAATGTGCCCGACACAGCACCGACGCGATTTGGGCGAAAGATCCACGCCGCGGCGGCTCCCGTCCGCTGGCGCTCCCGTCCGCCACCACGGACCGAAAAATGCCTATCGGATCGAGGCTGTGAGAACTTTCTCTACTGTTATCAAGAACAGGTTCTCAGCCCACTTCGGGATCGCCATGAGTGGCGTCCACAAAGCGGTCGATGGCCCTATCGATTCGATCCCGAGCGACTTCACCCGATATTCGCCCACTGCTGAACGCCGCCAAATTGGCAAGCCACACATCAGCGATCAGCCCCGCTAGTCGCTGGTCTCTGACCGTGGGCTCGCCGCCGCTCAAAGTCCTTGCCAGCAGACCTTCAATGACGTCGATCGCTTCATCGGTGGCTGCGGCGGCGGTGTGGTCGGCGAGGACGAAGGCGCGCGTCACCGCCTCGGTCAAGCGCGGGTCTTGGTTGCCATTCGGTGTGCAGGCAGTCGACGAGCAAGCGAAGGCGTTCGCGCGGTGTCGACGCGGTGACGGTCCAATCGCGGCTGTTTCCAAACTCTTGGAACTCGCGGGTCAACGCCGACACCAAGAGGTGGATCTTGGAGGGGAAGTACCGGTACAGCGTGCTGACGCCGATTCCGACCTGCGCGGCCACCGCGCGAACGTGCACAGCCTCGTAACCGCCGCTAACTGCCAGCATCATCGCGGCATCTACTGCACTGTTACGGCGGTACGTGTCGACACCGCCAAGGTCGGCCGCCCTATCGGGGCGATGCTGCCTCAACTTCGAAGCCATGCTGCCAACGCCACGCTCAGACGCTGTGATCACCAATTGGTTGGTGAAGCGCGCCGGCTAGCCGATCAAACAGGTCCTCGAATCCGCTCACGTCGCCGTGCGCAGCGAAATGATCGACACCCACCGTCACGAAGACTGCGCTGGCGGTGAACCGGGTGATGCCATCGTGACTGACTCCCGTTCCGCTGACGTGAAGAGCACGTCCTTGGCGGCCGGTGATCTGGGCAGTAATCCTGTGCGGTTCGTGCAACGGGACAGGTCGCAGATACTCCACTGTCAGACTGCGTGTCACCGCGGGCGTGCCGGCCACCCACAACGTGAAGCCCAGTACGTCGTCACAGGCTGTCGCTACTGCGCCGCCGTGCGCCAGTCCTGGGGCGCCGATATGGCGCTCATCGAACGTCACATCGCTGTAGACCTCGTCACCGTCGCGATAGACAACCAGCTGCAATCCATGCGAATTCGCGGGCCCGCACCCGGTACACGTCGAGGTATGCGGAGGCAGTAGATATGGCCCCGGATGTGCTGTGTCACCCATCGTCATCCCCTTGTTTCGCACTGATTCGCGATATCGTCGGGCCCGCACCGCAACTGCAACGAGCCTTCGTTTGGCAGCTTCTGGACGCACCAAGACCCTCCCGCGTAGACACGACGGCCATGCCTACCGACCAGGGTGTTCTCCGTAACCGCGGACAAACCTACGAACAGTTTCGCTACGCTACTCTTGGTACCATACCTTGACGCCTGCTGGAAACGCCGCCCGCAGGTCCCATTTTCCGAAGGGACAACGCAGTGAGCACTCAACCGGCGGCATACGCAGACGACGATGATGACATCGACCCCCGCCGGATCAGGTCGCGTAACCGACTGCTCGACGCGGCGGCGGCACTCCTCACCACCGGGGGAATCGAAGCCGTCACGATCGACGCGGTGACCAAAGCCTCCAAGGTGGCTCGCACCACCCTCTATCGGCATTTCGCAAGCTCATCACAGTTGCTGGCGGCCACATTCGAGCGCCTGCTGCCGCACGTCACTACACCGACACCCGACGAGGGGTCGCTGCGGCAGAGGCTGATTGAAATCCTCAGCCGGCAGGCCGCACTCTTTGCCGATGCCCCGATCCAGGTCACCACGCTGGCTTGGGTCGCCCTTGGGCCCACCGATCCTGCTGCTGACGGCACCGCAGATGAGGACAGCCCGGCTGGCAGCCTGCGTTCTAGGGTCGTCGAGCAATACCGCAAACCGTTCGACGAAATCCTGTCGAGCGACCAGGCTCGCGAAGAACTTGACGAATTCGACCTCGAATTGGCTGAGTGCCAGCTCGTCGGTCCGCTGGTCTTCGCACGCATGACCGGACTCTGCACCATCAGCCGTGACCAGTGCGTCCGCATCGTCGACGACTTTCTGGCCGCACACTCACGCACCCGAACCGAGGCGTGACGGCGAATTGGTAGGTGCGCCGGCGGTTCGCCTGCGGCTTGTCGTCGCTGGGACCGGGCGGCTCGCACTGGGCCTGGCTGAAACTTCCTGGTGACCCTGCGTCATCGCCATCCGCCAGCCGCGCTGAGAAAACGCTACTAACAGTTTCAAAACGCTATGTAGCGTTGTGCTACTATAGGTACACTTATGAGGTTCAGTCGACCACGATCCAGTGAGCCCGTCATATGAAAACCCCTGTCCGCGTGAGTCGTTCGTCGAATCGCGCCGCTGTTGGTCGCACGCTGAATCACTGGCGGCACCATCCACCGTTACGAACGGCCGGGACCGTGGCGCTGGCCCTGGTCGTAGTAGTGGTATCGACGGTCTACCTGCAATTTCACGGTGAGTTCACTCCGGCCATGCACTTGACCCTGGTGTCGGATCGCGCTGGGCTGGTCATGGAGCCCGGGGCAAAAGTGACCTACAACGGCGTCGAAATCGGCCGGGTCGCCGCGGTGCGCGCGATCCAGCAAGATGACACCACCAAGGCGAAACTGTCCCTGGACGTCGCTCCAAAGTACATCGAGCTGATCCCGGCCAACGTGACCGCCGAGATCAAGGCCAGCACGGTATTCGGCAACAAGTATGTAGCCTTCCGTAGCCCGTCGAGACCGGCATCTGCGCGCGTGTCGAGCTCGCAGGTGATCGACGTCTCGCACGTGACGACCGAATTCAACACCCTGTTCGAAACCTTGATGTCGATCGCGCAGAAAGTCGATCCCGTCAAACTCAACCTGACTCTTGCGGCCACCGCCGAGGCACTGGACGGGCACGGCCTCGACTTCGGCCGATCAATCATCGCGGGCAATGCTGTCCTCGACGACATCAACCCTGAAATGCCGCAGATCCGCGAAGACATCAAACGCCTTACCGACCTCGCCGACGTCTATGCCCAATCCTCACCCGATTTCTGGAAATTCCTCAACAATGCAGCGACCACGGCAGGCACCGTCAATGAGCAGCGAGCCGATCTCGATGCGGCGCTGCTGGCTGCCGCGGGCTTCGGCAACGCTGGCGCTGACATCGTGGGGCGGGGAAGTCCCTACCTGGTGCGAGGTCTGGCTGACCTGGTGACGACCACCGGCACCTTGAACACCTACAGTCCCGAATTCCTGTGCAGCATAAGAAATTATGCTGCGATCCTGCCGCAGACTGTTGAATCCGCAGGCGGCAACGGCTACTCGATCGACTTCCGTATCGGGCTCACCGGTGCGCCGAATCCGTACGTCTATCCGGATAACCTGCCCCGTTCCAATGCGCGAGGCGGCCCGGGCGGCGCCCCTGGATGTTGGCAGACAGTCACCAAGGATTTCTGGCCCGCCCCTTACCTGGTAGCCGACACCGGCGCATCACTGGCTCCCTACAACCACCTCGAACTCGGGCAGCCATTGCTTACCGAATATGTGTGGGGACGCCAGGTCGGTGAAAACACCATCAATCCCTAGGACGAGCAGGCCTGCGGACCCACCGGTCCACGACTACGTCGAAGCGGCGCTCAGCGGCCTCGATACATAGAATCGTCATATTCCGATGGAACTGGGAGACAGCGACATTGGGGCGGCATGCAGTCGCTCAGGAAGCGCTTCCTCGCCGGACGCGTAAGGGAATCGAAACAGGTCCTCGCAGTGAAGGATTGGTACCCCAGCGCACGGGTCCAGCAAGCTCCAGGCCGTCGAGTTCGTCCAGCAGATGGTCCACCGCTGTGATCACTTCGAGTCGTGCGAGATGAGCGCCCAGACAAAAGTGAAGTCCATGGCCGAATGCCAGGTGCCCGGTCGTGTCGCGATGAGGGTCGAACCGATCGGGGTCGCTGAACTTCGCCGGGTCTCGGTTCGCCGAGGCATAGAAGAGCAACGCCTTTGCGCCCTTAGGGATTACCGTGTCGCCGATCCGATAGGGCGCGGTAGCGGTTCTGGTGACCCACTGCACCGGCGAGCCCCAACGCGCGGTCTCCTCGACCGCCGGGCGAAGCAGGCTGCGGTCGGCTTTCAACGTCAGGAAGAACTCGCGGTCCTCGGCGAGCCTGACGAGCAGCATGCCCAACAGGTTTGTAGTGGTCTCGTTGCCGGCGACCAGAAGGATGAGCGCGTAGAAGAAAGCTTCCTGATCGCTGAGCTCGCCGGATTCTTTGGCTGCCTGCAACCAACCCAAGAGATCGTCTGCCGACGTGCTGGACCGCCGGCCCATCTCGACGTCTATGAAGCTGCGCATCTGCACGTAGGACTGAAGTAGCGAACCGACGTATCGCATGACCTCGTGCACCGACCGCGGTCCGAATAGTCTCGCGAACTTGTTGGATACGGTGCGAAAGGCCGGCCACTGAGGATGGGGAATACCCAAGATTGTGGCAATGACGTTGATGGGCATGGGGATCGTCAGCGCCGCGACCATGTCAATGACGTCGCCGTCTCGCAGTGGCCTGATCGCCTCATCGGACAACGCGCGAATATCTGTGGCCAGAGTCTGTACCGAACGCTTGCTGAACATGGGCGCGGTCAGATGCCGCAGGCGGGTGTGATCGGGTGGGTCTGTGGTGAGTACAGCACTGGTGACAAACGACCGCAGCATGATGCCGTCCCTCGACGAGAACACCTCATTGTTGCGAACGGCCTTGTGCACGTCCTCGTAGCGCCCCATCATCCAGACGCCGAGCCGCTCGTTGACGACCACCGGATGCTCACGAATGCGCAGCAGCTCGGGATAGGGGTCGGCGATGTTCTCGGCGAGCGTCGGATCGAATGTGGTTCGTGGCACCGACTTCGGCGCCGATGCAGTGCGTGGGCGCCGTAGATCGCGGTAAGCCCCTGTCGCAACCGGACGCCACAGATCAGTGACGGAGCTGCGAGTTGCAGAAAGCACCGCGCGTGGTGGGGGCCGTAGAAGATCCGTCGACATAACATGACGTTAGGCCGGTCGCAATGGCTCGATAATGACAGAATCAGACAGACATTTGATATTTTCAGACACATGCCTAGTCCGATGGCCCCGGTGTGGGACGTGGCGCGCTCCTCGGCGCCGGGTCGACACATCTTGGAGACCGCGGTACACCACGGCCTCAATCCTGAAATCTGTTTGTCTGGAACAGGACTCACGTCGCAGGGGTTGAGGGACCCGACCAGCGAGATGCATGCGAGTCAGGAACTGACGATGATTCGCAACCTGATCGGCCGACTCGGCGATCAACCGGGACTGGGTACGGAAACCGGTGCGCGCTACACCTTCGCCGACATGGGCATTCTGGGTTATGCACTGATTTCGAGTCCAACCGTTGGGGACGCGATAGACGTCGCCTGCCGGTACGCCGCACTCAGTACCGTCTACCTGAGTCTGGCCGCACCAGAACTCAACAACACCGAAGCGGTCATCGGTCTTGATAACGCCCAGGTTCCTCCCGATGTGCGGAGGTTTCTGCTCGAACGCGATTTTGCAATGTTCCTGCAGATCTTGCCGCCGCTCATGCGTGGCGTTGACGCGCCGATCGCGATGCGACTGGAGGTGGCGGATCTGCAGCTGCCGGCAAGTCTGGTGGAGATCGACAACGTGACGGTCACTGTGGAGAACGCGGTGCGCAACGCCCTGATTGTCCCCGCTGATCTGGTGAGCCAACCGATGCCCGCGCCAGATCCCCAGACTGCGGCGATCTGTATCCGCCAGTGCGAGGAGTTATTGAACCGTCGACGAACCCGTCGTGGCATATCAGCCTGGGTGCGGATGCGGATGATCCAAGATTCGACCCAGATCCCATCCATGGCGACCATCGCGAGGGAACTCTGCATCACCGATCGCACGTTGCACCGTCACTTGGCGGGAGAGGGAACCAGCTACCGCGCACTCGCAGACGAGGTTCGCGCAGCGCTGGCCGCCGAGCTGTTGAGTTCGGGACTCACTGTCGAGGAAACTGCACGCCGACTTGGCTATTCGGAGACGGCCGCATTCACTCGAGCCCATATTCGGTGGAATGGGCGCCCACCCAGTGAGTCCAAGCGCCGTGGGCGGTCAACGGCTCAAACGTGATGTGAGGGCAAGCTGCATGCTCACGCGCCGACGTCGACTGTCGGGCGGTATCGCGACGGTGCCGCAGTCCTTGGTCTAGTGGCGAGACGTTGTGGCCACCAGCTCCGTTCGCGCAGCAAAGTAGCGATGGCGGGTACGGTCAGCGTCCGGACCAGGAAAGTATCCAACAGCAGTCCGCAGCCAATGATGAGGCCGGTCTCGATCATGATCGCGACCGAGCCGATCATCAAGCCGAACATGCTCGCGGCGAAGATCAGGCCGGCGGAGGTGATGACCGAGCCTGTGGTGGCGACCGTCCGTAGAACGCCGATACGCAGATTGCTGCCGCTCTCCTCCCGCAGTCGCGATACCAGTAACATGTTGTAGTCGGCACCGACTGCCACCAGAATGATGAAGGCTAATAGCGGTACAGGCCAGGCGATTTCATGACCGAGTATCCATTGGAAAACGATGACTCCGATGCCGAGTGAGGCGAGGTAGTTCAGCACCACGGTGCCAAGGAGATACAGCGGTGCCACGAGCGCGCGCAGTAGCACCACCAGGATGAGTCCAACGATGACCAGGGTGGCGATGGCAAGTTGGATGAAGTCGGACGAGAGCAGACGCTGGATATCAGAATTGACCGCGGGGAAGCCGGCGACAGAGATCGTGGCGTTCGCCAGCGAGGTGTTCGGCCTGGCTCCATCGGCGACTTGGGTCATCTGGCGGGCAAGGTCCATCGCTTCGACGCTGTAGGGATCGTTGCTGGTCTCCACTGCGAATCGCGCCGTTTTCCCATCGGGTGACAGGAACTGCTTTGCGACGTCGGCGAATTGGCGGTTCGCAAAGGCGTCTGCGGGCAGGTAGAAGCCGGACGCGGCATCCGAACCCGCGGACGCGCGAGACGAGTTCTGAAGCTGGGTGGCGATTTGGCTCATACCGGATAGCATCTCAATATTGCTGTCCGCCAGCGTCTTTACCCCATCGGCCAGCGCGCGGGAACCGGAGGCGAGCTGGCTGATGCCGTCTTGTAGCCGGGTGATGTTGGCCGCGAGATCGGCGGGCTTTCCCAGCGCGCCGAATGCCTTGTTCATGGCATTGACGGCAGTCTGAACGTCGGCGATGGTGCCGGTTACGGTGGCGTTGGTGGCGGGGTCGTAGCGGTCACCCAGCGCGGCGACCTGGGAGAAGAATCCGTTGTTTCTCAGAGCAACCAGGATCTGGACCTGGTCGCGGATTTGAGCGCATTGGGGAGTTGTGACGCACCAGGGTGACCCATTGAGCAGGTCGACGAGCGGGTTCAGGGTGTCGATGGCGCCTTGTGTGCGTTCGGCCAGCGGGCGGATGCCTGGGCCGGCTTGTATTGCGTTGTCGATACTGGGGCTGGTCGCTGAGAGTTGGTGCAGAAGTGGGGCAAACCGTTGGAAGTCCTGGCCGGCGGACTGTGCTTGGGTGAGCACTGGGCCTAATGGTTTCAGTGCGGTCCGTACAGATGTGTCGAGCTGCGCGAGTCCGTTGGCCAGTTGGTTGGCTCCATCGGTGAGCTTGGCGAGGTCATCGCGGCGGGAATTGCCATCGGCGACGGCACCGGCCATCTTGTCGCCGATTTGCCTGTTCTGCCACGATAATTGCGCTTGGTCAAGGCGGGTGCCTGCCGGACGGGTGACTCCGGATATCTTGACCACGCCGGGGATCTGGGAGATGCGCGATGCCATTTCGTCGAGGTCGGCCAGCCCTTTCCCGGTGCGCATGTCGACGGGGTTTTCGACCACTAGGAACTCGGTGATGACGACGTCTTTGCGAAAGTGTCGGTCGAGGAGCTGGTAGCCCTCATTGCTAGCCGTGGTGGGAGGTTGTCCTTTTCGGTCGTCGTAGCTGATCTTCATCGTGGCAGCTGCACCGGAAAGAGCCAGGAGGATCATCAAGCTAGCAACGAGCAACGGCCGAGGGTGACGCACGACCGCCACAGCGACGCTGTTCCAGTACCGGCGGGTGCGGTCGGGCTTGGGTTCACCGATACCGCGTCGGGCCGCCAACGCCAACACTGGCGGCAACAGTGTCACCGTAGCCAGGAAGCCCACAAGTACGGCAACCGCGCACGCTGGTCCCAATCCGGCGAACACGCTCAGCGTGGCGAAGACCATGGCCAGAAAAGCCAGGGCGACAGTAGCTGCCGACGCGAAGATCACTCGTCCGATGCTGGCCGTCGCGTGAATGACAGCGAGATCGGCAGGGGTACCGGCGCGCCGCTGTTCGTGGTACCGGCTGATCAAAAAGACTGTGTAATCGGTTCCTGCGCCGAGAAGGATCGCGGTCATGAATGCCACGGTGAACTGCGAAACCGGCATGCCCAGCTGCCCGAATGCGGACAAGACACCACGGCCGACGGCCAGACTCAGCCCGATGACTAGCAAGGGCAATAACGCGGTAAACAACGACCGGTAGACCATCAGCAGGATCAACGCGATCAACCCGGCCGTTGCGATCGAGATGAACAGCAAATCGTGTTCGGCAGAAGCGATTTGGTCACTGAAGGTTGCCGGGGGACCGGTCACGCGGACGGTGATGTCCGACCCGTCGAAGGCGCGTTGGGCGGTGGCGCGGACTGCCTGCACCGATTCCGCTGCAGTGGGATCACCCAGAGTCCCGGCCACCCCCACCGGTAGGAACCACGCTTTGCCGTCTGCGCTGACGGCTTGTGCCTTCATCACGGGATCGGCCAGCAAGTCCTGCACCAGCAGCACGTGGGCGTGATCGGCTCGAAGGCGCTCGACGAGCCTCGAGTATCGATCCCGCGCCTGCTGCGTCAGCCCAGCGGGGCTTTCCATGGCGACGAACAGCATCGTCTTCGACCCTTGCTCGCCGAACGCAGCGCTCATGCGGTCAACAGTCTGAAATGACGGCACGTCCCGGGGAATGAGGTCGACCGACTGTCGCCGCACAACGGTTTCGAGCTGTGGGAACAACAGCGCTAGCACCACTGCAATGGCGAGCCACCCACCGATCACGAGCGCCTTGTGGTGAACCGTGAAGGCGGCAAGCCTGGCCAGCCGCGCACTGTATTCCGGCGACGCTGCGGGGTCGGCAAGACGGACGCGTCGAGAAACGGTCCCGACACCGTGGACATCATCAGCCACCGTCACGCCCCCTCAAGAGTGGAACTATCGGTATAGCACCGATACTAACGGTTTCCTATTTGCCCGCGCGACCCCCGGGCAAACGGCGGCTATCTCGGCAACCCGGCTCCGAATCATCGAATCAATTTGCAGCACCGTCAGTTTCGTCATCGACCAGGTCATGGCGAACGACGCGCACACGTCCATGCGGGAGGCAAGCCATGTAGCCATGCCGTTTGCCGTACAGCTCCCACGCCGTCTCGTGGCTGTCGGGATCGACATCGATGCAATGCCCGCGGGAGAAGCCCAAATGCAGCGCCCCCTCGTCATCGCACCAGGCCCGTGTGCACACTGCGCCGGCCAAATCGAGTAGTGGACGCTCCTGAGCCGACACCCGGGCGGGATCGATAAGCACTTCTTCGGACGGATGCGACCCGATCGCCGGCAAGGTCAGCCTCATGGGCCGCGCGATGACGAGTTCGTTGTAGTCGTCGAGACTCAGAACCAGGCCTTCTCGCAACGAAACTCGCTGGACGGTGCGCTGTTCGATCCACTGCGTATGCATGTCGGTCTCCTGTTCAACACTCCGATGTGTTGTATTTATGGTACTGCTAGTATCGGAGCGATACCAGAAGGTCCTATTTTGCAGCTCGTGGGTGCGGCGGTGGTGCTGTGCATTTTGCTGCGACGGGCACGGCGGGCAACTTCGAGCAAACGAGTCGTTGGGGACCATTCGTCAAGGGGTGCGTTCCTTGTCGGATCCCGCAGCGACCGCGCTATTGGCGTTCGGCATTCTCGTGACCTGGCCGACCGTCGCTTACATCAGCACGCGCCCCTGGGCGTCGCGTGTCCTGGTGACTGCATGCCACGACCCGGCCGAGCTTGAACGTGCCCGGGACAAGCTCTCCCTCTAGCTCGATTTAGACAACCTCGTCGAGGAAATCGATGACGGCTTCGGAGAACGCGTCGTTGTCGTCTCCAGCGATCATGTGACCAGCGTCGGTCACGTCCACCGTGCGCGCGTGCGGCACGAGGTCGACGAAGTCGTTCACTGTCTCCTCCGACACCACGTCCGACAACAGCCCCCGCACAAGAAGCGTAGGAGCAGATACCTGCCGTGCGCCGTCGATCAACACCATGCTCATCCGGTCGAACTCCGCTGCGCCCTCATCTGGATTACCTTGCAGGAAGCCAAAATTCGACGCCACAAAGGCCGGATCCCACCGCCATACCCAACGGTCGTCGGCGCGCTGCTGCAAGACCTTCCGTAGTCCGTCGAGGCTGCTTGGCTTCGATCTGTGTGGGTTGTACGCGGCGATAACCTCGGCGGCAGACTCAAGATCGGCGAAACCGTCGGGGTGCGCCGCCATGAATGCGACGACGCGCCGTGCGCCCTGCATCTCCATGCGTGGAGTGATGTCCACCAGCACCACGGCGTCCCACAGGTCAGGTGATGCGAGTAGGTGAGTGCCCAGGATCGTCAGACCGCCGAGGGAAGCTCCAATGGCCACAACAGGGTGCCCACCTGCCGCGTGCGAACGCACCGCGAGCAGGTCGCCGCCGAGTCGATCAAGGTCATAGCGGCCATCCGGGTCCCAGTCACTATCCCCGTGTCCGCGCGCATCGTAGGCCGCCGCGAGGTAGCCGCGTGCGTGTAAGCGCTGCGCTGTCGCATCCCACGCATGACGGCTTTGGCCTCCTCCGTGTAGCAGCAATACGGCTGCCCGCGGCTTCGCGCACGGATACAGGTCGACCGCCAAGGAGACTCCGTCGGTGGTGGGCACTCGCTGGAGGACAGGTCTTACCCTGCGCCGCCTGCCGAGCCCGGGGGACATCACGAGGCCGCCTTCTGGCCCACAACAGTCACAGTGCCCTGGGCAGCGCACACAGCCCGCCCGTCGTTGGTAATATCGATTCTCGCGACACCGCTGCTCTTCCCGAGCGAGATGATCTCGGCTACCGCGACGCACGTGCCGCTGGACACCGGTCGGAGTAGGTTCAGCTTGAATTCGGTGGTCGCAACCCAGGATCCGGCAGGAATGACGGGATAGAACACGACGCCGAGACAGTGGTCAACGAGCGCCGACAGACAGCCACCGTGCAACGAGCCGAAGGGCGTCTTTAAGTCGTCCCGGGCGTCCATCTCGACGACGAGGCGTCCCGCTAAGAAATCGGTATGACGAAATCCTAAGTAGCCAGCCAGGCCGCCGGCCGTCAACGCCGCCCCTTTTAACTGGTTGGCGACCTGCGCGTCGAATGCGGCGAAGTTCGCGGACATGTTCACCTCTCCTCGGTGTGGGGGCTGGTGTTTGAGACACTACGCCTGACTTGTTACATCACGTTGCGTCTTGGCCAGAGACGATTGCGGGTAGAAGAAGACGTTGCAGATAGGTGCGCAGTCCGTCTCTGCTTCGATCCCTTGGGCCACGAACGGTGAGCAGACTCAGCACGGTGCGAAGTATCCATTCCGCGGCGTCATCAACGGAGACCCCGGGCGCCAACTGGTTCCAGTGCGTCGCGAAGAGAGGCCGAAGAAACTCGGTGACGAGTTCGAAAAGCATGGTCGATGTTCCCTCGGCAAGGCCCACACCCGCGAGTTCACGATCGCTGCCGAATAGGACGCCGATGATGGGCCTTCGGCGGGCCGCAATCACAGTGTGATCGATGAAATCAACGATCGCAGAACCTAAGTCACTATGGCCGGACAACCGCGGTTCCATCCGGCGTAGGTATTCTTCGGTGGCGCGAATGATGACCCCAGAGATCACGGCCTCGCGACTCGCGAAGTACCGGTAAACCGTCGCCCGTGACACACCGGCATTTCTGGCGATGTCCTCCATAGTGGTGCCTGCGAGACCCTGCACCTCAAGGCAGCGCTCAGCGGCGTCGAGCAATCGGTCGCGCCCTGATCTCCCATCCGCCGCAGCGGACGCGCCCCAGCGCAATGACTTTGTCGCCACGTGATCAGTATGCACACGACTCAGCACTACGCGATCAACTATGCAACAGAGTTTCTAATCTGTCTCAGATAAAGGCACTCCTGGGCCCCTGAGAGGGGCCCCGCCTGACCACGAGCGTGGTTGTTCGCGGCACCGTTCTCTGCTGGGACCACTTTGGGGCCAAACGGCTTGCGCGATGCCGAACGGCGTGCGCGTCCGTCAATGTCACGAGCTGCCCTGAAACCATTACAACTGCTGCTGAACTGCGAAAACGTGCCACCGCCGCTTCCCGGGGGTCGCGTGGTCCTACGTAACACGGGCCGCTTAGATGCGACCTCGCCTAGCCGTCGGTGTCGGTAACCTGTTCAGCGGAAACAACTTTCAGCAGTTTGTCGCGGGCGGCGCAAAGCCCATCTAATGCTGAATTGAAGTCAAGCGCGGCATCGGCCAGCGAGGCGCGGCCGGCTGGATGACCGTGTGCCGCCAGCACCCGTGCTGCATATCGGAGATCGGTCGTGTAATGAATGAGGTCCACGATGTAGCGGGTGGTCGCGGTCGGCGCCGCGCCTTGAGGGCGCTGGAGGTTGCTGGACATCAGGCTTGTCCAGTCTGCGATTGCGCGGCGGTCGAAACTGTACAGCCCCTCGAGCATCCAACGTCGCCACCGGGCTGGACGGCCGCTACGAGCACCGGAAGGAAGCGGTGAGGAAGCCATCAATCGAGCCTAAGAGCTCACCCAGCGTTTTTCTGGGCCCATAAGCAGCGGTCTGAAGCGGCAATCGCCCCGTAAGCCGACCTTTGCCCACCGACGCCGAGACGCCTGTTGTCACGAGACCCCGGCGGCGGTCGCGACGCGCAGCTGGTCGGCTGCCACCCTCCATTTCCGAAGTGTCTGGCCCGCTGATCGGCCGAGTAAAGAGCGCCTTCGGCGCGACTTCGTCGTGGCTTCGCCACCCTTGACACAACCGATCGCAGCGACAGGACGGCCGCATGGGGAGCGGCCCGTTAGTGGCACCGCTTTTACGAGGCGAGTGACGACAGTTTTGACGACAACGCTGACGACAGTTGCTGCCTCAACGACGTCCCCTACACGACAACTTGCGACCTATCGTGCCTGGTCACGGACTCTGCCCGCTCCTGGCAGTGTGGGGGTCAGGGGTTCGAATCCCCTTAGCTCCACAGACGGGAACCCGCCTGGACCATCGGTCTAGGCGGGTTTTCTTTCACTCGGACGGTGCCGCGGTCCTCAGAATCGGCCAACAAATTTCTGTGGCGGTGAAAGCTGCTGAGGTTGAGGCCGTGCCGCCGAGGTAATGCTCGCGGATCGGTCCCTGGTGGCTGATCAGACGCTCGTTCACGTACGTTCCCAGGGCCCCGTAACTGCGGTCGATGCCGTCGTCGTGTGCGCCGGGGTGGGTGAGCACCGCGTACTCGGCGGCAGGCAGGACCTCGGCGCGGACGCCCTCCGGCGGATTCGCAGACGGTGGCGCTGCGACGAACATTGTTGCGCTGCCGCGCTGTTCGAGAAACAGCTCCCGGTCGTAGAGCCCGCCCGGCACGATCGCGGTTTCCACGCCGGAGGCCATGACGGCGGCGTGGTGCAGCGTGGTGAGCGACTCCCCAAACCACTCGTCGATCGTCGAGACGTCGATTGTGTCGCTGACGGACCACACGGCCAGCGCCGGTTCGTGGCGCAGGGTGACGTCGGTCGATGTCCGGACGGGGGAGAGCAGTTTGCGTAGCGCGCCCACGGTGTCACGAGTCTGCTGCAACTGGACCTCCATCTGTTCGAGATGCGTGGTGATGATGTCGGCGCGGGCCGCGGCGTCGTCCGTACTCAGCAGTGCCTTGATGTCGGGAATGGACATGCCGAGTGATCGGAACCGCCGGATGATGTGCGCATGATCGACCTGGCTGGTGTCGTAGAAGCGGTAGCCGGTGTGGGGGTCGATGTGGGTTGGTTCGAGGATGCCGATGTCGTGGTAGTGCCGTAGCGCCTTCCTGCTCAGGCTCGTCATCACGGCGAAGTCGCCGATCGACACCTTCGCACCCATCGCGTCCTCCTCTGCGTTCCGTCGCCCACATCGAGCACGGCCATCCTGAAGCCTCCCCCTAGGGCAAGGTCAACGTCGCGGCATGGGCGCAATCACGGGTTGACCTTCCCCTTACAGGAACCTCCATCGTGAGGCCATGACCACCACACAATGGGAAACACTCCCAGACCCCGTGAAAACGTTCATGACTGCGCTCGACTCCCAGGAAGTCGATCGGGCGCTTGCCACCCTCACCGCCGACGCCGTGGTGACCGATGAAGGCCGCGACTACACCGGCACCGACGAGATCGGGGCCTGGTTGGCCACCGCGAGCAGCGAATACACCTACACCGCCGAGTTCACCGGCGCGACCACGACCGACGCAGGCGTCGACCTGACCCAGCATCTGGAAGGCAACTTCCCCGGCGGGGTCGCCGACCTGCACTATCGATTCACCCTGGACGGTGCGGTGATCAGCCGGCTGGTGATCGAGCCATGACGCGGCGGTGGTTCATCACCGGAGGCACGCCCGGCAACTTCGGGATGGCGTTCGCCGAAGCGGCGCTCGAGACGGGGGACAGATTGGTGCTCACGTCCCGACGTCCGGAGGAGTTGGCGTCGTGGGCTGACCGGTACGGCGACCGAGTTCTCGTCGTAGCGCTCGACGTCACCGAACCCGAGCAGGTGTCGCGAGCGGTGAGGGCGGCCGAGGAGCACTTCGGCGGCATCGATGTGCTGGTCAACAACGCCGGCCGAGGATGGTTCGGATCGATAGAGGGGATGGACGAGTCCTCGGTGCGGGCGATGTTCGAGCTGAACTTCTTCGCGGTGCTGTCTGTGACGCGTGCGGTGCTTCCGGGGATGCGCGCCCGCGGAGACGGATGGATCGTGAACGTGTCCTCGGTGGCCGGGCTCGTGGCGGCGCCAGGATTCGGTTATTACAGCGCGACAAAGTTCGCCGTTGAAGCCGTTACCGAGACACTGCGCGACGAGGTCGCCGCGCAGGGCATCTCGGTGCTGGCAGTCGAACCAGGAGGGTTTCGCACGAACGCCTACGCCGGCTTCGCCGATGAGCCTGTCGCGGAGCCGATTCCGGAGTACCACGATATGTTGCAGCAGGTTCGCGCCACATTCATCGAGATGGATGGGGTGCAACCCGGCGATCCGCGCCGCGGTGCACGGGCGGTGATCGCGGCGATGGCCCTGGACCCGCCTCCCCGCCGGCTGGTCCTGGGCAACGGCGGATACGACGCCGTGATCGACACCTTGGAAGGCGCCGTGGCGGACATCCGGGCGAACGAAACCCTCTCTCGCAGCGCAGACTTTCCCACCCGACCAACCGATGTCCTTGTTCCTTAGCTGTGTGGACGGCCCGCCAACGACCACGCGGAACCCGCTAACACCGGGTCGCGTAGGTTCTAGAGAATCGAAGTCAAGAACCTGACGCAGCCCTACAACGGAAGCCATCATGTCCGAGGACCAGAACACCGACGTTCCCCCGAATCAACTCTCGATCGATCCGCGCAGCCCCTTCTATAACGAAGAGGTGCTCCTTCGCGACGTCGGTATTCGCTTCAATGGCGTCGAGAAGACCAACGTGCACGAGTACAACGTCGAAGAGGGTTGGGTGCGCGTTGAAGTCCCGACTGCCAAGGATCGCCGCGGAAACCCGATGGTCGTCAAGCTCAGCGGCACCGTCGAACCGTATTTCCGCTCAGCGGAATAGCGCCGCTGGGGCTTCGGCGCGGTTGTCAACCGGTCAGCGCTAATGAATGTCCGCATCCGCCGGAACGTGCGCGCGTCCGACGTGGGACTCTGCACGCATCCGCTCGATCATGTGCGGGTAATGCAGCTCGAAAGCCGGACGCTCCGAACGGATTCGGGGCAACTCGGTGAAGTTGTGCCGCGGCGGCGGGCATGAGGTGGCCCACTCCAGCGAGTTGCCGTAACCCCACGGATCGTCCACGGTGACGACCTCGCCATAGCGCCAACTCCGAAACACGTTCCACACGAAGGGCAGCATCGAGATGCCGAGGATGAAGGCACCGATCGTGGAGATGATGTTCAGTGTGGTGAAACCGTCGGACGGCAGATAATCGGCGTAGCGGCGCGGCATGCCCGCGTTGCCCAGCCAGTGCTGTACCAGGAATGTGGTGTGGAAGCCGATGAACGTCAGCCAGAAATGCAGCTTGCCCAGTTGCTCGTCGAGGAGACGCCCGGTCATCTTCGGGAACCAGAAGTAGATCCCGGCAAACGTCGCGAACACGATCACGCCGAACAGCACGTAGTGGAAGTGCGCAACCACGAAATAGGTGTCGCTGACGTGGAAGTCCAGCGGCGGGCTGGCCAGCAGCACGCCGGACAGACCACCGAGCAGGAACGTGATCAGGAAGCCGATCGAGAACAGCATCGGCGTCTCGAATGTCAGCCGGCCCTTCCACATCGTGCCGATCCAGTTGAAGAACTTGATGCCGGTGGGGACCGCGATCAGGAACGTCATGAACGAGAAGAACGGCAGCAGAACGGCTCCGGTGACATACAGGTGGTGCGCCCACACCGCCACTGACAGCGCCGCGATGCTGATCGTCGCGTAAACGAGCGTGGTGTAGCCGAAGATCGGCTTGCGCGAGAACACCGGCAAGATTTCCGAGATGATGCCGAAGAACGGCAACGCCAGCACGTATACCTCGGGGTGCCCGAAGAACCAGAACAGATGCTGGAACAGGATCATCCCGCCGTTGGCGGGATCGTAGATGTGTGCACCGAGTCGACGGTCGGCAGCCAGACCGAACAGCGCGGCGGTGAGCAGCGGGAAGATGATCAGCACCAGGATCGACGTGACGAAGATGTTCCAGGTGAAGATCGGCATCCGGAACATGGTCATGCCCGGGGCGCGCATGCAGACCACCGTGGTGATCATGTTCACCGCGCCGAGGATCGTACCCAGACCACCGACCGCGACGCCCAGGATCCACAGGTCGGCGCCCGCGCCCGGGCTGTGTGCCGCGTCCGACAGCGGGACGTAGGCGGTCCAACCGAAGTCGGCCGCTCCGCCCGGGGTGATGAATCCGCCAAGGGCGATCAGGGCACCGAACACAAAGAGCCAGAACGACAATGCGTTGAGGCGGGGGAACGCGACGTCGGGGGCGCCGATCTGCAGCGGCAGCACCAGGTTCGCGAAGCCGAAGACAACCGGGGTCGCATAGAACAGCAGCATCGCCGTGCCGTGCATGGTGAACAGCTGGTTGTACTGCTCATTCGACAAGAACTGAAGCCCCGGCACGGCCAGCTCGGCGCGGATGAACAGCGCCATCAGCCCGCCGATGAAGAAGAAGCTGAAGCAGGCGACGCAGTACATGATGCCGATCAGCTTGTGATCGGTCGTCGTGACCAGCTTGTAGATCAGGTTGCCCTTGGGACCCGTACGGGCCGGAAACGGACGGCCGGCGTCGAGCTTCTTCAGCGGAGGCGCTTCAGCAGTCATGGCCGGCTCCAGTTTTGGGCAGTCGTGCGGACTTCGTTGGCGTCACAGCGGGTGCTTCGACGATGGTCGTGGTCGATCACGAACGTCTCCAATCGCGTCTCGGCGCCACCTCACTAGCCGGTGCCGCCAAGGCTTGAGCCTGCGCTCGAACTCGGCGACCGACCAGGGACAAAAGTCATCGATCGGATGGACAAAGCGCTACTCGATTGATTGCCAACGCGTTCTGGCGCGACCCTCGACGACCGGCGGCCGCGGCGTCACACCGTGCAAAGGGCCATCCGATCGCGCCGGCAACGCGGGATGCTCGGTGGCGGTTCGGAGGTCAGGAGTGCCAGCAGATCTGCTCTGCCTCAAGGGGAACCGACGCGTCGGGGTGATACGGCACAACTCGGGGGGTGTAGTCGTCGGACGAACGGCTGCTGTCGACGTGCGCGTGATAGCTGAACGTCCCGCGGATGACCTCTTCGCCGCGTGACATCGCTATCCGCTCCGCAGCAGCACCGTCGGACGCGTCGGCATACAACTGCACACGCACCGCGTCGGTGCCGATCGCACCAAGTGAGACGAGGACTCGGAAGTGGTGGCCAGTTGTGGTCGGTTCAACGTGTAAGGCGCCGAACGACACCTCACTCCAGTGGTCGGCGATCAACTGCCGCCAGCGCTGCACGTCACGGCCGACTCGGCAGTTTTCGAGTATGCGTGTCCGGTAGGCCGTTGCGGCCGGAGTGTAGAACCTCTCGACATAGTCTCGGACCATGCGCTCCGCGGAGAATCGCGGAGTCAGCGTCGCCATGCTCGCGCGCACTCGCGCTATCCAGTCTTGAGGAACATCGTTGTGGTCGCGCGTATAGAACATGGGCACGATTTCGCTTTCGAGCAGCGCGTAGATGCGATCGGCTTCCTCAGCGTCCCAGCCCGGGTCACCGTGATGTTCGCGACGGTCGCCGATAGCCCACCCCACCCCCGGGGTGTAGGCCTCGGCCCACCAGCCGTCCAGTTCCGAGAGGTTGAGGCCGCCATTGACCAGAACTTTCATCCCGCTGGTCCCGCTGGCTTCCCATGGCCGCCGTGGCGTGTTGATCCAGACGTCGACCCCGTTGACGAGCTGTTCGGCGAGCAGCAAGTCGTAGTCGGCGAGGAAAGCGACGTGGGAGCGAACGTCCTCGCGCTGAGAGAACGCATACCAGCGCTGAATCATGGCCTTGCCGGAAGTGTCTGCCGGATGAGCCTTTCCGGCGACGGCAATCTGAACCGGGAAGTCCGGATTGGTGAGAATCCGCGCGAAGCGGTCGGGATCGTGCAGCAGCAGTCCGGTGCGCTTGTACTCGGTGAAGCGGCGGGCGAAACCGAGCGTGAGGATGTTCGGATCGAAGATGCGCTGTGCTTCGTCGATGCGGTCGGCGCCGGCGCCGGCGATCGTGTATTGACGTGCCAGCCGTTGGCGTGCCCAGGAAACGAAACGCTCCCTGTTGTGGTTCCGCATCGCCCACAACTCGGCCGCCGGACGTTTCTGCAGCCGCTCGACGATCGGGGTTGGAACACCGCGCCACTGCTCGCGTAGCTCGGCGTCGGTCCACAGTTCGTCGGCGGCCGGTGAATCCCACGACGGAACGTGTATGCCGTTCGTGACGTATCCGACGGGAACCTCCTCGATCGGACAGCGCGGAAACAGGTCTGCGAACAGCTCACGGCTGACTTCTCCGTGCAACTCGCTCACCCCGTTGACGTGCGCTGCCCCGCGGATGGCCAGGAACGCCATGTTGAAGGGCTCAGCTTTGTCGTGCGAGCGTGTGCGGCCAAGAGCAAGGATTTCGTCGACGCTGACTTGCATCTCGGCGGCGAGCGGCGACAAATAGGCGACAACGTAACTGGGATCGAACCGGTCGAACGCGGCGGCGACCGGGGTGTGGGTGGTGAACACGGTGCCGGTACGGGCGACGGTCAGCGCGACGTCGAACGGTACTGCGTGATCGAGCGCAATCCACCGTGCTCGCTCCAATATCGCCAGGGCCGCGTGGCCTTCGTTGAGATGGCACACGTGGGGGTCCATTCCCAGTTCGCGCAGCAGCCGCCAGCCGCCGAAGCCGAGCGCCAACTCCTGCTGCCACCGAACCTCGGGGTCGGCGTCGTAGAGCTGCGCCGTGATCCCGCGGTCCGAGGGATCGTTGGCCGGATCATCGCTGTCGAGCAGATACAACCAGAGTCGCCCCACGTTGACCGCCCAAGCCCGCAAATAGACCGTGCGTCCGGGGAACTCGAGAGGAATGCGGATCCACGCGTCGTCCGGGCCGCGCAAACGTTGCACCGGAATCTCGCTGGGATCGCTGAACGGATAGAGCTCGCGCTGATTGCCCTGCGAGTCGAGGGCTTGACGAAAATAACCCTGCTGATACAGCAGACCGACGCCGACAACCGGTACCCCGAGATCCGTCGAGGACTTCAGATAATCGCCGGCCAGCACGCCGAGGCCGCCCGCGTAGATCGGCAGCGCCTCAGAGAGGCCGAACTCCATGCTGAAGTACGCGGTGAGACTCAATGTCTTGGCCGCAGGGGATCGGGGAAACCAGAACGGGTGACTGTTGCGGCTTCGGCGATCTTCGACGAGTGCCTGGACCTCGGAACAGAACCGCGGGTCACTGCCAAGTTTCTCGAGTTCCGGCTGCCCGATGGATTTGAGCACCGCCCAGGGATTGGTCGAGGCAGCCCACAACTGTGGGTTGACGCGATGCCAAACCCTGTCTGCGCGATGCGACGCCATCAGCCGCATGTCGAGCGCCAGGTCGTCCAAACCGCGCAACGTCTCTGGGAGAGCGATATTCGTGCCATGGTCCGCCATGCGATCATCTAACAGCGCGGATCGAACGACTGCTGCGAACTAGTCCCGAACACGTAATCCGAGGCAAGCCTAGGCTATTCAAGGTAAGCCTTAGCTGGCCGATCTCAATTGCATTGGCATCAAAGATCTCTCAGCTATCGGTTTCGGATTACTCTTCGGCGAGCCGATTCGACTGGGGCCACCATGCGCCGTCCACGTGGTCGGTTTCGGCGAGGTTGGGTGATATCTGTAGGCGAAGGCCGGCATCGGCGGGGGACATGGGCAACAACTTTCCTGGGCACTGATGAATGTCGTCAGACAGGCCACCCCTTGACGCCTGTCTGCGCTGGGGCCGCAGCTTATCGATGATGCGTAACGCGAGGAATGTCGATATGAACGCCGGGCAACCACGGGTCGTCATCTTCTCCAGAGGCCAAACGCCCGGCAGTCGAACGGCTGACGAATATCGGCCAAACACCGACATGTATCGGCGACCCCGCGGCGATGATGACGCTGGCGTGCCACAGCAGCCATATCGCAAGGAGATGAACTCGATGCGGACCGTCTTTCATGAAAACCTTGATGAGCTGAACGGACAACTCGCCAAAATGTGTGGCCGGGCCGGCGTAGCGATGAAGTCCGCGACGCACGCGCTGCTCGCGGCGGATTTGTCCGCGGCAGAGCAGGTGATCACCGCCCACGACCAAATGGTGGGTATGCGCAGCGACGCCGAGCAGGCCGCGTTTGCCCTACTGGCTCTGCAACAACCGGTTGCGGGTGACCTGCGGGCGGTCTTCAGCGCCATCCAGATCATTGCCGACACCGAACGCATGGACGCCCTGGCCGTGCACGTGGCCAAGATCGCCCGGCTGCGCTATCCCGAACACACAGTCTACGGGGAAGTGAGCGACTGCTTTGCCGAAATGGGAAGGCTCGCAGTCGGTCTGGGTGAAAGTGCCCAGCAGGTGTTGCTGACCGGAGATCCGGCCGAGGCAGCCCACCTGCGCGAGCAGGACACCTCGATGGATGATCTTTATCGCCGATTGTTCAGCTTGCTGATGAGCCCCTCCTGGGACCACGGCATAGCCGCCGCAGTCGATACCGCGCTGCTCGGTCGTTTCTACGAGCGGTTCGCCGACCACGCCGTCGAGATCGGCCGTCGAGTCGTGTTCATCGCCACGGGCGCGTTGCCACCCGAGGACGACATCTCCACTTACTGACGGCTACCCCCCTTTTTCAGGGTTCGACGCGCCCGCGGAGCCGGCAAGCGTTAGATTTTTCTTTGTGTTTGCGCGCCCCGCCCCGAGTTCCGATACGGCTGCGGAGCGCAAAGCTGATCTGGCGCAGGCCGACGTATTTCGGGTCGAATTACGCCGGCAGGTCGAGCTCCTCAATGGCGAATTACGTGGTCTTCGGTCGGAGCTGGCGCGCTGCCAGATGCGCAACGAGACCACCGCGGTGCGCCGCATACAGCGCGAGTTGCGTTGCGTCACGCTCGAGCGGCGCGACCTCGTCGACATGCTCGCGGCGCTCGATCAGCGCTTCTCACCTGATCGATGCCGTAGCGAGCGCGGTGTCAATGTGGGTGCTTCTCGACAGGATTTGCAGGGGAGTCGCCACCAGAATGGCTAGGGCGCCTCGCACGCGGTGACGGATTGTGGGGTGATCACCAGATGAGCGGGCTGCGATTGCCCGTAGTAGTGAAAGCGACGCTTCCAGTTCGAGATGTGGCGTAGTTCCACGGCGGCGTAGGACGGCTGCAGGTAGTAGCGCCATGCGATTTGGGCTGCCACCGCCGGCGGCGGCATTCCTTGCACTGCAGTCGCGTGTCCGCGGACGATGAGCCGTCGCGTGCTGTGGCTGCTGCGCTCGCCGCCGAACAGCAGCGCTACCTGTGGGCGTGCCAATACATTTCGGACGGTCCATGACGCCGCCGAGGTCGTGGCGTAGATCCGACCGCAGTGCGTAACAAACCACAGCGGTACTGCGAACGGCGTACCCGCCGCTGACCGGCTGCTCATGATCATCACTCGCGACTTACGCACTGCTGCAGCAAGATTCGTCGGGTAGTTCGGTACATTGAGGTCCGGCACGGCGTCAAGCGGGGTGAACTCCGGTGGGGGAGCTGGGTCAGCGAGCGGTTTCGGCGACTCACGCAGTGCGCCGTAATCCCAGGCGACCATCCGCGTCGGTGTTATCTCATAGGACTGATCGCCCACAGAGCGGGCGACACCCCGAAACATCAATGACCGCAACCGGAACCATTGCGGGCCGTCGTCCGCGATCACGACGACTTGGCGACCGCAAAGGTCTGGTGCCTCCTTCGGCACCGTTACGATCCGGGGCGTCCCCAGATCGTTTGGTGTCTGAAGTGTCGCGCGCACCGGGTATACGGAGATTTGACCGTCGACGGTGACGGCTAACGCCACACGCGGTGGGCACAAAGCCAGATCGGTGACATCGCTCACCGCGACATCGCGAACGATCTGCGGATGACGCCGCATGACTGCTACGCGTAGGAGACCGAAAGCTCGTCGAGCGCAAGTCGGGCGTCACGCTCGACGAACAGCGGGACATACTCGCGCACTGGCGCACCACGAAATCTAGCGTGCAGATCGTTGACCACTTCAGCGACGGCCGCCGGCGTCATCGTCGGATAGGCGGCGCAGAGACGCTCGACTATTTCGCTCATCCGCGCCCGCTCGTCCACCGACCTGACCATCAGCCAAGGTTTCCACCAGGTTCATTCGTCGTCAATATCTGGTTTGACCTGGCCTCATTGCTCTTCACCGTGAGCCCGGCCAGTCACGGTGACCCCGTACGGCGACCTGAACCCGCTTGCGGTGAGTCCTTACCGAGTCGATGGACACGCCTCGACCCGGTTGCGGCGAGTCGGACGTCGCAACCGGTTGCGTATTAAATTGATCGTGCAAGCAAACAATCTACGTGTACGAAAATAAATGGACCAAATTCGTCATAAACTGACGAGAATTTGTGCACACATCTGTCCAGCTAACTGTTACGGTTGCAAATGTCGGCCTGAGCGGTCGTTCAGGCCGACGCAACGGGTTGGGGATGGGCCCAGGGCTTTTCGGAGTTTTTGTACTGATCGCAGTGGTTAAGCCGCAGGCACTGTGGCGGGGGTCCAAATCACGCCGGACTGGGGACGTCTGCGTTCTCAGCTAATTCACAGGGATCAGCAACATCAGTATCCGGATCGGGGATCCGGGCTCCGAAGGGAAAAACTATGTCCGAATCAATGGCGATGGGCAAACACCGTAAAGCGGAAGTCAATCGAGCCTCGGTGGCCAGGAAGGCCGCTGGGGGCGCGATGATCGGGGCCGCTCTGACGGCCGGGGTCACCGGTGCATTCGGCGCGGCCACCGCGTCGGCCGCGCCAACCGCTCCGGCCTGCAATGTGGCACCGCTGTGCGCCGCGCTGCCGGCCAGCTCACTGGTCGGGGACTCTGGGGCCGGTGCCGTCACGCAGGCTCTCCTCCAAGCGAATGCCGCGCCGGGGGTCCCCGGGTTGGATCCCATCACAATCATCAACGCGTTCGCCGAGCCGATCCTGGCCAATCCGCTGACGCTCGTCTTCACCGGCGGGATGATCGGCGACGGGACACTGCCCGGCCAGAACGGTGGCTTCCTCATCGGCAATGGTGCCGCCGGTGTGCTGCCCGGCCAGAACGGTGGCAACGGTGGACTGTTCTACGGCTCCGGCGGTAACAGCGCATTCGCCAACGGTGGCAACGCCGGATTCATCGGCAACGGCGGCAACAGTGCCACGGGCGGCAACGGCGGCAACGGCGGCGCGTTCGCGGGCAACGGTGGTACGGCGGGCACGGGCAATGGCGGCAATGCGGGATTGTTCGGCAACGGCGGAAGCAGTGTCCTTGGCGGCAACGGCGGTAATGGTGGCCTCATCTACGGCAATGGCGGCGAGGGTGGCGCCGGGAACGTGCTGACTGCGGGTGATGGTGGCCGCGGCGGCAACGGCGGCTTCTACGGCAACGGCGGCAATGGTGGCGACGGCAGCGCGCTCCTCGGCGGCAAGGGCGGCAACGGCGGTGACTCCGGCGGTATCGGCAACGGCGGCAACGGCGGCGACGGCACCACCGACGCGGTGACGGGCACGCCCAATGACGGTGGTAACGGCGGTAACGGTGGCCAGTTCGGCGGCAACGGCGGTAGTGGTGGCAACGGCAGTTCCAACCTGGCCCTCACCGGCGACGGTGTCGGCGGCAACGGCGGTCGCGGCGGCGCGTCCGGCGCGTTCGGCGATGGCGGCAATGGCGGTACCGGTGGAAACGTGCTCTCGACCACCGGGACTGCGACCGGCGGCACTGGCGGTCGCGGCGGTCATTCCGGCCTCGCCGGTTCCGGTGGCAACGGTGGTACGGGCGGCACCGGGACGTCGGTGACGGGCACCGGCGTCGGTGGCGACGGCGGAAATGCCGGTCGCGGTGGCACATTCGCCGGTAACGGTGGCAAGGGCGGCACGGCGGGCAGCGGTATATCCACTGGGACCGGAAACGGCACCGGCGGCACCGGCGGCAACGGCGGGGGCGGCGGGGCGTACACCGGCTCGGGCGGCGACGGCGGCAACGGCGGTCCGGGTGTTGCGGTCACCGGCGTCGGCACCGGAGGTAAGGGCGGTAACGGTGGCACCGGCGGTGGCCTGGCCGGCAGTCGTCCGGGCCACGGAGGCAAGGGCGGCACCGGCACGACCAGCAACGGCGCGAACGGCCAGGACGGCTAAGTTCCGTCTGCGGGGGGTGGGTGGCTCCGGCTTCGCGCCGGGGCCACCCACTCAATTCTGTTCGGCTGGAACCGGTTTGGGCGAATAGGCGATCCGCATGCCGGGGTCAGCGGCCGAAGTGTGCCCGTCCGGCGACACCGAGGAGCATGAGTACGATTCCACTGCGCGGTAGCCTGCTGCGATGTCAATGGCGGCCGATCCCGTGAGGACGTATGTCGAAACCCGCAGCGCGGTGGATGCTTCTCCACGGCACGCCGCTTGATCCCCGCGTCTGGGATGCGGTCCGCGCCTACTTGCCTGAAGATTCGGTTGCGCCCGACCTCAACCGACCGCAGCCCGGTGGTCTCCTTCAACAGCGCCTCGCCACCGCGGTGTTGGACGACGAGCCCGACGGGCCGCTGATCGTGGTCGGGCACTCCCTCGGTGGCCAGGTGGCCCTGGAAATGGCTCTGCTGGCGCCGCAACGAGTTCGCCGATTGATCCTGGTCTGCACTCGCGATATTCCGGTGCCCGAATTTCGCAGTGCGGCAGAGGCATTGCGCGCGGGAAAGGAACTCGACATCGCGGCCACCATCGCACGCTGGTTCACCGCATCCGAGATCGCCGACAGGGGCCCGGTGGTCCGAGACGTTCGCCGCCGCCTGACAACGGTGTCACCGTCGGCTTACGCGACGACCTTGGAAGCGCTGGCAACCTACGATCGCCGGGCAGAGCTTGCGCAGATTCAGTCGCCGGCAGTGCTGCTCTGCGGCCGACTGGATCTTGGGTGCACCCCCGAGGTGATGTCGGCACTGGCGGCTGACCTGCCCGAGGCCCGTCTTCAGATCGTCGACGGGTGGGCCCACATGTCTCCGTTCGTCCAGCCCGCCGACTTCGCGGAGCGGTTGCTGAACGCTGCGGAATGAGGCAGTGGCGGCAAATCGACTCCGCTGCTGCGCCAGGTCCCGTATACACAGATGCATGAAAGCGTCTGCTCATATCGGTCGAGTCGGTGGTCTGGCGATCGCGCTGGGTATCGGTGCGGCACTGGCCTCGTCGACGGCGGTCGCATGGGCGGACGCCGACGACTCCGGCAGCACGCACCCGGCGGCCTCTTCGGCGCGTGGCCATGCGGCCGGTCCGAATGCGCCGCGAGCAACCAAAACAGCGCCCAAATCGGTGCCCAAACGGCCCACTCCCACGCAGAAGGTGGAATCCACGGCGGCGAAATCGACCGTCCGGCCCGCCGCTGATTCCAAGAAGTCGATCAACTCCGCGGAACTTGCCCTGGCCACCGTGGTCGGCGCGTTGGAAACCTCAGCTACCCAAAGCAGGTCTGCCCGGGCGGTGGCCGCGGAACCGACCGCAGCCGCCTCCACGATGACGAACTCCTCCGCCGTGGCGCACATTTCGGCGCCACCGAACTTGACCGAGGTATTTCAGCAGCTGGTCTACACCCCGCTGCACGTGGTCGTGCAGGCCTGGATCGCCAGTGAGATCGGCAGGCAGGTCGATCACTTCGTCAACTCCGCTGCTGGGTCCTACGTAATCGGCAACGGCGTAGACGGGACCGAGGCCAACCACAACGGCGGCGCGGGCGGGTGGCTTCTCGGCGACGGCGGCGCCGGATGGAACAGCACCGAGGCAGGTGTGTCGGGCGGTGCAGGTGGTCGAGCCGGCGTACTGGGCAACGGCGGAGCCGGTGGAACCGGCGGGGCGGGGGCTGACGGCGGTGCGGGCGGTGCCGGCGGCCTGCTGATGGGGATCGGCGGCGCAGGCGGTAACGCCGGCGCCGCTGTCGTCGGCGCTGCCGGAGGGCGCGGGGGTGCCGGCGGCGACGCAACCGGCCTGATCTTCGGTGTCGGCGGACACGGCGGCGTCGGCGGTGACGGTACCGACGGCGGACGAGGCGGTAACGGCGGCAACGGCGCGACGTTCCTGGGCAGCGGTGGCGACGGAGGCAACGCGGGTAAGAGCGATGTGGGTGGAGCTTCCGTAGGTTTGCCGGCGCTCGGCGGTGCCGGCGGCTCGGCCGGCTGGCTCGGAAACCATGGCGCCGTAGGCAACTCGGGTGTACAAGCCGCGGCTGCGCCCGCCACCGGATCGGTACCGCCGCTGTCGCAGATCGGTACCTGGCTCACCAACGGTGCCGGGCAGGCCGTCCTCCTGCATGGTGTCAACGAGGTCTACAAGCTTGCACCGTACGAACCGTCCGCCAGCGGGTTCGATGAGCAGGACGCACAGTTCCTGGCCGACAACGGGTTCAATGTGGTGCGGCTGGGCGTTATCTGGGCCGGTGTGGAGCCGCAGCCGGGAGTGATCAACACCGCCTACCTGGACTCGATCAAAGCCACGGTGCAGATGCTGGCCGACCACGGTATCTACACCGTCATCGACATGCACCAAGACCTCTACAGCGGCAGCTTCTACGGCGAGGGTGCTCCGGAATGGGCCTCCGACGGCGGGGGACGGCCCAACAAGAACTCCGGATTCCCGGGAAACTATTACGTCAATGGCGCCCTCGGCCATGCCTGGGATGCGTTCTGGGGCAACGCTGATGCGCCGAACAATATTGGGCTGCTGGACAATTACGCGCTGAGCTGGCAGCACGTCGCCAGCTATTTCGCGGGAAACTCCGCGGTCATCGGCTACGACATCATGAACGAGCCGTTCCCTGGCTCGAACTATCCGGTCGCGCTGCTCGGTGGCTCGTTCTTCGTCACGCAACAACTGACTCCGATGTACAACCAGGTCGCTGCCGCGATCCGCTCGGTTGACGGCACGACACCGCTCTACCTGGAGCCGCCCAACCCCGCGGTGACCGAAGTCCCGACCCTGCTCGGCATCCCCATTGCACTGCTCGGCCGCGTCGCTGACCCGAACTACGTCCTGGCGTTCCACAACTACTGCGGCCCAATCGGCGGTGCGCTGTGTACCAAGATCGCCAATACTCTTGCGGTACAGGCCGAGAACTACTCCAAGCGGCACAAGGTCCCGGCGATGATGAACGAATTCGGCGCCACCAGCGACATCGCCACGCTCACCAAGGAGATGCGCTCCGGCGATCGCTACTTCATGAGCTGGGCTGAATGGGCCTACACCGGAGCCGGCGACATCACCGGGTCGCCGGATGTCGAGGGTCTGGTGTACGACCCGACCAAGCCGCCGGTCGGCGACAATGTGAACACCGGCAATCTATTGACCTTGGCATCGCCCTACCCGCAGCTGGTGTCGGGCACACCGAAGTCGTGGTCGTTCACCAACGGCACCTTCACGTTTGGCTATTCCACCGCCAAGGTCGACGGGTCCGGACAGTTCGCCGACGGTTCCCTGACCACGATCTCGGTGCCAGCGGTGGAGTTCCCGAACGGATACCAGGTCACCGTCACCGGCGGCCAGGTCGTTTCGGCGGCCAACGCCGCCCAACTCGTGGTCGCATCCGATTCCGGTGCGACCACGGTCAACGTCGTGGTGAGCCCCGCCCCGTGAGCAGCACGTGCGTCATCCAGCGATACCGGACAGCATCACCCCGGCCGGATCGTACGTGTGTCGGATGGCGTTGAACCGCTGCAGGTTCGGCCCGAGGTATCGCGCGAGCGGATCGCCGCTCTCGGGGTAGTTGATGTAGCCGCCCACCGACGCCGACCCCAACGCCCGGTGCGCGGCGGTGAGCCAGTCTGTTGCCGCATCGGAGAGGGCCTCGGTGTACCACTGGACGGATGCCGCCTGTCGACGCCACGGGAAGGCGCTTGCCGCCGGATCCACATCGCCGACGGCGCCGGACAGCGACTCCACGACCGCCGTCGCCGAACCCGCGCCGCCCGGCCACGATGCCATCGCGGTGACAATGGACTCTGCTGCCGTCGAGGTCATTTCGCCGATGATGTCGGAGCCGGCGACAAATGCGCGTGGCACTCGGGCGGAGTCACCGCCTTCGAAGTAGTGCACGAAGTCCATCCGGTCGAGCGTGCGGGTTCGGGTCGACGACGCCGACAACCCGGCCGCGGCAAGCATGTCGCCGGCGACTGCGGGCCCGTGTCCCGGCGGAGTAGCCAGGATCACCGTGCATCGGCCAGGGCCGTCCCCGACGGTGATGTTGACCATCCCCCAGATGTCGCGATCGGCCGCCTGCTGCCACTGCTGCCAACCGGCTATCACCGCGGCGGCGGCGTCCATCGGGAAGGCGACGGTGACCACGTCGCGATCGGTGCTGGGGAAGGTGCGGAACGTCATCGAGGTCACCACACCCAGATTGCCGCCCCCGCCACCGCGCAGCGCCCAGAACACGTCCGGATGATCGTCGGCGGACGCGGACAGGATCTCGCCGCTCGGCAGTACCAACTCCGCGGATACGAGCGCGTCGCACGTCAGCCCGTGCAGGCGGGCGTCCGAGCCCAGACCGCCACCGAGCGTCAATCCCGCGACGGCGACCGTCGGACAGCTGCCGGAGGGGATCAAACGGCTGCGAGGTGCGAGTGCGGTCTGAACGGAATCCAGGTCGGTCGCGGGGGACACCGTCATCATGTCGCCGCCGGCGTCGACGCCACCGGGCAGTCGGCGCAGATCGATCACCAAGGTGGCAGGCAGCGACGACGCACCGATGTAGGAGTGCCCGCCGCTACGCACACTCACCCCGATGTGGTTGCTCGACGCGAACTCCGCTGCCTTCTGCACGTCCGCGACGGAGACAGCCGCCAGGACCGCCGCCGGGACAGACCCGTCGAAGCGTGAATTGAAGGTGTCCTTCGCCGCCGCGTACTGCGGGTCGGAAGGCAGGAACAGTGGGCCATCGAGCCGGCCGCGCAGGCCTGCCCAGTCCGGCGGGCCGGGACTCGACACCGCGCGGGGTGTGCCGGTGCGGCACGCGCCCAGTAGGGCTGCGCCCGCGAGCCCGCCCACTGCCCGCCGGACGAACTCCTGGCGGGACATCTGCCCCGACACAGGGGCAATGCTAGTGCTACTCCAGTACGAAAACCGGGATCAGGCGATCGGTCTTGGTCTGGTATTCGGCGTACGGCGGGTACGCCTCGACGGCCAGCTTCCACCAGTGTTCGCGCTCTTCGCCGGAAACCTCGCGAGCGGTCAGCGTCACGGTCGTTTCGCCATCCTGGGCGGTCACCGTGGGATTGGCCTTGACGTTGAAGTACCAGGACGGGTGCGCCGGGTCACCGCCCTTGGAGGCGACCATCGCGTACTTGCCGTTCTCCTCGACGCGCATCAGCGGTACGTAGCGCTTCTTGCCGGACTTGGCTCCGGTGGTGGTGAACAGGACGACCGGGCGGTCCATGATGTGGACTCCGTCGGTGGTGCCTTGCTTCAGAATCTGTTCGGTCTGCTCCCGCACCCAATCAGTGGGGCTCAACTCCGCGTTCTCAGTCATGGACCGCTCAACTCCTCTCGTGTTTCGACTATTCCCTCATCTTGGGCGCGGTAACCGGTGCTGTGCGCCGGAAACCGCGCCGGATCACGACGGCGGGCCGGTGCAATAGGTCCTCGGCGGCATGGTCCAGATGCGTTGTTTCGTGCCAGGTGGGCACAGATCGAAATCGGCGGCGTCTGCGCGCTTGACCACTCTGAAGTCGGCGGAGCTGTCGCTGCAGGCGGCGGGTTCGAGAGTGTTGCCGCGGTTGGGGTGGTCGGCGGTCGGGGTGCCTTGGATCGCCGCGTAGCACTGGCCGGTCTGGAGGTTGGGCAGGAAGCACACGGCGTACGCGTCGTTGGTCCAGCGCGCGAAGTCGGTGTCGGCCCGCTTGCCGTCCGGGCATTTCGCATCCTGCACGCCGGCGCTGACGACTTCGAAGACGCCCCGGGGGTCGTCGCAGCTAATGATGTCCTTGGTGCCGATAGCCCCCGAGCCGAGCGCCTCGCCGGTGATGCATTGACCGATCTTGACTGGGGGAGCGAACTTTTCAGCTGCTGTGTGCTCACCGGCCGAGTCGGCCACCCTGCCGACTGCGCCCGCGAGACCGACGGCGATGAGGATGGCGCCCGCGGTGATCAGGCCGCGGCCCGCGGTCGACCGCTGCGGCGGCATCGGTGGGTAGCCAGGCGGTGGGTAGCCAGGCGGTGGGTAGCCCGGTGGTCCGTAACCCGGCGGTGGGGGATAGCCGCCAGGGTAGGGCGGCTGCATGCGGCGGGCCTTGGACCGATCACGCAGACCGAGGACCAGCAGCAGCACTCCGACCGCAGGGATCAGCAGCGTGAACATAAGTTCGCCGATAAGCAAAAATGGCTTGCCGTCGGCAAGCAGCGCAGTGGAGGCCGAGTAGCTGAACAGGGTCACTGGTCGTTGACTCTAGCCCCCATCGCATTAGCCTGCGGGAATGACCGTTGATACCGCGCGCGTGCAAGTGGCAGTACTCGACGACTACCAGAACGTGGCGTTGACCATGACCGATTGGTCCGCGGTGTCCGGCCGCGCCGACGTCACGGTGTTCAACGACCACGTGTCCGATCCCGACGAACTCGTCGCGCGTCTGGTCCCATTCGACGTCATCTTCGTCATGAGGGAGCGAACCCCGTTGCCGCGCAGCATCATCGAACGCCTGCCGAATCTGAAGATGATCGCCTCGACGGGCCCGTTCAACGCGTCCATCGACATGGCGGCCGCCGCTGACCATGGCATCCATGTCGGGACCACGGGCGGCACCGTGGCATCGACAGTCGAACTGACGTGGGCCCTGATCCTGGCCGGCGCGCGGGATCTGGTCACCGAGGCGCGGTCGGTGCGCGACGGCGGATGGCAGACCGGGGTCGGCCGCGAACTGTCCGGCCGGGTCCTCGGCATCCTCGGGTTGGGCCGCATCGGTGCCCGCGTCGCCCGCATCGGCGAGGCGTTCGGCATGGACGTCATCGCCTGGAGTCAGAACCTCACCCCGGAGGCGGCCGCCGAGGCCGGGGCGACCTACGTCGACAAGGACGAGCTGTTCAGCAGGTCCGATGTCCTGACCATCCACATGAAGCTCAGCGAGCGTTCCACCGGCCTTGTCGGCGCGGCCGAGCTGGCGCGGATGAAGCCAACAGCGTTGCTGGTCAACACCTCTCGTGGTCCGATCATCGACGAGGCGGCGTTGGTGGACGCGCTGCGGTCCACCACCCTGAAGGCCGCGCTCGACGTCTTCGACACCGAGCCGCTGCCGCACGGGCATCCGCTGCGCACCCTCGGCAACGTGATCGCCACCCCGCACATCGGTTACGTCGCCGACCGCCCGTACCGCATCTTCTTCCGCGACGCGGTCGCCGCTATCGCGGAGTGGCTCGACCGCCGCTGATCAGTAGGCGTTCGGGTCCTCCTGCACGGCTACCGGCACCGGATGCTGGTAGAGCCGTGACGCGTTCTCCCACGTCACCTTGCGGATGATGTCGTCGGGCAGCCCGCTGATCTGCTCACGGATGGTGCGCTGAGTGTGCGGCCACGTCGAGTCGCAGTGCGGGTAGTCGGCCTCGAGCAGGATGTTGTCCGCGCCGATGCGGTCGTACTGGATGAACGAGGACTGGTCCTCGACCGCGCAGAACCGGAAATTGCGGGTGAACACCTCCGCCGGGGTCAGCGTTTCACCCAGCGCCTTCCACGTCCCGTACATCTCGTGGTAGCTCAGCATGTGGTCGAGGCGGTCCAGCAGTCCCGCCACCCAGCCGATTCCGCCCTCCGACAAGCAAATTCGAAGGTCCGGGTACCGGGTGCACACACCGGAGTACAGCCAGTCGACCGCCGCGCTGATCGCGTAGGCGAAGAACAGCACACCCGGCACGTCCGGCGGGGCGTCATCAGTGGTCGACGGCGAGGTTCCCGACGAGCCGATGTGCAGGTTCACCACCGTCCCCGTGTCCGCGCAGGCCGCCATCATCGGCTCCCAATAGCCCGAGTGGATGGTCGGCAACCCGAGCAGCGCCGGGTTCTCGCTGAACGTCACGGCGTGAAATCCACGTTCGGCGTTCTCGTAGATCATCTGCGCGCCGACGTCGGGGTCGAGCAGCCACGGCAGCTGGCAGGGGATGATCCGGTCCGGGTAAGCCCCCGCCCAGGCTTCGATGTGCCAGTCGTTCCAGGCCCGCACCGACGCCATCGCCAGGTCCCGATCGGTGGTCACCTGCTGCAACCGCTGGCCGGCGAAGCCGGGCAGGAAGGACGGGAAGTTCAGCGACGCATAGACGCCGTTGATGTCCATGTCCTTGACCCGCGCGTGGATATCCCAAGCGCCGCGGCGCATTTCGTCGAACCGGGCCGGCTCGAAGCCGTACTCCGACACCGGTCTGCCGACCACCGCGTTGAACCCGACGTTGGGCAGCGACTTGCCGTCGTACATCCAGGTCTGGCCGCCGTCCTCGGTGTCGATCACCCGCGGTGCCCGGTCGGCGAACTTGCTCGGCACCCGGCCCTCGAAGGTGTCCGGCGGTTCGACGATGTGATCGTCGACTGAGATGACGGTGTAAAACCGTTCTGCACGTTCGGGTTCGGGTAGAAACGTCACCGTCCGATCGGCGCCGGTCTTGGCGGTGGTGAAGCTCAGATTCGACTGCAAATCCTCGATGGAAGCCATGGCAGGAGTTCCTTTCAGTCCAGCACGCCGCGGTCGGCCTTGATGGTCATCCGAGCCGCCCCGGCCCAGTACACGTCTGCGGCACGTTCGATCAGCGAGGCGCGCATGCCGACCAGGTCGCCGTGATTCATCCTCGACGGCTCGCGCCCGCTGACCAGCACGTCGTAAGCCAGTCGGCACACCCGCTCGATCGACACCGCCCGGTACACCGCCGCGGCCAGATCATGCCCGGTGGCGATCACGCCGTGATTGGCCAGGATGATCAGGTTGGCCGACCCGATCTGGCCTGCGAGTTCGGCTGCGCGCCAGGGAGCGTCGATCTCGCCGTCGTACTTCTCGACCAGATACATGTCGTCGAGGAACAGTGCCCCGGTCTGGTGGACGAGCTCGGGCAGCATTCCCAGCGCGGCGATGAGGCTGACGTAGTACGGGTGGTTGTGGATCACCACCCGGGCGTCGGGTCGCTGCCGGTGGATCTCGGTGTGCAGGTGGATGGCCGGGGTGACATCCCAGCGGCCGCGGACCACGTGCGCGTCCTCGTCGACGACGCAGATGTCGGATGCGGTGAGCTCCTGCCACCACAGTCCCCACGGGTTGACGAACATCTCGGTCTGTCCGTCTGGTTGCCAGGTGATGTGGCCGGCCATGTTCTCCGCGAACCCGATGTCGGCGAGGTGGCGGAACGCGATCGCCATCTTCTGCTCGTCGGTGAGGTCGACGCCGATGGGCGGCATCGTCGAGGGCGCCCATACTCCAAGGCCGCCCCGGCGCACTTCCGGTGTGCTCATGATTGCTCCAGTATCGATCGAATATCCTCGCGGAGTTGGCCTTTGGCGATCTTGCCGCCGGACGAGCGCGGCAATTCATCGAGCACCTCGAGCCGTTCCGGCAGTAGCTCTTTGGAAACTCCCTGCGTGAGCAGGTGCTCGACGAGGTCGGTAAGCACGAGCGTGTCACCGGGGCTCTTGAGTTCGGCGAACACGCACACCCGCTCCCCGAACAGAGGATCGGGCATGGCCACGGCCGCGGCCACCGCGATGGCGGGGTGGCCGGCCACCGCCTCCTCGACTGCGACCGCGCTGATGTTCTTGCCGCCGCGCAGGATGAAATCCGAGGTCCGTCCCGCCAGCACCAGGTAGCCGTCGTCGTCGAGGTCGCAGATGTCGCCCATCCGCATCCAGCCGTCCCTGGTGTAGAGCTTGTCGTGATCGGTGCCGTCCAGATAGCCGAGGCTGAGCGCCGGCCCGCGGCAAGCAGGCTGCCCCCGACCGGATTTCGTGACATCGTCGTCGCCGTCGAACAGCCGGACCTGCATCTCCGGGACGATCCGTCCGGCGGTCCGCAGTCGATGGTGCAGCGAGTCGGCGACGGTGGTGGCGCTGAGCATGCCGGTCTCGTTGGAGCCGTAGAACTGAAGGATCGTGACGCCGGTCAGTTCTTCGAACCGTGCCGCCTGGGTATACGGCAGCGGCTCACCGCCGGTGAACACCACCCTCAGACTGGACAGGTCATGCTCGCGCGAGGCGTCGTTGGCCAGGAGCATCATCAATTGCGTACTCACACAGCACAACACGGTCGCCCGGTGGCGTTCGATCGCGGCGCATGTCGCCGCGGCGTCGAACCGCTCGATGCGCACGGTCGTCGCCCCCAGGTAGATGGGCGTCGTGTGGGAAGTCCAGATCCCGAAGCCGAACGGAGTAGGGATGACCGGTAGAAAGACGTCGTCGGCAGTCAGCTCGCCGTTGGCAACCGCTTTCTGATGAAAGTAGTGCCACCGATTCTGGTTGTGTACAACACATTTCGGTAGCCCGGTGGTTCCCGACGTGGAGTTGATCAGGAACGCGTCGTCGGGACCGACCGGTGAGAGTTCGGACATGTCGGCCGCAGCGGTGTCGATGGTGAGGTCGCCGACCCCGATCACCACGGCCCGCACCGAGGCGTCGGCGGCGGCCTGCGCGGCTGAAGCGGCCCGCCCCTCGTCGCTGACGAGAAGCGACGGCTGCGCCGTCCGCATGATCTGGATGGCCTCGCGGACCCCGGCGCGCGCTCCGAGGCCGACGCTCACCGCGCCGCAGCGCTCGATTGCCACCAGCAGGACGTGGATGGCGATGCTGTCGCCGTGCCAGACCGCCACCCGCTCGCCCGGGTTCACGCCCAGAGCGTGGAGCCGCAGGGCCAGGTTGGTGGCGGCGTTGTCGAACTCCGACCAGGTGAGCGTCCGGTCCGGGGGGTTGAGGGTGAAGTCGACGTAGGCGGCTTTGTCGGGGGAGCCTGCCGCGTTGCGGCGTACGCAGTCGGACAGCGTGGTGTCCGTCCACCAGCCGGCGGCCCGGTAACGCGCCGCTTCGGCGCTGGTCACGAGGGCGGGGTCAGCCATCACCAAATCATATGAAAATAAGGAGTGACGTCAATGATCCCAGTGCCGCACCATCGCGGGGTCGACCATCCCCGCCGAACCGGGGTAGTGCTGAGCCGTGATCAGATGCGCGGCGGCGAGGTCATGAGCCCGACGGGCATCGCCGGCCTCGATCGCATCGATAACCTGCCGGTGCTCCTCGAGGACCGCTAGTCGCTCGTCCAGCGGAACGATGCCGTCGTCGCTCACCCGGGTCGACCAGCCCTGCTCGTGCGCCGACCACAGCGTCTCGAGCGCCCCCGCCAGCATGATCATGGTCTGGTTCCCGCACAGCGCGACCAGTGCTTCGTGAAACCTGCGGCTTGCCGAAATCGCACTCTGGAAGTCGTCGGCGGCGTCCACTGCTTCGGCGTGCAGTTCACGCAGAGCCGGAACGACGGTGTGTTCGCGGTCCGCACGGTCGGCGCACAAGGCGGCGCACGCCGGCTCCATCTGCCGTAGCGCCGCACCCACATCCGACAAGCTCACGTCTTGCGAACCGAGCACCAGACCGATCGTGTAGGCGACGTTCGCGGCGTTGGGTCGGCGCACCACCGCGCCGCCGAGCTTGCCGCGCCGCACCCGCAGCAGTCCCTCGGCTTCCAGGATCCGCATCGCTTCGCGCAGCGACGGCTTGCTCACCGGGAACTCGCGCAGCAGTTCGTCCTCTTTGGGCAGGATGCTGCCGTCGGCGAGTTCGCCCAACAGAATTCGCCGTCGCAGTTGATCGGCGACCTGCTCGGCGAGGCGGCGGAATTGAATCGTTGGTTCTGACACTTGTTCTCGTCTGCGGGTAAGTGTGTGAATCGTACAAGGGATGAACGCCGACACGAGGAGAGAAGCGATGGCGACGATGACGGCGGTCGGTTCGTACGCGGGCCTGCCGATCGACGATCCGCAGGCACTGCAAGACGTCCAGATCGACATTCCCGAACTGCGTCCCCGCGACGTGCTGGTCGAGGTGGCTGCGGTCTCGGTCAACCCGGTCGACATCAAACGGCGTCAGGCGCTCGAGCCCAGCAGCACGCCGGTGATCCTCGGCTTCGACGCGGCCGGTGTCGTCACAGCCGTCGGACCGGACGTCAGCACGCTGTCGGTCGGTGACGAGGTCTGGTACGCCGGTGACATCTCCCGGCCCGGGACCAACGCCCAGTTGCACGCCGTCGACGAGCGGATCGTCTCGCGCAAGCCGCGGTCGCTGTCCTTCGCCGACGCGGCGGCATTGCCGTTGACGACGATCACCGCGTGGGAATCGCTGTTCGACCGATTCGAACTCAGCCGGGAGTCACGCGGTGACCTGCTGATCATGGGCGCCGCCGGCGGCGTCGGTTCGGTGATGATCCAGTTGGCCAAGGCCCTGACCGGCGTGCGGGTGATCGGCACCGCGAGCCGCGCGGAGTCCCGGCAGTGGGCCGCGGACCTGGGCGCGGACGCGGTGATCAACCACCACAACCTGCGCAGCGAGGCCCTGGCCGCCGCACCCGACGGCATCGACTGGGTGTTCTCGCCGCACTCGGCGGGCAATGTCGAGGACTACGCCGAGATCCTGAAACCGTTCGGCCACGTCGCCGCGATCGACGACCCGAAAGACCTGGACCTGATGCCGCTCAAGACGAAGAGCATCGCCTGGCATTGGGAGTTCATGTTCACCAAGCCGCTGTTCGGGCTGCCGGGCCAGCAGGAACTGCTCGCCGCGACGGCCCAGCTGGTGGATGACGGGATCATTCGCAGCACCGTCACGAACACGATCGAGGATTTCAGCGCCGAGGGTCTGCGCGAGGCTCACAAAGCGGTCGAATCTGGCCGCATGGTGGGCAAGGTCGTGGTCCGCCGATGATGGCCGGAACGGCCGACCATACCCTTCGGGCAGGTCAGCAGTCGCAGCCGGTGGCGGACTTACTTGTGCGCGGGGCGCTTCAGCAGGAACTGAAGCCAGCGAACGTCGATCAACATGAGGTTCAACGTATGGCCCAAAATTAAGGTGGCAAGCTCCTAGCGGTAATACGTCGCTAAGAAAATTTGCCAGAGCGCCATTATTTTCTTCGCTGGCCTGCGGTTCGGCGCGAGTGAGTGGGACGGCTTTGTTTGCGATAACGCTGCTCGACCGTTACTTCCCCGAAACCGCGGAGTGCCCCAGTGCGCGGGCCTGTTCGACGTCCGACCAGTAGTTGTGTTCTCGCTGGGTCAGGGCATTGTCGGTGATCGCGCCGAAGGCGGCCGCCTCCCGGGCGAACCGTGCCGCGGCGTCCGGCAGTGCGTCGGGACCGTCCAGTCGAAAGCAGCTCGGCGCGAGCGGGCCGAACAGCAGCGCGCGGCGAAGGTCCAGCCAGTTCTCCAGCCGCGGTTCGACACCCGCGGCACGGGCAAAAGTGATGGCGGCCAAGTTCATTCGAGTCTTCCGCGGACCCAGCGAGCGGCTTGCGGCCACGGCCTTGCGCTGCTGGGCATCGTCCGGGGGCGCGATCACGCCGCCCCACGTGTACGCGATCCACCGGGCCTGCAGTTCCAGGGGGACGAAGTATCCCCCCGATTGATCCCACATGCCCATGACGGCCAGCCCCGGGAGATCGGGGTGGAAGGTGTACCGGTCGGTGTCCAAGTTCCCGGCATCGACGTTGAGGATCGCCCGAACATCGTCGGCCAGGATGGGCAGGCTCAGCGTGAAACCCGTTCCGAACACGATGCCGTCGAACTCCTCGATGTGCCCGTCACCGAACTTCACTGCGTGGCCGTCGACCGACTGCAGCCAGGGTCGGATCGTGATCGACCCTTCGGCGACGGCGGGCAGGTAGTTCTGGTTGAGCGTCACGCCGGCAGCGAAGAGTGACTCGGCGGGACGCGGGGCGCCGTACTGCTCAGGACTGCCTGCGGACTCGACGACGATCTCCTTGAGTTGGCGGTCGATCTCGTCGGTCGGCAGAGCCTCGTCGGCCAGCGCCCCGTAGCGGGTGAACATCCGGTGATCCGACGGCACGCCTGCGACGAACTTCGGCAGGACGTACCGCTGGCGCCGCTGGGTGACGACCACGGGATCCGCGCCGGCGCCGGCGAGGTCGGCGGCGATCTCCAGGGCGCTCACGGCGCACCCCGCGACCAGCACGCGCTTGTCGCGGTAGGCCGACGGCCCGCGATACTCATACGACGTGACCGCACCGGCTGATCCGGTGAAGGTGTCCAGGCCGGGCACCGGCGGGACGAATGCGGTGTGGAACCGCCCGGTGGCGACGACGACGTTGTGGAAGTGCTCGTCGATCCCGTCATGGCTGACGACCCAGCGCCGTCCGGCGCGGGCGACGGCATCGATCCGCGCCCCGAATCGAATCCGGGAGTCCAACTCGAACAGGCGGGCATAGCGATGCAAGTAGTCGAGAATGTCTGCTCCCGAGGGGAATACGAGATCGCCGTCGAGCGGGAGATCACTGAACGCGGTCAGGATGCGGCTGGTGTTGGTGTGCATTCCCGGCCACACGCCGCTGCGGCCGGGCTGCGCGGTCCACTGTCCGCCGAGGGTGGAACCCTGCTCGAAGATCGACGGTTCGAGACCTTGCGACAACAGCCACCTCGATACCACCAGCCCGGCCGGACCGGCACCGATCACCGCGACGTTCGCCGTCATCCAGCGAAGTCTTCCACGGTCTGTCGTACGATCGCCTCGATTCACTCCAGGGGAGGCTGAAATGGGTGTTGGGTGGCGGATCGCGCGCCTGGCGAGTGTGACTCTGAGCGCTGCGGTCGGGCTGGCGAGCCCCGCGATTGCGGCCCCGCCGCCCACGCCTGGGATCGAGGTCGACGACGAAAGCGGTCGCTGCACAGCGGGTTTCGCCGCGCAGGACAACGACGGCAACTATTACCTGCTGACCAGCGGGCATTGCGATGCGCACGACGGCTCGGCGTGGACGTACGGCGAGGACGACGCTCCGCTGGGGACCATCAGTGCGAGCGAGGTGAACGGCGACAAGAGGGATGCAGCCATCATTCGTCTCGATCCCGGCGTCGGCGCACCGAACGGAGACGTCGGCGGTCGGTACTCGGTGCGGGACGTGCTGGGCGCCAGCCAGATTCGCGCCGGTATGCCGTTCTGCAAGGTCGGCGCGGTCACCGGGGAGACCTGCGGTGAGGTCAAGGGCGTCGAGGGCGACGTCGTCGAAGCCAGTGTCTACAGCCTCGAAGGGGACAGCGGCAGCCCGGGCTTCGTCAAGAATCCGGACGGCACCGTCAGCGCAGTCGGCATCTTGATGTCCTCGCCCGACGGCGACGACTACACGACCTACTTCACCCTCGTGCAGCCCTTGCTGGCGCAGTGGGGGCTGCGGATTCTGCCGTGAGTCAGGCCGACTGGCCGTACACCGCCACCAGAACGGACCGGTCCAGGCTGTTGACCGACCAGACGCCGATCGCGGTGTTGGCGCAGTTCGACATGATCGCGAAAGCGGCCGGATCGTTGTACCACTGGTTGATGACGTCGAGGTTGTTGATCGCCAGTGCGGGGTTGATCGCCACCGTCTGGGTGACCGTTCCGGTGAAACCGGCTGCCGCAGCCCGGCTTTGAGGTGTGGAGCCGTCCGATCCCAGGTCTGCGTCGAGTGCGCGGTTGTTGAGGACGTCGTTGGCGTGCCACTCGGCGGCTTGAGTCAGGGCGGGGTTCTTCTTGATGTCGGTGGAACAACCAGCTTGGTGTTGGACGGTGTAGACATTGGCGACCACCCCGTTGTTGAGCCGGGTGTTGTCGGCGTGTGCGGCCGGTGCGACGGCCACGGCCAGCAGTGTGGCTGCGCCGACTGCCGTGGCGGTACGGATCACTCGGTGGAGCACGGGTCGTTCCTCACTAGGTGGACGGCACATAGCCGGCAGCGGACTGGCGCAGCTGCCAGATGGCGGCCGGGCAGAGTTCCTGTGCGGATTGGCTGATCAGATAGGACGCTTGGTACTCGTCGGTGGTGGAGAAGTCGGTCTTGATGGTGTTGACCAGCTGGCCGTAGCTGACGCCGGAGTTGATCTGATCGCAGACACCGTTGCCGTAGGCCAGTGCGGCGTCGGCATTGGGGAAGTTGTAGCCGGGCCGGACAGTCACGTTGATCAGATAGCCGATGTTGTCGGCGTGGGCGGGTTGGGCGGTGGCCAGGACGCCGACGGCGCCCAATGCGGCCAGGCTGCCCGCGATCAGCAGGCGGGGTGCAGCGGTGTGCATGGGCATAGTGTGTCCCAAAGTTGATCGCCGCAGGTCGGGAACCGCTCACGA
Organism: Mycolicibacterium rhodesiae; assembly: GCF_002086695.1. Lineage (GTDB taxonomy): Bacteria > Actinomycetota > Actinomycetes > Mycobacteriales > Mycobacteriaceae > Mycobacterium > Mycobacterium rhodesiae. The sequence goes on from NZ_MVIH01000001.1 coordinate 104,402, forward strand.
TCTGGGTAATCCACGTCGACGAATCACCTAGGTGAACTAGGATTCGGCCATGATTCGGCCGACGTACGTGGTCTTGACAGCGTTCGCAGTGGCCCTTGGCGGTGCCGCCGTGACGGCGCCCGTCGCGACTGCCGGACCGCTACCGCCGTGCACGTACACCCTCTCGCCGCCCGTCGTCGGTCCCGGCGGGGTCACCGCCACCGCGGATCTCGCCGGATGCGGGCCGGGCGGGGGGCCGTATTTGGCGGTCGCCTGCCTGCTGGGCACCGACGGTGTCACGCACTGCACACAGGCCCACGGTTCGGATCCCGCGGTGATCTCGGTGCCGTACAAGCCGGGCTTCACCTATATCGCGACCGGCCGGGGATGTCCTGTATGGATGGGGCAGAACGTCGCGCCGGACTGCCAGCTTCTCGGCCCACTCACCGCGACCCTGTAGGAACCACATGTCGATAGACAAGGCCGCGGTCGTCGCGGGCAGTATCCGGCTGGCTTCGGGGGTGCACTTCCTCGTCGACCCGATGGGCGCCAACAAGCTCTGGGGTGAACCGAACGACCCGGGCCCGTCGGCCCGGTTGCTGCTGCGGTCGATGGGCTACCGCGACGCGCTGATCGGCGGACTCCTGCTGTCGGCGGGGTTGCGCGGGAGCAATACTCGGGGATGGTTTCTGGCCTCGGGCGGAGCGGACGCTGCCGACCTTCTCGGGGGGAGCAGCGTGCACAGCGAGCTGACCCGCGGACAGCAGATCATCGGACTCGGCGGCGCGGTGGTCGGCATCGGCGTCGGTCTCTGGGGTGCTACTCGACGTCGCGCGCCGGCACCCGAGATCGCTCCGTAGACCCGCGGGCAGCGTTGTCGGTGGCGCTCGCCGCCGCCGTCCTGGTGCAGTGCAGTCCCGCACCCGACCCGATCCGTGCCGCGCCGTCGTCAGTGACCACGACAAGCACCACCGCGGCGCCGGTGGTGCAGCCGGTGACCGCTGCGGACCTCGGAGCCACCTGGCGTCCCGGTTGTCCGGTGGCTCCCGGCGAGTTGCGCCGTATCGACCTGGACTACATCGGCCTGGACGGGCACGACCATCGCGGCGTGCTGGTCGTGCACCGCGACGTGGTGGATGAGGTGATCGCGATCTTCGCCGACCTTCGCGGACAGCGATATCCGATCGCGAAGATGCAAACGCCTCAGCACTATCCGGGAGCCGCCGACGAACTGTCGATGGAGGACAACAACACCTCCGCCTTCAACTGCCGTGCGCTGCCCGGCAGCACCACCTGGTCGCTGCACGCCTACGGCCGCGCGATCGACGTCAACCCGCAGTTCAATCCGTACCTCGGTCGAAACGGTGATCTCGAACCGGCAACCGCGGGAGGGTATCTCGATCGTCACCGCACCGACCCGGGCATGTTGCACGCCGACGACCCGGCGGTACGCGCTTTCACCGATCGCGGCTGGGTCTGGGGCGGCAATTGGCGCAACCCGATCGACTACCAGCATTTCGAACGCCGCTGAGCTCAGGCGCGCAGGCTTGCCGCCAGCGATTCACCGAAGGCGAGCAACGCGGCCCGGCCGATGTCGAGAATCGCCTCGTCGAACTCGCTGTTGTCCCGGTAGGAGAGCTCCAGCATGCGATCGGCCATCTCCACGGCCACCAGCATTGCTCGCGGGTCGGTGTCGGCGGGGATCAGGCCGATACCGACGAGGATGTTGTGCAGTCGGTTGGCGAGGGTGTGCATTCGTGCGTGCACGTGTTTGGTCACGGTGGGGGAGGTCCGCCCACCCATCCACATCCCGGCCGCGCTCGGATGCCTGCGGTAGTAGTCGACGTGCAGGTCGATCTCGTTGTTGAGCAGATCGGCGATCGAGGTGATCGTCCAGGTCTGCTCGGCCGCGACGCAGCGGGCGTCGATCTCGCTGCAGTGCCGCTCCATCAGCTCATCGAAAATCGCATCGCGGTCTGCGAAGAATCGGTACAGCGAGGGATACGACACCCCGGCGCGGTCGGCGATCGTGCGGGTGGTTGCGGCGTCAATGCCCTGTTCATCGGCGATTGCGGCGGCCGCGTCGAGAATTCGGGCGACGGTCTGGCGGCTGCGGGCCTGAACCGGTGCCCGCCGCGGAACCGACACCGTGGTCATCGCAACTCCTGAGAACTCTTGACACTGGTCGGCGAAACTATAACACTATTCGCGTTACAGTTTCTATGCCGGAGAGTGCCTGAATGACCGTGAACTCGCTCAACCAAGTCCGCCCGACGCAGGCATTGCGTGGCCACGTCGATGTACTGATCGTCGGTGCCGGTATCTCCGGCCTCGGGATGGGCCACTATCTGCACACCATGCAGCCCGGCAAGACTTTCGCGATCGTCGACAGCCGTGATGCGATCGGGGGCACCTGGGACCTGTTCCGCTATCCGGGCATCCGGTCGGATTCCGACCTGCACACCTTCGGCTACGAGTTCAAACCGTGGACGTCTGACAACGCGATCGCCGACGCCCACGAGATCCTCGACTACCTGCACGAGGTCGTCGACGAGGACGACCTGGGCCGTCGAATCTATCTGCATCACAAGGTGTTGAGGGCTGACTTCGACTCGGCCACCGCACAGTGGACGGTCGCGCTGGAGCGCGACGGCGAGCAGTTCGAGGTGACCTGCGACTGGCTGTTCGGGGCCACCGGCTACTACGATTACGCCGGCGGACATCGACCGCATTTCGAGGGTGAAGAGGATTTCGAGGGCCGGATCGTGCATCCGCAGTCCTGGCCGGAAGACCTCGACTACACCGGCAAGAAGGTCGTGGTGATCGGCAGCGGCGCCACTGCGGTGACGTTGATCCCCGCGATGGCCGGTGAGGTCGAACACATCACCATGCTGCAGCGCTCGCCGTCGTACGTGATGCCGTTGCCGCGCAAGGATCCCATCGCCAACTCGTTGCGAAAAGTGCTGCCGGCCAAGGCCGCTTACGCCGCGACCCGCCGGTTCAACATCGGCAAGGGCCGTTTCATCTACAACTTGTGCCAGCGCCACCCCAAGCTCGCCCGCCGGATCATCCGGTCGATCAATATGAAGGCGCTGCCGGAGGGTTTCGAAGTGGACACCCATTTCAACCCCAAGTACAACCCCTGGGACCAGCGCCTGTGCGCGGTACCCGACGCGGACCTGTTCCGCGCGATCGCCAAGGGTAAGGCGTCGGTTGTCACCGACCGCATCGCGCGGTTCACCAAGACCGGGATCCAGCTGGAGTCAGGTAAGACGCTCGACGCCGACATCATCGTCACCGCAACGGGTTTGAAGCTGCTTCCGCTCGGCGGAATCCAGGTGTCCGTCGACGGTGAGGTCAAGAACCCGAACGACTCGCTGCTCTACAAGAGCTTCATGATTTCCGACATCCCCAATCTGGCATTCGCGTTCGGCTACACGAACTCGTCGTGGACGCTGAAGGTCGGACTGGTGTGCGAGCACCTGTGCCGCCTGCTGGCGTACATGGATCGGCACGGTTACACGACTGTGGTCCCCATCGTCGATGACCCGCACATGGACAAGCGCCCGATGCTCGACTTCTCGGCAGGTTACGTGCAGCGCTCGGTGGATCTGTTCCCCCAGCAGGGATCGTCCGGTCCCTGGACGGTCGAGATGGACTACTGGGCCGATCATGACCGGCTGCGTAAAGGCTCCGTCGAGGATCCGGCCTTGCGGTTCAGCACAGCGGTTGGCGCAGAGGCAGTTTCGGGCCTGGCTACCGGAGCGATTACAGCGTGAGCCGTACCGCCTTCGTCGAGGTGGATGGACGTCGCACCCGGGTACGGGTCGACGGAGACCCCGGCAATCCGCCGGTCCTGCTCATCCACGGCATCGGCCGCAGCCTGGAAGATTGGGCGCCGCAGCACGAACGGCTCGCCCAGTCCTACCGGACGATCGCGCTCGACGTGCCCGGCTTCGGCTTCTCCGAGCGTCCGCAGGAAACCATCACCTTGCCGGTGCTGGCGGAGGGGGTCGTCGCTGCCCTCGACGCAGTGGGGGAGAACAGGCCCGTCCATGCGGTGGGTAACTCGCTCGGCGGCGCCATCGCCCAGCAACTGCTCGTCGATCAGCCGGAGCGGATCGCGAGCCTGGCTCTGGTCAACAGCGCCGGCTTCGGCAGCGAGGTCACCATGCTGCTGCGCATGCTCACCATGCCGGTAGTGGGCCCGATGAGCGTCCGACGACCGACCCGCGCGAGTGCCGCGCTGATGGAACGACTGATCCACGGCGACAAGGCAATCGCCACCAAAGAGCGGATCGACCATGCGTTCGCCGTGGGGTCGGTGCCCGGTGCAGGCGAGGTGATGCGCGAGACCGCGCTCGCGCTCGGCACGCCACGCGGGGTGCGCCCGGAGTGGCGCCGTGATCTTGCCGCAGGCGTGGCCCGGACGCCGCGGCCCACACTGATCGTCTGGGGCACCCGGGATCGCATCCTGCCCGCACACCACATCCGTACGGCCATGAAGGTGTATCCCCATGCCGAGGTCCACCTGTTGAACCGGGTCGGCCACATGCCGCAGCTCGAATGCCCGAAGCGGTTCGCCGATCTGCTGTTGCCGTTCCTGGTGCGCGCCACCAGCTGAGCTCAGCTGGTATTGATCAACCGGGTCACCGCGCGTAGCACCTGGCGGCTGGCCGCACGCTTTATTCGGTCCGGTATCGATGGCGGTGGCACCGGAGCCGCCGTGCCCAGTCTGGGGAACAGCCGTAGCGCATTGTCACGGTCGATCGCTGCTCGCCACCGACTGTCGAGCCCGGGATAGGTCTCGAGCCCTGCGGCGAACACCTTGCCAGCGACCACCGGGGCGAACGGGAAATCGGACCCGAAGGTGATGTGACCGGGTTTTGCGAACGCCAGCAGGGCGGGTAACGCGGACGCGCTCGAGGACAACGCGGTGTCGAAGTAGAAGCCGGCGAAGTCGTCGAGGTTGTCAGCGACACTACGGCCGGTATCGCTCATTATCGCCATCGCCATCCGGTGCGCGGCGAAGGGCACGAAACCGCCGGCATGGCTCAAGATGAACCTGATGTTCGGATAACGCTGACGGATACCGTTGCGTACCAGAAGGTATGCCGCCCTGGTCGTGTCGAGCAGGAAGTCGGTCGCCCACGGCAGCACTCCTGGCACCGACGGTCCTGGCAGTGCAGCGGGATGGATGAACACCACAGCTGCGCGCCGGTCGAGGACGGCGAACAGCTCGTTCTGCCCCTGCAAGCCCAGGTATGCGCCGGCACTGTTCGCCAGCAGCACAACGCCGTCGGCGTGCAGCTCGTCGAGCGCGCGCTCGGCTTCGTCCACCGATTGCGCTAGGTGCGGCATGGGCAACGTGGCGAAAAATCCGAATCGGTCTGGGTTTTCCGCAACCACCGATGCGGTGTAGTCGTTGATGCCGCGAGCCAGTGCAGCGGCATCGGTTGCCCCGGGGAGGAAGGTAGTACCGGGTGCAGACACCGATAGGATCGCGGTGGACACCTGCAACTCAGCCATCGCAGCCATTGCTGCCTCCGGGCTCCAACTCGGCAGGTCTCGGCCCCCGGCCTCGCTGACGCCGGCTCTCTTCAGCGCCGCACGGTATTCCTCTGGAACTGCGTGGGCATGAGTGTCGATTCGTGTCACGTCAGTCCTTTCGATCCATGCGCGATGACTACCCACTCAGTGGCCGCCGCTCAGAGATCCATCCGGTCGATCTGCCAGTCGATGTCGCCGAACTGAGGCATCTCGCGTCCATCGTCCACACCGATCTCGGACTTGATCACCGCCTCGAGCTTGGTGCTGGCCGCCATCACCACGTCGGCGTGCTGACCCTTGGTCGCCGCCAGGTTTGTCATCTCTGCGGGGTCGGACTGCAGGTCGTACAGCTCGACATCGTTGAACCGGTACAGGTCGTCGAGATTCGTCGGCACGTTGCGTTGGGCGGGTGCAAAGTACCGGCTGAACTTGTAGCGCCCGTCGAACATCGTGCGCAGGCTGCCGCGTTTGGTGAGATCGGGCCGGAATCCACTGGTCTGCATCAGTTGTCGAGGATCCTGGCCCGCCGCCTTCGCCTCTGCGAACAGCTTCACCGCGTCGCTGTCATTGGTCGCCAGCCCGCTGTAGGTGAACAGCACACTGTCGCGAACCGCATGCGCGTCAGCACTGCTCGGGTTGGAGAGCGCCGCAGTGAAGTCCTTGCCGGGCAGTGCCCGGCCGGCGAGCTCATCGACGTCGGCCGGGGCCACACCGGCCATCGCCAGCAGACTCGGCACCATATCGATGTGGCTGGTGAGCGCGTGCAGGTCCTGTCCGCCCTTGACGTCCGGATGCAGGACATGCATGGGTAGGTGGATCGCCTCCTGGTAGGCGAACGGCCCCTTGCCGCGCAGCCCGTGCGCGCCGGCCATCTCGCCGTGGTCAGAAGTGAAGACCACGATGGTGTTGTCGCGCAACGCGAGATTGTCGAGTTCGTCGAGCAGCAGGGACAGCTGCTGGTCGACCGAGCGGATGCTGTTGAGGTAGAAGTCGGTGAAGCGCTGCCAGCGGTCCGGCTCGGGTGGAATGGCACCCAGGGTGTACGCCCAGGCTTTGAGGAATTCGCCGGGGGCTGCCGGGCGCCCCGGCTCCTGCATCGACTGCTCGAGGTTCGCGGGCAGCGTGCTGTCCCAACGTTGCTGATAGAGAGCGTGTTCGGGCGCTCGCGCGGCGTGCATCAGCAGCGTGCCGGTGTCCTGCACGTGCTCGCCCCATTTGTCGGTGTTGAAGTACATGATGTCGTGCGGATTGATCAGACTCACGAACAACGCCCACGGCTTGCCGTCGTCGGCCATCGGCCGGCCCGTGTTGCGCAACCAGGACTGGGCGCCGGCGGCGATTACCGAGTCGGTGGTGTAGCCGCCGAGGTCATGAGCCAGCGAGTCGATCGGGAGTCCGAAGTCCGAGAATCCGTACGCGTCCATGCGGTCGGTGAGCACCTGCTCGACCGGCTCGCGGTCGAAGGCGGCGTCGAGATGCCACTTTCCCTGGTAAGCGGTGTAGTAGCCGGCCTTGCGCAGCAGGTGACCGATGGTGGGCACTGCGGTGCTCATCGCCTTCACATAGGGCAGGTCGGCGTTCTCGAACATCCCGTTGTCAGGAGTCTGCAGGCCGGTCAGCAGGACCGCGCGCGAGCTGGTGCACATCACCGCCGAGCTGTAGTGGTTGTGGAACGTCACGCCCTCCTTGGCTAGCCGCTCACGGGCCGGCAGCGACAAACCGGTCGGCCAGGAGGGGAAATAGCGTTCCTGGTCAGTGAACACGAACACGATGTTGGGGTGCGAACCACGTTGCGGGGCAGCTGGTTTGGTCAACGCCGGGCTCGACGCGGCGGGGGTCGTCGTGGTACCCGATCCGCACGAGGTCAGAAGTGGTACGGCTGCTGCGCCGCCAGCGGCGAGGGCGAGAAATCGGCGCCGCGACGGGCCGGTGATGGACGAGCCGAGCTCATCGCTCATGGCGAGCTTCCTGTCAGTCATCGGCGATACCGGCTCCGGCCAGAGCAGGCATGGTGGCTTCTGGATGCAGCACCGATTGGGCGCCGGTCTTGAATCGTTCCATCAGCTGGACGACCGTGCTGCCCTCCGGAGTGTGTCCCCAGATGCTGATGCCCGCGTGAGTGGTTGGCTCCCAAGTGTCCTCGTCGACGACAAGGGGGTTCCAGCCCACTTCCCATTCGAAACCCGACGGGCTCACGGCATAGAATGAGAGTTCTTTGTCGTTGGTGTGCTGCCCGATGGACAGGGCCACGTCGAAGCCGAGTTCCTTCACCCTCTGGTAAGCCAGTGTCATGTCGTCGAGTTCGGCGACCTGGACATTGCAGTGTTGGATCCGGGTACGAATCGGGTTGACCGGCAGTCGGTTCACCGACGCGATGGCGACACTGTGATGGCGTTCGTTGACCCGCAGGAACCGGATCTTGAACTTCAGCCCGCTGATCGTCTCGTCGATGTAATCGGACAATCGCGCGTCGAACACCGTGCTGTAGTAGCCGCGCATCTGGTGTGGCTTGCTGGTCGCGATCGCGACGTGGCCCAGTCCGCCTGTACCGGTGACGAATCCGCTGGTGCCGAGCTGCAGCGGCGTGTGCGCGGAGCTGGAGTGAACGTACACCTCCTGGGTCAGCCCGTTGGGACCCGGAAAGCGGATGAAACGCTCGACACCGCGCAATGCGGATTCCTCCGCCGAACCTTGGGTCACCGGCACTCCGTGGCTGCGCACGCGCGCTTCGATGGTCTCGAAGCAGCGATGGTCGTCGACCTCCCAACCCAAGGCGGTGGTGTCTTCAGCGGGTCCGCGCTGCAGCAGGAAACGGCAAGTATTGTCGTCGAGGCGGAACCGCAGCACGTCGGGCAGCGCGTTGTCGAGGTGCATGCCGATGGCGTCCCGGCCGAATCTGGCCCAATCCGAGAACTTCTCGGATTCGACGACGAGGTAGCCAAGGTGCACCCTGCCGAATACGTCGGCGCTCATGAGAGGGCCAGTTTCGATGCGGGGGAAAGGAACTCGGCGACCAGGTCGTTGAACAGGTCGGCACGCTCCCATTGCATCCAGTGCCCGGTGTGCGAGGTCATGACGAGTTCGGCGTTCGGCATCAGATTGAGCAGCATCGGGCCGCCCGCGGGCCGGTTGACCTTGTCATCACGGCCCCACAACACCAGCGTTGGGGTGCCGAGGCGGCGTAGCCGTTTGTCCCGGGTCAGATCCATCCGCCACAGGGTGCGTATGCCCGACGGCCGGCGCAGCGGCGGGGTGGCGACCACCTCCGGATCGATCGAGGCCCGGTACCGCAGATCGATGAGTTCGTCGGGTACCGCCCCGCCGTCGTAGACCAGATAGTTGCGGATGAATGCGGCGAGCTTGTCACGGCTGGGCCCGTCGCCGGTGTAGTACGCCAGCAGGCTCTTCAACCCCTCAGTCGGCAGGCCGCGGGTGGTGCCGATTCCGCCCGGGCCCATCAGGACGAGCTTGTCGACGCGGTGCGGGGTATCGAGAGCCAGGCGCAGTGCGGCCGCGCCGCCGTAGGAGTTTCCCACCAGATGCGCTGTGGCCAAACCCAGTTCGTCGAGCATTCCACGCATCGTGTCAGCCAGGTAGCCGAACGGGTCACGATGATCGACGTGCTTGCTCGACCGCCCGTAGCCGGGCATGTCGGGGATTACGACACGGTAGCGGCGGGCCAGCGCGTCGATGTTGCGGGAGTAGTTCGACAACCCCGAGGCGCCGGGACCGCCGCCGTGCAGGAGGACGACCGGTGGGCCGTCACCGCCGGTGTCCGTCACGAAAATGTCGGCCCCGTTGGCGCGGACGTGATACTCGGATTGCACAGTGGTCATGCGTGGTCCTTTACTCGGGTGGCTCGTACGGTGAGCCCGGCCGGGGGAGCGGGCAGGGGGTGGGCGTCGTCGCCGGCGGCATAGACGAACCCGTCGGGCCGCACCGCCAGGACCGTTGCCTTCCTCTTCGCCAGCCAGGCGAGGAGCCTGCCGTCGCGGTCGACGATGCAGTCTGTCCCCGGAGCGCCACCGGCCGCAGCGATCCTCACGACTGGTACGCCAGCTAATCGCCAAGGCAGCCAGGACTGTTCGGTCCCGGTGTGCACGATCGTCCACCTGCCTCCGATGACGTCATCGAGGCGTGCGATGGCACCGTGTTCGTCGAGGACCCACGGCTGCGGCAGTAGCCAGCCGGTGGCCGCATTGCCGTTGTGCGCGAGCAGGCCCGTCCGATAGCGCGCGTCAGGAAGCCATCGATGATCGCGCAACCACGCCGTGAAGCCGGGGAGCTTGGAGGCAAAACGGAAGAATCGACTCCGCACCGCTGCACGAATGCGGCTGTGCTCGATGATGATATTGCCGACCTTCACCGCACGGCTGGTGACTTCCTTGACGTGTGGCAGTCGTTCTTCCTGATAGGTGTCGAGCACCGAATCGGGTAGACAGTCGGTCAGCACGGCGTGCAGTTTCCAGCACAGGTTCGCGACGTCGCGGATACCCGCACACATACCCTGGCCGATCCATGGCGGCATCGCATGGGCGGCATCGCCGGCGAGAAAGACCCGGCCCACCCGCCACCGGTCGGCGAAGCGCACATGGTGGTTGTAGCAGGCGAACCCGATGATCTGGACGTTCGCCCGTGTTATTCCCTGATGCTGCAGCACTTTCCAGATCGCCTCCTCGGTGAGGAGGTCGTCCTCATCTTCGTGCTCGCGCACCGGGAATTCCCATCGATGGTGGCCCAGTGGAGTCGGGCAATCGACCGTCGGGCGTTCGGGGTTGCAGTGGAAGCGGAGTTTGTCATGACCCGGCCAGCGTTCGATCACCTTGGTATCGATGACGATCCAGCGCTGCGAATATGTTCGGCCGGTGAAACCGACGCCCAGCTGACCGCGAATGGCGCTCGAACCGCCATCGGCGGCAATCACGTAGCTGGCCCTGATGCGTTTGAACTGATCGTGGTCGAGGTCGGCCAGCATCAACTCGACCGAGTCGGACCGCTGGGTCAGACGTAGACACTCGTGTCCGAGAAGAAGTGACACGTTGGGGAACCGGGCCACGCCCTTTCGCAGGACGCCTTCGACTGCGGGCTGGTAGATGAACTGCTGCGGCGGGTGGCCGTTGCCGCGATCCGCCGGCAGCAGTTTGACGATGCTGACGCCCCGGGCATCGACGAAGTCGGCGCCGGCACCGGGCAACATGTCGGCGTTGAGCTGATCGGCCAACCCGACCTGTTGCCAGATCCGCAGCACCTCCTCGTCGGTGGAGATGGCCCTGGCCCGGAAGTAGACATCGGGGTCGCGTTCCACCACAACGACTCTCAGGCCAAGTTGGCCGAGGAGGTTGGCGGCGGTCGCGCCCACCGGGCCGTAGCCGACGATCGCCACGTCGTAGGTCGAGGCGCTGTTCATAGCTGTCTCCGATCCGGCTGCCGCGTCCACGGTGACGGGCACTTGTTCCGTAGTGATCGCTACGGTAGTGTAGTGATCACTACAGAGTCAACAGATGAGGCGGAAATGGCCACAGCGGACAAGCCGAAGCGCCGGGCCAAGCGGGTGGACGGCGAGCTGTCGCGCACCAGAATCCTTGACGCGGCCACCGAGATCGCAGCCGAACGCGGATACGAGGGAACGAGTATCGGTGCGGTGAGCGCAAAATGCGGCCTGCCCGCCAGCTCGATCTACTGGCATTTCAAAGACAAGGACGACCTGATCGCCGCGGTGATCGAACGCAGCTTCAACAACTGGATGACGGTGTGGCAGTTGCCGGAGGATCTGGTCGCGGTCGACCGTCTGATGGACGTGGCGACGGGGACCGCCAAGGCGTTGATGGAGTCACCCGATTTCCTGCGCCTGGGCCTCATGCTGGCACTCGAGCGCCGGCCGGTCGAGCCGCGGGCGCGGGCGATGTTCGTCAAGGTTCGCGAACAGGCCTTCGATGCACTGAGCCGCAGCCTCGATGGGCTGGCGATCGGACTGACCGAGGCGCAGGTCCGCGAGCTCGCGACGTATGCGATCGCCGGTGCGGACGGGCTGTTCATCGCCAAGGAGATCGGGGGAGACGCGGTCGATCTGGTGTCCTTGTTCACCGTGCACGGCCGGGCGCTGTACGCGACCGCGATGCGGATGGTTGAAGAAAACGCTCGATGATGCTGTCACACAGGGAAATCGAAGAAGCTGCCGGCGTGCTGGCAACTGCCGCCGAGCGCGCCCGCCCGACCGATCAGCTGACCGAGCGATATCCCGGAATGGATGTCGGCGACGCCTACGCTATCCAGAAGGTGAACCTGACTCGCCACCTCGGTATCGGCCGCCATGTGGTCGGCCACAAGATCGGGTTGACCTCCGAGCCGATGCAGACCCTTCTCGGTGTGGACGAACCCGACTTCGGTTACGTCCTCGATGACATGGTGCTGGCCAATGACTCCACGGCGCAGTGTGCCCGCTTCTGCGCGCCCCGGGTGGAGCCCGAGGTGGCCTTCCTGCTGCGGGCCCCGCTGCGCGGACCGAACGTCACGGTCCAGGACGTGCGTTCGGCGACCGGCGCGGTAGCGGTGGCGCTCGAGATCGTCGACAGTCGGATCCGTGACTGGAAGCTGACGTTGCGCGACACCGTTGCCGACAACGCCAGTTCCGGGGCGGTGGTCATCGGTGACTGGGTTCCCTACTCCGAACATCTCGACCTCGCCTCCAGCAGAGCATCGCTGAGGCTCAATGGACACGAGGTCGACACCGGGTTGGGCTCAGCGGTGCTCGGTGACCCGGCAAATGCCGTCGCCTGGCTGGCCAACTCGCTCAGCGAGTTCGGAACTGAGCTGGCGGCAGGACAATTCGTGATGTCGGGTTCCTTCACCACGGCGGCGTTCGTCCGTTCCGGTGATGTCGCGGGCGCCAGGATCAGCGGCTTGGGCGCGGTGTCCGTGAGATTCGCGTGAGTATTCCGGCTACGCAGCCGAGTCCGACCCCATCAGTTCGTCGAGATCCGGGAGCGGCAGACGGCAGATGTCCTCGGCTTCGCTCGGAGTGACACCGAGCATTACCAGGACGCTGCGGGTGGCGCTGTCCGCGGCCTCGGCGCCGTTGCGCTCGCGCTGATTCTGCAGCAGCTGGCCGAGGCCCATCAGTGCCCCCGCAGCCACCGACAGGGCCAACTCGGGATCGGTCACCGTGAACCGGCCTGCTTCGGCCGCGACAGTGATGTCGCGCAGCGCACGTGGGCCCAGCCCCCGGTCGGCGAACATCAACGTCAGGCCCGCGTTGAGCAGTACGCGTGAGGTCTCGGGCCGCTGGCGAAACAACCGCCCGACGATCCGGAAGCTGCGGGCGAAGGTCAGCGCCGGGTCCTCGCCGTCCACCGCGAGCTTGTCCAACAGTGCGCCCAGCGCATCCAGGATGTCGTTGACCGCAGCCTCGAACAGCTGTTCCTTGCTGTCGAAGTGGTTGTAGAAGGAGCCCATCCCAACATCGGCGGCCTGGGTGATCTCCAGCACCGGCGCATTCAACTTTCCGGCAGCGATAAAGCTCTGAGCTGCCCGAACGAGCGCAGCCCTGGTCTGCATCTTGCGTCGTTCCAGGCGATTTCCCGCCGCGGCATCACTTGCCATCAGCAGATATTAACAGCTGATCTCATTACTGAGGATTTCGTCAGAAACCTTGACTGATGATGTCTTCGTAAGTGATGATTTCGTCAGTCTTCGACAGTCGACGGAAGGGGGCGCTGAGATGCAGCACCTCGACACTCACCGGGATCTGCACAGCGACCAGGGTGCGCTACGCGGTGAACATCCGGGCCGGGCGAAGAATCCCATCATCAAAGTGCGCGATCTCGCGTGGTTGGAGTTCGAGAAGCCGGACCTGGTCCGTGCCGAGACGTTCGCGCACGCATTCGGCTTCACCACCGAGCTGCGCACCGATCGTGAGTTGCATCTGCGCGGCGCTGACAGCGGCACGGTGTGTGTGATCATCCGCCGCGGGCCGCGCTCGCGATTCGTCGGTCCCGCATTCGCCGCGCACGACGTCGCTGACGTCGAGCGGCTGGCGGCGGCCAGCGGGTCACTGACCCATGAATCGCCGGACGGCATCGGCGGCGTGACCGTCGAGCTCGTGGACCCGGGTGGAATGCCGGTGCGGGTCGTGGCCGGCATGCGTGACCTTCCGGAACAGCCGGCGCAGCCAGTTCATACGTTCAACTTCGGTCGAGAGGTGCTGCGTACGAACGCAACTCAGCGGCCGCCGCGCGAGCCGGCGCGGGTTCAGCGGCTGGGGCACGTGGTCCTGCAGAGCACCACGTACCGGCGGTCGCTGGACTGGTATCTGGAGCATTTCGGTCTGATAGTCAGCGATTTCCTCTACTACCCGGGCCAGCGCGAGCGGGGGCCGACCATGAGCTTCATCCGGTGCGACCAAGGGGCGACACCCACCGACCATCACACGATGGCCATGGTGCTCGGCCCGTCGGACCGTTACGTCCACTCCGCGTACCAGGTAAGCGATCTCGACGCGATCGCGGCCGGCGGAGAGTACCTGCGGCAGCGCGGCTTCCACCGGTCATGGGGTATCGGTCGACATATTCAGGGAAGTCAGATCTTCGACTACTGGCGTGATCCGGACGGCTTTCTGGTCGAACACTTCAGCGACGGCGACCTGTTCGACAACACCCTGGAACCAGGCTGGGCGCCGATGACGGCCTCCGGACTCGCCCAGTGGGGGCCGCCGGTGACCAAGGACTTCCTCGGCATCGCCCCCGGCAAGGAATCTCTACGCGAGCTGCGCTCGATACTCAACGCCGTCCGCGACGACAACGAATTCGACCTCACCCGCTTGCGCGGACTACTGAAAGTGACACGCTCATGACAATTTCGGTCTATCGCACGGCTGACGGATGGTGGGCCGGCACAGCCGACGCCGTCGCCCGGGTCGCCACCACGGCGACAACCACCGCTGCGCTGCTGGCCGACCGGTCGGCGGTCGATGCCGCGGTCACCAGCACCGAGACGGTGGCGCCGGCGACGCTCGAGCTGCTGTCGCCGGTCACCGCCCCATGTCGCGTCGTTGCGCAGATGACGAACTTCGCGTCGCATGTCATCGACACCGGAGGCGACCCGAAGTCGGTGCCGCTGACCTTCTTTCGGAAGGCATCCGGGTCCATCACCGGACCCGTCGGCGACATCGTCAAGCCCGCCCACGTCCGACTGCTGGACTACGAAGTGGAGATCGGCCTGGTGATCGGGACCGACGTCCCCGTCGGCACCACTGTCACTGCCGACAATCTCGCCGACTATGTCTGCGGACTCGTGGTGACCAACGATGTCAGCGCACGCGATGTCCAATTGACCAAAACCCAGTTCTACGAGGGTAAGTCGTACCCGGGTTTCACACCGGTGGGACCGGCTCTGGTGCTGGTGGACCGCGACGAGCTGGCCCGCTTCGACGACCTGCGGCTGCAACTGAAGGTCAACGGCCAACTCCGGCAGGACAGCACGGTCAAGGCCGACATGATCTACAAGCCGGTCCAGGCCCTGGCGGCATTGACCCGCTTCCAGGCGTTGTCCGCCGGTGACCTGATACTGACCGGCACCCCGGTCGGTACGGCACTGTCCGCGCCCCCCAAGGTGGTGCAGAAAATCTCCGGCCTGCTGCCCGACGAGCTGAAGTGGAAACTGTTCTTCAAGGGCCAGGCCAAGAACACCAATTACCTGCATGACGGCGATGTCGTGGAGGCCACGGTCGGAACCGCCGACGGCAAGATCGATCTCGGAAGTCAGCGCAACCCAATCAAATTCGCATGAGTGCGCTGCCCGCCTTCATCCCGGTGGTGATCGTCGGTGCCGGCCCCACCGGAGTCTCGGCGGCGACCACCCTCGCCCAATACGGCATTCATTGCCTGCTGCTCGACCGCTGGGCCGATGTCTACCCTCAACCGCGCGCGGTCCACCTCGACGACGAAGTGTTCCGGCTTTTGGCGGGATTGGGGGTCGGCGAGCAGTTCGCGGCGATCTCCCGCCCGGCCCGTGGGCTCCAGCTCCGCGATCCGAACATGCGCGTGCTGGCCGAATTCCGCCGCGAAGACGCTCTCAGCGCCAACGGCTATCCGCAGGCCAACATGTTCGACCAGCCGGAGCTGGAAAGAGTGCTGCGCGCCAACCTCGAGAAGTATCCGAAGGTCGTATTACGTGGTGACGCCGAGGTCGTCGACGTCGTGCAGATCAGTGCCGAGCGCGCGCGCGTGACCTTCGCCGACCGGTCCAGCGGCGAGCAGCGCTGTGTCGAGACGCGATATGTGCTCGGCTGCGACGGTGCGAACAGTCTGGTGCGCAAAGCGATCGGTGCGCACATGGAGGACCTGAAGTTTCAGCAACGGTGGCTCGTCGCCGACGTGACGACCGACGCCGACCTCGGCCAGTGGGATGGAGTGCACCAAGTCTGCGACCCGCAGCGCGCCGCCACCTACATGCGCATCGGAAAAGCTCGCTACCGTTGGGAGTTCCGGTTGCTCGACGAGGAAACCGCCGACGACTATGCCACGCTCACGGCGCTACATCCGCTCATCCGCCCCTGGGTAGGGGCAGTGGCCCCCGACGAACTGGACCTCGTGCGGGTCGCCGAATACACGTTCCGGGCTCAGATCGCCACCCGGTGGCGCCGGTCGAACGTATTCATTCTCGGCGACGCCGCCCATCTGACCCCGCCGTTCATCGGGCAGGGATTGTGCGCGGGTCTGCGCGACGCGGTGAATCTGTCGTGGAAGCTGGCCGGCGTGCTCAACGGCTGGCTCCCCGAGGCCGTGCTCGACAGTTATGAGACCGAACGAAAGCCGCACGCCCGCAATCTCATCCGGTTCGCACTGGTTATCGGCGCCGCGATGACCGCTGGTGGTCGCATCGGAGATGTGCTGCGCAGGATGGTCGTGCCCCGTCTGCATCTGATCCCCGGCGCACGAGACAAGGCCGTGGACAGTGCGACTCCCGCACTGTGCGGCAGCGAACTGGTGATGAAGTCACCCGGACGCAAGCTTGCCGGCAGCCTATGCCCGAACCGGATCGTCGCCGACGACAAGCGATTCGATGAGATCGTGGGCCGCGGCTTCGCGGTGGTGACCGCGGCGCCGCTCACCACAGCGCAACGCGACGAGATGGATCGGCGTGGTGCCGTTGTGATAGCGGCTCACCCCGGTACGGAATTGGCGTCCTGGCTTCGCACCGGGCGGGCTACGGCCGCGGTGGTCCGCCCGGACCGGACCGTGCTGACAGCCGGCCGGAGCCTGGCGAATGTGCTTGAAGCAGTGCCGGCTTTCGCGCCGCACGCCCAGGTTGCCCATGTCTAGGCCGGCGGTCGCTGTCCCGACCTACGAGCCGGACCTGTACTCGACGCGTGCCATCCTCGACCCGTACCCGCACTACGCGCGGTTGCGACAGCTGGGCCCGCTGGTCTGGTTGCCCAAACAGCGGGTGTACGCCCTGGCGCGCTACGCCGAATGCAAAGCGGTCTTGCGCAACGACGATGGCTTCATCTCCGGTGACGGCGTCGGTCTGTCCGCGGTGTTCAACAAGCTGTCCCGGGGCACAACGCTCAACAGCGACGGTGAGGAGCACGATCGGCGGCGCAAGCTGCTGGCCCACCGAATGCTCCCGAGAGCCTTGCGGGAGCTCGACGAGGTTGTCGATAGCCAGGCCAGAGATCTCGTCGCGAGTGCGGTTCGCCGACGCAGCGTCGACGGTGTCGCCGACCTCGCCACGGCGCTTCCGGTATCGGTGGTACCCGATCTCGTCGGTTGGCCCAAGGATCGGCGACAGCACCTGTTGCGCTGGGGTGGGGCAACTTTCGACGTGCTGGGTCCGATGAATCGCCATGCCGCCCGGTCGGTGCCGGCCAGCATTCAGATGTTGCGGTTTGCGCGGGCCGTGGTCCGCGCCCGGAGCGTGATGCCGGGCAGCATGGGTCATGAAATCCTCGAGGCGGCCCAAGGCGGTGCGATGAGCACGCGGGAGTGTTCCGCGCTCATGGTGGACTACCTGGTGCCCTCGTTGGACACCACCATCAGCGGAATCGCCAACGCGCTGGCCTTGTTCGCACGCCACCCCGAACAGTGGGATCTGCTTCGCGCCGACCCGGAGCTGGTGCCCGGCGCCGTCAACGAAGTGCTGCGCTACGAATCGCCGCTGCGGGCGTTCAGCCGCAAGGTTCGCCGCAACATCGAGCTCTCGGGCGTCGAATTGCCTAGCGGATCAAGGGTATTGGTGCTCTATGCCTCGGCCAATCGCGACGAGCGCGAATGGGAGCAGCCCGACACCTTCGATATCCGTCGCAATTCGGGGCGCCACCTCGGGTTCGGCCACGGCACTCACGCCTGCGCAGGACAGGCGCTTGCGCGGCTCGAGATGCAGGCGATGCTTCGCGCGCTGTGTGAGAGCGTCAGCCGGATCGAACTCGCCGGCCAACCCACCTGGGCCGTCAACAACATCATCCGCTGCTATGAACGTCTTCCGTTGCGCCTCGTGGCGGCCTGAACCCGGAGCTAGTCGACCGGTACATCGAGGATGGGTCGCTGAACCCCGGCGCCGGGGCCGTCGAAATGCCACCACTCGCCGGAATAGACCGCCAACCCGCCGGCTCCCATCGCCGCACGCAGCCGCTCGCGGTTGGCCTGAGCCACCGCGCTGACCCCGTCGGTGGCGTATGCCTGTGCGCGGGCGGAGAAGTCGTCGAAATCGGTGCCCATGTCGACGAGCCGGCCGCGCTCGGCGATCGTCACATCGACGGAACGTCCCGCCTCGTGGCTGCGCGCATAGGGACCGGGTTTGGCCACCCACGCCGGATTGGGCACCGCGTCGAACATCCGTACCTGGACGTCGTGCGGGCGGTAGCAATCCCAGAACACGAGCACGTCTCCTTGGGCGCGGAGATCGTCGGCGGCCTTGGCCAAGCCCGGCGCCATCGAGTTGTGCACCAGGCACCGCGCGTCGGCCGGGTAGAGCGGCACACCGACGAAGTTGTTCGCCGTCGCGTACCGCAGATCGATGACCGCGTCAGGCACCACCGTCCGCACATCGACGAATCCGGCCGCCGCGGCCTGCGGGCTCACCGGCGGGACCTCGAGGCCCGGCGCGGCAGCGGCCGGCGCCGCCGCCCCCACGCCGACCGCAACGACTGTTGCGAGAGTCGGCAGCGTCCGAATCGCTTTCATATCAGGGTGACTGAGTCTGCTGTGGAGTCTGCAGCCGCCGATCGGCGGTGAGCAACAGGTTGTCGTAGGCCGCCCGTGACGGTGAACTGTCCGACTGGGAGAGGGCGACGAAATCGGCGACGACCTGCTCGGCCAATACCCGCAATTTGATGTTCGCCTCCTGGGATCGCCAGCGCAGCAGGTCGAAGGCCGCGTTCGACTCGATGCCGTACACCACCATCAGCATGCCCTTGGCCTGCTCGATGGTCGCCCGGTTCTCGGCGATCTCAGCGATGGCCTCGCTGAACTGCTTCTGATTCCGGTCTTCACTGGGCGTGACATCGACGTAGAAGCCCTCGGTGCCGATTACCTCACCGGTGTCGTCCAGCAGCTTGTCGGCCACCACGATCACGTGGTGAATTTGGCCCGAGGTGTCGACGATCCGATGCCGGGTGCTGAAGGCCTGGTGGTGCTGTCGGACGTCGTCCAGGGTGGTCGCCACCTGTTGATAGTCGTCCGGGTGCTTGTGCGACAGCACGAGCTCCGTGGTGGGCGACACTGTGCCCGGCTCGTAGCCGTGCATCATCTGGACCTCGTCCGACCATTCCCAGCGCTCGTCGGCGAAGTAGAACCGAAACTGCCCCACCTGCTGCGGACGGACGTCGGCCAGTCCATAGCCGCCGTCGCTCTCCGTTGCCGGATCTTGATCCGCAACCATTCACACCCCTCGCCCGACAACCGTTCGGTTGTCGCCCTCCACGATTTTCCGCAGGACTTCGGACGCCGACGAGTGCCATGTAGGCAGAACCCATCGCCATCCCAGGTTCTGCGGGCATTTTTTTCTACACCGTCCGCCCGTTCGTTTTCAAGCGACCTCCTGCCGTGCACGGGCAATGACGAGTTCCTGAGGCTGTGGTGACACGAGTGACGGATGTAACAAAATCCGTTCGGGTCCGACAACACCGGTACAGGGCGTTCACGGCACGGGGACGCCGCCCTGCGAGCCGCGGAGGATACGACGGTGAAGCTCACAACGAACGCACATGCCTGGGCCCGTAGCGCCTGTCTGGGAATCGGCGCTCTGGGCGTGGTCGCCGCCATTGCGTCGGCTCCCGTAGCAGGCGCCGACCCGGCCGATCCCGCTGATCCTGTCGCCCCGCTCATCGTGGCCGGCGACACCAGCGCCGCGCCGGCGGATGCACCTGCCCCCGCCCCGACGCCCGTGCCTGTCCAGCATCTGTCCAGCCCGGACAATCCGCCGCCCGGCACGACCACCACCGGTACCGGCACCCCGCCGGAAGGCCGGCTGAGCTACCTGCGCGACCTGCTGCACGCGATGCGCACCCAGGAGGTGTCGGGCAGCGACGCACTGTTGTTGCTCACCCAACGACCGCTCGACGCCAACGCGACCCCGCCGCCTGGCATGTCGTCGACTCCGACCGGACCGGTCGGAACCTCGGCCCTACCTCCTGCGGCCGACCCGGCTGCGCCGACGGGCTAGTAACGCCCAACCGCCTCGAGGGCCGCGTCGAGGTCGGGTTGGTAGCGTCCCTCGGCGTCGAACTCATGCCACCATTCGGTGCGCTGCAGCGTCTGCAGGGTCCGGTCGGGAAGCGCGGTGATCATCAGCCGGATGCCTGCCCCGCAGAGTTCGAGGTCAAGTTCGACGAGGATGTGCAGGACCGTCGACTCGAGCACCGTCTGGCGAACCAAGTCGAGCACCAACGTCCCCGCGCACGGCTCCAACTCCAGCGCCGCGTCCCGGATCGCGGCGACATTGGGACGCACGTTGGCCGCGTACAACGGCACCAGGCAACGCAGCACCAATGGATCGGCCGGTATCAGCGTCGCGTTCTCCGGCTGCTCGACCCACGCTCGGTTGTCGTGACGGATCACCTGGACGACATGCGGTGCGTTGACCACGTGCAGGACCAACAACAGAGTGACCGCGACCGCGACCGCCACCGCGGGAATGAGCCCGAACGCCAACCCGATCAACGCAACCCCGACCGCGCCGAAGCATTCGCGCGGGTTGAGGCGGTACAGCCGGCGCAGCGCCGCGACATCGACCAGCCGGGTGACCGCGACGACCACGACCGCCCCGAGCACCGCCTGGGGAAGCAGGCTCAGGACCGGCGCGATGAACAGCGCGACGAGCACGGCCAGCGCGACCATCACCAGGCCGCTGATCTGACTGCGCGCACCGGAGCGCAGGTTCACCGACGTCTGGGCGAAACCACCGGCCGGAGGCAATGAATGGAAGAACGCACCCGCGACCGCCGCCGTACCCAGGGCGAACAGTTCACGGTCCGGTTCGGTCGGGTTCTCCTCGGCGCGCCGGGAGGTTCGTGCCACCGCGATCGTCTCGAGGAAGGCCATCACGGCGATCGCCAAGGCGCCCGGGACCAGGGGCACGATGTGGTGATCGAGGTGGGGGAGGTTCGGCATCGGGAACCCGGACGGCACCGTCGGAACGAGAGCGACGCCGTGCGCGGGCAGTGCCACCACGGCACTCACCGCGATGCCGACAGCTATCAGCACTAGCGGGCCGGGAACGCGTGGGGCCACCTTCGCCAACACGAGCAGTGCGGCGAGACAGATGACCGAGATCGCCGCCGTGAGCGGGCTGGCCCGCGGAATATCGGACAGCGCCGACCATGCCACCTTGAAGAACCCGGTGGTGTGCGGGTGGGGAGCCACACCCAGCAGCTTGGGCAGCTGCGCCGCCATCACGGTGAGTCCGACGGCGACCTTGATGCCGACCAGGGTCATGTCGCTGATGTTGTCGACCAGCATGCCCAATCGAAAAAGCCTGGCCAGCAATAGGAAAAGCCCGACGAGCAGCGTCAGGGTCACCAGGTCGCCGCGCTGGTCGTCGCTGCCGATGAGAACGCCGCCGGCGAGCATCGTCGATGCAGTCAAGGTCGACACCGTCGACGACGTGGTCACACTGGCCACGCGGGAGCCGCCGATGAAGGCGTACACCACCACGGGGACCATGCAGGTGTACAAGCCGATCTGGACGGGCATGTTGGCGACCGTCGCGTACGCCATCGCCAGCGGAATGACCACCGCGCCAGTGCTCAGCCCGGCCAGCAGGTCGGCTCTCAGCCAGTGCGCACGATACGGCCGGATGGCCGGTGCCAGCCAGGTAGGAGGTGCGGTGGTGGGCACGCCCGGAATTGTGGCACCTGGACGCGTCTTGCGTGCGGTATGAAGCAGGTCAGCCGATCACGCACTGTCGGCGACGCCGACCACCACTTCATTACGGCGACGGCACGGCAGCGTCCACGGCGGATCGTAGAACCACGCCAGCGGCTCACCCGTGGCCTCGATGTCGTTGCGGTGCAACGCTTTCATGAGCTGGCTGGTGCGCGCGGAGACAGCGTCGGGGCCGATGCTGCCGTTGAACCGCAGCACCGCGACGGTCTCGGGGGGAACCACCACGAGCCGCACCCGGTCGTCGTTCGGGGTGGGCAAGGTCTCGAGGGTGTACTTCGACGGCATGAAGAAGCGGATCACCCATTCGCCCGAGGCATTACGTTGGGTCGCGACGGGCGCGGTCATCGCGATCTTCTCGCTGGGCTGTTGGGCCACCGGCGCGGTCATCGCGATCTTGGCGCTGCCGGAATTGCCGCCGAAGATGTAGCGCGCCAGCAGCCGGAAACCCTGATTGCGGGCTGACTCCTCATCGGCATCGATCGCCGTCTCGGCCGCGACGCGGGGTCCGTACCGGCGAATCTCCACGCCGTCGATCACGCGCTCGACGGTGAAGGCCGGCTCCTCGGTGCCAACCCGAATTCCCACGATGTTGCCCACGCCTTCGGCGACCTGCACCACCGCTCCCGCAACAGTCTTCAACACGAGCGCCTCCTTGTTCTCTTGCAGGCATACCCTCCCGGCAGGTGAAAGTCGATTACCTGTTTCTGACGCACTTTCTGCCCTGCTGCCCACCCGCGCGAGTCGGCCAGATATCGTCCGGGCATGACACGGGTTTCGGTAATCACCGGGGGCGCGGGCGGCATGGGTCGGGCCACCGCCAGGATCGTCGGCCGGGACCACACGGTCGTGCTCTGCGACGTCCGGAAGGACCGGTTGGACGGGGCCGTCGCGGAGCTCGAGAGCCTGGGAGTCTCGGCAACGCCGGTCCACTGCGATGTCACCGACCGGGATGCCGTCGCGCGCCTGTTCGAGAGCGCGGCCGCAATCGGGCCGATCGCCTCGGTGATCCACACCGCCGGCGTCAGCCCGAGTATGGGCGACGCCGACTACGTCATGACCACCAACGCCATCGGCACCCTGCGGGTCAACGAGGCGTTCTTCGCCTCGGCCGGTGACGGATCGGCGATCGTCAACGTGGCGTCGATGGCGTCGCACATGCTGCCCGACGAACTCGTCCCGGCTCAGCATTTCGACCTGGCCTTCACCGATGAGCAACGGTTCCTGACCGAGATGTTGGCGGCGTGCGACATCGCGGGGGAGGAGATGCGCTCCGGGCTGGCCTACAGCGTGAGCAAGACCTTCGTCCGGTGGTACAGCTCGTCACAGGCCGAACGGTTCAACGCCAAAGGGCTGCGCATCGTCTCGGTGTCGCCGGGATCTGTGGACACCGAGATGGGTCTGCTGGAGGCCGACGCCGGCGCCGGCGCGATGGTCGCCAACGCCGCGGTGCCCCGCTGGGGGAAGGCCGAGGAGATGGCTGAGCTGTTCGCCTTCTGCGCCAGCGAGCGGGCCACCTATCTGACCGGAACCGACATCCTCAACGACGGCGGCGTGATCGCCTCGATGCGCGAACGAGCCCGAGTGGCCGCCCAAAACGCCTAAGGACGAGTCAGTTTCGCGTACCGAGCGCGGTGCTCATCGGTGGAACCGAACTCGTACTGCAGCGCGGTGAGTCGCTTGAAGTAGTGGCCGATCGCCAATTCCTCGGTCATTCCCATGCCGCCGTGAAGCTGGACGGCGTTCTGTCCGATGAACCGCGCGGCTCGCCCGATGGTCGCCTTGGCCGCCGAGACGGCCCTGGCCCGAACCTGCGGCTCGGCATCGAGGTTCAGCATCGCAAGGTATACCGCCGCGACGGACTGCTCGAGCTCCATGTACATGTCGACCATGCGGTGTTGCAGAACCTGGAAGGTGCCGATCGGCTGACCGAACTGCTGGCGTTGTTTGCAGTATTCGACCGTGTCGGACAACACCTTTCGCATGCTGCCGACCGCCTCCGCGCAGACCGCGGCCGCACCTTCGTCGCGAGCCCGGGCCAACGAGCCTGCCGCGTCCTCGGTGAGAAGCGCATCAGCGGGCAGGCGCAGCCCGTCGAAGGTCAGGTCGGCTCCGCGCCGGTCGTCGATGGTGCGGTAGCCGTGTACCTCGACCCCGGGGGGCGGGCTGGCGGGGTCGAACTCGGTGAGAAACAGTGAAACCCCATGCGCGTCAGTGGTTTCCCCCGAGGTTCGTGCGGTGATCAGCAGATGGGTGGCCAGCGGGGCGGCGGTGACGACGATCTTGTCGCCGGTGATGACCCACTCGTCGCCGGTGCGGACCGCGGTGGTGGACATCGCATGGGCACCGTTGTCCGGCTCGGTGCCGGCCAGCACGACGATCGCGCTGCCGTCGGCGATGCGCGCCAATAGTGCCGCGGCGCAGCGGTGGTCGGCGCGCTGCAGCAGTCCACCGGCCACTACGACCGTGTCGACGAAGGGCTCGATCACCAGTGCGCGGCCGAGTTCCTCGGCGATCACCATGATCTCGACCGGGCCGCCCCCGATTCCACCGACCGACTCCGGGAAGGCGGCACCGAGAATGCCGAGGTTGTCGGCGAGGCCACGCCAGATCTCGGGCTGCCAGCCCGGCCCGATCTTCGCAGCGGTGCGGCTCTTCTCGAGGTCGTAACGGGTGGCCAGGAACTTAGCCAGGCCGTCGCGCAGGAGCTCTTGTTCTTTGTTCAGGTTGAAGTCCATTACAGCCCCAGGGTCGCTTTGGCCAGAATATTGCGCTGAATCTCGTTGCTGCCCGCGTAGATTGAGCCGGCCCGGTCGTTGAAGTAACGCAGCGGTGCCACCGCCTGCCACGGCTGACCACTGACGTAACCGTCTGCCGGCGGCTCGAAGTCGGCCACCGGACCGCCCGGCCTGGTGGCGTGCGGTTGGTATGCCCGGCCGTGTGGGCCTGCCGCTTCCATCGCCAGCTCGGTGATCGCCTGCGACAGCTCGGTGGACAGGATCTTCAGCATCGACGACGCCGCGCCCGGATGACCGCCTCCGGCAACCGTTGTGAGGACCCGGAATTCGAGGATCTCGAGTACCTCCGCGCGGATCCCGACATCGGCGAGCTTGGCGGCGAACGCCGGGCTGTCGATCAGCCGGCCCCCGTCAGGCCCGGGCTGCTCGGTGGCCGCGGTGGCGATGGCCCGGGCCATCGCCTGCAGCCCAGGTGCCGTCGCGCCGCCGCCGCGTTCGAACTCCAGCAGATACTTGGCCACGGTCCAGCCGTCGTCGATCTGTCCGATCACATTCGACGTGGGCACCCGCACCCCGTCGAAGAAGATCTGGTTCTGCACCTGCTCGCCGGACGTCATCACCAGCGGCCGGATCTCGATGCCCGGGGTGCTCATGTCGATCAACACGAAGGTGATGCCCTGCTGCTTGCGGCCCGTTCGCGAGGTACGAACCAGGGCGAAGATCCAATTGGCCTCGCCGGCATGGGTAGTCCAGATCTTGCTGCCGGTACAGACGAGATCATCGCCGTCCCGCACCGCCGACATCGACAGCGAGGCCAGGTCCGAACCGGCCTCGGGTTCGGAATATCCCTGGCAGAAGAAGACCTCGCCGGTGAGGATCCGGGGCAGGAAGTAGTCCTTCTGCTCGGGCGTGCCGTAGGCGATGATGGCGTGCGCGACCATCGAGATCCCCATCGGCGACAGCGCGGGCGCACCGGCGAGGGTCGACTCGCGGCTGAAGATGTAGTGCTGGGTCAGGGTCCAGTCGCAGCCGCCGTACTCGACCGGCCACGCCGGAGCGGCCCAACCGCGCTCGTGAAGAATCGCCTGCCAGGCCATGCTGGCCTCGTGGTCGGCGTAGACGCTGGTCATCAGCCGGCCTGCCTGCCGCAAATCGGGGGTGAGCTTCTCGGCGAGGAACGCCCGCACCTCGTCTTGGAACTCGAGATCTTTCGCCGACCACGACAGGTCCATCAGCTGTTCCTCCATCTGCGCACGGCCGTTCTCAGAAGTAACCGTAGCCCGTTGTCGGTGCCGGGCGCGCGCTGGGTGCCACTCATTCTGCGCTCTCGGGTTTGAGGTCCCAGAAGCCGGGGAACAGGTCGGGAGGACGCCGCCGGGCGTTCCCCCACACGTGACACTGAGAGGCTCGGTCCCTGCACAAGGGACCGGGCCGTTCGTTCGTTCAAGGTAGGTTTGCGCCCATCGTGTCCGCCGTTGAAATACTCGCCGCCGACGTCGCCGGTCTGCTCGCCACGGCACCGGGTCGAGTTCTGGTGGGCATCACCGGGCCGCCTGGCGCGGGGAAGTCGACGGTGGCGCAAGCCCTCTTGAGCCGTTTCGGCGGAGCGTCCTATGTCCCCATGGACGGCTTCCATCTGTCGAACGCGGTCCTCGACGCGTTGGGCCGCCGTGACCGCAAAGGCGCGGTCGACACGTTCGACGCGGCCGGCTATCTGGCCGTCCTGCGTCGCATCGCCGAGGAGTACGGCCGCGCAGATGTGTACGTGCCTGCCTTCGAGCGTGGCCTCGACGAACCGGTGGCCGCGGGTCATGTGGTGCCCGCGACCAGTCGGCTGGTGGTCACCGAGGGCAACTATCTGGGTTTGCCCGACGGGCCATGGGCGCAGGTGCGGCCGCTGCTGGCCCGGCTGTACTACCTCGACTGCCCGGCGCCGGAGCGGCGGGTGCGGTTGATCCGGCGGCACATCGAAGGTGGTCGCACCCCGCGGGCCGCGGCCGCCTGGGTGGACGCCGTCGACGAGCCGAACGCCCGACTGATCGCGACCGCCAAGCCGCGGTCGGATCTCGTCGTCGACGGCTGCTGACGCGCGCCGAACGGCTAGCAGCAGCGAGCACTCGGGTTGACGTCAGCATCGCTGTGCCGCTTGCGCCAGTACTGTGCCTCGGTCAGCACAGGCTCGCCCGGATGCGCGCGGGCGTGATGTTCGACGTAGCGGCGGTAATGACTGTCGCCCATCAATGCGCCGACATACCAACGGATTTGGCGTGCTGCGCGGGTAGCGCGTCCCATTCCTTCTGCACCTCCTTCTCCGCGGAGGTGGATATCAGACCTGACGGCCCGAAGATCTTCGACGGCACCGGGGTGTCGTCGCTCAGCGGCGGACCGCCGCCCCGGATGGCCCGCACCGCCACGATCACGCCGACGGCGAACACGATGACCACCGCTGCGGCGAACACGATCGACAGGGTGCCCTGGATGAACGTGTTGCGGATGACGGCATGCAACTGGTCGGCGTTCTTGGCCGATCCGAACGCCGTCTTGCCCGCCTCCGCGGCGGCGCGGTACTGGAAGTGCTGCGTCCAGTAGCCCACCTTGGGATCGCCGGAGAAGATCTTCTGCCACGACGCGGTGAGGGTGACCGTCAAATCCCACAGCAGCGGAATCGCGGGAATCCACGCCCATTTCAGCAGACCCCGCTTGATCACCACGACCGTGACGACGGTCAGCGCGATCGCGGCCAGCAGCTGGTTGGCGATGCCGAACAGTGGGAACAGCGTGTTGATTCCGCCGAGGGGATCGGTGACACCCATCAGCAGGATCGACCCCCAGCCGGCGACCACCACGACACTGCAGATCCAAGCCCCCACCCGCCAGCTCGGATTGCGCAGCCGCCCGAAAGGCCCGCCGAGGTTGGCCAACCCGTCGGACAGCATGAACCGGGCGACTCGGGTGCCTGCGTCGACGGTGGTCAGAATGAACAGGGCCTCGAACATGATCGCGAAGTGGTACCAGAACGCCCTCAGCCCCGGTCCGCCGAACACCTTGTGCAGCACCTCGGACATGCCGAACGCCAGCGTCGGCGCCCCACCGGTGCGCGAGATGATCGAGTGCTCACCGACACTCGCGGCGGCGTCGTTGATCTCAGCCGGGGTGATCGGGGCGCCGGACAGTCCAAGGCCGTTGACGTATTTGGCTGCCGTCTCGGCCGTCGTGCCGGTCTGGGCCGACGGCGCGTTGATCGCGAAGTAGAGATGCTGGTTGAGGATGGCGGCGGTGATGAGCGCCATGATCGCCACGAACGACTCGGTGAGCATGCCGCCGTAGCCGATCAGGCGCATCTGGCTTTCCTTCTCCAGCAGCTTGGGCGTGGTGCCCGACGAGATCAGCGAGTGGAAACCCGACAGTGCGCCGCAGGCGATGGTGATGAACAGGAACGGGAACAGCGAGCCGGCGAACACCGGGCCGGAGCCGCTCTCGGCGAACTTGGAGACCGCCGGGGCTTCCATGATCGGGCGGGCCAGCAGGATGCCGACCGCAAGCAGCGCGATGGTGCCGACCTTCATGAACGTCGACAGGTAATCGCGCGGCGCCAACAGGAACCACACCGGCAGCACCGAGGCGGCAAGACCGTAGACGATGATGCACCACGACAGAGTCACCTTGGACAACGTGAACCAGTCTGTGCCCCAATCGGTTCCGGCGACCCACCCGCCGCTGGCCACGGCAAGCAGCAGTAGGGCGACACCGATCAAGGACACTTCGGAGACTCGTCCCGGCCGCAGGAAACGCAAATAGAGACCCATGAAGATGGCGATCGGAATCGTCATCGCGATGGAGAACACCCCCCACGGGCTTTCGGCGAGCGCGCCGACCACGACCAGCGCGAGCACCGCGAGCAGGATCACCATGATGGCCAGCACCGCGACGATCGCCGCCGCCCCGCCGAAGGCGCCGAGTTCGTCGCGGGCCATCTGGCCAAGAGAACGTCCCCGGCGGCGGGTCGAGATCGCCAGCACCAGATAGTCCTGGACGCAGCCGGCGAACACCGCGCCGACAATGATCCAGATCGTGCCGGGCAGATAGCCCATCTGCATGGCCAGCACAGGCCCGACAAGGGGACCCGCCCCGGCGATGGCGGCGAAGTGGTGACCGAACAGCACCCGCCGGTCGGTGGGCATGTAATCGGTGCCGTTCTCGAAGATCTCGGCCGGCGTGGCATGGTCGTCGCGGGGCCGCACGATTTTCATCTCGATGAGCCGCGCGTAGAACCGGTATCCGATGACGTAGGTGCAGATCGCCGCGATGACGAACCACACCGCGTTGACGGTCTCGCCGCGGAAGAACGCGATGATTGCCCACGCGATTGCTCCCAGCACCGCGACGGCCCCGAAGATCAGCTTGTGCCGGAGGGTGATCGGTGACCGGTCGACGATGGCCACCGGCGGTAGCTCAGGGTCGGTGCGGATGTAGGTGACGTCGCCCCTGGTCTCTTCCATGTGTTCCGACGGCGCGCCGGTCGGTGCAGCCACAGTGTTTCTCCCTTGCGCCAGATGTGCAGTGTCGGGCCGTGCGGTGATCCTTTCATTCACAGGTTCGGCCGGTCTTCAATTGGGGCGGATTGCGGCGGGTCTGCGACCAGTCCGTCCCACCCGAATTCCACCCGCTTGGGGGATGCCGCCCGCGGATTCTGCCGTCACCCTCTATCGCAACCGAGGAGGTGGGCCATGCCACCATGGCGCTTGCGGGACTACCGCGATGACGACATCGACCAGGCGATCCAGGTGTGGGATCAGAGCCGCGCGCCAGGGTCGGGCGAGCCGGTGTTCACCGTCGCCGAGGTGATGGCCGCCGCGCGTTCCGGGCAGCCTGCCGTGGTGGCCGAAGTGGGCGACGAGGTGGTCGCCATGGCCGTGGCGCAGACGCAGGGCGAACGGGCGTGGATCCTGCTGGTCGCGCTCGGTTCGCGGTGGCGTTATCGCGGCATCGGGAGTGCCCTGCTCGGTGACCTGGAGCGGCGGCTGCGCGCGCAGGGGGTGCGCCGGATCTGTGCGGTGCTGCCCGACGGGGCCACCGGGGCGGCGGCGATGGAGAACTCCGGCTACACCCGCCGGGAGGGTTTGGTCTATTTCGAGATGGTCGAGCATCTGGGCCTGGACCAGGCGAACCTGCTCGACGAACTCGGCGGCCAGTTCCTGCCGCCCGGCCTGTTCGACGAGATGGCCGGCATGGAGCAGGAGAAGCAGATCATCGAACGCCGCATCGTCGACCCGCTGGCGCACCCGGACGTCGCTGAGCGTTACGGGGTGCAGCCGCCCAAAGCGGTGATCCTCTTCGGACCGCCCGGAACCGGCAAGACGAGCTTCGCGAAAGCGATCTCGTCGCGGCTCGGCTGGCCGTTCGTGGAGCTCTTCCCGTCGCGGCTGGCCGCCACCGGCAACGGCGGCCTGGCGGCCTCGCTGCGGGAGGCCTTCGCCGAACTGGCCGAACTCGACGAGCTGGTGTTGTTCATCGATGAGGTGGAGGAGATCGCGACCGCACGGTCCGGCGCGACCACGGCCGAGCTGGGTGTCACCAACGAACTCCTCAAGCTGATTCCGGCATTCAGGCAGAAGGACAACCGGCTGCTGGTGTGCGCCACCAACGCGGTCCATTCCCTGGACTCGGCGTTTCTGCGGCCCGGCCGTTTCGACTACGTGATCCCCGTCGGTCCCCCGGATCAGCCGGCTCGCCGGGCGGTGTGGCAGCGCTACCTCGGCAAGGCGCTGGTCCACGTCGACGTCGACCGTCTTGTCGGCGCCTCGGAGTTCTTCACCCCAGCCGACATCGAATTCGCCGCGCGCAAGGGTTCGCAGGCCGCCTTCGAACGCGAGATGCGCCACGGGCTCGGCCAGCCGGCCACCACCGAGGACTACCTTGCTGCGATCGGCGAGGTCAGGCCGACACTGACCGCCGACATGCTGGCCGAATTCGACCGCGGCAAAACCGATTTCGCTCGCGTGTAGTGCCGTTCACGCGGTGGGGTCGCCGAAGCTGTTGTTGCCGACACGAAGTGCGAGTACAGGGCGCGGTAACGACAGGCTCGGTGAGCGCGATCCGCGTCAGTTAGGCGCTTCCTTAGAATTCCCATAACTTTCCCTTATTTTTCTTAATCTCGTGTTAGGGTCACCACCCATGGCTGCGGATGACGCCGTCGGCGCAGCGGGACGGAGGCGACCACATGACCGAATTGGGTTCGCACGCGGTGGTTCTCGGAGCGGGTATGGCGGGACTGTTTGCGGCGCGGGTTTTGTCGGAGTTCTATTCGTCCATCACCGTCGTGGAACGCGACACCTTGCCGGAATGCGCCGAGCAGCGGACCGGGGTGCCGCAGGGACGTCATCTGCACAGCTTGCTGAGTCGCGGCACGCAGGCGATCGGTGAGCTGTTTCCCGGAATCCTGGCTGAGATGGGAGCGGACGGGGCCGTCGTCGACGACGGCAACGACTTGTCGCGGGTTTATGTCCGGATCGGCGATCACGAGCTCAATCCCGTTGGTCACCTGGCAGATCCGCAAGCGGTCGCCGCCTACCAAGCCAGCCGGCCGTTCCTTGAGTTCCATCTGCGCCGACGCGTGAATGGGCTGCCGAATGTCACCCTCGTCGGGCAGCGGAACATCGTGGGACCGGTATTGACGGACGGTTCAGTCGCCGGGGTGCGGGTCATCGATCGCGAGACCGGCAGCCCGGCGATCCTCGGCGCCGATCTGGTGGTCGACGCCACCGGGCGTGCAGCGTGCTCCGCGCGCTTCCTGGCGAACCAGGGCTTCGGTGTGGTGCCCGAGAAGCGGGTCCCGTCGACCGGGGGATATTCCAGTCAGCTGTTGCATATCCCGCCAGGGCGCATTCGGCACCGCTTGGCCTTCGTCAACCAGGGCAGGCGGGCGCCGGGAGCGATGCTCGTCGCCTATGAGCGCGATACCTGGATGCTGGCAGTCTCCCGGTCGGATGAATGCGGGCCTCCGCCAAGCAGTTACGCCGAGATGATGCGAACCGTCGAGCCGATGTTGCCTACCGAGATGGTGGCCGGGCTGCGTGACGCTACGTGTATTGGGGAGATCTCGATCTCGCGCAATACGGGTGCTGTGTGGCGACGCTATGACCAGGCCGCGGACCTGCCGGCGGGACTGGTTGTCCTCGGTGATGCCCTGTGCAGCCTCAACCCGCTTCACGGGCAAGGTATGACCATGGCTGCCCTGCAGGCCCTTTCATTACGCGACTGTCTGCGCGCAGGCGCCGCCGACTCGCCCCGGCGCTTCTATCGGGCCGCGGCCGAACACATCGGCCCGGTGTGGGCGGTCAATAGGGCCAACGACCAGCCCCAGCCTGCTTCAGGCCACCACACCCAGGCGTGGATGCAGCGTGCAGTGCTGCGGGCTGCCGGCACGGATATCGCTGTGGCTGAACAAATTCTGCGGGTTCGTGGCCTCATCGATTCGCCCGCGAGGCTGCGGGAGCGGCGGTTCCTCGTCCGAGTCCTGCTCGCCAACCTCCGCCATCCGCGAGCGACACTCTTCAGCTCGCCTGCCACCTCGCACTCGTCGCTCAACGGAACCGACGAACAGGCCATCCGTGCGCTTGTCGACCGTCAGACACATCGCCGCCGGGCGCCAACCCAGATCACCCGACTGCGTTATCTCACGCCCGATGTGGCGTTGATCCAAGCCCGCACGGCGATCACTGGACCAATCCGGCGACGGACCCGTCGCAACACCAGCGTCGCGGTACGTACCGGCGACGGTTGGCTGTTGGCCTTTTCGCAGAACACGGCGCGGTAACGACAGGCTCGGTGGGCGCGCGAGCCCGGTCAGTCGCGCTCGTAGAACGCGCGCACGGTGTCGACGGTGTCGGCCTCGGCAGGGCTCTTGTCGTCGCGGTATCGCAGCACCCGCGCGAAGCGCAGCGCCATTCCGGCGGGATACCGGGTGGAGCCCTGTACCCCGTCGAAGGCGATCTCGACGACCTGCTCGGGCCGCACCGGGACCACGTACTTGTCGAGCGGGCCGGTCGCCAGTTCGCTGAACCGCGCGGTCTGCCAGTCCAGCATCGCGTCGGTCATGCCCTTGAATGTCTTGCCCAGCATCACGAAGTCACCGCTGTCCGGATCGCGGGCGCCCAGATGGATATTCGACAGCTTGCCCGTCCGCCGGCCCGAGCCCCATTCCACCGCCAGCACCACCAGATCAAGGGTGTGCACCGGCTTGACCTTCAGCCAGCCTGCTCCGCGGCGTCCAGCCTCGTAGGGCGAGGCGGGCGATTTGGCCATCACGCCTTCGTGCCCGGCCGCCAGAGTCACATCCAGGAACTGCTGTGCCGCGGCGGCATCCGTGGTGGCCAGCCGGTCGACGCGCTGATCGGCGGGCACGATCGCGTCCAGCGCGGCGAGCCGGGCATGCGTCGGTTCGTCGAGCAGGTCGACGCCGTCGAGGTGGAGGATGTCGAAGAAGAACACCGAAAGTTGTTGTGCCGCCCGCGCTGCGGCCACGTCGGCACTCTTGCCGAACCGGGAAGCGGTGACCTGAAATCTGTGCGGACGGTTGTCGGGGCGCAGAGCGATCGCCTCCCCGTCGGCGATCAGGGAAGTCACCGGCAACGCCAGCGCGGCGTCCACCACCTCGGGCAACCGGGCCGTCACGTCATCGAGGCTGCGGGTGTAGACGGTCACGTCGTCACCCGAGCGGTGAATCTGTACGCGAGCACCGTCGAGCTTGGCCTCGAAAATCGCGTCGCCGCTGAGGCGTTCGAGCGCGTCGGCCACGCCGGTTGCGGTTTGGGCCAGCATCGGACCCACCGGTTTGCCCACAGTCAGCGTGAATGCGCCGAGCGCTTCGGCTCCGCCGGTCAGCGCCGAGGCCGCCACCGCAGGCAGATCGCCACCGAGCATGGCTGCCCGGCGAACGGCCGCGGCGGGCAGGCCGGCCGCCTTCGCCACCGCGTCGACCATCACCCCGGCCTGTGCGCCTTGACGCAACTCACCGCCGAGCAACCGGCGCAGGAACACCTGCTCGGTGTCGGTTGCCGTGCCGAACAGACCGCCGAGCAGCTCGGCCCGCCGGGCCTGCGAGCCCTTGCCCGCGACGGCGCCGATCTCGGTGAACGTCACATCGACTGCGGCCACGGTCAGCGTGGACTCCTCGGCCGGTGCGGGCAATGACCGCAACGCCGCCCAGCCCACCCCGATCTGGCGCTGTGGGAGATCGCCGGACAGCCACGACACCACGACCTGAACCACCCGTGGATCTCCGACGCCTGACAACAGGTCGGCGATCCGCGCCACCTTCGCCAGCCGCGATGACGTCGCCGACACATCGGCGGAGGCGGCCACGACATCGCCGAGCAACATGGCTCCAGGTTGGCACGGCACTACGACAACCCGCCCGGGACAACCACGGCGTCAGGAGACTTCGAAGGACACCGAGTGCCAGCCCGTCGCACCGTCGGGTGCCGGAGGCGCCTGGTCTTGCGTCTGCACCGCACCGGTGTTGTCGGTGGCGCGGACCGTGATCGTGTGGAACCCGTTCTGGGTGGCCGTCCACGGGAAGCTCCACAGTCGCCAGGTGTCGTTCGAGTAGGCCGCACCCAGCTGCGCCTGCTGCCACGGTCCGTCGTCGATGCGGACTTCGACGGCCTTCACGCCCCGGTTCTGCGCCCACGCCACCCCGCCGAAGGTCACCGGCCCCTTGGCCACCTTCTGACCGTCGCGCGGCACGTCGACCCGTGACTCGGTCTTGATCGGACCGCGCTCGGACCAGCCGAGCTTGGTCCAGTAGGCCTGCACCCGGTCGAAGCGGGTCAGTTCCAGGTCCACCACCCACTTGGTGGCCGAGACGTAGCCGTACAGCCCGGGCACCACGAGCCGCGCGGGGTAGCCGTGTTCGACCGGCAGTGGCACGCCGTTCATCCCGATCGCGAGGATCGCGTCGCGGCCGTCGGTGAGCGCCTCCACCGGGGTGCCTGCGGTGAACCCGTCGACCGACGTCGAGAGCACCATGTCGGCATCGGTGTGGATTCCGCTGTCCCGCAACAGGTCCCTGACCCGGTAACCCGTCCAGGTGGCGTTGGATATCAAATCACCGCCGACCGGGTTGGACACGCACGTCAACGTCACGACCTTGTCGATCGGCTCGAACTTCTTCAAGTCGTCGAAGGTGTAGGTGATTTCGCGGTCGACCATCCCGTGGATGCGCAGCCGGAAGTCGGCACGGGACAGTTGTGGGACGCTCAGAGCGGTATCGATGCGGTAGAAGTCGCCGTTGCCGGTGATGAAGCTGGGCAGTTGGACGCCGGCCGGTGTGACATCGGCGGGAACCGGCGACGGCGGCGCGGCCGAGGGCAGCGCGAAGGTGTCCCGGTCGCCGGACACCGAGTGCAGTCGCCGGGTGATCACCACGCCCGCAACGCCTCCGAGCAACCCGAGTCCGGCAAACCCCAGCGTCGCGAGCGACAGCCTGCGGCCTGGATCTACTTCGGCTTCGTCGGGGGTGTCGGTGGCACGCCTTTCGGCGATGCGGCCCGAAGTCAGTAGCCGCAAGACCGCGATCCCGCAGACCGCGCCGAGCAGGGTCGGAATGATGTCGACCGGCCGAGCGCCCGGCCGGGCCAGCACCGCCGCGCTGCCGGCGGCGGCCGCGAGCAGAAACGCCACCGAGCCGACCGGGATGCGGGACCGTTCCCAGATCGCGGCGACGGCGGCCAGCACCGCGATCACCGCGATCACGGCCACGGAGAGGAACAACTTGTCGGCCGTGCCGAAGGTCAGGATCGCCCATTCCTTCACCGGCCCGGGCGTCGCGTTGATGACCGCGGTGCCCACGGCGGTCCGCGCATCGGCTGCCGGCGAGAAGAAAGCCGCGCTCAGCTGGACCACGCCGAGAGCGACGGCGGCGGCCGCCACGCCGGCGCCCATGCGCAGACCGGTCGAGGTTTGGGCCATACGGCCAACCTACCGCTGGGTAGACACCCTGTCCGTGACCGTTTGATGACGAGCGGTAACGTGCGTACCGGCTTGGGCGCCACCGGGGTGTCCCCGCGAATTGAACTGCGAACTGTAAGCGGCACGGGAACCGAGCCGCGTCAACGGACAGGAGTATCGGATGGAGATCTCGGGCAAGAAGGTGGTCGTCATCGGCGGCGCGTCGGGCTTCGGGCGGGCAAGCGCTGAACTGCTGGCCTCCCGCGGAGCTCAGGTGGCGATTCTCGACCGCGAAGGCACCGACGGCCCCGAGGTCGCGTCCAGTGTGGGCGGCCCGTTCATCCCGGTCGACGTCACCGACTTCGCCGGCACCGAAAAGGTGCTTGCCGACGCGGTCGAGGCGCTTGGTGGCCTGCACGTCGTGCTGACCACCGCCGGTGGCGGTGTCGCGGAGAAGACGTTCGGCAAGAACGGCCCGCACGCCCTGGAGACCTTCCAGAGCACGATCAACCTCAACCTGATCGCCAGCTTCAACATCAGCCGCCTCGCGGCCGCGCACATGGCCAACAACGAGCCCGAAGACGAAGAGCGCGGCGTCATCATCAACACCGCCTCGATCGCCGCGTTCGAAGGCCAGATCGGCCAGGTTGCTTACACGGCCGCCAAGGCCGGCATCGCCGGCATGTGCCTGACCATGGCTCGCGACCTCGGCCCGGTCGGCATTCGCGCGCTCGCAATCGCGCCCAGCCTGTTCGCCACCGGCCTGACCAAGGGCATTCCCGACGAGTTCGCCAAGGCGCTGACCAAGGACGCCGCCTTCCCGAAGCGACTCGGCCGCCCCGAAGAATTCGCCAAGCTGGTCGCCGCGATCGTCGACAACCCGATGCTCAACGGGCAGTGCATCCGTCTCGACGCCGGGCAGCGGTTCGCCCCCAAGTGATCCGGGCGCCGTACTGCGGTCAACCGGCTGT
The DNA here is from genome assembly GCF_002086695.1 of Mycolicibacterium rhodesiae. Lineage (GTDB taxonomy): Bacteria > Actinomycetota > Actinomycetes > Mycobacteriales > Mycobacteriaceae > Mycobacterium > Mycobacterium rhodesiae. The sequence continues at coordinate 140,966 of NZ_MVIH01000001.1, forward strand.
GGTAAGGCATTAGAGCAATAGGGATTGGGCCGGGCACCGCCGCCTCGAGGAGGATCCGATGGGTATCGCACTGACCGACGACCACCGTGAACTCAGTGAGGTGGCGCGCTCATTTCTGAGCACGCAGAAGGCGAGGGCGGCCGCACGCGCACTGCTCGCCGACGACGCCGAGGAGACGGCTCCACCGTTCTGGGCCGAGCTGGCAGGGTTGGGCTGGCTCGGGTTGCACGTCGACGAACAGTACGGCGGTTCGGGTTTCGGGTTGCCGGAGCTGGTGGTCGTCGTCGACGAGCTCGGACGCGCGGTGGCGCCAGGCCCGTTCGTCCCCACCGTCGTCGCGTCGGCGGTGGTGTCGGCGGCGGGCAGCGACGAGCAGAAGGCGCGATTGCTGCCCGGTCTGGCCGATGGATCCGTCACTGCCGCAGTCGGATTCGGCGGCGACCTCACCCTGTCCGGTGACACCGCCGGCGGCGACGCGGGCGTGGTCCTCGGCGCCGGACTCGCCGACTTGCTGGTGCTCGTCGCCGACGACGATGTGCTGCTGGTGCAGCGAAGCGCAGACGGGGTCTCGGTCGAACTGCCTGGCAGCCTCGACCGGGCGCGGCGCTCCGGGCGGGTGACGCTGCGCGACGTCGCGGTGGCAGGCAACGTGCTCACCGGGGCGCGCAGCGTGGCGCTGGCCTTGGCGCGCACGCTGTTCGCAGCCGAGGCCGCGGGCGGAGCGTCGGATTGTGTGGACACCGCTGTTGAATACGCCAAGGTCCGTGAGCAGTTCGGCCGCACCATCGCGACCTTCCAGGCGATCAAGCATCACTGCGCTGACATGATCGTCGGCTCGGAATCGGCGGTCGCCGTCGTGTGGGACGCCGCCCGTGCCTTCGCCGACGATCCGAAGCAGTTCGAACTGATCGCAGCGGCGGCGGCCGCATTGGCGTTTCCGGCCTATGTCCGCAACGCGGAGTTGAACATTCAGGTGCACGGCGGTATCGGCTTCACCTGGGAGCACGACGCGCATCTGCATCTTCGGCGGGCGCTGACCGTGCAGGCGGTCCTCGGCGGGGACGGCCCGGCCACCGACGTGTTCACCCTGACCGACGCCGGCCACGGCCGCGCCAACAGCCTGGACCTGCCGCCCGAGGCCGAGCAGCTGCGCACTCAAATCCGCTCTGATGCCGTTGAACTCGCCAAGCTGGATGAGAAGGCGCAACTCGACGAGCTGATCGCGACGGGGTATGTGATGCCGCACTGGCCGAAGCCGTGGGGCCGGGCTGCCGGTGCCGTCGAGCAATTGCTGATCGAAGAGGAGTTCGCCGCCGCCGGTGTCAAGCGGCCGGACTACGGCATCACCGGCTGGGTGATCCTGACCCTGGTTCAGCACGGAACTCCTTCTCAGATCGAGCGATTCGTCGAGAAGGCACTGCGCAAGGACGAGATCTGGTGCCAGCTGTTCTCCGAACCGTCGGCGGGTTCGGACGCCGCGGCGGTCAAGACCCGGGCCACTCGCGTGGACGGCGGATGGAAGATCAGCGGCCAGAAGGTGTGGACCAGCGGTGCGCACTACTGCAAGCGCGGCCTGGCCACGGTGCGCACCGATTTCGAGGTGCCCAAGCACGCCGGCATCACGACAGTGATCCTGGACATGGAGGCGCCAGGGGTGGAGGTTCGGCCCTTACGCCAGATCACCGGCGGCGCCGACTTCAACGAGGTGTTCTTCGATGACGTGTTCGTCCCCGACGAGGATGTGGTCGGGGAGCCGAACGCCGGGTGGACCGTCGCGCGCGCCACGCTGGGCAACGAGCGGGTGAGCATCGGTGGCGGCGCAGGCACGATCGCTCCGGCGGCGGCGTGGCTGGTGTCGCTGACCAAGGCTCACGGCGACCGCGTCGCCGGTGCAATTCAGTGGGTCGGCCGGTTCCTGGCCAGAGACCAGGCGCTGCGTCTGCTGAACCTACGCCGCGTTGTTCGCGCGTTGGAGGGCGCCGGGCCCGGCCCGGAAGGCAACATCACCAAACTCATTCTGGCCGAACAGTTCCAGGAGCAAGGCACCATTGCTGCGGCACTGGTCGGACCGGATGCGGCACTCGAGGGTGGCGAGGGCGAACTGGCAGGGCGGGCGGCCCTGGGTTCGCGTGCACTGTCCATCGCCGGCGGCACGTCGGAGATCACCCGCAACCAGATCGCCGAGCGCATCCTCGGCATGCCGCGGGACCCGCTGATCAAGTAATCGACGCGACGCTACGCCGTTGGCAAACCGTTTCTGTGGTATTCACCGCAGAAAGCTGTGGTAATGGCTAATGTTCGTGCATGCGATTCACAGGTCTGGTATCGGCCACCCTCGCGATCGTTCTGGCGGCGTGCGGTGGGGGGCCCAAGCCCGACAAACCCCAGTCCCTCGCGCAGAACACACAGGTTGCCAATACGGCGCCGGGCGACATCAAGATCACCGGCGATGCATCCACGTCGGTCAACAAGATCGCCGTTCAGGCGATCGCCGACCTGCAGAAGTACTGGGCCACCGAATACCCCAAGCTCTATGGCAGCGAATACAAGCCGGTGGCGGGTGGCTTCTTCGCGGTGGTCCCGTCATCCGGCGACTTGCCGCCGTGCGCGTCGGCCGTCGGCGACATCTCCGGCAACGCGTTCTACTGCGCCAGTAAGGATGTGGTGGCCTGGGACTCCGCCGGGCTGCTGCCTGATCTGCAGTCGAAATTCGGCGATTTCGTCATTCCGATCGTGCTGGCCCACGAGTGGGGCCATGCCATCCAGGCCCGGTCGAATTTCACCGCCCGGACGGTGACCCAGGAGTTGCAGGCTGACTGTTTTGCCGGTGGCTGGGCCAAGCACGCCAAGGACTCCGGGCTCTACAAGGTGAATGCCGCCGAGATGGACAACGCTCTTGCGGGCATCCTCGAGCTTCGAGATTCTCCAGGCACCAGCAAGATCGATCCCTCGGCGCACGGCAGCGGCTTCGACCGGGTCGGCGCCTTCCAGGACGGCTACGACAACGGGCCCACCGCCTGCAAGGCCTACCGGGACGACAACCCGGTCGTCGTCGAGTTGCCCTTCCAGAGCGCGGAGGACGAGGCCGCCGGGGGCGACATGCCGTACGACGCGATGGTCAACGACGTGCCTTACGACATCGAGGACTACTGGGCGCACGTTTATCCGGAACTGACCAACGGCGAAGCGTGGGTGCCGGTGAAAGGCCTGGAGCCGTTCGACCCGTCCAACCCGCCGATGTGCGGTAACACTCGCGCTGAGGGCTACGCGCTGTTCTATTGTGTCCCAGACGATTACATCGGCTGGGAGAACGACGCGATGCGCACCGTGTACAACCAGGGTGGCGACTACGCGGTCGCGACGCTGATCGCCACGCAGTTCGGGCTCGCCGCGATGACCCGCGCCAACGACACGTCCGACGACAAGACCCAGTCGTTGCGCGGCGACTGCTTCGCAGGTTCGTACACGGCAAGTGTCCTGTTGCAGAACCGCAAGGACACCAGCAGCTTCGGCATCTCGCCCGGCGACCTCGACGAGGCCATCACCGCGCTGCTGGTATTCCGCGGCGACGGTGACGTCGACCGCCAGGGTGCCGGTTACGAAAGGATCCGGCACTTCCACACCGGCGTGCTCGACGGAGCGGGTGCCTGCCTGAAGGACTGAGCCTGTGGCCGGTAGCGCCGAGATCTACCTCATGGTCGTGGTGGCGCCTCAATCATGACCATGCCGTCGATTTCGCGCCGGTCGTCGGGTAGCGCCGCCCGCAATGTCCCGGTGAACAGATCCGCAATCTTGTCCTCCGAGACCGGTTTCGGGCATGCTCCGGAACGTGGCAGGCACCGACTCACTGGTTCTGGGCGCGAGCGGTTTCCTCGGCTCGCATGTGACGCGGCAGTTGGTGGAGCGCGGCGACACCGTCCGCGTCATGCTCCGCAAATCCAGCTCCACCCGTGGCCTCGATGACTTGCCCGTACGGCGCTTCTACGGGGACATCTTCGACGACGCCGGGCTGAAGGAGGCGATGGACGGCTGCGACGTCGTCTACTACTGCGTCGTCGACACCCGGGCACACCTGCGCGATCCGGCACCGCTGTACCGCACCAATGTCGAAGGCCTGCGTCACGTCCTCGATGCTGCCGTGAACGCCGATCTGCGGAAGTTCGTTTTCACCAGCACCATCGGGACGATCGGATTAGGTACCGGTGGCGTCGTGAACGAGGACACCCCGGTCAACTGGGACGGCAAGGGCGGCGGCTACATCGGCTCGCGGATCGCGGCGGAAAAGCTGGTGCTGGACTACAGCCGCGACAAGGCACTGCCCGCGGTGGCGTTATGCGTGTCCAACACGTACGGCGCGGGGGATTGGCAGCCCACTCCGCACGGGTCGCTGGTGGCTGCCGCCGCGGCCGGCAAGCTGCCCTTCTATATGGACGGAATGGCGACGGAGGTCGTCGGTATCACCGACGCCGCCCGCGCGCTGTTGCTGGCCGCCGACCACGGACGGGTGGGGGAGCGCTACATCATCTCCGAGCGGTATCTGCCCTACCGGGAGCTCTATGAGACCGCGGCGCTCGCGGCAGGTCGGCCTGCCCCGCGGTGGGGCATCCCGAAGCCGGTGATGACAGCCGCCGGGGCCCTCGGCGGCGCCGTCGCCGCGCTGACCGGCCGCGACCTGCCGCTGAATCCGACCACCGTGCGGCTGATGGGGATCATGGCACCGATGGATCACGGTAAGGCAACCCGCGAAATGGGGTGGCACCCGCGCGATGTGCACGAGTCCATCCGGGAAGCGGTCGAGTTCTTCGGCCGACGACGACGCGAGCGGGCTTGCTGAGAATCCCTCAGGTTTGCCGACGGGTGGCTACGCTCGTCACGTGCGTGCGGCCCGGCTGATCCACGGATCACGAAGTGTGGCCGTGTGAGCGTCTCGCGTACTCGCGATCGGATCGGATTCGCGGCCGGCTTGTTCGGCTGGGTCGCCTTGCCCTACCTGGCCGGGTCGGTGTTGTCGTGGCAGACCTTCGGTGCCGGTATCGGACCCGCGTTCTTCCCGCCGGCCGGGGTGACGGTGGCGGCCATGCTGCTGACCCGGCGGACGATGTGGCCGGTGATCGTCGCCGCGATCGTGGTGGCGGAGCTCGCCGTCGACCTTCGCTACGGAGCGGGGTGGCAGTCGGCGGTGGGATTCGCGGTGGCCAACTCAGTGGAGCCGCTTGTCGGAGCCTCGCTGGTGCTGGCGTGGTGCAAGGGACCGCCTGATCTGCGCAAGCGCGAGGACCTCGCACGATTCGTGGCCGGAGCCATGGTGTTGGGCCCGCTGGCGGGTGGCCTGATCGGCGGCCTGACCACATCTGCGCACAAGCAGGTCGATTGGGCGCTGGCCGTCTTGCACTGGTGGGCCGGCGACGGGGTCGGTGTCCTGATGATCGGTGCACCAATCTTGTTGTGGCCAGTGCAATCCCACATCCTGCGATCGCGGATGCTGGAGACGATCGTGGTCCTCACCAGCATGGCCGTACTGACCTTCGTGTCGTTCCGTCTCGCGCTTCCTCCTGCTCTGTTCCTGTTGCCGGTGATGGCATGGGCGGCCCTGCGTCTGGACATGATCGGTGCCGCCCTGTGCGGTGGCGCGCTGGCGTTCACCGCCAACGGCATGGCCAACGCCGGATACTCGACCTTCGAGAACCTTGATCTGCACCGACCGGGTCAGCTGGCGATAGCCCAGGCGTTCATCGCGGTGGTGGTGCTGGTCGCGATGCTGACCGCGCAGGAAGCCGGGGGACGCGTCACAGCGGTCAGGCAACACCAGGCCGAACAGCGTGAGCGGGCCCGTCTGGAGACGCTCGCCAACCTCGGCCGACTGCTGTCGGGGGCGTTCACCCAGAAACAGATCGGTGACGCGGTCATCGGTCAGGTGATCAATGACGCAGGCGCGCAAGCGGTCGCGGTGGGCCTGGTCAGTGATGAGGGCGCCATCCTCGAGTGGGTGGCGATGGGTGGCTATCCCGAATTCATGGTCAACCAGTTCCACGAGGATGTGGCGGTCAGTGAGTCCACCGCAGCCACCGATGCGGTCCGCACCGGTCAGCCGGTGGTGATCCGCACGGTCGCCGAGTATCGCCGGCGATACCCCGACAACGCCAAGTGGATGGTCGCAAGCGGCGGCGCGGCAGTTGTGAGCTGGCCGTTGACTGTGGGCGGTAAGGCAATTGGTGCGCTGGTGTTGGCGTGGGCCGACACCCAGCCGCTGGACACCGCGCAGCTCGCCTATACCTCGGCGGTTGCGACGATGATCGGCCAGGCGCTGGTGCGGGCACGAATGTACGCCGATGAACACGCCCGCGCGGCGGTGCTGCAGGCGGCCGTTCTGCCGACCAGCCCGATTCCGATCGACGGAGTGGACGTCGGGGTGAGCTATGAACCCGCCGACCTGGTGCAGGGTCTTGGCGGCGACTGGTACGACGCGCTCGAATTATCGCACGGCCGAACCTATCTGGCGGTTGGCGATGTGGTGGGCCACGGGCTGCCCGCGGTGGAGGATATGGCTCAACTGCGCAGTGCTGGGCGAGCACTGGCCCTACAAGGGTTGGCTCCTGCCCAGTTGCTGACGGCGCTCAACGCGTTCACCCGTCACGCCAGCAACGGAAAATTCGCGACAATGAGTGTGGTGCTTCTGGATTCGTCCTCGGGCACCTTGTGCTACGCCTCGGCAGGGCACCCGCCGCTGTTGCTGCGGCGAGCGTCGACCGGGACGGTCATCCGGTTGGCCGGTGCGCACGGCCCCGTACTGGGCCCGGTCGAGCGGGCGTCCTACAGCGAAGGCAACGTCACGGTGAGAGAGGGGGACATCCTCGTCATGTACACCGACGGTCTCATCGAGCGACGCGGCCAGGACATCGAATCGGGAATGGTGCGCGTCGAGCACATCGTCGCCGACTGGCGGGGGGACGAGGCTTTGCCCTCGGCATGCCGGGAACTGACCCACACCCTGGCGCCGCCACCCCGCAACGACGATGTCTGCGCGGTCGCCGTCCGCTTCGGAGCCGGCATCAGCAACAACAACTTTCAGGAATCCACTGACCATTGAGCAACATCGAGGACCGGGCCGCCGAGGTTCCCGGAACACTTGACCCGGCCGCCGTCCGTGCGCTGACCACCTGGGTGCGCGACAACGGAATCGGTTCGGGCGTAGACGATGTCGAACCACTGACCGGCGGAACTCAGAACGTCGTTGTGCGGTTACGTGTCGACGACCGTCGCCTGGTGCTGCGGAGGCCGCCGCCCCACCCGCGCCCCAACAGCAATCGCACCATGCAGCGCGAGATCGCAGTGCTGCAGACGTTGACCGGAAGCCCGGTGCCCCATCCCCGATTCGTGGCCGGCTGTGACGACCTCGGTGTGCTGGGTGTCGTCTTCTATCTGATGGAGGATGTCGACGGCTTCAACCCGGCCACCGAGGTGGCCCCCGCGTACGTCGCCGACCCACGGCTGCGGCATCAGGTGGGCCTGAATTACGTGGCAGATCTGGCCCGCCTGAGTGCGGCGCCGTGGCAGGGTCGCCCGTTGCAGCAGCTGCATCGTCCGGGATCGTTTCTGGCGCGCCAGGTTCCGAACTTCCTCGGGCTGCTCGACAGCTACCGCCACGAGAGCTACCGACCGGAAATGCTGGAGGTTGGCCGGCTGGCGGACTGGCTTGGTGAGCATCGGCCGCCCGACGGTGAGCCGGGCATCATGCACGGCGACGCGCACCTCAACAACGTGCTGCTGCGCCGCGACGCCCCCGAGGTCGCGGCGTTCGTCGACTGGGAGATGTGCACCATCGGCGATCCGTTACTGGATCTGGGCTGGATCCTGGTGTGCTGGCCGGATGATCCCGACCCGATCAATGCCGGGCGCGAACTGGCCGCGCTCGGTGGGCTGCCGTCGCGCACAGAATTGGTCGCCGCCTACGCCGGCGCCGGTGGGCGGCCCACCGAACACCTGAACTGGTACATCGCCATGGCGTGCTTCAAGCTGGCGATCGTCATCGAGGGCACGTACTCGCGATATCTGGCCGGCAAAGCACATCGCGAAGCCGGTGAGCGGCTGCATGATTCGGCTAGCCGGCTGATCGGTCTCGGCGTCCAGGTCGCCACCGGGGACAACCCGTTCGTCTAGTGGCCGGGCCGGCTGCCCTGGCCGCAGGTGCACTGCTGGGCGGGTGGCACGTCGCGCATCACCTGGTCGACGTGCTCGCCACAACCCGCCCAGGTGGTCTTGTGGCAATTGGGGCATTCAACGGGGTAACACATATCAACTCCTTCTGGTCGGCAGATTATCTCGGTTGCATCGCTGGGCCGCCGAGGACTAGCCTTGCGGCCATGCATCGTGTGCTTGTCGTAGTAGCTACCCGCAGCGGGGTCTGATCCAGACCGACCCCCCGCTGTGGGTCGAATGCTACGACGTCGGTCAGCCTCCGTTCGGATGAGAAGACCGATTCACATGACCAGCACCATTTCCCAACCGTTACCGCGGTTCTGCGCTCCGTTGCCCTTTGAGCTGCGTGAACATGCCGAAGCCATGCCGTGGAGCGACTTCACCGCCACGTTCAGCGCCACCGACGGCCCCGTCCAGTTGTGGGCGTGGGAATGCGATGACCGTCTCGCCCGCCTCGGCCCGCAGCCCCGCCGGTTCTGTGCGACGCTCGCGATCGGTGACCGCATAGAGAACGCGACCGTGCACGCCAGCGGTCCGGTCGCGGCGCTGACCGCGATGCTCTACGAGCGCGGGATCGGCGTCGAGATGACCCGCTTCCACCAACTGGCATCCGGACCGCACACCGCGACCTTTGTGCAAGGCAGCGACGGACGCAGCCGGGAATGGGCGATGGGATGGGCGGAAGATCCCACCCAGTCGGCGCTGCGCGCCGTCATCGCCTGCGCAAACCGGCTGATCGGCTGACCGCCGGTCAGTGCAGCGGGCGCAGCACGATCGGCATACCGTCCATCGGCACCGGCATTCCCGCGTAGTCGTAGCGGGGCTGGTAGCCCGGGTGCGGGAGCTCGAGCCGGTACTTGCGCAGTAGCCGATGCATGACGGTCTTGATCTCCAGCTGCCCGAAGACCATCCCGATGCACTTATGCGCGCCGCCGCCGAACGGCGCGAACGCGTAGCGATGCCGCTTGTGCTCGTTGCGCGGCTCGGCGAAGCGATCCGGGTCGAACTTCTCGGGATCGGTCCACAGCTCGGGCAGGCGGTGGTTCAGTCCGGGCCAGACGTTGACGTTGGTGCCGGCCGGGATGAAGAAGCCCAGTAGTTCGGTGTCGCGCACCGCCTGCCGAACGTTGAACGGCAACGGAGTGACCATCCGCAGCGACTCGTTGATCACCAGGTCGAGGGTCTCCAGTTTCTCGAGCGCCTCGATGTCCAGCGGCCCGTCGCCGAGCCGGTCGGACTCGTCGCGGCAACGCTCCTGCCACTCGGGGTTGGCGGCGAGCTGGTTGGCCATCGTGGTGAGCGTCGACGTCGAGGTGTCGTGCGCGGCCATCATCAGGAAGATCATGTGGTTGACGATGTCGTCGTCGGTGAACTTGTTGCCTTCGTCGTCGGCGGTGTGGCACAGCACCGTCAACATGTCGGTGCCCTCGGCGTTGCGGCGTTCCTTGAGGCGCTCGCTGAAGTAGTCCTCCAGCACCTTGCGGGCCTGCAATCCACGCCACCACTTGAACGGCGGAACGGATGTGCGGATGATCGCCCCGCCCGCGCGGGTGGTCGTGGTGAACGCCGCGTTCACCTTGGTCACCAGGTCGTGGTCGGAGCCGGGCTCGTGGCCCATGAACACCACCGAGGCGATGTCGAGGGTGAGTTCCTTGACCGCCGGATGGAACAGGAAGCGTGGGTCGTTGGTCACCCAGTCGTTGGCGATGACCTGGGAGGCGACCCGGTCGATGTGCTCGACGTAGCCGGACAACCGGGTGCGGGTGAACGCCTCCTGCATGATGCGCCGGTGGTACATGTGCTCGTCGAAGTCGAGCATCATCAGGCCGCGGTTGAAGAACGGACCGATGACCGGATGCCAGCCCTTCTGCGAGAAATCCTTGTTCTTGTTCGAGAACACCGCCTGGGTGGCATCGGGTCCCAGCGCGGTCACCGCGGGCAGGGCCGGGGAGTAGGCGTAGTGGATCGGTCCGTACTTGCGGTAGACCTGCAGCAGATACTCGGGACCGCCGCGGAAGGTCTCGACCATGTGGCCGAGAAGGGGAAGCCCCGAATCGCCCATGACGGTCTTGAGGCCGCTGCCCGCGGGCGGCTGGGCCAACTCGAACTGGGGCCAATCGCGCTCACGCAGCCGCTTCTCGACCGCACCCATTCCCGGGATGGTGTTCAGGGTGGGCGTGAACCGGCGACGAGCCTGATCCAGCAGGTAGTGGGGGGTACTGATGGTCGCCATCGACGCTCCTCGGAAACAGAGAACAGGCATTCTTGCCGGCCAGGTGTGGCCGGCACCACAGGTTTCCTCCATCCTGGCCAACTTTCTTGACGCATGTCAAGTTTCACTTCGCCCCCGGCGTGGTGCAAGGTGAACGGGTGACCGCTGCGCAGGACCCCGTCGAGGCGCCGCGTCGCCGTGGCGACAAGCAGCGGCACGCCATCGTCCAAGCCGTTCGCGAGCTGCTCGAAGAGAAGCCCTTCGCCGAACTCTCGGTCAGCACGATCAGCGATCGTGCCGGGGTCGCGCGCTCCGGCTTCTACTTCTACTTCGACTCCAAGTACGCCGTGCTGGCCCACATCGTCGGCGAGGCCGCCCACGAACTCGAGGAACTCACCCACTCGTTCGCCCCGCGCGGACCCGGCGAGACGCCGACGGCGTTCGCCGAACGCATGGTGCGCAGCGCCGCCGTCGTCTACGCGCACAACGACCCGGTGATGTCGGCGTGCAACGCCGCCCGCCACACCGACGCCGAGATCCGCGAGATCCTGGACCGGTACAACGACACGGTGATCGATCAGATCGTGCCGATCGTCGAAGCCGAGATCCGCAACGGCACCGCGGACCCGATCAGCGACGATATCCACGGACTCGTCCGGATCCTCACGGCGACAACAGCATTGACACTGTCGGCGGAGACGGCATTCGTGGGACCGGACCGCGACCTGGACCGCGCGGTGCGCATCCTGGAGAAGCTGTGGTTGCACGCGCTGTGGGGTGGACGGGTCGGCGACTAGATCGATGATTGACGGCTTCGCGGGCAAGAGGGTCTTCATCACGGGCGCAGCCAGCGGCATCGGCCGGGCCACCGCGCTTCGGCTGGCCCGCGAGGGGGCCGAGCTGTATCTGACCGACGTCAACGCCGACGGACTGGAGCAGACCGTCGCCGACGCCCGTGCGCTCGGTGCAGAGGTCCCCGAGCATCGCGCGCTGGACATCTCCGACTACGACGCGGTCGCCGGGTTCGCCGCCGACATCCACACCCGCCGGCCTGCGATGGACATCGTGATGAACATCGCCGGGATCTCGGCGTGGGGAACCGTCGATCAGCTCACCCACCACCACTGGCGGTCGATGGTCGACGTCAACCTGATGGGCCCGATCCACGTCATCGAGACGTTCCTGCCACCGATGGTCGCCGCCGGGCGAGGCGGCCAACTGGTCAACGTGTCCTCGGCGGCGGGACTGGTCGCGCTGCCGTGGCACGCCGCGTACAGCGCGAGTAAGTATGGCCTGCGCGGACTTTCGGAGGTGCTGCGCTTCGATCTGGCCCGCCACGAGATCGGGGTCTCACTCGTGGTGCCGGGCGCGGTCGACACCCCCTTGGTGCAGACGGTCCAGATCGCCGGGGTGGATCGCGACCATCCGAAGGTGCAGCGGTGGGTGAAGCGCTTCAGTGGGCATGCCGTGTCCCCGGAGAGAGTCGCCGACAAGATCCTGGCCGGTGTCGTCAAGAACCGTTTCCTGATCTACACCTCGGTCGACATCCGTGCCTTCTACGCGTTCAAACGGCTGGCGTGGTGGCCGTACAGCGTCGCCATGACCCGGGTCAACGTCTTTTTCACGCGCGTGTTGCGTCCGCGCGGGGCTGTTACCCGCACCGACTAAATCGGCGCGAGCTCCAGGCGTACGCCCAACAGGCGCACCGGGCGGTCGAGTTCGAAGAGGTCGAGTACCCGCAGTGCAGCGGTCGTGATCACCTCGCGGTCGACAGTCGGCTCGTCGAGTTTGCGGATCTTGGTCCGGGTGTAGAACGTGTTGGTGCGCACCGTGACCGCAACCCGGGTGACGATGCGCGACTGGGCGACGACGTCGGCGAGCGCCTGCTGTGCCAGACCGACGATCGCCGCGTCCATGTCGGCGCGCTCGGTCAGGTCGCGCGGAAATGTGATGACGTGACTGCGGGATCGGGGAATCCACGGCTCGGCGCTGACAGTCGTGTCGCCGCCGCCTTTGGCCAGGAGTAGCAGCCACAGGCCGGTGCGCGGTCCGAACGTCGCGGTGAGTGATTCCGCGTCGGTCGAAGCAAGCTCTCGCACCGTCGTAATACCGAGACCGGCAAGCTTTTTCGTAGTTTTCGGCCCGACCCCCCACAACGCGTCCACCGGGCGGGCGCCCATCTGCTCCATCCAGTTGGCGTCGGTGAGGGTGTAGACGCCGTCCGGTTTTCCGAAGCCGGTCGCGACCTTGGCCCGTTGTTTGTTGTCGCTGATGCCCACCGAGCAGACCAGCCCGGTCTCGGCGGCGATCACGGTGCGGATCCGCTCGGCCAACTCCACCGGGTCGGCGACCCGGGCGCCGACGTAGGCCTCGTCCCAGCCCCACACCTCCACCGGATGACCGAGATCGCGCAGCAGACCCATCACCTGGTCGGACGCCTCGTCGTAGGCGGCGGGGTCCGACGGCAGGAACGTCGCGTCCGGACACTTGCGCGCGGCACTACGCAACGGCATCCCCGCGTGTACGCCGAAGCCGCGGGCCTCATACGACGCGCATGTCACGACCTTGCGCGGCTCGGTGGGGTCGCCGCTGCCGCCGACGATCACCGGCAGACCCACGAGTTCGGGGTGGCGGCGCAGTTCGACCGAGGCCAGGAACTGATCGAGGTCGACGTGCAGGACCCAGTCGCGCGGGGCTGGTGCGGTCACGTCCCGCACAACTTGCGCGCGACGCTGTCCCACGCATCGCCCAGCTGGTCCAATGAGCGGTCGCGTTCGGCGAGTTGATGAGTGACGTAGTCGGCATCCAAGAGGGCGATCAATGCATCGGCCTGAGCATCGAGATCACCGGTGCTGCCCGCGGCTTGCAGTAACACCCGGACGTGGGTGTGCATGACGGCGAACGGTGCACTGTAGCGGGAATCGGGATCGCGGTTGGCGTCGAGGAGTAGGTCGCGGTGGGTCTGCACGAAGCGCAGCCGCTCGCGGCCGAAGGCCAGGAGTCGTTGCAGCGGAGGAGCATCGGGGCCAAGAGGCGGCGGGCCGAACAGGAAGGCCTGCTGGATGGCGCGCTCGTCCTCGTCGAGCAGGACCATCATCAGCCCGGCGCGGCTGCCGAAGCGCCGGAACAATGTGCCCTTGCCCACCCCGGCGGCGGTGGCGATGTCGTCCATGGAGACCGCATCGGCGCCATGTTCGGCGATCAGGGTGCGGGCCGCTTCGAGCAGCAGCAGCCGGTTCCGGGCGGCGTCGCCTCGTTCTTGCGGCGCGGAAACCGGCAGCTCATTGGCCCCGTAGATCGCACTCACTCCCACACTTTAGCTCAGCGGGAAATAAACCGGACCATGGTCCGGTTCTGCCGTGGGAGGATCGCGAACGATTGAAGGGATTGCGACATGGCGGATATCAATGTGCTGGCACTGGTAGGCAGCTTGCGGGCAGCCTCGGTCAATCGCCAACTGGCCGAGCTCGCGACGGAGGCGGCGCCCGACGGTGTCACCGTCACCGTGTACGACGGGCTCGGGGACCTGCCGCACTACAACGAGGACCTCGACACCGACGACGCCCCCGCGCCGGTGGTGGCGTTGCGGACCGCGGCGGCGCAGGCCGATGCGGCTCTGGTGGTGACTCCGGAGTACAACGGGAGCATCCCCGGTGTGCTCAAGAACGCGATCGACTGGTTGTCGCGGCCGTACGGCAACGGCGCGCTGAAGGACAAGCCGGTGGCGGTCATCGGGTCGGCCCTCGGTCAGTACGGCGGGGTGTGGGCGCATGACGAGACACGTAAGTCGTTCGGTATCGCCGGCCCCCGGGTGGTGGAGTCGCTGAAGCTGTCGGTGCCGTCCACGACCTTCGACGGCAAGCATCCGCGGGAAAACTCCGAGGTGTCCGCCGCGGTGCGTGACGTGGTCGGCAAGCTCGCCGCCGAGGTGGGCTGACCCTCCGTTCCGCTCGCAGAAAGCCGCCGGTGCTGTGCGCCGGCGGCCTTTTGCTATGCAGTTGCCCGTCAGGTCTGCGGTCGGCCGCCCTGTCGGTACCCGGTGGTACATCTAGGCCTAGTTGGTGGCGTGCGGCGTGTTGTGACATGCGACACGCCGGGCGGAGAAGGGGTGAAGGGCTTACGACCAGGGAATTTCAAAATTGTTATTCAGAACATGTTGTATCTCTTCGTGCTGTCGGACACTAGGTGTAGTGTTCGACAGGCCGACAGACCAGAAAGTCACAGGTCCGCCGGATCGCCGGAACCGAAGCTGAGATGTCGGTCCGAGCGGCTCCGCCGGTCAGGAATTTCACGGTCCGACAGCTCGCTGAAAGTTCATGAGTGCCTGCGCACAGTCAGTTCGCCTGAGTACATCTCTATGTTTCGCTGAGGAGCCATACCGCAGATGACCATCACCGTCTACACCAAGCCCGCCTGCGTGCAGTGCAACATGACCTACAAGGCCCTGGACAAGTCCGGTCTGACCTACGACGTCGTCGACATCACCGAGGACGCGGAGGCCCGCGACTACGTCATGGCGATGGGCTACCTGCAGGCACCGGTCGTCGTTGCCGGCGGCGATCACTGGTCGGGCTTCCGGCCCGATCGGATCAAGGCCCTCACCGGTGCCGCGCTGAGCGCTTAACGGCCCGGGTGCCACGGAAAGAGATGTGATGAATCCGGATGGCAGCCCCAGCCTGGCGGGCTCGGAGCGGCTGGTGTACTTTTCCAGCGTCTCGGAGAACACCCACCGCTTTGTGCAGAAGCTGGGTGAGCCGGCCATCCGGATTCCCCTTCACGACCGCATCGAGGTGCACCGGCCGTACGTCCTCCTCCTGCCGACGTACGGCAGGGGTCGGGGCGACAGCCCGCACCTCGAGGCGAAGGGGTACGTCCCCAAGCAGGTCATCAAGTTTTTGAACAATCCGCACAATCGGTCCTTGATCCGCGGCGTGATCGGGGCAGGCAACACACAATTCGGTGCCGAATACTGCTTCGCGGCGACGCTGATCGCGCACAAGTGCAGGGTGCCGAACCTATATCGCTTCGAAATGATGGGCACCGCAGAGGACGTGGAAGCCGTTCGTGCGGAGTTAACGAAATTCTGGAAGGACGAGGACACGTGCCACCTACAGTCACAGCTGCTGAGCCTGTAACGACGTCAGGGCACGCGTTGCCGGGGGAGACCGACTACCACGCGCTCAACGCGATGCTGAATCTGTACGACGCAGACGGCAAGATCCAGTTCGAGATGGATCGCCTGGCCGCGCGTCAGTACTTCCTCGAGCACGTGAACCAGAACACCGTGTTCTTTCACAATCAGGACGAGAAGCTCGACTACCTGATCCGCGAGAACTATTACGAGCGTGAGGTTCTCGATCAGTACTCGCGCAACTTCGTCAAGACGCTGACCGACCGCGCGTACGCCAAGAAGTTCCGGTTCCCGACCTTCCTCGGCGCGTTCAAGTACTACACCTCCTACACGCTGAAGACGTTTGACGGGAAGCGTTACCTCGAGCGGTTCGAGGACCGGGTGGTGATGGTGGCGCTGACGCTGGCCGCCGGTGACACCACGCTGGCCGAGAAGCTGGTCGACGAGATCATCGACGGACGGTTCCAGCCGGCCACCCCGACATTCCTGAACTCGGGTAAGGCGCAGCGCGGCGAGCCGGTGAGCTGCTTCCTGCTGCGCATCGAGGACAACATGGAGTCGATCGGCCGTTCGATCAACTCCGCCCTGCAGCTGTCCAAGCGCGGTGGCGGAGTTGCGTTGCTGCTGACCAACATTCGTGAGCATGGCGCGCCGATCAAGAACATCGAGAACCAGAGCTCGGGCGTCATCCCGATCATGAAGCTGCTGGAGGACTCGTTCTCCTACGCCAACCAGCTCGGTGCGCGCCAGGGTGCCGGCGCGGTCTACCTGCACGCACATCACCCCGACATCTACCGCTTCCTGGACACCAAGCGGGAGAACGCCGACGAGAAGATCCGCATCAAGACCCTCTCGCTGGGTGTGGTGATTCCGGACATCACGTTCGAGCTGGCGAAGAAGAACGAGGACATGTACCTGTTCTCCCCGTATGACGTCGAGCGGGTGTACGGCGTTCCGTTCGCCGACATCTCGGTCACCGAGAAGTACCACGAAATGGTCGACGACGCGCGGATCCGCAAGACCAAGATCAAGGCGCGCGAGTTCTTCCAGACGCTGGCCGAGCTGCAGTTCGAGTCGGGTTACCCGTACATCATGTTCGAGGACACGGTGAACCGGGCCAACCCGATCGAGGGCAAGATCACGCACAGCAACCTGTGCTCGGAGATCCTGCAGGTGTCGACGCCCTCGCTGTTCAACGAGGACCTGTCGTACGCCAAGGTGGGCAAGGACATCTCGTGCAACCTGGGCTCGCTGAACATCGCCAAGGCGATGGATTCGCCGGACTTCGCCCAGACCATCGAGGTGGCCATCCGCGGCTTGACCGCGGTGAGCGATCAGACGCACATCTGGTCGGTCCCGTCGATCGAGCAGGGCAACAACGATTCGCATGCCATCGGCCTCGGCCAGATGAACCTGCACGGATACCTTGCGCGCGAACGGATCTTCTACGGATCCGAAGAGGGCATCGACTTCACCAACATGTACTTCTACACGGTGCTCTACCACGCGCTGCGGGCGTCGAACAAGATCGCCATCGAGCGTGGCTCGGCGTTCAAGGGCTTCGAAAAGTCGAAGTACGCCTCCGGTGAGTTCTTCGACAAGTACACCGAGCAGGTGTGGGAGCCGGCGACCGAGCGCGTGCGTGAGCTGTTTTCCGAGGCGGGCATTCGCATTCCGACCCAAGAGGATTGGTTGCGGCTCAAGCAATCGGTGCAGACTCACGGCATCTACAACCAGAACCTGCAGGCGGTGCCGCCGACGGGATCGATCTCCTACATCAACCACTCGACATCATCGATCCACCCGGTGGCGAGCAAGGTCGAGATTCGCAAGGAAGGCAAGATCGGCCGCGTCTACTACCCGGCGCCCTACATGACCAATGACAACCTGGAGTACTACCAGGATGCGTACGAGATCGGTTACGAGAAGATCATCGACACGTATGCCGCGGCCACTCAGCATGTGGACCAAGGGCTTTCGCTGACCTTGTTCTTCAAGGACACCGCCGACACCCGTGAGGTCAACAAGGCGCAGATCTACGCCTGGCGCAAGGGAATCAAGACGCTGTACTACATCCGCCTTCGCCAGATGGCTCTGGAGGGGACGCAGGTGGAAAATTGCGTCAGCTGCATGTTGTAAGCTGAGCTAAATAAAAGTCAGGCCAGGGAGTATTACCCCTGGCCTGACTTTTTTCCTGGGTAGACGGCGTATGCGAGAGTCGCCGCGAGGATGGCGAACTTCACCGACGCCGAGACCTGAGCGATGCGCGCGTTCGTTGCGACATCCCTGCGGTCGAGCACCCGCAGCAGTGCGACGCCCTCGACCGCGTCGCCCGCGACCGCACCGGCGGCCAAGGCTGGAAGCCAGGAGGGATGCGCGCGGCGCCGACGCCGACGCTCCACGAGTAGTGCCAACAAGATTCCGTAGCTCGTCATGTAGCCGAAGTCGAGCCACATCGATCTGCGGGCCGCGCGCATTCCGTCCGCGCCCCATCGGGCCATGATGCCTTCGGCTTTGGCGGCGGAGCCCGCGAGTTCGAACGGGATGATGCCGGGCCCGCCGGTGGCCTGCATCTGGCGATCCAACCGGAGCATCACCGCGGAGTAGCCCACGTAGCCGGCGGCGGCCACGGCGATGGGGTGCTCACGCACCCACGTGGGGAGGTAGGTCATAGAGGGCAGGGTACGGCTCGTCGCATCGAGTCAGAACTGGCGGCGAGATTGACGGCGATATGGCCGCTCTCGGTTCTGACTCGATGGCGTTTGCCGATGAGTTTCACACGCCCGGCCGGTCTGTCTCTCCGACGGCATCCAGCCGGATCCCGCAACACCTTTGGAGGCACCCGTGCACGCAATGATGTTGGTCAACATGCCCGTCGCCGGTGTCGAGCGCTCACGTCAGTTCTTCTCCGACCTCGGATACGCCTTCAACGACCAATTCACTGGCGACAATGCAGTCACGTTGGTGCTGGGGGAGAACCAGTTCGCGATGCTGGTGCAGCGCGACCTGTTCGACTCGTTCCATCCGGTGGAGACCGCCGACGCCACCAAGGTCAAAGAATGCGTCGTCTGCCTCAGCGTCGACAGCCGGGACGCGGTGGACGCTCTGGTCAATCGAGCCATCGCCGCGGGCGGCACCGACGGGGATTCCGAAGATCACGGGTCCATGTACGGCCGCAGCTACAACGACCTCGACGGCCATTCCTGGCAGATCTTCTGGACCGACGCCGCGGCGTGAGGCCTCAGCGCGCCTTCTCCGCGTGCAGCGCCTTCACCCGCCGCTGCTCGGCGAGCACGTTCTGGTAGCTCTCCCGTTCGGCGACCAGCCAGTCCGGCTTGTCGGCGAGCAGCGCGTCGATCTGTTCGGTCGTCAGCGCATCGGTCACTCCACCGCGCGCGAGCCCCGCGATCGACACACCCAGCTTGGCCGCGACGAGGTTCTTCGGGTGCGGACCGTTCTTGCGGAGATCGGTCAGCCACTGCGGCGGATCGGCCTGCAGAGCGGCCAGTTCGTCGCGGGTGATCGCGTTGGCCTGGAACTCCGCGGGCGTCGCCGGCAGGTACACGTCCAGCTTCTTCGCCGCGGTTGCGGGTTTCATCGACTGCGCGTTCGGCCTGCTCATGGCACGAGCCTATCGGTAGCCTGAGTCGGTGACCCAGTCCTCGCTCACCGTCGGGTACGTCCCCGGAGCGACGCCTGCGAAGTGGGTGCGGACCTGGGCGCAGCGGCATCCCAATGTTCGGCTGACGCTGTGCGCCGTCACTGCGGCGGACGCGCCCGCCGAGGTGCGGGACGGGACCGTCGATGTCGCGTTGCTGCGCCCGTCGGCCGAGACCTCAGGGTTGTCCGTCATCCCGCTCTACGCGGAGACGACGGTGGCCGTGGTGCCGACCGATCATCTTCTGAGCGCCGCCGACGAGATCACCGCGGCCGACCTCACCGACGAGCCGATCCTGCTGCCACTCGACGACGTCGTCGCCTGGGCCGACGCCCCGGGGATGCCCATCGACCACCGCCCGGAAACCACCGAGGCCGCAATGGAACTCGCCGCCGCAGGATTGGGTGTGTTGATCGTCCCGCAGTCGCTGGCTCGGCTGTACCACCGCCGCGACCTCACGTATCGCCCTATCGCCGACGCACCGACTTGTCCAGTGGCGCTTGCCTTCCCGGCGGGACAACCATCGGCGTTGGTCGAGGAGTTCACCGGGATAGTGCGGGGACGCAAGCCGAGTTCGTCACGCGGGCAGGCGCAGCCGGCTCCGAAACGCACCGCGCGGGAGAAGACGCTTGCCAAGCAAGCCGCCCGCGCTGCCGCCGGGAAGGTCGCCAGTAAGCCGGGCAAGCGGCGGCGGCCTTAACCGTCGTGTGACGCCTTTTTACCTGGTCAACACATCTGCTCCGCGATACTCGAGCCATGACCGTGCTCACGCATGTTCCGGCCACCACCTCCCCGGCGGACCTTGCCGACCATCTGCGCCGCGACGGCTACGTGATCGTCGACAACCTGGTTCCGGAGTCCGTGATGGACACGATCGGTGACGAACTGGCCCCCTACCTCGACGCGACACCGATGGGCTACAACGCGATGATCGGGCGCAAGACCCGGCGCACCGGTGCGCTGATCGCCCGCTCGCCGGCCTGCCGCACCCTGATTCAGAACCCGTCCATCCTCGGTGTGTGCCAGGATTTTCTCGGCCACGCCAGCGCATTTCAGCTGATGCTCACCCAGGTGATCTCGATCGAGCCGGGCGAAACCGATCAGTCGCTGCACCGCGACCAGAACGCCTTCGACTTCTACCCATTCCCCGACGACTATCACGTGCAGTGCAACACCTTGTGGGCGATGACCGACTACACCGCCGAGATGGGCGCCACCCGCGTGGTGCCGGGAAGTCAGGTCGGCGACAAGAAGCCGACGGACTACGGCGACGACGAGTGCCTGCAGGCCGAGATGTCGCGCGGTTCGGTGCTGCTCTACTCCGGCAAGATCGTGCACAGCGGTGCCGCGAACCGCAGTGATCAGGTCCGCCGCGCCATCAACGTGAATTACTGTGTCGGCTGGGTCCGTCAGGAGGAGAACCAATTCCTCTCAGTGCCAATGGAAGTCGCCCGTGAGCTCGATGATGATCTGCTGAAGCTGATCGGCTATCAAGAGGGCGCGTGGGCCATGGGGTACTTCCGGGACTTCGAGGACCCGTTGCGCGCGATCCGCGGTGACCGTGTCGGCTACGGATTCGACGCGGCCAAGCTCACCGGTGATGCGGGCGCGGCATTCGCCGACCAGCTCACCCACAGTGAGTGACGCTGCGCCCTGCGGTTAACTAGACCTATGTCCGCACTGATGCCGGCCGCGTTCATCGGGCACGGCAGCCCGATGAACGCCCTGGAGCTCAACCGCTACACGTCGGCATGGCGGGCGTTCGGCCGGTCGGTGCTCGGCTCGTTCGGCAGCCCGCGGGCGATCCTCGTCGTCAGTGCGCACTGGTACATCAACGCCACGGCGGTCACCGCGATGGCGGTGCCGCGGACCATCCACGATTTCTACGGCTTTCCCACGGAACTCTTCGATGTGCAGTACCCGGCACCGGGTCTGCCGGAACTTGCCGACGAGATCGCCGACGTCGTCGAGCCGACCTGGGTGGGCGCCCACGTCGACAGCTGGGGGATCGACCACGGGACCTGGTCGGTGCTCGTGCATGCCTTCCCGGAGGCATCGGTGCCCGTCGTGCAATTGGCCATCAACGCCTACAAGCCGCTGGAGTATCACCTGGCGCTGGGCGCCAAACTGGCGAAGCTGCGCGAGCGCGGTGTGCTGATCCTGGGGTCGGGCAACGTCGTCCACAATCTTGGTGGCATGGACCCGACGTTGGAAGACAAAGCTTTTGATTGGGCCCAGCGGTTCGATGACGACGCGCGGGCGCAGGTGCTGGCCGACCCCAGCGACGCGGTCCGGCTACGCGAACACGGTGACTACGCGGCCGCGGTGCCGACCCCGCATCATTTCCTGCCCCTACTCTATTTCGCGGGACTGGCTGCCGCGAGCGGTGATCGAGCCGAGGTGCTGACTGACGGGTGCGCCTACGGATCCTTATCGATGACGTCGTACACCCTCGGCGTCGACGGCCTACCCACCGCGGATGACGGTGACGGTGCGGCGGCACCGGCCAGCGGCGTGCCTGTGGACGAATCCAACATCTAGTCGATCTACACCCGTAGACTTGCTGCGTGATGGAGTTGCGGACCTATACGTTGGCTGACGCGGCCGCTCTGGAGAGCTACGTTGCGGAGTTTTGGCCACGCCACATTCGCACGTTGCGCCGGTACGGCATCACCGTGCATGGCGTGTGGACCGAACCTGCGGCGCGAGAGTTCCGCGTCATGGCGCTTGTCGGTTATTCGGGCGACGATCCCCGCGCCCTGGCCGAGAGTTATCGCAGCAGTGATGACTTCGTCGAAGACCACCGGCAGTTCGACCCGGCGCTCATCGTCGCGACCCACACGCAAACGCTTCAACCAATTACGAGTTCCCCGCTGCAGTAACGGAGGAGATCCCCATGGCCACATCCCCGCCACCTACGCGCAATGCGGCGGCGACCCGCGACGCGATCTTGCGCTCCGCGATCGAAAACTTCGCCCGCGCGGGGTATGACGGCGTCGGAGTCCGCCAGATCGCACAGGATGCTGGTGTCACCGCCATGTTGGTGAACAGATACTTCGGCTCGAAGGAGGGGCTGTTCGCTGAGGCGGTCGAAACATCTTTCGCCACACCAGTGTTCATCGGTGAGCAGTCTGACGACCTCGTCGGCGACATCGTCAAGGTGCTGGTGGCAAAGAGCGGGCCCCATGAAGAAGCGCCGCAGCCGTTCTTGATCATGGTGAGATCGGCATCAAGTCCGGTCGCCACGGCGATCGTGCGGGCCGCCATTGAACGCCACGTCGGTGCGCGCTTGGCACGTCAACTCGACTCGCCCGATAGAAAACTACGCAGCGAGATCCTGCTCGCTGTGATCGGCGGAATGTTGATGATGCGCGGGGTGGTCGGGACCCGCGCCCTCAGCAAGGGCAAGGCCGCCGATATCGCACGCGTGCTGGAACCGATGATCGCTGCGCTCGTCGGGAATTAAGCCGACTAAGTCTACGTTCGTATACACGTCGCTGGTATACAGGTGTAGACAAGGAGGCCGTTGTGGATCTGGGATTGGCCAACAAGCGGGCGCTGGTCACCGGCTCGAGCACGGGACTCGGCCGCGCGATCGCTGAGATGCTGGCCGCGGAGGGGGCCTCGGTGGTGGTGCACGGACGCGACGCCGACCGAACCGACGCCGTGGTCGCCGCCATCCGCGCGGACCACGGCGATGCCGTCGCCGTACTCGGTGATCTCGCGACCGACGAGGGAGCTGCCGCCGTTGCGCAGGCAGCCGGGGACATCGACATCCTGGTCAACAATGCCGGCTACTACGACGGTGCGTCCTGGGCGGACCTTTCCACCGAGGAATGGACACGAATCCACCAGATCAACGTCGTCTCGGTCGTGCGGATGATTTCTCACGTGGTCCCCGGCATGCGCCGACGGGGCTGGGGCAGGGTCATCCAGATCGGCGGCGGTCTTGCCCTACAACCGGTCGCGGAGCAGCCGCACTACAGCGCCACCCTCGCCGCTCGTCACAACCTGACGGTGTCACTCGCGCGGGACTTGTCCGGCACCGGCGTCACAGCCAACATCGTCGCCCCGGGAGCGATCCTCACCGACAGCACCCGAGACATGGTGTTGCAGGCTGCTACCGCCAACGGCTGGGGACCGACGTGGGCTGATATCGAAAAGGCCGCGGCGACAACGTGGTTCCCCAACGACATCGGCCGGCTCGGACGGCCTGAGGAGATCGCGGCCGCCGTGTGCTTCCTCGCCAGTGCGCACGCCGACTACATCAGCGGCGCCGATCTACGCGTCGACGGCGGCACCATCCGCAACGTCAGCTGAAACCCACCACTGCAACGAAAGGTCATCATCATGTCGCACGTCATTCTCATCTCCGGAGCATCTCGCGGACTCGGACGCGCCATCGCCGAGGCGGCCCTGACCGCCGGGCATCGCGTCGTCGCGGGTGTTCGTTCCGCGACGTCGCTCGACGACCTCGCGGCTCGGGAACCCGAGCGTCTGGCCGTCGTCGAACTGGACGTCACCAACGACGAGCAGGTCCGCGCCGCCGTGGAAACCGCGATCGAGCGGTGGGGGCGCCTCGATGTTCTGGTCAACAATGCCGGATACGCCAATATGGCTGCCGCCGAAGACGTCGATTTCGACGACTTTCGCGCACAGGTCGAGGCGAACTTCTTCGGTGTCGTCCGGCTCACCCAGGCCGTGCTGCCCATCATGCGTCGACAGGGTGCGGGCCATATCGTCCAAATATCCTCGGTCGGTGGCCGATTGGCGCGGCCGGGGCTGGCCGCCTATCAGTCGTCCAAGTGGGCGGTCACCGGTTACTCCGGGGTCCTGGCCGAGGAGGTCGCCCCGCTCGGAATCAAGGTGAGCGTGCTCGAACCCGGCGGGATGCGCACCGATTGGTCGGGCTCGTCGATGCGCATCGCACCGGTCCGCCCTGAGTACGAAGCAACCGTGGGGGCTGCCGTTGAGCTGAGCCGGTCTGCGCACCTAGGTGCCAGCGATCCGGTGAAAGTCGCTGCGCTGGTTCTCGATATCGTCGACATGGATGCCCCGCCGGCTCGGTTACTCGTCGGCCCCGATGCCTACCGTTACGCCACCGCTGCCGGCCGTGATCTGCTTGCCGCCGACGAACGCTACGAGGCGCTGAGTGTCTCGACGGCAGCAGACGACGCCACCGCGGATCAGCTCAATCCACTAGGCGCCTAGCCGATCAGATCGGACCAGAACGGCACCGTCGGCGTCGACACCCGGGACGGATCAGGATTGATGTAGTCGAATATGTCTGCGGCGCAACAACTCACGTCGGTCTGATAGATCGACAGCACGGGGTGCCCGGACGTGCCGCGCCCCGCGGGAAGGTAGTGGTTCGCGTGCAGCGGCACCAGTTGCGGCACTCGCGCCAGGTGGTAGTTCGCACTGCGCAGCGCGTCCTTCATCCGGGCCGGGCGCACACCCCAGCCGTAACCCCAGAAGTCTCGCCATTCGACAGCGAACAGGATGCCGTCGACGGGCAGCCGCAATCGCTGGTGCAGACTTCGGCGCGGCGCGCAGCGCCAGTCCGGCCACGAATCTCCAACGGGCAGACCAGAAGACAGAAAGGCTCGATGGTCGTCGGCAAACTCGAAGCCGAAGTCACCCTCGATCCGTGCCAGCTCCTCGTCGCTGAGGCCGGCCGCCGTCGTCACCACGGAATCAGTACTTGTGCTGCGGTCCTTGGGCTTTCTTGTACAGCGCCTTGAGCATCGCGTCCCGGAAGGGGGCGTTGTCGATCAGCTTGATCCCGGCGTTGGCCACCTGCGGGTACCCCAGCAGCTTGTGGAAGTAGCGGCCGCGCTTGTACTCCCGGCCCCACGCGGCTTCCATGCGCTGCCCGTAGTTGGTGAAGTCGTCGGGCCCGCCGTTCTGCAGCGCCGCGATCGCGCACTCGCCGGCGGCCAGGCCTGACTCCAAGGCCTTCGAGATGCCCGCTCCGGAGGCCGGCTTTCCGGCGCCGAGAGAGTCACCGGTGAAGAGCACGCCGGGCCGCCACGGCGGCCACGCCGTGAAGCCCATCGGCAACCGCCAGGCCCGCACGCTCTTGTTCTTCTTGAGCTCCTCGATCGGCGGGAGTTCCCACTCAGGCGGAAGGGTGCGCAGGAAATCACCGAGAAACTGGGTGGCGTTGATCGACTGCCAGTTCTTGTAACTGTTGACGTAGCCGAGGCCGATGTTGAACACACCGTTGCCCATCGGGAACACCCAGCCGTAACCGGGCAGCTGATCGCCCTGGAACGCCAGCTTCAAATAGATGTCGAGACTGTCCGAGTCGGGCCGGTTGGCAGGCATCTCGGAGCGAATCGCGATCGCCGAGTAGCCGTTGTATTCGGAGTCGATCTTCAGCGCGCGCTTGATCGGGGAGTAGGCGCCGTCGGCGGCGATCACCGCGTCGCCGAAGACTTTCTCGCCGCTCTTTAGCACGACGCCGATGACACGGCCGCGCTCGTCGAGTTCCGGACCGGCGACCTCCGCGCCCTGGCGAACCGTCGCGCCCGCCGATTCGGCGTGCTTGAGCAGCAACGTGTCGAGATGCTCGCGACTGACGGTGTGGCCGTGGTCGGGCATCCCCGGGCGCTTGGGGAACGAAAGCTCCCACTGCGACGGGCTGAAGACCGTCACGCGGTTGACCCGGTGGAAAGTGTTGACCTCGTCAGCCAAGCCCATCTTCTGCAGGTAGCTCACGGCGCGGGCGGTCAGGCCGTCACCGCAGGGCTTGGCCCGCGGAAACTGCGCCTTGTCCAGCACCACCACTTTCGCGCCGGTCTGCGCGGCCTGCCACGCGGCCGCGGATCCTGATGGCCCCCCGCCGGCTACCACCAGGTCGAATCGCTCGGTCACTACGTCTCGTCTCGCTTCGATAATCGGATGCGACGATGCTATCGGAGATCGCCCACCCGCTCTGCCCGGCGATGGCCCGCGTCAGACCGATGTAATAGTCGTCACCCAAGGTCGGCCCTGGTCAGCCTGCGCTGCGGGTACAGTGCTTGACGTGCGCAGAGCGTCCAGATCGCGGTCGGGGTCCGAGCCCGGCAAGGTCGACGCGCGCAGTGAGCGCTGGCGGGAGCACCGCAAGAAGGTGCGCGCCGAGATCGTCGACGCCGCATTCCGGTCGATCGACAAGCACGGCCCCGAGGTGAGCCTGCGCGAGATCGCCGAAGAGGCCGGCACCGCCAAGCCGAAGATCTACCGGCACTTCACCGACAAGTCCGACCTGTTCCAGGCGATCGGCAAGCGGCTGCGCGACATGCTCTGGAGCGCGATTTTCTCGAACATCGACGCCGCCACCGACCCGATGAGGGAGGTCGTCCGCCGTGGCGTGGCCGAGTACGTCAACCTGGTCGAGCAGCACCCCAACGTGCTGCGATTCATGCTGCAGGGGCGGTTCCCGGAACAATCGGAGTCCACGCAGCGCGCGCTCAACGAGGGCCGCGAGATCACCATGGCGTTCGCCGACACGTTCAACAACGAGCTGCGTGGCATGCAGCTCGATCCCGCTGCGCTGCAACTGGCCGCGGCGGCTGCGTTCGGCGCGTGCTCGGCGGCCACCGACTGGTGGCTGGGTCCCGACCCGGACAGCCAGCGCAGGATGCCGACGGACGAGTTCATCAATCACCTGACCACGATCATGCTCGGCACCGTCAACGGCACCGCTGACGTCCTGGGCGTCAACCTCGATCCGGACCGCCCGATTCACGACGCCATGCAGCGCCGCGCCGCCGCCGGCTGAGCGCCGGACATCTAGGCGATACCGACGGTATTGGGTACTTTGGTGGCATGACCGTTGCCGAACCGACCGTCGCCGACACCACCACCGAGCCCGTCCACACCCGGGCGCTCGTCATCGGCACCGGCTTCTCCGGGCTCGGAATGGGGATCGAACTACAGCGGCGCGGCGTCGACTTCCTGATCCTGGAGAAGGCCGACGACGTCGGCGGCACCTGGCGGGACAACAGCTACCCGGGCTGCGCCTGCGACATTCCGGCGCACCTGTATTCGTTCTCCTTCGAGCCCAAGCCGGACTGGACCTACATGTGGTCGCTACAGCCGGAGATCCTCGACTACCTGCGGGGTGTGACCGAGAAGTACGGTCTGCGCCGCTACATCCATTTCGGCGCCCGCGTCGAACGCGCCCACTGGGACGACGCCGAGTTCCGCTGGCATGTCTTCACCGAAGACGGCCGCGAATACATCGCACAATTTCTGATCTCGGGCGCCGGTGCGCTGCACATCCCGTCCATCCCCGATTTCGAGGGCCTCGCCGACTTCGAAGGCGAGGCGTTCCATTCGGCGCAGTGGGACCACGGGGTCGACCTCACCGGCAAGAAGGTCGCCGTCATCGGAACCGGCGCCAGCGCGATTCAGCTCGTCCCGGAGATCGTCGACAAAGTCGGCGCACTGCAGCTCTATCAGCGCACTCCGGCGTGGGTGCTGCCGCGCTCCAACAACCCGATCCCGCAGTGGATGCGCAACGCGTTCGGCACGGTGCCCGGCACCCGGGCGGCTTTGCGTACCGGCATCTACTGGTTCCAGGAAGCCCTCGGCTTCGCGATGACCAAGCGCCCCGAGCTGTTGGTGCTCGGCGAGAAGGCCGGCACGTGGAACATCCGCCACCAGGTCCGCGATCGGGAGCTGCGCCGTCGGCTGACCCCGTCGTATCAGGTCGGCTGCAAGCGAGTCCTGTTCTCCAACAACTACTTCCGTGCCATTGCTAAGCCCCATTCGGAACTGGTGACCGATCGCATCGCCCGGATCACCCCGCACGGGATCGTCACCGAGGACGGCACCGAGCGCGCGGTGGACGTCATCGTGTTCGCGACCGGCTTCCACGTCACGGACTCCTACACCTACGTCGGCATCAAAGGCCCCGGCGGAGAGGACCTGGTGGACCGCTGGAACCGCGAGGGTGTGCAGGCGCACCGCGGGATCACCGTCGCCGACATGCCCAACCTGTTCTTCCTGCTCGGGCCGAACACCGGGCTGGGGCACAACTCGGTGGTCTTCATGATCGAGTCGCAGATCCGCTACGTCGGCCAGGCGATCGGCGCCGTCGACAAGGCCGGGGCGCAGGCGCTGGCGCCGACCCGCTCGGCCCAGAACGCCTTCAACGCCGAGCTGCAGGACGACCTGCAGGGCGCGGTGTGGAGCACCGGCGGCTGCAGCAGCTGGTACCTCGACGAGCACGGGAAGAACCGGACGCTGTGGAGCGGCATGACGTGGCAGTACTGGCTGTCCACCCGGTCGCTGAAGCGCTCGGAATACCGCTTCTCCGGGGTGCGATGAGCCGACACGCCGAGCGCCGCCTCGACGCGCGTCGGACCTGTGGGTTCGACACCGCGGCAACACAAGTTGTTGTGTTGCGGCGCGTTGTCACACCCCAGGGGTAGTGTTTTGGGCGTCAGCCGGAAACGGGGCAAACAGCGTGGTGAAGTGGGGTTTCGGTGAGCGATGGAACGAAGCTGATCGACCGGGCGACGGCGATCAACTGGAACCGTGTCATTGACGAGAAGGACGCGGAAGTCTGGGATCGCTTGACCGGTAACTTCTGGCTGCCGGAGAAGGTGCCGGTATCCAACGACATCCCGTCGTGGGGCACGCTGACCGCCGACGAGAAGCAGCTCACCATGCGCGTCTTCACCGGTCTGACGCTGCTGGACACCATCCAGAGCACGGTCGGCTCGGTCAGCATGATCCCGGATGCGCTCACCCCGCACGAAGAAGCGGTGCTGACCAACATCACGTTCATGGAGTCGGTGCACGCCAAGAGCTACAGCTCGATCTTCTCCACGCTGTGCTCGACTGCCGAGATCGACGAGGCGTTCCGCTGGTCGGAGGAGAACGTCAACCTGCAGCGCAAGGCGCAGATCATCCTCGACTACTACCGCGGCGACGATCCACTGAAGCGCAAGATCGCCTCGGTCTTCCTCGAAGCGTTCCTGTTCTACTCGGGCTTCTACCTGCCGATGTACTGGTCGAGCCGGGCCAAGCTCACCAACACCGCCGACCTGATCCGGCTGATCATCCGCGACGAGGCCGTGCACGCGTACTACATCGGCTACAAGTTCCAGAAGGGCTACGCAGTCCAGACCGACGAGCGCAAGCAGGACCTCAAGGACTACGCCTACGAGCTGCTGTTCGCGTTGTACGAGAACGAGATTGAGTACACCCAGGATCTCTACGACTCGGTCGGGCTGACCGAGGACGTCAAGAAGTACCTGCGCTACAACGCGAACAAGGCGTTGATGAACATGGGCTTCGAGGCGCTGTTCCCGCGCGACGAGACCGAGGTCAACCCGGCGATCCTGTCGGCGCTGTCGCCGAACGCCGACGAGAACCACGACTTCTTCTCCGGTTCGGGCTCCAGCTATGTCATCGGCAAGGCCGTCGTCACCGAAGACGAGGACTGGAACTTCTAGGACCCGGGTGTCCTACCGCGCGGCCTCGTCAACGCCAGAGGCCGTGCGGCAGGGCGGGTTCGACAGCCCCCGCGGCCGAAATCAGGTCGTCGAGGGTGCCAGCGACTTCGACGGCCGCCAGGCGAGCGCACCGACAATCAGCCCGATGAACGGGATCGCGGCCAAGATGGTGCTCAAGGTGGCGCTGCCGCCGGTGACCAGCGTGAAGTTCGACAGCACCAGCCACAGACTTCCCAGCAAGCCGAGCACCGCGATGCCCGGCGCCACACGCGTGGTCCACAGTGAGCCCGTTGCTCGCCCGCGCAGGAAGAACGCGAGCACCGCGATCGACGTGGTGAGCATCAGGACAACCATGCCGACGGTGGCGATGCCCGCCATCGAGCCGAAAACACCGACCAGCGGGTCGATCCCGAGGATCGCCAGCACCCCGACGATGACGGCGGCGGTGACGGTCTGCACCACCGAGGAGAATGCCGGTGACTCGTGGTTGTCGTGCACGTCGGCGAGTTTGGCCGGCAGCAAGCCTTTTCCGGCCAGCACGAACTGGTAGCGCGCGATCACGTTGTGGAAGGACAGCACGCAGGCGAACAGACTGGTCAGCAGCAGCAAGTTGACGATGTCGCGCCCGATGGTCCCCAGCATGTCACCGGCGGTGTCGAGTAGCATATTGCCTTCTCCGGCAAGGGTTTTCTCCGCTGTGGCTGTCACCTGATCGGGCCCGAGGGCGACGACGAACGCCCACACCGTGATGGCGTAGAACGCGCCGATGATGATGACTGCGGCGTAGGTGGCGAGCGGGATGGTGCGTTCCGGATCGCGCGCCTCGTCGCGGAACACGGCGGTGGCCTCGAAGCCGATGAATCCGGTGAGCGCGAACAGGACGGCGATCCCCAGTGTGCCGTGGGTGAAGACGGCGGGATCGAACGAGCTCAACGTGATGCCGGCCGGGCTGGGGTTGGCCACCATCACCACGTCAAGGATGACGACGATGCCGATCTCGAGTGCGAGTGCCACACCAAGGACCTTGGCGCTCAACTCGATGTGCCGGTAGCCGAGCACCGCGACGATCGCCAGAACGACGAATGAGTACACCGGCCATGGGATCACCGGCCCGTTGTAGTGCGTGACAGTGTCGTTGATGGCCCAGCCGATGTAGCCGTAGATGCCCACCTGGATCGCGGTGTAGGCAATCAACGCGACCACCGCGATGCCCTTGCCCATCCGCTCGCCGAGTCCGACTGTCACATAAGAGAAGAATGCCCCGGCCTCGGGTACATGCGGCGTCATGGTGACGAACCCGACGCTGAAAACCAGGAGCACCAGCGCGGCGATCACGAATCCCATCGGGGCGCCCGCGCCGTTTCCCAGTCCCATCGCCAACGGCATGTTGCCGCCGATCACGGTCAGAGGGGCGGCCGCCGCGACGACCATGAACACGATGCCGATCGGTCCGAGGCGCCCGTTCAGGCGGCGCCCTTCGGCCTTGGTGGGTGCGGTCACGAGATCTCCTGAAGTGTTGGGGCAGTGGGGGACAGCGCATGGCGAAGTAGGTCGTGGTCTAGTGCGTGGACGGTGAAACCATTTCGGCCGGTCATAGTGGTGGCCGCGACCATGGCATTGACGATGGCCTCCTCCGTCGCCTCGATGGTCAGGTCGAACAGTCGGGTCATCAGTTGCGGCGCCACCATCCGCAGCGGGATCTCCGGGCGGGACGTCGCCGTGTCCTCGTCCCACGCGTAGGGCGGAATGCCGCGGTTGCCGGTCGAGAACGCCAACATCAGATCCCCGCTGTACTGCTCGCCGCTGCCACCGAGTCGGCTGACGGCCAGAGCGGAGCGTTGGGCCACCCGGGTGCACTGGTGGGGGAGCAAAGGGGCGTCGGTGGCGACGATGACGATGATCGATCCGGACCCGGGTTCGTAGCGCGCGGGCAGTTCGGGAAGAGGCACCTGCGCGGCGCCGATCCGCTCGCCGACCGGCACGCCGTTGATCCGAAGTCGTTCACGCCGACCATGATTCGCCTGCACGAGGACCCCGACGGTGTAGCGCCCGGCGACGGTGTCGGTGACCCTCGAGGCGGTACCGATACCACCTTTGAAGCCGTGGCAGATCATGCCCGTCCCGCCGCCGACGTTGCCTTCGGCGGGCGGCTCACCGCTGGCATCCTCCAGCGCGGACCGCACATGGTCCGGACGCACGTGAAAGCCGTTGATGTCGTTGAGAAGACCGTCGTATGTTTCGCCCACCACGGGCAACGACCAATAAGCGCCTTCGCCGCGGGCCCGCACCTGCGCCGCCACGAGTTCGTCGCGAACCACGCCGACGCTGTGTGTATTGGTCAGGCCGATGGCGGTGGTCAGCTCGCCGGACTCCCGGATCCATTCCAGGCCGGTCAGCTCGCCGCTGCCGTTGAGTCGGTGCGCGCCGGCGAACACCGGTTCGGTCCAAATGTGTTCGTGAGGGATGACGACGGTGACGCCGGTGCGCACGGTGTGCGGATCATCGGAGGTGATGGTGGTGTGCCCCACCCGGACGCCCGCGACGTCGGTGATGGCGTTGTGCGGCCCGGTGGGATGTTCCCCGATGGCTACGCCGAGGTCTCTGGCCCGCATTGTCACGCTCACTTCACCGGTAGTTCTTTTCCTAGTTGGAAAAGAACTATGCGCCGGTGTGACGCAGCACGCAAGAGGAAGTGCAAAATGGGGTGGATCCACCCAGCCCGACGACAGGAGTGGCGCAGGTATGGCACGGCCGAACCGGCAGGTCGAGCGGCGCGGCGACATCATGGATGCCGCCATCGCGCTGATCGAACGCCATGACCTGGCCACCCTCAAGCTTTCCGACGTCGCCTCGGAACTGGGCCTGACCACCAACGCGGTCCGGTACTACTTCAAGGACATGGCGCAGCTGCTGTCGGAGCTGGCTTTGCGCTCCGACGTCCGGTTCTACGATGACCGGCTGCGGCTGCGGACCGAGAGCGACGATCCGTGTCGCCAGCTCGCCCGGACGATCGCTGCCGGTCTGCCGACCGGTCCCGAAGACGCCGAGTGGCGCGCCATCTGGCGGGCGGTGCTGGCCGCCGGATTCGACCTCGACACCCGTCGCGACGTACAGGGGATCTACCACCGTCAGGTCGGTCTCTACACCGATTTGCTGGATGCGGGCGCCCGGTCCGGGGTGTTCCGTCTCAGCGACTCGGCACACGACATCGCGATGACGCTGATGTCCATGGAGGACTACTTCGGTTATCGCATCGTCGCCCGGGATCCAGAGATCAACCGCGCCACAGCCTTTCGGCTCATGCGACGGTATGCCGAACTGGCCACCGGCGCGTCGATCCCGCAGCTCGACTGAAAACGTCAGCCTGCCAGGTTGAATCGTCCTTGGCTGCCGTAGATCGCCAGCGAGATCAGCAACGTCACGGACACCAGCACCACGAGTGAGGTCCGGACGGCGTCACCCGTCGCGACGCCGACACCGGACGGCCCGCCCGAGGCATAGAAGCCAAAATAGGTGTGGATCAACAGGATTGCGATGGCCATCAGGATCGCTTGGACGAACGACCACATCAGGTCGATCGGGCTCAGGAACGTCGAGAAGTAGTGCTCGTAGAGGCCCGCCGACTGCCCCAGCAGCGTGACAGTGGTGTATTGGCTGGCGAGGAACGACAGGATCACCGCGATCGCATACAGCGGCGCGATCGACACCATGCCTGCGACGATCCGGGTGCTGACCAGGAAAACCAGGGACGGGATCGCCATCGCCTCCAGCGCATCGATCTCCTGGTTGACCCGCATCGCCCCCAGTTGGGCGGTGACACCCGCGCCGAAGGTCGCGGCCAACCCGATCCCCGCGACGACGGGTGCCGAGATGCGCACGTTGATGAACGCCGCCAGAAAGCCGGTGAGCGCCTCGATGCCGATGTCGCCCAGCGAACTGTAGCCCTGCACCGCCAACGTGCCGCCGGTGGCGACGGTGAGAAACCCGACGACCACCAGCGTGCCGCCGATCATCGCCAGGACGCCTGCGCCCATGCTGATTTCCGCGATCAGGCGGACGATTTCCGTACGGTAGGAGCGCACTGCGGTCGGAATGCCTGCCATCGCCTTGCCGTAGAACAGCGCCTGATCACCGATGCGGCCGAGGATGAACCACGGGCGCTCCAATGCGCGGGTCACCCGGGGAAAGACCGCCCTATGGGTCATCTACGTTCCGCTCCACCCGTCCAACGTCCGCGCCGAGGCGACGCCACCGTAGGGCCGTTCGTCCCGGTTATCGACACCCAAAGGCTTCATTCGGTTGGGACTGGCGCTTTGAGCTGGCGATTCCATCACGGATGCTGAATGCGTGAACACACCCGAACCGTTCAGCACCGCTGGAGTCGGCGGGGTCCGCATCGCAGCCGACCGCATCGGTGACCCGGATGCGCCGGCCGTCGTGTTTCTGCACGGCGGCGGCCAGACGCGCCGATCGTGGGGCCGGGCCGCTGCAGCAGTTGCCGCCCGCGGCTGGCAGGCGGTCACAGTCGACCTGCGCGGGCATGGCGAGTCCGACTGGTCGCCCGACGGTGACTACCGGGTTGTCAGTTTCGCCAAAGATGTCCTCGAACTCATGCGCCGGCTGCCGCCGCACCCCGTGCTCGTCGGCGCGTCCCTTGGTGGGTTCACCGGCATGCTGCTCGCCGGTGAGATCGCCCCCGATACGCTGCGCGCGCTGGTCCTCGTCGACATCGTTCCGGACATGGATCCCTCAGGCGCCTCGCGAATCCACCAATTCATGTACGACAGAATGGAATCCGGGTTCGCCTCGCTCGACGAGGTGGCCGACATGATTCAGGAGTACAACCCTCATCGCCGCCGTCCCGACGACCTCGACGGTCTTCGCACCAATCTGCGTCACCGCGACGGCCGGTGGTACTGGCACTGGGACCCGAAGTTCATCGACGGCAGCGCGTCGCGCCCACCCATCGAGGTGACCGACGTCGAACGCATCAACGCGGCGGTCGCAGCGATCCTGGCGGGCGGCACCCCAATGCTGCTGGTGCGCGGTCAGATGAGCGATCTCGTCACCCAGGAACGCGCCGACGACTTCCTCGCGCGTTTCCCGCAGATCGAGTTCGTCGACGTCGCGGGCGCCGGTCATATGGTGGCAGGCGATCGCAACGATTTGTTCGCCGACGCGGTCGTGCAATTCCTGGCCGAGTACGCCGTCGACCGGTGAACGCGGTGTGAACCGGGGGAGAACTGTCCCATCGGTGCTGGCGCAGTTCGCACCCAACCGAGAGACTGGGCGGCGTGACCGCTACGTCGCTGTTGAACTCGATCCTGAACTGGCTGCGGGCCGGTTATCCCAACGGGGTGCCCGGTCCTGACCGGGTCCCGTTGCTGGCCTTGTTGCGCTCGACCCCGCTGACCGAAGAGCAGATCAAAGAGGTCGTCGCTCACATCACCGCCGAGGACTCGACTGCGCTCGAGGGCGGGATCGACGAGGACGAGATCGCGGCATTCATCAAGGACGTCAGCCACCACGATGCGGGGCCGGACAACGTCAAGCGGGTGGCGGCAACACTGGCCGCGGCCGGTTGGCCGCTGGCCGGTGTGTCCGAGGACCCCGTCAGCGAGTGATTACTCGCCGCGCAGCGAGCTGGTGTCGATGACGAACCGGTAGCGCACGTCGCTGGCCAGCACCCGCTCGTAGGCTTCGTTGATGTAATCCGGCTCGATGACCTCGATCTCGGGCGCCACGCCATGCTCGGCGCAGAAGTCGAGCATCTCCTGGGTTTCGGGAATGCCGCCGATCATCGAACCCGACAGGCTGCGCCGTCCGCCGGCCAGCGGGAAGGCCGGGACCGCCATGGGGTGCTCCGGGATGCCGAGTTCGACGAGCGTGCCGTCGACCGCCAGCAGTCCCAGGTAGTCACCCATGTCGAGGTTGGCCGAAACCGTGTTCAGGATCAGGTCGAAGTGGCCGGCCAGTTTCTTGAAGGTGTCGGGGTCGCTGGTGGCGTAGTAGGCGTCGGCACCGAGCCGAAGGCCGTCTTCCATCTTCTTCAGCGACTGGCTCAGCACGGTCACCTCGGCGCCCATCGCGTGCGCGAGCTTCACGCCCATGTGGCCGAGACCGCCGAGGCCGATGATGGCCACCTTCTTGCCGGGGCCTGCGTTCCAGTGGCGCAGCGGAGAGAACAGCGTGATGCCGGCGCACAGCAGCGGAGCCGCCGCATCCAAGGCGATGCTGTCGGGGATACGCAGGACGTAGTCCTCGTCGACGACGATCTCGCCGCTGTATCCGCCGTAGGTGGGCTCACCGTCGCGACCGACGGCGTTGTAGGTGCCCACCATGCCGGTGCCGGTGCAGTACTGCTGCAGGCCGGCCTTGCAGTTGTCGCACTCGCGGCAGGAGTCGACGAAGCAGCCGACGCCGACGTGGTCACCGACCTTGTATTTGGTCACCTCACTACCGACCTCGGTCACCACACCGGCGATCTCATGGCCCGGTACGACGGGGTAATTAGGTTGTCCCCATTCGGCTTTCACCGTATGGATGTCGGAGTGACAGATTCCGGCGAAGTGGATGTCGAACCGGACGTCAGTCGGGCCGACGTCGCGACGGGTGACGGTGGTCTTGGTAAGCGGCTCGGTTGCCGACGTGGCGGCGTAAGCGGTGACTGTGCTCATCGTGTCCTCTTTGATCGCGTTTCAGGCAGCACTGATCGATTCAGCGTTTTGAGTGCAAGTTGGGTCGCAACGTTGCGACCAAGAGGCATAACCCCTCGGGGCGAGTGCCTAATCCCGACGTGACGAGGTTTACAGCCCGGCTGCGCGAACCCCGCCGTTGAACGATAACCGCTGATAGCTGACCACGCCCGCCAGCGTGTACGGGTCGCGGTCGATGATGCTCTGGGCGTCTTCGGTGCTGATATCCGCGGTGATCAGCACACCGCCGGTACCCGTCTCCAGGCGCCCGGCGAGCAGCAGACGCCCGGCCTCGACCTCGTCGTTCAGAAACGCCAGATGCGCCGGCCGGGTTTGGTCGACGACGTCGAGCGGCTTCTCGTAAGTGATCGTCAGCACGTGGAACACGGGTCTGAACGCTACACGTGGCCTCCGAGTTTCACGTTTTGTCGCGTCGCACTCGCACTTCTGCGGCGAAACGTGAAATTCGGCGATGGAGGGCTAGTTGATCGGTGCGTTGAGCCAGCGAAGGTCGTCGAGGATGCCGCGCGCGGCGACCAGACCCTGACCGGTCTGCCATATCTCGTTGTTGACCACGAAGACGCGGTTGTCGCGGTTGGCCGACAACTTCCGCCACGGCGCGCTGTCCAGGACCGCGGGCGCCCGATCCTTAGCCGCCGGCGAGGCGAACGACAGATAGATGATGTCGCCGTCGGCGGCGGAGAGGTCCGGTGACCGGTCCAGATCGGCATTGGAAATCCCGATCTCGATGTACGGCTTATCGGTAAACCGTTGTGCTGCAGGGCGATCCACTCCGACGTCGGCCAACACCGACGCCGGGAAATTCGCCGCGCCATACACCCGCATCGTGGTGTCGGTGAATTGGACGATGGAGGCCTGGAAGTGCGGAGCGTCGTTGGCGCCACCCTTCTGTTTGGCCTGCTCGGTGAACCCGCCGATCAGATCGGCCGCGGCCTGGGCTCGTCCGGTCGCCGCGCCGACGGTGCGCAGGTTGTCCTGCCACTTGGCGCCGGGGGCGTCGGCGAACACGGTCGGAGCGATGGCGGTCAGCTCCGGCAGGGACTGCGGCGTCAACGCCTGCGAGCCGAGAATCAGGTCAGGTTTGGCGGCCGCGATTGCGCTGAGGTCCGGTGCGCTGCGGGTGCCGGCTGCGGGCACGTTATGGATAACGGTGCCCAGATACGACGGCTGGCTGGTGGATCCGTCGGGCAGGGCGGCCGCCACGATCCGCGTCTGTAGCCCCAGCGCGCACAGCGCGTCGAGCTCGTCGCCGGCCAGCACCACGATGCGTTGAGGGTCCGGCGCGGCCGGGTCGAGGCGGGCCGGCTCGGGTGCACACGATTCGTCGGGCCGGCGCTGATTACCCAGCACACCTGCGCTCGCGATCTTGGTGGTGCTGGTGACCGGGGACGGTACCCCCGGCTGCGCGGCCTTCGGCGGGGTTGTGGAGCACCCGCTGGCGACTGTCATGGCGACCGCGGCCAGCACCGCGCCGGCGGCCATCACGACACCCGCACGCCCACCACCGATCAGCACGACGCCGACGGTAACACCTGGCTGTCGTAGGGTGGCTGAGCTGCGGCTCAAGGTGTACCGGTGACAAATACGACAGAATGTAGGACCCACAGCCCATTGGCGGCGACGGGCGGCTAGGATCAACTACACGTTCTCGGCGCGCTAACGATTTTTGGAGGACAGTTGACTGCCGTTGTGCCTTCGCAGGGGGAACTCGAGGCCACTCGACCCGCACCTGCACGGATGGGTCCCAAGGGCAACCTGATCTACAAGCTGGTCACGACGACCGATCACAAGCTGATCGGCATCATGTACTGCGTCGCCTGCTTCGTTTTCTTCTTCATGGGTGGCTTGATGGCGCTGTTCATTCGCGCCGAGCTGGCCGTGCCGGGGCTTCAGTTCTTGTCGAATGAGCAGTACAACCAGCTGTTCACCATGCACGGCACGGCGATGTTGCTGTTCTATGCGACGCCGATCGTGTTCGGTTTCGCCAACCTTGTGCTGCCGCTGCAGATCGGCGCCCCCGACGTGGCGTTCCCGCGGCTGAACGCGCTCTCGTTCTGGCTGTTCGTCTTCGGTGCGATGATCGCGCTGGCCGGATTCATCACCCCGGGTGGCGCCGCCGACTTCGGCTGGACCGCCTACACCCCGCTCTCGGACGCGATGCACAGCCCCGGCGCCGGTGGTGACCTGTGGATTCTGGGTCTGGCCGTCGGTGGTCTGGGCACCATCCTCGGTGGCGTAAACATGATCACCACGGTGGTCTGCATGCGCGCCCCGGGCATGACCATGTTCCGGATGCCGATCTTCACCTGGAACATCTTCGTGACCTCGATCCTGGTCCTGGTGGCCTTCCCGCTGCTGACCGCGGCGCTGTTCGGCCTGGCTGCCGACCGCCACCTGGGTGCACACATCTATGACCCCGCCAACGGCGGAACGATGCTGTTCCAGCACCTGTTCTGGTTCTTCGGGCACCCCGAGGTGTACATCATCGCGCTGCCGTTCTTCGGCATCGTGACCGAGATCTTCCCGGTGTTCTCCCGTAAGCCGGTGTTCGGTTACACCACCCTGATCTACGCGACGATCAGCATCGCGGCGCTGTCAGTGGCGGTGTGGGCGCACCACATGTATGTCACCGGCGCGGTCCTGCTGCCGTTCTTCTCGTTCATGACGTTCCTGATCGCGGTGCCCACCGGTATCAAGTTCTTCAACTGGATCGGCACGATGTGGAAGGGCCGGCTGACATTCGAGACGCCGATGCTGTTCTCGATCGGCTTCCTGGTGACGTTCCTGCTCGGTGGCCTCTCCGGCGTGCTGCTGGCCAGCCCGCCGCTGGACTTCCACGTCAGCGACAGCTACTTCGTGATCGCCCACTTCCACTACGTGCTGTTCGGCACGATCGTGTTCGCGACCTACGCCGGAATCTACTTCTGGTTCCCGAAGATGACCGGCCGCCTGCTCGACGAGCGGCTGGGCAAGGTGCACTTCTGGCTGACGTTCATCGGCTTCCACACCACGTTCCTGGTGCAGCACTGGCTCGGTGACGAGGGCATGCCCCGCCGCTACGCCGATTACCTGCCGTCGGACGGCTTCGAGACGCTGAACATCGTGTCGACCATCGGCGCGTTCATCCTCGGTGTGTCGGTGCTGCCGTTCGTGTGGAACATCTTCAAGAGCTGGCGGTACGGCGAGGTCGTCACGGTCGACGATCCGTGGGGTTACGGCAACTCGCTGGAGTGGGCCACCTCGTGCCCGCCGCCGCGGCACAACTTCAGCGAGTTGCCCCGGATCCGTTCGGAGCGTCCGGCTTTCGAGCTGCATTACCCGCACATGATCGAGCGGATGCGTGCGGAGGCGCACGTCGGGCGTGCACACGGCCCCGACGACGGCGACGTCACGCGTCTCGATGACGAGCACGTCCGCACCTAACTCGGGATCCGCAACCTTCCGGGTATGACCATGTCCAAGGTGTCGGTGCTGATCACCGTCACCGGTGTCGACCAGCCAGGTGTCACCTCGGCACTGTTCGAAGTGTTGGCGCGCCATGCGGTGGATCTTCTCAACGTCGAGCAGGTGGTGATCCGCGGGCGGCTGACGCTCGGTGTGCTGGTTTCGGGCGAAGCCAGCGTGGCCGACGGCGTACTGCTGCGCGACGACGTCACGACTGCGATTCATCGCGTCGGGCTGGACGTCACGATCGAACGCAGCGACGACAGCCCGATCATCCGTGAGCCGTCCACTCACACCATCGTGGTGCTCGGGCGGCCCATCACGGCGGCGGCCTTCGGTGTGGTGGCTCGCGAGGCTGCCGCGCTCGGGGTCAACATCGACTTCATCCGCGGCGTCTCCGACTACCCGGTGACCGGGCTCGAGTTGCGGGTATCGGTTCCCGCCGGTGTGGGTGGAGATCTGCGCACGGTTCTCGCGCGGGTGGCGTCGGAGCAGGGCTTGGACATCGCCGTCGAGAACTACAGCCTGGAGCGACGGGCCAAGCGGCTCATCGTGTTCGATGTCGACTCCACGCTCATCCAGGGTGAGGTCATCGAGATGCTGGCCGCCCATGCCGGCGCTGAGGAGGCGGTCGCCGCCGTCACCGAGGCGGCCATGCGGGGCGAACTGGACTTCGCCGAATCACTGCACCGCCGGGTGGAGACCTTGGCCGGCCTGCCCGCCGAGGTGCTCGACGAGGTCGCCGAGCAGATCGAGCTGACCCCCGGCGCGCGTACCACGATCCGGACGTTGCGGCGGCTGGGCTTTCACTGCGGCGTGGTCTCCGGCGGCTTCCGTCAGGTGATCGACCCGTTGGCGCACGAACTGATGCTGGACTTCGTGGCCGCCAACGAACTCGAGATCGTCGACGGCAAGCTGACCGGACGGGTCGTCGGCGAGGTCGTCGACCGCGCCGGAAAAGCCAAGGCGCTGCGCGACTTTGCGCGTCAGGTCGGTGTTCCGATGGAGCAGACCGTAGCGGTCGGCGACGGAGCCAACGACATCGACATGCTGGCCGCCGCCGGCCTCGGGGTGGCGTTCAACGCCAAGCCCGCGCTGCGGGCGGTTGCCGACACCTCGCTGAGCCACCCTTACCTGGACACGGTGTTGTTCATTCTTGGCATCACCCGCGCTGAGATCGAGGCGGCGGACGCCGTCGACGGTGTGCTCCGCCGGGTCGAGATCCCGCCCGAGTAGGTAGGCCTTCGTCGAGATCGACGTGGCGGCTGAATTCAGCCGCTCGGCGCGCTCACGCGCGGTCGACAGTAACCCCACGGCGGACATCAGCGTGGATTCCCGCCATGGCGTTACTGTCGGCGCACACGGTGTGCGCTCAGGCCAGTAGTTCCGTCCCTAGATCACCACGGCCGTCGACTCGACGGTCGCCGAGCCGGTGATGCTGCGCCACGCCCGGCCGAGCAGCTCGATGGCCTGCGTCAGCTCGTCCTCGGGCAGCGCGAACGGAACACGGACAAAACGCTCCAGTGTGCCGTCCACCCCGAAGCGGGGTCCGGGCGGCAACTCGACGCCGAGCCGGGAGGCGGACGCGCACATCGCCGAACTCACCGGAGCG
Source organism: Mycolicibacterium rhodesiae (assembly GCF_002086695.1). Classification (GTDB taxonomy): domain Bacteria; phylum Actinomycetota; class Actinomycetes; order Mycobacteriales; family Mycobacteriaceae; genus Mycobacterium; species Mycobacterium rhodesiae. The sequence goes on from NZ_MVIH01000001.1 coordinate 182,389, forward strand.
GGCAGCTGCACCCACAGCGACATGCCGCCGGTGCCCGGCAGTGGACGCCACTCTGGCAGGTGTTGCTCAAGCAGTTCGAGTAGCAGCGTCCGTCGCCCGCGCAAAATCTCCCGACGTTCGGGCAATACCTCGTCGGCCTGATGCGTGAGAAGCCTTGCCGCAGCGAGCTGTTCGACCACCGAGGTGCCCAGGTCGATCGACGGGCGGACAGCCCGGATGGTGGCGAGCACGCTCGGCTCGGCGCGGATCCAGCCGATGCGCATCCCGCCCCAGAACGACTTCGACATCGATCCGATCGTGATCATCAGGTCGGTGCGCGCACTCATCCAAGCGGCGACCGGCGGCGGCACCGGCTCGTCGATCCAGACGTCGGTGAGCGTTTCGTCGACCACCGTGCGGGTGCGTGTCTCGGCGACGATGTCGCAAATTCGCTTGCGGTCCGCCGGCGGCATCGAGAACCCTGTCGGATTGTGATTGTCAGGCACCAGATAGGCCAGAGTCGGGGCGAGTTGTCGTACCGCGGCGTGCAGGGCGTCGAGTTCCCAACCCTCCCTTGTCATTGCCACCGGCACGGGCCGGGCGCCCGCGGTCGCGATCGCGCTGAGCGCCCCGTGATAGGTGGGCTGCTCGACGAGTACGCGATCACCGGGCTGCACGTAGGTCGCCAGGATCAACGCAATCGCGTGCTGGGCGCCGCTGGTGACCATGATTTGGTCGGCCTCGGTGGGAAGCCCTCTGGCGCAATAGCGTTCGGCGATCGCTGTGCGGAAGGGCACGATCCCGCGCATGTCGTGACCGGTCTGCTGCAGGTAACCGGCGGATTCGCGGGCTGCCTCGGCGAAGGCGTCCTGCACCGCGCTGGCCGGGGCGGCCAGAGCGGCCGCCGCCAGGTTGATCGCGGCCGGTGTCGCGCTCGGCACACTGACCGGGGTGTGGGGGAGCGCAACTGTGCTGCGGGCGCCGCGGCGGGCATGCAGGTAGCCGCTCTCGCCCAGTTCCGCATACGCGGCTGTGACGGTGGTCCGCGAGACCCGCAGCGCTTCGGCCAGCACGCGCTCGCTGGGCAGCCGCGAACCGACCGGCAGCCGGCCGTCGACGATCAGCATCCGCAGCCCGTCGGCCAACGCCTGGTAGCTGGGGCCACTTCTGCTGGAGGTACGCCAGTTGCCCAACTCTCGGACCAAAAGGTCCGGGTCGAGAGTTCTGGCCTTCATCGTCGTCGCCATTTGCAAGCCAGTATGAGTCAACTGGCTATTGATGAGCAAGCCAGTCCGTCGGAAGTATGGTTCACATGAGTACCTGGTTTTCTCGAGTGGCCTCCCGCCTCGCGACCCTCCTCGACCCCGGCCACGGCCCGTGGAATCCGTCCTCGACAGGATGGGACGACGTCGACGCCGACGCGCGCCGGATGCGCGCGGATCTCGACGCACTGCGCGTGCGGTTCTCCGACCACCGGTGAGTGCGGCGCTGCGCGGGTTCGCCCTGCTGACCGGCCTCACCGGCTACGGCCTTTCGATGGCGATGATGGTGCGCGCCGGGCTCGGCCTCGATCCGTGGGACGTGTTCCACCAGGGGCTGACCCGGCACACACCGATGACCATCGGGGTGGCCTCGGCGGTGGTCGGTGTCGTTGTGTTACTGGCCTGGATCCCGTTGCGCAACAGGCCCGGTATCGGCACGGTCGCCAACGTCGTCGTCATCGCGGTCACCGTCGACGCCGGACTGGCCGTGCTGACCGCACCCGAGTCGGTACCGGCCCGAATCGCCCTGATGCTGGGAGCGGTTCTGCTCAACGCGGTGTCGACGGTGCTGTACGTGGGCGCCGGTCTTGGGCCAGGTCCCCGTGACGGCCTGATGACGGGACTGGTTGCGCGGACCGGTGTTTCGGTACGCGTGGTGCGCACCGCGATCGAAGCCACCGTGCTGGCGGTGGGCTGGCTGCTGGGCGGGAGCGTGGGAGTCGGGACCGTCATCTACGCCTTTGGCATCGGGCCGATGGTGCAGCTGGTCCTGCGCGTCACCCCGAAACCCGTCCTGGCTGCGAGCGGGTGGGCGAACATCCTCGAGAAGAGTCGAAAACGCAGCGACCCCAGGCGTGCAGACGCCGGTGAATACGGCACGATGGTGCAGTGCCCGATGCCGCCGACGAGGTCGACCCCGACCTGCTGATCGACTTCCGGAAAGTATCGCTGCGCCGCGGGGGCCGGGTCCTGGTCGGACCCATCACCTGGCAGGTCGAACTCGACGAACGCTGGGTCGTGATCGGCCCCAACGGTGCAGGCAAGACCTCGCTGCTGCGGATGGCGGCCGCGATGGAACATCCGTCGTCCGGCATCGCCTATGTGCTCGCCGAGCGGCTGGGCCGCACCGACATGGCCGAGTTGCGCCAGCGCGTGGGGCTGAGCAGCGCGGCACTCGCGCAACGGGTGCCCGACGACGAACTGGTCCGCGATCTGGTCGTCTCGGCCGGGTACGCCGTGTTGGGCCGGTGGCGGGAGAACTACGACGAGATCGACTACGCCCGTGCCGTGGACACGTTGGAGAGCGTCGGCGCCGAACATCTGGCCGATCGGACCTACGGCACGCTGTCGGAGGGTGAACGCAAACGGGTGCTCATCGCCCGCTCGCTGATGACCGACCCCGAGTTGCTCCTGCTCGACGAGCCCGCAGCCGGGCTGGATCTCGGCGGCCGCGAAGAGCTGGTGGCCCGGCTGGCCGATCTTGCCGCCGACCCCGATGCACCCGCGCTGGTGCTGGTCACCCACCACGTCGAGGAGATCCCGCCGGGCTTCAGCCACTGCCTGATCCTGTCCGAGGGCCAGGTGGTGGCCGGTGGACTGCTGCGTGACACCCTGACGGCGGAGAACCTGTCCACCGCATTCGGGCAATCGATTGCGCTGGATGTCATCGACGGCCGCTACTTCGCCCGACGCGTGCGGAGTCGCGCGGCCCACAGGAGGCGCTGATGAGCGACAAACCCGAACCGCTGCCGGTCCGCCCGGCGGCCACGGTCATGCTGATCCGCGACACCCCCGCGGACGGCGTCGAGGTCTTCCTGATGCGCCGGCACCGCGCGATGGAGTTCGCCGGCGGGGTCATGGTGTTCCCGGGCGGCGGTGTCGACGACCGCGACCGCAACTCCGACATCGACTGGTACGGGCCTGGCCCGGACTGGTGGGCCACCCGCTTCGGCATCGACGAGGACCTCGCCGAAGCGCTGGTGTGCGCGGCGGCCCGCGAGACGTTCGAGGAGTCCGGCGTGTTGTTCGCCGGGCCTGCCGACGATCCGGACGGCATCGTCGCCGATGCGTCGGTCTATCGCGAGGCGCGCGGGGCCCTTGTCGACCGGAGCCTGTCGTTCTCGGACTTCCTGCGCCGGGAGAAGCTGGTACTGCGTGCCGACCTGCTGCGACCGTGGGCCAACTGGGTCACCCCCGAAGAGGAGCGCACCCGCCGCTACGACACCTATTTCTTCGTCGGCGCCCTGCCCGAAGGCCAGCGGGCCGACGGCCACAACACCGAATCCGATCAGGCGGCCTGGACCAGTCCGGAGGCTGCCATCGAGGACTTCGCCGGCGGGCGGTCCTTCCTGCTGCCGCCGACCTGGACGCAACTGGACTCGCTGGCCGGGCGCAGCGTCGACGAGGTGTTGACGCTGGAGCGTCAGATCGTGGTCGTTCAGCCCAATCTGGCTGTGCACGAGGGTAATTGGGAGATCGAGTTCTTCAACAGCGATCGATACAACGAGGCCCGTAATCGGCGTAGCCCATCGGGTTACGGGGGGTAGGCCGTGCGCGAGTTCGTCAGCATCCACGTCGGCGAGCAGCACCCCCGAGTCGGCGTGCTGCTGGTGTCACGCCCACCGACCAACGCGCTGACCAGGCAGACGTACCGCGAGCTCATCGATGCGGCCGCCGAGGTGGCCCAGCGCGCCGACATCGCGACGCTGATCCTGTTCGGTGGCCACGAGATCTTCTCCGCCGGCGACGACGTCCCCGAACTGCGCACGCTGAACCGCGCTGAGGCCGAGCACGCCGACCTGCTGCGCCGCGATGCGCTCGATGCGGTGGCAGCGATTCCCAAGCCGACGGTCGCGGCGATCACCGGCTACGCGTTGGGCGCCGGGTTGAGCCTGGCGCTGGCCGCCGACTGGCGGGTCAGCGGTGACAACGTCAAGCTGGGCGCCACCGAAGTCCTGGCCGGCCTGGTGCCCGGCGGTGGCGGAGCCCAGCGGCTGGCCGGCGCAATCGGGCCGGCGCGGGCCAAGGAACTGGCGTTCAGCGGCCGGTTCGTCGACGCCAAGGAGTCACTGGCGCTCGGACTCATCGACGAGATGGTGGCCCCCGACCATGTCTTTGACGCCGCCGCGGCGTGGGCGGGCCGGTTCGTCGACGCCGAGCCGAGCGCGCTGGCGGGCGCCAAAGCCCTCATCGACGGCCGGCTCGACGCCCGTGAGCAGGCCGAACGCTACGGTGAGGTCTTCGCCACCGGCGATGGCGGTTAGGCTGCCCTGATGACGACCAAGGACTCCGGCACCCTGCCCGATGTCGCGGGCGACCCCGCTCCGATACCGCACGCCACGGCGGAACAAGTCGAGGCCGCGCTCAAGGACAGCAAGCTGGCCCAGATCCTGTACCACGACTGGGAAGCCGAGAGCTACGACGACAAATGGTCGATCTCGTACGACAAACGCTGCGTGGACTACGCCCGCAACCTCTTCGACGCCACCGTGCCGCCCGAGGAGCTGCGTGAGCTGCCCTACGACCGCGCACTGGAGCTGGGCTGCGGCAGCGGCTTCTTCCTGCTCAACCTGATCCAGGCGGGTGTGGCCCGGCGCGGCTCGGTGACCGACCTGTCGCCGGGCATGGTCAAGGTCGCCACCCGCAACGGCGAGAACCTGGGCCTGGACATCGACGGCCGGGTCGCCGACGCCGAAGGCGTCCCCTACGAGGACAACACGTTCGACCTCGTCGTCGGGCATGCCGTGCTGCACCACATTCCCGATGTCGAGAAGTCGCTGCGTGAAGTCGTGCGGGTGCTCAAGCCGGGCGGCCGGTTCGTGTTCGCCGGTGAGCCGACCAGCGTCGGCAACACCTACGCCCGCTCCCTGTCGACGCTGACCTGGCGGGTCGCCACCAACGCCACCAAGCTGCCCGGCCTGCAGGGCTGGCGACGGCCGCAGGCCGAACTCGACGAGTCGTCGCGCGCGGCGGCGCTGGAGGCGGTCGTCGACCTGCACACCTTCGATCCCGAAGACCTCGAGCGGATGGCCCGCAGCGCGGGCGCCGTGGACGTGTCGACCTCGACCACGGAGTTCACCGCCGCGATGCTCGGCTGGCCGCTGCGCACGTTCGAGGCGGCCGTGCCGCCCGGAAAGCTGGGCTGGGGCTACGCCAAGTTCGCCTTCAACAGCTGGATCGGGCTGAGCTGGGTGGACGACAACCTTTGGCGGCGCGTCGTGCCGAAGGGCTGGTACTACAACGTCATGATCACCGGGGTCAAACCGTCCTGACCTTTCGGCGCGACGACGTCACCTACCTCACCGGTGACGCCGGGGTGGCGGCGCTGGCGGAGGTGGCGTGCTATCGGCTGACCGATGCCAGCCGGCTCGCCGACATCGCCGCGATCCGCGACCGGTTCGCCGAGCGCACTACGGCGCTGGTCGAGACGACGTTGTTGCGCCGCAAGGCCGTTGCCAAACTCGGAGACCTGGCCGACGTGTCGCGGTGGTTGTTCACCGACGACGCGCTGCAGCAGGCCACCGCCGAGCCGGTGGCCCGGCACCGGGCCGCCCGGCTGGCCGGCGCGGTGGTGCACGACGCGACCTGTTCGATCGGCACCGAGCTGGCCGCGCTGCGGTCCACGACGGCCGAGCTCGTCGGCAGCGATATCGACGAGGTGCGCCTGGCAATGGCTCACCACAATGTGCCGGACGTGGCGCTGTGCCGTGCCGATGCACTGCATCCGGTGAGCCGCGACGCCGTGGTGCTACTCGATCCCGCGCGGCGCTCGGGCGGCCGTCGCCGCTTCGATCCTCGCGATTACGTGCCACCGCTGGACGCGGTGTTCGACGCCTACCGCGGCCGGTCTACCGTCGTGAAGTGTGCGCCCGGAATAGATTTCGAGGCGGTCGCGGAACTGGGCTTCGACGGCGAGATCGAGGTGACCTCAGCCGGCGGTTCGGTGCGGGAGGCCTGTCTGTGGTCGCCGGCGCTGGCCACCCCGGGAGTGCGCCGGCGGGCCAGCGTCCTGGACCGCGGTGAGGTGATCACCGACGCCGATCCCGACGACTGCCCGACCCGTCCCGTCGGACGCTGGATCGTCGACCCGGACGGGGCGATCGTGCGCGCCGGCCTGGTCCGCCAGTACGCGGCTCGGCACGGGCTGTGGCAGCTGGACCCGGCGATCGCGTACCTCAGTGGCGATCACGTGCCTCCCGGGGTGCGTGGCTTCGAAGTGCTCGACGAGCTCCCGCTGCGGGAAAAGACTCTGCGTCAAGCACTCTCACAGCATGATTGCGGGCAGCTCGAAATCCTGGTGCGCGGCGTCGGAGTCGATCCCGACGCACTGCGACGACGGCTGCGACCGGCTGGGCGCACCGCGCTGTCGCTGGTGATCACCCGCATCGGCGCGGGCGCGGGGGAGCGCTCTACGGCCTTCCTCTGTCGAGCGTCCGCCGCACACATTTAGCGCGGGTACGCTGGCGGCCAGCGGCGCCGGTGCCGTCTTCGAGCGCGAGGACTGTCGACGAATGCGCATTTTTCATCTGGCCACCTTGCTGGTCTTCGGCGTGCTGGTCGGTGAGCAATCCATCGGGGTGGCCGGTGCGGCTACCGACTGCGGAGCCATGGGCGGGACCATGGAGGCCGGCAACGTCTGCCATGTGCACACCGCCGCCTCCGGGTACACGATGGATCTGCGGTTCCCCACCGATTACGCCGACGAGCAGGCCGTCCTGGACTACCTGACGCAGAACCGCGAGGGTTTCACCAACGTCGCGCAGACTCCGTCCACTCGTAATGTGCCCTACGAAATGGACGTCACCACAGAATCATTCACCTCGGGACCGCCGCCAGGTGCCACCCAGAGTGTGGTGCTGAAACTCTTCCAAGACGTCGGTGGCGCGCACCCGACCACCTGGTACAAGGCGTTCACCTACGATGTGGCACACCGCAAGCCGGTGACATTCGAGACGCTTTTTCCGCCGGACGCCAAGGTTCTCAACACGATATTCCCGATCGTGCAAGCCGATCTTCAGCGTCAGACAGGTCTGACCGGCGCCATCGCCACCGGCGACGGGTTGGACCCGTCGCATTACCGGAACTTCGCCATCACCGATGATGCGGTGATCTTCTACTTCGGTCAGGGTGAGCTGCTGCCGTCGGACGCCGGAGCCACCTCGGCCTCGGTGCCTCGGGCGGCCCTCCCGCCGCTGCAGCTCACCTAGGCCGGGTCGAAGCTGTACAACTGGCCGGCGCTGGTGGCCACCACGACCCGCCGATCCAGACCGACCGACACCCCCACCGGGAAGCCGTCGGCCTGCGGCAGAGGATAGCTGTTGAGGGTGTGACCGTCGGCGGGGTCGAATGCCAGCAACGACAGCCCCGACGGCGCACCCGCGGCCACCGTGTAGGCCACGGCGCCGGCCTGACTGGTGGTGCTCAACGGTGTGACATCGTCGCGGCGCCAGGTCACCTGCGCGTTATCGCCGGCATCCTTGAGTGCGACCAGGTGGGAATTGGGGCCGCCGCCGACGACGATCAGCCCGTCGGGCGACACCGATGGCGGAGTCTGGGGCAGAAAGTCCAGCGGCACAGACCATTTCGGCTTGCCGTCGGAGGTCTTCAAGGCCCACAGTTTGTTGTCGCGGCCGGTGACGTACACGGTGGTCCCGTCGGCCGACGCCACCGGTGCGGCCAGCACGCCGGCGGCGATGGCGTCGGAGGTCCATTCGCGAGTGAGCAGCGGGGTCTGGCCGGGGTGGTACTGCAGACCCACGAGCGTCGACGCCTTGGCGCCGGGCAGCCACAGGCTGACGACGATGATTCGGGTCGCGGTGGCGTAGGCAGGGGGTGCGGCCACCGGGCACTGCGGTGCGCCCCGGGCGCAATCGGTCAGCCCGCGGACCGAATCGGTCGGGTCGAGGCCCTCGACGAGATCGAGTGGAGTGCCGCTCACGTCGCCGCTGTGGGAATCGAAGACCAGCACCTGCCCGAGGTGGGTGACCACAAGCAACTTGCCGCTACCGAGAAACCTTGCGGTCGTGGGCATTCCGATCACGTTCTGGCGCCAGCGGATCCATTGCGTCGGCGGGTAGGACTGCATCATGCCGGGCTGGCCGATGTACAGGTTGTCGAATTGGTCGAACAGCGGGCTGGCGAATCCGCCGCCGAGCACCATGCGGGTGCACCAGCGTTGCCTGCCGTTGTTGTCGTTCTCCCACACCATCAGCGAACAGCCGCCGGCGGTCTGCCCGTTCGCCGCGAGGTAGCTGCCGTCGCCAAGCGCGGCGCCCGCGCCGAGCTCGCCCTTCACCGAGCGGCTCCATTTCAGCCGGAGCGCAGAGGCGCCGCCGGTGCGGGTGTAACTGCTGTTGGCGGCGTCGGCGTACTGAGCCGACCAGCCGTGTGCCGCGGTGGACTGGACCCACGAGTCCGTGTTGCCGCAACCGGCCAAACCGATCACGACCAGCGCGGCCGACGCCAACGCGAGCAATCGCCGCAGCACTCGTGTCACCTTCCCATCGCACCCCGTGTCAGTACAGGCGAGGGTAACCCGCGCCGAACCTCCACTAGGCTCTCAGGCCATGACGACGATGTGGGGATCGCCGCTCCACAAGCGGTGGATGGGCTCGCGCCTGCGGGATCCGCGGCAGGCGCGCTTCCTGACCAGGGACTCGCTGCGCTGGGTCATCGCGAACCGGGCCTACACGCCCTGGTACCTGGTGCGTTACTGGCGCCTGCTGAAGTTCAAGCTGACCAATCCGCACATCATCACCCGCGGGATGGTGTTCCTCGGCAAGGACGTCGAGATCCATGCCACCCCCGAACTGGCACAGCTCGAGATCGGGCGCTGGGTACACATCGGCGACAAGAACACCATCCGCGCCCACGAAGGCTCGCTGCGGTTCGGCGACAAGGTGGTGCTGGGCCGCGACAACGTCATCAACTGCTACCTGGACATCGAACTGGGAGACTCGGCCCTGATGGCCGACTGGTGCTACGTCTGCGACTTCGACCACAAGATGGACAACATCGAGATGCCGATCAAAGACCAGGGGATCGTCAAAAGTCCGGTGCGGATCGGGCCGGATACCTGGATCGCGGCGAAAGTAACGGTCCTGCGCGGTACGACGGTCGGCCGGGGCTGCGTCCTGGGCGCCCACGCCGTGGTGAAGGGCGACATTCCGGACTTCTCGATCGCGGTCGGCTCGCCGGCCAAGGTCGTGAAGAACCGTAAGCTCGCCTGGGATACCTCGGCCGCGCAGCGCGCCGAACTGGCGGCGGCGCTGGCGGATATTGAACGCAAGAAGGCGTCCCGTCTAGAGGCGTAAGTCATCTCTCCCCGGGTCCTTGGGCACTATCTTCCGGCGTTCGTCCGGGGTTATGCCAAAGGCGTCCATTCAATGTCTTCATCGGGGAGGGCACTGTGAAGATCTCCAGTTCCATCAAGGCTGTACTGGCCATCGCGTTGAGCGCACTCATCGTGCTGGCGGCCGCGCCGTTCGCGGCGGCGGCCGACTATCCCATCGTCGGTAAATTGGGCAGCCCGCTGACGATGACCGACAGCGTCGGCCAGGTCTCGTTGAGCTGGAAGGTCAGTGACCTCAAACCCAGCAGCGACGTGATGCCCGGTTACCCGGTGGCCGGCCGGCTGTGGGAGGCGACCGCCACCGTCAACGCGATCAGTGGCCCGGTCACGCCGGCCATCTCGCAGTTCAACGCCGTCGCTCCGAACCAGGCGGCCTATCGGGTGCTCTGGATGGTGGCCGCGCCGTCGAACATCAGCGGTGCCACCATCCCGCAGGGCGCGACGGCGACGGGCAAGATCCACTTCGACGTCACGGGGCCCGCTCCGACCACGGTCACCATGAACAACGGCATGGAGGACCTGCTGATCTGGACGCCGTGAGACTTCAGCGCCCCGGCAGCGCGTGCTCGACGATCGGCCGGCGCGGCAACGGATCGCGTTCGTGGCGCTTGGCGGCCAGGTACACCTGAGCGGTCTCGGCCGCCACGGTGTGCCAGTCGAAATCTGAGGTCAACCGGTCCCGCGCGGCGACGGCTCGTTGCTGCGCAGCGACAGGATCATCGAGAACACGCCGCACTGCCGCAGCCAGCGCGGTGACGTCCCGCGGCGGGAAGGACACCCCGGTCTCGCCGTCGATGACGGCCTCGCCGAGACCGCCGGCAGTCGAGGTGACCAGCGGGATGCCCGCCGCAGCCGCCTCGAGCGCGGCGATGCCGAACGGCTCGTAGTGGCTGGGCAGTACCGCGGCGTCGGCGCGGTGCAGCAAGCGCAGCAACTCGTCGTGGTCGACCCGGCCGGCGAAGCGGACGCACCTGAGCACCTTGTGCTTTCGGGCCACCTCCACCAGCCAGTCCTGCTGGGTGCCGTCACCGGCGATCGTCAGCGTCGTCCCCGGATGGGTGCGCCGGATGCGCGGTAGCGCCGCAATGGCGTCGTGCACGCCCTTCTCGTATTCGAGCCTGCCGATATACAACAGCTCCGGCGGGCCGGGATGGGCTTGCCGAGGCGCGAACGCCCAACGGCTGGAATCGATTCCGTTGCGGATCACGACGGTTTCGGCCAGGTCCGGGCCGAACAGTTCGGCGATCTCGTCGGCCATGGACGCCGAGCAGGCGATCAGCGAATCGGACTGCCGGACGAACCAGGATTCGACCGCGTGCACCTGGCGGCTGATCTGGCCGGACACCCAACCGGAATGCCGCCCGGCCTCGGTGGCATGCACGGTGGAAACCATGGGCACGTCGAAGAATTCGGCCAGCGCGATGGCCGGATGGGCGACCAGCCAGTCGTGGGCGTGCACGATGTCGGGCTGCCAGCCTTTGGCCTGCACGGTCAGCCCGGCGCGAATCATGGCGTGGCCCATGGCCATCGTCCACGCCATCATGTCGCGGCCGAAGTCGAACTCGTGCGGGTCCTGCGCGGCGGCGATCACCCGCACACCCTCGTGCACCTCGTCGGTGGTCGGGTGGGTGCTGGGATCGGTGCCCGACGGGCGCCGGGAGAGCACCACGACGTCGTGACCGTCGGCGGCCAGCGCGGTCGCCAGCTGGTAGACGTGGCGTCCCAGCCCGCCGATGATCACCGGCGGGTACTCCCACGACACCATCAGGATTTTCATCGGGGCAGCCGCCGGGCGTCGAGTGCGCCGAACAGCCCGTCGGCCCGGTTCCAGCCCGCGGCCAGCCGTTCGGCGGCGTCGCGGCGTCCCGACGCCAGCGCGTCCGAGATCTCCCGGGCGGCATGGGCATGCAGATGTGCGCGGTAGCGCGCGTAGTCGGCCGCGGAATCCTTGCTGACCATGAACGGCCAGTCGCTGGACACCGTCAGCAGCGTCTCGCGCAGGATCTGGTCGGCGACGACATCCCGGCTGGGGGCGGCCCCGCGGTGTGCGAGTGCCTTGTCGACGGTCGTCAGCGCGGTGTCGACGACCTCGGTGTTGAGCGCGACTATGTCGGCCACCTGCTCGCCGGCCCAGACCTGCCAGTCCTTGCCCGATCCCCAAGAGCTGGGCGGCAATTCGACGGACGTACCGACGAAACCGGCGGACAGTGCATCGCTGAGGGTGCCGACCCGGACACCCGCTTCGGGCAGCGCGCGCAGCAACCGCTCGAGCCAGATCGGGCCCTCGTACCACCAGTGCCCGAACAGCTCGGTGTCGAAGGCGGCCACCACGTGCGCGGGACGGCCGATGCGCTGCGATTCCGAGATCAACCGCTGCCGGACGACTCCGACGAAGTCGGCGACATGGGTGTCGATGGCGTTGTCGGCGCGCTGCGGGTCGTAGGGGGCTTTGGCCTCCGAGTCCACATTGCGGCCGGTGACCCGGGCGGGCTTGAGCCCGGTCAGATGGTCGTAGGTGTGGAAGTCGCGGTACGCGGCGTGGCCGGGATAGCCCGATTTCGGCGACCAGACCCGGTAACTGACCTGGAGGTCGCGGCCGAACGCCACCACATCGGTCGTTCCGACCGGCCGGCCCAGCGTGGTGTCACCGTGCAGCGACGGCCCGTCGACCATGAAATGCCCGACGCCGGCGGCGGCGTAGTCGTGTTCCATGCCTGGGGCGTAAGCACATTCGGGTGCCCAGATGCCTTTCGGCGTGTGCGCGAAGCGCTGGTCGGCGTCGGCCAGGCCTTCACGGAGCGCGAATTCGCGCAGCCGCGGATTGAGCAACGGTTGGAACGGGTGAGCCAGCGGGCCGCCCAGCAGTTCGACGGTGCCGGCGTCGATCAGTTGGCGCAGCAGCGGGCTGGCGCCGTGCCGCCACAGCGTGCTGAAGTCCTCGAGGGCGCGCCCTGCCTCGTCGTACTCACGAATGCCGAACGCGCGCAACGCTTCCGGAGTCGTCGCGGTACCTGTGCCGGCTCCGGTCGGGGTGCGTAGGGTGGCTGCCTCGAGTGCCCGCAGCTGCCAGTTGGCCAGCCAGCGGTGCATACCGTCCAGGCAATAGGGGTCATCGAGCTGCGCGGTGACCACCGGCGTCATGCCCAGGGTGAGTACGCCGCGGCGGTCTTCGGCGGCCAGCGTGCGCAACACTCGCATCAGCGGGAGGTAGGCCGCCGCCCAGGATTGGTAGAGCCATTCCTCGCCGACCGGCCAGCGGCCGTGGTGGGCCAGCCACGGTAGGTGGGTGTGCAGGACGAGGGTGAACTGTCCGGGGACCTGGTCAGGTGCGCTACCACTCATGCGCGCACCGCGATCGCCACCAGATCCAGGCTGTCGTCGATACTGCGCTCGTCATCAGAGAGCAGATCGAAGTCCTCGCACCGAACCGTCGCGACATCGGCCAGCAGCTCGTCGGACCAGGGGGCGTCGGCCAATGCCCGCTCGATCTGGGCGTCGATGATCGAGCCGCCATGGCGTTCGTCCATCGCGGCCAGGCCCGGACCGTGAAAGACACCGCTCATCGAGCGCAGCGTGAAGCCGCCGCCGGTCAGCAGCTCGGCCAGTTCGCGGGCGTTGAGTTCGCGGGTGTGGAACGGGTTGACCGGGGTGTCCAACCCGGGCGAGAAGGTGATGCGGTTCGGCGTCGACATCAGCAGCAGGCCGCCGGGCCGCAGCACTCGCGCGCATTCCGCCACGAATTGTGGCTGATCCCACAAGTGCTCGATGACCTGGAAGTTCACCACAATGTCAACTGAAGCGTCCGGCAGTGGTAAGGCCGCCAGGTTTCCTTCGACGACCTCGACCCGGGGGTAGCGGGCCGCCACGTGTGCCACCGTCGCCGCGTCGTAGTCCACGGCCACCACCCGGTTGGCCACCGACGCGATCAGATCGGCTCCGTAACCCTCGCCGCAGCCCGCTTCCAGCACGTCACGACCCGCGCAGAGATCGAGCAGACGGCGGTAGACCACCTCGTGGCGGCGAAACCAGTAGTTCTCTTCCGCCAGCCCGGGGATGGTCCGCTCGCCGGTCAGCGGCAAACCGCTGTCACCTGCGTCAGTCACGAATGCGCTCATTGCAAGGCAGGCTAACCCGAAGTTGGTGGTTCGCGAACTGCTCGGTACCGATGGGCTGCTAATACACAAACTTCGACCAGCTATGGTGATCGTGCGAACCACTCTAAGTTACCCATCGGTAACATGATGTGTGTTGCGGAATGACCAAAAGTCTTGCGACCTTTTCTGGCCGCAGGACGCCTGCCAGGAGGACGTAGAAGACTCATGACGAACATCGTGGTCCTGATCAAACAGGTCCCAGACACGTGGTCCGAGCGCAAGTTGTCCGACGGTGACTTCACGCTCGATCGCGACGCTGCCGATGCCGTGCTGGACGAGATCAACGAGCGTGCCGTTGAAGAGGCGCTGCTGATCAAGGAGCGCGAAGGCGACGCCGCGGGCACCGTCACCGTGCTGACCGCCGGCCCCGAGCGCGCCACTGAGGCGATCCGCAAGGCGCTGTCGATGGGTGCCGACAAGGCCGTGCACCTGCTCGACGACGGCCTGCACGGCTCCGACATGGTGCAGACCGGCTGGGCCCTGGCCCGCGCGCTGGGCGCCATCGAAGGCACCGAACTGGTCATCGCAGGCAACGAGGCCACCGACGGCACCGGCGGTGCGGTCCCGGCCATCATCGCCGAGTACCTCGGTCTGCCCCAGCTGACGCACCTGCGCAAGGTGACCGTCGAGGGCGGCAAGATCACCGGTGAGCGCGAGACCGACGACGGTGTGTTCACCCTCGAAGCCTCACTGCCCGCGGTCATCAGCGTCAACGAGAAGATCAACGAGCCGCGCTTCCCGTCCTTCAAGGGCATCATGGCCGCCAAGAAGAAGGAAGTGACCACCCTGACGCTGGCCGAGATCGGCGTCGAGGGCGACGAGGTCGGCCTGGCCAATGCAGGCACTTCGGTGCTGTCGTCCACGCCGAAGCCGCCGAAGACCGCAGGCGAGAAGATCACCGACGAAGGCGACGGCGGCAGCAAGATCGCCCAGTACCTGGTCGCCCAAAAGATCATCTAATCCCTTCCCGGACCATTCGAAAGACAAAGAGGCTGAACAGCTATGGCTGAAGTACTTGTGCTCGTCGAGCACGCCGAAGGTGCGGTGAAGAAAGTCACCGCCGAGCTCATCACCGCCGCCCGTGCCCTGGGCGAGCCGTCGGCCGTCGTGATCGGTGCCCCCGGCACCGCCGCGCCGCTCGTCGACGACCTCAAGGCCGCCGGTGCGGCCAAGATCTACGTCGCCGAATCGGACGACGCCGCGGGCTACCTGATCACCCCGTTCGTCGACGTGCTGGCGTCGCTGGTGGAGTCGGCCACTCCGGCCGCCGTGCTGCTGGCTGCCAACGCCGACGGCAAGGAGATCGCCGGTCGGCTGGCCGCCCGGACCGGTGCCGGTGTGCTGTCCGACGTCGTCGAGGTCAAAGAAGGTGGGGTGGGTGTCCACAGCATCTTCGGTGGCGCCTTTACAGTCGAGGCCCAGGCCACCGGTGACACCCCGGTGATCACCCTGCGTCCGGGTTCCGTCGACGCCGCGCCGCAAGCCGGTGCCGGCGAGCAGGTGACCGTCGAGGTGCCCGCTCAGGCCGAGAACGCCACCAAGATCACCAAGCGCGAGCCTGCCGTGGCGGGCGACCGCCCGGAGCTCACCGAGGCCAGCGTTGTGGTCTCCGGTGGCCGTGGTGTCGGCAGTGCCGAGAAGTTCTCGGTGGTCGAGGAGCTGGCCGATTCGCTGGGTGGCGCCGTCGGCGCATCGCGCGCCGCCGTCGACTCCGGCTACTACCCGGGCCAGTTCCAGGTGGGCCAGACCGGCAAGACGGTTTCGCCTCAGCTGTACATCGCGCTGGGCATCTCCGGTGCGATCCAGCACCGCGCCGGTATGCAGACGTCCAAGACGATCATCGCGGTGAACAAGGACGAGGAAGCCCCGATCTTCGAGATCGCCGATTACGGCATCGTCGGCGACCTGTTCAACGTCACGCCCCAGCTGACCGACGCGGTCAAGTCCCGCAAGGGTTAGGTTTCTCTGCGCGAGCAGACGCAAACGCCTCCGACACGCCGAGTGTTCGGGGGCGTTTGCGTCTGTTGGCGGTCAATCCTTATTGGTCATCGAGCGTGCACGAACACGTCATGCTGGCGTTGACATCCCGCTGAACGCCTCAGCAACCGTTCAGGTATGAGCACTGCCTCCGTACTCATAGCCCCCGACCAGAACGAATCCGCCGCGCTGCGCGGCCCGCGCTACTCACTCCTGCTGTCCACCGACCCCAGCCTGATCGACGCGGCCCAGCGGCTGCGGTATCAGGTGTTCACCACCGAACCCGGTTACTCATTGCCCGCCGACGGCGACGGCCGTGACGCCGACCGGTTCGACGAATTCTGCGACCACCTGCTGGTGCGCGAGGACACCTCCGGCGAGTTGGTCGGCTGCTACCGCATGATGCCGCCGCCCGGTGCGATCGCCGCCGGAAGTCTCTACACCGCAACCGAATTCGATGTCCGTGCACTCGACGCGCTGCGGCCGTCGCTGGTGGAGATGGGTCGCGCGGTGGTGCGCGCCGATCACCGCAACGGCGCCGTGGTGCTGCTGATGTGGGCCGGCATCCTGGCCTATCTCGATCGCTGCGGATACGACTACGTCACCGGGTGTGTCTCGGTGCCGACGCACCCGGAAGATCCAGCAGGTGCCCCGGGCAGCCAGGTTCGCGGCGTGCGCGACTTCGTGCTGCGCCGCCACGCCGCCGCCGCGGAGCACACGGTGTACCCATATCGGCCGGTCGTGCTGGGCGGTAAGGGTCTCGACGACATCGCGCCGCCGGCCCGTCCGACGATCCCGCCGCTGATGCGCGGCTACCTGCGCCTGGGCGCCCGGGTCTGCGGAGAACCCGCACACGACCCCGAGTTCGGTGTTGGCGACTTTCCGGCCCTGCTGGACAAAAGGCAGGCCGATACGCGCTATCTGACCAGGCTGAGGTCGGTGTCGGCGGCCAGCGAGATGGCCGACGGAGTCGGGGGGACGGCATGACGGTGACCGAGCACGCGTGGCTGCCGCGCGCGTTGTGTGACAGCAGCTGTGTGCGCGCCGGCGGTGCCCCGCCGTCGCGGCGCCTCGTCGCGGCGGTGCGGGCGACGTACCGCATCGCGGCAGCCCTGATGCTGCTGATGGTGGTGCCGCTGCTGGCGGTGCCGTTGCCCGGGCGGGGCCGTGTCCAACGGCTGTACTGCCGAACCTTCCTGCGCTGCCTCGGCGTGCGAATCACCGTGTCGGGCGGGCCGATTCGTAACCTGCGGGGCGTGCTGGTGGTCAGCGGCCACATCTCCTGGGTGGACACCTTCGTCATCGGATCGGTGCTGCCGGGCGCGTTCGTCGCGCGCGCGGATCTCATCGACTGGCCTGCCGTCGGTCTGGCGGCGCGCATCATGAAGGTCATCCCGATCGATCGCGCCAGCCTGCGCCGGCTGCCGCAGGTGGTCGCGACCGTGGCCGAGCGGCTGCGCAACGGGCAGACCGTCGTCGCGTTCCCGGAAGGGACCACCTGGTGCGGCCTGGCCTACGGCCAGTTCCGTCCGGCGATGTTCCAGGCCGCCGTCGACTCCGGCCGGCCGGTGCAGCCGCTGCGGCTGACCTACCACCACCGCGACGGGCGACCGTCGACCGTGACGGCGTTCGTCGGCGACGACTCGCTGTGGCAGTCGCTGAGCCGAACGGTGCGGACCCGGGTGACCGTCGTCGACGTCGAGGTGGCGTCCCTGGAGCTGCCGGGTACCGACCGGCGGGAGCTGGCGGCCCGCTGCGAGGTGGCGGTGCGCGGGCAGATCGCCCCGAGGTTCCAGCACAGCCACGCCCTCGCGGGCTGATTTCGGCG
Source organism: Mycolicibacterium rhodesiae (assembly GCF_002086695.1). GTDB lineage: Bacteria > Actinomycetota > Actinomycetes > Mycobacteriales > Mycobacteriaceae > Mycobacterium > Mycobacterium rhodesiae. The sequence continues at coordinate 199,939 of NZ_MVIH01000001.1, forward strand.
CCGAACGTCACTCCAAAGCCACATCGGGCGCCGAGTGTCACGCTGGGGTGACGTTCGCCATGGCGAGGGGCCCGCGCGCCTGCCGGTATCCTGGACGGGCTATGAGCCCGACCGCCGGTCCGGTGTATCTCGACCACGCTGCCACCACCCCGATGCATCCTGCTGCCATCGAGGCGATGACGGCTGCGCTGGCCACCGTCGGCAACGCGTCCTCGCTGCACACCGCGGGACGCGACGCGCGTCGGCGGATGGAAGAGGCCCGGGAAACCATCGCTGCACGCCTCGGTGCCCGGCCGTCCGAAGTGATCTTCACCGCAGGCGGCACCGAGAGCGACAACCTCGCGGTCAAGGGGATCTACTGGGCGCGCCGCGACGCCGACCCCGCCCGCCGCCGTGTGGTGACCACCGCGGTCGAGCACCACGCCGTGCTCGACGCCGTCACCTGGCTGGCCGAGCATGAGGGCGCCGAGGTGACGTTCCTGCCCACCGAACCGGACGGGTCAGTGACGGCGGCCGCGCTGCGAGAGGCGCTGACCGAACACGATGACGTGGCGCTGGTCACGGTGATGTGGGCCAACAACGAAGTCGGCACGATTATGCCGATCGCCGAACTGGCCGCCGTGGCCGCCGAGTTCGACGTGCCGGTCCACAGTGACGCCGTTCAGGCAGTCGGTCACATCCCGGTGGACTTTGCAGGCTCCAACCTGTCGGCGATCAGCCTGGCCGCCCACAAGTTCGGCGGACCGACCGGTGTCGGCGCACTGCTGCTGCGGCGGGCCACCGCGTGCGTTCCGCTGCTGCACGGCGGCGGCCAAGAACGCGATGTCCGTTCGGGCACACCGGATGTCGCGGGCGTGGTCGCCATGGCGGCGGCCGCCGATGTCGCCGTCGACTCGCTCGACGCCACCGGCGCCCGACTGCGCTACCTGCGCGACCGGCTCGTCAGTGGGGTGCTGGATTCCATCGCCGACACCCATCTCAACGGTGCCCTGGCGGATCGTCGGCTGCCCGGCAACACTCACTTCACGTTCCGCGGCTGCGAGGGCGACTCGCTGCTGATGTTGTTGGACGCCAACGGAATCGAGTGCTCGACAGGATCGGCGTGCACCGCGGGGGTGGCGCAACCCTCGCATGTCCTGTTGGCCATGGGCGCCGATGCCGACGCCGCCCGCGGATCGCTGCGATTGTCCCTGGGGCACACCACTACCGAGGCCGACGTCGACGCGGCGCTGCGGGTGCTGCCCGCCGCGGTCGAGCGCGCCCGCCAAGCGGCGCTGGCCAGTTCGTCGCTGGGGGCACTGCGATGAGGGTGCTGGCGGCGATGAGCGGCGGCGTCGATTCGTCGGTGGCCGCCGCACGGATGGTCGATGCCGGCCACGAGGTCGTCGGTGTGCACCTGGCGTTGTCCCGACAACCGGGCACCCTGCGGACGGGTTCGCGCGGCTGTTGTTCCAAAGAAGACGCCAGCGACGCCCGCAGGGTGGCCGATGTGCTCGGAATCCCGTTCTATGTGTGGGATTTCGCCGACCGGTTCGCCGAGGACGTGATTGACGACTTCGTCTCCTCCTATGAACGCGGCGAGACCCCCAATCCCTGCGTGCGCTGCAACGAAAAGATCAAGTTCTCCGCATTGGCCGCCAAAGCACTGGCGTTGGGCTTCGATGCGGTGGCCACCGGGCACTACGCCCGGCTCTCCGAGGGTCGGCTGCGTCGCGCGGTCGACGCCGACAAAGACCAGTCCTACGTGCTCGGTGTGCTGACCGCCCAACAGCTGCGCCATGCGGCGTTCCCGATCGGCGACACCCCCAAGCCGGCGATCCGCGACGAGGCCGCGCAGCGCGGGCTGTCCGTTGCCGACAAGCCGGACAGTCACGACATCTGCTTCATTCCCTCCGGCGACACCCAGGCCTTCCTTGGCGCCCGGATCGGCGTGCGGCGCGGAGCCGTCGTCGACGACGCCACCGGCGCGGTGCTCGCCGAGCATGACGGCGTACACGGTTTCACCATCGGCCAGCGCAAGGGCCTCGGGATCGCCGGCCCCGGACCGGACGGCCTGCCGCGGTACGTCACCGCCATCGACGCCGAGTCGCAAACGGTGCGGGTGGGGGCGAAAGCTGACCTCGAAGTGCGGTCGCTGACCGGCATCCGTCCGGTGTTCACCTCCGGCGTCGCGCCCACCGGTCCGGTGGAATGCGAGGTTCAGGTCCGCGCCCACGGTGGCGTGGTCCCCGCCGTCGCCGAAGCCGTCGACGATGAGCTGCGCGTTTCGTTGCGGGTACCGTTGCGCGGCGTCGCGCCGGGGCAGACGCTGGTGCTCTACCGGCCCGACCCGGCCGGTGACGAGGTCGTCGGCAGCGCGACGATCAGCCGCCAGGAATCTTGCTGAGAATATTCGTCATCACGATCTCGGGCACCGACTCGGGGAACGTGCAGAACGTCACCTCCACCAGCACCGACGCCTTGAGCCGATAGTCCCGGCCGCATCGGGGAAGGCGCATTCGCAGCGAGTCGGCGTCACCGTCGACATCGCCGACAAGGCCCGCACCCATCGGTCCGTCAGCGCAGCGGTGGACGGCGGTCGAGAGGGTGTTGAACGTCTGCCGGGCGGTGGACTCGTCTCGGTAGGACGCGGCCGCTTCCGAGATCAGTGCGCGCCGCGGCGGGTATTGGAAGCTGGTCTTGTGGAAGTCCTCGACATCCGTGCCGAACGTATCCGTCTCGGCGAAGATGAACCGGCAATCGCGCGGCACCGACTCGGCCAGCGGATCGACGTCCACCATGGCTTTGCCGTCCATGCTCGGAATGATCGTCACGTCCTGGCCGCCGCCGGTGATGGCCTGGATCTGGGTCTGGCTGAGCATGATTCGGTCGACATCTACCACACCCGGCGGGCGATAGGGTGGTTCGCCAACGGCGCGCAGCGGCGCCCCCTCGACCCACTCGGTACAGCCCGCCAGCAGCGCCGCAGCAGCGCAACAGACCACTGCCGCGCGCACCGTCATGTCATCACGGTAGGCCCCCGGGCATGCGGCGTGCCGGGTGCGTCCAATACGGTTGCCCGGTGAGTGATTTCGCGGCAGCCACCGGTATCGGCTCGTGGCCGGGTTCAGCCCCGCGGGAAGCCGCCGAAATCGTGGTCGGGGAGCTGCACCGGCTGCCGCACCTGGTCGAACTGCCGGCCCGCGGGGTGGGTGCCGACATGATCGGGCGGGCCGGCGCGCTTCTGGTCGACATCGCCATCGACACCGTCCCGCGCGGCTACCGCATCGCCGCCCGGCCCGGTGCTGTCACCCGGCGGGCGAAGAGTCTGCTCGACGAGGACATCGACGCCATCGAGGAAGCGTGGGAGAAAGCCGGCGGCCCCGGCTCCGGACGGCCGGTCAAGGTGCAGGCGCCGGGCCCGGTGACACTCGCCGCGCAGCTCGAGTTGTCGAACGGGCACCGAGCGCTCACCGATGCGGGCGCGGTGCGCGATCTGGCGTCGTCACTGGCCGAGGGGGTGGCGCGGCACCGCGCCGAGTTGGCCCGGCGGTTGGCGACGACGGTCGTGGTGCAGTACGACGAGCCGGTGCTGTCCGCGGCGCTGACCGGGCGGCTGACCGGGGTGACGGCGCTGAACCCGGTTCATCCCGTCGACGAGGCGGTGGCGATCGGCCTGCTCGACGAGTGCGTTGCCGCCGCAGGAGCGGAAGTGATGCTGCACAGCTGTGCGGGCGTGCCGTGGAACGTGGTGCAGCGCAGTACCATCCACGCCGTCTCGGTGGATGCGAGCACCCTTGGTGACGAAGACTTCGACGGGCTGGGCGAGTTTCTGGACTCGGGGCGAAGCGTCGTGTTCGGCCTGGTGTCGACGAGCACCCCGGCAGCCCGGCCGTCCGCCGAAGAAGTGGCCGCCGCGGCTGTGGCGATCACCGATCGAATCGGGTTCTCCCGCAACGCGATTCGTGATCGAGTTGGCATCAGCCCGGCGTGTGGGCTGGCCGGCGCGGACGCTGCGTGGGCCCGGGTCGCGATCGGGTTGTGCCAGCGGGCCGGCGACGCGGTTGCCGAGGATCCCGCAGCGATCTAGGTCCGGCGCGTAGCCGCCGCGCCGGAAATCGAGTGGTCGGCTACTCGTAACGCCGACCGCCCGCAGCTCTAGCCTTCTGACCAGCGATGGGTCGAAGTTAGGGGTCTGCGATGGCGCTACTGGGCGAACGGGCGGTTGTCCTCGGGGCGAGCATGGCCGGGATGCTGGCCGCCCGGGTGGCCGCCGAACACTATCGGACGGTGCTGGTGGTCGATCGCGATATACCGCCCGAGCGGCCGGTGCACCGCCGCGGAGTGCCGCAGGCGGCCCATGGTCACGTGCTCCAAGCCGGGGGAGTCGCCGTGCTCGATGAACTGTTCCCCGGCGTCCTGTCCGAGATGGTCGCCGGCGGTGTGCCGACCTGGAGCGACGGTGACCTCAGTAGGGTGTACCTCGAATACGGCGGACATCGGTTCCTGCGGTCGGGATGCTTGCCCGATGCGGTGACAACGTACATGCCCAGCCGGCCATTCCTCGATTGGCATGTGCTGAAACACCTTTCGGCGATCCCGAACGCCACGGTGCTCAGCGGCCACGACGTGGTCGGTCTGGTCTCTACGCAGGAAGGTCAGCGAGTGACAGGTGCACTGGTCGCGCGGCGCGGCGCCACCGAAGCCGCCTCGGTGCTCGATGCTGACCTGGTGATCGACGCCAGCGGCCGAGGATCGCGAGCCCCGGTCTTTCTGCAGGATCTTGGCTATGGCCGCCCGCGCGAAGACGAGCTGGTGGTCAACCTGTGCTACACCAGCCAGTGGCTCCGAATTCCGCCCGGCGCGATCCACGAGCACATGGTGGCGACGTTCCCCAGGCCAGGAGAGGCGACCACTGTCGCCCTGCTCAACCACGAGAACGACACGTGGTTGATGACCGTGGGCGTAATGGCGGGTGCGGAGCCTGCGCAGGACTACACCGACATGCTGCGGCTCGCGCGGCGCCGACTTCCACGTCGCCTTCTCGAGGTACTCGAGTCGGCCGCACCCGTCGGGCACACGGCGCACTATCGCACCCCGTCGAGCCGTTGGCGCCGCTACGACGAGATGACCCGACGGCCCGACGGCTTCATGGTCACCGGGGACGCGGTGTGCAGCTTCAACCCGATCTACGGACAAGGCATGACGGTGGCGGCCTTGGAGGCGCTGGCGTTACGGCGTTGTCTGCGAAGGGGTGACACCGACCTGCCGCAGCGGTTCTTTCGCGATGCCGCCAAGATCGTTCGGGTGGCGTGGCGCAACGCGGTCGGCGCCGATCTATCGTTGCCGGAAATAGCCGGCGAGCGACCGCTGGGAATGCGGATCAACAGCAGGTTTGCCGACATGGTCCTGACCGCCGTCGAGACCGATGTGGTGGTCAACAGTCAGTTCTTCCGGGTGCTGAGCATGCTCGAATCGCCCACCCGGTTGATGCGGCCGTCAATCCTGGCGCGGGTAGCTCGAGCCAATATCAGACGGCCACAGCCGATTCCGGAGCCCGAGCCGGCACCGGCCGGCTAGCCGTCCAGCTGCTTGATCAGCCGCGCCGGCGCCTGCAGCCGGAACGACGCGTCGATCAGTTCGGCGACTTCGGTCCAGTCGATCGTGGCGGCGTCGAAGTCCAGGCCCAGCCACCCGTACGGACCGAGGTAGGCCGGGAAGAAGAACCGGGCGTCCTGCTGCAGCGCCTCGCGATCACCGTCGTCGACCTTGATCAGCAGTGCATGCGCGTAGCGGATCATCGGGCCGCTGGGATTCTTCTGGCTGCCGCCGTAGACGGCGAACATCTTCGGAGCCGAGAACGTCGGCCTGCCGTGCGAGATCTTCTCGGTCGCCTCCGGCAATGCCAGCGCGATCGCGCGCACCCGAGCAAGGATCGGGTCGGAATCGTCGAACATGATCGGGTGCGACATGGCCCTACCTTGCCACGATCGAAGCCTGTCGGAACGCTCCGATAGCCTGCCAGGGTGGCTGCAGAGACGTCCGATCCCGAGGTTGATCCCATCGATCCGGATGTGCGGCGGCGCTGGCAGGAGCTTGCCGAGGAGGTGCGCGAGCATCAGTTCCGCTACTACATCAAGGACGCGCCGATCGTCTCCGACGCGGAATTCGACACGCTGTTCAACGAGCTCCTCGCACTCGAGGAGCGCTTTCCCGAGCTTCGGGTAGCCGACTCGCCGACCCAGCTGGTCGGCGGCGCGGGATTCGCCACCGACTTCGCCGAGGCCGCCCACCTGGACCGCATGCTCAGCCTCGACGACGTGTTCAACACCGAGGAACTGGCGGCCTGGTCCAGCCGGGTGGAAGCCGAGATCGGCCGGGACCCGCAGTACCTGTGTGAGCTGAAGATCGACGGCGTCGCGATCGCCTTGGTGTACCGCCACGGCCGCCTCGAGCGGGCCGCCACCCGTGGTGACGGCCGGGTCGGCGAGGACGTGACCAACAATGCGCGCACCATCGACGACATCCCCGAAACCCTCACGGCGTCAGACGATTACCCGATTCCCGCGCTTCTCGAGGTGCGCGGCGAGGTGTTCTTCATGCTGGCGGATTTCGAGAACCTGAACGCCAGTCTGGTCGAGGAGGGCAAGGCGCCGTTCGCCAATCCGCGCAACAGCGCGGCCGGCTCGCTGCGGCAGAAGAATCCGGCTGTCACCGCGCGGCGGCGGTTGCGAATGATCTGTCACGGCCTCGGCCGGACGGAGTTTTCCGCAGGCTATGCCCCATCCTCCCTCCATGACACCTACTTCGCGCTGAAGGCCTGGGGTCTGCCGGTCTCCGATCACACCACTCGGGTGGCGGGGCTGGCCGCGGTCGAAGAGAAGATCGTCTACTGGGGCGAGCGTCGCCATGAGATCGAGCACGAAATCGACGGCGTGGTGGTCAAAGTCGACGACTTCGCTCAGCAGCGTCGGCTCGGCGCCACCTCCCGCGCGCCACGCTGGGCGTGCGCCTACAAGTACCCGCCGGAAGAAGCCCAGACCAAGCTGCTGGACATCCAGGTCAACGTCGGTCGCACGGGCCGCGTCACCCCCTTCGCGATGATGACGCCGGTCAAGATCGCCGGATCGACCGTCGGCATGGCCACCCTGCACAACGGCTCGGAGGTCAAGCGCAAGGGCGTGCTGATCGGTGACACCGTGATGATCCGCAAAGCCGGTGACGTCATCCCCGAGGTACTGGGACCCGTCGTCGACCTGCGCGACGGCACCGAGCGCGAGTTCGTGATGCCCACCCACTGCCCGGAATGCGGCACCCCGCTGGCACCGGCCAAGGAGGGCGACGTCGACATCCGCTGCCCCAACGCCCGGTCCTGCCCCGCGCAACTGCGGGAGCGGGTCTTTCACCTGGCCGGCCGCGGCGGGCTCGACATCGAGGGGCTCGGCTACGAGGCGGCCACCGCGTTGCTCAACGCCAAGGTCATCACCGATGAGGGTGACCTGTTCAGTCTGACCAGCGCCGACCTGCTGACGTCGGATTTCTTCACCACCAAGGACGGGACGCTGTCGGCCAACGGGGCCAGGTTCCTGGTCAACCTGCAGCAGGCCAAGGACCGGCCGTTGCGGCGGATCCTGGTGGCGTTGTCCATCCGGCACGTCGGGCCGACCGCCGCGCGGGCGCTGGCCGTGGCGTTCGGCAGCCTCGACGCGATCATGGCCGCCACCGAGGAGCAGCTCGCCGACGTCGAGGGTGTCGGCCCGACGATCGCCGCGGCGCTGGTCGAATGGTTCGCCGTCGACTGGCATCGCGCGATCATCGACAAATGGCGGGCGGCCGGGGTGCGGATGGAAGACATCCGCGACACCTCGATTACCCCTACGCTGCAAGGACTTTCGATCGTGGTCACCGGCTCGCTGCCGAATTTCTCCCGCGACGAGGCCAAGGAGGCCATCATCAGCCGCGGCGGCAAGGCGGTCGGTTCGGTCTCGAAGAAAACCTCGTACGTCGTGGCAGGCGATTCGCCCGGATCGAAGTACGACAAGGCCGTCGAACTGGGTGTGCCGATCCTCGATGAGGAGGGCTTCCGCACGCTGTTGGACGAGGGTCCACCACCGCCGGCCGACGCCGACGACTGACTCAGCGCAGAATCGTCGCGACGATCCCGGCCAGATAACCCAGCCGGGCGACCTCGGATGGCCGGAACAGCGGTCCGCCCGGACGACCCAGCAGCACCGCCGTGTTGGGATCACCCAGCGGCGCGGCGGCCAGCGTGGTGTCCATGTCTCGCCACACCTGCGGCACCCAGTCGGCGGTACCGTCCAGGGCTTCGGCATGGGCCAGCGGCAGCCACGGTGCCGAGGTCGCCGGGGTCTCCGGCGCGCCAGAGCTGCCGACGATGCGCTCCAGGCCCGACTCCGACATCCGCGCCACGGTGCAAAAGCCCACCCGCAGCACCCGTGGCGCCTCGTCGGCGAGCACCTGCAGCTTGGCGGCCCGGTTACCGGCCGCCGCGATGTGATCGATCAGCTCCAGTTCGCGATGAGCCTCCAACAGCCCGGTGTGCGGACGGATGGTGTCGACCCGGACACCCTTGATCTGTTCGGCGGCCGTGATCAGCATGTCGGGCATGGCGCCGAGCGGCAGCTCGACGACCAGGTCGTCGATCGCCCAGCCGGGCCCCCGCTCCACAACGTCGAGCGACAGGATGTCGGCGCCGACGGTGCCCAGCGCCACGGCGAGCGAGCCGAGGCTACCGGGCCGGTCGGCCAGCTGGACCCGCAGCAGATACGAAGGCACGCGGACACTGTTTCACAGCCGCCTGGACTCAGCATTCCGGCAGGGTCGGGCACGCTCACCCCCGGAGTGCAGCTGCCGGCGACAGCTCTCGAGGTTCGTGTGCAGCACCTGCAGTCTCGGCGAGGCCAGGGTTTCACCTAGGCTTGACCACCGTGTCCCAGATCTCCCGCGACGATGTCGCCCGGCTCGCCAAGCTGGCCCGGCTGGCCCTGACCGACAACGAACTCGAGAGCTTCGCCGGCCAGCTCGACGCCATCCTGGAGCACGTCAGCCAGATTCAGGCCGTCGACACCGCAGACGTGAAGCCCACCGACAATCCCCTGAAAGACACCAACGTCACCAGGCCCGACGTGGTTCAGCCGTGCCTGACCCAGGCCGAAGCGCTCGCCGGGGCGCCGGCCGCAGAGGAGGGCCGCTTCGCGGTCCCGCAGATTTTGGGGGAGCCCCAGTGAGCGACTTGATCCGGCTCGACGCCGCCACACTGGGCGAGAAGATCGCAGCCAAAGAGGTCTCGTCGGTCGAGGTGACCCAGGCCTGCCTGGACCAGATTGCCGCCACCGACGAGCGCTACCACGCCTTCTTGCACGTCGCCGCCGATGAAGCGCTGGCCAGTGCCGCCCGCGTCGACGCCGCCGTCGCCGCCGGGGAGACGCTGCCGTCGCCGCTGGCCGGTGTGCCGCTGGCGCTCAAAGACGTCTTCACCACCGTCGACATGCCCACGACGTGCGGCTCGAAGATCCTCGAAGGCTGGACTTCGCCGTACGACGCGACGGTGACGGCCCGGCTGCGTGCGGCGGGCACCCCGATCCTCGGCAAGACGAACATGGACGAGTTCGCGATGGGCAGCTCCACCGAGAACTCGGCCTACGGCCCGACCCGCAATCCGTGGGACGTCAACCGGACGCCGGGCGGGTCGGGCGGTGGCAGCGCGGCCGCGTTGGCCGCCTTCCAGGCGCCGCTGGCGATCGGCTCCGATACCGGCGGATCGATCCGCCAGCCGGCGGCATTGACCGCGACCGTCGGGGTCAAACCCACCTACGGCACGGTGTCGCGCTACGGGCTGGTGGCGTGCGCGTCGTCATTGGATCAGGGCGGGCCGTGCGCTCGCACCGTGCTCGACACCGCGTTGCTGCATTCGGTGATCGCCGGGCACGACCCGCGCGACTCCACTTCGGTCGACGCGCAGGTGCCCGATGTGGTCGCGGCCGCGAAGGCCGGCGCCACCGGTGACCTGTCGGGCGTCCGGATCGGTGTGGTCAAGCAGCTGCGCAGCGGTGAGGGGTACCAGCCGGGCGTGTTGGATTCGTTCAACGCCGCCGTCGAGCAGCTCGAAGCGCTGGGTGCCGAGGTCAGCGAGGTGGACTGCCCGCACCTGGACTACTCGCTGTCCGCCTACTACCTGATCCTGCCTTCGGAGGTGTCGAGCAACCTCGCCCGCTTCGACGCCATGCGTTACGGCTTGCGGGTCGGCGACGACGGCAGCCACAGCGCCGAAGAGGTGATGGCGCTGACGCGGGCGGCCGGATTCGGCCCAGAAGTCAAGCGCCGCATCATGATTGGCACGTACGCGCTGTCGGCGGGTTATTACGACGCCTACTACAACCAGGCGCAGAAGGTGCGCACCCTGATCGCCGGTGACCTCGACGCCGCCTACGAAAAGGTGGACGTGCTGGTCTCCCCGGCCACCCCGACCACCGCCTTCCGGCTGGGGGAGAAGGTCGACGACCCACTGGCGATGTATCTGTTCGACCTGTGCACGCTGCCATTGAACCTGGCGGGGCACTGCGGAATGTCGGTGCCGTCGGGGCTGTCGACCGACGACAATCTGCCGGTCGGCCTGCAGATCATGGCGCCGGCACTGGCCGACGACCGGCTGTACCGCATAGGTGCGGCCTATGAGTCTGCCCGCGGTTCGCTGCCAACAGCGATCTGACGGGGCAGGATAGGTCCCATGCGTATCGGAGTGCTGACCGGTGGGGGTGACTGTCCGGGCCTGAACGCGGTGATCCGGGCCGTGGTGCGGACCTGCGACGCCCGCTACGGGTCTTCGGTGGTCGGGTTCCTGGACGGCTGGCGTGGCCTGCTCGAGGACCGCCGGATCCAGCTGCACAACGACGACCGCAACAACCGGTTGCTGGCCAAGGGCGGCACCATGCTGGGCACCGCCCGTACCAATCCCGACAAGCTGCGCGCCGGTCTGGACGACATCAAGCAGACGTTGGAAGACAACGGGATCGACGTGCTGATCCCGATCGGCGGTGAGGGAACCCTCACCGCCGCGCACTGGCTGTCCGAGGAGGGTGTGCCCGTCGTCGGCGTGCCCAAGACCATCGACAACGACATCGACTGCACCGACGTCACATTTGGCCACGACACCGCGCTGCAGATCGCCACCGAGGCGATCGACCGGCTGCACAGCACCGCGGAGTCGCATCAGCGGGTGATGCTGGTCGAGGTGATGGGCCGGCACGCGGGCTGGATCGCGCTGAACGCCGGGTTGTCCTCGGGCGCGCACATGACCCTGATCCCCGAGCAGCCTTTCGATGTCGAAGAGGTGTGCCGGCTGGTCAAGAAACGCTTCCAGCGCGGCGAGTCCAGCTTCATCATCGTGGTCGCCGAAGGGGCCAAGCCCGCCGAGGGGTCGATGCAACTGCGCCAGGGCGGCACCGACGAATTCGGACACGAACGTTTCACCGGCGTGGCCCAGCAACTGGCCATGGAAGTGGAGAAGCGGATCAAGAAGGAAGTGCGGGTCACTGTGCTCGGGCACGTCCAGCGCGGCGGCACGCCGACGGCCTATGACCGGGTGCTGGCCACCCGGTTCGGCGTCAACGCCGCCGACGCCGCGCACGCCGGTGAGTACGGAATGATGGTGTCGCTACGCGGGCAGGACATCGGCCGGGTGCCGTTGGCGGACGCGGTGCGCCAACTCAAGCTGGTGCCGCAGAGCCGCTACGACGACGCGGCCGCCTTCTTCGGCTGAGACTTTTCCCCGCGAGCAGACAGAAACTTGGCCTTTTTCGGCTCCCGAAGCCCGAGTTTGTGTCTGCTCGGCGGGGAAAAGCGACCCACTAGGATCGAGTCATGACTGCTGCTGCGCAGGCTGAACTGCTCGACTACGACGACGTCATCGCCCGCTTCGACCCGGTGCTCGGGCTCGAGGTGCACGTCGAGCTGTCCACGGCCACCAAGATGTTCTGCCCCTGCGCGACGACATTCGGTGCCGAGCCCAACACCCAGGTGTGCCCGGTCTGCCTCGGCATGCCCGGTGCGTTGCCGGTGCTCAACGAGGCGGCCGTCGAGTCGGCCATCCGGATCGGTCTCGCGCTGAACTGCGACATCGCGCCGTGGTCGCGCTTCGCGCGCAAGAACTACTTCTATCCCGACCAGCCGAAGAACTACCAGATCTCGCAGTACGACGAGCCGATCGCCTTCGACGGCTACCTTGACGTGCCGCTGGACGACGGCAGCACCTTCCGCGTCGCGATCGAGCGGGCGCACATGGAGGAGGACACCGGCAAGCTCACCCACGTCGGCGGCGATACCGGCCGCATCCACGGCGCGACCACGTCGCTGCTGGATGTCAACCGCGCCGGGGTTCCGTTGATCGAGATCGTCACCAAGCCGATCGAGGGCACCGGTGAGCGGGCCCCCGAGGTCGCCCGCGCCTACGTGACCGCGCTGCGGGATCTGCTGCGCGGACTGGGTGTCTCCGATGTGCGGATGGATCAGGGTTCGCTGCGGTGCGACGCCAACGTGTCGCTTCGCCCGATCGGCCAGGAAGAGTTCGGCACCCGAACCGAGACCAAGAACGTCAACTCGCTCAAGAGTGTCGAGGTGGCGGTCCGCTACGAAATGCGCCGCCAGGCAGCGATTCTCGTCGAGGGCGGCAGGATTCATCAAGAGACCCGGCACTTCGACGAGGCGGGCCACACCTCGCCCGGTCGCGACAAGGAGACCGCCGAGGACTACCGGTACTTTCCGGAGCCCGACCTTGAACCCGTGGCTCCGAGCGAGGAACTGATCCAGCGGTTGCGGGCCACCATCCCGGAGCTTCCGTGGTTGTCGCGCAAGCGAATTCAGGACGACTGGGGCATCTCCGATGAGGTGATGCGCGACCTGGTGAACGCGGGTGCGGTCGAGCTGGTGAGTGCGACGGTCGAGGCGGGCGCCAGCAGTGAGCAGGCCCGGGCTTGGTGGGGAAACTTCTTGGTGCAGAAAGCCAATGAGGTAGGCGTCGAGCTTGCGGCTCTGCCGATCACGCCGGCTCAGGTGGCGAAGGTCATCGCGCTGGTCGATGAGGGCAAGCTGTCGAACAAGCTGGCGCGCCAGGTCATCGAGGGTGTGCTGGCCGGCGAGGGCGAGCCCGAGCAGGTGATGACCGACCGGGGTTTGGCACTGGTCCGCGACGACTCGCTCATTCAGACCGCCGTGGACGAGGCGCTGGCCGCCAATCCCGATATCGCCGAGAAGATCCGCGGCGGCAAGGTTCAGGCGGCCGGTGCGATCGTCGGTGCGGTGATGAAAGCCACCAAGGGGCAGGCCGATGCGGCGCGGGTTCGTGAATTGGTCATGGCCGCGTGCGGCCAGACCTAGTTAGGCGCTGAGCCGGCTGCGGTTGATCCACCACTGTTCGTGCAGTCGCCGACATCGGCTCGCCGACAGGGGTTCGTCGCCGTCGTAGCGGTCCAGGACGGCGGCCGCCCCGGCGAAGTCCCGGTTGCGGATACCCAGGGTGGTGACGACGATCGTCGCCAGTCCTGCCGAGCGCGCGGTGTGGAACCCGGCCGGGGAATGCTCGACGGCCATCGCGGACTCGGGGCCGACCCCGAGTTCGCACAGCGCCCGGTGATACACCTCCGGGTCGGGCTTGGGCCGAACGACGTCGTCACCGGTGATCAGCACCTCGACCACGCCGTCTCCGATGAGCTCGCGGACCAATGGTTCGACCCAGTCGCGGGGACCCGCCGCGGTGACGGCGACCCGGATGTCGCCGCAGTGCAGGCTCCAGATCAACTCGCGGAACATGTGCGCATCGCGTTCGGTGGCCGCCAATGGCGCGTCGAAGTCGAAAATGACCGCCTCGAGTGCCGGCGCGTCGTCATGCGCGCACCGCGCCCGATCCCACCAGAAGGATCGATTCCGGCTGATCGTGTCCAAAAGCATCGTGGCCACGGGGGAAGTATCGCGCGCCGTGTGGTGCGCAGCATCCCCCGTTCAGGGGAGAGGCGGGGGAACCCCTCACCCGTGTCACCGCAGTGACACCTCCGGCCTCTTCGGCAAATTCCGGCCGAAATCACCTGCAGCAGTGGCCTTTCTAGGGAATTGACAGGTGTCGAACGGCATTGCGGTCCGGTGGGCGTGGTTGCGGCACTACGGTGTTGTCCATGACGGTGCGGGTGGTGCTGGTCGACGACCACGAAATGGTCATCGAGGGCCTCAAGGCGATGCTCGCGCCGTTCGGCGATCGTGTCGAGGTGGTGGGCGAGGCAGTAGGGGCCGAGAAGGCCATGGCCGTCATTGTCGACCTCCAGCCCGACATCGTGTTGTGCGACGTGCGGATGCAGGGTGCCAGCGGTCTGGACCTGTGCCGGGAGATCCGTAAGCGCGATCCCCAGCGCAAGGTCATCCTGCTCTCGGTCTACGACGACGAGCAGTACCTTTTCCAAGCCATGCGGGTCGGTGCATCGGGCTATCTGCTCAAGGGCATCAGCAGCGATGAGCTGGTACGCCAGCTGGAAGGTGTGCACGCGGGCTCGACCGCGATCGATGCCGGGCTGGCCGCGCGGGCAGCGGAGACCGCGGCGCGGCTGCAGAGTGACCAGTTCTGGCCGGGCGCCCGGCACGGCCTCACCCAGCGCGAGAGCGAGATCCTGTCGCTGGTGGTGACCGGGCTGTCGAATCGGGGGATCGCAGGCAAGCTGGTGATCGGCGAGGAGACCGTCAAGACCCACCTCAGCTCCATTTATCGCAAGCTGGGAGTCAGTGACCGCACCAGCGCGGCGGCAACAGCCTTGCGGGAAGGCATTTTTCGATGAGCAGTCGCTCCGGCGGCGTCAGCCCGCACGCCGTACACGGTCTGGTCGACGCCGACCGGGAGGTCGCTCTGCTGCTGGACATCATCGCCGCGACGTCGAGCGGGCCCGAGGTGGAACCGATGGCTGCAGCGGTGGCTCGGATGATCACCGCGGCGACCGCATCCGATGTCTGCTTCGTGCATGTCCTGGACGACACCGACCAGTCGCTGACGCTGGCCGGTGCCACCCCGCCGTTCGACGAGCAGGTCGGCCGCATCCGGATGCCGCTGGGATCGGGCGTCTCCGGGTGGGTCGCCAGCCATCGGGAACCTGTGGTGATCGTCAGCGACAAGGAAGCCGATCCGCGTTACGTCCCGATTGCGGCGTTGCGCGGCAAGGACTTTGCCTCGATGGCGTCGGTTCCGATGGAAACCGAGCCCGGCGGTCTGGTGGGGGTGCTCAACGTGCACACCATCGAGCGGCGTGATTTCACCGCGCGCGACATCGAGTTGCTCCTCGTCATCGGCCGGCTGATCGCCGGCGCGCTGCACCAGGCCCGACTGCACCGTCAGCTGTCGGCACGGGAACGCGCGCACGAGAATTTCGCCGAGCAGGTGATCGCCGCTCAGGAGAGCGAACGCCGCCGGCTGGCCGGCGACATTCACGACGGCATCTCGCAGCGTCTGGTCGGACTGACCTACCGGCTGGACGCGGCGGCCCGTGCGGTTGACGACCTGGATCAGCCGGCGGCCGCCGAGCAGCTGGAAAAGGCCAGGGATCTGGTCGATCTCACGCTGGCCGAGGCCCGGTCGGCGATCGGCGGGCTGCGGCCGCCGGTCCTGGACGATCTGGGTCTGTTGGGGGGCCTGGCCAGCCTCGCCACGTCGATCCCCGAGGTCGACCTGGACCTGCACCTGGCCGACGAGCGGCTGCCCGAGCACATCGAGGTTGCGCTGTATCGCATTGCGCAGGAGTGTTTTCAGAACGTCGTCAAGCATTCTCGTGCGTTGGTCGCCACCGTCACCTTCACGGTGCGCGACGGGGTGGCCCGACTCGAGGTGGTCGACAACGGGGTGGGATTCGAGACCGGACCGGTTTCGTCGTCAGCTGGTTACGGCATGCTCTCGATGGCTGAGCGTGCCGAGCTGGTCGGCGGCACCCTGACCGTCAGGTCGCGCCCCGGGGTTGGGACCACCGTCACGGTGAGCATCCCCGTCGAGGGCTGAAGTCAGCGGCGAAGCGTGCCCGAAGGGGCTTCGCCCCAACGCTTTCGGTATTCGACGGCGAAACTGCCGAGGTGGTTGAAGCCCCACCGCTCCGCCACCTGCGTCACCGTAACGCCGTCGGCGGGGATGGCGTCGGTCAGTTCCTCGTGCACCCGTTCCAGGCGGCGTTCCCGCACGTAGGTCATCGGTGTCATCCCCAGCTCCTCGCGGAACCCCTGCTGAATCGACCGGACGCTCATGTGCACGGCCTTGGCCACCGACTCCATGGTGATCCGCTCCGCGAGGTGGTCCTCGATGTAGCTCATGGCGTTCTGCACGACGGCGCGGCGCTGGTCGGGCTGGGCCGGCGCCAAGAATTCCGCGTGATAGTTCGACGGTTGCAGATGCAGCAGGCTGCTGATCACGAAGTCCTCGACCGCCCCGATGCCCTGCCCGCGCTGGATCAGTGAACCCTCGTGGAACACCTCGGTGTGGATCAGCTGCACAGCGGCGTGCCATCGCATGGCGGCTTCGGTGGCCATGTCGAACTCCGGATCGAACACCAGCGGGCGGTCCAGCGCGCGACCGAGCAACCGGGTCAGATGAGCGTCCAGCGCTCGCTCCTCGATCCGGATGATCAGCTGTGGCGAGTCGTGGTCGAAGGCCATCCGCAGCGACGCACCGGGGCTGCTCACCACGGAGCGGATGGTGTTGGCTTCGAAGGAGTGGGCGCGGTGCTCGACCAGCGCTCGGCCGTTCATCGGCATGTGGACCGCGTAGTGCGGGCCGACCATCGGAATCTCGACAGTCGCTGCGACGTGCAGGTCGAGGTAGAGCAGGCTGACGTTGCGCAGCCGGACGCCGTGCATGGTCGCCGCGAAACCGGTCGCGTCGTCGCCTGCGACGGTGAGGCGAAGCGGGCCCAGGGTTTTGGCGATCAGCCTCGACGCGGCTTTGACGTCTTCGGTGTAGAAGATCTCGTTGTCGGCCAGCGCCGGGGGAACGCCGCGGGAACGCACCTTGCGCCGGACCGGATTGCTGGTGCGCCGGACGTCGATATAGCCGAGTCGGGTGAGCCGTGACATCAGCGCCTACCCGGGTGAACGCGCCGCGGCGCAAGGGCCGCCGCTAGTTTCCATCGCAATCGATCCGCCAGCCTCTCAAACATCGGTCGCGCTTGAGCGCGGGTAATTGTTCGTAATTCTGACAGTCATTGCGCGAAAGCGATAGGCAGCCACGCTCCGGACGGCTACCTTCGGTTCAGGCCAAACTGCTGGGAGGTGCGCATGACAGCTAACGGGCAGGCGGTGTCAGTCACCCCAGCGGACACCCTCCGCGATCGACTCGACGACCCCCATGTCGCGGCCGCGCTCAACACCCTGCTCGACCACGCCGATGTGCTGGCAGTCCTGCTCGGCGGTCTCGATGGCTTCCTCAGTCGCGGCGACACCATCACCGACTCGGTGTCGGCCGCGGTCGCGGAGTTGCGCGGCGCCTCGGCGGCGGCGGTGGTCCCCGGTGCTGATGCGCTCAAGAGCGTCGACCTGCAGAGCCTCGCCACCAGTCTGGCGTTGCTGTCGGGCTCGGTCGTGACCGCCGCACCCGCGCTGACCACCGTGCTGTCCTCCGGGCTGACCGATCCGGAAACCGCTGCGGTGCTGGCCTCCATCGGCGATGCCCTCGGCGACGGTAAGGCCGGTGCGGCGAATCCCCCCAAGGGCGTCTACGGGCTGTGGAAGGCCACCAAAGACCCCGACTTCGCCCGCGGTCTCGGCTTCCTCATCGCCGTCGCCACATCCTTCGGCCGCCGGGTGAACCGGTAGTGGCCGCCTGTATCTCGCTCGTGCGCTTGACCATCGGTCACTACCGGCCTGGCCTCCGGGCCGCTCTCTGAGAGGAGTTCGAATGGCTTCTGTTCTGTGGTTTCAGGGAGGTGCGTGTAGTGGCAACACGATGTCTTTCCTCAACGCGGAGGAACCCAACGTCGTCGACCTGATCGTCGACTTCGGCCTTGATCTGATCTGGCACCCGTCGCTCGGTCTGGAACTCGGCAAGAACGCCCAGAAGGTGTTTTGGGACTGCGCCAAAGGTGAACGGCCCCTGGACATCTTCGTCTTCGAGGGCACCGTCATCGAAGCTCCCAACGGCACCGGGCGGATGGACATGTTCGCCGACCGGCCGATGAAGGACTGGGTCACCGACCTGGCCGGCGCCGCTCAGATCGTCGTGGCGATCGGCGACTGCGCCTGCTGGGGCGGCATCCCCGCGATGGAGCCCAACCCGTCGGCCTCGACCGGTCTTCAGTTCCACAAGCGGGACAAGGGCGGTTTCCTGGGGCCCGACTTCCGCTCGAAGATGGGACTTCCCGTCATCAACATTCCGGGCTGCCCCGCGCATCCCGACTGGATCACCCAGATCATCGTGGCGCTCGCCACCGGACGCGCCGGTGACATCGCCCTCGACGAGCTGCACCGGCCCGAGACATTCTTCAAGACGTTCACCCAAACCGGCTGCACCCGTGTGCAATTCTTCGAGTACAAACAGTCGACGATGTCCTTCGGTGAAGGCACTCGAACAGGCTGCCTGTTCTACGAGTTCGGCTGCCGCGGACCGATGACGCACTCGCCGTGCAACCGCATCCTGTGGAACCGGCAGTCGTCCAAGACCCGCGCCGGCATGCCGTGCCTGGGCTGCACAGAGCCAGAGTTCCCGCACTTCGATCTGGCGCCCGGAACGCTGTTCAAGACCCAGAAGGTCGGCGGGGTGATCCCCAAGGAAGTGCCGGAGGGATCCGATCACCTGACGTACATGGCGCATGCTGCGGCCGCCCGTATCGCCGCGCCGCAGTGGTCCAAAGAGGACATGTTCGTCGTCTAGGCCCACCGAAACCGCCAGCCCTGGTTCAGCTCTCACCTCTTGGAGGACCATCTCATGACCGCGCTCGACCTTTACGTCAGCCCACTGGGCCGTGTCGAGGGTGACCTCGATGTCCGGGTCACGATCGACGACGGCGTCGTGACGTCGGCGTGGACGGAGGCCGCGATGTTCCGCGGCTTCGAGATCATCTTGCGGGGCAAGGACCCGCAATCCGGTCTCGTCGTGTGCCCCCGCATCTGCGGGATCTGCGGCGGCAGCCATCTGTACAAGTCGGCCTACGCCCTGGACACCGCGTGGCGCACCCACATGCCGGCGAACGCGACGCTGATCCGCAACATCGCGCAGGCATGCGAAACGCTGCAGTCGATTCCCCGCTACTTCTATGCGCTGTTCGCGATCGATCTCACCAACAAAAACTACGCCAAATCCAAGATGTATGACGAGGCGGTTCGCCGCTTCGCGCCCTACGTCGGTACCAGTTACCAACCCGGAGTGGTGCTTTCGAACAAGCCGGTCGAGGTATATGCGATCTTCGGTGGGCAGTGGCCGCATTCGAGCTTCATGGTGCCCGGCGGCGTCATGTGTGCGCCCACCCTGTCGGACGTGACCCGTTCGATCGCGATCTTGGAGCACTGGAAAGACAACTGGCTCGAAGGCCAATGGCTGGGCTGCAGCATCGACCGCTGGCTGGAGAACAAAACCTGGGACGACGTTCTGGCCTGGGTCGACGAGAACGAGTCCCAGTACAACAGCGACTGCGGCTTTTTCATCCGCTACGCCCTCGACATCGGCTTGGACAAGTACGGCCAGGGTGTGGGCAACTACATCGCCACCGGTACCTACTTCGATCCGACGCTGTACGAGAACCCCACCATCGACGGCCGCAACGCGGCGCTGATCGGCCGGGGCGGGATCTACGCCAAAGGCCAGTGGTACGAGTTCGATCAGGCCAACGTTCGCGAGGATGTTGCCCATTCGTTCTACGAGGGCAGCACGCCGCTGCACCCGTTCGACGGGGAGACCATCCCGGTCGACCCCGAAGAGGGCAGGAAGCAGGGCAAGTACAGCTGGGCCAAGTCGCCGCGCTATGCCGTCGGAGACCTGGGCACGATTCCGTTGGAGGCGGGGCCGCTGGCCCGCCGGATGGCCGCAGCAGGCCCGAACGCCGGACCGCATCAGGACAACGATCCGCTCTTCGGTGACATCTACAGCAAGATCGGCCCCAGTGTGTTGGTGCGCCAGCTCGCCCGCATGCATGAGGCGCCCAAGTACTACAAGTGGGTGAAGTCCTGGCTCGACCAGCTGGACCTGAAGGAGAGCTTCTACACCAAGCCCGTCGAATACGCCGAGGGCAAGGGCTTCGGCTCCACCGAGGCGGCCCGCGGATCGCTCAGCGACTGGATCGTGCTGGAAGACAACAAGATCAAGAACTACCAGGTCGTCACCCCGACAGCGTGGAACATCGGGCCACGAGACGGCAACGAGGTCCTTGGTCCCATCGAGAAGGCGTTGGTGGGTTCACCGATCGTCGATCCCGAC
Organism: Mycolicibacterium rhodesiae; assembly: GCF_002086695.1. Taxonomy (GTDB): domain Bacteria; phylum Actinomycetota; class Actinomycetes; order Mycobacteriales; family Mycobacteriaceae; genus Mycobacterium; species Mycobacterium rhodesiae. Next base: position 220,352 of record NZ_MVIH01000001.1, read on the forward strand.
GATCCGGTCGAGCTCGGACATGTGGCACGCAGCTTCGACTCCTGCCTGGTGTGCACCGTGCACGCCTACGACGGCAAGACAGGCAAGGAGCTCTCGAAGTTCGTCATCAACGGAATGGTGTGATCCCGGCGGTCGAGCCTGGGGCACACGACTCCCACAGCAACCCAGGCGGTTCCGATATCAGCAACCCCTCGCTCGATATCGGGCCGCCTGGGTGTGCGGTTCTGGTGGTGGGCTGCGGCAACCTGCTGCGTGGCGACGACGGGGTCGGACCGGTTCTGGTCCGGCATCTCTGGGAGCGGGGCGTGCCCGCGGGCGCTCGCCTGGTCGACGGCGGCACCGCGGGCATGGATGTCGCGTTCCAGATGCGCGGCGCCGAGCGGGTCGTCATCGTCGATGCCTCGGCGACCGGCGCAACGCCAGGGACCATCTACCGCGTCCCCGGCGAGGAGCTGGCCGACCTGCCGCCCCTGCAGGGCTTGCACACCCACTCGTTCCGGTGGGATCACGCCATCGCCTTCGCACACTGGGCGCTGGCCGATGCCTGCCCCAGCGATATCACGGTGTTCTTGATCGAGGCGGGTGGCGTCGAGCTGGGCGCTGACCTTTCCGAGCCGGTGCAGGCCGCGATGGAGCAGGTGATCGACGTTCTCGAGCGGGATTTTCTGGGGCCGTTGCGACCTCCGGGGGACGACGACATCTCGGTGCAGTTCACCGACGACGGATATCTGCGCCTCGATGCGGCGTTGGCGGCCAGCCGATTTCCCTCCGATACCGTCGCGGCGATGGTGCGCGGCGACGATCTCTGGTTGTTCCCGCTGCGCGGGCCTCGCAGCGGCGGGTTGCTACTCAAACAGCGCAACCCCGCGGGCGACCGGTCCCTGCTGATCCGTGAAGTGCTGTCGGATCACCTCGTCACCGGCGTTCATCGGGCATTCTGGGACGATGCCCAACAGGCGTTGCGGATTCCGCTGGAGTCGGCGCGGTGATCGTGATGTGTGACGAGCCCCGGCCGAAGACCGCCGTCCGCAAAGGAAGCTCCTCCGACGAGGCTGTGGATGTGCAGACCGTCGTCGTGGAGGAACGGGGCCGGTGGGCGGTCGACATCGTCGTCGTCTTCGCCGACGGGGTGGTGCGCAAGCGGATCGACACCCATCACACCAAGGCTCGCGCCGAACTGTCGGCCCGACTGATCAAACGCGCCGCCGAGCGCGATATCCGCGGGCCCATCCACGGATGACGGGAGACGAGCAGTGACCGCCCTTGCCAACACCGAACCGGTGGACACCGACATCCTTGCGGTGCGACCGCAACCGCTCGGAGCTTTCCCACTCCCGCTGGGATACATGCTGATTCCGGCATCCGCTGACACCGAGGACGCCCGCACCGCACTGCTCGCAGGCAACGTACCGCAGTGGCCCGCGGCGCTGCGGGCACACCAGCTGGCACTGGCCGGTGACCGTGACGGCGCGCTGGAGGCGCTGAACGGGGACGATCCGGTCAGCCGATACAACCGTTTCGTGATGGACCCGGATGGTGACGACCCCGCGGAATTGCGCTCGTTGTTGGGCGATTTCGGAGTTCTCGTCGATGTCGTGCTGTTCGCTGTGGGCCGCTCGGACGTCGCGCCGGAGTTGGGCTCGGCCGGCGCCGAGCTCGCGGCCCTGGTGTTGTCGACCCAGGCCAGTAGCGCGTTCAATGACGGCGACGCGGCCCGGGCCACCGCGTTGCTCGACCAGGCAGCCGACGAGGCGGCAGCGGTGTCCAAGCCGCTGTACGGGGTGCTGCTCGGTGCGGCAGCGTCGATCGCCGCTCACGGCGGCCATCCTGATGCCGTCCGGCGTTTCGAAACGGCGCTGAAAGGTCTCGAGGGCGCTGACGGTCTGCGCGTCGCACGGGCCGAACTGCACCTGAACCTGGCGGGGCTGTTGCACGAACAGGCGCCGGAGCGGCCCGAGCTGTTGGCAGCTGTTGTGCCGCACTATCATTCGGCACTGCAGCTGGTACTGCGCGAAGAGGCCCCGTTGCTGTGGGCGTCGGCGCACGCCAACCTGGCGACCGCCTACCTCACCATGCCGATGACGGAGGCCTCCGGCCAGCTGCGATTGGGAATCGCGGCGCAGTCGCTGCGCTCGGCGCTCAAGGTGTACACCCGCGAGGACTACCCCGAGCAGTGGGCCAGCGTGCAGCTCAATCTGGCGAACTCGCTGGTGTACACCCCGTCCAAGCACCAGGCCGACAACCTGGTCGAGGCCGTCGAACTGTACGAAGCGGTCCTCGACGCGCGCAGCCGGGACAGCGATCCGCTGGGCCGGGCCAGGGTCCTGGCCAATCAGGGCAACGTGTTGGCGCATCTCGGTTCCTTCGACCAGGCCAAAGCCAAACTGTACGAAGCCCGGTTCCTGTTCGAGGAGCTCGGCGACGGCGACTCGGTGCGTGCGGTGCGCGGCGTACTCGACGAGATCGCCCGACAGGTCACACTGGGCAGAACGGACGGCAGCGATGTCGACGACCACTGAACGGCCGGTCACCGAGCCGACTTTCGAAGATCTCGCCAAACGTGTCGACGACGCGGTCGCCGCGCTGGGTGGCCTGGATCCCTCGGCGCGCGCGGTTGCCGAGGAGCTCAAGGCGGCGATCGAGCAGATCCATCGTGCCGGGCTGGTGACCATGGTGCGCCGGATGCGGTCCGACGACCCGGCGCGGGACGTGTTGTTCGACTTGGTGGACGATCCGACCGTGCATCTGTTGCTGTCATTGCATGGGATCGTGCGCCCTGATCCGGTCACCCACGCCAACCAGGTACTGGCCTCGGTGCGTCCGCAACTGCACAGCCATGGCGGCGACGTGGCCTTGGTTCGGGTCGACGAGGGCACGGCGTACGTCCGCCTGGAGGGCGCGTGCAACGGCTGTTCCATGTCGGCGGTGACGCTGCGCACCCTGGTCGAAGAGGCTCTGGTGCAGGGTGTCCCGGCGATCTCGGCGGTGGAGGTGTTGCCGAATGAGCCGACACCGACACTGATTCCGGTCGAGGCGCTGCGGATCGGGCGTGACCCTGCCGGTGAGGGCTGGGTCGAGGTGGGCCCGGCCGCTGATCTGGCCGTCGACGATCTGTCGCCGCTGAGCGTGACCGCGGCCAACGGTGAGCGCGCCGACGTGATCGTGGTCAATGCGGGCCTGCGACTGTCGGCCTACCGCAATGAGTGTGCGCACGAAGCACTTCCGCTGGACAACGCAATACTCGACCTGGGCAGCAACACGCTGACCTGTCCGTGGCACGGCTTCTGTTATGACGCGACGTCGGGGGAGTGTCTCAGCGCCCCCGGCGCCCAGCTGGAACAGCTGCCGTTGCGTGTGGACGACGGTGTCGTCTGGGTGCGCGTCGGCGGATGAGCCGCTACACCGTCCGGCACAACGTGAGCGGATTGGGCACCCGCGTCGACGTGACACCCGACGTCGATCGCAGCGGGGGCTGGTCGCCTGCGCTGTGGCTGGGCGCACCCGCGCCGGGCGGGCTGGCACTTCCACCGGCGAAACCGTCCTTGTCCTGGATGTATTCACCACGCGGCGTCTTCCTCGGCGACCGGCACCTGGTGGTGGCCGATTCGGGAAACCATCGCGTCCTGATCTGGCATGGAATACCCGAGGACGACGAGCAACCCGCCGATGTCGTGCTCGGCCAACCGGACGGTGAGTCGGAGGGCCGCGCGGCCGGCGGCCGCGGTCCGGAACGCGGAATGAATCTGCCGACCGGTGTTCTGGTGCACGACGGCCGGCTCGTCGTCGCCGATGCCTGGCATCACCGGATCCTGGTGTGGAACACCGTGCCGCAGACACCTGACGTGGCACCCGACCTCGTGCTCGGCCAGCCCGACGCCGCCTCGGTGGCGGAGAACCGCGGCGGTGAATGTTCGGCGTCGACCCTGTACTGGCCGTTCGGCATCGGCATGGTCGGCTCCGCGTTCTGGGTTGCCGACACCGGCAATCGCCGGGTTCTCGGATGGCGCAACGGGATACCCGAACCCGATCAGCCCGCCGATGTCGTGCTGGGCCAGCCCGACGCGGCCACGCGGGAGGAGAACCGCGGTGGCCCCGTCGGCCCGGCCTCATTCCGTTGGCCCCATGACATCACCGGTCGCGAGGACCTGCTGGTGGTCGCCGATGCCGGCGATCACCGGTTGCTGGGGTGGTCACCTCCGCCGCAGGCCGACCGGGACGCCGATTCCGTGCTCGGCCAGCCGGATTTCACCAGCGCGCTCGAATGGCCCTATGGACCGCACACGTCGGATCGGCTGCGCTTCCCCTATACGGCGTGCCTCGACGGCGAGCGGCTGGCCGTGGCTGATACCGCCAACAACCGGATTCTGTTGTGGGACGGCATGCCTGCTGATGGACGCGGCGCCGATCACGTGCTCGCTCAACCGGATTTCGGCTCCAACGGCGAGAATCGGTGGACCTCGGTGCAGCGCGACACACTCTGCTGGCCCTACGGCTTGTCGCTGCGCGGGGACACGCTGGCCGTCGCCGACTCCGGGAACAACCGGGTGATGATCTGGCGGCGGCCTTGAGACCACGAATCATCCAGGGAGACGACCAGATCGGGTTCTTCTGGTCGACACCGACAGGCACTCCGACGTCATTGCAGGCCCTGGTCACCGTCGACGACGAACCCGACCGGTTGCTGGCCACCCACCTCGAGGCGCTCGACGATGCGCTGATCATCGCCGCGGGCCGCTTCGGTGAGATCTTGGGCGGCGGGCGCCCACCCGCCGGTGCCGACGAACGTGACGGCCTTGTCGAGCTGTACCGAACCCTCGACCGGCTGTGCCTCGAATTCGCGACGGCACAGGAGATGACCGGCGTCGGCGTTGATCTGCGGGCCGGAAAGATCGTCGGCACGGCCGCCTTGTTCTCGATCCGGGCACGCCTTCCGCTGGACCTGCTCGGGCCCGCGCCTTTCGATGGCGAACTCGACGATCCGTCCATCGGGGTCATCGGCGGCTTCGGCGAGTTCCATTACGTCGATCCCGAGACGCCGTGGAAGGGCGGCCGTTGGGTGGTCCGCACCGAAGCGGGCCAGCGCTTTCCGCTCACTCTTGCGATGCTGTTCTTCGACAGCTCCGGGGTCAACAAGGATGCCGCACGCAAGGAGCATCGCGACGCATTGCAGGCGGTGGTCGCGGCGGCACGGTCGCCGGATGCCGATCCGTTGACGGTGAGCTGTGCGGTGGACTGGCTGCTCTACGATTGGCTGATGGCGCACCGCGAAGACCCTGACAGCGCTGAGATCGTCTTTCCCAAAGGATACGAGGACGACGCCGCCTTGGTGGTTTCGGCTGCAGCAGTGTCGGTTTCGGCCCGGGCAACGTTCGATCCCGGCCTGCTCGGGCCCATCGCGTGATCGCGTGTCCGGTGGACCCGGCAGAGTTCTTCAGCGCGGAAGCCATCCAGGATCCCTACCCGCTGTATGCGAAGTTGCGCTCCGCAGGGCCGGTCCATCAGGTCGGTGACTCGGGCTTCTATCTTGCCTGCTCGTGGCCCGCGATCACCGATGTCGCCGCGCGCCCACAGGACTTCTCGTCGAACCTCACCGCGACGATGACCTACACCACCGACGGCGGGGTGGTGCCGTTTCCCATGGACGGCGTCGGGGGCGCCACCCACATCCTGGTCACCGCGGACGACCCGGTGCATGCTGTCCACCGCAAGCTGGTGCTCTCGCAGTTCTCGGCCAAAGGTGTTGCCGCCCTGGCTCCGTTGATTCAGGACGTCTTCGAACAGCAGTGGGCGGCAGGCGTTGTCGACGGTCGCATCGACTGGATGGACACGGTGGCCAACCGATTGCCCATGATGATCGTGGCTCGCCTCATCGGGGTGCCCGATGTCGACACCGAGCGTTTGGCGCACTGGGGGTGCGCGACAACTCAGCTGCTCGACGGTCTGATGTCAGCAGACGAACTTGCCGCCTCGATGACGGCGATCGCCGAACTGTCCGGCTACATCGCCGATCACCTCGGGCGGGCCATCGCCGACCCGCGCGATGACCTGATCGGTGAGTTGGCCAGGGCCTGTCGCGGCGGTCGGCTCAGTGAGTTCACCGCACAGCTCATCCTGGTATCACTGTTCAGTGCCGGTGGCGAATCCACCGCGTCACTACTCGGGACGGCGGTGTCGGTGTTGGCCGGGCATTCTGAGCTCCAGGAGCAGCTTCGCAACAGTCCCGAACTGTTGGGTGGCTTCATCGAAGAGACCTTGCGGCTGGAACCGCCGTTTCGGGCCCACTACCGTCACGTGTTGCGGGACACCGATCTCTGCGGCGTCCGACTGCCTGCCGACTCCCGGGTCCTGTTGCTGTGGGGCGCGGCCAACCGGGATCCGGAGCACTTCGAGGCACCCGACGAATTCCGGCTCGACCGGCCGAACAGCAAGGCACATCTGTCGTTTGGCCGGGGTGCCCATTTTTGTCTCGGGGCGCCGCTGGCGCGGCTGGAAGCCACCACCGTCCTGCGTTTGATGCTCGAGCGCACGACGTGGATCGATACCGTCGACGTCGGTCCGTGGTTGCCCAGTGTTCTGGCGCGGCGGCATTCGTCTCTGGAACTCGCCGTGCGTTGAGAGCGCCGACGCGGCCGGCTCAGAGCGCGGTGGTCGTTGCGGACGCGAAGCGCCGAATCCACTCGAACCAGGCCGCCATGCCCTCGCCGGTGCGGGCACTCACCGGAAGGATCGTCGCCGTCGGATTGACCTCGCGAACCCGCGAGACGTAGGTGTCGACATCGGCATCCAGGTGGGGCACCAGGTCTATCTTGTTCAGCAGCACGATGTCGACGGACCGGAACATGACCGGGTATTTCAGCGGTTTGTCCTCGCCTTCGGTCACGGAGTACACCATCGCTTTGGCGTGCTCGCCGACGTCGAACTCCGCGGGGCACACCAGATTGCCGACGTTCTCGATGATCACCAGGTCCAGCAGGCGCAGGTCCAGGCCCTGTAGCGCGCGGTTGACCATCGGGGCATCCAGGTGACATTCGCCACCGAAACCGTTGTTGGTGTTGAGCAGCGATATCTGTGCGCCGCGGCCGCCGAGCTTGGCGGCGTCGAGGTCGGTGGCGATGTCGCCCTCGATCACACCGACAGCGAGGTCGTCCGCCAGTTCGTCGAGGGTGGCGGCCAGTACCGTCGTCTTGCCTGAACCCGGTGAGCTCATCAGGTTGAGCGCCCGGATTCCGTTGCTCTCGAAGGCCGTCCGGTTGATGTCGGCGCGGGTGTCGTTCTCGGCGAAGATGTGTTCGAGTACCTCGACCCGCTGCGAGCCGGTGACATAACCGCTGTGGTCGCCGTGGTCATGGTCATGGTCATGGTCATGGTCGCCGTCGTCATGGGAAAGATGCTCGTGGCTGTGTACGGTGCCGTCGTCGTGACGATGAAACCTACCCATGCCGACCACCTTTCGCTCCGCAGGTCATGTCACGTCCAGTGAGGTGACCAGGAATTCGTTGCCTCGAACGATGTCCACCTCGGTGCTCTCACACTGCGGGCAGGACACCGTCCAGCGGGAGGCGATCTCCGAACGCTGTCCGCAGTTGCGGCACACCACCTCCGCGGCGACGAACTCGAGCTCCAACTCGGCCTCCGGCATGCTCTCGTGATCGCGGACCAGCGTCCAGCAGAACGACAGTGAGTCGGGCACCACCTGCCGCAGCGCGCCGATCTGCACCCGCACCACATCGACACGGCGGCCGGCCGCGTATGGCCGCACCACCCCGGCAATCGCATGGCACAGCGACAATTCGTGCACTGTCGATCTTTCCGTTTTCGGAGTCGGGCAGGCCTGCACCCTACAGCCCCCCGCGGCCGCAGCCGAGGGCCTTTTGGACGGAAAAACGCAGACTTTCGCTGCGAGATTGTGATTGTGGACCCAGCACCGCGGGATTAGCGTGATGGTGATCTACCCGCGTGGACAGCCCATCGGCGCGAGTGGCCTTCATCTGCTCAGGAGGTTCATGAGCATCGACTTCCGCCGGCGGTGTCCGGGGCCCGAGATGACGGCGATCCGATGACGGTGCGGGTTCGTCTGGATATCGCCGGCGTCGTGCAGGGCGTAGGTTTCCGTCCGGCGGTCGCACGGATCGCGGCCGAATACCGCCTCGGTGGCTTCGTGTACAACGACGCGGGTTCGGTGCACTGTGAACTGGAGGGCCCCGCTGCCGACGTCGAGGCGGCGGTTCAGGCGATCCGGCACCGGAGCCCGCCGATGGCGCGGATCGACGACCTGTCCCGTCGGCCCCTGGAACCGCGCGGCGACAACGGTTTTGAGATCATCGGCAGCCAAAGCGGCGATGAGTCACGCACCCTCGTTCCACCCGACATCGCGGTGTGCGCGGACTGTCTGCGCGAAATGCATGACAGGGCCGACCGCCGTTACGGGCACCCGTTCATCACCTGCACGAACTGCGGGCCGCGCTACACCGTGATCACCGATCTGCCATACGACCGGCCCGCGACCACGATGGCCGATTTCCCGATGTGTCCGGCATGCGACGCCGAGTACCACGATCCACTCGATCGCCGCTACCACGCGCAGACGATCGCCTGCCCGGAGTGCGGGCCGCGGCTGAGCTGGCAGCCTGCCGACGGCTCGCCGGACGTCGATGACCCGATCGGCGCGGCGGTGGCCGCGCTGCGGGCCGGGCTGATCGTCGCGGTCAAGGGGATCGGCGGCTTCCACCTGGCCTGCCGCGCCGACGATGCGGCCGTCGTCGCCGAACTGCGCCACCGCAAGAACCGGCCGGCCAAGCCCTTCGCGGTGATGGTCGCCGATCTGGAGGGCGCCCGCGAGATCGGGGTAGTCGACGAAGCGGCGGCCGCCGCCTTGATCGCGCCGTCGGCGCCCATCGTGTTGGTCACCGGCCGGCCGGGCACGGTAGCCGACGATGTCGCGCCGGCCTTGGCCGACGTGGGCGTGATGCTCGCCTACTCGCCGGTGCATCACCAGTTGTTCGATCGGATCGGCCGGGTTCCGCTGGTGATGACGTCGGCGAACCAGGGCGGGTCGCCCATCGTGTTCCGCGATGACGACCTCGGCTGGATCGACGGGCTTGCCGATGCCGTGCTCACCCACGACCGGCCCATCCACGTGCCGTGCGAGGACTCGGTCGTCATGATCGACGACCGCGGTGCGCATGTGCCGCTGCGGCGCTCGCGCGGATACGCCCCGCTGCCGGTGACGGTGCCGGGCCCGCTCCCGGAACGGGTCATCTTCGCCACCGGCGGCGACCTGAAGACCACCTTCTGTCTGGTGGGTGCCGACGGGCATGCCCACATGTCCTCCCATCTGGGTGACATGGCCGACCCGAGGACCCAGGGGTGTTTCGAAGCGGCACTGGACCATCTGGCGTTCATGACCGATCGCACGCCGGACGCGATCGCCTGCGACCTGCACCCGGGTTACGCCACCACCGCATGGGCGCGGCGCTGCGCCGGGGGCCGGCCCGTCATCGCCGTCCAGCACCATCACGCACACGCCGTCTCGCTGCTCGCCGAACACCGCCGGCTGGGTACGCCGGTCATCGCCGTCGCCTTTGACGGCACGGGCTACGGCACCGACGGCACCATCTGGGGCGGCGAGCTGCTGGCGATCACCGATGCCGCCCGCTTCACCCGGGTGGGCCACGTTCGCGAATTCGCGTTGCCCGGCGGGGACGGCGCCGTGCGCAATCCCAGCAGAATCGCGCTGGACCTAATGCACCGTGCCGGCATCGAGTGGACCTGCGACCTGCCGCCGGTGGCCGCGCTCGACGAGACCGCCCTGCACATCCTGCGTCAGCAGATCCCGCGCGGCCTCGGTTGCGTGCCGACCACCAGCATGGGGCGGCTCTTCGACGCGGTGGCCAGCCTGCTCGGCGTCTGCCAGGAGGTGAGCTACGAAGGCCAGGCGGCAGTGGAGCTCGAACACGTGGCTCGGTGCGGTGACCCGAGTCCATTGGACTTTCGTGTCGCCGACGGCGTCTTGGACCCTGCACCGGTGATCGCCGGGATCGCCGAGGGGCTGCGGCGCGGTACCGCGGCGGCCGATCTGGCGGCCGGCTTCCACGACGCGGTGATTCGCGCGACAGCGACGGCAGCCACCGGATGCGCTCGCGCGGCGGGGATCTCGGTCATCGGACTGACTGGCGGCGGGTTCGCGAATCGCCTTGTGCTGCAGGGTCTGCGGCAGACGCTGACCGCAGATGGCTTCGAGGTACTCAGTCACCGGGTGGTGCCCTGTAATGACGGCGGGCTGGCTCTCGGCCAGGCCACCATTGCCGCCGCGACGCTCGCCGACGGGCGCGCCCCGGCTGTATCGGAAAGGAACGGCGTATGTGCCTCGGAATTCCCGGCAAGGTGATCGAGATCTGGGAGGAAGCCGGCACCAAGATGGGATGCGTCGACTTCTGCGGCACCACCAAGACCGTGTGCCTGGCATATCTGCCCGACATGGAGATCGGCGAATACACGATCGTCCACGCGGGTTTCGCGATCACCCGGCTCGACGAGGCCTCGGCCAACGAAACGCTGCGGATGTTCCAGGAACTCGGTGTGCTCGATGAAGAACTCGGCGGCACCGAGGGACAGGGCAGGAGGGAGCCGGCATGAAGTATCTCGATGAGTTTCGCGATCCGGCTGCCGCAAGGACCCTGGTCGACGCGATCCGGCGCCGGGCCAGTCGCCCCTGGACGATCATGGAAGTGTGTGGCGGGCAGACACATTCGATCATCCGCAACGGCATCGATCAGCTGCTCGACGGTGCGGTCGAGTTCATTCACGGTCCGGGCTGCCCGGTGTGCGTCACCCCGCTGGAGATGATCGATCGGGCATTGGAGGTGGCTGCCCGCGACGACGTCATCTTCTGTTCGTTCGGCGACATGCTCAGGGTGCCGGGTAGCCGCCACGACCTGTTCAGCGTGCGCGCCCGCGGTGGTGATGTCCGCATCGTCTACTCGCCGCTGGACGCCACCCGGATCGCCGCCGACAACCCGGACAAGCAGGTGGTGTTCTTCGGCGTCGGGTTCGAAACGACCGCCCCCGCCAACGCCATGGCGGTGTTGCACGCCCAGCGGCTCGGTTTGACCAATTTCTCGGTGCTCATCTCACACGTTCTGGTCCCTCCCGCGATGACGGCCATCCTGAGCTCGCCCACCAACCGCGTGCAGGGCTTCTTGGCCGCCGGCCACGTGTGCAGCGTGATGGGCACCGCGGAGTACGGTCCGCTCGTCGAGAAGTTCGGAGTGCCCATCGTGGTAACGGGATTCGAGCCGCTGGACCTGCTCGAAGGTGTGCGGCAGGTGGTCGATCAGCTCGAATCGGGCACGGCCGAACTGCGCAACGCCTATCCGCGGGCGGTCAGCGACGCCGGCAACACGGTGGCGCAACAGACGCTTGCCGATGTGTTCACGGTGGTCGACCGGCAGTGGCGCGGGATCGGCATGATCCCGAAATCGGGGTGGGCGCTCTCGCCGCGCTACGCCGAGTTCGATGCCGAACTCAAGTTCGGCGTCGGCCACCTGCAGGTGAAGGAGTCGGCCGAATGTCACAGCGGCGAGGTGTTGCAGGGTCTGCTGAAGCCCAATCAGTGCCCGGCATTCGGAACGACGTGTACGCCCCGCACCCCGCTGGGCGCCACCATGGTGTCCAGCGAGGGAGCGTGTGCGGCGTATTACCAATTCCGACGGCTCGAGACCGCTCATGTCTGATCCGGCGGGCAGGAGCGAAGCGACTCGGGGAATGGACACGGTCGGAATCGATCCGTCGGATTGGTTCTGTCCGTTGCCATTACGCGAGACCAAGCGGATAGTGCTTGGCCACGGCGGCGGCGGCATCCTGTCCGAGGAGCTGATCGAGAATCTGTTCCTGCCTGCGTTCGGCTCGGCGGGCGGGCCGTCCCGCGACTCCGCGGTGCTCGCGGTCGATGGCGGGCGCATCGCATTGACCACCGACTCCTATGTGGTCAACCCACTGTTCTTCCCGGGCGGCAACATCGGCGATCTGGCGGTCAACGGCACTGTCAATGACCTGGCGTGCAGCGGCGCGCAGCCGATCGGGCTGACGGCGGGTTTCATCCTCGAGGAGGGCCTTGAGGTCGAGGTGCTCGGGGTCATCGCCCAGACGATGGGCAAGGCGGCCGCCGAGGCGGGGGTGGGCATCGTCACCGGTGACACCAAAGTCGTCGGAAGGGGCAGTGCGGACGGGCTTTTCATCAACACCGCAGGGGTCGGCGTGGTGCCCGACGGTGTGCGGATCGGACCCGAGCTGGCTCGCCCCGGCGATCACGTGATCGTGTCGGGCAACATCGGCGAGCACGGTGTGGCGATCATGAGCGTGCGCGAGGGTATCGACTTCGGCACGACGGTGACGACCGACAGCGCGCCGTTGCACCAATTGGTGGCCGCGATGCTGGCGGCGGTCCCCGACCCCGGCGCCGTACATGTGCTGCGCGATCCGACCCGAGGTGGGCTGGTCGCATCCGCGGTCGAGATCGCCCGCACCGCCGGTGTCGGCGTCGAACTCGACGAGCAACGCATCCCGGTGCCGGATACGGTCGCCTCGGCGTGCAGTTTCCTCGGGCTAGATCCGCTCCAGGTCGCCAACGAGGGCAAGCTGGTGGCTTTCGTCGATCCCGCGCACAGCGATGCTGTGTTGGCGGCCATGCGATCCCGGCCCGAGGGGGCGGGGGCGGTCGTCATCGGCCGGGCTGTCGAGGAGCATCCGGGCATGGTGGTGGGGCGGACCCCCTTCGGTACCACCCGGGTCATCGAACGTGAACTGGGCGAGCAACTTCCGAGAATCTGCTGAGCGGCTGACGCCGAATTGCTGTCCTTCTTCCGTCGGTAGCGAGGTCTCAGGCCACCAGAACCGAAGCGGCGCCGGTCATGTGTTCCTGCACCGCGGCAGCCGCACGCTGACCGTCGCCCGATTCGATGGCATCGACGATGTCGTGGTGGCGCCTGGCGTTCATGTTCTTGATGGCCCGGTCCACACCGGCGAACATGATCGACATCCGGATGCTGCCTTCCAGCGAGGACCACTGATGCAGCAGAGTCTCGTTGCCGGTCAGCTGACACATGGTCCGGTGGAAGCGCAGATCCGCTTCGATCCGGTCTTCCAGATTGGATGCGGCCCACTTGTCCATCTCATCGACGGCGTGCCGCAACGTCGCCACTGCCGCGTCGCGATCGGGCAGCGCGGCCAGTTCGCGGGCGGCCAGCGCTTCCAATGCGGCCCGGACTCCGAAGATGTCGCGAATTTCCTTGGCGTCGAGGTGACGCACCGACAGCCGGCCGCGTGGGCCGGAGGAGATCAGGCCTTCCTGCTGAAGCTGCCGCATCGCCTCTCGCAGCGTTCCGCGGCTGATCTGCAGTGCCTCAGACAGTTCCGTCTCCACCAGGTGGGTCCCCGGTGTCAGCTGGCCGGTGGTGATGGCCCGTCGCAGTGCGGTGAGCGCCTGCTCGCGCAGGCTGGTCTTCTCCAGGCGCAGCAGCGACGTCGGTTCCACGGACATCAGGCGCCTCCCAGCTGTCAACATATGTTTGTCAACAGTGAATCCTACAGCCGGTCCAGCACGGTGGCGACGATCTTGTCCGTCGACAGGCCGTACCGGTCGTGCAGGGTCGGCAGTGCGCCGGCCGCCAGGAATTCGTCCGGCAGTGCGATCGGAGTGATCTGTGTGCCCAGTCCGCGTCGTACCGCGGCCGAGGCCACCGTTTCGAAGAGTCCGCCGACGACCGTGTGGTTTTCGCAGGTGACGACAAGCCGGTCGGTATCGACTTGGGCCAGAACCGTTTCGGCGTCGAACGGTTTGATGGTCGGGGTGTGCACCACCGCGACGTCGACCTTGTGGGCGGCGAGCCGGTCGGCAGCCTGCAACGCCCGCATGGTCATCAGGCCGCTGGCGATCAGCACCACGTCTGCGCCGCCCCGGAGCACCTTGGCCTTGCCGAGTTCGAATCGGTAGTCGTATTCATCGAGCACGGTGGGCACGTTGCCGCGCAGTAAGCGCAGGTACGTGGGTCCGGGGTGGTCGGCGAGTTGGGGGACCGCCTGTTCGATGTCGACGGAGTCGCACGGGTCGACGATCGTCAGGTTCGGCATCCCCCGAAAGATGGCGATGTCCTCGGTGGCCTGGTGTGACGGGCCGTATCCGGTGGTGAGCCCGGGCAACCCGCCGACGACGTTGACGTTGAGATCGGGTTCGGCGATGTCGAGGCAGATGAAGTCGTAGGCACGTCGCGCGGCGAACACCGAGTAGGTCGAGGCGAAGGGAATCAGGCCCGTCTCGGCCATCCCCGCCGCCGCACCGAACAGCAGCTGTTCGGCCATCCCCATCTGGAAGAAGCGGTCGGGGAACTCGTTGGCGAAGATGTGCATGTCGGTGTACTTGCCGAGATCGGCAGTCAGTCCGACGATCCGATCATCGGCTCGGGCCGCCTTCACCAGCGCGTGGCCGAACGGTGCCGGCGCCGTCTTCTGGCCCGGGTCGGCGAACGACGCGATCATCGCCGAGGTCTTCAACTTCTGCGGTGCCGCGGTGGTCATGCCGGAACTCCTTCGTAACCTGCGGTCAGCTGATCGCGGCAGATCTGCCATTCGTCAGCGTCGATCCGCATGAAGTGGGCCTTCTCCCGGTTCTCGAGGAGTGCAACGCCCCGCCCGATCCTGGTGTCGCACAGAATGACTGATGGTTTGTCTGCGCTGACCTGATCGAACGCGGTCAGCAGTGCCGCGACGTCGTTGCCGTCGACGCGCTGGACGTGCCAGCCGCAGGCGGCCCACTTGTCGGCAACCGGTTCGGTGCGCAGAACACCCGCGGTGGGGCCGTCGGCCTGCAGGGCGTTGATGTCCACCATGGCAATCAGATTCGACAGCCCGTGATGAGACGCTCCCATCGCCGCCTCCCATGTCGAACCCTCGTCGAGCTCGCCGTCGGACAGGAAGTTGATCACCCTGGCTGTGTTGCCTTGATGGCGTAGCGCCAGCGCCATGCCCACGGCGACGGTCAATCCGTGTCCGAGCGAGCCACCCGAGATCTCCATTCCGGGTGTGTAGCTTGCCATTCCCGACATCGGCAGACGGGAATCGTCCGAGCCGTAGGTGGCCAGTTCGTCGACGTCCACGATGCCTGCCTCAGCCAGTGCGGCGTACAGGCCGATGGCGTAATGGCCGGTGGACAACAGGAACCGGTCCCGCTCACTCCACTGCGGATCGTCTGCACGGTAATTCAGTTGGTCGGCGTATACCGCGGCGAGCATGTCGGCGGCACCCAGTGCCTGACCGACGTAGCCCTGGCCTTGTGCCTCACCCATGTTCAGAGCGTGATGACGCATTCGGTAGGCGGCCTCGCTGACGCGCGTGATCCGGGTATCGGCAGCCATCACGCGGCCAGAGAGTGTCGAGCCGACGCATCGGCGGTCGCGGTTTCGGCTGCGCTGCGCTCGGTCGCCCCCCAGGTCTCGCGGGTGGCGATGGCGGCCACCAGGCCGATCGCGGCATAAGCGGAGAACAGCAGCGCGGGGCCGATCCAGCCGAAACCCTCATAGAGCAGCGTCGTGATGAACGGGGTGAACCCGGAGACCATGGCCGAAATCTGGTAGGCCAGTGAGGCTCCGGAGGCGCGCGTGTTGGCGGTGAACAGCTCGGGGAACCAGGCGCCCTGGGCGCCGGCCAACGCGTTCTGGCACACGCCGTATGCGATGACGAAGGTGGCGATGATGACGAGGAAGAAGCCGGTGTTGACGAGCAGGAACATCAACACGCCGAACGGGATACCGAACGCGCAGACCCAGATGTAGACGGGGCGTCGTCCCACCCTGTCGGTGAGCCGCGCCCACGCCATGGTGGCGAAGATGCCGACGAAGGACGCGATGCACAATGCCACAAGGGTTTCGGTCTTGTCGGCGAGTTGCGCGTTCTTCAGGTAGCTGATCATGTAGGTGATCGAGACTGCGTATCCAGCGGTCTCGGCGATGCGAAGCCCGATGCCGCGCAAAATGTTTCGCCAATCGGTCTTGATGACTTGGGTGATCGGGGACTTCACGATCTTGCCCTCGTCCTTGACGTCGGTGAAGACCGGGGACTCAGGCACCCGGGCGCGGATGATGAGCCCCACGATGACGAGCACGATGCTGGCCAGGAAGGGGACCCGCCAGGCCCAGTCGCCGCCGATGTGAACGCTGACCAGGAAGACGAGGTTGGCCAGCAGCAGTCCCACCGGGAAGCCGGCTTGCACGATGCCGGTGTAGCGGCCCTTCTGCTTCCACGGTGCGTGCTCGTAGCTCATCAAGATGGCACCGCCCCATTCGGCGCCGAATGCCAGGCCCTGGATGATGCGCACGGCAACCAGCAGAGCCGGGGCGAGCACGCCGACGGCCGCGTAGGTCGGCAGCAGGCCGATCGCGAAGGTGGCCAACCCCATGACGATGAGAGAGGCGACCAGCACCGGCTTGCGCCCCAGCCGGTCGCCGAGGTGGCCACCGATGATCCCGCCCAGCGGGCGCGCGGCGAAGCCGACACCGAGGGTGGCGAACGCCGCCAGCGTGCCGGCCACCGGGCTGGAGTTGGGGAAGAACGCGTGCCCGAAGTACAGCGCGGCGGCCGTCCCGAAACCGATGAAGTCATAGGTCTCGATGACGGCGCCCACTCCGGAGCCGATCGCAACCCGCTTGGCGTCCGGTGTGCCGTTCACCGGGCCCCGCATTCTCAGAGCGTCGTCGCTCATGCTGGTCATCCTTTCAAACTCCCGTCCCAGGTGGTCTTGAACAGGCCCTCCACATCACTGCTGACTGTCAACAGTGCGTCAGATCACTAGTGTGACCACGCCCACAACGGGTTGTCAACAGTCAACAACGATTGGATGTTGGTAGTTGACTGTTAACAGTCATCATCGCTACTGTGGTCGCCATCACATGGATTGGAGGTGACATGAGCGCCGCGCTCCACGGCCGTCTCGGCTGTTCGACCATCACTTTTCGGCACCAGTCGCTGCCGCAGGCACTGACGACGATCGCCGGTCTCGGCTTCACCGAGATCGACCTCGGCGCGCTGCCCGGCGTGTGCGATCACGTGCCATGGGTGCTCGACGATGCGGCCGTCGAACAGGTGGCCGCGACCGTGAATCGCTCCGGTCTGACGATTCGATCGATCAACGGCGACGTGGGTGATCTGAACGTCCCCCTCGATGGCGCACAGCGCTCAGCGAGGTCCCGCCACCTCGACATGCTCATCGCCCTCGCGGCAGTGACCGCGGCGCGCGCGCTGGTGCTGCCGTGCGGGGCGCTGGGCCACGAGCCGGTGGCAGGTCTCGATGCCGATCTCGACCGGGTTGCCGCCGAGCTGCATGCCGCCGCGGACACAGCGCGGGATTGCGGAGTCGAGCTGTGGACCGAATCCCTACATTTTCACCGGCTGTGCTTCGACATCGAACGTGCGCAGCAGCTTCACGACCGGCTGGGTGAGGACGTCGGGATCGTGATGGATTTCAGCCACATCGTCGCCTCCGGCGGCGACCCGGCCGACTTCGCCGGCCGATTCGGCACCCGTATCACGCATGTGCACATCCGAGATGCGGTGCCGGGCAACATCAATCTGTCCGTGGGCAACGGCGCGGTCGATTTCGGCCGCGGTCTCAAGGCGCTGGCCGACACCGGCTACAGCGGCCACTTCGCCCTCGAGCTGGAAACCCGCGACATCAGCGACGACGAGCGCCCCGCGGCGGCAGTCCGTGCGGGCCAGGTCATTTCCGAACTCATCTGAGAAGCACACAAGGAGAACCATGGACCAGAAGACCGCAGTCATCACCGGCGCCACCTCGGAAAAGGGAATCGGGGTGACCGTCGCTCAGCGCTACGCCAGTGAAGGCTGGGCCGTCGTCATCCTGGACCTGGACGGGGAGAAGTCGGCCAAGGTCGCTGCCGAGATCGGAAACCAGTTCGCAGTTCCGGCTTTTGGCCACGCCGTGGACGTCACCTCGGAGGAGTCGGTGACAGCCGCGCACGCAGCTGTGGCAGCCGAGGTGGCATCGGGCAACCTGCCTCCGGTCGGCGCATTGGCCAACATCGCAGGCATCACCTCCCCGGTGCCGTTTCTGGAGACCACCCTCGAGCTGTGGAACAAGGTGTTCGCCGTCAACGCGACTGGCACCTACCTGGTCACGAAGGCGTTCCTACCGGACATGATCGCTCAGGGCTGGGGCCGCATCGTGAACATGTCGTCGGTGTCCGCCCAGCGCGGTGGCGGCGTCTTCGGCAAGGTGCCCTACTCCTCGGCCAAGGCCGCGGTCCTGGGCTTCACCAAGGCGCTCGCCCGCGAGGTCGCCGACAAGGGCGTCACCGTCAATGCCGTGACGCCGGGCGCCGTCGACACCAATATTCGGGTTGGTTCGACCGATGAGCAGGAAGCGGCGTTGGCCGCGGCCATTCCGGTCGGCCGTACCGCGACCACCGACGAGGTGGCAGCCGTCTTCACTTTCCTGTCCAGCGCGGACGCCAGTTACCTCACCGGAACCACCGTTGATATCAACGGCGGCAGCCACATTCACTAGGTGATGACATGACACGCCTCTTCAACGACCCGGCCACGTTCACCGAGGACATGCTCGGCGGCTTTCTCGACATCCACGCGTCGTACGTGGTCGGGGTACCCGGCGGCGTTGTGCGGGCAACCGAGACACCGCCGGGCAAGGTGGCGGTGGTGGTCGGCGGCGGATCTGGTCACTACCCGGCGTTCTGCGGTGTGGTCGGAGCGGGCTTCGCCGACGGGGCGGTGGTGGGTAACATCTTCACCTCACCGTCGGCGCAGGAGGCGGTGTCGGTGGCACGAGCCGCCCACGGCGACGCCGGCGTCCTGCTACTCACCGGCAACTACGCCGGCGACGTGATGAACTTCGGACTCGCCGTCGAGCAGCTGCGCGCCGACGGGATCGACGCCCGGTTTCTCACCGTGACCGACGATATCGCCAGTGCGGGCCCCGAAGATCTGGTCAGGCGGCGTGGTATCGCCGGCGACTTCACGGTATTCCGTTGCGCTGGAGCGTGTTCCGAAGAAGGCGCCGACCTGGACGAGGTCGAGCGGGTGGCGGTCAAGGCCAACGCGGCAACCCGTACTCTCGGCGTCGCCTTCGACGGATGCACCCTGCCTGGAGCGGATCGGCCGCTGTTCACCGTCCCGGCCGGCACCATGGGCCTGGGATTGGGCATCCACGGGGAGCCGGGCATCGCCAGCCATGAGATGCCCACTGCCGCCGAACTGGCCCGCCTGCTGGTCTCCGGCGTGGTCGCCGAGAAGCCGGCAGGTGCATCGGGTCGGGTGGCCGTGATCCTCAACGGTCTGGGACGCACCAAATATGAGGAGCTGTTCGTGGTGTGGAACTCGGTGGCCGCGCTGCTGGCCGAATCCGGTTACACCGTAGTGCATCCCGAGGTCGGCGAATTGGTCACCAGCCTGGACATGGCGGGGTGCTCGCTGACCGTGATGTGGCTCGACGAGGAACTCGAACGGTTGTGGACGTCGCCGGCCGATACCCCCGCCTACCGCAAGGGTGGCGTCTCGGCCCAGGCCGGGGTGGGGCGCTCCCAGTTTACGCAGGCCGCGGTGCATGTCGCGGTCGCCGACGCGGACCCGGCGTCGCAAGCCGGTGGTCGCGTTGTGGCGGAGAGCTTCTCGGCGATCGCTGCGCAGATGGTCGAATCCGAGGACGATCTGGGCAAGATCGACGCAGTCGCGGGTGACGGTGACCATGGCCGTGGCATGGTCAAGGGATCCACCGCTGCCGCCGAGGCAGCGCGGGCAGTGGCAGCCCAGGCGGGGGGAATCGCATCGGTGCTTCGCGCCGCAGGCGACGCCTGGGCTGCCAAGGCCGGCGGAACATCGGGGGTGTTGTGGGGCGCGGCGCTCAACGCCGCCGCGGGCGTCCTCGGAGATCACGGGCTGCCCGGCGATACCGCTGTCGCAGCGGCGCTGCGAGCCGGGTACGACGCGCTCGCCGCACTGGGCAAGGCCGCGCGTGGAGACAAGACCATGCTCGATGCGTTCGGCCCCTTCGTCGACGCGTTCGCCGAAAGCGTTAATGCGGGCGCAGATTGGCGATCCGCATGGTCGCAGTCAGCCGAGGTGGCGCACAAGGCGGCCGCGTCGACCGCCGAACTGCGACCCATGGTGGGCCGGGCTCGTCCGCTCGCCGAGCGCAGCATCGGTACTCCCGACGCCGGCGCGGTGTCGCTGGCCCTGTGTATCACCACGGTTACTCAACTGATCGAGGAGAAACGATGAACGGCCAACCCCTGCGGATCGTCGTGGGTTGTGACGACGCCGGTCTGCAATACAAGGACATCCTGCGTCGCGATCTCGAATCGCATCCGCGAGTGGAGTCGGTGGTCGATGTCGGGGTCGGCCCCGACGAGCACACCGCGTACCCACACGTCGCGGTGATGGCGGCCCGCATGGTGGCCGAGGGGGTAGCCGACCGGGCGCTGCTGATCTGCGGAACCGGTCTCGGGGTCGCGATCGCCGCGAACAAGGTCCCCGGCGTCCGTGCGGTCACCGCGCACGACAGCTTCTCTGTGGAACGGGCGATCCTGAGCAACGACGCGCAGGTTCTGTGCTTCGGGCAGCGGGTGGTCGGTGTCGAACTGGCCCGCCGACTGGCGGCGGAATGGCTGGGCTACGAGTTCGATCCGGCATCGGCCTCGGCCGAGAAGGTCGCCGCGATCTGCGGGTACGAAACTACGACCGCGTGACGACGACGCCGCGCAGTGAGGTGTCGCGCACGCACAACAGCGAGGCGCGGGTGCCGATCTCGCGCAGGATGCTCTCGGGAATCCACCCGACTCCGATCACCGAGCGCGCGAGCAGATCGTTGGACGGGCTGTCGATGCTGATCTCGCCGGACTTGATGCCTTCGGAGAGCAAGGCTTTCATCTGACGCACCCGCTTGGTGAACAGCCATCCCGGGTTCGGCGTGTCCGGGGGAGACTGCCGCATCCACGCCAGTTGAATCCGGAACTCGTCGGCGAATCGGTCCATCGCGTTGGTGTTGATCCAACTCAGGGCGTCCAGCTTCTCGACACTCGAGGAGTCCGACGCCAACACCTTCGACCACCCCAGCGCGACCTTCTCGCCGAACGACTGCATGATCGCCGCCAGCAGCTGGTCCTTGGACCCGATCAATCGGTACACCGTGCCGGTACCCATGCCGGCCGCCGACGCGATGTCGCGGACGGTCGTGACCTCGTAGCCCTTCTTGCCGAATTCGGTTCTGGCGACCGCGCGTACGTGGGCCGCCTTGTCGTCGGCATCGGCGTCGACGTCGTCGGTCCAGGACCGGACGACGGCTTCGGCGGCCAGGAACGCCGCGGACGCATCCAGTTGTTCGTCGGTCGGTGAGCCCGCCGCCAGGCCCTCGAGAAGGATTCGGCACAGCAGCGCAGCCGACTTGTCGGAGCTTGCGTTGCCGCGTATGACATCGAGCCCGATCTGCAGCATCGTCTGCACGATCCGCTCGGCCAGGACGGTCAGATCCACGTCGGACCTCAGGTAGCCGCTCCAGCGCGCCGCACGAAGGGTTTCCAGCATCGACTGCAGCAGCGCGGTAGGGCGGCGTGCCGCCAGAGCGGTCAGCTCGTGATTCGAACTCGGGCCTTCGTAGAACGACATCTGCAAGGCGGCGCGATGGGTGACCGAGCACTGCGCGATCGCCTTGCACAGGTCGGCGATCTGGTCGAAGGCCGGGTGGAAGTCGGGATCGTTGAGACGGCTCTGCGCTTCGTCGGCGATCCGGTCCAGGTCCTCGTGATAGCGGCGCAGCAACTCGACGAGGATCGCTTCTTTGGAATCGAAGTGGTGGTACAGGCTGCCGGGAAGAATGCCTGCCGCGTCAGCGATCTCCTGCAAGGACGCGCGCAGGCCGGACGTCGCGATGATGGCAGCCGCGGTCTGCAAGATCTCGGTGCGGCGCGTGCCGTCGTCGTAGGCATGGCTGGGCCCCGCGTTCGGTGTCATGCGCGAGCGACCCACGACTCCTCCAACGGCCGGAACCAATATTTGGTGGACGCTACCAGGGCCGGGCTGGCTGACAGGCCCACTACCTGCGGATGTGGATCAAAAACGACAAGCTCCGGTAGACGCGTTTGGTTTCGGTGTCAGGTGTTGTCGGCATTGCTGCGCGGGAAGCCGCCGCCCTGCGGGAAGAGCGGGAAGACCACGTCGTCGAGCTTCTCGGCGTCACCTGCGGTGCGGTTGACCGTTGCGCCCCAGATGTTTCCGTCCGGGGCGACCTGCAGCGCCCAGGCGTGGCCGTGCGTGTCCTGGCGCACCACCTCGGGCTCACCCGTCACCGACCCGGTGCCCTTCGCCAGTCGCACCGCCACAGTCTGCTTGGCGTTCACCAGGTTCACCAGGATCGTGCCATCCAGTGCGGCGCAGCCTGCGACGCCGGGCCGATCCGGCCATGTCCACACCGTGGAGGTCTTGGCGTCCGGCGTGATGCGCTGCAGGCGATCACCGGCCGCGGAGCGGTCGGTGATGTAGAGCGACTTGTCGGTGGGATCGATGCACATGCCACCGGCCGGACCCATCCCGGACAGCGCCGTGGTGGGCG
Organism: Mycolicibacterium rhodesiae; assembly: GCF_002086695.1. Taxonomy (GTDB): domain Bacteria; phylum Actinomycetota; class Actinomycetes; order Mycobacteriales; family Mycobacteriaceae; genus Mycobacterium; species Mycobacterium rhodesiae. The sequence continues at coordinate 242,976 of NZ_MVIH01000001.1, forward strand.
GCGCAGGTTGCACGGTGGTCGGCTGTTCGAGGCGGATAACCTTGCCGGCCAACGACTTCGGATCCGCAGCCAGGGCCGGATTCCCCGCGTCGCCGGTTTGCACGACGAGCGTCGTCGGGCTGGTGAAGATCAACGATCCGCTATTGCCGGTGGCGCCCTTGGGAATCCCGGTCAGGATGTCCTTGGGGATGTCACCGTCGGCGACCCGGATCACCCGGTTGTCGGTGGGCGTGCTGATGTAGGCGTACATCAGCCGGTCCTGCGAGTAGGTCGGGGACAGCACGATGTCCATCAGTCCGCCGTCACCGCTGGGGTCGACCGGGATGACGGTGCGGATCTTCGGCTCGGCGCTCACCGACACGTCTTTGACGGCACCGGTGGTGCGTTCGGCCACCAGTGCGGTCTTGCTGTCCGGGCCCATGATCAAGCCGCTGGTGCTCTCCAGGCAGCCCTGCATGACACCGGGCGCGGGGCAGGCCTTGGGGAACGGCTTGGGTGGCAGCGGCGGTGGTGGCGGTGGGGTCGACGACTGGCCCGGCGCCAGCTGCGGGGCCGTGGTGAAGGGCTGCGAAATGTCGTTGTTGAACTTCGCGCAGCCCGCCGACGACCCGGCGACGACCGTCACTGCACAGAGCCCGGCCAGCACTCCGCGAACCGACCGGCGTACCTGCATGCCCGCCAGGTTACGGATATCGCGCCGATGTTCGCCACGACGGCCCGCCTGCGACGCGAAATCCAGGCAATATTGGCCGCCAGAAGCGCCGCACAAATCCCAGGTTTGCACCCCGGGTGGCCTTACTCTGACTCCCGTGACGAGTCAAGGCCCCGATCCGCACTGGCAGCGCCCCGACGATTCCTCGGCCCGGCCGACGTCGGCCAAGCTGGTCGACCCGGAGGACGATCTCCCCTCATCCACCTACGGTGGCGACTTCGAGACCACGACGATTCCGCACTACACGTCGGGACTGCCGGGTTCAGCGCCATCAACCGGCTACGGCCTGCTGCACGACCCCGAGCCATTGCCCTACGTGCAGCCGCACCTGGACCCGACGCCCTCGCAGGCCACGCCGATGGAAATCGAACCCATCGACGCCGAAGAACGCGCGAAGGCCGCGGGGCGCCGCGGTACCCAGGACCTCGGCCTGTTGCTGTTGCGCGTCATCATCGGTGCGGCGTTCATCGGGCATGGACTGCAGAAGGCCTTCGGCTGGTGGGGCGGCCAGGGGCTGGACGGCTTCAAGACCGCGCTCGCCGACGCCGGCTATCAGCACGCCAGCGTGCTGACCTATGCCGGTGCCGGCGCCCAGATCCTGGTGGGTGTCCTGCTGGTCCTCGGGCTTTTCACCCCGATCGCCGCCGCCGGCGGGGTCGCCTATCTGGTGAACAGCTTGCTCACGATCATCTCGGCGCAGCGCCAGGACGGCTACCTCGCCGTGTTGGGACCGGACGGCATCGAGTACCTGCTGGTGCTGATCGTCGCGACCTCGGCAGTCATCCTGGTCGGCCCCGGCCGCTACGGATTCGACGGCGGCCGCGGCTGGGCCAGGCGCCCCTTCGTCGGGTCGTTCATCGCGTTGCTGCTCGGCATCGGCGGCGGCATCGCGGCGTGGGTGTTCCTGCACGGCAACAACCCACTGGCCTGATCACTCACTCGTAAGGATTGGGCACCCGGCCGCCGCTGGCCTGCGCCAGCAGCGGCAGCGTCGTGAACGTCACCGCGGGCAGCAGCAGCTGCGAGCCGTCCCGCAAGTGCGCCCGTGCCCACGAGGTGCGCTCGAACCCGAGACCGTCGACCTCATCCCAGCTGACTGTCCGGCTGCCGAACAGCGTGCGCGCCGTCAGTGTGTTGCGGTCGGCCACGGTGCGCAGTCGCACGATCGCGACCGACGCCAGGATGGGCAGCACCATGAACACCGCACCCCAGGTGGGGAAGACGGTGATCATCACCAGCAGGCCCAACGCCAGGAAGCCGGAGGCGAAATGCGCCATCGGCGACATCCGGATCACCACAGGTTTGGTCGTCGATTCTTCTGGTGCACGACGGGAGGCCATGACTGCCATCATCCCACCCGCCGGCGGCGCGACATGGGGCCTGCGTCGGGATTTGACGCCTGACCAGTGCGGAGGCTACCGTCGCAGGTTATGAAGACCGGCGGAATGCTCGTAGTAATTGGCCAGCGCGTTGGTGCCGCGCTTGCCCCGACACGGGCATAGCCACACGCACCAGCGCGCAACCCTCGATCAGCCGCCGAGCTGACGGGGGTTTTTTCTTGCCCGAAGAAATGACCGCAGACCGAAAAGGACGACATCGTGAGCGCACCTACGCGACCACCCGAGCCGTCGGCCACCGCCGACCGCCCAGGCGCAGCACATTCCGCCGGTAAGAACGGCACGACCGCCGCCAAGCGCGTCGCCCCGGAGCAGCTCACGGGCGCCCAGGCGGTAGTCCGCTCGCTGGAGGAGATCGGTGTGGACACGATCTTCGGCATCCCCGGCGGCGCGGTGCTGCCGGTCTACGACCCGCTCTACGACTCCCAGAAACTGCGCCATGTGCTGGTTCGCCACGAACAGGGTGCCGGCCACGCCGCCAGCGGTTACGCGCATGCCACCGGCAAGGTCGGCGTCATGATGGCCACGTCCGGCCCGGGTGCCACCAACCTGGTCACCCCGCTGGCCGACGCCCAGATGGACTCCATCCCGGTGGTCGCCATCACTGGGCAGGTCGGACGGACGCTGATCGGGACCGACGCATTCCAGGAAGCGGACATTTCCGGCATCACGATGCCGATCACCAAGCACAATTTCCTGGTGCGCAACGGCGACGACATCCCGCGGGTGATCGCCGAGGCATTCCACATCGCGTCAAGCGGACGGCCTGGAGCTGTTCTTGTTGATATCCCCAAGGACATCCTGCAGGGACAGTGCACGTTCTCGTGGCCGCCGCAGATCGACCTGCCCGGATACAAGCCCAACACCAAGCCGCACAGCCGGCAGATCCGCGAGGCCGCCAAGCTGATCGCCGCGGCCCGCAAGCCGGTGCTTTATGTCGGCGGCGGCGTGATCCGCGGTGACGCGACGGCCGAGTTGCGGACGCTGGCCGAGCTGACCGGTATCCCGGTGGTCACCACCCTGATGGCGCGGGGTGCGTTCCCGGACAGCCACCAGCAGAACCTGGGTATGCCGGGCATGCACGGCACCGTCGCCGCGGTGGCCGGTCTGCAGAAGAGCGACCTGCTGATCGCGCTGGGTGCACGGTTCGACGACCGGGTGACCGGCAAGCTGGATTCCTTTGCCCCCGAGGCGAAGGTGATCCACGTCGACATCGACCCGGCCGAGATCGGCAAGAACCGCAACGCCGACGTGCCGATCGTGGGCGACGTGAAGTTGGCGATCAGCGAGCTGATCGAGGCGCTGCGCAAGATCGGCGCTTCGCCGCGCGAGAACCAGGGCGCGTGGTGGGAGTACCTGAACGGGATTCAGGCGACCTATCCGCTGAGTTACGACCCGCAGCACGACGGCAGCCTCAGCCCGGAGTACGTCATCCAGCAACTCGGCAAGATCGCCGGGCCGGACGCCATCTATGTCGCGGGCGTCGGCCAGCACCAGATGTGGGCCGCGCAGTTCATCTCCTACGAAAACCCGCGCACCTGGCTGAATTCGGGTGGTCTGGGCACCATGGGCTACGCCGTCCCGGCGGCCATGGGCGCCAAGATGGCCCGCCCTGATGCCGAGGTGTGGGCGATCGATGGTGACGGCTGCTTCCAGATGACCAACCAGGAGCTGGCCACCTGCGCAGTCGAAGGCGTGCCGATCAAGGTCGCGCTGATCAACAACGGCAATCTGGGCATGGTGCGGCAGTGGCAGACGCTGTTCTACGAAGAGCGGTACAGCCAAACCGATCTGGCCACCCACAGCCACCGCATCCCGGATTTCGTCAAGCTGGCCGAGGCCTACGGGTGCGTCGGGTTGCGTTGCGAGCGTGAAGAAGACGTCGCCGACGTGATCAATCAGGCTCGGGCCATCAACGACCGGCCGGTGGTGATCGACTTCATCGTCGGCGCCGACGCCCAGGTGTGGCCGATGGTCGCCGCGGGCTGCGGCAACGACGAGATCATGGCGGCGCGCAATATTCGCCCGCTGTTCGACGACAACGAGGAGGGACGGGCCTGATGGCGGGAAACACTGTCACCCACACCCTTTCGGTGTTGGTCGAAGACAAACCCGGTGTGCTGGCCCGGGTGGCCGCACTGTTCTCCCGGCGCGGCTTCAACATCGAGTCGTTGGCTGTCGGTGCCACCGAGCAGAAGAACATGTCGCGGATGACGATCGTCGTCACCGCGGAGGAGACGCCGCTCGAGCAGATCACCAAGCAGCTCAACAAGCTGATCAACGTGATCAAGATCGTCGAGCAGGACGTCGAGAACTCGGTGCACCGCGAACTCGCGCTGATCAAGGTCCGCGCCGACGCCGGCACCCGCGGTCAGGTCATCGAGGCGGTGAACCTGTTCCGCGCCAAGGTGATCGACGTGTCCACCGAGTCGCTGACCATCGAGGCGACCGGCACCCAGGAGAAGATCGAGGCGTTCCTCCGGGTGCTCGAACCGTACGGCGTGCGCGAGATCGTGCAGTCCGGCGTGGTGTCACTGTCGCGCGGACCGCGCGGTATGACCGGCGCCAAGTAAAAGCCCCACCGAAGAAAACAACGAAAAGGATAGTTCAATCGTGTCAGTTGAGATGTTCTACGACGATGACGCCGACCTGTCGATCATTCAGGGCCGCAAGGTCGGGGTGATCGGTTACGGCAGCCAGGGCCACGCGCACTCGCTGAGCCTGCGTGACTCGGGTGTGCAGGTCAAGGTCGGCCTCAAGGAGGGCTCCAAGTCTCGCGAGAAGGTCACCGAGCAGGGTCTCGAGGTCGACACTCCCGCCGAGGTCGCCAAGTGGGCCGACGTCATCATGTTGCTGGCCCCGGACACCGCGCAGGCCGAGATCTTCAAGAACGACATCGAGCCGAACCTCGAGGACGGCAACGCGCTGTTCTTCGGCCACGGCCTGAACATCCACTTCGGTCTGATCAAGCCGCCCGCCAACGTCACCATCGGCATGGTCGCCCCCAAGGGCCCCGGCCACCTGGTGCGCCGCCAGTTCGTCGACGGCAAGGGCGTGCCCTGCCTGATCGCCGTCGACCAGGACCCGAAGGGCGAAGGCCAGGCGCTGGCGCTGTCCTACGCCAAGGGCATCGGCGGCACCCGCGCGGGCGTCATCAAGACCGACTTCAAGGAAGAGACCGAGACCGACCTCTTCGGTGAGCAGGCCGTGTTGTGCGGTGGCACCGAGGAACTCGTCAAGGCCGGCTTCGAGGTCATGGTCGAGGCGGGCTATGCCCCGGAGATGGCCTACTTCGAGGTGCTGCACGAGCTCAAGCTGATCGTCGACCTGATGTACGAGGGCGGCATCGCCCGGATGAACTACTCGGTGTCCGACACCGCGGAGTTCGGTGGCTACATCTCCGGTCCGCGCGTCATCGATGCCGACACCAAGGAGCGGATGCGCGGCATCCTCAAAGACATTCAGGACGGCAGCTTCGTCAAGCGCCTGGTCGCCAACGTCGAGGGCGGCAACAAGGAGCTCGAGGCGCTGCGCAAGAAGAACGCCGAGCACCCGATCGAGGTCACCGGCAAGAAGCTGCGCGACCTGATGAGCTGGGTCGACCGGCCCATCACCGAAACCGCGTAGCTACGAATCGGGCGCGATTTCCGGGGTACAGCACCGGAAATCGCGCCCGATTATGGTGCGAGCGACGGTAGCGGCAAGCCGAATTCCCGCTTGAGCACCGTCCGCGCGGCGTAGTAGCCGCACATCCCGTGCACCCCGGTGCCTGGTGGAGTCGCCGACGAACTCAGGTAGGCCTTGGGGATCGGGGTGGTCCACGGATTCCAGCGCAGCGTCGGCCCGACCATCGCTCCGAACAGCGTCGCCCCGCCGACGATGATGTCGCCGCCGACGTAGTTTGCGTTGTGCTCGGGCATCTGCGCCGCGGTCACACATCGCGACGCCAGCACCAGATCCCGGAAACCCGGCGCAGCGTTCTCGAACAGCCGGATGACCGTCTCGGTGACGTCCTCGGTGGAGTTCGACGGAACGTGGGCGTAGGTCCACAGCGGTCGACGTCCCGCGGAGTCGATCCGTGACGGGTCGGACAGGTGCGGCAGCGCCGCCAATGTCATCGGCCACTCGGCGTGCCGCCCCGAGGCGATCTCCTTCTCGCCGTAGGCCATCTGCGCGCGGGTCCCACCCATGTGGACGGTGGGGGAGTTCGCCATCCGCTCGTCACGCCAGGGGATGTCGCCGGAGAGCACGAAGTCCACCTTGCAGACACCCGGTCCGAACTTGTAGCGCCGCAAAGACTTTGCGTAACCATCCGGCACGGCCGAGCCGTAAATGTCCAGCAGCGCTGTCGGCGCGGTGTCGTAGATCACCACACCCGGCGGTGGGGCGGTCACCGGCTCACCGACCACCAGTTCGCCGCCGTGGGCCTGCAGATCGGCGAGCATCGCGTCGACGATCGCCTGGCTGCCACCGACCGGCACCGGCCAGCCCGCGGTGTGCGCCACCGTGCCGAGCATGATCCCGGCGCCGCTGTTGACCGGCGACGGCATCGTCGAAATAGCATGGGTGCCAACGCCGGTGAACAACGCGCGGGCATCCTCACCGCGCAGCACGCCCCACGCCGGACTGCCCTGGGCGAGCACCCGCAGCCCCGATCGCACGGTGGTGAGGAGGTCGGGCGGCAGCGAGCGCTTGTCGCCGAGGAAGAATCCCAGCACACCCTCGGGGTGAGATGCCAGTGGACCGAACAGCCGGCGCCATGAGTTGCCCTCGTCGAGCTCGGCGCAGGTGCGCTGCAGTGAGTGATAGGCGATCGCGGCGGGCCGGTTCGGCAGCGGGTTGGCGTACGAGATCTCCGGAACCACCAGCTGCACCCCGCGCGCCGGGAGGTCGAACTCGGCGAAGAACGGCGAGGCCAGTGCCAGCGGGTGCACGGCCGAGCAGATGTCATGCCGGACGCCGAGGTACTCCGGGTCGGCCGCCGTGCGGGCACCGCCGCCAAATGTCGACTGGCCTTCGATGACGCGCACCGACAAGCCGGCTCGCGCGCAGATGACGGCGGCCGCCAACCCATTGGGACCACTACCGACGACGGTCACGTCCACCGCCTAAGTAGACCGCACCACGGCCGATGATCGTCCACCGGGCGACAACCACTAGGCTGACCGGCGTGAATCTGCCCGTTGTACTGATCGCAGACAAGCTCGCCGAGTCGACCGTCGCAGCCCTGGGTGACCAGGTCGAGGTGCGCTGGGTCGACGGCCCGGACCGGCCGAAACTGCTGGCCGCCGTCGCCGACGCCGACGCCCTGCTGGTGCGCTCGGCCACCACGGTGGACGCCGAGGTCATCGCCGCCGCGCCCAAGCTGAAGATCATCGCCCGCGCCGGTGTCGGCCTGGACAACGTCGACGTGGACGCCGCCACCGCAGCCGGGGTGCTGGTCGTCAACGCGCCCACGTCGAACATCCACAGCGCCGCCGAGCATGCGCTGGCGTTGATGCTGTCGGCCGCGCGCCAGATCCCCGCCGCCGACGCGACGCTGCGGGAGCACACCTGGAAGCGCTCGTCGTTCTCGGGCACCGAGATCTTCGGCAAGACCGTCGGCGTGGTGGGTCTGGGCCGGATCGGACAGCTGGTCGCGCAGCGCCTGGCCGCCTTCGGCACCCACGTCATCGCCTACGACCCATACGTGCCGGCCGCCCGCGCTGCCCAGCTCGGCATCGAGCTGATGTCGTTCGACGACCTGCTGACCCGCGCCGACTTCATCTCCGTGCACCTGCCCAAGACCCCGGAGACCGCCGGTCTGCTGGGCAAGGAGGCACTGGCGAAGACCAAGAAGGGCGTGGTCATCGTCAACGCTGCCCGCGGTGGTCTGATCGACGAGCAGGCACTGGCCGACGCGATCACCAGCGGTCACGTCCGCGCCGCCGGCCTCGACGTGTTCAGCACCGAACCGTGCACCGACAGCCCCCTGTTCGAACTGCCGCAGGTGGTCGTCACCCCGCACCTGGGTGCCTCCACCGAAGAGGCTCAGGACCGGGCCGGCACCGATGTCGCGGCGAGCGTGAAGCTGGCGCTGGCCGGTGAGTTCGTGCCGGATGCCGTGAACGTCGGCGGCGGCGCGGTCAGCGAAGAGGTGGCGCCCTGGCTGGATCTGGCCCGCAAGCTCGGCCTGCTCGTCGGCGTGCTGTCGACCGGGGCGGCGTCGAACCTGTCGGTCCGGGTGTCCGGCGAGATCGCCTCCGAAGATGTTGAGGTGCTGAAACTTTCGGCGCTGCGCGGGTTCTTCTCGACGGTGACCGATCAGCAGGTGACATTCGTCAACGCACCGAACCTGGCTGCCGAACGCGGGCTGCAGAGCGAACTGACGACGGCGAGCGAGAGCCCGAACCATCGCAGCCTCGTCGACGTCCGGGTGGTCAGTCCCGACGGCACGGCCACCAACGTGTCCGGAACGTTGTCCGGCCCGCAGCAGGTCGAGAAGGTCGTCCAGATCAACGGACGCAACTTCGATCTGCGCGCCGAAGGGGTGAACCTGGTGCTGCACTACTCGGATCAGCCCGGTGCGCTCGGCAAGATCGGCACGATGCTCGGCAACGCCGACGTGAACATCCTGGCGGCTCAGCTGAGCCAGGACACCAGCGGCGAGGCCGCAACCCTGATGCTGCGGCTGGACCGCGATGTGTCCGATGACGTCCGGTCGGCGATCCGCACGGCCGTCGGCGCGACGACACTGGAAGTGGTGGACCTGTCATGAAACTGGCGGTAATCGCAGGCGACGGCATCGGTCCGGAGGTCATCGACGAAGCGCTGCAGGTGCTCGACGTGGTGCTGCCCGGTGTCGAACGCACCGAGTATGACCTGGGCGCGCGGCGCTACCACGCGACCGGTGAGCTGCTCACCGCGGAGACCATCGAGGAGCTCAAGGGCTACGACGCCATCCTGCTCGGCGCGATCGGCGACCCGTCGGTACCCAGCGGGGTGCTGGAGCGCGGGCTGCTGCTCAAATTGCGGTTCGCCCTGGACCATCACGTCAACCTGCGACCGGGTCGGCTGTATCCCGGTGTGGACAGCCCGCTGTCCGGGGTGACCGGTATCGATTTCGTGGTGGTGCGCGAAGGCACCGAGGGCCCGTACACCGGCAACGGCGGCGCGCTGCGTGTCGGCACCCCGCACGAGGTGGCCACCGAAGTCAGTGTGAACACCGCGTTCGGAGTCGAGCGTGTGGTGCGTGATGCGTTTGCCCGCGCGCAGTCCCGGCGCAAGCATCTGACGCTGGTGCACAAGACGAACGTGCTGACGTTCGCGGGCAGCCTGTGGTCGCGAGTCGTCGCCGAGGTCGGCGCCGAATTTCCCGATGTCGAAGTCGCCTATCAACACATTGACGCCGCCACCATCCACATGGTCACCGATCCGGGTCGGTTCGACGTCATCGTCACCGATAACCTGTTCGGCGACATCATCACCGACCTGGCCGCCGCGGTCTGCGGCGGAATCGGTCTGGCCGCGAGCGGCAATATCGATGCCACCCGCACCAATCCGTCGATGTTCGAGCCCGTCCACGGCAGTGCGCCCGACATCGCGGGGCAGGGCATCGCCGATCCGACGGCGGCGGTGATGTCGGTGGCGCTGTTGCTGCGCCACATCGGCGAGGACGCGGCCGCCGACCGCGTCGACAACGCGGTCGGTGCGCATCTGGCCAGCCGTGGCGATGCGACCTACTCGACCCGTGAGGTCGGCGACCGCATCCGCGAAGCGCTCTAGTCCCGTCGCGGCGGGTCCGTCGGGACCAGAGGGAGCGCGACGAGCGGGAACAGCGCGCACACGGCGAAGGCCACCGGATAGCCCAGGACGCCGATCAGCGCGCCGAACAGCGGCGGGGCGATACCGGTGGTCAGCAGTTGGCTGGTGTTCTGCGCGCCCAACGCCCGGCCGCTCCAGAACGGACCGGTGATCTCGGCGATCGCGGTGAACGCCAACCCGTTGTCGCTCACCGTGATCACCGACGCCGCGACCATCACCGCGATGCTCAGCGGCGAGTGCAGCGCGTCGGTCAGTGCCAACAGGAACATCGCCGCCGCTGCGGCCAACGCGATCGTGCGAATCGGCCGTAGCCGCAGACCAACTCGGTCCGACCAGCGTCCGGCGGCGATGCGCCCCAGCGCTCCCAGGATCTGCGCGAACATCACCATCAGGCCCGCGGACTCCGCGGACCAGCCGCGGTCGGTGATGAGCCACACCAGGGTGAACGTCCACACCACGCACTGCGGCACCACCAGCAGCACCGACACCGCGTGGATGCGCCACAACAGCGCCGAGCCTCGATAGGGGTTCGCCAGGTGCTCGGCCGGCGCCTCGGCTCGCGGTGGCCGCGGCGGGTCGGCGACGGCGACGGCGCACACCAGTGCCGCCACACCGCACACGATCGCCGGGAACAGCAGCGCGACGCCAACGCCGTGGGATTGGGCGAGCCGGGGAATCACTAACGCACCGAAGGCCACTCCCAGCGGCTGGGCGGTCTGGCGGATGCCCATCACCAGCCCGCGCTGGTGTGGCGGAAACCACCCGACCACCAGCCGCCCGCTGGCCGAATTACTGCTCGCTGCCGCCATTCCGCCCAGGAACAGGAAGACGCCCACCACGAACAGCGAATGCGCTGCGGCGGCTGCGAGCGCCGCGGCGGCGGTCAGCGCGGAGCCGACCGACAACACGAAACGCTCACCGACCCGGTCCACCACATAGCCCCAGGCGATCAGGGTGACGACCATGCCGAAGCTCGGCATCGCCGACACCAGGCCCGCTTTCGCCAGGTCGAGGCCCATCGTGGTGTGCAAGGTCGGAATGAGGAACGCCGCCCCGTTGATGAAGACGTTGGCGGACAAGGTTGCGAACAGCGCGATCACGAGCATCATCCATCGGCGCACAGTGCTGATCGTGTCCACGGCCATGCGTCCATGATTCCATCGGTGTCCCACAATGCTGAATCCATTTCTCAAAATATGAGACAGCTGGGTGATAGCGGGAGTCGCAGGCCCGAGCACTAGGCTGTTGCCATGCGCCTGGGTCGAATCGCCAGCCCCGATGGGGTCGCCTTCGTCAGTATCGAAGGGGACCGCGGGAGCGAAATCGTTCGTGAAATCGCCGAACACCCGTTCGGCACGCCCACGTTCACCGGCCGGACGTGGCCACTGGCCGATGTGCGCCTGCTGGCGCCGATCCTGGCCAGCAAGGTGGTCTGCATGGGCAAGAACTACGCGGCGCACATCGCGGAGATGGGCGGTGAGGCTCCGGAAGATCCGGTGATCTTCCTCAAGCCCAACACCGCGATCATCGGGCCCGGTGTGCCAATTCAGTTGCCCGCCAATGCTTCACCGGTACACCACGAGGGTGAACTCGCCGTGGTGATCGGCCGGCCCTGCAAGGACGTCCCTGCCGCCCGTGCCGCCGAGAACATCCTCGGATACACCATCGCCAACGACGTGTCCGCCCGCGATCAGCAGAAAGCTGACGGCCAGTGGATGCGCGCGAAGGGCCACGACACGTTCTGCCCCGTCGGCCCGTGGATCGTCACCGACCTCGATCCCTCGGATCTGGAGATCCGCACCGAGGTCAACGGCGAGGTACGTCAACTGAGCCGGACCTCGATGATGATCCACGACATCGGCGCGATCATCGAGTGGATCTCGGCGGTGATGACGTTGCTGCCCGGTGATCTCATCCTGACCGGTACGCCCGAAGGCGTCGGTCCGATCGAGAACGGCGACACCGTCAGCATCAGTGTCGAGGGCATCGGAACGTTGTCCAATCCCGTGATCCGAAAGGCCAATTGATGACCGCGGCCGCCAACGACACGGTGCGCGTACGGTTCTGCCCGTCGCCGACCGGGATCCCGCATGTCGGGATGGTGCGCACCGCACTGTTCAACTGGGCCTACGCCCGGCACACCGGTGGCACATTCGTGTTCCGCATCGAGGACACCGACGCCGCGCGAGACTCCGAGGAAAGTTACGCCGCACTGCTTGAGGCGTTGCGGTGGCTGGGTCTGGACTGGGACGAGGGCCCGGAGGTCGGCGGGCCTCACGAGCCGTACCGGCAGTCGCAACGTACCGAGCTCTATCGCGATGTGCTGGCCCGTCTGCTCGATTCCGGCGAGGCCTACCTGGCCTACTCCACGCCCGAGGAGGTCGAGGCCCGACATGTGGCGGCAGGCCGCAATCCCAAACTGGGCTATGACAATTACGACCGCGACCTGACCGACGAGCAGCGCGCCGCGTTCGCCGCCGAGGGGCGCACCGCGGTCATGCGGCTGCGGATGCCCGACGCGGACATCAGCTGGCACGACCTGGTCCGCGGCACCACGACGTTCGCCGCAGGCACGGTTCCCGACTTCGCCCTGACCCGGGCCACCGGAGAACCGTTGTACACCTTGGTCAATCCGGTCGACGACGCACTGATGAAGATCACCCACGTGCTGCGCGGTGAGGACCTGCTGCCCTCGACGCCGCGTCAGATCGCGCTGTATCAGGCGCTCATGCGCATCGGGGTGGCCGAGCGGGTGCCCGAATTCGCGCACCTGCCACCGGTGTTGGGGGAGGGCACCAAGAAGCTGTCCAAGCGTGACCCGGAGTCGAACCTGTTCCTGCACCGCGACCGGGGATTCCTCCCCGAGGGGCTGCTGAATTATCTGGCGTTGCTGGGCTGGGGGATCGCCCAGGACCGGGACATCTTCACACTCGACGAGATGGTCGCCGCCTTCGACGTCGTGGACGTCAACTCCAACCCGGCACGCTTCGACCAGAAGAAGGCCGACGCGATCAACGCCGAGCACATCCGCCGTCTCGACGAGGCGGAGTTCGCCGCGCGGTTGCGCGCCTACTTCGACGCGCACGGCCATGACACCGGGCTCGATGACGCGGGTTTCGCCACCGCCGCCCAGCTGGTGCAGACCCGCATTGTGGTGCTCTCCGACGGGTGGTCACTGCTGAAGTTCTTCGACGACGACGCCTACGAGCTGGACCCCAAGGCGGCCGCCAAGGAGCTCGGTCCCGACTCGGCACCGGTGCTGGCCGCGGCGATCACCGCACTCGACGCGGTGTCGGAGTGGACGACGCCGACCATCGAAGAGGCGCTCAAGGCCGCGCTGCTCGAGGGGCTCGAACTCAAGCCGCGCAAGGCCTTCGGCCCGATCCGGGTCGCGGTGACCGGATCCACGATCAGCCCCCCGCTCTTCGAGTCCCTGGAGTTGCTCGGTCGTGACCGCAGCCTGCAGCGACTGCGGGAAGCGCACGAGCAGGCCGGGGGGCCGGAAAAAGACGGGTAAAATCTTTGATAGTCTGCTCGTCGGCCCGCAACCACGGCGGAGCGGCCTTCACCTCCTGGTAAATCAGGTAAAGGTCGCTTGACCTGCGGTTATAGGCCGTTGATGGGGTATGGTGTAATTGGCAACACTAGGGATTCTGATTCCCTCATTCTAGGTTCGAGTCCTGGTACCCCAGCAATTATGTCGGCAACGCCCTCTGGGCTATGCTGGCAACCCGGTGCGCCACGCGGCGCGCCACGGATTTGGTTCTGGCCCCGTCGTCTAGCGGCCTAGGACGCCGCCCTCTCACGGCGGTAGCGTGGGTTCGAATCCCATCGGGGCTACCAAATCAAATCGCCCGGTCATGGACCGGGCGATTCGTCGTTTCTCCGCCGAGTTACTCGGCAGGCGCGGTAGAGCCGGCCAACGGCATGGGGGGCAGGCCGAGCTTGCCGTGATCCCAGGATCGGGTGCGCTTGGCCACAATGCGTACCGCCACACGCTTGTTCATCATCATGTCGACGGCCGGCTTGAGGTCGTCGGTGTAGGGACCGTTGTAGCGCTCCCACACACTGACACCGACCTTGAAGATGGTGTCGGGATCTTCGACGATCTCGGCGACACCTTCAAAGGAGACACCGCGCAGGGTGTCGTACGTGTCGCCGTCCTCGATGAGGAAGCTCACCCGCGGGTCGCGACGCAGATTCACGGCCTTCTGTGACTTGGCTTTCGTCTCGACCCAGATCTCGCCGTCGAGGACGCCGTACCACATGGCCACGAGATGCGGCTGCCCGTCGGCTCCGATGGTCGCCATGGTGCCGGTGCGGCTGCGTGCGACGAAGTCGGCGACTTCGTCGTCCGACATGACGATCTGGTTGCGCTGATTGGTTCCCATGGCGTCAGTTTGTCAGGCCCTGCGGCGCGGCTGTCGCGGGGATCACAGTCGGCGCGTCAGAGCGTCGGCGGCGGCCAATAGATCGGCCGCCCAACGCGCGCCGGGCCTGCGGCCCATCCGGTCGATCGGACCCGACACCGACACCGCTGCCACCACCGAGCCGGTGCGATCCCGTACCGGAGCCGAGACACTGGCCACCCCGGGCTCGCGCTCGGCCGCGCTTTGCGCCCAGCCTCGGCGGCGGACCTCGGCGAGGGTGCGCTCGGTGAATTTCGCCGTCGGCAGGACAGCTTGCTGGGTGGCGGTGTCGCTGAACGCCAGCAGAACCTTCGCGCCCGACCCTGCCGTCATCGGCAGGCGCGCCCCGACGGGCACCGTATCGCGAAGCCCGGCAGGGGGTTCCAATGCGGCGACGCAGATCCGCGTGGTGCCCTCGCGGCGGTAGAGCTGCACGCTCTCGCCGGTGATCTCCCGCAGCCGGGGCAACACCGTGGCGCCCGCGGCGAGCAGCGGATCGTTGACGTGGGCGGCCAGTTCGGAGATGGCTGGCCCGAGTCGCCACCGTCCCGCGCTGTCGCGGGCCAGTAGGCGGTGGACTTCCAGGCCGGCGGCCAGCCGGTGCGCGGTCGCACGGGGCAGGCCGGTCCGCTCACAGAGTTCGGCCAATCCGCAGGGGGACTCGGCGATTGAGTGCAGTACGCCCACGGCTTTGTCGAGCACGCCGATGCCGCTATCCTGTCTCATAGAGAGATACTAGCGTCCCGAAATGTGAGATAGCCACTCTTGCGGTCCGGGAATCGAGAAGTGAAGTGAGAACCCATGGCTCAGTCCGTCAAGCCCAGGACACTGCCCGAGAAGGTGTGGGACGACCACGTCGTGGTCCCCGGAACCGGCACCGGCTCATCACGTGAACCCGACCTGATCTACATCGATCTCCATCTCATCCACGAGGTGACGAGCCCGCAGGCCTTCGACGGGCTGCGGCTCGCCGGCCGTCCGGTGCACCGACCGGATCTCACGATCGCCACCGAGGACCACAACGTCCCGACGGTCGACATCGACAAGCCGATCGCGGACCCGATCTCCCGGACCCAAGTCGAAACCCTGCGCCACAACTGCGCCGAATTCGGGGTTCGGCTGCATCCGATGGGCGATGCCGAGCAGGGCATCGTTCACGTGATGGGGCCCCAACTGGGACTCACCCAGCCCGGAATGACGATCGTGTGCGGCGACAGCCACACCTCCACCCACGGCGCGTTCGGGGCGATCGCGATGGGGATCGGCACGTCTGAAGTCGAGCATGTGCTTGCCACCCAGACACTTCCGCTGCGTCCGTTCAAGACGATGGCGGTCAATGTCGACGGTGCCCTACCGGCCGGGGTGAGCGCCAAGGACATCATCCTGGCCGTGATAGCCAAGATCGGCACCGGAGGCGGTCAGGGTTACGTCATCGAATATCGGGGCAGCACCATCGAATCGCTGTCGATGGAAAGCCGGATGACGATCTGCAATATGAGTATCGAAGCCGGTGCCCGTGCGGGATTGGTGGCGCCGGACGAGACGACCTATGAGTTCCTGCGGGGCCGTCCCTATGCGCCGACCGGTGCGGACTGGGATGCGGCCGTGACCGCGTGGGAGGCGCTGAAGACCGACGAGGGTGCCGAATTCGACACCGAGGTCTACATCGATGCCACGACGCTGAGCCCCTTCGTCACGTGGGGCACGAACCCCGGCCAGGGTGTTCCGCTGGCCGACTCGGTGCCCGATCCCGAGTTGATGACCAGCGATGCCGAGCGGCAGGCCGCCGAGAAGGCGTTGGCATACATGGACCTTCGGGCGGGCACGCCGATGCGCGAGGTCGCCGTCGACGCCGTCTTCGTCGGGTCGTGCACGAATGGACGCATCGAGGATCTGCGGGTGGTGGCCGACGTGCTGCGTGGCCGCACAGTCGCCGACGGGGTGCGCATGCTGATCGTGCCGGGCTCGATGCGGGTGCGCGCACAGGCCGAAAGCGAAGGGCTGGGCGAGATCTTCACCGCCGCCGGCGCCGATTGGCGTCAGGCGGGCTGCTCGATGTGCCTGGGTATGAACCCCGATCAGCTGGCGCCGGGGGAGCGCTGCGCGTCGACGTCCAACCGGAATTTCGAAGGCCGGCAGGGCAAGGGCGGGCGGACACATCTCGTCTCGCCCGCGGTCGCGGCCGCGACCGCAGTGCGCGGAACGCTGTCCTCGCCTGCCGATCTCGAAAAATAGACCTGCTAAGGAGACCACGATGGATGCATTTCACACCCACACCGGCATCGGTGTTCCGTTGCGGCGGTCCAATGTCGACACCGACCAGATCATTCCGGCGGTGTATTTGAAGCGGGTAACCAGAACGGGTTTCGAGGACGGATTGTTCGCCGCGTGGCGCAACGATCCCTCATTCGTTTTGAATCTGAGCCCCTTCGACCGGGGTTCGGTTCTGGTCGCGGGACCGGACTTCGGCACCGGCTCGTCGCGCGAGCATGCGGTCTGGGCGCTCATGGACTTCGGATTCCGGGTTGTCATCTCTTCCCGTTTCGCCGACATCTTTCGCGGCAACGCGGGCAAGGCCGGGCTGCTGGCTGCCGAAGTCGCTCAAGATGATGTTGAACTTTTGTGGAAGCTCATCGAGCAGAATCCGGGGCTGGAACTGACTGTGAATCTTCAAGATCGAAATATCACCGCGGGAACAGCCGTGGTGCCGTTCACGATTGACGATTACACCGCGTGGAGACTGCTCGAAGGTCTCGACGATATTGGTCTTACGCTGCGGAAACGCGATCAGATTGCAGCCTTCGAGGAGGCTCGTCCGAGTTGGAAGCCGCGCATTACGACGCCGTCCTGAACGACGCGGGACGCCGAAATCCCGCGCCAAAAAGGGGGTTCGGACGCCCGGAAATCACCGCCCTAGGGCGGCAAGCGGATTGCTGAAATCCTCCTAAGTAAAGCCTGAAATTGGGCGTGGCTCTTGGAAATCTGCAGCTCTTGGGTTTACCGTGTTCTGCAGTCGGTCCAAAGTGGACCACTGGCTTCGGAGGAATTGAATGAACAAAGCAGAGCTCATCGACGTACTCACGGAGAAATTGGGCTCAGATCGTCGGCAGGCAACCCTGGCGGTGGAGAACGTCGTCGACACCATTGTGCGCGCGGTGCACAAGGGCGACAGCGTGACCATCACGGGCTTCGGCGTTTTCGAGCAGCGGCGTCGTGCCGCTCGTGTGGCGCGTAACCCGCGCACCGGCGAAACCGTCAAAGTGAAGCCGACTTCCGTTCCCGCTTTCCGTCCCGGCGCTCAATTCAAGGCCGTCGTCTCTGGTTCACAGAAGCTTCCTTCGGAGGGCCCCGCCGTCAAGCGCGGTGCTGTCGGCGGACCCGTCAAGAAGGCAGCGGCCAAGAAGGCCGTTCGCAAGGCGGTCGTGAAGAAGGCTGCTACCAAGGCTCCTGCCAAGAAGGCGGCTCCGGCCAAGAAGGCCGCACCGGCCAAGAAGGCTGCACCGGCCAAGAAGGCTCCGGCCAAGAAGGCCGCGCCCGCCAAGAAGGCTGCACCGGCCAAGAAGGCTCCGGCCAAGAAGGCCGCGCCCGCCAAGAAGGCTGCACCGGCCAAGAAGGCTCCGGCCAAAAAGGCTCCGGCCAAAAAGGGCCGTCGCTAAATAGCTGAAGTTGAATACGCCGCGGGCCGGGCGCCCGCGGCGTATTCGCGTGTCAGGGGCGGGTTGCCAGTGGACTGTCGATGTAGTCGGCGGCCACGACCCGGTCGCCGGACAGCGACAGCACCCAGGTGCTGCCCTTGCGGTTACGTGACTTGTCCGGCTTTTCGGTGCCACGCCACCACGCCAGCAGGTAGGGAATCACCTTGCCCTGTGTGCAGATGACCGGTGTCCCGCCCTGTGCGGCGATCTTGATGATGCGGTTGTGCGCGGCGTCCGGGTCGGCGGCGTACGCCTCTTCGGTGAGGCTGGGCTCGCCCGAGATCGTCACACCGAGTTCCTGCGCCAGCGGTTCGACCGTCTGAAAGCAGCGCGCCCGGTCGGCCGCGTAGACGTCGGTGGCCCCGAATGCCATCAGCTGGCCGGCCAACGATTCCGCTTGTGCGCGACCGTTCTTGTCCAGCGGCCGGCTCCGGTCGTCGCCCTTGTAGCGGGACTTGATGCCCGCGGTTCCGTGCCGGACGATCAAGACCGTCGTGGTGTCGGCCGGCTGTTTGGCGAACGCTTTCAGCACTTCCCGGTCGTGCGGGTAGGTGAGGCGCTGCGCCGCGTCGGCGACCGGCAGCCACTCCATCACGTCGACTTCGGCGTTTGGCGTGAATTCGCCGCCCAGCGCCCGCGCCGTCCAGTAGTGAACGATCTTGGTCCCCTGCGGGATCGGGTAGTGCGTCTGGATCAGGCGCCGGCCCAGCACAGACCGCTGGCCGGTTTCCTCCCAGATTTCGCGTACCGCGGCGATGGGTTCGTTCTCGCCCGGATCCACTTTGCCCTTGGGTAGCGACCAGTCGTCGTAGCGTGGTCGATGAATCACTGCGACGTGTAACTCGCCCGTGTCGGGATCGTGTCGCCACAGCGCCGCACCGGCGGCAATCACCCGACGCTTGAGCGTCTTACCGTTCTTTGTCGCTGCCTTGTTCGTCGATTTGGTCCTCGAGCTGTCACGTGACGCTCTCTTGGCCACGTCAACTCCCGCAAATCATTTCGGGGCCCTGTTCGGGACCGGATCTGGTGGGTCGCAACGGGGACGGCACTCAGCGCTGCCGATGACGTTCCATCAGCCACACCTGATGGTCTCGGACTTGCCTGCCGTCCTGCGGCGCCGCGGTCCAGTGGCCCTCGGGTCCCAGCTCCCAGCATCGCGTCGAGGGATCCATCGCCGATTCGAAGATCTCGTCGAGATGCGCGGTCAGCCGGGGATCTTTCACCTGTGCCATCACCTCGACGCGCCGGTCGAGATTGCGGTGCATCATGTCGGCGCTGCCGATGAAGAACTCGTTGATCGCATTGAAATGGAAGATTCGTGAATGCTCGAGAAACCGGCCGAGAATCGAACGTACGACGATGTTCTCGGAGAAACCCTGGGCGCCCGGCTTGAGGGCGCAGATGCCGCGGACAACCACCTCGACACGGACGCCGGCCTGCGATGCACGGTATAGCGCGTCGATGACCTGTTCGTCGACGAGGGCGTTGGCCTTCAGCCGAATCCGGCCGTTCTTGCCCTGGCGGTGCGCGTCGATCTCGCGATCGATGCGCTCGATGATTCCCTTGCGCACTCCGTGCGGGGCGACCAGCAGGTTGCGGTAGCTGACCTTGCGGGAGTATCCGGTAAGGGAATTGAACAGATCCGTCAGGTCCGCGCCGATGTCGGGTGCGGCGGTGATCAAGCCGACGTCCTCATACAGTCGCGCGGTTTTCGGGTTGTAGTTCCCGGTGCCGATATGGCAGTAGCGACGGATCGTCGAGCCCTCGCGGCGCACCACCAGGCAGGTCTTGCAGTGGGTCTTCAACCCGATCAGCCCGTAAACGACATGCACGCCCGCATCTTCCAGCGTGCGGGCCCACTTGATGTTGGCCTGCTCATCGAAACGCGCCTTCAGTTCCACCAGGGCGACCACCTGCTTGCCTGCCTGGGCGGCGTCGATGAGCGCGTTGACGATGGGGGAGTCACCGGAGGTCCGGTACAGCGTCTGCTTGATGGCCAACACATTCGGGTCCGCAGCAGCCTGTTCGATGAAGCGCTGCACACTTGTCGAGAACGAGTCGTACGGATGGTGCACGAGCACGTCACCGTCGCGCAGGGTGGAGAAGATGCTCTTGGGCGTCTCTCGTTCGGCGAACGCCGGATGGGTGGCCGGCACGAACGGGCGGTCCTTGAGCGTCGGGCGGTCGACGCCGTAAACCTGCCACAACGACGAAAGATCCAGCAGCCCAGGCACCTGCACCACGTCGCCGGGGTGGACGTCGAGTTCCCGCAGCAGCAATTCGAGCATGTGCTCGGTCATATCGTCGGCAACCTCGAGGCGCACCGGAGAACCGAATCGCCGTCGCGCCAGTTCACGCTCGAGCGCTTGAAGCAGATCCTCGTCGCGGTCTTCCTCCACCTGCATGTCGGCGTTGCGGGTGATGCGGAAGACGTGATGCTCGACAATCTCCATACCGGGGAACAACACCGGCAGGAAAGCCGCGATCAATTCCTCGGTGGGCAGGAACCGGACGACGTCGCTATCTCCGTTGGTGCCCTTGAGTACAACGAAGCGGTCGACGTTGTCGGGAACTTTGATACGGGCGAAGTGTTCGCCACCGTCGTCGGGCGACTTCACGGTGATCGCCAGGTTCAAGCTGAGCCCGCTGACGAACGGGAACGGATGCGCGGGGTCGACGGCGAGCGGTGTGAGAACCGGAAAGACCTGCTCATGAAAATACGTCGACAGCTCACTGCGTTCCGCGTCGGTCAGGTCCGCCCACGTGACGATGTGAATTCCCTCGTCGGCCAAGGCCGGACGCACCGACTGGATGAAGACCTCGGCTTGGCGCAACGAGATCTGCCGGGTGCGCTCGCCGATGCGGCGCAGCTGCTCGCGCGGCGACAGGCCGTCGGCCGACCGGACCGACAATTCCATTTCGTCGCGGCGCTTCAGCCCAGCCACCCGGACCATGTAGAACTCATCGAGATTGGAGGCGAAGATCGCCAGGAACTTCGCGCGCTCCAGCAGGGGCAGCGAAGTGTCGGCCGCCAGCGCCAGCACGCGGGCGTTGAAATCCAGCCAGCTCAGCTCGCGATTGAGGTACCGGTCCTCGGGCAGTTCGTTCTCGACGGCCGCGGCCGTGGCCGCCGGCGGCGCCTCCGGCGCTGCGTCGCCGGGCTGCCAGCCATCGTCCGTCGATCGCGCATCGGTCTCCATGTCCGTCACGCCCTCGATCATCCCCCATCCGCGGAGTGCGCGGACCGAGGCAGGCCAAAGTTGCTGGCCGTTCAGGCGTTGTTAACTGTCAGTGGTGGCTGATTGCCCTGGTCGTCGCCGCCCCGACACCCAGCAGCCGCGCCGCCTCCAGGTCTTCGATGGTGTCGATGTCACAGCGCAACCCCGGCCATGCACCGGTCAGTTCCACGGCACCGGAGTCGCGGTGCAGACGGGCCGAATCCCGGCCGAGCAGTGGGTCGAGCGGAGTGCCGAACGCGAACAGCGCCGCGGTGCCGGTGCCGGGACGGTCGGGGACGAAACTGCGCCGGTGTGCCCTGGCGTGCGCGACCGCGTCGGTGAGTTCGTGAGTCTGTAACGCGGGTAAATCACCTTGCAGCACAACAGTATTGGCCGTCTTTCTGCTCACGGCGGCCCAGGCGAATCGCACGGCGGTGTTCAACGGGTCGGGCTCGGTCGGCGGCGTCGCGTCGAACAGCACCTCGGCGCCGAGCTCACGGGCGGCGGCGGCGGCGGTGTCGTCGGGGGTGACAACGGTGATCGACGCGACGGCGCCGGCCGCACGGGCCGCGGTGATGGTGTCGATCAACATCGCGAGCACCACCTGCTCGCGGGTACTCGCCGAGAACACCGGACTGAGTCTGGTCTTGGCGGCCGTGAGGCGTTTCACCGCAATGATCACGCCGAGGTCCGCGCTCATGTTCACCATCCTTCCAGCGTCGTTCGGGTCTCCCGCATTCCTGGCCGGCAAGCGGTCGCAGCGGCGTGGGCTACGTTAATGACCATGACCAGCACGGTGGGCACCGCCGCGGTGATGGGCGCCGGCGCCTGGGGAACCGCATTGGCCAAAGTTCTCGCCGACGCCGGCTCCGAGGTCCGGTTGTGGTCTCGCCGCGCGGAAGTCGCCGAGGCGGTCAACACCACGCACGCCAACCCCGGATACCTTCCCGACATCATGCTGCCGGGCACGATCCGCGCCACCACCGATGCCGCCGAGGCGCTCGACGGGCTGACCACGGTGCTGCTCGCCGTGCCCGCGCAGACTTTGCGCGCCAACCTCGAACAGTGGCGCGGCCTGATCGCCGGCGGCGCCACCCTGGTCAGCCTGGCCAAGGGCATCGAGTTGGGCAGCCTGATGCGGATGAGCCAGGTCATTGTTCAGGTCACGGGCGTCGACCCCAGCCAGGTCGCCGTCGTCTCGGGTCCGAACCTGGCCGACGAGATCGCGCAGGGCCAGCCCGCCGCGACGGTGGTGGCCTCGACCGACTCCGGGCGCGCGATCACCCTGCAGCGCTCACTGAGCACGGGTTACTTCCGCCCTTACACGAATGCCGACGTCATCGGCACCGAGATCGGCGGTGCGTGCAAGAACGTCATCGCGCTGGCCTGCGGGATGGCTGCCGGAGTGGGACTGGGCGAGAACACCGCCGCGGCGATCATCACCCGTGGTCTCGCGGAGATCATGCGACTGGGCATCGCCGTGGGCGCCAAGACCTCGACGCTGGCCGGTCTTGCCGGGGTGGGCGACCTGGTCGCCACCTGCACGTCGCCGCACTCGCGCAACCGCAGTTTCGGTGGGCGACTCGGGCGCGGCGGCACCATGGAGGCTGCCCAGCTGGCCGCCGGCGGGCACGTTGCCGAAGGCGTCACGTCGTGCGAATCGATCCTGGCGCTGGCGTCGAGCTATGACGTCGAGATGCCGTTGACCGATGCGGTCCACCAGGTGTGCCACAAGGGATTGTCCGTCGACCAGGCGGTGGCGCTGTTGTTGGGCCGCAGCACCAAACCGGAATGACCGCCCGCTACGGCGACTCGACCCGCGCCGTCAAAGCTGTGAGTTCGCTGCCGATTCCGGGGGATCCGGTTGCGCCGGGTCCGGTTCCGGCGTCGGCGTACCACCTCTCCGACGACGAGGGCAGCGAACACAACACCTACGGCCGCGCCACCAACCCCTCCTGGCGGCAGCTCGAGTCGGCACTGGCCGAGCTCGAAGGGGCCGCCGCAGCCTTGGTTTTCGGTTCCGGGATGGCCGCGATCACCGCCGCGCTGCGCGTGACGGCGACGCCGGGCTCGGTGCTGGTGGTTCCGGCCGACGGCTACTACCAGGTGCGCCGCTATGCCGCGGAATATCTTGCCCCGCAAGGCATCACGGTTCACGAAGCCAATGCAGAGCAGATCTACCACGCCGCCGGTAGCGCCGACGTGGTGCTGGCGGAAACCCCGACCAATCCGGCGCTGGATGTGGTGGACCTTCGCCGGCTCGCCCAGATCTGCCGGCACCGCGGCGCGCGGCTGCTGGTCGACAACACCACCGCAACACCGCTGGGTCAGCAATCGCTGGCGCTGGGCGCCGATCTGGTGGTGGCCAGCGCCACCAAAGCCCTGTCGGGTCACAGCGATCTGCTGGCCGGGTACATCGCAGGCACCGATCCCGACCTGATGGCCGCACTGGAGCGGGAGCGGCTGCTGTCAGGTGCGATCCTGGGGTCGTTCGAAGCCTGGCTGGTGCTGCGCAGCCTCGGCAGCCTCGGCCTTCGGTTCGACCGGCAATGCCGCAACGCCCTCGCGCTGGCCACCGCGCTGCGCAGCCACCCGGGCGTCCGTTCGGTGCGTTACCCGGGGCTGGACGACGACCCGGCCCACCCGGTGGCCGCGGCGCAGATGCGGCGCTTCGGGGGATTGGTGTCGATCGAACTCGCCGACGCGGACGCCGTCCACGCCCTGGTGCGGCGCAGCGACCTGCTGGTGGCCGCGACCAGCTTCGGCGGCATCCACACCTGTGTCGACCGGCGGGCCCGGTGGGGCGACCCGGTGCCCGCCGGCTTCGCTCGGATCTCAGCAGGCATCGAGGACACCGACGACCTGGTCGCCGATGTCCTCGCCGCCCTCGACGTCGAATAGTCGCTGCTCACAGCGTCACATCGTGCTCGAACCGGCTGGGCTGTAGCCTCTCTAGTTTGTGACCTCTCGTATCCGCGTCGCCGTCGTCTACGGGGGCCGCAGCTCCGAGCACGCTATTTCCTGCGTGTCGGCCGGAAGCATCCTGCGGAACCTCGACCCGGAACGGTTCGAGGTCGTCGCCGTGGGCATCACCCCGGAAGGCTCCTGGGTGCTGACCGACGGCAAGCCGGAAACCCTGGCCATCACCGACCGGCGGCTGCCGGAGGTCACGGGTGACTCCGGCACCGCGCTGGCGTTGCCTGCCGACCCGCAGCGGCACGGCGAGCTGGTGTCGTTGGGTCAGGCCGCCGGCGAGGTGCTGACGGCGGTCGACGTCGTCTTCCCGATCCTGCACGGGCCCTACGGCGAAGACGGCACCATCCAGGGTCTGCTCGAGTTGGCGGGCGTGCCGTACGTCGGCGCCGGCGTGCTGGCCAGCGCGGCAGGCATGGACAAGGAGTTCACCAAGAAGCTGTTGGCCGCGGACGGTCTCCCGATCGGCGAGCACGTCGTGCTGCGGCCGCAGGAGAAGGCCCCCACGCTCGATGACATCATGCGACTTGGCTTTCCGATGTTCGTCAAACCCGCGCGCGGTGGGTCCTCGATCGGGGTGAACCGGGTCATGAGCCCCGACGAGCTGCCCGCGGCGATTGCCGATGCACGCACACACGACCCCAAGGTCATCATCGAAGCCGCGATCGAAGGCCGCGAGCTCGAGTGCGGTGTCCTTGAATTCCCGGACGGCTCAGTGCAAGCCAGCGCGATCGGGGAGATCCGGGTCGCCGGTATCGCAGGCCGCGAAGACGGCTTCTACGACTTCGCCACCAAATACCTGGATGACGGCGCCGAACTCGACGTCCCCGCGAAGGTCGACGACGACGTGGCAGAGGAATTGCGGCACTTGGCAATTCGGACTTTCAAAGCGCTGGACTGCCAGGGTTTGGCGCGGGTGGACTTCTTCCTCACCGAGGACGGCCCGGTGGTCAACGAGATCAACACCATGCCCGGGTTCACCACGATCTCGATGTATCCGCGGATGTGGGCTGCCAGCGGCATCGACTACCCGACGCTGGTCGGCACCATGGTGGAGACGGCGTTGGCGCGCGGAACCGGCCTGCGCTGACTCAGCGAGGCGGATTCGGGTCGATCGGAACCGCGGGCAACGTTCGCGCGATCACGTCCGACAACGCCTGAATGGGCGTGGGGCCAGATTCTTTCGGCAGGGTCAGTGCCAGGTACACCGGGCGGTCCACGGTGACCCAGGTGCTGCGGTCGGTCTGGGGATCGTCGAGCTGAAACCATTGGACCGCGTTGACCATCTGGATGGGGGAGCCCACCATGAACTCCGCGGGCCGGTCGATGCCGCAGCGGAGGATGACCGGGTAATTGTCGGCCTCCCCACGCCAGGCTGCCGCGCCCGGCGGCACCGGCTCGGCCGCCGCCACCCGATGGAATTCGCCGAGGTTTTCCGGCAATGCGCCCATCAGATCCCGGCAGCTCGGTGAATCCGCTTGCGGCGCTGGGGCGGCGGCGATGACCACCGGCTGGACCGGAGCTTTGCGGCTGGCTGCGATCGCGAGCACGGCGCCGATCGCCACCACCGCCACGACGACCGCGGCGATCAGGAAGGCGCGGGGCGGTCCGTCCCGTGTGCTGTCCTCGCTGGCGACGGGAAGAGGCTCAGTCGGCATCGGCAATGGGGCAGGTGAGGGTTCTGGTGATCCCGGCGATCTGCTGAACGCTGGGCACCACGGCGGTGGTCAGGTCATCTTTGGTGGCCGCGGCGACTCGGACCACCACGTCATACGGACCGGTCACGTATTCGGCGGACAGTACGCCCGGCAGCGCGGCCACCTGCTTGGCGACGACCTCGGCGCGGCCGACCTCGGTCTGGATCAGCATGTACGCCTCCACCACCCGTCGCCTCCTCTCGATGGCCGCCCGCATGCGGCGCCGCCCTAGACTGGCATGTCCGGGTGCCGGCAAGGCCCCAACGTACCGCAGGTTGCCGTGCCGATCAGCCTGGGCGACGGGAGGAGGGCAGACCTCGTGGCCGACGGCGGCGACCCCACATTGCGCCAGCTCGGCGAGTTCCCGGTGATCGACCGGCTGGTGGCCGGACGCCGTCAACCCGCGGCGGTGACGGTCGGGCCGGGAGACGACGCCGCGGTGGTGGCGATGCCGGACGGCCGGGTCGTCGTGAGCACCGACATGCTCGTCGAAGGGCGTCACTTCCGGCTGGATTGGTCCTCTCCGCTGCAGGTCGGCCGAAAAGCCATCGCGCAGAACGCCGCCGACATCGAGTCGATGGGTGCGCGGGTCACTGCGTTCGTCGTCGCGTTCGGCGCCCCGCCCGACACCCCGGCAGCCCGAGCGCAGGAGTTGGCCGACGGAATGTGGCTGGAGGCCGGTCCGCTGGGTGCCGGAATAGTCGGAGGGGATCTGGTCGCCAGCCCGCAGTGGGTGGTCTCGGTGACCGCGTTCGGCGAGCTGTCCGGCCGCCCGCCGGTGCTCCGCAGTGGGGCGCGGCCGGGGTCGGTGGTCGCCGTCAGTGGCGAGCTGGGCCGCTCCGCTGCCGGGTATCTGCTCTGGCACAAGGGTATTGATGATTTCAGCGAGCTGCGACAGAGGCACCTGGTCCCGCGTCCGCCCTACGGGCAGGGCATTGTGGCGGCGCAGGCCGGCGCGCAGGCGATGACCGACGTCTCCGACGGCCTGCTGGCCGATCTCGGCCACATCGCCCGCGACTCCGGGGTTCTCATCGACCTCGCCGCCGACGCGCTGCGACCCGACGTCGACGCCGTGACCGCCGCAGCCGCGGCGGCCGATGCCGATCCCCGCGAACTGGTGCTCTCCGGTGGCGAAGATCACGCCCTCGTGGCCTGCTTTCCCGCGGCGGTTCCGCCCGGCTGGCGGGTGATCGGCACCGTGCGAGACGGCGGCCCCGGCGTGCTGGTCGACGGGCTCAGGTGGAGTGGCGCGGCGGGTTGGCAATCCTTCGACTGACGGCGCGCGTTAGGTTACCTCGGTGACGACCACCGCCCGGCCGCTGGCCGAACTCGTCGACGAGGGCTGGGCGCAGGCGCTCGGCCCGGTCAGTGACCAGATCACCCAGATGGGCCAGTTCCTGCGCGATGAGATCGCCGCAGGCAGGCACTATCTGCCCGCAGGCCAGAATGTGCTGCGCGCCTTCACCTTTCCGTTCAGCGAGGTGCGGGTGCTGATCGTGGGCCAGGATCCGTACCCCACGCCGGGGCACGCGGTGGGTCTGAGCTTCTCGGTGGCCCCCGAGGTGCGGCCGGTGCCGCGCAGCCTGGCCAACATCTTCACCGAATACACCGCGGACCTCGGCCACCCGCAGCCGTCGACCGGTGACCTCACGCCGTGGTCGCAGCGCGGTGTCATGCTGCTGAACAGGGTGCTGACCGTGCGGCCGGGAACTCCGGCATCGCATCGGGGGAAAGGTTGGGAGGCCGTCACCGAATGCGCGATCCGCGCCCTGGTGGCGCGCGATCAACCCATGGTGGCGATCTTGTGGGGACGCGACGCGTCCACGCTCAAGCCGTTGCTGGGCAGTACCCAAACGATCGAGTCGCCGCATCCGTCGCCGCTGTCGGCGTCACGAGGTTTCTTCGGATCACGGCCGTTCAGCCGGGCCAACGAACTGCTGGCCGGGATGGGCGCCGAGCCGATCGACTGGCGGTTGCCTTAACGCACGCCGAGATCGACGTTTCGCAGGGAACCTCTCTCGGACTTTCCCGCCCGAACGTCGGTTTGGGCGGAAGAGCGGAATTAACCGCGGCTGACCTTGCCGGCCTTCAGGCAGGAGGTGCAGACGTTCACGCGGTGCTTGTTGCCACCGGGGCGGCTCACGGCGCGCACGGTCTGGATGTTCGGGTTCCAGCGACGGCTGGTCCGGCGATGGGAATGCGACACCGACTTGCCGAAGCCGGGGCCCTTTCCGCAGACGTCGCACACGGCAGCCATGTAGAACTCCTCTATCGAACGTGTTCCTGGGGGCCAACGACCGAAAACGGGTGACCCGACAACCTGACTAGGATAGCCGTCCGGCGAACCGAACGCCAAAATGCGCCGCCGCCACGCTTCAACGACGCCATCCGCGCAGCGCTGACCTGCGGTGATACCACCATCCCACGGCCCGAAGCCGCGGCGGCGTCGCGGTGTCGGGTGGACTGGATAGGCTGGCGCGACGACGCCGTGTGATGGCCAGGGATCGCGAGGAGGTGCCGATGCCGGACCGGCGGCTGGACGCATCTGCCCTGCGCGACTGGGCCTCGACCGCGGTCGGCGATCTGATCACCCACACCGACGAGATCAACCGGCTCAATGTGTTCCCGGTGGCCGACTCCGATACCGGAACCAACCTGTTGTTCACCATGCGGGCGGCGCTGAGCGAGGCGGAGTCGGTGACCGGCTCCGGTGGCGTCGGCGAGCTGACCGCCGCACTCGCCGAAGGCGCACTGCACGGCGCCCGGGGCAACTCCGGGGTGATCCTGTCGCAGATCTTGCGCGGCCTGGCCGACGTCACCGCCGCGGCGGCCGCCGACACCGACGGTTACCTCGCCGACATCGACGCGGTACTGCTGGGCGCGGCCCTGCGGCACGCCGTCGGGCTGGTGGTCTCCTCGATGGGCGGGCAGTTGGTGGCCGGCACCATCGTCTCGGTGCTGCAGGCCGTCGCCGACACCGTTCAACAGTGGGCCGCCGACGGCGCCAGTCTTGCCGAATCGCTCACCGCAGGCGGAGAAGCCGCGGTCACCGCGCTGGACCGCACGCCCGAACAGCTCGACGCGCTGGCCGAGGCAGGGGTGGTCGACGCGGGCGGGCGCGGCTTCCTTGTTCTCGTCGACGCGCTGACTGCCACCGTCACCGGGCATGCGCCGCACCGGCACGCCTACGAACCGGGCCCGCCGCTGATCGAAACCGTCACCGCGGAACCGGCTCCGCCGCAATTCGAGGTGATGTATCTGCTTGCCGGCTGCGATCCGGCCGCCCTCGATCCGCTGCGCACCCGGCTGGAGCAGCTCGGCGACTCGGTCGCGATCGCCGCGTCGGCGCAACGCTATTCGGTACACGTGCACACCGACGACGCCGGCGCCGCAGTGGAGGCCGGGCTGGCGGCCGGCGCGGTGAGCAGGATCCAGATCTCGGTGTTGAGCACCGGGCCCGCCCGGGTTTCTCCCGGGAGCTGGAGCCGGGAGCGTGCGGTGCTGGCCGTCGTCGACGGTGACGGTGCCGCAGAGCTTTTCAGCCAGGAAGGCGCCTGCGTCTTGCGCCCGGACGCGGAGCTGGCTGATCCGGTCAACGGCGTCAGCGCCCGCGAACTCCTGCGCGCGCTTGTCGATGCCGGCGCCGCTCAGGTGATGGTGCTGCCCAACGGCTACGTGGCGGCCGAGGAGCTGGTCGCCGGGTGTACGGCCGGAATCGGTTGGGGCATCGACGTTGTCGCGTTGCCGACCGGTTCGATGGTGCAGGGGTTGGCCGCGCTCGCGGTCCACGATCCGGCCCGGCAGGCGGTCGATGACGGGTACTCGATGGCCAGGGCGGCGGCCGCGGCCCGGCACGGTTCGGTGCGCACCGCCACCGAACAGGCGCTCACATGGGCGGGGAGCTGCGAACCGGGTGACGGGCTGGGCATCGCCGGTGACGAAGTCCTGGTGGTCGCCGAGGATGTGACCGGTGCGGCCGCCGGGCTGATCGACCTGCTGCTGGTGGCCGGTGGTGAGCTGGTGACCGTGTTGACCGGTGCCGGCACCGATCCGGCCGTTGCCGAGGCGCTCGCCGAGCACATCCACCGCCGCCATCCCGGAATCGAATTCGCCACCTACGCAACCGGTCACCGCGGCGACGAGCTGTTGATCGGGGTGGAGTAGTCGTGGTCAGTCTCACCGACCGTCTCGACGGGGTCGTCGGCGGCAAGGCCGCCGGCCTGCTCGACGACGTGTTCGGCATCCGCACCGTCGACGACCTGCTGCGGCACTACCCGCGTAAGTACATCCACGGAATGTCGGTGTGGGGTGAGGACGAGGTGCCGCCGGAGGAGGGCGAGCACATCACGCTGGTCGGCGAGATCGAGAGTGCCGTCACCCGACTGCCTCAGCGAGGACCCAAGCGCGAGTATCTGGTGATCACCCTGGGGAAGGGTCGACGCAAGGTCACCGCGACGTTCTTCAACGCCAAGTGGCTCAAGAAGGAATTGATCGAGGGCGTCCGGCTGATGCTGTCCGGGGAGGTCGGCTTCTTCCGGGGGGCCATGCAGCTGACGCACCCGGATTTCCTGGTTCTGGAGTCGCCGAAGGGGCGAGTATTCGGCAGCAAGTCGTTGAAAACGATCGCCGACACCTCGACGTCACAGAGCGGCGAGTTGGCGATGTCGGCGTTCGAGCGCGACTTCTTCCCGATCTACCCGGCCAGCTCCAAGCTGCAGAGCTGGGACATCTACGCCTGTGTGCAGCAGGTACTCGCGGTGCTCGACCCGATACCCGATCCGCTGCCCGAAAGCGTTGTGCGCCAACGGGGTCTGATCTCCGAGGACGAGGCGTTGCGCGCCATCCACATCGCCGAGCGGGAGCCCGAGCGGGAGGCGGCCTGCGAGCGGCTGCGGTTCGACGAGGCTGTCGGGATGCAGTGGGCGCTCGCGCAGCGCCGCCACGGCGAGCTCTCCGAGTCCGGCCCCGTCGCGCCGCGCCGTGAGGACGGTTTGGCCGCCGCACTGATCGACCGACTGCCCTTCGCGCTGACGGCGGGTCAACGTGAGGTCCTCGACGTCGTCTCAGGCGAACTGGCCGCCAGCAAGCCGATGAACCGGCTGTTGCAGGGCGAGGTCGGCTCCGGCAAGACGATCGTGTCGGTGGTGGCCATGCTGCAGATGGTTGATGCGGGTTACCAGTGTGCGTTGCTGGCGCCGACGGAAGTCCTTGCCGCCCAACATGCCCAGTCGATCCGCGGTGTACTCGGCCCGCTGGCGATGGCCGGTCAACTCGGCGGCGAGGACGGGGCGACTCGCGTCGCACTGCTGACCGGATCGATGTCGGCGGCGCAGAAACGGCAGGTCCGCGACGAGGTGGCGTCCGGAGAGGCGGGCATCGTCGTCGGCACCCACGCGCTGCTGCAGGATGCGGTCGAATTTCACAAGCTCGGCTTCGTCGTGGTCGACGAACAACACCGGTTCGGGGTGGAGCAGCGAGACCGGTTGCGCGCCAAGGCCCCTGCGGGACTGACCCCGCATCTGCTGGTCATGACGGCCACGCCGATCCCACGCACCGTCGCACTGACGGTGTACGGCGACCTGGAGACCTCGACCCTGCGTGAACTTCCGCGCGGGCGGCAGCCGATCACCACCAACACGATCTTCATCAAGGACAAGCCGCAGTGGCTGGCGCGGGCGTGGCAGCGGATCACCGAGGAGGTCGGCGAAGGCCGGCAGGCCTACGTCGTGGCGTCTCGGATTGACGAGAACGACAAGGCGGGCGAGCAGGAGGCGGGTCCGCCTGCCGAGACCGTCGTCAACCTGTTCAAGCATCTGGGTCACGGGCCGCTGGCCGGGCTGCGACTGGGCTTGATGCACGGTCGGCTGCCCGCCGACGAGAAGGACGCGGTGATGGCCGCGTTCCGGGCGGGCGAGATCGACGTCCTGGTGTGCACCACGGTCATCGAGGTGGGTGTGGACGTGCCGAATGCGACGGTGATGGTGGTGATGGACGCCGACCGGTTCGGCATCAGCCAACTCCATCAGCTGCGCGGGCGGATCGGCCGCGGCTCGCACGCCAGCCTGTGCCTGTTGGCCACCAAGCTTCCGGAGGGATCCAAGGCCGGCGACCGGTTGACCGCGGTGGCGAGCACACTGGACGGCTTCGAATTGGCGGATTTGGACCTGCAGGAGCGCCGCGAGGGGGATGTGTTGGGGCTCAACCAATCCGGCCGTCCCATCACGCTGCGTTTTCTGTCTCTGGCCGAGCACCTCGAGGTCATCGTCGACGCGCGAGAGGTGGCCCAGTCGATCTATGCGCGCGATCCCGCGAACCCCGGCATGACGGTCCTGGCCGGCCAGTTCACCGGCGGTGACCGGATCGACTATCTGGACAAGTCGTGAGACGGCGGCACCTGATCTGGCTGGCGGTGATCGCGGCGCTGTCGGTGATCGTCTCCGTGCAGGTGACGTCCTCGGCCAACCATCCGGACGCGATGATCGCCCGCGCGGACGTGCCGACGGTGGTGCCGGGAACCGACGTGCTCGACGGGATCGTGGTGATCCCGCAGCGATTGCGTGGCAACGACTATCGGCGCGCGGCGTTCGGCGACGCGTGGGACGACAACAACTCGGCGCCGGGCGGGCACAACGGCTGCGACACTCGCGACGACGTGCTTGACCGCGACCTCGTCGACAAAACCTTCGTGTTCACCAAACGCTGCCCGCAGGCGGTCGCCACCGGTGTCCTGCATGACCCGTACACCAGCGCGACGATCCCGTTCACCCGCGGCGCGCAGGTCGGAGCGGCGGTGCAGATCGACCACCTGGTGCCGCTGGCGTACGCGTGGGACATGGGCGCGCGAAACTGGCCGGCCGACATGCGGATTCGATTCGCGAACGATCCGGCCAACCTGCTGGCTGTCGACGGTCAGGTCAACCAGGACAAGGGTGACCAGCCACCCGGCAGCTGGATGCCGCCCAATCATGCGTTCTGGTGCCAGTACGCGATGCAGTTCATCGCGGTGCTGCGCGGTTACGCACTTCCGGTGGACCAGGCCTCAGCCGACGAGCTTCGAAAGTCCGCCGCCACCTGTCCCAGTCGCTGATATCGACCGTGCAACCACCTGCACCCCGCGCTGTGGTGCAGTGATGGTGGGCTGTGTTCCTCAGCCGTCGGTGTTTTCCTCAAAGGTGATCGCGGGCGGTGTGCGGCGGCGCGGCGTTCGGATCCGCAGGGCGAGCACAGCGATGACGATGAGGGTGGCGGCCAGGGCCAAGACGAGAACCAGATCGGTATCGGCGGCGGCGCGGCCGAGCCAGCCTTGAAGTGCGACTTCAGTGTCAGCGCTAAGGATGCCGCCAAGGCTGGCGGTGCCGGCGGTGGCGAGAAACATCACGCCGATCGCGATGAACAATGCACCGGAGATGAGGGAGGTGGTGTGGGTGCGCAGTGGTCCGATGCGGAGCGGCCGACCGCGCAGCCAGGGCTTCTCGGCGAGTCGCAGCCGGTCCCAGAGCAACGCCAGGAAAGCTAGCGGCACAGTCATGCCGAGTGAATACACCGCCATGAGTAAGGCTCCGTAGAGAGGATCGGCTCCCGTGACGGCGACCGTGAGGACCGCGCCGAGCAACGGGCCAGAGCAGAAGCCGGCCAGACCGTAGACGGTGCCTAGCACGAAGACCGACAGCGGAGTCCGGACGCGCAGGGACGCGGCGGCGCGATGAGCAGGCCCCACGGTGAAGCCTTTGCCAAAGATCATCGCTGCGCCGAAAACGATGACGACGATGGCGGCGATCATGGTCGTTTGACTGCGGTACGCCGTGATGGCTGCACTGACCGCGCCGACGCCCGCTCCCAGCGGTACCAGGACGGTAGCCAGACCGAGGAGGAAGATTACGGTGCGCGCCACTGTGGACTTCCAGCCGGTAAACGCGTAAGCGAAGAACGACGGCAGCAGCAATGCAGAGCAGGGGCTCAGAAGCGCGAAGAGACCGCCCAGAAAGGCACCGATTACGCCGACGTGGGTCACCCGGTGATCGGCTTTCCGGCGACCAACTGGTCTATGAGGGTGGTGAAGACATCGGTCGGTTGGGCGCCGAGGACAGGGTGTCCGTTCACCGAAAAAGCTGGGGTGGAGGGGATCCCGAGGCTTTGCCCCTGTTCGAGGTCGGCGTGGATGGCGGCATCGAACTGGGTGGACGTCGAATCGGCGTCGAAGCGGACGAGGTCGGGGACGCCGGCTTTCCGGGCGAGGTCGTGCAGCGTTGCGGCGGTCAGGTCGGGGTGACCGGTGGACGGGGCGGCGGCATAGACGGTCTGGACGAACGGCCAGAACCAGCCTTGCGCGGCCGCTGCGCGGGCTGCGCGGGCGGCGGCCGTGGACTGGGCCCCGAAGATCGGCATGTCACGCCATTCGATGCGCAGGACACCCTTCTTGACGTAGCGCTCGACCAGGACCGGTTCGGTCTGGCGGGAGAACTGCGCACAAAACGGACAGCGCAGGTCGGCGAATTCGATCAGCACGATGGGTGCTGTCGGTGAGCCTTGTGCCAGCGGGTCTCCCGCCTCGCGACGAGCCACCTCGCCGAGTGGACCCAGCGATGGTCGGTCCGCGGCGGTGGCCGATGTCGGCGCGGTAACCGAGCTCGCGCCTCCTTGCGTGCCGGGTGTCGATGGGGCGGCGTTGTCGTGGTGGCCTTGGCGAATCAGCAATACAGCGCCCAGAGCTACGGCGACGGTCACTGCGATGCCGAGGAGGATGACATCGCGTCGTCGGCTCGTTGTGGTGGGCGAGGTGTGTCCTGGCACGGGAGTGGCTGCCTTCCAAAAAGTCTGGTCACGTGACGGTGAGGGTGATGCGGGCCCACGGGTTTGTTGATGTAGCCCGATCGGATTCCGTAGCGCCGCAGCGCGTTCTGGTTGTGTCGGGGCACTCCGTCAAAGGCCGTGACCAGCAGAGGCACCGGAGCGCGGTCCCGGATCTCGTGCCGATTCACGACGATTTCATTCTCCGCAGATGATTAGACAATACCTGGCGGGGTATCCCCCTTCAAGGGAGGGCTTCTGCCCTGTGGCCCGCAACTCGATGATGAGGAGGAGCTCCACTAGTGCAGCAGGCACGTCAATTATGTTGCTAATGAAGCGCTTACAGCTGTTCGCTGGTTGTCGCCCTGCTCCGGTCGCCGGCCGGTATGACGGGCTTGGATGCGACGCGCTGAGCTGGCGTTCAGCGTTCGCCGTCGCGACGTTCGTCGTTGTCGACACCATCTGGCCGCGTTGACCACGCACGCCGGCACCACACCATACGAACGGAGAAATCAACAATGGACGTGACCGTCATCGACACCTCGGGACTGGGCGATCGCAGTTACCTGGTCTGCGCGGACGGCGTGGCCGCGGCCATCGATCCGCAGCGAGACATCGACCGCGTGCTGGCGCTCGTTGCAGACCGGGACGCAACGATCACTCACGTACTGGAGACCCACATCCACAACGACTACGTCACCGGCGGCCTCGAGCTGGCGCGCACAGCCAACGCGCAGTACGTCGTGGCCGCCGGCGACCACGTGGGCTACGAGCGACGCGCCGTGTGCGACGGGGACGTCATCGACGCGGGGCCGTTCAGCTTCGTGGTACTGCACACCCCCGGACACACCCACCACCACGTCAGCTATGTGCTCCGAGATACGGCAGGGCGGGCGGTGGGCGTTTTCACCGGCGGCTCGATGCTGCACGGCTCCACCGGGCGCACCGACCTGATCGGCGCCGAGTACACCGAAGAGTTGACTCACGCGCAGTTCCGGTCCGTGCGGCGGCTGGCCGCCGAGCTCGCCGACAACGTCCAGGTCTATCCCACGCACGGGTTCGGCAGCTTCTGCTCAGCAAGCCCGGCCGGCGGGGACTCGTCGACGGTCGCCGAGGAACGCACCACCAACCCGGCGTTGACCAAAGACGAGCAGACCTACGTCGACGAACTGATCGCCGGCTTGTCCGACTACCCCGCCTATTACGCACACATGGGTGTCATCAACGCGATGGGCCCGGCGCCCGTCGACCTGTCACTACCCGAACCCGTGGACGCAAAAGAACTGCGCCGGCGCGTCGAGGCCGGCGAGTGGGTCGTCGATCTCCGCAGTCGCACGGCGTTCGCTGCCGGGCATTTGTCGGGCACGATGGGATTTGAGTTGTCCACCCAGTTCGTCACCTACCTGGGCTGGCTTTACGCATGGGGCGCCCCGGTGACACTCATCGGCGAGGACGTCGACCAGATCCTCGATGCGCGCCGCGAGCTGTCCCGCATCGGCGTCGACAACGTCACCGGCTCGGCCTCGGGCGAGATCGGTACTCTCGCCGGTGATCAACCCCTTGCCACGTACGGCGTCGCCGACTTCGCGTCCCTCGCCACGGCACGCGGAGCCGACGATCTCACCGTCCTCGACGTCCGCCAGCGAAACGAATTCGGCGACAGCCACATTGCCGAAGCCATCAACGTACCGCTGCACGAGTTGATCGCCCGCCTGGACGAAGTACCCCGCGGCCAGGTGTGGGTCCACTGCGGGTCTGGATACCGAGCGTCCATCGCCGCTTCGCTGATCGACTCGCCGGAACGCAGCGTGGTTCTTGTCGACGACGAGTTCAGCAATGCCGCCAGCCACGGCCTCACGGTCTGACGGTCATTGATCCTGCCGGCAACAACTTTCGAGGAGTCGCGTCGTGGCCATCCGCCGCCGCCCCGTCATCGCCACCGCCACAGCCGTGGTCGTACTGATCAGCGTGTCGCTCGGCTGGTGGATCAGCAGTCGCGCCGGCACCGTCGCACCGACGGCGGCGCCTCCGTCGCCGGACCCTGCGCACATCACAATCCTGCCGGGGCCCGGCGCCGTCGGTGTCGACCCGCTCGGCGCGGTACGTGTATCGGCGACCCACGGAATCCTCACCGACGTGAAGATGACGAACGAGGACGCCAAGCCCATCCCCGGCATCTTGACTCCCGACGCGCAGGTATGGAAGCCGAGCGTTCCGCTGGGGTACGGGCGCACCTACACGTTGACGGTGACCAGTCGCGGTCTCGGTGGGGTCGCCGCAACCCAGACCTCGACGTTCAGCACCCTGACGCCAAGCAATCAGACCAAGGTGACATTGACCACCACCGCCGGCGCACCGTTGACCGACGGTGGCACCTACGGGGTGGGCACCGTCGTCGTCGCCCACTTCGACGAACCCGTCACCGACCGTGCCGCCGCCCAGCGCCGCCTTTCGGTCCGCACCCAACCCGCGGTGCAGGGTTCCTGGTACTGGGTCGACGATCAGAACGCACATTGGCGGCCGCAACAGTATTACCGGCCGGGAACCGCTGTGACCGCCGCGGCCGACGTCTACGGCGCCAATCTCGGTGAGGGACTCTACGGTCAGGAAGATGTCACGGTGTCGTTCACGATCGGCGACTCGCATGTCTCCATCGCCGACGACACCACCAAGACCATCAGCGTCTACGACAACGGCCGGCTGGTCCGCACGATCCCCACCTCGATGGGCATGGGTGGGACCGAAACGATTGGGGACCAGACTCTTTCATTCTGGACCCAATCCGGAACCTACACGGTGATGGACAAGGCCAACCCCGTCATCATGGACTCTTCAACTTACGGGCTGCCCATCAATTCGCGCCTGGGTTACAAGGAGACCATCAATTACGCGGTCCGTCTGAGCACTGACGGCATATACATCCACCAGCTCGAGAGCACCGTCTGGGCACAAGGCAACACGAACGTCTCCCATGGCTGTCTCAACGTCAATAGCGGTAACGCGCAATGGTTTTACGATTTCTCTCAGCCTGGAGACGTCGTCGAAGTCCGCAATACCGGCGGAGAGCCGCTTCAGATCTGGCAGAACGGGGACTGGAGCGTGCCCTGGGACAAGTGGCTGGCCGCCAGCGCGGAGGCGTGAGCGGGCAACGCCGCAGGTCAAAAATCCGCACGTTTTCGTGTATTCAAGCCCACACGCAGAAAATGCGCATTACAGATGCGGAATAATCTAGCGTCGGATTCATGCAGCTCACACGGTTTACCGACCTGGGTCTTCGGGCCATGATGCTGCTCGCCACCGGCCAGGCTCGCGAGCAGCGAGTCACCACCAGGACGGTCGCCGCCGCGGCAGGCGCGTCGGAGAATCACGTCGCCAAAGCGGTGTCGCGGCTGACCGAGCTCGGGCTGGTCCACTCCCGCCGCGGCCGCGCCGGTGGCCTCGAACTCACCGAGGCCGGCCGCCAGGCATCGCTGGGTTGGCTGGTGCGCCGGCTCGAAGGCGATCGCGAAGTCGTGGACTGCACCGGCCAGTCGGCCTGTCCGCTGATCGCCGGCTGCCGCCTGCGTCGGGTGCTCGCCGATGCCAAAGAGGCCTTCTACGCCGAGCTCGATCGCCACACGATCGCCGATCTCGTAGGCAGCCAGATGCTGCCCGTCGTTTTACAACTCACAACCGCACAACCGAAGGGAATCTGAGATGACCAGCACCGCAGTCGAGGCGGCCGAGGCTCGGGAACTGGAGCCGGAGCACGCGGAGATCATCACGGCGACTCTGCCGCTCGTCGGCGCGCACATCGACGAGATCACTTCGGTGTTCTATCGGCGGATGTTCGGTCGTCACCCGGAACTGCTGCGCAACCTGTTCAACCGCGGCAATCAGGCGCAGGGAGCGCAGCAGCGGGCCCTGGCCGCCTCCATCGCGACTTTCGCTACGCACCTTGTCAATCCGGACCTGCCGCACCCGAGCGAACTGCTGTCGCGCATCGGCCACAAGCACGCGTCGCTGGGCGTCACCGCCGACCAGTACCCGATCGTGCACGAGCATCTGTTCGCCGCGATCGTCGAGGTGCTGGGCGCCGACACGGTGACCGCCGACGTCGCCGCGGCCTGGGACCGGGTGTACTGGATCATGGCCGACACCCTGATCGCTCTGGAACGCGATCTCTATGCCGACGCCGGGGTCGACGCCGGCGACGTCTTCCGGCGGCTTCGGGTCACCGCCCGCGAAGACGACCCCTCCGGTGCCGTGCTGGTGACAGTTGGTGCCGATGGAGTGACCGGAGCTGGTGCGGCGCAATATGTTTCGGTTGGAGTGACGCTGCCCGACGGCGCGCGTCAGCTGCGGCAGTACAGCTTGGTGAGTGCTCCCGGTGCCTCCGAGTTGACCTTCGCGGTCAAGCCGGTCGACGCTGTCGGGCAGAGCCCGGCGGGCGAGGTGTCCACTTGGATCCGCGACTGCGTCCGGGTCGGCGATCTGCTCGACGTCACGGTGCCGTTCGGCGATCTGCCCGAGCCGCGCCGTGACGCGCCGGTGGTGCTGATCTCCGCCGGGATCGGCATCACGCCGATGGTGGGAATCCTGGAATACCTTGTCGGGCAGTCACATGCGGCGCGGGTGCAGGTGCTGCACGCCGACCGCAGAGTCACGACGCATCCGCTGCGTAAGCGGCACCGTGAACTCGTCGACATCCTGCCCGATGCCAGCCTGGATCTCTGGTATGCCGAGGGCGTCGACGGCGACAACCCCCGCATCCACGACGGACTGATGAACCTCGACGACCTCGAGATCGCCGACGGTGCAGAGATCTACCTGTGCGGGAACGACGGTTTTGTGCAGGCGGTGCGCGCCCAGCTGGCCGGCCGCGGCATCCCCGCAGATCGGGTGCACTGCGAGCTGTTCAGCCCGAACGACTGGCTGCTGGACGCCTGAGCCGCAGCCGGTTTCGACGGCGGGGCCTAGGCTGCCGGATTCGGCAGGAACCGGGTCCCGTCGTCGAGACCGTTGAGGGTCTCGATCTCCGCGGCGGTGAGTTCGAAGTCGAACACCTCGGCGTTCGCGGCGATCTGTGCCGGAGCCGACCGCGGAACGACGATATCGCCCTGCTGCAGGCTCCAGCGGATCAGCACCTGTGCCGGTGACTTCCCATGCGCCGCAGCCACTTCGGCGATCGCGGGATTGTCGGCGAGCGTGCCCTCGTCGGTCGGGATATAGGCCCCGGTGATGATCGAATGCCCGGCGTGCACACCGCGCAGTTCGGACTGGTTGAGCAAAGGGTGCACTTCGATCTGATTGACCACCGGCGGGAAATAGCTCAGGTCGATGATGTCCGACAGGTTCTCCGGCGTGAAGTTCGCGACACCGATCGACTTGATGAGGCCGTCCTGGCGGGACCGCATGATCCCGCCCCAGGCGTCGATGTACTTGCCGTTCTGCTCGGCGGGCCAGTCCATCAGATACAGGTCCACATACTCCAGGCCCAGGCGTTCGAGGCTGGCCCGGATGGCGTCCTGGGAGGACTGGAAACCCTGGTCCTCGGTGGCGAGCTTGGTGGCGATGAACAGTTCGTCGCGGGGGACACCCGACGCGGCGATGGCGCGCCCGACGGCCTCCTCGTTGCCCTTCGCGGTTTCGATCAGCCGATAACCCGCCTCCAGGGCGGTGGCCACCGCGCTCTCGGTCTCCTCGGCGGACAACTCGGCGACGCCGAGCCCCAGCACGGGAAGGGTGTTGTCGTCGTTGAGCGTGACGGTGGGGATCGCGGCCGCCGGCATCGTGTCACCTGTCTGTGGAGTCGAATGAGTCGGGGACAGGACCCGGCGCAATCGGCTCCGGGGTCAACCGACTTCGGGTGACGATAGTACCCACGGCGATATGTGGTTTGAGCAGGCCCGGCGCGCCGCCGCCGAGAAATGGTCGAATTGTCGTATTCGTCAACCGCGAACCCCGGGCGGGGCTGACGGGTCGTCGACAGTCGCGGTCCCGTACGCTGCGGCGATACCGGTACTGCGCAACAGAACCGAGGAATATCAATGACAAACACCGTGTCCGGCACCGCGCGAAGCCGGTTCCTGAAGAGGGCGCTGCCGGTAGCCAACCGCGCCGGCGTCAAGGCCATCCCACACCTGCCGAGTGCCGTCAAGAGACTGCTGTCGGGTGGCCGCGCCATCACAATCGACGGGAACACTCTCGATCCGTCGATCCAGATGATGCTTGCCGCCCAGCGCGCGGTCGGCATGAGCAGCCTCGCGGTCACCGGGGATCCGATCGCCACCCGCCGTCAGAACCGGGAAGCCACCGCCAGCCTGGATGAGGCCGACATCCACGTCGCTCAGATCTCTCCGCTCGACATTCCCGGTCCTGCCGGAATCATCCCGGCCCGGCACTATCGCCCCGCCGACGGCGACGGTGCGCCATTGCTGGTCTTCTACCACGGTGGCGGATTCGTCTTCGGCGACC
Source organism: Mycolicibacterium rhodesiae (assembly GCF_002086695.1). GTDB lineage: Bacteria > Actinomycetota > Actinomycetes > Mycobacteriales > Mycobacteriaceae > Mycobacterium > Mycobacterium rhodesiae. The sequence goes on from NZ_MVIH01000001.1 coordinate 284,123, forward strand.
TCGAGACCCACGACTCGGCCTGCCGGTTGATCTGCCGCGACGCCGGGGTGCACGTTCTGTCCATCGACTACCGGTTGGCACCCGAGCACAAGGCACCGGCCGCCGTCGACGATGCCTACGCCGCCTATCTGTGGGCCGTGTTGAACGCAGCAGAGTTGGGCGCCGACCCCGACCGCATCGCGGTGGGCGGCGACAGTGCCGGCGGCTGCCTGGCCGCGGTGGTGGCCCAGCTGGCCCGCGACGGCGGTGGCCGCCAGCCGAGCCTGCAGTGGCTCATCTACCCGGCGACCGACCTGCGCGGCGGTACCCGCTCACGCACGCTGTTCGCCGACGGATTCCTGCTGTCCAAGAACAACATGGACTGGTTCGCCGACGCCTACGTCGAGGGATCCGGCGTCGACATCACCGATCCGCGGGTCTCGCCGTTGCTGGCCGATGATTTCAGCGGGCTTGCACCGGCGCTGGTCATCACCGCGGGATTCGATCCGCTGCGCGACGAAGGTGAGCAGTACGCGGCAAAGCTGCAGGCAGCGGGCGTGCTGACCGACGTTCGGCAGATGGGTCCGATGACTCATGCGTTCCTCAACCTGAACGCGCTGGGCGGGCAGGTCAGCCGGTGCAACGCCGAGATGATCTCGGCACTGCGTGCCCACCTCGCCCGCGCCTGAAATTCCGCGGGTAGGAGCGCCGGTACTCTAGAGGCGCCAACACTCCAGTCTTGACAGCGAGGATCAGCCGAGCCGTGGCCACGAACAAGAAATCCGCCCCCCGCTACGACCTGAAAGCCCAGGACCGTAAGCGCAACCTGGCCATCCAGCTGGGGTTGACCGGCATCGTCGTCATCTTCGCCGTGGCCCTGGTGCTCTACATCGTGATGAGTCACGACAAGAAGACTGCCGCCGCCGGCGACGCGCACGCGGTGCGGATCACGTCGGCCCAGCTGATCAAGAAGGACGGCACCGACGAGCCGAAGGCGGTTCTGTCGCTCTATGAGGACTTCCAGTGCCCGCACTGCCGTGATTTCGAGAAGGCTTTCGGCCCGACCATCTCCAAGCTGGTCAGCACCGGCGCTGTGGCCGCCGACTACAACATGGTCGCGATCCTGAACTCGTCGGCGAACAAGAACTATTCGACGCGCGCCGCCAATGCGGCCTACTGCGTCGCCGACGAGAACAAGGACGCCTTCCTCCGTTTCCACGGCGCGCTGTTCGCCCAGCAGCCCGAGGAGGGTTCCGGCGTCGCGCCGGACAACAACGCCCTGATCGAGACGGCCCGGCAGGCCGGTGCGGCCGGGGGTGTTCCGCAGTGCATCAACACCGGCAAGTACAGCGACATGGTCGAGGGTCTGGCCGCGGCATCGAAGATCACCGCGACCCCGACGATCCGGCTCAACGGCCAGGACATCAGCCCCGCGTCGCCCGAAGATCTGATCGCCAAGGTCAAGGCCGTCGTCGGTAACGTGCCCGGCCTGGACAACGCCCCCGCGCCGCCGAGCCCGACCCAGCCCACGCCGGCCCCGACGTCATGAGCGTGACGACCCCGGCTCCGGTCGAACCGACCGAACCCGTCGAGTCGAAAGACCAGTCGGGCGGGGTCGCCGTGCGACCGGCCAGCGCATGGTGGGTGCTGATCGCGGGCGTAATCGGCCTGATCGCGTCGGCCACCCTGACGATCGAGAAGATCGAGATCCTGGTCAACCCGGCCTACGTGCCGAGTTGCAGCATCAATCCGGTGCTGTCCTGCGGATCGGTGATGATCACGCCGCAGGCGTCGGCGTTCGGCTTCCCGAACCCGCTGATCGGGATCGCCGCATTCGCTGTCGTCGTGGCCACCGGCGTGCTCGCGGTGGCCAAGGTACGGCTACCGCGGTGGTACTGGCTGGGACTCACCATCGGCACCGCACTGGCCACTGTGTTCATCCACTGGCTGATCTTCCAGACGCTGTACCGCATCGGCGCACTGTGCCCGTACTGCATGGTGGTGTGGGCGGTCACCATTCCGTTGTTGGTGGTGGTGTCCTCGATCGCGCTTCGTCCACTCGCGGGCAACGCGATCGCCCGGGTGATCTACACCTGGCGCTGGTCGATCGTGACGCTGTGGTTCACCGGGCTGATCTTGCTGATCCTGGTCAGGTTCTGGAACTACTGGTCCACGCTGATCTAGTCGCCCGCCACAGGCCAGGTCACGCGGGTAGGGTATCTGAGTGATTTCCAAAGTCCTCGTGGCCAACCGCGGTGAGATTGCGATCCGAGCTTTCCGCGCCGCCTACGAAATGGGCATCGGCACGGTCGCCATTTTCCCGTACGAGGACCGCAATTCGTTGCACCGCCTCAAGGCCGACGAGGCGTATCAGATCGGTGACATCGGCCATCCGGTGCGGGCGTATCTGTCGGTCGACGAGATCGTCGCCACCGCGCGGGCCGCCGGCGCGGACGCGATCTACCCCGGTTATGGCTTCCTGTCGGAGAATCCGGAATTGGCGGCCGCCTGCGCGGCGTCGAATATCACCTTCGTCGGCCCCGACTCCTCGATCCTGGAACTCACCGGCAACAAGGCACGGGCGATCGCCGCCGCCCGCGAGGCGGGCCTGCCGGTGCTCATGTCGTCGGCGCCGTCGGCGTCGGTGGAGGAACTGGTCGCCGCGGCGCAGGAGATGGAATTCCCGCTGTTCGTCAAGGCCGTCGCCGGCGGCGGGGGACGCGGGATGCGTCGGGTGACCGAGCCGTCGGCATTACCGGAGTCCATCGAGGCCGCCAGTCGCGAGGCCGAGTCGGCGTTCGGTGATCCCACGGTGTTCCTCGAACAGGCCGTGGTGAATCCACGTCACATCGAGGTGCAGATCCTCGCCGACACCTACGGCAACGTCATCCACCTCTACGAGCGCGACTGCAGTGTGCAGCGTCGTCATCAGAAGGTCATCGAACTGGCCCCGGCGCCCAACCTGGATCCCGCTTTGCGCGACCAGATCTGCGCTGACGCCGTCGCCTTCGCCCGCCACATCGGTTACACCTGCGCAGGCACCGTCGAGTTCCTGCTCGACGAGCGCGGCCGGCACGTGTTCATCGAGATGAATCCGCGGATCCAGGTGGAGCACACCGTGACCGAGGAGATCACCGACGTCGACCTGGTGTCGGCGCAGCTGAGGATCGCCTCCGGGGAGACGCTGGCCGATCTGGGTCTGAGCCAGGACGCGATCGCGCCGCACGGCGCGGCACTGCAATGCCGCATCACCACCGAGGACCCGGCCAACGGATTCCGCCCCGACACCGGGCGGATCACCACCTACCGGTCGCCGGGTGGCGCGGGGATCCGGCTCGACGGCGGGACCCATCTGGGCGCTGAGGTCGCCGCGCATTTCGATTCGATGCTGGTCAAGCTCACCTGTCGGGGCCGCGATTTCCCCACCGCGGTGGCCCGGGCCAAGCGGGCGGTGGCCGAATTCCGGATCCGCGGTGTGTCGACGAATATTCCGTTCCTGCAAGCGGTTCTGGACGATCCGGATTTCCAGGCCGGGCGGATCACCACGTCGTTCATCGACGAGCGTCCCGAACTGTTGACCTCGCGGACCTCCGCGGACCGCGGAACCAAGATGCTGAAGTTCCTGGCCGAGGTGACCGTCAACTCGCCGTACCGCGACCGGCCCCGGTACTACCCACAGGACAAGCTGCCCGACATCGATATCGCGGCGAGCGCCCCACCGCCCGGCAGCAAGCAGCGCCTCGACGAACTGGGTCCCGAGGGATTTGCCAAGTGGCTCAAGGAAAGTCCCGCGATCGGCGTGACCGATACGACGTTCCGCGACGCCCACCAGTCACTGCTGGCGACCCGCGTGCGGTCCTCGGGACTGCTCAAAGTCGCCCCGTACATCGCCCGGATGACGCCGGAGCTGTTGTCCATCGAATGCTGGGGTGGAGCGACTTATGATGTCGCGCTTCGGTTTCTGAAGGAAGACCCGTGGGAGCGATTGGCCTCGCTGCGTGAAGCGATCCCCAACATCTGTCTGCAGATGCTGCTGCGCGGCCGCAACACCGTCGGCTACACGCCCTACCCGGAGACGGTGACGCACGCGTTCGTCGACGAGGCGGCTCGCACCGGTGTCGACATCTTCCGAATCTTCGACGCGCTCAACAACGTCGAATCGATGCGCCCCGCCATCGATGCGGTGCGCGCGACCGGCTCGGCGGTCGCCGAAGTCGCGATGTCCTACACCGGCGACCTGTCCAACCCGGCCGAGACGCTGTACACGCTGGACTACTGGCTGCGGCTGGCCGAGCAGATCGTCGACGCCGGCGCCCACGTGCTGGCGATCAAAGACATGGCCGGGCTGCTGCGCCCGCCGGCGGCGCACACGCTGGTCTCCGCGCTGCGCAGCCGCTTCGACCTGCCGGTGCACGTGCACACCCATGACACCCCGGGCGGTCAGCTCGCCACCTACACCGCGGCCTGGCACGCCGGCGCCAGCGCGGTGGACGGAGCGGCTGCTCCGCTGTCGGGCACCACCAGCCAGCCTCCGCTGTCGGCGATCGTCGCCGCCGCAGCGCACACGCCGTACGACACCGGCATCAACCTCGACGCGGTGTGCGACCTGGAGCCGTACTGGGAGTTGCTGCGCCGGGTGTACGCCCCGTTCGAGGCCGGCCTGCCTGCACCGACCGGCCGGGTGTACCACCATGAGATCCCCGGCGGCCAGCTGTCCAACCTGCGCACCCAAGCCATCGCGCTGGGGCTCGGCGAACGGTTCGAGGACGTCGAGAACGCCTACGCGGGAGCCGACCGGATCCTGGGCCGGCTGGTGAAGGTCACACCGTCGAGCAAGGTGGTCGGCGATCTGGCGCTGGCGTTGGTCGGTGCGGGGATCACCGCCGAGGAGTTCGCCGAAGATCCGGCGCGCCACGACATCCCGGACTCGGTCATCGGGTTCCTGCGCGGCGAGCTGGGTGACCCGCCCGGCGGCTGGCCGGAACCGTTGCGCACCAAGGCATTGGAAGGACGCGGGGCGGCCAAGCCCGAGAAGTCGCTGTCGGTCGAGGACGAGAAGGTGCTGGGCGAACCGGGCCCGGCGCGTCAGGCCGCGCTGAACCGGCTGCTGTTCCCCGGCCCCACCAAGGAATTCGAGGCGCACCGCGAGGAATACGGCGACACCTCGGGGTTGTCGGCCAACCAGTTCTGGTCCGGCCTGCGGCACGGTGACGAACATCGCATCGAGCTCGAGCGCGGCGTCGAGCTGATCGTCGGGCTGGAGGCCATCTCTGAACCCGACGAACGCGGCATGCGCACCGTCATGTGCATCATCAACGGTCAGCTGCGCCCGGTGTCGGTGCGCGACAACAACATCGCCGAAACCGTGCCGGCCGCGGAGAAGGCCGACCGTAACAATCCCGATCACGTCGCCGCTCCGTTCGCCGGGGTGGTCACCGTGGGGGTCGCGGTCGACGAAAAGGTCAAAGCGGGCCAGACCATCGCCACCATCGAGGCGATGAAGATGGAGGCCGCCATCACCGCGCCCAAGAGTGGCACCGTCACCCGCGTCGCCGTCAGTAGCACCGCGCAGGTCGAAGGCGGTGACCTGCTGGTGGTGATCGGTTCGGAGGGATTGACCGGAGGATCGGCCTGACTCGCATCGTCGGGGGCAGTGCCGGTGGCCGCCGCCTCGATGTGCCGCCCCGTGGGACCCGGCCGACCACGGACCGGGTCCGTGAGGCACTGTTCAATGTCCTTGCCGCGCGGCGGGATTTCGACGGTCTACGCGTTCTGGACCTCTATGCCGGTTCGGGTGCGCTCGGGCTGGAAGCGTTGTCGCGCGGCGCGGCCTCGGCGCTGTTCGTCGAAAGTGATTCGCGCGCAGCCGCTGTCATCAAACGAAACGTCGCGGCGCTGGGGCTGCCGGGGGCGACGGTACGCCGCGGCGCGGTCGCCGCGGTGCTCGCCGCAGGCACCGACGTACCGGTGGACCTGGTCCTGGCCGATCCGCCGTATGAGGTGTCCAGCGCCGACATCGAGGCCGTGCTGACAAGTTTGGGCCGACATGGCTGGGTCGCACCAGGCACCGTCGTGGTGGTCGAGCGCGCCACTTCGTCGGCGGAACTGTCCTGGCCGACAGGCTGGACGGCCTGGGACAACCGGCGGTATGGAGATACCCGGATCGAGATCGCGGCCTGCTAGCGTCACTGCCCATGAGTGGCGCGGTATGCCCGGGGTCGTTCGATCCGGTGACGCTGGGTCATGTCGACATCTTCGAGCGGGCCGCAGCGCAATTCGACGAGGTGATCGTCGCCGTGCTGATCAACCCCAACAAGTCCGGGATGTTCGACATCGACGAGCGGATCGCGATGATCTCCGAAGCGTGCGCCCATCTGCCGAACCTGCGTGCCGAGTCCGGGCAGGGGCTGGTCGTCGACTTCGTCAAACAGCGCGGTATGACCGCGATCGTCAAGGGTCTGCGCACCGGAACAGATTTCGAATACGAGCTGCAGATGGCCCAGATGAACAAGCACATCGCGGGAGTGGACACCTTCTTCGTGGCCACCACACCGCAGTATTCGTTCGTCTCCTCGTCGCTGGCCAAAGAGGTGGCGGCATTCGGCGGTGACGTCTCGGCGCTGCTGCCGGAGTCGGTGAACCGCAGGCTGCAGGCCAAATTGGCCCAGCGCGCGCGCTGACGTTTGGGCTCCGCTGGCCCGGGTATCGCCTCGATGGCGCACAGCCCCGCGCCGACAAGCCCACCAAGCAGCGGAGGTAATGCTGTGGTCGAAACATTCGTGCAGTCCACGACCGACGTCGTCGACTTCCTCAAGGATCAGCACAACCTGATCAAGGACATGTTCGAGGACGTCTTGCACGCGTCGGATCCGCAGGCCAGGGAAAAGGCCTTCGTCGAACTGCGGCAGCTCCTGGCCGTCCACGAAACCGCCGAAGAGATGGTCGTCCATCCGCGCGCGCGGATGGAGGTGGCCGACGGCGACAGCATCGTCGACGCCCGGCTGGCCGAGGAGCACGAGGCCAAGGAGCAGCTCTCCGCTCTGGAGAAGATGGACATCGATTCCCAGGAGTTCCTCGACGAGCTCACCAGGTTCCGCGACGCCGTGGTCGAACACGCCGAGCGGGAGGAGAACGAGGAGTTCAACCAGCTGCAGGCCGAGCTGGATGCGCCGGACCTGGAGCGGATGGTCGGCGCGGTGCGCGCAGCCCAGGCGATCGCGCCGACCCGGCCGCACCCCGGCGTCGAATCGGCCAAGCTGAATTTCGCCGTCGGTCCGTTCGCCTCGATGCTCGACCGCGCTCGCGACGTGATCTCGGCGGCGCTCAAGTAGCGACCGAACCGCCTCGGCGGGGGCGCCGGACCGACATAATCGTCGGCGAGACGCCCCTGACCGGTGCGGTTGCCAGAAATGTCTGCCCGACACACCGGGCCGCCACCACAGTCACAGGCGTAACACCAGGCACACTGGTCACTACCAACTACGCCCAGGAGGGTGGCGCCGTGTACCGAGTTTTTGAAGCGCTCGACGAGTTGAGCGCGATTGTCGAAGAGGCCCGCGGCGTTCCGATGACGGCTGGTTGCGTGGTGCCGCGCGGTGACGTGCTGGAGCTCCTCGACGACATCAAGGACGCCATCCCCGGTGAACTCGACGACGCCCAGGATGTGCTGGACGCCCGCGATTCACTATTGCGCGAGGCCAAAGAGCACTCCGACTCGATGGTGTCGAACTCGACCGCCGAGGCCGACTCCCTGCTGAGCCATGCCCGCGCCGAGGCCGACCGCCTGCTGGCCGACGCCAAGTCGCAGGCCGACCGAATGGTCGCCGAGGCGCGTCAGCACAGCGAACGCATGGTCGCCGAGGCCCGCGACGAGGCCGGCCGCCTGGCCGCGACCGCCAAGCGCGAGTACGAAGCGGCCACCAGCAGGGCCAAGGCCGAGGCCGACCGGCTCGTGGAAAGCGGCAACATCTCCTACGAGAAAGCCGTGCAGGAAGGCATCAAGGAGCAGCAGCGGCTGGTCTCGCAAACCGAGGTCGTCCAGGCGGCCAACGCCGAGTCGACCCGGCTGATCGACACCGCCCACGCCGAAGCCGACCGGCTGCGCGGCGAGTGCGACATCTACGTCGACAACAAGCTCGCCCAGTTCGAGGACTACCTCAACGGCACGTTGCGCTCGGTGAGCCGCGGTCGTCATCAACTGCGCACCGCCGCAGGCACCCACGACTACGCGCAGCGCTGAGCCTCCCGGCCCGCGCCTACTGGCGCAAACGCGCGGCGCCGGGTTTTAAGATCGGATGATGGCGACCTCACACAGTGCTCAAACGAAGCGCAAACCCCGGTCGCCGCTCGTCCTCGACATCTCCCGCTTGGGGCGCCGCCCCGGCTCGATGCTCGAGTTGCACGAAACCGTGCCCAGCCCATCGCGAATCGGGTTGGACCTGGTAGCGATCGAAGCCGGCGCGGACCTGACTCTGGATCTGCGACTGGAGTCGGTGTCCGAGGGGGTCCTGGTCACGGGCACGGTGTACGCGCCGACCCGTGGCGAGTGCTCCCGCTGCCTGACCGAGGTCACCGGTGACGTCGAGATCTCGCTCACCGAACTGTTCGCCTACCCCGACAGCGCGACGGAATCCACCACCGAGGCAGACGAGGTCGGCCACGTCGTCGACCAGACCATCGACCTGGAACAGCCGATCGTCGACGCCGTCGGTCTGGCGCTGCCGTTCGCCCCGCTGTGCACCGACGACTGTGCCGGGCTGTGCCCGCAGTGTGGTGTCGCGCTGGCCAGCGAACCCGGCCACCAGCACGACGTGATCGATCCGCGGTTCGCGAAGCTGGCGGACATGTTCCCCGCAGCGGATGCCGACACCCCCGAACCGGGGGCCGGCGCGTCGTGAGCCCGCCACGCGAAAATCTGCTTGCCGCTCTCGGCGTCGACATGCCGGAAGACCTGCTGACGCTGGCGCTGACTCACCGCAGCTATGCCTACGAGCATGGCGGCCTGCCCACCAATGAACGCCTGGAGTTCCTCGGCGACGCGGTGCTCGGCTTGACGATCACCGACGAGCTGTTCCATCGCCACCCGGAACGCACCGAAGGTGACCTGGCCAAACTGCGCGCGAGCATCGTCAACACCCAGGCCCTGGCCGACGTGGGACGGGGCCTGACCGACGAGGGCCTCGGCGCGCACCTGCTGCTGGGCCGCGGCGAGGTCAACACCGGCGGAGCCGACAAGTCCAGCATCCTGGCCGACGGTATGGAATCACTGCTGGGCGCGGTGTATCTGCAGCACGGTATCGACGTTGCCCGCGACGTGATCCTGCGGCTGTTCGGCAATCTGCTGGACACGGCGCCGACGCTGGGTGCAGGCCTGGACTGGAAGACCAGCCTGCAGGAGCTCACCGCGTCGCGCAGTCTGGGACCGCCGTCCTATGTCGTGACCTCCACCGGGCCCGACCACGACAAGGAGTTCACCGCCGTCGTCCTGGTGATGGACACCGAGTACGGCAACGGCGTCGGACGGTCGAAGAAGGAAGCCGAACAGAAGGCCGCCGCCGCTGCCTGGAACGCGCTGGACAACGCTTGAGCCACAGACTTTTTCGTCTCGATGCCTGAGCTGCCTGAGGTCGAGGTGGTGCGGCGCGGCCTGGAGGCCCACGTCGCAGGCCGGTCGATCTCCGCGGTTCGGGTGCACCATCCGCGGGCTGTGCGCCGCCACGTTGCCGGTGCGGCCGATCTGGCCGCCCGGCTGCTCGACGCGCACATCACGGGGACCGACCGGCGTGGAAAGTACCTGTGGCTCACCCTGAATGACGAAACCGCACTGGTGGTGCACCTGGGGATGAGCGGCCAGATGTTGCTGGGCCCGGTACCCAACACCAACCATCTGCGCATCGCGGCACTGCTCGACGACGGCACCGCACTGAGTTTCGTCGATCAGCGCACGTTCGGCGGGTGGCAACTGGCCGACCTGATCGACGTCGACGGCAGCCGGGTGCCCGAGCCGGTGGCGCACATCGCCCGCGATCCGCTGGATCCCCGGTTCGATCGCGAGGCCGTCGTTACGGTGTTGCGCCGCAAGCACTCCGAGATCAAACGGCAGCTGCTCGATCAGACCGTGGTGTCCGGCATCGGCAACATCTACGCCGACGAGTCGCTGTGGCGGGCCAAGATCAACGGCGCGCGGCTGGCCGAGAACCTGACGCGCCGCCAACTCGGGGAGCTGCTCGACGCGGCGGGAGAGGTGATGCGTGAAGCGCTCGGCCAGGGCGGCACCTCGTTCGATTCGCTCTATGTGAACGTCAACGGGCAGTCCGGCTACTTCGACCGGTCGCTGAATGTCTACGGCCGCGAGGATCTGCCGTGCCCGCGCTGCGGTACCGCGATCCGCCGCGAGAAGTTCATGAACCGCTCGTCGTTCTACTGCCCGAAATGTCAGCCGCGGCCCAGGCGTTGATCCCGGTCGAGACCAAGGAGACACATGACTGACCTATGGGTGGAACGCACCGGCATCCGCCGCTACACCGGGCGCAGCAGCCGCGGCGCGGAGGTGCTGATCGGCTCGGAGACCGACGAGGGTGTCTTCACCCCCGGTGAGCTGCTCAAAATCGCGCTGGCCGGGTGCAGCGGCCTGAGCAGCGATCAGCCGTTGCGCCGCCGTCTCGGCGACGACTATCCGGCGACGATCCGGGTGTCCGGGCCTGCCGACCGGGAGCAGGAGCGCTACCCGCTGCTGGAGGAGAAGCTGGAGATCGACCTGTCCGGGCTGTCCCCGGAGGAGATCGACCGGCTGGTGGTGGTGGTCAACCGCGCGATCGACCAGGTCTGCACCGTGGGTCGGACCCTCAAATCCGGCACCGAGGTCCGATTCGGGGTGGATGACGTTGGCCGATCCTGACGCTTCTGATGTCCGCCTGACCGCCTGGGTGCACGGCCACGTGCAGGGCGTGGGTTTCCGCTGGTGGACCCGGTCTCGTGCGCTGGAGCTGGGTTTGACCGGGTACGCGTCCAATCAGGCCGATGGCCGGGTGCTGATCGTCGCACAGGGCCCGCGTGACGCGTGTGAACGGCTGTTACAGCTGCTCAATAGTGGGAAAACGGCGGGGCACGTCGACAAGGTTGTTGTCGATTGGTCACCGCGCGGCGAAGCCATCGCAGGCTTTAGCGAGCGGTAGTCTGGCACGCCGTGTACCTCAAGAGTCTGACCCTGAAGGGCTTCAAGTCCTTCGCAGCGGCGACGACTCTGCGCCTCGAGCCCGGCATCACCTGCGTGGTCGGTCCGAACGGCTCGGGTAAGTCCAATGTCGTCGACGCGCTGGCCTGGGTGATGGGCGAGCAGGGCGCGAAGACGCTGCGCGGCGGCAAGATGGAAGACGTCATTTTCGCCGGCACCTCGTCGCGGGCGCCGCTGGGTCGCGCCGAAGTGACGCTGACCATCGACAACTCCGACAACGCGCTGCCCATCGAGTACTCCGAGGTGTCGATCACCCGGCGGATGTTCCGCGACGGCGCCGGAGAGTATGAGATCAACGGCAGCAGCTGCCGACTAATGGATGTCCAGGAGCTGCTCAGCGACTCCGGCATCGGCCGTGAGATGCACGTGATCGTCGGCCAGGGCCGGCTGTCCCAGATCCTCGAGTCGCGGCCAGAAGACCGCCGAGCCTTCATCGAAGAGGCCGCCGGCGTACTCAAGCACCGCAAACGCAAGGAAAAGGCGGTCCGCAAGCTCGATTCGATGGCGGCCAACCTGGCCCGGCTCACCGACCTGACCACCGAACTGCGCCGCCAGCTCAAGCCTCTGGGCCGCCAGGCCGAGATGGCGCGGCGAGCCCAGACCATTCAGGCGGACCTGCGCGACGCGCGGCTGCGGCTGGCCGCCGACGACCTGGTCACCCGGCGGGCCGAGTTCGCCGGCGCCGACGACACCGAGACCACGTTGCGTCGCGAGCACGACGAGGCCGCCAGACGCCTGGACGTCGCAGGCGCGGCGCTGGCCGAACATGAGGCCGCGGTGGCCACGCTGTCCGAACGCACCGACGCCGCCCAGCAAGCGTGGTTTCGCCTTTCGGCGCTGGCCGAACGGGTCAGCGCTACGGTCCGGATCGCTTCTGAGCGAGCGCAATACCTCGAGACCGAACCGACCGCGAACACCGGTCCGGACCCCGACGAGCTGGAAGCCGAGGCCGACGAGGTCGCCGCGCGGGAGCAGGAGCTGCTGGCCGAACTGGCCGAAGCGCAGTCGCGGCTCGAGTTCGCCCGTGCCGAGCTTCAAGAACGCGAACGCGCGGCCGCGGAAGCCGAACGTGCCCATATGGCCGCTGTGCGGGCCGAGGCCGACCGCCGGGAGGGCCTGGCCCGGCTGGCCGGTCAGGTCGAGACCGTGCGCGCCCGGGTCGAATCGATCGACGACGGCATCGCACGGCTGACCACCGCGATCGAGGAGGCGGCCGCCCGCACCCAGCACGCCAGGGCCGAGTTCGAGACCGTGCAGGGCCGGGTGGGCGAGCTGGATCAAGGCGAGGTCGGCCTCGACGAACAGCACGATCGCACGATCACCGCGCTGCGGCTGGCCGACGAGCGGGTCGCGGAGTTACAGGCCGCCGAGCGCACTGCCGAACGGCAGGTTGCCTCGTTGCGGGCCCGTATCGATGCGTTGGCCGTCGGGCTGGAGCGTAAGGACGGCTCGGCCTGGCTGACGGAAAATCGTGGTGGCGCAGGACTTTTCGGGACGATTGCCAATTTGGTCAAGGTGCGTTCGGGCTACGAGGGCGCATTGGCGGCGGTGCTGGGCGCCGCGGCCGACGCGGTGGCCGCGGAGAACTTCGATGTCGCCAGTTCGGCGGTGCGAGCACTCAAGGACGCCGACGGCGGCCGGGCGGCGATCGTGTTGGGGGACTGGCCGATCGCACCGCGGCAGACCGGTTCGCTGCCCGAGCGCGCGTTGTGGGCGCTGGATCTGATCGAGGCGCCGGGACGACTCCAGGGCGCCATGACGGCGATGCTCGCCGACGTCGCCGTCGTCGAGGATCTCGGTGCCGCGCTGGATCTGGTCGCCGCACGCCCGGCGCTGCGTGCGGTCACCCTCGAAGGTGACCTGGTTGGTGCCGGGTGGGTCAGCGGCGGCTCCGACCGCAAGCCGAGCACACTGGAGATCGCCGGCGAAATCGACAAGGCCACACGCGAACTGGCGTCAGCCGAGACCCAGGTTGCCGAGTTGTCGGCTGCGCTGGCCGGTGCGCTCACCGAACAGGGTGAGCGGCAGGATGCCGCGGAACAGGCGCTGGCGGCGCTCAACGAATCCGATGCCGCGATCGCGGCGATCTACGAACAGCTCGGCAGGCTCGGGCAGGAAGCCCGTGCCGCCGAGGGGGAGTGGCGCCGTCAGCAGGCTCAGCGCGACGAGCTCGAGGCCGGGCGGCAGCGGACGGTGGAGGAGCTCACCGAGCTCGAGAACCGGCTGGCCGCCGCCCAGGACGGGGCGACCGAGGTCGAAGACGCGCCCGAGGACCGCCAGTACATGCAATCCGCCGCCGAGGAGGCCCGTGCGGTCGAGGTCGAGGTGCGGCTGGCGGTGCGTACCGCGGAGGAGCGTGCGAATGCCGTTCGCGGACGGGCGGATTCGCTGCGGCGAGCCGCTGCGGCCGAGCGAGAGGCGCGGGTTCGGGCCCAGCGCGCCCGCGCGGCCCGCGAGCACGCCGCCGCGGTAGCGGCCGCGGTGGCCGAGGCCGGGCGCCGGGTGGCCGGGCACCTCAGCGGTGTTGTGGCAGCGGCGTCCCGGCGCCGTGATGCGCTGGCCGCCGAGCGGCAGGAACGAGCCACTGCGATGACCGCTGCGCGTGAGGAAGTCACCGCGCTGAACACGCGGATCGCCGCGCTGACCGATTCGCTGCACCGCGACGAGGTGGCCAAGGCACAGGCGTCGCTGCGCATCGAACAGCTCGAGCAGATGGTGCTGGAGCAGTTCGGTATGTCCGCCGACGATCTGATCGCCGAATACGGCCCGGACGTGGCGCTGCCGCCGTCGGAGTTGGAGATGGCCGAATACGAACAGGCCAAGGAGCGCGGCGAGCAGGTCATGGCGCCGGCGCCGATGCGGTTCGACCGTCCGACTCAGGAACGGCGGGCCAAGCGGGCCGAACGCGAGCTGTCCGAACTGGGCCGGGTGAATCCGCTTGCGCTGGAAGAGTTTGCCGCTCTGGAGGAGCGCTACAACTTCCTGTCCACCCAGCTCGAAGACGTCAAGGCCGCCCGCAAGGACCTGCTCGACGTGATCGCCGACGTCGATGCGCGCATCCTGCAGGTGTTCGCCGAGGCTTACGCCGACGTCGAGCGCGAGTTCGAGCAGGTGTTCGCGACGTTGTTCCCCGGCGGTGAAGGCCGGCTGTTGCTGACCGACCCCAGCGATCTGCTGACCACCGGCGTGGAGGTGGAGGCGCGCCCGCCGGGCAAGAAGGTCAAACGGCTTTCGCTGCTCTCCGGCGGTGAGAAGTCGCTGACCGCGGTGGCCATGCTGGTGGCGATCTTCCGGGCCCGACCGTCACCGTTCTATGTCATGGACGAGGTCGAGGCCGCCCTCGACGACGTGAATCTGCGCAGACTGATCGGGCTGTTCGAGCAGCTGCGCTCACAGTCACAGCTGATCGTCATCACCCACCAGAAGCCGACCATGGAGATCGCCGACGCGCTGTACGGCGTGACGATGCAGGGTGACGGCATCACCACGGTGATCTCGCAGCGGATGCGTGGCGAAGAACTGGTCGCCAGCGCTACGTCCTAACCGTCTGCGGCTCAGCTGGATTCGATGGTGAAATGTGTCCGCACGAGCTCGCGCGCCAGCGGATAGTCCGCGAGGGTGTCGGCGAGCAGGCCCGCCAGCTCGGCCACCGACGCGGGGTCGGCGTCCCGGGCCTGCAACACGTCGCTGATCCACCACGCGGTCTCCGCGATCGGCCGAGGGTCACCGGTGAGCAGCGCCGCCGACAGTGCGTGCAGAGCCTGATTCAACGTGTCGCGGGTCAGGTTCGCGAACATGGTGTTCTGCGACGAGTCGCGGGTCAACGACCACCGTTCGCGCAGCGACTCGACGATCCGCCGGTGATGGAGATCCAGCTGCGCCTGCTCGGCGCTCGCCGCCGGCGAAATCTCTGGTAGCACACCGGAAACCGTCGGCAATCCCTCCATCGCCGTGACAGCGGCGTGTGCGCTGGATGCCCACGCGGTCGCGCCCAGCGCCCGGGCGCGCACGTCGTCGTAACCGAATGCCGGGCCCCCGACCAGGGTTGGCACCCCCGCCGCGGTGGCCGCCTCGATGAAGCGGCGGGTGGTCGGCAAGGCGCCCAGCACCGAGCAGCTGATGGCCACCGCGTCGTGACCGTGGTCGACGAGATGCTGGCTCAGACGCATCGGTGAGGTCGCCGCGCCCAGCACCGTGGTGTCCCAGCCATGCGCGCGCAAGGCGCAGGCGATGATCATGGCGGGCAGTTCATGGAATTCCCGTTCGGCACAGGCGACCAGAACCGATCTGCCCCGCAACGGAATTGCGCTCACAAAGTCGGCGACGGCGCCGGTGGCGGCGACCGAGATCGCGGTGGCGGCGTGCTCGTCGGCGACGGTCCATTCGGCGCGTTGCCACCGCATTCCGACCTCACGCTGCGATGTGGCTATCACGTCGGTCAGCACCGTCACGGGATCGACACCGTCCGTGAGCAATTGGGTGACCACACCGGTCGCCTGCGTTCGGTTCCTGTTCGCCAACGCCTGCTGGTAGTCGGCCAGCGGTGTCAGCTCCCGCACGTGACCGCCAGCAGTGCCATGTCGTCGTGCGGATCACCGTCCAAATACTCCAGGACATCGCGTTCGACCGCCTCGCAGATCACCTCTCCGCCGGCGCCTGCATAGGCGGGCAGCAGTTCCAGCAACCGGTGCACGCCATACAGGCGTTCGTCGCGGCGGGCCTCCTCGACCCCGTCGGTGAACATCAGCATGGTGTCGCCACGCTCCAATCGCACAGCGGCAGAGTGATACTGCACGCCGAGCTTCACTCCGGCGGCGATCCCGGAGACCTCGATCTGTTCGACATCGCCGGTGGCCCGAACCACGATCGGACCGGGGTGTCCGGCCGCGGCGACGTGCGCCTCGGCCCATTCACCGTCGGTCCTGCCGCGTACCCGCGCGCACAGCGTGGTGACGAACCGCCCCACCGCCTGCTCGCAGAGCACCGTGTTCAGCGTGTCGAGAACCCGGTCGGGGCTGCGGTCGAAATGCGCGGAGGTGCGGATGGTTTGGCGGGCCTGCAGCGTGAGCGCGGCGGAATCGACCCCTTTGCCACACACATCGCCCAGGGTGAGCACCACGTCGTCGCCGCTACCGACGACATCGTAGAAGTCACCGCCGACCTCGAGATGCTCCACAGCGGGCCGATACCGTGCCGCGACCGAAAACCCGGTGGCTGCAGGAAGTTTCGGCGGCCTGAGGCTGCGCTGCAGGGCCGCGGCCAGTTGCCCGCGCTCTTCGTAGAGCCGAGCCGAATCCAGCGCGACCGCCGCGGTCGCACCCAGCCGCTCGGCCTCCTCAATAGTGTCCGCGTCGAACAGCCGTCCGGCCGTGCGGGCCAGAACAAACGCGCCCAGCGTCGTGCCCCGGGCGGTCAGCGCCAGGGTCAGCACGTCAGCCGGACGCAATGCGGCGAGTTCCTCGGCGAGGGCGCGGTGCCGCAGGCGAGTGCCGATATCGGCAAGCGACATGTCGTGACCGATGTGGCGGTGGAGTCGTTGGCCGGTGCGCAGCACCTGATCCAGACCGCGTTCGGACGGCGACGATCGCGCGATGACATCGGAGAATCCGACGTTGGCCCCGCCGTAGACGGTCAGCCCACCGGTGCGGTGATCCGGCATCGCCAGTACCGCCCAGTCCGCCAGGCGCGGCTGGACCGCGCTCAGCAGATTCAGCACGGTGCGCCGCAGATTGAGCGATCCGTTCATCGCGGTCTCGACGTCGCGGTGCGCGACATCGGGCGCGAACTGGTTTGCCATCGCTTCCACGCTAGCGGGAATCGTCGCCGCAGGGCCAGGCCTGGCCGTTAGAGCGACCCAACGGCGTGAGTTAATCTGTTCGCCGAGGTTCAAGCAGCAGCCTTCCGATAGTTGTCGCCCGCCGGCCGGGCACCGATCGTCGAAGGGTGGCTTTGGACGCTTACGATTCCCGCCAGTATTGGCTGGGAAGAACCGCCGTCGTCAGTGCTTCCGGGGCACTCGATCTGCTGACGTCGCCGCGTCTGGAGCAACTCGTCACCAGCACCCTCGAGCAACGCCCCGCCGCCCTGATCGTGGACCTGACCGAGGTGAGCTTCCTCGGCTCGGCCGGAATGCAGGTGCTGGTCGACGCCTACGAGGCGGCATCCCCGGACATCGGATTCGCGGTGGTCGCCGACGGTCCCGGCACCAGCAGACCGCTGAAGCTGATCGGATTGACCGAGGTCTTCGAGGTCGTCGCGTCCCTGCAGATCGCGGTCGATCGACTCAGCCGAGGCGCGTGAGGTCCAGACGTTTCAGCGCAGCGACGTCATCCGCGCCGCAGCCGTGCAGGCAGACCCGCAGCTCTTCGACGAAGCCGTGCAGCGCATCGAGTGCGGCGGCCGGTGACTCGATGGCCGGGGCCAGCAGCGGGCGGGCCAGAGCGACCACATCGGCACCCAACGCCAGCGCAGTGGCGGCATCGACCCCGGTGCGGATTCCGCCGGAGGCCATCAGGGGCATACCCGGCAAGATGGCCCGAACTTCGGTGAGTGCCTGCGCGGTCGGCACCCCCCACTCGGCGACCGCCGGGTAGCGCACCTCGCCGTAGCGCACCAGCTGTTCGACCCGGGCCCACGACGTTCCGCCGGCCCCGGCGACGTCGATCGCCGCGATCGGCAGATCCCGCAGCCGCTCGGCGGCCGCCGCCCCGATCCCGTGGCCGACCTCCTTGACCAGGATCGGGTAGGGCAGCCCCTCGGCCAGCATGCGCAACCGTTCCAGCGACCCGGTGAAGTCGGTGTCGCCGTTGGCCTGCATCGCCTCCTGAAGCGGATTGGTGTGCACGGCAAGCGCGTCAGCGCCGATGCGATCCAGTGCCGCGGCGATCTTGGGCATCGCGGCATCGGAGAGCTGGGCCAGGCCGATGTTGCCGATCAACAGGACGTCGGGGGCCAGATCGCGGACGTCGAATGATGCCGCCACAGTGCCGTCGGGGTCGTCGAGCATGATGCGCTGCGAGCCGAGCATCATGCCGATCCCGAGCTTCTGGGCGGCCTCGGCGAGATTGCGGTTGATCGTGCGGGACAGCTCGGCCCCGCCGGTCATCGCCCCGATCAGAACCGGGGCGCGCAGCTGCGCGCCGAGGAAGCCGGCGCTGAGGTCGATGGTGCCGAGGTTGGTCTGGGTCAGGGCGTTGTACGGAAGTCGATAGCGCTCGAAGCCGGTCGTCACCGTCTCGTATTGCACCGGCCCATGAAGGCAGGCGTCGATGTGGCGCAGCTTGCGACTTGCGATCCCGATTCCCGGGTCGCTTCGCTCTCCCCCTAGCCTTCGGCGGGGCGGTACCCCCAGCCCGCCGGTACCAACCTCCGACTCCTCCATCGTCACGAGGTACCCCGTACCCCAGGGGTGGCGCGGACCATCCCCGCGCCCTGAAACAATGGCACGGTGTCAGAGGGTCTCTGGATCGCTATCGCGGTCATCGCCGTCCTGGTCGTTGCTGCACTCATCATCGGTCTGGTCCGCTATCGGCGGCGCCAAATCAGTCTGCGCCGCAGCTCAGAGAGTCCCACACCAATTGACCGATCCGGCGGCTACAGCGCGTCGAGCGGCATTTCGTTCACACAATCGTCAGTAACGACAGCGCCCCCCAAGGCGCCCGCCACGCCGCCCACGATCGACACCACGGGGCTGCCCGGAGTCGGCGACGATGCCGCGCTGCCTCGGGACTCGGTCAAGCGCCCGATCGAGGATGTGCGGCTACCCGAACCGCCGGTCGTCGCCGAACCGCCCGCCGCTGCGGAGACCGTCCCCGACGAGCCTGTCGTCGACGAGACCCCCGCGCCCGCCGCGGTCGCGCCGACCGCGCCCGATCTCAGCGGCATCGCGCCGACGGAAGGCCGCCTCGAGCGGCTTCGCGGGCGGCTCGCGAAGTCACAGAACGCACTGGGCCGCAGCATGCTCGGTCTGCTCGGCGGCGGCGATCTCGACGAGGAGTCCTGGGAAGAGGTCGAGGACACCCTGCTGATCGCCGACCTGGGCCCGGTGGTGACCAGTTCCGTCATCGCCCAGTTGCGCAGCAGGCTGGCCGCCACGACCGTGCGCACCGAGGCCGAAGCCCGCGCCGTTCTGCGGGACGTGCTGATCACCGAACTCGACCCGGGGCTCGACCGCTCCATCAAAGCGCTGCCGCACGCCGACAAGCCGTCGGTGCTGTTGGTCGTCGGCGTGAACGGAACGGGCAAGACGACGACGGTGGGCAAGCTGGCCCGCGTCCTGGTCGCCGACGGGCGCCGGGTGGTCCTCGGCGCGGCCGACACGTTCCGCGCCGCCGCCGCCGATCAGTTGCAGAGCTGGGCGTCGCGGGTCGGTGCCGAGGTCGTCCGCGGCCCGGAGGGCGCCGACCCGGCCTCGGTGGCCTTCGATTCGGTGGACAAAGGCATCGAAGCCGGCGCCGACGTCGTCGTCATCGACACCGCCGGGCGGCTGCACACCAAGACCGGCCTGATGGATGAGCTCGGCAAGGTCAAGCGCGTGGTGAGCAAACGCGCCGCGGTCGACGAGGTGCTGCTGGTTCTCGACGCGACGATCGGCCAGAACGGACTGGCGCAGGCCCGGGTGTTCGCCGAGGTCGTCGACATCACCGGGCTGGTACTCACCAAACTCGACGGCACCGCCAAGGGCGGCATCGTCTTCCGGGTTCAGCAGGAGCTCGGCGTACCGGTTAAGCTCGTCGGATTGGGTGAAGGCCCAGACGATCTCGCACCATTCGAGCCGGCCGCGTTCGTCGACGCGCTGCTCGGCTAGCCCCGGAAACCGTTCTGAGCGGCACGAATTGCGGGATGTAACACCCGCGAAACGCAGACAGCCGATCCGTTCACATATGCGAAACACCTAGGCGTCTTAGCTGAAACAACCACTGCGCATTGTCTTGGCCTAGGTCAACGGTGCCTAACCGTGGCATGGGTGAAGGAGAAACTGCGAGTGGATGGATTTCCCGTAATGGGTGTGCCGGACACCGGCGACACAGCATGGATGCTTGCGAGCTCCGCGCTCGTGCTGCTGATGACGCCGGGCCTGGCCTTTTTCTACGGCGGCATGGTGCGTGCCAAGGGCGTGCTCAACATGATCATGATGAGCGTCAGTGCCATGGGCCTGGTCACGGTGCTGTGGGTGCTGTACGGCTACTCACTGGCGTTCGGCAACGACAAGTTCAACCTGTTCGGTGACCCCAGCCAGTACTTCGGCCTCAAGGGGCTGATCGGCGGCACCTACCTGCAACTCAAGCCGGAGGATGCGGCCGTCTCCATCCCGCTGGCCGGAACCATTCCACAGGTCGTCTTCGTGGCATTCCAGCTCATGTTCGCGATCATCACGGTCGCCCTGATCTCCGGTGCGGTCGCCGACCGCCTGAAGTTCGGCGGCTGGCTGGTGTTCGCCGGCCTGTGGGCCACGTTCGTGTACTTCCCGGTCGCCCACTGGGTGTTCGCCTTCGACGGTGTCACCGGTGAGACGGGCGGCTGGATTGCCAACAAGCTCAAGGCAATCGACTTCGCCGGTGGAACCGCGGTGCACATCAACTCCGGTACTGCGGGCCTGGTCCTCGCGATCATCCTGGGCAAGCGCCTCGGCTGGCCCAGCACCCCGATGCGGCCGCACAACCTGCCGTTCGTGATGCTCGGCGCCGGTCTGCTGTGGTTCGGCTGGTACGGATTCAACGCTGGTTCCGCGGTGGGCTCCAACGGAATTGCCGGTGTCACCTTCATCACGACCACGGTCGCGACGGGTGCCGCCATGCTGGGCTGGCTGCTCACCGAGCGGATTCGTGACGGCCACGCCACCACCCTCGGTGCGGCATCAGGCATCGTGGCCGGCCTGGTCGCGATCACCCCGTCCTGCTCGTCGGTGAATGTGGTTGGCGCGCTGGCGATCGGCGCGGGCGCGGGTATCGTCTGTGCCCTCGCGGTGGGCCTGAAGTACAAGCTGGGCTTCGACGACTCGCTCGACGTCGTCGGTGTGCACCTCGTCGGCGGTCTGTTCGGCACCCTGATGGTGGGCCTGGTGGCCACCTCGGAGGCACCGGCGGCGGTTTCCGGCTTGTTCTACGGCGGTGGCTTCGATCAGTTGATCAAGCAGGCCATCGGTGCGTTCGCGGTTCTGGGGTACTCCGCCATCGGGACAGCTATCTTGGCCTTGATCGTCAAGTACACCATCGGACTGCGGCTTGATCGCGAGGAAGAGGCATCCGGTATCGACGAAGCCGAGCACGCGGAAACCGCGTACGACTTCGCGACCGCCGGCACGGGCTCGGTTCTCGGTCGTCACGGCGCGGAGGAATGAGGGAAATGAAGCTGATTACTGCGATCGTCAAGCCGTTCACGCTGGAAGACGTCAAGACCGGTCTGGAGCAGACGGGCATCCTCGGGATGACCGTCAGCGAGGTCCAGGGTTACGGACGTCAGAAGGGTCACACCGAGGTGTACCGAGGCGCGGAGTACTCCGTGGACTTCGTGCCGAAGGTGCGCGTGGAGGTCATTGTCGATGACTCCGCGGTCGACAAGGTCGTGGACGTCATCGTGCAGGCCGCACGAACCGGCAAAATCGGCGACGGCAAGGTGTGGGTCAGTCCGGTGGAGACCGTCGTTCGGGTCCGCACTGGTGAGCGGGGGTCCGACGCTCTCTGACGCAGACGTTGTGAGGTTCTCTGCGGCCGCACCGAAGAAGCGTTAGTCGAGCGTCGGCCGTTGGAGGACTGAGATGACAAAGCAATCAAGAGATTCCGCCGCCGGCGCTTCCCGATGGGAGGCACCGGCGGCGGGTTCGTCGAAACCCGCGAAGGATCTTGCCGCCGCGAACAAGCAACTACTGGAAGGCGGTCAGCGCCATCTGGATTCGGCTGCCCTGCGCGACGCGCTGCTGGATCTGCACGAATTCTGGCTGACCACCAAGGCCACCGAGATCGGTATCACGGCCACCAGTGGGTTCGCCATCGTCGCCACCGGCGGCTTGGGCCGCCGCGAGTTCGTGCCGTACTCCGACCTCGACCTGATGCTGTTGCACGACAACATGCCTGCAGACATCGTCACGCAGGTGGCCGAACTTCTGTGGTACCCCTTGTGGGACGCCAACATTCGGCTGGACCACAGTGTCCGCACGGTGCCCGAGGCGCTCGCGGTGGCGAACGAGGACATCTCGGCCGGCCTTGCGATGCTGGAGGCGCGGCACATCGCCGGAGACGCCGAACTGTCCCAGCTGTTGATCGGCGGGGCGCGACGGCAATGGCGCACCGGAATCGGTTCCCGCTTCGAGGAACTCGTCGAGCTCACCCAAGCGCGCTGGCAGCGCAGCGGGGAGATCGCACACCGTGCCGAACCGGACCTCAAGTGCGGTCGGGGCGGACTGCGCGACGTTCAGCTGCTCAATGCGCTGGCCATCGCACAACTGGCGGATGTGTACCCGAGCCATTCGCTGGTGTCGCCGACCGGCTCGCTCGGCGGCGCACATTTGGCGCTGCTCAACGTGCGCACCGAACTACACCGTTCGTCCAAACGCGGCCGTGACCAACTACTGGCCCAGTTCGCCGACGAGATCGGTGCCGCCCTGCGCATCGGCGACCGCTTCGATCTTGCCCGGGTGCTCTCCGACGCAGCGCGCACCATCAGCTACTACGTGGACGCCGGGCTCCGGACAGCGGCCAATGCCCTTCCCAAGCGCGGTCTTTCGGTGCTGAGGCGGCCGACCCGCCGTCCGCTGGACGAAGGGGTGGTGGAATTCGCCGGCGAGGTGATCCTGGCCAGGGACGCCCGCCCGGAACGCGATCCCGGCCTGATCCTGCGGGTCGCGGCTGCCTCGGCGACCACCGGACTGCCGATGTCGGCGTCGACTTTGAACAGGCTGGCCGCGTCGGCTCCCGAGCTGCGCACGCCGTGGCCGCGCGATGCGCTCAAGGACCTGCTGGTGCTGCTGGCCGCAGGCCCGACGACGGTGGCCACCGTCGAGGCGCTCGACCGCACCGGGTTGTGGGGACGGTTGTTCCCCGAATGGGGAGCTGTCCGCGACCTGCCGCCCCGCGACGTCGTGCACATCTGGACAGTCGATCGCCATCTGGTCGAGACGGTTTCGCGGGCAAGCACATTCACCACGCGGGTGTCTCGCCCCGATCTGCTGGTGCTGGGCGCACTGCTGCACGACATCGGCAAGGGTCGCGGCGGGGACCACAGTGTGATCGGCGCCGA
Source organism: Mycolicibacterium rhodesiae (assembly GCF_002086695.1). Classification (GTDB taxonomy): domain Bacteria; phylum Actinomycetota; class Actinomycetes; order Mycobacteriales; family Mycobacteriaceae; genus Mycobacterium; species Mycobacterium rhodesiae. The sequence continues at coordinate 307,569 of NZ_MVIH01000001.1, forward strand.
GCTGGCCGTCCAGGTCGGCACCCGGCTGGGCCTGTGGCCGTCCGACATCGACGTGCTCTCGGCGATCGTGCGCTATCACCTGCTGCTGCCCGACGTTGCGACACGCCGGGACCTGCAGGATCCCAAGACCATCTCCGGCGTCATCGACGCACTCGGTGGCGACCCGGTGCTGCTCGAGCTGCTCGATGCGCTGGCCGAGGCGGATTCGCTGGCGACCGGGCCCGGGGTGTGGGGGGACTGGAAGGCCTCGCTGATCGGCGACCTGGTCCGGCGTTGCCGGCTGATGTTGGCCGGCGAGCCGCAACCGCATGCGGATCCGATTGATCCACAACATCTTTCACTGGCGGCGGACGGCGGCGTGCACGTCGAGATGACGCCGGGGGACAGTGTGCACAACTTCAACGTCACGATGATCGCGCCGGACCGGCGCGGGTTGTTGTCCAAGGCGGCCGGGGTGCTGGCGCTCAACTCGCTGCGCGTGCATTCAGCGTCGGTGAACAGCACCGGCGGTTCGGCGATCAACACCTTCGTGGTGTCACCGCGCTTCGGTGCGCCGCCCGCGGCAGAACTTCTCCGGCAGCAGTTCATTCTCGCGCTCAGCGGCGAGCTCGACGTGATGTCGGCTCTGGAGAAGCGTGACGCGGACGCCGCGCAGTACGGCACCGGCCCGGTGGGGGAGCACAAGCCGGCCGTGCCGATCAACGCTGTGCCGGCCCCGCCGCGCATTCTGTGGCACGACGGCAGCGAGGAGGGCCGGCTGATTGTGGAGATCCGCACCACCGACCGCACCGGCCTGCTCGCGACGCTCACCGGCGTGTTGGAGCGGGCCGGCGCGGACATCGACTGGGCCAAAATCACCACCCTGGGATCGTCGGTGGTCGACGCATTCGGCATCTCGGTCCCGGCGTCGCGCACCGCCGATACCGCCCGGTCCGAGTTGGAGCGCGATCTCTATGACGTGCTCCCCAGCCCGCCGCCCGCCAAGCCGGCCGAAGAAGCCAGTTAGTCCCACGCGAAACCGACACCATGGTTGTGGTTGGCGAAGCGGGCGCGACCATGACGTCGATCTCGGCGCCCGACTTCGCCCGCTAGGCTTACTGCGTGTTTGAATCCCTGTCCGACCGGTTGACCGGCGCGCTCACCGGCCTGCGCGGCAAAGGCCGGCTGACCGACGCCGACATCGACGCCACCACGCGCGAGATCAGGCTGGCGCTGCTCGAGGCCGACGTCTCGCTGCCGGTCGTGCGCGCATTCGTCAACCGCATCAAGGAGCGGGCGCGCGGCGCCGAGGTCTCCGGTGCGCTCAACCCCGCCCAGCAGGTCGTCAAGATCGTCAACGAGGAGCTCATCGGCATCCTCGGCGGGGAGACCCGGCAGCTGGCCTTCGCCAAGAACCCGCCGACGGTCATCATGCTGGCCGGCCTGCAGGGCGCCGGTAAGACGACATTGGCCGGCAAGCTGGCCAAATGGCTCAAGGGCCAGGGCCACACCCCGCTGCTGGTGGCCTGCGATCTGCAGCGGCCCGGCGCGGTCAACCAGCTCAAGATCGTCGGCGAGCGCGCCGGCGTCAACGTCTTCGCCCCGCATCCGGGCACCGCACCCGACGCCGCCGACACCGAAGGCGCCGGCCCCGGTGATCCGGTCGCCGTCGCTGCCGCGGGCCTGGCCGAGGCGCAGGCCAAGCACTTCGACGTCGTCGTCGTCGACACCGCGGGCCGGTTGGGCATCGACGAGGTGCTGATGGAGCAGGCCGCCGCGATCCGCGACGCCGTGCACCCCGACGAGACGCTGTTCGTCCTCGACGCGATGATCGGTCAGGACGCGGTGGCCACCGCCGAAGCGTTCGGTTCCGGTGTCGGATTCACCGGCGTGGTGCTGACCAAGCTCGACGGCGACGCCCGCGGTGGTGCGGCCCTGTCGGTCCGCGAGGTGACCGGCGTGCCGATCCTGTTCGCGTCCACCGGTGAGAAGCTCGAAGACTTCGACGTCTTCCATCCCGACCGGATGGCCAGCCGCATCCTCGGCATGGGCGACGTGCTGTCTCTCATCGAGCAGGCCGAGCAGGTCTTCGATCAGCAGAAAGCCGAGGAGGCCGCCGCCAAGATCGGCTCCGGCGAGCTGACGCTGGAGGACTTCCTCGAGCAGATGCTGATGATCCGCAAGATGGGCCCGATCGGCAACCTGCTCGGCATGCTCCCCGGTGCGGGTCAGATGAAGGACGCGCTGGCCACCGTCGACGACAAACAGCTCGACCGGCTGCAGGCGATCATCCGCGGCATGACGCCGCAGGAGCGCGCCGACCCGAAGATCATCAATGCCTCGCGCCGACTGCGTATCGCCAACGGCTCCGGTGTCACGGTGTCGGAGGTTAACCAGCTCGTCGATCGCTTCTTCGAGGCGCGAAAGATGATGTCGCAGATGGCCGGTGCGATGGGCATGCCGTTCGGCAAGCGTTCATCGAAGAAGGCGGCCAAGGGCAAGAACAAGCAGGCGGGCAAGAAGAAGGGCGGGCGTGGGCCGACCCCGCCGAAGACAAATCCGTTGCTAGCCGGGGCCATGCCCGGTGGCTTCCCGGACCTGTCCGGAATGCCCGACGGCCTCAACGAATTGCCGCCCGGCCTGGCTGACTTCGATCTTTCCAAGCTGAAGTTCCCGGGCAAGAACTAGCGTGCGGCTCCACGTTCGGGGCCGCGGCCTGCCCGACGGTCAGATCGTGGAGTGGTGGATCGTCGACGGTGTTCTGTCCGCCGAACCGGTCGCCGATGCCGAGACCATCTTTGACGGCGGCTGGATCCTGCCCGGCCTGGTCGACGCGCACTGCCACGTCGGGCTCGGCAACGATGGCGAGATCCCGCTGGACGAGGCGATCGCTCAGGCTGAGCGCGAACGCGAGGTCGGTGCGCTGCTGCTGCGCGACTGCGGATCGCCGACCGACACCCGCAGCCTCGACGATCACCACGACCTGCCGCGGATCATCCGGGCCGGACGGCATCTGGCCCGCCCCAAACGCTATTCGCGCGGCTTCGCCATCGAACTCGAGGACGAGTGGCAGCTGCCCGAGGCACTGGCCGCCCAGGCCCGCGCCGGCGACGGATGGGTCAAGCTGGTCGGCGACTGGATCGACCGCTCGGTGGGGGACCTGGCGCCGCTGTGGTCCGACGACGTGCTGCGCGCGGCGATCGCCGCCGTCCACGACGAGGGCGCGCGGGTCACGGCGCATGTATTCAGCGAGGACGCATTACCCGGATTGATCGGTGCGGGCATCGACTGCATCGAGCACGGCACCGGGCTGACCGACGACACCATCGCGATGATGGTCGAGCACGGCACCGCGCTGGTGCCCACATTGATCAATATTGAGAACTTCCCCGGATTCGCCGACGCCGCAAGCAAATACCCGACGTACGCCGCCCACATGCGCGAGCTCTACGCCAGCTGCTACCCGCGGGTGGCCGCGGCCAGGGAAGCCGGCGTGCCGATTTATGCCGGCAGCGATGCCGGCAGCACGATCGTCCACGGCCGGATCGCTGACGAGGTCGAAGCACTGAAGCACATCGGGATGAACCCGACCGACGCGCTCGGCGCGGCGTGCTGGGATGCGCGCCGGTGGTTGGGCAGGCCGGTTCTCGACGACGGCGCGCCGGCGGATCTGGTGTGCTACACCGAGGATCCGCGCGGCGGCGCCGACGTCTTGTCCAACCCCGACCTGGTGATCCTGCGCGGCCGGGCGTACTAGATCAGGCGGCGATGGCCGCCGCCGGGGCCGGGGCCTTGGACGCGACGATCACACCGAAATCGCTTGACTGCCAGGACCACATGAATCCCGCGACGGACACCGGGGCGCTGCCGCCCGTCAGGTTGCCGTCGTTGAGGTAGATCTTGCCGGTGCTGATGTCCACCCCGGTCACCACCACCCAGTGGTTGGCCTCGGGTGCGGGCGTCTCGACGTTCTGACCGGACGCGTTGACGATCAGGCCGGCGTCGACGACGACGGCCACCGCCTTGCCAGCGGCCAGCGCGGCTTCGACATCGGCGAGAGCGCGCTGACCGTCGACCTGGGTCGCCTTGTTCGGGGCCTCACCGGGCTCGGGGTCATCGACGTAGGACGTGTAGGTGGCGTCGATCCCGTACTTCTTCAGCAGCGCAACGCCATCGTTGGTGTACACCCCGCCCGAACCGGTGTCCGCCTTGGTGCCCACGTAAATCGGCTTGGTGGGATCCACGACGCTCGGTGTGCTCTTGCCGATCGCCACGATTTCGTCCTCGGTGAACTTTGGGCCGCCCAATTGGGCGATGATCGCGGCGTCGGCGATCAGCACGCAGTCGTTGTCGATCGTCTGCTCGAGCCAGTACTGCGCCTGGTCGGCGGGGGTCCCGTACTTCCCGGTGCCGGAAATCTTGACGACGATGTCTTTTTCGATGGTGTCGGGCTTGGCTACGCCCAGGGCGACGGCCATCGAGTGCAGTACGAACTGCAGCTGGCCGAGAAGGCCCGGCAGCTTGGCGGCGGCACCGTTGCTCACGCTGACCGTGAACTGGTCGGTGATGCCGGGCGTGATCAGCTCGTCCCGCGCGACGTAGGTGTACTGCCCGGTCCTCGGATCCAGAGTGACTGTGCCGTACTTGGGCTTTTCGGTGACCGTGTAGGTCGGATCGAATCCGTTGTTGCTGCTGCCGTTGACGGCTCCGTCGACCTGTTTGTTGACGCCCGCTTGCGCGTCCTGGGTGGGCGAAGCGGTGGGCGCCTTGTTGAAGAACGTGTAGTCGATCTGGCGCGCGATGTCGCTGAGCACCGACTGGACAGTCGGAATCTTCGGTGTGGCAGACGCTTTGGCGGTCGCGTCGGTGGTCACCAGGGACAGGGACGGCTTGGAATCCGTCGGCGTCGCCAGACCCTGCGCCGACGGCGATATCACCGCGCCGCCGGTGGCCTTGACCTTGGGCGACGGCTTACCGACAGCCCTGCGCGAGGAGCCTGTCGAATCGCGCTTGCTCGAAGAGCTGTTGGAGGTGTCCGACGCCGAATGCGACGGCGAGCCGGCCGACCCGGTGTCCGCGTATGCCACGGCGGTGCCGCCCACCATCGCGACGCCGAGGCCCGCGGTGATGGTGCCTGCCGCCAGCCACGCAGCAAATTTGTGTGCGGCCCTGCGCCTGCGCGTCTGACCCGTGCTGTAGTTCATCAACGATCCCCGTCCCGACAACAACGCTGATAAGAATGGCCGACATTGGCCGATCTGAGAGTAAAGCTAATTAGCTCGAAGGGTCGTCAATTCACCGGATTCGGTGAATCGTTGATGTTTCCGTTGTCAACCGGATAGCGCCGCGTTTGCGGTCGTTCACGAGGTGTAGTGGCTGAAGCCCCAGTCGAGCAGTTGGGCGGCCTGGTTCCACAGATCGTCGTCGCCGTACATCTCCACCACGATCAGCCGGTGTCCGCTCCGCTGCGCCATTCCGACGTAGGTTTCGCGAGCCAGATCGGTGTAGCCGCTCTTGCCGCCGATGAAGCCGGCGTAGCTGCGCAGCAGGCGATCCTGGTTTTTGATCTCCCGATAACCGGAGCGGTCGGGGAACTGCGCCGAGGTCTGGTGGACGATCTGCACAAAGAGGGGATAGCGCAACGCTTCCCGGTAGATCAACGCCAAATCGTGTGGCGTGGTGACCGATTCCCAGCCCGGCCCGTCCAACCCCGACGGCGATCCGGCCCTGGTGCTGCGGGCGCCGAGTTGGTAGGCCTTCGCATTCATCTTCTGCACCGCCGCAAGCTGTCCGCCGAGCATGTCGGCGAGCAGATTGGCGGCGTCGTTGCCCGACACCAGCAGCAGCCCGTCGAGCAGTTGGCGGGCGGTGTAGATCTGGCCGGGCACCAGTCCGACGCAGGAGCATTCGACTCCGGTGTTGGCCGCAGTCGCCCGGATCGCGGCGTTGGGCGCCAACGTGTCGAGCACGACCATGGCCAGCAGGGGCTTGATGGTGCTCGCCGGTGCGTGCGCGCTATAGGGTTCACGGCTGCCCAGGATCTGGCCGGTGTCGAGATCGGCGACCAGCCAGGCCCGCGCCGGACCGTCGGGGGGAGCGGTCACCGCTCCGACCGGCTGCGGGGTCGGCGCGGCCGCGGCCGGCGCCACCAGCACCAAGGACGCAGCGATGCCCACCATCGCGACGAATGGGCGGGCCGGCATGAGTGCCGACGCTAACCAAACTGCGCCTCGGCAACGACGCGAGCGAGTCTCGAATGTATTGCGATGACGTGCGACAGGTTTAAGACGCCGCGGCGAGCGTCGTGATCAGTCGAGGAGATGCCGTTTAAAGCCGGTGCTAGCAGGTAGGTAACAGTAAACTTTACGAAAACGATTGCCGGGATGTTGGCACTGATCAGCTGGGGAGAGACTGTGAAGATCGCGAAAATGGCCGGGGTGGCCGCCACCGTCGTCACGTTGGGCATGGCCGGCGTCTGTGCCGCACCGGCATGGGCGACCGACAGCGTGCGAGTGTTCGGTGAGCAGGAGACGTTGAACGGACCCAATGGCCTGCCCTACATCGGCTATGCCGTGGGCAAGCTGAAGCCCAGTTCGGATCCGGTGCCGCACAACGGCACGTTGTATTCGGCCCAGCTCACGATCGACGGGTTTGGTGGCAGTTACCCGCCGTTCATCGAGCGCTTCGGTGCCCGGGCCGAGTCCGGCGATTTCTACCCGTCTATTTGGGGCGCGTCGAATAGCGGAAAGCTCTACTTCGACGTCGTGGGCGACATCCCGAACAGCGTTGTCTTCAACGACGGCACCCGCGACCTCCTGGCCTGGGTTCCAGGCAACCCGGGTAGTACCGCGGCGCCTGTCGTCGTGCCGGATTCCGACGAGAATTTCCAGGTCGTCCCGGACAACTCGGCTCCTGCCAGTGCTCCGCCGTCCGGAGACAACTCGGCGATCGTGGCGACCCCGAACGACCTGGCACCTGCGCCTTACCAGATCACCGAAGGTGATGCCGCCCAGCCCGGGTTCAATGCGGGCGGCGGACACCGCTAGCCGGCCGGACTACTACAGGGCGGCGACGCTCTCGGACGGGTTCTGGGCGAAGCCCCAATCCAGCAGCGCCGCCGCCTGATCCCAGTACGTCGGGCCACCTTCGTGGATCAGCCCGTACATCATCGCGATGACCAGACGGCGGCCGCCGCGGTCGGCGGCGCCGACGAACGTCTTGCGGGCGGCGTCGGTGAAACCGGTCTTGCCGCCGATCGCTCCGGGATAGCGGGCCAGCAGTTCGTCCTGATTCACCAGTGGCTTCTCGCCGGTTTCGGTCGGGAACATCGCGACCGGCTGGGCGGTGATCTGAGCGAACACCGGATTGGCCATCGCGGCGCGGAAGATCGCGGCGAGGTCGTGCGGGGTGGTCCAGCCCGGCCCGCCCGCCCCGTCCAGGCCGGACGGTGTGGTGGCATGGGTGTTGGTCGCCCCGATCGCGATGGCCTTGGCGTTCATCTTGTCGACCGCTTGCTGGTAGCCGCCGAGCATGTCGGCCAGGGTGTTGGCGGCGTCGTTGCCCGACACCAGCAGCAGTCCGTCGAGCAGCTGACGCGCGGTGTAGACGCGACCGGGTCGCACACCGGCGCAATTGCATTCGACGAGAGTGTCGGAGTTGTTGGCCACCACCGTCGCGTTCAGGTCGGGCAGTTCGTCCAGCGCGGTCAGGGCCAGCAGCGTCTTGATCGTGCTGGCCGGGGGATGCGCGGCGTACATGTCACGACCGGCCAGCACCTGTCCGGTGTCCATGTCGGCCACGATCCACGCGGGCGCGGGTCCATCGGGAATCGGCACCGAGCCCGGTGGCTGATCGACGGTGTCCGCGTTGGCAATCCCTGCCGTCGCCGTCAGTACAGTGAGCGCCGTCGTCAGGCCCGCGAGAAGTCTGCGCATGGGCCCTGAGCCTAACCCGCTCGGTCAGTAGACGTCGCGCACGTACCGATGGGCTTTGATCAGTTCGTTGACGTAGGAGTGCGCGGCGGCGGCGTCCATGTCACCGGCCTCGGCGACGATCTCGTGCAGGGCCGCGTCGACGTCCTTGGCCATCCGCTCGGCGTCGCCGCACACATACAGATGCGCGCCGCCGTCGAGCCACGCGAACAGCTCTCGAGCGTTGTCTTTCATGCAGTGCTGGACGTAGGTTTTCGGCCCGGCACTTTCCCGCGAAAACGCCAGGTCCAGTCGCGTCAGTACGCCGCGTTCGTGAAAGCGCGTCAGCTCCTCGCCGTAGAGGAAGTCGGTGGCTCGCCGCCGGTCGCCGAAGAACAGCCAGGACCTGCCCGGTGCGGCGGTCGCCTGACGTTCGTGCAGGAACGCTCGGAACGGCGCGATGCCGGTGCCCGGCCCGATCATGATGATCGGAACATCCGGGGCCGGCAGCCGGAAATTGTGGTTGGGCCGCAGGTGAATTCGCACCGGCTGTCCAGTGGAGACGTTGTCGGCCAGGTAGGTGGAGGCGACGCCACCGCGGGCGCGGTCTCGACAGTGGTAGCGCACGGTAGCCACCGTCAGGTGTAACCGGCCCGGATGGGCCAGCGGACTCGAGGCGATCGAATAGTCGCGAAACTGCAAGGGCCGCAACGTTTCCAATACCTCTCCGACCGAGAGCTCGGCAAGATGCAGCAGGTCGAGCACGTCGCGGCCATACAACCACGACGACACCACCGCCGGGTCGGGGGAGCGTAATGCCGCGGCCGCCTCGGTGTCACCGGTGCGAGCAGCGACCAACGCCTGCAAGGCCCGCGACGGAGAGCAGATGTCGAGGTCGCCGGCGAGTAGTTCGCCCAGCGGCCGATCGTGGTCTGCTGCGACGTACGTACCGTCGACCCCGAGCCTGGCCAGCACAGCCTCGACGAGCTCGGGATTGTTGACCGGATGCACGGCCACCGAATCGCCGGCCTGATAGGTGATTCCGGAATCCGCGAGATCCAGCTCGATGTGGCGGACCTCCTTGTCGGACTCCGGTGCCGTCAGCAGACGGTTCACCAGGGCGGTCGAGGTGAAGGGATTCGCATCGGTCCAGGGGGTGGCTTCGTGACGGCGGCGCGGTGCCACCTTCGGGGCGGCGATATCTGCCGAGGCGGGTGCGGCGGCGGAGGCCTCGATGACGATCTTGGCGATGTCGGCGATCCACTCGCGGGCGTCGCCCTCCCGGTAGCAGTCGTATTCGGCGCGCTCGGCCAGCGCGTGGGCACCCAGTTCGGCGAGGCGGGCATCGATGATCCGGCCTGCGTTGCAGAACAGCTCGTAGGAGCTGTCGCCCAGCGCCAGGACCGCGTAACCGAGTCCGTCGAGCCGGGTCTCGCAGGCGGTCAGCTCCTCCCAGAACACGGTGCCGTTGTCGGGAACCTCGCCCTCACCGAACGTCGAGGCCACCACGACGAAGTGGGTCGCGGCCCGGACCTCGTCGAGGGCGACGTCGTTGAGCTCGGTCTCGGTGGCGTCGATCCCGGCGTCTTTGATGGCATCAGCCAGCTGCATGGCGATGTACTCGGCGGTGCCCATGTCGCTGGCGTAGCCGACGATCAGCGAGAAACCGGGACGCTCCACCACACCCACTCCGATCTGTTTTGGTTAGGCAAACCTTAGTAGGAATTGTCCCGCAGGTGTGGACCACGCCGGCCGCGCCCGCCGATCGGGTGTTGAATCACGCGCATGCTGAGCCTTGAAGAGATGTCGGATCGGATGGAGATCCAGCAGTTGCTGGTCGACTACTCGACGGCGATCGACAGCCGCCGCTTCGACGACCTCGATCGCGTATTCACCCCGGACGCCCACATCGACTACACCGAGCTGGGCGGGATTGCGGGCACCTTTCCCGACGTGAAGGCCTGGCTGGCCGAGGTGCTGCCGAATTTCCCGGCCTACTTTCACATGCTCGGAAACTTCGACATCCGCCTCGACGGCGACACCGCGACGTCGCGGACGATCCTGTTCAATCCGATGGCGCTCGGCGACGACGGCCAGATCATGTTCTGCGGGCTCTGGTACGACGACGCGTTCGTCCGCACCCCCGACGGCTGGCGGATGACGCGACGCGTCGAGCAGAAGTGCATCCAGAAGATCGTCTGACCCGGCCAGCGCCAGGTCGCGCGATTAACACCTGACCAGGGCCGTCTGGCACAATCGGTGGCTGTCCGACCGCGGCTTCCGTAATGGATGGGCCGCAGGCCGGTCACGCACGCGAGGCAAAACCGGATCCGGCAATCCGCCGGCATCGCTGAATTGCAGCGTGATACCCACAGGAGTTAGTTCATGGCTGTCAAGATCAAGCTCACCCGGCTTGGCAAGATCCGCAACCCCCAGTACCGCATCGCTGTCGCCGACGCGCGCACCCGCCGCGACGGCCGCTCGATCGAGGTCATCGGCCGCTACCACCCCAAGGAAGAGCCGAGCCTGATCGAGATCGACTCCGAGCGCGCTCAGTACTGGCTGTCTGTTGGCGCCCAGCCCACCGAGCCGGTTCTCAACCTGCTGAAGATCACCGGTGACTGGCAGAAGTTCAAGGGCCTGCCCGGTGCCGAGGGCACGCTGAAGGTCAAGGAGCCCAAGCCCAGCAAGCTGGACCTCTTCAACGCCGCGCTGGCCGAGGCCGACGGTGCGCCGAGTGGCGAGGCCACCCAGGCCAAGAAGAAGAAAGCGCCGGCCAAGAAGGCTGACGCCGCCGAGGCCGAGCCCGCCGCCGAGACCGCCGAGCCGGCTGCCGAGTCCACTGAGGCCGCCGCAGAATGAGTTCGGTCGTCGTCGACGCCGTGGAGCATCTGGTCCGCGGGATCGTCGACAATCCCGATGACGTCCGCGTCGACATGGTCACCAACCGGCGGGGACGCACGGTTGAGGTCCACGTCCACCCCGAGGACCTCGGCAAGGTGATCGGCCGCGGCGGTCGCACCGCGACCGCGTTGCGCACCCTGGTCGCCGGTATCGGTGGCCGAGGGATCCGCGTCGACGTGGTGGACACCGACCAGTAGCACGATGGAACTCGTCGCCGGACGGGTGGCCAAGGCTCACGGGATCACCGGGGAACTGGTGGTCGATGTCCGCACGGATGACCCCGAAGAGCGGTTCGCAGTTGGAAATCGCTTGCGGCTGCGGCCATCTCGCGGTGATGGCGGCCAAGATGTCGTCGTCGAGGCGGTCCGCCCGCACGGCGGTCGGCTGTTGGTACGGCTGCGCGGGGTGTCGGACCGCAACGCGGCCGACGCATTGCGCGGTCATTTGTTCGTCGTCGACTCCGCGGAACTGCCTCCCATCGAGGATCCCGACGAGTTCTACGACCATCAGCTCGAAGGCCTGACAGTGCGGACCGTCGACGGCCGCGTCGTCGGCTCGGTCGCCGAAGTGCTGCACACCGCGGGCGCGGAGCTGTTGGCGGTGCGCGGACCTGACGGCACCGAAGTGTTGGTGCCCTTCGTCGGAGCGATCGTGATGTCGGTGTCGCTGGCCGACGGGATCGTCGAAATCGATCCTCCCGACGGGCTTTTGGATCTGGACGGCTTGGACTGAGATGCGCAGCAATGAAGGTTGACGTCATCTCGATCTTCCCCGAGTATCTCGACCCGGTACGACAGTCGTTGCCCGGCAAGGCCATCGAGTCCGGCATCGTGGATTTCGCCGTACACGATCTGCGTCGCTGGACCCACGACGTGCACCACTCGGTGGATGATGCCCCCTACGGCGGCGGCCCGGGGATGGTGATGAAGGCCCCGGTCTGGGGTGAGGCCCTCGACGAGATCTGCACCGAGGACACAGTTCTCGTGATCCCGACGCCGGCGGGGCGGCTGTTCACCCAGAACGACGCCCAAGCCTGGACGGGGGAGCGGCATCTGGTGTTCGCCTGTGGCCGTTACGAAGGCATCGACCAACGGGTCGCCGAGGACGCGCGGCGGCGGATGCGGGTCGAGGAGGTCTCGATCGGGGACTACGTGTTGGCCGGTGGTGAGGTGGCGGCGCTGGTGATGATCGAGGCGGTGGTCCGGTTGCTACCCAACGTGATGGGCAATCCGCGCTCGCACCAGGATGATTCGCACTCGCCGGAAAAAGACGGTCTGCTCGAAGGCCCGAGCTACACGCGTCCGCCGACCTGGCGCGAACTGCCGGTTCCGGACGTCCTGCTTTCCGGTGACCACGGCAAAGTCGCGGCCTGGCGTCGCGAGCAGGCGCTCCAGCGGACCCGGCAGCGTCGGCCGGACCTGTTGGGTGACTAACTGCACGGCGCGGCGCGGGTTACCCGCGGTCGCTGCAGGGTATTGAGGAAGGCGTGACTCGTCCATCCACCGGCGCTCCGCCAGCACCGGCGGCTGCGCAGGTGACGGGCCGGCAGCGCAACTTCGTTTTCCTCGCTGTGGTGCTCGGCATGCTGTTGGCCGCCCTTGACCAGACCATCGTCGCGACCGCACTGCCCACCGTTGTCGCCGATCTCGGCGGCGCAGGCCATCAATCGTGGGTCGTCACCAGTTACCTGCTGGCGTCGACGATCGTGACCGCAGTGGTCGGCAAGCTCGGCGACACCTTCGGCCGCAAACCGGTCTTCCAGGCCGCGGTGCTGTTCTTCCTCGCCGGCTCGGTGCTGTGCGGCCTGGCCGGATCGATGTCGATGCTGGTCGCCTCTCGCGCGCTGCAGGGCATCGGCGGCGGTGCGATCACCGTCACCGCGGTCGCGGTGATCGGCGAAGTGATACCGCTGCGCGAGCGGGGCCGCTACCAGGGTGCGCTGGGCGCCGTGTTCGGCGTCACCACCGTCGTGGGTCCGCTGTTGGGCGGGCTGTTCACCGACCACCTCGGGTGGCGGTGGGCGTTCTGGGTCAACGTGCCGGTCGCGGTGGTGGTGCTCGCGGTCGCGGCGGTGGCGATTCCGGCGCTGGGCCGCACATCACGACCGGTCATCGACTATCCGGGCATCGTGTTGGTGGGTCTGGGCGCTGCCGGTCTGACCCTGGCCACCAGCTGGGGTGGCACCACCTATCCGTGGGGTTCGCCGACGATCATCGGCCTGTTCGTCGGCTCCGTGGCGATTCTGGTGGCCTTCGTGTTCGTCGAAAAACGGGCGGCCGAACCGATTTTGCCGATCCGGCTGTTCGCCGATCCGGTGTTCACGGTGTGCTGCGTGCTGTCGTTCGTCGTCGGATTCGCGATGCTCGGGGCGCTGACGTTCCTTCCGACCTACATGCAGTTCGTCGACGGGGTGTCGGCCACCGTGTCCGGCCTACACACCCTGCCGATGGTCGCCGGCTTGCTGGCCACCTCGCTGACCAGTGGTGTCATCGTCGGTCGCACCGGGCGTTACAAGATTTTCCCGGTCGCAGGCACCGCGATCATGGCGGTGGGATTCATCCTGCTGTCGCTGATGGACGCGCACACCTCGACGCTCGTGCAGTCGCTGGACCTGCTGGTTCTCGGCGCCGGAATCGGGTTGAGCATGCAGGTCCTGATCCTGACCGTGCAGAACACCGTCGACTTCACCGACCTGGGGGTGGCCACCTCGGGTGTCACGTTCTTCCGCACCATCGGCAGTTCGTTCGGGGCCGCGATCTTCGGCTCGCTGTTCAGTAACTTCCTCGCCGACCGGCTGCCTGCGGCTCTCGCCGCCAGCGGTGCCTCGCCGGAGGTGGCGCAATCACCGCAGGCATTGCACAAGCTTTCGCCTGCGGCGGCCGCGCCGATCGTCGACGCCTACGCCGACTCGCTGAGCAAGGTGTTCTTGTTCGCGGCGCCGGTGGCGATAGTCGGGTTCGTGCTGGCCCTGTTCCTCAAGCAGGTGCCGCTGCGCGATGCGGCTGCCACCGGCAGCACCGACCTCGGTGAGGGCTTCGGTATGCCGACCACGGAACCGGCGGAGAAGGTGCTGGAGGTCGCCGTGAGCCGACTGCTCCGCGAAAGCCGCGGCCAGCACCTGCCCGCCCTGGCTCGAGCAGGCGGCACCCGTCTCGATGTCCCGTTGATGTGGGCCGCGTTGCGGATCTACCGGCATGCACAGGTCGCGGGCACGGCGGACCTCAGCGCAGTGGCCGCCCATCACCGGGTGCCGGTGGAAATCCTGGAGCCGACGTTCGACCGGCTGGTGGCCAACGGCTACGCCCAGCGCAGCGGCGATCAGCTGTGGCTCACCCCGGCCGGCGCCGCGGAAGTCAACCATGCCCGCAACATGCTGGCGAGCTGGATCACCGACACTCTGACCCGGTCGCCTGCGTTCGAAGGCCGCCCGGACCGCATGCAGGTGCAGGGCGCGATCGAGCGGATCGCCCGCAGGGTGCTGGAACAGAACGATGACGAGAGCGCTCAGGCGACCCGTCCACTGGTGCTCGGTCCGCGACGCGCCGCCAGCCCGACTGCACCGACGACGCGGCTTGTCAGTCCGATGGCGAACACGACTGCCATGGCTGCGAGCGCGGGCAACGAACCGACGCGACCGTTCCGCGCTCGGGCCGAACTCCGTCAGCCGCCGCCGGGACCGCCGCGGCGGTGACAGCGGTGCGGGATCAGATCCGCCCGTCGGGGAACATCGTCTTGACGGCTTGGGTCATCGTGTTGCGCGCGGTCGCGTCGTCGACCGGCTGCAGTGAGGCCATGGCCAGCACGAAACGCCGGTCCGGTCCGATCACCCCGGTGGACATGTGCAGCCAGTTGCCGCCGTTCCAGCAGCACATCCACCCTTGTTTGACCGCAACGGGTTCGGCGAACAGCCCGTCGGGGATACCGAACCGCTGCGGGTAGCCGTCGGCGCCGGTGGGGGTCGACGCCGAAAGGTCGCCGAGGATGACCGAGGCCTGCGAGGCAGGCAGTCCGCCCGCACCGTCGAGCAGCATGTCGTAGTACCGCACCAGGTCGGCGGTGGTGCTCATGGTGTTCCACCAGTTGCCGTCGTACGGCGCGCTGGTCGAGGTGAGTCCGTATCGCGCGGTGACCCTGCTGATGATCGCGCTGCCGCCGCCCTCGCCCCAGAACACTTCGGCGGCGCTGTCGTCGGACGACCGCAGCATGACGTCGAAGGACTGCTGCTCTGCCGGGGTGAGTTGGCGCTGGCCCTTGGCCACCTGCAGTAGCAGGTCGTCGGCGATGAACAGTTTGCTCACCGATGCGACCGGGAACGGAGCGTCGTCACCGCCCTTGAGGATCCGTCCCGTGCTGCGGTCGAGCAGGGTGAAGCTGATGTCGGCGCCGTCCTGGGCGGCCTCGGACGCCGCCTCTTTCGCGCGCAGGTCCAGGTTGGTCGAGACATCCGGCGGGGCGTCGGGCAGCGGGCCGAGGGCAGGGGCTTGCGCGACGGCGTTCGGGTCGATGGACAGCAGATTCACCGGACGGGCCGCCGCGTCGCTGGGGCCGGCGTTCACCTGAGCGGACGAGGCGGCAACCAAGACGCCGATCACTGCCGCCGCGGTGCCGGTGACCAGCATCGACAGATGCCGTCGCATGTCAATCTCCTCGGGACCGGTGGAAGGCTGAGACCCGGGGTGCCGCGTTGCCGCCCGGCCTTAGTCCAGGTTAACGGTACCTTTTCTACACCGCGCGTTCAGTTCGCTGACAGATCAGCGGCGCTTCGGCGGGTCGCGCGATTTCATTGCTCGCGGTGCATCTGGCACAATTGAGCAGTTGCCGCGCGGGCTGGGACTTTTCCGCCTGCTGCGCCAAACATCACGTGCCCGAATCCATCGGCCCGGCGATCGCCAGCGCTTTCCGCGCAGGCAGGTGGCTGCGCCGCGAACCGCAAGGAAGTGTCACCGATGAACACGCTGGACTTCGTCGACCAGGCGTCGCTGCGCGACGACATCCCGACCTTCAGCCCCGGGGACACCATCAATGTCCACGTGAAGGTCATCGAGGGCAACAAGCAGCGCGTTCAGGTCTTCAAGGGCGTCGTGCTGCGCCGCTCGGGCGGTGGCATCCGCGAGACCTTCACCGTGCGCAAGGAAAGCTATGGCGTCGGTGTGGAGCGCACCTTCCCGGTGCATTCGCCCAATATCGACCACATCGAGGTGCTGACCCGCGGTGACGTGCGGCGCGCCAAGCTGTACTACCTGCGCGAGCTGCGGGGCAAGAAGGCCAAGATCAAGGAAAAGCGCTGAGCTTCGACGTGCTCGAGTCGCTGACCGGTCAGCCGGTCTGACTACGCTGACGACGTGACCGACAACACGGGCTCGAACGACTCCACGCCGGACAACCTCACCGCGACGGACGGGGCGGACGACACTCCCGCCGACGCGGCCCCGGAGACCGGGGAAAAGAAAAAGTCGGCGCTGCGCGAAGGCGCGATCCTCGTTGCCATCGCCATAGTCCTGTACTACGTGATGCTCACGTTCATCGCGCGTCCGTACCTGATTCCGTCGGAATCGATGGAGCCCACGCTGCACGGCTGCGCGGGTTGCGTCGGCGACCGGATCATGGTCGACAAGGTCACCTATCGGTTCGCCGACCCGCGACCCGGTGACGTCATCGTCTTCAAGGGCCCGCCCAACTGGAACGTCGGGTACAAGTCGATCCGGTCCACCAACACCGCGGTCCGCTACATCGAGAACGCCTTGTCGGTGGTCGGTTTCGTGCCGCCAGACGAGAACGACTTGGTCAAGCGTGTGATCGCCACCGGCGGCCAGACGGTGCAATGCCGTGCGGACACCGGACTGACCGTCGACGGCAAGCCACTCACCGAGCCGTATCTCAACGCCCAGACCATGATGGCCGACCCTGCAGTCTACCCGTGCCTGGGCAACGAGTTCGGCCCGGTCAAGGTGCCCGAGGGCCGGTTGTGGGTGATGGGCGACAACCGCACGCATTCGGCGGATTCGCGCGCCCACTGCACCAGCACACCTGCCGACGCCCAGAAGGGCATTCTGTGCACCGGTGATCCGATGGCCGGAACCGTTCCGGTGAGCAATGTCATCGGTAAGGCGCGGTTCATCGCGTGGCCGCCGTCGCGCTGGGGTGGTGTGTCCTCGTTCGACCCGCAGCAGGGCTGAACCGTGCCGGCGATGACGTGGCCGCCGAGGACGGTGATCCGCAAATCGTCAGGACTGCGGACCCTCGAATCCGCTTTGTATAGAAGCGGTTTGGGCCCGGTGGCGGGAGTGGACGAAGTCGGCCGTGGCGCGTGTGCGGGTCCGCTCGTGGTGGCGGCGTGTGTGCTGGGGCCCAACCGGATGGAGAGCCTGTCGGCGCTCGACGACTCCAAGAAGCTGACCGAGAAGGCGCGCGAAGAACTGTTCCCGTTGATCCGCCGGTACGCGCTGGCCTATCACGTGGTTTTCATCCCGGCTCCCGAAGTCGACCGGCGCGGTGTGCACGTGGCCAACATCGAGGGGATGCGGCGCGCGGTGGCGGGGTTGTCGGTGCGGCCGGGATACGTGCTGTCCGACGGATTCCGCGTTCCGGGACTGCCGATGCCGTCGTTGCCGGTGATCGGCGGGGACGCCGCGGCGGCCTGTATCGCCGCGGCCAGCGTGCTGGCCAAGGTCAGCCGCGATCGGCTGATGGTGGCGATGGACGACGAACACCCGGGCTACGGTTTCGCCGACCACAAGGGGTACAGCACCCCGGCGCACAGTGCGGCGCTGACCGACCTCGGCCCCTGCCGTCAGCACCGGTTTTCCTACATCAATGTCCGGCGGGTGGCACGCGCCGGTGGTACCGAGATGGTGATGGAGTGCCCACCCCCGCAGCGGGACGATCAGGTGTGAGTCAAGATGGATAGCACCACGACAAGACAAAGAGGACAGCTGAACCGATGAGTGCCGAAGATCTCGAAAAATACGAGACCGAGATGGAGCTCTCGCTGTACCGCGAATACAAGGACATCGTGGGGCAGTTCAGCTACGTCGTGGAGACCGAGCGCCGCTTCTACCTGGCCAACAGCGTCGAGTTGGTGCCGCGCAACACCGATGGTGAGGTCTACTTCGAGCTGCGGCTCTCCGATGCGTGGGTGTGGGACATGTACCGCCCGGCACGGTTCGTCAAGCAGGTTCGGGTGATCACGTTCAAGGACGTCAACATCGAAGAGGTCGAGAAGCCCGAGTTGCGGCTGCCCGAGTAGGTCAGGGTCGGCGGGCCGCCATGTTTGCGCACCCCTTTCCTGTCTCCTTCGCCGGCGTGAGGTAATTGGCGCGGGCCATCACGATATCCGCTACAGCGCAACGTGTTTGCTTGTGCGTCGGCCTTACTGGCGCGTGTGTTATCAGTGAATCGCCTTCTGAGTCCGAATTGCTGACGTACGCTTTTCGGTATTTCGCAGCTTGCGGTGACGCCGCGGTGGTGCGACTCATCGACGAGGCCGGAGGAACATGGCTGCTGCCAAGGCTTGGTTGCGGGTAGGGGCGGCAGGTGCGGCCATCGGTGTTGTCATGTCGGGATGTTCGTCGAATCAGCCCCAGGCGGAGCCGACGACGGCCGGGAGTTCGGTGGCCTCGAGTGTCGTGGCGGCAGGCCCGGACGAGGCCGCCCACCTCAAGGAGGGGGACGGCAGCGGCAACGCGATCGCCTTCGACTTCATCTATCCCGACGGGGATCAACACTGGACCGACGACGCCAAAGCGTCGCTGAACGATGCCGCCAACGCCATCGCCGCATACATCGTGGCGCCCAAGCCGGTCACCCTCACCTACAAGATTGCGGACGACAACGAGCCCAACCACCTCGCGCAGGCGAGCAGCGATCGGGTCGACGACGAGTCGGCCGGCTATTTCCGCACGGTGGTGCAGCAGAAGCTGATCACCGGGGAGGACGCGAACGGCGACAAACCCGACGGTGATATCGACGTGAACTGGAACGCCAACTGGGCGTTGGGTGATGACATCGCCAAGGGTGACGACGACGCAGGCACCCAGAGCCAGGACGACTTCAAGGCGACGATCATGCACGAGTTGGTGCACACGCTGGGCTTCGATACCGGTATCCCGGGCCCGGGTTCACCGCCGATGAAGAACCATCCGATCTTCGACAGCTTCGTCGTCAACGCCGACGGGACGAAGGTGATCAACGACGACTACACGTTCAACACCGCGTTCGAGCCCAACCTCACCGGCGGTGACGGCGGTCTGTTTTTCGGCGGGCCGCACGCGATGGCGGCCTACGACGGTAAGCCGGTACCTCTGCTGACCGATCCCACGTGGAACGTCAGCAACATCGCGCACCTGAACGGCCATGTCTTCACCGGTGAGAACAAGAAGATGATGAACCCCGGTGACGACGGCGACGGCGCGGAAGTGCGGACCCTGAGCCCGGTCGAACTCGGCATCCTCGAAGATCTGGGCTACACGGTGGTGCAGCGGTAGCTCTCGTCAGCGCAGCGATGCGTCGATGGCGCTGGGGGACAAGATCTTCTCCAACACCAGCATCGCGCTGCCGATGTTGCCTGCCTGGTCGCCGTACGTCGACGGTACGACCTGCAGGTGCCGGGTGGCCAGTGCGGTTGCGTTGCCGTACAACGTTTCTCGCAGCCCGGCCACGAAGACGTCGTACGCGCCCGACATATCGCCGCCGACGACGAGAACCTCGGGGTTGAGCAGGTTCACCGCGGCGGCGATCACCTCCCCGACGTGACGGCCGCTTTCGCGCAGGAGCCGGCGCGCCTCGCCGTCGCCGTGGTTGGCCAGTTCGACGACATCGCGGATGTGGTGCACCGGCCGGCCCTGCTCCTGCAGTGTGCGTACCAATGCCCATCCACCGGCGATCGCCTCCAAGCACCCGGTGTCGCCGCAGCGGCATGGTATGCCCGCGGCCGCGGCAGTCTTGTTGTGGCCGAACTCGCCGGCTGCGCCCACGGCGCCGCGCTGGAGTACACCGCCGCACACGATCCCGGCTCCGAGGCCGGTGGACGCCTTGATGAGCAGCAGATCGTCGTGAATTCGCAGGGGGCCGCGGCGTTCCGAGAGTGCTTGGACGTTGGTGTCGTTGTCGAGCACGATCGGCGCCGCGGTCAGCTTTCGGAAGTACGGCTCCAAGGGAACGCCGTCCCAACCGCTCATCACCGGAGACGCCAGGCTGCAGCCGCGCTGCTGGTCGACCGTGCCGGGTAATGACACCCCGACGCCGAGCACGTCGTCCGCGGGTCGGCCGCTCTCGTCGAGCAGGACTTCGAGGCGTTTGACCAAGTCGGGCATCAGATCATCGGGGCCGATGCGGATCTCGGAGTCCATGTCGGCCAGCGCGTGAATGTCGCCGGCCAGGTTGCACACCGCGAGCCGGGTGCGGCTACGGCCGACGGCCGCCGACAGGACCACACCCGCTTCGGCGTTGAACCGCACCAGCGCCGGTGGCCGGCCGCCGGTCGACGGTCCTTCCTCGCCTTCGCCGACCAGCCCGCGGCGTGCGAGAGCGGCGATACGGCTGCCGACAGCTGTCCGGGACAGGCCGGTCAGTTCCCGGACTTCGGTTCGAGTGGTGGCCGTGCCGGCGCGGATCAGGGCGAAAACGTCCCCGGTCGTGGCGGGGGCAGCGGAACGCCTGGTTACCGGCATCTTTCCATTGAACCAAGATCAATCGGTCAGGCAAAGCAATGGAGACGCCCATCACTTTGACCAGATTTAAACAAAAGTCGGTTGGATGTGTGGTTTAAGTGACGGTAGGGTCGGGGGACAGGGACCGAGCGCTGCACCGCGGCAGCATCCGCCACCGCACAGAAAGTCGATAGCACCCGTGACCCTCACGCTCCGACCCGCCGCACCGGCGGCGTCTCCCGCGCTCTGCCCGACCAAGACGGGGCTGGGCATTCTTGCCCTGGCTCTCGGCGCGTTCGGCATCGGTACCAACGAATTCGTCGCGATGGGCCTGCTGCCCGAGATCGCAGGCGGCCTGCGGATCTCTGAACCCACCGCGGGCCATGTCATCTCCGCCTACGCGCTCGGCGTCGTGGTCGGTGCGCCGGTCATCGCCGCACTGACGGCGAAATTCAATCGCAAAGTCGTCTTGATGACCCTGATGGCGTTGTTCGCCGCAGGCAACGTGATGACCGTGCTGGCACCCGGCTACGGAATCCTGATCGCCGCCCGGTTCGTCGCGGGCCTTCCACATGGCGCGTTCTTCGGTGTGGCGGCACTGGTGGCTGCGCAACTACTCGGGCCCGAGCGGCGGGCCAAAGCGGTCGCGCAAGTGATGACCGGCCTGACCGTGGCGACCGTGATCGGGGTGCCGCTGGCGTCCTGGCTCGGCCAGTTGCTGGGCTGGCGAAGCGCGTTCGCGCTTGTCGTCGGGATCGGACTGGTGACGTTGGCCGCGATCTGGATGTGGCTCCCCGACTTGGCCGCGACCAGCAGCACCAGCACCCGTGCCGAACTGGGTGCGCTGCGGCGCCCCCAGGTCTGGCTGGCGCTGGCGATCGGCATGGTCGGCTTCGGTGGCATGTTCGCGGTCTACACCTACATCGCGACCACACTGACCGACGTCACCGGTGTCTCCCGCTCCTGGGTTCCCTTGGGGCTGATGGTTTTCGGTGCCGGCATGGTGGTCGGCAACCTGGCCGGGGGCCGGATGGCCGACCGGTCGGTGATTCGCGGTCTGTACGTGTCGATGACGGCGCTTGCGTTGGTGCTCGCGGCTTTCGTCGCGGGCGCGCACAACCCGTTCACCGCGATGGTGCTGCTGTTCGGCATCGGCGCCGGCGGAGCGGCGATCGCGCCCGCGCTGCAAACCCGGCTGATGGATGTCGCCGCCGAGGCGCAGACGCTGGCCGCCGCGCTCAACCATTCGGCCCTCAACATCGCCAACGCGTCGGGCGCCTGGATCGGCGGGCTGGTGATCGCGGCAGGGTACGGCTACACCGCGCCGGCCGCCGCGGGTGCGGTGCTGGCGGTCGTCGGTCTGGTGGTGTTGAGCGTCTCAGTGGCACTGCAGCGTCGGTCTGCGGCGGTGTCCTCATGATCCGCGCGATGGTGGCTTTTCTCCTGAGAGGGCGGGATCCGATGTGCGTGGATCTGTATCTGCCTGCACGTCAACGTGTGACGATTGTCGTGGGGCAGCGGGCCGCCCGGCGGGAGGCGACCTGATGGCCGAGCATGTGATTTTTCGCTACGCCCCCGACCACCAGCCTGTACTGGCCTTCCGCGGCGTGCCGAGCGGCTGTGCCGGCGGCGCCAACACGATGGCCGAGGCCCGTGCCTCCTACCGGACGTGCCTGTCGGCCCGGCTGCACGTGGACCGTCGCGCCCTGCCGCCGGTCGTCGAGCACATCGAGGGTTTGGTGGGTGGCATGTGGGTGCGCACCAAAGTCGGTGCAGTACATAGGGATACATCAAGTGATCGGATGCTCCTGCAGATCCTGCTGACGGAACAGACCGGACTACGCGACGAAGTGGCGCGGCTGGCCGAGCTCGGCGCCGAACCCGTCGTCGTGCTGGCTGAACCCGACTATGCGCTCGCAACACTGCTGGACCAGATGTCGGTGCGCGACTCAATTCTGGTCGCACATTCCGACGGCAACGGCTCGGTGGACTGGAGTGTCCTGTTCGGGCCGGAATCATCTGTTCGACAGAGCGTTCCGAGTGTCGCGGCGGACGAGACCCTGCGCACAACACCGGTGGCGACGTTCACCCGGGCCCACTCGGGCGCCGGATGCGTCGTACAGCACCAGCGGACCGCTCACATCGCGTCATGACCGCGTTGCTCGATCACGGGATTTGTCACCCGTCGGCGGGCAACACTGATGGAGACAACGTCTCCGAAGGGAGGACCGTGCGCGCGACACCGCAATGCTGGCTGACCGACATGGACGGCGTCCTGGTCCGCGAAGACCACGCGCTGCCGGGGGCCGCCGAGTTCCTGCAGTGCCTGATCGAAAAGCAGCGACGTTTCCTGGTGCTGACCAACAACTCGATCTACACCCCGCGTGACCTTGCGGCGCGGCTGGCCCGCTCGGGCCTCGACGTGCCGGAGGCCGCCATCTGGACCTCGGCGCTGGCCACCGCCGCGTTCTTGAATGACCAGCTGCCGGGCGGATCGGCCTATGTGATCGGCGAGGCGGGTCTGACCACCGCACTGCACGAGGCGGGGTACACACTGACCGACACCGGTCCGGATTTCGTGGTGCTCGGTGAGACGCGCACCTACTCCTTCGAGGCCATCACCAAGGCCGTCCGGTTGATCGGCCAGGGTGCACGGTTCATCGCCACCAACCCCGACGTGACCGGGCCGTCGGCGGAGGGGCCGCTGCCGGCAACGGGTTCGGTGGCCGCGATGATCACCAAGGCGACCGGGCGCGAACCGTATTTCGTGGGCAAACCCAACCCGATGATGTTCCGCAGCGCGCTGAACCGGATCGAGGCGCATTCGGAGAGCACGGTGATGGTCGGCGACCGGATGGACACCGACGTGGTGGCCGGTATCGAGGCCGGGCTGGAAACGATTCTGGTGCTGACCGGTTCGACGACGGTCGAGGACATCGAGCGGTACCCGTTCCGGCCGGCGCGGGTGTTGCCGTCGATCGCCGAGGCGATCGAGCTGATCTGAGGCGACCAGTGACGTGCTGAGTCCGGTTGGGCTCGGCATCCCCGGCGATCTCGGCTATACGGTCGCGCACCACTAGTTTCCGTCGCAGCGGTCTTATCAGCAGTCGTTACCCGCTTGCAAGAGAACGTGTTTCAGGCGCGGCGCAGGCAGTGCATGGATGTCGTAGCCGGGATTGTCGTCAGCCCAGGCGATTTCGCTGCAGTCCCGAAACCCGGCCGCGGTGTCGGCTGCGCTGTCCGAGTGCCGTTCAACCCATCCATCGAGCGAACTCTTGCAACCCACGAGGTTGACGTCACCGAACTTCACGGCCGAGGCCGGCGGTCCGGTAGAGCCGTCCGGGCCGGGCGGGTGGACCGAGCGGTGCCACTCTAACAGGTCGCGCACGGGCGCGAGGTGACATGACTGGCCAAAGGCCGGCCCGACAGGGGGCGGCTGCGCGACTGAGCTCGAGGCCGCCATCGGGCTTGGTGACGGCGCTGCGGCTTCGGGGTGACTGCACGATACGAGCACCAGCGGTGCGACTCCGGCAACCAGGGTCGACACGATGCGCACCATGCGCGCAGTCTACGGACAGCGGTCAGTCACCGCGAACGGCATACCCGGTGCTGGCGCTCGATCAGCGCGGGGCCAGCCTGTGGATGAGCGCGGATCTGGGGATAAGTCAGCCCTTTTCGCGGCGATTCGGTTCTCGGCTGTCTGCCCGTGTCGGTCGAATCGCCGACGCTGCACCCATGACGACGATGAGCCGCAACCAGCTCGGTGCGCTGGGGGAGCAGCTGGCGGTCGAGCATCTGGAGTCGCTGGGTTGGCGGATCATCGTTCGCAATTGGCGCTGCCGCTATGGCGAACTCGACGTGATCGCGGCGGCGTCCGACGGCACGGTTGTGTTCGTGGAGGTGAAGACCCGCACCGGTGACGGATTCGGCGGGGTCGAGTACGCGGTCACCCCGGCCAAGGTGCGGCGGATCCGAAGGCTGGCCGGGATTTGGCTGGCCGCGCAGGAGCGCGGTTGGGCAGCGGTCCGCATCGACGTGATCGGTGTGCGCATCGGCAGGCAGCGCACACCGGAGATCACCCATTTGCGTGGAGTCGGCTGATGGCCTTGGGGCGCGCCTACTCCGTCGCGGTACGGGGCCTCGACGGCGAGATCGTCGAGATCGAGGCCGACATCACCGCCGGGCTCCCCGGGGTGTATCTGGTGGGATTGCCCGACGCCGCGCTGCGCGAGTCCCGGGACCGGGTACGAGCGGCAATCACCAACTGCGGCAACGAGTGGCCGACGTCGCGACTGACGTTGGCGCTGTCGCCGGCAACCTTGGCCAAGGCCGGCTCGCTGTACGACATCGCGATCGCCGCCGCGGTGCTCTCGGCAAGCCACAAGAAGCCGTGGGATCGGCTGGAGAAGACCGTGCTGCTGGGAGAGCTGGCACTCGACGGCCGGATCCGGTCGGTGCGCGGTGTGCTCCCGGCTGTCCTTGCGGCCAAGCGACAAGGCTGGCCCACCGTGGTGGTGCCGGTCGCCAACCTCGCCGAAGCCAGCCTGGTCGACGGCATCGAAGTCCTTGGCGCTCAGACGTTGCGGCAGCTGCAAGGCTGGTTGACGGGAAAGGCCGCCCTCGTCGGTCGCGTCGACACACCGGCGCCGCACGCTGATTCGGTTGCCGACCTGGCCGACGTGGTTGGCCAGACGCACGCGCGGTTCGCCGTCGAGGTGGCCGCCGCCGGTGCGCACCACCTGATGCTCACCGGTCCACCCGGCGTTGGGAAAACCATGCTGGCCCAACGACTCCCGGGTCTACTTCCGGAACTCACCGAGCGCGAGGCCTTGGAGGTGACGGCGATCCACTCGGTGGTCGGAATGCTGTCCGAAACCACCCCACTGATCACTCGGCCGCCGTTCATCGCGCCGCATCACTCGTCGAGTGTGGCCGCCCTGGTCGGCGGCGGCTCAGGCATGGCGCGGCCCGGTGCGGTCAGTCGCGCTCATCGCGGCGTGCTCTTCCTCGACGAATGTGCCGAAATTCGGGTCAGCGTCCTCGAGTCCCTGCGAACACCTTTGGAAGACGGCGAGATTCGGCTTGCCCGCCGCGATGGGGTGGCGTGCTATCCCGCTCGGTTTCAGCTCGTGATGGCGGCCAATCCCTGCGCCTGTGCGCAAACCGACCCGAAGGACTGCCTCTGCACGTCGGTGGAGAAGCGCCGTTATCTCGGCAAGCTGTCCGGGCCGTTGATGGATCGGGTGGACCTGCGGGTCGAGATGCATATGGTGCGCGCCGGTGCCTTCGCGCCCGATGCCGCGGAACCCACTGCTGCCGTGCGTGATCGGGTGGCACAGGCACGCGCTGCGGCCGCTGAGCGGTGGCGCCGATACGGCTTCACCACCAACGCCGAGGTCACCGGGTCGGTGCTGCGCAGAAAGTTCCGGCTGGACGCCACCGCGATGGCGCCGCTGAAGACCGCACTGGAGCGCGGTGTGCTGAGTATCCGGGGCGTGGACCGCTCACTGCGGGTCGCGTGGACCTTGGCGGATCTGGCCGGACGCACCACACCGAGCATCGACGATGTGGCGGTGGCATTGAGCTTCCGTCAGGGAGGAGCAAAGCCGTGACAGACGAGGCAAGGACTCTGGCATGGGCGTATCTGTCCAGGGTCGCCGAACCGCCCTGCGACGAAATCGCCGCGCTGGTCGGCGACGTCGGCCCGCTGGACGCCGCCCACCGGGTCGCCGCGGGCGAGGTCAGTGACGCGCTACGGGAACGCACCGCCGCCCGGCGCGACATCGATGCAGCTCAAGCGGATCTGGATCTGCTCGAGCGCCGCGGAGGTCGCCTGATCACGCCCGACGACGACGAGTGGCCAACCCTGGCGTTCGCGTCCTTCGGGGGATCCGCGGTGCGGGAAAGGCCGCACGGCAGAGCGCCGATGGCGCTGTGGGCGATCGGTCCGGCCCGGCTCGACGAGGCCGCGGAGCGGGCTGCGGCCATCGTGGGAACGCGAGCGGCATCGGGGTACGGCGAACACGTCGCCGCCGATCTGGCTGCAGGACTGGCCGAGCAGGACGTCACCGTGGTCTCCGGCGGCGCGTACGGCATCGACGGCGTGGCGCACCGAGCCGTGCTGGCGGCCGAGGGGTTGACAGTGGCGGTGCTGGCCGGCGGCATCGACGTGCTGTATCCGGCCGGCCATTCATCGCTTCTGCACAGGATCGGTAATTCCGGCCTCCTGCTGACGGAGTATCCGCCGGGCGTGCGGCCCGCGCGGCACCGCTTCCTGACCCGTAACCGGTTGGTGGCGGCGCTGGGTACGGCCACCGTGGTGGTGGAGGCCGGTGTCCGCAGCGGGGCCGCGAACACCGCAGCGTGGGCACGGGCGCTCGGCCGGGTGGTGTGTGCGGTGCCCGGGCCGGTGACCTCGGCGTCGTCGATGGGCTGCCACACCCTGCTGCGCACCGGTGCCGAGTTGGTGACGCGAGCCGAGGAGGTCATCGAATTGGTCGGGCGGGCCGGTGAATTCGCCGACGAGGAGCCGCGACCGATTGGCCCGCTGGACGCCTTGAGTGACGCCGAGAAGCAGGTGTACGAGGCACTACCGGCCCGCGGTGTCTGCAGCGTCGATGAGATCGCGGTGGCATCCGGCCTGGCGCCGACCGCAGTGCTCGGTCCGCTGGCGATGCTGGAGATCGCCGGACTCGCCCGCCGTGATGACGGCTGCTGGCGGCTGGTGCGCAGGCCGGCCTCACCAAGGTAGACGGCCGGAACACATGCTCGAAACGTATAGTCGAGACGGTTGGCTATCGATTTTCGTCGGGAGGCGATTGTGGCGGGTCGACCACTACACACATTTCAGGTCGTCAGTACCGAGCAGCTGGCGCCGCACATGGTGCGCGTCGTCCTCGGCGGCACCGGGTTCGATACGTTCACACCCGGTGAGTTCACCGACTCCTACGTCAAATTCGTCTTCGTCCGCGACGACGTCGACATCGCGTCACTGCCGCACCCGCTGACGCTGGACAGCTTCGCCGGCCTTCCGGCCGAACAGCAGCCCACGGTGCGCACCTACACGGTGCGCCGCGTCGACCCGCATGCCCGCCAGATCACGGTCGATTTCGTGGTCCACGGTGAGCACGGCGTGGCCGGACCGTGGGCGGCGGCCGCCACGCCCGGCGACACCGTCTATCTGATGGGGCCTGGCGGGGCCTATGCGCCGGACCCGGCCGCCGACTGGCATCTGTTCGCCGGCGACGAGGCTGGACTTCCCGCCATCAGTGCGGCCCTGGAAGCGTTGCCGCCCAGCGCTGTCGGCAAAGCGTTCATCGAAGTCGCCGGACCCGAGGATGAGGTCGAGCTCAACGCGCCGGAATCCGTGGCCATCAATTGGATCTACCGCGGCGGGCGCGCCGACCTCGTCGGCGACGACCGGGCCGGCGACAACGCACCGCTGGTCGAGGCCGTCACCACCACCTTGTGGTTACCGGGCCAGGTCCAGGTCTTCATCCACGGTGAAGCCCAAGCGGTCATGCACAACCTGCGCCCCTTCATCCGCAAGGAGCGCGGCGTCGACGCCAAGTGGGCCTCCATCTCCGGCTATTGGCGGCGCGGCCGCACCGAAGAGACGTTCAAACAGTGGAAGCGTGAACTCGCTGAGGCCGAAGCGGGGGACGGTTAAGCCGGGGCGAGCACCTCGGTGTCGTCTCCGGGTCCGGGCTTGACATCCCGCTTGGGCGAGACTGCAGGCATCCGCTCGCTGTAGGCCGGACGTTGACGCACCCTCAGCGGCCACCAGAACCAGGGACCCAGAATGGCGGCGATCGACGGGGTCATCAAGGACCGGACGATCAACGTGTCGAGCAACAGGCCGATCCCGATCGTCATCCCGCCTTGGCCCACATTGAGCAGGTCCCCGGAGATCATCGAGCCCATCGTGAAGGCGAACACCAGTCCAGCCGCCGTGACCACGGTGCCGGTGCTGCCCATCGACCGGATGATCCCGGTGTTGATACCCGCGCCGATCTCCTCCTTGAACCGCGACACCAGCAGCAGGTTGTAGTCGCTGCCGACGGCCATCAGAATGATCACCGCGAATGCCAGCACGATCCAGTTCAATTCGATGCCCACGATTCGTTCGAAGATGAACACCGACAGGCCGAACGCGGCACCGAGCGAGATGACGACCGTCCCGACGATCACCATCGACGCCACCAGCGCACGCGTGATGATCAGCATCACGATGAAGATCAGTGTCAGAGCGGCGAACGCGGCGATCATGGTGTCGTACTTGGCTCCTGCCTGCACATCGCGGTAGGTCGCCGCGGTGCCGGTCAGGTAGACGTCCGCGTTGGCCAGTGCGGTGCCCTTGATCGCCTCGTGCGCTGCCGTCAGCTGATCGTCGACCACCGAGATGCCCGCTTCCGACGCCGGATTGACGTCGTGGGTGACGATCAGCCGGGCTGCCTTGCCGTCCGGTGAGAGGAACAGCTTGAGCCCTTTCTGGAAGTCCGGATTGGCGAACACCTCCGGCGGCAGATAGAAGTAGTCGTCACTCTTGGATGCGTCGAATGCCTCACCCATCGCGGTCGCCGTGTCGGTCATCTGCTGCATCTGCTGGATCAGCCCGTCGAAGCTGCTATGGATGGTCTGCAGGGTGTTCTGCATGGTGGTGGCGGTCGCGATGATCGGACCGAACTGCTGCACCATCTGCGGCACCAGCGCGTCGATGCTGGTCATGCCGTTGACCATCTTGTCCATGCCGTCGACCATCGCGGTCATGTCGGTCTGCAGCGCGGCCATGTTGTCACTGAAGGTGTTGACGCCGTCCATGGCGTCGAACGCCGAGCGCACCGCAAAGCAGGCCGGGATGTTGAAACAGTTCGGCTCCCAGTAGAAGTAGTTACGGAACGGCCGCACCTCGTCGTCGAAGTTGGCGATGTTATCCCGCATCTGGTCCAGCGTCGCCTTCATGGTGTTCATGTCGGCGACGCTGCGGTGCGCCGAGTCCACCATGCCGTTGCCCGAACCGACGGTGGTGTGCATCGCATCGGAGAACTTCACCATCAGCGCCTGCATTTGCGTCATCGAGCCGATCATCGCGCTCATGTCGTCACTCATCTTGCTGATGTCACCCACGCGTTGCTTCAAGAACTGCAGATTCTGGGTGATCGGTACCGAGGACATGCTGATCTGATACGGGATGGAGCTGTGGGCGATGGGGGAGCCCAACGGCCGGGTGATGCTTTGCACCATCGCGATGCCTTTGATTCTGAACAGCGCCTTGGCAATCCGGTCGAGCACGATCATGTCGGTGGGGTTGCGCATGTCGTGGTCCGACTCGATGGTCATGATGTCGGGGTTGAGCCGCGCTGTGCTGAAGTGTTTTTCGGCTGCTGTGTACCCGACGTTGGCCGGGACGTCTGAGGGAATGTAACGGCGGTCGTCGTAGCTCGTCTTGTAGCCGATCATGGCCAGCAGACCGAGCAGCACGACGCTGGTTGCCGCGGCGAGAATCGGTTTGGGCCAACGGACGGTCGCGGTACCGACCTTGCGCCACCCCCTGGTCTTCATCATCCGCTTGGGATCCAGCAGACCGAACCGACTGGCGACGACCAGGATGGCCGGCGCGACGGTCAGTGCTGCGGCGACGACGATGATCAGGGCCATGGCCGACGGGTAGGCCAGCGAATTGAAGTACGACAGCCGGGTCAGCCGCAACGTCAGCATCGCACCCGCGATGGTCAGCCCGGAGCCCAGGATGACGTGACCGACGCCGTGAAATGCGGTGTAGTAGGCCGATTCCGGATCCTCGCCGTTCTGTCGGGCTTCGTGGTATCGCCCGATCAGGAAGATCGCGTAGTCGGTACCTGCCGCGATCGACAGTGCTGTCATCAATGGGACCGAGAACGTCGAGAAGTCCATGATCCCGAGGTGGCCGATCACCGCGACCGCGCCGCGGGCGGCACCCATCTCGATGCCGACGATTGCCAAAATGAGCAGCACTGTGCTCACCGATCGGTAGACCAGGGCCAGCATGATCGTGATGACAATCATCGTGACCACGGTCATCTTGATCATGCCGCGGTCGCTGGCCTCCAGTGAATCCGTTGTCAACGGCGCAGGCCCGGTGACGTAGGCATGTAACCCTGCGGGAGGCGGGGTTTCGTCGATGATCGTGCGGACGGCATCCACCGAATGATTGCCCTCGGTGCTGCCCTGATCACCGGCCAGGTTCAGCTGGACGTAGGCCGCCTTGCCGTCACTGCTCTGCACGCCGGCGGCGGTGATCATGTCACCCCAGAAGTCCTGGACGTGCTCGACGTGCTTTGTGTCGGCCTTGAACTTCTCGATGAGGGTCTCGTAGTAGCGGTGCGCCGGGTCGCCGAGGGGTTGATCGCCGACGAGCACCACCATGGCGATGCTGTCGGAACTGGACTCCTGAAATTTCGCCCCCATCCGCTTGGCGGCGATCACCGCGGGCGCGTCCTGCGGCGACATCGACACAGCGTTGGCCATGCCGACCTTCTCCACCTGTGGGACAAGCAGATTCACGGCCGCGGTGAAGGCCACCCAGACCAGAATGATCGGAACCGCGAGCGCCCGGATCGTGCGGGGGATCCGGGTCCGGGTTTCCTTGGTGTGCGCGCTCATGCGGCTTTGTCCAGACAGAAGGCCTGCGCGTCGCGGCCGTTGGCGAAGTTCTCGGCGACGAGTTTGTCGTCGACCAGGATCCGGCAGCCCAATGCGTCGGTGTCACCCTGAGCGACCACATTGGCCAGCACGCCTGGGTCGGTCGTGCTCACCGTCACCGACCACGGCAAGTCGGTAAAGGCCGCCTCGATCGTCTTGCCGTTGACGTCGAGGTAGCTCACCCGGCCGGAAGCGCCTGGCGGGCCGACGATCTCATACGTCACCCGCTTGGTGTTTATCGGCTTGATTGCGTCGGCCGGCATCGCGGCGGCGATGTAGGGCTTGTCGGAATCGAAGAAGGTTCGAAGCCGGGCGACCACGGCGACTGCGGCTATAAGGGCGACGACGATGATCGCCGCCACCCAGAACCGTTTCAACAAGCCAAACATTGGCGGCGTCTCCCTTTCGTGTGCCCCGACTCAGACCGCATAACGCGGGCTCCGTCCCAGGTATCTATACCATAGGGGGTATGGTATAAAGAAACGGTGCGAAACGGAAAAGCCGACGGTGCTGACGTCGAGAAAGATCAGCAGCCGCAGTGCGATGCCGCCGTCGCCGCAACCCTGACGCGGCTGCGCCGCGTGCACGGTCAACTCGGCGGTGTGATCGGGATGATCGAAGACGGCCGCGGCTGCAAGGAGGTCGTCACCCAGCTCGCGGCGGTGTCAAAGGCGTTGGACCGCGCGGGCTTCACGATCATCGCCACCGGCCTGCGCGAATGCATCGACCCCTCCGCAGGCGGGGGAGCGCAGACGTTGACGATCGATGAGTTGGAGAGATTGTTCTTGAGCCTGGCGTGAGCCGGCTCTCTCGGAAAGGAACCACTATGTGCCGAGCCGTGAAGTGCCGAGTGTGCGGCAAGACGACCTGGGCGGGCTGCGGTATGCACGTCGACGCCGTACGCCGTGGTGTGCCCGCCGGGCAGTGGTGCTCGGGTCACGCCGCGAGTGAAGCACCGCGGTCGCGCTGGAACCCGTTCAAGAGGTAACAGCACCGGCGAGCCAGGGCCACACCGCGTTGGCGACCTACGCCGACAGAGCGGGCCTGTCAATTTCGGGATGGGCTGCGATGATCGCGACGGTGCGGATCCCGGGACGGGTACGACCGTCCCGGTCGGAGGCAGGGTCTGTAGCCAAGAGTTCATTCGTGTCCTCCTTCGAACAACGGTGAGTCTCGGCGTTTGTGGTGTCTTTGCTCATGGGACCACTGCGCGATCGCAGGAGGCAGGGGCGAAAGCCACCGGTGACCCCCATCCCGCCGGCGAGCCAGAGTGACTTTTGGCACTACCTCAGTGCCGGACCGGTTTCTGATCGGCCCGCGCCGGCAGGCACCGACGATGGGTGGTTCGGCAGCCGCGGGACGGGTGCATGGCGGCGCAGACACTTACAACGGAATAGTCACGTCGTGGGACACGCCGCGCGCTCGTGCACGCACATGTGCGCAGGGATGCAACCGTAGGGGAATGGACCCGAGTGACTACGCGGCGATCCTCGACGATTACGCCGAGCATCTCGCGCTGGAGCGCGCCCGCTCCGAACATACTCAACGGGCCTATCTCACCGATTTGAAATCGCTGTTCGCCTTTCTCGACGAACGCGCACCCGGCGCCGGGCTGGCCGGCCTGTCCCTGCCGATTCTGCGCTCTTGGCTGGCCGCCCAGTCCGCGAGCGGGGCGGCCCGCACCACGCTGGCGCGCCGCACCTCGGCGGTCAAGACCTTCACCGCCTGGGCGACACGCCGCGGACTGCTGGCAGAAGACCCGGCCGTGCGGCTGCAGCTGCCCAAGGCGCGCCGCACCCTGCCCGCGGTGTTGCGCCAGGACCAGGCGATGGCTGCCATGGCCGCGGCCGACCTCGGCGCCGAGCAGGGCGACCCGCTCGCGCTGCGCGACCGAGTGATCGTCGAGATGCTCTACGCCACCGGCATCCGCGTCAGCGAACTGTGCGGCCTGGACGTCGACGACGTCGACACCGGCCGGCGAGTTGTGCGCGTCCTGGGCAAGGGCAACAAACAGCGCACCGTACCGTTCGGGGCGCCGGCTCTGGCGGCGCTGACCGCCTGGGTGACCGACGGCCGACCCCAACTCGCGACCGCTGACTCTGGCCCAGCGCTGCTGCTGGGCACTCGCGGGAAGAGGCTAGACCCCCGTCAGGCGAGAACCGTCGTGCACCAAACGATGTCGGCGGTCGACGGCGCGCCCGACATCGGCCCGCACGGTCTGCGCCACAGCGCCGCAACCCATCTGCTCGAAGGTGGCGCCGACCTGCGCATCGTCCAGGAGATCCTGGGCCATTCTTCGCTGGCCACCACCCAGCTCTACACCCACGTGACCGTCGCGCGCCTGCGCGCCGTGCACGATCAGGCGCACCCACGCGCCTGAAGGTCTAAGTGCCGCAGAAGGTTTGGTAGCAGCTGCCGAATTCTTCGGGTGCGGGCTCGGCGTAGCGCTCGAACCCCGCACGCTCGTCGTACGGCGAACTGACCACCTGTAGCAGCCGGTCGAACAGCTCCATGTCGCCTGCGGACGCTGCCGCCAGCGCCTCCTCGACCAGGTGATTGCGCGGGATATAGGCGGGATTCACCCGCTGCATCGCTTCGAGGTCGGGATTCAGTTCGCGCCACCGGCCCGCCCACCCCTCGAATGCCGGCTCTACCGCTCCGCCGGCAAGCCTGCGGAAGAACGACGTGTAGTCGACGCGCTCACTCTCGAGCAGCGCCACGAGGTCCTCGCAGAGTCCCTGTGCCGCAGCGTCTTCGACGTCGTCGCTCAGTCCGAGCTTGCGGCGCATACCCGCCACGTATGCCACTGAATACAGCCGCGAAAACTGCTGAAGCGACTCGGTCGCCAGCTCGACAGCACGGTCCTGATCCTCATCGATCAGCCCGAGCAGCGCCTCGGCGAAGCGGGCGAGATTCCAGGTGGCGACGGAAGGTTGGTTGCCGTATGCGTAGCGGCCCCACGAGTCGATCGAACTGAACACCGTCTTGGGGTCGAAGGCATCCATGAAAGCGCATGGCCCGTAGTCGATCGTCTCACCGGAGATCGTCATGTTGTCGGTGTTCATCACGCCGTGGACGAACCCGACCAGCATCCACTGTGCGACGAGATGAGCCTGGGCGGCGATCACCGAGTCGAGCAGCGCCAGATACGGATTGTCGGCCTCGGCGGCGGCGGGGTAGTGCCTGCTGATCGCGTGGTCGGCAAGGCGGCGCAGCACCTCTGATTCGCCTGCCGCAGAGACATATTGGAAACTGCCGACGCGCAGATGGCTCGATGCGACACGAGCCAGGACCGCACCGTCGAGCTCGGTCTCGCGCTGAACGATGCGCCCGGTGGCCACGACCGACAGCGAGCGGGTGGTCGGAATGCCCAGCGCGTGCATCGCCTCGCTGATCAGGTATTCGCGCAGCATCGGACCGACAGCCGCCAAACCGTCGCCGCCGCGGGCGAACGGAGTGCGGCCCGAACCCTTCAGATGAAGATCGCGGGTCCGCCCACCCGCGTCGACCAGCTCACCGAGCAGCAGAGCGCGACCGTCACCGAGCCGTGGCACCCAGCCGCCGAACTGGTGGCCGGCATACCCCTGAGCGACGGGCTCGGCGTCCGCGGGCAGCCGGTTCCCGACAAGCAGACCGATGCCGTCGGCGTTGCGCAGCCACGCGGGGTCCAGCCCCAGCTCGGCGGCCAGCGGCTCGTTGAGCACGAGCAACCGCGGATCGGGTGCCGCTTCGGCCTGCCAGCGCAGCGCGATCTCGGGCAACTCGGCGGCGAATCGGTGGCCGAGGACGACGGTCGTGTCGGGCGCGATGCTCATTGCCGACCAGCCTACGGAGAATTACTTCTCGCGAGCAGACACAAACTCGCATTTTCGAGAGCCAGTTCGTACGAGTTTGTGTCTGCTCGCGGTTGGGATTCTCACCCCGCCAACGGTTTGAGCCGGACCGGCGTGCTCACCAGCAGGCCCAGCGGATCGATGTAGTCGGCTCGTGACGCCGGACCCCACATCGCGCCCCAATGTAGGCACGCCGGTGCCGGACAGCCCGCATGCCCGGGCAGGAGCCGGCCCAGTGCCGTCGACCCATCGACCAACTGGCCGACCCGCACCGTGGCCTCGACCGGTTCGTAGCTGGTGCGCAACCCGCCGGGATGCGCCAGCGACACCACCGGGCGCCCGGCCAGCCTCCCGGCGAAGACCACCGTCGCCGGGCCGGCGGCGTAAACCGGCTGGTCAGGCGTTCCGGCCAGGTCCACGCCGCGATGGCCGCGCTGCCAGTCCGGTGACGGAGCGTCGAAGGCCCTGGTCACCGGCGGCGCAGGCCGCAGCGGCCACAGCAGCCGGCCGGCGTCGGCACGGCCGGTACCCGCGCACACCAGCAACGCCACTACCACCACCGCGACGACCCGCATCACCGCAGTTCAGTGCGATATGCGGTGATGCGAAAGCCGCCGGGAGCCACACTGTGGACGGGCGCGGCGCTGTGGACAAAGCACCCCCTCGAGCGGTGTAAACTTTCCCCTGCAACTCGCGCGAGCGGGTTGACTTCGCGCGCCTGTTCCGCAAGTTCGCCACGTCGACACTTGCACCACAGCATGCCGGTTGGTCTCGTCCGAGGATTCACAACGACGGGTCGGCACGCCTCAGGCGCCAGGGCTTGGCTTCACCCGAAGCCGGGCGACAACCGACAACACATAAGGAATGGCCGAACCATGGCTGTTGTAACCATGAAGCAGCTGCTTGACAGCGGCACACACTTCGGGCACCAGACCCGACGCTGGAACCCCAAGATGAAGCGGTTCATCTTCACCGACCGCAACGGCATCTACATCATCGATCTGCAGCAGACGCTGACCTACATCGATCAGGCCTACGAGTTCGTCAAGGAGACCGTCGCTCACGGCGGCACGATCTTGTTCGTCGGCACCAAGAAGCAGGCCCAGGAGTCCATCGCCGAAGAGGCGACGCGCGTCGGCATGCCGTATGTGAACCAGCGCTGGCTGGGTGGCATGCTCACCAACTTCCAGACCGTGCACAAGCGCCTTCAGCGGATGAAGGAGCTCGAGGCCATGGAGCAGACCGGTGGCTTCGAGGGTCGGACCAAGAAGGAAATCTTGATGCTGACCCGCGAGAAGACCAAGCTCGAGCGGTCCCTCGGCGGTATCCGCGACATGGCCAAGGTGCCGTCCGCGGTGTGGGTCGTCGACACCAACAAGGAACACCTCGCCATCAGCGAGGCCATCAAGCTCGGCATCCCGGTCATCGCGATCCTGGACACCAACTGCGACCCCGATCAGGTCAACTACCCGATCCCGGGCAACGACGACGCGATCCGCTCCGCGGCGCTGCTGACCAAGGTGATCGCCTCCGCGGTGGCCGAAGGTCTGCAGGCACGCTCCGGCGTCGGTTCGGGCGACAAGGCCGACTCCGGTTCCGGGGCCGCGGCCGAGCCGCTCGCCGAGTGGGAGCAGGAGCTGCTCGCCAGTGCAACCGCGTCGGCCCCCAACGACGCTGGGCCGGTCGCGACCGAAACCACCACTGAAGGTTCTTAGTTCTTAGGAAAGGGCCACATGGCTAACTACACCGCTGCCGACGTCAAGCGGCTTCGGGAGCTCACGGGTGCGGGCATGCTCGATTGCAAGAACGCCCTGGCGGAGAGCGACGGCGACTTCGACAAGGCTGTCGAGGCGCTGCGCATCAAGGGTGCCAAGGACGTCGGCAAGCGCGCTGAGCGCGCCACCGCCGAAGGCCTGGTCGCCGCCAAGGGCGGGGCGATGATCGAGCTCAACTCCGAGACCGACTTCGTCGCCAAGAACGCCGAGTTCCAGAAATTGGCGAACGACGTGGTCGCGGCCGCGGCGGAGTCCAAGGCCGCCGATGTGGAGGCGCTCAAGGCCGCCAAGATCGGTGACAAGACAGTCGAGGAAGCTGTCGCGGAGCTGTCGGCCAAGATCGGCGAGAAGCTCGAGCTGCGCCGTGCGACGTTCTTCGACGGCAACGTCGAGGCCTATCTGCACAAGCGTGCTGCCGACCTGCCGCCCGCCGTGGGCGTGCTGGTCGAGTACACCGGTTCGGACAAAGAGGCGGCGCACTCGGTGGCACTGCAGATCGCCGCGCTGAAGGCCAAGTACCTGACCCGTGACGACGTCCCCGCCGACATCGTGGCCAACGAGCGCCACATCGCGGAGGAGACCGCCAAGGCCGAAGGCAAGCCCGAGCAGGCACTGCCCAAGATCATCGAAGGCAGGGTCACCGGCTTCTACAAGGACGTCGTGCTGCTCGACCAGCCGTCGGTGTCCGACAGCAAGAAGACTGTCAAGGCGCTGCTCGACGAGGCCGGCGTGACCGTGACCCGGTTCGTCCGGTTCGAAGTCGGCCAGGCCTAGCTCGACACCAAACTTGGACGGCACACCAACCGTCCACTGGAAACCCCGCGTCACATCCGGCGATCCCGGAGACGCGGGGTTTTGCCATATCGGGCATCGGCGTTATTGAACACGTGCCTGCTAGCGTCGGCGGAATGCAACATGTGAACGCCTACCGCGACGACGCGCTCGGCACGATGGACGCTGTGGCCCTGGTCGATGCCCTGCGCACCGGCAAAGTGTCCCGTCCCGAGCTCGTGGAGGCCGCTATCGCGCGGACCGAGGCGGTCAACCCCTCGCTCAACGGTTTGGCGCATCAGACGTTCGAGCGGGCACTCGCGCGCGCGTACGCCGGCGGGCGCGGATACTTCGACGGGGTGCCGACGTTCATCAAGGACAACGTCGACGTCGAGGGCATGCCGACGATGCAGGGCACCGATGCCTGGGAGCCGCGTCCACAACCCGCGCACGGCGAGTTCGCCAGCCTCTTTCTGGCCACCGGTCTGGTGCCGCTGGGCAAGACGCAGCTCTCGGAGTTCGGGTTCAGTGCCTCTGCCGAGCATCCGCGCCTGGGCGCGGTCCGCAATCCCTGGGACACCGACTTCACCGCCGGGGCGTCATCGTCGGGCTCCGGTGCGTTCGTCGCAGCCGGTGTGGTGCCCATCGCCCACGCCAATGACGGCGGCGGCTCCATCCGCATCCCCGCCGCCTGCAACGGCCTGGTGGGCCTGAAGCCGTCGCGCGGCAGGCTGCCGCAGGACAAGATGACCCGACAGATGCCGGTGCGCATCGTCAATGACGGGGTGCTGACCCGCAGTGTGCGCGACACCGCCGCGTTCTACCGGGAAGCCGAGCGGGTCTGGCGTGACCGAAAACTTCCGCCGATCGGTGCCGTCACCGGGCCCGGCACCGCCCGGCTGCGCATCGCGGTCGTCACCCAATCGGTCATTCGTCAGGCCGCACCCAGTATCCGTGACCACACCCTGAAGACCGCCGAATTGCTTGCCGGCCTTGGCCATAACGTCGAGTACCTCGACCAGCCGCCGGTGCCGCGCTACTTCCTGGACGACTTCCTGTTGTACTGGGCGTTTTTGGCGATGACGTTGGTGCGAACCGGGCAGCGGACATTCGGTCAGAGTTTCGACAAGACGAAGCTCGACAATCTCACCTTGGGGCTCGACCGGCACGCCAGTCGAAACCTGCACAAGTTGCCGATCGCCATCACGCGGTTGCGCAGGCTGCGGCGAGTCACCGCCCGGCTCTATCAGACCTACGACGTGATCCTGATGCCCACGCTCGCCTAGGAGACGCCCCGCATCGGTCATCTGGATCCCACCGCGGACTTCCAGCAGATCATGGACCGACTGATCGACTGGGTGGCTTTCACCCCTCTGCAGAACGCCACCGGCGAGCCCGCGATCTCCTTGCCGCTGGCCCAATCCGCGTCCGGGATGCCGGTGGGCATGATGCTGGCCGGACCGCTCGGCCACGAACGCCGACTCCTGGAGCTCGCCTACGAACTCGAGGCGGCCCAGCCATGGCCGCGCATGGACACCGCGAACCAACAGCCGCTGTCGCACTAGTTGCCGCAGACACCTTGATTTAACAGCCGGGGTGTTCGCGTAACTCGAGTGACATCAGCGGATTCGGTGGCCGAAACAGTCCGCGCCGAATATTTCGGTGTGGAAACCTCTGCCTCCACAACGATTTCGCGGCCATCGGTGATCGCCACAACATCTGGAAACAAGACGTTCGTGCGTCTGCTCCGGTTTGCTTGGGCGAACATCCGCCGGCGGCCCGAACGGTTTGTGCTGTCGGTTCTCGGTATCGCCCTGGCGATCACCTGCGTGACGGTGGTGCGCACAATTTCGTCGAGCTTCGCCATCACCGGCGCCGATTCGGTGACCGACGTGCTCGGCGGTGCTCAACTGTGGGCGGTGCCTGCCGCGGGCGTCCACTACGACAGCTCGGTCCAGGCGCTCGTCGCCGATGGTCCGGCACCGGCGATCGAAGCCCCCGGGGGGTGGCGTGCGATCAAGACGCTGTCGGGAGTCACCGACATCAGTGGGACGGCGGTATCGCTGCGCGGCAACGACGAAATCCCGGACGGGCAAGCAGCTTTGGGCTCCGGCATCGCGCACCGACTGGGTCTGCACGATGGTGACCGGATCAGCGTCGGCTCACAGAACCTCGCTGTGGTGGTGCGCGGCGCGGGAGAATCGGTCACGGTTCCGACGCCGTTGGCGCGCACGGTGGTGGGCGACAACGGGTGGTGGACCGTCTACGCGCCGACCGGTCAGGAGAAGAGCCGCAGCCTCGGCAGCACTTTCGGTGACGCGGTGGGCCTGCGGTCCACCTCCGATCCGTCCGTCAAACCCGATCCCGGCGGCCCAGGCCTGATCTACGACACGGTGGGCGGTACCGGCCCGCTGACGTTCGATCAGAAGTTCTCCGCGCTGTTCTCCGGCAAGGTCACCAGTTCGACACTCGGCATCATCTCGATCATCGGACTGGTGCTGGGCTTCATCATCGCCGTGTCGTCCTTCCTGGCGGCCGTGCAGGAACGCCGTCGTGAATTCGGCATCATGTCCAGCATCGGCCTGGCCGACGAGGTGCTCTATTTCTTCCTCGTCGAATCCGCCGTCGTGTTCGTGGCGGCCTATGTGGTGGGCGTTCTGACCGCCGGAGTCGCTGTCTGGCTGGTGATTCCTGGGATCGCCACCCCGGTCGCCTGGCTGCAGGCGGCGGGCATGGTGGCAGGTTTCCTGCCCGCGATGTCCATCCTCGGCGCGCTGATACCTGTACATCGCCTACTGCAGAACCGTCCGGTCGACCTACTCGGAGCGCGCTGATGATGAGGTTCGGACTTTCCTACGGCTGGCTGGCGGCGCGGCGCCGGGTCCGCGAGATGGTGCTACCGATCGTCACCACCGCGACGGGTGCCTTCCTCGTCGTCATCGTCTTCGGAATGTCGGCCGGCATTCAGGAACAGTCGGCGTCGCTGGGCCATGCTAACGAGATCGGCCGGGCCGTCATCCTGATCGCGATCACCGTGCTGTTGGTGGGTGTCGTCGAGGTGGCCGTGGCGACCACCCGCACGATCGCGCACCGCACCCGCGAACTCGGGGTGCTCGGTGCCACCGGGGTGCCGCGTCGTCCCGTCATCGCCGCACTGCTCGTCGAACCCGCGGTCGCGGCAACGCTCGGAGCGATAGTCGGTGTGGTACTTGCAATCATCGCCGCCGTCGTACTCGGCATGCTCGGTCTGGTGCCCACCGGGGTGTCGGCGGGCGGCCTCGGGTTCGGCGCGGCGATCGCGATCGCCGTCAGCATTACCGCCGCCCTGGCGACCAGCGTCATACCCACCTGGAACGCGGCGTCGCGTCCCCCTGTCCACTCCCTGTCGACCGGAGGTTAGACATGACCGCAGTCGAAGACGCCGCCCCCGACGTCGGATCGGCGCCCGAACCGTCGCCGGTGATCGAGATCAGCGACGTGTGGAAGTTGCACAAGCTCGGCGACGAAGTCGTCAAAGCGCTGATCTCCGCCGAACTGACCGTGATGCCAGGCGAATTCGTCTGCCTGATGGGCCCGAGCGGCAGCGGCAAGTCGACGCTGTTGAACATCATCGGCGGCCTGGACCGGCCGACCAAAGGGTCGGTCCTGATCGCAGGCCGGGACACCGCGAGGTTGACCGAAAGTCAATTCGCCGCACTGCGCCACGACACCATCGGGTTCATCTTCCAGAGCTACAACCTGATCCCGTTCCTGTCCGCGGTGGAGAACGTCGAGTTGCCGCTGATGTTCGAGCCGTATGACCGTAAGGCGTTGCGGCAGCGTGCACTCGATCTGCTCGACCTGGTCGGGCTGAGCCACCGGGTGCACCACCAGCCGACCAAGATGTCGGGCGGGGAGCAACAGCGCACCGCGATCGCGCGGTCGCTGATCAGCAACCCGACATTGGTGCTGGCCGACGAGCCGACGGCAAATCTGGACCACCGTACCGGGGAAACGGTGGTGCGCATGCTGCGTGACCTGTGCTCAACGCTGGGCGTGACGGTCGTCGCCAGCACCCACGATCCCACGGTGGCCGATGAAGCGAGCCGTGTCGTCCGGATGAGAGACGGACAAATCATCAATTGATCCAACTCCGATGGGGAGTTACGTATGACGCAACAAATAGACGCGCCGGCCTCGGCCGGGCGTGACAAGCTGCTGACCACAGAGCTCGTTCCCGAGCAGGTCCTGCCGAAGGTGATGACCACCTTCGGCCTGACCGCCACCTACGTCTTCATCATCTGCTGGATCACCGGCTCGTCGATCATGGCCGCCGGTGGATGGACCGCGATTCCGATGTGGATTCTCGGCATCCTCACCTTCCTGATCCCCGCGGGCATGGCGGTCGCCGAACTCGGCAACCTGTGGCCAGGGGAAGGTGGTGTCTACATCTGGGCGACCCGAACCATGGGCGAGACATGGGGATTCATCGGCGGCTACCTGTCGTGGATCCCGGTGGTCCTCAACTCCGCGTCGTCGCCGGCGATCATCCTGCAGTTCCTGTTGCTGGCCTTCCACGCCGAGCTGGGCCTGACGCTCACCATCATCATCCAGGTGGCGCTGCTGTGGGCCGTCATCGGCCTGGCCCTGGCCAAACTCGCGGCCAACCAACGCATCATGAACACCGTCTTCGTCATCTACTGGGCCCTGACGGCCGTCATCTTCATCGCCGGTGTCGTCTACGCGTTCCGCAACGGCTCGGCGCAGCCGTTCACCGCGCACGCCGCCTTGGTGCCCGATTTCGCCGGTGCGGGTTTCCTGTACGGCACGGTGCTGCTCTACCTGGTCGGTGTCGAGACTCCCTACAACATGGGCGCGGAGTTCCTTTCGGTCCGCAAGAGCGGCCCGAAGATGGTGGTCTACGGATCGATCGCGCTGATCTTGATCTATCTGCTGACCACCTTGGGCACCGTGATGGTGTTGCCTGCCGATCAGGTCGACCCGGTCACCGGCGTCATCGGCATGCTGGGCACCGCCGCACCCAAGGGCGTGATGGAAGTCGCGGCTGTGGTGTTGGCCTGCATCGTGTTCGTCGCGCTGATGAGCTACCAGGTGACCTACTCGCGGCTGATCTTCGTCTCCGGCCTCGAGCGTCACCTGCCGCGAATCTTCACCCACCTCAACCCGCGCACGCGTAACCCCGTCACCGCCGTGCTGATCCAGGGCGTGCTGTCCTCACTGCTGATCGTGGGGTTGTACTCGCAGAGCAGCATGGCCAACGTCACCGTGTTCCTGCAGGGCGGCCTGTCCATCGCGTGGCTGATCTCCGGGTTCTTCTTCCTGTTCCCGGTCATCCTGGCGCGCAAGAAGTACGCCGATCGCTATGCCGCCGAGAAGTTCTGGCGGATCCCCGGCGGCACGGTGGGCGTCTGGGTCACCGTGACCATCGGCACGCTGGGCACCCTGGGCGGCATCTACTACTCGTTCGCCAAGTCGTGGATCAAGGATGTCTCCGACAGCACCTGGATGATGTGGACCGGCAGCATCGCGGTCGGCATGTTCGCCCTGGGCGTCGTCGTCTACATCTTCGGCCGCCGCTCAGCACGCAAGATGACCAAAGAAGACGCACTGGCCCATCTGGCCGTGCTCGACCTCAAGAAGTCCGAATCACCGAGCCCTGAGGCGGTTTGACCGACAATGACCATGGACAGCACCGTGCTGAGCACGGGAACGACCGACGACCGTGCCGCTTACCCGCTCGACCCGCTCAGCGGCGCCGAGATCGAGATGGCGGCCACCATCGTCAAAGAGTCCGACTATGCGACTCCGACACTGAAATTCGTGATGATCCAGCTCGCCGAGCCGGACAAGAACGCGCAGTTGACATTTGAGTCGATGACCGATGTCCCGCGGCGCGCGTTCTGCACGATGTACGACGCGGCAGCCAAGCTGGTCTACGAATCGGTCGTCGACATCGGCGCCCGGGTGGTGGAGTCGTGGACCGCGATTCCCGGCCGATTCCCGTCGTACCTGGTCGAGCACATGACGGGCGTCGAGGAGGTGGTCCGAGCAGACCCGCGCTGGCAGGAGGCGATGCGTAAGCGCGGCGTCACCGATTTCGACCTGGCGATGATCGACCCCTGGCCGGCCGGCTATTACGGCGCGCAGGATCACTACGAGAACTCGCCGCTGATCTGTCGCCCGCTGACGTTCATGCGGGCGGCGCCATCGGAGCACGGCTACGCGCGTCCGGTGGAAGGGGTGATCGTGACCTTCGACCTCGACTCCATGACGGTGCTCGACGTCGAAGACCACGGCGTGGTGCCGTTGCCGCCCAAAGCAGGCAACTACTCGCCGGAATTCATGTTCAGTGAGGACAACCGCCCCGCCTTCACCGAATTCCGCGACGACGTCAAGACCATCGAGATCACCCAACCCGACGGGCCGAGCTTCACCGTCGACGGCTGGAAGGTCCAATGGCAGAAGTGGTCTCTGCGGGTG
Organism: Mycolicibacterium rhodesiae; assembly: GCF_002086695.1. GTDB lineage: Bacteria > Actinomycetota > Actinomycetes > Mycobacteriales > Mycobacteriaceae > Mycobacterium > Mycobacterium rhodesiae. The sequence goes on from NZ_MVIH01000001.1 coordinate 351,548, forward strand.
GGATTCAACCCCCGCGAGGGGCTGACCATTCACGAGGTGACCTACACCGACCGAGGTGAAACCCGCCCGATCCTGTATCGGGGTTCGCTCTCGGAGATGGTGGTGCCCTACGGCGACACGTCGCCCACCCACTGGAACAAGAACGTGTTCGACATGGGTGAAGTGGGCATGGGCTTCTCGGCCAATCCGCTGACCCTGGGTTGCGACTGTCTCGGTGAGATCTTCTACTTCGACGGCATGGTGCACGATTCCGACGGCAAGGCGGTCACCATTCCGAACGCGATCTGCATGCATGAGGAGGACTACGGAATCTCGTGGAAGCACACGGATTTCCGTACGGGTGAGGTGGAGGTCCGGCGCTCACGACGGCTGGTCGTCTCGATGATCTGCACCGTGGGCAACTACGAGTACGGATTCTTCTGGTACTTCTACAACGACGCGTCGATCGAGGTCGAGGTCAAGCTGTCGGGCGTGCTCACCACGGGTGCGGTCGAAGAAGGGGAGTCGCCGCGGTGGGGCAAGCTCGTCGCGCCCGGCATCTACGGACCCAACCATCAGCACTTCTTCAACTTCCGACTCGACATGACCGTCGACGGGGCGAAAAATAGTGTCTACGAGGTTGATTCGATCCCGGAGCCGGATCCGGAGCTCAATCCGCACAAGAATGCCTGGATCACCAGGGACACCCTCGTCGCCTCGGAAGCTGAAGGCGCCAGGGATTGGAACTGGGACACCGGCCGGTATTGGAAGGTCACCAACCCGTCGAAGAAGAATGAACTCGGCAGCCCGGTGGCCTACAAGCTGGTGCCGCGCGAGATCGTGCCGGTGATGGTTCAGGAAGGCTCCTACATCTACGACCGGGCGAAGTTCGTTCAGCACAACCTGTGGGTGACGAAGTACGACCCGGCCGAGAAGTTCGCCGCCGGCGACTACATGTATCAGTCGCCGGACGCCCAGGGGCTGCCGGAGTTCCTTGCGGACGACGCTCCGCTGGACGACACCGACGTGGTGCTTTGGTACACCCTCGGCGCTCACCACATCGTCCGCCCGGAGGACTGGCCGGTGATGCCGTGCGCCTATGCGGGATTCCATTTGAAGCCGATCGGCTTCTTCGATGGAAATCCCGCGCTGGACCTGCCGCCGTCACCGCCGAAGGCCTGCCACGCCCATCACCACGGCGATATCGCGGGCGGTTGGCAGACCACCGAGCACCACGAGATCCGCAACGACTGAGCTAGTCGCCGAGGGCGGCGAGAATCGTTCGGAATTCTCGCCGCTGCTCGGCGCTCAGGCCGACCATCAGCCGTTGTTCGGCAGCGCGCACTCCGGCGTCGGTGCGCTCCAACAGATCCACGCCGGTGCGGGTCAGTTTTGCGGGTAACGAACGCCCCGACGCCACCGTGTCGGGGCGGGTGACCAGCCCGCGTTCTTCGAGGCTGCGCAGCACCATGTTCATCGCCTGCGGCGAGACTCCCGTGTCGCGGGCCAGTTCGGCGTTGGAGCGGTCGGGGAAGCGGGACAGGATCCGCATGCAGATGTATTGCGGAAATGACAAGCCCAGTGGTTCCAGCGCGGTGGCGCTCACTTCGGCGCGCAACGCCGAGGCCACCCGGTACAGCAGGTAGCCCAGCGGCTCGTCGTGACCTCCACCCATGTCAATGATATTGACATATATCAACCATGTTGATATTCCTGGAGGTATGAGCACAGAAGATCTCTTCGATTCCGCCTACCGTCAGTCTGCCCCGGAATTCGAGGGCTTCCGGCCGCCCTGGAGCATCGACGAACCCCAGCCGGAAATCGCCGCACTCATCGAGCAGGGCAAGTTCCACGGCGACGTCCTCGACGCCGGCTGCGGGGAGGCGGCGGTCTCGATGTACCTCGCCGAACGTGGCTTCACCACCGTCGGGCTCGACCTCTCGCCCACGGCCATCGAACTCGCCCGCGCGGAGGCGGCCAAACGCGGACTCGCCAACGCCAGCTTCGAGGTCGCCGACATCAGCAACTTCGACGGCTACGACGGCAGATTCGGCACCATCGTCGACTCGACGCTGTTCCACTCGATGCCGGTCGAACTTCGCGACGGCTATCAACGGTCGATCGTGCGCGCGGCCGCGCCCGGGGCGTCCTACTTCGTCCTGGTCTTCGATGCCGGAACCATGCCCGCCAACGGGCCGGCGCATCCGGTAACCGCCGAGGAGTTGCGCGCCGCCGTCGAGCCGTACTGGGTGATCGACGACATTCGGCCCGCGCGGATACACGCCAACGTGCCGGAAGAGATGGCCCATATGGTCGAGTTCGCCGGCGGCGATCTCCGCGACGAGCCCAAGGGGCGAAAGTCGATGGCGGCCTGGCTGTTGTCGGCGCATCTCGGCTGAAATCTGGCGGGTCTGTCGTAGGCTCTGCCGCATGGAGCTACTACGTCATGTAGTTGTGCTGGTGCACATCGTCGGCTTCGCGGTGACGTTCGGCGCGTGGGCGGCCGAAGGGGCAGCCCGGAGATTTCGCACCACCCGGTTGATGGACTACGGCCTGCTCGTGTCACTGCTCACCGGGCTCGCGCTGGCCGCGCCGTGGCCGGCCGGAATTGTCTTGAACTATCCCAAGATCGGGGTCAAGCTCGCCATCCTGGTGGTGATCGGCGGCCTGCTCGGGATGGGCAACGCCCGGCAGCGGCGGACCGGGGAGCCCGTGCCGCGTCCGGTCTTTCTCTCGGTCGGGGCCTTATCGCTGGCCGCAGCGGGTATCGCCGTGCTGTGGTGATGCGCGCACCAGGGAGAACCCGGGAAATCGGCACCTTCGGCGATGAGGCAGGATGGAACTGCCGTCCCGAATGTCGCCGGGATGGCACTCTCATGCCAGGAGCCCGACTAGTCCGAGGAGTCTGATGGGGGAGACGGCCAACAGCAACGGTGCCGGCACGGGGGAATTGCGCCCGCATTTCAACAGGGTGGTACTCAAACTCGGCGGGGAGATGTTCGGCGGCGGATCGGTCGGCCTCGATCCCGATGTCGTCGCCCAGGTGGCCCGCCAGATCGCCGAGGTGGTCCGCAGCGGCGTCCAGGTCGCCGTCGTCATCGGTGGCGGAAACTTCTTCCGCGGTGCGCAGCTGCAGCAGCGCGGGATGGAACGTACCCGTTCCGATTACATGGGCATGCTCGGCACAGTGATGAACAGTCTTGCGCTGCAAGACTTTCTGGAGAAGGAAGGCATCGTCACCCGGGTCCAGACCGCCATCACCATGGGGCAGGTCGCGGAGCCTTACATTCCATTGCGTGCAGTGCGGCACCTGGAGAAGGGGCGCGTCGTCATCTTCGGCGCCGGCATGGGTCTGCCGTATTTCTCCACCGACACCACCGCCGCGCAGCGTGCTCTGGAGATCCGCGCGGACATCGTGCTGATGGCCAAAGCGGTCGATGGCGTCTTCACCGCCGACCCGCGGGAGGATCCGAACGCCGAGATGCTCACCGAGATCAGCCACCGCGAAGTGCTCGACCGCGGGCTTCAGGTCGCCGATGCCACGGCGTTCAGTTTGTGCATGGACAACGGAATGCCGATCCTGGTCTTCAACCTGCTCACCGACGGGAATATCGCCCGGGCGGTCGCAGGTGAGAAGATCGGAACTCTGGTCAGCGGTTGAGGATGCCCAAGTGATTCCGCCGGCGACGATGCAGAGCGAAGCGATGAGGAGGAGCGGCGCGTGATTGAAGAGGCTCTCTTCGATGCCGAGGAGAAGATGGAGAAGGCCGTCGCGGTCGCCCGCGACGACTTGGCGTCCATCCGTACCGGACGGGCCAACCCGGGAATGTTCTCGCGCATCGTCGTCGACTACTACGGGTCGCCGACGCCGATCACCCAGCTGTGCAGCGTCAACGTGCCCGAGGCGCGGATGGTCGTCATCAAGCCCTACGAGGCGTCGCAGCTTCGGGCGATCGAAGACGCGATCCGCCACTCCGACCTGGGGGTGAACCCGACCAACGACGGCAACATCATCCGGGTGTCGATCCCACAGCTGACCGAGGAACGCCGCCGCGACCTGGTCAAGCAGGCCAAGTCCAAGGGTGAGGACGCCAAGGTGTCGGTGCGCAACGTGCGCCGTCGCGCCATGGAGGAACTGCACCGGATCCGCAAGGACGGCGAAGCCGGCGAGGACGAGGTCGGGCGCGCGGAGAAGGACCTGGACAAGGCCACGGCCACCTACGTCGGCCAGATCGAAGAATTGGTCAAGCACAAGGAAGGCGAATTGCTGGAGGTGTAGCCACCTTTCAGCAACGCATCGAAGTGGCGGAAACCGATACCGGCGGCGCGGCCGCGCAGCCAGCGCCCAAGAGCTCGCGCGCCGGGCGTGATCTGCCCGCCGCCATCGCCGTCGGCGTCGTGCTGGGCGCGATGGCGATCGGCAGCCTGCTGTTCGCCCCGAAGTGGTGGATGCCGCTGCTGGCGGTCGCGATAGCGATCGCCACCCACGAGGTGGTCCGCCGGCTTCGGGAACACGATTATGTGATGCCCGTCGTGCCGCTGCTGGTCGGCGGGCAGGCGATGATCTGGCTGGCGTGGCCGTGGGGCGTGGCAGGAACGCTGGGCGCCTATGGCGGGACGATCGTGGTCGCGATGGTGTGGCGCCTGCTCGGTCAGGGCCTACGCGAGCAGCCGGTGAACTACCTCCGTGACATCGCCGCCTCGGTGCTGTTGGCCACCTGGGTGCCGTTGTTCGCGAGCTTCACCGCGTTGCTGATCTTCCAGGACAACGGCGGCGCCCGGGTCTTCACCGTCATCGCCACCGTGGTGTTCGCCGATATCGGCGGCTACACGGCCGGCGTGCTGTTCGGCAAGCATCTGCTGGCTCCGGCGATCAGCCCCAAGAAATCCTGGGAGGGCCTCGGCGGCTCACTGCTGTTCGGCGTCACCGCTGCCGTGCTTTCGGTCACGTTCCTGCTGCACAAACCGGCCTGGATCGGTGTGCCGCTCGGGCTGATGCTGGTGATCACCGGAGTGCTCGGCGACCTGGTCGAGTCCCAGGTCAAGCGCGACCTCGGCATCAAGGACATGGGCACGTTGCTGCCGGGCCACGGCGGGATCATGGACCGCATCGACGCGATGCTGCCGTCGGCAGTCGCCGGCTGGATAGTCCTGACCCTGCTGGCCTGACCGCCATACTGGAGCCAATGAAACAAGAGCTCGTCTTCGAGGCGCCGCGGCGTGGGTTACCGCCGCGGCATCTCGCCGACCTGGACGCCGAAGCCCGCGCGGCCGCGGTGGCCGAACTCGGGCTGCCGGCATTCCGGGCCAAACAGCTCGCGCAGCAGTATTACGGGCGGTTGCTCGCCGACCCGCAGCAGATGACAGATCTGCCTGCAGCGGTCCGCGACGCCGTCGCCGACGCGCTGTTCCCGAAGCTGCTCTCGGTGGCCAAAGAGATCGAGTGCGACGCGGGGGAGACCCGAAAGACGCTGTGGCGCGCCCACGACGGGACCACGTTCGAGTCGGTGCTGATGCGCTACCCGAACCGCAATACGGTGTGCATCTCGTCGCAGGCCGGCTGCGGCATGGCGTGCCCGTTCTGCGCCACCGGCCAGGGCGGCCTGACCCGCAACCTGAGCACCGCCGAGATCGTGGAGCAGGTGCGGGCGGCCGCGGTGACCTCGCGCGACGAATTCGGCGAGCGTCTGTCGAATGTGGTGTTCATGGGGATGGGCGAGCCGCTGGCCAACTATTCGCGGGTGCTGGCCACCGTACAGCGCATCACCGCGGCGCCGCCGGAGGGTTTCGGGATCTCCGCGCGGTCGGTCACGGTGTCGACGGTCGGGCTGGCACCGGCGATGCGCAAGCTCGCCGACGAACACCTCGGTGTGACGCTGGCGCTGTCACTGCACACCCCGGACGACGAACTGCGCGACACCCTGGTGCCGGTGAACAACCGGTGGCCGGTCAGCGAAGTCCTTGATGCGGCCCGGTACTACGCCGACCAGACCGGCCGGCGGGTGTCGATCGAGTACGCCTTGATCCGCGACGTCAACGATCAAGCCTGGCGGGCCGACCTACTCGGCAAGAAGCTGCATCAGGCGCTCGGCCCGCTGGCGCACGTGAACCTGATTCCGCTGAACCCGACGCCGGGCAGTGAGTGGGACGCCAGTCCCAAGCCGGTGGAACGCGAGTTCGTCCGCCGGGTGCGCGCTCAGGGAGTGTCGTGCACGGTGCGGGACACCCGCGGACGTGAGATCGCGGCGGCCTGCGGTCAACTCGCCGCCAGCGGTTAGGTCTTAGCGGATCCAGCCGCGGCGACGACCCCACCAGTCGCGCACGGTGACACCGAATACCAGCACCGCGAACACGATCAGCACGTAATCCTCGACGTGGCCGACGTGGTTACCCTTCAGCATCGCCAGCAGGAAGACCGTGACGAAGATGCCCAGAGCGTGCCAGGTGCGCGGGTTGATCTTGCTCCAGCCCCAGGCAGCTGAGGGTACGTCGGCCGTATCGACCTCTGAATAGCGCTCCACCTCGGTGCTGACCATTGCGGCTCCTGTCACTCGGCAATTGCGGTAATTCTGGCACACCCGATCAGGGCGGGCTCAGCCGATCTGGCCGTAGCGTCGCAAGGCCTCGACCCGCTCGGCGGCGTGGTCGACGATCGGCTCCGGATAACCGGGCGGCGGACCGGCCTTGAGTTTGTGGACGTCGTCGACCTCGGCCAGCTCGGGTATCCACCGCCGGATGTACTCGCCGTCGGGGTCGAACTTCTGTCCCTGGGTGGTCGGGTTGAACACCCGAAAGTAGGGGGCTGCGTCGGTCCCCGAGCCGGCACACCACTGCCAGCCGTGCTGATTGTTGGCCATGTCGCCGTCGACGAGTTGCTCGAGGAACCACTGCGCGCCCCACTGCCACGGCAGATGCAGATCCTTGACCAGGAAGGACGCCACGATCATCCGTACCCGGTTGTGCATGAATCCCGAGTCGCGCAGTTGGCGCATCCCGGCGTCGACGATCGGAAAACCGGTGCGGCCTTCCTTCCAGGCTTCGTACGCCTTCGTCGCCTCGGGTCCGCTGTCCACCTCGATGGCGTCGAAATTGCGGTTCCAGTTCCACCAGGTGCTGTCCGGCCACTGGTCGAGTACCGCGGCGTAGAAGTCCCGGAACGCCAGCTCCCGCAGATACGAGGCCGGGCCCTTGGCGCGGAAGTCGAGGTCGGCGGCCATCGTCCGGGGGTGGATCGTGCCGAACTTCAGGTGCGCCGACATGCGGCTGGTGGCCGCTTTGTCGGGCCGGTTGCGATCCTCGTCGTAATCGGCCAACTGAGAACGGACGAACTCCTTCCACCCGGCCAGCGCCGCCGTCTCACCGGCCTCGAGATCCAGGTCGGCGCCCGGGTCGGGAGCGTCGGCCCGCAGCTTCGCAGGCAGGTCCGCCGGGTCGATCCAGTTCACCGTCGCCGTTGCCGAGGCGGCGGGCCCGCGCCACCCGACTTCGCGCCACCGGGCCAGAAACGGTGTGAAGACTTTGTACGGGGTGCCGTCGTCCTTGGTGACACGACCCGGCGTGACGAGATAGGGCGAACCGGTGGCCTGCAGCGTGGCTCCCATATCGGCCAGGGCGGCCTCGACCGCCGCGTCGCGCCGCACCCCGAACGGAGTGAAGTCCGCCGAGATGTGCACCTCGGTGGCATCGATCTGCTTGCAGAGCAACGGAATTCGCTCCTCGGGCCGCCCGCGGGTGATCAACAGCCGGCCGTCGAGCGAGTCGGCGAGGGTACGCAACGAGTCCCCGAGGAATTGCAGTCGCCGCGCACCTGATGACTTCTCCAGGCGCGGGTCCAGTACGAAGCAGGCCAGCACCTCGGCGCCATCGGCGGCCGCTTCCAGCAATGGAGGCAGGTCGTTCAGGCGCAGGTCGCGGCGGAACCACAGCAGTGTGGGCATGTTCCTTATGCTGCCCTTTCCGTGCAGAAGGTATGCGCGACGCGGGTGACCCGCACGCCGCCGGCGGTCTCGATGGATGCCGCCGGCTGACGCGCGGGTCCCGCCGTCTACTGCGCCGGGGGCATCAGCACCGTGTCGATGAGGTACACCGTGGCGTTGGCGGTACGCACCCCACCGCACACGACGTTGGCCCCGTTGACCTGCAGGTGATCGCCCGAGCCGGTGACCGTCAGGTCCGCGCCCTGGACCGTCTTGTGGGTCCCCACCACCTTGTCGGGTGTGGCCTGGCCGGGAACCACGTGATAGGTCAGGATCGAGGTCAGCAGATCCTTGTTGGTCTTGAGCTGGTCGATGGTGGCCGCGTCGATCTTCGCGAACGCGTCGTCGGTCGGAGCGAAGACCGTGAACTGGCCACCGTTGAGGGTGTCGACCAAATTGACCTCAGGGTTCAGCTTGCCGGACAACGCAGCTGTCAGAGTGGTCAGCATCGGGTTGTTGGATGCCGCCGTGGCGACCGGGGCCATCGACATACCGCTCACCGAGCCCGGCCCGGTGGGAACCTGCTGGGCATAGGCCGCGCAGCCGGGGCCAACGGGGCCGGCAGTGGTGTCGGCGGCGGCGAGGGGAGACAACCCCACCGTGAGGACCGCGGCCACGGTGAGGCCGGCCATGGAACCCAGCTTCTTGGATACTGTCATCGACATTCGATCATTCCTTTCGTAATACGTTGCGCCAGAAGAGGTCAGTGCACCGTTGTGATGTGTTGCGAGTTGTCGTGATTGCGCCGAGCGCGCCGAGTCACTGGGCAGGCGGCATCAGCACCGTGTCGATCAGGTAGACCGTGGCGTTCGCCGTCTGCACACCACCGCAGACGACGTTGGCGTCGTTGACCTTCAGTGCGTCACCCGAGCCGGTCACCGTGACCTCCGCGCCCTGGACGGTCTTGTGCTGGCCGACGACCTGAGCGGGGCTGGCCTGCGCCGGGACCACGTGGTAGGTCAGGATCGAGGTCAACAGGTTCGAATCGGTCTTGAGCTTCTCGACGGTGGCGGGATCGAGCTTGGCGAACGCGTCGTCGGTCGGGGCGAACACGGTGAACTGCCCGCTGTCGAGAGTCTGGACGAGGTTGACGTTCGGGTTGAGCTTGCCCGACAGCGCCGACGTCAGAGTCTTCAACAACGGGTTGTTGCTGGCTGCCACCGTCACCGGGTCCTTCGACATGCCTGCGACCGAACCGGGTCCGGTGGGAACCTGCTCGGCGTAGCTTGCGCAGCCGGGGCCGACGAGCGTGCCTGCCGGTGCGGCCGCGGCCGAGGTGGTGGTCGTGGTCGTGGTGGACGCGGCAGGAGAGGTGCTCGACGACGATTCCGCAGTCGTACTGGTCGAAGAACACCCTGCGAAGAGCACGGCGGCCGCCGTCAGTCCGACAGCGCTCAGAACGGTGCGATGAAATGCCATAGGTGACTCCTTTGTCGTGTGAATCGGTTCCAGTCGGTCCGACCGGCCTTGATCGGCAATGCACAGGCAATTCGGGACGCACCGGCTTCCGGACGGGTCCGCCCGGGGTGGGGTCACAAACGCGTCACAGTCTCGGCGGGGGCGAATCGGCAGCGATGCCGGGATTGCGGTCCGCACGCGGCACAATTGAGTGGTGAGCGCCGTCAACCGTCTCCGGGTCCTGATCTTGGGCAGCACCGGTTCCATCGGAACCCAGGCGCTGGAGGTCATTGCCGAGAATCCGGACCGGTTCGAAGTCGTCGGACTGGCCGCCGGCGGCGGAAATCCCGACCTGCTGGCCCGCCAGCGCGCGCAGACCGGCGTGACGAATGTCGCCGTCGCCGACGAGGCGGCCGCCGACAGAGTCGGCGATGTCACCTACCGCGGCCCCGACGCCGCCACCCGGTTGGTGGAGAACGTGCACGCCGACGTCGTGCTCAACGCGCTGGTCGGGGCATTGGGACTGGAACCGACGCTGGCCGCGCTGGCCTCGGGCGCCCGCCTGGCCCTGGCCAACAAGGAATCGCTGGTCGCAGGCGGACCGCTGGTGGTCAAGGCGGCGAGTCCCGGACAGATCGTGCCCGTCGACTCCGAGCACTCGGCGCTGGCCCAGTGCCTGCGCTCAGGCACCCCCGACGAAGTCGCCAAACTGGTGCTCACCGCCTCCGGGGGCCCGTTCCGCGGCTGGTCGGCCGCGCAGCTGGAGCCCGTCACGCCCGAGCAGGCCGGCGCCCACCCCACCTGGAACATGGGCCCGATGAACACGCTGAATTCGGCGTCGCTGGTCAACAAGGGTCTTGAGCTGATCGAGACGCACTTGCTGTTCGGTGTTCCCTACGAGCGCATCGAGGTCGTGGTGCATCCGCAGTCGATCGTGCACTCGATGGTGACGTTCACCGACGGCTCGACGATCGCCCAGGCCAGTCCGCCCGACATGAAACTGCCGATCTCACTCGCGCTGGGCTGGCCCGGCCGGGTACCGGCCGCGGCCGCGGCCTGCGACTTCACCACGGCCTCCACCTGGGAGTTCGAACCGCTGGACGCCTCGGTGTTTCCCGCCGTCGACCTGGCCCGCGAGGCCGGACAGACCGGCGGCTGCCTGACCGCGGTCTACAACGCGGCCAACGAAGAGGCCGCTGAGGCCTTTCTGGCCGGAAAGATCCGGTTCCCGGCCATCGTGCGAACAATCGCCGACGTGCTGCACGCCGCCGACCAGTGGGCCGCCGAACCCGCTACCGTGGAAGAAGTACTTGACGCGCAGCGCTGGGCACGGCAACGGGCCCGCGAGGCCGTCACACAGGAGGTCGCTTCAATCCGATGATGTTCGTTATCGGCATCGTGCTGTTCGCACTCTGCATCCTCATCTCCGTGGCGCTGCACGAGTGCGGTCACATGTGGGTGGCCCGCGCCACCGGAATGAAGGTGCGCCGCTACTTCGTGGGCTTCGGACCGACCCTGTGGTCGACGCACCGGCCCAACAAGCTCGGGTCCACCGAGTACGGCGTCAAGGCCGTCCCGCTCGGCGGCTTCTGCGACATCGCAGGCATGACGTCGGTGGAGGAACTCAAGCCCGACGAGCGCCCCTACGCGATGTTCCGGCAGGACACCTGGAAGCGGGTGGCGGTGCTGTTCGCCGGGCCTGCGATGAACTTCATCATCGGTCTGGTGCTGGTGTACGGGATCGCCATCGTGTGGGGTCTGCCCAACCTGCATCAACCGACGAACGCGATGGTCGGCGAAACCGCTTGTGTCGCAGCGCAAGTCAGCAAAGATAAAGCCGGTGACTGCGCTGGACCCGGTCCGGCCGCGCTGGCCGGCATCAAGAAGGGCGACGTCATCACCAAGGTCGGTGACGCCCCAGTCAAGACGTTCGACGAGCTCGTCGCCGCGGTGCGCAAGGTGAACGGTCCCACCGTCTTCACCGTCGACCGTGTCGAGAACGGGCAGTCCCGCGAGTTCACCACCACTGTCGACGTCACCACGACCCAGCGGTGGACGTCCAAGGACGCGACCGCACCGACGACCGTCGGCGCCATCGGCGTCGCGCCCGAGGTTTTCGCGCCAACGCAATACAACCCGCTGTCGGCGGTCCCCGCGACGTTCGCGTTCACCGGTGACCTGGCCGTCGAACTGGGCAAGTCGCTGGCGAAGATCCCGACCAAGGTCGGCGCCCTGGTGCACTCCATCGGCGGCGGTGAGCGCGATCCCGAGACCCCGATCAGCGTGGTGGGCGCCAGCATCATCGGGGGCGACACCGTTGATCACGGTCTGTGGGTGGCGTTCTGGTTCTTCCTGGCCCAGCTCAACTTCGTACTCGGTGCGATCAACCTGGTGCCGCTGTTGCCGTTCGACGGCGGCCACATCGCGATCGCGGTGTTCGAGAAGATCCGCAACCTCCTCCGGTCGGCGCGCGGCAAAGTCGCCGCGGCGCCGGTCAATTACCTGAAGCTGATGCCCGCCACCTACGTGATCCTCGTTGTGGTGGTCGGCTACATGCTGTTGACCGTCACCGCCGACCTGGTCAACCCGATTCGACTGTTCCAGTAGGAGAACCCACGTGACTTCCATTGGCCTGGGCATGCCGGCCCCGCCCGCACCCGTCCTCGCGCCCCGACGAAAGACCCGCCAGCTGATGGTGCGCGACGTCGGCGTCGGCAGCGACTACCCGATCTCGGTGCAGTCGATGTGCACCACCAAGACTCACGACGTCAACACCACGCTGCAGCAGATCGCCGAGCTGACCGCCGCGGGCTGCGACATCGTGCGGGTGGCGTGTCCGCGCCAGGAGGACGCCGACGCGCTGTCCGAGATCGCCAAGCACAGCAACATCCCGGTCATCGCCGACATTCACTTCCAGCCGAAGTACATCTTCGCCGCGATCGACGCCGGTTGCGCGGCCGTGCGCGTCAACCCGGGCAACATCAAGGAGTTCGACGGCCGGGTCGGCGAGGTCGCCAAGGCCGCGGGTGCTGCAGGCATTCCGATCCGCATCGGGGTCAACGCCGGGTCCCTGGACAAGCGGTTCATGGAGAAGCACGGCAAGGCCACCCCGGAAGCGCTCGTCGAGTCGGCGCTGTGGGAAGCCTCGCTGTTCGAGGAACACGGCTTCGGCAACATCAAGATCAGCGTCAAGCACAACGATCCGGTCGTGATGGTGGCCGCCTACGAGCAGCTGGCCGAAAAGTGTGACTACCCACTGCATCTCGGCGTCACCGAGGCGGGGCCCGCGTTCCAGGGCACCATCAAGTCCGCGGTCGCCTTCGGCGCGCTGTTGTCCCGGGGGATCGGCGACACCATCCGCGTCTCGCTGTCGGCTCCGCCGGTGGAGGAGGTCAAGGTCGGCATCCAGATCCTGGAGTCGCTGAACCTGCGGCCGCGCGGTCTCGAGATCGTGTCCTGCCCGTCGTGCGGGCGGGCCCAGGTCGACGTCTACACACTGGCCAACGCGGTGTCGGCCGGTCTGGACGGGCTCGACGTGCCGCTGCGGGTGGCCGTCATGGGGTGCGTCGTCAACGGTCCGGGGGAGGCGCGCGAAGCCGATCTCGGCGTGGCCTCGGGCAACGGCAAGGGACAGATTTTCGTCAAGGGTGAAGTGATCAAAACCGTGCCCGAGGCGATGATCGTCGAGACGCTGATTGAAGAGGCAATGAGACTTGCCGAGGATCAGCGCGGCACGGATACATCTGCCAGCGGTTCCCCTGTCGTGACCGTAAGCTGATGGCGTAACCCGCCAGGGTTTCACTCCGCAGAAAGTAAGGCCCATGTCGGCTCCGCCACTGTTTCGTCTGGTCGACGAGCGACGGGTGTCGCCTGCGCGCGACGTCGCGGCGGTGAACCGGGTGTTGGCCGACGATCCGGTCGGTTCCTGCATGGTCGCGGCGCGGGTTGCCGACCACGGCGTCGAGCCGCAGGCCATCGGTGGCGAGCTGTGGACGCGTCGGCGTGCTGAGGAATCCCTCTGCTACGCCGGGGCGAATCTGATCCCGCTGCGCGGTGCGCAGCCGGACCTGCATGCGTTCGCCGACAAGGCGATGAGCACCGCCCGGCGCTGTTCGTCTCTGGTCGGCCGGGCCGAGTTGGTGCTGCCGCTCTGGGACCGCCTGCAGCACGCGTGGGGGCCGGCGCGCGATGTGCGCGACCACCAACCGCTCATGGCACTGGGTGTGTCGCCGTCCGCGCGGATCGATCCGGCCGTGCGACGCGTGCGGGTCGACGAGCTCGATGCCTACCTGGTTGCCGCGATCGACATGTTCATCGGCGAGGTCGGTATCGATCCACGGATCGGCGACGGCGGCCGCGGCTACCGTCGCCGGGTCGCCAGCCTGATCGCGGCAGGCCGAGCCTATGCCCGTTTTGAGCACGGACAGGTGGTGTTCAAGGCGGAGGTGGGTTCGCAGTCTCCGGTGGTCGGCCAGATCCAGGGCGTGTGGGTGCATCCGGAGTGGCGAGGCCACGGGCTCGGCACCTCGGGCACCGCGGCAGTGGCCGCCGCCGTGGTCAACAGTGGCCGTATCGCAAGCCTCTATGTCAACAGCTTCAACGCCGTCGCTCGTGCGGCCTATGCACGCGTGGGTTTCGCTGAGGTCGGGATGTTCGCGACTGTGCTGCTCGACTGAATGTCGTCTTACGTCGGCAGTCGCCTGATCTGAGCCGAGATCGTCCCACTCTCGCCAATCACCGCGCATCGCTGAGGTTCCGATCGAGTTCGGCGCGGTGTGTTTGCGGCACTTTGCGGTCACGGGCTCATAACATTTGCCCCAATGGCTACTTGCACCTCATTAGCAACACGAGTAACAGGCGTCATCTCGGTTTTGGCGGTGGTGGCGGCGTCGGCGACCCTGTCGGCCTGCACACCGCGGCCCGATGGGCCTGGCCCGGCCGCGGAGAAGTTCTTCGCCGACCTCACCAAGGGGGACACCGCCTCGGCGGCCCAGCTTTCTGACCGCCCGGCCGACGCGCAGGCCGCGTTGAACGAGGCGTGGGCAGGTCTGCAGGCCACCCACCTCGACGCTCAGATCCTCGGCTCGCGCTACACCGAGGACACCGGCAGTGTGAACTACCGCTTCACCTGGCAGCTGCCCAAGAAGCGGACCTGGACCTACGACGGCGTGCTGCAGATGATCCGCGACGAAGGGAATTGGCACGTCCGCTGGACTCCAGCCGGATTGCATCCGAAACTTGGTGAACACCAGCACTTTTCGCTGCGATCTGATCCGCCGCGGCGCGCGTCGGTCAATGAACTCGGCGGCACCGACGTGCTCGCTCCGGCCAACCTCTACCGCTATCAGCTCGACGCCGCCAAGGCCGGTCCCGCGCTGATGTCCACCTCGCGGGTGGTCGCCGACCAGCTGCGGCAGTTCGACAACACGCTGGACCCGCAGCGCCTCGCCGAGCAGGCCAGTTCGTCCAGCGCCCCTTTGGATCTGGTCACCCTGAAGCCGGTGGACCACGACAAGGTGGCTCAGGCGCTGGACATGCTGCCCGGCGTGGTCGTCACCCCGCAGGCCGACTTGTTGCCCACCGACGACCGCTTCGCCCCGGCCGTCATGGGCCAGGTGAAAAAGGCGGTGATCGACGAGCTCGACGGCGAGGCGGGCTGGAAAGTCGTCAGCGTCAACCAGAACGGCGCCGACATCGACGTGCTGCACGAGGTGGCGCCCACCCCGGCGCCGTCGATCTCGATCACCCTGGACCGGTCCGTGCAGAACGCCGCCCAGCATGCCGTCGACACCCAGGGGCGCAAGGCGATGCTGGTGGTGATCAAGCCCTCGACCGGCGAGATCCTCGGCATCGCGCAGAACGCGGCGGCCGACGCCGACGGACCGGCGGCCACCACCGGCCTGTATCCGCCCGGCTCGACCTTCAAGATCGTCACGGCCGGCGCGGCCATCGACCGCAACATGGCCACCCCCAACACGCTGCTCGGCTGCCCGGGTGAGATCGACATCGGCCACCGAACCGTGCCGAACTACAACAAGTTCGACCTCGGCACGGTCCCGATGTCGAAGGCGTTCGCCAATTCGTGCAACACCACGTTCGCCGAACTGGCCAGCCGGATGCCCCCGACGGCGCTGACCGTGGCGGCCTCGCAGTACGGCATCGGCCCGGACTACACCATCGACGGATTGACCACGGTGACAGGCACGGTGCCGCCGACGGTGAATCTGGCCGAACGCACCGAGGACGGGTTCGGCCAGGGCAAGGTGCTGGTCACGCCGTTCGGGATGGCGCTGGTGGCCGCGACGGTGGCCGCGGGCAAGACGCCGACCCCGCACCTGATCGTGGGCAGCCAAACCTCCGAGACCGGCGATCACCCGCCGATCACGCCGGCGATGCTCGACGGTCTGCGCCCGATGATGCGCCTGGTGGTGACCAACGGCACCGCCAAGGACATCAACGACGCCGGCGACGTGCGCGGTAAGACGGGTGAGGCCGAGTTCGCAGGTGGTTCACACGCCTGGTTCGCCGGCTATCGCGGTGACATGGCGTTCGCCGCGCTGATCGTCGGCGGCGGAAGTTCGGAGTATGCGGTCCGGATGGTCAAGATGATGCTGCAGGAGCTGCCCGCCGACTACCTGGCGTAACCCCAGCCGTCAGAACGTCGGCAGGTACGACAGGCTCTCGTTCCAGAAGTCGTCGTCACCGTAGCTGCGCAGGTACTTGGACTTTCGAAACGCCTTGTCGCCGAAGAGGTCGAACACGCCGACTTCGGAGTGGTGTTGATCGGTCGCGACGTACGCCGTGTCGCCGCGCTCGAGTCGGCGAACCATGTGTTCGCGACGACAACTGTCGACATCGTTCCCGACCTGATACTGAACCGCGACCAGATGGCGATAATCGTGGCTATCGGCGGGTGACATCCGCCGGGCAACAATTTGATAACGCATCGCACCACCTCGAAATATGCAGCTAGAAAGCGTGTCGAAGACTCTACAAGAGTTTGCCAAAAATGCTGCGTCGTGTCGAGTTTTCGGCGCGTCGCTGCTGGCGCGAGACCGTGCAACCCCCGATGCTTAGATGAGGCGTGGTCAACCGGATTCAGACTCTGCTGGGCGTTGCGTACCCCGTCGTCCAGGCCCCGATGACCTACATCGCGCGGGCCACGCTGGCCGCGGCGGTGTCCGAGGCCGGGGGGCTCGGCGTGATCGAAACCCTCACCGCGGAGGGCCGCGCCGACCTGCTTCGCGTGCGTGATGTGACCGACCGGCCGGTGGCCGCCAACCTGATGATCCAGGGCTGGAAACGGGACCCGTCGATCGTCGACGTGCTGGCCGAGGCGAACGTGCGCCACGTGTTCACCTCCGCGGGCGACCCGGCGCTGTTCACCGCGCGGCTGCACGACGCCGGAATGACGGTGGTGCACGTGGTGGGATCGCTGCGCGGCGCCCTCAAAGCCGTCGACGCCGGCGTGGATGCGCTGGTGGTGGAGGGTGTCGAGGGCGGGGGATTCAAATCGGCGCTCGGTGCGTCCACCTTGGTGCTGTTGCCGTTGATCGCCGACCAGATCGACCTGCCCCTGATCGCGGCGGGCGGGATCTGCGACGCCCGCTCAGCCGCCGCGGCGGTGGTCCTGGGGGCCGAGGGCGTCCAGATGGGCACCCGCATGCTGGCCAGCCGCGAGGCTGCGGTGCACGCCAACTTCAAGGACGCCATCGTGGCCGCCGACGACTCCGGGACGATCCTGCTCGACCTTCCCGGGAATCCCACGATGCGGGTGCTGCACGTCGGTCTGGCTCGTCGGGTGTCGACCGAGGGCGCCTCCGCGCCGCTGATCAGCGGCGTCACCGAGCTCTATTTCGAGGGCGACATGGAGGCCAGCGTGGCCAACACCGGTCAGGTCTCGTCGCGGATCGGCGAGGTTTTGCCGGTCGCCGACATCGTCCGCGACACCTGGCTTGGCGCGCAGGGCTTCCTCACCGGAGCTGCCGCCCGACTCTGACTCACCCGGCGACGACGTTGCCGCCCTCGACCTTGACCGCGACCTGGGCCAACGGCGTCACGGCGGGGCCGCGCAGCACGGCGCCGTCCAGGCCGAATCTGCTGCCGTGGCACGGGCAATCGAGCGTGCCGTCGGTCACCGTGGACAGCTTGCAGCCGGCGTGCGTGCACCGGGCCACGAATCCCTCGAAGACGCCGGCGGTGGGCTGGGTGACGACGGTGTCGCCGATCACCTTGCCCGACCCCACCGGGATGTCGCTGGTCGCGGCCAGCACCTGACCCGGCGCGCTGGTCGTCGGCGGGGACACCAGCTCACCGGTATTGGAATTGCACGCGGCGATCGGTGCGACGGCGGCCCCGATCAGGACTGTTCGGCGCGGCAGCCCGGAGATCGACGCACTCATCGGCCCAGGCTAGCCAGCCCGATCCCCGAGGTCGAGCAGGTACCGTGGATAGGCCATGACCGGAATCGAACACACCCCTGGACTGCGGGTTTCCGACGCCGACCGCAACGGGACGCTGCGGCGGCTGCACAACGCCGTCGCGCTCGGGCTGATCGACATCGGCGAATTCGAGGAACGGTCGGCTCAGGTGTCGGCGGCGCGGATGCATTCCGATCTCGAGGTTTTGGTCGACGACCTGCCGGGCCCTGGAGCGATCGTCACCTCCGCGGCCGACCGGGTCGAACTGCGCGGCTGGATGGGGTCGCTGCGGCGGCAGGGCGAATGGATGGTGCCGACCCGGCTGGCGCTGGTGCGTCGTCTGGGTTCGGTCGACCTCGACCTGACCAACGCCCGGTTCGCCGGACCGGTCGTCGTGATCGAGCTCGACATGGTGCGCGGGTCGTTGGATCTGCGGCTGCCCGACGGCGCCAGCGCCTCCATCGACGACGTCACCGTGTACGCCGGCAGTGCCCGCGACCGTCGGAAGGACGCGCCCGCCGAAGGCACTCCGCACGTCGTGCTTACCGGCAGGGTGGTCATGGGGTCCGTCAACGTTCGCGGGCCCAAGCGTCCGCTGCTCCGTCGCCACTAGGCTGGCGACATGCCCGTACGAACTGCACTCCGGCCCGGAACCGTCGCACCGGAACTGCCTGTCCCGAAGGCGATCGAGCGACCGGAATACGTCGGTAAGTCGACGGTCGCCGAAGGTAGCGAGCCGTGGGTCCAGACCCCCGAGGTGATCGAGAAGATGCGCATCGCAGGCCGGATCGCCGCGGGCGCGCTGGCCGAGGCGGGTAAGGCCGTCGCGCCGGGGGTCAGCACCGACGAGCTCGACCGCATCGCCCACGAATACATGATCGACCACGGCGCCTACCCCTCGACGTTGCACTACAAGGGCTTTCCGAAATCGTGCTGCACGTCGCTCAACGAGATCATCTGCCACGGCATCCCCGACTCGACCGTCGTCGAGGACGGCGACATCGTCAACATCGACGTGACGGCCTACATCAATGGCGTGCACGGTGACACCAACGCCACCTTCCTTGCTGGTGACGTCAGCGAGGAGCATCGCCTGCTCGTCGAACGCACGCACGAGGCGACGATGCGCGCGATCAAGGCCGTCAAGCCCGGCCGGGCCCTGTCGGTGGTCGGCCGGGTCATCGAGGCGTACGCAAATCGGTTCGGCTACAACGTTGTTCGCGACTTCACCGGTCACGGAATCGGCACGACGTTCCACAACGGACTGGTGGTGTTGCACTACGACCAGCCTGAGGTGGAGACCGTGCTCGAGCCGGGGATGACGTTCACCATCGAACCGATGATCAACCTCGGGGCCTTGGACTACGAGATCTGGGACGACGGTTGGACGGTTGCCACGAAGGACCGCAAGTGGACCGCCCAGTTCGAGCACACGCTGGTCGTCACCGAGGACGGTGCGGAAATCCTGACGCTGGCGCCGTGATCATGGCGAGTGTGCGTCCTCGTACGCTAGTCGCGGCGGGTTGCGTACGCCACCGCACACTCGGCGCGTAAGAGTGAGCGGGGGCGCGCTGCTGATCGCCGGCACCACATCGGATGCCGGCAAGTCGATGGTCGTCGCCGGATTGTGCCGACTGTTGGTGCGCAAGGGAATTCGCGTGGCGCCGTTCAAGGCGCAGAACATGAGCAACAACTCGGTGGTCGCCCTGGACGCGGACGGGGTTGGTGGCGAGATCGGCCGGGCCCAGGGTATGCAGGCGCGCGCGGCCGGACTGGCGCCCAGCACCCGGTTCAACCCGGTGCTGCTCAAGCCCGGTAGCGACCGGACCTCCCAGTTGGTGGTCAGGGGCCACCCGGTCGGCACGGTCGGCGCGGCCGACTACATCCAGCATCGCGACCGACTCGCCGGCGTGGTCGCCGACGAGCTGGCGTCGCTGCGCGCGGAATTCGACGTCGTGCTGTGCGAAGGCGCGGGATCGCCTGCCGAAATCAACTTGCGGGCAACCGATCTGGCCAACATGGGGTTGGCCCGGGCGGCCGATCTGCCGGTCGTGATCGTCGGCGACATTGACCGCGGTGGTCTGCTGGCTCACCTGTTCGGCACCGTCGCCGTGCTGTCGCCGGAAGATCAGGCGCTGATCGCGGGCTTCATCGTCAACAAGTTCCGCGGGGATCCGGCGCTGCTGGCTCCCGGCCTCGACCAGCTCGCCGAGCTCACCGGCAGGCCCACCTACGGCATCGTGCCGTACAGCGACGAGCTGTGGCTCGACGCCGAGGATTCGGTGTCGGTGGTGGCCGGGCGTGTGGTCGGTATCCCGGCTCCGCCGCGCGGCCGGCAGCGGCTTCACGTCGCGGCGATCCGGCTACCGCGCATCTCCAATTCCACCGACGTCGAAGCGCTGGCCTGCGAACCGGGCGTGCTGGTCCGGTGGGTCAGCGAGCCGGCGGAGTTGGCAGACGCCGACGTCGTCGTCATACCCGGCAGCAAGGCGACCGTCGCCGACCTCGGCTGGCTGCGGGAGCGGGGCCTGGCCGATGCGATCACCGCGCATGCGCACTCCGGTCGCCCGGTGCTGGGCATCTGCGGCGGTTTTCAGATGCTGGCACGGCGCATCGGTGACACCGTCGAAACCCGTGCGGGTGATGTCGACGGGTTGGGACTGCTCGATGCCGAGATCGACTTCGCGCCCGAGAAGGTGCTGCGGCACTGGGAGAGTCCGTTGAGCGGCTACGAAATCCACCACGGCCGGGTATCGCGCTGTGGCGAGGACGGCTGGTTCGACGCCGACGGCGCCGTCCAGGGTTATGTGCGGGGCGCAGTGTTCGGCACGCACTGGCACGGCTTGCTGGACAACGACGAGTTCCGGCGCGGGTGGCTCACCGCGGCCGCGGCGGCCGCGGGCCGGACCGGTTTCGAGGTCGCGACCGATGTCAGCGTGCCGGCGCGGCGGGACGCCCAGCTCGATCTGATGGCCGATCTGCTGGTCGCCCACCTCGACATACCTGCCCTGTTGTCCCTGATCAGCGGACCTGCGCCGGTGCGTCCGAGGGTGAGCACCCGATTACATCGCCTACCCTGAACTCATGTCGGGTCGGGCAGTTCTGGTCGCCGCGTCGGCGGCTGCGGTCCTGGTCGTCGCCGGTTGCGGCTCGACGGTGTCGGGCACCGCGACGTGGCCGGGCGCCACGCTCGAGAAGGCCACGCTGGCGCCCGCCGATTTCCCGCCCGGCGTGCAGTACGACCGCATCGTCGAGCAACTCGGTCAGCCTGACAACACCGGTAGTCCGCCGTCGATGCGGTCGCGACCGGACGGCTGCGCGAACGCGCTGACCAATGTCATCGCCGATTCGGCCGAACGCGGGCCGGGAAGCGCGGCCAAATACGCGGCCACCTACGACGGCGCGCGCATCGTGATGACGGTGTTGTCGTGGCCCCTGGATCTGGACAGGCTCGAGGCGGCGGCCAGCCGCTGCGCCCAGTTCGAAGCCTACTTCGACGCCCGCAGCAAGGGCATCCCGATCACCACCACCGAACTTCCCGGCTTGAGTGACGATGCGCTGGCATATCAGCAAACGATGCAGCTGATGGGTTCGGCCAGTAGTGTTTACATGGCGTTCCAGAATGTGGGCCGGTACGGAGTTTTCGGAATCGCTTTTCCCACACCTGATCCCAGCATCGATGCCAAAGCGTCTCTGCCGCAGACATTCCTGGACGTGTTTGCCAAACAAGCTGTCAAGATCCGTAACGCGATCTGAGGAGATGAGGAACCCTGCGGAAACTGCCTCGGGCCCCCCGCATTCGCAGTAACGTGGCGAAATGCCTTCGACGATGGTGACTGTCGACGGGTTCCCCGTCCCGGTCAGCGTGACCGGACCGGAGAAGGGCCCCTATGTCGTCTTGCTGGGCGCAGCCCAGCACGCACCGGCTGCCTATGACGGCGTCTGTCAGCGCTTGCACACGGCGTCGGTCCGCACGGTCGTCATCGGCGCCGACCCTCGGCTACATCCCAAAGCGGTCATCGGCATTCTCGACGCCCTCGACGTCCGGTGGGGAATCCTGGTGGGGGACCGGGCGGGCGCCGAACTCGCGTGGGAATTGGCGGCCACCCGGCTCGACCGGTTCACCGGCCTGGTCGTGATCGACCGCGGACATCCGCGCGTTCCGGACCAGAACGGGGTAGTCCGCGACGAAGACTGCCCGCCGGTGGAGGTCAACACCACCGCGCTGGTCAGTACCCCTGCGGCCCGGGCCTTGGCCAGGGCCAGTCAGCGCTACGTGTACAGCGACTACCGGATGGTCGAGTTCACCGGCAGGCGCAATGCCGCCGAGTCCACCGCGCAGCTGGCCGCGGAGATCGTGTTACGCACCAGCACCTGGTGAATCTAACGAGGCGGCGCGTCGGTCGCTTCCTGAGGAGTCCACGCTTGCGGTAGACCCGGCTGTCCCGGGAAGAGGAAGTCGACGAAAGCCTGTGCGGTGGGCTGTGGCTGGTGATTGGCCAGCCCGGGTCGCTCGTTGGCTTCGATGAACACGTACTCGTCGCGGGTCACGTCGGGCACCAGGAGATCGATGCCGGTGACCGGGATACCGATCGCGTCGGCCGCCACCACGGCGACCCGGCACAACTCGGGATGCACGATGGCAGTCACATCGTGAATGGTGCCGCCCTGGTGCAGGTTTGCGGTCTTGCGCACGCGCAGCCGCTCGCCTTCGGGAAGAACGTCGTCAAACGACCAACCGGCCTCGGCGACAGTCGCTTCGGTGACCTCGTCGAGCGGGATACGCGATTCGCCACCGGTGGCCGCGGCACGGCGGCGGCTCTGGGTCTCGATGAGCTCCCGGACGGTGTGTTCGCCGGTGCCGACGATCTCGGCCGGTTTGCGTAGTGCGGCCGCGACGACTTTGCCGTCGATGACCACCAGGCGAAGATCGTCGCCGCCGGCGCGTTGTTCGATCAGCACTTCGGGGTGCTGTTCACGGGCGCGGGCCAGGGCGGCGTCCAGCGCTTCGGGGCTGTCGATCCCGACGGTGATGCCTTTGCCCTGCTCGCCGCGGGTCGGTTTGACGACGACGTCGCCGACCTCGGCCAGGAAGGCGTGGTCCTCGTGGTCGAAGGTGGCCAGCCGGCCGCGTGGCACGACGATGCCGGCCTCGGACACGATGCGACGGGTCAGTCGCTTGTCGTCGCACCGGCTCATCGCGACTGCGGAGGTGTATTCGCTCAACGACTCTCGCGTCACAACGCTGCGGCCGCCGTAGGACAGTCTCATCTCACCGGTTTCGGCGTCGAGGACCTCGATCCGGATCCCGCGGCGCATGGCCTCGTCGGCGATGATGCGCGCGTAGGGGTTCAGATCGTCGACAGTCTCGGACGCCGGGGTGAACAGCGGCTCGTTGATCGCGTTCTTGCGTTTGACGGCCAGCACCGGGACGCGCTGGAAGCCGAGCTTCTCGTACAGCGCGATTGCGGCCTCGTTGTCGTAGGCCACCGAGAGGTCCAGGTAGGCGCGGCCGCGCCGGCGGAAGACGGCGGCCAGGGTGCGGGTCAGCGATGCCCCGATGCCGGGCAGGCTGGCGGTCGGGTCGACGGCGAGTGACCACAGGCTGGAGCCGTCCTCGGGATCGTTGAACAGCCGCTTGTGGTCGACGCCGGTGACCGTTCCGACCACAGACCCGTCGTCGTCGCGCACCGCGACGAGGTACTCCACCGCGTCGCGGTGCAGGTGGTTGTTCCAGATCAGTTCGGTGGGAGCGGGGACCATGCCGCACCGCACGTACACCCGGTTCATCTCGTCGGCCTCGGCCTGATCGCGCAGCGGGCGCACGGTGAACCCGGCGGGTGTCGGAACGTCGGGGTCGTCGGGGTGCAGCCGCCAGCGGTAGGTGTGGCTGGGGTCGATGAACAGCTCAGCAGGCGACTTGGCCACCAGCACATGCGATTCGCGGGCGTAGATGCAGATGTCGCGCCTGCCCTGCTCCTCCTGCTGCAGCACCGCGGCAAGCTTGTCGGGGTTTTCGAAGGTCTGGCCGAAAATCAATCGGCCCCAACCCAATTCGAGGACGGTGTCGTCCGACATCTCGCGGACCAGGTCTTCGGGCGAGGCCTCGTGCAGGCTCATCGTGATGGCCTCGGTGTGCGACGAGGTGCTCATGCGGCCGGCCCCGTGATGCCGTGCTGCTGTAGCCATAGCTCGAGGAGTCCGATCTGCCAGAGCTCGTTGCCGCGCAGCGGGGTGAGCCGTCCGTTGGGGTCGGCCAGCAGCCGCTCGACAGCCTCGGGCCGGAACAGGCCGCGTTCCTTGGCCTGGGGCGCGTATAGCGCGTCGCGGACCATCTCCAGGTACGGGCCTTCCAGGTGGGTGAGCGCGGGCACCGGGAAGTAACCCTTCGGCCGGTCGATCACCTCGGCCGGAATCACCTGGCGGGCAGCCTCTTTCAGCACACCCTTACCGCCGTGGGCGGTCTTGAGCTCGGGCGGGCAGGTCGCCGCCAGTTCCACCAGATCGTGGTCAAGGAAGGGCACCCGGCCCTCCAGCCCCCACGCCATCGTCATGTTGTCGACGCGCTTGACCGGGTCGTCGACCAGCATCACGGTGGTGTCCAGTCGCAGTGCGCGGTCCACGCCGGTCTGCGCGCCGGGCTGGGCGAAGTGCTCGGCGACGAACGACAGGCTGGGATCGTCACGGCCGCTGAGCCGGTCGTCGGCGAGCAGCGCGGCCACGCCGTCGTGGTCGCGATCGAAGAACGCTCCGCGGTAGCGCGCGACGGAACCGTCGACACTGGCCGCGTCCGGCTCGGCCATCGGGGGATACCAGTGGTAGCCGGCGAACACCTCGTCGGCGCCCTGGCCGGACTGAACCACCTTGACGTGCTTGGCGACCTCCTGGCTCAGCAGGTAGAACGCGACGCAGTCATGGGAGACCATCGGCTCACTCATCGCGCCGATCGCGCCCTGCAGTGCAGGCAGCATCCGCGCGGTGTCGATACGGATCTGGTGGTGGTCGGTGTCGAAACGCTCGGCCACGATGTCGGAGTAGACGAACTCGTCACCCTTGACGCCGCCGACCGACTCGAAACCGATGGAGAAGGTCTTCAGTCCATGCTGGCCTGCTTCGGCGAGCAGGCCGACGATCAAGCTCGAGTCCACCCCGCCCGAGAGCAGGCAGCCGACCGGCACGTCGGCGACGAGGCGACGCTTCACGGCGGCCCGCAGCGACTCGAGAACCGCGTCCTCCCAATCTCGCTCGCTCCAGTCCGACCGGTCCGTGCGACGGCTGAAATCCGGTGCCCAGTAGGTGATCTCACGTCGCTTGCCGTCAGGCTCGATGGCCAGCAGGGTGCCGGGGGAGAGCTTGCGGACACCGCACAGAATGGTGCGCGGGGCCGGAACCACCGAATGGAAGGTCAGGTAGTGGTGCAGCGCGATCGGGTCGATGCGGGTATCGACGCCACCGCCGGCCAGCAGGGCGGGCAATGACGACGCGAACCGGATGCGGTGGGAATCTTCGCTGATGTACAGCGGTTTGATGCCCAACCGGTCGCGACCGAGCAGCACGCGGCCGCTGTCACGTTCGGTGATCGCGAACGCGAACATCCCGTAGAGCCGGTCGACGAACCGGTCGCCCCAGTGGTGATAGGCCTTGAGCAACACCTCGGTGTCGCTCTGGGAGAAGAAGCGGTAGCCGTGACCGGCGAGCTCGTCGCGCAGGGCTTCATAGTTGTAGATGCAGCCGTTCCAGGCGATGGTCAGTCCGAGCTCCGCATCGACCATGGGCTGGGCGCCGGCCTGGGACAGATCGATGATCTTGAGCCGACGGTGGCCGAGCGCAACCCGGCCTTGAGACCACACACCCGACGCGTCCGGCCCGCGGGGCTCCATCGTCTCCGCCATCGCAGCCACCGCGGCCACATCGGGGGCCTGATTGTCGAGACGGACTTCACCCGCCGCTCCACACATCGTTCCCGACCAATCCCGTCTGTTTCGCTGTTCTCGGCGTTCCTATTTACCCCCGACGAACGAGTCTTAACCGGACCGAGACGGTCCTCACAAAAACCGCGCCCCTCGGCCTGGGGCACGAGGGGCGCGGGGCCCGCCTCACGGAGGGCCTGGGGTGTGGTCTCCTGCAGTGTTAGGAAACCCCCTCCAGTTCTTCACCGGTGAGGTCGATTTGCCGCACCGGCCCGGTGAACCAGTTCTTCACCGACGCGTGCCAGTAGATGTACAGCAGGATCAGCACGCCGCCGACGACCAACGGGGTGTAATTCACGAACTTCCACTCGAAGCTGGCGTCCCAGGGGGCGCCGCCGAGCGAGGTGGGAAACATCGCGATGATCGAGGTGATGATGATCTCGGCCAACGCCAGGGGTGCCATCCACTTGTGGTGCCCCCGCAGGTTCCATTTGCCCAGGGGGAATGAGTCGCCGGCTTTCCAGCGGTAGTAGATCGGCACCGCGAAGCACAGATAGAGGCCGACCACCCCGATCGAGACGACGGCGAAGAAGGCGATCGGCACCGGGGCGCCATTGATGTCCACCTGGACCAGGGCGGGCAGCGTCAGGATGGCCGCGATCGCCGCGGTGATCATGACGGCGTTGGCGGGCACTTTCTTCGCGCTGAGTTTGGACCACAGCTGGTGGCCGGGCACCGCCCGGTCGCGGCTGAATGCGAACAGCATGCGCGAGGCGCTGGTCTGGCACGCCGTGGTGCAGAACAGCTGGCCCGCGGTGGAGATCAACAGCACGATCGCCACCCACTTGGAGTCCATCGCCTGGCTGAAGATGGTGGCGACGGCGCCGCCGCCCTTGGTGACGCCGTCGACGTCCTGCACGGCGAACAGGAAGCTCAGAAGCAGGATCCAGCCGCCGATCGTGGAATAGAAGATCGACCGCCAGATGCCTTTCGCCGCGCCATCGGCCGCACTCTTGGTCTCCTCGGACAAGTGCGCCGACGCGTCGTAGCCGGTGATCGTGTACTGGGTCAGGATCGCCGACATCGGGAGTACGAACAGCAGGAAGCCGAAGCCGGAGGTGGACCCGCCGAAGAAGCCGGTGTTGTTGACCGTGGTGGCGAACACCGTGGAGAAGCTGGCGTGCTGGGCGGGGATCAGCCACAGGATGACGATCACCGCGGCGGCGCCGATGACGTGCCACCAGACCGAGATGTTGTTGATCACGGCCAGCAGGTGACTGGAGAAGATGTTGATGGTCGCGACGATCACCAGGATGACCAGGAACATGATGAAGGTCCTGGTCAGGCTGTAGCCGGCCAGCCAGCTCTCGCTGAAGGTGCCCAGCGTCAGGTCAAGGAAGGTCGCCGACCCGTAGGCCACCGAGGCCAGGATCGCGATCAGGCCGATCAGGTTCAGCCAACCGGTGTAGTACCCGGCCTTCGGCCCGCCCAGTTTGGCTGCCCACCAGTAGATTCCGCCGGATGTGGGGAAGGCCGACACCAGCTCGGACATGCACAGCCCGATGAGCAGGATGAAGACCGACAGGATCGGCCAGCCCCAGGCGATCGCCGCCGGGCCGCCGTTGTTCCAGCCGAGGCCGAACGAGGTGAAGCAGCCGGCCAGGATCGAGATGATCGAGAACGAGATGGCGAAATTGCTGAAGCCGGACCAGGACCGGTGCAGCTCCTGGGTATACCCGAGGCTGGCGAGGTGTCGTTCGTCGTCGTCGAGTAGTTCGTGACCCTCTGGCACGGTGTCTCCTTCTGGGCGTGATGACGAAGAGGCGCCCACCGGCGCTCTCCTGAGTAGGGACAATAGAGTGCTATTGGTCTGGTGTCCTACCTTTGGAGTGACGTTTATGTAAACCTGGACCACGACGCCGCCGCGCCGGCGGCATCCAATGGTTGACTTTCCGTCGAATCAACCCGATCCCGGGCTATCGAGAGGGGCACGCGTGACGCCTGATGGTGCAGGCCGACGCCGGCCAGGTCTGTTGCTGCAGGCCGAGTTGGATGCCATGGTCGCCGCCGGTGAGATCGACACCGTGATCGTGGCCTTCGCCGACATGCAGGGCCGGTTGACCGGCAAGCGGATCTCGGCCGAGTTGTTCGTCGACGATGTCGCCGCCCACGGCGCCGAGTGCTGCAACTACCTGCTGGCGGTGGACGTCGACAACAACACCGTCGGCGGCTACGCGATCTCGAGCTGGGAGACCGGCTACGGCGACATGGTGATGACGCCGGATTTCAGCACATTGCGCCGCATTCCGTGGCTGCCGGCGACCGCGCTGGTGATGGCCGACCTGTCCTGGACCGACGGCCGGGCGGTGAGCCAGGCGCCGCGCAGCATCCTGCGCAAGCAGCTCGACCGGCTCGCCGAACGCGATATGTGTGCGGTCGCCGCGACCGAACTCGAGTTCATGGCGTTCGACACGGGCTATCGCGACGCGTGGAAGTCCGGTTACCGCGACATGACTCCGGCCACCGACTACAACATCGACTACGCGATGCTGGCGTCGACGCGAATGGAGCCGCTGTTGCGCGACATCCGGAACGGGATGGCCGGTGCCGGCATGTATTGCGAAGGCGTCAAGGGCGAATGCAACCTCGGCCAGCAGGAGATCGGGTTCCGGTACGCCGACGCGCTGGTCACCTGCGACAACCACACGATCTACAAGAACGGCGCGAAAGAGATCGCCGATCAGCACGGCAAGAGCCTGACGTTCATGGCGAAATTCGATGAGCGGGAAGGAAACAGCTGCCACATTCACATCTCGTTCCGCGGCACCGACGGCTCCGCGGTATTTGCCGATGACTCCGACGAACTCGGGATGTCGCCGATGTTTCGCAGCTTCGTCGCCGGCCAGCTCGCGACGCTGCGCGAGCTGACGCTGTTCTATGCGCCGAACATCAACTCCTACAAGCGGTTTGTCGATGGCAGTTTTGCTCCGACCGCGATCGCGTGGGGGATGGACAACCGCACCTGTGCGTTGCGGGTGGTCGGCCACGGGTCCGGTATGCGGATGGAGTGTCGCGCACCAGGCGGTGACGTCAACCAGTACCTCGCGGTGGCGGCGCTGATCGCCGGCGGGCTGTACGGCATCGACAACGAGCTGGAGCTGCCCGATGCAGTCGACGGCAATGCCTACACCAGTGGCGCGCAGCGGCTGCCGACCACGCTGGCCGAGGCCGCCGCGTTGTTCGAGGGTTCGACGGTGGCGCGCGAGGTCTTCGGCGACGACGTCGTCGAGCACTACCTGAACAACGCCCGTGTCGAGCTTGCCGCGTTCAACTCCGCGGTCACCGACTGGGAAAGGGTGCGCGGTTTTGAGCGGCTCTGAGCAGGCCCGGCTCCGTCCTGTCATCGGCCTCACCACCTACCTGCAGCAGGCCCAGACCGGCATCTGGGATGTACACGCCAGCTTCCTGCCCGGCATCTACATCGAAGGCGTCACACTGGCCGGGGGTATCGCCACCCTGCTCCCGCCGCAACCCGTGGACGCAGGCATCGTCGAACAGATCCTCGACGGCATCGACGGTTTGATCGTCACCGGCGGCAGGGATGTCGATCCGTCCGCGTACGGCCACGACCCGCACCCCGCCACCGATGTGCCCGACCGCGTCCGCGACGCCTGGGAACTCGCGCTGGTTGCCGCGGCGATCCGCCGGCACCTGCCGGTGCTCGGCATCTGCCGGGGGGCGCAGGTGCTCAACGTCGCGCTGGGCGGCACCCTGCATCAGCACCTGCCTGACGTCGTCGGGCACACCCGTCATCAGCAGGGCAACGCGGTGTTCACCACCTCGTCGATCCGCACCGTGGCGGGTGGCAGGCTGGCCGGCCTGATCGGAGAGAGCACGACTGCGCAGTGCTACCACCACCAGGCCATCGACCGGCTCGGTGACGGACTGATGATCAGCGCGTTCGACGCGGAGGGCGTCATCGAGGCCGTCGAGTTGCCTGGCGACGATTTCGTCCTGGCCGTGCAATGGCATCCCGAGGAAACCCTGGACGATCTTCGCGTGTTCGCCGGCGTGGTCGAGGCAGCCCGGGCCTACACAACGGAAAGAGTGAATTGAGTACAACCGAACTGGTCAATCCGGCCACGGAAGAGTCGCTGCGCACGGTCGAGCTGACCGACGTCGCAGGCGTCGACGACGCCGTTGCCCGCGCAAAGGTCGCACAAAAGGTCTGGGCCGCAAAGGCGCCCGCCGAGCGGGCGGCCGCATTGCGGGCGTTCGCCGCCGCAGTGGACGCCCACGTCGGGGAACTGGCCGCGCTGGAGGTCGCCAACTCCGGTCATCCGATCGGCGCTGCCGAGTGGGAGGCGGGCCACGTGCGCGACGTGTTGCAGTTCTATTCCGCCACTCCGGAGCGCTTGTCGGGCAAGCAGATTCCGGTGGCCGGCGGCCTGGACGTGACGTTCAACGAGCCGATGGGTGTGATCGGGGTGATCACGCCATGGAACTTCCCGATGCCGATCGCGGTGTGGGGTTTCGCGCCCGCGCTGGCGGCAGGCAACGCGGTGGTGCTCAAGCCGGCCGAGTGGACGCCGCTGACGTCGATGCGACTCGGTGAGATCGCGCTGGACGCCGGTCTGCCGCAAGACCTGTTCCAGGTGCTGCCCGGCCGGGGTTCGGTGGTGGGTGAGCGGTTCATCAGCCACCCCGATGTGCGCAAGATCGTGTTCACCGGTTCGACCGAGGTGGGTACCAAGGTCATGGCCGGCGCGGCCAATCAGGTAAAGCGGGTCACCCTGGAACTCGGCGGAAAGAGCGCCAACATCGTCTTCGCGGACTGCGATCTGGAGAAGGCCGCGGCCACCGCGCCGTACGGCGTCTTCGACAATGCCGGCCAGGACTGCTGTGCGCGCAGCCGGATTCTGGTGCAGCGCAGCGTGTTCGACAAGTTCATGGAGCTGCTCGAGCCGGCGGTCAAGGGCCTGGTTGTCGGCGATCCCGCTGCCAGGGACACCGAGATGGGACCGCTGGTGTCGCGCAAGCACTTCGAGTCCGTGGCCGCCTACGTCCCCGACGACACCAACGTCGCCTTCCGCGGTTCGGCGCCGAGTGGGCCCGGGTTCTGGTTTCCCCCGACGGTGCTCACCCCGCAACGCACCGACCGCACCGTCACAGAGGAGATCTTCGGACCTGTCGTCGCGGTGCTGCCGTTCGACGACGAGGCTGATGCCATCGCGCTGGCGAATGACACCGAATACGGCCTGTCCGGGTCGATCTGGACTGACAATCTCTCTCGGGCAGTGCGGGTGTCACGTGCGGTCGAGGCAGGCAATCTGAGCGTGAATTCGCATTCGTCGGTCCGGTACAACACCCCGTTCGGCGGCTTCAAACAATCTGGACTCGGCCGTGAACTCGGCCCGGACGCACCCCTGCACTTCACCGAAACCAAGAACGTCTTTTTTGCTGTAGAGGAGAGCTAGATGGATCTGTCCCAGCGACTCAAGGACAAGGTCGCCGTCGTCACGGGTGGTGCGAGCGGTATCGGACTCGCAGCCGTCAAGCGGATGCGGGACGAGGGCGCGATCGTCGTCATCGGGGACCTTGATGAGACGACCGGCAAGACCGTGGCCAATGACTTGAACGTGACGTTCGTCCAGGTCGACGTTTCTGATCAGGTCGCGGTGGATCAGTTGTTCGACACCGCTTTCGAGCTGCATGGTGGCGTCGACATCGCGTTCAACAACGCAGGGATCAGCCCGCCCGACGACGACCTCATCGAGAACACCGGCATCGACGCCTGGGACCGCGTGCAGGACGTCAACTTGAAATCGGTCTTCTTCTGCTGCAAGGCCGCGTTGCGGCACATGGTGCCCGCGCAGCGCGGCTCGATCATCAACACCGCCTCGTTCGTGGCGGTCAACGGATCGGCCACCTCCCAGATCTCCTACACCGCCTCCAAGGGTGGCGTGTTGGCGATGTCGCGTGAACTCGGAATCCAGTACGCGCGTCAGGGAATTCGGGTCAACGCGCTGTGCCCCGGCCCGGTGAACACCCCGCTGCTGCGGGAGCTGTTCGCCAAGGATCCGGAGCGGGCTGCCCGCCGGCTCGTGCACGTGCCGATGGGCCGGTTCGCCGAGCCGGAGGAACTGGCCGCCGCGGTGGCATTCCTGGCCAGCGACGACTCGTCGTTCATCACCGGGTCGAGCTTCCTGGTCGACGGCGGCATCACCGGCCACTACGTCACTCCGCTGTAAGCGTCATGGTTCGGCGGGCAGGAACGGAGTGACCCGGGAAGTGGTCAGCGACCCGGAACCGCAGCAGGCCCACGAGGCCCTGCTGCGTCCGGTGCGCCTCGGTAACGCTTTCGAGGACACCGTGGGCCGGCTGCTGCAGACCATCAAGCTCGGTGTGCTCACCCCGGGTGACTCGCTGCCTCCGGAGCGCGAACTCGCCACCCGTCTCGGCGTCAGCCGGGACACCGTCCGGGAGGCGATCAAATCCCTGGCCGACGCCGGTTATCTGGTGTCGCGGCGCGGGCGTTACGGCGGTACCTTCCTGGCCGAGTCGCTACCCGCGCCCACCGAGGGGGTGGTGCGGTTCAGCCGCGCCGATATCGACGATGCACTGCGGTTGCGCGAGATTCTCGAGGTCGGCGCCGCCCGGATGGCGGCGACCCGAACGCTGACCGCCGGCGAGCGGGAAGGTTTGTGGTCTCGGCTGACCGACGTGCGCTGCTCGTGCGCCGAGGACTATCGGCGGCTGGACTCCCGCCTGCACCTGGCCATCGCGGAGGCCGCCGGATCCGCATCGCTGGTGCCGCTGGTGGCGGAGAACCGGATGCGGCTGAACGCGCTGCTGGATCAGATTCCGTTGCTGCGCCGCAATATTGCGCACTCCGACGAGCAGCATGAGGCCATCGTCATCGCCATCCTCGCCGGCGATCCCGACGCCGCCGGCGCCGCGATGCAGGCGCACGTGGCCGGGTCGGCGGCCCTGCTGCACGGCTTTCTGGACTAGTTCAAACCCGCGGCTTTATTGCCATTTCGGCGTCTGCTTCGACACGCGCGCGCATCCTGTGCCCATGGCCGTTGTGAAGGAGATCTGGGATGGGTACCGGACCGGGACACGATGATTCCGCTGATCGCGCACTGAAGGCCAAGCACCGTGCCCTGTGGGCATCGGGTGACTATCCGACGGTGGCCGCCGAGTTGGTCGCCGAACTCGGACCGCAGCTCGTCGACGCTGTCGGCATCCGGCCGGACCAACTGGTGCTGGACGTGGCCGCCGGCGCGGGCAACGCCTCGATTCCGGCCGCCGAAGCCGGCGCGCGGGTGACCGCCAGTGATCTCACGCCGGAGCTCTTCGACGCAGGCCGGCGGATCGCCGCCGCCCGTGGTGTCGAATTGGAGTGGGTCGAGGCCGACGCGGAGGCACTTCCGTTCGCCGACAACCACTTCGATGTCGTCGTGTCGTGTCTGGGCGCGATGTTCGCCCCGCATCACCAGGCGACCGCCGATGAGCTGGTGCGGGTGTGCCGGCCGGGTGGGAAGATCGGGATGATCAATTGGACGCCGCAGGGCTTTATCGGCCAGTTGTTCGCCACCATGAAGCCCTACGCCGCGCCGCCACCCCCGGGCGCCTCACCTGCACCGCTGTGGGGCGACGAGAACCATGTACGAGAGTTGTTCGGCGACAAGGTCACCGACCTCACCGTGGAACGGAGGGTCCTTCACATGGCGCACAGCCCGAGCCCGCTGGAGTTCCGTGAATACTGGAAACGTAACTACGGACCGACGATCGCCGTGTACAGCTTCACCGCGGACCGCCCCGACCAGGTGGCGAACCTCGACCGCGACTTCCTGGCGTTCCTCGAGCAGTGGAACCAGTCGGATCAGCCCGGGCGCACCGCGTACTCGGCCGAGTATCTGGTGATGACGGCGACGAAGCGTTAGGTCGATTCTTCGAGGGTCACGATCACCTTGACGTCGTCGGGTTCGGCGGTGAATGCCTTCGTCGCCTCCGCAAGAGGGACACGCCGGGTTATCAAGCTCGCCAACCACTTCGGGTCAGCCTTCGCCAACGCTTCGGCGGCCTGCCGGTAGTGACGCAGATTGGCGTTGACCGAACCGACCACCGCGTCGTTCTCCAGAACGATGTCGCGATTGAGGCCGCCGGCGTCAACAGTGAGGGCCCGGCCCCGCGGGGAGACACCGGTCAACGCGACGATGCCGTACGAGCCGGTGACGGTCATGGCGTCGAACACCAGTGAGCCGACCCCGGTGGCCTCGATGACGATGTCCGGCTGGAGCTTTCCGACCGCCTCCTCGACGCTGGTGTGGTGGTAGGTGGCGTTCAGGGCATCCACGATCTCAGGTTTGGGCCCGTCGGTGACCTGGTCGAGCACGTGGACGTCGAGGCCGTGTTGTACGCCAAGCAGAGCGGCCAACAGACCGACCGGGCCCGCGCCGGTGACCAGCGCGGTGCGCGGCTCGAACCAGGCCCGCTGCCCGATGCGGTACACCTGCTCCCAGGCTTTGGCCACGACGGTCGTCGGTTCCATCAGCATTCCGACATCGGCCAGTCCGTCGTCGAGTTTGACTGCGTAATCGGTTTTCACGCACCATATCTCGCTGCCGTACCCGTCGATCTCCTTGATGCCCCGTTCGGTGTACTGACCGTTGCGGCACATGTCGAACTCGCCGTGGGCGCAGGCCCCGCACGGCACCGGATCAGGCCGGCGCACCACCCCGACCACCAGATCGCCCTCGTCGAAGTTGCTGCCGTCGGGCGCGCTGAGCACGCGCCCCAGCGACTCGTGGCCCAACACCAGCCGATCACGACCTGGCGGAGCCCAACCGTATTCGCCGGCGGCGATTTCCTTGTCCGTTCCGCACACCCCGATCGCCAACCCGGCCACTCTCAGCTCGTCGGGCCCGGCCGTGGGCTCGTCGACATCCTCGACGGCGAGGGAGTCGGTTTGGCCGGGCTGTACTGTCAACGCACGCATGGTTGAGGCGTACCCGCTCGGCGACGTGCTCAGTCCCTTGTTAGGGCGTAATGATTGCTGTGAATCAATCATTACCCGCTGATGAATGCCAGCTCGGCAATGCCGACGATGTACAGCACAACGATTGCGATCGAGTTGTGGTCGGAAGATCAACCCTGTCACGTACACCACCGTGAGCAGACCGGCCAGGGCGGTGAGGTAGAGGTCGGTGTGGTGGGCGGTCGGCAACACGGCGTCGCCGGACAGCAGCGTCGCGAGCAGGAACAGCACCGGCAGGAGGCGACGACGAT
Organism: Mycolicibacterium rhodesiae; assembly: GCF_002086695.1. Taxonomy (GTDB): domain Bacteria; phylum Actinomycetota; class Actinomycetes; order Mycobacteriales; family Mycobacteriaceae; genus Mycobacterium; species Mycobacterium rhodesiae. Next base: position 386,525 of record NZ_MVIH01000001.1, read on the forward strand.
CACCACCAGCATGGCGACATGTTCCCGCCGGGCGAGATGCCAATCAGAGCGCAACAGTTGTCGACCGACAAACAATCGCCCGCGGGCCTCGAGTCGTTCAGCCGACCTGATCGTCGCGACCGGCGGCGCTGAGCAGATCCTCGCGCGCTCGCGCCACCCGGGAGCGGATGGTGCCCACCGGGCATCCGCACACCTCAGCGGCTTCGGCGTAGGACAGTCCCAGGACCTGGGTCAGCATCAGCGCGTTGCGGCGGTCGGTGTCCAAGCCGTCGAGCAGCATCCTGATCTCGGTGATGTCCTCGAACCGGCCCGCGCTGCGCCGGGCGTCGAGCACCTGCTCCAGGTCGATCGCGGACGTCGTGCGCGGGCGTGCCTGATTGCGGCGGATCTGGTCGACGACGACGCGGCGGGCGATCGACAGCAGCCAGGTCCGGGCCGAGGACCGACCGGAGAACCGGGGGAGTGCGCCCAAGGCCCGCAGAAACGTCTCCTGGGTCAAGTCGTCGGCGTGACCAGGGTCACCGAGGAAGGCGACCGCACGCCACACGTCGCGCTGGGTGGCCTTGATGAACGCCTCGAGTGCGGCCGCGTCACCCCGGCCTGCGGCAAGGGCCAGCGCAGTCACGGGGTCGTCGTTGCGTTCGGCCACGCTCAGTGAGACTAGGGGATCACCATGACCGGCGGATTCCCGGCCTGTTGCCGGCGCGTATTTTAGGAAGCTGGGGAACCCGACGGCCGGCGCAGCCGACTGTTCCCTCGGGTCCGCAACACAGCCAAGGAGAGCGATGACGGTATCGGTCGTGGGCGGCTCAGCCGCTCCGGGCGTGTCCGGCGCCGCGCACCGGGTCGAACTCGACGTCTCGGGAATGTCTTGCGCGGCGTGCGCCGCCCGGGTCGAGACCAAGCTGAACAAGGTCGACGGGGTGCACGCGTCGGTCAACTACGCGACTCGGGTGGCCAGCGTCGATGCCCCCGAGTCGGTGGGTACCGAGGATCTGTGCGAGGTGATCCGCAAGGCCGGGTACGACGCCGCTCCGCGCGCGGCATCGACGGCCGAGACGGTGGACCCCGACGACACGCTGGCCCGCAGCCTGCTGCGGCGGCTGGCGATCGCCGCCGTGCTCTTCGTGCCGCTGGCCGACCTGTCGGTGATGTTCGCGGTCGTCCCCAGCACCCGGTTCACCGGCTGGGGTTGGCTGCTCGTCGCGCTGGCGGCGCCGATCGTCACGTGGGCCGCCTGGCCCTTCCACCGGGTCGCCCTGCGCAACGCCCGCCACGGCACCGCCTCGATGGAGACGCTGATCTCGGTCGGGGTCACCGCGGCCACACTGTGGTCGCTGTACACGATCTTCATCGGGCATCGCGACCGGCGCAGTGACGGTATCTGGCAGGCGCTGCTGAGCAGCGATTCGATCTATCTGGAGGTGGCTGCCGGCGTCACCGTCTTCATCCTGGCCGGCCGCTATTTGGAGGCGCGGGCGAAGTCGCGGGCCGGCAGCGCGTTGCGCGCGCTGGCCGCGCTGAGCGCCAAGAACGTGACGGTGCTGCTGGCCGACGGCAGCGAGATGGTGCTTCCGGCGGACGAACTCAAAGAGCAGCAGAAATTCGTGGTGCGCCCCGGCGAGACGATCGCCGCCGACGGATTGGTGATCGAGGGCGACGCCGCCATCGACATGAGCGCGATGACGGGCGAAGCCAAGCCGTCGCGTGCCCATCCCGGTGGCCCGGTGGTCGGCGGAACGGTGGTGCTCGACGGCCGGCTGATCGTCGAGGCGGCCGCCGTGGGTGCCGACACCCAGTTCGCCGGGATGGTGCGGCTGGTCGAAGAAGCGCAAGCCCAGAAGGCCGATGCGCAGCGGCTGGCCGACCGGGTCGCCGGCGTGTTCGTGCCGGTGGTGTTCGGTATCGCGGCGCTGACGGCGACGGGCTGGTGGCTGGCCGGTGCGGACGCCGATCGGGTGTTCTCGGCGGCGCTGGCGGTGTTGGTGATCGCGTGCCCCTGTGCGCTCGGACTGGCCACCCCGACCGCGATGATGGTCGCGTCCGGACGGGGCGCGCAGCTCGGCATCTTCCTCAAGGGTTACCGCGCGCTCGAAGCCATCCGCGCAGTGGATACCGTGGTGTTCGACAAGACCGGCACGCTGACCACCGGGCACTTGGCGGTCACCGAGGTGACGGTGGTCGACGGCGGGCAGTCCGACGAGATCCTGGCGCTCGCCGCGGCGGTCGAGGTGGCCTCCGAACATGCTGTCGCAGTGGCCATCACGACCGCCACCGACGAGCGCAGGCCGGTGGAGGACTTCCGCGCCCATCCGGGTCGCGGGGTCACCGGCACAGTGTCGGGGCACCGGGTGACAGTCGGCCGCCCGTCCTGGGTCGCCGGGCAGGCCCAGGTCCCCGAGCCGGTGCAGTCGGCGCGGCGTCGCGGTGAATCTCGTGGCGAGACAGTCGTATTCGTCGCCGTCGACGGACAGGTGTGCGGCGCCGTGGCGGTGGCCGATGCGGTGAAGGAATCGGCCGCCGATGCGGTGGCCGCTCTGCACCGCCGGGGCCTGCGCACGGTGCTGCTCACCGGCGACAACGCCGCCGCTGCGGGTGCGGTGGCCGCGCAGGTCGGCATCGAGGAAGTCATCGCCGAGGTGCTGCCCGAAGGCAAGGTCGACGTCATCGAGCAGCTACGAGAGCAGGGCCGAGTGGTCGCCATGGTCGGCGACGGCATCAACGACGGCCCGGCGCTGGCGTCCGCGGACCTTGGCCTGGCCATCGGGCGCGGCACGGACGTGGCGATCGGCGCCGCGGACATCATCCTGGTGCGCGACGATCTCGACATCGTCCCGCAGGCACTCGACCTGGCCCGTGCGACCATGCGCACGATTCGGACGAACCTGTTCTGGGCATTCGGTTACAACGTGGCGGCCATCCCGATTGCCGCTGCTGGATTTCTCAATCCGCTCATCGCCGGTGCGGCGATGGCGTTCTCATCGTTCTTCGTCGTCTCTAACAGCCTGCGGCTGCGCAACTTCGACGCCCGCTAACGAAAGGCATATCTCGTGTCGAACACGTTCACGATCACCGGTCTGCATTGCCAGAGCTGCGTGCGGGTGGTCACCGGTGCCCTCACGGCGCTGCCGACGGTCGCTACCGTCGACATCGACCTCGACCCTGAGGGCGCGTCGATCGTGCGGGTCGACGGCGACGTCACCGTCGACCAGGTGCGCGAGGCGCTGGCGGACGAGGATTACACCGTCGTAGGCTGAGAACTCAAGCGCCCGAGGACGACTCAGTGACTCCCGAAGCCATGTTATGGCTTGCGCTGGATCTGATCGGGACGTTTGTGTTCGCGCTCAACGGTGCGTTGACGGCGGTACGCGCCGCGCGTCTCGACATCGTCGGGGTGGTCACACTCGGCATGATGACCGCTTTGGGCGGTGGAGTCATCCGCGATGTGATCATCGGTGACATTCCGCCGGCGACGTTCCGTGACTGGCGATACTTCGCGCTCGCCGTCGCCGGCGGCCTGCTCGCCTTCGCGCTCAGCAAGTTGTTGCACCGTTTGGAGGCCGCGATCACGGTGTTCGATGCGGTGGGGCTTAGTGTGTTCGCGGTCATCGGGACGTCCAAGGCGGCGGCGTTCGGGTTGGGTGTCGCCCCGACGTTGCTGTTGGGCGTGGTCACCGCCGTCGGGGGTGGCACGATTCGCGACGTCCTGATCGGGCAGATCCCCACCGTCCTGCGCAGCGAGCTGTATGCGATCCCGGCCTTGGCAGCGGCTGCGATCACGATCGGCGCGATCCGGCTGGACTGCTACGGGCTGGCGGCTGCCTTGGGCGCCGCGGCGGTGTGCTTCATCATCCGGATGCTCGGGGTTCGGTTCGGTCTCAACGCGCCGGGCCCGCTCGGCGCCGGCCGCTGAGGTTCAGGAATTCAGCCAGGCGAGCGCCGCGACGACCAGCGCCTCGGTGCCGGTGTCCAGGGTGGGCTGAATGACCGGGGCAAATGTCGGCGAGTGGTTGACCGGAATGTCCTGGCTGACACGCCCGTTCTCGGCTGCCCTACGGTATTGCTGCTCATCGATTCCACCGATGCCCCAGTACGTGTACGGCACACCGAGCGCGGTGGGGATGTCGCTGAAGTCCTCACTCGCGGATCCCTGCGGCATGGCGTGCAGACGTGTGCCGAAATGCCGCGCGAACGCATCGTGGACTCGGTCGGTCACCTCATCGTCGTTCACGGTGAGCGGAAACGAATCGTAGAGTTCGAATTCCGGCTCTCTGGGTGAATCGGAGGCCTGGCACTCGGCGACGACGATGCGCCGAATCGCAGTGAGCACCGCGGTGCGCACCGATTCGTCATAGGTGCGCAGGTTCAGTTCGAGAACGGCGTGATCACCGATCACATTGCTTTTCGTGCCGGCCCGGATGCTGCCGATGGTCAGGACGACAGTGTCTGTGGGAGCAACCTCTCGCGAGACGATCGTCTGCAGGCGGATCACGATCATCGCCGCGAGAACCACCGGGTCCACCGCCGCCTGAGGCATCGAGCCGTGCGCCCCGCGGCCGAACACGGTGATCCGCATGCTGTCGGCCGCGGACAGGACCGGGCCGCGCCGCGTTCCGACCACGCCGGCCGGTACCGGGAGCACATGCTGCGCCAGGGCGACGTCAACGGCCGGAATGGCTTCGCGCAGGCCGTCATCCACCATTCCCCCCGCACCGTCACCGACCTCTTCAGCGGGCTGGAACAGGGCCACGACCGTTCCGTGCCAATGGTGGGTCGCCTGAGCAAGCAGGGTCGCGGCACCGAGAAGGCAGACGACGTGAATGTCGTGCCCGCAGGCGTGCATCACCGGAACCTCATCGCCGGAGGCGTCGATGGTCCGCTCCGTACTGGCGTAGGCCAGACCCGTCGCTTCCGCGACCGGCAGGGCATCCATATCCGCGCGCAGCAGCACCACCGGGCCTTCGCCGGCCCGGATGATGCCGATGACACCCGTGCCGCCTATTCCCTCGAGGACCTCGATTCCCGACTCGCGCAGTTTCTCGGCGACGAGGCCTGCGGTCCGGTGTTCCTGGTGGGAGAGCTCTGGGTGTTGGTGCAGGTCGCGATAGAGATCCTCTTGCCACTCCCGGATGTCCGGTAGCGCAGTCAATATGGCGCCATCGCGACCAGCCGTCGAATCCGTGATCGAGATTTCGGCCATCATCGGCTCCTTGCCGTGCGCGGTGAGCAACGGGAGTACCCAACCTACGCCGCCCCCATATGCGATGTCGTCGGCCTGCCGGACTCCGATAACCTGGCAACCTGCCGAGCGGTCACCCAGGATCGAGAAGCGAGAACAAGCACATGCCCGAACCGTCCGAGGTTCCGATCACGATGGACCTGGTGCGCGGGGCGCAGGAACTCGAAAGCACGAACCACGGTCTGCTGCCGCATCGGCTACCCCGCTGGGCCCGAGCGCAATGTGCCGACCCGCAACTGGCAATGGCGGAAGCTCAACCGGCCGGATGCCGGCTGGTGTTCGAAACCCGGTCCACCGAAATAGAATTGGACGCGTTGCGTACCCGGCCGGCCTATGTGGGCATGCCCATGCGACCCGATGGCCTCTACGATTTGGTGATCGACGGGGATTTGGCGGCCCAGGCCAGCCTGACCGGCGGCAACGTACTCATGAAGGATGCCGCCGCCGGTACCGAGGAACTCATCGCCGGCCCGCCCGGAACGATTCGCTTCACCGGCCTGCCGGACCGGGCCAAGTCCGTCGAAATCTGGTTGCCGCACAACGAGATCACCGAACTGATTACTCTGCGGAGCGATCACCCGTTGGAGCCTCGCCCCATCACCAGGCCGGTGTGGCTGCATCACGGCAGCTCCATCAGCCACGGCTCCAATGCCGTGCACCCCACCGGCACCTGGCCCGCGGTGGCGGCCGCCGGTGCCGGTGTCGAACTGATCAATCTGGGCGTGGGCGGGGCGGCGCTGCTGGATCCTTTCACCGCCCGCACGATGCGCGACATCCCCGCCGACCTGATCAGCGTCAAGATCGGGATCAATATCGTCAATGCCGACCTGATGCGCCTGCGCGCATTCGGGCCCGCAGTCCATGGCTTCCTCGACACCATCCGCGACGGGCATCCGGTCACGCCGATTGTCGTCGTCTCCGCGGTGCACTGTCCCATCCATGAGGACACGCCGGGACCATTGGCTCCTGACTTCAGCAACGGAACACTGGCATTCGCCGCCACCGGAAGTCCGACCGAGGTGTCGGCGGGCAAGCTGACGCTGCGCGTCATCCGTGACGAGCTCGCCCGCATCGTCAGCGAGCGCTCGAACGCCGACCCGAATCTGCGCTATGTCGACGGCCTGGATCTCTACGGTCCCGCGGACTTCGCCGACTTCCCGCTTCCAGACCGGCTGCACCCCGGGCCACAGGCCCACGTGCGCATGGGTCAGCGCTTCGCCGGTGTCATCAGTGAGGTCATCGCGGCGTCCTAGCGGGAATCCTTGTCGCGCAAGGTGGTGGGCAGTGCCGGTCGCGAGTTACCACCTCAGGGTGAGGCTTGGCGATGTGCTGCATCGACTCGTCGCCCACGACCGACCTGCCACGTAAACACCCTATCATCTGAACACGTGAACATATAAGTTGGTGGCATGACGGATTACTCCTTGCCTGAATTGGATTACGACTACAGCGCACTCGAGCCCCATATTTCGGGTCAGATCAACGAGATTCATCACAGCAAGCACCACGCGACGTACGTCAAAGGCGTCAACGACGCGTTGGCCAAACTGGAGGAGGCTCGCGCCAACGCCGACCACGCCGCGATCTTCCCGAACGAGAAGAACCTGGCATTCCATCTCGGCGGCCATCTCAACCACTCGATCTGGTGGAAGAACTTGTCGCCCAACGGAGGTGACAAACCCATCGGCGAACTGGCGGCCGCCATCGACGATGCGTTCGGGTCGTTCGATGCGTTCCGCGCGCAATTCGCCGCCGCCGCGAACGGCTTACAGGGTTCCGGTTGGGCGGTCCTGGGTTACGAGCCGCTCGGCGGCAAGCTGCTGACGTTCCAGCTCTACGACCAGCAGGCCAACGTGCCGCCGGGAATCGTGCCGCTGCTGCAGGTCGACATGTGGGAGCACGCGTATTACCTGCAGTACAAGAACGTCAAGGCCGACTACGTCACGGCGTTCTGGAATGTGGTGAATTGGGCCGACGTTGCGGACCGGTTCACCGCGGCGACCGGCAGACCGCTGGGCGGCCTTGCCTGACCGGGGGATTCAGCGCCGGTTCTTGGCCAACTCCCGCAGCATCGCGTTGTAGGCGTCGAGGTCGTCGTCGTAGTGGGCGTCGGCGTGCCGGTCGGTGCGGGTGGCGGTCCGCCGGTCTTGGCGCGCCCATTGGTACACCAGTGCAATCACCACGACGATGACGGGCAGTTCGCTCGAACCCCAGGCGATGGCTCCGCCGAGGTGTTGGTCGTCGTTGAGGCTGGCCAGCCACGGGACGTGCAGGTAGCGATAGAACGTGCCGCCGAGCACCGAGGTCATGGTCATGGTCGCGATGCCGAAGAAGGCGTGAAACGGCATCACCGCGAACAGCAGGCCCAGCCGGCCGATGAACGGCAACCGCTTGGGGCCCGGGTCGATACCGATGATCCCCCAGAAGAACAGGTACCCGGTGATCAGGAAGTGCAGGGTCATGAACTCGTGACCCCAGTGGTAGCGCACCAGCGTGTCGAACACCGGTGTGAAGTACACCGCGTACAGCGATCCGACGAACAACACGAAAGCAGTTGCGGGATGGGACAGGAACCGTGACGCCGGCGAATGCACCAGCCACAGCAGGCGTTCCCGGGCACCCGGCGGATGGCCGGCGCCCGCCACCGGAAGCGCGCGCAGCGCCAAGGTGATCGGTGCTCCCAGCACCAGAAACACCGGGATGAACATGTTCAGCGCCATGTGCTCGGCCATGTGCACGCTGAACATCGCCGAACCGTAGGCGCGCACCCCCGAGCTGGTTGCGAGGAGCAGAGCGGCGCAACCCAGCAGCCATGCCACCAACCGGCCGGGCGGCCAGGCGTCGCCGCGCCGTCGCAGCCGGAGGTACCCGATCACGTAGCCCAGCGCCAAGACCACCGCCGCGACGCCGAGGAGCACGTCGAAACGCCAGACAGTCAGCAGCCGAAGCGCATTCGGCGGGTCGGAGAGCTGGTAGCCGAGGAAGACGTCCCACGCGGTGAACTCGTGTGCCAGCAGCCGGGGCGCAGTCTGAACCGCCATCGCCGACACGGCGGCGACCGCCATGACGCCGGCCACTGCGGCGGCCGGCCTGGGTTTGACGAGCAGGCTGATGAGCAACGCCGCCGCGGCCAGCACGCCGAATCGCCCGTAGTCCGAGTGGACGCCGCCCGGTGCGGCCAGCAGGAACCACAGCAGCGCGCCATACAGCAACGCCACCGTGCCCGCCGCGAGCTCGGTGAGCAGAACCCGTCTGCGCAGTTCGTCTTTCGGCGGGGCGATCGCCGCGCTCACCTTCACTCCGGTCAGCACGGCCAGCGCAGTGGCGAAGACAATCACGGCGCTGGTCGCGTAGTCGTGGTCGGGCCCCTGGCCGGCGTTGCCCGTGACCGGTAGCGCGATAACGCCGATGAACGTGGGAACCAGCAGCACGGCGTGCCACGACCAGCGCACGGTGGCCCGCAGACTGACGGTCACCACAGCCGCGACGACAGCGGCGGCGACCCACCCGCGGCTCATTTCCGATGCGCCGAGCGCACTTCCGAGGCCTCCACCGGTGATCAGCCGGGTGACCGGCACGCCGGTGGCGTTGGCGGCCTGGATCGGGATCATCGCCAGCGCGGTCAGCAGCCAGACCGGTGCGAGGCGTTCGGCCAGCAGATGCACCCGGAACGACGCCGGGTCGAGCACGCCGCGGTCGTCGGGCTCCGCGGTGACGGCGATGAACACCAGCGCGCCCAGGCAGATCGCGGCGGCCAGCGTCGCGGTGAAATAACCGATCAGCCCGGCGACGCTGGTCGCCAGGCCGGGGTAGGAGTCGCCGGTTGCGGTGAAGCGCCGGTCGCCGGAGGCCACGGCGTAGCCGGCGAGCGCGGCGAGCAGGCCCAGGTAGCCACCGAGGATCCACCGGCCCGCCGGCCGGGTGGTTGCGTGGATGGCCTCCATCGTGGCGAGTCTACGACTGGTCGTCGTAGTCGAGTCGCCGTGGTGGGAACTTTCTGGTGCGATGGATCGACCATTGCTGACGTGCTGAGCGAAGAACGGAGTGATCGGTGATCGCGGATCTGACGCTGCGCTGGGTCGTCACGCTGCTGTTCGTCTTCGCCGCCGCGGAGTGTCTGTCGACACTCGTGGTCGGTGACCGGCGCCCGCCCGCTGTCGTCAGCCAACTGCTACACGTCGTGATGGCGGTGGCGATGGCGGTGATGGCCTGGCCGTGGGGCGCGGCGTTGCCGACCGTCGCACCGATGGTGTTCTTCCTGCTCGCGACCCTGTGGTTCGTCGCTGTCACGGCGAGCCCGATCTGCGCCGGCCATCGGATCGCGGGTGTTTATCACGCACTGATGATGCTGGCGATGGCGTGGATGTATGCGGTGATGAACGGTCGGCTGCTGCCCGGGCAGGCGTCCTCTACGGGCGATCCGGCGACCCCGGCGGGGTCGTCGGGCCATGCCGGTCACGCGGGGATGAACATGCCCGGCATGGACATGTCCGGCACTGCGGCCGCGGCGGACAGCACCGGCGGCGGATACCCGGCCTACATCGACACGCTGAACTGGGTGTGCACCATTGGGTTCGCGGTGGCCGCGGTGTTCTGGCTGTATCGCTACCTGGCGGTACGGATGAACCGCGAGCCCGCTGCGACAGCGCGGCCGCTCGGAATCCTGTGTCAGTCGATGATGGCCGCCGGGATGGCGATCATGTTCGGCGTGATGCTCTAGCCGACACCGCGCTGTGGCCCGACCTCGGATCAAGCCACAGCATCGGTGGTGTCGTTCTAACAGGAGCCCTGAGCCCGCAGCGACGTCTTGGCCACCCGCACTGTGCACGAACTGGCGGTCGCAGCCACGGAACGGTGCGGAGCGACCGTGACGTGGTGGCCGCTGAGTTGGCGGATCACTGCTGCGGAGAGGTCTGCCTCGTCGGGAAGCGCAGCACCCCTGGTTTGCAGGGAGTCGTAGGTCGTCTGGATCAGGCCACCGTTCAACAGGCCGGTCACCGTGCCGTTCGATCCGTGGGTCGGATGCTCATAGTTCGGCGTTCCGAATGCGTTGTGGTAGTTGATCCCGAGCGGGGAATCGTCCAGGGCCTTGTTGAACGCGGTGTTCTGGTTGAACACCCGGTCGCCGAGGGCTTGGACCGCGCGCACGCCCGGTGCCGGATTGCCCGGGGTGCTTTCACTTCCGAAGCCTGGCCGGCCGACGGCGTCGCCCGACGGCGTGCTGTAGCCATGGGCGTGTGCGATACCCGCTCCGGGAGTCGCCACCATCAGTACCGCGGCCAGAGCGGTCCCGCTCAGTGCGGCGCCTGCGCGAACGCGGCGTAGGGGAATGACGTGCTGCGTGATCATGTGAGTCTGCCTTTCGTCAATGGTGTTGTTTTTCAACGGCTCTGGCTGTTGCATGCCGCCGTGGTCGGCACGCCGGTGTCCGGGCAAATCGGTTTGGACCCGGTGCCGCCACCGGTGGCCGCACCGGCACCGGCTCCGCCGCGGGTGCCGGCGGCTCCGCGCTTGGCGCTGCTGTCGGTGCTGCCGCTGCCGCTGCCGCTGTCGCCGGAGTCCGAGCCGTGGTCGTGGCCGGGATGCGCTGCCGCATTTCCCGCCAGGGCGGCGCTGAATGTGAGCGCTCCGGCAGCCAAGAACGCGCCCAGGAGTCGCGGCACCCCACTGTGTTTTCTGACCTTCATGCATCTCTCCCGTGTTCGTGCACCCGATCTACTACAGGGCGTAGTAATCGACGGCATACCTATGCCCTGGCGGGCCGGCTGACCCTGTTTCCGTCAGCCGCGTGCGAGCCCTAGACCATCGCCGTGTGGGGCTGATCCCGCACAGCAGACGTTCAGGAAACGCACAGTGGATTGGTCGTGGGAGGTCGGCGAAAGTTCCCGCCGGATCACGCAGCGCCGTCGGTGGGGTAGAGGTGTCCGCGGCGGCGCCCGCGAGAGGCGTTGTCGGGCAACACCACGTCGGCGGTGGCGGGCAAGCTGTCGGTTCGAGGCTGCGGACCCGGCGCCCGAGTCGTTCGCCACACCAACAGTGCTACGACTGTGCCGGCCAGCACCGGGAGGTGGGAGAGCACCCGGTCGAGGCTCACCGCACCGGTCACCGAATCACTGACCACGTAGGCGGTGAGGATCGCGGTGAACACCGACAGCACCCCGGCCAGGCCCGCGGCCGCGGTTGGTCGCGCCGCCGCGACGATCATCACCACACCCAACGCCGCCGACCACGCCGTGGACTCGTTGAGCAGATGCCCGCCCATCATGGCGTGGTGAGCCGCCCCGGACGTGCCGACGTTGAGACCCAGCGCCTGGGCCGCCGCGAGCACGATCTGCGCCACCCCGATCATCGCCAGCGTCCACCGCAGCCAGGTGCCGGCCGGCGGGCGTACCGCCCGCGACGGTGGGCTCGGCGCAGCGACAGCCGCCACCTGGGACCGGCCGGCCAGCCGGCGCAGCTGCTGCGTCTGCTCGACGGCCCGGGCGTACCACGCCCCGCACTGGTCACAGCTGGTGAGATGCTCGTCGACCCGGGCCGCGGGAACGGGTTCCCGTTCGCCGTCGATCCGGGCTGACAACGCCTCCCGGGCGACATCGCAGTCCACGCATCAATAGTCGCGTACGGACGCCGGATTGTTCCAGCGTCCCGGGTCCGGCCCCCCTGCTGGGCTAGATTCCTAGGCATGGATGCCCCGGGCGATACGGCGAAGGTCGAGCTGGCCTCGTCCGCGCTGGCCGATGTGGACATCCACAGTTGGACGCAGCGCTTCGACCTGCTGTCCGACCCGCACCGGCTGGAGATCCTCCTCGGGCTGCACCGGGCGCCGGGGATCTGCGTCGGCGATCTCGCCGCCGCCGTCGGCCGCTCGGAAAACGCTGTCTCGCAAGCGCTTCGGGTGCTACGCCAGCAGGGCTGGGTCACCTCGACGCGAGTGGGGCGTCAGGTCAGCTACCGGCTGGAAGATCACACCGTGCATGATCTGCTGCACTGGATCGGTGCCGCTCACTCCGAGTGAGTGAACTCTTCACTCCATTATCTGTACAGGTAGACAGATATCTGGCCGGCCGATTAGGGTTGATTGGTGGGGACGGACCCGATCGCACCCGATCGCAAGGAGACACGTTGAGCGTCCAGGTCACGGCCATGCACATGAGCGACGGCCTGGTCAACGCGCCCACCTCGGTGATGTTCGGGGTGCTGGCGATCGCCGCGGTGGCGTTGTGCGGCTGGCGGGCGCGTACCGAACTCGACGAACGCACCGTCCCGCTGGCCGGGCTGGTCGCCGCCTTCATCTTCGCGGTCCAGATGATCAACTTCCCGATCCTGCCCGGCGTGAGCGGCCATCTCCTCGGCGGCGCGCTCGCCGCGATCCTGGTCGGCCCGTACACCGGCGTGCTGTGCATCACGATCGTGCTGGTGGTGCAGTCGCTGTTGTTCGCCGACGGCGGAGTGACCGCACTGGGAATGAACATCACCAACATGGCGCTGATCGGCGTCGCCGCGGGATACGCCGCCGCGCGGGTTTTCTACGCGCTGGTGCGACGGCGTCGTCCCGGTTCGGTACCGGCGCTCGGAGTCGTCGGCTTCCTCTCTGCGCTGTTCGGAACAGTCTGCGCGGCAATGGGTTTCGTCGCGGAATACGCGATCGGCGGCTCCGCGCCGACCTCGCTGGGCACGGTCGGCGCCTACATGCTCGGTACCCACGTCCTGATCGGCATCGGCGAAGGACTGATCACGGCGGTGACCGTGATGGCCGTCGCCCGGTCCCGTCCCGACCTCGTCTATCTGCTGCGCCGTGATCGCGACCGCGAGGCGGTGCCCGCGTGAGCGCTCAGGCGGTGGCCCGCAGTTGGCGGTTCTGGGTCGGCTTCGGGGTGGCGATCCTGCTGATCGCCGGCGTGGTGTCCTACTTGGCCAGCTCGAGCCCGGACGGGCTGGACTCGGCGACTCTGCAGGGCTGTCAGGTCGTGCACACCGACCACGGTGAGCAACTGACCGGCAGCTGCATCGCCCAGCACGCGACCGAACACACGATGGCGGCCTCGCCGCTGGCCGACTACACGATCTTCGGGCACCCGGCCACGAGTGGACTCGCCGGCGTCATCGGCGCCGTCATCGTGCTGGGCATCGCCTTCGGCGGGTTCTGGCTGATCGCGCGCAGCCGCCGCGCGAAGGACTGAGATGGGCGCCGGGCACTCTCACCCGCTGTATCGCGACGGCGAATCGGTGGTGCATCGCGCGCCCGCGGAAGTCAAGATCGCCGGACTCGTGTTGTTCGTCCTTGCGGTGGTGGCCACCCCGCGGGAGATGATCTGGCCGTTTGCCGTCTACGCCGGGATCGTTTTGGTGGTGTGGCGGGTGGCTTCGATCCCGCTGCGATGGATCCTGCCGCGGATGCTGATCGAAGCGCCGTTCATCGTGCTGGCCGTGTTGCTGCCGTTCGCTGAAGGCGGCGAACGCGTCACGGTCGGCGGTCTGCAGTTGTCGGTGGCCGGGTTGTGGGCGGCGTGGGGGATCGTGGTCAAGGGCACGCTCGGTGTGGCCGCCTCGCTCACCGTCGCCGCCACCACATCGGCGCGGGAGCTGCCGTTGGCGCTGAGCCGGCTCGGCGTGCCGGGGCTGGTGACCTCGATGCTGGTGTTGATGATCCGCTACATCGACCTGCTGTCGGCGGAAGTCAGCCGGATGCGGATGGCTCGGATCTCCCGCGGTGACTCCCCGCGCGCCCTGCACCAGGTTGGTGCGATCGCGAAAGGCGTTGGAGCGCTGTTCCTTCGGTCGTATGAGCGAGGCGAGCGCGTGTACCTGGCGATGACGTCACGCGGCTTCGACGGCAAGGTGCCCGAGTTGGCGATCGTCGGAGCCGGTCCGCGCGCCTCGGGGGCGCAGTGGGTGTTCGCGCTGACGCCGGCGGTGGCGGCGGCCGCGGTGGCGGCCTCGGCGTGGGTGCTGCGATGAGCACGCCGGCGGTCCGCGTCCAGGGTCTGCATTACCGCTATCCCGACGGCCGCGTGGCCCTCGACGGTGTCGATCTCAGCATCGCGCCCGGCGAGCGGGTGGCCATCCTCGGCCCCAACGGGGCGGGCAAGACCACGCTCATGCTGCATCTCAACGGAGTGCTGACAGCCTCGTCGGGCGTGATAGAGATCAGTGGAATCACGTTGACCCGCAAGAGCCTTCGCGACATCCGGCGCCGAGTGGGGCTGGTGTTCCAGGATCCCGACGATCAGCTGTTCATGCCCACGGTCGCCCAGGACGTCGCATTCGGCCCGGCCAACTTCGGGCTCACCGGCGACGCGCTGGCTGCCCGGGTGGCCGCCGCGTTGGAGGTTGTGTCGATGACCGAGCACGCCGACCGCAGTCCCGGGCACCTGTCCGGCGGGCAGCGCCGCCGCGCCGCACTGGCGACCGTCCTGGCCTGTGAGCCAGAGATACTCGTGCTCGACGAGCCCTCGGCGAACCTCGATCCGGTCGCGCGCCGGGAACTGGCGCAGACGCTGGCCACGCTGCCGGCGACGATGGTGATCGTCACCCACGACCTGCCGTATGCCGCGCAGCTGTGCGACCGGGCCATCATTCTCGACGGGGGCGCGGTGGTCGCAGACGACAGCGTCACGGCCGTGCTGTCCAACGCCGAACTGCTGGCCGCCCACCGGCTCGAATTGCCCTGGGGCTTCGTGGTTCCCGCGCGCTGATCCTTTCCCGAGCAGACACAAAATCGCATCAATCGAACAGGATTTCCCCGAGTTTCTGTCTGCTCACGAGGAACATTGAGCCCTCAGTTGGCCAGCGACAGCGTGACCGGCCCGCCCCGTGCGTCGACACCGTCCAGGATCTTCGACGGCACCCGGAACACTCGACCAGGGGATGCGGGCCAGGGGAGGGTTTTTCGCCCCACGGTCCTGCCGTCTTGGCGGGCAACGACTGTGGGAATGCGCACCAGCCGATCAGTCCACAACAGCAGCCGGTGCCGGGCGGGCGCCGGATCGCCGGGACGCAGCAGGTTGGGGGCCACCCAGCGCAACGGCGCCTCGGCGTGGATTGGAACTCCCGCATCGGCAGGCCGGTTCCCGGCGAGGTGGGCGCGGACCTGGTCGGCCACGTGGCGACCGTCGAGGGCAGCGATGTCGGCGGTGTCGACGGGGTGCAGCAGGTTGCCGATGGCGAAGACGCCGGATCTGCTGGTACGCAGCGCCGTGTCCACGACGGGACCGAGAGTTCCGGGATCCATGTCGAGGCCGGTGCTGCGGGCCAGTTCGTGATCGGGGATCCAATCGCCGGTCAAGACGACGGTGTCGCAGTCGACGATGCGCCGACGCCCGGTGTCGAGGTTCTCGACCTCGACGCCGGTGACGGTCGGCTTGCCGATGATCCGCACCACTCGGGTGCGGGTGGCGATCTGCAGTCCCAGCAGCGGTGACCGGCCGGCCAGGTTGAATACGCCATACGATTCCGGTGACGGGTATTCGGTTGTCATCAAGGCGGTTTGGCAGCCGACGTGTTTGAGGGTGAGCACCGCCGAGTAGCTGACCAGCTCGGCGCCGACCACGACGGCACGCCTGCCGACGGTGCGATGCTTGAGATGCACCGCGTTCTGCAACAGGCCGGTGGTGTAGACGCCCGCCCCGCGATCACCGGGAATCAACCGGGCCGGGCGTGGGCGTTCACGGGCGCCGGTGGCCAGCACGATGGCCCGGGCGGCGAGGTCGTAGCGCCCCTGCGGCGAGGTGATCTCGAGAGTGTGATCGTCGGCCCAGCCGGTGACCATCGCGTTGGTGCGGATCGTCGCGCCTGCGGCGCGGGCATCCCGGGTGAGCCGCGCAGCGTAGGCGGGCCCGCTGATGAACGTCTTCCGGTCACGCATTCCGTAGCCGGGGTGATCGCTGTGCCGCGGGATCCCGCCGGGCTCCGATTCGCGTTCCAGGACAACGACATTCAGTCTGCTGGAGCGCGCCAGGTCGGCAGCGGCCGTCAGGCCGGCGGGGCCGGCGCCGACGATCGCGACGTCGACCGTTTCGGTGGCGGTCATCGGCGGGTCTCCTGGCGGGTCTCACGGTCGAACAACGACTGGACTTCGGCGCCGCAGAAGAACGCCTGGCAGCGACCGTTCATCACGCGGGTGCGCCGCCGCAGTCCGTCCATGGTGGTGGGCGGGATCACCGAATGGCAGGCATCGCGAATCTCACCTTCGGTGACGCGTTCGCAGAAGCACACGATCCGCCCGTAGGCGGGATCGGCGTCGATGACGTCGGATTGCTGGAAGGGACGCGGGAATGCCTCGCCCAGGTTCGGCATCTGCGGGGGCGCAGGCAGTTCCGGCTTCGGTGTCAACGACAGGCCGGCGTCGGCGAGTTCGTCACGGACATATTCGGCCACGGCCATCCCGGCGGTCAGACCGGTGGAGCGGATACCGCCGACCAGCAGGTAGCGCTGAGCGGGGTCGGCCTCGATCAGATAGTCGCCGTGGTCGATGGCCGCACGGAGCCCGGAGTAGGTGGCGGTGACCTCTTCGTCGAGAAGGCGCGGCATCAGAGCTTTGCCCTTGCCCAGCAGGAATTCGAAGCCGGTTTCGGAGGTGCCGGTGGCGGTGCGGTCCTGTAGATCTTCGGACGTGGGTCCCAGCATGACGTTGCCGTAGATGGTCGGACTGACCAGCACGCCCTTGCCGCGCGCGGTCGGTACCGGCAACACGATCTTGTCCACCAGGGCGCGGGCGAGCTTGTCGTAGACGATGAGTTCGCCGCGGCGCGGGGTGACCGTGAACCGCTGATGGCCGAATAGAGCGTCGATGAGATCAGCGCCGAGTCCCGCTGCGTTGACGATCCAGCGTGCGGTGACCTCTCCGCCGCTGGTCGCAAGCATGGTGGTCTCGGTTCCGATGTCGACGGCGTCGACCCGGTGGCCGGTCAGCAGCACGGTGCCGCGGTTGACGGCATCGGTGGCCAGTGCGAGGTTCACCGTCCATGTGCAGATGATCGATTCGTCGGGGACGGTCAAGCCGCCGAGTGCGCCCGGTCCGAGGTTCGGGATATCCGCGTAAACGGCTGCGGCGTCGATGATCTCGCAGCTGTGATAGCCGTTGTCTTCGGCCTTGGTCAACAGGTGCGGCAGGGCGTCCAGTTGCTCCTGGTCCCAGGCCACCAGGATGGCCCCGGTGCGTTCGACGGGGATGCCGGTGTGCGTGGCGTAGTCGGAGAGCAGATGGTAGCCGCGGTGCACCATCGCTGACTCGAGCGTGCCGGGCTTGGCATCGAAGCCGGTGTGCAGGATCGCGGTGTTGGCCTTGCTGGTGCCGTCGCCGACGTCGGAGCGGGCGTCGATGAGCGCCACCGAGAGTTGGTGGCCGGACAGTTCACGAGCGATCGCCGATCCGACGATGCCCGCGCCTATGACGACGACGTCGTAGGCGGTGCGGGTGGTCATCACATCTCCTGGGAGGGGTAGGTGGTGGCGGCAAGCTCACGCCACCGATCACGAAATTCGTTGGCTCGCTGTCCCGTCCAATTCGGTTCGTAGGTAGCCGAAGGTGTCCAGGCCGCAACAACGTCGGACAGCGACTGATCCGGAGACTGGCTCAGCCGGGCCAGGGCCGCCGCACCGAGGGCGGTGGCGTGGGCGGACGGGTAGACCTCGACAGGCACCTGCAGGATGTCGGCGCACGCCTGCATCAGGACACCTGACTGGGTCAGCCCACCGTCGGCGCGCAGCGTGGTCAGCGGTGTCGTGCTGTCGGCGTTGATCGCGGTGGCCAATTCGGCAATCTGGGCGGCGATGCCCTGCAGGACGGCCAGCACCAGATGCCCACGGTCGGTCGACAACGTCATCCCCGAAATGACGGCCTTCGCTTGCGATTTCCACCACGGTGCGGCCAGCCCGGCCAGTGCGGGCACACACAGCACCCCGTTGCTCTGCGGTGCCGCGATGCCGTCCATCTCCTCGGCGCCGCCGATGATGCCGAGCGAGCTGAGCCACCGCACGGCCGACGCTGCGGTGTACACCTGGCCATCGACGCAGAACGTGTCGCGGCCCTTGATCCGCCAGGCCACCGAGGAGGTCAACCCGGTTGTGGAGTGCACGCCGGTGGTTCCGGTGTTGGCCAGCAGGAATGCACCGGTGCCGAAGGTGCATTTGGCCATGCCCGGCTCGAAGCAGGCTTCGGCCAGCAGGGCTGCCTGCTGGTCGACGACGATCCCGCCTACCGGTATTTCTCCGCCGAATGCCGTTGTTGTGCCGATCGTTTCGTCGTTTCCGACGATGTCGGGCAGGCGTTCACCGTCGAGCTCGAACAGTGCCAGCAACTCGTGGCTCCATTCTGCGGCGCCCAGATCGACGGCCAGTGACCGACTGGCGGTGGTGGCGTCGGTCACGAACGCTCCGGTCAGCTGGTGCAGCAGCCAGGTGTCCGATGTGGTGACCACGCCGGCGGTCTCGACGTTGCGACGCAACCAGGCCATTTTCGGCGCCGAGAAGTACGGATCGAGCACCAGGCCGGTGCGGGCGGCGAGCATGTCGCCGGACTCGCTCAGTGCCGCGCACAGCGGTTCGGCGCGGCGGTCCTGCCATACGATTGCCTGCGTCAATGCGCGACCGGTGTCCGGGTCCCAGGCCAGAACCGTTTCGCCTTGATTGGCCAATGACACGGCATCGATCGAGCGGTTCGCCTGCGCTACCGCCCCGCGCCCGGCGGTCAGGACCGACTCCAGCAATTCGTCCGGATCCTGTTCGACGCCACCGCCTTCGAGATAGCGCGGATGCACCGCGACCTCGGCCAGCCCCACCACGCCTTCGTCGGGGTCGACGACGATGGCCTTGGTGCCCGACGTGCCCTGGTCGATGGCCAGGACTGTCATCGTGGCACGTCCTCGGCGACGTCCCGGGTGCCGGCCACATTGTCGAGTTCGGCATCGATGGAACGCAATTCGGGCATTCTCAGTCCGTCGCGACCGCGGGTGCTCAGCAGGTAGCCCAAGTAGACCGCACCGATCGCCACCATCACCAGGACATAGAGCCACGGCTGCCGGAACGAGGCGTCGCGGAACAACGACAGCGCGAACACCAGCCACGCGACTGCCACGACGATGATCGGGATCTCCCACCGGCCGAGGCTGAAGGCATCGCTCTGCGGCAGCTGACGCCGCTTGGCGATGTAGAGCGCCACGGTGATGGTGTAGATGACCGCAGGCAGGAGGGTCGCCGCGGAGAACAGGATGAACAGCGCGTCGGTACTGGTGGAGAAGACACCGAGGATCACCGCCGAGATCGTGGTCATCGCGATGGTGGCGTTCAAGGGGGTCTTGGTGCGGGGGGACACCTTGTGCAAGGCCTGCCACCCCGGGAAGCGCTGATCGCGGGACATCGCCCAGGTCAGTCGCACACCGCTCATCACGATCACCAAACCGCACGCGAAGATCGCGATGGCGACCAGGATCAGCAGGGCGGTGCCGACGAACTCCCCGAGGATGTCGCGGATGACGTCGGCGATCGGAGTTCCCGACTCGGCCAGAGCCGTCGGATCGTTGACGGCGGCGGTCACCACCAGCAAGAACAGGAAGCCCAGCACGCCGGAGGCCAGTACGGCCTGCCACATCGCCCGTGGCACAACAACTTCCGGTCTCTTGGTCTCCTCCGCCAGGTTGGCTGCCGATTCGAAGCCGACGATGGTGAACGCGCCGAGCAGGAAGCCAAGCATCCAGGGGCCGGCAGCCGTTGCGGTGCCGAAGTTCCAGTAGCCCTCGGCAGGGATGTCGCCGCGGGAGAACAAGTTGCCCGCCGACAGTTTGTGGGTGATCACACCCACGATGAACAGCAGGACGACCAGCGCCACCATGCCGATCAGTTCAGCACTGACCGCGAAGTTGTTCACCCGTTCGGTCCATTTGGTCGAGACCGCGACCAGAAGACCTTGCAACAGCAGGACGGCGGCGGTGATCAAGAACGACGTCAGTGCGGTGCCGGTGAAATCGAACAACGCAGGAACGACGGTCGCGGCGACCGTGTAGTCCACCGCGACCGCCACGATGGCCAGGAAGGTGAACGAGATCCAGCCGGTGATCCACCCCAGGATCGGGTTGGCCAGCCGCGACACCCATTGATACGCGTAGCCGGTGACCGGAATCCGAGCGGCCAGCGCGCCCAGCAGCAGAGCGACCGCCAGCTGCCCGACGATGACGATGGGCCACGTCCAGATACCCAGTGGGCCAGAACTTTTCAGAACACTGCCGTACGTGGTGAAGATGCCGGTGGCAATCGATACGAAGGCGAATGCCACCGCGAAGGAGGCGAATCGCCCGGTGGAGCGCTCCAGAGTGTCGGTATAGGTGCCGTGAGAAACGGTTCCCTCGGATGGCGGTGTGGAAGAATGCGTCACTGGATCGGTCTTTCTGACTCTGAGTGTTTCGGATATGAGGCTCGGTCCCGCGGGCGGCGCTGCAACGCCGCCCGCACCCATGTGGGGGGAGCGATTCAGGCAGTGGCTGCGGCCGGTGGCCGCGCTGACAAGACCACACCTCCCGTCTCGTCGAATGCTGCCGCGACAGCCGCGTCGGTGCTTTGGTCGGTGATCAGTCCGTTGACCGCGCTGAGCGCACACACGCGGTGCGGCGCGACCTGGCCGAGCTTGGACGAGTCGGCCAGGATGTAGCTCCGGGCGCTGTTGGCGATGATGGTGCGCCGGACGTCGATCTCGTCGAGATGGAAATCGGTGAGCCCCGAGCGGGCGTCGACCCCGCCGGACCCGATCAGGGCGATATCGGGATAGATATCCGCGAAAAAGGCTTTGGTGTGCGCGTTCGAGCAGGCCAGGTCGCCGGGTCGGACGCGACCGCCGGACAGCAGCACCTCGATGCCGGGGCGGTCGGCCAATTCGACGGCCACCGGCAGTGACGGCGTCACGATCGTGCCGGTGAATCCGCGCGGGATCGCCCGGGCGACGGCGACCGCCGTCGTGCCGATGTCCAGCACCACCGTTTGGCCGTTCTCCATCAGTCCCACCGCGACTTTCGCGATCTGGGCCTTCGCCTGATGCCGGATCAGCGAACGTTCGGTGAACGACGGTTCCATCGCTCGGCGCTGGTCGACCGCGGCGGCGCCGCCATGCACCCGGCGGATCACACCACGCTCTTCCAACAGTGCGAGATCGCGGCGCACGGTCTCCGCCGAGACACCCAGGCGGCGGACCAGTTCATCGGTGCTGACGGCCTGGCCGGAGCTGCTGACGGCCTCCACGATCGCTTCCTGGCGTGCGACGGGCAGCATCTCAGCTGACCGATTTTGTGGATTTTTGACCGCACATGACTGCAAGTGTGGAGTGTTGTGTGCGTCACGTCAAGCCGAGCTGCCACTGACGACCGCGAGCA
Source organism: Mycolicibacterium rhodesiae (assembly GCF_002086695.1). Lineage (GTDB taxonomy): Bacteria > Actinomycetota > Actinomycetes > Mycobacteriales > Mycobacteriaceae > Mycobacterium > Mycobacterium rhodesiae. Next base: position 408,119 of record NZ_MVIH01000001.1, read on the forward strand.
GACACAAAGGGTCCGCGACACGCCGGTTTTCGGAGGTGTTTGTGTCTGCTCGCGAGAGAAAGGTGAGCCGTCAGTGCCGGCGCGACGGCGGCCAGGGCGGCTCGCCGCACAACGCCAGCAGCGCATTCTCGATCACTTCGGGCAGGGCCGGGTGAATCCAGTACTGGCCACGGGCCATCTCCTGGCCGGGCAGCCCGAAACTCATCGCCTGGATGAGCGGCTGGATCAACGAAGAGGCCTGGTACCCCATGATGTGGGCGCCCAGGATCTTGCCGCTGTCCTGCTCGACGATGAGCTTCGCGAACCCCGTGCTGTCCTCCATCGCCCAGCCGTACGCCACGTCGGAGTAGTCCTGCACCTTGACGTTGATCTTGTATCCGGCTGCACGGGCTTCGTTTTCGGTCAGCCCGACGCAGGCGATCTGGGGGTCGGTGAACACCGCCGACGGTACGAAGCGGTGATCGGAGTACATCAGCGCGTCGGTGTCGTCCCAGTCCTGCAGCAGGTTGTGCCGCACCACCCGGGCCTCGTGGTTGGCGACGTGCTTGAGCTGATAGTGCGACGACACATCACCGAGCGCGAAAATGCCGCGCGCCGTTGTGCGTTGGTAGTCGTCGACCGCGACCAGACCGTTCTCGTCGAGCTTCACCCCGGCCAGGTGCAGGTCCATCAGATCGCCGTTCGGCTTGCGGCCGGTGGCCACCAGCACGGCGTCGGCGTGCAACTGCGATCCGTCGTCGAGTTCGACGACGGTCTGCGACCCGTCCATGTGCGCCCCGGTCATATTGCGGTGACTGCGGATCTCCCACTTCTTACCGGCGATGTCGGTGTAGCGCTCGCAGATCGTGTCGTCGCAGTGCGACAGCATGGCAGCACCGCGGATGACGATGGTCACCCGACTACCCAATGCCGAGAAGACGTGCGCGAATTCGGCCGCCACGAAGCCGCCGCCGATGATCACCAGATGTTCGGGGAGCTCGGGGATGCGCATGATCGTGTCGCTGGTGTGGACGTCGACGCCGCACCCGGCGATCGCGTCGGGCACCATCGCCCGGGCGCCGGCGGCGATCACCACCTGCGAGGCGGTGAACTCGTCACCGGCATCGGTCCGCAGCCGGTAGTCGTCACCGTCGCGGCCGGTGAATCGGGTGTGGCTGTCGTAGACCGTCACGTTCGGCGAGGAGCGCCGATAGTTCTCCCCGCCGGCCGCCAAGGGATCGATCCGGCCGAACACCCGCGAGACGATGTCGGTCCAGCGCACGCCGTCGATGTGGGCGTCGACGCCGAATCGGGCGGCGTCGCGCACGGTCTGGGCGACCTCGGCGGCGTAGACGAACATCTTGGTGGGGATGCACCCGACATTCAGGCAGGTGCCGCCGAACACGCCCTGCTCGCAGATCGCGATCTTCTTGTCGCTGAACCGCTCGTCGAGGATCGTATTGCCCGAACCGGTCCCGATGATCGCAATGTCGAAGTGTTGCAACGAAATCCCCTTAACCCCGACCGGCGGCCGATGAGGCCGCCGCCAGATGCGCACGATAGAAATGGAGCCAGTTCGACAGCTCGTCGTAGGCGTCGGCGCGCGGCTCGGCCAACGACAGGAACACGTCATGCTTGGCGTCGCGGATCGGCACCACCGTCGTGCGGTTACCGATACACCCCGCCCAGCGCGCGATCTGCGCGACGTCGAGCACCGCATCACCCCGCTGCATAGCTGCCGCGTCCGCGCTCTCGGTGACGCTGTGATCAGAACGCAGGATCAGGTTCGGCACGCCGACGTCCAGACCGCGGTGCAACGTGGCGTGACCCCGGCGGATCGCGTGGATCCAGCCGAACGTCACCGGGAAGCCCCCCAGCGGTTTCCACTCCAGGTTGTAGTCGAACTCACCGTGGTAGTCGCGGTGCAGTGTCAACCCGTAGCCGCCCTTGCTGGTGCCGCGCACCACCCGCGTCTTCCGAACCCGCGACATCGCGCCGATCGCCGTCGACGTCAGCCGCGTGCGCAGGATCGCGGGCCCGTGCAGATCCAACCACGGGCTGTTGAGCACGAGGCCGCCGATGGACAGCGCCGCGGTCGCGAAGCGCCGACGCACCCGGTCGAGCCACAACGACACGATCAGCCCGCCGGCCGAGTGGCCGTACACCAGGATCGTCGTGCCGGGATTCTCGGTGGCGATCACCGCCACCGCCCGCTCGAGCTCACGGTCGTAGCGGGCCAGGTCGGTGGTGAAGTGCGGGGTCTGGCCGTCCCGCCAGGACCGCCCGCATTTGTGTTGGTCGAGGGCGTAAAACCGGAATCCGGCCCCGGTGAAGTGGTCGGCGAGGTCGGTGTTGAAGAAGTAGTCGGTGAATCCGTGTACCGCAAGCACGGTGTGTGCGGCCGGCTCGCCATCCGCCCGGCGCACCAGAGTGGCGAACAGATCGCCTTCACCGTCGGGGTCCGGCCCCAACGCCATCGTGGCCTGTTGGTAGCCGGAAAGGACGTCGTCAACCCATTCGGCCTGCCGTGGCGTCACAGCCCCTACCCTAGCTGTGAGCCATGCGGGGTGTGGTGCTGGCGACTCTCGCGAATAAGTCGGTGTCGGGCGGGATAACCTGACTGTCTATACAGCTGTCACAAGTAAAGGACGACGATCCGGTGTCAGATACCACCAAGACCGATGTCGTACTGGTCGGCGCGGGAATCATGAGCGCGACGCTGGGCGCCCTGCTGCGGCTGGTCCAGCCGGACTGGTCGATCACGCTGGTCGAACGCCTGGACGCCGCCGCCGCCGAGAGCTCCGATCCGTGGAACAACGCGGGCACCGGGCACTCCGCACTGTGCGAACTGAACTACACGCCGGAGAAGGCCGACGGCACCATCGACATCGCCAAGGCCATCACCGTCAACGAGCAGTTCCAGGTCACTCGCCAGTTCTGGAGCTACGCCCACGAGAACGGCATCCTGCCCGACGTCCGCAGCTTCCTGAACCCGATCCCGCACGTCAGCTTCGTGCAGGGCGCCGAGCACGTCGACTACCTCCGCCGCCGCCGCGAGACCCTGGTGCGCAACCCGCTGTTCGCCACCATGGAGTTCATCGACGACCGCGACGAGTTCAGCCGCAGGCTGCCGTTGATGGCCAAGGGCCGCGACTTCTCCGAGCCGGTCGGGCTGAACTGGACCCAGGACGGCACCGACGTGGACTTCGGCTCGTTGACCCGTCAGCTGCTCTCCTTCGGCACCGAGCGGGGTATGAGCACCCTGTTCGGCCACGACGTCCTCGATCTGCACAAGGAGTCCGGCGGCGGTTGGACGGTCAAGATCCACAACCGGCGCACCGGGCAGAAGCGCAAGTTGTCGGCGAAGTTCGTGTTCGTCGGCGCGGGCGGTGGTGCGCTGCCGCTGCTGCAGAAGGCCGGCATTGCCGAGGCCAAGGGCTACGGCGGTTTCCCGGTCAGCGGCCAGTGGCTGCGCACCGGCAACGCCGAATTGGCGGCCGCGCACCAGGCCAAGGTGTACGGCCTGCCCCCGCTGGGCGCTCCGCCGATGTCGGTGCCGCACTTGGACACCCGCGTGATCAACGGACGGTCCTGGTTGCTGTTCGGCCCGTTCGCCGGGTGGTCGCCGAAGTTCCTCAAGGAAGGCAAGGTCACCGACCTGCCGCTGTCGGTCAAGCCCAACAACCTCGCGTCGATGATCGGCGTTGGGCTCACCGAGATGGGCCTGCTGAAATACCTGATCGGGCAGCTGGCCCTCAGCGAGGCCGACCGGGTGGACAATCTCCGCGAATTCGCCCCCACCGCACGGGATTCCGACTGGGAGCTGGATATCGCCGGCCAGCGGGTGCAGGTCATCCGCCGCGACTCGAAGAAGCTCGGTGTCCTCGAGTTCGGCACCACGGTGCTGGCCGCGGCCGATGGCTCGATCGCAGGCCTGCTCGGTGCCTCCCCGGGCGCCTCCACCGCGGTACCGGCGATGATCGAGGTTCTCGAACGCTGCTTCGCCGACCGCTATCAGGGCTGGCTGCCCAAGCTCAAGGAGATGGTGCCCTCGCTGGGCGTCAAGCTCTCGGAGAATCCGGACCTGTTCGGCGAGGTGTGGGCGCACGGCACCAAGGTGCTCGGCCTGGAGAGCGGAACCCAGGCCGGCCGCGCCGCGCGGACCGCCGGTCCCGACAGCACGCCGGCCGCATCGGATTCCGGTGACCCGGAACCTGCGGGAGTGGTGTGACGGTCGCCTTGCGCCGGTCGTGGGCCAAGGACCTCGACGCGGCGACCCTCTATGAGCTGTTGAAGCTCCGGGTCGAGGTGTTCGTCGTCGAACAGGCTTGTCCCTACCCGGAACTCGACGGCCGCGACCTGCTGGCTGAGACCCGGCATTTCTGGCTGGAGCAACCCGACGGCACGGTGATCGCCACACTGCGGCTGATGGAAGAGCACGCCGGGGGCGAGAAGGCGTTTCGCATCGGCCGGGTGTGCACCCAGCGTGCGGCCCGCGGTCAAGGCCACACCACCCGGCTGATGCAGGCCGCACTGGCCGATGTCGGTGATCACGCCTGCCGGATCAACGCCCAGACCTACCTGGTCGACATGTATGCCAACCACGGATTCGTGGTCGACGGCGCCGAATTCGTCGAGGACGGGATCCCGCACGTTCCGATGTTGCGCCCGGCTGCACCGATCTTGACCGAGAAGCCGTGAGCGCACCCGCTTTTCCGTTCAGCGCGATCGTCGGGCACGACCAGCTGCGCCTGGCCCTGATCCTGTGTTCGGTTCGGCCCGAGATCGGCGGGGTGCTGATCCGCGGCGAGAAGGGCACCGCCAAGTCGACGGCGGTGCGGGCGTTGGCCGCGATCCTGGCCGAGGTGGATCCCGGTGCCCGGCTCGTCGAGTTGCCGATCGGGGCGACGGAGGACCGGGTCGTCGGATCGCTGGACCTGCAGAAGGTGCTGCGCGACGGCGAGCACGCCTTCTCGCCGGGACTGCTGGCCCGCGCCCACGGCGGCGTCCTCTACGTCGACGAGGTCAACCTGCTGCACGACCACCTCGTCGACATCATGCTCGACGCCGCCGCGATGGGCCGGGTGCATATCGAACGCGACGGCATCTCGCACTCCCACGAGTCCCGGTTCGTGCTCATCGGAACCATGAATCCCGAAGAGGGCGAACTGCGTCCGCAACTCTTGGACCGGTTCGGGTTGACCGTCGACGTGCACGCCTCCCGCGATGTCGCCGTGCGCAGCGAGGTGATCCGCCAGCGGCTGGCCTACGAGGCCGATCCCGCCGGATTTGCCGCCCTGCACGCGGGCGCGGACAGCGAGCTGGCCGCCCGGATAGCGGCCGCCCGAGCCCGGGTGCCGGCGGTGGTGTTGCCCGATGCCGAACTGAACCGGATCGCGGCACTGTGCGCGGCGTTCGACGTCGACGGTATGCGGGCCGACCTGGTGGTGGCCCGCACCGCGGTGGCGCACGCGGCCTGGCGCGGTGCTCAGGCGGTGACGAGTGAGGACATCCGGGTGGCCGCCGAACTGGCGTTGCCGCACCGCCGCCGCCGCGACCCGTTCGACGACCCGGGCCTGGACCCGGCGCAGCTCGACGAGGCGCTGGCCTCGACCGACCCTGAACCCGGCCCCGAGCCGGAACCTGAGCCCGATCCCCCCGGCGGTGGACAGCCAAGCGAGGGTTCCTCGCAACCGTCTGCACCGCAGGGTAATTCGTCGTCTGCGCCCAAGCCGGCTGCGCCGCCCGCCGCGACGTTTCGGACCCGCGCGCTGACCGTGCCCGGCGTGGGGGAGGGCAACCCGGGCAGGCGCTCGCGGGCCCGCAACCGCTCCGGAGCCGTCATCACCGCGACCGATGCCCCCGGGCAGGGGCACGGCCTACACCTGTTCGCCACCGTGCTCACCGCCGCGGGCAACCGCCGGCTGCGCCCGCAACCCGAGGACATCCGGCGCGCCATCCGGGTCGGACGCGAGGGCAACCTGGTGATCTTCGTCGTCGACGCCTCCGGGTCGATGGCCGCGCGGGACCGGATGTCGGCGGTATCGGGTGCGGCGCTGTCGCTGCTGCGGGACGCCTACCAACGCCGGGACAAGGTCGCGGTCATCACCTTCCGGCAGGACGGCGCACGAGAACTACTGCCCCCCACGGCGTCGGCGCACATCGCGTCGCGGCGGTTGACCCGGTTCGACACCGGTGGCACCACGCCGTTGGCACAAGGCCTGCTGGCCGCGCGCGACGTCGTGGTCCGCGAACGAGTGCGCGACCGTACCCGGCGCCCGCTGGTGGTCGTCCTCACCGACGGCCGGGCCACTGGTGGGCCGGACCCGTTGGGCCGCAGCCGTTCCGCGGCCCGCCGGCTGGTCGCCGAGGGCGCGGCCGCGGTGGTCGTGGACTGCGAGACGTCCTACGTCCGGCTGGGGTTGGCCGCTGATCTGGCCGAGCATCTGGAAGCCCCCCTGCTGCAACTGGAGCAGCTGCGCGCAGACTATCTGGCACAGGCCGTGCGCAGGGCCGCTTGAAGCAGCGTTAGCGTTCGGAAAGGTTCACGTCCATGCCGCAGGGTCAGCCGCTCACCGTGCCGAACGACGGGCTGACCACCCGGGCCCGCCGCAACACCCCGGTGCTGGCTGTGCACACCGGCCCGGGCAAGGGCAAATCCACCGCGGCCTTCGGAATGGCGTTGCGCGCGTGGAACGCCGGGATGAGCGTGGCGGTCTTCCAGTTCGTCAAGAGTGCCAAATGGAAGGTCGGTGAGGAGTCGGCGTTCGCCGCGCTCGGCAAGCTGCACGACGAGCAGGGGATCGGCGGTGCGGTGGAATGGCACAAGATGGGCTCGGGCTGGTCCTGGAGCCGCAAGTCCGGTTCGGACGACGATCACGCCGGGGCCGCCGCCGAAGGCTGGACCGAAATCGCCGGGCGCCTCGCCGAACAACGCCACGACTTCTACGTCCTCGACGAGTTCACCTACCCGCTCAAATGGGGCTGGATCGACGTCGACGAGGTGGTCGACGTGCTGGTGAACCGGCCGGGCGGTCAGCACGTCGTGATCACCGGTCGTGATGCGCCGCAACGCCTTCTCGACGCCGCCGACCTGGTCACCGAGATGGCCAAACTCAAACACCCGATGGACGCCGGCCGCAAGGGTCAGCGCGGGATCGAGTGGTGAGCATGACCAGCATCCCCGGCGTGGTGATCGGCGCGCCCGCATCGGGAAGCGGAAAGACCACCATTGCAACGGGTTTGATCGGCGCACTGCGGGCTGCCGGTCGGCGGGTCGCTCCGTTCAAAGTCGGGCCGGATTTCATCGACCCCGGCTACCACGGCCTGGCCGCAGGCCGACCGGGCCGCAACCTCGACCCGGTTCTGGTGCCCGAGGAGCTGATCGGCCCGCTGTACCGGCACGGCAGCCGCGACGCCGACATCGCCGTGATCGAAGGTGTGATGGGCCTTTTCGACGGGCGCATCGACGAGCACCCGGTCACACCCGCGCGCGGCTCCACCGCCCACGTCGCCGAACTGCTCGGCGCCCCCGTCGTCCTGGTGGTCGACGCCCGCGGCCAGTCGCAGAGCATCGGCGCTGTGCTGCAAGGCTTCTCGACGTTTCATTCCGGGGTGCGCATCGTCGGGGTGATTCTCAACCGGGTCGGGACCAACCGCCACGAACAGGTGTTGCGTCAAGCATGCGAGGCGGTCGGGGTGCCGGTGCTTGGGGCGATCCCGCGCCATGACGAATTGGCGGTGCCGTCACGGCATCTGGGGTTGATCACCGCCGTCGAACACGGTGAACAGGCCCGCGCCGCGGTCGCCGCGATGACCGAACTCGTGGCCCGCCACGTCGATCTTCCCGCCGTCATCGCGCTCGGTGCCTCACGAGTGTCGGCGCCGGCGTGGGCACCCGAGGACGTGGTCGGGGAGCCGATGGCCGGACTGCCCGTGGTGGCGATGGCTGCGGGCAAGGCCTTCAGCTTCGGTTACGCCGAACACCGCGAGCTGCTGCGGGCTGCCGGGGCGCAGGTCGTCGAGTTCGATCCGCTGACCGACACCCTGCCGGCGCGGACCGCGGCACTGATCCTGCCGGGCGGCTTCCCCGAACAGCATCTGGCCGACCTGTCGGCCAACACCGAATTGCGTGCCCAGATCCGCGAAGTCGCCCGCCACGCCCCTGTGCAGGCCGAATGCGGCGGCCTTGCCTACCTGATGGACGATCTGGACGGCCACCCGATGTGCGGGGTGCTGGCCGGCTCTGCCAGGTTCACCCCGAGGCTGACACTCGGCTACCGCGAGGCCGTCGCGGTGTGTGATTCCTCGCTGCACCCCGCGGGCCAACGGGTCGTCGGACACGAATTCCACCGCACCACAGCGGAATTCACTCAATCGCCGGAGCCGGCCTGGGCGTTCCGGCAACATGAGGGCCGGCCTGTGCGGGAGGGCGCCGTCCACGCCGGGGTGCACGCGTCGTATCTGCACACCCACCCGGTCGCTCAACCGCACTCGATCGCTCGATTTGTCGGGCACGCAACCTTGACTAGGCTGCCCCGGTGACCGAGAACGCCTACCTCGTCGGCTTACGCCTGGGCGGCAAGAAGGTCGTCGTGGTCGGCGGCGGGACAGTCGCCCAGCGCCGGATTCCGCTGCTGATGGCGCGCGATGCCGACGTGCACGTGATCGCGCGGGCGGCGACGCCGGCCGTCGAAGTGCTGACCACGACCAACCCCGGCATCACACTCGAATTGCGGGACTACCGCGACGGCGACCTCGAGGGCGCCTGGTACGCCATCGCCGCCACCGACGATCCGGCCGTCAACGCCGCCATCGTCGCCGAGGCCGACCGGAGGCAAATTTTCTGTGTGCGCGCCGACATCGCCCGCGAAGGCAGCGCCGTCACCCCGGCCTCGTTCGACCACGACGGACTCCTCGTGGGTGTGCTGGCCGGTGGGGAGCACCGCCGGTCGGCGGCGATCCGCACGGCCATCCGCGAAGCCTTCCAGCAGGGACTGATCACCGCCGGAGCTCCCGACGACGTCACGCCCGGCAGCGTCGCGCTGGTCGGCGGCGGTCCCGGCGACCCCGAGCTGATCACCGTGCGGGGCCGGCGGTTGCTGGCCCGCGCCGACGTCGTCGTCGCCGACCGGTTGGCTCCGCCCGAACTGCTCGCCGAGCTCGGACCGCACGTCGAGGTCATCGACGCCGCGAAGATTCCGTACGGCCGGGCGATGGCTCAGGAAGCCATAAACAAAATCCTTATAGACCGCGCCCGGGAGGGCCGGTTCGTCGTCCGCTTCAAGGGCGGCGACCCGTTCGTGTTCGCCCGCGGATATGAGGAAGTTCTCGCCTGCGCCGAGGCCGGGATCCCGGTCACAGTCGTTCCCGGTGTGACCAGTGCCATATCGGTGCCGGCGATGGCCGGTGTGCCCGTCACCCACCGCGCTGTCAATCACGAATTCGTGGTGGTCAGCGGCCATTTGGCACCCGACCATCCGGAATCGTTAGTGAATTGGAATGCGCTGGCGCAATTGTCGGGAACGCTAGTTTTGTTGATGGCCGTCGAACGCATCGAATTGTTTGCCCAGGCATTGATGTCAGGCGGCCGACCTGCGGAAACGCCGGTCTTGGTAGTGCAACACGGCACCACAGCGGCCGAACGCGTACTCCGGACCACCCTGAGCGATGCGCCTGATCGAATTCGAACCGACGGTATTAGGCCCCCGGCAATCATCGTTATCGGCCCGGTCGCGGGCCTTCCCGAGGCTTTCGGCCTTTAAAGAATCCTTAAGATTACTGTAGGGTAGCTCGGTATGACGGCCCTCAACGACGCTGCGCGGGCGACCGCCAACAGTTCTGAGCGCGCGGTCCCGATGCGCCTCGAGCCGGCAGCACTGGCGAAGACCAACAAGTACATCCCGAGCTGGTTACCGTCTCGGCGGTTCTTCGCCGCGGTGACCGCCATCGGTGGCATGCAGCTGCTGGCCACCATGGACAGCACGGTCGCGATCGTCGCGCTGCCCAAGATCCAGGACGAGTTGGCGCTGTCCGATGCCGGCCGTAGCTGGGTCATCACCGCCTACGTGCTGACGTTCGGCGGGCTGATGCTGCTCGGCGGCCGGCTCGGCGACACCATCGGTCGCAAGCGCACCTTCATCGTCGGCGTCGCGCTGTTCACCATCGCGTCGGTTCTGTGCGGCGTCGCGTGGGACGAGGCGACGCTGGTGATCGCACGGCTGCTCCAAGGTGTCGGTGCCGCGATCGCCTCACCGACCGGTCTGGCCCTGGTGGCCACCACCTTCCCGAAGGGCCCGGCCCGCAACGCGGCGACCGCGGTGTTCGCCGCGATGACGGGCATCGGCTCGGTGATGGGTCTGGTGGTCGGCGGCGCGCTGGTCGAGGCGTCGTGGCGGCTGGCGTTCCTGGTGAACGTGCCGATCGGCCTGCTGATGATCTACCTGGCTCGCAAGACCCTGCGCGAGACCCACCGCGAGCGCATGAAGATGGACGCCGCCGGTGCACTGCTGGCCACCGTCGGCTGCACCGCGGCCGTCTTCGGCTTCGCCCAGGCGCCCGAGAACGGGTGGCAGTCGCCCATCACCCTGGCCTCGGGCGTGGCGGCCGTGCTGGCCTTCGTCGCGTTTGCGTTCGTCGAACGTCGCGCGGTCAACCCCGTGGTGCCGTTCGCCCTGTTCCGCGACCGCAACCGGCTGGCCACGTTCGCCGCGGTGTTCCTGGCCGGCGGCGTGATGTTTACGCTGACCGTGCTGATCGGCCTGTATGTGCAGGACATCATGGGCTACAGCGCACTGAAGGCCGGGATCGGCTTCATCCCGTTCGTGATCGCCCTGGGCATCGGTCTGGGACTGTCGTCGCAGCTGGTGTCGCACTTCCCGCCGCGGCTCCTGGTGATCGCCGGTGGCGTGCTGGTGCTCGGCGCGATGGTGTACGGCTCCACGCTCAACGGCGGCATTCCGTACTTCCCGAACCTGGTCCTCCCGATCACCGTGGGCGGCTTCGGCATCGGCATGATCGTCGTGCCGCTGACCGTGTCGGCCATCGCGGGTGTCGGCTTCGACCAGATCGGCCCGGTGTCGGCGATCGCGCTGATGCTGCAGAACCTCGGCGGGCCCGTCGTGCTCGCCATCATCCAGGCCGTCATCACGTCGCGCACCCTGTACCTGGGCGGCACCACCGGCCCGGTGAAGAAGATGAACCCCGCACAGCTGCATGCCCTGGACCAGGGCTACACCTACGGCCTGCTGTGGGTCGCGGCCGTCGCGGTGATCGTGGGCGTGGTCGCGCTGTTCATCGGCTACACCGCTGCGCAGGTCGCGCACGCCCAGGAAGTCAAGGAAGCGATCGACGCGGGAGAGCTGTAACTCCGCGAGGGCTCACCGACGACCGCCGCGGCGGCCAGTAGGGTTGTGACCCATGTCTGGTGTGAGTGGTCGTCAGCCGACCACCAGACCGCTTTCCTCCAGAGTGCTGGGGCTGGCGATCGTCGCGATCACCGGTATGCAGCTGATGTCCACGCTGGACGGCACGATCGTGATCGTCGCGCTGCCGCGGATGCAGGCCGAACTCGGCCTGTCGGATGCCTCCAAGAGCTGGGTGATCACCGCCTACGTACTGGCGTTCGGCGGCTTGCTGCTGCTCGGTGGCCGCGTCGGCGACGCCGTCGGCCACAAACGCGCGTTCATGTCCGGCGTCGGAGTGTTCACGATCGCGTCACTGGCCTGCGGCCTGGCCAACGACCAGTGGACGCTGATCGTGGCCCGCGCCGTGCAGGGAATGGGCGCCGCGGTGGCCGCCCCCACCGGCCTGGCACTGATCGCCACCACATACGCCGTCGGACACGCCCGCAATCAGGCACTCGCCGTCTCGGCCGCGATGCAGGGCCTGGGATCGGTTCTCGGCCTCGTCGCCGGCGGCGCGGTGACCGGCCTGTCCTGGCGGCTGGCCTTCCTCGTCAACGTGCCGATCGGCATCTTCATCATCGTCGTGGGTCTGACCCGGCTCGAGGAAACCCGGCACGAGAGGCTCAAGCTCGACATCACCGGCGCGCTGCTGGCCACCCTGGCATGCACCTCGGCCGTGCTGGTCTTCACCCAGGGCCCGCCGCGCGGCTGGATCGATCCGTGGGTGATCGGCGCCGGTGTGGCGGCGGCGGTGTTCTTCATCTCGTTCCTGATCGTCGAGCGGGGCGCCGACAACCCGCTGGTGCCGTTCTCGATCTTCGACAATCGCAGCCGCGTTGCGTCTTTCGCGGCGTACTTCATGGCCGGCGGCGTGATGCTGACGCTGAGCGTGATGATCGGTCTGCTCGTTCAAGATGTACTCGGGTACTCGCCGTTGCGTGCCGGGATCTGCTTCATGCCGTTTGCGGCGGCGTTCGTGGTGGGCAACGTCGCGGCCACCAAACTTGCGCTGCGGATCGCTCCGCGGTGGGTGATCCTCGGTGGTGGTCTGCTGGTGCTGGCGGCCATGCTCTACGGGTCGACGCTGAATCGGTCGATCCCATATTTCCCCGACCTGTTCGTCCCGATCGTCGTCGGCGGTCTGGGTATCGGGATCATCTCGGTGATCCTGCCGCTGTGCACGCTGGCCGGCGTCGGCCCGCGCGAGATCGGTCCGGTTTCGTCGGTCACGCTGATGGTGTTCAACCTCGGCGGTCCGCTGGTCCTGGTGATCGTCCAGGCCGTGCAGACGTCGCGCACGCTGTATCTGGGTGGGACGACGGGGCCGGTCAAATACATGACACCCGCCCAGCTCGACGCGCTGGGCCAGGGGTACACCTATTCGCTGCTGTGGGTGGCCGGCATCGCCGTGCTGGTAGGGGTGGCCGCCCTGGGCATCGGGTTCTCGTCCCGCGACATCGCCGCCGCCCAGCACACCCGGGAGGCCGTCGAGGCCGGCGAGCTCTAGGACCTGCGCGACGACATCATTCCCCGTCGCTTCGCTCGCCCCCGAATCACCCGATAGCCGCCGTAAACCGCGCCTGCGACAAGGAAATTCACGAAGTACGCCAGATCGGCGCCGTGCAGGGCCGTCGCCACCGGGCCGACGATCAGGTTGGTATGCATGAACGGGACCGCCGCCGCGAACGCCACGAAGAACGCCGCCAGCGCGACGACGGCGTCGGTGCGGGGCGTGACCTCGTCGGCCGGGTTCACCGCGTCGCGGCCTGCGCTGCGGAACCGCCAGTCGATCGCCACGATCGCCACGAACGCCGGGATCCAGTAGCTGACGAACAGCAGCACACCCTGAAAGCGTGACGCCAGGTCGCCCGAGTGCAGCCACATGATGAGCGCGAACGCGATCAACACCACCACGACCGCGGACACCGGCCTGCGCACCCGCACCCCGACGGTCTGCAGCGCCAGCGACCCGCTGTAGTCGTTCATCGCGTTCGAGGCCACCGACCCCAGCGCGATCACCAGCAGCGCCACCGCGCCCAGCACGCCGCCGCCCATGATGTCGCGCACACCCTGCGCGGTCTGATCGGTGAGCGTGCCTGCCGCGGCCACCCCGATCGCCTGCACGGCGATGTAGGCCACCGCCAGGCCGCCGAAGGTGTAGCCGAACACCGCCGTGCGCGATGTGCTGACAGGCAGATACCGGCTGTAGTCCGAGGCGTAACTGGCCCACGAGATCGCCAGGCTCAGCGCGATGGTGACCTCCAGAGCGAAGGCACCGGCCAGGTCGGCGCCGCCCAGGGTAGGCAGTGAGATCACCTGATGCCCGCTGATCAGCTTCCACGCGAACACCGCGAACGTGACGATCAGCACGACCGTCATCACCGCCTGCACCCGGTGGATCACCTCGTAGCCGAAGACGCCGACCGCGCCCTGGGCCGCCAGCACGATCACCACCGCCAGCCAGAACGGCATGCCCAGCAGTTCGGCCAGCGCCTCACCGCCGAACAAGCCGACCAGGCCGTCCCAGGCGATCGACGACAGCCACTGGATCACCGCGACCACGCCGACAGTGCCGCCAAATGCCATGCGCGCGTTGGGGAGTTGCGCGGTACCGGTGCGCGGTCCCCAGGTGGACAGGTACGCGACGGCCAGCGAACCGAGCACCGTGCCGATCACCATTGCCAATAGGCCCAGCCAGAAGCCCAATCCGAGCACCACGGCCAGCGTGCCGGTGAACACCACCGTCATGTTCACCTGCGGGGCGAACCAGACGGTGAACAGCCGGCGGGCGCCGCCGTACCGGTTGCCCGGCGGGATGGGGGCGATGCCGTGGGTTTCGACTGCCATGTCACCGACGTGCGACGGCATCCGGCCGGCGTAAGTCTGGGCGGCCAGCGAAGACCCGGCAGAACCTGCAGGCGACGATTCGGTTGTCACCCACCCACCCTAGAGGCCGCCGCGCTCACACCTCGATGGGTGGGTGCAGCCGCTCCATCGTGTATTGCCGATTTCGCCGGGCAGCCCACGAGGTCGCCGCCAGCGAGGCGGCGAGGACGCCGGACAGTACTGCCACCGCGATCCACAATCGGTGGTCTATCCCACCATTGATGAGTTGGCGTAAACCATTGACGGCGTAGGTCATCGGATCTGCCGGGTGGATCACCTGGAAGGGTTTGGCAGTGGTCTCCACCGGATAGATCCCACCGGCCGAAACCAGCTGCAGCATCAGGAACGCCAGCGTGACGACGCGTCCGACCGCCACACCGAACACGGCGTTGAACGCTTGGATGATGCCCAGGAACGCGGCGATGACCAGGATCAGGAACGCCACCGTCGCCAGCGGATAGCGGGCCTTCAGCCCGACGCCGTAATGCACCACGACGTACATCACCAACACCTGGCTCACCGCGACGAGAAGAGCGGGCCAGTAGGACGCCAGCACCACCCGCAGCGCGCCGAGCCCGTTGATGATCGGCCGGGACTGCAACGGCGTCAGAAGCATCCAGATGATGAGCGCCCCGATGAACAGCGCCAGCGGAAGGAAGAACGGGGCGAAGCCGGTGCCGAACGTGGCCGCCGGGTTGTGCGTCTCCATGTCCAGATTCACCGGGGAGGCAACGGTTTTGGCGACAACCTGACGTTGCTGCGGTGTCCACGACGGCACCTGCGTCGAGCCTTCGCGTAGCTTTCCGGCCAGCTCCTGACTGCCGTCACGCAACTGGCCGGTGCCGTCGGCCAGCCGCTGAGCTCCCGCCGCCAGCTGACGGCTGCCGTCGGTCAGCGCCACCAGCCCCGCGCTCAGCCGTTGCGTGCCGGAGTCGAGCTGCTGGACGCCGCTGCGCAACTTCAGGACATCGGCGCGCAGGCTTCCGTCGACCGCCGCGGTGAGGAAGGTCCGCAACTTGCTGGTGGGGTCGCCCAACTCGGTTTCGAGCTGGGCGGCGCTGTTGCGCAGCCGGGCGAGCCCGTCGTCGGTCGCGGGATCGATACCCTGTGCCCGAAGCAGCCGCTGGGCGCCGGCGAGGACTGTCCCGACGTCGCGCACCGTGGGGTCCGGGTTGTTCGACAACGTGGCCACCGCCTGATCGACCAGGGCCGCGGCCTGCCTCTGGTCGATGTTCAATGCCGCTATCCGGTCCGAGGTCGAGCGCACCGCCCCGCTGAGGTGCTCGGCGACCGCGCCGACCTCGGCCGGATCCAGGCCCAGCCCGTCGACCCGCTCCAGCACGTGCACCAGCGGATCCGTCGCGGTGGTGACTGCCGCATTCAATTGCTTTGTGCCGGTGACTAATTGGGCTGCGCCATCGCGGGCGGTGGCCATGCTGGTGGCCAGGGTGGTCGAACCGGCGGCGAGTTGATGAGCCCCTGCATCGGCGGTGTCCAGTCCGGACGCCAGCCGGTCGGCGCCGTCGGCTGCGGCCTTGAGGCCGGCACCGGCGTCGGTGAGCCCGGTCAGCACCGTACCGACGGTCTGTTCGCCGACACTGGAGTTGACCTGATTGATGACCTCCCGCGCGGCGTTCTGACCGATGATCGAGCCGAGGTAATTGTTGGCGTCGTTGAAGGTGAACCTCAGGCTGGCCGGGGTCGGCTCATTGCCGGAGGGTGAGGCGATGTCGGCGCTGAAATCGGCCGGGATCGTGATCGTGAAGTAATAGCTGCCGTCAGCGAGCCCCCGGGCGGCGTCGGCGGCCGACGTCTCGTGCAGCTGCAGCTGGCCGGAATCCTTGAGCGCCTTGGCCACCTGGTCCCCGGCCCGCAGGGGTTTGCCCTGGGCCTGGGCACCACTGTCCTCGTTGACCAGGGCGGCGGGAACCTTGTTGACCGCGGCGAACGGATTCCAGAACGCCCACAGGTACATCGCGCCGTACAGCAGTGGCATCAGGATGATGGTGATCAGGGCGATGCGCGGCAGGACGCCCCGGGAGTATCGCTTGAGGTCGGTGCCCAGTGACATTCCGGCGAGCATGGTCAACCCGTCCCTTTCTGGGATTCCGACAATTCGGCCCGGTCGGCGTTGGCGACCGGAATCTGTGACCGGACGTTGTGGCCGGCCACCCCGTTGACCGTCGCGGTGACGATCGTCTGTTCACGGCCCAGATCGATCAGCCGCTCGATGAGCAGGTCCCGGTTGAGGTCGCGGGTGACGAAATCGAGGTTGCCGACGACCAGCAACGGCGGGCGCTTGGTGTTGGCCAGGGCGATACGAAGCAACAGCCGGTCGAGCTCGGAGAGCTCTTCGAAGTACTCGTCGAGGGGCGGTAGCGGATGCGGCCCGAACACGGGTCCGCAGACGGCTGTCAGCGCCGCCATGTCGGCCCTGCGAACGAGGCGAAACCACGGTGCGTCCCACCGCAATTGTTCAGTGATCAGATCGCGGACGGTGACCGACTCGGGAACAGTGTCGAGCTCGTCGATACCCGCGAGGGCGGATCTGGCGAAGATGCTTCGGACGTCGTGGTCGCCGAAGACGGTCAGCTCGCCGGACTGGGGTGCCATTCGCCCGGCGATCGTCATCAGCAACGCTGTGCGTCCCGATCCCGCCGGACACACCAGGACGTTGACGCCGCGTGCCGGAACCTCGAGATCGACGGGACCATAGACCGGCCCCCATGGTCCGCGCACCCTGATCCCTCGGGCGACGACAGCGGGTGGACCGGAGTCGTCACTGGGGCTGTCGGACACTTCGGGTAACACTGCGCACCTCCCGCGTCGTGCGTGCCCGCACATCAGAACACGCCGCGGCGGTGGCGCGCGCGGGAAATTATGCACCCCGAGGCGCGGGCCGCCCAGATCGCTAGGCTGACCTCCGTGAGTGCGCCGGACCGACCGAGTCGCCAGGAAATTTCCGATGCGGTCACCGACCTGGGCTGGCGGCTGGTGCTCGGTGCGATCTACGCCGAGGCGACGGTGTCGTCGCTGACGGAGGCTGGTGAGGTGGCCGCGCTGGTGCTGGTCGCCGTCGGCGCCGACGGGCAGGACCACGTGAACATCGACATCAGGGCCGACCGGGTGGTGGTGCGGCTGCGGTCGGCAGCCGCCGGGACGGTCACAAATGTGGATATCGCTGCAGCGCAATCGATTTCGTCGGCCATGATGGAACGCGGCGTGCCGCTCACGCCAAGCTCGGTGCAGGCGTTCGAGGTCGCGATCGACGCGCTGGACATCGGCGCGGTCCGACCCTTCTGGCAGGCGGTCACCGGGTACGTCGATGAGGGCGGGCCGTCGGATCTGACCGACGGTCTGGTCGACCCGGCCGGGCGCGGTCCCGCGATCTGGTTTCAACAGATGGATGCGCCGCGGCCCCAGCGCAACCGCGTCCACCTCGACATCGACGTGCCGCATGACCTGGCGTCGACGCGCATCGATGCCGCGATCGCGGCGGGCGGAACACTGCTGTCCGATAGCCGGGCACCCGCGTTCTGGGTGCTGGCCGATCCGGAGGGCAACGAAGCCTGCATCTGCACCTGGCAGGGGCGCGACTGAGGGCTACCGGAGTCCTCGGCTTTTCGCGCAGGCGCTCATCGCTAGGCTGTTCCACCGTGATCACCCGCATGTCCGAGCTGTTCTTGCGCACCCTGCGCGACGATCCAGCCGACGCCGAAGTGCCCAGCCACAAACTGTTGATCCGCGCCGGTTATGTCCGGCCGGTGGCGCCGGGGCTGTACACCTGGCTGCCGTTGGGGCTGCGGGTGCTGCGCAAGATCGAGAAGATCGTGCGCGAAGAGATGGTCGCGATCGGCGGCCAGGAGATCCTGTTCCCGGCACTGCTGCCGAAAGCGCCCTACGAGACCACCAACCGCTGGACCGAATACGGCGACGGGGTGTTCCGGCTCAAGGATCGCCGTGGCAACGACTACATGCTGGGCCCCACCCACGAGGAGTTCTTCACCCTGACGGTGAAGGGGGAGTACAGCTCCTACAAGGACTTCCCGCTGCTGATGTTCCAGATCCAGACCAAGTACCGCGACGAGGCGCGGCCGCGGGCCGGGATTCTGCGCGGGCGCGAGTTCATCATGAAGGACTCGTACTCGTTCGACGTCGACGACGACGGCCTCAAGACCGCGTACCACGCGCACCGCGAGGCTTATCAGAACATGTTCAAGCGCATGGCAATTCGCTATGTGATCGTCTCGGCGGTGTCCGGTGCGATGGGCGGTTCGGCCTCCGAGGAATTCCTGGCCGAAAGCGAGATCGGCGAGGACACCTTCGTGAGGTGCGTGGAATCCGGGTACGCGGCCAACGTCGAGGCGGTGGTCACCGCCGTCCCGGAGGCAATGCCGTTCGATGGTCTGCCGGAGCCGACCGTGCACGACACCGGCGACACTCCGACCATCGCCACCCTGGTCGAGTGGGCGAACTCCGCCGGCCTGGGCCGGGAGATCACCGCTGCCGACACCCTCAAGAACGTGCTGCTCAAGGTCCGGGTGCCCGGCGGTGACTGGGAACTGCTGGCCATCGGCGTGCCCGGTGACCGGGAGGTCGACGACAAACGCCTCGGTGCCGCGCTGGAGCCCGCCGAATATGCGCTGCTCGACGACGCCGACTTCGCCAGGTACCCGTTCTTGAAGAAGGGGTACATCGGCCCGAAAGGATTGCTGGCCAACGGAGTTCGCTATCTGGTGGATCCGCGGGTGGTGGACGGGACGTCCTGGATCACCGGTGCCGACGAAACCGGCAAGCACGTCGTCGGTTTGGTCGCCGGCCGGGATTTCGTCGCCGACGGCACCATCGAGGCAGCCGAGGTGCGTGACGGCGACCTGTCTCCCGACGGCGCCGGACCGCTGGTGTCGGCGCGGGGGATCGAGATCGGTCACATCTTCCAGCTGGGCCGCAAGTACACCGATGCCTTCGCCGCGGATGTGCTCGGCGAGGACGGCAAGCCGGTGCGGCTGACGATGGGTTCCTACGGGGTCGGGGTGTCCCGGCTGGTCGCGGTGATCGCCGAGCAGCAGCACGACGAGCTCGGGCTGCGCTGGCCGGCGTCGGTGTCACCGTTCGACGTGCACGTGGTGATCGCCAACAAGGATGCGCAGGCCCGCGCCGGCGCCGAGGAACTGGCCCGCGACCTGGACCGCCTGGGCCTGGAGGTTCTGCTCGATGACCGCACGGCCTCGCCGGGGGTGAAGTTCAAGGATGCCGAGCTGCTCGGTGTGCCGTGGATCGTCGTGGTCGGGCGTGGCTGGGCCGACGGGGTGGTCGAACTGCGCAACCGGTTCACCGGGGAGAAGCGCGAGGTCGCGGCCGACGGTGCCGTCACAGACATAGCGGCCGCACTCACCGCCTAGCTACTCGGTGCCGCCGGGGAACGCCTCGGTCAGCGGGCGAATGCCCAGCACCTGCTTCCAGCGTGCGGTCAGAACCGCCGTCTCGGTCAGCGCGCTGACACCGAAGGCGCGGTCCTGATCGGTCGTCGCCTGTTCGATCACCGCACGCCAGGCCGTCGCGCAGTCGTCCTCCATGCGGATCGCGAGGTTGCCCGCGTCGGTTGGAGTGTTCACCGCCATCGGCAGCTGATAGCCGGCGGCGGGCACCGGCGCCTTGGCCGAGCGGCCGGTCAGCAACGCGATGGCGGCTTCGCGTCGCTCGCGGTGCTGCGCCATCGCTTCGGAGACCAGATCGTTCTCGTCCGGAGAGCTATGGGCCGAGACGATGCCGTATCCGTAGATCGTCGCGTGCTCGGTGGCCACCGCGTCGAACAGCGCCGCCGCGGCGGGCTCCGACGGCCGGTCGGGATTTCGCGTGGTCGACGGAGTCGGAGATGTCGGTGATGTCGGTGATGTCATTGCCCGGCCTTTCCGGCGGCAAGCGCCACCGTGTATCCGGCGACACACGACGCGGCGATCGAGCCGATCAGCCCGGCCCGGTACCCGGACAGGGTGGGCGCCAGGGACGTGGCGCTGTCCGCCGAGCTGCGCAGCGCGGCGACCACGTCGGCCACCGTAGGTGCCGGGGCGCCGGCCGCCGCCGTTGTGGACGCAGCGGTGGAGCTCGTCGTCGATGCCGGTTTGCCGGAGAGCCGCGCGACCTCGGCGGCCAGCACTGTGGCGTGCTTCCCCCGCTCGGCCGCCAGCTCGGTCAATGCCGGCGCCAGCGCGGGGGGAGCGGTCTTGGCCGCGGCGGCCGCCAGTTCGCTGTCATGGCGGGCCAGCTCGACCTGCTGCTCCAGCGGGTCGGGCTCGGGTGGCGCAGGGTTTCCGCAGCCGGTCGCCGCCGCGCCCACCGCGGCGAGCAGCGCCAACCCGCGGCCGCCGTCGATGAGAACTCGTCGTCGGGATATCCCACCGAATGGGCGGGGATCTCGGCTCAGCACGCCAACATCCTGCCATTGCGGCGCCCGGTGCTGGCGTATCGTGGAGGGCTGGCTCTCTCGAGAGCCCTGCATTCGACGCAGCTGATCAGGACAACTCAAGATGAGGAGCTCGCCGTGGCTGGCCGTTCTACGGGGCTACCAACCCAGAAGCAGGTGATCGAGCTACTCGCTGGTGAGTTCGTGCGCGCCGGATACGAAATCGAAGACGTCGTGATCGACAGCCGCCCGCAGCCGCCGCGCATCACCGTCATCGCCGACGGCGACAAGCCACTGGACCTGGACACCGTCGCCGCGCTCTCGCGCTCCGCCTCGGTACTGCTGGATGACCTGATCAGCGGCGATGACGCCTACGTTCTCGAAGTCACCTCGCCGGGGGTGGACCGACCGTTGACCACGGAGAAGCATTTCCGTCGCGCGCACGCCCGCTTGGTCGACGCCGAGCTTGCTGACGGAACCACTCTCACCGCCCGATTGGGCATGGTGTCTGACGACGCCGTCGACCTGGTGGTGCGCGAACGCAACGATTGGACCGTGCGCCGGATTCCACTCGCAGACATCGTCAAAGCTGTTGTCCAGGTTGAGTTTTCACCACCAAAGCCACGCGAGCTCGAACTTGCGGGAGCAGCCGGAACGGAGGCCGAAGCATGAACATCGACATGAACGCCCTGCATGCGATCGAAATCGATCGCGGTATCTCGGTCGACGAGTTGCTCGACACCATCAAGACGGCGTTGCTGACCGCGTACCGGCACACCGAGGGGCATCAGCCCGATGCTCGCATCGAGATCGACCGCAAAAGCGGTGCGGTGCAGGTGATTGCGCGCGAGACCGACGAAGACGGCAACCTGATCAGCGAATGGGACGACACGCCAGAGGGATTCGGCCGGGTCGCGGCGACGACGGCCCGCCAGGTCATGCTGCAGCGATTCCGCGACGCCGAAAACGAGCGCAGCTACGGGGAGTTCTCCGCCCGCGAGGGCGACATCGTCGCCGGCGTCATCCAGCGCGACGCCCGCGCCAACGCACGCGGCCTGGTCGTCGTGCGGCTGGGCAGTGAAACCAAGGGCGCCGAAGGTGTCATCCCGGCTGCCGAGCAGGTGCCCGGGGAGGCCTACGAGCACGGCGACCGGTTGCGCTGCTACGTCGTCGGAGTCAGCCGCGGTGCGCGCGAACCGCTGATCACGCTGTCGCGCACACACCCCAATCTCGTTCGCAAGCTGTTCTCGCTGGAGGTGCCCGAGATCGCCGATAACTCCGTGGAGATCGTCGCGGTGGCCCGGGAGGCCGGACATCGGTCCAAGATCGCGGTCCACTCGAAGGTTCCGGGACTCAACGCCAAGGGCGCCTGCATCGGCCCGATGGGCCAGCGGGTGCGCAACGTGATGAGCGAGCTGTCCGGCGAGAAGATCGACATCATCGACTTCGACGAGGATCCGGCGCGGTTCGTCGCCAACGCGCTGTCACCGGCGAAGGTTGTCTCCGTCTCCGTCATCGACGCGAACACCCGCGCCGCGCGCGTGGTGGTGCCCGACTTCCAGCTGTCGCTGGCGATCGGCAAGGAAGGGCAGAACGCCCGCCTGGCCGCCCGACTGACCGGGTGGCGCATCGACATCCGCAGCGACGCCGCGGCGCCGGAAGCAGACCCGCACCCTGCCGCGTCGCACGACGTGGAGCACTGACGAGAACCGAGCGCTGAGCCGCTGATGTAGCCGCATCGGCCATCGGTGGGTACACCATCGTCAATTAGATGGGTACACCATCGTCAATTAGGGGGGAATTCGTTGGCAGAACTCGGCGCTGCGCAGTCCGTCGACGTGCTCGTCGTCGGAGCGGGCCCGACCGGGCTGACGGCGGCTGATGCGTGTGTGGCGGCCGGCTCTTCGGTAGCGATAGTGGAGCGAACCGGCTTTGTGGGCGGGTTGGCCCGTCCGGCGACGGTGGCCGGGCATGACGTCGACCTCGGCGGTCACCGGCTGCTCTCTGCGACGCCGGAGCAGCGCCGGGTGTGGCTCGACTTCGCCGAGCGGCTCGGCGGTATCCCGATGTCGGATATCGACCGGCACAGCGGAATCCTGCGGGAAGGCTACGTGGTCAGCTATCCGTTCGACTGGCAGCAGTTCCGTCATTCGGCGCCGTTGTCCGTCCGTGCCCGCGGCGCCGCTTCGCTCATCGCCTGGAAGCTGACGGCGCCGACCGGCCGCGCCGACGACACGCTCGATGACTGGGTCAAGAACCGGTACGGGCCGTACCTGTCGGAGAAATTCATGGCCCCGCACGCCCGGAAGGTGTTCGGCATCGACCCGAAGAACATTCCGGCGGCGTGGGCGTCTCAGCGGATTCTCTCGCCGCGACTCGCCTCGGTACTGGCCACCGCGTTGCCGCGGCTGCGGGACTCCACCCGCCCCGATGAGCCGACCGACAGATTCATCTACCCGCACGGCGGCGCGGGAGTCCTGTGGTCGCGCCTGGCCGCATCGCTGGGACGAAAAGTCGACTGGCTGTTCGACTCCGCGGTGGCCGCCATCAGCAGATCTTGTGGCGGACGATTCACCGTCACCGTGTCGGGGCCCGGCGGAGAGCACGTTGTGTCCTGCGGGCGGATCATCTGGACCGGGCGACCCGATGACCTGGCCGCCAGCCTGGGACTGACCGAGCTGTCCGCCGCGATCGCGCAGGCCTCGGGACGGCGCGACCTTGTCGTCGGTGTGGTGCGACTGCCTGACGCGCCGCCGACCTGGCGTGGCTACCAGTGGCTGTACACCCACGACGCGGGCGTGCGGGCGCACCGGTTCAACAACTACGGCGAGTGGAAAACGCTGAACTGTCCCTCCGGCGTCATCGGCCTGGAGTACGCCGTGCCGTCCGGTGAGACGTTCGATGTCCGATCCACCGCATCGAAGGACATGTCGATCCTGCTCAACGGCGGTTCATTCGAGTTCCTCGGATCCGAGATGGCCGCCGACGCATACGCCAACTTCGACGCCGCCGCCCACCTGTTCGACGAACTCGACACAGCGCTTCGCCGGTTCGGCGAGGGGATTGTCGCCACGGGACGTCAGGGGGCCGGGATCTACATCAACCTCGACCAGGCGAGGGACCTGGGAGCGCGGGCGGGGGCCTTGCCCGCCGACCATGCGGGCGTGGTCGGGCGCGACGGATATTCGCGCTATCAGGAGAAAGCAGGCTGACGGCCGGACCGGCGTCGCGCAGCCAAGGGTGGTTCTGGGCGGTGCCGCGATGACGGTAGACTATGCCGTGATCCAGCGCGAGACTCCGACTCCCGAGCGACCGCATCGACGTACCGAAGGTCCGGTGCGGACATGTGTCGGGTGCCGGAAGCGAGAGTTGGCCGTCGATCTCCTCCGAGTGGTGGCTGTGTCGAACGGGAACGGCCATTGCGCCCTAACCGTTGACCAGGCAGGTAACCTCCCGGGGCGGGGTGCGTGGCTGCACCCCGACGACCGGTGCCTGCAGGCAGCGTTCCGACGGCGAGCTTTCGGGCGAGCGTTGCGCATCACCGGTTCACCGGATACATCCGCGGTGGTCGAGTACGTCGAGAAATCGACGGGCCAGACCAGCCCGGCAAGAGAACAGGCAGCGAAGAACATGAGCACACCGTGAAGTCCCGACGATGACCATGCGTCGTAGCTAAACCCGAGGCGCGGCCTACCACCGCTGTCGCCTCTTGAGTAGGAGATGTAGTGGCAGGTAAGGCCCGCGTACACGAGTTGGCCAAGGAACTCGGTGTCACCAGCAAGGAAGTTCTCGCCCGACTGAGCGATCAGGGCGAATTCGTCAAATCCGCGTCGTCGACGGTGGAAGCCCCCGTCGCACGCCGGCTGAGGGAATCGTTCGGCGGCGGCAAGCCCGACAAGGCCCCGGCGAAAGCCGCACCGGCCGGCGCGGCCGGAAACGGAGCGCCGGCACCCAAGCCCGCGCCCGTCTCCGATGGCGCTGTCACGGCCCCGCGGCCCACGGCGCCCGCCCCCAAGCCGGCCGCCCCGGCACCGGCTCCCGCCCCGGCTGCGCCGACTCCGGCGCCGCCCGCGCCTGCAGCTCCGGCTGCACCCGCGGCCTCGGCGGCCCCCGCCGCACCCGCGGCACCCGCGCCCGCCAGCCCCGGGCCGACGCCCGGTCCCCGTCCGGGACCGGCCGCACCGAAGCCGGGCATGCCCCGGCCGCCGCGTGTCGGCAACAACCCGTTCTCCTCGGCTCAGCCGGTCGAGCGTCCCGCGCCGCGTCCCCAGGGTCCGCGTCCCGGGCCCGGTGCCGGTGGCCCGCGTCCCGGCGCGCCGCGTCCGGGTGGAGCCACACCCGGCAACATGCCTCCTCGTCCGCCCGGCGCCCGCCCCGGCGCGCCCGGCCGGCCCGGTGCCCCGCGGCCCGGTGGCGGTCCCCGCCCCGGCGGAGGCCCCGGTGGCGGCGGCCGTCCCGGTGGCGGTGGCGGCGGTAACTACCGCACCGGCGGTCCCGGTGGCGGTGGTGGTGCCGGCGGAGCTGCCGCCGGCGGTTTCCGTGGCCGTCCCGGTGGCGGTGGTGGCGGTGGTCGTCCCGGTCAGCGCGGTGGCGCGGCCGGTGCGTTCGGCCGTCCCGGCGGTGCCCCGCGTCGTGGTCGCAAGTCGAAGCGGGCAAAACGCGCTG
Source organism: Mycolicibacterium rhodesiae (assembly GCF_002086695.1). Lineage (GTDB taxonomy): Bacteria > Actinomycetota > Actinomycetes > Mycobacteriales > Mycobacteriaceae > Mycobacterium > Mycobacterium rhodesiae. Next base: position 433,457 of record NZ_MVIH01000001.1, read on the forward strand.
AGTACGAAAGCATGCAGGCTCCGGTCGTCGGTGGCGTGCGGTTGCCGCACGGCAACGGCGAGACCATCCGGCTGGCCCGCGGCGCGTCGCTGAGCGACTTCGCCGAGAAGATCGACGCCAACCCGGCCGCATTGGTCCAGGCGTTGTTCAACCTCGGCGAGATGGTGACCGCGACCCAGTCGGTCGGCGACGAGACCCTCGAGCTGCTCGGCAGCGAGATGAACTACGTCGTGCAGGTCGTGTCGCCGGAAGACGAAGACCGTGAGCTGCTGGAGTCGTTCGACCTCACCTACGGGGAGGACGAAGGCGACGAGGGCGACCTGGAGGTCCGCCCGCCGGTGGTCACCGTCATGGGTCACGTCGACCACGGCAAGACCCGACTGCTGGACACCATCCGCAAGGCCAGCGTCCGCGAGGGCGAGGCCGGCGGCATCACCCAGCACATCGGCGCCTACCAGGTGACCGTCGAGCACGACGGTGTCGAGCGCCCGATCACCTTCATCGACACCCCGGGTCACGAGGCGTTCACCGCCATGCGCGCCCGCGGTGCGAAGGCCACCGATATCGCGATCCTGGTGGTCGCCGCCGACGACGGCGTCATGCCGCAGACGGTGGAGGCCATCAACCACGCGCAGGCCGCTGACGTGCCGATCGTGGTCGCGGTCAACAAGATCGACAAGGAGGGCGCCGATCCGCAGAAGATCCGGGCGCAGCTCACCGAGTACAACCTGGTTGCCGAGGACTTCGGTGGCGACACCATGTTCGTCGACATCTCGGCCAAGAACGGCACCAACATCCAGGCGCTGGAAGAAGCGGTGCTGCTGACCGCCGACGCGGCACTGGACCTGCGGGCCAACCCCGATATGGAAGCCCAGGGTGTGGCGATCGAGGCGCACCTGGACCGCGGCCGCGGCCCGGTGGCGACCGTGCTGATCCAGCGCGGCACGCTGCGGGTCGGCGACTCCGTGGTCGCAGGCGACGCCTATGGCCGGGTTCGCCGGATGGTCGACGAGCACGGCGAGGACGTCACCGAGGCGTTGCCGTCACGTCCGGTGCAGGTCATCGGCTTCACGTCGGTGCCGGGTGCCGGCGACAACTTCCTGGTTGTCGACGAGGACCGCATCGCCCGCCAGATCGCCGACCGGCGCAGCGCGCGCAAGCGCAACGCACTGGCCGCCCGCACCCGCAAGCGGATCAGCCTGGAAGACCTGGATTCGGCACTGAAGGAAACCAGCCAGCTGAACCTGATCCTCAAGGGCGACAACTCGGGCACCGTCGAGGCGCTCGAGGAAGCCTTGCTGGGCATCGAGATCGACGACGAGGTGGAGTTGCGCGTCATCGACCGCGGTGTCGGTGGCGTCACCGAGACCAACGTCAACCTGGCGTCGGCCTCGGATGCGATCATCATCGGCTTCAACGTGCGCGCCGAGGGCAAGGCCACCGAACTGGCCAACCGCGAGGGTGTGGAGATCCGGTACTACTCGGTGATCTACCAGGCGATCGACGAGATCCAGAGCGCGCTCAAGGGCATGCTCAAGCCGATCTACGAGGAGAAGGAACTCGGCCGCGCCGAGATCCGCGCGATCTTCCGGTCGTCGAAGGTCGGCAACATCGCCGGCTGCCTGGTGCAGTCCGGGATCATGCGGCGCAACGCCAAGGCGCGGTTGCTGCGTGACAATGTCGTCATCGCCGAGAACCTCACGGTCTCCTCGCTCAAGCGGGAGAAGGACGACGCCACCGAGGTGCGCGAGGGTTACGAATGCGGTCTGACGCTGACGTACTCCGACATCAAGGAAGGCGACGTCATCGAGACCTACGAGCTGGTCGAGAAGGAGCGCGTCTAGTGGTTGATGTTGGCAGGGCCCGCAGGCTCTCCAAGCGCATCGCCACCATCGTCGCCTCGGCGATCGAGTTCGAGATCAAGGATCCGCCGCTGGCGTTCGTGACGGTCACCGACACCAAGGTGACCGGTGACCTTCACGACGCCACCGTGTACTACACGGTGCGCGGCAAGACCCTCGATGACGAGCCGGACTATGCCGGTGCGGCCGCGGCGCTCGAGCGCGCCAAAGGTGCGCTGCGTACCAAGGTCGGTGCGGGCACCGGTGTGCGGTTCACTCCGACCCTGTCCTTCGTTCTGGACAAGGTGCCCGACACCGCGCAGAAGATGGAGGAGCTGCTCGCCAAGGCGCGGGCTGCCGACGCCGATGTGGCCCGGATTCGGGCCGGGGCCACTCCTGCAGGAGACGCGCAGCCGTACCGTGTGGTAGGAGAAGAGGGAACATCTTCTTCGCAGGACGACCAGGACGACCAGGACGCCGGTGACCGCGATCGACTCGACGACTGAGATCACCCGCCCTTCACGGCGGGTGGACGCGCATGGCGCCGTCGAGGTCCTGCGTGGCGCAGGCGCGGTGAGCGTCATCTGCCACGTCCACCCCGACGCTGACAGCGTGGGAGCCGGGCTGGCCCTGGCGTTGATCCTCGAGCGTGACGGTGTCGATGTCGAAGTGAGTTTCGCGACGCCGTCGACGCTGCCGGAATCGCTGCGCATGCTGCCCGGCGGACACCTGCTGGTGGCCCCGGGTGACATGCGTCGTGACGTCGACCTGGTGGTGACCGTCGACGCCCCGAGCGTGAACCGCCTCGGCGCGCTCTCGGAGTTCACCCAGCTCGGCTGCGCGGTGCTCGTCATCGACCACCACAAGTCGAACACCCTGTTCGGCAGCGTGAATCTTGTTGATCCGAAAGCGGATTCGACCACCATGGTGGTAGCCGAGTTGCTCGATGCGTGGGGCAAGGAGATCGACCGCGACGTCGCATCGTGCCTGTACGCGGGATTGACCACCGACACCGGTTCGTTCCGGTGGGCATCGCCGGGCGCGTTGCGGCTTGCCGCCCGCCTGGTCGAGCTCGGCGTGGACAACGCCGCGATCAGCCGTGAGCTGTTCGACACGCATCCGTTCGTGTGGCTGCCCTTGCTGTCGCGTGTTCTGTCCCGCGCCCAGCTGGTGCTCGAGGCGGCAGGCGGGCGCGGGCTGGTCTACGCGGTGGTCGCCCACGAGGAGTGGATGGGGAACCGCTCCGAAGAGGTCGAGAGCATCGTGGACATCGTCCGCACCACGCACGAAGCCGAGGTCGCTGCGGTCTTCAAGGAAATCGAGCCCGGGCATTGGTCGGTGTCGATGCGGGCCAAGAGCTATGACCTGGCTGCGGTCGCCAGTGGTTTCGGCGGCGGCGGGCACACGTTGGCCGCCGGGTACTCCGCCGTTGGACCGATCGACGACGTGGTGGCGCAGCTGACCGCCGCCCTTGGCTGAGTTGGCGTCCCCCCCAATCGACTTTCACGTTTGGTCGCGATCTACTCGCACTTTGGCTGCAAAAGGTGAAATTCGGTGACTGACTCGGCCGACGACGTAGGCCCGGTAACCAGCCTGCGGATCGCGGCGCTGGCGCTGCCCGCGCTGGGTGTCCTTGCTGCCGAACCGATCTATCTCCTGTTCGACATCGCGATCGTCGGCAGGCTCGGGGCGCTGAGCCTGGCCGGCCTGGCGATCGGCGGCCTGATCCTGTCGGTCGTCAGCGCGCAGCTCACCTTCCTGTCGTACGGGACGACGGCTCGCTCGGCGCGCTTCTACGGCGCGGGTGACCGGGCCGCCGCCGTCGGCGAAGGGGTGCAAGCCACCTGGCTGGCGCTGGGGATGGGCGTCGCGATCGTGGCCGCAGTGCAGTTGGCTGCGGTTCCCATCGTGTCGGCGATCGCGGGCACGAAGTCCGGTGGCGGCGACATCGCCGGCGCCGCGTTGCCGTGGGTGCGGATCGCGATTTTCGGTGTGCCGGCCATCCTCATCTCCGCGGCAGGCAACGGCTGGATGCGCGGTGTGCAGGACACCATGCGCCCGCTGCGCTACGTGCTGGTGGGTTTCGGTGTCTCCGCGGTGCTCTGCCCGCTGCTCGTCTATGGGTGGCTGGGTCTGCCGCGGCTGGAACTCGCGGGCTCGGCGATCGCCAACCTGGTGGGGCAGTGGCTGGCCGCGGTTCTCTTCTGCTGGGCGCTGCTCGCCGAGAAGGTGTCGCTGCGACTCGATACCTCGGTGCTGCGCGCGCAGGTGGTGATGGGCCGGGATCTGGTGCTGCGAACCCTGGCCTTCCAGGCCTGTTTCGTGTCCGCCGCCGCGGTGGCCGCCCGGTTCGGTGCGGCGGCGGTCGCCGCACACCAGGTCGTGTTGCAGCTGTGGAATTTCCTTGCGCTGGTGCTGGATTCGCTGGCGATCGCCGCGCAGTCGCTGGTCGGCGCCGCGCTGGGCGCGGGCCGGACGGAGCACGCGAAGTCGGTCGCATTGCGGGTGACGGTGTTCTCCGCGATCGCCGCCGCGGTGCTGGCGTTCGTGTTCGCCGCCGGCGCATCGGTGCTGCCATCGCTGTTCACCGACGATCGGTCGGTGCTCGCCAAGATCGGGGTGCCGTGGTGGTTCATGGTGGCCCAATTACCCATCGCCGGAGTCGTGTTCGCGCTCGACGGAGTGCTGCTGGGCGCCGGCGACGCCGCGTTCATGCGGACCGCGACGTTGGTCAGCGCCCTGGTCGGTTTCCTGCCGCTGATCTGGTTGTCGCTGGCGTTCGGTTGGGGGTTGCTCGGTATCTGGTCGGGTCTGAGCACGTTCATGGTGCTGCGACTGGTGTTCGTCGGATGGCGGGCGTTCTCCGGGCGCTGGCTGGTGCCCGGCACCAACTAGCGGTGGGCGATCGCCGCCCAGCCGAAGTCGTTGGTGCGCACGTCGATTCGCTCGAATCCAGCTGCGGTCAATCTGTCCGCGAGGCCGGCCGGATCGATCGGGTTGTAGGTGTCGCCGACGTGTGCGGCAGCCATGTCGTCGTCACCGATGCCGTCGCTGGCCACCAGCACGGCACCCGGCCGCAACACCCGAGCCACCTCGGCGAGCAGTCGGTCCTGCAGCTCGGGGGTCGGAACGTGGTGCAGCATCGTGAAACACGCCGCACCCGAGAACCGGGCGTCGGGAAACTCCAGTGCGGTCGCGTCGCCGCGCACGATCCGGACCGACGGCACCCCGGCGAACCGCTCGCCGAGCATCGTCGCGAGCCGCTCATCGATCTCGACGCACGTCACCTGTGGCACAGTCCGGCTCAACACGTCGGTGGCCGCGCCGAAGCCCGGCCCCACTTCCAGGACGTCATCGCCGAGGTCGGCGTCACCGAGGACCCACGGCAGGATCTGCTCCCGCATGATCGTGCGCCATTCGTCACTGCCGCAGACCTCGTGCGCCTCATTCATGTGGGCAAGCGTAAATGAATAGCCCGTCAAATATGTTGCGTGGCTATGTATCGATTTTTGCTGAGTTACTTCCCCGTGGGTCGCCGGTGGGCTATTAATGACGTTGCTGGTACATCGATTCGTGACGGGGGCTCCATGAGTTCGACCAACTTTGGATTTCGCATCGGTTCCGCAGCGTTCGCCATGGGCCTGGGTGTGGCAGTTGCCAGCAACCCCGGAGTTGCCGTAGCTGAAGGCCCGGACTCCGGTTCTACCGCGCACTCCTCGACGTCGTCAAAATCGACCGGTTCGTCAGACTCCGCTGATTCGGACCGATCAGGGCCGCGCTCTGTCGGCTCGTCCCGGCGTGCGGCGCAGCAGCCCCTCGGAGCCGGCAGCCCGCAGAAGAAGTCGAACGGCCGACCGTCGGCAACGCGGCCCAGTGCCGCGGCTCGGTCGGACGCGTCGGTGACCACCCCGTTAGGCGCAACGCCCACGGTGAAGGTGCAGGCCGGTGATCGGACGGATCTCGACGTGCAGAACCCTGCCGCCGCCGTAGCGCCTGCAACCGAGCAGGATTTGCCAGCCGCCGCCACTGTGTCCGTACCGGCGGCGCTCGTTGCCCCGGCGCGGCACGCCGCGGCCTCCGCGATTCGCCCACCGAGCATCGTGTCGGGATTCCTCTCGATCTTCGGTCTGAGGCCGGGCACCGGCCTGCCGCCGGCCCCGATTCAACTGCTGACCGGTGCGCTGGCGCTGATCAGGCGCGACATCGAGTCGGTGGTCAACCAGGTGAGGGCGTGGACGGCCGCTCCGGCCACCCGCAGCCTGTCCGCCGCCACCACCGGCACGACCACCACGGTCACCTGGGCGTGGGGCTCGAACCCGGTGCTGGCCTTCGACCCGGCCACCGACAAGCTCGATTTCGGCTGGATGCAGCCGAGCCAGTTCACCGTCGTCGAGAAGTCCGGATCCGTGGTGATCGGGGTCGTCGACAACAACCACTCCTACACGCTGCAGGGCGTCAGCCTGAGTCAGCTCTCGATGACCAAAATCGTTGCCAAGGACGCGGGCACCGTGACGAAGTGGCAGTCGCTGATCAGCGGTGCGCAGACCGCGCTTCCCAGTGTGTCGGTCGCTGACACGACGGTCGCCGAAGGCAACAGCGGCACCACGAACGCCGCGTTCACGATCACGTTGTCCAAGGCAAGCACCAAACCGGTGACGGTGAACTACACGACCGCCAACGGCTCGGCCACCGCCGGCCAGGATTACACAGCCGGCTCCGGCACCGTGACGTTTGCCGCAGGGCAGGTTTCGCAGGTGGTGAATATCGGCGTGCTCGGCGACACCACGGTCGAACCCACCGAAACGTTCACCGTCACGCTCTCGAATCCGTCGGGTGCGACCCTCGGTCGAGCCACCGCCACGGGCGCCATCACCAACGACGACACCGCACCGGTGCTGCCGAGCATCTCGATCGCCGACGCCACTGTGGCCGAGGGCAACAGCGGCAGCACCTCGATGGGGTTCACCGTGACGCTGTCCACAGCCTCGACCACAACGGTCACGCTGAACTACACGACGGCCAACGGCACCGCGACCGCCGGGCAGGACTACACGGCCGGCTCCGGCACGGTCACGTTCGCGCCCGGCGTGACCTCGCAGGTGATCAACGTCGGCGTGCTGGGGGATACGACGGTCGAGCCGACCGAGACGTTCACCGTCACGCTGTCGAACGCGTCCGGCGCCACCATCGCCGACGGCTCCGCGGTCGGCACGATCACCAACGACGACACCGCGACCACACCGGGCGGAACCGCGCAGTGGGGGACGAGCTTCTTCGCGCCCTACGTCGACATGGGCGCCTACCCGGTGCCGAACCTGCTCGCGCTGTCGAAGACCTACGGCACCTCGCTGGTGACTCTCGGCTTCATGCAAGCCGACCAGAACGGCAACCTCGCCTGGGCGGGATTGGCTGCGCTGGAACCGAGTTCGACCAACGAACAGGCCGTCGCCATCAACACCTCGATCGCCACGTTCAAGGCGGCCGGCGGCGACGTGATGATCTCGTTCGGCGGTGCGTCGGGCACCAGCCTCGCCCAGGCGTACGCGGCCAAGGGTCGCAGCGCCCAGGAGCTGGCCAACGCCTATGCCGCGGTGATCGACACCTACGGCGTCACTCACATCGACTTCGACATCGAAGGTGCCGCCGTCGCCGACCCGGCGTCGGTTGCGCTCAATAGCCAAGCGCTCGCACTGCTGCAGAAGCAGAAGCCGGACGTGCACATCTGGTACACGCTGCCGGTTTTGCCGACCGGGCTGACCGCCGACGGCCTCAACGTCGTGGACGCCGCAGTCAAGGCCGGCGTCACACTCGACGGCGTGAACGTAATGGCGATGGACTACGGCGAGTCCGCCGCCCCCACCAGCGGTGCGGGCGCAAAGACCATGGGCGCGTATGCAATTCAATCAGCCCAATCGACCTACACGCAGCTGACAGCGCTGTACGGCAAGTACGGACAGAGTTTCGGCTACAGCCAGATCGGTGTAACTCCGATGCTCGGCGTCAACGACGTCCTCACCGAGGTGTTCACGGTGGCCGACGCGCAGGCGCTCGAGGACTTCGCCCGCGCCAACGGGATCGGCATGCTGTCGATGTGGCAGGTTCTCCGCGACACCCCGGGGACACTGGGGCAGGCGAGCACCGGGGCCTCCGGATTGAGTGACCCGCAGGGCGCATTCAGCACGGTGTTCAACGATTACGGCACGATCAACGTCGTCGACTACAGCAACGCCGGAGGCGCCGGTGGAACCGGAGGCACCGGTGGAACCGGCGGCGTGACCCCGGTGACCGGCGGCACCACCACGACGATCACGTGGGGCTGGGGCAGCGACCCTGTGCTGAGTTTCAACCCGGCAAAAGACACCCTGGACTTCGTCTGGATGCAGCCCAGCGAGTTCGACGTCACCGAGAAGGGCGGTTCGGTGGTGATCTCCGTCGTCGGCAACAACCACACGTACACACTGGCCGGCGTGACGCTCAGTCAACTGCAGGCAGGCAACATCATCGCCAAGGACGCCGGCACGCTGGCCAAATGGCAGAGCCTCATCGCCGCCGCGAAAGCGGTGTAGCGAGAAGCTATTTCACCTGGCTGCGACCACGTTCGATCACCGAGGCGCGGCTGGCGGCGATGTCGTCACCGGACGTCGCCGCCATCCACTTCCGTGCCGACATCGCCTCGATCCACAGACCCGAGCCGGTCTGGTCCTCGTCGATGCGGTGATACGACGCCAGCAGGGCGCGCACGGCCTTCTGGTTGTTGCCGACGATCGAGGCGGCCACCGCCCGCGCGGTGGGGAGCAGCTCATCGTGGGCGACGACCTGGGTCACCAAGCCGGCTCGCAGCGCGTCCTCAGCGGACAGGTAATCCCCGGTGAGGCTCATCCGCCGGGCCATTCCGACGCCGACCTTCTGCGGCAGCCGCACGCTCAGGCCCCACGTCGGCAGCAGCCCGACCCGGGCGTGGGTGTCGGCGAAGCGGGCGTTGTCGGAGGCGATCAGGATGTCGCAGTACAGCGCGAGTTCGAGTCCGCCGGTCACCGCAGCGCCGTTGATCGCGCCGATGACGGGCTTGGTCATGGGCGGCCACTTGGGGGAAATGTCGGGCAGTTCGGTGGTGTCCCCGAGCTCCTTGAGGTCCAGCCCCGCGCAGAACACCGGGTCGGCGCCGGTGACGATGATGACGTCGACGCCGTCGTCGGCGTCCGCGTCGCGCAGCGCGCTGAAGAAACGGCTGCGCAGCGCGCTCGACAGCGCGTTGCGCGAGTTGGGCCGATTCAGCGTCACCGTGCGGACGCGGTCGGTGGTCTCAATGAGAAGGATGTCGTCGCCGGTCATACGGACACCGTATCGGCACCCCTAACGACCCGGGCGTGCGCTCCGGCTCGTCGGGCGATGAGGTGCCGTCGCGGGATGCGGTGAACCGCCGGTGGTGACGGCCGGACCGCTATCGGGCTGCGGCGCCCCTGGATTGACGGCCGCCGCCGGGCGCGGGGGCACCGCGGCGGTTCGTCCAGGCAGGGGCGGCATGGCCCCCGCGGGCGAGGTGCGGTGGGCTGTGCTGCCGCTCGGTGCCGGAGCGACGGCGACGGCGACGGCATCGGGGACGCGTGCCCGGTCGGGCGCCTGACGATCAACCAATGTTGTTGGGGCAGAGGCAGAGGCAGAGTCAGAGTTAGGCTGGCCGGTCGATGGCACGGCCGCGGCGGCGCCGATCTGCGCCGGCGCCGCGCAGGTGTCGATCATGGACTGCAGACGGTCCTGCAACGAGGGACCCGGTTGGTGTTCCGAGCGCAGGGACGCCTGATGAATCGCCGCTGCCGTAACCGAACAGTCGTGAACTTCGACGACGCCGCCGAACATCGGTACGCCGCCGAGTGCACTGGGGACGTACCACGCCAACCACATCGGGCCTGCCGTGACAGCTTTGCTCTCCTGGATGACAGCGGACAGTTTCTGCTCGGCGACGGCCGGGTCGGCGGGCACCATGGCCTGCAGCACGCGGACGCCACCGTCGTCGATCCGCACTCCGAAGACATCGACCGGGACGGTGTCGAGGAACTGCCCGACCGAGTTTCGGCTCTCGGCGGTGAGCGGGAACGACACCCGCATCCGCGGTGTCCTTGGCGAGGGCGACGCCGGCGACACCGTCAACGTCAGGCCGGTGTCGCCCGCGGTTCGCCGGACGGTGTCGAGGAGGTCGGATCCCGCGGTGTGGCTGTCGGTGACCGCCAGTTGGTTGGCATCGTCGTCGTCCCGGAACCAGTCGATCCTGCCGTCGGTGTGCGCGGCGATCATCCGTAATCGTTCTGCATCGTCGGCGATCTGCGCGGAATCGAGGTGCGACTGCCGTCTGACCGTCACGGGCTTGTCGGGCGTCACCCAGAACTCGACGTCTTCGATGTAATTCGAGACCAGACTGATCGGGGTCTCGGCGATCCTGTCCGCCACCGCGACCAGCTGAGACCGAGTCGCGTCGGGGACGTCGACCGCGACGGTGAAGACGATGCCTTCGGCGTAGCTCTGGTCGTGATAGACCCACGCGTCGGTCACTCCCGGCATGGACATCAGCTCAGACTGGAGGTTGTTGGCGATCTCGGTGAGGTTGCCGGGACCGCCGCAGGCCGGGACGACAGCCGCGCCGGCGAGCAGAGCGACAGCGGAAAGGGTTCGGCCCCATCGTCGCATTCGCAACGGGACCTCCAACCCTTCGTCGCATGCACTGCGGCCTGCGTGACGCACTCATCAGACCAGGCGCAAATCTACTCCCGCGCAGCGTCCTTGGGTCGCAACCGTGCCGAACCGGCAGCCGGGAGTTTGCTCACAGCACGTCTACGTCCATCTGCAGATCGATCCAGGTGAGCTCGCACGCGGTCAGTACCCATCGGCCGACGATCGTGGTGATCAGGGCATCCACCTGATCCGCGCCATCGTGCGGGCCCACTGACCGGGCGCACATTCGCCGCAGGTCGGCCGAGACGCCGGTGATGCGGGGTGCGACGTCGGCGATTCGGTGTGAGTGTGCGAGCGACGTTCCCAAAAGTGCGCAGCCCATGCGTAATTCGTCATGGTCGGGGCTGGTGAACCGCTCCGCTCCGATGCCGGCCGGCGTCATGGCGATGTCATAGGCCCGGTCCAGCGCGGCCCGGTACAGCGGCGCTTTGCCCGGAAAATGGTGGTGTATCGCCGGTCGGGTGATGCCGACGAGATCGGCGACTTCTTGCACCGTGGCGGCGTCATATCCGCGGTAGGCGAAGACCCGGATCGCGGCGGTGATGATCATCTCGCGTCGCGCATCGGTGTTCGAGCCGCGCGGCCGGCCGACCGCCCGCTTAGTCACTCGAGGCCGAGGTGACGCCACTCCCGCGGTCATGGTGCACCCTTCTCGTCACACGAATTCGACACGCTCGGCGGCCAGGCTAGATCGCGAACGTGTGAGCCAGATGGGTGCCGGATATCAATCCGATCAGCACTTCGGCCGTGAAGTCCGGGGTGAAGGCGGGCATGCTGGGTGTCATGTGCCGAAACATCACCGAGTTGCGTGGCCTGGAACCGGCGGCGACCGAGGAAGAGATCACGGCGGCGGCCCGTCAGTATGTGCGCAAGGTCAGCGGGATCACCCGGCCGTCTGATGCTGTTGCCGAAGTCTTCGAGATCGCGGTCGCCGAGGTCGCGGCCACCACGACCCGGCTGCTGGACGGGTTGCCCGCCCGGCGTCAGCCACCGAAAACCATTCCGCCGCTGCGGCGCCCCGAAGTGCGGGCGCGGCTTGCGACATGACCACTGCGCTCAAGGAGTGGAGCGCGGCGGTGCACGCACTGCTGGACGGCAGGCAGACCGTGCTGCTGCGTAAGGGCGGTATCCACGAGAAGCGGTTCGCTGTCGCGGCCGAGGAGTTCTTGCTGTTCCCCACCGTCGCGCACAGTCATGCCGAACGAGTACGCCCGGAACATCGGGACTTACTTGCCGGGGCGGAACCGGACAGTGCCGATGATCATGTGGTCATCAGGGCCGCCGCCAAAGTAGTTGCCGCCGTTGCTGTTTCCGAACCGCAGGGGCTGACCGACATCGAGGACCTGCACATCTGGACCGCCGAATCGGTGCAGGCCGACCGGCTGGACTTCCGGCCCCGTCACCAGTTGACCGTGCTGGTGGTCCAGGCCTTTCCGCTCGCCGAGGCGATCCGGTTGCCGCGGGAACCGCAGTACCGTGGCTGCACCAGCTGGGTGCAGCTACCCGCGACCGCCGCGGTCGGCGCCCCGGTGCACGACGCCGCCGCCCTCGCCGGAATCGCCGCCCGCGTTCGCGCTGCCGTCGCCTGAGGGCAGGTCCGCCGACGCGGGCAGGAGCAGCATGGACAACCCACCCGCCCCGTGGTGCACGGTGTGCTGCGAAGGGACCATCCGTGCTCCGGTGAGCACTGGTTCGCCGGTCCCGAGATTGCGGGCGTACCGCGGGTGCGAGCCGCCTGCGATGAGCACCCGGATCCGGGTTCCGGCGGCGAAGCGATGCGCGACCGCGTCGAGTTCGACGCGAGTCGGCCCGGGTGTCCTGGCCGTGAGCCGCCGGTAGCCGTCGCTGACGTTGCGGGAGCGCCCGCGCGCGTCGACCTCGCTGACGCGTACGAACACGTCGACGTGATCGATATCGGCGTGGTGGGCCAGTTCGATCACCGGCTCACCGAACACATACAGATCGGCGTCCAGCGGGCCGCTGGTAAAACTCAGCACATCGGCGCGCTCGGCGAGCGGTGCGTCATCGCGGTAGCCGCTCAGCTGTGACAGCAGGCGGCCGCCGACCGTCGGGGTCGGGTCAGCGGGGTCGTAACGGAACGTCGATGGGGCGGAGTCGGCCGGTGGAGCGGTGGCGGCGAGCCGCCCGCCCGGCTGCAGGTACATCACGCCTGTGCCGGTGGGCGGCGGCCAGTCCGGCAGCTCGATCCAGCCGTGATGGGCGACGTACACCCGCACCGGGCTGCGCCGGGCGCTGGCGGGAGCACCGGCCAGATGCGTACCGAGCCAGTCCAGCGTCTCGGCGGTGGCGGTGCCCCCCGCCTTCATCATCATGTCGGTGTGCGTCCACGGCCCGATCGTCATCGCGACGTCGACCCCACGCCCGCGCAGGTGGCGATACTGCGTGAGGGTCTGCTCCAAGAACAGGTCCTGCCAGCCGCTGAGCAACAGCACCGGCACCTCGCAGCGGTCGAGAGCGGCGGTCATCCGCATGGTGTCCCAGAACGGGTCGTCGGCGTCGGGATGGTCGATCCACGACTCGTACCACGGTGATGCGGACCCCAGCAGATCGCGACCGGCGGCCCCCAGCGGCAACCCCAGGGTGGCCTGTTCGAGCCGGCGCGCCGCACGGGTCTGGAAGGCCAGCCGGCGCAGGTTGGCTTGCTCCTGATGACCGACCATGTCCGACCAGCCCAAGAAGTCGTTCAGCGAGAACGAGCCGGTGCCCCACGACGAGGCGTGGAAGTCGTGCGGGCCGACGGTGATCACCGCGGCGACCAACTCCGGCGGCGGGTCCGACAGCAGCGCCCACTGGGTGAAGCCCAGGTAGGACAGCCCGATGGTGGCGAAGGTGCCGGTGAACCACGGCTGGTGGCGCAGCCAGGCCACGGTGTCGGCGGCGTCGTCGGCTTCGTGGACCATCGGCACGAACTCGCCGCCGGAGCCGAATGTGCCGCGAACACTCTGCAGCAGGACGTGATAGCCGCGGGCAGCGTAGAGCTGTGCGTAGGCCAGGGAGAACGGGAAGGCTCGGCCGTACGGGCAGCGGACCAGGATCGTGCCCAGCGGTGTGCTGGTGGGCGCGTAGTGGGTGGCGCGCAGGATCGCGCCGTCGCGCATCGGCACCTCGACGCCGCGATGCACGGCATAGTCCGTGGTCGGCGCCGTGATGCGAAGCGCGCGGGAAAGGGATCGGTCGACAATCTTCCGAACCCGACTGCTGCGCACGCGTTCAGAATATGTAGTGCGTAGCCGGCTTGTTCCAACGGTGGGCTTCATCACCCGGAACTGGGGCGGCGTGACGTGCGCAAGTAGGCTGGCGTGTTGTGGCACCCACGCTCTGGGCGATCAGTGACCTTCATACGGGTCACACCGGCAACAAGCCGGTCACCGAATCGCTATATCCCTCGACGCCGGACGACTGGCTGATCGTCGCCGGTGACGTCGCCGAGCGCACCGACGACATCCGCTGGGCGCTGGATCTGCTGCGCAGGCGCTTCGCCAAAGTGATCTGGGTGCCGGGCAACCACGAACTGTGGACCACCGGAAAGGACCCGGTCCAGGTGTTCGGCCGGGCCCGTTACGACTACCTGGTCAACATGTGCGACGAGATGGGCATCGTCACCCCCGAACATCCGTTTCCGGTGTGGACCGAGCAGGGTGGGCCGGCGACCATCGTGCCGATGTTCCTGCTCTACGACTACACATTTCTGCCTCCAGGCGCGACGACCAAGGCCGAGGGCCTGGCGATCGCCCGGGAACGCAATGTGGTGGCCACCGACGAGTTCCTGCTGTCCAGTGAGCCCTACGCCACCCGCGACGTATGGTGCCGGGATCGGCTGCGCCACACCAAGGCTCGGCTTGACGAGCTCGACTGGATGACGCCAACGGTGTTGGTGAATCACTTCCCGTTGCGCCGCGAGCCCTGCGACGTGTTGTTCTTCCCGGAGTTCTCGCTGTGGTGCGGCACGACCGAGACCGCCGACTGGCACACCCGCTACAACGCGGTCTGCTCGGTGTACGGCCACCTGCACATCCCGCGGACCACCTGGTACAACGACGTGCGCTTCGAGGAGGTGTCCGTCGGCTATCCGCGAGAGTGGCGGCGCCGCAAGCCTTATCGCTGGCTGCGCCAGATCTTGCCCGACCCGCAGTACGCGCCGGGCTACCTGAACGATTTCGGCGGCCACTTCGTCATCACCGAGGAGATGAAGGAACAGTCGACGAAGCTCCGCGAGCGGCTGCGAAGCCGGCGCGAATGAGCGAGCTCATGCGGGCGGTGTTGCCCGACCGCGACGGTCTGGTGTTCGCTGAGACCTACGACGATCCGCCGGATTTGGCTCCGCTGCCCGAGGAAGAGCCGCTGATCGCGAAGTCGGTGGCCAAGCGGCGCAACGAATTCATCACCGTCCGCCATTGCGCGCGGGTGGCGTTGGGGCAGCTCGGGATCCCGCCGGCACCGATCCTCAAAGGGGAGAAAGGTGAGCCGTGCTGGCCCGACGGCGTGGTGGGCAGCCTGACGCACACCCAGGGCTATCGGGGCGCGGTGGTCGGGCGCACGACGGCGGTCCGCTCGGTCGGCATCGACGCCGAACCGCACGGCGTGCTGCCGGACGGGGTGCTCAACGCGGTCAGCCTTCCCGCCGAGCGATATGAGCTGGGTGCCCTTCCTGGTGGACTACATTGGGATCGAATCTTGTTCTGCGCCAAGGAAGCAACCTACAAGGTGTGGTTCCCGCTGACCGAGCGCTGGCTGGGGTTCGAAGATGCCCACATCACGTTCGGTGTCGATCCGTCCGGCGTCACCGGGACGTTCGTGTCGCGGATCCTGATCGACCCGGCCGCGCGCTCCGGCCCGCCGCTGACCGAGTTGGCCGGCCGGTGGTCGGTGGGCGGTGGCCTGGTGCTGACGGCGATCGTGTTGTGACGTCCGGCGCACCGGAGCCCGGGATCGTCGTCGTCGACAAGCCCGGTGGTATGACCAGTCACGATGTGGTGGGCCGCTGTAGGCGGATCTTCGGAACCCGCAAGGTCGGTCATGCCGGCACCTTGGACCCGATGGCCACCGGCGTGCTGGTCATCGGGATCGAGCGGGCCACCAAGATCCTCGGGCTGCTGACCGCCACCTCGAAGTCCTATGCCGCAACCATCCGGCTGGGCCGGTCGACCACTACCGATGACGCCGAAGGTGAAGTGCTGCACGATGTTTCCGCGGCCGATATCACCGACGAACAGATCCACGCCGGTATCGCGGACCTGCGCGGCGACATCTCGCAGCGGCCGTCCGCGGTCAGTGCGGTCAAGATCGGCGGCAAGCGGGCTTACCAACTGGTACGCGAGGGCCAGGACGTGCAGCTGGCCGAGCGCAGCGTGCGCATCGATCGGTTCGACGTGTGCGAGGTCCGGCGCGATGGCGCGTTCGTGGACCTCGACGTCGCGGTGGACTGCTCGTCGGGTACCTACATCCGGGCACTGGCCCGCGACCTCGGTGATGCACTTGGTGTCGGTGGGCATCTGACGGCCTTGCGCCGCACCCGCGTTGGCGGTTACGGGCTCGACCACGCCCGGTCGCTGGACGAACTAGCCGAACATCCGCGGCTGAGTTACTCGCTTGACGAGGCGTGCCTTCTGGCGTTCCCGCGCCGCGACATCACCGCTGCCGAGGCCGAGGACGCCAGCCACGGGCGGCCACTGAGCGCGGCGGGAATCGACGGGGTCTATGCCGCAACGGATCCCGAGCGCCGCGTCATCGCATTGCTGGAGGACAAGGGCAGTCGGACGAGATCAGTCGTGGTGATCCGGCCGGCCACGCTGTAGTCGCCGGCGCGGGAACTAGCCGACGACCCAAATGGCCTGTGCGGCAGGACTTCCCAGATCCACAGTGTTGGCCGCGCCGTCCGGTGCTTCCACCGATACCGAGATGACACCGGCGAAGTCGCGCCGCGCGAGCACCCGAAGCCGCGAGTCCAGGCTGATGCCGACCGTGTCGAAATAGCGCAGCATCTCCGGGTCGGCATCGGAAATCCGTGCCACGGTGCCGAGTTCGCCATCGACGCATGCGGACAGCTGCCGGGCAGGCGGAGTGGGGACCCGGCCGTCGGCGGTCGGGATGGGGTCACCGTGCGGGTCGCGAACGGGATGACCCAGTTTGGCGTCGATGCGGTCGAGCATCATGTCGCTGACGGCGTGCTCGAGAATCTCAGCCTCGTCGTGCACCTCGTCCCAGCTGTAGCCGAGCTCGCGCATCAGGAACGTCTCCAACAGCCGGTGTCGCCGGACCACCGCCAGCGCCGCGAGCCGTCCGCGTTCGGTCAGCGTGACCGCTCCGTACTTCTCGTGGTCCACCAGGCCCTGGTCGGCGAGCCGGCGGATCGATTCCGAGGCGGTGCTGGCCGACACCCCGATGCGCTCGGCGAGCAGCTTGGTACTGACCTTGTCGAGCGACCACTCCTGGGCCGACCAGATCGTCTTGAGGTAGTCCTGGGCGACCGTTGTCAGGTCGTGTACCCCGGGGTTGGGGTTGTCGTCAGGACTCACATCCAAAAGTTTAGGCAATCATCACCTGATCTGGGGATCTGGCGTGTCCGGACGGCTCGGCGCGCCGTAGGCTTGCCGTCGTGGAACGGTGGCGCGGACAGGACGAGATCCCCTCGGACTGGGGCCGATGCGTGGTGACCATCGGCGTCTTCGACGGTGTGCACCGCGGGCACGCGGAGCTGATCGGCCGAGCGGTCAAGGCCGGCCGGTCGCGCGGGGTCCCGACGGTGTTGATGACGTTCGACCCGCACCCCATGGAAGTGGTCTTCCCGGGGAGCCATCCGGCACAGCTGACCACGTTGACCCGGCGCGCCGAACTGGCCGAGGAATTGGGCATCGACGTCTTCCTGGTGGTGCCGTTCACGACCGATTTCATGAAGCTCACCCCGGAGCGCTACATCCACGAACTGCTGGTGGAGCGGTTGCACGTCGTCGAGGTGATCGTCGGCGAGAACTTCACCTTCGGCAAGAAGGCGGCCGGCAACGTCGGCACCTTGCGCAAGGCAGGTGAACGCTTCGGCTTCGCCGTCGAGAGCTTGTCGCTGGTCGCTGAACACCACCAGAGCGAAACCGTCACGTTCTCATCGACTTACATCCGGTCCTGCGTCGACGCCGGCGACGTGGTGACGGCCGCCGAGGCGCTGGGCCGCCCGCATCGCGTCGAGGGCGTGGTGGTGCGCGGCGACGGCCGTGGCCGGGTGCTGGGCTTCCCGACCGCGAACGTCGCGCCGCCGATGTACTCCGCGATTCCCGCCGACGGGGTGTATGCGGCGTGGTTCACCGTGCTGGGCCACGGCCCGGTGACCGGTTCGGTGATTCCGGGGGAGCGGTATCAGGCCGCGGTGTCGGTGGGCACCAACCCGACGTTCTCCGGGCGCACCCGCACCGTGGAGGCGTTTGTCCTCGACACCGCCGCCGACCTCTACGGCCAGCATGTTGCGGTCGACTTCGTCGCCCGACTGCGTGGGCAGCTGAAATTCGATTCGGTGGATGACCTCATCCAGGCGATGGGCAAGGACACCGAGAAAGCTCGGGCGATCCTGTCCGCGCAGGACTGACCGCCTTCAAGACGCCAGCAGCTCGTCGATCTGGTTGATCGCCGACGTGGAGCCCTCGACCACACCCATGTCGAGTACCTGCTGCAGCCCTTCGGCGGAGGCGAATGTGCTGACGTAGACCGCGCGCGTGCCGCCGTCGTGTTCGGTGAAGGTGTAGACGTTCTCCGAGACCGGCATATCGGGGTTCGGGTTCAGGTCCGCGTCGGCGAACCCGTCCCGGAATGCGAAGCTCGTCGGCTCGTCGACGCTGGTGATGTCCCAGTACCCGGCGTATTTCTCACCGTCCGGGCCGGTCATGAAGTAGGTGACCCGGCTGCCGGGGGTGAGGCTGTGGTCGACGAAGGTCGCCGGATGCGACGGCGGCCCCCATACCTTCTCCAGCTGACGAGGGTCGGCGTAGATCTGCCAGACCCGCTGCACCGGTGCCGCGAAGTCAGCGGTGATGGTCAGCGTCAGGTTCTCCGGATCATGCTTCACGTCGGTGACAGGCATCAGCTAGTCCTCCTTCTTCTCGGATGCGATGAGGTCGTCGATACGGCCGACGCGGCCGCGCCAGACCTCTTCCAGTTCGGTGAGCATCGCCGCCACGGACCGCACTGCGGTGACGTCACCGCTGGCCAACTGCTCGCGGCCGTGGCGTCGCTTGGTGAGCAGGCCGGCCTTCTCCAGGACGGCGACGTGTTTTTGCACTGCGGCGAAGCTCATGTCGTACTTCAGCGCGAGCGCGGACACCGAATGCTCACCGGCCAGTGCCCGGCGCATGATGTCGCGACGGGTCCGGTCGGCGAGAGCGTGGAACAGGGCGTCCGCACGGTCTTCGGCAGCTACGGTCACCGATCCAACATACAACCAAATGGTTGTATGTTGTCAAGGGGTGGGCCCTCGGCGATTTCGATTCACGACGTGTGCGCTGGTAAAGTCGTCGTTCTGGCGTGAGCTGCAGTCCGCGGCGGCCCACGTATTCGATTCCTCGCGGCACCGATTGATGGAGATGTTTTCGTGGCGCTTACCGCCGAGCAGAAGAAGGAAATCCTGGGCCAGTACGGTCTGCACGAGACCGACACCGGTTCGCCGGAAGCCCAGGTGGCGCTGCTGACCAAGCGCATCGTCGATCTCACCGAGCACCTCAAGCAGCACAAGCACGACCACCACTCGCGGCGCGGTCTGCTGTTGCTGGTCGGCCGCCGTCGCCGGCTGCTCAAGTACGTCGCCGACCTGGACGTCGCGCGCTACCGCTCACTGATCGAGCGGCTCGGTCTGCGCCGCTGAGGCGCACGACCCGCCGTGTAACATAGGGGCGTTGCGAGCCGGATTGCGGCTCGAACAACGGGTGCGGTGCATGCAGATCCGCGTGTCCCGTTCCTGCGTGTCACAGCGAAGCTTCCCTGATCGGGCGGTCTTCGGTAGTGGCTGCCGGGCCCCAAATGATTTGGGGAGCGCCCGGCCGCTTCGATCGACGGCCGTAGCCGACTGGATGCACCTGTGATGGCGCGAAACAGCTGAACAGTGAATTCAGAAAGGCTGAACGGGCATCCATGTCTGTAGCTGAAATCGACGAAGGCGTATTCGAAGCGACCGCCGTCATCGACAACGGGAGCTTCGGCACCCGCACCGTACGTTTCGAGACCGGCCGGCTGGCGCAGCAAGCCGCAGGCTCCGTCGTCGCCTACCTCGACGACGAGACCATGCTGCTGAGCGCGACCACCGCCAGCAAGACCCCCAAAGATCATTTCGACTTCTTCCCGCTGACGATCGACGTCGAGGAGCGGATGTATGCCGCAGGGCGCATCCCCGGCTCGTTCTTCCGCCGCGAAGGCCGTCCCTCCACCGACGCGATCCTGACCTGTCGGCTCATCGACCGGCCGCTGCGCCCGACGTTCGTCTCGGGCCTGCGCAACGAGATTCAGGTCGTGGTCACGATCCTGAGCCTGGATCCCAAGGATCTGTACGACGTGCTGGCGATCAACGCCGCGTCGGCGTCCACTCAGATTTCCGGTCTGCCGTTCTCCGGTCCGGTCGGCGGCGTCCGCGTCGCCCTCATCAACGGCCAGTGGGTGGCGTTCCCGACCGTCGAGCAGCTCGAGGGAGCGGTGTTCGACATGGTCGTCGCGGGCCGCAAGGCGGGCGATGACGTCGCGATCATGATGGTCGAGGCCGAGGCCACCGACAACGTCATCGAGCTCATCGCCGGCGGCGCTGGCGCACCGACCGAGGCCGTGGTGGCCGAAGGTCTCGAAGCCGCCAAGCCGTTCATCGCCGCGCTCTGCGACGCGCAGCAGGCGCTGGCCGACAAGGCCGCCAAGCCGGTCGCCGATTACCCGCTGTTCCCGGACTACCAGGACGACGTGTACGCGGCCGTTTCGCACGTGGCCGGCGGCCCGCTGGCGGAGGCGCTGACCATCGCAGGCAAGCAGGAGCGCGACGAGCGCACCGACGAGATCAAGAACGAGGTCCTCGGCGAGCTCAGCGAGACATTCGCCGGGCGAGAGAAGGAGATCGGCGCGGCCTACCGCTCGCTGACCAAAAAGCTTGTGCGCCAGCGCATCCTGACCGATCACTTCCGCATCGACGGCCGTGGCGTCACCGACATCCGCGCGCTGTCCGCCGAGGTCGCGATCATCCCGCGGGCGCACGGCAGCGCGTTGTTCGAGCGCGGCGAGACCCAGATCATGGGTGTCACCACTCTCGACATGGTCAAGATGGCCCAGCAGATCGACTCGCTCGGGCCGGAAACCTCCAAGCGCTACATGCATCACTACAACTTCCCGCCGTATTCGACCGGTGAGACCGGTCGCGTCGGCTCCCCGAAGCGTCGGGAAATCGGCCATGGCGCGCTCGCCGAGCGCGCTCTGATGCCGGTGCTGCCGAGTGTCGAAGAGTTCCCCTACGCGATCCGCCAGGTGTCGGAAGCGTTGGGCTCCAACGGTTCCACCTCGATGGGCTCGGTGTGCGCCTCGACGCTGTCGCTGCTGAACGCCGGTGTGCCGCTGAAGGCCCCGGTTGCCGGTATCGCCATGGGCCTGGTGTCCGACGATGTCGATGGAGAGCGTCGGTTCGTCACGTTGACCGACATCCTCGGTGCCGAGGATGCCTTCGGCGACATGGACTTCAAGTGCGCAGGCACCAAGGACTTCGTCACCGCGCTTCAGTTGGACACCAAGCTGGACGGCATTCCCTCGCAGGTGCTGGCCGGCGCTCTGGCTCAGGCCAAGGACGCTCGCCTGACGATCCTCGACGTGATGGCCGAGGCCATCGACGAGCCCGACGAGATGAGCCCGTACGCGCCTCGCGTCACCGCCATCAAGGTGCCGGTGGACAAGATCGGCGAGGTCATCGGCCCCAAGGGCAAGATGATCAACTCGATCACCGAGCAGACCGGCGCGTCGATCTCCATCGAGGATGACGGCACCGTGTTCGTCGGCGCCACCGACGGCCCGTCGGCGCAGGCGGCGATCGACATGATCAACGCGATCGCCAACCCGCAGCTGCCCAAGGTCGGCGAGCGGTTCCTCGGAACCGTGGTGAAGACCACCGACTTTGGAGCTTTCGTCTCGCTCCTGCCCGGTCGCGACGGCCTGGTGCACATCTCGAAGCTGGGCAAGGGCAAGCGGATCGCCAAGGTCGAGGATGTCGTCAAGCTCGGTGACAAGCTCCGCGTGGAGATCGCCGACATCGACAACCGCGGCAAGATCTCGCTGATCCTGGTGTCCGAAGACGGGGCAGACGCTCCCGAGGACGCTGCACCGGCACCCGCTGATGCCGATGCCGCGACCGCCAGCAGCTAGTTCCGGCGGGCAGGAGCGAAGCGACACGGGGATCAACACAGCCGCACTTCGCCGCGGCCGGCGCCTCTCCAGTGAGGCGCCGGTTGCGGTGCGGCGCACCGTTCTTCCCGGTGGTCTGCGGGTCGTCACCGAGTATGTGCCCTCGGTGCGATCGGCCTCGGTGGGCGTATGGGTGAACGTGGGTTCCCGCGACGAGGGTCCGACTGTCGCCGGTGCCGCGCATTTCCTGGAGCATCTGCTGTTCAAGGCGACGCCGAGTCGCACCGCTGTGGAGATCGCGCAGTCCGTCGACGCCGTCGGCGGTGAGCTCAACGCGTTCACCGCCAAGGAACACACCTGCTACTACGCCCACGTGCTGGACGACGACCTGGAGTTGGCCGTCGATCTGGTGGCCGATGTGGTGCTCAACGGTGTGTGCGCATCCCATGACGTCGAACTGGAACGTGACGTCGTGCTCGAAGAAATCGCGATGCGCGACGACGATCCCGAAGACGCCCTCGGCGACGTGTTCCTGTCGGCGATGTTCGGGGACCATCCGGTCGGGCGGCCGGTGATCGGCAGTGTCGATTCGGTGTCGGGAATGACCCGATCGCAGCTGCATTCATTCCACGTGCGCCGCTACACCCCGGAGCGAATGGTCGTGGCGGTCGCAGGAAACATCGAGCATGACGAGGTAGTCCGGCTGGTGCGCAAGCACTTCAAGGCGCATCTGGTCAAAGGCCGCACACCGCAGGCTCCGCGCAAGGGCACCAGCCGACCAGCGGGCGCACCCCGGCTGGAGCTGATCAGTCGTGAGGCCGAGCAGACCCATCTGTCGCTGGGCGTTCGCGTGCCGGGGCGGCACTGGCCGCACCGCTGGGCCCTGTCGGTGCTCAACACCGCCCTCGGCGGCGGTCTGAGTTCCCGGCTCTTCCAACAGATTCGGGAGAACCGCGGGTTGGCCTATTCGGTGTACTCCTCGGTTGACAGCTTCTCGGATGCCGGGGCATTGTCGGTGTATGCGGCCTGCCTTCCCGAGCGCTTCGACGAGGTGGTGCGGTTGACCACCGAGGTCCTCGAAGGCGTCGCCCGTGATGGCATCACCGAGGCGGAGTGCCGGATTGCCAAGGGCTCGATCCGGGGCGGCCTGGTGCTCGGCCTGGAGGACTCGGCGTCGCGGATGCACCGTCTCGGTCGCAGTGAGCTGAACTACGGTGAGTACCGCAGTGTCGCGAGCACGCTGGAGCGCATCGACGAAGTCACCCTGGATCAGGTCAACGCGGTTGCCCGCCAGGTGCTGACCAAGCCGTTCGGTGCGGCCGTCTTAGGCCCGCACAAGTCCAAACGATCTCTACCGCAGCCACTTCGGACGATCAGGAGTTAGCCGTGCCTTTCAGCCTGCAGGATTTGGCGGTACCGATTCTCGGTGCACCAATGGCAGGCGGTCCGAGCACGCCCGCCTTGGCGGCCGCGGTGTCCGACGCTGGTGGTCTGGGTTTCGTGGCAGCCGGCTATCTGACTGCGGAGAAGTTCGCCGAGGTGATTGCCGGCGCCCGGGCGTTGACGTCGGCACCGATCGGTGTGAACCTCTTTGTGCCGCAGCCGTCGGCGGCAGATGCCGGTGAGCTGGAGCGCTACCGCGACCTGCTCGCCCCGCTCGCCGAACACTACGGTGCCGAGATCGCGCGGCCCCATCCCGACGACGACGCATGGCAGGCCAAGCTCGACGTGGTTGCCGATACCGCACCGGAGGTGGCGTCGTTCACCTTTGGTTGCCCGGCGCCGGAAACCATTGCCCGTCTACGTGATCGGGGTGTGCTGGTCGTGGTGACGGTCACGAGGCTCGACGAGGCGGCAGTGGCTGTCGGCGCGGGCGCCGACGCTCTGGTGGTGCAGGGCCCAGAAGCGGGAGGGCATCGGGGGACGTTCGATCCCGTCGTCCGGCCCGGCGATGAGCCGTTGGATTCGTTGCTGTCCGCGATCATCGCGGCCTACGACCTGCCGGCGATTGCGGCGGGTGGCCTGTCCAGTGCGGCGGATGTCCGGCGGGTGCTCGATGGGGGAGCGGTCGCGGCGCAGGCGGGCACGGCGTTCTTGCTGGCCGAGGAGGCGGGCACCAACGCCGCCCACCGCGCGGCGCTGACCGATGAGAACTTCACCGAAACTGTTGTGACACGGGCTTTTTCAGGTCGGTATGCGCGCGGCCTGGCCAATGACTTCACCGCGCGCTATGACGATGTGGCGCCGCTGGGTTATCCGGAAGTCAACCAGATGACCGGTCCGCTGCGCCGCGCCGCCGTCGCCGCCGGCGATCCGCACGGCACCAACCTGTGGGCGGGTACCGCATGGCGGGAGATCAGCGGAGGCAGCGCAGCCGGCATCGTGGCGGCTTTGGCCGGGGATGCCCGGTGAGCCTGTCCCGCCGACGCCTTCTGGTCACCGGCACCGCGGTGTCCGTACTCGCGGCCTGTGGCGTCAAGCCCTCTCCGGCCCGCCCGACTCTCAGCGACCCGGCCGAGCCGTTGCCGCCCGTCGAGCAGCGCATCGCCGATCTGGAGAAGCGGCATAACGCATTTGTCGGGCTCTATGCCCAGAACCTGGATTCGAAGGTGGATCTGGCGCACCGGGACGGCGACCCGTTCGCGATGTGCTCGACGTTCAAGTCCTACCTCTCGGCCCGGGTGCTGCAGAAGGCGCAGGCCGGGGAGTTGCGGCTGACGGACACTATGTTGGTCGATCCCGCGGAACTGAAGCCCAACTCGCCGCGTACCGAGCCCAATGCCGGTCAGCCCATGGCTATTGCGGATCTGTGCGCAGCTGCGCTGCAGGTCAGCGACAACACCGCCGCCAACATGTTGCTGCGCACCATCGGCGGGCCGCCGGCGATCACCGCATTCGCCCGGTCCATCGGGGACGATCGCACCCGGCTGGACCGCTGGGAGACCGAGCTGAATTCGGCCGTTCCCGGCGATCCGCGTGACACCAGCACGCCGAGGGCGCTCGGCGGTGGTGTCGCTCGGGTGCTGACCGGGGACGTTCTCGACGGGCCGCACCGCACGCAGCTGCAGGACTGGATGCGCGCCAACACAACCTCGAGCATGCGGGGTGGGTTACCGGCGGGCTGGACGACCGCTGACAAGACCGGATCCGGTGACTTCGCCAGCACCAACGACGTCGGGATCGCGTTCGGGCCCAACGGTGAACGGGTTCTGCTGGCGATTATGACCCGGACTCGATCCGACGATGCGCAGGCCGAGCCGCTGCGTCAGCTCATCGCCGAGGTGGCGACGCTGGCGTTGCCCGAGGTGACCCGCCCGCGATGAGTTTGGGTCTCGCTGGATGTCAGTACTGAAGACCGACGACATCAGCCGAAAGGATCCATCGTGAGTGAGTACGCCGCCCCGGTCGGGGCGCCCATCTGGTTCGACCTGGTGAGCAGTGATCCCGCGCGCGCCGCGGAGTTCTATGGCGAGATCTTCGGTTGGCAGCTGGAGGGACCGGCGCACCCGGAGTTCGGGGGCTATCAGAACTTCACCCGCAACGGTAAGCGGGTGGCCGGGCTTATCCCGCCGATGGGCGAGGGCCCGGCGAACATCTGGTCGGTGTACCTGCACACCACCGACGGGAGCGCCACCGTCGCGGCGGCGGAGGCCGCGGGCGCGACGGTGATGGTGCCCCCGATGGCGGTCGGCGATCTGGGCTCGATGATGGTGGTGACCGACCCCGCCGGTGCGGTCATCGGGTTCTGGCAGCCCGGGACGCATCCTGGGTTCACCGAGTGGGGTGAGCACGGGACGCCGTATTGGTTCGAATGCCAAAGCAAGGACTACGACGCATCACTGGCGTTCTACCGCCAGGTGCTCGGGGCGCGGATCGAGGAGATCGGTACCGGCGGTGACCCGGAGGCCGTCGGCCCGGACCGCTACGGTCAGGTTTTTGCCGGGGAGAGCGCCTACTCGGGAATCATGGACGCCGCCAAGCTATTTCCCGCTGAGGTGCCGTCGTTCTGGCAGGTGTACGTCGCGGTCGACGACGTGGCAGCCACGGTGAAGCAGGCCGAGGAACTCGGTGCGGAGATCGTGATGCCCGGCGAGGACACTCCGTATGGCACCCTGGCGGTGCTGCGCGACCCACTGGGCGCGCTGATCTGCCTCGGCCATCCGCCTGCCGGGATGTAAAGACCAACGAACCGGGACGCTGCGGTGAGCAGTCCCGGTTCGCTGTGCAGTAGTGAGCTGTTGGCTCACTGAGGTTTTCAGGCCGTCAGGCCGGCCGGATCGGTGTACGGCAGGTCAAGGTCGTTGGCGACCTCGTGGTTGAGCAGCTGTCCGTGATGGGTGGACAAGCCCTTGGCGAGCGCCGGGTCGGACGCGCAGGCGCCCTGCCAGCCCTTGTCGGCGAGCTTGATGACGTACGGCATGGTCGCGTTGGTCAGGGCGTACGTCGAGGTCCGCGGTACCGCGCCGGGCATGTTGGCCACGCAGTAGAACACCGCGTCGTGCACGCGGAAGGTCGGGTCGTCGTGCGTGGTGGGCCTGGAATCCTCGAAGCAGCCACCCTGGTCGATGGCGATGTCCACCAACACCGCACCCGGCTTCATTTGTGCCACAGTGGCATTCGTGACGAGCTTCGGGGCCTTGGCGCCCGGCACCAGCACGGCGCCGATGACCAGATCGGCCTGTTTGACGGCATCCTCGAGGTCGAGCCGTGAGGAGTAGCGGGTTTCGATCGCACCGCCGTACTCGGCGTCGATCTTGCGCAGGATGTTGATGTTGAGGTCGAACACGGTGACGTGCGCGCCCATACCCCACGCGACCGCGGCGGCGTTGTCGCCGGCCATTCCGCCGCCGATGACGACGACCTTGGCCGGGGCCACACCGGGAACGCCGCCCATCAGCACGCCGCGACCGCCCTGGGTGCGCATCAAGTGGTAGGCGCCGACCTGCGCGGCCAGCCGGCCTGCGACCTCGCTCATCGGGGCCAGCAGAGGAAGCGCTCCGTCGGCCGTCTGCACCGTCTCGTAGGCGATCGACGTGGTGCCGGACGCCAGCAGGGCATCGGTGCACGGACGCGAGGCGGCCAGGTGCAGGTAGGTGAACAGGGTCTGGTCCTTGCGCATCCGGCCGTATTCGGCCTCGATGGGCTCCTTGACCTTCAGCAGTAAGTCGGCCTCGGCCCACACCTGGTCGGCGCTGGTGATGATCTGCGCACCGGCGGCTTTGAAGTCGTCGTCGTGGATGGCGGAACCCTCACCGGCGCCGGCCTGGACGATGACCTCGTGGCCGCGGCGGACCAGTTCGGACACTCCGGCCGGGGTGATGGCCACGCGGTATTCGTTGTTCTTGATCTCGGTCGGGATGCCGACGCGCATGATCGCTCCTTGATTGAGGTTTGCGTGCATCAAGTGTGAAGAACATTCGATGTGATGGCAATCATGACGAAAAAGATTCGCTAGGATGCGCCCATGGCCGAACGATCGACGAAATCTACCGTGCGCCCGATGCCCGTTCCGAAGGATGTTCGGACCGAGCTCGACGATGTCGACCGACGGATCCTTGCGGCGCTGCATGCCGATGCGCGAATCTCCAACAGCGCTCTGGCCGACGCGATCGGCATCGCGCCGTCGACCTGTCACGGGCGGGTGCGCCGGCTGCAGGACATCGGGGTGATCCGCGGCTTCTACACCGATATCGACCCGGCCGCGATCGGGCTGCCGCTGCAGGCGATGATCTCGGTCAGCCTGCAAGCCAATGCCCGCGGCAAGATCCACAACTTCATCCAGCAGATCCGGCGCAAGCCGCAGGTGATGGATGTCTACTTCCTGGCCGGCGCCGACGATTTCATCATTCATGTGGCCGCCCGCGACACCGACGATTTGCGGTCATTCGTCGTCGAGAACCTCAACGCCGACGCTGATGTGGCCGGCACCCAAACATCGCTGATCTTCGAGCACCTTCGCGGTGCCGCACCGCTATAGGTCAGAAGGACACGTCGGGGCGAGGTGGATTTGATTCTTGATGTCCCGATAGGCCGCGACACGCGCCAACACGGCGTCAACCTCCGGGCCTTGCGGCGTGATGTCGGGCGCTGCGTCAACCCCGTACAGCGTGGCGCTCAGTTTCGCGTGAAGTTCGGCCCGTTGCTCGGCCACCTTCGCATCTCTACGTTCGTTCTGCAGTGATCGGTCGATGAATTGTGCTTCTTCTGCGCATTTTTCGATCAGCTCGACGCGTTCGATTGCGGCGCGTTCGAGACTTTTGATGGTGCTTGATGCCTCGGCGAGGATTCGTTTGTCGTCTGCGCTGGGTTTATCCAACACGGCCAATTCATCGGCTACTGTGCGCAATTGGTGCGCTTTTTCGAGAGTGCTGGTGATTCCGAATATCTCCGAACTGAAGTCGACGTCGCCCAGCCACCCTTCGCGGGCAGCTTCTGAAGCGGCTACCTGCCTCACCGCCTCGAACGCCGACTCGATGCGTGCGGCGTTTTCCACGCCGTACATGTCAACGCGCCTCTGCTTGTCTTTACGTTGCTGCTCTTCGCGTTTGCGCTCAGCTGCGGCGGCGCGAGCGGCTTGGTCGATGCGTGCTTGCTCTCGTGCCTGTTCGCGCCGTTCGT
The DNA here is from genome assembly GCF_002086695.1 of Mycolicibacterium rhodesiae. Lineage (GTDB taxonomy): Bacteria > Actinomycetota > Actinomycetes > Mycobacteriales > Mycobacteriaceae > Mycobacterium > Mycobacterium rhodesiae. Next base: position 462,001 of record NZ_MVIH01000001.1, read on the forward strand.
CGGCTTCGCCAACGGCTCGGATGAGGGTGGCGCCAAGGAGGATGAAACCGGCAATGGCTGCCACGGCGACGAGGACGCCGAGGATGACATCCATGTGACTGCCCAGCCAGCCGACCATGAATACGAAGAAGAGAACTCCGGCTACGCCTCCTCCGCCGGCGCCATTTCTGCTCACGGAACCCCTAGCTCTTGTCTCCGATCAGACCGATTTCCCGGATGCTAATGGGCACCGCCGACAAGTCTGACGATCGCCAGGGGACCGGATTAGTGGCGGCGTGCCGACGAGGCCGTCGAACGTTTCGCTGTCCGGTCGCCGGCAGATTTTGCGCCAGGAGAACCAGGTTTCGCGCGCTTGGTCGACGCGGCTTTGGTTGGCGTTGTAGTCGTTTTGGCAGGCTGGATCGCGACGGGAGCCGGCGCATTCGGATCGGGAATGTCCACCGGTCGGTGGTAGGCCTTCTCGATGATCGGCCGCAGCTGCTTGTCCAGCGCGGGGGCCAGCGGTCCGGCCCACGCAATCAGGGGCAGCGTCTTTGTCGGCACCCACACGTAGGTGACGTTGCCGGGCTGGCCGTTGACGTCTGGGGTGAAGCGGACGTTGTTCGGGTCGTCGAGATCCACTCGCCGGTAGTCCGGGTGGATCGAGAACATCCCGACGACGGCATTGGCGATCGCGAGCAGGTTTCGGGGATCATCCGGCCAGTCGGCCCAGCCGTCGTACTGCCGGATGACGTCGGTGCCCATGTAGGCGGTGTCCGGTGGGAGCCACGGTCCCGTCGAACTTTCGGTCTTGCCGCGCCGGCCGCCGTACGGATTCTCCGGATTGCCGATTGAAACCCAGGTCAGGCGGCTCGGGTCTGGAGCATTGGCCGGGTCTGCGGCAAACCGTCGGAGATCGGAGTAGACGACTTGCCCACCCTGGCTGTGCCCGAAGAGTACGATTTGCTCGTCGGGGGGCAGCGCCGCGATGGCCTGCTGGACTCTTGTTGCTCCCTGATCCGTGAATGCTCCGCCAGGCAACGCGAAGTAGTCGACCGGTTGGCAGTGGTTCGGTGACTTGCAAAGGTCGCCCTGCAGTTGCTTCGGCACAAAATGCCAGATGTGCTGCATGCCGACGAAGCCGCCCTCGAGCGTGAGGACTGTTGCCGCATTACTTACCGGAGCCGCCGCGATCAACGCGGCGGTCATTGCTACGGCCAAGCCAGCTTTCTTGAACATCCCCGACCTCCCCATCGGAATCGTAGGCGGTAGCAACGCACTGTGGGTGCCGATTGACGTGTTGGGGTGAGTGGCGCCGCGACACCCGATCACTTAGCGTCTGCTCGTTGGGCCGAGAGGATGTGGTGATGCCGGGGGAGCAGGCGGGGATGCGGAGCAGGCTGGCTGTTCGCGCCGGCCTACGCCGCCCGCGTCGGTGCCGCAGTCGCGCTGGTGTCGATCAAGTTCACCCGACTGCGGCCCGTCGCCGAGGGTGTGTTCGCGGCGGTGCTTTTCGGTGTCATCTTCGTGGTTGTCGCGTTCGCCGGTTTGTCCGCGTTGGCGTAAGTACCTGCCGACTAGGCTGCAGCTATGCGAGTTGCGGTTCTGGGGGCCAGGGGCAAAGTTGGCACCACAATGTGCGAGGCGGTGCGGGCCGCCGACGATCTGACGTTGAGCGCCGAAGTCGACGCCGGTGACGCGCTGTCGCTGTTGACCGACAGCGACACCGAGGTGGTCATCGACTTCACCCATCCCGATGTGGTGATGGACAACCTTAAGTTCCTCATCGACAACGGGATCCACGCGGTCGTCGGCACCACCGGCTTCACGGATGAGCGCCTGGACAGCGTGCGTTCGTGGCTGTCCGCGAGGCCGGATTCGGCCGTGCTGATCGCCCCTAACTTCGCGATCGGTGCCGTGCTGTCGATGCACTTCGCGCAGAAGGCCGCGCCCTACTTCGAATCCGTCGAAGTGATCGAGTTGCACCACCCGCAGAAGGCCGATGCCCCGTCGGGCACTGCGACCCGTACCGCCCGGCTGATCGCCGAAGCGCGAAAAGGCTTGCCGCCCAACCCTGATGCCACCAGTACCGGCCTCGATGGCGCCCGCGGCGCCGACGTCGACGGCGTGCCGGTGCACTCCATTCGGCTCACCGGTCTGGTCGCACATCAAGAGGTGTTGTTCGGCACGATGGGGGAGACGCTGACCATCCGGCACGACAGCCTCGACCGCACGTCGTTCGTACCGGGTGTCCTGCTCGCTGTGCGCCAGATCGCCAACCGGCCCGGCCTCACCATCGGAATCGAACCGCTGCTCGACCTGTGAACGCCGCGCTGCGAATCCAGCTGCTGATCGGCCTGATGTGTGCGGCCCTGGTGGTCTACTTCCTGGTGCTGGGCCGCACGGGCATCACTCTTATCGGCACCGGAACTCCGGTCGCGGTCGCGCTCGGCATCGGGGTGCTGATCCTTCCTGTCGTCGGGGTGTGGGCGATGGCCGCGACGTTGCGCGCGGGGTTCGCCCATCAGCGGCTGGCGCGGCTGGCCGTCGAGGCCGGGATGGAACTCGATGTCAGCCAGCTGCCTCGGACACCGTCGGGACGTATCGAGCGCGACGCCGCGGACGCGCTATTCGACATGGTGCGGGCCGAACTGGAAGCCGACCCAGACAACTGGCAGCGGTGGTACCGGTTGGCGCGGGCCTACGACTATGCGGGCGATCGGGGCCGAGCCCGTGAGACGATGCGCAAAGCCGTTGCCATGCAGGCGGAGTCAGCGACATGAAGCGACTACTGATCGTGCATCACACCCCGTCGCCGCACTGCCAGGAAATGTTCGAGGCGGTGCTCTCCGGTGCTACCGACCCCGAAATCGAAGGCGTGGAGGTGATTCGGCGTCCGGCGCTCACGGTGTCATCGGTGGAAATGTTGGAGGCCGCCGGCTACCTGCTGGGCAGCCCCGCCAATCTCGGCTACATCAGCGGCGCACTCAAGCACGCATTCGATCAGTCGTACTACCAGATCCTCGACGCCACACGTGGGCGCCCGTTCGGGGTCTACCTGCACGGCAACGAGGGCACCGAGGGAGCCGAGCGTGCGATCGACGGCATCACCGCCGGCCTGGGCTGGGTGCGGGCCGCGGAGACGGTCATCGTGTCCGGCAAGCCGAGCAAGGACGATGTCGAGGCGTGCTGGAACCTCGGCGCGACCGTCGCAGCTCAGCTGATGGAATGAATGCCGCTCAGCCGGACGGGGTGTCGATGCCCGCTTGAGAGAAGAGCGATTTGGCGACGATCGGCTGCACGGACGCCGGATCCACACGATTCATTGCACTTGTGAACGCCGACGCTGCTCGTGGGGTGGCTGCCTTCGACGGCTGACGGACGGCTGCCGCCTGCGCGGATGACGTGGTCGGGCTCTCCGCGACGATGCCCTGGCCGAGGCGGTCGATCTGGTTTCCGGTATCCAGGAAGGGCGGGATCAGTATCTCCAGCCGCTGTGACTCAGGTAGTTGCGTTGAATTTCGGAGGGCAGGTCCGACCACCACCTCCGGCGGCGGAGTCGGCCCCGAATTCTGGTCTTTCAGCACATTGCTCTTGCTCCCGTTGTCGTCGGGCTTGGTCGGAACGTCAGGCCCGCCACCGTGATGAGGGTGGGGAGCGGCCTGCACCGGGCCGCCGAACAACGGTGCCGCGGGGGAGGCCTGGGCGGGCGCCGGCGGTGTGGGCGCCATCTGTTCGAGATACTGCCGCCACGCCTGGAGGTAGCCGAACAACTGTTGTGCGTAGTCCGGCCCGGACGGCGCGGGCTGTGCCGGCAACGGCATGGTGGGCATGGGATGCCCCGCCGCCGGGGTGGGCGGCATGAATGGATTGGTGGGAAGTTGAGGGGCACCGGACATGGTGGTCCACTGCTGTAGAAGCTGTTGCCCCGCTTGAAGATAGGCGAACAGCTGCTGCAGGTAATCCGGCGACGGTGTGAACATTGTTTAGCCTCCTGCTGGTGTGGTCGGAAGGGCTGAGACACCGAGCGGGTAGGGAGCCACGATGTCCAGGGGGTGCGGCAGTGACCGCTCGCAAAAGTCTGAATCGATGTTGCGGAGGGGGCGGGTGTCGGCCGGCTCCCGGTTCTCGATGTCGAACACATAGCAGTAATCACCGGCCGGTGTCGGCATCCGGATCGGACTGGACAGACTTTGGTCGAGGAAGCCGTACGGGAACACCCACTTCAGCGGCGGGCTCTTCTCCCGGCGGTCAACGCCGCCCGATTCAACCCAGATGTAGTGGTCGAGAATGGCATTGACCGCGTGGCGGCCCGACTCGCACGCGGCCTCCATCGACGTCAACCGAGTGAACGTCTTGTTCCATGTGCCGGCGAAGACCACCGAATTGTTGTGCACTTGGTAGCCGCCGTGACGCGCTTGCCAGACGTTGGCCTGCTCGAGGTTTTCGAGCCACACGTCCTCCGGCGGGATGAAACTCCATGACGTCCCGTGCGGGTTCCACGGCTCGGTACCAGGCCGGTTGCCCCAATCTCCCACGATGGGGACCAGATACGGAGTCTTGTTGCGGACCACCCGACCCTGGCCTTGACCGGGTCCGCCCGCCATGACGAGACCGCGGTCGAGTGCGTACCACATCGGGCACGGCACCACCCCTTGTCCAGCCGATCCTGAGTCGCCGGCCAGCGCGGTGGTGATCTGGCGCCACACTTCCGAGGCAATTTCATCGGGCGTGCAATCGCGTGCTGCTTTAGCGCGGCCGGACTCGTCGAGCACGTGCGGAGAGGGGGTATTGAAATCGCCGATGTCGACCGACAGCACCGAGACGTGTCCGTCGCGGTCCAGAATCGGGCGCTTCTCCCATAGTCCTGTCTGGTTGACCGACGACAGGGCCCATGGGCTGCCGACATACAGCATGTGCCCTCGGACAAGCTGGAACTCTGTGTCGAAGTAATACTGGATCCCACACAGGGTTTGAAAGCGATCCCATGGCACTTGGCCCAGTTCGTCCATCGAGTAGGGATCCCGCCATTGTTTGGGTCGAGTGGCGGAAGGTTGCAGCGGGCCATCGGGTGGCGGAGCCGTGGTGGTGAAACCGTCCAGCTTGGCCGCAGTACCGCCCGTGCCTGCCGCGCGCAATGCGGTGGCGAGGTATTCGGCCGCGGGTGCGTCGACGGCGACGACCGTGTAGTCCGCAGTCAGCCGGGTGCCGTCGGCGAACGTGATCTGTGCGCGCGGACGCAGATGCGGTGGCTGTTTGGGGTCTGGTGTCGGCGGGTCAATCCGGGTCGCCGCCGTGTGGACGAAGCGGACGCCGAGCGCGATGAGGTGGTGGTACCAATGGTCGAACCACGATTCGGTGGTGGGACCGTTGAGCACGCCGTCGGCCTTGTTGTCGCGACGGTCCATGCTCAGGTACAGCTGAAGATTCGTGCTCAGATTCGTGCGCGCATCACCCCAGCGTGAGTCGAGGGCGACCAAAACTCTTGGCATCTGGCGCAATAGCTTGTCGCACTGCGCTGTGTAGGAGTATTTGTCCGTACCGGTCTTGGGGTCGTGTCCGACGAAGAAGTCGTATGCCGAGACGTTCTGCAGTTCGAACCTGCGGCGCAAGGGGCTGGTGACAAGGTAGCGAAGCAGTCTGCTCTGATAGGTTGTTATATCGGTGGGAGCGAACCCAAAAGTCGTGAGTTGCGAGAGCACGCTGAGGAATTCGGCGGGGCTGCGCGGAAGTTCGCGGGGAAATACGAGTGACGGCTCACCGTCGGCGGTGGCGCCCTGCGTGACCACTCGGCGGACGTTGTCGTAGACGGTGCGTGAGGTCGGCGTCCAGTGCGACGCGCCGTCGGCTCGACGGGTGTTCTGGTAGACGGGTATCCGCTGGAACATGTCCCAGATGTGCAGGTAATACGCGGGGAAGAACCGAAAGCCGTGCTCGCCCGGCACCGCACGTCCGGGCGCCGGCGGGTGGCCCCGGCGCCCGGGGAAGGGGCGCAACTCGGCTTGGCTTCCGTTGTGTGTGCCGACCGTCGAATATTGCGAGGCGGCGAGACCACCGAGTTTGACAGGCGGGTATGCCCCGGCGAATCTGGGGCCCAACCCATTTCGCTCGTCATGCTCTGCTTCATACACCGTGACGACGAAACCCCGCTCGGCGAGTTCCTGAGCGGCGGTGAGCCCCGCGATGCCGGCGCCGATCACCGCTACGGTGGGACGGCGCTTGCAGGACGCCGGGGTCCTTATGCCGTGGTCGGTCATGGCGCACCTGCCCGGAGTTCTGACAGCAGCGCGGGTACCGACGCCGCTCGGACCGAGCCGTGAATGTATGCCAACAACGTGTCGTGTGCGCGCTGGACGTCATCGAGGCAACCATGTACCGACACCGCGCCGGCCTCCACCGCCTCGTCGAGCCCGACTTTGGCGTCGATCAAATCGAGAATGGTCATTCGTGACGTTCGGATCCGGACGCCGGCCGCCTGCGCGGGACCGTCCGTCACCTGCAGTCGTTCATCGCCTGCGTGTACCGAGAAGATGTCGTCGCCGACGTCGAGTTCAACGATCAGGGGGCCGAGTTCGGCAACCAGCAACCGGTAACTGGCGGGCATATCGTCCGCGAGATGGTCCACTGACCGCCGGAAGAGTGCCGACACCTGTTCAGCCATAGAGGAACTCGAATACACCGGTACCGACGAAGGTGAAGTCCTCACCCCTGATTGTGCCCTGCACCCGAACTGTCCCGTCGGTTTCACACAGCACCGTCGATCGGTCCAGGCGCACTTCGCTCGGTTGCGCCAGGCGAGCATAGGAACGCGAATGGAACTCGGCACGCACGGCATCGCCCGCTCGTGCCGCCGTGACCTCTACCAATTCCGGCACACCTGGTACCTCGCCGTCGAGCAGCAGGCGCATCGGAGGGGGCAGCGTGCAATCGGCCGCGCGGCTGAGTCTGCCATTCGAGTGGGTCTGGACGGCCGCGTGTCGGAATATCGCGACGGGCTCGTCGTGGCGCCATACGTAGAGCGATCGTGATACCGACCGCAGCCAGTTGCGGTCAGTTATCTCGACGAAGACCATCGACCACGGCTCTTCGGGGGCAGTGGGCAAGATGGTTCCCCAGGTCCAGCCGAAATCGTCGCCCCACCGGAATCGGCCCCAGTTGTGGTCGTGATAGGCCAGATCGTCGGCGAATCGGTGATGTCGGCCGCCGACGTGCAGCCAACCGGACGCGCGCAATCGTGGCACGAACAGCCAGCTGATCCGACCGTCGCCCGCCGGTTCGTTGCGAACCACGAACGGCCGGCTGGTCGCAGTGAAATGCACTTCACCCCGAATGTCGTTCTCGGGCAGATCTATTGACAGCCGGTAGCCGTCAGCTTGCACGGTCATCCGGCTGTTGCCGATCGTCAGGTCACCCAGGTCAGCCGAGACCTCGATCGCGTGCCCGTCGAACCGTTCGATGGCACCGGTCCAGTTCTCGTCGTGTGCGATCACGATGACGCGGGGTGCCGGCCGCACCTCGTCGGCTCCGAAGACTTCGTTGTTGAGGCTGAGGTTGATCAACACTCGCACGCCGTGACCGTGGATCACGAAGTGATGCCACTCCTTGAAACCCGCGGGCCGGGCCGCGGCCAAGATCGGGCTTCGCAGGAAGTCGCTGCGTGCGAGCGTGGCGCTCATCGCAGGAACCTTGTCGTCGGGGCCTGCGGTTCCCCGGTGGGTCTCGTATCGAGTTGTTGGGTAGAGCAATTGGCCATTCGCTCGACAGCCGAACCTAGGCTGGCGAGCCCAAGCAGGGCGTACCCGAAGTCGTCGCAGTCCTCTACCGGCGCGGCGACGGGGCCGGTGTCGGAGGCCAGGGCGTGAACCAACCCGGCGAGGGCGGCGAGACCGACCAGATAGCCGATGAAATCGCTTTTGTCGGCAAGTGCTTGACGAGGATCGGTGAGTGTCACGTGAACCCCTCGGGCCGTAGCCTGGCCAGGGTCGTGTCGTCGAGGCCGTGTCCGACGAGAGCGTCGACCAGCAGATCAGCCCACGCGTCTGGGGTCCCGCTGGGTGCGGCGGGGCCGCCGAGAACGTTGAGACTCAACATTTCCCACACCCGGCGCAGGTTTTCCACCGATTCGGACGCAGCCAGTCCGTCACGCAGCCGCGCTCCGCGTGGGGTCTCGGCATACCGGCGCCCCTCGGCAACGAGAAGGTCGTGCAGCCTGCGAGCGGCCGCTGGATTGCCGAGAACCGCACGCCGCGCGCCGATCAGCAGTTCGAAGATCGCCCGCTGCGTCCCATCGGCTTCGTCTGGTGGTGGCGGATGCAAGTGTGGTGTTTCTCGCTCGATGAGGTCGAGGGTGAGTTCGCGGACTCGCTCGAGTTCCGCCAGCATGCCGGCCATCTGCTCGGGGGTCATCGAGTTCGCCCATGCACGTAGTCCACGAGATCGGCCAGCACGTCGCGGTGCCGGCTGTGCGGGAACCAGTCGAGAGTTGCCAGCACCGCGGCCGCCTGCCGGGCGTGTGTCGCGGCGACATCGCGTGCATGCCGCAGCGCTCCGACGTCAAGCATCAATTCGAACAACCAGCGAATGTCGCTGATGCTCTTGCACTCCGAAGGCTGGTGGCTCTGCAGACGCGCCACGAGTTCGGCCCGCCCCGATTGCGACAGTTCGCCTTGTGCTGCGAGCCGATCGAGCAGGTCGGTCAGCTCCTCACCGTCGGGACTCGGTCGGCGCTTGGCCAAGATCGCGATGGCGCGGTCCTGATCCTTCGGCTCGGCATGGCGCAAGGTGTACAGCAGCATCAGGGTTCGCTTGCCCTCCCACAGATCCCCGCCGATCTCCTTGCCGTACTCCTGCGGGTCGCCCCGCAGATTGAGCAAGTCATCCGTGATCTGGAAGGCCGCGCCGAGATGTCGTCCGAAGGACTCCAACGGCTCCATCCGCTCGGGCCCGGCTCCCGCCGCAATGGCGCCGGCCTGCAAGGGCGTGATGAAGGTGTACCAACTGGTTTTCAGTTCCACCATCTTCAGGTAGTCGGCGTCGTTGAGCCGCCAACTGTTGGAGCGCACCCAGTCGAGTTCCAGCGCCTGGCCGTCGACAGTCAGGCGGGTCATTTTCGCGACCGCTCGCAGAATGCGCAGTGCTGGGCCGAGTCCTACTCGTTCGACGTTGTCGAGTAGCGGCTGCAGCGAGAGCGACAGCATGGCGTCGCCGACGTTGATGGCGATCGGGACGCCGTGGTCGATGTGCAGCGTGGGTTTGCCGCGCCGCCACCAGGATTCGTCCTCGATGTCGTCGTGGATCAGGAACGCGTTGTGGTACAGCTCCAGGGTGGCCGCCGTGGGCAGCACGGCCTCGAGATGGCCACCGAGCCCGAGGCATGTCGCGATGCTCAGCGCAGGCCGAAGCGCCTTGCCGCCCCGCAGGGGATAGTCGAGGATCAGGTCGTAGAGGCTGCCGTTTCCACGCTCACCCGGACCGTACAACCGCGCGATCTCACCGTCGCAGGCTTCTTTGCACAGTGCGAGGTAATCGTCGAGCGGCCGGGCCGATAGCGACTTCGGGCCGCGTGCACATGGCTCAGTGGTAGAGGGCGGCGAGGCCGAGGTCATCGGTGATCCTCAAGGCGTACCGGATCCGTGCGGTGAGCTGTATTTGGCCACCGCCGGTCTCGCCGTCGATCTCCAGGCTCGGCGGAAGGCTGACGGCGATGTCCACCGGCTCCTCACCGGGCGATGCGTCGGGCGCTGAGCCCTGGGGGATTCGCCTTCTACGACCAAGCACCACGATGCGCGTGTCAGCGTCCGCTCCTTCCAGATGCGTGGTCCGGTGCAATGCGTTGATGTTCGCCCCGGTGAGCAGCCCGTCCAGGATTGAAGACCCGCTCACAAACTGGCTGAGATTGGTCAGCCCCTCTGTGTTGGTGATCAGGCACGACGGCGCCCGATACCCTCCATCCTCCACATGCGCACGGGCGGCGATTAGTTTCTTCAGCAGATCATTGTCGCTGTTGTTTGTTGACAGGCTCAGGGTCGCATTTGCGTAGAGCTGCGGGAGGATGGCGTCATCGACGTTCTTGGCTAGCACCTTCGTCCTGGCCATGACTTCGGTGAGTAATGCGTCAGGGGTCGGCCCATTCGCCTGGGCAAGAGTTACTTGAAACGGCTGTTGATCTAATGTCAGATTGAGAAAGCCCGGCGGACTGTATTTGCCGTCAGCGACTTTGATCTGGCCGGGATCCCCGACGTCCCAGTGCGGGATGGCCTGCCAGACAATGCTGCACTGCGCGAATGTGTCCCGGACCGCCTGGTTGGCCAAGGCAAACCGCTCTGCGCTCATGTACATGACTACGGACCCCCGACAAGTCGTAGATGTTTCGCCTCGATCATGGCAGAGGAAATGGACGCGCACGCAATTAATTCGCCGAATTCCAAAAATGGAGTAGTGAACTACTTGCTCAGGAGAACGATTTCTTGGCCGGGGTCCATTTCGCCACGCGTCATCGCATCGCAGTGCGCCAAGTGCAATGGTGCAACAGGATCGTCGGGCAGCAACTCTCGGCAGCGTTCGAAGGCGGCGCGGGCCTTATCGACATCGCCCGCGTCGAACAGGGCGAAGGCTTCGTCGAAGGCGGGCTGCGCCGCACGCTTCGCCTGCCGCAGGGCGGCCGAATCCGATTCGTACACTTCATAAATCGTTACCTGCTGACGCCGGTTGACCACTCTGACCCGTTCCATGCGACGGATATCGAACTCCGCCAGATGGGCAATCCGCGCATAGGTCTGGTCGGAGATCAGCAACGCCGAGCCGTACCGCTTGTTGGTGCTCTCGATGCGCGCAGCGAGGTTAACTGCGTCGCCGATGATGGTGAGAACCATGCGGTTGACTCCGCCAACCAGACCGACCCCCACCGTGCCGGTGGTGATCCCGATGCCGGCTCGCAGCTCTTGGGAACCGAGCGCTTTGCGCTCCTGGTTGTGATCGTGCAAGGAGCGCAGCATGCCCAGTCCCGCGCGCACAGCGTCGGGCTCGGACTCGAAGACGGCGACGATCTCGTCGCCGCGCATGTCTTGGATCATGCCGTTGTAGCTGATGATCGGCAATTCCATGGCACGCAGAAAGCCCGTCGCCAGGTTGCCCGCCTCGGCGACGTTCATATCTTCGATCATCGTGGTGTAGCTTCGGATGTCGCTGATGAGCACCGTCATCTCGCGCTCGACCCGATAGCCGCTGCGGACGCGGCGGAGATCGTCGATGTCGAGGATGCGCAGGAGTTCGTTCGGCACGAATCGCGACTGAACGTCCATCAGCGATTGCCGGTACTCGTCGGCGGCCCGCAGTCGTGCCTCGAGTTGGAAGTTCCACAGGGGAGCCGCTGCTTGCGCGCACAAGAACACGACGGCCTGTTCGTGGTCGGCGCTGAAAACTCCCGCGGATTCGCCCTTCTCGGCGTAGACCACACCGATTACGTTGTCGTGCAATCGTATTGGAGATACTAGTACCGAAGGGGTGGTTGCTGCCCCATCGGCGGCAACGATCACTGGTGATCCATCGTCGATCGCCCGACGCACGATCGCCGGATCGTAGGAGACCTCGGTCCACGGGCCGTCCACGATAGTGATGGCGCCACGGTCGTTGATGGCGCGAACTGCCACGTGTTCAGGCTCGCCGGTGAGGAATAGGACCCGATCCGCGCCGGTGGTGTCCGCCACCGAGCCCAGAACGATGTTGGCCAGCATGTCGGCGGTCCGCGCCGCGGACAGGGAGTGGAGTAGCTGGTGCGCCCCGACCGGGTCGATGCCGCTGGACCCTGACAGATCGCGCCGCAGTAGCCAGGGGTGCTCCCGCGCCAGCCTGTCGGCGCGCACCACGAAACCCAGGTTCTGCCATCGCTGGTGGGCCCTGCGCAGCATGTGCTCACTGAGCGTCGCGCGCCCGGTGTCGGCGTAGAGCGCGGCGACCTCCTCGTGGGTGTACGCGCTCACGATCGGAAGCTGATTCTCCTCGGCGAGAGCGATCGCCTGGTGGAGGAATCGATCGGCCTTGGTGTTCTGGCCACGCGCCCGCGCCCACGCACCCTGAATGAGCGCATAGGGTGCCGCGTAGTTCTCCGGTGCTCCCGTCGCCCATTTGCGGTGCAACGCCAGGGCCTGTCGGACAAAGCGGTTGGTCGCGGAATCCTGTGGTGCGCTGTGGATCATGCCAAGTGCGCCGAGGAGATATACGAGCTGTGAGGCCGGGATCCCGGCCAGGCCATCGATGTGCTCGATCGCCTCATGCGTGGCGGCGGCCGCCCCGGCGTAGTCACCGCACCAGAAATGCAACCCCTGTTTCATGGCTGCGGCCGCGGCGAGGGTCACGGCATCGCCCTCGCTGCGCGCCGCCGGAAGCACGTCTCGCTCGTCGTAACCGCTCTCGCCGGCGAGCAGGAGCGGGTCGGCGGTGCGCCCCATCAGATTGAGGCACAGTTGCTGCACGGCCTGGCAGAGGGCACTGGGCACTGGCTGCGAACGGATCTGCGGGATCAGGGATCTGGCGAGGGCGTCGATCTCGGCCAACGGACGTCCGAGCCAGAACGACTGGGAGAGCAGGACCGCAACCAGGAAACCGGCGTTTTCCTGGTCGCCCTGGTCGAGCGCCGCATCCACCGCACTGCGAAGCTCCGCCAACCCGTCCCGGATGGGGTGGCGCCAGTGATGGATGTAGTCCAGATACATGAACACGGTCTGCGGACGGGCCTCCCGGAATTCCGGTCGCGCCGCAAGTGCCCTGCCCACCTCACCGAAGCGCTGGGCGCCCGCGTGGTCGCCGAGCAACACGAGCACGATGCCGTACCCGGTGATGACCACCGGTGAGGAGGGCGTGTGGCCGTGGGCCAGAGTGAGATCGAGTTGTTTCCGGACCAGTAACGGCAGGATGTTCGGCCGGATCAGGACCGCCATGTTGCACAGCTCGGCAAGAATCGGGTGAAGTGCGATGACCCGCGCGTCATCGCAGCGCGGCAGCGCCAGCAGTCGTTCGTTGCTCCAGCGCCGCATCGTGAGCTTCATCTGGATGATCGCGTTGCCCATCCGGGGTTTGCCTGCGTTGTTCGCGACCGGTTCGTCGAGCTGTCGAAGAGCCTGCAGGCCGATCTCGAGCGCATCCTGCAGGCGATTCTCGGTGACGCAGCCTTTGAGACGCAGATACGCCAGACGCGCGCGGTCCGGCGGCTCGTGCAGGAACTGCTCGGCTTCGTCGAGTACCGCGTTGAGTGTCATCACGTCACCGACGAGCAACGCGGCATCGGCTGCGTCGAGTTGAAGCTCGCGCGTCAGTGCGAAGTCTGTGTTCCAGCGTCGGTCGCCGAGCAGTTCCAGCGCACTGCGGCAATAGTCGAGTGCCAGCGGAAAAGAGGCTTGCGCCCGAGCCTTTCGAGCCGCCCGCCGTACGACCTCGACAAAGGTCCTGCGTTCGGTCTCATCTGTGGCTGCGCCGCCGGCGATGCCGATATGGCGCGCCGCGTCGAAGACCCGGTCGTCGCCGAGCGTGATCAGCCGTCGACTTATGCGCAAGTGGATGGCACGCATTTCGTCGTCCGACAACCTCGCGCGGGCGGCTTCGGCAACGCGGTCATGACTGAACCGGTAGCGGGCGTCGTGGCTGATCGCGTTGGTGATCCGTTGCCCGTGTGCGTCGAGTGCCTCGACCAGCCGAAGCTCCAGGCACTCCCACAAAGCCCGGGCTACGACATCGGGCGACTTCGCGGCCGCCGCGATCGCATCCTCGAGGTCGAACTCGGCACCGATGCACGCGAGTGAGCTCAATACCTCCCGATCCGACGGACGAAGCTGGTCGAGGTAGCGGCCCAGGAACTCGGCGGTGGTGGCGGACACCTCGATCGAGGTGAGCACGCGCAGGTCCCACCTCGGCTGGCCACCAGGGCCGACCGGAACGAGCGCGCCTTCGAGTTGGGCCCGGTAGAACAGTTGCCGGACGTGCAGCGGGTTGCCGCCCGTGCGATGGTGAAACTCGGCGGCCACGTCGCCCATCTCCACACTGCGGCCGCATACATCGGCCAGCAGCTCTTCGACGTCGTCGAGGGCCAGGGGTTCGAGCTGGATCGCTTGCAGGCCATCTGATTTCAGCGCGGCGTCGGCCGGATCGAACTCGCCGGCCCGGTGGGCGCCCAGAACCAGGACGTTGCGCAGCGACACCGTCAGCAGCTCGGCCACCAGCAACAGCGTGTCCCGGTCGGCCCACTGAAGGTCGTCGATCGCCAGCACCACCGGTCGGAACGACGCCGTGGCAGCCAGCAGCCGGATGATGGCGCGGTGTAACTGGTGTCGAGAGTCGGCAGCGTCGAGTTCGGCGGTACTGGCGAATTCGCCTAGTAGCGATGCCAATTCGGGTACGAGTTCGGCGAGAATACCTGCGAACCCGGACATCTCGGCGACGAGTTCGGCTTGCCACCGGGCGCGTTCGGCGGGACCGGTGGCCTGCATGGTGCGCACGATCGAACCCAGAGCGACGGACAATGCTGCGTACGGGGCCGGTGCGTCAGGCCGGCATCTCCCGTAGCCGAATACACACCCACCGCGGGATGCCTCGATGCCGAACGCGTGGATCAGCGTCGACTTGCCGACGCCTGGCGCACCGCTCAGTAGCAGGCATGCCCCGCCGGCGCGTCCGGCCGCATCGACCGCGGCTCGGAGGTCGGCGAGTTCGTTCCGGCGGTCGACGACACGGCCGCCGAGGTCCAGGACCGGAGTCGTCACGGCAGGAACGGCACCTCATGCGGGGCCGTCGTTGAGACGGCACGGTGAGGAAATCGCAGGTTGACGTCGAAAATCATGGCCAGACCCCCCGAGGGCAGTGTCCATGAATACTAGTGACGAATCGGCGATTGTGTGCGCTATCCGCGCCGGGTCAGGGACGCAGACCGGAAAGGATCATCTCGGCGAAGACCTCTCCGATCTCAGTCAGTGAGCACCGGCCGCTGGGCGCGTACCACCGATGGATCCAGTTGTGCATGCCGAGGATTCCGTGCGTAACCAACCGGGGCTCCAGGTCGGCGCGGAAAACCCCTGTGCCAACGCCCTCCTCGACAATCGCGAGCAGAGTGCGGGCGTAATCCTCGGCGTTGGCGCTGATGCTGATGCCATCGGGGATCGCGGCGATGTGCTGGCTCTCGCTGAACAACAGGAACAGCTCGGGGTGGTTCTGCAGGTCGTCGACGTAGGAGTGCAAGGCGGCACGCAATTTCACATCGGCCGGGTCGTCGGATTCCAGTGCGGCACGGCAGTGCCGGGTCATGTCGCGGGCCGGCTCCTCGATGAGGGCGAGCAGCAACTCTTCCTTGGTTCCGACGTAGTAATAGAGAGACGCCCGATTGATGCCGACTTCGGCAGCTACGTCTTCGAGCCGGGCACGGGCAAATCCCTCACGCCGGAAAACCTCGGTGGCCCCGAGAAGGATGCTGCGCCAGCGTTCGTTGGACGCCCGGCGATCTGCTGCGCGCCGCTCTATACGGCGCCTGGCGTTGTCGCTCTGCTGACCTCTGCCTGGGATCGGTCTCGCCCTTCCGGTCTTGCTCTGCTCGCCGTTTCAAACTACGTCATGAGGCCCGCAACCTTGCCGATTGCAACACGTCGGCGACCAACCCCGACCTGAGCTGCGCGACCCGATCTGATGTCGGTTCTGGACCGCCGGCACGGTGGGGCCCTACGGTCTTCTGCATGCCGGGAATCGCTGAGATCGCTCTGGGGGCCGCGCCGATCGCCGGCGGGGCGCTACTAGGTGTCGCCGCCGGCAATCTCCGAGGCCCCGACGTGCGCGGCGCCATCAAGGCCGACCTCGAGTTGCTCGATCAGCTCCCTGAGGAGAACGCCGAGCTGCGCGCCAGGCTGCGCGAGAGCATCAACGCGCGGATCGTCGACCTCATCGACGCCACCGAGAAAAGCCGCGAGCTGCGCGAGATCGCCTCGTCGTACAAGGGCAACTGGCGCGACATCGTGGTCTTCATCTGCGCGGTGCTGTTCACCATCGTGTGGTGGAACGTGCCACACAGCCGAACCAACTGGCTGGTGATGTTCGTCTTCCTGATCCTGCTGTCGGGTGTCGTCGCGGTCTACGCCTCGCGCGGCGTCATCCGCGCGCTGGCCAGCCTGCGCGTCTCCCGCCACAAAGACGACTCAGCGGGGTAGGTGCGCTCCGAAGAAGTCCCTCATCGCGTCCCAGTGCCGCCCGGCGGCGGCTTCGTCGTAGGGCGCGTTGTCGGGGACCGCGAACCCGTGGGCGGCCGGATACCACTCGATGGTGTGGTCGACCCCGGCCGCCGTCAGCGCCTTGTCCAGCGTCTCGGCTTGGGCCTTGGTGAACGACGCGTCGTCCTGCGCTCCGCCGACGTAGACCGCGGCCGTGATCTGATCGGCCAGCAGATGCGGGCTGCCCGGGTCGTCGGAGGCCAGCCCGCCGCCGTGAAACGACATCGCCGCGGCAACGCGCTCGGGTACCCGTCCTGCGACCGTCAGTGACGTGCGGCCACCCATGCAATAGCCCGTCGTGCCGAACGCCTCGCCGGTCACCTCGGGACGACCGGCCAGGTAGTCGAAGAACGCCCGCGCATCGGAGGCCATCGCGTCCGGTGTGACGCTTCCGATCATCGAGAACAGTCGCTGCCGCTCGGCCTTGTCGCTGAACACGGTCTCCATGTCGAACGGCGCCCAATCGCCGCTGCGGTAGTACACGTCGGGCACCAACACCGCGTACCCCAGGTCTGCCAGCCGGGCCGCCATGTCGACGAACGTCGCGCGGGTGCCACCGGCATCGGGATACAGGATCACACCGGGCCACGGGCCCTGGCCATCGGGAACGGCAAGGATGACCGGACAGGTTCCATCGGCAGTGGTGACGGTGTCAGAGATGGTCGGCATGGCTTCGTTTGTACTCTCTGTCTGCGCACGTAAGCTGAGCGGCGTGCCGATCGCCACGCCGTACGAGGATCTGCTGCGACTTGTGCTCGAGCAGGGCACACCGAAATCCGATCGCACCGGGACCGGCACCCGCAGTCTGTTCGGCCACCAGTTGCGCTACGACCTGTCGGCCGGTTTCCCGCTGATCACCACCAAGAAGGTGCACCTCAAGTCGGTGGTCTACGAGCTGCTGTGGTTCCTGCGCGGAGAATCCAATGTCGAATGGCTGCAGCAGCACGGCGTGACCATTTGGGACGAATGGGCTTCTCCCACCGGCGATCTCGGACCGGTATACGGGGTTCAGTGGCGGTCATGGCCGACGCCGTCGGGTGAACACGTCGACCAGATCAGCGCCGCACTGGACCTGCTGCGCACCGACCCCGACAGCCGCAGGATCATCGTTTCGGCGTGGAACGTCGGCGAGATTCCGCAGATGGCGCTGGCGCCCTGTCATGCGTTGTTCCAGTTCTACGTCGCCGACGGGCGGCTGAGCTGCCAGCTCTACCAGCGCAGCGCCGACCTGTTCCTCGGGGTTCCGTTCAACATCGCCAGCTACGCGCTGCTCACCCACATGATGGCGGCCCAGGCCGGACTCGCGGTCGGCGACTTCGTCTGGACCGGCGGCGACTGCCACATCTACGACAACCACGTCGAGCAGGTCACCGAACAGTTGAGCCGCGATCCCCGTCCATACCCTGAATTGGTTCTCGCTCAGCGTGATTCGATCTTCGACTACACCTACGACGACATCGAGATCCGCAACTACGATCCGCACCCGGCGATCAAAGCGCCCGTTGCGGTATGACCATGAGCCTGATCTGGGCGCAGTCGACCTCGGGTGTCATCGGCCGCGACGGTGGCATTCCGTGGCGCCTTCCGGAGGACCTGGCCCGCTTCAAGGAACTCACGATGGGACACACCGTTGTGATGGGCCGGCGCACCTGGGAATCGCTGCCCGGCTCGGTGCGGCCGCTTCCGGGCCGGAAAAATGTCGTACTCACCCGGCAGGCTGACTACATGGCTGACGGAGCGACGGTGGTGAGCGCGTTGGACGACGTGCCCGATGACGATATGTGGGTGATCGGAGGGGCGGAGGTCTACCACCTCGCCCTCCCACTGGCGACCCACTGCGAGGTGACCGAGGTCGAGATCGACCTGCGCCTCGAAGACGAGGACGCCTTGGCTCCGGTTCTCGACGAATCCTGGGTCGGCACGTCGGGGGACTGGCAGACCAGTACCTCGGGACTGCGTTACCGGTTCCACAGCTACCAGCGAGCATGACCCGGCTGTCAGCCGATCAGGCCCGCCGTGTCGCCATCTCAGCTCAGGGCTTCGCCGAAACCAAGCCTCGCGGGGCCGTCACCCGCGCGCATCTGCGCAGACTCGTCAGCCGCATACAACTGCTGCAGCTCGACTCGGTGTCGGTGGCCGTGCGCGCGCACTACGCGCCGGTGTTCAGCAGGCTCGGCCCCTACGATCGCGGCGTCCTCGACGCCGCGGCATGGAGCCACAGCGCCCGGGCGCCGCGGCTGCTTGTCGAGTACTGGGCACATGAGGCCGCGCTGATGGCGGTCGAGGACTGGCCGCTGATGCGTTGGCGGATGCGGGAATACGCCCACGGCCGGTGGGGCCAGGAGATCGTCAAGAAGAACCCGCGGCTGGCCGACAACGTCTTGGCCGCCGTCGACGAACTCGGGCCGAGTACGGCCGGCCAGATCGAAGCGCACCTGGAAGGGGAACGCGCGCGGCGCAAGGGCCCCTGGTGGGATCGCAGCGACACCAAGTGGGTGGCCGAGGCCCTGTGGTCGTCGGGAGCGCTGACGACGGCGACGCGGATCGGGTTCGCCCGGCACTACGATCTCACCGAGAAGGTGCTGCCGCCGCACGTGCTGGCCCGTGAGGTCGACGATGACGAGGCAGTGCGGGAATTGGTGCAGCGCGCCGCAGGTGCGCTCGGCGTGGCGACCGAGCCCGACCTGCGTGACTATTTCCGGCTGAGTCCCAAGCAGAGCAAGCCCGCGGTCGCCGCGCTGGTTGCCGAGGGTGTGCTGGAGGAGGTCGAGGTCGACGGCTGGTCGGCGCCGGCGTACCTGGCACCGGGTGTGACGGTGCCCCGGGTGGATCGCGGCACAGCGCTGTTGTGCCCGTTCGACCCGCTGATCTTCTTTCGCCCCCGCCTCGAGCGGATCTTCCAATTCCATTACCGCCTAGAGATTTACACACCCGAACCGAAGCGGCAGTTCGGCTACTACGTGTGGCCGTTCCTGCTCGACGGGCGCCTCGTCGGACGTGTCGACCTCAAGGCCGAACGCGCCAACGACGCGCTCAACGTGGTCGGAGCATTCACCGAACCGGGCCAGAACCCGGCGGTGGTCGCGCCCAGGCTGGCTGCCGAACTCCACAGCATGGCTGCCTGGCTCGGGTTGGGCACGGTCACGGTCGGCGCGCGCGGTGACCTGGTCGGGCCGCTCGGTGAGGCTCTCTAGACGCCCAGATCGCCGCTATGGTCGCGATTGTCGGCGATCAGCAGCCATCGTGTCGATCTCGCCGAGTTGATCCTCGTCAGCTGAAACGTTGCGCCAGGTTCTTCTTGTCGATCTTTTCGCCCGGCAGCGTCGGCAGGGCGGCGGTGCTGATGTGCCAGCGTGTCGGAATCGCGAAGTGCGCCAGCACATCCGACACGTGGGTGCGGAGTTCGCCCTCGGTCGGTGCGGCATCACCGTCCCGGTGGACGATCACGGCGGCGAGTTCCTCGCCGAGGTCGGGGTGTGGCAGTCCGATGGCGGCCACCTCGACCACTGCGGGGTGGGAGGACAGAGCGGCTTCCACCTGGCCGCAACCGATGTTCTCGCCGCCCCGGATGACGATGTCCTTGGCGCGACCGTCGATGAACAGGTAGCCATCCACCAGATGGCCGAGATCACCGGTGTGCAGCCAGCCCTGGTCGTCGATCGTTCCGTCGTCGATGCCGACATAGCCGTTCATCACTGTTGGTGAGCGGGCCAGGACTTCCCCGACTCCGTCGCCGTCCGGCCGGTCGATGGCGAGCTCGACGACCGGGTAAGGACGTCCGACGGTTCCCGGATACTGCTGCAGGTCGCGACCCGTCGCCGAGGTCAGGAATCCGCCGGCTTCGGTCATGCCCCAGGTATTTCCGAGCCCCCGGCCGGCGAGCTGAGGCAGCCGGATCCGCATCCGGTCCAGCAGCGCGGTGGGGACCGCGGCCCCGCCGAGCGGGAACGACCGCAGGGTCGACAGATCGAAGGAGTCGAAGTCCGGGTGCTCGAGCACCCGGATCGCCATGGTCGGAACGCCGCCCCAACTGTGCACACCTTCGCGTTCGATCAGCCCGAGCACCTGACCGGCGTCGAATCGCCCTTCGGGAATGACCACCCTGCCGCCGGTGAGGTAGTTGCTCAGGAGGTTCGAGAGGCCGCCGACGTGGAACATCGGGGTGCTCGCCAGCGAGACCGCTTGCGGTGCATCAGGATCGAGCTGATGCGGCAAGCGTTTGGTTACCGCGAGCACGTTGTGCTGGTTGGCGATGACCGCGCGCCGGGACAGTTCGACGGCCTTGGGCAAGCCGGAACTGCCCGAGGTGAACAAGATCACCGCGGTCGCGTCGGGGTCGTCGATTTCGGATGAACCAACGCGGCCCGCGAGACGCCCGCCGGCGAATCCACTGACGTCTCGCGTCTTCGCTGCGGCCACGCCGGCCAGGGGCGTGTCGGCGATGACGAGATGGGGATCGAGCAGACCGATGGCATGGTCCACCTCGGTCTGCTTCCACCATCGATTGGCCAGTACCGGAACGGCCCCGCTGCGCCACGCCGACCACAGGGCGACAACCCATGCCGGACTGTTGTAGGCGTACAGCATGATTCGGTCGCCGGGTTGGACACCGTCGTTTCGCAGGGCGGCGGTTCCCGCGTTCACGGCCTCGGTGAACGCGGCGAACGTCATGCGGCGCTCGCCCTGCACCAGAAAGGTGCGCTCGGCCCAGCGCTCCGCGTCGGCGAACACCTGGGCGAATGTGCTTGGCCGAGGGGAGTACTGCAGGCCCGGGTGACCGGCGTAGCCGGCGGCGTCAATATCGCTTCCCCAGCGCACGTCTGGCATCTGACTCCTTTTGGCAATCGCATCCCTGCGACATCACTACCATCAGGGGCAATCACGATCACAGCTTGGGGGCGCGGGGACAAGTGCACGGCATCGGCCTGTGGTGGCGACAACCCGACCACTACGACTGGCTGACGTCCTACCTGACGGCGCGCCGGCTCCTGACGTTCATGCGCTGGCTGATGTTCGCCGTCTTGTTGACCATCGCCGCCGCCATCGCGCTGACACTGGCCAGCCCCTCGGGCCCGCAGACCCCGGTGCAGCGCGCTGCCACCTGTGTGGCCGGCGCAGTGCTTGCCGCGATAGCGGTGTCGTATTTCTGCCGATGGCCGACTCGCGTTCAGTCGCAGGTCTTTTCGATCGCAGGTAATGCCTGCGTCGCGGTGGGCGTGCTCGCCGAAGCCGACCCGCGCACCGCGATGATCGGTGCGGTCGCCTTCGTCGGGCTGGCCGGATACGTCGCGTTCTTCCACACCGCACCGTTTCTGGTCCTGACCCTCGGGACCGGCGTGGCGACCGCCGCCGTCAGCGCCGCACGGATCGCCATGTCGGGCGACACGGCGATGGCGGTGGCCAAGTTTCTGATCCTGTGCGGCGGAATACTGGCGGTGCCCTTCTGCGGTCAGGTCATCGTCCACTGGTTGTCGGTCGACTCCCTGAAGTCCTCGACCGACACGCTCACCGGCTTGCCGAACCGACGCGGCTTCTTCCGGTCGGCGCAGACCCTGCTGCGCCACGCCGACTACCGATCACGGCCGTACTTCACGATCGCGATGATCGACCTCGACGGCTTCAAGAGGCTCAACGACACCTTGGGCCACCCGACCGGCGACCGGGTTCTGGTCGCTGTCGCCGACAGCCTGAGGGACGTCAGCGGAACCAACGCCGCGATCGCGCGAGTCGGCGGCGAGGAATTCCTCTTCGCGCAGCTGTCCACTCCGGAGCAGGCCCGGGACAGCACCGAAGAACTTCGCGCGGCCATCGCCGCCGCGCCGTGGGGTGTGACCGCCAGCCTGGGTTTGGCGTCGACCGTGATCCGCGCGCCCGCGCTGAAACCGCTCGAACTGATCGAGTGGCTGATCGCGCGCGCCGACGCCGCCATGTACGAAGCCAAGCGCAGCGGTGGGAATCAGATTCGCTATGCCGGGGATCTGACGGGTGACGGGTGGCAGGCGCACTAAGGTGAGCCCGTGGCCGAGACCGCGCCGCTGCGCGTGCAGCTGATCGCCAAGACGGAGTTCGTGGCGCCCGCCGACGTGCCGTGGGACACCGACGCCGACGGCGGTCAGGCGCTCGTCGAGTTCGCCGGCCGGGCCTGCTACCAGAGTTGGTCCAAGCCCAACCCGCGGACCGCGACCAACGCGTCGTACCTCAAGCACATCATCGACGTCGGCCATTTCTCGGTGCTCGAGCACGCGTCGGTGAGCTTCTACATCACCGGCATCTCCCGGTCCTGCACCCATGAGCTGATCCGGCACCGGCACTTCTCGTACTCGCAGCTGTCTCAGCGGTACGTTCCCGAGAACGACGCCCGGGTCGTCGTGCCGCCCGGTCTGGAGGACGACCCCGAACTCCAGCAGATCCTGCTGACGGCGGCCGACGCCAGCAGGGCGGCCTACCTCGAGCTGCTGAACCGGCTGGAAGCGAAGTTCATGGCCGGTCAGCCCGGCGAGAACACAGCTGTGCTCCGTCGCAAACAAGCCAGGCAGGCGGCGCGTGCGGTGTTGCCCAACGACACCGAGACCCGCATCGTGGTGACCGGCAACTACCGGGCCTGGCGGCATTTCATCGCGATGCGGGCCAGTGAACATGCCGACGTCGAGATCCGTCGGCTGGCGATTGCCTGTCTGCGGGAACTCAGCGACGCAGCGCCTGCCGTCTTCGCCGATTTCGAGATCACCGAACTGGCCGACGGCACGGAGGTCGCGACGTCCCCGCTGGCGACAGAGGTCTGAGCGGTGCGGGTAATCTAGATGTCCGTGAGCACCAGCGGAATCGATGTCAGCGCCCAGTTGGGCACCGTACTGACCGCAATGGTGACTCCGTTCAAGCCCGACGGCACGGTGGACACAGTCGCCGCCGCGCGGGTGGCCACCCACCTCGTCGACTCCGGATGCGACGGACTCGTGCTGTCCGGCACCACCGGGGAATCGCCGACCACCACTGACGACGAGAAGCGGGCGTTGCTTGCCGCGGTGCTCGAGGCGGTCGGCGACCGGGCCCGTATCGTCGCCGGCGTCGGCACCTACGACACCGCCCACAGCGTGCATCTGGCCAAGACCGCGGCCGCTGAGGGGGCGCACGGCCTGCTCGTCGTCACGCCCTATTACTCGCGCCCGCCGCAGGCCGGTCTGATCGCGCACTTCACCACCGTCGCCGATGCGACCGACCTGCCGGTGATGCTGTACGACATCCCACCTCGTTCGGTCGTCCCGATCGAGTGGGACACCATGCGCACGCTGTCGGCGCACCCCAACATCGTGGCGGTCAAGGATGCCAAGGCCGATCTGCACGGCGGTGCGCAGATCATGGCCGAGACCGGGCTGGCCTACTACTCCGGCGACGACGCGCTGAACCTGCCGTGGCTGGCGATGGGTGCGGTCGGCTTCGTCAGCGTGTGGGGGCATGTCGCGGCAAGTCAGCTGCGAGACATGCTGAGCGCCTTCAACTCCGGTGACATCGCCACCGCGCGCAAGATCGCGGTGACGCTGGCGCCGCTGAATGCCCCGCAGACTCGGCTGGGCGGGGTCACGTTCGCCAAGGCCGGGCTGCATCTGCAGGGCATCGAAGTCGGTGACCCGCGGTTGCCGCAGGTGCCGGCCACCGCCGAGCAGCTCGATGCACTGGCCGCCGACCTGCGCGCAGCGGGCGTACTGAGGTGAACGAGGAACTGTCACCTCCCGGGCCGCTGGCCCCGGGGGGTCTGCGCGTGACCGCGCTGGGTGGCATCAACGAAATCGGCCGCAACATGACCGTTTTCGAGCATCTCGGTCGGCTGCTGATCGTCGACTGCGGGGTGCTGTTCCCCAATCACGACGAGCCCGGCGTCGACCTGATCCTGCCCGATCTGCGGCTCATCTCCGACCGCCTCGAGGACATCGAGGCACTGGTTCTGACCCATGCCCATGAAGATCACATCGGCGCGATCCCGTACCTGCTCAAACTGCGCGGCGACATCCCGGTGGTGGGTTCCAAGTTCACCCTCGCGCTGGTGGCCGCCAAGTGCCGCGAGCACCGGATCAACCCGGTCTTCGTCGAGGTCGCCGAGGGTCAGCGCAGCAGCCACGGGGTGTTCGAATGCCAGTACTTCGCGGTCAACCACTCGATCCCCGACGCACTCGCGATCGCCATCCACACCGGTGCCGGCACCGTCCTGCACACCGGTGACATCAAGCTCGACCAGTTGCCGCCCGACGGCCGCCCCACCGACCTCCCCGGCATGTCCCGCCTCGGCGACGCCGGGGTGGACCTGTTCTTGTGCGACTCGACCAACTCCGAAATCCCCGGCGTGGGACCGTCGGAGAGCGAGGTCGGGCCCAACCTGCACCGGTTGATGCGCAACGCCGAAGGGCAGCGGATCATCGTGGCCTGCTTCGCCTCCAATGTCGATCGGGTGCAGCAGATCGTCGACGCCGCAGTCGCATTGGGCCGGCGCGTGTCATTCGTCGGCCGCTCGATGCTGCGGAATATGGCGATCGCCCGCGAGTTGGGCTTCCTGCATGTCGAGGATCGTGACGTCGTGGACATCGCGATGGCCGAGGAGATGACGCCCGGGCAGGTGGTCCTGATCACCACCGGCACACAGGGCGAGCCGATGGCGGCGCTGTCCCGAATGTCGCGCGGAGAGCACCGCAGCATCACGGTCACCTCCGATGATCTGATCATCCTGTCCTCGTCGCTGATCCCCGGAAACGAGGAAGCGGTCTACGGGGTGATCGACGACCTGGCCAAGATCGGCGCCAGGGTGGTAACCAATCAACAAGTGCGGGTGCATGTTTCAGGCCACGCCTACGCCGGTGAGCTGCTGTTCCTCTACAACGGGGTGCGGCCGCGCAACGTGATGCCGGTGCACGGCACCTGGCGGATGCTGCGCGCCAACGCCAAGCTCGCCGCCCGAAGCGGCGTGCCCGAGGAGAACATCGTGGTGGCCGAGAGCGGCGTGAGCGTCGACCTGGTCGGCGGCCGGGTGTCGATCGCCGGCGCGGTGCCGGTGGGCAAGATGTTCGTCGACGGCCTCATCATGGGTGACGTCGGCGAGGCGACGCTGGGAGAGCGACTCATCCTGAGTTCGGGCTTCATCGCCGCCACTGTGGTGGTGAAACGGGAGACCGGGCGCTGCGTGGCTCCGCCGCAGCTGCATTCGCGGGGGTTCTCCGAGGACCCCAAGGCGTTGGAGCCCGCCGCCCGCAAGGTCGAAGCGGAGCTGGAAAAGCTTGCCGCCGACAATGTCACCGATTCGGTGCGCATCGCGCAGGCGGTGCGGCGCACGATCGGAAAGTGGGTGGGGGAGACCTATCGCCGCCAGCCGATGATCGTGCCGACGGTCATCGAAATCTGACGGGCCCGCCAGGGGGCCGGATAAGCTTCCGTGCTTATGGCGGGCTCCGCGCAGGGCGGAAACTATCGGGCGCTGCTCACGCAGGGGACGTTCTTCAAAGTGGGCGTCCACGTGAGCAGCATCTCTGCTGTCATCCCGTACATCGCCGACCAGCTTGGCTCTCCCGGCGTGGTGGTCGCGCTGCTGGCGCCGGCATTCACCGCCGGGACCATGCTGGGAACGGTCCTCGGGCCCAGGGTATTACGGCTCACCGACTCGGTCACCGCATTGCTGGTCGGAGTGGCTCTGACGCAGGCGGCGCTCACCTCACTGGTCGCACTCGACATCGCGCTGGCGCCAACGTGGCTGTTCGCGTATCCGTTGCTGTTGGCGTGTCTACTCATCGGCACCGTCACCGGCAGTTCGCAGGTGGTCTCGCCGATAGCGATGTCGGCGCTGCTGTCGGCTCAGCAACGTGGCGACGTCATGCTGAAGCAGGCCGGATACAGTGGCGCGCTGGTGGTTCTGATCACCGCCTTCACCGCGGGACGGCTGCTGCCCGACTCCCCCCGATGGCACGACGCTGACCTGCTCTGGATCTCGGTGGCGGCCATGGTGGCCGGCGCGTTGTGCTGCGCGACGCTGCGAACGCCCAGAGTGCGGCTGGCGACGGGGCCTGCCCGCATGATCGACACCTTGCGGCAGGGACGGTCGCAGCTCCGGGGCAATCGGTGGTTGCGGCGTTTCCTGACAACGAATCTGGTGTTCATCCCGGTGATCCTGACGCCCACCTTCTATGCGATCTATGCGGCGGAATTCCTCGGCTCCAGCATCAGTGTCGACCAGTTCCTGATGTTCGTCGGTGTCGGCCTGCTGGCAGGTATTCCTTTGTGGCGGGTGGTGCGCCGGAATCTCGGTGCACGCGGGGTGTACCTGTGCAGCGCACTGATCAGTATGGCCGCCGCTGTTCTGTGTATCGCCTCGCAGCAGTGGCAGGTGGTGCCGGGGCTGTGGGCGTTCGGCCCTGCGATGTTGCTCTCGGCGGTCGCAAACCAAGCGCTGCTGCCCGCCGCCTACGACTGGATCTTCGACCACGCCGACAGCGCGGACGCGGCCGTGTTGATCAGCTGCACGCACATCGTCATCAGCCTGGGAATGATCGTTGCCGGTTTCACCCTGGGCATCATCGCCGAAGGGGCGCCCGCGGTTTGGCCCCTTGTGACGGTGCTCGTGCTCACTGCCGCCGCCGTGTTCTCCGCGGTTCTGGCGCCGGGCATTCAGCGTGAACGTAGCCAGGTTACCGCGCGGTCCCGATAGGGACTGAGTCCCTTGTAATCGACCATGTCGTCCGGCAATTCGGCCAACACCGCGGCGGTACGCGAACGCCACTCGTCGACAGAGGCGATGTCTATCAGCGGCAGCATGTAGCTGCGGATCAGAAAGCAGATCGCACCTGACTCGGGCAGACGGATCAGGTGCTGGACCTCCACCCGCAGATGGATGAGCCGGCCGAACGTGTCGTCATCGACGGTGTCCAGATGCGCGCGGTCGGGCAACCACTGCGGCAAGGCTTCGGTGGACACGTCGAGCCGTCTGCCGACGGTCATCGACCAGTTGGTCCGGCGGTAGATCCCGCCCGTCTGCAACCGCATCAAGAACTCCCGGGCCCGGGTGATCACCCCGGTCTCCCGTAACCGGGGGACCGGTCCGTGGATCTCCAGGAATGTCATTCCGACGTCGAAGCCGAACGACCAGCCCGCGGCGAACGTGACCACGCCTGCGTCGGCGAATAGGTCGCCATCACGCTGGTCGAGCAGCACGATGTCCTCCTGCACCTGCCCGGCGATGTAGGCCAGCGGATCGCACGGCAGACTCGATTCGTCGCCGACCACGAATTCCTGGGCAATGCCGAGCAATTCGTTGCGCCAACACCAGGTGTCCCCGTCGCGGCTCAGGGACATCGTCGCCGGGTACGAACCGGCGAGCTCGGCCATCAACGTCAGCATGGTGTCCCAGCAGGCGATCCGCATGTGCGGTAGCACCGCATGCCGGGATGGGTCGGCGGCCAGGATGTCGCGCCGTTCGGCGATTTCGCGGGTGTACTCGCTGTCGATGTCCACCACTCGCTCGCCCCACTGTCCGGTCGCGGTGGTCACCACTGCGCGCGCGGGCGCGATGTTGGTGCTGTAGCGGTAGGAGTCGGCCGTGTACGGGAACGGAAAGGAGGCAACCAGATCCGGCGCTGAGACCAACCCGCTCACAGGTCCAACTCCACTCGACCGGAGCCGCGGGAGACGCAGGCCATCATCGAGTCGCGGCGCTCGTCGTCGGTGAGGAAGAGGTCGCGGTGCTGCACCACTCCACTGCGCACCGGAACACGGCATTCACCGCAGACGCCCTGCCGGCACAGATTGGGAATGACATACCCGTGTGCGGTCAACGACTCCAGCAGCGAGACACCGGATTCGACGGTGAAAACCGTTCCATCGGAATGCAATTCGACCTCGAACGGATCGCCGGGGGCCAGTTCCCCGCCGAAGTGCTCGATGTGGATGCGTCCGAGCGGCCAGCCCAACTCGGTGGCGACCGCGAGAACGTCGTCGATGAAGTGGTTCGGGCCGCAAAGGTAGGCGTGGGTGCCGAAGGGCTGGGTGGCCAGCGTGGTGGTCAACGCGGCAAGGAAGACCGCCCGGTCGGTGAAGAACGACGCGTTCTCGGTCAGCGAGCGGATCTCATCGACGTACGCGCCACGTCTCTCCCGAAAGACATAGAGCAGCCGCACATCTCGGCCCCAGCGTCGCGCGCTGCGCAGATGCGACACCATCGGGGTGATCCCGATGCCCGCGGCGATCAACAGGTGCCGCCGGGCGCGCGACACCGGGGCGAACGCGCTGCGCGGAGAGTGAACGACGACGGTGTCACCCAGTCTCAGTTCGCGGTGAATCCACCGCGAACCACCGCGGCCCGCAGGGCATTCCAGCACCGACACCACATATTCGCTCGGCGCGTTGCTCTCTCCGGTCAGTGAATACGCGTTGGCGCCGCCGGTGTGTTCGATCACCACGTGGCTACCGGGGGTGAACGACGGCAGCGCCGCACCGTCGGCGCGGGCCAGCGTCAGAGTCCTGATTCCGGCCACGGTGTCGTCGATCGCGACGACGTGCAATGTCAGCTTGGTCATGGTGTGGTGTCGGCGGTTGTTGCGAATCCGAGGTGGGCTCCGATCCGCCGGGAGACGTGGTAGTACACGAACAGTCGGCGCGCGCAGCCGGGACAGCTGATCTCCTCGGACAATCCGGTCACAGCTGTGGTCGTGATCCGGCAGTGCGCGCAGTAGATCTCGCGGGTGGCGACTTCGGTACTGGCGATGGTGATTTCGTCGTCGGTGGCGCCGAGTTCGAGGGCGCGGGCGCGGACGCGCAGACACGCGTGTGCGGGACCGGCCAGCAGCAGCCGCCACCCGACTTTTGCGTCGGCGAGGTCGGCATCCAGCGCGGCACACGCCGCGTCGGCGTCGGCGACCTGATGCAGCCGCGGCCGGGCGTTCGGGTGGGCGGCGCGGATCTCGTCGATCCACCGCGCGGCAATGGGAGCCGCGTCGGAGCCGACCGCGAGCACCGTCCAGTACCGGCCGGTGAGATCGGCCGTCGGACAGGTCGGTTCGACGGCCCAGGCCGGGACGCTGGTGAGCTCCAGATCGGGTGTCATCGTCACCCGATCGTAAGTGCTAACGCTTGTTCGTGAACCCGGCGTCGACGGGCAATGCGACGCCGGTGACATAGCGGCCGGCGTCCGACACCAGGTAGTACACCGCGTTGGCGATGTCCTCGGGCTCGAGCGTCTGCACCGGAAGCGCGTTGGTCATGTCCGGGCCGCCAAAGTTCTGCTGGGCGATGCCTTCGAGCCAGGAACGGGTGAACTCGTTGTCGATCATCGGCGTGTTCACCCCGGCCGGATGCACCGAGTTGACCCGAATATTGAACGCGGCAAGGAAGTTCGCGTACGCCCGCATCAGGCCGACGACGCCGTGCTTGGCGACGGTGTAGCCCAGCGATCCGGCGATCGGGGCGCCGATGCCGACCAGGCCGGCCACTGAGCTGGTCAGCACGATCGCGCCGCCGTCGCCCTGCTTGATCAGCGGCTTCATCGCCACGTCGACGGTGTGATAGACCCCGGTGAGGTTGACGTCGATGACGTCCTGCCAGGCGCTGTCGTCGGTCATCGGGGCGATCCCGGCGTTCGCGATCACGATATCGAGCCGGCCCAGTTCCTCGATGCCCTGGTACATCGCGTTCTTGAGCGCCGTCCGGTCACGGACATCGGCCTCGCGGGCGACGATCCGCGCGCCGGTGTCCTCGACGAGCTTGACGGTGGCCGCCATGTCCTCCGGCGTGGCCATCGGATAGGGGACGCTGGCGATCTGGTCGCACAGGTCCACCGCGATGATGCTGGCGCCCGCCGATGCCAGCTTCACCGCATGCGCGCGGCCCTGGCCGCGGGCCGCGCCGGTGATCAGCGCGACCTTGCCGTCGAGTTCACCCATGACGATCAGGGACGAACCTGGCCCTTGGCCGGGTCACCGGCCGGGATGGGGGTGAGCATCTTGATGTCGGGGGCGCCGTCGAGGTGCTCACCGATCGCGCCGAACAGCGCGGTCACGCCGGGCGCGGTGCTGTGGGTCTTGAGTGCGTCCTCGTCGGCCCACTGC
Organism: Mycolicibacterium rhodesiae; assembly: GCF_002086695.1. GTDB lineage: Bacteria > Actinomycetota > Actinomycetes > Mycobacteriales > Mycobacteriaceae > Mycobacterium > Mycobacterium rhodesiae. The sequence continues at coordinate 492,290 of NZ_MVIH01000001.1, forward strand.
TCGACGAACACGAACGTCTTGTCGCCCTCGTGGACGGCGTAGAGGTCGCAGCCGGGCTCGTTGTGGACCTCTGCGACGGCCTTCTTGCAGGCCTCGCGCACGGCGTCGACGGATTCGGGCTTGACGGTGAAGCTGGCAACGACGACGACGGGCATGAGCAGGGCTCCTCAGCGCTTCGGGATAGGTGTGACGGCGCTTACGTTAGCCGTGCTTTGTAATGCCACGAGAAGGGGTCCCGGTCAGCGGCGCGGGGCGCCCGAAATCGGCCTCAGCCGGCGTTGGTCGCAGTCTGGCAACGACGCGCCGTGGAACGGGTGTTGCGGATGGTGCAGATGGGGCAGATGCGACTAGGCTTGCCCGCATGGCGAACAAGACGGCCGCTCGCTCAAGCGCGCGAACGACCAGGTCAAAGGGTGCGACGCGGTCGGCCAAGCCGGCCCCGCGGCGCAAGCCTGCCAAGAAGCGCACCTCCTCGCCGGTGGCCACTGCGGCCGCGACCGGGGGACGCGCGGCGCGGGCGACCTGGCTGATGTTGGCCAAGGGGGCGGGCTCGACCGCCCGATCGGTCGGTCGAGCCCGCGACATCGAGCCGGGGCATCGCCGTGACGGCATCGCGCTGGGGCTGCTGGCAGTCGCGGTCGTGATCGCGGCCAGTTCGTGGTTCGACGCCGCCCGGCCGGTCGGCGCCTGGATCGACTCCGTGCTGCGGACGCTGGTCGGCGGAGCCGTCGTGCTGCTGCCCATCATCATCTGCGCCATCGCCGTCCTTCTCATGCGCACCGAACCCAATCCCGACGCGCGACCCCGCCTGATCCTGGGGTGCGCCATGGTTGCCCTGCCCGTACTGGGCCTGTGGCATCTGTGGTCGGGCGCACCACAGGACCCCGCCGCGCGACAGCGCGCAGCGGGTTTCATCGGCTTCGCCATCGGCGGACCGCTGTCCGACGGGCTCACCCCGTGGATCGCGACGCCGCTGCTGATCATCGCCGCGCTGTTCGGACTGCTGCTGCTCACCGGCACGACGATCCGCGAAGTGCCGGACACGCTCTACGCGATGTTCAGCACGCGCGACCACTACGACGATGACGACGAGTACTACGACGATGACGAGCCGCAGGACGTCGCCCCCGCCGAGCCGGAAGACTTCTCCGACGGCTACTACGACGATCCGCGGTCCTACACCGACGAGGCGCCGGCCTGGCCGGGCGCCGAAGGGCCGGTCGGCACGCCGTTGGACAACTATCCGCTCGACGAGGATGCGCCGACGGTGCCCGAGCCGGCGAAGGCGCGGCGCAAGAAGGCAACTCCGAAGCCGGAGCCCGTGGCGGACACCGCCACGCAGGACACCAAGGTCCTGGACCGCGTGGTCGAGGGACCGTACACGCTGCCGTCGCTGGACCTGTTGGTCGCTGGCGACCCGCCGAAGCGGCGCAGCGCGGCCAACGACCAGATGGTGGAACGGATCTCGTCGGTCCTGCAGCAGTTCAAGGTCGACGCCGCGGTGACCGGCTGCACCAGAGGCCCGACGGTGACCCGCTACGAGGTCGAACTCGGCCCCGGTGTCAAGGTCGAGAAAATCACTGCGCTGCAACGCAATATCGCTTACGCGGTGGCCACCGAGAGCGTCCGAATCCTCGCGCCTATCCCCGGCAAGTCCGCGGTCGGCATCGAAGTACCCAACACCGACCGTGAAATGGTCCGTCTGGCAGACGTTCTCACCGCGCCGTCCACCCGCGGCGACCACCGCCCACTGGTGATCGGACTGGGCAAGGACATCGAGGGCCATTTCGTGTCGGCGAACCTGGCCGATATGCCGCACCTTCTGGTGGCGGGCTCCACCGGTTCGGGCAAGTCCAGCTTCGTCAACTCGATGCTGGTGTCGCTGCTGGCGCGTGCCACCCCTGAGGAAGTGCGGATGATCCTCATCGACCCGAAGATGGTGGAACTCACGCCGTATGAAGGCATTCCGCACCTGATCACGCCGATCATCACGCAGCCCAAGAAGGCGGCCGCAGCGTTGGCGTGGCTGGTCGAGGAGATGGAGCAGCGCTACCAGGACATGCAGGCCTCGCGCGTGCGCCACATCAAGGACTTCAACGCCAAGGTGCGCTCCGGGGAGATCACGGCGCCGCTGGGCAGCCAGCGCGTGTACAAGCCGTACCCCTTGATCCTGGCCGTGGTCGACGAGCTCGCCGACCTGATGATGACCGCGCCGCGTGACGTCGAAGAGGCGATCGTGCGGATCACCCAGAAGGCCCGCGCGGCCGGCATCCACCTGGTGCTGGCCACCCAGCGGCCATCAGTCGACGTTGTCACGGGTCTGATCAAGACCAACGTGCCGTCGCGGCTGTCCTTCGCGACGTCGTCGCTGACCGACAGCCGGGTCATCCTCGACCAGCCGGGCGCGGAGAAGTTGATCGGTATGGGCGACGGCCTGTTCCTGCCGATGGGCGCATCCAAGCCGGAGCGGTTGCAGGGTGCCTACGTCAGCGACGAGGAGATCCACGCCGTCGTGCAGGCCTGCAAGGACCAGGCCGAGCCCGAGTACACCGAAGGCGTGACCGCCGCCAAGCCGAGCGGCGAGCGCACCGACGTCGACCCCGATATCGGCGACGACATGGATGTCTTCCTGCAGGCCGTCGAACTCGTGGTGTCATCGCAATTCGGCTCGACGTCGATGCTGCAGCGCAAGTTGCGGGTCGGGTTCGCCAAAGCCGGCCGGCTCATGGACCTGATGGAGACCCGCAACATCGTCGGGCCCTCAGAGGGATCCAAGGCCCGCGAGGTGCTGGTCAAACCCGATGAACTCGCCGGGACGCTGATGCTGATCCGCGGCGGCAGCGCCGAGGACGACGACGAGGACGAGGACTTTTAGCGCCGAGATTCACGTTTTGCAGGGGTTTACTCGCGCTAACGCTGCAAAACGTGAATTTCGACGAAGGGGCGCCCGTCAGAGCTTGAGCAGCATCCTGGTGTTGCCGAGGATGTTCGGCTTGACGTACGACAGGTCGAGGAACTCGGCGACACCGATGTCGTAGGACCGGCACATCTCGTCGTACACCTCGGAGGTAACTGGAGTGCCCTCGATCTCGGTGAAGCCGTGCCGGCCGAAGAACTCCGTCTCGAAGGTCAGCACGAACAGCCGCTGCAGTTGAAGCTCGCGGGCGACCTTGAGCAGCTGGTCGACGATCGTGTGGCCGATACCCCGGCCCTTGACCTTCGGGTCGACGGCGACCGTGCGGACCTCACCGAGGTCAGCCCACAGCACGTGCAATGCCCCGCATCCGACGACCTCGCCGTCGACCTCGGCCACCCAGAATTCCTGGACCGCCTCGTAGAGGGTGACCAGGTTCTTCTCCAGCAGGATGCGGCCCGCGTAGATGTCGACCAGACGCTTGATATCCGCGACATCCGAGGTGCGGGCGCGGCGGACGACGACATCGGAGCTCACGGGTGCAGAGTATCGGGCGTGAGACACCCGGCTGCCAACCGATATTCTGTTTGCCGTGTCGGGACAACCGCAAACGCCTCCGGCGGTCCCGCGCGTGCGGGTCGCCAACTTAGCCAACTTTCTGACCGGTATCCGTCTGGTTCTGGTCCCGATCTTCCTGCTGTTCTTGTTCGCCGGTGACGGCCACGAAACAGCCAGCCGCCTAACGGCTTTCACCATCTTCGCGGTGGCGGTCATCACCGACCGGCTCGACGGTTCGCTGGCGCGCACCTATGGGATGGTCACCGAATTCGGCAAGCTGGCCGACCCGATCGCCGACAAGATGTTGATCGGAGCCGCCCTGATCGGGCTGTCGATGCTCGGCGACCTGCCGTGGTGGGTGACCGTGGTCATCCTGATTCGCGAGCTCGGCATCACGGTGCTGCGGTTCGCGGTGCTGCGGCGCGGGGTGATCCCTGCCAGCCGCGGGGGCAAGCTCAAGACCCTGGTGCAGGCCGTCGCGATCGGATTGTTCGTGCTGCCGCTGCACAACTGGCCGCCGGCCTGGCACACCGTGGCCTGGGTGATCATGTGGGCGGCGATCGTGTTGACCGTGCTCACCGGCGCCGACTACGTGGTCTCGGCGATCAAGGACTCCCGTGAGCGAACCGCTGGCCGATGACGGGGCCCGCTCGCTGGTCGCCTTATTGACCGCGCGCGGTGAGACCGTGGCGACCGCGGAATCGCTGACCGCCGGTCTGCTTGCGGCGACGCTGGCCGGGGTGCCCGGGGCCAGCGCGGTGCTCAGCGGCGGCCTGGTCACGTACACCGTCGAGACCAAGATCGCGCTGGCCGGCGTGCCGAGGCAACTGCTCGACGACGTCGGGCCCGTCGCTGCTCCCACGGCCGCCGCGCTGGCCGAGGGCGCTCGCGACCGCTGTCAGGCGACCTGGGGTGTCGGCCTCACCGGTGTGGCCGGCCCGGAACCGCACGGCGGGCACCCGGTAGGCACCGTGTTCCTGGGGCTGGCCGGCCCTGGCCCGACGGAGGTCGCCGAGCTGCGGCTGGCCGGCTCACGCTGGGACATCCGGCTGGCGGCTGTACACCAGGCGATCGGGCGGCTGCACGAGCTTGTCGAGCGATCCTGAGGTTTCTGGGAACCAAATGGGGTGTCCGCGGCGTTGAACCGTTCGTTGCAACTCTTGGAGGAGGACACCTGATGGCGATACTGCTGCGTGAGGTGATCGGCGACGTGCTGCGTAACGCTCGCACGTCGCAGGGACGCACCCTTCGTGAGGTGTCCGATTCGGCCCGAGTCAGCCTGGGATACCTCTCCGAAGTCGAGCGCGGCCGCAAGGAAGCCTCCAGTGAGTTGCTCAGCGCGATCTGCACCGCATTGGACGTCCCGCTGTCGCGGGTGCTGACCGACGCCGGCGCCAAGATGGCCGACCGCGAGCGAATCGCCCGGCTGACCGCCGTGCCCGCCCAGGACGGCACGATCGACGTCGCCACCAAGGTGGTCATCCCGCACCCCGTCACGATGGCGGTGGCCTGAGCCTCGAACCGGCCGCGACCGGGTCACATGCCGACAAGGGTGTGGCCGGACGTGGTTAACCGATAAATTGGGCACGACCACCGAACTGCGGCACCCGATACAAAGACGGAGCAACTGATGGCCAATCCGTTCGTCAAGGCGTGGAAGTACTTCACAGCGCTCTTCAACTCGAAGATCGACGAATATGCCGACCCCAAGGTGCAGATCCAGCAGGCCATCGAGGATGCCCAGCGCCAGCACCAGGGCTTGACCCAGCAGGCCGCCCAGGTCATCGGCAATCAGCGCCAGCTCGAGATGCGCCTCAACCGTCAGCTCGCCGACATCGAGAAGCTTCAGGTCAACGTCCGCCAGGCGCTGACGCTGGCCGATCAGGCAGTGGCGTCCGGGGATGCTGCCAAGGCCACCGAATACAACAACGCCGCCGAGGCGTTCGCGGCGCAGCTGGTCACCGCCGAGCAGAGCGTGGAAGACCTCAAGAGCCTGCACGACCAGGCGCTGCAGGCGGCTGCCCAGGCCAAGAAGGCCGTCGAGCAGAACGCGATGATGCTGCAGCAGAAGATCGCCGAGCGGACCAAGCTGCTGTCCCAGCTCGAGCAGGCCAAGATGCAGGAGCAGGTCAGCGCCTCGCTGCGGTCGATGAGCGAGCTGGCCGCCCCCGGCAATACCCCCAGCCTGGACGAGGTGCGCGACAAGATCGAACGCCGCTATGCGACCGCGATGGGCGAGGCCGAGCTGGCGCAGAACTCGGTGCAGGGCCGCATGCTCGAGGTGCAGCAGGCCAGTGTTCAGATGGCCGGCCATTCCCGGCTCGAGCAGATCCGCGCGTCGATGCGTGGGGACGCTCTGCCTGCCGGTGGAACTGCGGCCGCTCCGGCCACCCCCGCCGCGCCGGCGGTCACGCCCGAGCCCGAGAAGCCACTAGGCCAGTAGGAGGCGAGTATTCGATGGCGGTGACTCCGGACAAACCGGGATTCGTATCGCGTCAATGGCGTTCGGCCATGCAGCGCGGTATCGACACCGTCAGCGAGTACGCCGACGTGGCGGCGCAGAAGCTCAGTGCCGTCTCCGATCCGCGGGCCCGGCTGCTGCGTAAGCGGCGCTGGGCATTGCGGCTGGGGCTGTTCTTCTCCTTCGCGACGGTGTTCTGGGTGGCTGTCACCGGACTGCTCGCCACCTGGAGCACGCCGGTATGGGGACTGATCATCACGGGCGTGATCGCCGCGGGTGCGGCCGTGCCCGCAACCCTGTTCTTGCTGCGCTACCGCTGGCTGCGGGGCGAGCCGTTACCCCCGACCCGTCAGGTCAGCGGCCGCCGGCTGCCGCCGCACGGATCGGTGGCCCGGCCGTCGATGTCGGCGCTGGGCGCGTCTGAGCGAGGCTTTCACTCGCTACTGGGCGTCATGCAGCGCGGGAACATGTTGCCGCCGGAAGAGATTCGCGAACTCGTCGCAGCAGCGGATCGCACTGCGGCGACCATGGCGGCCACGGCCGATGAGGTGGTGTCGATGGAGCGCGCCGCGATCGAGACGCCGCATTCGCAGTCTTATCTGGCACCGACTATCAACGCGTTCACCGCGCAGCTCAACACCGGGGTGCGGCAATACAACGAAATGGTCACCGCCGCAGCGCAACTGGTTTCTGCGGCCAATACCGGAGCGATGTCGAGCTCGCCGATGTCGCAGCAGCGCTACCGCAACGAGCTCGCAGGCGCGACCGACCGGCTGATGGGCTGGGCGCAGGCCTTCGACGAGCTGGGCCAGCTCCGCCGCGCTTAGAGCGTGATGCCCTAGAGTGTGGGACGAAGCCCCGGCACGACCGCGCCGATGAGGCCGCGCACGGTGGCCTTGGTCATGTCGAACATGTCGAAGTAGTCCCGCCACAAGGTGATTCGGCCGTCCTTCACCTCGAAGACGCCACACACCCAGAACTGCAGCCGCACCGGACCCACCCGTAGCACATCGGTGCGCTCGGTGAGCACCACCGGGCCGTTGACCGCGATGCGGTGGATCTTGACCTCGAAGCCGAAGCTGGGGCGTTGCAGGCCTTTGAACAGCTTCATCGTCCGCTTGCGGCCGCGGACGGTGGGGAAGCCGACATTCTGGTAGACGAGGTTGTCGTCCAACTGGAGATCGGCGGTGGCCAGGTCCTGGTCCTGCAATGCGGTCAGGAAGACCTCGACCGTATGGGCATTGTCGATATCGGAGCTCACGTTGGTGATCTGCTCGGTCATGCTCTCGAGCCTAGGCCGGATGCGCTGTGGCAGGGTAGGCCCGTGCGCGTCGCGGTGGTGGCAGGACCCGATCCCGGCCATGCGTTTCCCGCGATCGCGCTGTGCCTGCGGCTGGCGGCAGCGGGGGATCACCCCATCCTTCTGACCGGCACCGAATGGCTGGACACGGTGCGTGCCGCCGGCATCGAGGCCACCGAACTCCTGGGCCTCGAGGTCACCGATGCCGACGACGACACCGACGCCGGCGCCAAGATCCACCAGCGCGCCGCGCGGATGGCTGTGCTCAACGTCCCGGTCTTGCACGAATTGGCGCCCGACCTGATCGTCTCCGACGTCATCACGGTCTGTGGCGGGATGGCTGCCGAGCTGATCGGCACCCCATGGGCCGAGCTGAACCCTCAGCCGCTGTACCGGCCGTCGCGGGGACTGCCCCCGTTGGGTAGCGGGTTGGCGCCAGGCACCGGGATCCGCGGCAAGGTGCGAGATGCGATTCTGCGCGCCCTGACCGCGCGGTCGTGGAAGGAAGGGGAGCGACAGCGTTCGGCGGCACGGATGGAGATCGGCCTGCCCGCCCGCGAACCGGGTCCGGCGCGCCGGCTGATCGCGACCCTGCCTGCCCTGGAGGTGCCGCGCCCGGACTGGCCGGCCGAGGCCGTCGTCGTCGGGCCGTTGCACTTCGAGCCGACCGACGCGGTGTTGCCCGTTCCGCCGGGGGACGGCCCGGTGATCGTGGTGGCGCCGTCGACCGCCGCGATCGGAGCCCAGGGCGTGACCGAGCTGGTGCTGGAACACCTGGTGCCCGGCCGAACCCTCCCTGACGGGTCGCGGGTGGTGATCTCCCGGCTCGGCGGCCAGGAGCTGGAAGTGCCGCCGTGGGCGAGGGTGGGGCTGGGCCGCCAGGACGAGCTGCTGACCCACGCCGATCTGGTGATCTGCGGTGGCGGGCACGGAATGCTGTCCAAGACGCTGCTGGCGGGTGTGCCGATGGTGGTGATCCCGGGCGGGGGTGACCAGTGGGAGTTGGCGAATCGTGTTGTGCGACAAGGTAGTGCGCGCCTGATCCGGCCGCTCACCGCCGAGACGCTGGTGACCGAGGTGGGCGAAGTGCTGTCCTCGCCGCGCTATCGGGAGGCGGCTCGGCGGGCCGGTGAGAGCATCGCGGGAGTCACCGATCCGGTACGGGTGTGCCATGAATCGGTGGCTGGGTAAGTTGGTGGCGTGCGGCTGACGGAATTCACCGAACTCGTCGAGGGGCAATTCGGCCGGGTTCGTGGGGGCTCGCTGCTGGTGGATCACGTGCTCACCCAGTTGGGCGGACGGACCGCCGCGCAGGCCATCGAGGACGGTGTGGAGCCCCGCGACGTGTGGCGGGCGCTGTGCGCCGACTTCGACGTGCCGCGCGATCAGTGGTGAGCGCGTGAGTACCTTCGCGTTGATCCATGGCGCCTGGCACGGGCCGTGGTGCTGGGAGCGGTTGATTCCCGAATTGGAGCGGCGCGGGCACCGGGCGGTCGCGGTGGACGTACGGTTCGATGATCCGACGGCGACGTTCACCGACCATGCCGCCACATTCGCCGCAGCCGTAGATGAGAGCGACCACGACGTCGTCGCTGTCGGCCACTCGCTGGGCAGCTATGCGTTGCCGTGGATCGCCGACCGCTGCCCGCTTCGTCACCAGGTGTATTTGTGCGGCCTGGTCGCGGAGCCCGGCCGGACCATCGCTGAGCTGAATCGGGAGCAACACATACTCAATCCGGACCATTCGGCCGGACTCGCCAAAGTCGATGGCGGCACCCGATGGGTCGACTTCGACCTGGCGCGATCGATCTTCTATCCGGATTGTGATGAAGAGATCGTCACGGCGGCGATCCCACGGCTGCGAGTTCAGGCGCGCGAGCCGATGTCGCAGCGCTGCACGTTCGATCGGCTCCCGTCGATTCCAGCCACCTACATCGTGTGCGCGGAGGACCGGATGGTCGATCCAGGCTGGTCGCGACGGGTGGCGACGGAGCGGCTCAGGGCGGAGTTGGTGGAGCTGCCGGGGGGTCATTCGCCGTTCTACTCCCGCCCGGCGGCTCTGGCCGACGCACTGCATCGGCTCGTCTGACACGCGCGGCGCGCCTCCTTGCCATCGAACACATGTTCGTTATGGTGGTCAACGTTCGACCGTTTTTGTCGGAGCCTTGTCCTAGCGTCACGGCCAACCGACCGAGAACCGGTCAACAACGACTACCGGAAGAGGTATCACCATGGCTCCGCAGGCACCTGATCGCGAGAAGGCCCTCGAGCTCGCGCTCGCGCAAATCGACAAGAACTTCGGCAAGGGCTCGGTGATGCGCCTCGGCGAGGAAGTGCGCCAGCCGATCTCGGTCATCCCGACCGGCTCGATCGCCCTCGACGTCGCCCTCGGCATCGGCGGTCTGCCGCGCGGTCGCGTCGTCGAGATCTACGGCCCGGAATCGTCGGGTAAAACCACCGTCGCGCTGCATGCGGTGGCCAATGCGCAGGCCGCCGGTGGCATCGCGGCCTTCATCGACGCCGAGCACGCGCTGGATCCGGAGTACGCCAAGAAGCTCGGGGTGGACACCGATGCGCTGCTGGTCAGCCAGCCCGACACCGGTGAGCAGGCGCTCGAGATCGCCGACATGCTGGTGCGTTCCGGGGCGCTCGACATCCTGGTCATCGACTCGGTGGCAGCCTTGGTGCCCCGCGCCGAGATCGAGGGCGAGATGGGCGACAGCCACGTCGGCCTGCAGGCCCGCCTGATGAGCCAGGCGCTGCGCAAGATGACCGGCGCGTTGAACAACTCGGGCACCACCGCGATCTTCATCAACCAGCTGCGCGAGAAGATCGGCGTGATGTTCGGCTCACCCGAAACCACCACGGGCGGTAAGGCTTTGAAGTTCTACGCCTCGGTCCGCCTGGATGTGCGACGGATCGAGACACTCAAGGACGGCACCGACGCGGTGGGTAACCGCACCCGCGTCAAGGTTGTCAAGAACAAGGTGTCGCCGCCGTTCAAGCAGGCCGAATTCGACATCCTCTACGGCAAGGGCATCAGCCGCGAGGGCTCGCTCATCGACATGGGCGTGGAGCAGGGCTTCATCCGCAAGTCCGGATCGTGGTTCACCTACGAAGGTGAGCAGCTCGGTCAGGGCAAGGAGAACGCCCGCAACTTCATGATGGAAAACCCCGATGTGGCCAACGAGATCGAGAAGAAGATCAAAGAGAAGCTCGGGATCGGTGCGGTGATCACCGATGAACTCGCCGATGACGTCCTTCCCGCCCCAGTCGACTTCTGAGACCCGCGAAGAGCAGGCGCATGCGTTGTGCCTGCGCCTGCTCACCGTGCGTCCGCGAACCCGATCCGAGCTCGCCGAGCAGATGACCAAGCGGGGTTACCCGGATGAGGTCACCTCGAACGAACTCGACCGGCTGGCCGCTGTCGGTCTGATCGACGACGCCGAGTTCGCCGAGCAGTGGGTGCGTTCGCGACGTGCGCGCGCGGGAAAAGGCAAGCGCGCCTTGGCCGCCGAATTGCGAACCAAAGGTGTCGATGACGAGGTGATCGCTGCGGCGCTCGACGACATCGACGCCGGTGCGGAACGGCAACGGGCCGAAGAACTGGTGCAGCAGAAGCTGCGCCGGGAGAAGCTCGACGACGGCGACGACGCCAAGGTGATGCGCAGGCTGGTCGGCATGCTGGCCCGCCGCGGCTACAACCAGAGCATGGCTGTGGCGGTGGTCAGGGACGAGCTGGCGGGAGAGCGGGAGCGCCGCCGGGTCTGATCACGGCGATCCCAGCAGTGTCTTCATGGTGGTGATCTGCCGCTCCAGGGTGGCTTCGCCGCCGCCGGCGACCGCGACAGTCGCGCGATAGGTGCCCTTGTCGACCTCGGTCTTGCTGAGGGCGAGGGTTCGCTCGTGGTTGGCGATCATCTGCTCGAGGTACAGCCTGGCCGCTTGGACTGGTTCGGCGTCCTGGATCGCGGCCGCATGTGTTCCGGACGCCTGCTCGGCGGCGCCCGGGGCCGCAGCGCCCCAGTCCTTGAGCCATTGCTGCAGCTGAACCACCTCCGGACGATCGTTCTCGTGTATCGCACGGGCTATATCCGAGACGTCGCGGTCGACGCCGGGTTTGGCCAGCAGCGCCTCGCTCATCGCGACTGCCCGCTGCTCCAGCGGGATCATCTGCTGGGCGAAGGCGACGTCGGCGTCGTTGTGCTCTTCGTATCCCGCTGGCTGGGTGGGACCCGCTTGCGGGGTCGCTGCCTGCTGCAGGGAACATCCGGCGAGGACGCCGAATGCCAGTAGGACGCCTGCACTGGTCTTGACGAATTGCCTGCGCATGTCGTTCTCCTTCCGATTCTGCGGATACCCACGTGACAGCACGACGCAACCTTGACGTTGCCTGGTCAGACCCTGCGTGGCTCAGCGCGTGGTGTAGCCGACCGGGCAGGGATCGGCTGCGCGCGCCACACCGCCGATCTGGGCGGGCACCGGGCGAGGGTAGCCGTTCCACGCGGGTGTCATGTCGTAGCGAGCCAGGAGGCGGGTCACCGCCATCGTCATCGCGGCCAACGAAAACGGCTGTGCCGGACAGGAATGCCTGCCGTGCCCGAACGCCGTCACCAGCATCGGGGAGGCCAACGCATGTGCGTCGACGAGTCGGTGCCGGCGCCACCGACTGGGATCCCATTCCTCCAAGCCGGCAGCCACCGAGGTGTTCAGCAGCGGCAGCAGCGTCGCGATGATCCAGCCCTTCGGTACGTCGACTTGACCTGCGCCGGTGTCGAATACGAGTGGTTCGAGTACCGCTCGGGACATGATCGAGCGCTGTGCCAGCCGGGTGCTTTCGAGGGCACAGCGGGTAGCCAGCTCGCGATCACCGCCCGCGACGATGCGGAGTTGATCGGGATGGACGATCAGATCAACGAGTGCCCAGCCGAGAGCTGCCATCAGGTTCGACATCGAGGCGATGTGGATGAGCGCTACGTCCATCGCGATACCGCGACTGCGGACGTCCGGCGATTCCGTAGCCCACGCACTGACGATTCGGCTGAACAACTGATCGTCTGTCTCGAGCGTCGAATCATGTTGCCGCAGTGACTCTTCAATCACCTCGGCGACTTCTTCCAAAGCGGCTCGTTCGGCCCGCATACCTGAGGCGGCCACGGCTGCCATCGCGTCGGGGTGAACGAACGCATCCGAACCGTCCAGCACATCGAACGCGCGTACCAACCGTTCGAACGCCTCCCCGTCGGCGCAACCCGGCCCGGCCCACGAGGCCAAACCCATGCGGTGGCCGAGCCGCCGGGTGAGCGCGAACAGGTCGACAGTGCCGCTCTCGCCGAGCTCGATCTCCGTCGCATCGAGAGCACGGTCGAGGTTCGCGAGATAGGACGTGACGTCGTCGCGCCGGAACAGCGAGCTCGGCAGCAATCGTCTACCGGCGAACACCTCATCGGGCAGCTTGCGCCGCAGCATGAGGAAATCCGCGACACCTTTGCTCGCGGCTTCTTCGGCGAGTGCGTAGAACGATTCGATGCCGATCGGCGAAAAGGTGAACAGGTACGGGTTGCCGCCACTGTTCACCACGAACGTGTCGCCATGACGTTCGCGGGCATGGGCGATCGCAGCCACCGCATCGTCAATTGCGATATCCCATGGCAGCCCGATGCCGTCGGCGACGGGGAGGACATCCAGCGGGCTCGGCACTATCGGGTGACGATACCTTTCCGATCAGACGACCAACGTTCTTCACGCAAAGCTGTTGCCAACGAACTGCGGCGGGTGTTCGGGCTACCAGCTCCAGACGATTCCGCGACGACGGTCCCGTCCCGTTGGCGTGATCTCACTGACGTTGGGGGCGCGGGTCTGCGGCACGGCCTTGATGGACACGCTGCCACTGGTCTCGCACATGACGTGGCTGCCCGCGTCGTGGCACGTCTGACGGGCGCCGGCCACCGGAGCTGAAATGAGTGATGCCGCAACCACGGCGGTCGTCAGGAGGGAGATCTTTCCTCGCACGTTCACAACGCCATTCCTTTCGCGCAGTGTCTGGTGGGCATCCGGGGTGTGCCGATCACGGGCAGGCTGACACGAGGACTCGAGCGCTCGGGTCGAGCGGAGCGTCGGCGTCCTGAGAGTGCTTGAACGCATCAGCACGTGCCGCCTCAACCGTGGGCCCCGCTCCACCGGACACGATTCCGCTGCCGTCGTCGGCACCCACCGAGACCACGCAGAGATCGTCATTGGTGACCTCGTCGCGGCTGCACTCCTGAGCGCCGGCCTGCTGGCACGCAGCGATCACGGCCGCCGAGGCGGCATCGTTGGTGGGCCCGGTAGCGGAGAAGCCGGCGAGTACTCCGTTGAGTACGCCCGAGCCGACAGCTTGTGACATGTTGTCGGCGCCGTCAACCGCACCGTCCGGGCCGCCGGCCCACGCCGACGCTACTGAAAGCGTCGCCGCGACAACCCCGACGGCGACGATCGTGGAAACCCTGCGGGTGAGCGCCATTCGGGTCCTGCCTTTCACGCTGATCGGCGAAGGTGATCCGTCACTGTAACCGCAATTGACGCCGTCGTTGGGGCATCGAACGCGAGACTAGGCTTCACACATGCAGATCTCGGCCAAGCTGGCTCCCACCTTCGACTATCCCGAGCTCGAACAGTTCTGGCGCACGGCCGACGCGCTGGGCTTCGAGGCGGTCTGGAATTACGACCACTTCTACGGACTGACCGAGGATCGAAAGCCCACGCATGAAGGGTGGACGACACTGGCGGCCATGGCCGTGGTGGTCCGCCAGGCGCGGATCGGGTGCATGGTCACCGGCGTGACGTACCGCAATCCGGCAATCCTGGCCAAGATGGCCGTCACCGTCGACCACATCAGCGGCGGACGACTGAACTTCGGCATCGGGGCGGGCTGGCACGAATCCGAGCATCGCGGCTTCGGCATCGAATTCCCCAGCGCGGGAACACGAGTGGCGATGCTCGATGAGGCGCTCACCGTGATCCGCCGACTCTGGACGGAAGAGACCGTCACCTTCGAGGGCCGCTTCTACACGCTGAACGAGGCAATCTGCGAACCCAAGCCGCTGCAACGGCCGTACCCACCGATCGTGGTGGGCGGCTCCCAGCCCAAGATGCTACGGGTGATCGCCCGGCACGCCGACGAGTGGAACATGCCCAGCCATGAGGGCCCGCAACAGTGGGGCGAGGTCAACGCCCGGCTCACCGAAGCCTGCGCCGAGGTCGGCCGCGAGCCGGGCGACGTCCGGCGTTCGGTCCAGCTCTTCCTGCACCCGCGTGATCCCGAACAGGTTGCCGCGCAACTGGATCAGCTGACGGAGTACGCCGATCTGGGCTGTGAGCATGCGGTGTTGAGCTTCTACCAGCCGCCGTCGGATGAGCTGCTCGAGCAGTGCGCGGAACTGGGGGAGTAGTCACTCGCCCGGGTTCTGCGGGTAGTTATCCGACGAGTAACGCCCTTGCCGCTGAGATGAAATCAGCGACCAACGGATTGGTCTCGCCGATGCGGCTGGCGACGACGACGCGGCTGGGCGGAAAGCCATTCAGTGGTACTGACGTGAGATCCCGGCGCACCGAACTGCGGCGGTCGCCAACGGGTAGGACCGCGACGGCCTGACCACTCGCGACAAGTTCAAGCCTGTCCTCGAAGCTTTCGATGACGGGTCCGGCCGACATCGGGCCCGGATCGCTCGACCGAGAGGTGTCCGCGGGGAACATCGCGCGCGTTCCGCCGTGCGAGCAGATGATCGACTCGCCATTGGCGAAGTCTTCCAACGAGACTGATACCCGGGCTGCGAGAGGGTGATCGGCGGGCAATACGAGCATGCGCGGCTCGTCGTAGAGCGTGGTGACGCGGACGTCGTCGGCCGGGATGAACAGCGGTGCTCTGGCGACCAACACGTCAACCTGTCTGTCGATGAAGACGCCTTCTTCGTGACATTCCAGGTGGCGGGTGGTGATCTCGGCCTGCGGGTGTTGGCGACGCAATTCCCGAACGGCCGGCGTGACCACGAGGTCTTCTACATAGCCGATGACGATCTTGCCGGCAGGTGCATAGGCGCGGGCGGTGAGCGCCGCCTGGCGGGCCGCGCGCAGCATCGTCTGCGCCTCGGGAAGAAACGCCTTGCCGGCTTCGGTCAGCTGGGCCCCCTGCGGAGTGCGTTCGAGCAGACGAACACCGAGGCGGTGCTCCAGCCGCTGGATCTGCCGGCTCAGGGATGGTTGCGCCACATGAAGTTCGGCGGCAGCGCGGCTGAAGTTCAGATGTTTGGCGACCACGGTGAAATACCGAACCAGCCGCAACTCAAGATCGACTCCAAGATCATTCACCCAACGTCCAACCTGGGTGTATTCGGGGCTATTCCGTTTCGGCATGGCGGGGTACCGACCAGGTCTTGGACAGATGCTTACCGGCGGTCGAAGACTCGACAGCATGAACAGATACGAGGGCAAGCGCGTGGTGATCACCGGCGGAAGCAGCGGCTTGGGCCTGGCGGCCGCCCGCTATCTGATCCAGCATGGTGCACGGGTCATGGTCACTGGACGGAATGAGGACACCCTCGACGATGCCGCCCGGCAACTGGGCGATCGCGGCATCGCGGTTCAGAGTGACGCGCGTTCACTCGCGGCGATCGACACCCTCGCCGACCGCGTCCGCAGCGACTTCGGCACCGTCGATGCATTGATCGTCAACGCGGGCATCGGCAGCTTCGATCCTTTCTTCGCCGTCACCGAGCAGACTTTTGACGAGGTCTTCGCGATCAACACCAAAGGGCCCTTCTTCACGGTGCAGAAACTGGCACCGCTGCTGACCCAGGGCAGCGGTGTGGTGCTGACGACCTCGATCGCGAACCAGACGGGTTGGGATGCTCTCAGCGTGTACTCGGCTAGCAAGGCGGCGCTACGGTCGATGGCCCGCACGCTCAGTAAGGAGTTGCTGCCGAGAGGAATTCGCGTCAACGCGATCAGTCCCGGTTCGATCGACACCGGCAAGTTGGAGAAGGAAGTGCCCGAGAAGGCTGCGCAGCTCAAGGCTGAATTCGAGGCCAGCAGCCCGATGCAGCGATGGGGTCACCCCGATGAGTTCGCACCTGCCGTGGCATTTCTGGCCTTCGACGCGACGTACGTCGCTGGAATTGAACTCGTGGTCGACGGCGGCGAATCGCAACTATAGAGGAGATCTGAAAGTGACTGTGTACGAGGGGAAAAGGGTAGTCATCACCGGAGGCACGAGCGGAATCGGACTGGCCACCGCCAAGATCCTGACCGACAGCGGCGCACGCGTAGTGGTGACCGGTCGCACGCCGTCCTCACTGGAGTCGGCGCGAGCGCTACTGGGTGCCGGTGGCATGGTCGTCGAAAGCGATGCCGTCTCGGGTATCGACTCGCTGGTGGACCGAGTGGCGGCCGAACTCGGTGGCGTCGACCTACTGGTGCTCAATGCCGGCGCAACGGACACCGCGACTATCGCGGACACCGAGGAGTCGATGTACGACAGACTGTTCGAAATCAACACCAAGGCACCGTTTTTCACCTTGCAGAAGTTCCTTCCGCTGCTACCGGTTGGCAGTGCCGTAGTGCTCACGACATCGGTCAGCAACACGAAGGGAATTGCGGCGACCAGCGTCTATTCGGCCACCAAAGCGGCACTGCGATCCATGACGCGGACCTTCGCCCGGGAACTTCTTGACCGGGGCATCCGGGTGAATGCCGTTTCCCCCGGACCGATCGACACCGGCATCCTCGAACGCACCATGTCGGCCGAGGCCGCCCGCGAATTTCTCGAGCAAATCAAGGCCGACAACCCGATGGGCAGATTCGGGGAAGCCGAGGAAGTGGCGAAAGCGATTCTCTTCCTGGGATTCGACGCCACCTACACCACCGGCACCGAACTCCTGGTCGACGGCGGCGCGTCCGATCTGTGGTCACGCTGTGCGATTGGGCCTGACCTATCCCAACTCGGCTGCTGCGGAGCTCAGCTAGAACGTCACACCTTGCGAACCGCGGGCGGATGCCACGCACCCGAGATCGCCTCGCGGCGCGGGGCGTAGAGCCGCATCGTCACGCCCAACGTCCCCTGCGGGGCGGGCAACCAGTTGGCCACCTTGTCGGGTCCGGGGTTGCTGTGCTGAATGTAGATATCCAACGAGCCGTCTGCGTTGTACTGCAACGCATCTCGATCGCCGATGGCAAAGCGATCGATCTCGTTGGCGACCTGATAGCCCTCGGCGTCGTACATCGTCACCGACCAGAAGGCGTCCACCGGCGGCAATTTGCCGGCATCGAAGTGGATGACGTAATCGTTCTCGCCGGCCAACGGCTGACCGTCGGCGTCGGTCACCAGCATGGGATATACCGCATCCTCGGGAGGGTTGGCTCCCAGCCCCACCAGCGTGACGACGGCACGCCGCAGATACGCGTTGCCGTAGACGCCCATGCCTTCGCTCAGCGTCATCCAGCCGTCGACGATGTTGCCCAGCGTCGGGGCGGATGACGTGATGGCGGCAAGCGCATCCTGTGCTCCTGCCTCGATTTCGGCCCGCTGCTCTGTGGAGAACCGCTGCGCATCGAACGGCTTACCGGCCTCGATGCCCAGGCCCGACAATCGGGCTAGGATCGAAAAGTCGGTGGGGTGCGGGGGATTGACGGCCAACAAATCCGCGGCGTAGCTCAGATAGTCCAGAGCCGCCATGCCGTTGACGATGCGCATCGGCTCGGTGGTGACGTCGTATGTCTCGTCGCGGACGAACGTCGGGGCGGCCGGCGAGGTCAGGGTGTAGCCGTCCTGAACGGCGTGCACAGCCGGGTAGTCGGCCGGACCATTCGTCTGGGTGCGGCCGATGATCCACACATAGGGCGTCGGCGCCTGGATGACCGGCACACTCTCCGGTAGCGGGCCGGTATGTCCCGGGCCGGCGATCACGTAGCGCTGCGGCCCGGTTCCGGACGTTCGCTTCCCGGGATTGGCGAAGACATCGGTCCACATGTCCAGCAGCGGCAGCATGAAGTACCGGTCATCGGTGTCGGGCACGTCCAAGATCACCGGACCGCCGGTGAGGTCGAGCCACGCCGACGAATACAGAGTGTCGAAGTTCGGTCGCACCACCGCGCGAAAGGCGGCGTCCGGGTACTGACGGATGTGGTGAAACTCGTTGGGCGGCCCGGCGCCGATTCCCGAACGGTTGAGTGTCTGCAGCCGCGAAACATCCATCGTCACCAACGGATAGAAGTAGATGAACGCCTCATTACTGAGCGTGCGCAGGTCAGCGGACAAGGTGCTCATGTGCGTCCTATCGTCGGCGTCAAATCGTGCGCCGACCCTACCCGATCGACGTGACTAGTCACCCGGTTCCAGCGCTGCTTGCGTCTGCACGGGGACGCCCGCGCGCTTGGAACGCCGCAACCGCCGCTCCAGACGCGTCGCCGCCACCGACAACGCAAAGTTCGCGCTGATCATCAGCACCGCGATCACGATCAACGCCGGAATGTAGTTGCCGTAGCTCGACCCGACGACCGTGCCCTGGCGGACCATTTCGACGAACGTGATCTGATAGCCGATCGCGGTGTCCTTCAAGACCACCACCAGCTGCGACACCAACACCGGCAGCATCGAGGTGACGGCCTGCGGCAATAGGATCGACCGCATCGTCTGACCCCACCGCAATCCCAGTGCGGCCGCTGCCTCACTCTGCCCTCGGGGTAGTGAGTTGACGCCGGCACGGACAATTTCGGCGATCACCGCACCGTTGTAGAGCGTCAGACCCGTCACCACGCCGGCCAGCGCCAGACGCGCGGGCGGGAAGACGTCATAAAGGGCGAACAGGAAGTACGCGAAGATCATCATGATCAGCACCGGGACGGCGCGGAAGAACTCCACGATCACCGCCGACGGCCACCGGATCCAGCCGACGTGCGACAGCCGGCCCATGCCCAGCAGAAAGCCGAGGATCAGGGCCAGCACGATCGACAGCGCCGCCGCCGTCAGTGTGCCTTCGATACCCGGCAGCACATACGTCTTCCAGAGATTGCCGGTCAGGAACGGCTGCCATTTGGCCGCTGTCAGCTGGCCCTTGCTCGCAAGCTTGGCCACCACCGCCCAAACGATCAGCGCCGCAATGACAATCGTTACCGCGGTGACGATCCGGTTGCGGACCCGTGCCCGCGGACCCGGTGCGTCGAAGAGAACCGAAGCCGTGCTCACCTCGCCACCGCCAGCCGCTTACCCAGCCACCCGAACAACAGACCCAGCGGCAGCGTCAGGATCACGAATCCCAGGGCGAAGATCGTGCCCACGGCCACGAGCGCGGCGGTGTTCTCGATCATCCCCTTCATCAGCAGCGCCGCCTCCGCCACCCCGATCGCCGAGGCGATCGTGGTGTTCTTGGTCAACGCGATCAGCACCGAGCCGAGCGGAATGATCACCGAGCGAAATGCCTGCGGCAACAGAATCATTCGCAGGTTCTGTCCGAACGTGAAACCCAGTGAGCGCGCGGCTTCGGCCTGGCCCAGCGGAACGGTGTTCACCCCCGAGCGCACCGTCTCGCACACGAACGACGCGGTGTAGACCGTCAACCCGAGCACTGCAAGCCGAAAGTTGCTGTCCTCGATCGACGTTGCCGAGTTCGCATCGACCAGGGTGATGCCCAGCGTCTGCGCGAGCCCGAACGAACAGAACAGGATGATCAACGTCAGCGGGGTATTGCGCACCACGTTGACATACGTGGTCCCCAACCAGTTGAGCATCGGCACCGGTGCCAGCCGCATCGCGGCCAGCACCGTGCCCAATATCAGCGCCCCGATCGCGGAGAACACCGTGAGCTGAATCGTCGTCCAGAACGCCTCGAAGATCTGGCCGCGATACTCGCCGAAGATGTCCACGCCCGCGCGACCTCAGCAGCCGTCGAGTGCCGGCGGCGCCGGAGCGGTGATGCCTGCCGGGCCGAGGTTCTTGTCGAACGCGGCCTTCCAGGAGCCATCGGCTTCCATCTTCTTCACCGCATCAGTGATTTTGGTGCACAGCTCCTTGTCACCCTTCTTCAGCCCGATGCCATAGCGCTCCTCGGAGAACGGCTGGCCGACGATCTTGAAGGCGCCGGGCGACTGCGCGGCATAACCGGCCAAGATCACCTCGTCGGTGGTCACCGCGTCGATCGCGCCGTTCTTCAGCGCCTCCACGCACGCCGAGTAGGTGTCGTACTGCTGCAGCTGCACACCCGGGTACTTGTCCTTGATCCGCTGCGCGGGGGTCGATCCGCTGACCGAGCAGAGCTTCTTGTTGTTCTGTAGCGACTCCGCGCCGGTGATGTCGCTGTTGTCGGCGCGCACCAGCAGGGACTGTCCGGTCACCAGATACGGCCCGGCGAAGTCGACCTTCTCCTTGCGCGAATCGGTGATCGAGTAGGTCGCGACGATGTACTTGACCTGACCGTTCTGGATCAGGTTCTCCCGCTGACTCGACGGAGATTCCTTCCACTCGATCTTGTCCTCGGGATAGCCAAGTTCCTTGGCGACGTACTTGGCGACGTCGACGTCGAAGCCGCTCATCGTGCCGTCCGGATTCTTCAGCCCCAGACCGGGCTGGTCGAACTTCGTGCCGATCACCAGCTTGTCGCCACTGCCCCCGCCACCGCATGCGGTCGCGGCGAATGGCAACGCGACCGCCAGCGCCGCAGCGCCGACGAGCCGCCAGGAAAGACGGGGGAGTGTAGGCATAGCAGGTGTTCCTTTCGCCCTAGTGGTTGAGGATCTTGCCGAGGAAATCTTTGGCGCGCTCCGAGCGCGGATTGTCGAAGAACTCTCCTGGCGGGGCGTCCTCCACGATCGCCCCGTCGGCCATGAACACCACCCGGTTGGCGGCGCGACGGGCGAAGCCCATCTCGTGGGTGACCACCACCATCGTCATGCCGTCGGTGGCCAGCGAACTCATCACCGCGAGCACCTCGTTGATCATCTCCGGGTCCAGCGCGCTGGTCGGTTCGTCGAACAACATCACCTTCGGGTTCATCGCCAGCGAACGCGCGATCGCCACCCGCTGCTGCTGGCCGCCGGATAGCTGGGCTGGGTATTTGTCGGCCTGGTTGGCCACACCCACCCGTTCCAGCAACGCCATCGCGTTCTCGCGGGACTTATCCTTGGCGGCTTTGCGCACCTTCACCGGCGCCAGTGCGACGTTCTCCAGGATGGTCTTGTGGGCGAAGAGGTTGAACGACTGGAAGACCATGCCCACATCGGCGCGCAATTGCGCCAGTTTGCGCCCCTCCGAAGGCAATTGCTCGCCGTCGATGGCGATCGTGCCGGAGTCGATGGTCTCCAGGCGGTTGATGGTGCGGCACAAGGTCGACTTGCCCGATCCTGACGGCCCGAGCACCACCACCACCTGGCCGCGGTCGACCTCGAGGTTGATGTCCTTGAGGACATGCAGGTCGCCGAAATGCTTGTTGACGCCTTGAATCGAGATCATCGGCTTCTCGCCGTCGCGCCCCATGCATTCAGACCCTACCCAGGTAACCTTCAGTTTGCCGAGCGTTGACCGATCCGCGATTTCTCACCGCCTCGTAGTCCTCCGTACGATGAGCACGTGACATCGGTGCTGACCAACGACAATCCGGCGGGCGAACTGCCCGGTTCGGGCGAAGGTCGCAGCTACCAGGTCCGCACCTACGGTTGCCAGATGAACGTCCACGATTCCGAACGGCTCGCCGGGCTGCTCGAGGCCGCCGGGTATCACCGCGCACCCGAGGGCGCCGACGCCGACGTGGTGGTGTTCAACACCTGTGCGGTCCGGGAAAACGCTGACAACAAGCTGTACGGCAACATCAGCCACCTGGCGCCGCGCAAGCAGGCCGACCCCGACATGCAGATCGCCGTCGGCGGCTGCCTTGCCCAGAAGGACCGCGAAGGCCTGCTGCAGAAAGCGCCGTGGGTCGACGTCGTCTTCGGCACCCACAACATCGGCTCACTGCCCACGCTGCTCGAACGGGCCAGGCACAACCGCGAGGCTCAGGTCGAAATCGCCGAATCGCTGCGGGAATTCCCATCCACACTACCCGCTGCACGCGAATCTGCCTACGCCGCATGGGTTTCCATCTCGGTTGGCTGCAACAACACCTGCACGTTCTGCATCGTGCCCGCGCTGCGGGGCAAGGAAGTGGACCGCCGGCCTGATGAGATCCTCGCCGAGGTGCAATCGCTGGTCGATCAGGGCGTGCTGGAGATCACCCTGCTTGGGCAGAACGTCAACGCCTACGGCGTGTCGTTCGCCGACGCCGGCACGCCGCGCGATCGTGGTGCGTTCGCCAAGCTGCTGCGCGAATGCGGGCGCATCGACGGTTTGGAGCGGGTCAGGTTCACCTCGCCGCACCCGGCGGAGTTCACCGACGACGTCATCGAGGCGATGGCCCAGACCCCGAATGTCTGCCCCGCGCTTCACATGCCGCTGCAGTCCGGATCGGACCGCATGCTGCGCGCGATGCGGCGCTCTTACCGTGCCGAGAAATATCTCGGCATCATCGACCGGGTGCGCGCGGCGATGCCGCACGCGGCGATCACCACCGACATCATCGTCGGCTTCCCCGGCGAGACCGAGGACGACTTCGCCGCCACCCTGGACGTGGTGCGCCAGGCCCGGTTCAGCACCGCGTTCACCTTCCAGTACTCGAAGCGGCCCGGCACCCCGGCAGCCGAACTCGACGGTCAACTGCCCAAAGCCGTTGTGCAGGAACGCTATAACCGGCTCATCGAGCTGCAGGAGCAGATCTCCTTCGAGGAGAACACCGCCCAGATCGGTCGTGAGGTCGAATTGCTGGTGGCCACCGGCGAGGGCCGCAAAGACGCCAGCACCGCCCGGATGAGCGGCCGCGCCCGTGACGGCCGGCTGGTGCATTTCACGCCGGGCGATGCCGCCCCGCGCCCCGGCGACATCGTGACCACCACGGTCACCGGTGCCGCTCCGCACCACCTGATCGCCGATGCGCCGCTGGACAGTCACCGTCGCACCCGCGCGGGTGACGCCCACGCCGCCGGGCAACGGCCCCGTACCGTCGGTTTGGGGCTGCCGCCGGTGGGCAGACCGCAGATCGAGGAAACGACGGGATGCCAGCGATGAGTCGCCACGACGAAGACCCGAGCGAGGCCTACCGCTCTGACATGGAGAAGGCCGAACGCAAGGTCGCCGGTGAGATCCAGCCGGGCGCCCGCGCCATGGTGGTGGCGATCCTGGTGTTCGTCCTGCTGGTGTCGCTGATCCTGCCGCACACCGGCGCCGCCCGCGGCGTCGACGTCCTGATGGGCGACGACAAGGCACTCAGTGTGGGCATCGCCCTACCGTCTCGGCTGTTCACCTGGTTCGCGCTGGTGTTCGGTGTCGGCTTCTCTATGCTGGCGTTGACCACCCGGCGCTGGGTTCTGGCCTGGGTCGCCCTCGCCGGGTCGGCGCTGTCCTGCGCGCTCGGGCTGCTGGCCGTCTGGTCCCGTCAGACCGCCGTGCACGGCCATCCCGGCCCCGGCATCGGGTTGCTGCTGGGCTGGGTGGCAGTCATCCTGCTGACCTTCCACTGGGCACGCGTGGTCTGGACCCGAACCGCCGTGCAGTTGGCGGCTGAGGAGCAGCGCCGCGCCGCCGCGAGGGAAGGCCAGTCGCGCAGCCTGCTCGACGACGTCGACCATCGTGAGCGCAAGCAGCCACCCGCCGCGGGTTAACGCTTCTTACTGAGCGACTCGACTGCCGCGTCGGCCCACTGCCGCCACTGCTCCGCACTGGCCCTGGCTGCTTCGGCATCTTTGGTACGGCCCGCGGCTTCGGCCTTCTCGGCCTGCCGCTCGAACTGCTCGACGCGGGCGCGGAACTGCTCGGCGCGAGCCTGCGCCTCCGGATCGGTCCGCCCCGAGTCGGCGGCGTCGCGCACCTTCTTCTCGACCGCACGCAGCCGGCGTTCCAGATCGGCCGACCGTTCCCGCGGCACCTTGCCGATCGCATCCCACTTGTCGGTGATGGTCCGCAACGCCGAGCGGGCCGCGTCCGGGTTGGATGCGTCGATCTTCTCCGCCTCGGCCAGCAAGGCCTCCTTGGCGGCGGCGTTGGCCTGGAATTCGGTGTCGCGCTCGGCATTTACCGCGTTGCGCGCGGCGAAGAAGGTGTCCTGGGCCGCCTTGAACCGATGCCACAGGGTGTCGTCGACGTCCTTGGCGGCTCGGCCGGCCGCCTTCCACTCGGCGAGCAGATCGCGGAACGCCGCCGCCGTCGCCGACCAGTCGGTGGAGCCGGACAGCTCCTCGGCGCGCACGCACAACTGTTCCTTGGCCTGCTTGGCGCCGGCGCGTTCGCGGTCCAGGTCGGCGAAGTGCGAGCCCCGGCGCCGGTTGAACGTTTCGCGAGCCGCCGAGTAGCGCTTCCACAGCGCATCGTCGGTCTTGCGGTCCAGGCCGGTGATGGTGCGCCACTCGTCGAGGATCGCGCGCAGCCGGTCGCCGGCGGCTTTCCACTGGGTGGAGCTCGTCGCCAGTTCCTCGGCTTCGGCGGCCAGCGCCTCCTTGCGCGCGGTCTGCTCGGCCCGGTGTTGTTCGCGACGGGCCCGATCGGCCGCGGCGGTTTCCTCGGCGTGGTCGCGGATCGCGGCCAGCCGCGCGGCCAGTGCGTCAAGGTCACCGAGAACGCTTGCCGTGGATAGGGTTTCAGCCAGAGAGGCCGCCGCCGCTTTGATCTTGCGGGCATCGCCGGTGCCGGAGGC
This sequence comes from Mycolicibacterium rhodesiae, assembly GCF_002086695.1. Classification (GTDB taxonomy): domain Bacteria; phylum Actinomycetota; class Actinomycetes; order Mycobacteriales; family Mycobacteriaceae; genus Mycobacterium; species Mycobacterium rhodesiae. Next base: position 517,264 of record NZ_MVIH01000001.1, read on the forward strand.
CAGTCGGGTCTCCATCAGCGTGATCTCGGTGGCGAGATCTTCGAAGCGCCTGCCGAAGTGGGCGAAGGCCGCCTCGGTGTCGCCGGCCTGCCACGAGCCGATGTTGCGTTCGCCGTCCGAGGTGATCAGCCAGACCGTGCCGTCGTCATCGACGCGGCCGAAGCGGTGCGGGTCACTGGACGGCGGCAACACCACCGGGGCAGTGGGCGCGTGAGGTTTGGGTACGGGTCGCGGCGGTCCCGGTCGGGGAGCCGGCTTCGGGGCTCCGTCGGCGCTGGGTTGGTCAATCGTCATGGACTCGCCTCACCTACCCTCCGCGCGGTGTTCCCGCGCATCTGCCGCGCGACGCGGCGCCACTGCTACACGGCGGCGACCCTGGTCGCGGCCGCCGTCCTGGTTCGTATTGAACCAGGTCGATGCGGCCCGTGCGTCCGGGTTGGTTGGTCTGAGGTTGCGGACGACGGCAATCGGCGGGCACGCTGACTGCCCGAGCACGAGGAGATCAGTGATGCACAGGTCGGACATCGCCACCCTGTTCGCCCTCGGGGCCGCGCTGTTGATCGCCATCGGTGACGTCATCCAGCAACGTTCCGCACATGACGTCACCGACGAGCAGGTCGGTCCCATAGCGCTGTTCCTGCAGTTGCTCCGCGACAAGACCTGGTGGCTGGGCAGCCTGGTGGCCGCCGGCGGATTCGGGCTGCAGGCCGCCGCACTGGGGTTCGGCTCGGTCCTGCTGGTGCAGGCGCTGATCGTGACGTCTCTGCTGTTCGCGTTGCCGCTGAGCGCGCGCTTCGCCGGACGGCGGATCACCCGCTACCAGTGGATCTGGGCGGTCCTGCTGGCTGCCGCGGTTGCCGTGATCGTCACGGTCGGCGACCCGTCCAAGGGGCAGGCCCGGGCCGGGTTCGAGATGTGGAGTTGGGTGGTCGCCACGCTCGGTCCGCTACTGCTGCTGTGTTTGTTGGGCTCGAGGATATTTCGCGGCAAACCGGTGGCGGCGGTGTTGCTGGGGCTGGTGGCGGGGTCATTGTGGGGGTTGTTCGCCGTACTGATGAAGGGTGTCGTCGACGAACTCGACGACGGGATCGTGGCGGTGCTGAAGCTGCCCGAGCTCTACGTGTGGGCGGTGGTGGCTATCGCGGCGACGGCGATTCAGCAATCGTCGTTCCGGGCCGGGTCGATGGCCGCGTCGCTTCCGGCGGTCACGGTCAGCGAGCCGTTGGTCGCCTCGGTTCTCGGCGTCGCCATCCTCGGGGAGATGTTGCGCCCCGGCCGGTCCGGGTGGGTGTTTCTGGTGATCGCTGTCGTCGTGATGATCGCGGCCACCGTCGAGTTGGCCCGCACCGAGGCCGCGCCCGTGCCGGATCCCGCCGAGTCGCTGCCCGGCTGACGGCCACTAGCGTGGGGGCGTGCTGTCCGCCGTTGTCCTGACGCCCTCGGCGCCCGTCCTGGTCCCCGAACTGGCCGGCGCGGCCGCCGCCGAGGTCGCCGAATTTCGCGACGCCGCGCTGACGGCCGCCGCCGCGCTGCCCGAGCGGTGGATCGCCATCGGCGTCGGCCCGGCTGATCAGACCATCGAGCCCGACGCCCGTGGCACCTTCGCCGGCTTCGGGGTGGACGTTCCTGTCGCGCTGTCGCCGGACTCTGTCCCGGAGGTGCGGGGGTTGCCGCTGTGCGCGCTGTTCACCGGGTGGTTGCGGGACCAGGCGAACCCCGCGGCCCGAGCGCAGGTCCGGGTGTACGACGCCGGCCACGACGCCGACACGGCACACGAATTCGGCCGCGCGTTGCGCGCCGAGATCGACGCCACCGACGGACCCGTTGGTGTCGTGGTGGTCGCCGACGGCGCCAACACACTGACCCCGCCCGCGCCCGGCGGCTACGACCCCGATGCGGCGGCCGTGCAAGCCGCCCTCGACGATGCGCTGGCCGCGGGTGACGCTGCTGCGCTCGCCGGGCTCCCCGAGAGCATCGTCGGCCGGGTCGCCTACCAGGTGCTGGCCGGACTGACCGAGCCCGGCCCCCGCTCGGCTACGCAGCTCGTGCGGGGTGCGCCGTACGGGGTTGGCTATTTCGTCGGCACGTGGGTGCCGTGACGAGACCGATTGCCGTCATCGGGCCGACGGGCACCGGGAAGTCGGCGCTGGCGCTGGACGTCGCCGAACGCCTCGGCGGGGAGATCGTCAACGCCGACGCCATGCAGCAGTACCGCGGCATGGACATCGGCACCGCCAAGCTCACCGTCGACGAACGGCGCGGCATCCCGCACCATCAGCTCGACGTCCTCGACGTGACGCAGACCGCGACGGTCGCGCGCTATCAGGAGGCCGCCGCCGCGGACGTCGAGGCCATCGCGGCCCGCGGTGTTCCGCCGGTGATCGTGGGCGGCTCGATGCTCTACATCCAGTCGCTGCTCGACGACTGGGCGTTCCCGGCCACCGATCCGCAGGTGCGGGCTCGGTGGGAGCAGCAGCTCGCCGAGATCGGCGTGGCCGCGCTGCATGCCGAGTTGGGCCGCCGCGACCCGGCGGCCGCCGCGTCGATCCTGGCCACCGACGGTCGCCGGATCGTGCGCGCGCTGGAGGTGGTCGAACTGACCGGCCAGCCGTTCGCGGCCTCGGCGCCCCAGATCGGCGCGCCACGCTGGGACACGGTGATCTTCGGGTTGGATTGGGACACAGGCATTCTCGACGATCGCCTGGCGCGCCGCACCGACCTCATGTTCGAGTCCGGTCTGGTTGACGAGGTGCGCGCGCTGCTCGACGCCGGACTCCGGCAGGGCGTGACCGCCGCGCGCGCCATCGGCTACGCCCAAGTCCTCGCCGCGCTGGATGCCGGCGCTACAGATGAGGACCTGGCTCAGGCGCGCGAGCTGACCTTCATCGGCACCCGGCGCTATGTGCGCAGGCAGCGGTCGTGGTTTCGCCGCGACCATCGCATCCACTGGCTCGACGGTGCTGCCCCCGAGCTTGCCGACCAGGTGATCGCGCGGTGGCGGGACGTATCCTGATCAGGTGATCTTCGCATGATTTTCTCGAAGGGGCACGGCACCGAAAACGATTTCGTGCTGCTGCCCGACCTGCCCGCTCAGCTGGAGCTGGCGCCCGCCGCCGTCGCCGCGCTGTGCGATCGACGCCGGGGCCTGGGCGCCGACGGCGTGCTGCGGGTCACCACGGCCGGGGCCGTCGTCGATGCCGGTGTACTGGACCGGCTGCCCGAGGGCGTGGACAGCGGCGACTGGTACATGGACTATCGCAACGCCGACGGTTCCATCGCGCAGATGTGCGGTAACGGGGTCCGGGTGTTCGCGCACTATCTGAGGGCCAGCGGCCTGGAGCAGCGTGACGAGTTCGTGGTCGGCACGCTGGCCGGGCCGCGCCCCGTGGTGGTACACCGCGCCGACGCTGTGGCGGCCGAGGTCACCGTCGACATGGGCAAGGTCAACCTGCTCGGGACCGGGACGGCCACCGTCGGCGGCAGGCACTTCACCGGCGTCGGCGTCGACGTCGGGAACCCGCACCTGGCCTGCCTGGATCCCGACCTCACCGAAAAAGCGCTGGCCGACCTCGACGTCGCCGCGCCGGTACTGTTCGACCGCGGCCAGTTCCCGGACGGTGTCAACATCGAGGTGCTGACGATCGCTCGCGATGGAGCCGTCAGCATGCGGGTACATGAACGGGGTGTCGGCGAAACACGCTCCTGCGGAACCGGAACGGTCGCCGCTGCGGTCGCGGCCCTGGCTCACCTCAATCTGTCGACGGGCACGCTGCGAGTCCGCATCCCCGGCGGTGAGGTCACCGTCGAGGTCAGCCACACCTCGAGCTCGTTGCGGGGCCCTTCGGTCCTTGTCGCGCACGGCGAGCTCGCCGACGACTGGTGGGCGGCCCAACTCTGACGGCACGTTATTCAGGTGCACGACGTTGGACTCCCGTGGCACCATCGATTACCGCTTATGACAGAAACGCCTATGACAAAAGCTGACGCTCCCGACCCCAGCGTCGGCGAACTCGCGCTCGAAGACCGCGCCGCCCTCAAGCGGGTAGCCGGGCTGTCCACCGAACTCACCGATATCTCCGAGGTCGAGTACCGCCAGCTGCGGCTGGAGCGGGTCGTCCTGGTGGGGGTGTGGACCGAGGGCAGTGCCGCCGACTCCGAGGCCAGCCTCGCCGAACTGGCCGCCCTCGCCGAAACCGCCGGTTCCGAGGTGCTCGAAGGGCTGATCCAGCGCCGCGACAAGCCAGACCCCTCCACCTACATCGGCTCCGGTAAGGCGCAGGAACTCCGCGAGATCGTGATCGCGACCGGCGCCGACACTGTGATCTGCGATGGCGAGCTCAGCCCCGCCCAGCTCAACGCGCTGGAAAAAGTGGTCAAAGTGAAGGTGATCGACCGGACCGCACTGATCCTGGACATCTTCGCCCAACACGCCACCAGCCGGGAGGGCAAGGCGCAGGTGGCGTACGCGCAGATGGAATACATGCTGCCGCGGCTGCGCGGCTGGGGCGAATCGATGTCGCGGCAGGCCGGTGGCCGGGCCGGTGGTGCGGGTGGCGGCGTGGGTACCCGCGGCCCCGGTGAGACCAAGATCGAGACCGACCGGCGTCGTATCCGCGAACGGATGTCCAAGCTGCGCCGCGAGATCAAGGACATGAAGCAGATCCGCGACACGCAGCGCAGCCGGCGGCTGCACAGCGACACCGCCTCGATCGCGATCGTCGGCTACACCAACGCCGGCAAGTCCAGTCTTCTCAACGCGCTGACCGGTGCCGGCGTCCTGGTGCAGAACGCATTGTTCGCCACCCTCGAACCCACCACTCGCCGAGGCGAATTCGACGACGGGCGGCCGTTCGTACTGACCGACACCGTCGGCTTCGTCCGGCACCTGCCCACCCAGCTGGTCGAGGCGTTCCGCTCCACCCTGGAAGAAGTGGTCGACGCTGACCTGCTGGTCCACGTGGTCGACGGTTCCGACAGTAATCCGTTGGCGCAGATCGAGGCGGTCCGTCAGGTCATCCGCGAAGTGCAGAACGACCACCACGCGCCGCCCGCCCCGGAGTTGTTGGTGGTCAACAAGATCGACGCGGCCGACGACCTGATGCTGGCACAGCTGCGTCGCGCGCTGCCCGGTGCGGTCTTCGTCTCGGCGCACACCGGTGAGGGATTGCCGCGGCTGCGCGCCCGGCTGGGTGAGCTCGTCGAGCCGCGGGAGATCACCGTCGACGTGACGATCCCGTATGACCGGGGTGATCTGGTCGCGCGGCTGCACAGCGACGGGCACGTCGATGCGGTCGAGCACACCGAAGCGGGCACCCGCCTCAAAGCCCGGGTGCCCGCCGCGCTGGCCGCAGGCCTGCGCGAGTTCAGCAGTTAAGCGGCGTCCCTGGGTGCGGCACGGTGGTTCGAGTGCCGATGGCCTTCTTGGACATGCCCAATTGCTCTAGATGGCCTGCGTCGGCCTGCAGCAGGCTTGACCCAGTGTGAGGTGCGCCGGGCCGGGGAGGGCATCGGATGAAGGGGTTACGACTGCTGCGCGGGGCGGCGATCACAGTACTGGTTTCCGCGGTCGCCGCCATCGGGGTGTGCTCGGCGGGCCGGGCGCAGGCTCAGACCAGAATTACCGTTCCGGGTGCGGGACCGCTTTATTACCCGGACGCCGTGACCCACCTACCGCTGGGTCGGCTGTATTTTTTCGGAACACCTGAGGCCGCGGGGCCGCCGGTGTCGATTCTGGATGGCTACGACTTGCTGAATCACCAGATCGGAGCGAAGTGGTTCCCCGGCAGCACTGCCCAGGTAGTCGACTACCCGGCGAGCATGGGTCTGCTGAGCTTCAGTCTGGTCGCGCCGGGCGTTGACGACGCGGTCGCCGCGGGGCGCGGTTCGCTCGATGACCAGATCAGGAGTGCAGTCGCCGGCGGCGACCCCGTAGTGGTCGCCGCGCTGTCGGAAGGGACTCTCGTTGTCAATCGCGAGTTGGCGCATTTGGCAACATCTCCGAACGCGCCGCCGGCCGATCTGGTTTCCTTCACCATGTATGCGAGCCCGGAGCTGGGCCTCGCTGACATCTATCTTCGGGCGGGTTCCTGGGTCCCGCTGATGGATTACACCGCACACGATCTCGCGGACAGCCAATACGATGTCAGCGTCGTCTTCCATCAGTACGACTTCTGGGGCGATCCGCCCGACCGGCCGTGGAATCTTTTGGCCATGGCGAACTCGCTGGCCGGAATGGTCTACTTTCACGACGCCACGCCTCTGGCCACGCCGTCCGATGCGGTGGTGGTGTCGCAGGTGACCAGCAGCTTGGGTGGAACGACCACGACCTACATGCTTCCGGCGCCCACGCTGCCTCTCCTGAAGCCGCTTCAACAGCTCGGTGTGCCGAAACAGGCCGTCGAGTTCCTGAACTCGACGCTCAAGCCCGTCGTCGATGCCGGCTATTCAAGGCTCAACCCTGGAGCGGGACCGTACTTCTCGCACGGACGGCTGGTGCTCAAACCTCCGGCGACCACGACAGCGCCAGGCGGCCGCGGCCCGAGGATCGCCGGCCCGCGCGGGGGTTTCAGATCGGCCCGCGTACCCACGAACGGCACCGGACACTCGGGTGTGTCAGGTAGGGCAACGGGGCGCCGGGTCCCCGGAAGCTCTTCTCGAGCAGCGGCTTAAGCGGCGTCCTTCGCCGAGCTGCCGTGCCCGGAAGCGCTTGCCGCAGCGGGCCTTCCGCTCTTGGCGGTGCCGGACTTCGCCGGCTTGCCGGCGCTCTTGACCTCGCTACCGGTCTTGGACTTGTCGGACTTGGCCGTGAGGCTGGGCTTGGCGGATGCCTTGCGTTGCACCGGCTTGGACACGGTTTCGGTGGCCGCCTTCTGGGTGGCAGGCTCGCTGGTGGCCGCAGCGACCAGGGTGCTCGCAGGAGAGGGGGCCGGTGCGGACGGTGCCGCGGGAACCGCCACGCCGAGGTCGCCGAGTGCGTCGTGGATGCCCTGGACGGCGGCCTTGGCGAGATCGACGCTCAGCTTCACCGGGTTGATCGGCGTGAAGATGGTGAACGGCGTCGGCTGCCCGTAATTGCTTCGGTCGTAACCGGTTTCGATCAGCACGCGGGTGACCGGGGAGATCAGGTCCACGAACGGCTTGATGATCGCGGTGGTGCCGGTCGCGGCGCCGATGTCCAGCAGCGGCTGCATGATCGGCAGCGTCTTGGCCGGGATCGTGATGTACAGCGTGTCGTTGAAGGTCTGGCAGTTCTTCGGGCTCTGCGAGCAGTCGATGGCCTGCTCGAGTTCCGGAATCGTGTAGCCGTAGGGGAGCTCGGTCGACGGCTGGGTGCCCCGCGGCGAGAGGTAGTTGCCGTGGATGTACCAGAACCCGGCGAGCGCGTTGAGGTCAGCCAGCAGGTTGAGTGGGTTGGCCGGGAAGTCGGCGACACCGTCGTACTGGAATGCGATGTCGGTGGTGTTCACCGTCGGCAGCACCGTGGTGTCGGTGGGAGCCGGCTGACCGAAGGTCGCGTCGAGGATCGGCACCGTGCCCAGCCACGCCAGGCGTTCGAACAAGCCGCCGTTCGGGCGTTGAGGGTCACCGATCAGGACGAAGGAGTACCGGTCGGGGATGACTCCGCCGTTGGCGTCGGCGAGCTGATGCTTGACGATGTTCGAGACCGTCGCGCCTTGTGAGTAGCCGAAGATCACGACGTCCTCGCTGGGATCGACCGCGTCGATCTGATCGTTGAGGCTCTGCACGCCGCTGGCCACCGACACGTTCCACTTGGCGCCGTTGAGGCCGCCCCAGCCGGCGAACGGGAACGGCCAGAACTGCGCGGTGTAGGGGACCGGCGCGGGAGTGCAGACCGTCGCGCAAGCTGGATCCAACGGCTGAATGTAGTAATTCACTGCGTTTTGCATGTAGTTAGTGCCGAGCGGTGGCACCGACGGGTCGGGGGTGCCGGTGCCGGGAACGATCAGCGCCACCGCCGCCAGGCTGATCGCCGAGGTGATCGTGCTGGTTATTGCGAGAACGGTCGCGGCGAGCAGCGCCAGGGCGGCCACCATCGCCGAGCGCGCGGCGGTGCGGAGATTTTTACGCATCAGCAAACTTTCTTTGGCGATATCGAGATTGCTGTGATCATGGCATGACAGAACTTATGCCGTAGCTCGAATGTGAGAAAAAGCTGAGAAATCGGTCATCGGATGACCGGGGGCTGGTGTGCCCGTACCGGCGGCAGCGGACCGGCGAACTTCTCCACCTGCACCAGTACGGCGGCGCCGGTGCAGCCGCGAGCCAGCGACGAGGTGCCGACGTCGTCGGTCAGTACGTTGGGGTTACCGTGCACGCACATCGAATCCGGGTCCGTGGGATCCAGCGGGTCGTACCACGCGCCGGTCGACAGCTGCACCACCTGCGGTCGCAGCGCCTCGTCGATGACCACCCCGGCCAGGCACGATCCCCGGTCGTTGAACACCCGCACCACCTCACCGCCGGACAGACCCCGCGGCGCGGCGTCGGACGGATGCATCCGGATGGGTTCGCGGCCCTGGACTTTGGCATTCTGGCTGACCGCGCCGCCGTCGAGTTGGCCGTGCAGCCGGGTGGCCGGTTGGTTGGCGATCAGGTGAAGCGGAAAGCGTTGGGCGCGTTCGCCGCCCAGCCACTCAACAGGTTCATACCAGCGGGGGTGACCGGCGCAGTCCGGATACTCGAAGCCCGCGATGTCGTCGGAGAAGATCTCGATCTTGCCGCTCGGAGTGGCCAGCGCATGCGTCTGTGGATCGGCGCGAAAGTCGGCCAGCAGAGTCAGCCCGCTCTCCACCGGAAGCCGCAACACGCCGTCGGCCCAGAACTGATCGAAGTCTGGGACCGCGAAATCGATTTCTGCCGACCACTTTTCGTACATGTGCTCCAGCCACTGCCGGGCGGTGCGGCCTTGCGTGAACTGCGCGCCGAAGCCCAGTCGCTCGGCGAGCCCGGCGAAGGTGGTGTAGTCGTCGCGGCACTGGGCGTACGGCTGCGCCAGCGCGGGCATTGCCACCAGCAGAGGGTCGTTGCGGGACCCGGAAAAGTCATCACGTTCAAACGCGGTGGTGGACGGCACGACGATATCGGCGTGCCGGGCCATCGGCGTCCAGTACGGCTCGTGCACCACCACGGTGTCGACGCGGCCCAGCGCGCGACGTAGCCGGGGCAGGTTCTGGTGGTGGTGAAAGGGATTACCGCCGGCCCAGTACACGCACCTGATGTCGGGATAGGTCAGGGTGCGGCCGTTGTAGGTGAACGTCTCACCGGGGTGCAGCAGCATGTCGCTGACCGCCGCGACCGGGATGAACGTGCGGACCGGGTTGAGCCCCTGCGGCAGCGACGGCAACCGGTGTCGCAGCGGCGGCAGGCCGGGTTCGTTCATCGAGCCGTACCCGTGGCCGAATCCGCCTCCGGGAAGGCCGATCTGGCCGAGCATGGCCGCCAGCGTCAAGCCCATCCAGGGCGCCTGCTCGCCGTGTCGGACGCGCTGAAGTGACCAGCTGACGGTGATGATCGTGCGCTGCGCGGCCATCCTGGTGGCCAGCTCGGTGAGCACTGTGGCGTCGATGCCGCAGATCTGTGTGGCCCACTGCGGCGATTTCGGCACGCCGTCCTCGGTGCCGAGCAGATACTTTTCGAACTGCTCGTAGCCGGTGCAGTAGGTGTCGAGGAATGCGCGGTCGGCGAGGTTGGCGGTGGCCAGCACGTAGGCAAGCGCCAGCATGATCGCGACGTCGGTTCCGGGGACGGCCGGCAGCCATTCGCAGTCGCCGTCGACATCGCTGCGCAGCGGGCTGATCGAGACGATCCGTCCGCCGTTCGCCCGGAACCGGTGCAGCGCTTCGCGGGCCGGGTGTCCGGTGGTGCCGCCGTGGTTGATCCCGGTGTTCTTCAGGTTCACGCCGCCGAAGCAGACCAACAGGTCGGTGTGCTCGACGATGACATTCCATTCGGTGGACCGCTTGAACAGGTCGTCGTGGGTGCCGACCACCCGAGGCATGATTACGCCGGTGGCCCCCAGGCTGTACGAGTGGCGCGAAAAGGTATATCCGCCAAGCAGTTTCAGGAATCGGTGCACCTGGCTCTGGGCGTGGTGGAACCGGCCCGCGCTGGCCCAGCCGTAGGACCCGCCGTAGATCGCCTCGTTGCCGTAGGTGTCGACCACCCGGCGTAACTCGCCGGCGAGAAGCTCCGTCAGCTCGCCCCAGTCCACCGCGACGAACTCGTCGGCGCCGCGGGCGCTGCTGGGCCCGGGGCCGTCGCGCAGCCAACCGCGGCGGACGGCGGGGGTGGCGATCCGCGACGAATGTCGGAGCGACCCGGGCAGGTTGCCGAGCAGGGGAGACGGGTCGGTATCGCCGGGAAACGGGCTGACCGAGGTGATCTCGCCGTCGGCGACGTCGGCGCGAAACGCTCCCCAGTGGGCGAGGCTGGTGCGGGCGTCGGGCACGTCAGGAGTCTAGGCGGGCGACGCTTCCACCAGCGACGTTGGCGAATCCGTCGGCCGTCGCGCGGGGCCACCGTGACGACCAACCATCCGGTTGGTTATTCTCGTCTGCAAACCCACAGCGCCGTCCGGAGGGAAGTCATGGCTGTCGAGAAGAACGCAACCGTCAAGTACGAGCGGACCCTGTTCGAGCCCGAGCACGAACTGTTCCGTGAGGCCTACCGGTCGTTCCTCGAGCGGCACGTCGCCCCTTTCCACGAGCAGTGGGAAAAGGACAAGATCGTCGATCGCGGGGTGTGGCTCGAGGCAGGCAAGCAGGGCTTCCTCGGGATGGCCGTCCCGGAGGAATTCGGCGGCGGCGGCAACGCGGACTTCCGCTACAACGTCATCCTGACCGAGGAGACCGCGGCCGGACGCTACAGCGGCCTCGGATTCGGCCTGCACAACGACGTCGTCGCCCCGTATCTGCTGGAGCTGACCACCGAGGAGCAGAAGCAGCGTTGGCTGCCCAAGTTCTGCAGCGGCGAGTACATCACCGCGATCGCGATGACCGAGCCGGGCACCGGTAGTGATCTGCAGGGCATCAAGACTCGCGCGGTCAAGCAGGGCGATCACTACGTGCTCAACGGCTCGAAGACCTTCATCACCAACGGCGTCAACGCCGATCTGGTGATCGTGGTGGCGCAGACCGACCCCGAGAAGGGTGCGCTGGGTTTCTCGCTGCTGGTCGTCGAGCGCGGCATGGAGGGCTTCGAGCGCGGGCGTCATCTGGACAAGATCGGCCTGGACGCCCAGGACACGGCCGAACTGTCCTTCACCGACGTCAAGGTCCCTGCCGAGAACCTGCTCGGCGAGGAGGGCCAGGGCTTCATCTACCTGATGCAGAACCTGCCGCAGGAGCGCCTGAACATCGCGGTGATGGCGGCCGCCGCGATGGAAAGCGTCCTCGAACAGACCCTGCAGTACGCCAAGGAGCGCAAGGCGTTCGGAAAGCCGATCGGAAGCCAGCAGAACAGCCGGTTCCTGCTGGCCGAGCTGGCCACCGAAGCGACCGCCATCCGTATCATGGTCGACGAGTTCATCCGGCTGCACCTCGACGGCAACCTGACCGCAGAGCAGGCCTCGATGGCCAAGTGGTACTCGACCGAGAAGCAGGTGCATCTCGTCGACCGCTGCCTGCAGTTGCATGGCGGTTACGGCTACATGCGCGAGTATCCGGTGGCCAAGGCCTACCTGGATGCCCGCGTGCAGACGATTTACGGCGGCACCACCGAGATCATGAAAGAGATCATCGGCCGCAGCCTGGGCGTCTAACCACGCAAGCGGGTCTGAACTGCGGTTTGGTTCCCCGTCACTCGGCTGCCGAAGCGGCGGGCGCTGGTCACGTGCCCCGGTTTGTCCTGGGGATTTCGGGTGTTTTCCCCCGTCAACGCGTCGGTTATCTCGTAGAAACGCCGCGTGTCGTGAGGTGCTGAAGCACAGTTGACGCGGAGGATGAGGGGAAGCATCTTGACCGACACTGCGGGGAGAGTGCATGACCAGGCTTGGAAGTCGTCTCAGTAGAGGCGTCGGGCGGATGGCGCTCGGCGTCTTGGCGACGGCTGCGGCCGCGCTGCTGTGGGCGCCCGGGGCGATCGCGAGCCCCGAGACCGACGCGAGCGACGCCATCAATCAGGCGTGGGAGACCGCGGGCGGCGACGGTTCTCCGGTAGGCACCAAGGACGGCGACGTCTACGCCATCGGCGACGGATTCGCCCAGAACTTCAGCGGCGGCAAGATCTTCTTCACCCCGGCCACCGGCGCCCACCTGCTCTTCGGGGCGGTCCTGGACAAGTACCAGGCGCTCGGCGGGGCGGCCGACAGCGACCTCGGATTCCCCACCATCGACGCGGTCGCGGGTCTGGTCGGCCCGGACAGCCAGGTCAGCACGTTCAGTGCCAGTGACAAGCCGGCCATCTTCTGGACGCCCGACACCGGTGCGTGGGTGGTACGCGGCGCGATCAACGCGGCGTGGGACAAGCTCGGCGGCTCGGCAGGCACGATGGGCGTCCCCACCGGGGACGAGACCTTCAACGGCACTGTGATCAGCCAGAAGTTCACCGGCGGCGAGATCTCCTACGACACGGCCGCGAAGACGTTCACCACCGTTCCGCCTGAGCTCGCAGGCAACTTGGCCGGTGTCGAGGTGCCCAGCGACGCGACGACGGCGATCAACCAGGCCTGGCGGGCCGCCGGGGGTCTCGCGGGACCGCTCGGTGCCCGCCAAGGAGCCCAGCAGGCCATCGGTGCCGACGGCGCCGCCCAGGATTACGCGGGCGGCAAGATCTTCTACTCGCCGGCCACCGGTGCGCATGCGGTGACGGGCGCGATCCTGGCCAAGTACGAGGCGCAGGGCGGTCCGACCGGCGACCTGGGCCTGCCGACCGGGACCGAAGCCGACGGCGGCGCCCCCAACAGCCGGGTCAGCGCCTTCAGCGCCGCCGACAAACCGGTGATCTTCTGGACGCCCGACACCGGCGCGATCGTGGTGCGCGGCGCGATCAACGCCGCCTGGACCAAGCTGGGCGGGGCCACCGGCAAGCTTGGCGTGCCCACCGGCGAGCAGAGCGTCAACGGCGACACCGTGACGCAAAAGTTCAGCGGTGGCGAAATCTCCTGGAACAAGGCCAGCAACACGTTCACGACCAAACCGCCGGAGCTCGCCGGCTCGCTGTCCGGTGTTCAGGTTCCGGCCGCCGGTCCGCAGTCCGGCCCGGCGGGTACCAAGTCCGGTAGCGGCTTGACGTTCCACTGGTGGTGGCTGCTGATCATCGTCCCGGTCCTGTTGCTGCTCGCCGTGATCGGGCTTGGTGTGCTGTGGCTGCAGCGCCGCCGCAGCGGTGCCGAGGAGATCGACGACGACTTCGAGGACTCGGACTACGACGACGATCACTGGCCCAGTGAGGTCGCCGGTGAGGCTGACGCGGCCGCCGCCTCGCGCTTCTCGACGTATCCCGACGGCGGCGTGCCGGTGGTCGCCGCTGCGCCGGGCTTCGGCTGGGCGCCCGAGGAAGACGAGAAGTCGCAGCCCGGGTCCGAGGACGTGTTCGACGGCGATCAGGACTCCATCGACACAACGCCGACCCGCATTCCCGCCGAAACCGGCGGATACGAGGCCGACGAAGCCGACGAGGTGCCCGCGGAACTCGAGTACGCCGAGGTCGAGGACATCGAAGACGAGGAGTCGAGCGATTCGGGCCGCCATGCGGCGGTGAACCTCGGGGAGTCGCAATCGATGTGGCGCCTCGACATGGGCGAGATCGGTACGCCGCGGCGGCGTCGCGCCGCCGAACCGGATGCCCCACCGGAGCCCGAGCCGGCGCCGGAGGAAATGGTCGAGCCCGACGTCGTCGACGTCGAGGAAGAAGACTCCACGCAGCCGGCGGAAGTCCTGCAGTCCGACGTGCATGCCGAGGCCGCAGCCAATCGCCCGGCTATCCACCTTCCGCTCTCGGATCCGTATCAGGCGCCCGAAGGCTATGTGGTCAAGGCCAACACGCATTCGGGGCTGTACTACACCCCCGACTCGGCGCTCTATGACCACACGGTGCCGGAAGTGTGGTTCGCCAGTGAGGAACTCGCGCAGGCGAACGGATTCCACAAGGCGGAGTGAGGCTTTCGCCCCCGTCCGCTAGACCTTCCGGAGAACGGTGACGACCTTGCCGAGGATCGCGGCGTCGTTACCGGGAATGGGGTCGAACGCCGGGTTGTGCGGCATCAGCCAGACTTGGCCGCTGGTGCGCTTGAACGTCTTCACCGTGGCCTCGCCATCGATCATCGCTGCGACGATGTCGCCGTTGTCGGCCACGTTCTGCTGACGGACCACGACCCAGTCGCCGTCGCAGATCGCTGCGTCGATCATCGACTCACCGACGACCTTGAGCAGGAACAGCGACCCGTCGCCGACCAACTCGCGCGGTAGCGGGAACACATCCTCGACCGCTTCCTCGGCGAGGATCGGGCCGCCGGCGGCGATGCGGCCGAGCACCGGCACGAACGTCGGCTCGGGCAGCGCGTCCGAACCGGCGACCTCGGTGCGCACCGGGCTCACCGTGTCGTCGGCTCCGCGCACATCCACCGCACGCGGCCGGTTGGCATCGCGGCGCAGATAGCCCTTGCGCTCCAGTGTGCGTAGCTGGTGGGCCACCGATGACGTGGATGTGAGACCGACGGCGTCGCCGATCTCACGGATGCTGGGGGGATAGCCGCGGCTGGTGACGGAGGCGCGGATCACGTCGAGGATGGTTCGCTGTCGCTCGGTAAGCCCGGATGTCTCACTGCGCTCGCTCATGACGCCGAATCTAGCCCGGCCCGCGTCAAAATTCAAACATTTGTTCGACCGTGTCGCGATTCCGGGTGGGCCGGCGGTCCGCGGAACAGAACTTGTCGGTGGCCGGATTTATTCTTCCAACACGCTCGCTCACATGTTCGGTTTTCGAACGCATGATCGAGTATATTTCGAACACAAGAGCGAACCGGGGCGGCCCTGAAGGAAGGACACGGACGTGACAGTCATCGATGATCGACAGGTTTACATCTCGGCACCGGTGTACCGGCGGACGGCCGCCGCGCCCGTTGCCCCTGCTCGACGCCGCCCGGCCGGCGCCCGCGCCCACCGGCCGCACCCGGCACGGCCGGCGATCGCGCCGATGCAGTACCGCGGCACGGGTGTGGCGTTCTCCCGGGCGCCCCATGCCCGCCGGCCGGTGAGCACCGCGGTCACGATCGCGCTTGCCGGGGTGGCCGCGCTGATCACGCTGTGGCTCGGCATGGTCGGCCACTTCAGCGCCACCCCGGCGGCCACCGAGCAGATGCCGGACCAGCTCGCCGTCGTCCAGGTCCAGGCGGGGGAGACGCTGCAGCAGCTGGCCGGACGGGTCGCGCCCGATGCGCCCGCCGGACAGGTGGTGCAGCGCATCCGCGACCTGAACAAGCTCGAATCGGCGTCGCTGGACGCCGGGCAGACGTTGATCGCGCCGATCGGCTGACCGTCGTGCCGGCCGCAGCCGTTCCCGCGCACGGCGCAGGTAGGCTCTCAGTGGTTCGACATATCGGGCCACTGAGCGAAGGAGCGGTCATGCACTGTCCGTTCTGCCGCAACCCGGACTCCCGCGTTGTCGACTCGCGCGAGACCGATGAAGGCCAGGCCATCCGGCGTCGCCGCTCCTGTCCGGAGTGCGGCCGGCGGTTCACCACTGTGGAGACCGCGGTGCTGGCCGTCGTAAAGCGCAGCGGCGTCACCGAGCCGTTCAGCCGGGAGAAGGTCGTCAGCGGTGTCCGCCGCGCCTGCCAGGGTCGCGATGTCGATGACGACGCGCTGAATCTGCTCGCCCAGCAAGTGGAGGACACGGTGCGCGCCGCCGGCTCACCTGAGATCCCCAGCCACGAGGTCGGACTCGCCATCCTCGGCCCGCTCCGTGAACTCGACGAGGTCGCCTATCTGCGGTTCGCGTCGGTGTACCGCTCGTTCAGCTCGGCTGAGGACTTCGAGCGCGAGATCGAGGCGCTGCGCGCCCATCGGTCCGTCGGCACATCCGGCTGAGCAGCTCAATCCAGCTGTCGCACACCGTCGCTGACCACTCGGCCCGCGATCAGTACCCACCCTTGCGCGTCCCAAGTCGTGAAGATCTGCGATCCCTTGCCCTGGGTGATCGTCAGGTCGCGGCTCAGGTAATCGGTCAGCCGTGCCGCCGCCGATCCGGTGGCCTCGTCTTCCGGCACGCCGAGGTCGGCGGCGAACATCCGCGCCCGGATGTGCCCGCCGTCGCGATCCATCCACGCCCACAGGTAGTGCTCCGCGTCGTCGGAGTAGTCGTCCGGATCGGCGGCCAGCACTTCGTCGACCGAGTCCAGATCGTGGATGGCGAACTCCGGCGACCACTCCGCCCGGACCCGGATCACCGTGCGGTCGTCGCCGTAGGTGACTCCGACGATGCCGGCCGGAACCTGCAGGGTGTGGATCGGCGTGCCGCGATCCCGCAGCCACCAGGCCGCGCCCACGGTGGGATGCCCGGCGAACGGTAATTCCGTGGCCGGAGTGAAAATGCGGGCGTGGGCTGTGCTCGCCCCGTCGGTCGGCAGATCGATGAATATTGTTTCGCTGTACTCTAATTCGGTCGCGATGCGCTGGCGATCACCGGCGGGCACGGTGGCGGCGTCCACCACACCCAGCGGATTGCCGAACTCGCCACCTTCATCGGTGAATACCCGCAACACGGTTACGTC
Source organism: Mycolicibacterium rhodesiae (assembly GCF_002086695.1). GTDB lineage: Bacteria > Actinomycetota > Actinomycetes > Mycobacteriales > Mycobacteriaceae > Mycobacterium > Mycobacterium rhodesiae. The sequence continues at coordinate 533,993 of NZ_MVIH01000001.1, forward strand.
GACGGTCATCACCCGACTCTACGACGCTGAAGTCAGGTGGCACTGCGCTCGTCGGCGCCGAGGGCGTCGAGCACTGCGACCCGGGTGTCCAGCGACCCGGTGACCAAACGTTCGGACAGTCCGGTGCGAAGGAGTTCTCGCAGGGCGTCCTGGTCGTATTCGGCCGGAGCGGTCCCGTCGATGAACTTCTCGACGACCTCGACGAAACGGTCAGGGTCGTCGTGGAACGGAAAGTGGCCGGAGCGGCCGAAGATCTCGAGCTGGGAACCAGGCATGGCGGAGTGCGCCATCCGAGCGTGGCTGACCGGGATGACGGCATCCAAGTCGCCCCAAATGAGTTGCACCGGAACGGATTCGGTCAGATAACAGCGGTCCAGCATGGTGACCACCTGGCCGCGCCAGTCCACCACTGAGCGCAGTGTGCGGGTGAAGGCCGACGAGGCTGTCGGCTCGGGCAGATCGGCCAGGATACGCAGGGCGTCGGGCAGGTCGCGGCCCAACCCGGTAGAGCCGAAGACGCTCCCCAGCGCGCGGCCGGCAAGCTGCAACGCCGGCAGCACCATCGGCAGTCGCAGCAGCGCCAGCGCCTCCCCGCCCAACGGCAGCGAGGCGGCCCGCAGCGCTACGTTCACTTCTTTGGTCACGCCGCCCGCGCTGACCAGGATCAGCCGCTCCACCAATTGTGGGAACTGGTAAGCGAATTGCATCGCCACTCCGCCGCCGAGTGAATGCCCGACAACGGTGACCTTGTCGAGGTCGAGCACACTCAGCAGATCGCGCATCCCGTTGGCGTAGGCCGCGACCGAATAGTCGGCTCGTGGTTTGTCGGACTGTCCATGCCCCAGCAGGTCCGGGGCGATGACGGTGAACCGCTGGGCGAGCTTGCTGTGCACCGGATGCCACGTCGTCGAGTTGTCACCGATCCCATGGATCAGCAGCAGCGCCGGTCCCGACCCGGCCACCCGGAAGGCTCGGCGGTAGCCATGAATGGTCCGGAAGTGCAGGGTGGGCGTCACATCCCGCACCGGCTGCAGATTTGGCTTTCGCTGAGACTTTTGCTGAGTCACTGGCCCCAACCCTGTCATCGGTGCGGTGGACTCCGCTAGGTCTCGCCGTTGTCGTTGAAACCGTCTTTGAAGTCCTCGGCGTGCTGGGCGAGGAATTTTTCGAACTCCGCACCCAATTCGTCGCCGCTGGGGAGTTCTTCGTCGCGTGCCAGCAGCGACCGGTTCTCTTGAGCGGCAACGAAAGCATCGTACTGTCGCTCCAGCGCGGTCACCACTTGAGCGACCTCCGGCGATGCCTCGACCTGCTCGTCGATCTTGGTGCGGATGGCCGCTCCGGCATCGGTGAGCCCACGCAACGGCACCTGCAGCGAAGTCAGCTTGGCGACCTGCTCAAGCAGCGCCTCCGCGGCGGGTGGGAAGTCGGTCTGCGCCAGGTAGTGCGGCACATGCACGGTGAAGCCGATGACTTCGTGGCCGTGCTGGGCCATCCGGTACTCCAACAGGTTGGACACGCTGCCGGGGACCTGCACCTCGCCGACCCACGGGGTGAATTCGCTGATCAATTCCCGGTTGTTAGAGTGCGCGGTCATCGTGACGGGCCGGGTATGCGGAACGGCCATCGGGATGGTGCCCAGCCCGATGGTCTGGCGCACGCCGAGCTGCTCGGCCAGCAGGCGGACCGCGGTGATGAATCGCTCCCACTTCAGATCCGGCTCCAGTCCTGCGAGCAGCAGGAACGGTGTACCGAGGCTGTCGCGCAGGGCGTACAGATTCAGCTCAGGATCGTCGTAGTCGGTGAAGTGGTCGGTCTTGAACGTCATCAGCGGGCGGCGGGACCGGTAGTCCAGCAGCTCGTCGATCGCGAACGAAGCCACCAACTCCGTGTCCAGCTTGGCTTTGAGGTGGTCGGCGGCCAGGCGTATGGCGCGGCCTGCGTCGGAGAAGCCTTCGAGAGCGTGGATCATCACCGGGCCACGCCCGTCGGGTGCGGACAATTGCGGCGCCGGAAACTCCAGTTCGTACATCCCGGTCTGCTCGGGTTGGTAGGGCTGTCCCTGCTCGTCAGTCATCGTCTCCGCCTCCTCGCGGTGCCCGGGCACGTCGTCGTCCCTTGTACCGTGACAACCAGTGTCTCTCAGAATTGGCTGAGCGCTGACCATAGCGCTCGTGTTGCACAACGCCGGTGAGGCACCCGTCGTTCCCAGCACCGGCCGTTCAGCCGGGTCGAAAGCGTGCAGATCGGGCATGATCGAGCCATGCGGATGGTTGCGGCGGCCCTGAACCTGGTGGTGACCACGGTTCTGGTGTCGGGGTGCCATTCCACCGCCGAGCCGCGGGCCAAGGCCGCCGAGGAGCCGATCGCGGCGGCGGTATCGACGGCGAGTGCCCAGCCGGTGGCGGCCCGGCCGGCGGTGGGAGCGCTGTTCCTCGGCGCCACCGACACCCACACCTGCACCGCCTCGGTGGTTCATTCGGCAGGTCAGGATCTGATCTTGACGGCCGCGCACTGCTTGGCCGCGGGTCTGCCCGCCACGTTCGTGCCCGGATTCAACGAGAGCGCCGCTCCCGGCGACGTCTGGACCGTCGACACGGTCTACCTCGATCCCCGCTGGCTGAGCACTCAGGACCCCAAGGCGGACTACGCGTTCGCGCGGGTCAGTCGCTCCGCCGGCGGCACCGTCGAATCCGTCGCGGGTCGGGCGCTGACCCTCGGTGCGGCACCTGCCGAGTCCGCGCCGGTGACCGTGATCGGGTACCCGGTGGGCGACGGCGGGCCCCCGCTGGGCTGTGACACGGTCGCCCGCATCGAGGACGGCTATCCCGCCCTGCGCTGCAACGGGCTGGTCGACGGCACCAGCGGCGGCCCGTGGATCGCCGGCGCGACGGTGATCGGTGTGATCGGCGGGCGCAACGGCGGCGGCTGCGAGGACAACGTCTCGTACTCGGCACCGTTCGACGGGGCGACGGCGGCACTGCTGGCGCGCGCCGAAGCGGGGGGACCGGGCGACGACGCGCCGGCGTCGTTCGACAGCGAGTGCTGAGCGCCTAACGGCGGAACTGGTTGAGGGCGCGCAGCTTGTTCATCACGTCGAGCGCGGCGACCTTGTAGGCCTCCGAGAACGTCGGATAGTTGAAGACCGCGTCGACCAGGTACTCGATGGTTCCGCCGCAGCCCATCACCGCCTGGCCGATGTGCACCAATTCAGTTGCCGCGGTGCCGAAGATGTGGACGCCGAGGACCTTCAGGTCTTCGGTCGACACCAGAAGCTTGAGCATGCCGTAGGAGTCCCCGGCGATCTGGCCGCGGGCCAGTTCGCGGTAGCGGGACACCCCGACCTCGTAGGGGACTGCCGCCTTGGTGAGATCGACCTCGGTGGCGCCGACGTAGGACACCTCAGGGATCGAGTAGATGCCGATCGGCTGCAGCACGGTCATGCCGGCCGTCGGCTCGCCGAACGCGTGGTAGGCCGCGAGCCGGCCCTGTTCCATGGAGGTGGCCGCCAGGGCGGGGAAGCCGATGACATCGCCGACGGCGTAGATGTGGTCGACTTTGGACTGAAATGTCTTCTCGTCGACGAAGATCCGGCCGCGGTTGTCGGCTTCCAGCCCGGCGTTGGCCAGATCCAGGTGGTCGGTCTGGCCCTGCCGTCCGGCCGAGTACATGACGGTTTCGGCCGGGATCTGCTTGCCGCTGGCCAACGTGGTGACGGTGCCGGCCGAGCCGACGTCGACCGCCGTCACCTCCTCGCCGAACCGAAACGTCACCGCCAGGTCGCGCAGGTGGAAGCGCAGGGCTTCGACGATCTCGGGGTCGCAGAAGTCGAGCATGGTGTCGCGTTTCTCGACGACGGTGACCTTGGTGCCCAGCGCGGCGAACATCGAGGCGTACTCGATGCCGATCACACCGGCGCCGACGACCACCATCGAGCCCGGGATCGTCTTCAGGTCGAGAATGCCGTCGGAGTCCAGCACCCGGTTCTCGTCGAACTCGACCCCGGCTGGCCGCGCCGGCTTGGTGCCGGTGGCGATGATGATGTAGCGGCCGCTGACGGTGATGTGCTCGGCGCGGGTGGGGTCCTCGACCTCAACGGTGTGCTCGTCGATGAACCGGCCGTGCCCCACGTAGAGCTCGATACCGTTGCGCATCAACTGGTTTCGCACCACGTCGACCTCTTTGCGGATCACGTGTTCAGTGCGGGCCAGCAGGTCGGCGGGAGTGATCTTGTCCTTGACCCGGTAGCTGGCGCCGTAGAGCTCGCGCTGGCTCATACCGGTCAGGTAGAGCACGGCCTCGCGCAGCGTCTTCGACGGGATCGTGCCGGTCTGAACACAGACACCGCCGAGCATCTGCCCGCGCTCGATGACTGCCACCGACTTGCCCAGCTTGGCTGCCGCGATCGCCGCTTTCTGACCGCCGGGCCCCGAGCCGATGACGACGAGGTCGTATTCCACACTCATGAGGACAAGGTGTACGCCGGTTTACCGAATCTTGCATGCCGACCGTGTCAATACGACATGAACAATGTGTCCGGGCGATCCGGCCGCTATCCCCAGATCCGACTTCATCCCCAGCCGCACGCTCGTCGGTGTCCGGCGGGCCGGTTTGGTCGGCGCCGGTTGCGACTGTCGGGCCATGACCACACACGAACCTGACTATCGCTTCACCCGCCCCGGCGCCCTGATCGCCGCACTGCCTGCTGTTCTCGGCTTCGTCCCGGAGAAATCACTGGTGCTGGTGGCCCTGGAGGACCGCGACATGGGAGCCGTCATGCGCGTCGACCTGTCCAAGGCGATGGACGGAGACCTCACTCACCTGGCAGACGTCGCCGCCGCCTCTGGCGCGGACACAGTGGTGGCCGTGATCGTCGACGCCGACGGTGCCCCGTGCCCGATGTGCAACCAGGACTACCGCGATATGTGCGATGAGCTGAACGCGGCGCTGTCCGCCCACGACATGAGCGTCTACGCCACCCACGTGGTCGACCGGATCGAGGCCGGCGGCCGGTGGCACTGCGTCGATGGTTGCGGCGCATTCGGCGCGGTGGAGGATCCGATGGCCTCCCCGCTCGCCGCGGCCGCCGTACTCGAGGGACGACGGCTGTATCCACGCCGGTCCGATCTGCAGGCGGTGGTCGCGGTCGCCGATGCCAGCCGCGCGGCTTCGCTGGTGCCGGCGATCACCGCACACGCCGAGGTGCGGGAGGCCGACTGGCGCGCCGATCCGGACGGGTGCGGTCGCCGCGATATCGAGGCGACCATGGCCATCGCCGCCCGGGTGAGTGATGGTGCGGAACTCGAGGACGCCGAACTCGCGATGCTCGCGTGCGCGCTGACCGACGTCGCGGTCCGCGACACGCTGTACGCGCTCGCGGTCGGTGCCGTGGCCGGCGACGCCGAGGCGCTCTGGACTGTGTTGGCGCGGACTCTTCCGGACCCGTGGCGAACCGAAGCGCTTGTGCTGCTGGCCTTTTCGGCTTACACGCGCGGCGACGGGCCGCTGGCCGGGCTGTCGCTGGAGGCGGCACTACGCGACAACCCCGACCACCAGATGGCGAGCATGCTCGACCGGGCGCTGCAATCAGGCATGCGGCCCGAGCAGATCCGAGAGCTCGCCGGCACCGGGTACCGGCTGGCCAAGCGGCTGGGAGTGCGGCTTCCGCCGCGCCGGATGTTCGGCCGCGCGGTGTGAGCCGGACTCAGACCTTCTCGACCTTGACCGCGTGGGCCATCTCGTGGGGCAGGTGCACGTTCTCGTGGCCGCCGATGAGGATCGTCACACCGCCGTGCGGACCGTTCTCCACCTGCACGCGGGCGTTGGGCACCACACCGGCACCCTTGAGCTGGCCGATCAGTTCCGCGTCACCCTGGACATGCTCGGAGAGCTGGCGGACCACCACGGCGACGGGGGAGCCGGCGGGCAGTTCGGTCAGGCGCACCAGGTTGGAGTCCTCGAACTTGCTCATGTCCAGGCCCAGCAGCGACAAACCGGGGATCGGGTTGCCGAACGGGGACACCGTCGGGTCGTCGAGAACCTGCACCAGCCGGCGCTCGACATCCTCGCTCATCACGTGTTCCCAGCGGCAGGCTTCGGCGTGCACCTCTTCCCACGGCAAGCCGATCACGTCCACCAGGAGCCGCTCGGCGAGGCGATGCTTGCGCATCACCGAAACCGCCAATTCACGTCCTTTTTCGGTCAGTTCAAGGTGCCGGTCGCCGGCCACATGCAGCAGGCCGTCACGTTCCATGCGGGCCACGGTCTGGCTGACCGTCGGGCCACTCTGTTCGAGCCGCTCGGCAATGCGTGCGCGCAGGGGGATCACGCCCTCCTCTTCGAGGTCGTAGATCGTGCGCAGATACATCTCAGTGGTATCGACCAGATCGTTCATTAAGGACACCCTTCGTCTGCCCCGAGTCTACTTGGCTAGCTGCGTAAATGGACGTGCAACACCTCCGCCCACAGCAGTGTGCCCGCCGGCTCCGCCGACGGGCACACTCGAGGGGGTTGCTTACTCAGCTGGCGTACGACCGCAGCCGGTCGGCCCGGTCGCCGTTGCGCAGCTTGGACATGACCTCACGCTCGATCTGGCGGACCCGCTCGCGGGACAAGCCGAACAGCTTGCCGATCTGATCGAGGGTGCGGGGCTGGCCGTCGTCGAGGCCGAACCGCAGCCGGATCACCTGCTGCTCCCGCTCGTCCAGCGTCGCCAACACGTGGCGGATGTCGGTGTGCAGCAATTCGGCGATGACGGCGTTCTCGGCCGACATGGCCTCGGAGTCCTCGATGAAGTCGCCGAGGGGGGCCTCTTCGTCGCTGCCGACCGGCATGTCGAGGCTCACCGGGTCGCGGCTGTGCTCGAGCAGGTCGTTGATCTTCTCGACCGGAATGCCGGACTCCTCGGCCAGCTCCTCGTCGCTCGCCTCCCGGCCCAGGCTCTGGTGCATCTCACGCTTGATCCGGGCGAGCTTGTTCACCTGCTCCACGAGGTGGACGGGCAGCCGGATCGTGCGGCTCTGGTCGGCCATGCCGCGGGTGATGGCCTGACGGATCCACCACGTGGCATACGTCGAGAACTTGAAACCCTTGGTGTAGTCGAACTTCTCCATCGCGCGGATCAGGCCGAGGTTGCCTTCCTGGATGAGGTCCAGCAGCGGCATGCCGCGACCTGTGTAGCGCTTGGCCAGCGACACCACCAGGCGCAGGTTGGCCTCGAGCAGATGACTGCGGGCGGCCTGCCCGTCGCGCACGATGATGGCGAGGTCGCGCTTGCGGTTCTCGCTGAGTCGCTTCTTGGTCTCGAGCAGGTGCTGGGCGAACAGGCCTGCCTCGATCCGCTTGGCCAGCTCTACCTCGTCCTCGGCGGTGAGCAGGGCGGTTTTGCCGATGCCGTTCAGATAGACGCGCACCAGGTCGGCGGCTGGACTCTGGGCGTCCAGGTCGCTATCAAATCGGCTGGTGGTGGCATTTGCCATGGTGGCCTCCTGATCGGCTGCAACTGTCAAAGCGTTCAACGTGCGATCCGAACAAAGAGTTCCCGCGCCGGCGTCGGTTCACACCCTCTGACGTGCGGGAATAGCGAGAAGCCCTGAGAATGTCCTGAGAAACGGCCGGGTCGGCGGTCAGCGGGAACCGCGGTCGGGACCACCGGCAGCATGCGGTTGCGCAGCCGAGATCCCGGCATCGAGTGCGCGATGCTCGGCCCGCGGGAACAGCGGGGTCCGCTGCGGGGTGTCATTGAAGCGACGGGGCTCCTCCGCGCGCCGGGGCGGGCGGTCATTGGCGATCAGGACGGCCATCCATGGCAGCGGCAACGACACCGCGATGATCGCCAGTGAGATCAATCCGTTGTGCCACAGGCCGTACGCGCCGGCCGCCAAGATGAGTGCCGGAATCCGAAAAGACATGATCGTCAGGTACTTCCGCACGCGTTGGCGATGCTGCTCTTCGTAGGGCGTTGCCGCGGCGGTGATGAGCACGGGCCGACCTTCGTCGTCGAATCCCAGCTCACGCTTCATAGCTCTACTGTTCCACAATTTGTGATCGATATGCATGCCGGTTTCTTACGGCTGTCTTACCGGGCACAATGTCTCCTATGCAGACCCAGACGATCGAGCGCACCGACGCCGACGAACGCGTCGACGACGGGACCGACGACGATGCCCCCAAGGTCTTCCATTACGTCAAGAAGGACAAAATCGCCGAGAGTGCGGTGATGGGCACCCACGTCGTCGCGTTGTGCGGCGAGGTGTTCCCGGTGACCCGCGCGGCCAAGCCCGGCTCGCCGGTCTGTCCGGACTGCAAGCGGGTCTACGAGAACCTCAAGAAGGGCTGACCGGGGCGGGTTCAGCCGTCTCGCCAGGTGCTGGCTGCGGCTGATCCTCGGGAGCCTCGTCCTTATTGTCGTTGTCACCCCTCGACTTGGCCTTGCGCCGCAACCACGTTCGCACCTGTTCGGCGTGCGGCGCGGGAGCGGGGAACTCCTCTTCGATGGCGGCGTTGAGTTCGGCGCCGATCATGATGGCGAAGCCGAGGAAGAACGCGAACAGCAGGAACGCGATCGGGGTCGCCAGCGCGCCATACGTGTAGCCGGTGCTGGTGATCCAGGTCAGGTAGAACCGCAGGCACATCGCCGCGACCACGAACACCGCGGCCGCGAGAATCGCGCCCCACAGCAGGCGATGGGTGGGCAGCGGTTTGGGTAGCGACACCCGGTAGAGGATTGTCACCGCCAGTACCAGGGTCACCGCCAGCGCGGGGTAGTAGCCGTAATGCAGGACGTTGTCCCCGCTGTCCGGCAGATACGACGAGATCTTGCGGGGCCCGAGCGCCACAAACGGTGCGCTGGCGATGACGAACACCAGCATCACCACGTAGAGCCCGAGCGCGAAGAGGCGTTGTCGCACCGGATGTCGCAGCGGCGTCTGGTCGTGGGCTTCCACCACGGAGTCGACGAACGCCGAGATGGCCGACGAGCCGGCCCACAAGCTGATCACGAAACCGAACGACACCACTTCACCGCGCGCGCCCGCCACGATGTCGCGGACGGTCGGCTGGATGATCTCGTTCACCACATTCTTCGAGAAGAAGCTGTTCGCAAAGTTGATCAACTGATTCTCGATGGTCGGCAGGGTGTCCGGCCCGAACATCGGCGCGATATAAGCCAGGCTCCCGAGCATGCCGAGCAGCAGCGGCGGCAACGACAGCACCGACCAGAAACCCGCCTGGGCGGACTCCGAGAAGATCGAGTCGTCCCAGCTTTTGGACAGAGTGCGTTTCGAGATCCGCCATACGTGGTGACGAGAGGGCTTGGCCGATTGGTCAGTCATGACCAGTCCAGCATTCCTGACGTCGGCGATCCTGCCCAGCGACGCGGCCGTGAGTAGTGGTTACGCCTCCGACGGGCTGACTTCGATCACGGCGGCCAACTCGATCAGCTTGGCCTGGTGCTCGTTGGCGTGGTGTTGGCAGAACAGGAGTTCGGCACCGGAAGGAAGCTTGGCGCGCACCCGAGCCGCTGCACCACAGCGGTCGCAGCGATCAGCCTTGGTCAATTCAGGACTGGTCAGGGTCGCGTTCATGGGCTCCTCCGTAAGGTGCTCAGCGCTTCGGTGACTGGTCGCCACCGTCACGTATCTCTACTGTCTCAGACGTTTTGTGTTCCGGCCTTGTTCCCCGGGGGTTTACAGCTGTGTCGTGTCTCACGCCTTCTCGTGTTGCGGGTGATGCAGTGTGGTCGTATGTACCCGAATCCGGAATTCTTACTCCACCTGTGCGGACAGCGAGACTGGGAAACCGCGCAGGCCGGTGGCGAACTTTGCCCCGCATCGCGCAGCGAAGCGGGATTCATTCACCTTTCGACACCGGAGCAGGTGCACCTACCGGCCAACCGGTTGTTCTCCGGCCGAACCGATTTGGTGCTGCTCCACATCGACCCTCAACAGCTGCAGGCGCCGCTGCGTTGGGAACACGGTGTTCCAACGGATCCCGAGTCGATGCGGTTCCCGCATCTGTACGGCCGATTGCCCACCACGGCGGTGATGAAAGTCACGCCGTATCGGCCGGGGCCGGACGGCCGGTTTCAGCCGTTCGAGCCGTCGATGTAGGCGTCGGCTTCGATCTCCACCAGTAGCCCGGGCTCGATGAGGGCGGCGACCTCGACCATGGTGGCGGCCGGGCGGATCGCGCCGAAGAACTCCGCGTGCACCGCGCCGACCGCGCGCCAGCTGGAGATGTCGGTGACGTAGATCCGGGTGCGGACGACGTCGGACAGTGAGGCGCCGAGATCGTCCAGCGCTGTTGCTATGCGCTGCAATGCATTTCGGGTCTGAGCGACGGCGTCGTCGCCTGCGCCGGTGGTGCCGGAGACCGCGACGTGCGGGCCGATACGCACCGCCCGGGAGTAGCCGACTTCGGACTCGTAGGCCGATTCTGAGGACAGATTCACCCTGCTGAGCACGGCGCCAGGGTAAGCGGGCGCGGCATGCTCGCGCACCTGAATATCGGGTGGCTGAGCGGGATTCAGCTTGCGCCGCCCGTACCGCCCCCACCGCCGGAGCCGCCCTTGCCACCTACTCCACCGGATTGAGCTTGGCCCGCAGTGCCGCTGCCGCCGGTGCTGCCCGGATTGGCGCCGTTGGCGCCCGAGCCGCCCTTGCCTCCGGAACCGCCCGATCCACCGGCACCGCCGGTGTTCGTCTGTCCGTTCTCGGCGTTGCCACCGAAACCGCCGGTGCCGCCGGTGCCGCCACGGCCGCCCGACTTCACGGTTCCCAGACCGCCGGCACCACCTGCGCCGCCGGTGCCGCCGGCGCCGGCGTTGTTGGTCTGGCCGAAGTCGAAGTTGACCCCGCCGAAGCCACCGGTGCCGCCGCTTCCGCCGGCTCCGCCGGTTGCTCCCGTGCCGCCCTGGCCGCCGGTGCCGCCTGCGCCACCGGCCCCGCCGTCGAAGCCGTTACCGCCCGGTCCGCCGGTCCCGCCGTAGCCGCCGGTGCCGCCGGCGCCACCGATCTGCGAACCGGTACCGCCCTGGCCGCCGTTGCCGCCGAGACCGCCGTTGCCTTCGGATGCCAGGCCGCCTGCGCCACCGGTGCCGCCGCTGCCGCCGGCGACACCGGTCCCGCCCTGCCCGCCGTTGCCGCCGGCGCCGCCGGACTGGCCGATGCCGCCGGCGCCGCCGGTACCGCCCTGGCCGCCGAGCTGGCCACCGTTTCCGCCGCTTCCGCCCTGGCCGCCGGCACCGGCGAATTGGGTCGTGAACGAGCCGCCTCCGGCGCCGCCGGTCCCACCGCTGCCGCCGTTGCCGGTCCAGCCGTTGAGACCGAAGAGGCCGAAGAAACCCCCTCGCCCGCCTGCCCCGCCGTCCCCACCGTTGCCGCCCTGGCCGCCGTTGTCGCCGAGGGTCGGGGCAGTGGCCCCGTTTGCGCCGCTGCCGCCGACGCCGCCGGCTCCGCCGTTCCCGCCGCGGCCGAAGAAGAACCCACCGGCCCCGCCGCTGCCGCCGTTCGCGCCGTTCCCGCCGTCGTCGCCGGGAAGGGTGCCGGCGGCACCGGTGATACCGGCTCCGCCGTTCCCGCCGCGGCCGAAGAAAAAGCCACCGGCTCCGCCACTGCCGCCGTCGAGCCCGTTACCGCCGTTGCCGAAAAGCAGTCCGGCGTTGCCGCCGTTGCAGGCGCTGCCGACGCAACCGGGCTGGGCGTCGGCGCCATTGCCGATGAAGATGCCGATGATGGGGATGTCACGCACCGTTATGTCGCTGACGGCGGCGGCCAGGACGGTGGGGGAAACCGGCGTTGCGCGGGTCTGCACCGGACCGGCCGAGGTGCACTCGGTGTTCGTCATCAGGCACTGCAGGCCACTGGGCGAAGGCGGCTCAGCGGGTGCTGCGGCGGCCGGGCCTGCGGTGGCCAACAGCAGACCGGCACCGGCGAATGCAGTTCCGAAGGTGAGCGACAACGTCGTCGTGGGAACTGTCAAGAAAAGGCGGCGAGCACTGTATGGCGACACGGCAACCCTTCGACGTGGGAGCTCCGGGCGAGCTGATCACGCCGATCATCACATGGCGGCCAGTGCTGAGGTCGATATTTGTGACGGCAAGGAAAATAATCGCGTGTCCGTTGGGCTGGGGGTCGTGGGACCCACTCAGCGGCTGCCGTAGAGGCGCAGCGCTCGCGCGGCGGCGGTGGCCACGTCAGCGCGCAGTGACGTGATCGGTGAGCTACCGCGGGTGTGTATCGCGTTGGACAGCAGGACCACGTAGGTGTCCGAGCCCGGATCCAGCCACAGGGAGGTGCCGGTGAACCCGGTGTGGCCGAAGCTGCCGACCGGGAACACCGTGCCGCGGGTGCTGGACTGGCCGGTGTCGATGTCCCAGCCCAAGCCGCGAAGGTTCGCACCCGGGATCGCCGGGTACCGCGCGAGACCGCCCGGCTTCCCCCGCGCGGCGTTGGCCGCGTCGAGTTGTCCCGCGGTGTGGCCCGGCTGCTGCGGGGAGGTCATCAGCTCGAGGGTCGACTGCATCAGCGGAAAAGTGCTTGGCCTGCCGGCAAGGCGGTCGAGAAGCGCCTGGGCGAAGACGCTGACATCGGCGGCGGTGGAGAAAACCCCGGCATGTCCGGCCACCCCGCCCATCCGTCGCGCCGTCGTATCGTGCACGGTGCCGCGCAACAGGTGGCCGAAGTCGGGGTTGCGGTTCGGCTCGCCGGGGTTGTCCTCATCCCACGCTGTCGGTGCGATACGGGGTAGCAGGCTCGTATTCCATTGGCCTGCACTGCATTCGGTTGACTCGATGGGTGACCACCGGACTGCGGCACCCGTGATCGTCTGGTGGCCGCAGACTTTCGCCAGCGGCAGATAGCGGGTGTCGGCCATGCCCAGCGGGACGAACACGTGCTGGTGCACGTAGTCGTCCTCGGGCTCACCGGTGATTCGCTCGATCAGTGCGCCGAGCAGGATGAAGTTGATGTCGGAGTAGCGAAAGCCCTCTCCGGGAAGCGATTCCAGTGGTGTGGTCAGCGCGCGACGGAAACCTTCGGCCCGGTCGGGGGAGCCCAGCCCCCACGGATCCTTCAGTTCGACGTCACCGGTTTCACCTGAGGTGTGGGTGAGCAGCATCCGCACCGTCACTTCGGCGCGCTTGGGGTCGTTGCCGGTGTTGAAGTCGGGCAGATACTTCTGAATCGGGTCGTCGAATGCCAGCAGGCCCTGCTCGTAAAGCTGCATGACAGCGGTCGCGGTGGCAAGGGGTTTCGTCAGTGACGCGAGGTCGAAGACGGTGTCCTCGGTCATCGGTTCGGCGGGCGCGGGCACCCCGTCAAGGCCCCGTTCACCGGCCAGCTTGCGCACCCCGTAGGCCCTGCGGAACACGACTGTGCCCCCATGCCCGACCAGGACCACCGCACCGGGCAGGCGGTTCGCCGCGACGGCCTCGGTCATGATCGTCGACACCGCGGGAAGATCGGATGTGGGTGGTGGCGCTGGTCGCACCGGCGCGTACGTGGGAACCGGGGCCGCGCGTGCGGTCTCGGTCACCGTGGCGTGTGGCGCGAGACCGTGAGAGCACGCCGTGACCAGGGTCAGCAGCACACACCCGGCAACGCGAGCTGCCGACTGAAAGCGGCCGCGGCGCAACGGAATTGGTTCGGCCTCAGTCGAGGTAGTCGCGCAACACCTGAGAACGGCTGGGGTGCCGCAGCTTGCTCATGGTCTTCGACTCGATCTGCCGGATCCGCTCACGGGTGACGCCGTACACCTGCCCGATCTCGTCGAGGGTGCGCGGCTGGCCGTCGGTGAGGCCGAACCGCAGCCGCACCACCCCGGCTTCACGCTCGGACAGCGTCTCGAGCACCGACTGCAACTGATCCTGCAGCAGGGTGAAGGAGACGGCGTCGACCGCCACCACAGCTTCGCTGTCCTCGATGAAGTCGCCGAGTTGGCTGTCGCCCTCGTCGCCGATGGTCTGGTCCAGCGAGATCGGCTCACGCGCGTACTGCTGGATCTCCAGCACCTTCTCCGGCGTGATGTCCATTTCCTTGGCCAGCTCTTCGGGAGTGGGCTCGCGGCCCAGGTCCTGAAGCAGCTCGCGCTGGATGCGACCCAGCTTGTTGATGACCTCGACCATGTGCACCGGGATACGGATGGTGCGGGCCTGGTCTGCCATCGCGCGGGTGATCGCCTGGCGGATCCACCACGTGGCGTAGGTGGAGAACTTGTAGCCCTTGGTGTAGTCGAACTTCTCCACCGCGCGGATCAGACCCAGGTTGCCCTCCTGGATGAGATCCAGGAACGCCATGCCGCGACCGGTGTAGCGCTTGGCCAGCGACACCACCAGACGCAGGTTGGCCTCGAGCAGATGGTTCTTAGCGCGGTCGCCGTCGCGGCAGATCCACTGCATGTCGCGGCGCTGCTGGACCGGGAGCTTTTCGCCTTTGTCGGTCTTCTCCGCCATCAGCTGGGTGGCGTAGAGGCCGGCCTCGATCCGCTTGGCGAGCTCGACCTCCTCCTCGGCGTTGAGCAGTGCGACCTTGCCGATCTGCTTGAGATAGGCGCGCACCGAGTCCGCTGATGCGGTCAGCTCAGCGTCCTTGCGCGCCTGCCGCAGTGCCTCGGACTCTTCTTCGTCCCAGACGAAGTCGCCCGAGGCCTTGTCCTTTTCGGACGGCTCGGCGATGTCTTCGTCGTCGCCGGACTCGCCCTCGGCGGCCGGGGCGCCCGCAGCCGGGGTGCCTTCCTCGTCGGCCGCCTCGTCAGAATCCTCGGCGACGTCTTCGAGGTCCTCGAGTTCGATGTCGTCCTCGGCTACGTCGAGTTCGGGATCGACGTCGAGGTCGCCGTCGAGTTCGTCATCGGCGCCGGCCTCGGCGTCGGTGTCCGCGGGGGCGGCATCCTTCTTGGCTCGGCCACGGGTGGCGGGCGCCTTCTTGGCGGCAGCCTTGGTGGCACGCGCCTTGGTGGGCGCGGCCGTTGCCTCAGTGATCTCGGAATCGCCGGCTTCGGCTTCGGCGGCGCGGGGAGCGGCCTTGGTGGCTCGCTTGGCCGGCGCGGAACCGTTGGCCGCCTTAACTGCCGGCTTCTTCGCGGGAGTCTTGGTGGCGGTGCGCTTCACCGGCTCATCGGTTGCCGGGCTTGCCTTCGTCGCTGCCACGTACACCCTTTCGGTCGTGCTGGCTCTCGGCGGGCGTGGGCGCGCCACCGAAAGCGTCGGCTATGAGGACTATTGGCGTGGATCTCGTGGTGGATTCTCGCCGCTATCCGGTAGGCGGCCGCCATCGACCATTGTAACGACAGTGTGGGCCGCTACCGCGCCGAGCGACGAAAAATCAGCGTGTGACGTCGGCCTGAGCCGCCATCGCAGCCCCGACGATGCCCGCCTCGTTCTGCAACTCCGCGGCCACCACCGGGGTGCGGTTCTTCAGCAGCGGGATCCATTTGTCGGCCTTGCGGCTGATGCCGCCGCCGGCGATGAACAGGTCGGGCCAGATCGCGTTCTCGATGGTGACCAGGACTTTCGTGACTTCCTCGCTCCACCGCTCGTAGCTCCAGTCCTTGCGCTCCTTGACCGAGGAAGCCGCGCGGTGTTCGGCTTCCTTGCCGCCGACCTCGAGATGGCCGAACTCGGTGTTGGGCAGCAGCTGACCGCCGTGGATCACCGCGGATCCGATGCCGGTGCCGAAGGTCAGCAAGACGATCACGCCGTCCCGGTTGCGTCCGGCGCCATGGCGCTGCTCGGCGATGCCTGCGGCGTCGGCGTCGTTGAGCACGACCACGTGCTGGCCGCCGAGCGCCGCGCCGATCACCTCGGAGGCGCTGGTCCCGATCCAGCCCTTGTCGACGTTGGCCGCGGTCTGCACGACGCCGTTGACGACGACACCCGGGTAGGTCACACCCAGCGGGCCGGTCCAATCGAAGTGCCGGACCACCTCGGCGACCGTCTCGGCGACCGCCTCGGGGGTGGACGGCTGCGGGGTCAGCAACTTGTAGCGGTCGCCGATCAGTTTGCCGGTGTCGAGATCGACGATCCCACCCTTGACCCCGCTGCCACCGACGTCGACGCCGAAGCCGCGGTTCTGTCCGGGGGTGGTGGGGGATTCGGTCTCGGGCATGGGCTGCTCCTCGGCGACGCGGGCGGTCTGCGCGATGCACACACTAGTGGCTGCGCGGCCCTTTGTGTTCGGTGTCGGGAGGTCTGTGCTGCGATGGTCGGGTGACTGACAACGGGGGACAAGAGTTACGGGCACTGGCCGAGCAGCTGGCCGCCGAAGCGGCCGCGTTCGTCCGCCGCAGGCGCGCGGAAGTCTTCGGCGACGGGCACGGCTCGATCGCCGCGCATTCGGTTCAGACGAAGAGCACGCCGACCGATCCGGTGACCATTGTGGACACCGAAACCGAACTGCTACTGCGTGATCGGCTCGGCGCGCTGCGTCCCGACGACGTGATTCTCGGCGAGGAGGGCGGCGGTCCGGCGGCCGGCGCTGACGGTGCGGTCTGCTGGGTGCTCGACCCGATCGACGGCACGGTGAACTTCATGTACGGCATTCCGGCGTATGGGATCTCGATCGCCGCCCAGATCGACGGCGTGTCGGTGGCGGGCGCGGTCGCCGACGTGGCCGGCGGGGAGGTGTACTCGGCGGCCGTCGGTCACGGCGCCCATGTGTCCCGCGACGGGCAGCGCCTGCAGCTGCGGGCCGGCCCGGTGACGGATCTGTCGATGGCGTTGGTGGGCACCGGTTTCGGCTACGCCCCGCAGCGGCGCGCCGAGCAGTCCGCCTTGTTGGCGCAGTTGCTGCCGCTGGTGCGGGACGTCCGGCGGATCGGGTCGGCCTCGCTGGATCTGTGCATGGTCGCCGCCGGCCGTCTCGACGCCCACTACGAGCACGGCCTGCACGTGTGGGACTGGGCGGCCGGCGCGCTGATCGCCGCCGAGGCGGGCGCGGTGGTGGCGTTGCCGCAGCCCGACGAGGACGGCGCGCTGCTGGTTGTGGCGGCGCCGGGGATCGCGTCCGCGCTCACCGACGCCTTGGCGGGTTTCGGCGGATTGCGGCCGCTGGCCTGATCAGCAGGTGCCGTTGTGGATCTTGGTCAGCAACGTCGAATCGGCGGGCTCGGTGGCGTCCGGACGCAGACCGGCCAGGACGGCGTCGATGTCGTCGCTGTGCGCCAGCGTGGTGAAGTCGGTGCCGATGGCCAGGTCGACCGAGTCGTCCTTGCGGTCGTCCTGGAACAGTTCGACGCAGGGTGCCACCAGCCAGACCGCGGCCGCGCCGGCCCGGCCGCCGGCGCCGAAGCGGATCTGGCCCTGGCAGGTCAGCCGGGTGCTGGTGTAGATCGGGTCGTTGGCCGCGGTGGGCTGGGCGAAGCCGAGGTCGCGCAGTGCACCGGCGACCTCGCCGGCCTGCCCGCCCTGGCCGCTGGCGTTGAGCACCCGGATCTTGGTGTCGACGAGTTTGGCCGGCGCAACGTCGATCATCGACGAATGCGACACCTGCTGGCCGAGGGTGGGCGCACCGGGCTCGGCGGCCGGTGGCGGCGGGTTGCAGGCCGCGGCCTCCCGCACGTCGACGGGGCGGGTCAGTACAAATCCCCACACGATCGCGGTGATCACGAACATCACGCCCAGCGCGATCAGTCCGGGCAGGTAGTTGCGTCGACGGAACGGGCGACCGTGCTTGTCGAAGGCCGTGCCCTCCGTGATTTGAGCGACCACGGATGCACTCTAGAGGCACCGGGCGCATCCTGGCCCAACACGCCCGTCGATCAGAATGAATACATGTGACGTAAATCACATACGGCGTAAGGGGGATCTGGGCACGAATCGTTTGGCGGATCCGTTCCACGCTGATACAAAGCCATGCTGAGGTTACGAGGGGACAAAAGATGGCTACCGACTACGACGCCCCGCGGCGCACCGAGACCGACGAGGTGTCCGAGGATTCGCTGGAGGAACTCAAGGCGCGCCGCAACGAGGCGCAGTCGGCCGTAGTAGACGTCGACGAGACGGATTCCGCGGAGAATTTCGAGCTGCCCGGGGCGGATCTCTCGGGCGAGGAGTTGGTGGTCCGCGTCGTTCCGAAGCAGGCGGACGAGTTCACCTGCTCGAGTTGCTTTCTGGTGCATCACCGCAGCCGGCTGGCCAGCGACAAGAACGGTGTGCTGCTCTGCACGGACTGTGCGGCTTAGTTAGCTGATTAGCTCCGCAGCGCGGAGAGTACCCGGTCCGGGTGGCGGGCGCTGACCAGCCAATACGGCGTCGGATCGTCCGGATCGTCGAGCACCACCAGGACCAGCGGGCCCACCCAGCCGCGATGCAGCACGAACGCTGCCGGATCGAGTTGACGGCCCAGTGCCGCCGACTTCGCCGTTCGGGGAATCTCAGCCGACCGGGACACCACCGACGTCGGCAGATGCGCCTGACCTGCCCACAATTCGACGTCGTCGCCGTTGTCGCCGCCGGTCACGACCCGGACCTCGGTGCGGCTCATCCACAGCAGCACGCCCACCGCGACGGCACCGAGCACCACGTACGGCAGCCACACCGGCAGCGTGCGCACACCCATCGTGACTTCCTTGGCGATCAATGCCGCCAAGGCCAGACCGAGCGGCCACCACCACCACGGCACCCAGAGCCGCTCGCGGTACCGCACGGTTTGCGAGGTCACACGCGAACCAGACACGCGGCCAAGGGTAGTCTTTCCCATCGTGCCGACTCCTCTCGCGGTGGTTCGCCTCGACCGCGATCTTCCACTGCCCAGCCGCGCCCACGACGGCGATGCGGGCGTGGATTTGTTCAGCGCGCAGGACGTCGACCTGGCGCCCGGTGAGCGTGCGCTGGTCGCCACCGGCATCGCCGTGGCAATTCCGCACGGCATGGTCGGATTGGTCCATCCGCGCTCCGGTTTGGCTGCGCGCGTTGGCCTTTCGATCGTCAACAGCCCCGGCACGATCGACGCCGGTTACCGCGGCGAAATCAAGATCTCGTTGATCAACCTCGACCCCGCAACGCCGATCGCGATCCGGCGTGGCGACCGCATTGCCCAATTGCTGGTCCAGCGGGTCGAACTTCCAGAGCTGGTCGAGGTGGCCTCGTTCGACGAGGCCGGACTGGCTGACACCACCCGTGGCGAAGGCGGCCACGGATCCTCCGGCGGACATGCGAGTTTGTGATGGCATTCGGCAGACGAAAGAACGAATCAGACACCGGCGCGGACGCGACGGCAGAGGCCCCGGCGGTCCAGGACCCCGCTGCCGACGTCGACGACGCCGACGACGTCGACGACGGTTACGACGGTGGCCCGTTCGACATTGAGGACTTCGACAACCCGGCCGACGCCGCGGAAGCCCGCCTGGACCTGGGTTCGGTGCTGGTGCCGATGCCGGCGGCCGGGCAGATCCAGGTCGAGTTGAACGAGGTGGGCGTGCCCAGCGCGGTGTGGGTGGTCACGCCGCACGGCCGGTTCACGATCGCCGCCTACGCAGCGCCGAAGTCGCCCGGGCTGTGGCGTGAGGTGGCCGGCGAGCTGGCCGACTCGTTGCGCAAGGACAACGCACAGGTCTCCATCGAAGACGGCCCGTGGGGCCGCGAGGTGGTCGGCACCGGCGCCGGCGTAGTGCGCTTCATCGGCGTCGACGGCTATCGCTGGATGATCCGCTGTGTGGTCAACGGCGCTCCCGAAGCCATGGGCAATCTGGTTGCCGAGGCGCGAGAAGCGTTGAGCGACACTGTTGTTCGTCGCGGTGACACGCCGCTGCCGGTGCGCACCCCGCTCCAGGTCCAGCTGCCCGAACCAATGCTCGAGCAGCTGCGTCAGGCCGCCGCCCAGCAGGCTCAGATGGCGGCCGCGCAGCAGGCGACGATCCAGGAGCAGCAGGGCCAGGCCCAGCCGCCGACCGAACGGCGCAGCGCCTCCGGCTCGGCCATGCAGCAGCTGCGCAGCTCCAGTACCGGCGGCTGATCATCCTTCGGCGTCGGTCAACGCTCCCAGACACGCCGAACCAAGTACTTCCGGCTTCGGTCCGAAGTCGTCGAGGCTGACCGTCCGCAGCGCCGCCCGCGGCGCGGCCGCCACCCACTCCAGGGCCACCTCCAGCGGATGGATCGGGTCGTCGGTCGCCCCCACGACGCCCATCGGCACACCGAGCCGTCCGATCTCGGCGACGCCCGGCGCCACGTAGCCGGCGGCATCCTCCATCGCGTCCGGCAGTAGCGGCCACTGGGCCAGCCAGCTCCGAGCCAGCTCGTCGGCCAGCCAGGCGGGGCTGGAGGCGCGCATCTGGGTGGTGGTGGCGACCAGCCCCTCGGTACGCAGCTGATGCGCGGTGTGGCGGGCCGACAACGCGGCCGGAGCGGTTTGGGCCGCACCGCTCCAGGCGGGCAGCGCCGCCAGCACCGCGACCGCGTGCCCCGGGTGGGCCAGTGCCCAGGCCAGCGCCACCGCCGCGCCGATGGACACCCCGCCGACGATGACCGGGCCGCCCCGGGCGGCGTCGTCGAGCGCATCGAGGTAGCCGGCGACCAGCCGGGAGGGCTGCGGAGCAGGCGTGACGACCACCGCGCCGACACCGTGCAGGGGACCGGCGAACGCCCGGTAGACGTAGTCGTCATCGCTTCCCGTGCCGGGCAGCAGCACTGCCGTCACACCGCGAAAAGTGATCGTCATCTCATGATCGTGCCCTGTTACGTATGGGCAACGCCCGCCGCGGGTATGCCACATGGCATCGCGGCACCAAGAGGTCTACCGTTGCGTTGGCATTGTGATCCGCTGGAGTATCAGGAGAGGCCATGGCTACGGCCGAAAGTTTCGTTCGACGTCTCACTCGTCGGTTGACGGAAGACCCTGAGCAGCGCGACGTCGAGGAACTCACCGATGAAGCCGCCGGCACCGGCGCCCAGCGAGCAATTGACTGCCAGCGCGGCCAAGAGGTGACGATGGTGGGCACCTTGCGCAGTGTGGAGACCAACGCCAAGGGTTGCGCCGGTGGCGTTCGCGCCGAACTCTTCGACGGCACCGACACCGTCACGCTGGTCTGGCTGGGACAGCGCCGTATCGCCGGTATCGAGTCGGGCCGCGCCCTGCGAGTGCGTGGCCGGCTGGGCACCCTCGAGAACGGCACCAAGGCCATCTACAACCCGCACTACGAGATCCAGACTTGAGCCGTCCCGTCGAAGACAGCGATCGCAGTCAGGACGCGCCGGCCGACACCCCAGCGGGAACCCCCGAGGAGACGACGCCCGCGCAGGCCCTGCTCGCCCAGATGGGCGGCGTCAGCGGCCTGATCTACTCGGCACTGCCGGTGGTGGTCCTGGTCCCGGTGAACACCGCCTTCGGCCTGGTGCCCGCGATCAGTGCGGCGCTCGGCGTCGCCGCCCTGATCCTGGTGTGGCGGCTCTACCGTCGCGATTCGGTGCAGCCCGCCATCTCGGGGTTCATCGGCGTGGGGATCAGCGCGCTGATCGCCTGGATCGTCGGCGCGTCGAAGGGCTACTTCCTGCTGGGCATCTGGACGTCGCTGATCTGGGCGGCGGTGTTCGCACTCTCGGTCGTCATCCGCAGGCCCATTGTGGGATACGCCTGGAGTTGGATCAGCAACAAGGACCGTGCCTGGCGCGGAAACCGGCGCGCGGTGTTCGCCTTCGACATCGCGACGCTGACCTGGGTGCTGGTGTTCGCCTCCCGGTTCGCGGTGCAGCGCCACCTGTACGACGCCGATCAGACCGGCTGGCTCGGGGTGGCCCGGATCGCGATGGGCTGGCCGCTGACCGCGGTGGCCGCCCTGGTGACCTACCTGGCGATCCGCGCCGCGCAACGCGCCATCCACGCCGCCCACGCACGCAGCCACGACGGCGACGTCGCGCCCGCCGAAGACTGACTGTGGTTGGGCGCGACGACCGTCTGCTCGTCGCCGTCGCGGTACTCGCGTCGTTCGTCGCGTTTCTCGACGGTTCGGTGGTGAATCTGGCCCTGCCTGCCATCGGTGCCGAACTCGGCGGCGGACTTGTCATCCAGCAATGGGTCGTCGACGGGTACCTGCTGACGCTGGGTGCGCTGATTCTGCTTGCCGGCGCGATCTCCGACACCTTCGGGCGGCTGACGGTTTTGCGGGCCGGGCTCGTGGTGTTCGGCGTCGCATCACTGCTGTGCGCGGCCGCACCGAGCGGACCGGTGTTGGTCGTCGGCCGTTGCGTCCAGGGACTGGGCGCGGCCTTTCTGGTCCCGAGTTCACTGGCCATGCTCAACGCCCGGTTCACCGGCGCCGAACAGTCCCGCGCGATCGGCGTCTGGACGGCCTGGACCGGCACCGCATTCGTCATCGGGCCGCTGCTGGGCGGTGTGCTGGTCGAAACGCTGGGCTGGCGGTGGGTGTTCGCCGTCAACGTGGTCCCACTCGCGGTCACGCTCATCCTCGCAGGCAAGCTGACCGATCGGACACCCCGGACGGGTGCACACATCGACGCAGTCGGCGCGGTCCTCACAGCGCTGGGGCTGAGCGCGACGGTCTTCGCGATGATCGAACAGCAGCGGCTGGGCTGGCACGATCCGGCCATCGTCACCGCGCTCATCGTCGGGCCCGCCAGCCTGATCGCGTTCGGCTGGTGGGAACGCCGCGCCCGCCATCCGATGCTGCCGCCCGCGGTCTTCTCGGCACGCAACTTCACGGTCGGCAACCTGGCCACCGTGTTCCTCTATGCGGGCATCTCACTGGGCCAGCTGCTGGTGGCGTTGTTCTTGCAGGAGGTCGGGGGACTGTCGCCCGCGCAGGCCGGCCTGGCGACACTGCCGGTGCCGGTCCTGTCGTTCTTGTTGGCGGCCCGCTTCGGTGAGCTCGCCGGCCGCTATGGCCCGCGCCGCTTCATGGCGGTCGGGCCGCTGATCGCCGCGGCGGGGTTCGGATGGATGGCGATCGGCGCAGGCAACGTGTGGCTGCAGACGCTGCCGGGCATGGCGCTGTTCGGGGTGGGGCTCTCGGTGGCCGTGTCCCCGCTGACCGCCGCGG
The DNA here is from genome assembly GCF_002086695.1 of Mycolicibacterium rhodesiae. GTDB lineage: Bacteria > Actinomycetota > Actinomycetes > Mycobacteriales > Mycobacteriaceae > Mycobacterium > Mycobacterium rhodesiae. The sequence goes on from NZ_MVIH01000001.1 coordinate 556,982, forward strand.
TCCTGGCCGCCGTCCCGACGTCGCAAAGCGGCATCGGCTCGGCGATCAACAACGCTGTCGCCCGGGTGGCGGGTTTGATCGCGATCGCATTCACCGCGGTCATCGTCGGTGGCGCAATGACTTTCGACGGTTTCCGCCACGGCGTAATGACTGCCGCGGTTCTCCTGGTGATCGCGGGCATCGTCTCGGCGGTGGGCATCCGCGACGACGCGCCTGCGCTGTCCGCCGAGTCGTCGGCCGCCGCCGCGGCGTGTCACGACCGGGACGGGCCGCCCCCGGCGCCGGTGTACCCGGACTAGCCGGTCGAGGCCGACAGCACGGTCTTGCGCAACTCGTCTTCCACTTCCGGGGCGGCCACGAACAGCAGCTCGTCGCCGCCCTCCAGCGGCTCGTCGGCCTCCGGCACGATCACCCGCGGCCCGCGCAGGATCGTCACCAGCGTGGCGTCCCGCGGCAGGATCAGCTTGCGGACCGGCCGCCCGCCCCACGGGGTGTCGTCGGGCAGGGTGATCTCGACGAGGTTGGCGTGGCCCTGGCGGAACTGCATGAGACGCACCAGGTCACCGACCGCGACGGCCTCCTCCACCAGCGAGGCCAGCATCCGCGGTGTGGACACCGCGACGTCGACGCCCCACGAGCTGTCGAAGAGCCACTCGTTGCGCGGGTCGTTGACCCGGGCCACGACGCGCGAGACCGCGAACTCCGTCTTGGCCAGCAGGGACAGCACCACGTTCGCCTTGTCGTCGCCGGTGGCGGCGACGACGACATCGAACTCCTGCAGGTGCACCGACTCGAGCAAGCTGATCTCGCAGGCATCGCCGAGGCGCCAGTGCGCGGCCGGGATGGCGTCGACGTCGAGATGCTCGGCATTGCGCTCGATGAGCGTGACCTCGTGCTCGCTCTCGAGCAGTTCGCGGGCAATCGACCGGCCGACTGCGCCTGCCCCGGCGATCGCCACTTTGAGCCGCTTGTCGCCCATCAGTGCCCCTCTCCGACGTCGGGGCCGGGTGGCAGCGCGGCGATGGCCAGCGCTTCGGCGGCGCGCCCGGACACCGCCGCGATGTACACCTGGTCGCCGGCCTGCAGCACGGTCTTGGGCTCGGGCAGGATGCCGGTGCCGAACCGGACCACGAACGCGACTCGCGCGCCGGTCGCAACTTCAAGCGAGGTCAGCCGGTGACCTACCCAGCCTTCGTGCAGGGCCACCTCGGCAACGGCCATCGTGCCGGTGGGATCGCGCCATTTGGTGGTCTCGGTGTCGCGCACCAGCGCACCCAGCAGGCGGTCGGTGGTCCACGGCACGGTGGCGACCGTGGGGATTCCCAGCCGTTCGTAGACCGCGGCGCGTTTGGCATCGTAAATGCGTGCGACCACGCGCTGCACGCCGAACGTCTCGCGGGCGACGCGCGCCGAGATGATGTTGGAGTTGTCCCCGGAGGACACCGCGGCGAACGCATCGGCGTTCTGGATTCCCGAGCGCAGCAGGACTTCTCGGTCGAAGCCCATGCCCAGCACCCGCTCGCCGGAGAAGTCGGGGGACAGCCGGTGGAAGGCCGTCGGGTCCCGGTCGATGATCGCCACCTCGTGGCCTATCCGGGACAGCGCGTCGGCCAGCGAGGCGCCGACGCGGCCGCATCCCATCACCACTACCCGCACCTGGTGTCCTCTCGACTTTGCCGTGCGCCGACCCGACCGTATGGGGAACGCTACAGCCAAATCGGTGAAGGCTTACTCTTGGCACTCGTGTCTAAGCTTTCGACCGCCGCACGTCGGCTGGTCCTGGGGCAGCCGTTCCGCAGCGACAAGCTGAGTCACACGCTGCTGCCCAAGCGCATCGCCTTGCCGGTGTTCGCCTCCGACGCCATGTCGTCGGTGGCCTACGCCCCCGAGGAAATCTTCCTGGTGCTCTCGGTGGCGGGCCTGTCGGCCTACACCATGGCGCCGTGGATCGGGCTGGCTGTCGCGCTCGTGATGCTCGTGGTGGTCGCCTCCTACCGCCAGAACGTGCACGCCTACCCGTCCGGCGGGGGCGACTACGAGGTGGTGACCACCAACCTCGGGCCGACGGCGGGGCTGACGGTGGCCAGCGCCCTGTTGGTCGACTATGTGCTGACCGTCGCGGTGTCGATGGCTTCGGCGATGTCGAACATCGGCTCGGCAATCCCGTTCGTCGACACCCACAAGGTGTGGTTCGCGGTGGCGGCCATCGTGCTGCTCGCGTCGATCAACCTGCGCGGGATCCGCGAGTCGGGCACCGCATTCGCGATTCCCACCTACGCGTTCATGTTCGGCATGTACATCATGCTCGGCTGGGGCCTTTTCCAGATCTACGTGCTCGACATCCCGCTGCGCGCCGAGTCCGCTGGCTTCGAGGTGCACAACGAGCACGGCAAGGTGCTCGGTTTCGCCCTGGTGTTCCTGGTTGCGCGGGCGTTCTCGTCCGGGTGCGCGGCGCTGACCGGTGTCGAGGCGATCAGCAACGGTGTGCCCGCATTCCGGAAGCCGAAGTCGCGCAACGCGGCGACAACGTTGGCGATGCTCGGCCTGATCGCCATCTCGCTGTTCATGGGCATCATCCTGCTGGCCAAGGCGACCGGGGTGAAGGTGGCCGACGATCCCGCCAGCCAGCTGGTCGGTGCGCCGCAGAACTACCAGCAGAAGACGTTGGTGGCGCAGCTGGCCGACGCGGTGTTCCACGACTTCCCGATCGGCCTGTTCCTGATCACCGGTGTCACCGCCCTGATCCTCGTGTTGGCGGCCAACACCGCCTTCAACGGTTTCCCGGTGCTGGGTTCGATCCTGGCTCAGGACCGCTACCTGCCGCGCCAGTTGCACACTCGCGGTGACCGGCTGGCGTTCTCGAACGGCATCGTGTTCCTGGCGTTGGCCGCGATCGCTTTCGTGGTGGCTTTCCGGGCCGAGGTGACCGCGCTCATCCAGCTCTACATCGTCGGCGTTTTCGTGTCGTTCACGCTCAGCCAGATCGGCATGGTCCGGCACTGGACGCGCCACTTGCGCACCGAAACAGATCCCCGCGCCCGCAGGCACATGATGCGCTCCCGGGTCATCAACACAATCGGCTTCCTCGCCACCGGCGCGGTGCTGATCGTGGTGCTGGTCACCAAGTTCGTCGCCGGAGCGTGGATCGCAATCCTGGCCATGTCAAGCCTTTTCATTCTGATGAAGGCGATCCACAAGCATTACGACACCGTCGCCCGCGAGCTGGCCGAGCAGGAAGCCGAGCAGGGTGACGTGGTGCTGCCCAGCCGCAACCACGCCGTCGTGCTGGTCTCCAAACTGCACATGCCGACATTGCGCGCGCTGTCCTACGCCAGGGCCACCCGGCCTGATGTGCTCGAGGCCATCACGGTCAACGTCGACGACTCCGAAACTCGTCAGCTGGTCCACAAGTGGGAAGACAGCGACATCACTGTTCCGTTGAAAGTCGTTGCGTCCCCGTACCGAGAGGTCACCCGTCCGGTCCTCGACTACGTCAAGCGGATCAGCAAGGAAGCGCCCCGCACGGTGGTGACGGTCTTCATCCCGGAATACGTGGTCGGCCATTGGTGGGAGCAGGTGCTGCACAATCAGAGCGCGCTGCGACTCAAGGGTCGACTGCTGTTCATGCCCAACGTGATGGTGACTTCGGTTCCGTGGCAACTCAATTCGTCGGAGCGCGTGCACGAGTTGCAGTCGCAGAACGCTCCGGGCGATGTACGACGGGGCTTTTTGGAGTGAATCGATAGTGAGTCAGGGGGACACGGTCGAGCTGGAACTGACCACCGGCGCGGCCGCCAACGGGGGTAGCTGCGTGGCACGCCACGACGGCCGGGTGGTGTTCGTCCGGTATGCCCTGCCCGGCGAAGTGGTGCGGGCCCGGGTGACCGGAGACCGCGGATCCTATTGGCACGCAGAGGCAATCGAGGTCATCCAGCCGTCACCCGACCGGGTGGAGTCGCACTGCCGGATCGCCGGGGTCGGCGGGGCAGGCTGCTGCGATCTGGCGTTCGCCACGCCCGAGGCGGCCCGGGTGCTCAAGGGGCAGGTGGTGGCCAATCAGCTGGCCCGGCTCGGTGATTTTCACTGGGACGGGGTGGCCGAACCGCTCGGTGACGGCGCGGCGCGCGGCTGGCGAACCCGGGTGCGGCTGGACACCACCGCTGCGGGCCAGGTGGGGTTCCACCGTTATCACAGTTCGGAACTCGTCACCGATCTGGATTGCGCGCAGCTGCCACCCGGCATGCTCGACGGGCTTGCGGATGTCGCCTGGGCGCCGGGGGCGCACGTGCATGTGGCGGTCGACGACGACGGCGACCGGCACGTCGTGCAGTCCGGGCCGCGGTCGGGCCGCAAGGTCTCGACACGGGTCGTCGAGGGCAATTACGAAGCGGTGCAACGGGTCGGCGACCGGCTCTGGCGAATACCGGTGACGGCGTTCTGGCAGGCGCACCGCGATGCGGCCCGGGTCTACAGCGGCCTGATCGGTCAGTGGGCACAGTTGGACGCCGGGATGACGGCGTGGGATCTGTACGGCGGCTCGGGCGTTTTCGCGGCGGCGCTGGCCGACGGCGTCGGTGACACCGGGCAGGTGATCACCGTCGACACCTCGCGCGGGTCGTCCCGGGCGGCGCACGCGGCGCTGGCCGACCTCACCTGCGTATCGGTGGTCACCGATTCGGTCCGGCGGGCGCTGAGCGCACAGCCACACCGTGCCGACGTCGCGGTCCTCGACCCGCCGCGAGCCGGCGCCGGCCGGGAGGTCATCGACCAGCTCGCGACCGCGGGTGTTCCACGGGTGATCCACATCGGTTGCGAGGCAGCATCATTCGCCCGCGACATCGGGCTCTATCGCAAGCAGGGCTACACCGTCGAGGAGCTGAGGGTGTTCGACTCGTTTCCGCTCACCCATCATGTCGAGTGCGTCGCGATACTCACCCGGTGACGTCGGGCGACTAGACTCGGTCCGCAGGTGTGCCGGGAAGTCTGGTCGGCGATAGTTTTCCCGTGCTCGTCGAGGTCTGAGGAGATTGGTGGCCGACCGAAACTCGTATGTCTCCCGCTCGCTGTTCGCCCGGGGGTCGTGGTCGGAGACATCCCGCATCAGCACGATCCTGCGCAAGGAAACCGTGGGTGGGGCGCTGCTGCTGGTGGCCGCGGCGATAGCCCTCATCTGGGCGAACTCACCCTGGTCGGCGGCCTATCACCGGCTCGGGCAGGTCCACGTCGGCACCGACCGGCTGGGCCTGCACCTCGATCTGACGCTGGGCGGCTGGGCGGCCGACGGGTTGTTGGCCATCTTCTTCTTCGTCGTCGGGCTCGAACTCAAGCGTGAATTCGTCGCAGGCGACCTCCGTGATCCTGGTCGCGCCGCGCTGCCGATCGCCGCCGCCGTCGGCGGCATGGTCGTGCCGGCAGTGATCTTCGTCTCGTTCACCTTCGGTGAGGGTGGCGGCGCGGCTCGAGGGTGGGCCATCCCGACGGCGACCGACATCGCGTTCGCCGTGGCGGTGCTGGCCGTCCTCTCCACGCATCTGCCGGGGGCGCTGCGCACATTCCTGCTCACCCTGGCCGTCGTCGACGACCTGCTGGCGATCACGGTGATCGCGGTGTTCTACACCGACAAGATCAATCTCCCCGCGCTGCTGACCGCACTGATCCCACTGGCACTGTTCACGGTGCTGGTACAGCGCCGGATCCGGTCCTGGTGGCTGCTGATCCCACTGGCCGCGCTGACTTGGGCCTTCGTCCACGAGTCCGGCGTGCATGCGACGGTCGCGGGGGTGCTGCTGGGGTTCGCGGTGCCGGTCATGCGCAGCGAAGCCGCCGGAGGTCCGGAGGCAGGCCCCGGGCTGGCCGAACATTTCGAGCACCGGATGCGTCCGGTGTCGGCGGGCTTCGCGGTGCCGGTGTTCGCGTTCTTCGCCGCCGGTGTCACGTTCGGCGGCTATGACGGTTTGATAACGGCGTTGTCCGATCCGATCGCGGTGGGCATCGTCGGCGGGCTGGTTGTGGGCAAGACCGTCGGGGTGTTCGGGACCACCTGGGTACTTGCCGCGGTGACCCGCGCCCGGCTCGACTCGGCTTTGCGCTGGGTTGACGTGTTCGGCATGTCGATGCTGGCCGGCATCGGGTTCACGGTGTCCCTGCTGATCGGCGAATTGGCCTACGATCCGGGCTCTGAGCGCCAGGATGTCGTCAAGGTCGCGGTGCTGGCAGGAAGTTTGCTGGCCGCCCTGCTCGCGTCGGTGGTGCTGCGGCTGCGCAACCGGCATTACCGGCTGGTGTGGGAGCTGGAGAACCGCGACCTCGACCACGATGGTGTGCCCGACATCTACGAGTCTGGACAGGACTGATCTCTACGACGGTGCGTAGACTGGCCAGATGCTTGAACAGGTTCGCGGCCCCGCAGATCTGCAACACCTGTCCCAGGCGCAGCTGACCGAACTGGCTGCCGAGATTCGCCAGTTCTTGATCCACAAGGTCGCTGCCACGGGCGGCCACCTCGGCCCCAATCTCGGTGTTGTCGAATTGACCCTTGCGCTGCACCGGGTCTTCGACTCGCCGCACGATCCGATCCTCTTCGACACCGGCCACCAGGCCTACGTGCACAAGATGCTCACCGGCCGTGCCGCCGACTTCGACACGCTGCGCAAGAAGGACGGCCTCTCGGGTTATCCCGCGCGGGCCGAAAGCGAGCACGACTGGGTGGAGTCCAGCCATGCGTCGGCCGCCCTGTCCTATGCCGACGGCCTCGCGAAGGCCTTTGAGCTGACCGGACATCGCAACCGGCACGTGGTGGCGGTGGTGGGCGATGGGGCGCTGACCGGCGGCATGTGCTGGGAGGCCCTGAACAACATCGCCGCCGCCAAGCGGCCGGTGATCATCGTCGTCAACGACAACGGGCGGTCCTACGCGCCGACCATCGGCGGGCTGGCCGACCATCTGGCCGGGCTGCGGTTGCAGCCGGGCTACGAGCGGGTGCTGGAGCGCGGCCGGGTCGCCGTCCGCGGGATGCCCATCATCGGCGAAGCCTGCTACCAGGCGATGCACAGCGTGAAGGCCGGCATCAAGGATGCGCTGTCACCGCAGGTGCTGTTCACCGACCTCGGCCTGAAGTACGTCGGCCCGATCGACGGCCACGACGAGCATGCGGTGGAGACCGCGCTGCGGCACGCCCGTGGCTTCAAGGCGCCGGTGATCGTGCATGTCGTCACCCGCAAGGGCATGGGATACGCGCCGGCCGAGAACGACGAGGCCGAGCAGATGCACTCTTGCGGCGTCATCGACCCCGACACCGGGCTGGCTACGAAGTCCGCCGCACCCGGCTGGACGTCGGTGTTCTCCGATGCGCTGATTTCGTACGCCGCCAAGCGGCGCGACATCGTGGCGATCACCGCGGCGATGCCCGGCCCGACCGGATTGTCGGCGTTCGGTGAGCGCTTTCCGGACCGGCTGTTCGACGTCGGCATCGCCGAGCAGCACGCGATGACATCGGCGGCCGGGTTGGCGATGGGCGGCCTACATCCGGTGGTGGCGATTTATTCGACGTTCCTCAATCGCGCGTTCGACCAGATGATGATGGACGTCGCGCTGCACAAGCTGCCGGTCACGATCGTGCTGGACCGCGCCGGGATCACCGGCAACGACGGCGCCAGCCACAACGGCATGTGGGATCTGTCGATCCTGGGCGTCGTCCCGGGGATGCGGGTGGCTGCGCCGCGCGACGGCGCCCGCCTGCGGGAAGAACTCGGCGAGGCGCTCGAGGTCGACGACGGCCCGACCGCCATCCGTTTCCCCAAAGGTGAAGTGGGCGAAGATATTCCGGCACTCGAGCGGGTGTCCGGGATGGACCTTCTTGCGCGCCCGGCCGACGGCCTGAGTCAGGACGTCCTGCTCGTGGCGGTGGGTTCGTTCGCGTCGATGGCGCTGAAGGTCGCACAGCGGCTGCGCAATCAGGGGATCGGCGTGACCGTGGTCGACCCGCGCTGGGTGCTTCCGGTGCCCAACGGGATTGCGCCGCTTGCCATCTCGCACAAGTTGGTGGTGACGATGGAGGACAGCGGTGTGCACGGTGGCATCGGCTCCACCGTCTCGGCTGCTCTGCGTGCCGCCGACATCGACGTGCCGTGTCGCGATCTCGGTGTGCCGCAACAGTTCATCGACCACGCCGGTCGCGGTGAGGTGCTCGAGGAGATCGGCCTGACCGAGCAGAACATCGCCCGTCAGGTGACCGGCTGGGTGGCCGCGCTCGGAACGCTTGACGAGACCGTCAGCGATTCGGCCGAAAAGACGAACTGACTCACGCCTCGTCGGCGGGAGCAGAACTCAGCGCCTCGGCGAGCACCGGGACGACGAGCGAGCGCTGCCACTGCCTGGCCCCGCCTTCGCGCAGGACTGTGTCGACGGCCCCGCTGACGTCGCCGGTCTCCTGCCAGTCCCAGCACAGCCTGCGGACGAGTTCCGGCGACACCAGATTCTCGGTGGGAACCCGCACTCGTTCGGACAACTCGGACAGGCGCGCCCGGGCGGCGTCGAGCCGGGCGGCCGCCTCCGGTTTGCGTTTGGCCCAGCGCACCGCGGGCGGCGGCCCGTTCTGCGGTTCGGCGCTGTCCGGCGGGTCGGGGTTGGTGCGGGCGGACTCCAGCGCCGCCAACCAGACGTGGGCGCTGCGGCGCTGCTTGTGGCCGCCGAAGATCGGCAGCTTGGTCAGTTCCTCGACGGTCTTGGGGTCGGCGACGGCCGCGGCGATGATCGCCGAGTCCGGCAGTATCCGCCCTGGAGCGATATCCCGGCGGCGGGCGATCTGATCGCGCACCGTCCACAGTTCGCGCACCGCGGCCAGGGCCTGGCGGTTGCGGACCTTGTGCAGACCTGAGGTGCGCCGCCACCGGTCACGCCGGGTCGGGGTGGCTTCGGAGCGCCGGAGGTGCTCGAATTCTTCTGCGGCCCAATTGGATTTGTCTTGCTCGGTGAGCACTTCGTCGATCGCGTCGCGCAGGGCGATCAGCACTTCGACGTCCAGCGCGGCGTAGTTCAGCCACTCGTCGGGCAGCGGACGCTTGGACCAGTCCGCAGCGCCGTGTCCCTTGGCCAGCCCCAGCCCGAGCAGGCGTTGCACCATCGCCGCCAGATTGACCCGCTCGAACCCGGCCAGCCGGCCGGCCAGTTCGGTGTCGTAGAGCGCGGGCGGGCGCATGCCCACCTCGGCCAGGCAGGGCAGGTCCTGATCGGCGGCGTGCAGGATCCACTCGTCGTCGGCCAGCACCTCGGCCACCGGTCGCAGCACGTCGATTGGACTGCTGCCGTGGTTGACCGGGTCGATCAGCACGGTGCCTGCGCCGGTGCGGCGAATCTGGATCAGGTAGGCGCGGTTGGAATACCGGAAACCCGACGCGCGCTCGGCGTCGACGGCGAACGGGCCGGTGCCCTTCGCCAGTTGGTCGGCCGCCCGGGCGATCTCGTCGGCGCTGACCGACAGCGGCGGCACACCTTCGGACGGGCGCAGCAGGGGAGTCGCCTCGGGGGCGTCCTCGGCTGCGGCATCGGGCGCCGTGCTCGCGGCGTCATCGTCTGGTGTCATGTCAGGCGCGGGAGCGGGAACCTAGGTCCGTCACTCCCACCGGCGGCAGACCCGCGGCGTGTTCGAGGACCTCGCAGAATGCCTGGACGTGGGTGTCGAGCGCCATCGTGGTGGCCGTCCACGATGCGCGCATCTCGAGCTGGTGGGCGCGGGGCGGACCGGAGATGTCCCCGTAGCGCACCGACGTGGTGGCCGTGACGGTGCCGCCCAGGGCGGTGACGTGCTCGGAGCGGCTTTCCAGCGCGTCGACGAGCCAACTCCAGGCCACCTCGGGCAGCAGCGGGTCGACAGCCTCGCTGGAATCCAGGTCGGCCTGGATGTAGGCGACCAGTCGCATGGTGCCGTCCCAGGCTTCCGAGCCGTCGGGGTCGTGCAGCAGGATCAGCCGGCCGAACGCATCGCCGTCGGAGGTTTCCGGGACGATCTCGGTATCGGGGTGCTTGACCTCGGCACCCAGCGCATAGCTGTACGGCGCGAGGCGTTGGGGGGGACGGATCGGACCGAGTTCGATCTCCGCCCGCACCTGGGCGGTGTTCATCGCCGCCACCGCCTCGCGGAAAAGCGCGGGTTCCGCAGTGGTCACGCCAGATGACGCTAGCCCTATCGTCGAGGTCGGGGGGGCAGGCGCGCCGATTTGGTGCCTTCCGGCGGGCAGGAGCGGAGCGACCCGGGGGATGGGCTGGGCGCCCGGGGGTTCGCCGGCTCGTGGGACCATGGACGCGATGAGTACCCGACGCCAGCTGCCCGAGGCGCCCTACCTGGCCGCCGCCACTGGCCGCAAACCCAGCCGCGTCCCGGTCTGGTTCATGCGCCAGGCCGGCCGATCGTTACCCGAGTACCGCCAACTGCGGGCCAAGAACACGATGATGCAGGCCTGCTTCGACCCGGCTTTGATCAGCGAGATCACGCTGCAGCCGGTGCGCAGGCACGGGGTGGACGCGGCGATCCTGTTCTCCGACATCGTGGTACCGATGCGCGCTGCGGGCATCGGCCTGGACATCGTGCCCGACGTCGGCCCGGTGATCGACAACCCGGTGCGGACCGCGGCCGATGTCGCCGCGCTGAAAGGTCTTGAGCTGCAGCGGGTCAGCGCGGTTTCGGACGCGGTCGGTCTGCTGGTCGGCGAGCTCGGTGAGGTGCCGCTGATCGGTTTCGCCGGCGCTCCGTTCACGCTGGCGTCCTATCTGGTCGAGGGCGGGCCCAGCAAGCTGCACGAACGCACCAAGGCGATGATGTTCGCCGACCCGTCGACATGGCACGCGCTGATGGGGTTGTTGACCGACCTGACGATCGCCTTCCTCAAGGTCCAGCTCGACGCCGGCGTCGACGCCATCCAGGTGTTCGACTCGTGGGCGGGCACACTTTCATTGGCCGACTACCGCACCCATGTGTTGCCGCACAGCTCGCGGGTGTTCGCCGCGCTGGCCGATTACCGGGTGCCGATGACGCATTTCGGGGTCGGTACCGCTGAACTGCTCGGCGCGATGGGCGAGGCGGGCGCGACGGTCGTCGGCGTCGACTGGCGCACCTCGCTGGCCGATGCGGCGCTGCGGGTGGGTCCGAAGAAGGCACTTCAGGGCAACCTGGATCCGGTCGTGCTGCTGGCCGGCTGGCCGGTCGTCGAGCAGGCGGCGCGGGCGGTGGTCGACGACGGACGGCTTGCTCTCGACGCCGGTGCCGCCGGGCACATCTTCAACCTCGGCCACGGCGTCCTGCCGCCCACCGACCCGGGGATCCTGACAGATCTGGTCTCACTGGTGCACTCGTTGTGAGATATAGCGTTGTCGGAGGCGGCATTTCGGGTTTGGTCGCGGCCTATCGGCTACGCACCCTGGCCGGCGCGGATGCCGAGATCACGGTGTTCGACCCGGCCGACCGCCTCGGTGGCATCCTGCGCACCGAGCGGATCGCAGGCCAGCCGATGGACATCGGCGCCGAGGCCTACGTGGTGCGCCGGCCCGAGGTGCCTGCCCTGCTGACCGAGCTCGGCCTGGCGGGTCGTCAGATCAGCACCACCGGGGTGCGTCCCACCATCTACAGCCAGGGCCGCCTGCATCCGCTGCCTGCGGACACCGTCAACGGCATTCCGACGTCGGCCGCGTCGATGACCGGCCTGGTCGACGATGCGACGATCGCGCAGATGGCCGCCGAGCCCAGCCGGCCGCTGCACTGGCGGGTCGGTGCCGACCCGGCCGTCGGCGCCGTCGTCGCCGACCGGTTCGGCGACCAGGTCGTCGCCCGCTCGGTTGATCCCATGCTGTCGGGCGTCTACGCCGGTTCGGCGGCCACCATCGGCATCCGGTCCGCGGTGCCCACGGTGGCGGCCGCCCTTGATGCCGGCGCCCCCAGTCTGACCGACGCCGGCCGCCGCGCACTGCCGGGCAGCACGCAGGGTCCGGTGTTCGGTGCCATCGACGGCGGCTACCAGGTATTGCTCGACGCACTGGTGGCGCGCAGCCGATTTCAATGGGTGCAGACGTCGATAGAGCGCATCGCTCGCGACGGGACCGGCTGGAGTCTGTGCGATGACGAGGGCCGGCCGTGGGGTGCCGACGGCGTGATCGTCGCGGTGCCCGCCGCCCGGCTCACGCCGCTGATGGCCGACGTCGCGCCCGACGCCGCCGCGGCGGCCGCCCGGATTCCGGTCGCCTCCGCAGCGGTGCTGGCGCTGGCCGTCCCGGGCGGGACACCGCTGCCTGCTCAGTCCGGTGTCCTGGTCGCCACCGGAGAACGCTTGCACACCAAGGCAATCACGTTGTCCACCCGCAAGTGGGGATCGCGCGGCAACGCCGAGTTGTTGCGGTTGTCGTTCGGGCGCTTCGGTGACGACCTGGCGCGCACGACGTCGGACGCCGAGCTGCAGAGCTGGGCGCTGGCCGATGTCTTGACGGTGTTCGGGATCGCAGTCGACCCGGTCGATGTCCGGGTGCACCGCTGGCTGGACGCGATGCCGCAGTATTCGCCCGGTCATCGCGAGCTCGCCGCCGAGCTGCGCACCGGGTTGCCGCCCAGCCTTGCCCTCGCAGGCAACTACCTCGACGGCATCGGGGTGCCTGCCTGCGTGGGCGTGGCGGGCCGCGCCGCCGAGGCTGTGGTGGCCGCCACCATCCGCCGATAGGCGAACCGCCGCGTGGCACGATGGGTGCCATGGCCAAACTGGACTTCGACGAGCTCAACGCCACGATCCGTTACGTCATGTTCTCGGCGTTCGCGGCGGAACCGGGCGAGCTGGGCTTCGACGAAGAGACCCGCGCCGCCGTCGTCGACGAGACGGCGACGTTCCTCAAACAGCAGGAGGACAACGGCGTGGTGGTGCGCGGCATCTACGACGTCGCGGGTCTGCGCGCCGACGCCGACTTCATGTTCTGGACGCACGCCGAGCGGATCGAGTCTCTGCAGGCGACCTACAACGACTTCCGCCGCACCACAACGCTGGGCCGTGCCGTCACCCCGGTGTGGAGCGCCGTCGCCCTGCACCGGCCCGCGGAGTTCAACAAGAGCCACATCCCGGCGTTCCTGGCCGGCGAGGAGCCGGGCAACTACGTCTGCGTCTACCCGTTCGTGCGTTCGCTGGACTGGTATCTGCTGCCCGACGAGGACCGCCGCAAGATGCTGGCCGATCACGGCATGGCCGCCCGCAGTTACAAGGATGTGCGAGCCAACACGGTTCCTGCTTTCGCGCTGGGTGACTACGAGTGGATTCTGGCGTTCGAAGCCCCTGAGCTGTACCGCATTGTCGACCTGATGCGCGACTTGCGCGCCACCGAAGCCCGACGCCACGTTCGCGAGGAAGTCCCGTTCTTCACCGGTCCGCGGATCGGCGTGGAGCAATTGGTCGCCAAACTGCCCTAGCAAACAAGTCCGCGTACCTCCCGCTCAGGGGCCCGGAGTTCGCTACGATTGCGTGACCGTGAGTTCTGCGCGGCCGACACGATCGGGGGCCCGATGACAGGGCTGAGGGCGAGGCAGACGATCGCCTTGGTCGTCGGCGTCGTGGCATGTGCCATCGCCTTGGTCCTCACCGGATGGCTGTGCGGGTCGCGCATTTCGCTTGCTTCCCTCGCTGACAACGTGATGACCTCGCTGGCCGCCGTTGCGATGGTGGCCTCGGTCATCACCGCGCGGACTGCTCACGGCCGGGTGCGAATCGCGTGGGCCGCCATGGCAATCGGACTCGGATCCTTCACAGTCGGTGCTGTTCTGTGGTTCGTCTACCGGCTGACCGAATTCGAGCATCCATACCCATCGGTGGCGGACGCCGCGTACCTGGCGTTGCCGATTGCCACCGCGATCGCCATGTTGTTGCTGTCCTCGGGGTTCAGTCGTACGTCGCGGACGCGGTTGGTCCTCGACGCGCTCGTCGTCGCCGGGTCCTTCAGCATTGTCGGCTGGATCGCCGTGCTCGAGGACCTCTGGAAGTCGGCGCCCGACGACCGGCTGAGAGTGGCGGTCTCGGCCGGCTACCCGGTGCTGGACGCCGCCGTCCTCACCATCGGTGTCCTTGTGGTGGCGCGTGCGCACGCTGGTCAGCGCCGGACCCTGGCGCTATTGACAGCGGGTATGGCGGGTATCGCGATATCCGACGGTGTATTCGTCTACCTCACGGCAAACCAGCAGCCCACCGATACTGCGCTCCTGTACCCCGGTTGGCTGATCGGACTGGTGTTGTTCATCGGGGCTGCCCTTACCGGGCGTGGCTTCGCTCACCGGGAAGTCATTGCTGCGCAACCTGTTTCGTGGACTTCGGTCTGGCTGCCCTTCGTCCCGGTGATGTTGGCCAGCGTAGCGGTGTTCACGCAATCGCCCATCGACCTCAAGGCTGGGCCGGTACCGGTGATCGGGCTCATGCTGCTGCTTGCTTTCAGTGCCCGCCAGCTGCTGGTGATGAGCGAGAATCGCAGCTTGCTGGCGACAGTCGCCGAGCAGGCCCTGCGGGACCCGCTCACCGGCGTCGGCAACCGCATCGTCTTCCGGGACCGACTGAGTCACGCGATGCAGATGCGTCAGCGCGACGGACTCTCGGTCGGCGTTCTGGTCATGGACCTCGACGATTTCAAGGTGGTCAACGACACCCTGGGGCACCCGGTGGGTGACGAACTGCTCAGCCTCGTCGCCGAGCGGATCGTCGGCAGCGTCCGCGCCGGTGACACGGTGGCGCGCCTCGGCGGTGACGAGTTCGCGGTCTTGATCGAGGGCCGGGTGGACAATTCGCAGCTGGTCGCCCATCGGGTGGTCGAGGCGTTCGACGAGCCGTTCATCGTCGACGGACAGGATCTGCTGATCCGGCCCAGCATCGGGTTGGCGGTCGCCGAACAGGACGAACCAGATCTGTTGGCCGAGGACCTGCTCAAGCGTGCCGACATCGCGATGTACTCGGCGAAGCGGTCCCGCGCAGGCGGTGTGCACCCGTTCAACGCGGAGATGCTGCTGGCCGAGACCGCCGACGGCGACCTGTTCGCCAGTGGTCCGATGCCGGCATCGCGCAGCGGCGCCAGCACCGTCCGGTTACTGGGCGAGTTGCGGCAGGCCATCGATCAATTCGAACTGACGCTGGTGTACCAGCCAAAGTTCGACCTGAATACCGCGTCGATCGTGGGGGTGGAGGCGCTGGTGCGCTGGCCGCACCCGAAGCGCGGCATGCTGTCGCCCGACGAATTCCTTCCTTTGGTGCGCCGCTACGGGCTGATGGGCTCGATAACCGACTTGGTGGTCAACCAGGCGCTCGATGACGTCGTGCGCTGGCGGGAGGAATCGCTCGAGGTGCCGATCGCGGTCAACATGTTCGCGCCGTCGATGGCCGACCTGCGCTTGCCCGGCAAGTTCGCCAGGGCGCTCGCCGATCGCAACCTGAGTCCGTCGCAGTTGACCGTCGAGATCACCGAGGACCTGTTCCTGGACCATATGGAGCGCACCAAGACGGTGTTGAATCAGTTGCAGGAGTTCGGGATTCGAATCGCCATCGACGATTTCGGCAGTGGTTACTCGGCGCTGTCCTACATGCGCGACCTCACCGTCGACGAGGTCAAGCTGGACCGGCACTTCATCGCACCGATCCCCGCCGACCAACGCGCGTCCGCCGTGGTCCGCGCGGTACTCAACCTGGCGAACGAACTCGGACTGAGCACCGTCGCGGAAGGAATCGAGACCGTGACCACCGCCGAATGGTTGCGTGAACACGGCTGCAACATCGGACAGGGCTACTTCTTCAGCCCACCGCTGACGGCCGACAACCTGCGCGACATCCTGAAGAAGTGTGAGCGCGACGCCTCTTGCCGGATTTCGGGCTGCTCACTGCGGTACGGCTCCTGTCACTGGTCAGAGTCCGATGTGCCCCACATCGAGCTGATGCGGTAGGTATGCTGACGCCGGCCGTCAATATCGTGCCGGCGGCCGACGGGGGGTGTCACGATGCCCAAGGCTTCTCGTGCCGCGGTCGGGGCCGTTGTGGTGTTTGTCGTGTTCGTCGCCGTCATCCTGAGCGGCTGGCTGCATGGTTCTACGTTGACGATCGTCGACGATTTCGCGCTTCTGGCGCTGGCGATCCCGGCGGTGGCGTTCTCTGCACTGGCGGCGCGGTCGCTGTGGGGACGTCGGCGGCTGGCATGGGCGTCGATGACCGTCGGCTTGCTGGGATGGACTGTGGGCGAAGCGATCTGGACCCTCTACGAGGTTCATTTGCATCAGCCGCCATTTCCGTCGATCGCCGATGTGGCGTTCCTGGTGATGCCGGTGGGCGCCTGTGCCGCCCTGCTGCTGCTTCCCGCTGAGCACACCAGCCAGTCGCGGGGACGGTTGTTTCTCGACGGTGTGATCATGGCAGGCTCGCTGTTCCTGGTGAGT
The DNA here is from genome assembly GCF_002086695.1 of Mycolicibacterium rhodesiae. Lineage (GTDB taxonomy): Bacteria > Actinomycetota > Actinomycetes > Mycobacteriales > Mycobacteriaceae > Mycobacterium > Mycobacterium rhodesiae. The sequence continues at coordinate 573,402 of NZ_MVIH01000001.1, forward strand.
TGGGTGACGATCCTGCACCCGCTGTATCAGTCCGACACGCCGGATCAGTTCGGCTTCGTCATCTCGCTGGCATATCCGCTGTCCGACATCATCATCCTCACGGTGGCCGGCGTGGTGCTGGTCAGGTCGACCGGCCAGCACCGGTTGTCGCTGACCCTGCTCACTGCAGGGCTGGCCTGTTTCGCGTTGGCGGACAGCGCTTTTGCCTATCTCACGGCAACGGGTTCCTATCGTTCCGGCAATGTCATCGACATCGGGTGGGCGGCTGGCCTGCTGTTCATCAGCGTGGCGGCGTCCGCGGCCCACGAAAGTAAACGCAAGCGGCACAACTCGTTCGCCCTGCCGGGCTGGGCATCGGTGTGGCTGCCGTACACGCCCTTGCTGATCGCCGGGGTGGTGGCCGCCGCGCAACCGGTCCCGGATCTGAAGTCTCGGCCGGTGTTGATCGTGGCAAGCATTCTGGTGGTGACCGTCCTTGGCCGTCAGTTCCTCGCGGTGAAGGAGAATCGTCAGCTGGTGGCCACGGTGGCCGACCAGGCGCTGCACGACCCGCTCACCGGGCTGGCCAATCGCGCGTTGTTCAGTGACCGGCTCAGCCACGCGATGCACCTCCATGAGCGGGAAGGTCTTTCGCTCGCGGTCCTGGCGGTGGACCTCAACGAGTTCAAGCTGGTCAACGACCACCTCGGTCATCTGGTGGGTGACGACCTGCTGGTGGGCGTCGCCCAGCGGCTGCGTCGCTGCGTCCGGACGGGCGACACGGTGGCCCGGCTGGGGGGTGACGAGTTCTCGATCCTCGTCGAAGGCGGCAACGATGTCGCCGAGCTGGTCGGCAACCGTGTCGTCGAGGCGTTCGAGGAGCCGTTCGTCCTCAGCGACCACGAACTGTTGATGCGCCCGAGTGTCGGACTCGCACTTGCCGTGTCGGACGAGCCGCACCTGACGGCCGACGAATTGATGCGACGGGCCGACGCCGCGATGTACTCCGCCAAGCGGTCACGGGCTCGCGTGGTGCAGGTCTACCACTCCGATATCGCTGCGCTGGACGAGGCGGCTGACAGACGACTGTTCGGGGCGTTCGAACCCCGCTTCGATGCCGGCGGCGCGGCCGCGATCGAGCTACTGGGAAAACTCAGGCAGGCCATCGACAAATCTGAACTCACGTTGGTCTACCAGCCGAAGGTTGACCTGCACACCGCTGAGAACGTCGGGGCCGAGGCCCTGATACGTTGGCCGCAACCGGACGGGACCGTGCTGGCGCCGGAGGAATTCCTGCCGCTGGTCCGCAGGCACGGCCTGATGGGGCAGATCACTCAACTGGTCATCGGCAACGCCCTCGACGATGCACTGGCTTGGCGTCGTGCCGGGCTCGAATTGCCGGTTGCGGTCAACTTGTTCGCTCCCTCGGTGGCGAATGTCGCTCTGCCGGCGACCATCACCCAGGCCCTGGCCGAGCGTGGCCTGCCCCCGACCGCGCTGACGGTCGAGATTACCGAGGAACTCTTCCTCGACAGCACCGAGCGCACCCGTGCGGTGCTGGAGGAGTTGCAGAGCAATGGAATTCGGATCGCGATCGACGACTTCGGCAGTGGCTACTCGGCGCTGTCCTATCTGCGGGACCTGCCGATCGACGAGGTGAAGTTGGATCGCAGTTTCATTGCACCGATTCTCGTCGATGCCCGTGCTGCAGCCGTCGTACGCGCCGTGGTCGACCTCGCGCATGTGCTCGACCTGACTGTCGTGGTGGAAGGGGTCGAGGACGCCCAGACGGCGGCGTTGGTACGCGAATTGGGATGCGATGTCGGGCAAGGCTTCTACTACGGTGTTCCGGTGCCACCGGATGAGTTACTCAGGGCCGCTGTGCGGAAGCTGCGTGCGATCGGTCCGACGCAGTGACGGTTAACCGCGATTCTGTCGTTAGTTTGCCATAGAAATTTGCTACGGTAATGCCCGGATTCGCCCGATTCTTCGCGACGTCTGGGGGTGAGGGTGCACGGCATCGTGAAGCCGCCCCTTGTCCTGATCCTCGGCGCAGGCGTCATGGTCATCCTAGCTTTGGGACTCTGGCAATTTCCAAGCGCTCCGGCCATCATCGCCCTCAAGGTGCTGCTGGCGTTCACCGCCATGGTGGCTACTGCGGCCGCGGTCCGAACTGCGACCACGACGGCGGGGCATGTTCGTGCGGCATGGCTGGCCCTGGCGGTCGGTCTCGGCGCGTTTGCCCTCGGAATGAGCATGCGCGCCTGGATGGCGTTGTCCGGTCGCAACACCGGGTTCCTCCCAGGAGCAGACATGGTGCGGGTCGTGCTCCCCGCGGGAGCGTGTGCTGCTCTGCTGCTGTTGCCGACAACCGTTCTGGGCGCGATGTCGCGTCTGCGGTTTCTCCTCGACGGTGTCGTGGTCGCCAGTTCGCTCGTCCTGATGGTGTGGGCGGGGGCGCTCGACGATATCCACCGCGGACGCATCGCGGGGTCCATGCCGATCACCGCGACGATGGCGTATCCGATGGTGGACGCGGTGACCGTGACAGTTGCTTTGTTGGTGTACCTCGCCGCGCAACCTGATCAGCGTCTGACGGTGGGCCTGGTTGCGCTAGCCAGCCTCGTGCTCGGCGTGACCAACGACGCTATCGTGTATCTCTTTGCAGCGCAGAAGAGTTCACCTGTTCCGGCAATTATGGTCGGCTGGCTCGCCGCCTTGCTGCTGTATATCGCTGCAGCTGTCTCGGGGCGGGCGCGCACCTACGGCCACGCCGTGAAGGCCAAGCAACCGGCGCGCGCCGCGGTGTTCCTGCCGTTCGTGCCGGTGGCCGCGGCCGCGGTGGTCATGATGTTCACCGAGGTCTCGAACGAGGTACTGCGGGGCCCGCTGATGGTCGCCGGTGGCCTGCTGATCGTGGCCTTCCTGGCCAGACAACTGATCGTGGTGGGTGAGAACCGGCGATTATTCGCTGCGATCGCCCGGCAGGCGCTGCGGGATCCGCTGACCGGTCTGGCCAACCGGGCGGTGTTCCACGACCGGGTCTCGCACGCGATGCAGTTGCGCCAGCGCGACGGGGTGTCGGTCGCGGTGATGGGTCTCGATATCGACGAATTCAAGATGATCAACGAGACTTTCGGCCACCGGGCCGGCGACGAACTGCTCAACCTCGTGGGCTTGCGAATCCTCACCGTTGTCCGCACCGGCGACACGGTGGCTCGTGTCGGCGGCGACGAGTTCGCGGTCCTGATCCAGGGACGCGACGACCATTCACACGTCATCGCCCACCGGGTCGCGGAGTCGTTCGACCTGCCGTATGCCGTGGACGGCCACGAGCTGATGGTCCGGGCCAGCGTCGGCCTCGCGGTGGCCGACAGCGATGATCCCCATGTCAGTGCCGAGGAACTGTTGAAGCGTTCGGACATTGCGCTCGACGCGGCCAAGACATCTCGCGTTGCGGGCGTGCACACCTTCACCGCCGAGATGGAAGCCGACTTCTTCGCCACCGGCATCGTGCCGCCTGCACCGCAGAGTGATGCCACCGGCGCCCGTGGGTCCGCGGTCCGACTGCTCGGTGAACTCCGACGCGCGATCGACCAGGGGCAGCTCACTCTGGTCTATCAGCCCAAGCTCGACCTCCGCACGCGCAACATCGTCGCGGCCGAAGCGTTGGTGCGCTGGCCGCATCCCGAGCGCGGGATGCTCAGTCCTGACGAGTTCATGCCGCTGGTGCGTCGGCACGGGCTGATGGGCGCCGTCACCGATCACGTGGTGAGCCGAGCCCTTGATGACACTCGGATCTGGCACGACGCGGGGTTCGCCATTCCGGTCGCGGTGAACGTGTCCGCCCCCTCGTTGGGCACCACCCGGCTGGCCACGACGGTGTCAGATGCGTTGCGAGAGCGTGGACTTGCGGCGTCGGCGCTGATCGTCGAGATCACCGAGGACGTGGTGCTGGAAGGTTTGGAGCAGGCCTCACGCGTCTTGCGCGACCTGCGGGCCAAGGGCGTCAAGATCGCCGTCGACGACTTCGGGAGCGGCTACTCGGCTCTGTCGTATCTCCGGGATCTACCCATCGATCACGTCAAACTGGATCGTCGCTTCGTCGCGCCGATCACCTCGGATCCCCGTGCGGCAGCGGTCGTTCGGGCGGTGGTCAACCTCGCCCACGAACTGGGACTGGCCACAGTCGCCGAAGGGATCGAGGACGTCGAGACGCTGGAGCAGTTGCGCGACTATGGGTGCGACTTCGGGCAGGGCTACTACTTCAGCCCGCCGGTGGCCTTCGAGCGGCTGCTGGCGATGCTGGCTAATCCTCCGTGGGCACCAGCGTGAGTGAAATCGAATTGATGCAGTAGCGCTGGTCGGTCGGGGTCGGGTAGCCCTCACCGCTGAACACGTGACCGAGATGGCTGTGGCAGTTCGCGCACAGGACTTCCACCCGGTGCATACCGAGGGTGTCGTCCGGGCGCAGGATGACCGCTTCGGAGTGCGACGGGTCGAAGAACGACGGCCAGCCGCAGTGCGACTCGAATTTCTCGGTGCTACGGAACAATTCGGCGCCGCACGCCCGGCAGGCGTAGATGCCTTCGGTCTTGGTGTCGGTGTACTCGCCGGTGAACGGACGCTCGGTGCCGGCTTCACGCAGGACCGCGTACTCGGCTGGGTTGAGCCGTTTGCGCCATTCGTCGTCGGTCAGTTCGAGCTTGGGGGCGGGGATCGAACTCATGGGTTCACGTTACCGCGGCGTCGCGCCGGGGTTCGCGCATCCACGGCGGATCGATGCCCTCGGCCAGCCGGTCATCGGCCTTGGCGTCGGCGTAGCGGAAGTACAAGACGCAGAAGACCACGACCAGCATGAGTGACCAGCCGTAGGTGATCTTCATGTACTCCAGGAAGCGCCCGGTCGTCGGCCAGCGCCACATCAGCCAGCGGTCCATCGTCAAGAACCCGTAGGTGGCCAGCCAGGCCGGCCAGTTGCGCACCACCGAGTTCGGCAGCACGACGGTCATCAGGAACGGGAACAGCATCATCGAGTAGTAGCCCTGGGCGAGCGACAGGACCAGCCACGACGCGATCAGCAGCACGCCCGACGAGGTGAGCATCCAGAACAGCGGGTCGCGGTGCTTGTAGTAGCGGTGCAGCAGCCACAGGCTGGCCACGGCCAGCACCAGGAAGATCACCCGCAGCGCCACGATCAGCCACGTCGGCAGTCCGTAGTACACCCCGTTGCCCAGCACGGAGGAGTTGAAGTAGTCGCGGGTGGAGAAGATGTAGGGCAGGGTGCGCCGGACGAAGTTCATCGGATCCGCGACCAGCGGCCAGGCCGCCAGGTTGAACACGACCGGCACGATGATCGCGGCGACGACCGTCCGCCATTGCTTGTTCAGCAGCGGCAGCAATAGCAACACTCCGAGCACCGGTTTGACGACCAGCGACAGGCCGATCACCACGCCGGCCCACCACTGGTGACTGACCTTTCCGTCGAGCATCCAGCGGAAGAACAGCACCTCGCACAGCAGGATGCAGCCGTTGATGTTGGTGAACACCAGCGTGTTGGTCACCGACTCGGTACAGAACATGGCCAGCAGCAGTGCGGGCAGCGCCACCGAGCTCAGCGGGAACCGGAACAGCCGCACCAGCAGGCACGCGGCGATGATCATCGCCGCGGTGTTGAAGAACACGAACCAGTTGTGCGAGGCGAAGACCGGCAGATAGCCGAACGGCGCCATCAGCAGGGTGCCGCCGGGCGGATACAGATAGTGCGGGTCGACGTAGTCGAAGTGTTCGTTGTAGATGTCGAAGCCGCGACGGAAGTTCGACACCGCCCGGTAGACGGGTCCGAAGTCGTCGGTGATGTAGCCGTTGGACGACAGCACATAGCTGCGGTGAATGATCGACATGATCGCCAACGGCCACAGCGCCGAACGCAGGATCGCCGACGTGGTCGGGGGGCTGGTCCGGGGGCGGAATGCGGCCAGCAGGCCGGATCGCAATGAGTCAGCTAGCGCCACGGTCGCACCGTACACCGGCCGGATGGGTCAGATGCTCAGGCGGGGCAGTAGGTGTCGGTGGGCGGCATGTTCCCGCTGTCCAGATAGCTCATCATGGGCGGCAGCGCGCACGCCGTGTAGATGCTGGCGCCGTGCCCGATGCCCTGCCACATGATCCGCCTGCTTGCTGCACCGGCGTTGATGATCGTGGCCGACGACGCGGGCACACCCTGATTGCCTGCGATCGGATCGTTCTGCACCCCCAGCAGCAGCACGTTGACCTTCAGGTCCTTCGGTTCTTTGGGGGCGGCGCCGCTGGGCCAATTCAGGCACTTCACCAGATCGAGTGCGCCGACGGTGCCGAACTGCGGGTAGAGCTTGCCCCACTGGACGACGAGTTCACGCACCCGGTCCGGCGTCGGGCGGTTCAGGGCGTCGCTGCAGGAGTTGATGAACTGGCCGTCGCTGTCGCGCATCGCCTCGGCCTGGTTGATCAGACTGTTCAGCTGGTTGGCGTCACCGCCGCGGGCGGCGGCCAGGGCGTTGGCCAGGCTCACGGTGCTGCCGATGCGGTCCCCGCTCGGATAGCCGAGCGCGGTGACGATCGCGTTGGCCAGCACCGCCACCGAGACCCCGCCGGGTCCGCGGCCGGCCCGCGCGGCCGCCAGCAGTGAGTCGACGGCGCCCTTCGGGTCGGGCCCGAGCGCGCAGTTGACCGCCACACACTGCTGGGCGAACGCATCGAGGGCGGCCTGTTGGCCTTTGACCTGTTCCTCGGCCGCGGCTTCGGCGTTGACGCCGGGCGGCACGGGGGAGTCGAGCACCAGCCGGGCCACCTTGTCGGGATGGGAACCCGCGTAGGCCAGCGCGATCTGCGCGCCGTTGCCGACGCCAATCAGGGCCAGCGCCGGCACGTCCCAGGTGCTGCGCAGCCGTTCGAGGTCCTCGGCGGCACGGGCGTTGTCGTAGGCGGAGTCGCCGGGCGCGATGGTGTCGGTGCAACTCGTCGTCGCGGTCATCGTGATCGCGCCGAGGTTGGCGACCGGGTCGTCGCCGGACTCGAACTGAGCCTGGTCGCGCATCTCCTGGCGGTCGAACGAGTCGCGGCAGTCCACTGGGCTGGACATGCCGATGCCGCGGCGGTCCACCGAGACGATGGGATGGCTCTTGAGGACATCGGCACCGGACCGGGACAGCCACACCGGCAGCTGCATCGATGACGGGATATCGGTGCCGGTGGTGAACACCAGCGGTCCGGCGTCCGGCGGGGTCTGCACCGAGCGGGCGCGCACCACGCCGATGCTCACCGTGCCGGTGGCTCCGGCGATCGGGTCGAGGTCGGCGTCATAGCTGGCGCACTCGAGGATCACGCCGGGCGCGGGCGGGGTCCCGGCGTCACCGAAGACCTTCGACGTGCAGTCCTTCCAGCCGAGCTCGTTCTTGGGCGCCGCGATGGCCGGCGGTCCGCCCGCCTGAGTGGTGGTTGTCGGGCCCGACGGGTTGTGTGCCTTGTCGCTGGCGAACTGGGGGTTGGCGGCCAGCCACGGGGCACATCCGGTGAGCAGAACAGTCAACGCCGCGGTGCCGAGGCTGACTATGGCTTTGGAGGCCCACACCCGACGATCGCGCATGCCCACCACCCTAGCGACACCGCCGGTGCGGACAGCTCAGCCGACGCGCGTGTAGCGCCCGTACAGATAGCCTTCGGCGTCCGACATCAGATGCGTGCGACGCATCGCGGTCAACACCTGACCGGCGCCGCCCACGATTCGCGGTGCCTCGCCGCCGACCAGCACCGGGGCGGTGGTCAGACACAGCTCGTCGAGCAGGCCGTGGTCGATGAACGTCCCCATCAGGGTGGGCCCGCCTTCGCAGAGCGCCCGGCGTAATCCGCGCTCGGCCAGCGCGGCCAGTGCGACGGCGGGATCCACCTCGGCCGAGTCGTCGCCCGAGCAGGCGACCACCTCGGCCGCGTCACCCAGTCGGGTACCGGTGTCCGCGGCGACGTCGGCACACGTGAGCACCAGCGGCGGCACCTCGGTGCGGGTCAGCACCGGCCAGTCGTTGTCCACTCGGCCGGAGCGGGTGACCAGTGCGATCGGTGGGACTTCGCTCTGGCCGCGGCGCTGCCGGTTGCCGCGCTGAGCGACCGTCATCTGGGCACCCGAGTAGCCCTCGCCGTGCGCGGTGCCCGCACCGACGACGATGACGTCGGCCAGTTCGCGCAGCACCCGGAACAGCCGTCGGTCGCCGGCGCCACCGAGCCCACCCGAGGTGCCGTCGGTTGAGGCGCCGCCGTCGAGACTGGCGATCATGTTGCCGCGAACCACGCACCGCTCCGCGACCGCAGGGTAGGCGTAGAGCGCGTAGAGCCGGTTGTCGTCGACGACGTCTACCGGGTCGGCGTCGCCCAGCAGTGTGAAGTAGGTCCCATCCGGATCGTTCGAGCTCGGGTCGGCCACGTCGTTGATTGCAGCACGTCGATAGGGTTCGTGTCATGGATCGCCTCGTCGACCGTCATCCGACGGTGTCTCCGGAGCGGTTGGTGGCTCAGCTGATTCCGCCGCCCACGTTCGCCGGCGTCAGCTTCGCGACCTATCGGCCCGATCCCGGCGAGCCCAGCCAGGCCGCGGCGGTGCACGCCTGCCAGGCGTTCTGCGAGGAGGCCGCCCGTCGGCGGGCCGGGAAGAAGAAACTGTTCGGTAAGCGGGACACCTTGCCCGGTACAGGGATCTATCTCGACGGCGGGTTCGGCGTGGGCAAGACCCATTTACTCGCGTCGTCCTACCGGCAACTGCCCGACTCGGCCGAGCATCCCAAGGCCTTCGCCACCTTCGGCGAGCTGACCCAGCTTGCCGGCGTGTTCGGGTTCGTCGAGTGCATCGACCTGCTCGCCGACTACGTGGTCGTGTGCATCGACGAGTTCGAACTCGACGACCCCGGTAACACCACGCTGATCTCGCGGCTGCTGTCTGCGCTCGTGGAGCGCGGCGTCTCGATCGCCGCGACGTCCAACACGCTGCCCGAGCAGTTGGGCGAGGGGCGCTTTGCCGCTCAGGACTTTCTGCGCGAAATAAACACGCTGGCAAGCATTTTCACTACGGTGCGGATCGAAGGTCCGGACTACCGGCACCGTGGCCTGCCGCCTGCGCCCGACCCGCTCACCGACGAGGCGGTGGCGGCAAGGGCGGCCGCGCAGCCCGGCGCCACCCTCGACGACTTCGACGCGCTGTGCGCGCATCTGGCGACCATGCACCCGTCGCGTTATCTCACGCTTATCGAAGGAGTGGCGTGCGTGTACATCACCGGCGTTCACCCGATCGACGACCAGAATGTGGCGTTGCGGCTGGTTGCCCTCACCGACCGGCTCTACGACGCGGGCATCCCGGTGGTGGCCTCCGGCGCCAAACTCGACACCGTCTTCTCCGAGGAGATGCTGGCGGGCGGTTACCGCAAAAAGTACCTGCGCGCGACGTCGCGACTGCTGGCGCTGACGAGCCCCGGCGGACTGTAGGCCGGCATCAGTCGGCTGATTCGGTAGCGGACCGGATCTTGGCGAGTTCGGCGAGACCGCTTACCGTCAGCACTCGCATGAGCAACGGGTTGGCGATGATCTGCAGCGATTCGGCATGGGGGACAAGGGCATTGATCGCGGCACTGTCCAGGTAGTCCACCGCGCTCAGGTCCACGTTGAGGGTGCTGTCGCCGTCGACCGCGGCGTCGAGCGCTTCGGCGAAGTCGGCCACGTTGCTCGCGTCGATCTCGCCGGCGGCCCGTAGCACGAGCTGGCCGTCGGCGGCCCGGTCGACGCGAACGGTCAGCGGGGTGCTCATCGGCGGATCCTCGTCGAGAGGCGGACGACGGTGCCGGTGGTGTCGGGGAGGATCGAGACGTCCTCCATCAGTGCTTCCATGATCTGGATGCCGCGGCCGCGGTGGGTGTAGCCGGATTCCTTGGGCTTCCAGGAGCCGGCGTCGGTGATCGTCAGGCGCAACAGATCGACTTCGGAGGTGGCCTGCAGGGTGATCGTGCCGCCCTGGCCGTGGCGGTAGCCGTGCTCGATGGCATTGGTGACGGCCTCACCGGCGGCGACGAGAACGTCCTGCGCCTGTTCGTGGTCGATCCCGGCCGAGGTCAGCCAGTCGCGCAGTGCGGCGCGAGCGGGCGCCAGGTGTAGCGGGTCGGCGGGGATCGTCACTTCTAGTGGTTTGGGGTGTCGGTAGATCAGCAAGGCGACGTCATCCTGGTATCCGCCTGGCGGTGCCAGGCTTGTCATTATCTGGTCGGCCAATGGGTCGAGGTCGAGGGTGCTGTCGTCACGAATGACGTTGGTGGCCTGCTCGATTCCGTCGTCGAGCGAGCGACGTCTGCGCTCGACGAGGCCGTCGGTGTACAGCAGCAGGGTGGCCTGCGGGGGCAGGATCGCGTCGGTCTGGGGCCGTTCCCGGTCAGGTCGGATACCCAGGGCGATGGAGTGGCCGCCCTCGAGCAGGGTGGTGGAGCCATCCGGGCACACCAGGATCGGCGGCGGATGGCCGGCGCTGGAGTACACCAGCGCGCCCGTGGCGGGATTCAGGATCGCGCAGAAGGCGGTGGTGGACTGCGCGCCGGGAAGGCGCGCGGCGAAACGGTCTAGCCCCGCCAATGCCGCTGCGGGGCTTGATTTTTCGAGAAGCAGCGCGCGACAGGCGCTGCGCAGCTGTCCCATGACCGTCGCCGCGCTGAGATCGTGCCCCACGCAGTCGCCGACGACCAGGGCGATCCGGCCGTCGTCGAGGGCGATCACGTCGTACCAGTCGCCGCCCACTTGCAGCGGGTGCGACGCCGGTTGATAGCGCACCGCGAATCCGGCAGGCAGATCGTCCGGACCCAGGATTGAATGTTGCAGTGCCAGAGCGGTTTCCCGCTGCTGATCAAGCTGGTGGACGCGCTGCAAACCCTGGCCGAGGCGGCCGCTGAGCACGGTCAGCAACGTCATGTCTTCGACAGTGAACGGGCGTTCCGCGGGAAGTTCGATCCAGATGACCAGGGTGCCGCGCGGATGTTGCAGCGCGATACCGGCCGACCCGGCAATGCTGGTGTCGGGCGTGAGGAGGTTTCCGCTGCTGCCGAGTTCGATGATGTGTTCCCGCACATCCGGCACCAGAGCGGCCCACTGTGCCTCGTCGGCGTCGCCGGCGAAATCGGGATGTTCCGAACCCGGACCGGTCGTGCCGCCACCCGGGAAGATCGCCGCCAGCACCCGGCGGGCCGACCACTGTGCGCGCACTTGCTCCAGCGCCCCGTGCAGGGCGTCGTCGACCGCATCTGCCTGTGCCAGTTGCTGATTCAGCGTGGCAAGCGCAGTCTGACGTTGAACGCTGTAGTGCTCCGCGGTGACGTCTCGGAATGTGCCGACCATGACGCTGCGGCCTGTCGCCGGGTCCTGGGCGTGCGCGATGTTGGCGGTGATCCACACCCGGTGCCCGTCACGGTGATTCACCGGCACCGTGTAGCTGCCGTGGGGTTGATCGGGGAGCGCGGCGAACGCAGCGACGATCTGGGCATTGGCCTCGGGCTGCGTTTCGGCGTCCGGCCACCACGGATGGACCGGATCGTAGGGCAGGTCTTCGGGCCCGAAGCCGAGAATGTCGGTGAACGCCTTGTTCATCTCGATGACCGCACCGACTTCGTCGCAGACGAAGAACGCCTCCTGCAGGGACTCGACCAGCGCGGTCCGCCACCGCAGGTGGTGGCTGCGGAGCTTGGCCAGCTCGATGTTCGCCCGCACCCGGGCCAGCAGCTCGGCGGCGACGAACGGCTTGACCAGATAGTCGTCGGCGCCGGCCTGCAGGCCTTCGATCGAGGCCTCCTGACCGGCACGTGCCGACAACAGCAAGACGGGCACCGCCACGGTGTGCGGGTCGTTCCGGAGAGCGGCGACCAACGCCAGACCGTCCAGGCGGGGCATCATCACGTCGCTGACCACCAGATCCGGCCGGTCGGCCCGGATGCGGCTCAGAGCCTGCTGGCCGTCGGCGACCTCATCGACCTCGTACCCCGCGCCCCGCAGCAGCCGGACCAGGTACTCACGCATATCGGCGTTGTCGTCGGCTACCAGGACACGGCTCGTCGACTCGACGACGGGCGGCGGGTTGGGTACGGCGGCCAGGTCACCGTTGCCGCTGTCGGGCAGCCAGCGCAGCGCCTCCTGCACATAAGGCTCGGCGATGTTCGACGACCGGCTCGTGCCCGCCGGACTGAGCGCCTCGGATGGCAGGTGGCCCGCTCCGATCGGCAACCGGATCGTGAAGGTGGTGCCGGCGTCCTCGACGCTCTCGGCGGTGATGGTGCCGCCGTGCAACCCGACGAGTTCCTTCACCAGGGCCAGGCCGATCCCACTGCCCTCCGTGGACCGGGCGCGGGCGCTCTCGATCCGGTGGAATCGCTCGAACAGCCGCGGCATCTCGGCGGCGGGCACGCCGATGCCGGTGTCGGCGACGGTCACCACGGCCTGGTCGCCGTCCTGGGTCACCCGGACCGTGATCGATCCGGAGAAGGTGTACTTGAGCGCGTTGGACAGCAGGTTGAGGATGACCTTTTCCCACATGTCGCGATCCAGGTACACCGGCTCGGCCAGGGGCCGGCAGTCGACGATCAGCTGCAGGTCGGCGCGATCGATGGCCGACCGGAACACGCTGGCCAGTTCGGCGGTCACCTGGGCCAGGTCCACCGGCTCGTAACGGGCCTGCACCCGGTTGGCTTCGATGCGGGAGAAGTCCAGCAGAGTGTTCACCAGCTTGGCCAGTCGCAGGCCGTTGCGCTGGATCACGTCGAGTTCCTGCTGAGCCCGTTCATCCAGGCCGGCGTGGGCCCGCAGTTCGCCCACCGGGCCGAGGATCAGGGTGATCGGGGTGCGGAACTCGTGACTGATATTGGAGAAGAAGGTCGTCTTGGCGCGGTCCAACTCGGCCAGCTCATCGGCCCGACGCTGCTGCTCGCTGTAGCTGCGGGCACTGGAGACTCCGGTCGCGATGTGCCCGGCTACCAGGTCGATGAACCCGCGGTACTCGTCATCGAGGGGCCGGTATGGATTCAGGGCCGCCACCAGGAAACCGGGCGGATCGCCGCCCTGGGCCAGCAGCGGCGTCACCAGCGCGTGGCTGGGCGGTTTGCGCCAGCCTCCGGTGGGCAGATCGGTGAACGACGGACCGTCGAGGTCGACAACCACCGATTGGCCGTGGGCGGGCTCGTTCACCGGCCACATGCCCGAATCACTGCGCAGTACCGCGGGAGCCGCGGGATGCGCGACCGCTATCCCGCTGGACCCGGCGAGCACGGCGATTCCGTCGTCATCGAACAGGTAGGTCAGAGTGAACGGCAGATCGAGGGTGTTGCGGTCGAGTTGGCGGGCGGCGAACGCCAGCATCTCCGACTCGGTGCGCACCACGGACGGGTCCGAGCCAAGGTGACGCAGCGTGGCCATCCGCCGTTCGCCGATCACCCGGTCGGTGTCCTCGCTGACGACGCACAACATTCCTACGACGTGTCCCGTCTCGTCGCGAAGCGGGCTGTAGGAGAAGGTGTGGTAGGTCTCCTCGGGGTAGCCAGATCGCTCCAGGAACAGCAGTAGACCCTCGTCCCAGGTGGCTTCCCCGGTGGTCAACACCCGGTCGACGCGTGGTCCGACGTCGTCCCAGATTTCGGCCCAAACCTCGCTGGCAGGCCGGCCGAGCGCCCACGGGTATTTGCGGCCGAGCGTGTCGCGACGGTAGGCGTCGTTGCAGAAGAACGTCAGCTCGGGGCCCCAGGCCATCCACATGGAGAAGCGGGACGACAGCACGATGCTGACGGCGGTCCGCAGGCTCTGCGGCCAGTCGGCGGACGGTCCTAGTGGGGTCGACGCCCAGTCGACTGCTGCCAGATCACGACCGACATGATCGTCGGGGCCGGAAGCTGATCCAACGTCCACAAACGTCCTTTCGGCTAGATCCGGCCTGGTGTGATCAGCCAACGGGTTCACCTTACGGCCCCGGTGCTAAACCAGCGGGATAGTCGAACAAGCCCAAACTCCGTGGCGCGAGATTACAACGGGCGCACCATGACGTAGTCCTGTTCGATGTGTGTCCCCATCGGGAAAGACTTGGTGCCGGCGACGACGAACCCCTGCTTGCCGTAGAACCGTTGCGCGCGACGGTTTCTCTGGTTCACGCCCAACCAGACGCACTGCGCCCCGCCGCCGGCCGCCCTGCTCACCGCGGCGCGCATCAGCGCCGCCGCGACGCCCGACCCGTGGCTGTCGGCCTGCACGTACAGCTTGGACAGCTCGACCGCGGGCCGCGTGGTGACCGCCTGGGCGACGTCGGGATCGGTACCAACCCCGTCGATCAGCATCGCGTAGCCGACCATTCGGCCCCCGGTTCGGGCGGCGAGCACGGTGCGCGACGGGTCGGCCAGGTAGTCGGTGAACCGCCCGCGCGACAGGTGGGCGGCGATGAAGGCGGTGATGTCGGCTGGGGGCGAGGTGGGCGGGCATGCGAGCGGGAAGGTGGCGGCCGCCAGCTCGGCGAGTGCGACGGCATCGGCTTCGACCGCATCGGTTACTTCGATATCCCCAAAGCTGTTGGGCGAGTTCATATTCACAGTTTCCGCCGGGCCAGAGGCGCACCGGCGTGCGGGTAGATCGGGACCGCGGTGGACACCAGGTCGCGGTAGCACTCCCAGAACGCCCGGGAAGCGCGGCGGGTAGTCGCTGCCGGCGCGGGGCTGCTCGCCGCAAAGAGTGTGAGTAGGGCCACCACCACTGCCCGCAGAGAACGCACGAAACTCCTCCTCACCCCGCAGGAATGATGGCACACGGGCAGCGATGCTGTTCGGGAGCTCGGTTTGCCGGTCGGCGCCGGTGGTACACCCACGGTTGCCTGCCGCCGGCCTTTACGGCATCTTTACGCGAAGGTGTGCCGGGAAGTCTGGTCGGCAGTCGCGCCCGAATGGATGGGCGGTCGACTCGAGCGAAGATGCGGAGACTCAGGCGTGGCACTTGTCCTGGCATTCGGTGTGGTGCTGCTGCTGAGTGTCTCGCTGTCCGGTGTGGCGGCCAGGACCGTGCTGTCCACCGCGTTGATGTTCCTGGTGGCAGGTGCCTTGATCGGACCGGGCGGATTCGACATCGTCGAGTTGGGCCCCGGGCATGGCATGGTTGCCGCACTGGCGGACATCGCGTTGTTCACTGTCCTGTTCACCGACGGTCAGCGCGCCAATATGCATGCGCTGCGCGAGAATTGGCGGCTGTCCGGGCGAGCTCTGGGGCTGGGGATGCCGTTGACGATGGTGGGAATCGCTGTTCCGGCGCACTTTCTGGCCGGGCTGGACTGGCCCACCGCGTTTCTCCTCGGTGCGATTCTGTCGCCGACCGATCCGGTGTTCGCCGCTGCGCTGGTGGGTCGGTCCGACATCCCGCTGCGATTGCGGCGGCTGCTGAACGTGGAGTCGGGCCTCAACGACGGGCTGGCGCTGCCGTTCGTGCTGATCTTCCTCGCCACTGCCAAACACGAGAGCTCGCACTGGACCAAGGTTCTCGAGGAGCTCGCGCTGGGCCTGGTCCTCGGCTTCGGTATCGCCGCGCTGGTGGCACTGGCCTGGCGCAGCAAGGTCCTCACCGCCGAGCCGCGACTGCAGCCGCTGGGGCCGGTCGCCATCGCGGTCGTCGTCTACGCCGGCTGCCACCTGACCCACGCCAATCCCTATTTGGCCGCGTTTGCCGCAGGCTCGACTTTGGCGACGCTGGACCCGGTGACTGCCGAGCGGTTCGAACCCTTCGGCGATTTGTTGGCCGAGCTCACGAAGTTTGCGGCGCTCTTGGTCTTCGGAGCGCTGATCACGCCGGAAAGGCTGTCGCACCTGGGATGGCAGGGCTGGCTGCTGGCGGTGGTGGCGATTGTGGTGATTCGCCCGGTGTCACTGCTGGTTTCGCTGGTGCGCACGAAGATGCCGCGGCGCGAGCGGCTCACGGCGGCCTGGTTCGGCCCCAAAGGGTTCGCGTCGGTGGTGTACGGGCTGCTCGCTCTGCAGTCGGGCATCCCCGACAACCAGCTTGTCTTCGACCTCGTCGCGGTGACAATCGCGCTGTCGATCGTGCTGCATTCCTCCACCGACGTCCCGGTGGCCAAATTGCTCCGCGTCGAGCCGCCCGACAATCTGCCGGCCGGTCGGCCCGAGCCCGGTGAGCCCGCGGCTGCCGACCGCAGAGCGCCGGAGTCCGCGTGACTGGCGCCCCGGCGGCGGCCGAGGACGTACCGTTCTCGTGTGCGCGCACAGCAGATCGCCGAACAATTCCCGGTCGTCGCATTGGATTCCGCTGCCCTGGACGCAGTGCGCTTGATGGCCGAACAGCGACTGCCCGGTTTGGTTGTCACCGACGCGCAGGGCATCCCGCTGACGATCCTTCCGGCGTCGCAAGTCGTGCGCCTGCTGGTTCCGGCCTACATCCAGGACGACCCCTCGCTGGCTGGTGTACTTGGCGAACAAGCGGCCGACCGGATCGCGGACAAACTGGGGGGCAAATCGGTTCAACAGGTGCTGCCCAAGTCGGCTCCGCGCATGCCGACGGTCGATGCCGACGACACGATCGTGGAGGTCGCCGCGATCATGGCCCGGGATCACTCGCCGCTGGTGGCGGTGATGACCGGCAAGCAACTCGTCGGTGTCATCACCGCATCGCGATTGTTGGAAGTCGCGCTGGGGATCCACTGAGCTCGACAGGCACGCGATAACCGTGGCCGTCGTCGCCCTTGCCGTCTTCGCCGTTGCGTATCTGCTGATCGCGACCGAGCGGATCAACAAAGTCAAAGCGGCTCTCGGGGGAGCCGCCGTGGTCGTGGCCATCGGGACCGTCGGTTCCGATGACATTTTCTATTCACGTGAGACCGGGATCGACTGGGACGTCATCTTTCTGCTGCTGGGCATGATGGTGATCGTCGGCGTTCTACGGCAGACCGGTGTCTTCGAGTACACCGCGATTTGGGCAGCCAAGCGGGCCAAGGGATCTCCACTGCGGGTGATGATCCTGCTGGCCTTGATCACCGCTGTCGCGTCGGCCTTGCTCGACAACGTCACCACTGTCCTGCTGATCGCGCCGGTGACGCTCCTGGTCTGTGATCGGTTGGCCATCAACCCCGTACCGTTCCTGCTCGCCGAAGTGTTCGCGTCCAACATCGGCGGCACCGCGACTCTGATCGGCGATCCACCAAACATCATCATCGGTAGCCGAGCGGGCCTGTCGTTCAACGACTTCCTGGTCCACGTGACCCCGTTGGTGGTGATAGCGCTCGCGGTGTTCCTGGCGGCACTGCCGGTATTGTTCCGCGGTTCGTTTGCCGTCGAAGCCGATCGGGTCGCCGAGGTGATGTCGCTCGACGAGCGGGAGGCGATCCGGGATGTGCGCCTACTGGTCAAATGCGGCGTGGTACTCGGCGCGGTCTTCGCCGCGTTCATCGGGCACTCGGTGATTCACGTCGAGCCGTCCGTGGTCGCACTGCTGGGGGCCGGGGTTCTGATCCTCATCTCCGGTGTCGAGCGCAGGCATTACCTGGGCAGCGTCGAGTGGGACACGCTGTTGTTCTTCGCAGGCCTGTTCATTCTGGTGGGTGCGCTGGTCAAGACCGGGGTGATCGGAAAAGTGGCGGAACTCGCCGGGGCGGCAACGGGCGGTAGTCCGTTGTTGGCAGCGATGGCGATACTGCTGGTCTCGGCACTGTTGTCGGGCGTGATCGACAACATCCCGTACGTCGCGACGATGAGCCCGGTGGTCGCCGATCTCGCAGCGACCGTGGCCAATCCCGTGCACGGCCAGGCCCTGTGGTGGTCGCTGGCGA
The DNA here is from genome assembly GCF_002086695.1 of Mycolicibacterium rhodesiae. GTDB lineage: Bacteria > Actinomycetota > Actinomycetes > Mycobacteriales > Mycobacteriaceae > Mycobacterium > Mycobacterium rhodesiae. The sequence continues at coordinate 591,226 of NZ_MVIH01000001.1, forward strand.
TCGGAGCGGACTTCGGTGGCAACCTCACCGCCGTCGGTGCAAGTGCGAACGTCGTGATGCTGGGTATCGCAGCCAGGGAGGGATACCCGATCAGCTTCTGGGAGTTCACCCGCAAAGGCGCAGTGGTGACCGCGTTGACGGTCGGGGTCGCGGTGCCCTACGTGTGGTTGCGCTACTTCGTATTCGGCTGACCGGGCTGACTCTGCCTGTTTCCTGGGAAACCATCCCTCCCGCGTTTGATCGCTTTGGCCGCGGGTACGTCCGCCCCACCGGGATGGCTGGGGCGAATGGAGGGCTTCGTGGGCGTGCGGCGCTGGATCGAAGATTGGCCGGTATACCGGCAGCTCACCGGATCGGACCCGATGGGTAAGGCCGCATCGGTCCAGTCCCGCAAGTCGGCCGCCCTGCAGGCGCGGACCAACACCGCGGACCGCGTGGTCAGCTCGGTGTGTCCGTACTGCGCCGTCGGATGCGCCCAGCACGTCTACGTCCGTGATGACAAGGTCGTGGCGATCGAAGGCAATCCGGACAGTCCGGTCAGCCGTGGCCGGCTGTGCCCGAAGGGGGCGGCGAGCCTACAGCTGACCACCGGTTCGGCCCGCCTGCACCAGGTGCTCTACCGCGCGCCGCACGCCGCCGATTGGCAGGTCCTCGATTTGGACACCGCTATGGAGATGGTCGTGGACCGGGTGCTGGCCACTCGGGACGAGACCTGGCAGGAGGAGGTCGACGGCGCACGCACCGCGCGCACCATGGGCATCGCCAGCCTGGGTGGGGCAACGTTGGACAACGAGGAGAACTACCTCATCAAGAAGTTGCTCACCGCGCTCGGGGTGATCCAGATCGAGAACCAGGCGCGGGTGTGCCACAGCTCCACGGTGGTCGGGCTGGGAAGTTCGTTCGGCCGGGGCGGTGCCACCACCTTCCTGCAAGACCTTCCGCACGCCGACTGCATCGTGATCGAAGGATCCAATTTCGCCGAGTGCCATCCCGTCGGCTTCCAATGGGTGATGGAGGCCAAGGCTCGCGGCGCAGTGGTGATTCACGTCGATCCGCGGTTCACCCGAACCAGCGCGCTGGCCGATCTGCATGTACCGATCCGCGCCGGATCCGACATCGCGTTTCTCGGCGGCATCATCAATCACGTTCTGACGCAGGAGAAGTACTTTCGGGAATTCGTAGTGAACTACACCAATGCGGCAACCATTGTCGACGAGGAGTTCGCCGACACCGAGGATCTCGACGGCTTGTTCGGTGGATTCGATTCCGACAGCCGCCACTACGATTCCGCCGACTGGCAGTACGAGGGCGTGTCGGTGGCTGCGGCATCAGGTCAGCGGGGTCACGCCGGTGGCGATGATGTGCGGTCCAGCGGGCGAGGCGAGCAGCACGGGTCGGGTGGGGCCGCCATGGAGGGCACCCCTGCCCGCGACGAAAGTCTTCAGCACCCGCGCTGCGTTCTGCAGATCCTCAAACGGCACTACGCCCGCTACACCCCGGAGATGGTCGCCGACGTATGCGGGATCGCTCCGGACGTGTTCGCGAAGGTCTGCGATGCGCTGACCCAGAATTCCGGGCCGGAACGTACCAGCGAATTCGTCTACGCCGTCGGCTGGACCCAGCACAGCACGGGGTCGCAATACATCCGAACGGCCTGCATCCTGCAGCTGCTGCTGGGCAACATGGGCCGGCCCGGCGGTGGCATCCAGGCCCTGCGGGGGCATGCCAGCATTCAGGGATCCAGTGACATCCCAACGCTTTTCAATCTGCTGCCGGGATACCTGCCGATGCCGTACGCCGAGCACCAGCAGAACCGGACCGATTTCATCGCCGCCGACGCCGCCCGCAAGGGGTTCTGGTCGCAGATGGACTCCTATTTCGTCAGCCTGCTGAAGTCGTGGTGGGGTGATGCGGCCACGGAGGACAACGATTTCTGCTTTGAGTACCTGCCACGGTTGACGGGGTCGCACAGCACGTACGACACGGTCTTCGAACAACTTGCCGGGCGGTGTAAGGGCTACTTCCTGCTCGGCGAGAACCCAGCGGTCGGCTCGGCGAACGCAAAGATGCAGCGGTTGGGGATGGCCAATCTGGAATGGCTTGTGGTGCGGGACTTCTCGCTGATCGAGAGCGCCACGTGGTGGAAGGACGGTCCGGAGATCGAATCCGGCGAACTGCGCACCGAGGACGTGGCCACTGAGGTGTTCTTCTTCCCGGCCGCGGCGCACACCGAGAAGTCAGGCAGCTTCACCAACACCAATCGCATGCTGCAGTGGCACGAACAAGCTGTCGAGCCGGCCGGTGACGCGCGCAGCGACCTCTGGTTCATGTATCACCTGGGCCGGATCATCCGCCAAAGGCTGGCCGGGTCAACCGATTCCCGCGATCGGCCGATTGTGGACCTCGCCTGGGACTACCCGACGATCGGCGCGCTGGAGGAACCGGACGCCGACGCTGTGCTCGCCGAGATCAACGGGTTCGACGGCGACGGCAGGCCGCTGAATGCCTACACGCAGTTGCGCAACGACGGCAGCACTCGGTGCGGGTGCTGGATCTACTGCGGGGTATACGCCGATGGCGTAAACCAGGCGGCGCGACGCAAGCCGCACACCGAGCAGAACTGGATAGCGCCGGAGTGGGGATGGGCGTGGCCGGCGAACCGGCGGGTGCTGTACAACCGTGCGTCGGCGGCTCCCGACGGCACGCCGTGGAGCGAACGCAAAAAGCTGGTCTGGTGGGACGGCGCGGCGGGCAAGTGGACCGGGTACGACGTCCCGGACTTCGAGGTCGACAAGTCGCCCGACTACCGGCCGCCCGAGGGCGCCGGCGGGATCGAGGCGTTATCGGGCATCGATCCGTTCATCATGCAGGCCGACGGCAAGGCCTGGTTGTACACCCCGGCCGGGGTGGTCGACGGCCCGCTGCCCGCGCACTACGAGCCGCAGGATTCCCCGGTGGCCAACGCGCTCTACGATCAACAGCGCAATCCGGCCCGAATGACGTTTCCTGACAAGCGTAATCGCTATACGCCCGGCCCCGAGGCCGACGGTGCACGGGTCTACCCGTACGTGGTGACCACCTACCGGTTGACCGAACACTTCACTGCCGGCGGCATGTCGCGGTGGTCGCCGTACCTGGCCGAACTGCAACCGGAGATGTTCTGCGAGATATCCCCGGAGTTGGCCGCCGAGCGTGGACTGCGCAATGGGGGTTGGGCCACGCTGGTCAGTCCTCGCGGAGTCATCGAAACCCGCGTTCTGGTCACCGACCGGATCGCGCCGCTTCGCTTGGGCGAGCGAGTGGTCCACCAGATCGGCCTGCCCTACCACTGGGGGCCCAACGGTGTCAGCAGCGGGGACGCCGCCAACGAACTATCGGCGATCGTGCTCGATCCGAGTTCGCACATCCAGGAGGTCAAGGCATTCACCGCCGACATCCGTCCGGGGCGGCGGCCACGCGGGCCGGACGCCGACGCGCTGGTCGCCGACTACCAGCGCCGAGCCGGGATCACCGACCTGACAGGAACGGAGGTATGAGCCACGTGGACATCAAAGCGATGCTCGCCCAAGGGGATCCGCCAGGAGACGGTGGATATCCCGAGACGACCCCGCGGTATGGGTTCTTCACCGACACCTCGGTGTGCATCGGCTGCAAGGCCTGTGAGGTGGCGTGTAAGGAATGGAACCACGTGCCCGACGACGGTCTGGACTTCACCGGGATGTCGTACGACAACAGCGTCGGTCTCGGTGCGGACACCTGGCGCCATGTCGCGTTCATCGAGCAACGCAAACCGTTGGGGAACCAGCAGACTGCCGACCGAGTGGACCTCGGCATGCCCGGGCTGGAACGGCCCGGGCAGACATCCACGTCGGAGCCGGGCGCGTTCCGCTGGCTGATGTCGTCGGATGTCTGCAAGCACTGCACCCACGCCGGTTGCTTGGATGTGTGTCCCACCGGCGCGCTGTTCCGCACCGAGTTCGGCACCGTGGTGGTGCAGGAAGACGTCTGCAACGGATGTGGTTACTGCGTTTCGGCCTGCCCGTACGGGGTGATCGACCAGCGCGCCGACGACGGACGGGTGTGGAAGTGCACGATGTGTTACGACCGCATCGGTGACGGCTTGGAACCGGCCTGTGCCAAGACCTGTCCGACCGATTCGATCCAATTCGGTGAGCTCTCCGAGCTCAGGGGGCGCGCCCAGCGGCGACTCGAGCAGCTGCACACCGCCGGGGTCGCCGACGCCCGGCTCTATGGCGAAGATCCGGATGACGGCGTCGGCGGGGCCGGGGCCTTCTTCCTGTTGCTCGACGAACCGGAAGTGTATGGCCTGCCGCCGGATCCGGTGGTCACGACGCGTGCGCTGCCCGGCATGTGGCGCAACGTCGGGATCGCGGCGGTGGGGATGCTGGCGGCGCTGGGCGCGACGTTCCTGGGTGGTAGGCGATGAGCCCCAGCGACGGAACCGATGTCCGCCACGGCTACACCGATCCGCCGGATCGCGATGCGGTGACCGGTGCGCGCGGGCGAGTTCCGGGCCGCGGGCGGCGAAGCCGTCGCGGCGAGCGCGCACTGGTTCCCGATGTGAAGTTCGAATCCTATTACGGCAGACCGATTCTCAACGGTCCCACCTGGTCGCCGTTGGACATCGCCGGCTATCTGTTCCTTGGCGGACTGGCCGGTGGGTCTTCGGTGCTGGCCGCGGGAGCCGAGTTGACCGGGCGCCGGGGGCTTGCGCTACCGGCGAAAATCGGTGCGCTGCTGGCAATTCTGACCTCACTCGTGGCGTTGGTCCATGATCTGGGACGGCCGGCTCGGTTTGCCAACATGCTCCGGGTCTTCAAACCGAGTTCACCGATGAGCGTCGGATCCTGGGTGTTGACGGCTTACGGGCCGCAGGCGGGGATTGCGGCGGCGTGCGCGGTCACCGGGCTCTTCCCGCGCAGCGGCCGTGTTGCCACCTTGGGCGCCGGACTGCTCGGCCCCGCGGTGGCGTCCTACACCGCGGCGCTGATCGCCGATACCGCGGTGCCGGCGTGGCACGAGGGTCACCGTGAGATGCCGTTCGTGTTTGTCGGCTCGGCGGCCGCGGCCGCGGGCGGGCTGGGGATGGTGGCCGCCCCGCTGCGCGAAGCAGCCCCGGCCCGACGGGCGGTGATCATCGGCTCGGTCGCCGAACTCACCGCGATCGAGATCATGCAACGCAGTATGGGTTTGAGCGCTGAAGCGCTGCACAGCGGAACGGCGGGGCGCCTGCACCGCGCGGCCCGAGCACTCACTCTCGTCGGAGCGGTCACCGCCGCCGCGGCCGGCCGGCGCTCGAGGCGGGCGGCCGCACTGGCCGGTGCGGCAGCACTCGCCGGGTCGGCGTGCACTCGGTTCGCGATCTTCTATGCCGGGGTTGCCTCGGCACACGATCCCAAGTACACCGTCGTCCCACAGCGGGAGCGACTCTCCCAACAAGCTCAGTCCGTGCCGTCATGACGCTGTCAGCATCTCGACCCCACGCCGCGACCCGTCCTTTCCCGCCGCGCTCCCGTCCGCTGGGCGCAGCGCTCGTGGATCTGATCGCCACCACAGACCCGAAACGGATCGGCCAGATGTATCTGGTCACGTCGTTCGCCTTCTTCCTGGCGGGCGGCCTGATGGCGCTTCTGATGCGCAGCGAACTCGCCGTTCCGGGGCTGCAGTTCCTGTCCAATGAGCAGTACAACCAGCTGTTCACGATCCACGGCACAGTGATGCTGCTGCTGTATGCGACGCCGATCGTGTTCGGTTTCGCCAACGTGGTGCTGCCGCTGCAGATCGGTGCCCCTGATGTCGCGTTCCCGCGGTTGAACGCATTGTCGTTCTGGCTGTTCGCTTTCGGCGGTTTGATTGTGCTGAGTGGGTTCATTGTTCCGGGCGGAGCCGCCGACTTCGGCTGGACGGCGTACACACCACTGAGCGATGCGGTGCATGCGCCGGGAGTCGGCGGTGACTTGTGGACCTTCGGGCTCATCGCCTCCGGACTCGGCACGATCTTGGGTGCGGTCAACATGATCACCACGGTGGTCTGCATGCGCTGCCCCGGCATGACGATGTTCCGGATGCCGATCTTCACCTGGAACATCCTGGCCACCAGCGTGCTGATCCTGGTCGCGTTCCCCATCCTGACCGCGGCCCTGTTCGGGTTGGCTGCTGATCGCCACCTGGGTGCGCATATCTATGACCCGGGCAACGGCGGCGCAATCCTCTGGCAGCATTTGTTCTGGTTTTTCGGCCACCCCGAGGTCTACATCGTGGCGTTGCCGTTCTTCGGCATCGTGACCGAAATCTATCCGGTGTTCGCCCGCAAACCGGTCTTCGGCTATAACGGCCTTGTCCTGGCGACCTGGTCGATCACTGTGTTGTCGGTGACGGTGTGGGCCCATCACATGTTCGCAACCGGTGCTGTGTTGTTGCCGTTCTTCTCGTTCATGACGTTCCTGATCGCGGTGCCGACCGGTATCAAGTTCGTCAACTGGATCGGCACGATGTGGAAGGGCCGGCTGACGTTCGAGACGCCGATGCTGTTCTCGATCGGCTTCCTGGTGACGTTCCTGCTCGGTGGTCTGTCCGGGGTGCTGCTGGCGAGCCCGCCGCTGGACTTCCACGTCAGCGACACGTATTTCGTGGTTGCGCACTTCCACTACGTGCTGTTCGGCACGATCGTGTTCGCCTCCTACGCCGGAATCTACTTCTGGTTCCCGAAGATGACCGGCCGCCTGCTCGACGAGCGGCTGGGCAAGGTGCACTTCTGGCTGACGTTCATCGGCTTCCACACCACGTTCCTGGTGCAGCACTGGCTCGGTGACGAGGGCATGCCGCGCCGCTACGCCGACTATCTGCCGTCGGACGGCTTCGAGACGTTGAACATCGTGTCGACGATCGGCGCGTTCATTCTCGGTGTGTCGATCATCCCGTTTGTCTGGAACGTCTTTCGCAGCTGGCGCTACGGTGAGGTCGTCACGGTCGACGATCCGTGGGGTTATGGCAACTCGCTGGAGTGGGCCACCTCGTGCCCGCCGCCGCGGCACAACTTCACCGAGTTGCCCCGGATCCGTTCGGAGCGTCCGGCTTTCGAGCTGCACTACCCGCACATGATCGACCGAATGCGCACGGAATCCCACGTCGGCAAGTCACCCGATGACCATCCCGCCCCGGCCGATACCGTCGTCAGTTCGGCAGGTGGCACCAAGCGCTGAGGCGGCCACGCGATCAACACAGTGAAGAACGCACTACCGCCTCCTCACCCCAACGGACTGATGACAGACCCGGTCCTGCCTGTCGGGCTGCCCGCGGGACAACAGGTTCGGTCGCCGGGCGGGCACCACTAAGTGATAGGCCGGAGGCCAATTCGCGAAGATTTGACACCGACGCTAGTTATTTCCGGAGGTGGGCGTAGCGTTGGTCGGGCGACGGGCGACAGATTGGGCTGCTACACCTGGCGTAGGCGGGCCCGGCGCTAGCAGCCGAAAGCGTTGAGAGAGCAGCGTCGACTTGGCCGGTCCCGCCGTTCGTCGTTGAGCGCTCAGCCGAAGACGATCGCGGCGGCCAGCGCCGCGCCGAACACCACCGTGGGGCCGGCCATTCCGGCGATGAACCCCAGTCCGAATCGGCGCCCTCCAGCGGTGAAGGCCAGCACGACCTTCACCAGCAAATTGGATCCGAGCGCGGCGGCGATCGCGATCAATGCGGTGTCGACGCTGATGTCGCCTTTGGCGGCCAGGCTTGCCGCCGCGACCGAACCGGCGTGTGCGTCGGCGAGCCCGGCTGCGAACGCGGCAAGCACCGCGCCCTGCGGCCCCAATACCTCTGCACCCCAACGTCCGACAAGCAGGGCGACGGTCAGTACCGCGGCGAGGATAAGAGCGGGTCGCAGCGCGAACGGCCGGGTGGCCGGGGTGGACGCCGCGTCCTCGGCGGGGTCCGGGCTGCGGTCCTGCGCCGCGCTTCGGTACACCATCAGCGCTACGGCGATGAGGACGACGGCTCCCGCGGCGACGGGAAGCCACAGTCTGCGCAGCACGTCGATGTCGACCAGGCCGATCACCAGGAGAAGTTGGGCAAAGGTGGCGCCGCTGGCCAGCAGTGCGCCTGCCAGCGGCGCGCGTACGCCGGCGTCGGTGCGGCTGGCCCGGCCCATGGATGCCGTCGTGGCGCTTGCCGACACGAAGCCACCGGCCAGGCCGGTGACGAGCAGGCCGCGCTGGGGTCCCAGGGCGCGAACGCCGATGTAGCCGACCCAGCCGATGCCGGTCAGCAACACGACAAGCAGCCACACCTTCGACGGGTTGAGAACCCCGTAGGGCCCGATCTGCCGATTTGGTAGCAGGGGCAGGATCACGAACGCGACCACGAAGAACTTGATCGCGTCCTCGAGTTCGATCTCGCTGACGATCTCACGGGCGAACCGATGGATCCGGGTTTTCGACACCAGCAGCAGCGTCACTATCACCGCCAGTGCGACGGCCACTGCCGGCCGGGTGTAGGCCAGCGCGCCGAGCAGGTACGCCACGACAGCGGCTATCTCGGTGGTGGTACCCGGATCGTCGCGGCTGGTGCGGAGATAAGCCAGGGTGAAAAGTGCTGCAACGCAGACCATCCCGGCTATGACAGCCCATGTGTTGAAGCTCGCCGCGACCGCGCCGGCCAGCGACAGCAACGCGAACGATCGGGAACCGGCCGGCAGTCGGCGGTTGTGGCTACGTTCACGCTCGAAGCCGAGCAACATTCCGATGGCCAGCGCCACCAGGAACGGCTCCAACTGCTGGACGTTCACGGCGAAGCCCCCCGCATCACAGTCACGGTCCGGATGTCGGGCTGACTACTTCGGTGACGGCCGCGGGTGCACTGCCCGGGATGCTTCGCTGGTGCTCGTGGCCTCCAGCCCCCCACCCCGCATACCCCAGTGCCACGGCAAGCGCGGTGTATATCGCCGCTTCTGACCACATGAAGCCCACCCCCCAGCGTCGTCCGAGGAAGACGGGTTCGTTGATGATTCCGCGGGAGGTCGCCACCGCATAGGCGGCGTGGGCGTAGCCCAAGGCGGCGAACGATCCCGAAAAGAACTTGCACGCTTCGCGGTTCATGGTTGACTCCTGTGCTCGATCGGTATGACTTGTGCGGCCGGGTGCAGCCGGTCACGTATCAACGGGAATTCGGTGTGCACGTGCTGGTCCATCGCCGTGGCGAAGCCCGGCGACAAGTACATCCGCAGAAGCGGATCGAGCAGGCGCCCCGGTCCCGTCCATCCGGCCGTAATCGTGTGGCGAACATCCACACCGCCACTGCGATCCGTGACCTCGATCGTCAGCCAGGCCGGAAGCCGGACGCCTTTCTTCATCTGCCACACGATCTTTCGGCCGGGTACGGCCTCGACGACCACCGCCGTCATGCGGAGTCGACGGGTGCCGATGAACTCGTCCATGACGACCTCATCGCCCAGGTGGCCGGACCGTCCTGCGGTGACGGGGTGCAGGTGCAGGTGTACGCCGGGCCACCACTTCTGGTACGTCGCATCGCTCCAGTCGGACAGAAAGGTGGTGACCTCGGCTGCGGTCAACCCCGGAACTGTTACTTCGGATCGGATCGTCAACACCGTTGGACCTCCCGCAATATCACGTCCCGTCAACGCTATTGCCGTTGCCGTGACCACGTGAGGGTCCAACGTCATCGAGTTGGTGGTATCTGGTCCGCTGTCCGCGTCGCCGCGGTGTCCTCAGCGTCGGTGAGGGTGAAATAGTTCTCTTCCTCTTGCAGGAAGTGCAGACGCAGCAACGCGTGCAGGCCGTAGAGGCAGGCGCGAAGGTCGTCGAGCTGGTCGAACTGGACGGCTTCGGCGTTTCGCGCCAGCTCGAGATGGTTGCCGATCCGGTCGGTCAGTCGATGAATCTCGGCATGGGTCCTGCTCATGGTGGCGGTTGCTTCGGCGCTGCCCAGGGGAGCGGCCAATGCCGGGTAGAGGTCGTTCTGCTCGGCATCCTCGTGCGGTAGCAACTGGTCGGTGAGGAACCGATGCGCACGGTCGAGCGCTTCGATCGCCGAGTCGTCGCGGTGGCTGTCGAGTTGGGACGCGGCATCACGCAGCTGCGAGAGTGCGTCGCGCAGGATGTCGTGTTCTGCGGCGAATCGGAGCAACAGAGCCTCGGTCTCGTGCGGCAGCACAACGCCTACCGCCGGGTTACCGCGAAGTGCACGTAGCGCATTCAGGATCACAGCGACGTCGATGCCCTCCTGCAGGAGCGCTCCCGCCGCGGGCGGTAGCCAACCGAATGCGGCGACGCCCATCGCGAGCAACGACAGGGTCATTCCGACGACGGCGCTCTGCACCGCGATGTGCCGGGACCAGCGGGCGATATCCATCGCGTCGGCCAGGCGGTCCAGCCGATCCGTGGTCAACACGATATCGGCGGCCTCTGAAGACGCGGTGGCGCCGCGTGCGCCGATTGCGACACCGACTGTGGCCGCGGCCAGGGCGGGGGCGTCGTTGACGCCGTCACCCACCATGACGGTCACCGCCTTTTCTCGTTCGGCGCGCACGGCGGCCACCTTGTCCGCCGGGCTCTGGTCTGCGTACACCTCGTCCAAACCGAGGACAGTTCCCACCTCCCGGGCCGGCGCGGCCCGGTCGCCGGTCAGCATGACGAGTCGCGTGAAGCCCGCCGCGCGTAGCCGGCGCATGGTTCGAGGCGCGCTGCGGCGCAGGGGATCTCGCAGCAGTACCGCGCCGATCACAGCATCGTCGACTTCGACCCATGCGATCGCGGCGGTGTCCAGGCTCGCGCGATTGACCGCCGCGCGCGCCCACCCCGCTTCCGGGACAGCGATGGAGAGTTTGCCGACCGAAACCTGCGCACCATCGACCGTGGCCGCGACCCCTCGCCCGGGTTGCTCGATCATGTTGACAGGCAACGACAGCGATATCCCCTGTGCGAGTGCTTCGGTGACGATCGCCTCGGCCAGCACGTGGGGGGACATCTGGTCGACGGACGCGGCGAGGCGCAGAACCTCCCTGCGGTCGTAGGCGGGTGCAGGGAGGACATCGACCACGACAGGACGGCCGGCGGTGAGCGTACCGGTCTTGTCCATCACCAATGTTTGTGCATGCCCGAGGTTTTCGAGCGCGCCGCCGCTGCGGACGACGACACCGTGGCGCGATGCGCGCGACAACCCCGACACGATCGCCACCGGCGCGGCCAGCAGCAGGGGGCACGGGGTCGCCACCACGAGCACCGCCACCGCACGGACCCATGATCCGCTGGCCAGTCCCGCGGCGGCCGCCACCACCAGCGCGACCGGAAGAAACGCGGCGGCATAGCGGTCGGCCAGCCGAACGATCGGGGCGCTCTCGGAGCCGGCCTGCTCGGCCAGTCGCACGATGCCGGCGTAGGTGCTGTTCGCGGCGGTGGCCGTCGCGCGGATGTCGAAGGCTGTGGCGGCATTGACCACACCGCTGCGGACCGGGTCACCGATCGCACGTTCGACTTGCAGGGGCTCACCGGTCAGGACCGACTCGTCGAGAATCGCCTCGGCGCCCTCGATTCGGCCATCCACGGGAACCACCTCGCCGGGACCGACGACCAGCACGTCACCGACCGCGACGTCCGCCAGTGGGATGACCGTGACTGCGTCGCCGGCCTTGCGTCGTGCGAACCGCGGCGCATGCTCGAGTAGGGCCCGAAGATCCTTCGATGCTCGGCGTTGCGCGGCGGCATCCAGGAAGCGGCCGGTGGACAGCATCACTGCGATCAGGGCGCCGGCCACATACTCGCCCACCCAGAGGGTTCCGACCAGGGAGAGCACCGCCAGCAGATCGACCCCGGCCCGGCCCCGACACAGCGAGAGGACAACCCAGACCAGCGCGGGAACCACAGCGGACAGTGTTCCCGCGGCCCAGATTCCGTCGGCGATCCCGCGCCGGCCGATGAGCCAGGCGAGGCCGCCCAGGAGCAGAGCCGTCACCGTGAGGGTTAACAGAACCGGCTCGACCAGCGGCCGGATCCGCAGCCACAACGGCCGGTGTGCGCTTTCGGCACCGCTCACGGGCCTGCCCCGGATCGTCCGCCAGCGGGCACGGCATTTGCGATCACACGCCCTCCTCGACCTTTCTTCCCGTCATCCTCATGACATCCGGACCCTGCGTTAAGAGGACAAGGTCACCTTCTTTGGGCGCTGAAAGAACGTGTGTTCGGCGGCGACGAGTCGTGTTGCGTGGCACGCTCGTTGAGTGCCCATGCCGAGCGTCGCCCCCGCCGTTCTGGTCGTCGAGGACGATCACGCGCTCAGTGCGATGCTGGCGGCGCTGCTGACCGAGGAGGGGTACCGCGTCGACACCGCATACGACGGACAGCAGGGGTTGCACCGCGGGCTGAGGGGGGATTACGACGCTTTGATCGTGGACCGCGGATTGCCGGTGATGGACGGCGCGGATCTGATTGCGCTGCTCAGGTCGAAAGGGGTTGCGACGCCTGCGTTGATCCTGACGGCGCGCGGAGCGGTGGATGATCGGGTGGAAGGCCTTGACGCGGGCGCTCAGGACTATCTGGTCAAGCCCTTCGAAGTTCCCGAGCTGCTTGCCCGGGTTCGGGCTCTGCTGCGGCGAATCGACAACTCCGCCACCGTCGTCGCGGCCGGCGGACTGCGTCTGGACCGGGTGACCCGCCGGGTGTCGGGGCCGAACACGGACGGCGCCGAGGTGGAATTGTCCGAGCGGGAAGCCTCGCTGCTGGCGACGCTGATGTCCGCACCCAAACGGGTGTACAGCCGCGCGCAGCTGCTCGACTTGGTGTTCGAGGGCGTCGAGTCCGGCGGAGCGGTGGATCTCTACGTCCACTATCTGCGGCGCAAACTCGGCAAGCAGGTGATCCGCACGGTGCACGGCGCCGGTTACCGATTCGGGTACGAATGACCCCGGCTGGTGATCTGGCCGTGGTGCGGCGCGCCGGCCGCATTGCGGCGATTCAGGCATCGGTCGCGCTTGCCCTGGTTCTGCTGGTGGTGGGCGGGGTGGTGTTCATGGTCTATGTGCGTGCGCAGAACCGGCAGATCGACGCCGAGTTGCGGACGTTGGCCATGTCGGCTGACGACGCCGGCGACCCGCCGCCCGACATGGAACTCGCATTGCGCGAGAACGACGGTGCGGTGTCGACCAGTGATGGCGGCCAGCCCGGTGTGGCGTTGCTGGCCGGACCGGCGGGCTTCGGTGACCTGCACACCGGCGGGCGCCATTACCGAACGTTCGTCGTGGACCGGCCTGAGGGGCGGGTGGTGGCGATGATGGATCTGGCCCCCTACCACGCGGGCCGCAACCGTCTGCTCATGTCGGTGGCCTTCGCCGAACTGGCAGGCATCCTGGCATCGATCGCGGTGGTGGTGCTGTTCACCCGACGGTCGGTGCGTCCGCTGGCCCAGGCGTTGGCGTTGCAGCGCAGATTCGTCGCGGACGCATCGCACGAATTGCGAGCGCCGCTGACGGTGTTGCACACCCGTGCCCAGATACTGGCTCAACGGGCCTGTTCCGCGGACCCTGAGGTGGTCCGCGCCGACGCCGACGCGCTGGTGGCCGACACCCGGGCGCTCAGCGACATCGTCGACGATCTGCTGGCTTCGGCGACGATGACGGCCGGTGAGTCGCGACGCGATCGGGTCGACCTGGCCTCCGTGGCAGCCGACGTCCACCAGAGCCTGGCCCCGTACGCCCATGCGCTGGGCGTCCACCTGTGCTACGAAAAGCCAAGCGATACAAGCCTGTTCGAGATCGTGGGATCCAGTGCTGCCCTCCGCCGGGCGCTCACCGCACTGGTGGACAACGCCCTGAGTCACGAGCACTCCGGCGGTGTGGTCGACATCCGTCTGAGCCGGCACGGCTCGACGATCAAAGCTGAGGTCGCCGATGACGGCGTCGGCATCGATGCCGACGCGATGGCCACGCTGTTCACCCGGTTCGCGCGCGGCACCGAGCACACCACGCGCACCGATCGGCAGTCGTACGGGATCGGGTTGGCGCTGGTGCGGGAGATCGCCCACGCCCACGGCGGTGAGGTAACCGTCGAGTCGACGTCCGGTCAGGGCGCGACCTTCACCCTCATGCTGCCGGCCGCCCCGGTCGCCTAGTGGGGTGCGCGCGCGTCGATCGCCAGCCGTTCGCCGTCATGGCGCGAGAGCACCAGGTCCAGCCGCGAAACCCGGGCGGTGAGCGGATCGCGCAGCCGGATCGCATCGCGTACGTCGTTGGGCCACAGGTATCGCCAGGCCGAGTAGCTGTTGGTCATCTCGTACACGTTGAAACCGGCCTCGAGGAACGGGCGCAGGACGTCGACCGGCCGGAGGTGCCGGTCGGGCCACCATCGGGGCGAGAGTTCGACGACGATCTCCGCGTCGTCCCGCAACGTGCCGATGATGTTGCGCATCCCGGCCAGGACATCGGGTTCGGCGCCTTCGACGTCGATCTTGATCAGCCGCGCCGAGGTGATCTCGCGGAACGTGAGGATCTCCTCGAGCGGCTTGGCTTCGATCGTCGATTCGGCATGCAGACCTCGCGACGGCAACGTGGTTGACATTCCGGCGTTGTTGCGCGGACCGGCATACACCGTCAACGTCCCAGATTTCGCGGCCGCCGCCATGTTCACCTGACGAATGCGATCGCAATGGCCGCTGGCATCCACGTTCTGGTGCAGGTCGTCGAACATCGCAGGCGATGCCTCGACCGCGACCACGCCGCCCTGGGCGCCCACCGGGCCTGCCGCGAGCAGTGAGTAGTAGCCGATGTTGGCGCCGACGTCGATGAAGACGTCGCCGTCGCCGAGCCGGCTCGCGATGAAACGGGTGAGGTCGGGCTCCCACTCGTGGAACACCCAGATGTAGGTGGCGATCAGATCGGGCAGCCGGCACATCAGGGTCGCGTCGAAGCCGGTGCGTCCCGGCAGCTGTACGGGGTGCCCCAGCCGGCCGTAGCCGCGCAACAGCAATGACAACGTCGCGAATACGGGTACGAGGAGCGCGGCCCGGAGCACCCTTTCAGCGCGTGGAACCGTTTGCTTGGGAGTGCCGAGTCGCCGTGCCACGTTGCGCAGACCGCATGCCGTCGCGACGACCATCAGTTCCAGAGGTGACCGGGTCGAAACCATGCGTTACAAATTCATGTCGCATTCTTTGAGGGGACAAAGAACATCCGGCCCTGCGCACCCGACGCGACACCCGAAGCTGCGAGATGACGCCAAATACGCAGATTCTCAAGCAAATTCGGACTCGATTTGCCAGACAACTCACGCTCTTCGTTCAGGTTACTGTCAGCACCACAGCATGGGGGCCAACGTTGCCTGCGGGTACAGGCCCAATTCTTCGAGGATTCAAAAAACTGGCTGTGAGCATGCAGTCATGGACTCACCCGGTTCTGCGACACCCAACGCCGCGTCGGGCGCGGTAGCGGAGATGCCGGCTGCGCGCAGGTTGTCGCCGACCGCGGAAAGCCATTGGCAGCGCTGGACGATGGATATGCAGATCATCGTCACAGACCCCGACGCACTTGCCGCTGCGCGGCGTGCGGTGGACGCCGAACTCGATGCCATCGACGCCGCCGCCTCACGATTCAACCCCGATTCGGAGATCAACGGCCTCATGCGGTGTGGCCGGCCTACCGAGGTCAGTGAACTCCTCGCCGAACTGCTCGGCGCCGCACTGCTGGCGGCACAGCAGACCGACGGTGACGTCGACCCGACAGTTGGCGCTCGGCTGATCGATCTCGGTTACGACCGCGACATCGCCGCCATGGATTCGTCTGTGCCGCTGGCGATGTCGGTCAGCCAAGCGGCCGACTGGTCGATGATCAGCCTGCACGGGCGGATAGCCGCGGTGCCGCGCGGGGTGGTACTCGACCTGGGGTCGACGGCCAAGGCGGTCGCCGCTGATCGCTGCGCGGCGCGGGCGCATCGGGTCACCGGTGCGGGCGTGTTGGTGAATCTCGGCGGTGACATCGCGACGGCCGGGGATGCTCCCGACGAGGGGTGGCAGGTGCTGGTCTGCGACGGTGACGACGAACCGGCGACGATGGTCGCGCTGTCGCCTGGCGTGGCGTTGGCTACGTCGAGCACGCTGCGCCGCCGATGGCGACGTGGGCAGCGGGCGTTACACCACATCGTCGATCCGCGGTCCGGTTGGCCGGCGGAACCGGTGTGGCGGACGGTCAGCGTCGTCGCTGCCAGCTGTCTGGCGGCCAACACCGTCAGCACCGCTGCGGTGATCCGCGGCTGGCGCGCGGTCGACTGGATCCGGGCTCAAGGGCTGCCCGCTCGGCTGGTGGACAGCGATGGGATCGTGCACACGCTCGGCGGCTGGCCGGCAGAACATCCAGGTGGGCGGAGATGACGAAGAACGCGACGCAGGTGACAACCCCGCGGCTGCACATCGATTGGACACGCTGCGACGGACGAGGGTTGTGCAGCGAGCTGCTGCCTCAGCTGCTGAGCCGTGACGATTGGGGATATCCGCTCAGCCGTGATCATTCTCGGGAACCGTCGGTGCCCGGGCCGGTGGTGAAGTACGCGCGCCGCGCCGTTGCCCGCTGTCCACGGTTGGCGCTGACTCTTATCGAGGACGCCTGAGGACGGTCACTGCCCGGCTCCCATCCGGTAGCCGACGCCCCGCACGGTCAACACGAACTTCGGTTCGGCGGGATTGTCGCCGAGTTTGCGCCGCAGGTGCCCCACGTGGACGTCGACAAGGTGGTCGTTACCCACCCACGGTTCACCCCAGACCTCGTCGATCAGGTGGCGACGGGTCCAGACCACACCGGGCCGGGAGGACAGCGCGGCCAGTATGTCGAACTCGGTGCGGGTCAACGAGATCGGCTCTGTGCCGACGAATACCTGACGACTGGCAACGTCGATGGAGAGTTGGCCGAACACCCGCGGCGGCAATTCGGTGTGCGGTTCGCCGGCGGGTGCGACCGGCGTGGTCACCGAGCGCGGTCTGCGCAACATCGCCCGGATCCTGGCAACCAGCTCCCGGGGGCTGAACGGTTTGGTCACGTAGTCGTCGGCTCCGACCGACAGCCCGACGATGGTGTCGACCTCACTGTCACGGGCGGTCAGCATCACCACGTAGGCGTCGGAGAACGTCCGCAACTGCCTGCACACTTCGACACCGTCGATGCCCGGCAAGCCGAGGTCGAGCACCACCACGTCCGGGTCGACCTGTCGTGCCACGTCCAGCGCCTCGAGCCCGGACAGACACACCGTGACCTCGAAATGCTCGCGTTCGAGATAACTGGCAACGACCTCGGCCAGCGGCTTCTCGTCGTCCACCACCAACGCGCGATAACCCAGGTCAGCGTCGTGCGCCGCGGCCTGCGATCTGGGGTCCATGACCTTCATCGTGCCGTGCCACCGCGTCGGGTTCTGGTCTTGAGCCAATCTTTACCGAACCAACACCAAAAGGCGCATCGGTCCGGCGCACTCAGCCCGGCTGTCCGAGCCGCCCGCCATGGCTGAAACGTGCAGCCCGGCGGCCGATTCGGTGGTCGCGGCCGCGGACACGAACAGGTGGACCGGCCGGGTGGACCGGCTCGGCGTAGAACACCCGCTTGGTGATCTCCACGAGAATCAGGTAGGCGACGGTGAGTAGGGCCAGCGCACCGTAGAACTGCCACGGCAGCGGTGTGAAGCCGAGAGTGTGGGCCACCGGGGAGATGGTGAGCACGACACCGATGGTGATCGCGGTGAACGTCGCCGCGGACAGCAGCCCACCTGGCCGGCTGCGCAGGAACGGCACCCGGCGGGTGCGGATCGCGAAGATGATCAGGGTCTGGGTGGCCAATGACTCCACGAACCACCCCGTTCGGAACTCGGTGGGACCCGCGTGCAGCACTCCCAGCATCAGCCCGAAGGTCATGAAGTCGAACAAGGAACTGATGGGCCCGAATGTCAGCATGAATCGCCGGATGAACGCGATGTTCCAGTGCGACGGTGCGTGCAGCTGCTCTTCGTCGACCCGGTCGCTGGGGATGGCCAGCTGAGACGAGTCGTACAGCAGGTTGTTCAGCAGGATTTGGCTGGGCAGCATGGGCAGGAACGTCAGGACCGCCGACGCGGCGGCCGCCGAGAACATGTTGCCGAAGTTGCTCGACGTGCCCATCAGCACGTACTTGATGGTGTTGGCGAAGATCCGGCGACCCTCGGCCACCCCGGTGGCCAGTACCCCCAAGTCCTTCTCCAGCAGCACGACGTCCGCGGCGTCCTTGGCGACGTCGGTGGCGGTGTCGACCGAGATCCCGACGTCGGCGGAATGCAGTGCCAACGCGTCGTTGACGCCGTCGCCGAGAAATCCCACCGAACGCCCGGTTCGCCGGAGCACCGTGATGAGTCGGGCTTTCTGCTCGGGTGAGATTCGGGCGAACACGTTCGCGGTGCGGGCGGCAGCCTCGAACCCGGCATCATCGAGGGCAGCCAACTCGGCACCCGACACCGTGCCCTTGGATGCCAAACCGAGTTCTGCACAGACCTTTTCGGCCACCGTGGCGTTGTCTCCGGTGGCGACCTTCACCTCGATGCCCAGTTCGGCCAGCCGAGCCAGCGACTCGCGGGCCGCCGCCTTGGGTGGGTCGGCGAAGACGAGGAAGCCGTCCAGCGTCAGCCGCGTCTCGTCGGCGGGGGTGATCGTGGACAGTTCGGGAGCGGGTCTGCTGGCGACCGCGACCACGCGCCGCCCCTGGCGGAACAGCCGGTCGAGCGCCGGCTGCGCGGTGTCGGGCACAGCCGCGCAATGCGCGAGGACCTGCTCGGGGGCGCCCTTGACGATCAGCACCCGGCCGTCGGCGTCGTCGATGAGGGCGGAGGTGGCGCGACGGGTGTGGTCGAACGGAAGTTCGGCGATCCGGCGTGCGCCCCTGGTGACCACCTGTCGTCCCGCTTCGCAGTCCCACAGGGCGGCGTCCATTTCGTTGGCACTCGTCCCACCGCATTCGGGGTCGACGTCGGTGGCCAGTAAGCCCTTGCGCAGCAGGACATCCGAGACGGTACCGGCGGCGTCGACCGCTTCGACCAGGGTGATGCGCCCCTCGGTCAGGGTGCCGGTCTTGTCGGTGATGAGGATGTCGATGTCGCCGAGGTCCTCGATGCACACCAGCCGTTTGACCAGAACCTTGAGTTGGGCCAGCCGTCGCGACCCGGTGGCCAGACTGGTGCTGACGACGGCGGGCAGCAGTTGGGGGGTGATGCCGACCGCGATCGCCAAGGCAAAGAGCACCGAATCGATGAGCGGGCGGCGCAGCAGCAGGTTGATGGCGAGGATCATCACGGTCAACGTGATCGCCACGTGCAGAAGCAGATACGAGAACCTGCGCAGGCCGGCCTGGAAGTCGGTTTCCGGCTGCCGTTCGCCGAGTCCGGCCGCGATCTTGCCGAACTGTGCGTTCAATCCCGTCGCGTAGACCACCGCGGTCGCGTCCCCGGCGGACACCACGGTGCCCATGAACGCCAGATCGGTGAAGTCCGCCATGGACGCATCGCGCGGTGCCGGTGCGGTGGCCTTTTCGGCGGCGGTGGATTCGCCGGTGAGGATGCTCTCGTTGCATTCGAGTCCGTTGACGGTGATCAGCCGCACGTCGGCGGGCACCAGCTCGCCGAGGGTCAATTGAATGACGTCCCCGGGGACCAGCTCGTTGACATCTCGCTTGACGTACTGACCGTCGCGGCGGACCACCGCGTGATGCCGAACTCTGGAGTGCAGTGCGGCGGTGGCCCGTTCGGCGCGGTACTCGTTGAGGAAACCCAGCCCGATGCTGACGAACAGAATGACACCGATGATCAGGGCCTGGGTGGAGTCACCGAGGAAGAACGACAGTACCGCGGTTGCCGCCAGAAGCGCCAAAACCGCGTTGTTGAGCTGCCGCCGCAGGACCGCCCAGGCGCTGACCCGATGTGTGCGAAGCGAATTGGGACCGTATCGGTCCAGGCGGGCGGCCGCCTCGGAACTGGACAGGCCCTGGGCCGAGGTGTCCAGGTCGTCGAGGACTGCAGCCAGCGGTGCCGCGGCGATCGCCGCGGCCGTCAGAGCGGCGGTGCCACCCAGTTCATCGGGAACGGTTGCCGTCACCAGCTCGCGCCGATTCGAGGAGCAGACGACGTTCGGCCGCGGCGATCGTGCGCCGTGCCTGCCCGACCGCATCGGGGTTGACCGAGATCGAGGTGATCCCCATGCGCACAAGATGTTCGGCGAATTCCGGTTTGGTGGAGGGGGCCTGACCGCACAGCGAGGACGTTATCCCCATCCGGCGGGCTGTGGTGACGATCCGACCGATCGCGTCGAGCACGGCCGCGTCCGATTCGTCGAACAGTTCGGCGCACACCGCTGAGTCGCGGTCGACACCCAGCATCAGCTGGGTCAGGTCGTTGCTGCCGATCGACACCCCGTCGATACCCATTCCCACGTACTCCGGCAGCCAATGCACCACCGACGGCACCTCGGCCATCACCCAGCGGTGCAGCCCGCGCTGCCGGCCCAGGGGGCTGGCGTCGACCAATGACAGGCACTCCTCGAGTTCCCATTTCGTCCGGACGAACGGAATCATCAAATGCAGGTTGGGGTACTGCTCTCGCACCCGCGCCAGCGCGCGCAACTCGAGGGCGAAGACGTCGGGTTCTTTGACGTAGCGGTAGCAGCCGCGGTAGCCGATCATCGGGTTGTTCTCGACGGGCTCGTAGGCCTCGCCGCCCTGCAGGTGACGAAACTCGTTGGTGCGGAAGTCGGTTGCGCGGTACACCACCGGTCGTGGCGCGAACGCCGAGGCGATCTGGCCGACGGCGGTGGCCAGGGAGTCCACCAGTGATTCCCCTTCGCCCCGGGCGATCAGGGCGCGGGGGTGCCGGTTGGACAGCGCGTCGGTGAGGATGAACTCCGCGCGCAGCAGGCCGACGCCGTCCACGTCCTGGGCGGCCACCCGTCGGGCGCCGTCCGGCATGGCGAGGTTGACGTAGATCTTGGTCGCGGTGACCTCCGATGGGGCAACAGCCGCCGGTGCCGACTCGATCACCGGTGTGCTGTGCGCTCCGCCGACGGCTCGGCCGGCAAGCACCCGGCCATGGGTGCCGTCGACCGTGACGACGGTGCCCGCCTTGAGATCGGTGGTCGCGGTGCGGGCCCCCACGATGCAGGGCACGCCCAGCTCCCGCGCGACGATGGCTGCGTGGCAGGTCATTCCGCCGGTGTC
Organism: Mycolicibacterium rhodesiae; assembly: GCF_002086695.1. GTDB lineage: Bacteria > Actinomycetota > Actinomycetes > Mycobacteriales > Mycobacteriaceae > Mycobacterium > Mycobacterium rhodesiae. Next base: position 612,449 of record NZ_MVIH01000001.1, read on the forward strand.
GGTCACCAGCGCTGAGGCGCGGCGCATGGTCGGCAGCCAGTCGGGGTTGGTCATCTGTGCCACCAGAACCTCGCCGTCGAGCAGCGTGCTGCCTTCCGCGGGAGTCCGCAGCACGCGGACAGAACCCGACGCCTCACCCGGGGCCGCGGGCAATCCGCGAGCGATGACCGCATGGCTTTCCGGCTGTGGGGCGGCATCGTGCAGGGTGGTGATCGGCCGGGTCTGCAGCATCCAGATCTTGCCCGACGCGATCGCCCATTCGGTGTCCTGCGGACAGCCGCTGTGCCGTTCGCTGGCGATCGCGAGCGCCACGATGTCGCGTAACTCGTCCTCGGTGAGCACCTGTGCTCCGGCTTCGGCGTCCGACAACGTGACCTGCTGGTCGTTGCCGTCCGCGCCGCGAACGATTTTGAAGGACTTCTCACCAAGGCGTTGCGAGATGATCTCGCCGGTGTCCTTCGCGACGATGTAGGTGTCGGGCTCCACCGATCCCGACACCACGACTTCGCCTTGGCCGAAGGCGGCTTCGACGACCACGCGGTCACGTGCCCCGGTGCTGGGATCGGCGGTGAACGCCACCCCGGCGCGCTCGGAGGGAACCATGAGTTGCACCACGACGGCCATCGCGGGGTCGCCGGTGAACTTGCGGCTGGCGCGATAGGTGACCACGCGCGGGCTGAACAGCGACGCCCAGCATTCCTGGACAGCGTCGAGGAGCTGTTGCTCGCCACTGACATTGGTGATCGTGGCATTCATCCCGGCGAACGACGCGTCGCGGCCGTCCTCACCGGTGGCCGACGAGCGCACCGCGACCACAGCGTCCTGGCCGAGCCGACGATAGGCGGCCAGTACGAGTTCGCGGACGGTATCGGACATTCCTGCCTTGGCCACCAGAGCCTGCATGCGCTGACACATGTCGGTGAGCTCGTCCGGCCCGACCTGGGTGAGCGCCGCGCGATGGGCGGAATTGAGCTCGCCGGCGACGCCGCCCGCACTCATCGAGGCCCGGTAGCAGTCGCGCAGCAGCACGAAACCCGGCGGCACCGGCAGCGCCGCGGCCACCATCTCGCCGAGGTTGGCGCCCTTGCCGCCGGCATCCTCCGCGTCGCTCAAGCTGAGGTCACTGATGTCTTCGACGTAGTGGTTCGGCATCGTGAAAACCCTCCAATTATTCGACTGGTCACACGGCCAGTACGCAAATCTCCTTGGCCCGTGCCACGGAGTGGGCGTGCGGGCCGGTGGTGTCGACGTGATGTGCGTCCGTCCAGGCGTCGTCGCCGCGATCGGCGAGGGCGACGGCGATCTCGGGCGTCACCTGCGACGTGGTCTGGGTGCGCTCGCTGACTCGGGTGACGGTGGCGTCGAGCGGGGCGGTGCAGGCGAACTCGATCTCGACGGCGCCGCTGTCGGCAGCCATCCGCCGGGCGAGCTCTCGGTGGCGGTGGTCGAGCCAGGTGCCGTCGAGCACCACGCTGCGGCCCTCGCACAGCTTCAGGTGAGCCTGACGGAGCACGCTGTCGTAGACGGCGTCGACGTTCTCGCGGCTGTACAGGCCGTCGTCGAGTACCCCTGGTGCGCCGGTGATCTCGCCACGCCGGACCATCTCGGCTCGCACATCGTCCGTCGAGATCACCTGAGCGCCGATTTCCTGTGCCAACGACCGGGACAAGGTGGTCTTGCCGGTGCCGGGGCCGCCGCCCACGAGGATCAGCCGGACGGTCGCGGCACGCAGGTGGTCGAGGGCGATCTCCAGATGGCGCCGCGCGTCGTCGGCGGCATTCCCATCCTGCTGGTCGTGGCGAATGCAGTCGACCTTGGCGCGTACGACCGCTCGGTAGGCAATGTAGAAGTGGCACAGTGAATCCGGCGCATCGTCGCCGGACAGCTCGCGGTAGCGCCGGAGAAACAGAGTGGCCAGATCAACGCGGCCCAGGAATTCCAGATCCATCGCCAGGAAGGCCGCGTCGTCGATGACATCGACGTAGCGTAGGCGGTCGTCGAACTCCAGGCAGTCCAGCAGTGCCGGACCGTCCGGCAAGCAGAAGATGTCGTCGGCGCGCAGATCGGCGTGACCGTCGACGATCTTGTGGTCGCCGAGACGCCGGGCGAACAGCACCGCGCGCCCGGCGATGAATTGGTGTGACAGCCTGGCGATTTCGGCGACCACATCCGAGTCGATACCAATGTGGCCGTTCTGGGCGTAGCGCTGTAGCTCGACCAGGTTCTCCTGCCAACGTTCGGCGATCGCATCGACCCGGCCCTGGGCGTCCACGTCACGTCCGCGTGGAGCCGCGGCGTGGAATCGCGAGAGCACCACCGCGACGGCCGCGAGCAGATCCTCGACCGGTTCCCCGTGGCGCACCATGGTCGCCAGGCGCCGGTCGTCGGGATGGCGGCGCATGACGATGACCGGTTCGGGGTCCCCGCCCGGTGCGGTGAAGTGGGCGACGCCGAGGTAGCTGTCGGGTGCCAGGCGGCGGTTGAGCGCCACCTCGCTGGCGCAGGCGTGTTCGCGCCGCTCGAGGGTGGAGAAGTCGAGAAAATCGTTGACGACCGGTTTCTTGATCTTGTAGGCCCGGTCACCGATCAAGAACACCATTCCAGTGTGGGTTTCAGCGATCCGCGGGTGCCATCCCATACCGTCGATCCTCGCCTGCCGGCGCGCGTGACCACAGCGGTAATCCGGCCATTGCGGAGGGGTGCAACGTCCCTGCCCGCAGAGCACAAAGGCCTTCAAGGTAGGTCCCCACCGAGATGACTTCCGGCCCCTGGCAGGCGCGCTGCACGGACATAGGGTTGTCGCAGACAAAGGGCGGTGGTTGCCGATGGTCATGTCGACGCTCGATCCCCAGGTGATCGCGAATGCGGTGGAGTTGGCGTGCCGAGCGCCTTCGGTGCACAACAGCCAACCGTGGCGGTGGGTGGCTGAAGGGCCGTCGCTGAAACTGTTTCTCGACGCTGGCCGGGTGCCGCATGCCACGGACCGGTCCGGCCGGGAGGCCGTCATCAGTTGTGGCGCCGTGCTCGACCATCTGCGCGTGGCCGTCGCCGCAGCAGGGTGGCAGGCGATCATCTCGCGGTTTCCCAATCCGAATGAACCCGAGCACCTGGCGACGATCGATTTCAGTGCGATGGAGTTCGTCACCGATGCGGTGCGCAGTCGCGCGGACGCGATCCTGGCCCGCCGCACCGACCGGTTGCCGATGGCGCCGCCACCGGACTGGGCGTCGTTCGAGTCGGTGCTGCGCAGCACCGTCGACACCGACCGTGTGACGATTCAGGTGCTACCGGACTCGGTCCGCCCGCAGCTGGCCCAGGCCTCGCGGCTGACCGAGTCGCTGCGCCGTTACGACGCCTCCTACCACGCGGAATTGGCGTGGTGGACAGCGCCGTACGAGGTATCCGACGGCGTGCCGCACAGCAGCCTGGTGTCGGTCACCGAGCGTGATCGGGTCGATATCGCCCGGGTGTTTCCGGGGACCGAGCCTGCCGACCGGCGGCCGGAGGTCGATCATGATCGGTCCACGATCGTGGTGCTCTCGACGTTCGGTGACTCGCGCCGGGATGCCCTGGACTGCGGCGAGGTGCTTTCCGATGTGCTGTTGGAGGCCACCCTGGCCGGGCTGGCCACCTGCACGCTGACTCACATGACCGAGTTGGAGGCCAGCCGCGACGTGGTGCGTGCGCTGACCGGCGATCGGGACGACCCGCAATTGCTGATCCGCGTCGGCCTGGCGCCGGCGATCGGGCAGACACCCCCTGCCACACCACGCCGGCCGCTGTCGGACGTACTCGAATTTCGCGGCTGAACCTTCGGGACCGGCCGCACGAACGAACGGAGCACATCATGACCACCGCACCTACGACACCACCGCAACATCCGCGCCGCGTCTTCCGCGATCGCAGAGAAGCCGGCCGGGTTCTTGCCCACTTGTTGGACGGCTATCGCGGTCGCGATGGCGTTGTGGTGCTGGGGTTGGCCCGCGGCGGCGTGCCGGTGGCCTGGGAAGTCGCTGCGGCGCTCGGTGCGCCGCTGGATGCGTTCATCGTGCGCAAGCTCGGCGCGCCGGGGCACGCCGAGTTCGCGATGGGTGCGCTGGCGTCGGGTGGGCGCGTGGTGGTCAACGATGACGTCATCCGCGCCCTGCGGGTGACACCGCAGGAGTTGCGCGACGCCACCGAGCGGGAAGCCCGCGAACTGGCTCGCCGCGAAGGCGCCTACCGTGGCGGACGTCCGCCGCTGGACGTGGCGGGCAAGACGGTGATCCTTGTCGACGACGGCCTGGCCACCGGGGCGAGCATGCTCGCCGCCGTGCAGGCTTTGCGGGAGATGGAACCCGCCGAGATCGTGGTGGCCGTTCCCGCAGCACCGCAATCGACCTGCCGCGAATTCGCCTCGCTGGTGGACGATCTGGTCTGCGCATCGATGCCCACCCCCTTCCTGGCGGTCGGCGAGTCGTTCTGGAACTTCGAGCAGGTCAGTGACACGGAGGTGCGTAACCTGCTGGCCACTCCGACGACCGGCATCGGCACGGCGCGGCTGCGCGTCGCGGAAACGCCCGCCGAGGTGATCGGACGCTGCGCTGTCGATGCCCCCGCGGGTGTGCCGCCGCGGGAGGCGCTGGAGGAGATGGTCGGTGATGCGCGGGTGGTCCTGATCGGGGAGAGCTCCCACGGCACTCGCGAATTCTACGAGGCCCGTGCGGAAATCACCAAGTGGCTGATCGAGGAGAAGGGCTTCTGCGCGGTGGCAGCCGAAGCCGACTGGCCCGACGCCTACCGGGTCAACCGATACGTCCGCGGCCGCAGCGACGACGACTCCGCCGACAGTGCGTTGAAGGGGTTCGAGCGGTTTCCCGCGTGGATGTGGCGCAATACCACCGTTCGAGACTTCACCGCATGGCTGCACGCCCACAACGCCCGGTGTCGTGCCGACGGACGACGCGAGGCCGGGTTCTACGGTCTGGATCTCTACAGCCTGCATCGCTCGATGCAGGAGGTGATCGACTACCTCGACAACGTCGACCCGGTCGCCGCGCAACGGGCGCGGGAACGGTACGCCTGTTTCGATCATGCCGGCGGAGATGACGGTCAGGCCTACGGCTACGCCGCGGCCTTCGGTGCCGGGATGTCCTGCGAGGCAGAGGTTGTCGAGCAGTTGGTCGAACTGCAACGTGCGGGGCTGCAGTATGCGCGCCGCGACGGACTTCTCGCCGAAGACGAACTGTTCTATGCCCAGCAGAATGCACAGACCGTCCGCAACGCGGAGGTCTACTACCGCTCGATGTTCGGGAGCCGGGTGTCGTCATGGAATCTGCGGGACCAGCACATGTTCCAGACGTTGAGAGCGTTGCGCGCGCACCTGCATCAACACAACGGTGAGCCTGCCCGAATCGTGGTGTGGGCCCACAACTCCCACGTCGGTGACGCCCGGGCAACAGAGGTGGGGGCCGACGGGCAGCTGACCTTGGGCCAGCTCGTCCGCGAGGGTTACGGCGAGCAGGCGCTGCTGATCGGATTCACCACCTACTCGGGCACCGTCACCGCCGCGAGTGAATGGGGCGCCGTTGCCGAGCGGAAGGTGGTTCGTCCTGCACTCAACGGCAGCGTCGAGGAACTGCTGCATGAGGTCGACCGGCCAGAATTCCTGGTGTCGTCGCTCATCAGCCGTGAAGCGGCGGGCCCACTGGACACCGTGCGCCTCGGCCGGGCCATCGGCGTGATCTACCAACCTGCCACCGAACGGCAGAGCCACTACTACCACGTGCGCCCGGGTGAACAGTTCGACGCGATCATCCACATCGATCGCACGACGGCCCTGGAACCGTTGGAGCTCAACAGTGTCTGGGCCGCGGCGGAGACACCCGAGACCTACCCGTCCGGCCTGTGAGCGCCCCCACGATCGTCACGGTGACGATGAATCCGGCCCTCGACATCACGGTGGACGCCGAACGCGTGGGGCCAACCGACAAAGTCCGTTGTCGCGCAGATCATTACGACGCCGGCGGCGGCGGACTCAACGTCGCCCGGTTCGCGCGAGCGTTGGGTGCCCCGGTCTCGGCCGTGCTCACAGCGGGCGGTCCGATAGGAGCGCGCCTGGTCGAGCTCCTCGACGACGCCATCGTGCCCAACACGTTCGTCGCACTGCGCGGCGACACCCGCGAGAGCTTCACGGTCAACGAACGCTCGACGGGCAGGCAATACCGGTTCGTGTTGCCCGGGCCCGTGCTGACCCCCGACGAGCAGGTGCGCTGCCTCGAGGTGATCGACGCCAGTGCGACTGGCGCGGCGTTCGTGGTCGCGAGCGGCAGCCTGCCGCCCGGTGTTCCCGCCGACTTCTATCAGCGGATCGCCGACATCTGCCGCAGGCGGCAGGTCCGGCTGGTCCTCGACACCTCCGGTGGAGGCCTCGAGCACATCACGTCAGGGGTGTTCCTGCTGAAACCCAGTGTGCGCGAACTACGGGAATGCGTCGGTAGGCCGCTGATCACCGAGCGCGAGCAGATCACCGCGGCCCGGGATCTGATCGATCGTGGCGTCGCCGAGGTGATCGTGGTCTCCCTGGGCGCCGACGGCGCGTTACTCGTCACGGGGGACCGGTGCTGTCGTTTCGCTCCCGTCGCCGTTCCCACTGTCAGCGGTGTGGGCGCCGGGGACGCGATGGTCGCGGGCATCGTGGTGGGGCTGTCTCGCGAATGGGGGATGGAGAGCGCGGTTCGCTACGGTATCGCCGCTGCGACGGCGAAGCTTCAAACGCCGGGCACCTCGACATTCGACAGGGCCGACGTCGACCGCTATCTCGAGCAGGTTCCGCCTCCGACGGAACTGCAAGGTGCACAAGATAACTCAAGGAGCTCGCCATGATCGAGACGACGCAGGAGACGACACCGGCCACCCGACGCGGTATCCCGTCGTGGCTCAACTGGTTCCTGGCACTGCTGACCGTTCCGGTCGCGGCCGCGGTGATGTTCGTCGCCTTCGGAGCTGTGCTGAGCATCGCCCGGTGTACCGATACGACGGCCTGCCCGCATATGGGGCCGGGCGAGTTCTGGTTCGGGATCCTCGCCTACGGGCCGCCTGTGGTGGCGCTGCTGACGATCGCCGTGTCGGTGGTGACCGCCAACCGCAGGTACGGCATCGTGGTCCCGCTGGTCGGGCTGGGGCTGTTGATCGCCGACGCCGCAATCCTGGTGATCACGTTCCGGCCGTAGTGTCGTGAGTCATTAATTCGCCCGCAATGGTCTCGACCGCCGAGCGTGCGTGTTGTCGTTGAGGATTGACGAAAAATCAACGACAACAACCACGTTCGGCGCGTCGCTCAACGGCTCACTTGATCCGAATCGACTGTCCCGAGCCCAGGGAATGAACGCGGCCGCGGCATTCGACTTCGATCGGCGGTGCACCCGTCGGGTCGGCGATGACCTCCGCTGTCCGTCCACTGATGACGAGATGCAACCGGTGACCGCGATACCACAGTGAGCAGCGCAGCTGGCCGGCGCTCTTGGGCCACATTGGGCCGAGCACCAACCGGTCGCCTCGAGTTTCCAGGCCGGTGAAGCAGCGCTGCAGAAGGTCGATGCTGCCCGCCATGGCGGCCAGGTGGATTCCCTCTGCCGTGGAACCACCCTGGACGTCGGCGACATCGGAGCGCAGCACCTGCCGGAAATACTCCAGGGCTTGCTCTCGGTTGCCGCGCGCCGACACCCAGGCGTGCACGATCGCACTCAACGTGGAGCCATGTGATGTCCGCGCGGAGTAGTAGTCGATGGTGCGCGGAATCTGCTGCGGCCGGAACCGATAGCCCAAGTGCGTCATCAGCTCCCGCAGCTCGTCGGCGGACAGCAGGTAGAACAGCATGAGGACGTCGGCCTGCTTGCTCGCCTTGTAGCGGTTCACGTCATCGTTTTCCGCCTCGAGAATGCGGTCGAGACGGCTGATGTCGGGGTAGCGCCGGCGGTAGGCCGCCCAGTCGAGTTCCTCGAGATCGTCATAGCCTTCGAACTGGCTGATCACTCCGTCATGGAAGGGCACGTACATCCGCCGGCTGACCGAGTCCCATTGTGTCAGTTCGGCTCTGGACACACCCAACCGATCGAGGAGATCGATCCGATCGGGCAACGGCAGTTTCTGCAGCGCCTCGAGGGCGCGCAGAATTACCCACACCGCCATCACGTTGGTGTACGCGTTGTTGTCGACCCCGTCGTCTGGCCGGTCGGGATATCCGGAGTGGAACTCGTCGGGGCCGATCACCCCGTCGATGACGTAACGGCCTCGGTCACTGTCGTATCGGGCGCGACTGACCCAGAATCGAGCGATCTCCACGAGCGTCTCGGCACCCTGGTCGATCAGGTACTGGCGGTCACCGGTGATCTGGTAGTACTGCCAGACGTTGTAGGCGATCGCTGTGCCGATGTGATGCGCCAGATGGCTGCTGTCAACCCGCCACCGCCCGGACAGCGGATTGAGATGCAATTGCTGGCTTTCCTCGCGCCCATCGCTGCCGGACTGCCACGGGAACATCGCCCCCGCGTAGCCGGCCGCGCGCGCGGCGCGGCGGGCTTGAGGAAGACGCCGGCTCCGATAGCCCAGCAGGGAACGCGATAACTGCGGTACGCGAAGGGTGAGCAGCGGCGCGATGAACATGGCATCCCAGAAGATGTGCCCCCGGTAGGCCTCACCGTGCAATCCGCGCGCAGGTGCGCCGGCGTCGAGATCAGCTGTGTAGCTCGACACGGACTGCAGAAGGTGCATGATGTGCAGGCGCAGGATTTGCTGGTCGGGCTCTGCGGATCCGCCGATGGAGAAGTCGAACTTCCGCCACAGTTGCAGCCACATGGCACGGTGGTCGGCGAAAAGTTCTGAGTACCGGCCCAACTCGATCAGCAGGTTGGTTGCGGCCTCGCTGGGTACCGAAATCGCGCGGTCGTGGCCGGTGAAGACCACCGCGACCTTGTCCACGGTCAGCGGCCGGCCGGCGATCACCTCGGTGGTGATGTCGTGCCCGGCAGAGTCGGCGTCAGCGCGGAATCGTTTGGTCGTCGCCGCAGGTTTCTCCCCACACCACACGCTGGTGTGGGTGGCCACGGCGATCGGGAGGCGCGACTGCACAGTCAGTGCGTCGACCAGGACGGAGCCCTCACCCAACTCGCTGACCCGGATATCGCCGAGGTGCTGCCCGGACAGGGACGCGTAGCGCGACACACCGCAATTCGTGACGGTCGCATCGATCGTGGAGCGTATCTCGATGGTTCCCGACCAGTTCTCGGCGACCACAGTCGTCTGCAACGCGCAGACGTGCGGATCCTTCATGGACGCGAAGCGCCGTTGTGTCACCGACGTGCAGCGACCTGCATTGTCGCGAAACCGCAACTCGCGCAGACATTCTGCCTGCCGAATGTTCATGGTCTGCCGGTATGACAGAACGTCCGCGTCGTCGATGTCGAACCACGGGCCGTTGTCGATTCGGAACGTCAGGGGCAGCCAGTTGGGCAGGTTGACCAGACTCTCGTTGCTGATGCTCACCTCACCGATGACATCAGTGAGGCGGTTGTACACGCCAGCGGCGTAGGTGCCGGGGTAGTGCGCCGGTCCCTGGTGCGACTCGGGCGCGGCGGCACGCGTCACCAGGTAGCCGTTCCCGACAGCACACAGGACCTCCCGGAGCCGCTCCGCCTCGGGTTGGTAGCCGTCGAACACCAGCACCCAGCCGTCGGCTGGTGGCGATGCCGGCGGAGCCAGCTGATCCGCCAGCTGTTTCAGCAGCTGAGTTGCTTCGCGCGGGGTGTTGACTGCGAAATCTGCTGCGCTGCAGCGGTCGCCGTCCTCGCTGTGACGTACCAGGACGCCGAGACCGTTGTGTTTGATCGCCTCGAACGCATCTTCGTCGGTGAGGTCGTCACCGAGGTAGAGCGGCAGGATCGGGTGGGGCGGGTCGAGATGGTCGATGATCCAGTTGATGGCGTCGCCTTTGTCCCACTTGCCCGGCGGTCGAAGTTCGATCACCTTTCGGCCGTGTGTGACAGCCAGGTCATGACGCCGTCCGGCGGATCGCACCGCCGCGATGACCTCGGGCGCGCTGCTCGGCGCCGCCAGCCGGAAGTGCACGGCAACCGACAGTTGCTTGTCCTCGATCGCGACGCCGTCGATCGCGGTGAGTATCGGGGTCAGATCGTCAATTGCATTGCGCAGCAGACGTATCGACTCGTCGGCCTTCGGATGGCGGTGCAGCTCGCCGTCCGGGCTGAGCAGTTCGGTACCGTGTGTTCCGGCATACCATAGCCCGGCAAGACCCACCCGATCGCGGATGTCGCTCAGGGCCCGGCCGCTGACAACTGCCACCGGACACACGCCACTGAGCGCACCCAGGGCTTCGACGACGCCGTCCACCGGCGTCGCGGCGGACGGGTCATCGACGATCTCGGACACCGTGCCGTCGAAGTCGAGGAAGAATGCGGGGGAGCGTCCGCGCAGCACCGACTCTATTTGCGCGATGCTGCCCAAAGCGTGCGGTAGTGCCGAGACCCGCAGATCGCCTGTGCGTATCTCGAGGTCATCGGGATCGCCGACCACGACGTCGGCTCCGGCCGCCAGCTGATCCGCGCCGTCGCCGAACGGGGTGATACCGACGATCAACGCGAATCCGCCGGCCCGCGCTGCTTCGATGGTGGCGCAGGCACCATCGAGCACCACGCATCGTTCGGGTCGGGCGCCGAGTCGCTGCGCGATGTCGAGGAGCGCGGTTGGATCCGGCGAACCGGGTGACGCTTTGAGGGTGCCGCCGGTGTGCACGGCGAACAGATCGCCCAGGCCCGTGGTTCGCAGTAGTTCTTCACAATCCGACGTGGTGGTGTACGCGCCGGCCTTCAGGTCGAGGTCGCGGAGCTGGTGCAGCAAGCCGATGATGGTGCTGGACACGTCTGCGGTGCCATGTGGGGGCGCTGAAGATTCGGGAAGGATGCTGTCGAGGTTGAATAGCATCGCGTCGTGGTAGCGACGATCGACGATGGTCGGAAAATCCTCGGCCACAGCGCATTACCCCGATTCTTCAAGGAACATCATCGTCGCCTCCCGAGCTCGGGTTGATTAGAGGACAAAGTCCTCCGCCGGGGCTCCGCGCGAGTCGCCGAGCCTGCTTTCGGACGACCAAAGGCCCTCGCGGCGGCGATTCCGCCACCGGTAGCGTCGGACGCCATGGACGTTCACGCGGTTGAACTGCCTGGTGCCGTCGTCGTCGGGGTCGATGGCTCCCCATGGTCTCTGAACGCGCTCGACTGGGCGGTGCCCGAGGCTGTCAGCCGCGACGTACCGTTGCGGTTGATTCACGCCGTGCCGGCGGCTCTTCCGAGGGAATCCGGCAGCGATGATCGTGGCTGGGACGCAATACTTGTCGAGGCCCAGGATGTGGCGACCCAGACGCATCGTGGCGTATGCGTCGAGACCGCGTCGGTGGTCGGAACACCAGGCGAGGTGCTGGAACGGGAGTCTGCCGAGGCGGCCATGGTGTGCATCGGCGCCCGCCCACCGCACGTGGCAGGGGGACGGCTTTTCGGCGGAACGGCGATTCATCTTGCTGACCACGCTCGATGTCCGGTCGCGATCATCCGCAGTGGCGACGATGGCCGGGCGCGCGTCGGGGGCGTCGTGGCAGTGGTGTTGTCCGATGAGCCCGACAACGACGATGTCGTGCACCTGGCCATGCAGGAAGGACGGTTGCGTGACGCGACCGTCCGGCAGATCGATCGCCGCGTGGACAGCTGGATCCGCCGGTATCCCGATGTTCACGTCGAGACCGTGTCGGCAGGCACCGGCTGGGTGGGCCGCCGCGATGAGGACCCGCACGACCGGCAGGTCGGTCTCGCCGTTGTCGGCACTTCGGATGCCGACACCCTGACCTCGCTCGCGGTGCCGAATTGCCATCCGATCCTGGGCTATCCGGATTGCTCGGTGGTCTTGGTGAGGCAGGCGACCGCCGAGCCGGCGGTCCGGCCCGTCTGACGCGCCGTTCGGCTAGTAGCCGCCGTGCTCGTGGGTCGGGTGGTCCAGTTTGGCGACGAACACCGCCGCCTGCGTGCGTCGCTCCATACCCAGTTTCGCCAGGAGCCGGGATACATAGTTCTTGATCGTCTTCTCGGTGAGGAACATCCGGTCGGCGATCTGTTTGTTGGTGAGGCCCTCGCCGAGCAGAATCAGCAGCGACCGTTCCTGATCGGTCAGGCCGGAGAGGGGATCGGATCGCTTTGTCGCACCGCGCAACTTGGCCATCAACGCTGCGGCGGCCCGGTTGTCCAGTAGCGAGCGGCCCGCGCCGACGTCCTTGACGGCCTGGGCCAGCTGCATGCCCTTGATGTCTTTGACGACGTATCCGCTGGCGCCGGCCAGGACCGCGTCGAGCATGGCCTCGTCGGAGGTGAACGAGGTCAGCATCAAACACCGCAGGTCGGAGAGCACGGACAGCAGGTCACGACACAGCTCGACACCGTTGCCGTCGGGCAGCTGCACATCGAGCACCGCGACGTCAGGCTTCGCCGCGGGGATCCGTGCCATGGCCTGGGCCACGGAGCCCGCCTCACCGACGATTTCCAGATCTGGATCTGCGCTGAGGAGGTCGATGAGGCCGCGGCGGACCACCTCGTGGTCATCTACCAGAAAGACTTTCACCATGGCGGCCTCCAGGAATCGGTGATCAGTGTTTCGCGCCTATAACAGGTTCTGCGGTTCGCAGACCAATACCGAGCAATCGGCGTGTGCCAGCACCGCATTCCCGTTCGCACCGAGCAGTTCGGCGATGCCCTGGCCGCGTTCGTGGGCTACGACCAACAACTGGATCGAATCCCCGTGCATCATCAGGTAACTCAACGAGTTACCGTGCAGGGCCACCGTGGTGACGTCCACATCGGGATAGCGTGTGCGCCAGCATTTCAGGCGACGTTCCAGGGCCGCCTTGGCGTCGCGGTTTCCGGCGGCGATGGCGTGGCCGTCGTGGATGTCCGGGTAACGCGAGCGCCAGGTCGTGAGCACACGCAACGGCGCTCCGCGCGAACGAGCCTCGTCGAAGCCGTGGCGCAAGGCTCCATCACCGGTTGACCCGTCCAGTTCGACGGCTACGCATCGCTGGGCCGAGGCCACCGGGTCGTGCCCCCTGACCACAGCTACCGGACAGTGCGCTGCGGTGGCCAGTGCGGTCGCGGTGGACCCGATGTGCCGGTCGCGGAAGTGGTTCAACCCGATCGCGCCGACGCACAGCATGGCGGCGCCGTTGGACGCATCGAGCAACGCTGCCACGGGCTTCTGCTGCACGATCTCCGCCTCGATCTTGACCGGTCTGTCGGTCGACTCGACGGCGGCGGCCGTGCAGCGCACCGCCGTCTGGGCCGCGGCGAACCGGCGGGCGATGCGTTGGGCATCGTCGTCGTCTTCTGTGGAGTCGACGGCGTAGACCAGGCGCAACGGGATGGCGCGGCGAACCGCCTCGTCGACAGCCCAGCATGCGGCCTCGGTGGCCCACCGCGAACCGTCCACGCCCACGACCACGGACGGCGTGACACGCTCTCGTTCGGGCATTGGCCGATTCCTGTCAACTTGCCGGGACCGTTTCGACGGTATCGTCAAAAATCGCGCGCGCGCAGGGGCCAAAGTCCCTGGCCGGCGGCCACTAGTCCTCGGCGCCACGCCGTCGAGCCGCGCTCGGGCAGCGATAACCCGCAGAGAGACCGGCGGATCGGGGAGTCCCGGCAGCCGATAGTGCGGCAGACCACCCGTCATCAACTTTGGGGACTTGCGGCTCTTATCCGCCGCCCCGACGACCGGCATGGTCGGTTCAGCCAGCATCATGCACAAAGGGCGGTAGGCGGTGATGACGACGAATTTTCCTGACGACGCCACCGTGCGGGCGGCGTTGGACCTGGCCGGCCGTGCCCCGTCGATCCACAACACCCAGCCATGGGAGTGGAGAGTCGGCCCGCACAGCATCAATCTGTATTCGCGCCGCGAATTGCGTCTCCCTCACACCGACCCTGATGGCCGTGACCTCATCGTCAGTTGTGGGGCCGCCCTGCATCACGCGACCGTCGCCCTTGCGGCACTGGGCTGGCGCGCGTCCGTCCACCGGGTACCGAATCCCGACGACCGCACTCATCTGGCGTCAGTGCAGGTGCACCGCGGACCTCCGGGGGAGTCCGACATCGCGATGGCGGCAGCCATTCCCCGGCGGCGAACCGATCGGCGTACGTACAGTTCATGGCCGGTGGCGATGGGAGACATCGCGTTGATGGGCGCGCGCGCGGCGCGCTTCGGCGTCACGATGAGGCGGGTCGAACCGACCGACGAATTCGTCGAATTGGTGGAACAGGCAGCGCGCCGGCATATCGACGACACCGGTTACGTCGCCGAGCTGATGGCGTGGAGCGGACGGTACGCTGCAGCGGAAGGTGTTCCCGCGCATAATGTTCCACCGGTAGATGGTGCGGCCGCAGTGCCGGGCCGAATCTTCTCCGGCGCGGCACTCGACCAACCCGATGACGTTTCGGCAGCCGAGGACAACGGTGTCCTGCTTGCGCTGGGCACCGCGATCGACGACATCGCGTGCCAATTGCGCGCTGGTGAAGCTGCCAGCGTCGTCATGCTCACCGCGACGGTTCAGGGCCTGGCCTCATGCGCGGTGTCGGAGGTACTCGAGGTCCCAGACACCCGAGAGGCGGTACGCGCGGTTGTGTTCGGCAGCGAACAGTTCCCCCAGATATTGCTGCGAGTGGGATGGTCACCGCTGACTGCCGACCCGTTACCGGCGACGCCGCGACGACCGGTGGCCGATGCCCTACGCCGCCTGGACGGTTCGCCCTTTGTCGGTTAGGCATTCGCCACACCGGTCAGGCCCCGTAAAGGCCTCCGGCACGGGGACTTTTGGCACTTGTTGGTGCCGGGCCTGCGCGCGCATCGTGGGTCGCAGATCGGAAGGAGATCACCGATGACGAGCGCAACCACGTATTCACCGCTGGCCCACACACTGCTTGCCACACGAGGTCCCGTCGCCTCGGTGTACTACGACGACTCCCATGACACCCAGGACGCGGCAGAGCGTCTCGCGGTGCTCGAGCGTGACGTCGCGCGTGAGTTGGAGCAGCAGGGCGCGCCGCACCCGCTCATCGCGGCGGTCACGCGTGCGATGAACGAGCGGCCCGCAACTGAACACCGCAGTGGGCGCGCGTTGATCGTCGGTCTGGATGGGGTGGCGGTCGACGAGCACCTCGTCGTGCCGCCCGTGACGCCGGTGGTGCGGGCCTCGGAGCTTCCCTACGTCGTTCCACTCGTCGAGAACGGATCGGTCTCGGGGCCCTATCTGGTCGTAGCCGTCGATCAGGTCGGCGCCGATCTCACGCGCTACCAAGGGAAGTCGGCCTTCTCCGAGACCGTCGTGGGTGAGGGGTTTCCGGTCCACAAGGCAGCTTCAGCGGGATTGAACGCGTGGGGAGATTCCCAACATCGGGTGGAGGAGGCGGTGCGCAAGAACCTCCGTGCGGTCGCCGACCGGCTCACCGGCGAGGTGGATGGCCATGAGCTGGACTTCATCGTCCTCATCGGCCAGGAGCGTGTCCGGGCCGAGCTGGTGTCCGAGCTGCCACATCGGGTGGCCGAACGTATCGTCCAACCGGGAGTCGGGTCTCGCCCGACAGGGGTGGACTCCGCCGTTCGCGTGGCCATCGCCCACGAGCTGAACAACAGGCGCAACGTTCATAGCGACAGGATCATGGCTCAGTACGACGCCGAAGACGGGCGTGGATCAGGTCGTGCGGTGGCCGGCCTCGCGGCGGTGACCGCGGCATTGCGTGAGCGTTCGGTCGCCACTCTGATCATCGGACAGATGCATGACGAAACAGTGCTCGCCGGCGACGATCTGACACTGCCGGGATCCGATCCCGACACGCTGTCCGACTTCGGTATCGCGCCGACACAGACCCTGCGTGCCGACGAGGCGCTTCCCTACGCGGCGATGGCGATCGGGGCCGACCTCGTCTGCGCCCCAGAACGTCTGCGATTGTCTGACGGCGTCGGCGCGTTGCTGCGCCACGCGCCGACTCAGGGCTGACGACCGGCTTCCGCCAGAACGGCTTCGACGGCGGCAGGCACGGCATCGGCGACGGGGGGTGAGAGCCCGACACCGTGACTGATGTCCTCGATCTCGATGGTGAGCACGACCAGTCGCCGAGGCACTCGGCCAAGCGCCTGGCCCAGCGCGAAGATCTCCGGCAGGCCAAGAGAATGCGAGCTCACCGCCGCGGGTTGGTGGTCGTCGCCGGGAATCCAGTGCCGGATCCGTCCGGCGACCACGTGAGGGCCGCTGGCTGCGTCCACGACAATGACCAGTGGCACGTCCGTCCAGGCGTCGAGGATCTGTCCTGCATCCGCAGGCACCGAGATCACCTCGACGTCCGGCACACGTCGCCGGGCGACTTCGGCTGCGACCGCGAGGCCGACCCCGTCGTCGGTCCGAAAGTCGTTGCCGATGCCGATGACGAGCGCGCTGCCGGTCATGTCCGATCGATGGTGAGAGTCAGAAAGTGCGCCGAACACGAGATGCACGGATCATGATTACGAATGGACTTCTCGCACAACGACGTCAGCGATGCGTCGTCCAACGACAGGTTCGCGGTGACCAACTCGGCCATCTCGTGCTCGATGGCGCCCTGGTTCTGCGAGGTGGGCGGCACCAGTGTCGCCGCGCGGACGAGTCCGTCACCGCCGATCTCATAACGGTGGTACAGCAGCCCCCGCGGGGCTTCACTGACCCCGTGCCCGATACCCGCGCGCACCGGCACGTCGACAAACGGCCTCGGCGGACGCTCATACTCGGCGATGATCCGCAGTGACTCTTCGATCGCGTAGACCACCTCGACGGCGCGGACCACGATGCTGCGAAACGGGTTTCGGCACGTCGGACCCAGCCCTGCGGCGGCCGCGGCCTCCCGGGCGACGGGGGAGAGCGTCGCCGAGTTGAGCGAATACCGCGCCAGCGGACCGGTCAGGTATCGCTTGCCGTCCAACGTGGCTTGCAAGGCGGTGGAATGCTCGACCTGCGCCTCGACGACGTGGGCGCTGAAATCGGCGACGTCGAATGCCGGTCCGGCACTGCGCGCGATGACGCCGTTCTCGATGGGATACCGGTCACCGTCGGACAGCGAAAGGAATTCGTGGTCGAACTCAACCTCGGGAAAATCGAAGGCGGCGAACGCCCGCAGGGTCTCCAGTGCGTCGTCGAGCGAGCGGCGCAGCATCTCGGTCAGTGGTTCGAGGTCGCGTGCGCGCGGCACCGAATAGAAACCGCCCAGCCGGACGTTGATGGGATGAATGGCTCGGCCGCCGACCATCTCCATCAGCCGGTTGCCGGTCTTCTTGATAGCAAGACCGCGATTGACGAGGTCGGGATGCTCCTTGGCCATGCTGATGGCGTCCGGATATCCCAAGAAGTCGGGGGCGTGCAGCAGAAAGATGTGCAAGGCATGGCTGTGTATCCATTCGCCGCAGTACATCAGCCTGCGCAGCGCAGCCAGTGCGGGATCGATCGTTATCCCGCAGGCGTTTTCGATCGCATTGCACGCACTCACCTGATACGCGACCGGGCAGATACCGCACACGCGCGCGGTGAGGTCCGGGGGCTCGGTGTACGCGCGGCCGCGCAGGAAGGCTTCGAAGAAGCGCGGCGCCTCGTAGATGTTGAGCTCGACGCTGTCCACGGCGCCGTCGACCAACGCGACATGCAGTGCGCCTTCACCTTCGACACGGGTCAAGGCGCCCACGGACAGAGTGCGTGTCTGCGAAGTCATGCGTCGTTCCGTTCGGCGGTGAATCGGGTGACGTTGAACGTCGAAAAGACACGCTCCACAGCTGCTTCCGACATTCCGTCACGGTTCAGGAGCGGGATCAAGGCGGCGGTGTTGGGTGTCGCTGCGGGCCCGAAACAGCCGTAGCAGCCGCGGTGATGTGCAGGGCACAACGCGCCGCAACCGGCGTGAGTCACGGGGCCGAGGCAGGGAATGCCCTCGGCCACTGCGATGCATGTGACTCCCCGCAGTTTGCATTCGGTGCACACCGTCTTGGCAGGCAACCGCGGTTTACGTCCCACCAGCAGCGCTGCGAGTGTGTCGAGGAGCTGATTGCGGTCGATCGGACAGCCTTGCAGTTGGTAGTCGACCGGCACGTGCGCCGATGCCGGCGTGGATGTCGCGAGCGTGTCGACGTACTCGGGCTTCGCGTAGACGACCGAGGCGAACTCGTCGATGTCGGCGAAATTGCGCAGTGCCTGGATGCCGCCTGCGGTGGCGCAGGCGCCGATCGTGACCAGGATCCGGGACTGATCGCGAATCTCCCTGATACGTCGTTCGTCTGCGGCGGTGGTGATCGACCCTTCGACGAGTGACACGTCGTAGGGCCCGGGAACGATCTCGCTGGAGGCTTCCAGGAAAGTGGCGATGCGCACCTGCCCGGCGAGGGTGAGCAGCTCGTCCTCACAGTCCAGCAAGGTCAATTGGCAGCCGTCGCAGGAAGCGAACTTCCACACCGCCAGCGAAGGAGGTCCGCTCATCTACAACTCCTTCACCGCGAGTAGGGGTTCGGCGACGTCATATCCGACGACCGGTCCGTCCCGGCACAACAGCAACGGGCCCAATTGACAGTGGCCGCACCAGCCGATCCCGCACTGCATGTTGCGTTCGAGCGAGACACGGATAGCGCTGGCGGGCAGTCCCTTTCGCATCAGTTCGGTGGCGCAGTTGTGCATCATGACTTCGGGGCCGCAGAGGAAGGCGGTGGTGTTCGGAGCCCGCAGCGGCAATCTGCGCAGCGGTTCGGTGACGAATCCGGTCTCACCGGACCACCCCTGCACCGGCACGTCGACAGTCAGATGCACATCGATGGCGGCGCTGTCCGCCCACCTCCGCAGCTCGTCGCCGAACAAGAAATCGTCGCGGGACCGGGCGCCCGCGATCAGGGTGACCGTGCCGTACGCCTCACGGTCGGCGAGGATGCCGAGCACCACGGGACGCAGCGGCGCGAGACCGACGCCGCCGGCCACGATGACCAGGTCGCGTCCGCCGGCGGCCTGCAGGCCCCAATCCGTGCCGAACGGTCCGCGGATCCCGATCACCGCGCCCGGCTGCACATCGTGCAGGGCGCGACTCACTGCGCCCACCGACCGGATCGTGTGGGTGATGGTGGCATCGGTTCCGGTGGTGAGACCGCTGACGGAGATGGCGATCTCGCCGATGCCGTATGCGTACATCATCATGAATTGGCCCGGCAGCGGCGCGGCGAGCGGGCGGCCCACCGGTTCCAGCTCCACCGTCGACGAATCGCGGTTCTCGGATACCCGGCGGCGCACGCGGTAGGGGACCGGGCTCATCGCGGATGGCGATGCCGGGACGGCCGCCGTGTCAGTCATCGCCATCGCGCTCCTGGGCCAGGGTGTGCATTTCTTCGGTGATGTCGATTCCGGTCGGGCACCAGGCGATGCACCGTCCGCAGCCAACACAGCCACTACTGCCGAACTGGTCGTGCCAGGTACCGAGTTTGTGCGAGATCCAATGCCGATACCGCGATGGTCCGGATTGCCGCACGCTGCCCTCGTGGACGAACGTGAAGTCGAACTCGAAGCACGAGGCCCAGCTCATCCAGCGTTCGGCATGCTCCCCGGTGAGGTCGGTGGTGTCCGCGACGCTGGTGCAGAAACAGGTGGGACACGCCATCGTGCAGTTGCCGCAGGTCAGACACCGGCTGGCGACCTCGTCCCAGTGCGGGGACTCGCGAGATGCGATCAGGAGTTCACGGAGATCCGTGCCGGGCATCTGTCGCCCCATGTGGTGCGCCGCTTCTGCGACTTCGCTTCTGGCCGAATCGATCTCATCGGGTGCGGCGTCTCGGTGGGAGAGCGCCGCGAGGACGTCCGCGCCGTCGTCGGTGCCGACATCGACGAGGTAGCGGCGGCCGAGGTCGTCGACACGTTCGGTGAGCGCGAGGTCATAGCCCGGTCCCACCTGCGGCCCGGTTCCCATGGATGCGCAGAAGCAGAGGCCGCCCGGTTCGGTGCAGTTGACGGCCACCACGAAGATCCCTCCGAGCCGTCCTACGAACCCCTCGTCCGGGTGACTGCCCTTGCCCAAGACTCCGTTGAGCAGCGCGATGGCCGCGAGGTCGCAGCCCCGAACGCCGAGGAAGGCATACCGTGGTGGATCCTCGGGTTCGGTACCGTCGGACGACCACAACTGCTGCCGCGGCGGATGCAGGAACTGCTTCCACGACTGCGGACCCGCCGAATGGCCGAAAGCCGCATCGTCGTCCCGGCGGCGCAGCCGGTAACGACCGGGTGCAACGTCGACGCCCCAGCCCACGGGTAGCTCGTCGGCTGACGTCAGCTCGGCCAGCACGATCGCGTTCTCCGACACCGTGGGGCCCACCACCCGGTAGCCGCGGTCGATCAACGCGGCTACGAGTTCGGTCAACCCGGCGGCGTCGATCACCGCGTTAGTCATGGGGTAATGGTGCGCGCCCGACGGTGGCCGGGCGCATGGTCTTGGGTCCTCAGATGAGCGTCAAAGGTCCTCGCCGGCGTTCCGTGGGCGGCGAGTGACGCCACGGTGACGGCCGAGTGATCGGCGGACGACGATACGCACAACCCGGCCGAATTCTGGTGCGGCCCGCAGGTGAGCACGGCATCCTGAGAGTCTCGGCGCGTACTGCCGAGTCGGTCATGTGGCGCACGGGCGGTCCCGGAGCTCGAGGGGTGATCCGGGGCCACCCTCACCGCGGGATGCGGTAAAGGGCTGCGCCGGCGGTGATTCCGGCGCCTGCGGCGATCAGGATGGCGAGGCTGCCGCCGTCGAGGCTGTGGGTTGCTCGATCGAGGGCCGCCGCCAGCGACGCGGTGTGCATGGCATCGTCGTCGGCGACGATGATGCGCTCAGGCGGCACCCCGAGCAGCGTGGCCAGCGCCGCGCGGTATCCCGGCCACGCCGGTGCGGCGACGATCGCGTCGACATCGGCGATCGTGCGTTCGGACGCACGCAGGCAGCGCGCCGCGGCGTCGGCGGCAGCGACGGCGAAGCGTTCGTCGCGCGAAGTGGATCGACGAAAGCGCAGCACATTCCTGTGGTCGACGAGACCCACTGTGGCACTGAAAGAATCGCCGCCGTCGGGGATGCTCGCCCAATGCACCTGTTGGATTCCAGCAGTGTCGTCGGTCCGGGTGCACAGTAGTGCGGCGCCGGTGGGGGAGAACGGGAAGTGTTCGCTCATGCCATGGCCGGGATCGGCGTCGCTGGCCACAACCATTGCGCAGTCGATGGTCTTCGACGTGAGGAAACCGTCGACGATCTGCAAGGCGGTGAGGACACCGCACGCACCATTGGCGACGTCGAAGGAGAATGTGCCGTGCGTGCCGGTGTGCGGATCCTCGGGATTGGCGCCGACGTCCTCCTGGATCAGCGCCGCCAGTGCCGGTTCGCCCAGATTGCGGTCGCGGTAGATTCCCGCGTTGATCAGAAGGTCGACGTCGTGCGGTTCTCGGCCCGCCATCCGCAGGCAGTCCTGTGCGGTGTTCACGGCGAGGTGTAGGGCACTGTGCCGGTGACGCCACCGGCTCCTTCCCACCGCGACCTGTTCAACCACGGTGCCCATAGTGATCCACCATCTCTTCGTCCAGTGTCAGCATGACCACGCCGATTTCCAGTCCGGACGCCAGCGCGATCAGCGCAATGGTCTCGCCGGGGCGAATGCGATTCGCTTCGAGTTCCTCTACGAGAGCCACGGTGTGGGTCGTCGATGCGGTGTTGCCGTAACGGTCGACGGTGATCACCGCGTCGTGGCGGGGAGTGTCACCGAAGTCGTCGGCGATCTTGGCCATCCCCTTGCGTATCGCGCGGGCTGACGTCTGGTGGGTGATCACGTGATCGATGTCGTGTATCGAGATGCCGACCGCGTCGAGCACCTCGTGCAACAGCAGCGGGGTGTCCGACATCGCGGCCCGATGGATGCCGCGCGCATCGGTGAACATGCGGCCGCCCGGATCAGGCCCCTTGGGATATGCCAGGCACAGTCGGCTGTAGTCGGCCACGGTGGTGAATCCGGCCAGGTTGATCCCGGCCGAACCGGCAGGCGCACGCTCCAGCAGAAGAGCCGCGCCGGCGTCGCCGAGCGTCAGGCACGCCAGCTCCTTGCTCATGATGGAACGGATGTGGCGAGCCGCATTCTGGCCCAGCTGCGAGATGTACTCACCGCTGACCACCAGCGCCCGCTCGATGAGGCCCTGTCGAATCCAGTTGTTCGCGATCGTGACTCCGGTGAGCATCCCCGCGCAGGCGTTGGACACGTCGAAGGTCATCGCCGCCGTGGCGCCGATCCGCGCCGCGACGGCACTGCTCATGGTCGGTTCGAGCCACTGGGTGAGACCGTCGCGAAACTTGGTGATGCTGCAGCTGATGACGGCGTCGACCGAATCGGCAGGGCGCCGGGATTTGCCCAGACAGTCCAGTGCCGCCGCGGCGGCCAGACTGTAGGAGTCCTCGTCGCCCACCGACACCCGGCGCTCACGGATCCCGGTCAGCCGTTCCAGATCGATATGGGTCCGGTGGCGCGTAGCCGACATCAGCTCGTCGGTCGTGAGATGGGTGGCGGGTAGGTGTCTGCCTGCGGCGGCCAGCCGGGTGTAAAACCGGGCTGTGGCACCGTCCTCCGACGGTTCCATCATCAGCCACCGCTTGCGCGTCATTGATCCATCGTGAGCCGGGCCGTGGTGACCTGATAGGGATCATTGGCCATCGACGACCGGGACCTTGGGCCCTTGCCGGTCTGACGTGGTCGGCGAAGTGTGATCGTCGTGGAGCATCTGACCACTTTGGATGCGGGATTCCTCGAGGCCGAGGATTCGGATCGGCATGTGAGTCTGGCAGTCGGCGGTATCTCGATCATCGAGGGACCGATGCCGGACTTCGAGTCCCTGGCCGATGGTGTCGCCGAACGGATTCTCAGCGTCCCTCGGTTCCGGCAAGTCGTGCATACCCACCTGCTCGACCTCGAGCCGCCGGAGTGGGTCGAGGATCCCAATTTCGATCTCTCCCATCACATTCACCGCGCGGCGTTGCCCCATCCGGGGGACGACCAGGCTCTGTACCGATTCGTCGCCGATGTGATGGAGCGCCGCCTCGATCGCGACCGGCCGCTCTGGGAGTGCTGGATCATCGAGGGTTTGACCGATGACCGGTGGGCGGTGTTGATGAAAATTCATCACTGCATCGCGGACGGCATCGCGACCATGCATCTGTTCGCCGGACTCAGCGACGGCGGGGAAGGCGCGACGTTCGCGACCGAGATCCGCGCCGCCAAAGAGTCGACAGATCACCGGGGCCGCATCGCGGGAGTCAGTTTGAATCCGCTGGATTGGGCATCGAGCCTCTGGCAGACCGCAGTCGGGGTGACCAACGCGGCGACGTTGGCCGTTCAGGGCGTCATCGAGATCACCGGGGGTCTGGTACGCCCGGCCGGCCCCTCCTCGCTGGCCGGCCCCCTTCGCACGATGCGCGGGTACAGTGCCGCGCGGGTGAGCCTGGATGACGTGACGGCGATCTGCCGCCAATTCGGCGTGACCGTCAACGACGTTGCGCTGACCGCGATCACGGACAGTTTCAGGTCGGCCCTGGTGCGGCGGGGTGAACTGCCCCGACGGAATTCGCTACGGACGCTGGTGCCGGTGTCGGTCCGCTCCAACGACGCGCGGGAGCTGATCGACAACAGGGTGTCGATCATGCTTCCGTGCCTTCCCGTCGAGAGAGACGATGTGCTCGAACAGTTGCGGGAGGTGCATACTCGGTTGACGAGCGCAAAGGGGAGCGGTCAGCGCCAGGCAGGCAGTGCCTTCGTCTCGACGATCAGTTCGCTGCCGTTCCCGGTGACCGCGTGGGCGGTCCGGGCGCTGACTCGATTGCCGCAACGCGGAGTCGTCACGGTTGCCACCAATGTGCCCGGACCCCGTACGCGACAGAAGATTTTGGGTCGAGAAGTCCTGAGTGTGCTTCCGATTCCGCCCATTGCGCTCCAACTGCGCACCGGTATCGCGATTCTCAGTTATGCGGACAGCCTGGTATTCGGCATCATCGCCGACTACGACGCGGCCCCGGACGTCGACGAGCTGGCGCGGGGTATCGAGCAGGCGGTCGCGCAGTTGTCGAGCGCAGCCAAAGCCATCGGCTAGCACTCCGGGCAGAGAGGACCGCCATGACACCGCAACGTTCACTCCGAGACGGCGTGCGCATGTTCAACAAGCATGTGCTGAACCCGGCGATGGTGCATCTGGCGGGTCGTAAACACTGGTATGCCAGCGCTGTTCGACACACCGGCCGAGTCACGGGTAAGAGCTACGTCACCCCGGTGGTGGCAGAGCAGGTGGCGGACGGATTCATCATCCCGCTGCCCTACGGCACCGGTGTCGACTGGCTGCGGAACGTGCTCGCAGCGGGCCGGGCGACGATCACCTCCGCCGGCCGGACCTATGACGTCGTGTCGCCGAAGATCATCGACGCAGCCTCAGCCTCACCGAAGCTGTCGGCGGGACACCGGCGGACGTTCCACCGTTTCGGCATTACCGACTTCCTTCAGGTCACGGTGGAGTGAGTGAACGGTTGTGGACTATTTGAACCGGGGCAGAGGACTTTTGGCCGCTATGGGCTCGAGCGGATCGCAATAGTGTTGTCGTACAGTCCTATTAGGCAAGGAGTTCGTACCATGACCGAAACCGGTAACCAGACCACCGTTGAGTCGCCCGATCTCACCGACGAATTGCGTGAGTCGGCTAAAGCGGGTCAGCACGCGGCCGGACAGGCGTTGCGGAAGTTCCGTGACGCGGTGGACGACGCCATCCCCGAATCCGTTCAGCCCCTGCGGGACAAGATCGTGCAAGCCGCACTGGATTTGGCTGATGACCTCGTCTCTGCCCAGTACAAGTTTCACCGCAGTCTGCTCAACACAGCAGATCGCGCACTGACCAAGTCCGACGCCGACCGCTGAACGGCGCTGCGGGACAATCGCGAGCCGTCAGAGTGGATGATTGCGCGCGGGCTCGCTCTCGGCGCGATGTTTCACCCCGCGCAGGATGGCCCGCGTCACGAAGGCTTTGGCCGGCGCGATGAGTTCGGCGCCCACCACGGCTCCGGGCCGTCGCAGCGGCACCCGGGTGCGGATGAGCAGCCGGGTGCCGTTGTCGCCCTGCTGCGCCAGGTTCAGCGACCACACGGCGTCCCAGAAGCTTTCGCCGCCTCCCGTCCGTAAGACGATCGATCGCCCCTCCTGGATCTGTGCGACCGTCACCACGATGCCATCGGTGAAACCGAGCCATCCCCGCGGTGCCAGCCGAACGGTGTCCCCCTCGGCGAGGTGTTGCCATTCGGGGTGGATCCGATCGGCGTCGTGATAGTCCAGCCCGGCCAAGGTGTGCAGTGTTTCGTAGGCGTACAGACCGGCCCGATCCTGTCCGATCTGGACCAGCCACGGCCACACGGCCTCCGGCGGCCTGTTGATCGTGATCCCTTCGGTGGTCACCACCGCGGGTTGACCGATCAAGCTGTCGCCGGGGAGTGGCATCGCACACTCGGCTTTCGTGGTGCCCCAGTTCCGGAAGAACTGTCTGGTTGCGAGCAGGATTGCGGCGGTCGCGCCCACCCGAGCCAAAGCTGTCATGGGTCAACTCTGAGGTGTGGAGTCCCGGCGGGGTAGGGCCGGTGGACCTCGATATGTCTTGTGGCCATCGACGAACGGCCTGCCAGCCTGGGACTTCAGGCTCTCGTGCCGGCCGGGCTCGAGAACGATCAGATCGCTTGTCGTGCAACAGACTAACCGTTCCGCGGCCGTGATCGTTCGCGTCGGCCGGGTGGGCTCGGGCGTTGCTCAAATCTTTTCAGCAACGATCATGCTCCTGGCGGCCGCCGAGGTCGATGCGGGCATTTTGCGCAAAAGGGTGGTCTCTCACGCTTTCACGAGCAAGATCGGACTGTCACAATGCGGGGAGATGCAGTCGGGAATCGCAGGGGACGGGTTTGATCAGCGAAGGTAGACCCGGGGCGCAGTTCGGTCGGGAGCGCTCAGGGGATGTGCGCCGAATTCACGATCAGCTCGATGAGCTGGCCGCGGACCGCGACCAGATGGGGTTACTGCTGCAGCTGGCGATCGAGATCAGTTCCGACCTCGAGCTGGAGCCGACACTGCACAGAATCATCAGTGCCGCGTTGACCCTGACCGGGGCGCGCTACGGTGCCATCGGCGTATGGGGTCCCGACGGCTTGTTGACCTCGTTCGTCCATGACGGGATGGACGAACGCATCGTTCAGCGGATCGGTCACCTCCCGGTCGGCAAGGGGCTGCTGGGCGCGCTGCGGGACCGGACGGATCTGTTGCGGCTCGACGATCTGACCCAACACTCGGCCTCAGCGGGCTTTCCCGACGGGCACCCCCCGATGCGCGCTTTCCTGGGTATCCCGATCCGAATTCGTGACGACAAGGCGTTCGGCAGTCTGTACGTCGCAGACGACCGGCCCGGGCGCTCGTTCAGCGAGTCGGACGAGGTCACCGGACGTGCGCTGGCCTCGGTGGCCGCGGTGGCCATCGACAACGCCCAGTTGTTCGACGCGACCCGCATCGCGGCGTCGTGGACAGGCGCAAGTCGCGAGATCACGGCGGCTGTGCTGTCCGACGGGCAGTCGTTCCTTCGGCCGTTGCAGCTCATCGCCGCGCGGGCGTGTGAACTCACCGAGGCAGAGCAAGCCATCGTGCTTTTTCCCGACGACGCTGACCAGCCGGACGACGAGGTGGAAACCCTGGTGGTCTCAGCCGCGGTCGGTCGATACGCGGACGATGTTCTCGGCCAGCGGGTTCCGGTCGATGGATCGACCAGCGGCTCGGTGTTCCGCTCCGGCGAGCCGGTGATCACCGAGACGTTCCGCAAGCCGATCCAGGCGTTCACCGACATCGGTGAACGCCCGGCGATCGTCGTGCCGTTGTCCGCGGACGGCCACAGCCTCGGTGTGCTCGTCGTCGCACGCAACGTCAACGCTTCGCGGTTCGGTCCCAAAGACCTGGACCTGGTGCGGGATTTCGCCGGCCACGCAGCTATCGCCCTGACGATTGCTCGCGCGCGGCGGTACACAGCTGAGCTCGCCCTGCTGACCGACCGGGAGCGCATCGCCCATGACCTCCACGACCAGGTGATTCAGCGGGTATTCGCCGTCGGGCTCGATCTCCAAGGCGTCATCGCTCGGATCCGGGATCCCGAGTTGACGCAGCGCGTCTCGCGGTCGGTCGACGAGTTGCAGGCGGTCATCACCGAGATCCGCTCGACCATCTTCAATTTGCAGCATCACGTCGATACGACAGGCGGCCTTGCCGCGCATATCCACAACGTCTTCGAGCAGCTGACGAACAATCGCGATGTCGCCGCGACGCTGAACCTCACCGGCCCACTGAGCATTGTCAGCCCCGAACTCGCCGCCCACGCCGAAGCGGTGGTCACCGAAGCCCTGAGCAATGCGGTACGGCACTCCGGCGCCGCGGAGATCACGGTGAGCGTCGCCGTCGGTGACGACCTGACCATCGTGGTCACCGACAACGGTTGCGGGATACCCGCGGACAACCAGCGCAGCAGCGGCCTGCGTAACCTCGCCCGGCGTGCGGAGTCGGCAGGCGGGGCGTTCACCGTTACCGACGGGGACACCGGTGGCACGAAATTGGTGTGGAAAGCTCCGCTGACCGCGGAATGACTGACCGCCAGTGAGCCAGCGGGACAGTGCGTTTCAGCATTGGTGATGGCCGGCGGGAGCTCAGGACTGCTTTGTCGGCGTGATCGCGGCGAGCATCTCGGCGATGTCGGCCTCGGTGCGGGGCTTGTCGAAGCCGAGCCGGTGCAGTGCGCCGCCGTCCTCCTCGGCTTCGGCCAGCGCGAGCAGCATGTGCTCGGTGCCGATGTAGTTGTGTCCCAAGCGAAGTGCTTCGCGAAAAGTCAGTTCCAGGGCCTTGCGGGCACCGCTGTCGAACGGGATCAAGGCCGGCATTTCGGCCACCCGCGGCGGCAACGTGATGGCAGCGCGGACGGCATCGGGGGTGATCTGCTGGGCGCGCAACAGGGCAGTGGCCAGTGCTGCCGGATCGGAGAGCAACCCCAACAGCAGGTGGCCTTGGGCGATCTCGGCATTGCCTGCCTCGTGCGCCGCGTTCTGGGCGGCGACGACGGCGCTGCGGGCTCGCGGGGTGAACCGGGCGAAGCCCTGAGCGGGGTCCAGATCGGTGGCGTCGAGGTTGGTCATCTTGGGCACGAAACGTTTCTGCGCGGCCTGCTTGGTGACTCCCATGCTCTTGCCGATGTCGGTCCACGATGCGCCCGACCGGCGGGCCTGATCGACAAAGTGTCCGATCAGGTGGTCGGCGAGGTCGCCGAGGGCTTCCGCGGTCAGCACCGCGTCGGCAAGCTGGTCGAGGGCGTCGGTCTGAACCTTTTTGATGCCGTCGATGAGGTCGTCGAGCCGGATCGGATAGGCGATGCGCGCGGGGTGGTCCATGCGTCAACCATAGGTTGACGGGGACGGTTCGTCAACCGTTGGTTGACGATTTACTTCTTGTAGAGCGGGTATCCGCGCAGCATGCCAACAAGCGTTACGCGTGACATCGACGCACCACGGGAACGAGTCTGGGAAGTGCTGGCCGACGGGTGGACCTACTCGCAATGGGTGGTCGGCAACAGCCGGATGCGTGCGGTCGACGCCGACTGGCCCGCGCCGGGCGCTCGCATTCTGCATTCGATCGGCGTGTGGCCGGCAGTCATCAACGACGAGACCGTGGTGCTGCGCTGCACGCCGCAGGAGGAATTGGTGCTGCTGGCGCGCCTCGGCCCGGCCGGGGCGGCGCGAATCACCCTGCGGCTCAGCGATATCGAGGGCGGTTGCCGAGTGGAGATGGCGGAGGTGGCCGTGGAAGGGCCAATGCGATTCGTGCCGGACCGGATACAGCTCGCCGGTTTCTGGCCCCGCAACCGCGAATCCACCTGGCGGCTGGCGAACCTCGCCGCGGACCGCGAGCCAGCCGAATTCGACCAGAACTAGCCGCCGTGTTCGGCCGCCGTTCGGCGAATCGCTCGGCCCGGGCTGCCCGATTCCGCCACGGGCGGCGCGCCGCGACATAAACTCGCGCCATGGCAGGCCCGCGCAAGTCCGACGAGCGGCCCGACGTGAGCAAAATCGACAACCGGGCGCCGTCGGTGCCGCGGATGTTCCTTGATCGCGTCGCGGCCACCCCCAACGCCGAAGCGTTCCGTTATCCCGACAACGACGGGTGGACCAGTGTCACCTGGGCGCAGGTCGGTGAACGCGTCGAGCTGATCGCCGCGGGCCTGATCGCCCTCGGCATCAACCCCGAGGACCGGGTGGCGCTGGCGGCAGGAACCCGCTACGAGTGGGTGGTCGTCGACTTCGGCATCCTGTCCGCGGGCGCGGCAACGACGACGGTTTATCCGAGCACCAACGCCGAGGACACCGCCTTCATCGTCGCCAACTCCGGCAGTCGCGTGGTCGTAGCGGAGAACCAGTCTCAGGTCGACAAGCTGACCGCCAACCGGGCCGACCTGCCTGCCGTCGAGAAGGTGGTGATCATCGACGGCACGAGCGACGACGACTGGGTGATCACGCTCGAGGAGCTCGAGCAACTCGGCAAGCAGCTCCTGGCCGACAAGCCCACCGCGGTGACCGAGCGGATCGACGCGATCCGGCCCGAGCAGCTGGCCACCCTGATCTACACCTCCGGCACCACAGGGAAGCCGAAAGGTGTGCGCCTGCACCATGAGGCGTGGACCTACACCGCCGCTGCGCTGGATTCGCTGCAGGTGTTGTCCGACAAGGACCTCAACTATCTGTGGCTTCCGCTGGCACATTCGTTCGGCAAGGTGATGCTGGCCATGCCGCTGGTTATGGGTTTTCCCACCGTCATCGACGGTCGGGTGGACAAGATCGTCGAAAACCTGGCGATCATCAAGCCGACATTCATGGGTGCGGTACCGCGGATCTTCGAGAAGGTGCACGGCCGGATCACCGAGACGATGGCCGAAGAGGGCGGCGTCAAGAAACGGCTCTTCGACTGGGCCAGCGACGTGGGTCTGCAGGTGTCACGCGCCCGGCAGGCCGGGCACCGGGTCGGGCCCCTGCTGGCGTTACAACACAAACTCGCCGACAAGCTGGTGTTCAACACGATCCGGCAGCGGTTCGGTGGGCGCCTGCGGTTCTTCATCTCCGGGTCGGCAGCGCTGGACCGGGACATCGCGCAGTGGTTCGACGCCGTCGGCGCCATTGTGCTGGAGGGCTACGGGCTGACCGAGACGTCCGCGGCCTCCTCGCTGAATCGCCTGCATGCCTACCGGTTTGGGACGGTGGGCTGGACGTTGCCGTGCACCGATGTCAAGATCGCCGCCGACGGCGAGGTGTTGCTCAAGGGGCCGGGTGTGATGAGTGGCTACCACGACCTGCCCGAGGCCACCGCGGAGGCCATCGACGCCGACGGCTGGTTCCACACCGGAGATATCGGCGAACTCGACGCCGAGGGCTACCTGCGGATCACCGACCGCAAGAAGGACATGTTCAAGACGTCGCAGGGCAAATATGTTGCGCCCTCGGCGATCTCAGCGGCGTTCAAGGGCATCTGCCCGTTCGCCAGCGAGATCATCATCTACGGCGAGGGAAAGCCCTACTGCGTGGCGCTGGTGAGCCTCGATGCGGAGGCCATCAGAGAGTGGGCGGATCGCAACGGCATGGAGGGCAAGTCCTTCCAGGAAGTCGCCCGGGACGAGAAGACCAGGGAAATGGTCGAGGGTTATGTGGAAACCCTCAACAAGCACCTGAACCGGTGGGAACAGGTCAAGCGCTTTGCCATCATTGATCGCGAATTGACGGTCGAGGCAGGCGATTTGACGCCCAGCTTGAAGCTCAAGCGCAAGGCTGTCGTGGAGAACTTCCACGACAACATCGACGAGCTATACGGCTGACCGCTTGGCTCTGACGCGTTTCGGGTACCACGAGGTGAATACCGCCGCCCCGATCAGGGTTACGTAACTCGCTGTGTGGCCGGCTAATTCGGTCAAGAGGTGTTTCATCATAGTCCAGGCGAGCACGGCGTTGACAGTGAATACCGTCGCCCATACCGAGGTGAGCAGCACGTTGACGCGAATGAACTGTGGATTGTTCCACTTCGAGGGATCGGTGTGTGCGCGCGCGTATTCCAGGGTGAACGGTTTGCCGATGGCGAGCGTGATCCACGAACCGAGTGCCAGGGCGCCGTTGGCAAGCACGCCGAGATGGCGGACGGCCCACACACTGTGGAAGCCGAGCACCGCGACGGTGGCAGCGGTGAAGAACACCAGGCCGACCCACATGATGACGCCCCGGTGCAGTTTGAGGACGGCCATCACCACCGAGAGGGCCAGGGCCGCGACCAGACCGATTTCTACACGGGCCATGGAGTCCCTGGCAATGATCAGGAAGGCTATCCATGGAGCGAAAGACACCAGCAGCTTCACCAAGGACACGGCGGGACCTCCATGGGGTCGAGTCGGAAACTCCATTCAGCACGTCGGATAGATGAGTTTGGTAGGGGCGATGGTCCCGGCTACAGACACCGCTGGTCACATCCGCGCATCGACGTAGTGTTGAGCCTGGTGAGAGTCGAGTGATGAGGGGCTGGCTATGCGACGTTACGGCGTCCTGATGGCAGTGGCCGCTGCCGCGCTGGCATTGAATCCGGCGCCTGCACACGCCGATGGTCTGGGGCCGCAGCCCGGGGCGCCGTGTCCGGCGGACTTCACAGACGTGATGACCCGGCTGCCGGATGTCGGCGATTTCCTCGTATGCCAGGCATCGGGCATGTGGGCTCCGGTGCTCGGCCCGTTCGACCCAGCCGGTCGCTGGCTGAGTTACGGTGCCGGAATCACCTTGCACGGTCAAGGGTTTCGTAATCCCAACCTGCGCTCCGGGCAGTGGACCGCGGCGCCGCTGGACCCGTCGGCGGTATGCAGTGCCGATCAGGTGACCGTGATCGGTCCGGGAGAGCTTGCGCCCGTGGTGCATTCGCCCGGTGAGGTGGGGCAACCCCTGCACCTCGAGGTGTTACCGAAGCTGTTCACCATCACGATGAACGGTGATTGCCTCTGGTCCGAGGATCAGCCGCCGGGATTGGGCTGAAACCGTGTTTCGGCTGACGGTGCAGGACGTATTCGCGATCAAGGGCCGGGGACTGGTCGCCACAGGTCGGGTGGAGCTGGGCCGGGTCTCGGTTGGTGACGAGGTGCGGATCAACGACGCCCGCACGGTTCGGGTCGACGCGATCGAGAGCTTTCGCAAGACGATCGACGAGGCGGTGACCGGGGATAACGTCGGGCTGCTGTTCTCCGGACTCGGCCGCAGTGACGTGTCACCGGGTGATGTGCTCAGCAGCGGGGCGGTCGGACCGGTCTCCGACGGTGTCGACGTTCGGTTGTAGACCAAGTGGTCCCCAGGGGCGGGGGGCCGGTGGCCCAAGGGGGTGGCCACTTCGCGTAGCCCACCCCTGGAGACCCGCTTGTGACGGTCGGACGTCGGCGTGATTTCGGTACCGGGCCCCGACCGGTCGGCTGTGTTCTCAGCGTCGTCAGAAATGTACGACACCGGCTGTGGTCGGCGTCCGAGTTCGACAGAAATATTGACGATTCGGTAAGAGTGGGTCGGCTGGCGGTGCTCTCAGTGTGGTGGTGCTTTGGTAGCCGCCACCGGTATGGGGGCCAGTACGGGTGTGCGGGGCGGGGCGGCGGTCGTCTGCGCGGTGGACGAGACGGTGTGAACGTCGGGAGGCGGGGTCGGCTTGTAGAAGAACACCGCCGCGATGGCAATCACCGCGACGACGACCGCGGCGCCGGCAACGATCACGCCGGCGACGGTGGTCCGGTGCTTCAGCTTTCTGACGGCCCTTCTGACCCCCCGCATAGGGCAGCACCGTAGCGAACCGGCAGTGATCCGCGCGGACAAGACAGCAGGGTCACAGCGACAAGGAAGCGTTCCCGCAGGATTGACCCGCAGGGTGCTATCCCCAGGTCACCGGTAGTTCGACAAGTCCGTGGGACAGCGAATGGAAACCGGCGGTCATCGTCGCCGGATCGGTGCACAGCTGCAGGGTGGGGAAGCGGGGGATGAGCTGGGAATAGACGGTCTTGAGTTCGAGCCGGGCCAGCGCCGCGCCGAGGCAGTAGTGCAACCCGTAGCCGAAGCCGACGTGCGCCGCGCCGGTGCGGCTGAGGTCCACCCGGTCGGGATCGGTGAAGACCTCGGGGTCGTGGTTGGCCGCGCCGGGATCGAGCAGGACCAGGTCGCCCTCCCTGATCGTCACGCCGTCGGCGTCGACATCGCCGCGCGCATAGCGCGCCACGCCGACACCGCCGGTCATGCCGGCGCGCAGGACTTCTTCGACAGCCTTGGGGATGAGGTCCGGGTTGTGCAGCAGCGTCTGCCACTGGTCGGGATTGCTCAGCAGCACCAGGCATCCGACCCAGATCTGGGTCACGGTGGTCTCGTGACCGGCGAAGAGCAACTGCATCGCCAGGGTGGCGATCTCGAAGTCGGCCAGGTCGGGCTCGTCGCACAGACGGGAGATGACGTCGTCGTCCGGGTTCGCGCGCTTCGCGGCGACCAGTTCCATGCCGTAGCCGAGGAGGTGTTCGAGCCCCTTGAGGGAGATGTCGTCGTCGGGGGAGAACGCGGCGTCGTCGACCCAGTGGCGGAAGCGGTCCCGGTCGGCGTAGGGAACGCCGAGCAGGTCGCAGATCACCAGGATCGGCAGCGGCTGGGCCAGGCTGGTCAAGAGGTCGGCCGGCGGCCCCTGACGTTCCATGTCGTCGAGCAGGGCGGCGCACAGCCCTTCGACCTTCGGCTGCAGGGTGCGCATGTGCCGGGGACCGAAGTGCGGTTGCAGCAGTTGGCGCATGCGGGCGTGGTCGGTCGGCTCGGAATCGAAATCGCCGATCGGGCCGCCGAACAACGCCGATGTGCGGCTGCGCGGGGCGTTCGCGGGGTCGCGGTGGGTGCGGCCGAGGAGGTCGTTGTCCATGAGGCTGCGCACCAGCGAGTAGCCGGTCACCAGCCAGGCCTCGTCGCCGACGGCGGACAGGACTTTGTGGATCGGTCCGGTGCCCTGCAGCGCGAGGAGATCGTCGGGGGAGCGCAGCGGGTGGCTCTGACGGAACGGCAGCTGGGCGGTGGCGGTCATGGTGGGAGCGTACGGCTGCGCGCGATAGCGCGGACCATTTTTAAGACTACTGGTCTCGTTTGCCTCGGCTCTAGTATTCAGCGATGGCTCACACCAAGCTTCGCAGCTTGAGCGCCTTCGCCGCGTTATGCGCCGCGCCGACTGCGATGGCGTTCTGGCTCGCCCCGATTGCCGCAGCCGACTCAGCATCCTGGAACGGTGAGTACGCGATCACGTTCATCGTCGGCCCCAAAGCCGGAACGAGCATCGCCGCCGGGCAACCCGAACAGCAGCACACCGAAACCTATGGCTTCCAATCGAACTGCGCGAACGGAAAGTGCACCGCGACGATCATCAGTGGCCCTCCGCCGAGTAACCCGACGGTTCCGCAGCCCGTTCAGTTCACCTGGGACGGGTCGTCGTGGGCGCAAGCCAGCGACTTTCAGTGGCAGTGCCTGATGCCCGACGAGACGGTCCAGTGGAATCCGGCCCACGCCGAGGTGCGGTACACGCCTCAAGCGGACGGATCCCTGTCCGGGACCATGCACACCGAGATTCTGAGCGGCGCCTGCCAGGGCACTGTCGATATGAACATGACGGCGGAGCGTGCTTAGCTGGCGCGGCATCCGCTGCTCGGGCTCGCGCGGCTGCATGATGAGCGGGTGACATACCGACAGGAAGCGACTCGCGCGCTGTACGAGGGGTCGCTCGCCGAGCCCGGCGACCGCAACCCGTATGCCGGCCAGTCGGTGGCCTTCGCGGCATTGTGGCGCCGCGGCTATCGGCGAATGCTGTCGGTCCGGATCGAGACCGGACCGGCGATGACGCGGTATCGGCAAGCGCGCCAACGGAACTGACGACGCGGGCGACCGGATCGTCTGGTCCGATGCCTGGACCGGCGGCCAAGTGCTCCCGCACGTCACGTGTGTTGGGCTGAATCAAGCAAGCCGGGACCAGGCGGCCGACGCGATGAGGCCGTCTGAGAGCCCTCGCAAGTATGGCCGAAATGCCCTACCCGCCCTGCAGGCAACGGGTGTTGGTTGTGGTTATGACTAGTTCAGAGCGGTGGATCGGCTGGGTGGCAGTAGGCATCGGCGTCTGCGCGGCGGTGTCGGCGTTTGTGGTCAGTTCGACTCAAGTCGGGCAGGGATTCGCGTTCGGGTTCGGATCGTTCATCGCCTTCTTCGGGGCGCTGTCGGTGCTGGCCCACAACCGGGCTCCCGACCATTGGGGCTTACTCGTAGTCGGCCTGGCCATGTTCGTCGCTCCGTTCATCGGCAACGGCTTCAACTACGACCGGGGGGCGTCCTGGACGTGTTGGGTAGCTGGGGGGCTCGCCACAATCCTCGGCGGCGTCGGCTGGCTTCATGACAAAACGCCGACCGAGTACGGAGTTAATGAGTTGGGAGACAGCCAACGGCTTCGGCACCCCTGGAGCTACCTGATCGGTCGGCTGGCGTTGGGTGTGAGCGTCGCGACCGTGCTCTTGGCTCTTGTCTTCCGGTCGAGTGCAGCCGGGACCGCCGTGACCGTCGGTCTTGGCGGCATGATCGCTGTGGTCGCGGTCTGGTCGCTGCTCGCGTCGGAACCGACCCACGATTTCCTGACACTCGCCATCGTGGGATTTGGGCTGTTCCTGTCGCCCTGGGTGGCTGGATTCACCCGGGAGGACACCGCCTGGACAGCGTGGGTGGCCGGTGGACTCGCCGCTGGGCTTGGCATCGCGGGCTACTTGCGAGATGAGCGCTCGGACTTCGCAGCCGCTGTCCGCGATGACGCGGCTGTGCAATACCGGAGACAATTTCCCTGACGCTGCCTGGGAAGCTCGTGCGACTTTGACTAGGTCGGTGGTGAGACTCGAGGAATGAGGCTTTCTGGCGGCCGGTAACCGTGGACGCTCGATGCAATCTGCGGGCGGCGCGGACTGTCTCGCCGCAGAACGGTTGCGATCACTCCTGGCGGGTTGGGGCCAGAGGGCGGAAAATGCACCGCATCGCATCAAACGTGGTGCGCGATACTGGGATTGAATCCGTTTGAGCAAACTTCTGCAATCGTTCTTGTACCTGCGTCAACAAGTATCTGACCTGCTGATACGCAAAACAGTACTACGCGACACAGGGTGTCACAACACCACACGAGCACACACCTTTGTGGTGCAAAAGTGGTGCGCTAGTATCGCGAGTTATGGGACGAGAACCACGCTCAACGCGACGCAAGTTCGGACGTTTGCGGCAGTTTCGCAGTGGTCGGTGGAAGGCGTCGTACACGGGTCCCAACGGGCAACTTTACGAGGCCCCGCACACCTTTGGCGCGCGCGAAGATGCCGAGGCGTGGTTGACCGACCGCCGTCGTGAGATCGACCGGGACCTCTGGTCGCCCCCGGCCTCCGAGGAGCAGAAGATCGCGAAGGCCAAGGCCGATGTGGTGTTCCGCGACTACGCGAAGACGTGGATGGAGACCCGCACTGTGAGGGGTCGACCGCTCAAGCCGCGCACAGTAGACGACTACAACGACATCCTCACCCGCCACCTCAATCCCACCTTCGGGAGCAAGACTCTCCGGTCGATCACGGTCGGTCAGGTGGATAAGTGGTACGCCAAGACCCTTGTCGACAAGCCGACCGCGCGGGCGCACGCGTACTCGCTGTTGCGAACCATCATGGAGACGGCCCGAACGCGTGACCGGATCATCTCGGAGAACCCGTGCCTGATTACCGGGGCTGGAGCGACGACCCGCAAGATCAAGCCGAAGCCAGCCACGTTGGACCAACTTGCGATCATCGTGGACGACATGCCCGACAACCTGAAACTGATGGTCCTGCTCGCGACGTGGACGGCGCTTCGGTTCGGCGAGTTGGTCGAGTTGCAGCGCCGTGACATAGATCTCGATGACGCTGTGGTGCGGGTCCGTCGCGCCGCCGTCCGCACTGACGACGGTTGGAAGGTCGGCGACCCCAAGAGTGATGCGGGTGTCCGAGACGTGGACATCCCGCCGAACATCATCCCCGCCATCGAACGACATCTTGCCGAACACGTCGGGCCGCAGCAGAAGGCTCTGCTGTTCCCACCGCAGAACGGCGGCGAACGCCTGCAACCGAGTACTTTGTACCGCCATTGGTACCGCGCGCGGACCAAGGCCAAGCGCCCCGATCTTCGTTTCCACGACTGCCGCCACACCGGGGCGACGTGGGCTGCCCAGAGCGGGGCTACGGTCGCCGAACTGATGGACCGCCTCGGGCATTCGACGCCGCAGGCCGCGATGCGGTACCAGCACGCCGCCCAAGGGCGTGGCAAGAAGATCGCGGAGGCCATGGCGGCGATGGCCAATCAGTAACAACCAGTATCAATCGGCAGCAATAGGTACCAATCATGTTGGGCCACAGCGAAAATGTCGCGAAAAAGCGACATCCAGATCGCTAGACAAGCGCTGAATCGTCGGTACAGTCTGTCTCAGACGCACACAGCAAGGCTCCTCAATACTTTCCTTTCCGGGCGCGTCTAAATAATGGATCGGCCAATGGGGTCGAACCCTGCCCAAAAGGTGAGAATGCATGTTGTACGAGAAACCCGAAAACCTGCCACGCCTCGTCACTTTTGTCCGGTGCGCGACCGAGTTGAGTTGCTCGACGAGGACTGTCGAGAGGTATGTCCGGCAAGGCCGACTCAAGGCTGTGCGGATCGGTCCGAAGATGCTGCGCGTCGAGCGTGAGTCGCTGCTGGCCATGATTGGCGGTGCCTGATGACCACCGACCATAAACGCGATGTTCTGACCGAGTCAGAGTTGAACAAGCTCGCCGCGGCAATGCCGGATCGCCTGCGCGCCAGTGTCATCCTCTCCGCGTGGTGCGGACTCCGATGGGCGGAGACCTCGGAACTGCGCCGTAAAGATGTATCCGAGGATGCGGCTCTGCTGAAGATTGGCCGTGCGGTCACCGGTCATGCCGGAAAGTCGACTGCCGTGCTTGCCAAGTCTCCGGGTCGTGATGTTGATGTTCCGGCACGTATTCGTCCGATGTTGCTGGCGCACATGAAGTCTCACGTCGGCTCCGGTGCAGAGGCGCTGCTGTTCCCTGCCGACGATGGGGGATGGCTTCGTGCTGATCTGTATCGTCCACAATGGGAGGCGGCGCGGAAGGGCATCGGGCAGAGCGCACTTCGGGTTCACGACCTACGGAATTTTGGCGCCCGGTCCGTATGAAAAAGCTGAACAACGTCGACCGTGCACTGACCCCGCAGCCGGAACCTGACCAGTGGACCGAGCAGGACGAGCAGACAGAGGACACCGGCAAGCCGTCCAAGCTAATCCTCGGTCCCCGCGCCGATGCACTGTTCTCGGCTGCCCACGCGGCTGGCGAGGCGTTGCGCCGGGTACGCCGAGGTGCCACACAGGTCGTACCCGATCCACCGCCCCGGAAGTGGACGATCACTGAAGAGTTCGACTACGACGCCACGGTTCAGAAGATCGATAACCGCGAGCCATACGACTACTACGACTTCCTAGAGGTCATGAAACGGGTCACCAGCGGCAAGCGGAAGCGGCAACAAGTCGCGCCCGAGTGGCGGGAACTGCCGAACTACCCCGGCTATCTACTGCACTCGGTGACGCGGGAATTGTGGCGGTCCGCAAGGGAAGTGCCGCTTCCCAATGGCAATATCCGCCGTTATCCCGCCAAAGTGGTCCAAGCTTTCAACGGTTCGTTCAGTCTCTCGGTCGGCGGCGTGAGGTCATCGCGTGGCGTTCAATCCCTCTGGGCGGAAACGTTTCCCGATTATGCCGGCAGAAAGACGAAGGCTGCCCAGATCCGACCGCGCCGCGACGAGTTCGACTACTACCACGGTCTGCGGGAATGGCTTGCCGAGGGCGGCGCAGGAATCGTCACGCGGCCAAATTAGCTTTTTCCTTGGCCGCCGCCAATAGGTAGAGGAACGTTTCCTCGCCGTTTTTTGTGCGCGAAAACTCTGTGCACACCATCGAATCATCTTTAGGAGGTCGCTTTGTCCTGCGGACATAACGACATATATACGAACGGCGGTTGCAAGACCTGCGACCGCGTGAACCAAGAACGCTATCGCCGCCGTCGTCGACTGGCCATGGCGCTATTACATGCCGCAGAGGCCCGTGGCATGTCGGGGACGGAAGCCATTGCCGCAATTCAGCATATCGACTATGCGACTCTCCAGGCCTGTCAGTCGA
Source organism: Mycolicibacterium rhodesiae (assembly GCF_002086695.1). Taxonomy (GTDB): domain Bacteria; phylum Actinomycetota; class Actinomycetes; order Mycobacteriales; family Mycobacteriaceae; genus Mycobacterium; species Mycobacterium rhodesiae. The sequence goes on from NZ_MVIH01000001.1 coordinate 651,911, forward strand.
CGGGTCTCCGATGACCGATGAGTGACAGTGCTGACCAGATCGCTCGCGAAATCCAGCGCCAGGTTGAGGTTCAAGGTGAACCCGAGTTGCGCAGGGAATTAAAGAAATACGCTGAAGAGGTCAAGGCATACGCCGTCTCGATCAGCCCGTACGACCCCACCGACGAACCGCCGCACTACCGCGATCAGTGGGCGGCTCGGTTGCGGACCCTGCGGGGCCGCCTGCCATCGGCCCGGGTCGAGAACAAGTCGAAAATAGCCCACCTAGTCGAGGACGGTACAGCGGAATATGAACGGCCCCAGGGTGGGTCAAGCCCAGCCGCGCACGTTGCGGCCAGGACCGCGTTCCACTTCGGCGGCACCCCAGACCATGGCGGCACAGGAGAAGGTGAAGCGTGAAGGTGGACATAGGAAGCGGCACGCCCATCTACGTCTCGTCTCGGCGGGACGGCGGCATCAGTCTGCACCAGGGCGCATCAAAGATATTCATGGGCATCGATGAGCTGAATGCAGTTCTCGACGCTATCAACGACGAGCAGGGACGCTGGAAAGCGACAGGGAAATATGAAGGTCATTCATCACGGCAACCTCGGTGAATACAAAGACGGTAAAAAGCTGTACGCATCACTGCCGGTGGAATTAGCGCGCGACCAGGGGTTAACAGCCAATGCGGCTCGTGTAGCGCTGTTCGTGTGGTCGCACAAAGAGAGCTATACGCAGTCGGCGGCGCTGGTAGCCAAGGCGCTGGGCATGCACCGCGACACCGTCGCGAACGCTCTAGCGAATCTGCAGGACCGCGGATGGCTGGTGCGCGAGCAGGTTTGGCGACCCGGCAAGGCGAAGCCTTCCAGTGAAGTCTGGCACTTGCAGATGTCGAACACGCCGTTTACCGACGATGCAAAGCGCACGTTGCGGGGCGACAACATGCCCAAAAATCCGGCATCCTCTGACGGCAACATGCCCAAAAATCCGGCACCACCCTGCCTAGAAATTAGGCACCCACCTGCCCAAGAATTAGGCACATTAGTAGTGAACACTAGTAGTGCACGAAGTGCAGACTACTTAAGTAGTACAACAGAACGTGCCGAAAAGACGGGCACGTTCGACGCCGAGTACGCCGCCTACGTAGAACACGTGATGGCCTCGGGGGAATCGCCTCCCGATGTGTGGGACTCTGAGCCGACTGATGACCCATGGGGTGGCGAGCCGCAGTAGGGGGCGGGGGCGCTGCCGCGCCGCCTGAGAGTTGCGGTATCGAGGTTGTGGGTTCGGGTGGTGGTCCACTTCCCTGGTCAGCCCATGACAAAGCTACCCCCCCGAAACATAGATTATCTACCTAATTCACTCGCACCGTCTTCCGGCTGCCAACTCAAACAGGGAACAACACTGAAAATTACTGAACAGCTTCACGTCAGCCCAACCAACGGGCGACGGAAAATCAATCTCACCCAATACCGCTCGGATAGAGGTCACACCATCACGGTCACGCCCGAACTGGCGTTGTTGATAGCTGACGCGATTGTCGACACCGTCGAGATGATCACCCGATGATGCCTGTAGGCATCGTTATCGTCCTTTCAGACGGTAGCCAGCGCACGATCCCGCTCAAGGCGGGGAGTTGGTCCGGTTCGGGCTTTCGTGCCGCCGTAGAGCTGGACGGCGAGCGCCACGTGATCCACGTGGACACCGTCCGCACCTGATATACCTCCGCACCCGTCGAGTTCCCCTCCGGGTGCGGTCCTACTTCCGACGCGGTTTTCAAAAGGATCTCAGCGGTCGCTTCGCGCGCCTCCCGCTGGGACGCGCGTTGATCTGCTCCGTGTCGGAAACCCCCCGCCGTCAAGCCGTTTGGAAACGCGGCGTGCGCCTCGGTGGTCGTGCCAGACCTCTCTCATGAGAAAAGCCGGGGCAGCGGCGGGGCCTCAACTCCGTGACATCTGCTGTCGAATCGCGATGTCTATCAATCTATTTCATTCTCCGAGGGGAGATCAATTGTCGATCCGTATTGACGTTATCGCCGAGATCAACGAAAAGCGCCTGAAGGACCAATCGGAGAAGCTTCGCCGCGACGTGGACCGCGACCTGACGGCCGAATTCAATCAAATCGGCGTCAACGCAGGCAATTCCATGGCGCAGGGCCTAGCGCAATCCTCCGGTTCCGTCCAGAAGGAATTGCGCCGCAGCGTCGAAGCCTCGCAGGCTGCGGCGCTTAAGGAGCTTGGGTTAGAGACAGCTCGCCGCAAAGTCGATGCAGCATCTCGCGCAGCGATGAGGACCGAGCAGCTTCTCAACGACGCTCGGCGTGGACACGTCCGCGATCTCGACACCGAAACGAAGTTAGAGGCCAAGCACGCCGCACAACTTGCGCAAGTCTCCTCGCTATCGGAGAAGGCAGCCCGCGCCGAGATCGCGCACACGAAGGCGCTCAACGCTCGTGCCGATGCCGAGCGTCGCCTCCATCGTGGCCGCCGTGACGCGGCTTCGCGCGCCGGTGTGGGTAGCAACCTCGCCGCTGGCGGTATGTCGTTGGTGTGGGCGGGTGCGGGGCCGCTGCTGCTTGCTGCTGCTGGTGCCGCCGCGTCACTGACCGGTGCGATTGCCTTGATGCCAGGTGTGATCGGCGCAGCCGGTACCGCGTTTGGTGCTATCGCTCTCGGCGTCCACGGGTTCGGCGACGCGATGAAGGAGACCGACCCGGCGAAGTTCGCCGCCGCCTTGCAAACCCTGTCGCCGAACGCCCGCGAAGCCGCACAGTCAATCAAGTCCATCATGCCCGTGCTGCACGACCTCCAGAAGTCCACGCAGGATTCCCTATTCAAGGGTGTCGGCGGTGAATTGACCGCACTGACCGAGACTTTCAGGGCACCACTACAGGGCCTCACCACGAGCGTGGCCGGTTCGTTCAATCAGGCGTTCCGTGCCATCGGTGCCGAACTGATGCAGCCGGAAAGCGCAGCCGCTCTGGGCCACGTCTTCGACAATATCTCGACCGCGTTCACGCAGATCGCGCCAGCCGCGCGCAGCTTCACCGACGCCCTAGTCAGGATCACCAGTGTCGGTTCGGATTTCTTCCCGGGAATGGCCAAGGCTCTTAGCGATGCTGCGGCCAAGTTCGCGAGTTTCATCGAGACCGCCCAGCGCACCGGACAGCTCAAGCAATGGATCTCGGAGGCACTGGACACCCTGAAGGTGCTGGGCGGCGTCGTCGTCAGTGTCGGCAAGGCGTTCGGGTCTCTGGCCCCCGCAGCCCGCGAGATACTGCCGCCCATCGCAGACATGCTGGAGAAGATCGCGGGCGTCCTGCGCGATCATCCATCCCTGATCTATGCGGTGGTCGGCGCGTTCACCGCGTGGAAGACCACTGAAGGCGTCGCCTCATTGACGACGGCATTGCGCACTGTCTCAACACTTCTCGGGGTCACGATCCCCGCGTCAGCCGCAGCCGGCGCCGCCGCGACAAGTGCAGCGTGGGCACCGGTCCTCGCATCACTCGCCAAGTGGGCACCCGCGCTCGGTGTCGGTGCGATGCCCGACCAGCAGAACGCCGCCGACATGGGACTCATCCTGCCGGGTATCCCGCAGCTTGGCGGTGGCCCTGGTGCTCAGCGTCAACGCCGTGGCGTCGATGATCCCGCCGCCCCACCCGCCGCAGCACCGACCGGCCCCGGTTTCCTGGGCGGCTCGGTTGGTGTGCCTCATCCCACCGGGCCAAGCTGGTCGTTACCGGGCAACATCTTCGGATCGTCAAACACCTCTAACGGAGGTGGCTCGTCATCGAGTGGTTACAGCGGCCACGTAGAGGACACCCACGGCGCACTCGTGCCGAACGCTGAGCTCCTGAAACAAGCGCTGCAACAACTGTTTCCTGGTGTGCAGATCGGCGGTTACCGAGCACCGGACGGCTACAACGAGCACTCCAGCGGTGAAGCACTCGACATCATGGTCGGCGGCAACACAGCCCTCGGCAACGTCGTCAATCAGTGGTTGCTCCGAAACGCCGATGCCTTTGGCTTGCAATACGATTTGTGGCAACAGGCAGAGTGGGACCCGAACGGCACGGTCAAACCGATGGCCGACCGAGGTTCACCCACCCAGAACCACCGCGACCACGTCCACGCTCGCGTCCGCCCTGGTGCTCCCGAGTCCGGCAACTACATGCCGGTCGGTTCGCAAGAGTGGAACTTCAACGGGACAACGCCTGTCCGCGTGGAATCGTTTGGCTCGCAGGCCAGCCAGACCATGCAACAGAGCATCGGTGCGGGATTGGACTCTGACTTCGGCATCGGCAAGGGTCTCCCCGGCATCTTCGAAAGCCTCACGAAAATGTTGGCGAACCTCGCCATGGCCCCGATCCTCGGCGCGCTCTCCGGTGTGACGGGTGCCTTCGGCTCGGCGGGTCCCGGCTCTGGTCTGCTCGGTGCGCTCGCACCGCGTCAGAACGCCTTTGCTCAACAGATGCCAGATGCGCTCGGGCGCATCTCATCGCAGTCCGGTGGATCGTCCTCTGGCGGGCTGGCAAGCCTGTTCAGCGGTACCAGTACCCCGCAGGCCGGTTCGTCGGCATATGGCGACATGAATAGTCCGCAATCGTCCTCTCCGGGCCTCGGCACGTTGGGTTCAGCCGCATCGGGTGCCTCCTACAGCCCCGGCGCGGGATGGAACCTGCCGAACGCCACCGGCTCACGCAACACCGCGCCTCGCGGTATCCCGCTCGGTCAGGGGATGCCGCAGTCTTCCGGCATCAGTATCGGCAAGGGCGGTGTGCTCGGCCTGATCGGCTCGGCGGCAACATCGGCTGCCGGTTTGGCCGCTGGCATGGGTTCCATGGGTGGCGGTGGTGCAGCGGCTTCGGCTGCCGCCCAGATCGGTATCGATGAACTCAATCGCGCCATCGGCTTTGGTGCGCAAGCGGTCGGTATCGGTGTTCAAGGTCTGATGGAGACGTTCCTACCCGTCGAATCGCAGCTAGCCGACCCAACGCGTGGGTGGTTTGGCCGCATCCTCGGTGGTGTCGCTGGTATCCGACCAGTCGCTGAAAACCTCGCTGGCGCAATGGGCAAGGGCGACAGGGCCAACACGGCGGGTAACGGTGATCAGCCACCGCTAACCGACGAACAGGTTGCCAAGCAGCGAGACCGAATCGGTTCCTCTGCAACCAACAACACGAACGTCGGCGGCGTCACCGTTAACGCCGAGCTTCATGGCCAACCCGACGCCAACGCGCAAGCGCTGCAGAATTTGACCACCCAATCATGGGCGGGGCAGAAGCGTTAAGCGACCCTGCCTCGGCTGTGGTCGGCTCTCGCCGAACACCCGCTGTCCAAGCTGCACACGCGAGTACCGCACCGCCCGCTGGGAACACCCCGCCTTAGAGCGTGGGGCACACCTAGCGGGCGTTGCGCGCTCCGCATCCTGTGCGATGGCGCACCCGCGACCACGTGGGACCACATCGACGGTGACGCCACCAACCACGCGATCACCAATCGCCAACCATCTTGCCGCTCATGTAACTCAGCCAAGGGCGGCCACTAGACCACCCGGCGGGGTTCGTAGGGGTACTTGCCCCGCCGGGTCTACACCTCTCGGGAGACCAACATTACGGACGCCTATAGGTGGCGTTGAGCGCTGGGCCAAAGGTCTCTGCGAATCTCAAGCCGCTACCCCCGAAGCGTTCACCAGTCCCGTGGATCGAACACGCCACGGGGGAGAAGCTTTACACCTGGCAGCGCGAACTACTGCGCGAGTTGACCGCACCTGATCGGCCCCGAGTTTATTACGCCCAGATCGCACGTAAGAACGGAAAGACCCGGGCCGCAGCATGTTTGGGACTGCTGGAGATATGCCTCAAGAAACAGCGCCACGTCTACGCCATCTCCGACAGCGAGCGCAACCTCAACAGCGTATTGATGCGCGAGCTACACGACTTGATCAACGGCTCCGAACATCTGCGCCATTCATTGTGGATCTTCAAAGACAAGATCGAATGCCCCGAGACTGGCTCATTCATTCAAGTCAGACCGGGCAACTTCAAAGCCGCACAGGGCATTAACCCGCATCTCGTCCTCGCTGATGAGGTCCACCTCCTGCCGTCCGAAGTGTGGGACGGGATGCAACAGGCGGGCCGCGCACGTACCGACGCCTTGCTGTTCGGCATCACCACGCCGGGTTACGACCTGACGTGTCGGGCGCACGAGCTTTACCAATCGGTGAAGTCCGGTGACCTACCGGGGCGCATCTATGAGGCCGATCCCGCTCTACCGCTTGATGACAGGAACAACTGGCGGGTGGCCAACCCGTGCATCGGCCGGCCCGGATTCGCCGAGGCGCTGGAGTACGACTACAAGACGCTGCCCGAACACGAGTTCCGGCGATTCGCCCTCGGCTGTTGGACGGCAACGCATTCCGCGTGGTTGCCCTACGGGGCGTGGGACGCGCTCACCACGTACGACGAACCGCCACAAGGTACCCGCGTATGGCTGGGCTTTGACGGTTCCTATTCCGGCGACAGCACCGCACTCGTGGGCTGCACTCAAGACGGGCACCTGTTCGTTGTCGGGTGCTGGGAGAACCCCGGTCGGCAAGGCTGGCGGGTCCCGCGTGATGACGTGTTGGACACCGTGGCCCACGCCTTCGAGCACTTCGACGTGCAAGAACTAGCGTGCGACCCGCCGTATTGGCAGTCCGAGATTGCGCAGTGGGGCGCACGGTGGGGCGACAAGGTCATTGAAATCCCCACCTACAGCGTGGCCCGCATGGGTCCCGCCTGCTCTAGCTTCCACGCCGCCGTGATGGACGGCGCACTCTCGCACAGCGGTGATGCACGTCTGGCCCGCCACGTCAGCAACGCTGTCGTGAGGTCCACGCCGCACGGGGATGTCATCACGAAGCCGGACAAGGATTCCCCGGCCAAGATCGACCTCGCGGTTGCCGCCGTCCTGGCGCACAGCCGCGCCAGTGTCGCCGTGACCAAGCCGAAGGCCAAGCCGTTCGTGCTCTGGTCGGCCTGATCATGCTGCGCCGCAACGAGATCCACGCTCCAAGGTAGCTGGCTGATGCATTCGTGCTGGTCAGAGACTTGCCGGAAAGTCTGAAAGGTTAGCCAGCCTCCCGACCCAGGGGCGGGTTTTCACTCACTCACACCACCAAAACATGCCGTGACCAGCACGGACGCCTTCGCGCGCCCGAAATTCCGGCACTGATCCACCAGTTTGGAGACTCATTGTCCCTGCTCAGGCGCGCTTTTCAGCGTCCACCCGATCCGCCGGCCCCCGCCGAACAGCGCAACTACTCAATCGCTGATCCGCGCGTTGTCGAGTTGTTCGGCGGCAACCGATCACTGACCGGCGTCAACGTTTCCGAGCACAACATGATGGGCGTCGCGGCGGTCTGGCGCTGTGTCCACATCATCGCGGGCGGCATCGCGACCCTGCCGCTGCGGGCCATCCGCGAACACAACGGCATCACCGAGCGCGTCCCGTCCTGGCTCGACAATCCCGCTGGGGGACTGACCCGGTTCGAACTGATTCAGACCACGGTGGCCCACCTACTGCTGTGGGGCAATGCCTACCTCGCCCACGTCTACGGCGGCGCTGGGCAGTTGATGGGCGTCAGCCCGATCCACCCGTCAGCGGTCGGCATCGACGTAGACGACCAGGGCCGCAAAAGCTACCGCGTCTCACTGCTCAACGGCACCACCGAGATGTTCACCGACGCCACCCTGACCCACATCAAGGGTGTCTCCACCGATGGCATCTGCGGTCTGTCACCTCTCCAGTTGGCGCGTAACGGCGCCTTCGGTACCGCGCTCGCGGCGGACCAGGGCGCGGCGAACTTCCACGGCCACGGCCCGACGATCAGCGCCATTGCGTCGTTCGATGAGTCCACCACCAAGGACGACGCAAAAGAACTCGCGGCCCAGATCGACGGGGGTCTGACCGGCCCCGCCAACGCGGGCCGTATCGGGTTCATCAACCGCAACATCCAGATCCATCCCTTCATGGTCAGCAACGAGGACAGCCAATGGCTGGAGTCGCGCGCTTTCCAGAAGTCTGAAATAGCAACGTGGTTCGGCGTCCCCGACAGCCTCGTCGGCCTATCCGAGAAGCAATCTAGTTGGGGCACAGGCATTGCCGAGATGCACAAGGCCATGGCCTCGTGGACGTTCAAGCTGTGGAGTTCTCCACTTGAAGACCGCCTGTCTCTGATCCTGCCGCCCGCAGTGCGAGCCGAGTTCGACTACCGCGCCTTGCTATCCCCGGCACCCGAGGCCGAAATCGGTCTGCTCATCGCCCAAGTCGGGGCGGGCCTGATGTCCACCAACGAGGCACGGCGGGTGCTCAACCTGCCACCCATCGCGGACGCCACCACGACGACACCGGAGGTTCCCCAGTGACCGCCACCCATCTCTATATCGAGTGCCGCTCGGAGATTACCGGCGATACCCTGACCGGCTACGCCTCCACATTCGGAACGTACGCCGATCTCGGCTCCTACGTGGAGACATTCGCGCCCAACGCATTTGATGCGGTGCTGGCCGATACCGCTACAGACGTTCGTGCGTTCTATCAGCACGACTCAGCCATGCTCTTGGGGCGCCAGTCCTCCGGAACGCTGAAACTCTGGACCGATTCGACGGGATTGGGCTATGAACTCGCCCTCCCGAAAACCTCTTACGCCAACGACGTTCGCGAACTCGCTGCGCGTGGAGACCTCTCCGGGATGTCCATCGGGTTCCGACCCGATCAGCAGACCTGGACGAAATTGGGCAGCCGCGATCTGCGGACCCACATCAGTGTCGGTGCCCTAGTGGAGATCTCGCCGGTCAGCGTACCCGCGTACGGCTCCACCACCGCACAACTCCGGTCACTCGACCACATCACCACCACTCAGGCCATCGACGGCCGCACCCAACTGTTCCGCGCTTGGTTCGCGGCACTTACCGAAAGGTACCCATTTGACTAAAGAGCAGATTCTGGCCCGTCTGGCCGAACTGAACACCGCCACCGAGGCCCGCTCGCTCACCGACGAGGAAAACGCCGAGTGGAAGGCCCTGCAAGCCGACATGGGCCGGATCAACGACACCGAACAGTTCCGCGCCTCCTACAAGGCGTACGTGACACCGGCCAACCACGTTGGTGTCCACGTCGGCACCCCGAAGGTCGATGACACCGAGATGCGCGCCTTTAGCGATTATCTCCGCACTGGTAAGGGCAACGCTGATCTGGAGAGCCGCGCGCAGACCGTGGGCAGCAACGCCGGTGGCGGCTACCTGGTCCCGCAGACGATGTTGGATCGCATTGAAACCCGGATGAAGGCGTTCGGTGGGATCGCCAGCGAGGCGCAGGTTGAGGCGACCGATAGTGGTGAAACACTGACGTTTCCGACCAACGACGACACCGCGAATAAGGCGGTCATTGTGGGGGAGAACGCAACCCCGACTAGTGGTGGTGCGGATCTGACCCTTGGTCAGGTGTCGGTTGGCGCCTACACGTGGACCACATCGGGCGCTAACCAGAATCCCATCTCGATCACCTGGCAGTTGCTGCAGGACTCGAATCGGGATATCGCCGCGCTGGTGGCCGACCGGATCGCGGAGCGATTCCAGCGGGGCCAAGCTGATTTTTGGGTGAACGGAACCGGTTCGTCGCAGCCTTTCGGCATCACGACCAACACCACGACCACCTCGATGTTCACCGCCGCCACCATCGATAAGGATGAGCTGATCGCGGCTGTGCACGATGTCGACCCGGCGTATCGCAACGATGCCATCTGGGTGTTCAACGACGCGACCCTGGAGGCGATCCGCAAGCTGGAGGACTCGACCGGTCGCCCATTGTGGACTCCGCAAGCGAGCGCTGGCCTGGAGGGGTCCATTGGTGGGACTCTGCTCGGCCACCGCGTGGTGATCGATCAGTCGTTCGCCAACTACACCGATGGTGGGACCAACAAGTGGGGCGTATTCGGTGCTGTGAAGACCGGTTACCTCATTCGACGGGTTAACGGCATGCGCCTGATCGTGGACGACTACAGCGGCAAGTCGGCGGCCCGCATCGAGTACGCCGCGCATGTCCGCGCTGACGGCACCGTGCAGAATCCTCACGCCTACACCGTGTTGAAGAACGCCGCCTAATGCGCACTGTGCGCCAGTTGCAGGCCCGTGAGGCAGCGCTGGTGGCCGAACTCGCCGAAGTCCGCGCGGTACTCGCCGCGCGGACTGGCGAGGTCGCCCCAGAAGACAAGCCCGCGAAGCGAACCCGGCGTAAGGCGGTGCAATGACCTACCCCGATCCCGCCGACCTCGCGCAGTGGCTAGGCGTAGACGCCGAAAACCCTAATGTGGTCTGGTGCATCGAGTCTGCCGCCGATGCCGTCGAGAAGGCCTGTGGCCGAACGTTCCGAGCTGTCACCGATCCCGAACAGCGGACCTATCTGACCCGCCACTTTCACGGTCGGACATTCGTCGATGTCGACGACGTGATGACCGCAGACGGTCTATTGGTGGAGGTTGACGGCGTGGAGGTCACTTCCTTCACATTGTTGCCACCCAATGCCGCTCAGCGTGGGAAGCCTTGGACGCAAGTTGAATTGCCAATGGGCACTCATGGTTGGGTCGCGGTCACCGGACGCTGGGGGTGGACTGAGACTGAGATCCCTTCGGCTATCCGTATAGCTACGGTGATCACCGCCGCCCGCTTGTACGACCGCCGGCAGAACGTGGCGGGCTCCTTGTCGGAGCAAAGAATTGACGACGTCGAATCCACTTGGCGGGTGTCAGCACTCGATACCGACGTTGAAATTTTGGTTGCTCCATACCGAAGAATATGGGCCGCAATCTGATTGCGGGCTTAACGCCTCTTGTGCTCGCGCTGTCCATCCCAGGAGAAGGTGTACAACGAGACCGGTGTGCCGAACTGTGCGGAATAGATGTCGATAATTTCGTCGATCTCTTCCGGCGCCGGCTCGTGTGCGGCAAAGTCGAGTCTGATCAGTGTCAGTTCATCGTCATGCGATAGGACGTAGCTGTCGAACTCTGTGCCGACTATTGCCTGAACCCGGTTCGATACCGATTTCAGCAATTTGTCTCTAAGCGCGGGTGTTCCTCGCGTGAAGCGCGCAATCGCCAACTCGAGCGCGCGGACGGACTCTGTGAGGGCTTGGAGCTGCTGAGGTTCGGAGACCTCAGGTGGTGGGGGCTGTTGACCTGCAACCGCTTTCGCCCCAGCTATTTTCGATTCGAGTTCACCCCAAAGGCGGCTGTAGCGACTCCGGACGGACGTCAGGTTGCGTCCGGCGGACAGAGCTATGGATTCGCATAGTCGTCCGATTCCGGCCTCATTTAGGAGGACAGCGTTGTATTGGGCAAGCGGATGGCCGGTCAGCTGGGTTAACTGATCGAAGTTGGCCAGGATTGGCGTGACTCGCGCGCGGTCCTCACCAAGCCTCTTGGACAGAGAACCAGCTTCGAAGTTCAACCAGGGTTTCTCCACATTTTCAGTCGTGACGACGATGATTCCGTAGTCGCTAGTATCCAACCGCTTTTGAATCTCGCCGAACCAAGTCTCTCCAGCGGGGATATCTGACTCGCTGAACCACGGGTCGATGTTGTCGAACATTTCGGGTAGCCATCCGTGTAGCGCGCTGGCGACGTTCTTCGCCAGCGGCCCGGACCAGCTAATGAATATTCGGAAGTCGTTGGCTGCCATACGTTTTAGACCAGCTTCCACTTGTCGCGTTCGATCCTGTTGACTTCACGTTCGAGGCGATCAGGCACCTTCCCACGACGGGCTGGTAGCGGCTCGGCGTAAAGAGTCGCGATCTCCTGCAGTGGTGTCCTTTTCAGCTCGCGCTCAAGCGTTCGGAACCACGTTTTGGTGTAGGGATTCACAAGGTCGTCATCCTGCACAAATTGATGAACCTCGGGCGGAGTCGGTCTCACATCAATTGGGCTGGAGATTGACCACTGGCTCCGGATCTCTTGATTCTGGATGACGCCGTGCGTGGGTTCGGCGGCCCGCAGATCCGCGATGCCTTGCCGCCATTCAGAGATCCGTAGTACGCGGGTTTCCCGCCGAAGCCGTCGTTGTTCCACACCCCAGTTGCTCCACGGCGCGATTAGCGAGCCGACGACGCCGGTCGCTAGACCCGCAGCGCCGCCAATAAGTGCAGAGGCGATTTCCGGTGTCACTCACTGAGCTTAAGGTGCGGGTCCGACTTGCTGCGGACTTCAGTTGATCAAGGCGTTAAATCGTTGAGCAAGCAAGCCGCTCAGCCCGGTAGCGCTGCCCTTCTCGATCATCTCTGTGACTAGGTTGGATAGGTCGTCGTCATCCAAAGCGGTGATGAATCCTCGTTGGTCATTGGCGGTGTCTTTTAACGATGCCAGAACTTGGTCCTTGTCCGAATATGAGCGATAAACCAGGAGTCCGTATTTGCCACGTGACGGAGAGAATCTTCCCGCGATCTGGTCATATTCTGGATTGGCAAGGGGGCGCGAGTAGTTTTTGCATTCGACCATTATCTTGCCGGCGGGGTAATTGGCTGATAGCCACTTGAAAAACCCGTCTCGGGCCATGTTGTAATAAGTGATATCGATGCGCTTTCGACCCTCGTGAATTTTGGCCTGGCGAACTGGGTCAGTGAGACTAGGGTAGAGCAGCGCCGTTAAGAGCGCTTCGATAGCCTTCTCGTACGCGTCTGCGGCAGATTGCCCTGGCGCGAGCGAATGAACGGCATCGAGCAGCGACTGGAAGTCGGGCTCAGCCGTTCTGGTCGCCTCGGCAATATCGTCGTGGCTCAACGCGGCCGGAGGATGTTTCCTCTTGTCTTCCTTGAATTTCTGCAGCAAGTCGGGATTGCGATCTGTCGCATCGAGGTTGATTCGCTTCTCGACACCCGGCTCGACAGTGTTGTCTGCACTGTCATTGCCCTTATACATCTCGCGATACTTCGCCTCTACATCCTTCTTGTACACATGTGGTTGGCCCGACTTCTTCAAGAAGTGAACAAGCGACGATTGCCGCTCGATCTCGTCTCGCTGGTAGAAAGGCAATACGTAATAACGGTAATATTCGCCGGGATCGCTAAACAGCTTCCGGCGCACAATACTCTTTGGCACGAGGAGCAATGGTGCACCTCCGGCAAAAGGGAGGTCTGCATGTTCGGGTTCATCCCACTTGCGCGCATGACTATTCCAGCAGCTTGGTACGGACAACGATTTGGTCAAAGTTATTCCGTAGTACTTGGCGGTAGCGTGAGTGTAGTTGATGAGTTGTCTGCGGATTATATTGGTGACAACGTCTGATATTCGATCTTCGCGAACACCTTCAATAAATAGTGCAGTATCTTCGAGGTCGGTGATGAGTCCCGACTCTAGCGCTTTACTGGTCGATAATTCTTCGTAGAACTTCTCAGCGAGACCGTCCCCAATGCCACTGCCTCTGCTCGACGCTGAGTAGCCTAATCGGGTTGAGTTGTCTTCACCGAGATGTGACAGCAACGCCTTGGCCTGCTGGTGATCTTCGGCGATTATCAAGTCGAGGACCGTCTGGAAGAACGTCTGGACTGCGCTTGCGCACTCCTGCGTCCACTCCGAGTCGACATTGGCCAGGACTGCAGGGTCTATGAATAGCGGGATGTCACGGTCGACATACACATCTATAAAGTCAAACGTCCCTTGAGTTCCGCTCAACCCGAACACTTCAGAGACTCGCTTCGAACCCTGTTTTGCCACGAGACGAGCGTAGGGGATTCACTGACTAAATTGGCGAAAGCTGTCGCATTCGCTATTTAGGGGTTGGAGAAGCCACCACTCGCTGTTGGGGTCGCCGCACACGACTCTTGACAATCAGGCATGCCCCATGCGCTGTCGTAGCTCGGGACCGTGCTGGAACTGTGTCGGATCGTTGCAGGGAATGGTGGAATCGAAATCGGCCGGCACCAACTGCCTGCCAATGGCCTTTTCGAGGCACCGGAAGCACTCATTGCGCGTCAGCCCGGACTCCGCCCAAACCTCGTCTGTGACCATGTAAATCGTGTTGTCAGAGTGTTGGCAGTTTGGGCAGCGCAGATCCCACGTGAACAGTTCCCAGTCGTAGCGGTGGACGTGTCCATTGCTCCATTCATACTCCCGCCAGCCGTGGCCACCGCTGACTCTGACGATGGACACCCCGGGGCGATGTTGGGGGTATTCCGTCTCTTCAACGTTTTCGATGGTCGCTTCGACCTCGCTGAGGTCGTCGAACAGATCCCAATCGCCCTCTAGCACTTCAAGCCCGGCCTCTTCGCCGTAGCCAGAGGTGCGCATGCTCCACGAGAAATCGAAGCCGGGTCGTGGACGGTACTCGAACGCGGGTTCATCAGTCATTTGATCGCTCCCTTCCGCGCGGCAAGGATAGACCCCGCCACCGACAGGTCGCGGGTTCTTCGTGAGGGTGATTTGCGCGGCTCGCGCCGCCGCACCACCATCAACGTGAACCGGCCCCGGTCCTAACTCTCCTAGGATCGGGCCGGGTTCGAACCAGCTACGTGAACAACCGCCGCCACCACGGCGCGCCGGTGTACGTCTTGGCCATCGCGATCATCCCGCGCCGAGGGGCGTCCGGCCCGTCCGGGTGATCGGGGTTCAGTTCACGGCGGACCATGACCCCCAAGTGTTCCGGCGTCAGCGGGTCGGCGTAGCGGTGCTACGTCTTTATGTCGCCCATTATCGAGCGCTCCGCACGAAGACGGTGGCGATCCGGTGGACGTCATTGCCGATGGCCACCACGGTCACGCCATCGTGGTCCAGTTCTAGGACGACGCCGATCCAGCGGTCTAGGTGGTCGCGGACTTCATCGCCGGGGGAGAAGACGGTGAGCGGGTGGGCGCACTTCCAGCATGTGGTGTCCATCGCGGACAGTGCCGGGTCGGCGTTGGCGTTCTCGTATTGCCGAATGCCGCAGTGCGGACAGCGAATTGGCATTTGATGGTACCTCCCTTGAAGGGAAGTCCGCTCTACTGTCGCCGTGTGTCCCCTCGCGGGCAAACATGTCCGCAGTGAGGACGCATGTGGTGCATATGTGGTGCAAACCCTAGGTAGAGTAGCTAGATAAGTACTCTGACCTGCGTAAAGCTTGGTGCGCGATACTGGGATTGAACCAGTGACCTCTTCCGTGTCAGGGAAGCGCTCTCCCGCTGAGCTAATCGCGCGGGACGAAACTCTTGGAGGTGGAGACGGGAATCGAACCCGTGTGCACGGCTTTGCAGGCCGTTGCCTCACCACTCGGCCACTCCACCGTTGGGTCTGATGCCGCACTTGCACCTTCGAGCGGATGACGGGATTCGAACCCGCGACCCTCACCTTGGCAAGGTGATGCGCTACCAACTGCGCTACATCCGCGCGCTTCGGACGAGATCGTCGCCCGCTGCGAAGGAAGACACTAGTCGACGTAGGCGAAGCGGCACAAATCCCCTCGCCGCAGCGCCGCGACGAGCGCATTCCGGCCGGACGGGTGTGCCGTGATAATGTTCCTCCTCGGCGAATCGGGCACCATTCTCATGGTGCGCGCACCGGGTCTCGTAGCTCAGTGGGAGAGCGTCCGCCTCACACGCGGAAGGTCGCTGGTTCGATACCAGCCGGGACCACTTCACAACGTGCTTGCACTCCTCGTCAGCACCAGTGCCGCTTCGTTGTAGGGGAACAGGCGATAGAACGGCCGGGATCCGGGTGTGACGAGGTTGGCCGCCTCAGCCTTGCCGCAGATCCGTGGGTCGGCCAACGGCACCGCCTTGTTCCGCTTGCGCAGCACGGTCGGGCCGCCGGCCATGACGTTCTTGAGCCAGTCCGACTCAAGCCCGTAGCCGATGAGGACGACGACGCCGTCTCGGGTCGGGAAAACCAACAGCGGTGTTCGGTATCGCCTGCCGGAGTTACGTCCGACGTGCTCGAGCGTGCCCAACCCAGGAAGCCATGGAGTGATCGACTGAGCCGCTCGATTGGTGACGTGGCGGTTGAAGTGTGCAACAGCGCGCGGTACTCGCATGAAAGTCCTTCCCTCACACGATGGCTGGCCCTCGGCACATCTTCACGCCGAACGCGGCAAGACCGCAGTGAGTTACGCGATCATCGGGTCGATGGCAGCCCGGGGCACCAGAACATGCAGGGCGCCGGCTGAGGCGGGCAACACCGATCCCTGGTCGAAGAAGAAGATCACTCCGTCATTGACCACGGCGAAATTCTGGTAGTTGGCCGCGTTGTAGAGCGCTCCAGGCACGAACGCCAGCGGCGGCGGCGGAGGCGGCGGGGTGGTGGACGACGTGCTGGACGGCGTTGTGGTCGCGGGCTGCCCGGGTTGCGTGGTCGGCGCTGCCGGTGGCGGCGGCGGGGGTGCGAGCTGCTGCTGCAGTTCGGACGCGACGATCGGCGCGACGGTCTTCAGCGGATCGTCGACGCGCCACAGCGGGGTGTTCTGCTTGTCGTCGGGGGCGGCGGTGTAGGTGATCGCCTTACGGTAGCTCTGGTCCCAGTTGAACGCCTTGTACGTCGTCTGGGAGGCCCCGCCGCCGACGTTCTGGGTCACGGTGAACACCACGGCCTGCGTGCCGCGCGGGGGAATCGCTGAGTTGTACTCCGTCGGCTTGATGCTCAACGTGGCGGGCGTGCTGCTGGTCGCGCCGGACTTGGCCGTGTTGAGGAACGCGTCGCGCGTCTGGGAGATGTAGTCGGCGACTGATTTCTGGTCCGGGTAGTCCAGCGGGATGCTGATGTCGACGCTGTACGAGGGGTCGGAGAGCTGGATCTCGCACGTGCTGCCGGTGTTGCCGCCTTTGAGGTCGGCGCAGTAATCCTTCGGGGCGGCGCTCGCCAGCCCGGTGGAAACGGACATGGCGGCAACTGTCAGAACCGCTGCCACGCTGAAAGAACGCATGGGTAAACCTCCAGGCACACGCGGCGCGCGCCGCGACCACAGATCATCGTCACCACGCCAGCAAAGCGCCCCCGACGGCATTGGCGCTGTATAGCCTAGTCGAGGTGCATAAAGGTCACGCCGCGGCCTCGAGCCGGGCCGCTACCGGAAGTGGCCGCGCAGGTGCGTTGCACCAGCACAATCACGGGTACTCGGCTGAGCACCATGACTGAATCGTCGATCACAAGCGCGGACGGTATCGACCCTTGCGTGCGGGTTTATGGGACTCGGGTCCACAACCTGCGGGGTGTCGACGTCGCAGCGCCGCGGGACGCGTTGGTCGCATTCACTGGCATCTCGGGGTCCGGCAAGTCGTCGCTGGCCTTCGGCACCATTTACGCCGAAGCCCAGCGCCGCTATTTCGAATCGGTCGCGCCTTATGCGCGCCGGTTGCTGTTGCCCACCGGCGCACCCAAAGTCGATGACATCACCGGGCTACCCCCTGCGGTTGCATTGCAGCAGCGCCGCGGTTCGGCGACGTCGCGGTCGACGGTCGGCACCGTCACCACCCTGTCGAACCTGCTCCGAATGTTGTTCTCCCGCGCCGGAACCTACCCGCCCGGGACGACCGAACGATTGGACTCCGATGCGTTCTCCCCGAACACAGCCGTCGGCGCATGCCCGGATTGTCACGGGTTGGGACGAATCCACCGGGTTACCGAAGAGACGCTGGTACCCGACCCGTCACTGACCATCCGCGAAGGCGCCGTCGCCGCATGGCCAGGCGCATGGCAGGGCCAGAACTTGCGTGACATCCTCGTCACGCTGGGATATGACATCGACAAGCCGTGGAAGAAACTTCCAAAGCGCCAACGCAATTGGATTCTGTTCACCGACGAACAGCCAACTGTGGAGATCGATCCGAGCCAGCATCCGGTGCAGGCGGACTACTACTACAACGGCACCTTCTCCAGCGCCGAACGCCACGTCCGCCATACGCTGGCCAACTCGCAGAGCGCGATGATGCGCCGCCGTGTATTGCAGTTCGTCGACAGCGTCGAGTGCCCGTTGTGCGGCGGCTCCGGGCTTCGACCGGAGGCGTTGCGGGTGACGTTCGCCGGGCGCACCATTGCGGACTACGTAGCGATGCCGTTGACCGACCTCGCGGAGACATTGCGCCCGACAGCTTCTCGGACCGATCCCGCGGCCGCATACGAGTCGACGAACTCCGGTGAGCTGACCGAAGTGGCGACCATGATCGCCGCCGACCTCGTCGCACGCCTGCAGGTACTCATCGATCTCGGCCTCGGTTATCTCACCCTCGGTCGCCGCACTCCGACGGTGTCACCCGGCGAACTGCAGCGACTGCGGCTGGCCACTCAATTGCGTGCCGGCTTATTCGGTGTGCTCTATGTGCTTGACGAACCCTCGGCCGGACTGCATCCCGCCGACGTCGAACCCCTCCTCGACGTCCTCGATCGGCTGCGGCGCGCGGGTAATTCGCTCTTCGTCGTCGAACACGACATGGACGTCGTGAGCCGCGCCGACTGGATCGTCGACGTGGGGCCCGGGGCTGGGGAGTGTGGCGGCGACGTGCTGTACAGCGGACCGGTACCGGGTCTCGCCCAGGTCGAGGAGTCGGTCACTCGTCAGTACCTCTTCGAAGGGGCTGCGCGGCAGTCTCGTGCGCCGCGCGCGCCGTCCGAGTGGTTGCGGCTGCGCGGGATCCGATTCCACAATCTGAAAGACCTCGACGTCGATGTGCCACTTGGTGTGTACACCGCCGTCACCGGAGTGTCCGGATCGGGTAAGTCGACGCTCGTCGTCAAAGTTCTCGGCGATGTCGTGAACAGCCGCCTCGGCACGTCCCATGCCGCCGAGCCGGCAGAACCCACCGACGACGAAACCGAGAGTGGGATAGTCGATCTCGATCATGACGCGAGCATCGGCGTGACAGCTTTGGGTGTTGAGGAGATAAGCAGGCTGGTCTCGGTCGACCAGCGACCGATCGGACGTACGCCGCGCTCGACATTGGCGACGTACACCGGCCTGTTCGACGCGGTTCGTCGCGAGTTCGCCGCAACTCCGAAGGCCCGTCGCCGCGGGTGGACGGCAGGCAGGTTCTCGTTCAACGTCGCTGAGGGTCGGTGCTCCACCTGCCAGGGCGAAGGATTCGTATCGGTTGAATTATTGTTCCTGCCGGGCACTTACGCCACCTGCCCGGCATGCAAGGGTGCGCGCTACTCCGATGAGACACTCGAAGTGCGCTATCGCGACCGGACAATCGCCGACGTGCTCGCGATGACCGTCGACGAGGCATCGGAGTTCTTGGCCGACGTGGCGAGTGCCGCGCGGAGCCTGACCACGCTGCGAGAGGTCGGCCTGGGGTATCTCCGACTCGGACAGCCTGCGACCGAGTTGTCCGGCGGCGAGGCGCAGCGGATCAAACTCGCCTCCGAACTGCAGCGACCGCGGCGAGGGCACACCCTGTACGTTCTGGACGAGCCGACCACCGGGCTGCATCCCGCCGATGTGGATCTGCTCGACCGCCAACTTCACCGTCTGGTCGACGCAGGTAACACCGTGGTAGTGGCCGAACACGATATGCGGATGGTCGCAGGTGTGGACTGGGTGATCGACCTGGGACCGGGAGCCGGCAGCGACGGCGGTCGGGTCGTCGCGGCAGGCCCACCCGAGGTGGTGGCACGAGCAGAACACAGCCGCACGGCACCGTTTCTGGCAAAGCGACTGGCATCATCGGCCGCGCGATGAAGGCGGTCCCGTTATCGGGGTGGCCGGCTTGTTTCCGCGGGGATCGACAGCGACGTCATCCGCGGATAGAGGATCGCCGGACCGAGCCATCGGGTAATGAAGCGCCGCAGTTCGATTCCGTGCAGCGGCCGCCGGCCAGGATCGATCAGGATGGATTGCACAGTGCGAAGCGTCATTTCGGCGAGTTCAGCCAATGCGGTGCTGTCGTAACCGTGCAGGCCCCAATCCACATCGAGGCGGCGGAACACCGACAGACAGAAGGTGGTTGCGGTCTGGGACGTCAGTGACGTCACGGCTTCACCGTCATGCCGCTGGGTCAGCAGATTCTCCAGCTGTGGATCGCCCGCGAGCTTCTCGATGCCGAACGACAAGCTTTCGACGATCGCAGTCACCGGGTCTTTGAGCCCGCTGGCGTGCTGGATCACCTGGTCGATGAACCCGTCGACCGCACGCATCGCGCTGGCCATGAGCAGCGCATCACCGTTGGGAAAGTAGCGGTAGACGGTCTGGCGCGTGACCCCGAGCGCGCGGGCCACGTCGGCGATGCGTATCGCTGATCCGTTCTCGGCGACCACCTGGTCTACCGCGTCCAGTATCCGGGCAATCGCCTCCTCATCCGAGGCAGGTGTCACGCCCGCCCAACCTCGGCTACGCATTCGTTGTCACCAGCATGTCGACGTCGAACTCGATGGGAAGCGTTGTCGGGCCGGTCATTCCCAGCACGGACTTCCACGGGGCCGGGCCGGCACGGTGGGGTGTGGGCAGACGGCGGGTGAGGACGACGAGCGCTTCGGCCAACTCCCGGCGTGCGAGATTGGCCCCCAGGCAGTAGTGCGCGCCGCCGCCGAAGGTCAGAATCGCGGGTACGTCCTTGCGTGAGATGTCGAAGCGGTCCGCGTCGTCGTAGATCGCCGGATCACGATTGGCAACAAACGTATTCGCGAACACGAAGGTCCCCGCCGGGAACAGATAGCCGCCGAATTCGGCATCCTCGACGGCAGCCCGCGGAACGATGCAGGCCGCAGGCGAGTGGCGCATGCTCTCCTCGACCGCCTGCATCGCAAGCTCGGGTTGTTCGCCCAACTCCGCCCATTGATCCGGATGCTCGCAGAGCACCTGCACCGACGCCGCCAACTGATTTCGCGTCGTGTCTGTTCCCGCCATCAGAAAGCCGGCCACCAGCCCGCGAAGTTCGTCCAGATTCAGACGGTCGCCGTCGCTTTCCGCGCGGATGAGCTCGGAGAGCAAGTCGTCGGTCAGATTATTTCGGCGGGCAGCGACCATGTCATCGACGTAGGCGTCGAGTTCGCCCCACGCGCGCATGATCTCGGACTCGTCGAAGTTGGCGTCCGGTTGGAAATTGAAGGCCTTGAAGATCTCCTCGGTCCAGTCCGCGAACAACTGCCAGTCCTCTTGAGGTGCACCGAGCAGCGCGCACATGATCGGAGTGGGGTAGGGCCGGGCGATGTCGGTGACGACGTCGCAACGGCCGGCGTCCATCACCCGGTCGATCAGCCCGTTGACCACGTCGTGGATCGTGTCGGTAAGGCGCGATGTGGCGCGAGGTGTGAACGCCTTGGACACCAGTTTCCGCAACCTCACGTGCGGTGCACCATTCAGCCCCAGGAGGCTGGTCGCCAGCTTGTCGAACAACGGACCTGACGTGATGCCCTGCGCTGCAAGCGTAATGCCGGGTGGCAGTCGGAATCTGTTGTCGCGCAGTATTTCCCGGGTCAAATCGTAGGACAGGATTTCTGGGCCGAGGGGCCCGATAGCAATGGGCGCGCGGGATTGCGCAGCCCGAAGATCATCGAAGATGTCGTTGGGTGTGGCGTCGAGCCCGTAACTGAACGTGGGCAGGTCGGCATCGAAGACGCTGGGGGCGGTGTTGCTCACGGACATCGAGGTTCCAACTTCCCATCGCACCGGATGTACGGACAGATACATGGAAAGCGTATGACCATTGGTCTCGATGGTCAATGGAGGTCGGCATAATGGCAGTTAACCGGAGCGCCATAGTCATTTCGTCATACGCTTTGCGCTGAAACGTCCGTCTCGCCGATTTCCGCCACGTGTGGCTTCTGCTCGGGCTGCAGCACAAGAATGGGGTCCGCCAATCTGGCGAACCCCATCCGCGGCGTCGGCCTGTAGGCCGATGTAGTCCTTAGCCGTGCGGCGCCTCGGAAATCTTGGTGTCTTCCTTGCCGAGCGTCTGGCAGTACACCGTGACCGAAGTCTTGGTGGCGGTGATTTCGAGGTTCGCCGGATCCTGCCCGCTCTTGTCTTTCAGCATCTTGCTGACTTCGTCGTTCTGCTTCTTCTCGTCTTGAGTGAGGAAGTCCTTGCACTTGGTGTCGCCGCCGGTGTTCACGACCTCCGAGGCCGAGCAGCCGCTCAGGACGGCTGCCGCCGCCGATGCCGCAAGGACGGGGTACACGATTCGCTTCACTGGGAACCTCTCTCGGTTGGGAACAGCACGCAGATAATTCACAGATTTGCCCGATTTGAAACCCGAAAGTGCGGCGTCACCAGCATGTCGCGCTCATCACGGGCACAGGACGGCCGGTCGGGACGTCACTCGAGCTCGGCCAGCGCCTGGCGAGCGGCCTCCAGTTCGGCCTCGAGTGCGGCAACCCTGGCAGCCTGCTCTGAGCGCGCCTCCTCGATGACTTCGTCGATCGGAGTAGCCAGATCCTGATGCAGCTCCTTGGCCGCCCGGGACACGGCGGCCGCCGCGACTGCAAGATTGCGGGCCACATACGTGGTGCCCCGCTTGAGGTCGGCGCGCCATTCGCCGTCGGCGGTACCGGTGACCGTGAGGGTGAGTTCGAGCGTCTTGGTCTTCTTACCGGCTTTCTTGGCAGGCGCTTTCGTGGGCTCGGCGGACTCGGCTGGAGTGGTCGACACCGAGTCTTCGGCCACCGTCGCCTCGATCGGGTGAAGCAACACCTCCGGGCCGTCGGCGCGGGCAGACGGTGCTTCGGTTGCCTGGGTGTCTAGAGTCGTGGTCACGTCGAGTTCCTCCTGAACAACAATCGCAGCGGCTTGCAAGTGCGTCCAGTAGAACATACGTTCGACGGATGGCAAAGCGATCGGCGGGGCATGTCGCCGGGTGAGATAGCCGACTCGTTGACGAATTACGTTGTTGTCGCGGTGTTTTCGTGATCCCCGATCGGGAGCGCTGTCCGCCGTCGGGTCACCGTGATCCGGCCGCCATGCTCCGGGGTGAGGATGACGTGCTTGACCCGCTGCCGTTCGCCGCGTTCCGAGGTCGTCGCCAGGTCCACCCGCCGCAACACTTCACGCAGGACCACCCGCATTTCGGCCATCGCGAACGTCGCACCCAGGCACCGGCGCGCCCCGCCACCGAACGGCAGCCAAGTCGTCGGGCTCAGTGTCGCCCCGATCATGCGATCAGGGTCGAAGCGGCCGGCGTCCGGATAGATCCGGTCGTCGGAATGCACCAGTCCCACTCCAGGTGCCACCATCGCACCCGCGGGCAAAAGGTGCCCGGCGATCTCCACGGGCTGCTTGAGGATCCGGCCGACGTCGAACACCACCGGTCGACTGCGCAGAGTTTCCTTGGCCACCGCATCCAGGTACTCATCGTCGCCCGTCTCGGCGGCCCGTACCGCTTTGGCCAGCGCCGCGGGATTGCGGCTCAACCGCTCCAGCGCCCAGGACAGCCCGGTCGCGGTGGTGTCGTGCCCCGCGACGAGCAAGGTCATCAGCTGGTCGCGCAACTCCGCGTCGGTCATCGTCCGGCGGGCCTGATCGGCTGCGCGCACCAGCATCGCCAGCGCGTCGGTGCGGACGGCCAGGTCTGGATCAGCGCGGCACTCCGCGATCTCGGCATACAGCAGCCGGTCGGCTTCCTCGATGCGGCGGCGCACTCCGCGCCACGGCAGCCGGTGCTGCAGGCTGGGCGTCCCGATGGCCAGCAACTCGAACGCCGACAGGTTCAACAACCTCGGCAGCACCTCGCGCAGCGCGGCCAGCCGGGCCGGATCGCTGGCGCCGATCACCAGTCGCATGATCACCTCGAGGGTTATCTGGGACATCTTCGGTGCCACCGGGAACGCCGTGCCCACCGGCCAGCCGGCGATGTTGGCCGCCGCGATCTCGGCCATCACCTCGGTCTGGCGCGCCACCGCATCGCGGTGGAAGGGCTCCAGCATCAGCCGCCGGCGGTCGCGGTGCACCTCGTCGTCGACAACCAGTACCGAGGCCGGACCCAGCAGGCCCGACAGCATCGAATTCGCCTCGCCCGCATGGTAAATCGCGGGATCGCCGGCGAACACCTGCTTGATGTCGGCCGGATCGTCGAGATACACCAGAGTGCCCATGCCGGCGATCCGCAACGTGAACGTGTGGCCGTAACGGCGCCTGCACGCCGAGACGAATCGCGGCCAGTAGCGCAACATCAGCATGGCTTGGACCAGGGGTGGCAGCGCAGGACCCGGCGGCAGCGTCGACGCTGTCTTATTAGACATGAGTCCAGTATAGGAAGAGAGTTGTCCCGAGTCCCCGATATGGAGCGAAAGACCTGTGGAGGGCGCGAAGTGGCCGACACGCGTAGGGTTGAAATGTCAACTAGCCAGACGGCCGAAAGCCCATGGTGACCACTGATTTCAGTTCACTCAGCAGCGCAGACGTGGAAAGCGAACGACTGCGGGCCCTGCACCGTTACGCAATTCTTGACACCGCACCCGACGCCGCGTTCGACCGCATCGCCCGCGTGGCCGCCCGCTCGTTGGACAAGCCCATGGCGTCGATCACCTTCGTCGACGAGGAGCGGATCTGGTTCAAGGCGACATACGGCGTCAAGGGTCTCACCGAGATCCCGCGCGATGCCGGGCTGTCCAGCCTGGCGATAGCCGACAACCGGACCTACGTGATTCGCGATACTCTCGCTGATCCGTACGTATCCCGAAATCCCAGTGTCGCAGGCGAATTCGGGATCCGGTTCTATGCGGCCGCACCCGTCACGACGGACGACGGGCATCAGCTGGGAACCGTCAGTGTTCTGGACTCCGAGCCGGGTGACGTAACCGACGACCAGCTGGCCACTCTGGAAGACCTCGCCACGATCGTGATGAACGCGCTCGAGCTGCGACTCTCGGCGATGACGACGGTGCGAGCCGAGCGTGAACTACGCGACACCGCCCAGCAGTACGCCTCGGTGCTGCAACGCGCCCTCCTGCCATCGGCGCTGCCGGTGATTCCCGGTTTGTCGATGGCCGCGCACTATCACCCGGCCGCCTCTGGTCAGGTCGGCGGCGACTTCTACGACGTGTTTGGCGTGGCTCGCGACGAGTGGGCCTTCTTCCTCGGTGATGTCGAGGGGCACGGCGCCGCCGCCGCGGCGGTCACCGCTCTGGTCCGCCACACGCTGCGTGCGGCGGCCCTGCACTATGAGGACCCGACCGACGGACTCGACGAGCTCAACGCGGCGCTGATCGCCGACCCGAACGAGCGCCGCTTCTGCACAGTCTTGTCGGGCAAGCTCCGACCTGAAGAAGACGGTTTCCGGATCACCCTGGCGACCGGGGGACACCTGCCCGCCCTGCTGCTGGACCGCGACAGCGGATCCATCCGTCCGGTTCGCTCGTCGGGCGGCATGTTGATTGGTGCCGTCGCAGATGCGACGTTCGAGGCGTGCGAGACGTTGCTGAGAGCGGGTCAAACCCTGCTGCTCTACACCGACGGGATCGTGGAGGCCCGGCCCGACGGGCACACCACGTTCGGCGAATCGGCGTTACGACTTTTTCTGGCTGAGCGGGTTGGAATGCCGGCCACCCAGCTGGTGGCCGAGTTGGCCGAATTGGTCGCTGTACTGCGCCCCGACGATGATGTGGCGTTCCTCGCGTTGACTGTCATTGACGCGTCCGCTGGCGAGGTGGGTTAGCCTGGAACGGTCGGCCCGCTAGAATTTCGGGCGTAGACAACGCGTCGCAAGCAGATCGGCGCACAGAGCTAGTAGGTTCTTGCCAGGTTCAGACGGAAGCCTCGCAGACATTTGTGATTGCGAGCGCGCCGTCCGGCGCGCGTAGTGAGGTGAACTCTTGGACGAACAAGCCACTGCCACCACCGGCACGACCACGGCGGCCAACACGGGCTGCGTGATCAACGAGGAGTGGTTCGGGCGGACGGTCGTCATATCTGCTGCCGGAGTGGTCGACATGCTGACATCGCCTCAACTCGAGGCCAGCATCACCGCTTCGCTGACGAAGAACCCGGCCGCCATCATCGTCGACATGTCCGATGTCGACTTCCTGGCTTCGGCAGGGATGGGTGTACTCGTCGCCGCCCGCGACAAGGCGTCGGCGGAGATCGGCTTCGGTGTCGTGGCCAGCGGGCCCGCCACGAGCCGGCCGCTGAAACTGGTCGGCCTCGCCGACATCATCGGCCTGTACGCAACGTTGGATGAGGCGCGCGCCGCACTGGGTGAGTAATTCTCGGAAGTTGGGTATAAGAGCTTTGCCATGACGACACCGAGTTACCCCAGTCACACAGCCGACGGCGACCGCTTCACGCGCAACGATGTCGTCGCTGATGCGCACAACGCAGCCAGGGTTCGCGACGAGTTCGCGACCTGGCTGCGAGCCTGCGGAGATATCGATCGAGTTCGTTTCAGCGACGTCGTGCTGGCGGTGAACGAAGCGCTGGCCAATACGGCCGAGTTTGCCTACCTGCTCAAAGGCGGAGTCGGCACCATCGACCTGGAGGCCGTACGCGACGGCGACACCCTGACGGTCACGATTGCCGACCAAGGTCACTGGCGGGAGTCCACTCCCGCCACGCAAAGCCGCACACGCGGTCGGGGCATCCCCTTGATGCGGGCGCTCGCCGATGACGTCACCATCGACTCCTCTGCGCTGGGCACCACCGTGTGCCTGCGCTTCGATCAGGTTCACGCAGTCCACAAATCCGACGACGACGCGCGAGTCGGATAGAACTCAGGCCGGCTCGTAGCGCAGCATCGTCACGCCCGCGTCGGCATAGTCGCAGAACACCGGTTTCAGTCGCATTCCGATTTCCAACTCCGCCGGTTCAACATTGACGATCTCCGTCGAGAACCGCGGTCCCTCATCCCATTGCACGACCGCGAGTAGCTGAGGCACCTCGGTGGCAAAGTGTGGTGCGACCGGCCGGTACGCCACCGTGTACGTATACAGCGAGGCGGCACCGGAAATCTCCCGCCACTCCAGATCGTCGGCCAACGTGCCCGGCGCCAGCACCCGGGGATAGAAGACGTAGCGCTGCGCCGACGGCGAGTACTGGATCCGGATCCGGTGCTCGGCCAGCGCATCCCAGAACGGCTGAGTGGTCGGCGTCGGGATCGGCATCGGCTTGTCGAAGTCGGCCATGACTAGTCACCTTCCAGGACGAGCGTGGTCTGTTCGCTCAAGATGCCGCCATTGCCGGAGACGAACGCACGGTTGCAGTCGGTGACCTGGGTGGCACCCGAGCGGCCCATGATCTGGCGGGTGGCGTCGCAGACGTGGTGCATCCCGCCGGCAGTGCCGGCCTGCCCGTAACCCAGCTGACCGCCGGCAGTGTTCATCGGGAAATCGCCGCGGAACGTCAGGTCGTGCTCAGCGATGAACTGCAGACCCTTGCCCTTCTGGCAGAAGCCGGCGTCCTCCAGGCTGAGCAGAACGGTGATCGTGTAGCAGTCATAGATCGACACCATGTCCATGTCGGCCGGGGTCAGCCCGGCCATCGAGAACGCCGATGCGGCCGCTTTGATCATCGGGGTCTGCAGCAGCTCCTGGGCGTAGGTCGGTGTCTTGTACGGCACCCGCTCGCCGAATCCTCTGATCCACACCGGGCGGTTGGCGCTGCGACGCGCCACATCGGCATTCGTGACCAACACCGCGGCGCCGCCCATCACCGGCATGACGATCTCCAGCATGTGCAGCGGCGCGGCGATGACCGGACTGTTGAGCACGTCATCGACGGTGATGGGGGAGTCACGGAAGATCGCCCCGGGTGTGTGGTTGGCGTTGACCCGCTGATCGACGCTGATCTTGGCCATCGCCCGCTCGTCATAGCCGTAGGTGGCGCCGTAGAGGTTGGCGACCTGACCGTAGGGGCCGTTCTGGCCGAGATTGCCGTAGGGGATCTCGAATTCGGCTTGTGGCGAGCCGTACCGGTTGCTCGACGCACCGAAATACATCAGCTCGCTGACGTCGAGCGGCTTGTGCGCACTGACCGGCGTCATCGGCGTCGCGGGGATCACGCACAGCACCGCGTTGCACAGACCCAGCTCGATGGCTGCCGCCGCGCGCCACACCATCGCCACCGCGCTGGCGCCGCCGAGGTCGACCATCTCGGCGAAATTGGCTTTGATACCCAGATATTCGATGACCGTGGACGGCACGAAGATCTGGGACTCCTGCAGATGAGTGGTGCAGATGCCGTCCACGTCGGAGGCCGACAAGCCGGCATCGTCGAGTGCGGCCTTCGCCAGCCGTGCCCACTGCTCGAGGGTGAACTCCAGCGGGCCGGTCGGTCGCTTCGTGGCGGGGAGTTCGGTGTAGCCGACGATCGCGGCTTCTCCGCGCAGACCCATGCCGCTGTCCTCCAAGTCATTGCCCAATAACATTGAGCATGTAATCATATTGAGCGCTTAATGAGAATCGGATCCGGCGAGAGGTAGCTCACAGTGGCATCACCCCTGGACGGCAAGGTCGCCGTCGTCACCGGCACCAGCCGCGGCGTGGGACTGGGTATCGCGCACGAATTACTGCGCGCCGGAGCCACTGTCGTCGGCTGCTCGCGCCGGCCGCTGGATGCCATGCCCGGGGTGGCCGACAATCCGGAGTGGCTGGCCCGCTCCTCGCAGCGGGTGTGCGATCAGGGCGACTACCGGGCCATCGACCAGTTCGTCGACGGGGTGGTGGCCGACTACGGCCGCATCGACATCCTGGTCAACAACGCAGGCGGCACCGTGCCCGCGCCGAACGTCGAAAGCATCCCGAGTCTCGTCTCCACGATCCAGGGCGCACCGACCTCGGACGACGAGTATGAACGCACAATCTTGTTCCACGCCTTCGCCATTCAGATGAACTTGATCAGCCCGATGTGGTTCGCCATCCGGGTGTTCCGCCAGATGCGCGAACAGGACGGCGTCGGTTCGATCGTCAACATCTCCAGCGGTGCAGGACACCCCGCCGGCTCGCCGACGCTGGTGTCCTACGGGGCGGCCAAATCCGGCCTCAACCATCTGACCCGGTCGCTGGCCGAGGAATGGGGACCGAAAGTGCGGGTGAACTGTCTGGCGTTGGGGCCGACGATGACCGACAACTTCAAATCGTTCGTCTTGCCCAAGGACGACCCGGGCGGCGAGAAGTACTTCCACGCCGTGCCCATGCATCGCGCCGGAGAGCCACAGGAGGTGGGCCGCGCCGTGGTGTTCCTGTGCGGTGGCACAGCCGATTTCATCAACGGCACCACCATCGAGATCGACGGCGGCATGATGCCCGGCGTGCTCTACGAAGCCGGCCTCAAGACGATCACGGACCTGCTGTGAAGCGCGTCATCCAGTTCGCCACCGGCAACGTCGGCAAGCACGCGCTGCCACTGATCATCGAGCGGCCCGATCTCGAGCTGATCGGGCTGCACGCCCACGGTCGCGACAAGGTCGGCCGCGACGCCGCCGACATCTGCGGCCTTGCCGAGCCCACCGGCGTCATCGCCACCAATGACATCGACGCGCTGGTGGCCCTCGGCGCCGACTGCGTCGTTTACACCTCCCAGGCCGAAATGCGCCCACAGCAGGCCATCGAGGAGATCTGCCGATTCCTGCGGGCAGGCACCAACGTGGTCGGCACGTCGATGGTGTGGCTGGTCGCACCGCAGCACGCCGACGCGTGGATCCGCGAACCGCTGGCCGCGGCCTGCGCCGAGGGTGGCACCTCGCTGTACATCAACGGCGTCGACCCCGGCTACTCCGGGGACAGCCTGGTCTACACCGCGCTGACGCTGGCCGGCCGCGCCACCGGCATCACGGTCTCGGAGATCTGCGACTACGGCAGCTATGACGACGCCGAATTCACCGGCGTCAGTTTCGGTTTCGGCACGACACCAGACCACACGCCGATCATGTTCGCCCCCGGGGTGCTGTCCTCGCTGTGGGGCGGCCAGGTTCGGTCGCTGGCCGATGTCCTGGGGGTCACGCTCGACGAGGTGCGCGAGTGGCACGAGAGCTGGGTGACGCCCGAGCCGATCGACTGCACGATGATGAGCGTTGCACCCGGTCATGTCGCCGCCGTCCGGTTCGCAGTGCAGGGTCTCCGAGACGGGCAGCCGGTGATCACCATGGAACACGTCAACCGGCTCACCCCGGCCACCGCGCCGGACTGGCCCTATCCGCCGGACGGCCGCCTCGGCGTGCACCGCGTGGTGGTGCGGGGCAACCCCGGCGTGGAGATCAACACCCACCTGGGTCTGGACGGCGTCGACCACAACGACGGCGGTGTCATCTCGACCGCCGCGCGCGCCGTCAACGCCATCGACGCGGTGTGCGCCGCACCTGTCGGCTTGTTGTCGGTCAAGGATCTACCTGCCGCGCACGCCGACCGCGTGATGTGGTGACGATGACTCCGAAGATCGCGCCGCGGCGCCCGCCCGGCGGCAGTCAGGAGCGGGCCGAACGCACCCGTGAGGCGGTCCTCGACGAGACCGTGCGCTGTGTGGTCGAAGAGGGGTTCGCCGCTGCCAGCGCCAAGCACATCGCTGAACGTGCCGGCGTCACGTGGGGTGTGGTGCAGTACCACTTCGGCGATCGCGACGGCCTGCTGATGGCCGTCGTCGACCGGGGTTTCACCGAACTGCTGGAACTGCTCCGCAGCCTGCCGCCGCCGTCGCCTTCGCAGGGTCGCCGCAAGCGGGTAGAGCTGGTGGTTCACGCCGCGTGGGCGGCGTTCTCCAGCCCGACATCACGTGCCTCGCTGGAAATACTGATCGGCACCCGGGCCATGCGCGACAAACGCGGGACCCGGCATCTCGTCGAATTGCAAAAGGCCATCTCAGATTTGAGCCGTGACATCGCCGAAGGGCTGGACAATCCGCACGCCGCAGCCATCGGCGACCTGATCTGGGCGACCATGCGCGGGCTGGTGATCACCCAGTTGGTCATGGCCGGCCCGCAGCGCAGCAATCGGGAGCTGACCGCGCTGGTGGACGTGATCTGTTCCTACCTCGATTGCCATGGGCAAAGGCAATGAGCACCAAGCAAAGTCACAGTTAGGTCATAGGGATGTGCCGAATCGGCGCGCCTGAGTGACTTTGGCGCCGACCCTTGGTGATCATGGCCGGATGACCGAACCGCTGGGTATTTCCGTGGGCACAGCCAGTCTGGTCGCCGCGCGGGCCGGGGCGGCGCCGGTGATCTGTCCCGCCACGGTCACGCTCGGCGACCAGCTGTGGACCGATTTCGTCGACCGGGTCGGTGATCCCATCCCGTTGACGGGAGATGACGGCTTCGCCTATCGCGCCGAGCAGCTGCTGGCCGCGGCACTGTCCGGGCTGGCCGACACCGAGGGATCGGGCCTGGCCGCGGTGTCGGGTGTCGCGGTCCCGGCGCACTGGGGACCCGGTCGCCGTGACGCGCTGCGTGATGCGCTCTGGAATCTGCCTGCGCTGGCGTCGGCGGCCGCTCCGCCTGCCCTGGTTTCCGACGCGACCGCGGCGCTGCGCTCACTGCAGAGCGACCCCGGGTTGCCTCGCCAGGGTGTGATCGTGGTGTGCGACTTCGGTGGCGGCGGCACGTCGGTGACCCTGGCCGACGCGGCTGCCGACTACCGCCAGATCGGAGAGACCACCAGGTTCGAGGAACTGTCCGGTGAAGACACCGAATTCCTGCCCGCACTGGACGCCACGCTGCAGCGCGCCCGGATCGGCCGCGCCGATGTCAGTGCAGTCGCCGTCATCGGCGAATCGGTGACACCGGCGGCCACGCACCAACTCTCCGAACACTTGCAGATGCCGGTGACGGTGTCGGCGCACCCGCATCTGGATGCGGCGCTGGGAGCGGGCCTGGCCGCGGCACGGCAGCTGGCTGCCGACGCGCCGACCGGCATGGCGCCGGCACCGCTGATCGCCGACCCCGGACCGCAGTCGGCGACGATGGCCGCACCGCTGGCCTGGTCCAATGACGACGCGCCGGACGACACCGGCGGCTACGACCAGTCTTACGCCTACAGCGACGCCGACTACCTCGGTTACGGCGACGCCGAGGATGACGACCTGTCGATCCTCGGCGGCGAACCGCCTCAGAAGCGCGGGTCCAGCTTGACCCGCAGTGTGCCGTTGCTGCTCGGCGGGGCGGCCGCCGTCGCGGCAGTCGCCGTCGGCGGCTTCGCCTACACCCTCACCGGGACCAGCACGCCGAGCACGCCGTCGGTCAAACCCCTTCCGGCCACCGCGGTTTCGTCGACCGTGAGCGCACCGCAATCGCCCCCGCCTGCGGAGACCGTCACGATGACCAACCCGCCGGTCCAGACCGTCACCGAACAGGCCCCCGCGCCGCAGACCCCGACCACCGTCGTGACCGTGGAGACCACGACCACGACCCCGCCGACCACCACGACCACGACCACCACGACCACGACGACCACCACGACGCCGACCACCACGACCACGACCACGACGACGCCGACTACCACGACCACGATGCCGACAACCACCACCGCGTGGGACACCACGACCACCTCGACGCGCAGGCCGTTGATCCCCGGATTGCCGCCGCCGCCACGGATTCCCGGCCTGCCGCCTGCACCGAACCTCAACGTGATGCCCTGACGTTTACCTGATCGGGATGCGGGCACACCGGCGGGTGTGACCGGTCCCGAACAGACCCTGAAAGCGCTGGCACTGGTGTGCAGTCTGAAGCCCAGCCCGGCATCGTCGAGCAGCGAACTGATCGCTGAACACGTCTTTGCGACCTTGCGTGATCAAGGGGTCGACTGCGAGTCCATCCGCGCCGTTGATTTTGCGATTGCTCCCGGTGTGGAGGACGACATGGGCGACGGCGATCAGTGGCCGGGTATCAGAACCAAGGTGCTCGACGCGGACATCCTGCTGATCAGCACCCCGGTGTGGCTCGGGCATCACTCCAGCGTCACTCAGCGTGTCCTGGAGCGTCTTGACGCCGAACTGTCGAACACCGATGACGCGGACCGCCCGGTGCTGGTCGGCAAGGTGGCGATAGTCAGCGTGGTCGGCAACGAGGACGGCGCGCACAAGGTGATCGCCGATCTCTTCCAGGCGCTCAACGATGTCGGCTACAGCATCCCCGCCCAGGGGTCCACCTATTGGAATGGTGAGGCGATGCAGTCAACGGACTACAAGGACCTCGACGCGGTCCCCGAAGCGGTGGCGTCGGCAACCAGTGCGGCCGCGCGTAACGCGGTCCATCTCGCGCGCCGACTGAAGGCGGCGCAATACCCTGAATATTCGTGAATGTGGCGTCATGCCCCGGGAACGCTCGTGCGCGCTGCGACCGACTGCGCCGAGCCGGTATCGAACACCTCGATGATGACGTCGTCGTCCTGGTATCCGCCGATCCGGTGTAATCCGGGTGTAGCGGCGATGATTGCGGCAACGGCATCACCGGACAGCGGATAGTCGGACACCGGGTGGCGCCAGTGCGCGCCGAGGATCGTGGTGTTCGGCCGCAGCCGGGGGATTTCCCGGGCGAGCGTTTCCCGCAGCGTCGCGGCATCGAAGTAGTAGCCGACTTCGGAGATCATCACCAGATCGAAATCGGTTGCCGGCCAGTCGGTGTCGAATGACCGGTGCAGCAGTGTGACTGTGTCGCGACGCCCACTGGCGCGCAACCGGGCATCGGCGTGCGCCAGCGCGGCGTCGGCGACGTCGACGGCCGTCACGTGATCGCATCGGGCGCTCAACTGTTCGGTGAGCACTCCGATCGAGCATCCCGGCTCGAAGGCGTGCCGGTACCGCTCGTGGGGGAGAAGGGCCAGCGTGATCGCGTATTTGCGCCGTTCGTACCACCGCGACGCGAGCTCCCACGGATCGGCTGACTCGGCGTAGAGGGCGTCGAAGTAGCTGTGCGGCAGGCCGGACGTCATCGGAACACCACTTCTCCCACCCGATCCAGTCGCTCCAGCACGTGGGGCGGCAGAATCGGCTCGCGCCCGGCGGCGTCGCATTCGAGTTGGCTGCGGAATGACGTGATTGCCTCGCGTTTGCGTTGCACGGCAACCGGATCCGCGACCAGTTGTACTGCGTTCTGCCAGGGCACTGCGTCATCACCGGGACAGGCCCAGTGCCACATCCAGATCGGATACTCCAGGAGAACAGTCCCGGTGCGGGCGGTGGCAATGGCAGCGGCCCGACCGACGGCCTCGTGATCGGGATGACCATCGCCGCGCCACGTCGCCGCGCACCACGTGCCCGTAGGGCGGCCGGCCAGGATATCGGTGAGAATGTCGGCGAGTCGGGATTCGTTCTCGGCCAGCCGGCCGTCGGGGAGCCCGAGAAACGTCGGCGTGGGAAGGCCCAGAACCGCTGCCGCGGTTCGTGATTCACAGCGCCTGGACTCTTCCAGCCGAGCCTGCTCGGAAGGTGACAGGCCCGGCCACGCTGCACCGCCGTCGCTGGCGATGACGGTGCGAACGTCGACGCCGCGGGCGGCGATTCCGCAGGCCGCCGCCCCGAAGCCGAGTGTCTCGTCGTCAGGATGGGGTGCCACCACGACCAGACCAGGGCACTGATCCAGCGGTAACGACGGGAACGTGTCCTTCTTCAGGAGCCATTCGTCGGCGGGTGTTCCCCCGCCGGAGATCGGTGCGGCCGCAAACCGTGCCGCGTTGCCAATCGGTGCGCTCATCGGGCCACCAGCAGACCCAGCGCGGCGAGATCCCTTTCGGCGTGACTCTGCCTGACGTACATGGTCAGATCGGCAACCCGGCGGGCATGGGCTTCATCCATGGCCAGTGGTGCGGGGCCCAGCGCCCGTGCGGTTCGGCCGATGGCCTCGTCGACGGCGGTTTCGACGGCCGCCCGCAGCCGCCGGGCTGCCACCTGGCCGGCGCTGTGTGGGGCCGCGTCGACCTGCCCGGCAGTGCTGGTCATCAGGGCCTCCGCCGCGGCAAGGGCGGTGTCGACGGCACCGAGATGCGCTGCAGTGTAAGGGTTCTGGTCCTGATGAGCGGCGACCGCACGATACAGCGCTGCGGCCACGGCGCGGGCCGCACCCAGCCAGCAGGCCGCGACGCCGGCCGCGCCGTGCCAGAAGCCCGGTCGGGTCAGGTACTCGTCGGGACCGCCGACCGGGGTGGCAGGCGCGGCGCTGAATTGCACGGAGCGGGTGTCCGAGTCGGCCATGCCCGCGTTACGCCACGTGCTCGGTAACGGCTCAACGCCCGGGCCGTGCAGGTCGACCGCGTAGAGGCCGCGGGCTCCCGTGTCCGTCTGCGCGGTCACCAGCGCGTCGGCACACAGCCCGGCGCCGGAGCACCAGGCCTTGATACCGCTCAACGTCACGTCATCACCGTCGTGATGCGCGGTGACAGTGGCGCCGGGGGCCTCGGCTGCCCACACACCCCACAGCCGGTCCGGCTGCGCCGCAGGCCCGTTCAGCTCGGCAAGGATCGCAATCGCGTCGGTGTGCGCCTCCGCCAGCCTGCCGGCCACCACATCGCGTTCACACAACGCGGCCAGTGCCTGCCAGCGGATCAGGGTGCCACCCGAGCCCGGTAAGGGGAGGTCCAGCTCGCCGGCGTCCAGCCAGCGCTGCACAGTCGTGCGGGTCATGCCGAGTCGCGTTGCGGATCGCCCAGCATCCCCCTGAGGTGGGCGGCGAATCCTGCTGGGGCGCGCCCGATCTGGCGTGCGGACGTGGCCACCGAGAGCCGGGTGTCGCGGCGGATCCGGAATCCGACGACTTCGAATCGATGGACCAGGTCGACGTCCTCGTCGCTTGTCAGCGCATCGAATCCACCGACGTGCCAGTAGGCGTCGGCCGCGAAGCCCATGTTCGCGCCGTGGACATGATCGTGCGCGACCCGGCCTGGCTGGATTTTGGCGTGGTACGCGCGAAGGTAACGCCGGACCGCGGTCACCGGGATCTGCCGCCAGTTGGCGATGCGCACGACGCCGAGAATCATGTCGGCATCCGCGCTGAGCTGGCGCAGCAGCCAGTTGGGGTCAACGCGGCTGTCCGCGTCGGTGGTCGCGTACCAGGTAGTCGGACCAGTCAGACCCTGGTCGCGGGCGAACGAAAAGCCGGCGGCACGCGCCTTGCCCACGTTGTGTGCATCGATCTCGAGGAAGTGCACATCGGTGCCGAAACGTTCCGCCAATGCGTTGCTGCCGTCGTTGCAACTGTCCAGGACGACCACCACCGTGACCGGAATATCCGCCCGCTCGGCCGCAGCCGCAATCGCAGTCAGGCAGTCCGGCAGGGCCGATGCCTCGTTGTGGGCGGGGACGACGATCACCGCGCGGTCGAAATCAGCAGCAGCCACGTCAATTCTGTAGCCGATCTGCGGCGTTTTCACACTTCGCCGGTCAGCGGGTCAGGTCAGCGGAGCCAGGCCCACCCCGGTCAACACGTAGCCCGCGGCGGAGTCGGCGGTGTCGCGGTTCACCAGGTCGACCATGGCCTGGCCCGCGATCTCCGGCGTGATCACCGGTTCGAGCTGCTGGATGAACGCGTCCTCGGTCGAGCCGGCCTGGCGTGCGTAGGCCCGAATACCTGCGCGTCCGACGTCGCCGGCCGGTGTCATCCTCGGCATGACGGTGGTGAACGTGATCCCCAGATCGGCGCGCTCCGATTCCAGTTGGGCGTACTGAGCGATGAACCGTTGAGTGGCCTTGGACCCGGCGTACCCTCCGCTGAGTGGGGATCCGTTCAGCGCGGCACCGCTGCTGACGATGACGACCTTGCTGCCCCGCGGCAGCGGCTTGAGAAGGGCTTCCCGCGCCCAGGTGAAGGCGATCTTCACATCGGCGTCCCAGTTGACCGAGAACGTCTCCCAGGACTGGTGCACCAGTGCACGCATCACCGGGGTGGCGCCCGCGACCACGATCACGGTGTTCGGTTGATGCTCATCCAGGACGCGCCGCACCGCATCGGCGTCCGACGCATCGGCGACGTGCGTGCGGACGGTGGGATGGATGTCCGTCAATCCGGCCAGCGATGCGCCGTCGCGTGCGAGCGCGACGACGTCGTTCCCCGAGTTGGCGAACGCGGCGGCGACGCCGCGTCCCAAGCCTCGGCCGGCCCCCACCACGAGCACCTTCAGTTCACCTGGTTCGGTCATGTCGATCCTTATCGCCTCAGCGTGAAACCTGTCGAAGAGGTAGATGCGTGGGTCCGTCAAAAGTGGGCGGCGATCGCACGATCACTTTTCGGGCTCGCGAACGTCAGTACCGGTGGGCGCCGCGCTGGGTCGGCGACACGTGTGAGGTGAAGCGGTGGCGTGGCATGACAGACGATCTGATCGAACAAGCGCGGGCCGGCGACAGCGACGCGTTCCGCATGCTGACCGAACCGCATCGTCGCGAACTCGAGGTGCACTGCTATCGGATGCTCGGCTCGGTGCAGGACGCCGAGGACATGGTTCAGAACACGTTGCTGGCGGCCTGGCGCGCGCTGGACGGATTCGAGGAGCGGGCATCGGTCCGGACGTGGCTGTACCGCATAGCCACAAATCAGTGTCTGAGCGCGCTGCGGTCCGGGCGGAGAAAACGCGCGGCTACGGAGGTCGGCATCGCCGAGAATGACCTGCCCGAGCCGACGCACTACGGCGACATCGTCTGGCTGGAGCCCATGCCGGACCATCTGCTGGACTTCGCGGACACGTCTGCCCTCGGCCCGGAAGCGGTATACGAGCAGCGGGAAGCCATCTCCCTGGCGTCCATCACCGCGCTGCAGTTGCTACCGGCGCGCCAGCGCGCCGTGCTCCTGCTGCGAGACGTGCTCGGCTACCGAGCCGCCGAGGTGTCCGAGATGCTGGGCACCACAGTCGCTTCGGTGAACAGCGCGCTGAAACGGGCACGTGGGACGGTCGGAAGGCGGAGCCGGGATATCGAACCGCCGCAACCGAATTCGTCGTCGGAGCAGGCGCTGGTTGCGGACTTCGTGCGGGCATACCAAACCGGTGACGTCGAGGCTTTGGTGCGTCTGTTGACCACCGACGTACGGATCTCCATGCCGCCGATCCCGCTGGAGTACCACGGCCGCGACGCTGTCGCGGGCTTCTATGCCAAGGTCTTCGGCAAACGGAGGTACACGCTGGTGGCCACCCGGGCCAACGGTCAGCCGGCGTTCGGGGCTTATCTCGCAACCGGCGTCGACCCCGTTTGGCACGCCGCCGGTCTGCTGGTCCTCGATCTAGCCGGTCCGCGGATCTGCGGGCTGACCCGGTTCGACAACGATGTGATGCCGCGATTCGGACTGCCGCGAACGCTCAGTGTCTGAGATACCGTCAGCGCGGATGTGCCTGTGCCGCATCGACGATCCTGGCCGCGACTTCGGCCAACGGCACGTTCGTGTCGTGCGACAGCTGCCGCAACATCTCGAACGCCTGGGTGGCGTCCTTGCTGTAGCGCTCCATGATCATGCCCTTGGCCTGCCCGATGATGTCGCGGCTGGCCAAAGCCTCCTGAAACTGTGATTCGCGTCGGGCCGCGTCCCAGACCAACGCCGAGTGCGCCGCGAACAGCGAACCGAGCTGGCGGGTTTGGTCGTCGAACGCATGTGGACGGTCGGCGAAGATGTTCAGCGCGCCTATCGACCTGTCCGTGATGAACAGCTGAAAACCCATGATGCTGCGTACCGCCGTGGTCTGCAGCGCATGGGTGCAGAAGTTCGGCCAGCGTGTCTCGCGGGAAAGATCCTCCACGTGGACCACTCGGTGCTCCCATGCGGTCGACAGACACGGGCCTTCTCCGGTGCGGCGTTGAATGTCGTCGATCCGGATCGCCGCCTGGTTGGTCGCCGCCGGGGTGTCGATCTCGAATTGGCCTGCCGTCACAGTGATGTTCGCGTACTCCGCACCGGGTAATTCCGCGACAGCATGCTCCACCAGTTCGGCGGCCACCCCGCCCTCGAGGCTTCGCCGTTCGTACAGGCGCCGAGTGATGTCGCCGATGCGCGCAGCGGCGTCCGCAACGGAGAATCCACGGTCGACCGACATGGCAGATGCCATACCCGCCACGATGGATAGTGCAACATCGGCGCTGAGGAGATTTCGATGACCGAGCAGACCCGCGTGCGTCGCGGACCGATCACCCGTAACGCCACTGGTCTGACGTCGGCCGAGGCCTTCGTCATCATCGCGATCGCGACGATCCTGCTGACCCGGCTCTATCTGCAACTCACCGGCTACCCGCAGGTCGGCGGTGGCGATCTACACATTGCGCATGCGCTGTGGGGCGGAGCCTTGATGATGATCGCCTTGCTGACCGGCTGGATGGTTCTGGGCTCAGGCCCGCGGTCGCTGGCCGTGGTGTTGGGCGGGATCGGCTTCGGCCTGTTCCTCGACGAGGTGGGCAAGTTCGTCACCAAGGACAACGACTACTTCTACGGACCGTCCGCGGAGATCATGTATGTCCTGGTCTGCCTGATCCTCGCCGTCGCGCGCATAGTGCGGGCGATCCGACCGCTCAGTGCGCGTGAATGCCTGGCGTCGTCGGCGGCGATCGCCACCGACGGTGTGGCGCGCGGACTGCCCGACCATCGCCGCGAGATCGGTCTGCGACTCGTCGAGTACGCCCGAGCCAGGGGAGCGTCGACCGATGACGTCGAGCATGTCCGCGCGTTGTTGCTCTCGGCAGCGCACGCCACCGATCGCGGCTACCGCGCGCGGCGATGGGCAGAACGTCTGATTCCCAACGTGTTTCGAAGCCCGAAGTGGGTGCCGTGGGTGGGCTGGCTATTGGTGGGCGGTGCGGTCTTCGGCTTGCTCTTCCACGCGCTGGGGATCGCGTTGGGCGGCTACTTCTACCAAGACAGCCATGTCTCGATCCATCTGGCCGGCAAAACCCCGGCGACCCTCATCCTGATGGTCGGCGCCGCACTGACCCTGGCGATCGCGTTGCCTGCGATGATCGCGCTGCCGCGTACGACAAAGTTATGGCCGCTGCGGCTGCTCCGCACCGGGGCGCTGGTGTTCACCTTCCTCAGTGCGCTGGTGCATTTCGCGACCGAAGGATTCGCCGCTCTGATCACCCTGTCGATCGGTCTCTTCGGCCTGGCGATCCTGTCCTATCAAGTAGACGTCGCGACCGAGCGGGCGGCGCCTAGACCACCGACAGGTAGCGCCGAGTGATCACCCGCTGAACCAGCGCAGCGACCGGCGCTCCGACCTGACTCCACCACGTGGCCGGCGTCGAGAACGCCACCACCTCGGCGTGTACCGACTCATCGCTGGGGTTGAAGCGAACGCCGAACATCTCCTCACCGGAGACAGCGTGGCCGGGCAGGCTGCCGTAGGCGAAGCCGCGGCGGTTGGTCTCGTCGACCACGTACACCACCCGACAGGGTGCGGCGAACGGACCCAGCCGCCCGAGCACGTCGGTGCCCACCTCGGCCACCTCCGTGGTGGCGGCGACCCGCAGACCGGCACCGCGCAGCATCCCGTAGCGCATCACCGAGTCCGCCGCGCGCTCGAAGCGCGCCCGCCCCCTGCCAATGCACGAGGACAACCGCACATGGTGGTAACCCGCCGGCAGACCCGCCGCCGTCGCGCCCACCTCGGCGTAGGTCAACGGCCGGCCGGCCAGGTCGCTGAGCTTCACCGCTACAGCCTGCCATTGCTTACGTACTCTCGACGTGAGCGGCTCGCATCCGGCCGCATACGGTAACCAGGTGGTAGAGGACATGACGGCGGCACTCCATCCCGGTGGCGGATTCAACCCGCCGGTGCCGACGGGCCGGGGTGGGCCCGATTACGGCCGGTTCATCGACGCGGTGCGCGACCTTCAAGACCATGCCCGCGCCGTCGACGCGCCGGACGACGTGATCACCGAGGCCGCCGATCTCCTCGAGCGGGCGTCGGCGCTGTTGACGCCGTACGACGCCGACGAATGGACCACACCATCGGGCCGCCGCACCGACCTGCCGATGCGGGGCAACATCCTGTCCATTCCCAACGAGACAGAAATCGGCGAGGACGGACGGCTGCGCGGCTGGGCCCGGTTCCGTCGCTATCACCTGGGCCGCAACGGGGCCGTGCACGGCGGCCTGATTGCCCACCTCTTTGACTCGGTGCTCGGCAAGACGTCTTTCGTGCTCACCGGCGGGCCGTATCAGCGCACCGCCTACCTGCACGTCAACTACCGCAAGATCGTGCCCATCGAGACAGAACTCCAGGTCGAGGCCGGTGTCGTGCGCACCGAGGGGCGCAAGA
Source organism: Mycolicibacterium rhodesiae (assembly GCF_002086695.1). Taxonomy (GTDB): domain Bacteria; phylum Actinomycetota; class Actinomycetes; order Mycobacteriales; family Mycobacteriaceae; genus Mycobacterium; species Mycobacterium rhodesiae. The sequence goes on from NZ_MVIH01000001.1 coordinate 692,956, forward strand.
TCTACGTCGACATCCGGCTGTGCGACGGCGACGATCTGCTGGCCGACGGTGAGGGGCTTTTCGTGCTGCTGAAACCAGGTCAACCGTGAAGCGATTACTGCAGCAGTGGAAGCACCGGCGGGAGCGGTTGAGGCACCGCCCGGTCGCCGATTTCGTCTACCGGGCGGTCGTTGGCGTCGTGGGGCTCGCCATTCTTGCCGTCGGGATCGTCGCCATTCCGTACCCGGGCCCCGGCTGGGCGATCGTGTTCGTCGGGCTCGCGATATTGGCGAGCGAGTTCTATTGGGCCCACCGCACCCTGTCGTTCACCCGGGACCGCTACGACAGTGTCATGTCATGGTTCCGCAGGCAGGGCAGGTGGGTTCAGGCGCTGGGTGCGGTGTTCACCGCCGCGGTCGTGGTCGCCACGCTGTGGCTGTTCGGCGCGGTCGGCTGGTCTGCGGGACTGCTGGGCTTCGACCATCCGGCCTTGCACAGCCCCATCGGCCTCGGCGCCTGACCAGCACCCCGATAGCATGGTCGGCGATTCCTGCCGCCCCCGGCGAGAATCGCAAGTGAGCCCCACGACGCCGAAAGAGGCCAGCGATGACCGCCCCCGCACACCCCGCCCCAGCAGCACCGATCCGGGTGCCTGCCGGGACTACCGCGGGCGCTGCGGTGCGCGACGCAGGCCTGCCGAGCCGCGGCGAACCCGGCGCGATTGTCGTGGTGCGCGACGCCGAGGACAAGCTGCGTGACCTGAGCTGGACGCCGGACGCCGACGTCGAGGTCATCCCGGTGGCCGCCGACACCGAGGACGGCCGCAGCGTGATCCGGCACTCGGCCGCCCATGTTCTGGCTCAGGCTGTGCAGGAACTCTTCCCGCAGGCCAAGCTCGGTATCGGACCGCCGATCACCGACGGTTTCTACTACGACTTCGACGTGCCCGAGGCGTTCACGCCCGAGGACCTGGAGAAGCTCGAGAAGCGGATGGCCAAGATCGTCAAGGACGGTCAGCTGTTCTCGCGCCGGGTCTACGAGTCCAAGGACCAAGCCCGCGCCGAACTTGCCAACGAGCCCTACAAGCTCGAACTCGTCGACGACAAATCCGGCGACGCTGACATCATGGAGGTCGGCGGCGACGAGCTGACCGCCTACGACAACCTCAATCCCCGCACACGTGAACGGGTTTGGGGTGACCTGTGCCGCGGTCCGCACATTCCGACCACCCGCTACATTCCGGCCTTCAAGCTCACCCGCAGCTCGGCGGCCTACTGGCGCGGTGACCAGAACAACGCCAGCCTGCAGCGCATCTATGGCACGGCGTGGGAATCGCAGGAGGCGCTGGACCGCCACCTCGAATTGATCGAGGAGGCGCAGCGCCGCGACCATCGCAAGCTCGGCGTGGAGCTGGACCTGTTCAGCTTCCCGGACGAATTGGGTTCGGGCCTACCGGTTTTCCACCCGAAGGGCGGCATCATCCGCCGCGAGCTGGAGGACTATTCGCGCCGTAAGCACGAGCAGGCCGGCTACGAGTTCGTCAACACGCCGCACATCACCAAAGAACAGCTCTACATCACCTCCGGCCATCTGGAGTGGTACGCCGACGGCATGTTCCCCCCGATGCACATCGACGCCGAGTTCAACGAGGACGGCACGCTGCGCAAGCCGGGCCAGGATTACTACCTCAAGCCGATGAACTGCCCGATGCACCACCTGATCTACCGGTCGCGCGGGCGGTCTTACCGAGAACTTCCGTTGCGGCTCTTCGAGTTCGGCTCGGTGTACCGCTACGAGAAGTCCGGCGTGGTGCACGGTCTGACCCGCGTGCGCGGTATGACGCAGGACGATTCGCACATCTACACCACCCGCGAGCAGATGCGCGACGAGCTCGCCTCGCTGCTGCGGTTCGTGCTCGAGCTGCTCGCCGACTACGGTCTCAACGACTTCTACCTGGAGCTCTCCACGAAGAACGAGGAGAAGGCCGTCGGCTCCGACGAGATGTGGGACGAAGCCACCGAGACACTTCGGGAAGTCGCGGAATCGTCCGGTCTGCACCTGGTGCCGGACCCGGGTGGCGCGGCGTTCTACGGACCGAAGATCTCCGTCCAGGTCAAGGACGCGTTGGGTCGTAGCTGGCAGATGTCGACCATCCAGCTGGACTTCAACATGCCGGACCGTTTCGAGTTGGAGTACACCGCCGCCGACGGTTCCCGGCAGCGGCCGGTGCTGATCCACCGCGCGCTGTTCGGTTCGATCGAACGGTTCTTCGGGGTACTCACCGAGCATTACGCAGGCGCCTTCCCGGCATGGCTGGCACCGGTGCAGGTGGTCGGCATACCGGTGGCCGACGCACACCTGCCGTATCTGGAAGATGTTGCCGCCGAACTCAAATCGCGCGGTGTGCGGGTCGACGTCGACGGCAGTGACGACCGGATGGCCAAGAAGATCGTCAACCACACCAACCAGAAGGTGCCGTTCATGCTGCTCGCGGGCGACCGCGACGTCGAGGCTGGCGCGGTGAGCTTCCGGTTCGGTGACCGCACCCAGATCAACGGAGTGCCCCGCGGGCAGGCGGTCGAGACGATTGTGAAATGGATCGCCGATCGCGAGAATGCCGTCCCCACAGCCGAACTGGTGAAGGTCGACGGTGGCTGACAACGCGGAGGCGTACATCGATCGGGGCGCGGGTGAACCCGACCGCCTGCAGCGGCTGTGGACGCCGCACCGGATGAACTACATCCTCGACGTCCCCGCGAACAAGGCGGACAAGGGATCCGCGGGGTCGGCGGGATCCTCGGAGCCGTTCACCTTCATCCCCACCCTCCCCGACGAGGACGGTCTGGTGGTGGCCCGCGGCGAGCAGGTCTACGTCGTGCTCAATCTCTATCCGTACAACCCGGGCCATCTCATGGTGGTGCCGTACCGGCGCGTGTCGGAACTGGAGGATCTGTCCACCGGCGAGAGCGCTGAGCTGATGGCGTTCACCCAGAAGGCGATTCGCGTCATCAAGTCGGTGTCGAGCCCGGACGGCTTCAACGTCGGGCTCAACCTCGGTAAGTCCGCCGGGGGTTCGCTGGCCGAGCACTTGCACATGCATGTGGTGCCGCGCTGGGCCGGCGACGCCAACTTCATCACCGTCGTCGGTGAGACGAAGGTGATCCCGCAGCTGCTGCGCGACACCCGCAAGCTGCTGGCCGACGAATGGGTGGCTCAGCCGTGAGCGACTTCTACCTGATGACCCGGGCGGCGTACGCCAAGCTCAGCACTCCGGTGGCGAAGGGGGCGCTCAAGATCGGGCTGACCCCCGACATGGTGACGATCATCGGCACCGCCGGCTCGGTGCTGGCCGCGCTCATCATGTTCCCGATCGGCCAGCTCTGGTGGGGCTCGGTGGCGGTGTTCGTCTTCGTGCTGGCCGACATGCTCGACGGTGCGATGGCGCGCCAGCGCGGCGGCGGCACCCGGTTCGGTGCTGTGCTCGATGCCACCTGTGACCGGATCAGCGACGGCGCGATCTTCTGCGGTCTGTTGTGGTGGGTGGCGTTCAGCATGCACAGCTCATCGCTGGCGGTGGCCACGATGATCTGCCTGGTGACCTCGCAGGTCATCTCCTACGTCAAGGCGCGCGCGGAGGCCAGCGGTCTCGAGGGCGGCGGCGGGCTGATCGAGCGACCCGAGCGGCTGATCATCGTGCTGGTCGGAGCGGGCTTCTCCGACCTGCCGTTCTTCCCGATGCCGGTGGTGTTGCCCATCGCGATGTGGCTGCTGGCGGTGACCAGCCTGGTCACGGTCGGCCAGCGGGTGCACTCGGTGCGCTCCAGTGCGGGAGCCATGGACAAGATCACGCCGGCCACCGCGCAACCGGTCGGCGACGACGCCGAAGGCACCGAGCCGTGATCACCACCCCGGGGCAGCTATGGACGGCCGGCCGCAACCGGCTGCCTCGGACCGATCTGTTCAGCGACCTCGGCTACGCCGCGGGGTGGCGGATGGTGCGTGCGATGCCGGAATTCGTGGCGCGCAACGCTTTCGAGGCCGGTGCCTGGTATGCGGCCCAAGGCGGCGGTCCCGAGCAGCTGCGTAAGAATCTGGCCCGAGTGATCGGCGCCACCCCCGCCGAGGTGCCGGACTCGCTGATTCGTGCCTCGCTGGCCTCCTACGCCCGGTACTGGCGGGAGGCGTTCCGATTGCCGACGATGGACCACAAAGCGCTTGGCGCCCAGATCGACAAGGCGGTGACGGGCAAGCAGTACCTGGAGGCTGCCCTGGCCGCAGGACGCGGAGCGGTCCTCGCGCTGCCGCACAGTGGCAACTGGGACATGGCCGGGGTCTGGCTGGTCCAGGCCAACGGCACCTTCACCACGGTCGCCGAGCGCCTCAAGCCGGAGTCGCTGTACAAGCGCTTCCTCGACTACCGCGAAAGTCTCGGTTTCGAGGTGCTGCCCCTGACCGGCGGCGATCGACCCGCCTACGAGGTGCTCGTCGAGCGGTTGCGGGATAACCGCGTTGTCTGTTTGATGGCCGAACGCGACCTGAGTCGCTCGGGAGTGCCGGTCGATCTGTTCGGAGAGGCCACCCGGATGCCGGCCGGCTCGGCCAAGCTCGCTCTGGACACCGGCGCCGCTCTGATTCCGGTGCACTCCTGGTTCACCGATGACGGCTGGGTCGTCGACTTCTTCCCCGAGTTGGACTGCTCCAGCGGTGATGTCGGCGTGATCACCCAGGCACTGGCCGACCAGTTCGGCACCAACATCGCCGCGCACCCCGAGGACTGGCACATGATGCAGCCGCAGTGGCTGGCCGACCTGTCCGATGAGCGACAGGCCAGGTTGAGGGAGCCCTGATGCGGATCGGGATGGTCTGCCCGTACTCGTTCGACGTGCCCGGTGGGGTGCAGTCGCACATTCTGCAGCTGGCCGAGGTGATGCGCAGGCGCGGCCACGAGGTCAGCGTGCTCGCCCCGTCGTCGCCGCACGTGCAGCTGCCGGAGTACGTGGTCTCCGGCGGCAAGGCGGTTCCGATTCCCTACAACGGGTCGGTGGCGCGGCTGCGGTTCGGCCCGGCCACTCATCGCAAGGTGAAGAAGTGGCTCATCGGCGGTGATTTCGACGTGCTGCACCTGCACGAGCCGAACGCGCCCAGCCTGTCGATGCTGGCCCTGCAGGCGGCCGAAGGCCCGATCGTGGCGACCTTCCACACCTCCACCACAAAGTCGTTGACGCTCAGCGTGTTTCAGGGGATTCTGCGGCCGTATCACGAGAAGATCGTCGGCCGGATCGCGGTGTCCGATCTGGCGCGGCGCTGGCAGATGGAAGCGCTGGGTTCCGACGCCGTCGAGATTCCCAACGGCGTCGACGTGGCCGCTCTGGCCTCGGCGCGACCCCTCGACGGTTACCCGCGCCCCGGCAAGACGGTGCTGTTCCTCGGGCGGTTCGACGAACCACGCAAGGGGATGGCGGTCCTGGTCGGTGCGCTGCCCCGGCTCGTCGAGCAGTTCGAGGACATCGAGATCTTGATCGTCGGCCGCGGTGACGAGGACAAGCTGCGGGAGGAGTGCGGCGAGCTGGCCGGCCACCTGAGGTTCCTCGGTCAGGTCGACGATGCCGAGAAGGCGGCCGCACTGCGCAGCGCCGACGTCTACTGCGCGCCGCACACCGGTGGTGAGAGCTTCGGAATCGTGCTGGTCGAGGCGATGGCCGCAGGCACACCCGTGGTGGCCAGTGACCTCGACGCGTTTCGGCGGGTGCTGCTCGACGGCAAGGCAGGCCGACTGGTTCCCGTGGACGACTCAGCTGCGATGGCCGACGCGCTGATCGAACTGCTCGACGACGACGCCCTGCGCGCGCGGTACGTGAAAGCCGCCGACGTCGCGGTGCGCCGCTACGACTGGCCGGTGGTGGCCGACCAGATCATGCGGGTCTATGAGACCGTCGCGGGGGCCGGCATCAAAGTTCAGGTGGCGGGTTCGGCGGGCCGGAGCGAAGCGACTCGGGGGTTGGGCTAAGTGCCTGCCCCGCTGTACTGGGTGTTGACCGCCGTCCTGATCGTCGTGCTGGTGGTCAGCGCCTTGCTGGCCCTGCAGACCGCCAATCGGCTGGACCGTCTGCACATCCGCTACGACCTGTCCTGGCAGGCGCTCGACGGGGCTCTGGCCCGGCGCGCGGTGGTGGCCCGCGCGGTGGCAGCCGACACCTATCGCGGCCGACCCGAAGGCAAGCGGCTTGCGGCGCTTGCCGATGCCGCCGAGCGTGCGCCCCGAAGCGGTCGCGAAGCCGCCGAGAACGAGCTGTCGGCCGCGCTGGCGAGGGTCGACCCCACGTCGATGCCGGTGTCGTTGGTGGCCGAGCTCGCTGACGCCGAGGCGCGGGTGCTGCTGGCCCGGCGGTTCCACAACGACGCCGTGCGCGACACCCTGGCCTTACGTGAACGGCGTCCGGTCCGGTGGCTGCGGCTGGCCGGAACCGCACCACTGCCGACCTACTTCGAGATCGCCGAGCGCGTTCCCGAATCCACCCCGGATGATTCCGATCAGATTGATCGCCGCACATCGGCGCGGGTGGTTCTACTCGACGACCAGGGCGCGGTGCTGTTGTTCTGCGGATCCGACCCGGCCTTCACCGGCGGCGAGGCGCCGCGGTGGTGGTTCACCGTTGGGGGGCAGGCGCTGCCCGGGGAACGGCTGGTCGATGCCGCGGTCCGAGAGATCCACGAAGAGACCGGACTGCGGGTCGACCCGGACGCGATGGTCGGGCCGGTGTGGCGCCGGGAGTCGATCATCGATTTCAACGGCGCCGTCATCGCCAGCCAGGAGTTCTACTTCGTACACCGCACCGCCCGGTTCGAACCGACCGCGGCCGGGCGGACGCCGCTGGAACTGCGGTACATTCACGGCCACAGATGGTGTGACTCCAGCACGATCGTCGAGCTGGCCGCGAGCGGGCAGCGGGTGTATCCGCTGCAGCTCGGGGAACTGCTCGAGGAGGCGAACTCGCTGGCCGACGGCCGGGGCGGCCCGCGCAGGGAGCTGCACCCGATCCACTGAGCGGGGCGATTCCCGGGTCGCTTCGCTCCTGCCCACCGGTGAAAAATTCAGTTTGGAATCGCCCTTTAGACTGGATCCGTATCAAACGAAGGGATTGACAGTGGAAACCGGAGCTACCGCGGCTGGATCCAACGGCTCGGCCAGCGCGCAGACGGGTACCGCTCGGGTCAAGCGCGGTATGGCGGAGATGCTCAAGGGCGGCGTCATCATGGATGTCGTCACCCCCGAACAGGCGCGTATCGCCGAAGGTGCCGGAGCGGTGGCCGTGATGGCGCTCGAACGCGTCCCGGCCGACATCCGCGCCCAGGGCGGCGTGGCCCGGATGAGCGACCCCGACCTGATCGAGGGCATCATCGCCGCGGTCACCATCCCCGTGATGGCCAAGGCGCGCATCGGGCACTTCGTCGAGGCGCAGATCCTGCAGAGCCTCGGGGTTGATTACGTCGACGAGTCCGAGGTGCTGACTCCGGCCGACTACACCCACCACATCGACAAGTGGAAGTTCACCGTGCCGTTCGTCTGCGGTGCTACCAACCTGGGTGAGGCGTTGCGGCGCATCACCGAAGGCGCGGCGATGATCCGCTCCAAGGGTGAGGCAGGCACCGGCGACGTCTCCAACGCCACCACCCACATGCGCTCGATCGGTGCCGAGATCCGCAGGCTGACGTCGCTGTCGGAGGACGAACTCTACGTCGCCGCCAAGGACATGCAGGCGCCGTACGACCTCGTCGTCGAGGTTGCGCGGGCGGGCAAGCTGCCGGTCACGTTGTTCACCGCGGGCGGCATCGCCACCCCTGCCGACGCGGCGATGATGATGCAACTCGGCGCCGAGGGTGTGTTCGTCGGCTCGGGAATCTTCAAGTCCGGCGACCCCGCCGTGCGGGCGGCCGCCATCGTCAAGGCCACCACCTTCTACGACGATCCCGACGTCTTGGCGCGGGTATCGCGAGGGCTGGGTGAGCCCATGGTCGGAATCAACGTGGAGGAGATCGCGGAGCCGCACCGACTCGCTCAGCGCGGCTGGTAATCCACGTGGCAATCGAAGAGATCCTCGATCTGGAACAGCTCGAGGTCAACATCTATCGCGGCCGGGTGTTCAGCCCCGAATCCGGGTTCCTGCAGCGCACATTCGGCGGCCACGTGGCCGGTCAGTCGCTGGTGTCGGCGGTGCGCACCGTCGACCCCAAGTTCCAGGTGCATTCCCTGCACGGATATTTCCTGCGGCCCGGCGACGCCACCGCGCCGGCGGTCTATCTCGTCGAGGCGCTGCGCGACGGCGGTTCGTTCGTCACCCGGCGGGTCAACGCGGTCCAGCACGGCGAGACCATTTTCTCGATGTCGGCGTCATTCCAGACCGACCAGAGCGGCATCGAGCATCAGGACGAGATGCCCGCCGCGCCGCCACCCGACGACCTGCCCGGCTTCATCTCCAAGGGCGGTGTGTTCGACGAGGCGGGATTCGCACAGTTCGAGGAGTGGGACGTCCGGATGGTCCCGCGCGATCAGGTGACCCGACTACCCGGCAAGGCATCTCAGCAGCAGGTGTGGTTCAAGCACAAGGACCCGCTGCCCGACGATTCGGTGTTGCACATCTGCGCGCTTGCCTACATGAGCGACCTCACGCTGCTCGGCTCGGCGCAGGTCAACCACGTCGAGGAACGCAAACACCTGATGGTCGCCTCGCTGGACCACGCGATGTGGTTCATGCGGCCGTTCCGCGCCGACGAGTGGCTTCTCTACGACCAGTCCTCGCCGTCGTCGTGCGGTGGCCGGTCGCTGACCCAGGGCAAGATCTTCAACCAGTACGGCGAGATGGTCGCGGCGGTCATGCAGGAGGGGCTGACCCGCTACAAGCGCGGGTACGCCGGGCCGTGACTCAGTCCACGCCGGTCCGCGTCGGCGTGCTCGCCCTGCAGGGCGACACCCGGGAACATCTGGCCGCCCTGCGCGAGGCCGGTGCCGAAGCATCCACCGTGCGCCGCGCGAGTGAGCTCGATGCCGTCGACGCCCTGATCATTCCGGGTGGTGAGTCGACCACGATGAGCCACCTGCTGCGCGAATTCGAGCTGCTGGAGCCGCTGCGCACGCGCCTGGCCGACGGCATGCCTGCCTACGGGTCGTGCGCGGGCATGATTCTGCTGGCCACCGAGATCCTCGATGCCGGCGCCGAGGGGCGCGAGGCGGTGCCTCTCGGTGGCATCGATATGACGGTGCGGCGCAATGCTTTCGGCCGCCAGGTCGATTCTTTCGAGGGCGACATCGACTTCGACGGCCTCGACGGCCCCGCCCACGCGGTGTTCATCCGGGCGCCCTGGGTGGAACGTGTCGGTCCCGATGTCCAGGTCCTGGCACGCGCCGGCGAGCACATCGTGGCGGTCCGGCAGGGCCAGGTCCTCGCCACCGCTTTTCACCCCGAAATGACTGGTGACAGGCGGGTGCACAAGCTGTTCGTGGACGTGGTCGCCCGCCGCGCCTGACCCCGTGAAAAACTCCGTGTAGAGACCGCCGGTACCGGGTATTCCGGCGGACAGTTTCAGGCCGAAACCGGCATGACTTCGACTGCGGGGCGGATCAACGATGATCGGTGGGGAACGTACGACGGTTCTGGCGGCGACCGCTGAAGGCGGTGGCGCGGCTCTGGATCAGGTGATCGGCTTGTCCGTGGTGGCGGCGATCGTCACGGCTGTGCTGCTGTGGATCGGCTACCAGCACCGCACCAAGCGCATCACCTGGCTGAAGAACATCGCCGAGCGTGGCGGCAGCAAGTTCAAGCGGCCGCCGTGGGTGGCGCTGAGCATCATGCTGTTCTCGGCGACACTCATCTGTGCATTGTTCGGATTCATCTGGGACGTGAGCCTGCACATCGGAAAGGGCCGCGACCCCGGACCGCTGGCCAACCCGGCGCACTACTTCATCCTGTTCGGACTGTTCCTGCTGTTCATCGCCGGAGTTCTGGCGGTCGTCCTGCCCTACGACAAGCCGGGTTCGGCCGCCGTGCGGATCACCCGGCACTGGTACGCCCCGGTCGGCGGGCTGCTGATGGCCGGCTGCGGGCTGTACGCGTTGATCGGCTTCCCGCTCGACGATGTCTGGCACCGGATCTTCGGGCAGGACGTCACGCTGTGGGGACCCACTCATCTGATGCTGATCGGCGGCGCCGGCCTGTCCCTGGTCGCCGTGCTCTACCTCGAATACGAGGGGCGCCGCGCGATGGGCGCCGACGCACCCCCGGACAGCCGGTTCGTGAAGTTCCTGCAGTACCTGTCGTTCGGCGGTCTGGTGGTCGGCCTGTCGGTCTTCCAGATCGAATACGACTTCGGCGTCGAACAATTCCGGTTGGTGTTGCAGCCGATGATGATCGGCGCCGCGGCTGCGATGGCACTCGTGGCCGCACGACTGACCCTCGGCCGTGGGGCGGCCATCATCGCCGCGCTCTTGGCGATCGGTCTGCGCGGCGGAGTCGCACTGGTCGTCGGCCCGATCCTTGGTGCGCCCACCAGCTGGTTCCCGCTGTACCTCGGGCCCGCGGTGGTCGTCGAACTCCTCGCCCTCACCGCGCTGGCCAAGCGGCCGATCCTATTCGGCGCCGTGGCCGGCCTGGGTGTGGGGACCGTCGGCCTGTGGTTGGAGTCGCTGTGGGTGGGAGCGGTCTACCACTACCCGTGGCCGACGAGCATGTGGCCCGAGGCGTTGGCCATGGCGGTCCCCGTCGCGATCATGATGGGGCTGTGCGGCGCGCTGCTGTCGATCGTCCTCAACGGCCAGCGACTGCCCCGGCCGGCGATCGGGATCACCGTCGTGGTCGTCACCGTGCTGGCCATCGGTGGCGCCGTGTTCAACGGGCTGCGCACTGAGGTGCCCCAAAATGACACCGCCACAATCACATTGACCGACCTGCCGAGCCCGCCGGGACAGCGGATGGTCAACGCCGATGTACGGATCAACCCGCCGGGCCTGGTCGGCGACGGCCCCGAATGGGTCACGATCCTGTCGTGGCAGGGCGGGCTGACCAACGAGCGCGGCCTGGTCGTCGACCGTCTCGAGCAAGTCGGGCCCGGCCACTACCGCTCGACGCGCCCCGTGCCGATCTGGGGTCAGTGGAAGACGCTGCTGCGCGTACAGGACGGCACCCTGATGGCCGGTGTCCCGATCTACCTGCCGGAAGACCCGGGCATCAACGCACCAGCGGTGCCCGCGGAACTCAACAGCACCCGTCCGTTCGTCCCGGAGATCACGATCCTGCAGCGTGAGCGCAACCTCAACCACCCGACGTGGCTGTTCGCCGCCGGGGGTGTGGTGGTGCTGATCTGCACGCTGATCCTGATCGCCGCCCTGACGTGGGGCGGTGGCCGGATCAATCGCACCGAGGAGGAGCCCGCGCGTCTCGAAGAGCCGCGGCCGAAGGTGGGGCCGCAGGTGTGATCGTCACGTACGGCGCCCACCATGCGCTCGTGCTGGCGCTGCCGGCTCTGACACCGGCTGTGGTTTTGGTGGGTGTGGTCTTGTTCATCGCCATCCGCGACCGTCGTCGCGGTGAGGCCGGCGTCGACTCTGAAGGGGATGACAAGTGAAGGTGGCCAAGCTGATTGCGGCCAGCGCCGTGTTGGCGACCGCAGTGGGGTGCAGTTCGGCCAAGCCGCCGGTGCCGCAGGCAGCCGGCCCGGTCGTCGAGATCACCATCGCCAAAGGTGCCGTCACACCCACCAACGCGACGCTGACCGCAAAGGTGAACCAACCGATCACTCTGCGGGTCACCAGCGACGCGGACGACGAACTGCACGTGCACTCCACGCCCGACCATGAGTTCGAGGTCAAACCCGAAGCCGATCAGGAATTCTCGTTCACGGTCGCGGTTCCGGGCGGCGTCGCCGTCGAACTCCATCACCTCGACCGGACGGTGGCGACCATCCAAGTCCAGCCGTGACCCAGCCGTCTGTGGCGGTGCTGGCGCACGGCCTCGGTGGCTCCACCGACCTGCCGATTCCGTACTCGTACGCATTGATCGGCGCGGCGTGGGCGTTGACGCTCACCTTCGCCGTGGTGGCGTTCGCGTGGCGCACACCGCGATTCGACCCTGACCGGCCTGGTCGTTCGCTGCCGGACTGGCTGACGCGGGCGGTCGATTCAAGGATCACCCGGGCCGTGGTCGCCGGACTAACCTTGGCGCTGGCGATTTGGGTTGTGGTTGTCGGCGTCATCGGGCCGCAGGACGGCGGCAACGCACTGCCGGGCGCGTTCTACGTGTTGCTGTGGGTGGGCGTTCCGGCGTTGTCGGTGTTGATCGGCCCGGTGTGGCGGGTGATCTCGCCGATCCGGACTGTTGTCGGCCTGCTGCCGTCGCGCGCGCTGCGCGACTACCCGGAACCGCTCGGGTATTGGCCGGGCGCGGTGGGTTTGTTCGCCTTCGTCTGGCTGGAGTTGGCCAGCCCGAATCCGGGATCGCTGACGGGGATCAAGATCTGGCTGGCCTGCTACGTCGTCGTCGCGCTCGGCGGTGCGCTGTTGTGCGGTCCGCGATGGCTGTCTCGCGCCGATCCGTTCGATGTCTACAGCGTGGTGGCATCCCGGCTCGCGGTTTTCGGTCGCAATCGTGACAGCGGGCAACTGGCCTGGGTCAACCCGTTCAACCATCTGCGGACACTGCCGGTTCGGCCGGGAACGCTTGCCGTACTGGCGGTTCTGCTGGGATCGACTGCGTTCGACAGCTTCTCGGCGAGCCCAGACTGGCGAAACTTCGCCGACGGCCTCGGGATCAACCCGGCAGTGACGCGCAGTATCGGACTGCTGGTGTTCGTGCTCGTGGTCGGTTTCAGCTTCTGGGGCGCGTCACAGGCCACCGGGGGGATCGACCGCGCGCGCCGGCGCCGGCTGCCCGGGTTGATGGCGCACTCGCTGATCCCGATCGTCGTCGGATATGTGTTCGCGCACTATCTTTCGTACCTCGTCGAGAAGGGGCAGCAGACGCTGATTGCACTGTTCGGGCTGCGCGACGTCGAGGTGAGTTATGTCCTGTCCGCTCACCCGGGCGTGCTGGCCACTCTCAAAGTCTGCTTCGTGGTCGCCGGGCATATCGCAGGGGTCGTCGCGGCACACGACGCAGCCATCCGGCTGCTGCCGTCCGGCCATCAGATCACCGGACAGCTGACGATGATGCTGACGATGGTGGCCTACACATTCACCGGGTTGTACCTGCTCTTCGGTGGTTGAGCGCGCCAATTTGTTGCGCGACGTTTAGACGACGTCAACCTGGGCAGTCCCGCTGTGCCGGGCGAGATGTCCATACTCGATGTTTCGGCGCGCGGCGCGGCGGTAGGAGGTCGTGATGATGTCACGCAGTTGGCTGGTTCGACGGATTCATCAAGTACTCGACCATCAGGGTGCGAAATCGACGGCGGGTCTGTGGCGTCCGGCCTGGCAGAGTAACCCGGCCGCGGAGCGGCCGATCAGCTGGTGGCGTGCGCTGTAGCTAGGTGCCGGATGGTCTCCATGGCTTCATGATCGCACCGGGTCAGGCGAGGACAGGCAGCACCAGCCGCGACGACGACCGCACGGTGTTGATGCTGCTGGTGCCGACACTGGCATGCCGGAAGTTCATGATCGCCGGCGTGTCCGGATCCTGGTCGTCACCGGCGATCGTGATCTGGATGCGGTGACCGGTGTCGAACCGGCGGGCGTTGGGCACCAGCGGGATCCGGTACTCGACGTCGTCACCGACGGGTACAGCCTGCGGACGACGGCAGGGCAGCGCGGGCGCGCCGGCCCGACTGGCGGCCTCGTCGACCTCGCGCAGGCTGGCCCGCACCCATCCGGCGGTCACCGGCTCCGTTTCGCCATCGGGGGAGACGTCGGAAAGCGTGACGATGAAGGCGGTGTCGGCGGCCGTGGCGGCGGCGGTCAATCGCAACTCGATGTCGCCGACGACATCGATCGGCGCGGCCAGTGGCTCGCTGAGCCAGGTCAGTGCAGACGGTGGATCGATCGAACTGGGTTTGGCCCGGCCGAGCCCACCGCCGAGCGCCATGAAGTCCCGCGCGCCGGGGATGCCTTCGTCATCATCAAGAGTGCCGTCGGCGCACAGCGCCAGTTCGCGCAACGTGCTTGCCGGCGGCCAGGATTCGCACGTGCGCCACTCGTCGGTGCCGGGCAGGACGTAACGAACTGCCGGGCCGTCGAGGATGCCGGTGTCGCGGCCCTTGAGCCAATGGTCATACCAGGCCAGCGCTTCGACGTGCAGGCTTTCCCACGGCCAGGTCAGCCCGTACTCGCCGAGCATCCCGATGCGCACACACGGACTGTTGGTCAGCCCGGCGTAGCTGGTGAACGTCGAGGGCAGGTGCAGCGGTACGTTCTGCCAGTCGCAACCCAAATAAGCTGGGATATCTACCTTTTCGAGCAGCGGCAACAGGTTTCGTTCGTCCCACCACGCGTCGCGGGTGGGGTGCTTGACCGCCGCGTCGAGCCACAGCTCGTCCCAGGGGTGCGGGTCGTGCGGCAGTTTGAGCAGCCCACGCATCATCGTCACGGCGGCCTCACCGTTCATCGTCGCGAATTTGTGGTGCAGCCGCGAGGTGTTGAGCACCCAACGCGCCGCTCCCAGCGGTCGGCTGCGCCAGAACGTGTCGCTGCGGGCAGCGGTGAGTCCGAGCATCGACAGGAACGGTGTCACGAACGACGCGCTGAACAGGCCGTGGTGCATCGCGGCCTCGTACAGGTCGGCTGTGACGGCCACCGGGAAGATCGCCTTGAGGTGCGGCGGGCGTTCGACGGCGGCCTCCAGCTGAGTCATCGCGAAGTAGCTGATCCCGATCATCCCGACGTTGCCGTCACACCAGGGTTGCGCCGCGACCCATTCCACGAGGTCGTACAGGTCGCGGCGTTCCTGGGAGTCGAAGAAACCGAAGGTGCCGCCAGACCCGCCGGTGCCGCGCAGGTTGGCGATGACGTGGGTGTAGCCGCGCGGCACCCAGAAGTCGGTGGCGCCGGCCTCGATGAAACCGGCTGGGGCGCCGAGGTCTTGGATCTGGCGCGGATATGGGGACGCGGCGATCAGCGCGGGGAAGCGACCGTCGGTGTCGGGGCGGTGGACGTCGGCGAGCAGCGTGACACCGTCGCGCATCGGGACCGCGATGTTGATGTCGCTGGTGGTGCGGTGGTCGGGCGTGCTCAGGTTGCGGTAGTCCCGACCGGTGGTCTGCGGCCCATTGAGCGTGCGCTGACCTGGTTCGATGCCGGAAACGCTGGTGGATGTCATTCGATTCCCTTTTCACGTCCTGTTGAGACTAGTTTCACGGTACGATGAAACTAGTCTCAACGCAATATGAAACTTGAGGTGATGCGATGGCGAAGAAGGCCACGGCACCGGGACCCCGCGACGAGAAGGGGGTACTGGCCGCCCGGATCGTCGAGGCCGCGCGCGGCGAGTTCGCTCAGCACGGCTCGGCGGGCACCACGATCCGGGCGGTGGCTCGGGCAGCCGACGTCGATCCAGCACTGGTCTACCACTACTTCGGTTCCAAGGAAGGCCTGTTGGATGCGGCGACCAATCCGCCGCACCGCTGGCTGGAGGACGTCGCGAGAACCTGGACGACGCCGGTGCCACAACTCGGAACGGCGCTGCTGCGGCTGATGCTGGGCGCGTGGGCCGACGACGAGATCGGTCCGGTGTTGCGGGCGGTGCTGCAGACCGCCGCGCACGAGCCGAGCACCCGCGAGAAGCTGCGCAGGGTGGTCGAGGGGCAGCTGATGGGAGTGTCTCAGCTCGGTGCCGACGAGGCGGATCGGCGCAAGCGCAGCGGCTTGATCTCGTCGCAGATCATGGGTTTGGCGATGATGCGCTACGTGTGGCAGATCGAGCCGCTCTCGTCGATGAACGAGGACGAGATCGTCACCGCCGTCGCACCGAACCTGCAGCGCTACATCGACGGCGACCTGGGGGCGTAGCGCGCCGAGCGTGCGCGATCTCGTCGAGATTCGTCGGTCACAGCACCGACAACTCGCACTATCGGTGCGAGCACTGGTCAGCGCAGGCGCATCGGCAGGGATTCCAGGCCCCGCAGCTGAACGATCGGGCGCAGGCGCAGGCTGTTTCGGGGGACCGTGAGCTCGAGGTGGTCGAACCGCTGCAGCAATTGGGTGATCGCGATGCGGCCCTCGAGGCGCGCCAGGTGATGGCCGAGGCAGTAATGGTTGCCGGATGCGAAGGCAAGGTGCTTGTTCGGCGAGCGAGAGAGGTCAAGTTCGTCGGCGTCGGGGAAAACAGACTCGTCGCGATTGGCGGAGATGAGCATGCCGAAGACTCTGCTGCCCTTGGGAATTCGCGTTCCAGAAAACTCCAGGTCTTCCAGTGCCACCCGTGGTGCGCCCACGGCGACAGGCGCGGTGAATCGCAACAGTTCCTCGACACCGTCGTCGATCAACTCGGGCTGGGCCCGCAACCTCGCGAGCTGATCGGGATGGTCGAGCAACGCCACGATGCTGTTCCCGATGAGATTGGACGTGGTGTCGTGCCCGGCGAGCAACAGCAGGAACATCATCGCAATCGCTTCGCGGTCGGTGAGCTTGTCACTGCCGTCCGTGGTGCGAACGAGTTGGGAGATGAGTCCGTCGTCCGGGTCGTCCCGACGCGCCTCCGCGAGGCGTTCGAAGAAAGCTGTCAGCTTTGCCGCGGCGCTGATCATCCCGATCAGACCCCGCGTTCCCTTGGCCGAACTCTCGGTGAGTTTCAGGCACAGGTGGTGAAATTCCTCGAGCTCATGGTCTTTGACCCCGAGCAGTCGTGCGATCACCGTCAGGGGGAACGGAACCGCGAAATCGCTGACCAGATCGACCTCGCCGGCCTGCGCCAACTGCTCGATGAGCTCGCGAGCGATGCCGGTGATGTCGTCGGTCAGGCCGGCCACGAGTTTCGGGGTGAACGCCTTGTGCACGAGTCTGCGCAACCGCTGATGCTCGGGATCGTCCTTGGTCGCCATCGTCTCGGTCAACAACCGGATGGGCTTGGGGATCAACCAGCGCAGCCGCCCGATCCGATCATTGCGCATGACATCGCTGGACAGTCTCGGGTCGGCATGCATGGCGAGGACGTCGTCGTAGCGGGTCAGCATGTATCCCTTGGCCCTCATCCCGGTGGCAAGCGGCGCCCGCACCCGCGATACGGGGGCACTGCGACGTAACTCGGCGTACCGCGGGAAGGGATCGGTAAACATGAGAGGGTCGTCCAGATCGGTGAACGCCAACCGGTCCGCCTGCACTGTCATGCGCATCAATATCGCCCACACCTGCGCGTGTCGGGCCCGATTACGCAATCAACGGGCCCGCGGGGTTCGCAGGGCCCCACAGCCTGGACGGATGAGTCCGGGGTGACCCCCGGCCAGTAGACTCGTCGGGTTACGGCAGAACGGACAGTACGGAGAAGAACCCGATGAGCGGCCATTCCAAGTGGGCTACCACCAAGCACAAGAAGGCCGTCATCGACGCCAAGCGCGGCAAGATGTTCGCCAAGCTCATCAAGAACATCGAGGTCGCGGCGCGCGTCGGCGGCGGCGACCCGGCAGGTAACCCCACCCTGTACGACGCGATCCAGAAGGCCAAGAAGTCGTCGGTTCCCAACGACAACATCGAGCGCGCCCGCAAGCGCGGCGGTGGCGAGGAAGCCGGCGGCGCCGACTGGCAGAACATCACCTACGAGGGTTACGGGCCCAACGGCGTCGCCGTGCTCATCGAATGCCTGACCGACAATCGCAATCGCGCCGCCGGCGAGGTCCGGGTCGCGATGACCCGCAACGGCGGCAACATGGCCGACCCCGGCTCGGTGTCCTACCTGTTCTCCCGCAAGGGAGTGGTGACGCTGGAGAAGAACGGCCTGTCCGAGGACGACGTGCTGCTCGCCGTTCTGGATGCCGGCGCCGAAGAGGTCAACGATCTCGGCGACAGCTTCGAGGTGATCTCCGAGCCGACGGATCTGGTCGCCGTGCGCACCGCGCTGCAGGACGCCGGCATCGACTACGACTCCGCTGATGCCGGTTTTCAGGCGTCGGTGACGGTACCGCTGGACGCCGACGGGGCCCGCAAGATCATGAAGCTTGTCGACGCGCTGGAGGACAGCGACGACGTGCAGGACGTCTACACCAACGCCGACATCCCCGACGACGTGCTCGCTCAGCTCGAGGACGACTGAGTTCAGGCCGGATGAAGGCTGACCGGCACCCCTGAATAACGGGTCATCCCCGTCGCGGGGTCAAGGTCGTCTTTACTCGTCAGCAGGTTGACGTTGGCACCGACGTGCGCGTGCGGGACCGACACCACGCCGCTGCGCACCGACGGGTCCAGTTTCGCGATCCCGGTGAGTTCGCCGTGCTCGGTGCGCACCACCAGCTTCTGGTTGTCGGCAATGCCGGCCGCCGCGGCGTCCTGTGGGCTCAGCAGTATCTCGGGCTGCTCGCCGAGATACTCCAATTGTGCGTTGACTCTTCGTAATTGGCGACGCGGCACCAACACCGGCCCGGCCATGTGGCGTAGGCCGTGCAATTGGTCGATCAGGAGCTGCGGGGCCAGGCGCCAGCCACCGAGGCGCTCGACGTGGCGTTGCATCCATGCCGCGGGCAATTCGCGCTCGGCCTGCGCCCAGCCGGTGGCGACCAGGTCGTCGTAACTCGTGCGGCCGCCGCCGTTGAACTTGGCCACCATCTGTTCGTCGGTCATCGCGGTATCCGCGATGACGTGACCGAGTCGGGCGCCGAGTTCGGCGAGTACCCACCACATCGACCGGCGGTCACCGATCGAGGGCATCACTGCGGGGGTGTGCTGGGCGGAGATTCGCGTACTCATGAAGTCCCACAACGTGACGTCGGGCCGCTCGAGCTGGCCCTTGGTCGGCAGCACGTGAGTGGACAGCGCGGTCGTCTCGGTTGGCAGGATCTCGGTGGTGGCCAGAACGTCGAGTTTCGGCAACGCCGCACGCAACGCATCGGTGGCCGGGAATCCGGTGAGCAGGCTGCCACCGAGGTTGAGCAGCGCGCGAATGTTGCCGGCCTCGATCTCGTCAGGCAGTGCGGCACAGGGCCATTCGCGCATGAAGGCCTTCGTCTCCGGGCGGCTGCGCGGTCCAGGTCTCGACTTGCCCTCGGGCGGCGCGATCGGCAGCTCGAACATCTCCAGCTGATAGCCGTAACCGGGATGGAACCATTCGCCGCCGGGGGTGTTCATCGACCCGGTCAGGATCAGCAGCGCCCACGAAAACCATTGTGTGACATTGCCGCTCGCTGACATGGTGACGCCGGTTCCGGTGTCGATCGCGATATGTCCAGCGGTGCGGACAGCGGTGAGCAGATCGTCGAGATCGGTGGGATCGACGTCGGCCAGCGCGGCGGCATGCTCGCGGGTGAACGGGTCGACTGCGGCAGCCAACAGGTCGAGGTCCTGGACGGTGACGTCGGGATCGGCGCCGTCGCGCAGGATTTCACGCACCAGGAAAGCCAGCACCGCGTAATCGGTGCCGGGGCGGGGCGCGAGATGGCGCGTCGCCAAGCGGGCGGTCTCGGTGCGGCGCGGATCCACGACCCAGAGCTGACCCCGCGCGGCGACGTCGCGAAACAGCCCGCGCGGGTTTGGCATGCATACGGTGTGGCCATGGGAGACAACCGGATTGCTGCCGATCAGAATCACCAGTTCGGCGTTCTCGTAATCCGGTCGCCCGGTCAGCGCGGCGGAGCCGCCCATCAGCTCCGCGACCAGAACCTTGGCGGTGCCATCGATGGTCAATGGACTGAACTTCGCGGGCGTGCCGATCGCGCGGTGCAGCGCCTCGGCGGTGCGATAACCGGCGGCGTCCATGCCGATGCCGGTGCCGAAGTTGACAGCGACCGCTGCCGGACCGTGCTCGGCGATGATGTCGCGCAGCCGGGCGCCGAGGTCGTCGAGGCAGGCCTCCCAGCTGGTTTCGGCCAGCTGCCCGCCGTCGCGCATCATCGGCCGTTCGAGGCGGTCCGGATGGTGATGGATCAGCGGCAGCGCGCGACCCTTCGGGCAGGTGTAGCCGCCGGAGAACGGGTTGTCCCGGTCACCGTGGACGGCCACCACCCGGTCATCGTCGATCTCGACGAGGATGCCGCACACCGACGGGCACACCCGGCAAAAGCTTCGTATCGTGCGGGTACCGCCCGTCGCCATGGAACAGAACCGTACGCTTCGGGCACTGAATCGGAGGTGACCATGTCTCAGCTGACGGAGACCGACCCGGACGGGTCCACCTGGTCGGTGCGTCGCTGGTGGTGGAAGACGATCCCGTGGGAGACCGGCTTCGCCACCCTTGATGCGCTGATCTTCCTGGTCGTGCTGCCGTTCATGCTGCTGTGGCCGTTCTGGCTGCTGGCCAAGTTCGTCGGCGTGCCGTGGACGATCATCATCACGCGCGACGGAACGGAGGTCGGCCGCGAGCAGGTGAAAGGCTGGAAGCGTTCCCGCGCCCGAGTCGCGGAGATCGCCCGGTCGGCCCGCGAGGGGACGCTGACCGAGTTCAGCACCGAGGTCTGATCAGCGCATTCCGTGGCCGGGTCCGTCGTGGAAAATCAGCCCGCCGCCGAGCAGGAACGGATACAGCGTCGGGTACGGCACATCTTGGGGCGAGGCCGTCAGCTGTGCGTTGCCCGGTGTCTCGCATTGGCTGTTGCCGTCGCTGACGACGGTGCAGACCAGGTGTGGATCGTCGGCCGCCGCGGCGACCGGAGCGGCGACGATCGCGCCGGCGATGCCGGTGGCCACGAGGCCGGCGGCGAGACGGATGGTGAATGTCATGATGACTCCTTCGAAACTGAACGTACAGTTTCGAAATGTATAGCGCCCTCGCAGTGGCGGTTAGTCCCATCCGCGCCGGTGAACTGGCTCACCGGGACAGGCCGCGCAACGCCGCGTCGACGATGGCGTCGGCGGCGGCGTCATCCAGCTCCGCGTGGCCGGCCATCAGCCGGTACAGGGCAGGCCCGATGATCAAGTCGATTGCGACCCCGGGATCGATGTCGCCGCGCAGTTCGCCGCGGGCTACGCCGCGCGCCCAGATGGATTCGAGAGCCGCGCGACGCGAACGAATCAGTCCGTCACGCAGCGTTGTGGCGACCTCGGGGTCGAACTGTGCTTCCCCGAACAGTTGCGCGAATACCCGCCCGCTGGGGCCGGAGTAGAACCGGCACAGTCCCCGCAGCCAGACCGTGAAATCCGTTCGTGCCGAACCGGTGTCGGGGTCGGGGGAGTCGGCTTGCAGTTCCGAGAAGAACGCGTCGACCGCGACGCCGTACTTGTTGGGCCACCACTTGTAGATCGTGGCCTTACTGACGCCGCTGCGGGCCGCTATCTGTTCAGTGGTCATCGCCCGCAGACCGAACTCGTGCAGCAACTCCGAGGTCGCGTGGACGACTGCCGACCGGGACTGCTCACTGCGCGGCCGGCCGGCCCTCGGCCGTCCGCGGTCTTCGGTGATGTCGTCGAGGCTCACAGTGGATAGAGCCCCTCCAGGTTGACCACGATGGCCTCCTGCGTGCTGCGCGAGATCACCACAACGGCCGGCTCATCCGGGTCCGGGTTCTCCTCGCGGTGCGGTAGGTGCGGCGGCACGAAGATGTAGTCGCCCGGCTCGGTACTGATCCGCACTTCGCCGACACCGTCATGGAAGACGAACTGCGGGTGGCCGCTGCGCACGAAGATCGCGGTCTCCGAGTCGCCGTGGTGATGGTTGGCCGACGCGACGCCGGGCCCGACGTGGGTCTCGCCCATCCACAGCTTCTCCGACCCGACCGACGCGCCGCTGATCGCGGCGAATCGCTGCATGCCATCGGTCTGACCGGTGCCGCCGTCGAGGTCGCCGGCCCGGATGTGGCGCACCCGATTGCGCACCGGCCTGGTTCCGGACAAGTCGGGATGGAATGCGTCGGGGCCGCCCATGGACCGACCATAACCACGCGCGGGAGACCGCGTGTCCTGACCGCTCCTGTCTGCCCCGCCCGCTACTGTGATCGAACAGCTGTTCGTAGTCGGAAGGCGATCCGTGCGGGTGATGGGAGTCGACCCTGGGTTGACGCGCTGCGGACTCTCGATGATCGAGAGTCGGGGTGGCCGCCAGGTCATTGCGCTGGACGTCGACGTGGTGCGCACGCCATCCGACGAGCCGTTGCAGCGTCGGCTGCTGACCATCAGCGACACCGTTGACCATTGGATGGACACCCACCAGCCCGATGTCGTGGCGATCGAGCGGGTGTTCGCCAACCAGAACGCCAACACCGCGATGGGCACCGCGCAGGCCGGCGGTGTGATCGCACTGGCCGCCGCGCGCCGCGGCATCGACGTGCATTTCCACACCCCCAGTGAGGTCAAGGCGGCGGTCACCGGGAACGGGCGCGCTGACAAGGCGCAGGTCACCACGATGGTCACCCGCATTCTGCAGTTGCAGCAGAAGCCGACCCCGGCGGACGCCGCCGACGCACTGGCCCTGGCGATCTGCCACTGCTGGCGCGCCCCGATGATCGCCCGCATGGCGCAGGCCGAGGCCATGGCCGCCGAACAGAAGCGGGCCTACCAGGCCCGGCTGAAATCGGCGCGCACCCTGAAGGCCGCCACATGATCGCCTCGGTGCGCGGTGAAGTCCTCGACATCGCCCTCGATCACGTCGTGATCGAGGCCGCCGGCGTCGGGTACAAGGTGATGGCCACGCCGTCGACGCTCGCGACGCTGCGCCGCGGCAGCGAGGCCCGGCTGATCACCGCGATGATCGTCCGCGAGGACTCCCAAACCCTGTACGGCTTCGCCGACTCCGATGCCCGCGATTTGTTCTCCACCCTGCTCGGGGTGTCCGGCGTCGGCCCCAAGATTGCGCTGGCGACACTGGCGGTCTATGACGCGACCGCGCTGCGTCAGGCGCTGGCCGACGGTGACGTGACGGCCCTGACCCGGGTGCCCGGCATCGGCAAGCGTGGCGCCGAACGTATGGTGCTGGAATTGCGGGACAAGATCGGCGCGGTCGCCGGTGGTGCGGGCGTGGCCGCGGCGACCGGTCACGCGGTACGCACTCCCGTGGTGGAAGCCCTTGTCGGACTTGGCTTTGCGCTCAAGCAGGCTGAGGAGGCCACCGACAAGGTGCTCGCGGCCGACAGCGAGGCCAACACCTCCTCGGCATTGCGTGCGGCGCTGTCACTACTAGGAAAGACCAAGTGAGCAGGTTCGACGAAGAGGACGACGAGGCCGTCGACCGCGACGTGTCGCCGGCGCTGACCGTCGGCGAAGGAGACGTCGACGCCAGCCTGCGGCCCCGGTCGCTTGGCGAGTTCATCGGTCAGCCGCGGGTGCGCGAGCAGCTGCAGCTGGTCCTCGAGGGTGCCAAGAACCGCGGCGGCACACCGGATCACATTCTGTTGTCCGGGCCGCCGGGGCTGGGCAAGACGTCGCTGGCGATGATCATCGCCGCCGAGCTGGGCTCCGCGTTGCGGGTGACGTCCGGGCCGGCCCTGGAACGCGCCGGTGACCTCGCCGCGATGCTGTCCAACCTGGTCGAGGGTGACGTGCTGTTCATCGACGAGATCCACCGCATCGCCCGGCCCGCCGAGGAGATGCTGTACCTGGCGATGGAGGACTTCCGGGTCGACGTCGTCGTCGGGAAAGGCCCTGGCGCGACGTCGATCCCGTTGGAGGTTGCGCCGTTCACGTTGGTCGGCGCGACCACCCGCTCCGGTGCGCTGACCGGACCGCTGCGGGATCGCTTCGGGTTCACCGCGCACATGGACTTCTATGAGCCGCCCGAACTGGAACGGGTATTGGCCCGCTCGGCCGGAATCCTCGGCATTGAACTGGGTTCTGAGGCCGGCTCCGAAATCGCCCGTCGCTCGCGGGGGACACCCCGCATCGCGAACCGCCTGCTGCGGCGCGTGCGCGACTACGCCGAGGTGCGGGCCGACGGTGTGATCACCCGCGATATCGCCAAGGCCGCGCTGGCCGTCTACGACGTCGACGAGTTGGGCCTGGACCGGTTGGACCGGGCCGTTCTCACCGCATTGACCAAGAGCTTCGGCGGTGGCCCGGTCGGGGTGTCCACCCTGGCGGTTGCGGTGGGGGAGGAAGCGACGACCGTCGAGGAAGTGTGCGAGCCGTTCCTGGTGCGTGCCGGAATGATCGCGCGGACCCCCCGCGGACGAGTGGCCACGCCGCTAGCCTGGACCCACCTCGGTATGGTTGCACCGCCGCGGGCCAGCGGATTCGGTCAGTCCGGCCTATTCGAGTGATGGGAGCTCCGATGGTCATCGCCGCCTTGGTTTTCGCCGGCCTCGCCGCGCTGCTGCACGTCTACATCTTCACGATGGAGTCGCTGACCTGGACGTCGCCGCGCACCCGTAAGACGTTCGGCACCACGGTCGAGGAAGCCGAGACCACCAAACTGATGGCGCTCAACCAGGGTTTCTACAACCTGTTCCTGGCGATCGTCAGTATCGCGGGAATCGTCGCAATCGCGTTGGGGCACACCGGGATCGGTGCTGCTCTGGTGTTCGCGGGCGTCGGTTCCATGCTCGCCGCGGCGGCAGTGCTGCTGGCGTCCGCGCCGGACAAGGCGCGGGCCGCGGTCACCCAGGGGGCGTTCCCGTTGATCGCGGTCGTGCTGTTGGTGATCGCGCTGATCTGAGTCCGCAGGTCCGACCGGACTACGTGGTGCTCTTGGCCCGGTGGCGGGTTTGGTTCCCGCCCGCCCGCTTGGCGTCGTACATTGCGGCATCGGCGGCGTCCACCAGACCGGTGAGCGCCGCGGTCGCGGCGCTGCCGATCTCGGTGAGCGCGATCGATGCGACTCCGACGCTGGCGGTCACCGGGCCGGGTGCAGTCGCGACGGCCGTGCGAAATCGTTCAGCTGCGGCCGCGGCATCGTCGGGCTCGATCAGTTCGGCGATGAGGAATTCCTCGCCGCCGAGACGGGCCACCACCGAATTCATGGCGCTGGCCCGGCGCAGGTTATCCGCTACGGCGACCAGGACCGTGTCGCCGTAGCCGTGGCCGTGGGCGTCGTTGATCTGCTTGAACCCGTCCAGATCGATGAGAATCACGGCCAGCCACTGGGACTGCGGCCGGTCCGCCGCAGCGATCAATTTCAGCGCCGACTCGTCGTAACCGCGGCGGTTGCGCAGCCCGGTGAGCGGGTCGGTGTTCGACATCCGGGCGTCGAGGCTGAGCAGATGCAGGAGCAGCTGACTTCCGAACGGGACGGCAAGCACGGCGATCAGCACACCCAGCACATGTCCGACAGCCATCGCGATGTCACCTGCCGCGGCGATCCGCGCCCCGGCGAGGACGGTGGTGACGAGCGCGTTCAACAGTGTCGCCGCCAACAGTCGACCGGAGTGGTACAGGCCGACGTAGCCGGCGATCGGAGCGAAGGTGGCGCACGCCAACAAGCCCGTGGCCGGTGTCCCGGCAATCAGGCAAGCCAGGGTGACACCCGCGTTCGCGCCGATGGCGAACAGCGCGGATTGCCGGCGGCTCGGCCAACCGACGAGCCAGGTGCACGCGCCGCCGAACGACAACGCCGACATCACGATCGCGGTGGTCCGGTGTACCTGACCCTGCGGACCCGACGGGCTGAACAACATCACCAGGGGGATCGTCCCCAGCACGAAGACGACCGACGCGATCAGGATTCGGCTGAAGCGCTGCAGGTGGCGCGCGGCGAGATAATCGGACAACCAGTCGTATTGGCCGGGTTGGTCCCACCACCGCCGGACCCACGCGGCCATGCCCACGTCTTGATGCATAAGCTCCCGAACCGGCCACAGCCTGCCCCCGGAGACTGTGAGCCTGTGCGCGCAGCTTACTGGCCGGAACGGCAGCCTGCTGGAGAAGGTCGGAGCCATCCCGATCGTGGCTGATAGGGACGGCCGCGGTATACCGTCGCGGGGTGAGGCGATCGCTGGCTTTGCTGATCGTGCTTGTCGTCGTCGCAGCCGGCTGCGCGCGCAGTGCGGCGACTCCGGGAAGCGGGCCCGCGGGGGTGTTCGACATCGGTGACGGCCGGCAACTGTTCGTCCAATGTCAGGGCACCGGATCGCCCACGGTTTTCATCATCCCCGGTAAAGGTAGCTACGCCGAAGCGTGGAACTACATCGTGCCGTGGGATGACCCGATCCGGACTTCGCCCTACGACATCATCCTTGAAGCACAGTTGGCGCCCAGTCCGGATGCGGTGCAACCGGCCGTTGCGAAGACAACGCGAGTGTGCGCGTACGACCGCCCGAACACCCGCTTGGACGGCAACGACCGGTCCACGCCCGGGCCGCAACCTCATCCCGTCCAGCAGGACGTCGACGACGTTGTCGCCCTGATCAACGCTGCCGATCTATCGGGACCGTTCGTGTTCGCCGCACACTCCTACGGCGGCCTTGTACTCGACTTGCTGGCGCGGACACACCCGGATCTGGTGGCGGGCATCGTCATGGTTGACGGGGTGTCTGAGTTTCTGCCCCGCATCGGCACCCCGGAACAGAACAGCGCCTGGGAGCGCGACAGCGCGCAGCCGCCGGAACCCGGCGGGGAAGCAGTGCTCGTGCTCGAAGCGATTGCCGCCATCCAGGATGCAACCGCCCTTCCGCACGTTCCAGCGATCGTCCTCAGTGCCGACAAGTTCGCGCCCCCTGCAGCATTGACGTCGGACAGCTACACGCTGGCCCAGATCCACGAAGCCAACGACATGCTGGGTGCGGCACTGGGCACGTCCAACATCATCGCTCACGGCAGCGGGCACAACATGATGCTGTATCAGCCAAAGTTCGTGGCTGACAACATCATCGGTGTTGTTGACCAGGTCCGGCAGGCACGTTAGCGTCACCCGGCGAAAACAACACCAGGGTCGTCGATCTTCGTTGATCGCGACCCTGGTGTGGACTTCGCGAGTTACAGCAGGCCCAGCAACTGCAAATCGGTGATGTATTTGACGATGACGTCCGCCGAAACGTGCGGAATGTCCTTGTCCGGACCGATCTTCGCGTCCTGCACCGCGGCGCGGAACCGCTCGGTCGGCGCGATCGATCCGCGGACCGGCCGTTCCGGATGCTGGTAATTGTGCAGCAGCGGAAGCAGCGAGTACTGACGCTGCCGGTCGGGCAGTGCCCGCATCGCCGTTTCGAACCGCTGCAACCAGCTGTCGTACTCCGCGATCCGCTGGATCGGGTAGCCGGCTTCGATCAACCAGTCGACGAACTCGTCGAGCCCGACGCCGTCATCGTAGGGATTCATGACGTGGTAGGTCTCGAACCCCTGCGTCACGTGAGCGCCCAGTGTGGAGATCGCCTCGGCGATGAACTCCACCGGCAGGCCGTCGTAGTGTGCGCGTTGGCGGCTGCCGTCGGCTGCGAGTTCGTAGAACGACGCCGGGGCGATGCCGGTTGCCACCAGGCTCAGCATCATCCGGGTGAACATGTCGGGCAGGTTGAGCTGACCGCCGTAGGTGGTGTCGGCAAGGATCATGTCGCAGCGGAACACCGAGACCGGTAGCCCGCACAGATCGTTGGCCTCGCGCAGCAGCACCTCGCCGGCCCACTTGCTGTTGCCGTAACCGTTGGCGTACGAATCGTCGACCGTCCGGGTCGCGCTGATCTCGCGGATGTCGCCGTCCTCGACGAACCGTCCCGGTGCGATTCCCGCACCGACGCCGATCGTCGACACGTAGACGAACGGCTTCAGCTTCGTGGTGAGCGCGATCCGGATGAGCTCGGCGGTACCGACAGCGTTGGGCCCGAACAACTCCCGGTAGGGCAGCACGTGATTGACCAGCGCCGCCGGGTCGACGATCAAGTCGACGGTGTCGGCCAGACGCTGCCACGTCGCCGCATCGAGGCCGAGGTTCTCCTCGCCCTTGTCGCCGGCGATCACCTCGAGATGCTCGGCGGCCAGTTGGCGATAGTGCGCCAGCAGCGTCGGATCACCGCTGTCGAATGTGGCGTCAAGGCGGGCGCGCGCGGAATCGCCATCCTTGGCGCGGACCAGGCAGATCACCTTGCCGTCGACCAGGTCCATCCGCTCGAGCCATTCCAGCGCCAGGTAGCGGCCCAGGAATCCGGTTGCGCCGGTGAGCAATACGGTGCGGATCTCCTTCGCCGGGCCGGGCAGCTGCGGTGCCGCGGCCAGGGTGGCGGCATCGATGAAGCGGTCCAGCGTGAGATCACTGGCATGGGCTTCGGTGGCGTCTGCGCCGTGCACCGAGGCGAATGTCGGTCGCTTGCTGCCCGAGCTGCGCTCGCTCTCGATGTAGCCGGCGATGGCCTGCAGGTCGTTGGCCGGGCTGACGATCACGCCCACCGGCACCTCGATATCGAAGATCTCGTTGAGCAGGTTGGCGAACGTCAACGCCGACAGCGAGTCTCCGCCGAGGTCGGTGAAGTGGGCATCGGGCTGCAGGTCCGCTGCCGCGGCCCCCAACAGCGCGCCGGCGGCGCGGGTGATGGTGGCCAGCGCGGGGGCGTCGGCGCCGCTCTGCCGCAGCGACCGCAGCTCGTCGGCTTGACCCTCGGCGAGATCGACGTAGAGCTGCTCGAGGGCGGAACCGTAGCGTTCCTTCAACCGCGGCCAAGCCAGCTTGCGGATGCCCGTCAGCAGACCGTTCTCGACGGTGAAAGGCGTTGTCTCGACCAAGAAGTCACGCGGGATCTCGTAGGACTGCAGCCGTGCGTTGCGCGCGGCGTCCTGCAGCGAGTCGGCGATCAGCGCCTTGAGCTCGGCGGCGTCGTGGCCGGCGGCGGCTTCGGCGGTCGGAACGACGACGGCCAGCAGGTAGGGCCGGGCGCTGTTGCCGTACAGGTAGATCTGGTGCACCAGCGGGCTGCGCCCGAACGCGGCCTCCAGCTTGGAGACCGTGACGAACTCACCCTGCGACAGCTTGAGCACGTTGTTGCGCCGGTCCACGTACCGCAGATGGTCGGGCGCGGTCTCGGCGACGATGTCGCCGGTTCGGTAGAAGCCGTCCTCGTCGAACATCGCCGCGGTGACCTCGGGACGCTTGTAGTAGCCCGGGAACAGTTGCGTCGACTTGACCAGCAGCTCGCCGCGCGGATGCGGCAGATCGGTGCCGAAATACCCCAGCTCCGGCACGTCGATGAGCTTGTAGTCGGTCACCGGGGGGCGGCGCACCACACCGTCGACGAACACCGCGCCGGCCTCGGTGGAGCCGTAGCCCTCAACGAGGTGCATGTCCAGGAACGTCTCCACCCATTCCTTGAGTTCCGGTGCGATCGGCGCCGAGCCGGTGAGGGCGGAGACGAACCGGCCACCGAGCAGGCTTACCCGCTTGTCCGCCAGCACCTCGGCCTCGGTGGCCTCGCCCCCACGGCGGTCGACCTCGCTCTGCACTTCCTGATGGATCATGTCCCACACTCGGGGAACCAGGTTCAGCTGTGTCGGCCGGGTCAGAGCCAAGTCGTCGAGGAACGTCGACAGGTCGGGCCGTGCGGCGAAATAGACTGTGCCTCCGGTGCTCAACGCGCCGTACAGCGCGCCGCGGCCCATCACATGGCTCATCGGCATGAAGCTCAGCACGATCGATGGGTAGGCGCCCTGCTTGTCGTCCCAATGCGCGGCCGCTGCCAGCCACATGTCGGCGACTTTGGACGCCGGGTACATCGCACCCTTCGGGGCGCCCGTGCTGCCGGAGGTGTAGATCAGCAGCGCCAGCGGGTCTTTCCCGGCTTCGCTGGCGTGGACCGCGGATCCACTTGCGCCACGGCCGATCTCGTCGGTCAGGGTGGTGACGGCGACGTCGGTTCCGGTCAGGCGTTCCCGTGCGGCAGCCACCGCGTCACGCTGATCATCGACCTCCGGGCGAAAATCGAAGACCACAAGCCGTTTCGGTGCCGGTCCCGCCTGGATGAGCTCGACGGCGTCATCGAGGTTGTCGATGCTCGACGCGATCACCACAGGTTCGGTCTCGGCGATGATCGGCGTCAGCGCGGCTGCGCCTGCACTGGTCTGTAGCGGCACGGATACCGCGCCCAGCTGCGTCAGTGCGAGGTCGATGATCGTGTAATCGACGCTCGTGAAACCGAGGATGGCCACGCGGTCGCCCACGGCGACGGTCTCGGCGGACCAGGCGCCGGCGACGGCCTGCACCCGATCCCAGAGCTGGCGATAGGTGATGGTGTCGAACGCCTGCGTCAGTTCGGCGGTGGTGCGTCCGGTGTTCGGATCCTCGACGAACTGCACCGCCCGCTGGCCCACTGCGGGGCGGTCGGCGTAGCCGTCGAAAACGGTCTTGATGACGGCGGAAAGAGGCAAGCCGGGTTGGCTGGCGGCCGCGGTCACCGCCGGGTCGGGTGCGGCCGCGCCGAACTGTGGGTCGGTGGCGTACAGATTGGCAACGCGCTGCTCAAACCGGGCTTCGCGAGTATCAGTCGGCATGACGAAACTCCATCAACGAACTAGACAAAGAAGATTGGCCGGCGCCTCGTTGCGCCCAAATTAAACTACGTTAGCGAAACTAACGTTATTCCTCGGTCACGGTCGATGCTAGGAACCGGTCCTGTGAACTTGCTCTCTGTCCGGCCTCCCAGCTCCGTTAGAGGCGTGCGACACGCGGGTATCCGACGCACATCTCGGGACACACCCTTGAGTCAAGGAGGCGTCATGAAAGACGTAGACACCCGCCTGGATCCGCGTGCCGGCCGGATGGAGATCGCCCGCAGCCGGGGCGCGGCCAGTGGATTTCTGCTCGTACTGCTGGGGCTCTGGGGAGCGCTGATTCCGTTCGTCGGACCGTACTTCGATTTCGCCTACGACCCGGACACGCCATTGACCTGGACCGCGGCCCGCGGCTGGCTCGAGGTCCTGCCCGGCGCCGTCGCAGTCGTCGGCGGGCTGCTGTTGTTGATGTCACGTAACCGGGCCACCGCTCTGCTCGGCGGCTGGCTGGCCGTCATCGCCGGCACCTGGTTCGTAGTGGGCCGGCTCTTCGCCGGCCCATGGGGTCTCGGCGACGTCGGCGCACCGGTGGCAGGCAGCGCTGCCGGGCAGGTCGCGCTGGAGCTGGCGTTCTGGAGCGGCCTCGGCGCACTGATCATCTTCTTCGGCGCGATGGCATTGGGTCGGGTGTCGGTGCACAGCGTGCGCGACGTGCGCTACGCGACGCGCCCGGTGGTCACCGAGCCCGTTGCTGCTGAGCCGGTTGAACCGGCGCCCGCGACGGTCACGGCGAATGAGCCTGTGATCGAGGGGCATCACCGCCGCGCCACCGACGTGGTCGAGGAGGAGAGGCCCCGTCGTCGCGGTTTGCGTGACATGTTCGGCGGTTCGCGCCGAACGCCGGTCTCGCACTAAGAAATTCGGTTGACCGCCGCCCGTCGCCCATCAGGTGCGGCGGGTGGCGCGCGTAACCGATGTCGCTGTGCGATATGCACCACATCGGTGCTGGGATTCGGCGGCATTCGGGACACAGTGGTAGTCATGGCCGCAACGTTCGTTCCCGACGCCGACTTCATCCGGATAGTCGAGATCTGCACCGCTCTGGGTGTGCCGGACGATGATCGGGTGCTGTTCTGGCGGTGGGCCGACGAACTGCCCGGCGGCCGGGCTGTCGACGAATTCAATTGCTACATCGACGTTCTCATCGCCGAACGGTGCCGACGGCCGACGGACGACGAACTGGGCCGGCTGGTTGTGTCAGGCCTGACCGACGACGAGATCCGCCGCCGGGTCGCCGACCTGGTCACGGAACGCGACGCGCCACTCAGCCGGTGTAGGCCATCACGTGCTTGATGCGGGTGTAGTCCTCAAGTGAGTACATCGACAGATCTTTGCCGTGGCCTGACGACTTGAAGCCACCGTGCGGCATCTCGGCGACCAGGGGGATGTGTGTGTTGATCCAGACGCACCCGAAGTCCAGCGCGTTGGACACCCGAAGTGCCCGCGACACGTCTGACGTCCACACCGACGAGGCCAGGCCGTACTCCACGCCGTTGGCCAAGCGAAGGGCTTCGTCCTCGTCTGCGAAGGACTGCACGGTGATCACCGGCCCGAAGATCTCCTCCCGGACGTGCCGGTCCTCCTGGCGCAGGCCGCCGATCACAGTTGGCTCGATGTAGAAACCCTTGTCGCCCTGACGTTTGCCGCCCGCAGCGACAGTCGCGTGAGCCGGAACGTCGGACAGGAACCCCAGCACCCGGTCGAGTTGATCGGTGTTGTTGACCGGTGGCACCCAGGCATCTTCGTCGTCGGCGGCCCGCCCGAAAGTCGTGGCCGCGGCGTTGGCCTGTTCGGCCAGTGCGGCGGTGAGGTCCTCGGCGACGCCCGCGCGGGCCAGCACCCGGGTGGCCGCGGTGCAGTCCTGGCCGGCGTTGAAGTATCCGGCCGTCGCGATTCCCTCTGCGGCGGCGGCGATGTCGGCGTCGTCGAACACGATCACCGGCGCTTTGCCGCCGAGCTCGAGGTGAGTGCGTTTGAGGTGGCCGCCGGCACTGACCGCGACCGCCCGCCCCGCGGCGACGGATCCGGTGATCGACACCATCTGCGGGGTCGGATGCGCGACGACGCCGGCACCGGTAACCCGGTCCCCGCACACGACGTTGAGCACGCCGGGCCCGAAGTGCCTGGCGGCGATCTCGGCCAGCATCACTGTGGTGACGGGGGTGGTGTCACTCGGTTTGAGCACGACGGTGTTGCCGGCGGCGATGGCGGGGCAGAACTTCCAGATCGCCATCATCATCGGGTAGTTCCAGGGCGCGACCTGCCCGATCACCCCGACCGGCTCACGACGGATCCACGAGGTGTGGTCGGCCAGGTATTCGCCCGCCGACTTGCCCTCCAGGATCCGTGCAGCACCGGCGAAGAACCGGATCTGGTCGACCATCGGGGGGATCTCTTCGGCCATCGTGATGTGGAGGGGCTTACCGGTGTTGCGCCCCTCGGCGGCAACCAGGCTTTCCGCATGCTTTTCGACGTCGTCGGCGAAATCGAGCAGCGCCTTCTGGCGCTGCGAGGGCGTGGTGCGCTTCCAGTCGGCGAACGCCCGGCCGGCCGCGGCGTATGCGGTGTCGATGTCCTGTTCATTGGAAATCGGTGCGGTGCCGTATTTTTCGCCGGTGGACGGGTCGACGATCGGCATCGTCGCCCCGCTCACCGAGTCGACCAGCTGGCCGTCGATGAAGTTCTGAGTCATCGCAGGCCGGCGAGAATCTCAGCCAGTACGTCGAGTCCCTCGGTCAGCAGCTCATCGCTGATCGCCAACGGCGGCAGGAAACGCAGCACATTGCCGTATGTGCCACACGTCAGCACCACCACGCCCTGGGCGTGCGCCGTGGCCGCCAGCTTCTTGGCGAGGTCCGGATCTGGTTCGGCGGTACCGGATTTCACCAACTCGACGGCGATCATTGCGCCGCGGCCGCGGACATCACCGATGCGGTCGTCGTCGGCCTGCATCCGGCCGAGCTTGTCCTTCATCACCGCTTCGATCTGCTTGGCCCGATCCACCAGGCCGTCGAGTTCGATGGTCTCGATGGTGGCCAGCGCGGCCGCGCAGGCCAGGGGATTGCCGCCGTAGGTGCCACCGAGACCGCTGACGTGCGGGGCGTCCATGATTTCGGCGCGCCCGGTCACCGCCGAGAGCGGCAGACCGTCGGCGATGCCCTTGGCTGTCACGATCAGATCCGGCTCGATGCCCTCGTCCTCGCAGGCGAACATGGTGCCGGTGCGGGCGAACCCGGTCTGGACCTCGTCGGCGATGAACACCACGTTGTTCTCCGAACACCACGCCCGCAGTGTCGGCAGGAACCCGGGGGCGGGGACGATGAAGCCGCCCTCACCCTGGATCGGCTCGATGATCACCGCGGCCAGATTGGCCGCGCCGATCTGTTTGTCGATGATGTTCAGCGCCCGCTCGGCGGCCAGTTCACCGTCGGTGGCCCATTCCTTGTCGATCAGCCCGTCGCGGTAGGGATAGGAGAGTGGGGCGCGGTAGATCTCGGGGGCGAACGGGCCGAACCCGCTCTTGTAGGGCATCGACTTCGCGGTCAGGGCCATCGTCAGATTGGTGCGCCCGTGGTAGGCGTGGTCGAAGGCCACCACCGCGGTCTTGCGCGTGTAGGAACGCGCGATCTTGACCGCGTTCTCCACGGCTTCGGAGCCGGAGTTGAACAATGCCGAGCGCTTCTCGTAGGAGCCCGGGGTAAGCCGGTTGAGGTGCTCGGCGACGGCGACATACTCCTCATAAGGCGTCACCATGAAGCAGGTGTGGGTGAAGTCGGCGACCTGCGCCTGCACGGCTTCGACCACCCGCGGCGACGCGTTGCCGATCGTCGTGACCGCGATGCCCGAGCCGAGATCGATCAAGCGGTTGCCGTCGACGTCTTCGATGATCCCGCCGCCGGCCCGCGCGGTGAAGACGGGCATCGTGACGCCGACGCCGTGCGACACCGCGGCGACCCTGCGCTTGCTCAGTTCGATGGACTCGGGGCCCGGAATCTCGGTGACGAGTTTGCGGCTCTGCTCGAGGGTGGTCACTTTCGGTCTCCTAGACGAGTGGCTGGCGCGACGAGGGCACATCGAGCCTAGTCGCGTAACAGCGCGATGCAACTGAAAACTTATCCCCAGGGGGCATCGAACGATGGATTGCGTCGCCTAGAGCGACTGAATCAACGCAATCAGTCGGATCAAACAGCGGGAAAGGGTGTGCCGTCGAGCCGGTCGATCGTGGCGAATGATGCCACCGGCTGGCGGGTCAGCCGTTTGACCTGGCGAACCGGATGGCCGAGCGCGATCACCGCGGCCAGTACCAACGGTCCCTCGGCGCCGAGTAGCCGCTTGACCTCGTCTTCTTCCCTGATCAACATCGTGGTCAGCACGCCGCCGAGCCCTTCCGCGCGGGCGGCCAGCAGGATGCTCCAGGCGAAGGGATAGACCGAAGCGCCGCCGGCCAGGGAATAGCGGTCGAGGTCTCGGTCGACCGCGGCCAGCTGGGACAGGTCGGCGAACAGCGCCAACAGAACCGGAACCTCGTCGAGGTGGGCGGCCAATCCGCTTGCCGCAGCCTGCTCGGCCTGTGCGGTGCCAGCGGCCAGGGCCGACGTTTCGGCAGCGGGATCGTTGACCGGCGACCACGGCCGCAGACCGGCCCCGGTGAGGGCCAGATACTCCACCCACGGCTGTCGATACAGGTCGCGTAGACGGGTGCGGATCTGCGGATCCTTGACCACGACCAGGCGCCAGGCCTGCGCATTGGCCCCGCTGGGGGCGAAGCGCGCAGTGTCGAGGATGCGCGCCAGGACCGCGTCGTCGACCGGCGCGTCGGTGAACTCGCGCACCGACCCGGTGCTGCGCAGGGCATCAATCAGGTCCATCCGACCATCTTCCACCGGCGGTGCCGGTCCACGCCGGACCGGCGCAATGGCAGACTGGTCAGCTATGAACCCCGTGACCTGACGGTCGCGGCGCGCTGAACCCGGCATCCGATACGAAAGAATTGTTCCGCCATGGACCTGCTCGTCTTCCTGCCCCTGATCATCATCATGGGCGCATTCATGTACTTCGCCTCCCGGCGCCAACGCAAGGCCATGCAGGCCACCATCGACTTGCACGAGTCGTTGACCGTCGGCGACCGGGTACACACCACCTCCGGTCTTCAGGCCACGATCACCGGAATCACCGACGACACCGTCGACCTCGAGATCGCGCCCGGCGTCGTGACCACCTGGATGAAGCTCGCCATCCGCGACCGCATCGAGGACGAGGCCGACGACGCCGCCGACGAGACAAGTGAGGCCACCGAGCTCACCGAGTCCGACGCGGACCGCCTGACCAAAGACTGATCGCCAGGCTCGGCACGTACCCTCTAGCGGGAGTTGAAGAGGACCGCATCCGCGGGACGCGGCACGACGACCCAGCGGGTCGCGCACAAACCTAGGAGAGACAACAACGTGGCATCGTCTTCGGCGCCGGTGCATCCCTATCGATGGCTGGCGCTGTTCCTGGTCTTGCTCATCGGGGTGTACCTGCTGGTCTTCCTCACCGGAGACAAACGCTCCAGCCCCAAGCTGGGCATCGACCTGCAGGGTGGAACCCGCGTCACCCTGACAGCGCGCACCCCGGACGGCTCCCGTCCCACCCGTGATGCGTTGAACCAGGCTCAGCAGATCATCGGTGCCCGCGTCAACGGCCTTGGCGTGTCGGGGTCCGAAGTCGTGATCGACGGCGACAACCTCGTCATCACCGTTCCCGGTAACGACGGCAACGAGGCCCGCAACCTCGGTCAGACCGCCCGGCTGTTCATTCGGCCGGTGATCGGCCAGCCGATCCCGGTCGAAGCCATCAAGCAGCAGATGCAGGCGGCGGGCGTGCCCGGCGCCGGTGGCCCCGGAGGTCCGGTGCCCGCACCGGCACCCGGAGCGCCGGCACCCGGCGCAGCACCGCCAGGAGCGCCGGCGCCCGCAGCCCCGCCTCCCGCGGCCGGTGAGCCGGCCGCCCCACCGCCGGCGGCACCTGCGCCCGCGCCGCAGCCACGCCCCTACCCGGAAGAGCCTGCGCCGTCACCGACCCCCGCACCGCCCGCTCCTGCGCCTGCGCCGGGACAGCCGCCGACAGCGGCCCCGACTCCGCCCGCTCCCGGGCAGCCAGCCCCGCCTGCGGCGCCGGCCCCGCCGGACCCGCGCAAGGACCTCGCGGCGCGCATCAGCTTCGAGAAGCAGCTGCGGCAGAGCACCAACCAGAACCTGTTGCTGATCGCGGTGCAGTACATGGCGGGCAGGTGCGACCAGCCTGACATCCTGGCCGGTAACGACGACCCGAATTTGCCACTGGTCGCGTGCTCGCAGGACCACAAGTACATCTACGTGCTGGACAAGTCGATCATCAGTGGCGACGAGATCAAGGACGCGTCCTCCGGCTTCGACCAGCAGAGCGGCGCCTACGTCGTCAACGTGGAGTTCAAGGACAAGGCGTCCACCACGTGGGCGGATTTCACCGCCGCCAACATCGGCACCCAGACCGCGTTCACGCTGGACTCGCAGGTGGTCAGCGCCCCGCAGATCCGCGAGGCCATCCCCGGCGGGCGCACCCAGATCAGCGGCGGCAACCCGCCCTTCACCGCCGACACCGCCAAACAACTCGCCAACGTCCTGAAATACGGATCACTCCCGTTGTCCTTCGAGTCGTCGGAGGCCGAAACCGTCTCGGCGACACTGGGATTGGCGTCGCTTCGGGCGGGCCTGATCGCGGGTGCGATCGGCCTGGGGCTGGTGCTGCTGTACTCGCTGCTCTACTACCGGGTGTTGGGACTGTTGACCGCGCTGTCGCTCGTCGCGTCCGGCGCCATGGTGTTCGGCATCCTGGTGCTGCTCGGCAGATACATCAACTACACCCTCGACCTGGCCGGTATCGCAGGTCTGATCATCGGTATCGGCACGACCGCCGACTCGTTCGTGGTGTTCTTCGAGCGCATCAAGGACGAGATCCGGGAAGGGCGTTCGTTCCGCTCGGCGGTGCCGCGCGGTTGGGCTCGTGCCCGTAAGACGATTCTGTCCGGCAACGCGGTCACCTTCCTGGCTGCCGCGGTGCTGTACTTCCTCGCCGTCGGCCAGGTGAAGGGCTTCGCGTTCACCCTCGGGTTGACAACGATTCTCGACGTCGTCGTGGTGTTCTTGGTGACCTGGCCGATGGTGTATCTGGCGTCGAAGTCGCCGACGATGGCCAAACCGGCGTTCAACGGTCTCGGTGCGGTCCAGCAGATCGCCCGAGAACGGCGAGCCGCCGCCACTGCGACGGGACGGAGGTAACTCCCATGGCTGACAAAACCACTGAGGACGCTGCAGACGTCACCGAATCCTCCGCCGTCGAAGCACCCGATCTGGAAGCAACCGGCGCAGGCGCGCCCAGGCACGGCTTCTTCGTCCGTCTCTACACCGGCACCGGTGCCTTCGAGGTCAT
Source organism: Mycolicibacterium rhodesiae (assembly GCF_002086695.1). GTDB lineage: Bacteria > Actinomycetota > Actinomycetes > Mycobacteriales > Mycobacteriaceae > Mycobacterium > Mycobacterium rhodesiae. Next base: position 730,892 of record NZ_MVIH01000001.1, read on the forward strand.
CGGCAAGCGCAAGCTCTGGTATGCGATCAGCGGGCTGATCGTCCTGGCCTGCGTCGCGAGCATCGTGTTGAAGGGCTTCACCTTCGGCATCGACTTCCAGGGCGGCACCAAGGTCGGCATGCCGGTCGCCGGGCAGAACGGCACCGCGACCGTCCAGCAGGTGGAAGACGTCTTCTCCAAGACGCTGGGCCGGGCGCCGGAGTCGGTCGTGCTGGTCGGCAACGGCAGCTCGGCCACCGTGCAGATCCGCTCGGAGGCGCTGACCAATCAGCAGACCGAGCAGTTGCGCGACGCGCTGTTCGAGGCGTTCAAGCCGAAAGCCGGCAACGGGCAGCCCGACAAGTCGACGATCAGCGACTCGGCCGTCTCGGAGACCTGGGGTGACCAGATCACCAAGAAGGCGCTGATCGCGCTCGCGGTGTTCCTGGTGCTCGCGGCGATCTACATCACCTTCCGCTACGAGCGCTACATGGCGATCTCGGCGTTGCTCACGTTGGTGTTCGACCTCGTCGTCACGGCGGGCGTGTATTCGATCGTCGGCTTCGAGGTCACGCCTGCGACGGTGATCGGCCTGCTCACGATTCTGGGGTTCTCGCTCTACGACACGGTCATCGTGTTCGACAAGGTTGAGGAGAACACCGAAGGGTTCGACCTGACCGCGCGGCGAACATTCGCCGAGCGGGCGAACCTGGCCGTCAACCAGACCTTCATGAGATCGATCAACACCAGCCTCATCTCGGTGCTGCCGATCGTGGCGCTGATCGTCGTCGCGGTGTGGCTGCTCGGCGTCGGCACACTGATGGACCTGGCGCTGGTGCAGCTGGTCGGCGTGATCGTCGGGACCTACTCGTCGATCTTCTTCGCCACCCCGTTGCTGGTGTCGCTGCGCGAACGCACCGACCGGGTGCGCACCCACAATCGCCGGGTGGCCAACCGCCGCAAGCCGTCGGCGACGGCCAGCGACGTCGTCACCGGCGGAGCCGCGGATCTGGACGAGGCCGCCGACGCGGTCCCGGCCGAAGCGGCAATCGGGGGGACTCCCTCGGTCGGCAACAAGCCCACGCCGGGTGCCCGTCCGGCCCGCCCGGGCCGGCCGACGGGCAAACGTAGCCCCCGCGGGCGATAGCGCGCCATGGCAGTCGGGCGTCGGCGCGCCGCCGCTGTCGCAGTGGCCGCTGTCCTGGGGGTGCTCGCGCCGAGCGCCCTGACGTCGTGTTCGGGTAGCCCCGCGGATCAGATCAACTACGCCGTCGACGGCATGCTGCTCACCTACAACACCAACACGGTGCGCGGCGCGGCCTCGGCGGGACCGCAGGCCTTCGCGCGGGTGCTCACCGGGTTCAATTTCCACGGGCCCGACGGCCAGGTGCTGGCCGATCACGACTTCGGCTCGGTGTCGGTGGTGGGCCGCGATCCGCTGGTGCTGGACTACCAGATCGCCGACAACGCCGTGTACTCCGACGGCAAGCCGGTCACCTGTGACGACATGGTGCTGGCGTGGGCGGCGCAGTCCGGGCGGTTCCCGGCGTTCGACGCCGCCAGCCGTGGCGGCTACCTGGACATCGACAGCATCGACTGTCAGCCGGGTCAGAAGAGGGCCCGCGTCACCTACTTTCCTGGCCGGGCCGTCACCGACTACCTGCAGCTGTTCACCGCCACCTCGATGATGCCGTCGCATGTGCTCGGCGACGTCCTGGGCATCGACATCACCCGGACCATCCAGGCCGGCGACCCCGCCGCCATCGACCGCATCGCGCAGGCATGGAACTCGGTATGGGATCTCAAGCCCGGCCTCAGTGCCGACGACCTCAAACGCTTCCCGTCGTCCGGGCCGTACAAGATCGACGCCGTGCTGCCGGAAGGCGCGGTGGTACTCACCGCCAACGACCGCTGGTGGGGCGCCAAGCCGATCACCAAGCGGATCACCGTGTGGCCGCGCGGCGTCGACGTACAGGACCGGATCAACAGCGGCACGTTCCAGGTGGTCGATGTGGCCACCGGATCGTCGGGCACGTTGACGACCCCCGACGGCTACGACCGCCGCGAGCTGCCGTCCGGCGGGATCGAGCAGCTGATCTTCGCCCCGGACGGTCCACTGGCCGCGACGCCGGCCCGCCGGGCGGTGGCGCTGTGCACCCCGCGCGACCTGATCGCGTTGAACGCCGAGGCGCCGATCTCGAATGCCCGCCTCAACCCTGCCAGCGACGACGCGTTCAGCGGTATCGAAGGCGTGGCGATCGGCCCTCAGTTCGGTGCGGCCAACCCCGACGCCGCCCGGGATGCGCTCGGCGGCCAGCCACTGACCGTGCGGATCGGCTACCAGGCGCCCAACCCGCGACTGGCGGCCACCGTCGGTGCGATCACCAAGTCGTGCGCGGCCGCCGGCATCACCGTCGTCGATGCGACGTCGCAGTCGGCAGGCCCGCAGGCGCTGCGTGACGGCCAGCTCGACGTCCTGCTGGCCAGCACCGGCGGCGCGACCGGCAGCGGCTCGACCGGATCGTCGGCGCTGGACGCCTACACCCTGTTCGCCGGCGACGGCAACAACCTGCCGCGGTACTCCAATCCGCAGATCGACGGCATCATCTCGGCGCTGGCCATCACGTCCGATTCGAAGGAACAGGCCAGGTTGCTGACCGACAGTTCGCCCATCCTGTGGGGCGACATGCCCACCCTTCCGCTGTACCGTCAGCAGCGCACGGTGCTGGTGTCGAAGAAGATGTACGCCGTCGAGGGCAATCCGACCAAGTGGGGCGCGGGTTGGAACATGGACAGATGGGTGTTCGAGAAATGACGGCTTCGGTCACCGACGTCCTCAAGGCGCTCACCCGCGAGGTGCCCGACTTCCCGGAGCCGGGTATCCAATTCAAGGACCTCACCCCGGTGCTGGCCGACCCACACGGGCTGGCCGTCATCACCGCGGCGATGGCCGAAATCGCCGAAGGTGCCGATCTGGTGGCAGGCATCGATGCCCGCGGATTCCTGCTCGGCGGCGCGGTCGCCCACCGGCTCGGTATCGGTGTGCTGGCCGTCCGCAAGGGCGGAAAACTGCCTCCGCCGGTGCACAGCGAGACCTACACGCTCGAATACGGCACGGCCACATTGGAGATCCCGGCTGAGGGGATCGAGCTGGCTGGTCGCCGCGTCGTCATCATCGACGACGTGCTCGCCACCGGCGGAACCCTGGCCGCGGCACGTGCACTGCTGGCCGCAAGTGGTGCGGAGGTGCCCGCTGCCGCGGTGGTGCTGGAACTGCCTGGGCTCGGCGGGCGCGAGAAGGTCGCGCCGCTGCAGGTGACCAGCCTGCAAACCATCTGAGCCAGGTTAATTCGCCGCGCTGCCGTGTGGCGGGTCGGCAAACATCAAGTGGCAGTCTGACATTCGCGTTGTCCGTCACGGGATGACTCGGCGATGCTTGCGGCTTAGCGGCCTGTCGGGGGTCGGCCGAGGAGGCATCTGTGCAATCCACGATTCTGGTTCCGCGGCTTGCCGCAGCGGCCTTCGCGATCGGCTGCGGCGTGATGATCGGCAGCATGTGCGGGACGGCATCCGCGGATACGCCGGATTCCCCGTCGGCGTCCACCGCCGCGAAGAGCGTCGGGCACGGACCGGCCAAGCCGCGCGCTCGCGCCGGCGCGACGGCGTCGGCGGCCAAGACCGTCAAGTCCGGTACTGCGCGGGCCGCGCGGGTGACGCCGGTACCCCGCCCCGCCGCGGCCGACGACGCCGTCGCCGCCACGGACACCGCGCCGGTCGCGTCCTCGAGTGCGACGAAGACGCTGCGCGCGCCGTCGCCACTGCGGATCGACGTCGACATCCTCGCCGCCAACATCGCGAGTGTGCTGGGCTACGCCCCGAACCCGGCCACCTCCGGCGGTGTCGGTGCGGAGCTCCCGTTGCGCACCATGCTCCTCGACGCGGTCGACGCGGTGCGGCGGGCAACGGATCGCAGCGCGGTCAACGGCGTTCCGACCCTGCATCCGCGCGAGGTCTACGAGTTCGTCACCGGAGAGGTGATCGGTGATCTCTTGCCCTCCGACCCGAACGGCAACAAGCTGACATACCGGGTCGTCCAGGGGCCGGCCAACGGCACGCTGACGATCAACCCGAACGGAACGTACTACTACAAGCCGACCAACGATTTCGCCGAAGCCGGCGGCGTCGACACCTTCACTGTCGTCGCCGACGACGGCCAGCACGGTTTGACCGTGGTCCCGGTCAACGTCAAGGTACGGCCGACGCTCGGGGTCACGGAACGGTTCTGGTTCCGCAACTACACGCTGGCTCCGCTGAAGTTCAACGGCTATGCGGGCGGCACCGGGGATCTGGACGGCGGCCCGGCGGTCGGCACGGTCATCATGCCCGGCGGTGAAGCCGGCTGGGATGTCAATTGGTACCTGTTCCGCGTCGGGGACATCGTCACCAATTTCGGCACCGTGGGCTTCGGCTACACCCCGTCCAACGTCGGCTATGTGCCCGAGGGTTACCAGGGCACGACCTTCCAGGTGAAGTTCCAGACCAAGCCGCGCGAAACCAGTTGCGGCGCCGGCGGCAACGGAGAATGCAACGTCCCCAACGACAAGATGGCCATCGGGCAGGACAAGGGGAGCCCGACGATCACCCTCGGCGCGGCGGACGCGGCCAAGATCGCGGCGGTGCTTCCCAACGTCTGCTACGACGGTTCGATCGCGAGCTGCAACTTCGCCGCGAAGAGCGAGGTGAAGGGTTTCAGCCCGGTCCGGACCGTCGGCACCCCGGTATCGAACACGACGTCGACGCCGACCACGTACAGCATCTCCATCGCCGATCAGGTGTCGCAGTCCGACACGGTGGGGTTGAGCCTGAAGCTGTCCGGCGGCGGGCTGGCCAAGCTCGCGTCGATCATCAACATCGAGATCACCGCCAACTACTCGCACACGTGGGTGCAGACCCACACCTTCACCCAGACGGTGAATGTGCCGGTGGCCGCGGGCAAGACCGCGTGGATCGAAGGTTCGGTGCCGGTGTGGAACGTCACCGGCGACTTCACCATCAAGCTCGGCAACTCGACCTACCAGCTCAACGGCGCGACGTTCTCGACGCCGAATCCGAACGAGCCGGGCAGCTACGTCATCCGGGACAAGCCGATCACCTCCGCGCTGGATTAGCCGCGACGGGCCGGGCCCGCCACTTGGCCGCGGACGGGGAGATATCCTCGAAGTCGGTCCTGGTGGCGAGGAGGTGCGGCATGGCAGACGACAATGCGTCGCTGACCGCCGCGCCGGCGCCGGTCTCCGACGTCCCGCCCGCCGAGCCGCGGACCGAAACTCCCAAAACCAGCAGCAGCGCATCGCGGCGGGTCCGCGCCCGGCTCGCACGGCGGATGACGTCGCAGCGCAGCACCGTCAATCCGGTCCTCGAACCATTGGTGGCAGTCCACCGCGAGTTCTACCCCAAGGCCGACCTGGCGATCCTGCAGCGAGCCTACGAGGTGGCCGAGGCCAAGCACGCCGATCAGCTGCGCCGTTCCGGCGACCCTTACATCACCCACCCGCTCGCGGTCGCGAACATCCTCGCCGAACTCGGTATGGACACCATCACGCTGGTGGCGGCGCTGCTGCACGACACCGTGGAGGACACCGGTTACGCCATGGAGGCGCTGACCGCCGACTTCGGTGAAGAGGTCGCCCACCTGGTGGACGGGGTGACCAAGCTGGACAAGGTCGCGCTGGGCACCGCCGCCGAGGGCGAGACCATCCGCAAGATGATCATCGCGATGGCGCGCGATCCGCGGGTGTTGGTCATCAAGGTCGCCGACCGGCTGCACAACATGCGCACCATGCGGTTCCTGCCGCCGGAGAAGCAGGCCCGCAAAGCCCGCGAGACGCTGGAAGTGATTGCCCCGCTTGCCCATCGGCTGGGGATGGCCACCGTCAAGTGGGAGCTCGAGGATCTGTCGTTCGCGATCCTGCACCCCAAGCGTTACGAGGAGATCGTCCGGCTGGTCGCCGACCGCGCGCCGTCGCGGGACACCTATCTGGCCAAGGTCCGCGTCGAGATCAACAGTGCGTTGTCGGGGATGAAGATCAACGCCAGCGTGGAGGGCAGGCCGAAGCATTACTGGTCGATCTACCAGAAGATGATCGTCAAGGGCCGCGATTTCGACGACATCCACGACCTGGTCGGTGTGCGGATCCTCTGTGAGGAGATCCGCGACTGTTACGCCGCTGTCGGCGTTGTGCATTCGCTGTGGCAGCCGATGCCCGGCCGGTTCAAGGACTACATCGCCCAGCCCCGATTCGGGGTGTACCAGTCGCTGCACACCACGGTCGTCGGACCGGAAGGCAAGCCGCTGGAGGTGCAGATCCGCACCCGCGACATGCACGACACCGCGGAGTTCGGCATTGCGGCGCACTGGCGCTACAAGGAATCCAAGGGCCGCAACGGTGTTCCGCATCCACACAGCGCCGCCGAGATCGACGAGACCGCCTGGATGCGCCAGCTTCTGGACTGGCAGCGGGAAGCCGCGGACCCCGGCGAGTTCTTGGAGTCCCTGCGGTACGACCTTGCGGTGCAGGAGATCTTCGTGTTCACCCCGAAGGGCGACGTGGTCACCCTGCCTGCCGGGTCGACGCCGGTGGACTTCGCCTACGCGGTGCACACCGAGGTCGGCCACCGCTGCATCGGGGCGCGGGTCGACGGCCGCCTGGTAGCGCTGGAACGCAAGCTCGAAAACGGCGAGAGGGTTGAGGTTTTCACCTCCAAGGCACCCAATGCCGGGCCGTCGCGCGACTGGCAGGGCTTCGTGGTGTCCCCGCGGGCCAAGGCCAAGATCCGGCAGTGGTTCGCCAAGGAGCGCCGCGATGAGGCGCTGGAGGCCGGCAAGGATTCGATCGCACGCGAAGTGCGCCGTGGCGGGCTGCCGTTGCAGAAACTGGTCAACGCCGAGGCGATGGCGGCACTGGCCCAGGAACTGCGGTATGCCGATGTCTCGGCGCTGTACACGGCGGTCGGGGAGGGGCATGTATCCCCACGACACGTCGTGCAGCGGCTGGTGGCCCAACTCGGCGGAGCCGAGAGTGCCGAGGACGAACTCGCCGAGCGCTCCACGCCCGCGACCATGCCGGTGCGTCAGCGCAGTAGCGACGACACCGGGGTCGCTGTGCCCGGTGCGACCGGGGTGCTGACCAAGCTGGCCAAGTGCTGCACTCCGGTTCCCGGCGACAACATCATGGGCTTCGTCACCCGGGGTGGCGGTGTCAGCGTGCACCGCACCGACTGCACCAATGCCGCATCCCTGCAACAACAGTCGGAACGCATCATCGAGGTGAACTGGGCGCCGTCACCGACCTCGGTGTTCCTGGTCGCCATTCAGGTCGAGGCCCTCGACCGGCACCGGCTGCTCTCCGATGTCACGAGAGTGCTTGCCGACGAACGCGTCAACATCCTGTCGGCATCGGTCACCACATCCAACGACCGAGTTGCGGTGAGCCGCTTCACTTTCGAGATGGGTGATCCCAAGCATCTCGGCCACGTACTCAACGCGGTCCGCAATATCGAAGGTGTCTACGACGTATACCGGGTGACCAGCGCGGCCTGATCGGCGTGCAGCCGGTTACGGCCCGCCATTGACGTACCAGGACAGGCAGCCGGGATGGTTGTGGCAGGCGATGATCGCGGTCGCATCCGGGGCGGCACCGCGTACCCGCGGTTGGGTCGAGGGCAGACTGCAGCTCTTCAGGTAGGGATTCCACGGGATGACGCCGTTGTAGCAGCCCTGCGGGACGGGTGTGGCCTGGCCGGCCGGTGCGACGATCAGCGCGGTAGGTGCGAGTAGGAAAGCGGCCGCGGCGAGCGCGCCCAGAACGATACGAACGAATCGAGACAAACCAAGAGTCATAACGTGTTGTCCAACGTGTCTGCGCCGCAGATTATTTCGTCGCGAGCCGCGGAATATTCGGCCGCCGCAACGTTCTTGTACTCATACGTGTTCTCAGGTGCCAAGACCTACTTGGAAAGAGATTGACTATGAAGCGTTTTCACGTGTTGTCCACCACTATCGGAGCCGGTGCGTTGGTCTCCCTCGGCGTCTTCGCCGCGGTAGCGGCCAATCCGCAGACACCCGGTTCGCTCATCAGCTCGGAGATGTCGACCGGCGTCACGGTCACCCAGTCGCCGGATCAGCCCAAGGGCCAGCTTCCCGCCGCGACCCCCGCGATCAAGGGGCCGGCGCCGCTGCCAACCGAAGAGCAGGGCCTGCCCGGCTGACGGCCGGCGTCAGTTCAGCCGGATCGACTTGATCGTCACCGGCCGGGCCGGCTTGCCGTCGTCAGAACCGCCGGCGATGCCGGTGGCGGCGATGTCGTCGATGACGCCCCAACCGGTCTTGTCGACCTGGCCGAACGCCGTGTACGTCGGCGGGAGCATCGAGTCGCGGTAGACGATGAAGAACTGACTGCCGTTGGTGTCCGGCCCGGCGTTGGCCATGGCGAGGGTTCCGCGCGGATACTTCACCGCCTGTCGCAGTGCCGGATCGAACGGACGGAACTGGTTGGTCGGGTACTCGTTGGCGAACCGGTACCCGGGTCCGCCCGTACCCTGTCCGGTCGGGTCGCCGCACTGCAGCACCGACAGTGACGGCAAGTCGGTCAGCCGGTGACACGGCGTGTTGTCGAAGTAGTTCTGCCGGACCAGGCTTTCGAAGCTGTTCACCGTGCACGGCGCTTTGGCGTTGTCGAGGTGGATGACGATCGGGCCGGCGTTGGTGACCACCGTCGCGTCCACCGTCGCCGGCGTGGTCGGCACCTTGCCGGCGACGGGCGGTTTGACCGGCTTGTCGGCCGGGGTCGCGGTCGCCGGGTACTGGCAGTTGGCGCCGAGGGTGACCGGCGGATTGAACGGGGGCAGCTGTCCGCTGCCACCGGGAAGGGTGCGCGGGATGCCCGCCCCGCCCGTCTTCTGCAACTCTCGGCCCATCCACGAGAAGAACGCCACCCCGGCGACGATCACGACGATGCTCAGCACGGTCACCAGGTAGCTGATCACCAACCCGGCGATCGCCAGACCCCGCCCGTCTTCACCGGACTTCTTGATCTGTGACAGCGAGACGTGGCCGAAGATGATGCCCAGCGGCGCGAACACGAAGGCGCAGATCAGCGATGCGATCGCCATCCCGTTGGTCGGTTTCGGCGCCGGATAGGGATACGGACCTGGCCCGTACGGCGAACCATACGGCGGCGGCGGGTAATAGGGCGGAGGCTGGCTCATGCGGTCCCCTCGCAGGCTCGGGTCCCGCAGGTCTGCCGTTGATTCGCACCGCAAGCGTCGCTCATCGCCGGCTAGTCCAACAGGATCGACTTGATTCGCACGTCGGTTGCCGGCTTGCCGTCCTGACCGCCGCCGGCCACCCCGGCCGCCGCGATCTTGTCCAGCGTCGCCAGGCCGGTCGCGTCGATGGTGCCGAACGCGGTGTAGTTGGGCGGCAACTGCGAATCCTTGTAGACCAGGAAGAACTGGCTTCCGTTGGTGCCCGGGCCGGCATTGGCCATGGCCAGCGTGCCGCGCGGGTAGGTCACCGGCTGCTGCAGCGCGGGGTCATTCGCGGGGTACTGGTCGGTGGGGTACTCGTTGGCGAACTGGTAGCCGGGTCCGCCGGTGCCACTGCCCGTCGGGTCGCCGCACTGCAGCACCGACAGCGATGGCGAGGTGGTCAACCGGTGGCAGGGGGTGTCGTCGAAGTAACCCTTCTGCGCCAGACTGGCGAAGCTGTTGACCGTGCACGGCGTCTTCGCGTTGTCCAGCACCAGGCCGAGGTTGCCCTGGTTGGTGCTCATGCTGGCGGTCACCGTCGGCGGGCTGGTGGGCACCTTGCCGCTGTGCGGTGCGTCGACCTTCTTGGCGGCCGGCTCGGGGGAGGCCGGGTACTGGCAGTTGGCGCCCAGGTTCGCGGCGGCCTTGAAGGGCGGCAGACCGCCGGTGGCCGGCGGACTCGTGGACGGGCCACCGCCGGCGTCGACGGGGGCGGTGCTGGTGGCACCCGACGCGGTCTTGGTGTCCTTGCTGTCCTTATTGGTCAGCACGAACGTGGCGATCAGGGCCGCGGCCACGACGATGGCGACCACGCCGCCGATCACGACAAACAACCGTTGGCGCTTCTCCTGTTGAGCGCGACGCTCCAACTGCCGCTCGAGCTTGCGCTTGGCCGTCGCACGTCGCTGTTCGTTGGTGGGCACCGTGATGATCCTCCGTTGAGATCGGGTGAGTCGGCACCGAGTGTGCCAGTTGATGCTGAAGACACCGGCCACGACCCTCGCCAACAGGGGATGGGAAACTGGACGGCGTGTTACTCACCGGGTTCCCGGCGGGCATGTTGGCATGCAATTGCTACGTGCTGGCCCCACACGCCGGAGCCGACGCGATCGTCGTCGACCCGGGGCAACGCGCGTTCGCCACCTTGCGCCGCGTGCTCGACGAGAACCGTCTCACCCCGGCCGCCGTGCTGCTCACCCACGGGCACATCGACCACATCTGGTCGGCCCAGAAAGTGGGCGACACGTTCGGCTGCCCGGTGTACATCCACCCCGAGGACCGCTTCATGCTCTCCGACCCGATCCGCGGGTTCGGGCCGCGGCTTGGCCAGATTGCGCTGGGGGCGCTGTTCCGCGAGCCCAGACAGGTCGTCGAACTGGACCGCGACGGGGACAAGATCGAACTCGGCGGAATCGCGGTGACCGTCGACCACACGCCCGGTCACACAAAAGGGTCGGTGGTGTTCCGGGTGGATCGCGCCGCGGGTTACGGCGGGCTGGGGGCACCGCCCGGCCGAAGGCGAGGGGGAGAGCGCAGCGACTTGGGGATCGGTGGGGTCCCGATGGCGTTCACCGGTGACACATTGTTCAAACAGAGCGTTGGCCGCACGGACCTGCCCGGTGGTAGCGGGCGGGATCTGCTGAGCTCCATCGTCGATAAACTGCTGGTGCTCGACGACGACACCCTGGTATTACCGGGGCACGGTGAATCCACCACCATCGGTCTCGAACGTCGTACCAATCCATTTCTCGAAGGTTTGAAGTGAGCGAATTCCAGGCGCCCAAGGGTGTCCCTGACTACCTGCCGCCCGAGTCGGCGGAGTTCGTCGCGGTGCGTGACGGTCTGCTGCGAACCGCCCGGCTGGCCGGCTACGGCGACGTCGAGTTGCCGATCTTCGAAGACACGGCGCTGTTCGCCCGTGGGGTGGGCGAATCGACCGACGTGGTCTCCAAGGAGATGTACACCTTCGCCGACCGCGGTGAGCGGTCGGTGACGCTGCGCCCGGAGGGCACGGCGGGAGTGATGCGTGCAGTCATCGAGCACGGTCTGGACCGCGGCGCTCTGCCGGTCAAGCTCTGTTACGCCGGCCCGTTCTTCCGGTATGAACGCCCGCAGGCCGGTCGCTACCGGCAACTGCAGCAGGTCGGGGTCGAGGCCATCGGCGTCGACGACCCGGCGCTGGACGCCGAGGTGATTGCCGTCGCCGATGCCGGTTTCCGCTCGCTGGGTTTGGACGGCTTCCGCCTGGAGATCACCTCGCTGGGTGACGACACCTGCCGGCCGCAGTACCGGGAGTTGCTGCAGGAGTTCCTGTTCAGGCTCGACCTGGACGAGGACACCCGGCGCCGAGCGGAGATCAACCCGCTACGAGTGCTCGACGACAAGCGGCCGGCCATGCGCGAGGCGACCGCCGACGCACCGGTGATGCTCGACCATCTGTCCGATGGGGCCAAACAGCATTTCGACACCGTGCTGGCGCATCTCGACGCACTCGGCGTGCGGTACGTGGTCAATCCGCGGATGGTGCGTGGCCTGGACTACTACACCAAGACCACATTCGAGTTCGTCCACGACGGGCTCGGCGCGCAATCCGGGATCGGCGGCGGTGGCCGCTACGACGGGTTGATGCGTCAGCTCGGCGGCCAGGACCTGTCGGGAATCGGATTCGGGCTCGGCGTCGACCGGACCGTCCTGGCGCTACGGGCCGAAGGTAAGACGGTCGGAAACCCAAGTCGCTGCGACGTTTTCGGGGTACCGCTGGGGGAGCAGGCCAAGTTGGTGGTGGCGACGCTGGCGGCGGCTCTGCGTGCCGAAGGCGTTCGCGTCGACCTGGCTTACGGTGACCGCGGGCTCAAGGGAGCGATGCGTGCCGCCGATCGCTCAGGGGCGCGCATCGCCGTGGTGGCAGGCGACCGGGACATCGAGGCAGGCACCGTGGGCGTCAAAGATCTCGCCACCGGTGCGCAGGTCGACATCCCGGTCGATTCGCTTGTCGCAGAAGTGGTTACGCGGCTGGCCTAGATGAGGCCAGCCGCGCTCTCAGCTCGTGCGTCGTCAGCCCGCGGGGCACAGATCGGTCTTGGCGAAGTTGATCGCCGCATCCGCCTGGGCATGGCTGATCTGACCTGAGTTCTTGAAGTAGGTCTGCGACAGTTCGTTCGGGTCCGCACCCTGCGCGAGCGCCGAGCAGATGGTGTGTCCATCGGCGATCAGCGCCGCCTGGTCGCCGGCAATACCGGCGCTGGTCAGATCCTTGATGTAGTCGGCCTCGGCGTTGGTGATCGCCCAGGCAGACGGCGCGCCGGCCAGCGCGATGGCCCCGGCGGCAGCAGCCGCCGTCAACAAACCTTTGATCATTGTCATGTCCCTTGTGTGCATTGGAGTTACTGCTGCGGCAGAAGTTACTAGATTCTCAGCACACGTGCAGGAAAAGTTCAATTATTTTAGGCACCATCGATCACGCCGATATCTCGGCGTGAACACGAATGAATTCAAATTGTGGGCCGTGCAAACCCATTTAACCAATTCTCACCAGATTCTTGGCGCAACCTTGGCCGATTCGGGAACCGTGTCGTTTGGGTGGCCCGTTGACCAGATATGAACACCGTGATCGGCGTCGAGGTCATCGAGGACTACGTGAACAGCCGCCAATTGCGGCATTTCTGCGGCCACCATGAGGACGAGGTGTTCTTTTTCGTGAACGCCTTTCACGGTCGGCTGCATGTGCACCTGCAGCCCAGCGGTTCGGCGGTGCAGATCACCGTCACCGCGGAGCGCTATTACTCCGCCGATCACCGAGCCGGGGTGGCGGCTTTGGTGCAGCAGTGGAACAGCGCCGACACTCATGTCGCCGCAACGGTGTTTCCGTCCTCCGACCCACGCTTGGTCGGTGTGGTGGCCGAGCGGCGGTATCGCGCCATGGACGGCGCCTTCGGGCCGTTCGTCGATAGGACGGTCCAGTCCGCGATCGATCTGTTCGGCCGGCTGGGTGCCGCGGTGGCGCTGTCTTCAGACGACACCCGTCTACTCGATGCGGGCTGAGTACAGACGTACGAATGACGTTGCTGCGCGACGCGGCTCAGTCCGCCTCGGTCGCCTCGCGCCGGCGGCCGAAAGTCATCCGGCTCAGCATCCGGTCGCGCAGCGTGAGCGTGTGCAACAGCACCGCCGCGACGTGCGCGGCGATCGCGGCCACCAGCAGGTAGGCGAGAACGGAGTGGGTCTGGCGCAGCACGAAGAACAGGTCGGCGTCGAACGGCGCGATCCGCGGCAGCGGCACGAACCCGAACAGCACCACCGGCCGGCCGCTTGCCGACACCATCGCCCAGCCCACCAGCGGCTGAGCCAGCAGCAGGACGTACAGCCCGATCTCGGAGCCGACCACCAGCAGCTGCTCAACAGACCCCACGGTCGCCGGCAGCGGTGGGGTGCGGTGGGTGAAGCGGTTGGCCGCCCGCAACACCACGACGATCAGGATCAGCATCCCGAGCGTCACGTGCACACCCACCAGTGCGCCGTACCCGCCCAGCGAATTGACCATCACGAACCCGACGAACAGGGCAGCGAACACTCCGACGGCAGTCAGCCAGTGCAGGATCCGGGTGCGGACCGGGTAGCGCTCGACGGGCGTCATGCGCCGACCTCGTTGACCTGAACCGCGGACGGCGACGTCGGTTCGCCGGTGCGCTGGCGGTAGGAGGCGGCATAGACGTCGCTGCGGGCGGACAGCAGGGGGTCGTCGGAGGGTTCGATACCGTCGGGCAACACCAGCGGATCAAAGTTGATGTCGCGGGCGTTGCCAGGCGCCTCGGTCGCCGCGGCGGTGAGGGTGAGCGTGCCCACCTCGACGCTGCGCCTGTGGTCGGGCCACGGCAGGGTGGGGTCGGTCAGGGGGTCGCCCGGGTCGGCGACAGTGACCATCAGATGCCATCGCAGCGGTCCGTCGCGCAGCTGGCGCACCACCGCGTCGAACAATCCGTTGGCGTCGCCGGATCGCGGTGCCGGTGCGCCCTGCTGCGGTACGAGCGACCACCGCACCGCTGATCGGACGTCTGCGTCGTTGACGAAATAGAAAGTATTGAGACCGCGAAAGGTGCTGTCGCCGAAACCCGCTGACGGCGGATGCTTCTTGATGATCGCCATGGCGGCCGCGGTTTCCGGGTGGGCGGTCAGGAAGGCCTTCATCGCGGCCGCATCGGGCGCTTTGGTGCCCGGCACGATCTTGGACGCCAACAACCGGTCATAGAACCCGCGCGCTGAATTGTCCGGGAACACCGGCAGATTCAACATCGCGGTGCGCCATTGCGAACTGTCGGGGAACCCGAACGCCAGCCCAAGGCCTCGGGCCGCGCCCGGGGTGTCGGCGACGTGCGGGTCACCGCCGGCCAGCGAAAAACGGCCGACGACGGGCACCTGACCCGGCCGGAACACGACGGCACGGCTGAGCTGCTGGCCGCTGCCGTTGCTGTCGAAATACCCGGTGACGACGACGCCTTTGGCGTGGTTTTTCCGGAAGCCGAGCTGACGTCCGTAGACGTTGAGGAACCCGTCGAGGAAGGTCTGTCGGGTGGTTCCGGACCCGATCCACTTGTTGGCGTAGGCGACGGCGCCCAGGTCGACGGCCAGGAACGCGCCGACGGCCCCGAGCCCCACCAGGACCGATCGGCGGTTGACGGCGGTGTTCACTCCCCAGCGCGATCGGTTCGTCACTTAACGACAGACGCGCTGTAGCCGGGATCGGTTCATTGTCGTGACATAGCTCACGACCTGAAGTCTAGATCGCCATCGCCGCGCGGACGTCGGACTCCGACGCCGACCCGCCGGTACCGCTGGACGTCACCCGACCGGCCTCCAGGATGTAGTAGCGCTGAGCCGATTCCAGCGCGAAACCGATGTGCTGCTCGACCAGCAGGACGCCGAGGTCGCCGCGGCGGGTGAGTGCGGTGATCGCCGCCTCGATCTCGGCGACCACCGACGGCTGGATGCCCTCGGTGGGTTCGTCGAGGATCAGGATCTTCGGGCTGGTGATCAATGCCCGGGCGATGGCCAGCTGTTGTCGCTGGCCGCCGGAGAGCAGACCGGCGCGGCGGGTCAGCAGTTCCTTGAGCGCGGGGAACAGGTCGAGCTGTTCGTCGATCAGCTGCTTGCCTCGTTTGCGGCCGTCGGCGACCACCTGAAGGTTTTCGGCGGTGGTCAGCTGACCGAAGGACTGCTGGCCTTGCGGGACATAGGCGAGCCCGCGGGCCACTCGGGCGTTGGGGCGCAGCTTGGTCACGTCCTCGCCATGCAGCAGCACCTGGCCCGCGCTGCACTTCAACAGCCCAACTGCCGCGCGAAGCAAGGTGGTCTTGCCTGCCCCGTTGTGGCCCATCACCGCGGCAACGCCGTCGGAGGGCACCTCGATGCTGACCGAGTGGATGACTTGAGAGCGTCCGTATCCGGTGCGGACATCGATGAGCTGCAACACTATTCGCTTGCCTCCAAGTCTCCGGCCGCGGCGGTGCCGAGGTAGACCTCCTGCACCTTCGGGTTGGCCTGCACCTCGGTGACCGACCCTTCGGCGATCACCTGGCCGCGGGCCAGCACCGTCACCGACGTCGCGAACGCCCGCATGAAGTCCATGTCATGTTCGACGACCACGACGGTGCGCGACGACCCGATGCGGCGCAACAGGTTTCCGGTCTCCTCGCGTTCCTCACCACTCATTCCGGCAACGGGTTCGTCGAGCAGCAGCACATCGGCGTTCTGTACCAGCAGCATGCCGATCTCCAGCCATTGCTTCTGACCGTGGGCGAGTACGCCCGCCGGCCGGTCGGCCAGATCCGACAGACCGATGGTCTCCAATGCCTCCTCGATGGCGGGTAGCACCCCGTGCCGCCTACGCAGCAACGTCCACCATGACCGGCCCGCCCCGGCGGCGATGTCGAGATTCTGCAGCACGGTCAGCTGCTCGAACACGCTGGCGGTCTGGAATGTTCGCCCGACACCGAGGCGGGCGATCTGATGGACCTTTTTGCCGAGCAGATCCACGCCCGACTTGTTGATCGACCCGGTGGCAGGCACCAGGCCGGTGATCGCATCGATCACGGTGGTCTTGCCTGCCCCATTGGGGCCGATCAGGAATCGCAGATCGCCTTGGAACAGGGTGAGATCGACGTCGTTGACCGCTTTGAATCCGTCGAAGTCGACGGTCAGACCGCGGACTTCCAGATATTCGGTGCCCATGCCGACATTGCCGCCGGCCACCGGTTCGGCGAGTTCGGTCATGGTGCCGCTCCTACGGTCTCGGCCTCCGTCTGCTGTACGTCGCCGGCGGGCGGGACGGTCTTGGTGCGGCGGCGCCGGCGTAGCAGTGCCCCGACTCCGGCCAGGCCGGCGGGGAAGAACCCGACGACGACGATGAACAGC
Source organism: Mycolicibacterium rhodesiae (assembly GCF_002086695.1). GTDB lineage: Bacteria > Actinomycetota > Actinomycetes > Mycobacteriales > Mycobacteriaceae > Mycobacterium > Mycobacterium rhodesiae. The sequence goes on from NZ_MVIH01000001.1 coordinate 747,587, forward strand.
AAACCCTGTGCGTAGATCCATCCGGACGGAAACCGTTCGGAGAACGCGGTTTGCGCCCACGCCACACCGATGGCGCCGAGAATCGGTCCGAGCAGTGTGGTGCGTCCGCCGATCGCGACACCGATCAGGAACGCGATGGAGGGCACCACGCCGACCTGCGCCGGCGTGATGAAACCGATGATCGGCGCGAACAGGGCACCGGCGATGCTGGCGAACAACGCAGCCGCGGTGTAGGCGACGACCTTGATCGTGGCCGGGTCGTAGCCGAGGAAGCGGACCCGCTCCTCGCCGTCACGCACCGCGACCAAGAGTTCGCCGTAGCGGCTCTGCATCAGCTGACGCACCACGGCCACCACCACCAGCAACGTGCCCGCGGCGATGAAGTACAGCATCTGCCGGTTCACCGGGTCGGATAGCCGGAACCCGAAGAAGGTTCGAAAGCCGTTGAGCCCGTTGCTGCCACCCAGGGTGGCCTGCCCGACGAGCAGGATCGCCAGTGCGGCAGCCAGTGCCTGGGACAGGATCGCGAAGTAGGCGCCCTTGACGCGGCGCTTGAACACACCGAGTCCGAGCAGTGCGGCGATGCCGGTCGGGACCACCACGATCGCCGCCATGGTGAAGGCAGCCGACGAGAAGGGTTCCCAATATGAGGGCAGCGCAGGGATTCCCGCGATCTGCATGAAGTCCGGCACCGGTTGTTTGCGGATCTCGGCGTCGGCGATCTTGAGATGCATACCCATCATGTAGGCGCCGAGACCGAAGAACACGCCTTGGCCCAGCGTGAGCATTCCGCCACGGCCCCAGGCCAATCCGATGCCGGCCGCCACGATCGCATAGCACAGGTATTGGCCCAGCAGGCCGAGCCGGAAGCTGGTCAACATCGCGGGTGCGGCGCCGAACAGTATGACGGCCGCGACCGCGAACCCCGCCCACGTCTGCCACCTGCCGACAAGGGTCCTCATACCAAACTCCTTGTCCGCACGGTGAACAGGCCTTGCGGGCGTGCCTGCAGGAAGATCACGATGACCACGAACACGATGACCTTCGCCAGCGATGCGGTGGTGCTGTACTCGATGAAGGAGTTCATCAACCCGAGTGCGAACGCGGCGATCACCGTGCCCTTGATCTGGCCGAGCCCGCCGACGACGACCACCAGGAACGCGTCGATCAGATAACTCTGGCCGATCGTGGAACTCGTCGACCCGATCAGGGTGAGGGCGACGCCGGCCACACTGGCCAGTCCGGACCCGATGAAGAACGTCGTGATATCGGTTCGCCGGCTCGAAATGCCGCTCGTCTCAGCCAGGTCGCGGTTCTGTACGACGGCCCGGATACGCCGGCCCATCGGGCTGAGCTTGAGCACGGCGGCCAGTACGGCAACGCAGACCACGGCCAGCACCAGGATGAAGATGCGGGTCTTGGGCACCACCGCGCCGAGGATCTCCACGCCGCCGGACAGCCATGTCGGTGCGGTGACGTTGACGGCGGGCGCGCCGAAGATGCTGCGCGCGGCCTGTTGCAAAATCAGCCCGACGCCGAACGTCACCAGCAAGGTGTCCAGCGGACGGTCGTACATGCGCTGGATCAGCGTGACTTCGAGGAGCACCCCGAGCAGTCCGCCGACCACGAATCCCACGACCAGCGAAACCAGAAGCGATGCACCGGCATTCGAGATCACCTTCTGCACCACAAAGGCTGTGTAACACCCGACCATGATGAATTCGCCGTGCGCCATGTTGATGACGCCCATCTGGCCGAACGTCAGGGACAGACCCAATGCGGCCAGCAACAGGATCGAGCCGAGGCTCAATCCCGTCGCCAGCTGTCCGACAAGGACTTCCATGCGTTAGTGGTTTCCTGTCGTCCGGATCAACCCGACAGGCCCTTGGCCCAGGGGTAGGACTTCAGGTACGGATCCGGCGTGATCGGACCGGGGGACTCCCAGATCGTGTAGATCAGTCCGTCGGGATGAATCTCGCCGATCCGCGCGGTCTTGGTGATGTGGTGGTTCTCGCCGTCGATGGTGACCAGGCCCTCGGGGGCGTCGAACGTCACGCCGGCGCAGTTGTCCTGAATGGCCTTGACATCGAACGACTTCCCTTTTTCGACGGTGTTCTTCCACAGATACACCGAGACGTAGGCGGCTTCCATCGGGTCCGAGGTCACCCGGTTCTGCCCGTACTTGTCCTTGAACGCCTTGACGAACGCCTTGTTCACCGGATTGTCGAGTGTCTCGTAGTAGTTCCACGCGGTCAGCTGGCCTGCGATGTTCTGCGCGCCGATGCCCTGGACCTCTTCTTCGGCGATCGACACCGAGACCACCGGCATCTTCTGCGGCGTGAGTCCCGCGTTGGTGTACTCCTTGAAGAACGCCACATTGGAGTCGCCGTTGAGGGTGTTGAACACCGCGCCGGCATTCGAGGAACGAACCTTGTTCACGATCGTGGAGAAGTCCGTCGAGCCGAGCGGGGTGTAGTCCTCGCCCTTGATCTCGATGCCGTTGGCCGCGGCGTACGCCTTGATGATGCGGTTCGCGGTCTGCGGGAACACGTAGTCGCTACCCACCAGGTACAGCGATGTGATGCCCTTCTCCTTGAGGAAGTCCAGGGCGGGGACGATCTGCTGGTTGGTGGTGGCGCCGGTGTAGAAGATGTTCTTCGACGACTCCAGGCCCTCGTATTGCACGGGGTAGTACAGCAACGCGTTGTTGCTCTCGAAGACCGGCAACATGGCCTTGCGGCTCGAGGACGTCCAGCCGCCGAACACCGCGGCCACGCAGTCGTTCTTGATCAGCTTCTCGGCCTTCTGCGCGAACACCGCAGGGTCGGAAGCCCCGTCCTCGCCCACGATCTGGACCTGCTTGCCCAGCACACCGCCCTTGGCGTTGATCTCGTCAACCGCGAGTTTGATCGAGTCACGCACCGTGACCTCGGAGATGGCCATCGTGCCCGACAGCGAGTTCAGCGACCCCACCTTGATGGTGGGCCCGGACGTGTCAACGCATGAATCCGATTTTGCTGTGTCGGTCTCGGTGGCCTTACTGCCGCAGCCCGACAGGATGAGGCCTGCGGTCACCGCCACGCCTGTCGCCGCCAAGAACGATCGATTCAATGCGGAGCGCCGGAGATGCATAGAGGCCCTTTCATGTTGGGAAAGACAAGCATTGGGCCGCGACAGACCTGATGGCCCCGAACCCACGGTTGGTGTCGACCCGGACGTTAGGACCAATAAGTTTCTGTGACATATCTGTGTGTGACGAACTCGTTAACCTGCTAGTCATTCGCTGGATACCGGGACAGGCCGACACGAGTAACGATGTCGGTAGCGTGGTCGATATGGCCGATATGCGAAAAGTGACAGCAAGAGTCGGGGCGGCGCTGGTGTTGGCGGCCGCCGGTGTTGCAGCCACGCACGCCACATCGAGCGCTGAGCCGGCGCCCGGGCATCAGGTGACCTACACGCTCGCGACCGGTGGTACGTACGACTTCACGATCACCTACCTGACGGCGCAGCCGCCCAGCAAGGACGCCTTCAACGCGGACTCGAACCCGTTCATGAAGCGCGAGACCATCAACGTGTCGCCGGACGCGCCGTGGGTCTTCCAGACCACCCTCGATGACCCGCAGTGGGCATTCCTGCAGGTGGCGAGCACCACGCACGGCGGCCAGGGCGCGCCGAACGCGCACTGCGAGGTGTCCATCGACGGCCAGGTCGCCGTCGCCCAGGACGCGCCCTACAGCCCGCAGTGCTACCTATCCAAGTGGACGTCGTAGTTCACAGCCGCTTGCTGAAGAACACCCGGCGAAAGCCGTCCTGACCCGCTCGGTGCGTCTCCACGTAGCCGAACCGCGGATACATCGCGATGTTCTCGGTCATCGCGGCGTTGGTGTAGAGCCTGACCTCGGTGCGGCCGGCCTCGCGCGCGTCGTCCTCGGCGCGGCGTAGCAGCAGCGCCCCGTATCCGCGGCCCTGAGCGTGCGGCGCGACAGCGATGGCGTCGAGCAGCAGGTGGTCATCCATCACGCAGGTGACCAGGCTGCCGACCAGCCCGTCGTCGATCAGCACCCACACAGTGGCCCCGCCGATCAACGCGGCGTAGTCGGCGTCCATGGGCGCCGGCCTGCGACCCATGCGGGCGACGTACTTCTCGTATGCCAGTTCGGCGAGCTCAGCGATGGATGCGGCATCGGACGGTAGCGCCCGGCGCAGCGACGGTTCGGCCACTGCACCACCGTAAGTATGTTGGGTGCGGTGGGCACCTCGATAGCACTCGTCGGTCCCGGCGCGATCGGTTCTACCGTCGCCGCCACCTTGCATGCCGGCGGACATGCGGTGACAGTGTGCGGGCACACCCCGCGCGATCAGATCGAGGTCCGGCCTGATGGCAAGCAGCCGATCGTGGTGCCCGGCCCGGTGCTGACCGACCCGGACGGTGTCGACGGTCCGGTGGACCTGGTGTTCCTGGCGGTCAAGGATTCCCAGAACGAGCAGGCGGCCGGCTGGTTGCAGCGCCTGTGCGATGACCACACGATTGTCTGCGTCCTGCAGAACGGTGTCGAACAGATCGAGCGGGTCGGCCCGTTCTGCCCGTCGGCGCATATCGTACCTTCGGTCGTGTGGTTTTCCGCGGAGCGGCAGCCGGATGGCTGGGTGCGGCTGCGCACGGAAGCCCGACTGGTGCTGCCCGACAGCACTGATGCGAAAAGCATTGCGGCGGTGCTGCGTTCGCCGGAAATGGTCGTCGAGATCGACCCCGACTTCATCACCGCGGCGTGGCGCAAGCTCTTGTTCAACGCACTCGCCGGCTTCATGGTGTTGGCCCGGCGGCGGTCCGGGATGTTCCGCCGGCCCGACATTGCCGACCTTGCCAGGCGCTACCTGGCCGAATGCCTGGCGGTGGCCCGCGCGGAGGGCGCTCGGTTGCCCGATTCGGTCATCGACGAGGTGAGAAGCATGTTCGCCGAGGCACCGGAGGATCTGACCACGTCGATGCTCACCGACGCCGAAGCGCATCGCCGGCTGGAATGGGATATCCGTAACAACGTCATCGTGCGCAAGGCGGCCGGGCACGGCTTGGACACGCCGGTCGGTGACGTGCTGGTGCCGCTGCTGGCGGCCGCCAGCGACGGACCCGGCTGAGCAAGTGGCATCCTGGCCAGGTGGGTCTGATTTTCCGGTTGGTCGAGCTGCTGCTGGTGATCGTGCCGCTGGCCGGCGCGATCTACGCCGCGGTCAGAGGGATCTCCGCGATCCGGCGGCAGAACGATCCGGCGGCCGAGCCGGTGGCCGAGCCGCCTGCCGCTGCGAGGGAGAGCGGGAAAAGTCAAGCGGCGCAATGGCGCACGATCACCCGGGTGATCGACGAGCACAACCGGACCGACGCTCGCTGGCTGGAGTACGAACTCGACGCCGCCAAACTGCTCGATTTCCCTGCGATGACAGATATGCGCGATCCGCTGACGATGGCCTTCCACCGGGCCAAGTTGCGCGCCGAGCTGGTGCGCCCCGGTAAAGCCGAAGACCTCCTCGACGACGGCGAGGCGGCGCGGCAGTATCTCGACGCCGTCGAGGCGTACGTGACCGCGTTCGAGGCCGCTGAGAACGAGGCACGACGACGCCGCCGCGGTGACTTCTCCCGGGAAGACCAGCAGCGGATGACCCGCGCGCAGAGTCTGCTGCGCGTGGCCGCCGACCGCGGCGCCACCCCGCAGGAACGCGAACGCGCCTACGACTTGGCCCGTAGTGAGCTCGACGGCCTGCTTGTGCTGCCGGACCGGACCATCGCGGCCCTCGAACGGGGGATCGCCGGGGAGCTCGACGACTAGAACGCCAGTAGATTCGCCCGAAGGGTGTCGTGCTCGTAGGATTCGCGCACCACGCCGAGGTCGCGCAGCGCCGGCACCAACCCCTCGGTGATATCGGTGACGTATCGCCTGCTGAGATGCTGCAGCGGAGTGGTCAGTAGGAACCCGTCACCGCCCACCGAATCCATGGCGTCGGCCATCTTGGCGGCGACGTCGGCCGGTGTTCCGACCAGCGGCAGGCAGCTGGCGAATCCTGTTGCGGTGGTGGCGAGTTCACGCAGTGTCTTGCCGCTCCCGGCTTGCATGAACTTGTTGAGCGAACCCTGTTCACCGTTGGTGGTGAGCGGCGGTAGCTCCTCGTCGAGCGGGAAGGTCGAGAAGTCGATGTCGGTGACCGTCGAGATCATGCCCAGTTGACTGGTGATGAAGGCGTCTGTGTTGACCATCGCGTGCCGCTTGGCCTCGGCGTCCTGCGCGCTCTCACCCAGGACCGGTGTCACGAGGAACATCACCTTGATGTCATCGGGGTTGCGTCCGGCGGCCTGCGCACGCGCCCGGATGTCGGTGCGGTAGTCGATCATGCCGTCGATGCCCTCGGCGATCGCGACGATCGAATCCGCGGTCTCGGCGGCGAACTGACGGCCCCGGGGAGACCCGCCGGCCTGGAGGTACACCGGGCGGCCCTGCGGTGTGCGCGGGACATTCAACGGGCCACGTGACTTGTAGAACTTGCCGACGAAGTTCACCTCGTGGACTTTCGTGTGGTCCACATAGGTTTCGGATTCGCGGTCCATCACCACGGCATCGGAGTCCCACGAGGCCAGCAGCTTGGTGACCACTTCGACGAACTCATCGGCCATGTCGTAACGCTGCTGTCGCGGCGGCAGCGTGTCCAGCCCCACGTTGTGCGCGGCCTGCTCTTCGCCCGACGTGACGATGTTCCACCCGAACCGGCCATCGGAAAGGTGGTCGAGGCTGGCGATCATTCGGGCCAGCGTGAACGGCGGGTAGGACAAGATCGAGGCGGTGGCGATGACACCGAGCTTGGTCGTCGCCTTGGCGACGGCGCCTGCCAGCACCGTGGCATCCAGCTTGGGTACCTGCAGCGCATGTTTCAGTGCCGCCTCGGTGGAGTTGCCGAACGCATTGGACACCATCAGCGTGTCTTCGATCATCAGATAGTCGAAGCAGGCACCTTCCAGCATCTTGGCCATCTCGATGTGGAAGTCGGCGTTGGCCCATGACGAGTTCACCCGGTCGAACGGGTTCAGCCATTGCGGCGGTGCATAATTCATGAACCACCCGAGGTGCATCTTCTTCGCCATACCGCTGACTTCACTCGTGGCCGATTTCCGGACTATGGCCTGCCGAGTAAATCCGCATTACGCCGCGGGTAGGTCGCGGCGGGCCAGCGTAATACGGGCGGAACCGAAGCTGCGCACCGACCGAAACAAGAGCCAGTCACATTGGCCGCAGGGAGGTTTGAACATGTTTCATCTGGGTTGGTTCCTGGGCAGCGGCTTCAGCGTGCAGACGTGGGCGCTCGATCCGTGGGCGGGCAGCACCGGCCGTGACTGGATGCGGGGCGACCTGTTCGTCGATTTGGCCGCGTCGTTGGAACGGGCGTGTTTCGACTACCTACTGGTCGAGGACACCAGCATGGTCGAGGATGCTTACGGCAGGTCGATGGAGACGACGCTGAAATACGGGATGCTGGCACCCAAATGCGATCCGGTTCCGCTGATTCCTCTGCTGACCCAGCGCACCAAAAACATCGGCATCGCGGTCACGTTGTCCACCAGTTTCTATCACCCCTTCATGGCGGCCAGGACGATGACCACCCTTGACCACCTCACCGAGGGCAGGGTGGGCCTCAACGTCGTCACCGGCAGTTCCTCGCGCGCCGCGCAGCAGTACGGCTACGACGAACTGATGCTGCACGGCGAACGGTACGAAATGGCTAAAGAGTGGATGGAAGCGGTTGGCGCATTATGGGATTCATGGGAGCCCGGCAGCGTGCTCATCGATCAGGAGACTCCGCGGTACGCCGACCACACCAAGGTCCACACGGTGGACTTCGACGGCAAGTACTTCCGGACCAGAGGGCCGCTCAACACCATTCCCGGTCCGCAGCGCAGACCCGTGATCGTTCAGGCCGGCGCCTCCCCGGCCGGGCGTGATCTGGCCGCAAAGTACGCAGAGTCGATGCTCGCTCACGGCACCAGCATCGGGTCGATGAAAGAATTCCGGCTCGACATGCACCGGCGGATGCGGGAGTACGGTCGCGATCCCAGCACGCTGAAGATCCTCTTCCTGATCGATCCCATCCTCGGGGATACCGATCGTGTCGCACAGGCCCGGGAGGACGATATGAAAGCCGCTCGGTGGAGCGACCATGCCATCGAAAAGGCCTTGTGGGGCTTGAGTTACACATCGGGTGGCGAGTACGACTTCTCCACTTTCGACCTCGACGAGGAAGTGCCCGATGTCTGGGGCAATGGCGAGACCTCTACGCTGCGCACGTTCATCGAGGGGGCGCGGGGGAAGACACTGCGAGAAGCGATCGCAACCGTCGACACCCACGCGGGCCTGGCGTTCGTCGGGTCGCCGGACACGGTGGCGGCCAAAATGGGGGAGGCGATGGAGGAGGTCGGCGGTGACGGCTTCCTACTCTCGCCGGTGGTGACTCGCCGTAACATCGCCGAGATCGCCGATGGTCTTGCGCCCGCTCTGCGTAGACGGGGCCTGATCCGAGATGGCTACAGCCACCGCACGTTCCGCGAGAACCTCCTCGAGTTCTAGGACTCACCGGCGTAATACGCGGGGCACTGTCACGAAGCCGAAGCGTCATTCAACGACGCTGTACTCAACGCAGGATTCAACTCAATACGACGAGCACGCCAAGGAATGCCGTGCGATCGGGTCCACGAACTGGCCGAGCAGGAGGCATTCATGAACGACACCACTCAATCCTCGCCGCGCATCGCAGGCCCGGATTGGAACCGCCGCACCTTCCTCAAAGCGAGTGGTGCCACGATCGGTGGGTTGGGGCTGGCGTCCTGGCTGGCGGCGTGTGGCGCAGGCAACGGGCCCGGCAACGCTGGAACTCTGAATCTGCGGATGCCGTTCCTGGCCGACATGCAGGTGCCCGACCCCGACATCATGTACGAGGGCGAGGGGGTGCAGGTGATGGAGTCGGCGTACGAAGGTTTGGTTCGCTATCAGCCGGGCTCATCCACGATCATCCCGCACCTGGCCAAGTCCTGGACCGTATCGCCTGACCAGCTGACCTACACCTTCACCCTGCAACCCGGGGTGACGTTCCACGACGGGACGCCGGCCGATGCGGCGTCGTGGGTGAAAAGCTTCGAGCGACGGGCCAAGGTGGACCAAGGACCGGCCTACATGGTGGCCGGCGTGGTGACGACCGACGCTCCCGACCCCACCACGTTCGTCGTCACCCTCAAGGAACGCAACAACGCCTTCATTCACTACCTGGCGTGTCCGTGGCAGCCGTTCGCGGTCAGCCCCACCGCCGTGGCCAAGAACGCGATCGGTGACGATTTGGCCCAGGAGTGGCTGAAGACCAACGACGCGGGCACCGGGCCATACATATTCAAGGAGTTCGTGGCGGGCAGCCACTACCTTCTCGAGGCCTTTCCCGATTACTGGGGTACCAAGCCGACGTTCAAGACCCTTCGAATCGACATCACGCCGAGTGTCGCGACCCAGAAGTTGCAACTCGACTCAGGCGCTTTCGATCTGGTGACCAAGGGTTTCGCGATCCCCGATGTGCTGGCTTACCAGAAGAACGGCTCGTTCAATGTGGTCAACTCATTCGGCGGCGTGGGCGAGGCGATCTGGTTGAACCCGACCTCGGGGATATTCAGCAACAAGGCTCTGCGTCAGGCGATGCTCACCGCGTTGGATCGTGAATCGGTGGTGCAAGCCGCATGGGGTGGTCTCACCAGCGTGCAGAAAGGCATGTGGCCGGACCAGACCTTCTCCTCGACGCTGGCACCCTTCCCGATCCAGGTCGACGGCTCGGCGTTGAAGGCCCTGGTGCCCTCGTTGCCGTCGAAGAAGATCGACCTGGCATGGAGCGCCGACGGTGGTGCGCCCCGCCAACAGATGACCGAACTCATCCAAACGCAGCTTGCGGCTTATGGATTCGATGTCACAGTGCGGACGATTCCGGTGTCCGAACAGTTCGACCTGGCCAACCAGCCGCCCGAGAAGCGGCCGGACATGATGGTGAGTTTCCTCGGCGGGGACGCGCTGCATCTGGATACCACGTTCCGCATCCTGGCGCGTACCGGTGCCAAACCGCTCAACTTCTACCAGTACTCGAACCCCGAGCTGGACACACTGATGGATAAGGCGGTCCAGGCGCAGACGCCGGAGGAGACTCAGGCGACCTATCAGCAGTGCAGCAAGATCATTCTCGACGATGCGATCTGGATCCCACTTTGCTTGGCGCCGAACTCCACCATCGCCCACCAGTACGTGACGGGGATCGAGGATAATTCTTTCTACGCCCCGATCTTCTGGCCTCAGTCGCTCAAGCGGGCGTGATCGGGTCAGGCCCCGGGCAGAAGCTCGCGAAAGCCACTGCGGTGGAAGACGATCGGTGAGACATCGGGATACATCGCCAATGCGGTGATCTGCAGCACCACGATCTCGTGGTCGCCGGCCTCGATCCGCTTGAACGGGGCACACTCCAGCCAGAGCGTGGCGCCGTGCACAAACACCGCCCCGCTCTCAGTGGCCGTCCAGTCGACGCCCTGAAACCGATCAGCGGACTTGGACGCCAGCGAGCGGGCGACCGGTGCGTGCTCGTCGGCCAATACCGACAGGCCAAGACGTTGTAGAGCAGCTAGTTTCGGCCATGTCGACGAGGTGTTGGCCACGCACACCGACACAAGTGGTGGGTCAAGGGAAACGGTGGTGAACGAGCTGGCCGCCATGCCCTCCGGCGAACCGTCCCGCACTCCGCAGAAGGCCGTGACTCCGCTGGGGAAACACCCGAACGCCTGACGTAGCAGCGCCGTATCGAACCGGCCGTCGACCGCGGTGATCATGACGAGACCTGCGGCACGAAGCGCCGAGCCAGGCCCAGCCACTTGTCGAGATCCGCCGATGTCTCATACTCGGAGTCCAGCAGGTACAGGGCGGGAGCCGGGCAGCTCGCCCCGATCTCGACGAGCACCGGCCGTAGTGTCAGTTCCGGTGCCAGCGCATGGATCTGAGATGCACCAAGCATCAGTGGATAGGTGGTGATGCCGTTCAGCTCACCCTGTCCGAACTGGTCCAGAAACAGCTTCAGCAACCCGGTGTAGGTGGCCTTGAACGTGGGAGACGCGACCACCAGCGAGTCGGCGGATTTGACGATCTCCTTCGCCGCGGCGACTGCCGGGTCACCCCAGCCGAGCAGGCCGGGGCCGAGGTCGACGACATCGATAACATGCTGCGGCGCAACGCCGGTCAGCTTCCGGGCCACCATCTCGGCGGCAGCCCGGGTCCTCGACATCGGCTTGGGGTTTCCTACGACAACAACAGTCACAACATGAGTCAAGCCAGCTGTTATTTCAGGTGACCTTCGGACCGGTAAAGCTTGCATTGCGCCACGGCATTCGGCGTAGCGGTATCGGCGCAATGTGATCGACACGCCCACGTCGTGAACGTGTCACTCAGTGCAGGTTTGCTCAGAGCATGCCCGAGCGGCCCACGGCGGCTGCGCTCGTAGCTCCACCACCGGTCGAGATTCACCGATATCAAGGGCGCAGTTATGAGCGATTCTTCCCCTCTGTCCGTTGCGGCGATCGAGCCGCGGGCCCGAGTGCGCGATCTACACGTCACTTTTCAGCGTCGCGGGGTGAACGTGCACGCATTGCGGGGGCTCAGCCTGGATGTTCTACCCGGGGAAGTGCTGGCTCTGGTGGGAGAGTCGGGCTCGGGCAAGAGCGTGATGGGACTGGCCCTACTCGGGCTCTTGGCCGGCGACCCCGAACCGATCGTGACCGGCCGCGCCGAAGTATGCGGTGTCGACATGGTTGCGGCGAACCCCGAGCAACGTCGTCAGGTCCGCAAAGCCCACCTTGGGGCGGTGTTCCAGGACCCGATGACTTCGCTCGACCCGACGATGCGGGTGGGCAGGCAGATCACCGAGGCCGCAGGGGATTCGGCTGAAGCGCGGCGGCTGCTGGATCTCGTCGGCGTCCCCGATCCGGCGCGACGGATGAAGGCGTATCCCCACGAGTTGTCGGGCGGCCTCCGACAACGGGTGATGATCGCGATGGCCGTGGCAGGCAAGCCCGACCTGGTGATCGCCGACGAGCCCACCACCGCACTCGATGTCACGGTTCAAGCGCAGGTGCTCGCCCTGCTGCGAGACTTGTGCAACGAGCTGGGCACGTCGTTCATCGTCGTTACCCACGACATCGGTGTCGCCTCCCAGATCTGTGACAGGGTTGCGGTGATGTACGGCGGCAGACTCGCCGAATTCGGCTCGATGGAACAGGTGCTGGCTGCGCCGTCACACCCGTACACCCTGGGCCTGCTGAATTCTCGGCTCGACCTCGATCTCCCGCTCGGACAAGCCATCGCGGCGTTGCCGGGCCAACCACCGGATCCGCGCAACCACCCCGCCGGGTGCGCCTTCTCGCCGCGCTGCCCGGCGGTGACCGACGCGTGTTCGCAGACACTGCCCGAGCCGGTGCCGGCCCGCACTCATCCAGGGCAGGTCTCCTGCATTGTCGAGAATGCCACCGCCACAGCGCATTCACGCGAAGAGGCGCGTGAGTTTGCGCCGATGGCGCCGGTCGGCGAAGACCGCCCGGTCCTGCAGATCAACGGAGTCGATAAACGGTTCGGGGTGAGCCGCGGTCTCATGAAGCGCGATCCCCTGCACGCGTTACGCCATGTCATCCTCGAAGTGGCTCCCGGGGAGTCGATCGGCGTGGTCGGCGAATCCGGTTCTGGCAAGTCCACGCTGCTGCGGGTGGTCGCCGGGCTGCTCGAACCCGACGGCGGCAGCGTCGAACACACCGGTAACCGACCTCAGGTGGTGTTCCAGGACGCGGGCGCGTCCCTGACACCGTGGATGACCGTCGGTGAACTCGTCGGCGAACGGCTGCTGAAGACCACCGGCCGCGCTGAGCGCCGCGAGCGGGTGGAAAAGGTGCTGCGGCAAGTCGGGCTGCCACCGGACGTCGCCGTCATCAAGGCAGGCAGCCTCTCGGGTGGTCAGCGCCAGCGGGTCGCGCTGGCACGCGCCATCATCGTTCCGCCGCGGCTGTTGCTGTGCGACGAGCCGACCTCGGCACTGGACGCGTCGCTGGCGGCATCGGTGTTGAATCTGCTGCAGGACCTGCGCCGCGAACTCGGAATGGCGGTCATGTTCGTCACCCACGATCTGGCTGCGGCGCGGTTCATTTCGGATCGTATCGCCGTGATGTACCTCGGACAGATCGTCGAGGTAGCGCCGACCGAGGATCTGATCAACAACCCGAAACATCCCTACACCAAGGCACTCTTGGCAGCCGTGCCGTCGCCGGGCGGCGTACCGGTGCGGCTGGCAGGGGAACCCGCGAGTCCGTTGGCGGTTCCGTCTGGATGCGCTTTCCATCCGCGCTGTCCAGAGCGGATCGAGACCTGTGCCGTCCGATCACCACAGTTGTTGTCGATCGACGGGACCAGTAGACACATGGCGGCCTGCCTACTGGCCAACGGCCAGCTCGAGGAACGACTGCTGGCGTAATGCGTTGGCGACACCAGTTTTTCACCGGCGAGATGGACGCGGTGTCAGATAGAGAGGTCGAAAGGAATTGGCGATGACGAGCAAGTTTCATCTCGGTTGGTTCATGAACTTCATTCCGCCCGAATGGGATACCCGGTGGTCGTCTCCCGACGTGGGTAACTGGCCCAATGGCCGGTTCTACGTCGACATGGCCCGCAGCATGGAACGCGCATGCTTCGACTTCATCATGATCGAGGACACCGTGATGGTCGCCGACGCCTATGGCGGCACCATGGAAGGCGCTCTGAAGAATTCGATCTTCGCCCCGAAACATGATCCGGTTCCACTGGCGGTGCTGATTGCGGCCAACACCTCCAAACTTGGTGTGGTTGCTACGATGTCGACGTCGTTCTACCCCCCGTACCTGCTGGCCCGGCTGGCGTCCACCGTCGACTCGATCTCCGAAGGCCGATTCGGCTGGAACATCGTCTCCTCGGCCGAGGACCGGGCGGCGCAGAACTTCGGTCTGGATTTCCTGCCGGAACACGACGAGCGTTACAACGTCGCCGACGAGTACTACGACCTCGTCTGTCAGCTCTGGGATTCCTGGGATGCCGACGCCGTCGTGATGGATCGTGAGACGCACACCTACGCCGACTATAAGAAAGTCCGTACCGTCGACTTCGTCGGCAAGTACTTCAGGTCCCGGGGCCCGCTCAACACCGTGCCCTCCCCGCAGCACAAGCCGACGATTCTGCAGGCCGGTGCATCCCCGCGCGGCCGCGCCTTCGCCTCCCGCGCCGCCGACGCGATCGTCGCGGTCGGAACCGGAGTCGAGGGAATGCGAGAGTACCGCAACGACATTCGCAAGCGAGCAGCCGAAGCTGGGCGTGATCCCGACGAGATCAAATTGATGTTCTGCGTGTCGCCGGTTGTTGCGCCTACCGAGGCGGAGGCTCGGGCCGAGATCGAGCGACTCACCTCGACGCGGAGCTACGTCGAGAAACAACTCGTCAGCATCGCGTCGAACACCGAGATCGATTTCAAGCAGTTCGATTGGGACGAACCGCTACCAGAAGGGTTGACCACCAACGGTGAACGGGGCTCCCTCGAGCATTTCATGCGCGGTGACGGCACGCCCGGGCCCAAGACGCTGCGCCAGCTGGCCGTCGACTGGGCCACCACCGGAGTGGAGTTCATCGGAACACCCGAGCAGGTGGCGCGCAAGATGGGGGAGGCGATGGAAGAGATCGGGGGCGACGGGTTCTTGATCATGAAGCCCGGCTGGGACCTCAATCGCAACTACATCTCCTCGATCACCGACGGCCTGGTACCCGAACTGCAGCGACTGGGCCTGACACGTACGTCCTACACCACATCCACCCTGCGCGAGACGCTGCGCGAATTCTGATCAGCACCGGCCCGACAAGAGCGAGGAGATTTCCATGGCAGTCGCCGAATACTACGTAGCGACACCACTGGTGCGGTACGGCAGCCGGTTCGGACTGGGGGTTCGGCAGTACTTTCAGGGCACCTCGGTGGCCAACTACGTCGCCTTCGGCGGATTGGCCGCGATGTTCGTCCTCGCCGCGTTCGCGGGCCACCTGGTGCCCTACGATCCGCTGGCGGTGGTGGGCCAGCCGATGGCGCCACCGAGCGCGGCCAACCCGCTGGGCACCGACACGGTCGGACGCGACATCCTCAGCCGAGTCCTGGTCGGCATGCAGTCCAGTTGGTTGGGTGCACTGGTGGTGGGTGCCTTCGGTGCGGTCTTCGGGGGTCTTGTCGGCTTGGTCGCCGGCGCGTGCGGTGGCTGGGTCGATACGGTGCTGATGCGGGTGACCGACGCGTTCCTCGCGCTGCCCGGACCCATCCTGGCGCTTTGCGTCGTCGCCGCGCTCGGCCGGTCCTACACCCACACATTGATCGGCGTTGCCATCGTGTGGTGGCCGCTGTACACCCGCATCGTGCGAGCGGAGGTACGCAGGCTCCGTGCGTCACCTCATATGGAGGCGGCCCGGGTAGGCGGTATCGGCCGGTGGCGGTTGATGTATCGGCACCTGCTGCCCGGTGCGATTCCGGCGACGATCGTCACGGCGAGTCTGGACATCGCCGCGCTGGTCTTGATCGTGGCGGGATTGTCCTTCTTGGGACTCGGCGCTCCGCAGCCCGCGCCGGAACTCGGCTCGATGAGTGCACAAGGCGTCACCTATATCTTCAGTGCGTGGTGGATTCCGATCATGCCCGCCGTCGGCGTGGCGATCATTGCGGTGGTGGCCAATTTCGCCGGTGACGCCATCCGTGACCGAATCCGGGACCGCTGATGCTGGCGGTTCTGCCCAGGCGGCTCCTCGGTGCGGTCCCGGTGTTGATTCTGCTTGTGCTGGCGGTGTTCTCGCTGCAGAAGCTGGCGCCGGTCGACCCGATCGCCGCGCTGGTCGGTGCGAAGGCATCACCAGAGGTGTATGCGGCAGCCCGCCACAAACTGGGGCTCGATCAGCCTCTGCCGGTGCAGTTTTGGAATTACCTGACCAACGCGGCCACCGGCGACCTCGGCCAGTCGACGGTCACCCGAACGCCGGTGCTATCGGACCTCATCAGCTTCTTACCGGTGACGCTGGAACTGTTGTTCGTCGCGATGATCTTCACCGTCGTGATCGGCTTTCTGCTGGGGCTTGTCACGGCGCAGGGCTGGCGCGGATCCGGGGTGCTGCGGGTGGTCATGGTGTCCGGCGCCTCAGTGCCGGTCTTCTTGGCCTGTCTGCTCGGGATGTTGGTCTTCTATCGTTGGCTGAACATCCTGCCCGTCACCGGCCAGACCGCCTTCGTTGATGCGCCGACGGGGCCAACGCATTTCCTGCTGATCGACAGCCTGCTGGCCGGACGCCCGGACATCTTCGCCGACGATCTCTACCATCTGGTTCTGCCGGCATTCTGCCTTGCGCTGACACCGGCGGTTGCGGTGGGCCGGGTGTTGCGCAGCAGCCTGGAGGCAACGATGCGAGCCGATCACACCCGAACCGCGCGCTCAATAGGATTGTCGGAGAGTCGAGTTCTCGTGGTGCATTCGCTGCGTAACTCCGTCGGGCCGGTGTTGGCGCTGTTGGGGTTACAGCTCGCGGTGATGGTGGGCAATTGCATCCTCGTGGAGTTGATCTTCGCCAGGCCGGGAATCGGGCTGTACATCTCCAGGGCCATCGACAAAGCCGACTTCAACGCCATCGCGGGGGTCACCCTGGTGGTGGGTGTGCTCTATGTGGTGACCAACATCGTCATCGACTTGCTGCAGTCGCTGGCCGACCCGAGGGTGGCGTTGTAGAACTTGGTGCCATCCCTGCTCGTGAGTTCGTGGATGTGGCACCTGACCCGGTGGAACGGACTGTTCCTGGGTACGTATCTGGTGACGCACCTCGGCGCCCCGCCGATCGCCAACCAGATCGTGGGTGTAGCGATGTTCGCGCCGATGGTGGTGGGAGCCTACATCTCGACACGATTCGACATCGAGCCTCGGACAATGGTTTTGGCGACCCAAGTGCTGCTGCTTCCGGTCGCGTTCGGGATGGCGGTGTTCGTATCCAGCGGAGCGGTGCCGTTGTGGATGGTGTACCCGTTCGAGTTGGCATACGGTTTCGGCGGCATGGTGAACATGACTGCGCAGCGAGAATTGCTGTTCCGGGTCGGCGGGCCGCTGGGTGCGGCTCGGGTGCTCAACATCGAAGTGACGAGCATGGCTGCCGCCATGATGCTCGGGCCGTTACTGGGCGGGCTCTCGATCTCGGTGTTCGGCCTCGGCGCGGCATTCCTGATTCCCGCCATGCTGCTGGCGGGTTCGGTGGTGCTGTTCTGGATATCGACACGGCACCTGCCGGAATATCCGATGCCGGCGCTGACCGCGGTGCCTGCGCGGCGGGGCACCGATTGGCACCTGCTGTCCCGATCGCCCACACTCGCGCTGGTCTTGTTCGTCACCGTGATCTGCAACCTGTGCTACTTCGCCTTCCTGCCACTGGTTCCGGTGATCGCCGAGCACCTCAACGCCGGTGCCGCGATGGCCGGGCTGATCGGTGCCGCGGCCGGGGTGGCGCAACTGGTGATCGCCTGCGGCTTGGTGGTGCGGCCGATACGGCGACCGTGGCCGGCCTACGTCGGCGGGGTCGCCCTGTGCCTGTGTTGCCTCGGTATCGTCGCAGCCTCACCATGGCTGGGCGTGACACTGGCCGCGCTGGGCGTTGCCGGGATCGGACAGGCGATGTTCGGCTCCACCCAGGCGACCCTGCCGGTCGCAGCGGTCGACGGGCACGAACGAACCGCCGCACTGGGACTGCTCAGCACGACGATCGGGGCCGCACTGCCTACCGGAATGGTGATCTTGGGCGTCACGTCCAGCGTGCTGGGCCCGCAGCAGGCCATGCTGGTATCGGCGTTGACGGGTTTGGTGGCGTTGACCGCCACTACCGTGTTCGGGCGCCGATATCTGAATCGGCTGGCGCTAGGAAGGCCGGCGTGCGGTGGCGGAGAAGGCGACTCGGTCGCCGCGTAACCGCAATTGCGATAGTGCCCGCGGTTGTCCGGTGTTGTCTTCGATGACATCCTCCAGCCAGATCAGCGGCGCGCCCACCTTCACGTCGATCAGCTCTGCGCTCTGCTCATCGGCGGCCACGGCTCCGACGGTGCACTGGCTGCCACCGATCTGGACGCCCAGTTTCTGCTCCAGAATCAGGATGACGTCGGAGTCGTCGAAGTCGACGGACGTGCCCTCGGGAAGTGCGATGTAATTCACCGAAATTCCCAGTGGTAGACCTCCTTTGAACATCAGGCTTTCGATCATCAACACCGTCCACCCCGCGGGAAGGCGGAGGCGGTCTCGGACGATCGGCGGGCACCCCAGCGATCGGCACTCCAGCCGACGGGACGCCACCGGTGCCAATTCGTCGATCGGTAGGAGCAGTGCTTCCGTTCCTCGTGTGCCGTTCTTGGGCTCACGAACGACCAAGCCCTCCCGGGCCAGCTGCTGGAGCACCGTCCGCACGGTATTGCGGCTCGCCGAAAGCGCATCGGTCAGTTCGCTTTCCACCAGCAGCATGCTGCGCCCGGTATTGACCAGGGTGGACCGAAGCAGATCGTAGGTGCGTCGGGCCGAGTTGTTCAGCCGGTCAGGACTGGCCCGCTGACGTTGGTAGAGGACCTCGGGGCGTACCTGACCATGCGGGTGTACGCCCGCACGACAGGCCCCGTACATCGCCGGATCGTGAGTTGCCACCTTTCGGGTTCCCTTCCCGTGGGCCAGATTCCCAATTGCCGGGGTCCAAAGTCCCTTGCGGATATTTGATCAGGAGTTTGTTACCGGTTGCTGGCAGCGCGGATTCGCGCGGGTTACGTGGTCGAGATGCGCTTTCCCACAAAATGCGCCAATTGTGCGCTGGCGAGCAGAATCGCCGCGATCACCAGGAAAAGCACCGGCATGCTGAGCTGCGTAGCCAGCACGGCGCAGCCCACCGACCCGGCGAGGATGCCGATGCCGGCCGAGATGCGGAACTTCGCCAACCCGGCGGATGACTCACCGACCTGAGCGACCACGAGCACCGGCAGGCTGGCGGTGGCTCCGGCCAGGCTGATCCCGAAGAGTGTCGAAGCGACGAAATATGTTGTCGTGCTTGGCTCCATTGCGAGGAGGCCCGCGCACAGCGTGCCAAGGAGGAACGACGTCACCAACACCGCGACCACGCCCACTCGTCCGATGATTCGATAGGCGATCTGCAGGACGAGGATCTCGGCTCCCGACATCAGAGCGATCGCCACAGCGATCGAACTGATCGGGTAGTGACGGACCGCCCCGGCCAAAGGTAGTGCGGTGAACAGCACCCCGCCTCGCAGGAAGTCACCGACCATCGCCAGCACGAGAGCTGCGCTGCCACCGGGGGACCGGGTGAACTGAGGCAGACCGACAGCGGGTCGACCGATGCCGGGTGGGGCCGCCAACGCCGGCAGCGCGACCGCTAACGCAGCGGCGACCAGCAGGGCAAGCACACCGGCGGCGACGAACGCGATCTGATACCCGAATGGTCCCTCGATGATGCCGGCGACAAGCAAGCCACCCGGCGACCCGACGGCCCCGCCCAACAGGAATGCTGCGTTGAAGCGGGCCAATGAGCGGGCGATGGTCGGATCGGATTGCCCTGCGGGAGAGAGTGTCTGGACGCGTGGGTACACGCGCACCGCCGCCTGAAGCCCGGCGCCGAGTACCACGCCACCGCCCAGACCCTGCAGCATTCGCGAGGCCATCAACAGCACACCGCCGTCGGCCACGCCCATCCCGATGGTGGCCACGGCGAACATGGTCAGTCCCGCGGTGAGTGCGGCCCTGGCGTCGAGCCCGGGGACAAAGCGGGTGCCGAAGACGTCGACGACGATCACCCCGAGGCCGGCGGCGAGCATGAAAATTCCGATGTATGCGCTGCTGTCCGAACTTGCCTTGATGAACAGCACTTCCAGGGGCGCGGTCAGGCTCATCGTCACGCCGGCGGCGGCCATCAACGGAAGGAACCACCGGGAACCGTACCGTCGTGGGACGGAGCAGCGCATCAGCAGGCCATCAACCTTCTGCCGCAGAGATTTCGGGTGCCCCCGTGGTGGCAGGACTCAGTCGCACGGTGCCTGAGATGGTCAGACCGTAGGCGTCCAGCCCGATTCGCTTGACCGGATTGTTGGTCAGCAACACCATTCGTCGCACACCGAGATCGGACAGGATCTGGGCGCCCAGTCCGTACTCCCTGGGGTCCAGCACATCGGCGGAGGGATCATGCGGCATAAAGCCGCGCTGGCCGGCTCGGCCGCGAAGATAGACCACCACTCCGCGGCCTTCCGCGGCGATCGTCTGCATCGCCTGTTCCAGCCAGGGACTGCAGTCGCAGGCGCCGGAATCGAAAACGTCACCCGTCACACACTCGGAGTGGACGCGAACCAGAGTCGGGGACGGCTTCTTGCCTGCCACATCGCCCATCACCAGCGCGATGTGTTCGCGACCGTCCAGTATCGAACGGAAGCCGTGCGCCTGGAAGACGCCGTGGCGCGTGGGAAGCCGACTGGCGGCCTTGAATTCGACCAACCGCTCGGTGCGGCGCCGATACGTGATCAGGTCTGCGATCGTGACGACGGTCAAACCGTGCCGTTCGGCGAACTCCCATATGGCCCGCCCGCGGACCACAACCCCGTCGTCGTCGATGACCTCGCCGATCACCGCGACCGGGGGTAGGCCGGCCAACTGTGCCAGATCGACCGCGGCTTCGGTGTGCCCGGCGCGGCACAGGACGCCGCCGTCCGCCGCGCGCAGGGGAAACACCTGCCCCGGCCGACTCAGGTCAGCATGGCTTGTGGCGGGATCGGCCAGGAGCGAGATCGTCCGGGCCCGGTCAGCGGCCGAGATGCCGGTGGTGACGCCGTCGCGGGCGTTGACCGATACCGCGTAGCTGACGCCCCGCGGATCCTCGTTGTGCGCGACCATCGGTGGCAACCGCAGCCGGTCGAGTTCGGTTGATGGCATCGGCACGCAGAGAATTCCGCCGGTGTGGCGCATCATGAACGCCACTCGTTCAGTGGTGGCGTGCGACGCGGCGAGCATCAGATCACCGTCGTCGCTGGGATTGTCCGCGTCGACGATGATGACCATGCGCCCTTCGCGTAGGTCCGTGACTGCCGTCTCCACAGAGTGGCCCAGCGTTTCGATCACCGTCATGTCAGAACTCGCGCAGGGTGTCTCGCAGCATTGTGGTGGTGTATTCGGAGCGGGTCAGCCCGAGTTTCTGAAGCTCGGGGATCAGTCCGTCGGTGATCTCGGTGACGTAGCGCCGGTTGAGACGCATCACCGGGCTGGTGATCAGATAGCCGTCGCCGCCCACTTCGTCCATCAATGCACCCATCTCCTCCGCGACCGACTCCGGTGTGCCGATGAACGGAATGTTGGCGGTCAGTCCACTACCGGTGACGATCTGGCGCAACGTTTTTCCCTTGCCGCGGGCCAGGAAGCTCTCCAGTGAGCCGCGCTCGCCGTTGGTCGTCACGTCGCTGGGTACGGGCTCGTCGAGGTCGAACTGTGAGAAGTCGATCTCGGTGATCGACGAGATCTCGGCCAGCATGTACTCGATGTACTGCGGGTCGTTGAACCACCGGTCACGTTTGGCGACCGCCTCCTCGTGGGTGTCGGCGACGATCGGCGACACCAGGTAGAGCACCTTGCAGTCCGCGGGATCGCGCCCGTTGGCCTTCATCCGGGCGTGGATGTCGTCGCGGTAGGCCTTCATCGCCTCGGCGCCGTTGGCGGGCGCGACGATGGTGTCAGCGTGCTGGGCAGCCAATTCACGTCCCGGCGGCGAGGCGCCGGCTTGGGCGATGGTCGGATGGTACTGCGGGGACGGGGCGGTGTTGAGCGGCCCCCGGCTCTTGTAGTACTTGCCCTCGAAGTCGATGGTGTGGACCTTCTTGTAGTTGGCGTAGGTCCCGGTCATGTGGTCGCGTTCGATGGCGTCGGGCTCCCACGACTCCCACAGCTTGGTGACTACCTCGAGGTACTCGCTGGCCATCGCATACCGCTCGTCATGTTCGTAGAGCTTGTCCATCCCGAAGTTCTGCGCCGCCCGGTCCTCGGCCGAGGTGACCACGTTCCAACCGAAGCGTCCGCGTGCGATGTGATCGACGGTGCTGCACAGCCGGGCGAGCAGATATGGGGGATAGAAGCTTGTCGACATTGTCGGGATGATTCCGAGATGGCTTGTTGCACTGGCGATCAGCACGGCCAGCGGCACCGGATCGTGCTTAGGGTTGACGCCGTGCTTGAGGTCGAACTCCATGGAACCGCCATAGGCGGTGGAGACCATGAGCTTGTCCTCGATCAAGACGTAGTCGAATTTGGCGCGCTCGAGGTCCCTGGCGATCTCCACGTAGAACTCACCGGTGAAATCGCGTCCTCCGTCGCCCCAATTGCCGTTCCATTCGTCGGCGACGAAGTTGAGGAACCAACCCAGATGGAATTTCTTGGTCACGAGCTCTCCTTCCGCAGTTGACCTCAAGAGAAGCGGGAGGGCGTTACTCGACGGTGTCCTGGGCGTAGCACCCGTATTGCGCCGCGTGTTGACGACCCGCGGCAGACAGACCATACTTTTTCACAATCTGTATGGTCTGATGGAGGTCGGCGATGACACACCTGACTGTGCGACGGATGCGGTTCGATTTCTCCGACCCCGTGGACTTCATCTGGCAACCCGAGAATCCCGCCTTCTCCCATGCGATGAACATGTTCTCGTTCGTCGCGGTCTGCTTCGAGAAGATGATCGTGCAAGCCGTGCGCGAGGCCGGGCCGCTGTTCACCGACAGCGACGTGGCGACCGAGGCGCAAGCGTTCCTGCGTCAAGAAGCCCAGCACGCCAACGCTCACCGTCAGCACGTGGCGGCCCTGGTCAAGCTCTACCCGGGGCTCCAGGAGACGTTCGACGCAATCGAAGCCAGCTACGACGAGATGACCCAGACCACGTCGTTGGCCTACCGGTTGGCCTACATCGCCAATCTCGAGGCGATGTTCACCCCCTCATTCCGATTTCTGCTGGATAACGACGCCGTGATGTTCGGGGCGGGTGACGACCGGCTGGCATCGCTTTTCCTGTGGCACATCGTCGAGGAGGTCGAGCACCGAAGCTCGGCGCTGGTGATCTTCGATGCTGTCGTCGACAAGCCGTGGTTTCGGCTCCGTGTCGTCCCCAGCCTGCTTCGTCACCTCTTCGGGACACTGATCCCGCTGTATGCCGATGGCGTCAATACCCATGTGCCAGAGGCTGATCGCGTCATCGACGCGCGATCGATCACGCTGCCCGTGCAGCTGCACCGGTCCCTGCAATGGACCGGTCGATCGCGACCCCGCACCGGCGTGTTCGCCGATGTCGCCCGCAGGGACAAGCTCAAGGCGATATTCGGGCTCATCCGAAGTCAGAATCCCTTCTTCGACCCGAGTGGAGAACGGATATCGGCATTCGCCGACGAGTGGTTCGAACGCTACGAACGCGGCGACGACGTCACGCACTGGTACGGCAGCAAGGTGGCCGGCTGACTCGCACCGGTCGGTACTGTGTCGAGCCATGGACGACGCCGCGACCGACGCGATTCAGCGCTGGTGAGAACGCATGGCTGGGGCGGACAGACACCCCGCAGTGATGAGGAGGCGGTGCAGCGGATCCTCGATGCCGCCCGTAACGCCATCGATCTGCGCGGGGCCGACATTCGGATCGCCGATGTCGCGCGCGACCTCGGAGTGACGCGGCAGACGGTCTACCGGTATTTCCCTGGCACCGAGGATCTGCTGATGGCAACCGCCGTCGCCGAGGCGCGGCCCTTCCTCAAGGCGCTGGCGGCGCACGTGTCCGGCATCAGCGATCCGGCCGAAGCGGTGACCGAAGCGATCGCCCACACCCTGGATCAACTGCCCCACGAGAAGTATCTCGGCATCGTGTTCACGCCGCGGCGTTCGGGCGAAGTGTTCGCCGCCGTGACATCGGAGGCGGCGCGCTCGTTCGGTCGCTTGATGGTCGATCGTTTCGACGTCGATTGGGCGGCAGCAGGTTTCGACAGCGCCACCCTCGACGGTCTGGTGGAATTCATGTTGCGGGTGCTGATGTCGTTCATCGTCGACCCAGGCCACCCCCGGCGCGGTCCAGACGAACTGCGGGGATTCCTTCGTGAATGGGTGGGCCCGGCGGTCGCACACCATGTCCAGCGCGCGGCCGCAGGCACGGTGAAGCGACATGGTGTCCGCTCCCGCGGTCCCCATTGACAGATCCTCGAACGTGCGTTCGAATAGAGTGATGCGGTGGAGCGGCCAGGGGATAGCTGTCGACGACGGCGCACTGCCCGGCTTGCAGCGCATCGGGTTCGTCAGGAGCGTCCGCACTCCGCAGTTCGAGGGCATCACATTCCACGAGGTGCTGTGTAAATCGGCGCTGAACAAGATTCCCGCCGCCTCGATGTTGCCGTTCACGTACACGGTCAACGGCTACCGCGGCTGCGCACACGCCTGTCGGTACTGCTTCGCCAGGCCCACGCACGAGTACCTCGAATTCGATCCGGGTGATGATTTCGATCGCGAGATCGTGGTGAAGACCAACCTCGTGGAGGTCCTGCGGCGGGAGCTGGGCAGGCGGTCCTGGCGCCGGGAGACCGTGGCATTGGGCACCAACACCGACCCGTATCAGCGCGCCGAGGGTCGTTATGGGCTGATGCCGGGCATCATCGCGGCGCTGGCCGACTCGGGCACGCCGATGTCGATCTTGACCAAGGGAACCCTGCTGCGCCGTGATCTGGACCTGATCGCGGCTGCGGCGCAACAGGTTCCGGTGTCGGTCGCGATCTCACTCGCTGTGGGCGACCCCGATCTGCACCACGACGTCGAACCGGGAACACCGTCCCCGCAGGCGCGGCTCGCACTGATCGCTGCTGTGCGTGACGCCGGGCTGGACTGCCACGTGATGGTCGCACCTGTGCTGCCCTATCTGACCGATTCGGCCGAGCATCTCGACAGCCTGCTCAAGCAGATCGCCCAGGCCGGAGCCACCGGCGTGACGGTGTTCGGTCTGCACCTGCGCAGCTCGACGCGGGGAGTGTTCATGAGCTGGCTGGCGCGCTCACATCCCGAACTGGTTGCGCCGTACCGGCAGTTGTACCGGCGCGGGGCATACCTGCCTGCCGATTACCGAGACATGTTGCGGCAGAGGGCTGCACCTCTGGTCGCCAAATACAAGCTCGGCGGTGATCGCCGATTGTTCACTCCGGTCACCCCGCCCGAACCGGTCGCCCAGCCCGAGCCCCAGCCGACGCTCTTCTAGGTCCGGCCGCGCTTGACCTGATTGAATGGCACACCCTTGTCGGCGGCCGGTTCACGGGGGAACCCCAGGATGCGTTCGGCGATCACGTTGCGCGCCATCTCGCTGCTGCCGCCGCCCAGTGAGCCGGTCTGCCGCGACAGATACCGCACCCCGATGTCGGCCAGCTCGGACAAGTCCCCGCCTTCGTCGACGACACCAGCGGTGCCGGCGAGCGCCAGTGCCGTGTCGACCTCGAGTTCGGTGGTCTCGGCGTGGAACAGTCGAATCAGGGTGCCGGCGTTGGGCGGAAGCGAGCCGTCACCGATCCCTCGCCCGACGTGGTTGATCAGCTGCTCCTTGACGCACCGGCGCACCAGGGCACGCCCGGCGCGCTCCTGAGCGGCCGGGTTGTTTGCCTGCCCGGTCCGCTCGATCAGGCCGATGTGGTCGGGTGGCATTTCGCTGGCGTTCTCCGCGCCGATGCCACTGGCGAACTCCGATCCGCCGCCCACCGCCCGACGTTCGTGAAACAGCTGGCGGGACGCCACTTCCCAGCCCTTGTTGACCTCGCCGACCACGGCGTCATCACTGAGCTCCAGGCCGTCGAAGAATTCTTCGCAGAATTCCTCGTTGCCGTTGACCTCTTTGATCCGGCGCATCGTGATGCCGGGGGAGTCCAGGGGGACCAGAAACATGGTCAGGCCCTCGTGTTTGGGCACCGTCCAGTCGGTCCTGGCCAGCATCAGGCCGTAGTCGGCGGCGAAGGCGCTGGTGCTCCAAGTCTTGGCGCCGTTGACCACCCACGTGTCACCGCGCCGATCGGCACGCGTGATCACGCCGGCCAGGTCCGAGCCCCCGCTGGGTTCGCTCAGCAGCTGGCAGAGGATCTCGTCGCCGCGGATCGCCGCCGAAATGCGTTCGCGTTTCTGGGCTTCGGTGCCCATATCCAATATGGTGGCCGCACAGATGGTGAACGTCGGCACATTGAGGATCAGCGGCATCTCGTAGCCGCGGCACTCGGCGTCGAATGCCTTCTGGTACGCGTGATCCAGCCCCAGGCCCCCGTATTCCCGAGGAAAACAGATCCCGGCGAAACCGCCCGCGTACAACCGCTTCTGGAGCTCCTTGGCGTGATCCCACGATGCTTGCTCGGCGCGCACCGAGAATGGCGGATGGTCGGGATCGATGGTCGGCATGTTCTCGGCCAGCCAGGCGCGCGCCCTGACGGCAAAGTCGGCGACTGATTCAGTGGCTGTGGAGATCGCGGTGTCGGTCATGCCGAAGCTTCCTTTCGGTCGGCGCTCAACGCGTACACCGCGCGGTGGTGCTCCTCCGGCGAACCGTACAGCGCGCGGTACAACGCGGTACGGCGCAAGAACAGGTGCAGGTCGTGTTCCCAGGTGACGCCGATACCGCCGTGTAGCTGCACGCAATCCTGCAGCATCACCGGGGCCCGTTCGGCCACATAGGCTTTGGCGACGCTGACCAGGAGGGCGGCGTCATCCGAGCGCTGTGACACCGCAGCCACCGCGCCCGCCGTCGTCGCCCGGCACGCCTCGAACCACATTTTCATGTCGGCGAGCCGATGCTTCAGCGCCTGATAGGACGCCAGCGGTCTGCCGAAACTGTGGCGGTCGAACATCCACTGCGTCGTCATCGCCAGCACGGTGTCCAGAATCCCGACGATCTCGGCACACTGCAGCACCAGCGCGACCTGCCGCTGCCGCTCGATGATGGACGGCGTCTGCGCCGCATCGCCGACGACAGCATGGTCGTCGATCTCGACACCGTCGAATTGCACACGGGCATAACGCTTCACCATGTCCACACAACGTTGCTCGGTGACCTCGGTGCGGTCGGCTGGGACGAGGAACTGCCGCGGATTACCGTCGAGATCGGCCACTACCAGGAAGACACCGGCCTCGGCTCCCGCCTCGACGCGGTCCTTCACCCCATCGATGCGGTAACCGGACTCGGTGCGAGTCGCGGTGACACCGGGCTGCAACGGCAGTTGCGGCAGGCCTGGTTCGTAGACCGCCCACGACGCCACCAGTTCACCGGAGACCAGCGCGTCGATGGTGTCACCGTGTCCCTGCGGCGCCTCGACCAGACCCGCCAGCACGACACTGACCGGATGCAGCGGACCGGGCGCCACACTGTGTCCGATCTGCTCGGCCACCAAGGCCAGATCGGCCACGCCATCGCCCGAAACACTGCCACCGCCAAGCTCTTCGGGGACCAGCAGACTGGCCCAGCCGAGCTCGGCTGCCCGCTGCCACCACTGCCCGTCGAACGAGGTGTCCGCGGCGTGCAGTTCACGCACCCGGGTCAGCGATGCCTCCTTCTCCAGGAAGGCCTGCGTCGTCGACGCGAACAACATCTGTTCGGGGGAGTGGACGTCCGTCATGCGATGACAAGCGCAGGTACGTCGGGCTTGTGGACCGAGACGTTGGGCACCTTGAACAGGTCGACCAGGTTGCCGCCCATCACCTTTCGCTGCTCTTCCTCAGTCAGGCCCTGAGCTTGCAGGTCGTCGACGAGGTTGATCGGATCGGCGAGGCCCTCGGGATGCGGCCAGTCCGAACCGAAGATGATGCGGTCGACACCGCACAGCTCCGACATCTTCTTGAAGTCGTCCTCCCAGAACGGCGCCACGTACACGGCCCGCTTGAACGCCTCGATCGGGTCTTCGGGAAACTCCTGCGGCATCTTCGAATACACGTCTTGGAATTGGTAGAACAGGTAAGGCACCCACGACGCGCCGTTTTCGATCGACAGAATGCGCAGATCGGGGTTGCGGGTCAGTGCACCGTGGCACACCAGCGCCGCCATGGTGTCTTCGATCGGCCGCTTGCCCATCGACACCATCCGGAACGCCGTCGGCTTGAACGGCAGGAACTCGTCGGCAGGTTCCCAGTCGTTGAGGTAGGCGGCGTAGCCACTGTCGGAGGCGTGCATACACACCGGGATGCCGGCCTTGACGCACGCGTCCCAGAACGGATCGAACTCGGGAAGGCCCAGCGAGCGGGTCCCGCGGTAGCCGGGCACCGGGGCGGGCCGCACCAGCACGGTCTTGGCGCCACGCTCCAGACACCAGTCGAGTTCTTCGAGGGCGCGGTCGACGACGGCCAGATCGATGACCGGGGTGGAGAAGATCCGGCCTTCGTAGTTGAACTGCCACGTCTCGTACATCCACTGGTTCAGCGCGTGGATGATGTCGAGGATCAGGTCCGGGTCGTCCTTGAGCCGCTCTTCGACCAGGCTGGCCAGGGTCGGGAACATGATCGTGTAGTCCAGGCCCAGCCCGTCGAGCACCTCGAGGCGTGCCTCGGGATTGCGGAACGCGGGGATGGCCTTCATCGGCTTGCCCATGATCTCGCGGAAACTCTTGCCCCCGCTGCCGTGCTTGAAGTAGTCCTCCTGCGCGCCGGGGCGCGCGACGACCTCGAAGGTGGGGTTGGGGATGTAGTCGCTGATGGTGTTGCGGACCACGATCTTGGTGCGGCCGTGGACGTCGATGTAGTCGATGACGCCCTTGCGGTTGTCCGGCAGGAATTGCGTCAGCGCTTCTTTCGGCTCGTAAAAGTGATTGTCGGCGTCGAACACGGGATAGGGAAGCTCGCGCGAGGGCATGTCCGCCTCCAGAGAGTCTGATTGGTCGATAACGGTAATGACGTTACCACGACGGTGCGCGGGCCGACAGGTTGGTCGAAAAAGGGTGGTCTAGCAGCGAAGACGAGTCAGGGAAGCAGGCCGCGGACGCAGAATTCGTATATGTGCTCGCCGTCGATGGGCACCCCGTTGAGTTCGGCGCCCAGGCTGCGCAGCCGCATGGCGCCGAGCACCGCCTGCATGATCAACGCCGCGGTGGTCTCCACTTCGAGGCCGGGCCGGAAGGTGCCCTCGTCGATACCGCGGTTGAGGATTTCGCCGATCAGCTCGTGCAGCGGCGAGAGCACCCGCGCGTACTCCCGCGGCAGCGACTCGGCGAGGTGGTCGTTGTAGTAGGTCAGGCCCCTGTTGATGCTGTCCTGCTTGGTGGACTCGGCCGGCGTACAGATCCGGTCGATCAGCACGCGCATCGCTTCGGCGGCAGGCAGTGCGTCGGTCTCGGTGCGCCAGTGCTTGGTCGACTCGGCCATGATCGTGTCGATCAATGCCAGCAGCAGCTCATCCTTGGTGGAAAAGTGCTGGTAGAACGATCGCAACGATGTCTTTGAGCGTTCGACGACCTCGAGGACGGTGAAGTCGGTGCGGCCCGTTTCGGCCAGGATCGACAGGGCTGAGCGCATGAAGCGGCTCTCCCGGGAGTCTGGATCGGCGCGCACCGCCTCGGGCGATCGTTCGTTGGCCTTGGCCATCGGGTCAGCTTATCGGTCGGGTTACAGTGACGAGAATGACGTTACCGTCTGGAATGCGACAAGGTGAGGAACACATGACTGCGAATTCCGGGGAAGCCACTGCGAACCCGTGGACGGTGGCGCGGCTACTCGAACTCTTCGACGTCGAAGCTGAGAGCCAGGATCGCTACATCGCCCCGACCGGCATCGCCGACGCCGACGAACGGCAGGTCGTCGAGGGCACCCAGGTACTGGCGCAGGTGATCGTGGCGGCAGCAAAACGGTTCGGCGGCAAGTCGATTCGCTCGGTGCACAGTGTCTTCGCCCGCGCGGTCCTGGTAGGGCCGCCGGTCATCCTCGACATCGACGTCGTCTCCGAGGGGCGTTCGACGGCCTCGGCGATCATCACCGCGTCGCAGAACGACAAGCGCTGCATGACGTTCACCGTGCTGGCCGATGTGCCCACCGCCGACGTGATCCGCCACCACCTGCCGCGTCCGCAGGTGGCCGGACCCGGTGAGGCCAATGTGTGCGAAATGCCCATGGACGGAAGGCAAGTCAAGCTCGTCGACGTCATCGACATCAACAGCCCGGACGAGGTGGGGCCGCCGGAGGTCTACGCGTGGCTGCACTACGACCCCATCCCGTCGCGCGACGATCTGGCCAAGGCCCTGATCGCCTACTTCACCGGGCATCTCGGCATCTCGACGACCATGCGGGCGCACGAGGGGATCGGCACCGCACAGTCGCACTTCACGGTGTCGACCGCGCCTATGACGGTCACGGTCAGCTTCCACGAGCCGGTCAGCTGGACCGGTTGGCTGCTCTACACCCACGAGAGCACCCAGGTCGGTGCCGGCATGTCCTACATCCGCGGTGCGGTGCACACCGAGGACGGAGAGCTGATCGCGTCCTTCACCCAGGACGCGTTGATCCGGCCGCTGCGGACCTCCGACAACGCGATCGCCGCCGAAGCCCGGATCTAGCGCTGCGATGAGTCTGGTCGCCGGCCGCGGCCCGCTCGGTCCGGACCGGGCCGGCTGGTTCTCCGCGCCGGTGGGCACCCCGATCGTCTACGTCGAGCCGCACCTGCGCCGGGTGCAGGCAGTGCGCGCCGGGCAGACCGTGATCGACACCGAGAACGCGCTGCTGGTCCACCGCGCCGGCGTGCCGCTGAGCTATGCCTTCCCCGAGGGTGAAACAGCCGATCTGCCAACCGAACCCGAACCCGAGGCACCCGGATATGTTCGGGTGCCGTGGGACGCCGTCGACACTTGGGTGGAGGAGGGCAGAACCCTGGTGCACTATCCGCCGAACCCGTACCACCGGGTGGACTGCCTGCCCACCAAGCGGCGGCTACGGGTGCTGGTCGCAGGCGAGGTGCTGGTCGACACCGACGACACTGTGATCGTGTTCGAAACCGCGCTGGCCCCGCGGCTGTACGTCGCACCGGAACATGTGCACACCGCTCTGCTGCGGCGCACGAACACGTCGAGCTACTGCAACTACAAGGGGTATGCGACCTACTGGGCCGCCGGTGACGTCGACGACGTCGCGTGGAGCTATGACGAGCCGTTGCCCGAAACCCGGCCGATCGCCGGCTATTTCAGCTTCGATGCCGAGCGGGCCGAGGTCAGCGCCGAACTTCCTAGCCCAGATCGGCGGCCTTGAACGTATCGCACTGCTTGGGATCGCCGGTCTGATAGCCGGTGGTGAACCACTTCTGCCGTTCGGCCGACGAACCGTGGGTCCACTGTTCGGGATTGACCCGCCCGGTGGCCTGCTTCTGGATCCGGTCGTCACCGACCGATGCCGCGGCCGACAGCGCGTCGGCAATGTCCTTATCGGTCAACGGTTCCAGATAGGTGACGTCGGTGCCGGGCTGCTTGGTGATGGCCGCGTAGTGCGCCCACACGCCGGCGTAGCAATCGGCCTGCAGCTCGGTGCGCACACTGCCGCCGGTGGCGCCCTGCGCCCCCTGCTGGGCGCGGCCGAGCACGCCGAGTAGATCCTGAACGTGGTGGCCGTACTCGTGGGCCACCACGTACTCCTGCGCCAACGGTCCACCGCTGGAACCGAATTGGGTCTTCAGAACGTCGAAGAAGTCGGTGTCGAAGTACGCGGTCTTGTCCACCGGGCAGTAGAACGGCCCGACATCACTGGTCGCCGGTCCGCACCCGGTCTGCACTTGATTCTTGAACAGCATCATCCTGGGCCGGGTGTAGCCCTTGAGCAGGTCGCTCCACACGCCGTCGACCGAGTTGCCGGTGGCCACCACGCGGCATTCGACGTAGGAGTTGGCGTCGGCGCCCGTCTTGCACTTGCTCAAGTCGTAGCCCGACTGCTCGGCGCCGGGCGGCAGGGTCTGCTGCGGAGTGGTCACCTGGCTTGGGTCGATACCGAGGAACACCGCGAGCAGCACCACCACCAGGCCGCCGAGGCCACCGCCGATCGCGATGCCCCGACCGCCGCCACCACCGGTCGAGGTGGTGCTGGTGTCGATCTGCATTCCCTCGTTAAAGGTCATCAGCACTCCTCGAGATCGGTACTTGAGGTGCGGTTACCCACCGCGTTCACCTTGCCACACTACGATTTCGTCGTGACCGTCGTCGCGGATCCGTCGACCGTGGCCTACACCACCCTCGGTGCGTTGCGGGGCACCACCGAAAGTGGTGTGCGGGTTTGGCGCGGCATTCCCTATGCCGAACAACCCATCGGGGAGCGTCGTTTTCGTGCTCCGGCCCCCGTGCAACCATGGGCCGGGGTCCGCGACGCCGTCGAGCACGGACCCGTGCCGCCGCAGGGCCGCTCGTTCGTCGGCGGTGGCCGCGACGACCCGAAGATCCGCGACGAAGCCTGCCTGACCCTGACGATCTGGGCGCCGGCCACCGATACCCCGTTGCCCGTCATGGTCTGGATCCCGGGCGGCGCCTTCGTCTACGGCGCGGGACAACTGCAGCTCTACAACGGGTCCCGGCTGGCCGCCAACGGGGACGTGGTGGTGGTCAACGTGACCTATCGGCTCGGCGTGTTCGGGGGTTTCGAACTCGGCGACCTCGGTGCCGGATTCGCCGACAACCTGTGCCTGCGCGACCAGATCGCGGCGCTGCGCTGGGTGCAGGACAACATCGCCGCCTTCGGCGGAGACCCTCAGCGCGTCACGATCTTCGGCGAGTCGGCCGGCGCGACCTCGGTGCTGGCCCTGCTGGCCAGCCCGGCGGGCGAGGGGTTGTTCGCCCGTGCGATCGCCCAGAGCCCGGCGTTGCCGCTCATCGCCGACCGGGCGACCCGGGCCAAGCGCGCCCACGACTTCGTCGACCTCGTCGGCGCCGATCCCGCCGCGTTCCCGGTGCTGCCGCAGCGGGTGCTGCGCCGGGCCGCGGGGGAGATGCAGCGCCGCAGCGCCGAGGCCACCCCGACGCTGGCCTACGGCCTCACCTACGGCGTGGACCTGTTGCCCAGGCATCCGATCGACGCGGCGCGGGCCGGTGAGGTCAATCCGGTGCCGCTGATCGTGGGGACCAACAGCCACGAGGCGTCGATGTTCGCGTGGTCCAAACCGCCCATGCTGCCGACCACTGCCGACGGGATCGACGCCTACTTCGACAGGGTCGCGCCGGACGCCCGGAACCGCGTGCTGGCCGGTTATCCGGACTATCCGCGGCGGCGGGCACAGATCGCGGTGGGGTCCGACGTCATGTTCGGCGCCCCGACGTGGGCCTTTGCCGACGCCTACAGCCCGCACGCCACCACCCACGTGTACCGGTTCGACCACACCACGTGGACGCTGCGGATGCTGGGCCTCGGCGCCACCCACGGCAGTGAGATCGTGCACATCCAGCACAGCTACGGGTCATATCTGGGCCGCAAGATCCATCCGCTCGGCCGTCGCGTGCAGCCCGCGGTGGGTCGCCGGATGCAGCGCACCTGGCTGAACTTCGCCACCCATGGCGAACTGGAAGATTGGCCACGGTACGACCCCACGCGACGGGCCACCCGCGTCATCCGCTCCAGCAGGGACGTCTCGGTCGACGACCCCGACGCGCTGCGCAGACAGGCGTGGGCCGGGTTGTACTAGCGGAACCGCTTGTCGGTGTAGCGGCGCAGATTGGCCAGGAACCACCGGAACGACAGATTCATCAGCGGCCCGCCGACGATCAGTCCGAACCGGGCAGGCCCGTTCGCCTTCTGCGCCACGGTCCACGTCAGGCGGCAGCCGCCCGGCGTCTCGTCCACGCGGTACTCCTCGGCGAAGGCGGCCACCGCCTTGTTCGAGCAGGTGTTGAACCGAAATGCCAGGTAGCTGTAGGGCTCCCAGGCCAGGAACTCCTCGTCGCCCACCAGCCCGCCGAGCATGTTCACCGTGCGGGTGGTGCCGATGCCGTACGGCTTGGGGCTGGTCCAGGTGACCCCGGTGATGACCTTGGCCCACTGCGGCCAGGACTCGGCGTCGGAGAGGACCTCGAACAGTTGCTCGGGTGTGATGGCGAGGTCCACGCTGTTGGAGAAGCGGAACTTCGCGTCGCGAATGAACGTCAGATCGACGCGCTCGCAGGGATACATCGTGGTCATCGGGGCTACCTCCGGGGGAGACCATACATCGAGGTGACGTATGTCCGGTCGGGCCCACCTCATAGACTGAACCCTCGTTTTCTTTTCCATCCGTTTCTCGATTTCAGGAGTTTCAGTGCTGCGCAGTCACGCCGCCGGTTCGTTGCGGGCCTCCGACGCCGGACAGACGGTCACGCTGGCGGGCTGGGTGTCCACCCGGCGCGACCACGGCGGCGTCATCTTCATCGATCTGCGCGACTCGTCCGGCGTTGCTCAGGTGGTGTTCCACGATGCCGACGTGCTGGCGCAGGCGCACCGGTTGCGCGCCGAGTTCTGTGTCGCCGTCGAGGGCGTGGTCGGTATCCGCCCCGAGGGCAACGCCAACGCCGAAATCCCCACCGGCGAGATCGAAGTCAACGCGACGGCCCTGACGGTGCTGGGCGAGAGCGCCCCGTTGCCGTTCCAACTCGACGAGCAGGCCGGGGAGGAAGCCCGGCTCAAATACCGCTATCTCGACATGCGCAGGCACGGTGGTCCCGGTGACGCAATCCGGTTGCGCTCCAAGGTGAATGCGGCCGCGCGCTCGGTGCTGGCCGCCCACGACTTCATCGAGATCGAGACCCCGACGCTGACCCGGTCGACTCCCGAGGGGGCGCGCGACTTCCTGGTGCCTGCCCGGCTGCAGCCCGGTTCGTTCTACGCGCTCCCGCAGAGCCCCCAGCTGTTCAAGCAGCTGCTGATGGTCGCGGGCATGGAGCGCTACTACCAGATCGCACGGTGCTACCGCGACGAGGATTTCCGCGCCGATCGCCAGCCGGAGTTCACCCAGCTCGACATGGAGATGAGCTTCGTGGACGCCGACGACGTCATCGCGGTCTCCGAAGAAGTGCTGAGGGTCGTGTGGTCCACGATCGGCTACGACCTCCCGACGCCGATCCCGCGGATGTGTTACGACGAGGCGATGGGCCGATTCGGTACCGACAAGCCCGATCTGCGGTTCGCCGTCGAACTCGTCGAGTGCACCGAGTACTTCAAGGACACGCCGTTCCGGGTGTTCCAGGCGCCCTACGTCGGTGCCGTGGTCATGGCCGGCGGTGCGTCGCAGCCGCGCCGCACGCTCGACGGCTGGCAAGAGTTCGCCAAGCAGCGCGGTCACAAGGGCTTGGCGTACGTCCTGGTCGGTGAGGACGGCGAGCTGAGCGGCCCGGTCGCCAAGAACCTGTCCGACACCGAACGCGCGGGGTTGGCCGCCCACGTCGGTGCCGCACCGGGCGACTGCGTGTTCTTTGCGGCCGGGACCCCCAAGGGCGCCCGTTCCCTGCTCGGGGCGACGCGCATCGAGATCGCCAAACGGTTGGACCTCATCGACCCCGACGCGTGGGCCTTCACCTGGATCGTCAAGTGGCCGTTGTTCGAACCGGCCGACGACGCCACCGCAGCCGGCGACGTTGCGGTGGGGTCGGGCAACTGGACCGCGGTGCACCACGCGTTCACCGCGCCGATGCCGGAGTCGGAGGCGACCTTCGACACCGATCCAGGTTCAGCGCTGGCCAACGCCTACGACATCGTCTGCAACGGCAACGAGATCGGCGGCGGGTCGATCCGTATCCATCGGCGCGACGTGCAGGAGCGGGTGTTCGCGATGATGGGCATCGATCACGACGAAGCCCGCGAGAAGTTCGGATTCCTCTTGGACGCCTTTACCTTTGGCGCACCGCCGCACGGTGGAATCGCGTTCGGCTGGGATCGCATCGTGGCGCTGCTGGCTGGGGTCGATTCGATTCGGGAGGTGATCGCGTTCCCGAAGTCCGGCGGTGGCGTCGACCCGCTGACCGATGCGCCTGCGCCGATCACCGCGCAACAGCGCAAGGAATCCGGAATAGATTTCAAACCCGAGAAGCTGGACAAGCCATGACCGATACACCTGATGCCGCATACATGAACGAATTCAACAAGGGCATCGTCGAAGAGTTCCGGTCCAACGCCGGAGTCGTCGGCGGACCGTTCGAAGGCCGCCCGCTGCTGCTCCTGCACACCACCGGCGCGACGTCCGGCCAGCCGCGGCTGGCGCCGCTGGCTTATTTCACAGTTGACGGCAAGCTCATCATCATCGGCTCGAAGGCCGGCGCCGACACCAACCCGGACTGGGTGCACAACCTGCGGGCCAACCCGCGGGCGCACATCGAGGTCGGCACCGACGCCTACGACGTGACTGTTCGCGAGCTACCGCTCGAGGAACGCAACGAGCTGTACCCGAAGATCGTTGCGGAAGCGCCCGGATTCGGGGAATACCAGTCCAAGACCAGCCGGGTCATCCCACTGTTCGAGCTCACCCGCGCCTGACGGCGCGATCGGGCGCGATTTCCGGTGCTGCACGCCGAAAGTCGCGCCGGATCGCCTGAGGACACTGCGAGTTCCGGCCAGAAGGTGTCGGCCCAGCACACCAAGGGTCGCGATCAATCGCGGCACGGACAGAGGAGGGCTGA
Source organism: Mycolicibacterium rhodesiae (assembly GCF_002086695.1). Lineage (GTDB taxonomy): Bacteria > Actinomycetota > Actinomycetes > Mycobacteriales > Mycobacteriaceae > Mycobacterium > Mycobacterium rhodesiae. The sequence goes on from NZ_MVIH01000001.1 coordinate 784,346, forward strand.
AGTGGGACCGGATCCGCAGGAGCGGCAGCAGCGGCAGGCCGAAACAGAAGCGGCCGAGGAAGCAGCCGCCCATAGCAATTGGACGTATCCATGGCCTCCGGCCGGCGATGATTCGTCGCCGCCGGTGCAGGGTGGCGATAACCCCCGCGCGCCCCGCGATGGCGGCGCCGGGAACCCGAGCGCTTCGCCGAATCAGGAGTCCCGTGCCGCTGAACCGGGTCGACCGGAAGGCGAGGTTTCCACGCACCTGTCGAAGCGCTGCGGCAAACAGACAGCGTGGAAGGGTGTCGCGGCGTCGACCGCGGTCGTCGTATTGCTGGCACTGCTGTGGAAACGGCGTCGTCGATCCGCTGCGGATCGACGGACATGGTCGGCGAGCCCGCCATACGCATCGAACCCGGGTATCAGCAGTCAGCGGGTCCTTCGCGGGTAACCTTCGCGGCCAAGTCCGCCAATTTTGTGTCGAGTGCCTCGGCTGCCTCGAGCAGCTCCGGGTTCGGCTCCACGACCATCAGCGACGACGGCTTCACGTAGGTCAGGCTGCTGCCGCCGTCTTCGTCGAGGACCAACAACTCGACCGGGGCGAACAGGCCCGCGGTCACGTCATGGCGAATCATCGTGATCGCGATCAGCGGGTTGCCGAGGATCACCCGCAACACCTTGCGCCCGATGCCTGCTTTGGTGATCCAGGCACCGTGGTCGAGCAGTGCGAACAACATGAATCCGCTTGGCCCGACGTACTTTTCGACTCGGGCCTGATATGACTGCCAGTCATCGCTGGTGGTCCCGATCTCACCGATCGGCACCGGCTGCTCGCCGATGTCGGCGAGCAGCGCGGCAACCAGGTCGGGATAGCTCTTGGTGCTGTCGTATCGCACCCGAACCCCGCCGAAGCGGGTCTCGGTCGCCACGTCAGAGTCGCTCGATGATCGTGGCGTTGGCCATACCGCCGCCCTCGCACATGGTCTGCAGGCCGTAGCGCCCACCCCGCTGCTCCAGAGCATTGACGAGCGTCGTCATGATCCGCGCGCCGCTGGCGCCCAGCGGGTGGCCGATCGCGATCGCGCCGCCGTTGACGTTGGTCTTCAGCAGGTCGGCTCCGGTATCGCGGGCCCAGCTCAACACCACCGGGGCGAACGCCTCGTTCACCTCGAAGAGGTCGATATCGGCCAACGTCAGACCCGCGCGCGCCAGCACTTTCTCCGTCGCGGGGATGACGCCGGTCAGCATGTACAGCGGATCCGAGCCCACCACGGTGGTGGTGTGGGTGCGCGCCAGCGGTTTCCAGCCGTGCCGGCGGGCGACCTCCGACGTGGTGATCAACACCGCGGCACTGCCGTCGGACAGCGGTGAGGAGTTGCCCGGCGTGATCTCCCAGTTGATCTGCGGGAAGCGCGCGGCATACGCCTCGTTGTAGAACGCCGGCTTCAATCCGGCCAGCGTCTCCACCGTCGTTCCGGGACGGATGATCTCGTCGGTCTGCAGGCCCGCGATCGGCGCCAGCTCGTTGTCGAACAACCCGTCCTTGGTGGCTTGCGCGGCCTTCTCGTGGCTGGCGGCCGAGAACTCGTCGAGCTCGGTGCGTGACAACCCCCAACGTGCGGCGATCAGCTCCGCGCTGATGCCCTGCGGCACCAGTCCGTCCGAATAGCGTTCGGCGAACCGGGTGCCGAACGGATCGCTGCCCGGTAGCACCGACGAACCCATCGGTACCCGGCTCATCGACTCCACGCCGCCGGCGATCACCACGTCGTAGGCACCTGCGATGACGCCCTGCGCGGCGAACGAGATCGCCTGCTGGCTCGAACCGCACTGCCTGTCGACGGTCGTCCCGGGCACCGACTCCGGAAAGCCCGCACCCAGCAGCGCGTTTCGCGCGATATTGACCGCCTGGTCGCCGGCCTGCGTCACCGCGCCCGCGATGACGTCGTCGATCTCTGCGGGGTCGACACCGGTTCGTGCGACCAGCTCGGAGAGGCTGTGCGCCAGCAGATCGGCGGGAAGCACGCCGTGCAACGCGCCGCCGGGCTTGCCCTTGCCGATCGGCGTGCGGACCGCCCCCACGATGACGGCGTCCCGCCCTGAGTAACCGGCCATGTTGTCCTCCTGAACTCCTCGCTGAGTACTGCTCTCTATACCCAGCTATAACACCTAGGTATAGTGAAAACAACTCAGAAATGGAGTGACTTACGTGACACTGCTGCAGGGACCCCTTGCCGACCGCGACACCTGGTCGGCGGTCGGCAAATGCCCGATCGAAAAGACCATGGCGGTCATCGGAACCAAGTCGGCGATGCTGATCCTCCGGGAGGCCTACTACGGCACCACCCGATTCGACGACTTCGCGCGGCGGGTGGGCATCACCAAGGCCGCCACGTCGGCGCGGCTCGCCGAACTCGTCGACGCCGGCCTGCTGACCAGGCGGCCATACCGCGAGCCGGGGCAGCGGGTGCGCGACGAGTACGTGCTCACCGAGTCGGGCACCGAGCTCATGCCGGTGGTGTGGGCGATGTTCGAGTGGGGGCGGCGCCATCTCGCCCAAGACACCCGACTGCGGCTGACGCACCTCGACTGCGGCGCGGACGCGACCGTCGAAATCCGTTGCGCACAGGGGCATCTCGTGCCTCCTGAGGAACTGGGCGTGGAGCTCAAGCAGAAAGGCGCCGCGCCTACGCAGCGGTGAGACCGCTCCCGCCTACGATGGCCGGTGTGGACTCCACGCTGGCGTACATCGATCAAGGATCCTTCCTCGGACTGCGGGCGCTCGGTCGCGGACCGCTGGCCCAGTACGCCTGGATCTATGAGCACCCGGTCGACTTCGACGGGCTGCGGCGCTTCCACCACAACCTGGGCCGCGGCCTGTTGGGACGGCGGATCGAACGCTCGCCGCTGCCGTTCGGCCGCGACCACTGGGTCGCGTGGACCGGTCCGGCCGACATCGACGTCGCGGCGGCCGCCCGCCCACGTGCCGAGGCGCTGGACTGGCTCGACGAGCAGATTCGCGTCCCGATCGATCCCGAGGACGGTCCGTCCTGGCGGCTGGCCGTGCAGCCGTTCACCGAGGGTGGGGCAGTCATCACGCTGATCGCCTCACATTCGATCTGCGACGGGCTGGCGATCACCCTGGCCATCAACCAGGCGGCCCGCGGCGAGACCTGGGACCTCGGCTACCCCCAGCCCCACGCCCGTACCCGCGGGCAGGCACTGCGCGAAGACGCCGCGGGGCTGGTGCGTGCGGTGCCCGACTTCGCCAAGGCGATCGGTGCCGCGGTGAAGCTGGCCCGCAACAACCGTGATGAACTGACCTCGTCGGCCGGACGGTCAGCGCCTGCGCCGGCCAAGATCGACGAAAGCCGCCTTGTCACCGTGCCTGCGCTGGTCGCCTACATCGACGAGAATCAGTGGCAAGAGCGTATGGAAAGCCTTGGTGGAACCAGCAATTCGTTGTTCGCCGGAATCGCCGCGAAGCTGGGCCAGGAGCAGGGTCGGGTCGACGACACCGGTCGGGTCCGGCTGCAGTTCCCGGTCAGCGAACGTACCGAGGGTGACACCCGGGCCAACGCGCTGACCGGGATGACGGTGAGCATCGATCCCGCCAACGTCACGCAGACGCTGCGTGATGTGCGTGCCGAACTGAAGAAGAACCTGGCCGCGCTGTCGGAGAGCCGCTTCGAGCTGCTGGGTCCGGTGGCACTGGCACCGCTGATCCCGCCCGGACTGGCGCGCCGACTGGAGGGGATGGCGCTCGGAGCCGGCGCGCCGATCGGCTGTTCCAACCTCGGCAAGCTGGACCCGGCGGTGAACCGGCCCGACGGCACCGACGCCGACCACATCGTCGTGCGTCAGCTGGAGTCGCGGATCACCGCGGACATCCTCGACCGGCTCGGCGGCACGTTGTTCCTGGCGTCGGGTCAGGTCAACGGTGAGGTGTCGCTCTCGGTTTCGGCGTGGCGTCCCGGTGGCCCGAACAGCAAAGACCTGTTGAAGGCCTCGGTAGGTAAGGTGCTCGGCGAATTCGGGCTCTCTGCCACCATCGAGTAACCGCATCGGTTGTGACACCTGTCAGAAACTCGGGCGGCCCATGAGGCTGATCACACGGGTTATGCTGACAAGATCCGTTAGTCCTACTATGTAGCGGTGCTAAATGGGGCCGCGGTGAATCGACAGGCTGATCTGCGAGGCCAGAAGGGGGTCCGGTCGTGACGCTGGAAAGCCAGACCTATGCCGCCTCGGGCGCGCCGGCGGACGACGCACCGGCCGACCTCGACACGCAGAAGACTCAACCCGCAGGTCATCGCACCAAGCGTCGCGGGCCGCTGCAGCTCCTGCGCAAGGTATGGCTGCCGATCGTGATCCTTCTGGTGATCGCCATCGCCGCCTTCGGCGTTTTCCGCCTGCACGGAGTGTTCGGCAAGACCGAGACGACCAGGCCCGGAAGCGGCTTGGCCAATGACACCAAGCCGTTCAACCCGAAGACCGTGGTCTACGAGATCTACGGCCCCCCGGGAGCCGTTGCGACCATCAACTACCTCGACCTCGACGCCCAGCCGCAGATCGTGCGTGACGTCACGCTTCCGTGGTCGATCACTTTGACGACCACTGCGCCGGCCGCTTCGGCCAACATCGTCGCCCAGGGCGACAGTGACACCATCGGTTGCCGGATCACCGTCAATGGCGAGCTCAAGGACGAGAAGACCAACACCGGGGTGAACGCGCAGACCTTCTGCCTGGTCAAGTCCGCATGATCCTGCTCAACAAGGACGAAAAGCCCGAGGCTGGGCCCGGTAAGCGGCCCCACATCGCGCAGTGGGTCCGCTGGTTGTCGGTTCCGATCATCCTGGGCTGGCTGGCGCTGACCATCATCACCAACATCGTGGTGCCGCAGATCGAGGTCGTCGGTCAGATGCAGTCGGTACCGATGACGGCGATGGATGCGCCGTCGTCGGTCGCGATGAGCACGATCGGCACGACGTTTCATGAGTTCAAATCGAACACCTCGGTGATGATCGTGCTGGAAGGCGATCAGCCACTCGGCGACTCCGCGCACCAGTACTACAACGAGATCGTCAAGAAACTCGAGGCCGACAAGGCGCACGTCGAGCACATTCAGGACTTCTGGAGTGACCCGCTGACCGCGGCCGGCTCGCAGAGCGCCGACGGAAAGTCCGCCTACGTGCAGGCCTACCTGGTCGGCAACATGGGCGAGGGCATCGCCAACGAGTCGGTCGAGGCCGTCAAGAAGATCGTCGAAAGCGTGCCCGCGCCGGCGGGGATCAAGGCCTATGTGGCCGGGTCGTCGGCGCTGATCAACGACACCCACATCGCCGGTGACCGCAGCCTCAAGATCATCACCGGCCTGACGTTCGGCGTCATCACGGTGATGCTGCTGGTCGTCTACCGCTCGATCGTCACGGTGCTGATCGCCTTGGTGATGGTGTTCCTCGAACTGGGGGCGGCCCGCGGCGTGGTGGCCTTCCTGGGTTATCACCACTTGATCGGGCTGTCGACGTTCGCGGTCAACCTGCTGGTGATGGTCGCGATCGCGGCCGGCACCGACTACGTCATCTTCCTGTTCGGCCGCTATCAGGAGGCGCGCAGCAAGGGCGCCGACAAAGAGTCGGCCTATTACGAGATGTATCACGGCACCGGACACGTGATCGTCGGGTCCGGCATGACGATTGCCGGCGCGTTGTTCTGTCTGCATTTCACCCGAAGCCCGATGTTCCAGTCGATGGGTGTTCCGCTCTTCGTCGGCATGGTGGTGGTCGTTTCCGCCGCGATGACACTCGGTCCCGCCGTCGTCACCGCGGCCAGCCGCTTCGGCCTGCTGGAGCCCAAAGCTGCGTCACGTGAACGCTTCTGGCGACGCATCGGCACCGCCGTCGTCCGCTGGCCGGGTCCGATCCTGGTGGCGACGACCTTCGTCTGCCTGATCGGGCTGCTTGCGCTGCCCGGCTACCGGACCGACTACAACGACCGGCACTACCTGCCTGCCGACATCCCGGCCAGCGAGGGTTTCGCGGCTGCCGAGCGGCACTTCCCGGAGTCCCGTCTGAGCCCCGAGCTGTTGATGCTGCAGAGCGATCACGACCTGCGCAATTCCGCCGACTTCCTGGTGATCGACCGGGTCGCCAAGGCCATCTTCCACACCCCGGGCATCGGGCGGGTGCAGACCATCACCCGGCCGCTGGGCACCCCGATCGAGCACAGCTCGATCCCGTTCCTGCTCGGTATGCAAGGCACCACGCAGACGCTGAACCAGTCCTACATGCAGGACCGGATGAAGGACATGCTGAAGATGGGCGACGACATGAACGTCTCCATCAATCAGATGACGAAGATGTACGACCTGCTCGGACAGCTCAACGCCGTGACTCACAGCATGGTCGGCAAGATGGACCTGACGTTGGCCGACATCCAGACGTTGCGTAACCACATCGCTGACTTCGACGACTTCTTCCGGCCGATCCGCAACTACTTCTACTGGGAACCGCACTGCTTCGACATCCCGGTGTGCAACTCGATCCGGTCGGTCTTCGACACCCTCGACGGTATCGACACCATGACCGACGACTTCCAGGTCCTGGTACCGGATCTGCACAAGCTGGACCTGTTGACGGCCCAGATGCGCACCCTGATGCCGCCGATGATCGACACGATGCGCTCGATGCGGACCATGCAGCTCACCCTGCAGAGCACCCAGTCCGGTCAGCAGGACCAGATCGCGGCGATGCAGGAAAACCAGAGCGCGATGGGCAAGGCGTTCGACGAGGCCAAGAACGACGACTCGTTCTACCTCCCGCCGGAGGCGTTCGACAATCCGGACTTCAAGCGCGGCATGAAGATGTTCTTGTCGCCGGACGGAAAAGCGGTGCGGTTCATCATCTCTCACGAGGGTGATCCGATGTCGCCGGAGGGCCTCAGCCATATCGACCCGATCAAGAACGCGGCGTTCGAGGCGATCAAGGGCACCCCGCTGGAGGGCTCCAAGATCTATCTGGCCGGTACCGCGGCCAGCTTCAAGGACATGCAGGACAGCGCCGACTACGACTTGATGATTGCCGGGTTGGCCGCGTTGTGCCTGATCTTCATCATCATGCTGATCATCACCCGAGCCGTGGTGGCCTCCGCGGTGATCGTCGGCACGGTGGCGTTGTCGCTGGGCACGTCATTCGGTTTGTCGGTGTTGATCTGGCAGGACCTGATTGGCCGTCCGCTGCACTGGATGGTGATGGTGATGGCGATCGTCATCCTGCTCGCGGTCGGTTCCGACTACAACCTGTTGCTGGTGGCGCGCCTCAAGGAGGAGATCCCGGCCGGGCTGAAGACAGGCATCATCCGCGCGATGGGCGGCAGCGGTTCGGTGGTCACCTCCGCGGGCCTGGTGTTCGCGGTGACGATGGCGGCCATGGCCTTCAGCGAGTTGACGGTCATCGCCCAGGTCGGCACGACCATCGGCATGGGCCTGCTGGTCGACACGCTGGTGATCCGGTCGTTCATGACGCCGTCGATCGCCGCCCTGTTGGGCCGGTGGTTCTGGTGGCCGCAGCGGGTGCGTCCACGTCCGGTGCCGAGCCCGTGGCCCAATCCAGCGGCCAGGGCGGCGAACACCGAGTCGATTCCGGCCCAATCTCAGCAGTAGCCAACCGCTTTCGGAGGGGTCCGAGTCAGTGCATGGCGTTGTGCGCGCCGTCCACGCAGCCGCGCTGGTAACTTGCGGCGTGCTGGGCGGCCTGGCCCGCGCAGTAGGCCGCGATCGACTCCTCGTGCGCCTGGTAGCCGCCGGCGTCGACCCACCGCTGCCCGTTGGCGTAGCCGGCCCAGTAGTCGCTGTCCTTGCGGTCCGAGGTCAACATGAAAACCACGCCCAGTACGGCGAACAGCGCGATCACGAGCACGGCCTGAACCCAGCGGTTGCTGAGCCAGGGCCACAGACGGGCGGGTATCCACCGCGGCTTGGGCCGATCCACAACGAAGATTCTTGCACCCCTGGGGAAGTAGTCTCGCGGTTGTGCTGCATCTGCGGGTGATCGCGCCGGTCGACCTTCGTGACGACGTGTTGGCTATCCTGCAGCGGCAGGTCGGGGTGACGCACCTGGTGGTGCATCAGGGGGCGGCGCTGGACCCGCCCGGCGACGAGATCTCCGCCGACATCGCGCGGGAATGCGCCAACGACGTCATCGACGACCTCAAAGCACTGGACTTGCACCACCGCGGCGCCATCACGCTCGATCTGGTGGACACCGTGGTGTCCACCGCTGCCTACCGCGCCGAGAAGCAGGCTGACGGCGACCCGGGGGACGCGATCGTCTGGGAGGAGCTGTCGGCCCGCACTCGCGAAGAGTCGACGCTCAACATCACCTTTCTGTTGTTTCTGTGCCTGGCGTGCATGATCGCGGCGGTCGGCGTGGTGACCGACTCTCCCGTCACGGTGGTCGGCGCCATGGTCGTCGGCCCGGAGTTCGGCCCGTTGGCCGCCCTGGCGGTGGCGCTGGTGCGACGCAGGCTGGACCTGGCCCGCCGTGCGTCACTGGCGCTGCTGGTCGGTTTCCCGGTCGCCATGGCCGCCACCGCGGGGTTCGTGCTCGCAGGCGAGGCGCTGGGCTGGATCAAGCTGGGCAGCACCCGCCAACTCACCGATGTCGATTTCATCTTTCAGGTCGGCCCGCTGTCGTTCGTCGTCGCGCTGCTGGCCGGCGCGGCAGGCATGCTGTCGTTGGTGTCGGCCAAATCCGCCGCCTTGGTCGGGGTGTTCATCTCGGTGACCACAGTGCCCGCCGCGGGTTTCGCGGTCGTGGCCGCGTCAGTCGGAGAATGGGACGTCGCCGTGGAATCCGCGGCGCAACTGGCGATCAACCTGGTGGGCATCACACTGGCCGGAGTGCTGGTGCTGGCTACGCGACGCCGGCACGAGACGCGCCGCCATGGCACGGCCTGACCGTGGTGGGACCGAAGACCGACTAGTGTCTAGCGCCTGTGGGGTGGATGATCAACATCGCAAGTCTGAAGAACCATGTCTCGAAGCGCGGAATCGCGATGACGGTCTTCGCCGCGGTGGTCGCAGGTCTCGCAGTCGCAACACTGCTCCACGTCCCGACCCCTCCCGATGTCGGGCCCGGCTCACCCGAGCCGAGTCGGACGAACGCCCCCTGGATCGAGCCTGCGCCGGCCCCGGGACCGGCTCTCGAGACGCCGAGTTCTGCTGCGGCCGCGCCGACGTCGGTCCCGCCACCGACCCCACCGCCGACGCCGGAACCCGTTCCGACGGTCACGCCGGAACCCATACCGAGCCCCACCTACACCCCGACGCCGACTGAGACGGCGCCCCCGACTCAGACAGTGGCTCCGGCGACCGAGGCGACAACCAGCCCTACGGCGACATCGACCACTCCCAGCGAGCAACCTGCGTTCCCCATCCGGACCAGCCGGGCGCCCTCAACGCTGCTTCCCAACGGTGGGCGGCGTAGCTGAGACGACAGGCCCGCCGCACCGCGCCATGCGTTTCCGAGGGTCTTGTGATGGGATTAGCGGCCTATGGGCATCAAAGTGGCGCTCGAGCACCGCACCACCTACACCTTCGACCGATTGGTGGAGGTGCATCCGCATGTCGTCCGGCTGCGGCCTGCACCGCACTCGCGAACGCCCATTGAGGCCTACTCGCTGGAAGTCGAGCCCGCCGACCATTTCATCAACTGGCAGCAAGACGCCTTCGGCAACTTCCTGGCCCGGCTCGTGTTTCCCACCCGGACACGGGAACTCACCATCAAGGTCGGGCTGATCGCCGACCTCAAGGTCATCAACCCGTTCGACTTCTTCATCGAGGACTACGCGGAAACCTTCCCATTCGTCTACCCCAAGGCGCTCAAAGACGACCTCGAGCCCTACCTGCGGCCGGTCGACGAAGGCGACGAGGGATCGGGGCCGGGGGACCTGGTGGGGTCGTGGGTGCGGGATTTCGTCGTCGCGCCCGGGACCCGGACCATCGACTTCCTGGTGGCGCTGAACCGCGCGGTCAACGGCGACGTCGGGTACAGCGTGCGGATGGAGGCCGGCGTACAGACCCCGGATCACACCCTGCGCACCGGCATCGGATCCTGCCGCGACTCGGCGTGGCTTCTGGTGTCTATCCTCCGTGGACTGGGGTTGGCGGCCCGGTTCGTGTCCGGCTATCTGGTGCAGCTGACCTCTGACGTCGAGGCGCTCGACGGTCCGTCCGGGCCTGCGGCTGATTTCACCGACCTGCACGCCTGGACCGAGGTGTACGTTCCGGGTGCCGGGTGGATCGGGCTGGACCCCACCTCCGGTCTGTTCGCCGGGGAAGGTCACATTCCGCTGGCCGCCACGCCACATCCGTCGTCGGCAGCCCCGATCACCGGTACCACCGGGATCGCCGAGGCCACCCTTGATTTCGCGAACATCGTCACCCGTGTGCACGAAGATCCGCGTGTCACGCTGCCCTACACCGACGCCGCCTGGGCAGCGATCAACCAACTCGGCGCCCGCATCGACGAGCGACTGGCAGACGCCGATGTGCGGCTGACCGTCGGCGGTGAGCCGACCTTCGTCTCGGTGGACAACCAGCTCGACGAGGAGTGGATCACCGCCGCCGACGGTCCGCACAAACGGGAGCGAGCCTCGGTGCTGGCCGCGCGGCTCAAGGCCGTGTGGGCGCCGGGTGGTCTGGTGCAGCGCAGCCAGGGTAAGTGGTATCCGGGAGAACCGTTGCCGCGCTGGCAGATCGGCATCCATTGGCGCCGCGACGGCGAGCCGCTGTGGACCGATGCCACGCTGCTGGCCGATCCCTGGGGCGCCCACGATGACGTCAACCCCGAAGCGGCACAACAGATCCTGTCGGCGATTGCCGACGGTCTCGGCCTGCCTGCCACCCAGGTGCGCGCGGCATTCGAGGACCCGTTGAGCCGGTTGGCGCGTGCGGCGCGCCTGCCCGTCGGCGACCCCGTCGGTCCCGGCGACGATCTGGAGACCGACACCGCGGCCGCGCGGGCGGCGCTGTTGGCCCGCCTGGAAGAGCCGGTCACCGAACCGGCTGCCTACGTGCTGCCGCTGCACCGGCGCGAGGACGACGCCGGCTGGGCCAGTGCCGACTGGCGGCTGCGCCGCGGCCGGGTGGTGTTGCTCGACGGTGACTCACCGGCCGGGCTTCGCCTGCCGCTGGATTCGATCAGCTGGCAGCCCCCGCGTCCGTCGGCGCCCGCCGACCCGATCGCCAGCGGCGTACGCGCGTTGCCGGTCGATCCCGGAACCGTCGACGCCGCCGTTGAGGATTCGCCCACCACGCCCACCACCGCGATGGTCGCCGAAGTGCGCGACGGTGTGCTCTACATCTTCATCCCGCCCACCGAGGAGCTGGAACACTTCGTCGACCTGATAGCCAGGGTGGAGGCCGCCGCCGCGAAGCTCGCTTGCGCGGTGGTCGTCGAGGGCTACGGGCCGCCGCCGGACGCGCGGCTGCACTCGATGTCCATCACGCCGGATCCCGGTGTCATCGAGGTCAACGTCACGCCCGCTGCCAGCTTCGCCGAGCAGCGCGACCAATTACGCACCCTCTACGACGAGGCGCGGCTGGCCCGGCTGTCGACCGAGTCGTTCGACGTCGACGGCACGCACGGCGGGACCGGCGGCGGCAACCACATCACTTTGGGCGGTATCACGCCGGCCGACTCGCCGCTGCTGCGCAGACCCGATCTGCTGGTGTCGCTGTTGACCTACTGGCAGCGTCACCCGGCGCTGTCGTATCTGTTCGCCGGCCGGTTCATCGGCACCACGTCGCAGGCGCCCAGGGTCGACGAGGGCCGCTCCGAAGCGCTCTACGAACTCGAGATCGCCTTCGCCGAGATCGCCCGGGTCTCGGCCACCGGTATCAAGCCGTGGGTGACCGACCGGGCGCTGCGCCACCTGCTCACCGACATCACCGGCAACACCCACCGCGCCGAGTTCTGCATCGACAAGCTCTACAGCCCTGACAGCCCCCGCGGCCGGCTGGGTCTGCTGGAACTGCGCGGTTTCGAGATGCCCCCGCACTTCCAGATGGCGATGGTGCAGTCACTGCTGGTGCGCGCGCTGGTCGCGCGATTCTGGGATCAGCCGCTTCGGGCGCCGCTGATTCGGCACGGTCTCAATCTGCACGGACGATACCTCTTGCCGCACTTCATCATTCACGATATTGCCGATGTCTGCGCCGACCTGCGCGCGCACGACGTCAACTTCGACACCAGCTGGCTGGACCCGTTCACCGAGTTCCGCTTCCCTCGGGTGGGGACCGCGGTGTTCGACCACGTCGAGATTGAGCTGCGCGGCGCCATCGAACCGTGGAACACCCTCGGCGAGGAATCGACCGGTACCGGCACCGCGCGCTACGTCGACTCCTCAGTGGAGCGCATCCAGGTCCGCACCATCGGCGCCGACCGGCAGCGCCACATCCTCACCTGCAACGGCTTCCCGATCCCGATGCTGGCCACCGACAACCCCGACGTCTTGGTCGGCGGCGTCCGCTACCGGGCCTGGCAGCCCCCGAGCGCGCTGCACCCGACCATCACCGTCGACGGCCCGCTGCGGTTCGAACTGGTCGACACGGCCACCGGCACGTCCCGCGGAGGCTGCACCTATCACGTCTCGCACCCCGGCGGCCGGGCGTACGACACCCCGCCGGTCAACGCGGTGGAGGCCGAATCGCGCCGTGGACGGCGCTTCGAGGCCACCGGATTCACCCCCGGCTTGGTCGACGTCGCCGATATCAGGGAGAAACTTGCCCGGCAATCCACGGACGTCGGTGCACCGGGGATCCTCGACCTGCGACGGGCCCGCACAGTGCTGCAGAACTGATGGGGACCACCGACCCGAATATGCTCGGGGCGGGCCATGCGTGTGCAGGAGTCTGGAATCAGGAGGTGGGCCGTTGTCGCTGTCCGCTGCCGGTTCTGGATTGAGCCGCTCAAGCCATGACCCGGACCGTCTGCTCGCCGGATACCGCGCCGCACGTGCCCAGGACGCCCTGTTCGACGTGCACGGCGGTGGGGCGGGTGCCTTCGGTGACACCGGGTACGACGAGTTCGTCGACGCCACCGGGACCATCCGCCCGTCGTGGCAGGAACTCGGTGATCTCATCGGCGAGCGCGGCCGGGCCGGGCTGGAGCGGCTGCGCGGTGTGGTGCGCGGGTTGGTCGACAACGACGGCATCACCTACATCGAGGTCGACGATTCGGGAACCGTCCCAGGTGAGGGCATCGCGACGCCGGGCACCTGGCATCTCGACGCGATACCGCTGGTGGTGTCCGCGGCCGATTGGGAGACGCTGGAAGCCGGTGTGCTGCAACGGTCCCGGCTCCTCGACGCCGTACTGACAGATCTCTACGGCGAGCGGCGGGCGATCACCACCGGGATCCTGCCGCCGCAGTTGCTGTTCGGGCATCCCGGGTACATCCGCGCCGCCCGCGGCATCGAGAATCCCGGGCGCCATCAACTGTTCATGCTCGGCTGCGATGTCAGCCGGGCCGCCGACGGCCGGTTCGTGGTCAACGCCGACTGGGCGCAGGCGCCGTCGGGCGCCGGGTACGCACTGGCCGATCGCCGGGTGGTCGCCCACGCCGTCCCCGACGTCTACGAGCGCATCGGTCCGCGCCCGGCCTCGCCGTTCGCCCAGGCGCTGCGGCTGGCTCTCATCGAGGCCGCGCCCGAGGCTGCCGAAGATCCGGTGGTGGTGGTCCTCAGTCCCGGTATCCACTCCGAAACCGCCTTCGACCAGGCCTACCTGGCGTCGGTGCTGGGCTTTCCGCTGGTGGAGAGTGCGGATCTGGTGGTCCGCGACGGCAAGCTCTTGATGCGGTCGCTGGGCACCCTCAAGCGGGTGGACGTGGTGCTGCGCCGGGTCGACGCCGACTACGCCGACCCGCTGGATCTGCGACCCGATTCCCGGCTCGGCGTGGTCGGCCTGGTCGAGGTGCAGCGGCGCGGCGCGGTGACCGTGGTGAACACCCTCGGTGCGGGCATTCTGGAAAGCCCTGGGCTGCAGCGCTTCCTGCCACAGCTGGCGGACCGGCTGCTGGGGGAGAAGCCGCTGCTGGACACCCCGCAGCTGTACTGGGGCGGATTCGACCGGGAGCGTTCGCATCTGGTCGCGCGGCTGAGCACCCTGCTGATCAAGTCGACGGTCGGCGGGGAGACGATCGTGGGACCGGCGTTGTCGGCGGAGGAGCGCCACGATCTCACCGCCCGCATCGAGGCCCACCCCTGGCAGTGGGTGGGCCAGGAGCTGCCGCAGTTCTCGTCCGCACCCACCGACCGCTACCCGGGCGGGTTGTCGGCGGCCAGCGTCGGCATGCGTTTGTTCACGGTGGCCCAGCGCGGCGGATATGCGCCGATGATCGGTGGCCTCGGCTACGTGCTGGCGCCCGGCAACTCCGCCTATGCATTGAAAACCATTGCCGCCAAAGATGTCTGGATCCGGCCGCCGACGCGAGCCAAAGCCGATACGTTGACCGTGCCGCCGGTGGAGCTGCCCAGCGGCACCCGCTCGATCAGCTCGCCGCGCGTACTGTCGGACCTGTTCTGGATGGGCCGCTACGGCGAGCGCGCCGAGAACCTGGCCAGGCTGCTGATCGTCACCCGCGAGCGGTATCACGAATATCGCTACCGCCAGGATATGGACGGCAGCGAATGCGTGCCGGTCCTGTTGCACGCCCTTGGCGTCATCACCGGTACCGAGACCGAAGCCGCGGGCACCTACGCCGAGGCGGTGTCCGCCGCTCAGCGCACCCTGTGGGCGTTGACCGTCGACCGCCAGCGCCCCGGGTCGTTGGCCCACTCCGTGGAACGACTCGGACTGGCGGCCCGCTCGGTGCGCGACCAGATGTCCAACGACACCTGGATGGTGCTCGGCGCTGTCGAACGGGCGCTGGCCGAGCAGGCCGGCTCGCCGCGCGGGGCGCGAATCGACGACACCCAACTCGCGCTCGCCCAGCAGCAGACGTTGGCAGGCATGCTGGCGCTGTCGGGAGTGGCCGCCGAGTCGATGGTGCGCGACGCCGGGTGGACCTTGATGGACATCGGCAAGCGCATCGAACGCGGGCTCGCGCTGTCGGCGTTGCTGCGTGCCACGCTGACCACCGTACGCAGCCCGGACGCCGAACAGACCATCACCGAATCCGCACTGGTGGTGTGTGAATCGTCGGTGATCTACCGCAGACGCAACCTGGGCAGGGTCAGCGTGGCCGCCGTTGCGGACCTGGTGTTGTTCGATCCGGAGAACCCCAGATCCCTTGTCTACCAACTGGAACGGCTTCGATCGAATCTGCGATCGCTGCCCGGCTCGTCGGGCTCGTCGCGCCCCGAACGACTGGTCGACGAGATCAGCACGCGACTGCGCCGGCTGGACCCCACAGAACTCGAGCACGTCGACGACGACGGCCGCCGAAGCGAGCTCGACGGGCTGCTGAGTGGAATGCACACCGCGCTACGCGATCTGTCCGATGTCATCACCCGCACCCAGTTGTCGCTGCCCGGTGGGATGCAGCCGCTGTGGGGGCCTGATCAACTGCGGGTCATGCCGTGACGGCGGCCGAGGGCGCAGCGCGCACATACCGGATCACGCATCGCACCGCGTACGGCTATTCGGATGTGGTGACCAGTTCCTACGGCCGCGGCCACCTCACCCCCCGCGACACCACCGGCCAGCGGTGTCTGGCCTACGAGCTCGACATCGATCCGATACCCGCCGACCGATCCACCAGCCTCGACGTCTACGGCAACATCAGCTCCTACTTCCACGTCACCGAACACCACCGGGCGCTGACGGTGACCAGCCGCTCCGTCGTCGAGGTCGACCCGCCCGCGCCCGACCGCTATCAGGCCGGCTGGGCGCAGGCGCCGTGGGAGGCTGTCCGGCCGGTCGGCCACAACGGTGCGCTGGCCTCCGAGTTCAGCCTCGATCTGCGCCCACCGGAGATCACCGACGAAGTCCGGGATTACGCCGCGCCGAGTTTCGAGCCCGGTCGCCCGCTGGTCGAGGTGCTTCGAGATCTCAACTCACGAATCTTCTCTGATTTCACCTACAAGTCGGGATCCACGACGGTGTCCACCCAGGTGAGTCAGGTTTTGTTGGCGCGAGAAGGGGTATGCCAGGACTTCGCCCGGCTGGCCATCGCCTGCCTGCGCGCCAACGGATTGGCGGCGAGTTATGTGTCGGGCTACCTTGCCACCGACCCGCCGCCCGGAAAGGAACGGATGTACGGCGTGGACGCCACCCATGCCTGGGCCGCGGTGTGGACACCGCAAAACGATTGGCTCGGGCTCGATCCCACCAACGATCAGCTGGTCGATGAGCGCTATATCACCGTCGGGTGGGGGCGGGACTATGCCGACATCCCGCCGCTGCGCGGCATCATCTACACAGATTCCGAGCAGAGCGTGATCGACGTCTCAGTGGACGTCGCGCCGTACGACGGAGGTCTGGCGCATGCGTGACTTCATCTGCCCCAATTGCGGGCAGCATCTGGCGTTCGAGAATTCGGTCTGCCTGTCGTGCGGAAGCTCGGTCGGATTCTCACTGGATGACATGGCGTTTCTGGTGATCGCCTCCGGTGAGGACAGTGAGCACGGTGGGGCGGTCGATGCCGCCGAATTCCAGTTGTGCGCGAATCTTCATCTGGCCGAATGCAATTGGCTGGTTCATGTGGAACCCGTTCGGCAGTTGTGTGCGTCCTGCCGGCTCACCCGGACCCGGCCCAATGACAACGACGCCCCTGCGCTGGCCGCCTTCGCGCTGGCCGAACGGGCCAAGCGCCGCCTCATTGCCGAGCTGCACGAACTCAAGCTGCCGATCGTCGGCCGCGACGAGGACCCGGAGTACGGGCTGGCCTTCGACCTGTTGTCCAGCGCCAGCGAGAAAGTGTTCACCGGCCACGACAACGGCCTGATCACACTGGATCTCGCCGAAGGCGATGACGTTCACCGCGAGCAGCTGCGTACCTCGATGGACGAGCCGTACCGCACGCTGCTCGGACATTTCCGGCATGAGGTCGGCCACTACTACTTCTATCGACTGGTCGGCACCTCACCGGCGTACCTCGAGCGGTTCAACGAACTGTTCGGCGACCCGGACGCCGACTACCAGGCCGCGCTGGATCGGCACTACAGCGAAGGCGCACCCCCCGGGTGGGAGGAGAACTTCGTCTCCTCGTACGCGACCATGCACCCGGCCGAGGACTGGGCCGAAACATTCGCGCACTACCTGCACATCCGCGACACCCTGGACACCGCCGCGGCGTTCGGTATCGCCCCGGCCAATGCCACCTATGAGCGACGAGTGTTGGGGCCGAGCGGATTCGACAACATCCTCGAGATGTGGCTGCCGTTGGCGTGGTCGCTCAACATGGTGAACCGGTCGATGGGCAAAGACGACCTGTATCCGTTCGTTCTCCCGGTGCCGGTGCTGGAGAAGATGCGGTTCATCCACACCGTCATCGACGAGGTGACGTCGTCGCCGACGAAACTGGACGCGGCCGTCAGCGGTCAGCAACAGCAGCAGAACTGAGCGCCAGCAGGCCCTCCGCGGTCGCCGCAACGGTGTCGGCGGCCGAGCGCGGGTTCCAGCCCAGCTGCGCGACGGCCTTGGTGTTGTTCACCGACTTGGGTGTGCCCAGCAGACCGGCCAATTCGCGTAGCGGTGGGAGGAACCTCCCGCCGACCCGCACGGCCCAGTCCGGGATCTGCCGGCGCGGGACGCGTACGGCGCCGGCTCCGAGGCGGTCACGCAGCACACCGGCGATGTCGGGCAGCGTCACCGGTTGGCCCGCGGCGGCCAGGTAACGCTGACCGGCGGCCTGCGGGCTGGTCATCGCGCGGACCAACAGGTCGGCGACATCACGGACATCGACGACCGCGAACGATGCGCGGGGCACCAGCGGTGGCTGCCCGCGCAGCAAGGCGTCGATGATCTGCACTGAGGTCGACAGGTTTTCGCCCAATGGCGGCCCGAACACCCCGACCGGGTTGACCACTGCCAGCTCGGGGCTGCCCGGGCGCTCCGCGAAATCCCATGCCGCGCGCTCGGCGAGCGTCTTGGACTTCACATACGGACTGACGACGTCATCCGGGTTGGTCCAGTCGGTCTCGTCGTACGCCGTCCCCGAGGGTTTGGGGCTGTACCCGATCGCCGCGAACGATGAGGTGATCACCACGCGGCGCACTCCTTCGGCAGCGGCGGCACGCAAGACCCGCAGGGTGCCCTCCCGCGCCGGGACGATGATCTCGTCTTCGTCGGCCGGCTGGCGGGGCGGGAACGGTGATGCCACGTGCTGGACGAACCGGCAGCCACGCACCGCCTCCGCCCAGCCGTCGTCGGAACTCAGGTCCGCCACCACGACGTCCAACCGGTCGGGGTCGGCGCCGGCAGCGGCCAAGGTCTTGCGGAGTTGCCTGTCGCGGTTGCTGTTTCGGACGGTGGCCCGAACCAGGTAGCCGTCCGCGAGCAGTCGCACTATCAGGTGGCCCGCGATGAATCCGGAGCCGCCGGTCACCAGTACCCGAACGCGTTCAGGCATGAGCCTTCTCCTCGGATATCAGTTGCGCTCCCAGCGCGATGATGTCGGGCACAAGCGCTTCTTCAGCGGACGTGTCACCCCGTTCGCGCGCCGCCCACAGCTGGGCTTTGGCGGCCACATACTTCTGGCGCACCTGCAGCCGGGCGATGTCGTCGGCCAACCGTCTGGCGTGGTCGCCGAACAGCTGCCGCTGATCGGCTGCGGCCGCCGCCCCGCGGCGGATGTTGTCGACGTAGGTGCGCATGTCGTGCACGCTCATCCCGGTGCTGCGCAGGCAGCCCAGGGATTCGATGGCGTTCACCAGTGCCGGCGGATAGCGGCGGTGACCGCTGCTGTCGTCGCGCGGCACCGGGTCGATCAGCCCGATCCGCTCGTAATAGCGCAGCGCGGACTCGGTCAGACCGCTCTGACGGGAGACCTCCTGGATGGTCAGGTCCCTGGTCAACGGAGTGGTTGGCATAGAGCCACTATGGCGAACTTGAAGCGCTTCAAGTCAAGTGTGTGGCGCGTCACGGAAGCGAACGATCAGCCGAGCGTCGTGAGCGCGGTTGCTCTGCAGCTTTGCTCAGCGGGATTCCGCGGCCACCAGCTGTTGTGCGATGGTGGCAACCCATCGACGGACGTGATCGACATCGCTCCAGTCCCCGGCCCTGGTCCTCGCCATCGCGCTCGCGGGAAAGCCCCGTGCATCTGTTGCCAACGATCCACCGAACGTCTGATGGCCGCGGGCTCCAACCCGCTCGATGAGTTTCGCCACCTGGCGGGTGGGCGCGATGACGCCCCGCGTCGCCGAGTCGTCCAGCGGCCCGCTGCTCACGAGCCAAACGGGCAGGGCGCGCAGCGGTGAGCTGTGTCGGCGGACGAAGCGCCTCGCGTCACGGTGCCATCTGTTCGCGTAGAGCGCTCCCGCCACGATCACCGCATCGACGTCGGCCAGGTCCATGACATCCCGGGCCGGCATCACCACCGCAGTCAAGCCTGCCTCGGTGAGAGCCTCACCGATCATGGCCGCCAGTCTGGCGGTGCCACCCCGGGTAGAGCCATAGGCAACGAGTACGCGCTTCATCACCTCACGCCCTCCGCGTCATCCTTGATCTGGTCCAGCGTGGCCCGCAGGATGTGCGCCACGAACGGGCGCACCAGCCACCAGTACCTGGCGAAGCTTCGACGAGAAGCCGGATCCGTTGTAGCCGTGCGACATTCATACGTGACCACAGTTTCGCCTGATCCGTGGGGCAGCATCGAGAAGCCGGCAGCAATCTTGCCCCACCCGGGTTCGGCGAAATGAGCGAACTCGGCGGCGTCGACGGTCCGCCAGTCGATGACAGGGCGCCAGAACCGTCCCACTGCGCCCAGCACGATCTCATGTCCCTCGCGCTCGCCCAGCACCAACCAACCCGGGATGCCGAGCCCGTCGCCCACCACGACCGGCGACGAGGGTGGCGCCGCACGCCCGGTCAGCCTCATCGGCAACTGCCGCACCCACATGGCGGCGTCGAGGAGCGGGCTGTGCACCCGTAGCAGGTCCAGACCTCGGGTGGCGCGATATGTTGTGTCCGAGTCCGCCTGTACCACAGTGTGTTCGGTGATTGTCACGTCGTAGCGTGGCATCGCCTGATCGATGAGCATGTTGTCCGTGCCGGTCGTCACCACTCAATATTGGGTGGCATCCGACGGCGAGAGTAAGAGCCGAACTGCCCCCGACACAGGGACGATTGCCTCCAGTCGGCACGCGCCGTTGTGGGGCGAGCGATCAACTAACGTCGATTCAGCGGCCTGTCAAGACTGTGGCCGCGCTCCGAGCACGTCGCGAAAGACGGCCTGGCGTAGTGCCAGTTCGCGTGGATCGCTGGCCAGGTGGAAGCCGAGGCGGTTCATCACGTAGCCGAAGCCGACGCCGGTGTCGGGGTCGGCGAAACCGAACGATCCGCCGAAACCCGGTGTGCCGAAGGCTTTGTCGGAGGATCCGAACTGCACCATCGGCACCGGCTTGCAGAACCCCAGCGAGTACAAGATCTTGACGTTCATCACCCGGTCGCGGATCCCACCGCTGGGTTGCCCGGCCGGCGCCCCGAGCTCACGCAGAACGTCGCCGGTCAGGCCCAGGTCGGCACCGCCGGCGGCAGCCGCGCCGTAGAGCCGGGCCACCGCGCGGGCCGTCCCGATCCCGTTGCTCGACGGCATTTCCACCGCGCGTACCTCGTCGCGGTTGTAGTCGCCGTCCCACGGTTTTACGTCACTGGGCACGCCGGTGGTTCGGGCGGCCAGTCCCACCGGGTTCAGCGCGGCCAGCGCAAAACCGGCCGGCATCACATTGAGGTGCAGCAGCGACTCGGCCCGTTTCCACTGATGCAGATGCGCGACCCGGCCGCGGTCGACCTGGGCAGGCAGGCCGATGTGCAGATCCAGGCCCAACGGCGCGGCGATCTCGTCGGCCAGGAACCGGCCCACCGTGCGGCCGGCCGGGTCGGTGCGGCGGATCAACTCGGACTGGTACCAGCCCAACGTGATCGCGTGGTAGCCGTGCCGGGTGCCGGGCCGCCACGCAGGCGCCTGGCGGGCCAGAATCGGCGCCAGCCGGTCCGGGTCGGCGATATCGGCGAGGCTGGGTGCCGGGGTGAGCGCACACAAGCCGGCCTGATGGGCCAGCAACTGGCGCACCGTCACCTCGCCCTTGCCGGCCTGAGCGAATTCCGGCCAGTAGTCCGCGACGTTGGCGTCGTAGGACAGCAGCCCTTTCGAGACCGCCACAGCAAACGCCATCGCGGTGACACCCTTGGTCGTGGAGAACATGTTGACCATGGTGTCGGCCTGCCACGGGGTCTTGGCTGTTCCGTCGCGGTAGCCACCCCATAGGTCGACGACCTTGACGCCGTCGCGATACACCGCGACCGCAGCGCCGATCTCCTTGCCGGACGCCAGATTCGCGCGGAAGGCGTCGGCCACCTTGCCGTACCCCTCGTCGACGTCGCCGCCCATCATGTCCGGGGACACTGCAACTTTGAGCACCATCGGCGGCCCCCTTTTTGTTGCCGAGAGGATATGCCGACGCGCCGCGCGGCAGGACCGTATTCGCCGCGGCGGCCCCTACGATCGCCGGGTGGCTGATCGCTATGGCGCCGACGTACTGGCCAACAACCCGCACACGTCGAACCGAACCCGCTCGACCGAACAGGCCGTCGAGCTCGGAATGGTCGTCGAGGACCCGCAGTCGGGGTTCGTCGGCGCGGTGGTGGGCGTCGAAGGATCGCGGGTAGAGCTCGAGGACCGCAAAGGCAGGCGGCGGGTGTTTCCGCTCGGGCCGGGCTTTCTGTTCGAGGGCAGGCCGGTGATCCTGACCGGACTGCGCCGGCAGGCACCTGCGGCGCAGCGCACGAAATCCGGCTCGGTGAAGGTCGCCGACGCCCGCGCCAAGGTCGCCATGGCCAGCCGTATCTACGTCGAGGGCCGCCACGACGCCGAGCTCGTCGAGCAGGTGTGGGGCGAGGACCTTCGCGTCGAAGGTGTGGTTGTCGAATATCTCGGTGGCGTCGACGATCTGGCCGGCATCGTGGCCGACTTCCGGCCTGGTCCGGGTCGCCGCCTCGGCGTTCTGGTCGATCACCTGGTGGCCGGGTCCAAGGAGGCTCGCATCGCCGACGCCGTCCGGCGTGGTCCCGGCGGGGCGCACACGCTGGTGGTGGGCCATCCCTATGTCGACATCTGGCAGGCGGTCAAACCCGAGCGCGTCGGGTTGCGGGCGTGGCCGTCGATCCCACGCGACGTCGAGTGGAAGCACGGGATCTGCGCCGCGCTGCGGTGGCCGCACAAGGACCAGGCCGATATCGCGCGGGCGTGGCAGCGGATCCGGTCGTCGGTGCGGGATTGGACCGATCTGGAGCCTGAACTGATCGGCCGGGTGGAGGAGCTCATCGACTTCGTGACTCAACCAGTTTGATTTCGCTGGGCGTGTGACGAATGTCGCAGGTCCGATCGGTTGGCGCTCGGTGTACAGTCGTTCACTGTACGAGATTTACCGCCGACTGCAGTCTGGTCGTCGTCACTTGGTGCGGCCGACGCGGTACGACTTGATCCGGAGCCTGCTAGAGCCATGACTTTCTCCCTTGAACTGCCAGAAGAAGTCGTCACCGTCCGCGACTGGGTGCACCAGTTCGCCGCCGAGGTGGTACGACCCGCGGCCGCCGAGTGGGACGAGCGCGAAGAAACCCCCTGGCCGCTGATCCAGGAGGCCGCCAAGGTCGGCCTCTACACCCCGGAGCTTTTCGCCGAGATGTCCGTCGAACCGTCCGGCCTCGGAATGATCACCGTGTTCGAGGAACTGTTCTGGGGCGACGCCGGCATCGCGCTGTCGATCCTGGGCACCGGCCTGGCCGCCGCGTCGCTGGCCGCCAACGGCACCCCCGAGCAGTTGGGCCACTGGCTGCCCGAGATGTTCGGCACCCCCGGCGATCCGCACCTGGCGGCGTTCTGTTCCTCCGAGCCCGGCGCCGGTTCCGACGTCGGCGCCGTGCGCACCCGCGCCCGCTACGAGCAGGCCACCGACGAGTGGGTGCTGGACGGCACCAAGACCTGGGCCACCAACGGCGGGATCGCCAACGTCCACATCGTGGTCGCGTCGGTGTATCCAGAGCTCGGGACGCGGGGTCAGGCCACGTTCATCATTCCGCCGAACACCCCCGGGTTCTCACAGGGGCAGAAGTTCAAGAAGCACGGTATCCGCGCCTCGCACACCGCCGAAGTGGTGCTGGAGAACGTCCGCCTGCCAGGCAATCTGATCCTGGGCGGGATGGAGAAGTTCGAACAGCGGGTCGCCCGCGCCCGGGAGGGCAAGCGCACCTCAGGGCAGGCCGCGATGGCCACGTTCGAGCGCACCAGGCCTGCGGTCGGCGCGATGGCACTGGGCGTGGCGCGGGCCGCCTACGAATACGCGCTCGAATATGCCTGCCAGCGTGAGCAATTCGGCCGTCCGATCGGTGATTTTCAGGGCACCGGCTTCAAGCTGGCCGACATGAAGAGCCGCATCGACGCATCCCGGCTGCTGATCTGGCGGGCCGGCTGGATGATGCGCAACAACAAGCCGTTCGCCTCGGCCGAAGGGTCGATGGCCAAGCTGTTCGCCAGCGAGACCGCGGTCTACGTCACCGACGAGGCGATCCAGATCCTCGGCGGCAACGGCTACACCCGTGACTATCCGGTGGAGCGGATGCACCGCGACGCCAAGATCTTCACGATCTTCGAAGGCACCAGCGAGATTCAGCGACTGGTGATCGCGCGGGCGCTCACCGGTCTGCCGCTGCGGTAGCTCAGTCGCCGAGGTCCGGCGCCCACGCCACGCCGTTGATGTGGCTGCCGCCGTCGGCGAACAACGTGTTCCCGGTGAGATAGCGCGAGCCCTCGCTGGCCAGAAACACTGCGACCGGCGCGATGTCGTCATAGGGGTCGCCCATCCGGCCCATCGGGTTGGCGGCGTCGGCGATCTCCGCGATCTCGGGATGCTGCGCGGCCACCGCCAGGAACGCCTGGCTCTTGGCCGCCGGGCAGATGGCGTTGACGGTCACCCCGGTCGGCGCCCATTCCCGCGCCGCGGTGCGGGTGAGCGTTCGCAGTGCCTCTTTTGCGGCGTTGTATTCCAGTGAGCCGATGTGGGCGTTGACGCCGTTGAGGCTGCACATGTTGATCACCCGGCCCCAGCCGCGGTCTTTCATGTGGCCGAACGCTTTTCGCATCGCCCAGAACGGGCCGTAATAACCGACGGCGAGACCGTGGGCCAGCTCGTCGTCGGTCTTGTTCTCCACCCGCCCGATACTGCCGCCGCCCCAGGCATTGTTCACCAGGACGTCGATCGACCCGTACTCGGACACCGCCGCGGCGACCGCGTTCTCCACCTGCTCGCGGTTGGACACGTCGGTCGCGACGAACAGTCCGCCGATCTCATCAGCTACCGAAGTGCCTGCCGCAGCATCGAATTCGGCCACGACAACACGGGCTCCTTCGTCGGCGAATTTCCTCGCGATGCCGGCACCGATTCCCGCGCCGGCGCCGGTGACAAGCGCGACCCTGCCTTCCAGTGCTCCGCTCATCGGGCGAGTCCTTCCGCAATCAGAGCCATCGCCTGACCGCTGCCGTCGAGCTGGCGGGCGGTGCGACTGACGATCTCCCAACCATGCTCGGCGCGCTGCAGGCGGATGAGGTGCACGCCGGCCCGGGCTACGGCGAAGCCGTGGGACTCGCGGCGCACCAGCAGCATCGACTGGCAGATCGCGACGGCCTCGTCGCCGTCGACGGTGACCGCAGGCGGGCCGAAGAAATGGCAGCAGCCGCGGGCGATCAAGCCTTGGTGCTCCTGCGAGCTCACCATGGCGGCGACGTCGTCGCGGCTGGACATCTGCCAGTCACCGGTGTCGTAGCCGCCGTCGACCGCCCACAGCGCGGCGACCGCGTCAGGGTCACCGGAGTCGACGAGAGGTCCGTAGGAGGCGATGAGGCGCGCGATATCACGTTCGTCTTCCAGGGTTTTCACGCGTCGTGCGAGGCTCTCCAAAGTATCGCTCACGGGCTTCCTCTCTACAGTTCGTCGGCCAGATCCCGGAGTGCGGCGAGCTGGTCGCAATAGTGCTCGGGGGAGTCGGCGCTCACCGAACAGGTGATCGCGGTCGCACCGGCGTCACGTAACGCGATGAGCCGCTTGGCCGTTCGGTCGGCATCGGCGACCGGGTCGGCGGCGCGGCCGGTCGACAGCACCACCTCGAAACCTCGCGGCACGTCCTGCTTGGCCAGCATCGACTCGATCTCGGTGGTGTTGAGGCCGAACGGAATCCACCCGTCGGCCAAGCGGAGCGCGCGGCGCAGCGATCGCAGGGTGCGCCCGCCGACCAGGATCGGCACCCGCTCCTGGACGGCGCAGGGCTCGACGGCGAACCCGTCGAACTCGTAGTGGCTGCCCCGATAGGACGGCCGGGTGGTGGACAGCGACGCGCGCAGTGCGCGGATGGCGTCGTCGGCGCGTTCGCCGCGGTCGTCGAAGGGTGCACCGAGGAGCGCGAATTCCTCGGCCAGCGACCCGACACCCACCCCGAGCACCAGACGGCCTCCGCTGAGCCGGTCCAGCGTCCCGAACCGCTTGGCGATGTCCAGCGGGTGGTGATAGCCCAGCACCACCACCGATGTCGTCAGCGAGATCCGGGTGGTGTGGGCGGCCAAGAAGCCGAATGTCGAGAGCGGATCCCAGTAGGTCAGGCCGCGCTGCGCGCCGTCGCCGACGGGGACGGCGACGTGTTCGGCGCAGGTGAGATGGTCGAAGCCCAGCTCGTCGGCGGTGCGGGCGATCCGGGCCAGGTCGTCGACTCCGGCGGTGGTCTCCCACGCGGAGGACACCCCGGGCAGCTGCATCACCATCGGCGTCGACAGTCCGATCCGCACCGTGCTGTTCTAACCGGCGCCACACCGGTCGAATGCTTGCGTCCCGGTGATCGAGACCGCTACGGTGCGGTAGAACGAATTCTCCCCAACCGGACAGGAGTGCTGATGACCGCGGCTCTCACCGATACCGCGCCGGCCTCGATGCTCGACCGGTTCACGGCCATCATCGACGCGTTCGACGACACGTCAGCTGGTCTCACGCTGGACCAGATCGCCGCACGGGCGCATCTGCCTCGCTCGACCACGCACCGCATCCTCGACCAGTTGGTGCGACTGCAGTGGCTGACGCATTCGGGTCGCGGGTACCGGCTCGGCGCGCGGACCTCGGCATGGGGTACCGGCGACAGTGCCGATGTCCGGCTGCGGTCGGTCGCGGCGCCCGTCCTGCACGAGCTTCAGGTGCGCACCGGTGCGGTGGTGCATCTAGGGCTGCTCGACCGCGGAGAGGTCGTTCACCTGGACAAGCTGGGCGGACCGTCGGCGCGCCAGGTGCCGACGTCGGTCGGCGTGCGGATCCCGGCACACCGAGTGGCGCTGGGCGTCGCCGCACTCGCCGGCCTGTCGCCGGAGGACGTGGTCGCCGAGCTGAGTTATGTCCAGGGCTGGGAGCCCGACGCGACGTGGTGGGGCGAACTGCACAAGGTGCGCCGCCGTGTCGTCGTGCGCCATGGTGACTACGCGGGCCCGATGGTGTCGGTGGCCGCAACGGTCGGTTCGCGTGCCGCGATCGGACTGGTCACCTCCGACCGGGTGCTCGCCCAGCGCTGTCAGCCACTGGTCGCCGCATCGGCGGCACGGATCGCCCGAGCGCTGGCGGGCTCGAACAACTAGGCAGCCGGATCGCCGGTGTCTTCGGACGGCGCATCGCCGTCGCCCCGGAGTAGCTGCTCGGGGTGGTGATAGTCGTTGGTGCCGCCATGCAGCATGGGCAGTTCGGGTGGTGGTATCCACTCGGTGTCGCCATTGGCGAGTTTTCGAGTTCTCCAGCCTTGGTCGAGTAGCCGGTGATCGGGTCGGCAGGCAAAGGTGAGCTTGTCGATGTTCGTCAGGCCGCCCTCGGCCCACTCGTCCACGTGGTGCACCTCGGTGAGATAACCCGGTGCGTCGCATCCGGGGCGTGTGCAGCCACGTTCCTTGCTGTGCAGCATTATTCGCTGATCGGCCGAGGCGACGCGTTTGGTGCGGCCGAGCCACAATCCGCGGCCATCAACGTGGTCGAACAGGGCCAGATAGTGATACGCGTGGGCGCCGAGCCGGATGACCTCCGAGATTGGCAGCAACGTGCCGGCGGCGGTGACCCCATGCCCGGTCTTGGCCTGAATGTCCTGCAGGGTCGCCGACACGATTACCGTAACTGGTAATCCGTTGTGCTGGCCGAACTTCGGATCACCCAAGGGCATTCGTAGCAGGGCCTTGAGCGCATCGTGCTGACGTTGGCCATAACTGCGGACATCCCGCTCGGCGACTTCGTCGGTTGGGGTGGCGGTGGGGCTTTCGTCGGCAGGATTGCACACTCCTGGTGCGGCGAACTTAGCCATCCAGGCGTCGACCAGCGACCGCAGCTCGGGATCGGCGATGAGTCGGCCCACGCTCATCCCGTCGACCTGTTGACCGCCGCACCACACGAAGCCGCGCTTGCGAGCCCGGTCCTCATCGGAAAACCGTCCGTCAGGGTTGAGCAACAGGCACAACTGATGGGCGATCTTCTCCAACTGGTCGGGCCGCAGATTCACCGCGTGCTCGGCGAGCGTGCGTTCGGCCTTCTCCACCTCCACAGCCGGGACGTGATCGGGCAGATCACGGAAGAACTTCTGGATCACCCGCAGGTGCTCGCCATCCAACAGTCCGGCATGCCAGGCCTTCGAGGTCTCCGGCAGCAGCGGCGGCAGCGGCTCACCGGTCAACGCCCGGCGCGGCTGAAGTTGTTCTGCATCCCGAATCCGGCGTTTGGCCTCACGCGGGCTGATTCGCAACACATCACCCAAGGTGATGGGGACCGGTGGGCAGCCTTCGACCTGCTCAAGCCGAGAGATCAATGCCTGAGAGGCCGCAACCTGCTGGCGCCGTGCGGTCTCCCACTCCTCGAGCACCACAAAACGGTCGGCGGGGGAAAGCCCGTCGAGATCGACGGCAGCCATGGACTCGAGGTACCGATCCCTCGCGTCCCGCATGACATCGACCGCACTCACACTTCGAACACTAGTGCGAACCACCGACAAGGAGGAGGCCGCGGAACCACGTTGTGCATGAACCCGGAACTGGGGATGACTATGTCAGCCCCATCAGCTTCTGCATCATCCGGTGCGCGCCGGCCACCACCTTCGTCCGGTCCGGATCATTGCGTCGCGCAACGTCTTCGGCGTTCCCGCCCGCGACGAACACCGGGCCGTTCGGCAACTGCTCCAGCCCCTCGCGGGCGACGTCGGCAGGGTCGGCCACCCGCATGCCGGGCACGTCGAAGTTCAGGCCCACTCGCTCCATCGCCGGCGTGCGGGTGACACCGAGCACCAGCTCCAACACGTCGACGCCGTGGTCGCGCAGTTCCAGCCACAGCCCCTCGGCGAAGATGCGGCCATAGGCCTTCACCCCGCCGTACACGGTGTGGCGCACCGACCCGAGATATCCCGACATCGACCCGACCAGCAGGATGCCGCCGCGGCGCCGCTCCCGCATCAGCCGGCCGTAGTGCTGCGTCAGCGCCATCATCGTGGTGATGTTCAGGTCGATGACCCGGTGAAAGTCCGCGAGATCGGCGTCCAGGAACTCAGCACTACAGGTGTTCGCGCCCGCGTTGTAGATGAACAAGCCCACGTCGAGCCCGTCGGTGGCCGCGGTCACCTCGGCGATCGCGGCGGGGGAGACGAGATCGGTTGCCACAGTTCGTACTTCGACGCCGAGCTCACGGCATTTGGCGGCGGTCACCTCGAGTGGTTCTGGTTTGCGCGCTACCAGAACGAGATTCACGCCCGACTCCGCCAACAAGCGGGCGAATTCGGCGCCAACGCCTTCGGAACCGCCGGCGATCACCGCCCATGGACCATATTTCGCATAGGACACCTACCGATCGTGACGTGCCATGTCCAAACCCGTGACGAGGGTCTCGCTGATCGGTACCACTGCGCGGTCGCGCAACCCATAGCCGATACTGAGTGACGTGCCGCGGATCGGAGAGCCCCGGGCGCCGGCCCGCCCGGCGACCGATGACCAGGAGAATCGCCGTGGCGCCATTCTGTCCGCGGCCACGCGGCTGGGGCTGGCCCGAGAGATCGATCGCATTCAAGCGCAGGAGATCGCAGCCGATGCCGGCGTCGCATTGCGCACGCTCTACCGCTACTACCCGTCCAAGCATCATGTGTTCGCTGCGGTGCTCGACGACCAGGTGGCCCGGTTTCGTCCGCCGCCACCGAGCGGGGACGCCGCCGACGACATAGCCAATCTGATGGTGGCGGCCTGTCGGAATCTGTTGCGGCACAAGCATCTTGCCCACGCCATGATTACCTCGACGCAGATCGTGCGCGCGCAGGCAGATGCGCCCGACGATCCCAAGCTGCGCGAGTTCATCCTTGAGATCGCCGGTGTCGAGAACCCCACCGCCGAGCAGCTGCGCCGTTCCCGGCTCGTGCAGCAGGCCGCCTTCGGGATCCTGACGTGGACGGTCGGCGGGGCGTTGGGCCCCGAGGACGCGCTGGCCGACGTCGACGTGGCCTGCCGACTACTCGTCGGTGACGTCTTCTGACGCCGTCCGGCTCGCCAGCACCGAACCCGTCAGGATCAGTACCAGCCCGACGATGTGGAACCAGCTCAGCGGTTCGCGCAGCAGCGCCACCCCGGCTATCAGCGCGACTGCCGGATTGACGTAGGTGAACAGCAGCGCGCGGGTGGCTCCCACTTCTCTGATCAGCGCGAAGAACACCACGAACGCCAGCGCCGTACAAATACCGGCCAGAGTGGCGATGGCGGCATATCCGTGCGGTGTCAGCGTGTGCCGGGGCCAGGTCAGCGCCGCCGGGGTCAGATACACCAGGGCGGCCAAGCCCAGGCAGGCCGACGTGAGCGCGGGGCCGGGAACGTCGGCCAGGTACCGCGCGGCGATCAGCGGCGCGATCGCGTAACACGTCGCGGTCAGCAGCACCTCGATCACCGGCCAGGCGCCGCCGGCGGACAGTCCGGGCCCGGCCAGCACTGCCACGCCCGCCAGCCCGGCCCCGAGCCCGATCAACCGGGCAGGCCCGAGCCGCTCACCGCCGGTCAGCCGATCCAGAATCGCCGCGATGATGGGTGCGGCCGCGATCAGCAGCCCGGTCAGTGAGCTGGTCAGGTGTCGTTCGGCGTCCGACAGCAGCAGCCAGGCGGCGATCATCTCGAAGAACGCGAACCCCGCCACCGCTTTCCAGTGCCTGCGCAGCATTGCCCGGGCCTGGCGGGACAGCGCCAGGGGAAACAGCAGTACCGCGCCAACCGCGCATCGGGTGAACACCAGCACCGGGACCGACACCTCGTCGACGGCTACTTTGATCAGCAGATACGGGATGCCCCAGATGACGCTCATCGCGGCGAACAGGGCCCAGCCGCGCGCAGTCACGACGACCACATTACGAACGTGGTAAGTCTGGGGGCGTGTCCGACAGCCTGTTCGACGTGCCCGGTGACGCCGACGCCCGGGTCAGCTCGGCAGCGCCGACGTCCGCGCCGCTGGCAGTCCGGATGCGCCCGGCCAGCCTGGACGAGGTCGTCGGACAGGAGAACCTGCTGCGCCAGGGGTCCCCGCTGCGCCGCCTGGTCGAAGGCTCCGGCGCCGCGTCGGTGATCCTGTACGGGCCGCCCGGCACCGGCAAGACCACGCTCGCGTCGCTGGTCTCGCAGGCCACCGGGCGACGATTCGAGGCCCTGTCGGCGCTGAGCGCAGGCGTCAAGGAAGTGCGCGCCGTCATCGACAACGCCCGCCGCGCCGCGGCCTACGGCGAGCAGACCGTGCTGTTCATCGACGAAGTGCACCGGTTCTCCAAGACCCAGCAGGACGCCCTGCTCGCCGCCGTGGAGAACCGGATCGTGCTACTGGTGGCGGCCACCACCGAGAACCCGTCGTTCTCGGTGGTCGCGCCGCTGTTGTCGCGTTCCCTGATCCTGCAACTGCAGCCGCTGACCGCTGACAACATCCGCACCGTGGTGCTGCGCGCCATTGAAGACCCGCGGGGGCTGAACGGCGCAGTCACTGTCGACGACGACGCCGTCGACCTGGTGGTGCAGCTGTCGGCCGGCGACGCGCGACGGGCGCTGACCGCCCTGGAAGTCGCCGCCGAATCCGGTGAGCACGTCACCGTCGAGGTGATCGAACAATCCCTGGACAAAGCGGCTGTGCGCTACGACCGCGACGGCGATCAGCACTACGACGTCATCAGCGCGTTCATCAAGTCGATCCGCGGCTCGGACGTCGACGCCGCGCTGCACTATCTGGCGCGGATGCTGGTGGCGGGGGAGGACCCCCGCTTCCTGGCGCGCAGGCTGATGATCCTGGCCAGCGAGGACATCGGGATGGCCGACCCGACGGCGTTGCTGACGGCGGTCGCCGCCGCGCAGACCGTCGCGCTGATCGGCATGCCCGAGGCGCAGCTGACCCTCGCGCACGCGACCGTGCACCTGGCCACCGCGCCCAAATCGAACGCGGTCACCACCGCGCTCGGCGCCGCGATGAACGACATCCGCGGCGGCAAGGCCGGTTTGGTGCCGGCGCATCTACGCGACGGGCATTACGCCGGAGCGGCCAAACTCGGCAACGCGGTCGGGTACCGGTATCCGCACGACGACCCTGATGGCGTTGTGCCACAACAGTATCCACCCGACGAGGTGGTGGGCGTCGACTACTACAACCCGACGAGCCACGGTGCCGAGCGTGAGATCGCCAGCCGGTTGGACAAACTGCGCGCGATCATCCGGCGTAGGCGCTGAAGTCTTTGCGGCCCAGCGTGTAAGCGGAGCCGCCGCGACCAGAACCCTGACCCATCCGCAGGTAAACCGGTTGCAGTGGCTATGTCGTCGTGGGCGACCCAGGTGTTACAGGTTCCGCCGAAATGTGAGATAGATTCGCTTAGCCTCCCAAAGTGATTGCTGGACAGCAATTTTCATTGCGAGTTGTTTGTTTGGGGCCCGGCGGATGCGGCTATCTGTTCCTCGGGCGGGGATGGCCGATCGGTCCCTTCGGGGGCGGCGGTCACATACGAACCAGAAGATCTGGGGAGGAATCACCATGGAAATCAAAAAGATCGCGGCGAGCGCCGCAACGGCTGGTGTGCTCGGACTGGGGGGTCTGGGTCTCGGCATGGGTTTTGCACACGCCGACCCGCACGGCCCCGGTCCGCAGCCCATTCCGGGGCACTCAGAGAACAACGACAACCGCGGTCCCGGCCAGTGGCCGACGACGGTGACCGGTCCTGGCGTGAATGCCGGTACGCCGGGCAATCCGCTGCCTCCGGGACACGGTTTCCTGCCGCCTCCGGGCCATTACGGACCGATGCCCGCGGACAACGTCTACTACCCGGACGTCCCGTCGTGGGTGCTGAATCCGGTGCCGATTGATCAGCTGCCTGTGGGCATCCCGCCCGCACCGGAGCTGCCGGACTGGGTCAGCGACCTCCCCAACCCGGCCGACGCCAAGCTGGTGTTCAACACCGACCTCAATGCCTGGGGTATCTGGAACGGTGCATCCAGCACCTTCATCCGGCTCTAGCTGGGCGACGGGGCGGCCGTCTCACCTTTGGGTGCGGCGGCCGTCACCCGTTCCCTGATGCCGCGCAGCATCCCGCGTTCCATCACGAAATGCACGATGTCGAAGGCTGATTGACCGACCGGGGCACCGCTGCCGCGCACCAGCAGCCGGGTCCCTCCGTGGTGCGGCCGCAGACAGAACGCCCACGACCCGAACGCCTTCTCCCCGCGCTGTATCCGGTCGTAGTCGGCCGCCGACATCAGCACGAGATGAGAGTTGGGCTCGATCTGCGCGACCAGCTGTCGGGCCCGCTGGCCGTAGCGTTGAGCCAGCCACACCGTGTCGCCTACCTGAAGCTGCTGCCATTCCGGGTGTATGACGTCGGCGTTGTGGATCCGGGTGCCGACCAGACGCTCGAGAACGTCGTAACTGTAGAAACCGCCACGGTTCTCGCCGATCTGCACCAGCCACGGCCAGACGTCCTCGACCGCCGCGTCGATGGTGATCGCCCGGGTGGTGCGGACGCTC
The DNA here is from genome assembly GCF_002086695.1 of Mycolicibacterium rhodesiae. Classification (GTDB taxonomy): domain Bacteria; phylum Actinomycetota; class Actinomycetes; order Mycobacteriales; family Mycobacteriaceae; genus Mycobacterium; species Mycobacterium rhodesiae. The sequence continues at coordinate 817,553 of NZ_MVIH01000001.1, forward strand.
CCGGGTTCGACCAAGTCGTCGCCGGGAAGCTCGGCAGCGACCTCGGCATCGGTGGCGCCCCAGGCATACATCTTGGGTCGGAGCACCCAGCGGTAGACCGCGGCGATCCCGGCGGCCGCCATCCACGTGGCCAGTACCGGCCTCTGCTTGCTCATAGCCCACAACGTTGCCCCGTCCGACGGACCCGGGGCAGGGCCTTAAGTCCCGGGGTTGTCCTCTGGGTCTAGGCCAGTTCCGGGATCCGCAGCCGGGCGATCGCCAACTCGAACTCGCCGACGTCGAGCTGGTCGGCGCCCAGATCGCGGAGCAGTGCGGTCCGCAGCGACCGTGCCGCGTCGCGGCTGCGTTCCATCGCGTCCTGGCTGTCATACGTGGTCGACACCACGACGCGGCCGGTGGACCGATCACACATCATGCTCGTGCTGCAGAACCCGTCGAGCCGCTCGATCTCCGGCAGCACCGTCGTCTTGTAGAACTCCACAGCCTGGTCGAACTGATCGGGTCTGGCCTGTAGCCAGGTCGCCCGCACACAGGCACCCGCACCGGAGCGGTGGTCGCGATGCACGGCGGCGACCTCCCATTCGTCCACTGTGGCGGTGGCTCCGAGCATCCGGGCCGCCCGGTCGCGGAAAAGCCGGACCTCGTCGGCGCTGGAGTGCATGGCCGCGTCGTCCTCCCAGGCGGTGGTGACGATGCACCGGCCCGATTCGCGGTCGGCCAGAAGTGACATGCCGACACATCCGGTCATCCCTTGCAGTGCCGGCAGCACCGCGTCGCGGAAGACCGCGATTCCGCCGTCGATGGATTCCGGGCGCGCGGCAAACGTGGTAGAGCGTGCGTGCACTTCTCCACCCCTTCGACTCGGGGCAGCGCCCCGGTGGCGCCACCGGCACTGTTCACCTTCCTCCCCCCGATATGAGCTGACAATGGTTTCGGCCTGGTCGCCTAGGCTGGAATCCGTGGACACCGACGTGCTCGACATCGACAGCTCGCGGCGCCGGATTGTCGACCTGACCGACCAGGTGCGGTCGTTCTGCCGCGGCCGCGGTGACGGACTGTGCAACGTGTTCGTGCCGCACGCCACCGCCGGCCTCGCCGTCATCGAGACCGGGGCGGGCTCGGATCACGATCTGCTCGACACCCTCGATCGGCTGCTGCCGCGCGACGACCGCTACCGCCACTCGCACGGTTCGCCGGGGCACGGCGCCGACCATGTGCTGCCGGCGATCGTCGCGCCCTCGGTGACGATTCCGGTGACCGACGGCACACCGCTGCTGGGCACCTGGCAGAGCATCGTGCTGGTCGACTTGAACCAAGACAATCCGCGACGATCGGTCCGGCTGAGCTTCGTCGGCGGCTGACCCGACGTCGCCCGGTAATGTGGTGCGGTCGAAGCGTCCGTCGAGCCGCACCCCGAGCGCAAGGAAACCCAGTGCAGACACACGAGATCAGGAAGCGATTCCTGGATCACTTCGTGCAAGCGGGCCACACCGAGGTACCGAGTGCCTCGGTGATCCTCGACGATCCGAACCTGTTGTTCGTCAATGCGGGCATGGTGCAGTTCGTACCGTTCTTCCTCGGGCAGCGCACTCCGCCGTATGACACGGCCACCAGCATCCAGAAATGCATCCGTACCCCCGACATCGACGAGGTGGGCATCACCACCCGCCACAACACTTTTTTCCAGATGGCGGGCAACTTCTCATTCGGCGACTACTTCAAGCGCCGCGCGATCGAGCTGGCCTGGTCGCTGCTGACCAAGCCGGTCGAGCAGGGCGGTTACGGGTTCGACCCGGAGCGGCTGTGGGCGACGGTCTTCTACGACGACGACGAGGCCGAGCAGCTCTGGCAGGAGGTCGCCGGACTGCCGCCGGAACGTATCCAACGCCGCGGCATGGCCGACAACTACTGGTCGATGGGCATCCCCGGCCCGTGCGGTCCGTGCTCGGAGATCTACTACGACCGCGGCCCCGAGTACGGCGTCGAGGGTGGCCCGGAAGCCGACGAGAACCGCTACATCGAGATCTGGAATCTCGTGTTCATGCAGAACGAGCGCGGCGAAGGAACGTCCAAGGACGATTTCGAGATCCTGGGCCCCCTGCCGCGCAAGAACATCGATACCGGCATGGGTGTCGAGCGCATCGCCTGCCTGCTGCAGAACGTCGACAACGTTTACGAGACCGACCTGCTGAAGCCGGTCATCGACATCGTCAGCGGCTGGGCCCCGCGCGGTTACGGCCAGGGCTCGCACTCCGACGACGTCCGCTACCGGGTGATCGCCGACCACAGCCGCACCGCGGCGATCATCATCGGCGACGGTGTCACCCCCGGTAACGAAGGTCGCGGCTACGTGCTGCGCCGGCTGCTGCGCCGCATCATCCGGGCGGCCAAGCTGCTCGGGGTGGAGCGGCCGATCATGGCCGACCTGATGGTGACCGTCCGCGACGCGATGGGCCCGTCCTACCCGGAACTGGTCACCGACTTCGACCGGATCCAGCGCATCGCCGTGGCCGAGGAGACCGCGTTCAACCGGACGCTTGCGTCGGGGTCGAAGCTGTTCGAGGAAGCCGCCGCCGCCACGAAGTCGGCAGGCAAGACCGTGCTGGGCGGCTCCGAGGCGTTCACCCTGCACGACACCTACGGCTTCCCGATCGAGCTCACGCTGGAAATGGCGGCCGAGGCGGACCTCAGCGTCGACGAGCTCGGCTTCCGCGAGCTGATGGCTGAGCAACGCCGCCGCGCCAAGGCCGATGCCGCGGCTCGCAAGCACGCACATGCCGACCTGTCGGCGTTCCGCGAGCTGGTCGACGCCGGGCCGACGGAGTTCACCGGGTTCGACGAATTGACTTCTGAGGCAAGAATTCTCGGGATCTTCGTCGACGGTAAGCGGGTGCCGGTGGTCGCGCACGGCGGTCGCGAGCAGGCTGCCGAGCGCGTCGAGATCGTCCTGGATCGCACCCCCCTGTACGCCGAGTCCGGCGGGCAGATCGCCGACGCCGGTTGGATCAGCGCCGGCGGCGCGGCCAAGGCCGCGGTCACCGATGTGCAGAAGATCGCCAAAACCCTGTGGGTGCACCGGGTCAACGTCGAATCCGGCGAGTTCGTCGAGGGTGACACCGTCACCGCCGCCGTCGACCCGGAATGGCGCCGCGGCGCCACCCAGGGCCACTCCGGCACCCACATGGTGCACGCCGCGTTGCGACAGGTGTTGGGGCCCAACGCCGTTCAGGCCGGTTCGCTGAACCGTCCGGGTTATCTGAGGTTCGACTTCAACTACCAGGGCGCGTTGAGCGACGAGCAGCGCGCGCAGGTCGAGGAAGTCACCAACGAGGCCGTGCAGGCCGACTTCGAGGTGCACACCTTCAACGAGAAGCTGGAGAAAGCCAAGGCGATGGGCGCCATGGCGATGTTCGGCGAGTCCTACCCCGACGAGGTGCGGGTGGTCGAGATCGGCGGGCCGTTCTCGCTGGAACTCTGCGGCGGCACCCACGTGCACAACTCGGCGCAGATCGGTCCGGTCACGATCCTGGGCGAGTCGTCGGTCGGCTCCGGGGTGCGCCGCGTCGAGGCCTACGTCGGCCTGGACTCGTTCCGCCACCTCGCCAAGGAACGGGCGCTGATGGCCGGTCTGGCGTCCTCACTCAAGGTGCCCTCCGATGAGGTGCCGGCCCGGGTGGCCACCCTCGTCGAGAAGCTCAAGGCCGCCGAGAAGGAACTCGACCGGGTTCGGCTGGCCACCGCACGCGCCGCCGCGTCGAACGCCGCCGCGGGCGCCGAGCAGGTGGGTAAGGTCCGTCTCGTGGCGCAGCGGATGTCGGCCGGGATGAACGCCGGTGACCTGCGCTCCCTGGTCGGTGACATCCGCGGCAAGATGGGCTCGGAGCCCGGCGTCGTAGTGCTCATCAGCGAGGGTGACGACGGTGCCGTGCCGTTCGTCGTGGCCACCAACCCGGCCGCACAGGACGCCGGGTTGCGCGCCAACGAACTCATCAAGCAGATCTCGTCGGCAGTCGACGGGCGAGGCGGCGGCAAGGCCGATCTGGCGCAGGGATCCGGCAAGAATCCGGCCGGAATCGATGCGGCACTGGGGGCGGTTCGCGCAGAGATCGCGCGGAGCTAGCGTCCGTGCTCTCCGCACAGAACCGTGTGCCTGACCGGCCCGGCGCAGACGATCCCGGGCGCGGGCGACGGCTCGGCATCGATGTGGGCACAGTGCGCATCGGAGTGGCGGTCAGCGACCCTGACGGCATCCTGGCCACTCCGGTGGAAACGGTGCGCCGCGAGCGGACCGGCAAGCATCTGCGCCGGCTGAGCGCACTGGTCTCCGAACACGACATCGTCGAGGTGGTGGTCGGATTGCCGCGCACGCTGGCGGACCGGGCCGGGACGTCGGCGCAGGACGCGGTCGAGGTGGCCGATGCGCTGGCCGAGCGGATCGTGCCGGTGCCGGTCCGGCTGGCCGACGAACGATTGACGACGGTGGTCGCCCAGCGGTCGCTGCGGGAAGCGGGCGTGCGCGCCAAGGCTCAACGCGGCGTCATCGACCAGGCGGCCGCGGTGGGGATCCTGCAGGGCTGGCTCGACCAGCGCCGGAACGCCTCGGAGGGGCACAGCGAAGCGACCCGGGAAACGACGAGCGCCGGGAGCGACGATGTCTGACGGCTATGACGACCGGTCCGGTCCGGTGGCGGTCGGTCGGCCCCGGCGCAAGCTGAGCCGCCTCGAGCGTGTGCGTGCCAAGCGAAACCGTAACCGCCGCAGGATGATCGGCGCCGCGGCCGCCGCCCTGCTGGTGGTGGTCATGGTGGCGGCGGTGTACTTGGGTGCCAAGCTGTTCAGCGGGGACAGCGGCTATGCCGGCGAGGGCAAGGATGACGTCGTCATCCAGGTGCACGACGGTGACTCCACCACCCAGATCGGTCAGACGCTGCGCGACAAGAACGTCATCTCCAACATCAAGGGATTCGTCGACGCGGCCAAGAACAACGCCTCGATCGCCGCCATTCAGCCGGGCTTCTACACGGTGCGAACCGAGATGTCGGCGTCCGCGGCGGTTGATCGACTGGCTGACCCGAAGAATCGGGTGGGCAAGCTGGTGATCCCCGAGGGCAGGCAACTCGACGACATCGCCGAGGTCGGCTCGGGCAAGGTCACCGACGGCATCTTCACCCTGATCTCGAAGTCCACCTGCATCCCGGCGAACGGTCAGCAGAAGTGTGTCGCCGCCGAGGACCTGCGCCGCGCGGCCGAGCAGGCGCCGGCAGCGCAGTTGAACGTGCCGGAGTGGGCGGCGCAGCCGGTGACCGCGCTGGGCCAGAATCATCGCCGGCTCGAAGGGCTGATCGCCCCGGGCACCTGGAACGTCGATCCCTCGGCATCCCCGCAGGAGATCCTGGCCAAGCTGATCGGGCAGAGCGCCGACCACTACGTCGCCGTCGGACTGCTGGACACCGCGGCGGCGATGCGCCTGTCGCCGTATCAGATCCTGATCGTCGGCTCACTGGTGCAGCGCGAGGCCAAGCCCCATGATTTCGCCAAGGTCGCCAGGGTGATCTACAACCGGCTGGCGGTGCCGCAGAAGCTGGAATTCGATTCGACGGTGAACTATCAGCTGGACCGCCAGGAAGTCGCCACCACCGACGGCGACCGCGCGCAGCTCACGCCGTGGAACACCTACGCCATGGAAGGCCTGCCGGCCACGCCGATCTGCTCGCCCGGCCAGGACGCGCTGGCGGCGGCCGAGCGCCCCGAGCCCGGGGACTGGCTCTACTTCGTGACGGTGGACACCGAGGGCACCACACTGTTCACCCGGGACTACCAGCAGCACCTGGCGAATATCGATCTGGCACGACGCAACGGCGTGCTCGACTCCGCACGCTAGTCATGAAAGCCGCAGTCCTCGGCTCGCCGGTCGCGCACTCCAAGTCGCCGCAGCTGCACCTGGCCGCGTACCGGGCGCTGGGCCTGACCGACTGGACCTACGAGCGCATCGAATGCACGGCCGCCGAATTGCCAGGACTGGTGCGAGGTTTCGGTCCGGAATGGGTCGGGTTGTCGGTGACGATGCCGGGCAAGTTCGCCGCGCTCGCAGTCGCCGACGAGCACACTGAACGCGCGGATCTGGTCGGCTCGGCCAACACCCTTGTGCACACCGGTCGCGGCTGGCGCGCGGACAACACCGATATCGACGGGGTCGCCGGTGCGCTGGGCCACGTCCGGCATCTGCGGCGCGCCATCGTGCTGGGCTCGGGCGGAACCGCGCCCGCAGCGGTGGTGGCGCTGGCCGACCTCGGCGTCACCGAGGTCACCGTCGTCGCCCGCAATCGTGACAAGGCGTCCCGGCTGCTGGATCTGGGCCGTGCGGTCGAGGTCACCGTGGAGTTTTGCGACTTGGCCGACGCCGGCCTGCCGGCAGTGGTAGCCAGTTCCGATGTCTTGGTGAGCACCATTCCCGCCGACGCCGCGGCCGCCTATGCCGGGGTGTTCGCCGGCGTGCCGGTGTTGCTGGACGCGATTTACGATCCGTGGCCCACCCCGCTGGCCGCAGCCGTGCTGGACAGCGGCGGTGAGGTGATCAGCGGTGTGCAGATGCTGCTGAACCAGGCGTTCAGTCAGGTCGAACAATTCACAGGCCGGCCTGCGCCGCGAGAGCAGATGGCGGCCGCACTGGGCTAACGTCCGCCCATGCGCGCTGTAGTGATCGGGATCGTGCTGCTGTGGGCGATGGCGTTGACGGTGTTCGACGTGCGCCACCGGCGGCTGCCCAACTCCCTGACACTGCCCGGAGCGGCCGTGGTGGTGGCTGGTGCTCTGGCGTGTGGTCGTGGGTTACCCGCGCTGGCAGGCGCATTGGCGTTGGCCGCGCTCTATCTGGTTGTGCACCTTGCGGTTCCGAATGGACTGGGCGCCGGTGATGTGAAGTTGGCGCTGGGTGTCGGGGGACTGACGGGCGCTTTCGGATCCGACGTATGGCTGCTTGCCGCTCTGGGTGCGCCGGTGCTGACGGCTGTGCTGGCGATCGCGGTGGCCGTGCGGGAGCCCTCGGCGAGCGTGCCGCACGGTCCGTCGATGTGTCTGGCGAGCCTGGCCGCCGCGGCGCTGGTGGTGTTTTGACGCCGACGATGGACCTCGAGTGTGGGCCTCATGCACCGAAATGAGCGAATTTCTGTGCACAACACCCACAGTCAAGGGGGTGGGGGATTAGCCTGCGTCACTGCCGGACGACGCGGCGTCGCTGAGCAGCTGGCGCAGCCGGTCCAGCGGGTCGCCGCCACCCAGTTGGTGGGGCGGCGACGACGGGGCTCCGGGACTGGGCAGCCGGTCGGGTGCGATATCGGACAATCCCTGGCCCGACGGCCCGAGTGCCGGCGGCGGTGTATCGGAATCTGCCGGTGCCGCACCGGCCGGCGGCGGCGGGGGTGGTGGCGGTGCGGCATCCGGCCTGGCCGGCGGCGGTGGAACCGATTCCAGTGCAGCAATTTTCGCTGTGAGGCGGGCATCTGCGTCCGCGCGGACCGTTCGCCGATCAGGCTGCGGATCGTCGTTGCCGGCGAAGCAGCCCGCGGGTGCCTCGGCGACGAGGCTCAGCGCGCTGCGATAACGTTCCCCGGCCGCCGCGGTCCGGCCAGCCGCTGCCGCGACGTCGCCCTGCGTCTCGCGCACCAGCTCCAGGTTGACGCGCACCGCGCAGGACTGTCCGCCGGCCAGCGCACGGGAGAACTCGGTATCGGCCTCGGCGAGGCGCCCCTCCAGAACCGCTGCAGAACCGCGGGCGAACGGCGCCTTCGCGGGCTCGATGACATTGAGCACGCCGAGCGTGGAAGCATCCGCGTGAAGCGCCGCACCATCGCCACGGTGGAAATGCGACACCGCCGAGTTGCCCACCACCACAACAGAAATCATCTTGACCGCCGCCACCACCGCCAGCAGCACCACCGGCGCCGACCACAGCAGCAGCCGCCGGCGTAACCGGAGCCGGCCGGCCGTCACCGCGCCTCCCGCCGCGATGTGCGGTTTCGCCGGAACTCCCGCACCGTCAGATAGATCTCGGGTAGCAGCAGTACGGCGGCCAGCAACGCGAAGAACCAATACAGCTCGACGCGCTCGGGAACCGGGGTGGACGACAGGGACGCCGCCTCGGTGGCACCCTCCGGCTGCAGTGCGGGCAGGGCGCGGGTCACCGGCTGAGCGGGGTCTCGATGGACATACTGCACACCGAGTTGGTCTGCGACACGGCGTAATCGCTCCTCGTCGAGACCGGAGATCACCGGGCCCCCGGAGCGGGCATCGGACAGATAGGTCAGCGCACCGTCGACGTAAGCGCCCGGAATCGGCCCGCCTGCGGCGGTGCCATAGCCGAACACCGCGCCGCCGGACACCCGGTCGCCGGCCTCGAAACTGCCCTGTGGCGCCGTCGACCCGCCGGCGCCCTCACCGAGGTAGAACACCAGGTTCCGTGCGCCGGGGTATTGCTGAGCTGCTTGGATGAGTTGGTAGCGAAGCGGATTGGCGGCCGCCCCAGCGTCTACCTGAGCGGCGGCGTCCGGGGGCACGCTCACGTACGGGGACAGGCCCGCGATCGCCGCCTTGAGACTCCAGACGTCCTCGGACAGCGGCCATACGATTTCCGGGTCGGAGGCGAACCCGATCACCGCATACCGTGCCTTCGGGTAGGTGTCGACGATCGCGGCCATGTCGGTGCGGATGCCGGACATCCGCGTCGCCCCGCCGTAGTCGGCGACCCGGGAGTCCACCGAGCGATCCACGACGAAGAACACGTTGGTGTTCGCTCCCTGGCTGACGGCGGCCGCATCGCGACCGGGTTGGGACTGGGCGGGCGTCTCGATGCCCGGGCGCGCGGCCGCGACGACGAGCAGCAGCATCGCCACTGTGGTTGCCCCCCAGCGCAACAGCACCGCTCGTCGATGCTCACCCGGGTGGGCCAGGACCGTCGACAGCGTGACTGCCCTGGCGCCGACGATGACGGCCGCGAGCACCAGCAGTACGGCGATCGGCAGCACGGGATGCACGGTCATCGGCGCGCCACCACCAAGGCCACGCCCAGCAGGGCGGCGGCGGCCAGCCCGGTGATGAGCAGCGGGCCGGGCTCGTCGGGCAGTTGTCCGCTGATCCGCGCGCCGCCGGGCAGCACCACCGGTGCGGGGTTGGCGGCAATCGCCTCGAGATCATCGGGCAGGGTGGGATCCGATCCGCCGGGCCCGGCGGCGTGATAGCGGAAGAACCGACCGCCGGTGCGTCCGGTGAGCGTGGTGAGCTCGGCGTCCCCGCGCTGGGCGGCATCGCTGACATCCACCCGGGCGATGGCGTTCACCTGGATGCCTGCCTTGGCTGCCATGTCGGACACCTGCTGCTCGCTGAACAGGGTGCGTCCGTCACCGGGCCCGAATGTGCTGGGCCCCAGGTAGATCAGTGACCGGCGGTGACTGGTGGGTTCGGTGCCGAAACCGGTCATGCACAACGCGAGGGTGTCCCGCAGACTTGGCGCATAGTCGGTGTAGTTCACCGACTTGGTGAACTGTGCGGCCTGCTGCGGAGTCGGTGCGGCGTAGTCGCCGAGGCGTTGGGCGGCGTACTGGTAGTCACGGGTCAGCGGCAGCACCCGTACCGTCGGGGAGGTCAAGCCAATCCGCTGGGCATCGAACGTCGGTGCCTGCCGGGCGAAGTGATCGAGGAACTGCGCGGTGGTGCCGTCGGTGACCGGCGCTGCGACGCACAGCATCACGTCCTCGGGGTGCAGCGCATCGAACTCCCGCCCCGATCCCGACGGCCGGGCGGCGGTCACCGCGGCGGTCAGAAACAGGACCACCAGCAGCCCGATCGTCGTTGCCGCCAGCATGATTTCGCGCCGCCGGATCCGGGCGTACTCGGGCAGCGCGGTCAGCCTGTCGACGTGGGCCAGCGGCCGCAACGCCCGGTCGGCTGTCGCCGTCGGCAGGGCCAGGGCGAGCACCACGCAGACGGCCAGGCATGCCACCCCCGCCGCGGCGATCGGCCACCATCTCAGATCCACGAGCGGATCAACTCCTCGGCCTGCGCGCCCAACCGGTCAGGGTCGGCGTCGGTACCGGCGTCGAATCGGGCGTCGCGCAACGCCGCGATCAGCGGGGCGGCCGGTGCCAGCGTCCCTGCCGCGATCTCGTCGACGTGCAGATATTGCGCCCGCACCCCGGTCGCCTGATGCAGGAAGCTGCGCACGGTGTGGCTCATCTGGTCGTAGGCCTGCGCATCGGACAGCTCGCCGCGGCGGCGCAACTCGATGATGTGGCGGATGCCGCCGGCGAAGCGCCGCCGCGTCAACCGGGCATGCAGATCGCCGAGCGCGGGCAGTTCGCGTAGCCGGTCGTTGGGCAGAGTCACAACGAAAACTGCTGCATACCATACGATCACGACTACGATCAGGACGATCGCGAGCCACAGCCACCACGACGAGTACGGGGTCGGCCCGCCGACAAAGCGCAAGAGGTCACCCGGCACGGGCGAACACCTCTGCCATGGCGGTGAGCCGCGATCGGATCTCGTCGCTGCGTCCGATCGCGGTGAACGGGACGGCGTGGGTGGTCAGAAACGCCTCGAGCCGGGCCCGCCGACGTTTCTCGGCGCGCCGGTAGGCCACCTCGACCCGGCGGCCCAGCCGCGATCGGCTGGGCACCACCGCACCCGTGGCGACGTCATAGCCGTCGCTGTCACCGCTGACGGCGGGCATGTCGGACACAAAGACCCACAGCACGTCGTGGCGGGCGACCAGTCGGGCGGTGACCTCGTCGAGGCCGGCGGTCACGTCAGGTTCGTCGGACACCACGACCAACAACATTCGGCGACGGTAATGCGTTGCCACATAGCGCAATTGGTCTTCGATGCTGCTCGGTCCAGGGCTGGTCGTGGTGTGCCGGTAGAAGTGGTCGAGCATGCTCTCGATATGCGTCTCGCCGCGGCCCGCCCGAATGCTCACACACCCCCTGGCGTCCCCGTAGACCATCCCGATCTCGTCCGAGCGGCCCAGCGTGATCAACCCGAAGGCACCTAGGATCGCCTCGGCCACATCGCGTTTGGTCTCACCGCCGGCAGCCAGTGCGGTCATGTTCCGGCCGGCGTCGGCAACCAGCAGGATCTTGTGATGCTTCTCGGAAACGAAGCGCTTGATCAGCACGGTGCCCGATCGCGCGGTGGCCTTCCAGTCGATGTCGCGGACGTCATCGCCCGGCACATAGGGGCGCAGGTCGTCGAACTCCATGCTGCGGGTGTGCAGCAGCGCATACCGGCCGCCTTCGAGGAGCCCGCGGGTGTCAGTGCCGAAGAACCGCTTGGCCCGGTTGAGATGTTGACCCATGCCTTCAGGGCACTCGGACCGCGTGCAGGATCGCGTCGATCACCGTGTCGGAGGTGACGCCGGTGGCCGCCGCCTCGAAGCCGAGAATCAGCCGGTGCCGCAGGATGCGGTGCGCGAGCTTGGCGATGTCGTCGGGGATGACGTGGCTGCGCCCGGACAGCACCGCCAGCGCGCGGGCGGCCCGGCAGAACGCGATCGTGGCACGCGGACTGGCGCCGTACTCGACCAGCCGGGCCAGCTTGGGCTCCAGATACACCTGCGGATTGCGGCTGACTGCGACCAGTTCACTGGCGTAGCGCATCAGCGCCGGATCCATCTGCACTCCGCGCACCACCCGCTGCAGAGAGCGGATGTCATCGAGGCCGACCACCGCGCCGCGGCGACGGTCCTTGTCGAACAGCCCGGCGTCCATCCGGTGGATCATCTCGACCTCTTCGGCCACCGACGGGTAGGCCACGACGTCCTTGAGCATGAACCGGTCGGTCTGCGCCTCCGACAGCGGATAGGTGCCCTCCTGGTCGACGGGGTTCTGGGTGGCGACCACCAGGAACGGTTCGTCGATGGGGTAGACGGTGCCCGCGATGGTGGTCTGGCGTTCCTCCATCGCCTCCAGCATCGCGCTCTGGGTCTTGGCGCTGGACCGGTTGATCTCGTCGAGCAGCACGATGTTGGTGTGCACCGGGCCGAGCTGGGTGACGAACCGGTTGGTCGCGGCCTCATACACCTGGGTGCCGATGATGTCGCTGGGCAGCAGGTCCGGGGTGCACTGGATGCGGTGGAAGCCGCCGTGAATGGATTCTGCGATCACCCGCGCGGCGGTGGTCTTCGCCAGCCCCGGCACGCTCTCGATCAGCACGTGGCCACCGGCGGCCAGTCCGATGAGCAGCGATTCCCGCAGGTTGTCCTGCCCGACCACGGTCGCGGAAAACGCGGCCGACACCGCGTCCACGGTGCGGCGGGCCTGGTCGAGGGAAGGTGGATCAGTCTGCAGTCGAGCGGTGGTCATCAAGTCCTTTCACCGACTAGGCGATTCGGGTGTCGTCATCCGCCGGGGCCGGGAGGGGCCCGCCGAACGGGAAGTCCTCTTCACCGTATTCATCCCCTTCTGGCTCGGGCTCCGTTACGTCGCCGGCGTCGGTGATGTCGGGAGCGAAATTCTCTGGCACCAGCATGGGTGCGACGACGGCCGATTCCTCGCTGCTCTGCTCCCGGCGCAGGTCCGCGGCGACGAGCCCCAGCCCGGCCAACGCCAACACAATCACTCCCGCGGCGGCCCAGACGCTGCCGCTGATCAGAGCCACCAGGAACATCACGCAGCCGGCTGCGGCGACGATGACCGCGTTGCGCATGATGTCCTCCCGAATGGCGGGTTACCCGCTGGTTGCGCGACGAACACCCCGGCGGTGGGAAAGCAGATTGGGTCTGCCGTGACCGACGTGGGAAGATGGGACGCGTGTTGCGATGGACGACCGCCGGTGAATCTCACGGCCGCGCGCTGGTAGCCGTGGTGGAAGGCATGGTCGCCGGTGTCGGCGTGACCTCGGCCGACATCGCCGAGCAGCTGGCCCGCCGGCGCCTGGGCTACGGCCGTGGCGCCCGGATGAAGTTCGAACAGGACCAGGTCACCGTGCTCGCCGGGGTGCGCCACGGCGAAACGCTGGGCGGCCCGATCGCCATCGAAATCGGCAACACCGAGTGGCCGAAGTGGGAAACCGTGATGGCGTCCGACCCGGTCGCCGCCGAAGATCTTGATGTCGCGCGCAACGCGCCCCTGACCCGTCCCCGGCCCGGTCACGCTGATTTCGCCGGCATGCTCAAGTACGGCTTCGACGACGCCCGCCCAGTGCTGGAGCGTGCCAGCGCCCGCGAGACCGCCGCCCGCGTCGCGGCCGGCACCTTGGCCCGGTCGTTCCTGCGCCAGGCTCTTGGCGTCGAGGTGCTCTCCCACGTCATCTCGATCGGGGCGTCGGCGCCCTACGACGGACCGCCGCCGGCCGCCGGCGATCTGGACCGCATCGACCAGAGCCCGGTCCGTGCATCCGACTCCGACGCCGAAGCCGACATGATCGCCCAGATCGAAGCGGCCAAACGCGACGGCGACACCCTCGGTGGCGTCGTCGAGGTCGTCGTCCACGGCCTTCCGATCGGGCTCGGCTCGTTCACCAGCGGTGAGAACCGGCTGGACAGCCAGCTTGCGGCCGCGGTGATGGGGATCCAGGCCATCAAGGGTGTCGAGATCGGCGACGGTTTCGAGACCGCGCGCCGCCGCGGCAGCCAGGCCCACGACGAGATGTACCCCGGGCCCGACGGTGTGGTGCGCTCCACGAACCGGGCCGGCGGGCTCGAAGGCGGGATGACCAACGGACTTCCGCTGCGGGTGCGCGCGGCGATGAAGCCGATCTCCACCGTGCCCCGGGCGCTGGCCACCGTCGACATGGCCACCGGTGACGAGGCTGTGGCGATCCACCAGCGTTCCGACGTGTGCGCGGTGCCCGCCGCCGCCGTCGTCGTCGAGACCATGGTCGCCCTGGTGCTGGCGCGCGCGGTGCTGGAGAAGTTCGGTGGTGACTCGCTGCAGGAGACCCGCCGCAACGTCGAGAGCTACCTGCAGGCTGTGGCCGAGCGTATGCCGGCCGAGACGCAGGATTCGCCTGTGCGGGCGTCGGGATAGCACGATGGCGCCGAAGGCCGTGCTGATCGGATTGCCCGGCTCCGGGAAGTCGACCATCGGGCGGCGCTTGGCCAAGGCGATGGGGGTGGCGATGCTGGACACCGACGTCGCCATCGAGGAAAAGACCGGCCGCACCGTGGCCGACATCTTCGCTAACGACGGCGAGCAGGAATTCCGCCGCATCGAAGAAGAGGTCATTCGCGACGCCCTGGCCACCCACGACGGCGTGCTGTCGCTGGGCGGCGGCGCGGTCACCACTCCCGGGGTGCGTGACGCACTGGCCGGGCACACGGTGGTGTTCCTGGAGATCAGCGCCGCCGAGGGTGTGCGACGCACCAGCGGCAGTACGGTGCGCCCGCTGCTGGCCGGGCCCGACCACGCCGAGAAGTACCGCACCTTGATGAACGAGCGGGTGCCGATCTACCGGCGGGTCGCCACGATCCGGATCAACACCAATCGCCGCAATCCCGGTGCCGTTGTGCGCCATATCATTTCGCGACTCGAGAATCCGCAGCCGCCGCGCCGGCGCAGACCGCCGTGGCGGCGATCGTCGTCGACGTCCGAAAAAGGTTCCGCCCCAACGCCACCGGATGACCCGGTGGAGTCCACCCCGGTCACGCCCGCCACCCCGGCGGCGCTGGCCGCTCGCCGCGCCGGAGTTCGCAAATGACTGAGCCCTCATCGCCGGTGACCATCGAGGTCGCCGTCGATCCGCCTTATCCGGTGATCGTGGGGACCGGCCTGCTCGGCGAGCTCGGTGAGCTGCTCGGTGGCCGGCACAAGGTGGCGATCCTGCATCAGCCGACGCTGGCCCAGACCGCCGAGGCCATCCGAGCGCATCTGGCCGACAAGGGTGTCGACGCTCACCGCATCGAGATTCCCGACGCCGAGGCAGGCAAGGACCTGCCGGTCGTCGGATACATCTGGGAAGTCTTGGGCCGCATCGGGATCGGCCGCAAGGATGCGCTTGTCAGCCTCGGCGGCGGTGCGGCGACGGACGTGGCCGGCTTCGCCGCGGCGACGTGGCTGCGCGGTGTCGACATCGTCCACGTGCCGACCACCCTGCTGGCGATGGTCGACGCCGCGGTTGGCGGGAAGACCGGGATCAACACCGAGGCGGGCAAGAACCTGGTCGGTTCCTTCCATCAGCCTGCCGGTGTGCTGGTCGACCTGGCGATGCTGGAGACGTTGCCGCGCAACGAACTCGTCGCAGGCATGGCCGAGATCGTCAAGGCGGGCTTCATCTCCGACCCGAAGATCTTGGACCTCATCGAGGCCGACCCGCAGGCCGCGGTCGATCCGACCGGCCCGGTGTTGGCTGAGCTGATCCGGCGGTCGATCGCCGTCAAGGCCGAGGTGGTGGCCGCCGACGAGAAAGAGTCGGCGCTACGCGAAATCCTCAACTACGGGCACACATTGGGTCACGCCATCGAACGTCGCGAGCGGTACAAGTGGCGCCACGGCGCGGCCGTCTCGGTGGGCCTGGTGTTCGCCGCCGAGTTGGGCCGGCTGGCCGGGCGGCTCGACGACGACACCGCGGCCCGGCACCGCTCGGTGCTGACCGCGCTGGGCCTACCGGTGAGCTACGACGCCGACGCCCTGCCCGAACTCGTCGAGAGCATGGCCGGCGACAAGAAGACCCGCTCGGGGGTGCTGCGCTTCGTGGTGCTCGACGGGCTGGCCAAGCCGGGGCGGCTGGAAGGCCCGGACCCGGCGCTGCTGGCGGCGGCCTATGCGGAGGTGGCGCGATGAGCCCCTCGGGCGAAGAGGAGACGACACTGTGACAACGGTTTTGGTGCTCAACGGCCCCAACCTGGACCGGCTCGGCCGCCGCGAACCCGAAATTTACGGCAGCACAAGCTATGACGACCTCGTCACCCTGGTCGAGACGCAGGCAACCGAACTCGGACTCACCGCGGTGGTGCGCCAGAGCAACAGCGAAGGCCAGCTGCTGGACTGGCTGCACGCGGCCGCCGACGCCGGTGACCCGGTGATCCTCAATGCCGGCGCGCTGACCCACACCTCGATCGCGCTGCGCGATGCGTGTGCCGAACTGACGGCTCCGCTGATCGAAGTGCACATCTCCAACGTGCATGCGCGCGAAGAGTTCCGGCATCACTCGTACCTGAGCGGGGTGGCGACCGGCGTGATCGTCGGGCTGGGCGTGCAGGGGTACCTGCTGGCGCTGCGCTACCTGGCCACCCTGGACGCCACGCCCGACCAGCCGTGAACACCAGGCTGGCGTTGGGCGGGGCCCGCGTCACACGCGTCGTCGAAACTCACATCCAGATGCGGACGTCGCTGTTCGCCGACACCCCGGCGCAGGCCTGGGACGACAACGCGGACCTGCTGGAGCCGCACTTCTGGGATCGTGGCGCCGAGCAGTGGCGCATCGCGATGCAGTCCTGGGTGGTGGAGGTCGACGGTCTGATCGTGGTGGTCGACACCGGGGTGGGCAACGACCGCGACCGGCCGCACATGCCGCCCCTGGATCATCTCTCGACCGACTTCCTCACCGCGTTCACCGCGGCCGGCTTCGACCCGGCCGATGTCGACATCGTGGTCAACACCCACCTGCACACCGATCATGTCGGCTGGAACACCCAGCTGGTCGACGGGCGCTGGGTGCCGACGTTCCCCAACGCCCGCTACGTGATGCCCGAGGCCGACTATCGCTTCTTCGGTCCCGGAGGAGACGGCGAGAACGACGGCATGCGAACAGTGTTGGCCGACAGTGTGATTCCGGTGACCGACCAGATCCAGCTGTGGTCGGACGACCTGTTGCTCAGCGATTCGCTGCACCTGCGCCCGGCGGCCGGGCACACGCCCGGATCGTCGGTGCTGTGGCTCGACGCGGGCAGCCCCGCCGTGTTCGTCGGCGACCTGACGCACTGCCCGATCCAGATCCGCAGGCCGAACGACGCCTGCGCGTTCGACGTCGACCCGGCCGCGGCACGCGTCATCCGACGTCGGGTGTTCGCCGAGGCAGCGCAGGCGCACGCGACGGTCTTCCCCGCGCACTACCCCGGACATGGGGGACCGGTGCTGGTCGCGCGTGGCGACGGGTTCGATGTCAGCGGCTGGGCGGCGCTGGACGCCATCTAGTTGTACTGACCTGAGAGGTTAGGTACGCGGGTGGCGGGTGGTTGGCCGCCGAGTGCGGTGTGGCCGCGATGGTGATTG
>NZ_MVIH01000010.1 GCF_002086695.1 Mycolicibacterium rhodesiae
CAATCACCATCGCGGCCACACCGCACTCGGCGGCCAACCACCCGCCACCCGCGTACCTAACCTCTCAGGTCAGTACAGCTAGTCAGTCGCGGGCCGGTGTGGCGATCGATTCGGCGGCGATAGTGACGATCACGCGAGTCTCGTCGGGATTACCGGAGAAGTTCGGATAAGGGATGCCGAGATACTTCTGGGAGATCTCGTCGATGCTTGCGCGACCGCCCTCGGTCGTCGTCGACAGCACGCGACCTCGAATTGCGTAGTACCGATTGACATTGTCGGGGTCCACGACGTTGACGGCGATGCGGGGGTCGCGGGCCAGATTGCGCGCCTTCTGCATGCCATCGACGATGTTGATGACGACGTGCTCGCCGTCGGTGGTCACCCACGTCTCGGTCAGCTGGGGTGAGCCGTCGGGCATCAGCGTTGCCACGAAGCAGGGACTAGAACGACGTAGCAGCGCGAGCAACCCGTCGGGAAGGGGTTTGGACATCGAATTCCTAACCTGGGGGCGGTGGTTGGTCGGGCGGTGCGAAAGACCAGTTGTCCGGATTCTTCTGCGAGTACACCACCAGGATGAGTTGGCCCATCGTCGGCCAGTTGTTTACGTCGACCGCCATCCGCTGGTACACCACGTGCTCGTTGACCGTGGGGCCGTTGATGACTCCGCTGATCGTGACGAACTGTTCCCCGGTGGCGTCGGGGCGCGGACTGACCCCGGTCACCAGCAGCGTGCCATGCACCACCTCGCCGCGCGGGCCGCGGCGCATCAGGCGCGGGGCCAAAACCAGGACCAGCGCACCGACGATGAGCAATATCACCGCGAATTCCCACATGCGGCCATGGTAGGACTAGCCGCATGAGCGGAGCCTGCGGAGCGAATCAACGGCGGATGAGCGGCCAGGATTTAAGGGCAGACCTGTCGGTGGCGCTGCAGCTCGCCGACCGTGCCGATGTGATCACCCTCGACCGATTCGGGGCGCTGGATCTGCGCATCGACACCAAACCAGACCTCACGCCCGTCACCGACGCCGACGAGGCCGTGGAGGCCGACGTGCGCGCGGCGCTGTCCCGCGAACGCCCGGACGACGCGGTGCTCGGTGAGGAGTACGGCGGCACAGCCGAATTCCAGGGCAGGCAGTGGGTGATCGACCCGATCGACGGGACCAAGAACTTCGTCCGCGGCGTGCCGATCTGGGCCACCCTGATCGCGCTGCTCTCCGACGGCGTGCCGGTCGTCGGCGTGGTCAGCGCACCCGCCCTCAACCGGCGTTGGTGGGCAGGCCGGGGACTGGGCGCGTTCGCGCGCACCGGGGACGGGCCGGAGCGGCCGTTGTCGGTCTCCGGGGTTGCCGAGCTGGGATCGGCCAGCCTGTCGTTCTCCAGCCTGTCCGGATGGGCCGATCTCGGGCTGCGGGAGCAGTTCATCGGATTGACCGACGACGTGTGGCGGGTGCGCGGGTACGGCGACTTCTTCTCCTACTGCCTGGTCGCCGAGGGCGCCGTCGATATCGCCGCTGAGCCCGAGGTCAAGCTGTGGGACCTGGCGCCGCTGGACATCCTGGTCCGCGAAGCCGGCGGCCGCTTCACCAATCTCGACGGGCAGCCTGGGCCGCACGGCGGGCATGCCGTGGCCACCAACGGCCTGCTGCACGAGGCGACGTTGGCGAGCCTGGCCAGGCGTTAGCCGCATGGTCGAGCTGGTGTGACCGACCCAACAGAATTCGCGCCACGGAGCGCTTCCGGCAGCTACCTTACTTTGGAGTAAGATAGGCTTCAGCGAGATCTGACCAGCACGCCCACCATCGACGAGGCTGCCACCATGACCAACACCCTTCCCCCCAAGTCCGCCAGCGCACGGGCCCGCGACAGCGCTGTCGGGCAGTACAAGCACAAGCGCTCCCTCACCGACATCGGCCTGGCGCTTGTCACGCCGCTGGTGGGGCAGGACTTCCTGGACCGCTACCACCTGCGCGACCCGCTGAACCGAGGCCTGAAGTACGGCGTCAAGCAGGCGTTCTCCACCGCGGGCGCGGCCACCCGTCAGTTCAAGAAGGTTCAGGGCATCGGCAAGTCGCCGGCCCGGCTGCGGCCCAGCGGCGCAGACTACTTCGACCTGACGCCCGATGACGACCAGAAGATGATCGTCGCGACGGTCGACGAGTTCGCCGAGGAAATTCTGCGTCCGGCCGCTCACGACGCCGACGACGCCGCGACCTACCCCGCCGATCTGATCGCCAAAGCCGCCGAGCTCGGTATCACGGCCATCAACATCCCCGAAGACTTCGACGGGATCGCCGAGCAGCGCACCACTGTCACCAATGCCCTGGTGGCCGAGGCGCTCGCCTACGGTGACATGGGCCTTGCGCTGCCGATCCTCGCGCCCGGCGGTGTCGCCTCCGCACTGACCCACTGGGGCAGCGCCGACCAGCAGGCCACCTATCTGCGCGAATTCGCCGGCGAGAACGTGCCGCAGGCGTGCGTGGCGATCGCCGAACCGCACGCCCTGTTCGACCCCACCGCGCTGAAGACCACCGCGGTGCGCACCCCGAGCGGCTACCGCCTCGACGGGGTGAAGTCGCTGGTTCCCGCCGCCGCCGATGCCGAATTGTTCATCGTGGCAGCACAACTCGACGGCAAGCCGGCGTTGTTCATCGTCGAGGCCTCGACCCCCGGCTTGACGGTGACCGCCGACCCCAGCATGGGGATCCGGGCCGCGGCTTTGGGCCGGGTGGCACTGGACAAGGTGTCGGTGCCACTGTCGGCCCGCCTCGGCGAGGACGGTGCTACCGATGCGGACTATTCCGAAGCAATTGCGTTGTCCCGCTTGGGCTGGGCCGCGCTGGCGGTCGGCACCTCGCACGCGGTGCTCGACTACGTGATCCCCTACGTCAAAGAACGCGAGGCATTCGGCGAACCGATCGCCCGCCGCCAGGCCGTCGCGTTCATGTGCGCCAACATCGCCATCGAACTCGATGGCCTGCGGTTGATCACCTGGCGCGGCGCCGCCCGCGCGGAGCGTGGCCTGCCGTTCACCCGCGAGGCCGCGCTGGCCAAGAAGCTGGGCACCGACAAGGGCATGCAGATCGGCCTGGACGGGGTGCAACTGCTCGGTGGCCACGGCTTCACCAAGGAGCACCCGGTTGAGCGCTGGTACCGCGATCTGCGGGCCATCGGCGTCGCCGAGGGTGTCGTCGTCCTGTAACCGCCTACGGCCTACGAACGGAAAAGACTGACATGGCAATCAATCTCGAACTGCCGCGCAAGCTGGAAGCCGTGATCGAAAAGGCGCACCAGGGCGCCGCAGAGATGTTGCGGCCGATCTCTCGCAAGTATGACGTCGCCGAACACGCCTACCCCGTCGAACTGGACACGCTGGCAACGTTGTTCGAGGGAATCTCGGAAGCCAACACGATCTCGTTCGCCGGCACCGAGGCATTCCGCGACAGCGATGACGGCCCGAAGGGAAACATCAACGGCGGCAACATGTCCGCGTTGCTCAACGCCCTGGAGATCTCCTGGGGCGACATCGCGCTGCTGCTATCGGTGCCGCGCCAGGGCCTCGGCAATGCCGCGATCTCCGGAGTGGCGACCGACGAGCAGCTGGAGCGGCTGGGCAAGAACGTGTGGGCCGCCATGGCGATCACCGAGCCGTCGTTCGGCTCGGACTCGGCGGCGGTCTCGACGACGGCGGTGCTCGACGGCGACGAATACGTGATCAACGGCGAGAAGATCTACGTCACCGCCGGGTCCCGCGCCACCCACATCGTGGTGTGGGCGACGCTGGACAAGTCCAAGGGCCGGGCGGCGATCAAGTCGTTCATCGTGCCGCGTGAGCACCCCGGGGTAACCGTCGAGCGGCTCGAGCACAAGCTCGGGATCAAGGCCTCCGACACCGCGGCCATCCGGTTCGACAACGCCCGCATCCCCAAGGAGAACCTGTTGGGGAGCCCCGAGATCGAGGTGGAGAAGGGCTTTGCCGGGGTCATGGAGACCTTCGACAACACCCGGCCGATCGTGGCCGCGATGGCGGTCGGGGTGGCCCGCGCCGCCCTGGAGGAACTGCGCACAATCCTGACCGAGGCCGGAGTCGAGATCTCCTACGACAAGCCGGCGCACGTCCAGAGTGCGGCTGCCGCGGAATTCCTTCGCATGGAAGCCGATTGGGAGGCCGGTTACCTGTTGACCGTGCGCTCGGCGTGGCAGGCCGACAATGCGATCCCGAACTCCAAGGAAGCCTCCATGGGCAAGGCCAAGGCCGCCCGCGTCGCCAGCGACATCACCCTCAAGGCGGTCGAACTAGCCGGAACGGCAGGCTATTCCGAGCAGACATTACTGGAGAAGTGGGCGCGCGACTCGAAGATCCTGGACATCTTCGAGGGCACGCAGCAGATCCAACAGCTGGTGGTCGCCCGTCGCCTGCTCGGGCTGTCCTCGACCGAACTCAAGTAGTCACGCGACGGCGGTCAACTCGCGCTGAGTCTGCTCGTCGAGTTCGATACCGGCGACGGCGAGGTTCTCGTCCAGGTGGCTCAGCGAGGACGTGCCGGGAATGAGCAGAACGTTGTCGGCAACGCCCAGTGTCCACGCCAGTGCGATCTGCGCGGGAGTGTGACCCAGCCGCTGCGCCGCGCCGGTGATGAGGGGATGCGACAGCACCGGATTCACCTCGTGGAAGGCGGATCCGAGTGGGAAGAACGGAACGAAAGCGATTCCGCGGGCGACGCATTCGTCGAGCACAGGCTGCGAGGACCGGTCCACCAGATTGAACGGATTCTGGACGCACACGATATCGGTGAGCTCCAGGGCGTGCAGCAGTTGCTCGTGCGTGACGTTGCTCAATCCGACACCGGCGATCAGGCCTTCGTCGCGGGCGGTGATCATCGCGCCGAGCTGATCGGTGAACAGCGAGTCGGCCTCGCCTTCCATCACCCGCAGGTTGACCGCGGCCAGCCGGTCGACGCCAAGGGTGGTCAGGTTCTCCTCGATACCCGCCCGTAGCTCATCGGGCTGGTTGTACGGCAGCCATTGGCCCTGATCATCGCGCCGTGCGCCCACCTTGCTCACCAGCGCCAGGTTCTCGGGATACGGGTGCAGTGCCTCACGGATCAGTTCGTTCGCCACATTCGGGCCGTAGAACTGCGAGGTGTCGATGTGGTCGACACCGGCGTCCACGGCCCGGCGCAACACGGCCAGGGCCTGGGCATGGTCTTTGGGCGGTCCGAACACACCAGGGCCTGGCAACTGCATGGCGCCGAATCCGACGCGATGGACGTCGTAGCCGGCCAACGGGAAACGTGTCATGGGGGTCCTCCACTCGCAAGAGATAGATTGAGATCGAATTATTTGATGTCAAACTATCTTGCGGGCGCGCTACGCTTCCTGTCAACCCAGGGAGGTGAAGCCACATTCCACGCTCAGCACACGACGCCGAATCGCGTCAGCGCGCCGCCGCCCTCGCCGATGCCTTCGGCCGAGCCGGCAAGACATTGGTCCGCGCCCTCGACGAGCGGCTCGGTGACCACGGTGTGTCCACCCCCCGATCGAAGGTCCTGTTCGAGGTGGATCGCTGCGGTCCAGTCCGGCTCACGGACCTGGCGCGCACGGTCGGCATCACACAGGGCACCGCCTCCACCCTCACCGACGCACTTGTCCGGGAGGGCTTGATCGAACGCTGCGCCGACGACTCCGACCGCCGGGTGACCCTGCTGCAGACCACAGCCACCGGCAGGCAGCAGGCGCAGAGCTGGGCCGGCGCGTACACCGCCGCGGCCGAGGAACTGTTCGGAATCCTCTCCGGTGAGGAGCAGCTGGCTCTCACCGAACTGCTGCAGCGCCTGGCCGACTCGATCGACGGCTGAACCTCAACCCGTTGCCCGCACCTGACACGGCACCCCGTTGACCACCTGAGTGTTACTGGGGACGTCGAGCAGATCAGGCGGGTTGAGCAGGTTGGAGTTCACGCCGGGATGCTCGTTGGCGACGCCGAGCCGGCTGCCCGGTACCCCGTGTCCCCAGCCGTGCGGCAGTGACACCACCCCGGGCATCATGTCGTCGCTGACCTCAACGGGCACAGCCACTTTCCCTTCCGATGTGCTGACCTCGGCCAGCTCGCCCTCACTGACCCCCACGCGGTGCGCATCGTCGGGGTGCATCAGCAGCGTGCATCGGTCTCGCCCCCGCATCAGCGCGGGCACGTTGTGCAGCCACGAGTTGTTCGACCGCAGATGCCTGCGACTGGTCAGCAACAGCGAATCGTCAGAGCGGTCCATGCGCGCCCGCAAGCGGGGCACGTCGTCGACGAACAGGTCATGTAACAGCTCGATGGCTCCCGACGGCGTGGTGACGGCAGAGTCGAGTCGGCCGCCCTCCAATTCGCCGAGTCGCAGGCCGTCGGGGTGCTTGCGCACCTCGTCGAGGGTCAGGCCGTCGGGGTTGGTCCCCAGGCCGTCACCCCAGGGGCCGAGCCGGATGTAGAGGTCGTATATGCGTTCGGGCCCTTGGCCTTTCAGCATACCCATGACCTCGGCCGGGTCGCGTCCGCTCAGCGGAGTTCCCGGTTGGGTGCACATGGTGGCGACCAGTCCCCCGGTATACAGGTCGTCGATTGCCGGGACGTCGACGTCAGCCATGGGGGTACCCAGTAGGGCGCCCGAAAGACGCAGCAGCACTTCCCATTCGGTCGGCCGAGAAGGATCCGGTGCAAACAACGGCTCCGACCACTTCAGGCAGGATGCGACGGCATACATCCAGTAGAGGTCGTCGGCATGCGGGCGTTCCAGCGGCGAGAGCCCAGGGAAGATGACGTGGGCATGCCGGGTGGTCTCGTTGAGCCAATTGTCGACGCAGACAAGAGCATCCAGGCAGGCCAGCGCCTCGTCGAGCCGGCCTGCCGCCGGCGACGAGATCACCGGGTTGCCCGCGACCGAGATCATCGCGCGGATGCGTCCGTCGCCCGGAGTGAGGATCTCCTCGGCCAGGCAGCTCACCGGGAACTGGCCGAGCACCTCCCCGACCCCGCGCACGCGCGAGGCGAAGCGGCCGAACTCCCAGCGCGGGCCGGGCTGATCGGGCGGCTTCATGAACATCGGTGAATACACCGCCGGGGTGGGGAACACCGCTCCCCCGCGCCGGTCGACCGCACCGAGCGCGGTGTTCAGCACGAACACCAGCCAGGTGGCCAAGGTTCCGAATTCCTGGGTGCAGGCCCCGATCCGGCTGTACAGCACGGGATTCGACGCCGATGCCAGGTCGTGCGCGAGCGCGCGGATGGTCTCGGCGGGGATGCCGCTGGGCCCTTCGACGGCCTCCGGGGTGAACGGTTCGGCCAGGGCGATCACCTCGTCGAGTCCCTGGACGCGGCCGTCGAGATGCGGGTGCGCGCGCAGTAGTCCGTCGGCGGCCAGCGTCCGCAGTACCGCGAAGAGCACCAGGGCGTCGGTGCCCGGGCGGATCGGCACCCAGTCGGTGGCGCGCTGGGCGGTCTCGGTGCGGCGTGGGTCGATGACCACCACCCGACCGCCGCGCTTGCGGATGCCGGTCAGGTGGCCGACGACGTCGGGAGCCGAGAGCATCGATCCCTGCGAGGCGGCGGGGTTGGCGCCGATGACGACGAGGTGGTCGGTGCGGGCCAGGTCCGGGATCGGCGCGTTCCACATTCCGCCGAAGAGCAGGGTGCCGACGACGTTCAGCGGCCACTGGTCGACCGTGCCCGGTGAGTAGTACGCGCCCATCCCGGCCGCGGCGCCCATCCCGACGAGGGCGCCGATGTAGGAACTCAAGCCCAGGTTGTGCGCCACCGGGTTGCCGACGTACACCGTGACCGCCCGAGCGCCGTCGCTGTCCAGCACCGGCCGGAGCACCCGCTCCGCTTCGGCGAACGCCTCGTCCCAGGAGACGGCGACGTGGGTCCCGTCCGGCTGCCTCACCATCGGCGATCGCAACCGGTCCGGGTCGTCGTGCAGCTGCCCGAGCACCGTGCCCTTGGGGCAGATGTGCCCTGCCGACCACACGTCGTCGGGGTTGCCACGGATGTCGGTGACCCGGTCGCCGTCGACCGTGACCCGTAGCCCGCACATGGCTTCGCAGAGTGGGCACGTCACGCGGCGGACGGCGCCGTCAGCTTGATCCGACTTCTGTCTGGACACCTGTCCATGTTAGGGGTGGGCAGGTACCCGGCACAACGGTCAGGAGTCGGCCCGGCGAGCCCGCCAGTCGCCGATCGCCGACAGCCGCCGCCGCTGCTGGGCGGCGGCGCCGGCATCCAGACCGCGGTCGCGCTCCTCGAGTCGGCCGATCACCCGCTCGCGATGCTCGACGGGGTTGCCGTCGTCGTACTTGAACTTGGCTTCGACGCGCTCGACGGCAAGCCGCACACCGCGGATGCCCGGCAGCATCCGGCCGTACGGGTCCTGCCCTTCGGCCACCTCGGCATGGCGGCCTTCGGGCTGGAAGTCGGCGAGCTGAGACCGCAGTATCTCCACCTTGCCCTGTGGATCGTCGATAATCGTTGGGCGGCAGATGAATTGGACGGAGGCGTAGTAGCTGGTCGGCACTCCGTCCTCGTCGGGGACACCCGCTTTGGGTCGCCAATACCCCGGAATGTAGGCATAGTCACCGATCACCGCCACCCGCACCTCGGTGGCCGCTTCCAGGTGCGGCCAGACCGGATTGGGCCGCGCGAGGTGGATCAGCAACTCCTCGCCCGCCACCGTGAAATGGGTGGGCACCAGAACCGGGGCCTGCATGGGGTCGACGTTGTTGACCGCGAGGACGCCGAACCGGTCGGTCGAGGCCAACCAGTCCCGCCATTCGGCGGCATCCGACGCGGCATCCCAGGGATGGATCAGCATGGTCTCATTGCACCAGGGGCGTGCAACAGATTTACAGCTGGGCGTAGACCGTTTTGGTCTGCAGGTAGCTCTCGACGCCCGCGCGGCCCCACTCGTAACCCCAGCCCGACTGCTTGTAGCCGCCGAACGGCATCGAGTGGTCGAAGACCATCTGGCAGTTCAGCGTGACGGTGCCCGATTGGATTCGCTTGGCCAACCGGTGCGCTCGGGATATGTCCCTGGTCCACACCGTGGCCGCAAGGCCGTAGTCGGAGTTGTTGGCCTGCGCCACTACCTCGTCATCGTCGTCGAAGGGCAGGACCGCGACGACGGGTCCGAAGATCTCCTGCTGATACAGCCGCATCCCGGGGTCCACGTCGGTCAGCACCGTGGGGTGCACGAAGTATCCTCTTCGGTCGAGGCGATGCCCCCCGGTCACCACCTCGACGCCGTCGCGTTTGCCTTCGTCGATATAGCCCATCACGCGACCGAGTTGCTTCTCGCTGATCAGCGGTCCGATCATGGCGTTCTCATCTTTCGGGCCGCCGAGCTGCACCGAGTCGGCCATGGTCGCCACCGATTCGACGACCTGGTCGTACACCTTGCGATGAGCGAAAATCCTTGAGCCGCAGATACATCCCTGCCCCGAGTGGATGAAGATGCCCATCGACGCCATCGTGGTGGCCATACCGAGGTCGGCGTCGTCGTAGATCAGCACCGGCGATTTCCCGCCGAGCTCGAGGGTCACGCGCTTCAGATTGCCTGCCGACGCCTGCACGATGCGCTTGCCGATTTCGGTCGATCCGGTGAACGCTATCTTGTCGACACCGGGATGCTCGGCCAATGCCGCACCCGCCGTGTGGCCATATCCGGTGACCAGGTTGACCACCCCCTCGGGGATACCGGCCCGCTGCAGGATCCGGACCAGCAGTAGTGCCGAAAGCGGTGTCTCCTCAGCGGGTTTGACGACACTACTGCAGCCTGCAGCCAGCGACGGCGCGAGCTTGGCGCAGAAATTGAAGATCGGACCGTTCCACGGGAAGATCAGGCCGACCACACCATAGGGCTCCTTGAGGGTGTAGGCGTGCATGTTCGAGAACGCACCGGTGATGCCGCCGGTCTGCTGCACATCGTGGGCAATGCCTTCGAGCTTGGTGCACCAACCGGCGTAATAGCGGAACATTTCCGCGCAGGTCGAGGTGATCATGTTCGCCTGCATGTACGGCATGCCGGTGTTGAACGAGTCGATCTCGGCCAAGTCAGCGGCGTGCTGATCTATCAGGTCGGCGACCCGCCAGAGCACTTTCGCGCGCTCGTTGCCGGGCAAGTGAGACCACACCCCGGAGTCAAAGCTGGCCCTGGCTCGGTCGACCGCCTCGTTGACAGCCTCGGCGCCGCCGTCGGCGAAGTCGGCGATCAGCTCCTCGGTGGCCGGGTTGATGATCTGGATGCGCTCGCCGGCGCCGGGGCGCTGCGCGATCTCGTCCAGAACGGACTGCAAGGTCATGGAAATTTCCTTGGTTCAGGCGACGGGCGTGAAGGTGAGATGCAGTTCGCTCAGGCCGCGCAGCAGGAACGTCGGCTCGTAGCGATAGCGCCGGTCACCGGCGAGTCCATGCTGTGTCTCGTCAATGGCGATGTCGCTCATGCGATCCAGCAGCCGATTCAGCGTCACCTTCGCCTCGACGCGGGCCAGCGGTGCGCCGGCGCAGGTGTGGATGCCGCGACCGAACGTGATGTGCTCGCGGACGTTCTTGCGGTCGAGATGGAACTCGTCGGGGTTCTCGAACTTCCGTGGGTCGCGATTGGCCGCACCGAGGCAGAGCATCAGCACGGTCCCGGCCTTGATGTCCACCCCGCCGAGGTTGGTGGTCTTGCGCGCCAGCCGGAAGTCGACCTTGGTGGGGCTCTCGATGCGCAGTGATTCCTCGATGAAGTTGCCGATCAGACTGCGGTCGGCGCGCAGCTTGTCCTGCAGGTCGGGGCGCTCGGCCAACACCCGGGTCGACGCGCTGAGAAGCTTGACGACGGTCTCCTGTCCCGCGGCGAACAGGAACGTCGCGGCGCGCACGACGTCGACGACGTCTGGTGTCGTACCGTCCGGGTAGGTCGCTGCGGCAAGCGAATTCAGCACGTCCTCCCGCGGGTGCTGGCGGCGATCGTTGATGTAGCCGGTGAACTTTGCGTCGAGCCACTCCAGCGGATTGACCGCGACCGGGGTGTGATCGAGCGCGCCAACGGCACTTCCGGGTTCCTTGCCCGCCCCCAGGCTCGCCCGGAACTCCGCGCGGTCATCGTCGGGTACACCCAGCAGGTCGGCGATCACGAGCGTGGCGAAGGGCTTGCCGTATTGGGCCAGCAGCTCGCACTTTCCGTTGCCGATGAACTCGTCGAGCTGGCGGTCTGCCAGCTCCCACATGAAGTCTTCGTTCTCCTTCAGCCGGGCCGGGGTCAGCAGCCGACTGAGCAGCGAGCGGGCCCGGGTGTGCTCCGGCGGGTCCATCACCACCATCATCTCGTTGATGGGGAACAGGTGCCGGTGGGCATCGATCTGGACTGAGATGTCGTCGCCCTCTGGCTCGAACGGTAACGGCGGGAAAGGCCCGCCGATGGCGTTCACCGCCGAGAACGTCTCGTAGTCCTTGAATGCCGCGACCGCCTCGTCGTACCCGGTGACGGCCACGACCCCGTAGTTGGGCTCGCGGAAGACGGGATTCTGCGAACGGATGTAGTCCAGGTAGTCGTAAGGGTCCTGCGCGATGGCCTGGTCGGAGAAATAGTCGGCAGCTGCCAAATCGGTCATTGTTGGGGGCCTTTCACGATGCTGATGGCTTGGCGCGGGCACGCAGCCACCGCCGCCTCGACCTGCTCGCGCAGTTCGTCAGCGGGTGACTCGAGGCAGGTCGCCAGATCGTCGGACCCGACGTCGAAGACTTCGGCGGCCAACTCGACACACAGGGCGTGCCCTTCGCACAGGTCACGGTCGACCTGGACGCGCCAATGAGCCGGGGTCATCGAGCCCTCCCTATCCAATCCCATTATCGGTTTGATCGATCGATCAAATTTTCAGAACATGCTTACCATGGCTGGAAATCACCGGTCAAGAGCCGCATCGATCGGCCGTCTAGCCAAGCGCGCAACACTCCTGACAAGATGGCCGCTATGGCGTCGACACCGAAAAGCAAGGACAAAGACGCCGGCGCGCGCGAACGCTTGATGGCGGCGACTGCTCACATCATGCGCGAGGAGGGCTACGCCGCCGCGACGTCTCGGCGGGTGGCGGCTCGAGCCGGGGTCCGATCCGCGTTGGTGTACTACTACTTCCCGACAATGGACGATCTGTTCGTCGCCGTACTGCAAGCGGGATCTGAAGCATCGCTGACGAAGATCCGTCAGGCGATCACCGCCGACGAGCCACTGCGGGCGTTGTGGTCCATCAACACCGACCCGCGATGGACCAGTTTGTATAGCGAATTCGTCGCGCTGGCCAACCATCGGAAGGTGATCAGCGCTGAGCTCAAGTCCTACGCCGAACGGGTCCGAGACATCGAAACCGCCGCCGCGACAGTCGCTCTGCGCGGTCACGGCGTCGACCTCAGCATGTTTCCCCCCGTGGCGATCTCGATGCTCGTTGCACAGACCGCACGCAGCCTGTGCAACGAGAGCGCAATCGGGATGACGGAGGGTCACGCGGAATTGCGCGAACTGGTTGAGCGCTTGCTGGCTCGGTTTTCCTCCACCGAACAGGCGCAAGCTACTTGAGCATGCTCCCGCCGTCGACCGTCATCGGCAGCCCCGTCACGAATCGGGATTCGTCAGAGGCCAGGAACAGCACCGCATTACTGATGTCGACCGGTTCGACCCAACCTATCGGCAGGACGTGCATCATTTGAGCGACGACGGCCATGTCGTCGGGACCCGGGTTCTCCAGGTCGGGTCGGAACAGTTTCATGGTGCCCTCGTTCATGAACAGCGGGGTGTTCACGTTCGTCGGATGCACCGAGTTCACCCGTATCGAGTGGTGCCCTAGCTCGACGGCGAAAGTGCGCATCAGACCGACCACGCCATGCTTAGCGGCGATGTAGTGACCCGTGTGCGGGTATGCCTTCAGTCCACCAACCGAGCTGGTCAGGATGATGGAGCCGCCGCTACCGCCGGCGATCAGATGCGGTACAGCTGCTTTCACGCTCTTCCACACGCCAGAGAGGTTGACGTCGATCATGTCATTCCAGTCAGCTTCACTCGTGAGGTCCAGCGTCTGTCCACCGTTGCCGATGCCCGCGTTGGCGACGATGATGTCCAGCCGGCCCAGCTGCTCGACACCGCTGTCCACCGCGGCCTTCACGGCAGCGTAGTCACGCACATCGACCTCAGCGGTCACGACGCGGCGGTTCAGGTTCTTCACCAGTTCCGCAGTCTCGGCGAGGTCATCCGGCGTGGGAGCGGGAATGTCCTCGTTACTGCTGATGCGCTTGCATACATCGATCGCGATGATGTCGGCGCCCTCCTCGGCCAACCGAACCGCGTGACTGCGGCCCTGACCCCGCGCAGCTCCCGTAATGAAAGCGACCTTGCCCTCAACTCTTCCAGCCATGAAACCCTCGTCTCGTAGAACGTTGGCGCGCACCGCGCCGGACGACATGCGATCACATTTTGATCGATCGATCAATAGTGTCGTAGCGGCGCTGGCGGTGTCAAGGTAGATGGATGTAGATCTGGATGTTCTTGCTACTCAGGCAAGTAGCGAGGCTAACGGTGTTGAGCACAGCGGAACCCGTCTAGCGATCCCAACTCCTAGGCGCTCTGCTGCGCGTCGGTGGCCTTGGCCGGATCCGGCAGGCCCTCGATGTCACCGTCGACGTTTGACACGATGTAGCCGGTCAGCGTCTGCTGGAAGGCGTTGATCGTCGCGTCGGCATGCAGGTAGCCGGTGTGCGCACCGGTAACCGTGATGTTGGCCAGGTAGTGCACAGACGACTGGTTCGGCAGGTAGTCGGCGGACTCGGTGCCGTTCAGGATCATCCCATCCTCGTTCACATAGTCCGTGTACGTGACCGTGCGGATCGTCTTGGTCGCATCGTTCGGATCCGGGGTTTCGACGACCACGGCGGTCCCGCCGTTCTTGCCGGTGTAGGTTCCGACCGGATCCAGCGGTGTGGTGCTCGGATGGTAAGTGCTCAGTGCCGGTGCCCACGACGACGAATCCGGGGTGGTGCGATCGGCCGCCACCGACCCAACGCTGGTGGTGTACTTCAGGTTTGCGATCACCAATCGTGACTGAGTCGGGTCGGAGACGCTGGACTCCCAGAACGTGACCGCAGTTCCGTCGGTGTTCCAGCTGGGCATGCTGCGAGCGGCCCATCCGTCACCGGTGTCGAACAGCGGGATTCCGTTCTCCCGGTTGAGCTCATCGCCGACCTGGACCGCCCACTCCTGATTGGAGACGTTGACCGGAGTCGCGTAGTAGCCGTAGACCGGCGCCGCTACGTATACCGGAAGCAGGCTCTGCCGGACGATCCTGGTCATCGGCGTCAGCGCATTCAGACCGCGCGTACTGCCGATGGCGATCCACTGCTGGTTCGGCGAGTAGTCCATGTCCTCGTCGTAGTCGAGGTTGGCGGTCACCCGGGTGATGTTGCCCGTGGCCAGGTCGACCACGATGTCATCGGCGTTGCCTTGGTCGTAAGACCCGCCGAGGATGACCACACCCTTGCCGTCCGGCGTCCACTGCTTGCCCTCGCCGGTGGGGAACACCACCCTCGGGTCGGTCACGTCATACTCGTTCGTGGTCGAGTTGTACTCCAAGCCCCCCACCACCGGAACGATTTGCAGCACGCCTGTGGCGCCGTTGAGCATGATCCGGCTGAAGAGCACATGCTGACCGTCCGGCGAGACCCGCATCTCACGTTGGGCGTTTACGGCAATGACGCCCGGAGCACTGGCTGGGGTGACGATCGGGATCAGCTCGGCTCCGCTGTCCCCCTGTTGCAGAACGGAATACGTCGGCCCAGACTGGGCGCCGCTGTCGACGAGCACCACGACCCGCCCTGAGCCGTCGGTGAACGGCACCGGCTTGCCCAGATTCGCGGTCACGCTGGGGGCGACCCCACAGGTGAGACATGTGGCGTTCGTGCCGTCGATGTTGATCTGGTAGATCTCCTGACGGGTCGCGCCGGCCGGGATGGCCGCGAAGTAGATGGAATGCCCATCTTCGGAGTAACGCGGGTTGACCGGTTTGGTCACGCCGGCGGGCATGGCCAGAATGGCCCGCTGCACAGTGGGATTGAGGACCGTCACAGTCTCCGCGGCCTGAGCGCTATGGGAGCTGAGCGGGGTTAGGATGTTGAACTTACCGTCTGACACCGCCACCGTGAACGAATCAGTCTGTGCAGCATCGTAATTGATGTCATTCGGGACGTAGGTATAGTTGCCGGTGGCCTGGTCGATTGTCAGGGTGCCGTACTTCGGGCCCTGGGTGACGGTGTACCTCAGCGCGTCACCTTCGATGTCGGTGGCGCCGATATTGCCAGTCACGGTCTGCCCGGTCTGCACGGTCGTGGTCGGGTCCCCGATCGTCGGTGCCTGATTGAACAGATCGCGCCGCACCGCACCCAGCACTGCCCAGACCAGCGGTACCACCGGTCCCGGAGTAGCCGGCGGCGAGTTCAGGAACGGGTTGAGCAATGAGGTGATGACGTGGTTGAGGAACCCGATAGGCCCCGCGGGCGCCGCCGGATTCGGTGTCAGGGCCGCGGTGTTCGATGTCGCGCCCGCGGCGCTCGGATGATTCACAAGAGAGGCGTGCGCCGTGCCAACCCGCGCTGGCACCACGATGACCGAAGGTGCGTCGAGGGAGGCCGCGGCAGACTCGGTGACGGGCTTCGGCTCGGTTGCGACTGCACGTGTTGCCGACTGCGACGTTGCTGCGACGGTCACCGCCGTCGTCACGGCGGTGGCTGACGGCGATTTCTGAGCCGTCGCCGGCGCGCTCGACTTCGATCCGCCAGTACTGGTCACTTGACCAATAGACGACTTCGCCGTTCCGCTGCGGGGCTTCGCGCCGGTGTTCGACCGGCGCGCGGAGTGAGCCGACGACGAATCAGAGCCACCCGACGAATCGGAAGACGATGCGGATGGCGAGGTTCCGCCCGATGAGCCGGACCCGGTGTCCGCCGATGCGACCCCGTAGCCCGCGGCCAGTGCACCAAAGAACCAAACCGCCACCGCCATCCCGCCATAGCCGCCGAACTTCACAGCCGCGCGCGCGGTGCTGCGGTGCGGTGCAGATTCGCGCGGCTCGCCCGACGGGACCGAAACGAACAACGGGTTGACGCGGCCAGCTGCGTCGGACATGGCTTGCCTCCGAGGGTGGGATGTGCTGATCGATCGACCAAATATGTGGTGTGATGAACTTCATAACAGTGCGTGTGAAGCCGTGTCAAGAACATCGACAGAAATTGGGTACCGAAAAGTTCAGCTACTGCGCATCACACAGCAGAGGTCAGAACACGTTGCAGTACAGACTTTTACAGGCCCAACGAGGCCTCGGCGGGCCTCACTGCGTCGATGACCTGGTAGCCGGATCGCCCTACCGCGCAAAGGTCAGTGGTTGCCTTTGGCCAACAACGCGAACTGCGCCTCGATGAAGTGTTCCAGCTCGTCGTGTCCGTGCGTCAGGCCGACGGCGGTCTCATTGCCCACGCTGCGTGCGATCTGCGCAACCAACATCGATATCACCACCGGCGGATACGCTTCGAGGTCTACGCCGTAGGACCGCAACGACATTGTCACCGCCGCTGTCTCGATGTCGCGGACCCGTTCGGCGAAATGCCGCAGCTCGGCGCCGATCACCTTGCGATGGTTGGCAAGTGCCATCAATTCAGTGCTCATCACGGTCTGGCGTGGGTCACTGTTGATCCGCCACAGTGCACGTATGGGATCTTCCTCGGTGAGTACCGTGCGCAGTTGTTCCAACGCGGCCTCTGCTCCCGATCGCAACACCGCCAAGAAGAGATCGTCCATTGTCGGGAAGTAGTAATAAACCAGCGCCTGCTTCACGCCGGCCTTCGTCGCAACCCGTCGCGATGTTGCTGCGGCATAGCC
This sequence comes from Mycolicibacterium rhodesiae, assembly GCF_002086695.1. Classification (GTDB taxonomy): domain Bacteria; phylum Actinomycetota; class Actinomycetes; order Mycobacteriales; family Mycobacteriaceae; genus Mycobacterium; species Mycobacterium rhodesiae. The sequence goes on from NZ_MVIH01000010.1 coordinate 16,932, forward strand.
TTCGTCGTGCATGATTTCTGCCGTTGCCTGCACGAGCCGCTGCCGGGTCCCACCGTCATCGACCTTCGGCCTTTCCGTGGCACGTCGAGGACCCGCCTTGCCTGACGGACCCTTTCGCGCCGCGGTGGTCACAGGGGCACCATAACATTTGTGGTCGCTTGACCAGACGTCTCTACCGCGGGCCGAAGCGTCAACTCTGTGAGCGAGTCCGAATCGGGGAACCACGTATGTCATCGAACCCGAGCACCAGCATCTTCGGCATTCATATCGAGGGTTATCACGCCGGTTTCCGCGGCGCTGCTACGGGCCGCGTTGCCGGTGACATCTCGATCACACACGTGATCGATCGATCAATACTGTGGCAGCGGGACGTGCCCGTATCACGGTCAGCGCATTCCGATCCGGATGTTCTTCACCTGGAGGAATTCGTGCAAGCCCTCCAGTCCGCCGGTGCGGCCGAACCCGCTCTGCTTGTAGCCGCCGTAGGGTCCTTGCGGGGACATGTCACTGAACTGGTTGACCCACACCGATCCGGACTCCATTCGCCGGGCCACACTGTGTGCGCGCACCAGATCCCGGGTGTGCACAAAGGCATTGAGGCCGTAGGCACTGTCGTTGGCGATTGCGACGGCCTCGTCGTCGTCACGGAATCGGATCACGGAAACCACCGGCCCGAACGTCTCGATCTGCGCCAGCTCCGACGCATTGTCGACATCGCCGAAAACCGTCGGCTCGATGTAGTACCCCGCCGCCAGGTCGCCGCCGATGCGGTTGCCGCCGGCCAGCAGCCGACCGCTCCCCTGCCCGACCGCATCATCGATCGTCGCGAGGATGCGCAGCAGGGCGCCTTCCCCGATCACCGGGCCAACGGTGACGGCACGATCCAGGGGGTCGCCGATCTTGGCTTCCGCGATACGCGTGAGGAAGGCCTCCACGAACTCGTCATAGACGCTGTCCTGCACCAGAATCCGGCTCGCGCAGGCACAGCTCTGCCCGGACTGCATCAGCGGGCCCTGGTGGGCGGCCAACGCGGCGGCGGCGGGGAGGTCGGCGTCGGAGAACACGAGGTTGGCGGATTTGCCGCCCAACTCGGCTACCACTGGTGTCAGATTCGTAGCGGCCGCGGCGATCACCTTGCGTGCGGTCTGACCACCGCCGGTGAAATGCACCTTGCGAACATCGGGGTGGCGGGCCAGAGCGTCACCACCGTCGGCTCCGGCGGGGACCACATTGACAAGGCCCGGCGGCAAGCCGGCCAGCAGACACAGTTCGCCGAAGCGTAGTGCCGCCAGGGGCGCCAGTTCCGATGGCTTGAAGACGACCCCATTCCCGGCGGCAAGTGCCGGGGCGACGGACGACGCCGCGACGGCCAGCGCGCCGTTCCATGGTGCGATGATTCCCACGACGCCGTAGGGCTCCCGCTCGATCAGGTTGATGTCGAACGAGCCGTTGACCGGCGTGCTGGTGCCGAGCGGTTTGTCGACATATCCGGCGTAGTGCCTAAGGAACCGCTCGAGCAGCATCGCCGTGCCGGCGTACGAGATCGGCACCGCGTAATCGCGCACATTGAGTTCGGCCAGTTCGTCGAGACGTTCGTGCACCAGGTCGGCCAGGTCGATCAGCAGATCGCGGCGTCGGTCCACCGTTAATGACACCCACGCCTGCTGCGCCCGCTTGGCGGCGGCCACGGCTCGGTCGATCTCCGGCGGGCCGGCCAGTGAGACAACCACATTGGGGCGCCCGGTGGCCGGGTAGATGTGTTGATGGGTGCCGGCCGAGGTGTCGGCGACGCGTTCGCCGCCGATTAACAACGCGGCCGGTGCGAGCGCACCGCTCACGACGAACTGGCTTCGTTGCGCCACTCGTCGAGCACACGTTGCTGTTGTTCACCGATGGCCTGGTTGAGGTGTGACGCCTTGGGCCAGCCGTAGTAGGCGGCGAAATGCAAAGCCAGCTCGTCCATCTCGTCGAACGAAAGATCGCGACTCTTCAGGGCGGCATACACGTGGCTGATGATCGGTACGACCGCGTCCTGGAACGCCACGCACGCCACCGTGATCAGCCGGCGCTCCTTCATGCCGAGCCCGGGGCGCAACCACATCTCCCCGAAGACGAAGTTGAGGATCCCCGCACCGGAGTACGGGTTGTCGCGAGTGGGCGCGAACGGGATACAGTTGATCTCCTTGAACGACTGCTCACCGACGACCAGCCGGATCTCGGGATCGCTTGGGGTGATCAACGGAAGCAGCGGGTCTGGCGGCGGCGGAGCCTGGCCGCGGTCACGGTGGATCCGCTCCCACTGCTCGTCGACCACCATGTTGAACCACGACGCTTTGGGCCAGCCGGCGTACACCGCGAAATGCAATACCGCTTCTCGCATTTCGGTGATCGACACATCGCCGCTGTTGAGCGCCGCGTACACGTGGTCACGCAACGGCGCCTCGGCATCCGCAGCCGCCACACACGCCAGCGTGACGAAGCGCCGGTCACGCCGGCTCAGCGCCGGGCGCGACCACACCTCGCCGTAGACGAAGTCGATCAGCCCGGTCGCAGCAGGCGAGTCGTCCTGCGGCGCAGCGAAGGTCATCACATCGGCGAATGCCCGTCGGCCACGCTCACGCCGGTCGGCGTCGATCATCGGATCGTCACCCCCGCGTCGACCTTGAGCTCGGTACCGGTCACGTAGCGGGATTCGTCCGAAACCAGATAGAGCACCGCATTGCTGATGTCGATCGCTTCGGCCATGACGATGGGCAGGGCATTCTGGAAGATCGGAGCAAGGTCGGGCCGGCCCTCTCGGAGCAGAGCATGGAGAGACGCGGGTTGCATGCCGGTCTCCACACCGGTCGGATGCACCGTATTGACTCGAACACTAACCGCGGCAAGCTCGTTGGCCAGCGCTCGGCTCAGCCCGACGACACCATGTTTGGCTGCTGTGTAGGGAAGGTGCAGCGGCGAGCCCTTGATCCCGGCCGCCGAGCTGATATTGACCAGGCTCCCACCGTGATCGACCAGGTGCGGCAGCGCCGCGGCGCAGGTATTCCATGTTCCGATGAGGTTGACGTCCACGACCGTGCGCCATTGTTCCGGCGTGGTGGTGTCCCAGGTCCCAGCCGTGAGCACGCCTGCGTTGGACACCGCCGCGTCCAGCCCGCCGAGCTGCTCGACACCGCAGTTGACCGCCTCCGCCAGCGCCGCGGCATCCCGGACGTCGACGACGTACCCCTCCGCGCGTCGGCCGTATTTCTCGACCAGCTGGACAGTCTCATCCAGCTCGTCCCGGGTCGCCAGCGGGTATTCCAACTCCGGCAACGACTCACAGATGTCCACCAGGATCAGGTCGGCACCCTCTTCGGCCAGCCGCACAGCATGGCTTCGGCCCATCCCGCGGGCAGCCCCGGTGACCAGGACCCGTTTACCGGCAACCCGCCCAATGTGTGTCACGAGGTTCCTAAAGTTTGTTGGTGAATCCGGCGTCGACGGGGAAGGTCACCCCGGTGACGTATTTGGCCTCATCGCTGACCAGGTAGGCGATCGCCGCGCTGATGTCTTCCGGTTCAAGGAGGTCCACCGGCATCGGGTTCTGCAGATGGGGTCCGCCGTCCGGGTAGTTCTCCAGGAACGCGGTCATCGCGGGGTTGACGGCCATCATGGTGCGTACCGCGGTGGGATGTACGGTATTGACCCGAATACTCTGCGGTGCAAGCGCATTGGACAACGTCCGCATCAGCCCGACGAGCCCGTGTTTGGAGGCTGCGTATCCCAGTCCGCCGCCTTGCAGTCCACCGAATCCCCGCAGTCCGGCCGTCGAGCTGGTGAATACGATCGAGCCGCCACGCCCGCCGGCGATCAGGTGCGGGATCGCAGCCTTCGCGGTGTGGAACGCGCCCACCAGGTTCACGTTGAGCACATCGGTCCACTGCTCGAGCTCTTCGTCGATCGTCAACTCGCGGAAGGCCATGGTGGCGATGCCCGCGTTGGCGCACACGATGTCGAGGCGGCCGAACTGCTCGACACCGGCATCAAGCGCTGCTTTCACAGCGTGGAAGTCGCGGACGTCGGCGACCGAAGCAATCATCTTGCCTCCCTTGGCTTCCACCAGCCCTACGGTCTCGTCGAGCTCCGCGCGACTGGCCATCGGGTAGCCGTTGGAGGGGATGTCGGCGCAGATGTCGATGCCGATGATGTCGGCGCCTTGCTCGGCGAGGCGAATCGCATGGCTGCGGCCCTGGCCACGAGCAACACCCGTGATGAACGCGACCTTGCCATCGAGAGATCCCACTTGTTCCACCTCTGCTCAGTAACCGTGTTACTGGGGTACAGTAACCGCGTTACTCGGCTACGGCAAGGGAATTCGTGGACAGGGCTGATAAGGCGATCAATACCGCGGTCGACGGCCGTGACCGCATCATCGACATCGTCGTCGAGATTCTCGAGACGCAGGGATACAACGCCGTTCAGCTGCGCGAGGTTGCCCGCCGCTCGCGCACCTCGCTCACCACGATCTACAAGCGCTACCCCACCCGCGACCACCTGATCCTCGCCGCACTCGAGTCATGGATGGATGAGCACCGGTACGCGGGCCTCAGCGTCCAGCACCATCATCCCGGCGAGTCGCTCTACGACGGATTGATGCGCGTGCTCGGCACCATCTTTGAGCCGTGGGAACGGCATCCCGAAATGCTCAAGGCCTACTACCGCTCCCGATCGGCCACCGGACGCGAACTCCTGCTGCATCGCGGCCTCGACAACGTCGTCCCCGCGGCGATGGAGGTGCTCGACGGCGTCGACGACGACTTCGTCGCCGATCTCGACACCGTCTTGACCACCGTCATTTTCGGCCTGTCCGGACGCTTCGCCGCCGGCGAGATCGCGATCACCGACATCCTGCCCACCATCGAGCGGACGGTCCGGTGGTTCACCACCGGCTACGAGGCGACCCGTCGGTAGCCGATCTGTGGCCCGTCGGCGGGCGCTACCGTCTTGGCATGGAATCCTTCAAGGCACTGCTGGCCCGCCAGGACGGCGATCAGATCACCGCGTCGATCGAGACACTCGACGCGTCCGAACTTCCGCCCGGCGACGTGACGATCCGGGTCGCCTATTCCAGCGTCAACTACAAGGACGCGCTCGCGCTGACCCCGCGCGGCGGAGTCGTCCGGGACTATCCGATCGTGCCAGGCATCGACCTCACCGGTGAAGTCGTGGAGTCCGGCTCCCCCGACTTCGCTGTCGGTGATCAGGTTCTGGCGCACGGCTACGCGATCGGCACCGGCCACCACGGCGGCTACGCCGAGTACGTCCGGCTGCCCGCCGACCAGGTTGTCGCGTTGGGCTCGCTGACACCACGGGAAGGCGCGGCGATCGGAACTGCAGGCTTCACCGCGGCGCTGAGCGTCGAGGCACTGATCGCCCATGGCATCACCCCCCAGGACGGCCCGATCGTCGTCACCGGCGCCACCGGGGGTGTCGGATCGGTCAGTGTGGACCTGCTGGCAGCCGCCGGGTATCAGGTGGTGGCTTCCACCGGCAAGGCCGAGGCAGCCGACCATCTCAAGGCCCTCGGCGCCGCGGACGTCATCGCACGCCTGCCCGAGGACCCCGACGCCAAGCCGCGCCCGCTGGGCAAGGCGCGCTGGGCGGGTGCCGTCGACTGCGTCGGCGGGGCCACCCTGGCCGATGTGATCAGCACTCTGGAGTACGGCGGCGCGGTGGCCGCCAGCGGGCTGACCGGCGGCCCGGCACTCAACACGACGGTGTTGCCGTTCATCCTGCGCGGGGTGTCATTGCTGGGTATCGATTCGGTGCTGTTGCCCATCGGCCCGCGCCGAGCGCTGTGGGAGCGTCTGGGCGGTGAGCGCAAGCCGCGCCACCTCGACGACGTGACCCACGAGGTCGACGTCAAGGACGTCATCGAGGTCATCGACCAGGTGCGGGCCGGCAAGTACTCCGGCCGCGCCGTGGTCCGGGTCGCCGGCGGCTTCTGAGCCCAACGACAAAGCGGGCCACCGGTTTTCACCGGTGGCCCGCTTGGTTGACTCGTTACCGCGTCACCCGATCAGGTGGCTGATCAGGTCGGGCTTCATCGCCTGAAGCTCGCGACCCCAGTAGGCCCAGTCATGTGTGCCGTTGTTGGGGAAGTTGAACACACCGTTCTTACCGCCCGCCGCGAGGTAGTTGTCGCGGAAGGTGATGTTGGTGCGGATGGTCAGCCCCTCGAGGAAGGTGGCAGGCAGATCACCGTGACCCAACTCGTTGGGTGTGCCGTTACCGCAGTAGATCCAGATGCGGGTGCCGTTGGCGACGATCGTGGGGATCTGCACCATCGGGTCGTTGCGCTTCCAGCCGCTGTTCGGGTCCTGCGTCGGGCCCCACATGTCGTTGGCCTTGAAACCGCCTGCGTCACCCATCGAGATGTTGATCAGGAACGGCCACGAACCTTCAGAGGGGTTCAGGAAGCCCGACATCGAACCGGCGTAGATGAACTGCTGCGGGTGATACACCGACAGGATCAGCGAGGCCGAGCCGGCCATCGACAGGCCGATCACTGCGCTACCGGTGGGCTTGACGTCCCGGTTCGCGGACAGCCATTGCGGCAGCTCCTGCGTCAGGAACGTCTCCCACTTGTAGGTCTGGCAACCGGTCTTGCTGCACGCCGGCGAGTACCAGTCGGCGTAGAAGCTGGACTGGCCACCGACCGGCATGACGATCGACAGGCCGGACTGGTAGTACCACTCGAACGCCTGGGTGTTGATGTCCCAGCCGTTGAAGTCGTCCTGCGCACGCAGGCCGTCGAGCAGGTAGACCGCCGGTGAGTTGGGGCCGCCACTCTGGAACTGCACCTTGATGTCGTGACCCATGGAGGGCGACGGAACCATCAGGTATTCCACCGGGAGCCCGGGACGGGAGAACGCGCTCGCCGTTGCCGATTCTCCGACCAGGCCGATCAGGCCGGGCAGAGCTGCCGCCACGACCGCAGCGACCGCAAATCGACGCGGCCAGCCGCGCACCTTGTCAAACAAGGACTTCACCAATCCACCCCAGCTTTCTATTACCCCGGTTCTCGGATTTCTGAGTCGAGTAAAACATGCCGTCTCGAACCTGTGAAAGTCCGCCACGTTACCCAACTCGTTGGTGGGGCTTGTCACCGGGTTAAACGAAAACTAATGTCACTTTTAGTTTTTCGCCTGCCCGTACCTCGACGCCGATCTCGGGAGATTGCATGGAATCCTTCACTCACCTGCGCAAAGGCACTACTCCGCGGCGGATCCACGCCGATCTCGAGGGCCTGAAGGACGATGAACTCGGCAGGGGTGGATTCACCGGGCGCACCGCCAACATGTACCGCCGTAACGATCCCACGACATTTCGCGCCAGCGGCCCGCTGCGTCCGCTCGACCTAGTCTCCAGTGAGCTCAAACCGAGCGACGCGACCGATCCTGCGGGCACTCCCCTGCTGCTGTTCTCCAATGACGACTGTCGCGTCTCTCTCAGCCGGCGCCAGGCAGCCATGCCGTTCTATGTGCGCTACGTCGACGGCGACCTGCTGAGCTTCGTCCACGAGGGCAGCGGCCGCCTGGAAACCGAGTTCGGCCCGCTGGACTACCGCACCGGCGACTGGATCTACATCCCGAAGGCCTGCACCTGGCGGCAGGTGCCCACCTCGGGGCAGGAGCGCAGCGACTCGGGGACAAACCCAGCGGACACCACCTGGCTGATGATCGAGGCCACCGACGAGTTCCGGGTGCCGCCCGCCGGCCCGCTGGGGCGGCACTGGCCCTTCGACCCGTCGCAGGCCGTCGTGCCAGAACCGGCGCCGATCGACGACGGCGACGGTCCCCACACCGACGGTGAGTACGAGGTGCGGCTGTATCACCGTCCGATCGACGGCGTCGAAACCACGACCCTGCGCTATCCGCACAACCCGATCGACGTCCAAGGCTGGCGCGGCGACAACTACGCCTTCACCTTCAACATCGAGGACTACAACGTCATCACCTCCGACAGCGTGCACCTGCCGCCGATGGTCCATCTGTTCATGGAGGCGACGGGTGTCTACGTCTGCAACTTCCTGCCGAAGCCGGCCGAATCGGTGCCCGGCACCGAGCGCACGCCCTGGTATCACCGCAACGTCGACTTCGACGAGATCGCCTTCTTCCACGGCGGCTCGCTCTACGGCATCCCGATGCCACCCGGACTGATCAGCCACGCCCCGCAGGGCGTGCACCACGGCGCACCGGAGAAAGCCCGCGAACGAGCCCGGCGCAAGTTCGACGATTTCACCAGCGTGGACTGGAAGGTCATCGCGATCGACACCCGGAAGCGACTGGTGCCGTCACCCGAAGTTCTCGCCAACGATCTGGGGCAACACTGATGGTCACTCCGGTCAAGCGCGCCTACGAGCGCATCCCGTATCTGATTGCGTACCAGAACACTTCAGCGGTCCGGGACGTCTACGGTGGAGTCGCGGAGCTGGTCGTGCTGGAGAGCTACCTGCTCAAGCCGACGACTCCCTCCGACACCGTGCTGGTCTTCATGCACCCGATCGGCGGCGGCGCGTATCTGCCGATGATCAACGCACTGGCGCGCGCCGGTCATCACGTCATCTACTGCAACAGCCGCTTCCGGGGCACCGACTCAGGGCTGCTGATGGAAAAGGTGGTCGAGGATCTCGGCGAATGCATCAAGGACGCCACGGGTCGGCTGGGCTACTCCAAAGTGGTCCTCGCGGGGTGGAGTGGCGGCGGCTCGCTGTCGGTGTTCTACCAGCAGCAGGCACAACACCCGACGATCACCGCCAGCCCGTCCGGTGACGGTCCCGATCTGACCAAGCTGGGCCTGCTGCCCGCCGACGGCATCATGCTGCTGGCCGCGCACATCAGCAGGCACGGCACGATGACCGAGTGGATGGACGCCTCCATCCTCGACGAGAACGACCCGACCAAGCGGGATCCCGAACTCGATCTGTACAACCCGGACAACCCCAATCAGCCGCCCTACACGCCGGAGTTCCTGGAGCGCTACCACCAGGCGCAGATCGCCCGCAACCGGCGAATCACCAAGTGGGTCAAAGAAAAACTGGCCGAACTCAAGGCCGGTGGACGGCCGGACGACGAATTCTGCTTCGTCGTGCACGGCACCATGGCCGACCCGCGTTGGCTCGACCCGACCGTCGACCCCAATGAGCGCGCCCCCGGCACCTGCTATCTGGGCGACCCGCAGGTGGTCAACATGAGCCCTGTCGGGCTGGCACGGTTCTGCACCCTGCGCAGCTGGCTGTCACAGTGGAGCTATGACGACGCCAACGGTGACGCCGTGAAAGCGGGCCCGGACATCGCGGTGCCGGCACTGGTCATCGGCAATCTCGCCGACGACGCCTGCACGCCCAGCCACACCCGCCGGCTGTTCGAGGCCATCGGGCATCCGGACAAGGAGATGCACGAGATCCCCGGCGCCAACCACTACTACTCCGGGCCGGACCAGAAGGAGACGCTGCGCCAGGCTGTCGGGATCGTCACCGATTGGCTGGTACGACACGACTTCGCGACGGCGGACTGATGGCGCGAGCAGACACAAAATCGCCCTTTTTCGCCCAAAATCATAGGAGTTTGTGTCTGCTCGCGGTGGAAAGGTGCGCTCTATGACCACTGGTCCCCTGGACGGCATCCGGGTCATCGAGGTCGGCACCCTGATCTCGGGGCCGTTCGCCGGGCGACTGCTCGGCGACATGGGCGCCGAGGTGATCAAGATCGAACCGCCGGGCGCTCCCGACCCGCTGCGTACCTGGGGTCAGGCCGAGTTGGACGGCCACCACTTCTTTTGGACGGTGCACGCGCGCAACAAGAAGGCCATCACCCTCAACCTGCGGGAAGCCCGGGGCCGCCTACTGTTCCTCGATCTGGTCGCGAAGTCCGACATCATTGTCGAGAACTTCCGACCAGGCACGCTGGAGAAGTGGGGCCTCGGTTACGACGTTCTGCGCGAACGCAATCCGGGCATCATCCTGGTTCGGGTGTCCGGCTACGGGCAGACCGGTCCGGAGTCGGCGAAGGCCGGTTACGCGTCGGTCGCCGAGGCGGCCAGCGGGTTGCGGCACATGAACGGCTTTCCCGGCGGGCCACCGCCGCGCCTGGCGCTGTCGCTCGGTGACAGCCTCGCCGGGATGTTCGCCGCGCAGGGCGCGCTGGCCGCGCTGTACCGGCGGACCGTCACCGGTGAGGGGCAGATCGTCGACGCGGCGCTGACCGAATCGTGCTTGGCCGTGCAGGAGTCGACGATCCCCGACTACGACGTCGGTGGGGTTGTCCGCGGACCGTCGGGCACCCGACTGGAGGGCATCGCGCCGTCGAACATCTACCGCAGCGCCGACGGCAGCTGGGTGGTGATCGCCGCCAACCAGGACACCGTCTTCCGCCGATTGTGCGCAGCCATGGGCCGGCCCGAACTGGCCCAGGACGACCGGTTCGCCAATCATGTTGCGCGAGGCCGCAATCAGGACGAGCTCGACGCGATCATCGGCGACTGGGCGGCAGCCCGCGAGCCCGCCGACATCATCGAGACGCTGAGTGAAGCGGGCGTCATCAGCGGACCGATCAACACCGTCGCCGAGGTCGTCACCGATCCGCAGCTCCTGTCGCGCGGCATGATCGCCGATCACTGGGACGAGCGCATCGGGCGCAATGTGAAGGGCCCGGGCGTGGTTCCGGTGTTGTCGGAGTCCCCCGGCACCATCCGATCCGCGGGCTCCTCGCGCCCGGGACAGCACAACTCTGAGGTGTACGGTGAACTTCTGGGCCTGCGGTCCGACGAGATCGCTGAGTTGGAGTCCCAGGGAGTGCTATGAGCGAGCTGCCCGGCCACGTGACGATCCGCGAGGTCGCCCTGCGCGACGGCCTGCAGATCGAAGATCCGATTCCGTTGTCCGCCAAGCTCGAACTACTCGCGGCGATCGCCGCCACCGGAGTACGGGAAGTGGAGGCAACGGCCTTCGTATCCCCGTCGAAGGTGCCCGCCCTGGCCGACGCGCCGGAGCTGGCCGCCCACCTCGGCGACTACCCCGACATCGAATTCTCCGCCCTGGTGGCCAGTCCGAACGGCGCCAAGCGGGCCATCGCCGCCGGGCTGCGTTCCGTTGAATACGTGGTGTCGGCGGCCGACGCCCACAGTCGAGCCAACGTCGGCCGCAGCAGCGCGGACGCCACCGCGCAGATCGCCGACATCGTCGCCATCGCCCACGACTCGGGAGTCAGCGTCGAGGTCATCATCGCCACCGCGTGGGACTGCCCCTTCGACGGCCCGACCCCGCCGCAGCGCGTCCTCGACATCGTCGACGCCGCGTGCGAATTCGGTGCGGACCGGCTGGCCATCGCCGACACCATCGGCACCACCACGCCCGGGCGCGTCACCGCCCTGATGAATCAGGTGCGGCCCCGCATCGGTGACCTGCCGCTCGGTGCCCACTTCCACAACACCCGCGGCGCCGGGTTGGCCAGCGCGTACGCGGCGGTCGCCGCCGGCGTGACGCGGCTCGACTCGTCGGTGGGCGGGCTGGGTGGCTGCCCGTTCGCACCGGGGGCGAGCGGCAACATCGCCACCGAGGATCTCGTATATCTGCTGCGGGACAGCGGAATCGGCGTCGACATCGACCTGCCTGCGGCGATCAACGCGGCAGCCGTCGCGAAATCGGTGGTCGGCCACGACCTGCCCAGTGCGCTGCTGCGCGCCGGCGACCGGATCATGAGCTGAGCTGACACCGCGCCTCATGGAATCGACCCGGGTGGATCGCTGGCTGTGGGCGGTCAGGCTGACGAAGACCCGCCCGGATGCCGCCGCGGCGTGCCGAGGCGGGCACGTCCGGGTGAACGACCGGTTGGCCAAACCCTCGACGACGGTCTCCCCCGGTGACGAGGTGCGCGCACGCATCGGCGACACGACGAGGATTGTCGAGGTCGTCCGGGTGATCGCCAAACGGGTTGGGGCTGCCGACGCCGTCACCTGCTACCTGGACCGCACGCCCAAGCCGCCCACTGTTCCCGTCGTGCCGGTGGCCGCGCGTGATCGCGGAGCCGGCCGGCCGACCAAACGGGACCGTCGAGCGCTCGACAAGTGGCGTGCGAGCCAGTGGTGAGCTGAGGAGTCGCGTTACTTGCTGAGGGTGAACTGGCAGACGTCGGTGTAGCGGTTGCGGAACAGGTCCGCGCACCCGGTCAGGTACTTCATGTAGCGGTCGTAGACCTCTTCGGACTGGATCGCGATCGCCTCATCGCGGCGCGCCTCGAGTGCGGCCGCCCACAGGTCGAGGGTCTTCGCGTAGTGCTGTTCCAGCGATTGGACGAGATCGGTTGTGAAGCCGGCCTTTCCGGCCAGGTCCTTGACGATCTCGCGGGTCGGCAGATGGCCGCCGGGGAAGATCTCCACTGAGATGAACTTGAAGAACCGCAACAGACTCATCGTGATGGGCAGCCCACGTGCCTCCATCTCGGCCCGCGGGATCTGCATGATGGAGTGCAGCATCATCACGCCGTCGTCGGGCAGGACGTCATAGGCGAAGTCGAAGAACGCGTTGTAGCGGTCCGCCCCGAAGTGCTCGAAGGCGCCGATCGACACGATCCGATCCACCGGCTCGTCGAACTGCTCCCAGCCGCACAGCAGGACGCGGCGGCTGCGCGTCGTGTCCATCTCGGCGAACGCGCGTTCGGCGTGAGCCTGCTGATTGCGGCTCAGGGTCAGCCCGACGACGTTGACGTCATACTTCTCGATCGCACGGCGCATCGTGGCGCCCCAGCCACAGCCGACGTCCAGGAGTGTCATCCCGGGCTCCAGCCCAAGCTTGCCCAGCGACAGATCGATCTTCGCGAGCTGCGCCTCCTGCAGCGTCAGATCGTCGCGCTCGAAGTAGGCGCAGCTGTAGGTCTGCGTCGGATCGAGGAAGAGCCGGAAGAAGTCGTCGGACAGGTCGTAGTGCGACTGAACGTCCTCGAAGTGCGGCTTCAAGTGTGATGTGGTGCTTGCAGGATGTGACAAGGAAAGGCCTTTGACTTTTCGGCTGACATTCGCGCAGCTCCAATTGCTCAAGAGCCTCCCCGACCGCTTATAAGGGTACGCAACGATGTCAAGCCGTCGTTGCCAGGAATGGTGTCCAAGCAGGTCAGATCGGGAATCGAAGCTCGCGACAAGTCTTGCCAACCGTCGAAACGAAAAGTAACGTCAGCTTTAGTTTCCCACAGAAAGCACGGGGGCCAGCCATGGAACCGTCCCGCCGTTCGCGCAAGGCGGACGGGGCCGCCGACGGCCCGCGCGAACTGAGCTCCAAAGGGCGCCAAACCCGCAAGGCCATCGAGGACGCCGCCCGAACGCTCTTTGCCGAACGGGGGTTCCACGGCACCACTCTGGTCGACATCACGTCGGCGGCGGGCAGATCGCCTGCGGTGTTCTACCGCTACTACGACGACAAAGAAGACCTGTTGGCCGCGTTGGCCGGTTCGTTTCTGCACGACGTCGTGCTCCCGTCCGGCCTGCGACTACATCTGCCCGAATCGCCGGACGACACCCGCTTTTTCGTCACCGTCGTCAGCGCCTACTGGGACATGTTCAAGCAGAGCATCGGCGTCATGGTCGCGGTTGACCAACTCGCCGCCACCGAACCCAGGTTCGCCGCGCTGCAGAACCAGTTCCGTCAATTCGGAATCGACATCGTCGCGGCGTCGGTCCTGCGCGCCCAGGAACACGGATATGCAGCCGGCCTGCAACCCGAGCACACCGCGTTGGCGATCGCGTTGCTGTTCGAACAGTTCACCACCGTGTGCCTACGTCCCGACAGCGCAGGCCTGGGTCTGCGACTGTCGGACGACGACGCCGTCACAACGCTGTCCACCATTTGGAAGAAAACGCTCTACGGTTATTGATTGATAGGAGATCAGCGTGGATTTCGCTCTGCCCGAACACCTTACGACGCTACTGGCCGAGATGGACGAGTTCATCGAGACCGAGATCAAGCCGCTGGAGCGCGAACACATCCAGTACTTCGATCAGCGTCGCGAGTTCGCCCGCACCGACGTCGAGAACGGCGGTATCCCCCGCCGCGAGTGGGAGGATCTGCTCGACGAGATGCGCAGGCGAGCCGACAAGGCCGGCTGGTTGCGGTACGGGCTGCCGTCGAAGTTCGGCGGCCGGGACGGCACCAATCTCGATATGGCTGTGATTCGGGAACACCTGGCGCACAAGGGACTCGGCCTACACAACGATCTGCAGGACGAGTCCTCGATCGTCGGAAATTTTCCGCAGGTCATCATGATGGACCGGTTCGGCACCGACGACCAGAAGAGCGAATGGATCGAGGCGATGCTGACCGGCACGCGGTCCATGGCGTTCGGACTCACCGAACCGGACCACGGCTCGGACGCCACCTGGCTGGAGACCCGGGCGGTTCGAGACGGCGACGGCTGGGTGATCAACGGCAACAAGCGGTGGAACACCGGTGTGCATCGGGCCACCCATGACCTGGTGTTCGCACGCACCTCGGGCGAGGCCGGACAGGCGCGCGGCATCACCGCGTTCCTGGTGCCTTGCGACGCCGACGGATTCGAGGTGCCGTACTACTGGTGGACGTTCAACATGCCGACCGACCACGCCGAAGTCGTCCTGCGTGACGTGCGGATCCCCGCCGATGCCGTGCTCGGCGAGGTGGACCACGGCCTGGAGGTGGCCCAGACCTTCTTGCACGAGAACAGGATTCGGCAGGCGGCGAGCAGCCTCGGCGCCGCCCAGTACTGCATCGACCGCGCCGTCGACTACGCAGGCAAGCGGGTGACGTTCGGCAAGCCGCTGGCGGTCAACCAGGCCGTGCAGTGGCCGCTGGTGGAGCTGCAGACCGAGGCTCAGATGGTGCGGCTGCTGGTCCGCTATGCGGCCACCGAGCTCGACCGCAACCATCACCTCGAGGTGTCCGACAAGGTATCGATGGCCAACTACCGCGCCAACCGGCTGGTGTGCGAGGCGGCCGATCGCGCCATGCAGGTTCACGGCGGAGTCGGCTACAGCCGCCACGAACCGTTCGAGCACATCTACCGACACCACCGCCGTTACCGAATCACAGAGGGTGCCGAGGAGATCCAGATGCGTCGCGTAGCCCAACGGATGTTCAAGTTCGGCAAGCCGGCTCGCTGACGTGACCGCCGAAACGCTGGCCGCGGATCTGGCCGATGTGTTGCGTCCGCTGCTCGGTCCTCAGACCGATGTGGACAACCTGCGCGCGCTGACCGGCGGGGCCAGCCGTACCACCTGGGCGTTCGACGCGGTGACCGGATCGCAACGCCGCGCACTGATTCTGCGCACCGGGCCGCCCGATGACGTCCACGCCGGAATGGAACTGGAGGCGGCAGTCCAGGCGGCGGCCGCAGAGGCAGGCGCGCCGGTGCCCGACATCCTGGTCGCCTCCGATTCGGTTGAGGCGCTGGGCAATCCGTTCCTGGTATGCGGTGAGATCGCCGGGGAGACCATCGTCCGACGCATCCAGCGCCAGCTCGACGATGACGGCCGGGCGAAGCTGCTTCGGCAGTGCGCGCAGGCGCTGGCAGCGATTCATCGCGCTGCCGCCGACGCCCCCGGGCTGACCGAGCAGGACCAGATGGCGGAGTGGCACCAGCGTCTCGACGAAATGGGCGACACCACAGCGACATTCGAGTGGGCATTTCGATGGTTGGCGGCCCACCGGCCGCCGCCGTCGCCCCTGCGGCTTGTGCACGGCGATTTCCGGATGGGCAACCTGATCGTCGACGGGTCGGACCTGGCGGCCGTACTGGATTGGGAACTGGTCCACATCGGCGAGATCTACGAAGACCTGGCGTGGTTCTGCATTCGAGCGTGGCGGTTCGGCGCCCCGTCGAGCATGGCGGCCGGCGGCTTGGGCAGCATCGACGAATTCGTCGCGGCCTACGAGCAGGCGGGCGGCGCGACCGTCGACCGCGCGACGTTGCGGTGGTGGCTGGTGCTGGCCACCCTGCGCTGGGGAGTGATCTGCCGTTTCCAGGCCGAACGACACCTCAGCGGCCAGACCCGGTCGGTCGAGCTCGCCGCGATCGGCCGTCGGGTGTGCGAGACCGAGTGGGATGTGCTCGACCTACTGGAGGGTGCCTCGTGACCGGACTCAATGGGCGGCCCACGGCCGCCGAACTCGTTGCCGCCGTCGCCGAATTCCTCGCCGGCGACGTGCGGTCCAACACCACCGGGTCGGTCAACTTCCACGCCCTCGTCGCCGTGAACGTACTGCGCACTGTGGAACGCGAGTTGCTCGACGAGACCGCAGGCGAACCGCAGGCCGCGCTCGAGGGGCTCGGCTACCCCGACGAGAACGCACTGGCCGCGGCCATCCGCGCCGGGGACCTCGACGGCCGCGATGACGACGTCATGAGCTGCCTTCGCGCCGTGGTCAAACACCGGCTGGCCATTGCCCACCCCGGATACGACTCCCCCGAAGCAGGTTCGCCGTCATGACCACCGACAGCCACATCCTGCAGGCGGCCGACCGGCTGTTCGCCGCGATCACGCAGGGCGATGTCGCCGCGGTGGCGGCGCTGTGGGCCGACGATGTCACCGTCTGGCACACCGGCGATGAGCGAGACAGCGACAAGGCGCGCGCGCTCAAGGTGATCCGCTGGTACGTCGGCGCCACCACCTACCGGCACTACGACGTGCTCGACCGGCAGGTGTTCGACGGCGGCTTCGTCCAGCAGCACATTCTGCGATGCACCACTACCCGTGGTGAAGAGGTGGCCTTGCGGGTATGCCTGATCGTGAAAGTCGGAGACGACGGCCTCATCCGGCGTATCGACGAATACCTGGACCCCGCCGACCTGGCACCGCTGCTGTCCTGAGAGAAGGCAGATCACATGTCCGCACTGCACGCGTTACTGAACGATCCCGGGGCTGCCGGGGTGTGGCAATTGGTTCCCGCGCGATCCTCGGTGCGGTTCAAGAACAAGACGTTCTGGGGGTTGGCCACCGTCACGGGCACATTCGGCGATGTGAGCGGCACCGGGCAGGTCGACGCGAACGGCGCGGTGTCGGGCCGGCTGGAGATCGGTGCGTCGTCGCTGAAGACGGGCATCGGAAAACGTGACGAGCATCTGCGCTCGGCCGACTTCTTCGATGTCGAGAACCATCCCGAGATCCGCGTCGAGGTGACCGGTCTGACACCGACCGGTGCGGACACGGCCGATCTCACCGCCACGCTCACCGTGCGAGGGGCCAGCACCCCGCTGCCACTGTCTGTCACGATCACCCCGCTCGGCGACGGGTCTGTGCAGCTGACCACGACGGCGGCGGTCGACCGCACCGCGCTGGGTGTCAGCGGCAACATGATCGGGATGATGCCCGCGACCACCACGCTGCTGGCCGACGTCGTCTTCGCCAAAGGGTGACCTCGGCGCGCATTCGTTGCCCAGCGAACGTTTCCGCGCCGAAATCGCAGATGCGGCAGTAGCATCGGCTGCGTGTCTCGCCCGGGCGCACAGCCCCTCCACGTGCTGGTCTACAGCAGCAATGCGCGCACTCGCGATGAGGTGCGCCTGGCGTTGGGCAAGCGGGTCCACCCCGAACTCCCGGATCTCACCTACACCGACGTGGCGACCGGACCGATGGTGATCCAGCTGATGGACGCCGGCGGATTCGATCTGGTGATCCTCGACGGTGAGGCGGCTCCCGTCGGCGGGATGGGCATTGCCAAACAACTCAAAGACGAGATCGACGACTGCCCGCCGGTGCTGGTACTGACCGGCCGATCCGACGATGCGTGGCTGGCCAACTGGTCGCGCGCCGAGGCAGCGGTGCCTCACCCGATCGACCCGGTGCGACTCGGCGAGGCGGTCGTAGGTTTGCTGCGCACAACCGTGCAGTGACTGAAACGCCAAATACGCTGTCGCCCTTGCCCTCTCGACCGGAGATGGGCCGCGCTCAGCTATTCAAGCCATCCTAACGAAATCGCGACAGCGAGTCTCAAGATCGCTAGGCTGTGTCGTAGCTCACATCTCCAGCCCAGCGAGGAGTGACACAGCTCTATGAATTTGTATCTGCCCATCCTGGTGTTGGGTGTCATCGCGGCCGCGTTCGCGATCGTGTCGGTGGTGATCGCCTTGGTGATCGGTCCGCGGCGGTTCAACCGAGCCAAACTCGAGGCATACGAGTGCGGGATCGAACCGGTGGCCGGAGAGCAGCCCGGCCAGCGATTCCCGATCAAGTACTACCTGACGGCGATGTTGTTCATCGTCTTCGACATCGAGATCGTGTTCTTGTATCCGTGGGCGGTGTCCTTCGATTCGTTGGGGACGTTCGCGCTGGTGGAGATGCTGATCTTCATGGCGACGGTGTTCGTCGCGTACGGGTACGTGTGGCGTCGGGGCGGCCTGGAATGGGACTAGAGGAGGCGCTGCCGGGCGGCATTCTGCTGTCGACGGTGGAAAAGGTCGCCGGGTTCGTTCGCAAGGGGTCGTTGTGGCCGGCGACGTTCGGACTGGCGTGTTGCGCCATCGAGATGATGGCGACGGCGGGTCCGCGGTTCGATATCGCGCGGTTTGGCATGGAGCGGTTTTCCGCCACTCCCCGGCAGGCCGATCTGATGATCGTGGCAGGCCGGGTGTCGCAGAAGATGGCGCCGGTGCTGCGTCAGGTCTATGACCAGATGGCCGAACCCAAGTGGGTGCTGGCCATGGGGGTGTGCGCCTCCAGCGGCGGCATGTTCAACAACTACGCGGTGGTCCAAGGGGTGGACCACGTGGTGCCGGTCGACATCTATCTCCCCGGGTGCCCGCCGCGTCCGGAGATGTTGTTGAACGCGATTCTTGCGTTGCACGCCAAGATCGCCGAGATGCCGTTGGGGGTGCATCGCGCCGAGGCCGTCGCCGCCGCCGAAAAGGCCGCACTGGCCGCGCCGACCACCTTGGAACTCAAGGGTCTGCTGCGGTGAGCGATCAAGACCGGAGCGACCCGGCGACAGACGGTGGCGGTGAGGTCATCGGCGTGCGCCGGGGCATGTTCGGCATCAACGGCAGCGGTGACACCTCGGGATACGGCCGACTCGTTCGCGAAGTCGCCTTGCCCGGCAGCACGCCGCGACCCTACGGTGGCTATTTCGACGACATCGTCGACCGGCTGGCCGAGGTACTGGGCGATGACGCGTTCGGTGCGGCCATGGAGCGCGTCGTCGTATTTCGTAATCAGCTCACCCTCGAAGTCCGCCGCGACCACCTGCTGACCGTCGCGCAGACGTTACGCGACGACGAACGGTTGCGCTTCGAATTGTGTTGTGGCGTTTCGGGAGTGCACTACCCGCAGGATGCCGGCCGGGAGCTGCACGCGTTCTACCCGCTGCTGTCGATCACGCACAATCGGCGGGTGCAGGTCGAGGTGGCATGCCCCGACTCCGATCCCCATATGCCGTCGCTGTTTTCGGTGTATCCGACGGTCGACTGGCATGAGCGTGAAACGTATGACTTCTTCGGCATCGTCTTCGACGATCATCCCGGTCTGACCCGGATCGAGATGCCCGATGACTGGGTTGGCCACCCGCAGCGCAAGGACTACCCGCTGGGCGGTGTGCCGGTCGAATACCACGGCGCCCAGATTCCGCCGCCCGACGAACGCAGGTCGTATCACTGATGACCGCCGACGAGAACGTGATAGTCCTGGGCGGCCAGGACTGGGAGGAAATCGTCGCCGCCGCCCGCCAGGGTGAGGCCGGCGAACGCATCGTGGTGAACATGGGTCCGCAGCACCCCTCCACCCACGGGGTGTTGCGGCTGATCCTGGAGATCGAGGGCGAAACGGTCACCCAGGCGCGCTGCGGGATCGGCTATCTGCACACCGGGATCGAGAAGAACCTGGAGTACCGCACCTGGACACAGGGCGTCACCTTCGTCACCCGAATGGATTACCTGTCACCGTTTTTCAACGAGACCGCCTACTGCCTAGGCGTAGAACAGCTGCTGGACATCACCGACCAGATCCCGGAGCGCGCCAGCGTGGTCCGGGTGATGATGATGGAACTCAACCGCATCTCAAGCCATTTGGTGGCATTGGCGACCGGCGGTATGGAGCTCGGCGCAATGACACCGATGTTCTTCGGCTTCCGCGAGCGGGAGCTGATCCTGTCGGTGTTCGAGGCGATCACCGGGTTGCGGATGAACAACGCATACATCCGCCCCGGCGGGCTGGCCACCGACCTCCCCGACGACGGACCGCAACGGGTGCGCGATCTGCTCAAGATCCTGCCGGGGCGGCTACGCGAGCTCGAAGACCTGCTGACCCAGAACTACATCTGGAAGGCCCGCACCCAGGGTATCGGCTATTTGGATCTGACCGGCTGCATGGCGCTGGGCATGACCGGACCGGTATTGCGCTCCACGGGACTGCCGCACGATCTGCGCAAGACCCAACCCTATTGCGGCTACGAGAATTACAACTTCGACGTCATCACCGATACCGGCGCGGACTGTTACGGCCGCTATCTGATCCGGGTGGGCGAGATGCACGAGTCTCTCAAGATCGTCGCCCAGTGTCTGGAACGGCTGGAGCCGGGTCCGGTGATGATCACCGACAAGAAGCTGGCGTGGCCCGCCGATCTTCAGCTCGGACCCGACGGTCTCGGGAACTCCCCCGCTCATATCGCCAAGATCATGGGCACCTCCATGGAAGGGCTCATCCACCACTTCAAACTCGTCACCGAAGGTATCCGGGTCCCGGCCGGCCAGGTGTACGTAGCGGTGGAATCCCCTCGCGGCGAGTTGGGGGTGCACATGGTGTCCGACGGCGGCACCCGCCCATACCGGGTGCACTACCGCGACCCGTCGTTCACCAATCTGCAAGCGGTGGCAGCGATGTGCGAAGGCGGCATGGTCGCCGACGTCATCGCCGCCGTCGCGTCCATCG
Source organism: Mycolicibacterium rhodesiae (assembly GCF_002086695.1). Classification (GTDB taxonomy): domain Bacteria; phylum Actinomycetota; class Actinomycetes; order Mycobacteriales; family Mycobacteriaceae; genus Mycobacterium; species Mycobacterium rhodesiae. Next base: position 37,851 of record NZ_MVIH01000010.1, read on the forward strand.
ACCCGGTGATGGGAGGTGTCGATAGATGAGCGTCGACCTGGTGTTGGGTCCGAGGCCCGACGAGCCCGGCCCACCGATCAACGGGCGCAGCGCCTACCCCGCCGCCGTGACCGAGCGCCTTGGCGCCGACGCGGCGCAGATCATCGCCCGCTACCCGCAGGCCCGGTCCGCGCTGCTGCCGCTGCTCCACCTGGTCCAGTCCGAGGACGGCTACCTCACCGGAGCCGGAATCTCCTTCTGCGCCGGACAACTCGGGCTGACCGAGGCCGAGGTGACCGCCGTGGCGACGTTCTACTCGATGTACCGCCGCACCCCGACCGGCGACTACCTGGTCGGCGTGTGCACCAACACCCTGTGCGCCATCATGGGCGGCGACGCCATCCTGGACACCTTGGAGACCGAGCTCGGCGTCCACGCCGGAGACACCACCGCCGACGGGCGTATCACCCTCGAGCACATCGAATGCAATGCCGCCTGCGACTACGCCCCCGTGATCATGGTCAACTGGGAATTCTTCGACAACCAAACCCCAGCCAGCGCACGGCAACTCGTCGACGAGATCCGGGCAGGCCGGCCACCCCAGGCCACTCGGGGATCGCGGGTGTGTTCGTTCCGCGACACCGCGCGAACCCTGGCCGGGCTGCCCGGCGGGGTCGACTCGGATGGTGGCGCGCCCGGTGACGCGACCTTGGCAGGCCTTCGGGTGGCCCGCGAGTTGGGCATGACGGCCCCTCCGGTCGGAGAAAGCGAGGGGCGATGACGCCCGCCACGCCGCTCACGCCGGTCCTCAGCCGATTCTGGGACGAGCCCGAACCGTGGACGCTGGAAACCTATCTGCGCCACGACGGCTACCAGGCCCTGCGGACGGCACTGGGCATGAAGCCCGACGACGTGATCGCCACAGTCAAGGAATCCGGGTTGCGCGGCCGCGGCGGGGCGGGGTTCCCGACGGGCACCAAGTGGTCGTTCATCCCGCAGGATGCCACCGGTGCCGGGGCCAAGCCGAAGTACCTGGTGGTCAACGCCGACGAGTCGGAACCCGGTACGTGTAAAGACATTCCGCTGATGCTGACCACGCCTCATTTCCTGGTCGAGGGTGCGATCATCGCCGCCTATGCCATCCGGGCTCGGCACGCGTTCATCTATGTGCGCGGGGAGGTCGTGCCGGTGCTGCGTCGGCTGCAGGCCGCGGTGGCCGAGGCGTACCAGGCGGGCTACCTCGGTACCGACATCGCGGGTTCGGGATTCGATCTGGACCTGATCGTGCATGCCGGCGCCGGGGCTTACATCTGCGGTGAGGAAACCGCCCTGCTGGACTCACTGGAGGGCCGTCGTGGCCAACCCCGCCTGCGCCCGCCGTTCCCGGCCGTCGCGGGCTTGTACGCCTGCCCGACGGTGGTCAACAACGTCGAATCGATCGCCAGCGTGCCACCCATCCTGCGCAACGGGGTGGACTGGTTCAAGGAGATGGGTTCGGAGAAATCGCCTGGCTTCACGTTGTATTCGCTGTCGGGGCACGTGACCAATCCCGGTCAGTACGAGGCCCCGCTGGGGATCACCCTGCGCGAGTTGCTCGAGTACGCCGGCGGAGTCCGCGCCGGCCACGAGTTGAAGTTCTGGACCCCGGGCGGGTCGTCGACCCCGCTGTTGACAGCCGAACATCTCGACGTGCCGCTGGATTACGAAGGCATGGCGTCGGTCGGCTCGATGCTGGGCACCAAGGCGCTGCAGATCTTCGACGAGACCACCTGCGTGGTGCGGGCGGTACGGCGCTGGACCGAGTTCTACGCCCACGAATCCTGCGGCAAGTGCACGCCATGCCGGGAGGGCACTTACTGGCTCAGTCAGATCTATGAGCGGCTGGAGACCGGCCGCGGGACCGAGGACGACATCGGCAAGCTGCTCGACATCTCGGACACCATTTTCGGAAAGTCGTTCTGCGCGTTGGGCGATGGCGCCGCATCGCCGATCATCTCGTCGATCAGGCATTTCCGCGACGAGTACGAGGCGCATCTGGGCGGCAACTGCCCGTTCGACCCGTACGCCTCGATGCTCGCCGCACCGGAAGGGGTGGGAGCGTGACGGTTTCTCTCGCGAGCAGACACAAAATCCCCCGACACGCCGATGGAAAGGGGACGTTTGTGTCTGCTCGCGGGAAAAAGGGGGTGGGTGGCTGATGACGCAGATCTCGGAGACCGGGGCCCACGAGGCGCCGCCCGTCGAGATGGTCTCCCTTGTCATCGACGACGTCGAGGTGGCGGTACCGAAGGGCACCTTGGTGATTCGGGCCGCGGAGTTGATGGGGGTGCAGATCCCCCGGTTCTGCGACCACCCGCTGCTCGACCCGGTCGGTGCGTGCAGGCAGTGCCTGGTGGAGGTGGAAGGCCAGCGCAAGCCGATGGCCAGCTGCACCACTACCGTGTCCGACGGCATGGTGGTCCGCACCCAGTTCACCTCCGAGGCCGCGGACAGGGCTCAGCACGGGGTGATGGAGCTGCTGCTGATCAACCATCCGCTGGACTGCCCGGTCTGCGACAAGGGTGGGGAATGCCCACTGCAGAACCAGGCCATGTCCAACGGCCGGGTCGAAACCCGATTCGACGACATCAAACGCACCTTCCCCAAACCGATAAACCTGTCCAGCCAGGTGCTGCTGGACCGGGAACGGTGCGTGCTGTGCGCGCGCTGCACGCGGTTCAGCGAGCAGATCGCCGGCGATCCGTTCATCTCCCTGCTGGAACGCGGTGCGCTGCAACAGGTCGGGATCGGTCCCGGTGAACCGTTCGATTCCTACTTCAGCGGCAACACCGTGCAGATCTGCCCGGTCGGCGCGCTGACCGGAACCGCCTATCGGTTCCGGGCCCGGCCGTTCGATCTGGTGTCCAGCCCCAGCGTCTGCGAACACTGCGCCTCCGGGTGTGCCCAGCGCACCGATCACCGCCGCGGCGTGGTGTTGCGCCGACTGGCCGGCGACGACCCGGAAGTCAACGAGGAATGGAACTGCGACAAGGGTCGCTGGGCCTTCACCTACTCCCGGGTCGGTGACCGCATCACCACCCCGCTCGTGCGCGACGAGAACGGCGCGCTGCGTCCGGCGTCGTGGTCGGAGGCGATCGCGGTGGCCGCCGCAGGACTGCGGTCCGGGCGTGCCGGGGTGCTGGTGGGTGGCAGGGCGACCGTCGAAGACGCCTACGCGTACTCCAAGTTCGCGCGGATTGCGCTGGACACCAACGACATCGACTTCCGCTCCCGCCCGCACTCGACCGAAGAGCAGGACTTCCTCGCCGCGCACGTGGCCGGTCGCCGCGACGTCAGTTACGCGGATCTGGAAACCGCACCCGTGGTGGTGCTCGCCGGGTTCGAGCCCGAAGACGAGTCCCCGATCGTGTTCCTACGGTTGCGCAAGGCGGTCCGCAAGCACGGCCTGCGGGTCGTGAGCGTCGCGCCGATGGTGTCCCGCGGGTCGGAGAAACTCGCGGCACGGGTGGTGCTCACTGCGCCCGGCCTCGAGGCACCCGCCCTCGATGCGCTGGCCGATGAGCTGCCGGCCGGGGCGATCATCCTGGTCGGCGAACGGCTTGCCACCAGCGCGGGTGCGCTGTCAGCGGCGGCCCGCCTGGCCGAACGCACCGGGGCGCGGCTGGCCTGGATCCCCCGCCGCGCCGGTGATCGCGGAGCCGTCGAGGCCGGCTGCCTGCCCAACCTGCTGCCGGGCGCCCGGCCGGCCACGAATGAGGTTGCCCGCCAACAACTGGCGAGTGCATGGCATGTCGACGCTCTTCCGTCGGAGCAGGGTCGCGACGCAACGGAGATCCTCACCGCCGCCGCCGGCGGTGAGCTCGACGCGCTGCTGGTCGGCGGTGTCGACGCTATCGACCTGCCGGACCCGCCGGCCGCACTGGCGGCGATCGAATCGGCCGGCTTCGTCGTCAGCCTCGAGTTGCGGGAGTCCGCGATCACCGCGCTGGCCGACGTGGTCTTCCCGGTATCGCCCGTCGCCGAGAAGGCCGGTTCATTCCTGAACTGGGAGAACCGGATCCGTCCGTTCGAGCCGGCGCTGGCCTCCAACGCCTTTCCTGACCTGCGGGTGTTGCAGATCCTGGCCGACGAGCTCGGCGTCGACCTCGGGTTCCGCACCGTCGAAGATGCCCGGGCCGAACTGATCGCGCTCGGCCGATGGGACGGTGAACGGCCGGCCACGCCGTCGGTGGCGCCGAAAGAGCCACCGCCACTGGAGTCTGACGAAGCGGTGCTGGCCGGCTGGCGGTTGCTGCTCGATGACGGCCGATTGCAGAACGGTGAGCCGTACTTGGCGGGGACCGCACGCCCGTCCGTGGTGCGGCTGTCGGCGGCCACGGCCGCTGGGATCGGCGCAGTCGACGGCGACGTGGTCACCGTGTCGACGGGTCGTGGCGATATCGCCCTGCCACTGGCCGTCACCGAGATGGCCGACGGCGTGGTGTGGCTGCCGCTCAACTCGCCCGGCAGCGCCGTGTATCAACGGCTCGGCGTCATCCCCGGCACCGTCGTACGCATCGAGCGGGAGGCCCGCGCATGATCCCACCCGATCTGAGTGTGTTCGGTCATGATCCGTGGTGGCTGATCGGAATCAAAGCGGTTGCGGTCTTCGCGTTCCTGCTGCTGACCGTTCTGGTGGCGATCCTGCTGGAGCGCAAGATCCTGGGCCGCATGCAGATGCGGTACGGACCCAACCGGGTCGGGCCGTTCGGCATTCTGCAGTCCCTGGCCGACGGAATCAAGCTGGCACTCAAGGAGGGGCTCACCCCGGCCGGGGTGGACAAACCGATTTACCTTATGGCACCAGTCATTTCGGTGATCCCGGCGATCATGGCGTTCGCGGTGATCCCGCTGGGCCCGGTGGTCTCGGTGTTCGGCCACCGCACGCCACTGCAGTTGACCGATCTGCCGGTGGCGGTGCTCTACATTCTGGCGGTCACCTCGATCGGGGTGTACGGCATCGTGCTGGCGGGCTGGGCCTCGGGTTCCACCTACCCGCTTCTGGGTGGTCTGCGGTCCAGCGCACAGGTCATCTCCTATGAGATCGCGATGGCGCTGTCGTTCGCCGCGGTGTTCCTCTACGCCGGCACCATGTCCACCTCGGGGATCGTCGCCGCCCAGGAACACACCTGGTATGTATTCCTGCTGCTGCCCAGCTTCGCGGTGTACGTCACGTCGATGGTCGGCGAGACCAACCGGGCGCCGTTCGACCTGCCCGAGGCTGAAGGCGAACTGGTGGGCGGGTTCCACACCGAGTACTCCTCGCTGAAGTTCGCGATGTTCATGCTCGCCGAGTACGTGAACATGACCACTGTTTCCGCGCTGGCCACGACTTTGTTCCTGGGCGGCTGGCATGCGCCGTGGCCGATCAGTCTGATCGACGGAGTCAACACCGGCTGGTGGCCGCTGATCTGGTTCGTGGCGAAGGTGTGGACGTTCCTCTTCGTCTTCATGTGGCTGCGCGCCACCCTCCCCCGGCTTCGCTACGACCAGTTCATGGCTCTGGGCTGGAAGCTTCTCATCCCGGTGTCCCTGGTGTGGATCATGATCGTGGCCGTCCTGCACAGCATCGGCCACACCGGCATCATTCCCAACCTGATCGCCGCAGCGGTGCTGCTGCTGGCTGTGCTGGGCGCGAACTCGCTGCGGCACAAACTCATCCAGCGCAAGACAGCGCCTCCTCCCGCCGCGGTCGAAGGGTCGTTCCCGATACCTCCGTTGCCCGGCGCGCCGGCACCGAGCAAGGAGAAAGCAGATGCCTAAGTTCCTCGATGCAATCAAGGGTTTCGGCGTGACGTTCGGGACGATGTTCAAACGCCCGATCACCGAGGAGTATCCCGAGAAACCGGGGCCGGTGGCGCCGCGCTATCACGGCAGGCACCAACTCAACCGCTACCCCGACGGGTTGGAGAAGTGCATCGGCTGCGAGCTGTGCGCCTGGGCGTGCCCCGCCGACGCCATTTACGTGGAAGGCGCGGACAACACCGAGGAGCAACGCTTTTCACCCGGCGAGCGGTATGGCCGGGTCTACCAGATCAACTATCTGCGCTGCATCGGCTGCGGACTGTGCATCGAGGCCTGTCCCACCCGCGCTCTGACGATGACCAATGTCTACGAGATGGCCGACGACAACCGCTCCGACCTGATCTATGACAAGGACAAACTGCTGGCCCCGTTGCAGCCGGGAATGGAGGCGCCGCCGCACGCGATGGCGCCCGGCACAACGGACGACGACTACTACCTGGGACACGTCACCCCCAAGGGGGTAGCCCGGTGACGATCACGCTGCTGGCCGCCGAAACCCTCACCCGCACCTCCACTCCCGAGACCATCGCGTTCTGGATCCTCGCCGTCATCGCCGTGACCGGCGCGATCGGAGTGGTGGCCGCACCCAAGGCCGTCTATTCGGCGATCTTCCTCGCGACCACGATGATCGCGTTGGCGATGGTCTATGTCGCGCAGGACGCGTTGTTCCTCGGGGTGGTGCAGGTGGTGGTCTATACCGGCGCGGTGATGATGTTGTTCTTGTTCGTGCTCATGCTTGTCGGCGTCGACTCGTCGGAGTCGTTGGTGGAAACCATTCGGGGACAGCGGGTCGCCGCGATCGTCGCGGGTCTCGGATTCGGCGTCCTGCTGATCGCCGGGATCGGCAATATCGCCACCACCGGATTCGTCGGGCTCGCCGAGGCCAACGCCGGCGGCAACGTCCAGGGCCTGGCGACGTTGATCTTCACCCGCGATCTGTGGGCGTTCGAGTTGACCAGCGCGCTACTGATCACCGCGGCACTCGGGGCAATGGTCTTGGCCCACCGGGAGCGATTCGAGCGGCGAAAGACCCAGCGCGAGTTGGTCGTCGAACGCTTCCAGACCGGGGCTCGGGCCACGCCGCTTCCCAGCCCCGGTGTCTTCGCCCGCCACAATGCCGTCAACACCCTCGCTCGGCTCCCCGACGGCACCGACGAGGAATCCTCGGTCAGCACGATCCTTCGTACCAACGGCAACGGAGACGGTCAGCGATGAACCCGGCCAACTACCTGTATTTGTCGGCGTTGCTCTTCACGATCGGCGCTGCGGGAGTGTTGTTGCGCCGCAATGCGATCGTCATGTTCATGTGCGTCGAGTTGATGCTCAACGCCGCGAACCTCGCATTCGTGACCTTCTCCCGTATGCACGGCCATCTCGACGGGCAGGTGGTGGCGTTCTTCACCATGGTGGTCGCCGCCTGCGAAGTCGTGGTCGGTCTGGCCATCATCATGACGATCTTCCGGACCCGACGCAGCGCCAACGTCGACGACGCCCACCTGCTGCGGCACTGACATGCAGACACTGGTGTGGTTGACCATCGCGCTGCCCTTGGCCGGCGCGGTGATCCTGCTGCTGGGCGGTAAGGCCACCGACGCGTGGGGGCATCTGCTGGGCTGCGCCGCGGTGATCGGCGCGTTCGCCTGCGGCGCGGTGCTGTTCACCCACTTACTCGGTCTGCCCGGTGACGACCGGGCCGTGCACGAGGTGCTGTTCTCGTGGGTGCCCGTCGGGGTTCTGCGGGTGGACTTCGGCCTGCAGCTCGATGCGCTGTCCATCTGCTTCGTACTGTTGATCACCGGTGTGGGGGCGCTGATCCACATCTACTCGATCGGCTACATGAAAACCGATCCCGGGCGCAGGCGGTTTTTCGCCTACCTCAACCTGTTCGTCGCGGCGATGCTGCTGCTGGTGCTCGCCGACAACTACCTCGGCCTCTACATGGGTTGGGAGGGTGTGGGTCTGGCGTCGTATCTGCTGATCGGTTTCTGGTCGTACAAGCCGAGCGCGGCGACCGCGGCGAAGAAGGCGTTCGTGGTCAACCGGGTCGGTGACATGGGTCTGGCGATCGCGTTGATGGTGCTGTTCGCCACGCTGGGCTCGGTCACCTTCGGCACGGTGTTCAGCGCGGTGCCCCAGATGACATCGGGGGTGTTGACCGCCGTTGGTCTGCTGCTCCTTCTCGGGGCGTGCGGTAAGAGCGCGCAGGTGCCGCTGCAGTCCTGGCTCGGTGACGCCATGGAGGGGCCCACCCCGGTCTCCGCCCTCATCCACGCCGCCACCATGGTCACCGCCGGCGTCTATCTGATCGTCCGCTCCGGCCCGATCTTCACCGCCGCGCCCGCTGCGCAGACCGCCGTCGTGACCGTGGGTGCGGTCACCCTGCTGTTCGGCGCGATCATCGGCTGCGCCAAAGACGACATCAAAAAGGCCCTCGCTGCCTCCACCATGAGCCAGATCGGCTACATGGTGCTCGCCGCCGGACTCGGCCCCGCCGGCTATGCGGTGGCCATCATGCATCTGCTCACCCACGGCTTCTTCAAGGCCGGCCTGTTCCTCGGCGCCGGATCGGTAATGCACGCCATGGACGACGAAACCGACATGCGTCGCTTCGGCGGCCTGCGGACGCTGCTGCCCGTCACCTTTGTCACGTTCGGGCTGGGCTACCTCGCCATCATCGGCGTCCCACCGTTCGCCGGATACTTCTCCAAAGACGCCATCATCGAAACCGCCCTCAACTCCGGCGGATTCAAAGGATTCCTCCTCGGCGGCGCCGCCCTGCTCGGCGCCGGGATCACCGCCTTCTACATGACCCGGGTGATGTTGCTGACGTTCTTCGGGCAACGGCGCTGGAAACCCAACACCCACCCGCACGAGTCCCCCGCCTCGATGACCGCACCGATGATCGTCCTCGCGATCGGCTCGGTCGGCGCCGGCGCACTCTTCGCCATCGGCAACACCCTGGAGCACTGGCTCGAACCGGTCGTCGGCCATCACGAGGCCGCACACGTCCTTCCGGCCTGGATCATCACGGTCACCGCACTGGGCGTCGTCGCGATCGGCATCGCCGTGGCGTACCGGCAGTATGCGAACCACAAGGTTCCCGAGTCCGCGCCGCTGGACGTTTCCGCGTTGACCGTCGCAGCGCGCCGCGACCTCTACGGGGACGCGTTCAACGAGGCGGTGTTCATGCGTACCGGCCAGGAGGTCACCAAAGGCCTTGTCGCCGTGGATGAGAAGGGCGTCGACGGGGTGACGCAGGGGCTGGCCCTGGTGGTGGGCCGGTTCTCGGACCGCCTGCGCCAGGTACAGACCGGCTACGCCCGCTCCTACGCGTTGTCCATGTTGGCAGGTACGGCGCTGGTGGTCGCCGCAGTCCTCTTCACGGCGTGGAGGTGACCGGCATGATTCCCTGGCTGACCATCCTGTGGGCCATCCCGGTCATCGGTGCCGCAGTGATCATCGTGCTACCCGCCTCGCTGCGTCAGTTCGCGAAGTACGCCGGTGTGGTGGTGTCTCTTGCGGTTCTGGCGCTGTCGCTGATGCTCGCGGTGCGGTTCGCTCCGGCCGGTGGACAATTCCAGTTCGTCGAAAACCACCCGTGGATACCGTCGTTCGGCACCGGCTACATTCTCGGCCTCGACGGCATCGCCCTGGCTCTGGTGGTGCTCACCGCCGTGCTGGTGCCGATTCTGCTGATCGCCGGCTGGAACGACGCCGACGACCGACCGGGGCTGTCCGGTCGGGCATCGCACAGCTACATCGCGCTGATACTGGCCGTCGAAGGCATGGTGATGATGTCTCTGGTCGCCCTGGACATCCTGCTGTTCTATGTGTTCTTCGAAGCCATGCTGATCCCGATGTACTTCCTGATCGGCGGCTTTGGCGGCGCGGAAAGATCCAAAGCCGCGGTTAAGTTCCTGCTGTACAACCTGTTCGGCGGGTTGATCATGCTGGCCGCGGTGATCGGTCTCTACGTGGTGACCTCCGCCAGCAAGGTATTCGAGGCGGGAACGTTCGACTTCCGTGCCATCGCCGACGCCGTGGCCACCGGGAAGTTCACCATGAGCCCCGGCATCGCCAACGCGCTGTTTGCAGGGTTCATGTTCGCGTTCGCGGTGAAGGCTCCGCTGTGGCCGTTCCACCGGTGGCTGCCCGACGCCGCCGTCCAGGCCACACCCGCATCGGCGGTGTTGATGATGGCCGTCATGGACAAGGTCGGCACGTTCGGGATGCTGCGCTACTGCCTGCCGTTGTTCCCCGACTCCGCAACGTATTTCCGCCCGGTCATCATCGCGCTGGCCGTGATCGGCATCGTCTACGGCGCCGTCCTGGCGATCGGCCAGACCGACGTCATGCGGCTGATCGCCTACACCTCGATCAGCCACTTCGGCTTCATCATCCTCGGCATCTTCGTGATGACCAGCCAGGGGCAAGCCGGCTCCACCCTGTACATGGTCAACCACGGGATCTCCACCGCCGCATTGTTCTTGATCGCCGGGTTCCTGGTCAGCCGCCGCGGCAGCCGCCTCATCGCCGACTACGGCGGAGTCCAGAAAGTGGCACCCGTGCTGGCCGGTACGTTCCTGGTGGCAGGCCTGGCGACGCTGTCGCTCCCGGGACTGGCGCCGTTCATCAGTGAATTCCTGGTCCTCATCGGCACATTCACCCGCTATCCGGCCTTCGCCGTCATCGCCTCGGTGGCGCTGGTGCTCTCGGCGATCTACATCCTGTGGCTCTACCAGCGGATGATGACCGGTCCCGTCACCGACGGCACCGACCGTGTGCGGGATCTGCGGCCACGGGAAGTGCTCGTGGTGGCACCGCTGATCGCGCTGTTGATCGCCCTCGGGGTGTACCCGAAGATCGCGTTGGATGTCATCAACCCGGCGGTGGCCGCAACACTGACATCGATTCATCAACCCGACCCGGCGCCGACGGTCGCGGAGGGGGCTCACCCATGAACGCGCCCAGCATCGAATACAGCCAAGTCGCGCCGATGTTGATCGTCCTCGGCGTGGCCGTCGCCGGAGTGCTGGTCGAGGCGTTCGCGCCCCGCAAGAGCCGCTACCCCATTCAAGTCGCTCTGAGCCTCGCCGGCCTGGTGGCTGCGTTCGTCGCCGTGGTGCTGTTGGCTCGCGACCTACACGGGGTCGGCCAGGCCGTGGTGGTCGGCGCGGTCGCGGTCGATGCACCGGCGCTGTTCCTGCAGGGCACTATTCTGCTGATCGGTGTGCTCGGCGTGTTGCTGATCGCCGAACGCCGAACGCCTGCCGAATTCGAGGACAGCTCCGCCACGTTGGACGCCTTCACTCCGGACGCGTCGGCAGTGCCGGGCAGCGTCGCGGAGAAGATCGCCACCAAGGCCGCACTGGTGCAGACCGAAGTGTTCCCGCTGACCATGTTCGCCGTCGCCGGGATGATGCTGTTCCCGGCAGCCAACGACCTGCTGACGATGTTCGTTGCGCTGGAAGTGTTCTCGCTGCCGCTGTACCTGATGTGCGGGCTGGCCCGCCGCCGTCGGCTGCTATCCCAGGAATCCGCGCTCAAATACTTTCTGCTGGGCGCGTTCTCGTCGGCGTTCTTCCTCTACGGCATCGCCCTGCTGTACGGCTACGCGGGCACCCTGAGCCTGCCCGGCATCGCGCGCGCCATCGATGCCAGTGCCGACAACTCCACCCTGGCGCTGATCGGCGCGGCTCTGGTCGCCGTCGGTGTGTTGTTCAAGGTCGGCGCGGTGCCGTTCCACTCCTGGATCCCCGACGTCTACCAGGGTGCCCCCACCCCGATCACCGCGTTCATGGCGGCCGCCACCAAGGTTGCCGCCTTCGGCGCCATGTTGCGGATCTTCTACGTCGCGCTGCCCGGCCTCAACCACGAATGGCGGCCCGTCCTGTGGGCGGTGGCGATCCTCACCATGGTTGTCGGCACCATCACCGCGGTGACTCAGACCGACGTCAAGCGCATGCTTGCCTATTCGGCTGTGGCGCATGCCGGTTTCATCCTGACCGGGGTGATCGCCGCCAACCCGCCGGGGCTGTCGGCCACCCTGTTCTATCTCTTCGCGTACGGGTTCTCCACCCTCGGTGCGTTCGCCGTGGTGAGCGTGGTCCGCGACGCGACCGGGGCCGAGGAGACCGACATGTCACGCTGGGCCGGGCTGGGCCGGCGGTATCCCCTTGTCGGCGTGGTGTTTTCACTGTTCCTGCTTGCCTTCGCGGGCATACCACTGACCAGCGGTTTTGTCAGCAAGTTCGCGGTGTTCAAGGCGGCCGGGCAAGGCGGCGCGATCCCGCTGGTGGTAGTGGGCGTCATCGCCTCGGCGATCGCCGCGTACTTCTACGTACGGGTGATCGTGCTGATGTTCTTCACCGACCCGCCGCCGGACGCCCCGGAGGTCGTCACGCCAAGTTCGTTGAGCGTCGCGACCATCACCTTGACCGCGGCCATCACGTTCGCGCTCGGTGCACTGCCCCAGCCGCTGCTCGACCTGGTCGACCATGCGGCTAGATTCCTGAACTGATGATTCTTCTCAGCGATGACCACGGCGCCGTCCGGGTTCTGACGATGAACCGCCCCGAGGTACGCAATGCGTTGAGCACCGAGTTGTTCGAGGCGCTCTATGCCGCGCTCGGTGCCGCGGACGCCGACGGGTCGGTGCGCGCCGTGGTGCTCACGGGCACCGATCCGGCGTTCTGCGCCGGTGTCGACCTCAAGCAGGCACAGAGCCTGGGCATGGACTATTTCGGCCGGTTCGACAAGATGAACTGCATGAACGCCATCGTCGAGCTGAGCAAGCCGGTCGTCGGGGCGATAAACGGCGCGACCTTCACCGGTGGCTTGGAGATCGCATTGGCGTGTGACTTCCTGATCGCCTCGGAGCGTGCGGTTTTCGCCGACACCCATGCCCGCGTCGGGATCCTGCCCGGCGGCGGGATGACGGCGCGGCTGCCCCGGGTGGTCGGATCCGCAATGGCGCGCCGGCTGTCGATGACCGGCGAGGTCGTCGACGCCCAGCGCGCCGAGAAGATCGGACTGGTCACCGAAGTCGTTGCCCACGAACGCCTTCTGGCCCGCGCGCTTGACCTGGCCGCCCAGATCGCCGAGGTGCCGGCACCCACCATGGCGGGGCTCAAGGAGATCTATCGCACCGGGACCGCAGCGGTCACCGGGCCTGCGCTGAAGGCCGAACGAGCGGTGGCCGCCGACTCCCATGTCGACACCGAGGAGTTGGCCGCCCGCCAGCGTGAGGTCGCCGAGCGCAACAAGCGGCAGATGTAACTCTCGCCCATCTCGGCGCGTGAATGATTCAATATTCCCTGTGACAGACTGCGTTCGCGCCGGTGCGGCTCTCCTCGGCTTGGTGGTACTGCTCAGCGGGTGTGGATCGCATTCAGATCAGCCGCGCGAGTCCACCGCCACTCCCTCGACGGCGCAGGCGAGCCCGGCGCCGTCTGACCACCCGGCCGACCCATCCGGGGGCGGCAACGACGATGCGCCGGGCTCGATGATTCCCAGGTACGACGAGGCCACCTCGCCCGAGGCCAAGACGGGCCGCGACATCCAAGAGCAGGCCGACCTCCTGAACCATCTGTCGGATAGCGTCAACCGCACACTCAAACTGCCACACGACGTCCAGTTGATCGGTAAGCAATGCGATACGGCCAACGCGTGGTGGGATCCGAACGACAACTCGGTGACGCTCTGCTACGAAGAAGCGACGGAGGGTCTGGAGATCTACACCAAAGCCGGTGACGCCGATCCGAGGGCGTCCACCGTCAACGGTGAGATCGCCACCTTCTATCACGAGCTCGGCCATATGGTGATCAGCCTCTATGACCTGCCCATCACCGGCCGCGAAGAGGATGTCGCAGACCAGCTTTCGGCTTACATCCTGTTGACGCCGGGTCCGGACGGCAAGGTCGACCCAGCCAATGTGCAGGCCATCAAAGACTCGGCCCGTGAATTCCAGGGCTACGCCGAGGCCGCCGGTGAACTCGACGACACCGACCTCGCCGGTGGCCATTCGCCGAACAAGGTCAGAGCCTTCAACATGGAATGCTGGCTCTACGGCTCAGATCCGGCCGCCAACGGCGACCTGGTCGGCGACGGCCATCTTCCCCAGAGCCGGGCCGAACTGTGCGACGACGAATGGGACAAGCTGAGCCACGCGTGGAGCCAGTTGCTGGGCCCGCACTTGAAGTAGCGGCGCCGGCCCTTTACCCCAGCGCGGACTGGGTGTTCGTGAACGGGGCGAAGCTGCCGTCGAGCGCTTCGAGGTGACCGATGGTGCGGCCCGTGACGACGTTCGGGTCGACGAGCGCCAATTCGACTGCGGCACGGGCGAACTCTTCTTCAGGGGAGACACTCGCGAATTCGCTGCGGTAGTAAGACAGCCCCGGCGTCGGGATCGGCTTCGACGGCGCCAACGCGTTGACCGCGATGTTGTGCCGCTGCAGATCGTAAGCCGCGCACCAGGTCAGGTGCTCGAGCGCGGCCTTGGATCCGCCGTAGCCGGGCAGCACCCCGCCGGCGAAGTTCTGGTACGGGCCGTCACCGGGAACCCGGGACGCCACCGACGTGACGTTGATGATCGAGCCGAGTCCGGCGGCGAACATGTCAGGGCACACCAGCTGCATCAACTCGTAGGAGGCGAACACTCCGATCTCGAAATGCCGGCGATAGGCGGTGAACGGAATCGTCACGAAGCCCGGCCATTCGGCGTTGGCAGCCGCCTGCGCACTCGTGGGCTTAGCCGTCTTCGGTGCGGCATCCGGCTTGGGCGGACGTCCCGGCGCCGTGAATGCGGCGTTATTCACCAGAATCGTGATGGGCCCCAACGCCACCCGGGCTTCGTCGACCAGACGTGGAAGGTCGTCGCGGTCGAGGAGATCGGCGGCGATCGCCACCGCCTGTCCACCGCCCGCTTCGATCGCCGCGACGGTTTCCCCGATGGTGCCCGGCAGCCGGTCGTCCCATTGCTGTTGGGTCCGGGCCACCACCGCCACCGCGGCGCCCTCAGCAGCGAGCGCCAGGGCGGTCGCGCGGCCAAGCCCTCGGCTCGCACCGGTGACGATCGCGGTTCGGCCGGCGAGTCGTCCAGTCATCGCACTCCTGACAGTCATAACGCCACCCCGTGGACGAGGATCGCCGCGGTCTGGTCGACCCAGCTCGCGTCGAGAACATCGTCGGGGCGCAACAGTAACCGCATCATCGTCGCACCACCGATCAGTTCGATGAGGCGTTCCGGGTCGACGTCGGCGTGCACTTCGCGGCAGTGCACCGCTTCGGTCAGGCGATCCCGCACCGCGGCGAACAGTTCGGTGAACCGGGACATCACCCGCGCGTTCAGTGCTGCGTCCGCGCTCATGTCCGCGATCAGCCCGGGCAGCGCGGCGCGCACCACCGGGCTGGTGAATACGTCGCGAGTGGCCGAGAGCATCGCGCGGACATCGGCCGCGATATCCCCGGCCGGCGTCGTCAACGCCGTCGGCGCGGTCGGAAACGCCGCCTCATGGACCAACTCGGCCTTGCTCGACCAGCGGCGGTACAGCGCCGTCTTCGTCGTTCCCGCCCGCTCGGCGACAGCCGCCAAAGTCAGATTCGGATAACCGATTTCGACAAGCAGCTCCGCCGTCGCACGCAGTATGGCAGCGTCGATACGCGGATCGCGGGGCCTCCCCGGGACCGCGGTCTTGTCAAGCGAAGACGCGTCTGCTTTCATAACGCTACCCACCGTATCGTAATAGGGTTGGAGAGGACAAAGGTGACCAACCAACCGTCTGTAGAAACCGACCTCGATCGGTTGCAGCGTTCCGGTCGTGACGTCAGCACCGTTCCCGCGCTGTTGTCGGAATGGCTGTCCACCGTCATGCCCTGCGGCGTGACGCCCGAGGTGACCGTCGAGAGCGGTATCGACTCCAACGGCATGTCGTCGGAGACGATCATCCTGACCGGTCGCTGGGAAGAGGACGGCAAGAAGATCGAGCAGAAGTGGGTGGCGCGGGTGGCGCCCACCGAGGAGGACGTCCCGGTCTTCATCACCTACCGGATGGACCATCAATTCGAGGTCATCCGATTGGTCGAGGAGCTGACCGACGTCCCCGTGCCCAAGGTGCGCTGGATCGACCCCACCGGCAAGGTCCTCGGCGCTCCCTTCTTCCTGATGAACCACGTCGAGGGCATCGTTCCGCCCGATGTGATGCCGTATACGTTCGGCGACAACTGGTTTGCCGACGCGCCCGCCGAGCAGCAGCGTGCACTGCAGGACGCGACGGTCGAGGTGCTGGCCAAGCTGCACTCGATCCCCAACGCAGCCGACACGTTCGGCTTCCTCGCCGAGGCGGTCCCCGAGGGTGATACCCCGCTGCGCCGCCAATTGAACTGGCTCAAGGGCTGGTACGAGTTCGCCGTGCCGGACATCGGCCGCTCACAGTTGGTCGAAACTGCGCTGAAATGGCTTGAGGACAACTTCCCCGCCGACGTTGCGGCGACCGAACCGGTTCTGGCGTGGGGTGATTCGCGTATCGGCAATGTGCTCTACGAGGATTTCCGGCCGGTGGCCGTGCTCGACTGGGAGATGGCAACCCTGGGTCCGCGCGAGCTCGACGTGGCGTGGATCATCTTCGCGCACATGGTCTTTCAAGAGCTCTCCGGCTTGGCAGGGATGCCTGGGCTGCCGGACGTGATGCGCGAAGAGGACGTTCGCGCCACCTACGAGAAGCTGACCGGAGTCGAACTCGG
The DNA here is from genome assembly GCF_002086695.1 of Mycolicibacterium rhodesiae. Classification (GTDB taxonomy): domain Bacteria; phylum Actinomycetota; class Actinomycetes; order Mycobacteriales; family Mycobacteriaceae; genus Mycobacterium; species Mycobacterium rhodesiae. Next base: position 54,414 of record NZ_MVIH01000010.1, read on the forward strand.
TGACCTGCGCTGGTTCTACGTATACTCCGGGGTGATCTGGTGCTGCGTGTTCATGCGCACCGGTGCGCGGCGCGTGCACTTCGGCGAGATCGAAAAACCAGAGGACGTCGAGTCGACGTTCTACCACGCCGGCCTGCTGCGCCGGCTCATTGAGGAGGCATAGCCGCCAATGCTCGGACCACTCGACGAATACCCCGTCCACCAGGCGCCGCTGCCGATCGCCTGGCCGAACTCCTCGGACCGGAACTTCTACGACCGCAGCTATTTCAACTGCCATGACCGCACCGGGGACATCTTCTTGATCACCGGCATCGGCTACTACCCCAACCTCGGCGTCAAGGACGCCTATGTACTCGTGAGGCGGGGTGACACGCAGACCGCGGTCCACGTGTCCGATGCGATCGATCAGGACCGGCTCAACCAACACTGCAACGGTTACCGCGTCGAGGTGATCGATCCGCTGCAGAAGGTGCGGATCGTGATGGACGAGACCGAGGGTATGGCCGTCGACCTCACGTGGGAGGGGTTGTTCCCGGTTGTTCAGGAGCAGCCGCACATCATGCGTCAGGGCAACCGCGTGACGCTGGACGCGCAGCGGTTCGCCCAATTGGGTTCCTGGGCAGGGCATATCGTGATCGACGGCGAGGAGATCACCGTCGACCCGTCGGTATGGATCGGCAGCCGCGACCGGTCGTGGGGTATCCGTCCCATCGGCGAGGCCGAACCCGCCGGTCGGCCGGCCGACCCGCCGTTCGAAGGCATGTGGTGGCTGTATGTCCCGATGGCCTTCGAGGACTACGCGATCGTCATCATCATCCAGGAGGCGCCCGACGGTTTCCGCTCGCTGAACGACTGCACGCGGATCTGGCGTGACGGACGGGTCGAGCAGCTGGGTTGGCCGCGGGTCAAGATCCACTACCGCTCCGGCACTCGCATTCCGACCGGCGCGACCATCGAGGCGACGGACGCCAACGGCGCGAACCTCCGGTTCGATGTGGAGTCCAAGTTGCCGGTACCGATCCATGTCGGCGGCGGCTACGGCGGCGACTCGGATTGGATCCACGGTGTGTGGAAGGGCGAGAAATTCGCCGAGCGGCTCACCTATGACATGACCGATCCGGCCATCATCGGACGCTCCGCGTTCGGCGTGATCGACCACGTCGGGCGGGCGGTGTGCCACGACGGCAGCAAGTCCGCCGAGGGCTGGGGCCTGTTCGAGCACGGCGCGCTGGGCCGCCACGACCCGTCGGGCTTCGCCGACTGGCTGACGGTCGCGCCGTAACCACATCGTGAAAGTCTTGACGGCCTTGTTCGGGCCTACCGATGCGGTCGATCGTGCCCGGGCCCTGCGCGATGCCGGTGCCAGCGGTGTCTTCACGTTCGAAGGCCCGCACGACGTGTTCGCGCCGCTGACGCTGGCTGCCGGTGTCGGCGGCCTGGACCTGATGACCAATGTGGCAATCGCGTTCCCGCGCAACCCGATCCAGTTGGCCCACCAGGCTTACGATCACCAGTTGCTTGCCCAAGGCCGGTTCATCCTCGGACTGGGCACCCAGGTGCGGGCCCAGATCGAGAAGCACTACGGCGCGGCGTTCGACAAGCCGGTCGCGCGGATGCACGAGTTGGTTCGCGCGCTGCGGGCCATCTTTGCCACCTGGGAGACCGGCGAGCGACTGGATTTCCGCGGCGAGTACTACCGGCACACCCTGATGACACCGATGTTCAATCCCGGCCCGAATCCCTTTGGCCCGCCGCCGATCTACGTCGGCGCGCTCGGTCCTCGGCTGACCAGGGCCACCGCGGAGGTGGCGGACGGGCTGCTGGTGATGCCGTTCGGCTCGGCGAAGTTCCTGCGGGAGTCGACGATGCCTGCGGTGCGCGACGGGCTGGCCGCGGCCGGACGATCAGAGTCGTCGTTCGCGATCGTGCCTGAGATCATCCTGTCCGCGGGCGAGGATCACGACGCGACGCGGCGGCTGCTGGCGTTCTACGGGTCCACCCCGGCGTACCGCCCGGTGCTCGACATCCACGGCTGGGGTGATCTGCAGCCCGAGCTGAATTCGATGTCCAAGCAAGGCAAATGGCAGGAGATGGCCGGCCTCATCAGTGATGAGGTCTTGCACACCATCGCTGCGTGCGGCACCCCGAAGCAGATCGCCGCACACATCCGGGAACGGGTGGACGGCGTCGGCGACACCGTCTGCCTGTATCAGCCGGGCCCGATCGCCACCGAGACACTGGCCGAGATCGTCGACGAACTCGCCCGCTAGCGCCGCCGAAGTCGACGTTCTGCGGCTCGCCACTCGCCCTTTCGCGGCCAAACGTTGGTTTGGGCGATCGGGACAGGCAACACTGGTGGGGTGGTGAGCTACGACGTAGTGGTGATCGGCGCAGGCTTCGCAGGCCTGGCAGCCGCACGTGAACTGGTCAAACAGAATCACGATGTGCTGGTGCTTGAGGGCCGCGACCGGGTCGGCGGACGCTCGAGCACCGCGTCGCTGGCCGGTGTGCCCGTCGACCTCGGTGGCACGTTCGTCGGCCCCACCCAGGACGCCGTCCTGGCACTGGCCAAAGAGCTCGGCTGCACCACTGAACCCACCTATCACGACGGCGCCAATCTCATCCGGTGGCGCGGCAAGGTGCGGTCCTACCGCGGCACGATCCCCAAGCTGTCGCTGATCGGACTCCTCGACATCGGCCGGATCCAATGGCAGGTCGAGCGGCTGAGCCGCGGCATCGACGTCGCCCGACCCTGGACATCGGCCACGGCCAACAAGCTCGACGCGACGTCGCTGGGCGGTTGGCTGCGCTCGGTGGGCGCGACCGCGTCGTCACACGACCTGATGGCCATCATGTCGCGGGTCACCTGGGGTGCCGAACCCGACGAGGTGTCGATGCTGCACGCGGTGCGCTACGTCAAGGCGGCCGGGGGGTTGGACCGCATGCTCGACGTGGTCGGCGGCGCCCAGCAGGATCACTTCCCGGGCGGCACCCAGCAGATCGCCGACGCCATGGCCGCAGAGCTGGGTGACCGCGTCCGGCTCAATGCGATAGCGACGCGAATCGAATGGTCCGATGACGCGGTCGCGGTCACGTCGTCGGCCGGCGCCGTCGAGGCGAGGCGCGTCATCGTGGCGATCCCGCCCGCGCACCGGCAGAACATCGACGTCGCCCCTCCCCCGCCGATCGGCTATCAGCAGCTGGCGCAGAGCTGGCCGCAGGGCGCCCTGAGCAAGGCGTACGCCGCGTATCCGCGGCCGTTCTGGCGCGACAAGGGCTTGTCTGGGCAGGCGCTGTCCGACCAGGGGCCGGTGTTCATCACGTTCGACGTCAGCCCCGGCGACGACGGTCCGGGAATCCTGCTCGGATTCGCCGATTCTCGCGAGTTCGATGCGCTCGGCGCCGACGAGCGTCGCAAGCAGGCACTCGCCGGCTTCTCGGCGTTGTTCGGCCCGGACGCGGAGCAACCCGTCGATTACCTCGACCACTGTTGGGGCGCAGAGACTTTCGCTCCCGGCGGTCCGACCGCAGCGGTGCCGCCCGGCGCCTGGACGGAGTTTGGTCACCTGCTGCGCGAACCAGTCGGGCCGCTGCACTGGGCCGGCACCGAAACCGCCGACGAATGGACCGGCTTCCTGGACGGCGCGGTGCGGTCCGGCCGGCGTGCGGCAGCGGAAGTCGTTGCGGCGCTTAGGAGCTGATGCGCTGCGCGGTCACCGCTGAGACCAGCGTTCGCAGATGCCCGTTGACGACGTCGGGATGCTCCAGGATCGCGCAGTGTCCGCCCGGCGTCTCGACCAGGTCGACCAGGTTGGGAACAGCGTCAGCGATCTTGCGGGACTGGCACATCGGCAGCAGCCGGTCGTTGGTGCTGCCGATCACCAGTGTGGGCACTGTGAGGCCGGTGAGGTCGATGTGGCGTGAATTCATCTCGTCGACGAGCACTCGCGCCCACGCGCCACGTCCGCCTGCCGGGGTTTCGGCGAACAGGTCGTGAACCAGCTTGCCGATCGCGGGATCGGCGCCCGCACCGACGGCCATCATCGTGACGAACCAGCGGCTGCCGGGCTGGGCGCCCCAGACCAGTGGCGCCCCGCCGAATGTCCTGATCATGTGGCGCGCGGCGAGTGATCGGCCGGCCGCCAGCAGCGCGGGCACCCGTAGCAGGTTGATCTCTTTCAGCAGGTCGCCGGTGGTGGTGTTGATCAATGCGACGGCGTCGGCTCGCTGGGCCACCCGGTGCCGGTAGCGGTCGGCCCAGGAGCTGATCGCGATGCCGCCCATCGAGTGGCCGGCGATCACCGCTCGTTCGCCCGGACGCAGGGTCGCCGTGAGTACGGAGTCGAGGTCCCCGGCGAGGTGGCCGAGGCTGTAGCCGGACCGGCGTGGAACCCCGCTGCGGCCGTGTCCGCGGTGGTCGTAGGCGATTACCCGGAAGTCGCGGGACAGATCGTTGATCTGCTGATGCCAGACCCGCAACGCGCAGGTGATGCCGTGCGCGAGGACGATCGGGTAGCCATCCTCGGGGCCGAAGACCTCGGTGTGCAGGCGGGTGCCGTCGGCGGCCCTCACCTCGACGATCCGGCTGGGCGGCAGGTCGATACCGTTTTTGACGGCCGTACGGGACGCTGACATGGCCCCCTCCTCGCTCGGGACGGCGCCACTGCCGCTCCGGGATCCCTAGAGTAACCACCGCGGGCCCGATCGAACCGTCGCACCGCGCCGGTCGTTATCGCACCGTGCCTCTTAGGATGACCCGGTGACCGAGCACGCGTTCACGGACGCCGAACGCCGCGCCGTCTACCGCGTCATTCACGAGCGCCGCGATATGCGCAGGTTCAAACCGGACGCTTCGGTCCCCGATGCGGTACTGGCCCGGTTGCTGGCGGCCGCACACGCCGCGCCCAGCGTCGGCTTGATGCAGCCCTGGCGGTTCCTGCGCATCACCGACACGGGGTTGCGGCAGAAGATCCATGCTCTGGTCGACGAAGAGCGCAGACACACCGCTGCCGCACTGGGTGCTCGGGCAGAAGAATTCCTGGCACTCAAGGTCGAGGGCATCCTGGACTGCGCCGAATTGTTGGTGGTTGCGCTCGGCGACGGCCGGGAAAGCCATGTCTTCGGCCGTCGCACGATGCCGCACATGGACCTTGCTTCGGTGTCGTGCGCGATCCAGAACCTGTGGTTGGCAGCGCGAGCCGAGGGCCTCGGGATGGGCTGGGTGTCGATCTTCGATCCGCACCGCCTCGGGGAGTTATTGGGAATTCCCGCCGGCGGTGAGCCGGTGGCCGTGCTGTGCCTCGGGCCGGTGCCCGACTTCCCCGACCGGCCTGCGCTCGAACTCGACGAGTGGACGTTGGGGCGTCCACTCGCCGAGTTCGTGAGCGAAAACCGTTGGAGCTAGCCAGGTTTGGTTAGCCGACGGAGGCGCAGCCCACGTATGGGATGCACCCGGTCGCCCCGCCGGGCCCGGCCGAGCCGCTGGGGCCGTTCGGGATGCCGCCGCTGGCGCCGCCGCGGTCCGCGGTGCCGCCGGGGCCGTACGGAATCGACCCGCTGGCACCGTCGGGACCGGCCGCGCCGCCGGGACCATTCGGAATTGCGCCGGATGCTCCACCCGGGCCTGCCACGCCGCCCGGGCCGCCGGGAATGACGCCGGAGGCGCCGTTCGGACCGGCGGTGGCCACCGGGCAGGGGCTGCCGTCAGGGTTGACGCAGCCCGGCGCGGGATCGGCGGCAGCCAGCGGAGCTGCCGCGATCGCGGCAGCTGCCGCACCGGAGAACAGAACTGATGCCAGAGAAAGTGTTTTCAGTGCCATGCAGATTCCGTACCCGAATTGACGGCAACAGAATCGCCGATGTGTCCGGCACCTCATCAGTACAGAGCGGCAGACGAGATCGCGCCGCGCTCGTCGATGTCCGCTCGAACTGCGGGCGCGCCTTCGGCTCGACGACCCAACTCCGCTCGGCAAGTCGACCTTCAGCACCGCCGCGGCCTTTGTCCGTTATCCGACCTCACGACACCTGTGTGGGATTTCGAAGTTCCCGGTGCTTCCGGAGCATTGTCTGCCCGACGCTGCGAGACGGGGGTTGGTATCGCCCCGCTGAAGCAATGCCGCCGAAATGTGCCATATCGCGCTCGCAGGCAGGTAAAAAAGACCGATGAAGACACTTTTCGCCGTCGTGGGGCTGGCTGCGGCGCTGGTGATGGCACCTTCGCCGGCGCGGGCCGACGATTGCGGCGCAGCAGCCGCCGCGCAGGACGCCACGGGGTGCGTCGCATTCGGCCCGGATGTGATGGTCGGTCCTGGCATCGAGCTGAGCCCCGGCGTGGTACCACCGGTGGCCTCGCCCGATGATGCGGCAGCTCAGGCCGCAGCCGGACGACCGCCGTGTCTGACCGGTAACGGCGTGGCGTACTACACGCCCGCCGATATGCCCTGCTGACGGGTTTTTCTCACACCGGCCGTCCTGGTGGCGAGCCGGGCAGTCCGCAGCCTTGAGCGATTGATCGACCCGGACCTGCCCCAACAGGAGCTATTCGCCGACCTAGGCCGTGGCGTGCCTGTGGGTGTAGGCTCGACCTAGGTTGAATTTCCAGCCTCGGTATTCGTCGCAGGCGAGCGGTGCATCTTGCACCCGCAATGCGAGCCTTTCGGGCGCGTCCCACACACACTTGTTATTTCCTTCTAGTGCTCATTGGAGCCTTCCGATGCATTTGATCTCTTCCAATTCGACCGTTGGCCCGCCGACGGACCGACTGCAACTCTTCGCTGAGTGGTCCAACACGACTGACGTTCGCGTCACCGCAGCCGGCGATGTCGACATGTCCACTGCCCGCTACTTCACCGACTTCGTTTTCCGCCGCGCGGGCAATTGCAGGCGCCTCACTTTGGACATGACGCAGGTGACATTCTTTGACTGCGCTGGGATTTCAGCGCTCGAGTGCATCGAAGAACGCTGCCGCGAAGCGCACGTTGTACTGGAAATCGAACCGGCACAATGCGTTTCGCGCGTCATGACGCTGTGCCAGTCGCTTTGCGCATAACCGCGCACCGCTAGCCGTTGGCAGGCGCTTGCGGATCGACATTGCTGATCAGGCGGATAAGCTGCTCGCGGTCGTTGATACCCAGCTTGTTGTACACCCGGTAGAGGTGGCCTTCGATGGTCCGAACCGACAGCACCAGTCGGACAGCGATCTCGCGGTTCGACAGTCCGTCGGCAACCAGTAGGGCGATCTCACGTTCCCGGTCGCTCAATGGGAGTGGCGCCTCGTTGATCTCAGTCGCCGGGGTATGCAGCCCTGAACTGCTTACCAGCCAATGCGCCTGTGCAGAGGATTTCAAGGCAAGCAGACGGGCGCCCGCTCGGCGGTGTGCGAGCGCCGCCGCGGCGAAGGTGTCTGCCGCATGTGCCCTCATCCGAAGCGACTCCCACTCGCCGGCCACCCTGTCAAGACCTTCTCCGTCGTCCGCGGCAATCGCCTCGGCGTGCGCTGCGGCAAGCATCGCGACCGGGCTATTCAATTGCTCGGCAAGGACTTTGAACCGCGCCACATCGGGGGCCATCCCGAACCGTAGCCCGGTGTGCAGTGCCTCCAGCTCACCGACCGTCATCCCTGATCTCGCAGCGGCATCCGCGGCCCGGTCGATGTGGTCGTGCGCAGCGGCCCGCCGGCCGGTCGCGGCGCACAGATAAGCTCTGGCCACCTCGAGAAGCGGCCGGAACACCTCGACCGCGGGCCCCCAGGTGACCTCGGCCGTGTTCAACGCACGCGAGGCCGCTCCGCAGTCGCCTCGCAGTACCTCAGCCTGCACCGCCCAGATCGCCACCAAGGTCACCCAGCCGCCTGACAGCGTCGAGACCATGGCCGACAGCGCACGTTGCAGCCAGTCACTGGCGGCTTGCGGATCGCCGGCCGCGAGCTCGACCCGGCCAGCCATCGCGGCGACGATGGCCTCGGCGTGCGGTGCGCCATGCGCCTGGTTCCGCTGCCGCTCCACGATCGCCTGGGCCTTGGCGATGTCGCCTTGGTTCAGCGCCGACAATGTCTCTGTCAGCGATATGGCATACCGCTGAGGTCCCGACGCGCAGTGCCTGGCCGCCGCGGCACCACGGGCCGCTGCTGTCTCAACATCGTCGGATCTGCCGCGAAAGTTGGCCACGGCGGCAGCCGGGACTGCCGCCCAAAGAACCGCCATAGGCATCGCGTGAGGGTCAGCAATGACCGCGGAACTTGCAGCGGCGGCGGTGTCGAGTTCACCGGCGAAGTAGGCGATCGAAGCCTCAACCGCCAGCGCGTAGCTGCGCAGAGCGGTCATCGTGACACGGGACCGAACCACACCCAACACCTCTTCGGCCATCGCACGTTGACCACAACCGAAGAACAGGTTGGTTGCCCGTAGACAGCCCCACCGGACGAGCGTGATCTCGTCGCGGGGGTCGAAGGTTGCCAGCAGTTCTTCCGCCTCTTGGCTGCGACCCTGCCAGGCCAGGGCGTCGGCGAGTGCGATGGCGGCGCGTAGACCGCCGCCGTTGCCATAGGCGTACCGCGCGAGTTGCTCGGCAAGAACCAGGCTCGACATGGTCATCGCGGTCTCGGCGGCGTCGGTCACCAGGCCGGCATCCGGCGGCGTATCGCTGTTCATCATCAGCCGCGCATACTCGATGAGCAGCCGCGGATCTCTCGCCGGACCGTCGTCCTGACTGTCGATCAGCGCCCGGAAGTTCTGTGCCAGAGTGGTATTGATCTGGCGCAGCCGAGCCACCCCACAGTGTCTTCGCACCACATCAGCCAATACAGGATGGTCCGCCTGGACGCGCACACGTTGCGAATCGTTGATCACATCGATCACACCATGTCGTTCTGCGTCGCCGATCGCGGCGGCATCGCACATGGCGCGCAGCACATTCCAGTCCAACACCTCTGCAGCCGAGACGATTTCAAGAACTTCACGCTCCATCGGCGGCAGGCCGCGCACCCTCGCCTCGAGCAGTTGCTCAATGTCAACGCCCAACCGCGGCAGTTGGGTGAGTCGCCACCAGCCGGTGTCATCTGTGAGCAGTCCGTCGTTCATTGCGGTGTCCAGCAGGCTGCGCAACAGCAGCGGGTTGCCAGATGACAATTCGTGAAGCTGGTCAACGAGCGTCCCCGCGACCGGGCCGCCAAGCACCTCGACGATCAACCGATCAGTCTCGCCACGCGACAGTGCACCTACGTCGATGCGGCGCAGATACTGGTCCTTCCACAGCGCGGTGATGGCGTCCGGTACCTCGACTCCCGAGCGCATGGTGACGATAAGCGTCGCAGAACCGCGGACCGCGAGCTGATGGACGACTATCGCCGACAAGGGGTCGAGCAAATGGGCGTCGTCCACGACGAGCAGCCGGTCGTGGGCATCGCCGAGTGCGTCGTGGGCCGCCGCGAGCAAGCCAATCGGGTCGAGGGCGTTGGGGATCCGCACAATCCCGGCGAAAGCGCCAAGAGGCACATCTTGAGAGGTCTGAGTACCAAGAACAAAGTGGGTCTGCATTCCCCTTCCGCCGAGCCGTTCACCAACCTGGCGCGCTAACGCGCTCTTGCCGACGCCGGCCTCCCCTGTGAAGATCACGCCACTGAACGAGGAGTTCTCGACAGCATCGATAGCGAGGTCGATCTCCGCTGATCTCGCCACGAACGGCCATTCCAAGGGCACGACCCCTTCCTCCCATGGCTGCTCCGCGTAGTGCAGGCCTCCGTGGCCAGTAGATACTAACGCCGCAGGTCGCCGACCGGGCATTACCGACCTAGCCCCGCTTCTTGTCACCCTTTCCATGGCCGCGGCCCGCGGGTCCACCCGGCTGAGGTGGCTCGGGTGCGGGCTGCTGGACCACAGGGCTCGGCGGCGGCGGAGCACTCGTCGCGGGGGCAGCGGGAGCACTGGTGCTGACCGGCTGTGGATCCGGCGCCGACGATGCCGGATCCATCGCCAAGGCGAACGCCGACACGGCCAGAACGCTCAGAGCGCCGGCCGCAATCCCGTACGTGCGAACGCGCCGCCGCGCCGGCTGCGGCACATACGGAGCTGCCGGAATCGGATGCCCTGTCAGCACTTTGGTTGCCGGACGTGGCCCCACGGAGGCTACGCCCGCGCGAATCGCACGCTGATCACCGGCCAACGCGGCCCGCATGTGTTCAGCACTGGCGAAGCGCTGCACCGGGTTTCGGGCAATGGCGCGGTCGATGACAGCAGCAAGGACTGGATCCACGTCGGTGCGTACCGCCGCGACGGGGGCCGGTGTGCTGTCCATGATCGCGTGCGCCAATGCGGCGGGATTGTCTTGCGGGAACGCTCTTCTGCCGAGCAGCGCTTCGTAACCCATCAGGCCGACGGCATACAGATCGTCACCCACCGACGCCGGAGCCCCGGCGACGCGCTCGGGACTCATGTAACTCATCGTGCCGACGATCTGCCCGGTCATCGTGTGCGCGGCGCCACCGGTCTTGGCGATACCGAAGTCGGCCACCTTCATCGAGTCGCCCGTCGCCGCCACCAAGATGTTGCCGGGCTTGATGTCGCGATGCAGGACCCCAGCGGCGTGGGCCACGCCGAGACCGGCAAGGACGTCGTCGAGCACGGAGCGCACGTGCGCCGCCGGCATCGGTCCAGTGGCGATGATGTCGGCAAGTGTCTGCCCAGGCAAGCGTTCGAGCACGATGAACGGGGTGCCCTGGTGGTCACCGAAGTCGTAGACCGTGACGATGTTCTGATGGCAGAGTCGCGCCGCGGAGCGGGCTTCGTCCTCGAACCTGCGCCGAATGCCCGGATCGGCAGTCAACGTCGGGTGGAGCAGTTTGATCGCCACCGGCCGATTCAGCCTGGTGTCCCATCCTTCGCGAACCTCAGCCATGCCTCCGCGGCCGAGCACCCCGGCTACTGCATAGCGGTCCACGAGCATCTCGTGGCCGGTCATAACTTGTTCGTAGCCACGAGGGCGACGATGCAAACCCGGGTTGAGCGATCTGACAACACGCCGGCGCCGTTTCTCGCGTGGCTCTTGGGGCGCATGAGTCTGACCATATCGGAGACTCTGCTGGTGAGACCCCCGAAACCAGCATTCTTCCGATGCTGGCGACCGGTGAAAGTGCAAGCAGCACAACGCAATGGTGCGGATCTCGATGTAACGCAGCGGCGCGTCACGGCGACATGCATAGCGATAACAGGCTCGATTGTCCTGGAGATCGCCGGTTCAGAGGTACTACCGTGCCGGGATCTTGCCAAGCAGCGACACGCACGTCCTACGACGGTAGCGGCCGGTGTTGCCAGACCTTAGGCCGAATTCATGCCACGCATCACTCGCGGTGGCCTCGTATTGGGTGCCGTGGTGTTCTCCTCTGCCGCGGTACTGCTTTTCGGTGGACACCGATTCGAGGCCGAGAACCATTCGGGGACGCCACCTTCGGCGCCTGCAGCCGACGCATCCCTGGCGGTGTCAACGCCCGCCCGTGCCACACCACTTCCCGAATCCACGAAAACCCGGGCGATGCCGCTGACGGCTCAACGGGCGCGGGAACAGGCCATTCCGGCGGCTGTGGTCCTGATCATCGCCGTCGTCTCGGTCGCCGTGCTCTTGAAACGCGGACGGACGTAACGCCGCACACGCGTGGTCTGGCCCGACGACCACCTGCGACAACACCGTTTTCGCTGGTAAGGCTAACCAACGTCGTCGCCCGCGCCTTCACCTGATCGCTCGGTCAGTCGCCGGTTGGGCGCTAGGCTTTTGACGCCTCGGTTAATACCCCGGCCCCGTCACCGGGTAGACCTGCGAAGGAACCGTATGAAGTTCGCGCAGTCGAGCAGGTTGTCCAACCTCTCGCACGAGGCGCCGGGGCCCATCGCTGAGCAGGTGTCGCGACTCGAAGCAGTGGGACACCGGGTCATGCGGCTGGATACGGGCGACCCGTTCCCCTTCGGCTTCCAGCCGCCCGCCGACCTGGTTCGCCAGATCGCCGAGGCCCTGTCGACCTCGGCCGGTTACAGCCCCACGAAGGGGTTGCTCCCGGCCCGGAACGCCGTCGCGCAGTACTACGCCGTCCGAGACGTGCCCGGTGTCGATGTCGAGCACGTGTTTCTTGGCAACGGCGCCTCCGAACTGATCGTGATGGCCATGACGGCCTTGCTCGACGAGCGCGACGAAGTCTTGGTACCCGCCCCCGACTTCCCGGTGTGGACCGCCGCGGTGAACGTCAACGGCGGGCGTGCGGTCCACTATCGGTGCGACGAGTCGTCGGACTGGTATCCCGATGTCGCCGACATCGCGGCGAAGGTCACCGCGCGCACCAGGGCGATCGTCATCATCAACCCCAACAATCCGACCGGCGCGGTGTACCCACCCGAGGTGCTGACCGGAATTCTCGACGTCGCGCGCGAGCACAACCTCATCGTCTGTTCCGACGAGATCTACGACAAGATTCTCTACGACGACGCCGTTCACACCGTGACGGCCGCACTGGCACCTGATCTGCTGTGCCTGACCTTCAACGGCCTGTCAAAGGCGTACCGCTGCGCGGGATTTCGGGCGGGTTGGCTCGCGGTGTCCGGGCCGACGGATCATGCCGTGAGTTACCTCGACGGTCTGACAACGGTCGCCGGCCTGCGCCGGTGCGCCAATGTACCCGGCCAGCAGGCGATTCGGATCGCGCTGGAAGCCGATGGCTCCGGGCACGACCTCACACTGCCCGCCGGCGCGCTGCGCGAGCAACGCGACCTCGCCTGGGCGGCATTGAACTCCATCCCCGGCGTCTCGTGCGTCAAACCCCGAGGAGCGCTCTACGCGTTCCCGAAAATCGACCTGAGCGTGTATCCGATCCGCGACGACGAGCAGTTCGCCTTGGACTTGCTGCTGCAGGAGCAGATCCACATCATTCCCGGCACCGGCCTCAGTTGGCCTGACCCCGACCACGTCCGGATCGTGATGCTGCCGCGGGCCGATGAGTTGGAGGCCGCCATCGGCACGATCGGGCAGTTCCTGGCGACCTATCGCCAGTGATGCGGCAGCGCAACCGCGTTGGGTGCGCTCAGGGGCCGATACGGTCTGCGTTCGCGTGGATCGCGTCGCGGCAATAGGCCGCGAGACCCGGGAGTCCGAACGATTCGTCATAGGTGGCGACGTATCGGGGATCGCTCACGTACATGTCGCCGAGGTTGCGATGGAACGCCGCCGGACAATCGTAGAACCAGCGATTGATGTGCAGCCGATGCTTTTCCGCCGCATCCATCGCCGCGTCGGAGTCGGCGGGCACCCCCGTGCGGAAAGCGTCGGCCAACGCCTTCTCGACCTCTTCCCCTTCGGACTTGATCTGGACCCACTCTTCCTTGCCGTAGGCCTTGGCGCGGCGCTGCGATTCCTTCCACTCCGCGGTCTCACCCCACTTCTGCTCAGCCTCGGCCTGATAGTCGTCGAAGCCGTCACCGAACAGTTCGCGCATGTCGTCGTCGGTCATAGGTGTGTTCGTCATTGCCTTGTCCAATGCGTGATCGATTGCCTCGACGAGGTTCTTCATCCCGTCGAGCCGGGACATGACGCGTTCGCGCTGGCGGACCAAGTGGCTGACCACATCCCCTTCGTCGAGCAGGCTCGCGATCTCGTCGAGAGGTAGCTCGAGGCGGCGGTAGACGATGATCTGGGACAAGCGCGTCAGGTCCGCCGCGGTGTAGACCCGATAGCCCGACGCGGCACGCCTGCTGGCGCGCAACAGCCCGATCTCGTCGTAATGATGAAGCGTCCGCACCGTGATGCCAAATCGCTTCGCGACCTCGCCCACGGTGAGCTCGTCCACCCGCATCTCCTGCGTCATATCGATCATGTTCACACCTCACGCTGCGTGAGGGTCAACCTAACGCCGCGCGATCACTTCCAATGTGATTTCGCGGCTGGGCTTGGTCGCGATCCCGCGCGCCACCGCGCGCGGCGGCCGCCCGCGCTGCGCAGCCGCGAGGTCGAGCCGCTTTATCATGGTGCCGATCGCGACCGCCAGCTCGTCGAGTGCGAAGGCCGCACCGATGCACCGGCGGTAGCCCCCGCCGAACGGCGCGTACTGGAATGGCGACGGTCTGGCGTTCAGAAAGCGTTCGGGGTCGAACGTGTCCGGGTCGGTCCACAGGTCAGGATTGAAATGCAAAGCGGGCAGCGCGATTCCCACCACATCACCGGGTGCGCAGGAAACGCCGGCTACGGTGAGTGGGCCGGTGAGTCTGCGCAGGACGATCGGCACTGTCGGGTGGACGCGCAGGGTTTCCTGGACCACCGCGCCGAGGTACGGCAACGCGGCCATCTCCGCCGGTGTGCCGACGGTGGCGAGTTCGTCGAGCACGCGGGTGCGGACTTTGTCGTCGAGGTGGATGTGGTGTAGCGCCCACGCCAGCGACGTGGAGCTGGTTTCGTGGCCGGCGGCCAGCATCGTCCGCAGCTGGTCGTGCAGCATCGCGTCGGTCAGGCCGCTGCCCTCGTCATCGGTGGCGTCGAGGATCAGCGCCAGCACATCACCCCCGCGGTCACCGCTGCGCCGGCGTTCCCCGATCTGCTCGGACAACAAGTCGTCGAGTTGGGTTCGGAACGCAACCAGGCGGGCCCACGGCCCCCGACCCGCGATATCGCGGCGCAGCCAGGGAACCAGCATCAGCGCCGCGCTGCCGGATCTGAGCAACTGCGTTGTCACTGAGGAGAACTCGCGACGCCGGGCATCGTCGGTGACGCCGAACACCACCCGGATCACCACATCCAGGGTGATGGATCGAGCGGTGCGGCCCACTTGCAGGTGATCGCCCGGCCGCAACGCCGCGATCTCCCGCTCGGTGGACTCGGCGATCAGATCGACGTAGTCACGCATGAGCTCGTTGCGAAACGGCGGTGCCAGCACACTTCGGGCCCGGCGATGCGCCTCACCGGAGAGCAGGATGAGCGAGTTCTTGCCGACGACCGGCTCGATCGGGTTGGGCAGCGGCGCCCGGCACAGTGCGCCGGGCGCGGTGAGAATGTCGCGCGCCCCGTCCATAGTGGTGAAGAACTGCACCTCACCCAGTCCGGGAAACAGCACCGTGAATGGTGCGCGGTCGGCGGCGTGGCGGCGGAAGAAGCCCTCCGGGTCGATGCCGGCCCACGCCGCGCGCCCCAGTGCGGCCGCTGTCGCCAGAGGATTCACGGCACCCTCGTGCGCCGCGCCAGCACAAGCTGGTTACGGCCCAGACGGCTGAACTCGACGGTGATGGCCGGATCGGCGTGGGCGGCCAGCGCGCGGAATGCCGAAGGGCTGTAGGCACGTAACGAACTGATCAGACCATCATGGGCGAACGGCAGCAGCACGAAAGGCAGCATCGACGCCAGTCGCAGCATGTGCACGGGAGCCGACGGGCGATACAGATCGCAGATCAGCAGCGTGTCCGCGACGCGGGTTCCCTCCGCCAGCACGCGCGCGGCCGCAACGGGCGGCAGATGATGAAACGACAGGGCGAACAACGCGAGATCGTAGGACCGGTCGGGGAAGTCGATATCGGCGGCGTCGACGCGGCGGACTACCGCCCTCGGATCGCTGCCGAGATCACCCGCGGCGATGGCGGCCACCGATACCGGATCGATGTCGGTCACCGTGACGCGCGCGTCGGGACGCAGTGTCAGCACCGCCCGCGACAGCGCCCCATGACCCGCCCCCAACTCCAGAATTCTCGGCTCGTCGATGTCCGCGATGAGCGGCAGCGCCCTTGCGGCGAGGCGCTCGTGGTCCCGCAGGATTCGGCCCATCCAGTCGAGAGACCAGATCACCTGCCGCTTGACCCGGTCGTCGACATCATCGCGGTCCAGGTACTCCGGCCGGCCGGTCTGCAGACGCCGGTCCAGCCAGGAGGCATCGAATCCGGCGCGCGGCATGGTCGCGATATCCACCTGAGTCTCCTCGACTACCCAGGACCGGCTTCATCGGCGACGGCCTCCACCACGCAGAGCGGTGACGCAGTCGGCACCACGCGAGTCATCCGGAAACCGGCGCGCGCCAACAAGGTTCGGTATTCGTCGGCCGTCCGTTCGCGGGATCCGAGGTTCAGCAGCATCTCCAGATCCACCCAGTTCTCCGGCCCGTCGCGCCCGTTGTCGCGGACGACCATCTCTACCAGCAGCACCGTGCTGCCTGCAGCGGCCGCCGACCGGACATTGCGCAGGATCTGCAACGCCCTGTCGTCGGCCCAGTCGTGAATGATGTTCTTCAGCAGATACGCATCACCGCCGCCGGGCACATGGTCGAAGAACGAGCCCTCGACGATCTGCACCCTGTCAGCGACACCGCTGGCCCGCAACAACTCCGGCGCGCCGGCGACAACCCGAGGCACATCGTAGAGAACCCCTCGCGCCCGCGGCGCTTTGGCCAGGATGGCGGCCAACATCGCGCCCTGTCCCCCACCGACGTCGACGATCGTGCGGTGTGCGGCGAAGTCGTAGCCGGCCACCACGACGGCCAGCGTCATCTGGGCGAGGCTGGTCATGGTCTGATCGAAAAGCTTGGCATGCTCCGGTATCTCGACGAGGTAGTCGAAACCTTCCATACCCCTCAGGGCGGGGACGATCGACTCACCCGTTCGGACCGAGTCGGTCAGCAATGTCCAGCGTTCCCGCTGCTCTTGTGAGCCTTGGAACATCGCCGCACCTCTCAGCGAGATCGCCGCATCCGAGCGGAGGGTGGCTGCAAGAGAATTCAGTGCGTATCGGCCATCGCGGCGCCGGCGGAAGATGCCCCGCCCGATCAGTGCCCGCATCAGCCGCCGCAACGCGTCGGGGTCCGCGTCCACCCGCGCGGCAAGCTCGTCGATCGGCAGCGGCCCGCCTGCCAGCGCGTCGGCGATACCCAGCTGCGCGGCCGTCGTGATCGCTTGCGCAGGCCACCCCGACACCACCAGTTCCATCATCGCCATCGGTGCGGGCAGCATCCGCTGGTGGAGCAGCAGCAGGTAGTGGCGTAACCACTCGACGGCACGCGCCAATCCGGCTGGCGGCACTTTGGCGTTCCTAGGCATGCGAGGCCTCCCGGATTCCGACCCGATCATGCAAGCGCGCCAAAGGCTTCGGCGCCCACCAATTGAAGCGGCCCATCAAGTGCATGAAGGCAGGCACGAGCAGAACGCGCACCAGCGTGGCGTCGGCGAGGATCGCCAGCGTCAGACCGACACCCAACATCCGCAGGAAGGACACCTGAGCACCGGAAAGCGCCGCGAACGTGATCGCCATGATCAGTGCCGCGGCCGTGATCACCCGCGCGGTGTGAGCGAGTCCCAGGGCGACGCTCCTGTCATTGTCGGCGGCGGTCTTGGCGCTCGCCAGCCAGAACTCGCGGATGCGCGACACCAGGAACACCTCATAGTCCATCGAGAGCCCGAAGGCGATGCAGAACAACAACACCGGAATGCTGATCGCCAGAGTGCCCGTCGAGGTCGTGCCCAAGGCATCGAGGTTGCCGTCCTGGAAGATCCACACCAACGCACCGAACGCGGCGGTCAACGACAAGACGTTGAGGATCAACGCCTTCAGCGGTACCACGATGCTGCCGGTCATGAGGAACAGCAGCACGAACGTGATTCCGGCGATGATCGCCAGAACCATTCCGAGCCGGGAGGCGATGGCGCTGGCGGTATCACGGTTGACCTGAGGGGTCCCGCCGATCAACACCCGATGACCGGACGGGGTGGGCACGGATTGCAACTGATCGAGCAAGGTCTCGGATGCCTGGGAGTACAACGGTGCGGTACTGGTGACGGTGAGGAACGCGCCGTTGTTCGCGATCGCGGTCGCCGCCGTCGGCGGACCGACGGAGGCACCGCCGACAAACGTCGCGCCGGGAGAGGAGACCGAGGACACACCCGACACCCGCGACAGCTCAGCGGCATAAGCGTCGAGCTGTGCGGGGGCGACACCACTGAGATCCGGGATGACGACGGTCACGTTCTTGGCCAGGTCGGCGGCGAACTGTGTGCGCAGCTGGTCACCGACCAGATGGGCCGAACTCGATGTCGGCAGGACACGGTCGTCGGGCACTCCCCATTTGACGCCGAGGAACGGCGCGCCGAGCACCGTCAACAGCGCTACGATGACCAGCCCGACCGGCACCGCGTTGCGCATCGAGAACATGGCCACCCGATACCAGGCGCCCTCCTCGATCGGACGCGCGGCCACGGCCTGGCGTCGTAGCCACCGGCGAAGATTCAGCGAGTCCAACCGGTCGCCGAGCAACACGATGGCCGCCGGGGTTACGAAAACCGCGGCAAGAGAGGCGCATGCGACGACGGCGACGCCCGCGTAGCCGAAGGATTTGAGGGCATAGATGGGGAACAGCACCATCGCCGACATCGACAGTGCGACGGTCATCGCGGAGAACAACACCGTCCGCCCGGCAGACATCATGGTGCGCATCAGGGCACGATCACGGCTCGCACCACCTGCCAATTCGTCGCGAAAGCGGCTCAGCAGCAACAGCGTGTAGTCGATCGCCAGCGCCAGACCAAGGGCGACAGCGAGATTGAGGGCGAAGATCGAGACATCGGTGGCGAAAGTGATCGCATGTAGCACCGCCATCGCGCCGAAGATCGCGACCGCGCCGACCGCCAAGGGCAGCGATGCCGCCACCAGACCGCCGAACACCCACACCAGAACCAGGAAGCTCAGTGGAATCGCAATGCCCTCCATGACCTTCAGGTCTCTTTCACTCTGCTGGTTGATCTCCAGCATCATGGCCGACTCGCCACCCGCCCGCACGGTCACACCGTCGCGGTCGTGAGCCACCGCACTGATCAGTGCCCCGGCATTCTTGGGTGCGCTGTTATCGCCGCCGGTGATACCGGCGACGACGACGCCGACCGTGCCGTCCTTGCTGATCAGCGATGTGGCGGCCGACGGCGGAGCGGTCCACGGCGAGGTCACCGTCGCGACAGTGGGAGACCGGGTGAGGGTCCGCACAATATCGGTCCCCACTGTGCGCGCCGCAGCGGAATTGACCCCATCGGGCGAGCTGACAGTAATCAGCAGCGGCATGTCACCCTGGCCGAAAGTGCTGGCCAGCAAAGCTTTCACTTGTGACGATTGGGCGCCGGGATCGGTGAGCCCGCCAGCGGAGAGCCGGCCCGCCACCGGAATGCCGAATGCCGCCGCTCCCGCGACGACGATCAGCGCGAGCGCGATCATCC
Organism: Mycolicibacterium rhodesiae; assembly: GCF_002086695.1. Taxonomy (GTDB): domain Bacteria; phylum Actinomycetota; class Actinomycetes; order Mycobacteriales; family Mycobacteriaceae; genus Mycobacterium; species Mycobacterium rhodesiae. The sequence continues at coordinate 73,613 of NZ_MVIH01000010.1, forward strand.
GCCGCGGAGCACGCATCGCCAGCCGCGCGATACCGGCTAACACGGCGACAAGGTCCCCGCCAGCCATTGGGTGCGCGCTTCGAGGCGGCGCATCTTCCCGCTCGACGTCCGTGGCAGGGTGCCCGGTGCCAGCAGTTCGACGTGCCCGACGGCGATGCCGGTGTGCTGCAGCACCCGGGCCGCGACATCGCTCGCCAGATCCTCGGGTGCGTCCGGGGTGGTCTCGACGAGCATCGCCAGTGCCTCGTCGTGCGCATCGGGGGGAACGTACCCCACCGCGACCGCGCACCCGGCGCGGACGCCGGCCAGCCCGTCGAGGGCGGCCTCGAAATCCTGTGGTGCGTGGTTCGCGCCGCGGATGATCACGGTCTCCTTGGTGCGGCCGCACACGAAAAGCTCACCGTCGTGGACGAATCCGACGTCGCCGCAGTCCAGCCAACCGCCCGACAGGACCTGCGCGGTGAGGTCGGCACGGCCGAAATAACCGGCCATCACGCTGGGTCCGCGAACGAAGATGTGTCCCACCTCGCCGTCGGGCAACGGCCGGGAATCGTCGTCACGGATCTCCACCTCCACACCGGCCAGCGGACGGCCCGTACTCACCAGCTCCCTGTCACCGAGTTGGTGCACGCCGAACATCGCGCCGGCCGGCGTGAACGTGACCGCGAGCGACGCTTCGGCCAAGCCGTAAACCGGCGTGACTGCCCGGGCGTCGAACCCCCAACGCGCGAACCGCGCACTGAATCGGCGCTGGACCTCGGCGCTGGTCAGCTCGGCGCCGTTCAGACACAGTCGCCACGAACTCAGGTCGACACCATCGAGTTCCTCATCACGGATCCGCTTGAGACACAGGCCGAACGCGAAGTTCGGTGCGGCGGTGACTGTTCCGCGGTGCCGTGAGATCGCGCGCAACCACGCCGCGGGGACGGCCAGGAAGAGTTCCGGCGGTAGCAACACCAGCGGCCGCGGAAGATAGAACGCGCTCAGCAAGTTCCCGATCAGTCCCATGTCGTGATAAAGCGGCAGCCACGTGACACCGACCTGATCGGGCATGCCCGCCGCGGCGAAGTAGTCCGCGATCGCCGCGAGGTTGGACAGCAGGTTGCGATGCGTGAGCGCGACCGGTTTCGGGTCATGGGTGGTGCCGGAGGAGAACTGGATCAGCGCAACGTCATCGGCGGACGCATCGATGTCACGATGACCTGATCCGTCGAGTTCGGCAGCCGTCCGGCAACACGTCCCGGCGGCCTCGAGCAGCGGACGAATGCGATCCTCGGTGACCACCACGACCGCTCCGACGGCCTGCAGCATCGCGGCGGTGCGATGCCGGTACTCGTCGAGCTTGCCCAGCCGCACCGGGGGGTACAGCGGTACCGGGATGGCGCCGGCGTAGAGGGCGCCGAAGAAGCAGGCGACGAATTCCGCGCCGGTGGGCAGTACCAACGCGACCCGATCGCCGGGCAGGATGCCGTTGTCGTGCAGGCCGGCCGCGACCGAACGCGCCCGCCGGGCGATATCGGCCATCGGGATGGTGGTGTCAGTCTCGTTGCGGTCGACGAAGATCAGGCTGTGGCCGCTCAGGGCTGCTGCATCGAGCATCTCGGTCAGCGTCTCGAACTTGGGCCGGATCGCCGGGGCGCCGATCATGGCCGTTCCTGGATGCGACGCAGCACCAGCCGGGCCAAATCGCCGACGGTGCGCAGGTCGTCGCCGTCCTCGGCGTCCAGTTCGATGTCGTAGCGGGCTTCGATCCGGAACACCAGCGACAGCACCCGGGCCGAGTCCATGCCCGCATCCTGCAGTCCCGAGTCGACGGTCAACGCTGTGGCGCAATCGGTTTCGGCCGTGATCAGGCCGATGATGTCGTCGACGACTGCGTCCAGGGTGGCCGGCTGCGTCATGTCCGGGTTCCGCCCCACTGGATGGCAGCGGCGCCCGCGAAATCTCCGGCGTGCGCGAACCCGGCCATCATCACGATATCGCCGGCACCGATCTGGCCATCGAGGATCGCCGCCTCCAAGTTCACCGGGATGGCGACGGCGAACAGGTTGCCGCACTCCTGGAATGTGTCGCGATGACGATCGGGTGAAATGCCAAGTGCCTCATTCCAATTCCGCAGCAACAGCCGGTTGGGCTGGTTGGTCACCAGCAGGTCCAGGTCGCCCGGCTTCACGCCGATCCGGTCGCACACCGCGCGCACCACCTGGGGGACCTGCCGGTTGCCGCGGGCCAGAACCTTGATGATCTTGCCCTCGTTGAACCCGACGTAGCCCTGCCCGGGGCCTGCCTCCCACCAGCGCCGCGCGGGATCGGCGGCCAACGTCATGTCGGTGGCGTTCTCGCCGAAGTAGCGGCATTCGATGTCGAGCACCGGCGAGCTTTCCGACACGGTGACCAGCCCGACTGCCGCGCCGTCGCCGGGCACCGACGCCTGGGCGAGCTTGCGTACCTGGTCCTGCTCGAAGATCTTGCCTGCGGCGTTCTGCGCGACCGCGATCAGTGCGGTGCGCCCGGCTCCACCGGCCAACAGCTGGCGGGCGAGCTTGAGCATCAACACAAATGCCGCGCAGCCGCCGTTGTGGACGTCGATGATCCACTCGGGGCTGATGCCCAGCCGCTTGGCGACTTCGCCGCCGGCACCGAGGATCGGCAGATCCGGCAGTTGCGAATGGGTAAGCAGCACATCGACATCGTCGAGCACCGCGGGTCCGTGTCGGTCGATCAGTGCGCCGACGGCACGCTGGATCATGTCGACGTTGGACTCGTCGTCGGCCGCATGGTGCCGGTAGTCCGGCGGCCGGAACATCGGGTTGTCCCGCATGTCGTCGTCGCCGCTGAATTGGGTGTACCACTGTGCGGGAACACGGTTCTCGGGCAGATAGGTGGCGACGTCGATCAGGCTGACCGTGGGCTGGCTCATGATGCGCGCATCCAGTCCGGAGTGATCGGCAAGCCGTTACGGTGGCGGTACTCGGCAATCGCCTTGAGATTCTTCAACTCCAGCAGGTGCCCGGCGCCGAACATGTCCCAGAAGTCCCCCACCCAGACCGGTCGCTGCGGCGGGGCGGCATCCGGGTACGGGTTCTCGTCGTAGAACGGGTGGTGGCAGTTCGTCCACAGCACCACCGAACCAGGCTTGTTGAACACCACCTGCGCGTCGACCACCCGCATCAGATAGATCATCCACAGGTGCCGCCCCTGGTCCCAGGCGCAGTGGTAGTCCACGGTGCGGGCATCCCGGTTGGCCACCGTGCGGGTATAGATCTCGGTCTCGGTGCCCAGCCGGTCATAGGCCAGCCACAGGCCGTCCTCCTCGGTGGGGGTGAAACCCCGCAGACTGTAGGTCCGTTCCTCCAGGGACCGGGTGTCCGCGAGATAGTCGAACAGCTCGTCGGGCGGGCAGTCGATGTAGTCGTTGACGGTGCAGAACTCGCCGAAGATCTCGTCGTGCGGATACACCGCGTGGATCATCTCCATCAGGACCGGGGTGGCTTTCTCCCGGGGCGAGGTCTCGATGCGCATGAGTCCCGGGATCGGGTCGGCGCCTGCCCCGATCTGATCATTGTGGTGTGCGGCGATGTCCTCGAGCGCAGGCAGTGTCATCGGCTTCTCCCGGTGTCCAGCTGTGGTTTCATGTCCAAAAATGCTGTGAAGGGCGGGATTTCGTCGGCCGAGCACTCCACCGACACCACGGACGGGCCGTCGGCGTCGAGCGCTGCGGTGACAGCCACGCCGAGCTCGCCGATGTCGGTGACATCCACCGACGGCAGGGCGGGGAACATGGCCGACAGGCCCGCGCCCAACCGGCTGGGGCCGAACCGGTTGTAGCTGTAGCCGTCGCCGTAGAACAGCTGCTCGCGGGTGACGCACATGGCGTGCGCGTGGTTGTCGAACAACAGGAACGTCACCGGAAGCCGGTAGTGCAGCGCAGTGTGAATTTCCATGCCGTGCATGAAGAATGAGCCATCGCCGGCGATGACGACGGTACGGCGGTTGCGGGCGAAGGCCATGCCGATGCCTGCGCCGAAGCTGTAGCCCATGCCGCCCATTCCGAGGGCAACCAGGAAACGGCCGTCGCGTCGCACCGGCAGCCAGTGGATCGCGGCCGCACCGATATTGCCCGCGTCCACGACGATGTCGGCATCGTGTGGCAGCAACCCGTCCAGTGCCCGCATCGCGTCGCGGTAGCGCACTCCCGCGCCGGCATGATCTGGCGGCGTCAGCTCGCCGCGGACGGGGTTCGAGGCCGGCATACGCCTGTCCGCGTCAGCCATGGCGGTCGTCAGGCGGCTCAGTGAGCTACGGAGATCATGGCTTTCGGCGTGCGTACACCGCAGGTAGGGAACCCTGGCACCGATCGACGCGATCGGCACGGCACCCAGTGCTGCGTCCAGACCGCCGCGGGTCATCAGCGGTAGCCGGGTGCCGATCAGCAGGCACAGGGCGCTGCTGCCCAGTGCCGCAACCACTGCCGGATGACCCATCACCCCGGCGACGCCCAACGACTCGGCCGCGGTGTCCTTCGCGTCGGGCACGGTGGCGACGTCCGCCTGCAGGACAGCGCGAAGCGTCTCGAGTTCGGCCCGGGCGTCGTCGCGGGCAACCTGGTCACCGGCGATGATCGTCACCGGCCCGTCGGCGCTGCGCAGCAGCTGAACCAACGCCGCGAGATCCTCAGCCGCGGGTGCCACCTCGGCGACCGGATCATCATGGGCCGGCTGCACCACGGCCTGCTGAATGTCCTTGGGCAACAGCAGGACCGCAGGACCGCCGATGCTTGTCGCGGCCGAGATCGCTCGGGGCAGCGCGGTCGAGATGTCGGCTGCCGTCGCAACCCGTTCACAGAACACCGAGACCGCCGCGAACAGTGCTTCGCCAGGCAGGGCTCCGTTGACGCCGCTGGTGTCCTGAAAGGAGCCGAGTCCGTCCGACGTCGTCGCCGGTTGGCCGATCAGCGCAAGCACCGGCACCCGACTGGCGAATGACTCCCCCAGTCCCGGGATGGTGTTCAGCGCTCCGCCGCCGGAGGTGGCGACGACGACGCCGATACCGGCGCCGGCCCGGCTGTAGGCGTCTGCCATGGCCGCCGCGGAGAACTCATGCTTGGCCACCACCGCGGTGAGGTCCGGACAGGCGTGGGCGGCGTCGTAGAAATCCTCGATGTTGGCGCCGTCCACGCCGAACACATGGCGAACGCCGCGGCGAACGAGGCGCTCGGCGATGTAATCGACTACTCGCGTGCGCCCATCCCCCGCGCCGTTGCGCTCAGAGCCGACCGGCATGTCGTTCGAGCGCGATCGCCCCCGGCACGTGTCCAGAAACAGCGCTCGCCATAGCCCCCACTCAGTGTGTCCAACTTGGACGAACCCTAGTGCAGGTGCGCTCGTCGTCGCCGGGGTTTGGTGATCTCACAGACAGCCGTACCGCATTTGCCCGGACTGTCCGTCGGCGACAGTCGCGCGAAATGTGGACACGGCGGTCCGCGGTACCGCTACCGATCGACCGGCCCGACTCGGGTGGTCAGCGACGCGGTCGCCACGGGGCGACGCGGGTCACCGCGCAGCAATTTGACCCGCTGGCAAATTCCTGTGCATTTCCCGGGTGTTCCGGCCACCCGCGCGGCGGCCGGCGCCGAGCGTCGACGGGCCAAAACCTTCACCCGTGCTGCGGACTTACCGCCACAGACGATCAACAGCCGCATCCGTGCACGTTATTGACACTTCCGCAGGAAAGTGACGTCCGCGGCCATCGCTCGACGACGCGAATAGAGCTTGACGCTCGAATGTGGCGTACATCACACTGGTCTTCTTTCCGTGAACACATGCCCGCCGCCGCTGGTACAACGCACGTACTCGTACCGCTGGTAAACGCGCATCAACCAAGCTCGAACTTTGCTGGGGTAACTGGCCGTGCCAGCGATTAAGGAGGTGCCTGCCGTTGACCGCAGGTGTCGATGACGCGACTGCGGCCCAAGCAGCGACCGAGACAGAAGCCAGCGAACTTGCGTGCGTCGATATCGACGCATTCGTGGCAGCCGCCACCTCCGAGCCGCCCGTCGATCCCCCGGCCCCAGCGGAAGCACCGTTGGGCCGCCAGGTCGCCGACATACTGAGCCGGCCCTTCCGGCGCTTCCTGTCCCGAACTGATTCGTCGCTGCAGACATTGGGTCGGTTCTTCGGCCTCGGCGCACAAGCGTTCGGCTTCCTCATCACCGACCTCATCCGGTTGCGCCATCCGTGGCGAGACACCATCAACCAAGCCTGGTTCATCATCAGCGTCACGGCGATCCCGGCGCTGTTGGTGTCCATACCCTTCGGCGTGATCGTGGCCGTGCAGGTCGGCAACTTCATCCAGCAGGTCGGGGCCTCCTCGGTGTCGGGCGCCGCCGGCGGTCTGGGGGTGATCCGGCAAGGCGCACCGATGGTGGCGGCACTGCTGCTCGGCGGGGCGGCCGGCTCGGCAGTGGCCACCGATCTCGGTGCCCGCACCATCCGCGAAGAGGTCGACGCGTTGCGGGTGATGGGCGTCGACCCGGTGCAGCGCCTCGTCACTCCCCGTCTTGCCGCGATCGTCTTTGTGGCGCCGGTGCTGTGTGCCTTCATCATCTTCATGGGGCTGGCTGCCGGTTACGCGATCAACGTCGGCTTCCAGTCCGGCACGCCCGGCAGCTACATCGCGTCCTTCGCCTCGTTCGCCAGTGTCAACGACGTGATCGTGGCGATGGTGAAGACCTGGCTGTTCGGCGTGGTCGTGATCCTGGTGGCCTGCCAGCGCGGCCTGGAGGCCACCGGCGGGGCGCGTGGCGTGGCCGACGCCGTCAACGCGTCGGTGGTGATCGGCGTGGTGGCCGTGTTCGTCCTCAACCTCATCATCACCCAGGGCGTCTCGATGTCGATGCCGCTGAGGATGGGCTGATGGCTCGGGTCGCAACGCCGTCACGGCACATTCCCCATGCCCTACGGGCTCCGCTGTGGATCGCCGACCAAGGCGACTCGGTGATCCAGCGCCTCGGGCATCAAGTCAGCTTCCTGGCCCAGGTGCTCGGCGCGATCCCGCACACCCTCAAGCACTACCGGCACCAGACCGGGGTGCTGCTGGTCGACGTGATGTGGGGCAACGGATCACTGATTGTCGGCGGCGGCACCATCGGTGTGCTGATCTTCATGGGCACCGCAGTCGGCGGGTCGGTGGGGATCGAGGGCTACAGCGCCCTCGACATGGTCGGGATGGGCCCGCTGACCGGTTTCGTCTCCGCGTACGCCAACACCCGGGAGATGGCGCCGATGATCGCCGGGATCGGCTTCGCCGCCCAAGCCGGCTGCCGGATGACCGCCGAGATCGGCGCGATGCGGATCTCCGAGGAGATCGACGCGCTGGAAGCGCTTGGCATCCGGTCGATCCCGTTCGTCGTCACCACCCGGGTGATCGCCGGCATGCTGACCATCATCCCGCTGTACGTGGTGACGCTGGCGCTGAGCTACGTGTCGTGCGCGCTGGTGGTCAACGTCATGCACGGCCAGTCGTCGGGCACCTACTACCACTATTTCGACTCGTTCATCCAACCGTCGGACGTCGTGTTCTCGGTGCTCAAGGCGGTCATCTTCGTGACGCTGATCATCGCCATCCACGGCTACCAGGGCTACTACGCGGTCGGCGGTCCCGAAGGTGTCGGACGCGCGTCCGGACGGGCCATCCGGGCCAGCATCGTCACGGTAGTCGCCGCGGATATGGTTCTGACACTGCTGTTCTGGGGCAACAGCCCCGGGATTCGGATCTCGGGATAGGGCATGTTTGCATCTGCCGACCAGGGCGGGCGCAGGCCCACGTCGCGCGCGTTGCGCATCCGCGGCCTCATCGCCGCGATCGTGTTGCTGGTCGCGGGAACTGTCCTCTACCAACTCGGAACCGGCGGCTACGCCGACACATTCAAGCTGACGGTGATGGCCGACAAGCTCGGCGAGGGTCTGACCCCGGGTGCGGAAGTGAAGTTCCGAGGCCTGACCATCGGTTCGGTGAAGACACTGCAATCGGCCGGGTTCAACAAGCAGAAGATCACCCTCGAACTCGAGCCGCGCCAGGCAGCGGCCTTGGCGGCCGACACCACCGCGAACTTCACCTCGTCCAACACCTTTGGGCTGGCCGCCGTCGAATTGGTCAGCAGCGGAACCGGCCCGAGGCTGGGGTCGAACCAGACGCTGACGGTCGACACCAACGTGCGCTCGGCCTCCATCACCGGGCTGTTGCGCCAAGGTCAGAAGTTCGGCCGGATCATGGACTCGCCCGATATCGACCACATCATCGCGATCGTGCGTAAGCACGCCGACCTCACCGAGCCGGTCACCCGGTCCTACTTCGATCTGATCAAGATGGTCACCGACTCGCAGAAAGTGCCGTTCTCACAGTCGCTTTCGGTGCTCGCCTCGGTGGTCAACGGGGTCAGCGACGCCGTTCCGCTGGTCAGCCTGGCCTACGACCTGCTCAACGGGATGGAGTTCCTGGCGCACCCGGACGGCGTGGACCGGATGAATCTGATCATGGACCAGCTGGCGAAGCTGCTCTTCACCACCGACGGGATCTTCGCCAAGCACATCTCGTGGCTCGTCCCGCTGTTCGGCGGCATCATGAGCGTCTTTGTGCCATACGCGTACATGACCGGAAGCATGTCGCCTGCGTACGACCGAATCTCAGGTCTGTTGGACCGCACCAGCACGGCGTTTCCGATCATCAACGGCAAGGTCAGGTTGAATCTCGAGCTGACCCTCGACACCATGCCCGGGCTCGCCGCCGCGTTGCCTGCGGAGGCTCCCGCCGCGGTGCCCCCGCAAGGCGGTGGCCGGTGAGAAGCGTGACCAAGTCGGTGTTCTGGCTGACAGTCTTCACGGCGGTCGCGGTGGTGTGCACGCTCATCGTGCTGACCGCCCTACGCAGTCCGGTCACCGGAGCACTGACCGGTTATACCGCCACGTTTTCGGATGTGTCGGGCCTCTATGTCGGTGACGACGTCCGCATATCTGGCGTTCAGGTCGGCAAGGTGCAAACCATCCGGCTCGACGGGCGGGTGGCCAAGGTCGATTTCACCGCCCAGGCCGACCACCCGGTCTACACCAACACCGTCGCCGCGGTGCGCTATCAAACCCTGATCGGGCAGCGCTACGTGGAACTCGTCCAGCCGGCCAAACCCGACAACCGGCTGCCGGAGGGGGGCACTATTCCCCTCGGGCAGACCATCCCGTCGTTCGACGTGGCCAAGCTGTTCAACGGATTTCAGCCGATCTTCCAGACCCTCGACCCCGCCCAGTTCAACCTGTTGGGCGAGAACCTGCTGCGGCTGATTCAGGGTGACGAATCGGGCATCGGTCCGTTCCTGCACGACCTCGACGAAATCTCCACGCTGGCGGTGGACCGCCAGCTCGTCATCACCACCATGATCCGCAACCTCAGCGCGATCTCCCAAGATCTCGGCGGCAAGTCCGGACAACTGTTCCAGCTCATCTCCCAGCTCAACGTGGTGCTCGCCCAATTCGGCTCCAAGGCAGAAGAATTCCGTCAATCGCTGGACAGCGGCCTGCCGGTCCTGCGGAACACCACCCACGTCATGCAGTATTTCGAGCACACCTTCGATGGGACGACCGGCCCGCTCTACGACCTCAGCAGCCGGATGTGGCCGCAGACCCCGACCATCATCGCGGGCCTCTCACTTGCGCCGTCGTTGATCCAGGGCATGCGGGACTGGCTGGTGGACGAACAGCCGGCAACCCCGACGTTCTCCTGCTCACGCGGCGAGGTCACGCTCCCAGGGATCGGCCAGGTCTCCTTCGCGCAGCAGAACCTGGTGGTGTGCCGGTAATGCAACTAGACAAGCACCTGACCACCTTGCGCGCCAAGATCGGCGGCCGCCAGGGCGCACGGGATGAACGCGCCGCCGCCAATCGCAACCGCCGCAACGGAATCATCGGTGTCGTCGTCATCATCGCCGCGCTCGCCGGCACCGCGATGGCCTACCTGAATCCGGCCGACGAGGCGGGCTACACCGCGCACATGCCGAACTCCGCAGGGCTGCGCGCCGGTGACCAGGTTCGAGTGGCCGGCATCGCGGTCGGCAAGGTCACCAGCGTCCGCCTCGACGGCGCTCTGGTCGAAATGAAGTTCGACGTCGAGAACTCGGTGAGAGTCGGCTCGGACTCCACCCTCGAGATCAAGTTGCTGACCCCGCTGGGCGGCCACTATGTCGCGCTGGACCCCAAGGGGACAGCTCCGCTGGGCCGCAACGGTATTCCCCCGCAGCGGGTCACCCTGCCGTTCGAGGTCAACGACATCATCCAGGCGGCCACCCCGGTGGTGAAAGAAGTCGACGGCCAGGTCATCCACGACACCTTCGCCGAAGTCGCCAACGCAGCGAACCGGTATCCCGACGCGGTGCGCAACCTACTCCAATCCGCCGACCGGTTGACCGAATCGATGAGCAGATCCACCACCGACTTTCACCGCGGCCTCGACTTCGTCAACGACGGGCTGCGAGCCATGACGGCAGGACGTGCCCAGCTCATCACACTGTTCGAGCAGTTCGACATCCTCGGCAAGATGTACACCGCCAAGGCCGTCGATATCGTCGAATTCTTCGCCCTGATCAAGGAATTGACCCGCGTCCTCGACCGGCTCACGATGTGGTACGGCAAAGATGTGATGCCCATCGCCGAGGGAATCGAAGACATCAGCGACACGCTGGCGGCCCATCCCGAACGCTGGGGCATGGCCCTGGACGGTCTCGGGCAGACACTCAACATCATCGGACCCATGCTCAGCGGCAACGGTGTCACCTTCGACCAACACAACCGGTTGGTCCCCGGTCAGGACCTCTGCCTCCCCAACATCATGAAGACCTGCTGACATGGCTCCCGCTGACATGGCCTCTGCCGACATGACCAAGGCATCGGGCATCGGCGCGCGACTGCGGTCGCGGCGTGGAATAGCCATAGCGGTGGTGATCGCCACCGTCCTCGCGGTCGCCGTGGCCGTCAGCATCAAAGTGCTGGCCCCGAAGATCAACCCCACCCGAGCGATGTGCGCCGAATTCACCGACGCCGTGGGCCTGTATCCCGGTAACAAGGTCGCGCTGCTGGGTATCGAGGTCGGCTCGATGACCGCGATCGTCAACAAAGCGGACCATGTCGAAGTGGATTTCACCGTGCCCGCGGACCTGGTCTTGCCTGCCGACGTCGGCGCGGTCACCTACTCGCAATCCATCGTCACCGATCGCCACGTCGAGCTGACCAAGCCGTACACCGGCGGTCCCAAGTTCACCGGTCCGGGCTGCATCAAGCTCAAGTCCACCAAGACGCCGATCAGCGTGAGCGAAACGTTCTCCGCCATCGGCAGTCTCACCGATGCGATTCTGGGATCGCAACCGGGCCAGGATCCGTCCAAGGCGCCCGGCGTCCGGGCGATCAACGACAGTCTCAGTGCGGCAAGTAATTCCCTGCAGGGTACCGGGCCCGGGATCAACAAGACGATGCGCAACCTGCGCACCATGCTCGCCGACCCGTACAAGGCCGACGCCGACTACCGGCAGCTGTTCGAGAACAGCGAGATCCTCACCTCCGACTTCCTCAACAACTGGGACAGCTTCGCCTCGGTGATTCAGACGCTGCCGGTCACCGCCCAGTTGATGGAAGGCCTGTCGGACAACTTCGGGGCCGCGATGGCCAATGTGTCCCACCTGCTGCCGACGCTGATCGAGGCGCTCAACCGGTTCGGCCCGCGGTTCTACGACAAGTTCGACAAACGGTTCGGCGGGTTGCGCGATCTGTTGAACCGGCACATCCCGGCGATCACCGCGATGATCAACTCCTGGCCGCAGTTCAGCAACTGGCTCGCCGATATCTACGAACCGGCATGGGGCACCCACAACGTCACCTATATCCCGCCGCAGGTGTCGATCGCCCCGACGCAGGCAGGCGCCATCTGCCAAGGACTCACGGAGCGCAACATCCCCGGCGCCGCGGCCGCATGCGCGTCGGGCACCCCCACCGACCCGGTGACGCTCGGCCTCACCAATCTCGTTCTGGGAGCGGCGCTGCCATGAGCCGATGCACACTGCGCCCGTTCTGCGCACTGGTATTCACCGTCGCGATCGGTCTCACGGCGGCGTGTTCGCTGGATCCGACCCGGCTGCCGGTCCCGGGCGCCTACACCCCGCGGCACTCCTACGACATCAAGATCGAGTTCGCCAGCGTGCTCAATCTGCCGGCACGGGCCAAAGTGGACTCCGGCGGTGTGCAGATCGGCGTGCTCGACAGCGTCCGACTCGAGGGCACCACGGCGGTCACGACTGTCGAAATAGCCGGTGACACCAAGCTTCCCGTCGCGACCCGTGCTGAGCTACGTCAGGCCACCCCCCTTGGCGACATCTACATCGCCCTGCTACCGCCGGACGACAGGTCCGGGCCGGTACTGCGTGACGGTGACACCATTCCGCTGCGCAACACCTCACCGGCCGACAACGTCGAGGATCTCCTTCGCTCGATGTCGAACCTCGTCGCCGGTGGTGCGATCGGCACACTGCAAACCACCGTGGTCAACGTCAACAAAGCGTTCCCGCAGGATCCGCACGAGCTGACCCGTATGCAACACACGGTCGCCGGTGTGCTCAACGACCTGGCCACCAATCAGCAGACCATCGACCAGATGCTCGACGGGATGGAGAACATCACCTCCGGCTTCGCGGCCAACACCCAGGTGTTCAACCGGCTGGTGACCGAAGGCCCGGCGAAACTCCAAGGGCTGTCCGCGGTCACGATGGCCATCCTGAATGTCGTCGGCGCCAGCAAGGACGTCGGTAAGCTCGGCGGCGATCTGATCAACCCCATCGCGGGCGATCTGATGCAGATCCTGTCCTACATCACACCGATGATCCACACGATGGCCACCGCGGACACCACCATCCCGGTGATCGCCGACAAGTTCCTGGCACTGCTGCGCTACAAGCTGCTCGGGTGGTTCCGCGACGGCGGGCCGAAGTACACCATCACCGAACTGCACGCGCCCACCGGGCGCGAAGGGGTGGATCCCGCCGACAAGGCGAACCAAGCTGTCGAGGCGATGCAGACGATGGGGTTGGTGCCATGAAGTTCAGTGCGCGCACCACTCTGGTGATCCTGGTGGTGATGACCCTGGCCGGCGCGGCCTACATGTCGTTCGGCGTGCTCGATATGGGACCGACCAAACAGGTGACGCGACTGACCCTGCTGCTCAACTCTTCCGGTGGGTTGATGCCCACCTCGGAGGTGACGATGCGCGGCATCAAAGTCGGCCGGGTGACCGGTATCCAAACCACCGCAACCGGGCTTGCGGTCTCGATGGACGTCGACCGCAAGTACCAGGTCCCAGCCGACAGCGCGATCAGCGTGGAGAACCTGTCGGCGGCCGGTGAGCAGTACATCGACTTCCGGCCGAAGTTGATCGCGCCGCCCTACTTCACCGACGGAGCGGTGATCCCGCCGGACCGAGTGGCCCCGATCGTGACCGCCAGCGACCTGCTCACCAGGGCCAATGTTCTGTTCACTGCACTGAACCTCGACCAGATCCACAGCATCATCAACGACATGTCCGCGGCGTTCAAGGGCAATGACGAGACGATCGACTCCCTGGCCGTCACCGCCGGGTTGACCGCGAAGGTGATCCGTGACGACAAGGAACTGTTGAACACGTTGTTCAGCAATGTCTCGACGTTCACCACCAACCTCGGCGACATCCATGCCGGCGAAATCATCAGCGAGACAGGCAAAATGCTTCCGAAGTCGGTGCCGGCCTTCTTGCAGCTGGTCCACCAAATCGAGATCCTGTCGCACACCGGCATCGGCGTCATCGGCCCGCAGGACCCGGCTGGGATCCTGGTCGCCAAGTTCGGTGAATGGCTCGACATGCTGGCCGGCCCACTGGGCACTTTCGCCACCATCCTGCAGCCCGCGATGGCACCATTACACGACATCAAGATTGACGCCGGGCACTGGCTGGATTTCTGGGAATCGACGTTCAACGACACCGGCGGCGTGCGGGTGCAGCTCAATGTGCCCGAGTGGCACCAATGACCAACAGCGAGGACAGCTCTGAGATGACCGATTCACCAGTCGGCGAAGACGATAAGGTCGACGATGCGGTCAGCGAGACCACCGACGCGCCGGCGGCCTCAGGGCGGGCGTCGAGGAGCCGCAGCTTCTGGGTGGCGATCGTCTTGGCGGTACTGCTCGTCGGTGGCGGGGTGTTCGGGTTCCTCAAGTACCGGGAGGTGAACGGCCAACTCGCCCAGGCCCGTCAAGCTCAAGCCGATCGCGAGGCAGCCGCGCAGCTGGCCCGAGACTATGCGATGAAGTCGCTCACCTACAGCTTCGAAGACCCGGACGCGTTCTTCCGCTCCGTCGAAGATGGTGTGTCACAGCAACTCAAGGACAAGTACGTCAATGCCACCGACTTGCTCAAAGCGGTGATGCTGCAGGCGCAGGTCAGCTCCACCGGCGAAGTGCTGGCCACCGACCCGGTCCTTACACCGGACGGGTCCTACGAAGTGGTGGTGTCGGCACATCAGACCACCCGCAATCTGCAGAACCCGACGCCGAAGGTGTCGATCATCCTGTTGCGGGTCACCGTGAACAAGGCCGGAAACGGCTGGCAGGTCACCGATATCGGCCCCAAGACCGGCACCAAAGCACCCGAGGAGCAGCAGCTTCCGGGTGCTGCTCCCGCTCCCCCTGCGCCCGGCGCCGCGCCGGCGCCAGCGAAGCCTGCACCTGCGCCGCCGGCACCGCGGCCGTGAGTGTGGGTGGTATGCACGGAATTTGCCGGAAATCGGTGCATAACACCCACAGTCGGCGCCGCTGCGCGCAGCTACGGGCGCTGGCCGCCATCGTGGTGGTGGCGGGTGCGAGCGTCGTGTCGCCGCACGCGGTCGCCGACACCACGCTGCCGCCCTGCCCGCAGTCCAACCCGGTGATCACGCCGTCGGGCACCTCGCCTCAAGTCGATTGCACCTTGCACTCCGGTGATCTCGATTTCGCCGTCAACTACTGGAGGGTGCCCGAGTTGCCGAAACCCGGGGCGGTGAAGGTCACCGTGACGGACCGCTCGGGCGCGGTGGTGCAGACCATCGACGAACTCCTGGAGCCGTCCACCCCGGGCGGCGCCGGACTGCAGGACATCGACGGCGACGGGCGCGACGAACTGATCATCCCGATCTCGCGGAATCTGCTCAACGGTGCCAATCCGAACACCCGGTTCGCGGTGTGGCGCGCCGACGGTGACAGTCGGCATTACGAACGCACCCAGATGGTCGGACAGGCCGTATATCCCAGCGGAGACGGGTATCTGGTCAGCAATGGCGGCGGCCCGGCCAGTCGGGACCTCACCTTCTATCTGCCGACCGGCGCCGGATACACGTTGGTCGTGGTGTTGACCATCGAAGTTCTGGAAGCCGATCCGGCCACCAATCGGGTGTTGACGGTGAACTGCCGAGCACACCAAGAAGACGGCCTACACGCGGTCGACATGAGTATTCGCCAGGCCGAGGACTACTTCTGCAATTCACCTGCCGCCAAGGCGATTTGGCCCGACGCCGAGCGCGTCCAGATGAAGCGTTGGGGTGTATTCGGGAACTGAGCGCTACCGATTGGTCCACACTGTGATATCGCGCGCTGCTCGACGTTCGGTCGGGGGCGGCGGCTCAGCATCGCCCAACGGGTGTCCGATACGAATCAGGGCTTGCGGATACGCTGCACCGTCGAACGCCTCGCACGCCAACGCCAGTCGGCTTCGGGTGTCGTTCAACGGCTCGGTCAGCGGGCAGCTTGCGAAACCCATCGCGGTGGCCGTCAGCGTCAAGTGGCTGAGCGCTTCGCCGGCCCGCAGCCGCATGGTGTCATCGTCACGGCGAGTGCCCACAACCAGCAATGCTGGGCCATCGGGTGTTTCCCCGGACTGCTCGCCGGCGGCCGTCGGGTACCGAAGCTCGACGGCGCCGTCGTCCAGCCGAGTCCACCGGGACGTCGGGACAACCTGCACATCCACATCCAACTTCCTGGCCCGGATGTACAGCAGCTCAAGCGTGCCGGGCGCGATTGGCCGGGAAGCGTATGGGCGGCGGTCGGCGCGTCGCCGCGGTATGGCCGAGGCCAACTCGCGCCACCCACCCTGAGGCGGCTGCTCGACCACTTCGAGGATCGCCAGATGACTGTTGTCGGCACGATCGGGGAATCGCCGGACACTAGGGTGCCAGCCCGCGGCCGCCATCGCGACGACGCAGTGATCGAGAACCGCCCCGCAGCCAAGGAGGACGTCGCGCCGGTGAGCCGGGGTGTCACCGGCCCGCCGACTCCAGTCCGCATACAGGTGTACGGCCTCGTCGTCGACCTGCCAGCGCCACGGCTGCAGGTTGCGCAGAGAAGGGGCTCGGGCAGCGAGGTCGAGCACTGTCTCCAGCGTCGCCGCGTCTGGCAAAGAACTCACCTGCCGAGTCACCTCCGTCCGTCGCGTCGTTCCCGATTATCTTGGGGCAGACGTCAGGGCGCACACCAGTCGCGGACGACGACGATCAGGTCCCGTGCCTTCGCCAGGTCACTGGCGAGTCGCTCCGGCGTCGCCGGCCGGTATGGGTCGCCGTTGTCGATCTGCGACGCCACCATGTTGGACCGGATGCGCAGATCGATACCGGGCGGGCTGCTCAGGTTGTGCAGTGGGCTCAGCGGCGCCCGAACCTGGGCGGCCACCCACGGCGGCGTCCCTGTCGGTGCGATCGTGTTGAACACCGATTCCAGTTGGTATGTCGCAGGCAGCAGCAGATCGCAGTCATTGTCGCCGGCCGCCGCCGTCGGCGCACCGATCAGGCCCATCAGCACCGTTGTGGCGATGAGCGGCGAACCGAACATTCCTCGACGCATCGGCTCTACCTTCGCATCACCGCCGCGCTCCCGGGATGACTTTTCGAATCACTGCACGTTCTCCGCAGTCGAAGGGCAATCGCCGAACCGGTCAGGAGAACAAACATGAGTGTGGACAACATTTCCCGAGCCGACGAACTCGTACCGTCGCGCTACGCGGTGCCGGTTGGTGACATCGAGGTGCTGGTGATCAGCGACGGGGTGTTGCCCATCACCGCATCGACGCTGGCGACCACGACGCCCCCGGCCGAATTGGCGGGTTGGCTGGACGACCAGTTCCTGCCGCGCGACGTCGTCGACTGGCCGCTCAACGTCGTGGTGGTGCGTACCGAGGGCCGCACGATTCTCGTCGACGCCGGTCTCGGCGTGGAGTTCCCAGATTTCCCGCGGGCCGGGCAGACGGTTGCGCGCCTGGAAGCCGCAGGCATCGACCCGGGTGCGGTGACCGACGTCGTGCTCACCCATCTGCACATGGACCACATCGGTGGTCTGCTCACCGAGGGCCTCAAGGCACGACTTCGCCCGGACCTGCAGGTGCACGTCGCAAGCCGGGAGGCAGAGTTCTGGGAGAAGCCCGACTTCAGCCACACCGTCATGCCGCAACCGATCCCGGATGTGCTGCGCCGGACCGCCACCCAATTCCTCAACGACTACCGCGGACAAATGCGGACGTTCGAGGCGGAGTGCGAGGTTGCACCGGGCGTGCTCGTCAGCCGCACCGGCGGGCACACTCCCGGGCACAGCATCGTTCGGTTGGAGTCCTGTGGTGAGCGGCTGACGTTCGCCGGCGACGCGGTGTTCGCACCCGGCTTCGACAATCCGCAGTGGCAGAACGGCTTTGAGCACGATCCCGAAGAAGCGGCCCGGGTCCGGGTGAACCTGCTGCGCGAGGTGGCGGCGACCGGCGAGGCGCTGGTGGCTACTCACCTGCCGTTCCCGTCGGTCTGCCATGTGGCGACCGCCGGTGATGTGTTCCGGTGCGTGCCAGCGGTCTGGGATTACTGAGGCACCGCTACCCGTCGCGCAGCACCAGTGCCGCAAGGGATCCGGCGACGCCGGCCAACACCAGGATGGTGACGGCGACGGCCGTCCAGCCGTGCTCGTCGAACGCGATACCACCCAGCCAGCCGATCGCGCTGGAACCGCCGTAGTAGAAGAGGTTGTAGAGCGACGACGCCTGGGCTTTCCCGACGGGTGCGGCCTGCCCGGTCCACCCGGCCGCGGTGGAATGCGCGCCGAAGAAGCCGGCCGTGGCCACCACCAAACCGATGAGGATCGCGATCACATTGGCGCTCAAGGTGATCGCGACTCCGGTCATCATGATCGCGACCGAGACGAGCAGCACCCGCTTGCGGCCGAAGCGCGCCGCTTCCGCGCCGGCGCGCGACGACGCCCACGTCCCGGCCAGGTAGGCGAGGAACACCAGGCTCACCACTGATGCGGGCAGGTGGAACGGCGCGGCCGTCAACCGATAACCGAGGAAGTTGTAGAGCGCCACGAAACCGCCCATCAGCAGGAAGCCCTGTGCGAACAGGACAAGCTGGCGCGGTGTGCGCAGATTGGCGGCGAGCCGATACGCGAGACCGCCCTCAGGGTTGGCGCCCCGGCGCGACGGCGGGGTGAACCCCTGCGGTTGGGGCGCCAGCTTGACGAAGCCCATCGCCGCCATCCCGCAGATCACCGCGACGGTGAAAACCCCGATCCGCCAGCCGGCGAACTCGGCCACCGGGCTGGACACCAGCCGTCCGAGCAGTCCGCCGATCGTCGTTCCGGCCACGAATGTGCCCGCCGCACGGGCGGCATGGGCACGGTCGACTTCCTCCGTCAGGTAGGCCACCGCGATGGCAGGCACCCCACCGACGAGCAATCCCTCCACAAATCGGCCGGTCATCAACAGACCGAACGTCGGCGCGAACGGCACCAGCATCCCGACCAGTGTGGCGCCGGAGACGGAAACCGTGATGGCTCTGACCCGGCCAATGCGATCGGCCAACGCCGACCACGGGATCACGCCGATCGCCAGCCCGACGGTGGACGCCGAAATGATCAGTGCCGCATTGGCAGCGCCGACGCCGAGGTCCGCCGAGATCAGGGGAAGGACGGCTTGCGGCGAATACAGCTGCGCGAAGGTGGCCACGCCCGCGCAGAACAGCGCCGCCAATAGTCGCGTGTAGGCAGTCGAGCCCCGGGTGTGGCCAGTCCAGACGCGGTCCAGGGAGTGGTCAATGGTCACTGATTCGACGGTAGGAAAGCAGCGTTGATGTGTCCAATGCATGGGCCAGTGACCAGCCATGCGCCGAACGTATGACTCCTGGTGAGCGACGACGCCGAACTCAGCTGTCGGCGAGGAAATCCACAAAACGCTGAGTGGGCGGCGCCAGCGGGCGGTTGCGCGCCCAGGCGAGGCCGACCTCACGTTTGGCGCGGCTGTTCGACAGTGGCACATGGACCACCCTCGCGTCGGTCCCGTCGCGAGGCACCGGCACCACGGCGACGCCGAACCCCGCCGCGACCAAACCTTCCATCGTCGGGATCTCAGATGCCTCGAACACGATCTGCGGGTCGATGCCGGCCTCGACCCACAGTTCATCGGTCAGCTGCCGCAACCCGAACGGCTTCTCGAGCGCGACGAACGGTTCCTCGGCCGCCACCGAAAGGCTGACCCGGCTGCGCGCCGCGAGCCGGTGCCCGATCGGGACAGCCAAGCAGAGCCGTTCGACGTAGAGACGGTGCCAGGAGAAGTCCGCCGGGTCGGGCCGCGGTGAGGTGATGGCGATGTCGGATCCGCCGTCGCGGATGCTGCGGGCAATCTCGTGCGCTGCGCCTTGGAATAGGTCGAACTGAATCTTGGGAGCGGTCTCCCGAAAGCGCCGAAGCTGTTCGGGCACATACCAGTTGGCCAGTGAATGCAGGAATGCCAGGCGCACGCGGCCGGTATCGGGATCCCGCAGCGTGGCAATGCGATCCAGGGCGGCCTGCACTTCGGCGAGGCTGCGGCGGGCGTGCTCGAGCATGATCCGGCCGTACTCGTTGAGGTGGAGGCGGCGCCCGACGCGATCGAACAGCGGCACACCCGCGGTCTGCTCGATCCTGCTCAGTGCGCGCGACAGCGTGGGTTGACTCACCCCCAGTTCGGCGGCGGCCTCGGTGACGTGTTCGGTTTCGGCCAGCACCACGAACCACTGCAATTCCTCGAGATGCACGTGAACGACCCTAGGCGGAGCTGACGCCGCTCAACAGAGCATTCACCAGAGCCTCGTACCGGCCGGCGGCATCGTCGCCGGCCACCGGGTTGCTCATGACCTGCAAGAGCAGGGTGCCCATCAGAGCGTTCGCGATGGCGTCGGGGTCGACGTCGGGACGCACGGCGCCGGCGTCCATCGCACGGCGCACCCTCTCCACGAGTCCGCTGCGTTGCGGAACGCTGAGTTGTTCGTAAAGCGCTTCAGTATCGCCGGAATTCGCGGCTGCGGCGGCGACGAGCGCGCGGATGAGCTTGGCGTTGGCCGGCTCGGCGATGAACTCGCCGTGCTCGATCAGCCAGCACTGGAGGTCCGTTCTCAGATCGCCGGTGTCGGGCACATCGAACGAACCGCCACGGCCGTAGGCGTCCAGTACCGCCTCGGCGACCAGCGGCGCCTTCGACGCCCACCGCCGGTAGAGCGTCTTCTTGCCGACCTGCGCCCGCGCGGCGACGCCGTCCATCGAGAGATCGGCATAGCTGGATTCCATCAGCACCTCGCGCACGGCGTCAAGGATCGCCGCGTGCAGCGATGCGTCTCGAGGCCGGCCGGGCGGTTGCGACATGCGGGGAGCTTAACTTCGCCGATTCCCGACGGCCGCCGGCGCCGGTGCGATACCTTTCCCACTATTACGACACGAATCGTGTCGTAATAGTCCAGACGAGTCACACCCAAGGAGCGCCCGCCGAGATGAGCTCGCCCGCACTGTCAATGCCCACCGATTTCGCCGAGGTGTCGCCGGCCTGGATGACCGACGCCCTGGCCGCCCACCACCCCGGCGCCACCGTCAGCGACGTCACGATCGACCTCCGCGACGACGGCACCAATCGTCGTGCGCGCCTTCGGTTGTCCTACTCCGAGGGCACGGGGCCGGCGACCGTCTTCGTCAAGGCCGCCGACCCCGACCACAAGGAATTGATCCGGATGACCAGCGGCATGTTCCACGAGCCGCGGCTGTTCAGCTCGGGAGTCCAACTCCCGCTGGAGCATCCCGTCGTCTACGCGGCGCTCTTCGACGAAGATGCCTACGACTTCTGTCTCGTCATGGAAGACCTGACCGCACGTGGCGCGGACCCACGTGATTCCCTGCGGCCGCTCACCGTCGATCAAGCACGCTCCGGGATACGCGGGCTCGGGCGACTGCACGGACGATTCTGGGGCGATCGCGTGCTGCAAGAGCAGGCATTGGGCTGGCTGGAACCCTTCGAGCCGTTCGATGGCCTGCAGTACGCGCCGTTGCCGAGCGCTTTGGAACAGCTCGACGACAGCACCCCAATTGAAGTGCTGTCGCTGTCGATCGACCAACTGGTCGAGGAAGTGTGGAAGCCGTACATCCGGACGTTGACCACCTCGCCGCAGACCCTGCTGCATGGCGATCCGCACATCGGCAACACCTACGTCACGCCCGACGGTGAGGTCGGATTTCTGGATTGGCAGGTCGCACGCCGGGGCAACTGGTCACTGGATGTCGGGTACTTCCTGCAGGGCGCGCTGACCGTCGAGGATCGTCGCGAGCACGAGCGGGAGCTGCTGGAGGAATACCGCGATGCGCTCGGCCTGCCCGCCGAGGAGTTGCCGTCGCCGGAGGAGGTGTGGCTGCGCTATCGGGCGTCGGTCGCGCACGGCCTGGCGCTGTGGCTGGCCACCGCCAGCAGTGGCGGCGGCCTCTGGCAGCGCCTCGAAGTCGCCGTCGCCCTGGCGCAGCGCTACGCCAATGCCTATGGCGATCTGGACACTCCGTCGGCGATCGCGGAGATCGCCTCGTAACGCCGGAGCACTCACGGCAGCGTGACGCGCTCCACCCGGCCCTTGGTGTCCTTGGTCGTGGTGGTATCACGGCATTCGCCGAACAGTTCGATGTCACGGTTGGGGTTGCTGACGTTCTGCGGGCCGAAGACAGCCACCACATTGCCCTTGGTCAACGCCGTTCCGTGGGTCTGGAATCCCGCATCGGAGGTCCACCCGGTGTTGCGCAGCTGTTGGACCATCTGAGCGATCTCGGTGTCGGACGCCGCGAACGAAGCGGCCGGCGGATACGCGATGCGCATCTGTCCGCGGAAAGGCGGGTCGCCCTGGTCATTACAGGACGCGTGCCAAAACGCCGCTTCCACGACATTGATGTTCAACGTCGTCACGATGTCGTGCGCGGCATCCATCACCTGAGCCTTGGATTGCTCCGGGGTCAGCGGGTTGGAGACTCTGTCAGCATCGGATTGCATGATTCCACATCCTGATAGTGCGGCGGCGACCATCATGGTCACCGCAAGCGGGATTCTTTTGCGCGGCAAGATCACTGGGTTCTGTCCTAGTGGTAGTGGCCTGATGACGGGGCGCGAAAAAGCTCGGGATCCGACGGCAGCACGCCGATGTCGGTGAGGAAGTTGTCGCTGCGATGCGGGGCGGTCATGCCGTCGAGAGCAAGGGCGTCACCGTGGCCGGAGACGATGTCGGCCATGCTGAACAACGACTCGGTGCCACGTTCGAAGTAGTGGCTGTGATCGTTGATGGTCCAGCCGGGGACTTCCGCTTTGAAACGCGTCGAGCCGAACCCGTCCATCGCGGGGTCGGTGCCCAGCGCCAGATTCACTCCGGTACCTGGGATGTGCACCTGAGGAAGACCGCCGAGCTGGGTGACCGGGTCGGTCGAGGCGGCGCCGACGAACACATGCCCGCCCGGGGCGAGGTGAAAGTCGGCGGCGCTCTTGGCCATATCGGTACCCGGCGAACCGATGAGGATCACGTCGTTGGTGTGCATCCCGTAGCCGGCCGCGGCGTCAGCCACCGTCGTCGAGCCATAGGAGTGCCCCATGACGGTCATGTGCGACGAGCCAGGACCGTGAGTGACGTTGAGGCCGTTGACATCTGCAGCGAGCAGCGCGCCGCCCTGATGCGCCAGTGAGGTCTGCGCGACCTGCGGGTCGGTCAGACTGTTCGGCGCGTCATAGCCCATCCAGGCGACGACCGACGCCGATCGGGTCGGGTCGGCCTTCACGGCTTCGTTGTACAAATTGGTGGCGTCGCTGGCGCTGAGCCAGCCCTCGGTGACGCTGTGGCTGGTGCCCGGCACCACCACCGTGGTGTTGGCGGCTTTGTCGGGGTTGCCGATCGCGATCGCCGCGCGGCCCTGACCATCGAACTTCGTCGGCTGATACACCTGCAGAAATGTCTGGGCGCCGGTTGCCAGCTGATCGTCTTCGAGTGCCTGCTCCACTTTGACCGCATTGGTGTAGCGGGTCACGTCGTCCGGGGTGCAGCCGTAGCGGAACGGATCGTCAAGCACGTCTTGCGCGGAGACACCGTGCCGGCTGGCGGCTTCCTGGATGTTCTCGATGTCGGTGCGCATCGCGGTCTGGTTCGCCTGGTCGCGAGCCTCGACGGGAATTCCGTTGAGGTTGCCCATATATGGTGGGTTGTCCCGCAATTCGGCCTGCTGCTGTTCCGGCGTCAGCGAATCCCACCACTTCTTGACGTCCTCGGGCGGCGTCGACTCCGGCGGTGGCGGCGGAGTGGGCTGCGCATCCGGAATCGGCAGCTTGCCGTCCGCCATGTTGATCGCCGCGGCCAGTTCGGCGTCAACACCGTTGGCTTCGGCCAAGATTGCGTTCAACCGGGTCTGAAGGTCGGCGATCTTCGCGGCCAGATCCGCGGCCGTCCCCTTGAACCCGGGGCCCTTCACCACTGTGTTGGACGCGGGGTCGACGTCCAGTCCCTGGCTTCTCGCGTCGTCTTTGAGCTCGCGGAGTTCGATCTTCACTTTCTCGATGTCCTGGGCAGCCTTCTGCGCAGCCTGGGCAACCGCGAGGGCTTCACGGGCATGAGCGTCGAGGTCCACCCGAGTCTTGTGGATCGCGTCGCGGGCGGCGTCCGCCGACACGCCACCCCAAGACTCGAATGCCGGCAGCTGCTCAGAGGCCCGCGCGGCGTCGGTCGCGGCTCCGCTGCGCGCGGAGGCTGCGTGAAACACTTCGCGGACGGCCTCGGGATCCCATCGCTCGATGTCTGCGACGCTAAGCGTCACGCGCCTGGCCGTTCGGCCGATATACGTCGGCGAGCTCCTCGGCGTCGCGCTGATCCATCGCTGCGAATGTCATTCCACTCACCCGCAGGCCTTCGGCATGTTCGTAGAGGCGCGTGGTCAGGGTCGTGGTCACGGTGGACCAGGTGGCAGCTTTTGCCGCGAGCGCGGATTGCGATTGCCCCACCCAACTGAACAACGACGACTCGATGGTCTGGTCCGCCTGGGTGTGGGTGGCGAACACGTTCTGCGAGTGCTGATCCAACACCCCGCCCGAAGTGACCAGCGACTCCGGATTGACCTTCAGCGGCTCGGCCATGGCCTGCCTCCTCGCCCCCTGCAGCAAACTGTTCGAACCGCCAACTTACCACCAAAGAGGCATCGAGCGTGTTCACCCGGCTATATCGCGCACACCCTCTGGCGATGCGCTCCAATGCCCAACATCTATTAGTTGTGAAGGAAGGATGACGCTGTCCCGATCATGGGAAACCTGCACGTCAGCGCCGGTGACAGCGACTAAAATGGCCAGCGTTGGGAACTGAGAGAACGTCAAAATTGACGCAGACTTGCCGAAGGGTATTGCACATGTCGGGGCGGCCAGATGATCGCCGGGGTGAGCGCAGCTGCGGTAGTGGTCGGCGTCCGCCCGAACCCGGCTCATTGTCTCGGATCGGGTGGGTCAGATATTTTTTCGCCGACGACCGCTGGGAGTGGTCGGACGAGGTGACCCGCATGCATGGCTACGAGCCCGGGTCCGTCACTCCGACAACCGAATTGGTGCTGTCCCACAAGCACCCGGAGGATCGCGACGAGTTGATCGAGTTGCTGCAGCGGATACGCCACAGCCGGGAGCCGTTCAGCACGCGGCACCGTATTCGCGACACGCAAGGTCGAACCCACCATGTGGTCGTCGTGGGCAACCAGTTGCGCGACGAGGCCGGTGAGGTGATCGGCAGTGACGGCTTCTACATCGACATGACCGGTGACCTCCGTAGCGCACAGGAGCAGGTGAGCAATGAGGTCGAGGACATCGCCGCGCGCCGGTCGCCCATCGATCAGGCCAAAGGGATGCTGATGATGGTGTACAGCATCAGCGCCGACGCGGCCTTCGACCTGCTCCGCTGGCGTTCACAAGAGACCAATGTGAAGCTGCGCGACCTCGCCCAGCAGGTCGCCACCGATTTTCAGGGCGTACCGCACGACGGCGCGATGCCGGACCGGTCGGTCTACGACGGACTGCTCATGACCGCACATCTGCGGGTGGGCCAGGACTAGACCGGCAGCAGGTCGTAGGGCGGGGTGCCGATACCGCTGATCATGAGTTGCCCGGACGGCACCCGCTCGACGAGTTTGACTGTGACACTGCGGTTTCCGATGGTCAGTTGGGCAGGCTTGCCCGCCGCCACGGCATCGGGTGCGCCGTAGGCGAGGCCCTGCCAGTGGTATTGCCCGTCGATCGGGTTGAGGTGTCCGGTGAGGCGAACCCGGACGGCGCAGCGCACACCGGCGACGTCCAGTTCCGCCTCACCGTCGAAGACACCGCTGTCGTCGGCCGCGGCTGTCATAGGAAGTTGCTCCGTTTCCACATGCGGCGGCTGATCCGGTTCATCAGGCCGATTTCCTCCAGAAATGCCGCCAGCGGTGCGAACCCGGTTCGCGTGGTCTCGTGGAAGTACGGATTGGCGCGGGCCTGCCGTCGTCCTTCGTGGCCGTCAAGCCCGACCCG
This sequence comes from Mycolicibacterium rhodesiae, assembly GCF_002086695.1. GTDB lineage: Bacteria > Actinomycetota > Actinomycetes > Mycobacteriales > Mycobacteriaceae > Mycobacterium > Mycobacterium rhodesiae. The sequence goes on from NZ_MVIH01000010.1 coordinate 99,521, forward strand.
GCGGTATACCGCGCGGTTGGTGAACAGGTAACGGTAGAACGGGCCGCCGGCGCCGTGGATCGTCGCGAGCAGGAAGCGGTTTCGACGCCGCATGTTGGGGACGTCGCGACGGGCGCCGTCGCGCGCGAACTGGATGTGGCGCGCTTCCTCGGTGACGTGGATCCGCATCACCCGGCGCACGATCGGCTGGATGTCGGGATCGTCGAGGATCTCCCGCTGCAGCGCGTCGAAGATCTCCTCCCCCACCAGTGCGGCAATCCACAGCACGGTCTTCTGGAACACCAACGGCAGCAGGTTGATGGTCATCCGCTGAATCCGGCTGGGCTGGAACGCTTTACCGTCGACGGCCTGGATGGCGCGGCCGAACATGACCATGTGGCGGGTCTCGTCACCGAGTTCGGTGAGCGAGTAGTGCGAGGAGGCCGCGGTGACGTCGGCGTGCATGAGGCCGCGCAGCAACGCCTGATTGAGGATGTTCTCGAACCACACACCGGCCGAGAGCAGGTTGATGAATTCCTGCCGAGACAGTTCGATCTGCTGTTCGCGGCTCATCTCCTGCCACATCTGCGTGCCGTAGAGAGAGACCATCCGGGGCGGGAGGAAGTACTTGTCGGGCACCACGGGGGTGTCCCAGTCGATGTCGACGACGGGAGCGTAGGACTTGCGGGCCGAACCTTTGAGCAGCCGGTCGGAGAACTCCTCTCGACTCGGTGACGGTGCCGTCCTGGTCGAAGCAGCCATGTCGAGCCTCCTGGATCGCGATTGAGCCGGTGAAACCGAAGATACATTCTCGGTCTGTTTGTATCAATAGCGTCCGAGCAGGCCTTACACTGCAGCAATGAAGTACAGCGGCCTGCTCGCCAAAGCGGTGCAGCGGTTCGGGTCGCCGACGGTGGAAGGCAACGCCGAAAAGATCCTGGACGCGGCGTTGAAGCAATTCGAGCTGTTCGGGATCCGCCGATCCACGGTGGAGGACATCACCAAGCGTTCGGGGCTGGCGCGGGTGACGCTATACCGGACGTTCGCCAACAAGGACGCCATCGTCGAGGCGGTGCTGCTGCGGGAACTCGAGCGGTTCCTCTCCGAGTTGGCCGCCGAGGCAGGCAGCTACGACGAGGCCGAAGACAAGCTGGTCGAGGGGTTTGTCTTCACGCTGAACACCCTGCGCGGGCATGCATTGCTGCAGCGGTTGCTCGCCACCGAGCCGGAGACGGTGCTGCCGTTCTTGACGACCGAAGGCGACAGCGTGGTGCGGACGGCGTCGTCATTCCTGGCGCATCAGCTGGCGGTGGCGCTGCCCGACGACCGTCGCACTCAGCTGGAGCTGCTCGAAGTCGCCGAGGTGACCGTGCGGATCATTGTGTCGTTCGTGCTGACGCCGTCGCAGGACGTGGCGCTGGGTGACGACGACGCGCTGCGGTCGTTCGCCCGGCGGTATCTGGTGCCGCCGCTGCTGGGGTTGGCGGGCTAGGGGTTTGCGCGCTTGCACGGTCGGGAAAAATAAGCGCATGAAATCACTTCGTCGTCGCGCGACGGTCGCCGCCGTCGCAAGCGTTTGCATCGCCGCAGCAGCACCGTTCGGTGTGGGTGTCAGTGCTGCTGAACCGTTGAATTGTGTGAACGGGCAGTTTTGGGACCCGATCACCAATACCTGCCAGACGCCGCGGCAGGCGGAAAACTGCCCGCCGGGTCAGTACTGGAATGCCCTGTCCAATGTCTGCCGGCCGTTGGGTCAGCTCTAGCCTCAGCCCGGCAGCTGCGCCAGCCAGTCCGAATCCTCGTCGACCGGTTGGCCGTTGATGACGACCAGCGGGACGCCCGGCTCGGGAAACCGGTGCAGCACATCAAGATTGTTGGCCGCGATGACGTGCGCGTCGAACCCGATCGGCAGGCCGACCCGAATGAGATCTTGGGCCAGCTGGGGCGCGCCGACTCGGTCGGCGATGTCGGCCAGCTGGTCGTTGCTCAGGTCGGTGTCGCCACCCTCTTTGGGCTGGGCGCCCTTGGCGTAGATCGCCTCGATGAAGCGCCACGCGACGTCGCTCGATCGGGATTGGTCGGCCACCACGTAGGCCGCGTAGATCGCTCGGATGTCGTAGGTGCCGCTGGCGGAGTACTTGTCGAGGAAGCTCACGAACCGCACGTTGACCCGAAGTGAGCCGTCCTCGATGCGCTTGCTGATCTCGTCGCCATGAGTCCGCACGAACTTGCCGCTGAACGGGCACAGCGGATCGACGAAGTTCAACGCATCGGGGAATTGGTAGGGCGCCAACTTGCCAATCTGTCAAACCCCTGTGAGTTCCTCGTCGATACTTTCGCCATCGTCAAATAACTGATAGGCCTGTCTTGGCGAATGCCGTGATTGGACGAGCGACCTCAGCTGGCGCATAGCCGGGGGGATTTCATGGAACCAGATCTAGCGGAACAACTCCGCGCTCGACTTCTCGATGAAGTTGCTAACACTTCGCTCACGGTCGGCAAATTGCTCAAAAACGTCGCGCGAATGGAGCGAGCAAGCCTTCAGGCGGTCGCCGTCGAACTCTGGGACGCAATTCAGTGGGGCGAGATTGAACTCGTGGGCGACCGTGTCGCGGCACCGAGAGCGCGTGTGAGCCAACAAATTTCACCGTTAAACCGGGACATCCGCGAGCGTCAAGAACCCCGCCCCAGCGGGAACGGGTCTCAGGTGCGGCGGCAGGAGAGCCAGATAGACCGTGATCGGATACTGCATTCTTGGACGTTCCGCCGATTGGAGGGCGTGACGCAAATCGTCACGCCCGACCACTCCGGTGACCTAAAGCACAGCCGGCTGACACATTCCCTCAAAGTCGCTCAGGTCGGCCGGCGGATCGCAGAAGAGTTCGCGCTGCGCACAGGTGCTGACGAGATACCGAAGGACTTGATCAACAAAGGTGGTGGGCTTGATCCCAATACCGTAGAAGCAGCCGGATTGGCGCACGACATCGGACACCCTCCCTTCGGCCACGCGGGGGAGGATGTGCTGAAGGATTGGGCCAAAGATTGGAAGCTGGCTGACGGTTTTGAAGGCAATGCGCAAACGCTGCGAATAATCACCCGTCGAGAATTCCGTTTCTGTCACGAAGACGGCATGAATCTCACCAACGCCACAAAGGCTGCGGTAATCAAGTATCCCTGGAAGCGGAAAAAGACCGGCGACGATTACAGAACTAAGAAATTCAACGCTTACGACGACGACTACGACATGCACCTCCTAAAACCGCGCAAAGCACTGGGGGTCATGGGAGACGTACAAACCCTTGAAGCGTCGATCATGGACATTGCAGACGACATTACCTATGCGCTTCACGATCTCGAGGACTTCTACACCGCCGGGCTGTTTCCCCGCAACCATATCACGGCCATCCTAGACGACTACTCGGACAAGCAGAAGAAAAATGGCGATCCGCCTACCACATATCAGTACCAGGATTTGGAAGAATGCAAGATAGGACTCGCGAAAAAGAACAAAGACGTATACGACAAGATTCTTTTTGACCAGGCCATAAACAAGGTGCTGACGCTGGTCCGCTTCAGCATGTACCGCCAGTTCGACGGCTCCCGATCTGCGTATGCACTGATTCGAACAGCCTTTGCCGGACGCGTCGACTTCTATATTCCACGAATCGCGGTGGACAAAAAGAGCGGGATAGCCAAACTGCACCCGGAGGACTGGCACGAAATCCAAGTCCTGAAATGGCTCACGAGCCAATTCGTGCACAGCAGAGCGGAACTCGCCATAACGCAACACGGCCAGTCCTATGTGATGAGGTCAATTCTTGACCAGCTTTTCACCTGGTGCAAGAGTTGTGGGACTGACCCGCAGAAGCGCGCAAAGTTGCCCGCTACATTTCGAGAACTTACCGAACATGCCCACGACGACGCTGCCCTTGCGCGAGCAGTCATCGACTACATTTGCCAACTCACGGATGGTCAACTTCAATCGCTCGGTCGTGCACTTAAAGGATCCGGTCCGCCTTCGACGCTCTATTTGGTATAGCAGCAACCGCGAGTAAAGCGATCGATCGCAAGCAGGCGTTCTGCGTGCCGCCGGTAGCGGATCCGATGGTTGGATTGCGGGCACCTGTGCGATATTGGCATTAGTTTCGGAGCTACGCACCACCGCGCTGCGGCTGGAGATAATCAGACAAATTGATTCGCGTTGCGCGGGAAGAGGTCCTCCCCGCCGATTCATTTCATAACCGACGTCCCAATTGCAAAAGCGGCCAGCGGCCCGGCCGTTGGTCAGCTCTAGTCTCAGCCCGGCAGCTGCGCCAGCCAGTCCGAATCCTCGTCGACCGGTTGGCCGTTGATGACGACCAGCGGGACGCCCGGCTCGGGAAACCGGTGCAGCACATCAAGATTGTTGGCCGCGATGACGTGCGCGTCGAACCCGATCGGCAGGCCGACCCGAATGAGATCTTGGGCCAGCTGGGGCGCGCCGACTCGGTCGGCGATGTCGGCCAGCTGGTCGTTGCTCAGGTCGGTGTCGCCACCCTCTTTGGGCTGGGCGCCCTTGGCGTAGATCGCCTCGATGAAGCGCCACGCGACGTCGCTCGATCGGGATTGGTCGGCCACCACGTAGGCCGCGTAGATCGCTCGGATGTCGTAGGTGCCGCTGGCGGAGTACTTGTCGAGGAAGCTCACGAACCGCACGTTGACCCGAAGTGAGCCGTCCTCGATGCGCTTGCTGATCTCGTCGCCATGAGTCCGCACGAACTTGCCGCTGAACGGGCACAGCGGATCGACGTAGAGGTCGATCTGCCCGAGTGCGTCGGGATCCCCTATCGACAGCACGTCGCCGGCCGGCGCCGCGACGGCCGCATACGCGATGCCGGTTGGTGCGGACACGAGCAGCGCCATCAGGATGGCCAGCACCGCGCCTACTGCTCGAAGCGGCCGGTTTCTAGGTCGTGCGCTCATTGGGTCCATCATGCCGTCACGCGCGACCGCGGCCTCGCTATTATCTCGCCGGCATCAATTGTCGTCGCGTCGAACGGATTCACCATGACTGAACATGTAGAACAGCTGGAGTTCCAGGCCGAGGCCCGCCAGTTGCTGGATCTGATGATCCACTCGGTGTACTCCAACAAGGACTCATTCCTGCGGGAGTTGATCTCGAACGCCTCCGACGCCCTGGACAAGCTGCGCCTGGAGGCCTTCCGGAACAAAGACCTCGACGTCGACACCTCCGACCTGCACATCGAGATCGACATCGATAAGGCCGAACGAACGCTGACGATCCGCGACAACGGAATCGGCATGACCCGCGACGAGGTGGTGGGCCTGATCGGCACCCTGGCGAAGTCCGGGACCGCCGAGCTGCGCCAGCAACTCAAGGACGCACAGAATGCTGCGGCCTCCGAGGAACTGATCGGTCAGTTCGGCATCGGCTTCTACTCGTCGTTCATGGTGGCCGACAAAGTCACGCTGCTGACCCGCAAGGCGGGCGAGAGCTCCGCGACCCGGTGGGAGTCCAGCGGCGAGGGAACCTACACCGTGGCCGACGTCGACGACGCGCCGCAGGGCACCGCGGTCACCTTGCACCTCAAGCCGGAGGACACCGAGGACGAGCTGCACGACTACACCTCGGAATGGAAGATCCGGTCGCTGGTCAAGCAGTACTCGGACTTCATCTCCTGGCCCATCCGGATGCAGGTCGAGCGCCGCAACCCGGCCGCCGAGGAGGGCGGCGAGGAACAGGTCACCATCGAGACCGAGACAGTCAACTCGATGAAGGCCCTGTGGACTCGCCCCAAAGACGAAGTCTCCCAAGAGGAATACACCGAGTTCTACAAGCACATCGCGCACGCCTGGGACGACCCGCTGGAGGTCATCCCGATGAAGGCCGAGGGCACCTTCGAGTACCAGGCGCTGTTGTTCATCCCGTCGCATGCGCCGTTCGATCTGTTCCAGCAGGACGCGCGGGTGGGTGTACAGCTGTACGTGCGGCGGGTGTTCATCATGGCCGACTGCGAGGAACTGCTGCCGCCGTACCTGCGCTTCGTCAAGGGTGTCGTCGACGCGGCGGACATGTCGCTCAACGTCTCTCGCGAGATTCTGCAGCAGGACCGACAGATCAAGGCGATCCGCCGACGACTCACCAAACGGGTGCTGTCGACGATCGCCGAGATCCAGAAAGAGCGGCCGGACGAGTACCGCACGTTCTGGGTGCAGTTCGGCCGGGTCCTCAAGGAAGGCCTACTGTCCGACGCCGACAACAAGGACACGCTTCTGGCGGTGTCGTCGTTCGCCTCGACGCACAGCGACGAGGAACCCACCACGCTGGCACAGTATGTCGAGCGCATGAAAGACGGTCAGGACCAGATCTTCTACGCCACCGGCGAATCCCGTCAGCAGCTGCTGAATTCACCGCACCTCGAGGCGTTCAAGGCCAAGGGTTATGAGGTGCTGCTGCTCACCGACCCGGTCGACGAGGTCTGGGTGGACATGGTTCCCGAGTTCGACGGCAAGCGGCTGCAGTCGGTCGCCAAGGGTGAGGTGAACCTGTCCGCCGAGGAGGAGACCAGCGAGGCCGAGCGTTCCCAGCTGGAGCAGGAGTTCGCCGGTCTGCTCGAGTGGCTTGCGGAGACTTTGTCCGACCATGTCAAAGAGGTGCGGCTGTCGACCCGGCTGACCGAGTCGCCCGCCTGCCTGATCACCGACAGCTTCGGCATCACGCCGGCGCTTGCGCGCATGCTGGCGGCATCCGGGCAGACGGTTCCTTCTGAGAAACGCATTCTGGAACTCAACCCGAGCCATCGACTGGTGATGGGTTTGCGCGATGCGTTCGCCGGCCGGGGCGGCGATCCCGAACTGGCCGAGACCGCCGAATTGCTCTACGGCACAGCGCTTCTGGCCGAAGGCGGCACGCTGGATGATCCGGCGAAGTTTGCAGGGCTATTGGCGGAGCGGTTGGCGCGGACTGTTTAGGCGGACTGTTTAGAGGGTCGCGCGCGAGGGTTCCGCCAGGCCGGCAGGAGACACTACGCGGCGGACCGACCCCGATGGGCCGTACGCCGGCGACATCTACCGCGCGACGTACACCGTGTTGGTTGAGTACCCGCCGGTCAGCGGGTTGGGGAACCGGATGACGGACGCCTCGGACTCGCCGAAGACTTCGGCGAGGACGGCCTCGAATTCCGCGTCGGGTGGATCATCGGACCACAGCGCGAAGACCCCGCCAGGATGCAGGTGCCCGGCGAGCTTTTCCAGGCCCGCCGGCGTGTAGAAGGCAGAGTGACTCGGGTGCAGGACGTGCCGCGGAGTGTGGTCGATATCGAGGAGCACGGCGTGAAAGCGCCGGCCCGGTGTCTGCGGATCGAAACCGGCTTCGCTGTCGGCCATGGCGAAGAAGTCGCCCTCTTGCAGGCGCACCCGCGGATCCGACGCCAGTTCGGTGGTGTCCGGAAGCAACCGACGCTGATGCCAGCCGATGACTTCTTCGAGTGCCTCCACCACGACCAGCGAATGAACACGGGGATCCTCTATCGCCGTCTGGGCGGTGTAGCCGAGTCCCAGTCCCCCGACAACGACATCGAGGTCGCCATCGACCGCCTGGGCCAGGCCGATGCGCGCGAGCGCTACCTCGGCCGCAGTGAACAGGCTCGACATCAGGAACTCATCGCCGAGCTTGACCTCATACACGTCGACGTTCAGGGACGGCTCTTTCCGTCTGCGCAGGCTGATCACCCCCATGGGGGTCTCGGACCAGTCGAGTTCCTCGAATCGCGCACTCACGACGCACCACCGGCCTACCCGCATGACGTTCGCCGAGCGCATCTCGGCGAACGAAGCCTACAGACATTAGAACGGCCCCGGAGAAATCTCCGAGGGCCGCTCTACTAAGTAGCGGGGACAGGATTCGAACCTGCGACCTCTGGGTTATGAGCTGTCGTCTCAATAGTTTGCTAGGTCTGTTAAGTCTCATTTATGCAGGTAAATGGCTATCGACAATTCGGGGCGTTCCAGGGCGCCTCATCCATTTCGGACTGTTTCGGAGGGTTTTGTTCCCAAATTTGTTCCCAAATCCGAAGTCTTTGCGTTTGCGTGTTAGCTGGCGAGGGGCGGCGACGTAGTCCGGCGTTGGCAAACATGGCTCAATCTTTGCTAGTGGATTGTGCTGGCCGATGCTGGCGCTCGGCTTTCGCCGTGGCGCTCGTGAACGTCGTCAACATTGGCTGTCGGGTGACTCCACACCCGCGCGTCAGGGGTAACTCCAGTGGTCGCAGGCCGGAAAAGACGACAACGTATCGCAACCCACGGGCGAGGATGCAGGAGACATCGATAGGGCACGTGCATCGGGTCGTAACCAAGTGCAATCGTTGGATAACTCTGGGATCTCCGTTTCGCGATCTCGCAATCTTGGGGTTCCAGAATGCAGGACCTCCAGTCGCACTCGGCATGAAGCAAATCCGGTGCGGTTACGGGTCACAAACTGACTGGCTGATTAATGTTTCGGGATGGACCGCATCTGGCAGTGGGCGTGGAATCGGTATGGGGCGAGATATTCATGGGCGATTTACGCGCTCAGCGTCCCCGCGGTGGTGTCGATCTCCCTCGTATTGTCGTTTCTGATCGTCGCTTTTGAACGGTCCGATCGCTATATCGAGGCGGCCGCGGTGACCGTGGGCACCATGATGGCGATGGGGTACCTCAATATTCCTCCCGGACTGGGCGTTAACCGTCTTGTGGAACGGAGGGCAGCCGGGCTTGAGGTCGACCGCCTGAGGGCGCTGGAGGCCACTTACGTATTCACTCGGATGGCGGGACTCCGATGGATAGTAACCGGACCTCTCTTCGCCGCTTTGCAGTTCTTCCTCGTGGGGTTGATCGCTGGGGCGACGGGGTCGCGGCTGGTCCAGTACGCGATATTGGGTGCAACCTTTGGACTTTCGGTGGCGCTGACCGGTGTGCACAGCTACGTGGAAGCAGCCGTGCGGCCGGCGAGAGTCGCTCTCGTCGGCGATACAGGGCTCGGTAATAGCTTGCCCCGCTCTCGCCCGACATTTGCCGCATGGTCCAACTTGACCGTGTTGGCAGTTGCTTTCACGTTCGCTGTCGTAGGCGCGATGGTTGCAGTCGTAGTGGATCGCGCCCGCGAGGCCCCTGTGCTCATTGTCGTGATTGGGTTCGGGTTGGCGCTGGGCTTCAGTGTGCCGATCACGCTCGGGACCTCCTTCGCGCCGTCGTTGACACCAATCCGCGACCTCGCCGAGGGAACCAACCGTGTTGCTGCCGGCGACTACAGCCAGCGCCTCCCGGTCGTTCAGGACGACGACCTGGGCGTGTTGGCGGCGTCGTTCAACCGTATGCAGGCCGGATTAGCTGAGCGGCAACGACTTCAAACAGCGTTCGGTGCATATGTTGACCCAAATCTGGCGGCACGTCTCCTGGAGCAGGGTGACGACGTCTTCACCGGTGAGCGCCGCGAGGTGACCGTGATGTTCATTGATATCCGCGATTTCACCCCGTTCGCCGAGGCGAACACCGCCGAGGACACTGTCGCTCGCCTCAACGCTCTGTTCGAGATAGTGGTTCCGGCGGTTGTCGATGCCGGTGGGCATGTAAACAAGTTCCTCGGCGACGGAGCCTTAGCTGTTTTCGGCGCCCCCAACGATCTCGCCGATCATGCCGACGCCGCCGTGCGAACCGCCCTGTCGATCCAACGCCTGGTCGCCAAGCGGTTCGGTGGAGAACTTCGGATCGGCATCGGAATTAACACCGGCATCGTGATCGCCGGAACCATCGGCGCCGCGGGCCACCTCGAATTCACCTTGATAGGCGACACCACAAACGTAGCCGCCCGCATCGAACAGCTCACCAAGACCACCGGCGACACAATCCTTGCCGCCGAGCATTCCGTCCACGCCCTTCAGACCCGACCAGCAGGGCTGATCGACCGAGGATCGCACGCGCTGAAAGGCAAGTCCGCCCCCGTACACGTTTTCGGCCTCGACGCAGGCGACGTCGGCTGAATCCAGCACCGGGAAGCTGAATTCAAAGGTCGACACTTACCCGCCGACATGTGTGAATCGCATAACATCAATTCATTTCGTGCGGGTCTCGACGACACCGACTGGTGCCTATTTTACCTGCAAGGCAACGGATTTGAGTCACATCGCGTCTTAACATGAGTCGTCATTCCCATGGGATCCGACTCCTACTCGTTGAATAAACGAGCGGGATACAGAGCGGATCGCTGGGACCTCCCGTCACCCCGCTTGCCTCGTGCCGATTAGCCTGAACCTGCTTGATCCCCAGCAGAGATACTTCCCGGGCGGCCCGGGTTGACATCCAAGCGAGAACCTTCCGCGTGTGAGGCGGTTCAGCCGCTGACAAGATTCCGTTTGCACTGGTCAGAGACTCATGGACCGGCCAAATTGGACCCGTCAGATCGCCTGGTCCGAATGTTTGGCCCTATTTTGGCCCTAATACCGGCCCAAATATCTTGTGTCGCTATCGATCATGTAGACCCGTCTACCGGACAGCAATGTAGAAAAGCGCGACCAGAGCCGACATCTTATGAATCTTTTTTCGCAGCGGCGTCGGTGGTCTTCAACACCTCGTACATGGAACGCCGCTCGACGGGGACGGTGAACGGTTCACCGACGAGGTGCTTGCCGTACGGGTTCGCCGTGACGGTGTACGACACGGTGATTTCGTCGCCCTCGAATTCGGGGTCGACGATCAACACCACGTCGTCGTCGAACCGGTCGCTGCGCCATTCCGGATGGGGCCGCAGTTGCGGGAGCGTAACGACCACTTCGAGGTCACCATCGTCATTGTGCCGCCACTCGATCGGGTAGTCACGCGGCCGCGCCAACTCAAACGGTTCGGCATATGCGGTGGTGATGCCGTAAGAGCCCGCGGGCGGTGACCACTTGGGGTTCTCGACCTTGTTGAACTCGTATGCCTGCAATCCCCTGTGCGAAACGCCGCGCGCACCGTGGAACGTCACGATGACTTCGACCTCTTTGAGGAACACCTCGGCGGCGTTACGTATGCGGAAGCGAAGGGCTGGGAACGCGACACTTGCGAGATAGTCGCGGCAGGACGGCCACCGCTTGTCGAGTTTCCGACGATATTTTTCGACCTTCGCCTGAATTTGCTCCTCGCTCAACGGTTCCGGCGGCTTCGGCGGCTTGCTGCCATACATACCGGGGATGCCGTTCGGGAATATGTCCGCCACGGTCGGTGTCGCGAGGCCTGCCATGATCGGGTTCCTCAGCGCGAAGCTGTCCATGATGCCGCTGAGCCCAGCCAGGTAGGGACGACCCTCCGCGGCCGCACGAGCTTGCGCCTCGCGTTCGCGGGCCGCCCTCTCGATCGCCCGCGCTTCCTCTTCCTTGCGCACCCGCTCGTGGCCCTCTTCGGAACGCTCTCGGATCTGGTCCTCTCGCATCGCCACGAACGTGTCGCGGAGCCTGTCGTGGTCGGTGAATGCAAGTGCGGAACTGTCCACCGTGACGTGGACGTCCAGCGGTGCGACGGCGATCGCTGGGATGCCGAGGAACTGTTGCCGCACCTGGGCCAAGTGCGACTGGTCCAGGATCGCGGCGATCCTTTCGTTGTGGAACAGCTCGATCTCGAAGTCGACGCCGAGCTCACGCAGCGCGTCGCGCTCGGAGACCCGGACCTCTTGGTTGGTGACGAATACCAAAAACTTTGGGTTGTGCTTTGCCGCGGCCTTGATGTCCGCCTTCAGCTTGTTTTTGAGTTTGGTGAGCGTCCTGTCCTGGCCGCGAGAGAAGTAGACCGCCCAGACTCCTCGCACGCCGTCGCGCGTGCACTCGCCGTCCCGGCCGCCGTCCGGGCCGCCGAGCGGATGCGACGGGTCGACGTCCTCGTACCCCGCGGCGAGGAGCACCTGGGCGGCGAGCCGCTCCGATGGAGCCTGGCCTGTCGTCCAGTCCAGCAACCGTTTTTGGGTCTCGTCGGTGCGCACCGGCTCGTCCTGTGGCGCCATCATTTTCCTTACCGGATGTGATCGAAGTCGCCGCCTCGCCACCCGGCGTTCCCTAAAGGAAGCGGATCGTCTGGTGTTACCGTCAACAGCGCATCGACCAAATGCAGATCGACGAGAACCCCCGACTGGCGGGCCGAACCCCGGTCGGGGTTTCGTCACAGTCCTGGGTCGGACGCTACCCCCACGCCGCGACGCTTCAGTGCACCCTGCGGCTGCGTGTCGCACGCGGTTCGATACTGGAGGACACCGACGGCAGGACCAATACCAAGACTGGCGGCATTGCCCTCTGGTGTTTCGTAAATTATCATGTTTCTCATGGCGCGAAACGCTTCGATAGCAGAAACGGAGCTCGTGAGGGTAGCCGTCGAAGCTTTGCGCGCCAGGCTACCGGAGGACTGGGATGTGGAGGCCATCGTCCAGCCAGCGGCGCCGCAACGTCATGACGCCATGCTCACCCTGACCAGCGCCGACCGCACCGAAGCAACCTTTCTCATCGAGGCGAAAAGCACCCCGCGTCCGTCGGTCCACGATGTAGTTAGGCAGTTGCGAGCGATGGCGCCAATGGACAACGCAAAGCTGCTGCTTATCACCGAGTACGCCAGCCCGCCGTTGCGGCGTGAATTGGAAGAAGCGGGGATCAGCTACCTAGATACGACCGGTTGGGTCAGCTTGACGTCATCAGATCCTGTAGTTCTGATCCGCCTCGAGGGTGCCGCCAAGCCGCCACGGCCTCGTGAGTCCGCGGCCACCATGCGCCTCACAGGCCCCGCCACTGCGCGCGTAATTCGGCATCTCCTGGAAGGCCACCCCCCGGTGGGGGTACGTGAGCTAGCGTCGCTGTCGTCGAGCAGCTCGGCCGCGGTCTCTAAATTGATGCCCACATTGGTGGACGCTGGTGCCATCGAGCGATCCGAAGAGGGCACGATCACCCGTGTGCGCAAGCGCACACTCCTGGATCGGTGGACCGCCGACTACAGCTTCCTCAACGGAAACGGCGTCGTGCTTGACTACATCGCCCCGCGAGGCATAACGCGCACTCTCGACCAGATTCGAGGCAGCAGCGACGTCGTCACCGTCACGGGCTCCGCGGCAGCGCGCGAATACCTGCCCTCCGGCATCACACCCGTTGTGCCGCTGAGTTTGCTCACCCTCTATAGCAGCGACATCACGGCTACGGCCGGCAACCTCCAACTCGTGCGAAGCGACCGAGCCACAAGCAATGTCCTAATTACAGCGCCGCGAGATCGGACGCTGCTCGGGGAGGCCGAAACCTCCGCGTCAGGACTGCGGATCGCGCCGATCGGGCAGGTACTTGCGGATCTGCTGACCCTGCCGAGGGGCCGGCTGGCCCAGGAAGCCGAGCAGCTCATCGACGTGCTAGCGAGGGACGATGATGCCTGGCGCGAGTGAAACAGGTTATCCGGCAGAGTATGTCGCAGCGCGCGCAGTGCTGCTTGATGCCCTGCAGGCGCTTGGCGACCACCTGCCAGCCATCATTGTGGTCGGGGCTCAGGCGATATACACGCATACCGGGGCGGGCGATTTCGTCGAGCAGCCGATGACCACCGACGGTGACCTCGCACTCAACGTTGTGGCGTTGGAAGAGGAACCCGAAATCACCACTGCTCTGACGAACGCGGAGTTCAAACCGGGACCTAACCCCGGAAGCTGGCTGGGGGCAGGCGAAGTCGCCGTCGACATCATGGTCACTCCGTCCCAATCTGGCCGCACCAAGAAAAAGGCGCGCGCAGCACGGCTGCCAGGCCACGGCGAATGGGCCGCCCGAATCACCCCTGGGCTGGAACCAGCTGTCGTTGACCATGCTTCACAAACGCTGCGCGCTCTTGATCCCAGCGATCACCGTCGAGTCGAGGTCAACGTCGCTGGACCAGCAGCCCTATTGGTCGCGAAGGCCATCAAGATCGAGGATCGACTGGTCGACGCAAGAACGGCGGCAAACCGCGTGAAGGAGAAGGACGCACTCGACATGCTGCGACTACTCCAAGCCGTGGAAACGGCGGATCTGGTCACAGGCCTGCGTCGCCACCTTGCGGATGACGACGCGAGGGTAATCAGCCTGCGGGCGTTGAAGTTCCTGGAGCAAGCAGGGACGGCCCGCAGCTCTGTTTTACCCTCGCTCGCCGAGGGTGCCGCGGCGGGAGATCGGACCGTCGCCCCCAGCTTCGCCGCTCTTACGCAGACGCTCCTCGCTGCTGTTCAGCCCCTAGTTCTCCGTGATGGCGGACGGTTACAAGAGCCCTCATCATGATTCAAACCAGCGGAGGACTTGACCCCCGGGGCGCTGTTTGGCGTCGCTGGGAGCCACACATCCACACACCCGGTACCGCCATGGAAGATCGGTTCGGCTCCACGTCGATGGAGCAGTACCTGGACGCTGTCGAAGCCGCCGATCCGGGCGTTGAGTCGCTCGGGATCACTGACTACTTGCTCACTCGGCGCTACGAAGAAGTGCTAGCCGCGAAGGACGCCGGCAGGCTGCCCAATGTCGGCTTGCTCTTCTGCAACATTGAGATTCGTTTGGGCATCGAAACCAAGGCCGGGAAACCGGTGAACATGCACCTCCTGGTATCGCCGGACGACCCCGAGCACGTCCAACAGATCAATCGCTTCCTTTCAAAGCTCACGTTCACGTTCGCCAAGGACACTTACTGCTGCACTCCTGACGACCTGCGCCGGCTGGGCTATGCGCACGACGCATCCATCCAGGACGACGAGGCAGCGCTGCGGGCTGGCGTCAACCAATTCAAGGTCAACTTCGATCAATTGCGCGCGCTGTACGACGGCACAGAGTGGGCGCAGAACAACGTCCTAATCGCGGTAGCTGGCAGCTCGAATGACGGCACCGCAGGATTGCAGGACGAGACTGCCAGCTTCGCCGCGACTCGAAAAGAGATCGAGGCGTTCGCTCAGATCATCTTCACAGCAACGCCGAAAAACATCGAGTTTTGGCGCGGTGCTGGAGTGCTATCAGTTGAGGATCTGGACAAGAAATACGGCGGACCCAAACCGTGCCTGCATGGGTCAGACGCGCATTCGCTCGCCAAAGTTGCTCAGCCTGACCAGGATCGGCGCTGCTGGATCAAGGGCAGCGCAACCTTCGAGGCGCTGCGGCAGGCTTGCCTGGAACCGCGCACACGCGTCCACATCGGACCAACGCCGCCCGAAACCGATACTCCGTACAGCATCGTGTCTGTTGCGACGCCGACGTTGCCATGGTTGACAAAACATCCACAACCGATCAACGAGGGCATGGTGGCGATAATTGGTGCGCGGGGCTCTGGGAAGACCGCCCTTGCTGACCTCATCGCGCACGCTGGAGACAGTCCCCACCCGATCGAGGGCGAACAATCATTCTTAATTCGAGCGAGACCGTATCTCGGTTCCGCGACCGTGAGAGCTGCCTGGAGTGACGGCGCCGAGTCGGATCGCCGACTGGATCAAGCGCCATCGGACTACGCCGAAGTCCACTACCTCACCCAGCAGTTCGTAGACCGCTTGTGCTCATCGGTAGCGGAGAGCGACGAGCTACTCGACGAGATCAAGCGGGTAGTCTTCCAGGCCCACCCACCTGAGTCGCGCCTGGGGGCGGATAGCTTTAACGCGCTGGTGCAGCTCCGTAGCAGTGAAACGCAGCTGGCGGTCCAGTCACTCAACCAGCGACTTGATCGGCTCTCGCAGGATCTGCTCGCAGAGCGGAACTGGTACATGCGCCGCGCTGGCATCACCAAGGATCTGCAGAAGATCAAGGAAGAGCTGTCGAAGGTCGACGCGGCGCGTAAGCAGCTCATCAAGCCTGGTGGCAAGGAACGCGCCGAGTACTACAGCCGCCTGACGACCGTCATCAGCACCCGCGAAACGACCATCCAGGGCCTGACGCGCAAACGGCAGGCGTTCACGAAGCTGCAGATTGAGGCCGAGCGCTATAAGACGCAGGTGTTTCCACAGGCCGTATCCGATATGCAGCGTGCGCACGGTGAAGCGCTGCTGACGAAAGAAGAGTGGGCAAAACTGCTCCCGTCGTTCGCCGACGACCCGACCACTATGCTCACAGCGAAGCAAGACGAGCAGTCCGCCTTGATCAAGGTCGCCACCGATCAGGCGAGCGCGACGCCGACGATCGCTATGACAGTCGAAGAGCTCGGCGCATGTTCTCTGGAGGCGCTACGCGCCGAGCAAAAGAACGTCGGCGAGCAGATCGGCACGGACCAAAAGAACGCGCAGCGCCTCCAGCAGCTCGCCAAGCTGCAGGCGACGCACGAAGCGCGTCGCACCCAACTGGAGGAAGACCAGGCCCGCGCAGAACAGAGTCCCGCACGCCTTGAGGGCATATTGGCCGAGCGCGCCAAGCTCTATGAGCGCTTCTTCGAGCTCATTACCGAACAGTGCAACATCCTGGCCGACCTGTACGCCCCGCTAGACGCCAAGCTGCAAGGCGCCTCCAACTCCGCTAACAAGTTGCGCTTGAAGGTCGTTCGCAGCGTCGATGTCGACAAGTGGGCGCATGACATCGAAGCCCTACTTGACCTCCGCAAGAATGGCGAGTTCCGCGGGCGCGGAGCGTTGGCGGAAATTGCCAAAGAGGACCTCCTACCGGCCTGGCAGACCGGCACCGCGGCAGAGGCGGCAACGGCGATGGAAGCGTTCAGAAACAGGTACAACCAAGCTTTGCTCGATCAATCGTCCGTCGACCGAGAGGCCGCCGAGTACGAGCAGTGGATCGTCGATCTTGCGCGCCGCCAGTACTCAACCGACCACATCCATGTGCACTACAGCATCGAGTACGAAGGCGTCTCGATCACTCAGCTCTCGCCGGGCACACGTGGGATCGTCCTGTTGCTGCTCTACCTGGCGCTCGATGTGGAGGACGCCCGCCCGCTGATAGTCGACCAGCCAGAGGAGAACCTCGATCCCCAGTCGGTGTATACCGAACTGGTGGCGCTGTTCCGTGATGCTCGGCAGCGACGCCAAGTCATCATCGTCACCCATAACGCCAACCTGGTGGTGAACGCCGACGTCGACCAGGTGATCGTCGCGTCGTGCACAAAGCACGGCGGCGGCCAGCCGCCCGAGTTCACGTATATCAGTGGCGGGCTGGAAGACTCGGCCATCCGGGAGCGCGTGTGCAAGATTCTGGAAGGCGGAGAGAACGCTTTCAAGGAGAGAGCACGTCGCTTGCGTGTAGCCCTCAACCGCTAGATAGCAAGCAATGAAGAACGGTCACATTTCCTCTGCGGAGCCATCGTCTTGCGCGCACGGGAGCTTGTCGCCGACGGCGAGGCGATGGTGGGAGATCACAGTGGATGGACGCGACACTGTCGACGGATGAGGAGACTACTGCTGGGTCCTTATTCGGACGCCAGGTTAGAGTTCCACTCCGCCTTCGACTCCCGCTTGCCAGCTCTGGCTTTTCCCCCGACGTACCTTGTCCGTGACGCCCGAATGCCCGCGCTGCCAGTCCTGCAGAGCAGTCTTGCGGTCAGTGATCTGTCGAAGCCGTCGAGACTGTAGTGCAGAAACGGGGTCCGAACCCGCCGAGTCGCCAGGCGTCTGCGCTGCGATGTAATGAGCAGTGCGGGGTTGCTCTCTGTCGTTGGCAACGACTCCGCGAACCAGTTGGGCGGCATGTCGACTCGTGTCAGGCGAGGCGTTGCCCAGCTCGACTTGCGAGTGGTGGCTTGTCTGCTTGTCGCCTCCGAGCTGCTCGGTGAGGTACGCAGTGTTGGCATTGCGTCCTCGACTCATGGCGACGTAGAAGAGTGCGCGGGTGGTGTTTTCCCTCAGCACGGCGTGGGTGGTGTCCGTGGTGGCGCCCTGTGCGGAATGGACGGTGATGGCGTAGCCGTGGGTGATGTGGTCGCGGAGGTAGTCGCCGGTGAAGACGGTGCGGGCGCCGTCGTTGATGCGGCGGGCGGCGATGCGGTGGTTGTCCGGGTCGATGGCGTATACGCGCCAGCGGTTCCCATTTCGTACTGGGTCGGCATGTCCGGTCTTTTCGGTCGGGTGCAAGACGCTGATGGTGGGGTCGTTGCGGCGGCTGATGATCAGATCTCCGACACCAATTTGGTGTCCGCGAGCCGCGGTCACAGTCGGCGCTTGCGGATCGATGGTCTCGTTGTGGATGCGATGATTCAGCGCGTCGGCCATCTCCTTGGTGTCGCACACGAGCAAGCTGTCTTTCCCGGCCGCGATGTCACGCCGGTAGGCAGCTAAAGCTGCACTCGCCATGGCGATTTCGTCGCCCGCTTGAAGTCGGTCGTTTTTGCGATACCACTCGATCGCTCGGCGTACCGGGGCCGGTCCTCCGTCGCGCAACGCTAGTGAGGCGCTGCGCTCCTGGGGGTCGCGCATGCGCCACACCTCGGACAACTTTTGCGTCCAGGGCAGGTCGGTGCAGAGTTGGGCGAACATGCCGCCGCGGGCCTTGACGGGGGCGAGCTGGTGTTGATCGCCGACCAACACGGTCTTGATCCCAGCGCTCGTGGTGGTGGTCAGCAGGCGGCATAGGTCGTCGGTGCCGACCATCCCTGCCTCATCGACGATGACCAAGTCCCGTGGGTCCAAAGTCAGGCGGCCATTCTCGATGTCCTGCAGCGCTTTGGCGATGGTGTAGCCGACGTCGCCGGCGCCTTCAAGGACCGCGACGTCGACGGCATTGCCCGTTGGCGCCAAAACAATGACCCGGCTATCGCGGCGGCGGCGCGCCATCGCCGCCAGTGCGCGCATGGAGGTGGTCTTGCCTGCACCGGCCGGTGCGCTCAGCGGTTGCACCAACCACGGCGAGACGGCGATATTCACCACTGCACGTTGTTGATCCGGCGATAACCCGTCAATGTCGTCCGGCAGACCCCACAGAATTGACCGAGGGTCTTGGGCGTCAACCAGGTCCAGCACAGCGGCTTCCTCGGCCAGGATCAGATCTAGAGTGAACCGCTCATGCCCCTCCCTTTGATGCGCTTCGCGCGGGGCGGTCAGGCGCACCGCGATTTCGTCGACGGCTTCCTCCACCAGCTCACGTGGCGAGCGTGCGGTATCGACCGGGAGTTGGGCTCCGATGACTTCGATGAGGTCGGCACGGGTGAACGCGGCCTTCTCGATCGTGGCAGCAGCATCGGCGATCCGGTGCCGATCGAACCGCGGCCCGCTCGCAACGAGCCGGTCGCGGCGCGCCCGGCGATGCGGCGCCGAATCGATGCCTAGACCGCGTTCGTCGGCGCGCCATCCGGCCCGCAGTTCCATCCAGCCGAGTTGTTCGGGCTTGCCTGGGCGGGTGGCTTTTTGAGCCGCCGCAAGCTGGGATGCCGTCGGCTCGCGGCTCTCGTTCACCTCAAGATTTCCGGCTGCCCATTCGCGCAATTGGGAAGACCGCTGCGACCACGCGGCGATGCTGTTCGGGTCGATGCCGGCGACTTCGGCCATGCCGGTTGACGGGTCGACGGGCAGCCATTCGTACCCCAACGACCGGTGCAGTTCGCGGCGTAGCGTCGCTTGGTAGATGACTCCGGCGGCCTTCGCTTCGTGGTACAGAGACGTGCCATCGATCGACACCAATCGACCGTCGCCGCGGGCTTGGCGGTTGGGCACGATGACGTGAGTGTGCAGGTGCGGATCACCTGTCCGGGAGGTCTCGTGCTGATAGGCAATCGCCACCAAGCCGGGAAGCCGAACGAGGTCCTTCTCCCCCGTCGCAGGGTTGTGCACGCGCGTGTATCCGGCATGGGTCGCAAGGTATTCCATCGCCTCCGCGATCGCGGTCGCGTGCGCGTCCGCGATCGCTTTATCGGCGACATCGTCGGCTCGGATTGCGCGGATCAGCGACACCGACTTCGGCGCGCAGAACGTTAGATCGAAGCCATGCACGCTCCCGTTTCGGAACCCTCGACCGGATGCACCGTTGGGTGCTTCACCTCCGAACAGCCAGTTCTCGACGACGTCTGGATCGGCCCCTCCGCCCACGCGTTCGCGGTCCGACAATCCAACGAGTTCGGCCGCGCGGCGGGTATCGCCGGCGCACAACCAGACTGGGGTGCGGGTGTCGTGTTCGGAGTAGTACTCCCCCAGTCCGCCGCCGGCCTTCTGAGCGTCGACCGCGGCGCGCGCGGTGTCGTTGTAGTAGTTGATCGACCAGGCTGACAGCTTGGCAATCATGAGCATGTCGATCACCGCCCGGGCTTGAGATCTCCCGGGGCTTAATACCGCCGGGCGGCGAACGCAACGTTCGCTACTGCCAATCTCGCACACCCTTGTGCAAATGTGCCATAGGAAAAATGGGTGAGTCGCAGTGAGTTGCTCTGTACAGCAACACATTTAGAGACGCAGAGATGACCAGAGGAACGTGGCGAGGTGGTTGAGACTACAGAGACGTAGCAAGAAAGCAATTGGGCAGGGGTCGCAGTAGGCGTGGGTGGCTGCCGCCACGCCCAACACAGCGGGCCGGTCAAGCGTTAGTGCATCGAATCGGCTACGAGGCGTGGGTGAGCGGTCCACCGTGCACCGCGCAACGTGGTGACACTGGCGGCGCAGATACGGCTCGGTCGGCGCCTACGATGACGCCCTCCCGGAGACGATGGTCGGGCTGTCGAAAGACCTAGGCGATCAGATCGGACAGCCCGTTTCAATTCCGGCCACTGGAGACCTCGACGAGGTGGAGTACGCCACGATGGAATGGGTCCCCTGGTACAAGACCCGCCGCCTGCACGGCGTGCTCGACGACGTCCCGCCGAGGAACACGAGGCCGCCTACTGCGCTCACGCCCACGCATCGCAGGCTGGTAGATCTCGCCTTGATCGCGGCGTCCCGGACGGAAGTTGATGGGCACCCCGTGCGCGGGTTGGTGGCAGGCACCATCGAGTAGTCGAACACTCGCGCCGTTAACCCGACGAGGTGGGATAGTCGAGCGCGACGCGAGAGGTGAGGGCTTCATCGAATGAGGATCATCGTGACCGGCGGCAACAGCGGTATCGGTAAGGCGACCGCCGCCGCTCTCGCCGCCGCCGGTCACAGCGTGGTGATCGCCTGTCGAACCATCCCAAAGGGCGAACGCGCCGCCGCCGAGATGTCGGGTGACATCGAGGTGCGCCACCTTGATCTGGCAGACCTGAGCAGTGTGCGTGCCTTCGCCGACTCCGTGGAAACCGTTGATGTTCTGGTGAACAACGCCGGCGTTTTGGGTCTGCCGCTGACCCGCACCGCCGATGGTTTCGAGGCGCATATGGGAACAAACCACCTCGGCCACTTCGCGTTGACGTGCGAGCTGGGCGACAAGATCACCGACCGGGTGATCTCAGTCAGCAGCGCGCTGTATGTCTTGGGCCGCATCCATCTCGACGACCTGAACTGGCAGACCCGCGAGTACTCAATGTGGGCGGCCTATGCGCAATCCAAGCTGGCCAACATGCTCTTTATCAACGAGTTGGCCCGGCGCGGCGTGCGGGCCTATGCCTCCGATCCGGGGATGGCGGCGAGCGACATCACCCGAGACAGCACCGGCGGGTTGCACTGGCTGGGTGAGCACCTGCTCGGGCATCTCGGACAGAGCCCGCCCAACGCCGCGCGAGCCACGCTCCAGGCGGTCACGACGGCCCTGCCCAGCGGAACCTATCTCGCGCCCCGCTTCAACCAGTGGGGCAAACCTCGGGTGACCCAGCCACGCAAGATCGCTCGCGACCCGGCGATGGCCCGTCGGCTGTGGGAACTGTCCGCCCAACTGACCAGCTGCGACTGGCACAAACATCCGAGCAACCAACCCCAAGCACCCGGCATCTAACGGCGGAGCAATCCACGACATCGTCCTCCCCAGCATGTCGCGACGCGCGTGGGCCGCCCCATGTTCCTCAGGGTCGCTTCAGGACAAAAGCCTCGATGTGGCGGTCGCCGGCCCACGTCTGCTCCTTAGTCAGGCCGGGGAAGATTTCGATGCCCCTCGCCCAAATCTCTTCGCGCTCAGCGGGTGTGGCTAGGCGGGCGGTGGTGTCCCAGGTATCCCCGTCCATCGTCACTGTGGCCCCCGGGTCGGCCTTGAGATTGTGGTACCAACTCGGGTGATTAGCAGCGCCATAATTGCTCGCGACTACCGCTACGCCCTCGGGATGCGGAATGCCTAAAAGCGCTACGGTGCGGGGCTTTCCGGACTTGGCGCCAGTGGTGGTGAGGATGACCGTCGGCAGACCGGCCGCGATCCCGGCGAAGCTGCGCTTACCGCCGGTGAGCTTGCTAACGATCTGATCCAGGTGGTGTGCCGTCGGCCGGAAGACAACTCGGCCCGCCTTCGTGACCGCCACGGCGCGCATCGCGCGATAAACGACATTCGCATCGTCGAAAGAACGGGCTGGCATAGCGGTATTCAACCTGAAATCGATCCTGCACATGGTGGTATCCCGTCTTCCGGATACGCACGCAACGGGGTCTCCGAGAATGTGATGCGAAGGTCAGCTTTGGGGCCTGGTTCCGAGAATGTCGTGGAACAGGACACGGCGGAGCGCGAGTTCTCTTGGATCGCTAATCGGGTGGAACCCCAACTTATTCATCACGTACGCGGATCCGATGCCGGTGTCTGGATCCGCGAATCCGAACGAGCCGCCCATTCCTGGAGTCCCAAACGCGTTATCGGATGAACCGAAGAAAGATAGAGGCGCCGGCTTGGCAAAGCCAAGGGAGAACGAGGTGTCGACGTGCAGAACCCTATCGCGCGATCCATGTACCGGTGGTAACGCCGGCTTCTTCAACGCCTCAAGAATTCCTGGCGTTAAACCGATCTCAGAACCGTCGGTGGCGGCGCTGCCGTATAACTTCGCGATTGACCGTGCGGTACCGGTGCCGTTGGATGCGGGCATCTCGACCACCCGCAGCTCGTCGCGGTTGAACTGTGCGGGCCCTGTGATGCCTTTGGCGATAAGCGAGGACCGGGCCTCCAGGCTCAACGGATTGAATAGGGCGAGCACAAAGCGGGGCGGCCACCTGTTGAGATGCAATAGCAGCTGGGCCCTCGACCAGGCATGCAGGTGTGCCACGCGGTCACGGTTAACCGACGCGGGCAATCCGATGTAGAAGTCCAACCCGAGTGGTTTGATGATCTCGTCGGCGAGGAACTGGCCTAACGACCGGCCTGCAGGGTCGGTGCGGCGGATTAGCTCGCCTTCATACCAGCCGAGCGTGACAACGTGGTAACCATGCCGTGTCCCCGGAGCCCACGCGGGCGCTTGCGCCGCAAGCTTCGCTGACATTGTGATTGGGTCGGCCAGGTCGCCCAGCGCCAGCGGCGGGTCAATGGCGGATAGCCCAGCTTGGTGTGACAGAAGTTGGCGCACGGTGACCTCGTCTTTGCCGCCCTGCGCGAACTCCGGCCAGTAGTCGGCCACTTTTGCGTCATACGAGAGCAGTCCACGAGAGACAGCGACCGCGACAGCCAGCGAGGCAATGCCTTTCGTGGTCGAGAACACGTTGACGAGGGTGTCCTGCTCCCACCGCGCTTTGGTGTTGCCGTTACAGTAGCCACCCCAAAGATCGACGACTTTACGGCCCTCCCGGTACACAGCGAAAGCGGCACCGACCTCCTGACCGCTGCTGATGTTGCGGCGGAAGACGTCGGCGATCTTTCCGTACCCGTCCTCGACGTCTCCACCGATGAGTTCGGGCGACGTTTTGACCCTACGAGCCATGCTTTGCTCCCTCACTGCGCGTGGGCGGCTTGCCCCGCCGGTCGGTGTACAGGCTGACAGTGGCACAAACCGGTTCGGCGCATGCTCCGAATTGCTGACCCGCCAATATCCGATCCAAGGTCCACGGCGGATGCCATGTCCATCGGTGGAGTGCAGGTAGCGCCGGGCCGGGCGGCCGCGACGTAGCCCAGCGCGCCGTGACTGCCGCGGCCTCAAGCCCGGGGAAGCGAAACGGTGACGCTGGCATACGGCCGCGCCAAACTTCTGAGCCCGCAACCGCGGATTAATTTCAATCCACCGTCGCATAGTGGTGTGGAGCGCATTTAGCTGTCAGTTATGCCGGTGACTGCGGGGTCGTCTTCACGCCACGGTGGTGGCGCTCGCCGACTCGGTGCCAGCGACATGGCGACCGCTCGACCGCGGCCCGTCACCAACTCGCGCGCCATCCACAGTTGGCAGCGTTCTTGGTCAATCGATCGGCACAGTGAGAGGTGGTGAATTACATTGGAAGATAACGTGTTCAGCGATCTTCCCCTGCTCCTCGCGGTACCGCACGCGGCGAAGCTTCTGGGAATCAGTCGTGCCGCGGCCTACCGGCTCGTCCAGTCTGGCGAGCTGCCAGTCCGTCGGCTCGGCGGACGCATCTACGTGGTAACCGCAGGCCTGCGCGACTTGGGAGAGTGATGAAGGGCTCGGTATATCGGCGGGGCGCGAAGTGGTACTACAAGTTTCGAATGCCGCAGCGCGATCCCTCGACCGGCCAGTTCCCGTGGGTGACCAAGGGTGGCCACGACACCGAGCGCGAAGCATGGGAGGCCTGCCGCGAGGCAATGCGCGATGCCGACCGCAATCGGATCGTGCGGCCGTCGCAACAGACCGTGGGTGAGTTCGTCACCGACTGGCTGACTGCGGTGCAACCGGCGCTTGACGCCTCCACGTGGCGCAGCTGGAGCGACTATGCCCGGTGGTACGTCATCCCCCACATCGGCGGCGAGCGGCTTCAGGCGCTCAATGAGCCAGTGCTGCTGCAGTTTTACGCAATGCTGCTCGCCAAGGGCCGGGTGAAACCGAACAACGACGCGGTGATGTACACCCACTGGGCGAAGCTGATCGCCAGCGGCAAGCCGCCACCGACACCTCGCGAGCTGTCCACGGCGTGCGGCACCTCCATCCACGCCGCGCGTGACGCCGTCCGACGCTACAAGGCGGGCCTGACACCCCGGACCCTCACGCAAGGCCTGGCACCCAAGACCGTCCGCAACATTCATTCGTTCCTGCACCGGGCACTCGCCGATGCCGTCGCCTGGAAATACATCTCCGAGAACCCGGCGAGCAACGTCAAACCGCCACGCAACCCACGCACCCGCCGGCAGGTGTGGAAACCCGAGGAGATCCGGACCTTCCTGGCCTCGGCACGCGAAGACCGCTTCGCCGCACTGTTCCTCCTGGAGTTGACCACCGGAATCCGACGTGGCCAGATCTGCGGACTCAAATGGTCGGCGGTCGATTTAGACGCCGGAAAGGTGACCGTGCACGACAACCGGGTGGTCGTCGGCGGACAAGTCGTGGACAAGGCGGGCGGAAAGACCCGCAACGCCGACCAAACCATCTCCATCGACAAGACGACAGTCGGTGCCCTGCGGCGCTGGCGCGCCCACCAGGACACCGAGCGGGAGTTCTTCGGCGCCGCCTACCACCCGGGTGACTTCGTGTTCACCTACCCCGACGGACGTCCTCCACACCCAGATTCGATCCGCCAGCGCTTCGAACGTCTGACGGCCAGGGCTGGGTTGTCCCGCATCACGTTTCACGATCTGCGCCACACGTACGCCACCGGCGCGCTGCGGGCCGGGGTGAGTCCCAAGATCGTCAGCGAGCGCATCGGCCACGCGAACATCGGCTTCTTCCTGGAGACCTATGCTCACGTGCTAGACAACGACGACAGCGAAGCGGCCGAGCAAGCCGCCGCGTTCCTGCTCGGCGACAGCTGGGCCGACGGCGACGATGCTCCGGCGAATCTGCCGCCACACGATATAACGTAGAGGTTATACTGGTGTCGAAGCGTTGGGACGTGATTCTGCTCGACGAGGTCGAACAGTGGTTCTTCTCGCTCGACAGTGACGAGATGGCGGCGGTCACCGGTGCCATCGACCTGCTGGAGCTGGAGGGGCCGACACTGGGCCGGCCGATCGTCGACAAGGTGAACGGCTCGAAGTTTCACAGCATGAAGGAGCTGCGCCCGGCCAGCACCAGCATCCGCGTCCTGTTCATCTTCGACCCGGCCCGGCAGGCGATCCTGCTCCTGGGCGGCGATAAGGCAGGCGATTGGAAGCGCTGGTACGACAGGAACATTCCGATCGCGGACGCACGCTTCGACAGCTGGCTGGCGACCGAGCTCGGAAGGTGATGACCATGGCGCGCAACTGGCGAGACATTCGCGCGGATGCGATCGCGCAGGGTGCACTCGATGCCGAGCGGGCCGGCGCTGCGCGTGAGGAGATGCGTGAGGCCGTCCAGGCGCACCGTCTGGCCGAGATCCGCAAGGCGCTGGGCCACTCCCGCCAAGCAGACGTTGCGGCCTTGATGGGCGTCTCTCAGGCCCGTGTGTCGAAGCTGGAGAGCGGCGACCTGTCGCATACCGAATTGGGGACGCTTCAGGCGTATGTCGCTGCGCTGGGTGGGCAGCTGCGCATCGTCGCAGAGTTCGGCGATGACACCGTCGAACTGACAGCCTGAAGTCAGCGCTATCGCCCCGGCCAAGCGACATCCATAACTGCAAAATCGGGGATCCGCCTCGGCCTGCTTCGGGTCGGCCCCTGAAACTGTGAGTGTGTCGACTGTCCGCGCGCTCGCCCAGCAGGAGCGAGTGGAGCTTGCGGACCTCTTGGACACTTTGACGCCGCAACAGTGGGACACGCCAAGCCTGTGCGCGGGATGGACCGTGCGGGACGTCGTCACACACACGATTACGTACCTCGATCAAACGCGGAGCGGCCTGTTCATCGACATGGTCCGCAGTCGCTGGAACGTCGATCGACTCAATGCTCGCGCGCTGGACCGGATCGGCGCCCAGTCACTGGACCAGACCGTCGGACAGATGCGTCGCGGCGCGGAACCTTCTGGAGCCGGCGCCCTCTATGACGGCCGTGTGGCGCTCATAGAGTGCCTGATCCACCAGCAAGACATTCGCCGTCCGCTGGGAGTTCTGCGGACGGTCCCACAGGATCGGCTTCGCGTCTCGCTGAACTTCGCACGCATGAGTCCGGTAATCGGCGGCGCGCGTCGCACACGCGGCGTCCAGCTTGTCGCCACAGACATGAATTGGTCTGCAGGACACGGACCTGCGGTGCTCGGCACGGCTGAGGCGCTACTGCTGGTGATGACGGGACGATTCGAGGCAGTCGCCGACGAGCTACACGGAGACGGGGCTCCATCTCTTCGCCAGTTTCACGCCAGCGGGCACCGCCCCCCGTCCTAGCAAACAACCATTCTGCGGCCCAAGACCACTAATTCAACGCTCGTTGACCACCCTTTGGGCAGCTCCAGACTGGTAGTTAGACAGCCTTATGTTCCCAAATATGTTCCCAAATGGCATGAAAATGGCCCTCAGAGAGGTCTCTGAGGGCCATTTTCGCTGGTAGCGGGGACAGGATTCGAACCTGCGACCTCTGGGTTATGAGCCCAGCGAGCTACCGAGCTGCTCCACCCCGCGTCGGTGAACGCAACGTTACCCAACGTCGACCAGTGCTTCCAAATCGAGTGCTCAGAGGCACATTCGTTGCTCTGGAAACGATGTCGGGAACCATGTCACGAACGCTGAGCACCCGCCGTCACGAGTTCGTCACACGCCACCCGTATTCACTTGCGTCTCAGACCAGAAGTCGACAGGCTCGACGGAGATGAAACGACAACACGCCACCCGCTTCGCCGCGCTCGGGATGATCGCCGCGGTCGCCCTCGGGGCGACGGCCTGCGACAACGAATCCGGCCTCAACACAAGCAGTCCCGCCGCATCGGCCCCCGCACTACCCGGAGTGAGCGCGACCACCACCACGAAGACCAAGCCCGCGGCCGCCGCGGTCGACTACACCCGACTGCTGTTGCAGGCCGGCGACATCTCCGCGACCGGCGACGCTTTCGTCGACCAGCCGCCGACCCCCAACCCCGACAGCCGGCCCGGCGCCGAGGTGCTGTTCGTCAACGAGGAGCAGACCAAGGCCGTCAGCATCCTGCTGGTCGCCCTCGACAACCCTGCCGCCGGCCCCTCGGCCCTCGCCGAGGCCCAGGCCAGCCTGCAGAAGGCCGTCACCCCGGGCCCGCCGCAGCCCTCCATCGTGGGCACCGGCGGCACGGTGGTCGCCGGCAACTCCCCGGACGGCAAGAAGTCGGTGAGCGTCCTGCTGTTCACCGAAGGCTCCACTCTGGCCCGCATCGAGTTCGACGGCCTGCCCGGCCAGCCCGCCGCTGCCGACTTCGTCACCAACGTCGGCCAGAAGCAGGCGATCGCCCTGCGCGTCGGCCTTCCCACTCCCTAGCGGCGCGCGGGCACCGGCACCCGCATCAGATCCTCGGCCACCACCAGCTCGCCGGAGAACACCGCGGCGGCCTCCTCGGCATACCGCGCGGAAGCGTCGACGTAGCGCTGTGAGAAGTGCGTCAGCACCAGCGTGCCTACCCCACACTCCGACGCCACCGAGGCCGCCTGTCGCGCCGTCAGGTGCCCGTACCGGTGCGCCAGATCCTCGTCCTCGGCCAGGAACGTCGCTTCGATCACCAACATGTCGGCGCCATCAGCGAGCGCGTACACCCCATCACAGAGCCGGGTGTCCATCACGAACGCGAATCGCTGACCGAGCCGCGGCTCACTGACTTCCGCGACATCGACCACCCGGTCCCCCACCCGCAGCACACCAGTGCGATCCAGCTCGCCCACTGCAGGCCCACTGATTCCGAAGCGGGACAACAACTCCGGAATGAACCGCCGGCCGTCCGGTTCGACCAGCCGGTAGCCGAACACTTCGGTGGAATGCTCCAGCGCAGCAGCTTCGAGCACACCGAACGAACCGACAGCAATAACTCCGGCAACCGACACCGGCTCCTCGCGCACCTCCACCCGGTCGTAGAACACCGAGGCGTACCGCAGCCGCTCGAAGTATTCACGACCGGACGCCGGAAAGTGCGCTACCAGAGGGTGGTTCACCTGATCGAGCGAGGCCCGCTGGATGATGCCGGGCACGCCGAGACAGTGGTCACCGTGGAAATGCGTGAGGCACAACCGGTTCACCGCGCTGACCGGCACCCCGGCCAGCATCATCTGACGCTGGGTGCCCTCGCCGGGGTCGAAAAGAATTCCCTCGTCGTCCCAGCGCAGCAGATAGCCGTTGTGGTTGCGGTAGCGGGTCGGCACCTGACTGGCGGTGCCGAGCACTACCAACTCACGCATACCGCACCTTCGCTACTTGGCGGCCTCGTACTTCTTCATCGCGTCGTCGAGGCGCTGCAGCGCATCACCGTAATCGGCGAAGTTGCCGTTCTTCTGGGCCTCCTGCACCGCGCCCAGCGCCGTCTCGATGTCGGTCAGCGCCGCAGACTTGGCCGGCGACAACGTGGTTGGGACACCCGGCGTGGCAGGCACGGCAGCGGCCGGCGTGGGCACCTCAGGAGCACTGCCCGGCGCCGGCGGCGGCGCGGCGGCAGGCGGACGCGAACCCGGCGGCTGACTGCCCGCCCCGCTGGCCGGTGCCGGCCCGGTGGCGGTCGCACCGGCACCGGCACCGAAGATGCCGTCGAGCGCGGTACTGACCGTCGGGCCGTAGCCGACCTTGTCGTTGTACATCATCGCCACCCGGATCAACCGCGGATAGGACGATGCGGCGTCACTGGTACCCGGCGAGGCGTACACCGGCGATACGTAGATCAGGCCGCCCTGCCCGACCGGCAGGGTCAGCAGATTGCCCCACCGTATTCGGTTCTGGTTGTCGCGGCCGATCACACCGAGGTCTTGGCTGACCGCGGTGTCGGTGCTGATCGCATTGAACGCCAGCTTCGGACCGTTGACCTGACCCGGAATGGTCAACACCGTGATCCGGCCGTAGGTGTCCGGATCGGAACTGGCACTGATGTAGGCGGCCAGGAAGTCGCGCCGGAACCGGTTCATCGCGCTGGTCAGCTGGAACGACGACGAATTGGTATTGCGGGCAAGGTCTTTGGCCACGATGTAGTACGGCGGCTGGTAGCTGCTGGCGGTCGGGTTGGGATCCAGCGGCACGTCCCAGAAATCCGAGGTGGAGAAGAAGGTCACCGGGTCGTCGACGTGATACTTGGCCAGCAGCATCCGCTGAACCTTGAACAGGTCCTCCGGATAGCGAAGGTGCGCAGCCAGATCCGGCGTGATGTCACTCTTCGGCTTCACCGTGCCCGGGAACACCGACATCCACGCCTTCAGCACCGGGTCGCTCTCGTCCTGGGCGTACAGCGTCACGGTGCCGTCGTAGGCGTCGACGGTGGCCTTGACCGAGTTGCGGATGTAGGACACCTGCTTGTCCGGGGCCAACCGGTTGACCGCCACCTCGTTGGAGTCCGCGGTGGCCGACGACAGCGACGTCAGCTCCGAATACGGGTAGTTGTCCAGCGTGGTGTAGCCGTCGATGATCCACACCATCCGCTTGTTGACGATGGCCGGATACACCGTGCTGTCAGTGGTCAGCCACGGCGCCACCGCCTCCACCCGCTGCGCGGGGTCGCGGTTGAACAGGATCTTGCTGTTGTTGCCGATCACGTTGGAGAACAAGAAGTTCCGCTCGGCGAACTTGGCGGCGAACACGCTGCGCGTCAGCCAGTTTCCGATCGGCACGCCACCGGCGCCGGTGTAGGTGTAGTTCTTGGTTTCGGTGTTGGTCTCGTAGTCGTACTCACGGTCGGCACCGTTCTTACCGACGATCGCATAGTCGGCCGAGGTGTTGGAGATGACCGGGCCGAAGTAAACCCGCGGCTGATCCAGCGGGGCCGGGCCGGGCGAAACGACGTTGCCGTTGGCGCCGACGACGCTGGCCAGGAACTCCGGGTACCCGCCATTCTGGTTGGGGTCGTTGGCAATTCCGCGCACCGTGTTGGCCGGCGAGGCGATGAACCCGTTGCCGTGGGTGTAGACGGTGTGCCGGTTGATCCAGTCCCGCTGGTTGTCCTGCAGCCGGTCCGGGTTGAGTTCGCGAGCGGCGACCACATAATCACGCAGCTCCCCGTCGGCGCTCTGGTAGCGGTCGATCGACAACTGATCGGGGAAGTAGTAGAAGTTCTTGCCCTGCTGGAACTGGGTGAACGCCGGGCTGATGATCGTGGGGTCGAGCACCCGGATGTTCGAGGTGGTGGCCCGATCGGAAGCCACCTGCTGCGCGGTGGTGGGCGCGGTGCCGCTGTAATCCCGGTACGTCACGTGGTCGTTGGTCAACCCGTACGCCTGCCTGGTCGCGGCGATGCTGCGACTGATGTATTCGCTTTCCTTCTGCGCGGCATTGGGTTTGACGCTGATCTGTTCGACGACCAACGGCCAGCCCGCGCCGACGATCAGCGAGCTCAGCAGCAACAGCACCAAGCTGATCGCGGGGATTCGCAGATCGCGCAGCACCAGTGCGGAGAACACCGCTGCCGCGCAGATCAGCGCGATGGCCAGCAGGATCAGCTTGGCCGGCAGCACGGCGTTGATGTCGGTGTAGCCGGCACCGGTGAACGGCT
This sequence comes from Mycolicibacterium rhodesiae, assembly GCF_002086695.1. Taxonomy (GTDB): domain Bacteria; phylum Actinomycetota; class Actinomycetes; order Mycobacteriales; family Mycobacteriaceae; genus Mycobacterium; species Mycobacterium rhodesiae. The sequence continues at coordinate 130,913 of NZ_MVIH01000010.1, forward strand.
TGCCGCCGCGGGTGTGGCTCAGCAGTTCATAGCGGTCCAGCCAGTAGGCGAATGCCTTGAGCAACACCAGCGTCCCGATCAGGGCCACCAGCTGGATGCGGGCCGGGCGGCTGAGCACGCCGCTGCGGCCGGCCAACCGGATCCCGCCGAAAATGTAGTGACTGATCAGGTTGGCCAGGAACGCCAGGAACAACGCGACGAACAAGTACGACAGCACCAACCGGTAGAACGGCAGATCGAAGGCGTAGAACCCGAGGTCCTTGCCGAACTGCGGGTCGGTGATGCCGAAGTCGCCACCGTGCAGGAACAACTGCACCCGGGCCCAATAGCTCTGCGCCACCGCCCCGGACAGCACACCGATGACAACGGGAATCCCGAATCCGAACAGCCGAAGCCGGGCCATCACCGCGGTCCGGTAGCGCGCCACCGGATCATTCGGCCCGACCGTCGGCACGAACACCGGCCGGGTGCGGTAGGCCAACGCCAGTCCGGCGAAGACGATCGCACCCACCGCCAGGGCGGCCACCAGGAACACGACGATGCGGGTGACCAGCACGGTCGAGAACACCGAGCGGTAGCCCAGCTCGCCGAACCACAACCAGTCAACGTAGGTGTCGACCAATCGTGGCCCCACCAGCAACAGCACAACGACCGTGAGCGCAATACCGATCAGAATCCGGCTGCGCCGAGTCAGCTTCGGCATCCTGGCGCCGGGCCGCATACTCACCTGTCAGGCTCCTGAGTCTTGTCGGGCGGCCGCGCCGCGCCGAGGCAGCAGTACGGCCACAACTCTACGCATCGCAAGAACCATGCGGTCCTGCAGCAATGAGCTAGCAGCTGGGCGGACGCCCACCGGAGGTCAGCGTATGCAGCGAATCGACCGCGGTGTTCAACGTGTCGACCTTCACCAACTCCATCCCGTCGTCACGCATGGACTTGGCCTCATCGCAATTCTCGGCGGGCACCAGGAACACGCTCGCGCCGGCCTCCTGAGCGGCCAGCATCTTGTGGGTGATCCCGCCGATCGGGCCCACCTTGCCGTCCGAGCTGATCGTTCCGGTACCGGCGATGAACTTCGATCCGTTCAGATCGCCGGTGGTCAGCTTGTCGATGACCGCGAGGCTGAACATCAGACCGGCCGACGGGCCGCCGATGTTGGCCAGATTGAAATCGATCTTGAACGGCGCCCACGGCGCGTCGAGCACCGCCACCCCGAGATAGCCGTAGTCGCGATCTTGGTTGGTGCCCAAGGTGATTCGCGCAACGCCTGGCGGGCCGTTCTTGCGGCGGTAGTCGATAGCGATCTCCTGGCCCGGTTTGGTGGCCTTCAGCAGCGCGGTGAACTCCGCAAGATTCGCTACCGGCTTACCGTCGACGGCGTCGATCGCGTCGCCGTCCTGCAGTTTGCCCGCCGACGGCCCCGGATCGTTGACCTTCTCCACCCGCACCGCCGACGGATATTTCAGGTACCCCAGCGCCGCGTACTCCGCGCTGTCCTCGGACCGCTTGAAGTCGGCGTCCTGATCCTTCTCGACGTCCTCGCGCGACTTGTCCGGCGGGAACACCAGATCCCGCGGGACCAGCTGCTCACGGCCCGACACCCACAGGGTCAGCGCCTGCCCCAGCGTCAGGCCGTCGCGCTGGGCGACGGTCGTCATGTTGAGGTGCCCCGAGGTGGGATGGGTTTCGGTGCCGTCGATGGCCACCACCTGCTTGCCGTCGACCTCACCGAGCGTGTTGAACGTCGGTCCCGGGCCCAGCGACACGAAGGGAACCGTCACGACCGCCAGCAGCACGCCGAAGACGACGATCGGTACGAGCGCCGTCAGCAGCGTCAGAATCCGCCTGTTCACGCCGCCAAGGTTAACCGGAGCCCCTGGCGGCCTCGGTTCACTGACAGCGTGATCGCCGGTTACCCGCCCGCGACCCAGCATGAGTACGGTTGAGACATGTCTGACCTGCCCTTCGGCTTCTCCGCGGGAGACGACCCCGACCGCGACAAGCCGAAAAAGGATCCGAACCCCGGCCCCGGTGACCCGTTCGGCTTCGCCGGCGGCGACTTCAACATGGCCGACCTCGGTCAGATCTTCACCAAGCTCGGCCAGATGTTCAGTGGCGCCGGCAACCCGATGGCCGGCGGCTCGGGACCGGTCAACTACGACGTGGCCCGCCAGCTGGCGTCGAGCTCGATCGGCTTCGTCGCGCCCATCCCGTCCGCCACCAGCACCGCCGTCGCCGACGCCGTGCACCTGGCCGACACCTGGCTCGACGGCGCGACCGCGCTGCCCGCCGGGGCGACCAAAGCCGTCGCGTGGACCCCGAACGACTGGGTCGACGGCACGCTGGACCGCTGGAAGCGGTTGTGCGACCCGATGGCCGAGCAGATCTCGTCGGTGTGGGCGCAGTCGCTGCCCGAGGAAGCCAAAGCGATGGCCGGGCCGCTGATGGCGATGATGACCCAGATGGGCGGCATGGCGTTCGGCTCGCAGCTCGGCCAGGCGCTCGGAAAGCTGTCGCGCGAAGTGCTGACGTCGACCGACATCGGTCTGCCGCTGGGGCCGACGGGTGTGGCCGCCCTGATGCCGGAGGCCATCGAGACCCTGTCCGAGGGCCTTGAGCAGCCGCGCAGCGAGATCATGACGTTCCTGGCCGCCCGCGAGGCGGCTCACCACCGGTTGTTCAGCCATGTGCCGTGGCTGTCGAGCCAGCTGCTCAATGCGGTCGAGGCCTACGCCAAGGGCATGAAGATCGACATGAGCGGCCTCGAGGAGCTGGCGCAGGGCATCAACCCGGCCGCACTGACCGACCCGGCCGCCATGGAACAGCTGCTCAGCCAGGGCATGTTCGAGCCGAAGGCCACCCCGGAGCAGACCGCGGCGCTCGAGCGGCTGGAAACCCTGCTGGCGCTGATCGAGGGCTGGGTGCAGACCGTGGTCACCGCCGCGCTCGGTGAGCGCATTCCCGGCACCGCCGCGCTCTCGGAGATGCTGCGGCGCCGCCGGGCCACCGCCGGACCGGCGGAACAGACCTTCGCGACGCTGGTCGGGCTGGAACTGCGGCCCCGCAAGATGCGCGAGGCCGCCGTGCTGTGGGAGCGGCTCACCGACGCCGTCGGCATCGACGCGCGCGACGCCGTCTGGCAGCACCCGGACCTGCTGCCCAGCTCCGCCGACCTCGACGAACCGGCCGGCTTCATCGACCGGATCATCGGCGGCGACACCAGTGCCTTGGACATCGACTCGGCGATCGCGGAGTTCCAGAAAGAAGCCGACGAGAAGAAGGACGACGACGGGCCTGTGGATAGCTGAGCCGCGCGGCGCCCTCGTGGTGCCACAGTCGGCAGGTGCTCTACGCGCTCGACCCGGCAATGCCGGTTCTGTTGCGACCCGACGACGCGGTGCAGGTCGGCTGGGATCCCCGCCGCGCCGTGCTGGTTCGCCCGCCTGACGGCGTAACGCCCACCGCGCTGGCCGGCCTGCTGCGCGGCATGCAGGTTCCGCTCAGCAAGTCCGAGCTGCAGCGACTGGCCGCCACCCACGGGCTGGCCGACGACCTCGACCAGCTGCTGGCCGCACTGGAGACCAGCGGCGTCGTCCGCGGCCGGGCCCGCCCCACCGCTGCACGCGCACTGTCGATCCGGGTGCACGGCCACGGCCCCCTGTCCGATCTCCTGATCGAGGCATTGCGCTGTTCCGGAGCACGGATCGCCCAGACCAGCCACACCGGCGCCGCGCTGTCAACGGCCCGCGCCGACATCGTCGTGCTGACCGACTACCTGGTGGCCGATCCGCGGCTGGTGCGCGACCTGCACACCGTCGGCGTCCCGCACCTGCCGGTGCGGGTGCGCGACGGCGCCGGGCTGGTCGGCCCGCTGGTGATCCCCGGGGTGACGAGCTGCCTGGCCTGCGCCGATTTGCACCGCACCGACCGTGACGGCGCCTGGCCCGCGGTGGCCGCCCAGCTACGAGACGTGATCGGTACCGCCGACCGTCCGACCGTCCTAGCAACCGCCGCTGTCGCGCTCGGGCAGCTGCAGCGCATCATCACCGCGGTGCGCGGACAAGAAGCCGCAGGTGCTCCCCCGACCACGCTCAACACCACCCTGCAGGTCGATGTGAGTAACAACACGATCACGGCTCGCCGCTGGTCACGGCATCCACGCTGTGAATGCTGACATCCATGGTTGCCAGGAGACCGCCGTCAGGGATGATGGTCTGGTGGCAGACATCAAGCGAGGCCGCGCGGCCCGCAACGTCAAGCTGGCGACCATCCCGGTCGGCTTCGCCGGCAGGGCGGCGCTGGGCTTGGGCAAACGACTGACCGGTAAGTCGAAAGACGAGGTCCAGGCCGAGCTGTTGGAGAAGGCTGCCAACCAATTGTTCACCGTGCTCGGTGAACTCAAGGGCGGAGCCATGAAGGTCGGCCAGGCGCTGTCGGTGATGGAAGCCGCCATCCCCCCGGAATTCGGCGAGCCCTACCGCGAGGCGCTGACCAAACTGCAGAAGGACGCCCCGCCGCTGCCCGCGGCGAAGGTGCATCGCGTCCTCGACGGTCAGCTCGGCACCAAGTGGCGTGAGCGCTTCCAGTCTTTCGATGACACGCCGGTCGCGTCGGCCAGCATCGGCCAGGTGCACAAGGGGGTGTGGTCGGACGGTCGCGAGGTGGCGGTCAAGATCCAGTACCCCGGAGCCGACGAGGCCCTGCGCGCCGACCTCAAGACCATGCAACGCCTGGTCAGTGTGTTCAAGCAGCTCGCGCCGGGCGCCGATGTGGAGGGCGTGGTCGACGAGCTCATCGAACGCACCGAGATGGAGCTGGACTACCGGCTGGAGGCCGACAATCAGCGCGCCTTCGCGAAGGCCTATCAGGGCCACCCGCATTTCGTGGTGCCGCACGTGGTCGCCAGCTCGCCGAAGGTGATGATCTCCGAGTGGATCGACGGCACCCCGATGGCGCAGATCATCCGGGATGGCACGCCCGACGAGCGAGACCTTTGTGGCACAAGGCTTATCGAGCTGACCTTCGACGCACCGGCACGGCTCGGCATGATCCACGGCGACGCGCATCCCGGAAACTTCATGATGCTGCCCGACGGCCGGATGGGCGTCATCGACTTCGGCGCGGTCGGCCCGCTGCCGGATGGACTGCCCGTCGAGATCGGCCAGATCATCTGTCTGGCCCGCGACAAGAAGTACGACGAACTGCTGCCCGCGATGGAACGCGTCGGCTTCATCCAGAAGGGTGAGCAGGTGTCGGTGCGCGAGATCGACGACATGCTGCGCCAGTACGTCGAGCCCATCGAGGTCGACGTCTTTCACTACACCCGCCGGTGGCTGCAGAAGATGGCAGCGGCGAATATGAACGTCTCAGCGGAGCAGATCAGGACCGCCCGCGCGATGGATCTGCCTGCCAAACTGGCAATCCCGCTGCGGGTGATCGCATCCACCGTGGCGATCTCGTGTCAGCTCGACGCCCATGTTCCGACTCGCGAGCTGGCGGCGAAATTCGTGCCAGGATTCGTCGAGCCCGAGCCGGCGCACTAGCCGGCTCGGACCCGACCCCGCTAGGCCGCGATCACGTCCTTGCGCGGACGTCCCCGTGGCCGCTTGCGCTCCACGATGCTGCCGCGTTCGATGATCTCGCCGCCCCAAACTCCCCACGGCTCACCGCGGTCCAGTGCGGCGGCAAGGCATTGCCGCCGGATCGGACAGTCCCCGCAGAGCACCTTTGCGCGCTCCAGTTCCATGGGACTCTCGGCGAACCACAAGTCGGGATTCCCGTCGTGGCACGGCAACACCGGCAGCTTCTCCTCGCGGACTGTCGATGTCGACATGTCTCGCTCACCTGCTTCCTGGTCGAATGGCTGTATCTCTTCGGGGATCCGGGCCAGGAATCGGGTGGAAACCAGAAAGGCCACGGATCCTTTGACTTCGGGTCCGTGGCCAGTGGCTGTGTCTGGGAGCTTTCCTAGATGAAGCTCCTGTCCACGGACGCGATCGTCGGGGCGGCGTTGACGCGACGCTTACGCTGCGCCGAAATAGCGGCGGCCGCGCCGGCGGCGTGGGCAGCGAAAGCATGGTGCGTGGGGGTCGCCATGACGGCACGGAAGGACCACGCACGACGCGCGACTGCAGCTACGCCATAATTCGCAGTGCTGCTGATCATCGTCGGTCCCTCCTTCCTCACGCCGCCCTGTAGCCATCGATCGGCACAGGATTCGTTTTAGAGGCTAAACCCTAATGCCGTTTCGCTACAAGCGATTTTCTGACCTGCGGTTTCAACCCTGTCGGATATCCGGGCGGGGCATCCGTCGAAGCCATCGGGGCTGACCCGCTCAGCAGCCGCAACGCCGGTCCTGAGAAACTAATTCCCATGGCACAGATAACCCTGCGTGGAAACCCGATCAACACCGTTGGAGACCTGCCCGCCGTGGGCGCCCAGGCCCCCGCCTTCACTTTGACCGGCACCGATCTCGGCGACCTGGACAGCAGCCAGTTCAGCGGAAAAGCTCTGGTGCTCAACATCTTTCCCTCGGTCGACACCCCGGTGTGCGCCATGAGTGTGCGGACGTTCAACGAGCGCGCGGCGGCCACCGGCGCACCGGTGGTCAACATCTCCAAGGACCTGCCGTTCGCGCTCAAGCGATTCTGCGGCGCCGAGGGCATCGAGAATGCGGTGGCCGCGTCAGCGTTCCGCAGCAGCTTCGGTGAGGACTTCGGCATCACGATCACCGACGGACCGATGGCGGGCCTGCTGGGTCGCGCGGTCGTGGTCGTCGGCGCCGACGGCAAGGTGGCCTACACCGAACTGGTTCCCGAGATCGGCCAGGAACCCGACTACGACGCCGCCGTCGCCGCCCTGGGTTGATAGGGGGCTTTCGCGACGGCGCCGCCGTCGCGTTCTGACAGCCTTTTTCCTTCACACGCAACTCCGCGATACCGCCGCTCAACGCCGCGGTATCGCGGAGTAATGCTGTCTGCACCGGTTCTCCAGGTTGCGCTCACGGCTCAATTACAACGAAGGGAAGCCTTAGCGGCGTAACCTCAGGCACTTAGCACACCAATACGGCTAAATACCGAACGGAAAGGTGCCTGAAGATGAACAAAAAGCAAATTATCGCCACGAGCTGCGCGGTGGCCTGGGCTGCGGCGATCCCGATGAGCAGTGCCTTCACCGCGTCCGCGGCACCCGACTGGATGCCGGCCGACGGCGAGTCCGGCGCCGTGACCGGCGCAGGCGGCGGACCGTCGCTCGGAGTCGGCGGTACATCCAGCTACACCGGCGGAGCCACGTCCTCCAGCTTCTGCGGCGACCCATCGACGTACACCGGCAGCCCCACGACCGCCATCTGCTCAGGCGCCTCGGTCGGCGTCGGAGGGCCGTCGAGCTACACCGGCGGCTCCACCGCCAACAATGCACAGAACACAGCCAGCCTGGGAGTCGGCGGAGTCAACAGCTACACCGGACAGGGCACGTCTGGAACCACCCTCAACGGCACCAACACCACCACGCGGACTGTCAATTACGGCCCGGGATAACGGAACCCGACGACGGCACACCCGTGGGCATACATTTGTCTTCGGTATGAGTCCCGTGACCCGGCCGAATTCCGCAGCCATCCTTGAGACATGGAACTCACAGCTCGAAATGAGCTCAAGCACAGTCCGATTCGGCACCGAGGCGTACTGACGGTCGGTTCCGTCACGTTGTTCGCGGCGATCGCGATGAGCGCCTCCCCGGTCGCTCTTGCGGACACGGGTGGCGAGTCGGGCGCGGTGACGGGCGCCGGATTCGGACCCAGCGCGGGTGTCGGCGGACCGTCGAGCTACACCGGCGGTTCGACGTCCAACGACCTGTGCCACCAGCACTGCACCGGCGCCAGCGTCGGCGTGGGCGGGCCGTCGAGCTATACCGGTGGCGCCACCGCCAACCACCCGGGCGGCTTCGCCAGCCAAGGTGTCGGGGACGTCAGCAGCTACACCGGCCAGGGCACCTCCGGACATGCGGAGAACGGGACCAACGCGACCACCCGGACCGGGAACTACGGCCCCGGCCGCTGACCTACTGGCGGGCGCGCACCAGTTCGAGCACGTCGGGACCGAACTGTTCGAGCTTGCGCGCCCCGATCCCGGGGATCGCCACCAGCGCGGCGTCGTCGGCGGGCAGCGACTCGGCGATAGCGATCAGTGTGTTGTCGGTGAAGACAACGTAGGCAGGCACTTTCAGCTCTTTGGCGGTCCGCAGCCGCCAATCCTTGAGTTGACTCAGGAGTTCGTCGTCGACGTCGACCGAGCAGGTTTCGCAGCGGCGCAACATGATTGACGGCGCCGTGCTCAGCACCGCGTTGCACACCCGGCAGCGCGGCGTCGCGCCTTTCTGCCTGCGCGGCCGGGTCGGCGTCGGCTCGGCCTGGGTCTGGGGTGCGATGCCGTTGAGGAACCGGGACGGGCGCCGGCCCTGCCTGCCGCCCGGCGTTCGGGCGAGCGCCCAGCTGAGCTCCAAATGCATTCGGGCGCGGGTGATTCCGACGTACAGCAGACGACGCTCCTCCTCCACCGCCTCACTGTCGGGTCCGTGTGCCAGCGCGTGCGAGATCGGCAGGGTGCCGTCGGCAAGTCCGACCAGGAACACCGCGTCCCATTCCAGGCCCTTGGCGGCGTGCAGCGAGGCCAGCGTCACGCCCTGCACCACCGGTGGGTGCCGGGCGTCGGCGCGCACCCTCAGTTCGGCCACCAGTGCAGGCAGGTCCAACTGCGGGCGGGCGGCGACCTCGTCGTCGACCAGGTCCGCCAGTGCGGTCAAAGCCTCCCAGCGCTCGCGGGCCTTGGTGCCGGCCGGCGGTTCGTCGGTCAGGCCGAGCGGTTCGAGGATCTGGCGCACGACTTCCGGTATCGGCCCTTCCGCCCCGCGCTCCGCCGCGCGCTGCAACGCCAGCAGCGACTGCCGAATCTCCTGGCGGCTGAAGAAGCCCTCGCCGCCGCGCACCTGGAACGGGATCCCGGCCTCGGTGAGCGCCTCCTCGTACGCCTCGGATTGCGCGTTGATGCGATACAGCACCGCGATTTCGGCTGCGGGCGTTCCGGATTCGACCAGACGCTTGATCGACCGCGCGACCGACGCCGCTTCGGCGACCTCATCGGGATGCTCGTGGAACGTCGGCGACGGGCCGGGGTCGCGCTGACCGATCAGGTGCAGCTTGCTGCCGGCGACCCGGCCGCGCGCCGCCGCGATCACCCGGTTGGCCAGCGACACCACCTGCGGGGTCGAGCGGTAGTCCCGCTCGAGGCGGACCACCGTCGCGTCGGGGAACTGGCGGGAGAAGTCGAGCAGGTAGCGCGGCGAGGCGCCGGTGAACGAGTAGATGGTCTGGTTCGCGTCGCCGACGACGGTCAGGTCGTCGCGATCGCCCAGCCATGCGTCGAGCACCCGCTGCTGCAGCGGTGTGACGTCCTGATACTCGTCGACGACGAAGCAGCGGTAGCGGTCGCGGAACTCGGCGGCCACCGCCGCGTCGTTCTCGATCGCGCCGGCGGTATGCAGCAGCAGGTCGTCGAAATCCAGCAGCGCGATGCCGTCGCGGTTGGCTTTGAGCTTCTCGTAGCCGGCGTAGACGGTCGCGACTTTCGCGGCGTCCAGCGGGATGTCGCGCTGGATCTTGGCCACCGCGGCGGCGTAACCCTCGGGACTGATCAAGGACGCCTTGGCCCATTCGATTTCGCCGGCCAGGTCACGCACGTCGTCGGTACTGACCTGCAAGCGGGCCCGGCTGGCGGCTTGGGCGACGACGGAGAACTTGGTGTCCAGCAGCTGCCAGCCCGTGTCACCGACCACCCGTGGCCAGAAGTACCGCAACTGGCGCAGCGCGGCGGCGTGGAAGGTCAGCGCCTGCACCGATCCGACCGGGGCGCCCATGTTCTGCGCGTCCATGGCGCGCAGCCGGGACCGCATCTCCCCCGCGGCGCGCGAGGTGAACGTCACCGCCAGTACCTGACCGGCGGCGACGTGACCATTGGCCACCAGGTGCGCGATCCGGTGCGTGATCGTGCGGGTCTTGCCGGTGCCGGCACCGGCCAGCACACACAACGGCCCCCGGGCGGCCAGCACGGCCTCGCGCTGTTCGTCGTCGAGGCTCCTCAGATGGTCGACGGTCACCGGCATGCGCTCCATCTTGGCAGGGGGTGGGGACATTGCACGTTTGGCGCTGAAGATAGGTTCGAGCCCATGAGTGGCAACGATCCCCAGCTCACCATGTACTCCACCGTGTGGTGCGGCTACTGCAAGCGCCTGAAGACCGCGCTGAAATCGGCGGGCATCGCGTTCACCGAAGTCGACATCGAGCACGACCCGGACGCCGCCAAGTTCGTGATGTCGGTCAACAACGGCAACCAGACCGTCCCGACGGTGAAGTTCGCCGACGGCTCGGCGCTGACCAATCCCAGCCTGAAAGACGTTCAGACCAAGCTGGCGTCGTAGGCCTAGTCCTGGGCAGCCCAGGATTCGATGATTTCGCGGGCGATCGAGATCGAGCCCGGCAGCAGCAGTTTCGACGACGATTCGCTGCTCCAGTCGCCGTGCTCGAGCGCTTCACGGACCTCGGCGCGGGTGAACCAGGCCGCCTCGGCGATCTCGCCGTCGTGAAAGACGAACTCCTGCTCGGGATCGCCGATCGCGTGGAACCCCACCATCAGTGACCGCGGGAACGGCCATGGCTGACTGCCCAGGTACTCGACGTCGCGCACCGACAGCCCGATCTCCTCGTTGACCTCGCGCACCACGCAGCTCTCGAACGACTCCCCCGCCTCGACGAACCCGGCAAGCAATGAGAACAGCCGCTGCGGCCATACGGTCTGACGGGCCAGCACCGCCCGGTCATGGCCGTCGTGAATCAGCACGATGATGGCCGGGTCGATGCGGGGGAACTCCTCGTGGCCGGTGAGCGGATTCAGCCTCGACCACCCCGCCTTGACCGCTTTGGTCGGTGACCCGTCGACCGCGCTGTACCGAGCGTGCTCGTGCCAGTTCAGCAGCGCCAGCGCCGAGGCCAGCAGCTGCGCGCTGACGTCGTCGATCTCGTGACCGCCGCGGCGAAGATCGGTGACCTCGCCCTCACCCTCCTCGGGCGCCTCCAGGGCGGCGCGCACCGCCCACACGTGGCGGTCGCCCTCGAGGCGGCCGAGGAACACCGCATCCGGCGGCGGCGCGTCGGCGTGCTTGGCCGCCGCCGTCAGCGAAATCCTGCCGTCGCTCATCATCACCTGATTGCGGTGATCGATGCGCAGCAGCGCGGCGTCGGCCCAGCCGGCGATGGCGGCGTCGACGTCGGTACGCAAATGGTCGGCACGGTCGGCGCCCACCCGGGAGAGCAGCGGAACGTTACGCAGTCGGAACGCCACGTCGTCAGTCTTCTCCGGTGGCGCGGACGTAGAGCAGCCGGTCGGTGGTTTCCAGGGCGTCGACATTCGGATCGTCGACGCGCAGCAGCTTTCCGTCGCGCACCACGCCGAGCACGATGTCGGGCAGATGGCGCGGTGAGCCGCCGACCTCCTTGTGCTCGACCTCGCGCTCGGCGATCGCGAAGCCGGCGTCCGGGGTCAGCAGGTCTTCGATCATCTCGACGACGCTGGGCGTGGTGGTGGCGATGCCGAGCAACCGGCCCGCGGTCTCTGAAGACACCACCACCGAGTCGGCGCCGGACTGACGCAGCAGGTGCTGGTTCTCGGCTTCCCGCACCGCGGCGATGATCTTGGCTTTCGGGGCCAGCTCGCGTGCGGTCAGCGTGACCAGCACCGCGGTCGGGTCGCTGTTGGTGGCCACGATGATCGAATTGGCGTGCTGGGCGCCGGCCAGCCGCAGCACGTCGGACTTGTTGGCGTCCCCGCGCACGGTGACCAGTCCGGCGGCGTTGGCCCGATCGAGCGACCCCTGGTCGGTGTCGACGACGACGATGTCGGCGGGCGCGACACCGTCACCGATCATCGCGGCCACCGCCGTCCTGCCCTTCGTCCCGTAACCGATGACGACGGTGTGGTTGCGCACGGTGTTCCTCCAACGCTGGATCTTGAGAGCCTGCCGCGACGCCGTGGTCAGGGTTTCGACGGTGGTACCGACCAACACGATCAGGAATGCCACCCGAAGCGGGGTGATGACCAAGACGTTCACCAGGCGCGCGGTCTCGGTGTACGGGGTGATGTCGCCGTAGCCGGTGGTCGACAGCGACACCGTGGCGTAGTACAGGCAGTCCAGGAAGGTCAGCGGCCCGTCGCGGACGTCGCGGTAGCCGTCCCGGTCGAGGTAGACGATGAAGACCGCCAGGAACAGCGCCGTCAGGGCGTAGATCAACCGGCGGGCGATGCGGCGGCCCGGGCTGACGAACTTCTCCGGGATATGCAGGTATTCGACGAGTGCGCTGTCGGGCTTGGCTGCCAGGTTCTCGTCGATCGCCTCGAGCCTGCGCCGCAACCTACCCTTGGCCACGCGACTCCGTCGTCAAGCCCAACCCTCTCGTCGTGAGCGCCACCACTCCAGCATTATGTACCCATGCCGACGACGACTACCGAACTCGAACCTTCACGCAGCACCTCTCAGCTGCCCGCCTACCGCGCCGCGCTGATGCTCATCGGCATCGGCGTCGGGCATTTCGTGGCGCCCAAGCCCTTCGATGAGATCGTGCCTGCCGAGCTTCCTGGCGACGCTCGCTTCTACACCTACGCCTCCGGGGTGGCCGAGGTCGGCATCGGGACCATGCTGCTGGTGCCGCGGACTCGTCGCGCTGCCGCGCTGTTCGCGATCGCGTTGTACCTCGCGGTGTTCCCGGCCAACGTCAACATGGTCCGGTTGTGGAAGGACAAGCCGTTGCCGATGAAGCTGGTGGCGCTGGCCCGGTTGCCGTTGCAGATTCCGATGATCACTCAGGCGCTGGCCATCAGGCGCAACGCTCCGCGCTACTAGCCTCGGCCAGCAGGGCCACCAATTCCTCTGGGCCGGCGAGGTTTTCCGGCATCACGGTGACCCCTGCGCGCACGTAATGGAACGCCGCCCGGACCTCGGACTCTGGGCAGTTCTTGATCGCCGCCCACGCCAGCCGGTAGACCGCGAGCTGGACGGCGGCGTGCCTTTTGGCGTCGTCGTCGGCCGGCGGTTCGCCGGTCTTCCAGTCGACGACGGTCATCCCGCCATCGGCGTCGGCGAACACCGCGTCGATGCGTCCGCGCACCACGGTGTCGCCGATCGCCATCTCGAACGGCACCTCGACGTCGACCGGAGTGCGCGCCGCCCACTGCGATTTCGTGAATGCGTCCTGCAGAACGGCCAGCTCCGCCGTCTCGGAGGCCGCGCCGTCGACAGCCCCGGGAAGGTCGTCGAGGTCGAAGAGCCGCTCGGCGCCGTAGAAGCGCTGCACCCATTCGTGGAATGCGGTGCCCAGGATCGCGTGCGGGTCCGGGCGCGACGGCAGCCTTCGGGTGAGCCGGCGCAGCGCAGCCGGATCCCGGTCCAGTTCCACCAGTGCGCTGACCGACAACTGCCCGGGCAGCTGCACCGGCGGCGGCGCGGCGATCCGCGCCCTCTCAGCCAGCAGAGCGTCGACGTCGGCAGCCCAGTTCTCCGGGTCCACACCGGTGTCCGGGATCGCGCCGGCCAGCGCCGACCGGACCAGTGCGGCGCCCTGTTCGATGTCGCAGCGGGTCCGACCGAGCGGGTCGGCGGGCCAGACCGCTTCACGGACACTGTCGCGCAAGGGGTTTCGTTCACCGTCGGCGGGCTCCGGGGCCCACTGTTCGACCACACCGCACGGCCGCCCCGCCGCGTCGGCGGCGTCGATGATGGCCTTGATCTCCCGCAGGAAATCCGACGGCCCGCGCGGCGTGCCCTCCGTGGAACCCCAGTGGTGGCCGGAGAGCAGCAGGGTGTCCTCGGCTCGCGTGATCGCGACGTAGAGCAATCGGCGCTCCTCGTCGAGGCGGCGCTGCTCGAGCTGCTTCTTGTGCGCCATGATGCTGTCGGACAATGCTTTTCGGTCGGTGACGTGTTCGGTGTCCAGCACCGGCACGCCGTGCAGACCGGCGGCGGCCCGGTCACCGCGCAGCAGCGGCGGCAGGTCGGCCGGGTCGGAGAGCCAGGTCCGCTTGGATGCGGTGGACGGGAACACCCGCGCGGACAGGTGCGGGACCGCCACCACCTGCCATTCGAGTCCCTTGGCGGCGTGGACGGTCAGCACCTGCACCCGCCCGGTGGCCACGCTGACCTCGGCAGGCGCCAGACCGTTCTCGACGACCGCGGCCGCATCGAGGTAGGCCAGCAGCCCGTTGATGCATGCGCCCGGCCGGGCTGCATAGTCGGCAACCACATCGGCGAAGCGGTCGAGATGCTCGGCACCGGCCCAGCCCGCGGCGACAGGCTGGGTGGCCCGCACCTCCACGTCGATGCCGAGGACGCGCCGCACCTCCCCGACGAGTTCGGTGACCGGGTGGCCCAATAGTGTTCGCAGTCGGGCTAATTCACCGGCGAGCTCGGTGATGCGACGGTGCCCCTCGGGCGAGTAGGCCGCGGCCGGACCCGGGTCGGCCAGCGCGTCGGCCAGGCTGGCGGTGTCGGCGTCGGGTGCGGCGGAGGCGATGATCTCCTCGGCGGTGACGGCCGCCTGCCGAGCCCCGTCGATCGCCACGGCGCGCCGCCACAGCGCGGCGAGGTCGGCGGCGCCGAGCTGCCAGCGCGGACCCGTCAGCACCCGCATCGCCGCCCCGCCGGCCGCCGGATCGGCGACCAGCCGCACCATCGCCGCCACATCGGCGACCTCCGGGATCGACAGCAGGCCGGCCAGACCGACGACTTCGACGGGCACACCACGGGCGCTGAGAGCTTCGGCGATCGGTCCGGCATCGGCGTTGCGCCGCACCAGCACCGCGGCGGTCGGTGGCGCACTGTCCTCTGCCGCTGCCTCGGCGTAGCGCGCCGCGATGTGGTCGGCGACCCACTCGCGCTCGGTGGCCACATGGGTGAGCAACGCGCAGCGCACCGTGCCGGCCTCGGCGCCGGGGCGGGCCCGCAGTGCCCGGACCGCGACCGAGCGGCGGCGGGCTTCGGCGGAGATCTCGTTGGCGATGTGCAGCGTGGTCGGCGGGTTGCGCCAGCTGGTCCGCAGTTCCAGAGTGGGCGCCGGCGATCCGTCGGCTTGCGGGAAGTCGGTGGTGAACCTCGGCAGGTTGGTCGCGGACGCGCCGCGCCAACCGTAGATCGACTGGATGGGATCGCCGACCGCGGTCAACGCCAGGCCTTCGTCGGCACCGGCCCCGAACAACGACGACAGCGCGATGCGCTGCGCGTGGCCGGTGTCCTGGTATTCGTCGAGCAGGACGACGCGGTAGCGGCCGCGAAGCTGCTCCCCCACCTGCGGGCAGGTCGAGGCCAGCCGCGCCGCGGCCGACATCTGCGAGCCGAAATCCATCACCTTGTCGGCGCGCATCCGGGCGTGCAGCGCATCGATCAGCGGTACCAGCGCGGTGCGTTCGGTCTGGGTGGCCAGCATGCTCAGCAGGAACTGGCTGGGGCCGCGATCGCGTTGATAGCGCCCGGCCGGCAGGTGATGGACCAGCCGGTCGAGTTCGAGGTGGGTGTCCAGCAGCTGGTCGGTGTCGACCAGGTGCTCGGCCAGCTCGCCGGACAGTTTGAGCACCATCGCGGTGACACCGGCCGGGTCCTTGGTGGTGTCCAGCGGCCCGGGGTAGCTGCTGACCACCTCGAAAGCGATTTGCCACAGCTCGGTTTCGCTGAGCAGCCGGGCGTCGGGCTCCACCGGAAGCAGCGGTCCGTACTCGCGCAGCAACGCGCCGGCGAAGGCGTGGTAGGTGCTCACCGTCGGCGCTCCCTGCGGCACGGCGCCACCGAGGTGACCCGCCAGGCGGGCCAGCCGGGACCGCACCCGGCGCAGCAGCTGGCCGGCCGCCTTGCGCGTGAAGGTCAGGCCGAGCACCTGACCGGGGTCGGCGAATCCGTTGGCCACCAGCCAAACCACCCGCGCGGCCATGGTCTCGGTCTTGCCCGCACCGGCGCCGGCGATGACGACGAGCGGCCCCGGCGGGGCGGCGATGACCGCGGCCTGCTCGTCGGTCGGCGTCGGAAGGCCAAGGGCCTCAGCAAGTTCGAACGGGCTGTAGGTCATGGCGACTCCGTTCGCGGTGCGGTGTGTGCGGGGCAGGACGGGCGCATCGGACAGTGCGCGCAGCCGTCGTTGACCCGGGCGACGAACTGCGGTCCGGCCGTCGCGGCCGCTGCCTGACGTACGGTCTGGTGCCACTCGGCAGTGCTGTCGGCGGTGAGTGCGGACTGTTCGCGTTCGGTGGCGCCCGACGCGTTCGGCTTGGCGACGTAGACCAGCCGGCCGCCGCCGGGTTGGTCACCGTCGGCCAGCGCCCCCTCGGCGATGGCCAACTGGTAGAGCCCGAGTTGGGCGTGGCGCTGCGCCTCGTCCTTGGTGACCGGGCTCTTCCCGGTCTTGACGTCGACGATCACCAGCCGGCCCTCCGCGTCGCGCTCGAGCCGGTCGACGCGCCCGCGCACCCGCACCCCCGGCTGACCGTCACCGGGCTCGGCGATCACGCCGTCGACGGCAACCTCGGTACCGATTTCGGTGAGTTCGTGGCGGGTCGCCGAACGCCACGCGACGAACGCCTCGAGCATGGCGCGGTGCCGATCCAGCTCGTTGTCGGCGTACCACGTGGAGTCGAATGGAATTGTGCTCCAGAGCTTTTCCAGATCACTCACCAACTGCTCCGCGCTGGTCGCCGAGTCGGCGATCAGGGCGTGCACAACCGACCCCAGGGTCGAGCGCAGGTCACGCCGTTCGGTGCCGCCGTGCCGCTCGGCCAGCCAGCGCAGCGGGCAGTCAGTGAGCGTCTGCACGATCGAGGGGCTCAGGGTGACGGTGTGCTCACCGCTCCACAGCGGTTCCACAGTGCTGACCGAGGTCATGCCGTACCACTGTGCCGGGTCCGCACCGGCCACCCCGTCTGCGGCCAGCCGGGCCAATTGCTGTGCAGCGGTGGCACGTTCACCGTCGGTGACCGTGCCTGCAGGCGCGCACACCACCGCCCGGAGCCGGCCGACAACGGCCGACGGCGCCAGCACCGGCGGGGCGACGACCGGCTGGGCGGGCCGCACGCCATCGGCGCATGCGTACGCCTCGAGTTCGGCGACGA
Source organism: Mycolicibacterium rhodesiae (assembly GCF_002086695.1). Lineage (GTDB taxonomy): Bacteria > Actinomycetota > Actinomycetes > Mycobacteriales > Mycobacteriaceae > Mycobacterium > Mycobacterium rhodesiae. Next base: position 148,105 of record NZ_MVIH01000010.1, read on the forward strand.
ACGGCGACGGCAGCGCCGCATCGTCACCGGCATCACTGTCGACGGCGGTGATCAGCAACCCCCGCCGAGCGCGGCCCATGGCGGCGATGAGCAGCCTGCGTTCCTCGGCCAGCAGCGGCGCTCGTGCCGACACGTCGTCTCCCAGGCCGTCGAGCACGTCCAGCAGCCGCTGTGTGCCCAGTACGCCTCCGCGGGGTGTGGTGTTGGGCCACAACCCGTCCTGCACTCCGGCGATCACCACCAGGTCCCAGTCACGGTCGAGCGCCGCATGCGGGCTCAGCACCGCGACGGTCTCCGAAACCGTCCGGCCGTCGACGCTGACCGGTGGAAGTTGCAGGCCGGCAACATGATCCACGAACCCCCGCAGCGACGCCCCGGTGGTGCGGGTGACGTAGTCGTCGGCGATGTCGAACAACGCAGTGATCGTGTGCAGGTTCCGGTCGGCAAGCGCGCCTTCGGTTCCGCCGCGCTCGGCCGCCGACAGCCAGCGGCGCTGCAGCCCGCTGCGCTCCCACGCCTGCCACAGGGTGTAGCGCGGGTCGCGGTGCCCGCGATGTCCGCGGGCCGCCGCAGCGAGCACCGCACGCACCCGGTTCACCGGGCGGGCCAGCGTTGCCGGCAGATCTACCGGACCGCTGGTGAGCGCCGCGACCAGTTGCTCGCCGAAGTCGCCGGAGCCCCCGCGACGCAGCGCCCGGCGCAACTGGCGCAGGGTCACCGGGTCCACCCGGCCGATCGGCCCGGTCAGCAGCGATACCGCCAGCTCACCGCTCAGACCGTCGGCAGTCGCCGCCAGCACACCCAGCAGCGCCTGCGCCGCAGGCTGTTCGGCGACGGGTCCGGCCAGCTGAGCCGCATCGACCGGAACACCGGCACCGGCCAGCGCACGCGGCAGCGCCGCTGCCGCCGACGGCGACCGGACGATGACGGCCAGCTGCGACCACGGCACACCGTCGACGAGGTGCGCACGGCGCAGCGTGTCGGCGATCAGTGCCGCCTCCGCGTGCGCCGAGCCTGCGATCCGCACGCTCACCGATCCGTCGTCGCCGGCATTGCCGACCAGTACGCGCCACGCGCTATTGCCGGGCAGCCCGGCGGCGATCCCGCTGATCGCGCGCGCCACCGCGGGCGCGCACCGGTGCGATTGCCCGAGTTCGACCACCGGAGTGTCGGCCGCCGTCAGTACGGCCGGATCTGCGCCGCGGAAACCGAAGACTGCCTGATTCGGGTCCCCGGCAAGCAGAGTCAGCTCCGCGCCGGCAGCCAGCACCCGAACCAGCCGCGCGGCCTGCGGGTCGAGGTGCTGGGCATCATCGATGAGCAGCAAGCGGATTCGGGACCGCTCGGCCGCCAGGAGTTCGGGATCGGCTGCCAGCGCCTCCAGCGCCGCACCCACCAGTTCAGCCGCGCCGAGCGCAGGTACCGTGGCCTGCGGCGCGGCGGTGCCCACGGCCGCGCGCAGCAGCATCACCTGTTCGTACTGCTGGGCGAACCGGCCCGCGGCCGCCCACTCGGGGCGCCCGGACAACCGGCCGATGCGCTGCAGCTGCTGCGGATCCACTCCCCGCTCGGCGCAGCGAGCCAACAGATCCCGAAGCTCGGTGGCGAACCCGCCGGTGGTCAGTGCGGGGCGAAGGACCTGCGGCCAGCGCGACGCCGACACGTCGCCGTCCTGGAGATCACCGGCCAGCAGTTCGCGGATGATGCCGTCCTGCTCAGCCCCGGTGACCAGCCGTGGAGGCGGGTCACCGGCGCGGGCGGCGGCCTGCCGCAGGACCGCGAAGGCGTAACTGTGCACCGACCGGACCAGGGGCTCCCGCACCACCGCGCGGCACGGCTCCGCAGAGCGCGCCGCGAGCAGTCGAGCGGTCAGCTTGCTGCGGGTGGAACCCGCCAACCGGCCCGAACCCGTCAGCAGCAGAACAGATTCCGGGTCGGTCCCGGCCGTGATGTGCGCCGCGGCCGCCGCCACCAGCAGGCTGGTCTTGCCGGTGCCGGGACCGCCGACGATACGCACCGTGCCGCGCAACTCCGGGCGCAGCACATCGGCAGGTTCGGTCGCCCGGGCCAGCAGTGCGGTGGTCATGCCAGCGATACCACCACGGCCCACCGACAAGAATGAGTAAGTGGCAGCATGAGACCCGTGACCCACGATCTTCACGTCCACCGCTTCGGGCCGCCCGGACCGATCCGGGTCCTGGCCATCCACGGCCTGACCGGCCACGGCCTGCGCTGGCGAGCGCTCTCGGAGAACCACCTTCCGGAATACGCCATGGCCGCACCCGATCTGATCGGGCACGGCCGGTCGGCGTGGTCAGCGCCGTGGACCATCGATGCCAATGTAGCGGCGCTGGCGAGCCTGCTGGAAAACGACGCCGACGGGCCGGTGCTGGTGGTGGGCCACTCCTTCGGCGGAGCGGTCGCACTGAATCTCGCGGCGGCGTACCCGGACCTGGTGTCCGGGTTGGTGCTGCTGGATCCCGCGATCGGCCTGGACGGACAGTGGATGCGCGAGATCGCGGACTCGATGCTGTCCTCCCCGGACTACCCCGACCGCGAGGAGGCCCGCGCCGAGAAGTTCAGCGGCTCATGGGCCGACGTGGACCCGGCCGAACTCGACGAGGATCTCGACGAGCACCTCGTCGCACTGCCGAACGGCCGATTCGGCTGGCGGATCAGCGTGCCCGCGATGATGTCGTACTGGAGTGAGCTCGCCCGCGATATCGTGCTGCCGCACAACGGGACTCCGACGACACTGGTACGCGCGCTGTGGACTGATCCACCGTACGTCAGTGCCGAATTGATCGACGCCCTGGCCGACCGACTCGGCGACGATTTCACCCTCGTTGACGTCGAGTGCCAGCACATGGTGCCGCACGCCAAACCGGAGGAGACCGCGAAGGTCATCCGGGATCTGCTGGACGGGTAGCGATGGCCCCGATCACCGATGCGCAGGTCGAGCGGGTGCGCGAGCTGGTCGCGTCCATCCCGCCCGGTCGAGTCGCCACCTACGGTGACATCGCCTCAGCGGCACAGCTTTCCAGCCCGCGCATCGTCGGCTGGATCATGCGTACCGACTCCTCCGACCTGGCGTGGCATCGGGTGATCACCGCTTCCGGGCGGCCGGCCGCCCATCTGTCGACCCGTCAACTCGAATTGCTGCGCGCCGAAGGTGTACTGGCCCGCGACGGCCGGGTGGACCTGGCGCACACGCGCCACCGGTTCTAGAGAACCAGCCGGATCAGCGCTGCGGTGCGAGCCAACCCGGGGAACGCCGCCGCCGTCGAGCGCGGATGCAGTGCATGCACGGCAAGCCGGAACATCAACGCGCGCAACAACATCTGCGGCCACTCCGGTAGGGCATCCCACCGCTCGATCAGACCGTCGTCGGCCTCGCCCCAAGCTAGCGCGTCGACGACGACCACCCCGGCCGCCCACGACGCCGGTCGCCAATAGGGAGTGATGTCGGTGATGCCCGGCGCCGCCGTCCCGGCGAACAACACGGTGCCGTACAAGTCGCCGTGTACCAGCTGGTTGGGACTCTTGGTGGGCTTACGCAAGCCGGCCAGCTGATTGATCAGTTCCACCGAGCGCTCGCCGTCGGCCGAGCCGGGAGCCACCAGCGCGCCGGGCGGCAGCGAATGCAGCGGGCGCTCCTCCCACGCGGCGCGGTCGGCGGCGATGAACACGTCGACATCGCTCCACGGAGCGACCGGCGCCTGGGTCAGAAACCTCGGCCGTTCGAGTTTGGCGGTGGCCTCGTGCAGCCGCACCCCGGCCGACACGACCTCGTCGTGGCGGGGCTCCGGGCTACCGGCGACGAATGTGTCTGCCCGCCAACCCGAGACCACGTAGCGTCCGTCAGTCGACCGCACCGGCCGCGCCAGCCGGACCCCGTCGACGAACAGCGTCTCGCGTGCTTTCGCCGACCAGGCGGCCCTGGCGTGGTCGGCGATCACCGACAACACCACCTCGCCGCACTTGAAGCCGCCTTCCCAGCCCGCGCCCAGCGGTTCGGGATCGTGGCCCTTGAGACCGAACGCCGCCAGTACATGCTCAGGCGGGCGCTCTTCACTCACCCCGTCAGCCACCCCGACAGCCTAAATTGTCGCGACGCAAAGTAGCCGTCAGTAGAGCACCATGTCGGGATCGATTTGCTTCGCCCAGGCCACGATGCCGCCCTGCAGGTGCATCGCATCGGCGAAACCCGCCTTCTTCACCACCGCCAGCATCTCCGCGGAGCGAACCCCGGTCTTGCAGTACAGCACCGGTGTGCGGTCGTGTGGCAACCTCGACAGGCCCTCGCCGGACTCGATCGCCGACTTCGGGATGAGCTCGGCACCGGCGATGTGATTGATCTCCCACTCGACCGGCTCGCGGACGTCGATCAACGCCAGGTTCTTTCCGGAATCGAGCAGCTGACGCAGTTCCAGCGGGGTGACGGCGGACTCCTGCGCGACGGCGGCCGCGGCGTCGGACACCACGCCGCAGAACGATTCGTAGTCCATCAGCTCGGTGATCTTCGGGGTCTCCGGATCCTTGCGGATGGTGATCGTGCGGTACGTCATGGCCAGCGCGTCGTACATCATCAACCGGCCCAGCAGGGTCTCCCCGATGCCGGTGATGAGCTTGATGGCCTCGGTGCCCATGATCGAGGCGATCGACGCGCACAGGATGCCCAGGACGCCGCCCTCGGCGCACGACGGCACCAGGCCCGGTGGCGGCGGCTCGGGATACAGGTCGCGGTAGTTCAATCCCACGCCGTCGGGGGCGTCCTCCCAGAACACCGAGACCTGGCCCTCGAAGCGGTAGATCGAGCCCCACACGTATGGCTTGTGCGCCAGCACCGCGGCGTCGTTCACCAGATAGCGGGTGGCGAAGTTGTCGGTCCCATCAAGGATCAGGTCGTACTGCTCGAAGAGCTGCACCGCGTTGTCGGCTTCGAGCCGCTGCTCGTGCAGCCGGACCGTCACCAGCGGGTTGATCTCGAGGATGGACTCGCGCGCGCTCTGGGCCTTGGAGCGGCCGATATCGGACTGGCCGTGGATGATCTGGCGCTGCAGGTTGGACTCGTCGACGACGTCGAACTCGACGATGCCGATCGTGCCGACACCGGCGGCCGCCAGGTAGAGCAGCGTCGGTGAGCCCAGGCCGCCCGCGCCGATCACCAGCACTTTGGCGTTCTTCAACCGCTTCTGACCGTCGACACCGAGATCCGGGATGATCAGGTGTCGGCTGTACCGCGCGACCTCGTCGCGAGTGAGTTCGGCGGCTGGCTCGACCAGCGGCGGCAACGAAGGCACCGGCACTCCTAGGATCGTCAGGCGATCGGATACGGCCAGGGGTTGAACCGGCAGGTCTTGCCATCGGCCTTGACGTACTCCGGATCGAAGCGCGACGCATCGTCGTCGGAGGTCGAGAAGGTCTGCTGCATCATCACCGGCGCCAGGCCACCGCTGTCGGCGCAGGGCTCGTGGTGTTGGTAGCCGATCGCGTGGCCGACCTCATGGTTGATCAGATATTGCCGGTAGGAGCCGATGTCGCCCTGGAACGGCACCGCACCGCGCACCCACCGCGACTCGTTGATGAAGACCCGGGGTTGGGCGTCAGGCCCGTAAGCCGGGTTGTAGCAGGACGACTCCAGCGGAATCTCGTAGCCGCAACCTTCCCGCACCGTCATCGGCGACGTCAGCGACACCCGGAAGTCGGGCTTGACGTCGGGGGCGTCGACACGCTGAAACGCGAACTGCGGATTGTGAATCCAGCTCTTGGGGTTGCCAAGGGTTTCGGTGACCATCCGGGCGAACCCTTCGTCACCCCCGAACGACGCGGTGTCGACACCGTCTTCGACCTCCACGGTGTAGGTGAACGTCTTGGCGGTTCCGTCGCCGACCTTCGGCGTCGTGCCCGGAACGATGTGCCACGTCTTGGCGCCGGCCTCGGTGAACGCCCCGCCCTCCGGAAGGATCCCGGTCGGCAGGTTGGCGTCGAACTCGGTGAGCCCGCGCGGTGGCGCGCCGATGATCGCCGTCCCGCTCGACCCGATCGTCGGCGGCCCTTGCACCGGCCCCTGGGCGGCGCTGGGCACCGCAGGCGCGGCGGTGCCGGTGATCGTTTGGTACAGCACGACTCCTGTCACCACCACCAGAACCGGAAGGGCATACGCCCGCCAGCCGTAGGTGGAAATGAATCGACCCAACCAGGTCTGCTTACGCCATTGGCGGTGCTGATCGCGGTTGGATCTGGCCCGGCCCGACTCCCCCGCCAGCGGGTCGCGCAACGCGCGCAGCGGCTCCCGCCACTCGTCGCGCAGCACCGGCACACGACCGCCGCCGCGGTGCCCCGGGTCGTAGGTCACCGCCCCAGGATGGCACAACAGCCGAACACGGGAGTTCCGGCGCGCCCGTGCCCGACGGACGCAGCTACGGGCGAGTAACCCCAGCCGGGTAGTAATGTCGACCCGACGGGCTGGTAGCGCGGGGGCATGGCGACCGGCCACAGAACCAGATTGAGGACTCGATGAGCGAACTCGCCGACACGGCCGAGCGGAAGTCCGCTCGAACGGCCAGTGGCGACCGTACCGCCGCCGGCGCCCCGCGGCGCGGAAGCCGGCTGCCGCGCGACGAGCGCCGTGGCCAGCTACTGATCGCCGCCAGCGAAGTCTTCGTCGACCGCGGCTATCACGCCGCAGGCATGGACGAGATCGCCGACCGCGCCGGCGTCAGCAAACCTGTTCTGTACCAACACTTTTCGAGCAAACTCGAACTCTATCTCGCCGTCCTGAACCGGCACGTCGAGAACCTGGTGTCCGGGGTGCGCCAAGCGCTGCGGACCACGACGGACAACCGCCAGCGCCTGCGCGCCGCGGTGCAGGCGTTCTTCGATTTCATCGAGCACGACGGCCAGGGCTACCGGCTGATCTTCGAGAACGACTACGTCACCGAGCCGCAGGTCGCCTCGCAGGTCAAAGTGGCCACCGAATCCTGCACGGACGCGGTGTTCGACTTGATCAGCCGCGACTCGGGGCTGGATCCGCATCGCGCCCGCATGATCGCGGTGGGCCTGGTGGCGATCAGCGTCGACTGCGCCCGGTACTGGCTGGATGCCGACCGCCCGGTCTCCAAGGAGACCGCGGTCGACGGGACGGTGCAGTTCGCCTGGGGCGGACTGTCACACGTCCCGCTGACACGCTCCTAGCGGCTACGCGCCGGCAGGTCCCCCGGCGCCGATCCCGAATCCGACCCGGCGTACGTCGGCGACACCGATCTCGACATAACTGATCTTGGCGGTCTGCACCAGGAAGCGGCGGCCCTTGTCGTCGCTCAGGCTCAGCACATCCGGACCGTCCTTGGCGAACGCCGAGGTCACCAGCTCTTCGACCTCAGCGGGCGTCTGGGAGCTGGCGAACACGAGCTCACGCGGACTGTCCGTGACACCGATCTTGACCTCCACGCTGGCCCCTTCTCTCTCGTCTGCGTCGTGTGCGCATCTACCCCAGGAAGGCTAGTGGACGCCCCGAAACAAAGCTGTCCGCGGTCGCGGCCAGCCGTTCGCGGTTAGCGAATAGGGCGTCAAGCTGCGATAACAGCATGGCAACGGACAGGCGCGCCGCGCCGTGGCCAGGCGCGCGCGTCCATAACCTTTTCGCGTGAGCGAGAACAAGCGCCGGAAGCGGCTGGTCCAGTGGCCCCGCGTGGCGCTGACCGTCGGCGGCGTCCTGGTCGCCGCCAGCGCGACGACGTTCGTGGTGCGGACCGGGGACGCCGCCAGCACCATCGCCGATTCGAGCACCACCCCCACCCGCACCGTGGTGGCGATTCCCGGTCCCCGTACCTCGACGCCACCGCCGGCGCCGGTCACCGTCACCGTCCCTGGCCTGCCCATCGAGACGCCGGTCATGGTCACGCCGCCCAGCCCGGCCGCCGCGCCGATGGCCCAGGCGACGGTCGATCCCGCCGAAATCGTCTACACCGTGGCGGGCAACCAGCGGCCCGACGACCCGGTCACGATCACCTACGCCGACGAGGTGGGCGCTCTGCGCACCGTCGAGAACGTCTCCCTGCCGTGGCGGCTCACCGTCGTGCCGACCGTGCCCGTCAACTACGTGACCGCCAGCAGCAACGGAAGTCAGCTGAACTGCTGGATCACCGACGCGCGGGGGGCGACCGTGGCCGCCGCGACCGACAACACGATCTCGGCGACCTGCAACCGTTAGGTCAGGCCGAGTTCGCGCATCCGATCGGCGTGCGTGCGCTGCAGCCGGTCGAAGAACTCGGCGACCTGCCCGAGGCCACCCGGACCGGCCAGCACCAGGTCGACCAGTTCGTCACGCTCAGCCAACACGTACTGCGCCTGGGTGATCGCCTCGCCGAGGAGGCGGCGCGACCACAGCGCCAACCGGCTGCGCTGGCGTCCGCTGCTGGTCACAGCCTTACGAACCTCGGCGACCACGAACTGGGAGTGCCCGGTCTCGGAAAGCACCCCGCGCACCACCGAGGCCACCTCGTCGGGCAGCACGTCGGCGATCTCGAGGTAGAAGTCGGCCGCCAGCGCGTCACCGACATACGTCTTGACCAAGGCCTCGAGCCAGGTGCTCGGCGTGGTCAGCCGGTGGTAGTTCTCCAACGCCGAGGCATACCGCGTCATCGCCGGGACGACGTCGACACCGCGCGCCTCCAGCGCCTCCCGCAGCAGCTCGTAATGCGCCATCTCGGCAGCGGCCATGCTGGCCATGTTGATCCGGCCGCGCAGGTCCGGAGCCATCCGGGCTTCCTCGGTGAGCCGGTAGAACGCGGCGACCTCGCCGTAGGCCAGCAGCGCGAACAACTCGTTGACGCCGGGGTGGTCGGCGGTGATCCGCGCCGGTGACTCCGAGGCGGGCTGGGGGGCCGTCATGGCCGTCACTGTAGTCCCGGCCAGAGCGCCGATCAGTCCGGGAGAGCGCGACCAGCTATGATGGGGTCTGACGAACGCCGTGAGGCGTGGTCAAGGAAATGTGCGTGCACGCAGTGGGCCCGCTCCCTCAGTGCAGGGCCCGGCGAATCGGGGCATCGAATCGATGGCACCGACTCCATTCCGAAGTCAGAACTCGTGCGCGCGTGACAACGCATTCGAGGACCGACTACGGAAGGCACAACGCCACCACATGACCCCACTGACAATCCATCCCCAAATCTCATTCGCCCAGCTCGGAGTACGTGACGAGATCGTCCGGGCGCTGTCCGAAGAAGGCAAGGAATTCGCCTTCGCCATCCAGGAGCAGACCCTGCCGATGGCGCTGGCCGGCGACGACCTGATCGGCCAGGCCCGCACCGGCATGGGCAAGACCCTTGCCTTCGGTGTGCCGCTGCTGCACCGCATCACCACCGACACCACTCGGCCGCTGACCGGCACTCCGCGCGCGCTCGTGGTGGTCCCGACCCGCGAGCTGTGTCTGCAGGTCCACGGCGACCTGGTCGCCGCATCGAAGTATCTGAAGGCCGACGAGTCGCGCAAGCTGACCGTCACCGCCATCTACGGCGGCCGCCCGTACGAGCCGCAGATCGAGGCGCTCCAGAAGGGCGTCGACGTCGTCGTCGGCACCCCGGGCCGGTTGCTCGACCTCGCCCAGCAGGGCCACCTGCAGCTCGGCGGCCTGTCGGTTCTGGTGCTCGACGAGGCCGACGAAATGCTGGACCTGGGCTTCCTGCCCGACATCGAGCGGATCCTCAAGCAGATCCCGACCGAGCGGCAAGCCATGCTGTTCTCGGCGACCATGCCGGACCCGATCATCACGCTGGCCCGCACCTTCATGAACCAGCCCACCCACATCCGGGCCGAGGGTGTGCAGGGCGCCGCGACCCACGACACCACCGAGCAGTTCGTCTACCGCGCCCACGCGCTGGACAAGGTCGAGATGGTCAGCCGCATCCTGCAGGCGCAGGGCCGCGGCGCGACGATGATCTTCACCCGTACCAAGCGAACCGCGCAGAAGGTGTCCGACGAGCTGGCCGAGCGCGGCTTCAAGGTCGGCGCCGTGCACGGCGACCTGGGCCAGATCGCCCGTGAGAAGGCGCTCAAGGCGTTCCGCAGCGGCGACATCGACGTGCTGGTGGCGACGGACGTGGCAGCTCGAGGTATCGATATCGACGACATCACTCACGTGATCAACTACCAGATCCCCGAGGACGAGCAGGCCTACGTGCACCGCATCGGGCGCACCGGCCGGGCCGGCAAGACCGGCATCGCGATCACCCTGGTGGACTGGGATGAGCTGGACCGGTGGTCGATGATCGACAAAGCCCTCAAGCTCGACTGCGCCGATCCCGCCGAGACCTACTCCAACTCCCCGCACTTCTACGAGGAGCTGAACATCCCCACCGACGCCGGCGGTACGGTCGGCGCCGCGCGCAAGTCGCAGGGCGCCAAGTCCCAGAGCGCCAAGGCGCAGGACGGCACCCGGATCAGCTCCGCCGACTCCAACCGGGAGCGGCCCAGCCGCAACCGTTCTCGCCGGCGCACCCGCGGCGGCGAGGGCGCCAACGGACACACCGCCACGCAGTCCGACTCGCCGGCAGGCGGCGACCAGCCGGCCGAGGGTGGCGACGACAGCCCGGCCCGCAAGCGCCGTCGCCGGCGTCGGCCGCGCAACGCCGCCGAGGCCCCCGCAACCGCAGGATGACGACCGCTATCGTCGCCTAGATGGTCAGACCCGAGCGCCGCACCAAGGGCGATCTCGTCGCCGCGGCGACGATCGCGCTTGTCGTGGCCGTCATCGCCGCGCTGTTCTGGTGGAACAGCTCTGCGCGGGCCACGATCAGCCGGCCCGCCACCTCACCGGCGCCCAACCCGATTCCGGCACGGGTGGTTCCCGACGTGCTGCAACAGTTGTGGACCGCGAGCAGCCCGCGCACGCTGAGCCCGATCGTCGTTGGCGGCACCGTGGTGACCGGCGACGGGCGGACCGTCGACGGGCATGACCCGCAGAGCGGTCAGATCCGGTGGACGTTCGCCCGCGATACCAACCTGTGCGGGGTGTCCTACGTCTACGACCTTGCTGTCGCGGTGTATCCGGATTCGCGTGGCTGCGGACAGGTCAGCAGCATCAACGGCGGCACCGGCCACCGCGGACCGACCCGCACCGCCTACGCCGACAAGCAGGTGGTGCTCAGCTCCAACGGCAGCGCCGTGCTGTCGGCCGGTCCCACCCGGCTGGAACTGTGGCGCTCAGATCTTGTGCGCATGCTGTCCTACGGCGAGATCGATGCCCGGGTCAAACCCGTCAACCAAGGCGTCGGTGCCGGCTGCACCCTGATGTCGGCGGCGGCCAGTGACGAGGCCGTGTCGGTGATGGAAGCCTGCCGCGACCAGAAAGACCTGCGCCTGACGCTGCTCAAGCCGGCGAAGGAAGAAGACGAGCCCGACACCAAGAACGTGCCGCTGCCCGGCGTCGGCGCCGATTCCGAGGCCCGCGTGCTGGCGGTGTCGGGCACCACCACCGCGGTGTACCTGCCGTCCCCGCAACCCCAGATCGCTGTGTACGACGACACCGGCACCAAGATCGCCAGCACGTTGTTGAAAAAGGCTCCGGTGCTTGCCAATCCGGCCCAGGCCGTCACTCACGCCGGCGATTTGTACACCTGGTGGACCGGCGACAGCGTGGAAGTGTTCGATGCGCGGCTGTCCTACCGCTACACCATCGAGGCATCGGCTGCGGTGGCCCCGCTGGGCCCGGGCGCGATGATGGCGGGCCGGCTGCTCATCCCGCTGACCAACGGCATCGGGGTGTACGACCCGGGCAGCGGCGCCAGCGAGCGGATCATCGCCGTCACCCACCCGGCCGGCACGGGACCGGTGGTGCCCGCCGTCACCGGCTCGTCAGTGATCGAACAGCGCGGTGGCGCGCTGGCCGTGTTCGGCCCGAAGACCTAACTCGGCGGTGTTGACCCCGCAGCCGAGAGGTCGGCTTGAGCCATGCGGCAATCCGAGCGGGCACTCAGGGCTGCCGCTTTCTGCGTAGACAGCTGAAATAGGATCCCATCGGAGCCTTGCAGGTAGACGTCGTGGTCACCGGCGCTGTCTTTGGTCGTCCCAAAGTGGTTGGTGCCCAACGTTTGCGCGCCCCGTTTGAGGATGTCCACGGCCTGCGGCCACCGGTCGTCAGAGATGGGCGCGCTGAAACTGATCAAGAAGTGAGCAGCCTTGCCGGGTGTGTGCGCGTAGTCACCGCCGCAGCCGGTCCACTCGTCTTGCACGGTCTGCCAGGTGCTGTCCGGGGTGAGATCGGCGATCTGGGTGGCTACCCCATGAAGAATGTCGCGGTATTGCTGTTGCGCCGCTTCCAGCGGCGGTTTGGCGCGCAGCTGTTGATCGAGCGCGGCGATGTGTTCGGGAGTCGCGTAGCCCTCCCCGTGAGGGGTGCCGCCGTGGCCACAGGCCGCCGCGGCGGTGCACACCGCGGCCAGCAGTACAGCAATCCGGGTATGCATCAGCGCCCCTCGGACTTACGGCGGGGATTGTTATCGGATTCACCGTCTTCCCAGTCCACCCATTCCGGCAGCGGCGTGCTGGGCATCGCTCCGTGGGCGGACGCCTCGAAGCCCGGCTGATTTCGGGACGGCCTCCACTTGGGGTCACCCCTGTTGGCGTGGGAGCGGCGAATGCCGCGGGTGACGATCGCGACGACGCCACCGACGATGAACACCAGCAGTGCCACCTTGAGGATGACGACGACGGTGGGCAGCATCGGCGATCAGAGGTGCAGGTTGGGGCAGCTTTTGCCGAGTGCGGCGGTGGCGTCGAAGGTGAGTTGAGCGGCTCGCATCGTGTCGGCGTCGCCGCCGGCGGGGGCGGGGGCGGTGGCGGCGTCGCGTTGGGCTTTGGCTGACAGGGCCGCACCGTCGGCCCACTTGCTGAGCTGGTCCTCGAGGTCCGGGGCTGTCACCGACGAGGCGGCGGCCCGGATCTTGTCGCTCATGGCCGATTCCTGTTCGGCGATCTTGAGCAGGTCTGAGGTGTCACCGGGTCCGCTGCCCAGCTTCGCGATCGACTGTTGCATCGCGCTCCACTGCGGCCCCAGGGGTTCTATTGCTGCGCAATCATTTTGGGTGTGGTGGGTGCTGCGGAGGGTCCAGAAGGTGGCGATAACTGCGCCGATGATCACGACGGCCAGCAACCACAGCCAGCGGCGGAGGCCCGTCCTGGTTGAAGCGCGCTCAATAGGCTCGGCCACGTGTCCCCCTGGCTTTCGCTGGTTTGCTGGCTGCCACCATACCGACGCCCGGCTCGACGCCGAAAGTCACCGCTGCAGCCGGCTGCCCGAGGCGATTTATCGGGCCGGTCTCGTGGGTGGACGGCCCCCTCATCCGCGGGGACCAGGGCCGAGCTGTAGACCTAGACCTCGGGAGTGAAGGTCGGCAGCGCTTTGCCGGACTTCCAATGCTTCAGCAGCGCGGCCGCCAGATCACGATATGCGGTGCCGCCCTTGCTCTTTCGCCCTGCCAGAACCGACGAACCGGATGCGCTTGCCTCGGCGAAGCGGACCGTGCGCGGAATCGGCGGGGCCAACACCGGCAGGTCGTAACGGTCGGCGACGTCGAGCAGCACGTCGCGGCTGTGCGTGGTGCGCGAGTCGTACAACGTGGGCAAGGCACCCAACAGCTTCAGGTTCGGGTTGGTGATCTGCTGCACGTCGTCGACGGTGCGCAGGAACTGGCCGACCCCGCGGTGCGCCAGCGTCTCGCACTGAAGCGGCACGATCACCTCGTCAGCCGCCGTCAGCCCGTTGAGGGTGAGCACACCCAGCGACGGCGGACAGTCGATGATCACCACGTCGAACTGGTCGAGCTTGTCCAGCGCGCGCTTGAGCGCGTACTCGCGTCCGGCGCGCATCAGCAGCATGGCTTCCGCACCGGCGAGGTCGATGTTGGCCGGCAGCAGCGTCATGCCTTCGGTCGTCTCCACCAGCGCCGCGTTGGGTTCGACGTCGCCGAGCAGCACCTCGTGCACCGACACCGCCAACTTGTCCGGATCAGTGCCCAGCGAAAACGTCAGGCACCCCTGCGGGTCCAGGTCGACGAGCAAGACACGCTTGCCCGCATCGGTGAAAGCCGCCCCAAGAGACGCGACCGTGGTTGTCTTGGCCACCCCACCCTTCTGGTTGGCCACCGCCAATACTCGGGTCACACGGACCATCCTTGCAGGTTCGCCGCCGTTACGTCCCGGCTGCCACGGCGCGCCTGGTCATCGGGCAGAATCAATCATCGTGAGTGTCGGTACGCATCGGTTGGTCCTGCTTCGGCACGGCGAGACCGAGTGGTCCAAGAGCGGTCAGCACACCAGTACCACCGACCTCGATCTCACCGAGCACGGGCGCGAGCAGGCCAAACTGGCCGCGCACACGATCGAGCACCTCGGACTGGACAACCCACTGGTGGTCAGCAGCCCCCGCAAGCGCGCCCTGGCCACCGCCGAGCTGGCCGGTCTGACGGTCGACGACGTGTCGCCGCTGCTGTCGGAGTGGAATTACGGCGACTACGAAGGCCTGACCACCCACCAGATCCGCACCGACACCCCGGGCTGGCTGCTGTGGACCTACGGCTGCCCCGGCGGTGAGAGCGTCGACCAGGTCAGCATGCGGGCCGACCAGGCGGTGTCCTACGCGCTGGAACGTATGGTCGACCGTGACGTGGTGTTCGTCGGCCACGGGCATTTCTCCCGCTCGGTGGTGACGCGCTGGGTGGAGCAGCCACTGCGTGAGGGTGCGCGCTACGGGTTCGGCGCTGCCTCGGTGGCGGTGTGCGGCTTCGAATACGGCCTGCGGCAGCTCTCGGCGCTGGGCTTGACCAGCCACCGCGAGCCGGTCACCGGGACGTGATGGCCCTTCCGTCGTTTGTGCTGAGCGGCCCCGCCGGGACAGTCGTCGCCGAGGGGATCCGGACGGGGTACGACGACGTCGCGGCAGCGGCGGCGGCGCTGGCCGACGGTTCGGCGGACGTGCTGGTGGGCGCGCTGCCGTTCGACATCCGGAGCAGGACGGCGCTGCTGACGCCGACGACGGTGACGTTCCGCGACGCCCTTCCGTCCTGGTCGACGGCGCCGCTGCCCGCGGTGCGTGTCGAGGCGATGCTACCGGCGCCCGCGGAGCATCGTGCCCGAATCCGCGCTGCGCTGGATCGCCTGACCGCGCCCGAAAGTGCTTTGCAGAAGGTCGTTTTGGCGCGGGCGCTGCGTCTGGTCGCTGACGGGCCACTCGACGCACGCGCGATCCTGGACCGCCTGGTGGCCGCCGACGCCGAAGCATGCGCCTACCTGGCCGACCTGTCCGTCGCGGGCGGTGACCACGCGGGCACCGCGCTGGTGGGGGCCAGCCCCGAACTGCTGGTCGCCCGCTCCGGTGAGGTGGTGACCTGCCAGCCGTTCGCCGGGTCCGCGCCGCGATCGGCCGATCCGCAGACCGACGCCGCCAACGGTGCCGCGCTGGCCGAATCGGGCAAGAACCGCCACGAACATCAGCTGGTCGTCGACACGATGCGCGCTGCGCTCGAACCGCTGTGCGCCGATCTGGAGATCGCGCCGCAACCGCAACTGAGCCGCACCGCCGCACTGTGGCATCTGTCCACCCCGATCCGCGGCCGGTTGCGCGACACCTCCACCACCGCACTCGATTTAGCGCTGGCACTGCATCCCACCCCGGCGGTGGGCGGGGTGCCCACCGCGGCAGCGGTCGATCTGATCGCGCAGCTCGAAGGTGACCGCGGCTTCTACGCAGGCGCAGTGGGCTGGTGCGACGCTCGCGGCGACGGCCGATGGGTGGTGGCGATCCGCGGCGCGCAACTGTCCGCCGACCGGTTGGGGGCGCTCGCCCAGGCCGGCGGCGGTATCGTCGCCGAATCCGACCCGGATGACGAAGTCGCTGAGACCACAACGAAATTCACAACCATTCTGTCAGCCCTGGGGGTGCAGCAATGACCGTGATCCGGATGGCCCGTCCCGGCGACGAGCCCGAGATCGTCGCGATGATCCGCGAACTCGCCGAGTTCGAGCACGCCATCGATCAGTGCACCGTGACCGAAAGTCAGATCACCGCAGCGCTTTTCGGCGACAATCCGGTTGGATCCTGCCACGTGGTCGAGGTCGACGGCGAAGCCGCCGCGGTGGCGCTGTGGTTCCGAACCTTCTCCACCTGGGACGGCGTGGCCGGCATCTACCTGGAAGACCTGTTCGTCCGCGACAAGTTCCGCAGGCGCGGCCTGGCCCGCACGCTGCTCGCGACGCTGGCCAAGGTCTGCGTCGACAACGGCTATACCCGCCTGGCGTGGGAAGTGCTGGACTGGAACGTCAACGCGATCGCGCTCTACGACGCCGTCGGCGGCAAGCAGATGTCGGAGTGGATCAACTACCGCGTGAGCGGCCCGGAGCTTGCGGCGCTGGCAGCTGAGGTCTAGCCGCCGGCCCGCGACGCCCAGCGCAGCGCGGGCGGGCTGAACAGCAACGCCAGCACCGCAATTGCCACCCCACCCATGGCGATCGCATAGATCGGCTGGTGGGCGGCCACGATGTACCAGGCCACCGGCAGCAGCAGCAGGTTGGCGAACACCGCGATGCCCCGACCCCAGCGACGCCCGGTGATCAGCCCCCAACCGGCGGCTGCCACCGCCCCGCCCATCACCGCGAACCAGCCTGCCGTGCCGTACCCGTTGACGATGTGCTGGTCAGCGCCCGCCAGAGCGCGCACCACCAGCACCACGGCCACGACGATCGCCACCACACCTTCAGCAGCCGCCACGAAGCCGGCGTAGCGGACCACGGGCGGGACAACGGATTCGGTCACCTTCGTAAGGTAGCGGGTCACGTTGTGCCCATCGGGGCCGCGCGGCCTATGGCGATCCGGGACGCGCGGCGCGAGACCAGCCCAGCGGGCTGAGGCTCCGGTAGGGATCGGTCTCCCGCAGACCGAGAAGGTCATCGAGAATCTGCTCGAGCGCGGTCTGCGTACGGCGCTTCACCTCCTCAGCCCAGCCCGTAGCGTCGACGCCCGCCGGCGTGGTGGTGTCGACCGGTGTGCCGAACCGTAGGTACATCCGCTCCGGCCGAGGAATGAGGGTCGGTCCGATGCCGCGCATCAATGGCATCGCCATGTCTTGGCGGCCGCCGAAGCGGCCGCTCAGGGCCTGGCTGAACCGACCCCACGTGCTGTCCCGCGACGTCATGCTCCGGTACACGTCGTCACCGCCGACCAGTCCCACCGGAATGATGGGATATCCGTTCTCCACCGCGATCCGCGCGAATCCGGACCGGCCCTGCCAACGCAGGGTGTATTCCTCGCCCTTGAATTTCGGGATCTCCCGACCGCCGCCCGGGAAGACCAGGATGGTCTGGTCGTGGCGCATGAGTTCCCGTGCGGTCTCCGGGGCGCCGACAACGCCGCCGAATGCCGCCAGCAGGTCGCCGAACAGGCCACGGATCTGGCCGAACTGACGGTCGGCCAGCGGCCGCACCCGGACCCCGATCTGCCTGCGCACGACGTACGGGATCAGGAATGCCTCGGCACCGCCCTGAGTGTGGTTGCCCACCAACAGAAATCGGCCGTCAGCGGGCAGGTTGTGCAACCCGTCGACGTACGGGCGCCACAGGTCGACCACCGGCTGGATACCGTCGGCGACGGCTCCCAGCACCTGCTTGATGGCGCGGACCCGCGGCGGGTGATTCATGACGGCCGACACGTCGACCGTTGCTTGGCTGCTCTCGGCGACCATGTCGACCGCTCCCATCGTCCAGACGAACTAGTTCGTTCTTTATACTCGCTCTTCATGAGAAGCACCTCAGAGCTGCGGGAGGAGATTCTGGCCGCGGCTCGCGGCGAGTTCGCGCGGTGCGGGTTCGCCGGCGCCCGCATCGACCGCATTGCGGCGGCAGCCAGCGCCAGCAAAGAGCGCCTGTACGCGCACTTCGGCGATAAAGAGACGCTGTTTCGCGAGGTGCTCACCGCCAACGTCGCGGAGTTCTTCCACGCGGTCCGGATGCTGCCCGACAACGTGCCGGAATTCGTCGGCGGGATGTTCGACCTGAGCGTGCGCAGGCCCGAGCACCACCGAATGGTCGCGTGGGCTCACCTCGAGGGGCTGACGTTGGAGCCGCCCAGCGCTGACGGGCTACCCCTGCCCCAGCTGGCCCTCGCCGCGATCGAAGAGGCTCAGGCCACGGGCCATGTCGACCCGGCGTGGGATCCAGGCGATCTGATCGTCGTCCTCTTCGGGATCGCCCTGGCATGGGCGCACTGGCCCGACCCCGCTGCGGAGACCACCTCGGCGGCGGTGCTGGCCCATCGGCGGTCTGCGGCGATCGAGGCGGCGACCCGCGTCATCGCCCCTAGCGCCGGAACACCACCCACCGCATCGCGCAGTACATGAAGATGCCCTCGCAGCCGCCGGCCGCCATCCGGGCCACGTGGTACTCGACACCGAAGGCCCGCAACGCGGTGGAGACACCGAGGATGAACGCCAGATAGTTGATCGCCACCACGACGACGTAGACACCCACCTGCGGTCCCACCGCGCCGTGCGACTGAAAATTCACTACCCGGTTGAGGACATAGCTGGCCGCGAAGGCGCACACGTAAGCCACCGTCACCGCGGCCCCGAACGTCACGTGCAGCACCCCGTGCAGCAGCGTGAGCACCAGCAGGTCGAGCGCGAAGGTGCCGGAGTTGATCACCACGAAGCCCAGAAAGGTCGGCGGCACAACCGAATTCAGCCCGAACGGCAGGCGCGCGACCACCGCCTCGCAGGCCCGGTGGAACCAGCCGACGGCACTGGCCGATCCCGGCTCCGACCCCACGACCACGTCGCGAGCATGCCACCGGCAGCTGTCTGCTTCGTGATGAGCAGACAAACACTTCGAGCATCCCTCCCGCACCCGTCTAGGCTCATGGCTCGTGCGTGCCGTCCTGATCGTCAACCCGAACGCCACTTCCACCACTGCGGCCGGCCGCGACCTCCTCGCCCACGCGCTGGAGAGCCGGGTGGACCTGTCCGTCGTCCACACCGACCACCGCGGCCACGCCATCGAGATCGCCGAAGCAGCCCGCAACGACGGTACCGACGTGATCATCGTCCACGGCGGCGACGGAACGGTGAATGAAGTGGTCAACGGGCTGCTGGGCAGGCCAGGCCGGGAATTACCGGAGACGATGCCCGCGGTGGCGGTGGTGCCGGGCGGCTCGGCCAACGTGTTCGCCCGTGCGCTCGGGATCAGCCCCGACCCGATCGTGGCAACGAACCAGCTGGTCGACCTGCTCAGTGCGCGCCGCAACGGCGCAGCCTGGCGCGAGATCGGGCTGATGGACTGCGGCGAGCGCTGGGCGGTGTTCACCGCCGGCATGGGGGTGGACGGCGACGTGGTCGCGGCCGTCGAGGCGCAGCGCGCCAAGGGCCGCAAGGTCACCCCGGGCCGCTACATCCGCGTCGCGGTCCGCGAGATGCTGTCCAGCGCGCGCAACGAGCCGCTGATGACCCTCGAACTGCCCGGCCAGCCACCGCAGAGCGGCGTCTACTTCGCGTTCATCTCCAACTCCAGCCCGTGGACGTACGCCAACACCAGGCCGGTGTGGACCAACCCGGACACCACCTTCGAGACCGGCCTAGGCGTCTTCGCGATCACCAGCATGAACGTCTGGCGCAACCTCATGCTGGTGCGCCGGATGCTGTCGAAGAAGCCGGTGATCAAGGCCAAGCACCTGATCCGCCACGACGACGTGGCGTGGGTGCGGGTCACCGCCACCGAGCCGGTCGCCAGCCAGATCGACGGAGATTTTCTGGGTTTGCGCGCGGAAATGACGTTCCGCGTTGTTCCGGGAGCCCTCTGCGTCGTCGCGCCGCCCGCAGCGAAGGGCGCTGACCAGCAGTAATGGGATTGCGCCGAAGGATTCAGGGCGCAGATGGGTTGAGTGTAGTACAAACGGATAGAGGGTTCGGTAACCCACCCCCAGCCAGACCTTGTAGTGACATTGCCCACGTGTTAACTGAGTTCTATTGACATCCGTCGAGGACGTGAAACGATCGGATGCAACAACACAGAAACATTTGTGTGCACCGCATTAACAGCCGAAGAAAAATCGAGTGCGCTTCGTTGCGCACATAGTAAGGAGTAGCGACAAATGGATTGGCGCCATAAGGCGGTCTGCCGTGACGAGGATCCGGAACTGTTCTTCCCCGTGGGGAACAGCGGCCCGGCGCTCGCCCAGATCGCTGACGCGAAGCTCGTATGCAACCGTTGTCCCGTGACGACGGAGTGCCTGAGCTGGGCTTTGGAATCCGGCCAGGACGCCGGCGTCTGGGGCGGCATGAGCGAGGACGAGCGCCGTGCGCTCAAGCGTCGCAACGCCCGCACCCGCGCACGCAGCACCGTCTAGCCCGCTCTTTCGACAATCTTGACATCGCGGTCCCGGCAAATGCCGGGGCCGCGATTTCTATTTGCAAATGTCGCCTCGGTCACATTTGCTATTGGGGAAGTCGAGCACTCGAACGCCGGCCGAGTGGTACCCGCAACACAACATCGGTCCCACCGCCGGGGACATCGTGCATTCCCAGCGAGCCGTCGAGCTCAGCGGTGACCAGCGTGCGCACGATCTGTAGGCCGAGCCGGTCGGACTTCTCCAGCGAGAACCCTTCGGGAAGCCCCCGCCCGTCGTCGTGCACGACGACGTCCAGCCACCGCGCCGAACGCTCCGCCCGGATGGTCACGCAGCCCTGCTTGGCCGTCGACTCGAAGGCGTGCTCGATGGCGTTCTGCACCAGCTCGGTCACCACCATCACCAGGGCGGTGGCCCGGTCGGCGTCGAGCACCCCCAACGCCCCGTCCCGGTTGATGCGGATGGGGGTATCGACCCGGGCGACGTCGTTCATGATCGGTAGGATCCGGTCGATCACCTCGTCGAGGTTGACCTCCTCGTCCACCGACATCGACAGCGCCTCGTGGACCTGGGCGATGGAGGCGACCCGGCGCACCGACTCCATCAGGGCTTCGCGAGCCTCCTCGTTGCTGGTGCGGCGAGACTGAAGGCGCAGCAGCGCGGCGACGGTCTGCAGGTTGTTCTTCACCCGGTGGTGGATCTCGCGGATGGTCGCGTCCTTGGACAGCAGAGCGCGGTCGCGGCGCTTGACCTCGGTGACGTCCCGGATGAGCACCGCCGCCCCCGCAGCGGCGCCGTGAACCACCAGCGGCAGCGTACGCAGCAGCACCGCGGCGCCCCCGGCATCGACCTCCAGGCGCATGCTCGACCCGCCGGACAGTGAGTCGCGGACGTGTTCGGCCAACTCCTGAGCCTCGAACGGGTCGGAGATCAGCGGCCGGGTGATGACCACCAGGTTGTGGCCCTCCAACTCGGCGGCCAGACCCATCCGGTGATAGGCCGACAACGCGTTGGGGCTGGCATAAGCGACGACGCCGTCGACGTCGAGGCGGATGAACCCGTCGCCGACGCGTGGGCTCGATCGGGACAGCGCCAGATCGCCGACGTTCGGGAAGGTGCCCTCCGACAGCATGTGCAGGAGGTTGCCCGCGCAGTCCAGGTAGGCCCGCTCCAGCGGCGACGAGGTGCGCCGCTCGGCCAGGGCGGTCTGGTGGGTCAGTACGGCGACGACCTGGTTGTTGTAGCGCACCGGGACCGCTTCGACGTTGATGCCGGGGTCGCGCAGCTCGAGATCGCTGTCTCCGCGCCCGATGGCCCCCGAGGTGAAGGCCGAGGTCACCAGCGGCAGATCACCGTCCGCGACGACGGAGCCGACGGCGTCCCGGATCAGGACCGTCGGGGCCGTGTTGGGTCGGCATTGGGCCACGCAGACCAGCGCGCCGTCGTCGCGGCGCACCCACATCAGATAGTCGGCGAACGAGAGGTCCGCCAGCAGCTGCCACTCGCCGACCACCGCATGCAGATGATCCACCGCGCTGCCCGGCAGCATCGTGTGCTCGGCGAGCAGGTCACCGAGGGTGGACACCGGAGTTAGTCGATCACGGCAATGAGGTCGCCGGCCTGGATGACGTCGCCCACGGACACGCTGACCTCGGTGATGGTGCCGCCGACTTCGGCCAGCACCGGGATCTCCATCTTCATGGACTCCAGAAGCACCAGGGTGTCTCCCGCGCCGATCTGGTCGCCCTTGCTGACCACTACCTCGAGCACACTGGCCACGATCTCGGCGCGAACATCCTCGGCCATCTTCACCTCACTCTTGGTACCGCTCGTCTCTCAATGCCGCTCTATCGAACCACAACACCGGGTGGTCAGAGGTTCGACTGCGCCGTGAGACACTTTATTCAGAGCTCAACCATGCAGCTGCAATCAATGGAGGTACATCATGGCCAAGCGTGGCCGTAAGAAGCGTGACCGCAAGCACAGCAAAGCCAATCACGGCAGGCGGCCCAACGCCTGATACACACTCAGGCTAGTAATAAAGGGCCCGGCATCATGCCGGGCCCTTTATTTGTTGGCGCGTCAGCCGCGCCGGATGATCGTGGTCTGGCTGATCTGTAGCCGTACCTTCTCCAGCAGGTGCTGGGGTGCCTTCTCCCCACTGCACCGCGACGCGACCAGCTTCTTGATCCGTTCCTCGACGCCGTAATGACGAAGGCACGTCGGGCACTCTTCGAGGTGATGACGCAGCCTGTCTCGCGTCTCATTGGTGCATTCACCGTCGAGCAGCGTCCAGACCTCGGCGATCACCGCAGCGCACTCGGGGTGGTCGGGGTCGATCGGTCCGATGGGCGGGCGCCACTCGGCTTCGTTGCCCGATACCTGATCGTCGCTCATGACGACACCTCCTCCGGTGCATCCTCGATCTGACCGCGGGCGAAGCCACGCTCTTTGGCAACGTCGGCCAGCAGGCCGCGCAGCTGGCGCCTACCTCGGTGCAGCCGGGACATCACCGTCCCGATCGGGGTATCCATGATCTCGGCGATCTCCTTGTACGGGAAGCCCTCGACGTCGGCGTAGTACACCGCCATCCGAAACTCCTCCGGCAACGCCTGCAGAGCTTCCTTGATCTCGGTGTCGGGCAGCAGCTCGAGGGCCTCGACCTCAGCCGAACGCAGACCTGTGGAGGTGTGCTCGGCGTTGGCCGCCAACTGCCAGTCGGTGATCTCCTCGGTCGGATACTCAGCCGGCTGGCGCTGCTTCTTGCGGTAACTGTTGATGTAGGTATTCGTCAGAATCCGGTACAACCAGGCTTTGAGGTTGGTGCCCTCGCGGAACGAGCGGAAGCCGGCGTAGGCCTTGACCATGGTTTCCTGCAACAGGTCTTCAGCATCAGCCGGGTTGCGCGTCATGCGGAGAGCGCCGCCGTACAGCTGGTCCAGCAGCGGAATGGCGTCACGCTCGAAGCGTGCCGTCAACTCCGCATCGGACTCCTCGCGCTGCGGGGCCTCGATGTCGATGTCGGTCATCGTGGGTGACACAGTCCCTTCTGCCGCGGTGCCCCTTAAAAGCTCCGGCAGCGGTATCGGACGGATGAAAAGTGCGGGTGCCTGCTCATCGGCCATCATGCAGACTGCGGCTGACACCGGACTTCTCTCCTTCCAATCCTAAGGCTGTGACCAACATCTTTTGGGTCGCGGGCCTCGAGAGCTGCGACCAATGTCCACAACAGGATTTCTCACCGCACTATTTCCCGTGGTTATTCTGTGCCCCGTGAGTCGTGCGGCCACCCAGGCGATCGCCGCGCTGATTGCGGCCGGCGCACCCCATGAGGTGCTGCGTTACCACCATGACCCGCGCTCGGATTCCTACGGCGACGAGGCGGTCGCCGCTCTCGCGGGCGATTCGGTGGTGGCCGAACAGATCTTCAAGACGCTGGTGATCGCGTCGGGTTCGGTGCTGGCGGTGGCGGTCTTGCCGGTGCCGTGGAAGCTGTCGCTGAAAGCGGCGGCCGCCGCGCTGGGGCTCTCGAAGGCGGCGATGGCCGAGCGCGCCGCCGCCGAACGGGCCACCGGTTACGTGCTGGGCGGCATCTCGCCGCTCGGGCAGCGCAAGCGGCTGCCGACCGTGGTCGACGCGTCGGCGCTGGGCTATGACCGAGTCCTGTGCAGTGCGGGCAAGCGGGGCTGGGATGTCGCACTGGCACCACAGGATCTGATTCGGCTGACCGACGCGGTGACTGCCGACATCCGTGCCGTCTAGGGTGACGGAATGTCCTTCTCCGGCAAGACCATGTTCATCTCGGGAGCCAGTCGCGGCATCGGCCTGGCCATCGCCAAGCGCGTCGCCGCCGACGGCGCCAACATCGCGCTGGTGGCCAAGACCACCGAACCGCATCCCAAGCTGCCCGGCACCATCTACACCGCCGCCAAGGAGATCGAGGAGGCCGGCGGCCAGGCTCTGCCGATCGTCGGCGACGTCCGCGACGGCGACTCGGTGGCCGCCGCCGTGGCCAAGGCCGTCGAGCAGTTCGGTGCCATCGACATCTGTGTCAACAACGCCTCAGCCATCAACCTCGGCTCCATCGAAGAGGTGCCGCTCAAGCGGTTCGACTTGATGAACGGCATCCAGGTACGCGGCACCTACGCCGTCTCGCAAGCCTGCATCCCGCACATGAAGGGCCGAGAGAACCCACACATCCTCACGCTCTCCCCGCCGATCCGGCTGGAATCCCAGTGGCTCAAGCCGACGCCCTACATGATGGCGAAGTTCGGAATGACATTGTGCGCGTTGGGAATCGCCGAAGAGATGCGTGACGCCGGTATCGCGTCCAACACGCTGTGGCCGCGCACCATGGTCGCCACCGCGGCGGTGCAGAACCTGCTCGGCGGTGATGAGGCGATGGCACGTTCCCGCAAGCCCGAGGTCTACGCCGACGCCGCCTACGCGGTACTGAGCAAGCCGGCCCGCGAATACACCGGACAGACGCTGCTGTGCGAGGACGTGCTGGTGGATTCCGGCGTCAGCGACCTGTCGGTCTACGACTGCATCCCGGGCTCGGAGTTGGGGGTGGACCTCTGGGTCGACACCCCCAATCCGCCCGGCTACCGCAACCCCTAGGGGGCTACACCCCGACGACGGTGTTGCGGCCGGTCTCCTTGGCCCGGTACATCGCCTCGTCGGCGCGCGCCGTCGCAGTGGTGGCGGTTTCACCGGGAACGGCGAGGGTGGCGCCAATGCTCAAGCTGGCCTGGATGATTCCGCCTGGATGCAAGATCGGTTCAGCCGCGCGATGCCGAATGGATTCCGCGATTGCGGTGACGGCGTCGAGGTCGCGGACCGCGGGCAGGAGGACCAGGATCTCGTCCCCGCCGGTGCGTCCGACCGTGTCCCCCTCACGCACGCACTCGCGGATGCGGGCCGCCAGGGCCGCCAGCACGATGTCGCCGACCGCGTGACCCCACTGGTCGTTGATGCGCTTGAAACCGTCGACATCGCAGAAGAGCACGCCGAGGCAACTGCCGTCGCCGCCGAGCGCGGCCAGCGCTGATTCAAGTCGGGCGATGGCCTCGGCCCGGTTCACCAGCCCGGTGAGTTCGTCGAACCGGGCCAGCCGCTCGAGTCGGCGCTCGAACTCGACCTGGTCATCGACAACGCGCAGGGCCGCGATCACGCCGTCGGTATCCCCGTCGGCGCCCAGGTACGGCTTTGAGCGACAGTCGACCCAGTGGTATCCGCCGTCGGCGCAGACGATCCGGAACCGTTCGACGGCCGGTTCCGCTGCACCTGCGCGCTGGCCGCCCACCCCCACCGAACCCACATCGTCGGCGTGGATGTGGCGATCGAAGTCCGCGCCGACCCACGGGCCATCACCGAAAGTCGTTGGGACAGAAGGCGAAGCCCACACGATCTGCCTGTCGCGCAAGTGGATGACGGCGTCCACGGCATTCTCGGCAAGGATGCGGTAGCGCGCTTCGGCATCTTCGCGTTCGCGGATCAGGAGTGCCCTGTCGATGAGAAGGCGCTGTTCCCGCTGACTGAGGTAGAACACCGCCACGCCGATGACGACGGCCCCCGCGGAAATCGACAGAGGCCACACCGCACCTTCCTCGACCCCGATGGCCAGGAACGCCAGCCGAGACAACCCGACGACGAGCGGCAGGGTGACGAACAACGCGGCCATCCGGAGCAGTCCGAGACCATCGGGGCGCGCCAATAGCCAAGCCACCGGATTCGCGTCGAGGCGGCCGGCGAAGGTCGCCGCGATCAGCAGCAGCAAGCCGATGGCGGTCGCAATTCCCATGCCGGTTGCCGGCGCCGTTTCGATGACGGACAGCGCCTGAAACGTGTAGACCACCGTCACCAGGAACGGCATCACCGCCGCGGACACCAGGCACAGTGAACGCAACGACCTGAACACCCGATGGTCCAGGCGCATCAGTCCGACCGCGACCCCCAGCAAGAGGAACGTCACCGCCGTCTGCACACTCGGTCGACCCGGCCATGGCCTCTGCATGGCCGCGACACCGCCGGGGAACCACAGCGCGTCCACCCCGAATGACCGGCCGGTTGCATACTCGCCGATGAACACGAGCGCAATCGCGCTGCAGGCCACGGCCAGCCCACGAGCAACCCACACCCGAGCCGGGGTGGTGCGCCCGGACTGCAACAAGGTCGCCACACCCAGGGTGGCCATCACCAGCGCGGCCCACGGCGTCATCTGCGGCCACGACCGAAAGACTCTGGTCAACCGCTCGGCGCCGGTCGCCCAACCCAGCCAGTTCACGGCGCTGATGACAAAGACCACCGCCAACGCCGAACGGCCGGCTCGGTGCACCAGCGTTTCGAGCTGCGCGTCGAGTTCGGTCTCGGCCATCGGATCCCCCGTGCAACGGTGTACGGGCATTGTGCCGTACCGGGGTGCCACGCAGACGCGCATTCACCGGGCCTTACGTCGGCAAACGCAGATGACCTAAGTCCACCTCGTGGATTCTTCGGGCGCAGCCCGCGCTGCTAGTTCTTCGGACGGAGTCCGCGCTGCTAGTTCTTCGGGCGCAGCCCGAAGCGGCGCAGGCCGCTGCCCGCGAACGCCCGCATCGCCGCCAGCGCGATCCGGCCCTGCCGACGCGACGACGAGTACCAGACCAGCTCCGACTTCTGGGTCGGAATTCGCGGAGCGGTGATCGCCTGCTGGCGGCAGAACTTGATCAGCCCGCTGGGGCCGCCGGCCCGGTAGCCGATGCCGGAGTCCTTCCAGCCGCCCATCGGAAGCGACGGGCAGAAGACGTTGGTCAGTGCGTCGTTGATGTTGACGGCGCCGCATTCCAGCCGGCGAGCCACCCGTTCGCCGCGCTCGATGTCACCGGTCCACACCGTGGCCGACAACCCGTACTTCGAGTCGTTGGCCAACCGGATGGCCTCCTCCTCGTCGGCGACCTTGACCACCGGCAGCGTCGGGCCGAAGGTCTCCTCGGCGATGCAGGACATCGTCGGGGTGACATCAGCCAGCACGGTCGGCTGGTAGAACGTGCCGACGCCGGTGGGCTTGCCGCCGGTCAGCACCCGCGCCCCGGCGGCGACAGCGTCCTTGACGTGGCCGTCGACGATGTCGCGCTGGGCCGCGGTGGCCATCGCACCGGTGTCGTACTTGAAGCCCGAATCTTCTTGGCCCTGAGCAATAT
This sequence comes from Mycolicibacterium rhodesiae, assembly GCF_002086695.1. Taxonomy (GTDB): domain Bacteria; phylum Actinomycetota; class Actinomycetes; order Mycobacteriales; family Mycobacteriaceae; genus Mycobacterium; species Mycobacterium rhodesiae. Next base: position 175,675 of record NZ_MVIH01000010.1, read on the forward strand.
TGCGGACATTGGCGGTGAGCTTGCCGACGAACTCGTCGTACACCGGGGCCTCGACGTAGACCCGCTCCACCGAGATGCACACCTGTCCGGAGTTGAACATCCCACCCCAGGCGATGCCGTTGGCGGCACGGTCGATGTCGGCGTCGGCCAGCACGATCGCCGGATCCTTGCCGCCGAGCTCCAGGCTGAACGGGATCAGCCGCTCGGCGCAGGCCACCGCGACCTTGCGGCCGGTGGCGGTCGACCCGGTGAAGTGGACGTAGTCGGCATTGTTGATGACCGCGGCGCCGGTCTCGCCGTATCCGGTCGCCAGGCTCAGCACCGGCGGAGCACCGACCTCGGTCCAGCCCCGGGCGAACTCGACGGCCGAAAGTGGCGTCACCTCAGACGGTTTCAGCAACACCGCCGCCCCAGCAGCCAGCGCGGGCACCACGTCGAGGGCCAGCATCGCCAACGGGAAGTTCCACGGCTCGATGATCCCGACCAGCTGGTACGGGCGGTAGCGGGTGGTGAGCTTCTTGATTTTGTACAGCGGGCTGTGCGGCTTGGGGTGCGCGTCGGCCAGGAACGCTTCGGCATTGCCGGCCCAATACTTGATCGAGTCGGCGATCGCCACCGGCTCGAGGCTGGCGTCGTTGCGCGACTTACCCGACTCCGACATCAACACCTCGGTGAGGTGATCGGCGTTGTCGAGGATCCAGTCCTGCCACTTGAACATCCAGGCCTTGCGTCCGCGCGGGCCGATCTCTTCCCACTCGGTCTGGAACAACCGGAGCTCGCGGGCTTTCGCCGCGACGGCGTCCGGACCGTCGACCGGCACGGAACCGGCGACGCGGCCGTCGGCCGGGTTGTGCACGGTGATCGTGGCCTTGTCGGCCTTGGGCTCGACGGCGGTCATGGCCGCTCCTCTCGCTGGTCAGGTCTTGGCTGTGAGCCTAACCGGGACCGCGCCGCTAGAACAGGCCAACCGGTTGGTTGTGTGGATCGGCGGGCTCGATGAGCTCCGGACCGTTGTTGCGGACGCTGTTGACCAAGGTAGAGACCTCGCGCAGATCGATACCGGCGATGTCGGGCGGTGCCGACAACAGGTCAGCGTCGGCGGGCTGATCGGGATCCAGCCAGCGGTCCCAATCCGCCTCGTCGAGCACCAGCGGCATCCGGTCGTGGATCTCGGCGAGCTCCCCCACGGCGTCGGTGGTGATGATCGTGCACGTGAGCAGCGGCGACGCCTCATCGTTCGCCTTCCACACCGACCACAGCCCCGCCATGAACAGCGGCTCGCCGTCGGCGCGGAACATGAAGTACGGCGTCTTACGGGCCTTCTTTCCTGCCGGGGCGTCCGGATTGGGCTTCCACTCGTAGTAGCCGTCCATCGGGACCAGGCAACGCTTGCTCTTCGCCGACGCGCGGAACGCCGGTGAACTGGTGACCTTTTCGGCTCGGGCATTGATCAGCAGCGGACCCTTGTTCTCCGGGGACCCGTCGGCCGTCGCCTTCACCCACGGCGGCACCAGACCCCAGCGCATCAACCGGACCCGACGGGTCGGGGTGTCATCGGGCTCGTCGTGCCTGCTGACCACCGTGGCGACGGTGGCGGTCGGGGCGACGTTGTAGTTGGGGCCCCGCGCCTCCTTCGCCGCCTCGGTGGCCTCGTCGATGGCGTGGATCTTCTCGGCCAGCAGGGCCGGGTCGGTGGTCACCGCGAATCGTCCGCACATGACTCCATGGTGGCGCACGATCCCGACAGGGCAGGATGTATGCCGTGAGCACCGAGTTGTGGGCCGCGCCGTCAACGTCGTCGCCGGTGCATGCGCGCGTCACCGTGCCCGGCTCGAAGTCCCAGACCAACCGCACCCTGGTGCTCGCGGCGCTGGCCGCCGCGCAGGGGCAAGGCGACTCCACGATCAGCGGCGCACTGCGTAGCCGCGACACCGATCTGATGATCGGCGCCATCCAGGCCCTCGGTATCGACGTCTCCGGCGCGGGCGCCGAACTGGTGGTCGGCGGCACGCTCAACCCGGGCCCGCGGGCGCGAATCGACTGCGGACTGGCCGGCACCGTGTTGCGATTCGTGCCGCCGCTGGCCGCGCTGAGCACCGCGGTCGTCGAATTCGACGGCGACGAGCAGGCCAGAACGCGACCGATCGCGCCCCTGCTGGACGCAATGCGCGGTCTGGGCGTCGACATCGACGGCACCGGTCTGCCGTTCAAGGTTCACGGCCGCGGCGCTGTCACCGGCGGCACGGTGCACATCGACGCATCGAGCTCCTCGCAATTCGTCTCGGGCCTGCTGTTGTCCGGCGCGGCGTTCACCGAGGGCCTGACCGTCGTGCACACCGGCACCTCGGTGCCCTCGGCCCCGCACATCGCGATGACTGTGGCGATGCTTCGTGAGGCCGGTGTCGACGTCGACGACACGCAAGCCAACGAATGGCGGGTGGCACCGGGGCAGATCGCGGCCAGGCACTGGGACGTCGAGCCGGACCTGTCGAACTCGGTCCCCTTCCTTGCTGCGGGCGTGGTGACCGGCGGTGCGGTGGGAATCGCCGGCTGGCCGTCGGCGAGCGTGCAACCCGCCGACACCATCCTGAGTATCCTCAAGCTCCTGGGTTCGAGTGTGCACCAGTCAGATTCGCACCTGGAGGTGCGCGGACCGGAAGCCTACGACGGCTTCGAGGTGGACCTGCATGACGTCGGCGAGTTGGCTCCCGCGGTGGCGGCCCTGGCCGCCCTGGCTATACCCGGCTCGGTGTCTCGACTGACCGGCATCGCCCATCTGCGCGGCCACGAGACCGACCGGTTGGCGGCGCTGAGCGCCGAGATCGGCGGGCTCGGCGGCGAGTGCACCGAGACCGACGACGGCCTGGTGATCACCGCGACACCGCTGCACGGGGGCACCTGGCATTCGTACGCCGATCACCGAATGGCGATGGCCGGGGCCATCATCGGGCTGCGGGTTCCCGGTGTCGACGTCGAGGACATCGCGACGACCGCCAAGACGTTGCCGGAATTCGCGGCGTTGTGGACCGAGATGGTGGGGGTCGGTTGAGCCCACGCGAGTACGACGAGTCCGACGTCAAGATCCGGTCGGGCCGTGGCTCGCGTCCGCGCACCAAGACTCGCCCCGAGCACGCCGACGCCGAGACGGGCATGGTCGTCACCGTCGACCGTGGCCGGTGGGGCTGCGTGTTGGGCGGCGATCCGCACCGGCACGTCACCGCGATGCGGGCCCGGGAACTGGGCCGCACCCCCATCGTCGTCGGCGACCAGGTCGATGTCGTCGGTGACCTGAGCGGGCGACCGGACACGCTGGCCCGGATCGTGCGCCGCGGCGACCGGCGAACGGTGTTGCGCCGCACCGCCGATGACACCGATCCGACCGAGCGGGTGGTCGTCGCCAACGCCGATCAGCTACTGATGGTGGTGGCCCTCGCCGATCCCCCGCCGCGCACCGGCCTGGTGGACCGGGCGCTGATCGCGGCATACGCCGGCGGACTACGACCGATTCTGTGTCTGACCAAGACGGATCTGATGCCGGCCGAGTCGTTCGCCGAGCAGTTCACCGATCTCGACCTCACCGTGCTGACTGCGGGCCGCGGCGACTCGATCGACGAAGTCCAGGACCTCCTGGCCGGACAGGTCACCGTGCTGCTCGGCCACTCCGGGGTCGGGAAGTCCACTCTGGTGAATCGCCTTGTCCCGCAGGCATTTCGAGCCACCGGTGAGGTCTCCGGGGTCGGCAAGGGCAAACACACCTCGACGCAGTCGGTGGCGCTGCCGCTGCCGGGCGGCGGCTGGGTGGTCGACACCCCGGGCATCCGGTCGTTCGGGCTGGCGCACATCCAGCCCGACGACGTGTTGAAGGCGTTTTCGGATCTGGCCGAGGCGATCGAAGACTGCCCACGCGGATGTGGCCACCTGGGTCCGCCTGCCGACCCGGAATGCGCGCTGGACGCGCTCACCGGAGCGCCCGCGCGCCGGGTCGCCGCGGCCCGACGACTGCTCGCCGCGTTGTCAGACGGCGCGGCGTACTGATAATTGTTTGCAACACCAACCGAGAGGGCACGCCGCACACATGAGCACTGTTCCTAGCTTGACACTCAATGACGGCACCACGATTCCTCAGCTGGGGTTCGGTGTCTTCCAGATCGACCCGGACGAGACCGCATCCGCGGTGCGCACCGCTCTCGAGATCGGCTACCGCCACATCGACACCGCCGAGATGTATCAGAACGAAAAGGGCGTCGGGCAGGGCGTCCGGGACTTCGGCATCGACCGCGGCGAGGTGTACATCACCAGCAAGCTCAACAACGGCTTCCACAAGCCCGACGATGCGCGGCGCGCGTTCGACGCGACCATTGAGGCGCTGGGCTTCGACTACGTCGACCTGTTCCTGATTCACTGGCCGCTGCCGACGCTGTATGACGGCGACTTCGTCTCCACCTGGAAGACGTTGGAGGAGTTCAAGAATGATGGCCGGGCCCGCAGCATCGGGGTCTCCAACTTTCAGATCCATCACCTCGAGACGCTGGCCCGCGACACCGAGACGGTGCCCGCCGTCAACCAGATCGAGGTACATCCCTACTTCGCCAACGACGAGCTGCGTGCCTACGGCACCGACCACACCATCCTCACCGAGGCCTGGTCACCGATCGCCCAGGGCGCGGTGCTCGACGATCCGGTGATCGGCAAGGTCGCCGAGCGCCTCGGCAAGAGCCCGGCCCAGGTGGTGCTGCGCTGGCACATCGAACGCGGCGACATCGTCTTCCCGAAATCCGTTACCCCCGAACGGATCAAGGAGAACCTGGAGATCTTCGACTTCGAACTGAGCGACGACGACATCGACGCCATCACCGCGCTCGACAAGGGCGAAGCTGGGCGGCGGGGCCCCAACCCCGACACCTTCGATTACATCCCGAAGTAACCGGTAGCCGAGACGCTCGTAAAGACGAGATCGACGCCAGCGAGGGAGTTACTCGAACTTTTCCTCGCTGGCGTCGATCTCGATAAATCGCTAGGCGGCTTTGGCTGCGCGCTTGACCCGTCGCTTCTGACGAGCAGTGGCGATCGCGGTCTTGAGCCCGCGCTTGCGGCCGGTGGCCGGGTCGACGCCGGCGTAGCCCGATTCGAGCTCGGCGAACATCCGCTCACTGCGGGTTTCGGGTGCATCGTCGGCGGTGTCGCGCAGGTACTTGTCCGGCAGCGACAGCTTGGCGATCGTGCGCCAGGTCTTGGCGTACTGCACCAGGAACGGGCCCGTGGTGTAGGGCAGGTCGTACTTGTCGCAGATCTGCCGCACCCGCACCGAGATCTCCGCGAGCCGGTTGCTCGGCAGGTCGGGGTACAGGTGGTGCTCGATCTGGTACGACAGGTTTCCGGTCATGAAGTCCATGGCGCGGCTGCCTGAGATGTTGGCACTGCCGAGCATCTGGCGCAGGTACCACTGACCCTTGCTCTCACCGATCATGTCGGTCTTGGTGAATTTCTCTGCGCCATCCGGGAAGTGGCCGCAGAAGATCACCGCGTTGGCCCACACGTTGCGGATCACGTTGGCCACGGCGTTCGCGGTGGCCGTCGAGCGGTACGTGGCGCCCGGTGACAGCGACGTGATCGCCGGGTAGGCGACGTAGTCCTTGAGCAGCTGACGTCCCGCCTTGGCGCCGAACTCGCGCACTCGGATCAGGGTGGCTTTGCGGTCGTCGCGGCCCTTGAAGATCTTGCCGAGCTCCAGGTGCTGTAATCCGACGCCCCACTCGAAGCCGACCGCCAGCAGAGTGTTGAACAGCAGGTTGCCGTATAGGTTGAACGGCTTCCACTTGGCATCGCGGGTGACCCGGATGACGCCGTAGCCGACGTCGTCGTCCATCCCGAGGATGTTGGTGTACTTGTGGTGCATGAAGTTGTGGGTGAACCGCCAGTGCTTGGATGCCCCGCTCATGTCCCACTCCCACGACGAGGAGTGAATCTCGGGATCGTTCATCCAGTCCCACTGGCCGTGCATGACGTTGTGGCCGATCTCCATGTTCTCGATGATCTTGGCCACGCCCAGGGTCACGGTGCCAGCCCACCAGGCCGATCGTTTGGAGCTGGCGGCCAGCATCAGCCGACCGGCGACCTCGAGACCGCGCTGAGCGGCGATGGTGCGGCGGATATAGCGCGCGTCCCGCGCGCCGAGGGAATCCTCGATGTCCTGGCGGATGGCGTCGAGCTCAACCGCCAAGCTTTCGATGTCCGCGTCAGTCAGATGCGTAAACGCTTCCACATCGGTAATAGCCATTAGTCACGCCTCCCTTCTTGTGCCTACGCTACCGTAACCTACGTACCCGTAGGTTACTAGCCAGTAAACCTCAGACGTCAACGACACAGTCGCCCGACGCGGCCGAAACGCACGTCTGAATTCGGGTGCCCGGCTCGTGCTCCGCGCCGGTACGCAGGTCGCGGACGTGGCCTTCCACCAGCGGGACCACACACGACTGGCAGATGCCCATCCGGCAGCCGAAGGGCATCCGCAATCCGGCCTGCTCGCCGGCTTCCATCAGCGACGTGGCCGCGTCCACCGGAACAGACTTGCCACTGCGCACGAACGTCACAGTGCCGCCCTCCCCGTGGGTGGCCGTTCGAGACGCCGCGAACCGCTCCAGATGCAGGCGGTCGCCGATCCCGGCGGCCTGCCAGACCTTCTCGGCCTCGCCGAGCATTCCCTCCGGGCCACAGGCCCACGTCTGGCGCTCCCGCCAATCCGGGACCACCTCGTCGAGACGACTCAGGTCCAGCCTCCCCTCGGTGCGAGTGGTGCGGACGGTCAGCCGGTATCCGTCGTGCTCGCGGGCCAGCTGCGCGAGCTCACCGGCGAACATCACGTCCGATTCGGTTGGGGCCGAATGGATGTGGACAATATGACCCGGCACGCCGATCTGGTCGCGGCGCTCGAGCGTCCGCAGCATTGACATCACCGGGGTGATTCCGGAGCCGCCGGTCAAGAACAGCACCGACGCTGGGGCCGGGTCGGGCATCACGAAGTTGCCCTGCGGCGCAGCCAGCCGCACGATCGTGCCGGGAGTGACTCCGCCCACCAGGTGGGTGGACAAGAAGCCCTCCGGCATGGCCTTGACGGTGATCGTGATGGTGCGCGAGCGACCGGCGCCGTCGGCGTGTGGGCTCGACGTCAGTGAATACGACCGCCACCGCCAGCGGCCGTCGACCAGCAGGCCGATACCGATGTACTGGCCGGCTTGGTAGTCGAAGGTGAAGCCCCAGCCCGGTTTGATCACCAGGGTCGCCGAATCCTCGGTCTCCCGCCGGACATCGACCACCCGGCCGCGCAGTTCGCGCGCCGACCACAGCGGGTTGGCCAGCTTCAGGTAGTCATCGGGCAGCAGGGGCGTGGTGATTCGCCCGAACAGCGCCCGTACCGCGTCGATCGCGGGATTACGTCCCTCACCGGCCACCTTCGGCCGCACGGTGTCGACCACGTTCGCACTGATCTTGACCTGGTTCTTCGCCATTGCGCACCTCCTTCGCCGTCAAACCTACGGTACCGTAACTTACGGTTCCGTATCCAGGCGTCAGAGCAATTCGAGCAGGAACGGCAGTTCCTGGGTGCCGTACCAGGCCAAGGAATGGTCCTGGGCGTCGCCGACGGTCAATTCGGCATCCTCATCGCCCAGATCGGCGTCATCGACCACCGCGATCGCTGCCTTCACCGCTGCCTCGGCTCCGGAGTTGTCGACATAGGCGGCAACCACCTGGTCCAGGTTCACCCGTCCGCCGACCCGCACCACCGCGTCGTCGAGATCAGGCCGCGGGGTGGCATCCGCATCGGCGATCAGCACCGCGCGGCGCAGCGGCAATTCGGTGCCCGCACGTTCCGATTCGGCGGCCAGCAGCCGCAGCGACGCCAGCGCGGCTTCCCCGATCGCCACCTCGGCCAACTCCTCGTCGTCACCCTCGGCGTAGGACTCCCGCAACGCCGGCGTGACGGCGAACGCCGTCCCGCTCAACGGCTGCAACGACCCGTCGGCGACCAGCTGCTGCAGCATGGCCAAAGTGGCTGGGATGTAGACCCGCATCCCGGCAGATTATCCGCTGCAGCTAGGCGCCGTTCTCGGTGTCCCCGAGCAGGGTGGAGACGTGGTCGTCCACGTACGTCGTCAACTCCCGGGCGGGCCGGTGATAGTTGCCCAGCATCGGGCGTTTGGGCAGTTCCACACTGGGCTGCTCGACCTGCTCATAGTCGATGCTCTCCAGCAGATGGGCCATCATGTTCAGCCGCGCGTGCTTCTTGTCGTCGGACTCCACCACGAACCACGGACTGGCCGGGATGTCGGTGTGGACCATCATCTCGTCCTTGGCGCGCGAGTAGTCCTCCCAGCGATAAACGGACTCGAGGTCCATCGGGCTGAGCTTCCAGCGCCGCAACGGATCATTGCGGCGGGACTTGAACCGACGCAACTGCTCGTCGTCGGAGACCGAGAACCAGTACTTGCGCAGGATGATTCCGTCGTCGATCAGCATCTGCTCGAAGATCGGGCACTGCCGCAGAAACAGCGTGTGCTCCTGCGGCGTGCAGAATCCCATCACCTTCTCGACACCGGCGCGGTTGTACCAGGATCGGTCGAACAGCACGATTTCGCCGCGGGCTGGCAGGTGCTCGATGTAGCGCTGGAAGTACCACTGGCCGCGCTCACGTTCGGTCGGCGCGGGCAGCGCCGCGATCCGCGCAACCCGCGGGCTCAGATACTCGGTGATCCGCTTGATCGTGCCGCCCTTGCCTGCCGCGTCCCGCCCCTCGAACACGACGACGACTCGGTTGCCGGTGGCCTTGACCCACTCCTGCAGTTTCACCAATTCGGTTTGTAGCCGAAACAATTCGGCTTCGTAGATGTCTTTGGGGATCTTGCGGTTGCGCCTCTTGGCCGAAGCGTCACCGTCGGAGTTGGCCTTACCCATCGCCGAATCCTACGTCTGCCGCGCGGCTTCGAGCAGTTCCTCGAGAGATTCGGCCAACAGCGTCGGCAGCACGTCGACATCGCTCATGGCATCGCGGTCGGCGTTGATGCCGAAATAGAGCATGCCGCAATACGATGTCACGCCGATGGCCAGCACCTGGTTGTGCAGCAACGGCGGCACCGCGTAGGTCTCCAGCAGCTTCGCCCCGGCCACATACATCTGCGACTGCGGCCCAGGAACATTGGTGATCAACAGGTTGAACTGGCGGGCCGAGAACTGAGTGGCGACTCGGGTGCCCATGGCATGCAGGGTGGGCGGCGCGAAGCCGGACAGGGTGAGGATGGTGCGGGCGTCGACCAGACTGGCTGCCGCCGAATGGGACTCGGTGGTATGGGCGATCTGGGACAGCCTTACCACCGCGTTGCCCTCGCCCACCGGAAGGTCGACCAGAAACGGGGCGACCTCGCTGATGGCCTGGCCCGGTCCGGACGACTCCAGGACCGCCTCGGGGTAGACCGACGTCGGCGCCATGGCCCGCACAGTGGAACTGGTGGTGACCGGCTCGCCGCGCGACAGCAGCCAGTTGCGCAAGGCACCGGCGATGACGGCCAGCACCACGTCGTTGACGTCGCAGTCGTAGCGCGACCGCACCAGCCGGTAGTCCGCGAGGGAACCGACGGCCACCGTGAACCGCCGATTGCGCGACACCTTGGTGTTCAACGGACTACTCGGTGCGGTACCGCGGGCGACGGTGCGCGCCACGTCGGTCAACCGCCGAGCCAGATCGACCACTTCCCCGCTGTTGCGGGCCAGCTCGCCGACCGCAGAAGTGACAGCCTGCATCTGCATGCGGGGCCGGGCCAGCCACTCCCCGACCGCGCCGAGTAGCAGTTGACCGTTGGTGGGTTCGCGGCTCGGGATCCAGATGTCCTCACCGAACGTCGGCGGTTTCTGGGTGCGGTCGGCGATGACGTGGCCGATCTCCAGCGCTGTCATCCCGTTGACGAGCGCCTGATGCGACTTCGTATAGATGGCCAGCCGGTTCTTGGACAGTCCCTCGATGAGGTACATCTCCCACAGTGGCCGCGACCGGTCCAGCGGGCGGGAGCCCAGCCTGGCGATGAGTTCGTGCAACTGCGAGTCGCTTCCCGGCGACGGCAGCGCCGAGCGCCGGACGTGATAGGTGATGTCGAAGTCCGGATCGTCGACCCAGACCGGACGCGCCAGCCCGAAGGTGACCTCACGGACCTTCTGGCGATAGCGCCGGATCTGCGGCAGCCGACGCTCGACGGTTTCCAGCAAGGTTTCGTAGCTCAGCCCGGCGCGCGGCTTGCGCACGATCGCCAGCGAGCCGACGTACATCGGGGTGGAGGTGTCCTCCAGGTGATAGAACGAGGCGTCCGACGCTGACAGCCGAGTCACCATCGTTGCGACATTCCCCTCATCGAACAATCCCCGCCCGTTCCGACACGGTAACCGCCAACCCCGGGTCAGCGCATCGCGGGTGCACACACGGTCGACGAATCTGTGCCACCATGTCGCCAACGGTTCGCCCCTCTCCGGCAGCCGGTCCCTACCGACCGATCCCGGAGAGTGCCCATGTCCTGTGTCGTTCCCGTCGTCGACTACGAACCGCCGGTGCTGCGCACCGCTCCGGAGCGGGTGCACCTGCCGGGTCCCCGCGCGCTGGGGCCGTCGCCCCGTCCCGCGCCACAGCCGATGGCGTCCGCCCCGCTGCGCGCGGCGGGCGGGTTCGCCGACGCCGCGCTGAGACGGGTGCTCGAGGTCATCGACCGCAGGCGCTCCCCCGCCCAGCTGCGACCGTTGCTGGCCCCGGGATTGGTGGAGTCGCTACTGCCCGCCGTCGCGCGACACAAGAGCAACGGCGCCGCGCACCTGCGTCGGCTCCGGGTGCAACCGGTCGGGACCGACGGCGCGGCAGCCGAAGTGGCAGCCACTTATAGCCGGGACGGCCGCATCCACGCCATCGCCTGCCGCGTCGAACAGGTCATGACGCCGACCGGGTTGCGCTGGCAGGTCGTGGCCTTGCACATCGGCTAACCGGGTTCGGCTAGCCCCGGCGCAACCTGCTGCTGCTCTTGGACTGCTTGCGCGCCGCCTCGCGCCGCTCCTTGCGCGTGGTGCCCGCGGTCGCGGCCTGCTTGCCGCCGCCGTTGCGCTTGACTTCCGCCGAGCCGTCCTCGGCGGGACCGCTGTAGGTCAGCTGACGGGAGTCCTCGTCGTCGATTCCCTTGGCGCGCAAGGCCGGTGCGGGCTCCTGCTGCTGGCCGCCCAGATTCGCCAGACCCTGCGGAGTGTCGACCGGCGCGACCGCCGGCGACGGGGTTGCCTCCACCTGGACGTTGAACAGGAAACCGACCGACTCCTCCTTGAGGCCGTCGAGCATGCCGACGAACATGTCGTAGCCCTCACGCTGGTACTCGACCAGCGGATCGCGCTGCGCCATCGCCCGCAGGCCGATGCCTTCCTTGAGGTAGTCCATCTCGTAGAGGTGCTCGCGCCACTTGCGGTCGATCACATTGAGCAGCACGTTGCGCTCCAACTGGCGCATGGCACCCTCGCCCGCGAGGCCCTCGATCTCGGCTTCCCGCCGCGCATAAGCCTTTTCGGCATCCTCGATCAGCGCGTCGAGCAGCTCTTCACGGGTCAGCTCGCCGGGCTCGCCGACGGCGTCGTTGTCGAGCAGGTCGTGGTGGTCGATGCCGACCGGGTAGAGCTGCTTGAGCGCGGTCCACAACTGCTCGAGGTCCCAGTCCTCGGCGTAGCCCTCGGCGGTCGCGCCGTCGACATAGGCGGTGATGACGTCGACCAGCATGTCGTGGGCCTGCTCCTGCAGGTTCTCCCCCTCGAGGATGCGGCGGCGCTCGGCGTAGATGACCTTGCGCTGCTGGTTCATCACCTCGTCGTACTTGAGGACGTTCTTGCGGATCTCGAAGTTCTGCTGCTCGACCTGGGTCTGCGCGCTCTTGATCGCGCGCGTCACCATCTTGGCCTCGATCGGCACATCGTCGGGCAGGTTGAGCCGCGTCAACAGGCTTTCCAACGTGGCGCCATTGAATCGCCGCATGAGTTCGTCACCCAGCGACAGGTAGAACCGGGACTCACCCGGGTCGCCCTGCCGACCGGAACGGCCACGCAGCTGGTTGTCGATACGCCGTGACTCGTGACGTTCGGTGCCCAGCACGTAGAGGCCACCGACCTCGATCACGTGCTCGGCCTCTTCGGCGGCCTGCGCCTTGACCTTGGGCAGTTCCTCCTGCCAGGCGGCCTCGTACTCGTCGGGGGTCTCGACGGGATCCAGGCCACGCTCACGCAACCGGGTGTCGACGAGGAAGTCGACGTTGCCGCCGAGCACGACGTCGGTACCACGGCCGGCCATGTTGGTGGCCACCGTGATCGCACCGCGGCGGCCTGCCTCGGCGATGATGCCGGCCTCCTGCTCGTGGAACTTGGCGTTGAGCACGTTGTGCGGGACGCGCCGCTTCTGGAACTGGCGCGACAGGTACTCCGAGCGCTCGACGCTGGTGGTGCCGATCAGGACCGGCTGGCCCTTCTCATAGCGCTCGACGACGTCGTCGACGACGGCGATGTACTTGGCTTCCTCGGTCTTGTAGATCAGATCGGTCTGGTCCTTGCGAACCATCGGCCGGTTGGTCGGGATCGGAACCACGCCGAGCTTGTAGATCTCGTGCAACTCGGCGGCCTCGGTCTCGGCCGTGCCGGTCATGCCTGCGAGCTTGTCGTAGAGCCGGAAGTAGTTCTGCAGCGTGATCGTGGCCAGCGTCTGGTTCTCTGCCTTGATCTCGACATTTTCCTTGGCCTCGATGGCCTGGTGCATGCCCTCGTTGTAGCGCCGGCCGATCAGCACGCGGCCGGTGAACTCGTCGACGATCAGCACTTCGCCGTTGCGGACGATGTATTCCTTGTCGCGCTCGAAGAGCTCCTTGGCCTTCAGCGCGTTGTTGAGGTAGCTGACCAGCGGCGAGTTGGCGGCCTCGTAGAGGTTGTCGATGCCGAGCTGGTCCTCGACGAACTCCACACCCAGCTCGTGCACACCGATGGTGCGCTTCTTGATGTCGACCTCGTAGTGGGTGTCTTTCTTCATCATCGGGGCCAGCCGGGCGAACTCGCTATACCAGTGCGAGGCGCCGTCGGCGGGTCCGGAGATGATCAGCGGGGTACGGGCCTCGTCGATCAGGATCGAGTCGACCTCGTCGACGATCGCGTAGTTGTGGCCGCGTTGCACCATCTCTTCGACCGAGTGCGCCATGTTGTCGCGCAGGTAGTCGAAGCCGAACTCGTTGTTGGTGCCGTAGGTGATGTCGGCGGCGTAGGCCGCACGACGCTCGTCGGGGGTGAGCCCGGACAGGATGACGCCGACCTCGAGGCCCAGGAACCGGTGCACCCGGCCCATCCACTCGCTGTCGCGCTTGGCCAGGTAGTCGTTGACCGTGACGACGTGCACGCCGTCGCCGCCCAGGGCGTTGAGGTAGGCGGGGAGCACACAGGTCAGGGTCTTGCCCTCACCGGTCTTCATCTCCGCGACGTTGCCGAAGTGCAGCGCCGCGCCGCCCATCACCTGGACGTCGAAGTGACGCTGCTGCAGTACTCGCCAGGCCGCCTCGCGAGCGACGGCGAAAGCCTCGGGGAGCAGGTCATCGAGACTTTCGCCGTCAGCAACGCGCTTCTTGAATTCGTCGGTCTTGGCCCGCAGCTCGCCGTCCGAGAGCTTCTCTACGTCGTCGGACAAGGTGTTGACGTAGTCAGCCACCCCCTTGAGGCGCTTGACCATGCGACCTTCACCAAGGCGCAGCAACTTCGACAGCACGTTTTCCCCTGAACATATGTAGGAGGGGCCCCCTGTGAATTGGAGGCTTAAGCGCCCTCCATCCTAGGTGACGCGCTGGTACGGCCCGGGCAGCGGCGATCAGCCCAGCCGGATCAACCCATAGTCGTAGGCGTGCCGGCGATAGACGACCGACGGCCGATCGGTCTCCTTGTCCTGGAACAAGAAGAAATCGTGGCCGACGAGTTCCATCTCGTAGAGCGCGTCGTCGACCGTCATCGGCTTGGCCGGATGCTCCTTGGTCCGCACGATCCGACCCGGTTCATGCTCGTCGAGCACCTGCTCCTGGGCGGTGGCCTTCTCGGGGGTGAATGCCGCCGCCGCGTCGATGAGCGGGGTCACCGCGGTGGCCTCGTGCAGCGAGACCGGGGTCTTGTCGCCGTAGTGAACCTTGCGACGGTCCTTGGTGCGCCGCAGCCGGTTTTCAAGTTTGTGGACGGCCGCCTCGAAGGCGCCGTAGAAACTCTCCGCGCAGGCCTCCCCACGGACGACCGGGCCGCGACCGCGCGCGGTGATCTCGACGTGTTGACAGTTCTTTCGCTGGCGGCGATTGCGTTCGTGCTCGAGCTCGACGTCGAAGCGGTAGATGGAACGGTCGAACCGCTCCAAGCGAGCGAGCTTCTGTGCGACATAGACGCGGTAGTGATCGGGGATCTCGACGTTGCGTCCGCACACCTGAACTTCGGCGTTGGCGGATTCTGCAAGGTCCTCATCGTCGGCGAGTAGTTGACCGGTGTTCGCGGAATCGATTGACATGCTTGACAACTCGTTTCTGTTACGGGTTGCACGCACTCTGGCGTGCCGGCCTGTCTTGGGATGCTGCGCCGACAGGATTGGCACGAAATTCACCCGCCGGCGCCAGGGGTCGAGGAACCTCACCTCCTACCGTCACTCGGCGAAGCGGCGGGCCTGTGGATTAGACCGCCCCCGTGATGTGTTCACGGCGTGTTGGCCCCGACGGTAGTCGTTGTTCACGCCCATGTGCCACCTTTTTGGCCCACCTGTTTCGAACTCTTTCGACCCCTGTTACACCGATCGTCGCCCGCCCAGGTCAGGCGTGCGCGAGGGTGAGTACGGCCGTTACATTCACACCGGATTCTCGGAGAGTTCGCACCGCCTCGCGGGCGGTGGCGCCGGTGGTGACGATGTCGTCGACCAGCAGGACGTCACCCGCGACTTGTTTGGTGATCTTGATGCGGCCGTTGAGGTTGCGCTCCCGGTCGGCGACCGCGAGCCCGACGGAGTCGCGGACCATCGCACGGGTCTTCAAGGCCCGGATGACGGTGATGGTTTGGTTCTGTCGGGTGGCCTCGTTGGCGATGCGAAGGACGGGATCGCCGCCGCGACTGCGAGCGGCCAGGGCCCGGGTCGGCGCGGGGACGATGGTGAACGGGGTGTCGAGGATGCCCCACGTTTCGAGTTGATGAATGCCCAGGGCGAGGGCGCGGGCCAGCGGGGCGACGAGGTCGCGACGGCCGTGCTCTTTGAGCGCGACGATTGCCTGCCGCCGCGGGCCGGCGTAGCGGCCGAGGGCAAAGACGGGCACTCCGGGATCGATACGCGGGGTGACGAGATGCGGTTCGTCGGTATGGACTTTGAGTGTCGCGGCACAGGAGTCGCACCACTTGGTCGACGGTGCACCGCAGCCTCCGCATTCGAGCGGCAGGATGAGGTCGAGCATGGCTCGAGTGTGGCCCGGCGGGGTGATGCGGCGGGAGTACTGTCCACAGGGGTGGCGCAGACGACGGGATTCGTCGAGGCGAACGGGTTGACGTTCGCCTACATCGAGCAGGGCTGCGGGCCTCTGGTGCTCATGCTTCACGGGTTTCCGGACACTGCGCACACGTGGGATCACCTGCGTCCGCTGATCGCTGATCGCGGCTATCGGGCCGTGAGCCCGTTCATGCGGGGGTATCACCCGACTGCGGTGCCTGCCACCGATGCTTCGCAAGAGACACTGGCGCGCGACGTGCTTGCCTTGATCTCGGCGCTGGGAGCTTCTGAGGCCGTAGTGATCGGGCACGATTGGGGCGCTTCGGCGGCTTACGGCGCGGCGGCGCTGCGGCCGGACCTGGTTTCCAAGCTCATGGCTGTTGCGATTCCGCACCCGGCTACGTTGATGCCTTCACTCCGGAAGCTCTGGGGTGCACGGCATTTCGCTTCCTACAAACTTCCCGGCGCCGCGAAACGGTTCGCCCGCAACGATTTCGCGGCGTTACCCGGGATCTACCGGCGATGGTCGCCGACGTGGAATCCTCCCGGCCCGGAGTTCGACGCCGTGCGGGAGTGCTTCGCGAGTCCGGGGAGTCTCGATGCTGCCTTCGGGTACTACCGCAAGCTGTCGCCGCTGCCGTCCCCGTCATTGCGAGCGAAGATCCCTGCGCCGACGGTCGTCTTCGCCGGGATGGATGATCCGGTGGCCGAGCCGTCGGACTACCGGCGGGCCAGGCGGATGTTTCTGGGCGACTACGCCATTGAGGAAGTTCCGGGCGGACACTTCATGCATCGGGAGCATCCGGACGTGTTCGCCGAGCGGGTGCTGAGTCACCTTTGAGCGTTCGGTTTTTGATGCTCCTATTGGTGTCAAGCGGCTTTGAGCCAGGTTCTGTAGGTGTCTGCGAACTGGTCGTCTCGTTGTA
>NZ_MVIH01000011.1 GCF_002086695.1 Mycolicibacterium rhodesiae
GTCACACCGAGAGTCATCACCAACGGCGAACAGCCAAGACCATCTTCGCCGGAGTCTGCTTAACAGAATCAATGTCAGTGGCCCGCCTTAGTATCGAACGTATGTTCGGAAGAAGTCAGTACCACGACTACTTCGAGCCGTCGGACACGGCCGAGTCGCGTGCCCTGCTGGCCAGCATCGTCGCCTCCGCGAGGGCGGAGAATCAGACGGCTGCCCGCCGGCTGGCGTCCATCGCCGAACTCTTCGAACTGCGACGCCGCGAACGCGGGGAACGAGAAGACTGGGCCGTCGACACCTGGGCGGCCGTGGGCGCCGAAGTCTCTGCCGCGCTACGGATCAGCTCGGCCAAGGCGGGCAGCTACATGAACTACGGCTTGGCAATGAAGCAGCTGCCGGCGGTCGCGGCCATCTTCATCGCCGGCGATATCGATGTGCAGATGTTCCAGACGGTTGTCTATCGCACCGCATTGATCACCGATGACGGCGTCCTTGCTGAGGTGGACCGACGGTTGGCGCTGCGGGCTGCCCGGTGGCCGTCGATGACGCGCGGCCGGCTGGCATCCGAGATTGACCGCATCGTGGCCAAGCACGACCCCGATGCGGTGCGCAGGGTCCGTGGGAAGGTCCGCGACCGCGAGGTGGTGTTCGGCGACGAGGACAACGGGTGCGTCGAGGTAATCGCGCGAGTGGCGGCGACCGACGCCGAACTGTTCAAGCGGCGGCTCGACGTGCTGGCCAACTCGGTATGCGACGCCGACCCGCGCACAGCAGGCCAGCGGCATGCCGATGCCTATGGCGCCATGGCGGCCAGCGCCGACCGGCTGGCCTGCCGGTGCGGCGACCCGGACTGTTCGGCCGCCTGCCAGCCCGCGCCGGGCGCGGTGGTGATTCACGTCGTCGCCGAACGGGCCACCGTCGAAGGGCGCTCCGATGATCCCGGCTACCTGATCGACGCCGATTGGGTGATGCCGGCTGAGGTCGTGGCCGAGTTGGCCCGGGGCGCCAAGCTCAGTCCGCTGACTCACCCCGACGATCTCGCGCCGGAGCGGGGATACCGCCCTTCGCGCGCGCTCGCCGACTTCGTGCGCGCCCGCGATCTCACCTGCCGCGCACCAGGTTGTGACCGGCCGGCCACGCACTGCGATCTGGACCATACGGTCCCGTATCCTTACGGCCCCACTCACGCCGGCAACATCAAATGCTTGTGCCGTCGCTGTCATATCTTGAAGACGTTCTGGGGTTGGCGTGACACGCAATTGGCCGATGGAACGGTCATCTGGGAGCTGCCCGGGGATCAGACGTATGTCACCACACCGGGCAGTGCGCTGTTGTTCCCCGGCTTGATGACGCCGACGCTGCCGCCGCTGCACCGACTGGCCGACATCGACGCACCGGGTGATCGCACGCTGTTCATGCCGCGTCGAAAGACCACGCGGGCGCAGAACCGTGCGAAGTACGTCGCAGGCGAACGCCGGCACAACCACCGTCAACGCGCAGCACGCCACAGCACACTGCTCGGACCGGCGCCACCGCCGAACGACGCTGATCCGCCGCCCTTTTAGGCGGGAAAGACCAGCGCATTCGCGTGCGTCAATATACGATGCCCGCGTGACCACCGCCCCCGCCGAGCCGCAGAGCCCGGCTCCCGCCGCGCAACCCGCGTCACGTGGCAAGACAGTCGCCATCCTCACCGTGCTGGTCGTCGTGCTGGCCTACATCGTCACACTATTCGGCTACTGGTGGCTGTCCGGCTCCGCCAAGGAGCTGGAGGCGTCGGGTGAAAGCAACGGATCAGAGACGACGGTGCTGATCACGTTGCAGTCGCTGCGCACCGTCGACTACAAGGTGGATGCCAAAGTGCTTGTCATCCCCGCAGATTCGCTGGTGGACGAGAAGCTGGACACCCTCAAGGAAGACATCGCGGTGCGATTGCATCCGTGGAACTCCCTGGGCGACTTGAAGTTCCCGGCCGGCGCCGCACCGGCGGAGGTGACGACCACCATCGACGTCGACGGCGATGTGAACACCTGGCCCTTCGATCGCTACCAGACCCAGGGCATCAGCGCGGATCTGCTGGTGGGCGAGGGCGAGGATCGCAAGATCATTCCGGCCAAGGTTCAGATAGCCGGCGCCTTGCAGGGCTGGGACCTGTCCAGCGAGCAGGTCGCCCCGTCGCCCGCAGCCAAGGGTGACGGCGACGCGACGCAGGTGACCTTCAGCCGGGCCCTCGGTCCGCTGGCTTTCGACCTCGGCATCGTCATCGTGCTGCTCACGCTGCCGACCATCGCGATCTTCACCTCGGTGCTCGTGATCACCCGGCGCAAGCAATTCCAGATGCCGTTCGCAACGTGGTACGCCGCAATGCTGTTCGCGATAGTGCCGCTGCGCAACATCCTGCCGGGCGCGCCGCCGCCAGGTGCATGGATCGACATGGCGCTGGTGCTGTGGGTGATCGTCGCCCTGGTCGCGGCGATGGTGATGGTCGTCATCTCCTGGTTCAAACAGGTCGACTAGCGTTCAGCAGGCTCGCCGTCTGCGGCGACCGTATCGATCAGTTTTCCTGAGCGATGTGGTGTGAACGCGTGCAATATCGCGCCAAGACTGTAGAACATGACTTATGCGCTACGTAGCTGACAAAAACCGTTACGACGTAGCCGAATACGCGCGCAGCGGGAGAAGCGGCCTCATGCTGCCCCGCATATCGCTGGGACTGTGGAACAACTTCGGCGACGACCGACCGCTCGAGGTCCAGCGCGCCATCGTGCGGCGCGCCTTCGATCTGGGGGTGATCCACTTCGACGCCGCCAACAACTACGGTCCGCCTGCCGGATCGGCAGAGAGCAACTTCGGGCGCATTCTTCACCAAGATCTGCGGCCGCATCGCGACGAGCTCATAATCTCGACCAAGGCCGGCTACGACATGTCCGAGGGGCCCTACGGGGAGTGGGGATCGCGCAAGACGATGCTCTCCTCGCTCGACCAGTCCCTGTCCCGGCTGAACGTCGACTACGTCGATATCTTCTACTCGCACCGAACTGACCCCGATACGCCCATCGAGGAGACCATGGGGGCCCTGGCGCACGCCGTCCGGCAGGGCAAGGCTCTCTACGTCGGAGTATCGAACTACAATCCTGACGAAACGCGTTCCGCCGCTGCTGCTTTGACGGCTGAGGGGGTACCGCTGACGATTCACCAGCCCTGCTACAACATGTTCGAGCGTTCCCCAGAGCAGGGCCTGTGGGACGCAATCACCGAGATCGGCGCCGGCAGTATCGTCTACTCCCCGCTGGCCCAGGGTTTACTGACTTCGCGCTACCTCAATGGAGTTCCGGCGGGTTCGCGAGCCAGTGTTGGCCGCTGGATGACTGAAGCCAACATCTCCGAGGTCTACCTGGAGCGGGCCCGTGGCCTCAATGCGATAGCGCAGCAACGCGGCCAATCGCTTGCGCAGCTGGCGATTACCTGGGTGCTCCGTCAGCCCGTGGTGACCAGTGCGCTGGTGGGCGCCTCCAGTACCGCACAACTTGAAGACAGTCTGCAGGCTTTGAACGGACCGGAGCTCACCGACGACGAGCTCGCACAAATTGAGATCTTCGCCGTTGACGGCACCGGCGAGGTTGCAGCCGAGTAACCCCTACTGGCCCTGGGGCTCACCGTCCGCGGCGGCCGCAGTAGCTTCAGTCTCGGCCGTGATCCGCCGCCGGAACAACCGGCGGCGCTTCTCGGGCGGCTCGTGTGACGTCATCTCGACGCCCTTGTACACCGCGAGGTACACCGAGATCGTCGTGACGATGATGATCATCAGAACCGGGCCCAGCACAATGCCCCAGAAGCCGAACATCGCGATCCCGGAGAACACCGCAAGCAGCATCAGCGCGGGATCCAACCGCGCCTCGCGTGGCACCAGGATGGGGCGCAGGAAGTTGTCGACGTTGGTGACGCCGATGATGTGGAACAGCACCACAAACAGGCCGCCGCCGATATTGCCGAAGAACATCATCCCGATGCCGAACGGGATCGTGATGATGCCGCTGCCCAGCGGAATGACCGACAGTGCGGTCAAGAAGATCGCGAAGATGAAGAACCCGTTGTGGAAGCCGCCGATGTAGATCGACGCCGCACCCAGCAATCCCTGGACGAGCGCAATGATGAACTGGCCCTTCACCGTTCCCTTCACCATCGCGCCCATCTTGGCCAGATAGAGGTCGGTGACCTCTTCGCCGAGCGGGTTGAGGCGACGGATCAGCGTCAGCAGCTGTTCCTGATTCGTCAGTAATGAGACCAGCACGTACAAGAAGATGATCGCCGACGTGATCACGCCGATCGCCCCGCCCGCGGCGCCCTGCAATGCGTGCAGCAGCCAGCGGCCGAGGTTTTGGGAGATGTTCACCAGCGATTCGCGCACCGAGTCGGCGGTGACCGAGAAGTGGCCGAACGGGAGTTTGGCCAGCGCGTGGTTGGCGTAGTCCAGTGCCTGGTCGCCGACGGTCGACATGTCGGCGTTCTGCACCCATTCCGCCACATGCACCACCATGTGCGAAACCTGAAGCACCGCAAGCGTCAACAGCGCACCGACCGGAATGATGACGGTGGCCAGCGCGGCCAGCACCGTCATCGTCGCCGACAATCCGGTCCCGAACCGGCGCCTGCACCGGTTGTAGAGCGGGGTGAACAGGTAGGCGACGATCGCCGCGATCACCACCAGGATGAAGTAGTGCCGCAGGAAGTAGGCGCCCAGCAGCACGGCGACCAGCGTGACGATCGCCAGCGCGCGCTTCTGGGTGACGGTGAACTCGGTGTTCACGCCAACTACTGATTCATCAGCCGGGTCAGGTGCTCCGCAATGTTGGGGTAGCGCTTGAGGTGTGCGCCGCCGTTGAGGTCGAGGATCTCGCCGGTGAGCCAGGATGACTGCGGCGAACACAGGAAGGCCACCGCATCGGCGATGTCCTGCGGCGTTCCCGCCCGGCCCAGCGCGGTGTTCTCGACGTACTCGTCGACGACACCGGGGACCATGGCTGCGCCTTCGGTCAGCGGCGTGTGCACGAAGCCGGGCGCGACGGCATTGACCCGGATGCCGCGTGGACCCAACTCCAGCGCCGCCACCTGAGTCAGCATCGACAACCCGGCCTTCGCCGCGCAGTACGCGCTCATCCCGACTGCCGGCTGCCGGGCGTTGAGCGACGTCAGCGACACCAGCGCACCGCCCTCGCCGAGATGTCGGCCGGCATGCTTCATCACCAGGAACGCACCGTTGAGGCAGACGTCGACGACCGAGCGGAATTGCTCGGCGTCGAGCTCGGTGATGACACCGAAGCCGCTGAACCCCGCACAGTTGACCACCACGTGCAGGCCGCCTTCGCGGGCCACTGCATCGTCGAAAAGCGTTGCCACCGAGGACTCGTCGGTTACCTCGACGTCCGCCCAGGTGTGTGGATCACCGAGCGTCGCCGCGCGTTCGCGGGCCAGATCGCTGTTGCGGTCGGCGATCGTCACGCGCATGCCCTGGGCTGCCAGCGTCTGGGCCGTCGCCCAGCCGATCCCGGAAGCGCCTCCGACAATCACGGCTACCTTCTCGGTCATGACACCTTCCCGTCGTTCTCCGGAGCTCCCCACTTGCGCCGCACGGCCTCCCACGGGTTGCCGTATCCCGGCGGCTGGCCGTAGTACGGCGACTGACGTTTGAGGTACTCGCGGGCCAGCGGTGCGATCATCCGGAAGATATAGCGCTTCCAGCCGACCTTGTCTGCGGTCTCGGCCAGCATGTCGGGCCAGGAGTAGTGCTGATGGGCAAGCACCTGTTGTGCGGTCGCCGAGTCCATCCAGTCGGTGGCGAACCAGCCGGCGTCGTCGTTCGGGTCGCCCTTGCGGCCCGCGGGCAACGCGCCAACCAGACCCATCGCAGCGGCGGTGGACTGCCCGATGTCGCTCTGCCGCAACCGGTGGGTGTCGTCGCCACCGATCAGGAGGGTCTGGCCGACGACATCGGCGGTGGTGGCCGCCGCGAAGGCGAAGGCCACATCGCGGACGTCGACGGTCTGCAGCCGCCCATCGGCAGGCAGCACGCCTTCGAAGAAGATCAGGTTGGGATCCATACCGAGATTGGGTTCGGTGGTCAGCACCCCGCCGAGCCGCAGGATCACCCAGTCCAGACTCGAGGCCCGCACGATTCCCTCGGCCTCGACCTTGTGCTTGCCGTAGTTGTCGTACGGGTTGACCGGCGTCTGCGCGGTCAGCACGTCGGTAATGTGATGCGGGTTGCGCGGTCCGTACACCGCGATGCTGGAGGCCTGCACCAGCCGCGCCGGATTGGGATGAGCCTCAAGCGCTTTCACCAGATTGGCGGTCGCCCCGACGTTGACTTTGTAGGCCAGGTGCGGTTTGGCGTAGCACAGCGGTGGGATCACCGCGGCCAGGTGGATGACGGCGGCGGGGGAGACCTCGGCCGCCAGTTTCTCGACCGCGGCCGGGTCGGTGAGGTCCGCCCAGCGCACCTGGACTCCGGCGGGGAGACCGGCAGCGGCCTTCTGGGTGGCCGGGGTTTCGAGGTCGGTGGCGACGACCCGGCGGCCGGTGGCGGCCAACTGCCTGACGGTGGCACTTCCGACCAACCCGAACGCGCCGGTTACCAGCACAGCGTCGGACATCGAGCCCCTTTCCGTATGAGAATGCGTTCTAGTGAAGCATGGGCGAGGTACTGGTCCTAGCGCTTCACGCAGCGGAATCCGATGTGGCTCATGCCGGTGTCGACCATCTGCGGGCGGCGCGCGGCGGGACGGTAGCGCATGCAGTAGCTGTCGGCGCACAGGAACGATCCGCCTTTTACGACCTTGCGTGGGACCGTGAACTGCGGTTGCGCGGGGTCGTAGCTGGCCGCCTCGCTGCCCGCCCACCAGTCGGTGGTCCACTCCCACACGTTGCCGGCCATGTCGAACAGTCCGTATCCGTTGGGTCCGAACGTGCCGACGTCGGTGGTGCGTCCGTAGCCGGGTTCCGGGCGCCAGGGGAAGTCGCCGTGCCAATAGTTCGCCAGACGCTCGCCGGGTCCTTCCGGTTGATCGCCCCACGTGTAGTCGGCGTGCGCGCGCCCGCCGCGGGCCGCGGTCTCCCATTCTGCCTCGGTCGGCAATGCCAGCCCTGCCCAGGCCGCGTAGGCTTCGGCGTCCTCATACGCGACGTGAACGACCGGGTGCGCGGCGCGTTTGGCGATCGACGAACCGGGTCCCAACGGGTGCCGCCACGAGGCGCCGGGGGTCCAGGTCCACCACTGGCTGAGGTGACGCAGGTCGACGGGTCCGCTGGTCCGGCGGAACACCATCGAGCCCGGTTGCAGGTTGACCGGCGGCGCGCCCGGATAGTCGGCCGGGTTCAGCGGCCGCTCGGCAACGGTGAGATAGTCTGTCGCCGAGACGAATTGGTCGAAGTCGGCGTTGGTGACCTGATAGGGCTGAATCCAGAAGCCGTCGACGGTCACCGGTCGCGTAGGGGCCTCTTCGGGGTAGTGCAGATCGGAGCCCAGCATGGCGGTCTGCGCGGGGATCGCAACCAGTTCGGGCTCAGTCACTGAAGACGGTCTTCCAGTCGTCGCGCATGCTGGCGCGCGTCCACCCGGCTTTCTCGACATGTTGCAGAGCGCTCTCTGCGCCTGCGTCGTAGGCGAATTCACGCTCGGCGTCGTCGTGGTGGACCAGCAGTGCCAGCGACGGACCCGACCCGGCCGCGGTGTACTGCAGCATCTCGATATCGCCGTTGGAGTTGCCCGCCGCAAAGATCGGCCGCCGGCCAACTCGCGCCCAGATGCGGACCGGCTTGACCGGGCCGTCGTTGAGGAACTCCGGTTGAGCCGTGGTCAGCAGTTCACCATTCTGGAAGATCAGGCCGACCGAACTACCGATCACCCGTTCCGGCGGGACGCCGTACATCGATGTCGTCACCGGCCGCATGAAGTCGCGTCCGCCGCCGGAGACGATGTAGTTGGTGAAGCCGAACGACTCGAGGTAGCGCAGCAGTTCGATCATCGGTGCATACCCGCATGCGGTGTACGGCCGGCCGAGTGTCGGATGCTTTGCGTCGGCGAAAAACGCGTTCACCCGCGCCGCGTGCTCCTCGGTGGTGATGGTGGCGTTGGCTGAAAGAACTGCTTTGGCAAGGAGTTTCAGGTCGGAGTCGTCACCGTCGTAGTGCTTGGTGACGGCGTCGCCGAACCAGCCCAGATCGCCGGATGCAGCGGCGGTGTAGGGCTGTTCGGTAGCCAGCGCGGGATCGCGCGCGACCTGTTCGGCGATCCGGCGGACCAGGAAGTCGAGCTGGATGTATGCCGGCTTCTCGCACCACAGCGTGCCGTCGTTGTCGAACACGGCGACGCGCTCCTCGGGTGCCACCGAGTCGACGGCACGCGCGGCGAACTCGACGAGTGCCGATTTCGCGGCCCCGTCGGCCCACAACTCCAGCATCTAGTCTGCCGCCAGGAACTCGTCGAGTTTCTTGACGATCTGGTCGATGCTGAAGCTGGCCGGTGGGTGCCGCGGCGGAAATTCCTTGAAGGTGTCGAGAAACATCGACGCCATCGCGGTGGCGTAGAACGCGAAGAAATCCCGCCGCAGGAACCACTCGTAGTACGTGTTCGACGTGACGTCGGCGTACTCGAACGGGTCGGTGCGCAGGTTGAACAGCTTGGGCACCCGCAGCTCGGTAAACGGCTCGGCCCAGATCCGCAGTGTGCCCTGGCAGCGCTGCTCGGCGAACACGATCTTCCAATTCTCGAAACGCATCGCCACCAGTTGGGCGTCGTCATTGAAATAGAAGAAGCCGCGTCTGGGACTGTGCTCGACCTCGCCCATCAAATAGGGCAGCAGGTTGAACCCGTCGATATGCACCTTGTATTCCATATCGCCGATCCGGTAGCCCTTTTTCAGCTTCTCGCTGACGTCGGGGTCTCCCGCTGCGGCCAGCAACGTCGGCAGCCAGTCATGGTGCTGGATGATGTCGTTGGACACGGTGCCCGCCTTGATCTTTCCGGGCCAGCGGATCATCTCCGGCACCCGGTAGGCGCCCTCCCAGTTGGTGTTCTTCTCGCTGCGGAACGGAGTGGTCCCGGCGTCCGGCCACGAGTTTCGATGCGGGCCGTTATCGGTCGAATAGATGACGATGGTGTCCTCGGCGATACCGAGTTCGTCGAGAACGTCGAGCACCGTGCCCACGTTCTTGTCGTGGTCGATCATCGCGTCGTGGTACTCCGACTGCCACAGCCCGGCCTGCCCCTTGCTGCCCGGTTTGAGGTGTGTGTACAGGTGCATGTGGGTGAAGTTGCACCAGACGAAGAACGGGTTTCCCGCGTCGTGCTGGCGGCGGATGTACTCGACCGTGCGATCGGCGATGTCGTCGTCGATGGTCTCCATCCGTTTGGCGGTCAGCGGCCCGGTATCGGTGATGGACTGCTTTCCGACGGGCCCGAACTTCTCGTCGTCGGGCTCGGTCGAGACTTCGGCCAGCGCCTTGCAGTCCATCACGCCGCGCGGCAAGGCCTGTTCGTACAGTCGCGGGAATTGATCCTTGTGCGGATAGTCGTACTGCTCGGGCTCCTCTTCGGCATTGAGGTGATACAGGTTGCCGTAGAACTCGTCGAAACCGTGCACGGTCGGCAGGTACTTGTTGAGGTCGCCGAAGTGATTCTTGCCGAACTGGCCGGTGGCGTATCCCAGCGGTTTGAGCAGCTCGGCGATCGTCGGATCCTCAGCGGCCCAGCCGATGTCGACACCGGGTATGCCGACCTTGCTCATACCGGTGCGGTAGACGCTTTGGCCGCTGATGAACGCGGCTCGACCGGCGGTGCAGCTTTGTTCACCGTAGGAGTCGGTGAAGCGCATTCCCTCGGTGGCGATCCGGTCGATGTTGGGCGTGCGGTAGCCCATGATTCCGTCGCTGTAGCAGGACAGGTTCGTGATCCCGATGTCATCGCCCCAGATGACCAAGATGTTGGGCTTATCTCCAGGCATATTCTGACGTTAGGCCAGTCGGTCGGACGATGGTGGACTCTCACCAACTATTCATGAGCCACGGCTCAGGACGCACAGATTTCGTATCGGGCGGTCAGTTGTCGTTCCGCTTGGGTGGGTAGGTACACCAACGGGTCGTACCTGGTGCATCCGCCGACTGTGACCACCACCGGGCCGCGGGCGAATCCCCGACCGCCGATGTGGCCGGACAGCTGATCGCCGGCACTGTAGAGAACCGGTGCGGGCAGCGTCGCCACGATCGGCAGATGTGTGCGCGCCAAACTCAATGCGACCGCGATATCGTGTGACCCGATTGTCTTCTCGGAGAACCAAACCGGTGCTGCTAGGGGAGCATTGATCCGCAGCCGATCGATATGGGCGATCGCCTGGTCACTGTTGAGCCGGTTGAACACATCCAACTCGGCCGTCGTGGGCAGCCGCCGTGATGTCTTGATCTCGGCGGGGTGCTCCTTGCCGGCCTCGACGGACCAGTCCAGCCCCGCAAGGTGCGGGAATCGATCGGACAACGTGTGCATCGCCGCGCTGACGTTGGTGTAGTCGCTCGGATCGGCAAGGTCGAGGCGGGCGAGATTCGACTGGCCACCTTCCTGTGCGGTCAGCTGTCCGCCTGGATGCGTAATAGTGGATCGCATAGTGACTGTGGCGCCGGGGAATTCGTGGCGGAGAAGCGCCCAGTCCCGCGCCTGCGCGACGATCTGATCCGCGTTGGTGATCGGCAGCGTCCCGCTGTCGACGGCGAACAGATTCCAGCCGCGTCGCAGGTCCATCTCGAGCCGGTACCCGGTGTACGTGCCCCCGGCAAGGTCGCGCAGATACTGCGAGGTGATCGCGGCGGCCTGATCACTGGTCAGGTGGTCGGAAACGTCGACGTACAGGCGGAAGTAGACCATGCCCTGCGCCTGACTTCGGGCGAAGTCGCTCGTGGCCGCGACCACGCCGGGCAGACCCCGAACCTGCGCGGCGAGCGCGTCGGCGTCCGCGCGCCGGTCCGGCACCCCGCCGGGAGCGCACCCCACCAGCGCGGCGAGTGCGATCAACGCCCCCAGGGCGGCGCAGAGACGGCGGATCGGCACGGCAACCGAGTGTACGGGTGTGGAGTCTGGCAACGCGCTGTGAGTGCGGAGTACTGAAGTCGCTCTCGCACCGGCCTTTTGGCCCTCGCGGTCGACGCGGCTTCGGAGCACTGTGGAGGACGTGAGCGCAGACCGCACCCTGGCCACGGTCCCCTTGAGCGAGGCTTTGTCGACATTGGAGACCTCAGCCCATGGACTGACATCCGAGCAGGCGCTGACCCGTCGTGACCGTTATGGGCTCAACCAGATCGAAGAACAGCGCGTCAACCCGGTGCTGGCTTTCCTCGGCTATTTCTGGGCCCCGATCCCGTGGATGATCGAGGTGGCACTGCTGCTGTCGCTGGCTGCGCGGCACTGGGCGGATGCGCTGATCATCGGCATTCTCCTGCTCCTCAATGGGCTGGTCGCATTCTTGGAAGAACACCAGGCGGCCGGCGCGATCGCCGCGCTCAAGGAGGGGTTGGCAACCTCGGCGCGGGTCCGACGGGACGGGTCGTGGGTCACGGTCGCGGTCAGTGAACTCGTGCCCGGCGACGTGGTCCGGGTGCGTCTCGGTGATGTGATACCGGCTGATCTGCGGGTGCTCGACGACGTTTCGGTGCAGGTCGACCAATCCGCACTCACCGGAGAGTCACTGGCAGTGACCAGGGGCCGGGGTCAACCGCTGTACTCCGGCTCGGTGCTAGTGCGCGGCGAGGCGGATGCGGTCGTGTACGCCACCGGTGCATCGTCGTATTTCGGGCGCACCGCCGCGCTGGTGCAGAAGGCCGGCACGATCAGTCACTTCCAGCGCGCTGTTCTGCGCATCGGCCATTACCTGATCGTGCTTGCTGTGGGGTTGGTGGTGCTGACGACGGTGGTGTCGCTGATCCGCGGTAACGCCGTCCTGGAGACGCTCGAGTTTGCGTTGGTGGTGACGATCGCGTCCATTCCGGTCGCCTTGCCCGCGGTGCTGTCGGTCACGATGGCGGTCGGGGCGCGCAAACTCGCCCGACGGCAGGCGGTGGTGAGCCACTTGCCTGCCATCGAGGAATTGGGCGGCATGGACCTGCTGTGCTCCGACAAGACCGGCACGCTCACGCAGAATCAGCTGGCAGTCGCGGCGGTCTGGACCGCCGACGGAGTGTCCGAGCAGACACTGCTTGCCACCGCCGCACTGGCCTCCCGTGCCGAGGACAACGACCCCATCGATCTCGCGGTACTGGCCAGTGCGGTTCAGGTTCCGGCGGCCGAAGTATCGGTGTTCGTCCCGTTCGACCCGGTGAGCAAGCGAACCGAAGCGCAGGGGCGCGATGGTTCCGGCAGGCCGTTCCACGTGAGCAAGGGCGCACCGCAGGTCATCGCGGCGCTGTGCCAACATGACCCCGCCAACGCCGCGGTCGCCGATGTCGTCGGCGGATTCGCCACCCACGGCTATCGCTCCTTGGCAGTGGCCCAGACCGACTCGGGCGGTGTCTGGCGGATGGTGGGCGTGCTCGCCCTGGCCGACCCGCCGAGGTTGGACTCGGCTGAAACCATCTCCGCAGCAAGGGAACTCGGAGTCCGCGTGAAGATGGTCACCGGAGATCAGGTTGCGATCGGGCAGGAAATCGCCCGCCAGGTCGGCCTTGGTGACCGCATCCTCGACGCCGCCGCGCTCGACACATCCGCGGACCAGGAGCTGGCTGATGTGGTGGCGGGCGCTGACGGGTTCGCTCAGGTCTATCCCGAGCACAAGTACCGGATCGTTGAGCTCCTGCAGTCCCGAGGACACATCGTGGGAATGACCGGGGACGGCGTCAACGATGCGCCGGCGCTCAAGCAGGCTGACGCTGGAATCGCCGTTGCGGGCGCCACCGATGCCGCTCGGGCGGCGGCGGATGTGGTGCTGCTCGCACCGGGACTGTCGGTGATCGTGGCCGCAATCCGGGAGGCGCGGGAGATCTTCGAGCGGATGACGAGCTACGCCATCTACCGCATCGCCGAGACGATCCGGGTGCTGTTGCTCATCACGCTCTCGATCATCGTGATGAACTTTTTTCCGGTCACCGCGGTGATGATCGTGTTCCTCGCGTTGCTCAATGACGGTGCCATCCTGGCGATCGCCTATGACCGGGTTCGCGGCTCAGCAAAACCCGCGTCCTGGGACATGCAGGGGATCTTGGTGATCGCCACAGCGCTCGGCCTGATGGGGGTGGCCGAGACGTTTCTGTTGTTCTTCTTCGCCGACAAGTATTTCGGCCTCGACCATGACCTGATTAGGACCCTCATCTACCTCAAACTGTCGGTGTCCGGCCATCTGACCATTTTCGTCACTCGCACCCGGCGGCCGTTCTGGTCATCACCTGCACCTGCTCGTGTCCTGCTCGTCGCGGTGATCGGGACGCAGGCGGTAGCTACGGTGATCGCGGTGTGCGGGTTCGCCATGACGCCGCTGGGCTGGCGATGGGCGGCGGTGGTCTGGGTCTATGCAATTGCGTGGTTCTTCGTCGAGGACCGCGTGAAGTTGCTCGCGTATCGCTGGCTCGATCGGCGCTAACCGCGCTCGTTATCCTCGAAGGATGCCGACGAGATTCCGATTGCTCATGGCTGCCGCGCTCGTTGTCGGGCTGACTGTTCTGCAACAGCCGCAGGCCAACGCCGGAACCGGCCACGAACCGCTGACCGCCGCGGGCCTGGTGGCGGCTCTCACCGCCGACGGTGTCGCGGTGCCCAACCCCATCGACACCACCGCCCAGGAGTGCCCTGCTGCCGGCTGCGAGCAATCGATCGTCACCGACACCCTGCGGGTCAAGTCGTTCGCGACGGTCCGGCAGGCCAAGTGGTATTCGGTCGCGGCGGGGCTGCCTCGATTCGCCAACATCGTCGTCGAATTCGCGCCGCCGCTGACGGTTGGCGAACGAGATGTCTATCTCGAAGCGATCGGACGGCTGCTGCCATGAGATGTCCTCGGTGGCCCCTGAGCCTGGCGGTAGCCGCCCTCGCCGTGGTGTCGGCGGGCTGCGCCGGCCAGGACTCCGCTACGCCGCCGCGGCCGAGCGCGCCGGCGGGACCGGTGATGCTCAACGATGCGTCGGTCGGCTCGATACTGAGCGCGATCACGAAGTCCGGGCTGCCCGCTGTGAACGCACATGATTCGACGGCGTCCAGATGCCCGCAGGCGGGCTGTGTCCAGGCGACTGACACTGACACCGTCTCGATCCTGAAGTTCCCCAGCACCGGACGAGCGGAGATCTACGCCGCCGCGGTGCCCGACATGCTCCAGGTAGAAGACGTCGTCCTGGTTTTCGAGAGCACGGTGACGAGCGAGCAGAAGGCTGCCTACGGCCGCGCCGTCAAGGACGCGATGCGTTAGCCCTTCATTTCGGCGTAGAGGTCGGTGTAGTAGGGCAGGCAGTGCTCCAGCGCCTCACCGGTGGTGTACAGCGGCTGGTAGCCCAGATCGCGGCGGGCCTTGGCGATCGAGAAGTAATTGTCGATCGAGACCCGTTCCACCGCAAGCGGTTCCAGCGGCGGCTGGGGGAACTTGAACTTGAAATGCAGCCACTGCCAGCCGGTCAGGACGGCATGGACGAAGCCGCCGGGAATCCATACCGTCGGCCACTTCTCGCCGCAGGCCTCCACCACCGGCCGGGAGAAGTCGAACATATTGATCGGTTCGCCGTCGTTGATGAAGTAGGCCTGCCCGGGGGCGGTGCCACCGGGCACCAAATGCTCTGCGGCCAGGATGAATCCGTGTACGAGGTTGTGCACGTAGGAGTTGTCGAGCTTGGCGTCCTTGTTGCCGACGAGAACCTTCACGTGCCCGGCGATCACCCGCTCGAACAGTTTGCGGAACATGGTCTGATCGCCCCGGCCCCAGATGCCGCTGGGTCGGATCGAACAGGTCAGCAGACCGTCCACACCGTTCTGGCTGAGCACGAACTTCTCGGCCACCACCTTTGTCTCGGTGTACAGGTCGTTGAAACGTGCTGTGTACGGCAGTGTTTCGTCACCGTTGACGATCCGCTGGCCACCCATGACCACGCTGTTGGATGCGGTGTAGACAAACCGCTTGACGCCGGCTGCTTGCGCGGCGTGCACCAGGTTCTTGGTCCCTTCGACATTCACGTCGAAACTGCGCTTGCGGTACTCCGCGGTGACCGACGCCCCGCCCATCAAGTCGATGATCGCCGCGGTGTGGAAAATCGTGTCGATCCCGTCGACGGCCGCGGCGACGGTGGCGGTGTCGCAGATGTCGCCCTGCACCACCTCGAGGCGGTCATGGGAGGGCAGCGCCGACGGCGCCCGATCGAAGGCGCGAACGAAGTGACCGCGGTCCAGCAACTCGGTCACGAGGTTGGCGCCGACGAATCCGGCGCCCCCGGTCACCAGGACGCGGCCCAGCTCGGTTGTCAGGGTGGCATCACTCATGGCGGCGAGAATAACTGAAACACGTTCCAGTTTTCCAATATCGCAGGTTAGCGCGCCGGCCGGATCACTGCTCGCCGGCGTCGCGGGCGGCCAGCGCATCCTCGATGCGTTTGCGCGCTCCGGCTAAGTGCTCCTCACAGCGTCGTGCCAGTTCCTCGCCTCGTTCCCACAGTTTCAGCGACGAATCAAGATCGAGGCCGCCTTGCTCGAGCACGCGGACGACCTCGATCAGCTGATCGCGGCAATCTTCATAGCCAAGCTGACTAATGGGCGTCGTCTCGTTAGGTTTGCTCATGCGGATCCGTCCGTCGGGCCTGTGCTACTTGCGCCGATCGCACCGTCGCCGACCCGGATGCGCAGCGTGGTCCCGGCCGGTGCGTCGGTGGTGGAGCGAAGGATCTCAGCCTCTCCTTGTCGGCTCAGCACCTGGACCACGGCGTAACCGCGCGCCAGGGTGGCCGCCGGGCCGAGGGTGGCCAGCCGCGCCGCGAGGTGGCCGATCCGGTCGGTTTCGGCGGCGACCAGCCGTTTGACGTCGCGGCGAACGCAGGCCCGGGCCCGCTCGATCTCCTCGGTGCGATGTGTCAGCGCGCCCAACGGGTCGGCCAGCACCGGCCGGCTGCGCAGATGGGTGACGGTCCGCTGCTCGCGGCCGACCCAGTTGCGCAGTGCCTGCGCGCTGCGGTGCCGAAGCTCGGAGACCAACGCCAGCTCGGCTGCCGTGTCAGGCACCACCTTCTTGGCGGCGTCGGTCGGGGTGGCCGCCCGTACGTCGGCGACCAGGTCGCACAGCGGGTTGTCCGGTTCGTGGCCGACGGCGCTGACCACCGGTGTGGTGCACGCGGCGATCTCGCGGCACAGCGTCTCGTCGGAGAACGGCAGCAGATCTTCGACGCTGCCGCCGCCGCGGGCGATCACGATGACGTCGACCTCGGGGTCGGCGTCGAGTTCACGCAACGCCTCGACGATCTGCGCCACCGCGTTGACGCCTTGCACGGCGGTGTTGCGGATGGCGAAGCGGACCCCGGGCCAGCGGGCACCGGCCACCGTCGTCACGTCGTGCTCGGCCGCGCTGGCCCGCCCCGTGATCAGCCCGACGGTCGACGGCAGGAACGGCAACGGGCGTTTGAGCCGCGGATCGAACAGTCCCTCGGCCTCCAGCAGTCGGCGCAACCGTTCGATGCGGGCCAGCAGTTCGCCCACGCCCACGGCGCGAATATCGCTGACGCGCAAGGAAAACGAGCCGCGCACGGTGTAGAAGCTCGGCTTGCCGCACACCACCACCTGGGTGCCCTCGGTGAGCTTCACCGGCGCTGCGAGCAGCAGGTCACGTGAGCAGCTGATATCGAGCGACATGTTGGCCGCCGGATCACGCAGCACCATGTATGCCGTGGAGTTGCGCACGTTGATCTGGGTCAGCTGACCTTCAACCCATACCGTGCCGAGCTTGTCGATCCAGCCGGCCACGCGGATGGCCACCGCGCGGACCGGATACGGATTCTCCGCAGAGTTGCTCTGAGCGTTGGTCACTTGGCGGACGCGCGAGTGATCCTGTTGGCCAGCAGCGTCTGGAACGGCGCACGCGATTTGGAGGCTTCCTCGTAGGCCAGTAGCGCTTCGAGGTCGGCCACGCTGAGCGACTGCAGCCTGGCGCGCAGTTGCGCCAGGGTCAGCGACTCGTAGTCGAGCTCCTCGGCGATCGGCGGCGCGCTCTTGGTGGCCGTGGCAACAGAGGAGGGCTGGGCCGAGTTCTGCGACTTCGCCTCCACGCCGTCGGTGGTGCTGTACAGGGCGAACCGGCCTTCGGTGAGGCGCTCCCCGTCCTGCGCTGGGGCGTCGTCGTCCTCGTCGGCGGAGTCCTCGTCGAAGGTCGCCCACTCTGGCTGCTCGTCCTTCGGCGGGAAGATGTTCTCCAGGGCGCTGTCGCCCTTGATCACCAGATCAGCGAGGTCCTGCTGCATCTTCATCACGATGTGTGCGACGGTGCTCGCCACCGTCATCGGGTACATCAGGATGGTTTGCGGCAGCTTGCGGGTTTCTTCGAGAGCGGTGACGGCGGCGCCGACCAGCAGACGAACCCCGTACGGTGCAGTTGCCATGGGCCCCAGCCTACGGCTGGCCCGCCGAGGTTGCGGGAACGTACCCTGAAAGCATGCCGCCTACCGTCAACATGGGGATTCCCGGTGCCGCCAGCACGGCTGCCGAGCCCGTTACCGGCAAGCGGGTGCTGCTGGCCGAACCGCGCGGTTACTGCGCGGGCGTGGACCGCGCCGTCGAGACCGTCGAACGCGCCCTGGAGAAACACGGGGCACCTGTCTACGTGCGCCACGAGATCGTGCACAACCGCTACGTGGTGGACACCCTGGCCAAAGCCGGCGCGGTGTTCGTCGAGCAGACCGATGAGGTACCCGAAGGGGCCATCGTGGTCTTCTCGGCGCACGGCGTGGCGCCGACCGTGCACGAGGAGGCGGCTGCCCGCAACCTGCAGACCATCGATGCCACCTGCCCGCTGGTCACCAAGGTGCACAACGAGGCCAAGCGGTTCGCCCGGGACGACTACGACATCCTGCTCGTCGGCCACGAGGGCCACGAAGAGGTCGTCGGCACCGCCGGTGAGGCGCCTGACCACGTTCAGGTGGTCGACAATCCGGACGCGGTGGACAAAGTGACCGTGCGGGACCCGAACAAGGTGATCTGGCTGTCCCAGACCACGCTGAGCGTCGACGAGACCATGGAGACGGTGCGACGGCTGCGGGAGAAGTTCCCGACGCTGCAGGACCCGCCCAGCGACGACATCTGCTACGCCACCCAGAACCGGCAGGGCGCGGTCAAAGCGATGGCGCCGGAGTGCGATCTGGTGATCGTCGTGGGCTCGCGGAATTCGTCGAACTCGGTACGGCTGGTGGAGGTGGCCCTCGGCGCCGGCTCGAAGGCGGCCAAGCTGGTGGACTACGCCGACGACATCGACCCGGCCTGGTTGTCGGGTGTCACGACCGTCGGCGTGACATCGGGTGCCTCGGTTCCCGAGGTGCTGGTGCGCGGCGTGCTCGACCGGCTGGCCGAATACGGTTACGGCACCGTGCAGACGGTGACGACCGCGAACGAGACGCTGGTGTTCGCGCTGCCGCGCGAGATCAGGCCCGCCCGCAGCTAGTTCCGCGACTCAGCGGGCTCAAGGCCCGCCGAGAGTAACGCCGTGGCGGGAAACCAGGTGTTTTCTCGCCGTGAGGTTACTGTCGGCCCGCCCCATCGAAGGGGCCGTTGAATCGGGATCGGTCAGCGGTCGGAACGCCAGGATTCGGCGTCCCAGTCATTCGCACTGGGGCGACGCGACCTCGGCGGGCGGCTCGGCTCCGGATCGACTTCACCGCGATAACGCACCCGCGACACCGGGTGATGGGTGTCGCTGTCACCGTTCGTCCGACCGGGCGGACGTTGCCGCGGCGGCGGTTCGTACGGCGGATACGGCTCGTAAGACGGGTAGGGCTCGTATGGCTCGAATCGGCTGCTGCGCCGCGAGGGTGAGCCGTAGGGATCCCTGCGATCGCGAGGCTCACGCGGTTCGCGGGGCTCACGCGGTTCACGCGGCTCACGAGGCTCGCGCCGTGACGACGTGCGGCTGTTCGGGTCACGCGGCTGGCGGCGACGCCGCGGGGTCTCGGGATAGTCGAGCGCGTCTGACTCGGCGTCGAGGGGACGGCGACGGGCCGATTGGGGGCGGGGTCGCTCGGGCGCCTCGGTGATGTCCTCGATCGGGGGACGCGCATGCCGCGAGCGGGTCGGTGCCGGACGCTTGGCGGGCCGCTCCGAGCGGGGACGCCGTTGCGCGGTCGCGGGCCGGTCGATGCTGTGCTTGCGTTTGGGCGCCTCGTCGGCGTCGTCGTCATCATCGACGTCACCGCGCTGGAGTATCGACGAGAACTTGGCCGCCAGCCCGGCGAACAGCCCGGGGCCCGCGGCGGTTTCGCCGTCGCCCTCGGCGGGGGCCGTCGCCGGCGATTTGGCCGACATTCCGAAATACCAGCGCACCAACCCGATCAGCAGAACGCCGGCCGAGGTGAACAGCATCAGCGGGAAGCGTTCGATCAGCGGGTAGCCGAAGTTGATCAGGGTGTCCTTGACGCCGGTGAACGCCGCGCCGTGGAACAGGAAGTAGGAGCCGGGCACCATCACGAACAGGATCAGCGGGGGCTGAATGACGGCCGTGAAAATACTGGAGTGACGCACCGCGAGAACGGCCGCCACACAGCCGAGCGCGTACATGGCGGCGAAGACGTTGCCGAGTTCCTTGTTGCCTGAGCCCGCATCGAAGGCAAAGCCAATTGTGGTGGCGATCACAGCAATCAGGACGGCGGCCCACCATGGCACGCCGGACAGGTTCGGGTGCGCCGAGCGGTTCGCGGGCGCCACGGAGGACCTCGCTCGCTGTGCTGACACACGTAGACCGTACCGGCTCCGGCTGAATGTGGACCGTCAGCGGGGCCGCAAGCGGAGGGGTCGTCCGGGGCTTTCTCCTAGACTGTCTTCTCTGTGAGCCTGAGCCTCGGAATTGTCGGTCTGCCCAACGTGGGAAAATCGACCCTGTTCAATGCGCTGACCCGCAACAACGTGCTGGCAGCCAACTATCCGTTCGCCACGATCGAGCCGAATGAGGGCGTCGTCCCGCTGCCCGACCCGCGACTGACCAAACTGGCCGAGATCTTCGGCTCCGAGCGGATCCTGCCGGCGCCGGTCACGTTCGTCGACATCGCCGGCATCGTCAAAGGCGCCTCGGAGGGCGCGGGGCTGGGCAACAAGTTCCTGGCCAACATCCGCGAGTGTGACGCGATCTGTCAGGTGGTCCGGGTGTTCGCCGACGACGACGTCGTGCACGTCGACGGCAAGGTGGACCCGAAGTCCGACATCGAGGTCATCGAGACCGAGCTGATCCTGGCCGACCTGCAGACCCTGGAGAAGGCGGTGCCCCGGCTGGAGAAGGAAGCCCGCAACAACAAGGACCGCAAGCCGGTTTTCGAGGCCGCGGTCGCGGCTCAGGAACTGCTCAACGGCGGCACGACGCTGTTCGCCAGCGGCAAGGACTGGTCGCTGCTGCGCGAGCTGAACCTGATGACCATCAAGCCGTTCCTGTATGTGTTCAACGCCGACGAATCGGTGCTCACCGATGACGCACGGATCGCCGAGCTGCGCGCGCTGGTGGCCCCGGCCGACGCGGTGTTCCTGGACGCGAAGATCGAGGCCGAGCTCCAGGAACTCGACGACGAGTCGGCGGCCGAGCTGCTGGAGTCGATCGGGCAGAGTGAGCGCGGCCTGGATGCGTTGGCGCGGGCCGGTTTTCACACGTTGAATCTGCAGACCTACCTGACCGCGGGGCCAAAAGAGGCGCGCGCCTGGACGATTCACCGCGGGGACACCGCGCCGAAGGCGGCCGGCGTGATCCACACCGACTTCGAGAAGGGCTTCATCAAGGCCGAGGTCGTGTCCTACGACGACTTGGTGGAAGCGGGCACGATGGCCGCGGCCAAGGCGGCAGGCAAGGTGCGGATGGAAGGTAAGGACTACGTGATGGCAGACGGCGACGTGGTCGAGTTCCGCTTCAACGTCTAGGTCCAAGTCGTAGGCTTGTTTGGTGGAGCTGAGGGTTAGGGCTGTCGGCCGCTGTGGGGCCGAAAGCGACCGGGGTGCCTCCGACAAGAGCGTGCATGGTGTCGATGCGCCAGGATCGTGTTGGGCGGTAGACGCCAAGGTTGAAAACAGTGAGAGCCATCAACTGAGGATGGGCTCGATCGTTCGTTACTGGGGTGACCGCGAGGGCGCCGATGCTGACGCAGCGCAGATCGAGCAGGGCAATTGCTTTTACAAGGACACTGGTCGTCGATACTTCGACGCAGTTGTGACGCCGGCGGACGCATACTGGCGGTAGAGGCGGCCGCCCGGTGGCGCTGTTCACCGAAATTGGACGTGGGGTGTGCGGGTCGCGCCACTGGCCGATGAGGTGCCGAGTGTGGGGGATATGCACGCAGACAGGCCCTTTTGCGTGCATAGGGCCCACAGTCGCGTGCTGAGGAGTGCCCTGGCGAGTCATCGCGCTCAGGGTTGACCTGTCGGTGGGCGGGTCTAGCTTGGGCGCCATGAAGCTAGTGTCGATCCGCCTCATCACCGCGGATGTGCAGCGTTTGGCCTCCTTCTACGAGATGGTCACCGGAGCTGACGCGGTCTGGGCGAACGAACTATTCGCCGAGATTCCCACGCCGGTGGGCACCCTGGCCATCGGAAGCGACAAGACCGTGCCGTTGTTCGGTGTGGGATCTGCCGAGCCGGCGGCCAATCGCAGTGCCATCATCGAGTTCATCGTCGCTGACGTGGACGCCGAATACGCCCGCCTGCAAGGACAATTGGACGAGGTTGTCACCGAGCCGACCACCATGCCGTGGGGAAATCGCGCACTGTTGTTCCGCGACCCCGACGGCAACCTGGTGAACCTGTTCACCCCGGTCAGCGACGATGCTCGAGCCAAGTTCGGTGTCTAATGATGGGCATGCCGCTCGTCGACCGTGCGCTTGCCGGGCTTGCTCGGCAACTCGGTGATCCCACCGGGTTCGCGGGCCGACTCGTCGGGCGCGTACTCAACCGCGGCAATCGATCAGTCGTCGTCGCTGCGGTCGCCGCCGCGGAGCGCGGGCCGTCCGCCGACATCGCTGACATCGGATTTGGTGGGGGCGTCGGACTCGACATCTTGCTCGGTCGTGAGGGCACGGTCGTTCACGGCGTCGAGATGTCGGACACGATGCTCGCGCAAGCTCGGCAGCGGTTCGCCGACGCCATTGCTCGCGGGCGGCTACGTCTGTATGCCGGTCGGATGGAAAGTCTGCCGCTCGACGATTCCGCACTGGACGCGATCATCTCCACTAACACGGTCTATTTCGTGCCGGATCTCGCCGCGGCTTTCACCGAGTTGGCTCGAGTGCTGCGGCCCGGCGGGCGACTGGTGCTGGGGGTCGGTGACCCGGATCAGATGACCAAAATGCCGTTCACCCGCCATGGGTTTCGGTTGCGGCCCATCGATGAACTCGTCTCGGCTATCCGCGACGCGGGTTTCGATCGGATCGAGGACAGGCGCGTCGGTAATGGTCCGCGCGCCTTCCATCTTCTGGTGTGCGACCTGCCAAGCTGAGTGATCTAGCGGCAGCAGTTCGGGTCCAGCACTGTGCAGAGCGCCACCAGCGCTTCGCGGCGAGGTCGGTGGTAGACGTTCATTCCGCGGCGTTCGGATTCGACCAGACCTGCACGACGCAACTGAGACAGATGGTGGCTGACCGTTGATTCGCTCAGGTCGACCGCCTCAGCCAGGTCACAACTACACACCTCGCCCGCGTCCGAACCGAACAGCAGTGAGACCAGTTTGACTCGAACCGGGTCCGCTAAAGCTTTGAGCCGCAACGCAATCTCGAGCGCCGCCTGATCGCTGACGGGACCGGCGGCCACCGGCGCGCAGCAGACCGGCGCGGACATGTCCACTGTGGGCAGTGTCTTCGGCATGCCCACATCTTGCCATGGATATTGACATACGTCGAAGAGGTGGCATCATCGTGGAGAGCATAGTTCGACATAAGCCACATAGGTAGGAGCCGTCATGTCCCGCGCTCAACTGGCACTCAACGTCGATGACCTGGACGAGGCCATCACGTTCTATTCGAAGCTGTTCAACACCGAACCGGCCAAGGTGAAGCCGGGTTACGCGAACTTCGCCATCGTCGACCCGCCGTTGAAGCTTGTCCTGCTGGAAAACCCAGGCAAGGGCGGCACCCTCAACCACCTTGGCGTCGAGGTGGATTCCAGCGCGACCGTCCACGCTGAAATCGCCCGCCTCACCGGCGAAGGTCTGTTCACGGACGAAGAGATCGGCACCACCTGCTGCTTCGCCACCCAGGACAAGGTATGGGTAACGGCACCCGCCGGCGAGAAATGGGAGGTCTATACCGTCCTCGCGGATTCGGACACGTTCGGCAACAGCCCCGCGAGTGATGTCTGCTGCTGATGGTGAACGCGCCCTCCGCAACTGACATCGATACCGCGGTCGTCGGGAAGCTCTCGCGTCTGGACCGATTTCTGCCGGTATGGATCGGCATCGCCATGGCGGTCGGCCTGCTCCTGGGCCGCCTGGTACCAGGCCTGAACACCGCACTGGACAAGGTGCAAGTCGACGGCATCTCGCTGCCGATCGCGCTGGGCCTGCTGATCATGATGTACCCGGTACTGGCCAAGGTCCGCTACGACCGCTTGGACACCGTCACCGGGGACCGCAAACTTCTCGTCAGTTCCCTGCTGTTGAACTGGGTCATCGGACCCGCGCTGATGTTCGCCCTGGCCTGGCTGCTGCTGCCCGACCTACCCGAGTACCGCACCGGACTCATCATCGTCGGCCTCGCCCGCTGCATTGCGATGGTCATCATCTGGAACGACCTTGCCTGCGGCGACCGCGAAGCCGCCGCCGTTCTCGTCGCCCTCAACTCGGTGTTCCAGGTCGTCATGTTCGCGGTGCTCGGCTGGTTCTACCTGTCCGTGCTGCCCGGGTGGCTGGGGCTGGAACAGACCACCATCAGCACCTCCCCGTGGCAGATCGCCAAGTCAGTGCTGATCTTCCTGGGCATCCCGCTACTCGCCGGCTACCTATCCCGGCGGCTCGGCGAGAAAGCCAAGGGCCGCGAATGGTACGAATCCACATTCCTGCCGAGGGTCGGACCGTGGGCCCTCTACGGGTTGCTGTTCACCATCGTCATTCTTTTTGCGCTGCAGGGTGATCAGATCACCAGTCGCCCGCTGGACGTCGTCCGCATCGCTCTCCCGCTACTGGCCTATTTCGCGATCATGTGGGGCGGCGGTTACCTGCTCGGCGCGCTACTCGGTCTGGGTTATCAGCGCACGACGACCCTGGCGTTCACCGCGGCGGGCAACAACTTCGAGCTCGCCATCGCGGTTGCGATCGCCACCTACGGCGCAACGTCGGGGCAGGCACTCGCCGGAGTGGTCGGCCCGCTCATCGAAGTGCCCGTCCTCGTTGCGTTGGTCTACGTCTCCCTCGCACTCCGCCGCCGTTTCACTGACACCGCCGGACCATTGACCGCGATGCCTCATAGGAGCAGACCGTGAACGCCGTCATCAACCCCAAGCCCACCGTGCTGTTCCTGTGCACCCACAATGCGGGGCGCTCCCAGATGGCGCTCGGATACTTCAACCATCTCGCCGGAGACCATGGGGTGGGGTGGTCCGGAGGCTCGGAACCCGCCAACGAGATCAACCCCGCCGCCGTGGCCGTCATGGCCGAAGTCGGCATCGATATCGCGCGGGAGTTCCCGAAGCCGTGGACCGATGAGATCGTCCGGGCGGCCGACGTCGTCGTCACCATGGGATGCGGCGATACGTGCCCATATTTTCCCGGAAAGCGTTACGAGAACTGGGATTTGCCCGACCCGGCGGGCCAGGGGATCGACGCCGTCCGCCCGATCCGCGACGAGATCGAGGCGCGCGTGCGGCGACTTCTCGCCGACCTCGGCATCGAACCCGCTCTGCACTGACCACGCCGGTCGACCTCCGCGATGACTTCGGCCGGTTGAGCGAGTCTGTATGGCATGGGAAAGCTGAACTACACCGCGACCACGTCCATCGACGGCTACGTTGCCGATACTGCCGGTGACTTCCAATGGTCGGCCCCCGAGGGGGCGGTGTTCGACGTCCACGTCGAGCGGATGGGCGAGGTATCCACCGAGGTGCTGGGGCGCCGGACCTTCGAGTTGATGCAGTACTGGGAGACCGATCCCGACGATCAAGTCTGGACCCCGGCGGAGCAGGAGTTCGCCCGTCGTTGGCGGCGCATCGACAAAGTGGTGGCGTCCTCGACGCTGACGCACGAGGACATCGGGTCGGACCGCGTCCGTCTGGTGCCGGACCTGGGCCTGGCGGAGTTACGGCGAATCGTGGATGACGCCCCGGGAACCGTCGAGATCTTCGGGCCGACCGTCGCGGCCGCCGCGATCCGGGCCGGCCTGGTCGAGGAATTCCAGTTCTTCGTGGTTCCGAAGGTGGTGGGCGGCGGCTTGCGCGCACTACCCGACGACGTGCAGCTCGAGCTGCGCCTCGAAGGCCACGAGACGTTCGCCAACGGCATCGCTCATCTGCGCTACGTACCGCGCGATGCGGGACATTAACCAAGGCAACCCTTATGTAGGGCAGGGGGATTCGATGTTGGGCAATGACACCGGAAGCGGGCGGTGAAAACCTAGACTCACGCAGGACAAGGTCAGCAGAGACCGAGGGGGGTCCGGTGGACGGCGGTGCACAGGTCTCCGTCGACGCGCTGGCGGCAGAGGCGGGTTTCGCCGCGCTGCCACCAGAGGCCGGCATCGTCGTGCAGAACGCCGACGGCGAGATCATCGCCGCCTCCACGGTGGCGCAGGAGATTCTCGGGTTGTCGTCCGACCAGATGCTCGGCCGGACGTCGCAGGACCCGCGCTGGGCCGCGGTAGACGAAGACGGCCGATTCCTCGAAGGTGCAGAGGCGCCGGCCATGGTCGCCCGGCGCACACGAATTACGGTGCGCGACAGGATAATGGGCGTTCACCGCCCGGGCAGTGATGCGGCGGGACGCCACGTATGGCTACACGTCGACGCTGTACCGCTGTTCCGGGCCGATGACCCCGACCCGTGGGCGGTGGTGGCTGCCTTCCGACCGGTCAGCGGTGAAACCCTGCACACTCTGCAGCTCCGGGAATCCGAGCGACTCTTTCGCATGATCGCCGAATACAGCTCCGACATGGTCGCCTGGCAGCTGGTCGACGACACCTCGTTCCTGTGGGCGTCACCTGCGTCGCGGACCGTACTGGGCTTCGAGCCCGACGACCTGATCGGAACGTACGGGATCGATCTCGTCCACCCGGACGACGGAGCCGAGCTGGCGGAGACCTGGCAGACCACGAACGGTGCGGTCACCAGGTTCCTGATGCGGATGCGCCACGCGGACGGCGAGTACCGCTGGATCGAGACGACGGCGCACGTCCTACCCGGTGAGGAGGACAGGCCACAGGAGATGATCACCGCGCACCGCGACGTCAGCGACCGCGTGCAGGCCGAACAGGCCCGCGATGCCGCGGTGCGGATGTTCGAGTTGACCATGAGTCGCGCCACGATCGGTGTCGGCTGGCGCATGCTGGACGGGACGCTGGCTCGGGTCAATCCCGCGTTGTGCAGCATCCTCGGCAGGAGCGCCGAGCAGTTGGTCGGACACTCACTGCGGGAGTTCGCAACAGACGACGGGTCGGTGTTCGAGGACGCTGTCGCCGCGGTTCACGCGGGAGCGCGCACCCATCACGAGAGCGAACGTCAGTTCCTGCGCCCGGACGGGACGGTGGTCTGGTGCCTGCACACCGTTGTCGGTCTACCCGATGAGTTCGGCGTCGTCTCATCTTCGCTGGTTCAGCTCCAAGACATCACCCAACAGAAGAAGGCGGTCGCACAACTCGAAGAAGCCGCGCTGAGCGACCCCCTCACCGGACTGTCCAACCGAACCGTTCTCGAAGATCGCCTCACCCGAGCTCTCGGCAGGGCAAGGCTCACCAACACTCTGGTGGGTGTGCTGTTCATCGACCTGGACAACTTCAAGAGCGTCAACGACCGTTACGGCCACGATATTGGCGATAAAGTGTTGTGCGAGATTGGAATTCGCTTATCCGATGCGGTACGTGACGCCGACACCGTCGTCCGTCTGGGCGGCGACGAGTTCGTCGTCGTCCGCGAGCGTCTTCACGACCTCACCCAGCTGGACGACCTTGCTGAGCACATCGGTCACCGGCTGTCGACACCGTTCGACGTCGAATCCCATGAGCTGAGCGTCAGCGCCAGTATCGGGCGCGCTGCCGGCTCTGATCTCACTGCCGCGCAACTGCTTTCCCGCGCCGACGAAGCGATGTATCGCACCAAACGTGACCGGCGCGGCGGCGGGTAGAAGAGCTCAGGCGTAGCAGACCCAGCCGCGGACGGTGAACGCCGTGAAGAATTCGGTGACATCGGTGAACCCCGCTTCGCGCAGAATGGCGCGGTCCTGGTCTGGCGAGAGAACGGGAACCTCGGTGGCGATGGCGTTGCGCGCCTTGTCGACGTCCGCGGCATCGATCCCCGCGGCGATGAGATTCGCGACATGCCGGCTGATCCACAAGTCCCGTTCGCTGCCGTGTTGCGGAAAGCTCATGTGCGCAACAACGAACGGCGCGCCGGGCGTCAACCGCTGGCGGACCCGTGCAGCTGTCTCGAGGCGGAGCTGCCGGGGCAGGAAGTGCAGTGTCAGCAGACTTGTCGCGGCGGCGAATGGGCCGTCCGGAGCGTCCTCGATGTATCCACGGTGCATGCGCACCCGCGCTGCATAGGGTCCGAGGTTTCGCGCCGCGAGCTCCAGCATCGCTTCCGACGGGTCAACGGCGTCGAACGTCCACCCGGGCTGGGCTTGGGCAAATGCCGTGGTCTCCAGCCCGCCGCCGGCGCCGAGCACCAGAACCCTGGCATCGGACGGCGCGCGCTCATCGATCAGAACCGTGGCCATCCGGTGGATGTCGCGGTAGGCGGGCACCATCTTCGCCGCGCGGGCGGCGTACATGTCGACAAAGTGTGGATCATCGAACGGGTTCGCTGTTGAGGTCACGTACCGATGGTGCTGATGCGTCGGCGATATCGGCAAGGAGATTTGCCAATCAGGCAAGACGGGCGCGACGCTGACGGAGGCGGGTGCCCGCGCTACTATCCGCCCATGCGCGGAACACGGTTGTTCAGAGTCCCTCTCGGCCTGTTGGCCGTCGTG
This sequence comes from Mycolicibacterium rhodesiae, assembly GCF_002086695.1. GTDB lineage: Bacteria > Actinomycetota > Actinomycetes > Mycobacteriales > Mycobacteriaceae > Mycobacterium > Mycobacterium rhodesiae. Next base: position 28,323 of record NZ_MVIH01000011.1, read on the forward strand.
CTCATGACTGCGGCATGCGGGAATTCCAACCAGACCGCCCAACAGTCGCCGCCCAGCACACCTGCCGGCACCTCGATGGCGCCCACTCTGGAAGCGGTCGCGTTCGGCACCAAGGTCGACATCGCGTCGTCCGACGGCACCGCGGCCTACACGATCGACAACCTGCAGCCGGTGCCGCCCGACGCCCAGATCGTCCCGGCCAAGGGCGCGATGTACGCCGTCGATGTGACGATCGTCGCCAAGAGCGGCACACCCACCTACAACGGCTTCTACCTCGTCGCGCGCGCCGCCGACGGGTCGAACATCGCGCCCGCCGTCGGTGCGGTCCGGCCCGGCATCACCTCAGGCCAGCTCACGCAGGGCCAGCGGGTCGCCGGCCACGTCGCCTACGACGTTCCGCCGGGTCAGACCATCACCGCGGTCCAATTCCGCGACCCGAAAGGCAAAGTGCTTGCAGTCTGGGGCTCGGGGTAAGTTCAGCTCGGGAGGTGCGTCATGCGATGGGGGATCGGACGATCGGTGACCGCGCTGTTCGGCGCGGCCGCCGCTGTTCCGATCGTGTTCGCGTCGGTGGCCTCGGCCGACACGGCGCAGGCGACCATCGACGATCTCCAGTCCCAGGGCTACGTCGTCGCCATCAACTGGGTCGACGGCAACACCGGTGCGCCGTTGTCGTCCTGTCGGGTGGTGGCCGTGCACAATCCGGATAGCTCGCCCGGGGAGTCGACCAGCGCGACCACCGTCTACGTCGACCTGTCGTGCCCGCACCGTGAGTCGCCGGTCGGTATCGGCGTCGGCGTCGGCTTCTGACGAATCAGTCTGTCAGGACCTGGATTTCGTCGCCGAGTCGATAGTCGTCGACCAGGGGTAGGGTGTCACCGCTCCAGAACCGGCCGGGATCGAACCAGTTCTCGTTCTTCTCGGTGGCCAGCAAGCCCATCTCCTCGTAGGTGATGGCCACCGTCTCCGCGCAATATGCCGTCTGCAACCCGATTTCACGCTCGGCCAGCTTGCGCCGTTCCGCGGATTGTCGAACCTTCTTGTGTACGAACGGGATTCCCCGCGTCCAGTCGCTGACGGTGGGCAGCCGACCACGGAGCCAGCGGCCGGTCAACCGCGCGGTCGAGGGGAACGGGGTGCCGTCCATCCGGGCGATCACCTTCAGCAGCTGATCTTCATGCTCGCGGGTGACATCCGGGGTGAGCTGGCGCAGCCAGCACCGCTGACCGTACTGATGCAGCCACTGTTCGATGGCCTCACGCGCATCGTTGAGCTGCACCCCACGGTGATTGGTGCCGGTCCACAGGTCCAGCAGCTTGTGGCCGAGCTCGGCGTGCCAGATCAGCGGCGGCAGATCGTCGATCGCCACCGTCATGCCGACATGGTTGACCGGCGCGTTGGTCAAAGTCTGGATCGCCCGGTCCGGGCCCGATCCGCCGCGGAACAACCAGACGTCACCGGTACGGGTTTCGTTCAGCGCCTGTGTCAACGACACGGTGTGCTCACTCACCAGCGCAGCATAATGTGATCGCATGCGCGGTATCTGGAAGTGGATCGGTCTGGCCGGTGCGGCCGGCGTCGTCGCGGGCGGGGTGCTCGTCGCGCGGGACCAACGGCGGCGCGAGGCATACACCCCCGACGAGATTCGCGCCCGGCTGCACCAGCGCCACGCAGAAGCCGACTCCACACCGAAAAGCTAGGCCACCGCGTACAGCCGGTGGCTGCCGCTGAACCCTTTGAGTTCGGCTTCTCGTCCCTCGTCGAAGGCCTGCTGATCGCCGACCGCGGTCCGTACCGGCTCGCTCACCAGGATCTCGCCGCCATCGGCCTGACCGGCGACTCGGGCCGCCATCGCGACGTTGCGCCCGAACAGGTCGTCACCGCGGCGCACCGACTTGCCCATGTGGATACCGATCCGCACCCGAATGCTGTTGTTTCGCAGCCTTTTCGCGTCGCGCGCCAATTCCCGCTGCATCGCCACCGCGCAATCCACCGCGGCGGCGGGATCGGCGAACGCAACCATGAACCCGTCGCCCTGACTCTTGACGACGTGGCCGTCGTGCTTGCCCACCAACCGCCGGACCATCCGGTCGTGGTTGCCGATGAGCTTGACCCAGGCCCGGTCGCCGATGCGTTCGTTGAGCGCAGTGGACTCCTCGATGTCGGAGAACATCACCACCACCTTGCCGTCGGGCGCCAGCCGAGCCAGGTCGGGTCGCTCGACGTCGGCCCAGTCGGCGAGTTCCTCGATCGAGGACCGCACCGCGCCGCCCAGGCCCTGGGTGCGGACCAGATTGGCGGTCTGCCACACCTGTTTGACCGCCTCTCGGCCGCCCGACCACAGCATGTTGCGGGTGTCCAGGCGCCCGCGCAGCTCCTCGGTTTCCCGCTCGCTCGCCGCCAGCCGTGAACGCATCACCAGCAGCGCGATCGCCTCGGCCACGACCAGCACCGCCAACACCGCAGCCGCGATCGTCCAACCCACTGTGCGCCGCCCTTCTGTCCGCGATCCTGAACAGATGATGCCTCCTTACTACGAGAGCAGATTCATCCGCGCGAATCACCCCCGGCGCGCGCAGGCGATCTGGCTGCGCTGGACGCGGCTGCTGCCCAAGCCCGGCGACGCGGTGGCCGACGTCTGGGTGATGCTGTTCGACCCCGACGGCGCGGGCAACCGTGCGCTGAAGGTGCCGCACCCCCTGGGCGACGCCGACTACCTGTCCGATCCCTGGTCGGCCAGGATCGCCGACAGCGTGATCGACGACGTCCAGGCCCGCGCGTCGCTCGACGGAGCGTCCTGTGACCTGGCCATCACGCCCGGTGACGAGCCGCCGGTCAAGCTCCTCACCGAGCGCTCCTATACGGCGAAGTTCCCGACCGCCAAGACCCTGGTACGGCACCCGCTGGCCCGCTTCGACGGCACGGTGACCCTCGGCGACACCCGAGTCGCCGTCGACTCGTGGACGGGCAGCGTCAACCACAACTGGGGCAGCAAGCACACCCCGGCGTACGCCTTCGGTCAGGTGTGCGGATTCGACGAGCACCCGAACTCGAGCCTGGAGGTGGTCACCGCGCACGCCGCCCTGGGACCACTACGGTTGCCTGCCACGACGCTGTTCGTCCTGCGCCATGCGGGCTGGGAGGTGGCCGTGCGGTCCATCCTGGCCGCACGGCACACTCGCGGTTCGTACGAGCCGTTCCGGTGGTCGTTCGGCGGCCGTACCGACGGATTCGAGCTGCACGGCGAGATTCGTGCCGAACCTGGCGACGTCATCGGGCTGACCTACACCGACACCAACAGTGCCACCAAGTACTGCTACAACTCCGCTCTGGCGAACTGTCGAATCACGCTGTCCGGCAATGGTCTTGACACCGAACTGGTGGCCGCGCGGCGGGCGATGTTCGAAATCCTGACCGATCAGCGGCACGGCGACGTGCCGTTGTTGGCGTAGCCCGGGCGGCCGACCGGTCGTCGCGCGGGTTTTTGAACGTTGAGCAATCCGCCCAGTCCAGGGCTTTCGCCTGCGTAAACTGCGGCCGTGGGGGACAGCCGTACCTGGCCTGTCATGCGTCGAGGCAAGGAACTCGCCGCGATCCAGGCGTCCCTGCAGGGCCGGCCCGGCCAATGCGGGACACTCCTTCTGGGCGACGCCGGTGTCGGGAAGACGACTCTGGCACGGATGGCCGCGCACACGTTGCGCACCGCGGCGGTGTGGGTCGCGGGCACCGAGTCCGCGCGTGACGTGCCATTGGGTGTGTTCGCCCATCTGCTCGCCAGTCCGATGCCCACCGACCCGGTGGCCATGCTGGCCGCCGCTTTTCACGCCGTCCGGCGGGAGAAGCCGGCGCTCATCGGTGTTGACGACGTGCACCTGGTCGACCACCTGTCCGCGACGCTGCTGCACCAGCTGGCTGTCGAAGGCTCGGTGCGCATCGTGGCGACCGCTCGCAGCGGCGAGCCGATTCCCGAGACGATCACCGCGCTGTGGAAAGACGGCTACCTGGCCCGGTTGGATGTCGCTCCCTTCAGCAAGGCCGAGTCGGTGGCGCTGATCGAGACGGCCCTCGGTGGACGGTTGGAGCGACTCTCCGCCGACCTGATGTGGGAAGCCTCCAGCGGCAACGCATTGTTCGTCCGGCACCTCGTCGAGGGAGCGCTGGAAGCCGGCACCCTCCGTCAGGTCAACGGTGTCTGGCAGCTGCGCGGCGAGACGGCGGTGGCCTCGAAACTGGCGCCGCTGCTGAGTAGCCGGCTCGACCGGTTGCCCGATGACGAACGGCGGGCTCTGCAGCTGCTGGCAGTCTCGGAGCCGCTCACTTTGGACGTGATGTCCGAACTCGTCGACAGCGATACGTTGGAACACGCCGAGAGGCGGGGGCTGATCCGCGTCGTCGATGGCAGCGGCACCGCTGACATTCACTTCACCCACTCGGTGATCGGTGAAGTCATCAGGCAGGGTCTGGGTCAAGTCGCGAGCCGACGCCTGCGGACAGAGCTGGTGGGCGCGATGGATCTGCACCCACCGCTGGGCCCGGTACAACGCGTGCGCCGCGCTGAACTGGCGCTGCACTCCGACAAGACGATGGACGCCGAATTCTTGTCCCGTGCAGCAGAAGACGCGATCGCACTGATGAACATCGCGCTCGCCGAGCGGCTGGCGCGTGCCGCCGTCGACGCCGGCGGCGGCCTGGTGGCCTCGGAACTGCTCGCGCGAACATTGCTGTGGCAGGGGCGGGCCCCGGAGTCCGAACTGATCCTGGCGTCCTTCGACCCCGACAGCCTCACCGAGTTCGAACTGGCCCGATGGGGCATGGCGCGGATCGCGAATCTCCAGTGGTCGATAGGAGACGCCGCAGCCGCAGCCGAGATCCTGAAGATGTTGCAGCAGAGGATTACTCACCCGCGGGTACGGGTGGGTGTCGACAGCCTCGCGGCCGCCCTGGCCGTACTCGACAATCGACTCGACGAGGCCGCCGAGCTGGCCGACAAGGTGCTGGCCGATCCGACCGCGCCGCCGATTGCCGTCGGGTGGGCGGTCTTCGGCGGTGGTATGGCGGCCGCGCTCAAAGGCTGCACCGCCGACGCGGCGCGGCTGGCCGCACGGGGCCACGAGGTCTACGACAACATCGACGGGCTGCTGCGGTTCCTGCTGGCGCTGGCCGAAGTGCGCGCCCTGACGCTGGCGGGCGATTTCGCTGCCGCGCAGGCACGTTCGGGTGACATCGTGCGGATCACCTCGCCAAGCCAGTACCGCGCTCGCGCAATGGCGAACGTCCTGTCCGGCACCGTGGAACTGGGCCGCGGGCAACTGCGGGTGGCGATGGGCCGACTCGAGGAAACGCTGGCCGCCCTCAGCGGCGAGGCGGCCGCCTCGTGGAATGTTCCGGCCAGACTGATTCTGGCGCAATGCTATTGCGGACTCGGCTACGACTCGGCCGCCGCGCCCTTGGTCGCCGAACTTCGGGAGCTGGTGGGGCGCGCGGCGACGATGTTCGAACCTGCGGTCCGCATCGCGGAGGCATGGCTGGCTGCAGCTATGGGTCATGTCAGCGGCGCGGTCACGATGGCTCTGCGCGCAGCCGACCTCGCCGCCGAGTCGGGCCAACGCGCCATCGAGCTGATGGCCCTGCACGCCGCAGCGCGGTTCGGGGACAAGACCTGCTTGCCGCGGATAGTCGAGGTGGCCGCCGTGATCGGTGGTCCGCTGGCGGCGATCGATGCCGCGCACGCCACCGGACTGATGAACAACGATGGGGCAGCGGTTCTTTCGGCGTCGCGGGAGTTCGAGCGGATCGGCGCCCTGTTGTCGGCGGCGGATGCCGCAGCGCAGGCCGCGGCACTCTTCGATGCCGCCGGACAGCGCAGGCAGTCACTGGAGGCCGCGGCGGCCGCCGACCGGCTCGGCAAGGAATGCGGCGGATTGAAGACACCAGCACTGATGGCCACCTCCCAGCCGCTGCCACTGTCCAGGCGGGAAAGCGAGATCGCCCACCTGGTGGTGCGCGGATTGTCCAACCGCGAGATCGCCGAGCGGCTCGTGGTGTCGACCCGCACGGTCGAGGGGCACCTGTATCGGATGTACCTCAAACTCAATGTCACCAGTCGCGAGGACCTGCGCGACATCATCCGCCGCGCGCTCGACGACGACGGGCCTGGTTGACTGGCGGTATGGCCATCCTCGTCGTCGGCAGGCTCGAACCGTCTCTGGAGAAGCAACTGACGGCGCGGCACACGCCGCTGCGATTTCCCGTCGACGCGCAGCAGGCCCACGAGGTCACGGTGATCGTGTGCGGTGGCCGACCGGGTGTCGATGCCGCGCTGATGGATTCGCTGCCGGCCTTGAGGGCCATCGTGAACTTCGGTGCCGGCTACGACGCCATCGACGTCGACGCGGCGCGCGAGCGGGGGATCGGGGTGAGCAACACCCCCGACGTGCTCAACGACACCGTCGCCGACACCGCGCTGGGGTTGATCCTGGACACCATGCGCCGGTTCAGCGCCGCCGACCGATACGTGCGGGCGGGCCGCTGGGCCACCGACGGGCCGTTCCCGTACACCCGCGACCTCAGCGGCAGCCGCGTCGGCATCCTCGGGTTGGGCCGGATCGGCTCGGCGATCGCCACCCGGTTACGCGGATTCGACTGTGCCATCGCCTATCACAATCGCCACGAGCTGGCCGACAGTCCGTACCGCTACTCCGCCTCACCGGTGGAATTGGCGGCGTCCGTCGACGTCCTGGTGGTCGTCACCGCCGGGGGATCCGGCACCGAGCATCTGGTGGATCGCGATGTGCTGGAGGCGCTCGGTCCGGACGGTTTCCTGATCAACGTCGCCCGCGGCAGTGTCGTCGACCAGGACGCGCTCATCGAGTTCCTGGAAGCGGGCCGGCTGGCGGGCGCCGGTCTGGATGTCTACGCGGCGGAGCCCGACGTGCCCGTCCGGCTGTGGGAACTCGACAACGTCGTGCTGTTGCCGCACATGGGCAGCGCCACGTTGCGAACCCGGACGGCGATGGCCACGTTGGCGATGCGCAACCTGGAGGAGTTCCTGGCCAACGGTCAGTTGGTCACACCGGTCTGGTGACGAACGAGACGACTGCTTCGCTGAACGCGTCGTTGTCGTCACCTGCGGCGGTGTGGCCGGCGTCGGAGAGTTCGACGAACTCCGCGCCCGGCACCTTCGCCAGGAAGTCCTGCACCCCTTCGGCGCTGACCACATCGGACAGCTTGCCTCGGATCAGCAGGATCGGGATCGTCAGTTCGATGGCGGCCTGCTCGAGCCGCTCCACCCGGCCGAACGGATCGTCTTTCGGTGCGGTGAGGAACGCCGGATCCCAATGCCAGAACCACCGGCCGTCCCGGAACCGCAGATTCTTCTTCAAGCCCTCAAGATTTTTCGGCCGCTTGCGGTGCGGCAGGTATCCGGCGATGGCGTCGGCCGCCTGTTCGAGGTTGTCGAAGCCGTCCACATTGCTGAACATGAAGTCCCGGATGCGGGCGCTGCCGTCCTTCTCGAAGCGGGGCACCACATCGACCAACACCAGCTTCGTCACCACGGCAGGCCCGGCCTCCTTGGCCACCAGGATGCTGGTCAACCCGCCCATGCTCGCCCCGATCAGCACGACCGGGCGGCCGATCTGCTCCAGCACGCGCAGCACGTCGGCGGACAGCGAGTCGACGCTGTAGTCGGCGTCGGGGGCGCGGTCGCTGTCACCGTGCCCGCGGGCGTCCAGCGCGATCACATGAAAACCCTGATCGGCCAGCACCTGGCCGGTGTTCTTCCAGGAGAACCGGTTCTGACCGCCGCCGTGCAGCATGAGGATCGTCGGGCGCTCAGCCGCCGACTCGACACCCCGGTTCCACTCGTCGGCCACGAGGGCGAGGTCGTTGGTGCCGCGGAACTCCACTGTCTGACCGCTGTTCGTGCTGCTCACCGGCATCCTCTCGACCGAACCTGAACAGCACGTTACATAGCGGCGCTATCGATGAGTTTCGGCACCCCGGCCGGTCAATCCCTTCGACTGTCCTGGAGAGGAGACCACCCGTGCCCACCATCACCCCGTCGTTGTGGTTCGACGACGACCTCGAGGAGGCGATGCGGTTCTACACCGGCATCTTCCCGAATTCGTCCATCGAGTACGTCAATCGCTACACCGACGCGGGGCCGGGCACCGCCGGCCAGGTCGTGTCGGCCGGCTTCACCCTCGACGGCACCCGGTTCGTCGGTATCAACGGTGGCCCGGTGTTCTCGTTCACCGAGGCGGTGTCCTTCCTGATCGAATGCGCTGACCAGGCCGAAGTCGACTACTACTGGGACGCTCTGGTCGCCGGTGGCCAGGAGTCGCAGTGCGGCTGGCTCAAGGACCGATTCGGCCTGAGCTGGCAGGTGGTGCCCACCCGGCTCTACGAGCTGCTGTCCGATCCCGACCAGACCCGGGCGGCCGCCGCGACCAAGGCCATGCTCGGGATGCGCAAAATCGTCATCGCCGATCTCGAGGCCGCTGTCGCGAACCCGTGACGGCCCTCACAGCGCCTACCGGTAGCCTTTCGCCCCAAGTGCGGGTGATCGGAGCCCGGTAACGCCGCAGAGGGAGAAACATGGCCGACGAGCCTGCCGAGCCCGGAGACGAGGCCACCACGGCCGTCGAACTCGGGGTTGACGGGGACACGCCCGCACCGCCGAGACCGGCGCGTTCGCATGTCCAGCTGGCGCTGATCGTGGGGACGGCCGTGGTGGTCGCTCTGGCCGCGCTCACGGGATGGCTCGGCTACCGGGCCTACGAGTCCAGGCAGACCGCGCAGCTGCAGCAGCTACTGGTCGGAGTCGGCCGCCAGGGCGCCCTCAATCTGACGACCATCGACGCCGCCGAGGCGGACAAGGATGTGCAGCGCATCCTCGACTCCGCCACCGATGCGTTCTACGACGATTTCGCGAAGCGGTCCCAGCCGTTCATCGAGGTGGTCAAGCAGGCTCAGTCCAAGTCGGTGGGTGAGGTGACCGAGGCGGGGCTGGAGTCGGTGTCGGGCAATGAGGGCCAGGTGCTGGTGGCCGTCACCGTCACCACCTCAAACCGGGGTGCGCCCAATCAGCCGAAGCGCTCCTGGCGGATGCGCCTGACGGTCAAAAAGACCGGGAACGACGAAGCGAAGGTCGCGAAAGTGGAGTTCGTACCGTGACGACTGAGGACGCCAAGCCAGACCCCGAGGTCATCGAGGAAGACGCCGCACCGGCGCCTGCTGCTGCCGATGCCGCACCGGCGAAGCGATTCAGCCTCGCCGGGGCGGTCGCCTTCGGGGTGCTGCCGGTCGTGGCGCTGCTGCTCGCGGCGGCGGCCGGTTATCTGCGCTATGAGGATTCGTCGCGCCGGGACGCCGACACCGCGCGCATCGAATCGGTGCAGGCGGCCAAGGACTCCACTGTCGCCCTGCTGAGCTACAAGCCCGAGTCGGTCGAGAAGGATCTCGGCGCGGCGCGCGACCGGCTGACCGGAAGTTTCCTGGACGCCTATACCCAACTGATCAACACCGTCGTCATCCCGGGCGCCAAGGAGAAGAAGATCTCTGCCCTGGCAGCCGTTCCCGCGGCGGCATCGGTCTCGGCCAAGCCCGATCATGCGGTGGTGTTGCTGTTCGTCGATCAGACAGTGGTCGTCGGCACCGATGCGCCGACCAACACCGCCTCCAGCGTGCGGGTGACGTTGGAGAAGGTCAAAGACCACTGGCTGATCTCGGGATTCGATCCGATCTAGTGAACGCCGGCGTTCGATGACCGAGCCGCGCTGGATTGACGTCTCCGCGCCGGCCGTGCAGCTGCGCGCACTGAGTTGGGGTCCGGATGACGGCCCAATCGCGTTGTGCCTGCACGGTTTTCCCGATACTGCCTACGGTTTCCGGAAACTGGCGCCCTACCTGGTGGCCGCCGGCTACCGGGTCGTCGCGCCGTTCATGCGCGGTTACGTGCCCTCGTCGCTTCCCGCCGACGGCAGCCAGCACATCGGAGCCGTGATGGACGATGCGCTGCGGGTGCTTGCCGCGTGCAATCCGACCGGAGCCGACGTTGTCATCGGCCACGACTGGGGCGCGATCGCCGCGACCGGTTTGGCTGCGATGCCGGACAGTCCCTTCACCAAGGCCGTCGTGATGTCGGTGCCGCCCTCGGCGGCGCTGCGGCCCGGGGCCGGCAGGAAGCTGGCCAACCGGGGCCGGCTGCTGCGTCTGCTTCCGGTGCAACTCCTGCGCAGCTGGTACATCAGCTACTTTCAGCTGCCGTTCGCCCCGGAGCGCTCGTCGTCGTGGATCGTGCCGCTGCTGTGGCGCCGCTGGTCACCCGGCTACAACGCCGCCGAGGATCTGCGCCACGTCGACGCCGCCATCGGCACCCCGGATCGTTGGCGCGCCGCGCTGGGCACCTACCGGGCCACCATCCGCAACACCCGCCCGCCGAGTCGCTACGCCGAGCTGAACCGGCTGTGGCTGGAGGTGCCGCGGCTGCCGACGCTGTACCTGCACGGGGCCGACGATGGTTGCATGACAGCGGAATTCACGCCGTGGGTGGCGGCTGTCCTACCGGCGGGCAGTGAAGTGGCGATCGTCGAGCACGCCGGGCACTTCCTTCAGCTCGAACAGCCCGAGGTGGTGGGCGGGCAGATCGTCGCCTTCCTGTCAGCTACTTCTTCTTGAGGCTCGGGTGGCTGCGGGCCAGCAGTGGTAGCAACAGCCGCTTGGGTGTGAGCGCATAGACCGCGGTAGCCGCGTAGTTGAGCCGGCCAGGCACGACGACTGCCTTGCCGGCTGCCAGTCCGTCCACGGCGGCCTTGGCGACATCTTCGGCCGACACCCACAGCGGCTTGGGCAGCGCGGCCTCGGCGTCTTCGTCGGAGATGCCGGCGGCCGCGCCGAATCCGGTCTTCACCGGACCGGGGCACAGGGTGGATGCCGTGACGCCGCTCGGTTTGAGTTCCTCGCGAAGCGCGTAGGTGTAGGAGAGCACGAAGGCCTTGGACGCACCGTAGACAGCCTGGCCGGGCAGCGGTCCGAAGGCGCCCAACGAGGCGACGTTGAGCACGGCTCCGCGCCGCCGGGCCGCCATCGCGCCGACGAATCGGGTGCACAGGTCGACGACGGCGGCCACATCGACCTCGACCACGTTGAGCTCGGCGGCCGGATCTGCGGCGGCCACCGGGCCGGTGGTCGTCAGCCCGGCGTTGTTGACCAGTATGTCGACGTCCAACCCGAGTTCGGCGACCCGGCCGGGCAGCGCGGCCCGATCCTGGGGTTGCGAAAGATCAGCGCCGACAACCGAACTCGGGCCAGGAAGCGATTCCGCGAGTGCGGTGAGCTGCTCGGTACGGCGGGCCACCAGCACGACGTGGTGACCGCGCGAGGACAGCACACGGGCGATTTCGGCGCCGATGCCAGAGGATGCTCCGGTGATCAGCGCGGCGCGGTCGGGACCGGGAGTCGGCAGCACCTGGCCAGCCTAGGACAATGGCCGCCATGGCTGCCAGCAGAGCGATGACCGCGGTTGACGCGCAGATGTTCTGGATGTCGGCCGTCGTCCCCAGCGATCAGCTGGTGCTGTACGCCTTCGACGGATCACCCGACTCGCCGGAGGACGCCGTCGACGAACTCCGCCGGCGCGCCGAGGCGTGTGACGAGTTGCGGATGCGGGTGGTGGACTATGGCCGGTGGCGATACCCGCGCTGGTGTCGCGGCGACGTCAGCGCCGATCAGTTCGTGCTGCACGACACCGGGGGAGTGGATTGGCAGGGCTGCCTGGACGCTGCCGCGCGGTTCCGCGGTGACCCGCTCGACCTTCACCGAATGACTTGGCGCGCACACATTTTCCCGCGCGTGTCGGGCGTGCCGGGGTGCAAGGGTGTGGGCTCGGTGGTGGTCATGCAGACCGGCCACGCCTTCGCCGACGGCACCCGGGGGACCCTGCTCGGCGGGGCGCTGCTCGGCCGGCGGCAGCCGGTGCCGGTGCCCGCGCCCACGCGGCGCGGTTTCCTGCCTGCCCGCGGTGTGGCCGCCGCGCGGGCGCATCGCCAACTCGTGCGCGACACCGAGGCCGGGCGGGTGCCGCCGGCCGCTCCGGGCGCCCCGCTGCTGAGCATCAATCAGCGGCCCCGCGCGACACCGGTGCTGCGGACGCTGGTGTTGCACCGCGACCGGCTGACGGAACCCACCGTCACCATCGGAGCGTTGGTGGTGATCGCCGAGGCGCTCGGTGGTTACCTCGCCGCGCGTGGCGAGGACACCTCGGCGCTGGCGGCCGAAGTGACGATGGCCGGACAACTGGGTTCGGGCGGGCACAACAACTTTCGCAATGTCGGAATCCGGCTGCACCCGGACGTCGACCGCGCCCGGCGGGCGGAGCTGATCGCAGCCGAGCTGACCGCCCAGCGCCTGCGCGGCGAGCACCCGGCGCTGCGGGCCTCGGCCGCGGCGTCCGCCGCCGTCCCCGCCGCGTTGTTGCGCTGGGGCGTGCGGCAATTCGACCCGGAGATGCGGTCGGCCACGGTCACCGGCAACACCGTGGTCTCCAGCGTGAACCGCGGGGCTGCCGATCTGTCCTTCGGCGGTTGCCCGGTCCTGCTGGCCGCCGGGTGGTCGGGGCTCTCGCCGATGATGAGCCTGACCCACGGAGTGCACGGCCTCGGCGACACCATCGCGCTCAGCGTGCACGCCGACCCGGACAACGTCGACGTCGACGACTACCTTGACCGGTTGCGAGCGGCGCTGGCGGTCTGAACATTTGCAGTCGACCGAGTGAAGCCCGGTCGACGGCGGCTACACCTAATTGCCCCGGATGATAATTCTGGGCCCATGGCGGATGTGGCTGTGGTGCGTTGGCTTCAAGCGGGTGCGGTCGCGGCCGGTGTGGGGGCAGCGATGCTGGCGGCGCCGGCGATCGCCTCAGCCGACGACGGCGGCGGTTCGGCAGCGCCGGCGTCGCACTCGGCGCGGCAAGCGGGCGCCGTTAAAGCGTCGGTTGTCGGCGAGCGTCGTCCCACGGTGGGTCCACGCAAGGTACAGGCCTCGGCGCGGCCGACTGCTGACCGACGACGCCCACGCTTTCCCGGCTTCCCCGGCCCGGTCACCGGCGTCGGGAATCCCACCGGAAACGACGATCCAAGCACATCCACCGAGATCGTCACCGGCCTCTTCCGCGAGATTCTGCGCGCCGACCCCACCGCGGAGCAGTTGACGCGCTACACCGCCGTGTTCGACGCGAGGGGTCAAGCGGCCGTGGTGAACCGCCTCTACACGTCGACGGCCTTTCGTCAGCAGCAGGTCAACAGCTATTACCTCGAGCTGCTCGGAAGAGCGCCCACCGCAGGAGAATTGGCGGCGGGCACCATGGAGTTGCGGATGGGTGTTCCCGAGCCGCTGGTGGTCGCCCAGGTGGCCAGCACCCGGGAGTTCTACCGGGTGAGCGGCGGCACCGCCGACACCTATGTCCAGCTGCTCTACCGGAGCCTGCTGGGTGAGCCGGCCGATGCCGGCCAAGCGGCCATTTACGTCCAGGAGTTACGGTCCGGCCGGCCGACGCAGGTGGTGGCGGTCCAGTTCATCAAGGCCAACGCGTTTCGCGCCGTGAAGATCCAGGAGATCTTCCAGGTCGTCCTCGGCCGGGCGGCCACCGACACCGAAGTCGCCTCCTACCTCGGTAGCTGGATTCGCAACGGCGGCCTGGCCGGCACCGCGACGAAGGTCCTCAACAGCGCCGAGAACACCGGACGGATGACGACGGACGGGGTACCGCTGCCCGACATGGTTGCCGTCGACCAGCTGCAGCAGATCCTGATGGCACGGTACAACGAGGACCCGGACGGCTTCGTCAACCTGTTCAACACCTACCTCAAGACCGATCCCGTCACCGGTGAGCAGTGCCCGAGTACTTGCAACACACCGCTTTTGGCCTTGATCACCACCGGTGGACTGACCCGAGGCATCCCCAACCAGGCCATCGCGGTCACCCCGATCACCGCAGCCGTGAGCAGTCTGTTGCCGACGCAGAACGAGATCGATGCGACCAAGGCGCTGGAGGATCCGCTGCAGGACCCAGACCTGCTCGAGGACTACCTGGCCGGCGGCACCGTGCTCGCCAAAAGCGTGATCCTGACCGCCGACGACGGGCTCTACATCGTCGACGGTCACCACCGCTGGGGTGGCCTCTATGTCATCAACCCGTACTCCCAGCTGAGCTCGATCGACCTGGGCTACGTGCCCAACGCCCAGGAAGCGCTCAAGGAGACGCAGGTCGCCATCGTGGCCGAACAGGGGTACCTGAGTGCGCAGACCGTCACCGGCGACAACCTTTACACGATCAGCAAGGACGACTTCGACGACTTGGTCGAAGGTCTGATCGACAGTGGCGACGACAAAGACAAGATCCTGAAGATCTTCAAGAAGGAGAAGGATCTCACGAGCATGGCTCAGATTCAGGATTACCTGTGGGCCAACGTGATTCGGATGCGCCAGTTCAACGAGCCGGTTGCGGGAGCCACCAGCCGCGGCTACATGCCTCAGCCACCGAACAGCGACTACCAGCCGCTGATGCACTGGATGGAGAACGGCGCACTGAGCTACACCATGCCGGTCATCGGCTACGTGGGCTGAGCGCCTGCCCAGCACGTGGCGTAATGCTCTAGGTTTACCTCCATGACTGCCTACAGTGTCGGACTGCTGATCCTGCGTGTGGTGCTCGGCGTGACCATGGCCGCCCACGGCTACAACAAGTTCTTCGGCGGCGGCCGGATCAAGGGGACCGCCGGCTGGTTCGAGAGCATCGGCATGAAGCCCGGCACCTTTCACGCCCGGGTGGCGGCCAGCACCGAGATGGCGGCGGGCATCGGCCTGGCTCTGGGCCTCTTGACGCCGATCCCGGCCGCGGGATTCGTCGCGCTGATGCTCGTCGCGGCCTGGACGGTGCACCGGCACAACGGCTTCTTCATCGTCAAAGAAGGCTGGGAGTACAACCTGGTGCTGGCGGCCGCGGCCATCGCGATCGCCGCGACCGGCGCGGGCAAGTACAGCCTTGACTATCTGCTGTTCCACGGCACCAGCGCCTACCCGTGGCTGCACGGCTGGTGCGGCCTGCTGATCGCGTTGGTGCTCGGCCTTGCCGGCGGTGTCGGCCAGCTGGCGATCTTCTACCGCCCGCCCGCCAAGGCCTGACAGTTCCCGTCGCGAGCAGACACAAACTCGGGCATTTTTGCCCGAATCCGCCCGAGTTTGTGTCTGCTCGCGGAGAAGTCTCGCCGCGCGGGAATTCGTACCCGTGCGACTAGAACACGTTCTAGTCTTTTTGCCATGGGATTTCTGAAGCAGGAAGTGCCCGTCATCGACTTCGAGACGTGGAGCAAGGGCACGCGCGCGGAGAAGATCAAACCGATGGCGCGGCACTGGGCCGAGGTGGGCTTCGGCACGCCGGTCGCCCTGCATCTGTTCTACGTCATCAAGATCCTGCTCTACGTCTTCGTCGGAGCGCTGTTCGGTCTGGCCACTACGGGCATCGGCGGACTGACCGACATCGGGTCGTGGTGGTCGGAGCCGATCGTCTACGAGAAGGCCGTGCTCTACACGATGCTCTTCGAGGTCGTCGGCCTCGGCTGCGGCTTCGGCCCGCTGAACAACCGGTTCTGGCCGCCGATGGGGTCGATCATCTATTGGTTGCGCCCCAACACGATCCGGCTGCCACCGTGGCCCAAGCTGGTGCCGCTGACCAAGGGCGACAATCGTGGCCCCGTCGACATCGCGCTCTACGCGGCGCTGATCGTGATGATCCTGGTGGCGCTGTTCTCCGACGGCACCGGGCCCGTCCCTGAGCTGGGCACCGAAGTCGGTCTGCTGCCGACCTGGCAGGTCGCGACGGTCGTGGCGTTGCTGGCGCTGGTGGGTCTGCGCGACAAGGTGATCTTCCTGGCCGCCCGCGGCGAGGTGTATGGCGCGTTCGCGGTTGCGTTCCTGTTCTCCGGCGTCGACATCATCATCGCCGCCAAGCTGGTGTGCATGGCGATCTGGATCGGCGCCGCGACCTCCAAGCTCACCCGGCACTTCCCGTTCGTCATCTCCACGATGATGTCCAACAGCCCGGTGGTGCGGCCACGCTTCCTGAAGCGGATGTTCTTCAAGAAGTTCCCCGAAGACCTTCGGCCCGGCCCGATGTCGCACACGCTGGCCCACATCAGCACCGCCATCGAAATGCTGATCCCGTTGGCGCTGTTCTTCTCCCACGGCGGATGGCCGACCACGATCGCGGCCATCGTCATGGTGTGCTTCCACCTCGGCATCCTGTCGGCGATTCCGATGGGTGTGCCGCTGGAGTGGAACGTCTTCATGATCTTCTCGGTGCTCTCGCTGTTCGTCGCGCACGCCCAGATCGGGATCACCGACATCACCAGCCCGTGGCCGATCCTGCTGTTCCTGGCATTGGCCACCACCGTCTTCCTCGGAAACACGGTGCCGCGCAAGGTGTCCTTCCTGCCCGGAATGCGCTACTACGCAGGCAACTGGGACACCACGTTGTGGTGTGTGAAGCCGTCGGCCGAGGCGAAGATCGAGCAGAACCTGGTGACGATCGCCAACATGCCGGCCGCGCAGCTCGAAAAGTTCTACGGCAGTAAGGAAGCCGCGCAGATCCCGTTGTTCATGGGGTACGCGTTTCGCGCCTTCAACACCCACGGCAAGGCGCTGTTCACCCTGGCCCACCGCGCGATGGCCGGTGGGAATGAGGAGGACTACTCGATCACCGACGGTGAGCGCATCTGCAGCATGGCGATCGGCTGGAACTTCGGCGATGGGCACATGCACAACGAACAGCTCATCGCGGCGATGCAGCGACGCTGCCACTTCGAACCCGGCGAGGTGCGGGTGGTGCTGCTCGACGGCCAGCCCCTGCATCGGCAGCGGCAGGAGTACCGGCTGGTGGACGCCGCGACCGGCGAATTCGAGACCGGCTATGTCAACGTCGCCGACATGGTGAACCGACAGCCGTGGGACGACACACTGCCGGTGCATGTCACGTCGGAGCGGCGGGCAGGAGCGTAGCGACTCGGGGATCGGCATGGCTGACCGAACGGTTGGTTGACCCGCTTGACGGTCGTCAAACGGCGTGTGTTTTGATCCAAAGATCACCCCGTCGTAAAGGAGTAGGCCGATGGCTGAAGCGGTAATTGTCGAAGCTGTACGTTCACCAGTCGGGAAGCGCAACGGTGGTCTGTCCGGTGTGCACCCCGCTGAGCTGTCGGCCCAGGTACTCAACGGTCTGGCGCAGCGGGCCGGCATCGACCCCGAGATCGTCGACGACGTCATTTGGGGATGTGTCATGCAGGCCGGTGAGCAGGCCCTCGACATCGCGCGGACCGCGGTGCTGACCGCAGGCTGGCCCGAGTCGGTACCCGGTGTGACCGTCGACCGCCAGTGCGGCTCCAGCCAGCAGTCGGTGCACTTCGCCGCCGCCGGTGTGGTGGCCGGGCACTACGACGTCGTCGTCGCCGGTGGAGTCGAGTCGATGTCGCGCACCCCGATGGGCGCCTCGCTGGCCAACGGCGGGAACCCCTACTCGGCCGGGTTCAAGAGCCGCTACGACCGCACGCCCAACCAGGGCATCGGCGCGGAGATGATGGCCACCAAGTGGGGCCTGAGCCGCACCGATCTCGACCAGTTCTCCCTGGACTCCCACGAAAAGGCCGCTGCTGCACAGGATTCGGGCGCCTTTGAGGACCAGATCGTGGGAATCAAGGATTCCGAAGGAAACGTCGTGCTCAAGGATGAGGGCATCCGCCGCGGCACCACCCTGGAGAAGATGGGCCAGCTCAAGCCGGCGTTCTCCGAGGACGGCGTGATCCACGCGGGCAACTCCTCGCAGATCTCCGACGGCTCGGCCGCGCTGCTGTTCATGTCGGCGGAGAAGGCAAAGTCGTTGGGCCTCAAGCCGATCGCGCGGGTACACACTGCGACGCTGGCCGGCTCTGACCCGGTGATGATGTTGAGCGGCCCGATCCCGGCCACCCAGAAGGCACTCGCCAAGTCCGGCCTGAGCGTGGACGACATCGGTGCATTCGAGGTCAACGAGGCGTTCGCGCCTGTTCCGATGGCCTGGCTCAAGGAGATCGGCGCCGACGAGAAGAAGCTCAACCCCAACGGCGGCGCGATCGCGCTGGGCCATCCGCTCGGCGGCTCCGGTGCCCGGCTGATGACGACGCTGCTCTATCACATGCGCGACAACGGAATTCGCTACGGTCTGCAGACCATGTGCGAAGGCGGCGGCCAGGCCAACGCCACCATCCTCGAGCTGCTGTAGTGACCGACGTGCAAGCCCCCGCCGCTCTCGGAGAGCGGCGGGGCAACGTCCTGCTCATCACCATCAACCGCCCGGACGCGCGCAACGCGGTGAACGGCGCGGTCAGCACCGCCGTCGGCGATCTGCTCCAGCAGGCTCAGGACGACGCCGACGTCTGGGCGGTGGTGATCACCGGTTCCGGTGACAAGTCTTTCTGCGCCGGGGCCGACCTGAAGGCGATCTACCGGCGGGAGAACCTGTTTCACCCGCAACACCCGGAGTGGGGTTTCGCCGGTTACGTCCGGCACTTCATCGACAAGCCCACCATCGCCGCGGTCAACGGCACCGCGCTGGGCGGGGGGACCGAACTGGCCTTGGCCAGCGACCTGGTGGTCGCCGAGGAGAGCGCCAAGTTCGGGTTGCCGGAAGTCAAGCGGGGCTTGGTCGCCGCGGCGGGTGGCGTGTTCCGCATCGTCGAGCAGTTGCCGCGCAAAGTGGCCATGCAATTGCTGTTCACCGGCGAACCGATCACCTCGGCCGAGGCGCTCAAGTGGGGCCTGATCAACGACGTCGTGCCCGACGGCACCGTCGTCGACGCGGCTTTGGCTCTGGCGCAACGCATCACCGTCAACGCGCCGTTGGCGGTGCAGGCCAGCAAGCGCGTCGCGGTCGGTGTCGACGACGGCGTGATCACCGACGACGAAGCCGGCTGGACTCGCACCATGCGCGAGATCGGGCCGCTGATGAAGTCCGAGGACGCCAAGGAAGGCCCGCTGGCCTTCGCCGAAAAGCGCCAGCCGGTCTGGAAGGCGCGCTAGGAACTGCTGCGGAGCGCGGCGACCACCGCGTCCGGAGCTTCGGTCTGTGGAAAGTGGCCGACGCCGGCGAGTTCGGTGATCGTGGCCTGGGGGAGTAGGCGGGTCGCTTCCCACAGCACATGCTGTCCCGATACCGGGTCGGACAGTCCCCAAACCAGATGAAGTGGGCGGTCCCACGCGGCCAGAGCCGCCTCCCAGCGGCGGTGGTGGCGGGCGCGCTCGGTGTTGTAACGAATCAGCAAGTGCGCCAGCTTGTGTCCGCTGTCCCGGGAAATCCCCTCCCAAAGTTCGTCGAACTCGGCGTCGGTCAGCTTGGTGTCGCCCCAGACTGCCGCGAGTCCCTTGCGCAGTGTCGTCGCCGAGATCTGCGCGGCGATCAACCGGCCCAGGACGGGTGTGTTGAGCAGTTTCTGCAGCCGGGTCGGCCGATAGGCGCTGTAGACGATGCCGCAGTTCAAGATCGTGAGGCTGTCGACGGTGAACGGCAGGCGGCCGCCGAGTTGGCGGTCGGCGATTTCCTGGCCGACGATTCCGCCGTAGTCGTGGACGATCAGGTCCACCGAGGTCAGCCGCAGGTGCGCCATCAGATCCTCGACGATGTCTGCGGATTCGGTCACCGAGTAGTCGTGCGGGGCGGGCTTGTCCGACGCGCCGTATCCGAGGAAGTCGACGGTGACTACGTCGTGGTCGCGGGCCAGGTCGGTCGCTACCGCGGCGTAGTCGTAGGACCACGTCGGGAATCCATGCAGCAGAAGGACACTCGGTCCGCTGCCGCGTCGCCGGTAGGCGACGCGATGGCCACGGCGGGTGTGCAGGTGTTCGCACTGCGTCATCCACTCGGAGGCGCTCGGGACATTGTCGACCATTGGTCCTCCGATGCATCACCACATTCAGATACAGTTGTGTATCACAATGCAGAAGTGTCAGCCCACTGTCAACAGGAGTGCGTATGCCCCGACTGTCGCGGGCCGAGCAGCGGGAGGAGACCCGCCGACGGCTGATCGAATCGGCGGCAAAGGTGTTTTGTCGCACGGGTTTCGAAGCCGCGCCCATCGATGTCATAGCCGAGGAGGCGGGCTTCTCCCGCGGAGCGTTCTACTCGAACTTCGAGTCCAAAGACGAACTGTTCCTCGCCCTACTGAGCGGGCATCTGGACGCCGAGATCGAAACACTCAGCCGCGCGCTTGACCGGATCAAGGCAGCCGACGAGCTGGCACCTGCGATAGAGCGTCGGTACCGCGTGCTGGGTGAAGACAGCAGCTGGTGCTTGCTGACGACCGAGTTTCAGCTGTATGCGATGCGCGGCGGCAAGATGGCCGGTCAGTTCGCGACCATCTACGAGTCCTACCGGCAGCGCCTGGGTGAGCTGATCGAGACGCACTTCGACCGGCTCGGAATCGTATCGACGCTGAGTCCGTATGAGTTCGGCGTCGCCCAAGTAGCTCTATCTCATGGGCTGGCACTGCAACGGGCCGCCAACAAGGCGCTGGCGTCGACGCTGCCGGCCCGCGCCCTGGCCACGTTCGTGCGTGGCGCTACCGGCTGAACTACGCCGTCGCGGGCTTGCTGGTCGTCGTCGGAGTCGCCGACGTCGACTCGGCCGGGGCTGATGTCGTGGTGGTCGGCGTCGTGCTCGTCGTGCTGGTCGCCTCGTTCGGGGCTGGCGCATCGGCCGGACTGAGCACGGTGTCGATCATGTAGATGTACGCGCCGCGAGCTGTGTAGCCGCACACCAGCTTTGCGGTGTCGTTGACCTTGATGTCGCCGCCCTTGCCGGTCACGTTCACCGGGCTGCCCTGCTGCGTCGGCATCTTGCCGTGCAGATCATCGGGGCCCAGGTAGCCGAGCACCAGGTGGTAGTACAGCGTCGACGTCAGTGCCGCCGGGTCGCTCTTCAACTGGGCCAGCGTCGCTTCATCGAGCTTGGCGAAGGCATCGTTGGTCGGCGCGAACACCACGTACGGGCCGCCGTCGATCACGCTGCCGATGTTGACGGCCGGGTTGAGGCCGCCGGAGATGGCCGCGCTGAACGTGCTCAGGTCCGGGTTGGCGGCGATGGCCGCCGTCGCCGGCTGATTGCCCATGCTGGTGAACGAGCCGGAGCCGCTCGGGATGCGGTTCTTGTAGGCGTCACAGCCCGAGCCCTGCGGGTCGGGAATCTGGGTCGGTCCGACCGCCGGGAAGGCCGACGTTGTCGTCGTCGGGGCGGCCGGGGTGGTGGTGGTCGGCGTCGGATCGGCATACGCCTGCACGGCCGTCGGGATCGCGACTGCGATGGCGGCCACTGCTGCGGCGACGCCAAGGGACTTGGTACGAGTGCTCACTTCGGCTCCTTATCGAGTCTCTAGTGGAGTCGGCGAAATGCGGGTCCCCGTTACCGCTGCGCCCCGACGAATCGTACTGGCAGCAAAGCTTCAGTCTCAAAACGGCTGGTGAAGCTGCAGTTCAGAGCGCTGCCCGGCGCCGGGCTCCGGAACGCGTCTGCCTACGATGTCGGCCATGGCCGAACCACTGATCATGTCCGTTGGCGGGCACAGCCCCGAACTGCACGCCGAATCCTGGGTAGCGCCCAATGCGGCGGTGATCGGCCAGGTCCGGCTCGCCGCGCGGGCCAGCGTCTGGTATTCGGCGACGCTGCGCGCCGAGGCCGAATGGATCGACGTCGGCGAGGGCAGCAATATCCAGGACGGCTCCACCGTGCACGTCGACCCGGGGTTTCCGGTGAAGATCGGTGCGGGCGTGACGGTCGGGCACAACGCCGTGCTGCACGGCTGCACGGTCGAGGACGGTTCGCTGGTCGGGATGGGCTCGATCGTGCTCAACGGCGCCGTGATCGGCGCGGGATCGATCGTCGCCGCAGGCGCGGTGGTGCCGCAGGGCATGATGGTGCCGCCGCGATCGCTGGTGGCGGGCGTTCCCGCCAAGGTGCGCCGCGACCTGTCCGACGCCGAACTGGACGGCAATCGGATGAACGCCGCGGTCTACGAGCACCTCATCGACCTGCACCACGACTCCGCGTAGCGGCCGGCGGGATCGATCTCACACCGCGGTCAGGTTTGCGCCGCGGCAAGACTGCCGATAAGTCCTAGCGTGAACTCGAAGCGGATCCTGGTCACCGGTGCCACCGGATACGTCGGTTCCCGGCTGGTGGCGCGTCTGCTCGACGACGGTCACGAGGTCGTCGCCGCGACCCGCAACCCGGAGAAACTCGGCCGGTTCGGCTGGTGCGACCGGGTGACGGCCGTCGTGTTCGATGCCGACGATCCGACCTCGGTCGAGACGGCGCTCGCAGTCTCCGGGCCGATCGATGTCATCTACTACCTGGTGCATGCGATCGGCCAGCCCGGCTTCCGCGAACGTGACAACGCCGCCGCGGCGAACGTGGGCAAGGCCGCAGCGGCCGCCGGGGTCGGGCGCATCGTGTACCTCGGCGGGTTCGTGCCTGACGACGACACGCTGTCCGAGCATCTGGCCGGCCGGGCCGAGGTCGCGGCGGCGCTGGCCGTCGAAGGCGGCGCCGAACTGGTCTGGCTCGGAGCGGCGGTGATCATCGGCGCGGGCTCGACGTCGTTCGAGATGGTCCGCTACGTCGGCGACCGGTTCTGGGTGATTCCGTTGCCGCCGTGGGCCGACCACGACATCGAGCCGATCTCGATCAGCGACGTGCTGTACTACCTGCTTGCCGCGGCCGATCCGGCGGTTGTGCCGGCGGGGTCGTACGACATCGTCGGGCCCGACGTCGTGACCTATGGCGAGCTGCTGCAGACCTATATCGACGCGGCGGGTGAACTGCGGGCCGGGCTACCGGTCCGCGACATCCTGCCGCAGGCAGTCGTCGGCCGGGTGGCCGGCGCCGCCGTACCGGTGCCCAGCGGATTGGCCGCCGATCTCATCGAATCGCTGGACCATCCGATGACGGCCTCGGACACTGTCTTACGTGATCATGTCCCGGACCCGCCCGGTGGGCTCACCACCATCGAGGACGCTGTCGCCGCCGCGGTGGCCAGCCCACCGCCGCGTCCGGTCGACCGACTGGCCGACCCGCATCATCTGGCCGACAGTGATCCAGCGTGGGCCGGTGGAGACGCACTGCAACTGCGGCGCATGGCAGCCACGGTGACGCCCGGGGTGGCGCGCCCCGCGCTGCGCCTGCTGAACTCGGTGCCCGGGCCGCTGGCCGGGGTGCTGCGGACCGGCCTGGATCTATTGCTGGCGAAAGTTCGCATGTTATGACGGTGCTGGCTGAGCTTCGATCGGTAGCCTCCAATGTTGCTGTACCACATCAGGAGTGGCCGTCGGCGATCCGCCGGCGGCGCATCGCCGTGTGTGTGGTGCTGGTTCTGGGGGCGGCGCTGCTCGGCCTGTCGCTGACCCGCAGGCCCGGCGATGCGGCGTTCTACTGGCTGACGATGGCGCTGGCGGCGACGTGGGCGTTCGGCGCGCGGGCATCGGGCCCGGTGCACCTTGGGTGTATCCGCTGGCGCGGCCGTAACCAGCGCCCGGTCATCACCGGGCTCGCGATCGGATTGCTGCTCGGCGGCGTCTTTGTGCTCGGCGGGCTGGTGACCCGGGAGATCCCGCCGGTAGCCGAAGCGATCACTCGCGTGCTGGAGTACGCCAACCACGGCAGCTTGTTGCTGATCGTCGTGATCACCCTGGTGAACGGCTTGGCCGAGGAGATGTTCTTTCGCGGCGCGCTGTACACCGCACTGGGTGCCTTCCATCCGGTGGTGATCTCGACGGTGCTCTACACCATCGCGACGTGTGCCAGCGGCAACTGGATGCTCGGCTTCGCCGCGATCATCCTTGGCACGGTGTGCGCCCTGGAACGCCGAGCCACCGGCGGAGTGCTGGCACCTGTGCTGACCCACGTGGTCTGGGGTTTGATCATGGTGTTGGCACTGCCGCCGATGTTCGGCGTCTGGCGTTAGCGCAGCGGGTGGGCGATCTCGTCGCGCGGCATCCGCGCCGCGACGAGCGCCACCGCGGCCAGTAGTACCGGCGCTATACCCGTCACCGCGAAGATGAGTTCCACCGGAACCACTTTCGACAGCGGGCCCGCGACCGCCATCGACACCGGCATGAACGCCAGCGAGACGAAGAAGTCCAGGCTCGACACCCGGCCCAGCATCTCCGGCGGTACCCGCCGCTGCAGCAACGTGCCCCAGATGACGCCGGCCCCCTCGCCGAGCCCGATGACGAACAACGAGATCAGGATCAGCGGCAGCGAGGACGTCACCCCGACGATCACGAACGGCAGCGACCCCGCACCCCACATC
This sequence comes from Mycolicibacterium rhodesiae, assembly GCF_002086695.1. Lineage (GTDB taxonomy): Bacteria > Actinomycetota > Actinomycetes > Mycobacteriales > Mycobacteriaceae > Mycobacterium > Mycobacterium rhodesiae. Next base: position 52,709 of record NZ_MVIH01000011.1, read on the forward strand.
GTCATCATCACCGTGAGGTAGCGACGAGGCAGTGGTCGTGACGACACCACCACGGCGCCGATCGCACTGCCCACTCCGAACGCGGCGAGCATCAATCCGTACACCTGCTCACCGTGCTCGAACCGGTTGTGGGCGATGAACGGCAGCAGCACCTCGATCGGGCCCATCGCCAAAAACACCCACGTGCAGGCGAACAGCAGCGTCCAGCGCAACCATCGGGTGTGCAGGACGAACCGTAAGCCGTCCCTGAGATCGGTTAGCGCGTGCGGCTTTTCGCGGTCGACGGTCAGCACGATGTGCTCGCCCTCGCCTTGGCGCATCGACACCAGAAGGATCAGTCCGATCACCATCAACACGGTCACCGTGACCGAGCCGAGCGCGGGGAAGGTGAGCCCGACCAGCACGCCGGCGACCGCCGGGCCGACGGCCTGCTGCAGGGTCGGCCGGACCGCGCCTTCGACACCGTTGGCCGCCAGCAGTTGTTCGGCAGGCAGGATGCGCGGCAGGTAGGCGTTGTAGGCAGGGAAGAAGAAGGCCGCGCCGATGCCGAGAACCGTTGCGGCCGTTGCCATATGCCATAGTCGCAGCTCGCCGAGTAAGCCGAGGATCGCGACGGCGCCTGTGGCGGCTGCGTTGGCGGCCTCGACGGCGATGATGATCGCGCGTTGCGGTACGCGGTCGGCGACGATTCCACCGACGAGCATGAAGGCCAGCATGCCGCCGGCCAGGCAGGCGGCCACCAGGGACAGCGCGGCGGGATCGTCGGCCAGCGCGATGACCTGCAGGGCCATCACCACGGTCCACATACCTTCGGCGAACAGGAACAGCGACATCGCCGTGATGAGCAGCCGGAACTCGCGGTAGTGGAAGGGTGCAAGCACGCGCCAGCGGCCGGTGGTCTTCACCGGCTTGCCTACGTCGTAATGCGTACTCATGCCTTCGATGGTCGCCGACGGGTCCGGGCTGCGTCCAACGATTTTCGGCGCGCCCAAAGTGCAGTTGTTAACGCAAAAGCCCAGGAAAGGTCGCCAACAAGTGCAGTATGGGCGACTCAGTCGTCGGTGAACGTTGGCGAGCGGTGCTCCTGGAACGCCCGCGTACCCTCGCGGAAGTCTTTGGATGCCAACAGGATCAGCTGGCCTTCGCTTTCGCGGCCGATCGCCGGCTCGAGCTCGGTGAGCGTCGCTGCGTTGATCGCCTGCTTGGTCTTGCGCAACGCGATCGCGGGACCGGACACCAGCTTGTCGAGCACCGCCGCCACCCCGGCCTCCAGCTCGTCGGCCGGATACACCTCGCTGACCAGACCGAAGCCGAACGCGTCGGCTGCCGAAATACGCTCGGCCAGAAGCGCCATCTTCATGGCACGGGCACGCCCGATCGACGCAGCCACCAACGCCGACGCACCGCCGTCGGGCATCAGGCCGATCTTGGTGAACGCCAGCAGGAAAAACGCCTTCTCCGAGGCCAATACGATGTCGCAGGCCAGTGCGAGCGACACCCCGACTCCGGCCGCAGGCCCGTGCACCACCGAGACCACCGGCTTGGGCAGATTGATGATCGCGCGCACGGCGCGGTTCGCCTCCTGCAGCACCTCGTCCGGGGTGTCCGGCCGGCGTGCGGACTGATCCTCGGCGCTGATGCCCGCGCCGGAGCTGAACCCACGTCCGGCACCGCGCAGTCGCACGACCCGGACCGCCGCGTCGTCGGCCGCATGCTCCAACACGTCGGCCAGCGTGCGCAACATGATCGCGTTCAAGGAGTTCAGGCTGTCGGGCCGGTTCAGCGTCACCGACAACACTCCGCGCTCGAGCGACACGGTCAGTTCCGGGACACCGGTATATGCGTCGATGGTCGTCATGGCTGCACCTTAGCCCCGGCAGGGGCGCAGCCCACGACGGGTCGGGCCAGGTGTAAATAGTTAAGGCGGCGATCAATCAACTGGAGGGTAGACACCTATGGCCGGACCATTGCACGGTTTGCGCGTCATCGAATTGGCGGGCATCGGACCCGGCCCACATGCCGCGATGATCCTCGGTGACCTGGGCGCCGACGTCGTCCGCATCGACCGGCTCGGCAAGGGCACCGGCACCCCCAGCAACGACTACCTGCTGCGCAACCGTCGCTCGGTCGGCGCCAACCTGAAGGACCCAGCGGACCGCGACATGGTTCTGGGTCTGATCGCCAAGGCCGACGTCCTCATCGAGGGATTCCGTCCCGGTGTCACCGAACGCCTCGGGCTCGGTCCGGAGGACTGCGCCAAGGTCAACGAGCGCCTGATCTATGGCCGAATGACCGGGTGGGGACAACAGGGGCCGCGCAGTCAGCAGGCCGGCCACGACATCAACTACATCTCGCTCAACGGCCTGCTGCACGCCGTCGGCCGGGTCAACGAACGTCCCGTCCCGCCGCTGAACCTGGCCGGCGACTTCGGCGGCGGCTCGATGTTCCTGCTGGTCGGCATCCTGTCCGCGCTGTGGGAGCGGGAGCGTTCCGGCAAGGGGCAGGTCATCGACGCGGCCATGGTCGACGGCTCGAGCGTGCTGGCCCAGATGATGTGGGCGTTCCGCCACATGGGCATGTGGAGCGACGAGCGCGGCACCAACATGCTCGACACCGGAGCGCCCTACTACGACACCTACGAGTGTTCCGACGGGCGGTACGTGGCGGTCGGCGCGATCGAGCCGCAGTTCTACGCCGAACTCATCGAAAAGCTCGGGCTCACGGACGCCGACCTGCCCGACCAGAACGACATCAGCCGCTGGCCGGAACTGCGCGCGGTGCTCACGGACACCTTCGGCAAGCACGACCGCGACCACTGGGCCACGGTGTTCGCCGGCAGCGACGCGTGCTGCACGCCGGTGCTGTCGTTCGCCGAGGTCGACACCGAAGCGCACAACACCGAGCGCAATACCTTCTACACCGAAGCGGGCTCGACGTTCCCCGCTCCCGCGCCGCGGTTCTCCCGGACCGCACTCGACACCCCGGCCGCGCCCGGCGTACCGGGAGGCGACAACGAGGCCGTCCTGCGCGACTGGGTATAGTCCCCAACCAACCAGTAGGTCGAGCTATCTGAAGTATCTGAAAGGAAACCATTCGTGGAGATCAAGGACGCCGTAGCCGTCGTCACCGGCGGAGCCTCAGGTCTGGGCCTGGCCACCACCAAGCGGCTGCTCGACGCGGGCGCCTCGGTGGTCGTCATCGACCTCAAGGGTGAAGAAGTCGTCGCCGAGCTGGGGGAGCGGGCCAAGTTCGTCGCCGCCAACGTCACCGACGAAGAGGCCGTCACCAAGGCGCTCGACATCGCCGAGTCGCTCGGCCCGGTACGCATCAACGTCAACTGCGCAGGTATCGGCAACGCCATCAAGACCCTGGGCAAGGACGGTCCGTTCCCGCTGGACGGCTTCAAGAAGGTCGTCGAGGTCAATCTGATCGGCACGTTCAACGTCCTGCGCCTGGCCGCCGAGCGGATCGCCAACACGGACCCGCTCGACGACGGAAAGGGCTCAGCGGAGCGCGGCGTCATCATCAACACCGCCTCGGTCGCGGCGTTCGACGGCCAGATCGGGCAGGCCGCCTACTCGGCGTCCAAGGGCGGCGTGGTCGGCATGACCCTGCCGATCGCACGCGACCTGTCGCGCAGCCTGATCCGGGTGTGCACCATCGCCCCGGGCCTGTTCAAGACCCCGCTGCTGGGTTCGCTGCCCGAAGAGGCCCAGCGCTCGCTCGGCCAGCAGGTGCCGCACCCGGCCCGCCTCGGCGATCCCGACGAGTACGGCGCGCTGGCCGTCCACATCGTCGAGAACCCGATGCTCAACGGTGAGGTGATCCGGCTGGACGGCGCGATCCGCATGGCCCCGAGGTGATGAAGCGATGACGATCAAAACGAAGTTCACCGAGACCTTCGGGGTCGAGCACCCGATCGCCCAGGGCGGGATGCAGTGGGTCGGTCGCGCGGAACTCGTTGCCGCCGTTGCCAATGCCGGCGGACTCGGCTTCATCACCGCGCTCACGCAGCCGACCCCGGCGGATCTGGCCAACGAGATCGCCCGCACCCGGGACATGACCGACAAGCCGTTCGGGGTGAACCTGACGATCCTGCCGGCCATCAACCCGCCGCCGTACGACGAATACCGCCAGGTGATCGTCGACGCCGGGATCAAGATCGTGGAGACCGCCGGATCCAACCCGGCACCGCACCTGCCGATGTTCCACGACAACGGCATCAAGGTGCTGCACAAGTGCACATCGGTGCGCCATGCGGTCAAGGCCCAGAGCCTGGGGGTCGACGGCATCAGCATCGATGGGTTCGAGTGCGCCGGACACCCCGGTGAAGACGACGTCCCAGGTCTGGTGTTGATCCCGGCCGCCGCCGAGAAGATCGAGATCCCGATGATCGCCTCGGGCGGCTTCGCCGATTCCCGCGGCCTGGTGGCCGCGCTGGCGCTGGGTGCCGACGGCATCAACATGGGTTCGCGGTTCATGTGCACGGTGGAGTCGTGCATTCACCAGAACGTCAAGGAAGCCATCGTCGCCGGCGACGAGCGCGGCACCGAGCTGATCTTCCGCAGCCTGCACAACACCGCCCGGGTGGCGTCCAACGTCGTATCACGTGAGGTTGTGGAGATTCTGAAGGGCGGCGGTCAGTTCGAAGACGTCAAGGACTTGGTGGCCGGTGTGCGTGGCCGCAAGGTGTTCGACGACGGCGACATCGATGCCGGTATCTGGACCGTCGGCACCGCGATGGGCTTGATCAACGACATCCCGACCTGCGATGAGCTGATCTCGAGGATCGTCTCCGAAGCCGAAGAGATCATCAGCGGACGGTTGGCGGGAATGATCGCCGGCCAAGACGCAAAAGTGCCCGCCTGATCCCAGGCGGGCACTACCCACATCAAAGCTCCGGACGGCGCGTCACCGCATCATCGGTGGGGCGCCGTTTGGCGCTGAGCGCTAGCTCGCGTTGGCGAGCGGGGGCTTGTCCTCGAACTGCTCGGAGGTGTCACCCTCCACGAGGAAGTCACCGTGATACAGCGCGTCGAAATCGATCTTGATGACATCGGCACTGGTGTCGTCGATCCACATACCCAGGACTCTATGAGCCACCATTAAGGAATCTTTGAGCCCCGATTCGGAGTTTCCTGGCAATTGTTACTCGCGAGTCAGGTTGTGCCTTACTCAAAAGTCAGGTTGGTCACACGTGCGGCCAAAAACCACCTGCGACTAGGGTGGCTCTGAGCAGGGAGGACATCACAGATATGTCACAGCAGACCGTCGACAACCCGTTTTTCGCCCGCTTCTGGACCGTGCTGTCCGCGCACGAGTCGCAGGCCATGCGCAGGCTCCGCCGAGAGAATCTCGCGGGGCTGCACGGGCGTGTCCTGGAGGTGGGTGCGGGCACCGGAAGCAACTTCGAGTTCTACCCCGACACGGTGACCGAAGTCGTCGCGCTCGAGCCCGAGACCCGCCTCGCGCCGCTGGCCGAACAAGCTGCCGCGGCGGCCCGGGTCCCGGTCACCGTGATCGAGTCCACCGTCGAGACCATGCCGGCGGCCGAGCCGTTCGACGCGGTGGTGTGCTCGCTGGTGCTGTGCTCGGTCGCCGATCCCGAGGGGGTGCTGCGGCAGCTCAACTCGGTGCTGAAGCCGGGCGGCGAGCTGCGCTACTTCGAGCACATCGCCGAAGGCGGATGGCGCGGTCACGTGCAGCGGGTGGCCGACGCCACGATCTGGCCGCGGTTCGCAGGCAACTGCCACACCCACCGCGACACCGAGCTTGCGATCTCCGGGGCCGGGTTCGTCATCGAGACCGCACGCCGTGAAGCGCAGTTCCCGGCGTGGGTGCCGCTACCAGTGCACGAGGTCGCCTTGGGCCGGGCGACGAAGAACTAGTTCTTCAACAATTCGGGCAACTGCGCAAGCAGTGTCGGCAACGCGGTGCTGGCCGACTCCCGAATCGTGAGCGTCGCATTCGCCGACAGCGGCGTCGGCTCGGGGTTGACCTCCACGACGACGGCTCCACGGGCCAGCGCCACATCCGGCAGGCCGGCCGCCGGATAGACGATCCCGGACGTGCCGACCACCACCAGGACGTCGGAGGTGGCCGCCGCTTCAACGGCGGCCTGCCACGGCTCGTCGGGCAGCTGCTCGCCGAACCAGACGATGCCGGGACGGATCAGCCCGCCGCATTCGCAGTGCGGTGGCATCTTCTCCAGCTCGGGCTCCGGCATGTCCGGCAGCGGACCGTGGTAGCGCGAACCGCAGGTGTCGCACCAGAACTCGAACAGGCTGCCGTGCAGGTGGTGGACCGGGCCGCTGCCCGCCCGCTCATGCAGATTGTCGACGTTCTGGGTGATCACCGAAACCTCGGCGTAGTCCTGCCAGCTCGCCACCGCGCGATGCCCTTCGTTCGGTTCGACCTGCTGCACGAGGTGATGTCGCCACAGATACCAGGCCCACACCCGTTCGGGGTGGTTCTGCCAACCGTCGGTGCTCGACAGTTCGTAAGGGTCGTACTTGGCCCACAAACCGGTCTTGTCGTCGCGGAACGTCGGCACGCCGCTCTCGGCGGAGATCCCCGCCCCACTCAGCACCGCGATACGCACATCCCCCAAAATAGCCGGTCTAGGCGATACTTAGCATGTGTCGGATTTGGGGGTCTGGTTACGCGTCGACGGGCAGGCCACGCGTCCGCTGTTTGATCAGCTCAGAACACAGATCATCGAGGGGATCCGGGACGGGCGCCTTTCGCCCGGCACCAGACTGCCGACGGTGCGCGAGCTGGCCGGTCAGCTGAATCTGGCCGTCAACACCGTCGCGCGGGCCTACCGGGAACTGGAAACCGCAGGCATCGTCGAAACCCGCGGCCGCTTCGGAACGTTCGTGGCCCGCGCCGATCCCGCCGACGCCGCGATGGCCGCGGCGGCCCACGCCTACGTGGAAGCCGCGCGAGCGCTGGGATTGGGCAAGCAGGAGGCGCTGCAATACCTGGACAACGCGTTCGGCTGAGCCGTCAGCCGAATTCCAGCAGGGTGTAGGAGCCGCGGAAGCGCTTCGTCGGGCCGAAGTTCCAGATCGCCGGCCACACCTTGTCGAAGAAGAAGCCGCGGCCTTTCGGCATCGGGATGTCGTGGACCGCGGTGATCCCCGGCACCGTGTTGACCAGGTCGGCCAGTTGGACGGTGGTCAGGCTGAACGGCATCGGCGGGACGCGGTAATGCTTCGAGGACTTCATCCCCTTCGGTGCAAGCTTCTTGACGAACACCGGCGGCACGTCGAAGAACATCTGGCCGCCCGGAAAACGCTTGGCGCACTGGGCAATAAGATCCATCGCCTCGTTCGGCTGCAGATACATCAGCAGGCCTTCGGCGGTGATGAACACCCCGTTGGCGGTATCGACCCGGTCCATCCAGCTGTAGTCCAGCGCGGACTGCGCCAGCGCGGTGATTCGCGGAGACGGCGGAAGCAGGCGCTCGCGCAGTTCGATCACCGGCGGCAGGTCCACCGACATCCAGTGGAATTGGGGATCGGGGATGGCGTCGCTCAACCGCCAGAAGCTGGTCTGGAAGCCTTCGGCGAGCGCCACGACGGTGGCCTGCGGGTGCGCGCGCAGATAGCTGACCGCGCAGGAGTCGACGGCCAGCGACCGCAGCGCCATCTCCTGGCCCTTGCGGCCGAACTTGTCGAAGTCGAAGTCGATGGAGTCGACGACCTTGATGGCCATCGGGTCGCGCAGGATCGCGCCGGGCAGGCTCGCCTGATGTGCGCGGCCGTTGAGGGTCAGCAGCGCGGTTTCGGAGACACCACCGAGCTGGCTGGCGTCGATCTTCTGCGTTGTCATTTCAGTACCTTCGCCAGAGTGCGCAAGTTGCGCGTGGTGGTCGACGATTTGTAACGCTTCTTACCCATCGTCTTACCGACGGCCGAGTCCAGCGTGGAGGACTTGGGAACCTGCCAGTACAGGACGCCGTCACCGCGTTCGATCTTCTCGTCGGGTCCGGCGTCGCCGGCCAGATCGGCCAGCTCGTCGAGAACTTTCTCGTCGCTGACGAACGTCACGTACGAGTGATGGCCCTCGACCTCGCGTTCGAACGGATAGCCGTCGGCGATCGCGCGAAGAGTCTCGAGGTCGTAGACCAGAACCCAGGCTTCGTACCCGAACGCATCCCTAAGTGCCGCTTCGGCTTTCGTGCGCACCGTCTTGGCGGCGGCACCGCTGTCGAGCAACACGTTGCCGCTGGCCAGGATGGTCTTGACTTCTGTGAAGCCGGCGCCGGTGAGCGCCGCGGCGACGTCGGCCATCTTCATGGTCGTTCCGCTCACGTTCACACCGCGCAGGAAAGCCGCGTAGCGGGTCATGTTCTCGATGCTAGCGACGTAGGCTCGGGGGATGTCCCGTCAGGTGTTCGACGACAAACTGCTGGCGGTGATCGCGGGCAACTCACTGGGCGTGCTCGCGACCATCAAACGTGACGGCCGCCCGCAGCTGTCCAACGTGACGTATCACTTCGACCCACGCAATCTCGTCGTCGAAGTCTCCATCACCGAGCCGCGCGCCAAGACCCGCAATCTGCGCCGCGACCCGCGCGCTTCGATCCTGGTGTCCTCCGACGACGGCTGGTCCTATGCCGTCGCCGACGGCAACGCCGTCCTCAGCCCGCCCGCCGCGGAACCGCACGATGACACCGTCGAAGCGCTCGTCGCGCTGTATCGCAACGTCGCGGGTGAGCATCCGGACTGGGACGACTATCGACGCGCCATGGTCACCGACCGCCGGGTGCTGCTGAAGTTGCCGATCTCGCACCTCTACGGAATGCCGCCCGGCATCCGCTGACGCACCGGTTAGTCTGACCGCATGGCCGAATCAGAGTCCGAACCGCAGGACGACAACAAGCGCAAGTTCCGTGAGGCGCTCGAGCGCAAGAAGGCGAAGTCGGCGGGCGGCTCAGCGCACACCGACAGCGGCCCCAAGCAGCCCCGCTCGCACGGGCCGGCGGAGAACCGGCGGGAATTCCGTCGCAAGAGCGGCTAGCCGGCCGCCTGCTCGGAAAGCTCTGCCGCAGGGCGTGATTCCTGCCAGAGGATAGCCGCCAGGCAGGCCAGGGCCAGCACCCCGACCGCGACCGCGAACACGGTGCCGCCGGTGCGCAGCCCCCACGCCTGCGCGGCGAAACCCTCTCCGATCACCGGGATCGAAATCGCGATGTAGGCCACCACGAAATAGGTGGAGCTGACCTCGGCTCGTCGCTCCGCCGGAGTGCGTTCGGCGACCGCCGCCAGACCGCGGCTGAAGCTGATGCCTTGACCGGCGCCGGCCACCACGGCGGCGGCGATCAAGCCGGGCAGTGACGAATAGTGCAGGGCCACAACCAGAATGCCCATGCCAACTGCCAGGATGGCGCAGCCCAGCGCTACCGCACGCTGCGGTTCGATACGGGTTCCGGCGATCTGCGCGATCGCCGAGGCGCCGAAGATCGAGCCGGCCATCAGACCGGCCAGCGCATGATTGCCGATCCCGATGACGTTGGTCAGCAGCGACGGCGCCACCGAGGTGAACAGCCCGGTGACGGCAAAACCGGCGAAAGCCGCCAGCGCCGCGGTGATGAACACCGACCGCACCTCGGGCGGCACCGAAAGCCGTTGCAGGCCGAGCTTTCCGGTGCGGCTGGACGTCTCGGGCACCGACAGGATCGCGACAGCGGCCAGCACCATCAACCCGATGTGGACGAGGTAGGTGAGCTTCAGCGGGCTCGGCGCGTACTGCGCAAGGATGCCGGCCAGGATGGGCCCGGTGCCGAGGCCGCCGATGTTGGCGATGGTCGCCACCGCCGCCGCGCGGGTCCGCCAGCTCGCCGGCGCGGCTTCGATGACCGCCGCGGTGGCAGTGCCGGTGAACACGCCCGCCGACAACCCGGAGAGCACCCGGCCCACCAGAAGCTCGGGCACCGAGTCCGCGAACAGGAACATCACCGCACTGGCCAACGCGGCGCCGACACCGGCCAGCAGCACCGGGCGTCGGCCGATGGCGTCGGACCAGCCGCCGAACACCAGCAGCGCGAACAACACCCCGCCTGCGTACGTGGCGTAGATGACCGTCGTCGTCAGTACCGCGAAGTGCATCTGCTCGGAGTACAGCGCGTACAGCGGAGTCGGCAGCGTGGTGCCCACCATGATCGCGGCGAACGCGTAAGCCAACAGGGCGAAGGCGAACGATGTGCGGGTGGATGCCATGCGAATAGTCAACGCGAGCGCGCTGTGCACATTCCTGGCGAGCAGACACAAACTCGGGCGGATCGGTCCTCTGAAGCCCGAGTTTGTGTCTGCTCGGCGCTAGTGGTGCGTGGCTTTCTCCGCACCCACACCGGTCAGCGAGCGGACTTCCATCTCCGCATTGAGCTCCGGATCGCCGGCGTCTTTCGACGTCAGCGTTCCGACAACGCCGAGGATGAACGCCAGCGGAATCGACACGATGCCCGGGTTGGCCAGCGGGAACCAGTCGAAGTTCGCGCCGGGGATCATCGCGGCCTTGTTGCCCGAGACGGCCGGCGAGAAGATGATCAGCACCAGGCAGCTGATCAATCCGCCGTACATACTCCACAGCGCACCGCGGGTGTTGAACCGCTTCCAGTACAGGGAATACACGATCGTCGGCAGGTTGGCCGAGGCCGCGACCGCGAAGGCCAGCGCCACCAGGAACGCGACGTTCTGCCCGTTGGCCAGGATGCCCAAGCCGATCGCGGCGATACCGAGCACCACCGCGGTGATCCGGGAGACCTTGACCTGCTCCTCCTCGGTCACCTTGTGACTCTTGAGAACGCTGGCGTAGACGTCGTGGGCGAACGACGCCGATGCGGTGATCGTCAGGCCCGCGACGACGGCCAAAATGGTGGCGAACGCGACGGCGGAGATGACACCGAGCAGGATCACCCCACCGAGCTCGAACGCCAGCAACGGTGCGGCCGAGTTCTGTCCGCCCGGTGCGGCCAGGATCTTGTCCGGGCCCACCATGGCCGCCGCGCCGTAGCCCAGCGCCAGGGTGAACAGATAGAACGCCCCGATCAGGCCGATCGCCCACACCACCGACCGCCGTGCTTCTTTCGCGGTCGGAACGGTGTAGAAGCGCATCAACACGTGCGGCAGGCCGGCGGTGCCGAGCACCAGCGCCAGACCCAGCGACAGCAGGTTGATCTTCGAGGTGGTGTTGGCGCCGTACTGGGCGCCGGGCGCCAGCACGTCGCGGCTGGACACGCCCTTGGTGGTGGCCTGATGCACCATGTTCTGCGCCGAACCCAGAATGTCGGAGAAGTTCAACCCGAACTTCGCCAGCACCATCACGGTCATGATGGCGGCGCCGGCGATCAGCAGCACGGCCTTGATGATCTGCACCCAGGTGGTGCCCTTCATTCCACCGACCAGGACGTAGACGATCATCAGGACGCCGACGACCGCGATCACCAAAGATTGGGCGGTGCGGCCGTGCACGTCGAGCAGCAGTGCGACCAGGCCTCCCGCGCCGGCCATCTGGGCCAGCAGATAGAACAGCGACACCGTCAGCGTCGAGGTGGCCGCGGCCACCCGCACCGGGCGCTGCTTCAACCGGAAGCTCAACACGTCGGCCATCGTGAATTTGCCGGTGTTGCGCAGCAATTCGGCGACCAGGAGCAGAGCGACCAGCCAGGCCACCAGGAAGCCGATCGAATAGAGGAAGCCGTCATACCCGTACACCGCGATGGCGCCTGCGATGCCGAGAAAGCTTGCCGCAGAGAGATAGTCACCGGCGATGGCGATGCCGTTCTGCGGTCCGGAGAACGCCCGGCCACCGGTGAAGAACTCGGTGGCGTTGGTGTTGGTGCGGCTGGCGCGGATCACGATGAACAACGTGATGAGCACGAAGGCCACGAAGATGCTGATGTTGAGGACCGGATTGCCGATGCGGGCTGCCTCGGCGAGGACGGTGGTGCTCACTTGGCCGCACCTTCCATCTCGGCGCGGATGGCCTCGGCGCGCGGGTCGAGTTCCCGATTGGCGAACCGCACGTACAAGCCCGTGATGACAAACGTCGTCACGAACTGGCCCAGACCGATGAGCAGTCCGACGTTGACGTTGCCCCACACCTTGATGGCCATGAAGTCGTGGGCGAACGCGCCCAGCAGCACATAGGTGGCGTACCAGATCAGGAAGAACGCGGTGGTCGGGAACACGAAGCGGCGCAGCGTGCGGCGTAGCTCCTGAAACTCGGGACTGGCTTGCATGGCCAGGTATTGGGCGCCGCTGGGATGGGTCTCCCGTGGCGGCAGGTCGGTTGTGGACACCGCGTGCTCCTCAGCTCGAAAAGGTGTGAACTCCGGTCGTGTTCACAGGCTATTGAGAGGCACATCACAGTCCTAGAGCTCGCGCGGGCCATGCGTTGAACGGTTGGCGGTCGGCGCTGAACGGTTTGTGGTCAGCCGCGAGGGACTCGTTCCAGGCCCATCCCCAGGCGCTCCGGCACATGCATGCGGGCGAAGATGCGCGCCACATCGGGTGGTACGTCGGTCCGGGTGACGCGGCTGACGAGCACCATCGTCGCGAATGCCAGCGGAACGGTGATGGCGGCGGGGTAGCCGATCAGCGTGGTCAGCCAGCCGCCGAGCACGTCGTCGCCGACCCAGCCGGTGATCGAGATGAGGATGGCCAGACCCGAAGCCAGTGCGCCGACCACCAACCCGGCGATCGCCCCGGTCGCGGTCAGCCCGCGCCACCAGATCCCGAGAACCAGCAGCGGGCACAGGGTGGAGGCCGCGACGGCGAACGCCAGACCGACACCGCGCGACAGTTCGAGGACCGGCGCCACGACCGACAGGGGAATCGGGATGAGACCGGCGATCAGCGCCACCATCCGGAAGTCGCGGACTCGCCCGCGCAGCACGTCGGTGGACAGCGCGCCGGCGATACTGACCAGCAGACCCGACGAGGTGGCCAGGAATGCCGCGATCGCGCCGGCCGCGACCAGCGCGCCGAGCAACTCACCAGGGAGTCCGGCGACGGCGGCCGACGGCAGCAACAACACCGCGGCGTCGGCCTTGCCGGTGATGAGCAGCTGGGGCACGTACAACCGGGCGAACACCCCGAGCAGCACGGGGAACAGATAGAACAACGACAGCAGCGTGATCACGCTCAGCGCGGTGCGGCGCGCGGCGCGCCCGTCGGGGTTGGTGTAGAAGCGGACCAGCACGTGGGGCAGTCCCATGGCGCCGAGGAATGTCGCAACCATGATGGAAAAGACTTGGTAGAGAGGATGTTTCCCGCCCAATCCGCCGCCGCTGACGATCCACGCCGATCCGCTGGCGGGCGTGCCGACCACGACGGGGGTCTGCGCTCCGGCGGCCAGCGTCAGGGTGGTGCCCTTCTGCAGGCTGTACTCGCCGGGGCTGTGCAGGGCGCCGCTATGGGTCGGGCCGGTCACCGTCACGCCGGCCGGGTCGGCGACCGTGACCACCACGTCGGTGTCGATGCTGACGACGGTCGCCTGGTCCACCGTGGGTGGCAGCGGGCCACCGAGTGCGGGGTGTTCGTGCCCGAAATGCATGAGCAGAGCCAATGCCGGAATTGCGACCGCGGTCAGCTTCAGCCAGTACTGAAACGCCTGGACGAACGTGATCGAGCGCATGCCGCCACCGACGACGTTGGCGATCACGATTCCGCCGACCGCGAGCGGTCCGATCCAAACAGGCACGCCGAGAAGAGTTTTGAGGGCAAGCCCGGCCCCCTGATACTGGGGAATGAGGTAGAAGATGCAGACGGTGACGACGACGAGCATCGCGACCCGGCGCACCCTCGGCGAACCGAGGCGGAACTCCGCGAAGTCAGGGACGGTGTAGGCGCCGGAGCGGCGCAGGGGAGCGGAGACGAACAGCAGCAGACCGAGGTAGCCCGCGGTGAAGCCGACCGGATACCACAGCGCGTCGGCGCCATACTTGGCGATCAGCCCGGCGACCCCGAGAAATGAGGCCGCCGAGAGGTATTCACCGGAGATCGCGGCGGCGTTCCAGCGTGGGCCGACAGTGCGGGAGGCCACCAGGAAGTCGGATGTGGTGCGCGACAACCGAACCCCGTAGGCGCCGACGGCCACCGTGGCCACCGCGGCGGCGATCAGGCCGCCTGCGGTCAGGGCCGTCGCCGTCGATCCGCTCACGGCGGACTCTCGTCGTCGACCACGCCCATGAAGTCGCGTTCGGCTTGTTCGGCCAGTCGGATGAACAGCCGGCCGATGGCGTAGAGCGCCGGGTACACCAGGAGTGCCAGCGTCAGCCAGTTCAGCCGCATCCCGAATACGCTGGCATTCGACAACTCTGGGAACACCGCGTTGATCAATGGCAGCGCGGCCATCCCGCCGGCCACCACCGCCGCCAGTCGCAGCGCCAGCCCGAGCTGGGCCCGCACCAGCCCGCGCACCAGCGCGTCGCCGACCTCGGTCTGCTCCTGCACCTCCACCCGGGTGTGCACCAGACGGCTGCCGCGCCGATGGGCCAGCACGACGCGCTCGCGCTGCGGGCGGCCCGGCCTAGTCATCGGCCGCCCCCGGCCGGAAGGTCCGCATCGGATCACGGATCAGCCGGTCGCGGAGTTCCCGGGCCTGGCGGCGGCTGACCGGAAGCTCGACCGGCGCAGAGGCCCCGTTGGCGCGCAAGCGCACCATGGTGGACGCGCCGGAGGTGCGCAGCCCGGTCACCATGTTCAGCGCGACGAGATAAGACCTGTGCACCCGCTGGAACCCGCGGCTGCGCCAGCGGTCTTCCAAGGTGCTCAACGGAATTCGCACCAGATGCGAGCCGGAGGCGGCGTGCAGGCGGGCGTAGTCGCCTTCGGCCTCGACCCAGCCGATGGTGTCGCAGCGCACCAGCTGGGTGACCCCGCCGAGCTCGACCGGAATGGTGTCGGACTGCGGCTCGTCGGCGGGTGGGGCCGGCTCAGCGGCGCGCGCAGACACCACCCGCCGGATCGCCTCGTCCAGGCGCTCCTTGCGGATCGGCTTGAGCAGATAATCCAGTGCGCCGACCTCGAAGGCGGCCAGCGCCTTGTCGTCGTGCGCGGTGACGAACACGACCGCGGGCGGGTGAGCGAAATTGGCGAGCACACTGGCCAATTCGAGGCCCGACAGTCCCGGCATGTTGATGTCCAGGAAAATCGCATCCACGGTGCGCTCGTTGATGATGCGCAACGCGGACGTGGCGTCGCCGGCTCCGATCACCTCGGCGACGTCCGCGTGCTCGCCCAGCAGGTAGGTGAGCTCGTCGAGCGCCGGGGCTTCGTCGTCGACCGCCAACACCCAGAGCTGCACTGCCACTTCACCTCCTAGACGTGGACGCCCGCACGAAACTTGGGCACTCGCATGATCACCTTCGTGCCCGCCCCCGGGGCGGTCTCGACCACCAGACCGTAGTCGTTGCCGAACGCCGCGCGCAGGCGATGGTCCACATTGCTCAGCCCGACGTGGGCGGTCTGCTCCCCGTCGCCCAGCACGTCGCCGTGCCCGGAGCGCAGGGCGTGCGGATCCATGCCGACGCCGTCGTCCTCCACGCTGATGACGCAGTCGGAACCCTCGTTGCGAGCGATGATTTCGATCGATCCGCCCTGCCGTCCGGCCAGGCCGTGGCGCACGGCGTTCTCGACCAGCGGCTGCAACGCGAGGAACGGCACCACGACGGTCAGCACCTCGGGAGCGATCTGCAGAGTCACCGACAGGTTGGGCCCGAACCGGGCACGTTCGAGGGTCAGATAGCGATCGATGTTGCGCAGCTCGTCGGCGAGCACCGTGTAAGGGCCCGCGGAGCGGAACGAGTAGCGGGTGAAGTCGGCGAACTCCAGGATGAGGTCGCGGGCCCGATCGGGATCGGTCCGGACGAACGAGGCAATCGTGTTGAGCGCGTTGTAGATGAAGTGCGGGCTGATCTGGGCCCGCAGCGCGAGCACCTCGGCCCGGTCCAGGCGGGCCCGCGATGCGTCGAGTTCGGCGAGCTCGAGCTGGCTGGCGGCGTACCGCGCGACCTCGGCGACCGCACCCAGCATGCCCGGCGAGGGTTCAGCGGTGTTGACGACGACGAGCACGCCGATCACCACGCCGTCGTCGTCGAGCAGCGGCTGGGCCACCACGGCGGGGATCTGGTCGCGGGCGAGCACGCGGCGCTGCCCGGCTATCGCGTCCCGGGCCGTGTGGTGACAGACCTCGAGGATGGCCGGCGTCCACAACGCGGCCTCGGGCGGATCGAGCGCCAGAAGGGCGGTATCCCCGTCGTACAGCGCGACACCGTCGGAGCCGGTGAGGCCGCGCAGGTGCGGAGCGGCGCCGGTTGCCGAGTCGGCGTCCAAACCCTTACGCAGAGAGCGTGCCGCCAGCGAGGCGGTGTGCAGCGCGGCGTGCACGGTCCGCTCGGCCGGTGTGGTGACCACGCTGCGGGTCAGGACGGCGATCGCGCCGACGATCGATGCGACCGCGGCGAGCGCGACCGCCAGCGCGAGCGCTACCGCTCCCGACATCTCGGCGCCTCGCCTACTGGACGGGACAGGCGTACTTCCGGGCTACGTCGAACACCCGCTCCTGCGCTCCGGGACCGATCACGCCTTGGGCGGCAAGCTCCAGGCCGATGTATCCCGGTATGCCGCCGATGCACGCCTGGTGTGCGACGCGCCAGGCGGTGTCGGGATTCAGGTTGTAGCCGTTGCGGGCCAGGCCCTGCATGTACAGGTCGAATTCGGGGGTGCCCTGGTCCGGTATCGCGTGCGCGGCGCCGGCCAAGGCGAGAGCGGTCACGACCGCCGCGACCGCAGGAGCAATCACCCGTCTCATGCCGTTCACGATCGCACACCTGAGCGGCCCGGATACCCGAACCGATCCGATCGTCGTCCTAGACTGTCGCCATGGCGAGACTGCAGCTCACCGGAGATCCCGCGTCGGACGAGCTTTTGAGCGAGGATCCGTTCGCCCTGCTGACCGGGATGCTGCTGGATCAGCAGATACCGATGGAGACGGCGTTCGCCGGGCCCCGCAAGATCGCCGAGCGGATCGGCGGCATCGACCCCCGGCTGATCGCCGACTGCGACCCCGAGCAGTTCACTCAAGAATTCTCCAAAACTCCTGCCGTGCACCGATTTCCGGGATCGATGGCCAAACGTGTTCAGGACCTGGCCCGCGAGATCGTCGACCGCTACGACGGCGACGCCGCCCAGCTGTGGCTCGACGGCGATCCCGACGGCGCCGAGGTGCTGCGCCGGCTGAAGGCGCTGCCCGGCTTCGGTGAGCAGAAGGCCAGGATCTTCCTGGCCCTGCTGGGCAAGCAGTATGGCGTCACCCCGACGGGTTGGCGCGAGGCGGCCGGCGACTACGGCAAGGCCGGCACTCACATGTCGATCGCCGATGTGGTCGACAAGGGGTCGCTGGAGGAAGTCAGGGCGTACAAGAAGAAGATGAAGGCCGCAGCGAAGAAATAACCAGGAGGAACCATGAAGACTCACATCAACTGCCCGTGTGGCGAAGCGATCAGCGCCAAGGACGAGGACGAACTCGTCGACCTCACCAAGCAGCACCTCGCCGCAGCGCACCCCGGCATGGACTACGGCCGGGACGAAATCCTGTTCATGGCCTACTAGGCACTTCATCGAGTCAGAACTGAGAGCGACGATTCGCCGAGATATTCGCCCTCGGTTCTATCTCGATGCGATCAGGCCACCCCGACGGCGGCCTCGAGTTCCGCGAGCGCGGTTTCGGTCAGCGGAATGAGCTGGTCGACGTCGGCCATCACCTCACGGTCGGCGATGTAGCCGACGCCGATCTGGTCGGCGTAGGAGCACAACGTCACGTTGAGCGCCATGCCGTCGTACACCACTGACACGGGGTAGATCTCGTCGACGCTCGCGCCGTTGAGGTAACTCCGCCTGGGCGGCCCCGGCACATTCGAGATCGGCAGGTTGTAACTGGGCCGCACCCACGAGCTGAACGGCAGCAGCGGTCCCAGCGCCGTCGGTACGACTGACGGCATCAGGACCATCAGCATTGCGCCCGGGCCCCGCGCCGCAACCTGGTGCTTGACCCCCGCCATCGCCTCGTGCACCAGCCGTAGCCGCTCCGCGGGGTCGTCGCGATTAGTGGCCAGCGGACACAGCCCGAGGCCGAACTGGTTGCCGTGCCCGTTGTCGCCGGCGGTCGCGTCGCGGTCGCGCACAGTCACCGGGCACAGCGCCACGAGCGACTGCTCGGGCAGTTCGTCCTGCGCGGTCAGCCACTCCCGAAGCACACCGGCGACCAACGTCGTCACGACGTCGTTGCCGGTGACACCTGCTGCGTGCTGGATAGCTCGAATTCTGTTGTGGTCCAAGCTGGTTGCCGCAAAGGCGCGCTGGTGGCCCAGCTTGGTGTTGAACCGGGTGTGCGGCGCGCCGAACGGCGCCGCGATCGTGGGCGTGATCAGCCCGCCGACCAGGTTTGTCACTTCCGCCGATGCGACGTTGCGGGCCAGATTCAATCCGGACGCCGCGACACCCGCGACGTCACGCACCACCGACAGTGGATTGAGGCCGCGGCGGCGGGGCGGTTCGGGGGACGTGGCGTCGGCGTAGAACGGCGGCATGTCGCGCCGGTCCGGATCTTCCGACAGCGAGTCGGCGATCATCTTCATGCCCGCGACCCCGTCGATCACGATGTGATGGATCTTGATGTACAGGGCGAGCCGGCCGCCCTCGAGCCCGTCGATCAGATATGCCATCCACATCGGTGCCGACCGGTCGAGCGGCTCAGCGTGCAACTCCGACACCAGCTCCCAGAGTTCCGTCATGCCCGCATCGGGCGCCACGGTAAGCCGACGCACGTGGTGGCGCATGTCCAACTCGTCCACCTCGCGCCACACCCACAAGCCGCCGGTGTCCACGCCGCGGTACGGACGCCGGCGCAGCCGCGGGTCGACCGGGTCGGCGGCGGTCAGGGCCTGGTCGTAGAGCTCGTCGACGAACGCCGTGCTCGAGGTGCCGGCCGGCGGGGTCATGATCAGCGCGACGGCGACGTGCATCGGGCTGGAGATCAGCTCAGCCGTCAGCATCATCGCGTCAAGCGGGTCGAGCGTCTCCATGTGGTACCGACCCCCGTCGGGTTGGAATGCCGATCCCCAACCCTAGCGCGGCTTTTCGCGCATCATGGCACGACGGTCGAACCGATTGTCGGCATGAAGGTGCACTGCTTGTCGACAGTGGTGACCTGGCCGAAAATCGTCGACATGATGCTGCCGGAGCCGGTGTCGGCGATGGCGGTCAGCGTGGTCGGGCCCGCGGAGTTGATGTCCGGGTTCGGCTTCAGCGTGACGCTGCCCGACTTGCCGGTGGTCAGGTTGACCCAGGTGACGTTGAGCGGAAGCTTCTGCTCGGCGGCCGGGGCGGGAGTGCCGACCGCGGTGAAGACGTAGGCGGTCTGCCCGGCGGCCGGACCCGGGGTCGGGATCTTGGCCGGACCCGCCACGGAGATCGCGGTGGCGATCACATTGCCACCGTCCTTGAGACACCCGTTGCTGATCGACGGATACATGAAGTCCTGGGTGGGCGGGGTGGCCGGGTCGTAGTTCGGCGGGGTCGCCGCCGCGGGCGCCGGGGCCGGTGTCGCAACGTTGACCGAATTACCGGCAGGCGTCGCCGACGGGGTCGGCGGCGCGGCCGGATTCACCACGGTCACCGGGGTGGGCACCTCGGGCATCGCCTCCGGAGCAGGACCGACCGCATGCGCAGGGTCGATGCCGACCGGCAGGTGTGCTTCGGTGCCGAAGATCGAGCTGGGCGCGGCGCCGTCGGGCAGGTGTTCAGGCAGGGGAGCGGGGCCGTTACCCGTGCCCGGCGTCATCAGCGGCGTGGTGCCGTGTGCGACGCCGAGCGCCTGGGGGGCGGCGGGGGCAGCCGCCGCAGGCAATGCGGCCGACGGGCCTGCGGCCCCGCCATCCTGCACGAACTTGGTCACTTGCTGGGCCAGTGCCGCCGAGCCGCCCGGCGTGGTGGCACCACCAGCGAGTTGTGAAGCAGCCGCGAGTAGCAGCGACTGCGCCGATGAGGGGTTCCCCGCGGCCTGCTGGACGACCGGTCCGAGCATCTGCATGGCGTCGAGGCCGGGCAGCTGACCGGGGTCCAGCGGGATGGCCGGGTCCGCGGCCCCGACCGGGCTGAACGCCAGGCTGGTCGCGGCCACGAACGCGGCAGTGGTCAGCAGAAGAGCCGGCTTGGCGATCTGCGGCACGGTGAACTCCCTCATCGGGTGGTGGTTGGTCAGGGCAGAGCGGACAGCGGCAGCAGCTGGCCGAGGCCGGCGCCACCCGGTGTGGTCGGCGCGACCGGCGCGCTGGCCGGCGGTACACCGGCAGGTCCGGCGACCGCGGTGGCCACAGGGGCCACTGGCGCCGGGCTGCCGACCGCCAGGTTGTCGCCGACCTTGACCGGGAACGGCACATCCGACGGCGTCAGGTTGGCCAGGTCGCCGGGCACGCCGAGCTGGTTCAGCAGCGGGGCGACCGCTCCGGTGATCCCGCCGGGGGCGGGAGCCGCCGGTGCGGCCGCGGGCGCGGCCGGAGCAGGCATGCCCGGCAGCGTGGCGGTGGCCGGAGCGCCGCCGATCGGCGAGACCGGCAACGTCGACGGTGCGCCGGTGAGCGCCGACGCGCCGCCCAGTGCGGTCGCGGCGGATTGCAGGATCGCCGCGGCGCTGGCCGGGTTCGTGACGAACTGCTGCAACATGTTCAGCGCGGGCACGCCGGGAACAGCCGGCGAGACACCGGGGTCGGCGCCAGCCGACGGGCTCAGTGCGAGCGCGACCGAGCACAGCCCGGCAGCACCAATTATGTTGGCGGCGAATAACTTTGATCTACGTGACATGGTCATCCCAATCCCTCGAGTGCAGGTCTAACCCGAAGGTAGTCCGTTACTAGAGTTACTCAAGTGACACGTGTGGTGTTTATTCAACCGTTACGGCAGTGATGGTCTTGTGTGATGCCCGAGCCCGTGTGGGCCCGCTCGAAGTTCGGCGCGATAACCGGTGTACAGCCCCGGTTAGCGCGCCGAAGTTGGGAGCGTCGCTACAGTCGCCACGTGGACACGAAGGCCCGGGCGCGGCCAGTCTGGCTGGCCCCGGTTCTGCTGATCGTCAGCGTGGCCGCGCGGCTGGGGTGGACCTACCTGGCGCCCAACGGCGCCAACTTCGTCGACCTGCACGTCTATCTCGGCGGCGCCGGAGCGCTCGCCCACCCCGGCACGCTGTACTCCTACGTCTACGCCGACCAGACCCCCGACTTCCCGCTGCCGTTCACCTACCCCCCGTTCGCGGCGCTGGTGTTCTATCCGTTGCACCTGCTGCCGTTCGGAGTGGTCGCGTTCTGCTGGCAGCTGGGCATCATCGCCGCGCTCTACGGCGTGGTCCGAGTCAGCCAGCGGCTTCTGGGCACGCCAGCGACCGATGGCCGCGGCGTCGCGATGCTGTGGACGGCCGTCGCGATCTGGCTCGAACCACTGCGCAGCAACTTCGACTACGGCCAGATCAACGTGATCCTGGTGTTGGCGGTCCTCTGGGCGGCTTACAGCAGCCGCTGGTGGCTGTCGGGTCTGCTGGTCGGGCTCGCGGCAGGCATCAAGCTGACGCCGGCCGTGACCGGGCTCTACTTCCTGGGCATGCGCCGCTGGGGCGCGGCGGTCTTCTCCGCGGTGGTGTTCGCAGGCACCGTCGGGCTCTCGGTGGCGGTGATCGGTCAGCAGGCCCGCTTCTACTTCACCGATCTACTCGGTGACGCCCGGCGCGTCGGCCCGATCGGAACCTCGTTCAACCAGTCATGGCGCGGCGCGATCTCCCGCATCCTCGGCCACGATGCCGGTTACGGACCGGCGGTGCTGGCCGCGATCGCGGTGACCGCGGTGCTGGCGGTCCTGGCGTGGCGCGCGCTGGACTCGGACCGGCTGGGGTGTCTATTGGTGGTGCAGCTCTTCGGTTTGTTGATCTCGCCGATCTCGTGGACTCATCACTGGGTGTGGTTGGTGCCGCTGATGATCTGGCTCCTACAGGGACCGTGGCGAAATCGATTGGGCGCCAAGGTGCTCGGCTACGGCTGGCTGGCACTGACAGTGATCGGGGTGCCGTGGCTGCTCAGCTTCGCCCAGCCGACGATCTGGCAGATCGGCCGCCCCTGGTACCTGGCGTGGGCGGGGTTGATCTACGCCGTGGCGACGTTGGCCACGCTGGCCTGGATCGCGGCTACACCTCGCCGAGAAGCTCGTTGATATCGGCGGCCATCTGCACATCCTTGTCGGTGATTCCGCCCTCGGAGTGCGTCACCAGCACGAAAGTAACTGTGCGCCAACGGATATCGATATCAGGATGATGGTCTTTGCGCTCGGCGTGTTCGGCGACCCGGCGCACTGCCTCGATCCCGTCCAGGAACGACGGGAACTTCACCGAACGGCGCAGCGCACCCTCGGCATGCTCCCAGCCGTCGAGCTTCATGACAGCGGAGTTCACGTCTTCATCGGTCAGCACGGCCATACCGCGAGTCTTCTCCGGTCTGAACGCTGACGGAAGACCGAAAGAAAATCAGGGACATCTGTCTCAAATTCGGGACTCGACTCTCATTTGGATGTTAGGTTGCCAAAGTTGCTCGACCTGTCGTTCGCGACGCGTAGGCCGGCATCCAAGCAAATCGCACAAGCGACTCGGGGGCGCTGATGATTTCCACTGCCATGTCCACGATCACCGACGGCCGTCCGGATCTCCGGCGGCCTTTCTGGTTGCGGGCGCTGCCCGTGGAGTTCGGCGGCCTGGGTGTGCCGAAGCCTGACGCCCGCGTGCTGGCCTGGCTGGGTGCCTCGGCGATCACGCTGGGTGTGGGTGCGGCGCTGGCGTCGACGCCGGCGACGGCCGCCGCCGACGCCACCGGCTCGGCCGGCGGCAAGGGCCCGAGCACGTCGAGTGCGTCATCACCAACGGGTGCAACGAAATCCACCGGTCAGCATGGCCCGAAGACGCGGCTGAAGTCGCCGAGCGGATCGGCGGCGAGCAAGTCGTCCAGCGCGCGCGTTGCGACGCCGGCCGGCGCGGTCACCGAACCTGCCGCCGACCAAGTGGACACCACCGTCAAGTCCACGGTGAAGGCCAAGTCCACCTTGCCCAAGGCGGCGGCGGCGATGCCGACCCCGGATGCGGTGGTCAACTTCTTCTTCGGCAACGGAACTGCTGAGCATCCCAATGGCGGGATCATCGTCGGCAACGGCTACTCCTGGACGGTCGACACCTGCACCGGCGGCAAGGTTTGCCGCGGCGGCAACGGTGGCGCCTTCGGCAACGGCGGCAATGGCTTCAACGGTGGCAACGGTGGCGCTGCCGGATGGTTCGGCAACGGTGGCGCGGGTGGCGACGGCATCGCCGCGGTCAACGCAGGCCGGGGCGGCAAGGGCGGCTCCGGCGGGATGATCGCCGGTAACGGTGGCGCCGGTGGCCAGGGCGCCGACATCGTGTCGGCCGGCGCGACCGGTGGCGCAGGCGGCTCTGCGGGCCTGTTCGGTGTCGGCGGCCAGGGCGGTGACGGCGGGCAAGCCGCCGACTCCGTGATCGCGGGCGGAACGGGCGGCACAGGTGGTCGCGGCGGGGCCGGCGGTCTGCTGGCAGGCAACGGCGGTGCCGGTGGTGCCGGCGGTGCGGCGATACCCGAGGCCGGCACCGGAGGCGTCGGCGGGCACGGCGGCAACACCGGGTTGATGTCGATCTACGGCACCGGCGGCAAGGGCGGGGTCGGCGGTGACGCCGCGACCGGCGGGCGTGGCGGCGCCGGAGGAAACGGTGGCGCGCTGGCGATCTTCGCGAACGGTGGCGACGGCGGTGCGGGCGGCAACAGCCCAGACCAGGGCGACGGCGTCTACCTCGGTGGGCGGGGCGGTGACGGCGGCACCGGCGGTCTCTGGGCGGGCAACGGCGGCGACGGCGGCGTGGGCGGTCACGGCGGAGGCAACGGCGGCGACGGCGGCAACGTCGGGCTGCTGTCAGTTGTGGGCGCCGGCGGCGGAGGCGGTGACGGTGGCGTCGGCCAGAGCGGCACCCCCGGCAGCAACGGCGTGATCAATCGCATTGACGGACTTGACGGTGCGCCCGGTGAGAAGGGCGGCTCCGGCGGCAACGGAGGTAACGGCAGCCTCATCTTCGGTGCGGGCGGCGACGGTGGCTCCGGCGGCTCCGGCGGCACCGGCGGCAGCGGCGGCAAGGGCTACAACGTGACGAGCGCCGAATCGGTCAGCGTCGGTGACGGCGTGCCCGGTGGCGCAGGCGGAACGGGCGGACGTGGCGGTGACGGGGGAGCCGCAGGTGGCAGCGGCGGCGTCGGCCGGTACTTCTTCGTCTTCGCGTCGAATGGCAGCGCCGGTGCGGCAGGTGCCGGCGGTGCGGGTGGCGCCGGCGGCCTCGGCGGCTGGGGTGGCTCGAGCACGGACACGACCGCGACCGGCGGCAGCGGCGGCACCGGCGGCCAGGGCGGCGCCGGCGGTGACGGCGGCGCGGCGACCGCGATCAATCCCGCGGGTGAAGGCGGCATCGGTGGTGTCGGCGGCAACGGTGGTGCCGGCGGTTATGGATACGGCACCGGCGGCGCCGCGGGCACCGGAGGTCGCGGCGGCGACGGTGGATCCGGCGGGGCCGGCAGCACCACGCAAGACGGCGCCGACGGTGGCGCGGGCGGTGCCGGCGGCACGGGCGGAACCGGTGGCAACACTGTGGAGAACGGCACCGCTGCTGTCGGTGGTGGCGGCGGTGACGGCGGCAATGGCGGCGCCGGCGGACCCAACGGCGGCACGGGCGGCGACTTCGGCCAGGGCGGCCAGGGCGGCGAGGCCGGCCAGGACGGACCCCGGGCCGACAGCGGCCCGAACGGCACGGCCGGGCAGCCCGGAACTCCTTCCGCCGCCGCGGCATCGGCGAGCGCGGCCCGGCTCACCGCGGCTGCGCCGACGGCGTTCGCCTCGGCATCGGCACAGCCCACGTTGCAGTCGCTGTGGTCCGGTCTGGTCGACCGGCTCAACTACATCTTCTTCAACAGCTCGCCCACCTTCTCGAACGAGACCGATCCCCAGGACCAGGCCACCGGCGCCATCAACGGGCGCCTCGACGGGGTCAGCCACAACGGCTACAAGGTCACCTACTCGATCGGGACCGGACCCAAGTACGGCGAGCTGACGAACTTCGATCCGGAGACCGGGACCTACACCTACACGCCCAACTCGGCACTGGTCACGCCGGGCGTGACCGATAGCTTCACGATCGTCGCCGACAACGGTGCCGGTGCTCAGCTGTCCGGACCGCTGGGCTTGGTGCAGGTCACGCTGCACCAGTTGGCCATTGCGCTGGGACTGGCCAAGCCCGACACCGTCGAGGAGACGTTCACCGTCAAGGTGCTCGGCGACGGTGTCTACGGGCTGACGTCCAACTCCGAATACGCGATCGTCAACCAGAGCTACGAGAACTGCACGCTCAACGCCACCGGGGCGGCGATCGCGCAGGCAACCGGGGGACGCGAGCGGCCGACCGAGATCGACATGGTCAGACTGGCTCAGGCCACCAACAGTGTGGTCCGGCCTGGCGCGAAGATGTATCTGGACGAGAACACGGCCGACGGTGTCGCGGTGAAGGACGCGGTGGCGCTGATGGCCAAGGAGTTCGGGCTGACCGCGAACACCACGCATTACGACGACAGCCCGGACGCCATGGGTGATCTCCAGGCGAACCTCGCCTACGGCAACGCGACCATGGTGACCGTTTCCGCGTCCCTGATGTGGAATGCGATCCCGAACTCGTCGGAGTCGGCCAACCCGAACTACACCGACCTCGACCACGAGATCGTGGTGATCGCCGTTGATCTCAAGCGCGGCGTCGTGACGGTCAACGACAGTTCGGCGACCAACGCTCAGGACGAGCCGATGGGCGCCGGCATGGAGGTCTCACTGGCTGCTTTCCTGTCGTCCTGGAAGACCAGCAAGTACGAGCTCACGGTCGTCAACGCCAGCCTCGGGTAACCGGGTCACGGGCGGCGTGACCGTATACCGTTGCACGCCATGGCCGCCCAGATCGTCGTCGCCGGAGCGCTGATCTCCGGCGCGACGCTTCTGGTCGCCCAGCGACAGCGTCCGCCCGACCTGGCGGGACTGTGGGAGCTGCCGGGCGGGAAGGTCGTGCCGGGCGAGCTCGAAGCCGACGCGCTGGTGCGGGAGCTCAATGAAGAACTCGGGGTCGACGTCGTCGTCGGGGAACGTCTCGGCGCCGACGTGCCGATCGGTGAGTCGATGATCCTGCGGGCCTACCTCGTCACCCACACCGGCGGGGCCCTGCACCCGCACGACCACCGTGCCCTGCGGTGGGTCAGCGCCGCCGAGCTGGAATCGCTGGCCTGGGTGCCCGCTGACCGGGCGTGGCTGCCGGAGCTGGCGAAACGCCTTGGCGGGTGAGCCGGCCGCCCTATGATCTGGGGCGTGCTCACGGACGTCACCGCCGACGTTGATCTCACCGACGGCCGGTTCTACGCCAGCGGCCAGGCCCGCGAGGCGTATCGCTGGATGCGTGCCCATCAGCCGGTCTTCCGCGACCGCAACGGCCTGGCCGCCGCAGCGACGTACCGCGCGGTGATCGACGCCGAGCGGCAGCCGGAACTGTTCTCCAACGCGGGCGGGATCCGCCCGACGACCCCGCCGCTGCCGCACATGATCGACATGGACGACCCGCAGCATCTGCTGCGGCGCAAGCTGGTCAACGCCGGGTTCACCCGCAAGCGGGTCCGGGACAAGGCGAAATCCATTGACGCGCTGTGCGATACGTTGATCGACGCGGTGTGCGAACGCGGTTCCTGCGACTTCGTCCGCGACCTGGCCGCGCCGCTACCGATGGCGGTCATCGGCGACATGCTCGGGGTGGCCCCCGAGGACCGCGACACCCTGCTGGGGTGGTCCGACGACATGGTGGTGGCGCTGAGTTCGGTGGCCACCGAGGAGTCGCTGCTGGCCGCGGCCACCGCACTGACCGCCTACAACGAGTTCATGGCAGGCTTCGTCGCGCAGCGCCGCCGCGAACCCGCCGACGATCTGGTCAGCGTGCTGATCGCTGCCGACGTCGACGGTCAGCAGCTCACCGACGAGCAGATCTACGCCGAGACCCTGCTGATTCTGATCGGCGGTGACGAGACCACCCGGCACACGCTGTCCGGCGGAACCGCCGAACTGAGCCGACATCCCGAGCAGTGGCAGGCGGTGCGCGACGACCCCGACCTGTTGCCCGGGGCGGTCGAGGAGATGCTGCGCTGGACCTCACCGATCAAGAACATGTGCCGAACTCTGACCACCGACACCGACTTTCACGGCACGGCGCTGCACCAGGGCGAGAAGATCCTGCTGCTGTTCGAATCGGCCAACTTCGACGAGACGGTCTTCGATGATCCCGATACCTTCCGCATCGACCGCAATCCCAACAACCACGTCAGCTTCGGCTTCGGCACCCATTTCTGCCTGGGCAACCAGTTGGCCCGTCTGGAGCTGACCGCGATGACCCGCCGGGTGCTGGCCCGGCTACCGGATCTGCGGTTGGCCGACGGTGCGGAGCTCCCGCTGCGGCCGGCGAATTTCGTCAGCGGGTTGGAGGCCATGGAAGTCGAATTCACGCCGACCGCACCGGTTTTCCGCTGAGGAACCGTCGTGAGCGTGCTCCGGTTCGTCTGGCAGCGCGTCCTGGCGTTCGACTGGATCGGGTCCCGGGTTCCGCAACTCATCCAAATCTGGCTGCTGGAACTGTTTTTCGCGATGCCGCTGGCATTCTTCATCGGTAAGGCCATCGACATTCACGGCGCGCTCGGCGTGCCGGGCACGGGGGAGTCGATGCCCGGCGCCTTCTGGGGAGCGCTGGTCGTCGCCCTGATCGCCGGCTTCTTCTTCGTGCGCACACTGCTCAAACCCAGAATCGTGAAGGGTTCGTGGGCGCCGGTGGTGCACGCCGACGTCGGCGACGTCACGGTGTACGCCGCCAACAATCAAGCCCGGGTCGATTACGTCTACCTCAGCAGCCACCCGTCGTACGCGCTGCTGCTCCTGCTCACCGCACCCATCCCGGCGGTCATGGTCGCGGCCACCACCAATCAGGGCGACAGCACCTTCTACTGGCGCATCACCGGCATCGTCGGTCTGATCATTCTCGGCTGCATGGCGCTGGCGCGGGTATTGGCCTGGTACGTCTTGCGATTCGGTCGACGTCAGCTCGACGATCAGCTGTCCGGTCTGCGGGTGTCGGCACGCAGGCTGGGCTGGGAGATCGCCTGGAAACCGGTGCTGATGCTGGTGGTGCTGATGTACGCCATCGTCTGCATCCCGCTGGGCTGGATGTGGATCGCCGAGAAACGCACCATCGCGGGGCTGCCCGAGGTGACCGTTGCGGACGGCCGGGACCACGTCGGCGACTATCGCCGGGTGCGGGGCACACCGGCGTCGGCCCCGCAGTACTGGGCGCCTCGCGGTACCGGACGCGGCGGCAACAACTATGCCGGGGCCGGGATCCTCGTCGACCTCGACGCCGGAGGGCAGGCGCTGCTGCTCGCGGAATCGATGTCGGTGCCCGACTTCCGCGGCGTCATGCAGCACACCGGCGACGGCCGGCTGAAGGCCACCGGCAAGGTGATCGACCAGATCACCGACGACCAGCGCACGTATTACGGCTTCGACCCGGACGTGTTCGGCGCGGCACCGCCGGGCGGGCGCGTCATCCTGCTGCTGTCCTACCCCTAGTACTTGAGGGCGTCACCCGCGACCCGCACATCGGCGAACTGCCGCGGGTGATGCGCGGCATGCACCGGGTGCATGAGGACGGGGTGGCGGCAGTGGGGGCACGTCTCCGGCTGCCGGCGATCCGACGAGACCGTCAGGTGACGGCAACCCGCACACCGTACGACGTACGCCGCACCGATCCAGTTGAGCAGCCCGAGATAGATGGCGGCGGTGGCCGCTGTGCCGAGCACCACGATGAGGGCAACAGTGAGAACTTCATAGACCGTCATGTCCGAACCTCCTTTGACGGTATGCATTCACGGTAACTCCGCCGAGTTTGCGAATGGTGTGGAAAGCCTGTTGGAATGCCGTACGTGGGGACGCTGGCGACACTTTCGCGGCAATGTTGGCTGTTCGCGGTGGGTTCGGCGTTCTTCGCCGCAGCGACCGTTCCCGGTTTCTCCGCCGTTGCCGGTGCGGGCGCCGCCAACTGGCTCTGCTTCGCCGGCTCCTGCTTCTTCACCGCTGCGGCCTGGATGCAACTGATTCTCGCCACACCGCCCTGGAAGCTCGAATGGCTCTCGGCGGCAATCCAATTCGCGGGCACGGTGCTGTTCAACATCAGTACCGGTGCCGCGGTGTGGGCGCACGCGACCGGGGTGCGCCGGCACTACGTGTGGACGCCGGACGCGTTGGGGTCGGTCGCCTTCCTGGTGAGCGCGGCGCTCGGGGTGGCTGCGGCCACGATCGCGGTGGGGCTGATCGCGCTCGGTTCGCGCGACTGGCAGGCGGAGTGGATCAACATGATCGGCTCGATCGCGTTCGGTGTCTCCGCGGTGGGCGCATTCGTGCGGCGAACCGGAATCACCGAGGACGCGCTGGTAGCGAACCTGGGAACCTTCTTCGGAGCGCTGTGCTTCCTCGGCGCGGCGCTGCTGGTGCTTCCTCGTTTTCGCAAAAGGGCACCTGCGCTGCGAGAATCAGGGCCGTGAACAACCGAGACTTCCGCAATGTCGCCATCGTGGCGCACGTCGACCACGGCAAGACCACGCTGGTGGACGCCATGTTGCGGCAGTCCGGCGCCTTGACCCACCGTGGTGACGACACCATCGAACGCTTGATGGATTCCGGTGACCTGGAGAAAGAAAAGGGCATCACGATCCTGGCGAAAAACACCGCCGTGCATCGTCATAACCCCGACGGGACGATGACAGTGATCAACGTCATAGACACCCCCGGTCACGCTGACTTCGGCGGTGAGGTGGAGCGCGGCCTGTCGATGGTCGACGGTGTGCTGCTGCTGGTGGACGCCTCCGAGGGCCCGCTGCCGCAGACCCGGTTCGTGCTGCGCAAGGCGCTCGCCGCGCACCTGCCGGTGATCCTGGTGGTCAACAAGACCGACCGTCCCGACGCCCGGATCGCCGAGGTCGTCGAGGAAAGCCACGATCTGCTGCTCGACGTCGCCTCCGATCTCGACGAGGAAGCGCAGGCGGCCGCCGAGAAAGCACTGGACCTGCCGACGCTGTACGCCTCGGGACGGGCCGGCATCGCCAGCACCACCCAGCCCGCCAACGGTGAGAACCCCGACGGCGAGAACCTCGATCCGCTGTTCGACGTCCTGCTCGAGCACATTCCGCCGCCGCAGGGCGATCCGGAGGCGCCGCTGCAGGCGCTGGTGACCAACCTGGACGCCTCGGCGTTCCTGGGCCGGCTCGCGCTGATCCGCATCTACAAGGGCCGCCTCAAGAAGGGCCAGCAGGTGGCCTGGATGCGCGAGGTCGACGGCCACCCGGTGATCACGAACGCCAAGATCACCGAGCTGCTCGTCACCGAAGGCGTCGAACGCACCCCTACCGAGGAAGCCGTCGCCGGCGACATCGTCGCCGTGGCCGGCATCCCCGAGATCATGATCGGCGACACCCTCGCCGACCCCGACCACGCGCACGCGCTGCCCCGGATCACCGTCGACGAGCCGGCGATCTCGGTGACCATCGGCACCAACACCTCGCCGCTGGCGGGCAAGGTGTCCGGCCACAAGCTCACAGCGCGAATGGTCAAGAGCCGCTTGGACTCCGAACTGGTCGGCAACGTCTCGATCAAGGTCGTCGACGTCGGCCGCCCGGATGCCTGGGAAGTGCAGGGCCGCGGTGAGCTGGCACTGGCGGTGCTCGTGGAGCAGATGCGCCGCGAGGGTTTCGAGCTGACCGTCGGCAAGCCGCAGGTGGTCACCCGCACCATCGACGGCAAGCTGCACGAGCCGTTCGAGGCGATGACCATCGACTGCCCGGAGGAGTTCGTCGGCGCCATCACCCAGCTGATGGCCGCCCGCAAGGGCCGCATGGAAGAGATGGCCAACCACGCAGCCGGATGGGTGCGGATGGACTTCATCGTGCCCAGCCGCGGCCTGATCGGATTCCGCACCGACTTCCTGACGCTGACCCGCGGCACCGGAATCGCCAACGCGGTGTTCGACGGGTACCGACCGTGGGCGGGGGAGATCCGGGCCCGGCACACCGGCTCGTTGGTGTCCGACCGCTCCGGTCAGATCACCCCGTTCGCGATGATCCAGCTCGCCGACCGTGGGCAGTTCTTCGTCGAGCCCGGGCAGGAGACCTACGAAGGCCAGGTCGTCGGAATCAATCCGCGCGCCGAGGACCTCGACATCAACATCACCCGGGAGAAGAAGCTCACCAACATGCGGTCCTCCACCGCTGACGTGATGGAGACACTCGCCCGGCCGCTGGAGCTCGGCCTCGAACAGGCCATGGAGTTCTGCGCCGAGGACGAGTGCGTCGAGGTGACGCCGGAGATCGTGCGGGTGCGCAAGGTCGAGCTCGACGCCACGAGTCGGGCGCGGGCGAAATCCCGGGCCAAGGCCAGGGGCTGACCTGCGACCTATCGCTACTCTGAGGGGCGTGCCGAGGAGACTGCGCAGCCTTCGAGTGCTGGCTGTGCTGTTGTCCGTGCTGGTCACGGCCGCTTGCACGGTCAGCCCGCCGCCGGCTCCGCAGAGCACCGAGACGACGAACGTGCCCCCGCCGCCACCGGCCCGGCCAACTCAGATCATCATGGGCATCGACTCGATCGGCGCCGGGTTCAACCCGCACCTGCTCTCCGACCAGTCGCCGGTGAACGCCGCGATCAGTGCGCTGGTGCTGCCCAGCTCGTTTCGCCCGGTCCCGGATCCGGCGACGCCGACCGGCTCCCGCTGGGAGATGGACCCGACGCTGCTGGTCTCGGCGGAGGTGACCAACCAGAACCCGTTCACCGTCACCTACAAGATCCGCCCCGAAGCGTCGTGGACCGACAACGCCCCGATCGCCGCCGACGACTTCTGGTACCTGTGGCGCCAGATGGTCAGCCAGCCCGGCGTGGTCGACCCCGCCGGCTACGACCTGATCACCGGCGTGCAGTCGATCGAGGGCGGCAAGACCGCGGTGGTGACGTTCGCGCAGCCGTACCCGGCGTGGCGGGAGCTGTTCAACGACCTGCTGCCCGCGCACATCGTCAAGGATGTGCCGGGCGGGTTCCCGGCCGGCCTGGCCCGCGCGATGCCGGTGACCGCCGGCCAGTTCCGGGTGGACAACATCGACCCTCAGCGCGATGAGATCCTGCTGGCCCGCAACGACCGATTCTGGGGACCGCCGGCGCACCCCGACCAGATCCTGTTCCGCCGCGCCGGCGCGCCCGCCGCACTGGCCGACTCGATCCGCAACGGCGACACCCAGGTGGCGCAGGTGCACGGTGGCGCTGCCGCGTTCGCTCAGCTGTCGGCCATCCCGGATGTGCGTACCGCGCGGATCGTCACTCCTCGGGTCATGCAGCTGACGTTGCGGGCGAACGAGCCCAAATTGTCGGATCCGGCTGTCCGCAAAGCGATTCTGGGGCTGCTGGACGTGGATCTGCTGGCCGCGGTCGGCGCCGGCAGCGACAACACCGTCACCCTGGCGCAGGCGCAGGTGCGTTCGCCGAGCGATCCCGGCTACGTGCCCACCGCACCGCCGGCACTGGGCATGCAGCGGTCGCTGGCACTGCTCGAGCAGGTCGGCTTCCAGATCGACCGGACTCCCACCGAGTCGCCGGTGCCGTCGCCGCCGTCGGCCGGGTCGCGCACCGAGACGCCGCAGCCGGGTCCGCCGGAGATCACCCGCGGGCGGGTCAGCAAGGACGGCGAGATCCTGTCGCTGGTGATCGGCGTGGCCGCCAACGACCCGACGTCGGTTGCGGTCGCCAACACCGCCGCCGACCAGTTGCGCAGTGTCGGCATCGCCGCGACGGTGCTGGCGCTCGATCCGCCGGTGCTCTACGGGGATGCGCTGGTGAACAACCGCGTCGACGCCATCGTCGGCTGGCATGCCGCCGGCGGTGACCTGGCCACCTCGCTGGCCTCGCGCTACGGCTGCCCGGCCCTGGAGGCGACGCCCGTCTCGACGGCGGCTCCGACCAGCACGACCGCAAGCCCGTCGCCGACGGCCTCGTCCAGCCCGTCGCCGGTCACCACGACCATGACGCCGACAAGCCCGCCGCCGCCCGCGCCCGAGTCGGGTGCGCTGGTTCAGGCACCGTCGAACTTGACCGGGATCTGCGATCGCAGCATTCAGCCCAATATCGAAGCGGCCCTTGATGGTTCGGCCAAGATCGACGACGTCATCAACCTGGTCGAACCGCGGCTGTGGAACATGTCGACGGTCCTGCCGATCCTGCAGGACACCACGATCGTCGCAGTGGGCCCGAGCGTGCAGAACGTCAGCCTGAGCGGAGCGGTGCCGGTCGGCATCGTCGGTGACGCCGGCCGATGGGCCAAAGCCGCGCAGTAGACCTACCGGCCGGAGGCGGCCTTGTGCGCGCGCTTCGAACCGGCGACCCCGCCCTTCTTGGCGGTGGACGTGGCGCTGCCGGCTGTGGCCGGCTTCGTGGTGGTGGACTTGGCCAGGCGGCTTGCCGCTCCGCTCGGGGCCGGCACGGTGGGGATCGGCCGGGTGGTGGCCCCGGGGCCGGCGATGAGGTCGGCGTAGACCCGCGCTCGTCCGGTATCGATCTTGAAGGCGAGGTCGTTTGCCGCGGCGGTGACCGCCTGCTGGATCGGTGCCCGGCCCGCGGTCAATGCGGTGACGACATCGCCGGTTTGGGCCAGTGTCGAGGCGAACGCCGTCGCCCCGGCCACGGCGCCGCCGAGCACTGTCAACGGGCCTTGCACCAGCGCCTGGGCGGCGATCTGATACCCGGCGACGAGGGCGTCCTGGGATGCGGTGAAGGTTCGTTCGAGGGTGGCCTGCAGCTCGAAGCCGCCGAAGGGGATGCGCGATGCGGTGAGCAGGCTGAAGGTGTTGGTGATGGGCACCTGAATCGCGAGCAGTGCCACGCCGAGAGCTTGGGCGACGTCTCGGCCGGCCTGCAGCGCGCCGATGAACGCGACAGGGCTGCTGATCAGCCCCTTGCCCAGCCCGACCAGACCCCACCCGGTGAACGGCGCGTAGGTCGGCAACGGCGCCGGAGTATTCGGTCCCAGGCAGTAGGTGTCGCACTGCTGGGTGCTGCCGATCAGGATCGGGGTCGCGGCGAGGATGTCGCCGAGCAGGTTGATGCCGATCTGGTAGGGGATCGCGCCGAGCGCCGGGACGGACAAGTCGGTGAGCTGGATCTGGGGTAGGTGCACCGAGGTGACGGGCGCGCTGTGGCTGGGGATCAGCGGGCTGACGGCAATGACGCCCGCCCCCGCGAGCGCGATGCTGGTCCGGTAGAGCGAGGTGACAGCGGTAGGCATTTCTGGCTCCTTCGCCGAGGTGTACCGACCAGGCGAAACTTACCTGACAGCAAACTGGGAAACTGCGAGTTGGCAGAAGTTATGACCGGTGCTTGAGCGGTGAACCAGTTCGGCCCGCCCTGGGGAGTCAGTCGGCCGACGAGCCGCCGCTGGAAGAACTGGAAGAGGAGCTCTTCGAGTCCCGGGCCGAGCCCGCCGTCGAGCGTGTCGTCCCCGTCGACGCCTTGCTCTCGCTGCGGCCCTTGGTCGGGGTCGCCGAGCCCGTGCCCGAGTCGCTGGAATCGGTCGACTTGCTCGTGATGGTCGGCCGCAGGCTGGCCGCCGTCGGTGTCGTGTCGGGTTTACGAGCGGAGCCGGCCTTGGTGTTCAGGCCGGACGGAGCCGGTGTCGCGGTATCGGTGGCCGGCTCGCTGGTGACCGGTTTGGCCTCGGTCCCTGCGCCGGCAGTCGCCGAGGCGACCAGCTTCTTGAGTGCGGTGGGCGGCGGGATGGCCGGCGCCCGGCGTCCGTACAGAACGTCCCTGATGCCGTCGAGAATGATCAGCCCTGGACCCCAGAACGCCCGGATTGCGGCCTTGACGGTGTCCAGCGCACCGGTGATGTCGCCGTTGAGCAGGTCGAGGGCGGCGGTCACGACGAATTGCGGAACGCGGATGATCACCGCCACCACGGCGTAGGCCGCTTCGACGACTTTTCCGCCGAGATATGAGGTGTCCAAGACCAGGCCGTTGAGCGCCTGCACCACGTCGGAACTGACGACTGACGTGACGAATCCTGTGGTGGATGGGGCAGGAGTGGCGTTGGCCGACTCGACGAAGCCAGAACCTATAGGGTCGGGCCGATAAGCAGTTTGCTCGGGGAGGGCCGCGACCATCGACGGCTCCGGATTGATCGCCGAGCTGACCTCGCGGCTGATGCGATCGGCGTCCGCGGCCAGGGCGGCCAGGATCTGTGCGAGCGCAGGACCGATATCGGAACTCGGCAACTTCGGCGTCAGCGCGCTGAGCAGGGATTTATCGGACGGGCTGAGCAAATCGGGGCTGGTGGACAGCTGCGTCGTGGAGATCTGCATGTCCCTGGATGGAGGCGCGAGGGGGTTGGCCACGACCACAGTCGCCGCCACGAGTGCCACTCCTGTAGTAAGGAATGGCCCCAACGCCCGTCGCATGCCGTCTCCCTAATCCGTGTTTGCGGCACCGGCTAGGAGAACGATACCTGAGAATAGGCTGATAAGGGTAAAGACGCCGCCTGAGAATTTTTTTTAGCGAAAATTCCTGATGACCTGGGTGGGGGCCAGAAAATCGTTGCGGGCCAACCCAATTAGCACGGCCGGTACCTTAAGAGCGCCTGAGGAAATTTGCGTACGCACAGACTGGCTAATTTTGGTGCGTCATACCGGCAGCGCGCCCGGTTTTTCGTACACCAGCCACCGCATCTCGATGGGGCGTTGATCGCGGGGAACGTCGAACACGTCCTGTCCGCTGACCCACTCGGCGTACCAGCTCGTCGGCGGCCACGTGCCTGCAGGCAGATGGTCCTTCTCGTAGTCGTAGACCGACACGTCCGACACCAGTGCCAGCGACGACCCGGCCAGCGCCGCCGCCATCTGGGGTTGGGTGAAGATCGTGGTGTAGCACTGTTGGCCCAGTTGGAGCGCCCCGTCGTCGGGGGTGTAATCGCGGTGCGCGACGAATGCGTTGAACACCAGACGACCGCCCGGGGCCAGGCAGCGCGAGGCCAACTCGAAGATCCCGCGCAACTGATCCGTCGACCGGAAGTCCGACACCACCTCCGACAGCAAAATCAGGCGGTAGTCGCGACGCAGATCCTCCAGCGTCGCGAAGATGTCGCGCTGCAACACGCGGACGGCCAGTGACTCGCTCTGCGCGGCGGCGCGGATGCTCTCGGCGAACGACGCCGTCATCTCCACCACGTCGACCTCATGGCTGCGCCTCGCCAGCGCCAATGCGTTGCGGCCGGTTCCGGCACCCAGGTCCAGGATCGGACACGAGCGGGGATCGCCCGCTTCGCTCGCCAGTGCCCACACCCGGGCGTCGGGCTCGGATCCGAACAACGGCGGTTCGCGGGTGGCGATCCAGTTCTCGTACGCGCCCTCGACCGTCCACCAACGGCTTTTGACGTGATAGTTCAGCACCGTTCCCACCGGGGCCTCATACGAGATGACGATCTCCGAGCGCGGTGACGCGCCGAACGCCTCGGTCAGCTGCTCGTCCAGGATCGCGCGGAGTTCGTCGATCTGCTCGGCGCTGAATTCGCTGCCCAGCGCCGCGAACAGGGTGGCGCACATCGTCACGTACGCCTCGAGCAAGCCGGGTACGGCGGGCAGGCTGATCTCGCCCGTGGCGACCGAACGCCGCAGCAGCCGGCGCGTCATCGCGCTCCGAAGCGTTGGATCAGCGGTCGGGGACAGCGGCACGTTCTCCACCTGAGTCCTTCTACCCGATCCGGCGGCACTTGTCAGTGATCGGTTTGCTCGTTCACCTGAATTTCGCGGCGCCGCTCGAGCAGACGGTCGAGCACACTGGCGGCGCCCGCGGCGGCGGCGAAGACGATCAGCAGCCACCACGGGGGATGGGCCAGCTCCCACACGAACAACGCGGCCCAGGTGGGAGCGCCCTGAGTGACGGCCAGTACGCCCGCGGCACAGGCCAGGGACACCGCCGGGATGCTGACCGTCACCGGTGTCCAGGTATTGATCGCCAGCGCCACCAGCGAGCCGGTCGCCGCGCCGGTGGCCAGTGCCGGAGTCAGCATGCCGCCGACCGCACCCGCGCGCAGGAACAGCGCGGTCACCAAAGGTTTGAGCAGGAGTAGGGCACCGGCCGAGGCCAGTGTCAGCCCGGAGCCGACGCTCACGGTCAGCACGCTCCTGCCGTTGCCCGGCAGTTCGGGCCACCAGTGCGACAGCACACCGACGAGCAGGCCGGCGGCGGCGATGGCGGGGATCAGCAACCACGAGTCGCCGACCCGGTGAGCCTTGGCGTACTGCATCAGCCGGTTGAACCCCCGACCGACCGCGAGCGCCAGCGGGGCGATCAGTACGGCGAATCCGGTCAGCAGGTAGGACAGCTCGGGATTGGGCCAGTGCAACGGCACCTCCAGATGGGTGACCGGCGCGGCCACCGCCACCGCGATGCTGGAGGTGATCATCGCCGTCCCGACGGTGCGCAGGCTCCAGCTGCGCAGCACGATCTGGATGGCGAACAGGGCACCGCCCATCGGCACGCTGTACACCGCCGCCAAGCCTGCACCGGCCGCGCAGCCGAGCAGGACCCTGCGATCGCCCGCGGTCAGTGCCCACCTCGAGGTGCCCAGATCGCCGAGTACGGCGGCGAACTGGCGCGGCGCGCCCTCCCTGCCGAGCGACGCGCCGGCGCCCACCAACAGCACCTGCAGGCAGGCGTCGAGCGACAACGCGAGCCGAGGCAAGGGTCGGGGAGACGCGATGGCGTCCGACAATGACGGCACCCGGGTGCGTCGCCGCAGCAGCCACCAGCCGAGGCCGGCGAGCGCACCGCCGATCGTCGGGCCGACCGCTCGGCGCACCGGGCTCGAGCCCGTCACCCCGTCGAGCAGGGTCCCGAAGCTGTAGTGGAACGTGAGGTGCTCGACTGCGTGCAGCAGCAGGGTGGTCGCGGCGCCGGCGAGCCCGGCCAGCAGCCCGATCGCGACGACCGCACAGCCGAACTCCAGGGGGCGCCGGGTCACGCGCCGAATCTATGCCACCTGCGGCGGTAGGGTGGCCGACGTGGCTGAGCAGGAGACCCCGCGGTTGTTGTTCGTGCACGCCCATCCCGACGACGAGACGATGAACAACGCGGTCACCATTGCGCGCTACGTGCAACGCGGCGCCGAGGTCACCGTCGTCACCTGCACCCTCGGTGAAGAGGGCGAGATCATCGACGACCGCTGGCTGCGCCTCGCCGTCGACGAAGCGGATCAGTTGGGTGGCTACCGAATCGGCGAACTGACGACGGCCCTTGCGGCGCTGGGCCTGTCCGGTCCGCGCTTCCTCGGCGGCGCGGGCAGGTGGCGCGACTCGGGCATGCCCGGCACGCCGGCGCGCAAGCACACCAAGTTCGTCGACGCCGACGTCGACGAAGCCGTCGGTCTGCTGGCCGACGTCATCGACGAACTGCGCCCGCACGTCGTCGCCACCTACGACCCGGGCGGCGGCTACGGCCATCCCGACCATGTGCAGACCCACAAGATCACCACCGCCGCGGTCGCGGCCGCGACGTGGACTGTGCCGAAGTTCTACTGGGGTGTCATCTGCGCCAGCGCTTTTCGCGACGGCGTCAACGCGCTGCGGCCAGACGACGTGCTGGCCGACTGGATCATGCCGCCCGCGGATGTCGAGTTCGGTTTCCCCGACGACAAGATCACCACGATCGTCGAGGCGCCCGAGCATGTCGAAGCCAAGGTCGACGCGATCGCCGCGCACGCCACGCAGATGCTGGTCGGTCCGACCAGGCGCGCGTTCACGCTGTCCAACAAGCTCGTGCTGCCCGTATTGGCCGCCGAACACTACGTGCTCGTCGAGGGCACAGCGGGCCCGACCAACGAGCGCGGTTGGGAGACCGACCTTCTCGGCGGACTCGGCTTCGGCCAGTAGGTTGAACCGACCTCGATCGCGACCGGCAGGACCGGCCCGCACCACACCTTCCGTCGCCGACGATCCGGGCACGACCGATCCGGCCGTCCGCACGGTGGTGCTCGCCCTGCTGGCCGTCGACGGTGTCCTTTCGGCTGTCGGCGGCGCACTGTTCCTGCCGCTCTATCTGGGCGGCGTGCCGCTGCCGATCAGCGCGCTGGTCAGCGGTCTGGTGAACCTGGCCCTGGTGTGGGCGGCCGGGTACTGGACGGACTCCGACCGGCTTGCCGCGCTGCCGC
The DNA here is from genome assembly GCF_002086695.1 of Mycolicibacterium rhodesiae. Lineage (GTDB taxonomy): Bacteria > Actinomycetota > Actinomycetes > Mycobacteriales > Mycobacteriaceae > Mycobacterium > Mycobacterium rhodesiae. The sequence continues at coordinate 92,144 of NZ_MVIH01000011.1, forward strand.
TGATGACGTGGCTGGTCACTGTCGCCGCGCTGACCCTGGGCGGGCCAGGTGGCGACATCGTGTTCGGCGGCCCTGGAGTGATGGCCTACTCGGTGCTGATCTTCCTGGCGCTGGGCGCTACGCCGCCCGCGGTGTTCCTGTGGCGGCGCACCCGCAATTAGCTGCTGCCCTTCGCGGCTTTGCTTCGCGCCGAACCGCCCGTCGACTTCTTGGCGCCGGAATTGGTGCCCGACTTGGTCGAGCCACCCTTGGCCGAGCCCGCGCTGATGCCGGCCTTGGCGGACTTGTTGGTGGTGGCGGCCTTCGGGGCGGGGGTGTCCTGCGATGCGGTGGTGTCGGTGACCGCTTGGGCGGTGACCGTGGTGTCGTCGGCTGGGTCGGCCTTCTGGGATGCCGCCTGCGGACGGGCGGAATGGGCGAGGCCGGACTTGGCGGTCGTCGTTTCGGTCTTCTGCTCGACGGCGGCGCCTGCGCTCGCGGCCGCGGCGGGCGTCTTCAGCGCGGCGAACGGCAGCGGCGGCAACGGCGGGAGGGGGAACGGGAACCACTGCAGGCTCCAGAAGTACGCGACCTCCTGGGTGCCGACCACGCCGAGGCTGTTCAGGGTGGTCTGGGCGATCGCGGTCAGCCCGTTGCGCCAGACGGTCGGGTTCCAGAAGTCGTTGACCACCGGGTCCAGGAAGTCGTAGACGAAGCTGTTGGCCACCGGGACGGTGAAGTTGGGGTACCAGATGTAGATCTGGTCGCTGATCAGATAACCGAACGGGATCCATCCGAGTAAATACGGGCCCAGGTCCAGGGCGAAATAATTGCCCCAGTAGAGGACCCACTGATAGGCCGCATCGATGGCGTCCGAGACGTTGTTGTTCGCCTGCGCAGTCTTGGCTGCTGCGGGCTGGCCGGGGGACGGGGCGACGTGGGGCGCGCCGATGGTGGCTGCGGCGGTATTGACCTGGTTGACCAGCGGCTCGACCGCGGCTGACAGGCGGACGGAGTCCAGCGACATCGCGGTCGGCGCCGAGGGCTGCACGGGAGTCAGGGCCACGGCGCCGACGACTGCCGCGGCTATCCCAGCGGTCAGATATGAACGGACGGACACGGTCATGGCGAACCCCCTGCTTCAGGCACAGCTAATACTGACAATTTACGTTGCGTGCGCGTAAGTGTTACAGATTTCGCGGCCGTGTCCCGGTCACTGAGCGGGGCCGACGGGCACGGCCGCGCGGCCAGGCGCGAGGACTACTGTGTGCAGCATGTCGGTCGCCGGAGTTTCAGATTGTGGGACGTGCGGATGATTTCTCTGCTGTCGACGGTTACCGGGGAGTGGCCCTGAACTCGCAGCCAAGTAGCCCGTTGCCCACACCGGTGGTTCCGCAGCGGACTGATGCTCCGTCGCCCGCTGCGCTGAGGCGCGTCCTGCGTCGCGCCCGGGACGGTGTCGCCCTCAACGTCGACGAGGCGGCGATCGCCATGACCGCCCGCGGCGACGACCTTGCCGACTTGTGTGCCAGCGCGGCCCGGGTTCGGGACGCCGGCCTGGACTCCGCAGGCCGCCGCGGCCCCAGCGGGCGCCTGCCGGTCACCTATTCGCGCAAGGTGTTCATCCCGGTCACCCATCTGTGCCGCGACACCTGTCACTACTGCACGTTCGTGACGGTGCCGGGCAAGCTGCGTGCCGAGGGCAAGGGCATGTTCATGGAGCCCGACGAGATCCTCGACGTGGCACGTCGAGGCGCGGAATTGGGTTGCAAAGAAGCCCTTTTCACCCTCGGTGACCGTCCTGAAGCGCGTTGGGACGAGGCCAAGCAGTGGCTGGACGAGCGCGGCTACGACTCCACCCTGGACTACGTGCGTGCCATGGCGATCCGAGTGCTCGAAGAGACCGGCCTGCTGCCGCACCTGAACCCCGGGGTGATGAGCTGGACCGAGCTGTCGCGCCTCAAGCCGGTCGCGCCGTCGATGGGCATGATGCTCGAGACCACGTCGCGGCGGCTGTTCGAGACCAAGGGCCTGGCGCATTACGGCAGCCCGGACAAAGATCCCGCGGTGCGGCTGCGCACGCTCGATGATGCCGGCAGGCTTTCAGTTCCCTTCACCACGGGTCTGCTCGTCGGCATCGGTGAGACGCTGACCGAGCGCGCCGAGACGATGCACGCAATCCGGCGCTCGCACAAGGCGTTTGGGCACGTTCAGGAAGTGATCGTGCAGAACTTCCGGGCCAAGGACCACACCGCGATGGCGTCGGTACCCGACGCGGGCATCGATGACTTCCTGGCCACCATCGCCGTCAGCCGCCTGGTGCTCGGCCCGAAGATGCGCATTCAGGCGCCGCCGAACCTGGTGTCGCGGGAGGAATGCCTGGCGCTGGTCGGGGCCGGTGTCGACGACTGGGGTGGGGTGTCGCCGCTGACGCCGGACCACGTCAACCCGGAGCGGCCGTGGCCCGCCCTGGACGAGCTGGCCGATGTGACCGCCGCGGCGGGTTACGAACTGGTGGAACGCCTTACCGCGCAGCCGTCGTACGTGCAGGCGGGTGCGGCGTGGATCGATCCCCGGGTGCGTGGACATGTGGATGCGCTGGCCGATCCGGACACCGGATGGGCGCTGGACACCAAGCCGGTGGGCAGGCCCTGGCAGGAACCCGACGAGGCGTCGGAGTCTTTGGGCCGCACCGATCTTCATTCGGCCATCGACACCGAGGGCCGGCTGACCGAGACCCGCAGCGATCTCGGCAGCGCGTTCGGTGACTGGGAATCCATCCGGGAGAAGGTCTCCGAGTTGGCGGCCCGCGCTCCCGAGCGCATCGACACCGATGTGCTGGCTGCCCTGCGGTCGGCCGAGCGCAACCCGGGCGGCTGCAGCGACGACGAATACCTGGCCCTGGCCACCGCCGACGGCCCGGCGATGGATGCGGTTGCCGCCCTAGCTGATTCGCTGCGCCGCGAGGCGGTCGGTGATGACGTGACGTTCGTGGTGAATCGGAACATCAACTTCACCAACATCTGCTACACCGGCTGCCGGTTCTGCGCGTTCGCCCAGCGCAAGGGCGACGCCGACGCGTACTCGCTGTCCACCTCCGAGGTCGCCGACCGTGCCTGGGAAGCGCACGTCGCCGGAGCCACCGAGGTCTGCATGCAGGGCGGGATCGACCCCGAACTTCCGGTCACCGGCTACGCCGATCTGGTGCGGGCGGTCAAGGCGCGGGTGCCGTCGATGCACGTGCATGCGTTCTCGCCGATGGAGATCGCCAACGGGGTGACCCGCAGCGGCCTATCGGTGCGGGAATGGCTGACCTCGCTGCGGGAGGCCGGGCTCGGTTCCATTCCCGGTACCGCTGCGGAGATCCTCGACGACGAGGTGCGCTGGGTGTTGACCAAAGGCAAGCTGCCCACCTCGGAGTGGATCGACGTGATCACCACCGCGCACGAGGTGGGCCTGCGGTCGAGTTCGACGATGATGTACGGGCACGTCGACACCCCCAAGCACTGGGTGGGACACCTCAACGTGCTGCGGGGAATCCAGGACCGCACCGGTGGGTTCACCGAGTTCGTGCCGCTGCCGTTCGTACACCAGTCGTCGCCGCTGTACCTCGCAGGCGGCGCTCGTCCCGGCCCGACGCACCGGGACAACCGGGCCGTGCACGCCCTGGCGCGAATCATGCTGCACGGCAGGATTTCTCACATCCAGACGTCGTGGGTGAAGCTGGGGGTCGAGCGCACGCAGGTGATGCTGCAGGGCGGCGCAAATGACCTGGGCGGCACCCTGATGGAGGAGACCATCTCGCGGATGGCCGGCTCGGAGAACGGCTCGGCGAAGTCCGCGGAGGAGTTGATGGCCATCGCCGCCGGTATCGGCCGCCCGGCTCGTCAGCGCACCACCACCTACACCGACCTGGCGGCCTGAGGCTCACGCCTCCAGGTTCTGCGCTTTCAGCCAGGTGAGCGCGACGTCGGCGACTTCCGGCCAGTCTCGGTCGATGGTGAGCGAATGTCCCTTGCCGGTGAATTCGTGGAATTCGGTGACCGCCGACGATTTCGCGTACCGCTTGTAGGCGCCTCGTGCGGTGACCAGGGGCACGGTGTGGTCCTCGGTTCCCCCGGTGATCAGTAGCGGCCCGCGTGCGGTGTTCGCGGTGTCCGCGGTGGCGGCCGACTTCGGCACAAAGTTGGCCGTCCCCACTTCAAAGAGTGGCTTGCACGGCGACGGGATCGCCCATTGTTCCCACAGCGCATCGGATTCCGTCTCGTTCAGCGCATTGCCGAAACCGTAGCGCCATTGTCCGCGAGTCAGCCCTTTGGCGCGGCCATGGTTGAGTGGGTTACCCAGCACCGGGAACGCCGAGCGCAACTGCGTCAGCGGCAGTGCCCGGATGCCTTTGATCGGAGCGGGATCGATGGCGACCGCGGCGGCCAGCTTGTTCTGGCCGAGTAGCAGCTGGGCGATCAGGCCACCGAACGAGTGCCCGACCGCGATGGGCGGGGTATCGAACTGCTCGACGATCGCCCCGAAGTGATCGGTGATCTGACGCAAACCGAAACCGGCTTGCGCGTTCGGGTTTTCGCGGGTGGCGGCTACTGTCTCCGCTTCACCGGGCCAGCGCGGCGCGATCGCGTGGTAGCCCTCGGCGGCGAAGCGGTCGATCCAGGGCTGCCACGAAGTGTGGAATACCCAGAGGCCGTGGATGAAGACGACATCAGTCATGGCCACACGGTATGGGGGCGCTCTTGACTACAAGTGGATCATCACTGAAGAGCGTTAGTTGGCGGCGATGGCGGTCATCGACTGGCCGAACTGCGCACTCAGAAATCTCCGCGCGCGGTCCTCGGGCCAGCCCAGCACCGTGACGGTGAAGTGGTAGCCGCTCTGCGGGCCGTAGTGGTAGAGGGTGATGTCGGCGAAGTCCTCGTCGGTGAACGAGTCGGGGAAGTCACCCAGAGTGCGTACCTTGCGGGCGATTTCGTAGAGCGCGCCGCGATGGCGTGCCGTCGCCTGCCCCAATGACTCGGCCGCCGACTCGTCATGGACCGCGGTCGCGAGAACCAGTTGGACGATGTCGTCGTAGCGGCGCCAGAACTCCAGATACGAGTCGGCGAGTGCGGCGTACAGCTCGGCCAGCGACTCGCATTGTTCGACCTGGTCCAGGGTGCCCTGCACCAGATCCGACGTGGTCCAGCTGTCCATCAATGTGCGCAGCAGACCTTGCTTGCCGCCGCACTGTTGGTACACCGTCCCCGCGGACACCCGGCTGGCCGCGGCGATGTCGTTGATGGTCGTGGCGAAATATCCGCGCTCGGCGAAGAGGGTCCGCGCGGCGGCCACCACTGCTTCACGCGTTTGTTCGGCGTACTCGTCTCGGCGCGAGCGGCGACGTTCCGATGAGTGTTCGTTGGTGCCGGGCGGTGAAGTCATGAGAGACCGAATCCTACAACGGAGGGATGCTGAACCCAGTGAAGCGACTGTGGATCTATTGTAGCTTTGCTGTATTGACTGTAGTGTCACTGCAGTGAGATGGACTGCGGACGCTACCGCGTCGGGGGTGGGCGATCCGCAGCTGCGTGTGCAGATCCTCGGGCCACTGCGGGTGTGGCGGGGCGAGATCGAACTGGACGCCGGACCCCGCCAACAACTCTGTTTGCTCGCGGTGCTGCTGGCCCGGGCAGGTCAGCCGGTGAGCACCGGTGCGTTGATCGACTTGATCTGGGGCGAACACGCGCCGGACAGCGCCCTCAATGTCATTCATAAGTACGTGGGAGCGCTGCGCCGGGTCTTTGAACCTTCGTTGCCGCCGCGGAGTTCGGGAACCCATCTGTTCCGGCGGGGCAGCGGGTACATGTTCACCCCCGGAGCGGCAACTCTCGACCTGGCCGAGTTCGGCCAGGGCGTCGACGCCGCACGGCGCGCGCTGGGAGACAAGCAACCCGAGGTCGCCCTTGGGCATTACGACGGGGCGCTTGCGCTGTGGCAAGGCGCAGCCGGCGACGGCCTGGACTACGCGTCGTCGGCGGCGACGGTATTCGCCGAACTCAACAATCGATTCTTCGACGCGTGCGTTGCCGCAGCGGAATTGGCGCTGTCACTGTCCGCGCCGCAGCGCATCACCGCGCCCTTGCGGCTGGCCGCGGCGATGGCTCCGTTGAACGAGCCGGTCCACGCTGCGCTGGTCTCGGTACTGGCTGCGGAAGGGCAACAAGCGGAGGCGCTCAACCTGTTTCGCGTCACACGCCGCAGACTTGCCGATGAGCTCGGTATCGAGCCGGGGCAGGCCCTGCATCGCGCGCATCAGCGTGTGCTGCGCCAACAACCGGTGGCTGTCGACACCGCGGTTGCCGAGCCCATGCCGGCGCCGACGAGCGGGGTGGTGCGGTCGGCGGGGTTCGTCGGACGTCTACGGGAGGCCGCGGTCGTCGCCGGGGTGGTGAACGGTGCGATCGCGGGCGGCGCGGGACTGATGATCGTGGAAGGCGAGCCGGGGATCGGCAAAACCCGCTTGCTGGAAGAGGTTTGTGCCGCCGCGGAGCGGCACGCGGTGATCGCATGGGCCGACAGTCCGCCGTCGGCGGGCACCCCGGCGATGTGGCCGTGGGTACAGGCGCTCGGCGCGGTGCTGACAGCACTCCCCGACGATGCTCAGCGGCGCTGGCGCGCCGGGCAGATCGGCCACCTTCTGGATTCGGCCTCTGACGCGTTGCCGCCCCTGTTACCCGACAGCGGGGCGCGGTTCCGACTGTTCGAACGGGTCACCGCGCTGATCGGGGAAGCGGCCGCTGCACGGCCCGTCGTGCTGGTCGTCGACGACCTGCACTGGGCCGATCTGCCCTCACTGGAACTGTTCGCGCACTTGGCATCCAGACTGCCCGACGGCCTGGCACTCGTCGGTGCGCTGCGAGACAAAGCGCCCGCGCCGCATAACGACCTCACCCGGATGCTCGCGACCGTCAGCCGCGCATCCGGTGTGCGCCGAATCCGGCTCGAACCCCTGACCCAGTCCGATGTCGCCGATCTGATTCAGATCGAAACCGGGCGACACCACAACGACCAAGTGGTGAGCAGCATCCACCAGCGGACCGTGGGGAACCCGTTCTTCGTGCGGGAACTGTCCCGGCTGTTGGCACACCGTGAGACGGCTGGAATTCCCGTCGGCGCGGGGGTACCCGCCACCGTGCGCGACATCGTCCTGGATCGCATCACCCAGGTCGACGACGAGGACCAGCGTCTGCTGTTCACCGCTGCCTTGATCGGCCGCGACGTCGACCTGCGGGTGCTCGCCCACGCGTCGGGACTCGATGTTGAGGCCTGCCTCGATTTCCTCGAGCCGCTGGACGGGCTCGGCATTCTTGCCGCGACGATGGATCCGTTCCGGTTCCGGTTCGTCCACGACCTGGTACGCGAAGCGGTTGTGGAGCTGGTTCCTGCACACCGAACCGGCCCACTGCATGCCCGCATTTCCGATGCGCTGCAAGCATTTTCGCCGGAGGGCGACGAAATCCAGGAGCGCCTCGCCCACCACCTCTGGGCTGCCGGCCCGTGCGTGCGGCCGGATCGGACAGCCGCCGCGCTGATGCAGGCCGCCCGGCGCGCGGTGAGCAAGTGCGCATTCGAAGCGGCCGAGCAGAACCTTCGCGTCGCCATCGAACTGTCCAGGCAAGCTGCCGAGCCGGAACTGGAACTCGCTGCCCTGACCCAACTCACGGCGATGGTGGGCATGCAGTCGATGTACGGTGCGCGCGGACTGCGGGACATGTTGGAGCGCGCCGAACGACTGGCAGTCTCGCTCGGGCGGGAGCGCGATGCTGCCGGATTCCTCTATTCCCGGTGGGCGGCCCATGCGCAGGCCATCGAGCTCGACGTCGCGCGCCCCCTGGCGCAGCGGTTGCTCGAACAAGGATGCGCATCCGCAGATCCCGTGGTGCGCTCGTACGGTCTCCAGGCGTGGGGCATCCAGCAATGGAACGCCGGCCACATCGGGGAAGCATTTCGTTATCTCGTGCGCTGCAGGCAGTCGCTACTCGATGAGCTGCGCAACGACGATGACCCGGTATGCCGGGATCTGCAGTGGCTGATGACCGGAATGCTCGCCGAGACCACTGCACTGCATGGCGATATCGCCGCGGCGAAGGAGTTGTTCGACGTTCTCGAGTCCGCCGCGGGCGCCGAGCCCTACTTGATCACGGTGTGGGCGGCAATGGCGTGCCGGGCCGCCGCACTCGCCGGTGACCCGGACTGGGCGCTGCGGGTAGTGGCGCGCGGCCTCGAGGTGGATCCGGGTTTCGAGTTCGTCTTTCTCGGTACGTATCAGAGATTGGCCGGCTGCTGGGCGGCGGCAATGACCGGTGACCGGCCCGTCGATGTGGCCGCACGTGACGCCGAAGCGCTGATCGCGGCAAACCTGTTGAACCCGCCTCGTTCTTGTGTCGCGACGTGGTGTGCCCTGGTAGCCGAGATGTGGCTCGAGGCAGGCGAACCCGACTGCGCCGCGACCGCGCTCGAGCGAGCCGAGCGCTATCTGCGCGACCACGGCCAGCGGTACTCTGAGGGTCTTTTGCTCCTCATGCGCGCGCGGCTGGCACACGCCCGCGGTGCTCCGTCGGCTCAGGTTCGCCTCGCGGCGCAACACGCCAGGTCGGTGTCGATGGACCGTGAGGCACATCTGTTCGCCAAGCGCGCCGAGGCGTTTCTTGCCGAACTCGACTCCGCCGCCATGCAACAGGCGGTCTGAGCGCCTTGCGGTCCATTGCCAGTCCATTCGGTGTCAAGAAGGACCACCTAACTTGGCAGGCATTCCCGACTACAGGAGCCTGCCATGAGTCTTGTCCGCCATCACACCGTCACGATCGACGGGATCGACGTCTTCTATCGCGAGGCCGGCGACCCGTCCAACCCGACGATCCTTCTGCTGCACGGGTTTCCGTCCAGCTCGCACATGTTTCGCAATCTCATTGCCTCGCTTGCCGATTCCTACCACCTGGTGGCGCCTGACCATGTCGGCTTCGGCCAGTCGGCGATGCCGACGATTCACGAATTCGAGTACAGTTTCGACAATTTGACCGCTGTCACCGAGAAGCTGATCGCACACCTCGGGCTGGACCGGTTCGCCGTCTACATCCACGACTACGGCGCACCGATCGGGCTGCGGATCGCCAGCGCGGCCCCGGAGCGGATCACCGCGATCATCACCCAGAGCGGAAACGCCTACCTGGAAGGGTTCACTCCGTTCTGGGACATCCTGTTCGCCCACGCCAAGGACCGCGCCGCCAACGAGCGCGGCGTCCGCGAATACTTCACCGCGAGCAAGACGTACTGGCAGTACACCCACGGCGTACCCGAGGATCGGTTGGACCGCATCGCTCCCGAGGCGTGGCAGCTCGATCAGGCCGGGCTGGACCGCAAGGGCAACGACGAGGTCCAGTTGCAGCTGTTCTGGGACTACCAGTTCAACCTCGACGGCTATCCGGGATTCCAGGAGTACTTCCGCACCCATCAGCCGCCGCTGCTGGTCACCTGGGGCCGCAACGACGAAATCTTCGGCGCCGCAGGGGCGGAGGCTTTCCGGCGTGACCTGCCCGACGGGGAGTTCCATCTGCTCGACGCCGGCCACTTCGCGCTCGAGACCCACGGTGAGGAGATCAGTGGCTACATCCGGGAGTTCCTGGGCAAGGTGAGCCGGTAGGTCTCATCAGAGGTTGGCGGTGAGGAAAGTGCGGATCAACGGCAGGGTCTCGTCGAGCGCACTTTCCAACAAGAAGTGACCGCCGTCGATCAGATGAATCTCGGCGTTGGGTAGGTCGACCTTGAAGGCCGCCGCACCGTGCGGACCGAACACCGGATCATTGCGGCCCCATACGGCGAGCAGTGGGACACCGGACGCGCGGAAGTAGTCGTGGACGGCGGCGTACAGCGGGGGATTGCTGGCGTAATCGCGGAACAGTGCAAGCTGGATGAGGTCGTTTCCCGGCCGCGACAGTCGTGCGTGGTCGGTGATCCAGGTCGTCGGATCGATCAATGTCTCGTCATCGACTCCGGTCAGATACTGCCAGCGGGTCATCTCCAGCGTGAGCGCCTGACGGACCCCTTCCTCGGTCTGGGTGTTCTGGTGCGCCCAGTAGGCCCACACCACCCTGAAAAAATCGGGTTGAAAGCCTTCCTGGTAGGCATTGCCGTTCTGGGTGATGATCGCCGCGATCGACGCCGGGTCACGCAGTGCGAGCCGCCAGCCGATCGGCGCGCCGTAGTCGTGGACATACATCGCATACCGGTGCACACCCAGGTGGCGCAACAGTCCGGCGGTGAGGTCGGTGAGCGCATCGAAGGTATAGGTGAACTCGTCGGCCGGCGGGGCGTCGGAGAGCCCGAAACCGAGATGGTCCGGTGCGATCAGGTGCCACCGGTCGGCCAGCAGCGGCAGGAGGTTGCGAAACATCGATGAACTGGTGGGAAAGCCGTGCAGCAGGACGAGAATCGGCGCACCGACAGGCCCTGCCTCCCGGTAGAACACCCGATGCCCGTCGATGACCGCGAAACGATGGTGGATGGCGGGCATGGTGCGGATGCTACGAACGCTCAGTTGACGATCACTGGAGCGCGGAGTTCAGTGCCGATCCCACCGACGGTGTCGGCACGGTCTCCGCGGGTATAGCTCGCTAATATACGAAACGTCTAGTATCAGTAACCACTCGCAACACCTGTGCCCACCGGCACTCGGATGGACGACAAGTTAGGGCACACTGAGTCGGCTATCCGGTCACCGGCATCGGATACTAGGCGTTCCCAGCAGCCCCGCAGACGTACAGCCACCCCGAATGAGCAGACCGAGGAGAACCTCAAGTGACGTACACGATCGCCGAGCCCTGCGTCGACATCAAGGACAAGGCATGTATCGAAGAGTGCCCGGTCGACTGCATCTATGAGGGTGCGCGGATGCTGTACATCCACCCCGACGAGTGCGTCGACTGCGGCGCGTGCGAGCCGGTCTGCCCCGTCGAGGCGATCTACTACGAGGACGACGTCCCGGATCAGTGGGCCTCCTACACCCAGATCAATGCCGACTTCTTCGCTGAGCTGGGTTCGCCGGGCGGTGCCTCCAAGGTTGGCCAGACCGACAACGACCCGCAGGTGGTCAAGGACCTGCCGCCGAAGGAAGAGGCCTGACGGCTCACGTCCCGTTGCGCGCGCGGCGTCGTCCGGTATCCGGGGCGCTGCCGGTTTTTCCGTGGGACACCCTCGCCGAGGTGACAGCCACCGCGCGGGCTCACCCGGGCGGCATCGTCGACTTGTCGGTGGGTACACCGGTCGATCCGGTGGCGCCGGTGATCCGGGAGGCATTGGCTGCAGCCAGCGCGGCGCCGGGATACCCGACGACTGCGGGAACGCCGGCGTTGCGGGCCTCCGCGGTGGCCGCGCTGCACCGTCGTTACGGCATCACCGATCTGCCGGAGCACGCCGTCTTGCCGGTGATCGGCACCAAGGAACTCATCGCGTGGCTGCCGACTCTGCTGGGTCTGGGCGCCGACGATCTGGTCGTCGTTCCGGAGCTGGCGTATCCGACCTATGACGTGGCCGCGCGGCTGGCGCACGCCCGGGTGAGCCCGGCCGATTCGGTGACCCAGCTCGGGCCCGAGTCGCCCGCGGTGCTGTTCATCAACTCGCCGAGCAACCCGACCGGCAAGGTTCTGGGCCGCGACCACCTGCGCAAGGTCGTCGAATGGGCCCGCGAACGCGGCACGCTCGTGGTGTCCGACGAGTGCTACCTGGGCCTGGCCTGGGAGGAAGAGCCGACGTCGGTTCTGCATCCGTCGGTCAGCGACGGCGACCACACCGGGCTGCTGGCGGTGCACTCGCTGTCGAAGAGTTCGTCGCTGGCGGGGTATCGGGCCGGGTTCGTCGCCGGCGACCCCGATGTCGTCGCCGAGCTGCTCGCGGTGCGCAAGCATGCCGGGATGATGGTGCCGGGTCCGGTGCAGGCGGCGATGGTGGCCGCGCTCGACGACGACACCCATGAACGAGAACAGCGGCAGCGCTATGCGCGCCGCCGCGATGTCATGCTGGCCGCGATGCGGTCGGCGGGTTTCACCGTCGACCACTCCGAGGCCGGTCTGTATCTATGGGCCACCCGCGGCGAGCCGTGCCGGACGACGCTGGCGTGGCTGGCCGAGCGTGGCATCCTCGTCGCCCCTGGGGAGTTCTACGGAGCCCGTGGTGCACAGCATGTCCGGGTGGCTCTGACCGCGACGGACGAACGTATCGCCGCCGCGGTGGAGCGACTGGCCTGAGCCAGCCGCTCCACCCAAGCGGGGTCAGAAACGCAGCGTCAGTTCATGTTCCAGGGTTCGCCGTAGGTGGTGACGCTGTCGCCGGCCTTGGAGATCAGGCGGGCGAAGGGGCGCAGCAGCACGCCGCCGGCCGCGCCGGTGACGGTGCCGTGGGCGTTGGCCACCGCGACCGAGCCGTTGGGGCCCGAGACGTCGACGGAGAACGTGGCGACTTCCTGGATACCGGGGCCGTTGCCCAGGTCAGCGGAGATCGACACACCCGGGAACAGGTTCGGGGTGATCACCGAACCGAGCGGGTTGAAGCCCGTCGGGGAGATGTTGGCGTCGTCGAGCAGGATGTTGGGGGTGGTGTAGCTGAAGTTGATGCCCACACCCAGCGACCACGGGAAGCCCACCTGGTAGCCCAGCTCCAAGGTGCCCGCGAACTCATCGGCACCCGGGCCGACCACGCTGTAGACAGCCTTGCCGGAGTGGAACCACTCCCGGGTCAGCCGGTTGCGGTCCAAGGGGAACACCCCATTGAGGAAGGTGTCCCACTGCTGAATCGTCATCGTCCGGCCACCGCCGTCGACCAGACTCAGCTCATTGTCCAAACCTGCGTGCGACGTGCCTGTTCCGACGAAGAGTGCCGCGACGGCGGCGATCATCGCCACCAGCACTCGACCCACGTATTTCATGCTGACCCCTTGTGCTCAGTGGTTCGACGGTGATCGGGGGGCCCGGTTCACCGAGGTTTCTGGCGCCGTGACGGGCCTCACAGCCAGTCATGACAAAAGCCTCATCGGCAACAGATGCAACAGTGTTACCAGGTTGGTCAAAAAATTTCTCGATAAGTGCGGCGCGGCTGCTTGACTGCTCTGATCAAGCGGTTGCCCGCAGGCTCAATGACAGTAGTAGCCGGACGTCGGGGTCGCTCAGTGAAGTGGAAAGTGCCTGCTCGAGACGGCGCGCCCGGTAGCGAACCGTGTTCGGGTGGACATGGAGCGCCGCCGCAGCCGCCGCTACGTCGCCGAAGCAGTCCAGGTACACCCGCAGGGTCTCGGCCAGCATCGGGTCGGCCTCCCGCAAGGCGCGCACCCGCGGATCGATCAGCCGCTCGTCGGCGGCCACCAGCGTGACGATCTCGTCGAGCAGCACGGTGGTGCGCGCCTCGGCCAGCGTGGTCACCTTGCCGAACACCGGGTGCCGCTGGGCGCTGTCGAAGACGCGGTCGATCTCGCGGCGGGCGCCGGCGACGGCGGCCAGCCCGGCGATCGGGGCTGCGATCACCGCGTGCAGGTCCAGCCCGAGCTCGGCATGCAGCGTGCTGATCGTGCCGCGGATCCAGGACACCACCGCGGCGGTGCGCCCGGAGTCGGGCAGGACGACGTAGACCCGCGAACCGCCGGCAGCCACCTGCGCGTCGGGGCGAAAAGCGCTGGCGCTCAGTGCCAGAACGTCGGGCAGCCGGGGGTCGGCGCCGGTGCTGGCGAAGCCGATCACCGCGGCGCGGCCGTCGAGGGGGATGCGCAGTTCCCGAGCCGCGCCGGCCAGGTCAACCTCGTCGGGATCGGCGAGCCCGAGCAGTTGTTGCACGGCCAACAGGTGCGCCGACGGCCGTGCCGCCAGTCGAGCCATGATCCGGGCGGCCAAGACCGCCGCGCCGCGTAACACCTCGTCGGCGTCGTCGGCCAGGGGCCGGGTGCCCTGCTGCACCCAGATGGTGCCCTCGAATCCCGGCGGCCCGTCCTGGCGATGGATGCCGATCGCCAGCCGCGGCCGCAGGCCCAACTCGGGCCGCTCGTCGACAGCCACCACCTCGGGGCCGGCGCGCAACTTGTCGAAGATGCCCCACTGGGCGATCCACCCCAGATGTTCCGCCGGCCCGGCCCGGCCCAGGATGGACAGTCGCCGCAACTCGTCGGCCTCGTCGTTGGACGCCGAATAGGCCAGCACGTGCGACTGCGCATCCTCGATGCTGACCATGCCGTGGGTGCGATCCGCGATCGACTGCGCCAGCGCGAACAGATCGGTACCGGAATCGGTGAGCGAGTCGGTGCGACGGTGCTCGAAGACGTGGTTGACCAGACGGTACAGCCGTTCCCAGCGGGCCTTCGGGTCGACGGCGACGACCGCGGTGCCGGCCGCGACCGCCCGGGCGATGACGGTGTCGGACGGCTCCTTGACGAAGATCGCCGCGGGGGAGCCGTGTGCGGCGACCTGCCGGTCCAGCCACCGGACGGCGTCGCTGTCGGAGATGCCGAGAAGGAAGAACACGTCGGCCGAGCCGGCGCTGACCGCCAAGCCCAGCCGCACGTCGTCCGAGTCGATCAGGGCGGCCGAGCGGACCGGCCGGTCCAGCCCCCGAGGTGCCTCGACAAGCCGCACCAACGTCGCATCCAGGGCCAACACCAGCTGGCCCAGGCTGACGCCGGTCTCCCGCATGTTGTCCGATACTACTAGCGGGCTGGCACAACCTTGGCGGATCAGCCAACGGTTCGGGACGCGTCGGGCGTCATCCTGAGGTGCATGGACGCCCGCACCGATGTTCCCGCTCCGGCCAACGAGCCGGTTCACGACTACGCGCCAGGATCTGCTGAACGGGACCGCCTCACCGCGGCTCTGCACGACTTGTCCACCAACCCCGTCGACCTGCCGCACGTGATCGGCGGCGTTCACCGCCTCGGCGACGGCGATCGCATCGACGTGGTCCAACCGCACCGGCACAGCGCCCGGCTGGGCACGCTGACCAACGGCACCGCATCCGATGCCGCCGCGGCGGTCGATGCGGCGATGACCGCCAAACCCGACTGGGCTGCGACCCCGTTCGACGAACGGGCCGCGGTGTTCCTGCGCGCCGCAGACCTGCTGGCCGGCCCGTGGCGGGAGAAGATCGCCGCGGCCACCATGCTGGGCCAGTCCAAGACCGCCTACCAAGCCGAGATCGACGCGCCGTGCGAGTTGGTCGACTTCTGGCGCTTCAACGTCGCCTTCGCCCGGCAGATTCTGGCCCAGCAGCCGATCAGCGGTCCGGGCGTCTGGAACCGGACCGATTACCGCCCCTTGGACGGCTTCGTCTACGCCGTCACCCCGTTCAACTTCACCGCGATCGCCGCCAACCTGCCGACGGCGCCCGCGTTGATGGGCAACACCGTGGTGTGGAAGCCGTCGATCACCCAGACCTTCGCGGCATATCTGACGATGCAGTTGCTCGAAGCCGCCGGCCTGCCGCCCGGGGTGATCAATCTGGTGGCCGGCGACGGGCTTGCGGTGTCGGACATCGTGCTGGCCGACCGGCGGCTGTCCGGTATCCACTTCACCGGATCGACCGCCACTTTCCAGCACCTGTGGCGTGAGGTCGGCACTCGCATCGCCGACTACGACAGCTACCCGCGGCTGGTGGGTGAGACCGGCGGCAAGGACTTCATCGTCGCGCACAGCTCGGCCGATCCGGACGTGTTGCGCACCGCGCTGATTCGCGGGGCGTTCGACTATCAGGGCCAGAAGTGCTCGGCCGCCTCGCGGGCGTTCATCCCGCGCTCGGTGTGGCAGACCATGGGCGACGACTTCCTCGGCGCGACGGAAGCACTGACCTACGGCGATGTCACCGACCTGTCGAACTACGGCGGGGCCGTGATCGACGCTCGCGCGTTCACCAAGAACTCGCGTGCGATCGAGAGGGCCAAGAGTGCGCCCGGTGTCACCGTCGCCGTCGGCGGTGAATGTGACGACAGCGAAGGCTATTTCGTGCGGCCGACCGTTCTGCTGTCCGACGACCCGACGGATGAGGCCTTCGGCTGCGAGTACTTCGGACCGATCCTGGCCGTCCACGTCTATCCCGACGACGAATTCGAAGCCGTTCTCGACGTCGTCGACGGCGGGTCCCGCTATGCGCTCACCGGCGCAGTGATCGCCGACGACCGGGCCGCCGTCGCGACGGCAGCCGAGCGGCTGCGGTTCACCGCGGGCAACTTCTACGTCAACGACAAGCCGACCGGCGCGGTCGTCGGGCAGCAGCCGTTCGGTGGATCGCGGGCCTCGGGCACCAACGACAAGGCGGGCTCACCACTGAACCTGCTGCGCTGGACGTCGGCACGGTCCATCAAGGAGACGTTCGTTCCGCCCACCGACCACACCTATCCGCACATGGGGGTGGACTGATGAGCACCTTCACGCGCGTCGCACGTCCCGCCATCCTGGCCGCCAGCCGCTCGAATCGGTTGCGGCACAGCGCCGAGCGCCTACCGATCGCTCGTGACGTGGTCGGCCGGTTCGTACCGGGTGAGACGACAGACGACGCACTGGCGGCGGTCTGCGCGCTGCGCGACTCGAGACGACTGGTCAGCATCGACTACCTCGGTGAGGACGTCACCGACACCGACGCGGCCGAGGCGACCGTCAAGGCCTACCTCGACCTGCTCGACGCGTTGGGCGCCCGGGCCGAGAATGCCGCGATCGTCCGCCCGCTGGAGGTGTCGCTCAAACTGTCCGCGCTCGGCCAGGCGCTGGCGAAAGACGGCGACAAGATCGCGTTCGAGAACGCGCATACGATCTGCCAGCGGGCCCAGCAGGTCGGCGTCTGGGTCACCGTCGACGCCGAGGACCACACCACCACCGACTCGACATTGTCGATCGTGCGCGAGCTGCGTACCGAATTCGATTGGCTGGGAACCGTTCTGCAGGCCTACCTCAAGCGCAGCGAGGCCGACTGCGCCGAGTTCGCCGCAACCGGGGCCCGGATCCGGCTGTGCAAGGGTGCCTACGACGAGCCGGCCTCGGTGGCCTACCGCGATGCCGCCGACGTCACCGAGTCCTACCTGCGGTGTCTGCGAACGCTGATGGCAGGCAACGGGTATCCGATGGTCGCCTCCCATGATCCCGTCGTCATCGCGGCCGCCGCGGAGATGGCGATCGAATTCGGCCGGGATACCGACCGTTTCGAGTACCAGATGCTCTACGGCATTCGGGACGACGAGCAGCGCCGGCTCGCGGCAGAGGGCAACCAGGTTCGGGTGTACGTGCCGTTCGGCACGCAGTGGTACGGGTACTTCGTGCGCCGACTTGCCGAACGCCCGGCCAACCTGATGTTCTTCTTACGAGCCCTGACGCACCGCTAGAGAGACACCGACCTGAGCGCACTCGACGCCATCACCTTGCTGATCGCCGGTGTGCTCGGTGGGTTGACGGGCAGCATCGCCGGGCTGGCCTCGGTGGCCACCTACCCGGCCCTGCTGGCGATCGGTCTGCCGCCGGTGACAGCGAATGTGACCAACACCGTGGCTTTGGTGTTCAACGGTGTCGGCTCGGCGTGGGGATCTCGGCCCGAACTGGTCGGACAAGGACGCTTCATCACCCGGATGGCGCCGGTGACCATCGCCGGCGGAGCCGCAGGCGCGGTGCTGCTGCTGACCACCCCGGCCGACGCGTTCGAGAAGGTGGTTCCGATCCTGCTCGCCCTGGCCTCGGTGGCGATCGTCGCTCCGCGCGGCACGCCCCACCCCGGCCGCCGGCGCCGGCTCGTCGTGGTGGCCGAGGGCGTCGCGATCTTCGGAATCGCCCTCTACGGTGGCTATTTCGGTGCCGCGGCGGGCGTTCTGTTGCTGGCGTTGCTGCTCAACGCGAGAGCCGACAGCCTCGCCCACGCCAATGCCGCCAAGAACATCCTGCTCGGGCTGGCCAACACGGTTGCTGCGGTGCTGTTCGCGTTCCTGGCACCGGTGCACTGGCTCGCGGTCATCCCGCTTGGCGCCGGCTGCCTGATCGGCTCCCGGCTGGGACCTGTCGTGGTCCGACATGCGCCGGGCACGCCGCTGCGCATCCTCATCGGTGTCGCGGGGCTGGTGCTGGCGGTCAAACTCGGTCTCGACGCCTACTGACCGGCGCCAGCGCGACCAGCAGCACACCAACGGCGAAGGCAATGCTGAGGGCAAGGGGGAAGTGCCCGCCGGGGGCGAATCCCAGGGTCGCGAACACTGAGATGGTCACCGCGATCGTCACCGTGCCGGCGAACAACAACACCTCGCCGAACCGGGGCGGGATGGCCACTCCGACCGTGGGCAGCGGCGCCGAGAACACCCTGCGGCCCCACCACAACAACACCAGCTCGACCGCTGCCACCACGGCCAGGATCGCCACCCACTCCAGCCGGAACCACCACCAGGCCGCCGTGCCGAGGGTCGGTTGCGGCAGCAGCCCGGTGGGATACCCGACGACCGCCACGATCACCACCGGAACCATGTGCCAGAGATACAGCGCCATCACGTTGTCATTCGCGACAGCCAGGACACGCTGCGTCCGAACGGATTTCAGCATCCGGTTCACCGTGGGCGCCACCGCCAGCGCCACCCCGGCCTGCACCCCGCCGAGTCCCAGCAGTGCCAGGTTGGGCGGTCCGGTGTTGTTCACCACAGCGCCGGGCACCCCGATCATGCTGACCGGATAGGGTCCGACCGTGACCGCGAGCGCCAGCACGATCGCCGACAGGACGGCCACCGCGATCGCCGCACGCCGGCACAGTGTCCCGTCGTGCCAGGCGATCCCGAGCTGGTAGAGCACGCCCCAGACCAGTAGATAGTTCAGCCAGCCGACGTAGGGCAGGTGGGCGCCGATGGCCGCCACATCCACCGCCGCGACGGCGAGCGTCATCGCGAACGGCACCCACTTACCCCAGCGCCGGTGCGCGGCCACCGCGACCGGGGTCAGCGCGACCACCAGTACGTAGATGCCCAGGAACCACAGGTGCATCGCCACCGCCCAGGCCCCGAAGTCGAGCTCCGAGCCCGCCACCCCGATCCGGCCGAGGACCGTCACGACCAGCAGCGCGAACACAACGTAGACCGCGGTCGGTCCGATCGGTCGAACGAGCCTGCGCCGCAACCATTCCTGCCGTGATTCCGCTGCGCTTCGATGCGCCCAGGACACCGCGCTGGCGTAGCCGGCCACCACGAAGAACACCGGGACGACCTGGAAGATCCACGTCAACCACTGCGTCCACGGCAGGTCGACCAACGGGTTCTCCCGCCAGAACCCGCCGTCGGAGAAGGTCAGCGCCGCCGCCACCCAATGCCCGATGACGACGAACACCAGGGCGACCACCCGATAGAGGTCAAACGCATGGTTACGCGCCGCCGTCGTGGTCGCCGTGTCGGTCACGTTCTCCATTGTGCGGGCGATGTGGCCCCGGGTCAGGCGGGGACCGCTGAGACGGGCATGACGACGCTGCCCCGGCAGGGTCCCGACGCGATGTCGGTGTGCCACGTGCCGCGCAGAGACCCGTCGGGCTGCGGGGTATAGAACGCCCACGAGGTGGCCGGGCTCCACTGCTTCTGATAGCCGTCGCCGAGGAAACAGTCCCACACCCAGTCGTAGGTGGTGGCCCACTCGGAACCGTTCCAGGTGTAGCGCGTGGGCTGGGGGATCGTCGGGTTACTCGGTGCGGGTCCGTCGACGACGGTGGCCACACAGGCGCCACCCGAGCATGCTGTCGTCAGGGTGAACACCGCGCCGAAGTCGTTCTCCTTCTGGCGAGTCGCCGGGCTGGTGCCCGCCTTCTGCGAGGCGTAGGTCGTCATCTGATAGCGCCCGTTCCAGGCCAGCGGCTGACCGTGCGCCGAGGCGGGGGACAACAGTCCCGCGGCGCAGATCGTCGCGGCGGCCACCAGCGTGGCACCCCAACTGTGGCGGCTCATGACTCCTCGGAACGTCGTTGCGAGTTATCAGCGTAGCCGTCAGAAAACCTCACCTGTCACATCTGCCCCACGCGTGCCGGTCACGATTAGGACTCGAAACGCTCCTTGAGCAGCAGTTGCGCATACGCGGCGAGCGACTGGGCATCGGTGATCTCACCCGTGCGGATCATCTCCTCGAACCGGCTGCGCTCGAACCATTCGAAGTGCATGTCCTGTTCTTCGTGCTCGCGGTCGGGCTCGCCCTCGGCGACGTCGGTGGCCAGGAACACCCAGCCCCGCTGGCTCATGATCCCGGGAGCGACGTCGAGCCGGCCGATCAACATCAGTGAGGCTGCCGTGAGGCCGGTCTCCTCACGTAGTTCGCGGGACGCCAGATCGGCCGGTTCGATGTCGGGTTCTCCAGGGACGGTGCCCATCGGGAACTCCCAGCGACGGGCTCCCATCGGATAGCGGTACTGCTCGACCATCGCCAGACGGTCGCCGTCGACCGCGATGACCACCGCATAGTCCGGGCGGTCGACGACGCCGTGGATGCCGGTTGATCCGTCTGGCCGTTCAACGGTGTCCTCACGCACCGACATCCAGTGGTTGCGGTACACCTCGCGCGATGAGAGCTGGGTGATGGGCTTCACGAGCCCAGTATCTTCGTCTACCGTCGGCGGCGTGCTGCTGGCCTCCCTGAATCCCGCCACCGTCGCCGCCGGAGCCGACATCGGCGACGCCGTGCGGATCGACGGCGCCGTGTTGTCCCGCAGTGATCTCGTCGGGGCCGCCACGTCGGTGGCCGAGCGCATCGGCGGTGCCCGCCAGGTCGCCGTGCTGGCCACCCCCACCGCCACCACCGTGCTCGCCGTCACCGGCTGCCTGATCGCCGGCGTCCCGTTCGTACCGGTACCCGCCGACGTCGGGGTCGCCGAACGTGCGCACATCCTCACCGACTCCGGCGCTCAGGCCTGGCTGGGGGAGTTGCCCGCCGATCTCGGCGGCCTGCCGCACGTTCCGGTGCGGCTGCACGCACGGTCGTGGCATCGCTACGGCGAGCCGGCACCGTCGAGCACCGCGATGGTCATGTACACCTCCGGCACCACCGGCCTGCCCAAAGGCGTGCTGATCAGCAGGCGCGCCATCGCGGCCCAGATCGACGCGCTGGTGCAGGCCTGGCAGTGGACACCCGACGACACCCTCGTGCACGGGTTGCCGCTGTTCCACGTTCACGGCCTGATCCTCGGGCTGCTTGGGTCGCTGCGCGTCGGAAATCGCTTCGTGCACACCGGGAAACCGACCCCGGCCGGTTACGCCGCCGCCGGTGGCAGCCTGTACTTCGGGGTGCCCACCGTGTGGTCGCGGGTGGTCGCCGACACCGGCTCCGCGACCGCGCTGGCGTCGGCCCGACTGCTGGTGTCCGGAAGTGCGCCGCTCCCGGTACCGGTGTTCACCCGGCTGACCGAACTGACCGGCCAGCCGCCCGTCGAGCGGTACGGCAGCACCGAATCGCTGATCACGCTGAGCACCCGCGCCGACGGTGAACGACGGCCCGGCTGGGTTGGCTTGCCGCTCAACGGGGTTGACACCCGACTGGTGCACGAGGACGGTTCAGTGGCGCCGCACGATGGCGAGACCATCGGCAGTCTCCACCTCAAGGCCCCGACGGTGTTCGAGGGCTATCTCAACCGGCCCGATGCCACCGCCGAGGCGTTCGATGCCGACGGGTGGTACCGCACCGGAGACGCCGCCGTCATCGACAAGGGCGGCATGCACCGCATCGTCGGGCGAGAATCGGTGGACCTGATCAAGTCCGGCGGCTTCCGGGTCGGGGCGGGTGAGGTCGAGACGGTGCTGCTCGGTCACCCCGGCGTCGAGGAGGTCGCGGTGGTGGGCCTGCCCGATACCGATCTCGGCCAGCGGATCGTCGCGTTCGTGGTCGGCGATGCCGACCCCGACGATCTGATCACCTTTGTCGCCGAGCAACTTTCGGTGCACAAGCGGCCGCGGGAAGTGCGGTTGGTCGAATCGCTGCCGCGCAACGCGATGGGCAAGGTCGTCAAGAAGGAGTTGATGAAATGACGCTGCGGTTCAGCGAAGTCTGCATCGACGCCCACGACATTCACGCGCTGTCCGCGTGGTGGTCGACGGTGCTGGGCTGGCCCGCCGAGCCGACCGAGGACGGCGATGTGGCGCTGCGCGCACCCGCCGGCGCCGGGCCCGACTGGCTGTTCCTGACCGTGCCTGACGACAAGGTGGTCAAGAACCGCATCCACTTCGACTTCACCCCCGATGATCAGCAGGCCGAGGTCGACCGGGTGCTCGGGCTCGGGGCGCGTCATGTGGACATCGGCCAGGGCGACGAGAGCTGGGTGGTGCTGGCTGACCCCGAGGGCAACGAGTTCTGCATCCTGTCGGCGGAATAGCGCTGTGTAGAAGCGCTTTCAGCGCCGGAACGCGGCGATGATCTCCGCGACCCGCGGATCCGCCCGGAGCTCCTCGAGGGTTTCGGCCAGCGGTAGCCGCCAGTTCGGGTATTCATCGATCGTGCCGGGCAGGTTGGGCTGCCGGACCTCACCGATCACGTCGTAGGGTGAAATCAGCTTCAGCCGGCTCGGCGTCTTCGCCAGGAAGCGGTGCATCGCGACGATGATCGCCGTCTCGTCCGGCTCCGGCTCATCAAGCAGTCCTTCGGAGCGGAGTAGGGTCAGCCATTCGGCACGCTCCTTGTGCGCATTGGCTTCTTCGGCCGGGACGTCGTCGAGCAGGCCCAGCTCGGCGCGGGCGCGGACATGCTCGCCGCGGAGAAACCCTGCGGCGGTGGGCAGGTCGTGGGTGGACAGACTGGCCGCCGCCCGTTCGGGCCACGCCTTGGACTGGAGTAGCGGCTGGTCCGGGTCGGCCTCGTCGCGGGTGAACCACGAGACCGCCGAACCCAGCATCCCGTTGCGGGCCAACGCCTCGGTGACCTCCGGCTCCACGGTGCCCAGGTCTTCACCGACGACGACCGCACCGGCCCGGTGTGCCTCCAGTGCGAGCACCGCGAGCATCACGTCGGCGTCGTAGTGCACGTAGGTGCCGCGGTCGGGGGTGTCGCCGGGTGGGATCCACCACAGCCGCCACAGACCGGCCACATGGTCGATGCGTAAACCGTCCGCGTGAGACAGGATGGCGCGCAACATGTCCCGCAGCGCCGCGTATCCGGTCGCGGCCAGTCGGTCGGGGCGCCACGGTGGCAGTCCCCAGTCCTGGCCGCGAGGGGTGAAGTTGTCCGGCGGCGCGCCGACGCTCACCCCGCCGGCGAGTACGTCGGCGAGTGCCCACGCGTCCGCCCCGTCGGCGTCCACCCCGACGGGCAGGTCGTGCAGCACACCGAGCGCCATGCCCGCAGAACGCCCGGCCGTCCGTATCGCTCTCAACTGCTCGGCACACTGTTGCTGTACCCAGGCGTGAAAGTCGACTCTGGAGGCCAACTCCCGACGGGCAGCCAGGGCGGCGGAGCCCTTCGCATCGCGCAGTTCCGCGGGCCAGCGGCTCCACCGTCCGCCATGGCGCTCGGCGAGCGCGCAGTAGGTCGCCCAGTCGGTCAGCCCGTCGGTGCCCGAGGACCCGTCGAGAGGAGTGGGTCGGCCTGCCGCGCGCCAGAGTGCTTCCAGCGCAGAACGTTTGGCGGCCCACACCAGGTCATGGTCGATTCGCTCGGTGCTTGCCGAGACGCGCAGCGCGTCCACCTCCGCACGGGTCCCGGGGTCTGCCCTCTGATACGCCTCGAGATTTTCGATGCGCAGCGCCAGCGGATTGGAGAACCGCCGGCTCGACGGCGTGTAGGGCGACGGTTGCACCGGATGCGTCGGGCCGGGTGCGTGCAGCGGGTTGAGAAGTACCGCGCCCGCCCCGTGCTCTGCGACCGTCCACTCCAGGAATTCCCGCAGATCGCCGAAATCGCCGATGCCCCAAGACCGCGCCGACCGTAGTGCGTACAGCTGCAGCATCCAGCCCCACGTGTCGGGCGTCTGCGGCACCTGCGCAGGTGCGGCCACCAACGTCACCTGCTGGCCGTCGCGGGTGTGCAATTGGTACCAGCCCGGTGCCAGATCGGCGGGCAGCTCGTCGCTCACCTCGATGCGGCTGCCGTCCTCACCGACGAGCAGTTCGGCTCCGGGCACCGGATGCGGTGTGCCGGTCAGCCGGACGGCGATCGTCGGGGCCAGTCGCCCTGCCCGTCGGCGATCGGCGAGCGCGGCCAGTTCGGCGCGCCGGTCTGCCTCGGTGGCTGCCTCGACGTCGAGCAATCCGAGAACCCGGATCACCACATCGGCGTCGACCTCAACCGGCTCCCGTCGCTCGTTGCGATAGGAGGTTGCCACGCCATGCGCCGCGGCCAGCTGCCGCAAGTCATCTCCGAACACGCTGCTCCTATACCCGAGCAGTCGTCTTTCACACCCGGAGCTAGTTGGCGTGCAACGCCTCGTTCAGCGCGATGCCCTTGCCGTCGCGGCCGACCACCTCGACCGCTCCGGTCACTGAATTGCGCCGGAACAGAAGGTTGTTCGCGCCGGACAGCTCGCGGGCCTTGACCGTCGTCCCGTCCGGGGTGGCGACCTTGGTGCCCGCCGTCACATACAGACCGGCCTCGATGATGCAGTCGTCGCCCAGCGAGATACCCAGACCGGCGTTGGCGCCCAGCAGACAGCGCTTACCCACC
Source organism: Mycolicibacterium rhodesiae (assembly GCF_002086695.1). Taxonomy (GTDB): domain Bacteria; phylum Actinomycetota; class Actinomycetes; order Mycobacteriales; family Mycobacteriaceae; genus Mycobacterium; species Mycobacterium rhodesiae. The sequence continues at coordinate 116,764 of NZ_MVIH01000011.1, forward strand.
GAGATGACCTGCGTGCCACCGCCGGACAGCGTGCCCATGATCGACGCGCCGCCCCCGATGTCGGAGCCGTCGTCGACGACCACACCGGCCGAGATACGGCCTTCGACCATCGATGCGCCGAGGGTGCCCGCGTTGAAGTTCACGAAGCCCTCGTGCATCACGGTGGTGCCCGGCGCCAGGTGCGCACCGAGGCGCACCCGGTCGGCGTCGGCGATCCGCACTCCGCTCGGCAGCACGTAGTCGACCATCCGCGGGAACTTGTCCACGCCGTAGACCGCCACGTGACCGCGGCTGCGCAGCCGCAGCCGGACGTCTTCGAACCCGTCGACCTGGCACGGCCCGAAGTTGGTCCACACCACGTTGGTGAGCACTCCGAAGATGCCGTCGAGGTTGCATCCGTGCGGTTCGATCAGCCGGTGCGAGAGCAGGTGTAGCCGTAGGTAGGCGTCATAGGTGTCGAGCGGCTTGTCGCTCAGGTCCGCGATCACCGTGCGCACCACGATGGTCTCCACCCCGCGGGCCGGATCGGGGCCGGTCGCGACCGCGAGATCGTCGGGCACCTCGGCGACGGAGAGCCGGGTGCTGCCCGACGGGCTGTAGGCGCCCAGTTCAGGGTCCGGGAACCAGGTGTCGAGGACGGTCCCGTCCTCGGTGATGGTGGCCAATCCAACGCCGGCAGCAGATGTCACGATGAATGAGGCTACTTCTGCGACGAGCAGACACAAAGTCGCCCCGACACGCCGCAGATTCGGGGACTTTGTGTCTGCTCGCGGGGGAAAGGTGACCCGCTAGCCTGGGGAGTTGTGGTGGATCTACAGGCTGACCCGATCGCGCTGACGGCCGCGCTCGTCGACATCCCGAGTGTGTCGCGCGACGAGGCCCGCATCGCCGGCGAGGTCGAGTCCGCTCTGCGCGCGCAGACGTCCGGCTACGAGATCATCCGCAACGGCGACGCCGTGCTGGCCCGCACGAACTTCGGCCTGCCGTCTCGGGTGGTGCTGGCCGGTCACCTCGACACCGTTCCGATCGCCGACAATGTGCCGTCGCGGTTCGACGCCGACCACCTGTACGGGTGCGGCACCTCGGACATGAAGTCCGGTGATGCGGTGTTCCTCCATCTGGCCGCCACCATCGCCGAGCCGGTTCACGACATCACCCTGATCTTCTACGACTGCGAAGAGATTGAGGCCTCGGCCAACGGGTTGAACCGGATCCAGCGCGAGCTTCCGGACTGGCTCGAGGCCGACGTCGCGATCTTGGGCGAACCCTCCGGCGGCTACATCGAGGCCGGCTGCCAGGGCACCCTGCGGGTGGTGATCTCGGCGACCGGAACGCGGGCGCACTCGGCGCGATCATGGTTGGGCGACAACGCGATTCACAAACTTGGACCGGTCCTCGACCGGCTTTCGGCCTACGACGCCCGGATGGTCGACATCGACGGCTGCACCTACCGCGAAGGCCTGTCGGCGGTGAAGATCGAGGGCGGCGTGGCGGGCAACGTCATTCCCGACGCCGCCGAGCTGACGGTGAACTTCCGGTTCGCGCCGGACCGTTCGCCGGAGAACGCACTGGCCCACGTGCGGGAGGTGTTCGACGGCCTCGACGTGCACCTGGAACAGACCGATGTCGCCGCAGGCGCGCTCCCCGGGCTGAGTCACCCGGCAGCGGCGGCGCTGGTGGCGGCTGCCGACGGGATGGTGCGTGCCAAGTTCGGCTGGACCGACGTCGCCCGGTTCGCGGCGCTGGGTATCCCGGCCGTGAACTACGGACCCGGCGACCCGAACCTGGCGCACAAGCGCGACGAACGGGTGGCGCTGGCCCAGATCACCGCCGTCACCGAGACGTTGCGGCGCTACCTCACCGGGTGAACGCGCAGTCCACGGTCTCGCCCAGCTTCGAGATCGCACCGGCGGCCTGCGCATCACCGAGGCGGGCGGCCTCGTTCCAGGCCCACACCGCGACCCCCAGCTGACCGCTGCGTTCGGCGCCGCGGGCGGCTTCGCGTGCCGCGTCGATCGCGGCGTGGGTGCCGTCGCCGACGGTGGCCAGCCGCCACGCCCGCGCCACCCCCAGCTCGGGGGCGAACAGCGCGGACTTGGTGCCGTGCCGGGAGTCGGCCCGGCTCAGCGCTTTCGCCGAATCGGTGATCTCACCCTGCTGGGCCAGCGCGGTCGTCAGATACATCAGCGACAGCGGGCCCCACGAGTAGCCGGTGCGCTCCAGCGTCGCCGCGGCGGGGCGGAGCAGTCGCGTCGCACCCGCCGGATCACCTTGGGCCAGAAGCACCTGCGCCAGCAACACCTCCCCGATCGCGCGGCCCGGCTGGGCCAGCTCCGCGAAGTCGGTGAACTCAGCCGCCACCTCCAGCGCGGCGTCGGGCTGCCCGGTCATCAACAGCGTCGTGGTCTGCGCCAGGCCGACGGTGAAGCGCAGCAGGCCGGGATGCTCGGCGTCCAGCGCCCGTTTCACCAGGGTTTCCACCTGATCGAAGCGACCCATCCGCGCCGAGCACAACGCCGCGGCGCTGGCCGCCCACGCCACCGCCATGTCCTCGGCCTCTGGGGCCGCCAGCACGCCTGCCGCGATCTCCAGCGCGCGCGCCACATTGCCTGCGTTCATCGCGAACGTCGCCGACAGTGCGTCCAGGGTCAGCCTGGCCGTCGTCGTGCTGATCCGCTTGCGGGTGTTCTGCAGGAACGCGGTGGCGCGCTCGGGCTCGGACAGCATCCAGAATTGGTTGGCCGCCCGTGGCAATGCCCATGCCATCACCTCGTCCTCCGACAATGCGGCGGCGTCGACCTCGCCCAAAGCCGAATCCGCTTCCCGGCCGCGCCCCTGCCACGCCAGCGCGTAGCTGAGCGCGAGCCGCGCGTCGAAGCGCTCGCAACGCGCCAAGGCCGCCCCGGCGAGACGTTCGCTCAGGGTCAGGTCGCCGAGCCGCAGTGCCTGCTGTGCCGCGGCGACCACGTCGTCGACCGGTTCGGGGGAGTCGCTGTCCAGCGCGAGCACCGCGCGGCCGAGGCGGTCACCGAGGTGGCGGTGGGGCTGGGCCGCGAGTTGGGCCAGGATCTCGGTCCGCAGCCGCCTGGTGTCGGCCGGATCGGCGTCGGCGGCCATCCGCTCGATGTACAGCGGGTGACCGGCATACACAGCCTCACCGAATAGTTCTGCAGCACCGGCTGTTTCGGCCTCGGCGACGGCATCCTCACCGGTGAGTGCGGCCAGGTCGTCGCGTGACAGTGGCTCATGCACGGCCAGGTAACTCAGCACAGTGCGGGCCCCGGCCGGCAGCTCGGCCAGATACGCATCGACCAGGCCGGCCAGTGACGTTGCCGCCGAACGGGTCTGCAGGTGTAACCGCAGTTCCAGCGGATTGCCGCCGGTACGCCGGTACTCGTCGTCCAGCGGTTGCCCCAATTGCGCCAGCACGGCCTGGGTTTCGTCCTGGTCGAGGGGGCCGACGTCGAACGTGGCCAGCAAGCCGTCCTCCCACATGGCGGTCACCGCAGACGGGAACGTCGCCCCGGCACGGGCCGTGACGATCAGCCGTCCCGAACCGCATCTCGCCAACTGGTAGACCAGACTGGCCGACAGTGGGTCGAGCAGCTGAGCGTCGTCGACGATGATCAGCGTGCTATCTGCTTGAGCGAGTAGAGATTCGAGCGCCGCGTGGATCAGCGCGGCCGGCTTGCCCACCTCATGGACCTCGACCAGCGGGCCGAATGCCCCGAACGGCACGGCGGCCTGGGTGGCGGTGGCTTTAACCCGGACCGGCGTGGCTTCCCCGAGTCGCTCGGCGATCGTCGCGGCCAGGGTCGTCTTGCCGACCCCGTCAACGCCCACCAAGGCCAGGCCGCGATGATCGCCGAGCAGCTCGATCGCGCGGTCGCAGGACTGGCGCGGCACGAGCGGCCACCGATTGGGCATAGCCGGACTGTATTTGCCTCCACCGCACCGGCACGGCAATAGCCGCAAATCCGCTGCGTTAGGTTTGCCGGTGTGGAACCCGAGAACCGCGACGGCGAGTGGGCGGTCTGCGTGTACTGCGCGTCCGGCCCGCGTCACCCCGACCTGCTCGACCTCGCCCGACAGGTGGGGGAGGCGATTGCCGACCGCGGCTGGACGCTGGTGTCCGGCGGCGGCAACGTCTCGGCGATGGGTGCGGTGGCCGAGGGTGCCCGGTCCCATGGCGGGCGCACCGTGGGGGTGATTCCCAAGGCGCTGGTGCATCGGGAGTTGGCCGACGTCGAGGCCGACGAGCTGATCGTGACCGACACCATGCGTCAGCGCAAACAAGTCATGGAAGACCGCAGCGACGCCTTCCTGGCCCTACCCGGCGGGATCGGCACGCTCGAGGAACTTTTCGAAACGTGGACCGCGGGGTACCTGGGTATGCATGAAAAGCCGGTGGTGCTCCTCGATCCCACCGGCCACTATGACGGTCTGCGGACCTGGCTGGGCTCGCTCGTCGAGCCCGGCTTCGTCGCGCAGGCAGCCCTGGACCGGTTGGTGGTGGCCGACGCCGTCGAGGTCGCCCTCGACGTCTGCGCACCGCGGTTGTGACCAGGGTTACGCTGACCCGCGGGACGGGCGAGATACGGGAGGTGGCACGAATGGCCAATAGCGACTCCGGTGATTCCGGCGCGGACAAGTCGGGTGCGAAACACTCGGTAGGGCTACTCGACCTGGCCACCCGGTTGCCTGCGGTGGTGATGGACGCGCCGGTGATCGTGCGCGGTGCACTGACCGGTCTGCTGGCTCTGCCGACCACGAAGACCTCCATCGGCAAGGTGTTCCAGGACCGCGCCGCCAAGTACGCCGACAAGGTCTTCATCCGGATGGGTGACGACAAGATCACCTACCGCGAAGCCAACGAGACCGCGAACCGGTTGGCGGCGGTGTTGGCCGACAAGGGAGTTGGCCGCGGCGACGTGGTCGGCATCATGCTGCGCAACTCACCCAATGCCGTCCTGATGATGCTCGCCGCGGTCAAGTGTGGCGCGGTGGCCGGCATGCTGAACTATCACCAGCGCGGAGATGTGTTGTCGCACAGCATCGGTCTGCTGGATGCGAAAGTCGTCATCGCCGAGTCCGACCTGATCGATGCGATCACCGAAAGTGGCGCCGAGGTTGCCGACCTGGTGACGATCGAGGATTTCGAAGAGCAGGCCAAGGGCAAGCCGACCGACAACCCGGCGTCGGCGTCGCAGGTCCAGGCCAAGGACACCGCGTTCTATATCTTCACGTCGGGGACCACCGGGCACCCCAAGGCCAGTGTCATGACCCACCACCGGTGGCTGCGCGCGCTGGCCGCGTTCGGCGGATTGGGGTTGCGGCTCAACAGCAATGACACCCTGTACTGCCCGCTGCCGCTCTACCACAACAACGCCCTCACGGTCGCGGTGTCGTCGGTGATCAACGCGGGCGGCACTCTGGCACTGGGTAAGTCGTTCTCGGCATCGCGGTTCTGGGACGACGTGATCCAGATGGAAGCCACCGCGTTCATCTATATCGGTGAGGTGTGCCGCTATCTGCTGAACCAGCCTGCCAAGGACACCGACCGCGCCCACAAGATCCGCGTCATCGCAGGCAACGGCTTGCGCCCGGAGATCTGGGATGAGTTCACCCGCCGGTTCAACATCGGCCGGGTTGCCGAGTTCTACGCCGCCAGCGAGGGCAACACCGCGTTCATCAACATCTTCAACATCCCCAAGACCACCGGCATCAGCCCGATGCCACTGGCCTACGTCGAGTACGACGCGGAAACCGGCGAGCCGGCTCGCGACGAGAACGGCCGGGTTCGGAAGGTGGCGCCCGGTCAGCCCGGCCTGCTGATCAGCCCGGTCAACAAGCTCTCACCGTTCGACGGCTACACCGACAAGGAAGCCAGCGAGAAGAAGCTGGTGCGCAACGCGTTCAAAGAGGGCGACGTCTGGTTCAACACCGGCGACGTGATGAACCCGCAGGGCATGCGCCACGCGGCGTTCGCCGACCGGCTCGGCGACACCTTCCGGTGGAAGGGCGAGAACGTCGCCACCACCCAGGTCGAGGCCGCGCTGGGCCAGGACAAGAACGTCGAGGAGTCGACGGTGTTCGGCGTCGAGGTGCCCGACACCGGCGGCCGCGCCGGGATGGCGGCGGTCAAGCTGCGTGACGGGGCGGAATTCGACGGCAAGGCGCTGGCCGACACCGTCTACGGCAACCTGCCGGGCTACGCCGTCCCGCTGTTCATCCGGATCGTCGAATCACTCGAGACCACGTCGACGTTCAAGAGCCGCAAAGTGGACCTGCGTAAGCAGGGCTACGGGGCCGACGGCGAGAAGATCGAGGACCCGCTGTACGTGCTGAAGGGCCGCGACGAGGGCTACGTGCCGTTCTACGACGAGTACCCCGAGGAAGTGGCGGCCGGCTCCCGGCCGAAGTAGTTCGGTCGCCCAATCCGACGGTTCGCTGAGGAAGTGCGAGTGGGCGCCTGCATTTCGTCGATTTCGGCGCCACCAGGCACCATGGTGGAGTGAAGTCGACGTTCTGCGGACGGCCGGTGGCCGGTGATCGCGCGCTGATCATGGCGATCGTCAACCGCACGCCCGACTCGTTCTACGACCAGGGCGCCACCTTCTCCGACGACGCCGCCAAGGACGCCGCCCACCGGGTGGTCGCCGAAGGGGCCGACGTGGTCGACGTCGGGGGAGTCAAGGCCGGGCCCGGGATCGTGGTCGACGCCGACGAGGAAATCGCCAGGGTGGTGCCGTTCATCGAATGGCTGCGCGGCGAGTACCCGGATCAGCTGATCAGCGTCGACACCTGGCGATCCTCGGTGGCCAAGCAGGCCTGCGCGGCCGGAGCGGACCTGATCAACGACACCTGGGCCGGTGCCGACCCGGCGCTTCCTGAGGTCGCCGCCGAATTCGGGGTGGGGCTGGTGTGCTCGCACACCGGGGGAGCGACGCCGCGTACCCGGCCGTTCCGGGTCAGCTACGGCACGACCGTGACCGGCGTGGTCGACGACGTCATCGCCGAGGTCACCTCCGCGGCCGAACGCGCCGTAGCTATCGGGGTGGCTCGGGACGCGATCCTCATCGATCCGACCCACGATTTCGGCAAAAATACTCATCACGGTCTTACTTTGTTGCACCACGTAAAAGATCTTGTTAACACCGGATGGCCCGTCCTGATGGCACTGAGCAACAAAGATTTCGTCGGGGAGACTTTGGGTGTGGAGCTCACTCAACGACTCGAGGGCACGCTGGCAGCGACCGCTCTGGCCGCCGCCGACGGAGCCCGGATGTTCCGGGTGCATGAGGTGGGACCCACTCGGCGCGTGCTGGAAATGGTCGCGTCGATCCGTGGGGAGCGTCCGCCGGCGCGGACGGTGAGGGGCCTGGCATGACCGAACTCGCCAACGACACACTTCCCGGCGACACCTGGCTGTCTGACCACAGCTGGAGCCGGCCGACCTGGACCATCGCTGAACTGGTGGCCGCCAAACGCGGCCGCACCATCTCCGTCGTCCTGCCTGCGCTCAACGAGGAGGAGACCGTCGGATCGGTGGTGGACACCATCCGTCCGCTGCTTGGCGGCCTGGTCGACGAACTGATCGTGCTGGATTCCGGCTCCACCGACGACACCGAGATCGAAGCCATCGCCGCCGGCGCCCGGGTGGTCACCCGCGAACAGGCGGTGCCCGAGGTCGAACCGCAGCCCGGCAAGGGTGAAGTGTTGTGGCGCTCGCTGGCCGCCACCACCGGCGACATCATCGTCTTCGTCGACTCCGACCTGATCGATCCCGACCCGATGTTCGTGCCGCGGCTGGTCGGTCCGCTGCTCACCGGCGACGGCATCCACCTGGTCAAGGGCTTCTACCGGCGACCGCTGAAGGTCGGCAAGGGCGAGGACGCCAACGGCGGTGGCCGGGTCACCGAGCTGGTCGCCCGACCGCTGCTGGCCGCGCTGCGCCCCGAACTGGGGTGCGTACTGCAGCCGTTGGGCGGCGAGTACGCCGGCACCCGTGAGCTGCTGACCTCGGTGCCGTTCGCGCCGGGTTACGGCGTGGAGATCGGTCTGCTGGTCGACACCTACGACCGACTCGGCCTGCAGGCGATCGCGCAGGTGAACCTCGGCGTGCGCAGTCACCGCAACCGGCCGCTGATCGAGCTGGGCGCGATGAGTCGTCAGGTGATCGCCACCCTGCTGTCCCGGTGCGGCATCACCGACTCGGGCATCGGGCTGACGCAGTTCCTGCCCGACGGCCACGACGGCTACCTGCCGCAGACGACCAAGGTCTCGTTGGCCGACCGGCCGCCGATGAACACCCTGCGCTGAGCGCGTCTCTCGCCGACACGACATTTCGCAGCAGAAATGCGAGTGCAACCGTGCAGAACGTCGATCTCGGCGCAAGTAATCTCGTGACGTGACATTGATCCTGCTGTACCTGGTGGTGCTGATCCTGATCGGCATCGTCCTGTTCGGGGTGGCCAGCCTGGTCTTCGGGCGGGGCGAGCAGCTGCCGCCGCTGCCGCGGGCCACCACAGCCACCGTGCTGCCTGCCTCCGGGGTCACCGGCGCAGACGTCGAGGCCGTCAAGTTCACTCAGGTGCTGCGCGGCTACAAGACCAGTGAGGTGGACTGGGTGCTGGACCGCCTCGGTGCCGAACTGGACCAGCTGCGCGGCGAGCTCTCCGCGGTGCGCGCGGCCGCCGGGCTCGACGAGCCGGTACACACCCACCACGCCGCGCCCGGCGCCGACGAAGAACAGCCGTGACGGAACCGGCCGAGGACGACGGCCGCATCCGCTGCGGCTGGGCACAGATGCAGTCGCAGCTCTACCGCGACTACCACGACGACGAGTGGGGCCGGGTACTGCGCGGCCAGGTGGCGCTGTTCGAGCGGATGAGCCTCGAAGCGTTCCAGAGCGGTCTGTCGTGGCTGATCATCCTGCGTAAGCGGGACAACTTCCGGCGCGCGTTCGACAACTTCGACATCGAGACGGTGGCCACCTACACCGACCGTGACGTCGCCCGGCTGATGGCCGACGAGGGCATCGTGCGCAACCGCGCCAAGATCGAGGCCACCATCGCCAACGCCAGGGCCGTCGCCGAACTCGACGTCGACCTGTCCGACCTGCTGTGGTCCTACGCCCCGCCGCCGCGCCCGCGGCCCAAGACGATGGCCGACGTGCCGGCGATCACGCCGGAGTCCCAGGCGATGGCCAAGGACCTCAAGAAGCGCGGTTTCCGCTTCGTCGGCCCCACCACCGCCTACGCGCTGATGCAGGCCACCGGGATGGTCGACGATCACCTGGCGTCGTGCTGGGTTCCTCGCCCGACCGCTGCGTGACGTCGCAAATCGGACCCCTTAATCGGCCCTTTCACACCAATGCCCGCCGATAAGGAACAATAGAATCGAAAACAAGCAGTTCAGTGCCGACGCACCAGCCAAGTGCCCGGCGCTGGACCGGGTCCGTGAGCACGGGCCGGCTCGAATCTGGAGGGAGCACTCGATGGCGGCGATGAAGCCCCGGACTGGTGACGGTCCGCTGGAAGCAACCAAGGAGGGGCGCGGCATCGTGATGCGAGTACCGCTGGAAGGCGGCGGACGACTGGTTGTCGAGCTGACACCCGACGAGGCGGCCGCCCTTGGCGACGAACTCAAAAACGTCACCAGCTAACAGATCCACCCTCGAAACCCCGCGACCCGCGGGGTTTCTCCTCTGCCGGTGGCCCTACGCCGACACCTTGCGGTAAATCTCGAGCGTCTGCTCGGCGATGTGTGCCCACGAGAACTCGTCGATGCAGCGCTGCCGGCCGGCCGCACCGAAGCGGCGCGCCTTCTCCAAATCGCCCACCAGCGCATTGACGGCCTCGGCGAGACCGGTCTCGAAGCCCACCGGGTCGCTCGACTCGTAGTGCACCAGAGTGCCGGTCACCCCGTCGTCGACCACCTCGGGTATGCCACCCACATCGGACGCCACCACGGCCGTTCCGCAGGCCATCGCCTCCAAATTCACGATCCCTAGTGGCTCGTACACCGATGGGCACACGAAAGCTGTTGCTGCCGAGAGTATTTCGCGGATTTTTCCGATCGGCAGAAACTCCTGCACCCAGAACACGCCGCTGCGGCGCCCGGCCAGCTCCTGCACGGCCGCGCTCACCTCGGCGGCGATCTCCGGGGTGTCCGGCGCACCGGCGCACAGCACCACCTGGATCTCCGGATCGAAGCGGTGCGCCGCGGCGATCAGGTGCGGGACACCCTTCTGCCGGGTGATCCGGCCGACAAAAGCCACCATGGGTCGCGACGGGTCGACGCCGAGTTCGGCGAGCACCGACTCACCCCGCTCGGGCGGTGCCGGGTACCAGACATCGGTGTCGATTCCGTTCTTCACCACATGAACCCGGTTGGGGTCCAACGCCGGATACACCGACAGAACGTCGTCGCGCATGCCGGAACTGACTGCGATCACCCCGTCCGCCGCTTCGACCGCGGTGCGCTCCACCCACAGCGACACCCGGTAGCCGCCGCCGAGCTGCTCGGCCTTCCACGGCCGCAACGGTTCGAGGGAGTGCGCGGTGAGCACGTGGGGGACGTCGTAGAGCAGCGACGCGAGGTGACCGGCCACCCCGGTGTACCAGGTGTGCGAATGCACCACCGTCGCCTCGGCGGCCGCATTGGCCATCACCAGATCCGCGGACAGCGTCGACAGCGCCGGGTTGGCCCCCTTGAGCGCCGGGTCGGGCTGATGGACGAAGGCGCCCGGGCGCGGGGCGCCCATACAGTGCACGTCCACCTCACACAGCCGCCGCAACTGTGCGACGAGTTCCGTCACGTGTACGCCCGCCCCGCCGTAAACCTCGGGTGGATACTCCCGAGTCATCATCGCCACCCGCATAGGCCCGACCGTAGTGGCCCGCGCTGCGCGGCGCATCCCCCATCCCGTCGCTTCGCTCGCCCCGACCTTGTCGGTCAACGTGCTTGCGCGCGACCCCAAGTCGCTTCGGCCGCGACACGACGACCTGCAATAGAGCCGTTGGTCTAGCCGTCGGTTGCGTGTGCCGATAGGTTTGCAGGATGAGGGAATTGCCACACGTGCTGGGCATCGTCCTGGCGGGCGGAGAGGGCAAACGGCTCTATCCGCTGACCGCAGACCGGGCCAAGCCGGCGGTTCCCTTCGGCGGCGCGTACCGCCTCATCGATTTCGTGCTCTCGAATCTGGTCAACGCGCGCTACCTCCGCATCTGCGTGCTCACCCAGTACAAGTCGCATTCGCTGGACCGGCACATCTCACAGAACTGGCGATTGAGCGGCCTGGCCGGTGAATACATCACGCCGGTTCCCGCCCAGCAGCGACTCGGCCCGCGCTGGTACACCGGCTCGGCTGACGCGATCTACCAGTCGCTGAACCTGATCTACGACGAGGATCCGGACTACATCGTGGTTTTCGGTGCCGACCACGTGTACCGGATGGACCCCGAGCAGATGGTGAAGTTCCACATCGAGAGCGGGGCAGGCGCCACCGTGGCCGGTATCCGGGTGCCCCGGGCCGAGGCGCACGCCTTCGGATGCATCGACGCCGACGAGTCCGGCCGCATCCGGGAGTTCGTCGAGAAGCCGGCCGACCCGCCGGGGACGCCCGATGATCCCGAGCAGACCTTCGTGTCGATGGGCAACTACATCTTCACCACGAAGGTGCTCATCGACGCCATCCGTGCCGACGCCGACGACGACAACTCCGATCACGACATGGGCGGCGACATCATCCCGCGGCTGGTGTCCGACGGCATGGCCGCGGTGTACGACTTCAGCAACAACGAAGTCCCCGGTGCCACCGAGCGCGACCACGGCTACTGGCGCGACGTCGGAACGTTGGATGCGTTCTACGACGCCCACATGGATTTGGTGTCGGTGCACCCGGTGTTCAACCTCTACAACAAGCGCTGGCCGATCCGCGGGGAGTCGGAGAACCTGGCGCCCGCGAAGTTCGTCAACGGCGGCTCGGCGCAGGAGTCCGTGGTCGGCGCCGGGAGCATCATCTCCGCGGCGTCGGTACGCAATTCGGTGCTGTCGAGCAACGTCGCGATCGAGGACGGCGCCATCGTCGAAGGCAGCGTGTTGATGCCCGGCGTGCGGGTGGGCCGCGGCGCGGTGGTCCGGCACGCCATCCTGGACAAGAACGTGGTCGTCGGCCCCGGTGAGATGGTCGGCGTGGATCTGGAGAAGGACCGCGACCGGTTCGCGATCAGCGCAGGCGGTGTGGTGGCCGTCGGCAAGGGCGTCTGGATCTAACCGGCCGGAAGCAGCTGCGGGCCGATGATCTGGACGCTGCTGTCGCCACCCCCGTCGCTGCCGGTCACCACGAGGGTGCCGGAATTCGGTTCGACGGCAACGGAGTTGGGCTGACGTACGGTGGTCACATCACCGAGGGTCCGGCTTTCCGCCGGGTCTGCGATATCGACCACCCGCACCACGTTCCGTTCGGTCAGCGTGGTGTAGAGCCGGTGGCGCCGGGCATCGTAGGCCAGCCCATAGGGTCTGCCCGGTGCGTCGATTCTGGCTACCTGGCTGATCTTCGGATCGACGCGTTCGATGAAGACGGCACCACCGTCGGTGTCGGCGAAGGCGGCCAGACCACCGGACAGCGAGATCGCGTGGGTGAGCTTGGCCCCCACCGGGGCCTGGGTGAGCAGCTCGTGGGTCGAGCCGTCGTACACCCACACCCCGTTGCCCTGGACGTCGGCGACGGCCGCGTAGTTGCCGACGGCCGCGACCCCACCGGGCTGCGGCGGGCCGGCGGGCAGCGACGCGACCACCCGACCGTCGCGGACGAACAGCACACCACCGCCGCCTTCGTTGGTCACCACGATCGTCCCCGATGATGTGGCCGCCGCGTCGTGCGGTTGCCGTCCGACGCCGGTGACGGTCGTGGTGATGCGGCCGTCGGCGAGGTTCAGTTCGAGTAGCTCATCGGTCCCCTCCAGCGGGGCCAGCACGGGGCCGTCCGGTCCGGCCAGGCTCAGGTGGCGCGCGGCGCTCGGCGTGGGGATCCGCTGGCGCTGCGTGCCGGTGGCGGCGTCGAACAGCACCACCTCATTGGGATCACGCGTCGCGACGGCCGCGATTCCCGACGCTCCGACGACGACGCCTTCCGGTGCGTTGCCCAGCGGGACGACGATGCCGACCGGCGCCGCGGTGGGTGGACCCGCCCTGGCCGGCTCGGCAGGCGGGGCGTGTGTCGTGGTGACCGGCTGGGGTTGACCGGCGCACCCGGCCGCCACCGAGCATCCGATCGCCAGCACGCACAGAGAAGTTCGGATGCGGTGACCCACGTGCGCACAGTGCCCCACCCAGGTGTCGGCTAAACCGGGCGTCGCGCAGCCTTGCGCCGTCGTCGGCGCCGCCACAGCGCGACCGCAGCCCACGCCAGCGCGATCATCACCACGAGCACCAGCGCCGGGATGAGTATCGCGATGAATACCAATGCGACGCTGACGATGTCCTCGATCGTGCTCAGCACCGGCGCAGCGGTGCCTGCCGAGGCGACGTTGGCCGCCGGGCGGACCGCCGTCTTGGTCAGGTGGACGACCAGGGCCGTGACGACACCGATCGCGACCGGAACCCACTGACCGGTTCGGGCGAACTCACCGGGGTCGGTGACCGCGGCGGTCTGCGCGGCGGTGCCCGACCCGAAGACGATGCCGCCGGCCGTCGGGCGGACGAAGGTCTGGACGGCGTCGTTCACCGAGTCGAGGGCCGGGATCTTGTCGGCGACGATCTCGATCAGCAGCAGGATCGCGACAATCGCGATCACCCAACCGTTCTCCAACCACGACCACCCGGCGGGCAAGGTGACGAGGTCGGTGAACCGGGCCAGCAGCGCAAGCGACAGCAGCGGGATGTAGGCGTTGAGGCCTGCGGCGGTGGCCAGCCCGAAGCCGGTCATCAGCTCCATCGCGCCTCCTCACGGCCGTGACGGTCTTCCCGTACAGGATGACGCGTCACCGCGCGGGGCGTCAGGCGTCGGTGAGATCCATGTCCGCGGGGCTGGCGCCACCGATGGGTTGTGAGATGAAGCTGCGAGTGGTCAGCGGTCCGCCGAACTGCTGCAGCAGACCACCCTGGTCGTTGCGCCCGAGGTCGATCGCTTCGAATCCGAACTGTTCGATGAGTGCGGCCACTTCGGCGTTGGCCTCCGCGTCATTGCCGGACACGAACAGCACGCGCCGACCACCGTGACCGTCGGCCGGTTCGTGGGCCAGCACTTTGGCCCAGGTGTGTCCGAACGCCTTGACCACCCGGGCGTTGGCCGACCACTTCTCGATAAGGTCCGAGGATGCCTGCCCGCCCAGGTCGGCCGGCGAAAAGGTGCTGTAGTCAATCGCATTGGTGGCATCGACGATGATGCGGCCGTTCCAATCGGGCACCTGTGCGACCAGACCCTCGACCGCGTCGAACGGCACGGCCAACACGACGACATCGGCAAGCAGCGCATCGGAGACTTCGGTGGGCACGATGTGCGAGCCCAGGGTGTCGGCCAGCGCCGTCACGCCTGCCGGTCCTCGCGAGGCGGCCACCGCGACGTCGAGGCCGATCCGCGCGAAGTGACCCGCGACGGCCGATCCGATATTGCCCGAGCCGATGATGGCATAGGTCATGTCAGCGCCCCACAGTTTTGTAGTAGTCATTAAAGTTATTTGTTGCGACGTTAGCAGAATCAGCGAAGAGGCGACGCCTAGTATCGACGCCATGGCTCGGCCCCCGAAGTTCGACCGCGCAGAAGCGTTGCGTCGCGCCATGCACCTGTTCTGGGAGCACGGATTCGAGGGCGCCTCCGTCAACGACCTCACCGAGGCGATGGGCATTTCCGCCCCGAGCCTTTATGCGGCCTTCGGTGACAAGCAAGCTCTCTACGACGCGGCGGTCGATCTCTACGAGCTGACCGCAGTGGTCCCACCCGCGCTGGAAGCGGCTACCGCCCGTGCGGCGTTCGAGATGATGTTGGATCGGGCGGTCGAGCTGTATACCCGGCCCGGTCACCCGCGCGGCTGCTTTGTGATCGCCGACCCATTGTTGCAGCAGCGCAGGGCAGTTGGGCGCTCGGCCATCGCCGATCGGTTGCGCCAGGCGCAACGAGCCGGCGACCTCGACCGGGAGGTGGACGTCGAGGCGCTCACCGATTACATCGACATGGTCCTGCGGGGTTTGTCGGCCAAGGCGCGAGATGGCGCCAGCCGCAAGCAACTGCGGGCCGCCGCAGATCTCGCGCTGCGTGCCTGGCCTAAGCGGGCGAAGCGCCGGGTTCCTTCGTCACCACCGTGAACAACTGGGCGATGCGCTCGTTCTCGACGATTGCGACGTCGAAGCCGGAGATCAACGGCTCGGTCCCGTCCGAATCGGGGGCGAAGACATCGAAGGCGAGAAACCCCATGTTGGCGGTCTGGTACACGGGTCCGGACTGGACGAAACTCAAGCCCGCAAGTGGGCCGTCAAGCAGTGCTTGAGCCTTCTCGTGCAGGCGATCCTGGCCGATGACGGTCTCGTCGGCATCCGACCACCGCACGTCCTGAGCATAATTGCGGCGAACGACCTCGAGTCGTTGTTGTGCATCGCGCTCGTTGAACACCGCCAGGAGATTCTCCTGCATGAGCCGAGTGATGGTCGGATTCAACGAGTTTCCTCTCCAGCGGACGCAAGGGATACTCGCTAAATTAAATGACCATGCAAGTTGGGTCAAGTGATCACCAGATCAGGGGCACCAGCCGGTAACGCACCTTCTGGGTGTACTGCCGATAGCCGTCCAGTTCCTCGGTGAGCATCTTCTCCTCGTCGACGATCCGCGCCGCCATCAACAACAACCCGACGATGACGAGCAGCAGGGCCCAATACGAGCCGAGCGCCAGCGCGATCCCGATCATCAGGATCACATTGCCGAAGTACATCGGATGGCGCACAACGCCGTACAGGCCGGTGCTCACCAGCGGTTGACCCTCCTCGACGGTGATGTTGGCCGAGGCGTAGTGGTTCTGAACCACCACCCACATCGCCAAGCCCAGACCGGCCGCCACCAGCACATCGCCGACAATCGACAACCAGGCAGGCACCAGCGACCAACCGAAGCGGTAGTCCAGGGCGGGCACCACCAGCATCGCGGCGAACACCAGGAACGTCCCGGCGATCACGACCTTCTGGACGGGCCGGGTCTCCGCCCTCACCCCGGCATGGGTGCGCCGTTCGAACGCTTCGGGATACTTGCGGCCCAGATACAGCGTCGGGCCAAGGCTCGCGACGCTGAACACCGCGAGGAAAGCCCAGCCCTGCCAATAGCTCAACGTCCCCGCGGGCACGAACAACAGCACAGCGAAGGCTGCGATGCCCACGATGGACGAGATCGCGATGCGAAGTGAGGTTCCCATGGTTCTCCTAGACGACGTCGCGGCGGCGATAGACGACACCGGCGATCAACGTGACCGCGACGGCGACCGCCACCATCACGCCCAGTGCCGCAACGGAAACCGATGACGGTGCGGTGGTACGCCCGACCGGCGAGGCCTCGATCAGCCATCGCGGCAACCGGAGCAGCGCACCGAGATACAACGCGACGACCACGAATGTCACTGCCAGCCAGCCGATGCCGGGATGACGCAGCGCGACACCGAGGGCGGCAATGGCGGCCATCACCGCCATCGCGGGCAGGAAGGCCAGCGCAGCCAAGGTCAACCGGAGGATCGTGGCGGGCTCGCCCAACGTCAGACCGGCACCGATGCCGTTGCCCAGGCCCGCGCAGGCCAGCAGCACTGCCGCACCGGTCAGGCCCGCCCCGACCGCAGACAACAACCACGCCCAGCGCGACACCGAACCCGCCAGCACGGCTTCGCCGATCCCGGACTCCTCGTCGCGGCGCAGCCGCACCACCACCGTGACCACATAGGCGGTGGTCGCCGCGGCAAGGAACTGCGTCATCGTGGTGTACACGCCGTTGGTGCCCTGCGTTGACAGCACCCGGGCCAGAAGCTCATTGCCTCTGGCCGCGTCCAGCAGTGACTTGGTCATCGAACCGAACGCCGCCCCGGCGATGAGCAGACCGACCGCCCAGCCCACTGTCAGGCCGCGGTGAATCACCAGCTGTAGTCCGAAGACCCCGCCGACCGGGCGCGCACGGGAGTGCTCGCCGGAGGACGCCAGGACGCCATCGTCGTACTGGCGGCGGCTCTCCAGCGCCACGGTGGCTGCGACCAAGATGACCGCCAGCGCGGCCAGGAGCCCCAGCGGCCACCAGCGCAACGCGACGAATGGGCGCATCTGCTGTGCCCACGCGATGGGGGAGAACCAGCTCAGCGCGCTGCCGGAGTTGTCGATGACATCGCCCGCGCCTCGCACCAGGACGGCCGCGGCGAGCGCCGCGAGTGCGGCGCCGCTGGCTGTTCTTGCCTGTCGCCACAATTGCGCGCTCAGCGCCGCGACGGCGCCGAAAACCGTTGCGACTGCGGTTATTCCCAAGCACATCGCTGCTGTGTCGACCACCGCGAAGCCGCTGGCGGCCATGGCGATCGTCATCGTCACCGACAGCACGGCGTTCACCAGTACGACGAGGATCAGGGCGGCGGCGGTGCGGGCGTGCCGACCGACGATCGAGGACAGCACGAGTTCGGCGGCGCCGCTCTCCTCTTCGGCACGGGTGTGGCGAATAACGGTCAGTATCGCCAGGATCGATGCCGCCACCATCAACGTCAGGGTCAGCTCGTTGGCCATCATGACGCCGAGGTCGGTCTCGTTGACCCCGAACATCGGACCGCCCAGCATGATTCCGGCGGGGGTCTTGAGTAGATCCACCCGGGCCTGGCGCTGCGCCACATCCGGGTATGCGAGTTTGATCGCATTGGGGGCGTACACCAACATCAGGGTCAGGGCCGAGATCCACGCGGTCAGCCGAACGCGGTCGCGACGCAGTGCGAAGCGAACCAGCGTGCCGGTCCCGGTCAGCCGGGTCGGGGCGGGGGCAGTCGCGATCATGATGCCGGCGTCCGGTATTCGCGCAGGAACAGGTCTTCCAGGGAGGCCGGTGTGACCGTCAGGTCCGCGATCCCGAGCTGGGTGAGATGCAGCATCGTCGCGTCCAGCACGTCGCGGCCGACGGTGAACCGAACCTGACCGTCGGCGATGTTCACATCGTGCAGGCCCGGCCATCGCGTCACGACGGTGGGATCGCGGTGGGTGCGTGCTGTCACGGTGGTGCGCATCAGGTGCTGGAGCTGGGCCAGTGGCCCGGATTGCACAGTGCGTCCGGCGCGGATGATGGTGACTGTGTCACAAACCTTCTCGACCTCGGCCAGGACGTGGCTGGAGAGCAGCACCGCCGCGCCGCGACCGGCGACTTCGCGGACACATTCCTGAAAGACGTTCTCCATCAACGGGTCGAGGCCCGACGTCGGCTCGTCGAGAATGTAGATGTCGGCGTCAGTGGCGAAGGCGGCCACCAGCGCCACCTTCTGACGGTTGCCCTTCGAGTACGTGCGGGACTTCTTGTTCGGGTCGAGTTCGAACCGCTGGATCAGCCAGTCCCGCCGGCGGGGGTCCGCACCACCGCGCAGTCCGCACAGGAAGTCGATCACCTGACCGCCGGTCAGGTTCGGCCACAGCGTCACATCCCCGGGAACGTAGGCGATGCGCCGGTGCAGCGCCACAGCGTCGTGCCACGGGTCACCGCCCAGCAGGCGCACGTGACCGCCGTCGGCGCGCAGCAACCCCAGCAGGATGCGGATGGTGGTGGACTTGCCCGCACCATTGGGACCAAGGAAGCCGGCGACCGAACCGGCCCGGACGGTCAAGTCCATGCCGTCCAGGGCCCGGGTTCGACCGAAAGTCTTGACCAGACTGTGGATTTCGACCGCCGCGGTGTCAGTCCGCGCTGTCGGTGCCGATGCCGTCGTCATGCTGTTCTCCCTCGGTGTGGGTCACAATCTCGCCGTGTGCGGCGAAGCTGTCGAACATCGTCGAATCGGTGAGCAGGCCCTCGGTGTAGATCTCGAGGGCGGGCAACATCATCTCGTTGGCGTAGTCGTGCAGAACGGCCCGTAAATCTGTTGGGTTGTCGTGCAATTGGAGGTAGAGCAGGAAAGCGCCGCCGCCTGCCATGCCGAGGTACTTCGCTCGCGCGGCCGGGTCGCGGCTCGGCCTGATGGTGCCGGCCCGGACGCCCTCGTCCAGGTAGCCCTCGACATTGGCGAACATGGTGCGCCAGAGGTTTCTGGCCAGCTCGCCGCCGGTCTGCATGCTGCGCACCAGGTAGGCCATCATCGGCGCGAACGACTCGATCTCGGCCGCCGCGGCCAGCCAGGTGGCCGGGTCGGTGGAACGGATCGTCTCGGATTTCTCGCTGCGGATCTCTTCGGCGATGAAGTCGTCGCACGCTTGGCGCAATCCGTCCTTCGACCCGAAGTGGTGGATGACGAGGCCCGGGCTCACCCCGGCCGCCTCGGCGATCGCCCGCACCCCGACGTCGAACCCGCGCGCGCCGAACAACTCGATGGCGGCGTCGCGAATCCGGGCCACCGTCGTCAGGTCCGTTGAACGCATGTTTAGGATGCTAAACACTTGTTCAATCGTTGGTCAAGCATCGACTGCGTCGACGTGTGGAGCCGGCGGTGGGGCGGTCGCCCGGTGCGGACGCCTCTCAGGCGGCAGTGCGCAAAGCGACTGTCTCGACAGCCACCGGTGCGGGCCGCGCTGCGCGGTTGAGCAGGATCTCGAATGTTCGGGCGGCGCCGATCGACCCGTAGGAGTACGGCTGGACGCGGTGCAGCGATGCGCCCGGAACACCGTCGATGTCGACGTGGACGCGATGAGTGCCGGGGTCGCCGGCCGAACCGGTCTCGGTCACAGTGGCCGCCAGGCCCGCCAGCGGGATTCGGACCGCGTCCCGGCGGTTGCCGACGATGAGCGAACTCTTCGTGATGCGCAGGTCACCCCACATTGCCAACACGCCCTCGCGGCGATTACGGCGACTTTGCGAGAGATCGAAAAACATCGCGGCAATTCCGAGGAGCGCAAAGGGCGCGAAGAATGTCGCCATCATCACGGGGCTTATCCGTGGATCCATGTTCTCCCCCCAGAAACACCGTGCGCTGTCGGCCGTTAACGGCTGGACATATCCCCGCAATATTTCTGCCTCACACCAACTTTGGCGTGAGGGTGCCCATGTGAGCTGCGCGGCAAACGTGTATCCGATGACCTTTGTCGATCGGAGTCGCCTGCAATCGCGATGACATCACGTTGCAAATCCTATTAATTCACAGGCGCGGAAAAGTGCACTTTAGGATAGTTTGCTGTAATTGCACCTGGTGGACTTATAGCAACGATTATCCGGCTGAGAAATTGCTTTGATGCGGGTAGTCGTAAACGCCAACCTGCCAAAATGTGGGTGGTTATCGCTGGTGAGATGGGTTTCTCGCGCCCCATTGAACGCGTGGTCATTGCCCAGTCTGCGCGGTCGACAGATTTCAGCAAACTTGGAACGGAAAGCGTCCGCGCACCTATCCGATCAGTCGCGGGCGGCGACCAGGATTCCGTCGCCCAGCGGAATCAGCACAGGGGTGAGGCGCTCGTCCTCGGCGATCAGCCGCGCGGCCTCACGCACGGCGGCGACCTCGGCGTCGTTGGCTGCCGGGTCGCCGGCGCGGCCGCCGAGCGCGGAACGATGCACGACGATGGCCCCGCCCGGGCGCAGCAGGCGGATGCCCTCGACGATGAAATCGGCCTGATCCGATGGCGCGGCGTCGAGAAACACCAGGTCATAGGACTCGTCGGCCAACCGGGTGAGGACTTCCTGGGCGCGTCCGGCGATCAGCCGGGTGCGCGACGGGCCGATGCCGGCCTCGGTGAACGCCTGCTTGGCGATGCGCTGATGCTCGGGCTCGATGTCGATGGTGGTCAGGACACCGTCGTCACGCATTCCCGACAGCAGCCACAGCCCACTGACGCCGGCACCGGTGCCCACCTCGACAACTGCTTTGCCGCCAGACAGCCGGGCCAGTACGCTGAGCAGCGCTCCGACCGCCGGTGTCACCGCTCCGGCGCCGGCGTCCACGGCTCGCTCCCGGGCAGCCGCGACGATGGCGTCCTCGGAGATCGAGCCCTCGGCATGGGCGAGTATCCGGTCGGCGCGGCTGGCCTCCGGCTGGCCTGTTTGGTCCTCGGTGGTGGCCATTCTCAGCAGCGTAGGCGCAGTTGGATCGGCGGGTGGGCAGGCGCGCCCGGCGCCGGTGAGTACCGAACCGGCCGGTCCGAGGTGTGCGGGCTGGACGTCAAGGGTGACGCGCCGTCCGGCAGTGAAAGAGC
Source organism: Mycolicibacterium rhodesiae (assembly GCF_002086695.1). GTDB lineage: Bacteria > Actinomycetota > Actinomycetes > Mycobacteriales > Mycobacteriaceae > Mycobacterium > Mycobacterium rhodesiae. The sequence goes on from NZ_MVIH01000011.1 coordinate 138,088, forward strand.
TGGACACGAATAGATAACAAAAGTATTTCTTAGTCAAACCTTAGTTAGCTCAAATCGCCCCCACACCGGACTGGGGAACGGTAGCGGGCATGGAACAGAGCCCCCGCTGGTCGGGGAATATGCCCGACAACGGTCGCGTTGTCAGGCTTGATGCGGTCGACGGCACCCAGCCGTCAACGCAGGTCAACCAGGAGGATCCGACGACCACCACATTGATGGCTCCGGCGCATATGTCGCACCCCGAGCAGTTGGGGGAAGCCGAGTGGGTTGAACCGTCCGAGGAACTGCAGGGCACCGCGGTGTTCGATGCCACCGGCGACCGGACGGCCATGCCGTCCTGGGACGAGCTGGTTCGGCAGCACGCCGACCGGGTGTACCGGCTGGCGTATCGCTTGTCGGGCAATCAGCAGGATGCCGAGGACCTCACCCAGGAGACCTTCATCAGGGTGTTCCGCTCAGTGCAGAACTACCAGCCCGGCACGTTCGAAGGCTGGCTGCACCGCATCACCACCAACCTGTTCCTCGACATGGTCCGTCGCCGCGGCCGCATCCGTATGGAGGCGTTGCCGGAGGATTACGACCGGGTTCCCGCCGACGAGCCCAACCCCGAGCAGATCTTCCATGATTCGCGCCTGGGTGCGGATCTGCAGGCTGCACTCGATTCGTTGGCGCCGGAGTTCCGCGCCGCCGTCGTTCTGTGCGACATCGAGGGTCTGTCCTACGAGGAAATCGGTGCGACGCTCGGCGTCAAGCTGGGCACCGTGCGCAGCCGCATCCACCGCGGTCGCCAGGCGCTCCGCGACTACCTGGCGGCCCATTCCGGCCAGCGGACATTGGCTGACTTCACCGCCGAATCGGCGTAGACCGACGGGCAGCGGCCAAACTGTGGCCGGCATGTCATGTCACCGAGGGTTTCGCGCGCTACATTCGATCTAGCGGCGCAGCACCAGCGAGGTATCAACTCGTGCTGACGCGAACCCCGAGAGGAGCGCAGTGATGGTCGACCGTGGACACATGTTCCGTCGAGCATTTTCCTGGTTGCCCTCACAGTTCGCCTCCCAGAGTGACGCGCCCATCGGGGCACCGCGGCAATTCGGCTCCACCGAGCATCTGTCCATCGAAGCGATCGCCGCGTACGTCGACGGCGAGTTGCGGATGAAGTCGTACCTGCGGGCGGCGCACCATCTGTCGCTGTGCCCGGAGTGTGCGGCCGAGGTGGAGGGCCAGAGTCAGGCCCGCACGGCGTTGCGGGATTCCCTTCCGATCAATATGCCCAGCAGCTTGTTGGGGCTGTTGTCGCAGATCCCGCAGGCGGCGCCGGACGCCACGGGCGCGCCGGACGGCCGGAGCAGCCCCGGCGGTGACATCGACTCCGGACTCGCCGATCAGTTAGCTGAACGCACAGACCGTGACCGGCGTAAGCGCCGGTAGGGTGGATGTGAAATCGGGCAGAGTCGTGCCCGGTCCCACAGCGCGCGCTCGCGGCTGAGCGCTTGGATAGAGGTTGAACTTGAGCCCCAATCAGGACAACTCCGGCAGCAGCCCCCGGCTGGCACCGCGTCCGGTCTCCCGGCCTGCGGTCGATCCGGCCGCCACCCGCACGTTCGGGCGCCCCCAGGGTGTCGACGGCTCGTTCGTGGCCGAGGAGTTGCGTCCCGCCAAGTTCCGCGGGCAGGTCGAATTCCAGCCCAAGGACCACGTCCCGGACCCGGTGCTGGGGGAGGCGTTCGGCAGGCCCTACCCGGGCGGCGACTCGCTTCAGCGGCACCCCGCCGACGCCGGGGCGCTCGACGCTGAGCGCGATGACGATTCCGACGACGTCGACGATCCCTGGCGGGATCCGGGCGCCGCGGCCGCTCTCGGTACGCCGGCACTGCAACAGGCGGCACCCGCCGTGGCGGCCGGGCCCACCGGCAAGCTCGGCGTGCGTGACGTGCTGTTCGGCGGGCGGGTGTCCTACGTCTCGCTGGCGGTGTTGGGCATCATCGCGCTGCTGATCGGGTTCGCCGGCGGCTGGGTGGGCCGCAAGACGGCAGAGGTCGTCGAGGCGTTCACCACGTCGAAGGTCTCGCTGGCCACCAACAGCACCGGTGAGGTGCCGCCCGGCCGGTTCGCCAAGGTCGCCGCGTCGGTCGCCGATTCCGTCGTCACCATCGAGGCCGTCAGCGACGACGAGGGCGCCCAGGGCTCAGGCGTCGTCGTCGACGGCCGCGGCTACATCGTCACCAACAACCACGTGATCTCCGACGCGGCCAACAATCCGAGCAAGTTCAAGATCTCGGTCGTGTTCAACGACGGGAAATCGGTGCCTGCCAACCTCGTCGGCCGTGATCCCAAGACCGACCTGGCCGTGCTCAAGGTCGACAACGTCGACAACCTGACGGTGGCCCGCTTCGGGGACTCCGACAAGGTTCATGTCGGTGACGAGGTGATCGCCGCCGGCGCACCGCTGGGGCTGCGCAGCACCGTCACCCACGGCATCATCAGCGCGTTGCACCGGCCCATCCCGCTCTCGGGTGAGGGTTCGGACACCGACACCGTCATCGATGCCATCCAGACCGACGCCTCGATCAACCACGGCAACTCCGGTGGCCCGCTGATCAACATGAACTCTGAAGTGATCGGCATCAACACCGCCGGAAAGTCGTTGTCCGACAGTGCAAGTGGCCTCGGGTTCGCGATCCCGGTCAACGAGGTCAAGCAGACCGTCGAGGCGCTCATCAAGGATGGCAAGGTCGCGCACCCGACGCTCGGGCTCTCGGCGCGCTCGGTCAGCAACGACCTCGCGCAGGGCGCTCAGGTGGCCAACGTCAAGGCGGGCAGTCCCGCCGAGAAGGCCGGCATCCTCGAGAACGACATCGTGGTCAAGGTCGGCAATCGCACGGTGGCCGACGCCGACGAGTTCGCGGTCGCCATCCGTCAGCTCAAGATCGGTCAGGACGCGCCCATCGAGGTCATCCGCGACGGCCGCAAGGTCACGCTGACGGTGAACCCCGCGCCGGACAACTGACCCGATGTTCGCGAACGTCGGCTGGGGCGAAATGCTCGTGCTGCTGGTCATCGGGCTGGTGGTCCTCGGCCCCGAGCGGTTGCCGGGCGCCATTCGGTGGACGTCGAATTCGTTGCGGCAGGCCCGCGACTACATCAGTGGCGCCACCAGCCAGCTCCGCGACGACCTCGGGCCCGAGTTCGAGGATCTACGCCAGCCGCTGAGCGAGCTGCAGAAGCTTCGCGGTATGACGCCGCGGGCCGCGCTCACCAAACACCTTCTCGACGGCGATGATTCGTGGATTGGTGAGGCTTTCCAGTCACCGGAGAAGCCGCACAGCGCGCCGCCACCGCAGGCGGTGGCACCCAAGCCCGAGCCGTTGCCGCCCGGCACGCCCGCGCCTTTCGACGCCGACGCCACCTAGCCGGCGACAGTCGCCTACAGGTGGCGCGTGGTGTCCAGGCCCAGCGACATCCCGGCCAGCCCGCGCCGTCGTGCCGCCAGCTTGTCGGCGATGCCGCGCAATTCCTTGCCGGCCGCCGAATCGGGCGCTGAAAGGGCAAGCGGGACACCGGAATCGCCGGCAGCCACCAACGCCGGGTCCAGCGGCACCTGTCCGAGCAACGGCACATCGGCGCCGACCGAACGGGTGAGACTCTCGGCGACCTGGCGGCCGCCGCCTTCGCCGAAGATCTGCATCGTGGTGCCGTCCGGCATCAGCAGCCCCGACATGTTCTCCACCACGCCGACGATGCGCTGGCGGGTCTGCAGCGCGATCGCCCCGGCGCGTTCGGCGACCTCGGCGGCGGCGAGCTGCGGCGTCGTCACCACCAGGATCTCGGCGCCCGGAACCAGCTGAGCCACCGAGATCGCCACGTCGCCGGTACCCGGCGGCAGGTCGAGCAGCAGCACGTCGAGATCGCCCCAGTACACATCGGCAAGGAACTGCTGCAGCGCCCGGTGCAACATCGGGCCCCGCCACACCACCGGGGCGTTGCCCTGGGTGAACTGGGCGATCGAGATGACCTTCACGTCGTGGGCGACCGGGGGCAGGATCATCGACTCGACCTGGGTGGGACGGTCGTCGGTGCCCATCATGCGCGGCACCGAGTGGCCGTAGATGTCGGCGTCGAGCACGCCGACCGACAGGCCGCGAGCCGCCAGCGCCGCGGCCAGGTTGACCGTCACGCTCGACTTGCCGACACCGCCCTTCCCGGAGGCGACGGCGTACACCCGGGTCAGCGAGCCGGGCTGGGCGAACGGGATCACCGGTTCGGGCGCATCGCCGCGCAGCTGCTTGCGAAGTTCGGTGCGCTGCTCGTCGTTCATCACATCGAGCGCGACAGTCACCGCCGCGGTGCCCGGGACATCGGCGACGGCCTGGGTCACCCGCTCGGTGATCTCGGTCTTCTTCGGGCACGCCGACGTGGTCAGGTAGACCTCGACGTGCACGGCGCCGTCGTCGGCGACCGAGATGCTCTTGACCATGTTGAGCTCGGTGATCGGCTTGCGCAGCTCGGGATCGATCACTTTGCCCAGCGCAATGCGCACCTGGGTCTGCAGTTCGTTCTTTTCGGACATCAGGGCCGAGTCTAGGTTGTGCGACTCCTGTCAGCGGAAACGGCCTGAGTACCGACGCGGCGCCCGACGATGATGGTCGCCATCACCAGGACGCCGATGACGACGATGGTGATCACCGAGTTGACGCCGTTGGCGGTGTCGACTGAGAACATGCCGATGACGATCAGCCGGATCGCGACCTCGAGCAGGAGACCGAGACCCCACATCGCGGAGAGCCGGACATGGATGCGGCGGCGGCGGTCGGCGTCTGCGCCCTCGGGTTCCTCGTCGGGGTTGCCGAATCGGTCACTGACGACTTGCGTCAATGGCGTACCGATCACGCAGCTGCCCAGGAAGATCAGTCCGCCGATTCCGTTGACGACGGTGTTGCCGACCAGCACCAGTTTGGGATCTGTCGTGGACAGTCCGACGGCAAGGCTGAGCCCGAAGGTCAGCAATAGATAGACGGCGAACGGGTCGAGGCGCCGGGCTCTGACCACGCTGTAGATCACTCGCAGCCCGGACAACACCGTGGCCGACAGCAGGGCGATGTACTCGGACACTCCCGCTGCGCGCAGTCCGTAATACGCAATCAGCGGCGGTGCGACGTCAGTCACGACGGTCGTGAGCACGGGGCTCATCGACCGCCGTTGCGCCGGGTTGCGTTGGCTCACAACGCGTTAGGTTATCGCCGCTGTCTGTCGGGTCGCTGTGCGAACCCGGACAGCGGGTGGGTGGCTAGCTGGCCGGGCCCGGAAGCGCGCCGTGCACGGCAGGCAGCGGCGCCACCGGTACCTCGGCGACCGGCTCGGGAGCGGGCGGCGGGGGCGGCAACAGCCAGGGCGGCTGCCACGGGGGCGGAGCGTCCGGCATCGCCTGAGGCTGTGCGGCCACCGGCGGGGGAGCCTGCGAGCCAAGGCAGATCACCTGGCACGGCTGCGACGGCAGCTCGCTGGCCGGGCCGGGCAGCGGGCCGAGCGCCAGCGATCCGGCGGTCTCGGTGTTGTTGATGCTCAGCTGCGCCAGCGGATCGGTCGGCGGCAACCCGATGGCATTGAGCGGCAGGCCCGGACCCAGGCCCTCCGGGTTCTCCAGGTGGGCGTCCCCGAGAGCGGGCGCAGGCCCGACGATCGGCGGCAGGTTGATCGGCTCGACGCCGGTGGCGTAGGCGGCGGCCCAACCCAGCACGTTCTGGGCGTAGGCCATCGAGTTGTTGTAGCGCAGGATCGCGGTCAGCACCTGCGACTGGTTGCGCAGGTTCAGCCCGCCGCTGCACAGGTAGCGGGCCGCGGCCAGCGCGGCGTCGTAGACGTTCTGCGGATCGGCCTTGCCGTCGCCGTCGCCGTCGGCGGCGTACCGCGACCAGGTACCCGGCAGGAACTGCATGGGGCCCATCGCACGCGCGTACACCGGGCGGCCGGCCTGGACCGTCTGCACGATGACTTCGTTGCCCGACAGGGTGCCGTCCAGCGTCGGGCCGTAGATCGGGTTGATCGCGGTGCCCCGGACGTCGGTGGCGCCGCCGTTGGCGTGCATGGACTCGATGCGCCCGATGCCGGCCAGCAGGTTCCAGCTCAGCCCGCAGCCCGGGGCGGCCACGGACATCTTCTGTTCGGCATTGCGGTAGGCCGCCAGCGGAACCGACGGGATGCGCAGCGATCCGATGGAGCTGACCACCATCGCCGGCGGCGGAGCCGACGGAGTGGCCGCGGCGAAGTGAAAGTTGGTGGGCTGCTTGGTCAGAGCGACGACGGTGACACCCGAGGTGTCGACTTGCGGTGACACCGCGGCCAGCGGCATGACTTCCTTGCCGACCACCGGCGCGTGCGGCAGGTCGGGGGCCGCGCTCACCGCTCCGGCAAGCACGACCGGGGTGAGCACAGCAATTCCGAACGCAGGCTTCCGCACCATCCGGCTGACGCGGTTTCCTATCCCCACTCGTCCGTCCTCAGATCATGCCGCCTGTGTGAACCAAGTCACCATACATATCTTCGTGACCTCAGTGGTATCCAATGGTCACCTTTGTCACTAACTCACCTCGTCGCCGACGGGCTCGACGGCCGGCCGGGCCTTCTTGGCTTTGTCCTTCTTGGCCTTGCCGCCGTTGTCGGACTGCAGCGATTCCAGCAATTCGCGAATTTCTTCGAGCTCGCGGCGCAGGTAGTCGCGGGTGGCCACCTCACCGACCGCCAACCGCAGCGATGCCAGCTCGCGCGCCAGGAACTCGGTGTCGGCTTTGGTCTGCTGAGCGCGCCGGCGGTCTTCCTCCAGCGACACCCGGTCGCGGTTCTCCTGCCGGTTCTGCGCCAGCAGGATCAGCGGGGCGGCGTAGGCGGCCTGGGTGGAGAACGCCAGGTTGAGCAGGATGAACGGGTAAGGATCCCACCGCACGCTCACCGCGAACAGGTTCAATGCGATCCAGACGACGACCAGGATCGTCTGCCAGGCGAGGTAGCGTCCGGTGCCGAGGAAGCGGGCGATCGATTCACTGAACCGGCCGACGGCCTCCGGATCGACGTTGAACGACAGCCGGCGCGACGAGCGGGGGGTGTCGAGGCGTTGGCGCGCGGACAGGTCGCTCACGTCGTCCCCTCTGCGCTGGTCGCCTGCTCGGACAGTTGTGGATCCTCGTAGCTTTCCCGCCAGTCGTCGGGCAGCAGATGGTCGAGCACGTCGTCGACGGTCACCGCGCCGAGCAGGTGGTTCTCCTCGTCGACCACGGGACCGCAGACCAGGTTATAGGCGGCGAAGTAGCGCGTCACCCCGGCCAGGGACGTGTTCGGGGTGCAGCTGGGCAGGTCGGTGTCCACGATTCCGCTGACCAGATTGGCAGGCGGTTCGCGCAGCAGCGCCTGCAGGTGCACACAGCCCAGGTAGCGGCCGGTGGGGGTGGCCGTCGGGGGCCGCACCACGAACACCAGCGACGCCAGCGCCGGGGTCAGGTCGGGGTCCCGCACCCGGGCCAGCGCTTCGGCGACCGTGGTGTCGGGCGCGAGTACCACCGGGTCGGAGGTCATCAGACCGCCCGCGGTGTCCGGGGAGTGACTCAGCAGGCGGCGCACCGGCTCGGAGTCCTCGGGATCCATCCGGCGCAGCAGCACCTCGGCCTCGGTCGGATTCAGCACACCGAGAAGGTCGGCGGCGTCGTCGGGATCCATCGCCTCCAGCACGTCGGCCGCTCGTTCGGTGTCCAGCTGCAGCAGCAGGACGGTCTGGTCGTCCTCGGGCAGCTCCTGGAGGATGTCGGCCACTCGCTCGTCGTCGAGCGCGTTGATCAGCTCGGTGCGGCGCTTGGCGGGCAGATCGCGGATCGCGTCGGCCACCTCGATCGGGCGCTGGCCTTCGAACTGGTGCAGCAGCTGGGCCACGCCCTGGCCGGGCATCGACAGCGCCGACGGGGTCAGGCCGGCCACGTTGTGCCAGTCCACCACCTGGATCGTCGAGCGTCGGCCCAGCCTGCGGTGGCTGCGCACCGCGACCCGGGTGACCACCCAGTCCCGGACGCGGGACTGCTCGATACCCAGGTCGACGACGATGACGTCCACACCGGACATCTGCGGCAGCTCGGGATCGTTGACCCGCACCCGGCTGTCGAGGACCTGGCCGAGCACCAGAACCTCGCCGGGCCGCTGCGCGAAGCGGCGCAACGACACATTGCCGGTGGTGAGGGTGACGGCGTTCGGCTCGATCGCGGTGACTCGCAGTATGGGAACGAAAATTCTTCGGCGAGTGAGCATTTCGACCACCAGGCCCAGGACGCGCGGTTGCTGGCGGACGATGCTCATACTGATGACGACGTCGCGAACCCGGCCGAGGGATTCGCCGTCCGGACCGAGCACGGCCAGTCCCGCCAGCCGCGCCGCGTACACCCTGTTCACCGACGCCATGAGTCAAAGGGTAGGAGTGTAAGCGTGGAGAACGCGTATCGGCCCCGTCGAACCTGCTTGTCGGTTCCGGGCAGCAGTCTCAAGATGATCGAGAAGGCCAAGGCGTTGCCTGCCGACGAGGTGTTCCTCGACCTCGAGGACGCGGTCGCGCCAGATGCCAAGGCGCAGGCCCGCAAACAGGTCGGCGCGGCGTTGGCGGGCCCGGGCTGGGCGGGTCAGCTGCGGGGCGTGCGGGTCAACGACTGGACCACGCCGTGGACCTACTCCGACGTGATCGACGTGGTGTCCGAGGTGGCCTCGGCCCGCGACGGGCACCTCGATGTCATCGTGTTGCCCAAGGTGACCGAGGCCGCCCACGTCCACGCCCTCGACCTGTTGCTGACCCAGCTCGAGCGCACCCACGGTCTGCCGGTCGGGCGGATCGGTGTGGACGCGCAGATCGAAGATGCCAAGGGGCTGGCCAACATCCACGCGATCGCCGCCGCGCCGCGGGTGCAGGCGCTGGTGCTCGGCCCGGCCGATTTGATGGCCAGTCTGAACATGCGCACCCTGGTGGTGGGTGAGCAGCCGGAGGGTTACGACGTCGGTGATGCGTATCACCACGTGTTGATGACGATCCTTATCGCCGCCCGCGCGCACGGCATCGCCGCGATCGACGGACCGTATCTGAAGGTGCGCGACGTCGACGCGTTCCGGCGGGTGGCCGGGCGGGCGGCGGCGCTGGGATACGACGGCAAATGGGTGCTGCATCCGGATCAGATCGAGGCCGGCAACGAGATCTTCAGTCCGCGCCAAGCCGAATACGACCGCGCCGAGCTGATCCTGGAGGCGTACGACTGGCACACATCGACGGCGGGCGGGGCCCGCGGCGCGGTGATGCTCGGCGACGAGATGATCGACGAAGCCAGCCGCAAGATGGCGCTGGTGGTCGTCGGCAAGGGCCGGGCGGCCGGCATGCAACGCCAGGGCGAGCGGTTCGTCCCGCCGAGCTAATAGCTGCTGGGTGACGTCGTGGTACTGGCCGCGAGGATCACGACGAACGCGATGTAGAGCACGATCAGGGCGATGATCACGGCGCCGATGGCCACGCCGGCGACCGCGAGCCCGAAGCCGTCCTGCCCGGTGCGCTTGGTTTCGCGCATCGCGACGATCCCCAGGATGATGCCGGCGATCGAAGGCAGCCCGCAGAGCAGCAGACCGGCCAGCGAGGTCACCAACGCCGCGATGGCTTTTCCGTTGGTGCCGGGCGGCTTGGTCGGCCGGTACGGGTCGTAGGGATCGCCATAACCGGGGTAGCCGGGGTAGCCGGGCGGCGGGTAGGGGTAGCCCGGGTACGCCGCCGGCGCGGGGTAGGGCGCCGGATACACCGGCGGTGGCATCGCGGGGAAGTTCGACGGATAGTCCAGCGGCGCGTACGGATCAGCCGGTGGCGGTGTGCCTTCCGGGTGCGGGGGATAGGTCATCGGGTCAGCGCCAGGCGTGGATGGCCCAGATCATGCTGATGATCAGGGTTGCGACGCCCACCACGATCCCGGCGATGGCCAGGCCGTAGCCGCCCTGACGGGTGCGCTTGATCTGATTGAGCGCGATGATGCCGCAGACGATCCCGACGATCGAGCCGATCCCGCACAGCAATCCGATGACCGAGGCCACCAGCGACGAGATCGCCAGAGTGTTGGTGCCCGTCGCCGGGGCCGGGTACCCGTAGCCGCCCTGGTACGGCGCTGCGCCGTACTGCGGCGGCGGCGGGGGCGGGTAGGCGCCGGGTTGCGGCGGCGGATAGGCCGACGGTTGCTCGGCGTAGCCGGGTGCCCCGTAAGCGCCGGGCGACGGCGGCGGGTAACCCGGTTGCGGACCGTAACCCGGCGGCGGATAGCCGGGCGCGCTGTACCCCGGCGGCGGCGGGTAGGCCCCTGGCGCGTCGTAGCCGGGATAGGCCGGCGGCGTGGGCTCGTAGCCCGACGGGGTGGTCTCGTAGCCGGGTGACGACGGGTTCTGTTCGATGGGCGGGGCTTCGTGCGTGCCCTCGGACGGGCCCTGTTCGCCCGCGTTCTGCGGCTTTTCGCCGGAGTCGCCGCCGGAAGCTGTCATGCTGTTCAACCTAGCGTATGTGCAGGTGGCGCGGGGCTGGCTTGCTGTTGGGGCACCAACGTCCGCGGTACCACGTTGATCAGGTTGATCAGGAATCCGGCCCGCTTCGAGCGGGCGCGATACGACGCGACAAACGCCGCGCACGACAGGAGAATGAGCAGTTATGACCAGCCCTTTCCAGGGTCAGAACCCCGGTGGCGCCGCCGCCGCGTCACGCCGCGGTCCGGTCGGCCTGCCGACCCCGCCCAAGGGGTGGCCCATCGGTTCGTATCCGACCTATGCCGAGGCCCAGAAGGCCGTCGATTACTTGTCCGACGAGCAGTTCCCGGTGGAGCAGGTGACCATCGTCGGCGTGGACCTGATGCAGGTCGAACGTGTCACCGGCCGGCTGTCGTGGCCCAAAGTGCTGGGGGGTGGTGTGATCACCGGCGCCTGGCTGGGCATCTTCATCGGCCTGGTGTTGGGATTCTTCAGCCCCAACCCGTGGGCGTCGCTGATCACCGGCGTCGTCGCCGGCGTCATATTCGGATTGATCACCTCATCGGTCCCGTACGCGATGGCGCGTGGGACAAGGGATTTCAGCTCAACCATGCAACTGGTGGCGGGCCGCTACGACGTGTTGTGCGATCCGCAGAGCGCCGAGAAGGCGCGGGACATGCTGGCGCGCTTGAAGATCTGACGCGCTGATCACGGCGGATGCGGTCACGATCTGGCCGCATCCGGCGTGGGAGTGTTGCACATCACGGCAGGAGAGCTCTACGGTTTGGCCGCGGGGCATTGCCCTGCCGTGATGCAGCCTGCGCCGAGCGCGGACAGTTGCCGCACGTACCGGTGAAGGCGGGTGAAGGCAGGAGGCGGTTGGGAGATGGCTTGCCCAGGCGCACGCGCTCGGCGGGTTGGGGCGGCCGCGATTGCCGCACTGACGTGCGCCTCGTTGGTCTCGTCGTGCAGTTCCGGCGAGCAGGGTCTGGTGGTCAGCTTCTACACCCCGGCCAGTGAGACGGCGACGTTCACCGCGGTGGCCAAGCGCTGCAATGAGGAACTCGGCGGCCGCTTCCGCATCGAACAGCGCAGCCTGCCCAAGGCGGCTGACGATCAGCGGCTGCAGTTGGCGCGCAGGCTGACCGGAAACGACCGCACGCTCGACGTGATGGCCCTCGACGTGGTGTGGACCGCGGAGTTCGCCGAGGCAGGCTGGGCGCTGCCGCTGTCCGACGACCCGGCCGGTCAGGCCGAGTCCGATGCGACCGACAACACCCTGCCCGGCCCGCTGCAGACGGCCAAGTGGCAGGACAAGCTGTACGCCGCACCGGTCACCACCAACACCCAATTGCTCTGGTATCGAGCCGATTTGGTGGCACCGCCGCCGGACACCTGGGACGGCATGGTCGCCGAGGCCACCCGGCTGCACGCCGAGGGTAAGCCCAGCTGGATCGCGGTGCAGGCCAAGCAGTACGAAGGTCTGGTGGTCTGGTTCAACACTTTGCTGGAAAGCGCTGGGGGACAGGTACTTTCCGACGACGGCAAGCGGGTCACGTTGACCGACACGCCCGAGCACCGGGCGGCGACGGTCAAAGCGCTGCAGATCATCAAGGCCGTCGCCACCGCACCGGGGGCCGACCCGTCGGTCACCCAGACCGACGAGGGCACGGCGCGACTGGCCCTCGAACAGGGCAAGGCGGCGCTGGAGGTCAACTGGCCCTTCGTGTTCGCCTCGATGCTGGAGAACGCCGTCAAGGGCGGGGTACCGTTCCTGCCACTCAACTCCAAGCCGGAGCTGGGCGGCAGCATCAACGACGCCGGAACCTTCTCGCCGAGCGACGACCAGTTCACCGTCGCCTTCGACGCGTCCAAGGAAGTCTTCGGGTTCGCCCCCTACCCGGGTGTGATCCCGGGCCGGCCCACCCGGGTCACCCTGGGCGGGCTGAACCTGGCGGTGGCCAAGACCACCAGGCACGCGGCCGAGGCGTTCGAAGCCGTGCGCTGTATCCGCAACCTGGAGAACCAGAAGTACACCTCGATCGAGGGTGGTCTGCCGGCCGTACGCGCGTCGCTGTACGACGATCCGGAGTTTCAGAAGAAGTATCCGCAGTACGCGATCATCCGCGATCAGCTGACCACCGCGGCGGTGCGCCCGGCGACGCCGAACTATCAGGCGGTGTCGACCCGGATTTCGGCGACGCTCGCCCCGATCACCCAGATCGACCCGGACAAGACCGCGGATGAGCTTGCCGAGCAGGTGCAGAAGGCGATCGACGGAAAGGGGTTGATCCCGTGACCGCGCCCGCCCGCACGTCAGCGAATACTGCGACCCGCAGCGATGACCGCCGCTCACAACGCAAGCTGGCCTACCTGCTGATCGCCCCGGCCGTGATTCTCATGCTCGCGGTGACCGCCTACCCGATCGTGTACGCGCTCTGGCTGAGCCTGCAGCGCTACAACCTGGCCAGCCCGGCCGACACGAAGTTCATCTGGTTCGAGAACTACCAGACCATCTTGAGCGACAACTACTGGTGGACGGCGTTCGTCATCACGCTGGTCATCACGGTCGTCTCGGTTGCCATCGAGTTCGTGCTCGGCATGGCGCTCGCACTTGTCATGCACCGCACCATCTTCGGCAAGGGACTGGTGCGGACCGCGATCCTCATTCCGTACGGCATCGTCACGGTCGCCGCCTCCTACAGCTGGTACTACGCGTGGACGCCGGGCACCGGCTATCTGGCCAACCTGCTTCCGGACGGCAGTGCGCCACTGACCCAGCAGATCCCGTCGTTGGCGATCATCATCCTGGCGGAGGTGTGGAAGACCACTCCGTTCATGGCACTGCTGCTGCTGGCCGGGCTGGCGCTGGTACCGGAGGATCTGCTCAAGGCCGCCGAGGTCGATGGGGCGGGTCCGTGGACCCGGCTGGTCAAGGTGACGTTGCCGTTGATCAAACCGGCGATCCTGGTGGCGCTGGTGTTCCGCACGCTTGACGCGTTCCGCATCTTCGACAACATCTACGTGCTGACCGGTGGCGCCAACGACACCGCATCGGTGTCAATCCTTGGCTACGACAACCTGTTCAAGGCGTTCAACATCGGCCTTGGCTCGGCGATCAGCGTGCTGGTGTTCCTGTCCGTGGCCGTCATCGCGTTCGTCTACATCAAGCTGTTCGGCGCGTCCGCGCCGGGCACGGACAACGAGGTGCGCTGATGGCTGAGCGGGTCGGCACACGGCGAGCGGTGAGTTGGGTCGTGATCGATGCGATCGTGGTGATCTACGCACTCTTCCCGGTGTTGTGGATCCTCAGCCTGTCGCTCAAGCCCACGTCAACGGTCAAGGACGGCAAGCTCATTCCGTCGGAGATCACCTTCGACAACTACAAGGGCATCTTCAGCGGCGATGCGTTCAGTTCCGCGTTGATCAACTCGATCGGCATCGGGCTGATCACCACGGTGATCGCGGTGGTGATCGGGGGCATGGCGGCTTACGCGGTCGCTCGGCTGGAGTTCACCGGTAAGAAAGCGCTGATCGGTGCCGCGCTGCTGATCGCGATGTTCCCCCAGATCTCGCTGGTGACACCGCTGTTCAACATCGAGCGCCGGCTCGGGCTGTTCGATACCTGGCCGGGATTGATCATTCCCTACATCACGTTCGCGCTGCCGCTGGCGATCTACACGCTGTCGGCGTTCTTCCGGGAGATTCCCTGGGACTTGGAGAAGGCCGCCAAGATGGACGGCGCAACACCGGCTCAGGCGTTTCGCCGGGTGATCGCACCGCTGGCCGCGCCCGGCATCGTGACGGCGGCCATTCTGGTCTTCATCTTCGCGTGGAACGACCTGCTGCTGGCGCTGTCGTTGACTGCCACCGACGCCGCGATCACCGCGCCGGTGGCCATCGCGAACTTCACCGGCAGTTCGCAATTCGAGGAGCCGACCGGGTCGATCGCGGCAGGCGCGATGGTGATCACGGTTCCGATCATCGTGTTCGTTCTGATCTTCCAACGACGGATCGTCGCCGGGCTGACCTCCGGCGCGGTGAAGGGGTAGCGAGGTTTTCGATGGCCGAGATAGTCCTGGACCATGTCAGCAAGAATTATCCGGACGGCGCTGTCGCCGTGAAGGATCTGAGCCTGACGATCGCCGACGGCGAGTTCGTCATCCTGGTCGGACCGTCCGGCTGCGGAAAGTCCACCACTCTCAACATGATCGCGGGCCTCGAGGAGATCAGCGCAGGCGAGCTGCGCATCGGCGGTGACCGGGTCAACGAGAAGGCGCCCCGCGACCGTGACATCGCGATGGTATTCCAGTCCTACGCGCTCTACCCGCACATGACCGTCCGGCAGAACATCGCGTTCCCCTTGACATTGGCCAAGGTGAACAAGGCCGACATCGCCAAGAAGGTCGAGGAGACCGCGAAAATCCTTGACCTGACCGAACTTCTGGACCGCAAGCCCTCGCAGCTGTCCGGCGGTCAGCGCCAGCGGGTGGCGATGGGTCGGGCGATCGTCCGCCAGCCCAAAGCGTTCCTGATGGACGAGCCGCTCTCCAATCTCGACGCCAAGCTGCGTGTGCAGATGCGCGGTGAGATCGCCCGGCTGCAGAACCGGCTGGGCACCACCACCGTCTACGTCACACACGACCAGACCGAGGCGATGACACTCGGTGATCGGGTCGTCGTCCTGCGCGGCGGTGAGGCCCAGCAGATCGGCACGCCGGGTGAGCTCTACGAACGGCCGGCAAACCTGTTCGTGGCCGGCTTCATCGGGTCCCCGGCGATGAACTTCTTCCCGGCGACGCTCGACGGTATGAGCCTGCGGTTGCCGTTCGGCGAGGTGACGCTGAGCCAGGACGTGCAGAACGTCCTGGCTCGACATCCCAAGGCCGCCAACGTGATCGTGGGCATCCGGCCTGAGCACTTCGAGGATGCGGCACTGCTCGACGCCTACGAACGCATCCAAGCCTCGACCTTCGAGGTGACGGTGGATCTGGTCGAGTCGCTGGGCGCCGACAAGTACGTCTATTTCACCACCGCCGGCGACAGTGCGAAGGCGGCTCAGCTGGCCGAACTGGCCGCCGAGTCCGGTGCCGGTGAGAATGATTTCGTGGCACGGCTTTCCGCGGATTCGAAGGCGGCGATCGGGCAGTCGATCGAGTTGGCGTTCGACACCGCCAAGCTGCACATCTTCGACGCCGACAGCGGAGTGAACCTCACCATTCCGCCCGCTCAGTGAGCCAGCCCCTGGATTCGGTCCGCGCGCACCTGCGCGGCCACTTCGCCGACGCCGGACTCGACGCCGAGCCGGATTCGGCCAGCGTGACATTCCTCGGACTGGAACGCATCGAGGTGTTGCGGTTCGGGCCCGACCCGAACGGCGTCGCTCACTATGTGACGCTTGGGTGTTCGCGTCACCCGATGACCGAGGCCTCGTCCGGTGTCGCCGACCCGCTGCACGGCCCCCGGGCCGAGGTCGTATTGACCCTGCGGGCTACCACACCGCCCCCGGGACTGGCCCGCAGTCTGGCCGTGGTGGCGGCCACTCCCGCCGTCGAAGGGGTGGTTCTGGTCGCCGATGCGCTGATCGACCTATCCGCGCCGCTATGGGACGGTGCCGCGTTCACCGCTGTGCTGCTGGGAGATTCGGCTCTTCCCGACCTGCCGTTGGAGGCACCCCGCGACCCGGTGCACTTCCTGACCGCGACACCACTCACCCAGAATGAAGCCGCCTGGGTGCGGCTCAAGGGTGCCGACGCGATGCGTCAGGCCTGGCTCGACGACGGAGTCGACGTGCTGGACCCGAACAGGCGTGCAGCGCAACCTGGTTGACGCGCACACCCTGTCCCCGCGAGCAGACGCAAACGTCCCGGAATCCTCGGCGTGTCGGGCACCTTTATGTCTGCTCGCGGGACGAACGAGGTGCCGCTACAGCCAGTTGTTGCGCCGGAAATTGAAGTAGAGAAACCCACATACCGTCGCCATCAGTGTCAGCACCGCCGGATAGCCCCACGTCCACGACAGCTCCGGCATGTGCTCGAAGTTCATGCCGTAGATGCCCGCGATCATCGTCGGAACCGCCGCGATCGCGACCCACGCCGAGATCTTGCGCATGTCGACGTTCTGCTGCATCCCCACCTTCGCCAGCGCGGCCTGCACCAACGACGACAGCATCTCGTCGTAAGACTCGATCCGGTCCGCCGCCTGCGCTGCGTGGTCCAGGACGTCGCGCATGTAGCGCAGCACCTCTTTGGACATCAGGTCCTTGAAGTCCGGATTGAAACGGCCGAGTGCGACGGTGAGAGGTGATACGGCCCTTCGCAATTCGACGACTTCACGCTTGAGCAGATAGATCGGCTCGATGTCGGTCTTGGTGAGCGGCGAGAACGTCTCCGACTCGATGGCGTCGATATCGCATTCCATCAGCTCGCTGACATCCCGGTAGGTGTCCACGACGTGGTCGGCGATCGCGTGCATCACCGCGTACGGGCCCAGCGCCAGGTGCTGGTGCTCTTCTTCCAGATGCTTGCGCAAACCGGCCAGTCCGGTGTGGTCGCCGTGACGCACCGTCACGACGAAGTCCGCTCCGACGAACACCATGATCTCGCCGGTTTCGACGATTTCGCGGGCCAACTCGACCGACTCGTGCGCCACGTACGTCACCGTCTTCAGCACCAGGAACAGCGTGTCGTCATAGCGTTCGACCTTGGGACGCTGGTGGGCGTGCACCGCATCCTCGACGGCCAGCGGGTGCAGGCCGAACACCTCGGCCACCGCCTGCATCTGATGTTCGTCGGGTTCATGCAGACCGATCCAGACGAACGCCTTCTGGCCGCCGGCCTCCAACTCGCGAACCCGCTCCAACGCCGCGGCGTGGGTGAACTTGCCGGTGAGCCGGTCACCCTCGACATAGACCGCGCAGTCGACCATGGCCCGCGCGACGGGCACGTGAATGCGTCTGGCATCGACCGGGGCGGAGGGGCGGGAGCGAGTTCCACCGAGCAATGACGGTGGCAAAGCGCGAAACGACGGCATGACCCGACCTCCCCTCAAGCGGCAGGCGGGGCCCTGACGGGCCCCGCGGAAATGTTACGCGCCGGTAGTGTCGTCGGCGTAGTTCACGCCGGGGAGACCCTGGTCGGTGCGGTTTCGGGGGCGAGTACCCTGACGCCGTGTCCGAAACAGTGAGTACCCCCCGCGTCGTTATCGACGACGAAGAGATCTTCGCCGCTCACGTGGGCGGCAAGCTGTCCGTCGAGTTGAAGGCGCCGCTGGACACCCAGCGCGCACTGTCGATCGCCTACACCCCCGGCGTAGCCCAGGTCAGCCGCGCGATCGCCGCCGACCACACGCTGGCTGCGCGCTACACCTGGTCCAATCGACTGGTCGCGGTGATCAGCGACGGCACCGCCGTGCTCGGCCTCGGGGACATCGGTCCCGCGGCGTCGCTGCCGGTGATGGAGGGCAAGTCCGCGCTGTTCAAGACCTTCGGCGGGCTGGACTCGATCCCGATCGTGCTGGACACGAAGGACCCCGACGAAATCGTCGAGACGATCATCCGGCTGCGCCCGACGTTCGGCGCGGTCAACCTCGAGGACATCTCCGCGCCACGCTGCTTCGAGATCGAGCGCCGCCTGATCGAGGCACTGGACTGCCCCGTCATGCACGACGACCAGCACGGCACCGCGATCGTCGTACTCGCGGCATTGATCGGCGCCACCAAGGTGCTCGATCGCGACATGCATTCGCTGAAGGTGGTCATGTCGGGTGCCGGCGCCGCGGGCGTCGCGTGCACGAACATCTTGCTTGCCGCCGGCATCACCGACATCACGGTGCTGGACAGCCAAGGCATCTTGCACACCGGTCGCGACGACATGAACTCGGTCAAGGCGGAGCTGGCCACCCGGACCAACCCGCGCGGGCTCACCGGTGGGATCGCCGAGGCGCTCAACGGCGCCGACGTGTTCATGGGGGTCTCGGCCGGGCTCGTCCCCGAGGAGTTGATCGCGACGATGACCCCGGGCGGCATCGTGTTCGCGATGTCCAACCCGGACCCCGAAATCCACCCGGATGCTGCGCGCAAGCACGCCGCGATCGTGGCGACCGGGCGAAGTGACTTCCCGAACCAGATCAACAATGTTCTGGCGTTCCCTGGCGTATTCCGTGGTGCGCTGGACGCCGGGGCGCGGCGGATCACCGAGAAGATGAAAGTCGCAGCAGCAGAGGCGATCTTCTCCGTCGTCGGCGACGATCTGGCGGCCGACCACATCGTGCCCAGCCCGCTGGATCCGCGGGTCGGGCCCGCGGTGGCCGCAGCGGTGGCGGCGGCATCCGAAGCCTGAGCGAAATTTGTTGAGGCCGACGATGTTTCGCCGGCTCATTCTGGGGCTTCTGGTCCTGGCGGCGGTGGCCTGCGGGTCGCCGGCGCCGGGACCGTCGATGGCCGTCGGCGCCACAGCCGACCCGGAATACACGCTGCTGGCCAATCTGTACGCCGCCGCACTGCGCTCTTATGGGACGGGCGCGCACGTGGAGATTGTCGACGATCCCTTGAAAGCGCTGGATTCCGGAGCGGTCAGCGTGGTGCCGGGATTCACCGGGAGACTGCTGCAGAAGTTCGCGCCGGGCACCAAGGCCCGCTCGGATTCCCAGGTGTACCGCGCGCTTCTCGGGGTGCTGCCCGAAGGGCTGGGTGCCGGTGACTACACCACCGCCGCGGACGACAAGCCCGCGCTGGCCGTCGCCGATGCGACGGCGTCGGCATGGGGTAGCCGAGATTTGACCGCTCTGGTGAGCCATTGCGCCGGGCTGCGCCTCGGAGCCATCGCTTACGCCCGGGGGCTGCCGACCACGGTAGGGGGCTGCATGCTCCCGCCTGCGCGCGAATTCCCGGACAAGGCAACGATGTTCGCCGCGCTACGGGCGGGGGATATCACCGCGGGCTGGACAGGAACCGCCGACACCGGTGTACCGAATGATGTGGTCGTCCTGGCCGACCGCAAGCCGGAACTGGTGATGGCCGAGAACATCGTGCCGCTCTACCGTCGTAATGAACTCGACGATCCGCAGGTGCGCGCGATCAACGAACTCGCCGGCGTGCTCGACACCGGCTCGCTGGTGGACATGCGCCAGCACGTCGCCGAGGGGCGCGACCCGCGGTCGGTCGCCGAGGAATGGCTGTCCGCGCACCCGCTGGGGCGCTGAGCAGATTCAGCG
The DNA here is from genome assembly GCF_002086695.1 of Mycolicibacterium rhodesiae. Classification (GTDB taxonomy): domain Bacteria; phylum Actinomycetota; class Actinomycetes; order Mycobacteriales; family Mycobacteriaceae; genus Mycobacterium; species Mycobacterium rhodesiae. The sequence continues at coordinate 157,807 of NZ_MVIH01000011.1, forward strand.
CATCGGGGGAGCGAGCTTGGGCAGCACGGTGGAGAACAGCTGCTGGTAGCCCGAACCGGTGATGCGCACGATCACGTCGAGGATCTTGGCGTCGGCGCCCACCAACACCCGCGCCTTGTTCTTGCGAACGGCGTCGAGGATGATCTGGGCCGCGCGCTCCGGCGACGTCTTGGCCAGCTTCTTGTCGAAGGCGCTCGCCATCGCGGCCTGATCGAGTCCTTCGGCCACAGTGGAATTGCGCGCGATCGCGGTCTTGATCCCGCCCGGGTGCACCGTGGTCACCTTCACCGGATGCTTGGCCAGGATCATCTCCTGGCGTAGCGCCTCGGTGAAGCCGCGCACGGCGAACTTGGCCGCGTTGTAGGCGGCCTGGCCGGGTACGGAGAAGATCCCGAACAGGCTGGAGACGTTGACGATGTGGCCGTCGCCGGACTCGATGAGGTACGGCAGGAAGACCTTGGTGCCGTTGACGACGCCCCAGAAGTCGACGTCCATGATCCGCTCGATGTCCTTGAACTGGCTGATCTCGACGTCACCGGAGAACGCGATGCCGGCGTTGTTGTAGATCTGGTTGACCTTGCCGAAGTGCGCCTTGACGCCGTCGGCGTAGGCCTGGAAGGCCTCCCGCTCGGTGACGTTCAGCCGGTCGGCTTTGACGTCAACGCCGATCGCCTTGAGGCGCTGCTCGGTGATCGCCAGACCCTCGGTGTCGATATCGCTGATGGCCAGCTTGGCACCCGACCGGCCCAGCTCGATCGCCAGTGCCTGACCGATGCCTGACCCGGCTCCGGTCACCACCGCTACCTTTCCGGCGAACCCCTGCATGAACGACTCCTCGCGTTGTTTGACGTGTGTCGAATGGGCTCAGGTTATCGGGTAGGCACCCCGCGGGTAACAGCGGGATGGTCGACCGCGATGCTTAGAGCATGACATTTCGCCGTATGGCCAGTGCCGGGGCAGTTGCCGGACTGATCGCCGGGGCTGTCGCATTGGCGGCGCCCGCGCAGGCCGACACCACTTCCGACGACTTTCTGGCCGCGCTGGGCAATGCGGGTATCACCGGGATGGACCCCGCGCAGGCCGTCGAGATGGGTCAGTCGATCTGCCCGCTGCTCGCCGACCGCAGCCAGAACACCGCCGACATCGCTTCCACCGTCGCCGACCGGATGGGCCGCCCGCTGGGCGCGGCCACCATGTTCACGGGTCTGGCCGTGTCGTACTTCTGCCCGCGCGCCATGCAGGACCTGGCGAACGGCACCTCGCCGATCCCGCTGGATCTGCTGAACAACTTCGGCTTCTAGGCGTAGGCGAGCGTCGAGTGTGTGGGGGTTATGCACGCGAATGTGCCAAATAGCGTGCATAAGCCCCACAGCCGAGGCGTTCAGCTCGCGCTGACGCGGTCCCCTTCTAGCCGAACGCCTCGTCGATGATCTCCTGCTGCTCGACGGCATGCACCTTTGACGAGCCCGACGACGGCGCCGACATGGCACGCCGCGAGATCCGCTTGATCCCGGTCAGCTTCTCCGGCAACAACTCCGGCAGCGTGAGGCCGAACGTCGGCCACGCACCCTGGTTCGCCGGCTCCTCCTGCACCCAGAAGAACTCCTTGGCGTTCGGATACGAATCCAAGGTGTTGCTCAGTCGCCGCTTGGGCAGCGGCGCCAGCTGCTCGACCCGGACGATCGCGACGTCGTCGCGCTTGTCCTTGTCCTTGCGGGCCACCAGCTCGTAGTAGATCTTGCCGCTGGTCAACAGGATTCGGGTGACCTTGTTGCGGTCGCCGTCGCCGTCGGTGTAGGTCGGCTCCTCCATGATCGACCGGAACTTCTGCTCGGTGAAGTCCCGGATGTCGCTGACGGCAGCCTTGTTGCGCAGCATCGACTTCGGCGTGAACACGATCAGTGGACGGTGCACGCCGTCGAGGCCGTGGCGGCGCAGCAGGTGGAAGTAGTTCGCCGGGGTGGACGGCAGTGCGATCGTCATCGACCCCTCGGCCCACAGCTGCAGGAACCGTTCGATGCGGCCCGACGTGTGGTCGGGTCCCTGGCCCTCGTGGCCGTGGGGGAGCAGCAGCACCACATCGGAGAGCTGGCCCCACTTGGCCTCACCGGAGCTGATGAACTCGTCGATGATCGACTGCGCGCCGTTGACGAAGTCGCCGAACTGCGCCTCCCACAGCACGAGTGCGTCCGGGTTGCCCACCGAATAGCCGTATTCGAAGCCGACGGCGGCATACTCCGACAGTGCCGAGTCGTACACCATCAGCCTGCCGCCGGTCGGTGTGCCGTCCGGGTTGACGGTCAGCAGGTCCAGCGGGGTGAACTCCGCGCCGGTCTTGCGGTCGATGATCACCGAGTGCCGCTGGGTGAACGTGCCGCGGCGGGTGTCCTGACCGGAGAACCGGATCAGCTTGCCCTCGGCCAAAAACGTTCCGAGCGCCAGCAATTCGGCGAACGCCCAGTCGACCTTGCCCTCGTAGGCCATCTCGCGACGCTTCTCCAGCACCGGCTTGACGCGCGGGTGCACGCTGAAGTTCTCCGGGAACGCCAGGTGGGCATCGCCGATGCGGGCCAGCAGCGACTTGTCCACCGCGGTGGTCATGCCGCGCGGGATCATCTGGTCTTCTTCGACCGACTCGCTGGGTTCGACCTCATGTTTCTCGAGATCGCGAACTTCGTTGAACACCCGCTCCAGCTGACCCTGGTAGTCGCGCAGCGCGTCCTCGGCCTCTTTCATCGAGATGTCGCCACGGCCGATCAGGGCTTCGGTGTAGGTCTTGCGCACACCGCGCTTGGTGTCGATGACGTCGTACATATAGGGCTGGGTCATCGACGGGTCGTCACCTTCGTTGTGCCCGCGACGGCGGTAGCACAGCATGTCGATGATGACGTCCTTCTTGAACTTCTGCCGGAAGTCCACCGCGAGGCGGGCCACCCAGACGCAGGCCTCGGGGTCGTCGCCGTTGACGTGGAAGATAGGCGCTCCCACCATCTTTGCGACGTCGGTGCAGTACTCGGAGCTGCGCGAGTCCTGCGGCGAGGTGGTGAAACCGATCTGGTTGTTGACGATGATGTGGATCGTGCCGCCGGTGCGGTAGCCGCGCAGCAGGGCCAGGTTCAGCGTCTCGGCCACGACGCCCTGGCCGGCGAAGGCCGCGTCGCCGTGCAGCATCATCGGCATGACGGTGAAGCCGTCATCGCCATCACCCTTGTCCAGCAGATCCTGTTTGGCCCGGACGATGCCCTCCATCACCGGGTCGACAGCTTCCAGGTGCGACGGGTTCGCGGTCAGCGACACCTCGATGTCGTTCTCGCCGAACATCTGGATGTAGTTGCCGCTGGCACCGAGGTGGTACTTGACGTCGCCGGAGCCGTGCGCCTGCGACGGGTTCAGGTTGCCCTCGAACTCGCTGAAGATCTGTGAGTAGGGCTTGCCGACGATGTTGGCCAGCACGTTGAGCCGGCCGCGGTGTGGCATGCCGATCACGACCTCGTCGAGCGCGTGCTCGGCGGCCTGGTCGATCGCGGCGTCCATCATAGGGATGACGGTTTCCGCGCCTTCCAGCGAGAAGCGCTTCTGCCCAACGTATTTGGTCTGCAGGAAGGTCTCGAAGGCCTCAGCGGCGTTCAGCTTGGACAGCACATACTTCTGCTGCGCGACCGTCGGCCCTTCGTGCTTGACCTCGATGCGCTCCTGCAGCCACTTCTGCTGCTCGGGTTCGAGGATGTGGGTGTACTCGACACCGATGTGGCGGCAGTAGGCGTCGCGCAGCAGCCCGAGCACATCGCGCAGCTTCTTGTATTCCTTGCCCGCGAATCCGCTGACCTTGAACACCCGGTCCAGATCCCACAGCGTGAGGCCGTGGGTGTTGACGTCGAGGTCGGGGTGGCTGCGGAACCGGGTCTTGTCCAGACGCAGGGGGTCGATATCGGCCATCAGGTGACCGCGGTTGCGGTAGGCCGCGATCAGCTCCATCACCCGGGCGTTCTTGTCGACGATCGAATCCGGGTTGTCGGTGCGCCAGCGGACCGGCTCGTAGGGGATGCCGAGCTCGAAGAAGATCTCGTCGAAGAAGTCGTCGGAGAGCAGCAGCTCGTGGATGGTGCGCAGGAAGTCGCCGGACTCCGCGCCCTGAATGATGCGGTGGTCGTAGGTCGACGTCAGCGTGATCAGCTTGCCGATGCCGAGCTCGGCGATGCGCTCCTCGCTGGCACCTTGGAACTCCGCCGGGTACTCCATCGCGCCTGCGCCGACGATCGCGCCCTGCCCGGCCATCAACCGGGGCACCGAGTGCACGGTGCCGATGGTGCCGGGGTTGGTCAGTGAGATCGTCACGCCGGCGAAGTCCTCGGCGGTGAGCTTGCCGTCGCGGGCGCGCCGCACGATGTCCTCGTAGGCGGCGATGAACTGGCCGAACCGCATGGTCTCGCAGTTCTTGATCGCGGCGACGACCAGCGATCGCTGTCCGTTCTTACCCTGCAGGTCGATCGCCAGGCCCAGATTGGTGTGCGCGGGGGTGACCGCATTGGGCTTGCCGTCGATCTCGGCGTAGTGCCGGTTCATGTTGGGGAACTTCTTGACCGCCTGCACGATGGCGTAGCCCAGCAGGTGGGTGAAGGAGACCTTGCCGCCGCGGGTGCGCTTGAGGTGGTTGTTGACGACGATCCGGTTGTCGATCATCAACTTCGCCGGGATGGCCCGCACGCTGGTCGCCGTCGGGATCTCCAGCGAGGTGTTCATGTTCCGGACGACGGCCGCTGCCGCGCCGCGCAGCACCTGGGTCTCGTCGCCGTTGTCCGAGGACGACGCCGGGGCAGGCTTGGCCGCCGGCTCCTTGGCCGGGGCTTTGGCCGGTGCCGCCTTCGCCGCGCCGTTGTCAGCGGGTGCGGGCTTCGCGGGGGCCGGCTTGGCCGGAGGGGGAGCCGGTGCGGGTTCCGGAGGGGCGACGGGTGCCGCCGTCGCGGTGGACTGCCCGTTGCCGCCGGCGGCCGAGTCGGTGGTCGGCTCCGGGTTGTAGTCGACCAGGAACTCGTGCCAACTCGGATCGACCGAGGAGGGGTCGTCGCGGAACTTCCGGTACATCTCCTCGACCAGCCATTCGTTCTGCCCGAATGGTGAACTAGTACTGCTCACGGCAGTTCCTCGCCTCAATTCCTTCGTCCCCGGCAACCGTGCTCGGACGGTTTGCCCCAATTTTGGTGCCCCCACGGCCGCCGCCTAAAAGGCTATCGCTTCTTAGGCGTTCCCGAAGCACGTCAGCTCCATGCCCGAAGCTGCTGCGATAACCGGTCGTCGGAGGTCGGCGAACGGTTATCCGCCCGGCTCGATCGCCGGCAGCAGGTGCAGGCTGACCGGCCACCGGCTGGGCGCAGGCCCAAATGCCGCGCGGGCATTGTTCACTATCTTTTTGCCCATCATTCGGTTGCCGCCGCCACCCACCGCCGCACCGATACCGACGGGCAGCATCTTGCCGAAGGCCATCGCCGACCGCTTGAGGGTGAATCGCTTGACGAAGTACCGCATCAAGCGGGTGTTCAACTGGGCCAGCGCGGGCAACGGCAGCATGTCCGCACCCTCGGCCAGCCACGCACCGCTGGTGCGGCTCGGGCCGATCAGGTCGGCGATCGCGCCCCTGCTCTCTTCCCCGACGAGCACCGCCAGCACCAGCGCGCGACGACGCTCGCGCTGCTCGAGCGGAATGCCGTGGACGTCGGCGACGGCAAGGACGAACACCGTGGTGGCCTCCAGGAACACCAGCGTCTCGCCGGCCACCGCCGACAACGCCGCCAGTGTGCCGATGCCGGGGAATGCCGCCGCCGATCCGACGGCGGCACCGCTGGCCATCACCGCGGCCAGATAGCGCTTCTCGAGCTTGGTGACGATCTCGGCGGGGGTCGCTTCCGGGTTGGATCCGCGCAGCCGCGCGACGTAGGCGCGGACCGCCGGTGCCTGCGCACGCGTGCTGCGCTCGAGGATCTGGGAGAGCACCCGCGCGGACATGGTCGAGTCGTCTTCGACTTGGGCGGGCAGGTTTTCGGACGGAGCCGCTCGGCCGGCGACATCGGAACGAGACCCTCGGCGGACCTTCATGGCTGTGCCTTCCTGGTCAGGTGCTTCCAGGCTAACGAACGACCACCGCGCAAAGGTGCCCCGCGGTGATCCCGGTCACCACGGGTGGGATAGCCGCAGGAGGAACAAATAATCGGCTGCGCGTGCTGTGGGTGTGCATGGCAACATCGCGAACTGTGACTGCCACCCGCAAACCGCCGCCACTGAGCACGGCCGTCGCGGGTCCGAGCCGGCTGCGGATGATCGTGGTGTTGGGCGCGCTGGTGGCGCTGGGACCGCTGACCATCGACATGTATCTGCCTGCGCTTCCGCGGATAGCCGACGAGCTCGGGGTGTCCTCGTCGGTGGCGCAGTTGACGTTGACCGGAACGCTGGCCGGGCTGGCTCTCGGGCAGCTGATCGTCGGTCCGTTGTCGGATTCGCTGGGCCGCCGCCGCCCGCTGATGGCCGGGATCGCGTTGCACATGCTGGCGTCGCTGCTGTGCTTGTTCGCACCCGACATCGCGGTGCTGAGCCTGGCCCGCGGTCTGCAGGGGATGGGCGCGGCCGCCGCGATGGTGGTCGCGGTCGCCGTCGTCGGTGACTTGTTCGACGACAGCGCCGCGGCAACTGTCATGTCGCGGCTGATGCTGATCCTCGGGGTTGCGCCGATCGTCGCGCCGTCGCTGGGGGCGGCGGTGCTGCTCAAGGCGTCCTGGCACTGGGTGTTTGCGCTGCTGATCGTGCTGGCGGGCGCACTGCTGTTGGTCGCCGCGCTCGCACTGCCGGAAACCCTCCCGGTCGGCAGTCGTCGGCCCTTGCGGGTCCGCTCGATCGTCGCGACCTACGGAAGCCTGCTGCGCGATCTGAAGTTCGTCATCCTGGTGATCGTCGGTGCGCTCGGGATGGCCGGGCTGTTCGCCTATATTGCCGGTGCGGCCTTCGTCCTGCAGGGCCGCCACGGTCTGGATCAGCAGACGTTCGCATTGGTGTTCGGGGCGGGGGCGATCGCGTTCGTCGTCGCCACCCAACTCAATGTTGTTCTGCTGCGCCGGTTGTCCCCGCAACGCATCCTGATGATCGCGTTGACCGTGGCGACCGGGGTGGGTGCGGTGTTCGTCGCGCTGTCGGTGACCCACACCGGCGGTATCTACGGCTTCCTGGTCCCGGTCTGGGCTGTCCTGGCGATGATGGGCTTCGTCATCCCGAACGCTCCCGCGGTCGCGCTGTCGCGCCACCATGAAGCGTCCGGAACCGCCGCCGCCCTGCTGGGTGCTGCGCAGTTCAGTGTCGGCGCGGTGATCGCACCGGTCGTCGGCTTGATGGGCAACGACGAGGTCGCGCTGTCGGTGGTGATGACCGGCGGTGTGGCGATCGCGTTGGTGGCACTGCTGTTCGTCGGGGGCACCGATGCACCAACCGACGCCGGGCATTAAGCCGAGCTGTTCTCCGCGTATCGCAGCACCGCGCCCACGCCGTCGGCCGGGCTGATGCGCTCGTCGGTGCGAACCAGCGCGGCGTCGGTGGCGACCGCCTTGATCGGCAGGGCCTCGTCGGCGCGCAGCGTGTGTTCGGGGGCGACGCCGAGATCGGACAGCGTGTCGGGGTCGGCGGCGATCAGCGCCAGTCCCGCGTCGGCGACGACGGTGGCGTCCCCGATGTCGCCGATGATCAGGGTGTCCACCGCCCCGTCCCGCAGAGCGGCCGTCACATCGGCGAGGCCCTCCACGGAGAGCCCGGTGCCCCGGCCGGCGGCGAATCGCGCAGCAGCGTCGTCGATGGTCGCCAGCCGGCGTTTGAGGAACTCCTGCCCGATCTCGTGATGCACTTCAGCCTCGTCGGTGCCTGCGGCGCGCCCGCCGCCCTCGAGCTGGACGGCCTTGTCGGCAACCCGTTCGGGCAGCGCGGACACCAACTCGGTGCGTGCGGTGTTCACTCCCTCGATGAAAACCAATCCCGCGCCGGTCTCGTCGACGAGCTCGGTGACGCGGTCGGCAACCTCACGGATGTTCTTGCGGACAGCCTCTTCGACGGCGTGCTCCTTGCCATATTCGTGGCCCTCGGACGACTTGGCCTTGTGAACCGGGTAGCCGTCGCCGTCCACGTTTTCTGACGTGACCCGCGCGATGCGATGCACGCTGATATCGGCACCGGTCTGATCGACGGCGACACGCAGATAGGTGGTGTGCAGCATGCCGTGCTCGACGATCGGCACCAGGTACGGCAGTTCGGATACCCGCACCACGGTGGTGGTCGGCGGGCGGATGAGGTGCTCGTCGAGGACGACCGTGTCGCCCGCGGCGATCACGGCGCGGCCGCTGCGGCCGACCGGCGGCTGGGCGCCGCGCACCGCACCCTCGACGGCCTCGATCACCGACGTGTCGACGGAGTGCTCTTCAAGCTGTTTGCGAATGTCGCGCAGCCGCGCGTCGAGCTGCGCGGTCGCGTCCTCGGTGTCGTGAGAATCATCAAAATAGATCGAGACGAACGGACCCGTCGCGTCCACCAATTGCCGGAAACGATCCGAATGCATAGCTCCTCCTACCGATGATTCTGCGCTGAAAACTGGCTTGCCGGGCCGGTTCTGGACAGGCCCACCGCCGGGTACCCGTCCGGCGCCCCGATAGTCTCGATCCGGTACGCGTGACTGTCAGCCGGAAGCACCTGGGGTGCCACGGCGTTACGCACGTGGTGTTGCTGCCGATCGATGAGGCGCGGGGGCCGACAGACGGTTCGTCAGCGCATGCCGACACCATCGCAGTAGCCGAAACGAGGTAGTGGATATGACCAGGAACATGGCCGGCCCGGTGCCGGACGTGGACTTGGACCCCCATCCGGTCACACCGCCCGACCTGCCGGCCAACCCGTGGCCCGCGCTGTGGGCGATGCTGGTGGGCTTCTTCATGATCCTGGTCGATTCGACGATCGTCGCCGTCGCGAACCCCAGCATCATGGATGGGCTGCAGATCACCGACTACGACACCGTGATCTGGGTGACCAGTGCCTACCTGCTGGCCTACGCCGTGCCGTTGCTGTTGGCCGGCCGTCTCGGCGACCGCTTCGGGCCGAAGAACCTCTATATCGTCGGGCTCGCGATCTTCACCGCGTCGTCGTTGTGGTGTGGTCTGGCCGGCTCCATCAGTACGTTGATCGCGGCCCGCGTGGTGCAAGGGCTCGGCGCGGCGTTGCTGACACCGCAGACCCTGTCGACGATCACCCGGATCTTCCCGCCTGAGCGTCGCGGCGTGGCGATGAGCCTGTGGGGCGCAACGGCCGGGGTGGCCACCCTGGTCGGCCCGCTGGCAGGCGGAGTCCTCGTCGGCCGGTTGGGCTGGGAGTGGATCTTCTTCGTCAATGTGCCCGTCGGTGTTGTCGGTCTGGGGTTGGCGGTCTGGCTGATCCCGGCGTTGCCCACCCGCAGACACCGGTTCGACATCGTCGGGGTGGCGCTGTCCGGGATCGGGATGTTCTTGGTGGTGTTCGGCCTGCAGGAAGGCCAAGCCCATCACTGGGCGGCGTGGATCTGGGCCGTGATCGTCGCCGGCATCGGGTTCTTCACCGCGTTCGTGTACTGGCAGTCGATCAATCGCAACGAGCCGCTGATCCCGCTGCAGATGTTCGCCGACCGTGACTTCAGCCTGTCCAACGTCGGCGTGGCCGTGATCGGTTTCGTCGTTACCGCGATGATGCTGCCGGTGATGTTCTACGCCCAGGTGGTGTGCGGGCTGTCGCCGACGCGCTCGGCGCTGCTGATCGCACCGATGGCGGTGTCCAGCGGTGTGCTCGCCCCGTTCGTGGGCCAGTTGACCGATCGGGTGCACCCTCGCCCGATCCTCGGCTTCGGGTTCTCGGTGGTGGCGATCGCGCTGACGTGGCTGTCGATCGACATGACGCCGACGACGCCGATCTGGCGGCTGGTGCTGGCGCTGACCGCGATGGGGGTGGGGATGGCGTTCATCTGGGCGCCGCTGGCGGCCACCGCCACCCGCAACCTGCCTGCGCATCTGGCCGGCGCGGGGTCGGGCGTGTACAACGCGACCCGTCAGGTGGGCTCGGTGCTGGGCAGCGCCGGGATGGCCGCATTCATGGCGTCCCGGATCAGCGACGAGATGCCTGCCGCGCCGGCCGATGCCGCGCCGAGCGACCTTGCGGTGCTGGCGCTTCCGTCGTTCTTGCGCGAACCGTTCTCCGCCGCCTTGTCGCAGTCGATGCTGTTGCCGGCGTTCGGGGCGTTGTTCGGCATCGTCGCCGCTCTGTTCGTGGTCGGCGGGTTCGGTGCGCCGCGCCGGGTCCCGGCCGACGACGAGGTCACCGACGAGATCCCGGTTTACGACGACGGCTATGACGACGACGATTACCTGGAGTACGTGGTGGACCGGGAGCCGGTCGCCCCGTCGGCTCGCGACGAGCGCGACGACGAGACCGAGGTGATCAGGTGGCACCCGCCGGCCGCCCGGCCGGAGCCGGTTGCCGAGCCGGTTGATCTGGTGCACAACGGCTTTCCTGTGGACCGGGACGGGTCACGCCACCGTCTCAGCGAACCGGGCGAGCCTCGGCGGGCGCGCCACTACCGCGACGAGCCTGCGGAGGTCCAGAGCTACGGACGTCACTCGCGGCCGGGCGACTGACAGCCTTTTCGGCTATTTGGGATCGGTAGCGTCGCCGAGCGTCTTCACTGACCTCATGACGATCAAGCACGCGTTGACGGTGGCGGCGGTGAGTGTCGCGGCCGTCTCGTGGTCGCCGCTCGTGCACGCCGACAACCCGCCGCCGTGCGATTCGGGGCAGCTCGTCGTCACCGCGGGGCCGGTGCGGGCGGGAGCCGGCCACCGCGGGGTGCCGCTGATGTTCACCCTCTCGCCCGGGGCCGGGGCCTGCACGCTGACCGGTTATCCGGGCGTCGATTCCGGTGCCGGGGGACCGCTGCTCCACGCCGAGCGCGCGCCGCGTGGATACCTGGGGGGCCTTCCCGGCGGTGTGGACATCCCGCCCACCGTCACCGTCGAGCCGGGGCGCGGCGCCCAGGCCGTCGTTGAGGGCCTGGCCGTCGACGCCGATGGCAACCAGTGTCCGACCTACTCCGACCTGCTGGTCACCGCGCCTGACACCACTGCCACAGTGACGGTCCCGGCCACCATCGGCACCTGCCGGCTGCAGGTGCATCCGGTCACCGGCCCGGATCCCGTCACCCCAACGGGCTCGCACCCGTGCGACTGGGTGACCGCCGACGAGGCGGCCGCCCTGCTCGGCGGCCCGGTGACAACCCGGTCAGTCGGCGATGACGCCGGCTCCGCCCGCATGTCCTGCAGCTATGACCGCGGGCTCGGTGACACCGGCATGGAGTCCGAACTCCGCCTGCCGCAATCGTTTCCGGTCTCGGCCGCAGCGCAGTTCGCGCAAGCGGCCGCCGGCCCGAACAGCACCGCAGTCGACGGGCTCGGACTACAGGCGCAGTGCGTGTACGAGCCGACCACCACGCCGCCGTCCACCACCCTGATGGTCCTGCTCAGCGGCAATCGTCTCTATCGGGCCACCAGTTGGTATGGCACCGGATGTGGGCAGCTCACGCAATTCGCGCAGACCGCCATCAGTCGCGTCGGCGCCTGACAGTTTCCGGAAAGGGTTCAACATGACCAACTATCGGGTGGTGGTCGCAACAGTTGCGGCCGTCAGCGTGGTAGCGGGTTGCTCGGCGTCGACCACATCGCCTGGCGCCCAACCGTCGTCCCCCTCGGCGAAGGCGCCGACGGCCTCATCGGTGCCTGCGACGCCCGCGGCCTCCCATGGCACCGAAGGCGCTCTGGCCACGGTTCCCTGGTCACAGGTCGGGCCCGGGTGGACGCTGGCCGAGTGGAGTCCGGTCACCCCGCATCGGCCCGGCGAGCAGCGGCCACCCGACGAGCCGACCAGCGAAACCGCCGACACCACACTGTTTCTGGTCGATCCGACCGGAAACCGGTACACCATCACGACGTTCGGGCCCGGCGGCAACCTCGCCCTGGCCGACTGGTCCGGCGATGGCAGTCACGCATTGTTCACCCGCGCTGGGATGACGCCCGACTCGGCGATCTCCGTCGACCTGCACACCGGAGCGCAGACGACGATCCCAGTTACCGGATATCCGCGTTACACCCGGCCCAGCGGCACCGCCCTGCTGGTGTCGACATCGTTCAACGGCAATGAGCCCGGAACCCTGAAAAGGGTTGACCTGAAAGGCAACTTACAGTTCACCTATCCGACTGCCGATCTCGGCGGCGCGGGCCAGTTCGGCGGTGACTATGCGGAGTCGCCCGACGGCACCCAACTGGTGCTCGGCACCGCCAATCTCGGCAATGAGGTGGTGCCGAGGAAGGACAACAGCCTGGTGGTGATGGGCAACGACGGCAAGGTCGTCCGCACGCTGCCGGCGCCGATGGTGTCCGCCATGTGCGGTCCGATCAAATGGTGGTCCCCGGGATCGGTGCTCATCCGCTGCTCGTCCCAACACGGCTCCAGTAGCCAACTGTGGGAGCTTCCGCTGGACGGTAGTTCCCCCACGCCGCTGACTGCCGTCAACTCCGGGCAGGAGGACGACCCGGGCTTCGGCGGAGACATCGGTGACACCGACGCCTGGAAGCTTCCCAGCGGTACCTTCCTCCAGTCTCTGGGCGCTTGCGGCACCGTGTTCCTGTCCAAGCTCACCCCGGACGGGCACACCACGCGGGTGAAGGTCCCCGGAGTGTCCGACGACGTGTTCGTGAGCGGCGCGGCCAACGACCGGTTGCTGGTGCGTGGCCAGGTCGGCTGCAGCGGTACGACATCGCTGGTCAGCTACGACCCGGCGTCGAACACCTCGACCGTCCTGCTCGGACCGCCGGTCAACGGCGGCGGGGTGAGCGAGGCACTGCTCTACCCGACGCCGGAGTCGTGACCCTCTCGTTCATTCTTCTTCGATGAGTACTATGCTCGCGGAAAAAGAGAATGTAGTTCTCAGCGAGGAGGATGATGGCCGAGAAGCATTTGCTCGCCGACCGCACGCTGGTGGTGTCGGGCGGTAGCCGGGGTATCGGCCTGGCCATTGCGCGGGGCGCGGCCCGGCTCGGCGCCAACGTCGTCCTGCTGGCCAAAACGGCCGAGCCGCACCCGAAACTGCCGGGCACCGTGTACACCGCGGCTGCCGAGATCGAAGCGGCCGGCGGCAAGGCCATCGCCATCGTCGGCGACGTGCGCAGCGAAGAGGACGTCGCACGCGCCGTCGACGCCGCGGTGACGGAATTCGGCGGGGTCGACATCTGCGTCAACAACGCCAGCGCCATCGCCACCGATCCCACCGAAACGCTGTCGGCCAAGAAGTTCGATCTGATGCAGCAGATCAACATTCGCGGCACGTTCCTGTTGACCAAGGCATGTCTGCCGCATCTGCGCACATCGCCCAACGGCCACGTCGTCACCATCGCCCCGCCGCTGAACCTCAACCCGCACTGGATGGGCGCTCACCCGGCCTACACCTTGTCCAAATACGGGATGACGCTGCTGTCGCTGGGCTGGGCGGCCGAATATGCCGACACCGGAATCGGTTTCACCTGCCTGTGGCCGGAGACCTACATCGCGACCTCGGCGGTGGCCAACTCGGCGGACTTCGAGGATGCACTGGCATCCTCGCGCAGTCCCGAGATCATGGCCGATGCGGCTGTCGAGATCATCACGTCGCCGGGCTCGAAGGTCAACGGTGGCTGCCTGATCGACTCCGACGTTCTGCGTGCCGCCGGTGTCGAGGACCTGTCCCGCTACGGGGGCGGCGACAACCCGATCATCGACATCTTCGTCGACCGCTAGTGCTCAGCCGACCGGCAGCAGGTCGGGGTACTCGGTGCGAGCGCACTGGCCGTAACTGCGGAACACCTCGAAGGGGCCGACCGTCGAGTCCAGCCCGGCCGCGACAACGGCCTGCGTTTTGAACAGCCTTGCCGCAGCGCTCAGTTGGTGGTGGACCTCGGCTCCTCGGCGGCCCACGCTGGGCAGCCACGCATCACCCCACACGGTGACCTCGGTGCGTGCCGAGCGGACCGCGGCGGCCAGCGTGTCGCGGATCCGATCGTCCACCCCACACATCGCCCCTGCCAGCGCGAGCGCGGTCGGCGTGTCCGCGCCGTCGAACATGGCGCGCAGCGCGATGGGCCGGACGCCGAGGATGCGCAGAGCGGCGAGGTCGCCGGCGTGGGCGACCGCGACACGCACATCCCAACCGGCCATCACCCGGTCGAAAAGCCAGCCGCCGGCCGAGTCGACGACGTCGGCGACGTGGGCGCCGACGACATCGAGTTGGTAACGGGCCAGCCTGGGTGTCCGCTGACGCGACCTGGCCACCTCGTGCTGCCGGTCTCGGTGATCGAGTTCATGCACGCCACACAGCGTGACATTTCGACGCCAATCTGTAAAGGTCATGACGGGTCGAAGAACCGCCGGAGTGCCTCGGCCTGCATGTCCAGCAAAGTTTGAGTGACCTCCCAGTCCGGACACAGCGAGTCGAAACCGTGACAGGTACCGCCGAAGACGTGCAGATCGGTGCGGACGCCGAAACTCATCAGCCGGTCTGCGTAGTCCAGCGCCTCATCCCGCAGCGGATCCAGCTCCGAGCAGCTGATGAAGGTGCTTGCCGCCCCGACCATTTGATGGCTGCGCGCGGGGACTGCGACGGCGTCCGGTTCGGTCTCGAGGAGGTAGTGCCGCCACATCGCCTCGGCCGCGGCACCGTCGAAACCGGGCGTCGAGTCGAACTCCGCCTTCGACGCTGTGGGGCGGTCGTCGAGCACCGGCTGATGCAGCAGCACGCCGACGATCGGCGGAGTGTCTCCGGCGGCGGCCCGCTGCGCCAGACCCGCGGCCAGCGCCGCGCCCGCGCTGTTCCCCGCGAGCACCAGGCGGTCTCGGTCCAGCCCGAGGTCTGGCCCGACCGTCCAGGTCCACTGCAGCACAGTCATTGCGTCGTCCAGCGCGGCGGGGAAGGGGTGTTCGGGTGCCAACCGGTAGTCGACGGACACCACGGTGCAACCGGCCCGGCGGGCCAGTTCGACGCACTGTCGGTGATCGGTGTCGAGGTTGCCAAGCATGAATGCGCCTGCGTGGCAATAGATCACCGCGGGGGACGGAGGCCGAGCGCCGCGGTAGATGCGCACCGGAACTCCTGCGGCATCGTCGTCGACGATGTCGACGCCGGTCGTGTCGATCTGGGCGGCGGCCTCGGCGCGCCGTGCGTTGAGCGAGGCTCGTGCGGCAGCAAGAGTGTTGAGCGACAGGTCGGTGCGGACGGCGGCGAACGCGTGGAGTGCGGGATCCAGTCGGCGCAGAAGCTCGGGGTCCGGTTCCATGGCTAGGCGACCGGCGGGGTGAACGTGTAGTCGCGTGCGCGGAACCGGCGGGTCATGGCCCAGAACGCGCCTGCGCTGCGCGGCCACTGCGTTACCACCCGGCCGTTGGGAGCCCGGAAATAGTTGCTGCACTTTGTGACCCAGACAGTGCCTTCCATCCACCGATCGATGTCGGTCAAGAACGCCGACATGGTGTCGGGGCGCACCGCGACGTAGCGTCTCCCGGTGCGGCGCAGATGTTTCAGTGCCCGCACGATGTAGCGGGCCTGAGCCTCGAGCACGAAGATCACGCTGTTGGACCCGACGTTGGTGTTCGGCCCGTACAGCATGAAGAAGTTCGGGAAACCCGGAACGGCCATGCCCAGGTAGGCGAAGGCGCCGTCGCGCCAGGTGTCGTGCAGCGATCGGCCGTCGGCGCCGCGGACCTCGATCTGGCCCAGATAGTCGGTGGCGGCATACCCGGTGGCGCACAGCACCACATCGACGTCCAGTTCGGAGCCGTCCTCGGTGACCAGTGCGCGTGCCCGCAGTGAACGCGCCGGGCTGGACACCACCTCGACATGCGGTTGCGTCAGCGTCGACAGGTAGTCGGCGGCGAACACCAGCCGCTTGCAGCCCAGCGGGTGGTCCGGGGTGAGCTTGGCCCGCAGTTCCGGGTCGGCGACCGAGGATTCCAGGTACCGAAGCGAAATGTTCTTGAACTCATGCGTTTTGTCGCTGCCGTTCTCGATCACCGAGATATTGCGTTCACTGCGCAGCCACAGCCGGGTCCGGTAGAACTTCTTGGCGAACGGAATCCATCGGAAGACCCAGCGTTCCCGGTCGCTGTAGGGCCGGTCCGGCTTGGGCAGGATCCAGGTGGGGGAGCGCTGCACCGAGTACACCTTGTCGGCGACCTTGGCCACCTCCGGCAGCAGTTGCGATGCGGTGGACCCGGTGCCCAGCACGGCCACCCGGGCCCCGGTGAGGTCCACTGAGTGGTCCCAGCGCGCAGTGTGCATCAGCGTCCCGGTGAACGGCTCGTGCTCGGGCAACTCGGGCAACAGTGGGCGGGTGAACATCCCCACCGCCGAGACTACGATGTCGAAGGTGTGCTGGACACCGGCCGAATCGGTCAGGGTCCAGGTGTGAGTGTCCGAATCCCAGTGTGCCGAAGTAATTTCCGTGTTCAGTCTCAGGTGTGGGCGCAGGCCGTGGCGGTCGGCGGAGCGTTCGAAGTACTCCAGCAGTTCGGGCTGCCCGGGCCACATTCGGCTCCAGTGCGAGTTCAGGTCGAACGAGTACGAGTACAAGTGCGATTTCACATCGCACGCCAGGCCTGGATACGTGTTGATGCGCCAGGTGCCGCCGACGCCGTCTTCACGGTCGAAGATGGTGAAGTCCCGAAACCCGGCCCTGGACAGAAAGATTCCGAGTGCCAGACCGCCGGGGCCGGCACCGATGACACCGACCGAAAGGGCGGTCACCCGATCCGCAGGCACTGGCCACCGTCGACGACGAGCTCTGCTCCGGTGATGAACGATGCGTGCTCGGACACCAGAAACGCCACCGCATCCGCGACTTCCATCGGCTGGCCGAGCCGGCCGCTGTAGGACCGTTCGATCAGCCGCTGCCGCGCGGTGTCGTCGAGCATCGGCGTGTCGATCGGCCCGGGGAACACCGCGTTGACCCGGATGCCGTCACCGGCGAGTTCGGCTGCCGCGATCTGGGTGAGGCCGCGCAACGCCCATTTCGACGATCCGTACGCCGCATGGAACGGGAACGGCCGGATGGCGCCGGTGCTGCACGTGTTGACGATCGCCGCGCCCGCTGCCTCCCGGAGATGGGGGAGTGACGCCCTGATACCGAGAAACGGCCCCAAAGTATTGAAGCGCCAGCTGCGTTCGAAACCCTCCGCGGTTTCCACGGACAGTGACGCCCGGTGCAGCACACCGGCATTGTTCACCAGCGTGCTCAGCCCGCCGAAGCGCTCGACCACCTCGGCCACCGCCGCAGCCCACAGCTGCTCGGAGGTGACGTCCAACTCGACGGCGATCACTCCGGGATCATCGAGCGCCTCGATCTGGTTGCGCAGGTCGTCGATCAGCCGGTCGGCGGCGGCAACCTGGAAGCCGTCGGCCCGCAGCCGTCTCACCAGCGCCGCGCCCTGACCGCGTGCCGCGCCGGTGACCAGCGCTACCTTGGTCATGCGCGGCCCTGCGCCTCGGCGAGGTGCGCGATCGCCCCGCGCCGCAGGGCTTGGGACTCCGGGGCCAAGGTGATCAGCTGAAAGCCCAACGCGGCCAGTTCCTTTCCTGTGATTCCATCACCGGCGTGGATGCCCGCCACGATGCCTGCCGCTGCCGCGGCCTGCTGTACGCGGACGATCGCATCCCTCACCTTCGGCCGGCTGGCCGCCTTGACCACCTCGTCGCCAAGGGAGATCGCGAGGTCCGCGGGACCGACGTAGACGCCGGCCAGTCCGGGGACCGCACAGATCTCGTCGACCGCGTCCAGGCCGGCTGCGGTCTCGATCATCGCGAAGACGTTCACCCGATCGGCCAGCGCAGCGGGGTCGATGCCCAGGCTGGCCCGCAGCGGACCGAAGCTTCGGATGCCTGTGGGCGCGTAGCGGGTTGCGGCGATCGCCTCGGCGGCCTGTTCGGGACGGTCGACCATTGCGACGATGATCGCGTCGGCGCCGGCGTCGAGTACGCGTCCGATCGGTGCGGCAGCAGCCGCCGAGGGCAGTCGGACTGCGGTGGCGATCGGGAGGTGCTCCATGCGGCGCAGGACCTGCGCCACGTCGGCGTCGTCGAGGTAGCCGTGTTGGATGTCGAAACCCACGTAGTCGTAGCCGGCGTGTGCGAATTCGTCCGGACCGAGGAAGGTGGGACCGGTGATCCAGCCACCCCACACCTGCGGTTTGTCGGCCAGCGCCTGCTGCAGTCTGCTGTCGCTCATGAGGCCACGATCGAGATCTTGACCCGTCCCGGGGTTGGGCGGCAGGCGAACTCGAACGCCTCCTGCACGTCGGTGACGTCGAAGGTCTGCGTGACGTAGCTGCTCAACAGGTCGGGATGCTTGCGGGCGAACGCGTCCGCGGCGTCGAGGACTCGGCGGCGGTCCAGTGTGACACCGGATTTCAGCGTGAGGTTGTTACGCAACATGGTGCGCATGCTGATCGGATAGCTGTCGTCGTCGGGCACACCGAAATAGAACACGGTGCCACCGAAGCCGGCCGCTTCGACCGCGTTGTTGAGGGTGGCGACCTGATGCCCGACGGCTTCGATGACGATCTCGGGTTTGTCGTGCGGTGCCAGGTGCGCCACCCAGCGGTCGCTGGTGGACCGCACCACGGTGTCCACACCGAATGTCGCGCCGACGTCGTCGCGGTAGATGGGGTCGACCCCCGTGACGTGCGTGGCGCCTGCGGCTTTGGCCGCAAAGGAGAACAACAACCCGATCGATCCCTGGCCGATCACCGCCACCCGCTTGCCCTCCAGCGGCGGAAGTTGTTCGAGCGCATACAGAATGCAGGCCAGCGGCTGCAGGCCGACCGCGTGCGCCGGGCTGAGCTCAGGGTCGTAGGGGGCCAGTCCGTTACCGTCGGAGATCACGAATTCCATCAGGCCGTCGAAGCCGGATGCCCAGCCGACGACACGGTCACCGGGACGGTGGTCGGGGTGGGTGCTGGCCAGGACCTCGCCGACGATCTCGTGAACCGGGAAGCCCGCCATCTCAGCGGCGAGCGCTCCGGTGTCGCCGGGCAGGCGGCCCTGCACGCCCTTGAAACCGGGGATGTCGCTGCCGCAGATACCGGCGGCCAGGAACTTCAACAACACCTGTCCGTCGCGCAGACGGTCATGCGGCGGGTCGGGCACCGTGACCCGTTCGAACGTGTACGGCGCGACAAGCCGATAACACCACACGAGCTCAGGCCTCCGATAACGCGTGGGTCGCTGACAGTGCCACGTACGGAGCGTGACATTTGTACGATGTTTTGTAAAGGTAGGGCATGACCGTTCTCGGCTCCTTGTCTCGCGCTCAGCTTGCCAGCGGATTCTGCTTCGGTGAAGGCCCACGCTGGTTTGAGGGCCTGTTATGGCTCTCGGACATGCTCGGCGGCGCCGTGCACACGATCAGCATCGACGGATCGGTGACCACGGTGGAGCTGCCCGGACACGCGCCGGCCGGTCTGGGGTTCCGTCCCGACGGCACGCTGTTGATCGTGTCCACCGAACGCCGGCTGGTGCTGGGCTATGACGGGGAAGCCGTCACCGAGATCGCCGACCTGTCCGAGATCGCACCCGCCGGCCTCGGCGACATGGTGGTCGACGCGCACGGCCGGGCCTATATCGGATCGCAAGCCCGCGAGGGGGGCATCATTGTGCGGCTCGATGTCGACAACGCGGTGACCGTGGTGGCCGGTGATCTCGACTTTCCCAACGGGATGGCAATCACGCCGGACGGCGGCACGCTGATCGTCGCCGAATCGATCGGGCGGCGGTTGACCGCCTATGACATCGGCGCAGACGGGTCCCTGTCGGGGCGCCGGGTCTTCGCCGACGGCCTCGACGGTCCGCCGGACGGGATCGCCGTGGACGAGGACGGCGGGGTGTGGACATCGATGACGCTGGCGCATCAGTTCGAGCGGGTGGTGGCCGGTGGTGCGGTCACCGATCGCATCGACATCGGCGACCGTGCGGCCATCGCCTGCATGCTCGGCGGCCCGGACCGGCGCACCCTGTTCCTGGTGTCGGCTCCCGACGCCTATCCGCAGCGGCTCGTCGGCACCCGCGGCTCGTGCGTTGAGATGGTCAGGGTCGAGATCTCCGGTGCGGGCTTTCCGTCGATCGAAAGGTGACCATGACCGACAGCTACTACGAACTCGTCGACCCCGACGATCCCCGCGGGGAGAAGTTCCGGGCCACCGACTTGGTTCGCAGCACGTGGACGTCGCACATCCAGCACGGCGGCCCGGTGTCGGCACTGTTGGTCCGCGCCTTGCAGCGTTGTCGGCGCCGCGACGACACCCGGCTCAGCCGCGTGGCCGTGGATCTGCTGGGCCCGGTTCCCGCCGACGGTGATCTCTGGATGACCGCGACCGTCGAACGCGGCGGCAAACAAATCGAATTGGTGTCGGCGCAGATGCTCGCCATGGGTCCGGACGGGCAGCCTCGCCCGGTCGCCCGCGCCAGCGGGTGGCGGATGCTGACGCTGGACACCGAAGCGCTGGTGTCGGCGCCGGTCGCACCGCTGTCACCGCGCTCGGCGGGCGTGAACCGCAACCTCGCCGACAATTTCGACCGCAATTACGTGCACAGCCTGGAGTGGCTGTGGCTGACCGACCACATGGCACCGGGTCCCGGGGAATCGTGGCTGCGGCCGCAGGTCGATCTGGTGGCGGGCGAGGAGATCACTGCGCTGGAACGGTTGTTCGCGGTCGCCGACTGCGCCAATGGAATCGGCTCGAAGATCGACATCAGGAAGTACACGTTCCTCAACACCGATCTGGTGGTGCATCTGCACCGGGTTCCGGCCGGTGACTGGACGGGTATTCGCGCCGAGACGATGTACGGCCCTGACGGCGTGGGCACGACGGTCGGCACCCTGTTCGACGACGACGGTGCTGTCGGCGTCATCGCGCAGTCGGTACTGGTGCGGCCGCGGTAGCTCCGCTCGGCGAGAGTAACGCCAGGGCGCGAAGAGCCGAGTCTTCTCGCCCTGACGTTACTGTCGAGCCGGCTCAGTCGAACAGCACCGCCGGATTCAGGTAGCCCGTCGGGTCGAAGGCGGCCTTGATCGTGCGCATCGCGGCGATGTCCTCCTCAGAGCGCGCCATCGACAGATATGCACGCTTGCGACTGCCCACACCGTGCTCGGAGCTGACGTTCCCGCCATGGGCGGCAATCAAATTCATCATCGCGGCGTAGAGGTGGGCTTCCTGTTCGGCGCCGCAGCGCAGCACGTTCAGGTGCAGATTGCCTTCCCCGATATGACCGAAAAGTACCGGGATCGCGTCGGGCGCATGCTCGGCGACCAGCGCGGTGGAGTCCGCAGCGAATGACGGGATCGCCGACAGTGGTAGGGAGACATCGAATTTCAGCGGAGGACCGAACAGTCCGACCACCTCGGCCGTGGACTCCCGGACCTGCCAGAGCCGCTGCTGGGCGGTGCTGTCGACGCCGACGGCCGGCTCGCCGTAGAGCTCGGCATCCTCCAGTGCATGGGCCAGGCGCTCGGTCAGATCGGTCTCCCCGGCCAGCTCGATCAGCAGCAGCCAAGCACCGGTGGTCGGCACCGGTACGTCGAGGTGCTCGGCGGCCAGAGTCGCCGCCCGCCCGTCGATGAGTTCAAGGGCCGCAATCGATTCGGTGTCACGCAGCCCGCGGCCCACGCCTACCAACGCGTCCAGGTCGCGAAATCCGCACACCGCCGTCACACGATGCGGGGGCGCCGGGTGCAGCCGAAGATCCAACGCCGTGATGACGCCCAGAGTGCCCTCGGCGCCGATGAACAGTGAGGCCAGGTCGTAGCCGGTGTTGTCGGCCCGCACCTGACTGTGCCGGTGCACCACAGATCCGTCGGGCAGCGCTATGTCCAGACCGAGCACCTGTTCGCCCATGTTGCCGTAGCGGACGGTGCGCAGGCCGCCAGCGTTGGTGGATGCCATTCCGCCGACGGTGGCCGAATCCCGTGCGGCGAGATCGACGCCGAACAGCAGTCCGGCCGCGGCCGCGGCACGCTGGACGGCCGCCGCGGTCACGCCTGCACCCACGTGGACCCGCCGCTCGACGACGTCGACATCGCCGATCTGCGTGAGCCGTTCAGTGGACAGCAACACGTCGTCGTGCTCGGGGACGGTTCCCGCCACCAGCGACGTGCGGCCACCTTGGATCGTCACGCACACCCCGGACTCGCGGCACTCGCGCAGCACCGCGGCGACCTCGTCGGCCGAGCCGGGCCGAACCAGCGCGCCGGCCTTGCCGCGATACCGCCCGGTGTGGTCGACGCTGCGGCCATCCAGGACATCAGCGTCGGTGACGACGTGCGCCTCACCCACGATGGCCCGGAGCCGTTCGGCCAGCGAAGAACTCATGCGGTGGGTTTACCACACATGGCCAGGAATGCCCCCAACTCCACCAACCCCGCCGGGGTGGATGGCAGATAGTCGGTGAGCATCGCCGAACGCACGATCACCGCCGCATACTTGGCCCGGCTCACCGCGACGTTGAGCCGATTGCGGTTGAGCAGGAACGAAATTCCGCGTGGCACCTCGGCGATCGAGGAGGCCACCAGCGACACGAACACCACCGGGGCTTGGCGCCCCTGGAACTTGTCCACCGTGCCGGCCTGGACGTCGGACAGCCCGGCCGCGTCGAGCAACCGCCGCAACAGCACCACCTGCGCGTTGTACGGGGTCACGATCAGCACATCGGCGGCGGTCAGCGGCCGAGTGCCGTCCTCATCGGTCCACGCCGAACCGAGCATGGAAAGGATCGCCGCGACGATCGCCTCGGCCTCTTCGCGGCTGTCCGTCGAGTTGCCGTCGTGGTCGACCGTCAGTACCTGCACCCCCGGCTGGACGCCGTCGAGGTGGCGGGCCGCGGTGCGCTCCTCGACCGAGTGCAGCCGGTTGTCGTAGGACAGCCGCGACACCGCCGCGCACACTGCCGGATGCATTCGGTAGGAGCGGTCCAGGAAGTAACCGAGCTCCTCAGGAAGGGTGTGCTGGCCGTCGACCAGCCAGCCCAGCGCCGAGGCGTCCACCGGTTCGGGGTGGGTGCCCTGGCTGACCTGGGGGAGCTGCTGGGGATCGCCGAGCAGCAGCAGGTTGGTCGCGGATTGCGCGACGGCGATGGTGTTGGCCAGGCAGAACTGGCCGGCCTCCTCGATGACCAGCAGGTCCAGGCTGGCCGGGGGTACCCGCGACGAGTTCGCGAAATCCCATGCCGTGCCGCCGATCACGCAGCCGTCGTTGCCGGTGATGAACGCGGGATAGGTCTTCTCGTCGATATCGGTCCACGGCCCGGTGCCGCTGGGCTTCTTGGCGACCAGAATCGGGTCGACGCCGGCGCCGATGATGTCGCGAAACAGGTTCTCCACCACGGCATGTGACTGCGCGACGACGCCGACGCGCCAGCGGTGCTCGTTGACCAGGGCCGCGATGACCCGGGCAGCGGTGTGCGTCTTGCCGGTGCCGGGCGGCCCGTGCACCGCCACGTACGACGAATCCAGTGCCAGCAGCGCAGCGGTGATGTTCGCCACGCAGTCCTCTGTGCGGGGCAGCGGTCCACCGGTGCGGGGTGGGCGTCGCAGCAGGATGTCGACGACAGCTGACTGCGGCAGGGCGGGCAGTCCGGCGGCGACCTGGGCGGCTGCCGCATCGATCGATTCGCGCAACGCTTTCGTCGGAAACGGCGGACCGGGGGTCAGCGCGAACGGGACGGCGTCGAATACCCCGCCGCTCTTGGGTTCTCGTTCCATCACCAGCACCTCGGTCGGTGCGGCGGGGTCGTCGCACCCGAGCACGATGACCGAGGAGTATGCCCGCCGCTCCGGGTCGTCGGACAAACCGGCCGGGGTGGGTGGCTGGTACATCGCGTACATGTCGCGGTCGAGCTCGCCGGCCGCGATCGAGCCGGTCAGCGCCAGCCGCCGCTGCTGTTTACGGGCTCGCGGCGGCACGTTCCACGCCGTGTCGACGGTCACGTCCTCGGCCAGGAAAACACCAGGGGTATCGGACCATTCGTCGACGGGACTGTTCAGTCGGTCGAAATGTCCCCACCAGAACGGCTTGTCCTCGCGGCGGTGATACCCGCGGGCCGCGGCGATCATCGCCACCGCCCGCTGCTCGGGACTGCGCGCGGTGACGTCGTCCCCGGCGAACGCGCCCAGTGCGCGGGACAGCTCATCGTCGAGGTCGACCTCTCCGCCGTCGATCACCGGCTGTGCGCCCAGCGGTGGCACCCCGGCCTCAAAGGCGCGCTGCAGCAACCAGTCCCGCAGTATGCGGGTGGATCGGCAGTCGTAGAGGTTGTAGTCCTCGATCTGCTTGAGTACGGTCGCGGCCTCGTCCGCATGGCCGTCGGCGAGCAGTTCGCAGTAGCGCGCGTACTCGGTGATCGAGTCGGTGGCGGTGGTGACGTCGCCGGCCCGCAGCTCGGCACCCATGTACAGCGGCTCGAGCGACTTCAGGCTGTAGTTCTCGGTGCCGACCCGGATGCTCTTGCGCACCAAGGGGTATAGGTCCACCAGAACACCGTTGCGCAGCAGGTCGTCGACTTCGTTCTCGCCCTCGCCGTAGCGTCCGGCCAGTCGTAACAAGGCTGTCCGTTCGTACGCCGCGTAGTGGTAGATGTGCATCTTCGGGTATCGCTTGCGGCGCTTGCGCACCATGTCCAGGAAAGCCTTGAGCGCCTTGCGTTCTTCGCGGCGGTTGTGGGCCCACAGCGGCCGGAAATCCCCGCCCGCTCCGAGCACACCGAACATGTACTCCAAACCCCAGTCGGCGCCGTCGGCCGTCCACAGCGGGTCGCCCTCGAAATCGAAGAACAGGTCACCCTTGTCCGGATCCGGCAGCAGCATCAGCGGCTGTGGGTCGGCGACCTCGAACGGCGGTTTGCCGCTCACCCGCGGGGCGATCTGCAGCCGGGCCTGGCCTTTCAGCGTGTCGACCATCCGGGCCGGCAGCTCCGGCACCGGGCCGTCGTGCTCGGCCAGCTGGTGCAATGTGGTGATGCCGGCCTCGAGCAGACGCGCGCGCTGGCTGACCCGGATACCCGCGACCAGCAACAGGTCGTCGGACTCGCGGACCTGTGTCTCGCACTCGGGGCAGCGCATGCACGCCCGCACGGTCTCGTCAGACCAGCTGACCGCGGCATCCCCGGCGAGGTGGCGATCCAGCAGCCCCTGCAGCGCGGCGCGGCGGGAACGGTAGACCGGCAGAAGTTCGTCGACGCGGTAGGAGGTCGTCGAACCGTTGCCCAGGACCAGCTCCACCTCGTCGTGGACGGGAACGCCGGCCGCCGCGAGTGTCTCGGCGTACGCGGCCAGCTGCAGCAGCGCCTCGACCTTCACCGACCGCGCGAGCTTGGTGTCACGCAACCGGTAGCGGTCACCGTCGAGCACCAGGAAGTCGGCGAATCCGACGAAACGGCCGTCGAACATCGCGGCCTGGTAGATGACGGGCGCGCGCCGCTCCACCGCGCGCAGGGTGGCCTCGGCCGCGGCGGTCAGCCCGGCGACGGAGTAGGACGGCCTGCCGATGACGGCGACGTCGGCCAATGAACGCAGCTCGTCGAGATGACGCTGCTCGTGCTGGTCACCGAGCTCCGCGGTCCGTGCCAGCAGCTCGTCCTCGCCCGACACGGCGGGTCCGCGGCCGAGCTTGGCGTCGAAGGCGCGCAGCAGGGCGTACTCGCATCGCGCGGCGGCGGCGAGGTCGGAGGCGCTGTAGACGACCCGGTCGTCGGCGACGAACACAGACCCACTGTAGGCGTGGGATCCGACATGCCGAGACGGCCGGACGCTAACTATGAGCATTCTCGGACCGTGTTGTGCGGGAGGCTCGTACCATACCGGTGGGAGGAAAAGTCATGGGGCGCATAGCTATGTTGGTGTCGTCATCCCTGCTTGCCGCTGCGATGCTGAGCGGGTGTGGCGGAGGCGGCACGCAGGCGTCGCCGCAGTCCGTTGCGCCGCTGACGCCATTGCCGGTGTCGGCGAGTGCCTCCCCGGCCGCCGGAAGCGAGATCGTCATCTCGAATATGAGCTACACGGTGCCGCCGTCGGTCAAACCGGGTCAACAATTGACGATCGTCAACGACGACTCCGCGAATCACACCGTCACAGCCGACGCGAACAATCTGTTCGACGTCCGGATCTCGGGTGGTGGCGGCAAAGAGACTCTGACGGCCCCGACGACGCCGGGCACCTATCCGTTCCACTGCAAGTACCACGCCAACATGCAAGGCGTCCTGACCGTCGCGTAGGCGGGGACACGTCAGCCGTTGCCGATCAGCTCCACTCCATTGCCGTTCCAGCGGAATTTCACCACGCTCTGCATGCCCAAGCCGTTGACGTAGGACAGTGCGACGGTGTCGCCGGTGCTCTGCGTGGTGTCGACGCCGTTGAAGCCGTAAGTGTCGGGCACCCCGGTCGGGATGAACTTGCCGAGATGGAACATCACCGCGCGGGTGTTGGGATTGGCGGCGTTGGTGTTGGCCTTGATGATGATGGCGGACAGTTGCGCGCACTCGTTGTAGTTGCCGGCGATCGGGACCGGGTACCAGCCCTGGTTGCTGTTCGGGTCGCGGGGGAGTTCGGAGACGGTCTGTGCGATGGCCGGCGCCGCCAGATTCACGGCGCACGGGTCCGGCGGCGGCGTTGTGGTCGTCGGGGGTGGTGGGGGC
>NZ_MVIH01000012.1 GCF_002086695.1 Mycolicibacterium rhodesiae
CGGGGGCGGCGGGGCGGGGGGGGGGGGGGGCGGGGGTGTTTAACTCCGGATCGCTGTGGGGGGGCGGGGGTGTCTCCCCCGCCGCCACCCTTATTTCTCCGGCCACTTCCTTATCAAAATTCTCAGAAAAATCAATCGACACGCCCGTAACAACTGCATCACGCGCTGCGATTCACATCACAGCGGCACACCAGTGCCCCCTTTGTCGGGAAGGGACAACACCAATGAGCACTCTGCGCAGGATCATCACCCTCTCAGTCATCTCCGCCGCCCTGGCACTCGCCGGGTTCGTTCTGAGCATCGGAAATGCCAGCGCAGACAGTGGCGTGAACTGGGACGCGGTCGCGCAGTGCGAATCGGGTGGCAACTGGGGCGCCAACACGGGCAACGGCTTCTCCGGCGGTCTGCAGTTCAGCGATGCCACCTGGAAGGCCAACGGTGGCATCGGCAGCGCGGCCCACGCCTCCCGCGAGGAGCAGATCCGGGTCGCCGAGAACGTCGCCCGCAAGCAGGGCATGGGCGCCTGGCCCACATGCGGCCAGGCCGCCGGGACGCCGGCCTTCGCCACCCCGGTCTCCAGCGGCACCGCCCCGGCTCAGGGTGGAGCCTGCGCCAACGTGATGAGCGGTCCGTTCAAGTCCATCGACTTCAACAAGATGTGCCAGGCCTTCCACGATCCGGGCCGCGCGATCGCCAACGCCCTCGGCCTCCGCTGATTCATCGCTGACGACGCCCTGCCGGCTCAGGCCGACTGGGCGTCGTCGCGTGTGGGGAGCCGGAAAGCGGACCGCGCGGCGATCGACGCGAGGTGGCGGGTCACCAGCACCTCCGGCATCACCACCGTGGACCAGCTGGCGAGTGCGCTCAGCGCCGGGGGTCGCAGGTTCACCACCCGACCGATCAGCCGCGATTCGGCGGCAATGCCGCGCACCCGGCGGCGGCGGAACGATTCGAACGCGGCGAACGCCTTCGGCAGGTCGGGGGACAGGTCGACGAATGCACCCAGCACGGCGGCATCCTCCAGCGCCTGGCACCCGCCCTGACCCAGATGGGGTCGCATGGGGTGCGCGGCGTCGCCGACCAGCACCACCGGCCCCGCCACCCAACGACGAGCGATGCTGCGGTCATAGAGGTCGTTGCGCAGCAGCTCGGCGGGATCGGTGGCCGCCAACATGGCCGGGATCGGCGCGGCCCACGATGCGAACCGCTCGCGCAGATACCCGAGCTCGCCCTGTGGCGCCGACGCGCCCTCGGCCGCGCGCTCGGTGGCGAACCAGTACGTCCGGCCGCCGCCCATCGGCACATGGCCCACCTCAGCCCCCGCGCCCATCGTCTCGCCGGCCAGTTCGGGGTCGATCGACATCGAGGCGACGCCGCGCCAGGCCGTGTATCCGGCGTAGCGATGACGCAGAGGACCGTTGAGATGGCGCGCCACCACCGAGCCCGTGCCGTCGGCGCCGACCACCGCGTCGACGTCGCGGGTCGAGGCATCCGTCAGGTGAAGCCGCATCCCGGCGCCGGTCGAACTCAGCCCGCGTACCCCCACGCCGTCGACGACGGTGCCCGGCGACAGTGCGCCCGCGAGTACGTCGCGCAACGCCGCGCGCTGCAGCACCACCAGCGGCTCACCCAGCGCAGTGACGATCCGCTCACCAGCCGGGCGCCGCAACCATCGGCCGTCCTTCCAGCGGATCGCGCCCGCAGCGATCCGGCCGCCCGCCGCTCGCACCTGATCGCCGAGACCGAGATGGTCGAGGGCAGCCAGGGCGTTGGGCCAGATGCTGATCCCTGCCCCGGAACCGGTGTCGGTGCGCTCCTCGATCACGGTGACGGCATGCCCGCGCCGGGCCAGCGCCGCGGCGGTGGCGAGTCCGGCGATGCCGGCCCCGACGACTGCGATCTCGGCCATGCCCTGAACCTAACCGGCATGTGCTACCAACGGGACATGACCTCGGGCCCATTCAACGATCTCGACGACTACATCGCACTGCCCCGGGTTTCCGGGCTGGCGGTGTCGGCCGACGGGTCGCGTGTCGTCACATGCGTCGCCGAACTCAACGCCGCCAAGACCGAATATGTCACCGCCCTGTGGGAACTGGATCCGGGCGGTGCCGCCCCGGCCCGCCGACTGACGCGCGGCGCCAAAGGCGAAGCCGCACCGGCGTTCACCGCCGACGGCGATCTGTTGTTCACCTCGGTGCGACCGAACGCGGACGACGACAAGCCGCCGGCCGCGCTGTGGCTGCTGCCCGTCGCAGGCGGGGAGTCCGTTCAGCTGGCCGAGCTGCCTGCCGGGATCAGTGCCGTCCGGACCGCGCGCAATGCAGCCGCGGTCGTCATCGGTGCGCCGCTGTTGCCGTCGGCCGGCACCGTCGACGACGAGCGCCGGCTACGAAAACTGCGTAAGGACAACAAGATCAGCGCGATCCTGCACACCGGCTACCCGGTGCGGCACTGGGACTCCGACCTCGGCCCGGACGAGACGCATCTGTTCGGCGTCGCAGCCGACGGTGCGCTCACCGACCTGACGCGGGAGCCGGGGCCTGCGCTCGGCGAGGCGGATTTCGCCGTCAGCCCGGACGGTACCTTCGCGGTGGCGACCTGGCGGGTGTCCGCTCCGCGCGCCGCCCTGCGATCGATATTGGTACGCATCGACCTGGCGACCGGTGAGCGCTCGGTGATCGCCGAGGATCCCGCCGCGGACCTGGAACACCCGGCCATCTCCCCGGACGGTACGGCCGTGGTGTTCACCCGTGAGACCGTCTCGACACCGCACGAGGCGCCACGAATCACATTGTGCTACTTGAATCTACGATCGGGGGAGTGGACGCAGCTGGCGGCCGGCTGGGACCGGTGGCCGGCGTCGGCGACGTGGAAACAGGACGGCTCCGGTGTTCTGGTCACCGCCGACGACAACGGTCGCTGCCCGATCTTCGCGGTCGGCGTGGACGGCGACGTCCGCCAGATCACCGACGACGACTTCAGCTACTCGAACGTCACCGCCGCACCCGACGGGGTCGTCTACGCGCTGCGAAGCTCCTATGCGGCCCCGCCGCACCCGGTGCGCGTCGACCCGTCCGGAGCGGTCACCGTACTGCCGTGCGTAAAATTGCCCGAACTCCCGGGCGAATTGACCGAGACCGTGGCGACCGCCGGCGACGGAACGAGGGTGCGGTCCTGGCTGGTGCTGCCATCCGGCCAAGAACCCGCACCGTTGCTGCTGTGGATTCACGGCGGACCGCTGGGCAGCTGGAATGTGTGGTCGTGGCGGTGGAATCCGTGGTTGATGGCGGCCCGCGGTTACGCGGTGCTGCTACCCGATCCGGCGCTGTCCACCGGCTACGGGCAGGACTTCATCCAGCGCGGGTGGGGTGCCTGGGGTGGGCCACCGTACGAGGATCTGATGGCCGCCGTCGACGCCGCGGTGGCGCACCCGCGCATCGACCCGGGGCGCACGGCGGCGATGGGTGGATCGTTCGGCGGCTACATGGCCAACTGGGTGGCCGGCCACACAGACCGATTCGCCGCGATCGTCACCCACGCCAGCCTGTGGGCGCTCGACCAGTTCGGCCCGACCACGGACGGCGCCTACTACTGGGCGCGCGAGATGACACCGGCCATGGCGCAAGACAATTCGCCACACCGCTTCGTCGAGCACATCACCACCCCGATGCTGGTGATTCACGGCGACAAGGACTATCGCGTGCCGATCGGCGAGGCGCTGCGGCTGTGGTACGAGCTGCTGACCGACTCCGGCTTGCCCGCAGCCGACGACGGCACCTCGCCGCACCGGTTCCTGTACTTCCCGTCCGAGAACCACTGGGTGCTCTCGCCGCAGCACGCGAAGATCTGGTACCAGGTGGTCACCGCGTTCCTGGCCGAACATGTCCTGGGGCAGACCGCGCAGTTCCCCGAAACGCTGGGCTGACCCACCCCCGGTAAGTTGGCCACCATGACCTCAGCGGAGCGGGAATTCGACATCGTCGTATACGGGGCCACCGGATTCGTCGGCAAGCTCACCGCCGAATATCTGGCCCGTTCCGGCGGTGACGTGCGGGTGGCCCTGGCCGGCCGGTCACCCGACAAGCTGCTGAAGGTGCGCGAAACGCTCGGCGGATCGGCCCAGAACTGGCCGTTACTGACCGCCGACGCTGCCTCCCCGTCGTCGCTGGCCGACATGGCCGCGCGCACCCGGGTCGTCATCACGACCGTCGGCCCCTATAGCCGCTACGGCCTGCCTCTGGTCGCGGCGTGCGCCGCGGCAGGCACCGACTACGCCGACCTCACCGGTGAGGCCATGTTCGTGCGGCAGAGCATCGACGACTACCACAAGCAGGCCGTCGACACCGGCGCCCGCATCGTGCACGCGTGCGGATTCGATTCCATCCCATCGGATATGAGCGTTTTCGCGCTGTACCGGCGAGCGCAGACGGACGGCACGGGCGAACTCGGAGACACCGACTTCGTGTTGCGCGGATTCTCCGGCGGAGTGTCGGGTGGCACGGTCGCCTCCATGATCGAGGTCTTCCGTGCGTCGTCGAACGATCCGAACACCCGGCGCATGCTGGAGGATCCGTACACCCTCACCCAGGACCGGGCCGCGGAGCCCGAACTGGGTCCACAGCCGGACCTGCCGTGGCGGCGCGGGCGCGAGATCGCGCCCGAACTGGCCGGAGTGTGGACCACCGGGTTCGCGATGGCGATGTACAACACGCGAATCGTGCGGCGCAGCAACGCGCTTCTGGAGTACGCCTACGGACGCCGGTTGCGTTATGCCGAGTACATGAGCGTCGGCTCGTCGGTCGCCGCGCCCGTGGTGTCGGCGGTGGCCAGTGCGGCGAACAACGGTGCCGTCGCGCTGGGCAGCCGGTTCTTCCGGCTCCTGCCGCGCCGCCTGGTCGAGCGGATCGCCCCCAAGCCCGGCACCGGACCCAGCGAGGCGGCCCGAGACCGCGGCTACTACCGCGCCGAGACCTACACCACCACCACGACCGGCGCACGCTACTGCGCCACGATCGCCCAGCAGGGCGATCCGGGGTACAAGGCCACCTCGGTGATGCTCGGCGAATGCGGCCTTGCGCTGGCACTCGACCGGGACAAGTTGTCGGATCTGCGGGGTGTGCTGACGCCCGCCGCCGCCATGGGTGACGCCCTGCTGGACCGGTTCCCTGCCGCCGGGATTTCGCTGCAGACGGTCCGCCTCAGCGACTAGTCTCAGCTGGGCGTGCCGCACATCCAGCACTGAAGGTGGACCTCATGGCCGGTCTCGACGATCTCTACAGCCAGATTCCCGTCGCGGATATCGCCAGCAGGATCGGCGCCCCGGAGGGTGACGTGAAGCAGGCGATCCAGACCCTGGTACCCACCCTGGTCGGCAGCATCCAGCACAACGTCGTCTCCGACGACATCGACTCAAGCACGCTCGAATCGGCGATCGCGTCGCAGGCCGGCAGCGGCCTGCTCGACGGCGGGGTGAATGTCGACCAGGTCGACACCGGGGCCGGGGAGCAGTTCGTCGCGCGGATCTTCGGCGGCAACGACACCAACCAGGTGGCCTCGGCGCTGGCCGGATCCGGTGCCGGTGGCGGGGACCTGTTCAAGAAATTGCTGCCGATCCTCATCCCCATCGTGCTGGCCTACCTGGGCAAGCAGGCCGGTGGCGGCTCGACCCAGGCCGGGGCGTCCGGCGGCGGGCTCGGTGACGTGCTCGGCAGCATCCTCGGCGGCGCCACCGGCGGAGCCGGGGGCGGGGACAACCCGCTCGGCAGCATTCTGGGCAACGTGCTGGGCGGTAAACAGGGCGGTGCCATCGGCGACATCCTCGGTGGCCTGCTGGGCGGGAAAAAGTAGCGCGGATAACCGCCGCACTGCGGGCGGTACGAAGGAGCCCGGGGCGCGTTCCTAGAATTGTCGGGTGACCACCACTGACGACTCTCGCGCCGACGCCCTCCCCAAGTCGTGGGATCCGGGGGCGGTAGAGACGCAGATGTATCAGGGCTGGGTCGACGCCGGCTACTTCACGGCCGACGCCACGAGCGGTAAGCCCGCGTATTCGATCGTGCTCCCGCCGCCGAACGTCACGGGCAGCCTGCACATGGGGCACGCACTGGACCACACGCTGATGGACGCGCTGACCCGCCGTAAGCGCATGCAGGGCTACGAGGTGCTGTGGCTGCCCGGGATGGATCACGCCGGCATCGCCACCCAGAGCGTCGTGGAAAAGCAACTCGCCGTCGACGGCAAGACCAAAGAGGACTTCGGCCGTGAGCTGTTCGTCGAGAAGGTGTGGGACTGGAAGCGCGAGTCCGGTGGCACCATCGGCGCCCAGATGCGCCGCCTCGGCGACGGCGTCGATTGGAGCCGCGACCGATTCACCATGGATGAGGGCCTGTCCAGGGCGGTGCGCACGATCTTCAAGCGGCTCTACGACGCCGGCCTGATCTACCAGGCCGAGCGCCTCGTCAACTGGTCGCCGGTGCTGGAAACGGCGATCTCGGATCTCGAGGTCAAGTACTCCGACGTCGAGGGCGAGCTGGTGTCCTTCCGCTACGGGTCGATGAACGACGACGAGCCGCACCTGGTGGTGGCCACCACCCGGATCGAGACGATGCTCGGCGACACCGCGATCGCGGTGCACCCCGATGACGAGCGCTACCGGCACCTGGTCGGCCAGACCCTGCCGCATCCGTTCGTGGATCGGCAGATCATCATCGTCGCCGACGCACACGTCGACCCCGAATTCGCCACCGGCGCAGTCAAGGTCACCCCGGCACACGACCCGAACGACTTCGAGATCGGCATGCGGCACAACTTGGCGATGCCGTCGATCATGGATACGAAGGGCCGGATCGCCGACACCGGAACGCAATTCGACGGCCTGGACCGCTTCGAAGCCCGGGTGAAGGTGCGTGAGGCGCTTGCCGAAGAGGGCCGCATCGTCGCCGAGAAGCGGCCGTACCTGCACAGCGTCGGGCATTCCGAGCGCAGCGGTGAGCCCATCGAACCGCGGTTGAGTCTGCAGTGGTGGGTGAAGGTCGAGTCGATGGCGAAGGCGGCCGGTGACGCGGTGCGCCACGGCGACATCGTCATTCACCCGAAGAGCCTGGAGCCGCGCTGGTTCGGCTGGGTCGACGACATGCACGACTGGTGCATCTCGCGACAGCTGTGGTGGGGCCACCGGATCCCGATCTGGCACGGCCCCGACGGTCAGAAGGTCTGCGTCGGTCCAGACGAGACCCCGCCGGAGGGCTGGGAGCAAGATCCCGACGTCCTGGACACCTGGTTCTCCTCGGCATTGTGGCCGTTCTCCACGATGGGCTGGCCTGAGCGCACCCCCGAGATCGAGAAGTTCTACCCGACAAGCGTTCTGGTCACCGGATACGACATCTTGTTCTTCTGGGTGGCACGCATGGTCATGTTCGGCACGTTCGTCTCGGGCGACGAGGTGATCACCGGAGACGGTGCGCGGGGTCCGCAGGTGCCGTTCGAGAACGTCTTCCTGCACGGGCTGATCCGCGACGAACACGGCCGCAAGATGAGCAAGTCCCGCGGCAACGGCATCGACCCGCTGGACTGGGTGGAACTGTTCGGCGCCGACGCGTTGCGATTCACCTTGGCCCGCGGGGCCAGCCCGGGCGGCGACCTGTCGATCGGCGAGGACGCGGCCCGCGCCTCCCGCAACTTCGCCACCAAGCTGTTCAACGCCACCCGGTTCGCGCTGATGAACGGTGCCGCCCCCGCGCAGCTGCCCGACGTCGCCGAGCTCACCGACGCTGACCGCTGGATCCTCGGCCGACTGGAAGAAGTTCGCGCGGAAGTGGATTCGGCTCTCGACGGCTACGAATTCAGCCGGGCGTGCGAATCGCTCTACCACTTCGCCTGGGACGAGTTCTGCGACTGGTACCTGGAACTGGCGAAGGTCCAGCTGGCCGACGGTTTTTCCGATACCACTGCTGTGCTGGCGGCTGTGCTGGACACCCTGCTGAAACTGCTGCACCCGGTGATGCCGTTCGTCACCGAGGCGTTGTGGAAGGCACTCACGGGTAACGAGTCGCTGGTGATCGCCGAGTGGCCGACAGCGTCCGGGATCGCCCTGGATCAGGTTGCCGCGCAACGGATCGCCGATGTGCAGAAGCTGGTGACCGAGATCCGGCGGTTCCGCAGCGACCAGGGCCTCGCCGACCGGCAGAAGGTTCCTGCCCGGCTGACGGGTCTCGACACGACCGGCCTGGGCGCCCAGCTCGCCCCAGTCGCGGCGTTGGCGTGGCTGACCGACGCGGGCGCGGACTTCACCGCCAGCGCGCACATCGAGGTACGGCTGTCGGGTGGCACCGTCAACGTCGAGGTCGACACCTCGGGCACCGTCGATGTGGCCGCCGAACGCCGGCGGCTGGAAAAGGACCTGGCTGCGGCAAACAAGGAATTGGCAGGAACCACAGCCAAACTCGACAACGAGGCGTTCCTGGCCAAGGCGCCCGACGAGGTCGTCGCCAAGATCCGCGGTCGCCAGCAGCTGGCCACCGAGGAAGTCGAGCGGATCACCGCCCGGCTGGCTGCGCTGGCATGACCGAGCCACTGGACGGGTCCTATGAAACTCAGGCCCCAACCCCCGACGAGATCGCCGCATTGCTACAGGTGGAGCACCTGCTCGACCAGCGTTGGCCGGAAACCAAATTGGAGCCCAGCACCGCACGCATCGAGGCGCTGATGGAGATGCTCGGCTCGCCGCAGCTGAGCTACCCGTGCATCCATATCGCCGGGACCAACGGCAAGACGTCGGTGGCCCGCATCGTCGACGCGTTGTTGACTGCGTTCAGCCGCCGGACCGGGCGCACCACCAGCCCACACCTGCAGTCGGCGGTCGAGCGCATCGCGATCGACAACGAGCCCATCAGTCCGGCCCGCTACGTCGAGGTCTACCGCGAGATCGAGCCGTTCGTGCAGCTTGTCGACGCTCAGTCTCAACAAGACGGTGGCCCCGCGATGAGCAAGTTCGAGGTGCTGACCGCGATGGCCTTCGCCGCCTTCGCCGATGCGCCCGTCGACGTCGCCGTCGTCGAGGTGGGAATGGGCGGACGCTGGGACGCCACCAATGTCGTCGACGCACCCGTCGCCGTGATCACCCCGATCGGCATCGACCACGCCGAGTACCTCGGTGACACCATCGGCGAGATCGCGGCCGAGAAGGCCGGCATCATCGGGGCGCCGCGGGGTGATCTGGTGCAGACCGACACCGTCGCGGTGATCGGTCGCCAGGCCCCCGAGGCGATGGAAGTGCTTCTGGCCCAGGCGGTCAAGTCCGACGCGGCCGTCGCGCGGGAGGACTCCGAGTTCGCGGTCCTGGGCCGCCAGGTCGCGGTCGGGGGACAGGTGCTGCAGCTGCAGGGCCTGGGCGGGGTGTACTCCGACATCTTCCTGCCGCTGCACGGCGAGCATCAGGCCCACAACGCCGTGGTCGCGCTGGCGGCGGTCGAGGCGTTGTTCGGCGCCGGGGCCGACCGCCAGCTCGACGTCGACACGGTGCGAGCGGGGTTCGCCGCGGCGGCCAGCCCGGGCCGTCTCGAGCGGATGCGCAGTGCGCCCACGGTGTTCCTCGACGCGGCCCACAATCCGGCCGGCGCCGCCGCACTGGCCGACGCGCTGACGTCCGAATTCGATTTCCGGTTCCTGGTCGGGGTGCTGTCGCTGATGGGTGACAAGGACGTCACCGGCATCCTCACCGCGCTGGAGCCGGCCTTCGACCAGGTCGTGGTCACCCACAACGGGTCGCCCCGCGCCCTCGAGGTGGACGCGCTGGCGCTGCGGGCCGAGGAGATCTTCGGCCCGGACCGGGTGGCGCGGGCCGACACGCTGCCCGACGCCATCGAAATCGCCACCGCGATGGTCGAGGATTCCGCGACCGACGAGGGGCTGTCCGGGGCAGGCATCGTCATCACCGGGTCGGTGGTGACCGCAGGCGCGGCCCGCACCCTGTTCGGGAAGGACCCGCAATGAGCGAAACCCCCGCAGCTCCGCCGGATCCCTGGAAGAGCTTCCGGGGCGTCATGGCCGGCACCCTCATCCTCGAGGCGATCGTCGTCCTGCTGGCGCTGCCGGTGGTCAGCATGGTCGGCGGCGGCCTGAGCGCATGGTCGACGGCCTACCTCGTGGGGTTCGCGGTCTTCCTGGTGCTGCTGGCCGGCGTGCAGGGCAGGCCGTATGCCATCTGGCTGAACCTGGGCGTGCAACTCATCCTGGTCGCGGGATTCTTTGTCTATCCGGCGGTCGGAATGGTCGGATTGTTGTTCGTGGTGGTGTGGGTGATCCTCGCCTACCTGCGCGCCGAGGTGCTGCGCAGGCAGCGCCGCGGCCTGCTGCCCGGCCAGCAGCAACCCCCGGAATGACGGGTACGCTGTCCGCCGTGAGCGAGCGAACCCTGGTCCTGATCAAGCCCGACGGCGTGCA
Source organism: Mycolicibacterium rhodesiae (assembly GCF_002086695.1). Taxonomy (GTDB): domain Bacteria; phylum Actinomycetota; class Actinomycetes; order Mycobacteriales; family Mycobacteriaceae; genus Mycobacterium; species Mycobacterium rhodesiae. The sequence continues at coordinate 10,444 of NZ_MVIH01000012.1, forward strand.
GCGGCAGGTGGTCGGGGAGATCATCAGCCGAATCGAGCGCAAGGGCCTCACCCTGGCTGCCCTGGAGCTCAAGCAGGTCAGCGACGAGTTGGCCCGCGCGCACTACGCCGAACACGACGGCAAGCCGTTCTTCGACTCGCTGCTGGAGTTCATCACCTCCGGCAAGGTGGTGGCGGCAGTCCTGGAAGGCCCGCGCGCGATCGCGGCGTTCCGGCAGCTCGCCGGCGGTACCGACCCCGTCGAGAAGGCCACGCCCGGCACCATCCGGGGCGATTTCGGCCTGGAAACCCAGTTCAACCTCGTGCACGGCTCTGACTCCCCGGAGTCGGCCGAACGCGAGATCAGCCTCTGGTTTCCCGACTTCTAACCCGACTTCCCGGCCCACTGTCGTCCGAAGAGCCGCGGCGGTGTGGGATACTGGCTGCGGATGAGCCCCCAAGGCCCATCCGGATGAAGACTTACGACGTGCGCGACCACCACCTGGTGAGGCGCCGACCGTCACAGCCGTCATTCAGCCAGGCACCGAATTCGTTCGTCATGAGCCGTTCGGAGCGAGACCAATAAACAAGCCCGGGGAAAGTTACCGGGCACATAGCGGAAGCCCTCGCGTGGCCGCGTCGAATTGACGCGCCCGGGGGCTTGAGGAGAATACGTGGCCAACGATGACCTCTATCAGGATCTACCCGAAAACCCCACTCCGTCACAGTGGGAACCCCCGGCGCCGGCCGCCGGTGAAGAGCTGCCCGAGCGCTTGAGGGTGCACTCGTTGGCACGAGTGCTCGGCACCACCAGCCGGCGCGTGCTCGACGCCCTCAGCCAACTCGACGGCCGCACCCGCAGCCCGCACTCCAGCGTCGATCGCACCGACGCGGTTCGCGTGCGCGACGTCCTGGCGGCAGCTGCTCCCGAGGCCACCGCGGTCGAGGCCGCTGAGCCCGTCGAGGCCGCTGCAGTCGTCGCGGAGGAGACCGCCCCCGAGGCGGAAACGCCCCAGGTCCCCGAGACACCCGACACGGCCGAGGAGCCGGAGTCGCGGCTGATCCTGGAGACCACGACGGTCGAGACCGTCGAGCAGGCGGCCTACATGCCGCTGTTCGTCGCCCCGCAGCCGGTCGAGGTCGAACGCAAGCCCAGGGTTGTTGTCGACGAGGACGATGACGAGGACGACGAGGACGACGAGGACGACACGGACGAGTCCGGCGGCGAAACCGACAGTGACCAGTCCGAACGTCCCGCCAACCGCCGCCGCCGTCGCGGGCGGCGCGGTCGCGGCCGTGGCCGCGGCGAGCAGGGCGGCGCCGATGGCGAGAACGCCGACGACTCCGAGACGGCCGACGAGAACGCCGAGTCCGGCGACGAGTCCGAAAGCGACGACGACGACAGCGACGACGAGACGAACACCGGTGAGGGCGCGACCCGCCGGCGTCGTCGGCGGCGACGCCGCAAGACCGGCGGCGGCGACGATTCCGACAACGGATCGTCCGACGACCCGCCGAACACCGTCGTGCACGAACGTGCGCCGCGCGCCAAGGCCGAACGCGACCCGGACGCAATCCAAGGCATCAGCGGCTCCACCCGCCTGGAGGCCAAGCGTCAGCGTCGCCGCGACGGCCGTGACGCCGGTCGCCGGCGCCCACCGATCCTGTCCGAGGCAGAATTCCTGGCCCGCCGGGAGGCTGTCGAACGGGTGATGGTGGTGCGCGACAAGATCCGCACCGAACCGCCGCACGAGGGCGCCCGCTACACCCAGATCGCGGTGATGGAAGACGGCGTCGTCGTCGAGCACTTCGTGACCTCGGCCGCTTCGGCGTCCCTGGTCGGCAACATCTATCTCGGCATCGTGCAGAACGTGCTGCCCTCGATGGAGGCGGCGTTCGTCGACATCGGCCGCGGCCGCAATGGGGTGCTCTACGCCGGTGAGGTGAACTGGGAGGCCGCCGGTCTCGGCGGTGCGCAGCGCAAGATCGAACAGGCCCTCAAGCCCGGCGATTACGTCGTCGTCCAGGTCAGCAAGGACCCGGTCGGCCACAAGGGTGCGCGACTGACCACGCAGGTGTCACTGGCCGGGCGTTACCTCGTCTACGTACCGGGTGCCTCGTCGACCGGGATCAGCCGCAAGCTGCCCGACACCGAACGTCAGCGGCTCAAGGAAATCCTGCGCGACGTGGTACCCGACGACGCCGGTGTGATCATCCGGACCGCCTCGGAAGGCGTCAAGGAAGAAGACATCCGCGGCGACGTCACCCGGCTGCAGGAACGCTGGACCACGATCGCGGCGGAAGCCGAGCGGGTCAAGGGAAACAAGGCCGGCGCTGCGGTCGCTCTCTACGAAGAGCCCGACGTGCTGGTCAAGGTCATCCGCGACCTGTTCAACGAAGACTTCTCCGGGCTTATCGTCTCCGGTGACGACGCCTGGCAGACCATCAATGACTACGTCAGTTCCGTTGCGCCCGACCTTGTTTCGAAGCTGACCAAATACGAGCCCGCCGGTGGGCCGGACGGTCCGGATGTCTTCGCCGTGCACCGCATCGACGAGCAGCTGGCCAAGGCGCTGGACCGCAAGGTGTGGCTGCCTTCCGGCGGCACGCTGGTGATCGACCGCACCGAGGCGATGACCGTCGTCGACGTCAACACCGGCAAGTTCACCGGTGCGGGCGGCAACCTCGAGCAGACCGTCACCAAGAACAACCTCGAGGCGGCCGAGGAGATCGTCCGCCAGCTGCGGCTGCGCGATATCGGCGGCATCGTGGTCATCGACTTCATCGACATGGTGCTGGAGTCCAACCGCGACCTCGTATTGCGGCGACTCACCGAAGCGCTGGGCCGCGACCGCACCCGCCATCAGGTGTCGGAGGTGACCTCGCTGGGGCTGGTCCAGCTGACCCGCAAGCGGTTGGGCACTGGACTGGTCGAGGCGTTCTCCACCACCTGTACGCACTGCAGCGGCCGCGGCATCGTCCTGCATGCCGATCCTGTCGACACCACCCAGGCGGCCGGGCGTAAGTCTGAGTCCGGCAATGGCGGCGGTGGCGGTGGCCGGCGCGGCAAGCGGGGCAAGCGTGGTCGCGCCGAAGAGGCGCCGGTGGCGAAGGTGCCCCAGCACAGCACTGAGCATCCGATGTTCAAGGCGATGGCAGCCGCCAACGGCAAGCACGAGGATGACGAGGCCGAAGAGGAACTGGCCGACGAGATCGAGCGGGAGACCGAGGCCGAGGAATCGGACGATACCGCCGAGCAGGTCGCCCAGGAGGTCGCCGATGAGGATCTCGACGATGACGACGAGTCCGATGACGACGACGAGTCCGATGACGACGAGGACGACGACGATGACGACGATGACGACGACGAGATCGATGTCGACCTGGACGAAGACGACGAGGACCTCGACGAGGTCAGCCTCGATGTCGACGACGACTCCGAGGATGACGACGATTCCGACGACTACGAGGACGAGCAACCGGTCGTGACCTCGGCACCTGCGGCGGCTGCGCGCCGGCCGCGGCGCCGGTCAGCGGCCCGACCAGCGGGACCGCCGACGTCGTAGGGTGGCGGTTTGACCCTCCCGGTGCTGGTCACGTACCCTTGACCAGTTGTCGCCAGGCGTCCGTCGCCGGTGGCAGCGGGCTCAAGATCCCGCACCCCAAGACCCGCGCACGCAGCCTCGGTTAGCGCGCGCCCGCACAGAGCAGAGCGAAGGACACGATGGCGACGTACGCAATCGTCAAGACCGGCGGCAAGCAGTACAAGGTCGCCGTTGGAGACATAGTCAAGGTCGAGAAGCTCGAGGCCGAGGCCGGCGCCTCGGTGTCGCTGCCGGTCGCCCTCGTCGTCGACGGCGCCACGGTGACCACCGACGCGAAGGCTCTGGAGAAGGTCGCGGTCACCGGCGAGATCCTCGAGCACACCAAGGGCCCGAAGATCCGCATCCACAAGTTCAAGAACAAGACCGGCTACCACAAGCGGCAGGGTCATCGTCAGCCGCTGACGGTCCTCAAGGTCACCGGAATCAAGTAGGGAGCTGACATGGCACACAAAAAGGGCGCTTCCAGCTCACGCAACGGTCGCGATTCCAACGCCCAGCGCCTCGGCGTCAAGCGCTTCGGCGGCCAGCTCGTCAAGGCCGGCGAGATCCTCGTCCGCCAGCGTGGCACCCACTTCCACCCGGGCGTGAACGTCGGTCGCGGCGGTGACGACACCCTGTTCGCCACCGCTCCCGGCCTCGTGGAGTTCGGCGTCAAGCGCGGTCGCAAGACCGTCAACATCGTTCGCGCCGCGCGACCGGAGTAGGTCTGCATCGCGAGTGTGAATCCACTGCGAGGTCCAGACCCATAACTCGCACCAGGTTCACACTCGACGATTGAAAGGACGCTCCGATGCCTCGTTTCGTGGACCGCGTCGTCATCCATGCCCGCGCGGGCAGCGGTGGAAACGGCTGCGCCTCGGTACATCGGGAGAAATTCAAGCCACTCGGTGGGCCCGACGGCGGTAACGGCGGACGCGGCGGCAGCGTCGTGCTCGTGGTGGACCCGCAGGTGCACACCCTGCTCGACTTCCACTTCCACCCGCATGTCGCGGCGCCGTCCGGCACGCAGGGGATGGGCAGCAACCGTGAGGGAGCCAACGGCTCCGATCTCGAGGTCAAGGTGCCCGACGGCACCGTCGTACTCGATGAAAGCGGCCGTCTGCTGGCTGATCTGGTCGGCGCGGGAACCCGTTTCGTCGCCGCCGAGGGCGGCAGAGGCGGTCTGGGCAACGCCGCATTGGCGTCGCGGGCCCGCAAGGCCCCGGGGTTCGCGCTGCTCGGCGAGAAGGGTGAGGAACGCGAACTCACCCTGGAACTCAAGACGGTCGCCGACGTCGGTCTGATCGGGTTTCCGTCGGCAGGCAAATCCTCACTGGTGTCGGTGATTTCGGCGGCGAAACCCAAGATCGCGGACTACCCGTTCACCACGCTCGTGCCCAATCTCGGTGTCGTGTCGGCGGGCGACCACACGTTCACGGTCGCCGACGTCCCCGGTTTGATCCCCGGCGCCTCCGAAGGTCGCGGTCTGGGCCTGGACTTTCTTCGTCACATCGAACGTTGCGCCCTGCTGGTGCACGTGGTCGACTGCGCCACCCTGGAGCCGGGCCGCGACCCGATCTCCGACATCGACGCGCTGGAAGCCGAACTGGCCGCGTATCGTCCGACGCTGCAAGGCGATACGACGCTGGGCGACTTGGCCGACCGGCCGCGGGCGGTGGTGCTCAACAAGATCGACGTGCCCGAGGCCAGGGAGCTGGCCGACTTCGTGCGCCCCGACATCGAGGCGCGCGGCTGGCCGGTCTTCGAGGTGTCGACCGTGAGCCGGGAAGGCTTGCGCGAGTTGACCTTCGCGCTGTGGGACATGGTGGCGGCGTACCAGGCGGCCCAGCCCGAAGTGGTGCCGCGCCGCCCGGTGATCCGGCCGGTCCCGGTCGATCAGACCGGGTTCACCGTCGAGGCCGACCCGCACAACCCGGGCGGTTTCGTGGTGCGCGGCGTGCGGCCCGAACGGTGGATCGCTCAAACGAACTTCGACAACGACGAAGCCGTCGGCTATCTCGGCGACCGGCTGGCCCGTCTCGGGGTGGAGGACCAACTCCTCAAGCTCGGTGCCAAGCCGGGCTGCGCGGTCACGATCGGCGACATGACTTTCGACTGGGAGCCGCAGACCCCGGCCGGTGTCGATGTCACGCCGACAGGGCGCGGCACCGACGCCCGGCTGGAGCAGAACGACCGGATCGGGGCGGCCGAGCGCAAGGAGGCCCGCCGTCACCGCCGGGAGCACGAGGACGAGGCGTGAGTCAGTACCGCGAGGCGGTGCGTACGGCGCGCAGCGTCGTCGTCAAGATCGGCACCACCGCATTGACCACGAAATCGGGGTTGTTCGACGCCGGCCGGCTGGCCAAGCTGGTCGAGGCGATCGAGGCGCGGATGAAGTCAGGCTCCGACGTGGTGATCGTGTCCTCGGGCGCGATCGCAGCCGGCATCGAGCCGCTCGGATTGAACCGGCGTCCAACGGATTTGGCGACCAAGCAGGCCGCCGCCAGTGTCGGGCAGGTGGCCTTGGTCAACGCGTGGAGTGCGGCGTTCGCCCGCTACGACCGCACGGTCGGCCAGGTGCTGCTGACCGCGCACGACATCTCGATGCGGGTGCAGCACACCAACGCCCAGCGCACGCTGAACCGGCTGCGGTCGCTGCATGCGGTAGCGATCGTCAACGAGAACGACACCGTGGCCACCAACGAGATTCGCTTCGGTGACAACGACCGGCTCTCGGCGCTGGTGGCGCACCTCGTCGGCGCCGACGCGCTGATCCTGCTCTCCGACATCGACGGGTTGTACGACGCCGATCCGCGCAAGGCCGACGCCCGGTTCATCCCCGAGGTGGCCGGACCCGACGATCTCGACGGAGTGGTGGCCGGTGAAGGTAGCCGGCTGGGCACCGGCGGGATGCGCTCCAAGCTGTCCTCGGCGTTACTGGCCGCCGACGCCGGGGTGCCGGTGCTGCTGGCCGCGTCGGTCGACGCCGCCGCCGCTCTGACCGACGCGTCGGTCGGCACAGTGTTCGCGCCGCGGCCCGACCGGATGTCGGCGCGGCGATTCTGGGTTCGGTATGCCGCCGAAGCGTCGGGTGCGCTGACGCTGGACGCCGGCGCGGTGCGCGCGGTGGTCAAGCAGCGGCGCTCACTGCTGGCGGCAGGCATCACCGGGGTGTCGGGCCGATTCTTCGGCGGCGATGTCGTCGAGTTGCGTGACACCGACGGCGAGATGGTCGCCCGCGGGGTGGTGGCCTACGACGCAGCCGAGCTGACGACCATGATCGGCCGCTCGACCTCGGACCTGCCCGCCGAAATGCGCCGTCCCGCAGTGCACGCCGACGATCTGGTGGCCGTCTAGCTCGCGGAGACCCACCCGGACAGCTCGTCGACCAGCAGTGCCAGCATCGGCGAACACCCGCTGTCCACTTTCACGGTAGCGAGGTCGTCACCCCGGGTCGGCCCGCGGTTGATGATGGCGATGGGCATCCCCAGCGCGGCGGCGTGCCGCACGAACCTATACCCGGAGAACACCGTCAATGACGATCCGGCCACCAGCAGCGCATCGGATGAGTCGACCAGTGAATATGCCTGGGCCACAATTTCTTTGCGCACACTCTCGCCGAAGTACACGATGTCGGGTTTGAGCATCCCTGCGCACGACGGGCAGTCGATGAAGCGGAACGACTCCGTGTCGGTGACCATGGCATCCGCGTCGGGCGCTACCGCGATACCGCCGAGCCGCTCGGCCCGTTCGGCGAACCCCGGGTTGGCCGCCTCGAGTTCGTCGGCCAGTGCCGCGCGCGACATCGTGTGCCCGCAGTTCAAACACACCACCTGCGCGTAGGTGCCGTGCAAATTGATGACATTGCGGCTGCCGGCCTTGGTGTGCAGCAGGTCCACATTCTGGGTGATGATGCCGTTGACGACACCCGCGCGCTCCAGGTGGGCCAGCGCCCGGTGCCCGGCGTTGGGCATGGTCTGTGCCATGTGCCGCCAGCCCAGATGGTTGCGCGCCCAGTACCGCTGCCGGAACTCACGGCTGGAGGTGAACTGCCGGATCGTCATCGGATTGGCCGGCGGCGAGTCGGGGCCGCGGTAATCCGGAATGCCTGAGTCGGTGGAGATCCCCGCGCCGGTGAGCACGGCGACGCGCCGGCCCGCCAACAACGCGACGAGTTCGGGGCTTTCCACGCCTTCCAGAGTAGGTGGGCTAGCCGAAGTTGGTGACGGGGCTCAGTACGTCGTGAGCGAACTGCGTGATGTTGAGCGTTGGATTGCCGTCCGGGTAGCTCACGGTGGCCAGCAGGTTGGCGCCGGCGTCGACGAAATCGCCGTCGGCGCGGCCCTGGTGCGTCGACGAGGTCACCAGGATGATCCCCGAGGTGTTGGCCTTCTTGGCCAGCGGCACCGAGAACTGGGCGTTCTGCACGGTGCTGTTGGCTTTGTCCTCGACGATGATCCGGCTGTCGGGGAAGTTCAGCATCAGCAGCATGCGGCGCATCTGCGCGGCCTCGGTCACCCCGTTCTGCGGGTTACCGCCGGTGACGATGATCGGGGAGTGCGGGTACATCTGAGCGACGGCGAGTCCGGTCAGCACCCGGCGTCGCAGGATCATCCGCATCGAGCCGTCCGGCAGCAGGCCGTAACCCAGAACGACGATCGCCGGGTTGGAGAAGTCCTTGGCCGCGGCCACCGGCTCGGCGTGCGCCGCAGGCACGAGCTCGCCGATCAGCGTGGCGACGACCAGGAGCACGGCGCCGCAGGCGGCCTTCCATCGACGACGCACGCTTCCTCCGACCCGTTCGACAGTGCTGATTGGCTAATCGCCCAGGTCATCACAGCTGTTACTCGCGTCTCAACTCTCACAGGTGCTCCATAGCCCGCGCCATCGCGGAATGCTCCAGGAAGTCGTAGTGCGCGACGAGTCGCCGATGGCTGACAGAGGACTCGCGAGCCGCCCGGTGCGCCGCGATCCAGCGCGAGACCATGCCCGCCTTCGCGTGTGGCGAGATGGTGGCAGCCGTCAGCATCGTGACTTCGTGTTCGGTGATCAGCACGGTCGGCCGGGTGTCGACGACTCGAGGCTTCGGTCGGGCAGGCATGTGGATAGACATTTCGATCCCCCGATCTGATGGGCCGGCACCTCCGGCCGTACTTCAGAACCTACGACCGGGCCTGCCCGAACGAGCGCGTAGAGCGCTACTCGAAACGGCTCCTGCTCAACCCATTTGGCGCACCCTTCAGGGCAGGCACTTCTCCGCCGCGACGATCTCGGCGCTCATGTTGCGCTCCATCATCGCCAGGGCGGCCGCGCCTAGTTCGGCGTCGATGTGGGCCACCGCGTCCTTGGGCACCATCACCGAGTAATGGCGGACGTAGGCGTCCAGGGCGCTGTAGAGGATGCACTGTTCGGTGACCTGCCCGGTGAGAATCACCTTCTCGACTTCCAGCCGGGTCAACAGGTATTCCAACGGGGTGGCGTAGAAGGCACTGTGCCGCACCTTGGTCATGATCCGGGCGCCCTCGTGCGGGGCGATGGGGCGAACCAGTTCCGGCCGGGCCCCGTCCAGGGCGCTTCGTACGAGGTCACTGGGCTCTGCGGTGAAATCGCCATAGTTGTCATTGACGTAGATCAGTTCGACGTCGTCACGGCTCCTGGCCTCGTTGATCAGGTCAGCCAAGGGCTCGACGATGTCGGTGACGTTGTCGGCCAGCATGTCGGCGTCGGGATGTCGGTAGGCGTTGAGCATGTCGACTACCAAGAGCGCGGTATTGGACATGTCCCGCCGACTACCCGTTCAGGGCCGGACGACACGTCGGAGACGTCCGAAGGGTGGTTACCGTTTCCGCCACGGGAGTGACGGGCAACAATGGGGCCATGGATTTCTACTCCGCCTACCGGCACGGGTTCGTGCGGGTCGCTGCGTGCACGCACCACACGGTGCTGGCAGACCCCGCCGCCAACGCCGAGTCGGTGCTGCGGATGGCGCGGGCCAACCACGAGGACAGCGTTGCAGTGACGGTGTTCCCCGAGCTCACCTTGTCGGGCTACTCGATCGAGGACATCCTGCTGCAGGACTCGCTGCTGGATGCCGTTGAGGACGCGCTGCTCGACATCGTTGCGGCGTCGTCCGATCTGTTCGGCGTGCTGGTGGTCGGTGCGCCGCTGCGGTATCTGCATCGCATCTACAACACCGCGGTGGTCATCCATCGCGGTGCGGTGCTCGGGGTGGTGCCGAAGTCCTATCTACCGAACTACCGCGAGTTCTACGAACGCCGTCAGGTGGCGGCCGGTGACGACATGCACAGCACGATCCGCATCTGTGGTGCCGATGTGCCTTTCGGACCTGACCTCCTGTTCGCCGCCGACGACGTGTCCGGTCTGGTGTTGCACGTCGAGATCTGCGAGGACATGTTCGTCCCGATTCCGCCGAGCGCCGAGGCGGCCTTGGCGGGTGCGACGGTGTTGGCGAACCTATCCGGTAGCCCGATCACGATCGGCCGGGCCGAGGACCGCAAGCTACTGGCCCGTTCGGCGTCGGGGCGCTGCCTGGCTGCCTACATCTACGCCGCGGCCGGCGAGGGCGAGTCCAGCACCGACCTGGCCTGGGACGGCCAGACGATGATTTACGAAAACGGCCGTCTGCTGGCCGAATCCGAGCGATTCCCGAAAGGTGAGCGACGCTCGGTCGCCGACGTCGACCTGGATCTGTTGCGCTCTGAGCGGCTCCGGATGGGCACCTTCGACGACAATCGCCGCCACCATCAGGATCGGTTGACGTCGTTCCGCCGCATCGGTTTTCAACTCGACCCTCCGAGCGGGGACATCGGATTGATGCGCGAGGTGGAGCGGTTCCCGTTCGTGCCGAGCGATCCGCTTCGCTTGGAGCAGGATTGCTACGAGGGCTACAACATCCAGGTCGCCGGCCTCGAGCAGCGGCTACGTGCGCTGAACTATCCGAAGGTCGTGATCGGGGTGTCCGGCGGCCTGGACTCGACGCACGCTCTCATCGTCGCCGCGCGGGCGATGGACCGGGAAGGCCGGCCGCGCAGCGACATCCTGGCGTTCACCCTGCCCGGGTTCGCGACCGGTGACCGCACCAAGAGTAATGCGATCAAGCTCTCGCAGGCGTTGGGAGTCACGTTCTCGGAGTTGGACATTCGGGACACGGCCACGCTGATGCTGAAGGAGATCGGTCACCCGTTCTCTCGCGGCGAGAAGGTGTACGACGTTACCTTCGAGAACGTGCAGGCCGGTCTGCGCACGGATTATCTGTTCCGGATCGCCAATCAGCGCGGCGGGATCGTCCTGGGTACCGGTGACCTCTCCGAACTCGGCCTGGGTTGGTCGACGTATGGGGTCGGCGATCAGATGTCGCACTACAACGTCAATGGCGGAGTGCCGAAAACCCTTATCCAGCATCTGATCCGGTGGGTGATCTCGTCCGGAGAGTTCTCCGACGAAGTCGGCGAGATCCTGCAGTCGGTCCTCGACACCGAGATCACCCCCGAACTGGTGCCGACCGGTGAGGACGAGGAGATCCAGAGCAGCGAAGCCAAGGTCGGCCCGTACTCGCTGCAGGACTTCTCGCTGTTCCAGGTGTTGCGGTACGGCTTCCGGCCGTCCAAGATCGCGTTCCTGGCCTGGCACGCCTGGAGCGATCCCGCCGGCGGAGCCTGGCCGCCGGGCTTCCCCGAAGGTAAGCGTCCGGCCTACTCGCTCAAGGAGATTCGGCATTGGCTGAGTGTCTTCGTGCAGCGCTACTACTCGTTCAGCCAGTTCAAGCGGTCGGCGCTGCCGAACGGACCCAAGGTGTCGCACGGCGGATCGCTCTCGCCGCGCGGTGATTGGCGTGCCCCGTCGGACATGTCGGCGCGAATCTGGCTTGCCGAGATCGAGCAGGAGATTCCGGAGGAGTGATCAGCGGCGCGACTTCCGGTGTATCAGTTCGACAATTCCGCCGACAGCCGCGCCGGCCAGCACACCGACGGTCGACCACCACCAATGTTCGGTAGCGGTGGCCAGGGTCACGCCCAGAATCAGACCGATGATCAACGGGACGTAGAGCCGGCTGGTCCTGGAGTGAGTGCTCTGCTCGCGTGCCATTGAGACCAGCTTAGCCAACGTGAGGAACGACCCGGCCGGCCGCTGCGACGTAGTCCCGGTAGGCCTGGCCTTGCAACCGCAGCAGAGACGGCTCCTCGACTACACGGACCTGAACCTCGATAGACGCGGCCAGCACGGCAAAGGCGATGAGCGTCAACATGTTCGGCGCGACGAGTACCACCGGGCAATCCGCTGATCGCACGTCAATGTGACGGCGGGGGCGATGCCTCCCCCGGGCAACATTCGTCGTCGTCCATGGGTGGAGCGCAACAGGCGTCCCCGCGCCACGCCTGTATACCCTCGCGCGTCGCCACGCCGGCGATGACCAGCGCGGCGATCGGGTCCGCCCACCACCAGCCGGCGAGTGCATTGAGCAGCAGCCCGGCGAGCAGCACCGCGGACAGGTAGGTGCACAGCAGGGTCTGCTTAGAGTCGGCCACCGCCGACAAAGAGCCGAGCTCGCGCCCGGCGCGGCGCTGCGCCAAGGACAACATGGGCATGATGGCCAGGCTGAGCGCGGCTAGTCCGATACCGATCGGGGAGTGGCGCGGTTCCTCAAGACCGATCAGCGATGACACCGCGTCGACGCTGACGTAAATGGCCAGTGCAAAGAACGAGCACGCGACGATCCGCAGCGCGGTCTTCTCCCGTGTCTCAGGGTCTTTCGCGGAGAACTGCCAGGCGATCGCGGCCGCCGAGGTCACCTCGATGATTGAATCCAAGCCGAAGCCAATCAAGGCGCCCGATGACACTCGTGCGCCCTCGGTGAGGGCGACGGCGGACTCGACGACGTTGTAGGAGATCGTGGCCGCCACCAGCAGGCGGATCCGTCGCTTGAGTTGCGCTCGCCGGGCATGGGTGCTGAGCGTGACCATCAGCAGCAGTCCTCAGTGTCGGCGACCGAGCAGCAGGCCGGATCGACTGTGAGTACCAACCCGAGCAGATCGTCGAGAGCTTTGGCGATCCGGGCGTCGGCCAACTCGTAGCGGCTGCGCCGCCCTTCGGGTTCGGCCACCACCAGCCCGCAACCGCGCAGGCAGGCCAGGTGGTTGGACAGGATCTGGCGCGAGACCCCGATGGTCTCGGCCAGATCAGATGGGTAGCCGGGGCCGTCCCGCAGCAGAAGGAGGATTTCGGCCCGGGTGGGATCGGACAATGCGGAACCGAACCGGGCGAGGGCATCGCTGTGAGTGACGCTCTGCATTTATCGACAGTACAGCGTCAGCTGTATTCAAGATAGGCTGAACTACAGCCTGCCGTCGATGCGCAGGTCCGGGTGCACCCACTCCGGCGAGCGGCGTTCCTTGAACGCCATGAAGCCCTCGATGGACTCTGGTGATCCGAGACTGCGCTGCATCCCGATCCGGTCATAGAGCCCCAAATAGTTGTCGATGCTGGACTTCACCACCGAGCGGGCGACAGGAGCGGTGCGACAACACTGGGCGAGAACGTCGCGCGCCGTGTCGGCCAGGTCGTCGTGCGGGACCACCCTGGCGACCATGCCCCACTTCAGCGCCTCCTCGGCGCTCAGCGTGCGACCGGTGAACATCAGGTCGCGCGTGCGAACCGGCCCGATCAGCCGGGCGAGCATCTGGCTGTAGTAGGTGTCGGCGATTCCGCGGTAGAGCTCGGGGACGCGGAACGTCGCGCGGTCACTGACCACCGCCATATCGGCGCACAGCGCGATCTGCAGCCCGCCGCCCTGACACAGTCCGTTGACGGCAGCTACGACCGGTTTGGCGGACTGTCGCAGCGTGTCGAACGGCAACGCGTCCATGCCCAACGCCGCCCCGAACGTCAGCCAGTTGTCGACTCCGCCGCCGCCCATGTCGCCGCCGGGGGCGAACACGTCGCCGGTGCCGGTGATGAGCAGGCCGGCAAGATCGGGGTCAGCCCCCACGTGGTTGACCGCGTACTTGATGCCGAAGTACATCGCCGGTGTCATGGCGTTGCGCGCCTCGGGACGGTCCAGGGTGCACACCCCGAACGCGCCTTCCCGGGTGAATTTCAAGAACGGAGTGCCGAGCCAGTCACCCTCGGGCGGTCGCGGACTGTCGGTGTGTGTCATCGGGTGCACACTATCGCCCCAACCGTAAAGAATTCAGTACTGGGTGAGGACGTCGTCGATCGCCTCACTGCGCGGTGCGCAATCGCCCGCGCCCTCGACCAGTGTCGCCAGCGCGCCTGCGGCGCAGGCCCGCCGTAGTGCGCGGTCGTGGCCGCCGGCCCAGCTGGACGCGAGCACGCCGGCGAAGACATCGCCTGCGCCGGTGGTGTCGATCGCCTCGACCTCGGGACTGGGGACATCAACAGCACCGTGCGGGCCGCGGTAGGTCGCACCGCGTGATCCGCGGGTGACCACGAGATGCTCTGTGGGCCAACGCCAGTGCGGTTCCTCGGCCTCGTTGACGATGACGACGTCGGTGACGTCAGCGAGCTCGGCCAGTCCCGGGTCGGTGCTCACCGGGGAGGCGTTGACCATCACCGTCGCCCCGACAGAGCGCGCCTCCCGGGCGGCAGCCACGGCCGTCGCGACCGGCACCTCCAACTGGACGAGCAGCACCTCGCATTCGGATATGACGGCGCGGGCGGCCGCGTTGAGGGTCAGATGCCCGTTGGCTCCCGGTGCCACCACGATCATGTTCTCGCCGTGCTGGTCGACCAGGATGACCGCTCGGCCACTGGCAACCGACAACGCCTCCACACCGTCGAGCCGGACACCATTGGTATGCAGATGGGCCCGCAACTCATCGGCCTCGCGGTCGGTGCCGACCGCTCCGACGAACTGCACATCGGCGCCGGCCCGGGCCGCGGCCACCGCCTGGTTGCCGCCTTTACCGCCCGGGCCGGTCACCACCGACGAGCCCAGAACCGTCTCGCCGGCCCGGGGCAACGCAGTCACCCGGAAGAACTGATCGACGTTCACGCTGCCCACCACGCACACTCTGGTCACGCCCGTACGTTAGCCCCCACCTGCCGGTTGGTAGGGAGACCGATATCCTGGGCGGATGAGTGTCGAAGCGCCTTCCACTCGATCAGAGCTGCGCGACCAGGTTCACGACGCCGCCCGCCGGGCGCGGATCGCCTCGCGCACCCTTGGAACGCTGACCACGACCATCAAAGACCGCGCCCTGCACTCTGCCGCGGACGCCGTGCTCGCACACGCCCACGCGATCCTGGCCGCCAACGCCGCCGACCTCGACGCCGCACGAAATGTGGGCACCGCGGAGGCGATGCTGGATCGGCTGGCGCTCAACCCGCAGCGCATCGACGGCATCGCCGCCGGTCTGCGTCAGGTCGCGGGACTGCCGGATCCGATCGGCGAAGTGCTGCGCGGCCGCACCCTGCCCAATGGATTGCAACTGCGCCAGCAGCGGGTGCCGCTCGGCGTTGTCGGAATCGTCTACGAAGGCCGGCCCAATGTGACCGTCGACGCCTTCGGACTCACCCTCAAGTCCGGCAACGCCGTCCTGCTGCGCGGCAGCTCCTCGGCCGCCAATTCCAACGCCGCGCTCGTGGCCGCGCTGCGTGGCGCCCTGGCCGCCGAAGGCCTGCCCGAAGACGCGGTTCAGCTGCTGCCCAGTGCCGACCGCTCCAGCGTCACCCACCTCATCCAGGCCCGCGGGCTGGTGGACGTGGTGATCCCGCGCGGCGGCGCCGGCCTGATCGACGCTGTCGTGCGCGATGCCACGGTGCCGACCATCGAAACCGGCGTCGGCAACTGCCATGTCTACGTTCACTCCGCCGCCGACGTCGACGTCGCAGAGCGAATCATCCTCAACGCCAAGACCCGTCGGCCCAGTGTCTGCAATGCGGCCGAGACCCTGTTGGTCGACCAGGCGCTGGCCGACACCGCATTACCTCGCCTGGTTGGCGCCCTGAGCCAGGCCGGCGTCACCGTCCACGACAACCCGACCGAGGACGACCTGCGGGCGGAGTTCCTGTCGATGGACATCGCCGTGGCCACTGTGGCCGGTCTCGACGCCGCAATCGAGCACATCAACACCTACGGCACCGGGCACACCGAGGCGATCGTCACCACCGATCTCAAAGCGGCGCAACGCTTTACCGAACGTGTGGACGCCGCAGCGGTGATGGTCAACGCCTCCACGGCATTCACCGACGGCGAGCAGTTCGGCTTCGGAGCCGAGATCGGCATCTCCACCCAGAAGCTGCATGCCCGTGGCCCGATGGGTTTGCCCGAATTGACCTCAACCAAGTGGATCGTCTGGGGAGACGGCCATACCCGACCTGCCTGAGACGACAACAGGAGAATCCGTGACTGAAACCCCGGCCCGCCCGGCGCCGCTGTTCGCCGACATCGACGATGTCGCCAAGCGGCTGGCCCAGACCGGCTACCTGCCCGACACCGCCACCGCCACCGCGGTGTTCCTCGCCGACCGGCTCGGCAAGCCCCTGCTGGTCGAAGGGCCTGCCGGTGTCGGCAAGACCGAACTCGCCCGCGCGGTCGCCCAGACCACCGGGTCGGGCCTGGTGCGCCTGCAGTGCTACGAGGGTGTCGACGAGGCCCGCGCGCTCTACGAGTGGAACCACGCCAAGCAGATCCTGCGGATGCAGTCCGGCTCGAACGACTGGGACCAGGCCAAGTCCGACATCTTCAGCGAGGAATTCCTGCTGTCCCGCCCGCTGCTGACCGCGATCCGCCGCACCGAGCCCACCGTGCTGCTGATCGACGAAACCGATAAGGCCGATATCGAGATCGAGGGCCTGCTGCTCGAGGTGCTCAGCGACTTCGCGGTCACCGTCCCGGAACTCGGCACCATCACCGCCGCGCGCACTCCGTTCGTGGTGCTGACCTCCAACGCCACCCGCGAGCTATCCGAGGCGCTCAAGCGCCGCTGCCTGTTCCTGCACATCGACTTTCCCGACCCCGACCTCGAGCGGCGCATCCTGTTGTCGCGGGTGCCGGAGCTGCCGGAGTCGCTGGCCGCCGAACTGGTCCGGATCATCGGGGTGCTGCGGGGCATGCAGCTCAAGAAGGTGCCGTCGGTCGCCGAAACCATCGACTGGGGCCGCACCATTCTGGCCCTGGGGATGGACACCATCGACGACGCCACCATCGCCGCGACGCTCGGAGTGGTGCTCAAACACCAGTCCGATCAGCAGCGAGCCACCAGCGAACTTCGGCTGAACTAGTCCGATGGCCGTCCGCAGGGTGCGTCCCGCACAGCCACTGGCCCCGCACGGGTTGCCCGGCCATCTGGTTGGCTTCGTCGAAGCGCTGCGCGCCCAAGGCATTTCGGTGGGACCCTCGGAGACAGTCGACGCGGGCCGGGTGCTGACGGTGCTGGGGCTGGGGGAGCGTGAGGCGCTGCGCGAGGGATTGGCCTGCGCGGTGCTCAGGCGCGCCGACCACCGGCAGACCTACGACGCGTTGTTCGACCTGTGGTGGCCCGCGGCGCTGGGCGGGCGCACCGTGCTGGTCGACGAGGATGCCGACGACGAGCCTCAGCAGGGTCTGCCGCCCGAGGACATCGAGGCCATGCGGGAAATGCTGCTGGACCTACTGGCCGACAATCCCGACATCGGCGACATGGACGAGCGGCTGGTCGCCATGATCGCCCAGATCGTCGAAGCCTACGGCCGCTACACCTCCAGCCGCGGCCCGTCGTACTCGTCGTATCAGGCGCTCAAGGCGATGGGACTCGACGAGCTGGAAGGCCGGCTGCTGGCCGGCCTGCTCGCACCGCACGACGACGACCCGACGCCGACGCAGGAGCAGATCGCCAAAGCGCTTGCCGCGCAGAAGATCGCGCAGCTTCGCCGGATGGTGGAAAGCGAGACCAAGCGGCGCACCGCCGAACAGCTGGGCCGTGATCATGTCCAGATGTACGGCATCCCGCAGCTGGCCGAGAACGTGGAGTTCCTGCGGGCGTCCGGCGATCAGCTGCGCGAAATGCGCAAGGTCGTCGGCCCCTTGGCCCGGATGCTGGCCACCCGCTTGGCGGCTCGTCGCCGGCGATCCCGTTCGGGGGCCATCGACCTGCGCAAGACGCTGCGTAAGTCGATGTCGACCGGGGGCGTGCCGATCGACGTGGTGCTGCGCAAGCCGCGCCCGGCCCGGCCGGAACTCGTTGTGCTGTGCGATGTCTCGGGTTCGGTGGCGGGCTTCAGTCACTTCACGCTGCTGCTCGTCAACGCGCTGCGTCAGCAGTTCTCCCGGGTTCGGGTGTTCGCCTTCATCGACACCACCGACGAGGTGACGCACCTGTTCGGTCCGGAAGCCGACCTGGCGGTCGCGATCCAGCGCATCACCCGCGAGGCGGGGGTGTACACCCGCGACGGGCACTCCGACTACGGCAACGCGTTCGTCTCGTTCACCGAGAACTTCCACAATGTGTTGTCGCCGCGCAGTTCGCTTCTGGTGCTCGGCGACGGGCGCACCAACTACCGCAATCCTGCCGTCGACATCCTGGCCCACATGGTCACCTCGAGCCGGCATGCGCACTGGCTCAACCCCGAGCCGCGGCACCTCTGGGGCAGCGGTGATTCGGCGGTGCCGCGCTACGAGGACGTCATCACCATGCACGAATGCCGATCGGCCAAGCAGCTTGCCGCGGTGATCGACCAGCTGCTCCCGGTCTAGCTCGCCTTCTTCGCCGACGGCCGGGCACTGCCGCCGGTGGACTTCTTCTTCGGCGCATCGCTGCCCGACGAGTCACTCGACGCGGCGCTCTTCTTGGCGCCGGTCGTCTTCTTGGCGGGACTGCCGGCCTTCGGCGTCGACTCCGCCGGCTTGCTCACCTCGGGCGTGCTCACCTCGGGCGTGGTCACCTCAGGCGTGCTCACCTCGGGTTCGGCGGCAGCCGGCGCAACGGCCTTCGGCGCGCTCGCAGCTGCGGGCCGGCTGGGGAAGGCGGGCAGGCTGATCCCCGGCAGCAGCTGGGCCCTCGTCGGTGCGCTGTAATCGGCGCGGTTGTAACCCATTTCGATGAACTTGCGCAGGACCGGATCGATGGCGCCCAGAATCGGGTCGGGCACGATTCCCTTGAGCGGCATCAGCAACGGGACCAGCGGGGTCCGGATGAGGTAGTACGTGGTGTCGCCATGCTGTTGGTAATACGCATTGCCGCCGGCTTTCGCGGCCTCGATGTCGGCGGCGGTGAGCTCGGTCTGGGTCTGACCGTGGACATAGATCATGCCCATGATCGCGTTGACCGTTGCCAGCAGATTCAAGGGGTAGGTGGGGAAGTCGGCCCAGCCGTCGTACTGGCGGGCGACGTCGACCGTGGTGTCGCCGTTGTCGGGGGTCGCCCCGCTCACGCTGATGTCGAGGACCGGAATATACAGTCCGGCAAACCTTTCCAGTATTCCGCCGTTGGGCCGGCTCGGGTTCTCAACGAGGACGAAGGTGTTTCCGGTGCCCTCGGGGTGGGCGGCCTTGTAGCGGGACAGCACCACCGCACCCTGCGACAGTCCGAAGATGACGTCGCCCTGGGGGTCGCGCGCCTCGACGTTCTTCACACCCTGCGCAACGGACTGGTTCCACGTCTTGTCGAAGATGTAGTTGTTCGACACCGGCCAGAAACCGGCGTTGTAGGCGATGTTGCCTGCCGAGGTGGGCGTGGCGGCCGGTGTGTCGGTGCCGTCGAGCACGCGGGAGATGAAATCGCGGTACTGCTGATCGGTGGGAGTCCAGCCGATATTCGTGCCGCGCAGATAATCTACCGCGGCCGCGGTCAGCATCGGTGCCGACGACACCGTCGGCGTCAGTCCCACCGCAACTGCCGCAGCCACAGCCACCACACTGGTCACAGGCACAGACATCCGTCGGCTACCGAGCTTCTTCATCACAGGCCCCCTGATCGGCATAACTCGACTCGGACAAAAGGCTACCTGAACATCTGTGATATCCCTCACGCGCCTTTGCCAGAGCACAGAGTCCGCGACCGATCGCGAGCGTGAGGAAACCCACCTGCGCCTCCCGTAAGCTGGTCAATCGTGGTTTCCTCGGCGCGGCGCAGGCTCGGCGTGATGGGTGGGACGTTCGATCCCATCCACAACGGCCACCTGGTCGCGGCAAGTGAGGTCGCCGACCTCTTCGAGCTGGACGAGGTGGTGTTCGTGCCCACCGGCCAGCCGTGGCAGAAGTCTCGGGAGGTGACTCCGGCCGAGGATCGCTACCTGATGACGGTCATCGCGACCGCCGCCAACCCCCGGTTCTCGGTGAGCCGCGTCGACATCGACCGCGGCGGAGCCACCTACACCAGCGACACCCTGCGCGATCTGCGGGCGCTGAATCCCGACGCCGACCTGTACTTCATCACCGGAGCCGACGCACTGGCATCGATCCTGTCCTGGCAGAACTGGGAGGAACTATTCGCGCTGGCGAAATTCGTCGGTGTCAGCCGACCCGGTTACGAGCTCAACGGCCAACACATCGTCGCCGCGTTCGACCAACTGCCCGAGGAGGCGCTGAGCCTGGTCTCGGTGCCCGCCCTGGCCATCTCGTCCACCGATTGCCGGCTACGCGCGGCCAAGAACCGGCCCATCTGGTATCTGGTGCCCGACGGCGTCGTGCAGTACGTATCCAAGCGCCGCCTCTACCGCGACCTGGGCCAGGTGGACCGCATGTCCGTCACCACAATCGAGGAGACCACCACGTGACCGCGTCCGACGAAGCCGTCCAGATGGCAACCGTGGCCGCACGGGCCGCCGCCGCCAAGCTCGCGCAGGACGTGGTCGTGATCGACGTCTCCGGCCAGTTGGTGATCACCGACTGCTTTGTGATCGCCTCGGCGTCCAACGAGCGACAGGTCAACGCGATCGTCGACGAGGTGGAGGAGAAGATGCGGCTGGCCGGATACAAGCCGGCCCGCCGGGAAGGTACCCGCGAAGGCCGCTGGGTGCTCTTGGACTACGTCGACATCGTGGTGCACATCCAGCACCAGGAGGAGCGCAACTTCTACGCCCTGGACCGACTGTGGCGGGACTGCCCCTTCCTGACCGTGAATCTGGATGACGTTGAGGTAGAGGACACTCCATGAGGGTGCGCAGGCTGGTGATGCTGCGCCACGGACAGACGGAATACAACGCCGGAAGTCGCATGCAGGGTCAGCTCGACAGCGAGCTCACCGACCTGGGCCGGGCCCAGGCTGTCGCCGCCGCCGAGGTGCTGGCCAAGCGTCAGCCGGTGCGCATCGTGTCCTCCGATCTGCACCGCGCCTACGACACCGCGGTGGCGCTGGGGGAGCGCACCGGGCTGCGGGTGGAGGTCGACACCCGGCTGCGCGAAACCCACCTCGGTGACTGGCAGGGTTTGACGCACCATGAGGTGGACGCGGTGTCGCCAGGCGCGCGGCTGGCGTGGCGCGACGACGCGACGTGGGCTCCGCACGGCGGCGAGAGTCGGGTCGATGTCGCCAACCGCAGCATCCCGCTTGTCGCTGAATTGGTTGCCGCAGAGCGTGAATGGGGCGTCGACGAGCCCGACCGCCCGCTGGTGCTGGTGGCCCACGGTGGGCTGATCGCCGCGCTGTGCGCCGGGCTGCTCGGGCTTCCGGTCGAAAGCTGGCCGGTGCTGGGTGGCATGGGCAACGCGAGCTGGGCGCAGCTGTCCGGACACGCTGCAGACGACGCCGCCTTCGAGGACATCCGGTGGCGTCTCGACGTGTGGAACGCCTCGGCGCAGGTGGCCAACGATGTCCTCTGACGGCAGCCACGCCCGTACGTTACTTGTCTTCTGTGATTCCCTGTCCTACTACGGGCCGCAAGGCGGCCTACCCTCCGACGATCCGCGGATCTGGCCCAATATTGTTGCCCGTCAACTGGGTTGGGACATCGAACTGATCGGTCGCATTGGGTGGACCAGCCGCGACGTGTGGTGGGCGGCCACTCAGGACCCGCGGGCGTGGGCCGCGCTACCCCGGGCCGGTGCGGTGATCTTCGCGACCAGCGGGATGGATTCGCTGCCCTCGCCGCTACCCACCGCCTTGCGGGAATTGATCCGCTACGTCCGCCCATCCTGGCTGCGCCGCTGGG
Organism: Mycolicibacterium rhodesiae; assembly: GCF_002086695.1. GTDB lineage: Bacteria > Actinomycetota > Actinomycetes > Mycobacteriales > Mycobacteriaceae > Mycobacterium > Mycobacterium rhodesiae. Next base: position 32,114 of record NZ_MVIH01000012.1, read on the forward strand.
TGCGCGACGGCTACGGCTGGGTTCAGCCGAGGCTCTCGCCGATGGCGCGCCCGGCACTTCCTCCTCACCTGACAGTCGAGTATCTCGAAATGACCCGTGGTGCAATCGACTTCAACCGACCCGGCATCCCGATGGTCGCATCGGTGCCGTCGGTGCACATCGCGCCCACCTATGGCATGTCCCATCGCGGCAGGCCCGGCACCGTCGCCGCGATCAACGAGTGGGCGGCACAGCACGGTATTCCGGTGGTCGATCTGAAAGCCGCGGTGGCCGAAGAGGTTCTGGCCGGTCGCGGCAACCCGGACGGTATCCACTGGAACTTCGAAGCGCATTCCGGCGTCGCCGACCTGATGCTCAAGGCCCTCGCCGAAGCAGGGGTCCCACTCGACAACTCGCGCAACTGATCGATGGCCGTCATCGTGGTCACCGATTCGTCGGCTCGGCTGCGGACCGATGATGTCCGCGCCTGCGGTATCCGCGTTGTGCCGCTGCACATCCTGGTCGACGGCCGCGACCTGCGCGACGGTGTCGACGCGATCCCGGCCGATCTGTATCAACGGGGTCATGTGACGACCGCCGGGGCGACCCCGAGTGAACTGTCCGCTGCCTACCGGGAGGCATTGCACGCCAGCAACGGTGACGGAGTGGTTGCCGTGCACATCTCCGGTGAGCTCTCCAGCACCCTGGGGGCTGCCGAATACGCGGCCCGCGAGTTCGGCGGTGCAGTGCGGGTGGTGGATTCGAAGTCGACGGCGATGGGCACCGGGTTCGTCGCACTGACCGCGGCGCGTGCCGCGCTCGGCGGATCTGACCTGGAAACCGTTGCCGCCGAAGCGGAATCGGCGGTGTCTCGAGTGCGGGCCTATATCGTGGTGCAGCGGCTGGACAACCTGCGCCGCAGCGGCCGGATCGGTACCGCCGCATCCTGGTTGGGCACCGCGCTCGCGCTCAAACCGCTGTTACGCATCGATGAAGAGGGCCGGCTGGTGCTGGCTCAACGGGTGCGCACCGCATCCAAGGCGCAGGCCGCGATGATCGAGCAGGTTCTCGAGGTGGTAGGTGAGCGGCACGCCGCGCTCGCGGTCCACCACATCGACAATCCCGACGCTGCAGGAGAATTGGCCGCCACACTGGCCTCGGCGCTGCCCGGTTGCGGCGATGTGGTCGTCACCGACCTGGGCCCGGTGCTCGGCGTACATGTCGGCGCCGGCGCGGTGGGAATCGCCGTCGCACTCGATCCCACCCCGCCGGATCGCCTCACGCCTGCTTGAGGGCTTCGATCTCCAGGGTGATGGTGACCTTGTCGCCCACAACCGCGCCGCCGGTCTCCAACGGCATGTCGATATCGATGCCGAAGTCCTTGCGGTTCAGCACCACTGATGCCTCGAACCCGGCGACCGCCCCGTGCCCCATGCCGGGGTTCACCCCGTTGAACTGTACGGGCAGGCTGATCCGGCGGGTCACGCCCTTGAGGGTGAAGTCGCCCTCGAGCCGGTAGGCGTCCCCGTCGGGGACCACCGACGTCGATGCGAATGTGGCGGTGGGGTAGTTCTCGACGTCGAAGAAATCGGGCGCCTGCAGGTGCGCGTCGCGCTGCTCGTTGCCGGTATGGACCGAGGCGACGTCGATCTCGGCGGTCACCGACGGCGTGCCGTCGGCCGCGACGGTGATGGCGCCGCTGAACGCGCCGAAGGTCCCGCGGACCTTGCTGACGACGAGGTGGCGTACTGAGAAGCTGATCGACGAATGGACGGGGTCGATCGCCCAGGTGCCGGTGAGGTCGGTGGCCTGAACAGCTGCGGTCATCGTGGGTCTCCTTGATCGGCGGCGCCGGGCCCGGTGCTCGACGCCTCCCACCAAGTAACCGGACTGTGGTCCGGTTTAATTCCCCCGAGGTCAGTTGGCGGCGAATCTGCCTGTGATCGGGGGCAGGTCGGCCAGCGTGGCGATGCCCGGCTTGGCGGCGACCACCGCGGGCACCGCGTTGGTGACGGGCAACGCGGTGTAGATCATGCCCAGCCCCATGAAGCCCGCCTCCGGCCAGTTCTTCGGCGGAAGGCAGTGCAGCACCGTGCGCATGTTCGGCACCCCGTAGACCTGGATGACGTGACTGTGCTCGAGTGGCTTGGGCGGGACGACGTGACTGCCCATGATCCAGTTGAACCCGACACTGACGACATTGCGGTCACCGACCCAGCCGCGGTGGTAGCCGTACACGCCGCCGACGGTGCCCTCCGGGATCGTCATGAAGCCGAGGTCGCTGTCACCGGTGGCGGTGGTGAACGTGACGTCGAAGGTCATCCGGTCCAGCTTCGCGCCGATCGCGTCGGCCATCATCGCCGCGGACTCGGCGAACACTTCGCTCTCTACCCGCACACTCTCGGCCAGACCCTCGGTGTCGGGATCGCAGCCGAAGCCCATCGCGGACTGGGTGCCCGCCGACTCATAGGTCGAACAGTCCACCGACTCGGTGATCCGAATTTCGTCGACGCGTTCGCAGGCGCCGGAGAGCACCATGCCGACCATGTTCGTCATCCCGGGATGCGCGCCGCTCCCGAAGATCGTGGAATTGCCTTGCTCGCAGGCTTTTCGGATCCGGGCCAGATCTTCTGGTGACTGCTTGCCGCCGGTGATCCACGCCGCCGACGAACACACGTTGACGCCGGCCTCCAACAGCCTCACCAACTCGTCCACGCTGGGCCACAACGGGTTGTAGCAACAGGCGTCCGGCTTGGCCGCCAGCAGCGCATCGATGTCGTTGGTCGCGGTGACACCGGTGGGCTCGGGCCAGCCGGACAACTCGGCTGCGTCGACACCGAGCTTGTCGGCGCCGTGCGCGTACACCCCGACCAGTTCCAGGTCCGGCCGGCCGATGATCGCGTGCAGCGACCGGCGGCCGATGTTGCCGGTGGTCCACTGGATCACCCGGATGGGGCGGTCGGTGATGGCGGTCATGGGGTGCTCCCTGGGTGGCGCGGTTCGGACGTGTACACAGTTCCGGATTCATCCACAGGTTCGCACCGCGCAGTCCCGCACAGCGGATCTCCAGTCGCCGTCGCGCCTTAGCGTCGCGGCATGCGAACCGATCAGCCGCTGGCCGGCCTGCAACGCCGGCTCCGAGGTGACCCGGCGGGTGAACCGACCGATGAGGACGACGATGACGAGATCCCGGTACCCAGCTGGATTCCGGACGGGCGCGCCGAGCGCGGCGCGAACTGGCTCGCCGCGATCCGGGCGGATCCCGGCCGTTCGGGCGGCATCGCCCTGGCGGTGATCGCCGCTGTCGCGGTGCTCATCACGGTGTTCGCCCTGATGCGTGACGACCCGCCACCCGTGGTGTCGGCCAAGCTGCCGCCGGTGGAGATGGTGTCTTCGGTCGCCGCGCGGCCCGGTCCGGATCCCAACCAGCCTGTGGTGGTCAGCGTGGTCGGGCTCGTCACGAAGCCCGGGCTGGTGACCCTCGCCCCGGACGCCCGCATCGCCGATGCGGTCTCGGCCGCGGGTGGCGCGCTGAACGGAGCCGACACGCTCGGGCTCAACCTGGCGCGCCATCTCACCGACGGCGAACAGATCGTCGTCGGCATCGCCACCCCGGCCGGCCAGCCGACCGCTCTCGGCAGCTCGGTCGGCGGGGCACCGCCCGCCGCGTCCGACCCGCCGGCGGCGCCGGGAAAGGGCGCTCCGGCGGAGCCGGTCAACCTCAACACGGCCACGGTCGAACAACTCGATGCGCTGCCGGGGCTGGGGCCGGTGACGGCCGCCGCGATCGTCGCGTGGCGGGACGCCAACGGCAAGTTCGCCAGCGTCGACCAGCTCGGTGAGGTAGACGGCATCGGTCCGGCGCGGCTGGAAAAACTACGGGCGCTGGTCCGGGTGTGACAGACGCCAGCGGCCGGCTCGATCTGCGGCTGGTACCCGCGGCGCTGACGGCCTGGACGGTCACGGCGGTGGCGATCACGTGGGCGGTGGGGCCGCTGCTGGCCGCGGCCTGCGCGGGCGTGGGCGTCGGCTGGGCGTCGCTGGCCCGATGGCGAGGCGAGCGGGTGCCCGTTTTCCGCACGGCGGGTGTCGCGGTGGTGGGCGCGGCGGTCGTCGGCGCGGGTTTCGCGTTGGCCGCGGCGATGCGCAGCGACGCGGCTCGCGAACATCCGATCGCCCACCGATTCGGCGCGGTCGCAACCGTGACGGTGACGCCGAGGGAGGAGCCTCGCCAGCTCGGCAGTGGACGACTGATGTTCCATGCCGCGCTCTCTCAGTTCGACGGTGCCGAGATGACCGGCAGTGTGGTGGTTTTCGCCCAGGTACAGGGTTTCGGCGAGTTGATGGCCGGCCAGCCGGTCCGCTTCAAAGCCCGCACCAGCCGGCCGGCCCGGCGCGACTTGACGGTGGCCGTGCTCAACGCGACCGGCCGGCCCACGGTGGGGCGGGCGTCGCCGCTGCAGCGGGCGGCCCGGGCGGTCCGCGACCATTTCGCCCGCTCGGCTCGCGTCGCGCTGCCCGCCGATCAGGCAGCCATCCTGCCCGGACTGGTACTGGGTGACACCTCAGCTGTATCAGCGACCACCGCAACGCAATTCAAAACCGCCGGCCTGACCCACCTCACCGCGGTCTCCGGCGCGAACGTCACGATCGTCTGCGGTGCCGTGCTGCTGTCCGCCGGCTTGGTGGGACCGCGTGTGGCGGTCGGGCTGGCGGCAGTCGCACTGATGGCGTTCGTCATCGTCGTCCAGCCCACGGCCAGTGTGTTGCGCGCGGCCGTGATGGGCGCCATCGCGTTGGTGGCGATCGCGAGTGCCCGCAGACGGCAGGCGGTCCCGGTGCTGGCGGCCACCGTACTTGGATTGCTCATCGCGGCACCGCAATTAGCCGTCGACGCGGGCTTCGCACTGTCGGTCTCGGCGACCGCCGCGCTCATCGTGCTGGCTCCCGGCTGGTCGGCTTGGCTGATCGCCCGTGGCTGGCCCAAGCCCCTGGCCGAGGCGGTGTGTATCGCGCTGGCCGCCCAGTTGGTCACCGCACCATTGGTCGCCGCGATATCGGGCAAGCTGAGCGTGATCGGTGTGCTCGCCAATCTGGCTGTCGCCGTGGTGATCCCGCCGATCACCGTGCTGGGTACCGCGGCCGCTGCATTGTGCTGGCTGCTGCCGGCGGCCGCCGGGCTGCTCATCCGCTTCACCGGTCCGGAGCTCTGGTGGCTGCTGCGCGTCGCGTCCACCGCTGCCGACGTTCCCGGCGCCGCGGTGAGCGTGCCGTCCGGGCTCGGCGGCGTGCTTGCCGTCGCGGGGACGTCACTCGCCGCGCTGCTGGTCTGGCGATGGGTGAAGGTCGGTGTCCGCCGCTGTCGGCCGCCCGTGAAACGATCATCGGGTGAGCGCGACGGTAGACGGTCTGCATCTGATCCTGGGTGACGAGGAGTTACTGGTCGACCGCGCCATCTCCGAGGTGTTGCGGCTGGCCCGTGATGCTTCCGGCGGCGCCGACGTACCGGTGGACCGGCTGCGCGCGGGCGACGTGTCGGTCAACGAGCTCGCCGAACTGCTCAGCCCGTCGCTGTTCGCCGACGAGCGGGTGGTGGTGCTCGAGTCGGCCGCCGAGGCCGGCAAGGAGGCCGTCGAGCTGATCGCGACGGCGGCCGCCGACCTGCCGCCCGGCACCGTGCTGGCGGTCGCGCACTCCGGTGGTGGGCGCGCCAAAGCGCTGGCCGACCAGCTGAAGAAACTCGGCGCGCAGGTGCATCCGTGCGCCAAGATCACCAAGGCCGCCGAGCGGGTCGACTTCGTGCGCGCCGAGTTCCGAAGGCAGAAGGTCAAGGTCGACGACGACACCGTCACCGCGCTGCTCGATGCCGTCGGCTCCGACATCCGGGACCTTGCGTCGGCGTGCTCGCAGCTGGTCGCCGACACCGCCGGTCAGGTCGACGCGATCGCGGTCCGGCGATATCACAGCGGCAAGGCGGAGGTCTCCGGCTTCGATATCGCCGACAAGGCGGTGGTGGGTGATGTCCCCGGCTCGGCTGAGGCGCTGCGGTGGGCGATGCTGCGCGGCGTCCCGCACGTCGTGCTGGCCGATGCGCTTGCCGAGGCGGTGCACACGATCGCGCGGGTGGGCCCGGTCTCGGGCGACCCGTACCGGTTGGCCTCAGAGCTGGGAATGCCGCCGTGGAAGATCCAGAAGGCGCAAAAGCAGTCGCGGCGCTGGTCACGCGACAAGGTGGCGACGGCGATGCGGTTGGTCGCGGCGTTGAACGCCGACGTCAAGGGTGCTGCAGCAGACGCGGACTACGTGCTGGAGGATGCGGTGCGCAAGGTGGCGCAATTGGCCGCCGGAAGCGGCCGGGACTGAATCAGATCTTGTTGAAGGCCTGAGCCAGCGCGGACTTCTTGTTGGCCGCCTGGTTCTTGTGGATCACGCCCTTGCTGGCGGCCTTGTCCAGCTTGCGGCTGGTCGACACGAGCAGCTCGGCGGCCTTGTCCTTGTCGCCCTCAGCAGCGGCCGTCCGGAACCCGCGGATCGCGGTGTGCAGCGCACTCTTCACCGACTTGTTGCGCACCCGGCGCCGCTCGTTGGTGCGGATGCGCTTTTCCTGCGACTTGATGTTGGCCACGCGTTAGTTCCTCGTCTTCAAGCTTGGGGTTCGTCAGTCTTGCCGGGGCCGTCAGGCCCTCGGGCAGCGACTGCTCAGAGTACCAGTGGTGGCCCTGAACTCACAAAATGGAGGTCACTGGCCTGCCGAAACGGTGAACGTGCGGCAGCATGGGACACGTGAGCCTTCGCACCCTGCCTTCGGAAACAAATCGGTCGTCGCGCAATGGGTCGCGACAACCTCGGCGTCACGACCATATCTTCGGCGGCTACAACAACCTCGGCTCCTACGCCAAGGCCTTTGACGAGATGTTCGACAACCAAGGCAACGTCCGTGGGCCGTACAAGGGAATCTTCGCTGAACTCGCACCGTCCGACGCCGAAGAACTCGAAGCCAGGGCCGAGGCGCTGGGCCGGGCATTCATCGATCAGGGCATCACGTTCTCGCTGTCCGGTCAGGAGCGGCCCTTCCCGCTCGACCTGGTGCCCCGGGTGATCTCCGCCGCTGAGTGGTCCCGGCTCGAACGCGGCATCACCCAACGGGTCAAGGCGCTGGAGATGTACCTCGACGACATCTACGGCGACCAGGAAATCCTGCGTGACGGGGTCATCCCGCGCCGGCTGGTCACCTCCTGCGAGCACTTTCACCGGCAGGCTGCCGGCATCAGCCCACCCAACGGCGTGCGCATTCACGTCGCGGGCATCGACCTGGTTCGCGACGCCCAGGGCACCTTCCGGGTGCTCGAAGACAACCTGCGATCCCCGTCCGGCGTGTCCTACGTCATGGAGAACCGGCGCACCATGGCCCGGGTCTTCCCCAACCTGTTCGCCACCCACCGGGTGCGCGCGGTCGGCGACTACTCCTCGCATCTGCTGCGGGCGCTGCGTAACGCCGCGGCCACCAATGAGGCCGATCCGACGGTCGTCGTGCTCACCCCGGGGCCGTTCAACTCGGCCTACTTCGAGCACTCCCTGCTGGCCCGGCAGATGGGCGTGGAACTGGTCGAGGGGCGCGACCTGTTCTGTCGCGACAACGTCGTCTACATGCGCACCACCGAAGGGGAGCGCCAGGTCGATGTCATCTATCGCCGTATCGACGACGACTTCCTCGACCCCATGCAGTTCCGTCCCGACTCGGTGCTCGGCGTTGCCGGTCTGCTGAATGCCGCGCGGGCCGGCAACGTCGTGATCTCCAGCGCCGTCGGAAACGGCGTCGGTGACGACAAATTGGTGTACACCTACGTGCCGACGATCATCGAGTACTACCTCGGCGAGAAGCCGCTGCTGGCCAACGTCGACACGTTCCGCTGCTGGCTCGACGAGGAACGTGAAGAAGTGCTCGACCGGCTCGACGAACTGGTGATCAAACCCGTCGAGGGTTCGGGCGGGTATGGCATCGTGTTCGGCCCGGACGCATCCGAGAAGGAATTGGCGACCATCCGCAAAAAGGTCATCGCCGATCCGCGCGGCTGGATCGCGCAGCCGGTCGTTCAGCTGTCGACAGTGCCCACCAAGGTGGGTGACGCGCTGGCCCCGCGCCACGTCGATCTGCGGCCGTTCGCCGTCAACGACGGCGAGGACGTGTGGGTGCTGCCCGGCGGCCTCACCCGTACGGCGCTGATCGAGGGTTCGCTGGTGGTCAACTCCAGCCAGGGCGGGGGATCCAAGGACACCTGGGTGCTGGCCTCCAAGACGTCGGTCGCTGCCCGCGAACTCGGCGACGCCGAGGTGGTGCGCAAGATCCCGAAACCCGGCAAGGCGGCGGTCGCCGAGAAGGGTCCCGACTCCTCCGGCCAGCAGCAACAAGGCCAACAGCAGCAGAGCCAACAACAGCAGCAACAACAGCAGCAACAGCAGCAGGTGATGCGCTGATGTTGGCCCGCAACGCCGAGGCGCTCTACTGGATCGGGCGTTACGTCGAGCGCGCCGACGACATCGCCCGCATCCTTGATGTGACTGTGCACCAGCTGCTCGAGGACTCGAGCGTGGACCCCGATCAGACCTCGCGAATTCTGCTGCAGGTGCTGGGCATCGAGCCGCCCAAACATCAGCTCGACCTGTGGTCGCTGACCGATCTGGTGGCGTTCAGCCGCGACACCGCAGGCGGCTGCTCGATCGTCCAGGCGATCTCCGCTGCCCGTGAAAATGCCCGCTCGGCACGGGAAGTCACATCCAGTGACATGTGGGAGTGTCTGAACACCACCTACAACGCGCTCGCCGAACGGGAGCGGGCGGCGCGGCGGCTCGGCCCGCACGAGTTCTTCAGCTTCATCGAGGGCCGGGCGGCGATGTTCGCGGGGCTGGCCGATTCGACGCTGTCCCGCGACGACGGGTACCGCTTCCTGGTCCTCGGGCGCGCCATCGAGCGGGTCGACATGACGGTGCGACTGCTGCTGTCCCGGGTGGGGGACAGCGCCTCGTCACCGGCCTGGGTGACGGTGTTGCGCTCGGCGGGTGCGCACGACACGTATCTGCGTACCTACCGCGGTGTGCTCGACGCCAGCCGGGTCGTCGAATTCATGTTGCTGGACCGGCTTTTCCCGCGGTCGATCTACTACTCGCTCAAACTGGCCGAGCACAGCCTCGACGAACTCATGCACCGTCCGCACAACCGGCTGGGGTCCACCGCAGAGGCTCAGCGTCTCCTCGGCCGTGCCCGCAGCGAGTTGGAGTTCATCCGTCCGGGTGTGCTCCTCGAGTCGCTGGAGGAACGGCTGGCCGGTCTGCAGGCAACCTGTCGCGACGTCGGAGAAGCGGTGGCGCTGCAGTACTTCCACTCCGCGCCGTGGGTCGCGTGGTCCGACGCCGGCCAGCGTGGTGCGCTGGTCATCGAGGAAGGGGAGATCTGATGTGGCGGATGCGGGTCGTACACGCGACGGGGTACGCCTACAAGTCACCGGTCACCGCGTCGTACAACGAGGCTCGGCTGACGCCGCGCTCGGATTCTCGGCAGAACGTCATCCTCAACCGCGTGGAGACCATCCCGGCGACTCGCAATTACCGCTATGTCGACTATTGGGGCACGGCGGTAACGGCTTTCGACCTGCACGCACCGCACACGGAGTTGGAGGTGACAGCGTCATCGGTGGTCGAGACCGACAAGCCGGAAGCTCCCAGCGATGACGTGACGTGGGACGAACTGGCGTCCGAGGCGGTCCGGGACCGTTTCGACGAGGTGCTGACCCCGACGCACTACACGCCGGCCAGCCGGCGACTCCAGCGGGTCGGCAGACGCATCGTCAAGGAGAACGATCCGATGCAGGCCGTGATCGCCGCCGCTCAGTGGGCGCACAGTGAGCTCAATTACGTTCCCGGCACCACCGGCGTGCACTCGTCGGGTCTCGACGCACTGCGTGAAGGCAAGGGAGTGTGTCAGGACTTCGCCCATTTGACGCTGATCCTGTTGCACGGCATGGGAATTCCGGCCCGATACGTGTCGGGTTATCTACACCCCAATCGCGATGCGGTGATCGGAGACACCATCGACGGGCAGAGTCACGCGTGGATCCAGGCCTGGACAGGCGGCTGGTGGAACTACGACCCGACCAACGATTCGGAGATCAACGAGCAGTACATCAGCGTCGGCGTCGGCCGGGACTACGCCGACGTCACCCCACTGAAGGGCATCTACTCCGGTGAGGGCTCGACGGATCTCGATGTGGTCGTGGAGGTCACCAGACTGGCGTGATCGGGCGGTGTCCGCCGAGCGCTGATGATCGCTTCGGCCACCAGCACCACCAGCAGCGAAATGCCGAAGGCCGGGAACAGGATTCCGAGAACGACCGCGATCACGGTCACGGTGATCATCGCTTTCTTCGGGGTGTTCGCACGGGTGGATTCGCTCGCCGGGCCTGGCAGCCCGCTGCGGCCGGTCGGGCGGCGTTTCCACCACATCAGCAATCCGGTCACCGCACTGAGGAGAACCCCGAGACAGGCGACGGTGGCCGAAATGCGGGTGAGCCAACCCATCTGGTTGCCCATGTGCATGGCGATGCCGAAGCTCGTCAACCGGGACAGCGCCCCGTCCTGGGCGGCGGTCGCGTTGGTGATGGTGGCGCCGGTGAACTGGTTCAGATACAACGTCCGCTGTTCCGACACACGTTGCGGCCACCGGTTGACCACCGTGTAGCTGCCGTACACAACCGCGCCGTCCTGCGTCGTATCAGTCGGCGGGAAGATGGAATAGCCGGGCACCATGTGCTCGTCCTTGGCGATCCGGTCGACGTCGGTGTAGGACAGCCGGGCCGCGCCCGCGGCGGGCTGCGAGGCGTAGATCGGGTCGTCGGTGGCGGCCCAGGCGATGCGACGGCCCAGACGGTCGTAGTCGCCGAGCTTCGCCGGCGTTGAGGGAGCATCGATTTCGCTGGACGGCGTGACCGTTGCGGTCACCGCCCGCCAGTTCTCACCCCAATACCGCGTCCAGGTCATCCCGGACAGGACATAGCAGATCAGGATGACCGCGACGACGACTCCGGTCAGCGCATGCACATCGCGCCACCGCACCCGGCCGCCGGCACGCCACCGGACCCGCAGCAGCGGTTTGGCGGCTTCGATGGCACGCGGCCACCACAGATAGATCCCGCTGCCGAGGAGCACGAGGATCCAGGTCGCGGTCAGCTCCATCCAGAGGTTGCCGATCCCGACCGGGATGGTGGACTCCGGGTATGCGGAGGGATTGATGAGGTGTCCCAATGACGGCAGCTGGACGTGCGGGCCGTCGTTGCCGAACATCCGGTGCAGCTGATTGGCCCAGCCCACCAGTCCGGACAGCTGATCGCGCTGCCCCAGATAGGCGCCCGTGTAGGGGTCGACGAACACCTGGATGACGTTGGCTTCGGCCTGCGGGTAGCCCTTGGCGTCGGCGGCGGAGAAGTCCACCCGGGTCGAGGCATTCGGGCTGTCCGGTGGCGTGACCGCCTCCAGTGTGCTTCCGGCGCCGGCGTGCTGGACGGCAGTGGCCACCTGCGCATCGAGGGGGACCGCCTGCGGTCCCTGCTCGACCACGAGCAGGTGCCGGTTGAGCAGCGCGTCCAGCGGCTGGCTGTAGAGGATCACCAGGCCGCTGCAGGCCAACACCACCAGCACCGGCGCGGCGAACAGCCCAACCCAGAAGTGCAGCCGCCAGATCCGGCGCAGCACAGCCGCATCACCGCGGCGCGTCGAAGTCTCGGTCGTCGTCATCGCCCATAAGTCGGGCGACGGGGCTACTTAGTTCCCGACGGCTAGTTCCCGACGGAAACCTGAAGAAGGTCGTTGCCGATCTCCACCGGGCCGCTGAACTCGGTCGCCGCCTTGGCGCGCCACTGGTCCTCCTGGCCGGGCACGAGAGGAGGTACATAGTGGGTGAGCACCAGTGTGCCGACCCCGGCGCGGGCCGCCGTCGCGGCGGCCTGCTCGACCGACGAGTGATAGTCGAGGATGTCCCGGATCCGCTGAACCGGCATCTGCTCGACGAGATCCGCACGGATCACGGTGTGCACCAGGGCGTTCGCCCCCTTGGCGAGATCGTCGAGCCCGGCGCAGGGCACGGTGTCACCGGCCAGCACCACCGCGACCCCGTCATGTTCGATGCGGAAACCGAGCGTCGGCTCGACCGGACGGTGGTCGGTGGGCGCCGCGGTGATCCGGACTCCGCCGTCGTCCCACACCTGACCCGAGGCGTACTCGTGCACCTGAATCGACGGAGGTTCGGTGATGTCGGGGTGGTGGCCGATACGGTAGGAGATGTCGGGTGCCAACGCCGCCAGCGTCGCGTCGACGACGGCCTTGGTGCCGGGCGGGCCGATGATCGGCAGCGGGGTGGGCACGAAGGTGGTGACCCAGCGGGTGGTGATCACATCGGACAGGTCGGTGATGTGGTCGCTGTGGAGATGGGTGAGGAGCAGCGCGGTGATGTTGGCGGCGCCGACGCCCGCCGCGGCGGCCCGCATCAGCACCCCGCGCCCGCAGTCCACCAGGAACAGCGAGTCACCGGCTTTGACCAGCGTTGACGGCCCGGCGCGATTGGGGTCGACCATCGGGCTTCCGGTGCCGAGCAGCGTGACGTCGATCATGGGCTTAATTACTACCCTGCCGGGCGGCGGCTCGGGGGCAATTGGCCCCCGGCATGGCGGGTTTCGCCGCCCAGCCTCCTTTCAATGACCTATTGACAGTCCTCGGTTGGGAATTCGTACCAACTGCTCAGTTCACGGCCATTGCGGGCGGTGGACTTTCAATAGGTCATTCACTGGTTCGAAACAGTGCGGTTACAGAGCGTGGCTACGGTGGCGTCGACCAGTGAGAAAGGGAACAGATGACAAGCACGCTCAACGGGCAGGCGCACACCGACGTCCGTGAGGTCGCCGAGAAGCTGACCGCCGCGGGAGTCCGCTATGCGGCGATCAGCTTCGTCGACATGCACGGCAAGCCGAAGGCGAAAATGGTGCCGTTGGGCCATTTGGAGCAGGCCGCGAACGGGTCGGAGATGTTCACCGGGGCCGCCCTGGACGGGGTGCCGCAGGACGTCAACGACGACGAGGTCGCGCCGCACCCCGACCTCGACGCGGCGATCGTCATGCCGTTCAATCGCGAGATCGCTTGGTTCCCCGGCGATCTCTGGGTCGGTGACACCCCGTTCGAGTCGTGTAGCCGTCAGATCCTCAAGCGGGTCACCGCCGAGGCGGCAACGTTGGGCTACACCTTCAACCTCGGGATCGAGACGGAGTTCTTCCTCCTGTCCGACCGCAACGGGGCGCCGGAGCCGGCCAGCCCGGACGACAACCTGGACAAACCCTGCTACGACCTGCGCGGCATGCTGCACAACTTCGGCGTTGTCGACGAGATCGTCGCGGCGATGAACGAACTGGGTTGGGACGTCTACTCTTTCGACCACGAGGACGGAAACGGACAATTCGAGACCGACTTCACCTACACCGACGCGGTGTCGATGGCCGACCGGTTCGTCTTCTTCCGGATGATGGTCGGCGAGATCGCCCGCAAGCACGGACTGTTCGCCTCCTGGATGCCGAAACCCTTCGCCGATCGGACGGGCAGCGGAGCGCACTACAACATGTCACTGGCCGACGCAGACGGGACCAACCTCTTCGAATCCACCGACGATCCGCACGGCTGCGGGCTTTCCCGGCTCGGCTACCAGTTCATCGCCGGCGTGTTGCGCCACGCACCGGCGATCTGCGCGGTCATCGCGCCGACGGTCAACAGTTACAAGCGACTGGTCAAGCAGGGCAGCATGTCCGGGCTGACGTGGGCACCGATCTTCGCCTGCTACGGCGACAACAACCGCACCAACATGCTGCGGATCCCTCGGGGCGGCGGCCGCGTCGAATGCCGCGCCGCCGACAGCGCCAACAACCCTTATCTGGGTGCGGCGCTGATGCTGGCCGCCGGGCTGGAAGGGATCCGGGAGGGACTCGACCCCGGTGCGCCCAACCGCGACAACCTCTACCGGCTTTCGGAGCCCGACCTGGTCGAGCGCGGTATCACCTGGCTGCCCCGCTCACTCGGTGAGGCGATCGATGCGATCGAGGCAGACCCACTGGTGCGCAGCGTGTTCGGTTCGGCAATGTACGACTCGTTCGTCTCCGAGAAGAAGCTCGAGTGGGATTCCTACAACGCACACGTCTCGTCGTGGGAATCCGAGCGCTACCTACGGTTCTTCTGATGAGCAATCGCTGGGAAGACCTCAACTCGGTGCAGATCGCCCAACGGCTGTCCGCCGACCCGGACACCGTGGCGCTGATTCCCGTCGGCGCCACCGAACAGCATGGGCCGCATCTGCCGGTGGGCACCGACACGATCATGGCGACCGCTGTCGCCGAGGCAGCCGCCGGCGACCACGCTGTGGTGTTGCCTGCGATCGCGTTCGGCGCCAGCTTCTTTCACGGGACCGCACTGCCCGGCACGGTGGCGTTCGACGGAGACCAGACCGCGACGACGGCAGTGCGGGTCGCCGAGGCGTGTGCGGACTCCGGCGTGCGCCGCGTCCTGTTCGTCAATGGTCACGTCGGCAACAGCGCGCCATTGTGGTTGGCCTGCGACCGATTCCGCAGACACCATCCCGACCGCCGCATCGGCGTCATGCAGTGGTGGGACCTGACACCTGACATCGCGCGGCGAGCCACCGAGGACGCGCTCGACTGGCACGCCAATGCCGCAGAAACCTCGCTGATGCTGGCGGTTCGGCCGGAACTGGTCGACGTCGACGCGATGCGCGATGCCGACGACCCCGACCGCACCGCCGGCACGGTGTTCCGCTATCCCGTCCAGCAGGTCTCCACCAACGGAGTGACCGGGTACCCGTCGCGGGCGTCGAAGAGCTACGGCCTGCAGTTGTGGGCCGACGTCGTGGCCGCGGCCCGCGACGTTGTGATGCGCGCGCACAGTGAGGTCCCACCGCTGGAATGACGAAGACCTCGCCGCGCGCCGGAATCATCAACGCCGCGACCCGGCTGTTCTCCGAAAAGGGTTACGCGCAAACCACGATGAGCGATATCGCGCGGGCCGTCGGCCTGCAGCAGTCGTCGCTGTACTACTGGTTCCGCAACAAGGAGCAGCTGCTGGGGGAGACGCTGCTGGTGAACCGTGCGCCGCTGAAGTTCATCGCCGAAGTCGGTGCCGGTTCGGGATCACCGGCAGTCAAGCTCTACCGGCTGTTGCGCTTCGACACCATCCAGTTGGCGCTCTCGCCGATCGACTTCAACGAAATCCAGCGCATCGCCCATGACCAGCGCGCCGACTTCCACCAGTTCTGGACCGACTACGAGCGGCTCAAAGACTGGGTGTCCGACCTGATCGGTGCGGCGATCGCGGAGGGCAAGTTCATCGACTGCGACCGGGAGGAAACGGCCGGGCTGCTGCTGAACTTCGACGAGGGCGCGCAGAAGCGGACCCGCTTGCACACCGACGAGAGCGACAGGGTGACCGAGGCGGTCAGAGTCGCCGAACAGGTCGCCATCATCTCGGTTCGAGGACTGCTCAAGCGGCCCAGCGAGATCGGCCGGATCAGTGCTCAGGCCGCTAACTTCGACGACGCCGCGCTGGTGCTGAAAGTCGTTCATTCCCAAGCGGACTGACCGTCACTCTCGTGCCGATGACACCCAATCGGGATCGATGGACCGGTGGCCCGACACGCTTGCGCCCGCAGCCTCCAGTGCCACCACCTGGTCGGGATTGAGCGTGACCGACAGCGATGCCGCGTTCTCGTCGACCCGCGCAGCCCGCCGCGTGCCCGGGATCGGCACCGACGCCACGCCGAGGACCTCGGCGCGCTGCCGCAGCCAGGCGAGCGCCACCTGCGCCGGCGTCGCGCCCACTTCCTCGGCGATGGAAGTAACCACCTGCACCACGGCAAGATTGGCGTCGAGTACGTCTTCGGCGAAGCGCGGGATGCGGCTACGGAAGTCCCCGGCTGACGACAGGTCGGCCGCCGACCGGATCGTCCCGGTGAGGAATCCGCGTCCCAGTGGCGAATACGGCACGAAGCCGACGCCGAGTTCGGCAGCCGCCGGCACCACATTGCGTTCGACGTCGCGGCTCCAGATCGACCATTCGCTCTGGACGGCGGCGATCGGGTGTACGGCGACCGCCGCGCGCAACTCGTCAGCGGTCACCTCCGACAGGCCAAGGTGGCGCACCTTGCCCGCGGCGACCAGCTCGGCCATGGCGCCGACGGTCTCCTCGATCGGCAGCGACACGTCGCGACGATGCATGTAATAGAGGTCGATCACGTCGGTGCCGAGGCGTCCCAGGCTCTCGTCGACGCAGCGCCGCACGTACTCCGCGTCGCCGCGGGCCTTGAGCTTGCCGGTCGTCGGATCGCCGTCGATCCCGAACTTCGTCGCCAGCGTGACTTCGTCGCGGCGGCCGGCCAGCACCTGGCCGATCAGTCGCTCGTTGGCGCCCCCGCCGTAGACGTTGGCGGTGTCGATGAAGGTCATCCCGACGTCCAGGCAGTGGTTCAGCGTCGCCAACGATTCGGTGTCGTCAACGGCTCCGTAGACCGGCGTCAGCGCCATGCCGCCGAATCCGATCGCGCTCACCGTCAAGCCGTCGCCCAACTCGGTCTTCGGCAAGGTGCTCATGCAGATCTCCTGTTTTCTCGTCGTCGGCCTGTTTTGTCTCAACGCAACCACTGCGGTTTACTTCCCCGGCGCCCTCACAACCCTTAGCCTGGTGTGACATCCATCACAAGGGGGTGGCGATGCGTATCGCCGACATCCTTCGAAGCAAGGGAACGACGGTGGCCACGGTCACCGAGACCACCACAGTCACCGGCCTGCTGGCCGAGCTGGTCATCCATAACATCGGCGCGATGGTCGTCGTCGGCCCCGACGGCGGCGTGGTGGGCATCGTCTCGGAGCGCGACGTCGTGCGCACGCTGCACGATCACGGCCCGGACCTGCTCCGCAGCGCGGTCGCCGACATCATGAGCAAAGTCCTGGTGACGTGCTCACCCGACGACCAGATCGACGACCTGAGCGCGCTGATGACCAACAACCGGGTGCGGCACGTGCCGGTGATGCAGGGCGGGCGGCTGGTCGGAATCGTCAGCATCGGGGACGTGGTGAAGAACCGGATGGAGCAGCTGCAGGCCGAGCAGCAGCATCTGCAGGCCTACATCACCCAGGGCGGCTAGCTCCAGGAGTATTCGGCACGCAGCCGCGCCGCGACCAGCTCGAAGGTGGACTCATCGAGAATCGCGCCCTCGCGGCGGATGCCCTCCTCGGGGACGTCGAGCACCCGGTCCAGCCGCACCCAGCTGGGGCGGCCGTCGTAGTCCCACCCGCCCGAGCCGATCGCGATCCAGTTGCGGTCCTCGGCGTGATGGGCCTGGCTGGAGAGCATCAGACCCAGCAGGGTCCGGCGGTCCCGGCCGACGACCAGCACCGGGCGGTCCTTGCCCTTGGTCGGGTCGTCCTCGTAGACCACCCAGGTCCACACCACCTCGCCGGGGTCAGCCCGACCGTCGAGATCGGGCGCATAGACCAGCCTGCGGGCCCGATGCGCGGTCGGGACACTGTTGTCCGTGACCGGGCGGCCCGCAGTGATCGCGGCGGGCTGGTCGATCGGGGTCGTGCTGGCCACCAGAACTTCGAGGCCCAGCTTGAGGCCCTGCTGGATGGTCCGCGGCACGGCCTGCGCGATCGGCAACTGCCGAATGAACCTGGGCGCCTCGTTGAAGACGAGGTGCTCCGCGAGTCTCTGAAACGTCCTCCACTGCGACGCCATTCTGACGAGCATAGGCGGATCACGAGCGCGCTGCGGCGCGCGATTGTGTCCGCCCGGGAGGAACTCGATACGCTGGACAGACCCGAGGGCCCCCTCGAATCACCACCCGAGCAGGAGATTTCCCATCAGTAGCTTCGCCGACAAGACGTTCACTGCGCCGGCGCAGATTCGGAACTTCTGCATCATCGCTCACATCGATCATGGCAAGTCCACGCTGGCCGACCGGATGCTCGGCATCACCGGTGTGGTCGCCGACCGCGACATGCGTGCCCAGTACCTCGACCGGATGGATATCGAGCGCGAACGCGGCATCACGATCAAGGCGCAGAACGTGCGGCTGCCCTGGAAAGTCGGGGACACCGATTACGTGCTGCACCTCATCGACACGCCTGGCCATGTCGACTTCACCTACGAGGTGTCTCGTGCGCTGGAGGCCTGCGAGGGCGCGGTGCTGCTGGTCGACGCCGCCCAGGGCATCGAGGCCCAGACCCTGGCGAACCTCTACCTCGCGCTGGATCGCGACCTGACGATCATTCCGGTGCTGAACAAGATCGATCTGCCCGCCGCCGACCCCGATCGGTACGCCGCCGAGATCGCCCACATCATCGGCTGCGAGCCCGATGACGTGCTGCGGGTGTCCGGGAAGACCGGTGAGGGTGTGCCCGAGCTGCTCGACGAAGTGGTCCGGCTGATCCCCGCACCGGTCGGGGACGCCGACGCTCCGGCGCGAGCAATGATCTTCGACTCGGTCTACGACATCTACCGCGGCGTTGTGACCTACGTCCGAGTGGTCGACGGCAAGCTCAACCCGCGCGAGCGGATCAAGATGATGTCCACCGGCGCCACTCACGAGCTGCTCGAAGTCGGCATCGTCTCACCCGAACCGAAACCCAGTGACGGCCTCGGCGTCGGCGAGGTCGGCTACCTCATCACCGGGGTGAAGGATGTTCGGCAGTCCAAGGTCGGTGACACGGTGACCACCGCGCGGCACGGCGCCACCGAAGCGCTGACCGGGTACCGCGAGCCCAAGCCGATGGTCTATTCGGGGCTGTATCCGGTCGACGGCTCGGACTATCCGAATCTGCGTGAGGCACTGGACAAGCTGCAACTCAACGACGCGGCGTTGACCTACGAGCCGGAGACGTCGGTGGCGTTGGGGTTCGGCTTCCGGTGCGGCTTCCTCGGCTTGCTGCACATGGAGATCACCCGGGAACGGCTCGAGCGCGAGTTCGACCTGGACCTGATCTCCACCTCGCCCAACGTGGTTTACCGGGTGATCAAGGACGACGGCACCGAGCTGATCGTGACCAATCCGTCGGACTGGCCCGAGGGCAAGGTTCGCGAGGTCTACGAGCCGGTGGTGAAATGCACGCTCATCGCGCCCAGTGAGTTCATCGGCACCATCATGGAGCTGTGCCAGTCGCGGCGCGGCGAACTCGGTGGCATGGACTATCTTTCGCCCGAACGCGTCGAGCTCCGCTACACGATGCCGTTGGGCGAGATCATCTTCGACTTCTTCGACGCGTTGAAATCGCGCACCCGTGGGTACGCCAGCCTGGACTACGAAGAGTCCGGTGAGCAGGAGGCGGCGCTGGTGAAGGTGGACATCCTGCTGCAGGGTGAGGCCGTTGACGCGTTCAGCGCGATCGTGCACAAAGATTCGGCGCAGGCCTACGGCAACAAGATGACCACCAAGCTCAAGGAGTTGATCCCGCGCCAGCAGTTCGAGGTGCCGGTGCAGGCGGCGATCGGCTCCAAAATCATTGCCCGCGAGAATATTCGAGCGATCCGCAAGGACGTTCTTGCCAAGTGCTACGGCGGTGACATCACCCGTAAGCGCAAGCTGCTGGAGAAGCAGAAAGAGGGCAAGAAGCGGATGAAGACGATCGGTCGGGTGGACGTTCCCCAGGAGGCGTTCGTCGCCGCGCTGTCCACTGACTCCGCCGGGGACAAGTCCGGGGACAAGGCCAAGAAGTAGGGGGCGAGGGCTCAATCACACGCGACCAAGCTGTCGTTCGGGGGCGATCGATTGTTGGTGCCGTGGTCGGCATCGCCGTGCTGGCGGGTTGTACGAGCACGGTAGACGGGTCTGGGGCGCGCCAAGACCAGGGTGTTGTGTTGCGCGATCTGGCTGAGGTGTTGCCCACTGGAGCAGAGGTCAGCCGGGCCGCGGGAAACCCGTTGTCCGACAGCGAGCCTCCAACCGTCGGCGGAATCGATGTTCTGCCCAACGGAATTCGCGACAATGCGGCCGCCGACCCGATCGAATGTCTGGGACCTGCCACGCCCTTCATGCGCGTGGTGTACGAGGTGGGTGACGTCCGTCGGGCGGCCTGGCAGGAATTCTCGAACTTCGGCGGCGGACAGACCGTTTCCAGCGTGGATGCCGGTGTCGTCCAATTCGCGTCCAATGCCGAGGCGCAACGGATGTTCGGTGCGTTCGTCACCCAGTGGAAGGCGTGCGAAGGCAAGACGGTGCGCTCCGCCCTGCCCGACCCGCCCGGCGCCGAGATGCGCCAGAAGGTCACCAACGTGAAAGTCGACGGCCCGACGCTGTCGGCAACGGTGATCAACTCCGACAACCAGGGGGATGCGTCGTTCCCCACCGAGCGCGCTATTGGGCTGGCGGCCGATTGTGTGGTCGACGTGGACGCCGCGGTCACCGGTGGTCAGCGGCGGCCCGCGGAGCGGGCCGTGAGCCTGGCGAGGACGATGCTGGACAAGGTCGACCACGGACGATGATCCCGTCGTTGAGCCACCGGAATGGGCCGCCCGGGGGACAATGTCGTGCGTGAGCCGGGTGCCCGTATCTTGTGCCGCCGTCCTGGTCAGCGCGCTGTTGTCCGGATGCGTGTCCACCGTCGGGGGTACGGCACTGCGCGACCAGAGTGCCGCCCCCGATTCCCTTGACGTCCCCACCCTCACCGAGTCCGATCTCGACCGCGTGTTGCTCACCGCTGGCGAGGTGAACGGCATCATGGGTGCCACCGGCATCCGGGTGACCGGGTCCTCGCAGAACATGAGCGACAACTCCGACGGTGTGTCCGACGTCGACTGCCTCGCGGCGATCTACGGCGCGGAACAGCTTGTCTACCAAGGCAGCGACTGGTCCGCCCTCCGCGACCAAGTCCTCCAGGAGCCGACCGCCGACAATGAACACTGGGTCGAACAGATCGTGGTGCTCTTCCCGTCGGCCGCGAAAGCCGCGGCGTTCGTCGAGAAATCTCGCACCACGTGGCAGAAATGCGGCGGCACATCCATCGACATCGACAACTCGGACGTGCATTCGACCTGGAAGATCGACACCGCCGACGTGAGCGGCGAGATCCTGACCCAGGTCTCCACTCAGCGCAACGCCGGCGGATGGGGCTGCCAGCACGCACTGACCTCGGCGTCCAACGTGGTCGTCGAGGCGTGGGCGTGTAGCAATTCCATCACCGACGAAGCCAGGACCATCGCGGCGGACATGATCAAGAACGCGGTCAAGAAATGACCTTGTCCACTTACGGCCTTGCCCTGCAACGGATTTCAGGCTGTTAGAGTCACCTGACCCGGCGGCCGACGAGGAAGGCTGCCAGTGCCAGCGCCGCCAGGGTCACCATCACCACCGCCAGCGGCAACGCGGTGTGCTCCCCGCCCAGGCTGACCAACGGTGAGACGGCTGCGCCGAGACCGAATTGCAGCGCGCCGAGGCCGGCCGACCCGGTACCGGCCGCACGGGGGACGGCGGCCAGGGCGAGCGCGGTGGCATTGCCGAGAATCAGGCCCTGGGATGCGACGGCCACGAAAATCGGGATGGGCATCAACCATGCGGGTGCCCCGGTGAGGACCAGAGCGAGCAGGACCAGCGTGGCGGCCATGGTCAGGCCCAGGCCCACACCCAACAGCGTCGCGGTGGGGATGCGCCGGTTGAGCCGCGCCGAGAGCGAGCTGACGCTGACGATGCCCAGTGCGTTGATGCCGAACGCGACGCCGTACTGCGTCGGAGTCAGCCCCACCATCACCTGGTAGACGAACGGTGAGGCCGAGATGTAGGCCATCATCACCGCGAAGCCGAACGCGAACGCCAGGGTGTTGGCGATGTAGGCCCTTGACCGAAGGGCTGACCACGGTGAGGTTCCCTGAGCGGCATCGGCTTTCAATTCAGCCCGGCGATGAGCGGGGTGTGACTCACGCACCACGGCGATGGTCGCGGCCAGCATGGCCACCGTGAGCCCGCAGACCACCCAGAGGATGCCGCGCCAGCCGACAGGGCCGACCAGCAATCCGCCGGCGAACGGGGCGACCACCGGCGCCACGCCGCCGACGATCATCATCAGGCTGAACGCGCGCCCCGCGCTCTTACCGACGGCGAGGTCGGAGATCACCGCGCGACCGATCACCATGCCCGCGGCGCCGGTGAAGCCCTGGGCGAACCGCGCCGCGATGAGGATGGCGATGTTGGGGGCCGTTGCCGCGACGACGCTGGCCACAACACACAGCAGCGCCCCGACGATCAGCGGGTTGCGCCGGCCGAGCCGGTCGGACAAGGGGCCGAACAACAACTGGCCGAAGGTCAGTCCGAGCAGGAACGCCGTCAGCGTCAGCTGCACGGCCGTGGCGCTGGCCTGCAATTCGGCGGTCATCTCGGGGAAGGCGGGCAGGTAGAGGTCGGTAGCTACCGGTGCGACCGCGTTGAGCAGCGCGAGTACCACCAGCAGCCACGGCGAGATGGCGGTCTCGTGGCGCTGGGCGTCCCGGGTGGCGGTCATCATGCGAGAACCCCTCAAGGTAGTTATGAGGAAATAACTATCAGACAATAACTAATGCGCTAGGATTTGTCCATGGATGGTGAATTGGCCGATCTCGCCGAGGCGATCATCGGAGTGGCGCGAGAGCTGCGACTGCGCCTCGACACCGCAGCCGCGTCCGATGCCGACATCGTCGAGCTGACGGCGTCGGAAGCCCACGTGATGCGGCACATCGACCACCACCCGGGCGTCACGCCCAGTGACCTCGCTCGGGCGACCGGCCTGCAGCGCAGCAATATGTCCACCGCGCTGCGAAGCCTGGAGAATCGCGGTTTCGTCGAACGCCGTGCCGATCCGCATGACGCGCGCGGCGTGAATCTGTACCCGACCGATAGGGCTGCCGAGAACCTCAAGCGCCTGCGGCGGCAGTGGGCTCAGCTGCTGGAGACCGGCCTGCGGGGGGAACGCCACGGTGCCGCGGCCGCGAAGGCGCTGCTCGAACGGGTCGAGGCGGCGTTGATGGATGACCGGCTGGGCTGACCTCTGATTACATCGGGGCGTTGGCCGGCTGGAACACGCCCGTGCTGTCGGCCTCTTCTTCCGCGCGGATCACGTGCACCACGGCGTTGATCAAGGCCAGGTGGGTGAACGCCTGCGGGAAGTTGCCCAGATGCCGGCCGGTGCGCGGTTCGATCTCCTCGGCGTACAGATGCAGCGGGCTGGCGAAGGACAGCAGCCGTTCGCACAGATGTCGGGCGCGGCTGACCTCGCCGATCTCGACCAGCGCAGACACCAGCCAGAACGAGCAGATCGTGAACGACCCCTCCTCACCGGACAAGCCGTCGTCGGTCTCCTCGACGCGGTAGCGCAGCACCAGCCCGTCCTCGGTGAGCTCGTCGGCGATCGCCAGGACGGTGGCCCGCACCCGCGGGTCGTCCGACGGCAGGAACCGCACCAACGGCACCAGCAACAGTGACGCGTCCAGAGCGTCGTCGCCGTAGCGCTGGGTGAGCACGCCGCGGTCGTCGACGCCGTGCGTCAGGATGTCGGCCTTGATCTCCTCGGCGATCGCCCGCCACTGCTGTGCGTAGCTCTTCTCGCCGACCAATTCGGCCAGCTTCGAGCCACGATCGAGCGCCACCCAGCACATCACCTTCGAGGAAGTGAAGTGCTGCGGTTCGCCGCGCACCTCCCAGATGCCCCGGTCGGGTTCCCTCCAGTGCTTGATCGCCTCTTCGACCTGCTCCTTGAGCACCGGCCACAACTGATCGGAGATCTGTTCACGCGACTTGGCGTGCAGGTACACCGAGTCCAGCATGGTGCCCCAGATGTCGTGCTGCATCTGGTTGTATGCGCCGTTACCGATGCGCACCGGGCGGGCGTTGTCGTAGCCGGACAGGTGGTGCAGCTCCTCCTCGACCAACTCCCGTTCGCCGCCGACGGCGTACATCACCTGCAGGGGGTGCCGCTCGCCGTTGTTGGCGCCGGAGACGTCGGCGATGAAGGCGAAGAAGTCGTCGGCCTCACGGTCCAGGCCGAGTGTGTAGAGGCCCCACAACGCGAACGTCGAATCCCGCACCCATGCGTAGCGGTAGTCCCAGTTGCGTTCGCCCTGAGGCGTTTCCGGCAGCGACGTGGTGGACGCGGCCAGTAGTGCGCCGGTCGGGGAGTACGTCAGACCTTTGAGGGTGAGCGCGCTGCGCTGTAGATACGATCGCCACGGATGGTCGGGGAAGTCGCCGATGTTGATCCACTGACGCCACGCCTCACTGGTCTGCCACATCTTGTCGGCAGCTTCTTCGTACGTCTGCGGCGCCGGATGCTTCGACCAGGACAGTGCGACGAAGACGTTGTCGCCTTCCTTGAGACGGGTGCGCGCGCGTGCTTCGCGGCCTTCGAGGCCGATGCGCAGATTGGTGGTCAGCCTCAGCGTGGGATTCGCGTCTGGATCCTTTCTGGCCCGTGCGATCGCCTCGCCGTAGGCGTTGGCCGAGTACTCCCAGGCGGCATTGACCCGGCCGTAGTCGAAGGACGGTTCACAGTTCATGACCACCTCGACCGTGCCGCTCACACAGCGCACCGTGCGCAGCAAGATGTGCTCGGCATCCCAGTCCATCGGGGTCCGCCGGTGCGTCCGTGACCGGGTTTCGATGTCGTGCCACGGGCCCATCACCAGTGCTTCGCGCACGATCAGCCAGCCGGTATGCGTCTGCCAGGTGGTCTCCAGGATGAGGCTGCCTGGCAGATAGCGGCGGGCCGCGGGAACCGACACCCCGTAGGGGCCCAACCGGAAATGCCCGGCCCCGCGGTCCAAGATGGCCCCGAACACGCTGGGGGAGTCCGGTCGAGGCACGCACAACCACTCGACGGCGCCCGCCGACGAGATCAGGCAGGTGTTCTCGCAGTCGGAGAGGAAGCCGTAATCCGCGATCGGCGGGAACGGGTTGCGCAGCGCAGCCGGCGAGGCATAGGGCACCGGGGCGGTCACGGACAACGGCGCGGGCGCCTGGACGCGCACGGCGTCGGTGTTCTCACCGGCTGGCTGGGCTTGGAGGACCATCTGGACATCATCGAACGCCGACCCGGTTGCCGTCTACTTATGCCCTGATCCGTGGCTTTGCTGTTACCGCGGCAAAGACCGGTAGACGGCCACCGCCTACGCTGGAGCAATGCAGGGAGTGCTGAGCTGGTGGGACGGCGTCGAACTGTGGTTGTCCGGGCTGGGTTTCGTCGTTCAGACCATCATCGTGATGCCCGTGGTTCTGCTGCTGGCGTACGTCATAGCGGTGGTGATCGATGCACTCCTCGGCAATGGCATGCGACTGGTGCGCCGGGTGCGCCACGCTGACCGGCGGCAGGAGTGAGCGGGATGCCACGATCACGCGTCACGCTCGCCCTGGTAGTCCTGCTGGTCTTGATCATCGTGCTGTGGCTGGTCAACCGCTGATACCTCCGCTGGTCGTCCACCGGAACTCTGTTAAGCTTCGCGCCATGCATTCGGCGACCGGTTACGGCGAGGGCCACATCTTGGCCCTCATTGCCGTCGGTACCTTGGCCGTTGCTGATATTGCTTGTTGTCGCTGACACCCTTACCCGTCCGCGGTCTGGTGTCGGTGATGGTCGTTGACATTTCGTTGTCCAACATCGCCATTCCGTTGCGACGGGGCTCAATTCGCCCGTAACCCGCAATGAGAAAGGCAAGCAATGCCCAAGATTCATCTTCCCGGTCGCCGGTGGAGTACCGCTCTTGCGCTGGCGACGACCGCAACGATGCTCGCCGCCTGCGGCGGCGGGACCAGCGACGTTCCCGGTGGCGGCAACCAGCCGAAGGCCGACACCACCCTCACTCTGGTCGCGTACGCCGTGCCTGAGCCCGGCTGGAGCAAGATCATCCCGGCCTTCGCCGCCACTCCGGAGGGCAAGGGCGTCGCAGTGACGACGTCCTACGGCGCCTCAGGTGACCAGTCGCGTGGCGTGGTGGAAGGCAAGCCGGCCGACATCGTGAACTTCTCCGTCGAGCCCGATGTCACCCGCCTGGTCAAGGCCAACAAGGTGGCCGCCGACTGGAACAAGTCCACCACCCAGGGCATCCCGTTCGGTTCGGTCGTTTCTCTGGTCGTACGCAAGGGCAACCCGAAGAACATCAAGGACTGGGACGACCTGTTGCAGCCCGGCATCGAGGTGGTCACACCCAGCCCGCTGAGTTCGGGGTCGGCGAAGTGGAACCTGTTGGCGCCCTACGCCGCCAAGAGCAATGGCGGCCAGGACGAGCAGGCCGGTCTCGACTTCGTCACCAAGCTGGTGACCGAGCATGTCAAGACCCGGCCGGGTTCGGGCCGGGAGGCCACCGACGTCTTCCTGCAGGGCACCGGAGACGTGCTGATCAGCTACGAGAACGAGGCGATCAACACCGAGCGGCAGGGCAAGCCCGTCGAGCACATCATCCCGCCGCAGACGTTCAAGATCGAGAACCCGGTGGCGGTGGTGACCACCAGTGCCCACCTGGACAAGGCGACCGCGCTGAACAACTACCTGTTCACCCCGGAGGGCCAGAAGATCTGGGCGCAGGCCGGTTTCCGTCCTGTCGATCCGTCGGTGGCTGCTGATTTCGCCACCGACTTCCCGACGCCGCAGAAACTCTGGACGATCGCCGATCTCGGTGGCTGGAGCAAGGTGGATCCCGCACTGTTTGACAAAGACAATGGCACCATTACGAAGATCTACAAGCAGGCCACTGGATGACAGCAGCTATCGAGCCAAATCCTCAAGCGATCCGGCCCGAGCTCACCCCGAGTGAGCCGGGCGGGCCGTCCGGCTTCCTGGCCCGCAGGCACGGGACCACCAGCCTGCGGGTCGGTGCCGCGTCGATCTGGCTGAGCGTCGTCGTCCTACTGCCGCTGGCCGCGATCGTCTGGCAGTCGGCCAAGGGCGGCTGGCACGCATTCTGGGTGACCGTCACCTCCAACGCCGCGCTGGAGTCGTTCAAGGTGACGCTCACGATTTCGATCGGCGTCACCGTCGTCAACGCGGTGTTCGGGCTCCTGGTCGCGTGGGTGCTCACCCGCGATGACTTCCCGGGTAAGCGGCTGGTCGACGCTGTGATCGACCTGCCGTTCGCGTTGCCCACGATCGTCGCGAGCCTGGTCATGCTCGCGCTCTACGGGCCCAACAGCCCGGTCGACCTGCACCTACAACACACCAAATGGGGTGTGGGCGTTGCCCTTCTGTTCGTAACGCTGCCGTTCGTGGTGCGTTCGGTTCAGCCCGTGCTCCTCGAACTCGACCGCGAGGTCGAGGAGGCCGCCGCGTCGCTTGGCGCGACGAACTTCGTCATCTTCACCAAGGTCATACTGCCCGCGTTGCTGCCGTCGCTGCTGTCCGGCGCCGGTCTGGCGTTCTCGCGCGCGATCGGCGAGTTCGGCTCGGTGGTCCTGATCGGTGGAGCGGTACCGGGGGAGACCGAGGTCTCCTCGCAGTGGATCCGCACGCTGATCGAAAACGACGACCGGACCGGTGCGGCCGCCATTTCGATTGTGTTGCTGGTGGTCTCGTTCATCGTCTTGTTCATCCTGCGCGCCGTCGGTTCACGCGCCGCCAAGCGGGAGGAGCTGTCGGCATGATCCTGTCTCCACTGGTGCGCTTCCTGACGCGCTACATCGCGCTGGCCTACATCTTGGTGTTGGTACTGGTGCCCGTCGGCCTGATCCTGTGGCGCACCTTCGCGCCCGGCTTCGGTGCGTTCGTCGAAAACATCACCACGCCCGCAGCGATTTCGGCATTGCAGCTGTCGCTGCTGGTGGTGGCGATCGTGGTTCCACTCAACGTGATCTTTGGCGTACCGACCGCGCTGGTGCTGGCACGCAACAAGTTCCGCGGCAAGTCGGCGTTGCAAGCCGTCATCGACCTGCCGTTCGCCGTGTCGCCGGTGGTCGTCGGCGTGGCGCTGATCCTGTTATGGGGCAGTGCCGGACTGTTCGGGTTCGTCGAGAACAGCATCGGCCTGAAGATCATCTTCGGTCTCCCCGGCATCGTGCTGGCCAGCATCTTCGTCACCGTTCCGTTCGTGATCCGCGAGGTCGAGCCCGTTCTGCACGAGCTCGGCACCGATCAGGAGCAGGCCGCGGCCACCCTGGGATCCAGCTGGTGGCAGACGTTCTGGCGGATCACTCTGCCGTCGATCCGGTGGGGTCTGACCTACGGCATCGTGCTCACGGTCGCTCGCACCCTCGGTGAATACGGTGCGGTGATCATGGTGTCCTCCAACCTGCCCGGCACGTCACAAACCCTGACCCTGCTGGTCTCCGACCGCTACAGCCGTGGTGCCGAGTACGGCGCCTACGCCGTCTCGACACTCTTGATGGCCGTCGCGGTACTGGTCCTGGTCGTCCAGGTGATCCTGGATGCCCGGCGGGCCAAGGCGAGCGAGTAATCCCACTAGGAGAACGACTCTCATGACCAACGCCATCACCGTCACCGGCGCGAACAAGAGGTATGGCGATTTTGCCGCACTCGACAACGTCGATTTCGTGGTGCCTGCCGGGTCGCTGACCGCACTGCTGGGCCCCAGTGGATCGGGAAAATCGACGCTGCTGCGTGCCATCGCCGGACTGGACCAACCCGACACCGGCACCATCACGATCAACGGGCGTGATGTCACCAACGTGCCCCCGCAGCGACGCGGAATCGGATTCGTGTTCCAGCACTATGCCGCGTTCAAGCATCTGACCGTGCGCGACAACGTCGCGTTCGGACTCAAGATCCGCAAGAAGCCGAAGGCCGAGGTCAAGGCAAAGGTCGACGAGCTGCTCGAGGTGGTCGGACTCGCCGGCTTCCAAACCCGGTATCCCAACCAGCTTTCCGGTGGTCAGCGTCAGCGGATGGCGCTGGCCCGCGCGCTGGCCGTCGACCCCGAGGTGCTCCTGCTCGACGAGCCGTTCGGCGCGCTGGATGCCAAGGTCCGCGACGATCTGCGGACCTGGCTGCGGCGCCTGCACGACGAGGTGCATGTCACGACCGTGCTCGTGACCCACGACCAGGCCGAGGCGCTGGACGTCGCCGACCGGATCGCTGTGCTCAACAAGGGCCGCATCGAGCAGGTCGGCTCACCGACCGACGTCTACGACAGCCCGGCCAACGCGTTTGTCATGTCGTTCCTCGGCACGGTGTCGTCGCTCAACGGAATCCTGGTGCGCCCGCACGATATTCGGGTCGGCCGCAATCCGGAGATGGCCATCGCGGCGGGGGACGGCACAGCCGAGTCCACCGGAGTCACCCGTGCCACGATCGACCGGGTCGTGTATCTGGGCTTCGAGGTGCGCGTCGAATTGACCAGCGCCACCAACGGTGCCCCGTTCACCGCGCAGATCACCCGAGGCGACGCCGAGGCGCTGGGGCTGAAAGAGGGCGACACCGTCTACGTGCGAGCCACCCGGGTCCCGCCGATCGCCGGCGAGGTTCAGGTCGCGGCCAGTTAGGCTGCGACCCGGTTCGCCACCGCGACATCGAACCGGTCCAGGACCGTCTCGGCAACCAGTCGGTGCGCGCCCAGCGGGGCGACCATGGACAGGCCTGCGGCATCGGCGATCGCGGCCACCCGGTCGGTGATGCGGCCGGCCGCAATGAACCACGGCGCCACCACGATCCGCCGCGCACCGCGTTCGCGCAGCATTTCGATTCCGTCCTGTACCGACGGCTGGGGACCGGTGGCGTAGGCGACCTGCACTCCCGACCACCGGGTGCCGCGGCCCAACCTGTCGGCGAGCGCCGCGGTGCGGTCATTGGCGGCGGTACGGGAGGATCCCACCGCCACCACCAGCACGCCGAGTCCGCGCTCGAATTGATGAATCTGGTGCTCCGCCAAGCGTTCCCGCATGACAGCCAGCAGGCGCGGATCTTCGCCGAGCGTCTCGGCCTGGATCACGTCGGCGCCGGTTTCGGCGATCATCGCCGGGATGTCGACCCGGGCGTGGTAGGCACTCGCCAACAGCAGCGGGGCGACGACCGCCGGGCCGTCGAGTGTCCGTAGCACGTCAGTGAGGTTCGGGGCGTGTTTCTCGCAGAACGCAACCCGTACCTCAAGCTCGGGCCGCCGCGCCCGGATACGCTCGGCCACCGCGTACGTGGTCACCGCGGAGCGCGGATCGGCGCTGCCGTGCGCGGTGAGGATGAGCGTCACGAAACGTGAAGCCCGCATTCGGTTTTCGCCAGGCCCTGCCAGCGTCCGCTACGCGGGTCGGCGCCCTCGACCGGCTTGGCCGTGCACGGCGCGCAGCCGATCGACGGATAACCTTCCTCGACAAGCGGGTTCACCAGCACGCCGTTGGCCTGAATGTAGGCGTCCATGTCCTCATCGCTCCACGCGGCCAGCGGGTTGATCTTCACCAGCTTGAAGCCTTCGTCGAAGCTGATGAGCGGCGCGTTGGCGCGAGTGGGTGCCTCGACCCGCCGGATGCCGGTGACCCAGGCGGCGTATCCGCCTAGCGCCTTGCGCAACGGCACCACCTTGCGGAGCCGGCAGCATTCGCCCGGGTTGCTGGCGAACAGGTCCTTGCCCAGCAGCTGATCCTGCTCGGTCACGCTGTGCTCCGGGGTGACGTTCACGACGTGGATGTCGTACACCGCCTCGACCGCGTCGCGGGTACCGATCGTCTCGGCGAAGTGGTAGCCCGTGTCGAGGAACAGCACGTCCACGCCGGGGCGCACCTTCGAGGCCATATCGACCAGCACCGCGTCCTGCATGTTGGAGGCGACGACGTAGTCACCGCCGAAGTGCTTGTCGGTCCAGGCCAGCAGCTCCACAGCACTGGCATCGGCCAGCTCGGCAGCGCCTTGTGCCGCCAGCTCGCGAAGCTCAGCTTCGGTCACTCGATCCACCCCAATGCTCATCGCAATTCCTCTTCCTCTGCCCGGACAACCCACTGGGCGAAACGCTCGCCGTCGTTTCTTTGTTTCACGAAGTTGCGCACGACCCGCTCGATGTAGTCCCCGAGCTCAGTGGAGAGCACCTTGTGCTGACGCAGTTTGCGCCCGAATCCGCTGTCCAGCCCAAGGCTGCCGCCCAGGTGAACCTGGAACCCTTCCTCGGGGCCGTCACCGTCGTCGATCATCTGACCCTTGAAGCCGATATCGGCGATCTGGATCCGCGCGCACGAGTTGGGGCAGCCGTTGATGTTGACCGTGACCGGGACGTCGAGTTGGGAGTTGATGTCCTCGAGCCGCTTCTCCAGATCGGGCACCAGGCTCTGAGCGCGCACCCGGGTCTCGGCGAAACTCAGCTTGCAGAACTCGATTCCGGTGCAGGCCATCAGGTTTCGACGCCAGTGCGACGGGGTTGACGGCAGACCCAGGGCGTCGAGACCACTACGGAGCTCGTCGAGCTTGTCGTCTGCAACGTCGAGCACGATCAGTTTCTGGTACGGCGTGAACCGGACGCGGTTGGAGCCGACCGACTCGGCCAGGTCGGCGACCTTCGTGAGAATGGTGCCCGACACACGCCCCGCGATCGGTGCCACCCCGACCGCGTTGAGCCCGTTCTTGAGCCGCTGCACACCCACGTGGTCGATCGGGCGAACGACCGGCTCGGGTGCGGGCCCGTCCACCAGGGGCCGCTTCAGGTACTCGGTTTCGAGGACTTCACGAAATTTCTCGACGCCCCAGTCCTTGATCAGGAACTTCAGCCGCGCCTTAGCGCGCAACCGCCGGTAGCCGTAGTCGCGGAACACACTGACCACGGCCTCCCAAACGTCGGGCACCTCGTCGAGCGGCACCCACGCGCCGACGCGCTGTCCGAGCATCGGATTGGTGGACAGACCGCCGCCGACCCACAGATCGAAACCGGGACCGCGCTCGGGGTGGTTGACCCCGATGAAGGCGACGTCGTTGACCTCGTGCACCACGTCCTGCAGGCCGCTGATGGCGGTCTTGAACTTGCGGGGGAGGTTCGAGTACTCCGGCTTGCCGATGTAGCGCTTGACGATCTCGTTGATCGCGGGCGTGCCGTCGATGACCTCCTCGAGCGACTCGCCCGCCAGCGGAGAGCCAAGCACAACGCGTGGGCAGTCGCCGCACGCCTCGGTGGTCTGCAGACCCACTTCATCGAGGCGGCGCCAGATCTCCGGCATGTCCTCGACCCGGATCCAGTGGTACTGCACGTTCTCGCGGTCGCTGATATCGGCGGTATCACGGGCGAACTCCGTCGAAATGCCGCCGAGGGTACGCAGCGCGGCGGTAGTCAGAGCACCACCATCGCTGCGCACCCGCAGCATGAAGAACTCGTCTTCGAGCATGTCGGTGTTCTCGTCACCGGTCCAGGTGCCGTCATAGCCCGGCTTGCGCTGCGTGTACAGGCCCCACCAGCGCATGCGGCCGCGCAGGTCGGTCTTGTCGATGCTGGCGAAGCCCTGCTTGGCGTAGATGTTCTCGATGCGATCGCGGACGTTGAGCGCGTCGTCTTCCTTCTTGAACTGCTCGTTGGGGTTCAGCGGCTCGCGGTCGCCGAGCGCCCACTGGCCCTCACTGCGCGACTTGGGCGCCTTTGTCGGCTGACTCATGAAATGTGCTCCTCGATGTCAAGGAGCTGGCGTTCGAATCGCGCGAATCCACCGGTGAGCTGTTTTCCGGCGGCGCAGATCCGGTCGGCCAGCTGAGGTACAGGTGGGCGGGTCTACGGCGTCAAGCCAGACAACAACAGGTACAGACGCGCTTGAAATCCACATGCCGCCGAGCCACCAGTGCCACACGGCGCAGGTTCTGGGGGGCGGACATGCGAGCCATTGTGCCACGAACGGCGTCGATAGCTCTAACCGGGCCAAATTTTGGCTCGCGGTGAGCAAAAGTCGGCTCTGCGACACTGGAGCGATGTCGGTCCGTCCCGCCCCGGCCGCCCTACCGGAACTCGCCCTGACGCCCGGCACGGCGTTCGGCATCTATGTGCACGTGCCCTTCTGCGCCACGCGGTGCGGGTACTGCGACTTCAACACCTATACGGCCGCCGAGCTCGGCGGCGCATCGCCGAAGGGCTGGCTGACCGCGCTGCGCTCGGAACTGGAGCTGACCGCCGCCATGCTCGGGGAAGTGCCTGTCGACACGGTCTTCGTCGGCGGCGGCACCCCGTCGCTGCTCGGGGGCGAGGGCTTGACCGCGGTGCTCGACGCAATCCGCGCCAGCTTCACCGTGGCCGCGCAGGCGGAGGTCACCACCGAGGCCAACCCGGAGTCGACGTCGCCGGCGTTTTTCGCCGAGATCCGCGCCGCCGGCTACACGCGGGTGTCACTCGGCATGCAGTCGACCGCGCAACGGGTGCTGGCGGTGCTGGACCGGACCCACTCGCCGGGACGGCCCCTGCAGGCCGCTGCGGAGGCGATGGCGGCCGGCTTCGAGCACGTCAACATCGACCTCATCTACGGCACACCGGGGGAGTCCGACGACGATCTGGCGCGTTCGGTCGATGCCGCGCTGAGCACCGGCGTCGACCACATCTCGGCCTACGCCTTGGTGGTCGAGGATGGTACGGCGCTGGCCCGCCGGGTGCGCCGCGGCGAGATCGAGGAACCCGACGACGACGTGCTCGCGCACCGCTACGAAATGCTCGATCAGCGGTTGGCGGCGGCGGGGCTGAGTTGGTACGAGGTGTCCAATTGGAGTCGTCCGGGCGGTGAGTGCCTGCACAACATCGGCTACTGGAACGGTGGGCAGTGGTGGGGTGCGGGTCCCGGAGCCCACGGGTTCGTCGGTGACACTCGGTGGTGGAATGTCAAGCACCCCAACACTTATGCCGAGCTGCTGGCTGACGGGCGGCTGCCGGTGGCAGATTTCGAGCGTCTCGATGCCGAGGCCCGTCACATCGAGAACGTGCTGCTGGGAATCAGGTTGCGCACCGGGTTGCCGGTCGCCGCGCTGACCGAGTCCGAACAGTTGCGCGCGGGCCGGGCGGTGGACGACGGGCTGCTGACGCGGACCGGGGAGCGGTTGCTGCTCACCGACCGCGGCCGGCTGCTGGCCGACGCCGTGGTGCGCGACCTCCTCGACGACTGAGGGCCGGACGCGGCAAGGCCGCGGGGGAGCCTTGGGGGGTAGGCACATCCCGCGGCCTTGCCCGGCATACCTGCCGGTTAGCCCAGCGCCCACATCGGGATGCCGTTGTACCCGAACGCCTGCTGAGGCGACATGACCGGAGGTGTGGCGTGAATTCTTGCGTGGCCCTGCTTCTGGCACATGGTGGCGCCACCCCTGTCCATGCAGTCCATCGGGTTGGGCGATGCGCCTGCGCTCGGCGCGAGGCTGACGGCAAGCGCCGCGGCACCGGCGGCGACGAGCGGGGCGAGGTGGCGGAGTTTGATCGTCATTGATCGTCCTTTCTTCTTCCGGGAGAGAAACCTTGGGGGGATTAGGTTTTCGTTGACTCTGCCCGATAACTCAACTCTATGTGCTGCCGGCGAGCCAGTCACGGAGTTCATATCAGAGTCAAATCTATTGACGGCCAATTGAACTCAATCATCGGACAGCAATCCCGTTGGTCTGCAACGACAGGGCAGGGGTGGGCTCGACATGCAGAACTTGGGCACTGCCGATGTCGTAGAACAGGCCGATGACCTTCAGCCGGCCCTGCTGATGCAGATCGCGGATCAGCGGGTGACGCACCAGGGTGTCCACCTGGACGGCAACACTGACCATGCTCAGCTGGTCGGCAGTGTTGAAACCCTGATCGGCGGCCGATTGCGCGATCGGGTGCCGACCCTCGTCGAAGGCGTCCAGGGCCGGTTGGGCGTACTTCAGCCAGGACCGGAGGTGTTCCTCGCCGGGTGGGTGCTGCGCGGTGACGCCCTGTTCCCGCAGCGCGGCATGCATTGCGCCGCAGCCGGAATGACCGCAGACGACGATCGACGACACGCTCAGCCTGCCCACCGCGAAGGCGATCGCCGCTTCCACAGAATGGTCGTGCTGGTCGGCGGGCACCAGGTTGCCGACGTTGCGCACGGTGAACAGGTCACCCGGCCCGCTGCTGGTGATCGCATTGGGCACGATCCGTGCGTCGGTGCACGTGATGAACAGTGTCTCGGCCGTGTTCGTGTGCGCCAATTTCTCCATGTGCGGCCGTATTTGGGGAGCGGTTCTGCGGTGGTAGACCTCGAGGCCGTCGAGAACCGACTGGGGCGGGGTGTCGCGCCGTTCGTGGCCGTTGGTGGTCAGCGGGTCCTGCCACGAACTCCACGGCACGATGCCGAGCCGCTTGTCGATCATGCTGAAGGCGCGCTGCGGCGGCCCGTCCAGTGCGCTGCTCAGTTCGACAGAACCGACTTCCTGCACCAGAACGGTGCCGCCCGAGGCTTCGTGCTGGCGTTGCCAGTCCTCGATCACCTGGTGTGCAGCGTGGTCGATGAAATCCACCGAAATCTCCAGTGTGACGCGCACACCGGGTGGCACCGACGCCAGTGTCTTGTGCAGCTGGGGCAGCGACAGGAACGTGGCCGAGCCTTCGACGGCGACGCGCCAATCGTTGTTGTCGTCGTCATCATCGGCGGGCTGGGCATGGATCCTGGCGCGCGCCACCCGCCAGACGGTCAGCACAACCGCCAGCGCCAGCCCGAGCAGGACGCCTTCGAGCAGGTTGAGGAAGACCACCCCGGTGATCGTCACCAGATAGACCGCGATATCGCCGGTTCGGCGTGCGGTCTTGATGTGGCTGAGCTTGACCAGCTGAATGCCGATGACGATCAGCAGCCCGGCCAACGCTGCGGTCGGGATCTGCTGGGCCAACCCGGCGAACGGCAGCGCGAAGACCAGAACCCACACACCGTGCAGCATCGCCGACGCGCGGGTCTTGGCGCCGGCGGTCACATTGGCCGAGCTGCGGACGATCACACCCGTGATGGGGAGTCCGCCGACCGCACCCGAGACGACGTTGGCGGCGCCCTGCCCCACGAGTTCGCGGTTCAGATTCGACCGCGGGCCGTCCTGCATGCGGTCCACGGCAACCGCGGTGAGCAAGCTCTCGACGCTGGCGATGAGGGCGACGGTGATTACGCCCGTCGCGAACGCGCCCCAGTTGCCGTCCGGCAGGCCCGGCGGCTTCAACGCATCGAGCAGCGAACCGTTGAGCTGAATGCGCGGCACATTCATCGCGAACAGCACCGACACCGCGCTGGCGACGACGATCGCGACCAGAGGTCCGGGCACTTTGCGAATTTTCGCGGGCATCCAGCGCCAGCTCACCAGGATCCCGATCACCAGCAGCCCAACGGCCAACCCGGCGTGATCAGCGGCAAGCAGCTGACCGGGCAGTTCGGTGATGTTGCGCAAGGCCGAGCTCTCGGAGCTGCCGCCCAGCAGGACGTGGACCTGCTGAAGTGCGATCGTGACGCCGATACCGGCCAGCATGGCGTGCACCACCATCGGTGAGATCGCCAGCGCTGCTCGGCCGACCCGGCTGACCCCCAGAAGTACCTGGAGGATGCCTGCGCAGACGGTGATGGCACAGGTCACGGCCCAGCCGAATTCGGCCACCAGGCCCGCAACGATCACCGTCAGTCCGGCGGCGGGACCGCTGACCTGCAGCGGCGATCCGCCCAGCGCGCCGGCAACCACACCGCCGACGATCGCCGCGATCAGCCCCGCCAGTACCGGTGCATCGGAGGCGATGGCGATACCCAAGGACAGCGGTAAGGCCACCAGGAACACCACCAGCGAGGCCGGTAGGTCGTAGCGCAGGAGGGTGGACATCCTGCCCGGGTCTTGCGAACCCTCAAGTGGCGCAGTTGAACGCTGCAAGGCCAGACTCCTGTCTGCGTGTGCGAGATCTATTAATTGACAGTCGATTCACGAACCGCACCGCCGAGGCGGAACGAATTCACAAGCGCGACAGTAGGTGTGGTGACAGATCGCCTTCAAGGAATCCATACCGGATCCATATCTGCGGACACTCGGTGCGGCCGAGTTGTGACCGAAATGTGTCGCGTCTAACAGATGATTGCGGAATGCTCTGGCCGCGAACGCAATACGACAACGTCTTAAGCAGGACTGCGACCGGGCAAGATATGAAACAGATATGGGGTCCATGACAGATTCATGTGTTTTCACCAGAATCGAAGTATGGCTATCCCGGTCGCACCGTCGACGTCTCGTCCCCTCCGCCCCCGTCAGGCCATCCTCGGTCAGCTTCCGCGCATCTCCCGCGCCGATGGTTCGCCCATCCGCGTGCTGCTCGTCGACGACGAGCCGGCGCTGACGAATCTGGTCAAGATGGCCCTGCACTACGAGGGCTGGGAAGTGGAGACCGCGGGCGACGGCCGTGACGCCTTGTCGAAGTTCCGGGAGTTCGAGCCGGATCTGCTGGTGCTGGACATCATGCTGCCGGACACGGACGGACTGCAGATCCTCAAGATGACGAGGGAGACCGAGGGCTATACGCCGACGCTGTTCCTGACGGCGCGGGACTCGGTGATGGACCGCGTGACGGGGCTGACTGCGGGTGCCGACGACTACCTGACCAAGCCGTTCAGTCTGGAGGAGCTGGTCGCCCGGTTGCGGGGTCTTCTGCGGCGGTCCAAGGCCACCACCGCGCCCGAGGATGAGGTGCTGAAGGTGGGCGATCTGGTGCTGGACGGCCCGAGCCGTGAGGTCACCCGGGGTGACGAGCAGATCTCCCTGACCACCACCGAGTTCGAGCTGTTGCGTTACCTGATGCGCAACCCGCGCCGTGCCGTCACCCGCGCCGAGATCCTCGACCGAGTGTGGAATTACGGCTTCGGCGGCCGGTCCAGCATCGTCGACCTCTATATCTCCTATCTGCGCCGCAAGGTCGACGCCGGACGCGAACCGATGATCCATACGGTGCGCGGCGTCGGCTACATGCTGCGACCAGAGCGGTGAGGCCGTCCACCCACGGCGAGAGGCGGTGGCGTCCGCGATCGTTACGCCGGCGCCTGGTCATCTGGGTATCGGCGATCAGCAGCGTCGCGATGATCGCCATCGGCGCGGTCGCGGTGATGAGTCTGCGCGACGAGGCGATGAGTCTGGCCAACAGTCAGGTGTCCAATTCGCTTGCCGCGTTTAGCTATTCGTATGCCAAGGCCAAGCGGTACGGCGACATCGAGCAGCTGCCCGAAGACGGCAGCGGCGGCCACGGCGACCTGGATGAGTTCCCCGGCCAGGGGCCCGGCACCGTGATCGCACTGCTGCGCGACGACCGGGTGGTGTATGCCAGCGCGTTCACCGACGGTGAACCCGTCCCGGCTCCGCCGGATGCTCTGCGCGCGTTGGAGCGGATCGACTGGGGTGACGGCGACCCGCAGACCGTCGAGCTCGGCGACATGGGTTCGCACCGGGTCGGGCACAGTGACTATCCCGGTGGCGAGCGACTGGTGTCGGCGGTGTCGCTGGATCTGGCGAACAAGACCGTCGCGGGCAAAGGCCTGACCGTGGTGTTGCTGGTGGTACTCGCCGTCGCGGTGACCGGGCTGGGAACGATGATCGTGGTGAACTACGCGCTTCGCCCCCTGCGGCGCGTCGCCGACGTCGCCGGCCAGGTCGCCGCCCTCCCGCTGGATGCCACCGACTATCGGATCACCGCCCGGGTGAACCCGGCCGACACCGACCCGGCCAGTGAAATCGGCGTCGTCGGCCATACCCTCAACCGGCTGCTGACCAATGTCGATTCCGCGCTCGCCGAGATCGCGGCGTCCGGCCGGCGAACGCGCCAATTCCTCACCGACGCCAGTCACGAACTACGCACACCGCTGGCCTCGATCCTCGGCTACGCCGAACTGACCCGCCAGGACAGCGACTCGCTGCCGCCCACCACCGAGTACGCGCTGGCCCGCATCGAGGCGGAGTCCCGCCGGATGGCGTCGCTGGTGGCCGACCTGCTGCTGTTGTCGCGGCTCGACGAAGGCGGTGACCTGGAGCTCGAAGACCTCGACCTGTGCGACGTGGTGGCCGACGCCGTCAACGACGCTTCGGTGACCGCGCCGGAGCACCACTTCGTGATCGATCTGCCCGAGCATGCGATCTGGGTTCGCGGCGACCGCGCCCGACTTCACCAGTTGCTGGCAAATCTGCTCGGCAACGCCCGGGTGCACACCCCGGCGGGAGTCACCGTCAGCACATCGCTGTCCACCGGCAGCGACGGGTGGGTGGAACTCGTCGTCAGCGACGACGGACCCGGTATCCCCGAGGAGATCATGCCCAACCTGTTCGGCAGATTCGTCCGCGCCGACAAGTCGCGGTCCCGGGAGCTGGGCTGCAGTGGACTCGGTCTGGCAATCGTGCTGTCGATCGTGGAAGCGCACGGCGGCACGGTCACCGCGCGATCCCGTCCGGGCAGAACGCAATTCACGGTGCGCCTGCCTGCGGGGCGTCAGCTGGCCGAGAACTGGTCGGCTACGCCGCCGTCCATGTCGTAGACCCGTGCGTGCAGGACGGTGCGATTACGCAGCGCGGCCCGGACCGCCCGGTGCAGGCCGTCCTCGAGGTAGATCACGCCGCGCCAGCGGACCGCGTGCGGGAACAGGTCGCCGTAGAACGTCGAGTCTTCGGACAGTAGGCGGTCCAATGCCAGCACGGTCGTGGTGGTGACCAACTCGTCGAGGCGGATCTGTCGCGGCGGAATCTGCGACCAGTCGCGGTAGGAGAGGTTGTGCTCGGGGTAGGGCTTGCCGTCCCGAACGCCCTTGAAGATCATCGGGCCGTCGTCCCTGCAGACCGACCCCGCGTCACCATTCGAGCAAGGCTAGTCGCTGGTGGCCGGAACGTCAGCGGTGGGCGAACATCCGTACGCCCACGAGCCGAGCCGGTGGCACTCCGAGTGCGTGGGTGCTAAATGTGCTGTTGGTGTCCGTAAAATGGAGACGACTTGGAGGTGTACCAGATGGGAAGTGCTGACGACCGCCGATTCGAGGTGCTCCGGGCCATCGTCGCCGACTTCGTGGCGACCAAGGAACCGATCGGTTCCAAAGCCCTCGTCGACCGCCACAACCTGGGTGTATCCAGCGCAACGGTGCGCAATGACATGGCGGTACTCGAAGCGGAGGGCTACATCGCACAGCCCCATACGAGCTCGG
The DNA here is from genome assembly GCF_002086695.1 of Mycolicibacterium rhodesiae. Taxonomy (GTDB): domain Bacteria; phylum Actinomycetota; class Actinomycetes; order Mycobacteriales; family Mycobacteriaceae; genus Mycobacterium; species Mycobacterium rhodesiae. The sequence continues at coordinate 72,207 of NZ_MVIH01000012.1, forward strand.
GCCGAGTGCCCACCGAGAAGGGCTACCGCGAGTTCGTCAACCGGATCGACGACGTCAAGCCGCTGTCGGCCTCCGAGCGCCGGGCGATCCTCCAATTCCTGGAATCGGGGGTCGACCTCGACGACGTGCTGCGCCGTGCGGTGAAGCTGCTCGCCCAGCTGACCCGGCAGGTCGCGATCGTCCAATATCCGACGTTGTCCACCTCGACGGTGCGGCATCTGGAGATCGTGGCGTTGACGCCGGCCCGGCTGCTGATGGTGGTGATCACCGACTCCGGCCGGGTTGATCAGCGCATCGTTGAGCTGGGCGACACCATCGACGACCACCAGCTGTCCCAGTTGCGCGAATTGCTCGGACAAGCGCTGGAGGGCAAACGCCTGGCGGCGGCCTCGGTCGCGGTCGCCGACCTGGCTGCTCGGCTGGACGGTTCGGGCGGGCTCGGCGATGCCGTCGGCCGGTCGGCCACCGTGCTCCTCGAGTCGTTGGTGGAGCACAATGAAGAACGTCTGCTGATGGGTGGCACCGCCAACCTGACCCGCAACACCGCCGACTTCGGCGGATCGCTGCGCTCGATCCTCGAAGCCCTCGAGGAACAGGTTGTGGTGCTTCGCCTGCTGGCCGCGTCACAGGAAGCGGGTAAGGTCACGGTGCGCATCGGCCAGGAAACCGAGGCCGAGCAGATGGCCGGAACATCGGTGATCAGCACGACCTACGGCAGCTCGGGCACCGTGTACGGCGGCATGGGTGTTTTGGGACCCACCAGAATGGACTATCCGGGAACTATCGCCAACGTCGCAGCAGTTGCGATGTACATCGGCGATGTCCTAGGACACCGAGCCGGCTAGCCGGCGGGGAATTCGAAAGGTCAACAGTGGCACGGGATTACTACGGCCTGCTCGGGGTGAGCAAAGGCGCCAGCGATCAGGAGCTCAAGCGCGCCTATCGAAAGCTGGCCCGCGAATACCATCCCGACGTCAACCCCGACGAAGAGGCCCAGCACAAGTTCAAGGAGATCAGCGCCGCCTACGAGGTGCTCTCCGATCCGGAGAAGCGGCGCATCGTCGACCTGGGTGGCGACCCGCTGGAAGGCGCCGCAGCGGGAGCCAACGGCTTCAGCGGCTTCGGCGGATTGGGTGACGTCTTCGAGGCGTTCTTCGGTGGCGGTGGCGCGGCGCGCGGCCCGATCGGCCGGGTGCGGCCCGGATCGGACTCCCTGCTGCGGATGCGCCTGGATCTCTCGGAGTGCGCGACCGGGGTGACCAAGCAGGTGACCGTCGACACCGCCGTGCTGTGTGATGTGTGCCAGGGCAAGGGAACTCACGGCGACTCCACGCCTGTTGCCTGTGACACCTGCGGCGGGCGCGGCGAGGTGCAGACAGTGCAGCGTTCGCTGCTGGGTCAGGTCATGACCTCGCGGCCCTGCCCGACCTGCCGCGGCGTCGGCGAGGTCATTCCCGATCCCTGCCACCGCTGCGCCGGCGACGGGCGGGTGCGTGCGCGCCGCGACATCAGCGTGAAGATTCCGGCCGGTGTCGGCGACGGCATGCGGGTTCGGCTGGCCGCGCAGGGTGAGGTCGGCCCTGGCGGCGGCCCGGCAGGCGACCTCTACGTCGAGGTTCACGAGCAACAGCACGACATCTTCGTCCGCGACGGCGACGACCTGCATTGCACCGTGTCGGTACCGATGGTCGATGCCGCGCTCGGCACCTCGGTCACCGTCGACGGCATCCTCGACGGGCTCACCGAGATCGCCATCGCACCGGGCACCCAACCCGGTTCGGTGACCACGCTGCGCGGGCACGGGATGCCGCATCTGCGGTCCGGTGTGCGGGGTGATCTGCATGCGCACATCGAGGTGACGGTGCCCGGCAAGCTCGACGCCCGGGCCAGGGAACTGCTCGCCGAGTTCAAGACCCGCAGCCATGCCGAACCGGAGGTCAAGTCCACGCACGCCGTGGCAGGCAACAACGGCGGACTGTTCAGTCGGCTACGCGAAACATTCAGCGGCCGTTAGGCTCCGGCTTCCGTGGCCGACACACTGTTTTACGCCGACGCCATTCCGATGGTGGGGCAGCGGGCTGCCGTCGACGGCGACGAGGGCTTTCACGCCGCCACGGTCCGGCGCATCCGGCCTGGCGAGAAACTCGTCCTGTCCGACGGTGACGGCACGCTGGCCCGCTGCGAGGTGGTCGAGACCGGCAAGCGCGGATTCTCGGCGCAGGTGCTGGAGCGCTGGGCCCTTCCGCGCCCGCGTCCGGCGGTGAGCGTCGCGCAGGGCATTCCGAAGTCGGAGCGCTCAGAACTGGCGATCGAGCTGGCCACCGAGGCGGGCGCCGACGACTTCGTCGCCTGGCAGGCCGACCGGTGTGTGGCGCGCTGGGACGGTGAGCGCGCCGAGAAGGGCCTGCGCCGCTGGCGCGCGGTGGCCCGCTCGGCGGCCAGGCAGTCGCGGCGCGCCTACATCCCGTCGATCGACGGCCCGATGTCGACGAGCGCGCTGACGGGTGTGGTTGCCGAACGCGCCGCAGCCGGTGGGTTGGTGCTTGCACTGCACGAATCTGCCGACCGCCCGCTGGCCGAACTGCCGGTGGCCCAAGCGGATTCGATCATGCTGATCGTGGGCCCCGAAGGTGGGATCAGCGATGCCGAACTCGCCCGGCTGGGCGATGCGGGTGCCACGGCGGTCCGGCTCGGCCCCACGGTGCTGCGCACCACGACCGCCGCCGCGGTGGCGCTGGGCGCGCTCGGCGTGCTCACCGACCGCTGGTCGACCGGCTGAGTCAGGCCGGATCGGGCCGGGCTGCCAGGCGCGCATAGATCGACGCCGCCTCGGCGCGGTTGCTGGCGTGCAGCTTCCGAAGTACCCGCTTCACATGGGATTTCACCGTGCCGGGGGTGATCACCAGTTCATCGGCGATCTGCTGGTTGGTGCGCCCGTCGGCCATCAACCGCAGCACCTCGGCTTCGCGGCGGGTCAGCATCTCGTGCACCCGCGATTCCACTTCCGCCAGCCGCCGGCTGGCCGTGCTGCGCTCGGCGGGCTCGACTTTGCGCAGTTCCAGGTCGGCGTCCTGGAGGGCCTGGGCGGCCTGCTCGGCGGTGGCGAGCGCGTTGCGCACGTCGGCGTGCTGGCGCCGCATCCGCTCCATCAGCACGGTCCGCTCGAATGCGTAGCCGAATCCCTCGGCGAACGCCCACACGGTGTCGCGGTCGATCTCGTCGACGGTGCGCCCGGAGTACAACCGGTCGGCGTGCAGGAAGCCGATCACCCGTCCGGTCGGCATCACGGGTGCCGCGACATAGGAGTGGGTCAGCGAGAAGTCGATGATCGGGCGGTTGACCCGCGGATCGTTGCGGGCGTCGCGCACGATTTCCGGTGCGTGCCTGCGGATCATCTGCGTCTCGAGGAGCATGTGGTCCAGCGGCGGGGCGACGGACTGGGCGAACGCGACCATCTTCTCGGCGCCCTCGACGTCGTCACCGAAGTAGGCCGACTCCATCACCATCTTGCCCTCGTGCACCCGGAACAGAACCGCGCGGTCGAAGCCGCACGACTCGACGAGCTCACGCGGCGCGCGGTCGACGATCTTGGCGACCTCGTCGATGCCACGTAGTTTCGACAAGCCTTCCTGCACCCGCAACAGCGCCAGCGTCCGGCGCCGGGCGCTGTCCTCGATCAGCTGGCGCTCCAGCAGGGACAGGTCGAGCACGGCTTCCAGCGCGGCGAGCGCGTGTTCGTCGCCGAGCGCTTCGAGCGCCTCGCGGACCAAGGCGGCCTGCGCGTCGACGGTGTCGGCGACCGCCCGGACCGGGTCGTCGGTAGGTTCGACGATCCCGAGCCGGCAGGCCTCGTCGTAGCGGCGGGACACCGCACTGACCGGCGGGGCTTTGGATGCCCAGCCGGGGTGGTTGCCGTCGATCAGCGCGGTCACGGGCAGACAGTCGGTGGGAGTGGTCACAGTGAGGCGATGCTCTCACCGCGATCGAGGCGCTGGTGGCAAAACCGCTCGGTCGGGAGCGCAACTGACCTCCATCGGGAGATCGACCAGGCTCAGACGAGCAATGAGGCTGTTCGCATGACCTCGACGACGGCCTCTGCCCTGCATCTGCTCACCACCGCGGAGGGGATCGCGAACCCGTATCCGCTCTACGAGCAACTGCGCGATTCCTCGCCGGTGGCGGGCTACCGGGACTGGCCGCCGGGCACGGTGCCCGGCGCCGACGAACCGGTCACCGCGTGGGCGTTGTTCCGCTACGACCAGGTGCTCGCGGCGGCGCGGGACAGCGAGACGTTCTCGTCGCGCGACCCGATCCAGGAGGCGTCGTCTGCGCCGAGCCTGATGCTGGTCAACACCGACGCGCCCGCGCACACCGCCGAACGCAAACTGGTCAGCCAGGCATTCTCGCCGCGGCGTATCCGGCGGCTCGAGAGCTGGCTGGACGAACTGGTGCCGATCCTGCTCGTCGAGTTCGACGACCGCACCGGCGACGGCGATCGCGATGTGATGGAGTTCGCCGATGAGGTGCCCACCCGGGCGATGGTGCGCCTGCTGGGTCTTCCCGAAGGCGACCACGTGCGATTCAAGAACTGGGCTAACGCGTTCATGCTGTCGTCGACGATGACTCCCGAAGAGCGGATGGCCAGCAACTTCGAGATGGTCACGGCGTTCACCGAGCGTGTCACTGAAAAGCTTGCGCGCGTTGACGATTCACAGGACATCGAGGATGCCGAAGACCTGATATCGGCGCTGCTGCGGGCCGAACTCGACGGCCAGCGGCTCACCCCGGAGCAGGTGGTGCGGTTCTGCGTCACGCTCGTGGTCGCCGGCAGCGAGACGACGACCTATCTCATCGGAAGCGTTCTCGATGCGATGGCGCGCGAACCCGCGGTGACCGCCCGGCTACGGGCCGACCGTTCGTTGCTGAGCACGTTCATCGAGGAGGTCGCGCGGCTCACCGGGCCGAACCGGCTGTTCCGCATCGCGACCCGCGACGTCGAGATCGACGGCGCCACGATCCGCAAAGGGGAGTGGGTGGCATTGTTCTTCGGCTCGGCCAACCATGACCCGGCAGTGTTCGAAGATCCCGCGCGCCTGGACCTGGACCGGCCCAACATCCGCCAGCATCTGGCGTTCGGCCATGGCCTGCACTTCTGCCTCGGAGCGCCACTGGCCCGGCTGGAGGTGCTGTCGATCGTCAATGCGGTGCTGGACCGCTACTCGGTGATCGGCCTGTCCGAGGAACCCGCCGAGCGGCAGACCGCCAGCCTGCTCACCCATGGCTTCGTCCGTCTGCCGATGCAGCTGAGCCGATGAGCGAGACCACCAATATCGCCGTCACCCGGGCCGTTTACGCCGCGGTCCCGGCCGGTGACCTGGCGACGGCGCTGAGCCATATGGATCCGGAAGTCCGCATCACCTACTACGGCAGCGACGCCATCCCGTACGCCGGGGACTACCACGGCATCGACGCGGCAGGAGAGTTCTTCAGCACCGTGGGCGCCCACATCGAGATCGTGGCGATGGAACCGTGGCTGTTCATCGGCGACGGCGACAACCTGGCGGTCTGGGGTCACCAGAAGTTCCTGCGGACGGCGACCGGGCACACCTGGGAGTCGGAGTTCGCCCACATCATCACGCTGCGCGACGGCAAGTGGCTGCACTTCCGGGACTTCATGAACTCGGCGCTGACCCATCAGGCGTTCACCCCGACTGTGGGTTAACCAGTGGGAGGTGCGGCGCTCGGACGGTAAACTGGTGTTTCCACCTAACCGGGACCCAGGAAGCAGGCTTCGAAGACCACGTGACGCCCCGCGAGACGACCGCTGCCTCGCAAGTGCGCAGCAGCATGACTGTTCCGCCCGACCTCGTCGTGGGCCTGCTGGGTTCCGCTGACGAGAATCTGCGCGCACTCGAACGCAGCCTCTCGGCCGATGTCCATGTTCGAGGCAACACCATCTCCCTGTCCGGCGAGGCGGCCGACGTCGCGATGGCCGAACGGGTGATCTCCGAACTCATCGCGATCGTGGCCGGTGGTCAGACGCTGTCCCCGGACGCGGTGCGCCGCAGCGTCGGGATGCTGACCGGAGCCGACAACGAGTCACCGGCCGAGGTGCTGACGCTCGACATCCTGTCCCGGCGCGGAAAGACGATTCGGCCCAAAACGCTCAACCAGAAGCGCTACGTCGACGCCATCGACGCCCACACGATCGTGTTCGGTATCGGTCCCGCGGGCACCGGCAAGACCTACCTGGCCATGGCCAAGGCGGTCAATGCGCTGCAGACCAAACAGGTCACCCGGATCATCCTGACCCGGCCTGCGGTGGAAGCCGGTGAGCGCCTTGGGTTTCTGCCCGGCACGCTGACCGAGAAGATCGACCCGTACCTGCGGCCGCTCTACGACGCGCTGCACGACATGATGGATCCCGCCGCCATCCCGAACCTGCTGAGCACCGGGGTTATCGAGGTCGCGCCGCTGGCCTTCATGCGTGGCCGCTCGCTCAACGACGCGTTCATCATCCTCGACGAGGCGCAGAACACCACCGCCGAGCAGATGAAGATGTTTCTCACCCGGCTGGGGTTCGGCTCCAAGATCGTGGTCACCGGTGACATCACCCAGGTCGACCTGCCGGGCGGCGCCAAGTCCGGTCTGCGGGCGGCGATGGACGTCCTCGACGGTATCGACGACATCCATTTCGCCGAACTCACCAGCGCCGACGTGGTGCGCCACCGCCTGGTGTCGGAGATCGTCGACGCCTACGCCAAGGCCGAGCAGCCGGCGCTGATGAACCGCTCGCAACGTCGCTCGACGCGGCGCTAGGGGCATCTCACATGACCATCGAGGTATCCAACGAATCCGGCCTCGACGTTTCCGAAGAGGAACTGATCAGCGTCGCGCGCTTCGTGATTCGTCGCATGGACGTCAATCCGGCCGCTGAGCTGTCGATGGTGTTGCTGGACAGCAACGCGATGGCCGACCTGCACATGCGCTGGATGGACCTGCCCGGTCCCACCGACGTGATGAGCTTCCCGATGGACGAGCTCGAGCCCGGCGGTCGCCCGGATGCGCCCGAGCCGGGCCCGTCGATGCTCGGCGACATCGTGTTGTGCCCGCAGTTCGCCGCCGACCAGGCCAGCGCCGCCGGCCACAGCCTCGGTCAGGAACTGGCTCTGCTGACCGTGCACGGCGTGCTGCACCTGTTGGGCTACGACCACGCCGAGCCGGACGAGGAGAAGGAGATGTTCGACCTGCAACGCACCCTGCTCGAAGAGTGGGTGGCCGAGCAGGTCGAGGCATACCACCAGGATCGGCAGATCGAGAAGGACCGTCGGCTGCTCGACAAGTCACAGTTCTTCGACGAACCGTGACGGGGTGGAGTGCGCTGCTCGGTGCGATCGCGCTGATAGCGCTGGGCGGTCTGTTCGCCGCGATCGACGCCGCCATCAGTACCGTGTCGATTGCGCGGGTCGAGGAGTTGGTGCGCGACGAGCGGCCCGGCGCCCTGCGGCTGGCCAGGATCATGGCCGAGCGGCCGCGCTACATCAATCTCGTTGTGCTGCTGCGCATTGCGTGCGAGGCGGCCGCGACGGTCTTGCTGGTCGCGTTCCTGTGGGATGACCTCGGCCTGACCTGGGGTCTGGTGGCGGCGGCGGGCATCATGACGGTCGCGAGCTTCGTCGCGATGGGGGTCGGCCCGCGCACCATCGGCAGGCAGAACGCCTACACCATCGCCTTGACGTCGGCGGTCCCGCTGCAGGCGATCTCGGTTCTGCTCACTCCGATCAGCCGGCTGCTCATCGTGCTCGGCAATGCGCTGACCCCGGGACGCGGCTTCCGCAACGGGCCGTTCGCCTCCGAGATCGAGTTGCGTGAGGTGGTCGACCTGGCGCAGCAGCGCGGTGTGGTGGCCGACGACGAACGCCGAATGATCCAGTCGGTGTTCGAACTCGGCGACACCGCCGCGCGTGAGGTGATGGTGCCGCGCACCGAGATGGTGTGGATCGAGAACGACAAGTCCGCCAGCCAGGCGACGTCGTTGGCGGTGCGCAGTGGCTATTCGCGAATCCCGGTGATCGGGGAGAACGTCGACGATGTGGTCGGCGTCGTCTATCTCAAAGACCTTGTGCAGCGCACCTATTACTCGTCGGACAGCGGCCGCGGCACCAAGGTGGCTGACATCATGCGCCCGGCTGTGTTCGTCCCTGACTCCAAACCACTCGACGAGCTGTTGCGCGAGATGCAGCGCGACCGCAACCACATGGCCTTGCTGGTCGACGAGTACGGCGCCATCGCCGGCCTGGTCACCATCGAGGATGTCCTGGAGGAGATCGTCGGCGAGATCGCCGACGAGTACGACACCCGCGAGGTGGCGCCCGTCGAAGAATTGGGCGACAACAGGTTCCGGGTGTCGGCTCGGCTGCCGATCGAGGACCTCGGCGAGCTGTACGACGTCGAGTTCGAGGAGGACCTCGACGTCGACACCGTCGGCGGTCTGCTGGCCCTCGAACTCGGCCGGGTGCCGCTGCCCGGCGCCGAGGTCGTCTCACATGGGCTGCGGCTGCAGGCCGAAGGCGGCCGGGACCACAGAGGGCGGCTTCGCATCGGCACCGTGCTGGTCAGCCGGATCGAGCCGGAAGGACACGACGAGGATGACTGACGCCGCTGAGAATGAATTTCGGTCCGGTTTCGTCTGCTTCGTCGGCAGGCCCAATACCGGCAAGTCGACGCTGACCAACGCACTCGTCGGCACCAAGGTGGCGATCACCTCCAATCGACCGCAGACCACCCGGCACACCATTCGCGGCATCGTGCACCGCGCCGACTTCCAGATCGTCCTCGTCGATACCCCTGGGCTGCACCGCCCGCGCACGCTGTTGGGCAAGCGGCTCAACGACCTGGTCCGCGACACCTATTCCGAAGTGGACGTTATCGGCCTGTGCATTCCTGCCGACGAGAACATCGGACCGGGTGATCGATGGATCTACGAACAGATCCGCGACGTGGCCCCCCGCACGACCCTCGTCGTCATCGTCACCAAGATCGACAAGGTGTCCAAGGAACGGGTCGCCGAGCAGCTGATCGCCGTGCACGAATTGGTCGGCGACACTGCAGCCGAGATCGTGCCGGTGTCGGCGACGCGCGGCGACCAGGTCGACATCCTCATCGATGTGCTGGCCGGCCAGCTGCAGCCGGGCCCGGCGTTCTACCCCGACGGGGAGCTCACTGACGAGCCCGAAGAAGTGCTGATGGCCGAGCTCATTCGCGAGGCGGCGCTGGAGGGCGTGCGCGACGAGTTGCCGCACTCCCTGGCGGTGGTGATCGAGGAGATCGAGGAACGGCCCGACCGCGACGACCTCATCGATGTGCACGCCGTGCTGTACGTCGAGCGGGACAGTCAGAAGGGCATTGTGATCGGCAAGGGTGGCGCTCGGCTCAAAGAAGTCGGGACAGTGGCCCGTACGCAGATCGAGAAGCTGCTCGGCACCAAGGTGTATCTCGATCTGCGGGTCAAGATCGCCAAGAATTGGCAGCGTGACCCCAAACAGCTTGGCCGGCTTGGCTTTTAGATCTCGGTGGGTACCGGGGTGTTCCACCAGATCTCGGGTTGCTTGTTGGCCCACCCGTTGATGGCCTCCAATTCGGCCGCCAGGGAGATCAGCAGGGGCTCACTGTTGGCCGGGCCCATCAGCTGCACGCCGATCGGCAGTCCGTCAGAGGTGAATCCAGCCGGGACACTGATCGAGGGCCAGCCCAGCAGATTCCACGGGAACGTCACCGGGCAGGCCGCGATCATCGCGCGGTCGGTGCCCATCGGCCCCAGGCGGTCGAACCTGCGGGCCGGGGGAGGCGGCTGCGCGGTCGTCGGCGCGAGCACGACGTCCACGGACCGGAAGATAGCCCCGACGCGGCGGTGCAGCCTCGGTTCGCTGGCGCGGGCGCGTCGCAGCATCGACCCCGACAGCAGCCGGCCCACCCGCATGTTGGACTCGGTCCGGGGGTCGAAGGTGACGTCGCCACCGAGCCGGTCGGCCCACTCCAGCAGCCCGGCGGTGGAGCGGGGCAGGAACGTCAGCGGCAGCCGCAGGCCGTAGTTGGGGTTGCCCGCCATGACAGTGTGGCCCAGCAGGCCGAGTTGCTCGGCGATGGCGCTGAGCGCGACCCTGATCTCGGGATGCAGCCTGGCGGGAAAGAACGTGAACGGAAAGCGCGTCGACAGCGCGATCTTCAACGGTCCGGGGGCGGCCCCGACGGAGTCGGACATCCGTACCGGCGGTGGCTTGAAGGGGTCGTCGTCATGGTTGCCGGAGGCGGCGTCGAGGACGAGCGCGGCGTCGGCCACGGTGCGCGCCAGCACACCGTTGACGGTGATCCCGTTGAACGGGTCATGAACCGGCCAGGTCGAGATGCGGCCGCGCTGCGGCTTGATACCCACCAGGTGGGTCCAGGCGGCCGGCACCCGGACACTGCCTGCGCCGTCGGAACCGATGGCGGCGGCGACCAGGCCCGCAGCGACGGCGGCGGCGCTGCCACCCGACGAGCCGCCGGGAGTGTGCTTGCGCGACCAGGGGTTACGGGTGTGGCCGAAGGCGGGGCCGCTGGTGAACGGCCATTGACCCAGTTCACAGCAGTTCGTCTTGCCGACGATGACCGCGCCCGCCTCGCGCAGCCTGCGGACCACTTCGGAGTCGTGCGCCGCGGGGCGCACGGGTCCCGCGGTTCCGAAGGAGGTGGGAACGCCGGCGATGTCGACGTCGTCCTTGACCGCGATGGGGATGCCCAGCAGCGGCGCCTGCTCCCCGGCGGCCCGGCGGCGGTCGGCGTCAGCCGCCTCGGCCAGTGCGCTCTCGGTGAGCACCACCCGGAACGCGTTGAGCGTGGACTGGCTGGCGGTGATCGCGCGCAGCGACCGGCGGACCAGTTCGGCGGACGTGACCGTGCCGCTGGCCAACTGATAGAGCTGCTCACCGATGGTCGGAAACCGCGGTGGCCTGCCCAGACTCCGGTGAGCTGTCATGGCGACGTAGAGACTAACGGCGCGCGTCCGCCGTTATGTCGCAATGCGGTGGGAAACTGGTCGGATGCGGCTGTATCGGGATCGGGCGGTCGTGCTGCGCCAGCACAAGCTCGGTGAAGCCGACCGCATCGTCACCTTGCTGACCCGCGACCACGGTCTGGTCCGCGCGGTTGCCAAGGGCGTGCGCCGTACCCGCAGCAAATTCGGTTCCCGGTTGGAGCCGTTCGCTCACATCGACGTCCAGCTGCACCCCGGTCGCAACCTGGACATCGTCACCCAGGTGGTGTCGATCGACGCCTTCGCCACCGACATCGTCAGTGACTACGGTCGCTACACCAGCGCCTGTGCGGTCCTGGAGACCGCCGAGCGGCTCGCCGGGGAGGAACGCGCCCCGGCGCCGGCGCTGCACCGGCTCACGGTCGGCGCGTTGCGCGCGGTGGCCGACGGTGCACGCAGCCGCGAGCTGGTCCTGGACGCCTACCTGCTGCGGGCCATGGGCATCGCCGGCTGGGCGCCGTCACTGACCGAATGCGCCCGCTGCGCGGCACCGGGACCGCACCGCGCGTTCCACATCGCCGCTGGTGGCAGCGTCTGCATGCATTGCCGTCCGTCCGGCTCGACGACACCGCCGCAGGCGGTGCTGGATCTGATGTCCGCGCTGCACGACGGGGATTGGGAGCTTGCGGAGGCCTCGACGCCGTCGCACCGCAGCCACGCCAGCGGCTTGGTGGCTGCGCATCTGCAGTGGCATCTGGAACGCCAGCTGCGCACTTTGCCGCTGGTGGAGCGTGTCTACCGGCGGGCCGCTGACCACGGGATGGAGATGTTCAGGCAGGATGAGCCATATGGCGATGAACCGGGTGACCAGCTCGTGGCGGGGGGCTGAGCGCAGGCGGAAAGAGACCTTTCCGCAGCTGCCCCCGGCGCCCGACGACTACCCGATGTTCCCGGACACCTCTGTGTGGCCGGTCGTGTTTCCGGAGCTGCCGCCCGCGCCGGACGGCGGCCCGCGCCGGCCGCCCCAGCACACCTCCAAGGCCGTGCCGCCGGCGATTCCGGCCGCCCAGATGCCCAAGCATGTGGCCGTGGTGATGGACGGCAACGGACGCTGGGCGACGCAGCGCGGGTTGAGCCGCACCGAGGGCCACAAGATGGGCGAGGCGGTGCTCATCGACATCACCTGCGGAGCCATCGAGATCGGCATCCAGCACCTGTCGGTGTACGCGTTCTCCACCGAGAACTGGCGGCGCAGTACCGAAGAGGTGCGGTTCCTGATGGGCTTCAACCGCGAGGTGGTGCGCCGGCGCCGCGAGAATCTGGACGCGATGGGCGTCAACATGCGCTGGGTGGGGTCGCGGGCGCGGATGTGGCGCAGCGTGATCAAGGAGTTCGACATCGCCGAGAACATGACCGTCGGCAATGACGTCATCACGGTGAACTATTGCGTGAACTACGGCGGGCGGGCCGAGATCGCCGAAGCGGCAAAACAGATCGCGCGTGATGCGGTGGCCGGCCGGATCGACCCGGAACGGGTGAACGAGGCAACGATCACCGAGCATCTGCACCGGCCCGACATTCCCGACGTCGACCTGTTCATCAGGACGTCGGGGGAGCAGCGGGCGAGCAACTTCATGCTGTGGCAGGCCGCGTACGCCGAGTATGTGTTCCAGGACAAGCTGTGGCCCGATTACGACCGGCGCGATTTGTGGGCGGCATGCGAGGAGTACGCCGAGCGCAACCGGCGTTTCGGCCGGGCCTGACCATGCTGTTGGACGCACGGCTGGCCGAGGTTCTGAGCGCTGTCGTGCCGGTCGAGGTGGAACCGGACGGCGCGCTGACGGTGCGCTATGAGGGGACGTTCGCGTCGCTGCGGACGGTCACCATTGCCGAGGACATCAAGATGGTGTCGGTGACGCAGGTCCTCGGCTGGGATCTGTCGTCGACTGCCGACCTTCGCAAACGTGTTGCCGCGCAAGCGCAGTCGACGATGCTGGGGACGGTGACGTTCGTCGAGTCGGGCAAGAAGGGCGACATCATGCTGCGCTACAACTTTCCCGGCGATGGTCTGGCCGATCATGCGCTGCAGACGCTGGTGCTGATGGTGCTCGCCGGCGGGGCCGATGCCCGCCGCGCGCTCGTCGACTAGCTCAGCCGCCTCGCCGAGATCGACACCAGCGCGGGAAAGTTCGAGTAGGTCCCACGCTGACGTCGATCTCGGCGCGCGAGCTCGGCTCTGCGGGGCCCGAAGGCTCTGGGTAACACGGTTGGTGTCCGCCTCCGAGCGACAACGGTTGTCGCTCAAAGGCGGACGCAATGCATGTAGTCCACACTCGTCGACTAGCTGTTGGGTGGCTCGCCGAGATCGACACCAGCGCGGGAAAGTTCGACTAGCTCAGCTCCGGCACTGCCCGCAGGTGCCGAACAACTCGATCGTGTGGCTGACGTCCGAAAAGCCATGCTCGGCAGCCACTTCCGCGGCCCAGGCCTCGACTTCGCGACCGCTGACCTCCACCGCCGCGCCGCAACTTCGGCACACCAGGTGATGGTGATGGTCCGCGCCGGCGCAGCGCCGGTAGACCGACTCCCCGGTGTCGGTGCGCACCATGTCCACCAGATCGGCCGCCGACAGCGACTGCAGCGTCCGGTACACGGTGGTCAGTCCGATGTTCTCGCCGCGGCGGCGCAGCTCGTCGTGTAACTCCTGCGCCGAGCGGAACTCGTCGACGGTGTCGAGCAGCGCGATGATGGACGCCCGCTGACGGGTAGCACGCACCCCGCCCGCCCCCGCGCGCGGACGGGTTTCCGCTCCGGTCACGAGTGCTCCTCGCCGGCGTGGCTGATGGCGGCGACGATGATCTCGGCGAGGTGCTCGTCGACCAGTCGGTAGATCACTTCCCGTCCGGATCGCTCGCCGGCGACCACGCCGGCCGCCTTCAGGATTCGCAGGTGCTGGCTGACGAGGGGTTGCGGGACGTCGAGCGCGTCGACGAGTTCGTGCACGCACCGCCGGGACTCCCGCAATTGCAGAACGATCGCGATCCGCACCGGGGCGGCCAGCGCGCGCAACAGCTCACCGGCGCGTTCCAGAAGGGCGGCATGGTCGGTGGCGGTGGTCATGGCACACCTCCCCGTTATTGGAAACGATTTCCAGTTGGCGTCCACTTTTCCATGCACGATCACGCATGTCAAAGGCTCCGGTGAGAGGTCGCTAGGCTATGGGGCTGTTGTCCGTTCACAGAACAGGAGTGGCACCCACCGTGGCGTCCGTCATCGATTCCGTCGTCAACCTGGCCAAGCGTCGTGGCTTGGTCTATCCAGCCGGCGAGATCTACGGCGGGACCAAGTCGGCCTGGGACTACGGCCCACTGGGCGTGGAGCTCAAGGAGAACATCAAGCGCCAGTGGTGGCGGTCGGTGGTGACCGGCCGCGACGACGTCGTCGGCCTGGACAGCTCGATCATCCTGCCGCGCGAGGTGTGGGTGGCCTCCGGCCACGTCGAGGTGTTCAACGATCCGCTCATCGAGTGCCTCAACTGCCACAAACGTCATCGCCAGGATCACCTTCAAGAGGCGTACGCCGAGAAGAAGGGAATCGCGGACCCCGAGTCGGTCGCCATGACCGAGATCGTCTGCCCGGACTGCGGCACCAAGGGCCAGTGGACCGAGCCCCGCGAATTCAACATGATGCTCAAGACCTACCTCGGGCCGATCGAGTCCGAGGAGGGCATGCACTACCTGCGCCCGGAAACCGCCCAGGGCATCTTCGTCAACTTCGCCAACGTGGTGACCACCTCGCGCAAGAAGCCGCCGTTCGGTATCGGCCAGATCGGCAAGAGCTTCCGCAACGAGATCACCCCCGGCAACTTCATCTTCCGCACCCGTGAGTTCGAGCAGATGGAGATGGAGTTCTTCGTCGAGCCGGCCACCGCGCCCGAGTGGCACCAATACTGGATCGACACCCGGCTGCAGTGGTACATCGATCTGGGCATCAACCGCGACAACCTGAGGCTGTTCGAGCATCCCAAGGAGAAGCTGTCGCACTACTCGGCGGGCACCACCGACATCGAGTACAAGTTCGGCTTCCAGGGCAACCCCTGGGGTGAGCTCGAAGGCATCGCCAACCGCACCGATTTCGACCTCAAGACGCACTCGGAGCATTCCGGCACCGACCTGTCGTTCTATGACCAGGCCGCCGACACC
This sequence comes from Mycolicibacterium rhodesiae, assembly GCF_002086695.1. Taxonomy (GTDB): domain Bacteria; phylum Actinomycetota; class Actinomycetes; order Mycobacteriales; family Mycobacteriaceae; genus Mycobacterium; species Mycobacterium rhodesiae. The sequence continues at coordinate 87,420 of NZ_MVIH01000012.1, forward strand.
CGCTACATCCCGTATGTCATCGAACCCGCAGCGGGACTTACCCGTTCGTTCATGGCGTTCCTGGTCGACGCCTACGCCGAGGACGAGGCGCCCAACGCCAAGGGCGGGGTGGACAAGCGCACGGTGCTGCGGTTGGACCCGCGGCTGGCGCCGGTGAAGGCGGCGGTGCTGCCGCTGTCACGGCACGCCGATCTGAGCCCGAAGGCCAAGGATCTGGCCGCGGAGTTGCGCAAGAACTGGAACATCGAGTTCGACGACGCCGGCGCGATCGGCCGCCGCTACCGCCGCCAGGACGAGATCGGCACGCCGTACTGCGTGACCGTCGACTTCGATTCCCTCGAGGATCACGCGGTGACGGTGCGCGAGCGCGACCAGATGACCCAGGAGCGGATCGGCATCGACTCGGTGGTCGACTACCTGGCCACCCGGCTTAAGGGCTAAAAGCGGCCACCGCCGCCCAGCATTCCGCCGCCGTCGGATCCGCCTGACGATCCGCCGAAGGTGGTCGACGACCATCCGCCGCCACCGCCGAAGCCGCCGCCGAATCCACCGCGCATGCCGCCGGACAGGATGTTGCCGAGGATGATGCCGCCGATGACGGCGCCCATGTTCGACGAACCGCCAACGCCGCCATAGTGATTCATGTAAGTGCGCTGCGCGGCCTGGACGTCGTTGTTGGCCAGCTGCTGGGCTTGGGCGGCCAGCATCGACGCACCGTTGGCATGTGCGATCGCCTCGGCGACGTTGGTCTTGCGTTTGGCCTGCGCGGCCTCGAGTTGACGCACCGCCTCATTGAGCCGGGTGCGAGCCTCGGGCCCGACGCTGCCGCGGCGGGTGTCGACGTAGTCCGCCACCGAACGCACCCGCGACTGGGCGGTGAACAGCGCCTGGTCGTAGGACCGGCCCAGCCGTTCGGCGTTCTCCCGTTCCTCGGCGACGCTGGCCAGCAGCCGGTCGAGATCGGCGTCGGCCTGGGTCAGCTGCGTGAACGCCCCCAACGGGTCGGCCGATCCGTTGGTCTGGGCCGCGGCCACCGCCGCGACCGCGGCGTCGCGGGCGGCGGTCAACTCGGCGGTGTTGGACAGTCCGCCCTGGGTCAGCTGGGCCACGGCCTGGTTGATGCCCTGCTGAGTGTCGGCGATCGCCGCAGGCAGGGTGGCGACCGCGCGCCGGATGTCGCCGGCCGCGCTGTCAACCGCGTCGAGCATCGAATCGGCCTGTTGCAGGGCGGCTTCCGCGCCGCGCACACAATCGACCAGTTCACTCTGCTCGCCGGCGACCGGCTTGGCCACCAGCTCGCGGGCCCGGCTGATCGAGTTGTCGGCGAAGTCGAGCCGCTCCTTGGCGGCAGCGGCGTTGCGCGCCACCGAGACCAGCGCCGACTCGGCGAATTCGGTGTGCAGCTGAGTCAACGTGCCCTCGGCGGGATCGATGCGGGCACTGACGTCGACCAGCTTCTGGGTCAGCGTGTCCAGCCGGTCGGGTGCGTTGATGACGAGGTCGCGCAGCTGATGGAACGCCTGGTTCTGGGCGTCCAACTCACGGTTGGCCCGCGCGGCGGCAACCACCACCCGGGTCAACAGATCGCGGCGTTGTGCGGGCGTCTCAGGCACCGCGTCGTCGAGCTGCTGGCGCACGTTGAACGCCTGCTGCAGGGTGGCCTTGGCGTTCTCGACGGCGCGCACGAATGGTTGCGTCTGCTGCTCGCCGAATTCCTCAGTAGCCAAGGTCAATTCGTTGGAGCTGGTACGCACCGCATTGTCGACGTCGACGACGATCGACCGGGACAGCTCGTCAAGTGCGTCGAGCGGAACCGATGCCAGGGCATTGGGATCGGTGGGGTCGACCCGCTTGGCGGCGGCCACTTCGGCCTCGTGCCGCTTGCGCCGTCGCTGCCGGCTCCACACCAGCAACACCACCACCGCCAGGACGATGACGCCGAGAATGATCACCAGCGGTAGTAGCGAGAATCCGCCGCCGCTGCTGGTCTTGGCCGCCAGACCGTCAGCCGCCGCGATCGCGGCACCGGCCCAGTCGCCGTTGTGCAGGGCGGGTTCGATCTTGTCGTGGCGCAGGTCGTCGATCTTCGCGCCGCCGGCCGCCGCGGTGGGCACCAGGAAGGCGTAGGAGCGCTGCCCGGTCGCGACCGCCAGGATCGCGTCCTGATTGCTCAGATCGCTGGCCAGGCGGGTTTCCTCGGTCCAGCCCACTGCAGTCTTGGGGGCGAAGGAGTCGACGAACACCACCCACAGCCGCACGTTCCGCTCGCGGTAGAGGCTGTCGACGGCGTTCTGCACGCTGGCCAGCTGGCCGCCGGCCAGCACTCCGGCGTTGTCGGTGACGTAGTCCGGCAGCCGGAACGGTGGCTCGGCTGTCGCGGCGGGTGCCACCAAGGTGGCGGTGGTCAGGATGGCCGCGAGCAGGCTGAACAGACGTGCGAGGCGCATGACCGTCAAATGTAGTAGGGCCGGTGCTGGCAGACTGTGCGTCGGTGACGACGAATGAGAACGGCCACTACGACGAGGCCGACCGTGAGCGGGTGGTGCACGAGCCGCCGAAGACTGCCGGTCTGCCCGGTACGTCGACGGAGCACCGCACTGACTTCGCTCGCGACCGGGCGCGCGTGCTGCACTGTGCCGCTCTTCGCAGGCTGGCCGACAAGACTCAGGTGGTCGGTCCGCGGGAGAGTGAAAACCCGCGCACCAGGCTGACGCATTCGCTGGAGGTCGCCCAGATCGGGCGGGGGATGGCGCTGCCGCTGGGCTGCGATGCCGACCTGGTGGACATGGCGGGCCTCGCGCACGACATCGGCCATCCGCCATACGGCCACAACGGGGAACGCGCGCTCGACGAGTTCGCGGCCGCCTGCGGCGGTTTCGAGGGCAATGCCCAGAATTTCCGCATCCTGACCCGTATCGAGCCGAAAGTGCTTGACGGACAAGGTCGCAGCGTCGGACTGAACCTGACCCGGGCGGGACTCGACGCCGTCACCAAGTACCCGTGGTTCCGCGAACCGGGCGTGCGCAAGTTCGGCTTCTACGAAGACGACCGGGCGCTGGCCGAGTGGGTGCGAGGTGCCGCGCCGTCGCGACGGCCGTGCCTGGAGTCCCAGGTGATGGACTGGGCGGACGACGTGGCCTACTCCGTGCACGACGTCGAAGACGGCGTGGTGTCCGGCCGCATCGACCTGCGGGTGCTGGCCGACGCCCACGCCGCAGCGGCGTTGGGCGCGCTGGGGGAGTCCAGCACGATCGCCGCCGCCGACCTGGAGGCCGCCGCCGAGCGGTTGTCTCAGCTGCCGGTGGTCGCCGGCGTCGGCAAGTACGACGGCACGCTCGGGGCATCGGTCGCACTCAAGCGGCTCACCAGTGAACTGGTCGGCCGGTTCGCCTCGGCGGCAGTGCGGCTGACCCACGAGGTCGCCGGGCCGCAGCCGCTGGTGCGCTACCAGGCCGATCTGCAGGTACCCGCGACCGTCCGGGCCGAGGTGGCGCTGCTCAAGACGCTGGCGCTGCAGTTCATCATGTCCGACCCGCGGCACCTGGAACTGCAGGCGCAGCAACGGGAACGGATCCACCGGGTGGCGAACTGGCTGCTCGACGGCGCGCCCGCGACACTGGATCCGATATTCGCCCCGGAGTTCACCGCCGCCGCTGACGACGCGGCGCGGATGCGGGTCGTCGTCGACCAGCTCGCCTCCTACACCGAAGGCCGGGTGGAGCGCATCGACGCGCACATCGCCGACGGATGCGCGTCCTAGACTGTGCCGATGACGACAGCGGTGAGCGGAGGTGGAGACCGCAAGGGCCGGATCTCCGAACGCGACATCGCCGCGATCCGTGATCAGGTCCGCATCGAGGACGTCGTCGGCGACTACGTGCAGCTGCGCCGGGCCGGTGCCGATTCGATGAAGGGCCTGTGCCCGTTCCACGACGAGAAGTCGCCGTCGTTCCACGTGCGGCCCAATCACGGGCATTTCCACTGCTTCGGCTGCGGCGAAGGCGGCGACGCCTACGCCTTCATCCAGAAGATCGAGCACGTCAGCTTCGTCGAAGCCGTCGAAATGCTGGCCGACCGCGTCGGCTACACCGTGACCTACAGCGGCGGCGGTACCAGCGTGCAGCGCGACCGCGGCAGCCGGAGCAGGCTGATCGCCGCCAACGCCGCTGCGCAGGAATTCTATGCTGCCGCACTGGAATCCGAGGAGGCCGCGCCCGCGCGGCAATACCTGACCGAGCGCAATTTCGACGCTGCGTCGGCCCGCCAGTTCGGCTGCGGGTTCGCGCCGTCGGGCTGGGATTCGCTGACCAAGCATCTGATCCGCAAGGGCTTCGAGTTCAAGGAACTCGAAGCCGCCGGGCTGTCGCGTGAGGGCAGACGCGGACCGATGGATCGCTTCCACCGCAGGCTGCTGTGGCCGATCCGCACCGCCAGCGGCGAAACTGTCGGCTTCGGCGCTCGCCGCATCTTCGCCGACGACCAGATGGAAGCCAAGTACGTCAACACCCCAGAAACGGTGCTGTACAAGAAGTCGAACGTGCTCTTCGGCATCGACCTGGCCAAGCGCGATATCGCCAAGGGACATCAGGCCGTCGTCGTCGAGGGCTACACCGACGTGATGGCGATGCATCTGGCGGGTGTGACCACCGCGGTCGCGTCCTGTGGCACCGCGTTCGGCGACGAGCACCTGTCGATGCTGCGGCGGCTGATGATGGACGACAAGTTCTTCCGCGGCGAGCTGATTTACGTCTTCGACGGCGACGCGGCAGGGCGCGCGGCCGCGCTCAAGGCGTTCGCCGGCGAGCAGAACCTGGCGGGGCAGAGCTTCGTGGCGGTGGCTGCCGACGGGATGGACCCGTGCGATCTGCGGCTGGCGCAGGGGGACGGTGCGCTGCGCGACCTGGTGGCCCGGCGGACGCCGCTGTTCGAGTTCGCGATCCGCACCGCACTGGCCGAGCACGATCTGGAATCCGCCGAGGGCCGGGTGGCGGCGTTGCGCCGCTGCGTGCCGATGGTCGCTCAGATCAAAGACCCCACGCTGCGCGACGAGTACGCCCGTCAGCTCGCCGGCTGGGTGGGCTGGGACGACGTCGCCCAGGTGATCGCCCGGGTTCGGGAGGAAGCCGGTCACAAGCCGGCCGGCCGCGATAACAAGCGCGCCGCGCCTGCCCGCACCAAGGTCACCGACGCCGGGGCCCGGCGACCCGACCCGCGCGACCCGACCCTGTGGCCGCAGCGTGAGGCGCTCAAAGCCGCTCTGCAGTATCCGGCGCTGGCCGGACCGGTGTTCGACTCGCTGACCGTGGAGAGTTTCACGCATCCCGGGTACGCCGCGGTGCGGATCGCGATCGAGGCCGCGGGCGGGACCTCGTCGGGCATCGTCGGCGCACAGTGGATCGACACCGTGCGCGAACGGGCCGGCGCTCCGCTGACCGAGGGTCTGATCACCGAGCTCGGAGTCGAGGCGATCCGGGTCGAGGAGGAAGAGGAGAAGCTGCCGCGGTACGTCGGCGGTGTGCTGGCCCGGTTGCAAGAGGTGTGGGTAGGCCGTCAGGTTGCCGAGGTCAAGTCCAAACTGCAGCGGATGTCGCCGGTGGAGCAGGGCGACGAGTACCACGCCCTGTTCGGTGACCTGGTCGCGTTGGAGGCGTATCGGCGCAGCCTGCTGGAACAAGCCAGCGGCGACGACCTCACTGCGTGAAAACTTCCATCGGGTTATGGTTAACGTGCTGCCTGTCTCCGGCGAAAGGTCAGATATGACTACCGCGAATTCTCGTGCCCGGCGTATCGCCACCTTCGGTGCGCTTGCCGTGGCTGCGGCTGCGGTGCCGGCCCTGGCGGCGCTGGAGGCCCCGGTCGCATCGGCAAATCCCGGCGGCACCTGCCTGGCCTGGTTCGGGTCGCGTGGCGACGGGCAGTGCCTGTCGTATTCGAACAACAACGTCAGCATCGGCACACCCCAGTTCGGTGTCTACGGTCCTGACGCGGGGTCGATGCCCGGTGGTGGTATCGGTGTGAGCACCGGCCCGCTGCTGCCGGGTCAGACCATCAGCATCCCGCTGGGCTAGTTTTCCGGGTCGCGAGATCGACCTGAGGGCTGTGAATTTGTGCGCTTGACGACCGTGAGGTCGATTTCGTCGTACCTACTTCTCCGACCGCTGTGGTTCCACCACGGTGGTGTTGGCGTCGATCTCGGTGAGCGTGACCATCTTGGGGTCTGGATCCGGTGACACCCGGTCGGCGAGCTTGCGGCGTCCTGCGTCGATCACGGTCTTCGTGGCGGGATTGTCGGTGATGGCGCGGTAGGTGCCGACGATTTGCTCGTAGCGCTTACGGCCCGCCTTGGTGCCCAACACATAACCCACGCCGAGCACGGCCAGATACTGGATCACTGCATTCCCTTCCTGAATCCTCGCGCCTCCATCCTGCCTGACGTACCTGTGTTGGCGCTCGCCCGCCGGTTTGGCATCCGGGGTCCCCGGTAAGCTAGAGTCACTCTCCGGTCCGCATCAGCGCGAAAGCACTCACGCGGGCTGCAGATAGTCCCCTGTAGCTCAATTGGCAGAGCTTCCGACTGTTAATCGGACGGTTCTTGGTTCGAGTCCAAGCGGGGGAGCAAGGTCATTCAATTCGTCGTTCGTCACCAGTCAAAGGCTTGGAAGACGAGCATTCCTAAACACAGCACCACGCCCAGGTAGGGGATCACCGTCGGGACGTTGAGGTAGCCGCGGTGCGAGCGCTGGCGCCGCTTGATGACGATCAATGACGCGTTCACGAGCGTGAAGATGATGAGCACCAACAGGCTGGTGAGCCGTGCCAGCGATACCAGCGGGAGCAGTGCGGTGCCGGCGATCATGACCGACACCACGACGACGGTCGCCGTCACCGGCGTCTGGTAGGAACCGTGCACGCGGGCGAACCTGCTGTGAATCCACCCTTCCTTGGCCAGTCCGTAGAGAATGCGCGAGCCCATGATGATCTGCACGATGACGCCGTTGATCGCGGCAACCATGCCGATCAGGCTGAGGAAGACCCCGTGGCCGGCGCCGCTTCGTTCGAACACCAACGTCAGCGGTGCCTCGCTGCGCGCGAGTTCACCCGGGGGCACCAAGGTCGTCGAGACGACGACAACCAACAGATACAGAACAGTCGAGAACAAGAGCGCGAAAAGGATGGCCAGAGGCATGGTTCGGCTCGGCTTTTTGGCTTCCTCAGCGACATTGACCATGTCTTCGAAGCCGATGAAGGCGTAGAAGGCCAGAAAGGCCCCGGCGAACGCCGCCGAGTCCGACCGCCGGGTCGATCGAGACCAAGCGGCCGACATCGATGTGTGTGAAGGCGTTCCGCCCGAACCAGATGACCACCACCAGACCCAAGACTTCGAGCCCGGTAAGGATTGCGGCCGTCGTGGCCGATTCGCCAATCCCTTTGATGGCGATGGCGCCGAGCACTACGAGCAGACCGATACTGCCCACGAGCGTGGGCACGGCTAGGAACGAGTTCAGATATCCGGCGAAGCCCTGGGCGAGCGCGGCCGCGGAGGCGATTCCGCCTCCAACCATTGTGAGACCGACAATGGTTGAGAGCCAGCGCTTTTCGAAAGCACGGTGGAGGTAGATGGATACGCTGGCGCTCACCGGATAGCGGCCCGCGAGCTCGGTATAAGACAGCGCGGTGACTGCGGCGACGGCCATCGCGATGAGGAAGGCAAGGGTAGTGCTGGAGCCCGCGAAACCCGCCACCTTCCCGACGAGTACGTATATTCCGGCACCGAGGATGTTGCCGAGTCCGTACAGCGTGACCAGAGGCAAGCCCAGCGTCCGCTTCAGTGTGGCGCCGTCGCCGACGGGTTCCGTCATGGCCGCATCGACGGTCGGCGCAGGATTCTGGCCGGCCGGCGGTTGCGCATCGCACCCAGTTCGACACAGCCTGGGTCATCCATCCGCGGAAGTGTATTCGGACGATCCTTCGTGGGCTGGTCGTCGGCCGCGTCTCGGGTCGCCGCCTCTCTGCACTGTTGGCCGCCGACCTGATGACTTTCTGCCCTATTCGACCTCAGTCGCGGGGGAGTCCAGGGGCCCAATCTCATTGGCGTACAGGGATCGTCGTGCGCAGGATCCGACGGGACTGGTCAGGACGGACGAACGCGTCACAGCCACAGATACAAGCCGGACAGCAGCGCCCACAGCCCCACGCAATACACCTCGAACGCCATTCGCAGAGGGATCGGGGCGTGCCGCAACTCCATGAAGTCCAGGCCCACCAGCCGCACCTTGATCGCCGCGATCGCCAGAACCGCGACCGCGACCAGTGAGCCGGTGCCGTGGTCCGCGCCAAGGATGAACGACGCCAGCGTCGCGGCCACCAGGATCAGCCAGCTCACGCCGGCCCGATTACGCATCAAATCCAGCATCAGCTCACCAGGTACAGCAGAGGGAACAGGACGATCCACAGCAGGTCGACCAGATGCCAGAAGCAGCCGCCGCCCTCGATCACCGCCAGTCGGGTCGCCGACAGTTCGGTGCGGCGCGTCTGCGTCATCATCAACGCCAGCACGAGGATGCCGATGCAGACGTGCAGCAGGTGCAGCCCGGTGAGGATGAAGTAATACAGGTAGAAGTGGTTGACGCCCGCGGTGTGCCCGTCTCGAACCAGCAAGACGTACTCGGTCACCTTCAGCGCCACGAACACCACACCGCAGCCGGCAGCGATGACCAGTGCCCGGGCGGCGATCGCACGCGCACCGGTGCCCAGTCCGCCGATCGCCGCCACCACGAACAGCGAACTGGTGAGCAGCACCAGTGTGTTGACCAAGCCGATGTTGACGTGCAGCGTCTTGCGGGCGGCGTCGAAAATCTCTGGCGCCTTTGATCTTTCGACCATGAAGGTGGCGAAGAAGGCCGCGAACACCAGCATGTCGCCGAGCAGGAAGACCCAGGTGCCCTGTTCGCCGGGGATTCGGCGGCTGGCGGTGGCGGATGCGCCCGCCGTCATGCTTGTTCGGCCAGCTGCTGCGCCTTGATTCCGCGATTGAGCACGTAGGTGGTGGTGAACATCCACACCGTCAGCGCGAGTCCGGGAATGTAGAACGCAAACACCCCGTGCCACGCCAGCGGACCGTCGTTGAATACGACGACTACGCAGCCCGGTAGCGACAGCAGCGCCACCCACAGGTTGAGGTAGCCGTACCAGCGGGGGAACGTCTGCGGTTCGGTGCTGTCGATGAACGACGCGATCGCCAGCGTGATGTTCTGCACGATGATCGTGCCGACGATGCCGATGAACATCAGCCAGAACACGTCGTTGAGCGCCTGGGTGATCTCCGGCGACCTGCTCTCCGGCCGGAACGCCGCAGCGGCCAGTACGAGGAACGGGAACAGCAGCGCGGGAACGAATATCGTCGCCGCGAACAATTGCGTCATCGACAACATGCCCCAGCGCCCCTCGACGCGGCGGATCCGCAGCACGATGGTGGCCAGGAACGGCAGGGCGATCACCGAGGTCAGCAGGCAGCCGGCGATACCGATCCGGATCCAGATCTTGTGGTCGATGAAAAAGTCGGCGACCTCCGTCGGCGACCACACCGGCGAGATCGGCGGGAACAACCGCGCCAACCCCGACATGCAGGTTCCGTACAGCAGGATCATGATCGTTCCGCACCATGCGCCGATGCGCTGCAGCGTGAGCTCCACGGCCGCGACCTTACTGGGTCACTCCCACAGTTTTGTCAAAATTGTCAAAACCGCTAGTCGAGGATGTTCTCCGGGTGCAGCATCTCTGCATACCGCAACTGTTCGGGGATCCCGAAGCCGTCGACCAGCAGTTCGGCGTGCGGCCGAAGGTCGCGGCAGCGCTGGTTGATGCCGCGCGTGACGGCCTTGGCGCGCTCGGTGGACAAGAACCGGTGCTCGATGAACCAGGCCTTGTCGTCCTCAATCACCGACAGCGCGTACAGGTCGCACACCATTCCGAGGATGTTGCGGGCTTCCTCGTCCTCACAGGCGTCGATACCGGCGACGAATGCCTCGAGCACGATCCGGTCGATGTGCGCTTTGGCCGTGTGCAGCACGTGATCCTGCACGGCATTGAAGGCGTCGAATGCCGACATCTCCTTGGACTTGCGTTGCAGCCGGCGCGCCACCGACGCCAGCAGGTACTCCTCGCGGTCCTCGAACATCTGGACCTGGGTGCCGCGGTTGAACAGGCTGCCCTCCTCCTCGTTGTCCTGACGGGAATCGAGGATGGTTTGCATGATCGTCTCGGCCGCAGTCCTTTTCAATACGCGGTCGCCGGCGAAGTTGGCGGCGAAGCGTACCCACTCCACCGGGCTCATGCCCTTGATGTCGTCGGCGTAGGCGGTCAGCAATTCCTTGGCGACCAGTTGGGTGAGCACATGATTGTCACCCTCGAAGGTAGTGAACACGTCGGTGTCCGCGCGCAGCGCGATCAGCCGGTTCTCTGCGAGATAGCCTGCGCCGCCGCATGCTTCGCGGGCTTCCTGAATAGCAGTGCTGGTGTGCCAGGTGTTGGCCGCCTTCAGCCCGGCGGCCCGGGATTCGAGCTCACGCTGCTCCTCGGCGTCGGGGTTGTCCGAGGTCTGCAGGTCGTGCAGGCGGGCGACCAACTCGTTCTGGGCGAACTGCAACGCATAGGAGCGGGCGATCAAGGGGAACAACCTGCGCTGGTGCACCAGGTAGTCCATGATCAGCACTTCGCCCTCATCGTCGGGTGCACTGAACTGCTTGCGCTGCAAGGCATATCGCACCGCGATGTCCAGCGCCACCCGGCCGGCGGCCGCTGCGCTGCCCCCGACGGTGACCCGGCCTCGGATCAGTGTGCCCAGCATCGTGAAGAAACGCCGGTTCACGTTCTCGATGGGGGAGGAATACGTGCCGTCCGCCGCGACGTCACCGTATTTGTTCAGCAGGTTGTCGCGCGGAATGCGGACGTTGTCGAACATGATCCGGCCGTTGTCGACGCCGGGCAGGCCGCCCTTGTAATGACAATCCGAGGTCGTGATGCCGGGCAGGTCGTTGCCGTCCTCGTCACGCAGGGGAACGACGAAACAGTGCACGCCGTGCGATTCGCCATTCGTGATCAACTGCGCGAAAACGGCTGACACCTTGGCGGTTTCGGCCGCACCGCCGATGTAGTCCTTGCGCGATGTCGGCGTGGGGGAGTTGATCACGAACTCCTGCGTCGCCGGATCGTAGGTGGCGGTGGTCTCCAAAGCCTGGACATCACTGCCGTGCCCGGTCTCGGTCATGCCGAAGCAGCCCATCAGGTCCAGGTCGATGATGCGCTGGACGTAGGCCTTGTGGTGACGCTCGGTGCCCAGGTTCTCTACGGCGCCGCCGAACAAGCCCCACTGCACGCCTGCCTTGACCATCAGTGACAGGTCGGACATTGCGAGCATCTCGATGCGGGTGACGGCGGCGCCCACATCGCCGTTGCCGCCGTGCTCCTTGCGGAAGCCGTCTTCAGCGGCGCCCTTGGCCGCCATGATCTTCATCTGCTCAGCCACCTTCGCGCGAGCGATGACGGTGTTGGGCGTGTAGTGCGGCCGGAAGACTTCCGTGGAAAGTTCGTCTCGCACGGCGTTCTTGACGTCTCGCCAACGGCCGTCGAGCGCGTTCCGGAGGTGCTCCGCAGTGGTGGTCATGGCATGAAGGTATCCCCGCAGCGCATTTGGCAAACGCGGATGTGGCAAACACAGGCCAACCTCAGTGAAAGTGACTCGACGGGCTGGCGTTCAATGGCGCACATGGCCGCGTCCGAGGGGACCCCCGCTCCGGGACACCTGCCTCACGACATCGATCACTCCCATCCCGACGTCACCGGAGGCTGGCTGCGTGCGGCGACCTTCGGGGCGATGGACGGATTGGTCTCCAACAGCGCGCTGATCGCCGGTGTCGCAGCCGGCGCCGGGGCGCACACCGTGGTGCTCAGCGGCGTCGCCGGATTGCTCGCGGGTGCATTCTCGATGGCGCTGGGCGAATATACGTCCGTCACGACCGCCAACGAGCAGATCGATTCCCAGGTACGCATCGAACGGCGCTCGTTCGAGCGGCATCCGCACGCCGAACGGGACGAACTCGTCTCGATGTTGATGGACATGGGGATGTCCGAGGCCACCGCCCGTCAGGCCACCGAGGAAATCCATCGCGACGAGGACCAAGCTGTGCACTTCCACCTGTCGCAGGAGCTCGGCGTCGACCCGCGGGAGAAGCCGTCCCCGGTGATCGCCGCGGTCTCGTCCTTCGTGATGTTCGCACTCGGCGCCATCGTCCCGCTGCTGCCGTACCTGTTCGGTTCCGAGAAGCTGTGGCTCGGTCTGGTGTGCAGCGGAGTTGGGTTATTGGTGGCCGGCGCAGTGGCCGCGAAGTTCACCAAGGGCTCGATGTGGCTCGGCGCCGGTCGGCAGTTGGCGTTCGGTGCCATCGCGATCGCGGCCACCTACGCGGTCGGAAATCTCGTCGACGCGGCCTTGTGAGCAATACGCTGACGCGGTGATTCGTAGCGTCGGGAAGCTCGGCCCGCTGAAGGTGTCGGGTCTCGTGTGGTGGCAGATGCGCTGGGATCTGCTTGCGATCATCGTGGTGGCCGGGATCCTGATCCCCATTCCCGACCCCACCCAGATCGACTACGCCTCGGCGGTGTTGTCGGTGTTGGGTATCGGCGCTTCGGTGTTCATCGGCTTCCGTAACACCACCGCCTACAACCGGTGGTGGGAGGCCCGAACGCTGTGGGGCAACGTCATCATCAACTCCCGTGCCACCGACAACACGCTGTGTTCGGTGGACTCCGGATCCCCGGAAATGGCGGATGTCCTGAGCCGGATGCGTCGCCGCCAGGTGCGCTATGCCTGGCAGCTCGCCGCCGACCTCCGCAAGATTCCCGCCCTGCCGGGCGTCGCCGATCTCACGCCGGAAGATCCCACCGACATCGGTGCCACCGAGTTGCTGACGCGCCAGGCGGTCGACATCCAAACCCTTTCAGCGAGCGGACATATCGACAACCAGGCTCGCGTCATGCTGATGAGTGTCAACACCGCACTGGTGACCGCCCAAAGCGGGCTGGAACGTATCCGAAACGAACCGATTCCGCTGCAGTACGAGGTCTTCGTCCGCGGGCTGGCCTGGTTCTTCGCGATCATGGCGTTCAGCAGGCTCGACGGATCCTCACATCCCTATGCCGGGGTGATCATCGGGCTGTTGTTGATGGCGGTTTTCATCGGCGCCGAGCGCCTCGGGCACTTCATCGAGCAGCCCATGCAGAACGGAGTCTTCGACATCGCGATGTACCGGTTCTGTGGCGTCATCACCGGCGACCTGTTGGGCAGGAACCATCCGCTGGCTCAGCCACGGGAAAGCGCGAAGGCCACCATCTGGATGTGAGCACGCACGGCGTTGAGCGCCAACAGTTCAGCTGTCGCTGCCGATGGTCACCGCGGTTGCCTGCTCGGTCATCTCCTCGACGCCGTCCTCTTCTGTGTCAATCCCACTCAGGTGGCGGGCGGTCAGCGCCAGCACTCCGGCGCCGAGCAGCACCGCACCGGCGCCGACCCAGAACGGCAGGTGCACGCTGATCCGCTCGCCGAGGACACCGGCCAGCCATGGTGCGACGGCGGCGCCGCCGAAGCGCATGAAGCTGTAGGCCGCCGAGGCGACGCCGCGTTCGACCGGTGCGGCCTTCATGACGGTTTCGGTGATCAGCGTGTTGTTGATGCCGATGAACAGGCCGGCGATGACCACACAGGTGGCCAGGATGGTCTTGTTGTCGGTACCGACGGCCATCACCACCAGAAGCGCCGAGAAACACAACAGATTCAGCAGCAGCCCCCGGACGGTACCGAAGCGGTGCTGCAACCGGGGCGCCACCACCACCGAGGTGAAAGCCAGGCACAGACCCCAGCCGAAGAAGATCAGCCCGATCTCGTGGGCGTTCATGTCGAGGGGGAACGGCGTGAACGCCAGCAGCGTGAAGAAGCCGAAGTTGTAGAGCAGCGCGGTCACCGCGACACCGAGCAGGCCCCGGTGACGCAGCGCGCGGAACGGGTCGGCCAGCGTCGTCATCCGCTGAGGGCGCGGTGTCTCGGGCAGCAGCACCGCCGTCACCACCAGGGCGATGGCCATCAGCGCTGACACGCCGAAAAATGGTCCACGCCAAGAAATTCCACCCAGCACTCCACCGACCAGCGGGCCGACCGCGATGCCGAGCCCCAGCGCGGCTTCGTAGAGGATGATCGCCTGGGCCACCGAGCCGCGTGCGGAGTTGACAATGGTGGCCAGTGCGGTCGCGATGAACAGCGCATTGCCCAGCCCCCAGAGCGCGCGCCAGCCGACGATGCCCATGACGGTGTCGCTCATCCCGGCGAGCCCGGCGCCGGCGATGATGACCACCAGGCCGAGCAGCAGCGTGCGCTTCGGGCCGATGCGGCTCGACACCACACCGGTGACCAGCATGGCCACACCCATGACGGCCATGTAGCTGGTGAACAGCAGCGACACCTGCGACGGTGTGGCGTTGAGATTGTCGGCGATCGGTTTCAGGATCGGATCGACGAGCCCGATGCCCATGAACGCGACGACGGATGCGAACGCAACGGCCCAGACGGCCTTGGGTTGACGCCACATGAGTGGCTCACTCCTAACTACTTCGGTGACGTGTCGAGGTCGCCGAGCAGGCGATGCAATGCTCCGACGGCGGTCGACAGAATTTCGCGGTCCTCGTTCGAGAGTCGCTCGATGCGCGGATCGATCACCGCGGCGCGGTCGGCGCGGACCTGGGCCAGCATCGTCTTGCCCTCGGGGGTGATGCGGATGCGGACTGCACGCGCATCGTCGGGGTCGGGGGTGCGGGCCACCAGGCCGGCGTCTTCGAGACGCCGTACCTGCGTGGTCATCGTCGGCTGCGAGCAGTGGTCGAGTTCGGCCAGATCGGAGATGCGGGCCTCGCCCTGGTCGTCGATTGTGCTGAGCAGCCGGGCTTGCGCCCACGGCAGCGGCAGCCGGATCCGCTGGGTGGCCAGCCGGTTGAGCCGCGCGACGACGGTGAGCAGCTCAGAACCCAAGCCCGGGTGCGACGTGGAAGCCGCGCCGGGGCGCTCTTGGGTAGGCGTCGGACTCATACCGACCATATTTACATAGAAATACTATGTTGTCGCCCAGCTGCCTGGTGTCATTTCTCACAGCTTTCCCACAGGTGGCCCTGGCCGCGGCAGGCCGAACCCCCGAGCAGCCCGCCGCGGCTGGCAGAATCAGGTGATGACCGCGACGAGACCGGAGGCGCCTGCGCAGCCCTCCCGACCGTCGCTCGATCGCCGTCGAACCGGCTCGCTGTCTCCCGTCGAGATGGCCCAAGCCTCGGTGATGGCCGCGCTGGCCGCCGCGATGGCGATCATTTCCGTCGTCGTGCCCTTTGCCGGTGGACTCTCGCTTCTCACCACCGTGCCGATGGGACTGCTCGGTTACCGCTACCGCCTGCGGGTGTTGCTCGCGTCGACGGTTGCGGCGAGCGTCGTGGCCTTCCTCATCGCCGGTATCAGCGGGCTCATGGTGGTGGTCAACTGCGCCTACGTCGGTGGGCTGGCCGGCATCATGAAGCGCCGCGGACGCGGCACCCCGACCGTCATCGCGGTGGGCCTGGTGGCCGGTGTGGTGTTCGGTCTCTTCATCATCGCCGCGTTGACCGTGCTGGTTCGGCTGCGCACGCTGACGTTCTCGGCGATGACCGCCAACTTCGACGGTGTGGTCTCGGTGATGTCGCGCTTCGAGCCGTTCCGGCCTGCCGCCGAGGATGCGCGGCACATGTTCGGCGTCGCCCTGGAGTACTGGCCGGCGCTGTTGATGGTCTACGCGATGTTCTCGATCATGGTCGTCACACTGGTCGGGTGGTGGGCGCTGTCGCGGGTGTTGGACCGCTTGCGCGGCATTCCCGATGTGCACAAGCTCGAGCCGCCCGACGAGTCCGGTCCGGTCGCACCGGTTCCGGTCCGTCTGATCGACGCCGGGTTCCGGTATCCCAACGCTGCGCGGGACGCGCTGCGCCCCGTGAGCTTGTCGGTCGACGTCGGCGAGCACGTGGCGATCACCGGCGCCAACGGCTCCGGCAAGACCACGCTGATGCTGCTGCTGGCCGGGCGGAACCCCACCTCCGGCACGATCGAGCGGCCGGGCGCGATCGGGCTGGGTAAGCCGGGGGGCACCGCCGTGATCTTGCAGCACCCCGAAAGTCAGGTCCTGGGAACGCGAGTCGCCGACGACGTGGTGTTCGGCCTGCCGCCGGGGACGCACACGGATATCGCGGCGCTGCTCGACGAAGTCGGCCTGGCGGGCATGGAAGAGCGGGACACCGGCGGATTGTCCGGCGGTGAGCTGCAGCGGCTTGCGGTCGCCGCCGCGCTGGCCCGCACGCCGTCGATGCTGATCGCCGACGAGGTCACCAGCATGGTGGATCAGCGCGGTCGCGAAGCATTGCTGAGCGTGCTGTCCGGCCTGACCGAACGCCACCGGATGGCGCTGGTGGCGATCACCCACTACAACAACGAAGCCGACACTGCCGACCGGATCGTCAATCTCACCGAGTCGCTGGACAACACCGACATGGTCGAAACCACCGCCGCGCCAACGGCGACGGTCAGTGCTGCGCCGCGCGCCGCCGAACCGGTGTTGCAACTCGAACATGTCAGCCACGAATACGCCGCGGGCACACCGTGGGCCAAGCCCGCGCTGACCGATGTCAACTTCACCGTCCACGAGGGCGACGGCCTTCTCATCCACGGTGGCAACGGTTCCGGCAAGTCGACCCTCGCCTGGATCATGGCGGGCCTGACCACGCCGACGTCCGGCGCGTGCCTGGTGCGCGGGCGCCCCGCCCCGGAGTGCGTCGGCGAGGTGGCCATCGCTTTCCAGGCCGCCCGGCTGCAGCTGATGCGCAGTCGAGTGGATCTGGAAGTTGCGTCCGCGGCCGGCTTTTCAGTCCACGACACTGCCAGGGTGCGCGCCGCGCTGGCCAAGGTCGGCCTGGACGCCTCGCTGGCCGGGCGTCGCATCGACCAGCTCTCCGGCGGACAGATGCGCCGGGTGGTGATCGCCGGCCTGCTGGCCCGCTCGCCGCAGGCTCTGATTCTCGATGAGCCGTTGGCCGGTCTCGACGCGGCCAGCCAGCGTGGATTGCTGCGGCTGCTGAGCGATCTGCGCCGCAACAGCGGACTGACCGTCGTGGTGATCTCGCACGATTTCGTCGGGCTCGAGGAGCTGTGCCCGCGCACCCTGCATCTGCGCGACGGTGTGCTCACCACCGCGCCGACCGCGGAGGAAGTATCGTGACGACCGCCCGTCAGCCCCGCCCGGTGGTGCTGCTGCGTCCGGTGCCGGGCACGTCACCGATCCACGAGCTGTGGGCCGGCACCAAACTGGTTGTGGTCCTCGGCTTCTCGGCACTATTGGCGTTCTATCCGGATTGGGTGCCGATCGCTCTGGTCGCGATCCTCATCGGCACCGCGATCCGGATGGCCCGCATCCCGCGCGGTGTGCTCCCGTCGGTACCCAAATGGCTGTGGTTCTTACTGCTGCTCGGCGCCGTGACCGCGACGCTGGGTGGTGGAACGCCGGTACTGCACCTGGCGTCCCACGCCTTCGAACTCGGCGGGCTGCTGAAGTTCGTGCGCATCACCGTGGTGGCGATCGTGCTGCTGGCCCTGGGGATGATGGTGTCGTGGACGACGAACGTCGCCGATATCGCGCCCGCGGTGGCGCGGCTGGGTAGGCCGCTGAAATTCTTTCGCATCCCGGTTGACGACTGGGCGGTGGCGCTTGCCTTGTCCCTGCGGGCTTTTCCCATGTTGCTCGACGAGTTCCGGTTGCTGTACGCCGCGCGACGGCTGCGGCCGCGTCCGGTGCTGACCAGTCGCCGCGCTCGGCGCCGGCGGTGGGCCATCGAGATGGTCGACCTGATGTCGGCGGGTGTCACGGTGGCTCTTCGGCGTGCTGACGAGATGGGTGATGCGATCACCGCGCGCGGCGGGACCGGCACGATCTCGGCGGCGCCGTCGGGGCCCAAGCGCGCCGACTGGGTGGTCTTGGCGATCTGCGCGCTGGTGTGTGTGGTGTCCGTCGGCCTGCAGGTGACGGTGCTCGCCGGGATCTAACGCGCGGCCGCGGCGTTGGCGGCCCGCTCCGCCGCAGGCAACGCCTCATCGACCGGCGTTCGGCCCAGGAACATTTCGTCGAAGTGCGGCTTGATCGCCTGATATCCCGCCGCGAAGCCAGGGCCGCCGGGTGCGGGGATCCGCGGCCCGTCGAGCACCCGGAAGAACGGCGTCACATCGACGCCTTTCGCCGACCAGTAGTCGAAGTACACCTGCCGGGCAGGCAGCACTGCCGGGATGGCGGCGCCGTGGCGGCCGAGGTAGGAATTGCCGCGATCGCTGCCCAGCCAGGCCAGCACCTCGCGCACCGCGTCGGGGTGGCGGCTGGCCGGATTGCCAGCGGCGACAATGCCGTTGGTCACGCTGACCCGGCCCGCCGGGCCGGCCGGCAGCAGCGCAACGCCCCAGCGGAACCTCGCCTGCTCGGCGACCTGTGCCAGGTTGTAGGTGCCTGACTGGAACAGCGCCATCCGTCCGGATAGAAACTGGTTGCGGGAGAAGTCGCCGTTGTCGTTGGTGTCGGATGCGGGCGGGGCGACCCGGTCGGTGTTGATCAGCCCGACGACGTAGCGGAACGCGGTCGCGGCCTGCGGGTTGTCGAAGGCGAATCGGTCCCCATCGGAGAAGACCCCGCCCGCCGAGCCGATGTAATTCAAGTAGATGGCCTGTAAGTCGTTGGCGGCGTTGTACGCCCACTGCTTGCCGTGGGTCAGGCGCTGCAGCATGGGCCGCAGGGTGTCGATGCTCGGGTCGGGATCCCAGCGCAGCGTGTCCAACGCGGCGGGGTCGATGCCGTCGGCGGCCAGCAGGTCGGCGTTGTAGTACAGGGCGATTCCGGCGTCGGTCAGTTGCGGCACGCCCCACAACGAACCCTCCCGGGTGAACTGCGCGATCACCGACGGGTCCCAGTGCGGGCTCGGCGCGACCGACATCAACCGGTGGTTGTAGGCGTATTCGGCGAAGTTCGCGTTGTTGAGCCAGAAGATGTCATCGGCGCCGCCGCCTGCGACGTCGGTGCGCAAGGTGGTGAAGTAACTGGCGTAGGGGACGACGTTTGTGCGCACCTCGATGCCCGGATGGGTTCGGCTGAACTCGGTGAACGACTCGGCATAGGCGGCCGCCACCTGCGGATCCCACACCCGCACGGTGACCACGGTCGTGCCCGACGGTTCGCTTGTGCGGCCCAGCGCCAGGGCCGCAGAAACCAGTACCACCGCGACCGCGATCAGCCCGGCCAGCATCCGGGTGGAGAACCGTGGCGGCCAGCTCATTTCAGTCCCGTCACGACGATCGAGCGGACGATCTGGCGCTCGAACACCAGGAACAATGCGATCAGCGGGACGATCGCCACCGTCGTCGCTGCCATCACCAGCGTCCACTGTGCGTTGTACTGGGTCTGCAGACCCGCGGTCGCGACGGTCAGCACCCGCCAGGTGCCACCGCTGGTGATGACCAGCGGCCACATGAACGAATTCCATTGACTGACAACGGTGATCAGGGTCAATGTCACCAGGATCGGCTTGCTGGCCGGCAACACCACGTGCACCAGCACATCAAGGGTGTTGGCGCCGTCCAGCCGGGCGGCGTTGACCAGGTCGGTGGGGATGCCGCGAAAGTACTCGCGCAGCAGGAATATCGCGTAGGGGGAGCCGAAGACGAACGGCAACACCAACGCCCAGAACGTGTTCCGCAAGCCCAGCTCAGCCATCA
Source organism: Mycolicibacterium rhodesiae (assembly GCF_002086695.1). GTDB lineage: Bacteria > Actinomycetota > Actinomycetes > Mycobacteriales > Mycobacteriaceae > Mycobacterium > Mycobacterium rhodesiae. The sequence goes on from NZ_MVIH01000012.1 coordinate 107,281, forward strand.
TCAGATACAGCGGCACCACGGTCACCGTGCCGGGGACCATCAGCGTCGCGATGTAGATCCAGAACATGGCGTCGCGGCCGGTGAACTCCAGGCGGGCGAACGCATACCCCGCCAGGACCGAGAACGTGAGTTGCGCCAGTGTGATGATCGCCGTCATCAGCGCTGTCACCGCCAGCGCCCGGCCGAATCCGGCGTCACCGAGCGCGGCGTAGTTGGCCAGCGTCGGCGGACTCGGCAGCGACAGCGGAGTGCCGGTGGCGAACTGCTGCGCCGAGGTGAACGACGTCAACAAACCCAGCCCGAACGGGGCCAGGGTGATCAGCGCACCGGCCAGCAGACCCAGGTAGATCAGCGCGTTACGTGAGGTCATAGCTGATCCGCCGGCGGAAGTAGAGGTGCTGGACGATCGTCGCACCGACCAGGATGACGAACAGCACCAGCGCCATCACCGCTGCCCGCCCGATCGCGGCGGCGCCGAACGCTTCGGCATAGATTCGGTGCGCCACCAGATCGGTGCGCCCGGCGGGCCCACCGCCGGTCAGCGCGTACACGGTGTCGAACACCTGCGCCGCGCTGACGATGCCGGTCACCGAGACGAAGAACAGCGTGGGGCGCAGCATCGGCAGCGTGATGTGCCAGAACCGCTGCCAGCTCGTCGCGCCGTCGAGACGGGCCGCGGCGTGGATCTGCGGCGGAATCGCCAGGATCCCGGCCAGGAAGAACAGTGTCACGTAGCCGACGTTCATCCACACCGTCACCGCGGAGACCACCGGCAACGCCAGCCCGGGATCGGTCAGCCACTCCACGCGGCGCGCCAACAGCGTGCTCACCGCGCCGTCGGTCGGCGCCAGGATCCAATGCCACAGCACCGCGACCGCCAGCGGCGAGCACACCCACGGCACCACGTACACGGTGCGGAACACGCCGCTACCCGGCAGCTCGCGGGACAACAGCGCCGCGGCGAACAGACCCAGAAGGATCTGCGCCGGAACCACGATCGCGATGAACGCCAGCGTCACCAGCAGGGAGTTACCGAAGCCGGGGTCGGAGAGCACCGAACGCCAATTGTCCAGTCCTACATAGCGGATGGGGCCCAGCAGATCCCACCGATGCAGGCTCAGCCAGACCACCACCAGCATGGGCAGTAGCAAGAAGCAGACGACCCCGAACAGGCTCGGCCCGAGCAGCGCGTACCCCAACAGGGCGGAACGTGCGCGCCGAGCCATCACGTTACGGTAGAGCACGTGAGTCCCCGTGACGTTGACGCCGACTTTCTGGCCCTGCCGCGCCATGCGCTCGCCGACGCTGCCCTGTCGGCGGCACGTGCCGCCGGCGCCAGCTACGCGGATCTGCGGATCCATGCGATCACCAGCGAGGTGGTGCAGCTGCGCGACGGCGAGCTGCAGAGCGCGGTCACCGATCGCGAGATCGGCCTGGCAGTCCGGGTGATCGTGGACGGCACCTGGGGGTTCGCCTCGCACGCCGAGCTGGCTCCCGAGGTCGCCGCCGACACGGCGCGCCGCGCGGTGCAGGTCGCCACCGCGCTGGCGCTGCTGAACGCCGAGCGCATCGAGTTGGCGGCCGAACCGGTCTACAGCGACGTGACGTGGGTGTCGACCTACGGGATCGACCCGTTCACCGTGCCGACCGCCGACAAGATCGGCCTGCTGGGGGAGTACTCCGGTCGCTTGATGGCCTCCGACGGGGTCGATCACGTCTCGGCGATGGTGATGACCGTCAAGGAGCAGACGTTCTACGCCGATACCTTCGGCTCGTCGATCACCCAGCAGCGGGTGCGGCTGCAGCCGGCGCTGGACGCGGTGGCCGTCGACGCGGCGGCCGGCAGTTTCGAGTCGATGCGCACTCTGGCCCCGCCGACCGCCCGCGGCTGGGAGGCGGTGGCCGGCGACGAGGTATGGGACTGGAGTACCGAACTGGCTGAGCTGCCCAGCATGCTCGCCGAGAAGACCAAGGCGCCGACGGTGGTCGCTGGGCCGACCGATCTGGTGATCGACCCCACCAATCTGTGGCTGACCATTCACGAATCCATCGGCCACGCCACCGAATACGATCGGGCGATCGGTTACGAAGCCGCATACGCAGGCACTTCCTTCGCCACCCCTGACAAGCTGAACACCATGCGATACGGGTCCCCAGTGATGAATGTCACCGCAGACCGCACCGTCGAATACGGTTTGGCCACAATCGGATACGACGACGAGGGGGTGGCCGCTCAAAGCTGGGATCTGGTGCGTGACGGCATCTTTGTGGGCTACCAGCTGGACCGGGTGTTCGCGCCGCGGCTGGGCCACGCGCGGTCGAACGGCTGCAGCTATGCCGACTCCCCGCATCACGTCCCGATCCAGCGGATGGCCAACGTCTCGCTGCAGCCGGGCACCGAGGACCTCAGCACCGACGACCTGATCTCCCGCGTCGAGAACGGCATCTACATCGTCGGCGACAAATCCTGGTCGATTGACATGCAGCGCTACAACTTCCAGTTCACCGGACAGCGGTTCTACCGGATTCGCGACGGTCGGCTGGACGGGCAGCTGCGCGACGTCGCGTATCAGGCCACCACCACCGATTTCTGGAATTCGATGGAAGCCGTTGGCGGGCCGCAGACCTGGCGACTGGGCGGGGCGTTCAATTGCGGCAAGGCCCAGCCCGGCCAGGTGGCCGCTGTCAGCCACGGCTGCCCGTCGGCGTTGTTCCGCGGGGTGAACGTGCTCAACACACGCGAGGAAGCGGGCCACGCTTGATCCCCGCCCAGCAGGTCGTCGAACTGGCATTGCAGGCCGCCACCGTCGACGAGACGATCGTGATCGTCACCGATCGCGCCGAGGCGTCGCTGCGGTGGGCCGGGAATTCGATGACCACCAACGGTGTCTCGACCACCCGGTCGACGACCGTGATTTCGATTGTGCGCAAAGGCGATACGTCGCACACCGGTGCGGTCCGCAGCAGTGACGTGAACCCCGCCGCGATCGGGGTGTTGGTGGCGGCCGCCGAGCACGCCGCCCACGCCGCTCCAGAGGCCCGCGACAGTGCGCCGCTGCTGACCGGCAGCGGGACTCCCGGCGACTGGAACGAGTCGATTCCGGAGACCGGCGCGGAGGTGTTCGCCGACGTCGCCGAATCGCTGTCGGGCGGATTCGGCCGCACCGACAGGTTGTACGGCTACGCCCATCACGTCGTCGAGACGACGTTCCTGGCCACCTCGACCGGGATCCGGCGGCGCTTCACCCAGCCGACCGGGACCGTGGAGATCAACGCCAAACGCGACGGTGCCAGCGCGTGGGCGGGTATCAGCACGCCGTGGTTCACCGAGGTGCCCACCGACACGCTGCTCGACGATCTGGCGATGCGCCTCGGCTGGGCCGATCGGACCGTCGAGCTGCCGGCCGGCCGCTACGAGACCTTGATGCCGCCGTCCGCGGTGGCCGACATGATGATCTACCTCGGCTGGTCGATGGACGGTCGCGGCGCCGAGGAGGGCCGGTCGGCGTTGTCGGCCCCCGGCGGCGGAACCCGGGTCGGGGAGAAGCTCACCCAACTGCCGCTGACGATGTACTGCGATCCGTTCGCCCCTGGACTGGAGTGTGCGCCGTTCGTGGCGGCCACCAGCGGTTCGGAGACGATCTCGGTGTTCGACAACGGGCTCGACATCGGGCGGGTCGACTGGATCCGCGATGGTGCCATCAACGCGCTGGCCTACCCTCGGGCCGCGGCCGCCGAGTTCGGCACCTCGGTCGCGGTACCGGCAGACAACCTGCTGATGACCGGTGGCAGCGCCGACTTGGCCGACATGGTGGCGGCCACTGAGCGCGGGCTGCTGCTGACCACGCTGTGGTACATCCGCACCGTCGATCCGACCACCCTGCTGCTGACCGGGTTGACCCGCGACGGGGTGTACCTGATCGAAGACGGTGAAGTCACGGGCGCGGTCAACAATTTCCGCTTCAACGAGAGCCCGCTGGATCTGCTGCGGCGCGCCACCGAAGCGGGCGTGCCCGAGCAGACGTTGCCCCGCGAATGGGGGGACTGGGCGACCCGGGCGGTAATGCCGACGCTGCGAATCCCCGACTTCCACATGTCGTCGGTGAGTCAAGCGCAATAATCGGCAGATGGCCGATGATCTCGATGCTGTCCTGACCCAGTTGGTGGTGCAATCGCCGGCCGACTTGCAGCGTCTGGTGGGGCTGATTCGCACCACCTGTGGCGACACCCTTTCGTTGACTCCGCTGCCCGCGCAGACGCCGGTGAGCGCTCCTGAGTTGGACGACGAGAAGGTGGTGGCCGAGTTCGCCGAGCAGTTCAGCGTCGACGTCTCGGCGATCTCCGACCGTCAGCGGGAGGCGCTGACGGGTGCGCTCGGTGCGGCGAGCTTCGCCGCGGTCATCCAGATGTTCTTCGCCGACTTCCTGCCGCGGGTGCGCAACGGGTTGGAGGTGCTCGGGCTACCGGTCGGCTGGGTGCCCGAGGCACCGGTGTGGGATCCGGGCATCGACGCCGGTGACGTGTTGTTCAACCAGCTGCTGCCCGGGGTGGCGCGGTTGCGGTCGCTGGATCCGGTCACCACCGAGGTGGTACGGCTGCGCGGAGCTGTCGCGCACAACTGTCGGCTGTGCAAATCACTGCGGGAGAGCAAGGCTTTGGACGCCGGCGGCAGCGAGTCGATGTACGACGACATCGAGCACTTCGAGGCGTCCGAACTGCTGACCGATGCGCACAAGGCGGCGCTGCGGTATGCCGACGCGCTGATCTGGTCACCGGCACGGATCAGTCCGGCGGTGGCTTCCGGTGTGCGGGAGCACTTCTCGCAGGAGCAGGCCCGTGAGCTGACGCTGGACGTGATGCGCAATGCCAGCAACAAGATCGCGGTGTCGTTGAAGGCCGATCAGGCCCGCGTCGAAGAGGGCACCGAGCGCTACCTCATCGACGAGGACGGTCAGACCGTCTTCGCCTGAGCGAGTGCAGCCAGGGCGGCATCGACGTCGGCGTCGGTGGTCGCCCACGAACAGACGAACCGGGCGGCGGGCTTGTGGGGGTCGGGGACATGTACGGCGAAGTGTTGTCGCACTGCGGCCAGCGCGTCGGCGGGCAGGTCGACGAACACTTCGTTGGCGTCGGTGGCCGATGCCAGGTGCAGGCCCAGTGCGGTCAAGCCTGAGCTGAGCTTTTGTGCCATGGCGTTCGCGTGTGCGGCCGTCTCGAGCCAGACGCCGTCGGTGAGCATGGCGTCGAATTGTGCTGCGACATAACGGTGTTTGCTGGCCAGGTGGCCGATCTGCTTCTGGACGAACTCGATACCGGTGAAGTGTTCGGGGCGGCGCACCAGGATCGCGTCACCGAACAGCATGCCGTTCTTGGTGCCGCCCACCGTGACGATGTCGGCGTCGCCGACAGCAGCGAGGGGAGAGACCTCAAGGGCCGCAATCGCGTTGGCGACTCGGGAACCGTCGACGTGGACCAACAGGTCGAGCTTGTGGGCGTGGTTGACGAACGCGGTGATGGCCTCGGGCTGCCAGACGCGGCCGTTCTCGGTGGATTGGGTGATGGTGACGATGCGCGGTTGGGAGTGGTGCACCTCGCCGCGGCGGGTGATGCGGCGGTCCAGCAGAGCCGGGTCGATCAGGCCGTCATCGCTGGGCAGGGCGACGAGGCTGGCGCCGGAAACCCGGACAGGACCGCCGGCTTCGTCGAGCAGGCTGTGGGCGACGTCGCTGCAGAGGATTTCGTGCCAGGGCCGCACGGCGGCACTGAGAGCGATGATGTTCGCACCGGTTCCGGTGAAGGCGAACAGGACATCGGCGCCGGGGGAGTCGAAGGTGCTGCGGACGCGCTCGGCCGCGCGTTGAGTGATGAGGTCAGCGCCGTAGGACATGACAGCGCCGTCATTGGCGGCGTGGAGCGCCTCGAGAGCGCGGGGGTGTGCGGGAGCGGCGTTGTCGGAGGCGAAAGCGCTGGAGGGGATCGGCACGGTAACCATCGTGCACCGCGCGGTGAGCGAAAGTGTTGCCGCCTGCTTCGGGCGCCGGGAGACTGGAGCGATGTCTGAAGCCGAACCCCACAAGACGGACACCACCGCGGGCCTCAAACCGCTGGCCGGCCAGCTCGAGAAGATCGCCGAGCTCCTCGGGGTGAAGTCGGTTTTGGTGATGCGCTCCGACGCCGATTCGATGGTGGTCGCGGCGACTGCCGGTGAGGCCACCAAGCACTACGCGGTGGGGGCGGCCGGCAAGAAAGCCCTCGGCGACGGGTCCCGGGTGCCGCTGTACTGCGAGAAGGTGGTCGACGCCGACAGCCCGCTGTTCGTGCGGGATTCACGCGCGGATGCGACGTTCGCCGGCAACGAGGACGAGACGGAGTTCGGCCTGCACAACTATCTGGGCCTGCCGGTGCACGACGCGGCGGGAACCGTGGTGGGCACGGTGTGCGTGCTCGACGACTCGGCACGCGAATACACCGACGAGGAGCGCGAGCAGCTTTCGGCGTTCCGCGGTGACGTCGAAGCGGTGCTGCGGAACGACGGCACCGCCCTGGGCTGAGGCTGACCTTCTGCCTCAAGGTCTGGCGGACATGCGACGATAGGTTCCGCAGCAGGGGGCGGTAGCTCAGTTGGTTAGAGCCGTGGACTCATAATCCATTGGTCGCGGGTTCGAGCCCCGCCCGCCCTACTTCAGCAGGTGTATGAGCTCGGTTGGTGCTTGACGTTGTGGCTTCGGGCAAACCTTCACACCCGCGATGGCACTCGACAAGCGCAGGCGTGGTTTCGACCACTAAATTTCTACTCTCACCTTAGGTAAGAGTATGGTTCGTTTGGGGCAGCTGCCTGAGTGACCCGCCCCAAAAGGCGGTGCAGGGTTCCGCCGGTTCGCATTGTCGCGACTGCCGCTTACAGAGAACATCTTGGTGTGCACGGTGGTGCGTACCCAATCGAACGGATGCCGTGTCATCTCAACAGCTTTCGCCTATGTCTAACGTGCGTGAGGCGGGCGATCCCAGCACGTCGGTCATGGCTGCTCTGCGCTCACCCAAGAGACTCAAGGTAGAAACACTTGCCGGATTGGTAGTGGCCCTCGCTCTCATCCCGGAGGCCATTTCGTTCTCGATCATCGCGGGGGTGGACCCTCGCGTCGGATTGTTCGCCTCCTTCACGATGGCGGTGACCATCGCGATCACCGGGGGTCGTCCCGCAATGATCTCGGCGGCAACTGGTTCAATCGCACTGGTCATCGCGCCGTTGGTCCGTGAGCACGGTCTCGATTACCTCATCGTCACGGTTTTGCTGGGTGGTGTGTTGCAGATCGTGCTTAGCCTGCTCGGCGTCGCTCGGCTGATGCGTTTCGTCCCGCGCAGTGTGATGGTGGGATTCGTCAACGCTCTGGCGATCCTGATCTTCCTATCCCAGATGCCCTACCTGATCGGTGTGCCCGCCTTGGTCTACCCGTTCGTCGGGGTCGGCCTGTTGATCATGGTGTTCCTCCCACGGCTGACCACAGCTATCCCCGCGCCGCTGATCGCCATCGTGATCCTCACCGCGGCCGTACTGGCCCTGAAGGTCCACATCCCCAACGTCGGAGACGAAGGGGAGCTTCCAACGAGTCTGCCGACATTGTTCATCCCCCATGTCCCCCTCAACCTCAACACGCTGTCGATCATCGCCCCTTACGCGCTGGCGATGGCTTTGGTGGGACTGTTGGAGTCGCTACTGACGGCCAAATTGGTCGATGACATTACCGACACCCACAGCGACAAAACCCGCGAGAGTTGGGGACAGGGCGTCGCCAACATCGTGACCGGATTGTTCGGTGGCATGGGTGGTTGCGCGATGATCGGCCAAACCATGATCAACGTCAAGGTCGCCGGTGCCCGCACCCGTATCTCGACGTTCCTGGCCGGTCTGTTCCTGCTGGGACTGGTCGTCGGACTCCGCGACATCGTCGGCCTGATCCCGATGGCCGCACTGGTCGCGGTGATGATCATGGTGTCGGTCGGCACGATGGATTGGCACAGCATCTCGCCCTCCACGCTGCGCCGAATGCCACGCAGCGAAACCCTCGTCATGCTCGCCACCGTGGTCATCACCGTCGCAACCAACAACCTCGCCTACGGCGTCATCGTGGGCGCGCTGACCGCGATGGTCCTCTTCGCCCGCCGCGTTGCGCATCTGGTCACCGTGCAGAAGGTCAGTGCGCCTGACGGTCCCGACGTCGAATCCAAGCCCGACACAGTCACTTACCGAGTGACAGGGGAACTGTTCTTTGCTTCGAGCAATGACCTCGTCTACCAGTTCAACTACACCGATGACCCGCACAATGTCGTGATCGACATGTCGGACTCACACATCTGGGACGCCTCTACCGTCGCCGCGTTGGACGCGGTGACCACGAAATATCACGCCAAGGGCAAGCGCGTCGACATCATCGGTCTCAACACCGATTCTGCCGACCGGCATGATCGGCTCTCCGGGATGCTCGGCGCTGGACACTGATTGAATCCAGGTCTCGGCCAGCCTCTCTAGCTGACTTCTACCCCAAAGGTCCGGTGTCGCGGCAAGCTGAAGGCCGTCGCAGCGTCGTTAGAGTGGGAACGGCCTGGGAGCGAATAGAGATGAGGCAAGGTGCGCGACGGTGACGAGGGGCAGATGCAGATCGGGCAAGTCGCTGCCCGCACCGAGTTGTCCATCACCACAGTTCGTCACTACGACGAGGTCGGCCTGGTGACACCATCGGCTCGCTCGACAGGTGGCTTCCGCCTCTACACCGATGCCGATGTCGAGCGCTTGCTGGTAATTCGGCGCATGAAGCCGCTGGGGTTCACCCTCGCCGAAATGAAGGACCTACTCGACTCGCTCGACATCCTCAACAGCGACGCAACGTCGCAGGAACAGCGTGCGACCGCAGCCGGCATTCTCCGAGGGTGCCGTTCCAAGGCCGAACAGAGCGTCGCAAAGTTGAGAAAACACCTCGCCTACGCAGAGGAGCTGAGCGACCTGCTCTCCGACGGCGCGGCCGAACTTACCGGCCAAGGCTAGGCCCGTTCGAGCTGAAGATCTTGACGCTGCTCACGCAGCCGAGCTCCTCAAACCCGTTGCGCTGCAATAGTGGTCGCGGGTTCGAGCCCCGCCCGCCCTACTGAAGCAGGTCCCACACGCAAACGATGTCCCGAGACACCGCGTACACGGAGTCTCGGGACATCGGAAGTCGATCAATGCCCCCGGGCGACCCGGCGGCACTCACGCGCCGCGACGCGGCGCTAGAACCAGACTTTCCGGCCACCCACCGGGCGCCCCACTGCTCCGAGGATCCACAGCACAACGCCGACCACGACGAGGATGCCACCGATGGTGTAGAGGATTGACAGGCTGGTGAAGTAGCCGATCAAGAGCAGGATGATGCCGAGGACAATCATGTTTCATCCGTTCGTAGAGCGTGTGTAGCGATGTCGTACTGCGCCTAGGGAATTGCCGGATCTGTCATTTTCAAACCGGGCGCCCAAACAGCAGTTGGGGATGCGTCGTGCGGCAAACCTCGGCGGCGCAACGCATCCCCGCGCAACAGCTGAATTATTCGGCGGCCTTCTGGCGAGCCTCGGCGGCCTGCTCCGCGGTGCGAGCAGCTTCGGCTTCGGCCTCTTTCTTCGCTACATCGCGGGCAGCGTCAGCCTTGTCCTGCTGTGCGCGGCCTTCTTCCCGCAGGTCGTCCTTGTCGGCGACGATGCCGATGACTTCCTTGGCCTTGCCCTTGACGTCTTCGACGATGCCTTTGACGGCTTCTTCGGGTCCGCTGTCGCCCATGAGTGTTCCTTCCGTTCAGGTCAGGTGTACAGCGCTATATACCCGCCATCAGCGAAGGTTCAATCGTCGACTTCTGTGACGCCGCGCACCGCCGTAAGTGTGAATCAGCGGAACGTTCCGGCCGGCGTTGGACGTTCCTATGATCTGTACCGTCGATCGTCAGAAACGAGGCACCCCCAATGGTCGAAAATCTGCCCGACAAGGCTCTCGAGTTGCGTTCGCTGGTGACGTCCGACGGCAAACTCGAACTCTCGTTGCACGAGGTCGACGTTCCGACGCCGGGTGACAACCAGGTGCTGGTGCGGGTCGAGGCATCACCGATCAACCCGTCGGACCTTGGCCTGCTGGTCGCGACCGCGGATATGAGCACCGCGACGGTCGCGGGCACGCCGGAACGTCCCGTCGTCACCGCATCCATTCCGGAGCGTTCCCTTGCCGGCCTCGCCGCGCGACTCGACAAGTCCCTCCCGGTGGGCAATGAAGGTGCGGGCACCGTGGTGGCCGCCGGGCCATCCGAAGCGGCCCAAGCCCTCATCGGTAAAACCGTCGGGATCGCAGCCGGCGCGATGTACTCCCAATACCGAGTAGTCGACGCACCGATGTGTCTGGTCCTGCCCGACGGAGCCACGGCTCGCGACGGGGCATCGTCATTCGTCAATCCGCTCACGGCGCTCGGCATGACGGAAACCATGCGCCGCGAAGGACATTCGGCCTTGGTGCACACCGCGGCCGCATCGAATCTCGGGCAGATGCTGGTCAAGATCTGCGCCAAGGACGGCATTCCGCTGGTCAATATCGTCCGCAAGCCCGAGCAGGAACAACTGCTCACCTCGCTCGGCGCCGAGTACGTCCTGAACTCGACATCGCCGTCGTTCGTCGCCGATCTGGTGGAGGCACTCAAGGCGACGTCGGCGACTCTGGCATTCGACGCCACCGGCGGTGGCACCTTGGCGAGTGACATCCTCAACGCCATGGAGGTGGCGGCCAGCGCGAAAGCGGGGGAGTACTCGCGCTATGGATCGGATGTCCACAAGCAGGTCTATATCTACGGCGCGCTCGACACCAGCCCGACCGTGCTGACCCGGAACTTCGGGATGTCCTGGGGGATCGGCGGTTGGCTGCTGACCCCGTTCCTCAAGACCGCCGGCGCCGAGACGATCAGCCGGTTGCGCGCCCGCGTGGCCGCGGAACTCACCACGACATTCGCCAGCAACTACACCCGCGAGGTGTCACTCGCCGGCATGCTGAAGCCCGACGCGTTCAACGAATACGTCAAGCGGGCGACGGGCGAGAAGTTCCTGGTGACGCCGCACAACGGCTGATTCGTAACGAATAAGTCAAATAAACGCAGACCGGCAGCATGGCTCGTTTAGGCTGCCCTTTGGCCCTCCGTCGGGGTGTGGCCGGAGGGGAGTTCGCTGTCATGGATCCTGTACGCACGCGAGCAATCGTCCGGGTGACGGCGGCCGCCGTCGCGCTCGGACTGGTCGTAGCCGGCTGCGGCAAGGATGAGGAGAAGTCGTCGTCCTCGACGACGAGCACCACGACATCCACGACGACGTCGACCACCACCGCTGCGGCCACGACCAGTGCTGAGGACACGACGCCGGCCGGTACGCCGGACTACGCGACGCTGCTGGTGAAGCCGGCCGACATCCCGCAGGTGGGCAACACCCCGTGGGCGGGGGACGCCCCGAAGACGACGCTGACCCCGCCGCCGCCGGACGTCTCGCAGACCTACACCTCCGGTACAGACGCGATCAACATCTCGGTGATCATCAGTGACGACCCCTCCCAGGCCGCGACCGGTCTGACCGGCGCCGCGAACAGCGTGCCCAGCCAGGTGACCGGCTCCCCGGTGCCGCTGCCCGCGGTCACCCCGGATGCCACCGTCACGATCGGCACTTCGGTGGACGGCAAGTCGGCGATGGCCGCACTGCTGTTCACGGTTGAGCGCACCGTCGTGGTGGCGATCTTCAGCAGCGCACCGGGCGACCTCAACCCGGTGCCGCAGGACTTCGTCGAGGCCGTGGGCAAGGCTCAGGTCGCGGCAATCCAGCAGAACCTGCCCAACCTGAAGTAACTCAGCACCTACCGCAGAAGGTCAGGGGCATTGCGCCCCTGACCTTTGTGCGTTGTGTTACGGCGCGTCGCCAAGCATGAGTTGCCGTTGGTCCGCGTCAGTAGTGACCAAAGGCCATAGCCGATCGGGCACGACGCTGGTCAGATCTGAGTGGTACTTAAGGGGGTCGCCATGTGCAAGGCGAGCCGACCTATCGCAACCACCGTAATCGCTCTCGGCGGCGTGCTCCTCATGGCGTTGATGCCGCTGAACTCGGTCGCTATCGCTTGGGCCGCAACAGCACTGATCATGGGTGGCACCGGTCACCCGCTGAGCGTCCCGCAGGACACAACGCAGTACATCGCAAACTACGTGGACAAGGCGGATGCCGTATACGTGGCGCCGTCGGGACTGTGCACTGGGGGAAGCGTTGGATGCGCGGAAGTTGCGGTCTACACCCCCGAGGAATTCCCGATCGCTACCGGCCTGCACGCCATGCCATTCGACTCGTCGGTCGCAATCGGACTCGCCAACCTCGATGCGTGCGTGCGCGGAAAGTCCTGCACCGTAACGGAACCGCCGTTCACCACGACCAGCCCGCGCACCGTGATCGACACTTCCTATGTGGTGTACGGATATTCGCAGAGTGCGACTGTCGCCGCCAAAGAGAAATACGATCTGATCGCGCATCCGCTGGCCGCCGCCACCGTCGGCTTCGTCGTCACCTCCGATCCGAACCGGCCCAACGGCGGAATCCTCGAACGCTTCGTCGGCGCTTATCTACCGGTTTTCGGCGTGACGTTCGACGGTGCGATGACCACCAATTCGCCGCAACCCACGCCACTGACAACCGTCGACGTTGCGCGGCAATACGATCCGGTATCAGATTTTCCGACCAACCCGCTCAACGTGGTGGCCGACCTCAACGTCGCACTCGGCTTTCTGTACTTCCATCCCGAAACCGCCTATTTCGCCGCGACTGCCGTTGAACTCCAGGGCCAGCATCAGGACACGACCTACTATCTGATTCCCGCCCAGACCCTTCCACTATTGATGCCGTTGGAGCAGATTCCGATCATCGGCCCGCCGATAGCGGCCACACTCGATCCACCGCTACGGGTCCTGGTCGAAGCAGGCTACGACCGCACGATCAATCCAGGCCGTCCGACCCCGGCCAACTATCTCTACAGCCCAAATCTGATCAAGACGACCATCGACTTCATGACGGCGATACCGACCGGATGGGACAACGGAATCGCCATGATCACCGGCGACCCGGCGAACAGGCCGTTCCACACCACGCCTCAAGGTGTCTTCGGGGTCGGCGGCCCGCCGGTGTACGCCGGCGCGGTCGATCCCTACGGTCCGCCGACGCCGTACACGCCGGCACCGGTTGAATCCATTCGTAAACAACAGAATCCGAAGCTAGCAGTGTCGCCACGTGATCGTGGCCACCAGCCGGATCGGCTGGGAGACCGTCGATCTCCCAACCGCTCGGGGAGCCACCTGACGCACGGTGCGGCACGGGTGAATGGATCGAATACCGCCCACCACCGACGGGATGCGCGGCTAAGACCAGGCGTCGAGGATTGACAGGTATCTCCGGTCAGGACTGGCAGCCGATGCCGTCCCCGTCGCGGTCGAGATCGTAAATGTCCTTGCCGATCACGTACACCGGACCGGACACATAGGCGGGGCCGTTTCCGCTGCCGCCCGCGCAATCGACGTCACGGGCGATCGGGACGCAGGCGCCGGAATAGTTCGGATCGCAGTCTCCGGTGTTCTGCTTGAACCCCGCCAGCGCAACGGCTTCGGTCGGGGCGGTGTTGCCGTTGGCGGCAATGGTTCCGATCGTCATCAACGCCGCGGCAGCGAACACCATGCTCTTCACGGGTAGGTCTCCTTGTCGACTCCAGGGATGACGACGAGGGCCAAGCCGACGACGAGCGTGGGTCCACCCAACGTGCGGACTTCGTCCAGGCGGCAACGACTTCCATCACGATGGTGGGGTGGTGGCAGGTGGCCCCCGCCAGAATGCGCTCGGCTCGCGCAGGCTCTCTTTGTACCCTGAAACCCGGAGGTGACGCAACTATACGGTCGCAGGCACCCGTTCCCGCGCGGCCGAACTCCGCATCTCGGCACGCAAGCTCGTGAAGTCCGAGATCGTCTTGGACACCACGGTGGCCACCGGTCGGGCGTTGCGACTGGTGGCTTCGGTCTTGGACACCATGATCACGCTGTCGATGTAGGGCTGAATCGTCGTGGCGTTCTGCACGGTGGCCACGATGACGAGCTGGAAACCGAACTTGCGGAACGCCTGCAGCGCCTGTTGGGCGAACTGCGGGTCCGACTTCGAGAACGCCTCATCGAGCATCAGCTGCGCGAAAACCGGCTTGTTGTCCTGACTCTCGGGACTCGCCAGGTTGAAGCTCAGTGCCCCGGCGAGGCAGAACGCCATCAGCTTCTCCTGCTCGCCACCTGAGTTGTCGCCCGCGTTGCTGTGCGTGCGGATCAACTCCTCGGAGCGGACATCCCACTCGGCGCAGTCGAACGTGAATCGGTTACGGACGTCCAGCGCGTCGCGGGTCCACGCCTTGTCCTCCGGCGCCGTGGACGCCAGCCGGTTGCGCAGCCGCAAGATGTCGGCATATTGATCCAGGATCGCCTGCTTGTCACCGAGACCCACTTCGGCGATGCGCCGTGAGATCGCCCGCACGATCTCGGTCAGCTCGGCCACCGCCGTCAGACTGCGCGGCGTGGCCCGCAGCGTCAGCCGGGTACCGCTGTTGAACTCGACCGCGCCAAGGCCGGTATTGACCCGGTCGATCTGCTCGCTGATCCGCCGTGCCTCCTGCTCGGCCACCCGGTGCAGCGTGAGGATCGCGTCGGGTGCCTGCTCGGTGACCAAGCGCATCATCCGGTCATAGGCCTCGGGCAGTTCACGCTCGTCGATATGCCGGCACAGTGCCACGTAGTCGTGCACCCGCTCGTCGAACACATCGCTGTCGTTGGGAATCGCGTCGGGGAACGCGGTGTCGAATGTGTTCAGGATCCGAGCCAGCTCATCGTATGAGCGCCTGCGGCTTTCACGCAGTTGCTCGCGCTCGCGGCGAATGGTGTTGAACACCGCTTCGCGGTGCGGCTCGGGATTGAGTACCTCCAACGCCACCGGCACGAGAGCCGCGTAGCGGTTCAGCAGCTCGGTGAGCGGTTCGGAGACGAACGCGGGCGCCAGCCGGTCCTGCAGTTCCAGCAGCTGGGTGCGCCGGGCGTCCAGGTCGTCGCGACGGGTCTGGATGGCACCGCGCCGCGTCATCAGCGTCTGGATCTCCTCCCAGCACTCGTCGGCGCGCGCGGTCAGCGCCTCGATGTCCGGGTTGTCGGCCAGCAGGAGCTCGAACTGCTCGCGCAGCCGGTCGGCGTGCCCGTCGGCGGTGTCACTGTCGACCTGGTTCCACTGCGGGAACTGTTCACAGATCGCCTTGCACGCCGCGGCCCGATCCCGCCACTGCTGACGCTGCGCGGCGATCTCGTCGGCCTTGCGGCGCGCTTGCTGGTACAGCTCTTCGGCATTGGCGAGATCGACGGTCAGTGCGTCGATCTTCGCCCTGACGTCACCCTGGTAGATGTAGTCGGCCTGTTTGAGGGGACGACGGTCGTCCTTGATGGCGAGCCGCTCGGAGTCCTTGTATAGGCCCGTGTCGGTGACCGCGCGGCGGAACCGGGAGAACACATCCGGGGTATCCACGCAGATGTGGTCGCCCGCAGCGGCGACGACGTCGGCGGCCTCGGCCGCGCACGGATGCATCGGGTCGACGACAAACAGCTTGCCGGCCAACGTGTTCGGCTCGGCGTCGACCGGTTCCGCGCCGACCAGCGAGGCGCGGACGTGGTGCAGCTGCAGCCGTCCGCCCATATTGGTCTCGTTGACGAATCGCAGCACCGCCGAGTACCGGTCATCGGGTACCAGCAGCCGCAGACCCACGCCTCGCAGCACCTTCTCCACGGCCACCCGCCACCGGCTCTGGTCGGGCCGAAGGTCCATCAGCTCGGCGATGTAGGGCAGCTCACCGGGGTCGACACCGACTGCCGCGCAGATGTGTTCGCGCATGGTGATCGCGAACTCGGGCAGCGCCGACCCGACGTGCTCAACGCGCTTGAGTTCCTTGGCGGCGTCATCGCGGGTGATCCGGGCTGCCTTCTGCGCGTACTCCGCGTCGGTCGACGCCTCGCGGCCCCGGTCCAGTTTCGCCAGCAGCTCGGTGACCTCGGTGGCGAGTTCCTCACGCAAGTTCCAGAACTCGTCGGCGGTGTCCGGTACGTCGATGTCCTGGGCGGCGAGCATCGCCTCGTAGGCCGCACGGCGCCGTGACACCTGTTCGGCCTGCGCCTCGGCGCCGGCCACTTGCGACTGCAGCGGCCCCAGGCTGGCACTGGATCCGCTGATCTGTGCGTTGAGCGAATCACCCTCGGCCTTGGCCAGATTCAGCTGGCGGGTGACGTCTTCGTACTCGTTGCCGAGTTGGTCGATGGTGGCGTCCAGCGACTGGATCTGCGGCCCGCACTGCGTGAGCCGGACATGGTCGGTATAGGCGCGGACCATCGGTTGATCCACCAGATCGATGATGCCCAGATCGGAGGACTCGGAGGCGTAGCGCTGCTGGATCTTCTCGATATCGCCGAGAATCTTGCGCTTCTTCTGGGCGACGGCCAGCAGTTCGCGGGCCTCCACCAGCGGATCGATCTGCTTGAGCGCCTCGGGCAGCCGGGTCAGGCTACTCGGCTCGTCGAGCATGAACTCGCGAACGAACTGTTCAAGCCCGCCAACGCTTTTCAGCGACTTCGCCTTGCCGAGCAGCTGCTGTGCGGCATCGGAGGCCCGGATGCCGATGGTGGCGTACAACTGGGCGAGGTACTGCGACTCGACCTTGGTGGAGAACCGCCACTCGTCGTCTTTGAACACCCCGGAGTCGAAACGCCCTGCTGCCCAACGGTTACAGACGTCCTCGATGTCACGATCGCCGTCGGCCAGCACAAACCGGCTCGACGAGTCCGAGCGGGACTCGCCGGTCAGCCATTTGAGCACCAGGCCGGTGACCGTGCGCCCGGTGTTGCTGCGGTAGCTGACCGCGATGGCCGACCATGCCGTGCCGTCCCCGCGCAGGTACATCACCTTGCTGGCGCCGCCGTCACTGCGCTGGCCCCACGCCCCGCGCACATACTTGTCGACCGTGCGGCGGCCTGCGCTGGATCCCGCCGCGGTGTTGTCACCGGAGGCGTTGAAGTTGCGGCGGTTGAACGGCAGGAATCCCAGCGAAATCGCATCCAGCAGGGAGGATTTCCCGCTTCCGGAGGCTCCGGCGATCAGCGCGCCGCCTTCACTGAACGGGATGTCGTGATAGCCGTCGAAAACACCCCAGTTGATGACCTGCAGCCGCGACAAGTGGAACTGTTCAGCCATCGAGCGCGGTCTCCTGTTCATCGCTGTCCGGGGATGCGCCACCGGACAGCAGCATTTCGAACTGCTGCTGCAATTCGGCGATCACCGATGCGGTCATCACGGCGTTGATCACCGGGCTGACGGTGTAGCTGTCTTCGTCGTCGCGGGTCTTGCGCAGGATCTCCAGTCCGGCGAGCCGTGCGATCGCCGCGTCGATGCGGGCGGTGAAGGTCACGGTGTCACGGTCGACGTCGTTGAGGACACCGGAAAACAGCCCGTGCACCTCCTCGCGGCTGATCAACACGGCCTGGCCACCGGCGGCACGCGACATCTGCGCCAGGTGCAGCGCCAGGATCGAGTCGTAGGTACCCAGCGGCTCGCGACGCAAAAGCTTGGCGCCCCTGGCAGATTCGTAACGGGCCTGCTCGACGAACGCGACGTCACTGCCATCCACCACACGCAACATCAGGTCGAGCTCGGAGAGCCGCACCGACAGTTGCGCACGGTATTCCAGCACCCAGCTGTACAGGTCGGCATCGGCCTCGGCGCTGATGTAGCGGCGGGTCAGCAGTTGCTGCAGCGCCCAGCACGCTCGGTCGGGCAGCTCGCTCACATCGCCGTCGAAGCGCGGGCGCCGCTGATGCGGGGTGCGCGCGGTCTGGTCGACTTGAGGTAGTGAGCTGAAGTCGATGTCGGCGTCGGTGGTCGTCATGCGCTGGCTCCCAACAAGCTGGAGATCGGTTCGGTGAAGATCAAGTGCGGAACCTCCATCTCACGGTCCCGTCCGTCCAGCGACTGGAACCGTACGGTCACCGGCTTGGCGGTCTTCGGGGCGTCGGGTTGTTTGAGCGCCCACGACCACAACACGATGACGTGACCCAGATACGCCGCGTCGAGCATCTCCACAGCGGCGGGCAGCGACACCGGGCCGCTATCGAGGGCGGTGTTGATCATCTCCGACATCGCCGGGGCGTCGACCTGCGTCGTCAGCGCGGCGAAACTGGTCAGGTCCAGCTCGCCTTCAGCTGCCTGAGCGGGCTTGGGGTTCGACAGGTCGCCGATCCGGAAGCTCAGTGCGCCAACCGAACTGATGGCGTGCCGAGCCAGGGGAAGTTCGATGTCGAGCCGCGAGTCGATCAGCGAGCTCTTGAGCAGGGCGCGAGCGGCGCCGATCGCGTCGCTCAGCTGACGGGCCACACCGCGGCTCTGCTCCAGGGTCCCGAACGCGGTGAACCGCTTGACCCGCTGTGCACAGCGCTGCTGGATACGTTCCACCTCGTCGATCTGCTGGCCGACGAGCTCGAAGAACCCCGCCATCACCTTGCGCAGCGCCGGGTCGAGGGCGGGCAGCGCATGGGCGACGGCGGCGACGTCGGCCTCGAACTCCGCGCGCTGGTCCGGGTCGTTGATCATCCGCAGGAAGGCACGGTGCGAATCGCGACCCTGCGAGTCCCAGGCGGCCTGGTAGTCGGCGTACATCTGGCGCTGCCGGTCGCGGTAGGCCAGGTTGCTGTCGATCGGCTCGTCGAGAGCCGCGGTGGCCCGCTCGATCATCGTGCCGTACTGGCCGATGTCGGTGATCAGCCGTTCCATCTGCAGCGCGATGGCGTGGGCTTCGTCATACATGTCGGTCATATCGACATCGGTGGAGCGGTCCAGGTCCTCGCCGCGTTCCAGCGCATCGAGCTCGGCGTGCAGGGCGGCGATCTCGGCCTGGATGCCGGCGCGGATGCGGACAGGGTCGTTGCCGACACGCAGGGCGATCTGCTTGAGCCGTGCGGCGATGCCGTTGATCGAGCCGCCGGTGGCGATGGTGTCCTGGCGGCGCAGCCCGCGCAGGAAGTCCAGCGCCCGGCGGGCGTCCTGGGTGAGGTAGCAGAGGTTGCGCTCGATGCCGCTGCGCTGGTCGGCCACCCGGTGCAGCCAACCCTGGCTGGCCCAGCTCTTGATCAGGCCCAGGCCGGATTGTTCGCCACCGGGCCGGCCCAGTTCGTCGAGGTCGCGCTCGAGTCGCACGACCAACTCGGTCTCGCTGATCTCGCCCTCGCTGAGGTGGCGCTCCATCAGGGTGGCGTAACCGCCCAGGTTGAGCGCGGCCAGCAGCCGGATCGTGGGGGAGCCCTGGATCTCGCGGTTGATCTCGAGGAGGTCGGCGGCCGACAAGCCGGTCTCGTCCTCCACGCTGTTTCCCCCTCGATGAAGTTGGTTGGACGGTCCAAGATAGGCGATCGCGGCGACATCGGACGACGCCCTCTCCGGGGTGTCGGACGGCCGCCTGAAAAGCTACGTCACAGGAGTCTCAGCGGCCTCGGCGGCCTCATTCCTAACGCAGCAGTTCCCCGTGCGGTCGCGTGGACAGCGGCCGCGGTCGCACGACGCGCGGCCACCAAAACCACCGCCCGAGCAGTGCGGCGATTGCCGGCGTCATGAAGGCCCGGATGACGAGGGTGTCGAACATCAGGCCGAGTCCGATCGTCGTGCCGACCTGGGCGATGACTTTCATGCTGCTGACGGACATCGCCATCATCGTGAACGCGAACACCAGGCCGGCCGCGGTGACCACCGACCCGCTGCCGCCCATCGCGCGGATGATGCCGGTGTTGATGCCGGCCGGTATCTCTTCTTTCATCCGGGCGACCAGCAGCAGGTTGTAGTCGGCGCCGACCGCCAACAAGATGATGACTGCCATCGCGATCACGATGAACTGCAGCGGCATGCCGAGGATGTGCTGCCAGAGCAGAATCGACAATCCGTAGGACGCTCCGAGCGACAGCACCACCGTGCCGACGATCACGGCCGCCGCGACCAGAGCGCGGGTGATCAGCAGCATGATGATGAAGATCAGCGACAGCGCCGCCAGTCCGGCGATCCGGAGATCGTAGGAGTTGCCTTCCTCCATGTCCTTGAACGCCGATGCGGTACCGCCGAGGTAGACCTTCGAACCTTCCAGCGGTGTGCCTTTGATGGCTTCGAAGACGGCGTTCTTGATGGCGTCGATGCGGTTGATGCCCTCGGCCGACATCGGGTCCTGCTCGTGGGAGATGATGAACCGCGCCGCATGGCCGTTGGGGGAGATGAAGTTCTTCATGCCGCGCTTGATCTCGTCGTTGTCGAAGATCTCCGGCGGTGCGTAGAACGTGTCGTCGTTCAGGGAGTCGTTGAACGCGGCAGCCATGGCCGACGAGCCGTCGTTCATCGCGGCGATCTGATCCTGCATGCCGGACTGGGTGGACTGCAGCGTCAGCATCATGATCCGCATTCGCTTCATCGACTCGATGGACGCTCGCATCAGCGGAATCATCTGCGGCATAATCGAATCGAGATCGCGTAGGTCGGGGACCAATCGCGCGATGTCATCGGTCATGGTGTCGATGCCGTCGAGAGCGTCGAAGGTCGACCGCGTCGCCCAGCACAGCGGGATGTCGTAGCAGTGCGGTTCCCAGTACAGGTAGCTGCGGAGCGGGCGGAAGAAGTCGTCGAAGTCGGAGATGTGGTCGCGCAAGGCCGCGATGTCCACCGCGGTCTGCTCGGTCTTGCCGACCATGTCGTGAGTCGTTGCGCTGAGCTGCTCCATCAAACCGATCATCTGCGTCATCGTGTTGATGGTGTTCTGCATCTCCTCACCCTGTACCAGCATTTCGGCCATGCGGTCTTCCAGGTAGGACCGATTCATCGTCTGCAGTGAGCCGCTGATACTCATCTGAGCCGGAATAGTGCTGTATTTCAAAGGTTTTCCGTCGGGACGCGTGATGGACTGGACCCGGCCGATGCCGGGAACCCTGGTGACGGCCTTGGTGATCCGCTCGAGCACCAGGAAGTCGGCCGGGTTACGCAGGTCCTGACCGGTCTCGATGAGCAAGAGTTCCGGATTGATCCGGGCGACGGGGAAGTGCCGCTCAGCCGCCGCGAAACCCTCGTTGGCCGGCAGGTCGGCGGGCAGGTACTTGCGGTCGTCATAGTTGGGCCGGTAGCCGGGCAGTGCGATCAGCCCGATCAACGCGATGAAGACGGTGAGAAACAGCACCCACCCGGGCCAGCGCACCACCACCGCTCCGAGCCTGCGCCAGAACCGAATTCGCATCGCGCGCTTGGGTTCCAGCAGACCGAAATGGCTGGCCACCGTCACGACCGACGGTCCGAGCGTCAACGCGGAAAACACCGCGACAACCATGCCGACGGCAAGCGGGATGCCCAGCGTGTGGAAGTAGGGGAGTCGGGTGAACGTCAGGCAGCACGTCGCGCCGGCAATCGTCATGCCGGAAGCCAGCACCACATGCGCGGTGCCCCGAAACATCGTGTAATAGGCCGACTCTCGGTCCTGCCCGGCCACGCGGGCTTCTTGATAGCGGCCGATGAGGAAGATGGCGTAGTCCGTCGTCGCCGCGAGCGCCAGGGGTACCAGGATCTGCGTGACGAACGTCGTCAAGCCAATCAGGTTGTGCCAAGCCAGGAATGCGATCGCGCCCTGGGTCACCGACAGTCCCATGACGAGAATCACCAGGACGATGCCGACGGTGGCGATTGACCGGTAGAAGAACAGCAGCATGCAGATGATGACGGCGACGGTGGCGATCTTCACCACCTGGATGCTTCGCCCACCTTCTTTCTGCTGGTCGGTCTGCATCGCCGAACCGCCGGTCACGAACGTCTTGACTCCCGGCGGCGCGGGCAGGTCCTTCACGATCCTCTGGACCGTCGCGACCGACGCGTTGCCCAGTGACTCACCCATGTTCCCGGCGAGCGCCACCTGCACGTAGACGGCCTTCCCGTCCGAGCTCAGTGCGCCGGCCTCGGTCAGCGGATCGCCCCAGAAGTCTTGAATGTGCTGGACGTGCGTGGTGTCCGCGCGCAGCGTGGTGATCAGCTCGTCGTAGTAATTCCGGGCGGCGGCGTCGAGAGGCCGCTGCCCCTCGAGGACGATCATCACGGCATTGTCGGAATCGGACTCCTCGAAGACCTTGCCGCTGCGCATCAGGGCGATCACCGACGGGGATTCCTTCGGCGACAACGACACCGCCCGCATCTCACCGACGACGTCCAGCGGCGGCACGAAGACGGTCAGCGCCCCGATGACAGCAAGCCAGCCGAGGATGATCGGTATCGCCAGGCGGCGGATCCAGCGGGCCACCCCGGGTTTCGGCTCGACGGAGGCCTCACCCCGCCGGTGCGGTACCTCGGTCTGAGTCCCCACGGCGTCCAGTCATAGCAGAACGCGGGACAGCTAGCGCAGCAATTGACCGTGCGGACGCTTCGACAGCGGTTTGGGCCGTACGATCTGCGGCCACCAGAACCATGGGCCCATCAACGCTGCGATCGCCGGAGTCATGAATGCGCGCACCACCAGGGTGTCGAACAGCAGGCCGAGTCCGATCGTCGTGCCCACCTGGGCCACCACCACCATGGCGCTCACCGACATCGAGATCATGGTGAAGGCAAACACCAGGCCGGCCGCGGTCACCACGGACCCGCTGCCGCCCATCGCGCGGATGATGCCGGTGTTGATGCCGGCGGGTATCTCTTCTTTCATCCGGGCGACCAGCAGCAGGTTGTAGTCGGCGCCGACGGCCAGCAAGATGATCACGGCCATCGCCATGACCATGAACTGCAGCTCGATGCCCAGGATGTGCTGCCACAGCAGCACCGACAGCCCGAAGGACGCCCCGAGCGACAGTACGACCGTGCCGACGATCACCGCTGCGGCCACGATGGCCCGGGTGATCAGCAGCATGATGATGAAGATCAGCGACAGGGCGGCCACCCCGGCGATCAACAGGTCGTACTTGTTGCCCTCCTGCATGTCCTTGAAGGCGGATGCGGTGCCACCGAGGTAGACCTTCGAGCCTTCCAGCGGTGTGCCTTTGATGGCTTCGAAGACGGCGTTCTTGATGGCGTCGATGCGGTTGATGCCGTCGGCCGACAACGGGTCGTCCTCGTGGGAGATGATGAACCGGACGGCGTGGCCGTTCGGGGAAATGAAATTCTTTATGCCGCGCTTGAATTCGTCGTTGTCGAAGATCTCCGGCGGCAGGTAGAACGTGTCGTCGTTCAGCGAATCATTGAAGGCGGCGCCCATCGCCGCCTGGTTCTCACTCAAGGCGGCTTGCTGATCCTGCTGGCCGGCCTGGGTGGCCTGCTGGGTCAGCATCATGATGCGCATCCGCTTCATCGACTCGATCGACGAGTTCATCAGCGGAATCATCTGCGGCATAACGGCATCGAGTGCGTGCATGTCCGGCAACAGTTGCTGGATGTCGTCGGTCATCTTGTCCACGCCGTCGAGAGTGTCGAAGACCGACCGCGTCGCCCAGCACAGCGGGATGTCGTAGCAGTGCGGCTCCCAGTACAGGTAGCTGCGGATCGGGCGGAAGAAGTCGTCGAAGTCGGAGATGTGGTCACGCAACTCCGCGATGTCCTGCGCCGTCTTGTCGGTCTTGCCCACCATGTCGTGAGTGACGCCGCTCAATTCCTGCATCAGCGTGATCATCTGCGTCATCGTGTTGATGGTGTCTTGCATCTGTTGGCCCTGCACCAGCATGTCGGCCATCCGGTCCTGCATGTATGACCGGTTCATCGTCTGGTTGGTGCCGCCCATGCTCATCTGGGACGGAATCGTGCTGTATTTCAACGGTTTACCGGCGGGGCGTGTGATCGACTGCACCCGGCCGATTCCCGGTACCTTGGCGATCGCCTTGCTGATCTTCTCGATCACCAGGAAGTCGGCGGAGTTGCGCACGTCCTGGTCGGTCTCCAGCAGCAGCATCTCGGGGTTCATCCGAGCGATGGGGAAGTGCCGCTCGGCGGCGGCGAAACCCTCGTTGGCCGGTAGGTCGGCAGGCAGGTACTTGCGGTCGTTGTAGTTCGGCTGGTAGCCCGGCAGGGTGATGAGCCCGATCAGAGCGATCATCACCGTCGAGAACAGGATGGCCGCGGGCCAGCGCACGACGGCCGCACCGAGTCGGCGCCAGAACCGAATCCGCATCGCCCGCTTGGGTTCGAGCAGACCGAAACGGCTGGCCACCGTGACGATCGCCGCGCCAAGGGTCAATGCCGACACCACCGCAACCACCATGCCGACGGCCAGTGGAACACCGAGCGACTTGAAGTAGGGCAGCCGGGTGAAGGACAGGCAGAACGTCGCGCCGGCGATCGTCATGCCCGAGCCCAGCACCACGTGCGCGGTGCCGTGGTACATCGTGTAGTAGGCGTCCTCGCGGCTCTCGCCGACCGATCTGGCCTCCTGATATCGCCCGATCAGGAAGATCGCGTAGTCCGTTGTCGCCGCTATCGCCAAGGTCACCAATAGCTGTGTCGCAAACGGCGATAGGCCGATGAGGTTGTGATAGCCCAGGAAGGCGACGGCACCGCGGGTCACCGTCAGGCCCAGGATCAGCATCACCAGGACCAGCCCGACGGTGATGAACGACCGATAGAAGAACAACAGCATGATGACGATCACGCCGATGGTGGTCAGCTCGATGATCCGGATGCTCTTGTCACCGGCGTGCTGCTGGTCGGCCTGCAACGCGGGGCCGCCGGTCACGAAGACCTTGACGCCCGGCGGCGGTGACAAGCCCTTGACGATCTTCTGGACCGCCTCGACCGAATCGTTGCCCAGCGTCTCGCCCATGTTTCCGGCGAGCGCCACCTGCACGTAGACGGCTTTCGAGTCCGCGCTCAACGCCCCGGCTTCGGTGAGCGGATCACCCCAGAAGTCCTGGATGTGCTGCACATGCGTGGTGTCGGCCCGCAGCGCGGCGATCATCTCGTTGTAGAAGTTGTGCGCGGCTTCGCCGAGGGGCTGGTCGCCTTCCAGCACGATCATCGCCGAACTGTCGGAGTCGGACTCCTCGAAGACCTTGCCCGAGCGCATCATCGCGATGACCGACGGCGCCTCCTTCGGCGACATCGACACCGCTCGCAGCTTGCCGACCTCTTCCAGCTGCGGAACCGAGACGTTCAGTACCACGATCAGCCCGAGCCAGCCCAGGATGATCGGCACCGCCAAGCGGCGGATCCACTTGGCCAGCGCCGCACGCTGCGGCGGCTCGTCGTGGAGCACGCGTTCTTCGATAGGGGTGCTCACCAGGCCCCCTTCGGCTCAACGCCCCAGCTGGGCACCTCGGTGCTGATCCTCCCGTGCGGCAAAAATACTTAGATAGTCATACCAGACTGAGGGCCGCATGTGTGAGGTCGGTAACGGCGTTCCAGGTGCGTTCGGCGTGACCCCCGGTCGACGGCGACCTCGGAGCTACAGCGCGCCCAGATCGTCGGGCACGTCGACGGCGTACTCCTGCAGGGTCTCCAGCGGCACCACGTCCAGCGTCCGTTCGTGAGTGCAGGCCAGTACGACCGGTGCGGCGTGCCCGTCGGTGTGGGCGCGTAGCCAGTTCAGCGCGGTGACACACCACCGGTCGCCGGGCGTCAGGCCGGGAAACCGGTACTGCGGCATCGGGGTCGACAGGTCGTTGCCTATCGAGCGCTGATGGGCGAGGAAGTCGGCGGTCACCACCGCACAGATGGTGTGCCTGCCGGCGTCCTCCGGGCCGGTCGAACAACAGCCGTCGCGGTAGAAACCCGTCATCGGATCGGTTCCGCAGGGTTCGAGGGGGCCGCCCAGGACGTTGCGATCAGCCATGTCAGCCAGTATTCCGCGGTGCGGGAAGCGATGCGGCTCTTCGGGGGTTGCTAAGAGAAATGACACGTTGCACCGGGTCGGGCCGTCGATGGCGCGACCCGTCCTGAGAGGCCGGAATGCCGAACTGGCCGCCGTGGCGACACTGCTGCGGCGGGCCGGCGACGTGCGGCAAGGCTGTGTGATCTGTCTGCGCGGCGAGCCCGGCATTGGCAAGAGCACGATGCTGCAGGCGGTCGCCCGGCAGGCGGCCGCGGCCGGTTTCGCGGTGGGTTTCGGCAAGGCTGAGGAGTTGGATCAGATCTCGGCAGGCGCCCCGCTGCTGGTCGCGCTGCGGTCGGGCTCGCAGCCCCTGCTGGACGCCGACACGTTCGCGGGCCTCGCGCCACTTCATCACCAGCCGGTGTGGCTCATCGACCGCATCGCTTCGCTGCTCGCCGAGATCTCGCCCCGCAGTCCCGTCCTGATCGTCGTCGACGACGCTCAGTGGGCGGACCCGGTAACCCGATTCGCCCTCGAGACGTTGCCCGGCCGTCTCGCCGAAGCGCCGGTGGTCTGGCTGACCGCCAGCCGCGACGTCGGCGGCGAGCCGCCCGGTGCCCTCGACGACGTCGAGCGGCACGACGTGGTGCTGGGACCACTGACCGGCGCCGAGCTGGACGCGCTGGCACTCGATCATCTGGGCGGTCCGGCCGAGGGTCTGACGCATCGGCGCCTACATGCGTTGGGCGGCAACCCTTTTCTCGCAGTCCAGCTGCTATCAGGGGTGGCGGCGGCGCGCAGTGCCGGGGCGGAGACCGACGACATCCCGCCGGCGTTTGCCGATGCGATCGAGAGCCGGTTGCGTTCGCTCAGTACAGAAACCGCCGAGCTGGTCGAATGCGCGGCTGTTTGGGGCCGGCCGCTCGACCTGTCCGACGCGGCCGAGTTGCTTGCCGGCCGGTCCGTTGCGGCAATCACGGCGCAGCGGCGTGAGGCTCACGCGCGCGGCTTGCTGGCTGAGGATCGCGACCACATCGCCTTCGCCCACGACCTGATCAGGGAAGCTGTTTACGAGACGGTTCCCGCAGCGGTCCGGCGCGCTCTGCACCTGCGGTGTGCCCGATATCTGGTGTCGTCGGGCAGGGGCGTGGTCGCCGCAGCGCCGCACGCGCGCGCCGCTGCCCGACCAGGCGACCACGAGGTGGTGCAGATCCTGTGCGGTGCTGCCGCGCAGACGTCGCTGACCATGCCCGCGGTCGCCGCGCCGCTGATCGTCGAAGCATTCGGATTGCTCGATCACAAGGACCCGCGGCGTATGGAGATCGGCGAACAGTGCGCCGAAATTCTCATCCGCGCCCAGCGCGGCAGCGACGCTGTGACGGTCATCGACGCGCTCCTGATGGAGACATCCGATGCTGAAACCCGGGCTCGTCTGCAATCTCTTGCTGCTCAAGCGCTTTGGCTGATGGGTCAGCTTGGCGAGATAGATCGCCGGATTGTCGACGTGCAGGATCGTCGCGCGGTGTCACCACAGCTGCAGGCCCGCCTCGCCGCGGCCGAGGCTTTGGTGCTCACCCGTGCAGGCACTGCCAAGGCGGCCACCGAAGCCGCCGAAGCAGCCCTGGCACGCGGCCGCGCGCTGGGCGACGAGCGGACTCAACTCCTGGCCTTGGAGGCCCTCGCCGAAGCCGACACCGCCGAAGGCCGGCACGGGTCGGCCCGCAGGCATTACCGCGCTCTGCGCGCGCTGGGCGGCACGACGTACCTGGCCGGCGAGGTCCTCGCGCTGCAGCAACTCGACCGGTTCGACGAGGCCGAGGACCTGCTCGCTCGTGTACATCAGCGCCACGACCACAGCCTGCCGTCGCTCGTGTTCGCCCAACTCCTGCAGGACTTCAAGCTCGGACGCTTCGCCGAGGCCGACGCCGGCGCGATGACGGTGATCCGCCTGTGCGACGAAATGGGCACCTATGTCCACAAATTCGAGGCCTGGCTGATCGGCAGTGTCGTCGCGGTGATCCGTGGTGATTTGGCATTGGCCCGGGAACGGCTTCGGCCTGCCGAGGAGACCAGGCAGGCCGACGATGCCTTCCGCAAGGCTCCGACCTTATTGATCAAAGGTCGATTAGCAGGAGCCGAAGGCCGATTCGAGGACAGCGTGCAAATCCTCAAGCCGCTGATGGACTCACTGGCGCGGTCGAGGTCGTGGTGGCCGAGGAGTCCTGAGCTGCTGCGGGTACAAGCGGGCATCGCGATCGCCGCTGCTGACGACGAATTCGCTTGGCAGACAGTCGAACGTGCCAGAACCGCTGCCGAACGCAATCCCGGCGTGGCCAGCTTCGAGGGCGTGGCGCTGCAAGTCGAGGGATTCGTCACCGGTGACGCAGGAACGCTGCGCAGCGCGGTCAAGATCCTTCGTGAGTCACCGCGCTCGTTCTTGTTGGCGGGGGCGCTGGCCGACTACGGTGCCGTCCTGGTCGACCAGGGCGACCGGCACACCGCGGCGGTGGCGTTGACCGAAGCGTGGGACCGCTATGCCGAGCTCGGAGCGAACTTCTATCTACCCGGTGTGGAACGCAACTTGAGCAGGGCCGGTGCACCCACCGGCAGCGGGGAGAGCCTCACCAAGGCCGAGGAGCGGGTCGCCCAGCTGGTGAGTGAGGGCCACACGAACCAATCCGTAGCATCCACTCTCGGCGTGTCGGTCCATACGGTGAACACGCATCTACGTGCGGTGTTCCGCAAGATGGGGGTTCGTTCGCGGGTGCAGCTCGCCAACGCCATGAACGCCACTGCGATCGGGCGCAACTGGTTCCGTAGCCACAGCCCAGGGCGATCTCGCTGACGATCTCATCAATTTGTGTGATGGTCAGCCGAACTTACCCGGCAGTAGGTTCCCGAATGTCAGTACAACCTCAACATCTCGGGATTCCTCATGCAACGTGCTGTTCGTTCCTCCGTCACGGCGAGTATGGCGCTGCTCGGCGCCGGCGTCATCGCCGCCTCTCCGATCGCGCCACCGGTGTCACACATTCACCTGCCCGCGGTCCATTTCGACGCGAGCCTCGCGGCGGCAGTCAGCCCGATCGACTCCTACAGAGAGGTCTTCGAGGCGGCGCGTACCAACCTTCAGGCCCTTGTCGACGCGGCCGACCCCGGTGAGGTGCTGAAACAGATCGTCGCGAACCAGACCGCGAGCCTCAGCGCGCTCGGGACAGCCTTGGGCGACGCGGGCAACGGACTTTTCACCGCGCTGACGAAGACGTCACCCGACCTGTTGAAGACGGTGCTTACCTCGCTTGCCGCGGGCAATGTGGAGGCGGCAACCAACGCTCTGCTGACCGTCCCGGTGGCAGTGGGCCTGCCGTTGATAAACCTGCTGCCCGCCGTCGAGCAGTTCGTCACCCAGCCCATTCAGAACCTGATCAACGTTGCCGGGGTATTCCGGGATCCGCTGCAGGATGGACTCTACGTCGTCGGCTTACTCGGACCGGTGATCAGCGGCCTGGGGGCTGCCGGCGCCGCCACCCAGAACGTCATCGACGCTGTCCGCACCGGCGACCCGCGTCAGGTCGTCAACGCCATCCTCACCGGTCCCGCCACGATTCTCGACGGTGTACTCAACGGCGGCTTCGGACCCGACCTGGGGCCCCTTGTCAGTCCGGGGCTGTCGGTGCTGGCTGGAGGACTGTTCTCCGCGAGTGGAATTTCGATCGGACCAGACGGCGGAATCATCCTCAATGCCGCAGGCCCCATTTCGACTCTGCAGACACTGGCACACCAGATTGCAGCGGCCCTGAAGCCGGCCGCCACCACGACGGCTGCGGCGGTGAAGACGAAAGAACTGCCCGCCGCGTCGGCCACCGTCGAGACGACGGTGACGACGGACAAGCCGGCGACCGATAAGCCGGAAACGGCCGATCCGTCGGCACCGACCGACACCAAGGCGCCGACGGACACCAAGGCATCGGCAAAGCCGGTGCAGCACAAGCCTTCTGCATCGTCCACCACGAAGGACGGCAAGTCGGCCTCGGCCGGCCCGAAGCACCAGCACAAGCCGCGTGGCCGCGGACACAGCGGGCGCTAACCGGGAGTGGGTCCCTCCTCACCCCCGGGGAGGGGCCCGCCCCCGCGTCGCCCACGCCAGCCGCGATACCCGCGGTGGGCGGCGAACGCGCCGATGATCGCGGTGATGCACCACACGGCGATAGCGGTATAGCCCAGCGGCGAGGACAGGTCCGAAATCGACGCGCCCAGCGCGGTATACACGAAGGCGCGCGGTGCGGATCCGACGAACGCTCCAACCGCCATCTGCCACAACGGCATTCCGAACGCGCCGAATGCGTAGGACGCCAGCGCATCGGAGATGCCCGGCACGAACCGCTGTCCGACCACTGCCCATAGGCCGCGGCGCTGGATCTGCGAATCGATGCGGGCCGACCAGTCGGGGCCGAGCAGAGCCCGGGCACTGTCGCGACCCGCTCGCCTGCCCAGCAGGGCGGCGATGACGGCCGTCAAGACCGTCGAACCGAGAGTGACGAACGTGCCCACCAGCGGCCCGAACAACACGCCGCTGCCGGCGGCCAGCAGCGGGCCCGGAACGAACACGGCGGCCAATCCCGCTGACACCACGACGTAAACCAGGGGAGCGGCGGGGCCGGTCGCCGATACCGCGGCGCGCACACCGGCCGGATCGATGACCTTGGACACCGCAACGAGGTAGAACAGCGTCAGCAGGGCCGCGACGAACAGCACGAGCCGCAGCACGTGCGGCCACCGCCGGGTTGCGGGCGGT
Organism: Mycolicibacterium rhodesiae; assembly: GCF_002086695.1. Classification (GTDB taxonomy): domain Bacteria; phylum Actinomycetota; class Actinomycetes; order Mycobacteriales; family Mycobacteriaceae; genus Mycobacterium; species Mycobacterium rhodesiae. Next base: position 137,994 of record NZ_MVIH01000012.1, read on the forward strand.
TCGGAGTCGTCGGCCATTCAGTCTTTGTAGTAGACGATCTGGTGGCTGGTCGCCAGTAGGGTCCCGTTGCGGCCCCAGATCTGCGCGGTCTGATCGAAGTATCCGCGGGCGAAACGCTGGGCGTGCGCACTGGCCAGGACGTAGTCGGTGCCTTGCTCGGCGAGTTCGGCGCCATCGACGTGGAAGTAGGTGGTCAGCGAGATGGTGCCGGCCGGCAGCATCCGGCCGCGGCGCAGGAACACTCGCGGGTAGAACACGTCGGAGATGGCAGTGAGCGCGGGGAAGTCGAGTACACGGGACGGTCGTTGCCGGACCCACAGCGTCGTCGTGGACGATGCGCTCTCCTCGGATTCGGCCGGTAATCCGCCGCGCACGTAGTGCATGTCATAGTTGCGCATCCACGGCACCATCTCGGGAGCTGTTGTGTGCGAGAGGGTCTCGGGGGCCGGCGCATCGGGCATGGTGAGTTCGGTATCGGACCAGGCGTCACGGCGGACACCGAAGACGGCGGTAGCGGTAGTCGTCGGGCCGTGGTCCTGGGAGACCTCGGCGGTCCAGTGCTGATTGGTCCGGTTGGTGCGCGCGGCCCGCACGGCGATGTCGAAGGTGCCGTCGTTTACCGGCGCGAGATAGTTGACGGTCAGGGCGACGGGCTCGCCAATCCGGTCCGGGTGTCGGGAGATCGCACGAACAACCGCGGCGGCGGTCACCCCGCCGAACGGGCCCACCATGTTCGCGTACTCCGGCGTGGTGTGACCCGCGAAATGCCCATTGTCGTTGTCTGACAGGCTGATTGCGGTGTCGAAAGCGTGGGTGGTGGGCATGGTCATCGCCTCGTCTTTCCGGTCTTGGCTGGGCGTGCGCCGGGGCCTGGCCGCGGCTCGGTGTCGTGGGCGGTCAGCGGGGTGTGGTCGTCGCGACATTGCAGAACCAGTTCGACCGGATGGCCGCACTCTCGGTGCACGACCTCGACCGGTGGGCCGGCCGCGTCGGCCTCCCACTTGTCGCCCCAGTGCATCAGCGCGATCACGGCCGGCAACAGGTCCCGGCCCTTGTCGGTGAGCCGGTACTCGTGACGCTCTCGTTGGCCCGGCTCCTGATAGGGCGCCTTCCGCAGCACGCCAGCCGCGACAAGGGTGTTCAGGCGGTCGGTGAGAACCTGGCGGGGGCAGCCGATGCGGCTCTGAAACCGCTCGAAGCGCCGCGCGCCGTACAGCGCCTCACGCAGCACCAACAACGTCCACTTCTCGCCGACGATGTCCAGTGCTCGCTTGACCGAACAGTTTTCGGCACTGATCTGGTCACGATCGACGGGCACTGTGCCAGGCTAGCAGAGTCTGAATTATGGACTGAGGGAGGCCGCTCACCACTCGGAAGTGGCGTTCGGTGAATCTAGACCAGTGTGGCCTTGAGCGACGACAGGTCGGTCTCCATCAACACGACGTTGTAGTTGCCCCACAGCGACATATTCCAGTACAGCGTGCTGTCGTCCGGATTTCCGTTGCCGTCGACCAGCTTTCCGGTGCCCGACCACGGATGGATCATCGGCGCGTACAGCCCCGGATACGTCGCGGACGTCGCCACCGTGATCGGTGCCGACCATGCGTCCTCGGGGGAGTCGGCGTAGCGCATCTTGACGTTGTTGTTGCCGTCGGCGTACATCATCACGTACTTGCCCAGATAGTCGTTGTACTGGACCGACATCTCGCTGACGTTGCCGCCGGTCTTGGCACCGAACAGGCCGCCCAGCATCCCACCCAGCACCTTCGGGTTGTTCGCCCAGTCGATGACCGGTCCGAAAAGCCCTGCGGAACGGGTGGAATCGCCGATGATCGGCGTGGCGGCGACGGGCTTGCCGGTGATCCAGGTGCTCGTGGTCGCGTTCCAGTACTGGTACTTGGCGAGGTTGTTCACGTCGTCGACGGCGACCCGGGAGAGATAGGCCGAGCCGGCGCGACCCGACGGGGTGCCGAACGCGTAGAGGTACTGGGTGTCGCCCTCGGCAACCTGATCGGCGGGCTGCAGGACATAGGCCGCCTGCTGGAAGTTCTGGTTGCCGGGGACGTAGGGCTTCGTCGAGCCGAACCAGCTCGCCGAGCGGATGGTCGACCGCTGCAGCACCCACTTGTCGGTGGCTGGGTCGTACATCGAGATGGCCGAGTAATTGGTGGTCCAGCGCCCCGGGGTGTCCCACGACTTGACCGACATGTAGTTGACGTACTGCTCGTTGTTCACCGAGATGGCCGACGTCGGGATGACCGTCACCTCCGAACCCAGGAACGGGAACAGCACGCCGGAATTGCGCGGGATGAATTGGTAGGCGTACCCGGTCTGCAGCAGGGTCAGGCCGTTGGTCAGGTTCTTGTCCTGGCTGAGCAACAGGACATTCGAGCGCCAGTCGCCGGTCATGCCCGGCGCGCTGAAGGTGTCACCGAACGCCAGCTGGATGTTGCCGGTCAGCCCGTTCTCCCACATGATGCCGAGGTCGGTGCCGTAGATCCCGAAGCCCTTGGTGTTGTTCGTCTGGGGCCATCCGATGCCGGGGTAGGCATTGTTCGCCTGTCCGGTCACCCAGCCGACCGGATACGACGGGATGGTCGTGGGTGCTGTCGCCACGGCAGCTGCCTGGCGCTGGGAGGTTGCCACGCCCTTGGGTTCGGTTGTCACGCCGACTGCGGACAACAGCTTGGTGACGACCTTCGGTGCGGTGGGCTTCGGCGCGGCACTGGCCGCGCCGGCCTTGGGTATCGCGGTGGCCTCGGGCGCCTTGGTGGCGCTGCGCACGGTCAGCTTGTTCGACGTGCGGGCCGACGACGCGGTGGCCTTGGGCTTCGACGGTCCGGAGGAGCCGGTGCTGGACGAGCTGTGCGACGAGCTGTGCGACGACGAGCCAGAGTCGCTCGAGCCGGACCCCTCCGCCCAGGCCGCGCCGGCGCCGGCGAGGATCGCCACCCCGACACCCAATCCCACTGCCAGGCCACCGATGCGGCCCACATACGCCGAGGCATTATTCGTCGAACCCATGACTGCTTCCCCTTAGAAAACGCTGAGAAGACGGTACCGCACCTGGCAAACCCCGTGGCCGACTCGGAGTCACAAGTCTGCAAACAAATTCACTGGGCATGCAACGACGAGAAGCCGCTCGGCCTTGGTGATCACGGCCGGCGGGTCGTCACCCCGGCGAACCCGCCGGACGGCGTCGCGGAGCTGCGAGGAAACACGGACATCGGCACGAATGTTTGCCAATCCCGGCCGTCCGTGGCAAGATCTCCGCTTGAACAGGCATTCAGGCCTATCTAAGGCCCCCGGCGAGGGCGAGATCGCCGCATTCGGTAAAGGATTTTCATGAATTCGCCCTCTGTTTCCGCCCGTATCGCTGCGGTCATCGGTGGTGCCGCCCTCGTTGCCATGGCGTCGTTCGTCGCGTCCTGCAGCAAGAACGAGAACCCGGCACCGTCGCCGTCGGTCTCGACCACGACGTCACCGAGCCCGTCGGCCACCCCCACCGAGAAGGGGCTCAACCCGTCGAACCCCAACAAGTTCAGCCCGACGGTGATCGCTCCGCCGGCCCCAACCGACTCGGGTGGCAATCACCACCACGGCCTCAACGGGATTGGCTGAGCTCCCGCGCGATAGCGGCGTGATACCGGTCGATATTGGCCGGGTTGACGATTCGGAAGAAGCCGTCGGGCATCGGGGCGTCCTTGGGCGCCTCGATGGTCATCGTGCGAGTGAACAATGTGATGTCCGCTCCTGGCGTGGTGAAGTGGTATTCGACGGTGATCCGCCCCTCCATTCCGCCGTTGCCCTCCCGGTCGTGGCCCAGTCGGCCCACCGACGTGAACACCCACAGCTTCGGTCGCACGGCGATCGCCAGGTGCCACGTGAAGATCCGGTCTCCGTCGGGGCCGCCTTCTTCCCACGTATCGCCTACGGCCAGTGGCAGCGTGTCCAGCTTCCCCACGTAGCTGCTGCCGGGGTAGGTCTTGGTCCAGTTGGCGGGATTGGTGACGAAGTCGTAGATCGTCTCCGGCGATTGACTGAACGCCGTCTCCGAGCTGGTGGTCACGATGCCCAATTGCGTTGCCTTTCGCGTCGGCTGTCCGCGCAGTTTACACTTTCTCTCTAATTTGTAACTCCGCGTGTCCCGGCGGGGGTATGGTCCTCCGGTGCGTTCAGCTGCACGCTTCGGCGTCCATCTCGGCCGCGGTGTGCGGCGTCTTGCCTTCGACTCGGTCCTCGGTGCTAGGCGGTCGTTTCCGCGTCGGATCGCCGACCTGACGCCAACGGCGTTGTCCGAGATCATCGGCCGCCCTGTCGACTCGGTGGCCGTCCTGGACGGCGCGGCCGGCACGTCGAGCCGGGCCCGTCTCGGCCTCACCGGTGTCGACGTGCCGTCATCGGTGTTCGTGAAGATGACCGCTGCCACCGCCGGAATCAGAATGCTGGGGGAGTTGGCCGGCCTCGGGGAGACCGAGGCTCGGTTCTACCGGGAGTTGGCACCAGAACTCGGATCCGGGATTCCGAAGTCATACGGCTCGGCATTCGACTCACTGACGGGCCGGTTCGTGATCGTGCTGGAGGACATGTCCCGCACGCCGTGCGAGTTCCCCGACACCCTGCACCCGTTGTCCACCGATCAGATGGCGCAAGTCGTCGAATCTCTCGCCGGACTGCACGCGACGTTCTGGGGCCGGTTACCGCAAAAGTCAGGTGGCAGTGGTCAATTCGGCTGGCTGATAGCCCCGTCGGATGACCCGGCCAATCTCATCACGCCCACGGTGATGCGGGCATCCGCGCGGCGGCTGGCCGGCTCGACGACAATACCCGTGCACGCCGGGCGCTACATTTGGGAGAACTTTCCCACCGTCGTCGAGCTGATCGACAGCGGTCCGCACACGGTGTTGCACGGTGACTCCCATCCCGGAAACACGTTCTTCCGCAACGGACATGCCGGATTGCTGGACTGGCAGGTGGTCCGCCGCGGTCATCCGTCACGCGATCTGGCCTACGCGATCGTGCTGGGCACGCCCGTCGTCGATCGCGGGACTGTCGAGCACGAACTGCTCGATACGTATCGGAATGCACTCGCAGGCCGGGGCGGCCCGAGACTCGACCGTGACGACCTGTGGATGCGATACCGGCAAGCCGTTGTGCACCCGTATCTTTCGGCGCTGGCCACCGCGGGCCTCGGCGGTATGCAGTCCGAAGGCATTGCCCTGGAGGGTCTACGGCGTGCGGTAACGGCAGTCGAGGAACTGGAGACCGTCACCGCGCTGCAGCACGCGGGCTGAAGCTACTTGGGGCAGTTGATGGTGACGTAGGCGAGGCCCTGGCTGCCGGCCGACCCTGTGGTGTTGATATCGGTCACTGTGCATTGCGACAGCGGGGACAGCGGTGCGCCGTTCTCGTACTGCAGCTGCACGTCGTAACCCGCGGCGTCGAGATCACGGATGGTGGCGGCGGCCGATTCCGATCCCGGTTCCGGGATGCTCGGGGGATCGGCAACGGCCAACGGGGCCAGCACAATCGACGTACCCACACCAATCAGCAGTGTTGCGATGCAGCGCAGTTCGAGCGACATCAAAGTCCTTCCATCGACGGCCGGCCTTCAGGGCTGCCGTCAAGGATGACAGCAAAGTCATGGCCGGACTTGCCACTGTGCAAACAGCGGCTGAACAGGTGTCGAACAGCCGACGACTCGCCAGCTCGGATCAGACCCAAACGATCAGGTCGGGCCGCCCGGGGTGTTCGCGTCCACCGGCCGCCGGTCGGCCGCCTCCTGCGGCGTCGGCCACGACTCCGGCAGCGGACGTTGACGCACCCGCTGCGGCCACCAGAACCACCGGCCCAGCAGCGCGGCGATCGACGGTGTCATGAACGAGCGAATCACCAGGGTGTCGAACAACAGGCCCAGGGCGATCGTCGTCCCCACCTGTCCACCGACCCTAAGGGGACTGACCGCCATCGACGCCATGGTGAAGGCGAAGACCAGCCCGGCCGACGTCACCACCGATCCACTGCCGCCCATCGCCCGGATGATGCCGGTGTTGAGCCCGGCGTGTATCTCTTCCTTGAACCGGGCGACCAGAAGCAGGTTGTAGTCCGATCCCACCGCCAACAGGATGATCACCGCCATCGCGATGACAAGCCAGTGCAACGGCTGACCCAGAATGTGTTGCCACAGAAGGACTGACAACCCGAACGACGCACCGAGCGACAGCACCACCGTGCCGACGATCACCGCCGCCGCCACGACGCTTCGGGTGATCACCAACATGATGATGAAGATCAGGCACAGCGCAGCGATGCCGGCGATCATCAAGTCGTAGTTCGCGCCTTCCTGCATGTCCTTGTACACCGACGCCGTACCGCCGAGATAGACCCTCGAGCCTTCCAGCGGGGTGCCCTTGATCGCCTCGAATGCGGCGTTCTTGATCTTGTCGATATGTGAGATGCCTTCTGGCGTTGCGGGATCTCCTTCGTGGGAGATGATGAACCGCACCGCTTTTCCGTCCGGCGAGACGAACATCTTCAGGCCGCGCTTGAATTCCGGGTTGTCGAACACCTCGGGCGGCAGATAGAAGGAGTCGTCGTTCTTCGACGCGTCGTACGCCTGCCCCAGTGCCGTGGCGTTCTGCTGCATGGCGTCCATCTGGTCCTGCAGCCCGCCCATCGTCGACTGCATGGTCAACATGGTGGTCTTCATGGTCTTCATGGTCGCGATCATCGGCGGCATGACTTCGAGCATCTTGGGCATCAGGACGTCGAGCCTGTCCATATCGACCACCAGCGCCCCGAGATCGTCACTGAGCGTGTCGATTCCGTCGAGCGAGTCGAAGATCGAGCGCATCGACCAGCAGATCGGGATGTCGAAGCAGTGCGGCTCCCAATAGAGGTAGTTGCGAATCGGCCGGAAGAAATCGTCGAAATCGGAGATGTTGTCCCGGATCTCGTTCGTATCGGCCACCATCTGCTTGGTCTTGCCCACCATGCTGTGGGTGATCCCGACCATCTCTTTGGTCAGCGCCAGCATGCGCTCCATCGTGTCGATGGTGACCTGTAATTCGTCGCCCATCTTCAGCATGTCCTTCATGCGGTCCTGCAGATAGGACATGTTCATCGTCTGGTTGGTGCCCTGCATGCTGATGATGAACGGGATCGAGGTGTGTTCGATCGGGGTGCCGAGCGGGCGCGTGATCGTCTGCACCCGACCGATGCCCGGAATGTGGAAGACGGTCTTGGCGATTCGGTCGATGACGAGCATGTCGGCCGGGTTCCGCACATCGTGGTCGGTTTCGATCAGCAGTAGCTCGGGATTCATCCGGGCTTGCGGGAAATGCCGGTCGGCGGCCGCGTAACCCTGGTTGGCGGGGATGCTGCCCGGCAGGTAGTAGCGGTCGTTGTAGTTGGTCTTGTAGGACGGAAGCGCCAGCAGCCCGATCAACGACAGCGCGATCGAGGCGACCAGGATCGGTCCGGGCCAGCGGACCACCGCGGCGCCGACGCGTCGCCAGGTGCGGGTGTTCATCTTCCGCTTGGGCTCGAACAGTCCGAACCGGCCGCCGATCGAGATGACGGCCGCGCCGAGCGTCAGTGCTGCGATGACCACGACGAGCATGCCGATGGCCAGCGGGAAGCCCAGCGATTGGAAGTACGGCAGCCGGGTGAAGTGCAGGCAGAATGTCGCGCCTGCGATGGTCAGGCCCGAGCCAAGGATCACGTGCGAGGTGCCGTGATACATGGAGTAGAAGGCCGTCTCGCGGTCCTCACCGGCCAGCCTCGCCTCGTGATAGCGACCGATCAGGAATATCGCGTAGTCGGTCGCGGCGGCGATGGCCAAGGTCGCGAGCAGGTTCACCGCGAACGTCGACAGGCCGATGAGTTCGTAGTGGCCGAGGAAGGCGATGACCCCTCGGGCCGCGGTGAGCTCGGTGAACACCATGACGAGCACGAGGATCACCGTCGTGATCGATCGGTAGACCAGCAGCAGCATCACGAAGATCACGCCGATCGTGATGGCCTCGATCAGCTTGACCGCCGAGTCACCTGCGTTGTGTTGGTCGTGGCTCAACGCGGTCGGTCCGGTGACGTAGACCTTTATCCCTGCGGGCGGGGGATTGTCGTTGACGATCTTGGTGACCGCGTCGATCGATTCGTTGGCCAGGGCCTCGCCCTGGTTGCCCGCAAGGTAGAGCTGGACGTAGGCGGCTTTGCCGTCCGCGCTCTGGGAGCCGGCGGCGGTCAGCGGGTCGCCCCAGAAGTCCTGGATGTGCTCGACGTGCTTGGTGTCGGCGCGCAGCTTCTGCATCAAGCTGTCGTAGTAGTGGTGTGCCTCAGGGCCCAGCTGCTGATCGCCCTCGAGGAGCACCATCGCGCTGCTGTTGGAGTCGAACTCCTGAAAGTCCTTGCCGACCTTCTTCATCGCCTTCATCGATGGCGCGTCCTCAGGCGCCAGCGAGACCGTGTGCTCCTGGCTCACCTGTTCCAGCGACGGCACCGCGACACTGAGCACGACGACAAGACCCAGCCAGAGCAGGACGATCGGCACCGAGAACGCCCGGACGAATCGGGGGATCAAGGGATTCTTCTTGGGCGGGGTCTGCAGGTCGATCATGCGGACTTCACCAGGCAGAAGGTCTGGGCGTTGACGCCGGTCGAGGTCTTCTCGTCCTTGAGCACGCCGTCGACGAGGATGCGGCACCCAATGGTGTCGGTGTCGCCCTGGGCGACGATGTTCGCGCTGGCGGCGGGGGCGGTCGTGGTGAGCGTCAACGACCAGGGCAGCGTGATGTCACGGGCGATCTGCGGTTGCGCGTCCAGGTCGAGATAGTTGATGGTTGCCACAGCGCCTTCGGGGCCAAAGATCTGATAGGTCACTTGCTTGGGGTTGAACGGCTTCGTGTCGTTGGCCAAGCCGCTGCCGGGACGGGTGAGCTCGGTTTTTCCGAAGACACCGTGCAGGCGGAAGACACCGAACGCGGCGATGGCCACCACCACTACGATGAGCAGCGGTATCCACGCCCGCCTCAGTGCCTTGACCATAGGATTCCCCGACGAAACTACGACGCCGGCACGGACAGCGCGGTGACTCCTTCGGCGCCGTTCGTGAGCGCGGCCGTCCGTCCCATCTCAACCCCGTTTTCTTGTATGTCGCGACAGCTTAGCTGACTTAACGTAAGAGATTAGCTCACTTAATTGATCGGACGATACCCCCCGGTAACGGCTCCAATCGATTCCCCCTCGGCGTTCGTGCCCGAGGTCACACCACCGGCCGAGGCCGGCTGCCGTCACACTCGCCGGGAGCTAATTCCAGCGTCACGCGGTCAATTGTGCGGGATGGCTCTTGCGACGGTGTTTAGCTGTCCTACAATCTTGGCCATGAACGTTACGAGGCTTGCCATGGCCGCCGTTGCGGCCGTCGCGGCGCCGATCGTGCTGGCCGCGCCGTCGCACGCCGACCCCGACACCGATTTCGCCAACCAGCTTCACACCTTCGGGATCTACGGGCCTCGTGACTACAACGCGTGGATCGGCAAGATCACGTGCAAGCGTCTGGCCACCGGACTGGACAAGGATGCCTACGCCTCGGCGAAGTTCCTGGTGACCAACCTCCCGCTGGGTACCAACCAGGGCCAGGCTCTGCAGTTCCTCGGCGCTGCGATCGGCACCTACTGCCCGGACCAGGTCGGCGTTCTGCAGGCAGTCGCCGTCCAGTAGTCGGCGTGGCAGGTCCCGTCGACCGGGTCGTCGCACAGGACGTGCCCGGCGCGCCCGACGCGGTGCGCGCGCACTACGTCGATCTGAACAACATCAAGGACGTCCACCCGCTGGTGGTGTCGGTCGAAACGCTCTCGCACACCGCGACTGAGGACGGCTACGTCCAGATTTATCGGGTCCGTGACCGCATCCCGCTGGGGATCGCGACCCTTCCGATCAGCTATACCGCGCGACTCGAGGTACCCACGTCGGGTCCGGTTCGCACCGAGGCTCGCCAGTTCCCGGCCGTTCGGCTGGACTCGGTGGTGTCCTTCGATCCGATACCCACCGGAACCCGGCTGACCGAGCGGATCCGGTTCACCGCGCCCTGGCCGCTGCTCGGTATCACCGTGCGGCAGGCGGTCGACGCGCACACCGAGATGCTGGCGGGCATCCGCCGCCACTTCGAGAGGAGCTAGCCGGCCGTCTTCCCGTTGTCGACGTTGTAGACCGCGCCGTGGATCGTCGTCGCATCGTCGCTCGCCAGGAATGCGATCACCTTCGCCACGTCGGCGGGCGCCATCATCCCGCGGGGTGCGGCGATACGCATGATCAGATCCCAGTCCGCGTCCTCGGGGGTTTTGAACTCGGTCACCTGCGGGGTGAGCATGCCGCCCGGGCAGATGACGTTCACCCGCAACTGCTCCTTGGTGTATTCGATCGCCAAGGCCTTCGTCATTCCGACCAGCCCGTGCTTGGCCGCGCAATACGCCGCCGAATAGACCTCGCCCTCGATGCCGGCGATCGAGGCGACGTTGACGATGTTGCCGCCGACCTCCAACAGCTTCGGCAGCGCCGCGCGGGTCAGATAAAACGGGCCGTTCAGGTTGACGGCGAGGTCGTAATCCCAGTCCTCGTCGGTGACCGACGGGGTGCGCCGCATCTGGTGAAAGCCCGCCGCGTTCACGAGCACGTCGAGCCGGCCGAAGTGCTCGACACACTGCGCCACCGCATCATGACAGGCCTGCGCGCTGGTGATGTCGACCGACGAATACGCGCCGCCGGGAACGGATTCGAACACCGTCGCCATCCGCTCGGCGTCGCGGGCGATGCCGAATACCGAGGCTCCCCGCTCGGCGAACACCTGCGCCGTCGCAGCCCCGAGGCCCGACGACGCCCCGGTCACCAACGCGACCTTCCCGTCCAGCTGTGTCATAACCCGACCCTTCGCTCAAGCGTGTACGTCGCGAAGTCCCTTCGCGTTGCGCAGTCCCGAGCAGTTGTAGCACCCGACGCAGCCGACGCAGTCGGTGCATCTCACACAGCCGACGCAGGCGGTGCACCCCCGACACGCGACGCACGCCAGGCACGCCACGCATTTGCGCAGCCGCACCGAGAAAACGGAGAGCACGCTGCCCGCGATCAGTGCGCTGCCCGAGGTGGCCACCGAGCCGACAACGAGGGCGCTGCCGGCGGTGGCGATGGATCCGACGACGGCGGCACTGCCCGCGGTCGCGATCGAGGCGTTGACCACGGCGCTGCCGACGGTCGCGATGGACCCGGCGACGACCGCGCTGCTGATGGTGCTGACTGATCCGGCCACGACCGCGCTGTCGGTGGTGGCGACCGAGCCGGCCACGGTGTTCGGCTCGGAGGGCTCGGTGACGGCAAGTGTTTTCACGCCACGAGCATGTCAGCCCGCACGCGGTCGCGCTGGCGGTACGGCCGCCACGAGCGCACGGGTGTACTCCTGCTCGGGTGCCGCGAGTAGGTCGGCGGCAGGCCGGTATTCGACCATGGCACCGTCGCGGAGCACCAGCACGTCGTGGCTCATCCGTTCCACGACCGCCAGGTCGTGCGAGATGAACAGGTAGGTCAGGTGCAGGTCGCGCTGCAGATCGGCGAGCAGATCCAGCACCCGGGACTGGACCGAGACGTCGAGGGACGCCGTCGCCTCGTCGAGGATGACCAGTTCGGGTTCGACCGCCAGTGCCCGGGCGATGCTGACGCGCTGCCGCTGGCCCCCGGACAGCTCGTGTGGATAGCGCGACGCGAACTCGCCCGGGAGGCCCACCAGCTCGAGCAGTTCGGTCACCCGCTCGGCGCGGGCGCGCTTGCCGCGCCGAATACTGTGCACTGCAAGGGGTTCGGCGATCGCCGAACCTATGCGAGCGCGCGGGTCGAGCGCCGAGAACGGGTCCTGCAGCACCAGGCTGATCCGGCGGCGTAGCGCCTTCTCGTCCGAGCCGCGCACCCCGAGAATGTCCACCCCGTCCAGGGTGGCCGTGCCCGAGGTGGGGGTGACCAGTCCGGTCAGAACCCCGGCCACCGTCGACTTGCCGGACCCGGATTCGCCGACCAAACCCAGGGTGGTGCCGCGGCGGATCTGGAACGTCACGTCCTTGACCGCCGTCTCCCCGCCGAATTCCACGTGCAGTGTGTCGACGTCCAGCAACACCCCGGCGTCGGCCGGGGCGGGCGGCGGGCCGCCGGTGCCGATCAGCGGTCGCGCGTCGAGCAATTCACGGGTGTAGGAATGGCGCGGGGAGTCGAAGATGTCCAGCACAGGCGCCTGTTCCACCGACACCCCGTCCCGCAGCACCGCGACGGTGTCCGCCACCTGCCCGACGAGACCCAGATCGTGACTGATCCACACCACCGCGGCGCCGAAATCGCGCTGCAGATCCTTGATCAGGGCCACGATCTGCGCCTGCGTGGTCACGTCCAGGGCGGTGGTCGGTTCGTCGGCGACCAGGAGTTCGGGGTCGCAGGCCAGCGCGATCGCCACCATGACCCGTTGTCGCTGGCCGCCCGAGAGTTGATGCGGGTAGCTGTCCAGCCGGCGCTGCGCCTCGGGCAGCCCGACGGCTTCCAGCAGTTCGAGCGCGCGCACCCGGGCGCTGCGTCGGGTCAGGTTCTTGTGTGCCTGAAGTGATTCGGTGATTTGACGCTCCAGCGTCAGCAGCGGATTGAGTGACGTTCCGGGGTCCTGAAAGACGAACCCGATCCGACCGCCGTGCACGCTGCGGAGCACCCGGGGTTTGGCGCCCACCAACTCGATCGAATCATCCTTGGCGACAAGTGAACTCGAGCCGCTCACCACGGCACCCGGGGTGTCGAGCAAACCGGTGGCCGCCAGGGCGGTCATCGTCTTACCCGACCCGGATTCGCCGACGATCCCCAGCGTCTGCTCGGGCTCGACGTCGAACGAGATGCCCCGCACGATCTCCCGGCGGCCGAGTCGCACCCGCAGGTCGCGCACACTGAGCACGGGCGTCATGAGGCCCACCCCGCCTCGGTGGACGTGCGCTGCTTGGGATCCAGGACATCTCGGAGTCCATCGCCCAACAGGTTGAACGCCAGCACGATCACGAAGATCGCGGCGCCGGGGAACACCGCCACCCACCACGCCAGCGTGACGAATCCCTGTGAGTCGAAGATCATCCGGCCCAACGACGGCTGCGGTGGTTGCAGGCCCAGCCCCAGGAACGACAGAGCCGCCTCCGAGAGGATCGCGAACGCCAACGACAGCGACGTCTGCACGATCAGTGGCCCGGCGATGTTGGGTAGCACGTGGCGAGCCAGGATGTAACGGTGCGGGCTGCCCATCGAACGTGACACCGCCACATAGGGTTCGACCCGCACGCCCAGGGTGCTGGCCCGGGCAACCCGGGCGAAGATCGGCGTATAGACGACGCCGATGGCAAGCATGGTGGTGGTCAGGCCCGGACCGAGGACGGCGACAATCGCCAACGCCAGCAACAGAACCGGGAATGCGAACATGACGTCGACGCATCTCATCAACACCGTGTCCGCCCAGCCACCCCGGTACCCGGCGAGCAAGCCGACGCTCACCCCGACGACAAGCGCGAATGCGACACTGACGACGGCGACCTCCAGTGAGGCTCGAGTCGCGACCAGCACCCGCGAGGCGATGTCGCGGCCGAGCTCGTCGGTGCCGAACCAGTGCGCGCCGCCGGGAGCCTGCAGGGCATTCGGCACATCGACGTCGTTGACGCCGGACGGGGCCAGCCACGGCGCGCCGACTGCGGCGACGACGATGGCCAGCAGAAGTATCGCGCTGATCAGTGCGACCGGATTGCCAAGGAGCAACCGCCAATTCGACTTTCTCATGACAGCCGGATCCGTGGATCGACCACGGCGTACAGCACGTCGACGATCAAGTTGATCAGCAGGAACAGCGCGGCGATCAGCAGCACTGCCCCCTGGATGAGCGGATAGTCACGGGCAGCGACCGCGTTGAAGGTCAGCCGTCCCAACCCCGGCCACGCGAACACGACCTCGACGACGATCACCCCGCCGAGGATGGTCGCCAGCTGGATGCCGGTGATGGTCAGGACCGGAACCAGCGCGTTGCGCACGATATGTCGTGAGGTGACCACCAGGGGTGCAAGTCCTTTGGACCGGGCGGTTCGCACGTAGCCGGCCTCGGCGACCTCCAGCACCGCCGACCGGACGTACCGGGTCATGATCGCCCCGGCCACCATTCCGACCGTGAGGCCGGGCAAGACGATGTGGCGAAGCCAGCCGCCCGGATCCTGCAGCAGCGGCCGGTACCCCGAGGTGGGTAACCAGCCCAGGGTCGAGGCGAACAGGCCGATCAGCAGGATCGCCATCCAGAAGTCGGGGATCGAGACGCCGAATTGGCTTGCCACCCGGACGATTCCGTCTCCTGCTCGGCCACGATGCAGGGCCGAATAGATGCCCGCGGGCAGCGCGATGAGCAAGGCGATCAGGATGCCGACCAGGGCAAGGGACACGGTCGCGGGCAGCCGCTCGAGCAGCGTCGCCGTCACCGGCTCGCCGTTGCGGAAGCTGACCCCGAGGTCACCGGTCAGCGCCGAGCCGGCATAGGAGAAGAACTGCGCGATCAGTGGGCGGTCGAGCCCACTGGCCGCGCGCAACGCCTGGTAGGCCTCCGGTGTGTAGCGCGTTCCCAGTGCGATGCGCACCGGGTCGCCGGGCACCAGGTGGACCAGCGCGAACACCACTACCAGTACACCGAACATCACGACCGCCGAATACAGCAGCCGTCGCAGGAGGAATGCGATCACCCCGCACCACCTCTCGTCAGGTGGGCTGAGCGAAACCTCACGGCGCCGTCGCGGCGGGCCTCATATCCGGCCAGGTTCGTCGACCACGCCTGAATGACCGACGGGTTGTACAGGTAGATGTAGCTGGCCTTGTCGGCGATGATCGTCGCGGCTCGGGCGTACTCGTCCTGACGCCGGGCACGGTCGGTCTCTTCGCGCGCCGCATCCAGCAGTCGGTCGACAACCGGGTCGGAGAATTTCTGCGCATTGCTCGAGCCGCCGGTGTGGTGCTGGGCGTAGTAGAAGTCGTCGGGATCGATGTTGCCGAGCCACCCCATCATCAGCATGTCGAAGTGGCCGCTGTTCTGTTCGTCGAGCCAGGTCGCGAAATCCACCGTGCGGATGCTGACGTCGACACCCACCGCGGCAAGGTTGTCGGCGATGATCTGCGCCGCGGTCACCGTCTCCGGGTACTCGCTGGTGACCAGCATGTCCAACTTCTGATTGCCGATCCCGGCCTGTCGCAGCAGATCTCGGGCGCGGCCCTCGTCGTGACGGTAGCGGTCGTAGGGCGTGTACCACGGATTGCCCTGAGGAATAGCAAGCTGATTCGCGGTCGCGGTCCCGTAGCTGGTGGCTTGCACGATCGACGCCCGATCGATGCCGTAGGCGATGGCCTGTCGCACCCGCTCGTCATTCCACGGTGCGCGTGCTTCGTTGAGTGCGAGATACCAGTAGTCGTTGGACGGCGTGACGGCCAGGTGAATGGAATCGTCGCCCTTCAGCTGCTCGACGCGTTGCGGCGGAATGGCGTCGGTCCAGTCGATCTCACCGGCCTGCAGGGCCGACAACGCCGTCGACGGTTCGGAGATGAATCGGAACGTCACGCCAGGAACTTTCGGGGCGCCTCCCCAGTAGCTCCTGTTCGCGGTCAGGGTTATCGAGTCACCGCTCTTGCGTCCGGCGAAGGCGAACGGACCGGTGCCCACCGGATGCGTTGCGATCTGGCCGCTTTCGACATTGCGACGCTGCACGATCGCCAACCCTTTGAAGCCGCCGAGGTTGGTCAGCAGGTTCGGGGTGGGGTGCGCCACGTCGATGACCACTGTCTGCGGATCCGGCGCGCGTAGCTCACGAACGGCGCTGAGCTTGTCGGCGTTGGCGAGTTTCTCGTCGATGATCCGCCGGTAGGAGTACACCACATCGGAGGCGCGCAGCGGCGAACCGTCGTGCCAGTTCACTCCAGGGCGCAGATGAAAGGTCCAGGTGCGTTGGTCGGGGGAGACCTGCCAGGATTCGGCGAGCGCCGGCCGCATCTCGAGGTTCGCGTCGGGCTCGACAAGGGTGTCGAAGACGTTCTCCAGTACCTCGAAGGAGAAATAGGCGGTGCTGCGCTGCGGATCCAGCTGGTCCGGCTCGCCGGCGATCGCAGCCGTGATGTTGCCCGCCGAAGGTCCGCCCAGATCAACCCGCGAGCCTGTCGAACATGCCCCCAGCAGCCCGATCATTACGAGGGCAGCGGCCAATACCGCTGGTCGTCTCATGATGGGATGCGGGTTTCCCGAACCGTTGATGGGTAAACGCCCAGCTGCGATAATCGGTGCGTATCTGCAGCTAGACGGACTGCAAAATAATTACGCGTGCGTGACCATGTGTCCGCGCTTGAGGCGCGGGACCGGCCACTCGCATTGAATGGAGGCCAGACCGCAGCCAGGTGATTGCAAGTGCATCCGGCGGGGTATCGCCTAGGGGCTCGGCCGGGGCGAACCAAGCCCTCGGCGTGGAGAGGAGCGAGTGATGCGTACCGTCCCGGGCGCCACCGATCATGTCGTGGTGGTAGGCGCGGGCCTGTCGGGGCTGTCGGCCGCATTGCAATTGGCCGGTCGCGGGCGATCGGTCACAGTCGTCGAGCGTTATCCGTTCCCTGGCGGGCGGATGGGCCAGGCCGACATCGCCGGCTACCGCATCGACACCGGCCCGACCGTGCTGACCATGCCGGACATCATCGAGGACGCTTTCGCGGCAGTCGGCGCGTCGATGGCCGACCATCTGGACCTGGTCCCGGTCGCCCCCGCGTACCGGGCCAGCTTCGCCGACGGGCGCTCGCTGGACGTGCACCCCGACGCCGATGCGATGACCGCGGCCATCGAAGAGTTCGCGGGCCCGGACCAGGCGGCCGGTTACCAACGCCTCCGGGCCTGGCTCACCGAGCTCTACCGGCTGGAGTTCGACGGCTTCATCGCCTCCAACTTCTCCTCCCCGCTGTCGCTGCTGACCCCGCAACTGGCCCGACTCGCCGCCATCGGCGGATTCCGCGGCTGGGAACGGATGGTCGGTCGGTTCATCACCGACGAACGGGTGCAACGACTCTTCACCTTCCAGGCGCTCTACGCAGGTGTCCCGCCTCAGCAGGCGCTGGCCGCCTACGCGGTGATCGCGTACATGGATACCGTTGCGGGCGTGTACTTCCCGCGCGGTGGCATGCGCGCGGTTCCGGAGGCGATGGCCGCCGCGGCCGAAGCGGCGGGTGTGCGGTTCCGCTACGGCTCCACCGTGGACCGGTTGGAACGCTCCGGCTCGCGGGTGACTGCGGTGCAGACCGGCGACGGTGAACGAATTGCCTGTGACGCTGTGGTATTGACCACCGAGCTGCCGCTGACCTATCAGCTGCTCGGCCGCACACCGCGGCGTCCGATCAAGGTGCGGCCCGCACCGTCCGCGGTCGTCGTGCACGTCGGGGTCCCCGAGGTCGGTGATCGCCTGCTTCATCACAACATCAGCTTCGGGCACCAGTGGGCTCGCACGTTCGACGAGATCATCCGCGACGGTGTGCTGATGAGCGACCCTTCGCTGCTGGTGACCAGGCCTACCGCAGGGGACCCGAGCCTCGCACCGGCCGGCCGCGACCTGCTCTACGTCCTGGCGCCGGCGCCGAATCTCGAAGTGGGCAAAGTTGATTGGAGTTCGACCGGAGACAGCTACGCGCGGCAGGTGGTGGCCACCGCCGCCGAACGACTGATGCCCGGACTCGCCGACGACGCCGAGATCCTGGACGTGGTCACCCCCGCCGACTGGGCCGCACAGGGGATGGCCGCCGGCTCGCCGTTCGCGCTGGCGCACACCTTCGCCCAGACCGGTCCGTTCCGGCCGGCCAACATGGTCCGCGGCATCGACAACGCCGTCCTCGCCGGCGGGTCGACCGTGCCCGGCGTCGGCATCCCGACAGCGATGATCTCCGGGCGGCTGGCCGCCGACCGGGTCACCGGTGCCGTCGATGACTCGTCCGCCAAACGCACCATCGTCGGGTCGGGAAGCAGGTAGCGATGATCCACACCGAGTTGCATGCCGCAGGCATCGACGATTCGCGACTGGTCGAGTCCTACCGCTACTGCCGGCGTCTCAACGCCCAGCACGGCCGGACCTACTTCCTGGCCACCCGGCTGCTCGCCCCCTCGCAGCGCCCGCCGGTGCACGCCCTGTACGGGTTCGCCCGATACGCCGACGACATCCTCGACGACATGGAGATCGACGCGAGTGTCGCCGACCGGGAGCGTCGCCTCGACGAACTCTCGGACAAGTTCTTCAACGGGGACGAGACGGAGCCGGTGCTGGCCGCCGTTCTGCACACCGCCCGCACCTACCAGATCCCGCGTGACCTGTTCGACGACTTCCTGACCTCGATGCGAATGGATCTCACCGTCACCGACTATCCGGATCGCCCGGCGCTGAACCACTACATGCGTGGCTCGGCGGCGGTCATCGGACTGCAGATGCTGCCCATCCTCGGCACCGTCGGGCCTGCCGAAGAGGCTGCTCCGTACGCCGAGGCGCTGGGCAATGCCTTCCAGCTGACCAACTTCCTGCGCGACGTCGACGAGGACCTCGCGCGCGACCGCATCTATCTGCCCGCCGACGAGCTCGCCACCTTCGGTGTCGACCGCGACGTGCTGACCTGGTGCCACCAGAACCGCCGCACCGATCCGAAGGTGCGCCGCGCGCTGGCCGCTCAGCACGACATCGCCCGCGGCGTCTACCGGCAGGCGCGCAAGGGGATCGCCCTGCTCGCGCCGCAGTCGAGGCCCTGTGTGACGACCGCGTTCACGCTGTACTCGGAGATCCTCGATCGCATCGAGGCCATCGACTTCGCTGTGTTCAGCCGACGCGCCTCGGTCTCCATCGGGCGACGGCTGCAGGTCTTCGCCGCCGGATTGGTCCGGGCTCGTCACGCCCGCGGCGCCGCCTGATACCGAAGGCATGTTGTTATGGGTAGAGCAGCGGCCCCGTTGCGATGAGCCAGGAGTTCGATCATGACCGTAACCAACCGCGGCCTGGATCGCGCCGAGGTTCCCGGCGCCTTCGATGTCGGCGCGCACGCCTACGACAAGCTGGTCGGCGCTAATCCGGGCTATCACGATCATCTGCGGATCTCCGCACGACGGATGCGGATTCCGGGCGGCGGACGGGGGCTGCGGCTGCTTGACGCAGGCTGTGGCACCGGTGCCTCGACGGCCGCACTGTTGGACGCCGCCCCGCATGCCGAGATCGTCGCCGTCGACGCATCGGCGGGCATGCTGGCCGAGGCCAGTGCGAAGTCCTGGCCCGACTCGGTCCGGTTCGTGCACAGCCCGATCGAGAAGATCACCGACGCCGGCGTCGAGGGCCCCTTCGACGGCATCCTCGCGGCGTATCTGTTGCGCAACCTCGCCGACCCCGACGCGCAGTTGCGGACCTTCCGCGAGCTGCTCCGGCCCGGCGGAACGCTGGCAGTGCACGAGTACTCGGTGCGTGATTCCCGCGCCGCCTCGGCCATCTGGAACGCGGTGTGCTGGGGCATCATCATCCCGTCCGGCTGGCGGCAAACCCGCAACGCCACCCTGTATCGGCACCTGTGGCGGAGCGTGAACGCGTTCGACGGCGCGGCCGCCTTCCAGCGGCGCTTGACGGCAGCGGGTTTCGCCGGCGTGCACAGCGAGACGATGCCCGGCTGGCAGCGTGACATCGTGCACACCTTCTTGGCGGACGCGCCGCGATGATCGATCCTCGCCGCGTCGCTCACCCGGCAATCGCCGGCGTGCCGCATGCCCACGCGTTACCCGCCACACCGCATGTCGTCGTGGTCGGCGGCGGGATCGCCGGCCTGTCGGCTGCCACCGGCCTGGCCGAACGCGGTGTCACCGTCGACCTTCTGGAGTCGCAGCACTATCTGGGCGGGCGGGTCGGCGGCTGGACCGAGCAACTTCCCGACGGTACGCAGGTGGCGAACAACCGCGGCTTCCACGCGTTCTTCCGGCAGTACTACAACCTGCGATGGTTGTTGCGCCGCACCGATCCCGAGCTCGAGCGGCTGCGGGCGGTCGAAGACTACCCGTTGGTCGACGGCGAAGGCCGGCGGGACACCTTCCGCGGGCTTCCGAAGAGGCCGCCGTGGAACGCGCTTGCCTTCGCGCTGCGCAGCCCCACCTTCCGGATGCGGGACCTGATGCGGCTCAACGCCGTTGCCGCCGCCCCGCTCGCCGCGGTGTCGGTACCGGACATCTACGAACAGCTCGACGGACTCGATGCGGGCACCTTCCTGACCAAGATCAACTTTCCCGTCGCCGCCCGCCATCTGGCGTTCGAAGTGTTCGCCCGCAGCTTCTTCGCCAGGCCGGAGCGGCTTTCGGCGGCCGAACTGGCGACGATGTTCCACATCTACTTCCTCGGTTCCAGCGAAGGATTGGTCTTCGACGTCGCCGCGTCGAATTTCGACACCGCGCTGTGGGAACCGTTGGGCCAGTATCTGATCGAGCACGGTGTTCGGGTGCGCAGAGGGGTAGCTGCGGAATCGGTGACCCGCGGCGGCGGCAAGGTGCTGCAGGTGCGCGATTCCACCGGAGCCACGATCGACGCCGACGGTGTGGTGTTGGCGACCGATATCGCTGCGCTGCAACGCATCGTGGCCGCCTCGCCGGGTCTCGGCGACGAAGGCTGGCGGCACAACGTGGCACAGATGCAGACCGCGCCACCGTTCATGGTGCAGCGACTGTGGCTGGACCGCCCGGTGAATTCCGACCGCCCGGCCTTCCTGGGTACCGGTGGCCTGGACCCTGTCGACAACATCAGCGTGGTCAGCAGCTACGAAAACCAGGCTGCTGAATGGGCTCGCGCACACCGGGGTTCGGTCGTCGAGGTGCATTCGTACTCGGTGGGCGACGCGCCCCAGGTCGACGACCTTCGTGACCGCATGCTGGCCCGGCTGCATCAGTTGTACCCGGAGACCGCGGCGGCCGGCATCGTCAAGGAGACGCTACTGGTCCGTGACGACTGCCCGTTGTTCTCCCCGGGTGCGTTCGCCAACCGGCCGACCGTGGACACCCCGGTTCCCGGCCTGATGCTGGCCGGCGACGGTATCCGCATCGATTTGCCGGTCGCACTGATGGAGCGCGCCGCCACCACCGGGTGGATGGCCGCTAATCAACTGCTGGCCGGGTGGGGGATTTCCGGGCACACCCTGCACACCGTTCCGGTGCAGGGGCGCTCTCCGCTGTTGCGCCGGCTGGCCAGCCGGGAAAGGCGCGCGTCATGAGTTTCCGGTCGCGAATGAAATCGATTCCGTTGCAAGTCATCCCGAAAGGGAACTGGGCCGGGCAGCGGCCCACCTATCAGGACGCCCAGCCTGCGCTCATCGCCGCCGCGCTGCGCCGTGCCGAAGGCCGGCCCAGCGGCAACTGGTATGTCTTCGGGGCCAGCACCGACGTTCGGGCCAATCGGCCGTTCGGCACCCGAGTCGGTGGACTCGACATCGTCGCGTGGCGAGATCAGCAGCGCCGCTTGCACGTCGGGCCTGCCGCCTGCCCCCATCTGGGCGCTGACCTTGCAACCGGAAAAGTGGAATGCGGTGGTCTGATCTGCCCGTGGCACGGGCTGCGGCTGGAGGGTGGTCGCGAGTTCGGCTGGAAGCCGTTGCCGGCCTTTGACGACGGCGTACTCGTGTGGGTCCGGCTGGACCGGGTGGGCGGCGAACCGCCGCTCGACGCTCCGGTGGTGCCGGCCCGTCCATCGGGGCCGCGGCTGGCGGCGGTGACGCGACTGGACGGCGTGTGCGAACCCTCCGACATCATCGCCAACCGGCTCGATCCCTGGCACGGCGCCTGGTTCCACCCGTATTCGTTCACCCAGTTGGAGGTGCTGAGTGCGCCGGCAGTCGACGCCGACGAGGACGCCGATAAATTCCTGGTGGCGGTGACGTTCCGGATGGGCCGCCTCGGCGTCCCGGTGATCGCGGAGTTCACCGCGCCCGAGCCGCGAACCATTGTGATGCGGATCGTGGACGGGGAGGGCGCCGGTAGCGTCGTCGAGACCCACGCCACCCCGATGGGGCCTGGGCGCGACGGACGTCCACGCACAGCGGTGATCGAAGCCGTTGTCGCACAATCCGATCGCACCGGCTTCCATCACTCGCTGCGCGTGGCGCCACTCATCACGCCGTTCATGCGCCTGGCGGCCACCCGGCTGTGGCGTGACGACCTCGCCTACGCCGAGCGGCTCTACGCCTTGCGGGAGGCGACCTCCGGCTAGGCGGGCGTCAGGATCGTCTTGCCGGGCAGGCGGCCGGCATCGGCGTCGGCGTGCACCGCCGCGATCTCGGCCAGCGGCCGGCGATCGGCGACATCGATCGTCAGTAGACCGGCATCCACGCGGCTGACCAGATCGGCGAGTTGGGCGGCGTCGCTGCGGACGAACACCCGCTGGCCCGGCCCCGATGTCATGGTGCCGACGTAGTGCCCGCCGTCGGCCACCAGGCCGGCCAATGCGTCGGTCTCCTCGGCGGTCGTGCCGATCAGATTGAGCACCACATCGAACGGCGCTCCCTCGGCGACCGGGGTAGCCGTGTAATCCAAGTAGTCGATCAGGTGGTCGGCACCATGACCGCGGAGGCGTTCGGCCGCACCCGCTTTCGCGGTCGCGGTGACCTCGGCACCGGCCTGCTTGGCGAGCTGGATCGCGTAACCGCCGACCGCTCCGCCCGCACCGTTGATCAGAACGGTCTGCCCGGCCGTCACCCCGGCCACCTCGAACAGAGCCTGCCAGGCGGTGAGAGCGACGGTCGGCAGGGCAGCGGAATCGGCCAGCGGCACCGACGTCGGCGCCGCTGCCAGTGACTCGGCCGGGGCGACCACATACTCAGCGGCCGCACCGCGGCCGACCATGGGCAGCAGACCCACGACCGCGTCGCCGACCTGCCACCCGCTGACGTCGTCACCGAGTTCTTCGATCGTGCCCGCCACGTCGATACCCGGCACGTGCGGGAAGACGATCGGGAAAACGTCCGACAGGTAACCGCCACGGATCCCGGCGTCGACCGGGTTGAACGACGTCCCGGCGACCTTCACCAGCACCTCGCCCGGGCCGGGTGCCGGCCGATCGATGTCGCCGTACTCCAGCACGTCGCTGTCGCCGTATCGGTGGAAAAACGCTGCCCTCATGATGGTCTCCTCGGTTAGTTGCTTCGAGTTCGAAGCAGTTACACGAGCTCCAACTTGCTTCGAGTTCGAAACATTCCCGGTACGATCGGCAGATGGCCGAGACGCTCGAACCGTCGCAGATGCGCACCTACTTCGCGCTCACCGAGGCGGCGAGTCTGCTGCAGTACGCCGTACAGCAGCAGCTGCAGGCCGAAGGCGGGTTGAGCTACGTCCAGTTCGAAATACTGGCCAAACTCGTCGACGCCGGCCGGCCGCTGACGATGACCGAGCTGGCCGATGGCGTGGTCTACAGCCGCAGCGGGCTGACTCATCAGGCCGGAGTTCTCGAGGCCGACGGGCTGATCACTCGTGCCGCGAGCACCGTCGATCAGCGCGCGACCGTCGTGACCATCACCAAGGCGGGCCGCCGCCGACTCGACAAGGTCCTTCCCGGCCACATCGACGTCGTGCGCGGGCTGCTGTTCGACACCTTGTCGGCGCAAGACGTCCGCACCCTGGGCAACCTCATGACGCGCGTGCGTGACCACATGCGAGAGCAGCCACCCCGGTCCGCCGCGCCGCGCAAGGCCCGCGGGTCCGCGCACTGAGACAACGGCTCTGACGCCGGCGACAACCGGGCTAGCCTGCTGTTCATGGCCAAGCGCGTGGTGATCTGGGGTACGGGTTTCGTCGGCCGGATGGTCATTCCAGAAGTGCTGGATCATCCCGACTTCGAACTGGTCGGTGTGGGCGTCAGCAATCCGGCCAAGGTGGGCGTCGATGTGGGGGAGATCTGCGGTATCCCCGAGGTCGGTATCGCGGCCACCGACGACGTCGACGCGCTGATCGCGCTCAAGCCGGATGCACTGGTGCACTACGGCCCGACCGCGGCACAGGCCGATGCCAACATCGATCTGATCGGACGCTTCCTGCAGGCAGGTATCGACGTCTGCTCGACCGCGATGACGCCCTGGGTGTGGCCGAAGATGCACCTCAACCCGCCCAACTGGATCGACCCGATCACGCAGGCCTGTGAGGCCGGCCAGTCGTCATGCTTCACGACCGGCATCGATCCCGGCTTCGCCAACGATCTGTTCCCGATGACTCTGATGGGCCTGACCTCGCAGGTCCGTCTGGTCCGCGCCTCCGAGCTTCTCGACTACACCAATTACGAGGGCGACTACGAGTTCGAGATGGGCATCGGCCGCGAACCCGAGTTCAAGCCGCTGCTGCAGAACTCCGACATCCTGGTGTTTGCCTGGGGCGCGACGGTGCCGATGATCGCCTACGCGGCAGGCATCGAGCTCGACGAGATCACCACCACGTGGGACAAGTGGGTGACCCCCACCGAGCGCAAGACCGTGAAGGGCGTCATCCCGGCCGGCCACGTCGCGGCGGTCCGCTTCACGATCAACGGTGTCTACAAAGGCGAGACCCGCATCCAGCTCGAGCACGTCAACCGCATCGGTCAGGACGCCGCCCCGGATTGGCCGTCGGGCACCCAGGACGACGTCTACCGCGTCGACATCCAGGGCACTCCCAGCATCTTCCAGGAGACTGCGTTCAGGTTCACCGACGGTTCCGGGCGCGACGCCGCGACCGCGGGCTGCCTGTCCACCGGGCTGCGCGCGCTCAACGCCGTGCCCGCGGTCAACGACCTGCCTCCGGGCTGGGTCACGGCGCTGGACCTGCCCCTGATTCCGGGCCGCGGCACCATTCGCTGAGTAACGTCCAACGGCTTCGGATCGACATCTTTGGTGAATCCGAAGCACGGGGCTGCCCGCCTGCCGGGTGCCCGGATTGGACGACATGACAGACCCAACAAGGCCGGCGGTCGGACTGTCGGTCGGCGCTACCACACTGGCCGCTGTCACCCCGGATAACGCCGTCACCGGTCCTGCCGCCACGACGCTGCCCAGCGGGGCGGTGATCACCGACTTCGTCGACCGCGTCGGCGACCCGGTCGGGATCGTGGCGCCGGACGGCTCGATGCACCACGCAGAGACGTTGCTGGCCGATGCGCTGAGGTCGCTGGCCTACGCCGCCACGAGTGGCCGGCCGCTGCCGCCGACCGCCGCGATCGCCTACCCGGCGCACTGGCGGCCGCCCGCCGTGGACGGGCTACGGCGCGCGATCCGGCAGGTTCCCGAGTGGTCGGCCGAGGAGCCGCTGTTGCTCCCCGACACCGCTGCCGCGCTGACCGCACTGGCTGCCAACCCCGGGCTGCCGACTCGCGGCGTGATCGCGCTGTGCGATTTCGGCGGCACCGGTACGTCGATCACCCTCGTCGACGGCGCCACCTCGGCGCCGATCGGACCGACCGTGCGGCACCTCGACTTCTCCGGCGACCTGATCGACCAGGGCCTGCTGGCGCACGTGATCGCGGAATTGTCGGCGGGCGGGACCCTGGACGTGACCGGTACATCGGCGATCGGATCGCTGACCAGGCTGCGGGCCCAGTGCCGGGCGGCCAAGGAGCGCTTGTCGACCGTGACGGTCACCGCGCTGCCCGCCGAGCTGCCCAATTTCCGCGGCGACGTCCGACTCACCCGGACCGAGCTCGACGGCGCGATGGGCCACGCGCTCAACGAGTTCGTCGCGGTTCTGCAGGACACCCTGGCCAGGAGCGGGGTGCGGCCGAGTCACCTGGCCGCGGTGGCCTCGGTCGGCGGCGGAGCGGCGATCCCGGTGATCACCACGACGCTGTCCGAGCATCTGCGCGTTCCGGTGATCACCACGGCACGCCCGGCCCTCACCGGTGCCATCGGCGGCGCGCTTCGGGCAGCGCGGGGACCCGCCGACGACAGCGCCACCGCGCTGGCACCGGCAGCCCCGGTCGTCCCGGTCGCCCCGTTCGAGCCGGCGGCGGGGCCGGCCACCGGCGCCGCGTTGGCCTGGTCGCAGGCGCCCGACGTACCGGACCTCGAGCCCGCCGTCGAACCGGTGCCGCACGCCGCCCGTCCGCTGCTGGATTTCGAGCCGGACCCCGAACCGGCGGACGCCGCCGCCGCACCCGCGTGGTACCGGCGTCCGATGCCGGTGGTCGCTGCCGCACTGCTGGTGATCCTGATGGCGGGTGCGGGAACAGCGATCGCGCTGCGCGCCGACAGCAGTCCCGACCTCGTGACCCCCACCCCGAGCGTGACCACCACCCCGCAGGCCGCACCCGCTCCGGCGGCACCCGCATCGGCTGAGCCAACGAGCGATCCGTCGTCCGCACCCGTGCAGAACCAGGCGGTGCAACAAGCACCCGCGCCGGTCACCCAGACCCAGGTTGTGCAGGCCCCAGCGCCACCGCCGGTCACCGCCGAGGCGCCGCCGCCACCGCCGCCGGTCACTGAGACTCAGACGACGACCGTCGTGACCACCGAGGTCTCCACACCGCCGCCGGTCACGCAGACCGAGACGCAGACGCCTCCGCCGCCGACGCAGCAGCCTCCGCCGCCGCGGTTCATCCCGACGATTCCGCCGATCCCGACGATTCCCGGGCTGCCGCAGATATTCGTGCAGCCGCCGTCAGGCTGAGCGACGCCGCTTCTCCAGCACAACGAGCCCCAGCGGGATCGACATCCGTGCCGGCGCTGCCGTCAGCTGCGCGGCCAGGGCGGCGTGTAGCTGATCGACGAATTCGCGCCGCCGCGTACTGCGCCGGTCCCGAGTCGGCCCGGCGTCGACATCCACTGCGGCGGCAAGCGTCGGAAACATCGAACCGCGAAGGAAGTCAGCCCAATTCGCGCCGAAGGCGTCGGCGTCCTTGTCGCTCTGGAACTGCGCCCAGAACCGGTCCTCGCCGTCGAAGAGCTCCACGTCCTCGATCTCCAGACCCTCGAATCGGCCCGACGGGTGGAACGGCGCCCGAAAGTCCTTCTCGTCGCGGCCCGTCGACGGGATCGACATCCGGCGCATTTCCTCGGCGGTGATCAGGCCGTCCCGGACGAACTGGTGCAGGGCCGTCATGATGGCGTCGAAAGCGGCCTCGAATCCCGAAGTGCCATCCGGCTTGAGGCCGACGGTCAGCACCAGTAGTCGGCCCCCGGGCGCCAGCTCGCGACCGCGGAAGGCGACGAAGTCGCGCCAGTCCTCGGCGGCTTGGCGGGCGTAGGCGCGACTGGCGTCCTCGTCGGCGCTGTAGGAGATCTCGATGTGATCGGGAATGGGCACCGGCGTCCGGCGCAGCCAGTGGACGGCCCACGAACTCCAGCCCAGCGCAATGCTGTCCGACGGCAGGATCTGGCTGTAGAACGAGCGGCCCACCACCGAGGCGTAGGTGGCCGAGTCCTTCTTCAGGTAGCTGTCCTGGTCGTTGGCGAGTGTGTCGAACAACGTGGTGAAATCGTTCCCGGGCACGTCGGTATGGGCGACGAGGATGGCGTGGTCGGTGCGGGTGCGCTTGCGTATGACGCTGATCGCCGCGCCGATCGGGAGCAGTGAGTTGTACCCCGTCGCCGCGCCATAGTCGACGATCGCGATGGGCTGCGGGGCTCGGGGGATCGCGACGATGCGTGCAGCCTGTTCGAAACGTGCTGTCGCGGTGCGCAATCCGGCCGCCTGCAGGCGTGACGACTCGGTATAGGTGTGGCTGCCCATCGGCTGCGGGCGCACCACGATGCTCGATTCACGCACGTCAGTTCCTGCGGCGGCGGTGCAACAGCAGCCCGACCACAAGCCCGACGACCGCCATCGCGGTCAGCAACAGCCACATCGGCGATTCGACGGTGATCCACAGGACGTGCACGCGCTGGCGGTCGCGATTCTGGGCGATGAAGACTGCCGCCAGGACCACCAGGATGATGGCCAGCCAGTAGCGCAGAGCGAAACGCCGCACCGCACCGCCGGCGGGCTTACCGTCGTCCTCCCTGGACATCGCTACCTCCCCGTTGTGCCGATGAGTCGACGTTAGTCGCTGGCAGCGGATTCGGCGGAGAAGTCGGGCCGGTGCGCTTCTGCGTGACACACTTTCCGCCATGGCCGGCACCAAGACTGTGTCCCGCATCCTGATGACCTCGGGGATCCTGATGATGGTGGTCGGCGCTGTCGGCTTCTTCGTCGTGATGATGCTCAATGCCTTCGTGCTCGACGAATTCGATGCCTATGGCGAGGTGCCCGTCCCGGGGTCGGGTCAGGTTCAACTGCCGGCCGGGCAGGCGCAGATCAGCTTTCACACCTCGGTGACCGGTTCGCCGTCGAGCGGATTCCCGCTGCCCACGTTGCGACTGAACATCGTGCCGCCGGACGGTGTCGCCGACCCGGTGCTGACCGAAGATCACGGCACCTTGACGACGGTAAACAGCGACACCCACATTCGGATCTGGACCGCCGAGATTCCCGCCGCAGGCACCTACCAGATCCGCACCGACGGACAGGTGAACGGCTACATCAACCCGCGGCTGGCCTTCGGCAAGGAAAGCGGCTCCGGCTACCTGCCGTGGGTCTTCGCCGGTGTGTTCGGGCTGGGTCTGCTGGACCTGGTCGTGTCGCTGTTTCTGCGTAGACGGCGGTTCGCCGACCCGTCCCCCGAGCCTTTTGTCGCCACTGGTCACTACATTCCGTCAGACCAGGGTGTGCGCCTCGAGCAGCTGAAAACGCTCGCGGCACTGCGGGATTCCGGTGCGTTGACCCAAGCCGAGTTCGATGCGGAGAAGCGCCGGATCCTCGGCGAGTAGGCTGATGCGCCGTGAAGGCTGTCAGCTGTGTGCATGGAAATTTGTCGGTGGTCGACCTGCCCGCACCCGAACCGTCCGACGGCCAACTGGTACTCAACGTCGCCAGTTGTGGCATCTGCGGATCGGACCTGCACGCCAAGGACCACGCCGACGAGTTGAGTCGCACCACGGAGGAGATCGGCTACCGCCACTTCATGCGCAGCGACACCCCGGTGGTGATGGGCCATGAGTTCGCCGGGGAGGTCGCCGAGCGCGGACGCAAGACACCGAAGGCGTTCAAGGTCGGAACGCGGGTGGTGTCCTTCCCGCTGGTCCGCGCCCACGGCGGCGTCCATTTGACCGGGCTGTCCCCGCTCGCCCCCGGCGGGTATGCCGAGCAGGTGCTGGTGCAGGCAGCGATGACGTTCGCGGTGCCCAACGGGCTGTCGCTGGACATCGCGTCGCTCACCGAGCCGATGGCGGTCGCACTGCACGCGGTTCGCCGAAGCGAGATCAAGAAGCGCGATACCGCCATCGTGATCGGTTGTGGTCCAGTCGGTTTGGGTATCATCTGCCAGCTCAAGGCGCTGGGGGTCGGCACCATCGTCGCCAGTGACTTCTCGGCGGGGCGCCGGGAGTTGGCCGCCCGCTGCGGTGCTCACGTCGTGGTCGATCCGAGGGTGGACTCACCATACGAGAGTGCGGGATCTGCGGGCCTGACCGATGCCACGGCCCTCTACGAGATGGGCATGAGCGCCATGGAGAAGCTGCGGAAGCTGCCGGGCTGGCAGCACGTCTACCGCGTTGCGGACGCAGTGGGCACGGCCGGGCCCAAGCGGCCGGTGATCTTTGAATGTGTTGGTGTGCCCGGCGTGCTCGACGGGATCATCGGCGCCGCACCGCTGAATTCGCGGGTGGTGGTGGCGGGGGTGTGCATGGGCACCGACCAGTTGCGGCCGTCGATGGCCAATGCCAAAGAGATCGACCTGCGATTCGTATTCGCCTACACGCCACTGGAATTCCGCGACACCCTGCATATGTTGGCCGACGGCAAGCTCGACGCGTCCGCTCTGATCACCGGCAAGGTCGGGCTCGACGGCGTCGCGGCGGCCTTCGACGCCCTGGGCGACCCGGAGGTGCACGCCAAGATCCTCGTCGATCCCCGAAGCAGCGTAACGGCTCCTTAGGAGCCGTTCTTGACCCACTCGTCGTAGTTCACCAGCTCGTCGCCGATCCGCGTGGTGTCGCCGTGGCCGGTGTAGACGACGGTGTCGGCGGGCAGCTTGCCGAGCTTGTCCTTGATCGACCCGAGGATGGTGGGGAAGTCGGAGAACGAGCGACCGGTCGCCCCGGGACCGCCTTGGAAGAGGGTGTCGCCGGAGAACACCGCGCCCAGGGCCGGTGCGTAGAGGCAGGTGGAGCCGGGGGAGTGTCCCGGGGTCGCGATGGCGTGCAGCTCGATGCCGTCGGCCTTGAGTACCTGGCCGTCCTCGAGGGTGCCGAACTGCTTGTCGCCGTGCGTCATCCGCCACAGCATGTCATCGGCCGGATTCAGCAGAATCGGCGCGTCGAGGTCGGTGGACAGTTGCGGCGCGACGGTGATGTGGTCGTTGTGGCCGTGGGTGCACACCACCGCGACCACGTGGCGATTGCCGACCGCGTCTTCGATGGCCTTGGCATCGTGGGCGGCGTCGATGACGATGACCTCGGAGGAGTCACCGACTATCCAGATGTTGTTGTCGACTTCCCAACTGCCGCCGTCGAGTTCGAACGTGCCGTGGGTGACCACCCGCTCGATGCCGCTCACAGGATCACCACCGAACGCAGTACCTCGCCGGCGTGCATCTTGTGGAAGGCGTCTTCGATGGCGTCGAGGCCGATGCGTTCGGAGACGAATTTGTCCAGCGGCAGCCGGCCTTGACGGTAGAGGCTGATCAGGGTGGGGAAGTCCCGTTCGGGCAGGCAGTCGCCGTACCAGGACGACTTGAGTGATCCACCTCGGGAGAAGAAGTCGACCAGTGGCATCTCGAGCTTCATGTCAGGGGTCGGAACACCCACCAGCACAACGGTTCCCGCGAGATCGCGGGCGTAGAAGGCCTGCTTCCACGTTTCCGGACGCCCGACGGCGTCGATCACCACGTCGGCGCCGAAGCCGTCGGTCAGATCCTGGATGGTCTCGACCGGGTCGAGTTCCTTGGCGTTGATGGTGTGGGTGGCGCCGAATGCGCGTGCCCACTCGAGCTTCTTGTTGTCGGTGTCGACGGCGATGATCTTCTTCGCGCCGACCAGGGCGGCGCCTGCGATCGCGGCATCACCGACGCCACCACACCCGATTACCGCCACGGTGTCGTCGCGGCCGACGTTGCCGGTGTTGACCGCGGCGCCGAGGCCGGCCATCACGCCGCAGCCGAGCAGGCCGGCCACGGCGGGGTCGGCCTCGGGATCGACTTTGGTGCATTGCCCTTCGTGGACCAGCGTCTTGTCGGCGAAGGCGCCGATACCGAGCGCGGGCGTCAGTTCGGTGCCGTCGGTCAGCGTCATCTTCTGGGCGGCGTTGTGGGTGTTGAAGCAGTACCAGGGGCGGCCGCGCTTGCATGCGCGGCACTGCCCGCACACCGCGCGCCAGTTCAGGATCACGAAGTCGCCGGGCTCGACGTTGGTCACTCGGGCGCCGACGGACTCCACGGTGCCCGCGGCCTCATGGCCGAGCAGGAACGGATACTCGTCGTTGATGCCGCCTTCGCGGTAGGTCAGATCGGTGTGGCAAACGCCGCAGGCGATGACGTCGACGACCACCTCGCCCGGGCCTGGGTCGGGGATCACGATGTCCACCAACTCGACGGGCTGCTTCTTCGACCGGGAGATCACCCCACGCACTGTCTGACTCATGGGCCAAACACTAGCGCGACGGATGCCGAATGCGCCGTGCGTGTCCCGTTGGGGAGCTACGGTGAAGACTTGCTCACCACGATCCGTCAAACCCGCTCCGACCTGCTGGTCACCGCCCGCGCTGCCTATCGCGGCGGCGATTTCGAGACCAGCTACGCGGGCTTTTCCCGCGCCGGTGCGGCCGGCCCGCTGACCCTGGACGATCTCGATGCGATGGCGACGTCGGCCGGGCGGCTCGGGCACGGCCGCGAGGCGATGCGGATGGGCGAACTCGTCTTCGTGCGGCTGGTGCGGACCGACCCGAATGCGGCGGCGGGCAAGGCGGTCGAACTCGGTGCGGCATGGCTGTCGAACGGCGAGGTGACCATCGGTCAGGCATGGATCCGCCGGGCGCGCGGACTGCTTGCCGGAGCGCCGGAGACTGCCCTGTCTGCCCGGCTGGCTCACCTGGAAGCTGTGATGGCGGTGCTCGGTGAGGACGCCGATCTTGCTGCTGAACGGTCGGCGGTGCTGCAGGAGATGACGCTGGAGCCCGCACCCGGCGTCGTGGGGCAGGCGTACCACCGTCTTGGTGATATACGGCGCCGCCGCGGTGACGTAGACGGGGCGTTCGCGGCGTACGCCCGAGCACGTGAATCCGGAGTCGTGCCTCAGCCGGGGGAAGCGCTATTGCGCTGTGGGCTGGGGGATGTGGACGCCGCCAGAGCCCAGGTGCGGGAGTCGATTGCGACGGCCGACTCGCGGGAGTTGCCTCGGCTGCTGCGCGGTGCCGTCGAAATTGCGCTGGCTGCAGGCGAATTGGATGAGGCCGAGGGTTATTTGCGTGAGCTGGAGTCTGTCGACGGCGACGACACGGTGTTGCGTGGCGCGGTGCTGGTACGCCGGGGAAGGTATCGCGAGGCGCTGACCGTGCTGCGGGCGGCACTGCGAGAGCCGCGGTTGCGGGGGTCGGCGGCTGCACGGGCCGAGGTTCAGGCGTGGATCGAGCGGGCCTACACCGGTCTGCTGACCGCCTCCGCGTAGCCTGCTCGGGATGGCCACGCCACTCGACTCGATCGCTGACTGGCCGGTTTCGGCCGCCTCCGCCGCGGTGGTGGGTGCACAGGGGGTGCTCGCCGAGTATGGCGATACCACTCGCCAATTCCGGCTGGCATCGGTGACCAAACTGCTCTCGGCGCGCGCTGCGCAGGTGGCGGTCGAGGAGGGTGTGGTTGAGCTGGACACTCCCGCGGGCCCGCCCGGCAGCACCGTGCGGCATCTGCTGTCACACGCCTCGGGGCTGGCGATGCATTCGGCGGAGCTGATGGCCGAACCCGGCAAACGCCGGGTCTACTCGAATTACGGCTTCCAGGTGCTCGCCGAGACGATCGAACGGAAGTCGGAGATCGAGTTCGGCCGGTATCTGGCCGAGGCGGTCTTCGAACCGCTCGGCATGGCGTCGTCGAGGCTGGACGGCGGCGCGCAGGTGGCCGGCTTCGGCGGGCTGTCGACGGTGGCTGACCTGGTGGCGTTCGCGGCGGACCTGCTGGCTCCGAAGACAGTGTCGGCGCAGCTGCACGAGCAGGCGATCAGCGTGCAGTTCCCGGGCCTGTCCGGGGTGTTGCCCGGGTTCGGGGTGCAGCGGCCCAACGACTGGGGGCTGGGCTTCGAGATTCGGGATGACAAGTCACCGCACTGGACCGGCTTTGCCAACTCGTCGAGGACGTTCGGCCATTTCGGCCAGACCGGCACCTTCATCTGGGTGGAGCCGGAACTGGCGTTGTCGCTGGTAGTGCTCACGGATCGGGATTTCGACGAGTGGGCCAAACCGGTCTGGCGGGCCATCTCTGATGAAGTTCTGAGAGAGTACGCACCGCACTAGCGCAACACACGCCTCACAAGGCACAATAGACACGCACGACACTATTGCAACTCGGTCACGCCAGGTCGTTGGGGAAGACGTCCCTCGTAGAGCCGAAGGAGCAAGGTGATGCGTGCGTCGAACCAGTTCGCCGATGCGACGACTGGCGTGGTGTACATCCACGCCTCTCCCGCAGCGGTGTGCCCGCATGTCGAGTGGGCGCTGTCGTCGACCCTGAATGCCAGGGCGAATTTGAAGTGGACGCCACAGCCGGCCATGCCTGGGCAGCTGCGGGCGGTGACCAACTGGGTTGGTCCCGTCGGCACCGGTGCCCGGCTGGCCAACGCGCTGCGTTCGTGGTCGGTCCTGCGGTTCGAGGTCACCGAGGATCCCAGTGCCGGCGTGGACGGCGAACGGTTCTGCCATACGCCACAGCTCGGCCTGTGGGCCGGCACGATGAGCGCCAACGGCGACATCATGGTCGGCGAGATGCGATTGCGAACCCTGATGGCCTCGGGCGCCGACACGTTGGCGTCCGAATTGGACTCGGTGCTCGGCACCGCCTGGGACGAGGCGCTCGAGCCCTATCGCGATGGCGGCGACGGCGGCGAGGTCAGCTGGCTGAGCAGAGGCGTCGGCTGAGCCACACCCATCAGAAGGGTGGTGGCCGGTTGCGTTCGGTGACGCGGGCGTCGTTGAGTTTGCGTTCTGCCGTGATGCGGCGAGCCCGTTGAGCTGCCCGAGTTTTGCGTCGGGTGGGCATCATGATGCCGATGCTCGGCGGGGGTTCGCCTTTCGGCGGTGCCAAGGTGGCGGTGGTGGTGTCCCAGGTCGGCATCAACAGATGGCTGCCGGGCCGGGTGATGTAGGTGCGCCCGGTCGGTGACGTCCATTCGATGGCGCCATCGGGGTGTTGACGCTCTGACCAGCCGGCCCAGAACGTTTTGAGCAGGTGGTGTTTCCGGCACATACAGGCCAGGTTCGACGGGTGGGTGGGCCCGAACGGCCAGGCGATCGTGTGGTCGAGGTCGCAAAACTCTGCGGGCACCTCGCAATTCGGGAACCGGCAAGTCATGTCCCGCATTCGAACCCACTCGTCGAGCGCTGTCGAGGGCCGGTACCGCGGCTCGGGCTCGTCCTTGGGCCGACGCAGTTGGCGCACCTTCGCGCCTGCGCGGATGAGTTCGGCCAACAGCGGGGCGGGCACAATGCCGCGGTTGCCCGTCATCACCGCACTGGTTGTCCGAGGCCGTGGCGGCTCGGGTTCGGCCTGAGGCTTTTCGCCGTGCATGGCCGGATCCGGTTCGGCGTCAACCACATCGGCGTCGGCGAGCACGTGCACCACCACACTGGCGGCGCGGCCGTCCTGGTCAGCGGCCGGACAGTCGGGGTTGCCGCACAAACACGCCAGCCGGTCTGCGCCGGACGCCAGGACGCCCATCGCATCAGAGCGCCGTTGGCCGACGGTGCGCGGATCGTCGTCACATACCGAGTAGGCGATGCGGGTCAAGGTGCGCTTCACGATCTCGCCGTCGGTAGCCGAGAGCCGCCCGAAGATCTCGGCCGTGCCGGCGCCGGCATCGACGGTGACCACCACGTCGCGATCCCGGGACCGGGATTGCGCCTGCCGCACCGCGCCTGGGTCATACCGGTTGACCCAGTGGTCGATGGCGCGCTGCAACTTCACGACCGACAACGCGCCCCAGGTCGTCGCGTCCTCGGCGATCGCCTTGTCGACTAACGTCAAGGCTGCGCGGTCTTGGATCAGGTAGGTGCGGTCGGTGATCGCCTCACACACCCGATAATTCAACGACCCGGCCAGGAACAGTTCAGCGACCCTGGGCAGTCGATGCCGCAACGACATCGCCATGAACATCTCCCCGGAGGCTCGACCCGTCGTGATTCCCAAGGCTGCGGACACCTCGGCCGCCGCGGCGTCCCATTCATCACAGGCCCAATGGGCGCGTTCGTCATCGGCGCAGCGCCGTGCGACCAGCTCGCCGATCCAGGTCAGTCGCCGCGCGGCGTCCTGATTCTCCGCGCGGGCGAAGTCAACAATGGCATCTACCACCGCCGCATCGCCGGCTGACTGCGTGTCGAACATGTGTTCGAGTATGCCACCGGGGTGTGACATTGATTCTGTTAAGCAGACTCCGGCGAAGATGGTCTTGGCTGTTCGCCGTTGGTGATGACTCTCGGTGTGAC
>NZ_MVIH01000013.1 GCF_002086695.1 Mycolicibacterium rhodesiae
CCCCTACCACCACCGAGCACACCACCACGGCGACATCACCATCACCGGACCCGCCCACCAACTCACCGTCCTCGACAGCGACGGCGACCCACTCACGTCGCGATCTCTGGCACGGCCGCCGAACCACCCACCACCGGACGTCCCGCCCTGCCCCGGACCCACCGGCGAACGCGCCCAATGGAAGTGGTACCAACCCTTCCAACCCAAGGCGCCACCGGAGAACTAAGTTGGGTGGGCGGTCAGGCGTTGAGTTCCGCCAGCGTGACCGCGAGATATGGGCCGCTGGGATTGATGACCAGGCCGCTGTAGCCGTCCTTGCGGGCTATCTCGATTGCCATGGTGGTTGTGCTCGCCATGACAGCGTCGGCGGCGTTGTGCGCCAAGACCTCTGGGGCGCTGGTGAAGGCGAAGAGTCCGGGCGACCCGTCCGGCATCGCGGTCGCGCGAAACCTCATCTCCCCGGGCTGCGATGTCTCGTCGACCCCGAGAAGTAACGGGCTGTCCTGCCTGAGCAAGGCGAGCACTGCCTGCCGGTCGATGCGTCCAGCATTGAAATCCACCGTGGCAGCTTTGAGTTGCTCGTTGTTGGGGTTGCGCAATGCGAAGTCGATCTCGGCCGCCGAGATCGCGCAGGTCGGTCCGGCGGGATCGATGTAGAGCCAGGCATCCTGCTGCGACTTGGCGAGTTCGAGTACGCCAACTGCCGGGTTGACCAGCGACATGGTGGCTGTCCCGGGCGGGTGAAGGCGCGCGATCTCTTCGTTGCGCGTGAACGCGAAGAGTGCACCTTTGCCGTCCGGCCCTGTGCCGCGACGGATCTGCAACCGTGCGCCGGGCGCGAAGCCGGTCGCAGTCGGCGCATCGGAGCCTGTGGTGTCCAACAGGAGATCGCCGAACATGCAGGATCGCAGGACTTCCAGCGCGGCCGCCTGGTTCGGTTGTGCCGCAAAGGATGCGACGGCCGCGCGGACGATGGTGTTGTCGACCAGTTTCATGTCAGCTTGCCATCAGACGGTTACGCCCCGAGTACGAGCCGTAGCACTGACCGATAGACACGACAGGCCGCGGGCAGTTCCCGCAGCTTCTCGAAGCGCCGTCATGTCATAACCCCGATAGCACCGATTCGGGCATCCCTTCGAGGAGCAATGCATCTAGCTCGTCGTACGAAAGGGTCAATAGTTTATTCACCGGCTGGACGCCACCAACTTGAAGCACAAAGTATCTGCTGGGGTCATCCTTCAACTCGAATCTCGAGACGTATTGTTCGATGGACAGCTGGCGGACCCGCTGATCTAGCCCGGAGTCCTCCCATGCCCATTCGATTGGGTCGAGTCGAAGGTCGATTCTCAAATACTCACCCACTTTGAGCACGATGTATTTGCCTGCTTCATCAACGGACGAGAAAACACCGCAGAGGGACTCGAGTGGTTCATTCCGACGCTCGCTTGTAACCCTCAGGACCGCCCATCCCACGTCGTTGGGCTGCAAAATAAATCCGGCCCACCCCGGATATGGAAATCCGGATCGCAGGTGTAGCCGTCCCGCCTCCCACACCGGGTCGTCTCTGGGCGCCTTTCCCGCGAGTGCGTAGACGCGGCGCCACTTCTCGTACCGAGCCAACAGATTCTGCCATTCCGCAGCAGCCCCATTCTCACTGGAATACATCTGTCTCCCTAGGGAATCTCGTGTGGATACCTCGAGTTCCTTGGTGCCCGCACCGGGGCGATTCACGGTGGTGGGCGGAATGCGAACCGACCTGGCGTGTTAACCGTGACGTCTGGTCGCGCCAGAGCGGCCGTGACCTGTTGAATGACAGCTTCTTTCAGTGCCGACGAATCAGCAGGCAGCCCAGGCGCATCGCCCGGTTCCGCAAGAAGCACCACACTGCCTGGCAGACCTGGCACATCCACCGAGCCGGCGAGCAAAAGCAAAGTGCCTGGAAGCATGGCGATCTCCTGCTCCTCGCGATAGCGCGCGAACGGCGCTACAAGACGACCCGTGATGCTGACGATTGCGGCCAACCATTCGGCGGTGAAGTTCTCACTGGCGACTCGTGGATCCATCGAAGTGGGCAGGATCCCACTGAGCGTGAAGGACGCGTTCGGCCTCGGACCCGCCATACCCCGATATGTGATTGTCGGCATCGCGGGAAGTGCCGACAAAGCTGTCAGGATGTCGTCAGCCATGGCCTATCCCTCTTCCGCAGCTTCAATCGCCGCCAACGTGGCTGCTGCGGCGCGGTTTACAAATTCAGTCTCACGAGCCTCGCCGTGTACATCCCATTGCCAGCTGCCGACGTATATCGTCGCGCCTCCCGGCCGCCCCGGAAATCCGATCTGAACCCGGTCATCGTTGATTGGGGCGGGCGCAGGAGCGAGAAGATTGCGGACAATTTCGACAACTACCTCGGGCGTATCCCCTGTGTAGTCGGCTGGTTTACGGACGTCGATTTGAAGGAGGTAAGCATCGGGCGGACCGTCACCCGGAGCGCTTCGATTCGCCGCAACTGTGACCACCCTCCCCGGCAGCTCCACCACCACTCCGTTCGACGCTGCGCGAATTGGGCGCTGAATCGCTACTAGCCCGGCTGCGAACGTGAGCAGACGATCCTCCGTCCACGCCGTCCACAGTGAGTGGGTCGGGCGGTAGTTGGAGATCTCCAACTTCCGCGCGTACGG
Organism: Mycolicibacterium rhodesiae; assembly: GCF_002086695.1. Classification (GTDB taxonomy): domain Bacteria; phylum Actinomycetota; class Actinomycetes; order Mycobacteriales; family Mycobacteriaceae; genus Mycobacterium; species Mycobacterium rhodesiae. The sequence continues at coordinate 2,679 of NZ_MVIH01000013.1, forward strand.
GTGGGTCAGACCTTCACCTTTTCGCAGATGCCGCCATAGCCAATCTGCCAATACAGCAGGAGATTCCAACACCTCACCGCACGCGCTCTCTTCGGGACTTCCCATCACCTGACCTGCCTAATCACTATGCGCAATAACCCATCAGCACCAAGTTCGCGAGAGATTACTTCGAAGTTAGATCCTCGCGGGAAAAGGATCTCAGCTTCGTCGGTCCACCTAGACAGCGGAGCCACGTTCACACCGTTGTCACCCAATACGGTCAACAGTGTCGGTGTTTCGCCATCGCCCGCTCCGCGCGCGAAGGACTCGGCCACGCGCTCGTTCAACGAGGAACTGAGGTAACCAGGGTCTTGAAAGATGTCGCCCTCCTTCAATTGACTGAGTAACGAGTCCGGTGCGCGGAGTCCACGCCAAGTCGTGGAGGTCAGATCTGACAGGTCGCCGCGATACGGCGGCAAGCCGGCCAGTCCGTCGTCGGTCTGCGATATCTGCGATTCCATAGCCAAACGTTGCTCTTGCGTCATGGCCCCAACCGATTCAGACCCCAGCATCTGCTGCTGGAACGGCGTTAGATCGTCCATGTTTCGAAGGTACGGATTAATGCTCTGATAGTTCTCCGTCGTGTACTTGTATATCGCCTCAATCTGGTCTCTGCTGAGAGCTGGATAGGCGTCCGATACAGACTGAGCCCACTCAGAGAACCGCGACGGATCAATACTTCCGTCTGGAAGTCGAAACTCGTTGTCGATTTCGGCTAGGTCCGGCAACTGGTCACCGGGTACCCCGTGATTGGCAGGCGGATCATGCAACCCGGTGTGTGGTGGGTTATTCGGCTGGCGATCTCCCTGCGGAACTCCATGGCCATCCCCGTCATGGACTGAACCGCCTCCGTGCGGAGACCCGCCCTCGTGCGCAACACCTCCACCACCGTGAGGCGCACCGCCGCCGTCACCGTGGGGAGGAGCAATCTCAGGCACGCCTCCTCCGCCCCCGTTAGGGGTACCACCATCCCCGCCGTGCGGCATGCCGCCAGACGGCGGCCCGCCTGGCGCGTCCATCGGAGGTGCGGACGGGTGGCCACCAGATGGTCCGCTAGGAGCAGGAGCGGGTTCACTCACCGGCGCACCGGCCGGTGCCGACTCGGAAGTCGCAGGTGCAGAGGGCACTTCAGTCTTCGGCGCCGGGGCGCCATCCGGCGTATGGGTCACTGGCGGGGAAACAGGATCACCCGAAGCCGGAGCGGATGTCGGCTTCCCGCCCGCCGGCCCAGGCGCAGGGTCACGCGGTGTCGGCGGGGGCCCCGGTTCCGCCGGCTTCGGCAGCGGGCCGGGGCTCCCGGACGGCGGCTTGCCGCCGTCGAGACCGGTCTTGTTCAGGTCATCGAGTTTCGATGTGACGCGGTCAATGTCGCCTGCGACGTTGCGTAAACTCCCTGCCGCAGAGGATATCCCGGCCACCTCACCGGCAGCGCGCTCGGTGGCGCCGATCTCCGCACGCGCGGCTGCCCCCTCCGCGGCACGTGCGCCTCCGGCGGCTTTGACACCCGCTCCCCCGGGTATGACTGCGGTTCCGACGTCAAATCCCAGCTCACCGAGCCCGAGGAACGGCCGGTTGCTGGTGAAGATGTCGTCGAAATGCGTGACGTTCTTGACCATGTCGATGGAGCCCTCGGGATCCATCGCGAACGCCGTCGGAGCAGTCATCGGGTTGAACGTCAGAGCCATCTTGCTCAGGTTTTCGATGTTCTCCCATGTGCCTTTCGGATCACCGAGAGGATCGAATGCCGTCACCAATCCGCCGACCGTATTGATCGCACTGAGCGAGGCGCCGGTCGTCGCATCGGTGAATGCGTCGTTGATGTTGGCCGCGACCCGGCCGGCATCCTCGCCGAGATACTTGACCAGTTCGACGCGCGTGACGATTTCCATTGCGCGCGTGTAGTTCTTGATGCTGTTGTTCAGCTGCGCCAGCAGATCTTTACGGGCGGCCGACTGCCGCTTGTGGTTGGCGATCACGGCTTTGATATCGTCGGCGACCTCTTGGATCTTCTCTTCGGCGTCGCCGGTGATCAGCTCGAAGACAGTGCCCATGATGCCCTGGTCGATGACCGAGCCCACCACATCCTTCAGCTTGTTCAACAGGTCGCGAATCGCGTTCTGCGTTGTCTCGACATCGTTTGCGAAACTGGTCAATTGGCTGGCGATCTGCTGCGCCTCGCCGGCCAGCGACGCCATCGCGGTCCCGACATCGCGCACAGCCGCTTTCATCGGCTCCTTGTCGGGCATCTGCTGTGCATCGATGGTTGCGTAGGCACCGGAGTTCGCCGCAGCCACCCCGTAGAGCGGGGTGGCGAAAACGGACCACGCGGCCGCGGCCGCCCTGAGCTCGGTGGGCTCACCGTTGGGCCACCAGTCCCCGACCAGAAACTCGACGAGATACCACAACACCGGCGGAGTTTGACCGGGACCGTTGACATCTGGGTCTCCGCCTGGTGCTGAATACTGCGGCGGAGCGACCGGGGCCGGCAGCGGAGCGGCCCCGCCGCCGATGTCTGCGGCGGCCTCCGCGTGCGAATAGTTGGTCGCCGAACCCTGAATCAGATAGCCGACATGCTGCAGGGCATTGATCCCCTTGGCGACACCGTCGATCAACGCGCGCGCCGAGTCCTGATACGCGAAGCCGAAAGCGGTTCCCGCCGCATCCTGCCCGGTGTCTGCGTTGTACGAACCGGTCAAAGAGCCCACCGCGGCCACGATCGCGCCACTCACCTCACCGACGGCTGCGCCGGCACCCGAGAGCGCGGGCGGATCGACCCGCAACGGTTCACCCATGGCGCCTCGTAGCGGACATGATCTAGCCCCAGATTTTCAGGTTCGCCTCGACCGCGCCGCTGTAGGAGGTGTGCGCATGCTGCCCGGCGGACCGCAACTGGCTCAGCGCATTTCGCATCATGTCTGCGCCTTCCTTCCACTGTTTGTGGACGGCGGCATGGGATTCACTGGCGGCACCTTCCCACTGCGCATGCAGGTTGGCCACCACAGCATCACACTCTTCGAGCATTGAATCGACCACCGTCTGGTAGGACGCCATCCGCTCGACGATGTCGGCCAGCCGGTCGAGATCGACGGAGAATGCCTCAGCCACGGTGAACTCCCCGCAGCTCCGACGCCGAGGCCTGCTCGTGAGCCTCGAAGGCCTGGCCGGCTTGACCGAGCCGCTCCGCGATGGTCGCGAGCGCCTGCTGCACTTTCAGCGATCCGTCATGCCATTGTTTCCACGCGGTGCCATACGATCCGCCGGCCGACCCCTCCCAGGTCCCCAGCACCTGCTGCGCCTCGGTGTCGAGCTCGCGCAGCCCAGCTTGCAAATGCTGCGCCCCCGCGGTCAATGCCTCGCACGCCGCCCGGAGAACCGCAGGGTCGACCTTCAGCACGCCGCCATCGCCAGTTCCACTCACAGAGCAAACGCTACTGGCCTGACACCGCCGCCACAATTCACCTCTGAGCAGCGGGTCAAGGTCAAAAACCCGCAGGCACCGCTACCCGAACAGCGTCCGGATCGGCTCGCTGCCGTCCCAGTCCACGGCTGCCTGGCGCACCAGCTCACCCATTCCGATCGTCGCCGGGGTGAGCTCCATCAGCTCGATGATCGTCGCCGCCGTCCCGGGCGGCGGTTCGAAATATGCGTAGCGGGCCGTGCCCGGATCGCCACCCGACCACACCACCGGCCACCCTGCCGCTTGCCCGGCCGCCAGCGCGGCGTCGTAGTCCTGCGCCCAATAGGCCAGCTGGTGGAAACCGTCCCCACCCGCCGAGGTGAACTCCGAGTAGATCGACGGCGCATCGTTGTCCTGGTGAATGACCTCGATCTGCAAGTCGCCGCTGTTGGCCAACCCCAGTGTCAGCTTCACCGTGCACTCCTGGCCGCGGTAGATTCCCGTCTGCTCGATACCGCGCAGCACGTAGAACGGACCGACACCGAGTTCCAGCCAGGTCGCCAGAGCGGCGTCGAAATCCTGCACGATGTAACCGATTTGGCGGATCACGCCGGGCAATACAGGTCCGGGCACCAGATCTCCTCTCAGCCGGGCAGCACCGGCACCGCGCCGGGCGTCAGGAAAGGCCGTACATCCGACCAGGATTGGCTGTTCTCGGCACTGTTACCCGACAGCTGCAACACTCCGCGACTGTCGGACACGTACACCGCCGCAGGATTGGCCGCGACCGCGGTTACCGGCATCACGATGTTGCCGCTCGGCCCGTCGGAGTTCACCCCGTCGATGTTCACGTACGAGACCGGGTGCGCGGCATCGGTTCGCGTGACGACGATGTCGTCACCGGTGCGCCACGACAGCGACACAACCGACGACCCCAGCCCGAAACCGAGCCGCCGCGGATAGGTCAACGAGAACTCGCCGGCCGGGGTCTGCTCAACGTTCGCCAGAATCACCTGCCCGTTGATCACCATGGCTGCCCGAGTGCCATCCCGGGAAAGTTGCAATTCGGTTATCGCGCCGGGGAATTGGGACACCACGGCTGCGGAGTCGACAGGGATCCGCGCGGGCTGCCCCGATGCCTGTTCCTGGATCACGCGGACGACGCTGTTACCGTCCACCACCACCCACACCGCGTCGTCCAACGCCCAGGACGGCCGCGTCAACGAGCGGGCGTCGGTGGCTTTCGCCGCAACTGCGCCATTCGGGCCGATCCACAGCGAGGACAGCATGTCCGGCGCCCCGGGCCGCTGCACCGTCACCGACGCGATCGCCTGGCCGGTCCGCGACAGGGCCGCCGACACCTGATCATTCATCTGGCCGAACGAACCGGGCACCGGTGTGGCCCGCTGCCCGTCCAGCGAGACCAGCGATCCGCGGATCAGCGCGTGCACCCCGGCCGCGGCGCCGTCGACGGCGCCCGGATCGGTGGCCGCGACATCGGTGGTGTCCCAGCCCTCGGCGAAGCGGTCGTCCAGAGCCGCGCCGTCGGCGTTGATCACATACGGGCCCTTGATGTCGGCCCGCGCCAGCGTCCAAATGATCTGGGCGGCAAGCAGTTGCCGGCTGTGCGGATCGGTGGTGGTCAGGTTCTCCAGGTCGACCTTCGCGCCGCCGTAGCCGCGGCCGATCCCCGTCTTGCCGCCATCGGCGCGGGTCACCGGACCCATCATCTTCACCGGCCCCAACAGGTTGCGCACAGAGCGCGCCATCTCCGGGCGTGGCCCGGCGATCAATTTGTTGAGCAATTCGGTGGCCAGCTGGTCGCCGTCGGACACCGCCACATAGCGCGGATCGGGAACGACGGTCTTGCCGGTCGGGTCGACGAAGTAGAGGGTGTTGCGCTTGTAGGTGGCCTGGAACTGCTGCCAGTCCAGGAAGACCCCGTTGGGCAGCTTGTTGATCCGCCAGCCGTCGGGCGTCTGAACCAACTCCAGCGGACCCGGGTCGGGCAGTTGGCCCTCGGCGGTTTCGAAAACGCCCACATCGGAGAGCGACCCGAGCATGTCGGCCTTCATCGTCACCGCAACCCGTTCAGTGGACCGGGTTTCGACGAATACGACGTTGTCGATCAGCAGCGCACTGCCCTGGTCATCCCATCCGCTGGAGGCCGAAGCGGTGAGGAACTGTCGCGCGGCAAGATGCCGGTTCGCCGGGTCGGCGGTGGCCTTGAGGAATTCCCGCAGCAACTGGTCGGGGTCCATCCCGGGGGTCGGCTTGGGCAGGCTCTTGGGCTGGGGTCGTTCGACGGTTCCAATCGCTTGCGGCGCAGAGGAATTCGGTACTCCGGCACATCCGCCTGTGGTAATCGCGACCAGCCCGGCCACCAAAAGGGCCAGCAGCCGGCGTCTCACACGCTCTCCCCCGCCGGCTCCCGCTGCCTTACCTGGCGCAAGTCCTTGCGACTATCGCGTTCTGCAGCAACGGGTTTGAGCGGCAACGGGCTGGTTGTGACCTTGTGGCCACGCACGAGCGGAAGGGTCAGCCGGAAGCAGGCACCCTTGCCGGGTTCGCCCCAGGCCTCGAGTCGGCCCTGGTGCAACCGGGCATCCTCGATGCTGATCGCGAGGCCTAAACCTGTTCCGCCGGACCGACGCACGCGGGAGGGGTCCGAACGCCAGAACCGACTGAACACCAGCTTCTCCTCGCCAGGGCGCAAGCCGACACCGTAGTCGCGGACCGTGACGGCGACGGTGTCCTCGTCGGCGGCCATCCGGATGTGGACCGGCTTGTGCTCGGCATGGTCGATCGCGTTGGCGATCAGGTTCCGCAGGATGCGCTCGACGCGGCGGGCGTCGACCTCGGCGATGACCTCGCTGTCCGGCAGGTTGACCATCAGTTCGATACCGGCCTCATCGGCCAGGTGCCCGACGTTGCCCAATGCGCTGTTGACCGTGGATCGCAGATCGACTGCTTCGACCGAGAGTTCGGCGACGCCGGCGTCGTGGCGGGAGATCTCGAGCAGATCGTTGAGGAGAGTCTCGAACCGGTCGAGCTCATTGACCATGAGCTCGGTGGACCGGCGCAGCGCCGGGTCCAGTTCTTCGGAATGATCGTGGATCAGATCGGCCGCCATCCGCACCGTGGTCAGCGGGGTGCGCAACTCGTGGCTGACGTCGGAGGTGAAGCGGCGCTGCAGATTACCGAACTCCTCGAGGTTGGTGATCTGACGCTGCAGGCTCTCGGCCATATCGTTGAACGACACCGCCAGCCTGGCCATGTCGTCCTCACCACGCACCGGCATCCGCTCGGAGAGGTGGCCCTCGGCGAAGCGCTCGGCGATCCGGGACGCCGAACGCACCGGCAGCACGACCTGGCGCGATACCAGCAGCGCGATCCCGGCCAGCAGCACCAGCAGGACCAACCCGCCGGTGGCCATGGTGCCACGCACCAGAGTGATCGTGTTTTCTTCGTTGTTGAGCGGGAAGATCAGGTAGAGCTCGAGATTCGGCACGCGTGACGGTGCCGGCGTACCGATCAACAGCGCCGGGCCGCTGAACGCGTCGGTACGCACCGTCGAGTACTGGTAGCTGACCTGGCCGGCTTTGACGAAGTCGCGCAACGATTTCGGGATCTGGTCGACCGGCCCGGCAGCGGTGGCCGCCCGCGGTCCGTCACCAGGGACCATCAGCACCGCGTCGAACGTGCCGGCCAGGGCCGCCCCGGACGACTGGCCGGTCTTGGAGATCAAGGTGTTGCGCGCCAGCTGCAGGCTGCTGTCCAGAGACCGCGCCTCTTCACCACTGACCGTTCCGCTGACGGTGTTGCGCGCCCGGTCCAGTTCCTCGGTCGCCGCGTGGACCTTGACGTCGAGCACCCGGTTGGTGATCTGGCTGGTGAGCACGAAGCCGAGGGCCACGATGACGGCGGCCGACAGACCCAACGTCAGCACAACCACCCGCAACTGCAGCGACCGGCGCCAGATCAACCCCAGTGCTCGACTCAGCGCACTCGTACCCCGAACCAGGGGACCCGATCGTCCCCACGGACCGCGGATGCGCCGCCTCGAGCCGAACATCACCTGCGGCGCTCCTCCGAGCGCATCACGGCGGTCCGGCCTTGTAACCCACTCCTCGAACGGTCAGCACCACCTGCGGGTTCTCCGGGTCCTTCTCGACCTTCGCCCGCAACCGCTGGACATGCACGTTCACCAAACGGGTGTCCGCGGGGTGGCGATATCCCCACACCTGTTCGAGCAGCACATCTCGAGTAAACACCTGGCGTGGTTTGCGTGCCAGCGCCACCAGCAGGTCGAACTCGAGCGGGGTCAGCGAAATCTGCTCACCCTCCCGGGTGACCTTGTGCGCCGGCACGTCGATGTCGATGTCGGCGATCGACAGCATCTCGGCCGGCTCGTCCTCGTTGCGCCGCAGCCGGGCACGGACGCGCGCCACCAACTCCTTGGGTTTGAACGGCTTCATCACGTAGTCGTCGGCGCCCGACTCCAGGCCGAGCACCACGTCCACCGTGTCGGTCTTGGCGGTGAGCATGACGATCGGCACGCCGGAGTCCGCGCGCAGCACCCGGCACACATCGATGCCGTTCATGCCGGGCAACATGAGGTCCAACAACACCAGATCGGGGCGGAGCTCACGCACAGCCGTCAGCGCCTGCGAGCCGTCGCCGATGACCGCGGTGTCGAAACCCTCGCCACGCAAAACGATGGTGAGCATCTCGGCCAGCGATGGGTCGTCGTCGACTACGAGAATCCTTTGCCTCATGGTGTCCATGGTGTCACCGAATTGCGACAAACCCCGGCTACCACACGGGCGAGTTGCGACATTTCCGCTGGGTGGGGTCCTCTAACCCAGCAGCGAGGCCGCCAAAGCCTCCGGATCGACGTCCGGGGCGACGATCGACCAGGGCCCACCCCAGTTAGCGGCACCGAGTTCGGCGTACACCGCGCCCGTCCGGCGCTGCAGTCCGTCGTCGCGCTCGTAGGCGTCGCGGGCCCGGTCGACCTCCTGCTGGGCCCGGTGCCTGGCCCGCTCGGCGGCCAACTCGACCGACGCGTCGAGCAGGATCTGCCGATCGGGTTTGGGCAGGCCGAACCGGCCGTACTCGAGGTCGCCCACCCACGACACCGCCTCACCCGCGGCATCCTGATGCAATCGGGCCGCGCTGTACGCCGCGTTGGAGGCGACGTAGCGATCCAGGATCACCACGTCGTGCCTGCGACGGAGATCGGCGATGTGATCGATCGCCCCGGCCCTGTCGAGGGCGAACAGCGTCGCCATCGCATACACCGACGACGCCAGGTCACCGTGCCGGCCGTGCAGCGCCTCACTGGCCAGGTCGGCATGGATCGACTGGCCGTAGCGGGGGAAGGCCAGCGTGGTGACCGACTTGCCGTCGGCTTCCAAGGCGCGCTGAAGTCCGGCAGTCAATGTCCGCTTGCCGGCCCCGTCGAGTCCCTCGATGACGATGAGCACGGCCGCCATCATGCCCGAGCGGTGATCAGCTCGTCCGCCACCCACCGCGCGACGCCGGCCGGATACGGCGCGGGCACGATCAAGATGAGGTGGGTGAACCCCGCGTCGAGTCGCTGCCTGATCGCCGAACGAGTCGCGGCAGGGGCGTCGTAGTCGACGCCTACGGTGATCGAACGTTCGATCGCTGCCGGGTCGCGGCCGATCTCGGCGCAGAACCCGTCGAGCATCGCGCTGCGGCGGGCCCCCTCGGCGACGTCAGTTCCGGAGAAGTTCCAGATGTTCGCGTGTTCGGCGACGACCCGCAGCGTCGACGTAGCCTGTCCGCCGATCAGGATCGGCGGATGCGGACGCTGCTTCGGCTTCGGATTGCCATACGCGCCTTGAAGTTTGATGACGTCCCCGTCGAAGTCGAAGGGCTCGTCCGACGTCCACAATCGGCGGATGACGGTGCACGCCTCGGAGAGCGCGGTGACCGCGTGCTCGGCGTCGTTGTAGGGCAGCCCGTGCGCGTCGTATTCGCGGCGGGCAGCCGGATGCGACGGCCGTGATCCCGCACCGATGCCGAAATCGAGGCGACCGTCCGAGACGATGTCGACCGTCGTCGCGACCTTGGCCAATACCGCCGGCGGGCGAAATCGGTTGCTCGTGACCAGAAGTCCGAGCCGGAGTCGCTCAGTCTGTGCCGCCAGCGCCGACAAGAGTGTCCACCCCTCGAAGATGGGGCCGCCGGGGTCACCGGCGATGGGAAGAAGGTGATCGAACAGCCAGGCATGTTCGATTTCGGGAATTGAATCGGCCTCGCGCCACACTCTCGCAATGTCGTGATAGCCGACCTGCTGGGGCGCGGTCATGATGCCGAACCGCGCGTGATCGTGGCTCATGGAGTCCTCCCGGTTCTGCGATACCGTTAAACGGAACGCCGCTCCTCTTCAACATACGGAGCGTTGTTCCGCTTAGCAACCGCGAGGAGGTGAGCCGATGGCGGCGGAACGCAAACGGGCCGACGCCCGGCGGAATGCGCAGAACCTGCTCGAAGCGGCCGCGGCAGCGTTCGTCGCGTCGGGAGTGGACGCCCCGGTCCGCGATATCGCTGCCCGCGCCGGGGTCGGCATGGGCACGATCTACCGGCACTTCCCCACCCGCGCCGATTTGATCATCGCCGTGTACGAGCACCAGGTCGAGGCCTGCGCCGCGGCCGGGGCCGACCTGCTCGAAAACAACGCGTCACCGCACGCCGCACTGACCGCGTGGATCGACCAATTCGTCGACTTTCTGGTGACCAAACACGGCCTGGCGGCGGCACTTCAGTCCGACAGCGCACGATTCGACACGTTGCACGCGTACTTCATCGATCGATTGGTTCCGGTGTGCACGACGCTGCTCGAAGCGGCCGCTGCCGCCGGTGAAATCGAACCGGGGATCGAACCGTTGGGATTGCTGCGCGCCGTCGGCAATCTGTGCATCGGCAGCGACGATGAACGCTACGACGCGCGCAAAATGGTCGGACTGCTGGTGCAGGGGCTGCGCGTCTGACGCCGGACATGACAGCGCCGAGCGTGCGCGCAGATCGGGATCTCAGACGAGATCGCGATCGACGCGCACACTCGGCGCGATGAAAATCAGTAGCGGTAGTGCTCCGGCTTGTACGGGCCTTCGACGTCGACGCCGATGTACTCGGCCTGGTCCTTGGTGAGCTTGGTCAGCGTGCCACCGAGAGCCTCGACGTGGATGCGGGCCACCTTCTCATCGAGGTGCTTGGCCAGCCGGTAGACCTCGTTGTCGTACTCGTCGTTCTTGGTCCACAGCTCGATCTGGGCGATCACCTGGTTGGAGAAGCTGTTGCTCATCACGAACGACGGGTGACCCGTCGCGTTGCCCAGGTTCAGCAGGCGGCCCTCGGACAGCACGATGATCGACTTGCCGTCTTCACCGAAGATCCACTCGTCGACCTGCGGCTTGATGTTGATCCGCTTGGCGCCGGACCGTTCCAGGGCGGCCATGTCGATCTCGTTGTCGAAGTGGCCGATGTTGCCCAGGATGGCCTTGTCCTTCATCGCCTTCATGTGATCGAGGGTGATGATGTCCTTGTTGCCGGTCGAGGTGACGACGATGTCGGCATCACCGATCGCGTCCTCCACGGTGACCACGTCGAAGCCGTCCATCAAGGCCTGCAGCGCGTTGATCGGGTCGATCTCGGTGACCTGCACGCGAGCGCCCTGCCCGGCCAGCGACTCCGCGCAGCCCTTGCCCACGTCGCCGTAGCCGCAGATCAGCACCTTCTTGCCGCCGATCAGCACGTCGGTGCCGCGGTTGATGCCGTCGATCAGCGAGTGCCGGGTGCCGTACTTGTTGTCGAACTTGCTCTTGGTGACCGAGTCGTTGACGTTGATGGCCGGGAAGGCCAGCTCACCGGCGGCGGCGAACTGGTACAGCCGCAGCACACCGGTGGTGGTCTCCTCGGTGACACCCTTGACCGACTCGGCGATCTTCGTCCACTTGGTGTTGTCGTTCTCGAAGCTCTTGCGGCACAGCTCCAGGAAGACCTTCCACTCGGCCGAGTCGTCGTCCTCGGCGGGCGGAACCACACCGGCCTTCTCGTACTGCGCACCGCGCAGCACCAGCATGGTGGCGTCGCCGCCGTCGTCGAGAATCATGTTCGCCGGCTCGCCTTCCCAGGTGAGCATCTGCTCGGCGGCCCACCAGTACTCCTCCAGCGTCTCGCCCTTCCAGGCGAACACCGGGGTGCCGGTCGGCTCCTCGGGGGTGCCGTGCGGGCCGACGACGACGGCGGCCGCGGCGTGGTCCTGGGTGGAGAAGATGTTGCAGGACGCCCAGCGGACCTCCGCACCGAGCGCGACCAGCGTCTCGATCAGCACCGCGGTCTGCACGGTCATGTGCAGCGAACCCGAGATCCGGGCGCCCTTGAGCGGCTGGACGTCGTGGTATTCGCGGCGCAGCGCCATCAGGCCGGGCATCTCGTGCTCGGCCAGCCGGATTTCCTTGCGGCCGAATTCGGCCAGCGACAGGTCGGCGACCTTGAAGTCGATGCCGTTGCGCACCTCGACGGTCATTTCAGACATGTAGAGCCCCTTTTCGTTCGTCATTGCCGGTGAGCGCGCGATACGCGCGCTGGCGACACCCTCAGCCTGCGGGCTCGCGGGACAGGCGCTTGGAGCGCTCTGACAGCTAAGGAATATCGACTACACCGTAGCGTTCGGCGAACGGCGTCATCAATCGGGCCAGGTCTAAGGCCACATCGTGGTCGGCCTCGGGCGGCATCGACACGTAGCTCATCGCCAGCCGCACGATCGCGCGGGCCAGCACCCCCGAGTCGGCCTCGCTGGCACTGACCCAGCTGTTCATGAAGGCCTCGGTGAGCTTGGCCGAGGCGCGGGTGATGATCGGCGCGCTGTCGGTGGTGATCATTTGCAGCAGGTCAGGTTTGGCGACGCCGGTCAGCAACGAGATCACCAGCGGGTCGGCGGCCGACTCGGTGAAGAACACCCGGAAACCCTCGGTGAAGGCGGCCAGCACGTCGCCGACGTTGGAGCTGATCGCGGTCCCGATCGCATCCACCAGGCGGTCGGCCAGCCGAATCGCGTACCCCTGCGCCAGGCCTTGCCGGGAACCGAACTCGTTGTAGATGGTCTGGCGGCTGACCCCCGCGGTGCGCGCCACGTCGGACAGGGTGATCGCGGACCAGTCCTTGGTCAGAAGTTCCTCGCGCATCGCGTCGAGGACCGAGTCCCGCAGCAGCGCGCGAGAGGCCTCGGGATAGGGCACCCGAGGACTCTTCACATGCGCGAGAGTAGTGGTCACGGCCTCGCGACTTCCACCATCTCGAAGTCCGACTTCGACGCGCCGCAGTCCGGGCAGCTCCAGTCCTCCGGGATGTCGTCCCAGCGGGTGCCCGGCGCGATGCCGTCCTCCGGCCAGCCCTTTGCTTCGTCGTACTCGAATCCACACTGCACACAGATGAACAGCTTGTAGTCCTGCTCGCTCATTGCTTGACACCTATCTCTTCGAAGTCAACTTTTTCTCGCACCCCGCAGTCGGGGCAACACCAGTCGTCGGGTACGTCGGCCCAGGCGGTGCCTGGCGGGAAGCCCTCGCGCGCAGCGCCTTTCGCTTCGTCGTATACGTAGTCACAGATCGGGCACTGGTAGGCGCTCATGCGGGCACCCCGTACCGGGCCAGGATCTTCGCCCGCCGGCGCGGATCGATGTTGATCTTGGTGATGTCACCGTCGTAGTGCTCGATCACCCGGTGGTCCATCATCCGGCGCCACACCCAGGGGAAGTACGTCACGCCGATCAAAGTCGCGTAGCCGCTCGGCAATTCGGGCGCCTCGGACATGCTGCGCAGCGTCTGGTAACGCCGGGTCGGGTTGGCGTGGTGGTCGCTGTGCCGTTGCAGGTGATACAGGAACAGGTTGGTCACCAGATGGTCGGAGTTCCAGCTGTGCTGCGGGGAGCACCGCTCGTATCGTCCGTTCTCGTTCTTCTGGCGCAGCAGTCCGTAGTGCTCCAGATAGTTCACCGACTCCAGCATCGAGAAGCCGAACACCGCCTGGATGATGAGGAACGGAATCAGCGCGGGGCCGAACACCGCGATGAGCGCGCCGAACAGCACCACCGACATCAGCCAGGCGTTGAGAACGTCGTTGCCCAGCCAGGTACGCGGATCCCACGGACTCCTGCCGAGTCGGCGGATACGGGCCGCCTCGAGTGTGAGCGCTGAGCGGGCGCTACCAAACACGCTGCGCGGCAGGAACTCCCAGAACGTCTCGCCGAAGCGGGCCGACGCCGGATCCTCCGGGGTGGCGACCCGCACGTGGTGGCCACGGTTGTGCTCGATATAGAAGTGGCCGTAGCAGGTCTGCGCCAGCGTGATCTTCGACAGCCAGCGCTCCAGCGAGTCCTTCTTGTGTCCGAGTTCGTGCGCGGTGTTGATGCCCGTTCCGCCGAGCACGCCCACCGACAGCGCCAGACCGATCTTGGCGAACCAGCTCAGCGAGCCCTCGTAGCCCAGCCAGCTGAGGTTCGACGCGGTGAACATGTAGGCGCCGAAGATCAGGCTGAGGAATTGGAACGGGATGAACGCGTACGTGCAGTACCGGTAGTACTTGTCGTTCTCCAGGTACTCCATCAGTTCGTCCGGCGGGTTCTGGCCGTCGCGGCCGAACTTCAGGTCCAGCGCCGGCAGCAGCGCGTAGATCAGGAACGGGCCGACCCAGAAAAACACCTGGGACGCCGCGGTCCAACCGAGCTGGTTCAGACCCCAGATGACCGGCAGCACCACGAACAGCGCGGTCGGTGCGATCAGGCCCATCAGCCACAGGTAGCGCTTCTTGTCCCGCCACTGCGCAGTCGGCGCAGGGACGGCGTTGTCCAGCTGAGACGTCACGACGGTTACCTCCTAAGTCAGGTTCGATTGATTTGACTATAGAGGCAGATTTGTCGGGTGTCTAGACAAATCGCTGGTCTTTGTAAATCAGCGGGCGGCGGCGGCCTCCCGCTTGGCCAACACCGAGTGGGATCGCCCGTAGAGCAGGTAGAACCCCACCCCGATGACCATCCACACCAGGAACCGAATCCAGGTCAGACCGGTCAGGTTGAGCATCAGCCAGCCACACGCCGCGATGGACAGGATCGGCAACACCGGGACCAGCGGCGCACGGAACCCGCGCTCCAGGTCCGGGCGGGTCCGGCGAAGAATGATCACGCCGGCCGAGACCAGGATGAACGCGAACAGCGTCCCCACGTTCACCATCTCTTCGAGCTTGTCGATCGGGAAGACGGTGGCCGCGACCGCGGTGAGCACGCCGACCAGCACGGTGATCCGCACCGGCGTGCCGCGGCTGCCGGTCTGGGCCAGCTGACGCGGCAGCAGGCCGTCGCGCGCCATCGCGAACAACACCCGCGACAACCCGAGAATCAGCACCATGACCACCGTGGTCAGGCCGGCCAGCGCTCCGATCGAGATCACCTTGGCCGCCCAGTCCACACCGTTGAGCGAGAACGCGGTGGCGAGGTTGGCGTGGCCGTTCTCGGCCTTGTCGCGCAGGTCGCTGAATCGGACCATGCCCGACAACACGATCGAGACCGACACGTAGAGGACGGTCACGATCGCCAGCGAGGCGAGGATGCCTCGCGCGACGTCTCGCTGCGGGTTCTTGGTCTCCTCGGCCGTCGTGGCCACCACGTCGAACCCGATGAATGCGAAGAACACGATCGAGGCCCCGGCCAGCACTCCGTACATGCCGTAATGACTGCTCTCGGCGCCGGTCAGCAGGGAGAAGACGGACTGGTTGACGCCCGTTCCGGACGAACCCGCGCCGCTCTCGGACGGCGGGATGAACGGGGAGAAGTTGGCCGCCTTGATGTAGAACGCTCCGACGATGACGACGAGCGCGACGACCGCGACCTTGATGGCTGTGATCACTGCCGAGACGTTCGCCGAGAGTTTGGTGCCCAACGCGAGCAGGGTGGTGACGATCGCGACGATGAGCAGGGCACCCCAGTCGAAGTTCAGCGGGCCGATGGCCACGACCCCACCGGAGAAACCGAAGACGGTGCCCAGATAACTGGACCAGCCCTTGGCCACCACGGCGGCGCCGACCGCGAACTCCAAGATCAGGTCCCAGCCGATGATCCAGGCGACGAACTCCCCGAACGTCGCGTACGAGAAGGTGTAGGCGCTGCCCGCCACCGGCAGCATCGAAGCGAACTCGGCGTAGCACAGCGCAGCCAAACCGCAGGTCACAGCAGCGATGACGAACGACACCGAGATGGCGGGGCCGGTGATGTTGCCGAACGTCGACGCGGTGACGGTGAAGATGCCCGCGCCCACGACGACGGAGACGCCGAAGACCGTGAGGTCCCACCACGTCAGATTTTTGCGGAGCCGGGTGCCCGGCTCGTCGGTGTCGAGGATGGACTGCTCCACCGACTTGGTCCGCCACTTAGAGGTCATCTGCATGTTCCTTCTATTACCCCGGTTAGCAGAAGTTTGAGCGGGTATCTAAGAGGTCGTGGGCATACCCCCGAAGCGTCACCATGCCATCGTCATCGGGGCCAGCATCGCCGGGCTGTGCGCTGCCCGAGTGCTGTCCGACCACTACGACCGGGTGACGGTCTATGAACGCGACACTCTGCCCCCGGAACCTGCCCACCGCGGCGCGGTGCCTCAGGACCGGCATGTACACATCCTGATGGCCCGGGGTGCCCACGAGTTCGAAACACTGTTTCCCGGTCTGCTCGACGACATGGTCGCCGCGGGGGTGGCCAAGCTCGAGAACCGCCCCGACTGCATCCACTTCGGCGCCGCCGGCCATGTGCTGGGCACCGGGCACACGCTGCAGCGCGAGTTCACTGCCTACGTGCCCAGCCGCAAACAGCTCGAGTGGCAGATCCGCCGGCGCACCGCCGCCCTGCCGAATGTGGACATCGTGCAGCGCGACGTGAACGCCCCGCGATTCGACGGCGAGCGCCAAACTGTCACCGGGGTCGAGCTGTCCGCGCCCGGAGGGGACGAAATCGTGCCAGCCGACCTCGTCGTGGACGCCTCCGGTCGCGGCACCCGGTTACCGTCATGGCTGGATGAATGGGGGTTCGCCCGTCCTCGCGAGCAGACCGTCGACGTCGGAATCTGCTACGCCACACAGCAGTTGCGCATTCCAGACGGCCTGATCAAGGAGAAGGTCGTGGTGGCGGGCGCATCGCGCGCTCAGCAAGCCGGGTTGGGAATGCTGTTCTACGAGGACGGCACCTGGGGCTTGACCACGTTCACCGTCAATCACGTCCCACCGCCGCAGACGCTGTCCGAGATACACCGGATTGCCGACGACGTGCTACCGGCGCCGCTGGCATCCGCGATTCGCCAGGGAGAACCCTTGGGCGACATCGCTTTCCACCGCTACCCGATCAGCCGGTGGCGCCGCTACGATAAGCTCCAGCGTTTTCCCGGCGGGATCGTGCCGATCGGCGACGCCGTCGCGAGCTTCAATCCCACCTACGGCCAGGGCATGACGATGACCGCATTGCAGGCCGGCCACCTGCGTCGGCTACTGGACTCCGATACCCGCCACCTGGCCTACGAACTGGGCCGCGCGACCGCGAAAACCACATATCCCGTCTGGACGATGAACGCGATCGGCGACCTGACCCTGCACGGCACCGAAGGCCCGGCGCCATGGTGGTACCGACCGGTCGGGTCGTTGTTCGATCAATTCCTCGGCGCCGCGGAGAGCGATCGTGTTCTGGCGGAATGGTTTTTGCGCCGGTTCAGCCTGCTGGACAGCTTGTACATGGTCCCGCCCGCCTCGGTCATCGGCCGCGCGATCCGCCACAACATGTCGTCATGGTGGGCACAGAAGCGGGCTACCGCGCCAGTGCTCGATCCAGATCCGGTTCCAGGTAGATAACCCGCGCCGCGGGCACCGCCGAGCGCACGGCCGCCTCCGCGGCGTCGATGGTGACGGCCACTGTGGCCAGGTCGGTGTCGGGGGCCAGCGCGATCTTGGCCCCGACCAGCATCTCCTCAGGACCCAGGTACTGCGTGCGCAGATGAATCACCCGATCGACGTTCGCGGTCTGCTCCAGCGCCGACTGGATCGCCCGGCATTCGTCGGGGGTGGCACCCTCGCCGATCAGCAGGCTGTGCATCTCGACCATCAGGATCACCGCGATGACACCGAGCAGCACCCCGATCAAGATGGTGCCGACGCCGTCCCACACCGGGTTGTCGGTAAGGATCGTCAGGCCCACGCCGGCGAGTGCGAACACCAGACCGACCAGGGCACCGGTGTCCTCCAGTAGGACCACGGGCAACTCGGGATTGCGCGAACGGCGGATGAACTGCCACCACGAACTGGTGCCCTTCAACGGACGTGACTCCACCATCGCGGTACGAAAGCTGTAGGACTCCAGGGCAATTGCCACCGCCAGGATCACCACCGCCACGATCGGCGAGGTCAGCGGTTCGGGGTGGCCGATCTTGTGATAGCCCTCGTACAGGGCGAAGATCGAGCCCAGGCTGAACAGCACGAGCGCCACGACGAACGAGTAGAAGTAGCGGCTGCGGCCGTACCCGAACTGATGCAGGCTGTCGGCCTGCTTGCGGGCCTGGCGCTGACCGAACAGCAACAGCCCCTGATTCGACGTGTCGGCCACCGAGTGCACCGACTCGGCGAGCATCGAGGAACTGCCGGTGATCAGGAACCCGACGAACTTCGCGACCGCGATGCCCGCGTTGGCGGCCAGCGCCGCGAGAATCGCCTTGGTGCTGCCCTCGGTCGACATGCGGTGTCCTCCCCAGGCTCAGTTGCTCAAAGGCCAACCGTAGCCCGGAACAACCGGGAGGGCGAAGTCGCCTCCAGGCGGATCGGACCGTCGTCGGCGGCCACCCAGGCTGCGGACCCGCGATTGAGCTCCACCACATCAGACTTCGCGCGCACGAGCACTGAACCTTGGGTGCAGACCAGGATCTGGGGACCGTCGTGGCGGGACGGGGCGTCGATCTCGTGGCCGAGGTTCTCGCCGTCCAGCATGAGGATGCAGGCGGCGAACTCACTCGCCGGCGTCTCATAGACCAACTCGATGCCATCGCGGTGGGTGGGTGCGCGCAGCATCGTCTCGTCGGCAGGCATGAAGTCCAGCACGCGCAAGAGCTCGGGCACGTCGACGTGCTTCGGGGTCAGGCCACCGCGAAGCACGTTGTCGGAGTTGGCCATCACCTCCATGCCCACGCCGTGGATGTAGCTGTGCAGGTTGCCCGCCGGCATGAAGATCGCCTCACCGGGCTCCAGCGTGATCCGGTTGAGCAGCATGGCCGCCAGCACACCGGCATCGCCGGGATAGCGCTCCCCCAGCTCCAGTAGCGTCCTGGCTTCATCGCCGAATTCCGTTGCACCGGAACGTACATAGTTGACCGCGCCGTCGAGGACAGCCGGGATCAGCACATCCAGATCGGGTTGCGGGGCGGTGATCCATGTGGTGAACAGGGCGCGCAGACCGTCGGCATCGGGCTGGCCGCTGAGAAGTCCGATGAACGGATCGAGTTCCGGCACCGCCAGCGCGCGCATCAGATCGACCGAACGCGCGGCAGGCCGGAAGCCGCCGAGCGCGTGGAATTCGCTGAGCGCGACCAACAGTTCGGGCTTGTGATTGCGGTCGCGATAGTTGCGGACCGGGGAGTTGAGCGGCACGCCCAATCGGTCCTCGCGCACGTAACCTTCGACGGCCTGCTCCGCGCTGGGATGGGCTTGCAGCGACAGCGGCTCCTCGGCGGCCAGCACCTTCACCAGCAGGGGCAGCACGTCGCCGTAGCGACCGCGTACGGCAGGCCCCAACTGGCCGTCCGGATCAGCTCGCACGGCGTCGAGCAACGACGTCTCGCCGTCTGCGGTCTCCAGCCATGCCGGGTCCCCCGGATGAGCGCCCAGCCACAACTCGGCTTCGGGATGCGCTGTTGGCGAAGGTCTTCCGGTGAACTCCGCGATGGCTGTCCGAGATCCCCATGCGTAGGTGCGGATGGCACCACGTAGCAGTTCCACTGGGACGTTATCCCCCCACCAATCTGAGATAAACCGCGGCCATCTGCAATCGCACGGCCAGCGTGGCGAGCTGTTGTTCGGCTCGCCCTGTCGGGGCCGGAACCGACCCCCCCTCCCCGAAGTCTTGCGCCCCGACCAGGTCGACGTCGTCGAAGCCACTCACCCGCGCGGCGAGCATCGGGCGTTCGGCGTCCAGAGTTAAAGCCAGCACCTTCGGGCCCCTCGACAGCGGACCGTCGAGCTCCTCGTCATGGAACAGCGCGTCCACCGGATCGCCGAATTGATGTGCGATGCCGGTACGCAACGCGACCAGCGCGTCGGACAGGCCGGCCGCGGCGACGGCATGGCCGGCCAGCCGCAGCAATACCGTCGCGGCGTAGCGTGCCAGCCCCAGGGTGGCCGCATTCTCACCGGCGAGCACGACCTGCCTGCCGGACATCCGCTCGGCCAGCGCCTTCGCCGGATTGGTGAACACGTCGCGACTTGCGCTGTTGCGCAACGCCTCGGCGTCGAGCTCGTCGGCCAAGCCGGCCAGATCGGTCTGCAGTGCCGGGTCGACAGCCTGCATTGTCGCAAGCCCGGCCGCAAGGTAGCGGCTCAACCCGAATTCGTCGGGGGTCCGCAACCGGGGCTCGAGCACCGCGGTCCGCCCTGCCGTGGCCTCGCGCAGCGGACCTTCGTACGGCGCGGCGACGACAACCCGGGCGCCGCGGCGCACCGCCGTCGCCGCGGCGGACACCAGCGCCGGATCCCCGGCGTCGTCACCGGCCACGACGAGAACGTCGAGCGGGCCGATCCAGGGCGGAGATTCGGCGGCCACCACGATCGGCTCCCCGGCGACTCCACCGAGGGTGGCGGCCAGCATCGAGCCCGCGCTCTCGGCGGCACCGTGCGCGGCCACCCAGATGACGGTCCGCGGTCGGTAGTCGGCGGCCAGCAGTGCCAGTTCGCCCTCGTCGACGGCGGCCGCGGTGGCGCGAACCTGGGCGCCCGCCATCGCGGCGGCCCGCAGGAGCCCGTCGCGGTCGGCTTCGAGCAGGCCCTCGGTGTCGTCGAGGTCGACGGTGGCATGGGCTGCGCTCATGGCGCCGCCCCGGCCGGCTGAGCCGCGATGTCCTCGGAGACGCGGCGGACGATCTCCTCGATCTCCTGCGTGCTGCGCGCTTCGACGTTGAGCCGCAGCAGCGGTTCGGTGTTGGAAGTGCGCAGGTTGAACCAGGCTCCCTCGCCGAGGTCGACCGTCACCCCGTCGAGATGGTCGAGTGAGACAGTCTGTTGCCCAAAGGTTTTCAGCACCGATTCGACACACGCCGGCGCGTCGGCGACCCGGAAGTTGATCTCCCCGGAGGCCTCGTAGCGCTGGTAGTTCGCCATCAGTTCCGACAGCGGCCGGTCCTGCTCGCCCAACGCGGCAAGCACATGCAGAGCGGCCAGCATGCCGGAGTCCGCACCCCAGAAGTCGCGGAAATAATAGTGCGCCGAATGTTCACCACCGAAAATCGCTCCGGTGTCGGCCATCAGCGCCTTGATATAGGAGTGCCCGACGCGTGAGCGCACCGGCGTCCCGCCCCGTTCGACGACCAACTCGGGCACCGCGCGGGAGGTGATCAGGTTGTGGATGACGGTGGCACCGATCTCCCGGGAGAGTTCGCGCCCGGCCACCAGCGCGGTGACCGCCGACGGCGACACGGGGCCGCCGCGTTCGTCGACGACGAAACACCGGTCGGCGTCACCGTCGAACGCCAGTCCGATATCGGCGCCGGTCTCCACCACGAACTTCTGCAGGTCGACGAGATTGGCCGGCTCCAGCGGATTTGCTTCGTGGTTGGGGAACGACCCGTCGAGTTCGAAGTACAGCGGCAGCACCGTAAGCGATTCGATCGGCCCGAGGACCGCAGGCGTGGTGTGTCCGGCCATGCCGTTGCCGGCGTCGACCGCGACCCGCAGTGGCCGCGAACCGGCGACATCGACCAGCGAACGAAGGAACTGTCCGTAGTCGGCGAGCACATCCTGATCGCGCACCTGCCCGCGCGGGCCGTCGTAGCCGGGAACTCCGGCGATCACTTCGTCGCGGATGATCGCCAGTCCGGTGTCCTCCCCGACCGGCTTGGCCCCGGCGCGGCACAGCTTGATGCCGTTGTAGGCGGCCGGATTGTGGCTCGCCGTGAACATGGCACCCGCGCAGTCCAGGAAACCGGAGGCGAAGTACAGCTGATCGGTGGACGCCAGGCCGATCCGCACCACATCGAGCCCCTGGGCGGTGACCCCGTCGGCGAATGCCGCGGCGAGCGCCGGCGAGCTCATCCGCATGTCGTAACCGATCGCGATCCGGTCGCCGCCTTCGTCGCGAATCAGGCGGGCGAACGCGGCCGCGACATCGGAGACGAACGCGTCGTCGATCTCTTGGCCGACCAGACCGCGCACGTCATAAGCCTTGATCACACGGCGAACCGCGTCGGCGGGCCTCGACATGACAGATCTCCTGACCGAGAGGGACTCTTGGCCGCCAGCCTATCTGTTCCGGGCCCCCGGCAAGGGCGGCTATCGGGTCAGTCGGTGGGGTCCGGCAGTACCCGCAGGTGCCCACGGCGGCGGCCGGCGGTGGTCGGTCGCTGGGCGGCCGCCGGCATCATCGGGGTTCCGGTCGCAGGCGCGTGCGCGGCGCCGCTGGGATCGGAGAACCCGGCAATCGGGGCCCGCGCAGGCAACTCACGGCCTTCCCGGACCGCGTCGGCGAGAGCGACGAGGTCATCTTCGTCGGGGAACTCCGGCAGCGGCCCGGCGTGGCGGACGAGCTCCCAGCCGCGCGGGGCGGTGATGCGGTTGGCATGAGTGATGCACAGGTCCCACGAATGCGGTTCTCGGGAGATTGCCAGTGGCCCGACGACCGCGGTCGAGTCGGAGTAGACGAACGTCAGCGTCGCCACCGCATAATGGGGGCATCCAGGCCGGCAGCAGCGACGAGGAACATTCACGTCCGTGAGGCTATCGCGGTTCATTCACAGGTTGCCGGGGGACACGCGCAGCCGCCGGGCGGCCGATTCACAACCGTTACGATCACATCCGTGGTCGATTCCCGCAGCTCCCGGCGAGGTGGCCGATCCGGTGGCAGCCCTGGCTCGCGCCGGGGACGTGAGATGCGGGGCCCATTGCTGCCGCCGACGGTGCCAGGCTGGCGCAGCCGCGCGGAGCGGTTCGACATGGCGGTGCTGGAAGCGTACGAGCCGATCGAACGGCGTTGGCAACAACGGCTCACCGGTCTGGACGTTGCCGTCGACGAGATCCCGCGCATCGCGCCGAAGGATCCGGACAGTGTGCAGTGGCCCGCGGAAGTGGTGGCCGACGGCCCGATCGCGTTGGCCCGGCTGATCCCAGCCGGCGTGGACGTTCGCGGAAACTCGACACGCGCCCGAATTGTGCTGTTTCGCAAGCCGATCGAGCGCCGGGCCAAGGACTCGATCGACCTGACCGATCTTCTGCACGAGATTCTGGTGGCGCAGGTGGCCACCTATCTCGGGGTCGAACCGTCGGTCATCGACCCGAGCATCGACGACGACTAGCTTCGCGCGCGGTCAGATGATGCCGCGCTTGAGGCGACGACGCTCCCGCTCGGAGAGTCCGCCCCAGATACCGAAGCGCTCATCGTTGGCCAAGGCGTACTCGAGGCACGACTCGCGGACCTCGCAGCCCAAGCAGATCCGCTTGGCCTCGCGAGTGGAACCGCCCTTCTCGGGGAAGAACGCTTCGGGATCGGTCTGCGCGCACAGCGCGCGTTCCTGCCACTGGTCTTCGTCATCGGCCGAATCCGGCGTCGCATCGATGATCGGGTCTGGCACCAAACTCAGGTGAGCGCGTGCCATTACCCCCATCGTCTGCGAACCGGTAACGGACTGCGGCAACCCCATCGTGCCGAACACGTGCTCATAGGACATTTCCGCCTCCTCACCTGGTTTCGTAGATCTTTTGCATGTCGCCCACTATTGAAGTGTGCCCAACTCGTTCGAACACTTGGTCGAATCGCGGTCTGGGACACCGAAACCGGCTGGTCCGACCGGGAAATGACACTGATGTGATTAGACACTTATGCAGTGGCCCGGTCAAGCGATTGAACCGAAATTAATACCATTTCCCTTGGATAATTCGGCGAGTCGATGCCCCGGCGTGTCTCGGCAGTGACGAGATCGTGACCGCGTTCGTCGCCGAAAAGGCCGACCGCCTAGTGTCGATCGGTGTGAAGATCACCGTTCTGGTCGGCGGCGTCGGGGGTGCCCGCTTCCTGTTGGGCGTACAACGAATGCTCGGCCTGGGGCAGTTCGCGGGCCAGATATCCGGAGCCGCAGGCGATCTTGATCACGCGCTGACCGCCGTGGTCAACATCGGTGATGACGCATGGATGCACGGGGTGCGCATCTGCCCCGACCTCGACACCTGCATGTACACCTTAGGTGGAGGTATCGACCCCGAGCGCGGCTGGGGACACCGCAACGAGACGTGGCACGCGAAAGAAGAATTGGCGGCCTACGGCGTGCAACCCGATTGGTTCGGCCTCGGCGACCGCGACCTCGCCACACATCTCGTGCGTAGCCAGATGCTGCGTGCCGGATATCCCCTGTCCCAGGTGACCGAGGCGCTGTGCCACCGCTGGCAGCCGGGGGCCACACTCCTGCCCGCCAGTGACGACCGGTGCGAAACCCACGTTGTCATCGACGATCCCGACACCGGTGACCGCAAGGCCATCCACTTCCAGGAATGGTGGGTGCGATACCGGGCCCAGGTGCCCACTCACAGTTTCGCGTTCGTGGGGTCCGAAAACGCCAGTGCCGGGCCCGGTGTCGTCGACGCGATCACCGAAGCCGACGTCGTGATGCTCGCCCCATCGAACCCGGTGGTGAGCATCGGCGCGATCCTCGCCATCCCCGGCGTTCGCGCCGCGCTGCGCTCCACCCCCGCCCCGGTCATCGGCTACTCCCCCATCATCGGCGGAAAGCCGTTGCGCGGCATGGCCGACGAATGCCTGTCGGTGATCGGGGTCGAAACCTCCTCACACGCCGTCGCCCACCACTTCGGCGCACGCTCGGCCACCGGCATCCTGGACTACTGGCTGGTGTCCGAAGGCGATCACGCCGACGTACCCGGACTGACGGTGCACTCGATACCGCTGCTGATGTCCGATCCCGCGGCCACCGCCGACATGGTGCGCGCCGGGCTCGAATTGGCGGGGGTGACGCCGTGAGCCTCGAGCACGGCACGGCAGCTCCCGTCGAAATCCTGCCCGTCCCCGGGCTTCCGGAATTCCGACCCGGCGACGATCTGGCCGGCGCCCTCATTTCCGCGGCGCCGTGGCTGCGCGACGGCGACATCGTCGTGGTCACCAGCAAGGTGATGTCCAAGTGCGAGGGCCGGATCGTCGCGGCGCCGGCCGACCCCGAAGAGCGGGACGCGCTGCGCCGCAGGATCATCGACGATGAGGCCGTGCGGGTGCTGGCCCGCAAGGGCCGGACGCTGATCACCGAGAACCGCAACGGCATCGTGCAGGCGGCCGCGGGCGTCGACGGCTCCAACGTCGGGTCAACCGAATTGGCCCTGCTGCCGGTCGATCCCGACGGCAGCGCCGCCGCGCTGCGTGCGGCGCTGCGCGAGCGGCTCGGCGTGAAGGTCGCCGTCCTGGTCACCGACACCATGGGTCGGGCCTGGCGCAACGGCCAGACCGACGCCGCGATCGGCTCGGCCGGGCTGCCTGTCCTCTACGGTTACGCAGGCGCCGTCGACCGGCACGGCAACGAGTTGGTGGTCACCGAAGTCGCTGTCGCCGACGAGATCGCCGCCGCCGCCGATCTGGTGAAGGGCAAGCTGACCGCGGTTCCCGTCGCGGTGGTCCGCGGCCTCGAACTCGAGGACGACGGGTCCACAGCGGCGAGTCTGCTGCGCGGCGGTGAGGACGATTTGTTCTGGCTGGGCACCGCCGAGTCGCTGGAACTCGGCCGCCGCCAGGCCCAACTGCTGCGCCGCTCGGTGCGACAGTTCGCACCGGAGCCGGTCGATCACACCCTGATCGAGGAGGCCGTCGCCGAGGCGCTCACCGCGCCCGCCCCGCACCACACCCGGCCGGTGCGCTTCGTGTGGTTGGCCGACCACGGCCGTCGCGTCACACTGCTGGACCGGATGAAAGATGCCTGGCGCGAGGATCTCTCCCGTGACGGCAAGCCGGCCGATGCCGTGGAGCGGCGGGTCGCCCGCGGTCAGATCCTCTATGACGCCCCTGAGGTCATCATCCCGTTTCTGGTGCCCGAGGGTGCTCACAGCTATCCCGATCCCGGCCGCACCCAGGCCGAGCACACGATGTTCACCGTCGCGGTCGGCGCCGCGGTACAGGCACTTCTGGTGGCGCTGGCGGTGCGCGGCGTGGGCAGCTGCTGGATCGGCTCGACCATCTTCGCGGCCGACCTGGTCCGGGAAACCCTTGACCTGCCGCCTGATTGGGAACCGCTGGGTGCCGTCGCGATTGGCTATCCGGTCGAACCGCCCGAACCACGCGACCCGGCGCCGGTCGGCGATCTGCTGGTGCGCAAGTGAGCGTGCGGGAGTCGGCCATCGAGCTGCTGACCGCATGGGATGCACCGGACGACTGCCAGGATTCGCTGCGTCACTCGGTCCTGGCCTTTCTGCTTGCCCGCCTCGATGCCTGCGAGCGCGCTTGCGTCCCTGGCCATATCACCGCCTCGGCATTGGTGGTCAACCACACTGGCGACCAGGTGCTGCTCACCCTGCATCCGCGGCTCGGTCGTTGGGTTCAGCTCGGCGGGCATTGCGAGGACTCCGATGCCGACATCGTCGCGGCCGCGATGCGGGAGGCGGCCGAAGAGTCCGGGATCGACGGCCTGGAAATCGACGCCGCCTTGGGCGCCATCCACGTTCACGCACTGACCTGTTCACTGGGCGTGCCCACCCGGCATCTGGATCTCCAGTTCATCGTCCGTGCCCCCGCGGACGCGACGATCGAGATCAGCGACGAATCGCTCGATCTGCAGTGGTGGCCGGTCGACGCTCTCCCCGACGGGATCGACGCCGCGGTCGCACACCTGGTGTCGGTCGGCCGCTCGCGAACATAATCACTCGCCGAGTGGCCAGCTATGACACGTGTTTGAGCGAAAAGCGTGCTCTGACTGGCCACTCGATGCGACAACCAGCAGCCCCTAGCGCAGTGACGGCGCGTTCGACGACCAAGCCGGGGGCATTGCGCAGCAACTGGCTGTTGACCCGGATGATCCGCCAACCGCACTCTTCCAACTCGGCGAACCGATTGATGTCTCGAGTGCGTTGAGCCGGGTCGAGCCAATGCTGGGCCCCGTCGAACTCCACCGCGACGCGCCACTGCGGCCAGCCCATATCGAGGCGCGCTATCAGATGACCGAACTCATCGAGGACCTTGATCTGCGTTGTGGGAATCGGCAACCCGGAGCGGACGATGAGCAATCTCGTGCGGCTCTCCTGGGGCGACTCTGCGCCGGGGTCCGTCAGGTCGAGCGCTTGGCGCAACTGCACGATCCCTCGCGCGCCCCGGCGACGGTCCACTACCGCACGGACGTCAGCGTCGCTCAGACCGGTCGCGTTGCCCAGGGCGTCGAGCAGGATGACGGCCTCCTCGAGGTTTCCTCGTCGGCCGAGATCGAAGGCAGTGCGCGCCGCCGTCGTCACCGCTATACCGCCGACGTCACAGATCTCGTCGGGGTCGAGCTCGTCGCGATGGATGAGGATGCCGTTCACCGGCTTGCCGTTACGGCGCATCAATTCGGCAGGGTGACGATCATCGATCCAACGACATCCGAGCAGGGCCGCCGCCGACAGGCCCGCGACCGTCGCGGTCTTATCGGACCACGCCCAAGCAGCTTTGGCCTTCACCGCCGGCGTCAGTTCCTGGTCGCGCGGAACGTAGACGTCGCGATAGATAGCACGATAGTTACGGTGGAGACTTCGACGACTGACGAGGCCCGCAGCGATCGCCGCGGATCCGCGGAACGGCTCTTCCAGGTCAACCATGGCGAAACCCTGGCAGAGCCGTCTGACAGGTTTCACGAGTGGCCACTTTTGACACGCATGTGAGCGAAAAGCGTGCTCTAACTGGCCACTCGGCGGAACAGGCCTCAGATGTCGGACGAGTAGCGAATGCCGCAGTCCGGGATGACAACTCCCGGCCACACCCGCGCACCGCGCAGAAGTTCGCAGCGCGCACCGATGTTCGCGCCATCGCCGATGATGGCGTCGCGCAGTAACGCACGCGGTCCGATCCTGACGCCGGCCCCGATGATCGACCGCTCCACGACCGAACCCGCCTCTATGTGCGCCCCGTCGAAGATGACCGCGCCGTCCAGACGGACGCCCGGCCCGATCTCGGCACCCCGGCCCACCACGGTCCCGCCGACCAGTACCGCGCCCGGAGACACCGACGCCCCGTCGTGCACAAGGCTTTCCCCGCGTCGTCCGCCGAGCGCGGGCGACGGCGCCAGCCCACGGACCAGATCGGCCGAGCCGCGGACGAAGTCCTCCGGTGTGCCCATGTCGCGCCAGTAGCTGGAATCGACGTAGCCGCAGACCTTCACACCATCGGCCAGCAGGGCCGGGAACACCTCACGCTCCACCGACACCTCACGACCGCGTGGGATCTGATCGAGGATTTCGCGTTTGAAGATGTAGGTGCCTGCGTTGATCTGATCGGACGGCGGATCTTCGGTCTTCTCGAGGAACGCCTCCACGCGACCGTCGGCGTCGGTGGGCACGCAGCCGAATGCCCGCGGGTCACTGACGCGCACCAGGTGCAAAGTCAGATCCGCTTGCGACTCGTGGTGGCTGGCCAGCATCTGGCGCAGATCCATGCCGGACAGGACGTCACCGTTGAACACCATCACGGTGTCGTTGCGCAGTTTGGGAATCACGTTCGCGATCCCGCCGCCGGTGCCCATCGGCTGATCCTCGACGACGTACTCGATCTGCAGGCCGAGCTTGGACCCGTCGCCGAATTCGTTCTCGAACGTCGCCGCCTTGAACGAGGTGCCGAGGATGACATGTTCGATGCCGGCCTCGGCGATGCGGGACAGCAGGTGGGTCAGGAACGGCAACCCCGCGGTCGGCAGCATCGGCTTGGCTGCCGACACGGTCAGTGGCCGCAGCCGGGTGCCCTTGCCACCGACCAGTACGACCGCATCGACCTTCGACGGATCAATCCCACTCACCGGGTCCCCCCACTTCTCGCCAGCTCGCGACGGGACTTCCGTACCGCCGCGCGTGACCTAACCATCAGTGCGCTCTTCATAGTCCATCTCAGCGGCGCGCGCCACCAGCCAAAATGCCGATCGGACAAATATAGGTAGGTGCTTTCGTGATGTGCCCGCAGGTTGCTGGCCGGGTCCCGGCCGGTCGAGTGACCCTTGGCGTGCAGGATCTCCGACGAGGGCACGTAGACGTTGAGCCAGCCGGCCCGGCCCAGCCGGTCACCGAGGTCGACGTCTTCCATGTACATGAAGTAGCGCTCGTCGAACCCGCCGACCTGCTCGAATGCCGCGCGCCGGATCAGCAGGCACGATCCCGACAGCCAGCCCACCGGCCGCTCGGTGGGCTCCAGGTACTCCTGGCGGTAGGCCCTGGTCCACGGATTGGTCTTCCAGACGAAGCCGACCACGGCATGCATGCCGCCGCGCACCAGGCTCGGCAGGTGGCGCGCCGACGGGTAGACCGAACCGTCGGGGTCGCGGATCAACGGCCCCAGCGTGGCTGCGCGCGGCCACCGCTGCGCGGCGTCGAGCAGCTCGTCGATGCTGTTGGGACCCCACACCACATCGGGATTGGCGACGATCACGAACTCGTCGTCGGCGGGAACCGTCGCCACACCACGGTTGGCGGCGCTGCCATAGCCGAGGTTTGCGCCCGTGCGCAGCAGGCGGGTGCCGGGGTAGCGCTCCACCGCCTCCTCCGGTGTCCCGTCGGTGGAGCCGTTGTCGGCCAGCACCACCGTCACCGGACGGTCGGTCGCCACCGTCAACGAGGACAGAAAGCGATCCAGATGTGAGCCCGGGGAGTATGTCACCGTCACCACGGTCAGGGGGCGGCTCGACGTCACGGCGTAGAGGGTAACTGTCCGCCGGTGACGGGCTGGGCAAGCGCCTCGGCCAGGGCCTCGCGCCACGGTCTCGGCGGGGTGAGTCCGGCCCGCACCGAGAGCGCCATCGACAGCGCTGAATACGCCGGACGCGGGGCCGGGCGGCCTACGTGCGCCGTGCTCACCGGCCGGATCCGCTGCGGGTCGGCCCCCAGCTCTTCGAACACGGCTTGGGCCAGCTCGAAGCGGGTGCATGCGCCCTCGTTGGCGACGTGCAGGACCGGCTCCCGGACGCGGCCCTGGCCGATCTGGAATATCGCATCGGCGAGGTCTTTGACGTAGGTGGGTGACCCGATCTGATCGTCGACCGCGTCGGCGGTGTCGTCGGTGCCGGCCAGCCGACGCATCCCCGCCACGAAATCGTTGCCCCCGGCGCCCGTGTACACCCACGAGGTGCGCACGATGTGGGCGTCGGGCATCGCGGCCAGTACGGCCACCTCGCCGGCGAGCTTGGTGCGTCCGTAGACCCCCAGCGGCGCGGCCTCGTCGCCGACGTCGTAGGGGTGGCGCTGCCGGCCATCGAAGACGTAGTCGGTGGAGATGTGCACCAGCTGCGCACCGACCCGAGCGCAGGCGTGCGCGACGTTCTCCGCCCCGGTGGCGTTGACGGCGTGGGCGGTGTCCGGGTCGGCCTCGGCGGTGTCCACGTTCGCGATGGCCGCGCAGTTGACCACCAGGTCCGATTTGGCGATGAACTGCTCGACGGCGGCCGGGTCGGTGATGTCACATTGCCGATGGGTCAACGCGCTGACCTCGAAGCCCCGACGGGCCGCCTCACCTGCGAGAAACGTCCCCACTTGGCCGCCGGCACCTGTAATCACGATCCTCGCCACCACAATTACGAGTCTGGCACGCCGGTTTCGGCTACCCGGGATGCGCCCGTCTCGCCAGTAGCCTGGGCTGATGCCTGCTGACACCGAAGCACGGACGGGCGCCCAGCGGGTGGCCCGGACTGTGCTCGCGTTGATCGCCGTGACCGTGATGGTCAGCACCGGTGTCGCGTGGGGCAAGATCCGCTCGTTCGAGAACGGCATCTTCCACATGAGCACCGCAGCCCTCGGCGGCGGCGGACAGGACGGCGCGATCGACATTCTGCTGGTCGGGATGGACAGCCGTACCGATGCCCACGGCAACCCGCTGTCCGAAGACGAACTCGCGGCGTTGCACGCCGGCGACGACGTGTCGACGAACACCGACACGATCATCCTGGTCCGCATCCCGAACAACGGGAAGTCCGCGACGGCGATCTCGATCCCCCGCGACTCCTATGTCAAGGCGCCGGGCCTGGACAAGACGAAGATCAACGGCGTCTACGGCCAGGTGAAGCTCGAGAAGATGAAGCAGTTGGTCGAGCAGCAGGGCATGGATCCGGCCGAGGCCGAACCCAAAGCTGTCGAGGCCGGCCGTGAAGCGCTCATCAAGACCGTCGCCGATCTGACCGGCGTGACCGTCGACCACTACGCCGAGATCGGCCTGCTCGGCTTCTCCCTGATCACCGATGCGCTCGGCGGTGTCAATGTCTGCCTCAAAGATGCTGTCTACGAACCACTTTCCGGTGCCGACTTCCCGGCCGGCTGGCAGAAGCTCAACGGACCGCAGGCATTGAGCTTCGTCCGGCAACGTCACGACCTCCCCCGCGGCGACCTCGACCGGGTGGTGCGCCAACAGGTCGTGATGGCATCCCTGGCGCACCAGGTGATTTCGGGTAAGACACTGACCAGCCCGTCGACGCTGAACAGGCTGCAGGACGCCATCCAGCGATCGGTGGTGCTCTCGTCGGGCTGGGACATCATGGATTTCATCAAGCAGCTGGAGAACCTTGCGGGCGGCAACGTGGCGTTCGCGACCATCCCCGTGCTGGACGAAGCCGGCTGGAGCGACGACGGAATGCAGTCCGTGGTGCGGGTCGACCCGTCTCAGGTGCAGGAATGGGTTGCCAGCCTGCTGCACGATCAGGCCGAGGGCAAGACCGAGAAGATCGCCTACTCCCCTGAGCAGACCAAGGCCGACGTGGTCAACGACACCGACATCAACGGGCTTGCGGGTGCGGTGTCAGAAGTGCTCACCGGCAAGGGCTTTGGCGCGGGCGACATCGGCAACAATGACAAGGACCATGTGACGCACAGTCAGGTGCAGGCGGCCAAGGAGGACGACCTGGGCGCCCAGGCGGTCGCCAAGGAGCTGGGCGGGCTGCCGGTGGTGGCCGACAGTGCGATCCCGGCGGGAACCGTGCGGGTGGTGTTGTCCAGCGATTACACCGGGCCGGGCTCAGGCCTGGAGGGTTCGCTGCCGACGTCGGCTGCGGTCAGCCAGGCGGCCGGTCAGGCAGGCGACGCCACCCCTCCGCCGCCGTCGCCCATCATCACCGCGGGGTCCGACGACCCCAAGTGCGTCAACTGATGACCAACCTGACTGCCGCCGTTCTGGATCCGTTGCTACGGGCCGACCCGATGGGTCCGCGGATCACGTACTACGACGACGCAACCGGTGAGCGCATCGAGCTCTCGACGGTGACGCTGGCCAACTGGGCGGCCAAGACCGCCAACCTGCTGCGCGATGAACTCGGCGCAGGCCCTGGCACTCGCGTTGCGGTGCTGTTGCCCGCACACTGGCAGACCGCCGCGGTTCTGCTGGGCGTGTGGTGGATCGGCGCCGAGGTCGTGATGTCCGGAGCGGCGGATCTCGCATTGTGCACATCAGAGCGACTGGACGAGGCCGACGCTGCGGTCGCCGGCGGCGAAGTCGCTGTGCTCTCGCTGGATCCGTTCGGCAAGCCGGCACCCGATCTGCCGATCGGCGTCACCGATTACGCGACGGCGGTCCGGGTCCACGGTGACCAGTACGCCGCCGAGCTGCGACCGGGTCCGGCACTGGACGGCAGGTCGGTCGACGAAGTGCTTTCCGCCGCTTCCGATTCCGCCGCCGGCGCCGCTCTCACAGCGGGTGATCGGGTGATGTCGTCGTTGCCATGGTCCACCCCAGACGACGTCATCGCCAACCTGCTCGCGGTGTTCGTCGCGGGCGCGTCACTGGTTCAGGTGGCCAACCCCGATGCGACAGCGCTGGAACGGCGCCGCACCACCGAGAAGGTCACCAAGGATCTGGCCCACTAGTCTCGTTGAGGTGACTCGCGCGCCGTTGAATCTCGCATCCCTGTCCGCACTTCCGGTGCGCCGCATCGACGTCGTCGACGAGACCGGTTCGACCAATGCAGACCTGTTGGCCCGGCACGCCGCCGGCGAGGACATCCGAGGCGCCGTGCTGCTCGCCGAGCACCAGAGCGCGGGCCGTGGCCGCAATGGCCGCAGCTGGTCGGCGCCGCCACGCTCGCAGATCGCGCTGTCGATCGGCGTCGGCGCCGACGGTGTCCCGCCGGAGAGCTGGGGCTGGCTGCCGTTGCTCACCGGGATAGCACTGGTCGACGCGGTCAAAGCGACCACCGGCATCGAGGCGAGAGTGAAGTGGCCCAATGACGTCCTGGTGGGGACCGGCAAGCTCGCCGGCATCCTGGCCGAGGTGGCCGCACCGGACCCGGTCATCGTGGTGGGTTTGGGACTCAACGTCACCCTGACTCCCGACGAGGCGCCCGACCCCAGAGCCACCTCCCTGCAGGTGCTGGGCGCCGCGCAGCTCGACCGCGATGCGCTGACGGCAGCGATCGTGCGTGAACTGACCGCCCGCATCGAAAAGTGGCAAACCACACCAGGACCCGACCCGACCCTCGTCGAAGATTACCGACAGCGCAGCAGCACCCTGGGCAGCGAGGTGCGGGCCGTTATGCCCGGCGATCACGAAATCACCGGTGCCGCAGTGGATGTCGACGAACTGGGCCGGCTCCGCATCGACACGGGCACCGAGGTCATCACGGTGTCGGCGGGCGACATCACCCACCTGAGACCCGCCGACTAGCTAGCTCAGCGCAACAGCGCCCGGGACATCACAACCCGCTGAATCTGGTTGGTGCCCTCGTAGATCTGAGTGATCTTGGCGTCGCGCATCATCCGCTCGACCGGGAAGTCCACGGTGTAGCCGGCACCGCCGAACAGCTGCACCGCATCGGTGGTGACCTCCATCGCGACATCGGAGGCGAAGCACTTCGACGCCGCCGAGATGAACCCGAGGTTGGGCTCACCGCGCTCGGCGCGCGCAGCCGCGGAGTACACCATCAGCCGGGCCGCTTCGACCTTCATCGCCATGTCGGCCAGCATGAACTGCACGCCCTGGAAATCGGAGATCGAGGTGCCGAACTGCTTGCGATCCTTGGTGTATGCGATCGCGGCGTCCAACGCGCCCTGCGCGATTCCGACCGCCTGCGCACCGATCGTCGGGCGGGTGTGGTCGAGGGTGGCCAGCGCGGTCTTGAAGCCGGTGCCCGGTTCGCCCACCATCCGGTCGCCCGGGATGCGGCAGTTCTCGAAGTACAGCTCGGTGGTCGGGGAACCCTTGATGCCGAGCTTGCGCTCCTTGGGCCCGATCGTGAAGCCCTCGTCGTCAATGTGCACCATGAAGGCCGAGATACCGTTGGCGCCCTTGTCGGGATCGGTCACCGCCATCACGGTGTACCAGGATGACTTGCCGCCGTTGGTGATCCACGCCTTGGCGCCGTTGAGGATCCAGTCGTCGCCGTCAGCCTTGGCCCGGGTGCGCATCGACGCCGCGTCGCTGCCGGCCTCCCGCTCGGAGAGTGCGTACGACGCCATCGCCTCACCGGAGGCGATCGATGGCAACACCTTCTTCTTTAGTTCGTCCGACCCGCGCAGGATCAGCCCCATCGTGCCCAGCTTGTTGACGGCGGGAATCAGCGACGCGGACGCGTCGACCCGGGCGACCTCTTCGATGACGATGCACGCCGCCACCGAGTCCGCTCCCTGGCCGCCGTACTCCTCCGGCACGTGGACCGCATTGAATCCCGAGGCGTTCAGCGCATCGAGCGCCTCTTGCGGAAAGCGCGAGTTCTCGTCGCAGTCGGCCGCGTACGGCGCGATCTCTTTCTCCGCCAGCGCGCGGATCGCGGTCCGCAGCTCGTCGTGCTCCTCGGGCAACTTGAATACGTCGAAATCGGGGTTCCCAGCCATCACAGCCTCCTTGCTACTCGCCGGTAACTTTACCCGGCTCATCACTCACCGAGTAATCGCTCCCGCAGCGCCCGGTCCTTCGCCAGTACTTGCGCTTCCAAGTCGTCCTGGAAGCTCTCCATGCGCTTGCGTAGCGCGGCATCGGACGTGGCCAGGATGCGCACCGCCAGCAGCCCCGCGTTGCGTGCGCCGCCGATCGACACGGTGGCCACCGGCACACCCGCCGGCATCTGCACGATCGACAGCAGCGAATCCAGGCCGTCCAACTTGGCCAGTGGCACCGGCACCCCGATCACCGGCAGTGCGGTGGCCGAGGCGACCATGCCGGGCAGGTGAGCCGCTCCGCCGGCACCGGCGATGATCACCTGGATGTCGCGGGCCGCTGCACCGCGCGCGTACTCCAGCATCCGGCCCGGGGTCCGGTGCGCCGAGACGACACCGACTTCGAACGGCACCTCGAACTCGGCCAGCGCCTCGGCGGCCGCTTCCATGACGGGCCAGTCGCTGTCGGAACCCATGATCAGCCCGACTCGTGGCTTAGCGGTCATCTGCGCTGTGCCCATCCCATCCGTCCGTCCACTCCGCGTGCGACAACCAGTGTGCCGCCCGTTCCGCACGTTCACGCACCCGGTCCACGTCACCGTCCGCCGCACCGACGATGTTGACGTGACCTACCTT
Source organism: Mycolicibacterium rhodesiae (assembly GCF_002086695.1). Classification (GTDB taxonomy): domain Bacteria; phylum Actinomycetota; class Actinomycetes; order Mycobacteriales; family Mycobacteriaceae; genus Mycobacterium; species Mycobacterium rhodesiae. Next base: position 38,062 of record NZ_MVIH01000013.1, read on the forward strand.
GCGACCAGGCCGTTCAGCCTTGCCGTACAGGTGGACCTTGGCCTCCGGGATCCGGCCGAACAGGTGGTGCAGCCGCTCGTCGACGCTCATCTGCGGAGCCTCCGGCGCGCCCAGCACGTTGGCCATCACCGTCACCGGCGCGACCGGCCGGGTGTCGCCGAGCGGGTAGTCCAGGACCGCCCGGACGTGCTGTTCGAACTGGCTGGTCACCGATCCGTCCATGGTCCAGTGCCCGGAGTTGTGCGGTCGCATCGCGAGCTCGTTGACCAGCAGCGTGCCATCGGTTGTCTCGAACAGTTCGACGGCGAGCACCCCGACCACGCCCAACTCGCCGGCCAGTCGCAGACCCAATTGCTCGGCTTCGGCTGCCAGGTCTTCGGACAGGCCCGGCGCGGGTGCGAGAACCGTGACGCAGATGCCGTCGCGCTGCACTGTTTCCACGATCGGCCACGCCGCACCCTGGCCGAACGGTGAGCGGGCCACCAAGGCCGCGAGTTCGCGGCGCATCGACACCCGCTCCTCGAGCAGCACCGGCACGCCGTCCGCCAGATATCCGGCGACCGCGTCCCTGGCGTGGGCAAGATCACGGGCCAGGACAACGCCGCGGCCGTCGTAACCCCCGCGCACGGTCTTGATCACGACAGGGCCGCCGACAGCGGCGGCGAACGCGTCGACGTCGTCGACGGCCGACACGGCGGTGAACCGCGGGATCGGCGCGCCAAGATCGGCCAACTTGCGCCGCATCACCAGCTTGTCCTGGGCGTGGACCAGGGCTTCCGGCGGCGGCGCGACCGTGACGCCTTCGGCGACCAGCGTGTCGAGCAGTTCGGTGGGCACGTGCTCGTGGTCAAACGTCAGCGCCGAAGCGCCCGCGGCTGCCCGGCGCAGCGCCTCGAGGTCGGTGTGGGCGCCGATGACGACGTCGGGAGTCACCTGGGCGGCCGGGTCGTCGGGGCTGACGGCCAGGACCCGCAAGCTCTGTCCGAGGGCGATCGCCGCCTGGTGGGTCATCCTGGCCAACTGCCCGCCGCCGACCATGGCGACGATGGGGGGTGTGGGGCGCTTCGACACGGCCATCATGGTGTCAGACCTGCGCGAGTACGCACACCTACGGTGACTTCCGTAGACTTGCTCCTTGTGTCTTTTGCTGATGCCACCATCGCTCGGCTGCCCCGACCGATCCGGCCCTTCGCCGAGCGGCATCACGAGCTCATCAAGTTCGCGATCGTCGGCGCTACGACGTTCATCATCGACTCCGCGATCTTCTACACGCTGAAGCTGACGATCCTCGAGCCCAAGCCGGTCACCGCCAAGGTGATCGCGGGCATCGTCGCGGTGATCGCCTCCTACGTGCTGAACCGGGAGTGGAGCTTCCGCAACCGCGGCGGCCACGAACGTCACCACGAAGCGTTGCTGTTCTTCGGGGTCAGCGGTGTCGGCGTGCTGCTGAGCATGGCCCCGCTGTGGTTCTCCAGTTACGTCCTGGAACTGCGGGTGCCGCACGTCTCACTGACCAACGAGAACATCGCGGACTTCATCTCCGCCTATGTGTTGGGCAACCTGCTGCAGATGGCGTTCCGGTTCTGGGCGTTCCGCCGCTGGGTCTTCCCCGACGAGTTCGGCCCCAGCCACGACAAGGGGCTGGAGTCCACCCTCACCGGCGGCGGGTTCGCCGAGGCGATGGAGGACGAATACGAGTCCGGCGCCAATGTCACGCCGCTGCGCCGCCGACGCTCATCGCGTCAGCTCGGCGACTCTTCAGAACCCAGAGTGTCGAAGACTTCGTGATACAGCAGTGAATGCACCCGCTCCACGCGGGGAATGTCGTGGAACTCCAGGGGATCTTGGCTCGCCGACTCGATGATCAGCGTGCCGGTGCGCAGCATCCGGTCGAGTAGACCGTGACGGAATTCCACACTGTTGATCCGCGCCAGCGGGATGTCGATACCCGACCGGGTCAAAAGCCCGTGACGGAACATCACCCGGCGATCGGTGATCACGAAATGCGTTGTGAGCCAATTCAAGAACTTCCACAACGTGAGCCAGCCGACCAGGATCACCCAGATCGCGGCGATGACCCCGAAGAGCACCTTCTTCGCGGTGGGGTCCCAGTTCGTCGTGTTGACCAGTGCGGCCACGAAGGCCGCCAGGATCGTGGCGATCAGCAGCACCAGGATCGGACCCACCAGCCGCTTCCAGTGCGGGTGGCGGTGCAGCACGACCTGTTCGTTCGCGGCCAGCACGTTCTCGGGATATCCCATGGTCATCTACCTACGGCACCGGACACGTGAAGGCAAGAGACGTGGTCGCCTTACGGACTCCTTAAGGTTGCCGATACCATCGTCACCCATGACGAGCGTCAAGGAACCGGCCGCCGGGCACACGATCGACATCCACACCACCGCAGGCAAGCTGGCCGATCTGCGTCAGCGCGCCGAGGAGTCGCTGCACCCCGTCGGCGAGACCGCTGTGGAGAAGGTCCACGCCAAGGGCAAGCTCACCGCTCGCGAACGCATCCTGGCGCTGCTCGACGAAGGCTCCTTCGTCGAGCTCGACGCGCTGGCCCGGCACCGCAGCACCAACTTCGGGTTGCAGGAGAACCGTCCGGTCGGCGACGGCGTGGTGACCGGCTACGGCACCATCGACGGCCGCGAGGTCTGCATCTTCAGCCAGGACGCCACGGTGTTCGGCGGCAGCCTCGGCGAGGTCTACGGCGAGAAGATCGTCAAGGTCCAGGAGCTCGCCCTCAAGACCGGTCGCCCCTTGATCGGCATCAACGACGGCGCAGGCGCCCGCATCCAGGAAGGTGTGGTCTCGCTCGGCCTCTACAGCCGGATCTTCCACAACAACATCAAGGCCTCCGGCGTGATCCCGCAGATCTCGTTGATCATGGGTGCGGCGGCAGGCGGCCACGTCTACTCCCCCGCGCTCACCGACTTCGTGATCATGGTCGACCAGACCAGCCAGATGTTCATCACCGGCCCCGACGTCATCAAGACCGTCACCGGCGAGGACGTCACCATGGAGGATCTGGGCGGCGCCCACACCCACATGGCCAAGTCCGGCACCGTGCACTACGTCGCCTCCGGCGAGCAGGACGCGCTCGACTACGTGCGCGATCTGCTGAGCTACCTGCCGCCCAACAACTACGCCGAGCCGCCGCGCTACCCGGCGCCGCCGCACCCGGGCGCGATCGAGGACAACCTCACCGACGAGGACCTCGAACTGGACACGCTGATCCCGGATTCGCCGAACCAGCCGTACGACATGCACGAGGTCATCACCCGCATCCTCGACGACGACGAGTTCCTCGAGGTGCAGGCCGGCTACGCCCAGAACATTGTCGTCGGCTTCGGGAGAGTGGACGGTCGACCGGTCGGCATCGTGGCCAACCAGCCCACCCAGTTCGCCGGCTGCCTCGACATCAACGCCTCCGAGAAGGCCGCCCGGTTCGTGCGCACCTGCGACTGCTTCAACATCCCGATCGTGATGCTGGTCGATGTGCCGGGCTTCCTGCCCGGCACCGAGCAGGAGTACAACGGCATCATCCGGCGTGGTGCCAAGCTGCTCTACGCCTACGGCGAGGCCACCGTCGCCAAGATCACCGTCATCACCCGCAAGGCCTACGGCGGCGCCTACTGCGTCATGGGCTCCAAGGACATGGGCTGCGACGTCAACATCGCCTGGCCTACGGCCCAGATCGCGGTCATGGGCGCCTCGGGCGCAGTCGGTTTCGTCTACCGCAAGGACCTCAAGCAGGCGGAGCAGGACGGCGCTGACGTCAATGCGCTGCGCCTCGAGCTGCAGCAGACCTACGAGGACACCCTGGTGAACCCGTACATCGCCGCCGAGCGCGGCTACGTCGACGCGGTGATCCCGCCGTCGCACACCCGCGGGTACATCTCGACCGCCCTGCGGCTGCTGGAGCGCAAGATCGCTCAGGTGCCGCCGAAGAAGCACGGCAACATCCCACTGTGAGTCGAGGAGCAGCGTGAGCAAGCACGAGGACATCACCGAACTCAGCGACCCGCGGGACATCACGCTCGACAACCCGGAGCCGCTGACCCCCGAGATCCGCATCGAGCGGGGCAACCCGAGCGACGAGGACATCGCCGCTCTGGTGACCGTGCTGGCCGCGGCCAGCGGTGGCAATGCCACCCCGGGTCCGCAGGAACTCAACCTGTGGGGCCATCCGGTCGACAAGCTGCGCTACTCGATCCACAGCTGGAATCGCGTGACCCTGCTGGAGCGGACCCACATGCGCCGATGAGCGCATCGTGACTCGAGTAGTTCTGGGCTCGGCCTCGACCGGCCGGCTGCGAGTGCTGCGCAACGCAGGTATCGACCCGCTCGTCGTCGTCTCCGGCGTCGACGAGGACGCGATCGTGGCAAATCTCGGCGCCGACGCCGAGCCCGGTGACGTGGTCACCGCGCTGGCTCAGGCGAAAGCAGGCGCCGTGCACAAGGTGCTGGATCCCGGCGTCGCAGCGGATTGCGTTGTCATCGGCTGTGATTCGATGCTCTACCTCGACGGGGAACTGCGCGGCAAACCGGGGACCCCCGAACAGGCTGCAGCGCAATGGGATTCGATGGCGGGCCGGATCGGATTGCTCTATACCGGGCACTGCGTGATCCGGGTGCTGCACGGCGCGGCCGCGCACACCGCGACGCAGGCGGAGGTGACCCGGGTCCGGTTCGCCACCCCGACGGCCGCCGACTTGGCGGCATACGTGGCCAGTGGTGAACCGCTGCAGGTTGCCGGTGCGTTCACCCTCGACGGCCTCGGCGGCTGGTTCGTCGACGGCATCGACGGCGATCCGTCCAACGTGGTCGGGCTCGGCTTGTCGGTGACGCGCCGACTGCTGAGCGCCGTCAACCTGCCGATCGGCGATCTATGGGCGGCTAATCCGGTCCGCTGATCAGCGGTAGGCTCGTCGTCGTGCCGCTTCCCGCAGATCCCAGCCCCACCCTCAAGGACTACGCCCACCCGGAGCGCCTGGTCACCGCCGACTGGCTGTCGGCGCACCTCGGCACCCCCGGGCTGGCCATCGTGGAGTCCGATGAAGACGTGTTGCTCTACGACATCGGCCACATCCCGGGCGCCGTCAAGATCGACTGGCACACCGATCTCAACGATCCGCAGGTGCGCGACTACGTCAGCGGGGCGCAATTCGCCGAGCTGATGAACCGCAAGGGCATCTCCCGCGACGACACCGTCGTCATCTACGGCGACAAGAGCAACTGGTGGGCCGCATACGCGCTGTGGGTCTTCACCCTCTTCGGCCATCAGGACGTCCGGCTGCTCAACGGCGGCCGCGACCTGTGGATCTCCGACGGGCGCGACACCACCCTCGACGTCCCGACCAAGGCCGGTTCCGGCTACCCGGTGGTCGAACGCAACGATGCCGCGATCCGGGCCTACAAGGACGATGTGCTTGCGTCCCTTGGTCATTCGACGCTGATCGATGTGCGCTCGCCCCAGGAGTACACCGGCGAACGCACCCACATGCCCGACTATCCCGAAGAGGGCGCGCTGCGCGGCGGACACATCCCCACCGCCGTGTCGGTGCCGTGGGCCAAGGCCGCCGAGGACAGCGGCCGCTTCCGCAACCGCGCCGAACTCGAAGACGTGTACTCGTTCGTCGCTCCAGGCGATGACATCATCGCCTACTGCCGCATCGGCGAGCGGTCCAGCCACACGTGGTTCGTGCTCACGTATCTGTTGGGCATCCCCGGCGTTCGCAATTACGACGGATCGTGGACCGAGTGGGGCAACACCGTTCGGGTGCCGATCGTGGCCGGTGCTGAACCAGGATCAGCGCCCGGGGCATCGTGAGCATGCCTGCTGCGCTCGCCGAGGTCGTGTCCGACTTCGCCGACGTGGCTGGCCAGGACAAACTCAAGCTGCTGCTGGAGTTCGCCGACGATCTTCCTGATCTGCCTGCCGACCTCGAGGAGGCGGCCATGGAACCGGTGCCGGAGTGCCAGTCGCCGCTGTTCCTGCATGTCGACGCCTCCGACACCGAGCATGTCCGGCTGTTCTTCAGCGCCCCCGCGGAGGCCCCGACCACCCGCGGCTTCGCGTCGATCCTGGCGGCCGGCCTCGACGGCCAGCCGAAAGACGACATCCTGGCGGTACCGGACGATTTCTACTCCGAGCTGGGTTTGGCCGCCTTGATCAGTCCACTTCGGCTGCGCGGAATGTCGGCGATGCTGGCCAGGATCAAACGTCGTCTGCGCGCGACAACGTAGTTGATGGCGGGAACCCAGTAAGTGGGCTGCCTCGAGAATGTGGTGGTTCCGCCGCGGGCGTTGACGTGGAACTGCCAGGCCTCGGCGATGCCCGGCTCTACGTCGATTGCGTCACAACGATTTTCGGGTTGATCGAGGGAGCCGACACGAGCTGGCTGCGCGACCGCGACACCGCCAACCCGATCGTGCGCGCGCTGATGCACACGTTCGCGGCCAGACCGGGACGGTTGCGCAACACCTGGACCGAAGCGCGGCAACGTCCCCGACCCGTCTGGCACCGCGCAGCCCCGCCGGCGACCGCCAGCGGGCTGCCCTCTCCCGCGGTGGAGGTGATCCACGTCGACGCCGCACTCGAACGCGAAGTCGACAGCTGGCGCACGGCCGACGCCCCGGGCGCCAGCAGAGCGGTCACGTGGCTGATGATCGTCCGCACGGCACTGGCCCGAGCGGGGCTTCCGCTGACCGACGCCGCCCGGCTGGTCGTGGACTGCCGCCGGTATCTGCCGACCGATGACCGCGTCAACGCCAACTTCATCTCCGGGCTCAGTGTCGAGGCACCCGTCGACGGGCGCCTCGGCGCGATCGACGCCGCGGTGAAGGAGGACCTGGAGGCGGCGTTGCCGTTGCTGGCCCTGGTCGCCACGTCAGCGCGCACGCTCGCCGTCCCGCTGCGGGCCACCCGCGACAAGCGCCCGGCGCAGCACTCGGCGGTCCAGTTGGGCTACTCCGACGTCGGCCGCCTGTCCCCGTTCGAGACGCTGCCCTGGCTGCCGGACCGCCCCCGGTCGATCAACGCGGCACTGCAGCCATGGGCGCCGTCGGACATCTCGGTCTTCAGCGGCAAGATCGGCCACGAGCGCAGTATCACGGTCTCGTACCACGACAACGTGCACGACCGTCGTCTACTGCGCAAAGCGGCCGAGGCGATCGGCACAGATCCGATCGGATTGCTCGCCGGATGCTGAACTTACTCATTGGTAGGGGTACCAGCTGATTCGTGTCTAAGCAGCGGCGCTTACACTGCCGTGCGAACCTATTTTTAAAGAACGTTCTTAGAGTCACGCAAAGCAGGAGGCGCGGTGCCCAGTCAGACCATCTCCAAAGTCCTCGTAGCCAACCGTGGTGAGATCGCGGTCCGGGTGATCCGAGCGGCAAGGGATGCCGGACTGGCCAGCGTGGCGGTCTACGCCGAGCCCGACGCCGACGCACCGCACGTGCGGCTCGCCGATGAGGCGTTCGCGCTGGGCGGCCAGACGTCCGCGGAGTCCTATCTGGACTTCGGCAAGATCCTCGACGCCGCGGCCAAGTCCGGCGCCAATGCCATCCACCCCGGGTACGGCTTCTTGAGCGAGAACGCCGACTTCGCCCAGGCCGTGCTCGACGCCGGTCTGATCTGGATCGGCCCGAGCCCGCAGTCCATCCGCGACCTCGGCGACAAGGTCACCGCGCGCCACATCGCCGCGCGCGCCCAGGCGCCGCTGGTGCCCGGCACCCCCGACCCGGTCAAGGACGCCGACGAGGTGGTGGCCTTCGCCAAGGAATACGGCGTGCCGGTGGCGATCAAGGCAGCATTCGGTGGCGGCGGCCGCGGCATGAAGGTGGCCCGCACCATCGAGGAGATCCCCGAGCTGTTCGAGTCGGCCACCCGCGAGGCGATTGCGGCGTTCGGCCGCGGTGAGTGCTTCGTCGAGCGCTACCTGGACAAGCCGCGCCACGTCGAGGCTCAGGTCATCGCCGACACCCACGGCAACGTGATCGTCGCCGGTACCCGCGACTGCTCGCTGCAGCGCCGCTTCCAGAAGCTGGTCGAAGAGGCACCGGCACCGTTCCTCACCGACGCGCAGCGCAAGGAAATCCACGAGTCGGCCAAGCGCATCTGCAAGGAAGCCGGCTACTACGGCGCCGGAACCGTCGAGTACCTGGTCGGCCAGGACGGTCTGATCTCCTTCCTCGAGGTCAACACCCGCCTGCAGGTGGAACACCCGGTCACCGAGGAGACCGCGGGCATCGACCTGGTGCTGCAGCAGTTCAAGATCGCCAACGGCGAGAAGCTGGACATCACCGAGGACCCGACTCCCCGCGGCCACGCAATCGAGTTCCGGATCAACGGCGAGGACGCCGGCCGTGGCTTCCTGCCCGCACCCGGACCCGTCACCCGCTACGACATCCCCACCGGCCCCGGCGTGCGCCTGGACTCGGGCGTCGAGGCAGGTTCGGTGATCGGTGGTCAGTTCGACTCGATGCTGTCCAAGCTGATCGTGTACGGCGCCACCCGCGAAGAGGCGCTGGCGCGTTCCCGTCGTGCACTGGACGAGTTCCACGTCGAAGGTCTGGCCACGGTCATCCCGTTCCACCGTGCGGTGGTCAGCGATCCGGCCTTCATCGGTGACGGTGACGGATTCACCGTCCACACCCGCTGGATCGAGACCGAGTGGGACAACACCGTCGAGCCGTTCACCGGTGGCGGCCAGGTCGACGAGGAAGAAGCTCAGCAGCGCCAGAAGGTGGTCGTCGAGGTCGGCGGCCGTCGTGTCGAGGTCTCGCTGCCCGGTGATCTGGCGTTGGGCAACGGCGGCGGTCACGCCGAATCCGGCGCCATCCGCAAGAAGCCGAAGGCACGCAAGCGTGGCTCCCAGGCCGGCGCCGCCGCCTCGGGTGACGCGGTGACCGCGCCCATGCAGGGCACCGTGGTCAAGGTCGCCGTCGAAGAGGGCCAGACCGTGGCCGCCGGTGATCTCGTCGTGGTGCTCGAGGCCATGAAGATGGAAAACCCGGTGACCGCGCACAAGGACGGTGTCATCACCGGTCTGGCCGTCGAGCCGGGTGCCGCGATCACCCAGGGCACCGTGCTGGCGGAGATCAAGTAACCGGTCACGTACGCAGGCGCCGCCGCGCCTGATTCTCCCTGTGCTCCCTGGCGGGACCTCCCCGCTGCGCTCGGGTACGCGCACGGGCGGCTCCGTCGAGCGCGACCGCTCCGATGGTGACCATGATCGCCGCGAGGAGCGCTCCGCCGACGACGTCGCTCGCCCAATGCGCATGGATGACAAGGCGGCTGACCGCGACGGCTGCGGTACCCGCGATTGCGAGGGCCGCCAGTATGTTGCGCAATGTCCGGCCGCCCCGCACAGCGATGCCGACAGCGACGATCCCCAGCAGCGTGGCGGTGCCGGCGACATGCCCCGAGGGAAAGGGGTGGGGCTCGTCGCCGAGCATCGGGCTTACCGCCATTTCCGCTTGGCTGACGGGGCGCTCGATGAGTGCTGCCATGACGTTCTTGGCGAGCACGGCGGCGCCGGTGGTCGTGACCACCACGACGCCGGGTATCACTGATCTGAATCGGATCGACAGCACCGCCCCGCTGACAACGCCCGCGATCGCGATGGCCCTGGGGTTGCCGATGTAGGCCACCGCTGCCCCGGCCCGATGGATCCGGGGGAATCGCTGCGTCCACTGATCGATCCAGGCGGTGATCGGCGCATCCACAGCGGTCACCCAACCATGGACGTGCACGCTGACGGTCAATCCCAGCAGGGCGACGACCAATCCAGAAACAATCAACGTCGGAGCCCAACTTCGGCTGCTCTTCACGGCGCCCGCTGCCAGTAGCAACCCCGAACCCATGAGCGCGCTGGTGAGAATGTCGATGCCGGCATTGTGCCATCGCCGCGTGATCCCGGCATCCAGCATGATGAATGGTGTGAAAGAAGACGAGGGGGTCCGGATCGGCACCGCCGAGCGAGAGGAGGCGCAGGAGCTGCTCAGCCGCCAGTTCTCCGAAGGCCGACTGAACCCGGACGAGTTCTCCGAGCGCAGCGCCGCGGTCGCCGCCGCGGTGACCCGCGCCGACCTCGCGCCGATATTCGCCGACCTTCCGGCCAGACCCGGAGAGCACCGCACCCCGGACATCGCACACCAACGGGATTGGCGGGCCGTCGTCATGGCCCTCATCCCGCTGGTCGCGCTGGCGTGCACCATTGTGGTGCCGCACGGCTGGCTCGCGTGGTTGGCGTTGCCTGTGCTCGGCCTGCTGCTCTACGGTCGCCGCTGACATGGATCCCGTCGAAATCAACGCGGGCGCTTGGTATTTGCGCGCGTTGCGGGCCGACGAGCGGATCGACGACCGCCCTGCGCTTGCCGATCTCGGCGAGACCGATCCGGAGTACGTGACGAGAAGTCTTGCCGGGTGGGAACAGGACCGGGTCTACTCCTGGGCGGTCTGCGAGCCGACCACCGGTGAACTGCTCGGCGAGGTGATCCTCGACGTAGGCACCGGGATGATCCAGCTGCGGGCTCGCCGCGGTCATGCCGAAGCGACCCAGACCGCGGCCGACTCGGTGCGCCGCTTCGCCCAGTCGATCGGCGGCGGTTAACGCTCGTCGACGTCGTGCCCGGTGGCGAGGTCGGCACAGTCGACCGTCACCACATCAGTGCGGGCCGCCAGAAAGCGCCGGGCGCCCTCGTCGCCGTCCAGAGTGGCTCGCAATGCCGGCCAGTGCCTGCGGGCGATGACGACCGGATGGCCCGGCCGCCCGTCGTAGCCGGCCCGGGCCAGCCCGGACGGGGACTCGCGTGCGGCCCCGAGCACCCGGGCGACGACGTCGGCGCCGACGTCGGGGGTGTCGACGGTGAGGATCACCGCGTAGTCGGCGTCGGAGATGGCCGCCAATCCGGTTTGCAGGGAAACCCCCATCCCGCGCCGCCACTCGTCGGCGACCACCGGGCGGGCGTGGGCCGGAACGTCGACAATCGCCGCGCCCAGCACCACCACCACGTCATCGCAGCCGCCGCCGGCCAGGGCCTCGACTGCCGAGTGCAGCCATTCACCTTGGGCGGCAAGCACTTTCGGCATACCGTAGCGGGAACCCGCACCGGCGGCCAGCAGGACTCCGGCTGACCGGCCCGGCTTCGACATGTACACAGTGTGACCGCAACTGCAAGAGGATCGTGAGAACCCACCTTATTGCTGTTCGCTGGTCCGGCAAGAGGCGTACAGTTCAACTCAGGTTGAGTTCACAGCCGCCCGGAAAAACGTCAAAGACGTGCGAGGCGTGCGAACTCCCGCACTACACGGGCCTACCCACTCTGGCGTGATCCACAGTACGAATATTCGTTCGCTGATGGAGTCACTATGTCTGTCTTCACTACAGATCAACCCGAGCGTTCGGCTGTGTCGCATTCATACGATTGCCACACCGCTCGCTTCACCACCATCTGGCCCGACGAGACCGTCGGGATCATCACCGTCCAGGGCGAGCTCGACGCGTCCAATGCCATCGCCTTCGCCGACCATGTCGACGCGTGCGCGGCAGTCGGCGACCGTCTGGTCTTGGACCTCAGCCCGCTCAGTTTTTTCGGAACCGCGGGTTTTTCGGCGCTGCACACCATCAACGTCCGCTGCGCCAACGCCTCGGCACGATGGGTGATGGTGACCGGCGAGGCGGTGTCGCGGCTGTTGCGGGTCTGCGATCCCGACCACACCCTGCCGGTCGCCGACTCCGTACGGGAGGCCGTCGAACTGCTCGACGGCGAACCCCGACGGCTACTCCAACTGGTCCCGGAGCCGAGTTAGCGACTTCGCGAGCAGACGCGAGACGTGCATCTGTGATATGCCGACGCGCTCGGCGATCTGAGTCTGCGTGAGCGACTCGAAGAACCGCAGCAACAGGACGGTGCGTTCGCGCTCGGGCAACTGCGCGAGCAGCGGACGCAACGCCTCCCGGTTCTCGATCTGATCCAGGCTCAAGTCGACATCGCCCAAGGTGTCGACGATCGCCGGCGCGTCCTCGTCGCTGCCGCCGCCGCCGCTGTCGATCGACAGGGTGTTGTAGGAACTGCCCGCGACCAGACCCTCGACGACCTCTTCGCGCTCCATGCCGAGTTCTTCGGCGAGTTCGGAGGCGGTCGGTGCGCGCCCCAGCCGCTGGGACAGTTCCGAGGTGGCGGCGCCCAGCCGCAGGTGCAGTTCCTTGAGCCTGCGAGGCACCTTGACCGACCAGCTGTTGTCCCGGAAGTGGCGCCGGACCTCACCCATGATGGTGGGGACCGCGAATGAGACGAAGTCCGAACCGGTCTCGACGTCGTAGCGGATGACCGCGTTGACCAGGCCGACGCGGGCTACCTGAACGAGGTCGTCGCGGGGTTCGCCGCGACCGTCGAAGCGGCGGGCGATGTGGTCGGCCAGCGGCAGGCAGCGCTCGACGATGCGATCGCGCTGTCGCTGGAATTGAGCGGAGTCAGGATCCACCTTCGCCAACTCCCGGAACATGTCCGGAACGTCGGCGTACTCCGAGTTGGTCCGCCTTGGCGAACTATCCGTGGCTCGGGAATTCACCGCCCGGAGCCCGCCCGCCTCGTGGTCAGGGTGATACCGAAGACCTGCCCGTCGCTACTGGACTCGTGACCGTTGTGGAATGTCTGCACATCGTCGGTCAGCGAACTCAGGACGTGCCAGCTGAAGCTACCGGGAGTGACCACATCGTTGGTATCGCATGTCGTCGACGCTTCGACCACCACCACGTCGTCGTGGGCGTCGACGACGACGATCAGCGTCGCGTCGGGCGATGCCGAACGAATCAACCGAGTGCAGGCTTCGTCGACAGCGAGGCGCAAGTCCGCCACCGCGTCGAAATCCAGGTCTTCGAACGTGCCGACCGCGCCAACCACCGTGCGCAGTACGGCCAAGTTCTCCAACTTGGCAGCAACCCTCAATTCGACAGCGTTCTCGCCTCGCTGGTGCGCGCCGCCTTGGCTTTCGCCGTCCGTCATCTGGCCTCCTGGCAATGTCGACCCGACACTACTCCAGCCCACGGGCGTGCTAACCACGGTCGTGTGATGACCGAGTTGGCCGGGTAACCGGTGCGCATGAGGCCGGAAGCGAGCGCAGCGCTACCCAGGAAGTCGTCGTCATGGTGGCCCCTTCGTACCCATCCGGCCGCACTTTTCAAACCTGCGCGCCGCAAATTCTTGTTCGTCCAGCGATGAGACTTCGGCGCAGCTCGGTCGACGGACCCGGTCTCCGCCGCGTTCGTCGCGGTAAGGGTTTCTCCTACTACACCCCGGACGGCGAATTGCTCACCGACGAGAAGACGGTGCAGCGGATCAAGGATCTGGTGATCCCACCGGCCTGGCGCAAGGTGTGGATCTCCCCGCATCCCAGCGGACATATCCAGGCCGTGGGCACCGATGCCGCGGGCCGTCGCCAGTACCTCTATCACCAGAAGTGGCAGGAGGAGCGCAGCGAGGAGAAGTTCGACCGGGTGCTGCAGATGTCGGCGGGACTGCCGCAGTGGCGTTCGCAGATCGCGAGGGATCTGCAGGGCCACGGTCTCTCCAAGGACCGGGTGTTGGCATTGGCTCTGCACCTACTCGATCGCGGGTATTTCCGCGCCGGCGGCGAGGCCTACGCCGAGGAGAACAACTCCTACGGGATCGCCACGCTGCTGTGCGAGCACGTGACCGTCAAGGGCGGCGCCGTGGTGTTCGACTATCCGGCCAAGAGCGGGGTGCAGCGGAATTGGACCATTGAGGACCCGGACGTGGTGAGCGTTGTTCGCGAGCTACGCCGCTGCAGCCCGAGCGGACGGCTCCTGGTGTGCCAGACCGATTCCGGCTGGGTCGACATCCATTCCGATGATCTCAACGCCAAATTCAAGGAACTGCTGGGCGAGGACTACAGCGTCAAGGATTTGCGCACCTGGCACGGGACCGTCCTCGCCGCAGCGGCTTTCGTCGACGCCGACCCGCCGGTCAACAAGACGGTGCGCAAACGCGTGGAGTCGGCCGTGATGAAGGAGGTGTCCGAGGAACTCGGCAACACTCCCGCCGTGGCACGCAGCTCGTATGTCGACCCGAGGGTGGTCACCGCCTACGAGAACGGGACGACGATCGCCGCGGCGGCGCGCCGAGCCCGCAAGGAGCGCAACGCCGACCGCGGGCAGGCCATCCTCGAGAAGGCCACCGCCACGATGATCAGGCGGGTTGCCAAGCGTCGCTGACGGCACCGACCAGCCGGTCGTACACCCGTGCGGTGTCGGCTGCGACGCGGTCCCAGGTGAAGCGCGCGCACGCCCGGTCCCGGCCGGCCAGGCCGAGGCTGCGCCGCAGGAACGAATCTCGCAGGATCGCCGTGATCTGTTCGGCGCACTCCCGCGGCCGACGCGGCGTCACGAGCCGCCCGGTGACGTCGTGCACGACGGCGTCCAGCATCCCCCCGACCCCGGAGGCCACCACGGGTACACCACAGGCCATCGCCTCGAGCGAAACCAGACCGAAGGCCTCGTACCACGGTGTGCAGGTCGCCACATCGGCTGAGCGCAACAGGGCGGGCATATCGCAATACTCAACGGGGCCAACGAATCTCACCCTGTCAGACACTCCCCGGTCGACTGCCAGCGCGCGCAACCGCCGATGCTCCTCCTCGGCACCCACCTGTTCGTCGTCGAGATCACCGACCACGACGTACTCTGCGTCGGGAATGCCCGGTAGGGCTTTGATCACGGTACTGAATCCGTTGTGCGGCGCCAGTTTTCCGACGGCGACGATGCGAGGACTCTCGTTGCGATCGGCAGCGGGGCCCTCGGTGGAGAACACATCGGTGTCCACACCGCACGGCACCATGGAGATCTGCCCGCGCGGCCGGCCAAGCCGCGTCAGATCAGAGACTTCGTCCGTGCACGTGGCAACCACCCAGTCAGCTTGTCGGGCCAGAAGTCGTTCCACCTTCGAGCGGTCATCGAGTGCGCTGCCGCGCATGTCGTGGCTGTGCTCGGTCACCGCGAGTGAGCGAAAGGTCTGCACGGTCGGCACTCCGTGGGCACGCGCAGCCAACTGGGTGCTCAGTCCCGATGTCCAGAAGAACGCGTGCGCCACATCCGGCCGCTCGGCGGCCCACTGCGCATTCAGGTACTCCGCAAGCTCTGCGGGGCCGGCTGCGACATTCACCACCGCGTAGCCGCCGGGTGCAAGCACTCGTTCGGGGCTGCCGGCCTCGTGACACCGGGTGTAGACGGTGACGTCGTGGCCGGCTCGCGCCATCGCGGCCGACAGACCCGCGACGTGGACGCCCTGCCCATCGGTGCTGTCGCTGATCGATTGCGCCAGCGGGCTCGCGCCTTCGGAAACCATCGCGATTTTCATCAGTTTCTCCCGTTCCAGATCGGGAATCGGACTGTCCGTTCCCGCTGTACCAGGAGCAAAGGGCTATTGAGGCCAGCACAGCGCGGCTGCAGATCGGCACAGCCACGGTGTGGGCATACCCGTGCGGGTGCCCGTCAAACGGCGAGCCGCAGTCGGTCAGCGCGAGAGATCGCGCGTGGCGGGGCCCTCCAGCACGGTCCCATCCGGTCCGAATCGCGAACCGTGCAGCGGACAATCCCACGACTTTTCGGCGTCGTTCCACGACAGCACCCCGCCGAGATGGGTGCACACCGGCGAGACGCACCGCTCGACCCCATCGACCATGCTGCGGGCCACCATGTGCCAAGGCGGTCCACTAACCGAACCGCCGCCGTCCCGCAGCTGACCGTTGCGGTGTGCGACCGGTGTCACCCAACCGGCCGCCATGTGCCAACCCACCTCCATGTTGATCTTCAGCGCGGTCGTCAGGCCGGTGAGTTCGTGCGGGCTCCAGCTGGCGAACGCTGATGCCCAACGGGCCTGCTGTCCGCCGAGGAGATGCTTCGCCAGCAACAGCGCGGCGGCCACGCCGTTGGTCATTCCCCACTTCGCGAATCCGGTCGCCACCAAGAATTGGTCTGAGCCGGGAAGCAGTGGCCCGACATAGGGAAGCTCGTCGACGGGGACGTAATCCTGGGCCGACCAGAAGTGGGTTGGTTGCGCACCGGGGAAATGTCGCTTGGTCCAGCCGACCAGTTCGTCGTAGGACGTGCGGGCGCTGTCCTTGCGCCCGACGGTGTGCCCACCGCCGCCGACGATCAATCGCTCGCCGTCTGCGGTCGGGGCGTAACGCACCGAGCGGGTCGGTTGATCGACCGACAGCATCATCGGCCGCGGTAGCGACCCGGGCACCTCGAAGGCCACACAATAGGACCGACTCGGGTGCAGCCGGGCGAAGAAGCCGCCACGGTCCAGGATGGGCGTCCCCGTTGCCAGGATGCAGTGATCAGCCGTGGCGACCTGCTCACCGCCCTCGGCATCGCGCAGCTTGAGGCTGACTCGGCCACCCGCCGTCGATGCGGCATACACGCGCTGCCCGGTCATCAGCCGGCCGCCGCGCTCATGCAGTTCGGAGATCAGCGCGCCCAGGAAAGGCATCGGGTCGAACTGAATCTGGTCGGCCAGTCGGACGCCACCGCGGAACTCGAACGGGACATCCAGCTGGTCAACCCAGCTCACGCCGAGACCTGCGGCTTCGGCTGCCTCGAATTCCGCACGGGCGGTGGGCAGTCCACGCTCGAATTGCGCGTAGCTGTAGGCATCTTCGTATTGCAGCGCGATTCCGCGCTCGGTGCAGTACTGAGCCAGCCAGGCTTGGCCTTCCCGATTGCCCTCCACGTACTGGCCAACCAGGTCGGCCGAGTGTCGCTTGGCGATCGTCGACAGTCGGCTTCCTTGCAGCAGACTGACTTTGGCTGTGGTGTTGCCGGTGGTGACAGCACCCGGGGTGCGAGCCTCCACCACGAGCACCCGCTTGCCCGCCCGGGCCAGCAGGACCGCCGCCACCAATCCGGTGATCCCCGCCCCTACCACGACGATCTCCGCGTTCAGAGCGTCTTTTGTTGCGCCACCGTCAATTTGGGGGTGGCGCATACCGGCGCCGTCGAGCCACAGGGAAGTCATGGAGAGCCGATACCCGCGGTTGACTGGCCGAAACCGCAGCGGCCTAAGGGGGTAAATTGTGCTGAATGATCGAGCACGACCCCATACCCGACGATGTCCCTGTTCCCGATGCCATCGAGCAAATCCGGCCCGTGACAGAGTCCGCCGACCTGGAGAGTCTCGATATCGACGAGCGTGTGCCGGTCGACGATGGCGCCCTGTCCCTGGAGAGCAACGAATCGGATTGGCAGGAACAACGCGAGGTCGTCGAGGATCCGGACCCGGACGAGATTCGTTAGTCAGGGAAATGTTTGGCCCAGCGGGGGCTCTGGGTACAAGTTTTTTCGGGGAACAGCAACCTCAGCAAAGGGGGTACGAGATGTCGAGCGCCTCTGCGGCGAACTCGGATGTCGACGACATCCGTTTTTTTCGGCCCAGTCGGTCTTGCGCCTACGAAGGCTGGACCGTGGCTGAGCTCAAGAAAAGGGCTAAGCAGCTTGGGATTTCAGGCTATTCGGGCCTCAGCAAGGAAAAGCTGATCTCGCTCATCCGCAGTTACTGACATCGAACTTCGACAAAGGTCCAGCCAGGCGGCTGGACCTTTGTCGTCAGGGGCTCAGTGGCCGGACAGCTCCCAGACGCTCGCCGACATCCGGTCGGTCATCGTCGTCACGGCGACCTGGCCACCGTCGTCGCCCTGACACGCCATCGCCTGGACGATCGCGTTGTTGCGCAGTCGCGCCTCCGCATAACACGTCCAGTCGAACGGAATGCCGATCTGCTGCTTGCTCCATCGGACGGTGTCGGCAGTGATGTCGGGCACGGTGAACTTCCACGCGGCGTCTCCGCCGCTACTCAGCGCGCGCTGCCCGTCGCAGGCCTTCGCGTTCTTGGTTCCGGTGGCGAACTGCGCAGCCGCCGAGGCCGCGTCGGCATATATCGCGACCGCCTCGGCGACGACGTGGTCGTGCTTGTCGCCATCGGTGAACAACATCACATGCATTCCCAGCGAGTTGTCGCCGAGAAATGCGGCCATCCCGGCCGCGTCGAGCGCCGAACACGCGGGGACGGCCGAAGATCCCGGAATGGGTCGCGTCTGGTCGGCATCGGTCTGCAGTTTCACGCCGACGATGTCGTGCAGCTGCGCGGGGCCGATCAGCACCTGGTCGGTGTCACCGGCACGCAGCGGCGTGATGCCCTGAGCGGGATTGGACACGGCACTGCCCGCGACGGTCTGCGCGCACCCGGCGAGCAGCACCGCCGCCACCCCGAGAATCGCAGCCAGCCGCATCCTTGAGAATGCTAGACCGCCGCGCGCAATACCTCTCTCAGGGCGGCCAGCGCGCGGTCGATCTCGGCGCGTGACACGGTCAACGCCGGGCGGAACCGGACACTGTCTCCGCCGCTGCCGAGCATGATCACCCCGCGCTTCCACAGCGCGGCCAGCACAGCGTCCCGGCGCTCGGGGCTGGGAAGACTGAATGCGCGCATCAATCCGCGCCCGCGCACATCGCCGACCTCCGGCAGCTGCCGGGCGAGATCCTCGAGCCCGGCAAGCAGGTAGGCGCCCATGTCGGCGGCGCGCGCGAACAACCCGTCGGCTTCGATGACCTCCAGGATCCGCCGCGAACGGACCATATCGACCAGGTTGCCGCCCCAGGTCGAGTTGATCCGGGAACTGACGCTGAACACGTTGTCGGCGACGTCGTCGACCCGCCGGCCGGCCATGATCCCGCACACCTGGGTCTTCTTGCCGAACGCGACGACGTCCGGGGTGAATCCGAGCTGTTCATAGGCCCACGCGGTGCCGGTGATGCCACATCCGGTCTGCACTTCATCGGCGATCATCAGCGCGTCGTAGGAGTCGCACAGGTGGCGCATCGCGGCGAGGAACTGCGGCCGGAAGTGCCGGTCGCCGCCCTCGCCCTGGATCGGTTCGACGATGAAACAGGCGATGTCGTGCGGATGCGCCTCGAAGGCCGCGCGGGCCTGTCGCAGTGATTCCGCCTCCACCGCGTCCATGTCGGCTCCGGGCCGGATGTACGGAGCGTCGATGCGCGGCCAGTCGAACTTGGGGAAGCGTGCCACCTTGACCGGGTCGGTGTTGGTCAGCGACAGGGTGTAGCCGCTTCGACCGTGAAAGGCGCCCCGCAGGTGCAGGACTCGGGTTCCGAGCGCGGGATCGATCCCCCGCGCCTCGTTGTGCCGGCTCTTCCAGTCGAACGCCACCTTCAGCGCGTTCTCCACCGCCAGGGCGCCGCCGTCGACGAAGAACAGGTGCGGCAGCGCGGGATCGCCCAGCACGCGGGCGAAGGTGTCGACGAAGCGCGCCATCGGGACGGTGTAGACGTCGGAGTTGGACGGCTTGTTGATCGCGGCCCGCGCCAACTCGGCGCGAAACGCCGCGTCGTCGGCCAGCGCGGGGTGATTCATGCCCAGCGCCGACGACGCGAAGAACGTGAACATGTCGAGGTACTCGGTGCCGTCGCGGGCGTCGACGAGCCACGACCCCGACGACCGATCCAGGTCCAGGACGAGGTCCAGACCGTCGGCCAGGATGCTGCGGGCCAAAACCGTACGGACGTTTCCAGGGTCGACGACATCGAGGCCGTCGTGCGACAAGAGTTCCGTCATGACGCGATACTAACGCAATTTTTACGCTTCCCGCGCGTCTGACCGTAACTATTTCGGTAGCGAGACCCGTTGACTGTAAAATGTGTTTAGAATGACGGTGCTTCGGGTGCGTACGTTCGCGGCGGTACGGATCTGTTGCAGCAAGACCTCCAGCGCGGGCGGCGACGCGACGCGCACGAACAGGACATAGCTCTCCTCGCCGGCCACCGAATAGCACGCCTCGATTTCGGCGATGTGTTCCAGCCGCGCGGGGGCATCATCGGGTTGGGAAGGATCGAGAGGGGTGATCGCCACGAACGCCGACAGCATGGGCCCGAACGCATCGGGGTTCACCCGGGCGCTGTACCCGGTGACCACCCCCCGCGACTCCAGACGACGCACCCGCGACTGGACTGCCGAGACCGACAGGCCGGTGGCCGCGGCCAGCTCCGCCAGGGTCGCCCTGCCATCGGCGACGAGCTCACGAACCAGCGTGCGATCGATCTCGTCGAGGCCGTGTGCCGCGTCCGCGCTCTCCGCCATGGGCGCACACTATCTCAGGGATGGTGCTTCGTGAGTCATGTCGAAACCTGGCAGCTGCGAGCACGCTTCGCCGCGGCACTCTCGGTGATGTATGGCGCCGAAGTCCCTGCCTACACAACGCTGGTCGAGGTCAGCGAGGCCGTCAACCGCGATTTCGCCGTCCGGCATCCGCACGCCCAGCGGCTCGGATCCATCGAGCGCGTCACCGCAGAGCGCCACGGCGCGATCCGGGTCGGCACTCCGGCCGAATTGACCGATGTGGCAGATCTTTTCGGTGCATTCGGGATGTATCCGGTGGGCTACTACGACCTACGCGAAGCGGCGTCGCCGGTTCCGGTGGTGTCCACGGCATTTCGTCCGCTGGACGCTTCCGAGCTGGCGCGCAACCCGTTTCGGGTGTTCACCTCGATGCTGGCGACCCGGGACGGCAGGTTCTTCGGCGCCGACCTGCGCCGCCGCGTCGACGAATTCCTGGACCGGCGCCAGCTGTTCGATCCGCAGCTGATCGCCGATGCCCGCAGCATCGCGGCCGCCGGCGGCTGCCCCGAGACAGCCGCCGAGGATTTCGTGGCACGCGCGGTGGCGGCGTTCGCGCTGTCGCGCGAGCCGGTCGACCGGGCCTGGTACGCCGAACTCACCGCTGTCTCGGCCGTCGCCGCCGACATCGCCGGGGTGCCCACCACCCACATCAATCATCTGACGCCACGGGTGCTCGACATCGACGATCTGTACCGCCGGATGAGCGAGCGCGGGATCGCGATGATCGACGCCATTCAGGGACCGCCACGCTGGGACGGTCCTCCAGTGCTGTTGCGGCAGACATCGTTTCGCGCACTGGCAGAGCCGCGCCGCTTCCGCGAGGCTGACGGGCGCATCAGCGATGGAACGCTGCGGGTGCGCTTCGGCGAGGTGGAGGCCCGGGGTGTGGCGTTGACCCGCAAGGGCCGCGAACGTTATGACGCCGCGATGGCGCATTCGGATCCGGCCGCGGTCTGGGCCGACCACTTTCCGCCCACCGACGACGAGATGGCCTCTGCTGGTCTGGCCTACTACCACCGCGGGGACCCGGAAGCCCCGGTGGTCTACGAAGACTTCCTGCCGGCCTCAGCCGCCGGAATCTTCCGCTCGAACCTTGACGCCGACACCGAAGCCGCCGCCGTGGCCGACGAATCCGGATACGACATCGACTGGATGGCCGGCACGATCGGCCGTCCCATCCACGACCCCTACGACCTGTACGACGCGACCGCCCAGGAGGCCCCCGCATGAGCACCACCACCACCACCGCCACGTCACTGCCCACCGCCGAGGATCTGCGCGCATCCGTGCGTGCCGCCTTCGACGCCATCGGCGCACAGGTCGACCTCGCCGAGCCCGGCGGACCCGGCCTGCCGGCAAGCACACCGGTAACCGGCGAGGTCTTGTTCACTCATGCCGAGACCACAGCCGAGCAGACCCGGGCCGCGATCGCCGAAGCGGCGCAGGCATTTACGTCGTGGCGCACCACCCCCGCCCCGGTCCGCGGCCAGCTGGTCGCGCGACTCGGCGAGCTGCTGCGCGAGCACAAGGCGGACGTGGCCACCCTGGTGACGGTCGAGGCAGGCAAGATCACCTCCGAAGCCCTTGGCGAGGTCCAGGAGATGATCGACATCTGCGACTTCGCCGTCGGGCTGTCCCGTCAGCTCTACGGACGGACGATCGCTTCCGAACGCCCCGGGCACCGGCTGATGGAGAACTGGCATCCGCTCGGCGTGGTCGGGGTGATCACCGCGTTCAACTTCCCGGTAGCGGTGTGGGCGTGGAACACCGCGGTGGCGCTGGTGTGCGGCGACACCGTCGTGTGGAAGCCTTCGGAGCTCACCCCATTGACGGCGATCGCATGTCAGACGCTCATCGAGCGGGCCGCCACTGACGTCGGCGCCCCGACTGCGGTGAGCCGGCTGGTGTTGGGCGGCCGCGAGGTCGGCGAGGCACTGGTCGACGATCCCCGGGTGGCCCTGGTGTCGGCGACCGGGTCGGTGCGGATGGGCAGGCAGGTCGGTCCGCGGGTCGCCGAACGCTTCGGCCGGGTGCTGTTGGAGCTCGGCGGCAACAATGCCGCCGTCGTAACCCCCTCTGCCGACTTGGATTTGGCCGTGCGAGGCATCGTGTTCTCTGCGGCGGGCACCGCAGGACAGCGGTGCACGACGTTGCGTAGGCTCATCGTCCACACCTCGGTGGTCGACGCCCTCGTCGAGCGGATCACGGCCGCCTATCGCAGCCTCCCGATCGGAGACCCGGCCGCCGAGGGGACACTCGTCGGACCGCTGATCCACGAGACCGCCTACCGCGACATGGTCCGTGCGCTGGAGCAGGCGAGCACCGACGGCGGCGAGGTCATCGGTGGTGAGCGGGTGCAGGTCGGCGGCGAGGCGACGGAAGCGTTCTACGTCACGCCTGCGGTGGTGCGGATGCCCGCCCAGACCGAGATCGTGCACAACGAGACGTTCGCGCCGATCCTCTACGTGCTGACCTACGACACCCTCGATGAGGCGATCGAGCTGAACAATGCTGTCCCACAGGGACTCTCGTCGGCGATCTTCACCACCGACGTCCGCGAAGCCGAACGTTTCCTGGCCGCCGACGGGTCGGACTGCGGGATCGCCAACGTGAACATCGGAACCTCGGGCGCCGAGATCGGCGGCGCGTTCGGCGGCGAGAAGCAGACCGGCGGCGGTCGCGAGTCGGGCTCTGATTCGTGGAAGGCCTATATGCGCCGCGCCACCAACACCGTCAACTACTCCTCGGAGCTACCACTGGCTCAAGGCGTGCACTTCGGCTAACCGCCCAGCAAGCTGAGCAGCTCTCCGCGGCCGATCTGGTTGACCAGAGTGGCGGCGTCGAAGTAGATCCGCTCGTTGGTGATGCGGTCGCCATCGAAGGAGAACACCGCGATGACCGGCACCCGGAAGGCCTTGCCCGTCGGCGGCAGCCCGTAGAACTCGCCGAGATTCGTTCCCAGCAGGTCGAACTCGACGATCACCCCGTCGTCGGTGAGATGGAACCTGGCGTTCTCGTGGCGCTGGTCGGGAAACGCGGTGCGCGTGGTGAGGTAGTAGGTCATGACTTCGTCGTCGCCGTCGAAGACCTGTTTGGTCGGGATGATCTCGTAGCGCGGGTGGCCGTTGAACGTGGCCAGGGTGCGGTCGAACTCCTTGGTCACCTCGGTGTCCATGTGCTCCTTGATCACGTCGAGCCGCCGCCGGCGCATATCGTCGCTGATCATCGTGTTCCTCCATCGCAATCGACGGCTAGAACGTTAGGTGCTATTCGATGAGATGCGCGGCCAATTCGGTCAAGTCTCGCGCGATGAGAGTCGGCTGCGGCACGCCCTCGGCGACCAGTGCCGCATTGCCAGGGCGCGTAATCAACGCACCCTGCATACCCACGCTCTGGGCTCCGATCGTGTCCCAGGCGTGAGCTGCGACCATCATGCAGTCCGATTCGGCCACGCCGAGGCCGGCGGCGACACCGCGATAGAGCACGGCAGCTGGCTTGAATGCCGCTACCGCGTCGACAGTGAACTGCCGCTCGAAGTAGTCCGCCAAACCCGCGTTGTGCAGGGCTGTCGGCGCGTCGGCGACGTGTGGCGAGTTGGTCAAGGTGACGAGACGAAAACCGCTGTCGCACAATCGGGTCAGGCCGGGCACGACGTCTGGGTGAGCGGGCATTGCGCGCATTGCTTCCCGTAGATCCTCTTGCTGCCGGTGCGTGACGGCCACGCCGCGGATGTCGCCGAGCATGCCCAGCACGGCCGAGCCCAGCCGGAAGAAGTCGACATAACAGTTCGACAGCGTGAGAGTCATGGAATAAAGCACCAGTTCGGCGAACCACGTGCGCAGCACAGCCCGGTCACCGAAGATGTGCTCGAATTGCGGTCCGAGCGACTCGATGTCGAGAAGCGTCTCGTTGACATCGAATACCAGGGTCGACGGGGTTGTCGCCGGCGTGGTGTTTCGCGTCATACCAGCGGTTCTCCCCCGTCGATCTTGAGGGTCACACCGCTCATGAATGTGTTTGTCATCGCGAAGAGTGCCGCTTGTGCGATGTCCTCGACGGTGCCGATGCGGCCGACCGGATTGGCTGCGCTGATGTGCTGAAAGTACTCGCGCTTTCCCCCCTCGCCCATGGCGTCCCATGCGCCGGTGTCGATGACGCCGGGTGACACGGCGTTGACGCGGATGGGAGCGATCTCCACTGCCAGCGCTCGGGTCAGAAAGTCCACTGCCCCGTTGGTGATGCCGACCCCGAGATAACCGACCTTGGCCTTGAAGGCGTGGATACCGGAGAACAACACGAACGAGGAGTCGGCGTTGCCGTCCATGCGCGGGGTCAGGTGTTTGGCCAGCATCAACGGACCGAGCAGCTTGGTATCCAATGACCCGAGGAGGTCCTGGCGGTGCAGCTCCTGAAGTGTCCCGCGGGCCCGGGCCGAGGCGGTCGAAACCACGTGATCCAGATGCCCGACACGTTCGGCAAACGACTCGATGGACGCGTCGTCGGTGAGATCGATGTGCGCCACGCCGATGCCGGGGTCGTCGTAGGACGCCGCGAGTTTGTCCGTGTCACGCCCCGCCGCCACCACCTCGCCACCGGCGGCGCGCACGGCGAGGGCGATTGCTCGGGCGATACCACTGGCTCGCCCGACCACCAGGACCCTGCGGTCCTTCAACGCTGCCACCACCGCACTGGCTCCTTCACCACAAAACTGGGCTGTATAACCCAAAAATATGCCGCGGTGAACGCCCGGTGTCAATGGCCGCCGGGCGCGCGGATGCTGAGAGATCACTTGGAGGCGCGGGGAGCAGTCCGAGCTGTTGTACATGTGTCAATATGTCGGCATGCCGGAATCACCCGTCCGCCGTCGTCTGTCCCCGCAGGACCGGCGTAGCGAACTGCTCGCGTTGGGTGCCGAGGTGTTCGGCCAGCGGCCCTACGACGAGGTCCGCATCGACGAGATCGCCGAGCGTGCCGGAGTCTCGCGAGCGCTGATGTACCACTACTTTCCCGACAAGCGCGCGTTCTTCGCCGCGGTGGTGCGGGCCGAGACCGAGCGACTGTTCGAGGCCACCAACACCCTGGCCGCACAGGGCGAAACCCTGTTCGAGCGGTTGCGGGCCGGCGTCGTGGCCTACATCCGCTACGACGAGCAGCATCCGCACGGCGCGTGGGCGGCCTATATCGGGATGGGACGCACCGACCCGGTCCTGCGCGGCATCGACGACACCGACAACGAGCGCCAGATGCAGCGCATCATGGCCGCGATCACCGACGTGGTGCAGGGCGATCTGGACTCGAAGGTCGAACGCGACCTGCGGGCGATCGTCTACGCGTGGCTGGCGTTCACCTTCGAACTGTGCCGCCAGCGTGTCCTCGACCCGTCGATCGATGCCGACCATCTCGCGGATTCCGGCGCCCACGCGCTGCTCGACGCCATCGTGCGGGTGCCGGGCATCCCGGCGGCGCTGGCCGACGCGGCCGACCGCCGCTGACTCAGCGCACTCCCGCGAAGAACGCCCGGACGTCGTCGACGAACAGCTCGGGTTGCTCGAAGGCGCCGAAGTGACCGCCCCGCGGCATGTCGGTCCAGCGGGTGATGTTGTAGGTGTTCTCACACCAGCTGCGCGGGGGTCGCATGATTTCCTTCGGGAACCGCGCGATCCCGGTGGGCACCTCGACTTTGCCCTGCGCACCGAAGGACCGGAAGCTCTCCCAGTACAGCCGGGCTGACGACGCCGCGGCGTTGTTCACCCAGTACAGCATCACGTTGTCGAGGATCTCGTCCCTGGTGAGCGCGTTCTCGGGATGCCCGTCGCAGTCCGTCCACGCCCAGAACTTCTCGACAATCCACGCCAGCTGACCGACCGGAGAGTCGGCCAGCCCGTAGCCGAGTGTCTGCGGGCGGGTGGACTGCTGCTTGGAGTAGCCGGAATCCCACTTGGCGTAGAACTCCCCAGCCGCCAGTGCATCCTTCTCCTCGTCGGTGGGGTTGGTGAGCGCACCGCTCGGAAAGGCCATCGGCATGTTGGTGTGGATCGCGATGCAGGCTCCCCCGTTGCGACCGATCTGTGTGGTCACCGCAGCACCCCAGTCGCCGCCTTGGGCGACGTAGCGCCGATAACCCAACTTCGCCATCAACGCGTCCCACGTCGTGGCGATCTTCTCGACACCCCATCCGGTCGTCGTCGGCTTACCGGAAAACCCGTAGCCCGGCAGGGACGGGCACACCACATGGAAGTCCTCGGTCAGCGGTTCGATCACCTTGCTGAACTCGACCACTGAGCCGGGCCAGCCGTGCGTGATGATCAGCGGCAGCGCATCCGGATTCGACGACCGCTGATGGATGAAATGGAGGTCCAGCCCGTCTATTTCGGTGATGTAGTGGTCGAACCGGTTGAGCGCGGCCTCCCGCCTGCGCCAGTCGTAGTCGTCTGCCCAGTAGGCGGCCAGCTCTCGGGTGTAGGCCAGCGGAATGCCCTGGCTCCAGTCCTCGACGCATTCCTGCTCGGGCCAGCGGGTGCGCTTGAGCCGGTCCCGCAGGTCCGCCAGGACGTCGTCGGATACCGCGATCCGAAAGGGCCGGACATCGGTCACCGGGCGGTCCTCCTATCGGTTGGCGCAATATTAACCAGCAGGAGCCCGCGCCGGTCTACTGTCTGCGCCATGCGGTTGGTGGTCGATCTCAACAAGTGCCAGGGCTACGCCCAATGTGTGCCGCTGGCGCCTGAGGTGCTCGAACTGGTCGGGGAAGAGGCCTTGGCCTACGACCCCAACCCGGACGATTCGCAACGCCAGCGGGTGTTGCGGGCGGCGGCATCTTGCCCGGTTCAGGCGATCATCCTCGAAGTGGATCCACCCGCCGATCGCGAGACGCCATGATCGGCACCTACAACCTGGACGAGGTGGTCGCGAAGTTCCGGGCCGAGGGGCGCATCGCGATCGTGGGCGCGTCGCTGGCCGGACTGCGTGCGGCAGAGGCGTTGCGGGAGAGAGGATTCAACGGTTCACTGACCATCGTCGGCGACGAACCACACGAACCCTACGATCGGCCGCCGTTGTCGAAGCAGGTACTCAAGGGCTGGGTCCCGGCCGACCACACCAAGCTCCCTCGCCTGCGACGGGTGGACGCCGACTGGAAGCTGGGCGTCGCCGCGGTCGGTTTGGATCGGCCCAACCACGTGGTCAAACTCGCCAACGGCCAGGACGTCGGGTACGACCGGCTGCTGATCGCGACCGGCACCCGGGCGCGCCCATGGCCCAACCCCGCCGAGGGCGCCCTGCGAGGTGTCTTCACCGTGCGCACCGTGGAGGACGCCGCCGGTCTGTCCGCTGCGTTGAAAGAGCGCCCCAAGCGGGTCCTGATCGTCGGCTCGGGATTCGTCGGATCCGAAATCGCCTCGGTCTGCCGCGATCTCGGCCTTCCCGTTACGGTGGCCGAGCGGGGCAAGGGCCCGCTGCGGGGTGCGCTGGGCGGGGTCATCAGCGACATCGCCGCACAGATGATGCGCGACGCCGGAGTCGACCTGCGCACCGGCGTAGCGGTGGAGAGCTTGTCCGGCGACAGCGCCGGACACGTTCGCCAGGCGCACTTTTCCGATGGCGCGGTTCTCGATGTCGACGTGGTGGTTGCCTCGCTCGGCTCGATCCGCAACGTGGAGTGGCTGGACGGGGCGGGTCTGGCCGCCGGCCAGTGGGGGCTGGCGTGCGACGCCGGTTGCCGGGCCTTCGACATCAACGGAGTGGTGACCGACCACATCTTCGTGGCCGGTGACGTCGCGCGTGCCCCGCACGTGCTCTACGGCTACGAGTTCCTCTCCCAGGAGCATTGGGACAACGCTGTCTACGGCGCGGAAGTGGCCGCCAACAACATGATTCACCTCGAGGTCGGCCGTCGTCCGCACCTGCCCTTGCCGTCGTTCTGGTCGGGCCAGTTCGGGGTGAACATCAAAAGTGTCGGGGTGTGCTCGTTCGGCGACGAGATCGTGTTCACCCAGGGTTCGCCATCGGAGCGCCGGTTCGCGGCGGCGTACGGCAAGCGCGGCCGGATCGTCGGCGCGGTGACCTTCAACCACGGCAAGTGGTTGCCCTACTACGCCTCGCTGATCGAGAGGTCCGCGCCGTTCCCTCCCCCGCCGCCCGGGTACGGCCGGCCGGTGGATGCCGAGCCGATGCCCGCCCGCTTCCCCGATCCACGTGAGCCCGCGGGCAACCCCGACGTGGTGCTCACCGGACATGACCCCACCGAACGCAGCGCCCAGTTCCGTCCGCGGGCGTAAGGAGACCGTCATGGATGCCGCAACCGCCTGGGCCGAGGCGATGAAGTTCGAGAATCGCGCCAACCCGTATCCCTACTTCGAGGAACTGCGCCGCAAGCCCGTGGCCAAGGTGTCCGAGAAGACCTATGTGGTGACCGGCTATGCCGAAGCCGTTGCGCTGGCGCATGATCCGCGGGTCAGCTCCGACATCAGCCGCAGTCCGTCGGGCCTGTTCGGCGAGAAGCAGGCCCACCTGGAGCTCGAGGAGGCCGCGCAGGCGCACGATTCCAGCATGCTGGTTGCCGACCCACCCCGGCACGACAGGATGCGCAGGCAGTTCATGCGCCATTTCGGCCCGCCGCACACCCCGGATCTGATCCCGAGCATGGAGGCGATGGTCGCCGATCTGGCCAACGAACTGCTGGACAAGGTGAAGGCACGCGGCGGCACGAGGATGGACGTCGTCGACGACTTCTCCTACCCGATCCCGGTGTCGGTGATCTTCCGGGTACTGGGCGTCCCGATGGCCGACGAACCCAAGTTCCACAGGTGGGTCACCGATTTCATGCAGGGCGCCGACGTCGGGCCGGAGCGCGATACCGAGGAGGGCCGTGCGGCGACGGCCAAAGCCGCGGCGAGTATGACCGAACTGAATTCCTACGTCCACGATCTGGTCGAGCGGCTGTCCCGTGAGCCGGCGCCGGGACTGTTGTCGGCCGCACTGCACGACGACGGTCCGGACGGTCCGGTGTCCACGGCAGAAGCGGAATCCAACGCGCAGCTGCTTCTGGTCGCGGGCCACGACTCCACCGTCAACACCATCAGCAACTGTGTGATGACGCTGCTGCGCAATCAAGGTTCGTGGGAACTGGTGCGCAACAATCCTGAGCTGATCCCGGGTACCGTCGAAGAGGTACAACGCCTGCAGGGGGCTGTGCAGTTCTTCCCGAGCCGGTGGGCCACCGCGGACATCGAAATCGGCGGAACGCGAATCCCGGCCGGGTCAGCGGTGTTCCTGGTCTGGGCGGCCGCCAACCGCGATCCGCGCCGCTTCGCCCATCCGGACCGGTTCGATCCGATGCGCAAGGACAACGAGCACCTCGGCTTCGGCAGCGGCATCCACACGTGTTTCGGCGGGCCGCTGGCGCGGCTGGAGATCAACGTCGCTCTGGAGATCTTCCTCAAGCGGGTGCGATC
This sequence comes from Mycolicibacterium rhodesiae, assembly GCF_002086695.1. GTDB lineage: Bacteria > Actinomycetota > Actinomycetes > Mycobacteriales > Mycobacteriaceae > Mycobacterium > Mycobacterium rhodesiae. The sequence continues at coordinate 67,740 of NZ_MVIH01000013.1, forward strand.
ACCGCGGCTGGTCGTCGACCCGCCGCCGTACCGGCGAAACCAGGTGTTCCGCGGACCCCGGCATCTTTGGGTCGATTTCACGTCGATCGACGATTGACGCCGTTAGGCTTGTGCGCGTGCGCTTGTCGTGGCCGTTGATTGGCCGCACCGGGCAGATGCGATCCATCGAGTCAGCGATTGCGGCGCCGGACGTGGCGGGCGTTGTCGTGTCCGGCGGGGCGGGGGTCGGAAAAAGCAGAATCGCCAGGGAGGCCCTGAGCACCGCTGAGGCGCAGGGTTTCCAGGGCCGGTGGGTGGTGGGCGCCTCCTCGGCCCGGTCCATTCCGCTGGGTGCGTTCGCCGCCTGGACCGGCCACGACGCCTCTGAGACCGTTCAACTTGTCCGCGGCGTGATCGAGTCATTGGCTGCCACAACGTCACCCGCGCGCGTGGTCGTCGCCGTGGATGACGCGCAGCTGCTCGATGATCTGTCGATCTTCGTCCTCCATCAGCTCGTGCAACGCAGCGCCGCGAAGCTCATCCTGACGGTTCGCGATGACGAATCGGTTCCGGCTGCACTGCAGGAGATTTCGGCGGCCGGTCGGTTCGAACGGATTGCGGTTGCGCCGTTGTCACTCGACGAGACCACCGCCCTGCTCACAGCGGCTCTGAACGGCCCCGTGGAACACTCTTGCGCACATCGGATTTGGCAGCTCACGCACGGCAATCCGCTATACCTGCGCAACATCGTCGAGCAGGAGGTTGCCGACGGGCGGCTCGCGCAGCACCGTGACGCATGGGTGTGGGCAGGCGATCCCGTCCTGCCACCCGACCTGGTCGGCTTGGTCGAGTCCCGGATCGGCACATTGCCCGGCGCGGTCGGCGACGTGATCGACCTCCTGGCCGTCGCCGAGCCGATGGAGTTGCCCGTCCTGGCGCGCCTCGCCGACCCGGCGGCGATCGAGGAGGCCGAAACCCGCGGCCTGATCTCGTTGGAGGCGACCGGAAGCAATGTGCACGCGCGAGTGGCCCATCCGATCTACGGCGAAGTGCGTCGCCGCCGGGCATCCGTAACCCGGTTGCGCCGACTGCGCGGGTTGGTGGCCGCCGAACTGGCCCGCTCCGACGACGCCGACGATGTCCGGGTGGCGGTGAAGCGGGCCACCTTGAGCATCGAATCCGACCTCCCACCCGACACGGACCTTCTGGTGCGTGCCGCGCACGGTGCTGTCTGGCTGGCCGACCTGCCGCTCGCCGATCGACTCGCGAAGGCAGCGGTCGCAGCCGGCGCGGGGCCCGAACCGAACTTCGTCCGCGCGCATGCACTTTCGTGGCTGTCGCGCGGGACCGAAGCCGACGCTGTGTTGACTGCGATGGCTGCCGGCGATCTGACCGACGTCGACCGGGCCAGGCTCGCATTCCATCGGGCCAGCAACATGTTGTGGGTGCTCGGCGATCCGGCGCGGGCGATCGAGATCGTGAACCAGCAGTCCGCCGTCGAATCTGCGGAGGCGCACACCTACCTCGATGCGTTCCGCGTCGTGCACCGGTTCGCCACCGATGATCCACAGCCCGCGCGAGAAGCCGCGCACCCACTCGTCCTCGGTGATCTGCCGCCGGTCGTCGGCGCCGAGATCGCCTGGGCATTGACAGTGGTGTCCGGCGAGGCCGGCCAGGCCACCGAAGCCGAGGCCCGCGCCGAGTGGGGATATCGGGCCGCGACGCGGCGATTCGATGCACCGCAGATGCGCTTCAACATCGCAGACGCCCATCTGACCGCGCTCCTGCTCGCCGGGCGGATCCCCGACGCAGGCGAAGTCGCCCACGGCGTCGGCAGCCAGGCCGCCGATCTGCCGGGAGAGGCTCAGCTACTCGCAGCGGCGGTCGCCGGACGGGCTGCACTGGGCGCCGGAGATGTCGAACTCGCCTGCCGACTGCTGGGACAGGCCGCGCTGGGCTTGTCGGCCGCCGGCCACGGCATGGGCTGGGGTTACCGCTACAACGTCGTGCGCGTGAGCGCACTCGCGTTGCTCGGCGAGGTCGATGAGGCGGCCGAGGTGCTGGCCGCACTCGACACCATCGCGCGCCCCTTCCGATCACTGGACTACGAGGTGAGCCTGGCTCGCGCCTGGGTGGCCGCAAACCAGGGTGCCGTCAGCGAGGCGATCGCGATAGCCTCCGGCGCAGCCGAAAGGGCCTGTGCGAAAGGTCAATTCGGAGCAGAGGCGCTCTGCTTGCAGACGGTCACCCAGTTCGGCGACCGTACCTGCGCGGACCGGTTGAACGAGCTGGCGGCGCTGGTCGAGGGCCCTCGGGTCGCTGCGGTGGCCCGCTTCGCCGCGGCGTTGCACGACAGTGATGCTCCGGAGCTCACCGCGGTCTCACAGGTCTTCGAGGGTCTGGGCGATCTGATCGCGGCAGCCGACTCGGTAGCCCATGCCGCGCTGATATACCGCCGTCACGGGCAGCGCGGGTCCGCATTGAATTGTTCGACTCGGGTGGCGGCTCTGGTCCAGCGATGCGGTGGACTGGTCACCCCGGCTGTCCAACAGGCGTCGCAACGGCTGCCCTTCACCGGACGCGAACGGGAAATCGTCATGCTGGTCGGGCAACGATTGTCGAACCGCGCGATCGCCGAGCGTCTCTGTCTGTCGCCGCGCACCGTCGAGAGCCACATCCATCGGGCGATGGCCAAGACCGGTACCAAGACCCGGGATGAGCTGGCCGCGCTGCTGCGGTGACCTGATTGCAGTAGCCGACTACTTAAGCCCGGCGCACGTACCCGGTCGATGATCGTCCTACCGGCTCGACACTGGTCGGCGAGTGACTCCGGCCTGCGGCGGGGACAGGCCGGAGTCACTTCGTATGTCGGGATAGGGGGCGCCATGACTGCCGGCATCACGCCGTGGCCGTTGTCCGCGAAGTCGGCGTCGGCATTGGCCGGCACTGCGGCGGCGCTTCTGCAGGACCTCCACGACCAACCGGACACCGACCCGACCGACGTCGCATACTCGTTGGCCGGCGACAGCGCGTCGTTTCGGCACCGCGCGGTGATCGTCGGAGCGGGCCGCGACCAACTGCTGGCCGGATTGCGGGCGATCGCGTCCGGCACGCCGTCACCGGGTGTCATAGCCGGACGAGCCACCCGCGCGGGTAGAACGACATTCGCCTTTCCCGGGCAGGGATCGCCGTGGGTGGGCATGGCGAGTGAACTACTGGCCACCGCCGGGGTCTTTGCCGATGAGATGAAGCGGTGCGACCAGGCGTTCGCGGAGTTCCTCGACTGGTCACTGATCGGGACTCTGCGCGGCGAGCCCGGCGCACCGGGCCTGGACCGCGACGACGTCGCGCAGCCGACACTGTTCGCCGTGATGGTGTCCCTGGCGGCGCAGTGGCGTGCGCTGGGCATCGAACCCGACGCCGTCGTCGGGCATTCACAAGGCGAGGTCGCGGCGGCCTACGTGGCCGGCGCCCTTTCCCTGCGCGACGCCGCACGGGTGATATGCGCGCAGTGCGAGGCCATCACCGGCGTTGTGGGATCAGGCATCACGGTATCCATCCCCGAGCCCGTCGACCACGTCTGCGCGTTGATCGGAGCGTGGGACGGTTCCATCGCGATCGCCGAGCGCAACAGCCCTTCTTCCACGGTCGTTGCGGGAAGTGCGGTCGCCATCGCCGACCTGCTTGCCCGCTGCGAGCGGGAACACCTGCCGGTCACGCGAATCCCCCTCCCCTACGCCTCACATTCAGTCCACATGGACGAGGTACGCGAACGCCTGCGCGAGCAGCTCGCCGACGTGCGACCCAGACCCGCCCCCATCACCTTCATCTCGACAGTCACCGGAGCCGCCGCCGATGCGTCGGTACTCGACGGGGACTATTGGTTTGCCAACCTGCGCCAACCGGTGTTGTTCGAAGATGCCGTGCGCTGGGCATATGGGCGGGGCCACCGCACATTCATCGAATGCAGCCCGCACCAGACGCTGTCCGCCGACATCGAGGAATCGTTGGATGACTGCGGTGACGACGTCACCGTGGTGGGCACGCTCCGTCGTGACGACGGCAGCTGGCGCCGTTTCCTGATGTCGTTGGCGGAGAGCCACGTTCGCGGCACATCGCCCCACTGGACACGCGTGCTGGACGCCTGCGCCGGCCACCGACAGGGCTAGGCGATCGCCCAGGCGATGTGCCCCTCGAACCCCAGTGACTCCGCCGTTGCGCGATAGTCGCGCAGCAACTCCCGATATCTGCTGTCCTCGTCACGCGCCTTGGCCAAAAGCGTGCGCAGGCGAAGCGTCGTGATGTCGAGAATCGCCGAATCATGCTCGGAACGCATAGCATCCAATCCGTCGAGCATGTCCTGGGCTTCGACGAGGTCGCCGTCGGCGCGCCGCTCTGCAAGCGCCTCGACCAGAATCGCGACTCCGGCGATGATCCAGCCGAAACTGCTCTGCTCGTACAGGCTTGTCAGAGCGTCACGTATCACCGATATTGCCGCGTCACGATCGCCGATTCTGGCCCGCTCACGGGCGGCGAACATCTCGGTGACCGGCACCAGCGACGGCACGCGAACCCGCAGCATCGCGAGGGCCTCATCCATCAGTTCCAGGCCTCGATGCCGCTCGGACTCGCTCTCCCGGTACAACAGCGCGACCCCTAATCCGTACTCCGCGATGGTCACTGCGTTGTCGTTTCCGATGCGCTTGGCGGATTCCACCGCCCGTTGGCTTGCTTCGATCGCGCAGTCATCAGCCCGCAGGACCCCGTAACCGATCTCGACGCCGTACGTCCACGCCAGGACGAAACCGAGTGTCGCCGGATCGGTTGTCTGCGCCATGGTCGTCGCGTCACGCAGGTCGTCGCGCCAGCCCTTCTGCCCCTGCCACCACCGCGAAATTCCGCGGAAGGCTAACGCCGCCGACAGCGGGGATGCGAAGCCGAATCCGGCACCCACAGTCGGATCGTCCGCGGCCAGGTCGATGACTCGCTGCGTCCACCGTGAGATCTTGGCGAAATCAGCCTGGTTGAACCAGGTGGCGAAAGCGGGAAACGACAACCCGACAGTCAAGTTCGGATCACCGATGGAGTCCAACAGGTCCATCTGCTCGGACGCCAGCACCGCCGCATCGGGGGCCCGATTGACGTAAAGGTACTCGGTGACCTGCCCGGTCATACCGATCGCAAGCGACACGCTGTCACCGGCAGCGGCGCATAGCTCCCGTAGTTCGGCGAATCGGCCGCTACTCTCGGTGATCGCGCTGGCATGAAAATCACTGGCGCACAGCATTGTCCGCGGAGCGATTCGCATCGACAATCTGCCGGTGGCGTCGTCGGGCAGTTCGTCGGCGATCACGCGTGCCTTCTCCCAATTCAATCGGGCCGCATAGATGTCGCGACTCGCCGACCAGGCACCGGCCCGCATATGCCAGGCGTAGGCGGCCTGAAGATCACCTGCCGCATAGAGATGTTCGGCGACAAGCACCGCATTCTCGTCCGCCAGGTCGGGGGCGAGCTGCTCGATGGCACCTGCAAGCCGCCGATGCCACCGGGCGCGATCGGACTTCAGCTGAGATTCATAGGCGACCGCCTGGATCAGCGGATGACGGAACGCATACTCCGCGGTGGGCGTGAACCGGATCTGATCGACCAGTTCGACCCGAAGTAGTTCATCCATCGTCGTTTCCACGTCGAGCGTGGCGAGCAACTCGGCGCCGAAGTGCGCACCGATCACCGCCGCGGCGTGCAGAGTTCGCTTCGCGGCGTCGCCGAGCCGGTCGATGCGCGCGCTGATGGCGGCCTGCACCGTCACCGGAACGCTGAGTTCGGTGACATCCGCCCGGCAGGTGAAATGTCCGTGAGAACCCGTAAGCACACCGCGCTGCGCCAGCTCGCGGACCATCTCCTCGGCGAAGAACGGGTTGCCTGCCGCTCGATCACCGATCACCCCGACCAGGTCCTGCACCGACGCGTCTGCGCCCAGCAACTCGGTCAACAGGGTCGCGGTGTCCGAGTCGCCCAGTGGACCCAGCGAAACCGTCTGTGCCGACGCCATTCCCGCCAGCGAACCGACATACTCGGGGCGGAAGGTGATCAGCACCATGGCGGGTGTTCGGGGAACCACGGCGAGGAAGTCGGTCAGCATCGACTCACTGACCGCATCCATCCAGTGGACGTCTTCAACGATCAGGAGCGCGGGCGCAACCCGTGCCAACGACACTGTGTTGACCAGTGCGGTCAGCCGTCGCCGCCGCGCATCCGGATCGATTCGCGGCAACGGCACATCGCTGTCCGCCACCCCGAGTAGGTCGTTCAGTAGCAGGAGATCCTGCGGATCGGCTCCGGGGATCAGGCTGCGCAACCGCTGCCGGGCAGCATCGGGGTCCAGCCCGACCACGCCGGTCACCGCGCGCAACAGCCGGCTCACCGCGTAGAAGGGCATTTCGGCGGTGTGCGAGCCGCACAACGTCCAGACCACCTCGATTCCGCGGTCTGCCGCCATCGCCGCGGTCTCGCGGGCTACCCGGGACTTACCGATGCCCGGTGGCCCCACCAGCCGCACCACACCGCCGCGACCGTCGATGGCGCGTTCGGCAATGGCGTCCAAGACCGCCATCTCCCACCGCCGGCCCACCAAAGTTGCCTCGGCTCGGTCAACCGGTCGATCACCCAGAAGCACGTTCACCAATCGGTACGCACGGACGGGCCGGTCGGCGCCCTTGATGCGGACCCATTCCGGATCTGCAAGCGTCGCAGCGTTTTCGACAAGCCGCGCTGTGGACTCCGACACCATCACCGCACCCACCGGCGCCGTCGACTCCATCCGCTGTGCCAGCCCCACCGTCTCACCGGTGGCGCGGTAGCCGAGCGCTCCCGAACCTATCTCGCCGGCAATCACGCGCCCGGAGTTCAGACCCACCCGGACGTCGATCTCGATGCCGTCACGTTGCTTCACCGCTGCCGCGAGCCGGGACATCTCATCCTGGATGTCGAGGCCTGCCAGGCAGGCGCGAAAAGCGTGATCCTCCAGTGCTGTCGGCGCGCCGAACAGTGCCATGATCCCGTCGCCGTTGTACTCCACCGACCCGCCATACCGGCGCGCCACCGCAGCCGAGCGCTCCACCAGGTCGGTCATCACCTCGCGCAACCGCTCCAGATCCAGCGCCGCGGCAAGATCCATCGAGCGCGCGACATCGGCAAACAACACGGTCACCTGCTTGTATTCGGCGGCATCCCCCGGCCCTGCGGTCGGAGCCCCGCATTGGTCGCAGAACCTGGCCTTGCCGCGCAGCACGCGGCCGCAGGACCCGCACGCCGTATCGGCCGTCATCCGTCGAAATCCAGGGCTCGTGTCATCGCCCGATACCGTTCGGCGAGAACGCGATACGCGACATCGTCACCGCGGGACCGCGCCAGCAGCGCTCGCAGTCGCAGCTCGGTGACCGCGACCACCGCCGATCCGGTATCCCCCAGCCAGTTGGTCAAGAAGTCGATGGCCCGCTCGGCCTCGGCGAGATCGGCCGCGTCGCCCCCGTCGGCCAGCGCCTCGACCAGCGCGCGGACACCGAGCACGCCGAAGAAGGGCCTGCCGGCCCGATGTAGATCCGCCACGGCTTCTCGGATCACAGGTATGACGGCATCGCGCTCGCCTTGCCTGCATCGCTGTGCCGCGGAACAGAAGTCGGCAACCGGAATCAGGAATTCGATGGGCTCCCGCACCCACATGTCACGAACCCCGGCCATCAACTCCAGCCCGCGCCGGCGGCCTGCGGCGGATTCGCGGTCGAGCAACGCAACCGCCAGCGTCCACGTGGCGATACTGAGTGCCGGATTGCTCGAACCCTCGGCGGTCTGAACGGCGTCTTCGATCGTCGACAACGCCGCATCGTCCGCGCGCAGAACGCCGAAAGCGATTTCGAGTCCGAAGGTCCACCCCACCACCATCGCCGACGTGGTCGGATCGCACTTCTGGGCAATCGCCCATGCGCGCGAGAGATCATCGCGCCAGCCGGGCAGGCCACGCCACCACGCGGCGACTCCGTGCCATGCCAGCGCCGCGGCCAGCGGCGACCCGAACCCCATCCCCGCACCCATGCTCGGGTCGTCTCCGGTCAGCTCGATGACCATCTCCGACCAGTGCAGGATCTCGTCGAACTCACCGGCGTCGAACCAGTTGTTGAACGCGATCATTCCCAACGCGATCACGCTGGGATCGCCGAGCGACGCCATCGACCGCATCTGCTCCGACATCAGCCGCGATCCTTCGACGGAGCGGCCCGAATACATCAGCTCGGTGGCCGGACCGGACATTCCGATCGCCAGCGAAACCTGATCTCCCGCTCGGGCACACAAGGTTCGAAGTTCGTCGATCCGGCCGCGGGTTTCTTCGATGGCTTGCCACCCCGAGGCGCACAGCATCGTGCGGGGGGCGATGCGCGCCGGAAGAACATCGGTGGCATCGTCGGGCAACTCGTCGGCGATGCGACAGGCGCGCTCCCAACTGACCCGCGCGGCGGACACATCCCGGTTGCCCGACCAGGCACCGGCTCGCATGTGCCAGTCGTAAGCGGCCCGCAGATCTCCTGCGGCATACAAATGTTCGGCGATCTGGGCGGCGTTGTCTTCCAACGACTCCGGCGCTCGATGCTGGATGGCGGCGGCCAGGCGGCGATGCGACTCGGCGCGATCCGACTTCAGCTGTGACTCATAGGCCACCGCCCGAACCAGCGGGTGGCGGAAGGCGTACTCGGCGACCGGTGTGAACCGAACCTGTTCGATCAGCTCCGCGTCGAGCAGTTCACCGAAATCCGGGTCGGCCCCGAGGGCCGCGAGCAGGTCCTCGCCGAATCGGTTACCGACGACCGACGCCGCGGTCAATGTGTGCTTGGCCGACACGCTCAGCCGATCGATGCGCGATTCCAGCGCGGCCTGCACCGTCACCGGGACGTCCAGCTCGGTAATGTCGGCGTCGCAGACGTAGCCGCCCGACTCACCGCGCAAAGCGCCGCGCTGAACCAGTTCACGCACCATCTCCTCGGCGAAGAACGGATTTCCCTGCGATCTGTCCGCGATGATCGCCGCCACCTCGTCCACCGAGGAGTCCGATCCGAGAAGCTCGGCCAGCAATGCTGCGGTATCCGAATCACTTAGTGGCGCAAGGGATATCGACTGGGCGCCGGACACCCGCGAGAGCTCTCCCCGATAATCCGGCCGGGCGGTGATCAGCACCATCAACGGCGTGCGCGGCACAACCGACAGAAACTCCGACACCATCGATTCGCTGACCACGTCGATCCAATGCGCATCCTCGATGATCACCAACTCGGGCGTCATGCGCGCCAAGGACGCGGTGTTGATCATGGCGGTCAGCCGACGCCGCCGGGCGTCCGGATCAATCACGGGCAGCGGCACTTCCGGGTCTGCGACGCCGAGCAGCTCGTCGAGCAACAACAGGTCTTGCGGCCCGGCGGCGGGAAGCCGGTCCCGGAGTTTGGCCCGGGCTGAGGCATTGTCGAGTTCGGTCACCCCGATGACGGCGCGCAGCAATTGCGTCACGAGGTGGAAGGGCACGTCTCGGGAGTGCGACTCGCAAAAGGTCCACACCACCTCGACGCCACGCAACGCGGCCAGCGCGGCGGCCTCCCGAGCCACCCGGGACTTACCGATGCCCGGAGGACCCATCACACTCACGACACCACCGCGACCGTCGGTCGCGCGGTCCACCATGGCGCCCAGGGCGGCGAGTTCCCAACGCCGACCCACCAGACTCGCCTCGACACGGTCGGTCCTGGTGCCCCGCGCGCTGATCGACACCAGCCGGAATCCGTAGACCGGCGCACCGAAGCCCTTGACCATGACGGGCTCGGCCTCGGCCAGGACCGCCTGGTCTTCGACGAGCCGTGCAGTCGTCTCGGAGAGCATGACCTCGCCCGGGGGCGCCACCGACTCCATCCGCTGTGCGAAACCGACGGTCCCACCGGTGGCGGCGTAGCCCAGCGCGCCCGAACCGATCATCCCGGCGATCACCCGGCCGGAATTCAGCCCGACACGCAGCCGGAGGTCGAGCCCGTCGCGCTCCTTGACCACCGCGGCCAGTCGCCGCGCCTCGTCCTGGATGTCCAGCGCGGCCATGCACGCCCGGACCGCGTGATCCTCCAACGAGAGCGGGGCACCGAAGATCGCCATCACACCGTCGCCGTTGTACTCCACCGACCCGCCATACCGGCGCGCCACCGCAGCCGAGCGCTCCACCAGGTCGGTCATGACCTCGCGCAACCGCTCCAAATCCAGCGCCGCGGCAAGATCCATCGACCGCGCGACATCGGCGAACAACACGGTCACCTGCTTGTACTCGGCATAGTCCGAGGCCGGCGTCAGGCGCTCACCGCACGAGCCGCAAAACCGGGCCCCCGGCGAGGGCTCAGCCCCACACGACCGACAGATTGCGGTTGCCGACGTCACTGCACCCCCCGAACGTCGCAGCCTCCCCCGATGGCTGCCCTCAGGCCATCAGTATGGCGCGCCGACGTTCGATGATCTACATATCCGTCAATTGGCGGCCGCGTCCACCACTTCGACCTGTCGGTACCCCCTGGCACCCTGGAGTCGTGAGTCCCCCCGATCCGATGAACCGGTTCAGCCCGCTGACGCGGCGATGGTTCACGGGCACATTCGCCGAGCCGACGGCCGCGCAGGCGCGGGCCTGGTCAGCGATCGCCGACGGGGACAACACCCTGGTCATCGCCCCGACGGGGTCGGGTAAGACGCTGGCCGCGTTTCTGTGGGCGATCGACCAGCTGGCCCACGAGCCGGAGGGGGCCGGCACCAGGGTGCTGTACGTCTCCCCGCTGAAGGCCCTGGCCGTCGACGTCGAACGAAACCTGCGCACCCCGCTGACCGGTATCACGCGTATCGCCGAGCGCGACGGGGTGCCGGCCCCGCAGATCAGCGTCGGTGTCCGCTCCGGCGATACGCCTCCCGCCCGCAGGCGCGAGCTGATCACCAAGCCTCCCGACATCCTGATCACCACCCCGGAATCGCTGTTCCTCATGCTGACCTCCGCGGCCCGGGAAACGCTGACCGGCATCGAGACGGTGATCATCGACGAGGTGCACGCGGTGGCCGCCACCAAGCGCGGCGCGCATCTGGCGCTGTCGCTGGAGCGCCTCGATGCGCTGCTGCCGAAACCGGCCCAGCGCATCGGGCTCTCGGCGACCGTCAGCCCGCCGGAGGAAGTCGCCCGGTTCCTCTCCGGCGCCAGGCCGACGACCATCGTCGCGCCACCGGCAACCAAGACGTTCGAGCTGACCGTTCAGGTGCCGGTGCCCGATATGGCCAACCTGGAGAACAACACCATCTGGCCCGATGTCGAGGCGCGCATCGTCGATCTCATCGAGGCGCACAACTCGACCATCGTGTTCGCCAACTCACGCCGGCTCGCCGAGCGGCTCACGGCGCGCATCAACGAGATTCACGCCGAACGTTCCGGCGTCGAACTGGATGCGCCGCCCAACCGCCAGGTGCCCGGCGGACCACCGGCGCACATCATGGGCAGTGGTCAGACGTACGGCGCCGAGCCGCTGCTGGCCCGTGCCCACCACGGCTCGGTGTCCAAGGAGCAGCGCGCGGCTGTCGAGGACGACCTCAAGAGCGGACGGCTCAAGTCCGTGGTGGCGACATCGAGCCTGGAACTCGGAATCGACATGGGTGCCGTGGATTTGGTGATCCAGGTGGAAGCGCCGCCGTCGGTGGCCAGCGGATTGCAGCGCGTCGGACGGGCCGGGCACCAGGTCGGGGAGATCTCCCGTGGTGTGCTGTTCCCCAAGCACCGAACCGACCTGATCGGCTGCGCCGTCAGCGTGCAGCGCATGCTCGCCGGACAGATCGAGACCATGCGGGTGCCCACCAATCCGCTCGACGTGCTGGCCCAGCACACCGTGGCGGCGTGCGCACTGGAGCCGGTCAGCGCCGACGAGTGGTTCGACGTCGTCCGGCGCAGTGCGCCGTTTGCGACACTGCCGCGCAGCGCTTTCGAGGCAACACTGGACCTGTTGTCCGGAAAGTATCCATCGACGGACTTCGCCGAGCTGCGACCCCGACTGATCTATGACCGCGACAACGGCACGCTGACCGCGCGGCCCGGCGCCCAGCGGCTGGCGGTCACCTCCGGGGGCGCCATCCCCGACCGTGGCATGTTCACCGTGTATCTGGCCACCGACTCCGAGAAACCCTCGCGGGTCGGTGAACTCGACGAAGAGATGGTGTACGAGTCACGGCCCGGCGACGTCATCTCGCTGGGTGCCACCAGTTGGCGGATTACCGAGATCACCCACGACCGGGTGCTCGTCATCCCGGCGCCGGGACAGCCGGCGCGGTTACCATTCTGGCGCGGGGACGACGCGGGCCGGCCCGCCGAGCTCGGCCAGGCGATCGGCAAATTCACCGGCGAGCTGGCCGGAATGGGCCGAGATGATTTCGACAAACGTTGCAATGAACTGGGTTTCGCCGACTACGCCACCGACAACCTGTGGCAACTGCTCGACGATCAGCGCAATGCCACCGCAACGGTGCCCAGCGACACCACCCTGCTGGTCGAGCGGTTCCGCGACGAGCTCGGCGACTGGCGGGTGGTGCTGCACTCCCCCTACGGACTGAAGGTGCACGGTCCGCTGGCGCTCGCGGTCAGCCGTCGGCTGCTCGAGCGGTACGGCATCGACGAGAAACCCACCGCCTCCGACGACGGAATCGTCGTGCGGTTGCCGGACACCGAGGACGCCCCGCCCGGTGCCGACCTGTTCGTCTTCGCCCCGGACGAGATCGAGCCGTTGGTCACCACCGAGGTGGGCGGCTCGGCGCTGTTCGCCTCTCGGTTCCGGGAGTGCGCCGCACGCGCGCTGTTGCTGCCCCGGCGCCATCCCGGTAAGCGTTCGCCACTGTGGCATCAGCGGCAGCGGGCGGCCCAATTGCTGGATGTGGCACGCAAATACCCCGACTTCCCGATCGTGTTGGAAGCGGTGCGCGAATGTCTGCAGGACGTCTATGACGTCCCGACGCTGACCGACCTGATGAGCCGCATCGCCCAGCGGCGGGTGCGGCTGGTGGAGGTCGAGACCCCGATGCCGTCACCGTTCGCGGCGTCGCTGATGTTCGGCTATGTCGGTGCGTTCATGTACGAGGGCGACAGCCCGCTGGCCGAGCGCCGCGCGGCCGCACTGTCCCTGGACAGCACGCTGCTGGCGGAGCTGCTCGGCCGGGTCGAACTTCGGGAGTTGCTCGACCCCGACGTCATTGCCGCGACATCGCGGCAACTGCAACATCTTTCCGAGGACCGCAAGGCTCGAGACGCCGAAGGCGTGGCGGACCTGCTGCGCCTCCTCGGCCCGCTGACCGAGGACGAGATCGCCGAACGCTGCACCGTTGACGACGTCGGTGGTTGGCTGGATGGCCTGCATGCCTCTCGACGGGTGCTGCCGCTGTCATATGCCGGGCAGTCCTGGTGGGCGGGCATCGAAGACATCGGCCGGCTGCGCGATGCGGTCGGCGTCGCCGTGCCCGTCGGAGTGCCGACGAGTTTCACCGAGACGGTGCCCGACCCCCTCGGTGAGCTGATGGGGCGCTTCGCCCGAACCCGTGGCCCGTTCACCACTGCCGAGGCCGCGGCCCGGTTCGGCCTCGGCTTGCGAGTCGCCGCCGATGTGCTGGGCCGGATGTCGGTGGACGGCAAGCTGGTTCGTGGCGAGTTCGTGGCCGGTCCGGACGCCGACCAGTGGTGTGACGCCGAGGTGCTGCGCATACTGCGTCGCCGCTCGCTGGCGGCGCTGCGGGCGCAGGTGGAGCCGGTGAGCACGGCGGCCTATGCCCGGTTCCTGCCTGCGTGGCAACAGGTCGGCAGCTCTGCGACGTCCGGGGTCGACGGTCTGGCAAGCGTGATCGACCAGCTCGCCGGGGTGCCGATCCCCGCCTCGGCGGTCGAGCCACTGGTGTTCGGCCCGCGGGTGCGCGACTACCAGCCTGCGATGCTGGACGAGCTGCTTGCCTCGGGTGAGGTCACCTGGTCGGGGGCGGGATCGATCTCGGGCAGCGACGGCTGGATCACGTTCCACCACGCGGATACCGCACCGCTGACGCTCGCGACTCCCGCCGAGATCGACTTCACCGACGCGCACCGCGCCATTCTCGAGGTCCTCGGCGAGCCCGGTGAGGCGCGCGGCGCGTTCTTCTTCCGGCAACTGGTCGGCGGATCGGAAGAGACCGCCAAAGCCGCGCTGTGGGACCTCATCTGGGCCGGCTGGGTCACCGGTGACACGTTCGCGCCGGTGCGCGCCATGCTGGCGGGTGGGCGCAAGCCGGGGACGCGGCGTCCCGCCGCACCGGCGCACCGCCAGCGGCGAGCGCCGCGGTTGAGTCGCTACTCCGTGGCGCACGCCCAAGCTCGCTCGGTGGATTCGACGGTCGCCGGGCGATGGTCGGCATTGCCGGCTCGCGAGCCGGATTCAACTGTGCGCGCGCACTTCTCCGCTGAGTTGTTGCTGAACCGCCATGGTGTGCTGACCAAGGGCGCGGCAGCCACCGAGGGGGTACCTGGCGGGTTCGCCACGATGTACAAGGTGCTGACCGGGTTCGAGGAGGCCGGGCGATGCCAGCGGGGTTACTTCGTCGAGTCGCTCGGCGGAGCGCAGTTCGCGGTCGCGTCGACCGTCGACAGGCTGCGGACCTATCTCGACGGTGTGGATCCCGAGCGGCCCGACTACCGCGCGGTCGTGCTGGCGGCCGCCGATCCGGCCAACCCGTACGGCGCGGCACTGCCGTGGCCGGCCCGCCCGGACGCCGACGCCAGCCATCGGCCGGGCCGGAAGGCCGGCGCACTCGTCATCCTGGTGGACGGTGCGCTGGTGTGGTACCTCGAGCGGGGTGGACGATCGCTGTTGAATTTCAGCACCGACGACGAGGCGCAGCGAGCCGCGGCGGGAACGCTGGCCGAACTGGTGAGCAGCGGCCGTATCGGCGGTGTGTTGGTCGAAAAGCTCGACGGCGTACCGGTTTTGGAGGCCGGTGCGCACGTTGACCGCAAGGCCACCGCCGACGCGCTGGTGGACGCCGGGTTCTCCCGCACCCCGCGCGGTCTGCGGTTGCGCTGAGGTTCGGCTATAGGACATACGCGCCGATGAGCTGCCCGATGGATCGGATGTCGACCTGACCATTGAAGTCCAACCGGACCGTGCCGAGACCTGAAAACCATAATTGGAGCTCGGCATCAAGATCGAACCGTCCTGCAGTTTCGATGCTCCACGCCTGAATCTTGCTGTACGGCAACGACGTGTAGTCGCGTTTCTTCCCGGTGATGCCCTGCACGTTTATCGCGATAAGACGTTTGTTGGTGAACACCACCGAGTCGCGCATGCCCTTGAAGCCGAGGTGCACGGCTTCTCCGTCTACGAGGATGGGCGCGAGCTCACTGGCAAGCATGCGCGGATCACTCGGCGCGAGTCGCGCGAAGAGGCCGCCGCTCTGGAAATCGATCACGCCACAAGGCTATCGGCACTGCCAAACCGCCGATTCAAAACTTGTCGCCACCCCCGAGTAGTATCGACCACATGTTCGAAGGACGAACTGATGCCGATCTCCTCGAGATGATGCGCCGTGGGCAGCGCAATGAACGAGTTGCGATTGCAGAGCGACTTCTGGCGGCCGGCCGGCTCTGTCAGCAGCGGATGCAGTCGGTCGAGGCAGCTGAGCGCGCCCAGTGGTGCGTCGACAATTGGGAGGCGGTCGCAGCTGAAGTGGCCGCCGAGCTCGGCATCAGCCAAGGGCGCGCATCGTCGCAGATGAGTTACGGCGTGCAGCTCATTGAACGACTACCGAAGCTCGGCGCGTTATTCGCCTCGGGCGCAATCGAATATCGCATCGTGATCACCGCAGTCTTCCGCACCGGCCTGATCACCGACGCGGACATACTCGACGCCGTCGACACTCGGCTTGCAGAGCAAGCCGCAGGGTGGAACACCTGCTCTGAGGAGAAACTCAAAGAGCGGATCGACTGGTTCGTCAGAGAACGTGATCCGAATGCCGTGCGCGCCGCACGACGAGCCGACGATGACCGTCATATCGAAACCACTCCCGCGGCAGACGGAATGGCCGAAATCTATGGTCGCGTGCGAGCATCGGACGCGGCGGCATTCGACCAGCGACTCAATCAGCTCGCCGCGACCGTGTGCCGTGACGATTCGCGCACCACTCGCCAACGCCGGTCAGATGCGTTGGGCGCGTGGGCAAACGGCGACTCGACGATGTTCTGCGACTGTGGATCCGACGATTGCCCAACTCGCTCGGGCAACGACACCGCGCCGGGGCAATTCGTCATTCACCTGCTGGCCGACGCCAAGACGATCACCGGCGAAGCGAGCACCCCGGCTCTGTTGCCCGGCTACGGCGGAATTCCGGCCGAGACCGTACGAACGTTGGCGAAGCGCGCGAAGCTGCGGCCGGTGGTCGGAGGCAAAGAGCTGAGCGCCGAACCGCGGTATCGGCCGTCGACTGCATTGGCGGAATTCATCCGCTGCCGCGACTTGACGTGTCGGTTCCCCGGGTGTGATCGCCCGGCCTCGGTAGCCGACATCGATCACACGGTGCCGTACCCGTTGGGGCCCACCCATCCGTCGAACCTGAAACTTCTCTGCCGCCTGCATCATTTGCTGAAGACCTTCTATGCCGGACCGGGTGGCTGGACCGACCGTCAACTGCATGACGGAACAGTGATCTGGACGTCACCGTCGGGCCGCACCTACACCACGAAACCTGGCGGCGCGCTGTTCTTCCCGCAGCTCTCCTCTCCGACCCCGGAGCTGAAGCTGCCCGAGGCCCCGACGCAGAATCAGCCCCGACGCGGTGTGATGATGCCGGCTCGTCGCCGGACCCGCGCCCAAGATCGAGCCGATCGGATCCGCTGGGAACGCGGACTCAACGAGGCGAGAGCCACCGCCCATCCGCCGCCCTTCTAGGCTGGAACCATGCCCGAAGGCGATACCGTCTTCCGCACCGCGGCCAACCTGCGCGAGGCGCTGGTCGGCAAGACGCTGACGCGGTGCGATATCCGCGTGCCGCGCTACGCCACCGTGGATCTTGCCGGCCACACCGTGGACGAGGTGATCAGTCGCGGCAAGCACCTGTTCATCCGGGTGGGCCCGGCCAGCATCCACTCACACCTGAAGATGGACGGTGCATGGCGAGTCGGCCCGAAGGGCAAACCCGTCCGCAACGCCTACAAGATCCGAATCGCCCTGGAAGCCGGGGACATTCAAGCGCTCGGCATCGACCTGGGCATCCTGGAGATCCTGGACCGGGACCACGACGAAGACGCCGTCGCCCACCTGGGCCCCGACCTTCTCGGCGCCGACTGGGATCCCAAGGCGGCGGCCGCCAACCTGGCCGAAGACCCGGACCGTCCCATCGCAGCGGCCCTGCTGGATCAGCGCAACCTCGCCGGCGTCGGCAACGTGTACGCCAACGAACTCTGCTTCGTGTTCGGCCGACTCCCCACCAGTCCCGTCAGCAGCCTGCCCGATCCGTTGCGGGTCGTCACCCGAGCGCGAGACATGTTGTGGGCGAATCGGACACGGGTAAATCGCACCACCACCGGAAACCGCCGGGGCGGCCAAGACCTCTGGGTCTACGGTCGAGCCGGTGAACCGTGTCGCCGCTGCGGCACCCCGATCCGCCGCGCCGAGTCCTCCGACGACGACCGCGTCACGTACTGGTGCCCGTCGTGTCAGCGGTGACCGGGTCGGCCGGCGGGTGAGTGATTTTCGCGATCTCGTCGGCGACCAGTTCGTCGAGGCTGTTGATTGTGGCGCGGTCCATCCGGATCGACCTCACCTCGGCGGCGCGGTACAGAGTCGACTCAACCGGTCCGCGGCCGTTGGGATAGACCAGCGCAACCACCACCCCGGTACCCGCATCGAGTGCGCCACCCACCTCACGTTGCAAACCGATCCGCAGCTCATGCTCGGCGAACGCGCCCACCAGAGCGCCTGCCGCTCCCCCAACCACGACGGCGAGGCCCACTGGTGGCAGGAACAGTCCGAACAGGATCCCAAGCCCGGCGCCCATACCGAGGGCCACCCGGCCGTGCCGATTGTGCGCCTCCAAGACGTGCGGCTGTCCTTCGGCGTCCTTCGTGACCAAGGCCGCAGCTCGCAGTTCCAAGCCGTGCTTGATCCGCTTCTCCAGCTCATGGAAGTCGGAGGCGGCCCGCTCGACGTCAGGGTATGCGGCTACCAGCACCAACTCATGATCGTCGTCCATACCTCAACACTGGCCCGGCTCACCGCGGGAGGCTAGGGACCGAAGACCCCGGCCGAGCTGACGAACGACCGCGGCTCGCCGGACAGCGGATCGTCGAACTCCAGCCGCTGCGCCACCAGCTGCAGCGGGGCGGAGAAGTCGTCGGCCGCCACCTCGACGATCCGCGGGTACAGCGGGTCGTTGTCGATCGGCAGACCCAGTGAAGCCATGTGTACCCGTAACTGATGTGTGCGCCCGGTCCGCGGGCTCAGCCGATACCAGCCGTCGGCCAGCGCTTCGACCAGCGTCTCGGCGTTCGGCTCCCCCGGCTCCTCCGCGGCCTGTAACACGCCGCGCCGCTTGATGATTCGGCTGCGCACCACCAACGGAAGCGCAACCGAAGCCGCCGAAGACGAGCGCGCCACATACGTCTTGGACACCAGCCCCCGCGCGAACAACGTCTGATACGCGCCCCGAACCTCACGCCGCACGGTGAACAGCAACACCCCCGCGGTCAGCCGGTCCAGCCGATGCGCCGGACTCAACTCGGGCAGATCAAGCGAACGACGCAGCCGCACCAGCGCGGTCTGCGCGACGTGCCCGCCGCGCGGCATGGTGGCCAGGAAGTGCGGCTTGTCCACCACCACGATGTTGTCGTCGCGGTAGAGCACCGGAATGTCGAACGGCACCACCACCTCGTCGGGCAGCTCCCGATACAGGTACACGTGCGCGCCCGCCGGTAGGACCGTCGACAACGAGATCACCGCACCCTCGGCGTCGACCACCCCGCCGTCGCGCACCTTCGCCAACCCCTCCGGCCCG
The DNA here is from genome assembly GCF_002086695.1 of Mycolicibacterium rhodesiae. GTDB lineage: Bacteria > Actinomycetota > Actinomycetes > Mycobacteriales > Mycobacteriaceae > Mycobacterium > Mycobacterium rhodesiae. The sequence goes on from NZ_MVIH01000013.1 coordinate 86,817, forward strand.
AACCGGCGAGAGAACTCGTCGGCCACATTGCCGCCCTTCAGTCGCAGCCGCGCCGGCCCGAGTCCGTCGCGCACCGGCAAGGGAGCAGGTCGCCTCAATTCAAGGGCACCGGCTCGAGGATCTCGGCCCGGGCCTCGGGCGCCGACGCCCGCAGCGCATCGGCGGACTCGTCGTCGGGCTGAGCCTGCGAAAGAACCTCGGCCTCAACCCGAGCCAGATAGGTGTCCACCTCGCGGTCGATGTCGTCGCCGCTCCAGCCGAGGATCGGCGCGACGACCTCGGCGACCTCGCGAGCACAGTCCACGCCGCGGTGCGGGTACTCGATCGAGATCCGCATCCGCCGGGCCAGGATGTCCTCCAGGTGCAATGCCCCTTCGGCGGCCGCGGCATAGGCCGCCTCCACCTTGAGGTACACCGGCGCATCGGTGATCGGATCGAGCAACTCCGGCTTGTCGGCGGCCAGCGCCAGCACATCGCCGATCAGCGAGCCGTACCGGTCCAGCAGGTGACGCACCCGGTACGGATGCAGGCCGTAGCCGGCGCCGACACTCTGGGTCTGATTGACCAGCGCAAAGTAACCGTCGGCCCCCATCAGCGGCACCTTCTCGGTGATCGACGGCGCCACCCGCGCCGGGATGTACTCGGCGGCGGCGTCCACCGCGTCCTCGGCCATCACCCGATACGTCGTGTATTTGCCGCCGGCAATCGCGACCAGGCCCGGTGAGGGGACCGCGACGGCATGCTCGCGCGACAGCTTGGACGTCTCTTCGCTCTCCCCGGCCAGCAGCGGCCGCAACCCGGCGTACACCCCGTCGATGTCGTCGTGGGTGAGCGGCGTGGCCAGCACCGTGTTGACGTGGCCGAGGATGTAGTCGATGTCGGCCTTGGTCGCGGCCGGGTGCGCCAGGTCGAGGTTCCAGTCGGTGTCGGTGGTGCCGATGATCCAGTGGGTGCCCCACGGGATCACGAACAGCACCGACTTCTCGGTGCGCAGGATGATCGCCACCTCCGACACGATCCGGTCCCGCGGCACCACCACGTGCACACCCTTGGACGCGCGCACCCGAAACCGGCCGCGCTCCTTGCTCAATGCCTGGATCTCGTCGGTCCACACCCCGGTCGCGTTGATCACGACGTGCCCGCGGACGTCTTCCACGGATCCGTCCTCGGAGTCGCGGATCTTGACCCCGATCACCCGGTCACCCTCCCGCAGCAGTGAGACCACCTGCGTCGAGGTGCGCACCACGGCGCCGTAGTGCGCGGCGGTGCGGGCGACGGTCATGGTGTGCCGGGCGTCGTCGACGACGGTGTCGTAGTAGCGGATCCCGCCGATCAGCGAGCTCCGCTTGAGCCCCGGCGCAAGTCGCAGCGCACCGGATTTCGTCAAATGCTTTTGCGCCGGAACGGATTTCGCGCCGCCGAGCTGGTCGTAGAGGAAAATGCCCGCCGCGATGTACGGCCGCTCCCACACCCGCTTGGTCAGCGGGAACAGAAACGGCAGCGGCTTGACCAGATGCGGCGCCAGCGTGGTCAGGGACAGCTCACGCTCGTGCAGTGCCTCCCGGACCAGACCGAACTCCAACTGCTCGAGGTAGCGCAGACCGCCGTGGAACATCTTCGAACTGCGGCTCGAGGTCCCCGAGGCGAAATCGCGGGCCTCGACCAGGGCCACTTTGAGCCCGCGGGTCGCGGCATCCAGTGCGCAGCCCGCACCGACCACTCCGCCGCCGATGACGACGACGTCGAACTGTTCGCTGCCCAGCCGCTGCCAGGCATGCGCACGTTCGGTTGGTCCGAGGTAGGTCTGACCGGTGCCCGGTCGAAGGATCGGGTCGCTCATGACCCCAGGCTAGTCGAGATCGTCGTGGGCCATCAGGCGGCGCGCAGCCTCGACGATCGAGCCGGACAACGATGGGTACACCGACAGCGTCTGCGCCAGATCGGTCACCGAGATGCGGTTTTGCACCGCGAGGGCGATCGGCAGGATCAATTCGGAGGCGATCGGTGCGACCACCACACCGCCGATGACGACGCCGGTGGCGGGCCGGCAGAAGATCTTCACGAAGCCACGCTTGAGCAGCGACATCTTGGCGCGGGCGTTGGTCGTCAGCGGCAGCATCAGGGTCCTGGCCGGGACCGATCCGCTGTCGATCGCGGTTTGCGGCACGCCGACGGCGGCGATCTCGGGTCGGGTGAACGTGGCCGAGGCAACAGTGCGCAGCCGGATCGGGGCCACCCCCTCACCGAGCGCGTGGTACATCGCGATACGGCCCTGCATCGCCGCGACCGAGGCCAGCAGCAGCAGGCCGGTGCAGTCACCTGCGGCGTAGATCCCGGCCGCCGAGGTCCGCGACACCCGGTCGACCGGGATGTAGTTGCCCGGGCCGAGCTCGATGCCGACCCGCTCGAGGCCCAGGCCCGACGTGTTCGGCACCGATCCCACCGTCATCAGGGCATGGCTGCCCTCGACGACGCGGCCGTCGGCCATCGTGACGGTCACACCGGTGCCGGTGCTGACCACCGAGTCGGCCCTGGCGTTCTTGACCAACGTCACGCCGCGCTCGGCGAAGGTCTCCTCCAGCACGGCCGCGGCGTCGCTGTCCTCGTGCGGCAGGATCTGATCGCGGCTGGCAACGACGGTGACGTCCACGCCCAGTTCGGTGTAGGCGTTACAGAACTCGGCGCCGGTGACGCCGGAGCCGACGATCACCAGATGTTCGGGCAGTTCAGGAAGGTCGTAAAGCTGCCGCCAGGTCAGAATCCGCTTGCCGTCGGGCACCGCGTTCGGCAGCACCCGGGGACTCGCTCCGGTGGCGATCAGCACCACGTCGGCCTTGAGCACTCCGGTCTGGCCGGAAGCGGTGGTGACCTTCACCCGGTGGTGTGCCATGCCGGGAACCGCGTCGATCAGCTCGCCGTGGCCCTGCACGACGTTCACCTTCTCGCGCAGCAGCTGGGTGCCGATGTCGGCGGACTGCGAGCGAGCCAGGGTCTTGACCCGGTTGTTGATGTCGGGCAGCGAGATCTTGGCGTCGTCGATGCCGATCTCGAATCCCAGGCCCGAAGCGCGGCGCAGCTCGGTGCGAACCCCGGTCGAGGCGATGAACGTCTTGGAGGGCACGCAGTCGAAGAGCACACAGGCTCCGCCGATGCCGTCGGAGTCCACCACGGTGACCTCGGCGACCTCTCGGCCACGGCCTGCAGCGACCAGTGCCGCCTCGTAGCCGGCCGGCCCCCCACCGATGATCACGATCCGCGTCGTCACGGGCCCAAGCCTAATCACCCCAGTCCCTGCGCTCCCGGCGAGCGGACGCTCTAGGCTTTCCCCGTGCCGCTCTACGCCGCGTATGGATCCAACATGCATCCCGAGCAGATGCTGGAGCGCGCGCCACACTCCCCGATGGCAGGAACCGGCTGGCTGCACGGCTGGCGGCTGACCTTCGCCGGAGAGGACATCGGCTGGGAAGGCGCATTGGCGACCCTGGTCGAGGATCCCGACTCCAAGGTGTTCGTCGTGCTCTACGACATGACTCCGGCCGACGAGGCGAACCTGGACCGCTGGGAGGGCTCCGAGCTCGGCTTCCACAAGAAGATCAGATGTCGCATCGAATGCGAATCGACGGACACCACAACCGATCCCGTGCTCGCCTGGCTGTATGTGCTGGACGCCTGGGAGGGCGGGCTACCGTCGGCGCGCTACATCGGCGTGATGGCCGACGCCGCCGAGATCGCCGGTGCACCCGCGGAGTATGTGCACGACCTGCGCACCCGGCCCGCGAGCAATGTCGGCCCAGGGCACGGCAGCGGCTAGCCCCGCACGAAATCCCAAGCGTCGGAAACGATCTCGTCGATCGACGAGTGTTGCGGCTTCCAGCCGAGCTCGGTGATTGCCTTCTCACTCGACGCGATCAGCACGGCCGGGTCGCCGGGCCGGCGCTCGACATCGCGCGCCGCTATCGAGATACCGGTGACCCGCTCGCAGCTGGCGATGACCTCGCGAACCGAGAAGCCCGTGCCGTTGCCCAGGTTGTAGATCTGATGCTCGCCGGGCTTGGAGTTCTGCAGCGCCAGCAGGTGCGCATCAGCCAGATCGCGCACGTGGATGTAGTCACGAATGCATGTGCCATCCGGCGTCGGCCAGTCGTTTCCGTACACCAGGATCTCCTTGCGCTGCCCGGTCGCGACCTGCAGTACCAGTGGAATCAGGTGCGACTCGACGGGGTGACGCTCACCCAATCCGGCGTAGGCCCCGGCGATGTTGAAGTACCGCAGGCTGGTCGCGGCCAGCCCGTGGGCGATGGCATACGACGTGATCGCATAGTCGATCGCCAGCTTGGTGGCGCCGTAGGCGCTGGTCGGATTGGTCGGCGCGTCCTCGGTGATCGGCACCGACTCGGGCTCACCGTAGGTGGCCGCCGTCGAGGAGAACACCAATCTGGGCACTCCGGCGATGCGGATCGCCTCCAGCAACTGCAGCGTCTTGATGACGTTGCCGTCCCAGTACCGCTCCGGCGCCTCAACCGACTCGCCCACCATGATCTTCGCGGCGAAGTGCAAAACGCCATCAAAGGACCCGTCGCCGAGCAGTTCCGGTGCCACATCGGCAACGTCGGCCTCGACGAACTGCGCGCCGGCGGGCACCGCGTCGGCGTTGCCGGTCGACAGATCGTCGACGACGACGACCTCGTGTCCCTGCTCAACGAGCACCTGGGAACACACGCTGCCGACGTAACCCGCGCCGCCAGTGACCAAAAGCTTCATCAATACCCCGCGGATTGCTCGACGATGTTGACCAGAACTCGAACCCCCACCGCAAGTGCCCGCTCGTCGAGGTCGAACGTCGGCTGGTGCAGGTCCAGCTGCGGTCCGCGCCCGCTCCACACCCCGAGCCGTGCCATCGCGCCGGGCACCTCCTCCAGATACCAGGAGAAGTCCTCGCCGCCGCCGGACTGACGGGTGTCGGCGAGTGCGTCGGGCGCCACCGCCTCGATGGCATGCGTCATGATCTGGGTCGAGCGCTCCTCGTTCACCACCGGCGGCACGCCGCGATGGTAGTGCAGCGTGTGCTCGATGCCCAGCGGAGCCAGCAGTCCCGAAACGATTTCCTGCACAAGACTTTCCATACCGACCCAGGTTTCCCGGCTGGCCGTCCGCACCGTGCCCGCGAGCGATCCGGACTGCGGGATCGCGTTGGCCGCGACACCGGCATTGGCGGCGCCCCAGACCATCACGGTCGAGTGCCGCGGGTCGACTCGCCGGGACAGCACCCCGGGCAGCCCGGTGATCAATGTGCCCATCCCGTAGACCAGATCCGAGGTCAGGTGGGGCCGCGACGTGTGGCCGCCGGGCGATGTCAGCGTGATCTCGATCGAGTCCGCCGCCGAGGTGATCGGTCCCGGAATGACCGCAACCCGGCCCACCGCCAGGCGTGGATCGCAGTGCAGCGCGAAGATTCGCGAAACTCCCACCAGCGCACCGGCGGCGATCGCGTCGATCGCGCCACCGGGCATCAGCTCCTCGGCGGCCTGAAAGATCAGTCGCACACCCACCGGCAGCTCGGGCACCGACGCAAGTGCAGTCGCGGCGCCGATCAGCATCGCGGTGTGGGCGTCGTGCCCGCACGCGTGCGCGATGTTCGGCATCGTCGAGCTGTACGGCGCACCGGTGCGCTCGGCCATCGGCAGCGCATCCATGTCCGCGCGCAACGCGATCCGCGGCGCGTGCTCGGGCCCGAAGTCACACGTCAAGCCGGTCCCACCCGGCAGCACCTTCGGGTTCAGCCCGGCCTCGACCAGCCGGTCGGCGACGAACTGGGTGGTGGCGAACTCCTGGCGACCAAGTTCGGGGTAGCGGTGGATATGGCGGCGCCACTGCACCAGATCGTCGAAGTGACTGGCCAACCAGGACTCGGTCACATCCGCGATGCTCATGCCCGTACCCCCCGGCGATCCTGCAGCTCCAGCACCCGATCTCGCTCGGCGGGCGTCTGCGCCAACCGAACGACAGTGCGCGCCAGCATGATTGCCCCTTCGGTGACAGCGCGGTCACCGCTGGGGCTCGCCGCCGCGACGGTGAAGCCGGGCTGGTGGATCACCGCGCCGCCCGATTCGATGCCGACCACCGGGTGGATACCCGGAAGCAGCTGCGTCACATTGCCCATGTCTGTGCTCCCCAGCGGCATGGCAGCCTCCACCTCGGCGGGCACTGGGCTGCGACCCATGGCGGTCATCTCGTCGCGGAACACCTCCGCCAGCCACCGATCCGGGGTCAGCTCGGCATACGGCGGGGCGGCTTCGGCGATCTCGTGTTCGCATCCGGTCGCGACCGCACCCGCCGCGAAGCAGCCCCGCATCTTGGCCTCCAGTTCCTGCAGCGAGTCAGTGGCCGGCGCCCGCATCGTGTACTGCAGCCGGGCCCGGCCGGGGATGATGTTGGTGGCCGATCCGCCCTCGGTGACGATGCCATGGGTCAGCTGACCCGGCGTCATCTGCTGGCGCAGCAGGCCGATCGCCACCTGTGCGACGGTCACCGCGTCGGCGGCGTTGACACCGAGATGCGGCGCGACGGCCGCGTGCGACTCCCGGCCGGTATAGGTGACGATCACCTCGGAGAGCGCCAGCGAGCGTGCGGCGGCGATGTCGATCGGCCCGGGATGCAACATGACGGCCGCGGCCACGTCGTCGAACACGCCGGCCTCGATCAGCAGAGCCTTGCCGCCGCCGGACTCCTCGGCGGGAGTGCCGATCAGGGCGACTGTGAGCCCCAGTTCGTCGGCCACCTCGGCCAAGGCCAGGGCGGTGCCGACCGCCGACGCCGCGATGATGTTGTGTCCGCAGGCGTGGCCGATGCCGGGCAGCGCGTCGTATTCGGCGCAGATCCCGATCACCAGCGGTCCCGACCCGAAGTCGGCGCGGAACGCGGTGTCCAATCCGCCCGCCGCCGCGCTGATCTCGAAACCGCGCTCAGCCACCAGTGCCTGCGCCTTGGCGCAGCTGCGGTGCTCGTCGAAGGCGAGTTCGGGCTCGGCGTGGATGGCGTGCGAGAGTGCGATCAGATCGCCACCACGAGCCGTGACCACGTCCTCGACGCGGGTCGACGCTGTGGCTGTGGGCATCAACGCAGTATCGCATTCACGACTAGGCTCGCTGGCTGTGAGTCCAGACGCCGAGCACGCCGCAGCGGTGATCGCCGAGCACAGCGGCGTACCCCGGCACGACGTCGCCGTGGTCCTCGGATCGGGGTGGGCGCCGGCAGCCGCGGCGCTCGGCACGCCCGTCGCCGAGATCCCGATGGGGACGATCCCCGGCTTCACACCGCCGTCGGCGCTGGGCCATCGCGGCCGGGTGCTGTCGGTGCCGGTGGGTTCGCACAACGTGCTGGTGCTGCTGGGCCGCATCCACGCCTACGAGGGTCATGACCTGCGCACGATCGTCCACCCGGTGCGGACCGCCCGGGCCGCCGGCGCCAAGGTCGTGGTGTTGACCAACGCTGCGGGCGGGCTGCGCCCCGAGTATCAGGTCGGCCAGCCGGTGCTGATCGCCGATCACCTGAACCTCACGGCCCGCTCACCGCTGGTCGGTGCACAGTTCGTCGACCTGGTCGACGCATACTCCCCGCGGCTGCGGGCCCTGGCCCGCGAGGTCGACCCGAGCCTGGCCGAGGGCGTCTACGCCGGTGTGCCCGGTCCGCACTACGAGACGCCCGCCGAGATCCGGATGCTCCGGACCTTGGGTGCCGATCTGGTCGGGATGTCGACGGTGCACGAGACCATCGCCGCGCGGGCGGCCGGCGCCGAGGTGCTGGGGTTGTCGCTGGTGACGAACCTGGCTGCCGGGATGACTGGCGAGCCGCTCAGTCACGACGAGGTTCTGGCCGCCGGCCGCGCGTCGGCCACCGCGATGGGCTCGCTGTTGGCGTCGGTGCTGGCGCGCCTGTAGGCCAGCCGCACGAATCCGCGGGCCAGCATCGGCGCGGCGAACAACATCAGCAAGACCCGCAGTACCTGCGCGGCGATGATGAACGTGACGTTGGAACCGGTCTCCACCGCGGTGGCCAGCACGGCGTAGATGCCGCCCGGACTGGTGGCCAGATAGCCGTCGAGCATGCTGACGCCGGTGATCTTGGACAGCGCCACACCGAGACCCGCGGTGGCGACGTTGAGCAGCACGATCAATCCGAGCGCGGTGGGCAGCAGGCGTTCGATCGCCCGCAGTGATTCGCGGGTGAACGCCACTCCGGCCTGCCAGCCGATCAGCATGTAGGACACCGACACCAGAACTGCGGGCACGTCCAGCCCGAAGGACACCCCGCTGAGTTCGGCCACGATCGTCAGCGCCATCGGACCGAGCAGCCCAGACCCGGGCAGCCGGGCCAACCGGCCGGCCACCGCTCCGACGATCACCAACGCGACGATCATCGCCAGGCTCAGATACCAAGGTGCTGAACGAGATTGGGTGGCCTGTACGGCGTCGGCGGACCGCTCGGCGTGATAGACGAGGGTGACGACGACGGGCATAGATGCGGTGATCACCGCGACGCGCAGGTATTGGACGACGGCGACGACACGATCGTCCCCGCCGAGTTCGCGCGCGATCGCGACCAGTCCGGACGCTCCCCCGGCCACCAGGGCCAGCGCGCCGGTCAGAGCGCTGATGTCGCGGTGCAGGCCGAGCAGTGCGCCTGCGCCGATGCTCAGGAGCAACGTGATCACGCCGACGCCGACGACTGCCGGCCAGTTCGGCCCCAGGGCCGACAGCGCGTCGGAATGCACCATGGTGCCGATGTAGACCCCGAGTACCCCCTGGGCGGCCAGGCCTGCGCGGCGCGGCACCCCCGCGGGCGCCAACCGGGTGATCGCCAGCACGATGCCGACCAGCAAGGCGGCGAACAGCGCGGCGGACGGGACGCCGAGGCGGTCCAACGGGACGGTGACCCCGATCGTGACCGCCACCAGCAACATCCACCGCATATTCCCAAGTATGCCCTTATCTATTACTGCCCGCCACCTGCGTTTCACGCGATATTGCTCACGCACTAACAAGGTATAACTTGGAATATGACCGTAAGCATCGCACCGTCGGAAGCGGCAACGGAGCTGCGCGAGGCCATGATGGCGCTGGCCCGTCAGCTTCGCAGGCACCGCCCCGACAACGGACTGACACTCAGCCAGCTCGAGGTCCTCGGCGAGGTGAGCCGCGCGGGGGTGACAACGCCCGCCGAGGTAGCCGCCCGCCTACAGGTTCGAGTGCAATCACTGACCGACAGCATCAACGAGCTCGAATCGCGCGGACTGCTGTCCCGCCGCCCCGATGACGCCGACCGCCGCCGCCAGCTCATCGAGCTCACCGGTGACGGAGTGGAGCTGCTGTTACGCGACCGGGCCCAGCGCGACGCCTGGTTGCAGGACATGATGCGTAGCCATCTGTCCGAGTTGGAGTTCAATTTGTTGATGCTCACCGCGCCGGTACTGCGCAAGCTGGCCTCGTGAATCCCGAGGACTGGATCGCCCACGACCCCGATCCGGTCACGGCCGCCGAGCTGGCCGCGCTGGATCCCGGCGAACGCGCTGCCCGGTTCGCGAGGCCGCTGACGTTCGGCACCGCGGGCCTGCGGGGACCGGTACGCGGCGGCCCGGACTCGATGAACCTCGCCGTCGTGGTGCGCGCCACCTGGGCGGTGAGCCGCGTGCTGACCGAGCGCGGCCTCGGCGGCTCCACCGTCGTGGTGGGCCGAGACGCGCGCCACGGCTCGGCCCAGTTCGCCGTCGCTGCCGCTGAAGTGTTTGCCGCTCAGGGGTTTTCGGTGATCTCCTGGGAGCATCCGGTGCCGACCCCGGTCGTCGCCTTCGCGGTCCGGCGCACCGGGGCCGCCGCCGGGGTGCAGATCACCGCATCACACAATCCGCGGACCGACAACGGTTACAAGGTCTACTTCGACGGCGGGCTGCAGATCGTCTCCCCCACCGACCGGGAGATCGAAGCGGCGATCACCACAGCACCGCCCGCCGACGAGATCCGACGGCGGCCGGTGCACCCTGACGACGACACGCTGGTAGATGCATACGTCGCCCGTGCCGCGACGGTGCGGCGGGGCCGCCACGGCCATCCGCGGGTGGCGTTGACGGCCATGCACGGTGTCGGTGGTGAGCTCGCCCTGCGCGCCCTGCAAGCGGCCGGATTCGACGATGTACACACGGTGGCAAGCCAATTCGCGCCTGACCCGGACTTCCCGACAGTCGCCTTCCCGAACCCCGAGGAACCGGGCGCGGCCGACGCGCTGCTGCGGCTGGCCGACGAGATCGGCGCCGACATCGCCATCGCGCTGGACCCCGACGCCGACCGTTGCGCCGTCGGCATCCCCGCTGCCGGCGGCTGGCGAATGCTCTCCGGTGACGAAACAGGTTGGCTGCTAGGCGATTACATCCTGTCTACCCTTGACGGCGCCGATGCCGCGACCAGCGTGGTGGCCAGCAGCGTGGTGTCGTCACAGCTGCTCGCCACGATCGCCGCCGACTACGGCGCCCGGCACGTCGTGACGCTGACCGGGTTCAAATGGCTCGCCCGGGCCGACGCCGAGCTGACCGGGTGCAGCCTGGTCTACGCCTACGAGGAAGCCATCGGTCATTGCGTCGATCCGGCCGCCGTCCGGGACAAGGACGGCATCAGTGCCGCAGTACTCGCCTGCGACCTGGTGGCACACGTTGCCGCCCAGGGTATTTCGATCACTGACGCGCTCGACCGGCTGGCCCTGCGCCACGGGGTGCACACCACCGCAGCATTGTCGCGCCGGGTGGCCGACCCGGGCGAGGCGGCGGCGATGATGGACCGGTTGCGCAGTAACCCGCCCGCCGAGCTCGCGGGTTTCCCGGTCACCGCCACGGCGGACGGCGACGCGGTGTTCCTCACCGGCGGCGATCAGCAGACCACGGTGCGGGTGGTGGTCCGCCCCTCGGGTACCGAGCCGAAGGTCAAGTGCTACACCGAGGTCGGCCAGGCCGTCGGCGCCGATCTGGACGACGCCCGCCGACGGGCGGCCGCGATAGAGCTTCAGCTGCTGGCGAGCGCGCAGACCTGGTAGTCAGCGCGGCCCGAACTGGCGGTCACCGGCATCGCCGAGGCCCGGCACGATGTAGGCGACCTCGTTGAGACCGTCGTCGATGGTCGCGGTGAACAGGCGGGCCGACGGGGCGACTTTCGCCACTGCCGCAATGCCTTCCGGTGCGCAGACCACACACACCAGGGTGACGTCACGCGCACCCCGATCGTGCAGCAGCCCGATGGTGTGCGCCATCGAGCCACCGGTCGCGAGCATCGGGTCGAGCACGATGACCGGTTGGGCGCTCAGGTCGTCGGGCAGCGACTCCAGGTAGGGCGTCGGCTGATGTGTGGTCTCGTTTCTGGCCACCCCGACGAAACCCACCTTCGCTTCGGGGATCAGCGCGTGCGCCTGGTCGACCATTCCCAATCCGGCCCGCAGAACCGGCACCAGCAGCGGTGGACAGGCCAGCCGCGAACCGGACGTCTCGGCGATCGGGGTGCGAACGGTGATCTCGGCGCATGCCGCGTCGCGGGTGGCCTCGTAGACCAGCATGTGGGTCAGGTCGCGCAGCGCGGACCGGAAGGCGGCGTTGTCGGTGCGCTCGTCACGCAAAGTGGTCAGCCGCGCGCGGGCCAGCGGGTGGTCGATCACGCACACATCCATGCGCAGAGAGTAGAGGAGCCTCAGCCCGCATCGCAGCCCAGCAGAACGGCTTTGACGAACCCCGCGTACTGGTAGCCGTATTCCGCGGCCCACCGCCACGGCGGGTAGTCGTAGGACCGCGGCACCGGACGCATGGTGACGTCGCCGTCGAAGCACTGATGAAAGATGTAGCGGGCGCGCACCATGTGGTAGTTCCACGACACCACGATCACGTGGGTCCAGTTGTGTTGCTTGGCCAGCCGAGCCACGTACATCGCCTCGCCGCGCGTGGTGAACGGGTCGGGGATGAAACACAGGACGGTGATAGTCGCCGTGCTGGACGCGCACGCCTGCCGGAACTCCGACAGGTCCGTAGGCCGGTCCGAGTAGGCGTTGGACAGCAGCACAGTGCTCGCGTAACCCTGCCTGGCCAGGTCCAGGCCGTACTCCCAGCGACCGTCGTTGTCACCGCCGAGGACGACGATCGCATCGGCTTTGGACAGTGGGTCCGCATGCGGACGGGTGAACAACAGATAGCCCGCGACGGCCAGCACGCCGGCGACGCACACGCCGGCAGCAGCCAGAATCGCCAGTGCGCGGCGCACCCTCCCCACGGGGGGCAGGCTACCCGCCAGCAAGCGTCGTTAGGCTGTGCGGCATGGCTGAGCTCGTTCCGGTGCGCGTGGGCGTGACCGCTGGTGACCTGTACACGCTGTGGGCGCCCCGGTGGCGCGAAGGCGGTGACGAGTGGGAGGCGTTTCTCGGCAAGGACGACGACCTGTTCGCCTTCGAGTCAGTTGCGGACCTGGCCGCGTTCGTTCGGACGAACACCGACAACGACCTCACCGATCACCCCGCGTGGGAGGACCTGACCCAGGCCAACGCGCACAAGCTGAAGCCGGCCGCAGACCGCGAAGTCGACCTGGTGGTGGTCGAGGAACTGCTGTCGGAGAAGCCCACCGAAGAAGCGGTGACCGCACTGGCCAACACGATGGCCGTCGTCTCCTCGATCGGTTCGGTGTGCGAGCTGCCCGCCGTGACCCGGTTCTTCAACGGCAACCCCAATCTCGGCCTGCTCTCGGGTGGCTACGAGCAGTTCAGCGGCAAGCCCGGGCTCAAGCGCTGGCGAGTCGTCGGTGACATCGTCGCGCGCGGCTGGGACAGCGTGCTGGCGGCGATCGACGAGGTCATCACCGTGCCCGAGGTCGACGAGCGGGCCGCCAAGCTGGCCGCCGACGAGCTCGCTGAGCCCTACGAGGAAGAGACCGACGACGTTGTCGAGACCGACGTCGTCGACGAAGCCGCCGGCGACGACGCCGACTCGGCTGCGGAAGAAGCTGACGAGCGGGCGCCCGACGACGACGTCGTGCTCGGCGGCCAGGAAGACTTCTGGGCCGAGGTCGGCATCGACCCGGTGCGCATCCAGGCCAGCTCGGGGACGTTCTACACGCTGCGCTGCTACTTCGACGATCGACCGATCTTCCTCGGTCGTAACGGCCGGATCAGCGTCTTCACCTCCGAGCGCGCGCTGGCCCGCTACCTCGCCGACGAGCACGACCACGACCTGTCGGATTTGAGCACCTACGACGACATCCGGACCGCGGCCACCGACGGTTCGCTGCGGGTCGACGTCACCGAGGACAACATCTACGTGCTGACCGGGCTGTCGGACGATATCTCCGACGGTCCCGACGCGGTCGATCACGATCAGCTGGAGCTGGCGGTCGAGCTGGTGCGCGATGTCGGTGAGTACTCCGAGGAGGACACCGTCGACAAGCTGCTGGCCGAGGACCGGCAGCTGGGCAAGCTGGTCGACTACGTACTCGATCCCGAGGAGAACTCCCGACCGGCCGGTCCGTACACGGCCGCGGTCAAGGAGTGGGACGAGGTCGAGCGCTTCGTCGAGTCGCGGCTGCGCCGCGAGTAGCTAGCTGCTGGAGCCGGCGCTCGCCTTGGCGCGCTTGGAGCCGCCGACCCCGTTGTTGTGCGTGGAGGTCGAGGACTTCGAGGTCGTCGACTTCGAAGACTTCGACGACGACGTGTCCTTGGCTGACGTGTCCTTGCCTCCGGTCGCGGCGGCGGCTGCGGTCTTCAGCGTCGTGGTGGTCGGCGTGGTCGCCGTTGCCGTGGCGTGCGGCTTGAAGCCACCCGTCGCCTTCTTCACGGTCGGCGCCGAGGCGGCCACCGCGGTCGTCTCGGTCGTTGCCGCCGCGCTCGACGAATCCGAGGTGGTATCCGGGGTGGTGTAGGTGACATCGGGACCGCCGACCCCGTAGGGCCCGGGCCGGGTCGTGCCGAACGGGCGCTTGCCGGTCAGGTCCTGGATGCCGTTGTCCCAGCCCGTGGGGATCGAGACGATCAGGTTGCGGGCGAATTTCACCGGGTTCGGGAAGTAACCGACGTTCCACGACGTCGGCACGCCCGGGCTGGTGGTGCGGTCATAGGAGGACTCGATGATCACCCGCAGCGGAGCGTCCAGGGTGTCGGCGAACGCATGGCCCAGCGGCCCGAGCTTCTCCAGCGGCATGAGCAGCGGAAGCACCGGCGTGGAGATCAGGTAGTAGTGCGTGTCGCCGTACTGGCCCTGATCGATCACGCCCGGATCGGTGAGCGTGGTGTTGTCGTAGGTGCCGCCGAGATGCAGATAGTCGACGCCCATCATCGCGTTGGCGACGGCCAGCAGGTTCAGCGGGTTGACCGGGAAATCCGACCAGCCGTCGTACTGCGCGGCGATGTCGGTCGTGTCGTATTGGGTGTTGGTCGGGGTGAATCCGTTGAAGGTCGAACCACCGAAGGGCAGGCCCACCGGGATCGTGACGCCTTCCGGCCCGCGGGCGAGGAATCCACCATTCGGGCGGTTGCCGTTGGCGATCAGCACGAAGCTGACATCGGGGCCCTCACCGGGTGCGTATTCGGCTGCCAGCGCCCGCTTTTCGAGGGTGGAGATCGTCGAGCTCTGCGAGAAGCCATAGACGACGAACGTGTCGCCGGGAGCCGGCGCGACGGATCCGACCTGGTCGTTGTAGCTGCATGACGCCGTCGCCTTGATGCAGTTGTCGAGGTTCTGCCGGCCCAGCGCCACCGACTGGTCGAACGTCAAGGTGCCGTTGTTGGGCGTGGACTGTTCCGGGGTGATGACGGCGACCGTGTTGTACGGGCCGCCGGGGACGCCGGTACCCAGCGTCGACGCAGGCGCGACGTAATTGCCCACCGCGGCGGCCATGTAGTCCTGGACGAACTGATTGGTGTCCTCGTCCGGCGACAAGGAGTGGCCGGTTCCACCCATCACCAGAACCGTTGCGCCACTTGCGAGGAGCTTGAGGGCTGCCGTCGATGTCGATAGCAGAACCAAGGACAAGAACGCTGCCAGGGTGGCCACCGCCACCGCCGCGCTGCGAGCCGCTAGTCGCATACGGGTCACTCCCCTTATTGATCGCCCACGCCCCCCGACCAGGCGTGGGAGACTCTATCAGCAAACGCCGGATTGGGCACCAGGCTCCTGGCGTAGTGGACACCGACATGGGTGTCAGCGTGCGCACCTGCGGAATTTGGCCGGCCGGAAATTGACTTCGGCGTTGGTTCTCCCGCAAACCACGTCCAGCTACCTGCGAGTGGGGTGCTAACCTTCGGAAAACCTGTCACGGCACGACAACAGTTGGGGTGAACATCCAGTGAGCCGCGTCCACATCCCGAAGTTGGGGATCATCGCCGCGCTGCGGCAGAAGACCGACTACAAGCGGTGGGCCGACACCCGGAACCTCTACTCGGACTGGGAACCCCGCACGAAGCGGGCCGCCGAACTGATCCCGGCAGGCAGCCGGGTCATCGAGTTCGGTGCGGGCACCCGGGCCATCGAGAAGCACCTCGACCCGTCCTGCACCTACACACCGTCCGACCTCGTCGACCGCGGACCGGGAACGATCGTCTGCGATCTCAACGAGCGGCCACTGCCGAACCTGGGCAAGGACACCTACGACGTCGCCGTGATCATGGGCGTCCTGGAGTACCTCAAGGATGTGCCGTCGGTGCTGGACTGGCTGTCGATGTTCGTACCGCGGGCCGTGATCTCCTACGGCTGCCCGGACAGCAACGATCAGTTCCGTCGCACCAAGCTCGGCGCCGTGGACCGGATCAGCCGGGGCTGGCTCAACTCCTACCTGGAAGAAGACATCCGAACGCTGTTCCGGGACCGCGGCTACACCAGCTTGCACGAAGAGAACTGGGCAAACGTCGACGGCTACCAGCACCGGCTGTTTGTGTTCGCCAAGCCGTGACCTATGGCCCTCGCAGCCAGCACCGATAGCCTGTAGCGTAGGGGCGCGGAATTCGCTGAGGGAGGTAGCACTGGTGACGTCGACACTGACTGTGACGGACCTGCTGGCAAACGAGGGCATCGCCGATGTCACCGGACTGTGGCCAGTCGAGATGGTCGAAGACTGGAATCGTCGTCTCGATCCGATCTTCGCCGGAACCGACGGTGAGCGACGGTCGTACGCGAGTGCCGACGCCCTGGCCGAGACCGGGATCTTCGCCGAGCTGTTCAGTGCGCCGGTACGTCAGCTCATCGCCGGCATCCACCCGTCGGCCCTGCTGTACCACTGCCACAGCTATGAGATCGCCGCCAACCAGGGCCGGCCGCACATCCACCGGGACAAGCCGCTCGGCTGGCACCGTGACACCGAGACGATCCGGTCCTACACCCCCGACTTCCCGTCTTTCATCAGCATTTTCATCCTGCTGTCACCGGTCGGCGCCGACGACGGCGCGTTCGAGTTCTACCCGCACCGGCCCAACAACGGGATGCGCGCAGGCGGTGACGCGGTGCAGCTCGTCGGCCCGATCGGGACGGCCGCGATGTGGAACCGGTCCTACTTCCATCGCGCCTCACCGAACCGTGGTTCGGTGCGTCGCCGCGTGCTGAAGATCTCGTTCCAGCCCGCCGGACTGCCGAACGACCGGATCGGACTGCCCGAGTTCACCGACGCCCGCGCGCACCTGAGCGATCCGGCGCTGCTGGCACTGATCGACGCGGACCGGGTGGGCACCACCACCCCGCTGACCGATCGCGGTGAAATCCCGGCAGGCACCCCGCTGCCTCCGACGACGCGCAACGAGCTGTCGCGGGCCCAAGCCGCCTACATCCGCGCTCAGACCGTCGGCTTCCGTGCGCTGGCCGCCGCGGGCGTTGTGTGACGCAGCCCAGTAGCCGGCTCCGCGCGCTGGTCGTCGGTTCCGGATACCGAGTTCGCAACGCTTTCCTGCCGGCGTTGAACCTGCTCGACTCCCACATCGAGGTCGTCGGAGTCCACTCCCGTACCTTCGCCAACGCATCCCGTGCGGCCGAGCGGTGGAATGTGCCGGCGATCGAGGATCCCCGGACGTTGCGACCCGGCGACATCGACCTGGCCCTGGTGTCGGTGACGGTGACGAACAACGTCGCCGTGTTGAGGTCGCTGGCCCACCTGGCCCCCGGCGCCGCACTGGTCATCGACACCCCCGGCGTCGGGCGTCTCGACGACCTCGCCCGGCTGGCCCAGTTCCGCCGGTGGGCACCGATCCGGGTCGGTGAAGACTTCATGAACATGCCGCAGTACCGACTGGTCGGCGAGGCGATCCGGTCGGGCGCGCTCGGTGAGGTCAGCCGAGTCGCGATGTCGCAGATGGGTTATCGCTACCACGCGTTGGCGCTGGTGCGGTCCTGGCTCGGACTGTCGGCGCCGACGTCGGCCCGCAGCAGGCGCGTCCCGGGCGGCGTGGACATCGAGTATCGGTTCCGCGGCGGAAGGATCGGCGAGGTCCACGAGCCGTACCGGCAATCGGAGGGGTCGTTCTCCGTGACCGGCAGCACGACGACGCTGACCGGCGACCCGATGGGCCATCCGATCCCAGATCCCAAGGGCGCCAGCCTCCGTCGCGTCGAGGACGACGACGGCATCGCGGGATTCACCCTCGATGGGCTGGACAAGCCGCTGCACATCGACCTTCCGTATCAGGCGGCGCTGCGCGAGATGAAACTCGAGGACGACTCGGAGTTCAACCTGCTGCGCATCGACGGTCTGGCTCAAGTCATTTCGTCGCTGTGGACCGATGACCCGCTGAACAGCCGATACCGGCTCGAGGATGCGGTCGCGGACAACCTGGTGAGCTGGGCGGCGCGGTTCATGCCCTGGGTGCCCACCCCGCGGTTCTAGTCGTCGCGCGTCGCTCCGCCTTCGGCCTCCCAGGCCGCCTCACCTTCGGTGTCATCGAAATCCTGCACGTCGGTCTCGTCGTGGTCGAGCACCGCGACGGGGGCGGTCACCGCCTCGCTCGCAGCCGCACGCTTGGCGGCCGCGAACTTGACCCGCGGCGGTTTCGCCGGCCACCAGTTGGCGTCGCCGACCAGCACGGCGGCGGCCGGAACGGTGAGCGTGCGGACCAGGAAGGTGTCCAGCAGCAGGCCGACGCCGATCACGAAGCCGATCTGCGCGGCGGTGAGCACGCTGCTGACGGTCAGCGCCATCATCGACGCCGCGAAGATCAGACCTGCCGAGGTGATGACCCCGCCGGTCGCGCCGACCGTGCGGATAACTGCCGAGCGCACACCGTATTTCGCCTCGTCGCGGATGCGGGATATCAACAGCAGGTTGTAGTCGGCGCCGACCGCGACAAGCACCATGAATGCGATTCCCGGTACGCCCCAAGCCAATTCCTGGCCGAGGATGAACTGGAACAACACCACCCCAATGCCCAGCGCCGCGCCGTAGGACAGCACCACCGAGAGCACCAGATACAGCGGCGCGACGATCGCGCGCAGCAACACCACGAGAATCAGGAAGACCACGATCAGGGTCATGCACAGGATGTAGACGAAGTCGGAGTCGTAGAAGTCCCGGATGTTGGCGTTGATCGACGAGAAGCCCACCATCGAGATCTCGGAACCCGCGAGCTGCGTGTTGGGCGTGGCCGCGTTCGCGGTGTTGACGATCAGCTTGGTCTGGTCCATCGCCGCGGTGCTGAACGGGTTGAGGGCGGTCTGGACCAGATAGCGCGCGGAGTGGCCGTCCTCGGAGACGAACAGCTTGGCGGCCTTCTTGAACTCGTCCATCGTCAACACCTGCGGCGGGATGTAGAACCCCGACATCGGCGGATCGGCTGCCTCCCGCTTCATCGCCAGCAGGAACGACGACGCCTGGTCCAGCCCCTGCCCAAGATTGCGGGTCTGGTCGACCAGGGTCTGAACACCCACTGCGAGTTGACGACTCGAGTCGGCGAGCGTGTTGACGCCGGTGACCGCGTCGTTGAGTTTCTTCTCGACCCCGCCGGGCTGGCCGACGCCGAGTGAGCGCGCGGCGGAGGTCACCTTCTGGACGTTCTGGCTCAGCTCGTGGACGGCCTGGTCGAGCTGCTGCGACCCATCGGTCTTGGAGAGTTCCCGTGCGAATTCCTCGACGGACTTGACGGCCGGGGTGTTTGCGACGTCGACGATCTTCTGCAGATCCGACCGCGAGTTGACGCAGGCGGGATCCGCGTCGCACACCGGAGAAACATTGAGCGCGTTGAGCATCGGCGCAGCCCAATCGCCGATGCCCGTGACTCGCAGAATGGTCAGTCCCAACGAGTCGCCCAGCGAGCGCATGCTGGTCACCAACGACGCGGTCTTGTCGATCTGGTCGAGCGTCTTGGCCCCGCCGTACTTCTGCGACATGGCGTCCAGCGCGCTGGTCAACCCGCGCACACTGGCGATCGATCCGACCACCTGGGTACGGATCTGACCGAGAACGTCGGCCATCTTGCCCGCACCGCCGGAGAGCAGATTGAGGTTGTCGTCGTTGGTGTGGATCAGATTGGACGCATCACCGAGCTTGGTGCCGACTTCACCGGCCTGATAGGTGGTCTTGGCCTGCTCGAGCACCTCCCCGGTCGGACGGGTGATACCGCGCACGAGGTCGATGTCGGGCAGCTGCGCGATGCGCGCGGCCATCTGCTCCATATCGGCCAGCGCCTTCGGGGTGCGCAGGTCGTTCGGGGATTCAATGAACAGGAACTGCTGCAGCGTGCTGCTGATCGGGAAGTGTTTGTCCATCACCTCGTAGGCGTGGTTGCTCGCGGAGTCCTGCGGGAGGTTCTTGCGGTCGTCGTAGTTGAACCTCATCAGCGACGTCGTGGCGGCCAACGCACCTAGGATCAGCACACTGGTCACCAGCAACAGCACCGGACGCCGGACGATCATCACACCGGAGCGGCGCCACAGCCTGCCGGTGATGTCGCGGCGCTGTTTGACCCATCCCCGCCGGCCGGCCAGCACGATGAAGGCCGGCAGCAACGTGATCGAGGCCAGGAAGCCGACCACGATCGTCACGGTCAGGGCGGGCCCGACGGTGGAGAAGATGGCCAGCTTGGTGAACGACATGCCCAAGAAGGTCAGCGCGACGGTGCCCGCCGAGCCGGCGATCACCTCGCCGATGGACGCCAGCGCCTCCACCAAGGCATCGTCGGAGGCCATCCCGGTTTTGGTGAGCTCTTGATACCGGCTGTAGAGGAAGACGCCGTAGTCGATACCGGCACCCATGATCATGCCGGTCATCAGCATCATCGTCTGAGGGCCGAGCCCGAGCCCGAGTTCACCGAGGCCGGCGACGGCTTGCTGGGCGACAACGAGGGATATGCCGATGGTGATCAGCGGCATCAGCATCGCGATCAGACTTCGATACACCAGCAGCAGGATCGTGAAAACCAGCCCGACCGTGGCGATCTCGATCATGTGCTGATCGCGGGCGCCGATCGCGTTCATGTCCTCGATGGTCGAGGCGCCACCGACCACGTTGACCTGCAGCGAGGAGCCTTTGGCCTGCTCGTTCGCGGTGTCGATGACGTGCCGGTAGGCCTCCTGACCCTCAGGGGTGCCCATGGTGCCCGTCATGCTGACCGGCAGGTTCCAGGCCTTGCCGTCCTTGCTGGTCATCACCTCTTTCAGCTCCGGGGTGCGGACGAAATCCTGGAGTGAGGAGACGTTCTTGGTGTCGTCCTTGAGCTTGTCGACGATCCGCCGGTAGGCGTCCTCGTCGGCCGGGGTCAGCCCGTTCTCATTGCTGAGGATGATGGCGGCGAAATTGCCTGCGTCGGCTTCGTGGAAGGCGTCCTGCATCTTCTTGACCGAGACGAGCACCGGCGCGTCTTTGGGCAGGAAATCCGGCGGGTTACGGGCCGCGACAACGGCCAGCGGGGTGATGAGGGCCAGCAGAGCGCCGGCCAGCACGAGCCAAGCAGCGATCACGAGCAGAGGGTGGCGAACGATCACCCGACCCAAGCCCGTCAGGAGCTTATGTGGTGACACGCCCCTCAAAACGGCGCGCTTGGACATCACACCAAGTTACATCGCACTGATAGGCGCAGATGTATCACGAGGTGGCTCGGATCGTACGCCCGGTTGGCCGACTGCGCCCGGCAAGCGGGCCTCTGTGCCGCACCTGAGCAAACACAGCGGACGCGAGTCAGCTCGCCGTCCAGGCGCGGTCGCGCAAAAGGCGCAGACCGTTGAGGCCGACGAGGATCGTCGAGCCTTCGTGCCCGGCCACCCCCAGCGGCAGCGGCAGATGGCCGAAGAGGTCCCAGGCGACCAGCACGACGATGAACGACGCGGCGATGACCAGGTTCGCCGCCACAACGCGGCGGGCCCGGCGGGCCAGGGCCAGCACGGTCGGCAACGTGGCCAGGTCGTCGCGGGTGATCACGGCATCCGCGGTCTCCAGCGCCAGGTCCGAGCCCGACCGTCCCATCGCGACGGCGACGTGGGCGGCGGCCATCGCGGGGGCGTCATTGATGCCGTCGCCCACGAGCAGGACCCGGCCGCCGTCGCCCTGAAGCCCGCGCACCGCCGTCACCTTGTCCGCGGGGAGCAACCCCGACCGGACGTCGACGATCCCGATGCCGCAGGCCAGGCTCGCGGCCGCGCGCTGATTGTCCCCGGTCAGCAGTACCGGCTCGGTCCCGGTGAGTGCGCGCAGGCGGGCTACGGCATCGGCGGCCTCGACGCGCGCGTGGTCGGCGAGGGTGAGCACGCCGGCCGCTATCCCGTTGACCCGTACTTCCACGGCCGTGTCGCCGCTGTCGTCGACGGCCGCAGGGGCAGCGCCGACGTCGACGACGTCGGCGCCGACGCGGGCACGCACGCCCCGGCCCGGAGTGGCGACGAACTCGGTGGCCTGCCGCACGGGAAGCCCGGCCAGTTGCGCGGCGGCGACGATGGCGCGCCCCAACGGATGTTCGGACGGGTGCTCGGCCGACGCCGCCAGGCTGAGCAACTCCGCCTCGCTGCGCGCGCCGTCGAAGGAACGGATCTGCTTGAGCCGGGGCGTGCCGTGGGTGAGGGTGCCGGTCTTGTCGAACGCGACGTGGGTGACGGTCGCAAGCTTCTCTAGGACCACCGCCGACTTCACCAGAACGCCGTGGCGTCCGGCGTTGGCGATGACGGCGAGTAGCGGCGGCATCGTCGACAACACCAGCGCGCACGGGGATGCCACGATCATGAACGTCATGGCGCGCAGCAGCGCCGATCGCAGGTCGGCCCCGAGCAGCAACGGGACCACCAGCAGGGCGACGGTGGCGACCACCATGCCGACCGAGTAGCGCTGCTCGACCTTCTCGATGAAGAGCTGGGTGCGCGCCTTGCTGGCGCTGGCCTCGGCGACCATCGCCACCATCCGCGCGATGACGGTCTCGGCCGCAGGCCGGCTCACCCGCACACGAAGGGACCCGGTGCCGTTGACGGTGCCGGCGAAGACCTCGTCACCCCGAGCCTTGTCGGCGGGTAGGGGTTCGCCGGTGATGTGGGCCTGGTCGACCTCACTGGCGCCGTCCACGACGATGCCGTCCCCGCCGATCCGCTCGCCTGGCCGGATCATCAGAAGGTCGCCGACATCGAGAATTGCGGCGTCGACGATCTCCTCGGCGCCGGAGGAGGTCACGCGCGTTGCGGTCTCGGGTGCGACGTCGAGCAGTCCGCGGACCGAATCCTCGGTGCGCTGGGTGGCGACCGCCTCGAGCGCGCCGGAGGTGGCGAAGATGACGATCAGCAGGGCGCCGTCGAAAACCTGGCCGATCGCGGCGGCGCCGATCGCCGCGGCGATCATCAGCAGGTCGACGTCCAACGTCTTGTGCCGCAACGCTTTCAGGCCCGCCAGGGCCGGCTCCCAGCCGCCTGCGGCGTAGCACACGAGATACAGCAGCCAGGACAGCCAGGACGGTCCACCCGCGAGACTCGTGAGCGCGCCCAGCACGAACAGGCCGGTGGCCAGTCCCGCCCACCGCACCTGCGGCACCCGCAACGCGCTCGACCGCCGAAGCCGCTTCGGACGGGACGGGTTTTCCTCGCAGATGCGGGCGGCGGAGTCGACAGTCACCGCTCCAGCCTATCTGCATATTCGTGCATATTCGCAAACAGGTGCACAGATGTCTGCGCTACCAGGGCCAACGGAAGTTAGACTGGCGTCGTGCACACATCGCTTCCGGGGTTCTCGATGCCGGCCGAGGATGAGGTGACTCAGGCCGCGGACACGTTCCGGATGCTCAGTGACCCGACTCGGATCAAGGTGCTCTGGGCCTTGCTGCAGGGCGAGTCATCGGTGGCCTGCCTTGCCGAACTGGCCGGGGCGGCGCCGACCGTGGTCAGTCAGCACCTGGCCAAGCTGCGGTTGGCAGGTCTGGTGAAAAGCAGGCGCGAAGGCACGTTCGTGTACTACTCCCCCGCGCGCGACAGTGATGCGCTGCGAATACTCAGCCAGGCGCTCGTCGGCTCGGACGAACCTCAGCCGATCAAGACCGCATAGCGCGGCTTGATCACCTCGTCGATGATGGCCAGCCGCTCGTCGAAGTGGATGAACGCCGATTTCATCGCGTTGATGGTGAACCGCTCCAGATCGCTCCACCCGTAGCCGAACGCATCGACCAACCGCTTCATCTCCTGACTCATGGTGGTGTCGCTCATCAGTCGGTTGTCGGTGTTGACGGTGACGCGGAACCGCAGGCGCGCGAGCAGGTCGAAAGGATGGCCTGCGATGCTCTTCACCGCACCGGTCTGGACGTTGGAACTCGGGCACAGCTCGAGCGGGACCCGCTTGTCACGCAGGATCGCGGCCAGCGGACCCAGCCGCGCCGTGCCGTCCGGTCGCACCTCGATGTCGTCGACGATGCGGACCCCGTGGCCAAGCCGGTCGGCCCCACAGTAGGCCAGCGCCTCATGGATGGACGGCAGGCCGAACGCCTCACCGGCGTGAATCGTGAAGCGCGCGTTGTTACTTCGCATGTACTCGAATGCGTCGAGGTGGCGGGTGGGGGGATAGCCGGCCTCCGCACCGGCGATGTCGAACCCGACCACGCCCTTGTCGCGGAACCGGATCGCCAGGGCGGCGATCTCCCGTGACCGCGCGGCATGGCGCATCGCGGTCACGAGGCAACGCACCACGATCGGGCGGCCGTCGGCTGCGGCGGCCTTCTCCCCGTCGGCGAAGCCGGCCAGCACCGCGTCGACCACCGCGTCGAGGGACAACCCGCGGTCTATGTGCAGTTCCGGGGCGAACCGCACCTCGGCGTAGACGACGTTGTCGGCTGCCAGATCCGCCACGCATTCGAACGCCACTCGATGCAAGGACTCCGGGGTCTGCATGACCGCGACGGTGTGGGCGAAGGGTTCCAGGTAGCGCACCAGCGACCCGCTGTGCGCTGCGGTGCGGAAGAATTCGGCCAGTCCGGCCTCGTCGGTGGCCGGCAGCCCGTCGTAGCCGATCTGGCCGGCGATATCGAGGACCGTCGCCGGGCGCAGGCCGCCGTCCAGGTGGTCGTGCAGCAGAGCCTTGGGAGCTCGGCCGATCATCTCCAGCGTCAGTGGTGTGGTCATCGGGCGATCCGATCGATGATGAGCGGGCGTGACTTCGGTGGAGCAGTGTCGACGACGGAGAAGGCACCGTCCAGCTCGCCCATCGCGGCGGGGATCCGCTCTGGGGTGTCGGTATAGAGAGTGAACAGCGGCTCGCCCGCGCTGACCGGCTCACCGGGTCGGCGATGGATGCGCACGCCTGCGCCGAATTGCACAGGCTGACCCGGGGCGGCCCGGCCCGCGCCGAGTCGCCAGACGGCAAGCCCCATCGCCAAAGCGTCGATGTCACCCATTGTGCCGCCTCGCGGTGCCGACACGGTCTCGGAATGGGCACCGATCGGAAGCTGGGCGTGAACGTCGCCGCCCTGCGCGGCGACCAGCGCACGGAAATGATCCATCGCGGTGCCGTCGCGCAGGGTCTGCGCCGGATCGCGACCGTCGATCCCGGCCAACTCCAGCATCTCCCCCGCCAGCCGGACCGTCAGCTCCACGACGTCGTCGGGGCCACCGCCGGCCAGCACCTCGAGCGACTCGGCGACCTCCAGGGCATTGCCGACCGTACGGCCGAGTGGGACATCCATATCGGTCAGGACCGCAACGGTCGGCACCCCGTGGGACAGACCCAGCTCCACCATGGTTGCCGCCAGTTCCCTGGACTCCTCTTCCGTTTTCAAGAAGGCACCCCGGCCGACCTTCACGTCGAGCACCAGTGCGTCGGCACCTTCGGCCAGCTTCTTGCTCATCACCGAACTGGCGATCAACGGCAGCGACTCCACCGTGCCGGTGACATCCCGCAGCGCGTAGATCTTCCGGTCCGCGGGTGCCAACTCGCCGGCGGCGAAGATCGCCGCACCGATCTCGGACAACTGCTGGCGCACTTGGGCTTTGGAGATCTCTGCGGTGAACCCGGGAATCGACTCCAGCTTGTCCAAAGTGCCACCGGTGTGCCCGAGCCCCCGGCCTGCGGCCTGCGGAACCGCCGCACCGCAGGCGGCGACGACGGGCACCAGCGGAATGGTGATCTTGTCGCCAACGCCGCCGGTGGAGTGTTTGTCCACCGTCGGGCGGTCGAGGTCGCTGAAGTCAAGGCGCTCACCCGAGGCCATCATCGCGAAAGTCCACCGGGAGATCTCGCCGCGATCCATCCCGCGCAGGAAGATCGCCATCAGCAGCGCCGACATCTGTTCGTCGGCGACCCTGCCGTGGGTGTAGGCGTCGATCACCCAGTCGATGGCCTCGTCGCTCAACCGGCCGCCGTCACGTTTGATCCGGATGACCGTCGGCGCATCGAATGTGAACTGCGTCACGGCTTTTCCCGTTCCACCCGGGCCAGGTCATCGGGGCCGAACGCGTCGGGCAACAGCTCGGCCAGCCGGCGCGGCGCCTCCGCGTGATCGATGAGCAACTCGGGCCCACCGTGCTCGAGAAGCAACTGACGACATCGCCCGCAGGGCATCAGGGCGGCCCCGGTGGCGTCCACGACCGCCACGGCCCGCAATCGTCCGCCACCGGTGGAAACCAGTGCGCAGACCACCGCGCACTCGGCACAGAGACCTAGGCCATATGAGACATTCTCCACATTGCAGCCGGTGACCACCCGACCGTCGTCGACCAGCGCCGCAGCCCCGACCGGGAACCCGGAATACGGCGCATAAGCGAGAGCAGACGCCGCAATTGCTTTGTCCCGCAGTGATTTCCATTGGATTTCAGTGGTCACGCGTCACCCACCACACCCGTACTGAATGCATTCACCAACCGCCTCGCCCTACTCATCACCCACCGGCCACACCGGCCGAATAGGCCGGAAAGCCGCACCTCGTCCCTGCACCGTAATTCTTTTGGCCGCACAAACGGAGTTAGAGTCCAATCCATAACGCAACGATGGTGTTGGAGGCGCTGAATGAGTACAGCGGCACCGGTCGTGCCGGCCCCACGCGACAAGTCGACGAGGCGACGGCGCACCCTTTACCGCGGTGACCCGGGAATGTGGTCGTGGGTGCTGCACCGCATCACCGGCACCACGATCTTCTTCTTCCTCTTCGTCCACGTCCTGGACACCGCGCTGGTACGGGTCAGCCCGCAGGCCTACAACGAGGTCGTCGAGACCTACAAGACCCCGATCATCGGCCTGATGGAGATCGGCCTGGTGGCCGCGCTGCTGTACCACGCGCTCAACGGTGTGCGGATCATCCTGATCGACTTCTGGTGGAAGGGTCCGCGCCATCAGCGGCAGATGCTGTGGGGTGTGGCCGCGGTCTGGCTGCTGGTGATGGTGCCGTCGCTGGTGATCATCGGCATGCACATGGCGGAGCGGTTCCTGTGAGCGCGCCCGAGAGCCGGCTGGGGCCGCCCGCCCCGATTCTGGAACGCAGCCACGACCGCCCGGCCGGGCTGGACAACCCGCGCACCCCACGCCGGCGGTCCGGCATGCCGAACTTCGAGAAGTACGCATGGCTGTTCATGCGGTTCTCCGGCGTCGTCCTGATCTTTCTGGCGCTTGGTCACCTGTTCATCGGGCTGATGTGGGACGGCGGCGTCTACCGGATCGACTTCAACTACGTTGCCCAGCGCTGGGCCTCGCCGTTCTGGCAGACCTGGGACCTGCTGCTGCTGTGGCTGGCTCAGCTGCACGGCGGCAACGGGATCCGCACGATCATCGGCGACTACGCCCGCAAGGACTCCACCAAGTTCTGGCTGAACTCGCTGCTGGTGATCTCGATGCTCATCACGTTGGTGGTGGGCACCTACGTCCTGCTCACCTTCAATCCCAACATCTCCTAGAAGCACTTCGAGGCGAAAATGATTACCGAACACCGCTACGACGTGGTCATCGTCGGGGCAGGCGGGGCAGGCATGCGCGCCGCAGTCGAGGCCGGGCCCCGGGCGCGGACCGCGGTGCTGACCAAGCTGTACCCCACCCGATCGCACACCGGCGCGGCCCAGGGCGGCATGTGCGCGGCGCTGGCCAATGTCGAAGAGGACAACTGGGAGTGGCACACCTTCGACACGGTCAAGGGCGGCGACTACCTCGCCGACCAGGACGCCGTCGAGATCATGTGCAAGGAAGCCATCGACGCGGTGCTCGATCTCGAGAAGATGGGGATGCCGTTCAACCGCACCCCCGAGGGCCGCATCGATCAGCGCCGGTTCGGCGGGCACACCCGCGACCACGGCAAGGCTCCGGTGCGCCGGGCCTGCTATGCCGCCGACCGCACCGGCCACATGATCCTGCAGACGCTGTACCAAAACTGCGTCAAGCATGACGTGGAGTTCTTCAACGAGTTCTACGCGCTCGACCTGGTGTTGACCGAAACCCCCGGCGGCCCGGTGGCCAGCGGTGTGGTGGCCTACGAATTGGCGACAGGCGATATTCATGTCTTCCACGCCAAGGCCATCGTGTTCGCCACCGGCGGTTCGGGCCGGATGTACAAGACCACCTCCAATGCGCACACGCTGACCGGCGACGGCTTGGGCATCGTCTTCCGCAAGGGACTTCCCTTGGAGGACATGGAGTTTCACCAGTTCCATCCGACCGGTCTGGCCGGCTTGGGGATCCTCATCTCCGAAGCCGTCCGCGGCGAGGGCGGCCGGCTGCTCAACGGCGAAGGCGAACGCTTCATGGAGCGCTACGCCCCCACCATCGTCGACCTGGCGCCCCGCGACATCGTCGCCCGCTCGATGGTGCTCGAGGTTCTGGAGGGCCGCGGCGCCGGACCGCACAAGGACTACGTCTACATCGACGTGCGCCACCTCGGCGCGGACGTACTGGAAGCCAAGCTGCCCGACATCACCGAGTTCGCCCGCACCTATCTCGGCGTGGACCCGGTCAAGGAACTGGTGCCGGTCTACCCCACCTGCCACTACGTGATGGGCGGCATCCCGACCACGATCACCGGACAGGTGTTGCGGGACAACAACACCACGGTGCCCGGCCTCTACGCCGCGGGCGAATGCGCATGCGTGTCGGTGCACGGCGCGAATCGCCTCGGCACCAACTCGCTGCTGGACATCAACGTCTTCGGCCGTCGCGCCGGGATCTCGGCCGCGAACTACGCCCTCGGCCACGATTTCGTCGACATGCCCGAGCAACCGGCCGGCATGGTGGTGAACTGGGTGTCCGACATCCTCAGCGAGCACGGCAACGAGCGGGTGGCCGACATCCGCACCGCGCTGCAGCAGTCGATGGACAACAACGCCGCGGTGTTCCGCACCGAGGAAACCCTCAAGCAGGCACTCACCGACATCCACTCCCTCAAGGAGCGCTACGCCCGAATCAGCGTGCACGACAAGGGAAAGCGGTACAACAGCGACCTTCTCGAGGCCATCGAGCTGGGGTTCCTACTGGAGCTGGCCGAGGTCACGGTCGTCGGTGCGTTGAACCGCAAGGAATCCCGCGGCGGCCACGCCCGCGAGGACTACCCCAACCGCGACGACACCAACTACATGCGGCACACGATGGCGTACAAGGAAGGGTCGGATCTGCTCAGCGACATCCGGCTGGACTACAAGCCCGTCGTGCAGACCCGCTACGAGCCGATGGAGCGTAAGTACTGATGACGATCGCACCTGACGTCAAAGAGCCCGCGCTGCCGCCGATTCCGGACGGCGCGGTGATGGTGACGCTCAAGATCGCGCGGTTCAACCCGGAAAATCCCGACAGTGCCGGCTACCAGAGCTTCCGGGTGCCCTGCCTGCCGTCGGACCGGTTGTTGAATCTGCTGATCTACGTGAAGAGCTACCTGGACGGCACGCTGACGTTTCGCCGCTCCTGCGCCCACGGCGTCTGCGGGTCGGACGCGATGCGGATCAACGGTGTCAACCGGCTGGCGTGCAAGGTGCTGATGCGCGACCTGCTGCCCAAGAAGGACAAGCCGCTCACGATCACCATCGAACCGATCCGCGGCCTGGCCGTGGAAAAGGACCTGGTGGTCAACATGGAGCCGTTCTTCGACGCGTACCGCGCGGTCAAGCCCTACCTGATCACCTCGGGCAACGCCCCCACCCGGGAACGGATCCAGAGTCCGACCGACCGGGCCCGCTACGACGACACCACCAAGTGCATCCTGTGCGCCTGCTGCACCACCAGCTGCCCGGTGTACTGGAGCGAAGGGTCGTACTTCGGGCCCGCCGCGATCGTGAACGCGCACCGGTTCATCTTCGACAGCCGCGACGAGGGCGCCGCCGAGCGCCTGGACATCCTCAACGACGTCGACGGGGTCTGGCGCTGCCGCACCACGTTCAATTGCACCGACGCCTGCCCGCGCGGTATCGAGGTCACCAAGGCGATCCAGGAGGTCAAGCGCGCGCTGATGTTCGCGCGCTGATGCGTCCGTAACCAATTCGAGCCTTGCCTGCGGGGTCGCCGCGCGCGCAGAATGGCAGTTCGCTCCGAGTCGGGGGGGACTCATGCCATCGGCGATCGGGTGGGGCCGCACTGGCGGCTTGGCAGTGGCCGTGGGTGCCTGCCTGGCCCTGAGCTGCCCCGCCGTCGCCGGTGCTGATTCGCCCGATTCGAGCCATTCGAACAGCTCGTCGCACAGCGTCGGCCACGCCAAACCCAAAAGCGGTGTCGCCTCGCCGGCCCGCGCAGCTGCCAAACCACGCAGCACCGTCAGGACCGCGCCCGCGGTGGCCGCACGGAAACCGAACCCCGTCGAATCGGTGGTCTCGGCGGTCCTAGGCGCGCTGACGTTCGCGCGCCGCGAGTTCGAGCACACGCTGTTCAACAAGGCGCCGACGATCGACTACGACCAGACCAACAACAGCCTCACCGCGGGCAATGCCATCACCGGCAACATCGGCGCGACGGATCCCGAGGGCGACCCACTGGCATACAAGATCAAGCAGCAGCCGACGTCGGGGACGGTGACCATCGACGGTCACGGCACGTTCGTCTACACGCCCGGCGCGCCGATGCAGCCCGGGGACACCGCGCAGTTCGTCGTCGCCGTCATCGATCGCGGAACGGGCCTGCACGGCTTGGCTTCGCTGTTCTCCCCGAAGACCGCCGGCACCACCACCGCGACCATCACGGTGGCGGCGATCGGTCCCCAGCCGCCCCGGCTGAGCATCTCCGATGCCACCGCAACCGAACCCACCGGCACGCGCGTCGGTGCCGGCTTCTGGCACACCAGCGGTAACCAAATCCTGGACGCCGCAGGCAATCCGGTGCAGATCGCCGGCGTCAACTGGTACGGCTTCGAAGGCTACAACGGTGTCCCGGACGGACTGTGGACACGCAACTACAAAGACATGATGGACCAGATGGTCAGCGAGGGTTTCAATACCATCCGGCTGCCCTACTCCCAGGACGTCCTGCATGGCCAGATTCCGGGCGACAGCATCGATTTCAACATCAACCCCGATCTGCAAGGCCTGACGTCGATCCAGGTGATGGACAAGGTCATCGACTACGCGGGCGAGATCGGCCTCAAAATCATTCTCGACCATCATCGCAACGACGCGGGCATCAGCACCACGGCCAACGGCCTCTGGTACGACGACAAATACAGCGAGACGGACTGGGTCAACGACTGGGTGACGCTGGTTGCGCGCTACGCCGGGAACCCGACCGTGATCGGCGTCGACCTGCACAACGAACCGTACAACTGCACGTGGGGCGGCGGCGGCGCGGACGACTGGGCCCGCGCCGCCGAACGAGCAGGCAACGCGATCCTCGCCGTCAACCCCGACCTGTTGATCATGGTCGAGGGCATCGGCGTTTACCACGACCAATTCTATTGGTGGGGCGGCAATCTGATGGGCGTCCGGGATCGTCCGATCGTGCTGAACGTACCCAACCGCGTGGTCTACTCGCCGCACGATTACCCGAACTCGCTGTTTCCCCAGACCTGGTTCACCGGTGACGATTTCGGCGCCGGGCTGCCGGACGTCTTCACCAACGCTGGGGCTACATCTACCAAGACAACATCGCGCCGATCTATCTCGGCGAGTTCGGTACCGGCCTGACCGACCAGAAGGACATCATCTGGTTTGAGGCCCTTACCTCCTACCTGTCCGGCGATTTCGACAACAACGGAACCATCGACATCCCGGCCGGCGACGAGCCCATCAGCTGGACGTACTGGGCGTGGAATGCCAGCTTCGTGGACAACGGCGGCATCCTGACCGACGACTGGACAACGGTCGATCCGAACAAGTTGACCTACCTCAAGCCCATCCAGTTCGCCTTCAACGACCGCACAGGCACTTCGGTGGCCACGTTCACCGTGACGCTGAGCGCTGCATCGGACCAGACCGTCACCGTGCACTACACCACCTCGGGCGGCTCGGCCATCGCGGGCAGCGACTTCGTCGGCGCTGCCGGAACGGTGACGTTCCTACCCGGTGAGACGAGCAAAACCGTTGCGGTGACGGTGCTCGGCGATTCAGCGGCAGAGAACACCGAGACGTTCACAGTCGTGCTGTCCGGTCCGGCCAATGCCACGGTGACTGATGCCACCGGAGTCGGCACGATCGTGGATCACACCATGGTCTAACCGACCACCCGGTAGCTGGTCGACCTGGCGGCCCGCTGCCACAACACACCGTCGCCGGCGGTCACCCCCGCGGCGCTCAGTTCCCGCTTGAGGATCTTGTTGGTCGCAGTCTGCGGCAGGTCGTCGTTGATGCGGACGAAGCTCGGCCACGCCTTCGGCGACAGATCGGGCTGGGCGGCCAGGAACTCCTCGAGCTGCGCGGGCGTCAGTGACTCACCGTGGCGCAGAACAATTGCCGCCATCACCTGATCGCCCACCCGCTCGTCGGGCACGGCGTACACCGCGACCTGGTTGAGCTGCGGCAGGCGCAGCATGATCCGTTCGATCGGTGCGGCGGCCATGTTCTCTCCGTCGACCCGCATCCAGTCCGAGGTCCGGCCTGCGAGATAGATCCAGCCGCCGGCGTCGCGGTAGGCCAGGTCACCGGTCCAGTACATGCCGTGCCGCAGGCGCTCGGAGGTGGCCGCCGGGTCGTTGTAGTAGCCGGTGAACGGTCCGGACCCGGTGGTGTTGACCAACTCCCCCACCGCGTCGTCGGCATTGAGCAGAGCACCGTTGTCGTCGAAAACTGCGGTGGCACACTCGGTCACGGTATCGGGATCATAGATCGACACCCCGCCCCAGCCCTTGCCGATCGAGCCGGGTGGGGTACCGTCCTCGCGGACCACGACGACCGCGAACTCGCTGGAGCCGAATCCGTCGATGATGCGGCAGCCGAAACGCCGTGAGAATTCCGCGATATCGCGTTCGGTGGCCTCGTTGCCGTACATGATGCGCAGCGGGTTGTCGGCGTCGTCGGGACGCTCGGGGGTGGCCAGCACCAGCGCCAGCGGCTTACCGACGTAATTCATGAAAGTCACGCCGTAGCGGCGTAGGTCCGGCAGCAACCGTGACACGGAGAACTTCACCGGCACCATCGCCGCTCCGGCGGTGACCGCCACCGAGAAGCCGACGGCCACCCCGTTGGAGTGGAACAGCGGCATCGCGAGGTAGCACACGTCATCGGCGGTGATGTCCATCTGAGCCACCAGGCTCAGACCGCACATCACGCTCATCGTGTGGACGAAGGGCACCGCCTTGGGGTTGCCGCTGGTACCGGAGGTGAAGATCATCATGAACGGGTCCGTGCCGGTGACCTCTTGCGGCACAAGAGGTTTCGCATTCATGACGGCATCGGCGTAGCGCCGGCCCGCGACGTTCAGCACCGTGACGCCGGTGAGGTCCAGCCCGTCGATCAACGCGGCATGATCGTCATCGACCAATAGCAGCTGGCAATCCGAGCGCGTGATGTCCGACACCAGGCCCGCACCACGGCGGGTGGTGTTGATACCGCACAGCACGTAGCCGCCGAGCGCCGCGGCGGCCATCGACCGCACATAGGCCGGCGAATTCGTCATCAGCGCACCGACATGCATGGGCCGTGCCGGATCAAGCAGGGCCAACATGGCGGAGGCCTCGGCCGCGGCGTCGGCCAGGTATTGACGCCACGTCCAGGTGCGCTCGGGTGAGATCACCGCGACGGAATCGTCATCGGTGCGGGTGCGCAACAGCTTCTGGACGGTATCGATCATGTGGGTCGATAACGCAGCAGGGTCATTCCGGTGCCGGGGAGGTCGTAGAATACCGGGGCGACGCGCATCCCGATCCGGACGTTCTCGGGGTCGACATCCACCAACTCGGTGGAGAACCGCGGCCCGACGTCCCACTGCACGACCGCGGGAAGCTGCGGCAGCGCATCAGCCCACGGCGGACCGGTCGGTCGGCGAGCGACCGTGTACGTGTACAGCGTTGCGGCACCGTCGATCTCGCGCCACTGGAGATCGTCGGCCAGGGTTCCCGGTGCCAGCGTGCGCGGATAGAACACGTAGCGGCCTGCCGAGGGTGAATACTGCACCAGGATCCGGTGCTGGGCCAGTGCATCCCAGAACGGTTGCGACACCGGCGTGGGTTCGGGAACGGGCATCGGCTCGGCCATCAGTCGCCTCCCAACACCAATGCCACCTGCTCGCTCATGATTCCACCGGTCCCGGCGACGAACGCGGTATTGGCGTCGGGTACCTGCGCCGCCGCCGAGCGGCCCATCAACTGGCGGGCGGCGTCGACCACATGGTGCATCCCCCCGGACATCCCGGCCTGGCCATAGGACAGCTGGCCGCCTGCGGTGTTGAGTGGGAAGTCGCCGCGGAAGGTGAGGTCGCGGTCCTTGATCCAGCTCATGCCGTGGCCCTTCGGACAGAATCCGGCGTCTTCCAGAGTCATCAGCACCGTGATCGTGTAGCAGTCGTAGACCGACGCGATGTCAACGTCGGCGGGTGTGAGCCCGGCCATCGCGAACGCCCGCTCGGCTGAGCGGGCGATGGGCGTGACCATCGGATCATGGGCGTATGTCGTGGTCTTGAAGGCGATGTGCTCACCGAAACCCTTGACCCACACCGGACGATGACGACTCTTGCGGGCAACGTCGGAATTGGCGATCAACACCCCGGTACCGCCGTGGACGGGCATGACGATCTCCAGCATGCGGATCGGGTCGGCGATCATCGGGCTGGCGAGCACATCCGCCTCGGTGAGCGGCTTGCCGTGGAACACCGCGCCGGGATGCGCACAGGCGTTGGTGCGCTGGTCCACCACGATCTTGGCCAGCGCCGATGGGTCGTAACCGTACTGCGCCCCGTAGCGTTGGGCGATCTGGGCGAACGGGGCGTTCTGCCCGACGTTGCCGTACGGGATCTCGTATTCGGCCTGCGGCGATCCGTAGTTGTTGCTCGACGCCCCGTACCAGCTCGGCGCGACCGGCTCACGCCGAGCCGATCGGGGCAGGGCACGGGACCCGGGCAGCACGGCCAGCACCGCGTCGCACAACCCGAGCTCGACGGCGACCGCCGCACGCCACACCATCGCGGCCGACGTTGCACCGCCGAGGTCTACCCGCTCACCGAAATCGATGGGCAACCCCAGGTATTCACTCAAGGTCGCCGGCACGAACATGTCCGATTCGGCCAGGCCGTGCGAGATCAGCCCGTTGACCACGCTCGCGTCCAGCCCGGCGTCGTCCAGCACGAGCTTCGTCAGCGCCGCGTACTGGTCAAGGGTGAACGATCCGGGGCCGGTCGGCTTGCGTTCGGCGGGCAGCTCGGCGATCCCGACGATCGCCGCCTCACCGGCCAGCTTCATCAACAATCCCCAAGTCTGCGAGGTAATTCCACCGTTGCGGTGCCGGGCATCAGAACCTCCGCGTCACGCCTGCCCGCGATCTCCAGGTCCACCAATCCGCGGTTCGCCTCGATCCGTTTGGCGGTGACCGTGCCTGCGAAGGTCAGCGGCTGTCCGGGGAATGCCACTGCGCGGTTCTGCACCGAATAGTTCACCAGCCTGCCGCGTCCGCCGATCCAGTCGGTGATCGCGCGGGCCAGCAGCGCGGCCTGCAACGGTCCCTGCACCAGGATGTCGTCGTACCCCTCTGCGTCGCGTGCCCACTGCTTGTCGTAGTGAATGCGATGGCCGTTGTAGGTGGCGGCGCTGAAGAAGAACATCTGCGTCTCGTCGACGGTGACGGTGAGCTCCGGTATCCGGTCGCCGGGCTCGACGTCGTCGAAGAACAACTGGCTCATGGGCGCGCAATCATCGACGTGGACGCCTCGGCGAGCAGCTCGCCGTGCTGGTTGCGGTAGACGGTGTGCCAGGTGACCAGAACGAATCGCCCTGAGCGGCCATCTTTTTCCACGACCGAATCGATGGTGCGGACCATCTCGATCTCGTCGCGGTGATAGGCGGGCAGGTGAAAGGTGGTGCTCTCGCCACCGGCCATCCGCCGCGGCGCCTTCGGGAAGGCCAGACTGCCCGAGACCGCACCCGACGACCCGTCCTGGCGAAGGGCGGACAGCGGGCTGACGCCGAGGACGGCGTATTGCAGATACAGCGGTGGGCAGATGACGTCGCGGTACCCG
Source organism: Mycolicibacterium rhodesiae (assembly GCF_002086695.1). Lineage (GTDB taxonomy): Bacteria > Actinomycetota > Actinomycetes > Mycobacteriales > Mycobacteriaceae > Mycobacterium > Mycobacterium rhodesiae. The sequence goes on from NZ_MVIH01000013.1 coordinate 122,795, forward strand.
TTGGCGCGGGCATAGTCCGGGTCGAACCACAGCGGGTTGTGATCGCCGACGGCGGCAGCCCAGCGTTGCCAGTCCCGGCGGATCACCTCGCCGGTGGCGGTGGCCGCGACGGTGCCGACGCGCGCCGCCGTCTCCGGGTCGATCAGACTTTCGGTCACCGGCCGTCCTTGCGCCGCAGCCGGTCACCGACGGCAGCGCGGCTGACCTCGTCCTCGTCCAACCAGGCTGCGGCGATGTCGGCACCGCCGCCCAGCGTGGAGAGCACCCTGGCACGTTCCGACCACAGGTAGAGGTCGGTCTCCACGACGTATCCCATCCCGCCGTGCAATTGATGGGCGTCGAGGGTCGCCCACTTGGCCGCCGTGGCGGACTGGATGCGAGCGATCGCAGTTTCCCGAACGGCGCTGCGGCCCTGGCTGATCGCGGCTATGGCGGACCGCGCGGCCAGCCGGGCCGCCGCCAGCGCGATGTGCATATCGGCCACGATGTGCTGGGCGGCCTGGAAGGAGGCGATCGGTCGGCCGAACTGGTGGCGCACGGTGGTGTAGCGCACGGTGCGTTCGAGCACCGCCTCGCCGACGCCGACGAGATCGAGCGCCGTCAACGCCACCGCCGCGTTGGCGGTACGACGGAGCTCGTCGCGGCCCAACGCGGCGCCGTCGTTGAGGACATCGTCGACCGGCACATCGTCGAAGCGCAGCACGGAGGCACGGTGGCCGCCCATCAACGCCAGTGGCCGCAGCGTCACGCCGTCGTTGTGCAGCCGGACGACGAACCCGACGGTGTTGCCGGACCGGTCGAATCCGGACACGACGACGATGTCGGCGGTGTCCGCGTCGTTCACGAAATCGGCTGTGCCGGTGAGGCGCCACGTGCCGTCACGATCCTGATCGGCGCGCATGGTGGCGGTCACATCGGCTGCGTCATTCGGATTCCAGAGCGCTGTGGTGGCGGAGATCCGTCCGGCGGTCAGATCGGGCAGCCACGTCACGCAGGACTTCTCGCCGCCGAGGATGTGCAGGGCGTGCGCGGCGATCGCGGTGCTGTGCACCCGCATCGGGCACAGGGCCCGGCCCGCTTCGCGGGCGAAGATTCCGAGATCCGACAGGGATCCGCCGGAGCCGCCGTAGGCTTCCGGCAGCCCCAGTCCCATCACCCCGGCCGTGGCGAGGTCGCCCCACAGATCGGCGCGGCCTGCGGCCAGCAGGCCGCGCAGACTGGCTTCCAGATCGCGATCATCTTGCGAGGGAACGAGTTTCATCTCACCGTCCGTAGGAGGGCATGCTGTTGCCGCGCTGGGCGATGACGTCGCGGAGTACCTCGTTGGTACCGCCGCCGAAGCGCATGAGGGGCGCAAACCGGTAGAGCTTCTCGAATCGGCCGCCGGCCGGCGCCTCCGAATTTCGGTGCGCGAGCAGGCCTTCGGCTCCGAGCAGGTCGATACCGAGGTCGGCGATGCGCTGTCGCAATTCGCTGCTGAAGACCTTCTCGACGCTGACTTCCACGGTGGGGATCACCCCACCGGCCAACAACGACGACGCCTCGTAGCCCATCAGCCCGGCGACCTCGACGTCGGCCTCGGCCTGGGCCAGCCTGCGGCGGAAACCGGGATTGTCGATAGGCACGGTGCCGTCACGGCGCGGCATCCGTGCCAGCACCTGCAACTCGTCGAGTGCACGCCGCAGGTCCCCGGCGTTGGTCAGCGCACCGCGCTCCAGATCGAGGGCGCCGGTGATGTAGGACCAGCCGCGGTTCTCCTCCCCGATCAGGTTGGTCACCGGTACCCGCACGTCGTCGAAGAAGACCTCGTTGGTCCGGTAACCGGACCACGCGATCAGCGGGCGGATCCGGACACCGGGACTGTCCACGGGGACGACGATCACCGAGATTCCCCGGTGTCGCTGGGCCTGCGGATCGGTGCGCACGCAGAGCCATTCGTGGGTGGACCGCTGAGCTCCGCTGTTCCAGATCTTGGATCCGTTGATCACCCATTCGTCACCGTCGCGGACCGCCTTGGTCCGCAGCGACGCCAGATCGGTGCCGGCGTCCGGCTCGGAATATCCCAGCGCGCAGGTCATCTCGCCGCGCGCGATGAGCGGCAGGAACTCACGCTTGTTCTGCTCGGTGCCGTGCCGCATGATCATCGGCGCGATCGAGGTGACGGTCAGATCCGGGCCCGGCGCACCCCAGTACTCGAACTCGGTCATCAGCAGGTGCAGGTGCACCGGCCCCAGCCCGAGGCCGCCGTACTCCGCAGGCCAGTTCAGGCCGAACCAGCCCTTGGCGCCGAGTTTGCGGCGAAACGCCGCGACCTCGCCGCCCTGGTGCTCCAGATTGTGTTCGGCGATCTCGGCGCGAAGGGCGTCAGTGACGTTCTCCCGCAGGAATTCCCGCACCTCCGCCAACCACGCGCGCTGTTCGGCGTCGAGGTCGAAATCCACAAGTCAGCACCCTAGCCGAATAGTTAGTCCGTCAACTCATTAATGCTCGGTATCGGGGTGTCACATTTCCGGCCCCGAAAGCATCTAGAGGACATGAGCAATAAGGCACGACTGGAACCCCTCACCCCGGACAAGGCTCCACTGCTGACCCGACTGATGTACCGCTGGGCCAAGCGACGCTTCGGCGAGGTCCCCGAACCGTTCGCCGTCTACGCCCATCACACCCGCCTGATGGTCGCCAACGCGGTCCACGAAGGGCTGCTGCAGAACGCCTCGAAGGCGCTGCCCGCCGACATCCGCGAACTCGCGGTGTTCTGGACGGCCCGCACCGTCGGCTGCTCGTGGTGCGTGGACTTCGGGCAGATGCTGATGCGCCTCGAAGGACTCGACCTCGAGCGCCTGGAGCACATCGACGACTACGCCACCTCGCCCCTCTACTCCGACGACGAGCGAGCCGCGATCGCCTACGCCGATGCCATGACGAAGGACCCACACACGATCACCGATGAACAGGTCCACGATCTGCGTCGGCGCTTCGGCGCCGACGGGGTGATCGAGCTGACCTACCAGGTCGGTATCGAGAACATGCGCGCCCGGATGAACTCGGCGCTGGGCATCACGGAGCAGGGATTCGGGTCCGGCGACAGCTGCCGAGTCCCCTGGGCGACCTAGCCACCGATTCCATCGATCTGTTACCTCCAGGAAAACAATTCCGCAGAATCTCCGCATCCTGGCGACTGAAACCGTAGTCTCGTCTCGTTTCATTCAGGCGTTTAAGCAGGAGATGCCATGAGTAAAGGTGAGCTCACCCTCGAACCCGGAGGCCCGGCCCCGTCGACCGTCGAGAGCAAAGGCCTCAAGGGCGGTGCGCTGGGGCTGGTGTCCAGCATCGTCGTCGGCATGGCCTCGACGGCGCCGGCATATTCCCTGGCGGCGACGCTCGGGCTGATCGTGGCCAGCGGCGGAGCGCTGCTGGCCGGCGTGAAGGCCCCGGCGATCGTGCTGATCGCGTTCATCCCGATGTACATGATCGCGGTCGCCTACCAGGAATTGAACAAGGCCGAGCCGGACTGCGGGACCACGTTCACCTGGGCATCCCGGGCGTTCGGTCCGCTGATCGGCTGGCTCGGCGGCTGGGGCATCATCGCCGCCGACGTCATCGTGATGGCCAACCTCGCCCAGATCGCCGGCGCCTACTCGTTCACGTTCGTCGGTGACCTCGGCTGGCACTCGGCGGCCGACCTGGCCAACAGCACCCTGTGGTCGACGGTGGCCGGAGTCATCTGGATCATCGTGATGACCTACATCTGCTACCGCGGCATCGAGGTGTCGGCGCGCATCCAGTACGGCCTGCTCGGCATCGAGCTCGTGGTGTTGGTGGTGTTCTCGATCGTGGCGTTGATCAAGGTGTACGCCGGCAAGGCGGAGACCTACTCGCTACACCCGTCGCTGTCCTGGTTCTGGCCCGGCGGCCTGGACTTCGGGACCGTGATCGCCCCGGCAATCCTCACGGCGATCTTCATCTACTGGGGCTGGGATACCGCGGTGGCGTGCAATGAGGAATCCGAGGACCCCGGCACCACGCCGGGACGCGCCGCGGTCATCTCGACCTTCCTGCTGCTGGCGACGTACGCGCTCGTCAGCGTGGCGGCCATCGCGTTCGCGGGCACCGGAACCGACGGCATCGGCCTGGGCAACCCGGACAACGCCGCCGACGCGTTCGCCGCGATCGGCCCGGATCTGTTCGGCGACAGCGTGCTCGGACACATCGGCCTGCTGCTGCTGTCCGCGTCGATCCTGACCTCGGCGTCGGCGTCCACCCAGACGACGATCCTGCCCACCGCCCGCACCACGCTGTCGATGGGTGTCTACCGCGCGCTGCCGCAGTCGTTCGCCAAGATCCACCGCACCTACCTGACCCCCACCACCTCGACCATCGTCATGGGCGCGGTGTCCATCGGGTTCTACGTGCTGTTCACGTTGATCAGCTCCAACCTGCTGTCGGCGCTGATCGGCTCGGTCGGCCTGATGATCGCCTTCTACTACGGCCTCACCGGGTTCGCCTGCGCGTGGTTCTACCGCAAAGACCTGACCGCCTCGGGGCGCGACTTCGTCATGCGCGGGGTGGTGCCCCTGCTCGGCGGCCTGATCCTGCTGGTGGTGTTCGCCTACGGGCTGATCCAGTACGCCAAGCCGGACTGGCTGACCGACGCCGACGGCAACAACGTCACGATCTTCGGCTTCGGCGCGGTCGCGGTCGTGGGCATCGGAGCGCTGGTGCTGGGCGTGATCCTGATGGGGGTCTGGTGGCTGATGTCTCCCGACTTCTTCCGGGGCCGCACCCTGTCCCGGCGTTCGAGCGCCGACCTGGTGCTGACGCCGGCGACCGCCGTTGAGGCGCACTTCGGCCTGCCGGACTCCGGAGACATGCCGACGGTCATCTCCCCCGACCTGTCGAACCTCCCGCCGGGCGAGACCGCCCTCAACCCGGAGACCGGCGAAGAGTTCACCCGGGGGCCGCAGGCTTAGGACAGCTCCTTGCGGGGCCACATCCGGTGGCCGGCCACCGCGACCGCGATGGTGATGGCGGCCGCCAGGTAGACCGGGTAGCCGGCGTCGAGACGCAGCAACGAGGCGCCGCAGAACGCGCCGGCGATGATCACCACGACGGCCCACAACCGGCGGTGCGTCAGCCACGTCATGCCGGGGCCGAACAGCGTCTCGCTGGCATAGGCGGTGAGCGTGGACGTGACCACGACCGTGGTGATGTCGGCGACGGCGAGCATCCGCGCCGTGGCCGCCTGGGCGCCCATCAGCGTCGCCAGCGTGGCGGCGACGCCGACGCCGACCGCCGACTCACCGTCGACCCGGACGAGCGTCAGCACCGTGGCCGCGGCGGCGAGCACCACCGCACTGGTGGCGAACACGGCGGTGACGACCGGCCGCCAGCCACCGGGGTGGCGTTGCAGCAGGCGGCCCACCACGGCGGCGCCGATCACGTAGGCGGCCAGCGCCACCAGCGGTCCGGCGACGGGCAGTTCGTCCTCACCGGCCATGCCCATCCCGAGGATCACCACATTGCCGGTCATGTTCCCGGTGAAGACCCGGTCCAGGGCGAGATACCCCACGGCGTCCAGCAATCCGGTGACGAAGGTGAGCGCGAGCATCAGCCACAGCTGCAGATGCGCGCGCACCAGGCCGCTCACGGCTGCGGGCGCGGGTAGTGTGCCACCACCGCGGCGCCATCCGACCGGGGATCCGACGCTGCCGTCATCGACCCGGCGGAATCGACGAAGACCACGTTGGCCTGACCGAGAGCCTCGGTCCGCGGCGGAACTTCGGTCGCGGTGAAGCCAGCCGCACGGATCGACGCCTGCGCGGCCGGGGCCAGGTCGGCCTCGACCGTCACGCTGTCCGGGCCGCCGCCGCATTGGGCGCCGACGATGGCGCGGGGCGCGGCAACCGCTTCGACCGCCGTGGCGCCGCCGAGTGCCCGCAGCAGGATCTGGCCGAGGATCTGTGGCTGGCCCTGCCCGCCCATGGTCGACAACACGTGGCCGATCTTGCCCTGCCGCAACGTCATCGCCGGCATCAGTGTGTGCGCCGGGCGCTTTCGCGGCGCGATCACATTCGGCGATGACGGCTCCAGGCTGAACCCACAACCGCGATTGTGGAACAGCACACCGGTGATTGGGTCGATCAGTCCGGACCCGAACGCGTGATAGACGCTCTGGATGAGTGACACCGCGTATCCCTCGCCGTCGGCGACGGCGATACCCACGGTGTCCCCGCGGGGCACGCCCGGCGGCCGGCTCACCGGCCCGGGGTTGCCCAGCATCGCGGCGACGTCGACGGTGGCGTGCCGCGGGTCGGCGAGTCGGCTGTCGCGAATCCCGTTGCCGCGGTGGAAGGCCTGCAGCAACTGACCCATACCGTCCCCGACCGGGTCGCGCAGCCCGCTGGCATGCACCGCGCCGAGCGCATGCAGCAGCAGAAAGCCCTGACTGTTGGGCGGGCTCGTCAGCACGGTCAGGTCACCGAACTCAGCCTGCAACGGCTCGACGACCTCGACCTGGAAATCGGCGAAATCGCCTTCGGTCACCCAGGACTGGTGGGTACGCAGGTAGCCGACGGCGCGTTGCGCGAGCCCGCCGCTGTAGAACTCATCGGGTCCCTCGGAGCGCAGCGTCGCCAATGTGTCGGCCAGGGCCGGCTGCCGGAACAACTCGCCGACCCGCATCGGTGCGCCGTACGGGCGGAACACCCGGTCGAAGTCGACGGTGCCGATCAGATCGCAATTCTCGGGATCGTCGATGTGGGTGGCCAGCGACGCCGGCACCGGCACGCCGTCGCGGGCAGCCGTCTCTGCGGCGCACAGCGTCGAACTCCATGAGACCCGGGAACCCAAGCGGCGCATGGCCTCCCACCCTCGTACCCCGCCCGGCACCGTCACCGCGGCCGCACCCCGGGCCGGCAACCAATCGCCGTGCTCGGCGCGCAGGGCGGCGGCATCCACCGCGGCACCGGCCCACCCGGAGGCGTTGAGGCAGGTCACTGCACCGTCCGGGGTTCGGATCAGCGCGAACAGATCGCCGCCGAGGGCGACGTTGTGCGGGTAGACCACGGTCAGCACAGCGGCGGCGGCGATCGCGGCGTCGATGGCGGTGCCACCTCCGCGCAGGATCGCGATCCCGGCATCGGTGGCCAGGGCGTGCGGGGTTGCCAGTGCTGCCACTACTGGCTGCCCGCCAAGCGCGGCAGACACGAAAGTTTCACTCCTTCAGCGGATGGTGGAAAGAAACGCCTTGGTGCGGTCATGCTGCGGATCGGCGAACAGTCGCTCCGGTGGCGCGTCCTCAATGACTCGGCCGCCGTCCATGACGACGATACGGTCAGCGGCGTCCCTGGCGAACCTCATCTCGTGTGTGACGACCACCATGGTCATGTGCTCGTCGGCAAGCTCACGCATCACCGCCAGGACCTCGCCGACCATCTCGACGTCCAAGGCGCTGGTGGGTTCGTCGAACAGCATGACCTTGGGCCGCATCGCCAACGCGCGGGCGATCGCCACCCGTTGTTGCTGTCCCCCGGAGAGCTGGCTGGGACGGGCATCGGCCTTGTCGGCCAGACCCACCCGGCCCAACAGCGCAATGGCGTCGCGACGCGCCTCGTCCTTGGCCACCCCGAGCACGCGCACCGGCCCGTTCCAGACGTTCTCCGCGGCGGTCATGTGCGGGAACAGGTTGAAGTGCTGGAAGACGAACCCGATCTCGCGCCGACGGCGGGCCAGCTCGGCGGTGCTCACCTTCTTGGTGCCACTGGAATCCCGATGGCCGATCGGCATCCCGCCGATTAGGATCCGGCCGCTGTCGACGGTCTCCAGATGATTGAGCGAGCGCAACAGGGTGGTCTTGCCTGCTCCGGAAGGACCGATGAGGACGACGACCTCACCGCGCATGACATCGAGCGAGACGTCGTCGAGCACTTTGCGGCCGCCGAGGGTGCGCGAGACATTCTGTACCGAGACGATCGGAAGTTGTTCTGCCACTTGGTTCACCGTGGACCTCACACCTGAGCTTCGACGGGCGCGGGAGCGCGGCGGGCGCCGAGCAGCCGCTGGGTGATGCGCACGCGCTGGTTGATGCCGAGCTGGCGGGCCAGTCTGTTCTCGATCTCGGCCTGGATCACGGTCCAGATCGTGGTCAGCGCAAGGTAATACAGCGCAGCGACGATGAAGATCTCGAAGGTGTGAAAGGTCGCGGAGCTGATCGACTGCGTCACCAGGAACATCTCGCTGACTCCGATCACCGACAGTACCGAGGTGGTCTTCATCATGCCGTTGAACGAGTTGCCCATCGGCGGAACCATGACACGTAGCGACTGTGGGACGATGATCCAGCGCATCACCTTGGCGGGCTTCATACCCAGGGACTCGGCGGCCTCGAACTGACCCTTGGGAACCGAATCCAGTCCCGCGCGGATGATTTCGGCGATGTAGGCACTCTCGTTGATCGTCAGTCCGACTATCGCCGCCTGGATCGCCGCCTTGACCGACAACCCGAACAGCGACACGTCGTGAAACTGGTACAGGCCGACCGCCGCCAGACCGGTGTAGATGATGACCAACTGCACCAGTAGCGGTGTTCCCCGGACTGCCCAGATGTACAGGCTTGCGCACCAACGCAACACCGCGAACCGGGACCGGCGCAGCAGCGCTATGACCAATCCGACGAGGGTAGCCAGCACCATCGCCACCACCGAGATGACGATGGTCAGAACAAGGCCGTCGAGGAAACGCTCACTGGGAGTGAACAGCGACTTCCAGAAGAATTGCCAATCGAAGTGCACGCCGCCGGTCCCCCGTCACTTCTGGATGTCGAGATCGGTCTGGCCCCAGTCGGCCAGGATCTTGGCGTAGGTACCGTTGGCCTCGAGTTCGCCGAGCGCTTGGGTGATCGCATCGTGCAGCGCGGTGTCACCTTTCAGCGTTGCGGCACCGATCTTGATGGTTCCGAAGGGTTTTCCGGCCAGCTGTATCTGCGCACCCGTCTTGGTGGCGTAGTAGCCGAGCGTCTCGGCGGTGTCGAGGTAGGCGTCGACCTGGCCGTTCTGAACTTGTTGCAGCGCAACGTCGGCGTGACTGTTGCGGGTGATGTCGATTTCCGGTTTACCCGCCGCGGTGCACGTGGCGGACTGGTTCACCACCTGCTCCTCGGCGGTGGTGGCGATCGCGACGATGACCTTCTTGCCGCACAAACTGTCATCCATGCCGGTGATGGCTGCGGGATGCTCCTTCGATACCGCAATCCCGGTGCCGGAGTACACATATGGCACGAAGTCGACGACCTTCTCCCGCTCCGGCTTGATGTAGAGCTGAGCCATGATCACGTCGCACTGCTTGGCCTGCAGCGTCGGGATCAGCGCGGTGAACGCCGATTCCACGAAGTCCGGCTTGAGGCCCAGCTGTCCGGCCAGCGCCTTGGCGAGGTCGACTTCGCTGCCGACCAGCGCGCCGGTCTCGTCGTGGTACACACTCGGCGGCGTGCCATCATTGGCCGCGCACACCTTGAGGGTGCCGGCCTGCAGGATCGCCGGAGGCGCGACTTTGGCCGGGCCGGTCGGAGCAGCGGCGTCCGTGGAATCCGACGAACAACCGGTCAGCGCCGCGGCGAGGGCCGCGCCGACGGCGATAGCGGCGCGAGTACGGGTCGAGCAGGGTGCAGGCATCGGGGGCCTTTCGAAATCTGGTGGGACCTAACAGATCGACCAGCCGTTGTCGATAGCCCGCCAGCAGCGGGGTCTATCGAACGATAGGGGACTATCGACTGATAGGCAACAGATAGCGGAGAGGCGCTCTCTGGCTAACCCCGCCCGCGCGGAATGGCGGTCAGCCGCGCCATGGTGGCGGCCTGCAGATCAGCAAGATCACCGTTGTCGACCAGCAAGGCACGAAGCACGAAGTCGGCGGCCTCGAGCGGCCTGCGCCCGCGCACCCGCCCGCCGGGTCCACCTTGTTCGCGCAACGTCTCGAACAGCACGCCGTTCATGGCGCGCTGGACGAACCCGGGCTCGAAGGCCACGAACTCCCCCGCCTCGCAGCCCGCGGTGACGACCCGCTCCACCAATTCGTGGAACACCGCTATCCCGGCGCGCTCGTCGGCGAGTTCGGGGAGGCTCAGCACGGCGTCCTGGTAGAGCCCCCGCGAGTCGAACGGCTGATCCAGCGCCTGGCGCACGTCGCAGGCGATGGTCAGGTGCAGCTTCGCCGCCCAGCTGATGTCCTCGGCCAGGTACTGGCGGATCCGTGCCACCGACGGTCCGAGGTCCAGTTCCACCAGGGACTGATAGATGGCGTGCTTGGCCTCGAAGTGGTGGAACAGCGAGGGCTGCCGGATCTGCACGGCGTCGGCGATGTCGCGGGTCGACGTCCCGAAGAACCCGCGCGCAGCGAAAAGGCTGGCCGCGGCCAGCAGGATGCGACCCCTGGTCGACGTCCAGTCCACCTCGGGAGGCTGCCAGTCAGGCCCGTACTTCACCGCCAGATTGTGTCACCACCGCCGACGCGGCCTGAATCGGACGGTTACCGCTTCTTGAAAATCGTTCGGTGCCAATCCTTTTCGGCAACACCGGTGATGTCACTCATCACGTGCTTGATGGTCAGGTACTCCTCGAAGGAGTAGTCGCTCATGTCCTTGCCGAAGCCGGAGGCGCCGACCCCGCCGTGCGGCATCTCGCTGATGATCGGGATGTGGTCGTTGATCCACACGCAGCCGGAGTTGATCTCGCGGGACGCCCGCTGGGCGCGATAGACGTCGCGGGTCCAGGCTGAGGCGGCCAGCCCGTAATCGGTGTCGTTGGCCTGGCGCAGCGCGTCGTCATCGCCGTCGTGGGTGCGCACGGTCAAGACCGGGCCGAAGATCTCGTCGCGATAGACCTCGGAAGTCTCGGCGACGTCGGCGATCAGCGTCGGCAGGTAGAACGACCCGGGCAGATCCGGGGCGGAACCACCGGTGACGATGCGGCCGCCCTCCCCCGGAGCCCTGGCCACCATCGCCGCGACCTTGTCGCGGTGGGCCGCCGAGATCAACGGACCCAGGTCGGTGTCGGGGTCCTGCGGGTCGCCGACGACCATCTTGCCCATCAGCTCGGCCACCCCGGCAACGAAGTCGTCGTAGAGATCGCGGGCGACGATCGCACGGGTCGCCGCTGTGCAGTCCTGCCCGGAGTTGATCAGCGACCCGGCCACGGCGCCGTTGATCGCGGCATCCAGATCGGCATCGTCGAACACCACGAACGGCGCCTTGCCGCCGAGTTCGAGTTGGGTCCGGTGGCCATGGACCGCCGCGGCCGCCATCACCCGACGGCCGACGGCGGTGGAGCCGGTGAACGTCACGACGTCGACATCGCGGTGGCCGGCCAGGGCCGAGCCGACGTCCGCGCCGGCACCGGTGAGGACGTTGAGTACGCCGTCGGGCAGGCCGGCCTCGGTGGCCAGCCGGGCCAGCGTCAGCGTGGTCAGCGGGGTCAGCTCGGCGGGCTTGATGACCACCGAACACCCCGCCGCCAACGCCGGCAGCACCTTCCACACCGCCATCTGCAGCGGGTAGTTCCACGGCGTGATCGTCGCGACCACCCCGACCGCTTCGCGCCGGATGGACGATGTGTGGTCGCCGCTGTACTCCCCGGTGGCCTTGCCTTCGAGGTGACGGGCGGCGCCGGCGAAGAAGGCGATGTTGTCGATGCTGCCGGGCACGTCGAACTCGGTGGCCAGCCGCACCGGTTTGCCGGTCTGGCTGACCTCTTCGGCGGCGATCTCCTGAGCGTGGACGTCGACGAGTTCGGCCAGCTTGGCCAAAACTGTGGCACGCTCGACGGGAGTGGCCCGCGACCAGCCGCCGAGGGCGGCGCGGGCGGCGGCCACCGCGGTGTCGACGTCAGCCGGCTGGGCGAGCGCCAGCTCCGCGACGACGCTGCCGTCGGCGGGGTTGATGACCTGGTGGAGGCTGCCGCCGGTCACCAGCGGGGCGCCATCGATCCAGCTACCGGGCACAATTCGGGTCTTGTCAGAGGTGAGTGCGGTCACCCGCCCCACGGTAACCGACTCTCTCAGCGACTGCTACGCATTCCCGCAGTATGGGTGGGTTATCGCCACCAATTTCATCGATCTTGTTGCCTTAAACAACTGATTCCGTGCACAATCATGGGCATGCGTGACTCGGGTGTACCGGCCACTCGGTTTCCCGTCCGCGCCGTTGGGGCGGGTGGAAACGGGCCCGTCCAGTTGGACGAGATGTCCAAGGCCATTATCGAGAAACTGCAGCAGGACGGCCGGCGTTCCTACGCCGCGATCGGCAAGGCCGTCGGGCTGTCGGAGGCGGCGGTGCGCCAGCGGGTGCAGCGTCTGGTCGACTCCGGGGTGATGCAGATCGTGGCGGTGACCGATCCTCTCCAGCTGGGATTCAGCAGGCAGGCGATGATCGGCATCCGCTGCACGGGAGACACCACCAAGGTTGCCGAGAAGCTCGCACAGATCGACGCCGTCGACTATGTGGTGCTTACCGCGGGCACGTTCGACGCGATCGCGGAGGTCGTGTGCGAGGACGACGCCGAGCTGCTGGAGCTGCTCAACACCGAGATCCGCGCTGTGCCCGGGGTGACCTCGACCGAAACCTTGGTCTATCTCAAACTCGTTAAACAACAATACAATTGGGGAACACGATGAGTACCACCACGCTCGATCTCACAGCGGAGCTGTCGGCCAAGGCCGACCGCCACCTGTGGGGCCACTTCGCCCGGCACGGTGCGGGGTTGACGCCGCCGATCATCAGCCGCGGCGAAGGCGTGTACATCTACGACAGCCACGGCAAGCGCTACTTCGACGGCCTCTCAGGTCTTTTCGTGGTCCAGGCCGGACACGGCCGCAAGGAACTGGCCGAGGCCGCCGCCAAACAGGCCGAGACCCTCGAGTTCTTCCCGCTGTGGTCCTACGCCACCCCGCCTGCGATCGAACTGGCCGACCGGCTGGCGAATTACGCTCCCGGGGACCTGAATCGGGTGTTCTTCACCACCGGCGGTGGCGAAGCGGTCGAGAGCGCCTGGAAACTGGCCAAGCAGTACTTCAAGCTGACCGGCAAACCCGGCAAGTACAAGGTCATCTCGCGGGCCATCGCCTACCACGGCACGCCGCAGGGTGCGCTGGCCATCACCGGTCTGCCCGACTTCAAGAAGCCCTTCGAACCGCTGACGCCCGGCGGTTTCCGGGTGCCCAACACCAACTTCTACCGCGCCCCGGCGCCGTACGACACCGACATCAAGGCCTGGGGACAGTACTGCGCCGACCGCATCGCCGAAGCCATCGAGTTCGAGGGTCCGGAAACGGTGTGCGCGGTCTTCCTGGAGCCGGTGCAGAATGCCGGCGGTTGCTTCCCGCCGCCGCCGGGATACTTCGAACGGGTCCGCGAGATCTGCGACGAGTACGACGTGCTGCTGGTGTCCGACGAGGTGATCTGCGCGTTCGGCCGGATCGGTTCGATGTTCGCCTGCGAGGACATCGGCTACCAGCCCGACATGATCACCTGCGCCAAGGGCATGACGTCGGGCTACTCGCCGATCGGCGCGATGATCGCCAGCGACCGGCTGTTCGAGCCGTTCAGCGACGGCAAGACGGTCTTCGGCCACGGCTACACCTTCGGCGGGCACCCGGTGTCCTCGGCGGTGGCGCTGGCCAACCTCGACATCTTCGAGCGCGAGGGCATCAACGATCACGTCAAGACCAATGCCCCGATCTTCCGGGCCACGTTGGAGAAGCTCCTCGAGCTGCCGATCGTCGGTGACGTGCGCGGTGAAGGGTTCTTCTACGGCATCGAGCTGGTGAAGGACAAGACCACCCGGGAAACCTTCAACGACGACGAGAGCGAGCGGCTGCTGCGCGGCTTCCTGTCCTCGGCGCTGTTCGAAGCCGGCCTGTACTGCCGTGCCGACGACCGTGGCGACCCAGTCGTGCAGCTGGCGCCGCCGCTGATCAGCGGGCCGAAGGAATTCGACGAGATCTACGACATCTTGCACCGGGTGCTCAGCGAGGCCAGCCGCCTGCTGTGACCGGGGCCGCCAAACCCCCGATCGATCCCGTGCGGTGGCAGCCGCCTCCCCTCCGGCCGCTGCCACCGCCGGATCTGTCCGGTTCGCTGCGGGTGATCGGCGTTCCAGGGCATGCCCCCGAGGACGTCGTGGTCGACGCCGACGGCACGATCTGGACCGGAACCGACGACGGTGCGATCGTCCGGATCCGCAACGGCCACGCCCCCGAGGTGGTGGCCAATACCGGCGGCCGCCCACTGGGCTTGGCGGTGGCCCGAGACGGCCGCCTGCTGATCTGCGACAGCCACCGTGGGCTGCTGCGCCTCGATCCGGCCACCGGCTCATGCGAGACGCTGGTGAGCGAGGTGGCCGGGCGGCCGTTGACGTTCTGCAGCAACGTCGTCGAATCATCGGACGGCACAATCTTTTTCACCGAGTCGACGTCGCGCTTCCACTACGAGTACTACAAGGGCGCGGTGCTCGAGGCCCGGCCCAGCGGGTCACTGTTCCGACGGGACGTCGACGGCACGGTGACGACGCTGGCCAGTGGGCTGCGCTTCGCCAACGGGGTGACGCTGACTGCCGACGAGTCGGCCCTGGTGGTCGCCGAGACGACGGCCTGCCGGGTGTCGAAGTACCCGCTGACGGGGTCGGGGATCGGCGAGCCGGTTCCGCTGATCGAGCACCTGCCGGGCTATCCGGACAACATCTCGACGGCCCCCGACGGACGCATCTGGGTGGCGCTGGTCAGCGAACGCAATGCGGTCGGCGAATGGCTGGCTCCCCGCGCTCCGGGGGTGCGGCGGCTGATGTGGCGACTGCCGTACGGCTGGTTACCCAGCCCCAAGCCGGTGGTGTGGGCGATATCGGTCGATCTGGACGGCACGGTGCGGTCGCAGCTGCGGACCGCCGACCCGCGGTTCGCGCTGGCCACCGGGCTCGTCGAGCATGACGGCACGCTGTGGCTGGGCTGCATCGGGTCGCCGGCCGTCGCATGTCTCGATTTGTAACACCAACCACTCCTGTCACAGCGCGGCTCCCCGGTTTCGGGGCCCCGATCCCCTACTCTGCGACTCGATGGCGAGCTCGAAATTCTTCACGCGGTGTGCTGCCGCAGTGGCCGCGACGCTGTGCGTCGTCGGCACCTCGGCGATCGCGTGGGCCGACCCGGACCCCAACACCTGCCCCTACCGGGTGACCACCCCGCCCGCCGTCGACTCCTCCGAGGTGCCCGAGGCAGGCGACCCACCGCAGCCGCTTCCCGTTCCGGCCAAGCCGGTGGGCGGTGACGCGCTTGCGGGTTGCGGAGTGATCGTCGCGGCGGGCACACCGCCGGTCCCCGACGACATCTCGGCCGAATCGTGGGTGGTCGCCGACCTCGACACCGGAGACATCATCGCCGCGCGCGACCCGCACGCCAGGCACCGGCCCGCCAGCATCATCAAGGTCCTGATCGCGATGCAGTCCATCAACGAACTGCCGCTGAACAAGATGGTCCAGGGCACCCAGGATGACGCCAACGCCGAAGGCACCCGGGTCGGCGTGGATGAGGGCGGCCGCTACACCGTCAACGATCTTCTGCACGGCCTGTTGATGCACTCCGGCAACGACGCCGCGCATGCGCTTGCCATGCAGGTGGGCGGCTGGGACACCGCGCTGCAGAAGATCAACACGCTGGCCCGCAAGCTCGGCGGCCAGGACACCCGCGCGGCAACTCCATCCGGTTTGGACGGGCCGGGCATGAGCACGTCGGCCTACGACATCGGGCTGTTCTACCGATACGCCTGGGAGAACCCGACTTTCGCGAACATCGTCGCCACCGAGAAGTACAACTTCCCCGGCCACCCGGCCAAGCCGGGTGAGGATGGCGATCATCCCGGCTATGAGCTGGAAAACGACAACCAGTTGCTCTACAACTACCCGGGCGCGCTCGGCGGCAAGACGGGCTACACCGACGACGCCGGGCAGACGTTCGTGGGCGCCGCCAACCGCGACGGCCGCCGGCTGGTGGCGGTATTGATGCGCGGCACCCGGCAGCCGATCCCGCCGTGGCAACAGGCCGCGCACCTGCTCGACTACGGCTTCGCCACGCCGCCGGGCACCCGGGTCGGGAACCTGATCGACCCGGATCCGTCGCTGCTGCCGCCCAAGCCGGATGAAGCCGCCGCGGTCAAAGCCAGTGGCACCCAGCTGCTTCCCGAGGCCGACGCGGTGCCGGTGCGGGTGGGCGTCGGTGTGGTCGGCACGCTGGTGGTGTTCTCACTGATCATGATGGCGCGGGCGATCAATCGCCGACCCGTGCGCGGGCGGTAGCGAAACCTGATCCACCGAGATCGACACTGGCGTGCGATCTTCTCGCACTTTCGCGCGCTGACGTCGATCTCGATGAGGCGCGGGCGGTAATACGCGCTAGTCGCGTCCTCTACCGAACAGCCGCGAAACACCGAGCGCACCAACCGCACCCACCGCCATCGCGGCCACCGTCTGCCGGGCGCTCAGACCTTCGTCCGGGCCCACCCGCGGCGAGATGACGGCCGGCCCCGGCGCCGGAACCGGTTCGAGCCGCATGTTGTCTTTCGACGTCGCCGCCCACGCGGTGGCGAACAGCACCAGCCGGGCGGTGATGTAGGCGAACACCATCAGACCCAACACCGGCCCGAACGTCGCACCCGCCGGACCGTGCACCACCGACCGCAGATAGATCGACCCGACCAGCTTGAAGATCTCGAACGCCACCGCGGCCATCAGCCCGGCGCGCACACTGCTGCGGAAGCTCACCGACTCCCGGGGCAACCGCGCGATCATCCAGCTGAACAACAGCCACGACACCGCCCACGACGTCACCAGCGAGACCACGCGCAGCACTCCGCCGAGCCCGGTCAGGTGCGGCACACCCATCCACTCCAGCACCGTCCTCATCAGCGACGGATCCGCCAGCGCGGTCAGTGCGACGGTCACGATGATCGCGACGAAGACCGACAGCAGCACCATCAGGTCGGACAGCTTGGTGCGCAGGAAGTTCTGTTCCTCGACCCGCTGATCCCACATCTGGCTCAGCGCCTCACGCAGATTCGCGATCCAGCCCAGGCCCGCCCACGCCGCGGTGGCAAGGCCGATCACACCGACCGACGTGCGGGAATCGATCGCCGAGTCGATCAGCCCGATCAGCTGCTGGCCGAAGTCCCCGGAAACCGTTGTCCTGATCCGGTTTTCGATATCGGCCAGCAGGTGCGGCCGGCTGGCCAGTACGAAGCCACCGGCCGCGAAGCCGACCATCAGCAACGGAAACAGCGCGAAGATCGTGAAGTACGTGATGCCCGCGGCGTAGAAGTCGCCCTTGACCTTCTGATAGCGCATCCCCGCCCGGATCGTGTGGTCGATCCAGTGATAGCGGGCCCGCAGCCGGTCGAGGCGACCCGGTTCGGCCGGTTCTGACATGCCCAGCCCCTCGTGATGTCTACGAACTCGTCGGCAGAAACCCTAACCGGTCGTATACCCGCCCGATGGTCTTCGCAGACACCTCGCGGGCCCGGTCGGCCCCTTTGGCCAGGATGGCCTGCAGTTCGGCCGGGTCGGCGAGCAGTTCGTCGACGCGCTGCTGCAGCGGGGTGACGTAGGAGACGACGGCGTCGGCGGTGTCCTTCTTGAGGTCGCCGTAGCCGCGGCCCGAGTACCCGGACACCAGTGTGTCGATGTCGGTGCCGGTGACCGCCGACTGGATCGACAGCAGGTTGGACACCCCGGGCTTGGCGTCGACGTCGTAGCGGATCTCCCGCTCGCTGTCGGTGACGGCCGAGCGGATCTTCTTCGCCGTCACCTTCGGGTCGTCGAGCAGGCTGATCAGGCCGGCGTCGGTGGCCGCGGACTTGCTCATCTTGGCGGTCGGCTCCTGCAGGTCATAGATCTTGGCGGTGGCCTTCGGAATCATCGGCTCCGGGATGACGAAGGTGTCGGGGAAGCGCACGTTGAACCGCTGCGCGACGTCGCGGGCCAGCTCCAGGTGCTGGCGCTGATCCTCACCGACCGGCACCAGATCGGTGTCGTAGAGCAGCACGTCGGCGGCCATCAGCACCGGGTAGGTGAACAGACCCACCGTCGTCGCCTCCGCGCCCTGCTTCTGCGACTTGTCCTTGAACTGCGTCATCCGTGAGGCTTGGCCGAACCCGGTGAAGCAGCCCAGCGCCCAGGCCAGCTCGGTGTGGGCGGGCACATGGCTCTGCACGAAGATCGTCGCGCGGTCCGGGTCGATACCGAGCGCCAGGTACTGGGCGGCGGTCACCAGGGTGCGGTGCCGCAGCGTGGCGGGGTCCTGCGGCACAGTGATCGCGTGCAGGTCCACTACGCAGAAGAACGCGTCGTAATCGTCCTGCAGCCCGACCCACTGCTTGATCGCGCCGAGGGCATTGCCCAGGTGCAGCGAATCTGACGTCGGCTGGACGCCGGAGAAAACGACACGACGAGATGAGCTGTTCATGGTGCGTCAATCCTGTCACGAGGCCCCTCCCCGACGACCGAGTGGCATTAGCATCCTGCTTCGTGCGAGGAAGACTGGCGCTGGCCACCGCCGTGACGATGATCTGCGCGCTGGCCGGGTGCGGCAGCAACTCCGGTGACGAGAAACGCCCGGCGTCGACGGCGGTGGTGATCGTGTCCGGCGGAGATGCGACGACGCCGTTCACCGGCCCGGAGCAGGCCTGCAAGACCGGGCTGGCCGCCGGCAACACCGACACCGCGCTGCGGGAGTATCTGCTCGGCAAGGGCTACACCGTCTACACCTCCCCCGCGATGGCCGGCCGCGGTCAGGTGGTCGACCAGACCGGGTTCGGGCCGTTCGGCGTCTGCCCGATCACCCTGCCGGAGAACATGACCGTCGACTCGACGGGCAGCATCGACACCGCGGGCGAACACCTGGCCCGGTTCCTCAACTGGCTGCACACCGACAAGGGGGTCAACGAGGTCGACTTCGTCGGCCACTCGATGGGCGGGCTGTACTCGCGCGCCGCCATCCGGGTACTGGCGTCGACGAACTCGCCGTTGAAGGTGCGGTCGCTGACCACCATCGGGACGCCGTGGCAGGGCTCCTACCTGTCCGATTTCGCCAACGGACTGATCCCACTGAGCGACTGCAAGGGCGACACCTTCTGCGAGACCTCGATGAAAGGTATGTCCGACGAGGTGAAGCGGCTGGTGGCGGGCTCGGGCCGTGAGGTCAATCAGGCGTTCCTGATGGGTAAGAACGGCTGGAACGAATACCAGTCCGGGGTGCTCGACAAGATCCCGGTGGTGTTGATCGGCGGCAAGAAGTTCACTGCCGAAAAAACCAGCGGGGCCGGCCCGGTCAATCCAGCGGTGTGGCCGAATGACGGCATCGTGGCACTCTCGAGTGCGCTGGCCCGCAACATCGGCGACCCGGTGCTGCCGCACCGCCGGTGTTTCACCTTCGACGACACCCACAGCATCTTCGTCTCCAATCTCGCTGGGCTGGAACAGAAGACCGCGTTGACGTGGGATCCGCAGGTGCTCGAGGTCGTCCGCAAGGCCATCGACGACGCACCCACAGAGCTCGCTCGCCCGAACCGGGAAGGCTGCCCGACCTAGTGCGCCGCGTCCTGGCGCTGGCGGCGGCCGTGCTGCTGGCGGGGTGCTCGCACAGCTCCACCGACACCCGCCCGCCGGCCCGGGCGGTGGTGCTGGTGTCCGGACTGGCCAGCACCGCGCCCTACACAGCTCCGGACGCCGCGTGCACCATCGGTCTGCCGGCCGGCACCGACCACACCGCGCTGCGGGAACACCTTCTGGGGAAGGGCTATTCGGTGTTCACCGCACCGGCGATGGCGGGTTCAGGCCAGGTGCACGACACGACCGGGTACGGCGCGTTCGCCTCCTGCCCGGCTCCGCTGCCCGCGTCGAGGACCATCGACAGCACCGGTGGCATCGACCTCGCCGGCGAGCACCTGGCCCGGTTCATCGACTGGCTGCACACCGAGAAGCACATCGACGAGGTCGACCTGGTCGGCCATTCGATGGGAGGACTGTTCGCCCGGGCGGCGATCCGCACCCTGAAGGCCGAGCAGTCAGCGGTGAGGGTGCGATCGTTGACCACCATCGGAACACCGTGGCAGGGCTCCTATCTGGCGAACTTCGTCGAGGGCGGGGTCAAGATCGGCGACTGCCTTGGCGACCCGTTCTGTGAGAGCCAGATGACGGGCTACGCCAGAGATATAGCGGCCGTTCATGTTTCCGGTTCAGCACGCGAACTCGGGCAGTCGTACCTGACGGGCCCCAAGGGCTGGAACACCTTTCAGGCGGGCGTGCTCGAGGCGGTGCCCGTCACGCTGATCGGGGGCAATCGATTCGACCGCCCGGGCGGAGCGCCGGCGGTGTGGCCGAATGACGGGGTGGTGGAGTTGCGCAGCGCGCTGGGCCGCGACGTCGACGACACCGTGCTGCCGCACCGGCGTTGCCGCATCGTCGACGACACCCACAGCGACTACGTGTCGATGATTGCTCAACTGCCCCGCGCTACCGCGCTGACCTGGGACCCGAGGGTGCTCGATGCGGTGGCCGAGGCGATCGAGGGCGCGGCAACGGACCTCGATGGCCCCGCCCGGCAGGGATGCTGACGCAGGCTGTTACGGCGCAACCGTAATCACGACCGGCACCGAGAACTCCGAGGTGTTGTCGCCGACGGTAGCGGTGACGGTGACATAGGAACCCTGCCACAGCGAGCCGCCCGGAACGTCGACGGTAAAGGAATCGGTCGTCTCGGTGCCGTCGCTGAGAAGCTGGAGCCCTTGGACTGGCGGCGCCTGCGCGTTGACCGGTGGCGGCGAGTAGAACACCTGCAGGCGGTAGTCACCCGAGCGGTCGGTCAACTTGCCGGTGACGATCAGTCGGCCGTTCGCAATGACTGCGCTGGCGACCGTCGGCGCGGCCTGGTTGGCGTTGCCGCCGTTCTGAAGGCTGATGCCGTCAATGATGTTCAGGGAGATCGCGTTCGACAGAATCGTGTTGCCGGTGCCTTGATCGACGGTCACACCGTGCTCGCCGTTCCCGCTGATCGTGTTGGTCTCGATGGTGGCATCGTCGGTGGTCAGCGACAGTATGCCGTTGCCGGTATTCGTGGTGAGGGTGTTGCCGCTGATCTCGACGCCATCCGCATCCTTCAGGTCGATCCCGTCGCCGGTGTTGTTGGTGATCACGTTCCCGATCACCTTGATGTCCTCCGAATTCACGATCACGGGGTCTGCGTCGTCATACACGGCAATTCCGTCGCCGTTGTTGCCGATGATGCTGTTGCCGGTGATGTTCACGTCGATGCCACCGGCGATATCGATCCCGTCGCCGCCGTTTGGCGCACCGTTGCCCATCACCGCACTGTCGGTAAGCGTCAAGCCCTTGACGCCCGTCGCCACGATGCCACCGGTGCCATTGTTGCTGACGATGAACTTCTTGAGCGTCGAATCTTCGCTCTGATCAAGGACAATGCCGGTCTTGGTGAAGTTTTGCACAAGGCCGCCGTGGCGGAAATCCACCGTCACCGCGGGCCCTATCGACAGACCGTCCTGGTTGGCGAAGCCGAGACCGCCGTCCAGGTTGATCGCACCGTCCGCGGTGACCGTCGTCGCACCGGCGTCGGCCGTGCTGGCAAGGACGACGCCGCCCAACGGATTCTGCGCGCCGACCGCGCCACCGAGATGAACGTCGCCACCTGCGGTGGTCAGCTCGAGGGTGAGGCCGCGCCCGGGCTGCGCGTCGACAGTGCCGGTGAGCGTGATCGTGCCGGGACCCCCCGTCTGGATCGACGCCGGGCCGGCCAGTTCAGCATTGCCGGCCACCAGGAAGTCGCCGGTCGTGGTTCGGTATGGCCCACTGAGGGTGACGCTAGGGTCGTTGTAGGTCTGATCTTTCGTGGTGGTGACCGCCGCGGTGGCGGTCGACCCGCCGGCGTCGGTGACAAGTGACTTCAGAGCAAAGTTCGAGCCGACTTGGCGAACGAATGTGGTTGCGCCACTGGAGTTCACCGTCAGAGACTGCTGGCCGTTCGCGGCGCCGTCGACGGTGCCGGAGAAGGTGACGTCACCGCTGCCGGCGTTGATCACGGTGTCGCCGGCGAGTGCCGCCACACCGGCGACGGAGAAGTCGCCGGAACCGGTCGAGTAACTGCCGCCGAGGGTGGCCTTCTGTTGGTAGGTCTGGTTGCCGGTGGTGGTCACGGAGTTGAGGCTCACGGTGGACTGACCGCCGTTGGGGCGCAACCAGATCACCTGGTCTTGCACATCGAACATCACGTCGTAGTAGTTGTACAGGGTCAAACCGGTGTTGACGTTCTGCGTGTTCGTCGCCACCGAACCGCCCTGGTACTGAACCAGATCCACCGATCCGGTATCACCGGCGGTGAATTTCCACTCAAGTGGGGTCCGGCCCTGCGTGGTGGGAAATTCGGCGATGAAGGTCACGCCTGGTTGCAGTTGACCGTTGACGTTGTAGGGGTCCCCGCCGGGAATGTCTTTGAGACGGATACCGGTCGACGGCGCGCCGCTGTCGATCAGGGTGGGCAGACACTGGCTGGCACACTGCGGGAACTGCTCCGTACCGATCGGCTGCTTGGCTCCGGTCCCGTCTTGTGCGAAATACTGTGGGAAGAAGCCGAACTGCTGCAGGACCGGGTAGCCCGACACCGGATAGTTACCGCTACCGATGAGTTGGGCAACCGGAATCGCATAGGTGAACTGATCACGCAAGGCATCGGTGACGCCGACGCTGAGTTGTGGGTCGGTGCCGATGGGGCCGAGTTGGACGAGGAAGCCGCTGGACAGGTTGCCGGGCAACTGGAACAGCGGACTGGTCATCGGGATCGACAGGCCGGTGACCGGCAGGACCGCGAACGACGCACCGAAGTCGCCGAAGAAGTTGCTTTCGACCGGCGGAACCAGCGGGTTGGTGAAATCGAAGACCGCACCGCTGTTGGAGTTGCCCCCGGAGAGGATCGCACCGATCTGTATGGGTTGGGTGGACACGGTCGCAGATCCGGTGCCGAGCGTGATGGGTGTGGTGGAGACGACGGAGTTGTAGAAGTTGCCGGAACTGTAGTCGACGGACAGGCCGGTCGTGCTGAGCGGGACGTTCTGCCAGAAGGACGGGTTGTAGCCGGCGAAGAAAGCGGTTCCCCCGGTGTCGAATTCGTACATTTGAGACGCGTTGTTCCCGATCGCGACGTCGATGCCGTACTTCACCTGTGGCTGACCGTTGGCATTGTAGGTCGGCAGGTAGTGCAGGGGGATGGTTTTGGTGTCGGTGGATTGGGTGATGCTCAACGGGGCGATACCCCGGGTCAGCAGACTCGCCAACGCAGCACGCCCACCCACCGCCGCCTCGAACGTCGTCGACGTCAACGCCGTCACCGTCAACGACTGCCCACCAGCACGCGCCGCATCAACCGTGCCGGTGAACCTCGCGTCCTTACCGCCGGCATCGACCTCCACATCACTATCGAGCACCACCGCCGCATCCAGCCGCACCCCGTCCAGACCCCGCACCGCATCACGCACATGCAACGTCCCCGCACTCAAAACCGCATCCACCTTGCCCGAAAACGCCGCCCCGTCCCCGAACCGCAACGCATCAATCCCCGTCGTCGACAACGCACCGTTGACCGTGCCCGACGTCACCACCACACCAGCACACCCAGCATTGCCCGCACTACCCACCGACACCGACACCGCACCGGCATCACCGACGGTGTACGCCCGGAAAAACGACGGATCCCCCGAGATCTGAACCGCATCACCCACCTGACGGATATAGGCCACACTGCCCGAATTCACCGACACCATCAACGACGAATTCGACTGCGCGACACTGACTCCCTCCGGCACAAAAAACAACGACCGCCGAACCAACACCAACGCCCCACCCACCACATCCGACAACGGACCGCCCGGCAAACCCCCCACCACATCAAACGCCGAATTGAACACATGATTGACCACCGTGCCCACCGCAGCAGTCAACGACGGCGCACCAACCCCCCAACACGCCGCACACCCACCATTACCCACCGCCGCCACCGCACCCCCCGCAACCGGCACACGACGCGCCAACCCCACCCCCGAAACCGACTGCACCACACCAGAAGGCACCGCTCCTGCCGACCTCGGCGCCACCGGCTTCCGGACGCCTGTCACCCGGGGCTGCTGCGCCGTCCGCGACCGCGCGGTCCCGGTCGTCGGTTTATGTGCCGCCGAATCTGCTGCGGAGGTGCGCGGTGCCCCCGGATTGGCATTGCCGGTATCTGCGGTCGCCAGGCCTGCGGGCCCTGCCACCGACAGGCCCAGGACGAATGCTGCGGCACCGACCCGAAGACCGGCTGTGAGTTCGGACATCGGAAACCTCCGGCTAGTCAGGGTGCGGTGAGCAGAACGGCCACGGAGAACTCCGAGGTGTTGTCGGTGTTGGGTGCACTGTCCGGAGTCGCGGTCAGAGTGATCCAGTCGCCGGCTTGCGCGCCCAGCGAATTGACCTGCCCGGTAAAGGATCCCGATTGCTGGGGCAGAGTGCCGAGGTATTGCCTGCCCTCCACGTCACCGGTGTCACCAGGCAGCGACCGGAACACTTCAATGCTGTAGGTACCACCGTATCCGGGCACCGGCGGCATCGTGGCGGCGACAGTTACGGTCCCAGAGCCGAGTTGCGCTGTGACGCCGGTAGGCGCAGGTTGTTCACCGTTGCCGCCATTGGAGAGTGCGATGCCTGCTCCGGTGTTGGAGTGGATGGAATTGGCCAGGATCGCGTTCCCGGTCGATCCGCCGCCGTTCACCGAGATACCGCCACCTCCGTTGTCCGCGATCGTGTTTCCGGAGATGACGAGGTTGCTGACCCCGACGGGCGCGTTCGGGTTCGGGTAGTACTGCTTGTCGAGGACGCCGTGGGCGAGGTCGAAGGCCTTCTGGGCATCGGTGTTGTCGGGAACGGAAAGGCCGAGGAAGCCGCCGGCCGCGTCGTAGAGGTAATCGAATCCGGCGAAGGCCTGTCGGCCGGTGTTGAAGAACTGCCGGCTGAGCGGCACCACGTTCTGCGAGTAGGCGCCGGCCAAGGGGTTGAACAGGTTGACACCGTTCGGGTTCATGACGTTGGCGCGGGTGTATTGCCCGTCCTGCTGGGTGATCGTGTACCGGACGCTGCCGCCCGAGTTGAGCAGGTTGACGGTGATGTTGTCGTCGAAGGTCGCCGGCGGAGTGAATCCGGGCAGGGTGAGAATGCCTTCGTTGAAGCCCATGTCCAGGACGATCGGCCCGGTGTTGTAGGTCGTGCCGTCGATGGTCAGGGTGCCGGTGGCGGGCTGCCAGTCCGGCGCACTCTGATCCCCCTGAGGAAGACCGGTCGGCGTGAGATGGGTGTAGGCGTAGCCCGACACGCTGCTGTCGAGACCCAGGATCACATTGGTCGCCGTCATCACGTAGCCGGGACGCATTGCGCCGTCCTGCATCTCGGTGAGATTCAGGAATGCGTTGTAGGCCTGGTTGAGGGCGGCACCGACGGGTGCGGTGCCCTCACCTGTGCGGTCGAACCCGACGCCGAAGTTGCCCACCGGAGCCAGTTTGCTCGTCGACACTCCGTTGTTGTCGTAGAAGTTGTTCGGGTCCAGATAGCTGGCCCAGTAGCCGCCCGGGATCGTGACGGTCCCGGTCGCCAGCGGCTGACCCTGACTGTCGAGCATCGGCGCGATCGGCGACGTCGTCGTGTGGGTGCCGTCGGTGATCGTGATGGTGCCGCTGTTGATCGTGGTGGTGAACGTGGTGTTCGCCTGGGTGGCACCGGGCATCGGCGTGGTGGATGCGCCGATCGCGTCCACCGCGAGCACGGGGACGGTGGCCACTGCGTGCACGTTCGGGTCCTGCTGACCCGCCGCGGTTTCGTGGTACGACTGGGTGAAGGTGACCGGCACCTCCACCCAGGTGCCGAAGTAGAGCCGGTTGGAGCTGTTGAGGTAGATGTGTCCGGGGCCGAGGACCGTTCCGCTGCCCGCGAAGTCCTGGCCCAGTTGCAGCGCATCGACATAGAGTCCGCGCGAACCGGTGTCGAGATTGATGGTGAGCCCGCCGACGTTGCCGATCTGCATGAGGATGGTGGGGATGACGGGCTGGGTGGCGGACGGCGAGTAGAAGTCGGGCTGGTTGTAGTAGGGCAGAACATAGTGGCCGTCGCCGGTGTAACCGTTCAGCGGGTTCTCACCGGTCCGGTCACCCTGGCCGATGCCGGCGCCGAGGGATATGCCGTCGGTGGAGTTGGCCACGATGGTGTTGCCGGTGATCGAGGTCCCGGCGAAGGCGCCGGTGGCGAACTCGATTCCGTGAGACCCGTTGTTGCTCAGGATGTTTCCAGATATTCCGACGCCTTTGACACCGCCTGCCGCGTAGATGCCGCTGCGCAGGTTGTATGAGATGTCATTCTCGGCGATCGACGTGTCGGCGTATTCCCCCGGGGACAGCACGATGCCGTGGGTGTTGGGCCCGTCGCTGCGGTAGTTCCACGGGTTGCTGGTACCGGCCAGTCCGATGGTGTTGTGGCTGATGGTGAGGCCATTTACCGGGGACACGGTCTCGATGCCGAACGCGGCGTTGCCGTAGATGAGGTTGTCGCTGATCGTGGTGCCGGTGTAGTCGTAGCCGGCTTGCGTTCCCTGCGCGGCGATCTGGATCCCGTCGTACACGTTGTCGGCGATGTGGAACTTGCTGATCGTCGAACCGCTCGAGGAACCTTCGAAGACGACGCCGTTGGCCGTGAAGTTTCTGATCGATCCGCCGTTGGCGAAGTCGACGGTCACGTTGTCGCCGATGAAGATGCCGGTCGATCCCGAGTTACCCAGGCCGCCATCGACATTGACGCTGCCGTCGGCGGTGACGGTCGTCTTCTTACTGTCGGTGGTGACCAGTCCGATACCGCCCAATGGGTGAGTGCCGCCCACGTCCCCGTGCAGGGACGTGTCTCCGCCGTTGGTCTGCAGCCTCAGGTTGAACCCTTGACCCTGCTGCGAGTCGATCTTGCCGTCGAAGCTGATGTCGCCTGAATTGGCAGTCACCGCAACGCTACTCGCCAGTGTGGTCGCGCCACCCACGGTGACCGCGCTGCCGGTGTAATCGCTGGCCAAGGTCACGTCATCGCCGTACTGCTGGGTGCCGGTGGTGGTGACTCCAGCGGCGGTGGTCGTTCCGCCGGCATCGGTGCTCAGTTGCCTCAGCGCCGTCTGACTGCCGACAGCACGAACGAAAGTGGTTGCGCCGCTCGAGTTGACTGCAAGGGACTGCTGCCCCGAAGCCGCCCCGTCGACCGTGCCGGCGAAGGTGACGGCACCACTGCCGGCGTTGATCACGGTGTCGGCCGTCAACGAGGCGATCCCGGCCACGGAGAAGCCGCCTGCCCCGGCCGAGTAAGTCCCCCCGAGAGTGGCGTTCTCCCGGTAGGTCTGGCTGCCGGTCGTGGTGACCGAGCCGGCGATCAACTGCGACTGACCGCCGTTGGGGCGCAGCCAGATCACCTGGTTCTGCAGATCGAACATCACGTCGAAGTCGTTGTAGATGTTCAATCCGGTGTTGACGTTCTGGGTGGTGGTTGCCGCGCCACTGCCCGACGAATAGTTCGCCAGGTTGACCGAGCCGATGTTGCCCGCTTCGAAGCTCCATGTCAGCGGCGGCCGGCCTTGGGCGGTCGGGAACTGTGCGATGAGCGAGCTGCCGGGCGTGAGCTGGCCGCTGCTGTCGAAGGGGTACGGCTGCGGGGCGCCTGGCAACCGGATGTTGGTAGACGGCGCTCCACTGTCGATCAACGTGGGCAGGCACTGCTGGGTGCATCCGGGGAACGTCTGCGATCCGATCGGCAGTATGGTGTCGCCCTGCTTGGCGAAGTATTGGCCGTTGAATCCGAACTGCTGCAATACCTGATAGCCCGAAACCGGGTAGGTGCCTCCACCGGCCAGGGCATTGATCGGTATGGCGTAAGTGAATTGGGCACGCAGCGCGTCGGTGACTCCGACACTCAGTTGTGGGTCGGTGCCGATGGGGCCGAGTTGGACCAGGTAGCCGCTGGAGAGATTGCCGGGCAGTTGGAACAGCACGCTGGTCAGATTGTCCTGAACGCCGAACGCTGCGCCGAAATCACCGGCAAAGCTGCCTGCGACGGTCGGGGCGAAGGGATTGGTCGGGGCGGTGGTCAACGCGCCGACCTTGCCGGAGGAGATGATGGCGCCGACGTTGACCGGCTCGGTGGTGGACACCCGGGTTCCGCCCACCGGGCCAAGGGTGACGATCGCGGGTGTCACCAGCGCCTGGTATTGCTCGCCGTTGGTGTAGGTGATGCTGGCCGGTTGATCGCCGAGGGGAATGCCGGTCCAGTAGACCGGGTTGTAGTCGGCCCAGAACCCGTTGCCGCCGGTGTCGAATACGAAGCTGCGGGGCGCGTTGCTGCCGAGGGCGACGTCGATGCCGTACTTGACGATCATCGAGCCATCGGGCTGATACTGCGGAACATACTGCAGGGGGATGGTTTTGGTGTCGGTGGATTGGGTGATGCTCAACGGGGCGATACCCCGGGTCAGCAGACTCGCCAA
>NZ_MVIH01000014.1 GCF_002086695.1 Mycolicibacterium rhodesiae
GCGCAACTTCCCAAGCGCGCACTCTCACGTGAGGCAACCAACAGCACTACACGCGCATCTTGACATGAGGCAACAGGATGATCTGTGGACAATCGCGGAACTGGGGATAACGCCTACTACTTCAGCTGGCTGGCCGCGTACTCATCGGGCCGATTCTTCGTCAGCCACAATCAAATTGGCGCCAACCCCCAATCGCAAAAACGGCTGCCGGCGCGCGACGCACGCACCGAGAGCCGCCTCACGACACCGATCAGGGAGTGATCGTCGTCTTCTCGTCGATGATGTTGGTGGCGTCCATCAGCGGACCCTCCTGGCCGTCCAGCGCGTCGGCGTTCATCTGCAGGACATACAGACCGTCCTGGCCGGGAATCACGACCGTCTTCTGGGCGATGATCCGCTTCTTGCCGTCTTTGGTGTAGTTGCCACCGAGCTGAACGGCGTCGAAACCGCTCAGGGTGCTCTTGTTGGCGCCGTCGCCGAGCGGCGTCCACCCCGGCAGGTTCTGCAGCTCACCCGGCGCGAACTCGAGAACCTTTTTGGGGTCGACGTTGCCGGTCAACTTGGAGACGATCGCGATGATGCTCGGCGGATCGTTCTTGTCCTGCGGGTTGTCGAAGACAATCGCCCCGTAAGCCCAGTCCGGGGTCTGCTGGCCGGCGTCCGACCACCCCGGCGGCATCGCCAGATCGATGTTGGGGGAACCGGGATCGCCACGCTTGACCGGCGTCTCGGTGATCTGGTTCTCCTTCAGGTAATCCTGGATGGTCTTGTTCGTGCCCGCGGCCGGCGCCGGACTCGCCGATGTCTCAGTGGATTTCGAGGTCGATGTCTCGGTGGACGTCGACGTCGACGTGGAGGTCGACGTCTTGCTGTCGTTCTTGCTGTCAGAACCGCAGCCGACGAGCGCGAAACTCAAGGAAACGGCGGCCAGGCCCGCCGTGGCTACCGCCGTCATCTTGTTCATCGAACGAGTTCTCCTTTGTTGTGGCGCGCTGTCGCCAGCGATCAACCAAATTCGATTGAGCAGCTTAGTGCCCTTCACAGCGAAACCACATGAATCTTTGTGAAACCGCTTTTGCCACGGCACTGGAGAAACAGGCGCACCATGGGCTGAGGCCGCGAAATTGCAATGGCGCAGCGTGGTCGCGGTGGTGGGTCGGGTGAAGCCACCATGGGCGGTGCGCCTGGCGTGTGGGGGGCGCCGTGGGCAGCGTTGTGCGCTTGCTGTGCCTGGCCGTGTCGAGCGTCGTCGCGTCGGCGATGCTGACCGTCACTGTTCAGCTGGCGGCCACCACCGCCCTGATCATGGGCGGCACGGGACACCCTCTGGTGGGCGAATCCCCGGATTTCGTCGACCAGTTCACGCAGGACGCGCTCGATCTCTTCATCGCCCCCACCGGCGCGGTGCGGGCCGATTCGTCTGACCCCGGCACCTACCACCGGGTCGCCGTCGGCACCCCCGAACAGTTCTGGCCGGTGGCCGGCGCGGACCACTTCGATGCGTCTGTGGCGGCAGGTGCCGACAATCTGGGTAACTGCCTGCAGGGCCGGACGTCCTGCGAGGCGCGACATCTCGGCGCCGACGCGCCCGCGTCGGATTACGTGGTGTTCGGGTATTCGCAGAGCGCGAGGATCGCATCGATCGTCAAGCGCGACCTCATCGCGCAGTACCGCGCCTCCGTCGGCGCCACGCCGACAGTCTCGTTCGTGGTCGTCAGTAATCCGAACCGGCCGAACGGAGGCTTCCTCGAACGCTTTGCGGGCTTCTACATCCCCATCCTGGCGGTCACGTTCGACGGGGCGGCCCCCACCGACAGCTGCGATGCCGACGGCACCAACTGCCGGTTCCTCACCGCCGACATCGCGCAGCAGTACGACGGCTGGGCCGACTTCCCGCGACGGCCGCTGAACCTGTTGGCCGACCTCAACGCGCTGGCCGGAATCGCCTACCTGCACCAGCACTACGTCGTGTCCGCCGCCGGCGCGATCAATCAGGGCACCACCGGCGACACCACGTACTACCTGCTGCCGACCCGGCGCCTGCCGCTGCTGATGCCGCTCGCTCAACTCGGGGTGCCGGGACCGATCCTCGACGTCCTCGACGCCCCCCTGCGGGTGATCGTCGAGTGGGCCTACGACCGAACCATCAATCCCGGCGAGCCGACCCCGGCGACGCTGGCGAATCCGAAAGACCCGGCGACCATGGTCCGCGACCTCCTCGCCGCGATCCCCGTCGGAGTCGACGACGGGCTGCAAGAGGCTGGGTTGGGGCGGCCACTCGGAACGACGCCTGCGGGACCGTTCGGCGTCGGCGGCGCAACGCCGCCCGGCGGGCCACCGCCGAGCAGTCCGGCGCCGGCCACCCGCCGCGCCACCGCACGGCCATCCGGTGCCGCAGGCCACAGACCCCGCACACAACCGGCCCGATCGCAGCGACCGCCCGCCGCAAACGCCACCCCGGCGCACTCCGGCGTCGGTCGCCACCGGGCCCGGTTCTGACCACTGTGTGACGCCCCGTGAAGGCACGCGTTTGCCGATCTTGCGCATGGGTAAGTTGGCGCCATGGGAAAGTCCATCGTCGCAACCTCATTGGCCACCGCCGCGGCCGCCGTGGCCGGCAGCATCGCCAGCCGCTCCGGTGTCGAGACCTGGTATCCCCGGATTCGTAAACCCCGCTACGTTCCACCGAACGCCGTGTTCCCGGTGGCGTGGACGACGCTGTATGCCGATATCGCCGTGACGTCGGCGGCGACGATCGACAAGCTCTGGGCCAACGGTGAGGAAGCCAAGGCGCGGGCCTACATCGGCGCGCTCGGCGTCAACCTGGTGCTGAATGCCGGCTGGAGCTGGCTGTTCTTCAAGTCCCACAAGCTCGGACCGTCAGCGGTGGCGGCCGGCGCACTCGCGGTCAGCAGCGCCGACCTGGCGCGCCGGTCGGCCGCCGCGGACCCGAAGCTCGGGGCGGCGCTGGCGCCCTACCCGTTGTGGTGCTCGTTCGCGACGCTGATGTCGACCGACATCTGGCGCCTCAACCGTTAGAACGCCATCTCACGCGGCGCGAAGCGGTCGGTGATGTCGCCGATCAGCGATTCGTCGTAGGGGTCGACCGCGACCGGCGTGTCGTCGAGCTTCAACCGGTCCATGTCGACCCACACGACGTTGGGGCTGGTGGTCAACTCGAAGAAGTACATCCGGTTGGTCAGGTCGGTCACTGTCCGGTATTCGGTGTTGTAGACGCCGAAGTCGCCGTAGGGAGCGCCGAACGGAACCGACACATTCCGCATGATCGCCATCACGCTCGCGATCGCCTCGCGCTGTGAATTCGGGGTGGGCAGCAGGGCGCTGTAGTAGGCGGCACGCTGGAACCGATCGACCGGGTTGACGTTTCCCGGCAACGGCATCTCCCGGCTCGGGTGGGAAAAGTCTTGCAGGGACAGCAGATTCAGCTGCTCGTCGTAGGTGGGATCGTTGGTCATCAACGTGAACTGGCGGCCGTGGTGGACCACCGCCTTGCCCTGGGCGAATTCGATGATCGCCGAGTCGCCACCGGCGTCCTCGAGGGCGACGTGCAGGTTCGCGTCACGTCCATGCGCCGACACCTTCACCAGCTGGATCTCCTCCATCAGTCGCAACGCCTCGGCGACGGTGTCCGCCTGATCCAGCAGATACTGCAACCACAATCCGGCCTGCACCCCGGGTTTCGCCGGGTCGCGCGGGCCGAAGTCCGTCTCGTTCAGGTACAGCCCGTGGCCGGCCAGGCCCGCCTCGTTGAGGCCGTCCACGGTGCCCAGTCCGTAGACGGTCGTCACCAGGCTGGCGTAGCGGCTCGTCCAGCGCAGCGGATTCGGGTCGGCGACGATTCCGGTCGGCTTGCTGCCGTCGCGGTCCCGCCCGCGGGGAAATCCGACGATCAACGGCTGCGTCGACTCCGGCCAGTCCATCGAGCGCCCGGTCAGAACCGCTAGGTCATTGGTGTTCCACAGCACCCGAGTACACATGGCTGACAGGTTAGCCCGCGAGGCACGCGCATCAGCCGAACGATCAGTGGTATCAAAGCCCCGTGCGGCGGCTGATCGTCTGCCTGACGACGACACTGTGCCTGGCGACGGGACTCGGTCCGGCGGCGTGCGCGAAACCCACTTCGCCGCCGCCGCCGCCGCCGTCGTCGTCCTCATCGCCGTCGGCACCCGACGCCGGGGCGATCAATCCGGCCAATATCAAACGCATCCGGTCGTCGCTCCCGGCCGGCTACGAGGTTGCCGACGTGGCGGGGCCGGTGAGCGCTGCGGGCTTGTGGGGGTTCGGATCCGGGTGGACGGCAGCCCCGCCGCAGTGCGCGGCGCTCGCGGACCCGGCCCCCGCCGATCCCGGTGCACGGGGCTACTCGGCATCCGGGGCAGGCGGAACCGTCTACGTCGTTGTCGCCGTACCCACCCAACCGGCGCCGGATGACGCGGTGGTCGGTGAGTGCGCCCGGTGGACGATGACGTTCGCGCACACCACCGGTGACGTGACCCTGGCGCCCGCGTCCGAAGCGCCAAGTATCGACGGTGTCCTGACCGTCGCGATGTCGGTCACCACCCGCACCGTCGTCGAGTCCGGCACCGAGACAGACGGCCAGGCCGTCACCGCGCAGGCCTACGTCGGCGGCCACGTCGTCTACGTCACCCTCGTCACCGATCCCGGATCACCGCATCCGGCACTGGATTCCCGTTCCGTCGGCGATCTTCTGGTCGCGACGGTCGCTGCCCTGCGCGGCTGAGGCAGGTACATTGGCCACGATGTTGAAACCCGGCGCGGTCGTCGCAGTGCTGTGCGCCGGACTGGCGGTGGCGTGCT
Source organism: Mycolicibacterium rhodesiae (assembly GCF_002086695.1). Lineage (GTDB taxonomy): Bacteria > Actinomycetota > Actinomycetes > Mycobacteriales > Mycobacteriaceae > Mycobacterium > Mycobacterium rhodesiae. Next base: position 4,840 of record NZ_MVIH01000014.1, read on the forward strand.
CATCGGGCGCACCAGCCGAACCGAAGGCCGATATCGCCAAGGTGACGACGGTGAAGTCGAGCTTCGGCCCGGACTTCACGGTCTCCGAGGTGGCCAAGACCGGAATCGACCCGCAGGTGCTGGCCGGCCAGAAACTGCCCGACGGCCTGACCTTCGATCCGCCGTCGTGTGCGAAGTACGCGACCGGACAACTCGTGCCACAGGGCACCCAGGGCAACATGGCCGCTGTGTCGGCCGAGGGCCAGGGCAACCGCTTCATCGTGATCGCCGTCGAAACCGATTCGGCAGTGCCGGTGACCGAGCCCGGGCCGGACTGCCGCAAGGTCACCTTCACCGGCAGCGCGCTGCGCGGGTTGGTGGAGTCGGTCGAGGCGCCCACGATCGACGGCACCAAGACCCTCGGCGTCCACCGCGTGCTGCAGGCGGTGGTCAACAACCAGGCGCGCACCGGCGAGACGTACAACTACTCCGCCCATTTCGGCGTCTATCAGGTGATCGTGAGCGCCAACCCGCTGGTGGTGCCCGACAAGCCGGTGGTGCCGGTGAACACCGGGCGGGCCCGGGATCTGCTGGTCGCCGGCGTCAACGCCATCCGGGGCTGACCTCAGCGCACGTCGCGCGGGCGGAACTGGATGCTGATCCGCGGTCCTTTGGGCAGCGCGGTTTTGGGAACGGCGTGCTCCCAGGTTCGTTGGCACGAACCGCCCATCACCAGAAGGTCGCCGTGGTGTTGCGGTAGCCGCAGCGACTGGCCGCCGCCGCGGGGCCGCAGCGCGAACACCCGGGTGGCGCCGAGGCTGACGATCGCCACCATGGTGTCCTCGGTGCTGCTGCGGCCGATGGTGTCGCCGTGCCAAGCCACGCTGTCGGCGCCGTCGCGGTACAGGCACAGCCCGGCACTGGTGAACGGTTCGCCCAGTTCGCCGGCATAGACGTCGTTGAGGCGACGGCGCAGCTTCGTTATGGCGGGGTTCGGGGGCGGTTCGGTGAGCAGATCGTGGAAGCTGACCAGGCGTGGAACGTCGAGGACCCGGTCATACATCTGCCGACGCTCCGCGCGCCAGGCGACGTCGTCGAGCAGGGAGTCGAACAACGCATCGGCGTCGTCGACCCATGCCGAGCGCATGTCGATCCACGCGCCGGCACCAAGCTCGCGGCGCTCACTGTGCTCGAACAGCGCGCCCTGAACCGGGACAGACACAGCACGAGGATATCGCACATCTGTTCGACGCTGAAGCTTCGAAGCTAGAGTTTTGCCGCCCCGGGACCGTGTCCGGCGAGGATGTCTTCGGGGTTGGACAGCGCGCAACTGCGCAGGCTCAGGCAACCGCAACCGATGCAGTCGGCGAGGTTGTCGCGCAACCGCTGCAGGTGGTCGATCCGCTCGTCGAGGTCGTCGCGCCAGCCCGCCGACAGCCGCGCCCAGTCCCGGCTGGTGGGAACCCGGTCGGTCGGCAGCGTGGCCAGTGCTTCGCGGACCCTGGCCAGGGGGATGCCAAGGCGCTGGGACATCCTGATGAAGGCCACCCGCCGCAGCGTGTCGCGCGGGTATCGCCGCTGGTTGCCCGAGGTTCGGCGGCTGCTGATCAGGCCCTCGCGCTCGTAGAAGTGCAGTGCCGAGATCGCCACTCCGGCTCGCGCCGCGAGCTCGCCGGGCCCCAGTTCGTGCTCGGTCACTCCTCGACGATAGATGAGCTGACGCAGGTGTTGTTACGGTGCTATTCGTGACTGCCGCCGTACTTGGCTCCAACTCCGAGGTCGGGACGCTGCGGGTCGTCATCCTGCACCGTCCCGGTGCCGAACTGCAGCGGCTGACCCCACGCAACAACGACAAACTGCTGTTCGACGGTCTGCCGTGGGTGGCGCGGGCCCAGCAGGAGCACGATGCGTTCGCCGATCTGCTGCGGTCGCGGGGGGTGGAAGTGCTGTTGCTGTCCGACCTGCTCACCGAGGCGCTGAGCAGCGGAGCGGCCAGGATGCAGGGTATCTCCGCGGCGGTCGATGCGCGCCGGCTGGGATTGCCTCTGGCGCAGGAGCTTTCGGCCTACCTGCGCAGCCTGGAGCCGGCGGCGCTGGCGCATGTGCTGATGGCGGGCATGACATTCACCGAAATGCCTTCGGGCACAACGTCGGACATGTCACTGGTCCGGTTGATGCATCACGGCGGCGACTTCGTCATCGAGCCGCTGCCGAACCTGTTGTTCACCCGCGACTCGTCGTTCTGGATCGGCCCTCGGGTGGCCATCACCTCGCTGGCCCTGCCCGCGCGGATGCGCGAAACCTCACTCACCGACCTCATCTACGCCCATCACCCGCGTTTCCTCGGTGTGCGTCGTGCCTACGAATCGCACACCGCGCCGGTGGAAGGCGGCGACGTGCTGCTGCTCTCGCCCGGCGTGGTGGCCGTCGGAGTGGGAGAGCGCACGACCCCGGCGGGTGCGGAAGCATTGGCGCGCAGCCTGTTCGACGACGGGTTGGCTCACACGGTGCTGGCCGTCCCGATCGCCCAGGAGCGGGCCCAGATGCACCTGGACACCGTCTGCACGATGGTCGACGTCGACGCAGTCGTGATGTACCCGGCGATCAGTGACTCGCTGTCGGCGTTCACCATCAAACGGACACCCGACGGGGTGAAGATCCTCGACGAGGCGCCGTTCGTCAAGGCGGCCGCCGATGCGATGGGAACGGCGCTGCGCGTCATCGACACCGGGCTTGACCCGGTGACCGCCGAACGCGAGCAATGGGATGACGGCAACAACACCCTCGCGGTGGCGCCCGGCGTCGTCGTCGCCTACGAACGCAACACCGAAACCAATGCCCGGCTGCAGGATTCAGGTATCGAGGTGCTGCCGATCGCGGCCTCCGAGCTCGGCACCGGTCGCGGCGGTCCGCGGTGCATGTCATGTCCGGTGGCCCGGGACCCATCGTGACCGATCTGCTGATCGACGGGAAGCTGGTCCCCGGCGGCGCGGGGATATTCGGCACCGTGAATCCGGCGACCGAGGAGCAGATCGGCCCGGCCGCAGACGCGGACACCGCCGACATGGATCGGGCCATCGCTGCCGCCCGTGCCGCGTTCGATCACAGCGACTGGGCTCGGGATGTGGCGCTGCGGGTGCATTGCCTGCGCCAACTGCATGCGGCTCTGACCGACGAGATCGAGGAGCTGCGCTCGGTCACCGTCGCCGAGGTGGGCGCCCCGGTGACCTTCACGTACGGCTCGCACCTTGAAGGCCCGGTCAACGATCTGGCATTCCCGGCCGACACCGCCGAAAGCTATTCGTGGACAACTGATCTCGGGATGGCATCCCCGATGGGGATAGCGACGCAGCGCTGGCTGGTACGCGAGCCGTATGGGGTCGTCGGTGCGATCACGCCGTTCAACTTCCCGCACCAGATCAACCTCGCCAAGCTCGGACCTGCGTTGGCGGCAGGCAACACCGTGGTCCTCAAGCCCGCTCCCGAGACCCCGTGGTGCGCCGCTCACATCGGCCGGATCATCGCCGAGCACACCGACTTTCCGCCGGGTGTGGTCAACATCGTGACCGGCGCCGATCCCGGCCTCGGTGCGCAGTTGTGCCAGGACGCCCGGGTGGACGTGGTCTCCTTTACCGGGTCGACGACCACCGGTGCCGCCGTGATGGCCGCTGCGGCCCGCAACATCACCAAGGTCTGCCTCGAACTGGGGGGCAAGTCGGCGTTCGTCGTGCTCGACGACGCCGACCTGGGCCGAGCGTGCGGCGCGGCCGCCGTCGCGGTGTCTCGGCACGCCGGCCAGGGCTGCGCGTTCACCACTCGGTTGCTGGTGCCGCGCAACCGATACGACGAGGCCGTGGACGCCGCCGCCGCAGCGATGGGCGGTATCGCCGTCGGCGACCCGGCCGATCCCGCGACGGTGTGCGGACCGCTGATCTCGGCGCGTCAGCGAGACCGCGTGCAGGGTTATCTGGACCTGGCATTGGACGAAGGCGGATCGTTCGCCTGCGGCGGGGGCCGCCCGGGTGGGCTGGACCGCGGGTACTTCATCGCTCCCACAGTGATTCGCGGCCTGGACAATTCGGCACGGGTAGCCCGCGAGGAGATCTTCGGCCCGGTGCTGGTGGTGCTGGCTCATGACGGTGACGACGACGCGGTGGCCATCGCGAACGACTCGCCGTACGGGCTGTCCGCGGCGGTGTGGAGTTCCGACCCGGAGCGGGCGGCCGCGGTGGCGGGGCGGCTGCGGACCGGAACGGTCAGTGTCAATGGGGGAGTGTGGTATTCGGCCGACACCCCGTTCGGCGGCTACAAGCAGTCGGGCAACGGCCGTGAGATGGGGGTCGCCGGCTTCTCCGAGTACCTCGAGACCAAAGTGATCGCCACCGCGGTGGGCACGGCGTGACCGGACTGCCGTTCGATCCCGACGCGCTGCGCGCCCGTTATGCGCGGGAGCGCGAGATACGTTTGCGGCCAGACGGTATCGGTCAGTACGTCGAGGTGGCCGGTGACTTCGCCGGCTTCGCGTCCGACCCGTGGTCCGGTGCGCCAGAACCCCGCGAGCCGGTCACCGACGAGGTCGACGTCGCGATCATCGGCGCCGGGTTCGGCGGTCTGCTGACCGGTGCCCGGCTGCGGGAACTCGGCGTCGCCGACATCCGGCTGATCGACAAGGCTGCCGACGTCGGCGGCACCTGGTACTGGAACCGATACCCCGGCATCGCCTGCGATGTCGAGTCCTACGTCTACATGCCGCTGTTGGAGGAGGTCGGCTATCTGCCGACCGAGAAGTACGCCAAGGGCCCGGAGATCTTCGCGCACTGCCGGCGCATCGCCGAGCACTACGACCTTTATCGCAATGCCCTGCTGCACACCGAGGTCCGGAAGATCCAGTGGGACGAGCGCAGCGAGCGGTGGATCGTGGAAACCGACCGCGGTGATGCGATCCGCGCTCGGTTCGTCTCGATGGCGAACGGATACCTGCAGAAGCCGAAACTCCCGGGCATCCCCGGCATCGCGTCGTTCGCCGGGCACACGTTCCATACCAGCCGGTGGGACTACGACTACACCGGACACGACCTGGAACTGTTGGCCGACAAGCGGATCGGGATCATCGGAACCGGTGCGACGGCCGTGCAGTGCGTTCCGCACCTGGCGCGTGCCGCAGGTCATCTCTCGGTGTTCCAGCGCACCCCGTCCTCGGTCGACGTCCGCGCCAACCGGCCCACCGACGCGCAGTGGGCCGCCACGCTGGCACCCGGCTGGCAACGGCGTCGCATCGAGAACTTCCAGCAGCTGACGGCAGGCGGTGACGCCGACGAGGACCTGGTGGCCGACGCCTGGACCAGCATCGTCAAGACACTGCTGGTGATGCAGGATGGCGAGCTGGCCGATTTCGCGAAGATGGAGGAGGTCCGCGCCCGCGTCGACGCGATCGTGGCCGATCGCGACACCGCCGAGGCACTCAAGCCGTGGTACGGCTACTTCTGCAAGCGGCCGTGCTTCCACGACGACTACCTGGCAACGTTCAACCGGCCCAACGTGACTCTGGTCGACACCCATGGCCGCGGCGTGGAGTGCATCACCGAGCGCGGTGTCGTGGTCGACGGTATCGAGCACGAACTCGACTGCCTGATCTTCGCAACGGGATTCGAAGTCGGCACCGAGTATGCCCGGCGCACCGGGTTCGAGGTGCTCGGCCGCGACGCACGCACATTGACCGACAAGTGGCGTGACGGCGTCCGGACGTTGCACGGTCTGATGGTGGCAGGCTTTCCCAACCTCTTCGTCGAAAGCATCGCGCAGTCGGGCTTCACGGTGAACTTCCCCTACCTGCTTGACGTCCAGGCCACCCATGTCGCATGGATCATCGCCGAGGCCTTGTCGCGCAATGTGTCCCGCGTTGAATCGACGGCGGCCGCCGAGGACAACTGGGTGGACATCGTGGTAGGCAGATCCGCCGGGACCGCGGACCGCGCCCGGAACTGCACCCCGGGGTACTACAACCGGGAAGGGCAGGCCAACGCCACCACCCGGCAGGGCAGCTTCTTCTACGGCACCCCAACCGAATACGCAGACATCCTGGCCGCGTGGCGGGAGGACGGCGCGCTCGATGGGCTCGAGATCTCTCGCGGCGGCCTCCGATGACAGCTCGATACCTGACGGGCAGACTGCGAGCTGCGGTGCGGCGGCGGTCACCGCGGGTGGCGATCATCGGCGCCGGGTTCGGAGGGCTGGCCGCCGCGGTCGCGTTGCGGCGCATCGGCGTCGACGACATCGCGATCATCGAACGCTGTGACGGAGTCGGCGGCACCTGGCGGCTGAACACCTATCCCGGTGCGGCGTGCGACATCCAGAGCCACCTCTACTCGTTCTCCTTCGCGCCCAACCGCAACTGGAGTCGCACCTACGCCAGGCAGCCGGAGATCTTGGCCTACCTGGAGTCGGTGGCCAAGGATTTCGACCTGGAACGGCACGTGCTGACCGGCACCGCGGTGCGGAGCATGCGCTGGAGCGAACGCGCTCAACAGTGGGATCTCGACCTCGAATCAGTCAGCACCGGAAGCAGCTTCGCCTTCGCGGCCGACGTGGTGATCAGCGCCGTGGGTCTGTTCGGTGAGCCCAAGTTGCCCGACATCGACGGGTTGACGGACTTCGGCGGTTCGATCATGCACACCGCGCGCTGGGACCCGCGCGCCGACGTCACCGGCTGCCGGGTAGCGGTCATCGGCACCGGAGCCAGTGCGGTGCAGGTCGTTCCCGAACTCGCGAGAGACGCCGCCGCGGTGACGGTCTTCCAGCGCACACCGCCGTGGATGGTGCCCAAGGACGATCGCGCGTTCACCGCCGACCAACTCGACCGCTTCCGTCGGATCCCCTGGGCAGCGCGCCGCGAGCGGTGGCGGCTGTGGAAGGAGCAGCACGACAACACGGCGCTGCGACTCGACGACCCCCGGGTGGCCGGGCGGCAGGGCATCGCCGAAGAGTTCCTGCGCCGCAGCGTCACCGACGACGAGCTCCGCGAGGCGCTCACCCCGGACTATCCGTTCCGCTGTAAGCGGGTGCTGCTCGGCGGCGACTACTACGCCGCACTTCAGCAGGACCACGTGTCGTTGGTGACCGAACCCATCGAAAAAATCACCGAGGACGCGGTGTGCACCGCCTCGTCGACGATCGAGGCCGACGTCATCGTGCTGGCCACCGGATTCCAGACCAGCCGGTACCTGGCCGGCATCGAGGTCACCGGCGTCGGGGGACAGTCGCTGCACGACCGTTGGGGCGAGGACCCCAGCGCCTACCTCGGTGTCGCGGTCAGCGGCTTCCCCAATTTCTTGATGCTGTACGGGCCCAACACCAATCAGGGCGGCAATTCGATCGTCTACATCCTGGAGGCGGGGGCCCGCCTGGCCGCTGACGCGGTGGCGCGGCTGCGCCGCAAGGGCGGCACGCTGGAGGTGGACCCGGACGCCGAGCGGCGATTCAACGACGAGATCTCCGCCGAACTCGAGCAGACGGTGTGGACGCAGTGCGGCAGCTACTTCCGCTCACCCGATGGTCGCATCGTCACGCAATGGCCCTACACCGAGATCGAATATGCCCGGCGCACCTGGCGATTGAAGCCCGGGGACTGGATCCACCGGTAAGTCAGAGTCCCAGCGGCCAAGACCCGATCACGTCGTCGGCCTCCAGGCGGGCCAGGTCCTGATCCGTCAACCCCAATGCGTCGCCGAAGATGTCCGCGTTGTGCTGACCCAGCAGCGGAGCCGCCTCGGCGACGAAGTGTCCGGTGACCGGCGGCCGCGGGTAGGGCAGTGGTCCGCACAACGGGTGTGACACCGTCTGGAAGAACCCGCGTGCCTGCAGCGAGGGGTTGTCGATCACATCGGGTGGCTGCAGAACGGGTGCGGCGGGTATCCCGGCGGCGAGCAATGCTGCGACGGCTGCGTCGCGGGGCCGGGTCGCGAGCCACTCGGCGAGATGGCCGTCGATGAGGTCGCCCGCATCGGCTGTGTAGCTCACGTCGTGAGCCCAGTTCGGGTGACCGAGAAGTGCTGTGAGCGCGGTCCAGTCGGCGTCATGGCGGATGCTGACCGCCACCCACTGATCATGCCCGGCGCAGGCGTAGACGTTCTGCACGGCGAACTCGTGCCCGCGGTTGCCCCGGCGGGTCAACACCACACCGGCGGCGTCGCGTTCGATGACCTGCAGCGCGCTGGCGTTGAGCACCACGTCGATCATCGGCACTTCGATCAGCTGCCCCTGTCCGGTGCGCCGGCGGTACTCCAAGGCCGCGAGCGTGAGGAACGCCGCGTGCACTCCGGCCAGCGGGTCGCACGCGCCGCGCGGGGCGGTCGGCAGCCCGTCGGGATAGCCGGTGATCCAGGCCAGCCCCGCAAGCTGCTCCATCGTCATCGCGAAGCCCACCCGGTCGCGCCACGGGCCGTCGAGCCCGAACCCGGGCATGCGAACCTCGATGATCTGCTCGTTGAATCCGCGCAGCGTCTCGTATCCCAGCCCGAAGTTCTCCATCACCCGAGGGGTGAAATTCTCGATCACCACGTCGGCCTCGGCGACCATCCGGCCGAAAAGTGCTCTGCCGTCGGCGGATTCCAGATCCAAGGTGACCGAGCGCTTGCCGGAGTTGACGCCGTGGAAGACCCAGCTGTACTCCCACCATCGTTCGACGTCGGCACGGAACCCGCCCGCGAAGCGCATCCCGTCCGGGCGCTGCACCGACTCGACCTTCACCACGTCCGCACCGAGCATCGCCAGCAGATGAGTGGCGGCCGGCCCGGCCCAGAACGCGGTCAGATCCACGATCCGGACGCCGTCGAGCGGCAGGCCCGTGCCGGTGGTCTTGTCCCGCGGCGTCCAGCCACCCACGGTGTCACCGACAGCGGGAGGTAACGCCGGCGGCAGTGCGGGCGTGCGGCTCATCCGCCACGGCGGCCCCGGCGCCAGGAACCCCGCGGGATGATCGACGAACGACTTCCGCGCGACGAAATGGTCCATCCCAGCAAGGGTTTCACCATTGCCGATGGCCGCCATCGGAATCCGGAACAGCTCGGCCAGTTCGACGATCTCCGCGACGGTGTGGGTGGCGAACCAGTCGCCGATGCGGGCCCGGATGAGGTCGCGCTGTTCCCAGCGGCCCACCTGGAAACGCAGCTCGGGAACGTCGGCCAGGTCCGGGCATTCGACCATCGCGCAGAAGTCCTGCCACTGCTGACCGGTGGCCATCGAGATTCCGACGTAGCCGTCCTTGGCGCGCTCCACCGACGGGACCTCGGTCGAACGGCCGACGACCTCGAGGAGCATCAATTCCTTACGCAGCCAGGAGAACACCTGCATCGACGTGGTCATCGCTTCCAGCACCGACATGTCGAAACCGCCGCCACCGCGGTGCGCGGCGAGCGCGAAGAACGCGGCGTAGCTGCCGGCGATGAACTCACCAAGGTCGCCGCCGACGGCGATCGGCGGCCGCTCCGGCTCTCCCCGTGACCCGGTCGAGCCGCACCAGGCCTGCATGGTAAATTCGGTGGCAGGCAGCTCCGTCCACGGCCCGCTCCAACCGAAGTTCGACACCGTGACCACTGGTGTTGTGCAGCAGGCGATTTCGTCTGGACCGAGGCCCATCTCGGCGGCCTGCTGCGGGGTGGCGCCGAGCACGACGATGTCGACGGAGTCCAGCAGCGCGGCGCTGACCGACTGCCCGGCGATGCTGCGCTTGCCGCCGGCCAGGAACGAGAAGAACGGGCTGTCGCCCTCGGGCGCCGCGACGCCGGTGGGCCGGTAGCGGCGTAGCCGATGACCGGTCGGGGGTTCGACCATCACCACCTCGGCGCCGGCGTCGCGCAGCAGCTTGCCGCAGTAGGCGGTGGCGATCCGGTCGCCGATCTCGAGCACCCGGATACCCGACAGGGGAGAGGTCATCCGTCGCTCACGCGATTCCGAAGTCGATGACGCCGCGAATCAACCGGCCCTGCATCAGGTCGTCGAACGCGGTGTTGATGTCGTCGAGGCGATAGCGCCGGGTGATCATCTCGTCGAGCAAGAGCTGACCCGCGGTGTACATGCTTGCCAGCAGCGGGATGTCGGACCGCGGATTGCACGACCCGAACACCGTTCCGCACAGGGTCTTGTTCATCAAGACCAGGTCCTGGATGTCGAGGTGTACGGGCAGCGCGCCGGACGGGGCCATGCCGGTCAGCACACAGGTGCCGCCCTTGCGAGTGAGCGCCAGCGCGTCGCGCACGTCGTCACCGGTGATGTCCGACGGCGCGACGACCACACAGTCCGCCATCACCCCACGCGTCAGGTCCCGAACCAGGTCTTTGGCATCGGCCGCCCAGACCGCCGTGTGGGTCGCCCCGAAGTCGACCGCCGACTTACGTTTGCGCTCAAGGGGATCCACCGCCACGATCGTCGTCGCACCGTTGATCCGCGCGCCCTGGATGGCGGCGGTGCCGATGCCGCCCGCGCCGACCACCACCACGGTGTCGCCGCCGCGCACATTCCCGCGGCGGGCCGCCGAGCCGTACCCGGTCGGGATCGCACACGCCAGCAGCGCCGCGGGTACCAGCGGGATGTCCGGGTCGATCTTCACCAGCGAATCCGCCGCGACGACAGTGTGTTCGGCGAAAGCGCCGATCTTGGAGGTGTGGCCGACGTCGTGGCCGTCGAGAGTGTGGTGGCGAAATGTGCCGTCGGTCGGCATGCCCGGTGTCAGCACACCGGCACCCTTGTCGCACAGGTACTCCATGCCCGACGCGCACCAGCGGCAGTGGCCGCACACCGCGACGAACGACGTCACCACATGGTCGCCGGCAGCCAGCCCGGTGACGCCGGGGCCGACCTCGACGACCACGCCGGCGCCTTCGTGGCCACCGATGGTCGGGGGACGCGACGTCGGGGCATCCTTTGGTCCGGAGGGCGGCGACATGAAGCCGTTGCGGATGTGGTCGTCGGAATGGCACAGCCCGGCGGCGGCCATCTGCACCAGCACCCCGCCGGCGCGCGGGGCGTCGAGTTCGAAATCCTCGACCGACCAGGAGCCGCCGACTTCGCGGACGATCGCGGCGCGGCTTTTCATGGCCCCGACCTTACGGCGCGGTCTATTCCCGGGTTCGCGGAGAGTGAAACGGGGCGCACGCTCCGCTTAGTCGGGGTTAGGTTCGCAGACGTGGCAATCAAACTTGGACTCCAGATCCCCAACTTCTCCTACGGCACCGGCGTCGCCGAGCTGTTTCCCACCGTGATCGCGCAGGCCCAGGAGGCCGAAGCGGCCGGGTTCGACTCCGTCTTCGTGATGGACCACCTGTATCAACTACCCGGGCTCGGTGCGCCCGAGGAGCCGATGCTGGAGGCCTACACCGCGCTGGGTGGGCTGGCGACGGCGACGAACCGGGTTCAGCTCGGCACGCTCGTCACCGGCAACACCTATCGCAACCCGGCCCTGCTGGCCAAGGAGATCACCACCCTTGACGTGATGAGCCAGGGTCGGGCAGTTCTCGGCATCGGCACCGGCTGGTTCGAACTCGAACATGACTCGCTGGGATATGAGTTCGGCACCTTCACCGACCGGTTCAACAAGCTCCACGAGGCGTTGGACATCATCCTGCCGATGCTCAAGGGCGAGCGGGTCACGGTGGACGGCAAGTACTACCAAACCAAAGAGGCGTTCGCCAACCCCCGCTTCCGCGACCACATCCCGCTGATGATCGGCGGCAGCGGCGAGAAGAAGACAATCCCGTTGGCCGCCAAGCACTTCGATCACCTGAATATCATCGCCGGCTTCGACGAGCTGCCCCGCAAGGTCCAGGTGGTCAAGGATGCGTGCGAGAAGATCGGCCGCGATCCCGCCACATTGGAGACCAGTGTGCTCGCGATCGCGCTGATCGACGAGAACATCACCGCCGACATGATCCCGGAGGACTTCAAGCAGCAGGCCGTCTTCGGCAACCCGGAGCAGATCGCCGAGCAGATCAAGACCAAGGTGCTCGACGCCGGCGTCGACGGCGTGATCCTGTCCGCAGCGACGATCAACGGGTACAAGCCCGGTGGAGTCACCGCGATCGGTGAACTGCTGAAGCCGATGCTCGGGCTCTAACGCCCCGGCGAGATCGACACCATGGCCGTGGATCAACCGGACTCACGACCCTCATGCAGATCTCGTCCACGACAGTCGCCGGCGGGTGAAGGCGTCTTCCACGCGGTGAAGGATGTACGCGCGGCTGTGCTCCTTCACCACGCGGACGATCAGCCAGCCCAAGGCCTCGAGCATGTCGTAGTGGCTGATGTCGCGGACGTGTTGGCCGCGGTCGGACTGGTGATGCGCTCCCTCGTACTCCAGCCCGATCTTCGGCCCATCCCATCCGAGGTCGACGAACACCGTCGTGTAGCCGTCGGACACGGGAATCTGGGTGACGGGGCAGGGGTATCCGGCGTCGATCAGCAGCAGCCGGAGCCAGGACTCCCGCGGCGACTGTGCGCCGGCGTCGATCAGGGGCACCGCGGTTCGAGCCCGTCGGATTCCTCTCGCGCCCGGGTAGCGATCGGCAAGCGAGAGCACGGCGGCGGGTTCGAATCCGGTGGCCGCTGCGAGTGCGTCGAGGTTGGTGATGGCCTCGTCTCTCGGTAGGTGACGGGCAAGGTCGAGCGCGGTGCGTACTGGTGTGGTGACGGCCAAGTCGGCGAGCGGCCCGAATTCATCCGGACCGATGCGTTCCTCGCGCACGATGACGCCGGGTCGGCGGCGGCGGGCGTGTCCGATGAGTTCGACGGGGGTGGCCGGTCCGACCCACGATGCCCCATGGAGCGCGGCCGCTGCCCGGCCGGTGATGATTCCGTCCGGTACCCACAGTGCTGCCGCCCGGGTGCGGACGTCGAGCGTGCGTTCGGATCCGTTGGGGATGTACACGTCGGGATGAATCGCGGTGTAGTTCCACCGCAGCTGACCCCGCGTCAGCAGGCCACTGGCGACTGCGGTGCTCCCGATGAACGGCCTCGACATGCTCGCATGGTGGTTCGCTGCGCAAAAACCTGGTAGTCAGCGTCGCGAAAACGACCTCAGGGCTGTGGAATTCCCGGATTCACGACCATGGTGTCGATCTCGCCGTGTGGCTAACCCTCTACCGCCAGCTGGGCAGCCAGATCTCCATGTTCCATGTCGCCTGCGAGATCGGCACGCCGGTCAGCACCGGGTACAGCCAGGCGAAGTTCGTGATCACCAGCGCGACATAGCAGCTCACCGCGATCAGCCCGAGCGTTCGTCGTTCGGCATTCTGATTGCGCGCATGCAGGATGTCGCCGAGGATCAGCGCGATCGCCATCACCAGGAACGGCGCCATCGGCACCGCGTAGAAGAAGTACATCTGCCGGTCGATGTCGGCGAACCAGGGCAGGAATCCGGCGCCGTAGCCGGTGAGCACGACGGCGTAGCGCCAGTCGCGACGCACGAACGCGCGCCACAACGCGTAGAACAGGACCGGCACCGCGAGCCACCACATCGCGGGAGTGCCGACCAACATCACGGCCTTCACGCAGGAGGCGGAGCCGCAGCCCGGGACGTTCTGGTTGTCGATCGCATACAGCACCGGCCGCAGCGACATCGGCCATGTCCATGGTTTGGACTCCCACGGGTGGTGGTTGCCGTTCGCGTTCGTCAGCGTCGCATGGAAGTGAAAAGCCTTGTACGTGTAGTGCCACAGCGACCTGATCGCGTCCGGCGGCTGATACCACTGCCGCTCGCCGATCGACTGGCCCACCTCGTACCGGTTGACGGCGGTCTCGGAGGAGAACCACCACGCGTACGACGCGAGGTACACCGCAAACGGAATCGCCAGGAACACGTAGGCCATCGGCCCGACGTCGCGGCGGATCGTGCCGAACCACGGTCGCGGCACCCGGTACGCGCGCCGGGCGGCGATGTCGAAAGCCAGCGTCATCGCGCCGAAGAACACGATGTAGTACAGCCCCGACCACTTCGTCGCCGTGGCCACCCCCAGCAGCACGCCCGCCCCGAAGCGCCACCACCGAACCCCGAGACGAGGACCCCACGGAGTCTCGGCGATGCGGCCCTCGAGCAGCGCGTTGTGCATTCGCTCGCGGACCTGGTCGCGGTCGACGATCAGCGCTCCGAACGCCGCGACCACGAAGAAGGTCTGGATGCCGTCGAGCAGCGCGGTGCGCGCCGCGACGAAACTCACCCCGTCCGCGATCAGCAGCAACCCGGCCATCGATCCGACCAGCGTCGAGCGACTGATCCGGCGCACGATCCGAACCACCAGCAGGACCATCAGCACGCCCAGCAGCGCGCTGGTGAACCGCCAGCCCACCCCGTTGTAGCCGAAGATCGCCTCGCCCAACGCGATCATCTGCTTGCCCACCGGCGGGTGCACCACCAGCCCGAAGCCGGGGTTGTCCTCGACCCCGTAGTTCGACAGCATCTGCCAGGCCTGCGGCGCGTAATGCTTTTCGTCGAAGATCGGGGTGCCCGCGTCGGTGGGCGAACCCAGGTTCATCAACCGGGTCAGCGCGGCCAGCGCGGTGATGATCGCGGTGGCCACCCAGCCCTCGATGCGATCGACCGGGCCGAAGTCGGCGACCGGCACCAACGGTCCTGGGCTGATGACGGGCACATGGCGTTCGTGCACGGCGAGGTCATCGGCTGTCGTGGACATCGCCTGCGATCGTATTCTGTCGGGCGTGACCACCGGACGGCTGATCCTCGGAGCCACGCCGCTGGGTCAGCCGGGGGATGCGTCGAAACGACTGGTCGACGCCCTCGCGACCGCCGACGTGGTGGCCGCTGAGGACACCCGGCGGGTGCGCTCCCTGGCCCAATCACTGGACGTGCGGATCGCCGGGCGGGTGATCAGCCTGTTCGACCAGAACGAGGCGGCCCGGGTGCCCGCGCTGATCGACGACATCAAGGCGGGGGCCACCGTGCTGGTGGTCAGCGACGCCGGGATGCCGCTGATCAACGATCCCGGCTATCGGATGGTGACCGCGTGCATTGACGCTGAGCTGGCCGTCACCTGCCTGCCCGGCCCGTCGGCGGTCACCACCGCGCTGGCGGTGTCCGGGCTGCCGTCGGACCGGTTCTGCTTCGAGGGATTCGCGCCGCGCAAGCAGTCCGCGCGACGGACCTGGCTGGCCGGTTTGGCCGGCGAGCAACGCACCTGCGTGTTCTTCGAATCACCGCGCCGGCTGGCCGACTGCCTGCGCGACGCGGTCGACGAACTCGGTGCGGACCGCCGGGTGGTGGTGTGCCGGGAGCTGACGAAAGTGCACGAGGAGATCCTTCGCGGCACGCTGGCCGAACTCGCAGAGTGGGCAGACGACACAGTCCTCGGCGAGATCACCGTCGTACTCGCTCCCGCGGTTCCGACCACCGACCTGCCGACATTGGTCGCCGAGGTCGAGGTGATGGTCGCCGATGGCATGCGGGTCAAGGACGCCTGCGCGCGGGTGGTCGACGCCCATCCGGGCGCACCGTCCAAGCGGGATCTCTATGACGCGGTGCTGCGCTCGCGCTCGCCGGCCTGAAGCACCGCAGCGGCCTTGTGCAGGCATTCCTGCCATTCGGCCATCGCGTCGGAGTCGGCCGTGATGCCGCCGCCGACGCCGAGCACCGCCGCGCCGGTCGCGTCGAATTCGACGGTCCGGATCGCCACGTTCAGTTCGGTGCCCGCAACCGGGGATGCCATCCCCAGCGTCCCGCAATAGATACCGCGGCGGCGTGGTTCCCACTCTGAAAGTAATTGCCGAGCACGGGTTTTCGGAGTGCCGGTCACGGAAGCCGGGGGGAAGGTCGCGGCCAACAGCGCGCTGTTGGGGATCTCGGAGCGGACCTTCGCGGCCACCGTCGACACCAGGTGCCACACCCCGGGTGCGGCCCGGACCGTGAGAAGTTCGGCGACGGTGACGGTTCCGGTGTCGGCGACCCGGCCGAGGTCGTTGCGGACCAGGTCCACGATCATGATGTTCTCGGCGACGTCCTTGACCGACGCCCGTAGTTCGTCCGGTGACCGGTGCAGGGGCAGCGTCCCTTTGATCGGACTGGACGCCACGTCGTCTCCGGTCCGCCGCAGGAACAGCTCCGGTGACAGTGAGGCCACTGCGCCCCAGTCGCCCGCCAGGTAGACGGCCCGCGCCGGTGTGGTCCGGGCGACCGCGTCGGCGAAGAACTCCAGCGACGAGCCCCGCAGCGTGCCGGTGAACTGCGTGCACACGCAGGCCTGGTACACCTCGCCCGCCTCGATCGCGGCCAAGCAGGCCAGTACACCCTCTTGGTGGCACGCGAAATCGGCTTCGTTCCAATCGATTTCGTAGGTGCTCGACGGCGCCGGGGACGACAGCGCGTCGGCCACCCATCCCGCGACCGGTGCGCCGGAGAGGCTTTCGTGCCACCAGCAGCCGTCGCGGTCCAATCGCAGCACGCTGTCGGTCCAGCCGCCTGCCGCCTCGGGGATTCGCGGCGGTGCGCCATCGTCCGCGGCGTCGGGATAGGACAGGTAGCCGATCCAGCCGCCGCCGACCGTGTCACCGTGGTGGCCGGGCGACACCGGGAACATCGCGTCGGGATCGACCGGCCGCACCGACAGGGTGGGGGCGATCACCGCACCGGCGCCGAACCATTCACCGACCAGGGCGGCAGGCGGCGCCAATCCGCACCGGCGGGCGGCGGCGGCCACGGCGCGCAGAACCTCGGCGGCGGTGCCGAGGTCCCCGAGCCGGTCGATGCGCATCGCCATAGCCTGACGCCTGCGGTCGGCAGACGCAAAGAGTCAGCGGCTGATCTCCCTGCGCACAGTGACCGCGGCGAGCTTGTCGGGGTTGCGCATCGCGTAGAAGTTGGTGATCGTCCCCTCGGTGATCTCCACCAGCATCACCGACTCGGCCCGGTCGCCGCGGAAGACGACGATCGCGGGCGCGCCGTTGTAGTTCGCGCCCTCGATCCGGTACTCCGGTGTCGCCTGGCGGAACAGCCCGATGATGAGCCTGGCGACCTTGGCCGGCCCCAGCACCGGACGGCGGGCGGCGCTGACCTTGCCGTCGCTGTCGGAGGTGAACACCACGTCGGGCGCCAGCATGCTCATCAGCCCGTCCAGGTCACCGGTTGCGGCCGCCATCAGGAATTGCGTGGTGATCTGCTCGGACTGTTGCGGGTCCAGCGGGGAGAACCGGCGCCGCCGTGAGTGCACGTGCTCGCGGGCGCGATGCGCCATCTGCCGCACAGCGGCCGTGGATTTACCTATGGCGTCGGCGATTTCGTCGTGGCTGAAGCCGAACACCTCACGCAGCACGAAGACCGCGCGCTCGTCGGGCGTCAGCGTCTCGAGCACCACGAGCATCGCCATCGACACCGACTCGGCCAGCACCACGTCGGCGGCTCCGTCGTGCTCGTCGAGCAGCAGGGGTTCGGGCAGCCACGGGCCGACATAGTCCTCGCGGCGACGGGATTGCGAGCGCAGCGTGTTCAGCGCCTGCCGGGTGACCAGCTGGGCCAGATACGCCTTGGTGTCCCGAACCGCATCCAGATCGACTGTCGCCCAACGTAAATAGCTGTCCTGCAACACGTCGTCAGCCTCGGTGGCCGAGCCGGTGATCTCGTAGGCGATGGTGAACAGCAGCGGGCGCAGCAGCGTGAACCGGTCGGCGTGCTCGTCGGCCGCGGTCACCGCGTCGCCACCGGTTCGGGAGCGGGGCGCCTGCCGCCGCCCTTGATCCAGAAATAGGAGCCCGGCTTGCGGGCCTCGCGGCGCAGGAAGCTGATGGTGCCCTTGCAGACCGCCTCCTTGATCGTCGCCGCGGTGCGCCCACCGATGTACAGCGGCAGCGGAACATCGTTGGTGCGGGCGATCTGAATGGTCGCGCCGCTTCGGCCGAGGCTGATGCACTGGCCGGTGAACGCCTGGCTGATAACGGCCGGTTGATCCCCGGCGAGCCGGGCCAGGACGGTGTTGGCGGCTTGCGCGCCCAGCGGGATCGCGGCCTGGCAGCTCATCCGCAGCGGCTGCCCCGACGGGGCGGCCGCATCACCGGCCGCGACGATCCGGTCGCTGTCGACACTGGTCAGTGTCTCGTCGGTGAGCAGCCGTCCCATCGCGTCGGTACGCAGGCCGGAGCGCGTCGCGAGATCTGGGACGCCGAAACCAGCGGTCCAGATCGTCACCGTGCTCGCCAGCCTGCGCCCGTCGCCGAGGGTGACCGCATCGGCGGCCACCGCGGTCACCACCGCCTGCGGTCCGTCGACGATCTCGACGCCGAGCTTGCGCAGCCGCTTGGCCACCGACCGGCGCCCTGGCGTGCTCAGGTAGGGCCCGAGGACCGCACCGCATACCAGCGTGACCGTGCGGCCCCGCTCGGCCAGTTCGGCGGCGGTCTCGATACCCGTCGGCCCGGCGCCGACGACGCACACCGGCGCGCCGTAGTGCAGGTCGGCCAGCGCGGTGGTCAACCGCTGTGCCTCTTCGAGATCGGCGATGGGATAGGCGAATTCGTCGGCGCCCGGCACCGCCGGCCGGGCGGAGCCGCTGCCCACCGCGTAGATCAGATAGTCATAGGGCACCGCCGGGCCGCTGAACAGTTCGACCTGCCGGGTCTGGGTGTCGATGCGGGTGGCGGCGTCGACCACCAGCTCGATACCGGGACCGAGGATCTCGGCATAGTCGACGACGGCGTCGTCGGAGCCGGTGACCAGCTGGTGCAGCCGGATCCGTTCGACGAAGTCGGGGCGGGGGTTGACCAAGGCGATGTCCAGGTCGGGACGCAGCCGTAGATGATTGGCCGCGATCACTCCGGCATAGCCGCCGCCGATCACCACAACTCGAGTGCGTTGCTCAGTCATCACATCTCTCCTTTGAGGTCGCTTGAGCGTGCTGACCTCGAGACACCAGGGGACCGGTGGATGTGACGTTACGTGACGCAGCTCACAGCGTCACTCGGCCGGCTGGTACCGGGGGAAGACGCCGGCTGGTGCCGGCAGCTCGGTGCCGGGCGCGATACGGACCGCGACCGCACCGAAGTCGCGGGCCGACTCCGGCTGCCCGAGCAGGTCGAGCAGGGTGGCGGCCGACGTGGGCATGACCGGCTGCACCAGCAGCGCCGCGATCCGCACCACCTCCAGCGTCACGTAGAGAACCGTCCGGAACCGCTCCTGGTCGGCGGCCGCCTCGGACTTACGCAGCACCCACGGCTCCTGAGCCGAGAAGTAGCGGTTGGCGGCACCGAGCATCGCCCAGATCGCCTCCAGGGCGAGGTGCATGGCGGGCACGTCGAAGTGGGCGCGCACCCGCGCCAGCAGCTCGTCGGCGAGCGCCAGCAGTTCTCGGTCGGCATCGGTGAACTCGCCCGGCTCCGGCACCCGCGCGTCGAGGTTCTTGTTGACCATCGACAGCGAGCGCTGCGCCAGATTGCCGAACTCGTTGGCGAGGTCGGCATTGATCCGGCCGACGATGGCGTCCTCGCTGTAGCTGCCGTCCTGTCCGAACGGGACCTCGCGCAGCAGGAAGTAACGCACCTGGTCGAGGCCGAAGGCGTCGACCAGAGCGAACGGGTCGACGACATTGCCCACCGACTTGCTCATCTTCTCGCCGCTGTTGAGCAGGAAGCCGTGCACGAAAACCCTTCTGGGCAGCTCGATTCCGGCCGACATCAGGAACGCCGGCCAGTACACGGTGTGGAACCGGATGATGTCCTTGCCGATCATGTGCAGATCGGCGGGCCAGTACTTGCGGAACGACTCCGAGTCGGTGTCGGGGAAGCCGGCGCCGGTCAGGTAGTTCGTCAGCGCGTCCACCCACACGTACATGACGTGGTCCGGGTGGTCCGGCACGGGCACACCCCAGTCGAAGGTGGTCCGTGAGATCGACAGGTCGCGAAGGCCACCCGAGACGAAGCTGACGACCTCGTTGCGGCGGACGTCGGGACCGATGAACTCCGGGTGCGCCCGGTAATGGGCCAGCAGCCGGTCGGCGTAGTTCGACAACCGGAAGAAGTAGGTCTGCTCCTCGGTCCACGTCACCGGAGTACCGGTCTCGATGGAGTACTTGTTGCCGTCGGCGCGGGTTTCGAGTTCGTCCTCGGTATAGAAGCGTTCGTCGCGCACCGAGTACCAACCCGAGTAGGAGTCGAGATAGATGTCGCCTGCGGCGTCCATCCGCTTCCAGATCTCGATCGACGCGTCGATGTGGTCGGCGTCGGTGGTTCGGATGAACCGGTCGAACGAGGCCCCGAGCTTTTCCTGCATCGCCTGGAACGCATCGGAGTTGCGGCGGGCCAGGTCTGCGGTCGGGATGCCCTCGGCGGCGGCCGTCTGCGCCATCTTCAGCCCGTGCTCGTCGGTTCCGGTCAGGTAGCGCACGTCGAAACCATCGAGCCGCTTGAAGCGGGCGATCGCGTCGGTCGCGATGTACTCGTAGGCGTGGCCGATGTGCGGCGCACCGTTGGGGTAGGCGATCGCGGTGGTCAGGTAGTACGGCGGCTTACTCATTTGGGGTTCACCCTAAAGTGTGGGCGTGGGTTCCCAGGACAAGAGGCGCGAGCCGCCGCCGCTCCCAGAGCCCTTGACGCCGCTGATCGACGCGCACACCCACCTGGACGCGTGCGGCGCCCGCACCGCGGACGACGTGCGCGCAATCCTGGACCGTGCCGGCGAAGCGGGCGTCGTCGCGGCGGTGACGATCGCCGACGATCTCGATGCCGCCCGCTGGGCCGCCGAGGCCGCCACTTGGGACCCGCGCGTCTATGCCGCCGTCGCGCTGCATCCGACCCGCGCGAACGCGCTGACCGACGGCGCACGCGCGGAGCTGGAACAGCTGGCGTCCACCGCGCGGGTGGTGGCGGTCGGGGAGACCGGCATGGACCTGTACTGGCCCGGCAAGCTCGACGGCTGTGCTGAACCTTCGGTCCAGCGAGAGTCGTTCGCCTGGCACATCGACCTGGCCAAGCGGACCGGCAAACCGCTGATGATCCACAACCGCGACGCCGACGCCGAGGTGCTCGACGTGCTGCGCGCCGAGGGCGCCCCCGAGACCGTCATCTTTCACTGCTTCTCCTCGGGCCCCGAGATGGCCCGGACCTGCGTCGAGGCGGGCTGGGTGCTGAGCCTGTCCGGCACGGTGAGCTTCCGCAACGCCCGTGACCTGCGCGAGGCGGCGGCGCTGATCCCGCCACGCCAGCTGCTCGTCGAGACCGACGCCCCGTTCCTGACCCCGCACCCCTACCGCGGGGCACCCAACGAGCCATATTGCCTGCCCTACACGGTGCGTGCCCTGGCCGAGGTCGTCGGGCGCCCGGCAGAGTTGCTGGCTGAGCAGTCTTCGGACACCGCCCGGCGGGTCTACGGTCTCTAAGGGTCTGTTGAGAGCGGCGGGCCCGGGTTGCTCCGGGCCGGGATGGTTCGTTACCGTCTTGTGATCAAAGGGGAGCCACATTGGCGCCCCTGTTGCTTTTTAAGTACTTAGGCAGGACCGAAACTCTTGAACGCGTTGACCAAGCTGCATCAGTCGCCGTCACCGATCCTTCGTCTCGTCGTCGCCGCAGTGCTGCTGACGCTGGCCGGTGCGGGGGCGTTCGCGGTGAGCTCCCACAAGACCGTGACTCTCAACATCGACGGTGCCCAGATGAAGGTCAGCACGATGAAGTCGCGGGTGATCGACGTCGTGCAGGAGAACGGCTACTCCGTCGGCGAGCGCGACGATCTCTTTCCCGGCGCCAACCAGCCCGTCAGCAATGCCGAGACGATCGTGCTGCGGCGCAGCCGGCCCCTGCAGATCTCGTTGGACGGCCAGGACGCCAAGCAGGTGTGGACCACGGCCTCGACCGTGGACGAGGCGCTGGCTCAGCTGCGGATGACCGATACCGCCCCGGCCGCGGCCTCACGCGGCAGCCGCCTGCCCCTGGAGGGCATGGCGCTTCCCGTGGTGAGTGCCAAGACGGTTCAGATCAACGACGGCGGAGTGGTGAACACCGTGCACCTGGCCGCGCCGAACGTGGCCGGCCTGCTCGCCGCCGCGGGCGTGCCGCTGGAGCAGGCCGACTCGGTGGTGCCCGCGCCGTCCTCGCCGGTGATCGCGGGTATGCAGATCCAGGTCACCAGGATCCGCGTCGAGAAGGTGACCCAGCAGATGCCGCTGGCGCCGGTCGCGCAGCGGATCGAGGACCCGACGCTGAACATGAGCCGCCAGGTCGTGGAGGATCCCGGAACGCCCGGCTTGCAAGACGTGACTTTTGCTGTCGCCAAGGTCAACGGGGTGGAAACGGGTCGGCTTCCCGTTGCCAACACTGTCGTTGTCCCGGCGCGTGATTCGGTTTTGCGGGTCGGAGCGAAGCCCGGTACCGAGGTTCCTAAGGTGCTGAACGGACCCATTTGGGATGCCATTGCCAGGTGCGAAGCGGGCGGAAACTGGGCGATCAATACCGGTAACGGTTACTTCGGTGGCGTGCAATTTGATCAAAACACCTGGGAAAGAAACGGCGGACTGCGCTATGCTGAGCGAGCCGATTTGGCAACCAGAGAAGAACAAATTGCGATTGCTGAAGTAACAAGATCGCGACAAGGCTGGGGAGCGTGGCCCGTGTGTGGTAGGGGTGCATCGTGACAATTCGTTTACTCGGTCGGACCGAGATCAGAAATCTGGCCAAAGAACTCGACTTCAAGCCGCGTAAGTCTCTGGGACAGAATTTCGTACACGACGCAAATACCGTGCGTCGCATTGTCTCCGCGTCCGGGATAAACAAGCACGATCATGTCCTGGAAGTCGGGCCCGGACTCGGTTCTCTGACGCTGGCATTGCTGGACCGCGGCGCGACGGTGAGCGCGATCGAAATCGACCCGGTCCTCGCCCAGCGCCTTCCCAAGACGGTTGCTGAACACTCACACAGCGAGATCCACCGGCTGACCGTGCTCAATCGCGACATCCTCGGCATCGAGCGCTCCGACCTCGTCGAGCCGCCGACCGCGGTGGTGGCCAATCTCCCGTACAACATCGCCGTTCCGGCGCTGCTGCACCTGCTGGCCGAATTCCCCTCGATCCGGACCGTGATGGTGATGGTCCAGGCCGAGGTGGCTGAGCGCCTTGCCGCCGAGCCCGGCGGCAAGGACTACGGCGTACCCAGCGTCAAGGTCCGGTTCTTCGGCAAGGTTCGCCGCTACGGCATGGTGTCGCCGACGGTGTTCTGGCCGATCCCGCGGGTCTACTCCGGTCTGGTGCGCATCGACCGCCACGAGACCTCACCGTGGCCGACCGAAGACGACTTCCGTGAGAGCGTGTTCGAGCTGATCGACATCGCCTTCGCGCAGCGGCGCAAGACGGCCCGCAACGCCTTCCTGGAATGGGCCGGCTCCGGCAACGAATCCGCCGAACGCCTGCTCGCCGCCAGCATCGATCCCGCCCGGCGCGGGGAGACGCTGACGGTCGCCGACTTCGTCAGGCTGCTGCAGCGCTCGGGTGACTTCACGCCGTCGACGGACTCCTCCGAAGGCCCGTCACGGCCTGCTCAGGTGTTCTGAGCGCTTCGCACTGCTTCGGTGAGGTGATGCACCAATTCGGTGCATGACGGGTATCGCCGATCTGGATCCTTCGCGATCGCTCTGGCCAAAACCAGGTCGAACGACCTCGTCAGCCAAGGGATCCGCGCCGATACCTCCGGCGGCGGACTGTGTACGTGTGCGTCCACCAGCGCCAGCGGATTGTCGTACGCGAACGGCGGTGCGCCGGTGAGCAATTCCAGGGCGGTGCAGGCCAGGGCGTATTCGTCGGTCGCCGCTTGCGGGAGGCGCCCCTGCAGCAGTTCGGGAGCGGCGTAGGGCAGCGAGGTCACCACGTGGGCGGGCCGGTGCCAGACGTCCTCGGCGAGGATGTGCGCGACGCCGAAGTCGATGAGAACCGCGCCGAGTTTGGAAAAGTCTTGGTGCACAAGAATATTCGTAGGCTTGACGTCGCTGTGCACGACGCCGTCGTGGTGGGCGTGGTCGAGCGCCGCGGCGATCTGGCCGAGCGCCGCAAGCCGGTCCGCCAGCGACGTCAGCCGGGTGGCGTCGCCGCCGTCGACGTACTGCATGGCCATCCAGTGTTGGCCATGGTCGTAGACGGTCACGATGTGGCGGTGACGCAGCCGGTCGGCGATGCGGTATTCGCGGGCCAGCCGGGCGATGCTCGCCGGGCTGCGGTGGTCGTCGTCGAGCACCTTCAGCGCGACCAGTTCCGGTGTCCGGCCGGCCCCGCGGGCCAGGTAGACCGCCGCTTCGCCGCCGCGGCCCAGCTCGCTTTCGACGACGTAGCCCGCGAACGATTGCCCGGGATGCGTCACGGTTCGACCCTAGAGCGCGGGTCGGCGACGGCCGGGCGAATTGCGCACGGCGCGATAGTCTCGTGGGCGTGTCCTCGTCCAACGGTTCTATCGCTGCCGAGTGGGTGCCGACCGGATCGGTGACCGTGCGCGTGCCGGGCAAGGTGAATCTGTACCTGGAGGTCGGTGACCGTCGCGACGACGGCTATCACGAGCTCGCCACCGTCTTCCACGCCGTGTCTCTGGTCGATGAGGTGACGGTGCGCAACGCCGACGTCTTGTCCCTGCGGGTGGTCGGCGAAGGTGCCGATCAGCTGCCCGTCGACGAGACCAACATCGCCTGGCAGGCCGCCGAGCTGATGGCCGAGCACATCGGGCGCGCTCCCGACGTGGAGATCACCATCGACAAGTCGATTCCGGTGGCCGGTGGGATGGCCGGCGGTAGTGCCGACGCCGCGGCGGTCCTGGTCGCGATGAACAATCTCTGGGAGCTGGGTGTGCCGCGCCGCGACCTGCATGCGCTGGCCGCCCAGCTGGGAAGTGACGTCCCGTTCGCCCTGCACGGCGGCACTGCGCTGGGCACCGGTCGAGGCGAAGAGCTGGCGACGGTATTGGCCCGCAACACATTTCACTGGGTGCTGGCCTTCGGTGAGGGTGGGTTGTCGACGGCGGAGGTCTATCGCGAGATCGACCGGCTCCGCGAAGCTGGCGATCCGCCGCGGCTGACCGATCCCGAGCCGCTGCTGGGCGCACTGGCCGGCGGCAATCCGCGAGAGCTGGCCCCCTTGCTGGGCAACGACCTGCAGGCTGCGGCACTGAGCCTGAACCCGGGACTGCGCCGGACCCTGCGGGCGGGTGCCGAGGCGGGTGCGCTGGCCGGCATCGTCTCCGGGTCCGGGCCGACATGTGCGTTCCTATGCGAGTCGGCGTCCGCCGCGGTGGATGTCGGTACCGACCTGGCAGGCGCCGACGTGTGCCGCACCGTGCGGGTGGCCAGCGGGCCGGTTCAGGGTGCCCGGATCGTGCCGGGCCGGCCGACCTGACTGTGACGCGCTTCTCATTAAACCGTAAAACTTGGCGGTAACTTAAGGGGAGTTTAAGATGATCGACGGTGACAACTAGCGGCTTGGTACTGCACACATATGAATCGCCCACCCCGGTCCGGGGCGGGCGGTGGTCCGGCGGTACCGGCACTGTCGTCGCATCATCACCATTTCGAGATCGAACCGCTCCCCAGTCGTACTGGCGTGCCTCCTATGCAGGGCGTTGTGGCCGGTGGAGCATGAAATACAGGGCGTTCGCTTCATCCCCAACGTCGCTGATCAGCCAGCTCCGGATGCCGAGGAGGTCGTCGTGAGCCGTTTCACCGACAAGATGTTCCACAGTGCCTTGACCAGCAGTAAGGGCATGGTCACCGGGGAACCGCACGAGCCGGTTCGGCACACGTGGCGTGAGGTGCACGAACGGGCCCGTCGCATCGCGGGCGGCCTGGCCGAAGCCGGGATCGGCCTCGGCGACGCCGTCGGCGTGCTGGCCGGCGCTCCGGTGGAGATCGCCCCGACCGCTCAGGCGCTCTGGATGCGCGGCGGCAGCCTGACCATGCTGCACCAGCCCACTCCGCGTACCGACCTGGAGCAGTGGGCCAAGGACACCGCGACCGTCATCGACATGATCGAGGCCAAGGCCGTCGTCGTCTCCGACCCGTTCCTGGTCGCGGTGCCGGTGCTCGAAGAGCGCGGCGTCAAGGTCCTCACGGTGGAGGCGCTGCTGGCCGCCGAGCCCGTCGACCCGGTCGAGACCTCCGAAGACGACGTCGCGCTGATGCAGTTGACCTCCGGGTCGACCGGCTCGCCGAAGGCCGTCATCATCACGCACCGCAACATCCACTCCAACGCCGAGGCGATGTTCATCGGGGCCAAGTACGACATCGAGAAAGATGTCATGGTCAGCTGGCTGCCCTGCTTCCACGACATGGGCATGGTCGGGTTCCTGACCATCCCGATGTACTTCGGCGCCGAGCTGGTCAAGGTCACGCCGATGGACTTCCTGCGCGACACCCTGCTGTGGGCCAAGCTCATCGACAAGTACAAGGGCACCATGACCGCGGCGCCGAACTTCGCGTACGCGTTGTTCGCCAAGCGCCTGCGCCGCCAGGCCAAGCCCGGCGAGTTCGATCTGTCCACGCTGCGCTTCGCCCTGTCCGGGGCCGAGCCGGTCGACCCCGCCGACGTCGAGGACCTGCTGGACGCAGGCAAGCCGTTCGGCCTCCAGCCCGAGGCGATCCTGCCGGCCTACGGCATGGCCGAGACCACGCTGGCGGTCTCGTTCTCCGAGTGCGGGGCCGGGCTGGTTGTCGACGAAGTCGACGCCGATCTGCTGGCCGCACTGCGCCGCGCCGTGCCCGCATCGAAGGGGAACACCCGCCGGCTTGCGACGCTCGGCCCGCTGCTCAAGGACCTCGAGGCGCGCATCGTCGACGAGGACGGCAACGTGTTGCCTGCCCGCGGTGTGGGCATCATCGAGCTGCGCGGCGAGTCGCTGACCCCGGGCTACATCACCATGGGCGGCTTCGTGCCCGCCCAGGACGAGTGCGGCTGGTACGACACCGGTGACCTCGGCTACCTGCTGGAGAACGGTCACGTCGTGGTGTGTGGCCGGGTCAAGGATGTCATCATCATGGCCGGCCGCAACATCTACCCGACCGACATCGAGCGGGCCGCCGGACGTGTGGAAGGGGTGCGCCCCGGCTGTGCCGTCGCGGTGCGCCTCGATGCCGGCCACTCCCGCGAGACCTTTGCGGTGGCCGTCGAATCCAACGCCTGGCAGGATCCCGCCGCGGTGCGGCGCATCGAGCACGAGGTGGCACACGAGGTGGTCGCCGAGGTCGACGTGCGCCCGCGCAATGTCGTTGTCCTCGGGCCGGGCACCATTCCGAAGACGCCGTCGGGCAAGCTGCGTCGCGCCAACTCGGTCGCGCTGGTCACCTAACCGGTCAGAACCGGCAGCTGATCTCCATCGCATCGGAATCCCTGACCGGAAAGCTCACGCCGACAAAACCGTTCGCGGGGTCGCGGATGTACTCGACGTACGGCTGCGCGTCGGCCAGTCCGGTGTTGTCGGCAACCACCAGCGCTCCGGCGCTCAGCCGAGGCTCCAGCAGCGCAACGACCGGGACGTACAGGTCCTTCCACCCGTCCAGCAGGACGAACCCCACCGGCTCGTCGATGTCGGCGAGCGTCTGCGTGGCATCGCCGGCCAGCACGGTGATCAGATCGTCCAAGCCGACCTCGGCGAAGGTCGAGGTGGCTGCGGCGACCTTGGCGGCGCTGAGCTCGGTGGTCACCACCCGCCCGGTGCCGTTGTCCCGCACCGCGCTGGCCAGATGAATTGTGGAGAGCCCCAACGACATTCCGAACTCCACCACGAGTGCCGGCCGGGTCGCGCGGACCAGGGTGTAGAGCAGCAGGCCCGACTCGGGGGTCACCGGAAGGTAGAAGTCGCTGAACGCATCGGCGCGTTCCTGTGCGGTCTTCGCCGCCCGCAATTGGGCGCCGCGCTCGTGAAGCTGAGCCATCTGCCCGCTTGCTTCGGCATACATACGGTCGATGGCTGCCGCCACCTTCGGATCGCGCAGGGTGTTCACCGCGCCGAGGCTACTCCCGCTTCCTGACGAATCGGGGGGCGCTGCGACTCCCGGTCGCCCGACGGCTGCGGGACCAGCAGGACCGGAATGGTGGTGTGAGACACGACCGCCGCCGCGACGCTGCCCTGCAGGTGTCCGAACAGGCCGCTGCGACGGTGCGGACCGAGCACGATCAGACCGGCGCCGTGCGCAGTGGCGGCGTCCACGATGCCCTTCCAGGTCGGTGCCGCCTCGATCGCCACACTGCACGACTCGAATCCGGCCGCCCGCGCCAACGTGGCGCCGTGCTCTGCGGTCTGCTCGGCGGCCCGGCGGACATCGCCGGCACAGTCGGCGTCGAATGGCCGGTTGTCGCTCGGCGTGAAGCCGACATCGACCGGCTGCCAGACACAGACCACCACAGCATCGCGATAGGGCGAAAGGTGTTGCGCTGCTTGCGTGATCGCATACCGGGCCAAATCTGAGCCGTCGTAGGCGAAGAGGACCGGCCCCCCTGCGTGCGACGGGCGACGGTCGGCGACGGACGGTGCCGCCGGCTGCGTGGTGATGGCCGGTGGTGCGGGCGGCAGGCCGCGCAGCCGTGCGAGCAGCGGGGGCGAGTACCAGGCGGGGGAGTCGCCGTCGAGGAACTCGTCGAGATCCGGTGTCTGCGGGCGGGCGCCGCTGAGCGCGTAGACGGCGACGCCGAACACCGCGCCGCCGATTGCGAGTGCGAAACCCACCCACAGGGCGACGTTGGTGCCTTCCAGCAGGTCACCGGAGTAGCGCGTCGCGAGGTGCGCGAAGATCGGCGCCACCATGAATGCTGCTACCGCACGCAACAATTCGATGATCGCGAACACGCGCTGCAGGCTGTTGGACCGCAGGGAGAACCCGGCGACGAACAGTGCAGGCGCGACGGTGGCGCCCAGTGCCAAGCCCGTCAGTGCGGAACCGACAAGTGCCAGTGGGACATTCGCCGGCAGCGACGCCCGGAACACCGCGATGCCGGCCGCCAGCAGCCCCATGCCGACGAGCGGCAGGAAGTGCATGGCGCGGCGGCTGATGACGACGCCGAACACCACGGCCATGACGATCGCGCCGCCCAACTCCGGCAGATAGAGCAGGCCCACCTGGACCGGGCTGAAGTGCTGCATGAACACGGCCGCGGTGAGGGTGGTCGCGGCGATCGAGGCGGCTGCGGCGAACAGTGCCACGCCCACGCCCGCCACCGGGATCGCACTGGTCAACATCGTCCGGATGGTCAGCAGCGGCCGGTGCGCGCGGAACTGGTACACGATCAGCGCCACGATGAGGGCCAGGCCGCCGAACATCGGTGCGGTGACGGCGAAGTCGGAGATCGCGTGGGTGCTCAGCTGCGCTGCGCCGACGAACGCGGCAGTGCATCCGACGGTTGCGAGCCCGATCGCCTTCAGGTCGCGCGGTGCCTCCGGGTCGGCGGGCGGGGCGTCGTCGAATGTCAGCGCGGCCAGGACGAGAGCAAGGAGAGCGACGGCTGCGACGATCCAGAACAGTGGTCGCCAGGCGTGCGCCTCGGCCTGCACACCGCCGAGGAATGGTCCGAGCGCGACGGCGCCGAACACGCACATGTTCATGATGACCGCGGTGTTGCGGAGCTTGTCCCGCGGAAAGCCGATCGTCAGCGGCGGAGCGGCGGCGATCAGCAGCATGCTGGTCGCCAGGCCTTGCAGAACGTGGCCTGCGATGAACGCGGCGGCGTTCGGTGCGGCGGCGGCGATGACCGATCCGATGACGAGCACCACGGCGTACAGGAGCAGCATCCGGCGCTGCGGAAGATGTTGCGCGAATTGGACGGCGAGCACCGTGCCCACGGCGTAGGCAGCGTTGCCCAGACCCGAACTCAGCGCCATCGTCTGGGTCGTCATGTGCAGCTGCTCGGAGATGATCGGCACGAGCGGATCCAGCGCGGCCGACAGGGCCAGGTAGGGGATCAGGGCGAGCGTGACCATGGCGGCCACGGCCGGGTAGCGCCCCGCGAGCGGGCCCTGGCGCATCAGCTCAGTCCTCCGGTCGCGGCTGTGTGAGCGCGAAGCGTGGCCGACACGGGATGCGGGGACGCGGGAAGATAGAGCATGGCGTATCAAAACTTTACATAGGTAATGAATATTCCGCGCATCGGAGTGCTTCGGATCACCCTTCGCTCTGAGTATGGAGTACTATACCTAGCTATGCGTCCTCAACTATCCGACCATCCGACCGTGCAGGCGGTGCGGGCCCGGCAGCGCACCAGGCCGGCGCCGGTGATCGACGCCGACTGGCTCCGTGAGATCTGTCTGGCCGCCGGGGCCGACGACGTGGCCTTCGCCGCCGTCGACAACCCGGACCTGGTGAGCGAACGCGAGCACGTCGAGGCCGCACTGCCCGGTACGCGGAGCTACATCTCGCTGGTGGTCCGAATGAACCGGGACAACGTGCGCTCGGTCGCGCGAAGTGTGGCCAATCAGGAGTTCCACCGCAGCGGGGAGATCATCAACGAGGCCGCGCACCGGATCACCCGCGCCCTCGAGGCGGCCGGGCACCGGGCATTGAACCCGTCGGCCACATTCCCCATGGAGATGGACCGCTACCCGGGCCGGATCTGGGTGGTCGCCCACAAGCCCGTCGCGGTGGCCGCCGGACTTGGTGTGATGGGCATCCACCGCAACGTCATCCATCCCAAGTTCGGCAACTTCGTCCTGTTGGCCACGATTCTCGTTGACGCACCGGTCAGCAGTTACGGTGCACCACTGGACTATTCGCCGTGCCTGGAATGCAAGCTCTGTGTCGCGGCCTGCCCGGTGGGTGCGATCAAGAAAGACGGCGAATTCGACTTCCTGGCCTGCTCGGTGCACAACTACCGCGAGTTCATGGGCGGGTTCACCGACTGGGCGCAGACCATCGCCGACAGCGACGACGCCGCCGACTTCCGTTCTCGGGTAACCGATTCGGAGAACGCCTCGATGTGGCAGAGTCTGTCGTTCAAGGCGAATTACAAAGCTGCCTACTGCCTGGCGGTCTGCCCCGCCGGCGAGGACGTCATCGAGCCGTATCTGGACGATCGCAAGGCCTTCATGGACCTGGTGTTGCGGCCGCTGCAGGAGAAGGTGGAAACCCTTTACGTGCTGCCCAATTCAGCGGCGAAGGCACATGCCGAGCGACGCTACCCGCACAAGCCGGTCAAGGTCGTCGACTCCGGGGTGCGGGGTCGCGCGTAGGCTGGTCCGATGGAGCGGGCGCTCGGCTGGATGGGGGTGTTCGGCGCGGGATTCGCGATCGTCGCGGTGCTCGCTCTCGACGCCACGCTCGGCGGGCAGCACACTCGCGGCCGCCGATTGCGCGCCGCCACCATCTCGGAGTACGTGTACACCTCGGGCAGTGCGGCTTTCGTCACGGCGGTACTGATCCTGGCGGTCGCGTCGGCGGCGCTGCTGCGCGGCCTGATCCGGGCCGGACGGGTGCGGCTGCGCTCGGCGGGTTCGGTGTTGATGATGCTGTGGGTGGTGGGCCTGCTGGGCGTCATCGCGTTTCCCAAGCACAACTGGGTCACCGGTCCGAGCACCTCGGGCACTGTGCACCGGGTCGCGACGCTTGTCGCGTTCGTCGCGTTGCCCTTGGCGGTGTTGCTGATCGCCCGTGGCCGGGACGTCGCCGTTCGAGCAGCCAGATGGCTTACTGCAGTCGGAATCGGTTGGCTGGCAGTGTTGTTCGGGGCGATCGGGGTTGGCGTGGCGACTGATCGACCGTGGTGGAAGCTGATCCCACTCGGGGTGGTGGAACGAGGGATCGCCGGGTTCGAGGTGGCTGCGCTGATTGCGCTGGGGCTATGGCTGGTGCGTGGGGAGCGCGTCGATCCTCCTCACGAGCGGCAGGCGTCATCGCGTCGAGAACGTCGTAGACCTGCCACCAGCGAGCCTCGTGTTCCGACCGGGAGATCCGGCCCTCCGCCAGATCCAGGTCCGCATGATCCAGGGCCCGCGCCATGACGCGCAGCTGTGAGTACCGTCGCTCGGTCTCGTCGTGGCGCACGCCCGCGACCGTCATGGCCCACAGGGTGCGCACCCGCATCCGTGTCTCACCCGCCAATGCGAATGTGATTGCTCCAGCGGCGATGTAGATCATCGTCCCGGCGATCAGCGCGGTTGCCGACATGCCGACGGCCTCGCCCCCGATCTGCAGCGCCAGCCACAGCGCGGCTCCCCAGAGTGGCCACGTGCGCCACGCCCGCAGCATTCGTCGTTCCCACGCGGTGATACCGGGTGGGAACACCACCAGGCGGTAGCGGGCGACGCCGTAGCGCGCCGGGTAGGCGTCGAAGGAACCCCAGACAGAAGTGGTCACGAGTCAGGTCTACGCCCGCGCCGTATCACCGTCGTCGGTCTATACGGAATCCTTATGCCCTGCCTGACGAACCCTTACGGGTTCACCAGGCGTGCACTTGATTCTGGGCTGTCTCCAACCCGGCCTCGATCAGCAACTCGGTCGCGTCGGCGGCCTGCTCGCAGATCGCAGGCACCTCCGTGCGCTCGGCCGCGGTAAACGGCTCGAGTACGTACGCCGCCGGATCCTTGCGTCCCGGCGGTCGGCCGACCCCGATGCGGACCCGCTGAAAGTTCTTGGTCCCCAACGCATTGGCCACAGACCGCAAACCGTTGTGGCCGCCCTCGCCGCCGCCGAGCTTCAGACGGATCCGGCCGAACTCGATGTCGAGCTCGTCGTGGATGACGATGATGTCGGCAGGCATGACCGAATAGAACTTCGCCAACGGACCGACCTGGCGCCCCGACTCGTTCATGTAGGTGCGCGGCTTGGCCAGCACAACGGGACGATGCGCCAGCCGGCCGGTCACGACCTCGGCGCCGGAGCGCTTGTGCACCTTGAACTGTGCGCCGATGCGCCCGGCCAGCACGTCGGCCACCATGAAACCGAGGTTGTGCCGGGTCTTGGCGTACTGCGGGCCCGGGTTGCCCAGGCCGACAACCAGCAGGGGATCGGCCATTCGGGCTTACTCGGCCTCGGCCGACTCGCCCTCGCCGTCGGCGGCTTCGGCTGCTTCGGCGGCCTGCTCGGCGACCGACTCGCCGCCGCCCTCGGACTCGAGCTCCTCGGCCGTCGGGGCGGTCACGATGTTGACGACCAGCAGTTCGGGATCGCTGATCAGCGACACGCCCGCCGGCAGCTCGACCTGGCCTGCGGTGATCTGGGTGCCCTCTTCGGCGCCCTCGATCGACACGACCAGCTGCTGCGGGATCGACAGGGCGTCGGCCTCGATCTCGATGGTGTTCGCATCCTGGGTGACCAGGGCGCCCGGCGCGGCGTCGCCCTCGAGGGTGACGTTGACCTCGACGGTCACCTTCTCGCCGCGGCGAACCACGATCAGGTCGGCGTGCTGGATGCTGCGCCGGATCGGGTGCACGGAGAGGGCCTTGGTCAGCGCGAGCTGTTCCTTGCCGTCGATGTCGAGGGTCAGCACGGCGTTGGTGCCTGCCTTGCGCAGCACGGCGGCGAAGTCGTGGGCGTCGAGCTCGAGGTGCTGGGGCTCGGTGCCGTGGCCGTAGAGAACGACGGGAACCTTGCCGTCGCGGCGGGCCTGGCGCGAGGCGCCCTTGCCGGTCTTGCCCCGCACGCCGGCGGTGAGGTTGTTGGTGGCGTTCTTGGCCATGAGGGGTGCTCCTGTTGCCTGTCGTGGGTCATCCGCACGGCGAAGGCAGGCACCAATAAGAGGAAGCCTCGTCGATAACGGTGGCTGGACCACCCTCGCCGTGACGCGGCCACCAGGGTAGCCGATCAGGGCTTCAGAGCGGAAATTCGACGCCGGTGAGCTGCTCGGACAGCCGCCACAGGCCGGCGGCGGTGGTCTGGTTGCGGGCCAGCGGGCTGCGCGGCGACTGGCCGGTCGGCCCGCGCATGGCGAACCTGGGGCCGATGAAGCTGTTACCCGGCAGGTCCTCGGCAGCCGCGTACAGGGTCTGGCGGGCGCCGAAGTCGGCACTGGTGGCGAACACCGCGTTGCCGGCGTCCCAGATCCGGGTGCCCATCCGGTTGCCGGTGTGGCCCTGCAGGTTGGTCGCCGAGTAACCGGGGTGGGCGGCGTGCGACTTGAGCGGCGATCCGGCGGCGTCGAGGCGCTTCTGCAGCTCACTGGTGAACAGCAGGTTGGCCAGCTTGGACTGGCCGTAGGCCAGCCAGGCGGAATACGGCCGGGCCTTCCAGTTCAGGTCTTTGAGGCTGATCTTGCCCAGCAGGTGCATGAACGACGAGACCGTGACCACGCGGTCGGTCACCTTGGGCAGCAGCAGGTTCGTCAGGGCGAAGTGGCCCAGATGGTTGGTGCCGATCTGGCTCTCGAATCCGTCCTTGGTGACGGCATAGGGGACCGCCATGATCCCGGCGTTGTTGATCAGGACGTCGACGCCGTCCACGCCGTCCGCGAATTCCCGGATCGAGTCCAAGCTCTGCAGATCGAGGCTGCGCACCTCAACGTCACCGGTCATCGTGGCGGCCGCTTCGGCGCCTTTGCTCTGGTTGCGGCACGCCAAAATCGTGTGGGCACCGACCCGGGCCAGTTCACGCGCGGTGACCAGACC
Source organism: Mycolicibacterium rhodesiae (assembly GCF_002086695.1). Lineage (GTDB taxonomy): Bacteria > Actinomycetota > Actinomycetes > Mycobacteriales > Mycobacteriaceae > Mycobacterium > Mycobacterium rhodesiae. The sequence continues at coordinate 39,340 of NZ_MVIH01000014.1, forward strand.
CAACCCGCTATTGGCGCCGGTGACGATGACGGTGCGGCCGGCGAACGAGGGCAAATCTGCGGCGGTCCAACTCATGGGAGTCACTCTAGGGGGACAGGCGCAGCCGGCAGACGCTACTTCTTCAGTGCGACGTTGAAGCCGGAGATGATCGCTTCGACGTCGTTGGACGCCGCGGCGGCCTGATCTGCCAACGTGGTCACCGTCAGCTGCACCAGGTAGCGCTGGAACGCGGGCGCCGGAGTCACCGGGATCACCACGCGGTTGTAGGAGTGCAAACGCTTGCCGTTGAGGTCGTAGCTGCCCTCGATCATCGAGGACGGGAATCCCTTGAAGTCGGCGGTGGACGCGTTGAGTTTGGTGAAGTTCTGACTCATCTCGGCATCGACGCTGGCGTGCTTGAGCGCCTCGCCCACGTCGAAGTTGCCGGTCAGCTTGAACACGATCACCATCGCGGTCGGATAGGTGTTGTTCTTCGCGATCACCTCGGTGCCCGGCGAGAAGTTCGAATTGGTGTACTTGGTCCAGCCCGGCGGCCGCGGCAGCGTCACGCTGATGTCGGTGAGCTTGTCCAGCGGGATCTGCTCGCCCATGACCCCCACGCCGTAGAGGTATTCGGCGATCGGCTGCGGCTTGTCCGAGGTGGTGGGAGCCGCGGTGGTGGTGGCCGGTGTGCTCCAGATCGAGGAGTAGTCCGGCGGCGTCGACCCGCACGCCGCCACGGTCGTGGCCAGCGCGATGCACAGGACTGCGCTGCCGGCTCTCACAGAATTTCGTGCACCGATTCGATCGGCCGGGCCAGCCGGGTGCCCTTGTCGGTCACCACGAACGGGCGCTCGATGAGGATCGGGTTGGCGGCCATGGCATCCAACAGCTCGTCGTCACTGGCGTCGGCGAGATTGAGCTCGCTGTAGAGGGATTCACGCTTGCGCACCGCGGCGCGTACGTCGATGCCGGCGTCGGCGATCAATCTGGTGATCTCGGCGCGCGACGGCGGCGTCTTCAGGTACTCCACGATTTCTGGATCAATTCCGTTGTCGCGCAGTAGGTCCAGTGTTTTGCGCGAGGTGCTGCAGCGGGGATTGTGATAGATGGTGCTTGACAACTACGCGTCTCCGTCGAAAAGGCCTGTGACCGAACCGTTTTCGAAGACCGCGCGGATGGTGCTGGCCAGCAGCGGCGCGATCGAGAGCACGGTCAGTTGCGGGAACCGCTTGGACTCGTCGATCGGCAGGGTGTTGGTGACGATCACCTCGCGGGCACCGCTGTCGGCCAGTCGCTCGCGGGCCGGGTCGGACAGCACGCCGTGGGTGGCGGCGATGATGACGTCCTTGGCGCCGTCGTCGTGCAGCAGCTTGACCGCGCCTGCGATGGTGCCACCGGTGTCGATCATGTCGTCGGTGAGCACGCAGGTCTTGCCGGCCACGTCGCCGACAACCCGGTTGGACTTCACCTGGTTGGGCACCTTCGGGTCGCGGGTCTTGTGGATGAACGCCAGCGGTGTGCCGCCGAGGGCGTCGGCCCACTTCTCGGCCACGCGTACGCGGCCCGAGTCCGGCGAGACCACCACGACGTTCTCGCAGTTGTAGTTGTCCCGGATGTAGCCGGTCAGCAGCGGCTGGGCTCGCATGTGGTCGACCGGCCCGTCGAAGAAGCCCTGGATCTGATCGGTGTGCAGGTCCACTGTGACGATCCGGTCGGCGCCCGCCGTCTTGTAGAGGTCGGCGACCAGGCGGGCGGAGATGGGTTCGCGGCCGCGGTGCTTCTTGTCCTGACGGGCGTAGGGATAGAACGGCAGGATCGCGGTGATCCGCTTGGCGCTGCCGCGCTTGAGCGCGTCGATCATGATCAGCTGTTCCATCAGCCACTTGTTCAGCGGCGCGGGATGGGACTGCAGGACGAAGGCGTCGCAGCCCCGAACGGATTCGTCGAAGCGGACGAAGATCTCACCGTTGGCGAAATCGCGTGCGGTCTGCGCGGTGACCTGCACGTCGAGCTCTTTGGCGACCTGATCCGCCAGCTCCGGGTGCGCGCGGCCCGAGAAGAGCATCAGATTTTTGCGGTTGTCGGTCCAGTCCGTGCCCACTGTGTGCTGCCCTTGCCGGTCGGGGATCGATACGGGCCAATCGTACGGTGCTAGGTCCCCGGGTTACCAAAAAGGCAACATCTGGCGACGACGATCAGTCCGTCGGGTCGGCCGCCCCGGGTTCTTTCGCCTTCGCCGCGGCCTGCGCCGCTCGGGCCCGATTTGCGGCCTCCGCCGCGGGACTACCGGGTCGCTTGCGCAGCACCCAGTCCTCGATGTTGCGCTGTGGTCCGGCCGACACCGCCAGCGCGCCCGGCGGCACGTCGTCACGCAAAACGGTGCCCGCCCCGGTGTACGCGCCGTCGCCGACGGTGACGGGCGCGACGAACATGGTGTCGGAGCCGGTGCGCACGTGCGAACCGATCGTGGTGCGGCTCTTGTTCTCGCCGTCATAGTTCACGAACACGCTGGATGCGCCGATATTGCTGTGCTCGCCGATGTCGGCGTCGCCCACGTAGGTCAGGTGCGGGACCTTGGTGCCCGCGCCGATGACCGCGTTCTTGGTCTCGACGAACGTGCCGAGCTTGCCGCGGGCCCCCAGCTGGGTGCCCGGGCGCAGGAACGTGAACGGTCCGACCGTCGCGCCGTCGCCGATCGCCGAGTCGCTGCCGTGGGTGCGTACCACCGAGGCCTCATCGCCGACGCTGACGTCGGTGAGCGTGGTGTCCGGACCGATCTCGCAGTGCGCGCCGATCCGGGTGGCGCCCAGCAGCTGGGTGCCCGGCCGGATCACGGTGTCGCGGCCGATTGTGACGTCGACGTCGATCCAGGTGCTCAAGGGGTCGATGACGGTGACGCCGGCGCGCTGATGGGCCGCCACCACCCGCCGGTTGAGCTCGCGCGCCAGATCGGCGAGCTGCACCCGGTCGTTGACGCCGGCGACCAGGGCAGCGTCGTCGACGTGCTTGGCGTGCACCACCCGGTGGTCGGCGCGCAGGATCGAGATCACGTCGGTCAGATAGAGCTCGTGCTGGGCGTTGTCGGACGACAGCCGGCTCAGCGCCGAGCGCAATTCGGCGATGTCGAACGCGTACACACCGGCGTTGACCTCGCGGATGGCCCGCTGCTGGGGGGTGGCGTCGGTTTCCTCGACGATCGCGATGACCTCGCCGTCCTGGGTGCGCAGGATGCGGCCGTAGCCGGCCGAGTTCGGCAGGGTCGTGGTCACGACAGTCGCCGCGGCGCGTTGAGCGCGGTGGATGGCGATCAGCTCGGCCAGGGTTTCGGCGTCGAGCAGGGGCACATCGCCCGAGGTCACGACGACGGTGCCGGCGAAATCGTCGGGCAGCCCGGACAGCCCGCACAACACCGCATGCCCGGTGCCGAGTTGCTGCTCCTGCACGGCCACCTCGATGGTGCGGCCCAGCTGCTGCGCCAGCCCGGCCACCACCGGCCCGATGCGCTCGCGGTCCTTGCCGAGCACGGCGACGAGGTGCTGGGGCGCGACTTTGGCGACCGCGTGCAGGGCGTGCGCGAGCATGCTGCGCCCGCCGAGGGTGTGCAGGACCTTGGGGGTATCGGACCGCATGCGGGTTCCGGCCCCGGCTGCAAGTACCAGGACGGCGGCATCGGTCTGTGTGGTCACCTGGACCTCCATCACTAAAGCTCCGTCGCCAGGACTCGAACCTGAACTATCTGAACCAAAATCAGAGGTGCTGCCGATTACACCACGACGGACTGGCCGAAATATCCGCCTGAGACTCTAGTGCAAACCAGTACCCTTCCTGGATGGCAGCACCGGAGAAGGAGCCGCGCGCTCCGCGCGCCCGGATGACCGGCACCGAGCGCCGGCGCCAGCTCATCGACGTGGCGCGGACCCTGTTCGCCGAGCGCGGCTACGAGGGCACCTCCATCGAGGAGATCGCCCAACGCGCGAACGTCTCCAAGCCCGTCGTCTACGAGCACTTCGGCGGTAAGGAAGGCCTGTACGCGGTGGTCGTCGACCGCGAGATGTCGGCCCTGCTCGACGGGATCTCGTCGTCGCTCACCAACAACCGGTCCCGGGTCCGGGTCGAGCGGGTGGCGTTGGCCCTGCTGACCTACGTCGAGGAGCGCACCGACGGTTTCCGCATCCTGATCCGTGACTCACCGGCGGCGATCAGCACGGGCACCTACTCCAGCCTGCTCAACGACGCCGTCAGCCAGGTGTCCTCGATCCTGGCCGGCGATTTCGCCCGCCGCGGCCTGGACCCCGTGCTGGCCCCGCTGTACGCGCAGGCCCTGGTCGGCTCGGTGTCGATGACCGCGCAGTGGTGGCTCGACACCCGTGAGCCGAAGAAAGAAGTGGTCGCCGCGCACCTGGTGAACCTGATGTGGAACGGGCTGACCCATCTGGAGGCCGATCCGCAATTGGAAGGTGAGTGAGTAGGCGACCTGCGTCACAGCGCGCGAGCGAATCGCGGCCCGCCGCAACGTCTTCGGTCCCGCCGCCTAGGATGGATGCATCATGACCGTACCGGGGCAGGAGTATGTTCACACCCCGATCGCGGGGCTGGTGGACTTGGCGCTGACCGCGCCGGAATTCGTCGAACTCGCGCAGCGGGCCGCCGAGCGTCCCGACGAGCTGGCGCTGGTCGGACCGGCAAGTGCACAGCTGTATGCCGCCTGCGCGGTCGCCCGTAAGGGCCCGCTGCTGGTGGTGACCGCGACGGGCCGCGACGCCGACGACCTCACGGCCGAACTGCGAGGTGTGTTCGGCGACTCGGCGGCGATGTTCCCGTCCTGGGAAACCCTGCCGCACGAGCGCCTGTCGCCCGGGGTCGACACCGTGGGCGCGCGGTTGATGTTGCTGCGCCGGCTGGCCCGGCCCGACGACGCGCGCCTGGGGCCGCCACTGTGCGTGGTGGTCACCACGGTGCGCTCGCTGCTGCAGCCGATGTCCCCCGACGTCGGAACCGTCGAACCCGTCACGCTCCTTCCGGGAGCCGAGTTCGATTTCGACGCCTTGATCGCGCGCCTGGTCGAGCTGGCGTACACCCGCGTCGACATGGTCGGCAAGCGCGGCGAATTCGCGGTCCGCGGTGGCATTTTGGATGTCTTCCCGCCGACGGCCGAGCATCCGGTGCGGGTGGAGTTCTGGGGCGACGAGATCAGCGAGATGCGGATGTTCTCGGTGGCCGATCAGCGGTCCATCCCCGAGATCGACGTGGACAGCGTGGTCGCGGTCCCGTGCCGCGAGCTGCTGCTCACCGACGAGGTGCGGGCGCATGCCGCCAAGCTGCTCGCCGACCGCCCGCGCGGTGAGGGTAACCAGGTCACCGGCAGCGTCGGCGACATGCTCGCCAAGCTTGCCGAAGGCATCCCGGTCGACGGGATGGAGGCGCTGCAGCCGGTCCTGCGTCCCGACGACCTGACCCTGCTCATCGACCACCTGCCGGATGGCACCCCGGTTCTGGTGTGCGATCCGGAGAAGGTGCGCACCCGCGCGGCCGACCTGATCAAGACCGGCCGGGAGTTCCTCGAAGCGTCCTGGTCGGTGGCCGCTCTCGGCGGTGACGCCCCGATCGACATCGAAGAACTCGGCGGCTCCGGGTTCCGGGAACTCGAGGAGGTGCGGGCCGCGGCGCGCACGTCCGGCCACCCGTGGTGGACGGTGAGCCAGTTGGCCGCCGAGGACGCCACCGAACTCGACGTGCGGGCCGCCCCGTCGGCTCGCGGCCAGCAGAGCAACGTCGACGAGATCTTCGCGATGTTGCGCGCCCACGTACTGACGGGAGGATTCGCCGCCGTCGTGGCTCCGGGCACCGGAACCGCGCACCGGGTCGTCGAGCAACTCGGCGAGCGCGACACCCCGGCGGCACTGCTCGAATCCGGGGAGGCCCCGAAGGCCGGCGTGGTCGGCGTGCTCAAGGGCCCGCTGCGGATGGGCATAATCGTGCCCGGCGCCAACCTTGTGGTGATCACCGAAACCGACCTGACCGGCAACCGGGTGACCGGTACCGAGGGCAAGCGGCTGGCGGCCAAGCGCCGCAACACCGTTGACCCGCTGGCGTTGACCGCAGGCGACCTGGTGGTGCACGACCAGCACGGCATCGGGCGGTTCGTCGAAATGGTCGAGCGGACCGTCGGCGGCGCGCGGCGCGAGTACCTGGTGCTGGAGTACGCGTCCAGCAAGCGGGGGCAATCGGCCGACAAACTGTTCGTGCCGATGGACTCCCTTGACCAGCTGTCCCGCTACGTCGGCGGTCAGGAGCCCAGCCTGAGCCGTCTGGGCGGCAGCGACTGGACCAACACGAAGACCAAGGCGCGCAGGGCTGTTCGCGAAATCGCGAGCGAACTGGTGGCGCTCTACGCCAAGCGGCAGGCCGCACCGGGCCACGCGTTCGGCCCGGACACCCCGTGGCAGGCCGAGATGGAGGACGCGTTCGGCTTCACCGAGACGATCGACCAATTGACCGCCATCCAGGAGGTCAAGTCCGATATGGAGAAGCCGGTCCCGATGGACCGGGTCATCTGTGGCGACGTCGGTTACGGCAAGACCGAGATCGCGGTGCGCGCGGCGTTCAAAGCCGTGCAGGACGGCAAGCAGGTGGCCGTGCTGGTGCCCACCACGCTGCTGGCCGACCAGCATCTGCAGACGTTCAGTGCGCGGATGGCCGGTTTCCCGGTGACCGTGAAGGGCCTGTCGCGGTTCACCGATCCGGCCGAGTCGCGCGCGGTGATCGAAGGAATGGCCGACGGCAGCGTCGACATCGTGATCGGCACGCACCGGCTGCTGCAGACCGCCGTCCGGTGGAAAGACCTCGGCCTGGTGATCGTCGACGAGGAACAGCGTTTCGGCGTCGAGCACAAGGAACACATCAAAAGCCTGCGCACCCACGTCGACGTGTTGACGATGAGCGCCACACCGATTCCGCGCACGCTGGAGATGAGCCTGGCCGGCATCCGGGAGATGTCGACGATCCTCACCCCGCCCGAGGAGCGCTACCCGGTGCTGACGTACGTCGGCGCCCACGACGACAAGCAGGTCGCGGCGGCGCTGCGGCGCGAATTGCTGCGCGACGGGCAGGCGTTCTACATCCACAACCGGGTCAGCAGCATCGATTCCGCTGCCGCGCGGGTGCGCCAGCTGGTGCCCGAGGCGCGGGTGGTGGTCGCGCACGGGCAGATGCCCGAGGAATTGTTGGAGCGCACCGTCGAGGGCTTCTGGAACCGCGAGTACGACATCCTGGTCTGCACCACGATCGTCGAGACGGGACTGGACATCTCGAACGCCAATACCCTGATCGTCGAGCGCGCCGACACCTTCGGCCTGTCCCAGCTGCACCAGCTGCGCGGTCGGGTCGGCCGCAGCCGTGAGCGCGGCTACGCCTACTTCCTGTACCCGAAGGAGATGCCGCTCACCGAGACCGCATACGACCGGCTGGCCACGATTGCGCAGAACAACGAGCTCGGCGCCGGCATGGCAGTTGCGTTGAAGGACTTGGAGATTCGCGGTGCGGGCAATGTGCTTGGTGCCGAGCAGTCCGGCCACGTCGCCGGGGTCGGGTTCGACCTGTACGTCCGGCTGGTGGGCGAGGCCGTCGAGGCGTATCGCGCCGCAGCCGACGGCAAGACGGTCACCACGTCCGAGGAACCCAAGGATGTGCGCATCGATCTGCCCGTCGACGCCAACCTGCCGCCGGATTACATCGGCAGTGACCGGCTGCGGCTGGAGGCCTATCGCCGGCTGGCGGGCGCCGGCGACGACGCCGGCATCGTCTCGGTCGTCGAGGAACTGACCGACCGTTACGGGCCGCTGCCCGAACCCGCACAGCGCCTGGTCGCGATGGCTCGGCTGCGGCTGGTGTGCCGCAGTTACGGCGTGACGGAAGTCGCCGCCACCGGAAGCGGTTCGGCCACAACGATTCGCGTCTCGCCGCTGACTCTGCCCGACTCCGCGCAGCTGCGGCTGAAGCGGGTTTATCCCGGTGCGAGCTACCGGGCGACGACCTCGACGGTGATGGTGCCGATCCCGCGCGCGGGCAGCGGTGTTGGCGCCCCCCGGATCCGCGACCTGGAACTGGTGCAGATGGTGGCCGATCTGCTTCGGGCGCTTGACGGACAACCCCACGGCGAGCTTGATATAACGACGTTTACACCGGCAGGCACGGCGAGGGGAGAGCGGTGACCGTCATCCTGGTCGATCCGCGCCGTCCGTCGCTCGTGCCCGTCGAGGCGGTCGAACTGCTCGGCGGCGATGTGCAGTACACCGAGGAGCTGCCGATCAAGGTGCCGTGGTCGCTGCCGTCGGGACGGCCGGTCTTCACCGGCCAGGACGCGCCGGTGCTGCTGTCCTCGGACCGGCAGCATCCCGAAGTGCGAGCCAGGTTGTCCGCCGGTGAGCGGCTGATCGCCGCACCCGACCCGCAATCCGGCGAGCGGCTGGTCGACGCGGTGGCGATCATGGACAAGCTGCGCACGGCCGGGCCGTGGGAGAGCGAGCAGACCCACGATTCGCTGCGACGCTACCTTCTGGAGGAAACCTACGAGCTCTTCGACGCGGTCCGCGGCGGCAACGTCGACGAGTTGCGCGAGGAGCTCGGAGATGTGTTGCTGCAGGTGCTCTTTCACGCCCGGATCGCCGAAGAGGCGTTGCACGGTTTCACCATCGACGACGTCGCCGATTCGCTGGTGCGCAAACTCGGCAACCGGGTGCCCGCGGTGCTGGCGGGGGAGTCGATCTCGCTGGAAGACCAACTGGCGCAGTGGGAACAACGCAAGGCTGCGGAGAATCTCGGGAAGAGCAACCGGATTTCCTGCGTCGACGACGTGCCGACCGCTCAGCCGGCGCTGGCGTTGGCGCAGAAGGTGATTGCCCGCGTGACGACCGCCGGGCTGCCGCCGGAACTGATCCCGGCATCGATCGTCACGGTGACGGTCGCGGCGGAGCGCGATGCCGAGAACGAGCTGCGCACCGATGTGCTGGAATTCATGGACACCGTACGAGCCGTCGAGCGCGCGATCGCGGCCAACCGCCGCGATACCGACGCCGCAACAGAACTCGACGCCGTCGCGGCAATGGGCGCGGTCAGCGCCGACGAGTGGCGCAGGCACTGGCCTGCGCCGCAAGCCGAGCCGCTGGAGCTACCGCTGGTCCCCGAGGTGGTCACCGACGACGACGTGCTCGACGACGTCGACCTCCTTCGGGTGGACGACGATCTGGACCTGCCCGAGCTCGCCGATGACCTCGCGGTGAGTGAACTGGTTGACGTCGAGGCCGATCACCCGAGCAGCGTCGAACCCCAGTAGTCGCCGTCGCGCAGGCCCGGCGGCACGGCGAAGATCCCGCTGCCGGTGTGGGTGATGTACTCGTTGAGCAGATCGCGGCGGGCCAGTTCCATCTGCATCGGGATGAACTGGGTCACCGGGTTGCGCACGAATGCGATGAAGAACAGCCCGGCGTCCAGGTGCCCGAATCCGTCGGAGCCGTCGGTGAAGTTGTAACCGCGACGCAGGATCTGGATACCGTTCAGGTGCTGCTGGGATGCCAGCCGCACATGGGCGTCACGGTCGATCAACGGCTCGTTCTTGTTGTCGACGATGTCGAAGTTCAGCTCCTCGAACTCCTGCTTGAGTCCGTTGGGTGCCCCGCTGCCCTTCTGCCGGCCGATCACCCGCTCCTGCTCGAGAAGCGTTGTTCGGTCCCATGATTCGATCCGCATTCGGATGCGACGGCTGATCAGGTAGCTGCCGCCGGTCATCCAGTCCGGTCCGTCACCCTTGGCCACCCACACCTGCTGGTTCAGGGTGTCGGTGTCTTCGGCTTTGATGTTGGCGGTTCCGTCTTTGAACCCGAACAGATTTCGCGGTGTCGACTGTTCCCGGGTGGTCGAGGAGGTGCGGCCGAACCCCAGCTGGGAATACCGCACCGCGACGGTGCCGAAGCCGACCCGGGCGAGATTGCGGATGGCGTGCACCGCGACCTGCGGGTCGTTGGCGCAGGCCTGTACGACGATGTCGCCCCCGCACCGCGCCGGATCCATCGTTTCGTTGGGGAACTTGGGCAGATTCTCCAGCAGCTGCGGCTTCTGGCCGGCCAACCCGAAGCGGTCCTTGCCGTCCTTGACGAACAGCGACGGGCCGAACCCGATCGTCAGCGTCAGCTGCGACGGCGTCAACCCGAGTGCCTCACCCGTATCCGACGGTGGGGCATAGGGATTGAGCCCGACGGCGCCGTCGTGGACGGCTTCCTCGCCGGCGGTCATCCGCTCGGCCATGCCGGTCCACTCCTTGAGCATCGCGACGAGGTCGGCCTTGGACTCGGTCGTCACGTCGAACGTTGCGAAGTGCATCCGATCCTGGGCTGGGGTGACGATCCCGGCCTGGTGCTCGCCGCGGAACGGCACCGGCTTGTCCAGCCCGCCGGTGACCGAGCTGGCTGCGGACGCCCGGCCGGCCAGCGCCCCGGCGCCCGCCGCGCCGACCACCGCGGCGGTGACGCCTGCCGCGCCGAACAGCTTGCGCCGCGACATTCCCGACGGTGCCGGCTGGGGAGAGGTCGTTGCCGGCTTGTCCTCGTTACTGGGGAGCGATGACACCCTGCACCTGGCTTACCTCTTTGCTCAGCGCGTCGATCGCACGCGAGAGTTCCTGTCGCTGGGGCTCGGTCACGGTGTCGTACAGCACGAAGCCGTCGCCCTTGCGGTACTTGGCCAGCAGCGCCTCGACGTCGGCGAAACCCTTGTCGACCCGCTTGCCGAGATCGGCGTTGCGGCTGTCGAGGATCGGGCGGACCGAGGCCACCGCGGTCTGACTGCCCTGCACGTTGGCGTTGAAGTCCCACAGGTCGGTGTGGCTGAAGATGTCCTCTTCGCCGCTGATCTTGCTTGCCGCGATCTCATCGAGCAGACCCTGTGCGCCACCGGCGATCTGGGTGGAATCGATGGTCCAGCCGGGTGCCTTCACGCCGTCGTTGAGCTCTTTGACATCAGCCATCAGCTGGTCGGCCAGCGCGCCGGCGTCGGGCTGCAGACCGGTGACCCAGAGCTGCTTCTCCAGGGCGTGGAAGCCGGTCCACTTCTGGCCGGGTTCCAGGTCGGCCTCACGAAGATCGATGCGCGGGTCGAGATCGTTGGGGAACGACTCGGCGACCGGTTCGATGCGCTCGTAATAGGTACGCGCGACCGGGTACTGCGCCTTGGCGGCCGCGACATCACCCTTCTTGACCGCGTCGACGAACACCTGGGTGGCGGGGATCAACGCGTCGGTCTGGCTGTTGACGTAGCGCTTGTAGCTCTCGCTGGCTTCCTTGAACTCGCCCTTTTCGTCGACCGCGACGGCGTTGCCGGTCACGGTGAAGTCGCTGCGAATGCCGTCGCCGATCATCCCTGGCTTGCACGCGGTCTGGTACTTGCCCGGCTCGGCGAGCTGGACGACGAGCTTGCGCTGCAGCCCGGGGGAGATGTTCTCGACCTCACCCATCACCCGCTCGCCCTCGCCGTACACGTAGAACTCGGTCACCTTGGTGCCGTTGTTGGTGACCACGAACGTGCTCGGGCCGGTGGCGGCCTGGGTGCTCGACAGCTTGCAGTCGGTGTCGGTGGCGTTCACGGTGATCTCGGACGCTGCCTTGCTGCTCGAGTCCGCCGACTTCGATTCCTTGGCGGTGCATCCGGCCAGAGAAACTCCGGCGAGTACTGCGGCGACGGCGGCGGTGGACGTCTTGATGCCGTGGGGCAGCGTCACTTATGGGACCTTTCGGTAAGGGGAGAGCGCTCCGAGTCTTCGGAGACGGTGTCGCTGGGGACGTCAGTGGCCGGAGCGGGCTTCGGCGTGGCATGGGTGGGCCGCAGGAACAGGGCGAGCACGAGGACGATGTAGGCCAACCAGCAGATGAGCTGCAGCACCGTCGGGGTCGGGGTGATGTTGAAGACGCCCTGGACGATCTCGCCGTACCAGGCCGACCAGTGTTCGGAGCTGATGTCGAAGGCCTTGGAGCCCAGGCCGGGTAGCCAGCCCACGGTCTGCAGCGCGCCGATGCCGTAGGACAGGACGCCCGCGGCCACCAGGATCAGGAACACGCCGGTGTAGGAGAAGAACTTTGCCAGGTTGATCCGCACCGCGCCGGCGTACATGCCCCAGGCGATGGCGGCGGCCACCAGCACGCCGATCAGCAACCCGAGCAGCGGCCAGGCGGTCTCGGCTTCGGCGAAGCCGACCATGAACAGCGCGGTCTCGACGCCTTCCCGGCCCACGGCCAGGAACGCCAGGGCGAAGACGGCGAATGCGCCGGTCTCGAGTGCCTTCGACATCCCGGCTCGCAGTTCGCCGGACATGCTGGCCGACGCCTTGCGCATCCAGAGCACCATCGAAGTCACGATCACGACGGCGACCAGCGAGGCGACCCCGGCGATGGCTTCGGCGGCCAGGCCGGTGATCGTGTAGGTGCCGTATTGGATCGTCAGAAACACGACGACGGTCATCAGCACCGCGGCGCCCACGCCCAGCCAGACCCACTTCAGGGCGTCGCGGCGATCGGATTTCACCAGGAAAGCGACCAGGACCATGACGATGATGCCGGCTTCCAGACCCTCGCGGACGCCGATCAGCCCGCTGCCGAAAAGCTGCGCGCTGACATTGGGGGCGGCCGCGCTGATTGTCGTCTGGATGCCGCTTGAGATGTCCGCCAGGTGGGTCATCGCGCGTCCTAACTAACTTCAGGCAATTCTGGTCAAGCAAGGCTTACCAAATGAAGGATCGGCTCACCTTAACAGACGGTAGGTAACGAAGTTACCGGCCTTTGGGGGTCGTTGGTAGGGACTAACGACCCGGGAGCCGTGGGACGATGAACATGTTTGGTTGGGCCCGAGGAGTGCTGTGTCGTCAACGCGTTGGCTGCGTGCTGCCGCCGTCATTGCGGCGGCAGCGATGTTGCTGGCGGCCAGTTGTTCCTGGCAGCTGGGCACGCCGATTCCGGACGGGGTTCCGCCGCCGCCCGGGGACCCGGTGCCCGCCGTCGACACCCACGCCAAGGGCAGGCCGGCCGATCAGTTGCACGACTGGGCGGCGCAGCGCGCGCCGGCACTCGGTATCCCGATCACCGCGCTGGAGGCCTACGCATATGCCGCGCGGGTGGCGGAAGTGGAGAACCCCAATTGCCACCTGGCCTGGACGACGCTGGCCGGGATCGGCATGGTCGAGAGTCACCACGGCACCTACCGCGACGCCGTCGTCGCCCCGAACGGCGACGTCAGCCCGCCGATCCGCGGCGTCCACCTCGACGGCACCAACGGCAACCTCGAGATCATCGATGACGAGAAAACGGTGACCAATGACGAGCCGGTCTACGTGCGGGCGATGGGACCGATGCAGTTCATCCCGGAGACCTGGCGGCTTTACGGCGTCGACGCCAACAATGACGGGGTGATCAGTCCGGACAACATCGACGACGCGGCGCTGTCGGCGGCGGGGTATCTGTGCTTCCGGGGTAAGGACCTGGCCTCGCCGCGCGGGTGGATGAACGCACTGCACGCTTACAACCACTCCGACCAGTACGCGCGCACCGTGCGGGACTGGGCGACGGCATATGCCCAAGGGCACGCGCTCTGACAGCGCTCCCGCGCTTGGGACCATCTAGGCTGTTCGTCGCAGACCACGACGCAAGGAGAGAGCCAGTGCCCATCATCGAGCAGGTCGCGGCCCGCGAGATCCTCGACTCCCGCGGCAACCCGACCGTCGAGGTCGAGGTGGCCCTGATCGACGGCACCTTCGCCCGTGCCGCCGTCCCGTCAGGCGCGTCGACCGGCGAGCACGAGGCCGTCGAACTCCGCGACGGCGCGGCCCGCTACGGCGGCAAGGGCGTCGAGAAGGCCGTGGAAGCCGTGCTCGACGAGATCGCGCCGGCCGTCATCGGCCTGTCGGCCGACGATCAGCGTCTGGTCGACCAGGCGCTGCTGGACCTGGACGGCACCCCCGACAAGTCGCGGCTGGGTGCCAACGCCATCCTCGGCGTCTCCCTGGCCGTGGCCAAGGCCGCCGCTGATTCGGCCGCTCTACCCCTTTTCCGCTACTTGGGCGGACCCAATGCCCACATCCTTCCGGTGCCGATGATGAACATTCTCAACGGCGGCGCGCACGCCGACACCGGCGTCGACGTCCAGGAGTTCATGGTCGCCCCGATCGGCGCGCCGAGTTTCAAAGAGGCGCTGCGCTGGGGCGCCGAGGTCTACCACTCGCTGAAGTCGGTGCTCAAGAAGCAGGGCCTGTCCACCGGCCTGGGTGACGAGGGCGGTTTCGCGCCGGACGTCGCGGGCACCAAGGCCGCGCTCGATCTGATCGGCACGGCGATCGAGGCGGCCGGATTCTCCCTCGGCACCGATGTCGCGCTGGCACTGGACGTCGCGGCGACCGAATTCTTCACCGCCGGTAAGGGTTACGCCTTCGAGAAGGAGGTGCGGACCGCCGAGCAGATGGGTCACTTCTACGCCGACCTGCTTGATTCCTACGCGCTGGTGTCCATCGAGGATCCGCTGTCCGAGGATGACTGGGACGGCTGGGTCGAGCTCACCACCGCCATCGGCGACCGGGTGCAGCTGGTCGGTGACGACCTGTTCGTCACCAACCCTGAACGGCTCGAGGACGGTATCGAACGGGGCGCGGCCAACGCGTTGTTGGTGAAGGTCAATCAGATCGGCACTCTCACCGAGACGCTCGATGCCGTCGCGCTGGCGCACAACAGCGGCTACCGCACGATGATGAGCCACCGCAGCGGCGAGACCGAGGACACCACCATCGCCGACCTGGCGGTGGCCGTCAGCAGCGGTCAGATCAAGACCGGTGCGCCGGCCCGCAGCGAGCGGGTGGCCAAGTACAACCAGCTGCTGCGCATCGAGGAAGCGCTCGGCGATGCCGCGCGCTACGCCGGCGATCTGGCATTCCCGCGGTTCGTGGTCGGCGAGTGAGGCCCCTGCGGGACCGGAAAGAGGCCTGAAAGAGACTGTGGCGGAAAGCAAGCGGCCCGACTCGAAGCGACGCTCACCGGCCTCCCGGCCGGGGGGCTCGGGTCGTGTCCGCTCGCGCACGTCGCCGTCGGCCAAGAAAGACCCCCGTCCCACCGAGACCAGAGCCAAACCGGAGGCGGTCGGAGTTACCGGGCCTGCGGCGTCCGAGACCGGCCACACGCTCACCGAACCGGTCCGCCGGGCCATCGCGGCGTCGGCGGAGCGTCAGAGCGAACAGCGCCTCGGCTTCACCGCGCGCCGTGCGGCCATCCTGGCGGCCGTGGTCTGCGTGCTCACCCTGACCATCGCCGGTCCGGTGCGCACGTACTTCGCCCAGCGCACCGAGATGAAGCAGCTCGCCGCGACCGAGGCCGCGCTGCGCAAGCAGATCGCCGATCTGGAATTGCAGAAAGCCAAGCTCGGCGATCCGGTGTACATCGCGGCGCAGGCCCGCGAGCGGCTCGGCTTCGTGATGCCCGGCGACATCCCCTACCAGGTGCAGCTGCCGCCGGGAGCCGTCGTCACACCCGATACCGGCCCGGCGGCCGCGCCGGTGCGCAGCAATGATCCCTGGTACACCTCGCTGTGGCACACCATCGCCGACACCCCGCACGGGCCGCCGCCGGTCCCACCCGCCGATCCCGGGCCGCCTCCGGAACCCGGTCCAGCACCACCCCCGGCGCCCGGTGGTTGATCCCGCCGATCTCGACGCGGTGGCGCGGCAGCTCGGGCGCGAGCCGCGCGGCGTACTGGAGATCGCCTATCGCTGCCCCAACGGCGAACCGGCCGTGGTCAAGACCGCGCCCCGGCTGCCGGACGGTACTCCGTTCCCCACGCTGTACTACCTGACTCATCCGCTGCTGACCGCCGCGGCGAGCCGGCTGGAGTCCGACGGACTGATGCGCGACATGAGTGAGCGGTTGGCCCAGGACCCGGACCTTGCCGCCGCCTACCGGCGAGCTCACGATTCGTACCTGGCCGAGCGCGACGCGATCGAGCCGCTGGGCACCACGTTCACCGGTGGTGGCATGCCCGACCGAGTCAAGTGTCTGCACGTGGTGATCGCGCATTCACTGGCAAAAGGCAAGGGCGTCAACCCATTTGGGGATGAAGCACTGGCCGTGCTCGCCGCCGAGCCGGGGATGGCGGGAATCCTGGACAACGAGGAGTGGACATCAACGTAGAGACCAACCGGGTTGCGGCCATCGACTGCGGCACCAACTCGATCCGGCTGTTGATCGCAGACCTGGCCGGTGGACGCCTGCACGATGTTCACCGGGAGATGCGCATCGTGCGGCTGGGCCAAGGTGTGGACGCCACAGGGCAATTCGATCCTGACGCACTGGCCCGCACGCGGGCCGCGCTGGTCGACTACGCCGCGTTGCTCGAGCAGTTCGACGTCGGCAAAGTGCGGATGGTGGCGACGTCGGCGACTCGGGATGCAGCCAATCGTGACGTGTTCTTCGCGATGACCGCCGAGGTGCTGGACCCGGTGGTGCCTGGCGCGGTCGCCGAGGTGATCACCGGGCAGGAGGAAGCCGAGCTGTCGTTCAGCGGCGCGGTGGGCGAACTCGCTGACGCCGCAGCACCATTCATTGTTGTCGACCTCGGTGGCGGCTCCACTGAGCTGGTGGTCGGTGACAGTGGCGGCGTGCAGGCCAGCTTCTCGGCCGACATCGGATGCGTGCGGCTCACCGAACGCCGCCTACACACCGATCCGCCGACCGCGACCGAGATCGCCTCCGCCCGCGAGGTGGTGCGGGAACGTCTCGGCGAGGCGCTGCGGGCGGTACCTGTGGACCAGGTCAAAACCTGGGTGGGCGTGGCGGGGACGTTCACCACGATCGCCGCGCTGGCCCAGCGGATGACCACCTACGATCCCGCCGCGATCCACCTGTCCCGGACCGGTTTTCCGGACCTGCTCGCGGTGTGCGAACAACTCATCGGGATGACCCGCAAGCAGCGTGCGGCGCTCGGCCCGATGCACGAGGGTCGTGTCGACGTCATCGGGGGCGGTTCGATCGTTGTCGAGGAACTCGCCTACGCGCTGGGTCAGCGGGCCGGGATCGACGAGTTGGTGGTCAGCGAGCACGACATCCTCGACGGGATCGCGCTGTCACTCGCCTGAACGTCCCTCACTCGTCTTCGGGCAACACCAACGGCTCTCCGTCGGCGCCGGTCGGTGTCTTGGTGCCGGCGAGCGTAACTCCCAGCAGCGTCATGACCACGCCGATCGCGAAGTGAAGCCAGTTGTCGGCGTTGTTGAGCGGCAAGATGTTTCGCGGACCCGACAAGTCGATGAGCAGACCGTAGACCCAGAGGCCCAAGAAGATCAGGCCGCCGCCGATCAGGTACGCCCGCGCTCGGGCGAACGTGCGCGACAGGGCCAGACCGGCTACGCCGAAGCCCAGGTGCACCAGGTTGTGCACCACCGACACCCCGAAGACGCCGAACAGCGCCGAGCCTGAACCGTGCGCCCAGTGCAGCTGATCCAGATGGGTGGTCAGGCCGGGGATGAAGCCGGCGATCCCGACGGCCAGGAATGCCGCGGCGACAAGCACCGCGGCTCCCTGTACCGCCAGCAGTCCGACTCGCGCCCGCTGGAGTCTGCCGGAACGGGCTGTCTCCATGGGGCCTGCATACCCGTCAATACGGGCGGTCAACCCGTCGTCACTGCGGGGGCTGGGTGGCCGTCGAGTCCGCTGTCGCCGTCATGCGCCGGGTGAGCGTGACTCCGAGCGAGATCATCGCCACGGCGAGCACGAAGTGCAACCAGTTGTCGGCGGTGTTGACCGGAACGAAGTTGGCCTGGCTGTCGCGGTCGATGACCAGGCCGTAGAGCCACAACACCGCGTAGATGACACCGCCGCCGATCAGGTAGGCGCGCGCGGCGGTGAGGGTGCGGGCCATCAGCAATCCGGCCACGCCGAAGATCAGGTGAACGATGTTGTGCAACACCGAAACGTTGAAGATGCCCAGCAGTTGGGCCTCGGAATGATGACCGGCGACGTGCAGCATGTCGTAGTTGGTGGTGATGCCCGGGATGAACCCCAGAATTCCCACCAGAAGGAATACCGCGCCGAAGGCGATCGCGGCCTTCTGCACGTGCGAATAGCCACGGGTGTGGGTGATGTTGACTGACATGAATATTTCCCTCCCTGAGTTGTCCAGGTCCGGACGTACCCGGGGAGGGGTCAGGCAAACAAGATTCGGCTAGAGCTTGACCTTGCAGCCGCTGCCGATGTTGTGGCAGTGGTGGCCGCCGTCGCAGGCGTTACAGCGGCAGGTGCAGCCACCCGTGTGTTTGACAGGCAAGACATGCATTGCAGACCATCTCCTTTAGATGTGACTCACCTCACAATAGCGAGTCCCGGACCGTGCGTGAAGTGCCGGTTCAGAAGCGGATCAGACCGCGCAGGTTCAGTCCGGCGTGCATGTCGGCGTATCCGTGGTTGATGTCCTCGAGTGAGTACTCGCGAGTGACCAGTTCGTCGAGTTTCAGTTGTCCCGTGCGGTGCAGTTCGAGCAGCCGGGGGATGTCGCGGCGAGGGTTCGACGAGCCGAAAAGCGATCCGCGGACCTGCTTTTCGTACAGCGTCAGGTCGAACAACGACAGGTCGACGCTGGTGTCGGTCGGGTGGGGGATGGCTGTCATCACCACTCTGCCGCGTTTGCCGACCAGGCTCAGGGCCTGGGCGACATAAGCGCCTTCGGCGACATCGGTGCTGACAACGCAGACGTCGGCCATCGCGCCGTGGGTGATGTCGGCGATCAGTGCCTGCGCCTCCTCGACATTCGCGGCGGTGTGGGTGGCGCCGAACTCCAACGACCGCGTGCGTTTGTACTCGATCGGATCGAGCGCCACGATCATCCGCGCGCCGGCAATGCGCGCGCCCTGGACCGCGTTGATGCCGATCCCGCCGACGCCCATCACCACCACGACGTCGCCGTCCCGGGTTTCACCGGTACGCACTGCACTCCCATAACCGGTGGTGACACCGCAGCCGACAAGTGCGGCGGTGTCCAGCGCGACCGACGGATCGACTGTGACCACCGACGACGCCGGCACCACCGTGTACTCCGAAAACGTTCCGAGCACACACATCTGGCCCAGTTCCCGACCCCGGGCATGGAAGCGGAAGGTGCCGTCGAGTTGTGGCCCGGCGATGATCGCGGCGCCCAGTACGCACAGATTGCTCATTCCGCGGGCGCAGGGGTCGCAACGGCCGCACGCCGGAATGAAGCTCAGTACCACCGGGTCGCCCTCGGCGACGTCGTGGACGCCGGGACCGACGTCCACCACCACGCCTGCGCCTTCGTGTCCGCCGACCACCGGAAGCTGCATCGGCATGTCTCCGGTGACCAGATGGTCGTCGGAGTGGCACAGTCCGCTGGCGGTGAGCCGGACCAATACCTCGTCCTGCTTGGGCCCGTCGAGTTCGACCTCTTCGACCTCCCATTTATGGTGCAGACCCCACAGCACTGCGGCTCTGGTCTTCATGCGATCTCCTTGCTTTCAGCGCTTCTCGGGTGTCCAGGTGGCGGGCAGACGGTTGATGCCGTTGATGAAGTTGGCGATCTGAAACTCGGGCTGCGGCGCGCAGATGTCCGGGATGCGGGTGTAGACCTCGGTGAGCAGTGACCGCAGCATCGTCCTGGCAAGTGCTCCGCCGAGGCAGAAATGTGGACCGCCGCCACCGAATGCGATGTGTGGGTTGGGGTTTCGCGCGATATCGAAGGTGAACGGATCGGTGAAGACGTCCTCATCGCGATTGCCGGAGATGTACCACAACACGACCTTGTCGCCGGCCTTGATCTCCGAGCCCCGCACCGTGACGTCCTGGGTTGCGGTGCGGCGCATGTGCAGCAGCGGCGACGACCATCGCAGCACCTCCTCGACCGCGGGGTCGATCCGCCCCTCGATGTCCTCGACAAGAAGCGCCTTCTGATCCGGGAACCGCGAGAACGCGTAGATCGCCTGGGCGGAGGCGTGCCGGGTGGTGTCGTTGGAGGCGACGGCCAACAGCACGAAGAACGCCTTGAGTTCGTCGTCGGTCATCTTCTTGCCGTCGAACTCGGCCTGCACCATCCAGGTGAGGAGGTCTTCCCCGGGCTCGGCTCGACGTTGCGGGATCAGCTGCGCCGCAACCGCATGCAGGTCCATGACTGCGCCCATGAACAGTTCGAGCTCGCTCTGGTCACCACGGACTCGTGGATCGGTCCAGCCGAGCAACCGCTGGGCGGCGTTGGTCGCCTGATCGCGGATCTCTCCTTCGGGCAGACCGAAGAAACTCCCGAAGATGCGCGCGGGCAGCTTCACCGACACGAGTTCGACGAAGTCGCCCTCGCCGAGATGCGACATCTCGGTGACAAGGTCGCGTGCGTGCCCGCGAATCCAGCTTTCCAGCCGGCGCATGTTCTTGGGTTTGAACGCGTCCATCGTGATGCCGCGCAGCTGGGCGTGCCTCGGTGCGTCCATCGCGATGAACGACTGGGCGACCTCTCTGGCTTCGGGGGCGAAGTCCTCCATCGTGATGCCTTGGGCCGACGAGAATATCTCCGGATGGCGGCTCGCCATCCGAATGTCCTCCTGCTTGGTCAACGACCAGAACCCGTGAGTGTTGAGTTCCGGGGGCAGCAGGTCGGATTCCGCGGGACGGCTCCACGGCACCGGGTTCTCCCTGCGCAGGACGGCGAAGGCTTGATCGCGTTCGTCGGGGTGTTTGGCCCAGAACGACCGGGCGCTCAGGTCGATGTCACCGTGGGTGGGCGCGGTGGTGGGGGCGGTCATCGGCGTCCTCTCGTCACCGCCGCGTGCGTCGGTGTGGTTCGCGTCACGTCGGCGTCGCACCCATGGTCACCATCGCCGGGCCCACACGGGACCGGCGCGCGTGCCAATCGCTGGCCTGCGGGGGCCAGTGTCAGGACTCGATGGGCGCCCGGAAAGTCACGGACAGGCCGCCGCCGTCGCGCGTGGCGAAGTCGACGCGACCGCCCATCGCTTCGACGATCTGCTGCACGATCCACAGACCCAAGCCGGCGGTGCCGCGTTGGCCGCCGGCGCTGACGTACTTTGCCGTCAGTTCGCCGAGGTTTTCGGGGGGAATGCCCGGCCCGCGGTCGAGCACCGCAATCACCAGTTCGTTGCCGTCGCGGGCGCAGGTGACGTCGACCGGGGCGTCTCGGCTGTGCCGGGATGCGTTCTCCAACAAGTTGGTCAGCACCCGCCGGAGTCCCTGGGCGTTGATGACGACTGCGTCGAGGTCACCGATCGACGTCACCCGCAGCCGAGGAGCAGTGAGGCCGACAGCATCGCCTGCCGAGGTGACGACATCGCGGACGTCCACGCGCCGGATCCGGCCGGAGGAGAACGTGGGCCGCCGGCTCAACGCGACGTCGGAGAGCGCCTCGATCATGTCGGCCAGATGATGCACGTGGCGCTCCGCCAGCTGCAGACCGGCGTCGCGGTCGGCGGGCGACATCGGCGACGCCGAGGTGAGAGCGCTCATCAGCGCCTCGAGCGAGGCGATCGGGGTGCGGAACTCGTGAACGAGGACCTGAAGGCCGTCCTGCTGGGACTGATAGGACCGCAGCAGCCTTGCGCGCAGGTCCCGTTCTTCTTCGGCGGCGGCGTGCTCGGCCTCGGCCTCCACCAGTGCGTGTACCCGGGAGCGGTGCTCGCGCTCGGCCAGCGCCGAAAGCCCCGCGGTAATGATCGCGATACAGACGACGAAGAACGCCCACCAGCCGGTCTGCACCCCCGGAGCTACCGAGAACGGGTCCTGGGGTGAGGCTTTCAGCGCGATAGGGATGAACGCGGCGCTGAACAGGACTGCCGCCGTGAGTGCCTCGGCGAACGAGAGCCGGGCCGCCGAGGCGACGATGACGGCGACCGGCACCGCCACGACCGGGCTGTACGCACCGCCGGTGAGTGCGACAACGGCCAGGGTGAAACCCGAGTCCAGGATGGTGATCAGCCAGGAATAGCGGGTGCGCCGCACTTCCAACTGGGCATTGGCCAGCAGTACCGCGGCATACACGAGTGCGGCGCCCAGGACCGCGAACGTCGCCTGCGCATGCTCGCGGGCCCAGGCCGGGCCGATGAGCAGGACGACCCCGATCGACACGACGATCGCGGTTCGCACCGCGACCACGATGCGGGCCAGGGCGTAGCCGTCGTCGGTATTGGTCAATCGATCGAGCGGTCTCACCCGGCTGACCCTAAGGTTGGGTCTAGCATCGCGGCAATGAATGGCAGGGCCGGGGGAGCGAAGATCGTCGTGGTCATCGTCGATGACCACGAGCTGTTCGCCCAGGGCCTGGCCTTGCTGCTCACCCGCGAGTGGGGCGAGTTGTTCACCGTCGGCGGCCAGACCACGTATGTCGAAGAAGCCGCCGACCTGGTGGTCGGTTGCCAGGCGGACGTCGCCATCATCGACCTCACGATGCCGCCACTCGGCGGAGTGGCCGCGATCCGGCACATCAAGGCGCGCCATCCTACGACCCGGATCCTGGCGTTGTCGGGCACCGACGACATGGGCCTGGCCGAAGAGGCGTTACGTGCCGGCGCCGACGGTTTCCTTCCGAAGACCGCACGGCCGGAAGCACTGGCCGGGCCGTTGTGGACGATCGCCGAAGGTCTGTGCGTGCTGGACCGGACACTTCTCGATGCGCTGCTGACCACCACCCGTAGGCCGCCGTCGGCGCTGTTGGACGGTCTCTCCGACCAGGACCTGCGGTTGTGGACTCTGCTGGCCACCGGGATGGAGACCACCGACATCGCGGCCCGGCTGCTGGTCTCGGAGCGCACCGCCAAGCGCATGGTCGCTGCGCTGCTGCACAAGCTGGGAGTGACCAACCGGATCGCCGCGGCGGCCATGGCAGGTCGCTACCGCCTGCTCGACGACCTCGCCGACGCCGAGCGGCTCAGCTGACGCTGATCGCCAGGGCCGGGCACATCGCGGCAGCCCGGATCGCGCGATCACGTTCGCAGTCAGGCGGATTGGGGTCCAGCACGACGACCTGATCGGCCCCGTCGGGAAGATCGAACAGATCCGGTGCGGCCATCAGGCATTGCCCGTGGCCTTCACACAGCCGGTAATCGACGGTGATGTGCATGGCGTCAGTATCGGCTTGACGCCAGGGGTGCGGGCGGTCCGCGCGCGCCAGATCTGGCCTGGCCGGGCCACTCTCACTGCTCGAAGCGGTAACCCATGCCGGCCTCGGTCAGCAGGTGCCGCGGGTGCGACGGGTCGTCCTCGAGCTTGCGGCGCAGCTGCGCCAGATACACCCGCAGATAATGGGTCTCCTTGGCATACGCCTGGCCCCACACCTCTTTGAGCAACTCCTCGCGGCCCACCAGCTTGCCGCGGTTGCGCACCAGCATCTCGAGCATGCCCCATTCGGTGGGGGTCAGGTGAACCTCGGCGCCGTTCTTGATCACCTTCTTGGCGGCCAGATCGACTGTGAACGAATCGGTTTCGATCACCGGCTCGTCGGTCTCAGACGCCGCCGCGCCCCGGCGCACCGCCGCGCGCAACCGGGCCAGGAACTCGTCCATCCCGAACGGCTTGGTCACGTAGTCGTCGGCGCCGGCGTCGAGCGCGTCCACTTTTTCCGCGGAGTCGGTGCGGGCCGACAGCACGATCACCGGTGCGGTCAGCCAGCCACGTAGCCCACCGAGCACCTCGATGCCGTCCATATCGGGCAGTCCGAGGTCCAGCACGATCACGTCGGGCCGCTGCTCGGCAGCGGCCTTCAGCGCCGCCGCGCCGGTGGCGGCGGTGATCACCTCATATCCGCGCACGCTCAGGTTGATCCGCAACGCCCGCAGGATCTGCGGCTCGTCGTCGATCACCAGCACCTTGATCTTGCTCACGGCCGGTCTCCCGGCGGCGCGGCGAGGTCGACGATCACGGTCAGGCCGCCGCCGGGGGTGTCGGTGGCCGATATCGTGCCGCCCATTGCTTCGACGAATCCGCGAGCCACCGAAAGGCCCAGTCCGACACCGTATTTGTTGTTCCGGTCGCCGAGGCGCTGGAACGGCTCGAACAACTGCTCCTCGCTGCCGCGGGGGACGCCGGGCCCTTCGTCGATCACGTTGATGAGCATTCGCACCCCGACACGGCCCGCGTTGATCCGCACGATCGACTCGGGGGCGTACCGCAGAGCGTTGTCGACCAGGTTCGCCAGCACCCGCTCCAGCAGTCCGGCATCGGCCAGGGCCACCGCATCGCCGACGTCGACCTTCACCCGGTCCAGCCCTTTGGCGCCGAATCCGGTGGAGCCGCGGCCGATGCTCAGCAGTGCACGCTGGACCACCTCTTCGAGATACACCCGCTTGAGTTCGGGACGGACAACGCCTGCCGCCAGTCGCGACGAATCGAGCAGGTTGTCCACCAGAGCGGTCAGCTGGTCCACCGACTCCTCCACGGTGGCCAGCAGTTCGGCGGTGTCCTCTTCGGAGAAGCCGATGTCGTCGGAGCGCAGGCTCGACACCGCGGCCTTGGCCCCGGCCAGCGGAGTGCGCAGGTCGTGGCTGACCGCCGACAGCAGTGAGCGGCGCAGTTCGTCGGCCTTCTCGATCGCCTCGGCCTTGCTGGCTTCCTCGGTGAGTTCGCGCTGGCGGACCAGTCCGGCGGCCTGCTTGGCGACGGCGGTGAGAACTCGCCGGTCGCGGGCGGGCAGACTGCGCCCGGACATCAGCATCCAGAACTCGTCGTCACCGACCTCGATGGCGGTGTCGGCGGAATCGACTGTGACACAGGGGTCTTTGCCGACACACGCGACGATCTGCTCATCCCCATCGCGCACCCGCAGGATGCTCACCGCCCGCTGCGAGTAGGTTTCCCGGACCCGTTCGAGCAGTGTCGCCAGGTCCGCGCCGCGCAGCACCGAGCCGGCGAACAACGTCAGCAGCTCGGCTTCCTGAGAAGCGTGCCTGGCTTCGCGTTGTCTGCTGGCGGCTCGGTCGACCAACACCGCGACCGCGACGCCGAGCATCAACAGCACGAGTTCGGTGATCGCCGCGTCCGGTTCGGCGATCGTGAAGGTGTAGCGCGGCTCGGTGAGGAAGTAATTGAGCAGCAGACCCGACAGCATCGCCGACAGCACCGCCGGCGCCACCCCGCCGAGGAGTGCGACGATCAGCACACCGACCACGAACAGCGCGCTCTCGCCACCGATGGTCAGGTACTTGTCGAGGAACAACGCGGTCAGTGCACAGATGACCGAGGGCACGATGACGGCGGCGAGCCAGGAGATCACCCGGCGCTCACGCGGCGACGCCGAGCGCACCGAAAGTCCGCGTTTGGACTCCTCGTGGGTGACCATGTGAACGTCGATCTTGCCGGAATCCTGGACGATCGCCGCGCCGATGCCCTCGTCGAAGACGCGGGCCCACCGCGACCGGCGCGACGTGCCGATCACCAGCTGGGTGGCGTTCATCTCACGGGCGAAGTCCAGCAACGCCTTTCCCACGTCGTCGCCGACGACGGTGTGCACGGTGGCGCCCAGGCTCGCGGCCAGCTCGCGGACCTTGCCCATCTGCGGCGCGGACACCCCTGACAACCCGTCGCCGCGCACCACGTGCACGATCATCAGCTCGGCGCTGGACTTGGAGGCGATCCGGGACGCCCTGCGCACCAACGTTTCCGACTCCGGTCCACCGGTGACGGCGACGACGACGCGTTCCCGGGCTTCCCAGGTGGCGGTGATCTTGTTGTCGGCCCGGTACTTGGCCAGGGCGGCGTCGACCTGATCGGCCAGCCACAGCAGGGCCAGCTCGCGCAGCGCGGTCAGGTTGCCCCGGCGGAAGTAGTTCGACAGCGCGGCGTCGACCTTCTCCGGTGCGTAGACGTTGCCGTGAGAAAGCCTGCGCCGCAAAGCCTCCGGAGTGATATCTACCAACTCGATCTGCGAGGCGGCGCGGACGATCTCGTCGGGCACGGTCTCCTGCTGCTCGATGCCGGTGATCTGCGCGACGACGTCGTTGAGGCTCTCCAGGTGTTGGACGTTGACCGTCGAGATCACGGAGATGCCGGCCTCGAGCAGCTCCTCGACGTCCTGCCAGCGTTTGGGATTCTTGCTGCCCGGGGTGTTGGTATGCGCCAGTTCGTCGACCAGCACGACCTGCGGCTTGCGGGCGAGTACGGCGGGCACATCGAGTTCGGGGAACCTGGTGCCGCGATAGTCGATGTAGCGCGGCGCGATGACCTCGATGCCGCTCAGCAGTTCGGCAGTCTTCTTCCGGCCGTGCGTCTCGACCACGGCGGCCACCAGATCGGTGCCGCGCTCCAGACGGCGGTGCGCCTCGCCGAGCATCGCGAACGTCTTGCCCACGCCCGGGGCGGCACCGAGGTAGATGCGCAACTCGCCTCGCTTCGGCCGGGGGCCGGGCGAGGCGGGCTGCGAGTCGCTCTCGGACGACGTGTCCGGCGGCGGCTCGCCGCCGGACGTCACGCGTGGCGGTTGGAGGGAGTCCACGCCTCTATTATTCGCAGATCGATCCACCGCTCGATCAGCTCTTCATCGGGAACTTCTCGTCCAGCGCAACGTTGAGCTCGAGGACGTTGACACGTGGCTCACCGAAGACACCGAGTGTGCGCCCGTCGGTGTGGTCGGCGACAAGACCCCGAACCTCATCGGCGCTGACACCGCGGGCCTTGGCGACGCGCGCGATCTGCAGATCGGCGTAGGCGGGCGAGATGTTCGGGTCGAGGCCGCTGCCGCTGGCGGTGACCGCGTCGGCGGGTACCGCGGGCGCACCGGCCGCACCCTTGATCGGGACGATCTGGCCGGTCGAGTAGTCCTCGCCGAACTTGGCGCATTCCACCCGCACGCCCTCGTAGGTCGCGAGGAACGGCGTTGTCGTGCTCTGGCACGGCTCGTTGACGCTGACGACCTTGGTGGGGGCCGCGACGTTTCCGCGGGCGTCGCGCGGCCCGATCACCGACAACACCGCGCCGACACCGTCGCCGGTGCAGAACGGGCGCATGCCGTCGACGCCCTCGAGGTCGCCGATCGCCTTGCTGCGCGAGCAGACCAGGGACAGCAGGCTGGCCTTGTAGCCGTTGGAATCCGCGGGAGCGGTGGGATCACCAGGGGTGTCCACGATGCTCTCCGGGCCCAGGTTCGACGCGCTGGTGGCCAGCGGGTCGTATCCGTTGCCGGCCGCCGACGGACGGCTCTGGAAATACTGCGGCAGCGGGTTGCCCTTCTCGTCGGCGAACGATTGGCCGATCAGGCTGGAGCCCAACAGCTTTCCGTTCACCTCGATGATCGAACCGTCGGCCTTGTCCTTGAGTCCGGGGATCTGAGCCACCAGCCAGATGAACAGCGGATAGCCGACTCCGACGATGACGGTGAGTACCAGCAGCGCGCGTAGCGCCGCCCAGTGTTGACGAACGAGAGTGGAGAAGTTCATGTCACATCCCTGGCAAGAATTGGACGACGAGGTCGATCAGTTTGATCCCGATGAAGGGAGCGATGATCCCGCCGAGGCCGTAGATGTAGAGGTTGCGGCTCAGCAGCTTGGAGGCGCTGCTCGGCGTGTATTGAACGCCCCTCAGCGACAACGGAATCAGCGCGATGATGACGAGTGCGTTGAAGATGACCGCGGACAGGATGGCCGACTGCGGGCTGTGCAGCCGCATGATGTTCAGCAGGTCCAGGCCGGGGAACAGCGCGACGAACATCGCCGGAATGATCGCGAAGTACTTGGCGATGTCGTTGGCGATCGAGAACGTGGTCAGCGCGCCGCGGGTGATCAACAGCTGCTTGCCGATCTCGACGATCTCGATGAGCTTCGTCGGGTCGGAGTCCAGATCGACCATGTTGCCGGCCTCTTTGGCCGCCGACGTGCCGGTGTTCATCGCCACCCCCACGTCGGCCTGTGCGAGCGCGGGCGCGTCGTTGGTGCCGTCGCCGGTCATCGCGACGAGCTTGCCGCCCTCCTGCTCCTGCTTGATCAGCGCGAGCTTGTCCTCCGGGGTGGCCTCGGCAAGAAAGTCGTCCACCCCGGCCTCATCGGCGATCGCCTTGGCGGTCAACGGATTATCGCCGGTGATCATCACCGTGCGGATGCCCATCTTGCGCATCTCGTCGAAGCGCTCCCGCATGCCCTGCTTGACGACATCCTTGAGATGGATGACACCCAGGACCTCCGCCTTCTCGTCGACCACCTGTCCGACGACCAGCGGAGTACCACCGGCCGCGGAGATGCCGTCGACGATGTCGCCGAGCTGGGCCGGTACGGAACCGCCCTGGTCGCGTACCCACTGCGCGACGGTACTGGCCGCACCCTTGCGCAGCAGGTGCCCGTTCTCCAGGTCGACACCGGACATCCTTGTGGCGGCCGAGAATTCGACCCAGCTCGCATTGACGAGTTCGCCGGGGGTGCGCGCCCGCAGGCCGAAATTCGACTTGGCGAACACCACGATGGACCGTCCCTCGGGGGTTTCGTCGGCCAGGCTGGACAACTGTGCCGCGTCGGCGAGTTGCTCCGGGGTGACGCCGTCCAGCGGAACGAAGTCCGCCGCCTGCCGGTTGCCGAGTGTGATCGTGCCGGTCTTGTCCAGCAGCAGGGTGTTGACATCGCCGGCGGCTTCGACCGCGCGGCCGGACATGGCCAGGACGTTGCGTTGCACCAACCGGTCCATGCCTGCGATACCGATGGCCGACAGCAGCGCGCCGATGGTCGTCGGGATCAGGCACACCAGCAGTGAGACCATGACGATGCCGGACACACCGTCGGCTGTCAGGGACAGCGAGTCGGGCACACCGGGATTGTTGGCCTTGGAGAAGATCGCCAACGGCTGCAATGTCGCCACCGCGAAGATGAAGATCATCGTCAGCGCGGCGAGCAGGATGTTCAGCGCTATCTCGTTGGGCGTTTTCTGCCGGTTGGCGCCCTCGACGAGCGCGATCATCCGGTCGATGAAGCTCTCGCCGGGCTTCTGGGTGATCTTGACGACGATGCGGTCACTCAACACGGTGGTGCCGCCGGTCACCGCGGAGCGATCGCCGCCGGACTCGCGGATTACCGGCGCGGATTCTCCGGTGATAGCCGACTCGTCCACCGAGGCAATGCCTTCCAGCACATCGCCGTCGCCGGGTATCACCTGGCCGGCTTCAACCACCACGGTGTCACCCTGGCGAAGCAACGGCGCCGCGACTTCTTCTTCACGCCCAGGCTGACCCGGCTCCCATCCGATGAGTCGGCGAGCCATGGTGTCGGCCTTGGTCTTTCGCAGCGACTCGGCCTGCGCCTTGCCGCGGCCTTCGGCCACCGCCTCAGCCAGGTTGGCGAAGATCACGGTCAGCCACAGCCAGAACACGATGAGCCAGCCGAACCAGTTCGGGTCGACGATCGCGAGGATGGTGCTCCAGACCGCGCCGATCTCCACGATCAGCATGACTGGGTTGCGCCACAGCGTGCGCGGGTCGAGCTTGCGGAGCGCGTCGGGCAACGACGTCAGGAGCATCCTGGGGTCGAGAAGTCCGCCCTGCACCTGTTTCTTCTTGGCGCCCGTATCGAGACGGGGCTCAACTGCGGTAACGGTCATGGTCAGTGAATTCCTTCAGCAAGGGGCCCGAGCGCAAGCATGGGCAGGAAGGTCAGGGCCACCAGGATGAGTGTCACGCCGGCGACCATGCCGACGAACTGGGGCCGATGCGTGGGCAGGGTGCCGATCGACTCGGGGGTGTGGCCCTGTCTGGCAAGGGCCCCGGCGAGTGCGAGCACCAGGATGATCGGCAGGAATCGGCCGAACACCATCGCCAACCCCAGAGCCGTGTTGTACCACTCGGTGTTGACGCTGATGCCGGCGAACGCCGAACCGTTGTTGTTGGCCGCGGAAGTGAAGGCGTACAACACTTCCGACAAACCGTGCGGCCCGGTGTTCAACATTCCTGCTCGCTGGCCGGGCATGGCCATCGCGATCGCGGTACCGGTCAGCACGATCAACGGCGTCACAAGGAAATAGCTTGCGGCCAGCTTGATTTCGCGAGGGGTGATCTTCTTGCCCAGGTACTCCGGGGTGCGTCCGACCATCAGGCCGGCAACGAAGACGGTGATGACAGCCAGGATCAGCATGCCGTACAGGCCCGACCCGGTACCACCGGGCGCGACCTCACCGAGCTGCATGTTGAACAATGTCATCATGCCGCCGAGGCTGGTGTAGGAGTCGTGGAACGAATCCACGGCGCCGGTCGAGGTGAGTGTGGTGGCGTCGGCGAAGACGGCCGAGTTCGCAACTCCGAACCGCTGTTCGACACCTTCCATGGCCGACCCGACGGCGGTGGGCACGGTGCCGTGGCCCTGTAACTGGAACTGGAGCATCAGCGTGACACTGATCAGTGCGAGCAAGCCCATCACCGCGGCGATCGCGTAGCCCTGCTTGCGGCTGTCGACCATGCGTCCGAAGGTGCGCGGCAGCGAGAAGCTGATCACCAGCAGCAGAAAGATCTCCACCCAGTTGGTCCAGGTGGTGGGGTTCTCGAACGGATGCGACGAGTTGGCGTTATAGAACCCACCGCCGTTGGTGCCCAGCTCTTTGATGGCCTCCTGGCTGGCCACCGGGCCGCCGGTGATGGTCTGTTGCGCGCCGGCCAGGGTGTTGACCACCTGGTCGTGCAGATGGAAGTTCTGGATCGCACCGCCGGCGATCAGAATGATCGCGGCTACAACTGAAATCGGGAGCAGGATCCGCAGGGTGCCGCGAACGAGGTCGACCCAGAAGTTGCCCAGTTCGGTGGCGTTGCGGCGGGCGAAGCCGCGCACCAGCGCGACCGCGACGGCCATCCCGACTGCGGCGGAGACGAAGTTCTGCACTGCCAGGCCGGCCATCTGAACGAGGTGGCCCTGGGTGGATTCACCCGAGTACGCCTGCCAGTTGGTGTTGGTGACGAAGCTGACCGCGGTGTTCCACGCCAGCGCGGGCGTCATCGGGGTGCCGGGGTCGTTGAGATGCAGTGGCAGCTTGCCCTGCACCAGTTGGAAGACGAACAGGAACAGGATGCTGATCGCCGAGAACGCCAGCACACTGCGGGCGTAGGCGCCCCAGGTCTGCTCCGAGCGCGGGTCGGCGCCGATCAGTCGGTAGATGACCCGTTCGACGCGGTTGTTCTTCTCCGACGAGTAGACGCGGTACATGTAGTCGCCCAGCGGCACGTGCACGGCCGCCAGCGCGAGGATCAGCAGGACGAGGAATACGATCCCCGCCGACGTGGTCGTCACTAGAACCTCTCGGGGAACAACAGGGCCGCGGCGACGAACAGCGCCAGCAGCACGGACAAGATCAAGCCGACGACGTTCTCGTAGCTCACAGTCGCTCGACCAGCTTCTGAACCAGGCCGAGCAGAGCGAAGATCGCCACCGTCAGCACGATGTATATGACGACACCCATGTGTCTTCTCCTGTCAGGACAAACCCGCTAGACCCCGCCGCCTGCGTGCAGGGCCTTCACGAAGTTAGATCGCGAATTCACCGGTCACTGCGGCTGTTGACGGTTTCTTTACGGTGCGGTGCGGCACCTTAACGACGTTGTTCCGGCCTCCGTTCCTACCGGGTCCGCCCCGCGGAAATGGTGTAAGGATTCTCGATGCCGGATCAGGTGCTGCAGCAGAGGCCAAAGTCCCTTGAGGCCGTCGGCGCGGTCGCTTCAACGATTCCGGTCGCCGGACTCAGCGAGCCCACAGCGCGATCGGAGCCGTCCCCACGATTGACGGCGCAACGTCGAGGAGAGGGGAAGGAAGAAGGTTTGCGGTGACACTGTCGACAAGTTTTCGGTCCTGGGTCCGGGCCTGTCCGCCGGTCGAGCATCCGGAGATACGCCGGATGATCGGTTGCCGGGACGCATGCGCGCCCGCCGAGGTGTCGTACCCGGCCGGTGCGTTGCGCGACGCGCTGGTGGCACGGTGGGTGCGTGAGCACAGGTGGGCCGTCGATGTCCGCTCTGTCGCGGAGTTGCATTCGGCCATCTCGGTCGGCATCCATCCGGTGCGGATGACCGTCCACGCCGACCGGTTGGGTAGCGGTGGGATTCGCCGGGCGAGTGCTGCCGGTGTGGGCGGGCTGGTGCTCAGCCGTCGCGAGCAGATCGCGACATTGCGCGCCGACCACATTCATCATGTCCTGTTGCGCATGTCCGACGCGACGGTGCGCATCTCCGACAATGTAACGGACGCGGTGATCGGCTGCCGGTCAACGGTTTTGGTCGGACTGCTGTGTGAGATCGGTGCGGCCGGCGGCTGCTCCGCCGCGGTCGGCGGCACGCTCGCCGAGATGGATCACATCCGTCGTCGGCACAATGTCGTGCTGACCCGACTCGTCGTCGGACTCGGCGATGCCCTCCCGGCCGCCGGTAGTTCAGTGGTTCGCCGTGACCTTGCCGAAGAGATCGGTGAATCTGTCGACGACGCCTGCGCAGCGTTGCGTTTCCCGCGTCCCGTGGTTGTCATGGCGGCGTGATCAGGCGTGAAAACCGTTGTCACTGGCCACGTTCGGCGTAGCCGTCCTCGACTTGCTCTTTGAGCGGACCCCACCACCACTCGTTGTCGCGGTACCACGCGATCGTGCTCGTCAGTCCCTCGGTCAGGTCGGTGTGCGCCGGGGTCCAGCCGAGTTCGGTGCGCAGCGCACTGGCGTCGATCGCATAGCGCAGATCGTGGCCGGCCCGGTCGGGGACATGGTCGAAATCGTCGGCGTCACGGTCCATCAGCTGCAGGATGAGCCGTAGCACCGACAGGTTGTCCCGCTCGCCGTCGGCGCCGATCAGGTAACTGGATCCGCTCACGCCGTCTTCCAGGATGCGCCACACCGCGCTGTTGTGGTCCTCGACATGGATCCAATCGCGGACGTTGGCGCCCGTGCCGTACAGCTTGGGCCTGCGGCCGGTCAGGATGTTGGTGATCTGGCGCGGGATGAACTTCTCGATGTGCTGATACGGCCCATAGTTGTTGGAGCAGTTGGAGATTGTCGCGCGCACCCCGTACGACCGCACCCAGGCGCGCACCAGTAGGTCAGCCGAGGCCTTGGTCGCCGAATACGGGCTCGACGGGTTGAACGGAGTCTGCGCGGTGAACCGCTCGTCGCCGTGCAGCGGCAGATCGCCGTACACCTCGTCGGTGGAGACGTGGTGCAACCGCACCTTATGCCTGCGAATGGCTTCCAACACCGAGAACGTGCCGACGACGTTGCTCCGGACGAACGGCGCGGGACCGGCCAGCGCGTTGTCCACATGGGTTTCGGCGGCGAAATGCACCACGGCATCGGACTCGGCGACCAGCGTGTTCACCAACGACTCGTCGACCAGGTCGCCTTCGACCAGCCGGATCTGATCGTCGACGGAGCGCAGCGAGTCGCGGCTGCCGGCATAGGTGAGGGCATCCAGGACGGTCACCGACACCTCGGGCCGCTCCTGCACGGTGCTGTGGACGAAGTTCGCGCCGATGAAACCGGCGCCGCCGGTCACCAACAGCCGCATGACGCCACCCTAACGGGCCGGCGGAACGCTCACCCCTTCGCGGTCAGCCCCAGCGGCCCGGCCAACTCGGTCAATGTCGGCAGCAGCTTGTCCCAGCCGCCGAGCACCTGGATGGTCACGTGGTCGGCGCCGTTGTCGAGGTGTTCGGCCAGCCGCGCGGCGATGGCGTCGGCCGTTCCGTGGGCGACCACGGCGTCGATCAACTTGTCGCTGGCCGGCGGTGCGACGTCGGCGTCGGTGAATCCCAGTCGTTTCCAGTTGTTGACGTAGTTGCTGAGCCCCAGATAGAAGCCGACGCTGTCACGGCCGAGCTCGCGGGCTTCCTCGGCCCCTTGTGCGTCCGGGGTGCTCAGCACCACCTTGTGTTCGGGTGCCAGGAACACCGTCGGACCGACCAGATTGCGCGCCTGCCCGGTGTGCTCGGGGGTGGTCAGGTAGGGATGCGCACCGGCACTGCGTTGTGCGGCCAGATGCAGCACCTTCGGGCCGAGCGCGGCGATCACCCGGCGGCTGGTCGGCACATGCTTGTCGTCGAGTTTGTCGAGATAGTTCACCAGCGCCTCGTAAGGCTTGGTGTACTCCTGGGTGTGCTCCGGGTGCCCGACGCCCACCCCGAGCAGAAACCGCCCCGGATAAGCCTTTTCGATACGGTGGTAGGACTCGGCGACCTCATCGGCCGGTGCGCTCCAGATGTTGACGATCCCGGTGGCGACCGACAGGTCCTCGGTCTGCTCGAGGATCGGCTCGACGAACGACAGGTCGGCGGCCGGTGAACCGCCGACCCACACCGCGCCGTAGCCCAGCCGCTCGATCTCGACTGCCTGGTCCGGTGTGACCGGGCCACCGGTCCACACCCCGTAGCGGCCGAGATCTGGTTTGAGCAGCGACGGATTGGTCACGAGTCCCCCTCGTTACGGTTGGTTGAGTCCCTACGGTTGTTTGAGACCCAGGGGCACGGCCAACGCGGCCAGTGCATCCACCAGCTTGTCAGACGAGGTGAGCACCTGGACGGGCACGTGGTCGGCACCTGCCTCGAGATGCTGGGTGAGCCGGGCCGCGATCGCCTCGGGGGTGCCGTAGGCCACGACGGCGTCGACCAGCCGGTCGCTGCCGGGCTTGGCGACGTCGTCGTCGTTGAATCCCAACCGTTTCCAGCTGTTGAGGTAGTTCTGCAGGTTGAGATAGATGTCCAGGGCCTGCCTGCCGACTGCGCGCGCCTGGTCTGCGTCAGTGGTCAGCACCGCTTTGTGCTCGGGCGCCAGGAACGCCTCAGGTCCGATCAGCTGCCGCGCCTCGGCGGTGTGCTCCGGCGTGGTCAGGTAGGGGTGCGCACCGGCCGCACGGGCGGCCGACAGCTTGAGTACCTGCGGGCCCAGCGCCGCGACAACGCGCCGATTCTCCGGCACCCCGTACTCGTCGAGTTTGTCGAGGTAGCCCCGTAGCGCGTCGATCGGCTTCTGGTATTGCTGGTGCGCCTCGGGATGTCCGACGCCGATGCCGAGGATGAATCGGCCGGGGTATGCCTTCTCGATACGGTGGAACGACTCGGCGACCGGGCCGGCCCCGGCGGTCCAGATGTTGACGATGCCGGTGGCCACCTTGAGTGTGGTGGTGTTCTCCAGAATCGGCTCCACCCAATCCAATTCGGCAGGTGGTGAGCCGCCCACCCACACCGCGCCGTAGCCGAGGGCCTCGATCTCTTTGGCTTGCTGCGGGGTGACCCCGCGACCGAACGACCCGAACCTGCCCAGATCCGGCTTGGTGTCTGTCATCGATCTGTCCTTCCGGTCAGCCCAGCCCGAGCGGGCCTGCGAGATCGGCCAAAGTCGGGACGACCTTGGCCTGCGAGGTGAGCAATTGGATCGGGACGTGGTCGGCGCCGGCCTCGAGGTGCTCGGTGAGCCGCGACGCGATCGTGTCGGGGGTGCCGTAGACGATCAGCGCATCCACGAGCCGGTCGCTGCCGGGGCGGGTGATGTCGTCATCGGTGAAGCCAAGCCGCTTCCAGTTGTTGAGGTAATTGCTCAGCCCGAGATAAAGCTCGAGCGTCTTGCGGCCGACAGCTCGGGCGTGCTCGACGTCGGTGGTCGGGACGACGGGTACCGCGGGCGCCAGGAACGCATCGGGACCGATCAGTTCGCGTGCTCGCGCGGTGTGCTCGGGGGTGACGAGGACAGGGTGGGCGCCGGCGCTGCGCCGGGCCGACAGCTTCAGGACCTGCGGACCCAGCGCGGCCAATGCGCGGTGCTCTCGCGGTACGCCCCGCTCGTCCAGCACGTCGAGGTAGGCGTTGAGGGCGGTGATCGGTTTGGTGAACTCGGCGTCGGCCTCGGGATGGCCGACACCGAGGCCAAGCAGGAATCGCCCCGGGTGCGCGTTCTCGATGCGATGGAACGAGGCGGCGACCGCCTCGGGCTTGGCGGTCCAGATGTTGACGATGCCGGTGGCCAGCTTCAGAGTTCTGGTCGCGGCGAGTGCGGGCTCCACCCAGTCGAGCTCGGCGGGCGGCGAGCCCGCCACCCACACCGCGCCGTAACCGAGCGCTTCGATTGCCGAGGCGTCTTCGGGCGTGACGCCCATGCCGAAGGACGCGAACCTACCGAGATCGGGTTTGGCGCTCATGGCCGCTACAACCCGGGCCCGAGTGTGAGCTATTCCGCCGCCGTGGAAAGTTCACCCGGAGTTACCGCGACGGGCGCGGACGCCACCAGCGGCAGCAGGATGGTGAAGCGGGTGTTGCCCGGTTCGGAGTCGACCCGGATATCGCCCTGATGCTTCTCGACGATGATCCGTCGCGCCAAATCCAGGCCGAGGCCGTCGCCCTCACCGAAGGGTTTGGTGGTGAAGAACGCGGTGAAGATCCGGTCGATGATCTCCTCCGGGATGCCCGGGCCGTCGTCACAGATCTCCACCCGGATCCGGTCGTCGCCCTGGCGGGCGGTCCGGATCGTCAGGGTGCCCCGGCCCTTCATCGCCTGGATGGCGTTGTTGATGATGACGTCCCATACCTCATTCAAACCGCCTGGGTAACAAGCGATCTCGGGAATCGACTTGTCCCACTCCTTGACCAGTTTGATGGGCTTGTCGGCGCCGACCTTGTCGCCGAACAGCGTCTTGAGCGTGCTGTGCAGCAGCTCGTGGACATTCGCGACCTGGTATTCGGCGCGGTCCATCTGCGAGTACTTCTTGGCCCCGGCCAGCAGACCCGAGATGCGCTCGCTGGCGTCGGCGATCTCGTTCATCCGCAGCTCGGTGTCGATCGTGTACTTCAGCCAGCCGATCGCGCTCTGCAGCGTGGCCGAGCAGTCCACCGAGTCGATGGACGCCTCGATGCGTTCCAGCCAGTCCACGTCGAGACCGGCTTCGACGAAGGTCGGGGCGTAATCCCAGGCACTGGCGATGCCGTGGTCCTCGAGCCAATCGCCGACCTGGTCTTCGCGGTCGGAGGTCTCGAGCGCGGACAGTTCCTGAACCTTGGACTTGGCGACCTGCTCGGCCACCTCGTCCTGGATCCGGACCAGGGTGCGCAATGCCTCGGGGCTGAACTTGCCGTCGGCGAGCATGGAGAGTTTGTGACGCATCTTGCCGACGCCTTCGCGGAGGTCGGCCACGGCCCGGGCGGTGGCCGCCGCGGGGTTGTTGAGCTGATGGGTGAGGCCGGCCGTGATGGTGCCCAGCGCCAGCAGCTTCTGGCGTTGGCCGATGATCTGACTCTGCCGCCTGCCGCCGACCATATGTCCCTCGAGCAGGTGCACGGCCATCGGGAACTCGGTCTTCATGAACTGCGCGAAGGCTTCGGCATCGAGCACGAAGAACCGCGACGGTTTCGTCACGCGTACCGAGGCCTGATAGACCTGCTCCTCGTTGGGGATGTAGGCCGACCATGCGCCGCAGTAGACGCCGCGCTGCGAGGTGCGAGTGGTCTCGACGTCGACCCCGCCCGAGCGTTTCGACATCACCAGTTCGCCGTCGAGCAGGACGTAGAAGCAGGTGGCCGGTTCGCCCTCGATGACCACCGGGCCGGCCTCGAACGTCGCGATGTGCCCGTTGTCGCACAGCGTCTGCAGCTGTTCGTCGGAGAGCTTCTCGAATAGGAACAGCGTCTTGAGCTCGTCCGGCATGCAGTGTTGACCCATATCCCTATGCCTCCGCCAGGTACCGGTGCACCAACATCACCGCCATCGACCCTTCGCCGACGGCGGCCGCCACCCGTTTTGCGGACTCGGAGCGCACGTCTCCTGCAACAAACACACCGGGCACACTTGTTTCCAGGTGGTGCGGCGGGCGGTCCAGCGTCCATCCGGCCACGTTGAGCAGGTCGGGTCCGGCGAGGACGAAGCCGTGGTCGTCGACGGCGACGACCTCTTTGAGCCAGTCGGTGCGGGGCTCGGCGCCGATGAAGCAGCACATCCGGCTGGCTTCGACGGTCTCGCGCTGACCGGTCTGCCGGTTCTCCAGGATCAGGCCGGTCAGATGGTCGTCCTCGCCGAGGGTGTCCACCACCTCGGTGCAGGTGCGCACGGTGATCGTCGGGTTCTTCTCGATCTGCTGGATCAGGTAGTGCGACATCGACGCTTCCAGCGAGGGCCCGCGCACCAGCATGGTGACCGAGCGCGCCTCGCGAGACATGAACATCGCGGCCTGCCCGGCCGAGTTGGCGCCGCCCACGATGTAGACATCCTCGCCCTTGCACTCGGACGCATCGGACACCGAGGCGCCGTAGTAGACGCCGCGCCCGACGTAGTTGCATGCCGGATCGTCGGGGTTGTCCCAGCAGCCGGTGACCTGCAGCTGGCGGTAGGCCACCCCGGTCGCCAGGATGACGGCGCGGGCGGCGATGGTGCTGCCGTCCTCGAACTCGATGGTGCGTGCGGTGCCCGCTTCACCGGCGGAGAGCTTGATCGCCTTGCGGGTGGTGATCACCTCGGCGCCGAAGCGCTCCGCCTGCCTGCGGGCCGACGTGGTGAGTTCGGCGCCGGAGACGCCGGTGGGGAAGCCGAGGTAGTTCTCGATCCGGGAGCTGCGGCCGGCTTGGCCGCCGGTGGTGGTCTCCTCGATCAGGACCGTCTTGAGTCCTTCGGAGGCGCCGTAGACCGCCGCCGCCAGCCCGGCCGGCCCGCCGCCGATGACGGCGAGGTCGTACATCTCCAGCGACGGGCTGGTGGACAGTCCCAGCATCGCGGCCAGCTCGGCATCGGTCGGGTCGACCAGGATCTGACCCTGTTCGCTGATGACCACCGGCAGCTGGAACTCGTCCAGGCCGCCCGCGTCCAGCAGCTGCTTGCCCTTGGGCTCGTCGGCGTTGAACGCCCGGAACGAATGCAGGTTGCGGGCCAGGAACTGGCGCACCTCCCACGAACGTTCGCTCCACCGGTGCCCGATCACCTTGGTGTGCGGGATGGCCCGGTCACCCGTGGCGTGCCAGGCCTCCAGCAGCGCGTCGATCACCGGGTAGAGCTTTTCCTCCGGCGGATCCCACGGCTTGAGCAGGTAGTGGTCGAGGTCGACGACGTTGATCGCGTCGATCGCGGCGTGGGTGTCGGCGTAGGCCGTCAGCAAAACCCGACGAGCCATCGGGTAGACGTCCATCGCCTCTTCGAGGAACTGGATGCCGCTCATCTGCGGCATCCGGTAGTCCGCGACGAACACCGCGACGGTTTCACCGCGCAGCTTCAATTCGTTGATCGTTTCCAGCGCGTCGAGCCCGGATTCTGCGCGGACGATCCGATACCGCTCGCCGTAGTGACGGCGGAGGTCACGTGCCACGGCACGCGAGACGGCGGGGTCGTCGTCCACGGTGAGAATCACCGGTTTGCGGGGCTGGGGGGCGGGTCCAGTCATCACCGTCAAGTATGCGCCTGGTGTCCAGTGCTTATTAGGGTGGGCTTTGCAGGCTCGGGGTTCCCGCCGCACAGTGTTCGCTTGCAGGTGAAGCTGAGGTCAGAGCCGCTCCGACGCGTTTTGGAGTAGCGCGCCCGAGCGGGTATCGTTGACCAACGGTGCGGATTCCGCGCCGACTCTTGCGTGCCCTGTCTGGGGAAATCCTGGAATTTCCCGCTCCCGGCTCACGTTTTGCAGTCGGGGCGAATGCTGCCCCAAACCGAGAAAGCAGGATCGAAGAGGACATGGCCAAGAAAGACGGTGCCATCGAGGTCGAGGGCCGCGTGGTCGAGCCCCTGCCCAATGCGATGTTTCGCATTGAGCTGGAGAACGGACACAAGGTACTCGCTCACATCAGCGGCAAGATGCGGCAGCACTACATCCGCATCCTTCCCGAGGACCGGGTGGTGGTGGAGTTGTCTCCCTACGACCTGACCCGCGGGCGCATTGTGTACCGGTACAAGTAAGCCCGACCCGATCGCCAGCACTCAAAGACAAACCGACCGAGAACTAGAAGGATCGAACAGCCGTGAAGGTGAACCCGAGCGTCAAGCCGATCTGCGACAAGTGCAGGGTGATCCGCCGGCATGGGCGGGTCATGGTGATCTGCTCTGATCCGCGCCACAAGCAGCGGCAGGGTTAAGCCCTCGACGCACAGCACCACCCACAACTGAATGCAGACCTCCCAGTACCACTGATCGGAACGCCGATCATCCACGTCCGGCACGGAGGCCGGACCCCGAAAGACGGGGAACGGACTGGGATCAGACCTCCGCATAGAGAAGGAATCACTGCCTGATGGCACGTCTCATGGGCGTTGATCTCCCGCGCGACAAGCGCATGGAGATCGCGCTGACCTATATCTACGGCATCGGCCGTACCCGTAGCCAGGAAATCCTGGACGGCACCGGCATCGACCGGGACCTGCGCACCAAGGACCTCACCGATGATCAGGTGACCCAGCTGCGCGACTACATCGAAGGCAACCTCAAGGTCGAGGGCGACCTGCGCCGCGAGGTTCAGGCCGACATTCGCCGCAAGATCGAGATCGGCTGCTACCAGGGCCTGCGGCACCGCCGTGGCCTGCCGGTGCGTGGCCAGCGAACCAAGACCAATGCGCGTACCCGCAAGGGCCCCAAGCGCACCATCGCCGGCAAGAAGAAGGCCAGGTAACCCCGGATGGCACAGGCAAAGAAGGGCACCGGCGCGAAGAAGGGTCAGAAGACCCGTCGCAGGGAAAAGAAGAACATCCCGCTCGGCGCCGCTCACATCAAGAGCACGTTCAACAACACGATCGTCTCGATCACCGATCCCCAGGGCAACGTCATCGCCTGGGCCTCGTCGGGTCACGTCGGCTTCAAGGGGTCGCGTAAGTCCACCCCGTTCGCCGCGCAGCTCGCCGCCGAGAACGCTGCCCGCAAGGCGCAGGAGCACGG
This sequence comes from Mycolicibacterium rhodesiae, assembly GCF_002086695.1. Classification (GTDB taxonomy): domain Bacteria; phylum Actinomycetota; class Actinomycetes; order Mycobacteriales; family Mycobacteriaceae; genus Mycobacterium; species Mycobacterium rhodesiae. Next base: position 80,144 of record NZ_MVIH01000014.1, read on the forward strand.
CGTGAAGAAGGTCGACGTGTTCGTGAAGGGCCCGGGTTCGGGCCGCGAAACGGCGATCCGCTCGCTGCAGGCTGCCGGCCTCGAGGTCGGCGCCATCTCCGACGTCACTCCGCAGCCGCACAACGGCTGCCGTCCGCCCAAGCGGCGCCGGGTCTAGGGAGGATAAAGAAAAATGGCTCGTTATACCGGACCCGCCACCCGCAAGTCGCGCCGCCTCGGCGTCGACCTGGTCGGTGGAGATCAGTCGTTCGAGAAGCGCCCCTACCCGCCCGGCCAGCACGGCCGCGCGCGGATCAAGGAGAGCGAATACCGTCAGCAGCTGCAGGAGAAGCAGAAGGCTCGCTTCACCTACGGCGTGATGGAGAAGCAGTTCCGCAAGTACTACGAAGAGGCCAACCGGTCCACCGGCAAGACCGGTGAGAACCTGCTCCAGATCCTGGAGACCCGGCTGGACAACGTCGTGTACCGCGCCGGACTGGCCCGTACCCGCCGGATGGCTCGCCAGCTGGTCAGCCACGGCCACTTCACCGTCAACGGTGTCAAGGTGAACATCCCGAGCTACCGGGTGTCGCAGTACGACATCATCGACATCAAGGACAAGTCGCTGAACACCTTCCCGTTCGAGCTGTCCCGGCAGACCGCCGGCGAGCGCCCGATCCCGTCCTGGCTGCAGGTCGTCGGGGAGCGTCAGCGAATCCTCGTCCACCAGTTGCCGACTCGCGAGCAGATCCAGGTTCCGCTCGCCGAGCAGCTGATCGTCGAGTTCTACTCGAAGTAAAGAAGACGACGCAGTCCTCTGCGGGGCCAACCGGTCCCTGTGGATCACTTAACGGCATCAAATAGCGGGTGCCGAGAAGGAGATAGAAAAACCATGCTGATTTCTCAGCGCCCCACACTGAGCGAAGAGGTCATCGCCGAAAACCGGTCGCAGTTCGTCATCGAGCCGCTGGAGCCGGGATTCGGTTACACCCTTGGCAATTCGCTGCGGCGTACGCTGCTGTCGTCGATCCCCGGCGCAGCCGTCACGAGCATCCGCATCGACGGTGTGCTGCACGAGTTCACCACCGTGCCCGGTGTGAAGGAAGACGTCACCGACATCATCCTGAACCTCAAGGGCCTCGTCGTCTCCTCCGAGGAGGACGAGCCGGTCACCATGTACCTGCGCAAGCAGGGCCCGGGTGAGGTCACCGCCGGTGACATCGTCCCGCCCGCCGGCGTGACGGTGCACAACCCGGATATGCACATCGCGACCCTCAACGACAAGGGCAAGCTCGAGGTCGAGCTGGTTGTCGAGCGCGGCCGCGGCTATGTGCCTGCCGTGCAGAACAAAGCCTCGGGTGCCGAAATCGGCCGCATCCCGGTCGATTCCATCTACTCGCCGGTGCTGAAGGTCACCTACAAGGTGGAGGCCACCCGCGTCGAGCAGCGCACCGACTTCGACAAACTGATCCTCGATGTCGAGACCAAGAACTCGATCAGCCCGCGTGACGCCCTGGCGTCGGCCGGCAAGACACTGGTCGAATTGTTCGGTCTGGCACGGGAACTCAACGTCGAGGCCGAGGGCATCGAGATCGGCCCGTCGCCCGCCGAGGCCGATCACATCGCGGCGTTCGCGCTGCCGATCGACGATCTGGACCTGACCGTCCGTTCGTACAACTGCCTCAAGCGTGAAGGTGTGCACACCGTTGGCGAGCTGGTCGCCCGCACGGAGTCCGATCTGCTGGACATCCGTAACTTCGGCCAGAAGTCGATCGACGAGGTCAAGATCAAGTTGCACCAGCTGGGTCTGTCGCTCAAGGACAGCCCGGCCAGCTTCGATCCGTCGGAGGTCGCCGGCTACGACGTCGCCACCGGCACCTGGAACAGCGATGCGGGTTACGACCTGGACGCCGAGCAGGACTACACCGAAACCGAAGAGCTCTAAGTTCACCACCGTCCCGGTCCTACCTGATACGGGGACCGGCCCCATTTAGGAGAAGTCGCAATGCCCAAGCCCACCAAGGGTCCTCGCCTCGGCGGGTCGTCCTCGCACCAGAAGGCGATTCTGGCCAACCTGGCCACCTCGCTCTTCGAGCACGGCCGGATCAAGACCACCGAGCCCAAGGCGCGGGCGTTGCGGCCGTACGCGGAGAAGCTCATCACCCACGCCAAGAAGGGTTCGCTGCACAACCGGCGTGAGGTGATGAAGAAGATCCGTGACAAGGACGTCGTGCACGCTCTCTTCGCCGAGATCGCGCCGTTCTTCGCCGACCGCAACGGCGGCTACACCCGCATCATCAAGGTCGAGCCGCGCAAGGGCGACAACGCCCCGATGGCGGTCATCGAACTGGTTCGGGAAAAGACGGTGACCTCGGAGGCCAACCGGGCTCGCAAGAGCTCGGCCGCCAAGGCTGCGCCGGTGGCTGCCGCTGCCGCGCCGCAGGCTGCGGTGGAGCCCGAAGAGGCCGTTGGGCCGGAGGCCGAAGAGCCGATCGAAGCCGTCGAGGCCGAAGATGCCGGCATCGCCGACGCTCAGACCGCGGAGGCTGCCGAGGAGCAGGCCGAGGAATCCGCCGAGGATTCGGACGCTGACAAGTCCTGACGCTGTGAGTACGAACGAGCCCGTCACCGATAGCGGTGGCGGGCTCGTTCGTCTGCGACTCGACATCGCCTACGACGGAACCGAATTCACTGGTTGGGCGGCACAGGAAGGCCACCGCACGGTCGCGGGTGTCCTCGAGGAAGCGCTCTCGACCGTCTTCCGGGAGCCGGTCCGGGTCTTCGGGGCCGGTCGCACGGACACCGGAGTGCACGCCTCCGGCCAGGTGGCCCACCTCGACGTCCCGACCGACGCCCTGGCCCACGCGTATCCGCGCCACGCCCGGCCCGGAGACGCCGAGTTCCTGCCGCTGGTGCGCCGGCTGGCCCGCTTCCTGCCGCAGGACGTACGGGCACGCGAAATCAGCCGCGCCCCAGCTGGATTCGATGCCCGCTTCTCGGCGTTGCGTCGGCACTACGAATACCGGCTGTCGCTGGCGCCCTACGGTGTCGAGCCGCAGTCCGCGAGGTACGTGACACCCTGGTCGAAGCCGTTGGATGTCGACGCCATGAATTCGGCGTCCCGGCATCTGGTGGGATTGCACGATTTCGCCGCCTTCTGTCGCCACCGGCCCGGTGCGACGACCATCCGCGACCTGCAGCGCCTGGACTGGGTGCGTGACGGCGATGCGGTGACGGCCTACGTCACCGCTGACGCGTTCTGCTGGTCGATGGTGCGATCACTGGTCGGTGCGCTCCTCGCGGTCGGGCAGGGGCGTCGCGAACCATCCTGGTGCGCAACGCTGTTGACCGCGGACGCGCGTTCCAGTGACTTCGCCGCAGCGCCGGCTCGAGGTCTGACGCTCACCGGAGTGGACTACCCGCCGGATGACGAACTCGCCGGGCGCATCAGGATCACCCGCGACCTGCGGACGCTGGACAAGCCTTAAAGCTTGCCCGCAACGAAATCGGCAGCCTGGTCGATCATCCCGGCCTTCTGGTAGGCGGCGGCGAGGTGGTCGGGCCAGTTGGCTTCCCAGGTGTCCGGATCGGCGGGATTGCAGATCGGATCGGCGCCGTGGCACAGCTCGATGGTTCGGTCCCGATACTCGGGGCTGAAATTCGTGATGGGGCCCAGCCATTGGGTTCCGTTGCCGAACAGCGCGACGGCCGCGATGTGGCTCCCGGCGTCCGGGGGCAGCAGAGTCTTGAAACCCATGATCGGGATCGGAACTGCCAGAACCATATCCGTGGCCGCCGCACCCAGCGAGTAGCCACCGAGAACCAAACGCGTATTCGGGCAATTGTTGATGTTGTAGATGATGCGCTGGCTGATGTCATTGGCGCCGATGTCGACCTGGTTGTCGGCGGGATACTTCGCCGCGTAGAGGCCGATGTTGCGGTGGACGCGCGAGCGCAGTGCGCTGACGAACTGATTGCCGATGATTCCCGCGCCGGGGGATTCGAGGCGGCCCCGCGCGAAGATCACCTCCACATCGGGGCAGCCCGCAGCGGAAGCCTGCGGCGCCGCTAGCACTGCATCGCCGGGCAGTGCAGTCGGGCCGAGCGCCATCGCGGCGGCCGCGACGACTACCGTGACCGCACGGGCCAACGTCCCCCGAATACGCATGAATCAGAGCCTGTCTGCGGTGAATTGGGCGGCCTGGTCAACCAGACCCGAGCCGATGTACGCGTCCTGCAGGTGCGAGTTCCAGTTGTCGGCGAGGGTGCTCGGATCGATCCCGTTGCAGATCGGGTCGTCCACGTTGCACTGGTCGATGGTCTTGGGCCCGTAGACCGGACTGTTGGCCGCCGACACCGGGCCGAAGATGCTGCGGGTGCCATTGCCGAACAACACCACCGCCGCCACGTGATCGGCGACCGAGGCGGGCAGCGGGGAGTTGAAGCCGAATTGCGCCTTGTTCGAGCCGACTACGACGTCGACCACGGCGGCTCCCAGTGAATAGCCGCCCGGCACCTGACGGGTGTTGGGGCAGTTGGTCGCCATGTACTGCATGTGCCTGCTGAGGTCGTTGGCACCGGGGACGATGTCCCAGTCGGCGATGTAGTTGACCCCGTACACCCCGACGCTCTTCGGGGTCTTGCCGCGCAGCGAATCGACGAACGCCTGGCCGATGCGGCCGATGCCCGGCGGTTCGAAGCGTCCGCGCGCGAAGATCACCTCCGCGTCGGGGCACTCCGCAGCCGATGCCACCGCCGTCGGCAACAGGGTTGCGGCGACGGACATCACCGCCGCCGCCGCGCTCAGAACCGTTTTCGCGCGCATGCCAGCCATGGTAGACGAGCCTGGGAGAATGCTGGCAGCAAATAAAATCGCGCGGCTACAGCAGGCCGGCGAGGAAGCCCGCGGCCTGCGCTGGTGCGTCGGTTCTCTCGTAATCGGTGTGCGCGAACGGATTGCGGCCGCGCGAGCAGATCGGGTCCCCGTCGTTGCAGAAGTCGACGCCCTTGCCTGCGAACGCCCCGCCGGCCGACGTGATCGGGATGCTGAACTTGGTGGAGGGATTGCCGAAAACCGCCAGCCCGGCGACCCGGTTGGCCAGGTTGCCCGGCAGTGGCGGCGCCGAACCGATGTCACCGACCTTATTGCCCAGTGGGGGAATGCCGACCAGCATGTCGACCACCGCGGCACCTTGGGAGTAGCCGCCGAGAACGAACTTCGTCGCCGGGCACGCGGCGGCCATGCTCGCGATGTGATTCGTGGCGTCGGTGGCGCCGTCGGCGGCACCCAGGAAGTCGTAGGTCGCGGGGTAGTCCACCGCATAGGCGCTCACCGAGCGTCCACCGAGTTGACCCTGCAGGTTGTCGACGAGCGCTTGTCCGACACGGCCGATACCGGCGGGCTCGCTGGTGCCGCGGGCGAAGACGACCTCGACGTCCGGGCACGGGCCGGCGGCCTGGGCGGCCGGAGCAACGGCGAACGGTGTCAGGATCGACAGGGCAGCCATCGAGGCAACGCCGAGTTTGCGGGCTGGTGTCACGGTCGAGCGAGCCATGCTGATGAGATCCCCTTGCTTTGCCGGCGTTCGGCTAATAGTCACACACGGGGCTGGGCGGCCCCAACTTCCTCGCCACCTACAGCAGCCCGGCGACGAACGAGGCGGCTTGAACCGCCGACCCGTCACTGTTGTAGATGCGGTGGGCCTGGACGTCGTCGCCACTGCTGCAGATCGGGTCCCCGGCGTTGCACAGATCGATGGCCCGCCCGCCGTAGACGGCGCTGCTGGTCAAGGGCAGACCGACCTTGGTGGTGGGGTTGCCGAAGACGGCCAGCGCGGCGATGTGGTCCGGCACGTTCGGCGGCAGCGGGTTGTTGAAGCCGACCGCAGGGAAGGGCACCGAGGTGATGATGTCGATGATCGCCGCGCCCTGCGAGTACCCGCCCAGCACCAATCGGGTGTTCGGGCAGTCGTTCACCACACCCTGGATGAACGCACTCGCATCGTTGGCGCCGTTGGCGGCGGCCAGGAAGTCGTAGCTGGCGGGGTAGTTCACGGCGTAGACACCCATCGAGCGGTTGCCGATCTTGCCGCGCAGCGAGTTGACGAATGCCTGCCCGACCCGCCCGATGCCCGGCGGCTCGTCGGTCCCGCGGGCGAACACCACCTGCACGTCATTGCAGGCCGCCGCCGCGGTCGGCAGTGCGGCAGGGCTGACCAGCGCGAACATTGCGGTGAGGACGGCAGCGGAGGCGGCCAGCAGGAGACGCTTCGGCGCAGCGGTTGATGTCACATCTGGATGTTACAGATGAGAGCGGAGTTTCATTCCCGACGTTTGCTTGCGCGCCGCGAAATCAGCCCCGCGCGGCGACTTCCTCGATCGGTCCGGCATCGGGCCACGTCGCTGCGGTGACCTCCGCGCTGCGGTCACCCTGGCGGGCCAGTGCCAGGCCTGCAAGCACCACCACACCGCCGACAGCTTGTACTGCGGTAACCGCTTCACCCAGCAGCACCCACGCCGACAGCACGGCGAACAGCACTTCGCCGAGGCCGACCAGAGAGGCGAAACTCGGGCGCAACCGCGCCACCCCGCTGATGCCCAGCGTGTAGGCGATCGCGGTGGCTACCACGGCCAGCATCAGCACCGGAACCCACCAGGGCACGGTCAACCCGGCGACAACGGCGTCGTTGGCGGTGAAGATCAGCGGCATGACGCCGGTCAGGCCCAGCAGCAGCACGGCGATCGTGCCGACCACGAGGCCGCCGGCGGCCAGGGTGATCGAGCTCAGTCCGCTGCCGTCGGCACTGACCGCATCGGACATCATGAAGTAGCAGGCCGCGCAGACCGCCGCGCCCAATCCCCACAGGACGCCGGCCGTGTTGATGTGCGCGCCCTCGAAGACGTTGAGCACCAGCATGATTCCGGCCACGGCGAGCGCCACTCCGGTCAGTGTCATGGTGCGGGGGCGCCGGCGGGTGGTTCCCCAGATCCAGCCCACGACGAGGATGGGTGCGGTGTATTCGAGCAACAACGCCACGCCGACCGACAGGTGAGAGACGGCGTTGTAGTAGCAGAGTTGGGCCCCGGCGATCGGGATGAGCCCGTAGGCCACCACGACACGGGCGTGCGTGCGGGCCTCGCGGACCCAACCGGGTTTGACGATGGTGGCGAAGATCGCCATCACGAGCGCGCCGCCGGCGAGTCGGGCGGTCACGGCGGCGGTCGGTGACCAACCGGCGCCCATCAGTGATTTGGCGAATGGCCCGGACATGCCGAACGTGAATGCCGATCCGATGGCGAACATCAGCCCAAGCCGGAAGTGGTCGTGGGTGCGGACCGGCGTCGACATGAGGCACTCTCCGGATGTAATGAGTAAAATAGATGTTGGTCATGACACTACGTCCGGAGGAAGTCATGAGTCAAATGCTTTTCAGTCATGACACAGAGCTCACGTTGCGTGCTGCGTGTGCGCTGATCAACAGCGACCGCGTCGACGGCGAGCAGCTGGGCGACCAGCCCGCTCTGGACCACTACTTGGACAGCTACGGCTGGACCGGCCGGCGCGATCGCGATGACGCCGAGGTGTCGGCGGTGCACACGCTGCGGAACCGGCTGGGCCGGATCTGGGCAGCCGCCGCCGACGAGGAACGCGCCGTCGGGCAGATCAACGCGTTGCTGTCCGACACCCGCGCAGCCCCGTGGCTGACCCGCCACCCCGAGATGCCCGAGTGGCACCTACACCTGGCGTCCATCCATGATCCGCTGGCCCAGCGGATGGGTGCCGAGATGGCGATGTCACTGGCCGACCTGGTGCGCGCCGGTGAACTGCGCCGGCTCAAGATCTGTGCGGCCCCGGACTGTGAGGCGGTGTTGATCGACCTGTCCCGCAACCGCTCCCGGATGTTCTGCGACACCGGCAACTGCGGCAATCGTCAGCACGTCGCCGCCTACCGGGAGCGCCGCTCGAAAGAGGGGGCTGTTGATGAGTGACATCGCCTCGTAGGCGGGTGTTCTAGCGTCACCCAAATGGCGGCCCGCCCACCACTTCGAGCTCACTTCAGTGCGCAGCGATTCCTGGTGCGCCGCCTGGAGTACGCGGTCCTGGCGCGGCAGATGCCGGCCCGGCACGACCCCGTGCGGGCCAGGAAGCTGTCGCTCGTGATCGGCTGCGGTGTGGCAGGGGTTGGCCTGGTGCTCGACACGATCCTGGGATCGACGGCCCGCCACGTCATCCCCGTCGACGCGACGGTGGTGATGGTGCGACAGTCCGGCGCCCTGTTCGTCAGGATCGACGACCGTCTCCGCCCGGTGGCGAACCTGACGTCGGCCCGCGTGATCCTGGGTTCGCCGGCCACCCCGCGACTGGTCGACGACGCCGCGCTCGGCGATACGCCTACCGGTCCGATCTTGGGAATCCCCGGCGCGCCTGCATCATTCGGACGGGTGACGGCGCCCCGCGAGGTCAGATGGACGGTGTGCGACGACGCAGACGGGAACACCACCGTCGCCGTCGGCGACGACTCCATGCCGCCCCACCTGGATCCGCGCGCCGCCGTCGTCGCCACAGTGGCGCACGGTGACGGGTCGGCCTACCTGCTGTACGACGGCACACGCGCCATGCTCGATCCCGGCGACCCGGCCACCGCGCGCGCCTTGCGGATCACCGAAACGACACTGCGCACGGTGTCCCCGACCGTGCTGAACACGATCCCCGAAGTACCGGCGATCGGTGCCCCCCGGATCGCCGGAATGGGACAACCATCCGGCGTGGCCGGTGTCGCGGTCGGAACCGTCCTGCGCGTCGTCGGCACCGAGTCACCCGAGTACTACGTCGCGTTGCCGGCTGGGCTTCAGCGCATCGGTCGGCTGGCCGCCGAACTCATCCGGTTCAGCGACCCGGCCGCGCAGGCCGAGATCACCGAAGTGCCACCCGAACTGATCGCGCGCAGCCCGCTCGTCGACACCCTGCCGGTCGGCGCATATCCCGATGAGCCGCCCGCACTCCTCGGTGCCGGTGACGACGATGTCTGTGCGACCTGGATGTCCGGACACAGTGGAGTCGCCGTCGGACCACACCCCGGCGGTCACCCCGGCACAGTCACCCTGGCCGGATCCGACGGGGACGGCCCCGCCGTCGACAGCGTGCGGATGACCTCCGGAACCAGCCTTGATGTCACCGGCGGGCCGGGGACGGGGCGCTACCTCGTCACCAGCGCGGGAGTTCGTTTCCCCGTGCCCGATTCGGCGACCGCCGCGCTCGGGCTCAGCGGTGCGCCTGCCCCGGCACCGTGGTCGATCGTCGGCGTACTGCCTGCCGGTCCCCAACTGGATCGAGATGCCGCCCTAGTCGGCCGCGACGTCCTCGGTGCGGCGCCGTAGTCGCACCGATGCCGCAACAATGCCGGCCACGCACAGCGCCGCCGCGCTTCCCGCGACCGCGTAACGGTGGTTGTCCGCGGGCCGGGTCGGCAGTGGAACCGCCGCCCGCACTGCCTGATGCGCCGGCGGCGTGTTGGTGTGATCGCTGAGTGCGGCCAGCGGGTCGATCACGCCGTTGCCCACCGCGGCGTTCCAGCCTGGCGCGGGGTGATGTGCGGTGGCCTCGATGCGCGTCATCACCTGGCGGGCCGAGAGCCTCGGGAAGCGTGACCGAACCAGGGCCACCACGCCGGCGACGATAGGGGCGGCGTAGCTCGTACCTGACATCGAGGCCTGTCCCGCCGGCGTCGGCAAGGCGTTGATGACGCCATCGCCGTCTGGATCCAGGGACACGATGTTCTCGCCCGGGGCCGCGACGTCGACCCATGGGCCGTTGAGGCTGAACTCCGATGGCGCGCCGTCGGGGCCCACCGAGCCGACCGTCAGGACGTAGTCGTCGTACCACGCCGGGCTCGCGATCACACTCGGCTGTGCCGTGGTGTTCTGAGCAGGGCACTGGCCATCGCCGCCGACATTTCCCGCGGCGACGACCACCACGGAATCCTTGACATCGACCGCGTACGACAGCGCGGCGCCGAGGGCGCGGTCGTCCAGACTCGACTCGGCACAGGCCACCGACGAGATGTTGATCACCGACGCGCCCATGTCCGCGGCTGTCCGCACCGCCATGGCCAGAGTGCTGACGTCTCCGAAGCCGAGGTCACCGGGATCGGCCACGGGACCGAACTTGTTGCTGGACTGTCGGATTCCGATCAGGGTGGCCTCCGGAGCGATCCCGGTGAACCCCGTCCTATCCGTCTGATCTGGTGCGGCGGCGATGATGCCCGCGACGACGGTACCGTGTCCGTCGCAGTCCTGTCTGCCATCGCCGGTCGACACATAGTCGCCGCCCGCAACCACATCCGGCAATCGACGATGCGCGGCGATCCCGGTATCGATCACCGCGACGCGCTGACCCGCTCCACGCGTCAGCCGCCAGACCGCTGTCGCGTCGAAACCGGCCAAGTGCGATGCCGATGAGCCGGCGCCGGCTTGAAGGGGAACCGTGCACGGCCGGCGTTGTTCGGTCGGCCGGGGTGGGGCGGGCGGAGCCGGTGACGGCAGCAGTGAATTGTCGATCGGAGGCGGGACGACGGCGAATGTGGGTGGCGCACAATGTATCAACATGAGCAGCGACGTTGCGAAGGCGGATGCGATCCGCACGGTGAGCCTCACCAGGCCGCACCGATCTCAGCGAGCCCGCCGAACATGCCCGCTGCCGCGCAGCCGCCGGGTACGACCGCCGCACCGAGCATCAGCTCCACGATCGAGACCGCCCGGCGAACCGCCGGGGAGGTGCACGCCGATCCTCGATGCCCAGCCCACACCGCCCCGGCGCCGATGAACGCAAGGGCCCCGCACAGCCATGGGATGCAGTGCGGTGCGGCGACGGCGCACAAGCCGGCGAGCGCGGTCACCGTGATCCCGGACGAAATGCCCTGCACGACAGTTCGATACAGTGCGCTCTCCTGAACGAGCCGGATAGTCAGCAGCGCTGCGATGATGGTGAGGAAGATCGCCGCAGAAAGTGGATGTGAGGTGGTCGCTGCCGTGACGGCCGCCCCGAGAGCCGCCGCCACGGCCGCCGTCGCCACGACCAGCGTCAGCCGGTGATGAGCCAGTCGCGCCCTGGCGTTGAGGTCAGCATCGTCAAGGCCGGCCCTCGCCAGGCCGGAACTGTGGATCGACAGCCGCGCCGACGCCGCCAGCACAGCCACTGATCCGATAGCCAGCATCGGCCCACTGGCCTCGGCGGCCCAGCACCCTGCCACCGCACCCATGGCCGGTACTGCCGCCGCCATCGCCACAACAGCCAGCGGAAGGAAAACCTCAGGGGCACAGCCCAACAGGCGCCAGGCCACCAGCGAGGTCGACCCGATCGCGGCCATCGCCACGAGGAACGTCGGCATCGCGGGCGGGCCCAACGGAAGCAGGGCTGCACTCAGACCAGCGAAGACAACAGCCAGTACGCCGAGGCTCACCACCGTCACCCGGCCGGCAGCTGATCGGCACGCGGTGGCCGCACCGGTCAGCGCCAGAAGCGCTGCGATTGCGGCGATTACGGGATGCTGGCCTGCAGTCGGGTCTAGAACCGCGCGTCCCAGCAATACCAGCACTGTCGCGGCTGCCCACGCCAGCACGCAGTGACCGCCGCCGCACCGGGTGGGTCGCCACGTGGGTTCCGGCAACGCCGCAATCGCATCGGCAACCGCGCTACTCGCGTCGAACCGGGTGATCGGCGCCGTCCGCTCGGCCGTGGTGAGGATCAGGAGTTCACCGTCGTGGATAGCCGCTTGCGCGAGTGTCGTCTGCGGATCGAGCCGTTGCCCACAGACGCGGGTCAGATGCGGATCGGCGCCGCTGAACTCCGCCGCGCCGATCACATCGACCACGGCGGGTATCAGCTCGGCGATCGGTATGCCGGCGGGCAGGGTGACGTCTGTTTCCCGGTCGGTGGTACGGATCGACACCCGGTAGGTCTGGTCGGCAGCAGTCATGACAGCGGACGTTAGTGATCTCGCGGGGGTGTCGAACTCCGCTGTCCACAGGTGAATTGCCGGCCTGGGCCGACGGTGTCTACCGTCCGGGCATGAATCGGGCTGCCCGGTCGGTGATCGACTTTCCGACCGACGATCTGGTCGTCGATGCGTTGCCTCGTACCGAGCCGAGGTCGAGTGTGTCGCGGCTCGTGCCGCTTCTGACGGTCGGCGCGGTGGTGGCCATCGGTGCCGTGATGTGGGGGTCCGGGGCTGCTTCACGCGGCCCGACCGCAGTGCTGCTGCCGGTCATGATGGCGGCGTCTGTGGTCGGCATGGCGCTGCAGGCCGGTACCCGGCGACCGGGCCGCGGGGCCGACCGCCAACGCAGGCGCTATCTGAATCATCTCGATCAGCTCAGCGAGCAACTGCGGGAAACGGTGCAGCGCCAACGATCAGCATTGCTGGCGGGACATCCGGAGCCGGCGGTGTTGTGGACCCTGGCCGGCGGCCCACGGATGTGGGAGCGCAGCGATCAGGATCCGGACTTCTGCCATGTCCGGGTCGGCGTCGGCCGACACCGGCTGGCTCGCCGGATCGTCGTGCCGCCCGTCGGTCCCGCGGATGAGCTGGACCCGGTGACCGCCGATGCGTTGCGGCGCTTCGTGCACCACCACGCGACGGTCGACGATGTGCCGGTCACGATCGCGCTGCCCAGGGTTGATGTGCTGGCCGTCGACGGCGATCCGTCGAGTGCGCGTGCCCTGGTCCGTGCAATGCTCTGCCAGCTGGCCGTGCTGCACAACCCGACGAACCTGATGATCACAGCGGATGTCAGCGCAGAACATCGGCAGCAGTGGGACTGGCTGAAGTGGCTGCCGCACAACGATAGACGCGACCCCGGGGGCGGGTATCGGATCGTCATCGTCGACGGAGCGGATCACCGAATGCATGTGGGGCCCGGCACCACCGTCATCGCCGTCGGGCCGGTGGAACACGACCCGGAACCACGATCCCTGCGGGTCGACGGGGACACCCTCGCGGTGCGCAGTGGCGCGGGCATCGAGGAGTTCGCCACCGCCGATGCCATGACGATCATGCAGGCGCGGACGTGTGCGCGACGCCTGGCGCGGTACCGCCGCCAGGACAGCGGATTCGGCGTGAGTTGCCCCGAGTCGGACGTTCTCTGGCCAGAGTTACCGCCGGCCGAGCGACTCCGGGTCGAGCTCGGCGCAGCAGTGGACGGCGAACCGGTCGCGCTCGACATCAAAGAGCCCGCCGACAGTGGCCACGGTCCGCACGGGCTGTGCGTCGGTGCGACGGGCTCGGGAAAATCCGAACTGTTGCGCACGATCGCGGCAGGGCTCATTGCCCGCCATTCGCCGGACGATGTCAATCTCGTCCTCATCGACTTCAAAGGCGGCGCGACGTTTCTCGGCCTGGAACGCCTGCACCATGTCGCCGCCGTCATCACCAACCTGGCCGACGCCGCGCCTCTGGTGGCGCGCGCAAAGGATGCGCTCGGCGGCGAGATCAACCGTCGTCAGGAGCTCCTCCGGCGAGCGGGAAATGCGGTCAATCTCGCCGCGTACCGGCGACGTCGACTCGTGGATCCCAGCCTGCCCCCGCTACCGACATTGTTCGTCATCGTCGACGAGTTCGCCGAATTACTCACCCATCAGCCAGATTTCGCGGATCTGTTCGCGATGATCGGGCGGGTCGGCCGCTCACTGGGCGTCCATCTGTTGCTGGCGAGCCAGCGCCTGGACGAGGGTCGCCTGCGCGGCCTCGAATCGCATCTGTCGTATCGCATCTGCCTCAAGACCGCGACGGCCGCGGAATCGCGAGCGGTACTCGGCGTCACTGATGCCGCCGAGCTTGCGGCCACCCCGGGGGCCGCACTGCTGCGCACCGGAGACGGGCAGTTGGTGCGCTTTCAGGCGACGTACCTCGGTGGGCCGGCACCCAGCAGTGTCAAGACAGCGAAAGCCGCATCCGTGGCGCTGTTCACCCGGGAACCCGTCGCGCCGTCACTGCCCGACGACGCCGCCGGATCGCATCGAACCGCGCTCGATGCGATCATCGACCGGTTCAGTGGCCGTGGAACGCCGGCGCACCGGATGTGGCTTCCGCCGCTCACCAGATCGGTGAACCTTGCTGAGCTGCCGCACGGTCCGGGTCGCGATCGTGCGGTGGCGATCGGCGTGATCGACCTGCCGTTCGAGCAGCGACAGGCACCCATGACCGTCGACCTCAGCGGCGCACTCGGCAATGTTGCGGTCGTCGGAACGTCACAAAGCGGAAAGTCCACGACGGTGCGGTCGCTGCTCACTGCGATGTCTGCGTGTCACGATGCGCGACGGATCCAGTTCTACTGCATCGACTTCGGTGGCGGCACCCTCGATTCGCTGCGACGGTTGCCCCACGTGGGATCGGTCGCCGGCCGGGGCGAGACCGAGTTGGTGCGCCGGACGGTCAGCCACGTCGGCGCCATTTTGTCCGCTCGGGAGAACAGGGTCGATGTCGACCCGTACGGTGAGGTCTTCCTTGTCGTGGACGGTTGGTCGAGCCTGCGGGAGGAATACCCCGATCTCGAGGGAGCGATCGCCGGCATCGCTTCCCGCGGTCTGTCGTTCGGGATCCACCTGGTCCTCACCGCCGGTCGGTGGGCCGACATCCGGCCCTCGCTCAAGGACCAGATCGGCACCAGAATCGAACTGCGACTGGGGGACCCGATCGACTCGGAGATGGATCGCAAGCAGGCGGCGCTCGTTCCGATCGACGTGCCGGGGCGCGGCATCACCCGCGACGGCAACCACTTCCTGATCGCCATCCCGGACGGCGGTGACATCGTCTGCGACCGGTCGTGGCAGGCGCCGCCCGTTCGACTGCTGCCCGGACACATCGACCACACCGCGGTCGTCGAGATGGCACCCGCCGACATGGACGGCGTTCTGCTCGGTCTTGGTGAAGACCAGTTCGCCCCGGCGGCTGTGGACTTCCGTCGCCAGGCGCACCTGCTGGTCCTCGGCGACCGGGAGTGCGGGAAGACCGCGGCGCTACGGACACTGTGTCGCGAGATGCTCCGCGCCACGACAACGCAACCCGCATTGCTGTTCATCGTCGACTACCGGCGTGGCCTGCTCGATGTCGCCGATGCGGACCACGTGCTCGACTACGTGTTCTCCGAACACCGACTCGCCCAACGACTTCCCGGCATCATTTCACTGCTGCAGACCAGATTGCCCACCGCCGACACCACGATCGAGCAGCTCCGGGCGAGATCGTGGTGGACCGGACCGGAGATCTACGTCGTGGTCGACGACTACGACGTGGTCGCCGTCACGTCACCGGATGCGTTGAGTCCGCTGCTCGCACTGCTGCCGCACGCCGCCGACATCGGGCTGCACATGGTGATCGCCCGACGCTGCGCGGGATCTGCGCGGTCGATGTTCGAACCCCTTCTGGCGCACGTCCGGGACAGCGGGTGCGGCGCGCTGCTGATGAGCGGCAGCTCCGACGAGGGTCCGCTGATCGGCCACCACCGCGCAACCGAGCGCTCGCCCGGCCGCGGACTGCTGGTGACGCGGGCCGGCTCCGAGCTGGTCCAGGTCGGGTGGAGCCCACCGTGACGGTGCTGGAAGTCGGTCCCGCACTGGTCACCCGGTTGACGCCGCGCCCTCAGCGAACGGGGGAGCAGGAGTTGGTCATGGCCGCACTCGCCGGCATCGACGACACGGTGGTGCTGTTTCGCGAACGTCCGGTCGCCGTCGCCGACCTGTGGCGAAAGATCTTCGCCGACAGTGTCGAGGAACGCTGCGAGACAATGACTGTCGTGCACCCGTCATGGTGGGCACATCACCGGGTGTCCCGACTTGTCGATGCTGCGGCGACAGTCGCCACCGAGGTTCTCGCGCTGCCCCGCGCCGCGATGCTGGCCGCAGGCGAGGCCGCCACCGTCATCGAGATCGCCGACGAATTCGTGGCCGTCATCTGCGACGGCCGCGATCCGGTGACACGCATTCGTCCGGACCATCCACTGGATCTCGCCGAGATCATCGAGACACCCGATCGTGCGGCCGTTCTCATCGACGCTCCACCGGGAGTAAGCGGTGCGGCGGAGTACGCCGAGAGCCTGCGTACCGCACTGTGTCGGCGCGGCAAGGATGCGCGGATGGTACGGATGCCCGCCATCCCCGACCCGTCCGAGCCGAAGTCGACGGTCGAACCCGGCCCTGCCCCACGGCGACAGGTGCGGGGGGCGGCAGCCGTGGCGGCCGGCATGGCGTTGACACTGTGCGCTATTGGAATGGCCGCGGTCCGCACGGGTCCGGCGGCGCGGACTCCCGACGGCATCTACATCGTCGAAGGCCGCGTCACGCTGCGGATCCCGCCGGACTGGGTGGTCACCCGCGTCACGGCCGGCCCTGGTTCGCGCCGCGTCCAGGCCAGCTCGCCGGCCGATTCGAACACGGCCCTGCACATCACCCAATCCTATTCTCCTGAAGAAACGTTGGATCAGGCCGCCGCGACGCTGAGCAAGGCTATCGCTGAGCAGCCGCGCGGTGTGTTCGTCGACTTCAACCCCGCGGACCGGCGTGGCGGGCGCCCAGCAGTCACCTACCGGGAAGTCCGCATCGCCCGCGAGATCCGGTGGGCGGTGATCCACGACGGGTCGACCCGCATCAGCATCGGTTGCCAGACTGCGCAAGGCCGGCTCGACTCGATCACCGAGCCTTGCGAGCAAGCCATTGAATCCGCGCACGAAATCAGTGGAACCGGAACGGGCTCGTGAGCGTCGAAACCATTGTAAGACTGGATAACTCGATCCGAAGGACGACACGTGACGACACTGAGCACCGACTTCGACCTGATGCGCTCCGTCGCCGCGGCGGCCGACACCCGCAATGACGAGATACGGGTTTTGTTGCGCGGCTTCATCACCCGCATGGAGTCTGTACCGCCCACAGTCTGGGGCGGATCGGCGGCCGCCCGATTCCAGACCGTCGTGGCGCACTGGAACAACGAGTCCACCAAGCTGTCGCAGGCGCTTGCGGGGATCGCCGACACGATCAGAAACAACGAACACCAACTGCGTGAGGCCGCGCAACTGCACGCGCAGCGCATCGCTGCCGTCACCGAGCACCTCTAGGTAAGGAGCATCTCCGTGGACCCCGTCCTCTCTTACGATTTCGCCGAGATCGACGCGGCGGTACTCGCCGACATCCAGAGCACGTCCGCGCGACTCGGCGCGGCCCTGGACGATCTCAGCCGGCAGATCGCGCCGCTCCAGCAGGTGTGGACCCGTGACGCCGCGGCGGCATATCAGGCCGAACAGGCGCAGTGGCACCAATCCGCGTCGGCGTTGCGCGACATCCTGGTCCGACTGGGGGTTGCTGTGCGTGACGGGGCGGCCGACGTGGCCGATGCCGACCGTCGCGCCGCCGGGATGTGGGGCTGACGGCGTCCCTCGATCTCTGTGCGGCCCCCGCGGAGGAGAGCCAACGGGGCCGCACAGTCATCCCGGACGATCGCATCCGATGCTCACATGACTGTCGAGATCTGGCGTATCGTGACCGCACGCGCGCCGGTCTCCGGTGACCGCACGCAGGAGTGTGATCGCCGATGGGCATATCCAGAACGACGCGAACCGGTGCCGGTGACGCCCGGCCGTCGGCGCTTTTGCGCGCGGTCCATGAGCTGTTCGTCGCCGGCGAGGTCGACGCCAGCTACCTGGAATCGAGCTCGCTGCGACCGATCGTCGCCAAGAGCTGGCAACGCAGCCTGGCCAAGGGTGTCGACCCGGACGGTGCGGCCCAACCCTCCCCGGTGGGGGAGAAATTGGCCCGCCTGCGTGAGGCGCATCCGCTGGCACCCGCACTGCCCGTGATCCGCAGGCTGCTCGTCGACGATGCCGCCGGGTCCGGGGTGGTCGTCGCCGTCAGCGGTGCCGACGGCACGCTGCTGTGGGTGGAGGGTGACCCCAACGCCTGCCGGCGTGCGGAGGCCATGAACTTTGTGCCGGGGGCGGACTGGAGTGAGCGCGGCGCCGGGACGAACGCGCCCGGTACCGCGCTGGCTGTGGACGCTGAGCTGCAGATTCACGGGTCTGAGCACTTCTCCCGGGTGGTGCAACCGTGGAGTTGTACGGCGGTGCCCGTGCATGACCCCACCACCGGTGCCCTGCTCGGCGCACTCGACCTGACCGGCGGATCGCGGGTCGCCACCCCGCAGGCCCTGGCGCTCGTGCGCGCCACCGTCGTCGCCGTCGAAACGCACCTGGCGCTGCTGCGGCTGACCGGCGGACCCGTCGAAGCCGCGCAGCCACGACCCCGGCTGACCGTGCTCGGATCTGAACGCCCGCGCTGGCTGGTCACCGACGAGTTCGGGCACCTGCGCGCCACCACACTGACCGGTAGGCACGCCGACATCCTGGTGCTGTTGAGCCGTCACCCCGAAGGTCTGAGCGCTGACCATCTGGCGATGCTGCTCGACGACAAGGACCTGGACGTCGTGACGGTGCGTGCCGAGATGTCGCGGCTGCGCAAGGTCGTCGGCGCAGACGCCATCGAGTCGCGACCGTATCGGCTGATGGTGCCGATCACCACCGACATCGGCGAGGTGTACGAGGCCCTCGATGCCGGAGATGTGACCGCGGCGCTCGATCGGTATCCGGGACCGCTTCTGCCACAGTCGATCTCACCGGCAGTCGGGAGATTGCGCACAGAGTTGGCCATGACATTGCGGGGCGCGGCGTTGGCGACCGGCGACCCCGCGGTGTTGCGCCGTTGGCTGGACAGCCCGGACGGCCGCGACGACCGGGACGGGTGGCGCGCGTTGCACGACGGCACCCTGCCCGGCTCCGTGCAGCAGGCCCAGGCCCGCGGCAAGCTGGCCGGACTGGACTTCGACCTGGCGTGAGCCGCGCGTGCAACGGTGCGCGAACGAGTGCAACCGTGCTGCAACCCCGTACTGCCTACCTTCAGTGACGACCGACACATTTCGTCGTCTTGACCAGGTAGGAGAACACCATGACCGTATACGCGAGGCCCGGTACGGAGGGCTCGCTGATGTCCTTTGCGGCCCGCTACGAGAACTTCATCGGTGGTGACTGGGTCGCTCCGGTGGGCGGTTTGTACTTCGAGAACCGCACGCCGGTGACCGGTGAGGTGTTCTGCGAGGTGGCGCGTTCCACCGAGGCCGATATCGAGCTGGCCCTGGACGCCGCCCACGCCGCGGCACCCGCCTGGGGGAAGACGTCCGCAGCCGAGCGGGCTCAAGTCCTCAACAAGATCGCTGACCGTATCGAGGCGAATCTGGAGTCGATCGCGCTGGCCGAGTCGTGGGACAACGGCAAGCCGATCCGGGAAACGCTCAACGCCGATATTCCGTTGGCGGTCGACCACTTCCGCTATTACGCCGGCGCGATCCGCGCCCAGGAAGGCTCGCTGTCTCAGATCGATGAGGACACCGTGGCCTATCACTTCCACGAGCCGTTGGGGGTGGTGGGGCAGATCATTCCGTGGAATTTCCCGATCCTGATGGCGGTGTGGAAGCTGGCGCCGGCGTTGGCCGCGGGTAACGCGGTGGTGCTCAAGCCGGCCGAGCAGACCCCCGCTTCGGTGCTGTATCTGATCTCGTTGATCGCCGACCTGCTGCCCGCCGGAGTTCTCAACGTGGTCAACGGCTTTGGTGTGGAGGCCGGCAAACCGCTGGCGTCGAGCAACCGGATCGCCAAGATCGCGTTCACCGGCGAGACCACCACCGGTCGGCTGATCATGCAATACGCCAGCCAGAACCTGATCCCGGTCACCCTGGAGTTGGGCGGCAAGAGCCCGAATATCTTCTTCTCCGACGTGCTCGCCGCCAACGACGACTACCAGGACAAGGCATTGGAGGGGTTCACGATGTTCGCCCTCAACCAGGGCGAAGTCTGCACCTGCCCGTCCCGCAGCCTGATTCAGGCCGACATCTACGACGAGTTCCTGGCCATGGCGGCCATCCGCACCAAGGCGGTCCGGCAGGGCGATCCGCTCGACACCGAAACCATGATCGGGGCGCAGGCCTCCAACGATCAGCTCGAAAAGATCCTGTCCTACATCGAGATCGGCAAAAGCGAAGGCGCCCAGATCGTCACCGGCGGTGAACGTGCCGAGCTCGGTGGCGACCTCAATGGCGGATACTACGTCCAGCCCACGATCTTCACCGGGGACAACGCGATGCGCGTCTTCCAGGAAGAGATCTTCGGACCCGTCGTCGCCGTCACATCATTCACCGATTACGACGACGCCATCCGCATCGCCAACGACACCCTCTACGGCCTCGGCGCCGGAGTCTGGAGTCGCAACGGCAACACCGCCTACCGCGCCGGCCGCGACATCAAAGCCGGCCGGGTGTGGACCAACTGCTATCACCAGTACCCCGCCCACGCCGCGTTCGGCGGCTACAAGCAGTCCGGCATCGGCCGGGAAAACCATCTGATGATGCTCGACCACTACCAACAGACCAAGAATCTCCTCGTCTCCTACTCCAACACAGCCCAAGGCTTCTTCTGAGCGCTCGCGCGACGAAGCGAAGACACCGTTGAGGCCGACAACCACTTTCACGAAAGGACATGACCATGACACAGACACTTGGCGCACCCGCCACATCGACCGACACCGACACCATGCGCGCCGCAGTCGTCACCGAATTCGGTGCACCGCTGCACGTCACCGACCTCGACCTGCCCACTCCCGGCCCCGGGGAAGCTCTGGTCAAACTGGAGACCTCCGGGGTCTGCCACACCGATCTGCATGCCGCCCATGGTGATTGGCCGGTCAAACCGGCACCGCCGTTCATCCCGGGCCACGAGGGTTACGGCACTGTCGTCGCGCTCGGCGAGGGCGTCTCCGACCTGGAACTGGGTGACAAGGTGGGCAACGCCTGGCTGTGGTCGGCGTGCGGCAGCTGCGAATACTGCCGCACCGGCTGGGAGACATTGTGCGAGAGCCAGCGCAACGGCGGTTACAGCGTCAACGGCAGCTTCGGTACCTACATGCTGGTGAATGCGGCCTACGCCGCCCGGATTCCGGATGGCATCGACCCACTCGAGGTGGCACCCATCCTGTGCGCCGGCGTCACCGTCTACAAGGGCCTCAAGGTCACTGACACCCGGCCCGGCCAGTGGGTCGCGATTTCCGGTATCGGCGGCCTCGGACACATCGCTGTGCAGTATGCCCGCGCGATGGGACTGCGTGTGGTCGCCGTCGACATCGACGACGCGAAACTCGCACTGGCCGAACGGCTCGGTGCCGAGGTGACCGTCAACGCCAGGACCTCCGACGTCGTCGACGAAGTGCAGAAAGCCACCGGCGGTGTCCACGCCGTGCTTGTCACGGCGGTGCACCCGCAGGCGTTCGGCCAGGCGATCGGGCTGACCCGGCGCGGTGGAACCATCGTCTTCAACGGCCTGCCGCCGGGCGACTTCCCCGCACCGATCTTCGACATCGTGTTGAAGGGCTTGACGATTCGCGGCTCCATCGTCGGCACCCGGCAGGACATGGCCGAGGCGCTCGACTTCTACGCCCGCGGGTTGATCCATCCCACCGTCGAGGCCGCCAAGCTCGACGACATCAACGAGGTGTTCGGTCGGATGGAGCGGGGCCAGATCGACGGCCGCGTCGTCATCGACTACCGCTGAGTCTCCAGCAGCCTGCGAACGGCCTCGATGCCGACCAGACGGATATCGTCGCGTCGGATCGTCGCCCACCGCCCCGGCGTCATGGCGAAACCCACCATGGTGTCGGGGCGGTCGCGTCGGAGCTCGCGCGTTCTGACGGTCTCGGTGTAGGGCAGTGACCGGGTCACCGCCAACGACGCGGCGTTGTCGTGCCAGGCTCGGGTGACCGCGAGATCGGCGTCGAAACCGGCGAAGATCAGATGCAGAGCCGCCTGGCGGAGCTCTTTACCGAGGCCCCGACCCTGATGAGCCAGGCCGAGCCATGAGCCGGTGGTCAACCGGCGATTGTTCGGAAAGTCCTCGGCGTGAACCGAACACATTCCGACCACCTTGTCCTCGACGAGGACAGCGAGGTCCAGGTTCCACCGCGCAGGCGACAGTTCGGCGCGGTTGCGCCAGTAGAACTGCAGGGCGTTGCGCTCCAGCGCAGGGGAGGGCACATCGGTCCAGGGTTCGGTGAACGGCATGACCGCCGGATCGTGAATGCCCTTGGCCGCCAACGTTGCCAGCGCCGTCCCCAGTTCGTCGTCGACGTAGCGCAGCCCGAGGCGCGGCGTCACCACCTGCAGGTCGGCCGGCGGCCAGACATCAGCCATGACACAAGAGGACCACAGCGCGGGGCGGGTCCGAAAGTGATTTATCCGCGCAGCTGTGGAAGCACGTCGGACTCCCAGGCGGCGAAGAAGCCGTCCAAGTCCGGGCCGATCTGCTGGACGTAGAGCTCGTCGACGCCGGCGTCGATGTACTCACGTGCTCGCGTGACGTGCTTGTCGGGGTCCGGACCGCAGATGATCGACTCGCCGACCGTCTCCCGCGGCACCAGGTCCATCAACGCTTCAAAGTCCTTGGGCCGCGGCAGGGTTTGCGCGCTCTGCCCCGGGAGGCCATCGTTGGCCCACAGCCGATGTGCGACCTCCAGCGCCTTGTCGGCGTCGCGATCCCAGGTGACCTTCATACCGGCCTGCACCGGCTTGTCCCCGCCGCCGGAGTTGCGGAATGTCTGCACCAGATCGGCCTCCGGGGTCACCAGGACATAGCCGTCGCCGATACGGCCTGCCAGCTCGGCGGCCTGCGGTCCGAAGCCCGACACGTAGATCGGCACAGGCTGCTCTGGCCGGGTGTAGATGCGGGCCTCCTGCACCTCGTAATGCACACCGTGGTGGCTCACCTCGTTGCCGCGGTGCAACAGCCGGATCACCTCGACAGCCTCCTCGAGCATTTCCAGCCGAACGCCGACCGATGGCCACGGGTCGCCGAGGATGTGTTCGTTCAGAGCCTCACCGCTACCGACGCCCAACACGAACTTGCCGTCGAGCTGAACGGCGGCGGTCGCCGCGGCCTGGGCGATGATCGCCGGGTGGATCCGCATGGTCGGGCAGGTCACCGCCGTCGAGACGGGAAGTGAGGTGGCTTCCGACAACGCGCCGATAACACCCCACACGAACGCGCTCTGACCCTGCTCGTCGTTCCACGGGTGGAAATGATCCGAGATCCAGAGACTTTCGAATCCGGCCGCCTCCGCGCGCTTGGCCTGATCGACGAGTTCTGAGGGGCAGTACTGTTCAGAGGACAAGAAGTATCCGATTTTCGCCATGACGGCGAAGTACCCATTGCGGGCAAGGCTATTCGCTGGCCTGCCGCAGGGTCTCAGCCATCTGGCGCTGATCGGCGCCGCGCTCGACCTCGCTTCCTGAGGTACGGCAAGATGCCAGGAAATGAGCACACCTAACGGACCTCAGTCGGTCTTCTGCGTCGGCAACACCGGAGTCAGTGAGGCCGGCATCTCGTTGGATCAACAGGTGAATCAGACGCTCGTCGACCATCGCGGTCTGCTGGAGATGCCTGCCTACGCGGTGATGGCCGAATCCGTCACGAGCGGCGCCTACTGGTACACGTTCGCCGAACCGGTCGCCACCGTGCAATCGTGGCTGGCGCTGACCGCCGGCGTCCGCCCCACAGTGGGAGATCGGCTGCACGCCATCTCGGCCATGGCTCACCGCGACGACGCCCAGGGCACGGCGACCATGACCATCACCAACGGCTCGCACGACGTCGTCTGCTCGGGCGTTGCCCGCGCCGTCCGGGTCGGCCGCAGCTCCGAAGCACTGCGCGCACTGGACAAGGACGCGATCGCTGAACCCGTCACGACGCTGCCCGGCCCGCCCGACATCGATACAGCAGTCTCGGCCATCGATCCGGACTGGGACGGCCGGCGCATCCTGACCGCGATCAGCAGCGGCGAGATCGCCCGCGGTCCCTTGAGTGAACTGCTGGCTCTGAGGGTCGA
This sequence comes from Mycolicibacterium rhodesiae, assembly GCF_002086695.1. Taxonomy (GTDB): domain Bacteria; phylum Actinomycetota; class Actinomycetes; order Mycobacteriales; family Mycobacteriaceae; genus Mycobacterium; species Mycobacterium rhodesiae. Next base: position 104,085 of record NZ_MVIH01000014.1, read on the forward strand.
GAGTGCAGACGAACCGATCCTGACCATCGACCCGCAACCGTGGATGGCCAATCCCCTCGGCGCCATCCAGGGCGGGGTCATCGCCTCGATCATCGGCCAAGCCTGCTGGTTGGCAGGCCAGGCACACACCGGCGCGGGTGATCGCTACACCCTGGCTGACCTCTCGGTTTACTACTTCCGGTCGCCGCCGGTCGACGGTCGGTCCCTCACGCTGGCCACCGTCACCGAACGGGTGGGGCGCCGGATGGGGACGGTCTCGGCGACCATGACCGACGCCGCGGGCACCCACTATGTCCGCGCCGTCGCCAACATCGCCTACGAGCGGGGATGAGCGTTTTGACCTGCCCGGATCGTCGCAGGTAAGCTGCCACGTTGGCGTGCGGTACGCCGCGGTTCGCCCCGCGGGGTAAGCGGGGTTCTCGGGTCAGTGTTGGTCGCCGAGGAGCAACCCCACCGTCACGTTCCGACCGACACCCGGGTCACACCGGGATCCACACGGGGTAGAAACCCGAAAGAGAGAGGTAGCGCTGTGCCTACGTACACGCCGAAGGCGGGTGACACCACGCGTTCGTGGTACGTCATCGACGCCACCGACGTGGTGCTCGGCCGGCTCGCCGTCGCGGCAGCAAACCTGTTGCGCGGCAAGCACAAGCCGACATTCACGCCGAATGTCGACGGTGGCGATTTCGTCATCGTCATCAACGCCGACAAGATCGCCGTCAGTGGCGACAAGCTCCAGTCCAAGATGGCCTACCGTCACTCGGGTTACCCCGGTGGTCTGCGGGCGCGCACTCTTGGCGACGAGATGGAAAAGCATGCCGATCGTGTGGTCGAGAAGGCCATCGTCGGGATGCTGCCGCACAACAAGCTGAGCCGGCAGATTCAGAAGAAGCTCAAGGTCTACGCGGGCCCGGATCATCCGCACGCCGCCCAGCAGCCGATTCCGTTCGAGATCAAGCAGGTGGCCCAGTGAGCGAAACGACAGACGTGACCGAGGTCGTCGAGACCGAAGTGATCGAGGCCCTGGACGCCCCCGAGACCTCCGAGGCCCCCGAGGACGCTGCCGAGGGCACCCCGCGTGCACCGGTGATCATCGACCGTCCGATCCAGACCGTCGGCCGCCGCAAGGAGGCTGTGGTGCGGGTTCGGCTGGTGCCGGGCACCGGCCAGTTCAACCTCGACGGCCGCAGCCTGGAGGCCTACTTCCCGAACAAGGTGCACCAGCAGCTGATCAAGGCTCCGCTGGTGACCGTTGACCGGGTGGACAGCTTCGACATCTACGCCCACCTCGACGGCGGCGGCCCCTCGGGTCAGGCCGGTGCGCTTCGCCTGGCGATCGCCCGGGCGCTGATCCTGGTTCAGCCTGAGGACCGGCCTGCGCTGAAGAAGGCCGGCTTCCTCACCCGTGACCCGCGTGCCATCGAGCGCAAGAAGTACGGCCTCAAGAAGGCCCGTAAGGCGCCGCAGTACAGCAAGCGCTGACCTGTCGCGTACATCTACGCAACGGCCCACCGGGCGTCGCCAGTCTTTCGGCTGGAGGCGCCCGGTGCGTCGTTTGTGGCCCCCAGCGTCGTCTATGACCTGGGTCACACGCCGTGTTGCCTGCTCAGCGCGCATGTCGCGGCGGATTATCAAGTTCTGGTTTGAGCCAACTGCCCTTCGGAAAGCCTTCTAGAGGCCGACGGCAACGTTCGGCCGCCCGAGGTAGGAGGCGGGACCCTTCGGGGGGTCGGTGTTCTCCTTCGGGGCTGTGAGGTGAGCGATCTGCTCCCGCAGCTCTGATTCCCTGCCATCACGCAGAAGAAAAGGAGCGAATATGAACACGTTCACGAAGACGGCCGCTGGTGCGTTGCTTGGCGGCTCGCTGCTCGTCGCGAGTGGTTTCGGACTCGCGAACGCGGCTCCCGAGGCACCGGCGCCGCAGCCTCAGGCGCCGCAGGCGGCCGGCGATCAGCTCAATGTGGGCCTGACCGTCAACGGTGAGCAACTCGGCACGATCCAGAACGTGTCGGTCAGCAGCGCGCAGACCCTGGCCACCAGCGTGTGCCCGGGCGACGACCTGTCGTCGAAGCTGCCGCAGCTCGCCAGCAAGGAGATCTCCACTGTTCCGGTGTGCGCCAGCAGCGCCACGGGTGTGAGCTACACGTTCACCCAGGCCGGACCGGGTAACTCCGAGATGGCTCCCGGTCAGAGCGGACACGGCAACGCGGGTATCGGTGCGACGGCCGTGCCGGCCGCTCCGGAGCCCGCCGAGGCGCCGATGACCGGCAGCCGGTAATCGTCTGTCAGCTGGATAGCAGCAGCGCACTGCCCGCACCCATTCCGGGTGCGGGCAGTGTTCGCCATGGAGCGTCTCGTTGCTGTGTCGGTTTGGTGGCGACACGGCCGTTAACCTGGTTGGTTGTGTTCTGAGCGGCTAGTTGTGAGAAATTTGTCCACATGGGTCGACTGTTCGGGACCGATGGTGTCCGCGGCGTCGCCAACCGAGAACTGACTGCCGAGCTGGGCCTGGCGTTGGGAGCGGCGGCGGCACGCCGGCTCGCGGCAACCAGAAGCACCGGCCGGCGCCTCGCAGTCGTCGGACGTGATCCGCGCGCCAGCGGCGAGATGCTGGAGGCGGCGGTCATCGCCGGCGTGACCAGTGAGGGTGTGGACGCGCTGCGGGTCGGGGTGTTGCCGACGCCGGCGGTCGCTTTTCTGACCGCCGCCTACGGTGCCGACTTCGGCGTGATGATCTCGGCGTCGCACAACGCCATGCCGGACAACGGCATCAAGATCTTCGGTCCCGGCGGACACAAGCTCGACGACGACGCCGAGGATCGCATCGAAGAGCTCGTCGCTCAAGGCCCCGGGCTGCGTCCGGTCGGTGCGGGCATCGGGCGTGTGCTCGATGCGCGCGATGCACTGGAGCGCTACCTGCACCACATCCGCGGTGCGGCACCGGTGCGATTGGACGGGCTGTCGGTCGTCGTCGACTGCGCCAACGGCGCGGCGTTCCAGGCCGCGCCGCGCGCGTACCACGCTGCAGGCGCAAGCGTGATCGCGATCAACGCCGAACCGGACGGCCTCAACATCAACGAAGGCTGCGGCTCAACGCATCTGGAGCAGGTACAGGCCGCGGTGTTGGCCCATGGTGCCGACCTGGGTCTGGCGCACGACGGCGACGCCGATCGCTGCCTGGCGGTCGACGCCGACGGCCGGGTTGTCGACGGTGACGCCATCATGGTGATCCTCGCCCTTGCCTTGCGCGAGGCCGGTGAGCTCGCTTCCGAGACACTGGTGGCCACCGTGATGAGCAATCTCGGGTTGCACATCGCCATGCGCGAGGCCGGAATCACGGTGCGCACCACCGGAGTTGGTGATCGGTATGTCCTGGAGGAACTGCGTGCCGGGGAGTACTCGCTCGGCGGGGAACAGTCCGGCCACATCGTGATGCCTGCGCTGGGAACGACCGGTGACGGGCTTGCCACCGGCTTGCGGTTGATGGCGCGGATGGCCCAGACTGGCTTGTCGCTCGCTGAGCTGGCCGCACCGATGCAGACCCTGCCGCAGGTGCTCATCAATGTCACGGTGGCGGACAAGGCGACGGTCGCCGAGGCGCCTGCGGTGCAGAGCGCGGTGCGCGCGGCCGAGGCCGAACTCGGTGACACCGGGCGAATCCTGTTGCGCCCATCCGGAACTGAACAGATGGTGCGCGTCATGGTAGAAGCCGCTGACGAAGACACCGCCCGGCTGCTGGCGATCCGTGTCGCCGAGTCGGTCAGCGCCCAAGGCTGACAAAAGTTCCGGGAACCTGTCCGGCGCGCCGTGCGTCATAGGGGATATGGGTAACACGCGGGTGGACTGTGGCGGGTTACGGGTTGCCGCGCACCATTTCGACTCCACCGCCGAGGTGCTCGACGGTGCACTGCGGGGACAACTGAGCCGACTGCACTTCGACGGTGCGATGGCAGGCCGTATGCACGTCGCGCACGGGGATGCGGTGCGCGCGGCGCTGGACCGGTTGGCGGCAGCAATGGCCCAGTGGTCGCGGGCGGCTGCGGAAACCGCTGTCGCGCTTCGAGTTACCGCCGACCGCTACGGGGATGCCGAACTGCGCGCGGCGGCGCTGTGACACCGGACGTGGCGGCGCGGCTCGCGGCCGGGCGACCTTCGGTGACCACCACCGCGACCTACGTGGCAGCCTGCCACGCCGTCGGCTATCAGCATCCGGACCTGACTGCGCACGCGGGGCAGATCTTCGAGTGGTACGGCGGCGACGACGGTTTGGATCTGGCCGTGCTCGACGCCGACTGCGCGACGCTGCGGGCCGCATCAGCCGCCGCCGACCAGGCGGTGCGTGTTTCGCGCGACGGGCTGGCCGCCGCGGCGGCGGCATGGGGCGGTGAGTCCGGTTCGGTGGCCGGCGAATTCATCCAGCGACACTGTGCGGCCGCTGCGGCGGTGGCGGATTCGTTGCGGGCCGCGGCGCTGAGCTGTGAGGCGTTGCGCGACGGGCTGTGGCGCGCGGTCGACGAGAAGGTCGGGGCGGCCGTGTCGATCGACGACCGGCGGGCCGGTGAGCGGCCGGCGTGGTTGGCCGCAGCAGCCACCGTGGTGGGCGGGGGAGCGGCCCGCGAGCAGGCGATCGATGTCGTCGCCCACCAGGTCACCCCGTACGTCGACGCCGACATCCGCACCGATTGGCTCTCCGCCATGCGTGCGGCGGCATCGTCGGCGACGGATGCCTATGAGGACGCATTACGACAGTTAAATTCTTCGCCCACACCACATTTCGAGGTTCCGGGCATATTCGGCGGGCCGCCACCTCTGATGGCGGCGCCTGCGTCACCGCATACCACGCCGGCCGGCGCAGCCTCGATGGTATCGCCATCGACTGCGCCGGCCCCGCCGCCGTCCGTCGGCGAGCCCGGGCCGCCCGCCTCGCCCGCGTCCTCGCTTCCCGCGAATACCCCAGCAGCTCAACCACTTCCGACGCCGCCGCCTGGCGAGCCGCCGGTGCCGCCCGCTCTGGGCGCACCTCCCTCGGCGGCGATGCCGACGATGCCCGATGTCGGCGGCGGCTTGTCCGGGCTGGTCGGACAGCTCGCCGATGCTCTCGGAGGGATGTTCGACAGCATGCCGGACAACGCGGTGGACAACGGGCTTCCGGAGCTGGACGACCCCGCCGACGAGCACGAGCCCGAAGACATCCCCGAACCGGAAGATGCTGTGCCCGAGGATGATCCGCTCGTCGAGGAGTCTGAGCCCGCGGGCCGACCGGCTGAGGTTCCGCCGCCCACCCCGGAGGCGGAAGCCGTCGAAGCCGAGCCACCGTCGCCGCCTCAACCCGCGGCTGCGCCGCCGCCGGCACCGCCACCGCCAGTCGGCGAGGAGTCCGATGATCAGACACCGTGCGAGATAGCAGCCGACGAGTTACCGCAGGTCGGCCAGTGACCGAATGTGGCCCTGCGATCAGGGCAGCAGCTGCTGCAACTCCTCGACCCAGCTGATGTATTCGCCTGCGTCAGTGGTGGTCGGCGTGGCCAACAGGGTGGTGACTCCGGCCTCGGCATAGGCGGCGATGCGTTCCTTGACGAAGCCGCGCGGGCCGATGAGGTTCACATTTCGGACGAGCTCGTCGGGCACGGCGGCGATCGCCTCGGCCTTGCGGCCGGACAGGAACAGCTCCTGGATGCGATCGGCCACCTCTCCGTAGCCGTACCGGGTGGCCAGCTTGTGATAGAAATTCTGCCCTTTCGCGCCCATGCCGCCGATGTAGAGCGCCAGGTGCGGTTTGGCCCAGTTCAGTCGGTCCTCGACGTCGTCGCCGATGGCCAGTGATACCCCGGCCATGACGTCGAGCTCGCCGAGTTGGCTGTCGCGCTTGGCTTTTCCGGCCCGTAACGCGTCTCCCCAGACGGCGTCGGCTTTCTCGGGATAGAAGAATATCGGCTGCCAGCCCTCGGCGATCTCGGCGGTCAGCTCGACGTTCTTGGGCCCCAGCGCGGCAATGGTGATCGGAATCCGTTCGCGAACCGGGTGATTGATGAGATGCAGTGGCTTACCCAGTCCGGTGCCCTGGTCGGCGGGCAACGGGATCTGGTAGCTGCGGCCCTGGTGCTGGACCCGCTCGCGGCGCCAGACCTGCCTGCAGATGTCGACGACCTCGCGAGTCCGGCCGAGTGGGGCGTCGAACGGCACCCCGTGAAAGCCCTCCACCACCTGCGGACCGGACGTGCCGATGCCGAGCCGGAAGCGGCCGTCGGACACGAAATCCAGGCCGGCCGCGGTCATCGCCAGCAGGGACGGCGTGCGGGTGTAGATGGGAAAGACGCCCGAGCCGAGCTCGATCGTCGAGGTCTTGGCCGCCAGATAACCGAGTTGGCTGACAGCATCGTAGGAATAGGCCTCGGCGACCAGCGCGATATCCACCCCGGCCTTCTCCAACACCACGATGTGCTCGACGGCCTCACGAAAGCCGCCCGAGTAGTCCAGAAAGATTCCGGTACGCATTCGCACAGTAAAGCACCAACCAGTTGGTTGGGCGACGCCGGGCTATTTCAGCAGCGCGGCGATCTGGTCCTGGGTTGTCACCGGAGGAGCCTCGGGGTCGAGGGCCTCGGTCTTCGGCAGCACCGCGTCCGGGTCGGCGAACTCGTGATACGCCTTGTCGCCGGTCAGGTGAAACAGCAGGAAGCCGGTCAGCAGGGCGCGCACGGTCTTCTGGGTGCGCTTATCGGAACCCGGCATGCCCAGTACCTTGGCGAAGCGGCGCTTCTCGGCCAGCCCGGAGGATTCGGCCTTGCTGACGATGTGCAGCACCGATCCCTTCCACGCGTCGGCCAGGTGCAGGGCGTCGGTGCGCAACGACTGCGGATCATCAGGCGCGCTGAGCACCAGACCGGGCACCTTCAGCGACGCTGCCGGTTGCTGGGCCGGGGGGCGCGTCACCGTCGGGAACAGCGCCGCGACCGCCTTGGGTGCGCCCGAGGCCGCACCGGCCAGCCCCGCCGCGGCGAACACCGCCGCCGAGCCGCCGAAGCCATGTCCGGCCAGGCCCAATTTGGTCGGATGAACGCTGATCTCCCCGGGGCCCAGCCGCACCCCGGTGATGATGTCGAGAGTCGTGCCCAAGTCGACCGACAGGTTCAGCACCGACGGGGCGAGCCCACGCTCGGTGCTGGGGGCGGCCGCGACGATGCCCCAGGACGCGAGGTGCTCCAGCGTTTTCACGTAGTGATCTACATCTGTGAGCCAATCGTGGCCGAAGGCCACACCGGGCAGGTTGAAGCCCGAGGCCGGGGTGAAGACGATGCCGGGTAACCCGGCGAAGGCCAGGTCACCGCGTAGAACGTGATGTGGACCGCGGCGCGTCAGCGCCGCGAAGAGCTTGCGTGTCCGGGCCACCCCATGAACCTAGCGGACGGGCGTAATCAGGGTGCTGCACTACCCTGGGTAAACATGTGCGGAATCGTCGCTTACGTCGGGCATCGTCCCGCCCGAGGTGTCGTGGTCGACGCACTGCGGCGGATGGAGTATCGCGGTTACGACTCGTCCGGGGTCGCGCTGCTCGATGGCAACGGTGGGCTGACCGTGCGTCGCCGTGCCGGCCGGCTGGCCAATCTCGAGGAGGCGCTGGCCGAAACCGAGGCCGACGCGCTCGCCGGCGCCGCGGGAATGGGCCACACCCGGTGGGCAACGCACGGCCGCCCCACCGACCGCAACGCCCACCCGCACCGCGACGCGACGGGCAAGTTCGCCGTCGTCCACAACGGGATCATCGAGAACTTCGTCACGTTGCGCTCCGAACTCGAAGCCGAGGGCGTCGAGTTCGCCAGCGACACCGACAGCGAGGTGGCCGTGCATCTGGTCGCCCACGCGTATCGCCAGGGTCCGACCGCGGGCGATTTCGAGGCGTCGGTGCTGTCGGTGCTGCGCCGGCTGGAGGGGCACTTCACGCTGGTGTTCGCGCATGCCGACGACCCGGGCACGATCATCGCCGCCCGCCGGTCGACCCCGCTGGTGGTCGGTATCGGCGACGGCGAGATGTTCATCGGCTCCGACGTCGCGGCCTTCATCGAGTTCACCAGGGACGCCGTCGAGTTGGGCCAGGACCAGGCGGTGGTGATCACCGCGGACGGTTACTCGATCACCGATTTCGACGGTGCCGACGACACCGCGAACGCTCGGGTTTTCCATATCGACTGGGACCTGTCGGCCGCGGAAAAGGGCGGCTACGACTACTTCATGCTCAAGGAGATCGCCGAGCAGCCGGCGGCGGTCTCCGACACCCTGCTCGGCCACTTCGTTGACGGCCGCATCGTTCTCGACGAACAGCGGCTGAGCGATCAGGAACTCCGCGAGGTCGACAAGGTCTTCATCGTCGCCTGCGGAACGGCATTCCATTCCGGGCTGCTGGCCAAGTACGCGATCGAGCACTGGACCCGCCTGCCGGTTGAGGTCGAACTGGCCAGTGAATTCCGATACCGGGACCCCGTGTTGGATCGCGGCACCCTCGTGATCGCGATCTCGCAGTCGGGCGAGACCGCCGACACCCTGGAGGCCGTCCGGCACGCCAAGAGCCAAAAGGCCAAGGTGCTGGCGATCTGCAACACCAACGGCAGCCAGATCCCGCGTGAGGCGGACGCGGTGCTCTACACCCGCGCCGGACCCGAGGTCGGGGTGGCGGCCACCAAGACGTTCCTGGCCCAGATCGCGGCGAACTACCTGGTCGGATTGGCGTTGGCCCAGGCTCGCGGGACGAAGTATCCCGACGAGGTCGCGCGCGAGTACCACGAACTGGAGTCGATGCCCGAGCAGGTCACCCGGGTGCTCGAGCACCTGGAGCCGATCACGAAGTTGGGTCAGCAGTTCGCGTCGTCGCCGACAGTGCTGTTCCTGGGTCGCCACGTCGGTTATCCGGTGGCCCTCGAGGGCGCGCTCAAGCTGAAGGAATTGGCCTATATGCACGCCGAGGGCTTCGCCGCCGGCGAGCTCAAGCACGGCCCGATCGCGCTCATCGAAGACGGCTTGCCGGTCATCGTGGTGATGCCCTCGCCGAAGAACGCGGCGACGCTGCACGCGAAGCTGCTGAGCAACATCCGCGAGATCCAGGCCCGCGGCGCGGTCACCATCGTGCTTGCCGAAGAGGGCGACGACACAGTGCGACCGTACGCCGACCACATCTTTGAGTTACCCGCTGTGTCAACGCTTTTCCAGCCGCTGCTGTCCACGGTGCCGTTGCAGGTGTTTGCCGCCGCGGTGGCTCGGGCTCGTGGTTTCGACGTGGACAAGCCGCGCAACCTGGCCAAGTCCGTCACGGTCGAATAGCGGGTCAGCCCAGCCGGGTGACGGCGTCCACGATGTCGGCAACCTCGGTGCGGGTGGTGTAGTCGGGATGCACGTCGCTCCACGCGATCACGCCCCGACTGTCGAGTACCAGGACAGTGGGCATCGGCAGCGCATAGCCGCCGTCCGCGTTCGCCTCAGCCAGATCGATGCCGAGCTTCTGGGTCACCGCCCGTGACGCCTCCGACGGTGTGACCACAATGCCGAGTGCCGAGGCGATCTGGTTGCCGGGATCGGACACCACGTCGAAGGTCAGTGCATTGGTCTCCGCGGTCGACAGCGAGCCGTCGGGTTTCTGGGGGCTGATGGCGATCAACGGAATTCCCCGCGCGGCCAACGTCGGGACCAACTGGTCCTGGTATGCCTTCAGTGCGAGATTGCAGTAGGGGCACCACGCCCCACGGTAGAAGACCACAACCGCCGGACGGTTCGCGCGCAGTATGCCGATACTCGTCGGATTCCCCTGTGCGTCAATGAGTTCAGGATCCGGCAGCGGAATGCCGGGCTGCGCGGCGCCGGGCGGCACGCCGTCGTCAACCATGCGCTTCTGGTCGGCGGTGAACACCTCGACCGTGTCGGCGGGCAGGTGACCTGCCATGCTCTCCTGCAGTTGTGCGACCTGGGCGGCGATCGTGGCCGGTTCGGTGGTGGACACGCTGACTCCTTTGTGTTGGCCTTCGTTGATCGTGGCCAAGCAAAAATGGAGTGTCAATGCCAAAACTAGCGGTGCCGAACGGCACCGGCCGCCGCCTCGGTCAGCTGTGCACCGATCTGGGCGATCACGGTGTCCATTGCAGCTGCCAACGCCGCGGTGTCCCGGTTGACTTGGCTGAGCAGGAGCCCGCCCTGGGTGGCGGCAAGCAGGGCGAGGGCGAGACGGTCGGTGTCGGTGCCGTCGATGAACTGGCCGGCGGAGGCCATCGATGCCAGTCCGGCCCGCAGGATGCGCTCCCACTCGGCGAACCACCGCGCCAGCTGAGCACGCGCCAGGGCGTCGGTCTCGGATAGATCTGCTGCGAGCGAACCCAGGGGACACCCGCCAACACAATTCTGAGCAGTCCGTATGCCGATGATGAGATCGCGCCAACGCCATAGGTCGTCGACGCACGTCACCCGATCAAGGCCGAGATGCTGGACGTCGAGAACTCGTTGACCCTGGAGTTCGATGACCGCTGCCACCAGAGCGCTCTTATCGGCGAAGTAGTGGTACAGCTGCGATGAGCTGATCCCGGCCGCCGCCTGGATGTCTTCGATCGTCGTGCGCGCCACTCCGCGTTCCTGCATCAGGCTGGCGGCCACCCCGACGATCCGGTCTCGGGTCTGCACGCCTTTTGCCGTCAGCCGGTGCCCGTTCGCCGACGCAGCCTGCACATCCTGGCCTGGATCAGTCACTCCAAAATAATAACGGCGTCACGCGTCCACGGTGGTCTGCTGGTACAACACCAACCGCCACCTGCCATCGACGCGGTGATACACCGACGACATGGCTCCTACGAACGGCTCGTCAGCGCCGTCGCGTTCGGCGGTGCCGATGTAGACCAGCGCCGCAGCGTCGGCCCCCGCGGAAATGACGTGCTCGTCGGATAGCGCGAAGCTCTTCCACGGCGGTGCTTGGCCGAGCGCCGCGGTCACAGCGGAACGGTCCATGATGGAACCGTTGGCCAACACCATCACAGCGTCTTCGGTCATCAGATCGCCGTAGAAGCGGTCACCGGTGGATTCACACAGCGACTGCCACCCCGCGCGTTCGATCTCCAGGAGTTCGTCGAGTAATTGCTGATCGGTCATAACAGCGGATACCCGTTCGGAGTTGGCTGTTATTCGCCGATCAACACGTAACCTTGGTCCCGATGCGGCACTACTTCACCGCCGACGCGATTCGCGCCGCCGAGGCGCCCCTGCTGGCGACCCTGCCTGATGGTGTGTTGATGCGCCGTGCCGCCTACGGGTTGGCCGCCGTGATCGCGCGCGAGCTGCGAACGCAGACCGGCGGGGTGGCCGGTCGCCGGCTGTGCGCGGTGGTCGGCTCCGGCGACAACGGCGGTGATGCGCTGTGGGCGGCCACCCTCCTGCGTCGCCGCGGGGCGGCCGCGACCGCGGTGCTGCTCAACCCCGACCGCACTCATGCCAAGGCGCTGGCCGCGTTTCGATCTGCCGGTGGCCGGCTGGTGCCGGTCGTGCCGCCGTCGACCGATCTCGTGATCGACGGGGTGGTCGGCATCTCCGGCAGCGGCCCCCTGCGCCCGGCGGCCGCCGAGGTGTTCGCCGCTGTTGACGACGCCGGGATTCCGGTCGTGGCCGTCGACATCCCCAGCGGCGTCGACGTGCAGACCGGCGCAATCACCGGACCCGCAGTGCGGGCAGCGCTCACCGTCACCTTCGGCGGCCTCAAACCCGTTCACGCCCTTGCGGACTGCGGCCGGGTCGAACTCATCGACATCGGTCTGAACCTTCCGCCCACCGACGTGCTGGGCATGGAAGCCGCTGATGTCAAGGCCCGTTGGCCGCTGCCCGGCGTGCACGACGACAAGTACAGCCAGGGAGTCACCGGCATCCTGGCCGGCTCGTCGACGTATCCCGGTGCGGCGATCCTGTGCACCGGGGCCGCGGTGGCGACGACATCCGGGATGAAGCGCTACGCCGGGTCGGCCGCAGCCGAGGTCGTGTCACATTGGCCGGAGGTGGTGGCCGCGCCCAACCCGCACTCCGCCGGGCGGGTGCAGTCCTGGGTCGTCGGACCAGGTCTTGGTACTGACGAAAAGGGCTTCGCCGCTTTGCATTTCGCACTCATTTCGGATCTTCCGGTGGTGGTCGACGCCGACGCCCTCACCATCCTGTCCACCCAGCCGGATCTGGTGGCGGCACGGTCGGCACCAACGGTGCTGACCCCGCACGCGGGCGAGTTCGCTCGATTGGCGGGTGGTCCGCCGGGGCCGGACCGGGTTGCCGCCACCCGCAGGCTGGCGGAGGCCTTCGGCGCGACCGTGCTGCTCAAGGGCAACGTCACGGTCATCGCCGAGCCGGCAGGTCCGGTATACCTCAACCCGGCCGGCGGGTCGTGGGCGGCGACCGCAGGCTCCGGGGACGTGTTGTCGGGGATGATCGGTGCGCTGCTGGCTTCGGGTCTGCCGCCCGCCGAGGCGGCCGCGGCGGCCGCATTCGTGCACGCGCGCGCCGCCAACGCCTCGGCCGCCGATCCCGGCCCCGCCCCGGCGCCGACGTCGGCCTCGCGCATCCTCGCCCACATTCGTCAAGCCATCGCAGAACTGTAGAAAGGACACCCGTGCCCCACGTCAAATATCGTTCCCCGTCGATCGCACCGGCCTACACCGGACGCCTGTCGACCGACCCCATCCCGTCACTTCGGCTGCCTGACGAGGCCATGGAACCGACTGCGGCATACCGGTTCATCCACGACGAGCTGATGCTCGACGGCAGCTCACGACTCAACCTCGCCACGTTCGTCACCACCTGGATGGACCCCGAGGCCGAGAAGCTGATGTCGGAGACATTCGACAAGAACATGATCGACAAGGATGAGTACCCGGCCACAGCTGCCATCGAATCCCGTTGTGTGGCAATGGTTGCCGACCTGTTCCATGCCGAGAACCTGCGCGACGACGACGCGTCCACCGCGGTCGGGGTGTCCACGATTGGGTCGTCGGAGGCCGTGATGCTCGGCGGTCTGGCACTGAAGTGGCGCTGGAAGGCCCGCGTCGGGGACAAGTGGAAGACCCGGACCCCCAACCTGGTGATGGGCGCCAACGTGCAGGTGGTGTGGGAAAAGTTCTGCCGCTACTTCGAAGTCGAGCCGCGCTACCTGCCGATGGCCGAGGATCGCTACGTCATCACCCCCGAGCAGGTTGTGGACGCCGTCGACGAGGACACCATCGGCGTGGTGGGCATTCTCGGCACCACCTATACCGGTGAACTGGAGCCGATCGCCGAGATCTGTGCGGCACTGGACAAGCTGCAGGCGGACAAGGGACTCGACATCCCGGTGCATGTCGACGCGGCCAGCGGCGGCTTCGTGGTGCCGTTCCTGCACACCGACCTGAAGTGGGACTTCCGGCTGCCTCGCGTGGCGTCGATCAACGTCAGCGGCCACAAGTACGGGCTGACCTATCCCGGTATCGGATTCGTGGTGTGGCGCAACGCCGATTGTCTACCCGAGGAGCTGGTGTTCCGGGTGAACTATCTCGGCGGGGACATGCCGACGTTCACCCTGAACTTCTCCCGCCCGGGCAATCAGGTGGTCGGCCAGTACTACAACTTCCTGCGGCTGGGCCGGGCCGGCTACACCCACGTGATGCAGTGCCTGTCGGCAACGGCCCGCTGGTTCTCCGACCAACTGGAGGCCTGCCAGCACTTCGAGGTGATCTCCGACGGTTCGGCGATACCGGTGGTGGCGTTCCGGCTCAAGGGCGACCTCGGATATACCGAGTTCGACGTGTCGGCCGCGCTGCGCTCCTACGGCTGGCAGGTGCCTGCGTACACGATGCCCGACGGTGCGGAGGACATCTCGGTGCTACGAGTGGTTGTGCGAGAAGGGTTCTCGGCCGACCTTGCCCGGTCGCTGTGGGCGGACCTCAACGCCGTGCTCGGTCACCTCGACGCGATCCAGCCCGAAGGCCACTTCACGCAGGAACATTTCGCGCACTAGGCACCTGATCGGCTGCTCGGTGCCGCCAACGCGCCGAGCAGCTGATTGAAGGCTTCCGTCATGGACGGGTGGGTGTATATGGTGTCGCGCAACTCGGTGGCGGTGATGCCGTGGCGCATGGCCAGCGCGACGGTGTTGATGACTTCGTGGGAGTCGTAGCTGAGAAGCGCTGCGCCCAGGATCTTGTCGGTGCTCGCGTCCACGACCACCTTCATGAGTCCTGCCGTCTCGTCGACGATCCGGGCGCGTGGCACTGTCGCCATGGCGGCAACCGGCAGGGTGGCGACCAGAATGTCCATCCCGGCTGCCGCCGCCGCGCCCTCGGTGAGGCCCACTCGCGCCAGCGGTGGTGTGGTGAACAGTGCGTACGGGACGGCGGTGCGGGTTGCGGTGCTTCGTGATCCGTCGCCGGTGAGCTGGGAGAGCACCACTCGGTAATCGTCGAGCGAAATGTAGGTGAACTGGGGGCCGCCGTTGACGTCACCGACCGCGAAGATGTGCGGTTGGCTGCTGCGCAGGAACTCGTCGACGACAATCGCACCCGCACTGGTGGTTTCGACACCGGCCTCGGCCAGACCGAGGTCGTCGGTGACCGGTTCCCGGCCGAGTGCGACCAGGACGGCGTCAGCCTCCACGGTGTGCTCGACGCCCCCGGCCCGATAGGTCACCGCCGCGGCCGGACCGACCTCGCTGACGGAGGTGACCTCAGCGGAGGTGACGATCTGAATGCCGCTGCTGCGCAGAATGTCCTGTAGGCATTCCGACACGTCGGCGTCCTCGCGGCGCAGGATCTGCGAGCCTCGCTCCAGTACGGTCACGGTGGATCCGTAGCGGGCGTACATCGCGGCGAACTCCAGGCCGACATAACCGCCGCCGAGCACTGCCAGCCGCGCAGGCAGTTCCGGCAGGCTGAGCATCTCCGTGCTGGTCTGGACCTGGGGCGTGCTGGCCAACCCGGGAATATCGGGCAACACCGGCCGGGAGCCGGTGCCGACGACGATCGATTGCGCGACGACTGTGATCGTCGCGCCGTCGACGGTCTGAACCTGCAGGGTGTGCGGATCGGTGAAGCGGGCATGTCCGGTGAGAACCGTGACGGTGTCGAGGTTGTCGAGCATCGCGAAGTTCACCGCGCGCAGGTCTGTGGTGAGGTCGGCCGTCGCTCCCACCGCCGAGCGGTAGGCGTCGTCGTAGACACCGCCGGGCGTGAGATGTTCGGACCGGTACACCATCGACTTCGTCGGGACGCAACCGATGTTGATGCATGTGCCGCCGTACATCAGCGCCGACTGCTCGATCATCACCACCCGCCGGCCCTGACGACCCAACGTGGCGGCCAGCGTCTTACCGCCCTTGCCGAAACCGATGACCGCGAGGTCGGCCTCGATGTGTTCGACGTTCACCGGCATCTACCACTCCATCCTCGCGGGTACTCCGACGAATGCTAGCGTCGGAATGCCTTGAGCGATCACCGACCGGAAGAGGTTCGATGGCTGACGCTGACGCCGAAGCGCTACGTGCTGACCGTGCCGACTGGACCGCGCAGCACTGTGCGACATACCTGGAAAGCGGTGGCGCCCAGGGGCACGTCCTTGACTTGAGCGATGTCGGGGGCCGGTCGTTCACCACCCACTGCCTGATCCGCTACACGGGGCGCAAGTCAGGTCAGTCGTACATCAAGCCGCTGATCTACGGGAACGCCGGCGGTGAGATCGTGGTCGTCGCATCCAAGGGTGGCGCCGACAGCCATCCGGCGTGGTATCTGAACGTGCTTTCCCAGGAGACGCTCGGGGTGCAGATCGCCACGCAGGCCTTCGAGGCCTCTTGGCGCGAGCCGCAGGGCGACGAACGGCATCAGGTGTGGGAGTACATGTGCCACCTGTATCCGCCGTATATCGCCTATCAGCAGTCCACGAGCCGACGGATCCCGCTCGTCATGTTGAGCCCGCTACGACCGATCGAGACGTTCAGCGCACCCGCTCATTAGCCGGGTCGTAGATGGCCTTGAGTGACACGGTGATCGGATAGATCTGACCGCCGACGTTGACCGCGTAGGAACCTGAGCGCACCCAGTCGGGTGTGACGACCGCATCGTCGGTCGAGCGCACGTAACCCAGGCCCACGCACGCACCGGTCGTGGCACCCCATGCCGCCGAGCTGACCTGTCCGGCTACGGCGCCGTCGCGCAGGATGAGTTCGCCGCCCCAGAGCATCGGCTCGGGCGAGTCGACGGCGAAGCTGACCAACCGCCTGCGGGGGCCTTCGGCCTTGGCCTTCTCCACCGCCGCCCGGCCGAGGAAGTCGACATCGGAGGACAGCTTGCAGGCGAACAGCAGCCCGGCCTCCACCGGAGTGTCGTTCGGCGTGAGTTCCCGGCCGAATGCCCGGTAGCCCTTCTCCAAGCGCAGGGACTCGATCGCGTAGTAGCCGCCGCGGGCGATGTCGAATTTCTCGCCGGCGGCCAACAGGTCTTCGTAGACGCCGACCGCGAATTCGGTGGGAACGTAGAGTTCCCAACCCAATTCGCCCACGTAGGTGATCCGGGTGGCGCGCACCGTGGCGTAGCCCAGCGAGATGAGCTGGCTGGTGGCGAACGGGAATGCGGCATCAGACAGGTCGGCGTCGGTGAGCTCGCGCAGGAGCTCGCGTGACTTCGGGCCCATCACGCCGAACACCGCCATCGACGACGTGACGTCGACGAGTTCGGCGTGTGCGTCGGCAGGCAGGTTCTTGCGGATGTGGTCCTTGTCCCGTTCTGTGGTCGCAGCGCTGCTGACGATCAGAAACTCCTGCGGCCCGGTGCGGGTGACGGTGACGTCGGACTCGTAGGTGCCGCGTTCGTTGAGCATCCCGGTGTACACCGATTTGCCCACCGGCACAGCCACATCGGCGGTGCACAACCACTGCAGGCCGGCCTCGGCTCCCGGCCCGGCCAGCACATACTTGGAGAACGACGTCTGGTCGAAGACTGTGACGCCGGTGCGGGTGCTGACCTGTTCTGCCGCCGACCACGGCAGCCAGTTCTGCTTCCCCCAGGAGTATTCGATGACCGGCTCACTGCCCGGTGGGGCGAAGAAGTTCGTACGCTCCCAGCCCATCCGGCTGCCGAAGTTCGCCCCTGCCGTGGCGAGGAGATGATGCACCGGGGAGCGGCGGAACGGTCGCGCCGTCTTCAGTTCGCGGTTGGGCCAGGGGATTTCGTAGTGCACGCCCAGGATCTCGGCCACTCGGTCATGCAACCAGGCCACGTTGCCGTTGAACGGCGCGAAGCGACGGATGTCGACGCCGGTGAGGTCGGTGGTGGCCGACCCGTTGACGATCCACTCCGCCAGCGCACGCCCGGCGCCGCCGGCCGAGGCGATACCCACCGAGTTGAAACCCGCGCCGACGAAGAAGTTGGCGCACTCGGGTGCCTCGCCGAGGATGAACTGGTTGTCCGGCGTGAAACTCTCCGGTCCGTTGTACAACTTCTTCAGGCCGGTGTGCTCGAGTGCGGGAATCCGCAGCAGCGCGTTGTCCATCAGGATCTCGAAGTGTTCCCAATCCTCGTCCAGTAGCTGGAACTCGAAGGGGTACGGGATCTTGTCGGGGGCCACCCACGGCTTGGCCTCCGGTTCGAAGCCACCGATGACCAGCCCGCCGACCTCCTCCTTGAAGTAGGTGTAGCCGTCCGGATCGCGCAGGATCGGCAGGTCGGGGTGGACCCCGGCGATGGTTTCGGTGACCACGTAGAAGTGTTCGGCGGAATACAGCGGCACGTTGACCCCCGCCATCGCGCCGATTGCTTTGGCCCACTGTCCGGCGCAGTTGACCACGATTTCGGCTTCGATGTCGCCGCCGTCGGTGCGGACTCCGGTCACGCGGCCGTCGGCGGTCAGAACGTCGAGCACGCGAACATGCTCGAACACCTTGCCGCCGCGCTGGCGGGCACCCTTGGCCAAAGCCATCGTCAGGTCGGTCGGATTGGCCTTGCCATCGGCGGGCAGCCAGATCGCGCCTACCAGGTCGTCGACCCGCATCACTGGGTAACGCTCGTATGCCTCTTCCGGACTGAGTAGTTCGCAGTCGAGCTGATAGGCGGCCGCATTGGCCGCGGTGCGGCGCAGCTGGATCATCCGGTCTTCGCTGCGGGCCACCGTCACTCCGCCGCACTGCTTGTAGCCGGCGCTCAGCCCGGTCTCCGCTTCCAGTTCGGCGTACAGCTGGGTGGAGTACTGGACCAGCCTGGTGCCACTCTCCGATGCGCGCAGTTGTCCGACCAAACCGGCTGCGTGCCAGGTGGTTCCGCACGACAGCTGGCCCTGTTCGAGCAGCACCACGTCGGTGTGCCCCAGTTTGGTCAGGTGGTAGGCGACGCTGGTGCCGATGACGCCGCCGCCAATGATGACGATGTGGGCACGGCCGGGCAATGATGGGGTCGACATGTGGTCCTATCGGTCGTCAGTCGGGTGCCTGGGCATCAGCGAGCAGGCGTGGGAAATCGGGTCCGCGGAACTCGGCGACCGCCGACTCATAACGTTCCATCGCCCATTCCCAGAAGTCGAAATCCAATGTGCTGGTGGCGTTCTGGATACACCCCCACAACGTCCAGCCATATTTCCCGACGATTCCCTGCAGCCGGGCTCGCGCTGTCTTGTGTCGTAGCCGTCGGCCGTAATACGCACTGACCAGTTCGTCGAGTTGGTCGGTGGACAAGCCACACTCGGCCCAGATATTGCCGAGTTCGAAGCAGGGATCATTGTTGCCGGAGTACTCGTAGTCGATCAGCCACACCTTGCTGCCGTTGTCAACGAAGTTTCCGGCCAGCAGATCGTTGTTGCACGGAACGGTCGCGTGTTCACCCATGCCGAGGATGCGCTTCATGGCCTGGAACTCGCGGGTGAAGTACAGGTAGTCGGTCGGTATCCGGAACCCGCGCTCCAGGACGACCTTCAAATAGCCGGGTTGCAGTTCGAACATGTCGAAGCGGTCGCGGAAGCGCGGACCGGCGTGCAAAGTGCGGCATCCCTGCGCGACCCTGGCCAGAACGTCGGGGCGCTGAAAGTCTGCATTGGTCAGCGTGACGCCCTCGAGGAAGCCGACCAGCAGGATGCCCAGATCGGGTCGATAGTCGATCACCGGTGCCCCGACGCCGGCCTTCTCTGCCGCTGCGCTGTTGTAGTACTCGTTGTCCCGGTCGATGCCGAGCAGGTTGGTGGAGTTGACGCTGCAGCGTGCGACGTACGTCGCAGCCGGCGTGGTGATCTTGATGTTGCGGTTGGTGAGGCCGCCGTGGAGCTCTTCGAGCTGGCGGGGTTGTCCGGCGAGAGCCGGCAGCTGGTCCAGCAGCGCATCCAGTTCCGGATCGGAAAGGAACGGCATGAGGGCATCCTTGCGCAGGGAGGGTGTCGCGCGTAAAAGACTAGACTATTGACTTGTTGCGGTGCCAGTGCTTCACTCGGCCGTGCCGATCTATCCGGATGCCCGTCTGGCCCGCGACATAATCACCGGCTGGGCGGCTGTGCCGCGGCCTGCGGTGATCTTCGACTTCAACGGCACGTTGTCCGACGACGAGCCGATCCTGTTCCGGATCTTCAGCGAGCTGTTCGGCGAGCATCTCAACTGGGCGATGACGCAGCAGGACTACGACAAGCACCTACTGGGCCACAGCGACCGCGAGATCGTCGAAAAAGCCCTGGATATCACCGGCGCCGGCGGCCACGACGTCGACGCACTGCTCGAACTGCGCAAGGACCGCTACCGCGACCTCGTCGCCGGTGACAACCCGATCCGGCCCGACACCGTGCGACTGGTGCAGCTGCTGGCCGACTACGAAGTGCCGATGGCCATCGTCACCGGAGCGCAGCGCGACGACGTCCAGGCGGTGTTGTCGACCAGCCCGGTCGGTGAGCTGATCCGGGTGGTCGTCGCCGAGGAGGATGTCGCCCGCGGCAAGCCGGATCCGGAGGGCTTTCTCTCCGGCGCTGCCCAGATCGGTTGTGCACCAGAACACATCGTCATCTTCGAAGATTCGGTACCCGGAGTGCGCGGTGCGCTCGCGGCCGGAATGCGTTGCATCGCAGTCGCCGTCGAGCCCTCCGAAGAATTGGCGGCGGTGGCCCCGGCGGTTGTCGATCGGCTATCGGCCGATGTCGTCGAACATGTCTTGCCGTCCCTGCGTGGACGCTAGTTGTCGGTCGGTGGCGCCTTCGGTTGGAAGGGTTGGTACCACTTCCATTGGGCGCGTTCGCCGATGGGCCCGCGACATGGCGGGACGTCCGGTGGTGGGTGGTTCGGCGGGCGGGCGAGTGATGCTGGGGTGAGTGGGTCGCCGTCGTTGTCGAGGACGGTGAGTTGGTGGGCGGGTCCGGTGATGGTGATGTCGCCGTGGTGGTGTGCTCGGTGGTGGTAGGGG
>NZ_MVIH01000015.1 GCF_002086695.1 Mycolicibacterium rhodesiae
TGCCGGCGCCGGCGGCACGGGCGGTAACGGCGGAAACGGTGCGACTGGTACCACCGGCACGACCGGCACCACGCCGACCGCGGGCGGGCAAGGCGGAACCGGCGGCACCGCCGGTCAGGGGGGAACCGGCGGCGCCGGTATTGGCGGAACCGGCGGCGGCGCAGGCGGACAGGGCGGCGTCGGCGGAACCGGCGGCGCCGGCGGCGCAGGCGGCACCAACACCACGCTCGGCGGCGCTGGGCAGACCGGCGGCAAGGGTGGCACCGGCGGCAACGCCGGCGCGGCAGGCACCGGCGGAACCGGCGGTGGCGCGACCGGCAGCATCGGCACCGGCGGAAAAGGTGGTGTCGGCGGCAATGGCGGAGCCGGCGCTACCGGGACGACGGGTGCAAGCGGCGGCGCACCCACCGCGGGCGGCACCGGCGGGGCCGGCGGCGCCGCGGGCGCGGGCGGCACCGGCGGCACCGGTATCGGCGGAGTCGGCGGAGGGGCCGGCGGTAACGGCGGCATCGGCGGTACCGGTGGCACTGGCGGCGCAGGCGGCACCAACACCGGTAACAACGGCGGCAACGCCGCGGCAGGTGGAAACGGCGGCACAGCAGGCGCCGGAGGCGCGGCCGGTGCGGGCACCAACGGCGGCGCCAACGGGAAGGGCGGCACGGGTGGTGTTGGCGGCAACGGCGGCGCTGGCGGCACCGGTGACGTCGGTACCAACAGCACTACGGCACCCGTCGTTGGCGGCAACGGCGGCAACGGCGGCACCGCCGGTCAGGGTGGTGCCGGCGGTGCCGGTATCGCGAGCGTCGGTGGCGGCAACGGCGGCGCGGGTGGAATGGGCGGCACCGGCGGCACCGGCGGCCGGGGTGGCAACGGCACCGGCATCAACACCAGCGGCGCGAAGGGCGGCACCGGCGGAGCCGGCGGCCAGGGTGGTCTGGGCGGCAACGGCACCGACGGTGGCGCAGGGGGCGCGGGCGGCAACGCGAACACGGCAGGCGCCGGTGGAAACGGTGGCACCAGTAATGGCACCGGAACCGGTGGCGCCGGCGGCAACAGCGGCACCGCGGGCGTGGGTGGCGGCGGCGGCAATGCCGGCGGTGGCAATGGCAGCGGCGGGAATGGTGGCACCGGCGGCTCAGGTGGCACGGGTGGCACCGGTGGCGCCGGAACCGGTCTCCTCGGCATCGGCGGTGCCGGCGGCAATGGGGTTGTGGGCGGCACCGGCGGTGCCGGCGGAACGGGCAGTGGCAGTGGCGCCGGCGGAACTGGAGGAACCGGCGGCGCAGGTGGCGGCGGCGGTACCGGCGGATCAGGCAGGGCCGGCACGAGCGCAGGCAAGGCCGGCATCGGTGGGGGCGCAGGCAACCCCGGTGGTGGTCCGACGGGAGTTAACGGCGGGGCCGGCGGGACGGGTGGCACCGCCGGGACCGGTGGGGCGGGTGGTACGTAACGAACTCAACCCGCAAATTCAGATGAACGAGAGTTTGCTACGGTGCGCGTCGACCGTTGTTACCATGTGACCGCTAAACCAAGTCAACATGGGAGCAAACCATGGCCGCAAGGCATCGTGCGAGAAGCCGGGCCGGATCCGGTGCGCGGCGCACAGTCGGCCAGCACGAGGCTCAGGAGCCACACAGCAAACTCTTAACTTGGTTGGGAACGGGTGCACTCACCTTCGGTGCTTGCGCTGCACTATCAGGCACGGGGGGCGTCGCCCACGCTGACTCCGCCGGTAGCGATTCGGCATCCTCGGCACACAGTGGTACCCGTTCCACAGTGGCAGGCGGTGGCCGCGCCGCGTCGCCGAAGCATTCCCCGACCACCAAAGCAGGCACCGCTGGCCGCACCACCGCGGCAAAGTCGGCGGCTGGCGCCAAACGGGTGACCTCGACGACCGTGGCACCTCCGGCGGCCGCCGATTCGAGTTCGTCTACGACTCAGACCGCCGCCACCGACACCATTTCCGCGTCCACTTCCACGGGCGCACCGACGGGCACCCCGAAGTCGGCCGGAGCCGCGGCGGCGACGCCAGTTCCGTCGGCGACAGCCTCTCCGACCACGCCGCCAAACCTCACCCTCACCGACATCATCGGCGCGCTCGTCGCGTACGCCCAGACGGGAGGCGGCAGCCCAAAGGTCCAGATCAGCTTCCCAGAGATCGTCACCGCACTCGTGACCAATCAATGGCAGGGCCGCCCGATCGTCGGCAACGGCGCGGACGGCACCGCGGCGAATCCCGACGGGCAGGGCGGCGGCTGGTTGCTCGGCAGTGGCGGCAAGGGTTACACCTGGACCGGGGCAACCTGCACCAACAACGCCGGCTGCGCGGGTGGCAACGGCGGGGCTGGCGGCCTGATCGGTAGCGGCGGCAACGGTGGAGACGGCGCGAACGGCGGAACCGGCGGCGCAGGCGGGTCCGCCCTGTTGTTCGGCGTCGGCGGCAACGGCGGCGACGGCGGAGCCAATACCGGCGGAGTCGGCGGCGACGGCGGCGCGGGCGGAACCGGCGGGCTGATCGGCGGCGCCGGTGGAAACGGCGGCAAAGGTGGGGACGGCCTAACCGGCGGCAACGGTGGTGCGGGCGGCGCAGTCGTCAGCTTCGGGTTCGGTTACTTCACCGGCGTCTACCACCCCGGAAGCGTCTACGGCGGGAACGGCGGCACGGGAGGCAACGGCACGAGCGGAGCAGGTGGCAACGGCGGCGCCGGGGGCACAGCTGACCTGTCCAACGATCCGTTGTGGGACTACCTCTTGTCTGTCGCGACGCTGCTTCCTGGCGTCGTCTCCCCCGGCAACGCGGTCGGCGGGCAGGGCGGCGCCGGCGGCACCGGCACCACCACCGGTGGTGCCGGCGGCCAGGGCGGGATCGCCTACAACTACAGCCTTGGGAATTCGACCGGCGGCAAGGGCGGCAACGGCGGAGCCGGGACGACGGTCGGCGGGGCGGGTGGCACCGGCGGCATCGCCGTCGCGGCCAATGGGACGGCGACCGCCGGAGCCGACGGCAGCCCTGGATCGCCGTAAGGCGTCAGGCGTCCAACCGGGTGAACTGGTTGCGCTGGTAGAGGTCCTTCGACAGCTGTCGCCTGACCTTGCCGCTGGTGGTGACCGGGATCGAACCCTGGCCCACCAGAACGAGATCCGCCACGGCGATGCCGTGCGTATTCGAGATCGCCACTGTCACATCGCGTTTGATGGCCTCGAGCTTCTCCCTGACCTCCGCCTCGGAGTCGCCGCGTTTCCTGACCTCCATCACGACAACCAGCTTCTCGACGGAGTCGTCGGGAACAGCGACCGCGACACAGCGGCCACCGGTGACCTCGGTGACCGTCGCCTCGATGTCGTCGGGGGCGTGGTTGCGGCCGTAGATGATCAGGATGTCCTTGATGCGGCCCACCACGAACAGCTCGCCCTCGGAGATGAAGCCCACGTCGCCGGTCCGCAGCCACGGCCCGACGGGCGTGCCCTCCGACGGAGACACGATCGTCGCGCCGAACGTGCGCGCCGTTTCTTCGGGCTTCTCCCAGTAGCCGGCGCTGACGTTGTCACCGTGGCACCAGATCTCGCCGGTCTTGCCTTCGGGAACCTCGGTATGGGTCTCCGGGTCGACGATCCGCAAGATCGGTGACCGCTCGCTGATGGGGCCGTCGTAACTGATCAGCGGCGTCCCCTCGGTGCCGCTGACCCGCTTGGCCTCACCGGCGGTCAGCCCATCGGAATCGAAATGGACGACCTTGATCGGGTCTTCGGGCTTGGGCGTCGACATGTAGAGCGTCGCCTCGGCCATGCCATAGGACGGCTGGATCACGTTCTCGTTCAGGTTGAACCGAGCGAACCGGTCGGTGAACCGCTTGATGGTCGCGGGCTGAACGCGCTCGGCGCCGCTCTGGATGGTGTGCACACCACCGAGGTCGAGTCCGGCCATGTCCTCATCGGACGTTTTGCGCGTCGCCAGATCGAACGCGAAGTTCGGGGCCGCGGTGAACGGGCACGGGTTGGTCGCCAGCAACTGCATCCAGCGCGCGGGCCGCACCAGGAACGACGCCGGACTGGTCAGCACCGCGCTGGTCCCCAGCACGATCGGCGAGCACACCCCCAGGATCAATCCCAGGTCATGGAAGAACGGCAGCCACGACACGAACGTCAAGTCCGGCGGAGTGATACCGCCATGACGCGAGTAGTCGGTGGTGATCTGCTGCAGGTTCGTCAGAAGATTTGTGTACGAGATCATCACGCCGGCCGGCGAACGCGTCGAGCCCGACGTGTACTGCAAGTAGGCGGTGTCGTGGGGGGTGCCGTCCTCGTACATTCCGCCACCGGACTGCGGCGGGGCGTCCAGGTCGAGCCGATCGATCTCGATGATCGCGGGCGCCGGCTGCCCCGATTCCGGGGTCACGCTACGGACGACTTCGGCTACAACCGCAGAAGTGGTGAGAACAGCAACGGGCGAGGCGTCGCGCAGCACCGATTCGACCCGCTCGTCGGTGACACCCCCCATCGGCACCGACAGCGGCACGGGGATCACCCCGGCGTGCAGCGCACCAAGGAAAGCGACGATGTACTCCAGCCCCTGTGGCGCGATGATCATCGCGCGGTCACCGGGCGACGCGGTCAGGCGGAGCTCACGGGACATGTTGGTGACCCGCCGATACAACTGCGGCCAGGTCAGGCTGATCGGGACACCGGCCCAGTCCTGGTCATAGTCGATAAAGGTGTACGCCGTATCGTCCGGCTGCATACTGGCCCGCTCCCGCAGCAATGCCGGAAGAGAAGCCTCGATCGCCTGTGTCACGCGAAGCAAGCTATCAAAGGCCGTTGTCCCGATTCCT
Organism: Mycolicibacterium rhodesiae; assembly: GCF_002086695.1. Classification (GTDB taxonomy): domain Bacteria; phylum Actinomycetota; class Actinomycetes; order Mycobacteriales; family Mycobacteriaceae; genus Mycobacterium; species Mycobacterium rhodesiae. The sequence continues at coordinate 4,830 of NZ_MVIH01000015.1, forward strand.
TCGAACCGGGATTTGAGTGACGCTGCCGTCAACTGCCCCGTACTGTGGCCAAGCGGGCGCCGCGGGCGCCTGCACAACGGCTCGGCCACCCGGTCTGCCGATGCGGATAGTTGCGAATCAAGCAAACTTGACCCGCAACGCTGCGTCTGCGTCAATAATTGCCTTGCCCGGGTTCGGGGGAACCGGCGGTGAGTCAGCAACGGACCGATCCGCAGTTTCCGTTGCTGTGGAGAGACGGGATGGTTTCATTCGGTGCGATCGATGATCGGGCAGGTTGCTCCGACCCGGCGGATCCCCCGGCCGCTATGAACGCCACCTCGCCCACCCCGATCGCCGTCATCGGCATGGCCTGCCGGCTTCCCGGCGGCATCGAGTCCCCTGAGCAGCTATGGGAGGCGTTACTGCGGGGCGACGACCTGGTCACCGAGGTCCCGCGCGACCGGTGGGACAACGACGAGTATTACGACCCCGAGGCCGGCGTGCCGGGCCGGACGGCGTCGAAGTGGGGCGCGTTTCTCGACGATGTCGCGGGCTTCGATTCGGAATTCTTCGGCATCACCGACGACGAGGCCGCGGCAATCGATCCCCAGCACCGCTTGCTTCTGGAGACCGCCTGGGAGGCCATGGAGCATGCCGGTCTCACACCGGACACCCTCAAGGACTCGCTGACCGGCGTCTTCACCGGACTGACCCACGCCGACTACCAAACAGTGTCGGCCCACTCCGGCGCCATGGAGGGGCCCTACGGCTTCGCCGGCAATACCTTCAGCATGGCGGCCGGCCGTATCGCCTACACCCTCGGACTCCGCGGTCCCGCGCTCGCGGTCGACACCGCGTGCTCGTCCGGCCTGCTAGCAGTGCATATGGGGTGCCGCAGCCTGAGCGAGGGTGAAAGCGACCTCGTGTTCGCCGGGGGCGCTTACGTAATGCTGGATCCGCGCAAGTATGTCGCCGGGACGGCGGCGGGTCACTTGTCCCCGACCGGACGCTGCCGCGCCTTCGACGCCGCAGCAGATGGCTACGTCGCCGGCGAAGCGTGTGCAATGGTCCTGCTCAAGCGGCTGCCGGATGCGCTGCGCGACGGCGACCGGATCCTCGCCGTCATCCGTGGCACGGCCGCCAATCACGACGGCCACACCGTGAACATCTCCACCCCCTCGGCTGCCGCCCAGTCCGCGGTGTACCGGGCGGCGCTGGCTGCTGCAGTCGTCGACGCAGACAGCATCGGCATGATCGAGGCGCACGGACCCGGCACACCGGTCGGTGATCCGATCGAGTTCGCCAGCCTGAGCGAGGTGTACGGCGTCTCCGAGCCGTGTGCCCTGGGCTCGGTGAAAACCAATGCCGGCCATTCGCAATCAGCCTCCGGTGCCGTCGGCCTGATCAAGGCGATCCTGGCGGTGCAACACGGTGCGGTGCCGCGCAATCTGCACTTCAGCCGGCTGCCGGACGACCTGGCCCGTATCCCGACGAAGCTCTTCGTGCCGCAGGAGACGACGGAGTGGCCCATCAGCGGCCTGAATCCGCGGCGTGCGGCGGTGTCGTCGTACGGCGTGTCCGGCACCAACGTGCATGCCATCGTCGAACAAGCTCCTGCCCCCGAGAGCCAGGCGAACGGCAGCGACGACGACAGCGTCGCACCCGTCGCGCTTCTCTTCCCGGTGTCGTCGACGTCCGCAGAGCAGCTCCGCCGCACCGCGGGTCGCCTCGGCCAATGGGTGCAAACCCATGACGACGTCGCCTTGCCCGACCTGGCGTACACCTTGGCCCGCCGTCGCGCGCACCGCCCGGTGCGGACCGCGGTGACGGCCCGAACCCGCCCGGAACTGACCAGGGCACTGCGGGGGGTAGCCGATGGCGATGCGCCCTACCCGGCGGAGCTGGGTCACGGCGACCGCGGACCGGTGTGGGTGTTCTCCGGGCAGGGATCGCAGTGGGCTCGGATGGGTGCCGAATTGCTCGCCACCGAACCGGTGTTCGCCGCTACGATCGCGCAGATCGAGCCCTTGGTGGCCGAGGAGTCCGGTTTCTCGGTCACTGCCGCGATGACCGCAGCGGACGTGGTGAGCGGTGACGCCCACCTCCAGCCGACGGTGTTCGCCGTGCAGGTCGCACTGGCGGCGACGATGGCTGCTTACGGTGCGCGTCCCGGCGCCGTCATCGGATATTCGATGGGTGAGGTCGCCGCGTCGGTGGTTTCCGGTGCGCTGACGCTCGAGGACGGCGTGCGGGTGGTCTGCCGCCGCGCACAGCTGATGGCCGGAATCGCCGGGGCCGGGATCATGGCATCGGTGGAACTGCCTGCCAAGCAGGTACTTTCGGAGCTGACGCTCGGCGGCATCAAGGATGTCGTCGTCGGTGTCGTCGCCGCGCCGGAGTCCACGGTGGTCAGCGGTGCCGCAGCAACGGTTCGCGAGTTGATGGCCACTTGGGAAGAACGAGACGTGATGGTGCGTCAGTCACTGATCGACGTGGCCGCCCATTCACCCCTCGTCGATCCTATTCTCGACGACCTCACGCAGGCACTGGCCGAGATCACGCCGCGGACGCCAGAGGTTCCGTTCTATTCCGCGACGGGCTTCGACCCCCGCGAAGAGCCGGTGTGCAACAACAAGTACTGGGCGAAAAACCTTCGCAACACGGTCCGGTTCGCCGCCGCGGTGCGGGCCGCCCTGGAAGACGGGTACCGGGTGTTCGCCGAGATGGCGCCGCACCCGATGCTCACCCATGCGATCGAGCGCGCCGCCGCCACATTGGACACACCGGTTGCCACCTTCGCCGCCATGCGCCGTGAGCAGGCTCAGCCGAACGGCCTACGCGATTTGGTCGCCGGCCTCCACAGTGCCGGTGCGGCAATCGATTTCGCCGTGCCATACCCGACCGGTCAACTGGTGGATGCGCCACTACCGAGCTGGACGCATCGCCGGCTGTGGTTGGAGCGGGGTGACCAAGAGTCCTCGACGCACGGTTACTCCGTATCCGTGCACCCTCTGCTGGGCCAGCACGTGCGGCTGCAGGAGGAACCCGAGCGCCATGTGTGGCAGGCCGAGGTCGGCACCGAGACCCAACCCTGGCTCGCCGAGCACTCGATCCGCGACGTTCCCCTGCTGCCCGGGGCCGCGTACTGCGAAATGGCTTTGAGCGCCGCGCATACCGTGCTGGGCGACGCCGCCGAGGTCCACGACATCCGCTTCGAACACGCCCTGTTGCTCGATAAGCACACCACCATCGGCGCCTCGGCGACGGTGCGCTCCCCCGGCCTGGTCGACTTCATCGTCGAGTCCGACGAGGCCGGCGCGCAGGTACGCCAAGCCAGCGCAACACTCGAGGCGACCGGGGAAGAACAGCCCTCCGCCTACGACATCTGTGCACTGCTCGCCCTCCATCCACGCCGGAGGGATGGCGCCGAGGTGCGCGCGAGCATGGACCAGCGTGGAGTTCAGTACGGCCCCGCCTTCAGCGGTCTCAGCGCGGTGCACACCGGCTCGGACGCAACAGACACCGTCGTGGCCGAGGTCGCGCTGCCCAGCAAGATCCGCTCACAACAGAGCGCCTACGGTGTGCACCCAGCCTTGCTGGATGCCTGCTTCCAGGCCCTCGCGGCGAGCCCGCAGGTCACAGCCGCGGGCGACGGTGTGCTCGGGCTGGCGCTCGGCGTGCGGCGGCTGCGTCTGTACGCCTCGACACGCAACGCCCGCTACTGCCATACCCGGATCACTCGTGTCGACTCGTCCGAAATCGAGGCCGACCTCGACGTGCTCGACGAGGACGGCGCCGTGCTGCTGCGTATACACGGACTACGTTGTGGCACTGGAGAATCCGAGGAGGCTCAACAGGAGCGGGTGCTCAGCGAGCGGTTGCTGACCATCGAATGGCAGCCGCGGCAGCTGCCCGAGCCACCTCACGTCGACGCGGGAACCTGGCTGCTGATCAGCACCACAGCGACGCCGACTGTGCTCGCGGCTTCGTTGGCCGACGCCTTGAAGCGCGAAGACGCGCAGTGCACTGCGATGTGCTGGCCGAGGTCCGCCGATCACGCAGTCCACGCCGGACAGTTGGCCGACAATCTGCGCTCCGGGCAGGTCACCGGGATGGTGATCCTCACCGGGCCCAGCGAAACAGGGCCCGCTGAGACCGAATTCGCCTCACGGGGCGGCGAATACGTCCAGCATTTGGCTCGTATCGCCCGCGAATTGCTGCAGACTCCGACGCAATTGCCCCACCTGTTCGTGGTGACCCAGGCTGCACAGACGGTACTGGCCGAGGACACACCCAATCTGGAGCAGGGCGGCTTGCGTGGCTTGCTTCGGGTTATCGGTGCCGAGCATCCGCATCTGCGTACCACCCACATCGACGTCGACGACACCGTCGACGCCGAGCAGCTGACGCGGCATCTGTTCAGCGGATCCGACGAGGACGAGACCGCCTGGCGAGGCGGCCAGTGGTACACCGCACGGATGCTGCCCAGCCCACTGGCCCCCGATGACCGGAAAATCACGTTGGCGGACAACGAGTTCGACGGCGTTCGTCTGCAGATCCGCACGCCCGGGGATCTGGAGACGCTGGAACTGGTCGCCTGCGAGCGGGTCGCGCCCGGGCCGGGGCAGATCGAGGTTGCCGTCGGCGTGTCCAGCATCAACTTCGCCGACGTCCTTGTCGCTATGGGTTTGTTCCCGGCGATCGAGGGCGCGTTGCCGGAACTGGGCATGGATTTCGCCGGAGTGGTCACCGCAGTGGGCCCAGACGTCGTCGACCATCGAGTCGGCGACCGGGTCGGCGGGTTCTCCGCGAACGGCTGTTGGGGGACGTTCGTCACCTGCGATGCACGACTCGCGGCGACGCTTCCCCCCGGGCTGACCGATCACCAGGCGGTCGCGGTGGCCACCGCGACGGCCACCGCCTGGTACGGCCTGCACGACCAGGCCCGCATCAGCGCCGGGGACAAGGTACTGATCCACTCCGCGACGGGCGGTGTCGGTCAGGCCGCCATCGGGGTCGCGCGGGCCGCGGGAGCCGAGATATTCGCCACCGCCGGTAGCGAAGAGCGTCGGCAAATGTTGCGCGACATGGGAATCAAGCACGTCTACGACTCGCGCAGCACCGACTTCGCCGAGGAGATCCGCCGGGACACCGACGGCCACGGCGTGGACGTCGTGCTCAACTCGCTGACCGGCGCCGCGCAGCGGGCCGGATTGGAACTGCTGGCAGTCGGCGGCCGTTTCGTCGAGATCGGCAAACGCGACGTCTACGGCAACACCCGGCTGGGGCTGTTCCCGTTCCGCCGGAATCTCACGTTCTACTATGTCGACCTCGCGCTGATGTCACTCAGCCACCCCCAGCGGGTGGGCGAGTTGCTGCGCACGGTGAATCAGCTTGTCGCAGATGGTGATCTGCCGCCCGCGAAGTACACCGAATACCCGCTGGCCGAAGCCGCCACCGCGATCCGTGTGATGGGCGCGGCGCAGCACACCGGCAAGCTGCTGCTCGACATCCCACAGACCGGGACCAGCCGAGCCGTCGTGCCGCCGGAGCAGGCGACGCCGTTCCGCAACGACGGCGCCTACCTGATAACCGGCGGCCTTGGCGGGCTGGGCCTGTTCCTCGCGGAGAAGATGGCCATCGCCGGCTGCGGACGCATCGTGTTGACCTCGCGTTCGCAGCCGACGCTGAAGTCTCTTGAGACGATCGAGCTGATCCGGGCAATGGGCGCCGACGTGGTGGTCCACTGTGGCGACATCGCCGACCCCGCCACCGCGCAGCGGATGGTGCAGGCCGCGACCGCGACCGGACTCCCGGTCCGCGGTGTACTGCACGCGGCCGCGGTGATCGACGACGCCACCCTGGCCAATATCACCGACGAGCTCATCGAGCGGGATTGGGCACCAAAGGCTTACGGCGCCTGGAATCTGCATGCCGCCACCGCCGGGGAACCGCTGGACTGGTTCTGCTCCTTCTCCTCGGCCGCCGCACTGGTCGGCTCGCCGGGACAAGGGGCTTACGCAGCCGCCAACAGCTGGCTTGATGCGTTCACTCGATGGCGGCGGTGTCAGGGACTGCCGGCAACCGCCATCGCTTGGGGCGCGTGGAGTCAGATCGGACGTGGCACGAAGCTCGCGGATACTGCCGGCGCCATCGCTCCCGACGAAGGGGCGTACGCACTCGAGATGCTGCTGCGCCACGACCGTGCCTACACCGGGTACGCGCCGACGGTCGACAACACCTGGCTGACCGCCTTCGCCCAGCGCACCCCGTTCGCGGAGGCTTTCAAGTTCGTCGGACAGGGACCAACGGGCACAAGCAGATTGCGCGCCGAGCTCAACAAGCTGCCGCGGCAAGAATGGCCCGGCCGCCTACAACATCTGATCTCCGAGCAGGTGAGCCTGATCTTGCGGCGCAGCATCGATCCGGACCGGCCGCTTTCCGAGTACGGGGTGGACTCGCTGGGGGCTCTGGAGTTGCGTACGCGCATCGAGACCGAGACAGGCGTGCGCTTGACGCCGAATGATCTTGCCGTCGGCACCATTCGGAGGCTGGCGGAGCTGCTGTGCGAACGGCTGGCACCGTCCAGCAGCGACGCGTCGGCGTAGCGGTAGGCGGTACAGGACAGGATTCTTGGGAGGATAGTGAACGCCGTTCTCAGAGTGGCCGCACTCGGCCTTGGTCAGCTGGTCGCGATCGGACTGTTGCTGTTCGTGTCGGCAGGCACCGTCGATTACTGGCAAGCCTGGCTGTTCTTGGCGGTGTTCGCAGTGACCGCCTGGCTGCCCAGTATCTATCTTCAGATTACGAATCCTGTTGTTCTGCAACGACGAATGAAGAGCGGGCCGGTCGCCGAGGGCCGGACCGTACAGAAGATCGTGATGCTCGGCCTCTACGGCTCACTGGTGGCGATCTGCGTGGTCGGTGGTCTGGACCACCGCTTCGGCTGGTCTGCAGTACCGGCTGCGCTGTGCGTGATCGGTAGCGCACTGGCCGGCGCGGGCCTGGTCGTCACTGTGCTGGTCGCCATTCAGAACACGTACGCCTCCACAACCGTCCGGGTGGAGGCCGGCCAGCACGTGGTCAGCACCGGCCTCTACGGACTGGTGCGACACCCCATGTACACCGGCAACGTCCTGATCCTCGTCGGCCTGCCGCTCGCTGTCGGCTCATTCTGGGCGCTGGCGTTCGTCATGCCGGGGATTGCCGTACTCGCCACCCGCATCCACGACGAGGAGAAGCTGCTCGGCGACGAGTTGGACGGATATCGCGAGTACACCCAGAAGGTCCGGTCCCGCCTCATTCCCTACATGTGGTGACGTACTGGATGACTCGTCATTGGCATCAGCAAGCTCGAGGAGACAAGGTGCGATTCAGGTGACCGATCTGCAGGTGCGAAAGATCCGATTCGCGTTCGCCGATTATCCGGTTCCCTTCAACTGGAATCCTTCCGATCCGGCGTTCTCCCTGGCAGCCAACGTGCTGTCGTTCCTGTTTCTGGCAATCGAGAAAATGATCAACGCAACGGTCCATGAGGCGTTGCCCACGATCACCGACCCCGAAATCGCCGACGAGGCTCTGGCGTTCGTCCGCCAAGAAGGCCAGCACAGCATGGCACATCGCCAGCACGCGAAAGCCCTCATCAAGGCTTACCCCGCCCTACGGGAGACCCTCGATGAAATCATGGCGGTCTATGACGATCTCACCGCCACGACCTCGGTGAAATATCGATTGGCGTACATCGCCGACCTGGAAGCAACCTTCACACCGACGTTCACAATGATGCTGAACAACGCCGACACCTTGTTCGCACCCGGCGACGATCGCGTGGCCTCATTGTTTCTCTGGCACTTCGTGGAAGAAATCGAGCACCGCAGCTCAGCGCTGATCATCTATGACGCCGTTGTCGGAGACCCCTGGTATCGCATGCGGATTGCGCCGCGGGTCTTCGGGCACGGCCAAGCGGTATTGGTGAAAGCCGCCGACAGCTTCAACAGCCGCATCCCGCTCGAGGAGCGAAAAGTAGACGCGATGTCGATATTCGGCAGCGAGTTGTGGAAAGCCGCACTCACCAAATGGGTTCCGTCCCTTCAGAAGTACCGGCCATTTGCGCCGTCCGAGCTCGGACCGACATATCGACTCTATTCCCACATCCCGATTCGTGAGCAGGTGGCCGTGGCCTACGGAGTCTTGCGGAGTCAGCTTCCCGGTCACAATCCCGCCAAACAGAAACTACCCCCGCTGGCAGCGCAATGGCTTGCCCGCTACGATGCGGGCTACGACGTCTCCCGCTGGTACTCCGCAGGTAATCAAACCTCGCGGGGCTAGCGGGCAGCGATCTGCTTGCCCAACTCTCGGACTGTAGGTGTGGCGAGAAAGGCTGGCAGTGTCACCCGCGAATCGAAGGCGGTGTTGACGGCGGCGACCGTCTGCATCGCCGACAGTGAATCCCCACCCAGATCGAAGAACGAGTCGTCAATCCCGACAATATCCACACCCAACACGCGGGCGTAGATACTGCACAGGGTCTTTTCGACGTCGGTTACCGGTGCGCTGTAGCCCCGGTGCTCGATCTTTGGCGCAGTCCGCAGCGGCTGGTGATCCCGAAGCTCCAACGGAGCGAGGGGCTGGCCGACATCTGCAACCAGCGACGCCAACGACCGGTTCAATTGTTCGATCAGGCGCTGAATACTGTTGTCGCCGAAGATATCTGCCCGATACTGGATTCGCAGCTCCAGCTCAGTGCCTGGCACCGCTTGTACCGTGAGTGGGTAGTGGTAGTAGTCACGGCTGTCGACGTCGGTGACATTCAACCCGTCCGCTCCCGACAACATCGACGTCTCGGCGGGATAGTTCTCAAACACAAAAACGGTGTCGAACAATTTTGACTGACCGGCGATTCGATGAATCTCATTGAGCCCCAGGAACTCATGGTCGAGTGTGCGGCTTCGACTGTCCTGCAGTTGGTCGAGCAGCCCGGCAACGGTGGTCTCGGCCGCAATCCTCACGCGCATCGGTACCGTGTTGATCAGCAGACCCACCATCGAGTCCGCGCCGGTGATCTCGGGTTGCCGCCCCGCAACCACGACGCCGAAGGCGACGTCACGCTGACCCGTCATTGCAATGAGTAGCTGCGTCCAGGCAGCCTGCAATACAGTGCTGACGGTGGTGTGGCGCGAACGGGCCAGCTCGTTCAATGCCTGTGTCATCTCCTCCGAAACCCGAAGCGAGATCACGCTTCGGGGCCCAACTCCCACGTCTGGTGGGCCGACCAACGTCGGGGTGCCAAAACCGTCAAGCACCTCTCGCCACGCTGAACGAGCGGCCGGCAGATCACGATCGGCCAGCCAGGTGATGAACCTGCGGTACGGCACGGCCGCCGGCAGGCGCTGCCCGTAATAGCCGGCGAACACTTCCTGCAGCAGGACAGTCGTCGACCAACCGTCGAGGAGGATGTGGTGATTGGTCAGCACGAGCCGGTGCTGATCGGGGGCAACACGGATCAACGCCGCCCGGAAAGCGCTCTGCGCAGCCAGATCACAGACCGCGGCGCGCTCCGCGGCGCTGAGCTGCGCGATCTTCCTATCGCGGTCCTCGGTCTCACGACTGACGTCGACGTACTGCCACGGCACCACCGGATTGGCGGGGATCACCTGGACCGGCTCCTGCCCGCCGGGTTCGCAGAACCGTGCCGCCAGGTTCGGATGTCGCTGTACCGCTGCCTGCACCGCTTCCTGCAGCCGGTACCGATCGAGCCGACCGTTCAGCGTGACGCTCATCTGCACGGCGTACACGTCGTCGCCTGAACTGTGAGCGACGCTGGCGTGGAACAACAATCCCTGCTGGAGCGGTGTCAGCGGCAGGACATCGGCGACTTCATGTTCCTGACACAGATCGTCGATCTGCTGCTGAGTCAGTCGCGCAGGAGCGATGTCCGAGGGCGTCAGTCCCCCACCGCCGCCATGCACATGCGCGCAGATACCGGCCAAGGCGTCGAACCAAAGCTCGGACAGGCGGGAGACCTGTGCATGGTCCAGAGCCGATAGCGCCCAGGTCCAGCCGGCCCGAAGGCGCGGGCCGTCAACGGTTTCCACGGTGCCGGCGTTGAGCTCGACGGTATGCATCAGCGGCATCGGGACGGCGGAGGCAGCACCAATCACCTTCCAGCCGTCCGCTCGGATCTCCCAGAAGTCGCCGGATACCTGGCCGCCACCGCCGCTCATCCGGCCTAGGTAGTTGAACCCTATCGTCGGGTCAGCTCCGCCCAGGTCCACATCATTGTTGAGGTAGCGCAGCAGTCCATAGGTCAACCCCTCGGGCAGCGCGCGGAGCTGCTCCTTGGCGTCCTTGATGATCGGGCCGAGCTCCGCATCGCCGGCGAGCACCTGGCCCCAGTCCAGTCCCCCGACCGCGAGCGATATTGGGTACTTGGTGGTGAACCACCCAACCGTGCGCGAAAGGTCTACGTCAGCCACCTCTTCTTGGCGTCCGTGCCCCTCGGCGTCAATGACTACCGGTGCGCCTGCGATGCCTAGAAATTCGGTCAACGCCAACCCGTACGCGATCAGCAGGATGTCATTGACCCCGGCATGGAACGCGGCAGGAACTTCGCCGAGCAGCATTCTGGTGGTCTCGCTGTCTAGTTCCACCGACAGGCTGCCGGCGTTGGCATAGGTGTCGACCACAGGCTGGACCGCCGGCAGTGGCGGGGGTATCGCCGCGATGTCCCGCCAGCGCTGAACCTGGTCCACAACCTCGGGGTGGTATGCGCGCTCGGTCAGGATCGACGCCCACCGAGCGAACGATGTCCGGGGGGTGTGCAGCTCGACGGGCTGACCGCCGTGAATTTGCGCCCAGGCGAGGTTGAAGTCCTCCAACAGGATTCGCCACGAGACGCCATCGACCGCCAGGTGGTGGGCGATCATCAGCAGCTGACCCGTAGGGACCGCCCACAGCGCACTGACCATTGCCCCGGTCGCCGGATTCAGCCGCGATCGGGCCTTGGTGACGGCCTCGTCTGACAGCACGTCGACCGTGTGCAGGCAAGTGCGAGCGTTCACAGATCCGGGCTCAGGCACGATCAGCGACCAGCCGCCGACGCCGTCGTCGTCGACCCGCATCCGCAGCATCGCATGCCGGTCCAGTACGGCTTGCAGCACCACCAGCACGTCGTCCTCGGTGACACCGACCGGCGCCTGGATCAACACGGTCTGGTTGAACTGATCGACCGGACCCTGAACGTCGTGCAGCCACTGGATGATCGGCGTCGCGAGCAACGGGCCGACGCCCTCGTCGATCACATCGGTGTCGCCGTCGGCGAGGGTCGCGACCCGGGCCAGCCCAGCCACCGTCTGTTCGACGAAGATGTCACGCGGCCGGCAGAGCACTCCAGCCGCGCGCGCCCGCGCGACCACCTGCATCGACAAGATGCTGTCGCCGCCGAGTTCGAAGAACGATTCGTCAACGCCGACCCGTTCCAGCCCGAGAACCTGCGCATAGATACCAGCCAGAACCTCTTCCATCGCATCAGAGGGAGCACGGTAGGAATTGACGTCCTGATAGTCCGGCGCCGGCAGAGCCTTGGTGTCGAGCTTGCCGTTAACCGTGAGTGGTAGCGCGTCAATGGCCACCACGACCGAGGGAACCATGTACGACGGCAACCGCTCACCGAGTGCGGCACGCACGGCGGCCGGGTCGACCTCGCCGGTGACGTAGCCGACCAAACGCTTATCTCCGGGGCGGTCCTCGCGGGCGATCACCACGGCCTGCACGACACCGTCCAATTCATTGAGCGCGGACTGGATCTCGCCGAGTTCGATCCGGTACCCGCGAATCTTGACCTGCTCGTCGGAACGCCCCATGTACCGAAGCTCGCCATCAGCACCCCACGCCATCAGGTCGCCGGTCCGATACATGCGCGCCCCCGGCTCCCCGAACGGGCAGGCCACAAACCGGGTCGACGACAACCCGGGCCGGCCGATGTATCCATCGGCGACGCCAGCGCCGGCGACGTACAGCTCACCGACTACGCCGGCCGGCACCGGCCGCAGCAGGGTGTCGAGGACGAAGAAGCCGAGATGGCCCAGCGGCACACCGATGGGGCTGACGGCGCTGTCCGCATCGCCGGCGACAATCTCCCGGAAGGAAGCATGCACGGTCGTCTCCGTGATGCCGTACATGTTGATCAGCCGCGGCGTGCCGGGTGGATGATTCTCCAGCCACGCCCGCATCTTCTGTGGTTCAAGCGCTTCCCCGCCGAACACCACGGTCTCGAGCTTCAGCTGGGAGCCGAGCTCGGGATTCGCCGCGTCGGCGGTCTGCAGTGCGTAGAACGCTGACGGGGTTTGACTCAAAACACCGACCTGCTCCGAAACCAGCAGGGCATGCAGGTCTTCCGGCGAGCGCACCACCGCGTCGGGTACCACGACCACGCGGCCGCCGTAGAGCAGCGCGCCCCAGATCTCCCACACCGAGAAGTCGAACGCCAGGGAATGGCACTGCGACCAGGCTAGCCCGGTCATGTCCATATCGGCGTCCAACGTCTGCAGCAGACGGATAACGTTTCGGTGCGGAATCGCCACGCCCTTGGGAGTTCCCGTAGTTCCCGAGGTGTAGATGATGTAAGCAACATCGTCGGGATGCGCCTGGGCTACTACGGCACCGGGATCGGCCGCCCCGTGAAACAGATCGTTCGTGTCGATCACCGAAAGAGCTTGTCCGTCAAGCAGTTCAGCGAGCGCAGTGGTGGTGACTGCTGCGACCGGCTTGGCATCGCTGAGCACGAACTGGCGCCGCACGTCGGGTACCGACGGGTCGATCGGCACATACGTGGCGCCGGTCTTCACCACTGCCACCATCGCGACGATCGCATCAGCCGACCGCGGCAGCAACAGCGCCACGCGTTGTCCCGGCCCGGCTCCTCGGCCGGCCAACACGCGCGCCGCTCGATCGGTCGCCTCGTCGAGCTCGCGGTACGTCATCGACACGCCTTCGAAGCTGACCGCCAACGCATCCGGCGTGCGCGCCGCCTGTGCGGCGAACAACGATGCGATCGTGTCCGGGGTGCTCACCGACTGGCTCAGGACCGCGCGGTTGCCGATCTGGTCGAGGTGCGCGCGCTCAGCGGGATCAAGAACATCAAGCGCCGACATCTGCTGTGCCGGATCGCCGGTCATCTCGGCCAGCACCCTCTGCAGCCGATCTACCAGGTTCTCGATCCTGACAGCGTCGAATACGTCAGTGCGGAATTCGACGGCGCCACCGATGCCGGCGGGTTCGCCGTCGTCGGTCCAGCGCTCCGCCAGATTGAAGGTGAGGTCCATGCGCGCGGTCTTGGTGTCCACCGCCATCGGTTCGACGTGCAACTCACCCAACGACAACCCGGCGGCGTCGCCGGCCTGCCAGCCAAAGTTCTGCCAGGCCAACACCACCTGCACCAGCGGGTGATGCGCCATGCTGCGGGTCGGCTTGAGCCGCTCGACCAGTACCTCGAACGGCACATCCTGATGCTCGTAGGCGGCCAGACTGCGCCGGCGCACCTGGGCCAGGAGTTCGGCGAACGAGGGGTTTCCAGACAGGTCGACACGCAATACCAAGGTATTGACAAAGAACCCGACCAGCTCATCAAGTGCGGTGTCCCCGCGTCCGGCGATCGGGAAGCCCACCGCTACATCATTGTTCGCGGAGAGATTGGACAGCAGCACCGCGAGAGCGGTCTGAATCACCATGAAGGGCGTCGCGTTGTTTTCGCGAGCCACTCGGCCCACTTGCTGCTGTAGTTCGGCCGGCCACTCCACATCGACTCGGGCGCCGCGGTAGTCGGCTACCAACGGGTAGGGGCGATCGGTGGGCAACTGTACCTGCTCGGGCATCCCCGCCAGGGCCACTTCCCAATAAGCCAGTTCCGCTGAGATGCGGCTGTCGATATCGTCCAGATCGCCCAGTTGCGACCGCTGCCACAGCGTGAAGTCGACGTACTGCACCGCAAGGTCAGCCCAGCCGGGAGCTTCATCGGCCGACCGGCTGGCATAGGCAACGCCCAGATCCCGCACCAGCGGTGCGATGGACCAGCCGTCCGCGGCGATGTGGTGCACGACGGCCACAAGCACGTGCTCATCGCCGGCAACGCGGAAAAGCCTGGCCTGCATGGGAATTTCGCTTGACAGGTCGAAGGTGTAGCGCGTCGTCGCATCGATCGCGTCGGCGAGCTCGTTCTCCGACCAGTCGGTGGCATCAATCACGGCCCAGCCGAAATCGGCAGCCTCGGTGGGCACGATGAGTTGTTGCGGTACGCCGTCAACCGCCGGGAAACGTGTTCGCAGGCTCTCCTGATGGTCGACCACATCGGCCAAGGCCGCGCAGAGGGCGTCAGCGTCCAGTTGTCCGTGGAGTCGCAGCGACACCGGCAGGTTGTAGATCGGGGACGGCCCTTGAAGCTGGTCGACGATCCACAAACGGTTCTGGGCGAAGGACAGCGGCACGACGTCGGGCCTCGGGCCAGCCACCAATGGCTCGGAACGGGTTTCGTCCCCGGAGATGCGAGGTGCCAACTGTGCAACGGTGGGCGACTCGAACAGCACCCTCACTGCGAGTACAGAACCCAGGCTGTTGTTGACGGCCGCGATCAGGCGCATCGCCGACAGCGAATCGCCACCCAGGTCGAAGAAAGAGTCGTCAACGCCGACGCGCTCAGTACCCAGCACCTGAGCGAAGATGCCCGCCAGAATCTCCTCGGTGGGAGTGCTTGGGGCTCGGTAATTTTCGGTGTCCAAGTAGTCCGGCGCCGGTAGCGCCCGGCGGTCCAGCTTGCCGCTGACGGTCAGCGGAAGTGCGGACAGTTTCAGCACCGCCGCCGGAACCATGTAAGCCGGTAGCCGTTCGGCGAGCGCAATACGAAGTTTGACCGGATCGGCTGTACCGGTGAAATAGCCCACCAGACGCGGATCTCCCGGGCGATCTTCGCGGGCGATCACCACCGCTTGCTCGACCCCGTCCAAACCCGCCAGAACCGCTTGGATCTCGCCGAGTTCAATGCGATACCCGCGGATCTTGACCTGCTCGTCCGCGCGGCCGAGATATTGCAGCTGCCCGTCGGTACGCCACCTCACCAGGTCGCCGGTGCGATACATGCGTGTGCCGGGTCCACCGAATGGGCATGGGACGAAACGTGAAGCCGTCAACCCGGTCCGGCCGATATAGCCGACACCGACGCCGCTGCCCGCCACGTACAGCTCACCGATGACTCCCTCCGGTACCGGCTGCAATCGCTCGTCGAGGACGAACAAAGCGACGGTCGGCGGCGGCGCGCCGATCGGCACCTCGGCACCCACCGTCAGGGGTCTACTCATGGTTGCGTACACGGTGATCTCTGTGGGCCCGTAGGCGTTGACGACCACCCGGCCGGGCGCCCACTGATCGACCACATCGGGCGGACAGGCCTCGCCGCCGAGCAGCACTGCTACCGACTCCAGTCCCTTCGGATTCAAAGCGGCCACCGCAGAAGGTGTTTGAGTGAGGACGTTGACATGCTCCCGGACCAGCAGGGCGTGGAACTCGTCCGGTGACCGGACTACCGCTTCGGGCACCACCACTAGCCGCCCGCCGCCGAGAAGCGCAGCCCAGATCTCCCACACCGAGAAGTCGAAGGCATAGGAATGACATTGCGTCCACACCTGGTCGGCAGGCAGATCCGGGTGCGCCGCTGCTGCCAAATGACCGAGGTTGCGGTGCGACAGCGCAACGCCTTTGGGCGTACCCGTCGTGCCCGACGTGTAGATGAGATAGGCAATATCGTCCGGGGACGGCGCCGGTGGCGGGGTGCTCGGCTGGTGCACGACGCCCGGGTCATCGATATCGACGACCACCAGACCGTGGCCATGCAGCCGCGACCGCAATCCGGCGGTCGTGACGGCGGCGACCGGTTGGGCATCAGTGAGCATGAAATCGGTACGCGCTTCCGGCAGCCCGGGATCGATCGCCAGGTAGGCGGCGCCTACCTTGAGCGCAGCCAGCATGACGACGACGGCATCCGCCGAGCGCTCCAGCATCAACGCCACGCAGTCGCCGGCACCGACACCTGCGCCAGAAAGCCGGTGCGCCCACCGGTTTGCCGAATCCTCGAGTTCCCGATAGGTCATCGACAGATCGCCGGATGTCAGCGCAACAGCCTCCGGGGCGCGAGCGACCTGCGCGGCGAACAACTCTGGAACCGATACCGCCTCGACCGCACGCGCAGTCAGCACCGCGCGATTGCCCACCTCGTCAAGACGCGTACGCTCGGCGGAGTCAAGCACATCGATTGATGAGACCCGCCGGGTCGGGTCGGCGGTCATCGCCACCAACACCCGCTCCAGCCGCACAACCAGTGTCTCGATGCTCGTCGCATCGAAGACATCGGTGCGGAATTCCACCATGCCAACGATCCCGGTCGGCTCACCAGTGTGGGTCCAGCGTTCGGTCAATGAGAAGGCGAGATCAATCCGTGCGGTGT
Organism: Mycolicibacterium rhodesiae; assembly: GCF_002086695.1. GTDB lineage: Bacteria > Actinomycetota > Actinomycetes > Mycobacteriales > Mycobacteriaceae > Mycobacterium > Mycobacterium rhodesiae. Next base: position 21,298 of record NZ_MVIH01000015.1, read on the forward strand.
GCGTGTCGAGCGGCAGCTGCGTGACCTGGAGCTCCCCCAATGCGAGCGCAATGTCTTCGCTGGCTTCCCCAGGCAGGTTTTGCCAGGCCAGCATTACCTGGACCAGGGGATGGTGGTTGAGCGACCGAGTCGGGTTGATCCGTTCGACGACGGCCTCGAAAGGTACATCTTGGTGCTCGTAGGCAGCCAGGCTGCGGGTCCGCACCTGCGCCAGGAGGTCGGCAACCGTGGGGTCACCGCCGACGTCGACGCGCAACACCAATGTATTGACGAAGAATCCCACCAGTGCGTCGAGTGCGGGGTCGCTGCGCCCGCCGATCGGGAATCCCACCGCCACATCGGAACTCGAGCTCACCTTGCCCAGCAGCAAAGCCAGCGCAGCCTGTACTAGCATGAAGCTGGTCGCGTTGTGCTCGCGGGCCACCGCAGCGATCCGCTGCTGCAGCTCGACGGGCCACTCCCATCCGATCGTGGCGCCTCGTTGATCGGCCACCGGCGGATAGGGCCGGTCGGTCGGCAACTGCAGCCGCTCGGGCATGCCTGCCAGCGCGTCCTGCCAGTACCCCAGCTGTTCGGCGATGAGGCTATTGTCGTCGTCCAGGTCTCCGAAATGCGCGCGCTGCCACAAGGTGTAATCGACATATTGGACTGGCAATTCGACCCAGACCGGGTCCAGCCCAGCGGATCGGCAGACGTAGGCTACGCCCAAGTCATTCACAAACGGTCCCATCGAGAGACCGTCGGCAGCGATGTGGTGTACGACCGCCACGACCACATGCTCGATGTCGCTGACGCGGAACAGTCGCGCCTGCATGGGGATCTCGGCAGCCAGATCGAACGAGTGCAGGGCGACCGCACTGACAGCTTCATCCAGCTGAGCTTGAGACCAGCCGCCCGCATCAACCACGTCCCAACCGAAGTCTGCCTGCTCGGCCGGCACCACCAGCTGCTGAGGTATGCCCTCCGGCGCGACAAACTTCGTGCGCAGGCTCTCGTGGCGTCCCACGACGTCGGCCAGCGCAGCTCCCAGCGCATCGGCATTGAGCGGTCCGTCCAACCGTAGGCCGACCGCCATGTTGTAGGTCGGAGAAGGCCCCTGCAACTGGTCAAGGAACCACAACCGGTTCTGCGAGAACGACAACGGGATCACCGAAGGCCGCGCCATAGCGCCCAACGGCTTCAGCCGATCGTCGTCCCCGCCGATGCGTGGCGCCAACTGGGCGACCGCGGGCGCCTCGAACAACGTCCGAACCGAAAGATGAGTGTTCAGGCCGGTATTGACAGCGGCGATCAGGCGCATCGCCGACAGCGAATCCCCACCGAGGTCAAAGAACGAGTCGTCCACGCCGACGCGGCTCAACCCCAGAAGCCTGGCGTAGATCCCGACCAGGATCTCCTCCATCGCGGTGGCCGGCGGACGGTAAGAGTCGGTGTCCGCGAATTCCGGTGAAGGAAGGGCCCGTCGGTCGAGCTTGCCGTTGACAGTCATCGGCAGTGTGTCGACGATCATGATCGCAGCCGGAACCATATATCCTGGCAGGCGTTCTGCCATCGCGGCCCGCACCCTGGCGGGATCGACCGAACCGATGACGTAACCCACCAGACGCTTGTCGCCGGGGCGGTCCTCGCGGACCATCACGGCCGCCTGCGCAACTCCATCTACCTCGGCGAGCACCGCACGAACCTCGCCGAGTTCGATGCGGTACCCGCGAATCTTAACCTGCTCGTCGGCGCGCCCGACGTACCGCAGCTCGCCGTCAGTGCCCCACCGGACCAGATCCCCGGTGCGATACATCCGATCGCCGGGTGCGCCGAACGGACAAGCGACGAAGCGCGACGACGACAACCCTGGGCGTCGCCAATATCCCAAAGCAGCTTGCGGCCCAGCTACATACAGGTCGCCGACGACACCAGCTGGAACCGGACGCATCCACTGGTCGAGCACGAAAAACGCCAGGTCCGACAACGGGCCACCAACCGGGCTGACATCGGAATCGGCATCCCCGTCGACAATCTCCCGGAACGACGCGTGCACCGTCGTCTCGGTGGTGCCGTACATATTCAGCAGACGCGGTGTGCCCTGGTGACGGTCTATCCAGGCGCGAAGCCGTCGTGGTTCAAGCGCTTCACCGGCGAAGATCACCGCCTGCAGCTTCAGCTGACGTCCGAGCTCGGGTTGAATCGCGTCGGCGGTCTGCAGCGCATAGAACGCAGACGGTGTCTGGGACAGGACGGTGACCTGTTCTGCGGCCAAAAGCGCGTGGAATTCTTCCGGCGCGCGGGCAACCGACTCGGGTACCACCACCAGCCGTCCGCCGTACAGTAGCGCGCCCCACATCTCGCAGACCGAGACATCGAATGCCAGCGAATGCCACAACGACCACACCTGCTCAGCCATAGCGATCTTGGCGTCCATAGCGGCGAGCAGCTGGGTCACATTCTGGTGGGTGATGGCGACACCTTTGGGGATCCCGGTAGTGCCCGATGTGTAGATCAGGTAAGCGATGTCGTCGGGAGCCGGTCCTTGCGGCGCGGTGTTCGGCTGGCTTGCGACGGCGGGGTCATTCGGGTCGATGATTCGCTGGTTCTGCCCAGACAGCCGTTCGGCGGACTCGGGGGCGGCGATTATGGCCACCGGAGCGGCGTCTCCCAACACAAGCTGCATACGCGCCGACGGGGCGGCCGGATCGATCGGCACATAGGCCGCGCCGGTCTTGAGCACCGCCAAAATCGACACGATCGCATCAGCCGAACGCTGCAACACCAGCGCCACGCGCTGTCCCGGGCCAATCCCCTTGCCTGCCAAGAAGTGTGCGAATCGGTTGGTTATCTCATCGAGCTCGCGGTAGGTCCAGGTGCGCTCGCCCCATGTGAGCGCCCCGGTCTCCGGGGCGCGTGCCACCTGCGCGGCGAACAAGGCGGGGATCGTATTCAGCGGCTGAGCTGTTTTTCTCAGTGCGGCGCGGTTGCTCCACCGATCCACGTCGACGTGTTCGACGTCGCCCAGTATGTCGATCGTGGAGAGCGGCTGGGCTGGGTCGGCGGTCATGGCCGCGAGTACGCGCTTGAACCGCTCGATCAGTGCTTGCACATCGGCCGCGTCGAACAAGTCGGCGTCGTACTCGACGCGCAGGGTCAGCTCGTCGCCCGGCAGGGCCTGCATCGCGATGGGGTAATGGTTGTACTCGCGGTGCGCGAAGTCCGTTACCTCCAAACTGGCATCGCCCGACAGTTCCGCGACAGCGATTGGATAGTTCTCGTAGACGAAGAACGTGTCGAAAAGGTGGTCCTGACCCGTCACGCGATGAATCTCACTGAGCGACAAGTGCTGATGGTCCAGCGTCTGAGCGTGATCATTCTGCAACTGATCGAGCAGATCCGAGGTAGTGGTCGACGTCGCAATCCTGACCCGCACCGGCACGGTATTGGTCAGCAAGCCCACCATCAGGTCCGCGCCCAACACCTCATCGGACCGCCCCGACACCGAGGTCCCGAATGCGACATCACGCTGTCCGGTCAGCGACATCAACACCCGCGCGAAAGCGCCCTGCAACACCGTGCTGACCGTGGTCTGACAGGAGCGGGCCAACTCACCGACGGCCCGCGTGATCTGCTCGGACGCCGTCGAGCAGACAACCTCGCGCCGTCCCAGACTGGCCCGGCCTGCAGCACCCAGCAGCGTCGGAGTGTCGAACCCTGCCAGCACCCGACGCCAGGCGGTGCGAGCAGCATCAAGATCGCGATTGGTCAACCAAGTGACGAATCGTCGATACGGCGCGGCCGGACGGAGCCGTCGCCCGCAATAGCTCGCAAACACCTCGCTCAGCAGGATCGGTAGCGACCAGCCGTCCAGCACGATGTGGTGGTTGGTCAACACGAACCGGTACCGATCGGGTGCGGTACGGATCAGCGCGGCCCGCAACGCCGGCTGATTGCCCAACTCGCACACCGCGATACGTTCGGCTGCGCAAACCTGCGCGATCAGGGCCTCGCCGTCGGCCCCATCCAACTCGAAGTACTGCCAGGGCACCGCAGGCTCGGCAGGAATGACCTGTACCGGTTCGTCGAACCGTTGAGAGAACCGGGCCGCGAGGTTGGGGTGACGGCCCACCACCGCCTGTACCGCCGCGTTCAGCCGGTCCGGATCGAGCGGACCGGTCACGTTCACGTACAGCTGAACCGCGTAGACATCGTCGCCACCCAGCGCCGCACTCGCGTGGAACAACAATCCCTGTTGCAACGGAGTCAGTGGCAGAACGTCAGCGATCCGCATGGCGTCGTTGGACCCCGTCGAGCTGCTCTTGGCGACGACGGGTGTCGGAGCGGGCGACTCGGCGACAGCCGGCTCCGGCCGAGCCTCGTCCCCACCGATGAGTACCGCCAACCGCGCGACCGTGGGCGCTTCGAACAGCGCCCGCACCGAAAGCCGAGTCTTCAAGCCGGTATTGACCGCGGCGATCAGTCGCATCGCGGACAGCGAGTCCCCGCCCAAATTAAAGAACGGATCGTCCACGCTGACGCGCTCCACACCCAGAACCTTGGCGTAGATGTCGGCGAGCACCTCCTCCACCACGGTCGACGGCGGACGGTAATGGGTGGCGTCGGAGAACTCGGGTGCCGGTAGGGCTTTAGTGTCGAGCTTGCCGTTGACCGTCAGCGGTAACGCGTCGATCGCGACGACGGCGGCAGGAACCATGTAGGCCGGGAGCCGCTCTGCCACAGCCGCACGGACTTTCACCGGGTCGGCAGACCCGGTGATGTAGCCAACCAGGCGCTTGTCACCGGCACGGTCCTCGCGGGCGATCACGACCGCCTGCTCGACCCCATCGACATCGTTCAGCGCAGCCTGGATCTCGCCAAGCTCGATCCGATAGCCGCGGATCTTGACCTGCTCGTCAGCACGCCCCACGTACTCGAGCTGCCCGTCGGCGTTCCAGCGCACCAGGTCGCCGGTGCGATACATCCGCGATCCCTGCGCCCCGAACGGGCATGCCACGAAACGTGTTCCAGACAATCCCGCCCGGCCGACGTAGCCATAGGCCAATCCGGAGCCGGCCACATAGAGTTCGCCGACCACACCCGCAGGGACCGGCTGCAACCAGCCGTCGAGAACAAAGAAACCGAGATTGGCCAGCGGACGCCCGATCGGGCTGACCGCGTTGTCGGTATCAGCAGGGAGGACTTCGCGGAACGAGGCGTGCACCGTCGTCTCGGTGATGCCATACATGTTGATCATCCGCGGCGAGCCGGGATGATTCTGCAACCAGGCCCGAAGACGGTGTGGTTCAAGGGCTTCCCCACCGAACACCACAGCCTTGAGCGCAAGCTGCTTCGAAGCCTCCATGGGCGCGTCAACACTTTGCAGCGCGTAGAACGCCGACGGGGTTTGGCTCAACACGTCGACCCGCTCGGCAACCAACAAGGCGTAGAAGTCTTCTGCCGAGCGGACAACCGCATCAGGCACGACGACCACCCGGCCGCCATACAACAGAGCACCCCAGATCTCCCACACCGAAAAGTCGAACGCCAGCGAATGGCACTGCGTCCACACCTGTTCCGCCAGCTCCATATCGGTGGCCAGCGCCGCCAGCAGACGGGTGACGTTCTGATGCGGAATAGCCACACCCTTGGGCGTGCCGGTGGTGCCCGACGTGTAGATGATGTACGCGATATCGTCCGGCGCAGGCCCTGGCAGCGCCGTACTCGGCTGGCTATCGACGACCTCATCGTGAAAGTCGACGACCAGCAGATCCCGTCCACCGAGATAGGGACGCAGCTCAGCTGTGGTGATCGCGGCGACCGGCGCGGCGTCGTCGAGCACGAACTCCATCCGCGCCTCCGGCACCGACGGATCGATCGCAACATAAGTCGCACCGGTCTTCAGCACCGCCAAGATCGCCGCGATCGCCTCATCCGACCGCGGCAACAACAACGCCACCCGCTGACCCGGACCCGCACCATGCGAAACCAAGACATGAGCCAACCGATTCGTCGCCTCATCCAACGCGCGATACGACCACGACCGCTCACCACAACTCAACGCCACCGCATCCGGCACCCGCGCCACCTGCTCAGCGAACAACGCCGGAATCGAGACCGGCGCGCTCATCGGTTCCACAAGCACAGCCCGATTGCCCCACACCCCAAGAGAATCCCGCTCCACGCGATCAAGCACATCGATCGACGACAACCGCCGCGTGGGATCCGCCGTCATCGCGACCAACACTCGTTCGAGTCGCTCGATGAGAGCTTCGACATCGGCCGCGTCGAATACGTCCGTGTCGAACTCGACGCGCAGCATCAGCTCGTCGCCGGGTACCGCCTGTATCGCGAGGGGGTAGTGGTTGTATTCGTGGTGGGCGAAGTTGGTTACAGCCAGCCCGTCGGTGCCTGATAGCTTGGCGGCGTCGATCGGATAGTTCTCGTAGACGAAGAACGTGTCGAACAGCTGGTCCTGCCCCGTGGCACGGTGAATCTCGTTGAGCGCCAAGTGCTGATGGTCCAGGGTCTGAGCATGATCGTTCTGCAGCTGGTTCAGTAGGTCGGCTGTGGTGGTCTCCGCCGTGATGCCGGCCCGCACCGGCACGGTGTTGATCAGCAGCCCCACCATGGAGTTCGCGCCCAGCATCTCATCCGGCCGGCCGGACACGGTGGTGCCGAATGCGACATCGCGCTGAGAAGTCAGCGACATCAATGCGCGGGCATAGGCGCCTTGCAATACCGTGCTGACAGTCGTGTGGCATGAGCGCGCCAACTCGCCAACTGCCCGCGTGATGTCCTCGGACAGCTGAAACGACGCGACGTCGCGGCCGCAGGGTTCCTGGCCCACCGGCCTGACGAGCGTCGGGGTATCGAAACCGGCCAGCACCTCACCCCATGCCGCACGCGCGGCATGGAGATCGCGGCCGGTCAGCCAGGTGACAAACCGCCGGTAGGGTGCCGCCGGCGGCAGGCGCCGGCCGTAATAGCTCGCAAATACCTCACCCAGCAGGATCGGTAACGACCAACCGTCCAAGACGATGTGGTGGTTGGTCAGCACGAACCGATATTCGTCGGCGCCCGTGCGAATCAGCGCCGCACGAAACGCGGGCTGATTGCCAAACTCGCACACCGCGATACGTTCGGACGCGCAGAATTCCGCGATCTGTTCCTCGCTGCCGTCGGCATCCATCTCGACGTACTGCCAGGGCACCGTCGGCTCGGCGAGGATGATCTGGACCGGCTCGTCGTACTTTTGGGAGAACCGTGCCGCCACGTTGGGATGACGGGCCACGACTGCCTGCACTGCCGCGTGTAACCGCTCGGGATCCAGGGGACCACTCAAGCTGACATACAGCTGTACTGCATAGACGTCGTCGTCACCTTGCGCCGCGCCGGCGTGGAACAACAACCCCTGCTGCAGAGGAGTCAGAGGCAGTACATCAGCTATCTGCATACTGCCGCTGAAGCTCGTCGATCTGCTCCTGGGTCAAGCTCGCCGCGATATCCGACGGCGTCAACCCGCCGCCACCGCCTTGCACATGTGCGCAGATGCCGGTGAGTGCCTCAAACCACAACTGGCTCAAGCGGTTGACCTGCGCCTGATTCAGCGCAGACGGCGCCCACGTCCAGGTCGCGGACAGGCACGGCCCGGCGTCGGTGTCCACCGTGCCGGCATTGAGCTCCAAGGTGTGCACCAGCGGGATGGGCGGCTTCACCCTCGGGCTGATGTCCGCCAAACCGTCCCAGCAGATCTGCCATGCGTCACCGGATGTCTCGGCGGATGTCGCACCCTGGCGACCCAGGTAGTTGAACCCGATCACCGGATCGGACCCGTCTAGGTCGACCTCGGCATTCAGGTAGCGCAGGGCACCGTAATTCAGCCCGTCCGGCAGGGCGCGAAGCTGCTCTTTCGCGGCCTTGACCACCGTGCCCAGCCTGGCGTCGCCGGCGACTACCTGCGCCCAGCTCAGCCCGCTCACTTCCAGGGACACGGGATATTTGGCAGTGAACCAGCCCACCGTGCGCGACAGGTCGACCTGCTCGACCGGGTCGACCACCATTTCATCGTCGCGCCCGTGACCCTCGACATCAATGGCGATCGGTGTGCCGCAGGTGCCCAAGAATTCTGTTGCGGCCAAAGCGAATGCGATCAGCATGACCTCGTGCACACCGGCATGAAACGCCGCGGGCACCTCACCGAGCAGTGTCTGAGTGGTCTCGATGTCGAGAACTGCCGTCAGGTTCCCTGCAGTCACCAACGTGTCCGCGTTGGGATCCGCTTCAGGCAAGGCGGACGGTGTCGCGGCGATCTGCCGCCAGCTATCGGCCTCGGCCACGACATCGGCGCGATGCGCGTGCTCATCGAGCAACGACGCCCATCGAGCGAATGACGTCCCCGGCTCGGGGAGGGCGACCGGTCCACCGGCGCGGTGCTGAGCCCATGCGACGTTGAGGTCCTCCAAAAGGATTCGCCACGACACCCCGTCGATCGCCAGATGATGGATGATCGCCACTAATCGACTCGTCGAGGTCACCCACACAGCGCTCAACATGACGCCGGCGGACGGGTTCAACTGCGTTCCGGCATGGAGTACGGCGTCGTCGGTGAGTACATCGACGGTGTGCAGGCGCCCACGGGCGTCCACCGAACATGCCCCGGGCACCTCCAGCGACCAGCGGCCGTCATCGTCACGGTTGACCCGCAGCCGCAGCATGGCGTGCCGATCCAGCAGAAGCTGCAGCATGTCGAGCACATCAGCCTCGGTGGTGCCGACCGGAGCCTGGACCACCACCGTCTGATTGAAGTGGGCAACCGGGCTGCCTGCCGCTTCCAGGCTCTCGAGCCAGCGGATGATCGGCGTAGCGGTCACCGGACCGGCGCCGTCTGCAGCCAAGTCACCGTCGGCGTCGACCACCTTGGCCACCTGCGCCAGGCGCGCCACGGTCTGCTCGACGAAAACATCACGCGGACGGCACAACACGCCCGCTGCCCGCGCGCGGGCGACCACCTGCATCGACAGGATGCTGTCGCCGCCCAGCTCGAAGAACGACTCGTCCACACCGACCCGATCGAGTCCGAGAACCTGGGCGTAGATCCCGGCCAGGATCTCCTCTACCGCATCGGCAGGGGCGCGATAGGACTCGACATCCTGATACTCGGGTGCCGGTAGGGCTTTAGTGTCGAGCTTGCCGTTGACCGTCAGCGGTAACGCGTCGATCGCGACGACGGCGGCAGGAACCATGTAGGCCGGGAGCCGCTCTGCCACAGCCGCACGGACTTTCACCGGGTCGGCAGACCCGGTGATGTAGCCAACCAGGCGCTTGTCACCGGCACGGTCCTCGCGGGCGATCACGACCGCCTGCTCGACCCCATCGACATCGTTCAGCGCAGCCTGGATCTCGCCAAGCTCGATCCGATAGCCGCGGATCTTGACCTGCTCGTCAGCACGCCCCACGTACTCGAGCTGCCCGTCGGCGTTCCAGCGCACCAGGTCGCCGGTGCGATACATCCGCGATCCCTGCGCCCCGAACGGGCATGCCACGAAACGTGTTCCAGACAATCCCGCCCGGCCGACGTAGCCATAGGCCAATCCGGAGCCGGCCACATAGAGTTCGCCGACCACACCCGCAGGGACCGGCTGCAACCAGCCGTCGAGAACAAAGAAACCGAGATTGGCCAGCGGACGCCCGATCGGGCTGACCGCGTTGTCGGTATCAGCAGGGAGGACTTCGCGGAACGAGGCGTGCACCGTCGTCTCGGTGATGCCATACATGTTGATCATCCGCGGCGAGCCGGGATGATTCTGCAACCAGGCCCGAAGACGGTGTGGTTCAAGGGCTTCCCCACCGAACACCACAGCCTTGAGCGCAAGCTGCTTCGAAGCCTCCATGGGCGCGTCAACACTTTGCAGCGCGTAGAACGCCGACGGGGTTTGGCTCAACACGTCGACCCGCTCGGCAACCAACAAGGCGTAGAAGTCTTCTGCCGAGCGGACAACCGCATCAGGCACGACGACCACCCGGCCGCCATACAACAGAGCACCCCAGATCTCCCACACCGAAAAGTCGAACGCCAGCGAATGGCACTGCGTCCACACCTGTTCCGCCAGCTCCATATCGGTGGCCAGCGCCGCCAGCAGACGGGTGACGTTCTGATGCGGAATAGCCACACCCTTGGGCGTGCCGGTGGTGCCCGACGTGTAGATGATGTACGCGATATCGTCCGGCGCAGGCCCTGGCAGCGCCGTACTCGGCTGGCTATCGACGACCTCATCGTGAAAGTCGACGACCAGCAGATCCCGTCCACCGAGATAGGGACGCAGCTCAGCTGTGGTGATCGCGGCGACCGGCGCGGCGTCGTCGAGCACGAACTCCATCCGCGCCTCCGGCACCGACGGATCGATCGCAACATAAGTCGCACCGGTCTTCAGCACCGCCAAGATCGCCGCGATCGCCTCATCCGACCGCGGCAACAACAACGCCACCCGCTGACCCGGACCCGCACCATGCGAAACCAAGACATGAGCCAACCGATTCGTCGCCTCATCCAACGCGCGATACGACCACGACCGCTCACCACAACTCAACGCCACCGCATCCGGCACCCGCGCCACCTGCTCAGCGAACAACGCCGGAATCGAGACCGGCGCGCTCATCGGTTCCACAAGCACAGCCCGATTGCCCCACACCCCAAGAGAATCCCGCTCCACGCGATCAAGCACATCGATCGACGACAACCGCCGCGTGGGATCCGCCGTCATCGCGACAAGCACCTCAAGCAGGCGTCTGGTCACCTCGGCGGCATCCCAATCGGCGAACAAGTGGCCCAGCGTGCTCAGCGAGAGGTCGTCGCCGAGCCCCGAGAAGGTGAATCCTCTGCTGGCGCCAAGACCGGAGTTGGTCATGTTGGCTTCAGCCGGGGCACCGCCGAAATCCAAATTGAATGCGGCCGGGAAGAAGTTGATGACCATCCGGCCCGCGGTCTGGGTGCCGCGCTCGAGCGCGTGCACCGGATACCGCTGATGCCGAACGGCTTCGGTGATCTGGGTGTCGACGTGTTGGCAGAAATCGCGCACCGAAGTCTCGGCCGGGGTGCTCAACACCAGCGGCACCAAACCGGCGGCATTTCCGGGCAGCGTTTTCAGCTCCGGGCGGATCCGCCGGCTGACGGGGAAGTCGAACACCACCTCTGAACCCTCGGCACTGCGCCCGCGCACCAGCAGTGCGGTCGCCGCGGCGACGATCGAAGTGCGCGGGATGTCCCATGCGTGGGCCAGTTCGTCGACCCGCCGAAGCACGGCGGGGTCCAGAGGAACCGGCAGTGAACGCCAGCCCCCGTCGTCGGAGCCGTCGGGCAGTGGATTGTCCGATCCGTTGCCGGAGGGAAGGTGCGCGGTCCAGTACGCCTGATCGTCCGAAAAGTCGCCGGACGCTTCGTATTCCGATTCGCATTCCAGCAATTCCCGTAGTGAACCGAAGAATGCGGGCGGGACGAGATCGCCCGAAATGGTCGCGGAGTAAATCGATGCGAGGCGATTGACCAGCAACCAAATTCCGGCGCCATCGATGACGATGTGGTGAAAGCAGCCGAAAATATAGAATTCCGCGGGCCCGGTCTCGAACAACGCGTATTTGAACAGCGGCCCCGAGAACGGCATAGGCGTGCGCTGGATCGACAGTGCCATCTCGTGCACGGCGTGGGCCGGATCGCTGGAACCGCTGAGGTCGCAGAAGTTGAGCTCGATCTCGTCGTAGTCGATCACCCGCTGGAAGACATGGCCGTCCTCCTCGAAAAATGCCGCTCGGACCGGTTCGGCTTCGCGCATCGCGCGCTGCAGCGCCCACTCGAAGGCGTCGCGTTCCAGCATGCCTTCGACTCTCAGTAGCATGCCGATCTGCCAGTCGGTACCAGCGTGACCCGTCTCCTGCGCGAGCCAGATGTCCAGCTGTGCACGCGTCAGCGGCAGCGCATCCTCGTTGAACTCCATCAAGACTCCCAGACCCAAACCGTTGAACTAGTCAGACGCTCGGCTACCTGCCAACCGGTCGCGCAGGCTCTTCGGTCGGATGTCGGGCCAGTTCGCTTCGATGTAGTCCAGGCATGCCGCGCGGTCCGCTTCGCCGAAGACGGTCCGCCAGCCGGCAGGCACGTCGGCGAACGTCGGCCAGAGGCTGTGTTGCTCCTCGTCATTGACCAAGACGACGAAACGGCCCTCGTCGTCATCGAACGGATTGGTGCTGCTCACCGGGTCTCCCGACACTCTCGTCAATTTGGGTAGAACAAGTTCCAAACCATACTTCGTGGTGTGACCCATGTCATGAACTTCGATGTGACTCACATCACCCGACAGCTACCTTTCGTGCAGTCACAGCGTCGAGTGACAGTGGTGGCCACCGGTTTCTCTCAGATGGCACGCTTCGGTTCGCCTTCGAGGCATTTCATCTCTGGGCCGTTGCGGAGCCGATGTGAGGGCAAATTCCGCCTACGGTCGTTAGTGTCGCGTGCCAGCAAGCACCGGACGTCAGCCCTGGCGAGCCCGCCGGGCGAAATCCTCCAACCGATCGGCGGCGTCCGCGGCGCTCTTGGCGGGCTCGGTGATCCGGGTGGCGAGCTCACAGGCCCTGGCGACGTAGTCGGGTGCCAGGATCGCGCGCAGATCGGCGACCAACGTCTGCTCGGTGACCGTGGAAAACCGGCGGGCGGTGCCCACCTTCAGCCGGTTGACCGCGGTCCCGTAGATCGCGTGAACCATGTCCCAAAACAGGATCAGCTGCGGGACGCCGGCGCGCATGGCGATGGGCGTGGTGCTCGAGCCACCGTGGTGGACGACCGCGCGGCAGGCCGGAAAGACGGTCGCGTAATTCATCAGGCCGACCACTTTGACGCGATCGGAATGTGGCGCGCTGCTGAAGTCTGTTCCGGCGGCGCCGACGAGTGCCCGCTCCCCCAGCCGCGCGCACGCCGCGTCGATCATCGCGATCGTGTCGGCGGGCGACTCCACCGGAATGCTGCCGAAGCCGAAGAAGATCGGCGGTGTTCCGGCGGCAATCCACGACATGACCTCGGCATCGTCCGCGGTCGCCAACTCCAGCGTCAGCGTCCCGACAAACGGGCGCTGGCCGTCGAAGGACCTCCACTCGGCCCCGAGGCCCGGGAAACACGCCTCGTCATAGGCCTGGACTTCCAGCGATCCGCGTTCGGTGATCCGTGACGGCGCGGACCGGGTTGCCCTAGGCAGCCCCAGGTCGCGGCGCTGGGCGTCTTCGGACTTCTTCGTGCCACGCCATGACATCCACCAGAACGCGCTGACGACCGAACGGCCCAGCCGCGCCGGCAGAAACGGCAGAACCCGCGCATTGGGTCGCAGCGGGAAGTAGTGCAACGTGGCGAACGGGATGCCGTAAAACTCGGCGACGTTCGACGCGGCGTCTTCGAAATTGATCCCACTGAATATCAAGTCGGCGCCGTCTGCCAACGACATGAGTGTGGCGCTCATGTCCTGCCAGCCCTGGAAAAGCGGCCCGGTTATTTCCGCGCGCGCCTTGCCCATCTTCCGGAATTTCCACGGGGCGCTGAAAAAGCACGTCCAGTAGTCGCGGTGCGCGTCCAGAATCGACCGCGAGTTCGGCCCGAAGCCGACGGTGCCCGGGACCGCCGCCTTGCCGAATTCGACCAAGTCCGGCGGAACCGCCATCGACACGTCGTGCCCGCGGCGCACGAGCTCCCGACCGACAGTCGCAGTGGGTTCGATATCGCCACGGCTACCCCAGGTTGCCAGCACGAACTTCATCGGCGGACGCGTGATTACCGGGCGCCAGTCGTGGCGAGGAACTCGTCGAGGTACCGGGGCGGCTTCAGATTGAGCAGCCGTGTGCGATCAGCCTTGAGGTCGGCGTAAGTGAGCGCCTCGACCTGCTTCGGGGAGTAGGACAGGGTTGACTCCGGCGACCCCTTGCGGACAAATCCGACACCCTGATCGCATTTGAGCACGCCGACCAGCAGGTCGGGGCGGGTGCTGCGGAGTTCGACGATGGCTTTCCATACGTCGCCGTTCCAGATGCCGATCTTCAACGGCCCGGACTGTTGCGCCATGAACTCGTCCCACGACTCGGCGCGGCGGCCGGCCAGCTCGAATGGCGGGTTGCAGTCGTGAAGAAAGATGACGCCGTCATCCTTGAGATAGCGCACGGTGTTCTCGACGTCGCGCACCACCTGCTCATAGGTGTGCAGCCCGTCGATCAACGCGACGTCGACGGGGTTCTGCTCGAGCAGAGCAGCCTCGTTCTCGAAGAAGGCATCGCTGGTGATTTCGAAGTATTCGACGACGCGACCCTTGGCGTTAGCGAGCTCACGGGTGCGATCGGTCAGCCGGAACGCTGGGTCGACGGCAAGCTTCACATCGGCGCTGATCCGCTGGAAAGCCTGTCCGCGGGACACGCCGATCTCCAGATAGACGGGGTTGGACCGCATGGAGAGCGCCTGTTGGACTGCCCTGATCCGGTTCACCCCTGGCATGGCGTCTGCCAGCATGACCAGACCCTGGTTGATATTCACGCGTGGTTCCTACCACAAAGGTGTTGTGCAGCATGAGGGTTTCGACGCACTCGCGGGTGGCGTAAGAATGGTCGGCTATGTCGCGTTCATTCGAGATCGTCAGCGAATCGGCCGCCAGTGTCGACGCCATCCACGCAGCTTTCGGACGTGAGGACTACTGGCTCGACCGGCTGGCCGGCGATGCCGCTTCCACTCTCGATTCGTTTACCGTAGATGCCGCCGGAGTGATTGAAGTGCACATCACCCAACACCTCGGCCGGCAGGTCCTGCCGTCACTTGTGGCCAACTTCGTCCCTCGCGACCTCAAGCTGCTGTACCGAGAGACATGGCGACTGGCCGGCGACGGCCGGGTGCGCGGCGAGAGTAACGTGACGGCTTCCGGCGGTCTTGGAGCAAGCCGCGCCGACAACACACTGAGCCCGTCGGGCACCGCTTCGCAGCTGCGTGCGACCGGAAACGTAGTCGTCAAAATCCCTTTGGTGGGCGGGAAACTCGAGAAGTCGATCGGGGAGAGTCTGGCCAAGAGCATCCCCGCGACGTTGCGCTACACAACCACCTGGATCGCCGAACACTCCTAAAGCGCCTCTTATTGACGCGCGCGAATGCGAGAATGCCTCGACCACAAGACGCGTCCGCTCATTAAGTAGGTGATCTTGCGCCAGGCTGACAGCGTTAGCCCTACCGAGAAGCAGCAGCCTCAGCGCTCCGAACAGAAGACATTCCGCGCGGATATCGAAGGCTTGCGCGCCGTCGCCGTGCTGGCCGTCGTTCTGTTCCACGCCGCCGTTCCCGGAATCGGCGGCGGATTCGTGGGCGTCGACGTGTTCTTCGTCATCTCCGGGTTCCTAATCACCGGTCTGCTCTGGCGAGAGGTCAGCAGCACCGGCACCGTACGGCTGCGCAGCTTCTACGGCGCCCGCGCCCGTCGGCTGCTGCCGGCCTCGGCCTTCGTCGGCGTTGTCACAATGGCCGCCACAGGGCTACTGCTACCGCCGCTGCAGGCCGAGCCGGGCATCATCGATGGCATCGCCAGCGCGCTCTACGTCAGCAACTTTCTGTTCGCGCTACGGGGCGTCGACTATTTCGCCGGCCATATGGCGGCGTCACCGTTCCTGCACTACTGGTCGCTGGGCGTTGAGGAACAGTTCTACCTGGTCTGGGCGCCGCTGCTGCTGAGCACGGCTTGGTTGGTACGCCGGGCACGCCGACGCTCAGTCACTACCCCGTTCATCGTGGTGCTGACGCTGGTCGCCGTGGTGTCGTTCGCACTGTCGTTCCTGGCGACCTACATCGCGCCCACGATGGCGTTCTACTCGCTGCCGACCCGGGCGTGGCAGCTGGCCACCGGTGGGCTGGTTGCGCTGACCGCGCACCGTTGGCAACGCCTCGCACCGCGCATCGCCGCGATCACCGGATGGGCCGGCCTCGCCCTGATCGTGCTGGCCTGTATCTGGTTGAGTCCGGCCACGCTGTACCCGGGTACCGCAGCGCTGTTACCCACGCTGGGCGCAGCATTGGTGATCGGCGCAGGCTGCGCAACACCTGCGCAGGGCTGCGGGCGCCTTCTCGGCCAGCCACCCTTGCGGGCCATCGGCCGTGTCTCCTATTCGTGGTACCTGTGGCATTGGCCGGTGCTGATCCTCGCGCCGTTCCTGCTCGGACACCCGCTCGGACTGCCCGCGCGGATCATCGCCGCGCTGCTGTCCGCCGGGCTGGCTTGGCTGACCATGCGTTATCTGGAGAATCCACTGCGCTTTGCGCCGAAGATCCGGGACTCCTCATGGCGCAGCCTCACGCTGGGCGCCGTCTCCACCGTCATCGCCGTCTGCGTCGGCATGGCCCTGCTCAAGGTAATGCCAGTCCCGGTCGGGCACGGCGCTCCCGCGAAACCAGTGAACTTCACCGCAGTGCCCGTCCCTGCCGGCGCCCCGATCGGCGCCTACGACGCCGCCGTACGCCAGACCTTCACCCAAGTGCACGCGGCCGTCACGGCATCCGCCGACCTCACGGCCGTCCCCGCCAATATTTCCCCCCCGATCGGCCTGGTAAATCAGGAGTTGGAAGGCATGTCGTTCGGCGGTTGCCTGCGTGAACCCTATGAAAGCGGGCAGCCCGAATGCGCGATGGGCGACACCTCGTCCCCGACGACGATCGCCCTGGTCGGTGACTCGCACGCCGCGATGTGGACCCCGGCATTCCGGCAGGCCGCCGAACAGCGGCACTGGCGCCTCGAGATGCTGGCCAAAGGCGCCTGTCCCCTGCTCGACCTGCCGGTGACCAACCCCTTGAGACGGATGTCCGATTATTTTCAACGCTGCCCGGAATGGCGCTCGCAGATCATTAGCCGGCTGGAATCCGAGCGCCCGCAGCTCATCGTGCTGGGTTTGTGGCGAGGCTACGGCACCGAGGAGTCGCTCTCGGGGTATCAGGCCTTTAACGCGGCATGGATCGACGGTGTCACCCGCCTGGTACAACGACTGCGCGACACCGGTGCACGCGTACTGGTACTCGGTCCGACGCCGGATCCGCGCTTCCATGTACCAGCTTGCCTGTCCGGATTCCTCGATAACGTTCAAGCCTGCACACTTACCCGATCGAGCGCGGTCAACGAGTCGGGCATCGCCGCTGAGGCCACCGCCACCGTGGCCGCAGGCGGGCAATACATCGATGTCACCGACTTGTTCTGTACCACCAGCGTATGCCCGGTCATAGTCGGCAACACCCTGGTCTACCTCGACAAGGACCACATGACCCCGCAGTACTCGGCAGTCCTGGCGCCGGTCGCCGAGGCACTTACCGACCGGGCACTCGCCACAGCGAACAGGTAGGTGATTTTGGCCCACTCAACGAGCCTCAGCGGTGCAATAGTCCAGCCGCGGCTGGACTATTTCCGTCCGGACATCGAAGGTCTGCGCGCGATCGCCGTGGTCGCGGTAGTGCTGTTCCACGCCGAGGTGCCCGGTATACGCGGCGGTTACGTGGGGGTCGACGTGTTTTTCGTCATCTCCGGGTTCCTGATCACTGGGATGCTGTGGCGTGAAGCCGGCGCAAGCGGCAGCGTAAGACTGCGCAGCTTCTACGGCGCCCGGGCCCGGCGGTTACTCCCGGCCTCGGCGCTGGTCGGTGTTGTCACGATGGTGGTGTCGATACTCGTCCTGCCCCCACTGCGGGTGCCGACAGTTCTGTTCGACGGTATCTACAGCGCACTCTACGTAGGCAATTACTGGTTTGTCCTCGACCACATCAACTACTTCAACACCCTGCTGGTGCCATCTCCGTTCCTGCACTACTGGTCACTGGGCGTCGAGGAGCAGTTTTATCTGGTCTGGGCACCGCTGGTCCTCGGCACCACCTGGATCATCCGGAGGTTCCGACGAGACAGGAGCCGGGC
This sequence comes from Mycolicibacterium rhodesiae, assembly GCF_002086695.1. Lineage (GTDB taxonomy): Bacteria > Actinomycetota > Actinomycetes > Mycobacteriales > Mycobacteriaceae > Mycobacterium > Mycobacterium rhodesiae. The sequence goes on from NZ_MVIH01000015.1 coordinate 39,225, forward strand.
GGTCGACGCCTCGCCCCGCCCCTACCTGGTGGCTCTCGGACTGGTGGCCACCGTCTCGTTCGCCCTGTCGCTGGTGATCACCTATGCCGTGCCTTCGCTGGCGTTCTTTTCACTGCCCACCCGCGCCTGGCAACTCGCCGCCGGCGGCCTCGTGGCGCTGACCGCTGCACACTGGCGGCGCCTCACCCCAGGATCAGCTGCTGTCTCCGGTTGGGCGGGGATCTGCATGATCGTGTTCGGCTGCTTCTGGTTCACTTCGGCCACCCCTTTTCCAGGCACTGCCGCACTGCTGCCCACCCTCGGGGCGGTGCTGGTGATCGGTTCCGGGTGCGCCATTCCGTCCCGAGGCGCGGGGCGGTTTCTCGGCACGGCACGGATGCGCGCGATCGGCCGCATCTCCTATTCCTGGTATCTGTGGCACTGGCCAGTGCTGGTACTGCTACCGGCCGCCCTGGATCGCCCGCTAGGACTAGCCGAACGGATCATCGCCGTACTGCTGGCCGCCGGACTGGCCTGGCTGACCCTGCGCTATGTGGAGAACCCGTTGCGCTTCGCACCGGCGATCCGTGATTATCCCTGGCGCAGCCTCGGTCTCGGCATGGTGGCCACCGTTATCGCCGTCGCCACCGGTTTCGGGCTGCTCAGGGTGGTGCCCATCCCGGTCGGTCGCGGCGCAGCAGTCCCGCCTGTGGCCTTCACCACCCCGCCGGCTGGTACCGGTATCGACGCCGCCGTTTCGCAGAGTCTCGCCGAAGTGCACGCCGCACTCGCCACTTCCCTCGGTTCCCGGCCCGTGCCGTCGAACCTGACCCCGTCTCTTAGCGAAGTCGCCGTTCAGCAAGGCAATTTCAAATATAACGGCTGCCTGCGCACACCCTACGAAAGTGGGCAGCCAGAATGCGCGATGGGGGACACGTCTTCACCGACCACGGTGGCGCTGATCGGCGACTCCCACGCCGCCATGTGGACACCGGCCTTCCAGGAGATCGCCCTGCAACGGCACTGGCGGCTGGAACTGCTGGCCAAGGAGGCCTGTGCCATCACCCAAACGCGGGCCGGCGGTACGCTGGGCCGCCTGATTGAGGACATGCAGCACTGCCAGCAGTGGCGGGATCAGATCGTCGCGCGGCTCACTGCTGAGCGTCCCCGACTGGTCATCATCAGTGTGTGGCGCAGCTACGGTGTCGATGAAATAGCCTCGGGTTTCAACAGCTACGACCAGGCCTGGTTCGACGGCATGACTCACCTGGTGCGGCAATTACACGACGCGGGCTCGCAAGTCCTGGTGCTGGGCCCTATTCCGGCTCCGCATCAGGCTGTGACGATCTGCCTATCCGGTCACCTCGGCAACGCAGCCGCATGCGATCTGTCCCGATCGGCCGCGGTAAACCAATCCGGCATCGCCATGGAGGCTTCCGCCACCCGAGCCGGTGGCGGCCAGTATGTCGACGTGACCGATCTGTTCTGCACCGCCGACCGCTGTCCGGCGATCGTCGGCAACACCCTGGTGTATCTCGACACGACCCATCTGTCGATCACCTATGCCCAGCAGCTGGCGCCGGCCATCGGGGCGCTGACGGACCGCGCCATGGCGCAATCAGCTCCTCGGTGAACGTGACCGCGGCGTACGAGCGAACTTTTCCATTAGATCGGCGGCACGTACCACGCTCTCCACGGGTTTTGCCATCTTAGTGGAGAATTCACGAGCCGCCTCAGCGCGGTGGGGATCGAGAAGAATGCGCAGGTCGGCAGCCAAGGAAGTTTCCGTGAGCCTCGATAGGCGGCGGGCCAGACCGACCCCGAGCTTCTCGACCTGACGGCCCCACAGTGCTTGATCGGCGTCTGTCGCCAGGATCAGTGTCGGCATCCCCGCCCGCAAGCCAAAGGCAGTCGTCCCGGCACCGCCGTGATGCACAACCGCACGGCAAGCCGGGAAGATCGCGCCGAAATTGACCGTGCCGACCACCTTGGCGTGCTCACACTGTGGGAGGCCGGTGAAATCGCTGAAGCCTGCGCCGATCACCGCTCGTTCACCCAGTTGAGCGCAGACGTCGCTGATCATGGCCACCGTGTCGGACGGTGATGTGACCGGCGTACTGCCGAACCCGAAGAAAATCGGCGGCGGTCCGGCGGCTATCCACGACAGGATTTCGTCGTCGGCCGGTGTCGGTATCTCCATCGCCAGCGCACCCACAATCGGCCGCCGATCACCCCACTTCGCCCATTCAGCGGACAGGCCCGGGAACCACGCCGCGTCGTACGCCTGGATTTCCAGCGCCCGGTATTTGACGATTCGCTGCGGCCACGACCCGGACGCCCTGGGCAGCCCCAAGTCGGCGCGTTGCGCCATTTCGGCGTCCCGCGCATAGCCACCCCTCGATAGCCAGTCGTTGGCGTGCATTATGGCGCGGCAAACCGGCGGCGGGAGGAACGGCATGATCTGGCCGTTGGGGCGCAAGGGATGCCAGTGCAGTGTGGCCAATGGGATGTTGCGGTATTCGGCGACGTTGGCCGCCTGCACGTCGAACCCGGTGTTATTCACGACAATCAGGTCCGCATCCTCGGCCAGCTCGTTGAGCACGGCGCTCATTTGTGCGTAGTTGTGGCGGTACGGCGCCCACACATCGCGCATCAGCCGCGTGAGTTCGCGTACCTTCCACGGCTGGCTGAAAACTCCCGTCCAGAAATCACGGTACGAGTCCATCTGCAGAGTGGGTCCGAAACCTACGGTGTTGGGCACCGCAGATGTACCGAAGCCGACCAAATCGGGGGGCACTGCCAAGGTCACATCATGGCCCCGGCGCACCAACTCACGGCCCACCGCCGCACACGGCTCGACGTCGCCACGGCTGCCCCAGCTCGACAACACAAACTTCAATAGGACTCCGATGCTATGCGTGTGAAAATGCGCCATTATCTCCGGAGCGCAGCTGGCCGGACGCAGCGTAAGCCATACGGCGTAAGCCTGCACACTGCCCCTTGCACCGCGGTGGTTAAATACCTCACAGCCGTGCCACTTCATCAAAGATCACGCCTGTTGTCGGGGGTCGGAGCACGCAGAATTGAGGTTGACACGCTGCGATGAAAATTGCGCTAGCCGTGTATGGAACCCGTGGCGACGTCGAGCCAATGCTGGCGGTCGGGCGTGAACTGGTGCGCCGCGGTCACGAGGTTCGAGCGGCAGTCCCGCCGGATCTGTTCGGGTTGGCCGAATATGCCGGATTTGCAGCAGAACCATACGGTCATGATTCACAAGAGATGCTCGCCAAGGAGGCCGGCGCAAATCTCTTCGGTGAATCCACCTATCGCTTCTGGCAGGTGAGAAAAATTGCCAAAATATACCGCGAGAGCTGGGATGATAGTAGCCGACTTCGGCGAGAACTCAGCACCGCCTTGATACCGCTGGCCCAGGGAACGGACTTACTGTTCCATGGCCAGCTTTTTGAAGATCTCGCCGACAACGTCGCGGAACACCTCGGCATACCCATGGTGGTGCTGCACCATATTCCACTGCGCCCCAACAATGCATTCCTCTGGTTCGTACCTGCACCCGCAGGCCGGGCCGTGATGACCGCATTCTGGTGGGTGACATCGCGCATCGCCGGAAGTGCCGAGAAGCGGGAACGCCGGCAATTAGGGCTGCCCAAGGACTCCCGCGCCGCCACTCACCGGATCACCGAGCGCGGATCGCTGGAAATCCAGGCCTATGACGAAGTGTGCTACCCCGGACTGGCTGCCGAATGGATCGACTACGCACGGCATCGGCCATTCGTCGGGACGCTGACACTCGAACAACCCACCGGACACGACGACGATGTCACCGACTGGATCGCCACGGGTGCACCACCGATCTGTTTCAACTTCGGCAGCATGGCGCTGAAGTCCCCCGCCGACACGATCGCGATGATCGGCCACGTATGCACACAACTCGGTGAGCGGGCTCTGGTATGCGCAGGGTCGAGCGGATTCAGCACCAACTCCCCACGGGCCGAACACGTCAAGGTGGTGGGCAGCATGAACCACTCAGCAATCTTTCCGGCCTGCCGCGCAGTCGTCCACCATGGCGGGGCCGGCACAACGGCCGCCGTCTTGCGCGCCGGCGTCCCACACCTGGTTCTCTGGTCGGCGCCCGACCGGTGGGCACACGGCGCCGTGGTAACCCGGTTGAAAGTCGGTATTTCCCGCCGTTTTTCGGGTGATCTCACCGAGAACGCACTTATCGGAGAACTCCGAGAACTCCTTGCCCCCAGCTATCGTGACCGGGCACGTGAAATCGCCACCCAAATGAAGACTTCCACCGAGGGCGTCCGAGTTGCCGCAGATTCCATAGAGGAATTCGCACGCTCGCGGTCCGTCAGCTGACCGATCAAGAGAGTCGAAACCTTGTCACAGACCGTGCTCATCACCGGCGGTGCCGGATTTATCGGCTCTGCGCTGGCGCGCCGCCTCATCGACGCCGGCTACGACGTCGCAGTGATGGACATCTTGCACCCGCAGGTACACGCACCGAGCACACCGATCACCCTGCCACCGCAGGTTCGGCTGTTTACCGGGGATATCACCCATGCACCAGACTGTGATGCGGTGCTCCGGCTGTGCACACCGGACCAGATTGTGCATCTGGCAGCAGAAACCGGTACGGCACAGTCACTTTCGGAAGCCAGCCGGCACGGCTCGGTCAACGTCGTCGGCACGACACAGCTAATCGACGCATTGAGCCGCTGCGGTCAGGTCCCCCATCAGCTGGTGCTGGCGTCGTCCCGGGCCGTCTACGGGGAGGGCGCCTGGCAATCCGATGATGACGTCTTCTATCCGCGGCCACGCAGCCACGCCCAGCTCGCGGCGGGCATCTGGGATCCCCCGGCCCCTTCCGAGGAGCCCGCAACCCCCCTCGCGAGCAGTGCGGAACGGACTGAACCCCGACCCACGAATATCTATGCCGCAACCAAACTCGCCCAGGAACACATCCTGGCCGCCTGGGCAGCCGCCCGCGACACCAGGCTCAGTGTGCTCCGGCTGCAGAACGTGTACGGACCGGGCCAGTCGCTGACAAATTCTTACACGGGGGTTGTCGCGCTGTTCGCCAGGCTATCCCTGGCAAAGCATGCACTCGAGGTCTACGAAGACGGGCGGATCGTGCGCGATTTCGTCTATATCGACGACGTGGTCTCGGCCCTGTTCGCGGCGATCGAAAACCCGGCCGCGTCATCGCGTTGCGTCGATATCGGGTCGGGTGTGCCGACCACCATCCACGAGCTCGCCCAGCAGCTCGCGACCCTCTGCGACGCCCCCGAGCCGGTGGTCGTCGGGAAATACCGGGACGGTGATGTCCGCGCCGCGCGCTGCGACATCGAGCTGGCGGCCAGTCAACTCGGCTGGCGTCCGGCATGGTCACTGGAGCAGGGCATGCGTGCGCTACTCGACTGGATCAGCAAGTAGCGGGCATGTGTGTTGCCGGGTTGCCGGAAGCGGCTCCGTCTATGCAAACTGACGCTATGGTAAGTCCTCGTGATCGAGGTTGACGGGGTAGCAAAGACGTTCGGCGGTGACGTCCTCGCACTGCAGGACGTGAGTTTTTTCGTCCCCACCGGATCGATCTGCGGTTTGCTCGGACAAAACGGCGCAGGAAAGACCACTACCATCAACATTCTGTCCACGCTGACCCGGCCAACCTATGGCCGGGCGGTCGTCGCGGGGTTCGATGTGGTCGAACAACCCAGCCGTGTACGGGAATCCATCGCGATGACCGGACAGCACGCAGCGCTCGACTGGCATCTGACCGGGCGGGAGAACTTGGTGATGTTCGCCCGGCTGCACGGAATGCGCCGTAAGGATGCCCGTGTACGAGCCGATGAGCTGATTGCGCAATTCGCCCTGGAGTACGCCGCCGATCGTACCGTCGACACGTACTCCGGCGGAATGCGACGGCGCATCGATATCGCCGCCGCTCTGGTGGTTCCGCCCAAGGTGCTGTTCCTCGACGAGCCGACCACCGGGCTGGACCCGCGGAGCCGGCGCACCGTCTGGGATCTGGTGTCGTCATTGGCGGCAGACGGCGTGACCGTCCTGCTGACCACGCAATATCTCGAAGAAGCCGACATGCTGAGCGACTCGATCGTCGTCATCGACCGTGGCAGAGTGATCGCCAGCGGTACCGCAGACGACCTCAAGCGCCGGGTGGGATTCAGCTATTGCACGGTCAGCCCGGTGGACCCCGCCAACCTGCCCAGGATCATGGCTGTCCTTAGCGATCTCGACGACGCCGAGGCCGATGAAGAGTCCAACACCGTCTCGGTACTCGCCTCCAACGGCATGGCGATGATGTCCGAGGTCTTCCGCCGGGTCGATCAGCTCGACGTTGAGCTGGCTGATATCTCCCTACGCAAGCCATCCCTGGACGAGGTTTTCCTCCATCTCACAGGCAGTATTACCGCGTGACGGCGGTAGCGATTCTGACCGGACGCATGGTCCGTTACACGCTGCGCAACGACCTGCCATTCGCGGTGCTGGCGCCCGTCGGCAATTTCGTCGTCTTCGACCTCGCACTACGCAATGTGATCAGCACCGGTACGGTCAGCTACTCCCAATACCTGCTGCCGGTCATCATTGTGCAGGTCACCCTGCTCGGTGCTCTGACTACCGTTGACCGGGCGGCGCGCGACCACGACTCCGAGCTTGGTGTTCGGCTCCGGTCCATGCCCATTTCGACGGTGGCACCGCTGGCCGCACGCATGCTGTACTGCCTCATCCGGGGTGCCATCGCACTGGCCGCCACCATCGGTGTCGGATATGCGTTCGGCTTCCGGCTGTTCAGCGACCCTGTCTATCTGTCGACCTTCATCCTGCTGGTCTTGGCGCTGACACTCGGACTATCGCTGGCGGCGGATGCCGCCGGGGTATGGATGTCCGGGTCGACAATGGCGCGGGAAGGCGGGGCGAGCCAAGTCTTGCTGGTTCCCCAACTGTTGCTGACGATGCTGTCCACCGGAATGGCACCGGTGGAGTCGTTTCCGAGCTGGCTGCACGGGTTCGTGCGGTATCAGCCGGTCTCCCAGGTGACAGAAACGCTGCGGGGGCTGGCCTCCGGCCACGTCGAACTGGGCAACCTGATGACCACCCTGGGATGGTGTGTCGGGTTGCTGGCGGTGTTCGGAGTGACCGCGGTACGGCTGCAGAGGCAGCCGGCATGATCACTGGCACACCTCTGCGGGGCTCCGTGTTCAACGAGAGTCTGGTATTCGCCGGCCAGCTGCTCACCAAGTGGCGCCGTGCCCCGGTGGTGCCGATCCAATCCGTGCTGTTCCCGACGTTCCTGCTGATCACCTATTACCTGTTGGTCGGCAAATCGGTCTTGAACATCACCGGAACCGACAGCCTCTACGGTTTGGTGCCGACGTGCGCCATCGCCGGCGCATTCTCCGGCGCGCTCGCGGCCGGTCTCGCCATGAGCCTGGAACGCGACTCCGGTCTGCTGAGTCAGCTGTGGGCGCTGCCAGTCCACCGCGCCAGCGCCCTGATCGGCAGGATGCTCGCCGAGGCCATCCGGACGCTGGCGAGTACCGCGGTGATCCTCATCGTCGGTATCGGGCTTGGGCTTCGCTTCCACGGCAATGTGGTCTCCCTACTGCTGTTCCTGCTGGTCCCGGTGCTGGTGGTGATCGTTTTTTCGCTGATGGTGATTGCAGTCGCAGTGCGCGCCAAGGACGGAACCGTACTCATCTGGCTCGCGCTGCCCGCTATCACCGCGGTGTTCGCCAGCTCCGGTTCGCCCCCGATCGAGTCATTGCCCTCGTGGATGTGGCCACTGCTCCGATTCCAGCCGATGGAGCCGATCGTCGATTCGATGCGGATACTCTCCCAGGGCGGCTTCCCGGCATCACAGCTGCTCATCGGTCTGGCCTGGACGACGTTGGGAATTGTCGTCATCAGCCCGCTGGCAATCCGCGGTTACCGTGTCGCCGCCGAATCCGGAGGTGTTCAAGGCTGACGGTTTGGTGTCAACGACCGTGGGAACGCGCGTAGTTCTCCAGCAAATCCGCCGCGTTCGCCGCACTGGCAGCGGATGTGGTCATCTGCGCCGCAAGCCGACGCGCATTGTCAACGTGTTCCGGATTGAGAATTTCACGCAGGTCTTTGACCAGAGTCTTCTCGGTGGTCGCCAAGAAGCGCCGCCCGGTGCCCACCTTCAGCCGTTTGAGCCGGCCTGCCCAGAACATCTGATCGGGCAGCATCCACAGGATCATCGTCGGGCGCCCTGAACGCAGACCCGCGTTGGTGGTTCCCGAGCCGCCATGGTGCACGATCGCTCGGCAAGACGGGAAAATCTCCGCGTAATTGATCGTCCCCACCACTTTGATGTGCTCGAAATACGGAACGCCACTGAAATCGTTCATGCCTGCCCCGATCAGTGCCCGCTCCCCTAGCCGGGCGCAGGCTCCGGCGATCATGCCGACGGTGTCGTCGGCGGATTCGATCGGCATGCTGCCGAATCCGAAGAAGACCGGCGGGGTCCCCTCAGCGACCCACGACGAGACGTCCTGGTCGTCAACGGCGGGCAATTCGAGGGTCAGTCCTCCGACAAAAGGCCGTTGCGGTGGCGACTGAAGGTTCCATGTCGCCCATTCCTGTGCGAGCCCTGGAAAACACGCCGCGTCGTAGGCCTGGAGTTCGAGCGCGCCGCTGTCCGCGATCCGGCGCGTCCAGTGGGCAGCCGCCCTCGGCAGGCCGAGCGCGAGACGCTGCGCATCGTCATCGACTCGATGCCCTCGCCACGCCATCCCGTCGGCCACCGTCATCACCGTGCGGCCCAACTTCGCCGGTAGCAAAGGGAGCACCTGGCCGTTGATCCGCAGTGGAAAGTGGTGCAACGTCGCGAATGGAATGCGGTGATACTCCGCGACATTGGCGGCAATGCCTTCGTAATTCATGCCTGTGACCAGCACGTCGGCACCCTTCGCCAACGCCAGCAGCGTCTTGCCCGCCTCTTCCCGGTGCCGGTCGAGAGGAGTTGAAAACTCGCGCACCAGTCTGCCCAGTTCCCGGACCCGCCAGGGTTTGGTGAAGAGCACCTTGAAGTAGTCCTGGTGCGGCTCGATGATCTCCCGCACGGCCGGGCCATAGGCGACCGCCTCCGGACCGGCGGACGTAGCGAACTCGACCAGGTCGGGCGCGACCACTAAACACACCTCGTTCCCTCGGCGCACCAGTTCACGGCCCAGTGCCGCAAAGGGTTCCACTTCGCCCCGCGAACCCCAATTCGCCAATACGAATTTCATGCCGGTTCCGGCTTTACGCCCTAGCCTGCCGTTTCTTCGAGGTACCACGGATTGGCCCGGGCCCACTCGATGGTGCGGCGCAGTCCCTCTTCGAGGTCGACCTCCAGCTTCCAGCCCAGCACCCGCTGTGCCTTGGTCGAATCGGGGACGCGGCGCGGAATGTCCTCGTAGCGTGCACCGTACTGTTCGGCGGTATTGAAGGCGACGGTGCTCGACACCGATTCGACATTGGCGATCTTGATCGCCAGGTCGACGGCGTCACGCATATTCGTTTCGATCATGCTGCCGATGTTGAACAGCTCGCCGATTCCCGAATCACTGTCTGCCGCAAGCAAAGTCCCGGAGATCGCGTCGTCGACGTAGGTGAAACACCTGGTCTGGTTGCCCGAATCGTAGAGCAGTGGATCCAGACCGTTGAGAATCCGGTGAATGCTCTTGGAAACCACGAAGATCGGATTCTGTCGCGGCCCATACACATTGAAGAACCGCACCACCGTCACCGGCAGCCCGTAGGTGTCGTGCATCGCGAACACCATGTGTTCGGCCATGGCCTTGCTGGTGCTGTAACTCCAGCGGGCGGTGCGGGTGGAGCCGACCACCCGGTCATCGTCCTCGCGCCACGGCGTTGCGGGGTTCTTGCCGTAGACCTCCGAGGTACTGGTGAACACGACCCGCGTGCCGTACCTATGAGCCAGCTCTAGAACGTTGCGGGTGCCGATCACACTGACGTCCACCACGCGCAGCGGGTTCTCGACATATTTGTTGACTCCGACGACCGACGCTAGATGGAAGACCGTGTCGATATCAGCGGTGATCACAGCTTCGAGCGCGGCGAAATCGGTGACATCACCTTGTATGAAGCAAAAATTGGGATAACTGTCGAAGTCGATGCTGCTGTCGCGGGTGTTCTTCGCAAAATCGAACACGGTGACCGAGTCCCCGCGGTCCAACAGCCTGGTGACCAGATGCGATCCGACGAACCCGTACCCACCGGTGACCACGATGTGTGCCATTAACGGCCGATCCCCTTGTAGATGAAGCCTGCGGCACGTGCCGCCGCGGGGTCGAAACTGTTTCTGCCATCGAGGAATATGCATCCGACGGCGGTCAGCTCGGCCAGCCGCGTCAGCGGGATCTGGTGGAATTCGCGGTGCCCGGCCAGCACCACCAGGGCGTCGGCGTCTTTCACCGCGGACTCGATATCGGCGGTCAGCGGAACCTTCGTCACGGTGTAGGCCTCCTCGTCCGGCACCCACGGATCATGCACGCTCAGTTCACATCCGGACGCTTCCAGCAGCTCGACGACATATCTGGTCGGCGTCAGCCGGCAGTCTCCGGTGTTGTTCTTGAACGCGATGCCCAGCACCGCGATCTTGCTGGTCTCGATCGCCTTGCCCTGTCCGGTGAGTAGATCCGTCAGCAGCCCGTAGGTGTAGGTGGGCATGGTGTCGTTGACGGTCCGTGATGTGCGAGGGATGGAGAGCTCCAGCCCGAGGTTCTGGCCCAGGTGGTTGACGAACCACGGATCCTTGGTCAGGCAGTAGCCGCCGACGCCCATGCTCGGATGCAGGATGTTGACGTTGTGCATGCCCTTGGGCATTGAGTTGGCGGCATAGATGACCTGCAGCGCGTCCATGCCGAGCCGGTCGCATATCTTGGCCATCTCGTTGGCCATTGCGACGTTGAGGTCGATCCACGTGTTGCACGCGAGTTTGACCATCTCGGCAGTGCGGGGGTCGTCGACGATGATCGATTCCACGCCGAGGGCGTGCCGCCACAGCATGGCGCAGGCGCGGGCGCTGCGTTCGTCGACGGCACCGACGACGACGGGGATCGAGGTCAGCTCACGGATCGCCACGCCCTCCGCGAGGCGCTCAGGGCAGAACGCCAGCCCGAAGTCGACACCGGCGGTCAACCCCGAGACCTCTTCCAGGACCGGCTTGACGAGGGTTTCAGTGGTGTCGGGCGGCACCGTGCTCTTGAGGATCACGAGGTGCCCGGGCCGCAGGTGCCCGCCGACGGCACGGGCCGCGGCGGTGATGTCGTCGACAATGGGTTCGTAGTCGGGGCCCAGCGGTGTCCCGACGGTCACCACAATGAAGTCGTTATCTGCGACGGCGGCGAAATCGGTTGTCGCGCGCAGCCTGCCGACGCCGACGTTGTTGGCCACCAGTTCGCCGAGCCCCGGCTCCGGCACGTGGCTGCGGCCCGCGTTGATCTCGTCGACAACGTGTTCGCGGACGTCGACTCCAGTCACCGGCCAGCCGCGATCGGCCAGTACGGCGCCGATCACCGTACCGATATAGCCGAAGCCGACCACCGCGATCCCCGACCGCATGCCCCGGACCATGAGATCGATCTCGGCGTCTGTGCGACCAAACACGCCTCTTGTCATCGCAGGTCCAGCCCCTCGGTTTCCCTAGCTACCACGTCAGGGCTTCACACAGTCCCCGCTCCAGTCGCGGGGAGTCTAAACCAGCAACGGCGCCCTCCGGCAGGAAATCTCGGAGATTGGGCTGCGGGCGACGCGCCGCGCCCGTGATCAGGCGGGGCGCAGGGCCAAGTCGAGACTGGTGGCGGTAGCGGCGATTGATCCACTTCTCGCAACGATCGGTATCGGTGCAACGGTTCACCCGATCACGCACCTACTGGGTCGTGGTGATGCCGCGCGCGGCCAAGACAATGAGCACGACATCAAGCTCGCCTTCGGCACAGCTCAGTGGCGCCGTGCTGTGCCATTCCCGATCAAAAGCGGCCCGGTCAACCACGGCGCGCGGCGCGGGGCCATTCATCCGATTCCACGCCGCCGGGCGAACCCCTCGATGCGGTCCGCAGCGGCCGCGACGGCCTGAGCGCGCGTGGTCATCTGCGGCGCCAGCCCACGGGCCCGTGCCGCACACTCGGGGGCCAGAACCTTGCGCAAATCCTTGACCAAGGTCTTCTCAGTGGTCGTGGAAAACCGCCGCCCGACACCCACCTTCAGACGTTTCACCTGAGCCGCGAAGAACGGCTGATCGGGCAGCGTCCAGAGCACCACCTGCGGCACGCCCGCGCGCAGGCACGCCGCCAGAGTCCCCGAGCCGCCGTGGTGCACCACCGCCCGGCACATCGGGAAGATGCTCGCGTAGTTCACCTGTCCGACAACCTTCACCTGCTCGAACCGGGGGGCGCCTCCATAGTCGGTTCCGCCGGCGCCGATGATCGCGCGAACCCCCAGTTGCGCACACGCCGCGGCGATCATGGCCACCGTGTCGGCCGGTGATCCGATTGGAACGCTGCCGAATCCGAAGAAAACCGGCGGGGTTCCCTCAGCAATCCAAGTCGCCACCGCTTCGTCAGCGGCCGTCGGCGATGCCATCGCCAATGCCCCGACAAATGGCCGTTCATCGCCCCATCGAGCCCATTCGGATACCAGGACGGGAAAGACCAGTTCGTCGTACGCCTGTATTTCCAGCGAATCTCGGCCGGCGATGCGCCGGTGCACCGGAGCAGTGGCCTCAGGCAGTCCAAGTTCACGGCGCTGCGCATCCTCGCCCCTGCGGGTTCCGCGCCAGGCGGTCCATTCATTGACGGTCATCGCCATGCGGCTCAGCGGCGCTGGGATGATCGGCATGAGCTGGCCGTGCGCCCGGTACGGGAAGTAGTGCAGGGTGACTAACGGAATGCCTTGCGCCTCCGCCACGTTGGCGGCGGGCTGTTCGAAGATCAGTCCGGTGGCCAGCAAGTCGGCCCCTTGCGCCACCGAGGCCAGTGTTCTGGTCATCGCCGCCCAGCATTCGGCGGCGAATTGCGCCGTCTCGGTAGCCATCCGGTTGAGCTCTTTGAGCCTCCAAGGCGTGCGGCCGTACAGCGTGAAGTAGCGCCACTGCAGCTCAAGGATTTCCTTCGAGTCCAGCCCATAGGCAACGGCGGGGAGCCCGGCGCCCTCGGTGAAACCGACCAGGTTGGGTGGGACCACCATCAGTACATCGTGTCCCCGGCGTTGTAACTCATCGCCGACAACAACAGCGGGCTCGATATCGCCCCGGCCACCGTAACTCGACAGCACAATATTCATGGCCGTGTGGTGGCCTTCCGGTCGTGCGGCACCGGTCATTAATACCGGACTCGCGACGGCCACGTAAGCGTTCTACAAACCCAACGAGCACGGCTATCCGCAAGCCCGAACGGTTGTACGGGTAAGGTCGCGCCGAAATGCAAAATAGCCACAGTGGCCGCTACTCGGCGAATGCGGAGAATCACCATTTCCGCCCGGACATCGAGGGCTTGCGCGCGGTTGCCGTCATTGCCGTGGTCCTATTCCACGCTGCGGTGCCCGGGATCAGCGGCGGATTCGTCGGCGTCGATGTCTTTTTCGTCATCTCCGGTTTCCTGATCACCGGGTTGCTGTGGCGCAAAGCAAGCACCACCGGGGGCGTCCGGTTGCGCAGCTTCTACGGGGCGCGGGCACGTAGATTGCTGCCGGCATCAGCGATGGTCGCGATCATCACGGTGACCGTCTCGGCAATCCTGATGAACCCGTTGCAGATCCGGGCCGTCATCCAGGCGTGCATCGCCAGCGCACTGTACGTCTCCAACATCTGGTTCTCCGGACAGGAAACCGGCTACTTCGCTTCCAGGGATCCGTCGCCGTTCCTGCACTATTGGTCACTGGGCGTCGAGGAACAGTTCTACTTGGTGTGGCCGGTACTGATCCTGGGCACAGCCTGGCTAGTCCGGCTGTTCCGACGCCGCAGCAGGACCGAAGCCACTCGGTCACTGTGGCCGTATCTCACGGTTCTGACCGTTACCACGATCGTGTCATTCTCGGTCTGCTTGGCGGTCACCAAAGCTTGGCCCGAGCCGGCGTTCTACCTCATGCCGAACCGGGCGTGGCAGTTGGGCTTGGGTGGCGTCGTGGCCCTGACCGCCGGCTATTGGCGCCGCCTGGATGCACGCTTTGCTGCCGCCATCGGGCTGGCCGGTCTGGCCCTCATCCTGGCCGCATGCACCCTGCTGACTCCGGACACCCCATACCCCGGCACCGCAGCACTGGTGCCCACACTCGGCGCGGCCCTCGTCATCACCGCCGGCTGCGCAACACCCACCGCAGGATGCGGGCGTCTGCTGGGACTGGCGCCCATGCGCGCCATCGGCCAGATCTCCTACTCCTGGTACCTCTGGCACTGGCCCGTTCTCATACTCACTCCCATCGCACTGGGTCATCCACTCGGACTACCAGCGCGGCTGGCGGCTGCCGCGGTCAGCGCCGTCCTGGCCGCGCTGACACTGCGCTATCTGGAAAATCCACTGCGCTTCAGTCCGGGTATCCGTAACTCACCCTGGCGCAGTCTCGGGCTCGGCGCACTATCGACCGCGCTCGCCGTCACCGTCAGCAGCGCGCTCCTATTCGTTATCCCATCACCGATCGGCCGGGGTGCCCCTGCCACACCGCTGGTCATCACCGCGCCGACCATCCCGCCCGGCGCCCCGATCAGCGCCTACGACACCGCCGTCCACAACGTCTTCGCCCAGGTTCACGCCGCCGTCGCCGAATCCGCCAACCTCACGGCAGTCCCGGTCAACCTCACCCCGCCCCTGGCCGACGCGAACAGCAAAGGCATCAAGACCTTTATCGCCGACACCTGCTTTAGCACCATCAATCAGGTGGCGCAGCCTGAGTGCGCCAGTGGTGATCTGGCGTCCCCCGAAACTGTCGCCCTGATCGGCGACTCCCACGCCGCGATGTTCAACCCGGCCTTCGGCCAGATCGCGAATCAGCGGCATTGGCGCCTGGAATCGCTGTCCAAACGCGGATGCCCAATGCTGGACTTACCCCTCGAGATCCCGGACCCGACAAGGGAATACCGGGAGTGCGCGGTGTGGCGCACAGCCATCATGTCCCGACTTCGCACCGAACACCCCCGACTGATCGTCCTCAGCCTCCAGCGCAATTACAGCGGCGTCTACAAGGGCCAAAGTTTCACGCCATTCGACCCCATCTGGCTGGCCAGCCTCACTCGTTTGATCGGCGATCTGCGCAGCACCGGCGCTCAGGTCCTCGTCCTGGGCCCCATTCCCATCCCACAAACCGATGTACCAGAATGTCTGGCCAGCCACCTGACAGTCGCCGCCGCCTGCGCACTATCCCCCCTCAGCCAATCTGGCATCTCCGCCGAAAAGGTCGCCGCTACAGCCGCTGGCGGGTATTACGCCGACCTCACCGACCTGTTTTGCACCAACAACCGCTGCCCCGTCATAATCGGCAACACCTTGGTCTACTTCGACATCAGCCACCTCACCGCGGAGTACTCCCGGATACTGGCGCCCGTGATGGGCGCGCTAGCTGACCGTGCGCTCGCAGGCGACTGACCACGCAGCGTGGAGCCATCAGTCCTTTACATCGCTCGCGCTGTGCCTGAACGAGAAGTCCCGGTGGCCGAAATGCTGAGGATTGTGCTAACCGCGAGGATCGCCGCCTGCGCGAGAATTCGGTCGCCACACCCCGTTGACGCCGCCGGGCGAATTCTTCGATGCTGTCCGCCGCAGCGGCAACGCTGTCACCACTCGGGAGCCAAATTCTTGCGCAGGCCTTTGACCAGTGTCGTTTCGGTGGTGGTCGAAATCCGCCGACCGCCCCCACTTAGCCTCTGACCGAGCTGCGCAGCTGCCGGATTCCTAGCCACCCATGTTGTGGGAAGCCTCCCAGTTGCCCGAGAATTCCGTGAACTTCTCCTCGACCTCGGCGTCTGGCTCGGCTGGTCGACACGGCTGACATCGCAGGCATCGGGCCGCAGGGTGTACGGCCTCGACACCTTCGAGGGACTGGCGAGCACTGGCAGATCGAAGACAGTTCCTCATCAAGCAGAGCACGTTCTCGCTGTCCGATCCCACGTCACAACGGTTCCCGCGCGATACCGCGTCACTGTCCGCGACGGGTGTTCCCGACACGCTCGGGCGCGACGTCCAGTACGTCAAGGGCAGCACCTACAACACCCTGGCGCCGTTCCTTGTCAAGCACCCCGGCGCGCCGATTCGGCTGTTCCACATGGACCTAGACCTGGACCTGCCAAAGCTGCCTGCACGCGCTGGAAACCTGCAAGGACCGCTTCGTAGGGATCGATCCTCGTCTTTGACGAGTGCCTGGTGACCTACGGTGAAATGCGCGCGTTCTTCGAATTCGCCACCCGCTACGAACTGCGGTGGGGAACCACATTTACTTCAAAAGAGCCCGAAAACCTCAGTTATCACACTATCATTCCAACCGTTGAAATATACAAGAATTGCGATAACACCGTAAACCGCGAAAACTGCTGCAAACAAGCGCGCAGAGCGAGATCACGTACCCACCGGATGCCGTCCCTCTCCGACACTTTTGCTATTTAATTGACTGCGCATCCGGTCATCCAGCCGAATATATACCGCCCGGCGCGCAAAAGCATTCGCATGCGCGCGCGTACTGCCGACCAACACGTCGCGGCTGCCGATTACGCCGGGGTTCTCCGCCGCGAATTTCTTGAAGAACGCGATGAATTGTTCTGCTTGGGTGCGCACCAACCGCACACTCCACTGCGAATCGCTGATCCGGAACGCAGCGAGTGGCCGTGGCACCACCACCAAGTCACCTCGCAATAGCACGGCGCAATACGCAGCCAAATCCAGCAGAAACGCTTGTCGCCCGTCCCAGCCGCCAGCATCAATCAGCGCCGCCCGCCGGAACAGCACGGATGCGGGCTCGCCAAATATGTTGGTGCCAGCCACAACAGTCCGCCGAATCGCCTCCCCCCCGCCAACAGCACCCTTGAGTCCTGCCAGCCCCCGATTACGCAGTACCATCCCGCCGGCCGCGTCGATCACGTCCCTGCGACTGGCCGCGAGCGCCGCCGACGAATTCGCTGTCAGCGCTTCCACCTGCGCCGCAAGACATTCCGGATACAGCACATCATCGCCACAAACCAGCTTCACGAACTCGCCGGCGGCACGAGCGGTGACGGCATTCCAGTTCGCCGCTCCTCCTCCACCGGAAGCCAAGCGACTCAATCGGACTCGCGGGTCAGCAGAGTACTTCTGCAACGCCTCCCAGGTGCCGTCAGTTGAGCTGTGGTCGGAGACCAACAGTTCGAAGTCGGTGAAAGTTTGACCGAGGATCGAGCGCATGGTGGCATCGATGAACGCAACGCTGTTGTAGGCCGGAATGACGACCGAGACGCGCGGGCTCACCGGGCACGCCGAAACGAAAAGTCGCGATGGGCAAACCAGCTGTAGATGACCTGCACTCCAGCAATCGCGAATTGTGACAGCAGCGGCTGCCACCCGAGCCCCTCAACCAGCACCGGCAGCATAACGAAGTTAAAAGCCAGCGAGGAAATATTGACCAATTCGAACCGCGCCAGATCACGCATAACGTGTCCGCGAACCCGGAATACGAACCTGCGATGCAGTACAAATGCGCACAGCACTGAAACGATGTGCGCCCCCAGTAACGCGACCATATAGTTCATGCCCCCCTTGGGCAGCATCCACAGGAACAGGGCGTAGCAGGCCGTTCCGATACCCGTATTCGTCGCTCCGACCATGACGAAGGCGATGCGCTGGTCCCGGATCAGCCGCAGCAGCCGCCCGGGCGCACCTGTGATACCTGCCGTGGGGCCGCCGACCTCGCCATGTCCTGACTCCACGCCGGATGTCATGAATTCCGATGCCCCCAGCCGAGCCCACGAAGCGGCTCGACGGGCCGGTCACCTGTGCAGGTGACCTCTCTGATCATGTAAAGGGGTCGGCCTTTGCTCTGGTCGTACAACCGGCCGAGATAAGCGCCCAAGGCGCCCAACATCAGAAACTGCATAGAGCTCAGCAGACAAAGCACAGCCATCAGCGACGCCCAGCCGCGCGCCGTCTGCCCCCATAGCAGCGTCCCCAGTATCGTGTAAACCGTGAACAACGACCCGGCCGCTGCCATGAACCAGCCGATACTGGTCGATAACTTCAGCGGGGCAACCGAAAAGCCGGTCAGGGCGTCGGCCGCAAATTTCACCATCTTTCTGAACGGGTACTTGCTCTCCCCGGCCACTCTGGCCTTGCGGTCGTAGATCAGCGGGACCTGCCGACCACCGATCCAGGCGATCATGCCGCGTATGAATCGATGTCGCTCCGGCATGCTGATCAGCAGGTCAAGGACTTCACGGCTGATCAACCGGAAATCGCCCGCGTCGTGCGGGATCTCGACTTCGGTGATCCGACTCAGCGTGCGGTAAAAAACTCTGGCGGTGAGCTTCTTGAACAGACCCTCGCCCTCACGTGTACGGCGCTGGCCATACACGACGTCGGCGCCGCCATCCATCAGCGCCAACATGTCCGGCAGCAGTTCGGGCGGATCCTGCAGATCGGCGTCGATGATCAGAATCCGCTCGCCGCGACACACACTCAACCCAGCGGTGAGCGCCAATTGGTGGCCATGATTCCGCATCAACTGCACAGCCACGATGCGCGGGTCGTCTGCGGCGGCCTTGGACATCACCTCCCAGGTGGTGTCCCGGGAGCCATCGTCGACCAGCACTACCTCGCTGGATCCGCCCATCGCGTCAAGAACCGCACCGACCCTGCGCAAGAACTCCGGCAGCACCGCCTCCTCGTTGAAGCACGGTGCCACGACGGAGACCGCCGGCTGGCTAGGCATGGTCATGGCTCGACAATCTAATTCACAGCGATGTCAAATACCGGGCTTTTCGCGCCCATTGGAGTCGAGTTCAGCGAGCCGTAACACGACTGCCCGAGAATGTGTCGATTCGCAGGCCTGATCGATGAGCATGCCCTCAGCACATGAGGCAGGACGGGAAGACCCGCAATGAGCAGCTTTATCCAAAGCTGCCACACCCGATAGCAAAAACCCAGTCATCGCACGACGCGGACCAGCTTCTACAAGGACGCACCGCTCAACACCACGAGTGCGGATTTCCGCGAGGCCGAGCGGCCTAGCGGGTGTATACGGGCCGCGAAGCCGCGGGATCGTTCGGAAGGTGGACTGCCCGCCGGTCCATCCACACGTTGTCGTGGGCTTTCGACTATGCCTGCGCCACCCGTTGATTTCGTCGAATATCGGCGGCGCAGCGTGTGAGCGCGCGGCCCAGGGTAATCATCTCCCGCAGCCCGAAGGGCACCCCTTTGCTCGCCGAGTCGATCAGGGCGCCCACCTGGGGCGTCCTTTTCCGCGGTCGGGTTCGCGGTAGGTGTGATCAAAGGCCTAACTGCAAGTATTGTCACCTCATTGTCCCCTCACCGAATGGAAGCTGACGACGTTGGGTGCGTTCACATCGATGGAATCCGGACTCGGCGAGACGATTTATATGGGGCAAGTTCTAATGAAAAACTGCCGATGAGAGGGGTCCTGGCAGCGGCCGCCTCTCAAACGGAGCGCACGATCTTGCTGGGCACGGTGCTGTTGGCGTCTGCTGTATCGGCGGTGGTGGGCTACGTTCTGACGCAGTATTTCGCGGTCGACGTGCTTTCATCTCTGATGGCCGCCGTACCCGAGGATTGTTACATCCGTGGGGCGGTCAACATCGGTCGGCACTGTTTCACAGACCATGTGACGGCGTCGCTGGTCGGTATGCAACCAAACCCGTTCGACTACCAATACTCCTTGCCTCAATTGGATCGTCCGGCGACGGGGAATTATCCGGCGGCTGCCTATATCCCGCATTTGTTGTTCGCGCTTCCCGGCCGCTGGCTGGGTGTGCCGGTCATCGCGCTGGTCGGCTATCTGATTGCCCTGGCGATAGCTGTCATGTCCGCCGCTATGTGGGCAGCCCGCACCGCGCGTGGTCTGGACTGGGCGGTGATCATCGTTGCGCTGGGTGCGGCTGCCATTCCGGCGTGGGCTGCGGTCGATACGGGGAATTCGGCTGGATTCTTGGTGCCGATCGGGCTGGTCTTTCTTGTGGCATTGCGGCGGCAGCGGTGGGCACTCGTTGCGATGATGGTGATCCTGGCCACGTTGATCAAGCCGCAGTTCGTTGTCCTTGGTGTGGTGTTATTGGCAGCGCGGCAATGGAAATGGAGTGGCATCGCTTTCGGTGGCGCCGCGCTCTTCAGCATCGGCGCCTTTGCGCTGTGGCCCCGAGATTTTCCGACGACAATCGCGCAATCAATCGATAGCCTCATCGGATACGGCGACCACGGCGGGGACGGTGGCTCACAGAACGCATCGTTCAGCACTCTTTTCCAATTGATCGCAAGCTCGGTCAAATTCTTCCAGACCGGCGCAGTTCCTGACGGCTACTTTGCTGGTACGCGATCGCTGATCGCGTACGGCACGCTCGTCGTCATTGTTGCCGCCGTGCTGCTGATCGGGAGGCGTATCCCCCCGGTGATGGCAGGTGTGGTCCTGTTGCCGACGGCCGCACTTTTTCCACCGTTCACCAATATTTACTATCTGGTGTTCGTCTTGCCGATAGCAGCGATCGTCGTCCGCGACCCTGACGGGCCACCGGGCAGCGGGATATTCGATCAGTTCGCAGCCGGAGGTGATCGTCGGCGTGCGCCCGGGATTTGCGTAAGTCTGGCCGTGGCATTCAGTATCGCACTTCTGCCACTCGCCTTCATTTCCCCGGTCCAGATTCCCATCTATGCGCAGTTCGGGGCCAGGGGTATAACCGGTTACACACCGATCGTTGGGACCACTCTGGTGTTCACGGGCTTCTGGTGGCTGGTCACTTGCATCGTAATCCTCGCCTCCTACGCACGAAGAGCTGGTCAACCAACTACCGGCGTTCGCGCCTTTGATGTCGACACGTCAACCGTAAACAGCCAGCGGTCCGGCTGATACTGCAGCCGTAGATCTGAAGAATTGGTTTCGCGGCGTCAGGCCGTGGGGATTTCGGGCTCGGAATTGGTGTCGTCGTCGCCATCGTGACCAGACCGGCAGCATGGTGACGATGTGGTTGGCGATCAGCAGGATCGCTTCAAACCCGCTCGGCCCATTTACACCGTCTTCAGCACACGCTCCGTCAATAATGCGCAGCTAGCATCCCTCACCTGCTGAATTTCAACGGCAACCGATTCCAGTAAACAGAGGACGCGGGCCACCGCTCGGGTGGGAAGGTCGCGGCGGTGCCGTTGATAGCGATGGTCGCTGAGCGCAGCGGGCGTAGTTGCTTGATCGCCTTGGCGATGGCCAGGCCGTTGCGTTCCTGAATGTTGTGTGCGCCGGCGGGCGGCGAAGACGATGGTCAGGTGCGCTTCGATGGAGTCGCGGGTGCGGTGAAACTTAGACCGGATGGCGTGTTCCCAGTGAATGAGTCCACCTGACTCAGAAACGGGGACTCGTCAGCGGTACGCACCTTCCGCAGGTTCGCCACCGCCCGAAACTACCCGCTTAGCACCCCAAGCGGCGCACTAAGCCAGTCAAACTGCAGGTCAACGACTCGGCAGTCCCGAAACTCGCCGACCATGACCTAAGTCAAGCCTCAGGCCGAATTTCAGCGGCAAGCGATACCAGTAAAACAGAGCATGCGGGCCATGTGGCCTATACATTGGCCACGCCAGGAAAAGCGCACATACATACATAGAGGTTGAGGCCACAAGTATGCCAACTTCATCACCGGAATTCGAGTAGGACGTGTGCATCGTCGGTGGTTGTGGCCAAGTCTGTCTTACCCTGCGCTCATTTCGCCGGCCCGAACCACCGTCGTGGTCCGGTGTGCCCGTCGATGGGCACGGCCACGCGGCGTTGGGAGCGGGGCGATGATCACACAGGAACGCGGCTTCCGACTCGTTCTGGGTGTCCTCGCGTTCGCAGCGATGACAGCTGCTACATCGATGATCGGCTGGTACCATATTTTTACGGGATTCTTCCGCGACAATGACGACGAGGGCTATTTCCTGTTCTCCCTCAAGTCTTTTCTCGATAGCGGTTGGCACTACGACGGAACAACCGGCTACGGTCCTTTCTACTACGAGTTCTGGGGCTCAGTGCTCTCCATCTCCGGATTCGAAGTGGGGCACGACAACAGCCGCTTGATGACGTTGTTCGCCTGGGTGCTGACATGCGTCCTGTTCGGACTTTCCGCCTGGTGGATAACCCGTAGTGCCATGATCGGATTATTGACCCAATATTGTACATTTCTAGCGCTCTTCAGTCTTGCCCGCGAACCGATGCATCCTGCAGCCATCATTGCCCTTCTACTCTCAGTAATCGTGGTATTCGCCTGCTTTGTCCGCGAACACACCGCGCGGTTACCGCTCGCGCTACTCGGGGGCGCCGTGATGGCGCTGATACTTATCAAGATCAACATCGGCGTATTCGCGCTGGCAGCGGTTGCTCTCGTAGCCGTGGTGACTTATCCGGCGCTCAGGCGGATACGCTGGGTGAGGCCGTTAGGCGAATTCGGCGTTGTGGCACTCCCGCTGCTACTAATGAACTCAAAATTGAGCGAACCGTGGACGCGCCATTTCGCATTCCATATTTCTGCAGCCGCGCTTGCCGTTGTAATCACGCTGCGCGCCCGCGAAGTTGACCAGCGCGATTCTCGAGAATTATGGTGGTTGGGCGGAGGTTTCGCCTTCTGCGGGGCAGCCGTTTTCCTTGTGCTCGTGGCCGCCGGAACCACTCCATCCACAATACTCGATGGAACAATAATATTACCGCTGCGCTTTCCCAACCTGCTCTCATTCCCCCTCCTGCTGCCTAGCTGGACCTACATCCTTGACCTACTAGCCGTGGCGGGGGCGATCGGCTATTGGTACGCCACACGCAACCTTGAATCTCTTCAGGGCGTGTGGTGGATCTATCTGAGCGCTTCGCTGAGTTTCCTCATCGGCCTCGCAATGGTCACCTCGGTGTCAATGCCAATGAATAATCTCTCCCCATTGGTATTCGCCACTTTTGCTTGGGCAGCACTGGCCCGGCTCCCAAACCAGCCGCCCGCAAAAGAAAGGACTGCCTTCGTCAGATCACTACTGCCACCGATGGCGGTATTGCAGACATTGCAGGCCTTCCCCATACCATTTGTCCAATCTTATTGGGGAGGCCTGTTGCTGATTCCTGTCGGGATGCTCTGCATCGCGAATGGGATTCGCTGGGTCGCCTCAACCCGAAATCAACACGCCCCAAAGACCCATCTGGCGAGAGTCTGCGCAACCACTGCGGCCGTGGGTGTTGCCATCTTGATGGGTTTGCATGTCAGTCAAGTATTTAAATACGTTCGCGCCGCATTCGAAGGCTCGACCCCGCTCGGGCTCCGGGGCGCCGAAATGGTCCGCGACAGCCCCGATAAGGCAGCGAACGTAAAAGCAACTGTGGCCAAAATCGAGGCACAGTGCCAATCATTGGTGGGACATCCTGAAATGGCCAGCTTCTACCTCTGGACTGATCATAAGCTGCCAGCAGGCTATGATCCGACCAGTTGGTCGCTGCTATTCGACGGCGCGCCCCAGCAGAAGGCAGTTCAAGTAATGCGGTCACTCCCAGGCCTGTGTGTGCTCGAGAACAAACCGCAAATCGAATTTTTTTGGGGTCCAGACTCTATGAAACTCCCGAACGACACACTAAACCGTTATTTCAACAGTGAATTTTCAACCATCGCAGAATTTGGCGATTACACGATCAAGCAACAAAAGACCAGGAACTGACCAAGATTTGTCGTGAAGTGCCGCGTCAAGCGGGGTTTAAATATGCGAAAGCAACTGTCCTACAAGGAATAATTGGTTCTGTCAGCGTGCCGGTCAATTGACCGCGCTGACACAGGGATGCGGACAGGCCCGAAGATGACGGCAAGCATTTAGTTTTTTACGTCGCTTGCGCTGCGCCGGAACGAGAAGTATCGGTGGCCGAAATAGCTGAATAGCGTGAGGGGAACGAGGATGATGATCTCCGCCGGGATGCGAGGCACACCCAGTTCAACAAGTATAGGCAAGAGGACCAAGTTGATCGCTCCGGCCACCAAATAGACACTCCAGAAGCGCACGAGGTCACGCAGGATGTGGCCGTGCACCTGAAATACAAACCGCCGCTGCATCACAAAAGCGAACAGCACACTGAGCACGTGCGAGATGACAACGGTCACCACCGATCCTGACACCCTGCCGAATCGCTCGTCCACAAAATGCCCCACGGTTTCCGAGCACGCGACGAAGATCGCCAACCCGATAACCGTGTTGATGGCCCCGACGATGAGGAACGCTACACGCTGGTCACGGACCAGCCGCAGCAGCAGCCCGGGGAGCGGCGATTCCGGTGGCAGGTCGAATTCGCTCACGTCAGGCTCTCGAACGCCGCGATCTGTTCGCGGGTCAGCTCCAGCGGGTCGGCGCCGTCGTGCACGCGGCGGTACCAGTCGACGGTCCAGGCCAGCGCGTCGCGGAACTGCAAGCGATCGTGCCAGCCGAGTTCACGCCGTGCTTTGCCGGCGTCGAGCGCCAGCAGGCTCGCCTCGTGCGGGTGTTCGCCGGGCTGGTCGTCCCAGTGCGCGCCGCCGCCCCACATCTCGGCGGCCAGTGTGGCGACTTCGCCGACCTCGACAAAGCTCTCGCGGCCAGGGCCAAAATTCCACTCCCCCAAGCCTTTTCCAGCCAGCAGCGCGTCGGCCAGCATCAGATAGCCATTGACACAATCAAGGGCGTGCTGCCAGGGCCGCACGGCACTAGGAAACCGCAGCAGCGGCGCCTGGCCGCTGGCATAGGCGGCCATCAGGTCGGGCAGCAGACGGTCGCGACTAGCGTCCCCGCCACCGATCACATTGCCGCCGCGGGCAATGGCGGTCGGGCAGCCGGGGAAGCTGCGGATCCATGATTGGGTCAGCAGATCGGCCATAGCCTTCGACGAGCTGTATGGGTCGTCACCGCCTAGGGGGTCGGTCTCGACGTACCCGGCCTCCTGGCCGATGTTGCGGTAGACCTTGTCGGTGGTGATGACCACATGCGCCCGCACCGAAGGGGCCGCGGCGACCGCTTCAAGGACGTTGAGGGTGCCGTTGACGTTGGTCTCGTAGGTGTAGCGAGGATTGCGGTAGGACTCGCGGACCAGCGACTGCGCGGCAAAATGCACCACCACATCGGGGGTCAGCGCCGCGACCGCGGCAGCCGTCGCCCCCGGATTCCGGATGTCGACTCGCAGGTCGGCGTCGAGCAGCCCCGCGATCCCGCCTCGGGCGAACAGCCCGTCCGGCTCCGGCTCCAAGGCCAGACCCGACACGCGGTGCCCCCGGCTCAGCAGCAGCAGCGTCAGCCACGGCCCCTTGAATCCGGTATGCCCGGTGACCAGGTAGCGCACGGCTACCGCGATGCCTCGGCGAGGTATTCGCGGATGGATTCCGCCACGAAATCGAGCATCGGCCGTGTCAGTCCCGGGTAGGTGCCGACCCAGAAGGTGCGGTTCATCACGATCTCGGTATTTGCCAGGTCCCCGACGATCCGGAAGTCAACGTCACGATAGGCCGGCTGCTTGAGAAGATTGCCGGCGAACAGCTGGCGGAACCCGATCTTTCGTTCGTTGAGGAACTGCATGAACGCCGTGCGGTCGACCGGGTGTGCGGGGTCGATGGTGATCGGATAACCGAACCAGGACGGCTCCGATTTGGGCGTGGCTACCGGCAGGATCAGCCCGTCGATGCCGGTGAGTAGCGACGTCAAGTAAGCGAAATTGTCTTTGCGCGCCTGGACGAATCCGTCCAGCTTGGCCAGCTGTGAAAGGCCCAGCGCCGCCTGCATATCGGTAGCTTTGAGGTTGTATCCGATGTGGCTGTAGATGTACTTGTGGTCGTAGCCGAAGGGCAGTTCGCCCAGCTGCCATTCGAACCGCTTTTCGCAGGTGTTGTCCATACCGGGAGCGCAATAGCAGTCGCGGCCCCAATCGCGGAACGACTCGACCTGCTTGCGTACCAATGCCGACTTGACGAACACCGCCCCGCCTTCGCCTGTGGTGATGTGGTGGGCCGGGTAGAAGCTCACCGTGGCGGTATCGCCGAAGCTCCCTGTTCGCTGACCGTTGTAGGTGGAGCCCAAAGCGTCGCACGAATCCTCAACCAGCCACAGGCCGTGCTTGTCGCACAGTTCCTGCACGAGGTCGAGATCAAACGGATTGCCCAGGGTGTGGGCCATCATGATGGCCTTGGTTTTGGGACCCACTGCTTCACGGAGACGATCCGGCATTGCGTCGTAGGTGCCCAGTTCGATGTCGACGACGACAGGCCGCATCTGGTTCTGGATGATCGGGTTGACTGTGGTGGGAAACCCGGCGGCGACGGTCAGCACCTCGTCGCCGGGTTGCAGGGACCGTTTGCCGAAGCGCTTGTCGGCGCCGAGCTTGGCGCTGGTCAGGGCGCTCAACGCGCAGAGGTTGGCGCTGGACCCGCTATTGACGAAGACAGCGTCGCGTGCCCCTACATATCGGGCCAGGGAGCGCTCGAAGAGCGGGTGAAACCGGCCGGCGGTCAGCCAGCCGTCCAGAGAGGCGTCGACCAGCGCGGCAAAGTCTTGTGGATCCAGAACCTTGCCCGATACCGGCACCGGAGTTACCCCGGGTACGAAATCAGATATCGCGAGCTTGCGCTCCGCGTACCGGCGAACTGCGGCGAGGATATCCTCCCGGTCCTGCTCAAGTGCGTCTCCAGAACCGGCCCGTCGTGTAATCGGAGACTCCCCTTGTATGCCGATAAGTGATATGGACGAGGTCGTCAAAAACCCAACCAGGCGCGTCGCCGCGTTGCTAGTGTGTCACCCGCCCGGCGTCTCAGTGGCGAAACGGCCGTGGGACAGATCACTTCGAGGTGGGTCGATAGAGAATGAAAGCCGTGATGCTCGCCGGGGGGCTCGGCACGCGAATGCGTGAGGAGACTGAGTTCCGGCCCAAGCCGATGGTCGAGGTGGGCGGCCGGCCGGTGCTGTGGCACATCATGAAGATTCTGGGCCACTACGGGATCTCCGAGTTCGTAGTCTGCACAGGCTACAAAAGCGAATACATCAAGAACTATTTCTCGAACTATGGGGCATCGAATCTCGATTTCACCATTACGCTCGGCGACCAGTCGAGCATCCGCTATCACGGGTCACACGACGAGTTCAACTGGCAGGTCACCGTTGCCGACACCGGCTTGGACACCATGACCGGTGGGCGGATCAAACGCATACAGAAGTACGTCGGTTGTGAAACGTTCCTCTGCACATACGGCGACGGTATCGCGGATGTCGACGTGCACGCCTTGCTGAAGTTCCACCGGTCGCACGGCAAGATCGCCACCATGACGGCCACCCAACCGACAAGCCGATTCGGTGTCATCGACCTGGAGCAAGATGGTGCGGTCGCCACGTTCCGGGAGAAGCCCCGCACTGAGGATTGGGTCAATATCGGATACTTCCTTTTCGAGCCGGCCGTCTTCGACTACATCGACGGGGACGACTCGATTCTCGAAGAAAAGCCGTTGCTGCGCCTGGCCGAAGAGCACCAAATTGCCGCCTATCAACATAACGGCTTCTGGCAGCCCATGGATACTTACCGAGAAGCGCAACTGCTGAATAACCTATGGAATAACGGAAACCCGCCCTGGAAAGTGTGGCAGTGAAGAAGATTGCATGTGTCATTCCTGCATACAACGAAAGTGAATGCGTCGACGAGCTCGCCAAGCGGCTCACCGAAGTGTTCGATACCGAATCGACATATGAATTCGAGGCAATCATTGTCGAAAACGGATCCGATGACGACACAATGGAAAAGCTGCTCGCCATTAACAAAGCCGATCCGCGCTTTAAAATCTTACAGCTCGCCCGCAACTTTGGGATGGACGGAGGATTGACTGCTGGTCTCAACGTTGTCGATGCAGATGCCGTCGTCCTCATGACAGCAGATCTGCAGGACCCTCCGGAATTCATTCCTGAAATGATCCGCAAATGGGAAGAGGGCTACGAGAATATATATGGAATGATTACCGAACGCCGTGGCACCGGCCCTATTCGTGCGATGAACTCCAAGCTGTTTTATTGGCTCGCTAGCGCGCTCACAAACGATCGAATCACCAGAAACGCTAGCGACTTCCGACTAGTTGACCGGAAGGTGTATGAGACAGTTCGATCTATGGATGAGCGCAACCGATTCGTCCGTGGTTTGTTCTCCTGGGTCGGTTTCAAGTCGACGGGTCTGGCCTTGGCGCGCCCGCCTCGTTTCGCTGGAGAATCAAAAGCGTACAGTTTGGGCGTCCTAACTCTTGCATTCAAGGGCATATTCGCACATTCCTATGCACCACTTCGACTCATCACCATCACAGGTTTCGCTTTGAGTATCATTGCAGCCATAGCCACACTTATCTTTGCCATACGCATCCTCCTTTTCGCAGAGTTGCCATTTCCAGGCTACGGATCACTCATCTGCATCATGCTCATTGGCTTCGGGGTAACTACACTATTTCTAGGCGTCGCCGGAGAATACCTCGGACTTATCTACGAAGAAGTCAAACAACGGCCTAATTTCATTATTTCTACAAAGGTTGGTATAACCGAATGAAAACTGGTGTAGCATCCTCGCAGATTCCAGACTGGCTTTTCATTTTCGAAATGGCCAACAACCACATGGGCGACGTCGACCATGGTGTGCGCCTCGTAAGTGAATTCGGCTCGGTAGCCAAGGATTTCGACTTCAGATTCGCCTTCAAGATGCAGTACCGCGCGCTCGACACCTTCATCCACCCCGACTATCAGGGCCGCGACGACATCAAATACATCAAGCGGTTCGAGGAAACTCGCTTGAGCCCCAGGCAGACGCGCAAGCTCGTCGATGCGATCCGTGACAATGGATTCGTCCCCGTGTGCACACCTTTCGACGAGGAATCAGTGGACAGGGTGGTGGCCGATGGCTTCGACATCCTCAAGATCGCGAGCTGCTCTCTTACTGATTGGCCGCTGCTCGAGAAGGCGGTGAGCAGCGCGCTGCCTATGATCGTCTCGACCGCGGGATCGACCATCGAAGAGATCGACAATGTCGTTGCTTTCCTCAAACATCGCAATCGGGATTTTGTGCTCATGCATTGCGTGGCCGAATATCCGACAAGCGATGACAAGCTTCAACTCAATCAGATCGACTTCCTGCGCCAGCGCTACGACGACGTCCGCATCGGTTACTCGACCCACGAGCGTCCGACTGAGACGCTGCCGGTGGCGGTCGCCATAGGCAAGGGCTGCACGGTGTTCGAAAAACATGTCGGGCTAACCACAGACAGATACGGCATCAACGGCTATTCGGCGGGACCTGCTCAGACGCGCGCGTGGCTTGAGATGGCGCAGACGGCCCGCACTATCAGCGGCATCTCCGGCGAGCGCTCCAAGGCAACACCCGACGAGCTGGGGAGTCTTTTGTCACTGCGACGTGGCGTTTTCGCCGACCGTGACATCAAAGCCGGTGAGCGTATCGGCAGTGGCGACGTCTTCATGGCGATCCCGACGCAAGAAGGTCACGTCACCGCGAATGACTGGTCGAAATACAGTCACTACTACGCGATAGCGGACATTCGGAAGAACGACCCGATCCTCGTCTCGAACAGTCGGCGCGAGGAAGTGCGCGAGAAGGTTTTCGACATAGTTCAGCGCGTGAAGTCCCTACTTACGCAAGCAAATGTGGTGGTTCCCGGGCAAGCCGAACTAGAGGTCTCGCACCATTACGGCATTGACAACTTCGATGAATTCGGCATCACCATGATCACAGTGGTGAACCGTGAATACTGCAAGAAACTCATCGTCGTATTGCCGGGTCAACACCATCCGGAGCAGTACCACAATCAAAAGGAGGAAACATTTCACGTCCTCTACGGCGATCTCGACATCACACTTGATGGAGAGGCTCGCGAATGCGGGCCCGGGGATGTCATTACGGTCGAGCGGACCGTGCGTCATGCCTTCACCAGCAAGACCGGCGCGATCTTCGAGGAGATCTCCTCGACTCATCACAAAGATGACTCCTTCTATACCGATCCTAAGGTCGGCGAGAATAAGCAGCGCAAAACCCTTCTGACACATTGGATGTGATGGAGACAGTCAACACCGCGCCGGAGAAAGTCCGTCCCAACGTACGTCAGACGATGCAACTCGCGGACTATCTGTTCGCTCGTGTGAGAGACGAGGGGGTGGATGCGGTCTTTCTGGTGCCGGGCGGCGGGGCTATGTATCTCGTTGACGCGCTCGGCCGAAACTCCGATATCCGCTACGTGCCAACACATCACGAGCAGGCAGCCGCAATCGCAGCCGAGGCCTACTCCCGCGTCAACGGCCATCTAGGCTGTGCGCTCGTCACAACCGGCCCTGGCGCGACTAACGCGATCACCGGGGTGGCTGGCGCCTGGATCGAATCGGTACCGCTGCTTGTGATTTCTGGGCAAGTCAAGCGGGCCGATCTCACGGGCGAAAGTGGCGTGCGGCAGAAGGGCCCGCAGGAAGTTGACATCGTCTCGATGGTCAAGCCAATCACCAAGTATGCGGTGACGGTGCTCGATCCCTCGGACATCCGCTATCACTTCGAAAAGGCCGTGCACCTGGCGACCTCGGGCCGGCGTGGGCCGGTCTGGTTAGACATTCCGCTGGACGTGCAGGCCGCACAGATCGATGCCTCCGCGCTCAAGGGCCATTCGCCGGAGGCAACCGGCGCGAAAAATCTCAGTACCGACGCAGCCGCGATCATCGATCTGGTGAATGCGGCGGAACGCCCAATCATGCTTGCCGGACACGGTATTCGGCTCGCCGAAGCGTCAGAAGATTTCCGCGACCTCTACGAGGCACTAGGTATTCCGGTGGTGACCACCTGGAACGCGACCGACCTCATCCCTTCCGACCATCGACTTGCCGTCGGAAAGCCTGGCACGGTGGCGCTCCGCGCGCCCAATTTCGCAATCCAGAATAGCGACCTGGTAATCGCGATCGGCGCGCGACTCGACAACGTGGTGACGGCTTACAACCCTGCGATGTTCGGCCGCTACGCTGCCAAGGTCATCGTTGACGTCGATCCCGCCGAACTCGCCAAATTCTCCCCTGACATGGATATCGCACGCGCGGTCTGTGCGGACGCGAAGGATTTCATCCGTGCGATGCTGGCACAGAGCTCGCGAATAGTCGCTAAGAGCCGCACCTCGTGGCTCGACCGCTGCAACGATTGGAAAGCCCGCTATCCGATCAACGATGGTGCACCTTTCCCGAACTACGGGCCCATCAGTCACTATCACCTCACCAAAGTGCTCGCTGACGAAATCCCGGAGGACACGCTCATCGTCACCGGCAGCTCGGGTCTGGCGGTCGAGATCTTCCACACGGGATTCGCCAACAAGACGGGGCAACGCATTTTCCTCACCTCCGGTCTGGGTGCTATGGGTTATGGCCTACCCGCGATGATTGGGGCAGCCTTGGCCGCGGACGCTAAGTCCATTGTTGGCGTTGAGGGCGACGGCAGCCTGATGATGAATATTCAGGAGCTGCAGACCATTCGCATGCTTGATCTACCGCTGAAGCTATTCCTCTTCAACAATTGCGGCTATGCCTCGATCAGGAATACTCAGCGCAACTATTTCGAAGGTCGCTACGTCGGAACCGGGCCGGAAGGGCAGCTCGGGCTGCCCGATTTCGTCACGCTGGCGACGGCAAACGGTATTGAGTCGATGCGCATCGACGACGCAGCCTGCCTCATTTCTGGTGTGCGCGAGGCGTTATCGCGGCGCGGACCACTCATCGTTGACGTGCAAGTCCAATGCAACGAGGCGCTGTGGCCGAAGTCCGCGGCACTGCCGCAGCCCGACGGGACGATTCGCTCGATGCCGCTCGAAGATATGTCGCCGCTACTGCCGCGCCCGGAATTCCGCGCCAACATGATCGTGCCGCTGGATCCGGCCTCGGAAAACTTGCCCGAGCGGCTCGTCGAACAGTCCAAAAATGCCGCAAAGCCCTAGTCGGAATTCGCCCGGCGCGATCCTTTTCGATCTCGACGGCACCCTTGTCGATAGTGCTCCGGCGATAACGCACGGCCTCAACGAGATGGCGCGACGTCGCGGGGTCGCGCCCGTCAACCTTGCAGCGGTGCGCCGCTGGGTGAGCCTGGGCGGGGAGACCATGCTGCGCAATGCGCTTGGCGCCGCTGCCGATCCGCTCGTTGATCTGGAGGAGTTCCGCGACATTTTGCGCGGCCAGATCACTGATCCCGCTGACCTTTATCCAGGCGTGCCCAGCATGCTGGTGGCGCTCAAGCAGCGGGGCTACCGAGTCGCCATCTGCACCAACAAGCGCGAAGACATCGCGGTTCCGTACGCAGCGGGCCTCGGCATCGCCAACCATATCGACGCCATCGTCGGCGGGACACCCGACCGGCAGCTCAAACCTCACCCACTGCTCGCCCGCCTAGCGTTGGAGCGGCTGGGCGCGAACCCCGACGAGGCGATCTTCGTCGGCGACAGCGAGATTGATGCCAAAACCGCACTCACCGCGGGTTTGCGTTTTGTGTTGGTCACCTTCGGCTATCCCCAGGGCGACATCGACACCATCCCGGCGGACGGGCGGCTCGACCACTTCGAAGCACTGCCCAGTCTGGTGAGTGTGATGTTCGCGGACCAGCACCCGCAGCGGGCGAAGGGACGCGGGACAGCAACCCACGATTCAGGTCTGGGAAACGCTCTTCCTGCAACACCCTCGGAAACGGCGACCGACCATGACCGAGCCCAACCAGCCAGGTGCCGATCAAAAGGAGTGTTCGAACGGCATGTCTAAACTCTGCCCAATCTGCGGGAGTCCGGGGGCCATCCAGGCACACGGCCGAATCGCGCCATTCATTCTTCAGCTGCGAGACGACGCGAACGACGTTCCGCGTAATACCGCTCTGTGTATTTGCAATCGGTGCGATTTGGTCTATTTCTCCCATCGCTTTGATGACAAGACTCTCGCCGCTATATACTCCGATTATCACAATGACCGTTACCTAACGGTAAGACGCCGTTGGGAACCTTGGTACTCACGGAACGTTCATAACGCGATGGAGCCCGGATCAGAGGCTGTCGCCGAGCGCATCGAATTCATCCACAACATCGTCGAGCCCCATGTCCATATCGACACGTTGCGCAACATCGTCGACTATGGAGGCGATGAAGGCCAGTTCTTTCCCCCTAGTTATTCAGGTCCCAAGTACGTGATCGACGTTTCTGGGAAAGACATGATGGAGGGCGTGCAGGCCGCAGGATCACTCGGTGAGCTGCCCGACAGACCCCATTTGGTGACCATATGTGGAGTTCTCGAGCACCTCAACGACCCCGTGGCGACGGTCAAAGAGATCCGCTCGGCAATCGCCGATGACGGATTGCTCTACGCCGAGGTACCCCTGGACCGGCCCAAGGTACGCCGATGGCACGCACGAGCCAATTACCGCCGTTTCCTTGACTGGATTTCGGCTACGCGTGGCAGCTGGATCGCTGCGGATTTCCTCTCCGGAATCGCCCGTAATTTTGGCCGGACGGTGCCGCGCGTAGGAGCAATCAAGCAGAGCGAGCACATCAATTACTTCTCGACACACTCTTTAGAACAATTGCTGGTCAGTGGTGGATTCCGGGTGATCAGCACCGAGGCCGACCCCAAGATGAGTTACGGGGGTATGCGTCTGGGCCGGCTAGGTGCCCTCGCCGTGCCGGCCTGAATGACACAGGGCATGTAATGGGTGCGTCAGTCGCGGTCGGAGTTGTTGACTATCGGACACTTTCTGCTGGAACACAGCTCGTGCGCGCCAGGCCAGACCATAGGCGCTACGCACGCCGCGCACACCTCAATGGGACTGCATCAATTGCGATGATTGGGAGGATCTGCTAATGAGCATCAAAAACACCTTCAGAAATGCCATAAACCGTAATTCGCTGACGCGCAAGTGGTTTGTGGCCCTGTGTGCGCGTTTCACCATCCGTTTGTTTACCGTGCAACGGTTTCTAAGTATCACGGATCTGAAGGACAAGCTTCAGATGGCCGCGTGGCGGCATGTCTTAGCGTCGCTCCATGATACGTCGGTCAAGAAAATCGAGATTGCAGCCGGCAGGGCTACTTTTTTCTATAAAGACGACTGCGCGTTCGAGGTAGCGAACTCTGCTACCTCGCACAGCCATGCATTGTGGATCAATACAGAATATGAAAAAAGTGAAACTACTTTGCTTCACAAGGTCGTTAAACCGGGGTGGACCGCCATCGATGCTGGGGCCAATTACGGCTGGCATGCAGTCCATCTTTCGCGCTTTGTGGGGCCGGATGGTAAAGTCTTCGCATTCGAGCCAGTTCCTGATACTTTTTTGGAGCTAGACGCTAATTTAACCCTCAATTGTTGCGGTAACTTGGAAATATTCCGGTGCGCGATCGGAAACAGTTCCGATCCCATCAATATTTATGTTCCACAGATCTCTTTGGGCGCCGGAGCCGCATCGCAATTTCTTGACGCTGGTAACAAAATCGAAGCCCCGATGATCAGGCTGGACGATTTCGCAACAGAAAAGAATCTGACCCGGCTGGATTTCATCAAGGCCGATATTGAAGGTGGGGAATTGAACCTGCTTCGCGGTGCAGAAAACTTGCTGAAGACCTTTCGGCCCAGTATTTTGATCGAGATCGTAGATATTCACTGCCGACGTTTTGGCCATACGCCCCAGGATGTGTACGAATTCCTCGTAGAAAGAGATTATGTCGGCCGCTACATTACGGATAGAGGAGACCTGGTCGACCTCGATCCCCGGCGTCTCCCCAACGGGAATTTCTTGTTCGAGCCACAAGGTTGCTAAATCCCCGGACAAGGCGTCTTGCTCTCCACCCACTTCATCGGAAGCTCTTGAGCGTTCGAAGGAAGCCCTCCTGCGGGCCGGTCCGAGGCGCCCAACCCAGGCCGCGCAGGCGGGACACGTCGGGACAGCCCCGCCGGATTGGACTCGGCATGTACGGATCGGCGGCCGCTGCTGACTCCCGGCGCAACTGCAGCCCACGTTCCGGCTCCAGCTCGGCGATCAGATTCGCAAGCTCTAACACGGTCAACTCCGCCCGGTCATTGCCGACGTTGTAGGCCGTGCCGGCGGCGCCCTTGAGTAAGACCGTGAAGCAGCCCTCGACGGTGTCGGCCAGGTAGCAGAAGGCCCGGCTCACTCGGCCGTCGCTGCGCATCACCAGATCGCGGCCTGCTAGGGCGTCGCCTACGAAGTCGGAAAAGACGCGGCCGTCGCCCAGAGGCATGCCTGGTCCGTAGGTATGGAAGATCCTCACCATAGTGGCGGGGACGCCCTGCTGGGCCGCATAGCAGGCGCACAGTGTCTCCCCGGCGCGCTTGCCCTCGCCGTAGCAGGACCGCACTTGAGTCGGATCCAAGAACCCGTACGCGTCCTCGTGGGTGGGAATGACTTGGTCGTTGCCCAGGCCATACACCTCCCCGGAGCTGAAGAACAGGAACCCGTCCGACGGCCTAAGCTCCAGCAGTTCCCGGGTCGCGAATACGTTGGCGGCGAAGGTGCCAACGGGATCCCGGCCGAAGGCCCGCGGCGTGCCCGGACTGGCGGCGTGGACGATGAAATGGACCGGCTCGTCCCTAGGCACCGGAGCGCACGCGTCCTGCACCAAGAAGCGCAAGTCGTCCCGAGAACCATGGGCTCCGAACCGCTCCTCGAGCGCTTCGCCCCGCCGGGCCAGAGCCAACACCCGGACCGGAGCCAGATTCCGGGACTCGTTCATACGCAGCAGCGTCTCCACGACGTAGACGCCCAGGAATCCCGCGGCCCCCGCTACCAACACCGTCCGCCCTGCAAATCGCCCCCAGGGCAGCGGGGCTTGGAGGATCCGGTCCAGATCGGCCTCGACAATGGGGTGGCGCGCAGGGGCGGTAATAACGAGTATCCTAACGTTCCTTTGGTCTTCCCGGCGCACTCGATCCTGAAGGTGGACGGCGGCATTCCTCAGTACTGGAGCACGCAGTCCACGAGGCGGTGTGCCATCGCCGCCGCGGCACATCCGAATGCACCCCCGCTAGGGCAAGCCCGCATGCGCAGCGCCCGCGCCGTGAGCAGAGCACCCTGCTGCAGTGGACGTGTCTTGTCGACCAGCACCAACTCCACCAGTCTCTCTCGTGAAGGTGCCAGACAATAGCGAACGCTGCCCCGGCCCACGGTGGCGAGGTGACCGGCACTGGCTGAACAACTGGCCTGACATCGTGATTACCCAGCGTGGGGTCACCCTCGCGCACTCGGACCGAACCACACTCCGATGAGGACTCCCATCATCGGAAGACCTCGACCCCTATCCCGACAGCGACTCACCGACCAGCCCTACAGCTCATCGCCAGACTGAGGTCGCACGGATAGGTACCTCGAGGACCTTGAATAAGTCTTATTGTTGTATTACCAGATCCCCCAGACGGTGGCGAGTCCCGAGGTCCCGTTATGTTACCGGGCTCTCCACAATCCCCTTTATTAGGTATTAGGCCATCGAAACTCCCAATCCGACGAACATGCAGCTCACGGGGGGCTATCGAAAGTCTCAGCGCCAGCGGTTACTTGACCAGCTCTTCGTGCGTAGGAGGCGAGGATTACGATGCAAGTGACCAGCCACCAGAAGCCCATGAACACCATAGTCGTCCCCACCATCGGTGTGTAACCGGTTATACCCCTGGCGCCGAACTGAGCATAGATCGGAAATTCGGCTGGCCGAGAAATGGCAAGTGGCAGATGGGCGATGCTGAATGCCACGGCCAGGCTGACGCAAATCCCGGGCGCACGCCGCCGGTCACCTCCGGCGGCGAACTGGTCGAATATACCGCTGCCCGGTGGCCCGTCAGGGTCGCGGACAACGATCGCCGCTATCGGCAAAACGAACACCAGATAGTAAATATTGACGGCCGGTGGAAAAAGCGCGGCCGTCGGCAACAGGACCACACCTGCCATAACCGGTGGGATACGCCTCCCCACCACCAACACGGCGGCAACAATCACCACGAGGGTGCCATACGCGATCAGTGATCGCACACCACTGAAATAACGGTCGTCAGGAACTACGCCCGTGTGGAAAAATTTGACGGAGACTGCAATCAATTGGAAAAAAGTGCCGAACGATGCATTCTGTGGACCACCACCCTGGTTACCGTATCCGATGAGGCCATCAATCGATTGCACGATTGTCCTCGGAAAATCTCGTGGCCACAGCGCAAAGGCGGCGATACTGGCCGCCGCGGCACCACCGAAAGCAATGCCACTCCATTTCCATTGACGCGCTGCCAACAACACCACACCAAGGACAACGAACTGCGGCTTGACCAACGTCGCCAGAATCACCATCACCGCAACGAGCGCCCACCGCTGCCGCCGCAAAGCCACAAGAAAAACCAGCCCAATCGGCACCAAAAACCCAGCCGAATTCCCCGTATCGACCGCAGCCCAGGCCGGAATGGCAGCCGCACCCAGCGCAACGATGATCACCGCCCAGTCCAGACCACGTGCAGTGCGAGCCGCCCAAATAGCGGCGGACATGACAGCTATCGTCAAAGCAATCAGGTAGCCGACCAGCCCTACGGCCGGCACGCCCAGCCAGCGGGCGGGAAGCTCAAACACTAAATGCGGGATATAGGCAGCCGCCGGATAGTTCCCTGTGGCCGGACGATCCAATTGCGGCAAGAAATACTGGTAGTCAAACGGGTTTGGTTGCATCCCGACAAGCGACGCAGTCGCGTGGTCCGTGAAACAGTGCCGACCAATGCTGACCGCCCCACCGATGTAACAGTCCTCGGGTATTCCGGAAATAATAGATGAAGGTACATCGACCGCGAAATACTGCATCAGAACATAACCCACTACCGCCGACACAGCTGACGCCAACAGCACCGTGCTCAGCAAGATCGTGCGCTCGGAGTGAGAGGCCGCTCCCGCGACCAAGCGCCTCATCAGCACTTCTCCTCCTGGGCGCGCCGCACGTCAATCTTTTCCGCATCCAGCGTCGTCACGCTGCCGTTCGGCGGAGTCACCGTACTTGCGGTCAGACCTTTGATCACGCCGGCGTGAGTGACAACAACAACGGCAACCGACTGCATGTGAACGTGCATCGACTCAATGACCGCCCACGCCCGTTCTGCCGCATGGTCACACGTCTCAGCCCACGTGCGCATCGCAGAGTCGTACGGGCGCTCATCCAGCGCAACGATTCCCGGTCGGTGATCACCACTGGTCAGCCGAACAATCCAGTCGGCGGTGAGCCTCGCGCGAGTGGCCGGGGACGACAGAATCAGCGGCGGCGCATCACACAACCGACGGAGCTCATCACCGGCTATCTTCGCCTGTTGGATGCCCAGATCGGTCAGCGGCGGGTCCACCTCGCGCCCGTGCCGGATTCCAGCAGCGTTAAGCACCGATTGGCCGTGGCGCACAAGGTATATGCTCATACGAATTCCTTGAGCAATTTTTCGCAGATACCACTCACACTGAGATGCCGTTTCAGCTTGACGCATGTCTCACACTTGCCGCACCAGTTGACCGATCCCTTATGTTTCTCCCATATCTCGTTTCCGACAACCAATTCAGGCTGCCCTTCGATATAGTCAACACGTTTCGCCGTCGTATCCCCGATATCAGGCCAGAGCACGGGCCAGTTGAAGCTGCGGCGGAATTTCCATTCCCATTCGATTGAGTCGAATTTAGTGTCGGTATTCGCACGATCCATCTTGCGCATAAAAATTCGCGAATCGTAGATGCCCAGGTACATACTGGGCGGAGCGCTAAGCCATACCGGACCGTCGACGCTGTCGACAATCGGCCAGAAGATGTCGGGCTTCAGGATGGTGACCGAATCCTTGAGAAATACAAATCGGCTGTATGTTGCGGAAGCTCGATGCAGCGCACCCATTTCATAACCCGGATCACGTGAGTCGAGCACCAACACCTCAGCGCGCTCAGTAGCCGACAGTAGGCCGTCGGGGACGTTGCCCCCGGGGCACCACAGCACGACGGGCAGCGGCTCACCGTTTCGGCGCTCCGAGAACTTTGCACGCTTGAAGCGCCTCATGGATTTCATCGCCGTCGACCATAGACGGAGAAGGTTGACGTCACCGATAATTCGGGCAAATACCCGTGACTCAGTGCCTGGACACCGCCGCAGCGCGGTACCCGGTGATAGCCAGCGGCATCAGTATTACGGTCAGCACCGCAACCCAGGCCAGCATCGTCATCAATGGCCAGAACGCGGGTTCACCTAGGGCGAGATGGCGCATGGTGTCGACCACCGATGTCATCGGATTGACGTGCGCCACCGGCCGCAGCCATCCCGGAAACCGTTCCGGCGGCGGCACACCCGCACTGGTGAACACCGCGCCGGTAGCCGGCACCCCCAGCCAGACCAGCACTCCCGGGGTTCTGGTGCGCATCGTGATCGCGACAACTGCCATCGAAAAAACTGCACCGATCAGGACCGGTACCAGGACAAACAAGATGGCTGCCAGCACTCCGCCGTTCAGCCGGAGCCCGAGCATCGCGCCGACCGCCGTGATCAATGCCGTGCTCATCAGCGTCCGGAGTGCCTCGGCAACCAGCCGGCCGGTCAGCGCGCTGGCCCGGCCAACCGGCAGCACCCAGAATCGGCTCAGCAGGCCAGACCCGCGTTCGAGATTGAGGGAATTGGCGGCGGCAAACGTGCCGAGCATGGCCCCGGCAATGGCGCACATCGGCACAAGACCGTAGATACTGTCGGTGCCGGTGATCCGCAGTATCGACTTGCCGACCAGTAGCTTATAAGTGACCAGCAGAAATGCCGGAAGGATCAGTGCCTGCACCAGCACTATGGGTTCACGGCGCCAGTGGAGGATTTGCCGGCCAGTGAAAATCATGATTTCGGTGGCCAGCGAATTGCGCGGTCGCGCAACGAATATCATTCCGTCCGCCTCTGCATCCGTATCGCCAGTGTGCCGAATACCAGGAACAGACCAGCACACCACGCCACCGAGGCAATCAGATTACTGGCCACGACATGGCCTCCGGCGAAACCCCGCAGAGCCTCCGTCACCTGCGACACTGGCTGATCCCGCACAAAGGGATGCACCCAGTCGGGGAATGAGTCCAGCGGTGCAAGCCCGGTGGACAGCACCACCAGCAGCATCTGTGGAGCGACGAATAATTGGCTGGCCGCCGCTGTCGCGACACTGGACCCAGCGGCGTCCGCGGCCAGCGAAAGAGCCAGCGTGAACATCAAGGTCAACACGGTGAACGCCAGGACATAGCCGAGGCCGCCGGATATCCGGAACCCGAAGGCATATCCGACGGCAAGCGCAGCCAGCAAGGACAGTGCACCCCGCATGAGGCAGTACAGCATGCGCGCCATCAACGGGGACACCGTCGAAATCGGCATGGTGCCAAGCCGTTTCCCGAATTCCGTGCGCTGGTCGGTGGCCGCGCGCTCGACCGTCGTCAGCGCGCCCAGAAAGACCGCCTGGATAACGATGACCGGCAGGACGTATTGCGCATAGCTCATACCCCCGGTATCGATCACACCGCTCAGCAGAAAATTGAAGGCGATCAGATTTCCGACGGGCGCGACAATCGCAAGCGGCAAATCGCTGCGCAGCGTTGCGCGGACCGTCCGTTCAGTGAGTGCGACAACAGCGCTCAAGCGGTGGCGCCCGCCGTGAGGTGGAAAAACACTTCATCCAACGAGGGCTTACGCAGCGAGATGTCCGCGAGCTCAATGCCAAGTTGATCGGTCCGGCGAATCACCTCACTCAGGGTCGCGACGCCGTTGGGCGCCGGCACGGAGACGGTGCCTTCCTGCGGATCGGCATGCGCTTCACCCAGATCGGCGACAGCAGCCAGGATCGCGGACAATCGGTCCGGATCGACCGGAGTCACCGTGCAGTAGGTGACCCCTATAGAACGCTTGAGACTTTCCGCGGTCCCACTCGCCACCACTCGCCCATGGTTGAGCACCACGATCGAATCGCTGAGCACATCGGCTTCCTCGAGGTACTGCGTGGTGAGTAGCACCGTCACCCCTTGTGCCGACAACGACGACACCAAATTCCACACATCACGACGGCTACGCGGATCAAGCCCGGTGGTCGGCTCGTCGAGAAACAGCACCGTCGGCGTCACCACCAGCGATACCGCGATATCGATGCGCCGTAACATCCCGAGTGAATAGGTGAAAACTTTCCGGTCTGCGGCATGTCCCATGTCGAACTGGTCAATCAGTTGCCTCGCACGTAGCTGCGCCTCTTTACGCCGTAGGCCCCGCAACCGGCCGAACAGCGTGAGGTTCTCACGGCCAGTGAGCTGCCAATCCAGCGAGGCCAGCTGCCCGGTGGCACCGATGTTCTGCCGGATCAGAGCAGGCTCGGCGACGACATCATGCCCGCCTATCATCGCCCGCCCGGATGTCGGCCGCAGCAGCGTGGTCAGGATGTTCACCGCGGTCGTCTTCCCCGCCCCGTTATGCCCGAGCAAAGCACACACCGACCCCGCAGGAACGGAAAAGCTCACGTCGCACAGTGCTTGCACGTCACCGTCGAACGTTTTAGCTACGGAATCGAGCTCGATCACGCAACACATGATAGCGGCGGGACGGGTACCCGAGACCGTAAATGACGCCCACAGTGACGGGCAATCCTGCGTTCTACCCTCCGTCCAACGCGGACGTTGATACGATCCCGAATCGCCCAGGCCAGGACCAACTTTGGGCTTATCACGCTGAGGAGCTCGATTTTGGCTGACGGCGCACCTTCTGCGCGCGAGACGGAACGCATCGAGTGGGATGTGATCGTCGTAGGCACCGGCATGGGGGGTGGGATGCTGGGCTACCGGCTGGCCCGGGCCGGCCGCCGGGTGCTCTTCCTCGAGAAGGGCCGCTCGACGCTCCCCGATGTCCCGGGCACGATCCGGGCCGCGATGCCGGAGCTGGCCGAGCCGATGGCGACCCGGTCCGCGGCCACCTACCTCGACGCCCTGGCCCGCGCCGGGCGCTCGACCGATGAGGTCGAAGACATCAGCGGACGCCGCGGGAAGCGCTTCGTGCCGTTCATCGGCAGCGGAACCGGCGGCTCGTCGGCGCTGTACGGCATGGTCTGCGAACGATTCTTCGCCCGCGACTTCACGCCCCGGCAGAATTTCGCCGATCCCGGCGATTCGACCGTGCCCGAGGCCTGGCCGGTGACCTACGACCAGCTGCGACCCTGGTACGCCGAAGCGGAGAAGCTCCTGCAAGTCCGCGGCCAGTCCGACCCGCTGCGGCCAGATTCGGGCACTGACCTGCCTGCGGCGCCGCCATTTTCGGCGGACAACCGACCGCTGGTGGACCATCTGACCGGGCGCGGGCTACACCCCTATCACCTGCCGATGGCCTGCGATTACACCGCCGGGTGTGCCACCTGCCAGACCTTTCTGTGCGACAAAACGTGTAAGAACGACTCTGCCCGCAACGGCTTGGCACCGGCGGTGGCCGAGCACGGCGCGGGGCTACTGACACAGTGCCGGGTGCTTCATCTCGAGGCCGACCGCCGAGGGGTGCGGAAGGTGATCTGCGAACATCCGTCGGGGCGGCTGGCCCTGACCGCGAAAGTCGTCGTGCTGGCGGCCGGCGCGCTGGCCACCCCGGTCCTGCTGCTCAACTCCCGCTCCGGCGACTGGCCGCGGGGACTGGCCAACGGCTCAGACATGGTGGGCCGCAACCTGATGCGCCACCTGCTCGACCCGATCATGGTCTGGCCGGAGCCCGGCGCACGGATCACGGCCGCCAACAAGGAGATCGGACTCAACGATTTCTACTTCTACCAGGGCCACAAGTACGGCACCGTGCAGTCATTCGGCGCGATACCCCCGATGGAATGGGTGATCAACCGCCCCGGCCCGGGACCGAAGGCACTTCGCCTGGCGAGCCCGGCGGTACGCCGGGTCTACGAAAAGTTCTTCACCGGCGGGGTGATCCTGGCCGCGATGATGGAGGACTTGCCGTATGCGGACAACCGTGTGCTGGTGCCCGATCACCCCGGCACCGACGGGCGTCAGCGGATACGGATGCACTACCGGTTGCGCGCGGGAGAACTGCAGCGCCACAAGGATTTCCTGCGATTGTTCAAAGACATGCTGAAACCGTTTCCCACCCGCGGCCTGGGCAGCGGCAAGGACAACACGAACATGGGGCACGTCTGCGGCACCTGCCGCTTCGGTGACGATCCGGAAACCAGCGTGCTGAACACTGATAACCGCGCGCACGAGGTGGACAACCTGTACGTCGTGGACACCTCGTTCTTTCCGTCCAGTGCCGGCCTGAATCCGAGCCTGACCGTCGCGGCCAACGCCTTGCGGGTGGCCGCCCACGTGAACGAGGCGCACTTTGCTGTCTGAACGCAGCGGCCTGTCTGAACGGAGCGAATCACTGGACCGGACGAATATCCATCGGATCTGGAGAGCAGTGCTCATCGTCATTGCCCTCGGTGTGGCGACGGCCTGCTATTTCGCACCGATCCTCCTCGCCACCATCGGAGCAGTTCTGCTGGGCGTGCTGTGCGTGCGCCTTATTTACCGGGGCCGCGACCACTACATTCCCAATCTGTACGCCCGCGATATCAGGGTGTACGACGACGAATATCAGGAATTCATCACCCGCTCGCTTCCGGAGTTGCGCAGCCGCCGAATCCAGGGCCACCCCCTGCTGTGGGAAGCGTCGCAACTTCCGGCGTCGTCACCGGAAAATTCCGACGAGCTCCTCCTTGACCTGGGTGTCTGGATCGGCTGGTCAACACGGTTGACATCGCAAGCGTCGGGCCGCCCGGTGTACGGCTTCGACACCTTCGAGGGGCTCGTCGAAGACTGGCAGATCGAAGACCAATTCCTCATCAAACAGGGAACATTCTCCTTGTCTGACCCACTCGCAAAGCGGTTCATGCAGGACACCGGTGTGACGGTGCACGATGGTGTTCCCGACGCCCTCGGCCGTCAGGTCCAGTTCGTGAAGGGCAGCACCTATGACACCCTGGCGCTCTTTCTGGCCGAACGGCCAGGCACTCCGATCCGGCTTTTCCACATGGATCTGGATACCTACGAAAGCTGCCTGCACGGGCTGGAGACGTGCAAGCACCATTTCACCGAAGGATCGATCCTCGTCTTCGACGAATATCTGGTCACCAATGGTGAAATGCGAGCATTCTTCGACTTCCAGAACAAGTACGGGCTGGAATGGAAATACCGGGCTTGGGGGCTTGAAATCGGCGAAATGAATGCCGAGATGGTGACGTCGCCGGCGAAGCGGGTGATGTACTACCTGGCCGCTGTCACGATGCACCTCTTGGACGGCCGCTACCTGTGGAAGATCTTCACCAAACGTTTC
This sequence comes from Mycolicibacterium rhodesiae, assembly GCF_002086695.1. GTDB lineage: Bacteria > Actinomycetota > Actinomycetes > Mycobacteriales > Mycobacteriaceae > Mycobacterium > Mycobacterium rhodesiae. Next base: position 83,783 of record NZ_MVIH01000015.1, read on the forward strand.
TGGCGGTTCTGGCTCGGCGCGCCGATCGGCGATATCGCGTTCATGATCGGAGCTGCCGGCCTGCGTAAATCGGTGAGTCTGGAGATCACGGGCCTGGGGACGTTGGCCCGATAGCATCTGCGGCGGAATCTTTCTTAATGAGGCGGGATTTCAGGGTAATCGCCCGCTTCTCGACAAGAAACCAGCTCATGGCAGCCAATGGCACCGTGGCAAGCACCGCGGCAATCGCGAACACAACCGGATTCAAGAATGCGAGCCCACTCATCACCAGTAATTGCTGCACCGGGAATGCGTAGATATAGATGCCGTACGACAGATCCGTGTTCAGTGAGAAATATTTATTACGGACAAGAGCGCCCGACACTATAATCGCATATGCCATCGGAATAGCGGCAATCACGCGATAATTGGGTAGCGCGCTCGACGCGAGAACGACAACGGACGAGACCGCGACCAACGACCACCGTGCGGGAATCACGTCCCGGAATCGGTACAGGAACGCGCCCGCCAGAAACATCAGCCCGAACCTCGTGGCCAACCCGCTCACGATCAGCAGATTGTTGGCCGCGTCGACGTGCACGTGTGCCCCCGGCGGCGCATCAACGAGTGCCGGAACAGGTGGCAACGTCAACGTCCAGATCAGCATCATCAACAGCAGCACCGGGATGGCCCACCGGCGGCGCAATACTCCTACCGCCCCGAGCACGGCAACCATGAAGTAGCACAATGCTTCCCAAAACAGGGTCCACAGTGAGCCGTTCCATTCACCAAGCCACGGAACCCCGTTCGGGGTCCCCGCGATATCGTGCTTCAGCAGGTTCAGGCCACTGTTGCCCAGAACGTACTCGAATGGCCCGGGCGATAGCAGCATCGTGGTGGCGGCATACCCTCCCGTTTGAATTGCCACGGCGATCGGCGCGATCACAAATGCCGTAACCGCCAGGCACACCCACAACCCTGGAAACAGCCGCAATGCCCGCGCGAGGAAGTAGTCGCGGGCCCGGCGCTGTCTGAACCAGCTCCAGGTGATGAGGAACCCGGAGACCGCAAAAAAACCGTCGACCCACCCATTAGCAAGAAGCTGCGCGGCGGGGACGAACGACATGTGGCGCCCGGTCAGCGGCCAAGAATGCCAGAAGACGACCCCGGTTGCCAGGATCAGCCGCCATACGTTCAATGCATTGTTGCGCGGGTCGAATACATCTTCGAGCGCCGGATTCCGCCACGATTTACCCTCCATGCGGTTCCGTCGGCCGAGCCGATCAGCTCGGCTCACGAATGGGCAGCCCCGCGGCGCGATACACCGCGTCGATAACACCCATGTTCTCCACCGCATCCAGTGACGACGTCCGCACCGGTGCACCGCGTAGCACCGAATCGGCGAATGCCTGCAACTGGTAGGAATAGGTCGTGCGGCTCGAAAAACGTTCGGTCCGTTTGCCATTGGCCGACCGGACCCAGAGCCGCGGGAAGACGTTGGGTGCCGCCGGACTGAGCCAGCGCAGTACGCCGTCGTCACCGACGATCTTGGCGCTCGCCCAGAAACCCCTCCCCGACCACAGCGCACACCGCAGCCGGCCGGTGTGACCGGCCGCGTACTGCAGCTCGGCCGTCATGGCACGATCCACCTTGGGTTTCTGCAATTTCGCCTGTGCCGACACAACATCCGGGGTCGAGCCGCCGAACGTGCGGGCCATGTTGGTCACGTAACTTCCGGCGTCCATCATCGCTCCGCCGGCCATCGCGTAGTTGTAGCAGTTGGCCTTGAAGGTCGGCAGCAGCACACACAAGTTGACCTCCACCCGCCGCAGGGTGCCGATCTCTCCGGAGGCGATGATCTCTTCGACCCGCTGGGTCAGCGGATGGTGGCGGAACTGGATCGCGTGCATCACCACGCGGTCCGTCTGCGCGTCGAGGTCTGCGATTTCCCGGGCCTCGCCGGCATTGGCTGTGAACGGCTTCTCGACCAGTACGTGTTTGCCCGCGGCGAGCGCCACCTTGGTCCATTTACCGTGCAGGCTGGTCGGCACCAGAATATAGACGGCATCCAGGTCGGGATCTTCGATCAGCGCCTCGTAGCTGCCGTATGCCGTGAGGATGCCGTACTTGGCGGCGAACTCGTCGGCACCAGGCTGATCTCGGGATGCAACCGCAGCTACCACGACATCACGATTGTCCCTGGCCGGGTTGAGCATCGTCGTCGGCGCGAAACCGGACGCACCCAGGATGCCGATGCGTACCCGGCCCGCGCTGTCTGGCATTAATTCTCTCTCCCGTTAGGTAACCGGACGTGATGCTAGAACAGGTTCCAGCTACCGTGGCCGGAATTGCCAGTTATGGGTCACGCGAGCAGCCAATACAGTTAGGACTCGGCAAAGTCGTATCTCACCCTGTCGGAAGTAGTTCGATCGCGCGGTGATGGTCACGGGCGTGGTGGCGCAGGGCGGCGGCGATGTTGGTATGTCCGGTCGGGCGGAGCAGGCCGATGAGGTGTCACTCAGGCTGGCCATGACCTGTGGACCGCTGCCCGTCCGGCTTTGCGAGTGATCCTCTGCGTAGGCGACGTCGCGGCCCCAGGGCAGCCAGTTCTCGATATGCCAGTGTCCGTGCAGCCATCCGGCGATCCGGCCGTGATAGGCGTCGGGCAGCACCTGGAGTGTGCCGGGGAATCCGATCCCAGCAGCGAACTCGGCGACCCTGCGTACAAGCGTGACACTGAGGCCGTGACCGCGTTCGGTGCTGCGATCCGGGACCGGAATCTGTTTCCATAGAAGTCTTTTCAACTACTTGCGCAGCGAGGCCGATTGTCTCTAACCGTGCGGACGTACTGCCCGCCGCGTTCGGTGATCGCCGCCCCGGTGCCATGCTGGCCCACGCCAGAACTCACCCTGCCCGGCGCGTGACACACCAATCACCGCAGGTCAACGCTACGACTTTGCCAGGGTCCCGCCAATACAGGCGACGGCACGAACCCTTACTTCATGACTTCATGTAGAAGCCGCGAGCCCACGCCCTTGATGCTCCACATCGACGGCAAGTCGGTCCAGGAGCACTGCCGACAATGGATCCGACTGATTGCGGGCGCCCGGTGTCGTTGCCCGGTTATGCAGACGTACCGTGCTACTCGACGCGTAGAAAGTGACTCACCGTCGGCCAACAAGAACGACCCAGGTTCGGCTGCCTCCCGAGAGCTGGTTGCGGAGCCGCCATTGTATGAAGCCACTCGTTGAGAATGTCATTGGCGCAATCGAATTCGTCGAAGCCGGGCCTACGGATCAGCATCAGCGGGAGGCCAGGTTCAACTCGGTTCCCGCAGGGGCAGGCCCGCGGTGCGGTAGATCGCGTCGATGACGGTCATGGTCTCGATCGCGTCCACCGACGTCGTCTTCACCGGCTCACCCCGCAGAACCGCGCCGGCGAACGCATCCAGCTGGTACGCGTAGGTGGCGCGGCGCGGGAATTTCTCCACCCGTTTACGACCACCGGACCGCACCACGAAACGCTGAAACATCTGCGGCAGGACGGGATTGAGCACGTACAGCTCACCGCGGTCACCCGTCACCCGCAGACTGATCCGCAGCAGATCGGAAGACCACATCGAACAGCGGAGCCGGCCGATGTGCCCGGCGGGGAACCGCAGCTCCGCCGTCATCGCCCGATCTATCCGGGGATCACGCAATTTCGCTTGTGCAGAAACAACTTCCGGTGTGCCGCCGCCAAAGGTACGCAGCATGTGAACCGCATAACAGCCGACGTCCATGGTGGCACCACCGGCAAGTGCGTAGTGATAGCGGATATCGGAGAATTTTGGCAATGGAAAACAGAAAGCGACATCCACCCGCTGCAGCGTGCCCAGCTCCCCCGACGCGACGATCTCCTCTGCGCGCAGCGCTAACGGGTGGTAGCGATAGTGAAAGGCCTCCATCACCACCCGATCGGACGTCGCCGCCAGTCTGGCGATCTCCCGGGCCTCGGCCGCATTAGCAGTGAAGGGCTTTTCACACAGCACGTGCCTGCCCGCCTCGATCGCGGCCCGGGTCCACTTGCCGTGCAAGCCATTCGGCAACGGGTTGTACACCGCATCCACGTCCGGATCGGCCAGCAGTGCCTCGTAGCTGTCGTATACCTGGGCGATACCGTGTCCGGCCGCAAAAGCTTGCGCACGCGACATATCTCGCGCCGCCACGGCGGCCACCACCACCTCGGGATTGTCCTTCGCGGGGGCGATCAGCGCCGCCGGCGCGATCTGCGCGGCTCCCAGCACTCCGATCCGCACAGTACTCCCGTTGCCAGACATGCTGGCGATGCTAACACCCAGGACAGTAGAATCTGGCCGTGCTTGCAGCCCGTGACGCCGCCAAGCTTCGAATCGTGGTGGTGTCCAACGTCAGCAGATTCGGCGGCGGTGGTGTCATCGATTTTCGGGACATTCTCCTCGCACTGCGGACCAAGCAACCGGGTGCCGATATCGTCGCCGTCATCCCTCAGAAAGGTGAAGTCGCAGATCGTTGCGCCAGTGAAGGTTTCGGAACCAAGATCATGTGGACACCGTGGTGGGCTTTCGGCCGATGGTCCCGCTGGCCCATAGACCCGCACGCGCTGATCGGCTGGCTGCCCTATATCGCGATACTGCTACCGGGCATCCTGCAAGCGTTGGTGTTTTTCCTACGCAATCGCCCCACAATGGTCCTGACCAACACCATGACGATTCCGTCGCACGCGATAGCGGCCAAAATCTTGCGAATCCCGCACCATTGGGTAGTACGAGAATTCGGGCGGGACGATCATCAGCTCTGGTTCCTATTCGGATACCGCAACACCGTCCGCCTGATGGATTGGCTGTCCGAATCAGTGATCTGCAATTCGCACGCCGTCGAGCAAGCCATGCTCGCGCTGGTCCCGACCATGCGGACCCACGTGGCTTACCCGGTCGTCGATTCGCCGCTCGCAACACTGCCGGAGCGCCGCCGCGGCGAGCGAATGAGGGCCGTCCTGATGGGGTATTTCTCTGAAGCCAAAGGACAGAATCTCGCCATCGAAGCCATCGCCATCAGTCGGCGTGCGGGCAAAGACATCGAACTGACGCTGGTGGGCGCGGGTAATCCCCAGCCACTGCGCAACCTGGCCCAGCGTCTCGGCGTCGACGATCTGGTGACCATTGACGGCCCGACTCGCGATGTACCACGCTATTGGGCACATGCCCATGTCGGTCTGATGTGCAGCCAGTCCGAAGCCTTCGGCCGCGTCACCGTCGAGGCCATGCGGGCTGGGCTGCCGGTGTGTGGAACGGATTCCGGGGGCACGCCCGAAATCATCGAGCCGGGTGTCACCGGACTCTTGAGCCCCGCCGGCGACGCCAAGGCGCTCGCCGCCAACCTGATGGCGCTCGAAGGAGACGAATGCCTGCGTCGCCGCCTGGCCAACGGAACACAGGTATCCGCCCAGCGCTTCCGGCGCGATCGTCATGATGACGAACTCGCCACCATTCTCGGCCTGCGTTGATAGCATCCCGAATCGCCCGAACCAGAACATTGTTGGGCCGCCATGATGAGGAGCCCGAATAGTGCCTGATTGCGAATTGACCGGGCGCGGAGCCGAACATATCGACTGGGATGTGATCGTCGTCGGCGCAGGCATGGGCGGCGGGATGCTGGGTCAGCGACTGGCCCGCGCGGGCCGCCGGCTGCTGTTCGTGGAAAAGGGCCGTTCGACGCTGCCCGGCACAGCCGACACAATCCGCTCCGCGATGCCCGAAATCGCCGAGCCACACCTGTCCCGGTCGAAGACTACCTACTACGACGCCCTCGCTCGGTCCGGCCGCAGCACTGACGAGATCACCGATATCAGCGGGCGCCGCCCGAGGACCTTCGTGCCATTCATCGGCGCCGGGCCCGGTGGCTCATCGGCGCTGTACGGCATGGTGTGCGAACGGTTTTTCGCCGACGATTTCACGCCCCGGCAATTCTTCACCAACCCCGGCGAATCAACAGTGCCGGAATCCTGGCCGATCACCTACGAACAACTGGCACCGTGGTACACACAGGCGGAAAAGCTCCTCGGCGTCCGTGGTCAACCCGACCCGTTACGGCCGAAGTCCGGCGCGAATCTGCCTGCTGCACCACCTTTTTCGCCCGACAACCAGCCGCTGGTCAACTATCTATCCGGCCGCGGACTACACCCCTACCACCTGCCGATGGCCTGCGACTACGCCGACGACTGCCTGACGTGTCAGGCATACCTGTGTCCCAAAGGATGCAAGAACGACGGCGGCCGCGCCGGTGTGCTTCCCGCCGTCACCGAATACGGGGCTTCGCTACTAGACGAATGCCGGGTCGTGCGCCTGGACGCCGGCCAGACTCGGGTGCAGCACATCATCTGCCAGCGCGGCAACGACATGCTGGCGCTGCGGGCCAAGGTCGTGGTGCTGGCCGCCGGAGCACTGGCCACCCCGGTATTGCTGCTCAATTCCCGCTCCGGTGATTGGCCGCGCGGACTGGCCAACGGCTCAGACATGGTGGGCCGCAACCTGATGCGCCATGTAATGGACTGGATCGAGATCTGGCCACAGCGCGGCAGCCGGATCACTGCCGAGAACAAAGAGATCGGGCTCAACGATTTCTACACCATCGACGGTCAGAAGTACGGCACGGTGCAATCAGCCAGTTCGATGGCATCACTGGCGCCCGTCGACATGATGATGAACCAACCTGGTCTGATGGCGAAGGCTCTGCGATGGGCCAGCCCCGTCGCCCGCCCGGTTTACGACCGCGTGATCAGCGGCGGACTCGTTCTCGCCGCGATCATGGAGGACCTGCCCTACCGCGACAACCGCGTCCTGCCCAGCGATCGGCCCAGCACCGACGGCCGCCAACGGTTGCGGATTCAGTACCGACTGCACCCCGGCGAACTTGCCCGCCGTGAGGTGTTTCTGAGCGCCCTCAACGACGTACTGCGGCCGTTCCGCACACTCACCTTGCGCACCGGGGAGAACAACGGGACCCTGGGGCACGCCTGTGGCACAGTACGTTTCGGTGCCGATCCCGCCACCAGCGTGTTGGACGCGCACAACCGCGCCCATGAGCTGGAAAATCTCTACGTGGCCGACGCGTCATTCTTTCCGTCGAGTTCGGGTATCAATCCGAGCCTGACCGTGGCCGCTAATGCGTTGCGAGTCGCCGAACATATCAACGAGGCACATTTCGCCTCCTGACCATCACAAATCCGCCCTGATCAGCTATGCGACCGCGCAAAGTCCTCCACAAGATCAGCGGCAGCCATGGAACTCCCCTGCGGTTTACTCATGCGAGTGGCCACCGCTCGGGCCCCGACGGAATACTCGGGCCGCAGAATACGGCCCAATTTCTCGGCCAAAGACTTCTCCGTGGTAGTCGATAGTCGTTGGGCCGCGCCCACTTTCAGCCTCTTCACCGCCGCCCCGAAGAAGGGCTGGTCAGGAAGTGTCCAGAGCACCAATGTGGGTAACCCAGCACGTAAACCCGCAGCCAGGGTCCCAGAGCCGCCGTGGTGGACAACCGCACGGCACGCCGGAAAAATTGTCGCGTAATTCATCGCGCCTACGACCTTGACATGATCGAAGTGCGGGATCTTGCTTGTGTCAGTACCACCAGCGGCTACCAACGCCCGTTGACCCAGCCGCGCACACACATTGCCGATCATGGTGAACGTGTCCGCCGCGGAGCCGACCGGGATGCTGCCAAACCCAAAGAAAATGGGCGGTGCTCCTTCGGCAATCCACGCCAGCACCTCCTCGTCAGCCTCAGTAGGCAACTCCAGCGCCAGTGTCCCGACAAACGGGCGCAACCCGTCAAATCGGGCCCACTCGGCCGCCAATCCCGGGAAGTAAATCTGCTCGTAGGCCTGGATCTCCAGTGATCGATAGTCGGCAATCCGTTGTGGCCACGGTGCTTGCGCCTTCGGTAGACCGAGCTCCTGGCGCTGGGCGTCTTCGATCTCCCGCACCACGCCGCTCCACGACAGCTTCTCATACGCCGTCATTGCGGCACGCCCCACCCGATCGGGCATAAACCGCAGTAGCTGGCCGTTGGCGCGCACGGGGTAGAACTGCAAGGTGGCGAATGGGATGTTATGGCATTCAGCAACATTGGCTGCGAATTGCTCAAAACCCAGGCCGCCGAGAATGAGATCGGCCCCCTCTGCCAACTCCGCCAGCTTCCGGTTTTCCTCCGCCGGCCAGCATCTGCTGAGAAACTCGCCGATCTGGCGCCCCACCCGGTCGAGTTCCTTCGCTCGCCACGGGCTTCGGAACAGGCAAGTCCAGTAATCACGCTGCAGATCCGCCATGGCACGGGAATCAGCTCCGTAGGGGATGGCAGGGAGACCCAGCCCCGACACAAAATCCACCAGATTGGGTGGAACAGCCACCTGAACCTCATGCCCTCGACGCTGTAACTCACGTCCGACCACCACCGTTGGCTCGATATCGCCGCGACCGCCGTGGCTTGGAAGCACAAATCTCATCGCGGCCCCAAAACTGGCTCGCGCGGCGGAAGGCCGGCCGCACGGTAGATCGCGTCGATGACGGTCATGTTCTTAACTGCTTCTGCCGCAGATGTTTTCACCGGCTCGCCTCGTAGCACCGCAGCCGCGAACGCCTCCAGCTGGTAGTCATACGTGCGGCGCGCCTTGAAGAAGCGCTCGGTTCGCTTGCCGTCGGCCGATCGGACGGTGAACTGCTGGTAGGGGGTCACCGGGTGCAATCGCAGCTCACCGCGATCACCGATCACCCTGGCCGTGTAGTGCGGTGGGCTGGCCGACCACAGCGAGCAATGCAGCCTGCCAGTATGCCCTTCGGGAAACCGCAACTCGGCCGTCATCGCACGGTCCACCCAGGGACCGCGCAATTTCGCCTGTGCCGAAACAACATCCGGAGTCGAACCGCCGAAATTGCGGAGCATGTCGACCGCATAGCTGCCCAGATCCATCAGTGATCCGCCGCCGAGGGCGTAGTTGTAGGCGTTCGCCGAGAAGTTCCGCAACCAGAAACAGTCGGCCGCCTCTACCCGCTGCAGCGTGCCCAATTCCCCGGACGCGATGATCTGCTCAACCCGCGCCGCGAACGGGTGGTAGCGGTAGTGAAACGCCTCCATCACCACCCGGTCCGATGCCGTTGCCAGATCAGCGATCTCGCGGGCCTCGACGGCATTCGCCATGAACGGTTTCTCGCACAGGACGTGCTTTCCCGCTGCGAGCGCAGCCCGAGTCCACCTGCCGTGCAAGGCGTTCGGCAACGGGTTGTACACCGCGTCCACATCGGGATCAGCGATCAGCGCATCGTAGCTGTCGTATACCCGGGCGATGCCATGCTTGGCTGCGAAAGCTCTGCCCCGCGACACGTCTCGTGCCGCCACCCCAGCGACGACGACCTCGGTATTCTTCTTGGCGGGCTTGATTAGCACCCCAGGTGCGACGCGGGCGGTGCCCAGAATGCCGATCCGTACCCGACCTTCGCCGTCAGGCATAGGCGCTGCGCGGCGGCGAAGACGGCCATGTCTTCACTACTTGCGCCACAATACGCCCGTCCCATCGATGTCGGTGATCTCCGCTGTGATGCCGTGCTTTTCGCGATAATCGGTCACAGCCTTCTCGCACGCCTTGACAGCCAGGTAATCGTCGACGATGCAGAAGCCGCCGGGCGACAGCCGCGGATACAGCGCGTCCAGTGCCTGGATCGTGGACTCGTAGAGGTCGCCGTCGAGGCGCAACACCGAGATGGCCTCGATCGGGGCGTCGTGCAACGTGTCCTTGAACCAGCCGGGCAGGAAACGGACCTGGTCGTCCAGCAGTCCGTAGCGCTCGAAGTTCTTGCGGACATCGGCTTCCGAGACACCCAGGATTCCAGAGACGATCTCGGCGTGAATCCCCTTGTCCTCCTTGTAATTTTCGGTGTCCGAACGCGGCACACCCTGGAAGGAGTCACACAGCCAGACATTGCGGGTCCGATCACCGTAGGCCGCCAGCACCGCCCGCATCAGGATGCACGCGCCACCGCGCCACACGCCGGTTTCGACGAGGTCGCCCGGAACATCGTCGGCGAGAACCGTCTCCACACACTCCTGCAGACTGGTCAGCCGCTTCATGCCGATCATCGTCTCGGCCTCGGCCGGCCAGTCCAGGCCCGCTTCGCGATAGTTCTGGTTGCTCAGGCCACCGCCGCGGAGTTTGGGGCCGAAGGTGTTGGCAGCCTTGAGCAGGAGACGGCGCCGCAAGGGCCAGTCCGAGGGCATCCGTTCGTGCATCCCGAACCGGGTCAGATTGCGCCGAAGCAGGTCGAGGTACAGCGATCGCACGTCGTAGTCGGTGATGGTCACAATGTCCTTCGCAATTTCTGGGGCCCTATCTCGCATGCCAGCAATTCGGCGCTGAGTCTAAACTTTCAGAGTCGTCAGTTTTTGACGTTTTCCGCAGATCAGATCGACGATTCAGCGAACCCGCCTGCGGCGGGCGAAATCTTCCAGCAGGTCGGCGGCGGTCGTCACACTGTCGGCAGGTCTGATCATCCTGCCCCCGAGTTCGCGGGCGCGGGCGCGGTATTCCGGGGCGAGAATGGTGCGCAGATCCTTGACCAGCGTCTTCTCGGTGGCGGCAGCGAATTTGCGGGTGGCGCCCACCTTCAGCCTCTTGACGGCGGTACCCCAGATCATCTGGACATCGGCCATATAGAGGATCAGGGTCGGGACGCCGGCGCGCAGGCCCGCGGCCGTGGTGCCCGCGCCGCCGTGGTGCACAACCGCCCGGCAGGACGGGAAGATCGTCGCGTAATTGACCGCGCCCACCACCTTGACGTGGTCGAACGGCGGGACGTCGCTGAAGTCGGTCCAGCCGGCACACAGCAATGCCCGCTCCCCGACCTGCGCGCAGGCGCCCGCAATCATCTCGATCATGTCGGCGGGCGACTCCACCGGAATGCTGCCGAATCCGAAGCAGATCGGCGGGGTCCCCGCCGCGATCCACGACATCACGTCAGAGTCGGCTTCGGTGGGCAACTCCAGAGTCAGCGTGCCGACGAAGGGTCGCTGGCCACCCCAGCCTGCCCATTCATCGGCCAACCCGGGGAAGAGCGCGTCGTCATAGGCCTGGATCTCCAGCAGTTCGCGGTCGGCGATCCGGCCGGGCACCGGGCCGGCCGCCCGCGCCAGGCCCAGCTCGCGCCGCGCTGCACCGACCTCTTTCTTCACGCCGCGCCAGATCAGCCACTCGCCCACCTTCATCACCGAGCGGACCACCGGCTCAGGCAGATTCGGCAGGAGCTTGCCGTTGACCCGCATCGGATACCACAGCACCGTGGCCAGCGGCACGTCGCAGTATTCCGCGACGTCGAAGACGAGCTCCTCGTAGCTGACCCCGGTGACCAGTAGATCAGCCCCACCCGCGACCGGTACCAATGCCCTGCTCATGGCGCCCCAGGCCCGAAGACCGGGCCCTCGCGATTCCTGCAGGAACCTCCGAACGTCCCGGACGCGCCAGAAGTTGCGGAAGAAGTAGCCCCAGAAGTCGCGGGTGTTCTCCAGCCATGCCCGCGTATCGGGGCCGTACTCGACCGCCATGAGGCCGACCGCCTCGGCCGAACCGATAAGGTCGGGCGGGACGGCCATCTGCACATCGTGGCCGCGGTTCAGCAGCTCACGCCCGACCGCGATGCCGGGCTCCACGTCGCCGCGGGTTCCGTAGAAAGCCAGCACGAATTTCATCGGTTTACGCCCACGTCCCCTTGCGCCGGTGAAACAGGGCCAGGGTCTCCAGGCCCAGCTTCACCACGAACGGCGGCAACAGCCGGTCGAGCTTGCGGTACCGACCGGAGTCGGTGAACGCCTGCCGGAACCCGAATTCGCTGGCCGCATATGCGCCGAAAACTCGATCAAGCGCGGCCTCGTCCAAGCCCTCGTCGCGCGCGGCCGCGGCCAGGGTGTCGTACACGGTCCGCACCCAGTCGGTGCCAAACGGCTCGGTCAACTCGCCCCGGGTCTGATGGTGCCGAAGGTCCGGGGTGAGGAACTCATCGACGGCACCCTCGTCCTCGGCGTCGAGATCGATCGCGAGTGCGGTGGAGATCCGCTTCCGTTCCCGACGCCAGTCTTCGAGCAGGTTCGCGTAATCGACGAACACCCGCGGCACGCCGCGGGTGTCCCGCTCGGCCAGCAGGCTGTACTTCAGCCACCAGGCGCAGGTGAGCTCCGGCGAGGATTCGACGTAATTCTGCTGGTTGGCCCGCTTTTCCAGTGATCCGATGATCTCGTCGGGGTGGCGCACCGCGATCACGGCCGCAACGTCGAAGCCGGCCTGGCGCGCCGCCTCGAACCAGATTCCGGACACCGTCGTCGTCTTCGGTTCCTTGATGACCACGACCGGAGCGGGCGGCAGACCGGCGAGGTAGTCGCGAAGCTTGGCGACCCAGACACCGTTGCGATCTACGTCGAAGGTGCCGTCCTGATGGGCGTCCAGTGCCATGTCGTAACCGGATTTGCCGTGGGCGTGCAGGATCGCCTGGTTCAGATGGATGACGGCGCGGGCCTCGAAGAACCCGCGCGGATTCTCGGAGGTGGCGCCCAACAGACCCGGGGGCAGCGAGCCTCCGCACAGCGAGAGAACCCGCGCCAGCGCCGACGTCCCGGAGCGGCCGTTGCCCAACACGAACAGGGCCACCGGGCGGCTCCGAGGGCCCTCTTGAGGATTGTCAGCACTGGGCCGGCTTGTGATCACAGCCGCAGAATAGGGTTACCGCGAGCGCTTCGCCACGGTATTGGCGTCCCCGTCAACGAAGCGGCAAACGTCGGCCAACGAAAAGGGCCGTTCGGCTACTCTGACGCTCGTGTCAATCCAGGACCGGCCTGCACGCGCATCCAACGACGGTGCCCGGCTGGACAATCGGCTCGATTTGATGGACCAAGCCTTCTATGCCGGGCACCGCGCCGTCGGCCAGAAGGAAGTGATGCAGGTCGGATGGCTCTATAACAACGCCGTCGATCTCGAGCAGTTGGAGAAATTTCGCGTCGAGCTCGGCAAAGGGATGATGGGCCGGCTCATCGAGCGCTCGCCCTTGCCGTTCGGCCGGTGGCGCTGGGTGGCCGACCCGGCGCCGGCGAAACTCGATGTCGCCACCGACATTCGTCCGCGCGCCGAACTCGGCGACTGGTTCGACGAGTGCACTCAACTGCCGATCGATCCCGAATCGGGCCCCGGGTGGCGGATCAGCGTCGTACCGCTGAGCGACGGCTCGACCGCGATCAGCCTGGTGCTGTCGCACTACGTCATCGACGGCATCGGCGCGGCCGTCGCGGTGACCGAGGCGCTCTGGGGGGTTTCGCGCGATCTCGGCTACCCGCCGCCGCGAGTGCGCTCAGGTCTGCATGCCCTGCTTCAGGACGCCCGCGAAACCGTGCGCGACATGCCTGCCACCGCACAGGCTTTGCGCGCGGCGGTGAAAGAGGCCCGGCGCCGCCAGCAGGATGTGGTCCACTCGCAGGCCCAAGCGTCGCTGACGACGGCGACGCCGAGCAGCGGCGCGAGCGAGTTGGTGATCGTGCCCAATATCTGGATCCGACTCCGGCTGGACGAGTGGACCGCTCGCGCCGAGGCCCTGGGTGGAACGACCAGCGCACTGGCTGCCGCGTTCACCGCGAGGCTCGACCGGCACATGGGACGTCTGCATGGCGACGCCGATGACGTGAGACTGCTGCTCACCGTCAATACCCGCACGATGGACGACGCGCGGGCGGTCGCCGTCTCGTTCGTCCGCGTCGGCATCGACCCGACCGGGGTGACAACCGATCTGAGTGGAGCGCGAGCCGCCATCAAAGACGCGCTCAAGGACGCGAAAGACACCCCCGACGAATCGGCCGAGCTCGTCGCACTGACTCCCTTCACGCCCAAACGTGCATGGAGGCACCTAATGGACTACGCGGTCAGCGACCCGGAGCAGCCGGCTGTGTGCTCGAGTCTGGGCGATACGGGTCCGGCGGCGAGCCGTCCCGACGCATCGCTGTCCGACGGGATGTTCGCTCGGGGCGCCGGCCAGAACGTCACCCGGGGCTGGCTGGAACGTGCGGGCAGCCAACTGCACGTCTTTGTCGGCACGTCGGCCGAGATGAATCAGGTCGGCGTATGCGTACGGGCGTACCAGCCGGGCTCGGTGACGACCCGACCCGCATTGCGGGCACTGGCCGAGCGAGCACTGATCGAGTTCGGCCTGACGGGCGAGATCGACTAGCGAGAACGTGTTGCATTTTGCGATATCTCGGCGCTTCATCGACGCCGGTTTGAGAGTTAGCCTGTCCGCGTCCTACTGCTTGCGGGCCCGTCAATCCAGCCACCTGGGAATCAACATAAGACTTAGCCATTACGGCAGTTCCACGCTTGCCCGTACGCGTATGCTCCGCTGTTGCAGTGCAAAGAGACCATACGGAGGCCCTCAGCATGGTTGACTCTCGTCGAGATCGATCGCGGTCATGACGGCAACGCAGATTTGCCGGAACTGTATGCATGGGGATCGTGACGCCCGCCCTGGGGCGGTTACCAAGATGCCGAGCTTCGATGTGTAGCTGCACTCGCCATCTCATGATTGGTTCTAGGAGTTGACGGACTTGGACGACAGGAAAGGTCAGCGCGCGGTGATCGAAGAAAGTTTGCCTGAGGTCGAGCAAACTCAAGCCGATAACACCGATAACCCATCCGCGCCTCGGCCCGACGCCGATCAAAAGGCCGCTCACGAACCTATGTCAGCTCAAGCCCGACATACGTCTCGCAAGGATCGCTCGCGTCGCCTTTCCGCGTTCACGGCCCTGAAGCGGCTCTGGATTCCTCTGGTCGTACTCCTCGTGCTGACTACCGGAGGCTTCACCGTGTCACGTCTACACGGCATCTTCGGTTCGGAGAAATCCCTCTCGTACGGCGACACCACAAAGGACAAGGGAACGCCTGCTGATGCCAAACACATGAAGTACGAAGTCTTCGGGCCGCCGGGGACGCCAGCTCTGGTGAGCTATTTCGGCGAGGACGGCAACCCAAAACATGAGAACGTCATCCTGCCCTGGTCCCTAGAATTCCCCATCTCTGCGGAGGGCGATATCGGCAGTGTTGCGGCACAGGGCGAGAGTTCAACCATTGGCTGCCGTATCACGATGGGCGGAGTCGTCAAATCAGAAGAATCCGCGACCCACGAAGTGAGCACCTTCGTCTCTTGCCTGCTGAAAGCCTCATGAGAAATCAACCAGTGAATACCCGCCCACCGACGATCGCCCATAACATTCGCCGATTCTCTGTACTCGTCATCCTGGGATGGCTGGCCATCATCGTCGGCCTGACCATCGGCGTCCCCACGCTGGAACAGGTCGAAGCAGAAAACGCCACCTCGCAGAACTCCATTGATGCGCCGTCGTTCACAGCATCCCAGCGCATCTCCGAGGCGTTCCAGGCAGATACTTCCGACGGTGACAACCCGGACAAGAAGCCCGGACCCCGTATCGGTGGCGCTCCGGCCATGGTTGTCCTGGAAGGCCAGCAACCGCTCGATGACGCGGCCCGCCAGTACTACGACAGCCTGATCCGCCAATTCCGCGCCGATACCCTTCACGTACAACACATCCAAGACTTCTGGGGTGACCCACTCACCAGCGCTGCCGCACAGAGTGCCGATGGCAAAGCTGTCTATGTTCAGCTGTCGCTTACCGGCACATCAGGCGCTGCGCCAACCAACGAGTCAGTCCAGGCCGTACGGGATATCGTCGCCAAGACACCAGCCCCACCCGGACTCTCCACGTACGTGACCGGCCCCACGGCATTGGCCGCGGATTTCAACAAGAGTGGCAACAGCACCGTCACCACCATCACGCTGGTGAGCCTCGCGGTGATCTTCGTAACGCTCCTGCTGATATATCGCTCACCGGTTACGGTGATCCTATTGCTGCTGATCGTCGGCATACAGCTGCAGGCCGCCCGGGGATTCGTCGCGCTGCTCGGCCACTACGGGATCATCGGGCTCAACACACTGGCAGTGAATCTGCTGGTCGCACTGGTGATCGCGGCGGGTACCGACTATGGCATCTTCTTCATCGGCCGTTATCACGAGGCGCGCCTAGCCGGCGAAGATCAGGAGACGGCGTACTACACGACCTACCGCAGTGTCGCGAAGGTCGTGCTGGCCACCGGACTGACGGTGTCCGGCGCAACCCTCTGCCTCCATTTGACCCGATTGCCCGCCTTCCAGGCACTTGGCATTCCGTGCGCGATAGGCATCGCGGTCGCGGTCGCGGTTGCCCTGACTCTGGTTCCGGCAGTGATCGCGGTGGGCAGCCGGTTCGGGATCTTCGAACCCAAGCGGAATTCCAACGCCCGCGGCTGGCGCCGGATAGGGACGGCGGTTGTTCGCTGGCCCGCACCCATTCTCGTCGCATCGCTAGCGGTCACTCTTGTCGGACTGCTGACGCTGCCGGGATTCAGCCCTGACTACAACGACCAGCATTTCCTGCCGCGGAAACTACCCGCAACTCAAGGAATCGCTGCGGCAGAACGGCACTTCCCGCCGTCGGCAATGATGTCGCCAGAAATCCTGATGATCCAGACCGATCACGACTTGCGCAATTCTGCTGATTTTCTTGTCCTGAACAAATTGGCCAAAGCAGTTCTGGCCGTTCCGGGTATCGAGAAAGTTCAGGCCGCAACGCGGCCGGCCGGAAATCCCGTCGCGCACTCGACAATCCCGTATATGCTCAGCATTCAGCAATCCGGGCAGCAACAATTCATGATCTTCCAGCAAAATCGTGCGGATGACATGCTGAAACAGGCAGATCAATTATCGAAAACCATCGCCATCACAGAACGTATTTATGACCTGACGAAGCAGACGACCGAGCTCACTCACAAGACCGTCCTCAATGCACACGAAGCACAGGACCTTACCCATCAGATACGGGATCAGATCGCCGTATTGGACGATTTCATACGACCAATACGTAACTATCTCTATTGGGAGCCTCATTGCTTCGACATTCCCGTGTGCTGGGCGGTGCGAAACGTTTTGGATGCCCTTGACAGCGCCGACCTAATTTCTGATAATCTGCAAAAATTGATCGTCAATCTCGATCAGATGGACCTACTCCTGCCACAAATCCTCACGCAGTTCCCGGAGACACTGGCGATACTGAAATCGTCGCGAGACATGCTGCTCACCTCGCACAGCACCATGGCAGGCACCCTCAACCTGATGAGCGACCAAGGTAGCGATCCGAGTGCCATGGGAAGGGCATTCGACACCGCCCAAAACGATGATTCGTTCTACCTTGGCCCGGAAACTTTCAAGAATCCCGACTTCCAGCGGATTATGAAGATCTTCTTGTCCTCGGACGGAAAAGCCACCCGGATGCTCATCTCCCAGAAGGGTGACCCGACATCACCCGAAGGAATCGCCCGCGTCGACGCCATTAAGACCGCGGCCGAGGAAGCGCTCAAGGGAACACCGCTGGAAGGGTCGCAGATCTTTCTTGCCGGCACCGCAGCGCAGGTGAAAGATGTGGTTATCGGCACCAAATACGACATGATGATCGCGATCGTCGCTGCCCTCTGCCTCATTTTCATCGTCATGGTCATCATGACCAGAAGTTTGATAGCCGCCATCGTCATCGTGGGCACGATTCTGCTTTCTCTGGGCGCATCCTTCGGATTGTCCGTACTCGTCTGGCAGTACCTATTGCATATCGAATTGCACTGGTCGGTGTTGGTGATGACGGTAATCATCCTGCTAGCCGTGGGATCTGACTACAATTTGCTGCTGGTTGCCCGAATCCGGGAAGAACTCGCTGCGGGCGTCAATACCGGCATCATCCGGGCTATGGCAGGCACCGGCAAAGTCGTGACGACCGCCGGACTGGTATTCGCGTTCACCATGGCGTCAATGATCGTCAGTGACGTCATCAGCATCGGCCAGGTAGGCATGTCCATCGCGGTCGGTTTGCTGTTCGACACGCTGCTGGTGCGTGCGTTCATGACGCCGTCGATCGCCGCGCTACTGGGCCGCTGGTTCTGGTGGCCGCAGGTGGTGCGCCCCCGCCCGGCCAGCACCATGCTGCGGCCCACCGGACCACGCCCCTTGGTCCGCGCCCTGCTGCTGACCCCAGAGAAGAAGTAAGTGACAGACACCCAGTTGACGGCCGAATCGCCCGGCGGCCTTAGTCGGCCATTCGTAGCGCGAGCGATCCGAACACTGTCACCCTTGATCGTTCTGACCTGGGTGGCGTTGGCACTAGTGCTGACATTCGGGGTCCCCCTGCTGGAGATCGTCGGCCGGCAGCACGCCGTACCGATGGCCCCGCAGGACGCGCCCTCGGTGCTTGCCATGCAGCGAATGGGCAGCGCTTTCCAGGAGTCCGATTCGGACGGCTTTGCCATGCTAGTCATCGAAGGCCAGCAGCAACTCGGAGACGATGCGCACGCCTATTACGATCAGTTGATTCGCGCCCTGCGGAACGACCCAAAACATGTTCAGCACGTGCAGGACCTGTGGGCAGACCGGCTCACCGCGGACGCCGCGCAGAGCCAGGACGGCAAGGCCGTCTATGTACAACTGAATCTGGCTGGCAACACCGGCACGACGCTGAGCCAAGACGCGGTGGCTGCGGTCCGCACCATCATGGACAAGACTCCACCGCCTCCCGGTCTCAAGGTCTATCTCACCGGCCCGGCAGCGCTGGTATCCGATATGGCCCAGGCAGGCGATCACTCCATGGTGAAACTGACGATCGTCAGTGCCGTCATGATATTTGTGGTCCTGCTTTTCGTGTACCGCTCGCTCGTCACCGTTGCAGGACTGCTGTTCACAGTCGGCATCGAACTCCTCGTCGCCCGTGGCGTCGTCGCCTTCCTCGCCGATCAGAATCTCATCGGTCTCTCGGTATTTGCGACCAGCTTGCTGGTTGCCCTTGCTATGGCAGCGGGGACCGATTACGGCATTTTCTTCTTCGGCCGTTATCAGGAGCTGCGTCAAACCGGCGAGGACACCGAAACTGCCTATTACAGCACTTATCGCAGCGTCGCGCCCGTCGTCCTGGGCTCCGGCCTGACCATCGCCGGAGCAATGCTCTGTCTGAGTTTCACCAGAGTGCCGATATTCGCCTCCATGGGCGTGCCATCGGCCGTTGCGATGCTAGTGGCGGTCATCGTCGCACTCACCCTGGTGCCCGCGATTCTCGCTCTCGGCAGCCGAATGCGCCTATTCGAGCCGGCGCGACGTATAAAAACCGGCCGCTGGCGTCGGATCGGCACCGCGGTTGTGCGTTGGCCTGCACCGATTCTCTTGTCGACCCTGTGCGTGGCACTGGTCGGTCTGATCGCACTGCCCGGCTACCAGACCAGCTACAAAGACCGACTTTATGTACCGCAGGGCCTACCGGCGAACCTGGGGTACGCGGGAGCCGATCGCCATTTCCCCGAAGCGCGAATGATGCCGGATATCGTCATGATCCAATCGGATCACGATATGCGGAATCCAGCGGATTTTCTTGTCCTCCATAAGCTCGCGAAGGCAATTTTCAAAGTGCCCGGTATCTCCCGGGTACAGGGAGTTACGCGGCCCAAAGGAACTCCCATCGAGCACACGTCGATACCGTTCATAATCGATGTGCGGAACGCGGCCATGAAGTCCCAACTGGTCTATATGAAAGCCCGCAATGACGATATGGTCAATCAGATCACATTGATCAATCGGCAGATCGCCATGCAGAAACAAGTTTACGAATTGATGAAACAGCTGAATGACCTAACCCATAACGCGTTCCTCCTCACCCAAAATACCTACGCAATAGTGCAAAATCTCAGGGATACCATCGCGGCTTTCGACGATTTCTTCAGGCCGGTTCGCAATTATCTCAATTGGGAGCCGCACTGCTACGACATCCCAATATGCCAGACCTTGCGATCCGCACTCGATGCGACCGATTCCGTGGATGGCGTTACCGACAAAATGAAGGAATTGCTGGTATATCTGGCAGATCTTGACAAGCTCGTGCCGCAACTGCTCGCGCAGACACCAAAACTGATCGCCCTGTCTGAAGCGAGCCGCGACATGATGCTCAGGATGCACGCCACGATGACCGGGACACTAAAGCTAATGGACGATTCAGATGTCAATGAAATGGCCATGGGCCAGGCATTTGATGAGGCCCATGATGACGACAGTTTCTTCCTGCCGCAGGAGGTTTTCCAGGACCCCGAATTCCAGAAAGCCATGAATTCTTATCTGTCACCCGACGGAAAAGCGGCGCGGTTCATCATTTCCCATAAGGACGATCCCGCCTCCCCCGCGGGCATCGCGAGTTCCGCCAAAGTCCGATCGGCAGCCGAAGAGGCCCTCAAAGCAACTCCGCTGCAGGGCGCCACGATCTCTATTTCCGGCACTGCCGCGACCTATAAAGATTTCAGCGAGGGCTCAAAATACGACCTGTGGATCGCGGCCGTAGGTTCGCTCTGTCTGATTTTCATCATCATGCTCCTCATCACCCGGAGTTTGATCGCCTCGCTAGTGATTGTGGGCACGGTCGCACTGTCCCTAGGCACGTCGTTCGGGCTTTCGGTACTGCTCTGGCAGTACATTCTCGGGATCAACCTGCATTGGATGGTGCTGCCGATGTCGGTGATCGTTCTGTTGGCAGTTGGTTCCGATTACAACTTGCTACTGGTATCCCGCATAAAGGAAGAGTTAGGCGCGGGCGTAAAGACCGGGATTATCCGTGCCATGGGCGGCAGCGGCAAGGTCGTGACGAACGCAGGCCTGGTGTTCGCGTTCACCATGGCCGCACTGGTTACCAGCGACTTGCTCATGATCGGTCAGGTCGGTATCACGATCGCCTTGGGCCTGCTGTTCGACACGCTGGTCGTGCGATCGTTGATGACTCCCTCGATCGCCGCACTGCTCGGTCGCTGGTTCTGGTGGCCACTGATCATTCGCCCGCGCCCGGCCAGCTACATGCTCCGGTCCGAGGGCACGCGCGCGTCGGTAAGGGCCACTTTCCTGCGCGAGGATTCTCCCGAGGACGCGGTCACGGCCGAAATCCCAAGGACGACGATCTAATTCGTCAGTGGTCGGCTGTCTGTCTCGTACTCCGGGTTTCCAGCCGAACATAGTCCGCCA
This sequence comes from Mycolicibacterium rhodesiae, assembly GCF_002086695.1. Lineage (GTDB taxonomy): Bacteria > Actinomycetota > Actinomycetes > Mycobacteriales > Mycobacteriaceae > Mycobacterium > Mycobacterium rhodesiae. The sequence goes on from NZ_MVIH01000015.1 coordinate 104,937, forward strand.
GGCTCTCGCCGGCGTCAGCAGGCACGAACCCGGTGGACTCGATCTTTGCCAGATCCAGAACCCCGTAAAGCGGCCGTGGCGCAACAGGATTGGTCGCGTTGCTGAAGTACTCCGCCGTCGACACCCCGGTCACCCGCCCGGGGTCGTAGCCTGCCAACTCGAACACGCGCCGCGCCACATCGGCCCATGAGGTGGCCGGTCCGGATCCAGTGACGTTGTAGGTTCCATACGGTGCTCGGGTCTCGGTCACATGCCGGATGGCCCGTGCCAGCTCCGAAGTGAACGTCAACCGGCCGATCTGGTCGTCGACCACCGACGGGTCGATACCGCGCTCGGCGAGAGAAAGCATGGTGCGCACGAAGTTTCGGCCATCACCGATCACCCACGACGTGCGCAGGATGTAGTGCCGGCTCAGCGTCCCGATGATCTGGTCGCCGGCAGCCTTCGTCTGTCCGTAGACAGCCAGCGGCGTCATCGGATCGTCTTCCCGATAGGGCCGAGTCGCGGTGCCGTCGAAGACGTAGTCCGTCGACACGTGCACAACCGTGAGGCGGTGTGCCCTGGCGACCCGCGTCAGGTTCGCGATGCCGGCGACGTTGGCGGCCCACGCCGCCGCACGCCCTTCCGCAGTCTCGGCGACGTCCACCGCGGTGTAGGCGGCGGCGTTGATGATCGTGTCATAATCGCCCCAGGAGCGCGCTGATCCGAGGTCATCAGAGGTCAGGTCGAAATCGGGCAGATCGACGTACTCGACATGCGACAGGTCGTCGTAGGCGGCCCGCAGCGCCCGGCCCAACTGCCCGTTACAACCGATCACCAGGATCTTGCGCGGCTTGACGGGAACCACCTGCGACAGCGGTCCCTGCGCTCGGTCCTTCGCGGACAACTCGGCCTGGTCCAGCGGGATCGGCCAGTCGATCGCGACGGTCTCGTCAGCGGGGTTCAGCGAGGTGTAGACACCATCCGGCGAGTAGTGGTCATTGACCAGGTAGGTGTAGGCGGTGTTCGGCTCCAGGGTTTGGAACCCGTTGCCGACACCCTGTGGCACGAAGACCGCGCGCGACGGGTCGACCTCCGCGGTCACCACCGTCCCGAAGGTCGGCCCGTCGCGCAGATCGACCCACGCGCAGAAGATCCGTCCGGTCGCCACCGAGATGTACTTGTCCCACGGTTCGGCGTGAATGCCACGGGTGGTGCCGGCCGAGGAGTTGAACGAGACGTTGTTCTGCACCGGCCCGAAGTCGGGCATCCCGGCGGCTACCATCTTCTCGCGCTGCCAGTTCTCCTTGAACCAGCCGCGATTGTCGCCGTGCACAGGCAGGTCCCAGATGACCAGCCCGGGAATCGCCGTTTTGGTTGCGCGAAGCGTCTTTCCGAGCTCCGTCATTACTCGCATACCCCTGTCATTGCCCGAGCCGAGCGTAGAAAGCCTCGGTGGCGTCTTTGGCGGGCGCCCACCAGTCCTGGTTGGCGCGATACCACTCAATGGTTGAACTCAAGCCATGTTCGAAATCGGAATATGTTGGCTGCCAACCGAGCTCTTCGCGCAGCTTGGTCGCGTCGATCGCGTAGCGCAGGTCATGACCGGACCGGTCGGGGACGTGGTCATAATCATCAGCGTCGTGACCCATGATGGTGAGAATCAGTTCGACCACGGTTTTGTTGTCCTTCTCACCGTTGGCACCGATCAGGTACGTTTCCCCGATCCGACCATTCTCCAAGATCTGCAACACAGCGGACGAATGATCGTCGGCATGGATCCAGTCGCGGACGTTCAGGCCGTCGCCGTAGAGCTTGGGACGAGTCCCACGCAGCACGTTGGTGATCTGGCGGGGAATGAACTTCTCGACGTGCTGATATGGCCCGTAATTGTTCGAACAATTCGAAATCGTCGCCTGCACACCGTATGAACGTATCCAGGCTCGCACCAGCATGTCGCTACCGGCCTTGGTCGACGAGTACGGCGACGACGGGTTGTACGGACTGGCCTCGGTGAACTTCCCGGGGTCATCCAACGGCAGGTCGCCATACACCTCGTCGGTGGAGATGTGGTGGTAGCGCACGCCGTACTTGCGGACCGCCTCGAGCAACGTGAAGGTACCGATCACGTTGGTGTGCAAGAACGGCTGTGGGTCGTTCAGTGAATTGTCGTTGTGGGTTTCTGCGGCATAGTGCACGACGGCATCGGCAGCCGCCACCAGTTTCTCCACAACACCGGCGTCGGCGACATCACCGTGAACAAAATCCACTCGACTGTCAGGCAAACCGGACAGCGAAGCAAGATTGCCGGCGTAGGTCAGCTTGTCCAGCACAGTGACGTGGTGGTCGGTGTGCTGGACGGCGTAATGCACGAAGTTGGAACCGATGAACCCGGCACCCCCAGTGACGAGCAGCCGAGCCACTACAAACCTCTTTCGAGCAGATCGAGCAGATATCGGCCATAACCTGACTTCACCAGACGATCGGCACGGTCTCGCAGTTCGTCATCGGTCAGAAAGCCCTGCCGCCAGGCGATTTCCTCGGGCACACCGATCTTGAGCCCGGTCCGCCGTTCCATGGTCCGGACGAAATCGGCCGCGTCGGTCATCTGATCGAATGTCCCGGTGTCCAGCCACGCCGTCCCCCGCGGCAGCACCTGCACCCGCAACTGGCCTTGCTCCAGATAGGCGCGGTTGACGTCGGTGATCTCGTATTCACCCCGATCGCTCGGGGCAAGTTCTCGGGCGATCGCGACGACATCGTTGTCGTAAAAGTAGAGTCCGGGGACCGCGAAATTGCTTCTGGGCTGCTTCGGCTTCTCCTCCAGCGACACCACTACACCGCTGGGGTCGAACTCCACCACGCCGTAGGCCGATGGTTCGGCGACCCAGTAGGCGAAGATCACACCGCCGTCGACGTCGGTGAAGCTCTTGAGCTGAGTGCCCAGTCCCGGACCATAGAGCAGATTGTCACCCAGAATCAGGGCCACCTTGTCGTTGCCGATGAAATCTGAGCCGATGGTGAACGCCTGAGCCAGACCGTCTGGTGACGGCTGCTGGGCGAACGTGATGGAGACGCCGAACCGGGATCCGTCCCCGAGCAGGCGTTCGAAGCTTTCGGCGTCGTGCGGGGTGGTGATAACCAAGATGTCGCGGATCCCGGCCAGCATGAGCGTGGACAGCGGGTAGTACGCCATCGGCTTGTCGTAGACCGGGATCAGCTGCTTGGACACCCCAAGGGTGATTGGGTGCAAGCGGGTTCCGGAGCCACCCGCCAGGATGATGCCCTTCATGACACCCGTCGGATGACGCGAACACCCATCCCACGAGTCTCGTAAATACACAGGTCATCGACCCAGAATCGCCCGTCGAACACCGCCAACACCCCCCGGTCATCCCGCTCCGTGGTCAGAATATCGATCTCGGAGCGGGTTCGCTTGTTCGTTGGCGTTACCTGACCGCGGAATTTCCAGCTGAACGTCTGATCCAAAGCGACCGGCTCGAACTGATAGTCCTCGCCCGCCCCCGCAAGCCCGGCCAGCCGGACGGCCGCGCGGCCCGCCTGCTGCATGGCTTCCAGACCCAGCGAACCCGGCTGCACCGGATCTTGGAAGAAGTGGGCTTTGAAGAACCACGCCTCCGGGGTGACGTCGTACTCGGCGACCAGCCGGCCCAGACCTGCCTCTCCCCCGCCCGGCCAGAATTTCACCCGGTCGAGCACCTGGAGCCGGCCCTGATCCAGCCAGGGTGCGCCGTCGAGCTCGGCGGCCCGATACGACAGTTCGACCGGAGCCGGTTCGGATAGCGCCTCCAGCGCACCTGATGGCACGCGCAGCCCGACTTGATTGCGCAACGCCTCGGGACTGAAGAACCCGAATGCCGTCTTCATCGTCATGACGACTTCGTCGTTCTGGGTGCAGACGACGTCGAAGAACACGATTGTCGAGCCGGCGCCGTCGGCGAACCGCTCCAGCGTGGAGGTCACCCGCAATTTCCCGACCCGGGCCGGGCGGTGTTGGACGACGTCGCCGCCGTCGAGATTGCGGAACACGACATCGTCGGGGCGGTTGGCGGCGAAGCCGTTGTACGACGACAGCCAGCCGCACGGCTGCAGCAGGATCTCGATGAGCACCGGCATCGGCACCGCGTCGACGTGCGCGTCGGCGAAGTACCACTCACCCTCTGGCACATCGTATTCCGCGACGACGGTGCCGCCCTTGGTCGGCACCCCCGGCGGGCTGGACACGCTGAGCACCCGGGACATGAAGTGGTACGGCTCATCCGGCAGACGCGGTGCGCGCCTCGTGCCGTCGAACGGCGCGTACAGCGCACCGAACGCATCCGACGGCATCCCGCGACCGCAGGCCAGAAGCGCGCCCTGGTCGCCGCGAACATCGTTGGTACCGGCCAGGATCTGCACCGGTCCGGGCGCGCCCGGCGGCATCGGCCAGTCCGGAACCAGACGCATCCCGAAGCGCCGGGCGTGGAACACCTTAAAACCGTCACTGCGGCAGAGCAATGCCGCGAAGACCGTCGGCGTGGGGCCGTCGATGATCTCCTCGATGAACACCTCGTAGTCGAGCATGTGGTCGGCGTCCGGCGTCACCTGTCCACGGCAGACGAACCGCGCCATGTCATCCGGGACGGGTTCGAACCGCCACCCGTCGCGTTCGATGGTGAACCCGTAGGCAGCCATCGCGAAGGACAGGGCTTGGGTGGCCGCGTCAGCCATCAGCGTGCCGGGCATGCACGGATCGTTCTTGAAATGCCCGTCGTAGAACCACATGTCCTTGGGCACGGCTGCGGTGGCGCGCAGGTACCCGCGTCCCCACGGCCCGCCGGTGGGATCGAATTCGGCGATCTCGTCGATCAGCCGCAGCTTGCCCTTCGGCAGCGACGGTGTGCGGGTATGGGCGGCGGCGCGCTCGAAGCCGGGCCCGAAGCACCGGTAGGCGTGACCCTCGGTGAAGGCCTCGACGTCGTCGGAGGTGAACGAACGCTTCTGCGTGACGACGGGCGGTTCGTCACGCACCGCGCCGTCGCGCGGCGCATCGTCGGCGGCATCCCACAACACCCCGTCCGACTCGGCGAGCTCGGCGTCGGAGAAGAAGCCGGCTTGCCCGTTGCGGACCGAGATCATCAGCCGGTCGCCGATGTAGCAGTCGTAGTGGAAGAAGAACAGCCGCGTGTCACCGGTTTTCGCGTGGCCGTCGATGTGGATCTCGTAGTGCAGCGTGTCGCCGCCCTTGGGCAGCTCGCCCATGAACGTCAGATCGCAGCCGAGCAGGCGGTAGACCCGTTCGCTGCGGTTGGTGAAATCCGCACCCAGCCAGGAGGCGAGCAGCAAGTCCGCCTGCCCGCTCTCGATCACCACACCCGGCGACATGCGACCGTTGTGGATGTACCAGGCGTCCGGGTCGACGTCGGTCTCGGTGACGATCGTGCCAGTGCCCATCGTTCCGGGCTCGCCCTCGATGCTCATCACCCGGTCGGCGAGAAGTAGCGGCGGCTCCGGCATCCGGACCAGCCGCTCGTATTGGTCGTACTCGGCGAACTTCGGTCCCATGACTTCTGAGACCTTGCCGCCGGCAAGGATTTCCAGCTGAGCACGGGTCCACAGCGGCTCTGGGGCCGCCGCCGGACGCTTGCTCGGCGCAGGCGTCGGCACGGCCGGTGCGGGCGGTGCGGCCGGTGTCACGGTGACCGGTGGCGCCGGTGGCGCAGGCGGTGCACTCGCCGCGGGAGCGGGAGCTGGAGCAGGGGCAGGTGCCGGTGCGGGTGTGAAGACCGCAGGTGCACTCGTCGCCACGGTGGAAATCGATCCACGCCGTCCCGACACCAGCGCGAGAAGATCGCCGCGCGACTTCAGGAACGACGAGTGTGCTTCTGCCTGCCGCTCCAGGAATGCGGTATGCGCGTCGCTGACCGAGGCGACCAGGTTCAACGCCGTCGTCGTCTGATCGCTGAGCGAGACAGCGGCAGGCGCGGCCGGCGTAGTCGGATGGGCCACAACAGTGCTTCTCTCCGTGACGGCGTGCACGGCGAGGTCCTGGGCTACCACCAGCGGCGCAAGTTGCGCAGGTGCGGGCGGCATGACTTGAACACTTCGCACATCAGACATAGGTGTACTTCCGTTTCTGGACGCCACCGGCGTCGAGACAGTCATGGGTGGTGCGGGAGGCGAAACAGTCTGGGGCGCCACGGGAACGGAGACGATGTCCGGCCAGTGAGCGGCCAGCGTCAACTTGCGGATGCCCTCCGACGACGCCGAGTCCCGCTGTTCGCGCAGTTGCCGAATACGCGTTTCGAACGCCTCGATGTCGACCGGCAGTCCATGCACCCACAGCTTGGACACGCTTTCGGCCAGCGCACGCAACCCTCGCCGTTCCTGCGGGTCCAGCGCGACAGCCAGATGCGGTCGGTCGCCGAGGATCTTGCCCACCGCCCCGGTCAGGATGCTGCGCGGGCCGTGCTCGACGAAGATCCGGACGCCGTCCTCCCAGGCTTGCAGGATCGTTGCGGGGAAGTCGATCGGTTCGAGAGCCTGGCGGGTGATCGCCTCGGCGGCCGCCTCACGGGTGGGCACATAGGCCCGGTTGACCGCGTTGGTGTAGAAGCGGACGTCAGGGACCTCGTGCGTCTCCCGGGTGTGGATGTTGCGCCACGTGTCGGCGAAGGGCGCCATCGCCTCGCAGTGGATGACCATGTCCAAACCCAGCGGGATCGCGGTCGCGCCAGGTAGGGCGTCGATGACCCGGCGGCACGCCGCGGGATCGCCACCGATCACGCAATCGTCCGGTGCCTGCACGATCGTCATGTAGGCGTGCGGCTCGGCGGCCAGCGCCGCGTCGACCAACGTCCGCGGTGCGGTGATACGCCAGCACTCCCATGGAGCAGGTTGGTCACCCAGCCCCCAATCCGCCGCCGCCACCCGGCATTCGCCGGTCAGCTCGTCGCCGTACATGCCTGACGCCTCGATCTCGTCGAGCATCGGCTCGAGGTCGCTCCAGACCCCGAAGGCCATCAATGAGTTGGTCTCGCCCGACGAAAGACCAATCGCCGCATCGGGTTTGAGACCCAGCACAGTGCGCGAGAACTCCGCTTGCGACTGGCAGACCAGAGCGCAGCCGGTCAGCTGAGTGCGCGGGTCCAGAGTGGTGATCCCGGCGCCGTGCAGAGCGCGAGCCAGATCACCCACACCCGAGAAACGTTGAGTGAGTGCGTCACCGATCTCCGGCCACGCGAACAACAGATCCCGCCCCGCCCCCGGGTACGCCGCGGCCGCACCGGTGAACGTGAACGCCAGTTCGCCGGCCATCGGTTCCTCGGCGTAGGCGATGCCGGGGATCACCGGCGCCTCGCCACGTTCGAGGCGCTGGAGCGCCTGCTGGCGCAGCTTGTCCACCGTGGACTCGCTGTCGCCCACCAACGAACACCGCACCGGCCCGGCTCCGCCCGGCTCGCCACGCTGCATCCGCCCCAGCAGGTCGGCCCGGCTGTTGCCGGCATAGCGTTGTGAAACCGGCACGACGCCAACAGCCAACGGCTTGGGCGCACCGTCCGCGGCGGACACGGTGATGCCGTCGGCGTGCCCGCCCAGCGCCTCCACCCACACCGCCGCCGAGGTTCCGCCAGGTGCCGGTTGAGCTCCGGCCTGGTCTACCCGCACCCGGGCCCGGACTGCTTCGGCGCGGGCCGCGATCTCTACCCCAGCACTGGCCGCATGGGTGCGGCCGATCCGGCCGACCGCGAAGTTCGAGTCCGTCTCGATCGGTTCGTCGTCGGTGTCGATGACGGCGATGATCTCGTCGCCGGCCGCTTCGGCGTCTGCTCGTCGTTTGAGCACGAAGGCCACCGCGGCGTCGCCGTGTCCCACGCTGGTGTCGGCGTCGAGGGCATCGGCCGCCCGCGAATGCGCAGGCTCACAACACATGTCGACCGCACCGGCGACGACGGTGTCGAGCTCCCGATACCGCAGCGCGCGAATGCCGATCTGCAGGGCCGTGATCGCGGACAGTTCCTCGGTGGACACGGTGAATCCGAATCCGCGGAAGTCGCGCTGCGCGTGGATGCGATTGGCGGGAATGTTCGGCATGGTTCCCACCACGCCGTCGGCGGTCAGTTTGGGGGCCGCTTGCGCGTTGGCCTCCAGCCACCGTCCGTTGTCGGCGTTGAGCACCCGCAACCGTTGCCGCGCGATGGTGGCGTCGCAGCCCATGCCGACGAACACTCCGGTGCGGTCCGGATCGGTGACGACGCCGTTGAGCGCCTGTCCGGCCGCTGCCAGCATGACGGTCTGCTGACTGAGGCTGCCTGCGAGTTCGTTGGGCGGGAAACCGAGTCCGGCAAGGTCAAGTGCGACGCTGTCGAGCGGTGTGGGCTGCGCCTCCGGACCGAACACCCGGCGGCGGAATGCCTCGGCGTCGCCTGCGTCGCCGGTGACCACACCGATTCCGCAGATCACGATCTCGTCGGTGGGCGGCTGTTGGCGGGTCGCCGAAGGCTTTGGCCCGCGGTAGTTCTCGACGATCAGGTGGGCGTTGTTGCCGCCGAACCCGAAGTTGCTGACCGCCGCACGTTTGACCGGGCCGTCCCATGCCGTGGGGGCGGTCACCAAGGTGAACGGCGTATCGCCGAGCTTGTCGGTCGGCTTCTCACACACCGTCGGCGGAATGGTCGACGCCTGCATGGCGGAGAGCACATTCACCAGACTTGCTGCGCCGGACACCGTGATGGTGTGGCCCAGGTTGCCTTTCAGCGCACCCAGTTTCAGCGGAACGTCCCCATAAGCGGCCGCAATGCTCTGCAGCTCGGTGGCGTCGCCCAGCGGCGTGCCGGTGGCGTGACAGTCCACATAGTCGATGTCGGCTGGCGTCAGCCCGGCCTGCTCCAGCGCGGACATCATCGCTCGGGTCTGACCGCCCACTGCCGGTGCCAGGAAACCGCTTTGGCGTCCGTCGTTCGAGAGCCCGACACCCAAAATCACCCCGAGGATGGTGTCCCCGGCACGCTCGGCGTCGGAGAGCCGCTTCAGCGCCACCAAGGCGGCACCTTGAGACGGCACGAGGCCGTCGGCTTCCGCGTGGAACGGGCGAGACTGCCCTGTCGGGCTGAGCGCCTGCAGCGAGGTGAAGCCCAAATGCAGGAACAAATCGTCCGATCCGTTGACACCGCCGGCGAGCATCACGTCGGCGTCGCCGTCGTGCAATGCGTCGCATGCGAGTTTGATGGCGTACAGCGACGATGCGCAGGCCGCGTCGAGCGCGAAGACCGGACCGTTCATCTCCATCGCGCCGGCGACCAGGTGCACGGGTAGCCCCGACGAGAACCGGTTGCGCGGGTCGTCGTTGCCCTCCCCCGTCCAGAACGCTTCGACGAACGCGGTGCCCATGGTGCTGGGGTACGACAGATTGCCGACGATAAGGCCGGTGCGGGGAGCCGCGAGCGGACCGCCCAGGGCCTGCTGAGCGCATTGCGCGAGCCACGCAACGATCGGATCGAGCTGGTCCAAATCCGGTATCCGCGCGGCGAATTGGCTCAGGTCGAAGGAGGTGTCGACATAGCCTCCGGTCGCCGACGACACCCGCAGACCAGGTTTGTCGCTGGCAAGCAGCTTTCCCGGGTCCACTCCCCGCCACCGATCGCGCGGGGTGGGGGTCAGCAGACAGCGTCCGTTCAGCGATGCGTCGAACAACTCCTCGGGTGTCGTTGCGCCGGGCAGCACACAACTGCGTCCGACGATCGCGACGGGTTCGAAAACGCTCACGCCGGAGTATCCGCGGCGGCACCCGCGGCGTAGAACTCGACACCTTCGAGCGTTGCGATGAGCGCACCGTCGGAGGTTTCGTACGCGATATCGAAGTCGACCCGCTTGTCGTTGACCGGGTGCGCGGCCAACCGGCAGCGTCCGATACTGCCGTCGCCGAACGCCCGGTGCAGAACAACACGCGCGATCCGGATCGGCAGCACCAGCGGACGTCCCTGAGACGCTGCCCAGACGATGCCCAGCTGCAGTCCACCGTCGACGCCCGCGGCGTCGATGGCCCAGCCGTTCTGCGGCCAGCCGAGGTCGTCCAGGCTCTTGAGGTCAGCGCTTCCGCCGGCAGCGCCGAACGTGTCGAGACGCTCGATCACCGCGAACTGCGGCCCGTGGAACAGGGGCCCGGCGTACGACTCGTCGACACTGAGCGGCCACGACGACCCGGACACCGGCGGAACCGACTTTTGCGGGTCCGCCACCGCAGCGGTGTCGACGGTCGCGCGGTAACGGGCCCGGCCCTCCGCATCGCGGATGGACACCGTGTACTCCGAACCGGTCGGCTCGAAATCGATACTCAGCGTCTGCTTTTCGCCTTCGGCGAAGGTGACACCGGAGAGCACCTGGAAGTCGCGGACCACCGGGCAGGTGTCGGCGACCACGCCCCGCGCCGCCCGCAAGATCGCGTCGAGCGCGATCACCACCGGCACCACGATGCGGCCGCGGACCTGGTGATCGGTAAGCACGGGCAGGTCTTCGGCCGACACCGTCCAGTCCAGGCGTGTTGCCCGCAGCCGCGGCTCGGCCGGAGCGGCGACCACGACCGCGGTGGCCGAAGAACGGCACAGCGCGTGATCGGCGAAGAACTGTGCACCTTCGTCGATCGGGATGACACCCACACCGCCGGCGAGGAATCGACTCTTCAGTGTGGCGTCGACCATTCCGCCGTCCCACGGTCCCCAGCCGAAGGCGCGGACGACGCATTCGCCGTTGCGCCGCGCGGACTCGCGGGCTGCGATCGCCTCCAGCGCCGCGTTGGCTGATGCGTATGCCGCCTGTCCGGGATTGCCTGCTCGCGCCGCAATCGAGGAGAACAACGAAATGAAGCGCAGCTCGTCGGACGAGGTAGCATCCAGGAGCGTCTCCGCGCCAACCAGTTTCGTGCTGAACACCTTGACGAATCCATCGTCGTCGAGGTCTTCCAGGCGCTTGTCGGCGAGCACACCGGCGCCGTGGACGACACCGACGATCGGTCCGAAGTTGGCCCGGACCTCGTTCAGCACGTTGTCCAGCGCGGCGCGGTCGGTGATGCTGGCCGCGAAGTAGCGTGCCGGCGTGCCCTGTCGCTCTGCGGTCGACAGGGTGGCGCGGACTTCCCGCTCGGCCAGCAGGCTTTCGGCTTGGGCACGTGCCTGGGGAAGGGTCAGCTGTTCACCGCGGGCACGCGCCGATGCCGCCAGCGCGGTGGCGATCCCGGCGGCCGTGGTGCCCGCCGGTTCGTCGGCACTTACATCCCGTAGGGGCGTGCGGCCCAGCAGCGCGAGCCGCAGGCCGTGGCGTTTGGCCAATGCGAGCGCCGAATCCGCCGTCACACCACGGGCACCACCGGTGACGAGCACAACGCCGCCTTGGGTGACGCTGATCGTCTCACCCTCGCCGACCGACGATTCGATGTCGTCGACCGCCACCAACCGGGTACCGTCGGCGCGCAGCGCGACCTCGATACCGCTACCGCCCTCGAGCAGTTCGGCCGCCAGTCGTTCGGCGTCAAGGCTTTCCATGTCGATGGCCCGCACGGATGCGTTAGGCCATTCCCAGCCTGCGGTCTTCACCAGGCTCGCGACTCCGATCGGTACGTCGGCAGCAACGAACCGAGCCCCTGTGGACTGTACGGCGACGAAAACCCTTGTCGCAGCGCTGCTCCTGGCGACGCTGCGTGCGGCGTGGAATGCGCGCAGATGCATCGCGACACAGTCTTCGGGTGTGCGGGCCGCAGACAGGGCGGCCAGGCTGATGACGGCGCCCGCCTCGGCGGGTACCTCGTCGACCACGCTGGCGTTGACGCCGCGAGCGGTCAGCGCGGCCTGTAGCGCATCGGCAAACGCAGCGTCCTCACGGGTGATGAAGACGACGCCGTCGCGCAGTCCCGCCATCGCGAGGCCCGTCGGGGGCGCGGCGCGCAGCTCGGCCTCGGTGCACGACAGTCCGACCGGAGCGGACGATGCGGCAGCCGGCTGCGGTGCAGCGGTGAGCTGTTCGGTGCGGCCACCGGAGGCGAATCCGGAGACGGTATCGACGACATCCTGCAGGGTTCGCAGGTTCGCCAGCTCCGAGGCCGGGATCTCCGGAGAACCCGGGAACTTCGCCTGCAACGCCGCCAAAATCTCGACCTGCTTGATCGAATCGATCCCGAGCTCAGCCTCCATCTCCATGCCCAACCCCAGCATGTCCACCGGATAACCCGTCTTCTCCGAAACAATCGACAGCACAACATCACCGGCGGGTACCGCAGGCGCGGCGGCGGCAACCGGGGCGGGCGCGGCGAAGCCGGAGACGGTATCGACGACATCTTGCAGGGTGCGCAGGTTCGCCAGCTCCGAGGCCGGAATCTCCGGGGCACCCGGGAACTTCGCCTGCAACGCCGCCAAAATCTCGACCTGCTTGATCGAATCGATCCCGAGCTCAGCCTCCATCTCCATGCCCAACCCGAGCATGTCCACCGGATAACCGGTCTTCTCCGAAACAATCGACAGCACAACATCACCCGCGGGTA
>NZ_MVIH01000016.1 GCF_002086695.1 Mycolicibacterium rhodesiae
CCCCCACCGCCGCCACCACCGCTGTGGTTGCCGCCGTTGAAGCCCGGCTCGGCGACCTCGGCCTCGGTGAGCTGATCGCTGGTGTCGGGAATGATCGTCGGGGCGCAGTTCATCGAGAAACTGTCCTCGGTGTCGGAGTCCGAGCACTGAGCCGCCAGCCTCGGCGCAGGGTCGGCGATGGCGAACACCGCGACGGCCGGGGCGGCCGCGATCGCCAATCCGATTGCGGCATAAAGCAATCGTCGGGTGCTGGTCGAAGCGGTCGTCATGTTCTCAAACCCCCTGGCATACCACGTTGAATCGTCAAAGCGCCAGGGTAGGTGAGGTTCCTGGGAATCGCGACGCGACCGGCGCTATTCACAGCCATGCCGCAGCCGGTGCGGTGTCAGCCGGCCGTACCGATGCCACTTCTGGAGATCGTGAAACCGCGAGCGCCCGCCGCGGTGCAGCTGACCCCACTCTCCTCGGACAGGCACTTGAATTGTCCGAGCGCCATCGTCTTTCCGTAGGCGAGGGTCGGGATCCCCTGTGCGGCGTTGCCGAGGCAGCTGACGCCGGTACACGACTTGAACGTGCCGTCGTTGTTCAACGTGACCGACTGGGGCGGGTTGTCGGTCTGGCAGTACACGCCGTCCTCGCCGACGCGGCCGCCGGTGTTGATCTCACAACTGATGTTGCGCGACGGCGAGTAGAAGCCGCAGTACTGGCCCACCGATGTGCAGACCGAATCGTCAGCCGCCGCACCCGGTGCACCGAGAAGCGAGCCGACGACGAAAACGGTTGTCGCCCCGACAAACACCCGAGCCCGGAAATCTTTCGCCATGCTTACTACTTTGACTGAAGGTCACGGGGTTTGCTGGCGATTCAGCAAAACAGGGGTCCGCGGTCGGCCCGCCGCGTCGAGCGTGCGGGTTGTCGTCGACATTTGGCGCCTTCTCCACCGAGATCCCGCACGGTCGGCGAACAAAAGCCCCGCAACCCACAGGGGGTTCGGGGCTTATGGCGGTGGCGGAGGGATTTGAACCCTCGGACGGGGGTTACCCGTCACACGCTTTCGAGGCGTGCTCCTTAGGCCGCTCGGACACGCCACCGCCGAAGAGCTTACGTGTCGCGGGCGGACTAACCCAAATCGCGTTGACGAGCGAAAAAGCCCTCCAACAGCGCGGCGCACTCGTCGGCAAGCACTCCCCCGCGCACCTCCGGCCGATGCGTCAGCCGCCGGTCGCGCACCACATCCCAAAGTGAGCCCGCGGCACCGGTTTTGGGTTCCCAGGCGCCGAACACCACCCGCGCCACCCGCGCCATCACCAACGCGCCCGCGCACATCGTGCACGGCTCGACGGTCACCGCCAGCGTCGTCCCCGCCAGCCGCCAGCCGTCGCCGTACACCCGGGCTGCCGCCCGCAGCGCCAGGATCTCGGCGTGGGCGGTCGGGTCACCGAGCTTTTCGCGGGCATTGGCTGCCCGGGCCAGCTCGGTGCCGTCGGGGCCGAAGACCACCGCACCGATCGGCACATCCTCGGAGCCGGCCAGCCCGGCGGCGTCGATGGCCGCGCGCACCAGAAGTTCGTCGGCGGTCACCGATCGAGTCGGTCGAGCACTGCTGACAGCTCGTCGGCGAAACCCATCTCTCGCGCGATCCGGCCGAGTTGTTCGTCGGCGTACAGATCGGTCTCGTCGAGGATCACGCTCAGCACCGGCTCGGGCAGCCCGATATCGGCCAGGACACCGAGGTCGCCCTCCTCAAAGGGGTCGGCGTCTTCGAGATCTTCCGGCGAAATGTCGGCGTCCAGAGTCTCCAGCGCCTCGGCGGCAATGTCGTAGTCCAGCGCTGCCGTCGCGTCCGACAGCAGCAGCCGGGTACCCGACGGTGCCGGCCGCACGATCAGGAAGAACTCGTCGTCGATGTCCAGCAGTCCGAACACCGCGCCGGCACTGCGTAATTCTCGCAACTCCGTCTCGGCGGCAGTCAGGCTGGTCAAAACCTTTGCGCTCATGGCCGAGCAACGCCACTTGCCGTCTTCGCGAACCACGGCGACCCCGAAGCCATCCGGGGCCTCCGACCCGGGGCTGTTCTGGGCACGCTGTGCTTCCATGGGCGCATACGCTAGTCGCTGATCAGGCCTTTTGACCAGGTACCCATCTGCTGTGCGGTTTGGATGTGTCAACCTGGACATGTGACGAAGACACCCGTGTGCGTCCTCGGTCTCGGGCTCATCGGCGGCTCGGTGCTGCGGGCGGCGGTCGCGGCCGGGCGTGAAGCACTCGGCTACAACCGATCCGTCGAGGGCGCCCAGGGTGCGCGGTTCGACGGTTTCTCCGCCACGACCGATCTCACCGAGGCGTTGGCGTGGGCGGCCGAGCGCGAGGCGCTGATCGTCCTCGCCGTCCCCATGCCCGCGGTGTCGCAATTGCTCAGCCACATCAAGGATGTCGCAGGCGAATGCCCGCTGACCGACGTGATCAGCGTCAAGCGGGCGGTGCTCGACGCGGTGCGCACGGCCGGCTTGCTTGACCGCTACGTCGGCGGTCATCCGATGGCCGGCACCGCCCACTCCGGTTGGACCGCGGGCAACGCCAGGTTGTTCGCGGGAGCGCCGTGGGTCCTCACCGTCGATGAGCACGTCGATGCTCGGGTGTGGGAGCAGGTGATGCACCTGGCGCTGGACTGCGAGGCCGTCGTCGTCCCCGCCACGTCCGACGAGCACGACGCGGCGGCCGCCAGCATTTCGCATCTACCGCATCTGCTCGCCGAGGCATTGGCGGAGACAGCCGGCGAGGTACCGCTGGCATTTGCTCTGGCGGCCGGCTCATTTCGGGACGGCACGCGCGTCGCGGCAACGGCCCCCGATCTGGTGCGCGCCATGTGCGAGGCGAACGCCGAGCAGCTGCTGCCAACCCTCGACCGCGCGTTGGAGTTGCTGAACCAGGCCCGCGCATCGCTTGCCGACCGGGGCTCGGTGGCCGAACTCGTCGAGGCCGGCCATGCCGCCCGCGCGCGCTACGACAGCTTCTCGCGCCCGCAGATCGTGACCATCGCGATCGGAGAAGAGGATTGGCGCGCCGAACTCGCGGCCGCCGGTCGGGCCGGCGGCGTGATCAGATCCGCTCTGCCAGTCCTGGGTAGTCGACGATAAAGCCATCGGCGTCGACCGTGATCGTGGTGTCGGCGACCGGCGAGTGCAGTTTGATGCCCTCCCCGGCGTCCGGCCCGGAGCTGCCATAGCTGATGGTGGCCTGCTTGACGGTCAGGTCGGGCAAACTCACATACACCACCGGCAGCGTCACCGACTCGACCCGTTGATACAGGCCGGTGCGCCGGATCGGCAGCGCGTTGAAGAACGGGCTGAAGACGACGTCGACGTCCAACGCCCCTTCGTAGGCACCTCGCGACTGGCCCTGGTGATCGGTGATGAGCCACATGCCTTCCTCGTCGCGGGCGATCGACAGCTGCCGATCCCGCTCGGCAAGGGTGACGCTCATGGACAGCCGTTTGGTCGCGCCTGTCTCGTCGGTCACCAGGTCATAGGAAGCACTGAAGGCCGGGTTGGTCTCGGCGGCCGCGGCGACGATGCGGCCGTAGGCCTTGATCCGCTTACCCGATAGCTGGACCCGGGCGGACTCCATCCGCGAATCGTCGTGCGCGCGCCAGGTCAGGATCGCCGGCCAGGCGCTTTCTGTCGCGTCGTTGGCTGCACTCACCCGTCTACCGTATGCGACGGGGCGCCCCGTTCGTAACCAGGTCGGGAAGTGCGGCTCATCTGTGATGTGGGTACGCGTGCGTCCAAACTGACCTCGTCGTCGAGCAACGGCTGCGGCATCCGCCGGAATCGGCCCGAGCCGGGCACCGAAGCCCACACGGCCAGCGCCAGCAGCGCATCGAGCACCAGGGCCAGCACCGTCACCAGCAACGCACCTACCAGGGCGAGATAGAACTGGCGGACCTTGATGCCGTCGATCAGGTAGCGCCCAAGGCCGCCGAGGCTGGCGTAGGCGGCCACCGTCGCCGTCGCCACCACTTGCAGGGTCGCCGTGCGCAGTCCACCCAGAATCAGCGGCAGCGCGTTGGGTACCTCGACGCGCAGCAAAACCCTGGTCTCGGTCATGCCCATCGATCGGGCGGCATCGACCACCGCCGGGTCGACGTTGGCAATCCCGGCATAGGTGCCGGCCAACAGTGGCGGGATGCCCAGCAGCATCAGCGCGACGGTCGGCGGCAGCAGCCCGAGCCCCCACAGCAACACCCCGAGCAGAAGTACGCCCAGCGTCGGCAATGCCCGCAGGGCGTTGACCCCGGTGACCACCAGGAAGGTGCCGCGCCCGGTGTGCCCGATCAGCATGCCGATGGGGACGGCGATGAGGGCGGAGACGACGACGGCGACCGCGGTGTACTGCAGGTGTTCGGCGATGCGGACCGCCAGGCCGGCCCGGCCGCCCCAATTGGCGCCGGTGAAGATGTAGGCCAGCGCCTGCTGCAGGAAGTTCATGAGCTCGCCTTCACCCGGGCCCACGGGGTGATCAGCCGCCCGGCCAGCAGGATCAGCACGTCGATGACGATCGCCAGCAGGAAGATCGCGATGATGCCTGCGAGGATCTGATCGCTCTTGTCGGCTTGGTATCCCTCGGTGAACCAGGTTCCCAGCCCGCCGATCCCGATGACCGAACCCACCGACACCATCGAGATGTTGGTCACCGCAACCACTCGAAGTCCGGCGATCAGGACCGGAATCGACAGCGGCAGTTCGATTTTCAGCATCCGCGAGACCCGGGTATAGCCGACCGCGGTGGCGGCGTCACGCACCTGGGCAGGTACCGCGTCGAGCGCCTCGGGCACGGCTCGCACCAGCAGCGCGGTCGTGTAAAGGGTCAAGGCGACGATGACATTGGCCTCGTCGAGGATTCGGGTCGGGATGATCAGCGGCAGCACCACGAACAATGCCAGCGATGGGATCGTGAAGATGATGCTGGCTGTCACCGTGGTCACCCGGCGCAGCGCGGTGGTCCGCCACACGTAGGCGCCCAGGGGCACCGCGATGACCAGACCCAGCACCACCGGAACCAGCGACAGCCGCAGGTGGATCACCGTCAGCGCCCACGCCTTGTCCAGATGGGTCAGTAGGTAATTCATTCGTGGGTCGTCCGTTGGGCCTCTAACGCTTCCAGAACGTCGTCGGCCTTGACCCCGCCGATCACCTGACCGTCGTCGTCGACGGCCACTCCCAGACCCGCCGGGGAGGACAGCGCCGCATCAAGGGCCAAGCGCAACGTACCGCCCGGAGTGAACAGCGATCCCCCCGCAATCGTGCTGTCGTACAAGGAACTTCCACTCCGATGTAGCTGCACGCCGTCGGCGTCCAGCCAGGCGTAGGGCCGACCGTCGTCCTTGGTCACCAGTCGCCAATCCCCGGGCGCGAGCGTCAGCGCATCGATCTCGGCCTCGGTGACCGTCTGAATGTCGTGCAGCGGCAATCCGGAGGCTTGGCGGAACTGCAGGCCGCGGTAGCCACGGTCGGTGCCGATGAACCCGGAGACGAATTCGTTTGCGGGATTGGACAACAACCGGGCAGGTGCGTCGTATTGCTGCAAGGTACCGCCGGGGCCGAACACCGCAACCCGGTCTCCCAGTTTGATCGCCTCGTCGATGTCATGGGTGACGAACACGATGGTCTTCTTCAATTCGCCTTGCAGACGCAGAATTTCGGCTTGCAGCTCATCACGCACCACCGGGTCGACGGCCGAAAACGGCTCATCCATCAGCAGCACGGGCGGATCGGCGGCCAGCGCGCGGGCCACCCCGACACGCTGCTGTTGACCGCCGGACAGTTGCGCGGGATAGCGATCACCGAGCTTGGGGTCGAGGCCCACCCGCTCCAGCACCGCGTAGGCGGACTTGCGGGCGGCCCGCCGGGACTCGCCTTTGAGCACCGGCACGGTTGCGACGTTGTCGATCACCCGCTGGTGCGGCATCAAACCGCCGCTCTGGATGACATAGCCGATCCCCAGACGCAGCTTGACCGGGTTGACCCCGGCGATGTCGCGGCCGTCAAGGGTGATCGTTCCGGAACTGGGCTCGATCATCCGATTGATCATCCGCATCGAGGTCGTCTTACCGCAGCCCGACGGCCCGACGAACACGGTCAGCGTGCCGGTCGGCACCTCCATGCTCAGATCGTCGACGGCGACGGTGCCGTCCGGGTAGGTCTTCGTGACGCCTGTGAAGGTGATCATCTATTTCCCGATCGGCTTGTCGAAACCGTTGTCACGTATCCACTTTCGCGCCGCCTCGTCGGGATCGACGCCGGAGTTGCCGGACACGGCGGTATTGAGTTCGATCAGTCCCTCGGTGCTCAGCTTCGCCGACACCGCATCCAGCACGGTCTTGAGTTCGTCGGACTTCTTCTGCGAACTGACCAGCGGCACGACATTGGCCGCCAGGAAGTTGTTCTTCGGGTCTTCCAGGACGACCAGCTTGTTCTGGGGAATGGCCGGCGAGGTGCTGAAGATGTCGGCAGCGGTGACGGTACCGTCGACCAGCGCACGCACCGTCGCAGGACCACCGCCGTCACTGATGGAGATGAAGTTGTCCGGCTTGATGTCGAGCCCGTACTTGGCCTTCAGGCCGGGCAGGCCCTCGGTGCGACTCTGGAATTCCGATGGCCCACCGAACTTGACCTCCGCGGAATGTGCGGCCAAGTCGCCGATGGTCTTGAGATTCCACTTCTGCGCGGTGGCTTCGGACACGGCGACGGTGTCGGTGTCGTTGGCCGGCGAGGGGGTCAGGATCGACAGATCGCCGGGAAGCACCCGGAACAACGCCAACTCGACTTGATCCGGGGTAGTCACCGTGGTCTTGGAATCGAAGTACTGCAACAGGTTTCCGGTGTACTCCGGCACCAGGTCGATGGAATGGTCACGCACCGCGGGAATGTAGGTCTCGCGGCTACCGATACCGAACTGCCGGCCCACGGTGAAACCGTTGGCCTCCAAGGCTTGGGCGTAGATCTCGGCGATGATCTTCGACTCGGGGAAATCCGCCGAGCCGACAACCAGATTCTTCAGATCACCTGATGCCGATCCACCACCGAGCGGGTTTGCGCTGCCACAGGCGGCCACCACCGGCAGCACGAGAGTGAACAGTATCGCCGCAAACCACAGTCGCTTTCCGCCCCGCGACGCATTCATGCGCGTCCTTTCACCCCGACCCGTTTTTTCGACAGTAACGGCACTTACCGTCCTGCGCCGAGGTTTAGATCAGGGCAAACGTCACCGATCTGTCATCTCCCCATTGTTTCCGCGCGGTCTGGGAGGGAACAATAGACGGGTGACGACCAGTGAACCGATGGGCGAGCACCACGAGCCGATGCCGCCGAGCCCGCAGGCACCCCCGGCGGCGGCCAGCACGCCCGCGTCGGTCAAAGAAGTCAAGTTCACCCGTGCGGCGGCCCTGTGGTCTTCGCTCATCGCCGGACTGCTGGTTCTGACGATCCTGCTGGTCTTCATCGCCCAGAACACCGAATCGGCCTCGTTCGCGTTCTTCGGCTGGCACTGGTCGCTTCCGCTGGGTGTCGCGATCCTGATGGCGGCTGTGGCCGGCGGCCTGGTGACCGTCCTGGCGGGGGCGGCGCGCATCTTCCAACTCCGCCGTGCCGCGAAGAAGAACCTGAAGGCAGCCCGCCAGATTTAGCCGAACGCCTCGAGCCCGCGGCTGATCAGCACCGCGACAGCCTCTCCCGCCTGGTCGTCGCTGGCGGTTACGTCCGCGGCCATCCGGCGCCGGAAGTCGATGCCGGCCACGATGATCGCCAACTTGAAGTACCCGAGGGCCATCTGGAAATTCCAGTGTGCCAATGGGTTTCCGGACATCACCGAATAGCGCTGGGCCAGATCGTCGGCCGACGGCATCTGGGGAGCCGTCCATGACTTGCGCTCCTGGCTGAGCAAGTCCAACATCGGATCCCGTTGCACACACATCACGGCGACGTCGGCCAGCGGGTCACCGAGCGTGGACATCTCCCAATCCAGCACCGCCCGAACAACTGTCGGGTCCCCGGGGTCGATGATGGTGTTGTCGATGCGGTAATCGCCGTGCACGATCGAGCTACGACTTTCCGACGGCACCGCGCCGGCCAGTTTGGAATGCAGCCGTTCGACGTCGGCGTCGCGCGGATCGTCAGGCAGCCGAACATGCTGCCACTGCGAACCCCAGCGCCGCACCTGCCGTTCGAGATATCCGACGGGCTTGCCGAAGTCGCCCAAGCCCACGCTGTCAGGGTCGATCTCATGGAGGTCGGCAAGCACCCGGATGAGACTGTCGACGCAATCACTGACCACGGCGGCGTCGCCGAGCGCATCCAGTTCGGCGCGGGTGCGGACCACTTGGCCCGCCACGTATTCCACCATCTGGAACGGTGCGCCCCCGACCGAGTCGTCGTCGCGCATGGTGACCGCGGGCGCGACCGGCACCGGGCTGCCGGCCAGCGCGGCCACCACCCGGTACTCGCGAGCCATATCGTGCGCCGACGGGGTGAGACCATGCAGCGGCGGGCGGCGCAAGACCCACTTGGAGGCGTCGTCGAAAATCAGAAAGGTCAGGTTCGACCGGCCACCGGAGATTAACTCCGCCTGCAACTCTCCGCTGCGCGGAATGCCCGCCGATCGCAGATGCCGGTCGAGTGCCGCCAGGTCGAGACCGTCGGAAGAAGTCACCCGCTATGTATAGCTAATAGCGCTGGTTGCGCGGCAGGAGATCCCAAACATGTTCGGTGGTGTTGACCGCCGCCACCGTGCCGAACCCGCTGCGGGCGTACAGCAGGCGGGTGATCGACACGTAATCGATGGGGAACGACAGCAACCGCTTGGTGCCGAGCAGTTCGTGCAGGATCACGTTGATCACGCCGCCGTGACTGAATACGGCGACGGTCTCGTCGTGGTCGGCCGCCGTGACGATATCGGTCAGCGCCGCACCCACCCGGCCGCGGAACTCGTCCTCGTCGACGGTGCTCGGCAACCGGCCATCGGCCATCCGCGCCCACTCCTCGGGCCGCTCTTTGCGCACCTGTTCGATCGGCACGTAGTGGGACAGCCCGCGGTCGTACTCGGCCAGCCGGTCGTCGATGTCGACGGTCAGCCCGGTGGCCTTCGCGACCGGCTCGGCGGTCTGCAGCGCACGCCGCTGCGGGCTGCTGATCAGCCGGGCGAGCGGGAATCGGTCCAGCGCCTCAGGCAGCCGCCGAGCCTGGTCCCAGCCCTCGTCGGACAGTTCCGGATCACTGCCTTCACCGGCCTCGGTGCGGTGTGGCAGGGCATGCCTGACGAGCAGCAGCTGCATGGGTGCGGTGGTCCTTTCACGCGCCGAGCGTGCGAGTTGTCGCGGATTCTTCGACGATTTTCAACGATATCCCGCACGTTCGGCGAGCTCGGCGAGAACCTCGTCGGTGTGCTCACCGAGCTTCGGGGCGGCCGACCGCGGCGCCCACGGGGTGCCGTGGAAGTCGGCAGGGGTGGCGATCATCGGGCCGCCGTCGGGCACGTCGACCAGACCGCCCGCGGCGTGGAACTGCTCGTCGGCGAGGACGTCCTCCATCGAGTTCACCGGCGACCAGAACAGGTCGGGCTCGGCGTCGAACGTGGCAGCCCACTCCGCGAGCGTCTTCGTCGCGAAGATCTCGTCGAGGGTCGCAATGAGCTCACGGGAGTTGATCGCGCGGTCTCGGGCAGTCGCAAACCGGTTGTCGGTCAACCACTCCGGGCGCCCGACCGCGCGGCACAGCGACGGCCAATGCCGGTCGGCTTCCAGTCCGACGATCCAGAGTCGCCGCCCGTCGGCCGCCAGGTAGTTGTTCATACACGGGTTGAACATCGTCTCGCGCTGACCGATCGCGATCGGATTGCCGGTCAGCAGGAAGGTGTTCAGGTCGAAGCTGACGGTGTATGCGCCCTGGCGGTAGAGCGAGGTCGTCACCAGCTGCCCTTCGCCGGTGCGGGCGCGGGCCACCAGTGCGGCGTTGATGGCTGCCGCCAGCGTCATACCCGTCATGTGATCGCCCATGCCGCCCCGCTGGAACGGCGGGCTGTCGCCGGGACGGGTGAGCAGATCGGCCACCCCGGAGCGGGCCCAGAACGCGGCGACGTCGTAGGCCGGGCGGTTCGCTTCGGGTCCGGTCTCGCCGTAACCGGTGATCAGGCCGTAGATCAGCCCCGGATTGAGGGCGGCCACCGACGGATAGTCCAGATCGAGCCGTCCGAGCGCGTCCGGCCGGACGTTGGTGAGGAAAACGTCTGCCTCCGTGAGTAATTGGCGCGCGGTCGCCAGCCCACCGTCGGTGGTGAGGTCGAGCACGATGCTGCGCTTGGACCGGTTGTCCATCTCGAACGGCGGGTTGGTGCCGTCGTCGAGTCCGAGCATCCTGCCGAACATCCGGCCCGGGTCGCCGGTCGGCGGTTCGATCTTGACGACGTCGGCACCCCAGTCGGCCAGGATTCCTCCGGCGGCCGGCCCGGCGACCCACACCCCGAGCTCGACAACCTTGATGCCCTCCAGCGGTCCGGCCATCGCCGCCCCTTTCGCTATGCGTTCGCCAAAGGCTAGTGGTTCCGCGTTCGGAGAATGCTATTCTCCGAACGGAGATTGAGGAGTTCCATGACGAGAACGGAAAGTCCCGCGGACCTCGACACCGCGACGCTTGGCCGATGGCTCGACACCCAGGACGCCCCCGGCCATGGCGAGGAGCCCGTCGCCGAGATTCTCAAGGGCGGCTCGCAGAACATGCTGTACCGGATCACCCGCGGTGGTGAAGGCATGGTTCTGCGGATGCCGGGGCCGCGCGCCGACGACCGGCGCCTCGGTGAGCTGCTTCGCGAGATCCGCCTGGAACGGGCGTTGAAGGGCACTGACGTGCCGCACGCCGAACTGGTCGCCGCCGATGAGAGTGGTGAGGTGCTCGGCAAGCCGTTCTATCTCATGAAGGAAGTCGACGGCTGGAGCCCGATGGAGGGCGGCTGGGAGTCGCCGTTCGACACCGACCTCGACGCCCGCCGCGACCTCGCGTTCCAGCTGATCGAGGGTGCGGCGAAGCTCGGCCGGGTGGATTGGAAGGCGCAAGGCCTGGACG
This sequence comes from Mycolicibacterium rhodesiae, assembly GCF_002086695.1. Lineage (GTDB taxonomy): Bacteria > Actinomycetota > Actinomycetes > Mycobacteriales > Mycobacteriaceae > Mycobacterium > Mycobacterium rhodesiae. Next base: position 11,112 of record NZ_MVIH01000016.1, read on the forward strand.
GGTTCGGCAAACCCGACGGGTTCCACGACCGACAGGTGGATCGCTGGTTGGCGTTCCTCGCCGCGTTCCAGGTGCGCGAACTGCCTGGGCTGGACGTCGCGTCGCAGTGGTTGCGCGACAATCGGCCCGCCCACTACACCCCCGGGATCATGCACGGCGACTATCAGTTCGCCAACGTCATGTACGCCCACGGCGCACCCGGGCGGCTGGCCGCGATCGTCGACTGGGAGATGACCACGATCGGCGACCCGCTGCTGGACGTGGCATGGGCGCTGCTCGGCTACGACGGCGAACATCCCAAGGACACCGGCTTCTACCTGCCGATGGACGGTATGCCCACCCGCAGTGAACTGTTGGCGCACTATGAGAAGGTCAGCGGGCTGGGATGCGAGAACATCCACTACTACCTGGTGCTGGCCAATTGGAAGCTGGGCATCGTGCTGGAGAAGACCTACGCCGCCGCGGTCAACGGTGGCACGGCAGACCCGAAAGTGGTCGAGGCCTTCGGCGCGATGGTGCCCGATCTGATCGCCACCGCGGCCCGGTTGGCGCAATCCGGTGAGGAGGCCTGAATGGGCTACGCAGACGCTCTTTTCGATCTGACCGGCCGCGTGGTGCTGGTCACCGGCGGCAGCCGCGGCCTGGGCCGCGAGATGGCGATGGCGGCCGCGCGCTGCGGCGCTGACGTGGTGATCGCCAGCCGCAAGTTCGACACCTGCGTTGCGACAGCCAAGGAGATCGAGGCCGAAACTGGCTGTACCGCAATGCCGTTTCGCGTGCACGTCGGTCGCTGGGATGAGCTCGACGGGTTGGTCGAGGCGGTTTACGACCGCTTCGGCAAGCTCGATGTGCTGGTGAACAACGCCGGCATGTCACCGACCTACGACAAGCTGACCGATGTCAGCGAGAAACTCTTCGACGCGGTGATGAACCTGAATCTGAAGGGGCCGTTCCGCCTTTCGGCGCTGGTGGGTGAACGCATGGTCGCCGACGGGGGCGGTGTGATCATCAACGTCAGCACCCACGGTTCGTTGCGGCCGCATCCGTCGTTCATTCCGTACGCGGCCTCCAAGGCCGGGCTGAACGCGATGACCGAGGGCCTGGCCGCGGCATTCGGGCCGACGGTGCGGGTCAACACGTTGATGCCCGGGCCGTTCCTCACCGACATCAGCAAGGCGTGGGGCCTAGGGCTCGGCCCAACAGATGGGCCCAGTGGTACCGAGAATCCATTCAGCCGCCACGCCCTGCAGCGGGCCGGTGAACCAGCCGAAATCATCGGCGCCGCACTGTTTCTGATGTCCGATGCCTCCAGCTTCACCACCGGCTCGATCCTTCGGGTCGACGGCGGAATCCCGTAAAGGAGTACGACGATGGCATGGGACTTTTCCACCGAGCCGGAATTCGAGGAGAAGCTCGAGTGGATCCGGAACTTCGTGCGCGACGAGGTCGAACCCCTTGAAGTCATCTTCCCGAGCTGCGAGTTCCTGCCGCTGAACGACGAGCGCCGCAGGATTGTCGACCCGCTCAAGCAGAAGGTACGCGACCAGGGTCTGTGGGCGCCGCACCTCGGGCCCGAGCTCGGCGGCCAGGGCTTCGGGGCCGTCAAGCTCACGTTGATCAACGAAATCCTGGGCCGCGCAACGTGGTCGTCGATCATCTTCGGCACCCAGGCGCCCGATACCGGTAATGCCGAGATCCTCGCCCGGTTCGGCACCGAGGAGCAGAAGCAGCGGTACCTGACGGGGCTGCTGTCCGGGGAGATCTTCTCGACGTTCTCGATGACCGAACCGCAGGGTGGATCCGATCCCCGGGTGTTCACCACCCGCGCGGTGCGCGACGGCACCGGAGAAGACTCCGACTGGGTCATCAACGGCCGCAAGTACTGGTCGTCGAACGCCTCGGTGGCGTCGTTCTTCATCGTGGTCGCGATCACCGACCCCGACGTGCCCGTCCACACCGGCGCCTCGACGTTCCTGGTTCCCGCCGACACCCCCGGCGTCCACATCGAGGCGACGCACCACCTGGTCGGCTCGCACTCCCACGACCCCGGGCACTCACTGGTGCACTACGACAATGTCCGGGTCCCCGCGTCGGCGATGCTCGGCGAAGAAGGCCACGGCTTCGGCGTCGCCCAGTCCCGGCTGGCCGGCGGGCGCCTGCATCACGCGATGCGCTCCATCGGGGTGGCCCAACGCGCGATCGACGCGATGGCACGCCGTGCGAAAAGCCGCTTCACCCAGGGAAGTCTGCTGGCCGACAAGCAGCTCATCCAGGAGATGGTGGCCGACTCATTCGTGGAGCTGACCCAATTCCGGCTCATGGTGTTGCATGCCGCGTGGCTGGTCGACACTGCCGGTGAGCGGGCCGCGCGGGAGGAGATCGCGGCCTGCAAGATCGCGACCGCCAGTGTGCTGAAGTCCATCGGCCTGCGTGCGATCCAGGTGCACGGCGGCCTCGGACTGACCGACCAGATGCCGCTGACCAGCGTGCTCATGGGTGGGATCACACTGGGGATGGCCGACGGCCCCACCGAGGCGCACAAGGTCAACCTGGCCCGCCAGCTCCTCAAGGGCTACGAGGCGGAGGATTCGGTGTGGCCCAGTGAGTTCCTGCCCAATCGGATCGAGCGAGCCCGGGAGAAGTACGGCCACCTGGTCGATCGCATTCCCGCGCTTCCTGTTTCGCCGTGACAAGCAGGGCCGCGGCCGCCGTGGTGCGGGCGCTTGACGACCGGCAACGCGAGGCCACCGAGGATGTGGAGCGCATCCTGGCCGCCGCACTGCGGGTGCTGCAGCGGGTCTCCCCCGACGCCCCGCGAGTCAGCGACATCGTCGCCGAGGCGGGCGTCTCCAACAAAGCGTTCTACCGCTACTTCGCCGGCAAGGACGATCTGATGTTGGCGGTCATGGAACGTGGTGCGGGAATGGTGGTTTCGTACCTGCAACACCAGATGGCCAAGGAAGCCACCCCGAAAGGAAAGATCACCCGCTGGATCAGCGGGGCGTTGGCCCAGGTCGCCGATCCGGAGCTGATCGGCATGAGCCGGGCTCTGGTGGTGCAGATGTCCGATTCGGACAAGCGCCGGCTCGGCGAAGAGGAAATCCTGGCCGCCATGCGCGAGCTGCTGGTCGAGCCGATTCGCCAGCTCGGTAGTAGCGATCCCCAGCGTGATGCCGACGCGGTGTTCGTGTGTACCGTCGGCACGATGCGCCGCTATGTGAACTCCACCGACCAACCGGGTCGCAAGGACATCAATCACCTCGTCGGGTTCTGTCTGCGAGGCCTCGGCCTCCCGGAAGCGACCAGCTGATGCGCGCCGTCGTCTGCCGCGAGTACGGCACCCCGGAAGACCTGGTACTGGACGAATTGCCAGACCCCACACCGGGTCCCGGTCAGGTGGTCGTCAAGGTGCATGCCGCCGCGGTCAACTATCCCGACGTGCTTCTGATCGCAGGCAAGTACCAGATCAAGGTACCGCCGCCGTTCAGCCCGGGCAGTGAGTTGGCCGGTGAGGTGCTGGCCGTCGGCGACGGCGTCGAGTTCCGGCCGGGCGATCGAGTGTCGGCCACCACGTTCGTCGGCGGGTTCGCCGAGCAGGCGCTGGTCGACGCGCGTGGTCTGACCCGCGTTCCGGACGGCGTCGACTATGCCGATGCCGCCGCGTTCGGGGTCACCAACCGCACGGCCTACTACACCCTGCGCACCGTCGCTCCCGTCCGGCCCGGCGACTGGGTGGTCGTCCTGGGCGCCGGCGGTGGTGTCGGCCTGGCCGCCGTCGACATCGCGGTTCTGATGGGCGCCAAGGTCATTGCCGCCGCGTCGGGCGCCGAGAAGCTCGAGGTGTGCCGCCGGCGCGGCGCCACAGAGGTCATCGACTATGACCGGGAGGACCTCAAGAGCAGGCTCAAGGAGATCACCGGTGAGGCGGGCACACGCGTGGTGCTCGACCCGGTCGGCGGCCGCTACTCCGAGCCCGCCCTGCGCAGCCTCGGCCGCGGCGGAAAGTTCGTGACGCTGGGCTATGCGGCCGGCGAGATCCCCCGGATACCGTTGAACCTGGTGATGCTCAAGGGGATCACAGTGCAGGGCATGGAGATCCGGACGTTCGCCACCGACTATCCCGACGACATCGCGCGCGACGACGCCGAGCTTGCGCAGTTGTTCGCCGAGGGCAAGCTGCGTCCCTACCTCGGGGCGCGGTTCCCGCTGGAGCAGGCGGCGACCGCGCTGCGCTACGTAGCCGACCGCAAAGCGATCGGCAAAGTCGTCATCGACGTCACCTAGGCCTCGCGAGCAGACACAAACTCCCCCGACACGCCGGTGAAAATGGGGAGTTTGTGTCTGCTCGCGGGAGAAATGTCTAGGGCGTGATGATGTTGAAGCTCGGGTCCGGCTGATCCAGCGCACCGAGAAAGGTCTGCAGCGCTTGCGGATCGCCGGTGGTCTCCAGACCCGGTGACGTGAAATCGCCTGCCGCGGCGGCCAGTAGCCGCAGTTTGGTGGCCATCCGGATGGTGGCGGTCGCCGTCGACTCGTCTGCCGGGCACTGCCGGTAGACCAGCACACCGTTGCGCAGGGTGAGCCGGTAGTTGGCGTCGAGGTCGGCGAACGTCACATCGAGCGCGATGTCCAGATCCCACGACCGCGGCCCGTTGACGCTGATCGCCAGCACGTCGAACATCTGCTCCGGGGTGAGCTGGGCCAGTAGCGTCGTCGGCGACACCTGGGTGGGCGTGCCGAAGTTGCCGTCGCGCAGCTCGGTGGCACCGGACAGGAAGAAGTTGCGCCACGTCGCACACTCGGCGCCGTACGCCATCTGTTCGAGTGTGTCGGCATACAACTCCCTGGCACCCGCATGCTGTTCGTCAGTGAAGATGACGTGATCGAGTAGCGTTGCCGCCCAACGGTAGTCACCGGATTCCGCAGCCGTGCGGGCCAGCTCGACCACCCGGTCGGCACCACCCATCGCCTCGACGTAGCGCGGCCCGATCGCTTCCGGCGGGTGCGCCCACAACCGCGCCGGGTTGCCGTCGAACCAGCCCATGTAGCGCTGGTAGACGGCTTTGACGTTGTGGCTGACCGATCCGTAGTAGCCGTGCGCATGCCACGCCTTGTGCAGCGCGGGCGGCATCTGGAAGCCTTCCGCGATCTCGATGCCGGTGTAGCCCTGATTGAGCTGCCTTAGCGTCTGGTCGTGCAGGTAGGCATAGAGATCGCGCTGGAGGGAAAGGAATTCGACGATATTGTCCTGCCCCCACGTCGGCCAGTGATGCGAGGCGAACACCACGTCGGTGCGGTCGGCGAACGTCTCGATGGCCTCGGTCAGATACCCGGACCATCCGTGCGGGTCACGGACCAGTGCCCCGCGCAACGTCAACAGGTTGTGCAGATTGTGCGTCGCGTTCTCCGCCATGCACAACGCGCGGAACTTCGGGAAGTAGAAGTGCATCTCGGCGGGCGCCTCGGTGCCCGGGGCCATCTGGAATTCGATCTCGACGCCGTCGATGGTGTGTTTCTCACCGGTGGTGGTGATGTCGATGGTCGGCACGATGATCGCCACCTCGCCGGTCGACGGGGTCTGGCCCAACCCGCAGCCGACCTGCCCTTGCGGGCCACGTTCGAGGACGGCGCCGTACATGTAGCCGGCACGACGGGCCATCGCCGTCCCGGCATAGACGTTCTCCTGGACGGCGTGCTCGGTGAACCCCTCCGGGGCCAGCACCGCAACCTTGCCCGCATCGACGTCGGCCTGGGTGGTCACGCCGAGGACTCCGCCGAAGTGGTCGACGTGGGAGTGCGTATAAATGACCGCGACCACGGGCCGGTCACCACGGTGCGCGCGGTAGAGCGCCAACGCGGCCGCGGCCGTCTCGGTGGAGACAAGCGGATCGATCACCACGATGCCTGTGTCACCCTCGATGAAGCTGATGTTGGACAGATCCAGTCCGCGAACCTGGTAGATGCCCTCGACCACCTCGTAGAGGCCCTGTTTGGCCGCCAGGATGGACTGTCGCCACAGACTCGGGTGGACCGATGCCGGCGCATCTCCGTCGAGGAATCCGTACGCGTCGTTGTCCCACACCACCCGTCCGTCGGCGGCTTTGACCACGCACGGACTCAGGGCGGCGATGAAGCCGCGGTCGGCGGCGTCGAAGTCCGAGGTGTCCTCGAACGGCAGGGACTCCAGGTGCTCGGCATGGGCGGCCTCGATGACGGCGGAAGGCGGCTTGGGTGTCATACCGTAATCCTCGCCTAGGACGACCTCGTCAGGTCCAGAATCCGTTGAGAGGTTGGGCATACTTGTCGTTGTTGGTCATCGGCGGCAACCCGAGCGCGTCCTCGATGGTGCGCAGCGTGCTGTAGTGGTCGTAGTGGTCGGTGACGACGAAGGCGCCGCCTTTCATGCCGCCCGCGCTCACCGCCATCGGCGAGGGGATCACCACCGTGACGACATGGTTGCCCTCGTTGCCGAAGCCCAGCGTGATGTTGTTGTTGTCCTCGTCGAACGTGACGATCAGCACCGACTTGGTGGTGTTCCAGACCTCCGAGTTCATGATCGTCGGCACGTTGTCCGCCAAGAACTGGTCGAGCGCGGGGACGTTGTACTGGTGGCGCGGATCGATCTGCGAGAACGCGAAGTGCGCGACTCCGGCCAAGGAGCTGACCGGGCCTTCACCGTTGGAGTCCTCGTCGGCGGCGAACCACACGAAATCAGGTGTGGTCGCGTCTGATTGGAGGTCGGTCGCCATCTGGGTCAGCGGGAACATGTGCGCTGCCGCATAGGACTGGTTGTCACCGATGCCGGCGAATGCCGGCCAGGGCGTCTGGTCGGTCGAGTAGTTCGCGGTATTGACCAACGGCTGGCCTGGCGTCATGCCTTGGGCGTAGGCAGCCCACGTCTTGCTGTGGGTGTCCAGGTTGACGGCGAGGTTGTTCGGATCGGTGATGCACACCGACTTGCAGTTGTAGGTCTTGCCGTAGACCTGGCCGCCGACGATCGCGTAGTAGTTCGGCAGGCTGGGGTGGGTCACCGCGTAGTAGTTGTTGGCGAGCCCGTAGCCGTTGATCAAGCTGTTGAGGAACGGCGCGTTGGGGCTTCCGACGATGTCGTTGTAGCCCTTGTTCTCCATGTAGACCAGGAAGACATGGTCGAGCGGCTGGACATCGGACACCGGCGGCGCCGGCGCTGGTGGTGCGGGTTGCGCGGTGCCGATGCTGAAGGACAGGTTGTCGGCGTACGCGTTGTTGTACCGGGCCGTGAAACCGATCACCACCGGATTCAGGTCGTGCATGGTCAAGGTGACGACGGCGCTGCGGGTGCCGACCGGGACGGTTCCGATGGCGGTGCGTTGCCGGAACCCGGTCTGCCCCCACCGATCCAGGTTGGAGACCGGCCCGATCGTCGAACTTCCGAGGTAGAGCTGATTCTGGTCGAGGAAGGTGACTTTCACACTGGCGAAGGACGGATCCAGTAGATAGCCGCCCAGGTAACCGTTGAGGTTGAACGGTACTGTGCCGCTGTCGATCTCCGCACTGGAGGCACTGAGGTCCACGGTCTGGGAAAGCTTGGACGTGGCCACGTCTCCGCCACCGAAGAACTGGGCGCCGCCTCCGGGAGGCGCCGCGTTGACGCCCGGGAACGAGACGATGGCGGGGAGGTTCGGCCATGCGAAGCTCAGCCCCACCGGCCACGCGTTGCGTAGTTCGCCGTACTGAACCACGGTCGGGGTGCCGGTTGCCGTCCACCCCGGCACACTGACGGTGCTGTTGCCGTACCCGGCCGGATCGCCGAGCTCGGCGCCCGGGTTCGTCAGCAGATTGGGCCCGGTTGCCGGAACAGCTGTGGTCGTGACCACGCCCGCCTTGCCGATACCGGTGATGCGACGCAGCTCATTGCCTGCGTAGGCCAGCATCGATGAGACTGCCGCCGGAGAAGGCGGCGTGCCGTCGCCGACCAGAGAATGCAACGCGGTGGCAATCGAGTGCGCGGTGGGAGGATGGCCGACCGGAGCCGAAAGTTGCGCTGGTTTGGCCACTTTGGCAGACCCCGGGCCGGCAGCCAAACTGGGCGTCACCCGGTGCGTCTTGCCCACTGCCGCGGGTTTCGGCTTGGCGGCCGATGCCGTGCTACCCGAGGCGGTCGAGGTGTTCGATGGCTGGGCGTCCGCCACACAGGGCGTACTTGCCAACCAGGAACCGATCCCCAGGGCTACCGCGAGCGCCCCGACCCTGCCGATATGTGCTGCATTGCGCATGACCCGTACTCCCGCCGACCCGATAGACCAGATCGTACGAAGTACGGGCCCTGCGCGGACCGTAATTGACGGGTTACTTCGGGGCGCTCAGGTCGTACACCTCGGTGCCACCCACATCTTGTGCGGTGAAGTGCTGCTGCACCCACTCGGTGATCTGGGTGCCGGGGCCGGAGTCACCACCGGGCCCTCCGCGATGGCCGCCACCGGGACCGTTGCCCGCGATGAAGTAATGGACCTGCCCCGTCGCGACGTAGGTCTGGAACTGTTCCAGTGTCGGTGAGTTGTCGCCGCCGCTGAACCCGCCGATCGACATGATCGACGTGCCAGTGGCCAGCTCAAGGCTGCCGGCCGTATGTGAGCCGACAGTTGCTGCGGCCCAACGGTTGTCAGCCTGGGTCAGCAACACCTTGAGTTCAGCGTTCTCCGAGGCCTGGACGCCCTGTCCACCCGGACCGCCGGGACCGCCGAAGCCGAACCCCATGTTCGATCGTGCTGGGCCTGACGTCGGGATACCGCCCCCGTGATTACCGGCGACCGTCTCGACGGTGTATGCGGCGGTGGCGACCAACCCGAACAGCAAGCCTGCCGCGGCGACCGCGACCGTCCAGCGGCCGAGGCGGTGGCCCCCCGCCAGCAGGACCGCGGACACCAGGATCGAGCCTGCCAGAACCACCCACCGCAGCCAGGGGAGCCACTCGGGTGTGCGGTCGAGCAAGAGGAAGTTCCACACCCCGGTCACCACAAGCATCGCCGAGAGGACCACGCGTGACGCGACAAACTGCCTGCCACGCCAGAGTTCTCGCACACCGATGCCGATCACTGCGCCGATCGCCGGCGCCAGAGCGATCGTGTAATAGGGATGCATGATCCCCTTCATGAAGCTGAACACCACGACTGTGACCACCAGCCAGCCGCCCCACAGCAACAGCGAAGCGCGGGTTCGGTCGGTACGCGGCGCGCGCCTGGTGAACCACAGCCCGGCAACCAAGGCGATCAGCGCGGCGGGCAACAGCCAGGAGATCTCGGTGCCCATCGACTCCCCGAACATCCGGGTGATGCCGGTGGACCCGCCGAACATCGCGCCGCCCATCGGTCCGGGGCCCCCCTCGGACGTCGAGCTGCCGCCCGGATTCCCGTCGCCGCCGAACACCCGGCCCAGACCGTTGTAACCCAGCGCCAGCTGTAGCAGGCTGTTGTCGGTGGATCCGCCGATATAGGGCCGAGAATCACTGGGCCACAAGCTGACCAGAGCCAGGTACCACCCGGCGGACACCACCATGGCGACCAAACCGGTCGCCAGAAGACGCAACCGCAGCCAGACACTTCCCGGGACTGCGACCAATACCACCAGCGCGAGCGCCGGGGTGACCAGCAGGGCCTGCAGGAGCTTGGCCAGGAACGCGAACCCGATGGCCACGCCGGCCAGGGCGATCCAGCGGGTGGGGTTGGCCTCCAGCGCGCGGATCACGCAGTACGCGGCCACCACCATCAACAGAACGAGAAGAGCGTCGGGGTTGTTGAACCGGAACATCAACGCCGCCACCGGGGTCAGCGCCAGCACCGCACCCGCGAGCAGACCGGCGCCGTAGCCGCTGATCCGACGTACCGTGCTGTAGACCAGCGCCACGGACGCCACACCCATCAAGGCCTGCGGCACCAGCATCGACAGCGTGCCGAATCCGAAGATCCGCCCGGACAACGCCATCACCCACTGCGCGGCAGGTGGCTTGTCCACCGTGATCGCGTTGCCGGCGTCGATCGAGCCGAACAGCAAGGCCTTCCAGCTCTGGGTGCCGGCCTGCACCGCCGCCGCGTAGTACTCGTTGGCCCACCCGGCGGCGTCCAGTCCCCACAGATAGAGCACGGCGGTGACCGCGAGGAGTAGTCCCAGCGCCGGGCTCACCCAACGCGGCCGCGGCGAGCGCGGTTGGGCCTGCGGCGCGATGTCCGTCGGCCTCTCGGTGTACTCAGCGAGCATGGTCATTACTTTCCTCCAACAATCTGGCCGGTGCGCCGGGGGTGAAACACCCAGCCGCGCAACAGCACGAAGCGAACGATGGTGGCCATCAGGTTGGCCGCGATGAGCACCAAGAGTTCGACCGCGCGGTGCGGTTCGCCCAGCATGTGCAGCAGCGCCAGGGCACCGCTGGTCAGGCCCAGCCCGATACCGAAGACCACGAAGCCCTCGAACTGATGGCGTGCCACACCGCCTCGGCCGCGGACCCCGAAGGTGAACCGTCGGTTGGCTGCGGTGTTGACGATCGCCGTCAGCAGAAGCGCCACCAGGTTGGCGCCCTGGGCGCCGATCGGGCGCAGCAGCAGGAACAACAGCAGGTAGGCCAGCGTGGACGCGATGCCGATCGCCGCGAACCGCACGCCTTGGTTCAACAGGGATTTCGGCGCCCCGGCCTGGTTACCGAATTGCGCACCGATCGCCTTGACCGGGATCTGTCCGGTGCCGAATCCCTTGAGCAAGCGTGCGATTCCTTTCAGGTCGGCGACCGCGGTGGCCACGATGTCGACCCGGCTGTCGGGGTCGTCGATCCAGTCGACGGGAACTTCATGGATACGCAGGCCGCTGCGCTCGGCCAGCACCAGGAGTTCGGTGTCGAAGAACCAGCCGGTGTCCTCGACGTAGGGCAACAGCTCGGCCGCGACATCGGCGCGGATCGCCTTGAAACCGCACTGGGCGTCACTGAACTTGGCGGCCAGCGTCGAACGCAGGATCAGGTTGTAGCAGCGCGAGATGACCTCGCGCTTGGCGCCGCGCACCACGCGGGAGCCGCGACCCAGCCGTGTGCCGATCGCCAGATCGGAATGGCCCGACACCAGCGGTGCCACCAGCGGTGCCAGTGCCGCCAGATCGGTCGACAGGTCGACGTCCATGTAGGCGAGCACCGGCGCATCCGAGGCCGACCACACCGCGTGCAACGCCCGCCCCCGGCCCTTCTGCTCGAGGCGCACCATGCGAACCTCCGGCAATTCGTCAGCCAGACGCGCGGCCACCGCGGGGGTGTCGTCGATGCTGGCGTTGTCGGCGATCGTGATGCGGAACGAGAACGGGAAGTCCTCGCGCAGGTGGCGGTGCAACCGGTGAATCGAGTCGGCCAGCACGGCCTGCTCGTTGTACACCGGGACGACGACATCGAGCACGGGCACACCGCGGTCGGCGGCGGTCAGTGCGGCGTTGCGTCGGCGTGCCACGGGGATGTCGGTGATGGTCATGCGTTTATCGTCGGCCGTGGCGGTGAGGGCCCAATTTGTCTTTGCTATGCGGCGGCTGTGAATCCGCGGGACAGGTCGTACACGGTTACGCCGTCGACCTCGCGAGACGCGAAATTCGCGCTCACCCAACGCTGAATCTGCTCGGCGGCATCACTGCCCGACCGGTTGCCGAACATGAATCCGGGCATGTCGCTGCGGATGAACCAGTGGATGCGGCGCTGGGTGACGTAGGCCTGAAATTGGTCGAGGGTAGGAGCGGGGTCGGTGCCGTTGAAGCCGCCGACGGCCATCACCGGCAATCCGGTCGCGAGCTGGTAACCGGCGGCGTTGCTCGAACCGACCACGGCGCCCGCCCAGGTGAATTGGCCGGCGTCCTGGCGTAGGGATGCCGTCAGCGCAGCGCCCGGCCGAGGTGCGTCGAACATGCCGCCCGGCGGTCCGCCCCGCCCGCTCGATGGGCCCACCGACGGGATGGCACCGCTGTGCGGTGCGGCGACGGTGGCCAACGAGAACGCAACCGGTCCGGCCAGCACGGCGACCACGGCCAATATCCCCACCGCCATGCCGACCCGGCGCGGCAGGCGCGACACCACCAGCAACAGAAGGGCACAACCGATGGCGGTCACCACGACGACCACCCGAAGCCACGACAACCACTCCGAATCGCGCTGTAGCAGAAGGTAAGCCAGCACACCGGTGATGACAACGATCCCGGAGAGCGTGGTCGCCGCGCGAATATCGGTGCGCTGCCGCCACAGCAGCGCAGTGCCGACAGCCAGGCCGCCACCGATCGCGGGGGCCAGCGCCACGGTGTAGTACGGGTGCAGGATGCCGTTGGCAAAGCTGAACACCACCGCGGTGACGAGCAGCCAGCCGGCCCACAGCAGCAGCGCAGCCCGAGTGAGGTCGGTGCAGGGTGCGTGGCGGGTGATCACCAGCCCCGCGACGATCGCGATGACCGCGGCCGGCATCAGCCAGGCGATATGGGTGCCCATCTCCGCACCGAACAGTCGCGCCCACCCGACATCGGAGTTCATGTTGCCGAGGCCGCCGACTTCCTCGCCGGTGATCCGCCCGAGACCGTTGTAGCCCAAGGCCAACTCGAGGATCGAATTATGCTGTGAACCACCGATATACGGCCGCGCAGTCGCAGGCCAAACGGCGACCAATAGCAGATACCAGCCACCGGACGCCACCAGGGCGGCCACCGCGGCCGCCAGGCGCACGAGGCGTGTCCGCAGCGGCACCGCGGCAGCGACCAGATAGACCGCGCCGAGTGCGGGCAGCACCAAAAAGGCCTGCATCATCTTGGCGAGGAAGCCGACCCCGACCGCCACTCCCGCCAGCGGCATCCACCACCACGCGGCGTCGCCGTCCAGTGCCCGCAGCGTGGCGTAAGCGGCCACGACCAGCGAAAGAACCAGCAGCGCATCGGGATTGTTGAACCGGAACATCAGCGCCGCGGCCGGCGTGAGCGCCAGCACCGCGCCGGCCAAGAGTCCGGGCAGGGGTCCGCTGACGCGGCGGACCGCCGCATACAGCACCGCCACCGCCGCGATGCCGAACAGCGCCTGCGGCACCAGGATGCTCCAGGGATTGACCCCGAACATGCGCGCCGAAAGGCCGGTCACCCACAGTGCGGCGGGCGTCTTGTCGACGGTGATCGCGTTGCCTGCGTCGCTGGACCCGAACAGCCATGCCGTCCAGTTCTCCGCACCGGCCTGCGCCGCCGCCGAATAGAACGGATTCGCCCAGCCGCTGGCGCCCAGGTTCCACATGTACAGCACAGCCGTGACGGCAAGCAGAACCGCGAGAGCGCCATAGTCCTTGCTGCGGATCATGATTGGGCCGATCGGGGCAACCGCACCGTGAATTCGGTCAGGCCCGGCACGCTGGCCAGCTCGATGACGCCGCCGTGAGCACGCACCACGGCCGAGGCGATCGCCAGGCCGAGGCCGGTGGACCCGCCCTTGCGGGATCGCGACGTGTCCCCGCGCGCGAATCGTTCGAACACCTCGGACTGCAGTTCCGCCGGGATGCCGGGCCCGTCGTCGACCACCCGGAGCACTGCGGCGTCGGGCTCCGCGTGCAGTGACAACGTCACCGTCGTCCCGGGTGGGGTGTGAGTGCGGGCGTTGGCCAGAAGGTTGGCCACGACCTGGTGCAATCGGGCGTCGTCGCCGATGACATACAGCGGATCCGACGGGACGTCGAGGTTCCATTCGTGGTCGGGTCCGGCGATGTGCGCATCGCTGGCGACGTCGGCCGACAGCCGGGACAGGTCGACCGGCTGTCGTTCCAGTGGGCGCCCGGAGTCCAACCGAGCCAGCAACAGCAAGTCCTCGACGAGGTGGGTCATGCGTTCGGCCTCCGACTCCACCCGGCCCATCGCGTGCGCCACGTCGTCGGGCACCTGATCCCGTTTACGTTGTGCCAGTTCGGTGTAGCCGCGGATGGCTGCCAGGGGGGTGCGCAGCTCGTGGCTGGCATCCGCGACAAACTGGCGCACCCGGCTCTCGCTGGCCTGTCGCGTCGACAGCGCGGTCGAGATGTGGTCGAGCATCCGATTCAGCGCCAGCCCCAGCCGGCCCACCTCGGTATAAGGATTCGCATCGGTGTCCGAGACGCGCACGGGCAGTTCCACCTCGCCACGGTCCAGCGGCAGGTTCGCCACCTCACCCGCGGTGGCCACGACCCGCGTGAGCGGCGCCAGCGCACGACGGTTGATCACGATGCCGACAGTCGTGGCCACCACCAGCGCCGCCACCGTCACCACCGCGAAGGTCAGCGCGACTCGCAACAACGTCGCGTTGAGATTGACCAGACTCAGCCCGATCACCAGCGTCTCACCGGTCAGCCTGCTGCGAACCGCGACCACCCGGTAGTCGCCGAGGCCGTCGAGGTTGCGCGTGACTGGGCGGCGTTGCTCAGCGTTCCGGGTGAGTTCGGCTGTCGCGCCGGACGGTACCGGCGCGCGCACGCCGCCCGGACCGAGCAGACCCGCGTCGCTGGCGGTGCCATCGGTGATCACGGCCGCGACCATTCCGATCGGCTGTCCGGGAGCGTCCAGGAACTGCGGCCCCGGCCCGGGCCGCGGCCACGGTGGCCGGTTGTCGCGCAACGCGGGCGGTAGCGGTGGCGGTAGCGGTTCGCCGTAGATGATGGCCGACCGGTGGGCGGTCTCGCGCAGCTGGTTGTCGACCTCGCCGATCAAATACTGGTGCAGCGCAAGGATTGTCACCGCCCCGATACCGAAGCAGACGACCAGCAGCAGACACAGCTGACCGATCAGCAGCCGTGCGCTCAGAGACCTGGTGTTAGCTCGCAGGTTTGAGAACATAGCCCGCGCCGCGCAACGTGTGGATCATCGGATCGCGGCCGCTGTCGATCTTCTTACGCAGGTATGAGATGTACAGCTCGACGATGTTGGACCGACCCCCGAAGTCATAGCTCCACACCCGGTCCAGAATCTGGGCTTTCGACAACACCCGCTTGGGGTTGCGCATCAGGAAGCGAAGCAGCTCGAACTCGGTGGATGTCAGCGAGACCGGTTCACCGCCTCGGGTCACCTCGTGGCTGTCCTCGTCGAGCACCAGGTCGCCCACCACGATCTGCGCACCGCTGTCCTCGGTGGTCACGCCGGTACGGCGCAGCAGGGCCCGCAGCCGCAGCACGACCTCTTCGATGGAGAACGGCTTGGTGACGTAGTCGTCACCGCCCGCCGTCAGCCCGGCGATGCGATCCTCCAACGCGTCTTTCGCGGTCAACAGCAGTACCGGCAGCTGGGGGTTCTGTTCGCGCAGCTTGCGCAATACATCCAGTCCGCTCATGTCGGGCAGCATGATGTCGAGCACCACGGCGTCGGGTCGCGCGCTACGGGCCGCGGTGATCGCCGACGCACCGTCGGCGGCGGTGGCGATGGTCCAACCCTCGTAGCGCAGTGCCATCGACACCATCTCGGCCAGCACCGTCTCGTCGTCCACCACCAGGACGGTGATGGGGTTTCCGTCGGCTCGGCGCATCACGACACGTTCCGCCGCTGAAGAGGTCATGTTCTCCAGTATGAGAGCGGCGATGGGTGGTTCCTATGGCGTTCCTATGCCCCCGCTGTGAAACCTGATCCACAGAACGGGCTGATCGCGCACACAGCGGACACACAGCTTGGCTGCCCACCGTGGGGTCATGAGTGTCGAACAGCAGCCGGTGTGGGGTGCGCCCGCCGAGCACCCCAAGACCTGGTCGAACCGCACGACGGCGGCTGCGGTGGGTATCGCCGCCGCACTCGCCGTGGTCGGTGGCGTGGTCATCTACGCCACCGCAGGCAGCGGCGACGGCCACGCGGGCGGCCCACCCGGTTGGGGTGGCGGCGGCCCGGGCGGTCCCGGCGGGTTCCAGCGGTCGCTGCACGGCGAGAGCGTCGTCTCCGACGGCAAAGGCGGCTTCAGCACCGAACTCACCCAGACCGGCGACGTCACCGCCGCGTCCGACAGCTCGGTGACGGTCCGCAGCCAGGACGGCTTCAGCCAGACCTATGTGCTGAACACCGACACCCGTAAGCCATCACAGCCGCTGCAGACCGGCACGCAGGTGTCGGTGCGCGCGACAGAACAGGACGGCGCGGCTACAGCGACGATGGTGATGCCCGCCAGATAATTTGGCGGTGAACTTTTTCGAGGTCATCGAGACGGTGGGCAAGGCGATCGACGCGACGGGGGTCGCCGTGATCGCGATCGGCGCGCTGCTCTCGGCCACGGGAGTGCTGCGCCGGTTGCGGACCGGGGACGCCTACCGGGCGTTCCGCCAGCAGCTCGGGCGATCGATCCTGCTGGGCCTGGAGCTTCTGGTCGCCGCGGACATCATCAGAACCGTCGCAGTCACACCGGATGCCCGCAGTGTGGCGGTGCTGGCGGGCATTGTCCTGATCCGGACGTTCCTGAGTTTCTCGCTGGAGTTGGAGATCACCGGCTACTGGCCGTGGCAGAAGAACCGCCAGCCGCAGGCCGCCACGGACCCTGCCGGGCAGTCCGCCACGACCTGACGCCAACAGTTCGCAAGGATGCGGGTATGGATGCGGGTATGGACGACAGGCGACGGGCTCGGCGCACACGGATCTTCGACGCGATCCGCAAGATTCCCCCGGAGCCGCTGGGTCCACCGGACTCGCACGACCAGGTGGAAGTGGCGGCGATGCTGCGGGAGATCGGCATCGCCCTGCTCGAAGTGGAGCAGCCCACTCAGCTGGTGTATGCCCGGCTGCTGGAAATCGCCGCGCAGTACACCACCGCGCCGGTGCGCATCGTCGTACTCCCCACCGTGCTGATGATCCAGGTGGGCACCGTCGCCTACGAGGTGGACACCTCCACCACCTACTCGGTGCAGCTGAACATGGCCGGCCGCATCGACGACATCGCCAGTCTGGCGTCCGTCGGCGCGATCACACCCGCCGACGCGGTCGAGTCGACGAAGCGGGCGCGCGCCCTGCGCCCGCGATTCGGCCCGATCGCCACAACCCTCGGATATGCCGTCACCACAGTCGGTTTCGGCATGGTCATCAATCCGACTTGGGCCTCGCTGCCGGGTTACGTGTTCCTCGGCTTGGTGGTCGGCGCGATCGCCCTACTCGGACGCCCGTTCCCGTCGCTGAGCCCGGTGCTGCCCACGCTGGCCGCGATGATCGTGACGATGCTGGCGACGTGGTTCGTGGCCGATACCGCCAATGACGGTCTGTTGCGGGTGATCGCGCCGGCCCTGGTGGCGATGTTGCCCGGCATGTCGCTGACGATCGGTGCGATGGAGTTGGCCAGCAACCAGCTGATCGGCGGCACCAGTCGGCTGGTCTACGGCATCGCTCAGTTGGCGCTTCTGGTGTTCGGCGTCGCGTTGGGTGTACATGTCGCCGGGGAGGTGCTTCCGCAGACACCGTCGACCCAGATGGGGCCGTGGGCGCTGTATGTGGCGATCATCGTGGTTGGGTTCGGGCTGTACGTCTACCTGTCCGCGCCAAAGGGTTCGCTGATGTGGTTGATGGCCGCGATCGCGGTCGCGCTGGTGGGCCAGGCGATCGCCGGAAAGTTCGTGGCGGCAGCGTATTCCGGCTTCATCGGTGCGTTCCTGACGGTGCCGTTCGCGATGCTGGCATCCCGGATCAAGACCTCACCCCCGGCGATCGTGATGATGCTTGCGGCGTTCTGGGCGCTGGTCCCCGGCGCGCTGAGCTTCGAGTCTGTGAGTCAGGCCGCCACCGGCGGCAACATCGGCGTGGCCAGCCTGGGCGTGACCGGAGCGGCGATCCTGTCCATCGCGCTGGGCACCGTGATCGGCTGGAGCGTGTTCCGCACCATCGATGCCCGGTTGCCCTGGCCGAAGGGATTGGCTCAACCAACCGTACGGTAGGTTCACCTGGGTGGATGAGCTGAGCGCGGTCAGCGCATGGATGTCGGAACAGGGCCTCGGTGACGGCCCGCTTGACAACGTCTCCGAAATCACCGGCGGCACCCAGAACGTCATGCTCCGTTTCACCCGTTCGGGTCGCGAGTACGTGTTCCGCCGGGGACCCCGCCACCTCCGCCCGGTGAGCAACAAGGTGATCCTGCGCGAGACCCGGGTGCTGCACGCGCTGGCCGCTACCGATGTCCCCCACCCGCGAATGATCGCGGTGTGCGACGACACCGCCGTGCTCGGCGATGCGGTGTTCTATCTGATGGAGCCCGTTGACGGCTTCAACGCCGGCTCGATGCTGCCGCCACTGCACGCCGGTGATGCCGGCATCCGGCACGGGATGGGACTGTCGATGGCCGAGGCGGCCGCCAAGCTCGGTGCCGTCGACCACGTCGCGGTCGGTCTGTCCGACTTCGGTAAGCCGGACGGATTCCTGGAACGTCAAGTGCCGCGGTGGCTTTCCGAGCTCGAGTCCTACAGCGGGTTCGACAACTATCCGGGACCCGATATCGGCGATGTCGACGCCGTCGCCTCCTGGCTGCAGCAGAAGCAGCCCACCGACTGGCAGCCGGGCATCATGCACGGCGACTACCACGCGGCCAACGTTATGTTCTCGCCGACCGGCCCCGAGGTGGTGGCCATCGTCGACTGGGAGATGTGCACCATCGGCGATCCGCTGCTGGATCTGGCCTGGATGCTGGCCACCTGGTATGCGCCCGGCCGTGATTCGGTGCTGGGCAACGCTCTGATGGGCGCCGGCGGTCTGGCCACCCCCGATGAGCTGATCGAGCGGTACGCACAGAACACCACCCGCGACCTGTCCAACATCGACTGGTACACCGTGCTCGCGTGTTTCAAGCTCGGCATCATCCTCGAGGGATCGAATGCCCGTGCCGCCGCAGGGCTGGCACCCAAGGAAGTCGGCGACCATCTACACATCGCGACCGTGCGCTTGTTCGAGCGTGCCCTAGCTCTCATGGAGGGACAACGATGATCGATTTCGAGATTCCCGACGACCTGGCCGCGCTGCGCGATGAGATCCGCGCGTTCGTCGTCGAGAAAATCGTTCCCTACGAGCGAGATCCACGCGTCACCCGGCACGGCCCCAACGAGGACCTGCGCACCGAGTTGGTGGGGCTGGCCCGCGACGCCGGCCTGCTGACGTTCCAGGCTCCGCACCGCTTCGGAGGGCGTGAGCCGTCGCACCGCGAGCAGGCGGTGTTGTTCGAGGCGGCCGGCTGGTCGACGCTGGGTCCGGTCGCGCTGAACTGCGCGGCGCCCGATGAGGGCAACATGTACCTGCTGTCCAAGATCGCGACCGAGGAGCAGGCCGACGAGTTCTTGGTTCCGGTGATCGACGGCCGCCAGCGCTCGGTGTTCGCGATGACCGAACCCGGCGGCGCCGGATCAGATCCGAATCAGCTTGCCACCGAAGCTATTTTCGACGGCACCGACTATGTGATCAACGGACGCAAGTGGCTGATCACCGGAGCCAACAAAGCGCGGACGTGGATCATCATGGCGCGAGTTGCGCCGAATGCGCATGGCCCCGACGGCCCGACCCTGTTCTTGTGCGATGGCCAGACGCCGGGCATCGAGCTCGAGCGCGTGATGGACACCATGGACCGCAATTACGTGGAGGGCCACGGCGTTGTGCGGTTCAACGACCTGCGACTGCCGGCCGCCACCGTTCTGGGCGAAGTGGGCCAGGCACTGCGCTACGCCCAACTGCGCCTGGCGCCAGCACGTTTGACGCACTGCATGCGTTGGCTGGGCGCGGCATCGCGGGCGCAGTCGATCGCTATCGAACATGCCCGGACCCGAACCGGTTTCGGCAAGCCGCTCGGCGAACACCAGGGTGTCAGCTTCATGCTGGCCGACAACGAGATCGCCCTGCAGCAGTGCCGGCTGGCGATCTGGTGGGCCTGCTGGACGCTGGACGGGGGCGCCAAGGGACGCCACGAGAGCTCCATGGTCAAGGCTTACGTGTCCGAGGAGCTGTTCAAGGTGGCCGACCGATGCGTGCAAATCCTGGGCGGTATGGGCATCTCCGACGAAACCCCGGTCGGTGCAATCTTTTCCGACATGCGGGCGTTCCGGCTCTATGACGGCCCCACCGAAGTCCATAAGTATGCGATCGCCCGCCAGGTGCTGAGGAACCCGTCATGAGCATCCTTGATTCGTTCCGGCTCGACGACAAGGTCGTCATCGTCACCGGCGCGTCGTCGGGTTTGGGCGTGTCGTTCGCGCAGGCCTTCGCCGAAGCAGGCGCCCACCTGGTGCTGGGGGCTCGACGAGTCGAACAGATGGCGGGCACTGCGGCCCTGGTCGAGGAGGCCGGCCGCAAGGTGTACACCCGCAAGACCGATGTCGTCGACCCCGATCAGTGCGAACAACTCGTCGAGTCGGCGATGAAGGTATTTGGCCGAGTGGACGTGTTGGTCAACAACGCCGGCGTGGGAACCGCTGTGCCGGCCACCCGCGAGACGCCCGAACAGTTCCGCAAGGTGGTCGACGTCAACCTCAACGGTTCGTACTGGATGGCACAGGCGTGCGGCCGGGTCATGCAACCCGGAAGCTCAATCATCAATATTTCCAGCATTCTTGGCATCACCACGGGTGGTTTGCCGCAGGCCGCGTACAGCGCGTCGAAGGCAGCCGTAATAGGACTCACCCGGGATCTGGCCCAACAGTGGGGGCCGCGCAAGGGAATTCGCGTCAATGCCCTGGCTCCCGGGTTTTTCCAGAGCGAGATGACCGACGAATATCAGCCCGGCTACCTGGAGACACAGCTACCGCGAGTCATGGTGGGCAGGATGGGTGATCCCGCCGAATTGGCCGCTACCGCAGTGTGGCTGGCATCACCGGCCGGTGGATACGTGACGGGCCAGACAATTATCGTCGACGGTGGCTTGACCATCACGTAGTGATAACGATCACGCGGCGATTCGGGGCCTCTCAGGGCTCTCACACGATTGCGACATCCATCTTTAAGAAGGGTCTGGGACGCTCGAGCGATGTGGATGAACCTGTACGCGGTGTCGGCGGTCATCGTTGCTGTCGTCACCTGGCTGGTCAGTCCGCACTTTCAGTCATCTGATCCGCCGAGCGACGCCGCCCGCGGTTTCTGGTCCGTCGTAGCTGGTGTGCTGTGGCCCGTCATCGTGGTTGGCGCCGTCCAATTGGTGGCTGTCCGCTACGTCGTGCAGCGGTTGCGTTCCGAACCGGTCGAGGTGACCGATCTGCCCCCGCCGGCGGTCCTGCAGGAAGCCTGCTCGCGTTCCTGACGGCCGGGCAGTTCGACCGTCCGAGAATTTGCGTCGTATCTGCGACACCTCTTGCCGACATCGGCGATTATTGACGCCTACCGAAGAGGAGATCTCGTGACGGTGCGCGAAAGACTGGTGTCGGCGGCCCTTGCAACCGCGACGATGGCCGCGATCATGCTCTCGGCAGCCGCGACCGCCGCGGCTGACGACTCGGGCAGCGGCCTGTTGTGGCCGGATCCCACCGAGCCGTATTACTGGGATGCGAATGAGAACGCCGGCGGTACCGGGCCTGCGCCGCTTCCGACCGATGATCTGTATTGGAAGGAAGGCCAAGACGCCGGCGGCACGGGCAACGCTCCTCAGCCGAGCGGTCCCGAGTACACCGACGAGGGTGCGAACGCCGGGGCCGTCTAGCCCCGGTGGGTCACGACGACCAGACGAGCAGCGAGTCGCTGCGCGAGAGTTCTTTCCGCGCGCGACGCTCGACCAGAAGCGGGACGAACTCCCGAATCGTGCTGTCCTGAAAGTGATTGTGGGCGTTGGCAACTGTCTGCGCTACGTCGTCACGAGGAACGTCGGAATAGGTCGCAGCCAGGCGGTCGATGACCTGCTCGATCAACATAACTTCACTTACGGTTCCCACTCTATTAACTCTGAGCCATCGGAGCGGCGCCGTCAATCTGACGTCCGTCACGGTGCCGGGTCGCTGAGGTAGTGCGCCACTACCGGCCGCAGCCACTCGGCGAGCGTCGCATCGTCCATCGCCACGAGCGGCGGTAGTCCAAGTACGTAACGCCCGACCGCCAGACCCAGCATCTGCGATCCGACGAGCGCGGCGCGTTCCGCGGGCCGGTCTGGCACCACGGCGGCCAGCGCGGGACTCACCTGGTCGACGAAGACTCCCAGCAGCGCGTCGGCGGCGACCCCGTTGGTGGCCGCCGAGCGCAGCAGCGGCAGAAACGGGCCGTCCGGACCCCACACGTCGACGAATAGCGGAAGGACGAGGTCGACGACGCGATCGGGGGCGACGCCGGCAAGGTCGGGGAAGGTGATCGCGAGTCGCGACGCGGCGGCGAAGAGTTGGGCCTTGGTGCCGAAGTAATGCATGACCAGGGCCGGATCCACTCCCGCCGCCGAGGCGATGGACCGGATGGTCGTGCGCTCGAAGCCCCGATCGCCGAACTGGGAGCGGGCTTCGGCCAAGATCCGCGATCGGGTCACTTCGCCGTCGCGCGATTTCACGGTCACCGTCGCAGTCTATTCAACAACTGTTGACAACTCCAAGCAGCGGTTCTAGCGTCGAGTTCAACAACTGTTGAGGAGGCACCTGGTATGACCGTCACTGCCATTCAGATCGGGCTCGATCCCGACGTGATCGACTACTCGTCCCCGGACTTCACACAGTTCCGCGGACTGTCGAAGGACCAGCTTCGCGCCGCCAACGACGAAAACCTGGCGGCTCTGCGGGCCGCCGGCTACCAAGTCGACAACTGCCTGATCGACTTCGGCGCGGCCGGCGCCGAGAAGGCCCGGCAGTGGCTCGACGCCAAGCATTACGACGCGGTGCTGATCGGCGCGGGCGTGCGCATGGTCGCAGGCAACACCCTGCTCTTCGAGTCCATCGTCAACGCCGCCCACGTGACCCAACCGGGCTGCCGGTTCGTCTTCAATCAGGCAGCCAAGGCCACCCCCGACGACATCCGCCGCTGGTACCCCGATCCGGAAGGAGCGCTGCGATGACCGACCATGACGTCGACGTACTTGTCGTAGGAGCCGGGCCCACCGGCCTGACCGCGGCCGGGGATCTGGCCCGGGCCGGCCGCTCGGTGACGGTCCTGGAGCGCTGGGCCACCGTCAACCCGTCGAGTCGCGCGTTCGCGGTGATGGCCCGCACGCTCGAAGTGCTCGATGCACGCGGACTGGCCGAGGACGTGCTGGCTCACGGCCAGCGCGCGTCGCAGATACGGATCTTCGGTGACGCACGTCTCGATCTGACTCATCTGGACTCGCCCTATCGATTCGTCCTGATCACGCCGCAGACCAATGTGGATGCCGCACTTGCCCGTTACGCAGAAACGCAGGGGGCCGACATCCGGCGCGGTGTCGAGGTCGTGGATCTGGTGCAGGACGAAACCGGCGTGACCGTCACCGCGCGGACGAACGACGACGCGGGACCGCTCCAGCGGTTCCGTGCCAGATACGTGATCGGGGCGGACGGCGCGCACAGCACGGTGCGCCGGCTGGTCGGGGCGCAGTTCCCCGGCAAGACGCTGCTGTCGTCGATTGTGCTGGCCGACGTGAAGCTGGCGCACGGTCCCGACGACGGGCTCAAGCTGGGCAACACCCGGCAGGTGTTCGGATTCCTCGCACCGTACGGCCGCGGTGACGCCGACGGCGCGTGGTACCGCGCAATGGTGTGGGACCGCGACCATCAGGTGCCCGACACCGAACCCGTCGACAACACCGAGGTGATCGAGGTTCTGAACCGGGCCTTCAACGCGGATATGGGGGTGCTTGAGATCAGCTGGAAGTCCCGATTCCATTGCGACGAAAGGCAAGTCGCACAGTATCGGCACAGCCGGGTGTTCCTGGCCGGCGATGCCGCGCACGTGCACTCCCCGGTCGGTGGGCAAGGAATGAACACCGGCATCCAGGACGCGGCCAACCTTGCGTGGAAGCTGGCCGCGGTGCTCGGGGGCGCCGACGACAGTTTGTTGGACAGCTATCAGGACGAGCGCCATCCGATCGGACGACGGGTGGTGTTGCAGTCCGGAGTGATGACGCGCGCGGTGACGCTGTATCCGCGGTTCGCGCGGTCGATGCGGAATCTGCTGGCGCCCAAGCTTCTTCGGGTGCCGGTGGTGCGCGACGCGATGGCGGGCAGCTTCGCGGGGACCGGCCTTCGGTATGGCCGCCGAGGACCGGTCGGCACCCGGGCAACACCGATACCGCTGGCCGAGGGCCCGTTGACCGAACTGCAGCGCACACCGCAGTTCGTGGTGATCCGCGAGCGCGGGGCCGATCCCGTCGCGGTGTCCGGGGTGCTGCAGGCCAAACGGACCGACGACGGTCCGGCGGTATTGGTGCGGCCGGACGGCTACATCGCGTGGACGGGCTCGTCAGCCGACCACGGCTGGCGGCTGGTGTTGAAAGCGTGCGCACCTGCGCAGGCCGCAACTGCACCCTGAAACCCTCCAGCCCTTCAGGTTTCGGTTGCGCTGTCAGCTGACCGGGGGTAGGTGGACAGTGGTGTTGCCCCCGGTTCGCTTGGCGTCGAACATTGCGATGTCCGCCCGCTGCACGAGCGAATCGAGAACCGCAACCGGGTCATCTCCGGCAGAAGCGAAGACGTCCAAGGCAACGCTGGTGACGCCGACACTTGCGGTGATCGAGTAGTCGGCAGGAGCAGCGACTGCGTTGCGGATGTGTTCGGCCGAGGCACTCGCCAGCCCGGACTCGACCAGGTCGACGACAACGAACTCCTCACCGCCGATACGGGCCACCAGCGCGCTGCCGCCCGCAGCTGACACGATCCGGCCAGCGCAGAGGGCCAGAACCTCGTCACCGGCGATGTGCCCGAAAGTGTCGTTGATCGCCTTGAAACGGTCCAGATCCACGACGATCACCGCCACGTCGGTGGCCTCGGCGACGACGTCCCGGATCAGATCTGCGATGTGAAGGTGCAGACCTCGCCGGTTGAGCAGACCGGTCAGCGGATCGGTGATCGATTCGTTCGCGTCGTTACGCAGCGACCAGATCGCGAGCTGAATCCCCAACGGGGTCCAAGCCACGGGGGCCACGGCGGCAATCGTCTTGACGGTGAAGGCAGAGATGTCCAGATGGGTGGCATCACTGACCCGCAGAGCGAAGGCAGTGGTCGCCAGAAGAAGCCAGAGCACGTGCGCTGCAAGTTGTTTCGGACCGTCGAAGAACATCAGGTATACCGAGATCATCGCGAAGGCATTGAAGGCGAACAAGCCGAGCAACCAACTTGCATCCACTACCGCCACCGCGGCTATCCCGATGTCTGCGGAGATGACGAAAGCGAGCGAAACACGGCGCGACGGCCATGGCCGATAACACCAATTCCAACCCCAAAAAAGCTGCAGCACAGCGAAC
This sequence comes from Mycolicibacterium rhodesiae, assembly GCF_002086695.1. Classification (GTDB taxonomy): domain Bacteria; phylum Actinomycetota; class Actinomycetes; order Mycobacteriales; family Mycobacteriaceae; genus Mycobacterium; species Mycobacterium rhodesiae. The sequence goes on from NZ_MVIH01000016.1 coordinate 36,418, forward strand.
ATGGCCACGACAACCTGCGACCCGGGGGTTCGTGCCGAGGGAAGCAGGACGAACAGGGACAGCAGTCCGTTGGTCCCCGTGCCGATACCGATGAGCACTTGGATCGGCCCGGACTTCGCGCGTTTGGTGAAGTACTCCACCTGCGCCGCGTAATCGACCGGTTCGCTCCACCACTCACGAAGGTGGTTACCGAACCCGGCAAAGTCGTCAAAGGTGGCCTGCAAAGGCGAGCCCCTGTCCAGCTGTCATGTCGGACTGCGTCAAACTATTTGAACCGACAATAACCGCTGGAAGTTAGCCGCGCGAACCAACTGTGACAAATTTGCCACAAAGGGCACCCCGCGGGCGAGTCATTACACCGTTGCTGAACGCAAAGTTGGGCCGCCGGCCCCATTCATGCGAAGTGCGCCCGAAGGGATTCGAACCCCTAACCTTCTGATCCGTAGTCAGATGCTCTATCCGTTGAGCTACGGGCGCCGTTCTGTCTTCAGTTGTCGTGGCTGACGAATCAGCCGCGGCGGAGGCGAGAGGATTTGAACCTCCGGTCCCCTGTAAGGGGGACAACTCATTAGCAGTGAGTCCCATTCGGCCGCTCTGGCACGCCTCCTGAACTACCTGAGCGTACCGGAGCCTGCTTGATGCCCCGAACCGCCGATGGATGAGAGTACACAGCCCACTTAGACTTGGACAAATGACCGCCCGCCTGCGCCCTGAACTGGCCGATCTACCGGCCTACACCCCGGGTAAGACGGTGCCGGGTGCCATCAAGCTGGCCAGCAATGAGACCGTGCACGGCCCGTTGCCCAGCGTGCGCGAGGCGATCGCCGCATCCGCCGAGACCATCAACCGCTACCCCGACAACGGCTACGTGGAGCTCAAAGAGCACCTGGCCAAGCATGTCGACTTCGCCCCCGAGAACATCGCCGTCGGCTGCGGATCGGTGAGCCTGTGCCAGCAGCTCATCCAGATCACCGCCTCTGTCGGCGACGAGGTGGTCTTCGGCTGGCGCAGCTTCGAGATCTATCCGCTGCAGGTCCGGGTCGCCGGCGCCACCGCCGTCCAGGTGCCGCTGCGCGACTACGCGTTCGACCTGGATGCCATGCTCGCCGCGATCACCGACCGCACCCGCCTGATCTTCGTCTGCAACCCGAACAACCCGACCTCCACCGTCGTCGACCCCGAGGCGCTCGCCCGGTTTGTCGCCGCCGTGCCGTCGGACATCCTCATCGCCATCGACGAGGCCTACGTCGAGTACATCCGGGACGGGATGGTGCCGGACAGCCTCGGGCTGGTCCGAAGCCATCCCAATGTCGTTGTGCTGCGGACTTTTTCGAAAGCATACGGACTGGCCGGGCTGCGGATCGGTTACGCCGTCGGCGATCCCGACATCATCACCGCGTTGGGCAAGGTCTACGTGCCGTTCACCGCGACCACCGTCTCGCAGGCCGCGGCGATCGCCTCGGTGAATGCCGCTGACGAACTGCTTGCCCGGACCGACGCCGTCGTCGCCGAACGCCGCCGGGTCTGCGCCGCGCTCACCGAGCTCGGTTACAGCTTCCCGCCGTCACAGGCGAACTTCGTGTGGCTGCCATTGACGCCGGAAGAGACGCCCGACTTCGTCGAGCAGGCCGCCGACGACCGCGTACTGGTGCGCCCCTACGGCACCGACGGCGTCCGGGTGACGATCGGCGCACCCGAGGAGAACGACGCGTTCCTCGAGTTCGCCCGGAAGTGGATCGCTAACCGCTGACCGGGGTACGGCCGGTGAAGGCAACCAGCCGGTCCAGCTTCGAAGCGTGCGCCGCGACGTCGACAGGGTCGTCGAAACCTGCCCTGACGCGACCCTCCGGGGTGATGATGCGGTGCGCCAGGCCCGACACATACTCGGTCAGCGAATCCGGGGCATCGATCGGGCGGCCGATCGCCGACGCGTAATCCCACGCATGGATCAGGAATTCGACCGAGAGGATGCCGGCCATGAGCCGCGCAGGCGCCTCGTTCTCGCCGAACGGCACCGTGCCGTCCAGCCCGCGACGCCGCCAGGCGTCGACCGCAGGGCGGGCCGCCGCGATCACCTGACGCTCGACGGAGTCATCCGGGTTGCGATCCGGGAACTGCGCGCCGGCCGCGCCACCCAACAAGGTGATCGAATTCAGCAGGTGATCGGTGAGCCCGGCAACGTCGAACTCGCGGCACGGCGTCTGCTTGTTCAAATCATCGGAAGCAATACCGTGCATCACTTGTTGGAGAACCTGGAGCGACGCTTCAGCACTGGCCAGTTCGTCGGTCGGTGGAGCTTCCGGTCCTGAGGTCAGTTCGTCAGCCATGCCCCAACCGTACGACCAGCGACCGACAGAATAGTGTTCGGTGGGGTGCCACGAGAAGGGACGCGCAGCATGGGCAAGATCTATGACAACGTCACCGAACTGGTCGGCCACACGCCGCTGGTACGACTCAACCGCCTGACCGAGGGCCTCGACGCCGAGGTCGCGGTCAAGCTCGAGTTCTACAACCCGGCCAACAGCGTCAAGGACCGCATCGGAGTGGCGATCATCGACGCGGCGGAGGCCTCCGGCGAGCTCAAGCCCGGCGGCACGATCGTCGAGGCCACCAGCGGCAACACCGGCATCGCGTTGGCGATGGTCGGCGCGGCCCGCGGTTACAAGGTCATCCTGACGATGCCGGAGACGATGTCGACCGAACGCCGGGTGATGCTGCGTGCCTACGGCGCCGAGATCGTGCTCACCCCCGGCTCCGAAGGCATGGCAGGCGCGGTGGAGAAGTCCCGCCAGATCATCGCCGAAACCGACAATGCCGTCTCGGCGAACCAGTTCGGCAACCCGGCCAACCCGGCCATCCACGAGAAGACCACCGCGGAAGAAGTCTGGAACGACACCGACGGCAAGGTCGACATCTTCGTCGCGGGCATCGGCACCGGCGGCACCGTCACCGGGGTGGGACACGTACTCAAGCAGCGCAAGCCCGGCGTCCAGATCGTCGGCGTCGAACCCAAGGACTCGCCGTTGCTGACCGAAGGCAAGGCCGGGCCACACAAGATCCAGGGCATGGGTGCCAACTTCGTTCCCGACGTACTCGATCGCGGCGCCTACGACGAGATCGTCGACGTCGAACTCGACGACGCCATCAGGGTGGCCCGCGAGTTGGGCACCGCGGAGGGCATTCTGGGTGGCATCTCGTCCGGCGCGATCGTGTGGGCCGCACTGGAGATCGCCAAGCGTCCGGAGAACGCAGGCAAGCTCATCGTGGCCGTGGTGTGCGACTACGGCGAGCGCTACATCTCCACACCACTTTTCGAGCACATCAGGGACTGACTTCATGGGCCTGCTGTCCACACTGCGTGAGGACCTGAGCAACGCGCGTGGCCACGATCCGGCTGCCCGCGGCGATGTCGAGAACGCGTTGGTCTACTCCGGGCTGCACGCCGTCTGGTCCTATCGGCTGGCACACCGGCTGTGGGCCCGGCCGGCGCTGCGTGGGCCGGCCCGGGTGCTGTCCCAGCTGACCCGGTTCGCCACCGGTATCGAAATCCACCCCGGCGCGACCATCGGCCGCCGGTTCTTCATCGACCACGGAATGGGCGTCGTGATCGGCGAGACCGCCGAGATCGGCGACGACGTGATGCTCTATCACGGCGTGACGCTCGGCGGACGTTCACTGGAACACGGCAAACGCCACCCCACCATCGGAAACCGAGTGGTCGTGGGCGCCGGAGCAAAAATATTGGGCCCCTTGGTTATTGGTGACGACAGTGCTATCGGCGCGAACGCCGTCGTCACCCACGACGTGCCTGCCGATTCGATCGCCACCGGAATTCCCGCCGTCGTACGCCCGCGCACCGAACGGCAGCGCGAACAGTTGGTGGATCCGACGTACTACATCGATCCTGCGATGTACATCTGATCGGCATCGAATCCCACCGATGCGAAATGTCCGAACTGCTCCGCGCCGACCGCACGTGACCCTGGAGTAACGCGGGCGGCGGTGGGCGTCGTAGCCTTCAGGGCATGAGCCAGCAGTATGAATCCCTCACCGTCGAGGTCAAGGACCACGTTGCCCAGGTCACGCTGATCGGCCCGGGTAAAGGCAACGCCATGGGCCCGGCGTTCTGGACCGAGATGCCGGTGGCCTTCGGCGAGCTGGATGCCGATCCCGACGTGCGGGCGATCGTGCTGACCGGCTCCGGCCGCAACTTCAGCTACGGGCTGGACCTGGTCGCAATGGGCGACACCATCGGCAGCGCGATGTCCGGAGAGGTCTCGGCCCGGCCACGCGTCGAATTCCACGGCAAACTCAAGCGCATGCAGCAGTCGATCACCGCGGTGGCCGACTGCCGCACCCCGACGATCGCCGCCATCCACGGCTGGTGCATCGGTGGAGGCGTCGACCTCATCAGTGCGGTGGACGTCCGCTACGCCAGTGCCGACGCCAAGTTCTCGGTGCGCGAGGTCAAGCTGTCGATCGTCGCCGACGTGGGCAGCCTGGCTCGGTTGCCCTACATCCTGTCCGACGGACATCTTCGCGAATTGGCGTTGACGGGCAAGGACATTGATGCCGCGCGGGCCGAGAAGATCGGTCTGGTCAACGACGTGTATCCGGACCCCGAGGCCACGCTGGCCGCGGCGCACGAGACCGCCGCCGAGATCGCGGCGAACTCGCCGCTGGTGGTGCACGGCATCAAGGACGTCCTCGACGAGCAGCGCACTGCCGACGTGGCGGCCAGCCTGCGCTACGTTGCGGCGTGGAATTCGGCGTTCCTGCCGTCCAAAGACCTCAACGAAGGCATTGCAGCCATGTTCGCCAAGCGCAAGCCGGAGTTCACCGGCGAATAGCGGTTACTTGCCGGCCTTGATGGCCGGTACCGCTTTGGTGACCTCGAGGGCTGTCGGCTCGTCGGTGGGTTGAGTCGTCGTGGTCGCACCCATGTTCATCGCGGCGACGGCGGGCGAGGAGTAGGCGGGGAACTTCGTCTCGTCGCCGGAGTCGGCCGTGTGGGTCAGCGACGCCGGGGCGGGGTGGGTGAGCCCGAACAGGCCGAGGACCGCGATAGCACCGCCACCGACGACCGTTCCCAGCAACCTCTTATCCAGAGCCAAGCTATTCCGAAGCTTTCGAGGGGAGGACATGTTGACCAGCACCTTTCACGATGTTTCGGACCGGCGCCACCCAACCGGGCCGCTCCACAAGAATGGTCCGGCTACCTTTCGGCGCCTTACATCCTTTGTATGCCCAGCCACCGATGGAATGCACGCGTCCCAAGCTGATCCACAGAAGTCCTGCGCCCGCCACACAGGTGATCACGAGCGAAATGCCAGGAGTGAGATGGGCGTCCGCCAACCCGGCAGGACGCCCACGCAGCGGTGGCGGAGGGATTTGAACCCCCGGACGGTGTTAGCCGTCTCTCGCTTTCAAGGCGAGTGCATTAGGCCGCTCTGCCACGCCACCGCCGACAAGACTAACGGTTAGACGCGGCCGACCCTCGTCGAGTTGCCACCGTTCTTCAAGGCGGCACTGATCCGGCGGCAGTTCTCCCCCATCGCCGCCATCTGCGGACGAGACAACGGCGTCAGGAAGTTCTCCCGGACCCCCTTGGCGTACGTCAGCATCGCGTCCTCGACAACCTCACGGCCGAGGTCGGTGATGCTCGCCAACACTCCGCGACCGTCGTCGGGGCTCGCCTCTCGACGCACCAGGCCCGCGGTCTCCAACCGACGAATCTGGCGCGTCACCCGACTCGGCAGCGACATGAGCTGATCGGCCAGATCCCCCATCCGCGCCGCGCCGGTCTCCGAGTTGTCCAGAATTTCCAACAGACGAACGTCGACCAAGCTCAACTTGTGCTTGTCGACGAGCCCCCGATTCAGTGTTCCGTACAGCCGCAGTGCGGCGTCGAGGAAGTTCTGCCAAGATCTCTCCTCGGCTATATCCAACCCCGGCATCTCACTAGCGGTCCGCCCCGCAATCATCCCTCCCATTGCGCAATCGTAAGCGACACAGCGCCGTACGAGGCCGAAATGACTCGGGAGTAACCTGACGCCCATGTTGGCCATCGTCGCTGAATCGTCCGACCGCCTGACCTGGCGCGAAGTGCCTGATGTGTCGCCCGGACGGGGCGAAGTTCTGATCCGGGTCAACACCGCAGGTGTCAACCGGGCCGACCTCCTGCAAGCGGCCGGAAACTATCCACCACCCCCGGGAGCCAGCAACATCCTCGGTCTCGAGGTGTCCGGCGTCATCGAGAGCCTCGGCGAAGGTGTGACGGGATGGACTGTCGGACAAGACGTTTGCGCACTCTTGGCCGGAGGCGGTTACGCCGAGTATGTTTCGGCGCCCGCCGGTCAGGTCATGCCCGTCCCCCTCGGGGTATCGCTACCCGACGCAGCCGCGCTGCCTGAAGTCGCCTGCACGGTGTGGTCCAACATCGCCATGACCGCGCATCTGACCGACGGCGAACTGTTGCTCATTCACGGCGGGGCAAGCGGGATCGGCACTCACGCCATCCAGGTCGCCACCGCCCTGGGCAATCGAGTGGCGGTGACGGCAGGTTCGCGAGCGAAGCTCGACCTGTGCCGCGAGCTGGGCGCCGAAGTCCTAATCTCTTACCGCGATGAAGATTTCGTCGCGTGCGTCAATAATGCCACTGACGGGCGCGGGGCCGACGTCATCCTCGACATCATGGGCGCGGCCTACCTCGATCGAAATCTCGACGCACTCGCACCCGACGGACGGATGACGATCATCGGCATGCAGGGCGGGATCAAAGCGGAATTCAACATTGCCAAGGCAGTCGCCAAGCGGCTGCACGTAATCGGTACCTCGTTGCGCGGCCGGCCCATCGACGGACCGCACGGAAAGAGGGCCATCGTCGAGGAGGTGGTGGCCTCGGTCTGGCCGCTGATCGCCGACGGTCGGGTGCGCCCCATCATCGGAGCGCGGTTCCCCATCGCCGACGCCGCCGAAGCGCACCGGGTGCTGACCGCCGGCGAGACGTTCGGGAAAGTGTTGCTGACCGTCAACGAGTGACGAGGGCCGGATTCAGCCGAGCGACGCGAGCGCCCGCACCAGCTGATCGACTTCGGCCATCGTCGAGTAGTGCGCCAACCCGACGGTCACCGCACCCCCGATGTCGTTGACGCCGATCAGGTCGAGCACCCGCGAGTTGGCGTTGCACACGGCCAGAATTCCGTTGTCCGCCAACCGCTGGACCACCCGCTCGGCGGGCACCCCGGTCACCGCGAAACTGACGACCGGGATGTGCGCCTCCGGCCGGCCGATCACCATCACCAGGGGCAGCGACCGCAGCGAGCCCATCAAGTAGTCGAAGAGTCCGCTGAGATACGACCCTGCGGATTGCATTGAGAGAGCAAGCCTTTCGCGTCGGCTACCCCGCGCCGACTCATCCAGTCCGGCCAGATACTCGATGCTCGCGACCACTCCGGCCAGCAGACCGTACTGGTGGCCGCCGAGTTCGAGTCGTTCCGGTCCGCTGGCGTACGGGTTCATCGACACCGACCCGAAGCTGTCGATGAGCGACGGGTTGCGGAACACCAGCGCACCGATCGGCGGCCCGCCCCACGCCGGTGCGTTGAGCGCGACGACGTCGGCCTCGGTCTCGTCGAGATCCATCAACTGATACGGCGCCGCGGCCGAATGATCCACGACCACCAGCCCGCTGACGTCGTGCACAAGCTTGGTGACGGCACTCACGTCGGTGATCGTGCCCAAGGTCGAGGACGCCGACGTCATGGCCACCAATCGGGTGGGCGGCGTGATCAAACTCTCCCACTGCCACGACGGCAGCTCGCCGGTCTCGATGTCGACTTCGGCCCACTTGACCTTGGCCCCATACCGGTTGGCTGCGCGCAGCCACGGCGCGATGTTGGCCTCGTCGTCGAGCCGGCTGACCACCACCTCGTAGCCGATCCCGGCCCGCGAGGAGGACGCATCGGCCAACGACGTCAGCAGGATCGAGCGATCGGCGCCTAGCACCACCCCGCTCGGATCGCCGTTGACCAGGTCGGCCACCGCCTGGCGGGCGGCGTCCAGAACGGCGACGCTGCGCCGGGCCGCAGGATGCGGGCTGGCCGTGTTCGGCACCGAACCCCGGAACGCCGTCGAGACCGTGGTGGCCACCGACTCGGGAATCAGCATCCCGGCCTGGGCGTCGAAGCGCATCCACCCGTCGCCCAATGCTGGGTGCAGACCACGCACCCGGGCGACGTCGTATGCCATGAGCCCACCTTAGAGCGTCGGTGATTGCGCTATTGAGACAGCGATGGCGCCTGCGGTCCTCGTCGAAGGGCGATAAGGGCAGGTTCACCTGGCCAGCCATACTAGTCCAGTGAGCTTCGGGTTCGGAGTCCTGATCGCGGTCTTGTTGCTGATCCTGCCGGGTGCGGTGGTGGCGATGGCCGGGCGGCTGCGCTGGTACGTCGCACTCGGCGTGGGCCCGGTGCTGACGTACGGCGTTGTGGGCCTGGCCATCATCCCGTTCGGTGCGATCGGCATCGCCTGGAACGCCTGGACGGCGCTGCTGGCACTGGCCATTGTCACGGCCGCCGTCTTCGGTTTGCGGATTCTGCTCGCCCGGTATCGCACCGACGACCCGACCGCCGACGAGGTGTCGCTGTGGCCCGCGCTGACGGTGGCCGCCGGGGTGATCCTGGGCGCAGTGTTGATCGGGATCGCCGCCTGGCGGGGCATGCCCTACTGGCAGTCCATCCCGAGCAACTGGGACTCGGTCTGGCACGCCAACACCATCCGCTGGATCCTCGACACCGGTCAGGCGTCGTCGACGCACATGGGTGAGCTGCGCAACGTCGAGACCCATGCGCAGCTCTACTACCCCTCGGTCTTCCACGCGCTGGGGGCCGTGCTGGCACAGCTGACCGGCGCGGCACCGACCACCGCGTACACGCTCAGTTCGCTGTCTGCGGCGGTGTGGTTGTTCCCGCTCAGCGCGGGCCTGTTGACCTGGCAGCTGCTCCGCTCCCGCGGCACGTCGCAGTGGCGTACCGCCGGTGCGGCGGCCACTGCGGCCGCGTTGGCCGCGTCGTTCACCTCGGTGCCCTACGTCGAGTTCGACACCGCCTCGATGCCGAACATGGCCGCCTACGGCGTCGCCATCCCGGCGTTCGTGCTGATCGCGTCGTCCCTGCGGAACCGCGATCGCATCCCGATGGCGGTGATCGCGCTGGTGGGCGTCTTCTCGGTGCACATCACCGGCGGCGTCGTGGTGGTCACCTTCGTCGTGGCGTGGTGGCTGCTGGACGCGTTGTGGCGGCCGGTGCTCGGCAGGGCGCGCGACTTCCTCACCCTGACGATCATCGCGGTGCCGACTCTCGCGGTTCTGCTGCCGCAGTTCCTCGGCGTGCTCCAGCAGGCCGAGGTCATCGCCGGGCACGCATTTCTGACCCATCAGGGCCGCAAACGCACGCTGTTCAACGCGGTCGTCCAGCACACCAGGCACCTCAACGACTATCCGATCCAGAACGTCATCATCGCCCTGGCCGGAGCCGGGTTCATCCTGCTGCTGGCGAAAAGGATCTGGTGGCCTGCGGCGGTGTGGCTGGTGCTGATCGTGTCGATCGTGCATTCCGGAGCGCCGTTCGGCGGCCCACTCGGCACCATCGTCGGCAAGTACAGCGACCTGTTCTACAGCGACCCTCGACGGCTGTCCGCGGTGGTGACGCTGCTGTTGACACCGATGGCCGGGATCGCGCTCTACTCGCTGGCGTTGCTGCTGGTGGCCGGCGCCCGACGGTTGATCCGACGCTGGGCCGCGGCCAGGGAGCCCGACCGCGGGTTCTGGATCGGCGCCACCGCGGTGCTGCTGGTAGCCGTCAGCGTCGGGCTGGCCTGGCACTACTTTCCGCGGCACCGATACCTGATGGGCGAGAAGTACGACCGGGTGATCGTCGACGACAAGGATCTGCAGGCTTTTGCCTACCTCGCGACTCTGCCCGGCGCCCGCGACACCCTGATCGGCGACGCGAACGTCGACGGCACCGCGTGGATGTACGCGGTGGCCGGCCTGCACCCGCTGTGGACGCATTACGACTACCCGGTGCAGCAGGGCCCGGGTTACCACCGGTTCATCTTCTGGGCCTACGCCGACGACGCCGACCACGATCCGCGGATCGCCGAGGCGGTGAAGGCACTGAACATCCGTTACGTGTTGACGAGCGCACCGGTGGTTCGCGGGTTCGTCATGCCCGACGGACTAGTGTCACTAGACAAGTCCAAGTCGTGGGCCAAGATCTACGACAACGGCGAGGCCCGCATCTACGAATGGCGCGGATCTGCACCGCAGGACACCCGGTAACAATGGGCGACGAGGGAATGCTCACTCCATGACGACGAACACAGACGACGACAACATCGAGATCATCACCGGCTCCGACGAGGGCGAGGGTGACGCCGACGGCCGCTCGGTGACCGACCTGGTGGAACAGCCTGCCAAGGTGATGCGCATCGGCACGATGATCAAGCAGCTGCTCGAAGAGGTGCGCGCAGCACCGCTGGACGACGCCAGCCGCACCCGGCTGCGTGAAATCCACGCGACCTCGATCCGCGAGCTCGAAGACGGCCTGGCCCCCGAGCTTCGCGACGAGCTCGAGCGGCTGGCCTTGCCGTTCACCGAGGACAGCATTCCGTCCGACGCCGAGCTGCGGATCGCGCAGGCGCAGCTGGTCGGCTGGCTCGAGGGCCTGTTCCACGGAATCCAGACCGCGCTGTTCGCCCAGCAGATGGCGGCGCGCGCGCAGCTGGAGCACATGCGCGGCCAGGGTGCGTTGCCGCCCGGCATCGGACAGCCCGGCCCGCCCGGAGCCCCCGGTCACGGCACCGGGCAGTACCTCTAGCCGAGACCCCGGTGCCTGCCGACGACCCCTATATCGAAACCCGCGACGCCTGGGTTGAGTTTCCGATCTTCGACGCCAAGACGCGGTCGCTGAAGAAGACCTTCCTGGGTGCCGCCGGCGGCGCGATCGGTCGCAACACCGAGAACGTCGTCGTGATCGAGGCCCTGCGGGACATCACGCTGTCGCTGAAGATGGGTGACCGCGTCGGCCTGGTCGGCCACAACGGCGCGGGCAAGTCCACGCTGCTGCGGTTGCTGTCCGGGATCTACGAACCGACTCGCGGGTCGGCCACGGTCCGCGGCCGCGTCGCGCCGGTGTTCGACCTCGGCGTCGGGATGGACCCGGAGATCTCCGGCTTCGAGAACATCATCATCCGCGGCCTGTTCCTGGGGCAGACCCGCAAGCAGATGATGGCCAAGGTCGACGAGATCGCCGACTTCACCGAACTCGGTGAATACCTGTCGATGCCCCTGCGCACCTACTCCACCGGCATGCGGGTGCGACTGGCCATGGGCGTGGTCACCAGTATCGATCCGGAGATCCTGCTGCTCGACGAGGGCATTGGCGCGGTGGACGCGGACTTCCTGAAGAAGGCGCAGACACGGCTGCAGAAGCTGGTTGAGCGTTCCGGAATCCTGGTGTTCGCCAGCCATTCCAACGAGTTCCTGGCGCGGCTGTGTAAGACCGCCATGTGGATCGACCACGGCACCATCAAGATGTCCGGCGGCATCGAAGACGTCGTTCGGGCGTACGAGGGCGAGGACGCGGCCCGGCATGTGCGGGAAGTGTTGGACGAGCACAAGTCCGATTGGTCCGACGGGGTCGCCACCCCGTGACCGACCTGGTGTGCGCCGTCGTCGTCACTCATCGCCGCCTCGACGAACTCGCCAAATCGCTGGGTGTTTTGACCACCCAGACCCGGATGGTCGACCACCTGATCGTGGTCGACAACGACAACGACGAGCGGGTGCGCGACCTCGTCGCCGGCCAGCCTGTGCCGACCACCTATCTGGGATCTCGCCGAAACCTCGGTGGTGCAGGAGGATTCGCGCTCGGCATGCTGCACGCGCTGTCGCTGGGTGCGGACTGGGTGTGGCTGGCCGACGACGACGGGCGCCCGATGGACGGCGACGTGCTGGCCACATTGCTGTCCTGCGCACAACGCCACGGTTTGGCCGAAGTGTCGCCGATGGTCTGCGATATGGACCACCCCGACCGGTTCGCCTTCCCCGTTCGGCAGGGTCTGGTGTGGCGTCGTCATCCGGCCGAGCTGGGAACCCAAGACCTGCTCCCGGGATACGCATCACTGTTCAACGGCGCGTTGTTCCGGGCGGAAACCCTTATGGCCGTGGGCATTCCCGATATCCGCCTGTTCATCCGTGGTGACGAGGTCGACGTGCACCGTCGACTGGTGTTGTCGGGCTTGCCGTTCGGCACCTGCCTGAAGGCCACCTACCTGCACCCGTACGGCAGTGACGAGTTCAAGCCCATCCTCGGCGGGAAAATGCACACCCAATATCCGGAAGATCCGTCCAAGCGGTACTTCACCTATCGCAACCGCGGGTACCTGCAGGCACAGCGCGGCATGCGCAAGCTGGTACCGCAGGAGTGGGTGCGATTCGGGTGGTTCTTCTTGGTCCAGCGCCGCGACCCGAAAGGCTTCGCCGAATGGATTCGGTTGCGGCGCTTGGGTAGGCACGAAAGGTTCTTCCGGGGCGAGCGAAGCGACGGGAAAGGAACACGATGACGATCGTCGACGCCGCCGCGCAGTCGAAGACCTTCACACGCGCGTGGGGCGATCTGCTCGACGGGTACCGCAAGCGCGAACTGTGGCTGCACCTCGGCTGGCAGGACATCAAGCAGAAGTACCGCCGCTCGGTGCTCGGTCCGTTCTGGATCACGATCGCGACCGGAACCACCGCGGTCGCGATGGGCGGGCTGTACTCACAGCTGTTCCACCTCAAGCTGTCCGAGCACCTGCCGTATGTGACTCTCGGCCTGATCATCTGGAACATGATCAACGCCGCGATTCTCGAGGGCGCTGATGTCTTCATCGCCAACGAAGGTCTGATCAAACAGCTGCCGACACCGCTGAGCGTGCACGTCTACCGGCTGGTGTGGCGGCAGATGATCCTGTTCGGCCACAACATCGTGATCTATGTGGTGATCGCGATCATCTTCCCGAAACCGTGGTCCTGGGCGGACTTGTCGGCGATCCCGGCGCTGCTGTTGATCATGCTGAACTGCGTGTGGGTGTCGTTCTGCTTCGGCATCCTGGCCACTCGCTACCGCGACATCGGCCCACTGCTGTTCTCGATCGTGCAGTTGCTGTTCTTCATGACGCCGATCATCTGGAACGACAACACCCTGCAGCAGCAGGGCGCCGGTCGCTGGGCCAAGATCATCGAACTCAACCCGCTGCTGCACTACCTCGACATCCTGCGGGCCCCGCTGCTGGGCGCCGATCAGCACCTGCGGCATTGGGCTGTCGTGATCGGACTGACGCTGCTCGGCTGGCTGCTCGCGGCGTTCGCGCTGCGGCAATACCGGGCGCGGGTGCCGTACTGGGTGTGACTCGCGCCGAGTGTGCGTCTGGATACGAATCCGCTGCGATTTTCGTATCCAGACGCACACTGGACGATTAACCGGGGTAGGACCCTCGGTCGGGCTCCGGCCCGAAGACAAAACGCCTGCCGGACACCTCATTTGGGGTGATCCGCACGAACCGCAGCTTCTCGGTCGCGATCCAGGGCAGCAGCTGCGCGCGCTCCGCTTCGTGAATGTCATCCGCCGCGGTGAGCACGCGAGCGGTGCCGCGGATGATGACGCTCCAGCCCTCCGAGACGGTGTGGTCGTCGACTTCGAAGAGCACCTTGTCGTTCATCACCGTGCTGAACAGCTTGGTGCCCTCGGCGGTCCGGAACAGCACCGTGTGGTTCTGCGTCACGAAGTTGACCGGGAAGATCTCCAGCTGATCGCCGATCTGAGTGACCAGGCGCCCCAGCGCAACGCTTTTCAGGCGATCCCAACTCTCGTCGTCGCTGAGTACCACGATGGGGTCCTGTTCGACTGTCATGTGCGAGATCTTCCCCAGTCAACGTCCACGCCAATAGGGTCGAACGGCCTTCGGTGAAGGTCAGGCGTCACTACCAGTGCTGATGACGCGCTCAATCGGTCAACGTCGCCAGCTCCGCCCGCAGGTTGCCCTGGGCCGATGACTCCCACTTGCGGCGGGCGTACTCGGTGCGGAAAACACCCGGCCCGCCCAGCAGCGCCACGAGCACTTGCACCCGCCCCCGGCGGAACACCTCGCTGGGGACGTGGCTGTACTCGGCCCGGATCGCGGCGGTGTTGCGCTCGTAGCGTTCCCTCGGCACGGCCAACGCCGCCAGGTCGGCATCGGAGAGCACCTCGCCGTTGTGATCCCCCGGCGCGGGATCGTGCGAGACGGTCAGCCGAATCAGCCGGGCCACCTCGTCGACCAGCTGCGGCTGAACACCCAGCCGCGAGAGGTCCTGCTCGGCGAGCTGGGCGCTGCGCTCCTCGTCGTCGGGAAGTCCGGCATAGACCGCGTCGTGGTACCAGGCTGCGAGCCGCACAGCGTCCGGGTCGTCGGCGAATTCGGCCAGTTCCTCGACGTGGCGAAGGATGTCCCGCAAGTGCTCGAGGGAGTGGTAGCGGCGGTGGGCTTCAGACCACGACGCCACCAAGTCGCGGCCCACCTCGGCCACGGCCGGGTCGTCGGTGTATCGGGACAGCAGTGCCGCCCACGCCTCAACCAGATCCTGCACACCACCATGGTGCACTCGGCCGGCGCCGCGAGTGAAACGGCACCACCAGTAAGCTTCCCGCGTGGCCGAATCAGCCGAGACGGCGTCCCTGAGCCTCAAGACCCAGATGGTGCGCTTCATCGTCACCGGCGGACTGTCGGCCATCGTCGACTTCGGGCTCTACGTGCTGTTCCTCAAGCTGGGCCTGCAGGTCAACGTGGCCAAGACGCTGAGCTTCATCGCAGGCACGACCACGGCCTACCTGATCAACCGTCGGTGGACCTTCCAGGCGCCGCCGAGCACGGCCCGCTTCATCGCCGTGGTCGTCCTCTACGCCCTCACGTATGCAGTACAGGTCGGCATCAACTACCTGTTCTATCTGAAGTTCGCCGGCCATTCCTGGCAGGTTCCGGTGGCCTTCGTCATCGCGCAGGGCACCGCCACAGTCATCAACTTCGTGGTCCAGCGAGCAGTGATATTCCGGTTGAAGTAGGGGGGCCGGGTAACCTTTGGCACTGATATGGCTACCGCACTTCCCCTCACGCCGCGTTCCCTGACCGGATTCGGCCGAACTGCGCCGAGCGTGGCACAGGTGCTCTCCACTCCTGACGTGGAGGTGATCGCCGACGCCGTCCGGCAGGTCGCCGACGCCGATTCCACCAGCCCGTCGTATCTGCGCCGCGGGATCGTGGCACGCGGCCTCGGCCGCTCGTATGGAGACCAGGCCTGCAACGGCGGCGGAATCATCGTCGACATGACCCGGCTGAACCGGATCCACTCGCTGTCCGCCGACACCGCGGTGGCCGACGTGGACGCCGGGGTTAGCCTCGATCAGCTGATGAAGGCCGCGCTGCCGTTCGGACTGTGGGTGCCGGTTCTGCCAGGCACCCGGCAGGTCACCGTGGGGGGCGCCATCGGATCCGACATCCACGGCAAAAATCACCACAGCGCAGGCAGTTTCGGTAACCATGTGCTGTCGCTGGACCTGCTGATGGCCGACGGCGAGGTTCACACCCTGACGCCGGAGGGCCCCGACCGCGAGTTGTTCTGGGCCACGGTCGGCGGAAATGGCTTGACGGGCATCGTGATTCGCGCGCGCATCGCGATGACGCGCACCGAGACGGCATACTTCATCGCCGACGGCATCGCCACCGCTGATCTGGACGAGACGGTGGCGGTCCACCAGGACGGCAGCGAGGCCAACTACACCTACTCGAGCGCCTGGTTCGATCTGATCAATCCGCCGCCGAAGCTTGGGCGCGCCGCGGTCAGCCGGGGCAGCCTGGCACGACTGGACCAGCTGCCGGACAAACTCGCGAAGAATCCGCTGCAGTTCACCGCGCCCAAGCTGCCTGCGGTGCCGAACCTGTTCCCGGTCAGCGTGATGAACAAGCTGTCACTGAGCCTTGTCGGCGAGGCGTTCTATCGGGTCAGCGGCAACTACCAGAACAAGATCGTCAATCTGACGCAGTTCTACCACATGCTGGACATCACGACCGGATGGCAATACGCCTACGGCCCAGCGGGTTTCGCGCAGCACCAGTTCTTGGTGCCGCCGGACGCGCTGGACGAATTCAAGGACATCATCCGCTGGATTCAAACCCAGGGCCACTATTCGGCGCTGAACGTGTTCAAGCTCTTCGGTCCCGGCAACCCGGCGCCGCTGAGCTTCCCGATGGCCGGCTGGAACGTGGCCATGGACTTCCCGAACAATCCGGGTGTCAACGGATTCCTCAACGAGCTCGACGATCGAGTCATGAAATTCGGGGGACGCGTCTACACCGCCAAGGACTCACGGGTGAGCGCCGAGAAATTCCATCGCATGTATCCGCGGATCGACGAGTGGATTGCACTGCGCCGCAAGGCTGATCCGGACGGCGTGTTCGCCTCCGACATGGCCCGCCGACTCGAACTGCTGTAGAAAGGCATCCCCCACAGACATGATCGACGCCACTGGCAATCCGCAAACCATCCTGCTGCTGGGCGGAACATCCGAAATCGGCCTCGCCATCTGCAAGCGCTACCTGCGCAACGCCAAGGCCCGGATCATTCTGGCCGATCTGCCGAACGCACCCAAGCGTGACGACGCCATCGCCCAGCTGGAAGCCGCCGGCGCCAGTTCGGTCGAGTATCTCGACTTTGACGCTCTCGACACCAAAAGCCACCCGGACGTCATCGAAAAGGCTTGGGCCAAGGGTGATGTAGATGTGGCGATCGTCGCGTTCGGCATCCTCGGCGACGCCGAGGAGCTCTGGCAGAACCAGTCGAAGGCGGTCCTGAGCGCCCAGATCAACTACACCGCTGCCGTCTCGGTGGGCGTGCTGATCGGCGAGAAGATGCGCGCCCAGGGCTTCGGCCAGATCATCGCGATGTCCTCGGTGGCTGGGGAACGGGTGCGCCGCAACAACTTCGTCTACGGCTCCACCAAGGCCGGCTTGGACGGCTTCTACCTCGGACTCGGAGAAGCCCTGCGCGAGTACGGGGTTCACGTCCTCGTCATCCGTCCCGGCCAGGTGCGCACCACCACGACGCTGGAGCACTGGAAAGCCACCGGCGCCAAGGAAGCGCCGTTCACGGTCAACGCCGAGGATGTCGCCGAACTGGCGGTCACCTCGGCGGCCAAGGGCAAAACCCTGGTGTGGGCGCCCGGCCAGGTGCGGGTGCTGATGTCCGTGATCCGGCACATCCCACGCCCCATTTTCCGCAAGCTGCCGATCTAGCAGGCCGCCCGGTGTCCAAGGGCGCGCTGGCCACCGTGGGCCAGATGGTTGTGGCAGTCGTTGCAGCCGTGGCTGTTTCGACCATCGCGCTGATCGCGATCTCCCGGGTGCAGTGGCCGGCCTTCCCGTCGTCGAACCAACTGCACGCACTGACCACCGTCGGACAGGTGGGGTGCCTGGTCCTGCTGCTTGGCACCGGATTCGTCTGGCGGCGGGGCTATGAGTGGATCGCCCGGATCGCCGCGGCGGTGTTCCTGGCGGCGTTCACGGTGGTCACCCTCGGCATGCCGCTCGGCGCGACCCGCCTCTATCTGTTCGGCATTTCCGTCGACCAACAGTTCCGCACCGAGTACCTGACCCGTCTCACGCAGAGCCCGGCACTGCACGACATGACCTATATCGGTCTGCCGCCGTTCTATCCGCCAGGCTGGTTCTGGCTGGGCGGGCGCATCGCCGCCCTGACCGGGACCCCGGGCTGGGAGATGTTGAAGCCGTGGGCCATCGTCTCGATCGCGATCGCCGTCGTGCTCGCGATGACGTTGTGGTCGGCCATGATTCGGTTCGAGTACGCCCTGATCGTCACCGTCGCCACCACCGCGGTGACCCTGGCCTACAGTTCGCCGGAGCCTTACGCCGCGATCATCACCGTCCTCATCCCGCCGGTCCTGGTGCTGGCGTGGTCGGGACTGCGCGGTGGACCCCGACAGGGCGGCTGGGCCGCCGTCGTCGGCGTCGGAGTGTTCCTCGGCGTCTCGGCCACCTTCTATACCCTGCTCGTCGGCTACACCGCGTTCACGGTCGTGGTGATGGGTCTGATCGTGGCGATCGCGCGGCGCAGCGCCGAGCCGCTGCTGCGGCTCATGGTCGCCGGTGTCATCGCCCTTGCCATCGCCGCCGTCACCTGGCTGCCGTTCCTGTTGCACGCCGTCCGGCATCCGCTCAGCGACACCGGCAGCGCCCAGCACTACCTGCCCGCCGACGGCGCGGTCCTCACCTTTCCGATGTTGCAGTTCTCCCTGCTGGGAGCGCTGTGCATGCTCGGAACGCTGTGGCTGGTATGGCGGGCACGATCGTCGACGAGAGCGGCCGCACTCGGGATCGGCGTGCTGACCGTCTACGGCTGGTCGATGCTATCCATGCTGACCACGCTGCTCGGCACCACGCTGCTGTCATTCCGACTGCAACCCACGTTGACCGTTCTGCTGTCGGCGGCCGGGGTGTTCGGGTTCATCGACGTGACGCTGGCGATCGCCGCCCGGTCCAACCGCACGGTCATCGGAGCGGCGGCGGCCATCGGATTGATCGGGGCTGTCGGCTTCAGCCAGGACATCCCCGACGTGTTGCGCCCCGATCTGACGGTCGCCTACACCGACACCGACGGCTACGGCCAGCGCGGCGACCGGCGACCACCCGGGGCCGAAAAGTACTACGCCGAAGTCGACGCCGTTATCACCAAGATCACCGGCCGGCCCCGGCAGGAAACCGTCGTGCTGACCGCCGACTACAGTTTCCTGTCCTACTACCCGTACTACGGATTCCAGGGCCTGACCTCGCACTATGCCAACCCGTTAGCCGAGTTCGACAAGCGGGCGGCGGCCATCGAATCCTGGGCTGAATTGAAGAACGCCGACCAGCTGGCCCACGCGCTCGACACCCTGCCGTGGCAGCCCCCGACGGTGTTCCTGATGCGCCGCGGCGCCAACGACACCTACACCCTGCGGCTGGCTCAGGACGTCTACCCCAACCAGCCCAACGTGCGGCGCTACACCGTCGACTTCGACGTCAACCTGTTCAGCGGACCGCACTTCACCGTCAAGACGATCGGGCCCTTCGTTGTGGCCATCCGGAATCCGTAGCGATGGCCGTCCCGGACCGCCAATTACTATCTAGCTCCGTGAACGAGACGCGGGCGAACTACCGGACCGCCCGTCTTGTCGCTGTCATCGCAGGTCTGCTGGGCGCCGCGCTGGCGATCCTCACGCCGCTGCTGCCGGTCAAGCAAACCACCGCAGAGCTGAACTGGCCGCAGAACGGGGTGCTGAACAGCGTCACCGCGCCGCTGATCAGCTACGTGGCAACCGATCTGAGCATCGATGTGCCGTGCAGCGCGGCCGCCGGGCTGAACAGCCCCGACAAGACGGTGTTGCTGTCCACGGTTCCCAAACAAGCACCCAAGGCCGTCGACCGCGGGTTGCTGATCCAACGCGCCAACGACGACCTGGTGGTCGTGGTCCGCAACACCCCTGTCGTCGTCGCCAAGCTGAGCCAGGTGCTCAGCCCGGCGTGTCAGAAGCTGACGTTCACCGCGCACGCTGACCGGGTGACCGCCGAATTCGTCGGTCTCACCCAGGGCGCCGAAAGCAACGCTCCCGGCAAGCCGCTGGCAGGCGAACGCAGCGGCTACGACTTCCGGCCCCAGATCGTCGGCATCTTCACCGATCTGTCCGGACCGGCACCGCCCGGGCTGAGTGTGCACGCCACCATCGATACCCGCTACAGCAGCGCCCCGACCGCACTGAAGATGGCGGCGATGGTGCTCGGCGTCGTGCTGACCATCGTCGCCCTCGGCGCGCTGCACGTCATGGATCGCGCCGACGGTGTCCGGCAGCGGCGCTTCCTGCCGTCGCGCTGGTGGTCGGTGACCCCCCTGGACGGATTGGTGCTCGCCGTCCTGGTCTGGTGGCAGTTCGTCGGCGCCAACACCTCCGACGACGGCTACATCCTGACCATGGCCCGGGTGTCCGAGCACGCCGGCTACATGGCCAACTACTACCGCTGGTTCGGCACCCCGGAAGCACCGTTCGGCTGGTACTACGACCTGCTGGCGTTATGGGCGCATGTCTCGACGTCGAGCGACTGGATGCGGCTGCCGACCCTGGGCATGGCCCTGGTGTGCTGGTGGTTGATCAGCCGTGAGGTGATCCCCCGGCTCGGCCATGCGGTCAAGACCAGCCGCGCTGCCGTGTGGACCGCTGCAGGCATGTTCCTGGCGTTCTGGCTGCCGCTGAACAACGGCCTGCGGCCCGAGCCGATCATCGCGCTGGGCATCCTGCTGACCTGGTGCTCGGTCGAGCGTGGCGTCGCCACCAGCCGGCTTCTCCCCGTGGCGTTCGCCTGCATCATCGGGGCGCTCACGCTGTTCTCCGGCCCGACCGGCATCGCGTCGATCGGCGCGCTGCTGGTCGCGATCGGTCCGCTGCGCACGATCCTGCACCGACGATCCCGGCAGTTCGGCCTGCTGCCGCTGCTCGCGCCGATCCTGGCCGCCGGGACCGTCACGCTCATCCTGATCTTCCGCGACCAGACCCTGGTCGGCGAGCTCGACGCCAACATGCTCAAGTCGGCCGTCGGCCCCAGCCTGAGCTGGTTCGACGAACACATCCGCTACGAGCGGCTGTTCATGGCCAGCCCGGACGGCTCGGTCGCGCGACGCTTCGCGGTGCTCGCTCTACTGGTCGCGCTGGCGGTGTCGGTGGCGATGATTCTGCGCCGCGGCCACATCCCCGGAACCGCCGCGGGCCCCAGCCGGCGCATCATCGGGATCACGATCATCTCGTTCCTGGCGATGATGTTCACCCCGACGAAGTGGACGCACCACTTCGGGGTGTTCGCCGGGCTGGCCGGCTCACTGGGTGCGCTGGCCGCGGTCGCGGTGACGGCGCACGTCTTGCGTTCCCGACGAAACCGGGCGATCTTCGCCGCCGCAGTCCTGTTCATCACCGCGCTGTCGTTCGCCAGTGTCAACGGCTGGTGGTACGTCTCGAACTTCGGTGTGCCGTGGTCGAACCAGTTCCCGGAGTGGCACTTCGGGTTCACCACCATGCTGCTCGGATTGACCATCCTGGTCCTGCTGCTGGCGGCCTGGTTCCACTTCTCCGGCCGCGACAACGGTGGACCCACGCGCGCCCGATGGTGGTCACGCTTCATCGGCTCGCCGCTGGCCACGATGGCCTGGCTGCTGGTGGTCTTCGAGGTGCTGTCGCTGACGCTGGGCATGACCGAACAGTGGCCGGCCTGGTCGGTCGGCCGCTCGAACCTGCAGGCGCTGACCGGCAAGACGTGCGGCCTGGCCGACGACGTCCTGGTCGAGGAGGACCCGAACGCGGGGACGCTGACCCCGATCGTCGGCGTGTCGGTCGGCGACGCGCTGGCCGCGACCACGGCCGAAGGTTTCACCCCCAACGGGATCCCCGCCGATGTCTCCGCCGACCCGGTGATGGAGCCACCCGGTGGCGGCAGCTTCGTCGACAGCGACGGCCTGGTCACCAGCAGCGAGGCCGGGACCGAAGGCGGCACCACGCTGGCGGCCGGCGTCAACGGATCCCGCGCCCGGCTGCCCTACGGCCTCGACCCGGCCCGCACCCCGGTGATGGGCAGCTGGCGCCCCGGCGTCCAGCAGCCCGCGGTGCTGCGCTCGGCGTGGTACCAGCTGCCCGCCGACTGGGCCGCGTCCCCGCTGCTGGTCGTCGCGGCCGCGGGCCGATTCGACCAGGACGAGGTCCAGGCGCAGTGGGCGACCGACCAACAGGCCGCCGAAGGCAAGTCGGGCGGCACAGTGCTGTTCGGCGACGTCGGCGCCGCACCGGCGTGGCGCAACCTCCGCGCCCCGCTGTCCGCGATCCCGCGCGACGCCACCCACATCCGTCTCGTCGCCACCGACGACGACCTCGCACCCCAGCACTGGATCGCGATCACCCCGCCGCGCATCCCCAAGCTGCGCAGCCTGCAGGACGTGGTCGGATCGCAGGACCCGGTGCTGCTGGATTGGCTTGTCGGACTGGCGTTCCCCTGCCAGCGGCCGTTCGGCCATCAGTACGGCGTCATCGAACCGCCCAAGTGGCGGATCCTGCCGGACCGGTTCGGCGCCGAAGCCAACTCGCCGGTGATGGACAACATCGGCGGCGGCCCGCTCGGCATCAGCGAGTTGCTGTACCGCGCGGTCACGGTGCCGACTTATCTGCGTGACGACTGGTTCCGGGACTGGGGCGCCCTGCAGCAGCTCAACCCGTTCTATCCGGACGCCCAGCCGGCGCGGCTGGATCTCGGCACCGCCACTCGCAGCGGGCTGTGGAGCCCGGCGCCACTGCGACCTACCTAACATTCGGCTGTCGATTCGCGGTGGCGCCCGCAGGCCTTCCGAACCGACACACCTTCGTCGCCTACCATCGAGCCTCGTGCCAAGCGACAGAGCCGACTCCAACCGGATCGCCCGGCTCGTCGCCGTCGTAGCCGGGATCCTCGGTGTGCTGCTGTGCGGCGTCGTGCCGCTGCTGCCGGTCACGCAGACCACCGCCAGCATCCAGTGGCCCCAGGCTCCCGGCCCGGACGGCCTGGTCAGCGACATCACTGCGCCCCTGGTGTCGGGCGCACCGCAGTCGCTCGAGGTGTCGATCCCCTGCCAGACCATCGCCACTCTGCCCGCCGAAGGCGGCCTGGTGTTCTCGACGATCCCGCCGGCGGGCATCGACTCCAGCCGTAACGGGCTGTTCGTCCGTGCCAACGCCGCCACCGTCGTCGTCGCGTTCCGCGACACCGTCGCCGCCGTGGCGCCCCGCCCGGCCATCGCCGCGGGTGGCTGCCGCGAACTGCGGATCTGGGCCGGGCCTGGCGGAGTGGGCGCCGATTTCGTCGGTATCCCGGGCGCCACCGGCACGCTCGCCCCCGAGAAGAAGCCGCAGATCGCCGGGATCTTCACGGACCTGAAGGTCGCGGCGCAGCCGGGTCTGAGCGCCCATATCGACATCGACACCCGGTTCATCACCCGCCCCAGCGCACTCAAGATCGCGGTGATGGTGCTCGGGATCGCCTGCGTGGTGGCGTCGGTGGTCGCCCTCGGTGTGCTGGACCGGCGGGCAGGCCGGCGATTGCCTGGCGCGTGGCGGCGCTTCCTGCGGGTCGGAGTCGCCACCTGGGTGGCCGATATCGGAGTGATCGGCGGATTGCTGCTGTGGCATTTCGTCGGCGCCATCTCCTCGGACGACGGCTACAACCTCACCATCGCGCGGGTCTCCGGCGAGGCCGGCTACACCGCCAACTACTTCCGCTATTTCGGGGCCACCGAGGCGCCTTTCGACTGGTACCAGTCGGTGCTCGCCCACCTCGCCGCGATCAGCACCGCCGGAGTGTGGATGCGGCTTCCCGCCACGATCGCCGGCATCGGCACCTGGCTTATCCTGAGCCGCTGCGTCCTGCCCCGGCTGGGCCGGCGGTTGTCGCTCAACCGGGTGACGGTATGGACCGCAGGTGCGGTGTTCCTGGCGGCCTGGTTGCCGTTCAACAACGGACTGCGACCCGAACCGCTGATCGCGTTCGGCGTACTGGCGGCGTGGATCCTGGTGGAGAACGCCATCGCCACCCGGCGGCTGGTTCCGGCAGCGCTGGCTATCGTCGTCGCCGTCTTCAGCGTGACGCTCGCCCCGCAGGGCCTGATCGCGATCGCGCCGATTCTCGTCGGCGCCCGTGCCGTCGCTCGGGCGATCAAAGCCCGGCGGAGTACCGACGGCCTGCTGGCGCCGCTGGCCGCGCTCGCCGCCTCGCTGTCGGTCATCTTCGTCGTCGTCTTCCGCGACCAGACCCTGGCGGCCGTCGCGGAATCCGCCCGCATCAAGTACGTCGTCGGCCCGACGATCGCCTGGTACCAGGACTTCCTGCGCTACTACTTCCTGACCGTCGAAGACAATTCGGAAAGCTCCCTGACCCGCCGCTTCGCGGTCCTGGTGATGATGCTGTGCCTGTTCGGCATGCTGGCGGTGCTGCTGCGCCGCGGCCACGTCCCCGGGGTGGCAGGCGGCCCGGTGTGGCGGCTGCTCGGCAGCACCGCGATCGGCCTGCTGTTGCTGCACTTCACCCCGACCAAGTGGGCGGTGCAGTTCGGTGCGTTCGCCGGACTGGCCGGGGCGCTGGGCGCGGTCACCGCGTTCGCCTTCGCCCGCGTCGGCTTGCACAACCGACGCAACCTCGCCCTGTACGTCACCGCCCTGCTGTTCGTACTGGCGTGGGCGACGTCGGGCACCAACGGCTGGTTCTACGTCGGCAACTACGGCGTGCCCTGGTTCGACCGTCAGCCGGTGATCGCCCACCAGCCCGTGACGACGATGTTCCTGGGCTTGGCGATCCTGTCCGGCCTGACCGCCGGCTGGCTGCACTTCCGGATGGACTACGCCGGGCACACCGAGGTCAAGAACACCGGCCGCAACCGGGCGCTGGCGTCGACTCCGCTGCTGGTCTTCGCGATCATCATGGTGCTGCTCGAGGTCGGCTCGATGACCAAGGCCTTCGTGCAGCGGTATCCCGCCTACACCACCGCCGCCGCCAATCTGTCCGCGCTGAAGTCGGGCCTGTCCGACGCCAGCTGCGCGATGGCCGACGACGTTCTGGTCGAGGCGAACCCGAATGCCGGTATGCTGCAACCAGTTCCAGGCCAGAAGTGGGGTCAGTACGGCCCGCTCGGCGGCGACAATCCGGTCGGCTTCACCCCGAACGGCATCAGCGACACCCTGGAGCCTGCCGAGCCGTTCGTCGCCAACCCCGGCACCGTCAACTCCGACGGGTCGCCCAACAAACCCAACGCGGGCATCGCCTTCGCCGCAGGCACCGGCGGCGGGTATGGCCCGGTCGGAGTCAACGGCTCGCGGGTGTTCCTGCCGTTCGGGCTGGACCCGAAGACCACTCCGGTGATGGGCAGCTACAAGGAGAACACCGTCGCGGCCAAGGCGACGTCGGCGTGGTACCAGCTGCCGCCACGCACACCGGACCGGCCGCTGGTGACCGTCGCCGCCGCGGGCGCGATCTGGTTTTACGACGAGGAGGGACAGTTCAACTATGGACAGTCGCTCAAGCTGCAATGGGGTGTGCAGCGGCCGGACGGCAGCTTCCAGGCGCTGAACGCGGTGCAACCCATCGATGTGATCGCCCAAAAGGCTTGGCGCAACCTGCGTTTCCCGCTCTCGTGGGCGCCGCCGGAGGCCAACGTCGCGCGCATCGTCGCCGACGACCCGAACCTGAGTACCGACCAGTGGTTCGGCTTCACCCCGCCGCGGGTGCCTGTCCTGGAGACCGCTCAGCAGTTCCTCGGCTCGCAGACGCCGGTGATGATGGACATCGCCACCGCCGCGAACTTCCCGTGCCAGCGCCCGTTCTCCGAACACCTCGGCGTCGCCGAACTACCGGAATACCGGATCCTGCCCAACCTCAAGCAGGTGGTGGTGTCGAGCAATATGTGGCAATCCGCGCGCGCCGGTGGGCCGTTCCTGTTCATCCAGGGACTGCTGACCACGGCGACCGTCCCGACGTACCTGCGCGACGACTGGTACCGCGACTGGGGTGCGATCGAGCGCTACATCCGGCTGGTGCCGTCGTCGGAAGCGCCGAACGCCGTCATCGACCAGGGCACCAAGACGACATTCGGGTGGAGCCGTAGCGGACCGATCAGGGCACTGCCATGACACAGACTCTCGCGGCCAACGCCCGCGACGCCGCCGGCGATGTCCGGATCACCCGCTGGGTGGCCACCGTCGCCGGGCTGGTGGGTTTCGTCCTGTCGGTGCTGACTCCGCTGCTGCCGGTGGAACAGACCACCGCGACGTTGAATTGGCCGCAGGCCGGTCAGCTGAATAACGTCACCGCCCCGCTGATCTCGCAGGCACCGGTGTCGCTGACGGCCACGGTCCCCTGCGACGTGATCCGGTCCATGCCGCCCGCCGGCGGCATGGTGCTGGGGCTCGCGCCGCAGAAAGGCAAAGAGGCGGCGCTCAATTCGCTGTTCGTCAACGTCA
This sequence comes from Mycolicibacterium rhodesiae, assembly GCF_002086695.1. Taxonomy (GTDB): domain Bacteria; phylum Actinomycetota; class Actinomycetes; order Mycobacteriales; family Mycobacteriaceae; genus Mycobacterium; species Mycobacterium rhodesiae. Next base: position 62,562 of record NZ_MVIH01000016.1, read on the forward strand.
ACGCCCAGCGCGTCGACATCACCGACCGCAACGTGGTGGTCGCGAGCGTGCCGCGCGCGCGGGCGGTCTCCGCGCAGTGTCAGCGCATCGAGATCACCTCGACCACCGACGGCACGTTCGCCACCTTCGTCGGGTTGAACGACCCGACCACCGGCAAGGACCTGCGCAGCGGGTTCGCCGACCCCAACCTGCGGCCGGCGATCGTCGGGGTGTTCACCGATCTGGTCGGCCCGGCGCCGCCGGGGCTGTCCGTCTCGGCGACGATCGACACCCGGTTCTCCACCACGCCAACGGTGTTGAAGCTGGCCGCGATGCTGCTGGCGATGGCCGCCACGGTGATCGCGCTGGTGGCCCTGTGGCGGCTGGACCGCCTCGACGGGCGCCGCATGCACTCCTGGATTCCGCAGCGCTGGCGCACCTTCACCGCAGTCGACGTGACCGTGGTGGCGGGATTCCTGATCTGGCATGTGATCGGAGCCAACTCCTCCGACGACGGCTACATCCTCCAGATGGCCCGCGTCGCCGACCACGCCGGCTACATGTCGAACTACTTCCGCTGGTTCGGTAGCCCGGAGGACCCGTTCGGCTGGTTCTACAACGTGCTGGCACTGATGACTCACGTCAGCGACGCCAGCATCTGGATGCGGTTGCCGGACTTGATCTGTGCGCTGGTCTGCTGGCTGCTGCTGTCCCGCGAAGTGCTGCCGCGACTGGGTCCCGCCGTGATCGCCAGCCGGCCCGCGCTGTGGGCAGCCGGCCTGGTGTTGATGGCGGCGTGGATGCCGTTCAACAACGGCCTGCGCCCCGAGGGTCAGATCGCGACCGGCGCTCTGATCACCTACGTACTCATCGAACGGGCAGTGATCTCCGGCCGGCTCACCCCGGCGGCACTGGCCATCGTGAGCGCGGCGTTCACCCTCGGTATCCAGCCCACCGGACTGATCGCCGTCGCCGCGCTGATCGCCGGTGGCCGGCCGATCCTGCGGATCCTGGTGCGCAGGCGTGCGGTGGTGGGCACCTGGCCGCTGGTGCTGCCGCTGCTGGCCGCGGGCACCATCATCCTGACCGTCGTCTTCGCCGACCAGACATTCGCAACGGTGTTGGAAGCCACCAGGATTCGCACCGATATCGGGCCGAGCCAGGCCTGGTACACCGAGAACCTGCGGTACTACTACCTGATCCTGCCGACCGTGGACGGCTCGCTGTCACGCCGGTTCGGCTTCCTGATGACCGCGCTGTCACTGTTCGTGTCGATGTTCATCATGTTGCGCCGCAAGCGAGTTCCCGGCGTGGCCCGGGGCCCGGCGTGGCGGCTGATGGGCGTCATCTTCGCGACGATGTTCTTCCTGATGTTCACGCCCACCAAGTGGGTGCATCACTTCGGGTTGTTCGCCGCGGTCGGTGCGGCCATGGCGGCGTTGGCCACCGTGCTGGCGTCGCCGGCGGTGCTGCGCTGGTCGCGCAACCGGATGACCGTCGTCACCGCGGTGTTCTTCCTGCTGGCGCTGTGCTTCGCCACCACCAACGGCTGGTGGTACGTGTCCAGCTACGGCGCGCCGTTCAACAACGCCATGCCGAGGATCGCCGGGATCACGGTCAGCACAATATTTTTCGCCCTGTTCGCGATGTCGGCGATCTACACGATCTGGCTGCACTTCAACACCCGCGACCACGGCGAGGGCCGCATCGCCCGCGCTTTGACCACCGCGCCGATCCCGGTTGCCGCCGGCTTCATGGTCCTGGTGTTCGTCGCCTCGATGGCGGCGGGCGTGGTGCGCCAGTACCCGACCTACTCGAACGCCTGGGCCAACCTGCGCTCGTTCTCCGGCGGGTGCGGACTGGCCGACGACGTCTTGGTGGAGCCGGACGCCAACGCCGGATTCCTCACCCCGCTGCCGGGTGACTACGGGCCGCTGGGGCCGCTCGGCGGCACCAACCCGGTCGGCTTCACGCCCAGCGGCGTCCCGGAACACATTGTGGCCGAGGCAATCCGGATGACGAACCCGCAACCCGGCACCGATTACGACTGGGATCAGCCGATCAAGCTGGACACGCCGGGTGTCAACGGCTCGACCGTGCCGTTGCCCTACGGCCTCGACCCGGCGCGGGTTCCGATCGCGGGCAGCTACTTCGTCGGCCCGCAGCAGGACGCCACGCTGACCTCCGCGTGGTATCAGTTGCCGCCCAACGACGGTGGACATCCACTGGTCGTCGTCACCGCCGCGGGCACCATCGCCGGCATCAGCGTGCTCAACGGTTTCACCGACGGGCAGACCGTAGAGCTCGAATACGGCAAGCCCGGACCCGACGGCGCCCCCGTGCCGGCCGGGCGGGTCAGCCCCTACGATCTCGGCCCGGCACCGTCGTGGCGCAACCTGCGCTACCCCCGCTCGGCGATCCCGGCTGATGCCACCACCGTGCGCATCGTCGCGCAGGACCGCTCGCTGTCACAGGGCGACTGGCTGGCCGTGACTCCGCCGCGGGTCCCCGAGCTGCGGTCGGTTCAGGAGTTCGTCGGTTCCACGCAGCCGGTGTTGATGGACTGGGCGGTGGGCCTGGCGTTCCCATGCCAGCAGCCGATGCTGCACGCCAACGGTGTCACCGAGGTGCCGAAGTTCCGGATCACCCCGGACTACACCGCCAAGAAGCAGGACACCGACACCTGGGAAGACGGCCGTAACGGCGGCCTGCTCGGCATCACCGACCTCCTGCTGCGCGCGCACGTCATGTCGACCTACCTGTCGCACGACTGGGGACGCGACTGGGGCTCGCTGCGCCGGTTCGAGACGGTGGTCCCGGCCGAGCCCGCGCAGATCGACCTGGGGACGGCAACGCGCAGCGGCTTGTGGAAGCCGGGACCCATCCGGATCAAGCCGTAGCGTTTCCCGGGTCGCTACGCTCCTGCCCTCCGGAAGTGCAGTAGCGCAGTACTGAGATCCCCGCGGTTCGGTGGCGCCAAGGTCGATTCATGGACCACATCTTCAGGAGTCGACCGGTGATCGCCGCGGTGGCGGCGATCAGTGCTGGCACCGTCATGTTCGCCGCCACCACAGCCGAGCCGCTCACACCGGCCGCCACAATTATTCCGCTGGTTTCCGTCGAGGTCGTTCAGCTTGCGGCCCTACCGGTGGCCGCGCCGGCGGCCACCCAGGCGAGCGTCAGTCCGGGTCTGCCCAACGTGGCCGGCGGTGTGCTCGCGGGCGCCGGTGCCGGCTTGATTTTCGGCTACATCGGCACCGGATTGGTCGCCCTCAACGTGCTCAACAAGATTCCGGTGATAGGCCCGGCGCTCACCCCGCTGGTACCGGTGGTCGGCGTGGTTGGGGCGATTGTGGGAATCCCGATCGGCATGGTCGCCGGTGCGCTTGCAGCCGTGCGTAATTGGGTGACCAGCCTGCGCTCGCAGCCCAGCAGTTCCGCGTCCGCAACCCCATCGCACCGCTCGGTGCGGGCCGCCTCGCGGTCCGACCGGAAGATCACCGGGACGTCAGGCCTCCGAAAAGCCGCGGCACCGCAACGGCATTCCCACCGGCCCGGGTCAGGCCTCGGCCACTCCGGCAGGCCCGCCACCAAGGCGGTCGCCGGGCACTGACCCGACGGCGGTTCGGATCCGCCGTAACGGTGCTCGTCCGGCATCTGCGGTGGCAGAATCCGCTGATGGCTGAAGACGCAGCAATCGTCGATCCGTTGATGCACGGCCTGCGATCCAAAGGCCTCAAGAAAGGGTCGGTCTCCCTCGTCGGCGCGGTCGCCATCGGCCTGGCGGCAACCGCCCCGGCCTATTCGCTGACCGGTGCGCTCGGGCACGGCGCGGAGGAATCGGGCTATCAGCTCCCGATCGTCTTCATCATCGCCGTCATCCCGATGTACTTCGTGGCATTGGCCTACAAGCACCTCACCGACGCCGCCCCCGACGCCGGCACCGTGTTCACCTGGGGCTCCAAGGCGATCGCACCGCACATCGGCTGGATGGGTGGATTCGCACTGGTGTTGTCGTCGATCCTGGCCGGTGTCGGGGCCGCCGGCATCCTGACCAACGCAGCCGCGGTGTTGGTGGGTATGGACTCCTCGCCGGTGTGGTTCGACATCGTCGTCGCAACGGCTTTCATCCTGCTGACGACATGGCTGGTGGCCCGCGGGGCCGAGGAATCCTCCCGCACCACGCTGATCCTGACGATCGTCCAGTACGGCGGGCTGCTGCTGTTCGCGATCATCATGATCATCCCGGTATTCCGTGGTGAGCAGAGCCCCAGCGCCGAGTCGTTCTCCTGGGAGTGGTTCAACCCATTCGCAATTCACGACTTCAGCGGACTGCTGGGCGGCTTCCTGGTGGCCATCTTCATCTTCTGGGGGTTCGACGCCTCACTGGCCATGTCCGAGGAGACCTCCGGAACGTCGGCCGACGCAGGCCGTAGCGGCGTCACCGCGATTCTGATCACGGTTGCCACCTACGTGATCTTCTCCGTCGCGGCGCTGGCGTTCGCCGGGATCGACCCGAACAGCGACACGAGCCTGACTCACGAGGGCAACGTGGACGACGTGTTCACCACACTGGCCACTCAGTCGATCGGCGAACGCGGTGCGATGCTGGCGGCGCTGGTGGTCGGGTTGTCCGCATTCTCGGCGACGATGTCCACCGTGATGCCGACGGCTCGCGGGCTGTTGTCGATGGCGACCTACAAGGCGTTGCCGGACCGGTTCGCCTCGGTGAGCGAGGTGAGTTCGACGCCCAAGTACGCGACGTGGGTGATCGGCCTGACCAGTCTGGTGATCTATTGCGTGCTGGATGTGGTCAGCGACAGCGTGGTGTCGGATTCGGTCTACAGCGTCGGTATCGCCATCATGACGTACTACTCCGTGGTGGCGATCTCATCGGTGGTGTACTTCTGGCGCACCGCTTTTCGGTCGTGGCGGACGGCGATGGGTCAGGTGATCCTGCCCGGTATCGGTGCGCTGATCCTGATCCCGGTCGGTGTTGTCGAGGCGTACCTGATGGCCGACCCGAGCACCGGTTCCGGCGGCTCCCTTTTCGGCATCGGCACCGCGTTCGTCGTCGGCGTGCTCAGCCTGGCGTTCGGTGTGGTGCTGATGATCCTGTGGAACCTCAAGGCTCCGGCCTTCTTCCGCGGCGAGACGCTACCAAGAGAACGCACTTAGCCGCCGTTGCGGTTGCCGAAGCCGTTCGGCCCGAATGGCCGGTTCGGCGCCACCGTGACGGTCTGGGTCGCGGTTGCGATCGACGTGGCGACGGATGTCTCTGTCTGCGTTGCTGTTTCGGTATTGGTCACGGTCTGCGGGTCTTGAGTCGCAGTGACTGTCTGCGGCGGTTGCGCTCCGCCGCCGGAGCCGGTGTTGTACTGGTGATGGGTCGCGGAAGCGGCAGTTGTGGTCGTCGTGGTCGGGGTCGACGTGACGGTGACGGTTGTCGGTCCCGTGGCTCCCTTGGATCCGCAGGCGACCGCGCCCAGGACCACCAGCGCTGAAACGGACGCGACCAGACACACCGACCGGATACCTGTGTTCATAGTGACATGTCTAACTATTGACGTCGGCAAAAGCCATGCGCCACAACACCAGAACTTCGTAGAGTCGACTGTCAACAAACTCGCGAACTCCTGGATATCGGGCAAAGTCGCTGATACCGAACCGTTTTCGATACGTTGTGACTCCCTCAGCGCGCGCCAATTCGTGTCACAGCTGGCACAAATCCCCGGTCCATAACGTCGTCACCGCAAGCGCAACTCGAGCAACGAAACGGATATGACGATGAATCTCAAACGATTGGTCTACACCTCGGCCGCGGCGGTCGGCATCGGTGCGGCCGGACTGTTCGGGCTCGGTATCGGAACCGCGAGCGCCGACCCCGGCCAGTGCGGCGGCCCCGGCCCGCAGAACTGCCAGGGCCCCAACAACGGGTGGAACAACGGGCACGACAACAACTGGAACAACGGACCCGACAACCAGAACAACGGGCCGGGCGACTGGCAGCATCGCAACGTCGATCAGGCTCGTCAAGACCACCAGCCCTTCAACTGGAACGGACAGTGGGTCCAGCCGATGCCGGCGGGCAACGGCGCAGGCTGGGGCTTCTGGTTCCTGGGGCAGTGGATTCCGCTGTAACCCGCCGTGCGATCTGGCCGGCCGGCGGCGCTAGCCTGCGCCGCCGGTCGCCAGCTTCTCGGGCTGCAGCGACCACACGATCGGACCGGTGCCCGCGGACGCGTGCGCGCAGTAGGCCGGCGCGCCCTTCTCACTGACCGCGGCCGCGCCAAGGACAGCACAGTTCGCGCCGATCACCACGACGGGCAGATCCATCCGGCTCGAAACGGCGGGCGGCGGCGGCGTGGTGCGCGTCGTGGCCGAGGCGTGCAGATCGCGGTGGCCGAACAGCAGCGAAACGCCTGCGGCCGCACCGGCGATGATCACCACCGCACCCAGGATCGCCGGGATCAGCAGCCGGCGGCGCGACATACCGGACTCCGGCTTGGCGTGGCGGCCCGCACCGGCCTTCGCGGCGGCACCGGACACCGGCGCGGAACTCGTCACATCGGTCGCGCCGGTCTGGCGTTCCGCTGTGCCGATGCCCTGCTCCAGCGCCCGCGCAAAATCGATGCAGCGGGTGTAGCGCTTGCCGGCATCCTTGGCCAGCGCCTTGGCGAAAACCGGGCTCAGACAAGCAAGTTCGGGCCTCTTGGCGCCGATGGCGGGCGGGTCGGCACTCAGATGCTGACTGATCACGATCGCCGGATTGGTGTGCTGGAACGGAGGCATGCCGGTCAGCAGGTGGTATGCCGTCGCGGCCAGCGCGTATTGATCGGCATGACCGTCGATCTGCTCACCTTTGAGTTGCTCAGGGGCCGCGTAGGCGACGGTTCCGACAGTCATGTTCGTTCCGGTCAGATCGCTCGACTGGCCCATCCAGCGGGCGATTCCGAAGTCCGCAAGCATGACTCGCTCGTCGCCGGTGCCGGGCAGACCCAGCAGGATGTTGGCGGGTTTGACATCGCGGTGGAGCAGTCCGCGGCCGTGCGCATAGTCGAGGGCTTCGGCGACCCCGGTGATGATCCGCACGACTTCGGCGGGGGGCATCCCGTACGGATAGCGCTCGGCGAGCAGCCGGGAGGCGTCGGTTCCGTCGATGTACTCCATGGCGATCCACAGCTTGTCGTCGAACTCGCCCCGGTCGTAGATCGTCACGATGTGCCGGCTCGACAGCGTGGCCACCATGTCGGCTTCGAGGTTGAACCGCTTGCGGTACTCGTCGTCGGAGCTGACCGCGGAACCGAGCACCTTGAGCGCGTCGTGCCGGGGCAGCCGGGGATGCTGGACGAGGTACACCTCGCCCATCCCTCCGGCGCCCAGCGTCCGCAAGACGGTGTAGTCCGCGACGATCTGGCCGTCAGCTAACGGCATTGAGGCATCTTAAGGGGTGGCGGGGTCCGCCATCGAACCAAAGCAGCAAACCGTTGTCAGGCGCCGACCGGTGCCGGTGCGCTGGCCTTCAACGCCGCCAGGGCGGCCACGCTCAACCGGGCCAGTTCGTCGGCCTCGGCCGCCGTCAGTGCGGAGTGGTAGATCTGCGCCATCCGGCGGTTTGTGAGGTCCTCGACCTGGTCGTAGACGTCTTTCTTGCCCGCCGCGTCGGCGAACGGCGGCTGCCACCCCATGAACGCGGCGTAGTCCGTGCCGTGGTTGAGGATGTGCGCCTCGACGGGGCTCAGCCCGGAGATCGTCAGGGCGTTGAAGTGCACGGCGGCACGCAGTTCACGCAGCACCATCATCACCTGCAGAGCGCGTGCCGGGGCGTCGTCGGCCAGCGGCATGGCCCGCCAGCCCGCATACAGCGGCAGGCCGGGTTCGGGGGCGTCCGCGATGACCTTCTCCCCCAACTCGGCGATGCGCTCCAGTCCCTCGGCCCCGGCGAGGTACGTCCTGCCGAACTCGGCGAGCTGATCCCAGTAGAGCCGGCAACTTTCCGACGCGGGGTGCACCGCGACGCCGTTCTCCCAACACGCCCGCGCGAGGTTGGGTTCGAAGACGGCGAACACCGCGGTGACCGTGGTGCCGGTCGCATCACCCAGGACGCCGCCGCGGCCCGCGAAGTACGCGGCGAACGGGTCCGGATAGCCGGCGCGAGACTCTTCTCGAAGGTGTCCGGGTTGAGCATGAACACGCTGATGGCCTCGCCGATGGCCGCCCCGGCGGTCCGGATCGATTCGACGTCGATATCGCTCATGCGCCGCAGTGTACGGAGGTGGGGTCGAACAGGTGTCGGTTCCCACCGTCTTGAGCGTGAAGTTCGCCGCGGGCCAGGGCTGCCGTAATCATCGGGGCGATGTAGTACCCAACTCCCAGGCGCGACATAGCCGTCGCTCACGTCCGGACCGTTGAGTGGAGCCATGGCATTCCCAGCGAAAACATCTACCAAGGACAGTCCGTTCGTTCTGGTCCTCGACGCCGGAACCGAGCGCGGCCACCGTCTCGCCCGGGCACTGCTGGCGGCCGGCAACCGCGTGGTGGCCGTCGACCGAAACGCGGCCGCGTTGGTGCGAATCGGCCACGGCCACAGCAGTGCTCGGCTGTTGCTGATCGCCGCCGACACCACCGACCAGAGACAGGCCGACCAGGTGATGGCCCGTGCGCACGCGCACTTCGGGCAAGCGCCTCCTACGCTCGCCCTATGCGCCGACTATCGACGCTCCTCGGCTGCCTAGTTCTGCTGGCCGCGGGAGTTGCGGCCTGCGGCAAGCCACCCGCCCGGTCTGCGCCCGCGGCGCTGACCCCGCCGATGGGCTGGAACTCGTGGAACTCCGGTATATCGCTGTCCGAGCGGACCGTCGAGGAGACGATCGACGCGATGGTGTCCTCCGGGATGCGCGACGCCGGGTACCGCTACGTCAATCTCGATGCGGGGTGGGCGGCCGACAGTCGTGACAGTGCGGGCGACCTGCGAGCCGACCCCGTCCGGTTTCCCGGCGGTATCCCGGCCGTCGCGCAGTATGCCCACTCTCACGGGATGTTGCTGGGCCTCTATGCGAGCCCGAGCTATGAGCTGTGCGGACTCGGCGCGGCGAACGCGAGCAGAGGCCACGAATCGGCCGACGCAACCACGTTCGCACGGTGGGGGGTGGACTACCTGAAATACGATTGGTGCAGCACCGATCAGGACCGGTCGGATCAGATCAGCGCGTTCAGTGCAATGCGGGATGCGTTGCAGCGCAGCGGAAGACAGATCCTGTACAGCATCAACCCGAACACGTCGGGTGACCCCTCCGCCGGGTCCGCCTACGACTGGTCGGGAATTGCCGACATGTCACGCACCACGATCGACCTGGTTCCGTTGTGGCACAGCCAGACCGGGGCGGCCGGCCCGGTACTCGGGGTCACCGAGCAGGTCGACGCCGACGTCCCGCTGGCCGCCCGCAGCCGACCCGGGTACGTCAACGACCCGGACATGCTGGTGGCCGGTATCTCCTGGCCGGACTTCGTCGCCGACCACCAGGGGATGGTCGAGACCCTGGCCGGCGAGCACGGCCCGAGCATGACGCTCGACGAGCAACGGACCCACATCTCGCTGTGGGCGATGCTGGCCGCACCACTGCTGGCCGGCAACGATATTCGCACCATGTCCGCGCAGACCCGCGACCTTCTCACCAATCCCGACATCATCGCCGTCGACCAGGATCCGCTCGTCACACAGGGGCGCCCGCTGGCACAGGACAACCGGATCATGGTCAAGCCGCTGGCCGGCGGGGCGGTCGCGGTCTCGATGACCAACCCGGAATCACAGCCTGCATCGATCGTCACCACCGCGGCTTCGGTGGGTTTGCCGCACTCCCCGTGCTACCGGGTTCGCGATCTGTGGACCCACGTCGGTCGCAGCACCACGAGTGACCTTGTCGCCGAGGCGATTCCACCGCACGCGACGGTCATGATGCGGGTGCGACCGTCACAGGGATGCCATTGAGCGCGCCGTTGCCCGACGGTTCGTCGAGGAATGTCGGCGGCGACAGGATGTTCGTGTTGACCCCGGGTGACCCGTTGGCCACCGACATCCGGGTGCCTGGCTTCCCGTGGCCCCAGCCGTGCGGCATCGACACCACGCCTGGCTTGATGGCGTCGGTCACCTCCACCGGCACCTCGATGCATCCGGCCGACGACGTCACCGTCACGTGGTCGCCCCCCGACACCCCGCGGCTGGCGGCGTCATCGGGATGCATCAACAGCGTGCAGCGATCCCGGCCTTTCATCAGAGCCGAAACATTGTGCAGCCACGAGTTGTTCGACCTCAGGTGGCGCCGGCTCACCAACACCAATTCGTCGGGTTCACGCTCCAGGCGGCGGCTCAGGCGCGGAATATCGTCGAGCAGATATTGCGGGGCCAGCCGGATCTTCTTGTCCGTAGTGCTGAGGATCTCGGGGACCTGGGACACCATCGGCCCGAAGTTGATGCCGTTGGGTTGCTCCTTGAGTTTCGCCAAGGTCAGTCCGTCCGGGTTCTCGCCGTAACGGTCACCGAACGGCCCGGTACGCAACGTCAGATCGAGAATGCGTTCCGGGCCGCCCTGCGTGTAGTGGCTACGGACCTGCGCACCGTCGAGTCCCTGGGTGAAACACAGGTAGTCGAAGAAACCGTCGTCGATCGCTGCGACGTCGACGTCCTCGGCGGGCACTCCCGCGCACAAACCCGTGAGCCGCACCAGGATCTCCCACTCCTGCGGGCGGTCGGGATCCTCGGGGGCGAACACCGGTGCCGAATAGTTGGCGATGCTGTTGATCGCGAACGCCAGAATCAAATCGTCGTGATGCGGCTGCTCCAGCGGGGACAGGCCGGGCAGGATGACGTCGGCGTGGCGGGTGGTTTCGTTGAGCCACAAGTCGACCGCGATCATCGCGTCAAGGCCGGGCAGCAGCTCGTCGAGCCGATGACCCTGCGGGGTCGACAGCACCGGATTGCCCGCCACCGTGATGAGCGCGCGGATCTGCCCCTCCCCCGGTGTTTCGATTTCCTCGGCCAGACATGACACCGGCACCTGACCGAGGACCTCCTTGGCGCCGCGTACCCGGGTCTGCCAGCGGCCGAACTCGGGCAGCCCGCCCTCGAGACCGGGTTGCGGCTGGGCGGTGACCGTCCAGACCGCGGGCCGGGGGAACATCGCGCCGCCCGGGGTGTCGAAGTGGCCCGTCAGGATGTTGACGACGTCGACCAGCCAGCTGGCCAGACTGCCGAATTCCTGATTGCACAACCCGATTCGCCCGTACACCACGGCTCGTTCAGTGCCCGCCAGTTGGCGGGCGAGGTGCTTGATGCGATCAGCGTCGATACCGGTGACCGGGGCTACCCGCTCCGGTGACCAGTCGGCTGCGGACGCCCGCAGGGTCTCAACGCCGTCGATGTGGTCGGCGAGTCGGCCCAGACGGACCAGGTCTTCGTCGAACAACGTGTGCACGACGGCCAACAGCAGCGCGGCGTCGGTGCCCGGAGTGATCGGCAACCATTCGTCGGCCTTCGCCGCGGTCGCGGTGCGGACGGGGTCGATCACGATCACGTTGTCGATGCGGCCGAGGATCCCCATCACATCGGGGGCGGCGAGCAACGAGCCTTGCGAGGCGGCCGGATTCGCGCCCATCACGACCAGCAGGTCGGTGCGTTCGATGTCGGGAACCGGGAATCCCCACCAGTTGCCGTACATCAGATGCGAGGAGAGGTTCTTGGGCCACTGGTCGACGGTGCCCGGTGAGTAGCTGACCGGGATTCCCGACATGCCCAGCAGGACGCCGGTGTAGCGGCCCAGCGAGAACGAGTGCGCCAGCGGGTTGCCGGTATAGCAGGTGACCGCGCCGATGCCGTGCTCGGCGATCACCGGGGCCAGCAGTTCGGTGCAGCGCCGGAAGGCGGCGTCCCAGCTGACCTCCTGCCACTGTCCGTCGACCTTGACCATCGGCTTACGGATCCGGTCCGGGTCTTCATGGATGGCGCCCAGCGACGCGCCTTTCGGGCACAGGTGTCCCCGGCTCCAGACGTCGTCCTGGTTGCCGCGGATGCTGTCGACGCGGCCATCGGAAACCTGAATCTCCAAGCCGCACATGGCCTCACACAGCGGGCAGGTGTAAAGGTGGCGGCCGTCGTGGCCGATGGCGGCCAGCTCGATCTTCGGGGTGGTCACCGACCCACGGTAAGGCGGGCACGCTCCCGATCACCGACGTTTCGTCAACTTTGCCATCGGCCGGTGCCGCCGGACGCGAATTACACAGGTGTGAGTAAACCCTGGGGATAACCCCGACGGCGGGTTAGATCGGGATCAGACCATGCTTGCGCTGCACGCGCAGGATCTGCTTGTCCCGCAGAATCCGCATGGCGCCGCGCAGCTGCAGGCGAGTCTGATGCGGCTCGATCACCGCGTCGACATAGCCGCGCTCGGCAGCCACGTACGGCGTTGCCATGTCGCGGTTGTACCCCTCGATGAATTGGCGCCTGATCTCCTGCACTTCCGGAGCCGTCGGGTCGGGGAAGCGCTTCACGATCAGCTGGGCCGCGCCCTCGGCGCCGATCACCGCGATGCGCGCCGTCGGCCACAGGAAGTTGAAGTCAGCCGTGAGCTGCTTGGACCCCATCACCGCATACGCGCCGCCATAGGACTTGCGGATGGTGATGGTCACCTTCGGCACGTCGGCCTCGACGACGGAGTAGAGGAACCGGCCGCCGCGCTTGATGATGCCGTTCTTCTCCTGCTCGACACCGGGCAGGAAGCCGGGGGTGTCGACGACGAAGACCAGGGGCGTGTTGAACGCGTCGCAGAACCGCACGAACCGGGCGGCCTTGTCGGACGCCTCGTTGTCGATGGCGCCCGACATGTGCATCGGCTGGTTGGCGATCACCCCGACCGGGCGGCCGTCGACGCGGGCGAACCCGGTGATGATCGCCTGGCCGGCTTGCGAGGCGACCTCGAGGAAGTCACCGTCGTCGAAGATCCGCAGCAGGATCTCGTGCATGTCGTAGGCGGTGTTGTCCGCGTCCGGCACCAGGCTGTCGAGTTCCAGATCGTGCGGGGTGATCTCCGGCTCCAGACCCGGATTGATCACGGGGGCATCGTCAAAGGTGTTGGCCGGCAAGAACTGCAAGTAATCGCGGACGTAGGTGAAGGCGTCCTTCTCCGAGTCGACGACCTGATGGATGTTGCCGTACTTGGCCTGAGCGTCGGCGCCGCCGAGCTCGTCGAGGGTGACATCCTCACCGGTGACGTCCTTGATGACGTCAGGGCCGGTGACGAACATGTACCCCTGGTCGCGCACGGCCACGATGAGGTCGGTCTGGATCGGCGAATACACCGCACCACCGGCGCACTTGCCCAGGATGATCGAGATCTGCGGCACCAGACCGGACAGCAGCTCATGGCGACGGCCGAGCTCGGCGTACCAGGCCAACGACGTGGCCAGGTCCTGGATGCGGGCGCCACCGGAGTCGTTGATACCGATGATCGGGCAGCCGACCATCGCCACCCACTCCATCAGGCGGGACACCTTGCGGCCGAACATCTCTCCCACCGAGCCACCGAACACGGTGTAGTCGTGGCTGAACACACCCACCGGACGGCCGTTGATGGTGCCGTGCCCGGTGACCACGCCGTCGCCGTACAACGCGTTCGGGTCGCCAGGCGTGCGGGCCAGCGCGCCGATCTCGAGGAAGCTACCCGGATCCAGCAGCGCGTGGATTCGCGCCCGCGGACTGGGGATGCCGCGTTTGTCGCGCTTCGCGGCGACCGCCTCACCGCCCGGTTCCTTGGCGAGCTCCAGCTTTTCGCGGAGTTCGGCGAGTTTTTCGGCAGTTGTTACGGCGGTCACTTGGCCTCGTTCTCCTCGGCGTCGATACGGTTGATCGCTTCGCTCATATGGGCCCCGACCTTGGCGATGTACGGCTCGTCGATGGCTTGGATGTGCTCGCCCCCGATGGGCACGATCTCCAAGTCGTCGACGAATTCGCTCCAGCCGCCGTCAGGTTGGCGGACGGCGTAGCGCGGTTCGAACATGATCGCGTCGTCGTGATAGCGGTCCGCCATGTAGAGCGTGACGTGTCCGTCGTAGGGCTCGATCGTGGCGGTGTCCAGGGCCCGGTTGTCCAGGTAGGACGTCCGCTGGTGCTCGATGATGCCGCCCGGGATATCCACCCCGGCCTCTTTGACGGCGTCCAGGACGAACCGGACCTGACCTTCGTCGTCGAGTTGTTCGAGCTCCTCGTAAGGGATTTCGGGAATCTCGACGTTGAAGGTCCGCGAGGCGAACACCGCGTAGCGGTCCCAGCGGGCCCGGATCTCCTCCTTGGTCTGCGGCACCTCCTCGCCGGCGCGCACCGTGTCGATCAATCCGACGAAGCGGACGTCGCAACCGTTGCGCTTGAGGCCGACCGCGCAGGCGTAGGCCAGCGCCCCGCCCAGCGACCAGCCGGTGAGGATGTAGGGGCCCTTGCCGCCGATCTCCATCAGCTTGGGCACGTACTCGGCCGCGCGCTCCTCGATCGAGCCCTCGACGCGTTCCAGACCGTAGACCGGAGTGTCCGCGGGAAGCCGCTTGAGCAGCGGTTCGTAGACCACGGTCGACCCGCCGGCCGGGTGGAAGACGAACACCGGGACATGCCTGCTGCCCTCTTTCGGCGCACGCAGGGTGCGCACGAACCCGTCGACCACGCCTTCTTCGAGCTGGGCCCGAACGATGGTGGCCAGTGCCTCAATCGTCTTGGCGGACTTCACGTCGTCGACACTGATGGTGCCTTCGGCGCGCTCGGAGAGCCGGTCGGCCAGCTTGGTGGCGGTCTCGTCGTTGACTGCGGGCAACTCATTGAAGATGCCACCGGGCGACTTGCCGGTGACGATCGCCCACGTCGCGAATGTCACGCGCTCGGCGGCGTCCCGCGGCGGGACATCGGCGCCGAGCGCCTGGGTGACAGCCTCCTGGGTGAGCACCTTCGCGGCCGCGGCTGCGGCGGTGGACTTGGCCTTCCCCGGCCCAGCCGGGTCAGTCGGCGGCGGGGGGAGGTCGGGTTCGGCCTGAGGCTCGGCTTCGGTGGCGATCGGGTGACCCGCCTCGGCGAGCTTGGCCTCGAGTTCGGCGACCGTGCTGGCGCCGCCCATCATCTCGGCCTGCTGGGCGGCGATCTCCTCGGCGGTCTTGCCCTTCTGCGCCTCGGCCAGATCTTCGACCTCGTCGCGATGCTCGACCGCGTATTCGACGAGCTTCTCGACGGCGTAGAGGTTGGCGTCCCGTACCGCGGTCAACTGGATCGGCGGCAGGTCGAAGTCGTACTCGACGCGGTTCTTGATCCGCACCGCCATCAGCGAATCCAGCCCCAGCTCGATCAGCGGGACCTCCCACGGCAGGTCCTCGGGCTCGTAGCCCATGGCGCCGCCGACGATCGCCGCGAGCCGGTCGTGCACCGTCTCACCCGAATCCGGCGACCACTTCGCGAAGCCGGCGGCCAGGCCGGCGCCCGCGGTCAGGTTGTCGGACAGGATTTCTGCGTCGTCGTCCGGCTCGTCGGCGGGGGCCTCGACGGCCGGAGTGCTCACCGCGACACCGGTCGCGACCGCGGACGGCAACGCCGAGACCGCACCGCCGCGCGTGACGACGGCGTCGTAGATCAGCGTGAAGGATTCATCGATGCGCGCGTGCACCTGCACCGAGGCGCCACCGGGATGGCGGGTCAGCGTGGTGACCAGCCGGGCTCCGTCGCCAGGCACCGCGCGCTGCTCGGATGCGGTCAATTTGGCGTCCGGAAGAACCTGCGCTGCAGCAGATTTCACCAGAGCAGCCAGGTCGGCCTGCCCCTTCGGCGAGTACTCCCAGACGTGGCGGCCGTCGGGAGTGGCCACGTGGTTGCCCGGCATCATCACCGAGCTGTCTCCGGTGAACTGCGCGTCGAGCCAGTGCGGCTTGCGCTTGAACCGGGTCGGCGGGATCTCGGCGTACTCGCCGGCCTCGAAGAGGGTGCGGAAGTCCAGATCGTGGCCGTAGACGTAGAGCTGCGCCATCGCGGCCAGCATCGACTCGACCTCGTCCTGCTTGCGGGCCAGTGTCGCGATCAACTGTCCGTCGTGCAGTCCGGCGGCCGCGGTGGTCAGGCCAACCTGCATGAGCGCCACCGGGTTCGGTGCCAGCTCCAGGAACGTGGTGTGGCCGTTGTCCACGGCGTTGCGGATGCCGTGGGTGAAGTAGACGCTGTGCCGCAGTCCCTTCTTCCAGTACTCCACATCGTGGATCGGCTCGCCGCCCGGGCGGATGTAGCTGCCCTCGTGCACCGTTGAGAAATAGCCGGTGTGCAGCGGGTGCGCCTCGATGCCCTGGATCTCGGCGGACAACTCACCGAGCAGCGGGTCCATCTGCTGAGTGTGGCTGGCGCCCTTGGTCTGGAGCTTGCGGGCGAACTTGCCTTCGGATTCCGCGCGGGCGACGATCGCGTCGATCTGGTCCGGCGGGCCGCCGATGACCGTCTGGGTGGGGGCGGCGTAGACGCATACCTCCAGTCCCGGGTAATCGGAGAACACGGTCTTGATCTCGTCGGCCGAGTATTCGACCAGTGCCATCAGCCGGATGTACTCACCGAACAGCATCGCCTCGCCCTCACCCATGAGGTGCGCGCGCGAGCAGATGGTGCGGGTGGCGTCGGCCAGCGACAGACCACCGGCGAAGTAGGCGGCGGCCGCCTCACCGAGCGACTGGCCCACTACCGCACCGGGTTTGGCGCCGTGGTGCTTGAGCAGTTCACCGAGTGCGATCTGGATGGCGAAGATCACCGTCTGGACCACTTCGATGGGGTATTCGCAGGTCTCATTGGTGTAGTCGATCGCGTCGTCGAGGATCAGCTCGACGACCGAGTAACCGCGCTCGTCCTGAATGTGTGCGTCGACCTTGTTGATCCACTCGGCGAACACCGGATCGCGCAGATACAGTTCCTTGCCCATCTTGCGGTGCTGGGCACCGAATCCGGCCAGTACCCACACCGGACCGTTGGTCACCGGGCCGTCGGCGCTGTACACCAGCGGACTCTGCTTGCCGTCGGCGATGGCACGCAGACCCTTGATGGCCTCATCGTGATCGTGCGCCATCACCACAGCCCGCGAACGGCCGTGATTGCGCCGCGACAGCGAACGGCCGATCGACTCCAGCGATGCCGCGCGGCCTGCCGGGCTGTCGATCCAGTCGGCCAGTTCGGCGGCCGCCGCACGCTTGCGCGAGGTCAGGAAGCCCGAAATAGCCAGCGGCACAACAGGAACCGGCTTATCAGAGGCTTCCCATTCGGCGCGTGCGGCCTCGATCAGTTCCAAGGCCTCATCGGTCAGACCGGGCAGCTCCGGCTCGTCGTCGTATGCGACGGCCGAGGCGTACTCCTCGGCAATCTCCTCTTCGTCGACGAACTCGCCGTACTCGTCCATCCGGACCCCGCCGACGTAGACGGCGTCGGCTTCGGAGGTGGCCTTCTGTTCGGCCGGTGCGGATTCCACTTGCGGGTCAACGAGATCCGACGGCAACACCTCGCGCACCACCAGGTGGGCGTTGGCACCGCCGAAGCCGAATCCGGAGACACCGGCGATCGCATGACCGCTGTAGCGCGGCCAGTCGGTGACCTTGTCGACCACCCGCAGCCGGACGGCGTCGAAATCGATGTACGGGTTGGGCCCGGCGTAGTTGATCGACGGCGGAACCTTGTTGTGGCGCAACGACAATGCCACCTTGGCCAGGCTTGCCGCACCGGCCGCCGACTCCAGGTGACCGAGGTTGGACTTCACCGCGCCCAGCAGGGCGGGCTGATCGGCGGGGCGGCCCCGGCCGACGACACGACCGAGCGCGTCGGCCTCCATCGGATCACCGAGGATGGTTCCGGTGCCGTGCGCCTCGATGTAGTCGACGCTGCGCGGGTTGATCCCGGCGTCCTTGTAGGCCTTGCGCAGCACGTCGGCCTGCGCGTCCGGGTTGGGTGCGAGCATGCCGTTGGACCGGCCGTCGTGGTTGATCGCGCTGCCTGCGATGACGGCGAGGATCTCGTCCCCGTCTCGGCGGGCGTCGCTGAGGCGCTTGAGCAACAGCATGCCGCCACCCTCAGAGCGCGAGTAGCCGTTGGCGTCCGAGGAGAACGACTTGATTCGGCCGTCGGGCGCAAGCACGCCGCCGACCTCGTCGAATCCGATCGTGACCAGCGGGGTGATCATGGCGTTGACGCCGCCGACCACGGCCACGTCGGCTTCACCGGTCCGCAGCGCCTGGACACCCTGGTGGGCGGCGACCAGCGAGCTCGAGCAGGCGGTGTCCAAAGCCATTGAGGGGCCGCGGAAGTCGTAGAAATAAGACACCCGATTGGCGATGATCGAACTCGTGGTGCCGGTGATCGCGTACGGGTGCGCGGTCGTCGGGTCGGCCACCGCGAGGAACTGGTAGTCGTTGTTGGACGCACCGATGTAGACGGCCACGTTGGTCCCGCGCAGGCTCGATGCGGGGATGCGGGCGTTCTCCAACGCCTCCCAGGTCAGCTCGAGCGCCATCCGCTGCTGCGGATCGATGTTGTCGGCTTCCATCTTCGACAGCGCGAAGAACTCGGCGTCGAATCCCTTGATGTCGCTGAGGTATCCGCCGCGGGTGGCGGCCTTGGCGACCCGCTCGGCGATGCGCGGTTCGGCCAGGAACTCCGACCAGCGTCCGTCGGGCAGGTCGGTGATCGCATCGCGGCCCTCGAGCAGCGCCTGCCACATCTCGCCAGGAGTGTTCATGTCGCCGGGGAAGCGGGTGGCGACGCCGACGATCGCGATGTCCTCGACATCGGCGGCGCGCGACCAATCCTCGCCGGCGTCGTCGAATTCGACCTCGGGCTCACCCTCGATGATCACCGTGGCGAGCGACTCGATGGTCGGGTGGCGGAAGGCCACCGTCGCGGTCAGCGTCACACCGGTCAGATCCTCGATATCGCTGGCCATCGCGACCGCGTCCCGCGAGGACAGTCCCAATTCCACCATCGGGGTAGACTCGTCGACCGCGTCAGGCGCCTGCCCCGTTGCGTTGGCCACCCAGTTGCGCAGCCATTCGCGCATCTCCGGCACCGTCATGTCGGTGCGGGCCGGAGTCAGCTCCTTCTCGGGAGCCAACGTGATCTCGTCGGGCGTTTCGGGCGTTTCTGATTCAGACATAGAGCCTCACCTCGTGCGAAGGGGCGAACTCCCCTTCATCGGTTGAGTCTTTCGTTCGGTCGTCATTCCGATTCGTCAGGGAAGGCATTGGCCACCTTCCCGCTGCGCAGGGTGCCGTCGAGGTACGCCGACCGGCAGGCTCGCCGGCCGATCTTGCCGCTGGAGGTACGCGGGATCGCACCCGCCGGAGTCAGCAGGACGTCGCGGACCGTCACGCCGTGGCGTACCGCGATGGCGGCGCGGATGTCGTCGGAGATCGGGCCCATCTCCATCTTGTGTGAACCCGGCGCGCGCTCCGCGACGATCACCAGTTGCTCGGAGCTGTCGTCGGCGTTGCGCTTGAGCCCGGCGTGGGCGTTGTCGAATACCTCGTCCGGCAGCTGGTTGGCCGGCACCGAGAACGCGGCGACGAAACCGGTCCGCACCGCCTTCGTGGCCTCCTGCGCGGAGTACTCCAGGTCCTGCGGGTAGTGGTTGCGGCCGTCGATGATCACCAGGTCCTTGACGCGGCCGGTGATGTACAGGTCGCCGTCGTAGAACGCCCCGAGGTCGCCGGTACGCACCCAGGTCGCCTCGTCGGCGGCACCCTCGGCGTGCGACGGGCTGGTCCGCGACTTGAGGATGTTCTGGAACGTCGCGATGGTCTCGTCCGGCTTGTTCCAGTAGCCGGTGCCCATGTTCTGGCCGCTGATCCAGATCTCACCGATCTGTCCGTCGGCGAGCTCGGTGGCGGCGTCGTTGTCGACGATGACCGCCCACTCGGCGACGCCGATCTTGCCTGCCGAGGCCTGGGCCACTGCCTTGGGTGAATCGTCGGGCACCACGACGAACCGGCCCGCGTTCAGTTCGTCACGGTCGACCGAGACGATCTTGGGTTCTTCGGCCGCCGGGGTGGTCGACACGAACAGGGTTGCCTCGGCCAGGCCGTAGGACGGCTTGATGGCCTTGGGCTGGAAGCCGAACGGACGGAAGGCGTCGTTGAAGCGCTGGACGGTGGCGGCCGAGATCGGCTCGCTGCCGTTGAGGATCGCCTTGACGTGGGACAGATCCAGCGGCTCTTCGTCGTCCTTCGGAACGCCACGCGCGGCGGCATGGTCGAACGCGAAGTTCGGGGCCACGGAGATGGCGCCACCGGTGTCGCCTTCGCGGTAGGCGAGTTCGCGGATCCAGCGGCCGGGACGGCGGACGAAGGCCGCAGGCGTCATGAACGTGAAGTAGTGGCCGATCATCGCCGGCAGCAGCGCAGTCACCAGACCCATATCGTGGAAGAACGGCAGCCAGGACACACCCCGGTCGCCCTCCTCACCCTCGAGGGCCTCGATCACCTGCACGACGTTGGTGGCCATGTTCAGGTGAGTGATCTGCACACCGCTGGGGATCCGGGTGGAACCCGAGGTGTACTGCAGGTAGGCGATGGTGTTCTCGTCGACCGCATTGAACGGCTCCCACGTCGCACCGACTTCGTTGGGGACCGCGTCCACGGCGATAACGCGGGGGCGCTCTTTGGCCGGGCGGCTGCGGAAGAACTTGCGCACACCTTCGGCGGAGTCGGTGGTGGTCAGGATCGCCGACGCGCCGCAATCGTCCAGCACGGCGTGCAACCGGCCGACGTGGCCGGGCTCGGCCGGGTCGAACAGCGGGACCGCGATGCGCCCGGAGTACATCGTGCCGAAGAACGCGACCAGGTAGTCGAGGTTCTGCGGGCACAGGATGGCGACGCGGTCGCCGGGCTGGGTGACCTGCTGTAGGCGGGCGGCGACAGCGCGATTTCGGGCACCGAAGTCGGCCCAGGTCAGTTCGCGGACGACGCCGTCACGTTCGACGGAGAAATCGAGGAAACGGTAGGCGATCTTGTCACCGCGCACCTTGGCCCAACGCTCCACGTGCTTGATCACACTGGCGCCCTCGGGGAAGGTGATCAGTCCGTTCTTGATGAACGGGTTGTGGAACGGCATACCAGTCTCCTGTCAGAACACACCTGTGCGGGCCCTGCGGCGGCCGCGCACGACGTCGCGCCACCGTTCGCCCTGCGTCTTAGGGCCCCAAACCTCACAGATCGTACCGATCCATCCCAGGTCCATCGGGGACCTCGGTGGCCCTGTGGGCCGGCGCCCTGTCGGCTCGGACGCGTGGACGCCCGGACCGACAGCTGACGCATGCAGCTCTTATTTTCTTCTTAATGTTAGGCGTAGTCGCGGCGGCGGCCAAATCCATCGGCCGACGAAGCTCCCACGTCATCCATGTTTTGGATGAGGCGCGTTCTCGATCAGATCGCGCGCCCAATTCAGTGTCCACTGCGTGGACGTTTGCCCGTCGAGGTTCCAGAACTGCGGCGTGTTGTAGAGCGCGTGCACGGGTTGTCCGGCGCCGCCGGCCAATACATCGAGCGTGGTCGGCAGATTCGTGATGTTGAACGCTTGCTGGGGCGCAGCGCAGATCAGGTCCCCGGAAGCGCAGATCTCGTTGGTCCGGTTGTTCAGCGCGCCGAAGCCACCCGGGCGGGCCCCCGTCATGGTCAGGCCCATCGCGGACAACACCGGGACCTCCTGCAGCGTGATCTCGGCGCCTTCACCCGGCGGATTGGGGCCGATGTCCTGCCCGACGCCTGCCTGGCGACGGCCGTCGGCGATCAACGTCACACCAAGCACCAGGTCCTCGTCGACCGGGCCGCGCCCGTTGCCGATATCGCTGGCGATGTCACCACCGATGACCGCGCCCTGCGAGAAACCGGCGATCACATAACTGGTCAGGGGGCAGCGGTTGTTCATGTCGGTCATGGCCTTGACCGCGTTGCGGGTGCCTTCGGCGCGACTGTCGTTGTAGGACATCTGGTTGTCCTGCGACAGCGGATTGTGGAACTGCGCGGTGTAGGGAACGGTGTACACCTCGACGCGGTCCCGGCCGAACTGGCCGGCGATCGGTGCGGTGACGTTGAGGATCAGCGACCGCGGGAACTGCGTCGGGTTCAGCGGGTCGTCGGTCGGCGACGACTCCCAGGTGCCGGGGATCGCGATCATCTGAACGTCCGGGCAACTGGCGTCCTGGAATTCCGGCCGCGGCTTGTGCTGGCCGGGGGAACTGGTTGGCGGCAGCGCGGTCGGGGGCACCGCCGTCGGCGGCGCTTCGGGCCTGCGGGCGACGATGACGATGATCGCGACGATCAGTGCCACCGCGGCGGCCATGGCGCCCGCGGCGATCAGTCCGAGAATGCGGTGACGTCGGCGGTTGGTTCGGGAGTTTCGAGCCATTGAGGGGAGGTGATCTTCCTGCTAGCAGAGCCGCTGGGTAGCGATCCGGATGTAGTCGGCCGTGGCCGCGGTCACCTGCGGATCGGGGGCAGTGTGCGGCGGCGATCCCGCGTCGACGACGTCACTGCGCACCATCGGAGCAATGTAGTCCCACACCGCCTGGTCACTTTGACCGGCCGCATGGGCCTGACAGACATGGGAACCGATGCTCAATGCTTCCAGCTCACTTGATGGATGCACGCCGGCGGCAGCGAGTGCGTCGAGGAACCCCCGCTGGGTCGGCGTGACATTGAACTTGGCGGACTGCAGGTCGGCATCTGCCGGCAGCGGCGCACCCTGACCGTGAACGGCGCCGTGCGTCTGCGTGGGGGGTGGCGCGGCCGTGGTCACCAGGTCCTCGCCGGAGCTGCAGGCCACCATCAGCAGAGTCGACGAGCCGAGCAGGCCGGCCATCAGCAGTGCGTGCCGGACGGTGCCGGCAGCGGTGGCGTTGACGCCGCTGCCGTTCACACGATGGACCGAGCGCTGCACGTCTCCACGGTACCGGCTGGGCATGCCCGCCCCAGAGCACCGCAAGATTGCGGAACGTTAACAGTTCGCGCTGACCTGGGGTGTCAGGCGCGAGCTATTTGATAGCCGCGACAACATCTCCCGACATCGCGGCCAGCTGCCCCGCCCAGTTGCCCCAGTCGTGATTGCCGCCGGCCGGGAAGTCGAAGTGGCCGTTGCGGCCACCCACGGCCCGGTAATGCGCATAAAAGGTCCGGTTGCTGCCCTGGGCCAGATCGCAGTAGCCGATCATCGCCGGAACGTCGCTGCAGGTCGTCGTCTGCGGGCTGAACACCCACAGCCGGGTGTTGTTGTCGACCAGCAGCTGCACGTGCACCTCGGGGTCATGCCACTTCCACCGGCCCAGCTGCGCGGCACCCCACATGGCCTGGGTGTTCACGCCGCCGAACTCGTTCATACCGGCGGTGATCGCGCCGTTCATGAACGTATTCGACGGGGTCAGGAAACCCGACAGCGAACCGGCGTAGCGGTAGCGGTCCGGGTGGAACGTCGCCTCCATCATGGCGCCGAGACCGCCCTGGGCGGCGCCGACGATGGCGTGCCCACCGGGGGCCAGCCCCTTGTTGGCGGCCAGCCAGCTGGGCAGCTCGTCAGACAGGAAGGTCTCCCACTGCCGGGTGCCGTCGGCCTCCCAGTTGGTGTAGAGGGTGAACGCACCGCTGGCCGGAGCCACCACGGAGACGCCCTTACCGGCCAGCGTGTTGAACGCGTTGCCCGCGGTGACCCAGTTGCTGACCGGGTCGCCGGCGTTGAACGCGTCCAGCAGCACCACGGCGTGCGGACCGCCGCCCATGAATGCGACCGGGATATCGCGGCCCATGGCCGGCGACGGCACCATCAGATATTCGACGTCGGCTGCGTGGCCGGTCGGTGCGGTGGCACCCCACAAGCCCAGCGCCAGAACCGCGGCGCATACTCCCCGAAACAGGCCCGACAGACTCTTCATGGTCACCTCAATGTCGACTCGTCGATTTTCCAGCCCCGCCCCACCTGCACGGTAGTGAACCACACCGCTGAGCGGGGTGGTTCGGATACGGCAACGGCGACGACCCGTGTGGGCCGTCGCCGTTGACCGAGTGCGATCCGTCAGCCGGCAGGTGCCGGAGCAGGTGCCGGGGAGGCCCCGAGCACGCGCTGAATGTCCGGCTTCATCTGCTGCAGCTGCTGTCCCCAGTACGGCCAGTCGTGCACACCGTCGGCCGGGAAGTTGAAGACGCCGTTCGTGCCGCCGTCAGCGAGATAGGTGTCCCTGAAGGTCTTGTTGGTACGCAACGTCAAGCCCTCGAGGAACTTCGCGTTGAACAGGTTGCCCGCGCTCACACCCGAGCTCAGCTCCGACGGCTTGCCGTTACCGCAGTAGATCCAGATGCGAGTGTTGTTGGCGATCAGCTTCTGCATGTTGACGAACGGGTCGTTGCGCTTCCAGGCACTGTTCGGGTCCTCGGTCGGGCCCCACATGTCATTGGCCTTGAAGCCGCCGGCGTCACCCATCGAGATGTTCACCAGCGCCGGCCACCAACCCTCGGAGAGGTTCAGGAAGCCCGACAGCGACGCCGCGTACGGGAACTGCTCGGGGTGGTAGATCGCCAGCGTCAGCGCGGCCGAGCCGGCCATGGACAGACCGACTGCGGCGCTGCCGGTCGGCTTGACCTGACGGTTGGCGGCCAGCCAGGTAGGCAGCTCCTGGGTCAGGAACGTCTCCCACTTGTAGGTTTGGCAACCGGCCTTGCCGCACGCGGGCTTGTACCAATCCGAGTAGAAGCTGGACTGGCCACCGACGGGCATGATGACCGACAGGCCGGAGTTGTAGTACCACTCGAACGCGGGGGTGTTGATGTCCCAGCCGTTGAAGTCGTCCTGCGCGCGCAGACCGTCGAGCAGGTAGACCGCGGGCGAGTTGGGGCCGCCGCTCTGGAACTGGACCTTGATGTCGCGTCCCATGCCTGCGGACGGCACTTCGAGGTACTCGACCGGGAGGCCGGGCTTGGAGAATGCTCCCGCCGTTGCGGAGCCGCCGACGACGCCGATCAGGCCGGGCAGCACGGCGGCAGCCGCGGCAGCGACTGTCAGCCGGCGCAGCCAAACGCCGCGCAACTTCTCAACGAACTTCATGTATTTCCATCCTTTTTCGGGGGCCGCACCGCATGCGATCCACGCAGCCGTGCCCTGGTAGTCAACCACAAGTGACGTGATCGTTCCTCTTCGGAGATGTTGTCGTGACCGTCCCCTCACCGGTTGATTGTGGCGATGAGGTCGGGTTTCAGTGCCGCGAGTTGCGCTCCCCAGTAGGGCCAGGAGTGGTTGCCCGACGGCGGGAAATCGAACGTGGCGTTGGTGCCGCCGGCCGCGGTGTAGGCGGCCTGAAAATCTTTGTTGCTCTTGATCGCCATCGACTCCAGGCTGGTGGCGCTCAGCGCCGCGCCCGCGTCGGCGCCGACATCGAGATCGGTCTGCCCACCAGGGGCGCAGTAGATCCACAGCCGGGTGCCGTTGTGCGCGATCACCGCGGCCTGGACCACCGGGTCATTGCGTTTCCAGGCCGGATCCCAGGGCGGGCCCCACATGTTGTCGACGTTGTAGCCGCCGGCGTCGAGCATCGCCACCCGGATGGCTTGCTGCATCAGCAGCGCCGACGGATTGAGAAAGCCCGACAGCGAGGCCGCGTAGACGAACTGCTGCGGGTGATAAGCCGACAAGATCAGCGCGGCACCACCCGACATCGAGAGGCCGACGACAGCATTTCCGGTCGACGACACCTGCTTGTTGGCGGCCAGCCATTGCGGCAGCTCGCTGGTGAGGAACGTCTCCCACTTGTAGGTGTAGGGCTGCTTGTTGAAGCTCGACGGCGAGTACCAGTCGCTGTAGAAGCTGGACTGCCCACCGACGGGCATGACCACCGAGACTCCGGAGTCGTAGAACCACTCGAACGCGGGGGTGTTGATGTCCCAGCCGCTGTAGTCGTCCTGGGCACGCAGACCGTCGAGCAGGTAGACGGCCTTCGAGCCGGCGGCGGCCGCTCCGCCCGATGTCGCCGGCCCGGCAGCTCCCTGGAACTCGACGCGGATGTTGCGGCCCATCGACGGCGAGTACACGTCCAGGTACTCGACCGGAAGGCCTTCTCGGGAGAACGCTTTGGCGTGCGGGACCACGCCCGTCACCGTCGCCAGCGCGGTCATCAGTAGGACGGCGGCGAGGGAGGCTCTCACGGCACGAACCATCGGTTGCTCAACTCATTCGTTCACGGCACGGCAGAACCACTGTCGACGTTGACATTGGTTTCGCCAAGCGCTGTCACACTCGACCTGTGTATCGCCGCGAACTGACCGCAGCGTTACCGGCTGGAGCCCGGCTGGCAAACTAAACTACCGCGCAGGCGACGCAATCATGAAACCCGCTGCACCGGACGGGTGCCTCGCGGCTGCTCGCCGATGTCGGGCGTGTGTCACACGTAACATCTTGCACTCGGCCCACTTTGGCCACACTGCGGAGCCACAAACTGACGGGACGGTCAGCCGGGGCGGTCAGGGGCCTGTGGCAGGCAGGCCCGTGTACGGGGTGCCCTTCAACGGCGGCTCCGCAAGGCCGCAACGCGCCAACTCGTACTGCGGAACGCGATCGATGCGATATTGGGTGAAATCGAGCGCATGCAACACATTTGACATGAACCGGCGAAAACCCAGCGGGCTCCGGATGGAATTGAGCATCGCCTCGGTCTCGGGGCACCCCAGCGCCACCTCGGCCTCGGCGATCCACCCCTCGTCGAGATACGGCGGCACGTATGGATGCTCCTTGAGCCACGGGCCCTCGGCCACCGCCCAGTCCGGGAAGAGGTTCTTGTCGTGGCCGATCCGGGCGTCTTCCAGGCGCGCGGTGTGCGCAGCGATCGGGTTGGCCAGACCGATCTGGTCGATCACCCTCACGTTCAGCCCGACGTTCATCCCGAGCATGCCGAGGTTTGTGAAAAACACTGTGTGCGGTGCTATTTGGCGACGCCAGGTATCCATCGAGACACCCGGCGGAGGTGGTGGTGGCGGGTAGGCGGGCACCACGTCCCACTGGTCGTAGTTCCCCGACGGCAGCAGCAGCGCACCATCGGGTGTGTTGGCGATCGCGGTGAGCACCGCGCGCATCCGCGGGTAGTCCAGGTAGTCGGCGGCGGTCAGCGGGTGAGCGTGCCCGGTGGCCTGCGAGTAGAACCGCCGCTCGTCGACGATGCCCGAATAGGTGACCCGGGTGGCATCGGGCCCCAGGCCCGGCGAGTTCGCCGCCCACAGCGACCAGCCCACCAGCCCCAGCCACAGTGCGATCGTCGCGCCCGCGAGCACCGTGGCGCGTTCGCGCGAGAAGGCGATGCGGTCGGGCAGCACGACCGGAATCACCGCGACGGGAGTCAGCAGGCAGAACAGCGGCGTCAACAACACCCGGCCGTGCATGAAGTCACCGCCTTGCCGAATCCAGTACAGCGCCTGCAGCAGGCCACTGACAAGCATGAAAATCACTACGGCAGTGGGACTTTGGATTCTGCGCGCCCACCGGCTGCGGTCGCCGGACGCATCCGGCGCGCCGGCCCGCGGCGAGGTGTCGCGCGCGGCGACCACCACCGCGCCCAGTGCGATCACCAGCAGCGCCGCCAGCCACAACGCATAGGGCTGGTTGAAGTTGGCCAGATAGATCATGCCCTGCCCCCACTTGTCCCCCGAGGCATCCTTGGCCAGCGCGGTCTGTGGGAAAAGCAGTGCGTAGTAACCCATCCGGAAGATCTGATAGCCCACCGGGAACAAGCCACCGGCGACCAGGATGATCACTCGGGCGATCCAGCCGCGGGCCGCGACGAGCATCATGACCAACGCGAGGCCGCCGATCAGGGCGAGTTCGGGTCGCACCAGCACGCTCAGGCCTGCGACGAATGCCAGCGCGGCGGTGAAGACGGGACCGCCGCGCTGTAACCGAGGCGCCTGCGCCCAGCAGACCATCATCCACCACAGCAAGCCGATCCAGGCCAGCACGAGTCCGTTCTCCAGACCCGAGGTGGCAAAGTCCCGTGCGGGGGGGATCGCGATGTAGACCAAGGCCCCGGCGGGCAGCAGCACGGCCCGGCGACCGACCAGTCCGGGCGCGAAAAGTCTTGCGGTGCCCAGCATCATCAGGACCACCCCGGCGACCGACAAGCTCAGCGCAAGCGCCAGCGCCACGTATTCCAACTGAACCGGGCCTGCGATCAGCGCGCCGAGATAGTTCAGATAGGTCCACAGCGTGGAGGTGTTGGATTCCACCCGCTCGCCGGCGTTGAACACCGGCCCATTGCCTGCCAGCAGGTTGCGCACCGTGCGCAGCACAATCAGGCCGTCGTCGGCGATCCAGCGGCGCTGCCAGGCACCCCACGTCCACAGCGCCGCCGTCACCACGACACCCACCCAGAGGCTCACCCGGGCCAGGCGGCGCTCCGTCGGCGCGGCCGAAACCGGTTCGGGCGTCAGGTACTCAACTGAAGGCGATCGCTGCACCGATGGTCCCGATCCACGCCAGCAACAGCAGCTGCAGCACCCGGTCCTTCAACGCGATGTCCTCGGGTTCGCCGGCCAATCCGCCGTCGACGTCGACTGCGTACCGCAGGATCGCAATGGTGATGGGAATGATCGTGACCGCGTACCAGGACGCGTTGGCACCGTCGCGCTCGAAAGCCCACAGGCTGTAGCAGACCACCATCGCGGTAGCCGCCACCGTCCAGACGAACCGGAGGTAGGAGGCGGTGTAACTCTCGAGGGACTTGCGAATCTTGGCGCCGGTCCGTTCAGCGAGTTGTAGTTCGGCATAACGCTTTCCGGCCACCATGAACAGCGAGCCGAAGGTCATGACCAGCAGGAACCATTGCGACAGCGGGATTCCCGCGGCTGCACCACCGGCGATGGCGCGGATCAGGTATGCCGAGGACACGATGCAGATGTCCAGCACCGCTTGGTGCTTCAGCCCGAAGCAGTAAGCGAGCTGCATGGCGATGTACACGACGATCACGATGAGCAGATTCACCGAGGCCAGCAGCGACAGTGCGAGCGCAGCGATGCCCAGCACGACCGCCAACGTGTAGGCCAGCCACGGGGGAACCACACCCGCGGCGATCGGGCGGAACCGTTTGGTCGGATGCTGACGGTCCGCCTCGACGTCCCGCGAATCATTCACCAGGTAAATGCAGGAGGCGGCCAGCGAGAACGAGGCGAACGCGATCAGGATCTTGACCGCGACCTCTTTGTAGTCGTATTGCACGTTGCCGCCGAGCGCCGCGATAGGGGCGAGCAGCACGAGAAGGTTCTTGACCCACTGGCGGGGGCGGATGGCCTTGATGACCCCGGTGAACAGATTGCTCGGCGGTCCGGCGACCGGTGCCGCTCCCTCACTCATGGGCGCTCATTTCCGCTTCTCCTTCTGCGGTGCGACGACACGGCTGGCCGTCGTCGCAACAGCGGCGCCGACCGCCGCCCCTGCGAGCACGTCGGTCGGGTAATGCACGCCGAGCACCAGCCGCGACAGGGCCATCGCGGGCACCACTGCCAGCGGCAGCCGTGAGCGGGTGGCCCGGCTCAGCAGCATAGCCGCGGCAGTCGTGGACGTGGCGTGCGCCGAGGGAAAACTCAGCGCGCTGGGCGTGCCGACGTTGACCGCGACCGCGGGATGACTGGGGCGCGCGCGGCGCACCACCAGCTTGATCGCAATCGCGGCCGCATGTGCGGCGACGGCGCCTGCTCCGACCAGCACCCAGTCCCGACGCCGCTTCGGCATGGCCAGCGCACCGAGCGCCGACACCGCGACCCAGCCCTGGGCATGTTCGCCGAAGTGCGACATCGCCCGCGCCACCTCGATCACCTGAGGCGTACCCATAGTCGATTGGATCGCGACCAGCGCGGCGACCTCACCGCTCGGGGGCGGCGCGACGGGCTCGACGTCAGCCATGGCTGGTGGAGCTCTCGAGCAATACGGTTTCCCACTTCTCCTTGCTCGACAGCGTCGGCAGCGCGTCTCGGTAGACCTTGCGCATCCGATTGAACTTGCGGGCCAGCAGCACTTGGCGCCGGGCCGAAGCACGCAGCAGCGCAAACATTTTCGCTCGGTCGCGTTGCCGGTAGACCACCCCGCGGCCGTCGGCGGTGGTGACGGTGACGCCGTCGACCCGCGACAGCGAGAACCATCGGGCATCCTGGGTCGCCACGTTGATCTGGGGCCGCTCGTGGTGCACCGGATCGTGCGGCCTGAGCTGATGCGCCACGCCGCGTGCGAGGCGTATCGAAATCGACAGCGGGTTGGTCGGGATGCTGACTTTGCGGCGCCACCGCTTGTCCGACGGCGTGGGCAGCGCGGTCGCACTGGGCAGCACGACGGCGTCGGGGTACTGCGACCGCAGCTGGCGCACTTCCGGCAATGCCGACTCGAGGATCGAGAAGATGTGCTCGGGCCCCTCGAGGAAATCGTCCATCGCCTTGTTCTGGATCGCGACAGTCGAATACTCAAGGCACAGAAGGTGTTTGAGGGTTGCCTTCATGTGGCTGGCGATCAGCCCCCGGACGTTTCCGTCCCAGTGCATGGCGGCAACGACCAACCGGTTACGCAGGTGGAAGTAGGCCTGCCAGTCGATCGCGTCGTCCTTGTCACTCCACGCCATGTGCCAGATCGCCGCACCGGGCAGGGTGACCGTGGGATAACCGTGCTCGCCCGCACGCAGGCCGTACTCGACGTCGTCCCACTTGATGAACAGCGGCACCGGTTGGCCGAGTTCCTCGGCGACCTGCCGCGGGATCATGCACATCCACCAGCCGTTGAAGTCGACGTCGATACGCCGGTGCAGAAGCTTGCTGCGGTACTCCTCCTCGGCGGCGAGGGAGTACTTGGCGAAGTTGTGGTCGTACTCGGTATTGACCGCACCGCTCCACATGAAGTTCTCGGAGTCGACCATCTCACCCATGACGTGCAGGTGGCTGGGCTCCTGCAGGTTGAGCATCTGACCGCCGATGAGCGTCGGCGTCTTGGCGAACCGGCTGAGTGCCAGCGCCCGCAGGATCGAATCGGGCTCGATCCGGATGTCGTCGTCCATGAACAAAATCTGTTCGCAGTCGGTGTTTTTCAGAGCCTCGTACATCACCCGGCTGTAACCGCCGGAACCGCCCAGGTTGGGCTGGTTGTGTATCGAGAGACGCGTACCCAGTGCTGCGGCAGCTGCCTCGAACCCCGGATGGTCCTTGGCCTTGCTCGTGCCCTGATCGGACACGATGACAGCAGTGATCACGTTGTCCACCAACGGATCCGACGTCAGCGCGGCCAGCGCATTGACACAGTCGGCGGGCCGGTTGAACGTCGGGATGCCGACGGCGACGCTGGCCCGGCCCGGGGCGGGCACGGGTGCGTACCAGCCCGCGCTGTGCACTGTCGACCTGCTGTCGGTGGTGATGTCGAACCAGATCCAGCCACCGTCTTCGAACGGGTCCAGCCCGATCTCGAACTCAGCCGACGTCGGCGTCGTCGCATCCGGGCTGCTGATCTCGGTGCCGCCGACGGTGATTCGGGCGCCGGTCGCCTTGGACCGGTAGACGTCGACACGCGCCGAACCGGTCAACTCGACCCGCAGCACCACCGACTCCAGCGTCGACCAGCGCCGCCAGTAGCTTGCCGGGAAGGCGTTGAAATACGTCGCGAACGACACCTCGGACTCCGCGCCGATCTCGAGCGTGGTGCGGGTGGGTGCATGCGCCCGGCGCGCGTTCGTGTCGGACTCTTCGATATAGAGCTTGCGGACGTCGAGGGGTTCACCCGGTCGCGGGAGGATCACCCGCGACAGCAGGCTGACCGCCTTGGTTTCGCCGGCCGCGATCGGGCCGGAGGGAATCTCGCTCATTCTGTGCTGCTTTCGGTCGCGGTCAGCGGCGCCCCGTCGCGCAGGTGTGGCGCCAGGATGTTGTCGTACATGCCCAGAGCGCTGGCGATCGCCATGTGCATGTCCAGGTATTGGTATGTGCCCAGCCTGCCACCGAACAGGACCTTCGCCGCGGAGGTCTCCTGCCGCGCCCGGGTCCGGTAGGCGGCCAGGAGCGCGCGGTCGGATTCGGTGTTGATCGGGTAGTACGGCTCGTCGTCGTCGGCGGCGAACCGGGAGAACTCCCGCATGATCACGGTCTTGTCGGTCGGGTAATCGCGCTCCGGATGGAAATGACGGAACTCGTGGATGCGGGTGTACGGCACGTCGAGGTCGTTGTAGTTCATCACCGGGGTGCCCTGAAAATCGCCGGTGGGAAGCACTTCCAGTTCGAAATCCAGGGTGCGCCAGCCCAACCGGCCCTCGGCATAGTCGAAATAGCGGTCCAACGGCCCGGTGTAGATCACCGGGGCGTCGGGGCTCTGCGCCCGCAGTGCGTCG
The DNA here is from genome assembly GCF_002086695.1 of Mycolicibacterium rhodesiae. GTDB lineage: Bacteria > Actinomycetota > Actinomycetes > Mycobacteriales > Mycobacteriaceae > Mycobacterium > Mycobacterium rhodesiae. The sequence goes on from NZ_MVIH01000016.1 coordinate 94,943, forward strand.
CGGACGTCGAACCAATCGGTGTCCAACCGGACCTCGATGCGGTCGTCGGCGGCCATGTTCTCCAGCCACTTCGTGTAGCCCTCGACCGGCAGGCCCTCATAGGTGTCGTTGAAGTAGCGGTTGTCGAAGTTGTAGCGAACCGGCAGCCGGTTGATGACGGCCGCGGGCAGCTCGACGGGATCGGTCTGCCACTGCTTGGCGGTATAGCCCTTGACGAACGCCTCATACAGCGGGCGGCCGATCAGCGAGATCGCCTTCTCTTCGAGGTTGGCGGCCTCGTCGGTCTTGAATTCGGCCGCCTGTTCCTGGATCAACCGGCGGGCCTCGTCGGGCGTGAAGTATTTGCCGAAGAACTGCGCCACCAACCCCAGCCCCATCGGGAACTGGTAGGCCTGCCCGCCGTGCATCGCGAACACCCTGTGCTGATATCCGGTGAAGTCGGTGAACTGCCGGACGTAGTCCCACACCCTTTGGTTGGAGGTATGGAACAGGTGGGCGCCGTAGCGGTGGATCTCGATGCCGGTCTGCGGCTCGGGCTCGGAGTAGGCGTTGCCGCCGATGTGCGATCGGCGTTCGACGACCAGGACCCGCTTGCCCAGCTGGCTGGCCACCCGTTCGGCGATGGTCAGGCCGAAGAAGCCGGAGCCGACGACGAAGAGGTCGAAGGGGCCTGAGGCGATCCCGGAATTTTGACCGGCGGGCACGAGCGAAGCGACCGGGGATTCTGAACTGCTCATCGGCGCCTAGGTTATCGGACCCGAGCGGTGTGACCCCCATCGCAAGCCCGGACGCCGGCAGGAAATCAGATGCGCCGGTACCGATCCAAGGTCGCAATTGGCTCACGATTCCGCATCGTCACTCTAGACACAGCAGTCACACCCTTAACATCGATCACGTTGGCTTCGGACTCGGCGCACGGCCGTTTCCGAGCCCCACGAAGTGATCAGACACGAACGTTGTCTAGATATTGAGGAGACTTCCGTGCCTAACAGCCGTCGACGCAAGCTCTCGACAGCCATGAGCGCAGTCGCCGCATTGGCCGTCGCAAGTCCAATTGCCGCTATCGGCGTGGTCGAACTGACCGCCGCCCCGCAGAAGGCTCCCGAGCACCGCGAGTTCGTTCGCGCCGCCGTGGTGACCGACCTGCCCAACGAGTTGATGTCCGCGCTACAGCAGGGTCTGTCGCAGTTCGGGATCAACCTGCCGCCGCTGCCGACGGGCCTGAGCCCGGCCGGCGCTCAGCCTGCGCAGGCAGGGCCGACGCTGACCACCCCGGGCTTGACCGCTCCCGGGCTCACCACGCCGAGCCTGACCGCGCCGGGGCTCACCACCCCGGGGCTGACGACTCCTGGGCTGACCACGCCGGGCCTGACGACTCCTGGCCTGACGACCCCGGGGCTCACAACTCCTGGCCTGACCACGCCAAGTCTCACCACCCCGGGGCTGACGACTCCCGGACTGACCACGCCCGGCCTCACCACGCCGAGCGTCAGCACCCCGGGTCTGACGACACCCGGCCTGACCACGCCGGGCGCCGCTGCGCCGGCGGCGTCGTTGACCGATCCCGGGTTGACCAACCCGGCACTGACGACTCCGCAGCTCGGCACCACTCCGTCGCTGGCCACACCCGGCTTGACCAGCCCCTCGGCGACCGGCCTCGGCCTGCCCAGCGAGCAACCGATCAGCGCTCCGCTGGGTCCGGTGAACGGCACCTACCCGATCCTCGGTGATCCGTCGCTGGCCATGCCCAGCGCGCCGGCCGCCTCCGGCGGGATCATCAGCGATCTCAGCAGCGCCGCCAACCAGCTCGGTGTGGGCCAGGCGATCGATCTGCTCAAGGGCGTGGTCATGCCCTCGATCACCCAGGCCATGCAAGGCGCATCGGCCGCCGCTGCCGCTCCCGCGGCAGCCCCAGCCCCCGCCGGTTAGAAAAGACCTGCGTCGGAACGGCACCGCAGGGTGGGTCAGGCCGCTAGGGCAGTGAACCCGGAGAGGCCCCTGCGGTGCCGTTGCAGGTACCAAGTATCACTTTCTTCACACTGGCCCGTGTCGAAACAGTGGTATCAGAGGACACATACGTAACATCGCCTTGTGCTGTCCCGCCGACCTGCGCCGACGCTCGTGTTCACCGCGATCGCGGCGACCGTCGTCATCCTGCCGTGGGCAATCACCGGCGTGCCCGGATCTGAGCGCCCGAACGCGCCGAAGGCCGCTGACACCGTGCTTTCCCAGCAACCGCTTACCGGCGTCGGCGGCGGGGTTACCGTGCGCGAGATCAGCCAGCCGACACCGTTCTCCATGGTGGCCTTGACGGGGACCGATCTCACCGGAACCTCGGCCCGGGTGCGCGCCAAGCGACCGGACGGAACCTGGGGGCCGTGGTACACCGCGGAGACACTGGAATCCAACGCCGACGACAGTCAGCACGGCGGCCCCCGCGGCACCGACCCGGTGTTCGTCGGTACCACCACGTCGGTGCAGATCGCGGTTACCCGGCCACCGAACGCACCGGTCACCACCGCGCCGCCCGAGACCGGCCTCGATGCCGGAAAGGAACTCGGTTACGTACCCGCGACCGCCGAACAGCCTTTCGCGCAGAACATCTCGGCGGTGTTGATCACCCCGCCCAAGGCGCCGGTCGACTCGCAGTGGCAGCCGCCGACGGCTGCCCTGGGACCCGGCCAGCCGCCGAACATCATCAGTCGCGCCCAGTGGGGCGCCGACGAACACATCCGCTGCGGCAACACGTCGTACGGCAACGGAATTCGCGCCGCGGTGGTACACCACACCGCAGGCAGCAACGACTACGCGCCCGAAGACTCGGCCGAGATCGTCCGTTCGATCTACGCCTACCACACCCGCACCCTGGGCTGGTGCGACATCGCATACAACGCATTGGTCGACAAGTACGGTCAGGTCTTCGAGGGCCGGGCCGGCGGCATCACCAAAGACGTACTCGGTTCGCACACAGGCGGTTTCAACACCGACGTGTGGGGAGTGTCGATGATCGGCGACTTCGAGGACGTGCCGCCCACCGACATCCTGGTCCGAACGGTCGGTAGGCTGCTGGGCTGGCGGCTGGGCCTGGACCACGTCAACCCGCTGGGCACCGCCATGTTGCGGTCGGCCGGTGGTGACTACACGTTCTTCCCGGCCGGGGCCACGCCCACGCTGCCGACCATCTTCGCGCACCGCGACGTCGGCAACACCGCATGCCCCGGCAACGCCGGCTATGCGGCGCTGAACCAGATCCGCGACATCGCTTCGAGATTCAACAGGCCACCGGACCTGATGGATTCGCTACGCGGCGGCGCGATCCTGGCCAAGTGGGAGGCCATGGGCGGCAAGGACTCACCACTCGGGATGCCGACAACGCCGGAGGCCGCGGCCGACGGCAACGCGCGGTACGTGACCTTCGAACACGGCGCCGTGTACTGGTCGCCCACGACCGACGCACAGCCGCTGACCGGTGCGATCTACGAGGCCTGGGCATCGCTGGGTTACGAACGCGGGGCACTGGGCCTGCCGACCAGCGGCGAAATCCAGGAACCCGAATGGATCGTGCAGAACTTCCAGCACGGCACTCTCAACTTCGACCGCCAGACGCACAACGTGCTGCGGGTGGTCGACGGGCTGACCCTGGTGATGCCGCCGCCCCCCGCGGACGGGCCGCCGGTGCAGCTGGAGCGGTTCAGCCGCATCACCAATCCGATCGCCTAGGTCTACAGCCACCAGCGTTCGAGTACTCGGGCCAGGCCGTCGTCGGCGTTCGTCGCGGTCACCTCATTGGCCGCAGCGACGGCCTCCGGGTGGGCGTTGCCCATCGCGACGCCCAGACCTGCCCAGCGCAGCATCGGCACATCGTTGGGCATGTCGCCGAACGCGACGACATCCTCGGCGGCGATCCCCAGCGGCCGGGCAATGTGTTCGACGCCGGTCGCCTTGCTGGTTCCGCGCGGGTTGATCTCGATCAGGCCGTTATTGGTCGAATAAGTGATATCGCCTTGAGGCCCAATATGTTTGGCGAGCTCCACAGCCATGTCCGCGCTGAGTGCACCGGCCTTGCGGATCAGCAGCTTCACCGCAGGCGCACTCAGCAGATCCTCGATCGCGACTTCGGTGTTGTCGGGGTTAAGCCAGGCGTGCTCGTAACCAGGCGAGCTGACGAACTGCGGGGTGGCCGAGTCGTGCGCGCTGCGGCCGACCCGCTCCACGGCCAGGCCCACGCCCGGGATCACCCGGGTGGCAATGTCGGCGAGTTCAGCGAGGACCTCGATCGACAGGGTGCGCGCGGAGATGATGCGGTCCTGATCGGGGTCGTAGATCACGGCGCCGTTGGCACACACCGCCATCGGAGCGAATCCCAGTTCCTCGACGACCGGTGGCACCCAGCGCGGCGGGCGGCCGGTCGCCAACACGAACTGGACGCCCGCGGCCACCGCTGCCTGAACCGCGCTGCGGGTGCGCACCGTGACGTGCTCGTCCTCGTCTAGGAGAGTGCCATCCACATCGGTGGCGATCATCGCGGGCAGCATCAGCGATGCTCCCCCGTGCGGCGTGCGCGTTCGGCCAACTCGGCCTCGTCGCGCCGCTTGGCTTCGTCCAGCGTCGGTGCTCCGCCCCCGAGCTCGGCAGGCACCCAGTATTCGCCTTGCGGGTGCGGATACGCCTGCTGGACCTCACGCAGAATCGTGCTCATCTGCGCTCTGAGCGCACCTTCCAGCTCGCGGGCCGTGCCCATCGGCGGCAGCGCTTCGCCGTATCGAACGGTGAACGGGATCTTGTTGCGGCCCAGCCGTTTCGGATGGTCCTTGGTCCACACCCGATGAGCGCCCCAGACGATGCAGGGGATGATGGGAACCTGCGCCTCCAGGGCCATCCGCGCGGCACCGCTCTTGAAATCTTTGAGGACGAAGGCCCGGCTGATCGTGGCCTCGGGATAGACGCCGACCAGTTCTCCGGCCTTGAGTGTGCGCACCGCTTCGGCGTAGGCGTCGGCGCCGGCCTGGCGGTTCACCGGGATGGTCCCTGTGTGCTTGATCAAAAAATTCACCGTCCGCACGTTTTGCATCTCAGCCTTGATCATGAACCGGATGCGGCGTCTGCGTTGGCGGGTACCCAGCGCGGCCGGCAGGAAATCGACATATCCGGTGTGGTTGATCGCGACCACGCCGCCACCGCGGGCGGGGATGTTGTCGAGACCCTCGAAGGTGATCGTTGACCCCGCTGCCCGGACCGCCATCGAGGCGAGGATCTCCAGGGAGCGAAAAACGGGTTCCATGGTGGCTACCCGGGCGGGTTTGGGCGCTGCGCCCTCTTGGCGGCCTTCTCGGCAGCCTCGGCGGCGTCCATCGCAGATGCTTCGGCCAGCGTCGGGGCACCCCCGCCCAACCGGTGCGGCACCCAGAATTCGCCGGCAGGGTGCGGGCCGTAGCTGTCCTGCACCTGTTCGAGCAGATGCTGCATGCGCGAGTGCAGCAGCGCGGTCAGTTCATTGGCCGGCAGCGTCGGCGCGATGGGTTCCCCCACCGCGATCGAGATCGGCACCTTCGGACGCCACATTTTGCGGGGACGCCCTTTGGTCCAGATGCGCTGAGCCCCCCACACGATGTGCGGAATGATCGGAACGTCGGCGGCGATCGCCATCCGGGCCGCCCCGGACTTGAATTCCTTGAGCTCGAAGCTGCGGCTGATCGTCGCTTCGGGGTAGACGCCGACCAGTTCACCGGCCTTCAGCGCCAGGCAGGCCGCGTCGAAGGAGGCGGCGCCACTGGCGCGGTCCACCGGGATGTGGCGCAGGCTGCGCATGATCGGACCGGTGATCTTGGCGTCGAACACCTCTTGCTTGGCCATGAACCGCACTTTGCGACCGCGGCCCTGCAGGTAGGCGGGCAGTCCGGCGAAGGTGAAGTCGAAATAGCTGGTGTGGTTGATGGCCACGACAGCGCCACCGGTCGCGGGTAGGTTTTCGACGCCGGTCACAGTGAACTTCAAGCCCTGCACCCGCCACGTCAGGCGGGCGAGCGCAATGACCGTTCCATATACCGGTTCCACAGCGGTCAGCCTAGCTCGCGAACGGTTGGCAGCTAAGCTCGTGGCTGGTGCAGTTACCACGGAAATGGGGATTTGTGCAGGTCACCAGCATCGGTCACGCCGGTTTTCGGATCGACACCCAGGCAGGAAGCATTCTGTGCGACCCCTGGCTGAACCCTGCCTATTTCGGTTCGTGGTTCGTCTTCCCTGACAACAGCGCCCTGGACTGGGCCGCACTTGGTGATTGCGACTATCTCTACGTCTCGCACCTGCACAAAGACCACTTCGACCCCAAGCTGCTCGCCGAGTACGTCAACAAGGACGCGGTCGTCCTGCTGCCGGACTTTCCGGTGCCCGACCTCAAGCGCGAACTCGAGGCGCTGGGCTTTCACCGTTTCTTCGAGACCACCGACTCGGTGAAGCATCGGGTCAGCGGGCCCAAGGGTGAGTTGGACGTGATGATCGTGTCGCTGCGGGCCCCCGCCGACGGCCCGATCGGCGACTCCGGGCTGGTCGTTTCCGACGGCACAACGACGGTGTTCAACATGAACGACTCGCGGCCGCTGGCGGTGGACCTGCTGGCCGATGCGTTCGGGCGTATCGACGTGCACATGCTGCAGTACTCGGGCGCGATCTGGTACCCGATGGTCTACGACATGCCTGCACGCGCCAAACAGTCGTTCGGCACCCAGAAGCGTCAGCGCGGCATGGACCGCTGCCGGCAGTTCATCGCCGATGTCGGTGCCACGTGGGTTATCCCGTCGGCCGGGCCGCCGTGCTTCCTGGATCCCGAACTGCGCGACCTCAACGACGACCACGGCGACCCGGCCAACATCTTCCCCGACCAGATGGTGTTCCTGGACCAGATGCGGCGCAACGGCAACGACGGCGGCCTGCTGATGATCCCCGGGTCGGTGGCCGATTTCAGTGGGCGCGAATTGAATTCGCTCGAACACCCGATTCCGACTGCCGAGGTGGAGGCGATCTTCACCACCGGCAAGGCCGACTACATCGCCGCCTACGCCGAGCGGATGGCACCGGTGCTGGCCGCCGAGAAGGCGGGATGGGCGCCGGCGACCGGCGAATCGCTGCTGGAGCCGCTGCGCGCGAAGTTCGAACCGATCATGCTGCAGAGTGATCAGATCTGCGACGGCATCGGATATGCGGTCGAACTGCGCGTCGGTCCGGAGACCATCGTGGTGGACTTCCCGAAACGTGTTGTGCGGGAGCCGATTGCCGACGAAAAGTTTCGGTATGGATTCGAGATCGCACCGGAGCTGGTGCGGACGGTGCTGCGTGACGACGAGCCGGATTGGGTGAACACGATCTTCCTGTCCACCCGGTTCCGCGCGTGGCGAGTGGGTGGTTACAACGAGTATCTGTACACCTTCTTCAAGTGCCTGACCGATGAGCGGATCGCGTACGCCGACGGCTGGTTCGCCGAAACCCATGACGACAGCAGTGATGTGGAACTCGGCGGGTACACCATGCAGCGCCGCTGCCCGCACCTGAAGGCCGACCTGTCGAAATTCGGTGTGGTGGAGGGCACGACGTTGACGTGCAACCTGCACGGCTGGCAGTGGAACCTGGAGACCGGACGATGCCTGACCACCAAGGGCCACGAGCTGCGGTGTTCTCGACAATGAGCGCCCCGCCGCAGCAGCATTACGATGACGGTCTGGTGCAACTGGACCGCTACGCTCTGACGTTGCGGCGCTACCACTTTCCGTCGGGAACAGCGAAAGTGATTCCCCTGCAGTCGATCCGGGGCTACAAGGCCGAACCGCTGGGCTTCTGGATGCAGCGCTTCCGACTGTGGGGAAGTTCGGATCTGCGCCGCTGGCTTCCGTTGGACATCTACCGCCCGGTGAAATCGACGTTGGTGACGCTCGACGTTCCCGGTACCCATCCGAGTCCGGCGTTCACTCCGGTCAAACCGCAGGAGTTCTTGAGGGTTCTCGACGAGCTGCTCGGTTAGGCCTGCGCCGAGATCGACGAAATGGCGCGATCTACTCGCACTTTTGCGTCCGAACGTCGGTTTGGGCGCAGAATCAGGGCTGCCAGACCAATTGGCGCAGTTCGGATGCCGCGTCGCTCTCGGTGTCGTAGACCCGCACGATGGCCTCATCGCCCGGCTGCAGGTACGTCGACTCGCCCAGCTTGGTGTAGCGCGTGGCGCCGATGCCGATGAGCACCCGCTTGGGGCGCCCGCACGCGACCATCAGCGCTCCGACATCCTCCAAAGGTGTGTCGGGAGAGCCCTCTTGGTTCGCCAGTCGTTCGACGATCCAGTCCAGCAGCACCTCGCCGTAGTAGGAGTAACCCAGCAGCGGGCTGTCCACTCCGTACTCGTGATGCACGCCGTCAGCGGTGCGCAGATGGCACAGCAGCCGCAGAGTGGCGGTCGGGCCGTCCGGGGTGAGGTCGCTGATGTCGAAGAATTGGTGCGCAACGCCTTTGGACGAGGGGCCCCAGTTCTTCTTGTGGCTGATCTTCGCCGCGTTGGGCCGGCGGATCGAGCAATCGTTGAACGCACCGAGCGCAAACGGGCGCAGCGTGACGACGGTGTCGCCCTCCCACACGACGTCACAGGCCAGCCCGACCTCAGGCTCGATCTGCAGGTTCAGCGGACCGTCGGCTTCCGTGGTCTTGGGCACCATCAACGCGTCGTGCGACAGTGGGAACTCCCCAAGAAAGCTGTCATGCCCTGGCGCGTACCACGGGAAGATTCCCTTGGGGGCGGCACCCTCGCTGGTGACGTTGACGAAATCGACTGCCTCACCGGCCTGTTCGAGATGGCCGGCGAAGTTCCCGGCCACGCCGAAGCCGAACCAGCCGCGCACCTCATCGAGGTCGAGTTCGATCACGGTTGCAGGACCTCCGTCCCAACGTAAGGCACCAGGGCGGCGGGAACACGCACGCTGCCGTCAGGCTGCTGATGGTTTTCCAGGATCGCGACCAGCCACCGCGTTGTGGCCAGCGTCCCGTTGAGCGTCGCCGCGATCTGCGGTTTGCCGTTCTCGTCGCGGTACCGGGTGGCCAGCCGGCGGGCTTGGAACGTCGTGCAATTCGACGTCGAGGTCAGCTCGCGGTAGGCCTGCTGAGTGGGAACCCAAGCTTCGCAGTCGAATTTGCGTGCCGCCGACGAACCGAGGTCGCCGGCGGCCACGTCGATCACCCGGTAGGGCACATCGATGAGCTCGAGCATCTGGCGCTGCCAGCCCAGCAGCCGCTGGTGTTCGGCCTCGGCATCCTCGGGGCGGCAGTAGACGAAGGCCTCCACCTTGTCGAACTGGTGCACCCGGATGATGCCGCGGGTGTCCTTGCCGTAGCTGCCTGCCTCGCGCCGGAAGCACGACGACCACCCGGCGTAGCGCAGCGGACCGCCCGAGAGGTCGAGGATCTCGTCGGAGTGATAGCCGGCCAACGGCACCTCTGAGGTACCGACGAGATAGAGGTCGTCGTCCGCGAGGTGGTAGATCTCGTCGGCGTGGGCACCGAGGAATCCGGTCCCCGCCATCACCTCGGGGCGTACCAGCACCGGTGGGATCATCAGCGTGAAGCCGTTATCGGTTGCCACCCGCACCGCAAGCTGGAGCAGCCCGAGTTGGAGCAGCGCGCCGCGGCCGGTCAGGAAGTAGAACCGCGATCCCGACACCTTGGCGCCGCGCTCCATGTCGATCAGCCCCAGCGACTCACCGAGTTCGAGGTGGTCCTTCGGGTTCTCGATCTCGCGGGGCCGGCCCACCACGTCGAGCACGACGAAATCGTCCTCACCACCAGACGGAACGCCGGGGATGATGACGTTCTGAATTCCCATGTGCGCGGCCGTCATCGCCGCTTCGGCTTGAGCCTGCTCGGCCTCAGCCGATTTCACTTGCGCAGCAAGCTCTTTGGCGTTCTCGAGCAGCGCAGGACGATCGTCGGGGGACGCCGAACCGACCTTCTTGCTGGCGGCCTTCTGCTCGGCCCGCAGTGAATCGGCTCTCGATATCGCCGCCCGGCGCGCGGTGTCGGCGTCCAGCAGGGCGTCGACGAGGCCCGGGTCCTCACCACGGCTGAGCTGGGACCGCCGTACCGCATCGGGGTCGTCGCGCAGCAGTTTCAGGTCGATCACGCCCGCAACCCTAGCTAGTGGGCGTCAGCCATGCGTCAGCCCCTCCGGCCCACGACACAGCACAACCCCATAACATTACAACTGCATCACTTGTCACACGCCTCGGCGCGCCTGCCACAATAGAGGGCGATGCTGCAGTTATCCGAGCGCGACGACGTGACGCCTGACCAGCCCGAACCGGGCACATCGAGGCGAACGTTCCTCGGCACCTTCCAGGCCACGTCCACCCGACGGGCCCTGTTGCTGACCGCGCTCGGCGGACTGCTGATCGCGGGTGTCGTCACCGCGCTGCCGATCGGCTACAACAACCGGCTGGCCGGCTACGCCGGGGCCAACCCCCTCTCGGGCGCCAAGGGCACGGCCGCCTTCGCCAATGCCAAGTCCGGCAGCTGTTTGACCTGGGACAAGAACCCCGACGCGGCCACCATCGTCGACTGCAAGGGCGACCACAAGTTCGAGGTGGCCGAATCTGTCGACATGCGCACCTATCCGGGGACCGAGTATGGCCCCAACGCCGCGCCGCCGAGCGCCGCCCGCATCCAGCAGATCAGCCTCGAGCAGTGCCAGCCGGCCGTCGAGCGCTACCTGGGCGACAAGTTCGATCCGAACAGCAAGTTCACGATCAGCATGCTGTGGTCGGGCGACAAGGCCTGGAAGCAGGACGGCGAGCGGCGCATGCTGTGCGGCCTGCAACTGCCGGGAACCGACAACCAGCAGATCGCCTTCAAGGGCCGGGTGGCCGAGGTCGATCAGTCCAAGGTCTGGCCCGCGGGCACCTGCCTCGGCATCGATCCGCCCACCAACCAACCCACCGACATCCCCGTCGATTGCGGCGCCCCGCATGCCATGGAGGTCACCGGTGCGGTGAACCTCGCGGAGAAATTCTCCGCAGGCTTGCCGTCGGATGCCGACCAGGACGCCTTCATCAAGGACGCGTGCACTCGGATGACCGACGCCTACCTGGCGCCGGTGCAGCTGCGCTCGACCACCCTGACATTGATCTACAGCACGATCTCGCTGCCCAGCTGGACCGCAGGCAGCCACCAGGTGGCGTGCAGCATCGGCGCCACCCTCGGCAACGGCGGCTGGGCCACACTGATCAACCCCGCCAAGGGCGCCCTGCTGATCAACGGCATGCCGCCGGTCCCGCCGCCGGACATCCCGTCCGAACGCCTGAACCTCCCGTCGATTCCGCTGCTTCCCGACGTCCCGACGACCACGTATTCGCCGTCGGCCACCGATAACAGCAGCCAGTCCAGCCAGTCCAGCCAGTCCACCCAGACCCAGCACCTCCCGCAGCAGTCGACCGCGACCGCGACGCAAACCCAGACGCCGAGCTCGACCGTGCCACCCACCACCGCCGCCGCGGTGCCTCCGCCGGTCGACGGCAACGTGGTCAACGGCGAGCCGGTGCCCGCACAGCCCCCGCC
>NZ_MVIH01000017.1 GCF_002086695.1 Mycolicibacterium rhodesiae
GGCGTGGTGGTGGTGATCTCGTCCTGGACCGGCGGCGGCTTGACGGTCGTCGTCGCCGGAGTCGCCAGCTTGTTGGTGTCGGTGCTGGTCACCAGCAGCGAGACCGACACCACCAAGGCGATGGCGGCCACGATGGCGGTGATCCCGACGACCCACGGCCACTTCGGCGGCTGCGGATCTTCGATGTATTCGGTACCCGCCTCGTAGCTGTCGTAGTCGTACAGCGCGGGATCCGGCGCAATGAACGGGCCCGCCGTGTACTGCTCGGACTCCGGCGCAGAATAGGCCTCAAAGCCTGTACCGGTGGGTGTCTCACCCACCTCGCCCGACTCCTCATCCGGCGGATTCGGCCCGCTCATGCTCGCCTGTCCTCTTTCGACTACATCACCGCGGCACGCGGGCCAAGGATTGACACATAGCGCGCCGACGGCTCCCGTTGCCCTGGCAAAACCCTACCCAACCGCCGGGCCGGATACGACGCAGCGCGCCTGAAGAGCCAAGTGATGTCTCGATTGTGACCTTCGCGCAGGCTCAGTGCTTCTCGGGGCCGATGTAGTACTCGAACACCAGACCGCACACGGCGGCGATCACGAAGACCACACCGGCCGCGATCAGCCACGGCAGCCACAGCGCGGCACCGACGGCGGCGGTCGAGAACGCCAGCGCGATCAGGATCGGCCACCAGCTGTGCGGCGCGTAGAAGCCCAACTCCCCTGCGCCATCGCTGATTTCGGCGTCCTCGTAATCCTCAGGACGGGTGTCGAGGCGGCGGGCCACGAACCGGAAGAAAGTCCCGGTGATCAATGACAGGCCTGCGGTGAGCACCAGCGCGGTGGTGCCCGCCCACTCGATGCCGCCGTACTGGAAGATCGCGGTCAGCACGCCGTAGACGACCGCGGCGAGGACGAAGAACGCGGTCAGGATTTCGAAGAGCCGGGCTTCAATATGCATCTGCGGTCCCCTACTTGCTCGCCTGCGGGATCACTTGCTGCCCCCGACGGGTGTCGAACGGGTGCGTGGTGGTCGCCAACGGTGGCTGGTTGATCGACTGCAGCGCCTCGGCGTTGGTCTTGCCCGCGATGCGTTGCTGCAGATAGGCCTTGAAGTCGTTCGGCGAGACCACCCTGACCTCGAAGTTCATCATCGAGTGGTACGTGCCGCACATTTCGGCGCAGCGCCCGACGAACGCTCCGGTCTCGGTGATCTCGGAGATCTGGAACTTGTTCTCGGTGTGGTTGGCTTCCGGGTTCGGGAAGACGTCACGCTTGAACAGGAACTCCGGCACCCAGAACGAGTGGATGACGTCGGCCGAGGCGACCTGGAATTCGATCCGCTTGCCGGCAGGCAGCACGAGCACCGGGATCTCGTTGCTGGTGCCCTCGGTCTCGACCTTGTCGAAGTTCAGGTAGGTGCGGTCCTGGGGGTTGAGGCCGCGGACCGCGCCGACCCGCTCCTCGCCGTGCTCGTCCTTGCCTTCGGGCTTGGAGACCATCGCGGCCTTGCGGGCCGGGTCGGCACCGTCGTAGTCGAGCGTGCCGTCCTTGAAGTCGACCTTCTGGTAGCCGAACTTCCAGTTCCACTGGAAGGCGGTGACGTCGATGACGACCTCAGGGTTGGGATCGCGGTGCATCATCTTCTCCTGCACCACGACGGTGAAGTAGAAGAGCACCGAGATGATCAGGAACGGGATGACCGTGAGCACGAGTTCCAGCGGCATGTTGTAGCCGAACTGGCGCGGCAGCGGCGCGTCGTCGGGGGTGTTCTTCTTCTTGCGATGGAACGCCATCGCCCAGAAGGTCAGACCCCACACGATGATGCCGACGACGAAGGCGCTGATGACCGACCAGACCCAGAGGTCGCGGTTGGTGTGCGCCTCCGGGGTGATGCCCTTGGGCCAGCCCAGACCGAACACTTCTTGCCAGCTGCACCCGCTGAGGGTCAGCGCCAGCGCACCAAAGGTGACGGCTAGCGCCAGCACCCGGAACCGGGAACCGCGGGTCTTCACGTTGGCGCCTCCTGATACTGGGGACTGGGGCCCACACCGCATTTTCGTCGTCGCGGGAACTTTCCGCGCATCGAATACTACGCAGCGTAGACCACGCCCGAACACCCAGCCCGACACATCCGCGAGTTACGGCATACTGGGGCCGGTGTGTGGACTGCTTGCCCTGGTTACGGACCCTGCAAGCCCGGTCACCGAGGCAAGCGTCGAGGCGGTGGCGGGCGCGTCGCACCTGATGCGCCACCGGGGTCCCGACGAACCGGGCACGTGGTCCGATGATCAGGTTGTGCTGGGCTTCAACCGGCTGTCGATCATCGACATCGCCCACTCCCACCAGCCGCTGCGCTGGGGTCCGCCCGCAGAACCCGACCGCTACGTGTTGGTGTTCAACGGCGAGATCTACAACTACCTCGAGCTGCGTGAGGCGCTGAGTTCCGAATTCGGTGCCGTCTTCGCCACCGACGGTGACGGTGAGGCGATCGTGGCGGCGTATCACCATTGGGGTACCGAGGCGCTTGGTCGGCTTCGCGGCATGTTCGCGTTCGCGCTGTGGGACACCAAGAACCGCGAGCTGTTCTGCGCCCGCGATCCCTTCGGCATCAAGCCGCTGTTCATGGCGACGGGGCCGGCGGGCACCGCGGTCGCCAGTGAGAAGAAGTGTCTGCTCGGGCTGGCCGCCGAGATCGGGTTCGATGAGGGGCTGGACGTGCGCGCGGTCCAGCACTACACGGTGTTGCAGTACGTCCCCGAGCCCGAGACGCTACACCGCGGGGTGCGCCGGCTGGAGTCGGGCTGTTACGCGGTCATCCGCCCAGGAGAGCAGCCGCGGGTGAGCCGCTACTTCGTGCCGCGGTTCACTGCCGCTGCGTTCACGGCAGGCAGTGAGCAGGCCCGCTACGACGAGATCACCGCGGTCCTGGAGGACTCGGTCGCCAAGCACATGCGCGCCGATGTGACGGTCGGGGCGTTCCTGTCCGGCGGTATCGACTCGACCGCCATCGCCGCGTTGGCGATCCGGCACAACCCGCGCCTGATCACCTTCACCACCGGCTTCGAACGCGAAGGCTTCTCCGAGGTCGACGTCGCGGTGGCCTCGGCCGAGGCGATCGGCGCGCGGCACGTCGCCAAGGTGGTCAGCCAGGCCGAGTTCGTGGCCGCGCTGCCCGAAATCGTCTGGTATCTCGACGAACCCGTGGCCGACCCGGCCCTGGTGCCGTTGTTCTTCATCGCCCGCGAGGCGCGCAAGCACGTGAAAGTGGTATTGAGCGGCGAGGGTGCCGACGAACTCTTCGGCGGCTACACGATCTACCGGGAACCGTTGTCGCTCAAGCCTTTCGACTATCTCCCCCGGCCGGTCCGCAAGTCACTGGGCCGGGCGTCGAAGCCGCTGCCGGACGGTATGCGAGGCAAGAGTCTGCTGCACCGGGGCTCGCTGACGCTGGAGGAGCGTTATTACGGCAACGCCCGAAGCTTCTCCGACGAGCAACTGCGCGCTGTGCTGCCCAGCTTCCGCCCGGACTGGACGCACACCGACGTCACCGCCCCGATCTACGCCGAGTCGCAGGCCTGGGATCCGGTCGCCCGCATGCAGCACATCGATCTATTCACCTGGCTACGCGGCGACATCCTGGTCAAAGCCGACAAGATGACGATGGCCAACTCGCTGGAGCTGCGGGTGCCGTTCCTGGACCCCGAGGTGTTCGCGGTCGCCTCCCGGCTGCCGTTCGACCAGAAGATCACCCGCACCACCACCAAGTACGCGCTGCGCCGCGCGCTGGAGCCGATCGTGCCCGCGCATGTGCTCAACCGCGCCAAACTGGGCTTCCCGGTGCCGATCCGGCACTGGCTGCGGTCCGGCGAGTTGATGGACTGGGCGTACGGGATGATCGACGCCTCCCAGGCCGGTCATCTGGTGGACCGCACCGCCGTCCGCGCCATGCTCGACGCGCACCGGGCCGGCGAGGGCGATCACAGCCGGCGACTGTGGACGGTGCTGATCTTCATGCTGTGGCACGCGATCTTCGTCGAGCATGCCGTGGTGCCGGTGATCGGCGAACCCCACTACCCGGTGCAGCTTTAACCCAGCGCAGCGGCAATCTCGTCGGCGGCTTCCGGGCCGTAGGCGCCCTTGATGCGCGCGATCGCGGCGTCGCGGTCCCACGTCCACTCCTGCGGGCCGGGCGCTTCCAGCACCAGCGTGGCGACCATCGAGGCGAGTTGCGCGGCGCGTTCCAGGCTCAAGCCGGCCCCGCGGCCGGTGAGGAACCCGGCGCGGAAGGCGTCGCCGATGCCGGTCGGATCGTCCTTCTGGGTCTCGGGAACGACGTCGACGTGGATGAAGGTGCCGTCGCGGCCGACGAGGTCGACGCCGTTGGGGCCGAGCGTGGTGACACGCAGCTGAATCTGGTTCATCACTTCGGCTTCGGACCAGCCGGATTTCTGCAGCAGCAGGTCCCACTCGTAGTCGTTGGTGAACAGGTAGGTGGCGCCGTCGATGAGCCGGCGGATCTCTTCACCGGAGAGCCGGGCCAACTGCTGGCTGGGGTCGGCGGCGAACGCCAGACCCAGCGCGCGGCACTCTTCGGTGTGCAGGAACATCGCCTCCGGGTCGTTGGCTCCGATGATCACCAATTCCGGTGCGCCGCTTCGCTCTACGAGGTCGGCGAGCTTGATGTCGCGGGCTTCCGACATCGCGCCGGGGTAGAACGACGCGATCTGGGCCATGTCCTCGTCGGTGGTGCAGACGAACCGGGCGGTGTAGGCGGTCTTCGACACCAGCACCCCTGAGGTGTCCACGCCGTGGGCTTCCAGCCACTGCCGGTACTCGTCGAAGTCCGAGCCGACGGCACCCACCAGGACCGGGTTGCCGCCCAGCAATCCCATCGCGTAGGCCATGTTGCCCGCGACACCGCCGCGGTGGACCACCAGGTCGTCGACCAGGAAGCTCAGCGAAACCTTCTGCAGATGCTCGGCGAGAAGTTGTTCGGAGAACCGCCCGGGAAACCGCATCAGGTGGTCGGTGGCAATGGATCCGGTCACCGCGATCGCCACGTTGTGCCCGCCCTTCATTCGCTAATGGGACTAGCGCCCAGACGTGCGCTAGCCTGCGTACAAGAGCCGACTATATGGCCCGGCATCGGCCCCGCCGCGGCGGGTGCTTGAAGTTTTGGCCTCCACCGACCGCAGGAGACTTATCGATGGCTGGCCCGATTCCGCCGCATCAGCAGGCCGGGGCCGAGGGCGAGCCGTACCCGGAGCAGCCGTTCGGCCCGCCCGGCGCGATGCCGCCGGTGCCCTATCCCGGCGTCTACCCCGGCGCCCTGCCGCCGCCGGTGGCCTACCCGCCCGCGCCACGCAAGCGCCGTACGGCACTGTGGCTTGGCTTGCTGACCGTGGTGGTCGTGGCCGGCGTCGTGGCCGCGGTCCTGACGATCCGCACCGGGGAGTCCACCCCGGCAGCGGGCGGCTTCACCGAGGCGGGGGCCAAGTCCTCGATCACGAGCTACCTGACAGCACTGTCCAAGGGCGACACCGAAACCATCGCGCGCAACAACCTCTGCGGCATGTACGACGGGGTGAAGGACCGCAAGTCCGACCTGGCCCTGGCCAAGCTGGCCAGCGACGCGTTTCGCAGGCAGTTCGCCGGCGCCGAGGTCTCCTCGATCGATGCGATCGTCCCGTGGTCGTCGCATCAGGCTCAGGTGCTGTTCACCATGAAGGTGGCGTCGTCCGGGAGTCGCGGCAGCCGCGGCGAGGAGCAGGGCGTGGCTCAGCTGCTCCGCCAGGGCAACCAGCTGCTGGTGTGCTCGTATCTACTGCGAACGGCCGCCCAGTACTGAGACTGGACGGCCGTTACGGTCAGAGCGTTGATCAGTTGAACGAATCGCCGCAGGCGCAGGAGCCGGTGGCGTTCGGGTTGTCGATCGTGAAGCCCTGCTTCTCGATGGTGTCGACGAAGTCGATGGTCGCGCCCTGGATGTAGGGGGCACTCATCCGGTCGACGGTCAGATTGACGCCGCCGAACTCGCTGACCAGGTCACCGTCGAGGGTGCGGTCGTCGAAGAAGAGGTTGTAGCGCAGGCCGGCGCAGCCACCGGGCTGAACGGCGATCCGCAGCGCCAGGTCGTCGCGGCCTTCCTGGTCCAACAGCGACTTGGCCTTGGCGGCCGCAGCGTCGGTCAGAATCGCGCCGTGGGTCTCGGTCGTGGTCTCGGTCGACTGATCGGAAACAGTCATTGCGTCTCCCTAAAAGCAGATGTCTTTGCGGGCTTTACCCACTTCGTCAACGGTACCTTGTCCGGGCGCTATTCCCGAGTCGATGGGGCCGTCCTCAGCCGACCAGGCCTGCGGCGGTCTGGCGGGCCAGCCCGGTGAGTTGAGCGGCGGCGTCGTCGATGGCGACCTGCACCGACCCGGCGTAGTCGGCGATGGCGTGCGCCGCGGTGATGCCCGCCGCGGCCAGATCCGCGGGCGGCAGGGTGACCTGGCCCGCCAGCACGATCACCGGCACACCGCGGGCCCGCGCGCCGCCGGCGAGAGCACTGACCACCTTCCCGTGCAGTGATTGGTCGTCGAAGCGCCCTTCCCCGGTGACGATCACCTCGGCGGCCGCGACGTCGTCGGCCAGCCCGGTGTGCTCGGCGATGACGGCCGCTCCGGATTCGCGGCGTGCGCCCAGGGCCAGCAACGCGGCCCCCAGTCCCCCGGCCGCGCCGGCGCCGGGCAGCGGGCTGATCGTCGTCCCTGCCAGTGCGTCGAGCGTGGCAGCCCACGCCGTCATGCGCTCCTCGAGGATCTCGACGGTGGCCGCGTCGGCGCCTTTCTGGGGGCCGAAGACCCGCGCCGCACCCATCGGCCCAAGCAGCGGGTGCTCCACGTCGGTGGCGGCGATCAGGTCGACGTGCGCCAGCTTCGCCTTGGCCTGCTCCGGTCCGCCCAGCGCCTCGATCATCCCGCGGCCGCCATCGGTGCAGCAGCTGCCGCCCAGGCCGACGATGATCGTCTCGGCACCGGCCTGTAGTGCGGCGTCGATCAGCTCGCCGACCCCGCGGCTGTGGGCAGCGAGGGCACTGGCCGGGGTGGGCGGACCGGGGAGCAGCGTCAGGCCGCAGGCCTGGGCGCATTCGATGTAGGCGGCCGACGCGGCGCGATCGTCGACCCAGTCGGCGTCGACGTGATCATCCAGCGGACCGGATACCCGGGTGTGACGAACCTCGCCGAGCCTGCCGGCCAGCACGCCGACGAAGCCGGGGCCGCCGTCGGATTGGGGCGCCAGGACGAGTTCGTCGGAGGGTCTGGCAGCACGCCACCCGGCGGCGATGGACTGGGCGGCTTCGACGGCGGTCAGGCTGTCGCCGTAGCAGTCCGGCGCGATCAGCACCCGCATTCGTGCAGGGTAACCTGGCAGGCGTGAAGCTGCTGGGCCGCAAGAACGATGAAGGTGCCGCCAAGGCCGAACCGGTCGAGGTCGACGAGGCTGCCGTGGTGGCCGGCACCACCGCGCCCAAGGGCAAGCCGACCCCGAAGCGCAGTGCAACGGCCAAGCGCCGCGGACCGGTCGCCCCCGCACCGATGACCACCGCTGAGGCGCGCAAGCGCCGCAAGGAGATGCGCGCCACTCTCACCAAAGAGGAGCGCCGCGCCGAGAAGAATCAGCGCCGCACGGCCATGAACGATCGGCGTGAGCGGATGATGGCCGGCGACGAGGCCTACCTGCTGGCCCGCGACCAGGGTCCGGTGCGCCGCTACGTGCGCGACATCGTCGACGCGCGGCGCAATGTGCTGGGGCTGTTCATGCCGTCCGCGCTGGGCCTGATCTTCGTGATGCTGGCGGTGCCGCAGGTCCAGTTGTTCATCTCCCCCGCGATGCTGGTTTTGATGGCGGTCATGGCGATCGACGGAGTCTTGTTGGGCCGCAAGGTCAAGAAGGCCGTCGACGCCAAGTTCCCGGACAACGACGAAGGCGCCTTCAAGCTCGGGATGTACGCGGCGGGCCGGGCTTCCCAAATTCGCCGCATGCGCGCGCCGCGACCGCAGGTCGAGCGCGGCGCCAAGGTTGTCTGAGTCCAGCCAGGCGGTGCGCACCCTGGTGCTCGGCGGAATCAGGTCGGGTAAGTCGAGCTGGGCCGAATCCGCGTTGGCCGACGAATCCGAGGTGCGCTATGTCGCGACCGGTGCGGTCGCCGACTCCGATCCGTCCTGGGCTCGCCGGGTGGCCGCGCACCGCGAGCGCCGGCCGGACTCCTGGCGCACCGTCGAAACCGCCGATGTGACAGCCGTTCTGCGCGACGATCCGGGCACTGCGACGCTGGTCGACGATCTGGGCACCTGGCTGACGGCCACCATCGACCGTCGGGGCTGGGCCGGCGGCTCGGTGACATCCGACGTCGACGAGCTGGTCGGCGCGGTCGAGACGTTCACCGGGCGGCTGGCGTTGGTCAGCCCCGAGGTGGGGCTGACGGTGGTGGCGGCGACGGCGTCCGGCAGGCGCTTCACAGACGAACTCGGCACACTCAACCAAAAACTCGCCCAGTGCTGTGAACAGGTGGTCCTGGTGGTTGCGGGATTGCCGGTCTGGGTCAAATCGACGAAAGCGCTGAGCTGATGGATTTCCCCGCGGTCTCCCCGCCAGATTCCCGTGCCGCCGCGGCGGCCAAGCGCCGCCAGGACATCCTCACCAAACCGACGGGCGCACTGGGCCGCCTGGAGGACCTCTCGATCTGGGTGTCGGGGTGCCAGGGAGCTTGTCCCCCAAGGCAATTCGAGCGCGCGCGCGTGGTGGTGTTCGCCGGCGACCACGGTGTCGCCCGGACCGGGGTGTCGGCGTACCCGCCGGAGGTCACCGCGCAGATGGTGGCCAACATCGATGCCGGCGGCGCGGCGATCAATGTGCTGTCCGGTGTGGCAGGTGCATCGGTGCGGGTCGTCGACATCGCGGTGGACTGCGAGCAGCCGTTGAGCGACGAGGTCGGCACGCACAAGGTCCGCCGCTCCAGCGGCAACATCGCGGTCGAGGACGCGCTGAGCGCCGACGAGGTGGTGGCCGCGCTGGAGGCCGGCCGCCGGCTCGCCGACGACGAGGTGGACGCCGGCGCCGACCTGCTGATCGCGGGCGACATGGGTATCGGAAACACCACGGCGGCAACGGCATTGATCGCCACGCTCACCGACACCGAGCCGGTGGCGGTGGTGGGTCGCGGCACCGGCATCGACGACGCGGCATGGTCGCGCAAAGTCGCCGCGGTGCGCGACGCCATGTTCCGCGGTCGCCAGTTCCGGCCCGACCCGGTCGGGCTGCTGCGCACCTGCGGCGGTGCTGATCTGGCGGCGATGGCCGGCTTCTGTGCGCAGGCCGCGGTACGACGCACACCGCTGCTCCTCGACGGTGTCGTGGTGACGGCGGCGGCTCTGGTCGCCGACCGGATGGCCCCCGGCGCGCGGGCCTGGTGGCAGGCGGGGCACCGGTCGACCGAGCCTGCGCACACGCTGGCGCTGGCCCACCTGGAGTTGGCCCCGATCATCGACCTCGGCCTGCGCCTCGGCGAGGGCACCGGCGCGGCGGTGGCCCTGCCGGTGCTGCGGGCAGCTGTCGCGACGCTGACGTCGATGGCCACCTTTTCCGACGCCGGCGTCTCCGATCGCGCCGCGGACTGACCGTGTTCCGTTCGCTGGCAGGCGCTTTCGCCTTCGGGACGGTGGTGCCGGTTCCGCTGCGGGCAGGCGCGTTCGGCCGGTCGACGATGGCGGCGCTGCCGGTGGTCGGGGCGATGTTGGGTGCAGGCGCTGCCGCGGTCCTGTGGGCCGCTGACTGGGCGTTCGGCGCGCACCATGCGCTGTCCGGGTTGCTCACCGTTGCCGCGTTGCTGCTCATCACTCGCGGTCTGCACATCGACGGCCTCTCCGACACCGTGGACGCGCTGGGTTGTTACGGACCGCCCGAGCGCGCGCTGCAGGTCATGCGCGACGGCACGGCCGGGCCGTTCGGGGTGGCGGCTGTCGTCGTCGTCGTGGCCGCCCAGGCCCTGGCGTTCGCCGCGGTCCCGTCGGGCTGGACGGGTGCGGTCGCGGTTGCGACCGCGGTGGTCACCGGACGGGTGGCCGCGGTGCTGGCCTGCCGGCGTGGCGTGCCCGCGGCGAGCGGCAGCTCGCTGGGCGGACAGGTCGCAGGCACTCAGCCGCTGGGGATCGTGCTCGGCTGGGCACTCGTGGCCGCCGGGCTGGCCACGCTGGCGACAGCCCGGCCCTGGCAGGGACCGGTCGTCGTGCTGGCGGCGCTGGCCGCCTCGATTGCTCTGACGACGCACTGCGTGCGCCGATTCGGTGGTATCACCGGAGATCTGCTTGGTGCGGTGATCGAGCTGACAACGACGCTGACGGCTATGGGATTGGTCATCCATGCTTGGTGAGCTCGACGATCGGCAGATCGAGGAGATATTGCACGCCGAGGTGATCGCGCGGCTCGGCTGCATCAGTGACGGGCAGGTGTACGTCGTTCCCGTCACCTATGTCTATGACGGCACCTACGTATACGGCCACGCCATGGACGGCGCCAAGCTGCGCGCGATGCGCACCCATCCGCAGGTCTGCGTGGAGGTGGAGCAGGTCGACGACTTGTCGAACTGGCGCAGCGTGATCGCGTGGGGAATCTTCGAGGAGTGCCAGGGGCCGGACTGGGACGCCGGCTTGGCCCTGCTCGTAGAGCGGATCATGCCGCTGCTGACCTTGCCCGAGGGGCAGCCTCCGCCTGACCACTCAAGTCTGCGCCGAGGCTCGGTGTATCGGATCAGGTTGGGCGCCAAGACCGGTCGATTCGAGCGAGTCGATGCCCGCCGGCCTAGCTGAGCAGTGCCATCCAGCCGTGCGTGTCGGCGAAGGTGCCGCGCTGGATGCCGGTGAGGGTGTCCCGCAGCGCCATCGTCACCTCGCCCGGTTGTCCGTCGGCGATGGTGAACTCGCCGTCACCGAACTTCACGTGCGAGACCGGGGTGATCACCGCGGCCGTACCGCAGGCGAACACCTCGGTGATCTCCCCCGCGGCCACGCCCTTGCGCCACTCCTCGACGTCGATCTTGCGTTCCTCGACGGCGAACCCGGCGTCACTGGCCAGTTGCAGCAGCGAATCGCGCGTGATGCCCGGCAACAGTGAGCCGGACAGTTCCGGCGTGACCAGCCGCGCCGACCCGCCACTGCCGAAGACGAAGAACAGGTTCATCCCGCCCATCTCCTCGATGTAGCGGCGTTCGATCGCATCGAGCCACACCACCTGATCGCACCCGTGCTCGGCGGCCTCGGCCTGCGCCAGCAGCGAGGCGGCATAGTTGCCGCCGAACTTCGCCGCGCCGGTGCCGCCCGGGCTGGCCCGCACGTATTCGGTGGACAGCCAGACGCTGACCGGCTTGATCCCGCCCTTGAAGTAGGCGCCGGCCGGCGAGGCGATCACCAGGTAGCGGTATTCGGAGGCGGGCCGCACGCCCAGGCCCGGCTCGGTGGCGATCACGAAGGGCCGCAGATAGAGCGACGCCTCGCCACCGGCGGGCGGAACCCACTGGCCGTCGACGGCGATCAGCTGGCGCAGCGATTCGACGAAGAGCTCCTCGGGCAGCTCGGGGATGGCGAGCCGGCGAGCCGAGGCGCGCAGCCGACCCGCGTTGGCCTCGGGACGGAACGACACGATCGAACCGTCCGCCCACCGGTAGGCCTTGAGCCCTTCGAAGATCTCCTGCGCGTAGTGCAGGACGATGGCCGACGGGTCCAGCTCGATCGGGCCGTAGGGCACCACGCGGGCGTCGTGCCAACCCAGTTCGTCGGTATAGAGCACCGACACCATGTGGTCGGTGTGGAAACGCCCGAAGCCAGGATCGGCCAGAATCTGAGCCCGTACCTCGTCGGTCGCCGGATTCGCGTTGCGCTCAACCGTGAACTCGAGGGGGCCGTTGGTCATACCGCGATTGTAGACCGGGGCCACTAGCGAGTTTTGACCTCGACGAACGGCGGTTTGACCACTTCGCACTCCAACTGGCGACCGCGCACGTCGACGGTGACCAGCGCGCCGTCGTCGATCCCGGCCTCGGTGTCGATCAGGGCAAGGGCGATACCGACTTTCAGCGACGGCGAGAACGTGCCCGACGTCGTGACTCCCACCGGCTCTGCGCCGTTGAGCACGGTCAGGTCGGGGCGCAGAACGCCGCGGCCGGTGGCGCGCAGGCCGCGCAGCAGCCGGCGCGGGCCGGCCTCCTTCTCGGCCAGCAGGGCGTCGCGGCCGAAGAACGCGTCCTTCTTCCAGCCGATCGCCCAGCCGCAGCGGGCCTGCAGCGGCGAAATGTCCAGTGACAGCTCGTGACCGTGCAGCGGGTAGCCCATCTCGGTGCGCAGCGTGTCGCGGGCACCCAGGCCGGCGAGTTGTCCGCCTGCGGACTGCACCTCGGCGACGAGCGCGTCGAACACCACGGGTGCGGAGTCCCACGGCGGCAGCAGCTCGTAGCCATGCTCGCCGGTGTATCCGGTGCGGCATACCCGTACCGGCACACCGGAGTACGTGGCGTCGGCGTAGCCCATGTAGTCCATGTCGGTGGGCAGACCCAGCGCGGCGAGCACGTCGGCGGATCGGGGGCCCTGGACGGCCAGCACGGCGTACGAGCGGTGCTGATCTGTGATCGAAATACCCTCTGGCGCAGCCGCTTGCAGCGCCGCGACGACAGCTGCGGTGTTGGCGGCGTTGGGCACCAGGAAGATCTCGTCGTCGCTGACGTAGTAGGCGATCAGGTCGTCGATCACCCCGCCCTGCGGTGTGCAGCACAGGGTGTACTGCGCCTTGCCGGGACCGATCCGGCGCAGGTCGTTGGTGAGCGTGGAGTTGATGAACTCCGCCGCGCCCGGGCCGACCACCAGCGCCTTGCCCAGGTGGCTGACGTCGAAGAGGCCGACGGCCTCTCGGGTGGCGGTGTGCTCACCGACCGTGCCGGCGTAGGACACCGGCATCAGCCAGCCGCCGAACGGCGCGAAGGTGGCACCAAGCTCGCGGTGCTGGCTGTCGAGCGGTCCAAGCAACAGATCCGTTGTGTCGGTCACGGCCAACAACACTAGTGCCCCGCGTCTACTGTGAATCCTCGTGAGCACCGAACCTGGATACGCCGCCCCCACCATCACCGTCGCGACCTCGCTGCCCAAGCGCGCACAGTCGGCCGTGCTGATCGTTCCGGTCGTCACCGGCCTGGGAGGGGAAGCCGGCGACGCCGGACCGACCGTCGTCGGCGGGCCGTTCCTCGACGCCGAGGCGATCGGCGAAATCCAGGTCGGCCTGCGCGCGCTGGGTGCCAAGGGCGGCGCCGAGCAGGTCACCCGCCTGCACGTGCCGTCGCTCGTGGTCGGCAGCGTGCTGGCCGTCGGGCTCGGCGCGCCGCGCGACGAGTGGCCGGCCGACGTCATCCGGCGCGCGGCCGGCGTGGCGGCCCGCTCGCTGACCGGGGTCGACACCGTCATCACCACGCTGACCGAGCTGCACCTGGAGGCCGCGATCGAGGGCCTGATCCTGGGCAGCTACCGGTTCACCGAGTTCCGCAGCGCGAAGACCGCGCCGAAGGAATCGGCGCTGAGCAAGATCATCGCGCTGAGCACCGCGGCCGGCGCCAAGAAGGACGCCGCCAGGGCCACCGCGATCGCCACCGCGGTCGCCACCGCACGCGATTTCGTCAACACCCCGCCCAGCCACCTGTTCCCGGGTGAATTCGCCAAGCGCGCAGAGGCTTTGGGTGAATCCGCCGGATTGAAGGTCGAGGTGCTCGACGAGAAGGCACTGGCCAAGGCCGGTTACGGCGGCATCATCGGGGTGGGCAAGGGATCGTCGCGCCCGCCGCGGCTGGTGCGGCTGGCCTACCGCGGCGCCAAGGGCAAGGGCGGTAAGACCGTCGCCCTGGTCGGCAAGGGCATCACCTTCGACACCGGCGGCATCTCCATCAAGCCGGCCGCGTCTATGCACCACATGACCTCCGACATGGGCGGGGCCGCGGCGGTGATCGCCACGGTCGTGCTGGCCGCCAAACAGGGCCTGCCGATCGACGTGATCGCGACCGTGCCGATGGCGGAGAACATGCCGTCGTCGACCGCACAGCGCCCCGGCGACGTGCTGACCCAGTACGGCGGCATCACCGTCGAGGTGCTCAACACCGACGCCGAGGGCCGGCTCATCCTGGCCGACGCGATCGTGCGGGCCTGCGAGGACGAGCCCGACTACCTGATCGAGACCTCGACGCTGACCGGCGCGCAGACCGTCGCACTGGGTGGCCGCACCCCGGGCGTGATGGGCAGCGACGAGTTCCGCGACCGGGTGGCCCGGATCTCGCAGGCCGAGGGCGAGAACGCCTGGCCCATGCCGTTGCCCGACGAGCTGAAGGACGATTTGAAGTCGACTGTCGCCGATCTGGCGAACGTCAGCTCGCAGCGCTTCGCAGGCATGCTGGTGGCCGGGGTGTACCTGCGCGAGTTCGTCGCCGACGGCGTGCAGTGGGCGCACATCGACATCGCCGGGCCTGCGTACAACACCTCCGGCCCGTGGGGCTATACGCCCAAGGGTGGCACCGGGGTTCCGACCCGGACGATGTTCGCCGTCCTGGAGGACATCGCCGCGAAAGGCTAGACCACGCCGGCGCGGGCGATGCTGCGCATCCCCTGCGGCAGTACCTTCGACGTCCCGTAGAGCAGGTATGCCTCGGGGGTGACCGGCCGGATCGCCTTGTCCTTCTTGACCGCGGTGACGATGGCCTTGGCCACCTTGTCCGGGCCGTAACCCCGGCGGTCGAACATCTTCTCCAGCTGCGCGCGCCGGGTCGCGACCGCGGCCCGCTTACCGGAGGGTGCGATCATCTCGGTGGCCGAGACGATGTTGGTGTTGATGATGCCCGGGCAGATCGTGGTCAATCCGATTCCCGCGCCAGCCAATTCGGCGCGCAGGCAGTCGGAGAACATGTACACCGCCGCTTTGGACGTGCAGTAGGCGTTGAGACCCTTCAGCGGCGAGTAGGCCGCCATCGATGCCACGTTGACGATATGGCCGCCGGTGCCGCGCTCGACGAGCCGGCGGGCGAAGGCGCGGCAGCCGTTGACCACGCCGCCGAGGTTGACGTCCAGCACGCGGTCGAATTGCTCTGCGGGAGTGTCCAAGAAGGCTCCGGCCACCCCGATGCCCGCGTTGTTGACGACGATGTCGGGCACCCCGTGGGCCGCGCACACCTCGTCGGCGAACCGCTCGACGGCATCGGCGTCGGAGACGTCGAGCAGATACGGGTGCGCGATCCCGCCCAGTGCGCCGATCGTGGCCGCGGTGTCCTTGAGGCCGGCCTCGTCGATATCGCTGATCACCAACTCGGCGCCGTCACGGGCGAAGGCCAGCGCGGTTTCCCGGCCGATTCCGCTGCCGGCCCCGGTGACCGAGACCAGGGTGTCGCCGAATTCCTTCTGGGGCCTGCCGACTTCGGCTCGCAACAGTGCACGGGCGGCCGGCTTGCCGTCGAGGTGGTCGGCCAGTTCGGTGACCGCGGTGGCCAGCACCTGCGGATGGGTGAACGGCGACCAGTGTTTGGCGCGCAGGTCGCGGCGCCACAGCCGAGGCACCCACCGAGCGGTGTCGTCGTAGACGTGGGGCAGCACGAACGGGTCGTCGATGTTCACGATCAGCTGCACAGGAACGTCGACGTAGAAGTCGAGCGGACGGTGGATCAGCGCGGGCAGAGCGTTGGCCCGGTAGATCTTTGTGCCCCTTGCGGCGTCGTCGGCGAACGTCCCGCCGTGGTGCACGAGATCCTTCGGAATGCCGCGGGTGAGTCCGGCCCGCATCAGGCCGGAACCCAGCCGCATTGCCGCGGGCGCCAGCACCGGAACCGACAACGCGCCCGTGTACAAGAGATGGAGCAGTTGAGAGAGCGCACGCACGAACAACTTTGGCCGGTACGGCCGCTTCAGCCCGTCGCGCACGTAGCGAATCAGGTGGTGCAGACTCGGTCCCGACACCGAGGTGAACGACGCGACCCGGTCACCGGCGCCGGGCCTGCCGAGGTACTCCCACATGCCGACCGAGCCCCAGTCGTGACCGAGCACGTGCACGGGCCGGCCGGGACCGAGCTCGCGGACGACGGCGTCGAAGTCGTCGGCGAAGTTGGGCATCGTGTATTTCGTGAACGATTTCGGCCCCGAGGACGCCCCGGCGGCGCGGCTGTCGTAGCGGATCACCCGGAACTTTCCGGCCAGCAGCGGCACGACCGCGTCCCAGACCACGTGCGAGTCGGGGTAGCCATGGACCAGCACAACCGTCGGGCCGTCGGGGTTGCCCTCCTCGTACACCGCGAGGCGGGTTCCTTCGGTGCTGTCGACATAGCGCATGGTCATCACGCCTCCAGGTCTCGTTCTCGTTGGCGGCGACGTTCGATCCGCCGCCGAGCGTCATAGTCGCGCATCCGCTGCGGATACCCGACTTTCTGCACGTCATAGACAGGAATTCCGAGCTCTTCACCGAGTCGGCGGGCACCGGCCGCGCCGTCGGCCGGGCGACGGGTCCATTCGCCGTCCGCCGCCACCAGCACAACGGTCATCGGGGTCACACTGGTCTCGGGCTCGACGTAAGCCTCCACCCCGGTGCGCTGCGCGGCCCATTCGTGCAAGTGCCGCCGGTCGGCGGCGTGCCCGGATTCAGCCCGGCGCGTAGCCCGGAACCTGTCGAACAGCCCCAACTCCGATGCACTCCTTCCGGCGGTCCTTCCCTTCGATGGTGCCAGAGAAATCACACGTCGCCCTGAGTGCGTGTGGGTGGCCCGGCAATGACAGGATGGGTACACGACGCTGTGGTATGCCAGAAGTCCGACCCGCACGACTGACCGTTCGAGGGAGTCAACACAATGGCCGTCTCCGTCCAGATGCCGGCACTCGGTGAGAGCGTCACCGAGGGGACCGTCACCCGGTGGCTGAAGCAAGAGGGCGACACCGTTGAGGTCGACGAACCTCTGCTCGAGGTGTCCACCGACAAGGTCGACACGGAGATCCCCGCTCCCGCGTCCGGTGTGCTCACGAAGATCGTTGCCCAGGAAGACGACACCGTCGAGGTCGGCGGCGAGCTCGCGGTGATCGGCGAGGCCGGCGAGGAATCTGAATCGCCCGCCGAGGAGCCTGCGGCCCAGCCCGAGACGGCCAGCGAGGAGACCGAATCGGAGCCCGAGCCGGAGCCGGAACCGGAACCGGAGCCCGAGCCCGAGCCCGAGCCCGAGCCCGCACAGTCGTCGGGATCCTCGGCGTCGTCGGGTTCGGCGACGTCGGTCACGATGCCCGAACTCGGCGAGTCGGTCACCGAGGGCACGGTGACCCGGTGGTTGAAGAAGGTCGGCGATTCCGTCGAGGTCGACGAGCCGCTGGTCGAGGTGTCCACCGACAAGGTCGACACCGAGATCCCGTCGCCCGTGGCAGGCACCCTGCTGTCGATCACCGCTGAAGAGGACGACACCGTTGCCGTCGGTGGCGAGCTGGCCAAGATCGGCGACGCCGACGCCGCACCGCAGGCCGAGTCGAAGCCCGAACCCAAGCCCGAGCCGAAACCGGAACCCAAGCCCGAGCCCAAGCCGGAACCGAAGGCCGAGCCCAAGCCCGAACCGAAACCGGAACCCAAGCCCGAGCCAAAGCCCGAACCCAAGCAGGCCCCGGCACCGGCCGCCGCCGAGGAGGGCGATGCCGCCGACGGGAGCCCCTACGTCACGCCGTTGGTGCGAAAGCTGGCTGCCGAGAACGGGATCGATCTCGCCGGCGTGAAGGGCACCGGTGTCGGCGGACGCATCCGCAAGCAGGATGTGTTGGCTGCAGCGGAGGCCAAGAAGGCGCCGGCCGCACCGGCCGCGCCCGCGGCTGACGCACCGTCCGCACCCGCCCCGGCTGCCGCGGCGGCACCGTCGCCGCTGGCACATCTGCGCGGCACGACGCAGAAGGCCAACCGGATTCGGCAGATCACCGCCAAGAAGACCCGCGAGTCGCTGCAGACCACCGCGCAGTTGACCCAGACCCACGAGGTCGACATGACCAAGATCGTGGCGCTGCGGGCCAAGGCGAAGACGAGCTTCGCCGAGCGCGAAGGGGTCAACCTGACCTACCTGCCGTTCATCGCCCGCGCGGTGATCGACTCGCTCAAGGCGCACCCGAACATCAACGCCAGCTACAACGAGGACACCAAGGAGATCACCTACTACGACGCCGAGAACCTCGGCTTCGCGGTGGACACCGAGCAGGGCTTGCTCTCGCCGGTGGTGCACAACGCCGGCGACCTGTCGCTGGCCGGGCTGGCCCGCGCTATCCACGACATCGCCGACCGGGCTCGCAGCGGCAACCTCAAGCCTGACGAGCTGTCCGGCGGCACATTCACCATCACCAACATCGGCAGCCAGGGCGCGCTGTTCGACACCCCGATCCTGGTGCCGCCGCAGGCGGCGATGCTGGGCACCGGTGCGATCGTCAAACGGCCGCGGGTGATCGTCGACGAGCTCGGCAACGAGTCGATCGGCGTGCGTTCCATCTGCTACCTGCCGCTGACCTACGATCACCGGCTGATCGACGGCGCGGATGCCGGCCGATTCCTGACCACCGTCAAGCGGCGTCTCGAAGAAGGGGCATTCGAGGCCGACCTGGGGTTGTGACGCGATGAGCCAACCAATGGGCGGGCTCGTCGTCGCGATCGCCGGTTCCTCCGGCCTGATCGGCTCGGCTTTGGTGTCGGCGCTGCGCGCCGCCGACCATCGGGTGCTGCGCATCGTGCGCCGGGCGCCGGCCAACGGCGACGAGCTGCACTGGAATCCCGACAGCGGCGAGTTCGATCCGTCCGGCCTGGAGGGCGTCGACGCGGTGATCAACCTCTGCGGCGTCAACGTGGGCGACAAACGGTGGTCGGGTTCGTTCAAACAGAGCCTGCGCGACAGCCGCATCGGCCCCACCGAGGTGATCGCCGCGGCCGTCGCCGACGCCGGGGTGCCGACGCTGATCAACGCCAGCGCGGTGGGGTATTACGGCAACACCGGCAGCCAGGTCGTCGACGAAACCGCCCCTGCCGGAGGCGGATTCCTGGCCCGGCTCTGTATCGACTGGGAGGCCGCGGCGCTGGCCGCCGAAGATGCCGGCGCCCGGGTGGTGCTCGCCCGCTCCGGACTGGTGCTCTCCCCCGGCGGCGGCGTGTTGGCCCGGCTGCGGCCGCTGTTCAGCCTCGGGTTGGGCGCACGGATCGGCAACGGCAGGCAATACATGCCGTGGATAAGTCTCGAAGACGAGATCCGCGCGTTGCTGTTCGCGATCAACAACAGCGACCTGTCGGGTCCGGTGAACTTCACCGGACCGGCTCCGGTGACCAATTCGGAGTTCACCGCCGCGCTGGGCCGGGCGTTGAACCGGCCGACGCCGCTGCTGGTGCCCGGGTTCGCCCTGCGGACCCTGCTGGGCGAGTTCGCCGACGAGGGGCTTCTCTACGGTCAGCGGGCGATCCCCGCCGCCCTGGAACGGGCCGGGTTCGTCTTCCACCACAACACCATCGGCGAGGCGCTGGCCTACGCCACGACGTCCGCTCAGGGGTAGTAGCGTCGATTGGGTGCGGGAATCCATTCGATCGAGCTCAGCCGGCATGCGGGTGCGCCAGCTGGGCAGCGTCGACTACCAGGACGCGTGGCAGATGCAACGCGAGTTGGCCGATGCCCGGGTGGCCGGCGGGCCCGACACGATGCTGCTGCTGGAACACCCGGCGGTGTACACCGCGGGTAAGCGGACCGAAGCCCACGAGCGACCGATGGATGGCACGCCCGTCGTCGACACCGACCGTGGCGGCAAGATCACCTGGCATGGCCCCGGCCAGCTGGTCGGGTATCCGGTGATCGGGCTGGCCGAGCCGTTGGATGTGGTGAATTATGTTCGGCGCCTTGAGGAATCGCTGATCTCGGTATGCGCCGGATTGGGCTTGGAGACCGGCCGGGTCGAGGGTCGCTCCGGTGTGTGGGTGCAACGAACCCGCAAGATCGCCGCGATCGGGATTCGGGTGGCTCGCGGAACCACGCTGCACGGTTTCGCCCTGAACTGTGACTGCGACCTTGGCGCGTACTCGGCGATCGTGCCGTGCGGAATCTCCGATGCCGGGGTGACTTCGCTGAGCGCTGAACTCGGCCGTCACGTCGGTGTCGAGGACGTTCGTACCCGGGTCGCCGACGCGGTGAGCGACGCCCTCGACGGTCGCCTGCCCGTAAGCTTGACGTCGTGAGCATTGAACCGGAAGGCCGCAAGCTGCTGCGCCTGGAGGTCCGCAATGCCGAGACCCCGATCGAGCGCAAGCCCCCGTGGATCAAGACCCGTGCGCGCATGGGTCCCGAGTACACCGCGCTGAAGAGCCTGGTGCGCCGCGAGGGGTTGCACACCGTATGCGAGGAAGCGGGCTGTCCCAACATCTTCGAGTGCTGGGAAGACCGGGAAGCGACGTTCCTGATCGGCGGTGAGCAGTGCACGCGCCGCTGCGATTTCTGCCAGATCGACACGGGTAAGCCCGCCGAACTGGATCGCGACGAGCCGCGCCGGGTGGCCGAGAGTGTGGCCGCGATGGGGCTGCGCTACGCGACGGTGACGGGCGTGGCCCGTGACGACCTGCCCGACGGCGGGGCGTGGCTGTACGCCGAGACGGTCCGCGCCATCAAGGAGCTCAACCCGGCCACCGGCGTCGAACTGTTGGCCCCGGACTTCAACGGCGAGCCCGCCCTGCTGCGTGAGGTGTTCGACTCGCGCCCAGAAGTGTTCGCGCACAACGTGGAAACGGTGCCGCGGATCTTCAAGAGGATCCGCCCGGCGTTCCGCTACCAGCGCAGCCTCGATGTCCTGACGGCTGCCCGCGCGGCGCGTCTGGTCACCAAGAGCAACCTGATCCTCGGCATGGGTGAAACCATCGACGAGGTGCACACCGCGCTCGCCGATCTGCACGGCGCGGGCTGCGACATCGTCACGATCACCCAGTACCTGCGGCCGTCGGTGCGTCATCATCCGGTGGAGCGCTGGGTCAAGCCCGAGGAGTTCGTCGCGCTGGCTGAATACGCCGAGGGGCTGGGCTTCGCCGGGGTGCTGTCCGGCCCGTTGGTCCGGTCCTCCTATCGGGCCGGCCGGCTGTACCAGCAGGCCGCGGATGCGCACAAGCTATCCCGGTGACCGCGGCTTACCGCTGATCGCCGTTCCGTATTCTTGGTAGTTATGGCGAAAACCCGTAACGCTGCCGAGAACAAGGCAGCCAAGGCCGAGGCGAAGGCCGCCAGCAAGGCCGCAGCCAAGCAGCGCCGCAGCCAGTTGTGGCAGGCGTTCCAGATGCAGCGCAAGGAAGACAAGCGACTGCTCCCCTACATGATCGGCGCGTTCGTGCTGATCGTGGCCGCTTCGGTGGCCGGCGGCGTGCTGGCCGGCGGGATCACGCTGTACCTGCTGATCGTGCTCGGCGTCGTGCTGGGCGCCCTCGTGGCGTTCATCATCTTCGGCAGGCGCGCGCAGAAATCGGTGTTCCGCAAGGCCGAGGGGCAGACGGGTGCCGCGGCATGGGCGCTGGACAACCTGCGCGGCAAGTGGCGGGTGACGCCGGGAGTTGCGGCCACCGGCCATTTCGACGCCGTGCACCGGGTGATCGGCCGGCCGGGCGTGATCTTCGTCGCCGAGGGTTCCCCGGCGCGGGTCCGGCCGCTGCTGGCGCAGGAGAAGAAGCGCACCGCGCGACTGATCGGCGACATCCCGATCTACGACGTGATCGTCGGCAACGGCGAGGGCGAGGTCCCACTGTCGAAGCTGGAGCGGCATCTGACCAAGCTGCCCGCCAACATCACTGTCAAGCAGATGGATTCACTGGAGTCCAAGCTCGTCGCCTTGGGTTCTCGGATGGGTCCGGCCGCGATGCCCAAGGGCCCGCTGCCCGCACAGGCCAAGATGAAGGGCGTGCAACGCACCGTACGCAGGCGCTGACCAGTTTCGGGGGGATGTCATCTGTACTGCTTGTGAGTGGGCGCCGCATTTCAGTGCGCTGGGCTCGGGGGTTCTGACACGGCGGACCGCGTTGCGTGCGGCTGCGGTGACAGCGGTCGCGACGGCGGCGGCCGCCTGCGGCGACAAACAACCCGCGACGGGCGCGACGAGGTTCGCCGATGTGGTGTTCCGCGGCGGCCGGATCTACACCGTGTCGCCCGCCCATCCGTGGGCGCAGGCGGTGGCGGTCACCGGCGACACCATCTCCTACGTGGGCGACGACGAAGGCGCGGCGGCACTGGAAGGACCGGACACCCGCGTCGTCGACCTCAACGGCGACCTGATGCTGCCGGGGTTCGTCGAGGGCCACATCCATCCGTTCCTCGGCTCGTTTTTGACCAGTGGGGTCGACCTGCAGGTCCCCACCGGGGCGGACGCGCTGGCCGCGATCGCCGCGTACGCGACTGCGCACCCTGATGGCCCCGTGCGCGGATTCGGTTGGCGCGTGGACATGTTCGGGCCGGACGGGCCCACCCGCCAGGAGCTGGACCGGGTGCTGCCGGACCGGCCAGGGTTCTTCTTCGCCATTGACGGCCACAGCATGTGGGCCAACAGCAAGGCCCTTCAGATCGCCGGCGTAGGCCGCGATACCCCGGACCCGATTCCCGGGTTCAGTTATTACGTCCGTGACGAGCACGGCGATCCCACCGGGTACCTCCTCGAAGTCGACGCGGTGCTGAGCCTGGTCAACGCCGTCGATCCGATCTCGCCGCACTCGATGCAGACACTGCTGGAGTCCTGGCTGCCGAAGGCCTCGGCGGCCGGCATCACCTCGGTCTTCGATGCCGGCGTGCCGCCGATCGGCGAGGATCAGGGCGCACTGATCGCGCTGTACACCGATCTGGAGCGGCGTGGCGGGCTGCCGTTCCGGGTCGTCGCGTCGTACAGCGTGAAAGCCCCACCGGTCGACGACGCGGTGGCGAAGCTGACCGATATCCGCGACAGGGTCTCGACGGAACTGGTGACCGTCGGCGCGGTGAAGATCATCGGCGACGGCACCCAGGGTGGATATACCGCGTGGCTGATCGAGCCGTATGCGGACAAACCGGATTCGATCGGCGGCTCGCCGTTCACCGAAGAACAGTGGCGCCAGCTGGTTCGCGAGGTCGACGCGGCCGGCTTCGATGTGCATGTGCATGCCTGCGGTGAGCGCACCGCTCGCACAGCGCTGGATGCGATCGAGGCGGCGATCGCCGTCAATCCGCCGCGTGACCGCAGGCACACCATCGCCCATCTGGTGTACGTGCAGGATCCCGACAGTCAGCGGTTCGGCAAACTCGGTGTGACCGGCCAGTTTTCGGCCAACTGGATGTCGGCCGATCCGGACACCATGCAGAACATGGCGGCGCGATACGGCCAACCTCGTCAGGAGCTGTTCTACCGCGCGCAGGACATCCTGCGGTCCGGCGGCCGGATCTCGCTGGGCACCGACTGGCCCGCGGCCGGCTACTTCTCCACCTACAAGCCGCTCGATTCCATCCAGATCGGGGTGACCCGCCAGCTGATCGGTCAGCCCGACGCGCCCGTGCTGGCCCCGGCCGATCAGAAGCTCAGCGTCGCCGAGGCCGTACACGCCAACACGATGGGCGCCGCCTACCAGATCCGGCTCGACGATAAAGTCGGCTCGGTCGAGGTGGGCAAGCGTGCCGATCTGATTGTGTTGGATTCCAACATCTTCGAGATCGACCCGCACGACATCCACCGTGCGGCCGTCACGATGACGATGATGAACGGACAGGTCCGCCACCAGGTGTAGCTCAGGCGGCGATCACCTGCAGCAACTGGCCGTTGAGGTAGACCTCCGCGGAGCTCCGCGGAATCTTCGGCGTGCCAGGCATCGGTGGCGCGGCGGAATGGTAGTGCGCCCCGGTTGGCGTCATCAATTCCGTTGTGTGCGTGCCATTTTCGCCGACACCGGCGGTCACCCGCCAACCAGGCGCTTCCTTGGCGTAGTTGCACGCCTCACACAATCCCTGCCCGTTCTCCGCGCTGGTGGCCCCGCCGCGGGAGTGCGGTACCGCATGGTCGTGGTGCCGAATCGGCGCGTCGCAGTATGGGGTTCGGCACCGCTGATCCCGCAATTCGATGAAGTCCGCCAAGCCTTTCGGGAACAACCGCGACCGCGAGTCCATGGCGACCAGCGCACCGCTGTCCGGGTTTGCGTAGAGCCGACGCAACGTGGCGCGCGACCGCTCATCGGTGACCGTGTCCATGATCATCTTCTGAGCCACCGCCGAGGGAACTGAGCCGTAACCGGCGATCACCGCCGCACCCTGCTCGGCGCCGAGCAGCATTTGATCGGAGACCACCAGGTTCACCGTCATCGGCACGGGCTCGTCAGCCGGCCGCCCGGTCACCCGCTCGACCAGCGTGTCGGCCATGACCTGTCCCCGTGAGCGCGCGTCAGCGCAGAGATCGGCCTCTCTCTTGAGCGCGGCATACACCGAAACACCTTGAGCGACCGGCAACAAGGCCGTCACATACGTCATCGCATCCGGCGCCGGACGAGTCGTGACCGTGCGTTCGGCTTCAGCCTTCGCGGCCCGGTCAACGACGGCATGCGGGTCCAGCCGGTAGGCGATCGCTTTCGCCTTCGCCCCCAGAGCCGCGTCGCCCACACCCAGCAACGCGTCGGAATCCGAACACAATTCGGAATCAAGCCGCCGACGATCCTCGACGTCCAGGCACGCCGACTCCCGCACCACGATCGTGGCCCGCCATTCCGACAACACCCCACGTTCGAGCGCAGCCAACGTATGCGGCATCTCATAGACGAGGGCCTTGGCGAAGCCGAGATGCTGCCCGCCGCGGGACGGCGAATCACGCCGGGCCAGTGCCACCTCAGAAGCGAGGCCCCGGCCCCGTTTCCGAAACGGAACCCCAGCCGCCTCCTCCGCCGACCTGCGGGCGGCATCCAGCGCGGCCGTCAACCGCGCCTGCCCCGCCGCCACCGCGGCTTTGAGCCGCTCCAGCTCCGCGATCCCCTGGACCATCGCCGATTGGTCAGCCGGGTCGATATCCAACAGTTCATCGAACATGTGTTCGAGTATGCCATCGACCCCCGACAGGAGTCAGCGCCGGACGACCGCCGTCATCGTCAGGCGGTCCTGCAGCCCGCGCCCGTCGGCGTCGGTGAACAGTCCCGGGATCACCAAGGCGAGCAACAGGCCTCGCGCGATCGCCCGGCCACTGCCGACGTGCTGGCGGTTGTCGACCGGGATCACCATCAACCCGAGCGCGTACTGCCCCGGGGTGAACCCGAACAGCCGCACCGACAGCACGCCCAGCACGAACCAGATGGCCAGGACGGCGGTCGACAGCACCGAGACACTGATCAGTCCCAGCGACATCCCGAGCGCCGCCAGCCCGTAACCGATCAGCCAGTCGATCAGCAGCGCAAGGAATCGCCGGCCCATCCGCGCCAGGGAACGAGGCCCGGATTCCGGCAGGCCCAACTCCTCGCCCGGCCACCCGGCGTCGTCGCCCGGCTTTACCGGTTCGGGTCCGGACAGCCAAGATCCGAGTTCGCGTGCCATGGCCCCAGAATATGCGGACTACCGGCATCCCCCTGTCCAGCGCCGCAGGTCCATTGCGTAACGTCGGCGCAACATGAGCTTGACGACCGTGCAACATCAGATCCATAGCGTCAGCCGCGGGTTAACAAACCCACGTGCCGATATCTGCGTCAAACCGGCTGCACCGAAGGAGTTAGTAAGTGGCAGAAAAGACAGCTGACGACCTGTTCAAGCTGATCAAGGACCAAAAAGTCGAGTACGTCGACATCCGGTTCTGCGATCTGCCTGGCGTTGTCCAGCACTTCTCGATCCCCGCCTCAGCGTTCGACGAGAGCGTCTTCGAGGACGGCCTGGCGTTCGACGGATCGTCGGTGCGCGGTTTCCAGTCGATCCACGAGTCCGACATGTTGCTGCTTCCGGACCCCGTCACCGCACGCATCGACCCGTTCCGTGCCGCCAAGACACTCAACCTCAACTTCTTCGTGCACGATCCGTTCACCCGTGAGGCCTACTCGCGCGACCCGCGCAACGTGGCCCGCAAGGCGGAGAACTACCTGATCAGCACCGGTATCGCCGACACCGCCTACTTCGGCGCCGAGGCCGAGTTCTACATCTTCGACTCGGTGAGCTTCGACTCGAAGATCAACGGCACCTTCTACGAGGTCGACTCCGAGTCCGGCTGGTGGAACTCCGGCGAGCCCTTCGAGGCCGACGGCTCGGCCAACCGTGGTTACAAGGTGCGCCCGAAGGGCGGCTACTTCCCGGTGGCGCCGTACGACCACTACGTCGACCTGCGCGACGACATCACCACCAACCTGCAGAACGCCGGCTTCACGATCGAGCGCGGCCACCACGAGGTGGGCACCGCCGGGCAGGCCGAGATCAACTACAAGTTCAACACGCTGCTGCATGCGGCCGACGACGTGCTGTTGTTCAAGTACATCGTCAAGAACACGGCGTGGGCGGCCGGTAAGACCGTCACGTTCATGCCGAAGCCGCTGTTCGGTGACAACGGTTCGGGCATGCACGTGCACCAGTCGCTGTGGAAGGACGGCAAGCCGTTGTTCCACGACGAGTCGGGCTACGCCGGCCTGTCGGACATCGCACGTCACTACATCGGCGGCATCCTGCACCACGCGCCGTCGCTGCTGGCGTTCACCAACCCCACGGTGAACTCCTACAAGCGCCTGGTGCCGGGCTACGAGGCCCCGATCAACCTGGTGTACAGCCAGCGCAACCGGTCGGCCGCGGTGCGTATCCCGATCACCGGCAACAACCCGAAGGCCAAGCGCCTCGAGTTCCGCGCGCCGGACAGCTCGGGCAACCCGTACCTGGCGTTCGCGGCGATGATGATGGCCGGCCTGGACGGCATCAAGAAGAAGATCGAGCCGCAGACGCCGGTCGACAAGGACCTCTACGAGCTTCCGCCGGAAGAGGCCGCCAATATCCCGCAGGCGCCGACCTCCCTGTCGGCGGTCATCGACCGTCTCGAGGCCGATCACGAATACCTCACCGAGGGTGGCGTTTTCACGACCGACCTGATCGAGACGTGGATCTCCTACAAGCGTGAGAACGAGATCATGCCCGTTCAGATCCGGCCTCACCCGTACGAGTTCGCGCTGTACTACGACGTCTAGATCGACGCCGCGGTAAGACGACGGAGCCCACTCACCCCTTCCGGGGCGGGTGGGCTCCTTCGTTGAGAGTTAACGAGGGACACCTATCCGGACCGTAGTCCGAATAGTATGGTCAGTGCTATGCCTCAAGCCTTGGAGACTCGCCTCAACACCTACTCCCCGGCAGTTCTCAGTCTGTTCCGGGTGGTCTTCGGACTGCTCTATACCTGCCACGGCGCGAATTGGCTCTTCGGCTGGCCCACCGGTGGCCCCGCCGCCGAGATCGGTGCCTGGCCAGGATTTTTTGCCGGCATCATCGAACTGGTTGCGGGCATCCTCATCACCCTCGGACTCTTCACCCGAATCGCCGCATTCATTGCCTCCGGCGAGATGGCCGTCGCGTACTTCACCCAACACCTCCCCACCGGGTGGATTCCGATGACCAACAAGGGCGAACTCTCCGTGCTCTACTGCTTCGCCTTCTTCCTGTTGGTGTTCACCGGCGCCGGCGCATACGCGCTCGACGCGGTACGCAGGCGGCACTGAGGTTTATTTGACCGATTGGCCAATTAGCCTGGCCGACAACGGCTAGTAAGGTCGCCCTCATGGCTGAAAACCTGGACGCCCGCCTCAGTTCGTACTCCGATGCAGTGATCAGTCTGTTCCGCGCAGTCTTCGGGTTGCTGTTCTCCTTGCACGGAACCAGCCTGTTGTTCGGCTGGCCCAGCGGCCCAGCGGCTGCAATCGGCGTATGGCCCGACTTCTATGGCGGTGTAATCGAGTTCGCGACGGGCGTCCTTGTCGCGACCGGACTGTTCACCCGGATCGCGGCATTCATTGCCTCCGGCACAATGGCTTTCACCTACTTCACCATGCATTTCCCCGACGGTTGGATACCGCTGACCAACAGCGGCGAACTCTCCGTGCTCTATTGCTTCGGATTCCTGCTGCTGGTGTTCACCGGCGGCGGAACCTATGCAGTCGATACCGTTCGCCGCCGACGTTCGGCGTAGCCGTCACACGCATTCCAGTAGCGTGTCGGGCACCTCACCAACCGGTCCGATGGTTGCGTAGGTGCGCAGCCGGCCGTTCACCGGATCGGTTGTCGCACAGACAATGCCGCACTTTCCCGCATCGATCCGCTGGGCGATGATGGGCGATCTGGACAGCGATCCGGGTGGCACCCTCGGGAATCACCGCGTCGTCCCACGCCCTTATCGCGGCGCGCATAGCGCGGCAGCCCGAGGGTCGAGGCCGGTTATCTGGACCGGCTCCGCGAGGGGCGGCGCAATTACTACCGCATCCGGGCCGATCGGCCCTTGCGGCATCCCGTCGAACGTGGCCATCGCATCGGCGAGATCCTGGCGGTGCTGCACGAGCCAAAGGATCCCGACGGGGCGAGCTAGGCGTCGAGCGCCAAATCCTTACGGAAGCGCCGCATCCCGTCGATCTTGTCGGCAGTCGACGCGTCGGGCCCGGAGTAGAACATCCACGGCATCGTCACGATGCCGGTGATGCCCGCTGCCGCGGCGCGCTCGTAGTGCGGAATCGTGAACGCGTCGGTCAACGGGGTCAGGATCTCGTAACCGTCCATGCCGAGCCCGTTTTCGGCACGCAGCTCGCGTAGCTTGTCGACCCGCAAGATCGCCTGGTCCAGGCTGATCAGGTCGCCGATCCAACCGTCGAGCCGCGCCGCTCGCCGCAGCGCGATGTCAGACAGTCCCCCGCTGTAGATCGGGATGTGCGGCGGGGTCGGCATCATCTCCAGCCGAGGAGTCTTGTAGAACTCGCCGTCGAACTCGGTCCAGCCCGGCTGCCACAGCGCGCGCATCAGCTCGATCATCTCGTCGGTTCGCTTGCCGCGCTTGGCGAACTGCTGACCCATCAGGGTGAACTCTTCTTCGCACCAACCGACGCCGATGCCGAGTTCCACCCTGCCATCGGCCAGATATGCCGCAGTGCCAATGGATTTGGCCGCCGAATACGGATCGCGCATCCCGGGGATGTACACCGTCGTCACAAACTTGATCTGCTGCGTGGCCTGCGCCAGCGCACCGACCAGCACCCACGGGTCTGGCCAGTCGGTGAACGGCTGCCAGCGTCGCTCGCCGTTCTTCGTGTACGGGTACGGGGTGGACAGCGTTTCCAGGTTCACCACATGGTCTGGGATGCCGAGGCCCTCATAGCCCAGATCATCGGCGGCCTTCGCGATCTCGACGATCTCGCGGGTCTCCAGAAACGCAACGCTCACATAAAATTTCAAAGTCATCCCGCATCCCTCGCCCACGCCGGCATGATGAACACTCCTTCTGCTTCCACGGTCGGTCCCTGTGCGTCGGCGAGAAACCCGCGAGCGTAGGTCTTGTAGCCTTCGGTTCGTTCGTGCCACGCCTCACCGCGTAGCGGTCCCAGCGGTGTGCCCCGCAGATATTTCAGCGTGATCGTGCCGGTGAACTTCGGCTTGCTGAGCTGACTGGTGGCGGCCTCGCCCAGGAGCTGGTCGAGCAGCAGCGCGCAGATGCCGCCGTGCACCAAGCCGGGCGGCCCCTCGTACACCGGCCCGAGAGTGAACTCGGTCCAGCACCTGCCGTCCTCGTGATGAGTGATCATCGGCGGAGCGAGCGGATTGTGCCGCCCGACAGCCGGATTGCGCCACACCACGGGAAGCCCGGACTCCTCGTGGCGCAATATCCGCGGTCGGTCGGTCGGGGTGCGTTCGAGCATCTCGCTCACCTCGTCGATGGTCTGCCGGGCCCGCTGAATCGTCTCGGCGTCGGCCCCGCTGTGCAGGCTGGCGTCGATGAGCCTGCGCAACGCCTCCGCCAGCGGCTCGTGCAACGCCTCGACCCGGTCATGCTCGTCGGCGCTGATCACGCCAAACTCGAAATCCATCCCCAGACCCTTAACTTCTCAGACCCTTAACTTCCGAACACCCTGAGCACCACGGCTTTTGCCCGCCGTGTCACCCGCAGGTAGTTGTCCAAAAACTCTCCGCCGTCGTCGTTGTGCCAGCCCGCGGCCACCGCGACCGCGTTGAGCTGCCGTCCGGGCCCGGGCAGCTGGTCGGTCGGCTTGCCGCGGACCAGAACCAGCGCGTTGCGCGCGGCGGTCGCCGTCAGCCAGGCCTGACGCAACAGATCGACGTCGTCCTCGCCCAGCAGTTCGGCGGCGCCGATCGCGTCCAGCGTCTCCAGCGTCGAGGTGTTGTGCAGCGACGGAACCTCGTGGGCATGGCGCAGCTGCAGAAGCTGCACGGTCCACTCGACATCGGCCAGGCCGCCGCGTCCGAGCTTGGTGTGGGTGTTGGGGTCGGCGCCGCGTGGCAGCCGTTCGGCGTCCACCCGTGCCTTGACCCGCCGAATCTCCTGCACCGCTTCGGCCGACACTCCGCCGGCCGGGTAACGGGTCTTGTCTGCCATCAACACGAAACGCAGCCCCAGATCCAGATCACCGGCGACCGGGTGCGCGCGCAGCAGCGCCTGGACCTCCCATGGCTGCGCCCACTGCGCGTAGTACGCCTCGTACGAGGACAGCGTGCGCACCAGCGGACCCTGACGTCCTTCGGGCCGGAGGTTGGTGTCGACCTCCAAAGGCGGGTCGGCACTGGGGGTTCCGAGCAGCGCGCGCACCTGCTCGGCGATCAGCACCGACCATTTGAGGGCGCGGGACTCCTCGACGCCGGGACCGGGCTCGCAGACGAACATCACGTCGGCGTCCGACCCGTAACCCAGTTCCCTGCCCCCGAGCCGGCCCATCCCGATGACCGCGATCTTGGCAAGCGCCTCACCACCGTCACGGGTGTTCGCCCGCACCACCGCCTCCAGCGCCGACTGCAGCACCGCCACCCAGACCGAGGTCAGAGCCGCACAGACCTCGCGGACCTCGAGCATGCCGAGCAGATCCGCCGACGCCACCCGCGCCAGCTCGCGGCGACGCAAGGTGCGCGCGGCCGCAATGGCCCGCATCGGATCGACATGGCGGCCACTGGATGCGACCAACGCCCGGCCGACAACCTCCGGGTCGACGTCGAGCAGCTTGGGACCGGACGGACCATCGGCGTACTGCTGAATGACCTCCGGCGCCCGCATCAACAGCTCCGGCACGTAGGCCGACGTTCCCAGCACCCGCATCAGACGTTTGGCCACCGCGCTCTCGTCACGCAACGTGGCCAGATACCAACGCTGTTCGGCCATCGCCTCGCTGATCCGCCGATAGGCCAGCAGCCCCCGGTCCGGATCGGGAGTGTCCGACAACCAGTCCAGCAGCCGGGGCAACAGCACCGACTGCACCCGGCCGCGCCGGCCACTCTGGTTGACCAGCGCACTGAGGTGGGTCAACGCGGTCTGCGGGCCCTCGTACCCCAGCGCCGCCAGCTGCCGTTCGGCGGCCTCCGGGCTCAAGCCTGCCGCAAGGCCTTCCACCGA
The DNA here is from genome assembly GCF_002086695.1 of Mycolicibacterium rhodesiae. Classification (GTDB taxonomy): domain Bacteria; phylum Actinomycetota; class Actinomycetes; order Mycobacteriales; family Mycobacteriaceae; genus Mycobacterium; species Mycobacterium rhodesiae. The sequence continues at coordinate 31,598 of NZ_MVIH01000017.1, forward strand.
CGGGCCGACCGATTCCAGCAGCGGTTGATAGAAGAGCTTGGCGTGCAACCGCGACACCCGCACGTTCTGGCGCTTGAGCTCCTCGCGCAGCACGCCCAGCGAATCGTGGGTGCCGTCCGGCCGGATGTGTGCCGCCCGCGCCAGCCAGCGCAGCGACTCCTCGTCGTCCGGCGGCGGCAGCGTGTGAGTTCGCTTGAGACGCTGCAACTGCAGTCGATGTTCGAGCAGCCGCAGGAATTCGTACGACGCAGTCAGGTTGGCGGCATCATCGCGCCCGACATAGCCACCGGCAGCCAAGGCCGCCAGTGCGGGGACGGTCGAGGAGACGTGCAGTGACTCGTCGGTTCGCCCGTGCACCAATTGCAGGAGCTGGACCGCGAATTCGACGTCACGAAGCCCGCCCGTCCCGAGCTTGATCTCGCGGTCGCGGAGGTCGGCAGGCACCAGCGCCTCCACCCGCCGCCGCATGGCCTGCACCTCGGGTACGAAATCCTCACGCTCGCAGGCACTCCACACCATCGGCATGATGGCCGCCATGTACTGCTCCCCCAGCTCGGCGTCCCCGACCGCCGGCCTGGCTTTGAGCAGTGCCTGGAACTCCCAGGTCTTGGCCCAGCGCTGGTAGTACGCGAGGTGCGATTCCAGGGTCCGCACCAGGGCGCCCTGCTTGCCTTCCGGCCGCAGGCCGGCGTCGACCTCGAAGAAGGTGTCCGACGCCAGCCGGATCATCTCCCCGGCAACCCGGGTGCTCACCGAATCGGCGTCCTCACCGACGAAGATGACGTCGACGTCGCTGACGTAGTTCAGTTCGCGCGCACCGCATTTGCCCATCGCGATGACGGCAAGCCGCGGTGGCTCAGCGCCGTCCTTGCACACCGTCGCGCTCGCCACCTTCAGCGCAGCACCCATGGCGGCGTCGGCGATGTCGGCCAGATGTTCGCCGATCGTGGAGAACGCAGGCACCGGCTCGTTCTCCACCGTGGAGGCCGTATCGAGGGCGGCCAGGACCAGCAACCGGTCCCGATAGAGGACGCGCAGCGCCGGCATGATCGTCATTGGGTCCGTACCGAATTCGGCGATGCGGTCGTCGAACAGGCGCCGCAGTTCGGCGGGCTCGGGCAGCGTGACGTCACCGGAGAGCAGGTGCCACGACTGAGGGTTGGCCACCAGGTGGTCACCCAAGGCCAGCGACGAGCCGATCACCGCGAACAACCGGCCGCGCAGACCGCGATCCTTCAGCAGCGCGGAATTGAGCTGTGGCCAGTCGTCATCCAGCGCATCGGCCAGCCGGACCATCGTCTGCAGGGCGGAGTCAGAATCGGGTGCACGCGACAGCGACCACAACAGCTCGACGTGGTCGTCGGTATCCCAGCCCAGCCTGGCCAGGTCGGCAGCCGCAGATGGCTCGACCAGACCGAGCCGACCCACACTGGGTACGCGCGGGCGCTGCGTCGCTGGTTTGGCCACGTGCACGACGTTAGCGCACGGATAGACCGGCTAAAGAGACAGATAAGCCTTCAGTTCGTACGGCGTGACATTGCTGCGGTACTCCTCCCACTCCGCGCGCTTGTTGCGCAGGAAGTAGTCGAAGACGTGCTCGCCCAACGCCTCGGCGACCAGCTCGGAGCTCTCCATCTCCTGCAGGGCAATACCCAGGCTGGACGGTAGCTCGCGATAACCCATCGCGCGGCGCTCCTCAGGGGTTAGCGTCCACACGTTGTCCTCGGCCTGCGGGCCAAGCACGTAGTTCTTCTCGATACCGCGCAGCCCGGCCGCCAGCAGCACCGCGAACGTCAGATACGGGTTGCAGGCGGAGTCGGGGCTGCGTACCTCGATGCGACGCGAGGACGCCTTGCTCGGGGTGTACATCGGCACCCGCACCAGCGCGGAGCGGTTGGACGCCCCCCACGACGCCGCGGTCGGCGCCTCGCCACCGTGCACCAGCCGTTTGTAGGAGTTGACCCATTGGTTGGTGATCGCGCTGATCTCGCTGGCGTGCTCGAGGATCCCGGCGATGAACGACTTCGCGACGTCGGACAGCTGCAGCGGATCGTCGGGACTGTGGAAGGCGTTGTTCTCACCCTCGAACAGGCTCATGTGGGTGTGCATCGCCGAGCCCGGATACTCGGCGAACGGCTTCGGCATGAACGACGCTCGCACGCCCTCGCCGAGCGCGACCTCCTTGACGAGGTAGCGGAACGTCATCACGTTGTCGGCCATCGACAGGGCATCGGCGTAGCGCAGGTCGATCTCCTGCTGGCCGGGCGCGCCCTCGTGGTGGCTGAATTCCACCGAGATGCCCATCTGCTCCAGCGCGTCGATGGCGTGGCGGCGGAAGTTCGGCGCCGAATCGTGCACGGCCTGATCGAAGTAGCCGCCGTTGTCGGCGGGGACCGGAGCCGAGCCGTCGTAGGGGCCGGGCTCGAGCAGGAAGAACTCGATCTCGGGGTGCACATAGCAGGAGAAGCCGAGGTCGCTCGCCTTGGCGAGCTGACGCCGCAACACATGGCGGCTGTCGGCCCAGGACGGCGAGCCGTCGGGCATTGTGATGTCGCAGAACATCCGCGCCGAGTGATGCTGGCCCGCACTGGTGGTCCACGGCAGCACCTGGAACGTCGACGGATCCGGGCGCGCGACGGTATCGGATTCGAAGACCCGCGCGAAGCCCTCGATCGACGATCCGTCGAAGCCGATACCCTCTTCGAACGCGCCTTCCAGCTCGGCGGGCGCGATCGCGACCGACTTGAGGAAGCCGAGCACGTCGGTGAACCACAGCCGGACGAACCGGATATCGCGTTCCTCCAGCGTGCGCAGCACAAATTCCTTCTGGCGGTCCATGAATGCGAGCGTATGCAGCGGGTGTTAATTCCGTGTTACGGCGCTGCTGCAGTCGTCATCAGCAGCGCAGATTGCCCGGCACGGTCTGGTCGACGAAGTAGTTCACGATCGCCGAGTCGACGCACCGGTTCCCGTTGAACACGGCGGTGTGCTGGGTGCCGTCGAAGGTGATCAACGGTGCGTTGAGTTCCCGCGCCAGGTTGACCCCCGCCTCGTACGGCGTGGCGGGATCGTGAGTCGTGGAGACGACGACGACGCTCCCGGGCGGAGCGGGCGTGGCGGGGTGCGGCGCCGAGGTCGGCGGCACCGGCCAGAACGCGCAGATGTCGCGGGGCGCCAGACCAGTGAACTGGCCGTAGGACTGGAACGGCGCCAACTCGCGCGTGCGGCGGTCGATGTCGGCCCACGTCGCCGAGTCGGTCGGAGTGGGGCCGTCGACGCAGCGGACGGCGTTGAACGCGTCCTGCCCGTTGCTGTAGTGGCCGTAGGGGTCGCGACCCTCGTATTCGTCGGCCAGCATCAGCAGGTCACCGGCGTCGGTCTTGCGCTGCAACCCCAACAGCCCGCTGGTGAGGAACTTCCAGTACTGCGGGGTGTACAGCGCGTTGAACGTGCCGGTGATGGCGTCCTGATAGCTCAAGCCGCGCGGGTCGGATGTCTTGCCCGGCTTGGTCACCAGCGGATCGACCAGTTGGTGGTACCGGTCCACCCAGTGCGCCGGATCGGTGCCGAGCGGGCAGCCCGCCGACTTCGCGCAGTCGGCGGCGTAGTCGTTGAATGCCACCTGGAAGCCGGTCATCTGCTCGATGATCGAGTCGACCGCGTTCTGGGCGGGATCGATTGCCCCGTCCAGAACCATCGTGCGAACCCGGTCAGGGAACTTCTCCAGGTACGCGGTGCCCAGCTCGGTGCCGTAGCTGAATCCGAGGTAATTGATCTGGTCGTCGCCGAGGACCTGGCGGACGGTGTCCATATCCTTTGCGGCCGAATCGGTTCCGACGCCGGCAAGGAACGCGGTACCCATCTTGTCCGCGCATTCCTTGACGTAGTCGCGGTTGATCTGTTCGATCGCGGCCACCCCGGCGGGGCTGTAGTCGACCATCGGATTCTTGCGCCAGGCGTCGAACTGGGCGTCGGTGCGGCAGCGCACCGACGGCGTCGAGTAGCCGACTCCCCGCGGGTCGAATCCCACGATGTCGAAGTGCTCGGCGATCGGGCTGCCGGCCAACGCGAACGCCATTCCGGCGGCCGAGTCGACCGCAGACGCGCCGGGTCCACCCGGGTTGACGAACAGCGCACCGATGCGCTGGCCACTGGCCGGGACCTTGATGACCGCCAACTGTGCTTGTGGCCCAGTCGGATCGGCGGCGGTGATCGGCACGGGCACGGCGGTGCACTGCGCGCTCGGGAGGTCGTGAGCGTTGTCGCCCAGGAAGCGCTGGCAGCTTCCCCACGTAACTTGTGGCGCTGTCGTCTGACCGGCTCCGGGGTTCGGGGCGGCAACGGCCGGCGGGGCCATGACACCGGCCGCCAGCGAAACACAGAGTGAACCCAAGAACGCAGCCGAGCCGAGCCGGCTCGTGCGTTGCATGGCGATCATCGTCCCATGGCCGCGCGGTCGGTATGACCGCGAGCGGGTCACACTCCGATCTCAGATGCGATCAAACAGCGGGTATTTGGTATCAGCACGTGGCACCGGGCGGCGGCAGCTTCAGGTCGACGAGATATGCGGCGGCGTAATGGTCCACGCAGGTGTTGCCCTGGAAGACCACCGTGTGCTGAGTTCCGTTGAAGGTCAGCAGCGCTCCGCCGAGCTGCTTGGCCAAGTCGACGCCCGCCTGATACGGCGTCGCCGGATCGTTGGTCGTCGAGACCACCAGAACCGGCGGCAGTCCTGGCGCCTTGACCGCGTGCGGCGTGCTGGTCGGCGGCACCGGCCAGAAGGCACAGGTGCTCAGCGGAGCGTGCCCGGTGAAGTCGCCGTAGCTCATGAACGGCGCGACCTCGCGCATCTTCTTGTCTTCCTCGATCACCTTTTGACGGTCGGTGATCGGCGGCTGATCCACACAGTTGACCGCGATCCGGGCGTCGGTGGCGTTGGTGTAGTGGCCCTTGGCATCCCGGCGCATGTACATGTCGGCCAGCGCCAGCATGGTGTCGCCGCGGCCGTTGGTCATCTCGGTGAGGCCCTGGGTCAGGTGCCGCCACAGATTCGGCGAATAGAGCGCCATGATCGTGCCGATGATCGCGTCGCTGTAACCCAGGCCGCGCGGATCGGAGGTCGGCAGCGGCTTGTCGACCAGCGGGTCCACCAGGCTGCGGTAGACGTCCACAGCCTTGGCGGGGTCGTTGCCCAGCGGGCAGCTCGGGTCCTTGGCGCAGTCGGCGGCATAGTCGTTGAAGGCCTGCTGGAATGCCGCGGCCTGATCGATGTCGGCCTGGATCGGGTCGGCATTGGGATCGACGGCACCGTCGAGGATCATCGCCCGGACCTTGTCCGGGAACTCCTCGGCGTACGCCGAGCCGATCCGGGTGCCATAGGAGTAGCCGAGGTAGGTGAGCTTGTCGTCGCCGACGGCGGCGCGCAACGCATCCAGATCCTTGGCGACGTTGGCGGTGCCGACGTTCTCCAGGAAGTCCTTGCCCATCTTGTCGACGCAGCGCTGGACGAAGGCCTTGGTCTCATTCTCGATGTGCTCGACGCCCTTGGGGCTGTAGTCGACCTGCGGATCGGCCCGCAGGCGATCGTTGTCGGCATCGGAGTTGCACCACAGCGCCGGGGTCGACGAGCCGACACCGCGCGGGTCGAAGCCGACCATGTCGAAGCTCTGCCGCACAGTGCTGGGCAGGTTCTCCACGATGCTGGATGCGGCCTCGATGCCGGATTCGCCCGGGCCGCCCGGGTTGATGATGAGGGAGCCGATCTTCTGGCCGGTCGCCGGGAAGCGGATCAGGGCCAGCGTCGCCGCCGGGCCGTCCGGCTTGGCGTAGTCGACGGGCACGGCGATCTTGCCGCACTCGGCTCCGGCCGGGATCGGCAGCGCGTTGCCACCGCCGCCACCGGCCACCCGGCACGGGCCCCACTGCACGGGTTGCCCTACCTGCGGTCCGGCGAGCACGGCCATCCCCGACACCGTGGAACTGCAGCCGGCGCTCACGACGAGCGCGGCCACGGCGGGGAGCACCAGGGTGGTGCGGACAGCGCGTGATCTCCGGTCAAGCCTCATGGCAAACATGCTGCCATGCTCGGCGGGGGTGCCTTGCACACCGACCCGCCCAACAGCTCATCTGGTGGCGTCGAGCAGTTCCTTCATGCCGACGGCGAAGTCGTCGGCCAGGTCCCAGAGATCGGGCAGCAGCTCGGGGCAACTGATCAATCCGACGTCGAGTTTGCCGTTGAGTGACATCACCGTGATGTTCAGTCCGGAGCCGTGGAAGATCGGCCCCAGCGGATACATCGCGCTCACTTCGGCGCCGAGGAAGTACAGCGGAATCTGCGGGCCCGGCACGTTGGACACCACGAGGTTGTGCACGGGGCGCGCTTCGGTCAGCCGGCTTCGGGCGTAGACCCGCATGGCGATGCCGAATACGGCCGGGCCGGCGAATTGGCTCCAGTCCTGCAGGAGCGTGGCCCCGATCGCCGAGCTGTGTTCCTTCGCGGTGGTGTTCGCTTCGGCGATGGCCTTGAGCCGTTCGGCCGGATCGGCGATATGGGTCTCCAGCTTGGTGAACATGCCGGAGACCTGGTTGCGGCCCGGCCGGTCCGAACGATCGTGCACCGACACCGGGACCATGGCCACCAGCGAGGACTCGGGAAGCTCGTCGTGGTCGAGCAGGTACTGCCGCAAAACCCCCGCGACCAGGGCCATCACCACATCATTGACCTTGACGCCGAAGTGATTCTTGACCGTCTTGATGTCCTCGAGGTCGAGTTCGGCGAAGGCGACGTTTCGATGCGCGGTGACGCTGGCGTTGAACTTGGTCTGAGGCGCCGCGAACGGGGCCGCCATCGCCCGGCCCCCGACCGCGCGCTGCACTGTGTCGACGACGGTGGTGATCGTGCCGGGCAGCACCTTGGTGGCCAGCGTCAGGGGCCGGGTGGCGAACCGGCCCAGCCCGCCGAGCGCGATCCGCAGCTGGTTGGTGTCGCCCTGTCCGTCGACCGGGTCCGGCGGCGGAGCGTCAGGCTCGGTGCTGCACAGCTGCGACATGAGATTGGCACCGGTCACCCCGTCGACCGCGGCATGGTGGACCTTCGTCAGCACGGCGAGCCGTCCGCCGTTGCGGGCGTCGGTACCGCCGACACCCTCGATGACCCAGGTCTCCCACAGCGGATGCCTGCGGTCCAGGGGCAGCGAAGCCAGGTGGCCGCAGATCTCCCCCAGTTCGACCCGGCCGCCCGGCGCGGGCAGTCCGATGCGGTGCAGATGGCGGTCGATCTCGAAGTGCTCGTCTTCCACCCATACCGGATGGTCGAGGTTGAGGAAGCTGTTGGCGAGTCGCTCGCGGAAACTCGGAATTGCCTTGACTCGCAAGGCCAATTCGTCGCGAAGCCGCTCGAAGCTGTAACCGCCGGGGATCGTGGACGCGTCGAGCTCCAGGATCGAACACACATGCAGTGGCTGTGAGGGCGTTTCGAGATAGAGGAAGCTGGCATCGAGGCCGCTGAGTCGCTGCAGGTGTTGCACCATGCCGCGATCGTATGTCGGACCACCGAGAACAGGTGTGAGAAAGTCCACTTCACTGTTCGTTCACCTTTGTGTGCCGTGGTGGCACACTTGATGGCGTCAAGCGAACCCGGGGACCCGGAATGGGCCTCGAGGATCGGCAAAGACGATCACTAGGGACAAAGATGTCTGAACAGACTGTCTATGGCGGCTCATCCTCGTCGCCCGTTTCGCGCACCAAGGTCCGCACCCACCACCTGCTGAAGTGGAAGTCCGAAGGCCACAAGTGGGCGATGCTCACGGTGTACGACTACTCCACCGCCCGCGCGTTCGACGAAGCCGGAATCCCCGTGCTGCTGGTCGGCGACTCCGCGGCCAATGTCGTCTACGGCTATGACACCACCGTGCAGGTCTCGGTCGACGAGTTGATCCCCCTGGTTCGCGGTGTCGTCCGCGGCGCGGAGCATGCGCTCGTCGTCGCCGATCTGCCGTTCGGCAGCTACGAGGAAGGGCCCACCCAGGCCCTGCGCACCGCGACCCGCTTCATGAAAGAGACGGGTGCCCACGCGGTGAAGCTCGAGGGCGGTGAGCGGGTCGCCGAGCAGATCGCGACCTTGAGCGCCGCGGGCATTCCGGTGGTGGCCCATATCGGGTTCACCCCGCAGAGCGTCAACTCCCTCGGCGGGTTTCGGGTCCAGGGCCGCGGCGACGCTGCCGAGCAGACCATCCACGACGCGATCGCGGTCCAGGAGGCCGGTGCCATCGCGGTGGTGATGGAGATGGTGCCCGCCGAGCTGGCCACCCAGATCACCGGCAAGCTGACGATCCCGACCATCGGCATCGGTGCCGGGCCGAACTGCGATGCGCAGGTGCTGGTCTGGCAGGACATGGCCGGACTCACCAGCGGCAAGACCGCAAAGTTCGTCAAGCGATTCGGCGATGTCGGCGGCGAATTACGCCGTGCGGCAACGCAATACGCCGAAGAGGTGGCGACCGGCGCCTTCCCGGCCGAGGAGCACAGCTTCTAGCTGCGGTCGCGGTACGCCTCGAGGAGGCGGAGCCAGAGCTCGCTGACGGTGGGAAAACACGGTACGGCGTGCCACAGACGGTCGATCGGAACCTCGCCGACGACGGCGACGGTGGCCGCATGCAGCATCTCGCCGACCCCTGGCCCGACCATGGTGACACCCAGCGGAGTGCCGCGGCTGTCGTCGACGACCATTCGCGCCCGGCCTCGATAGCCGTCCGCGTAGAGCTTCGCCCCCATGACCACGTCGCCTATCTCGACGTCGACCACCGAAACCTGGTGTCCGGCAGCGCGTGCGGCCCGCTCGGTCATTCCGACCGAACCCGCCTCGGGATCGGTGAAGAACACCTGCGGGACCGCCAGCGTGTCGGCAGTCGCACTGAACGTGCTCCACGCGCCGGCGTCGATCGGAACTGAGCGGGCGCGAGCCGCGATCACCGCGGCCGCGATCCGGGCCTGGTACTTGCCCTGATGAGTGAGCAGTGCCCGGTGGTTCGCATCGCCGGCGGCGTAGAGCCAGTCACCCGTAACGGCGGTGACCGTCAGAGTGTCGTCGGTGTCGAGCCAGGTTCCCGGCGTCAAGCCCACCGTCTCGAGGCCCATGTCACCGGTCAACGGTGTGCGTCCGGTCGCGAACATCACCTCGTCGACGTCGACCGTGGTGCCATCGTCGAGCTCGGCGACGATACCGTGCGTGCCGCCCCGACGGAGCCCGCGGACGTTCACCCCGGTGCGCACGTCGACGCCGGCCTCGTTGAGGCCGCGCTCGACCTCATCGGCGACGAACGGCTCCATGCCGGCGAGAATTCGGGAGCGCACGAGCAGAGTGACAGCAGAGCCGAGACCCTGCCACGCGGTGGCCATCTCGACAGCAACCCCACCCCCACCGACGATGGCCAACCGACGCGGCACCTCGCTGGAATCCGTTGCCTGCCGGTTGGTCCACGGGCGAACCTCATCGAGCCCCGGTATGTCGGGAATCGCGGCGCCGCTGCCGCTGCTGACCACCACTGCGTGCCGGGCGACCAGCGAAACGACGTGTCCCTCCGGGCCGGTCACCGACACCCGGCGACGCCCGTCGAGACGTCCGTGGCCCCGGATCAAGGCCGCTCCGGTGGCTGTCACACCGGCCGCCTGACCACTGTCATCCCAGTTGCTCACGTAGCGGTCCCGACGGGTGAAGACCCCTGCGCTGTCGAGGACACCGGTCACGGCTTCGCGTGCGCCGTCGACGCGCCGCGCGTCGGCAAGCGCAAGCACGGGGCGAAGCAGAGCTTTGCTCGGGACACATCCCCAGTACGAGCATTCGCCGCCGACAAGTTCGCGTTCGACGACCGCCACGCTCAAATCCGCTGCGCGGCAACGATCTGCGATGGTCTGGCCGACCGGTCCGGCGCCGATCACGATCACGTCATAGGTATCTTCGGTCACGGCGTGTGCACCTTTCGCTGGTCGGCGAGGGGTAGCAATTCGTCCGGATCGAGCCCCCGATCGATCCCGTGCGGGATGACTGTCTGCCCCGGATCCAACCGCAACCGTTGCCCGTCGAGTTCGACATCGATCTTGTCGGGTTCGAACGAGACGAAGTTGCGAACGGCTGCGACCTCGGGCCACGCATCGACGTATGACCAGGCGCAGCGAGCTCGCTCACCGATGCTGTAGTAGCTGGCCAAACCCTTGTAAGGACAGAAGGTTTGGCCCTCGACAGGCGTGAGAGCCGCCTCGTCGACATCCTCGCGCGGTACGTACCAGCGGGGTGCGAAGCCCGATTCGTAGAGAACCAGCGGGCGGCGACTCTCTGCAACAACCCGTTCCCCGTCGTGCACCACGAGGTGTCGGGATGTGGATCTGATGTCGATGCGGTGATAGGGGTCGGCCGCATGTCCGACGATGCGATCGTCTTCCTCGTAGAACGCATCCATCGCCCGCCACGCGAACGCGATGCGCCCGTTCAACACGGCGGCATGTTCAGGTAGCGCGATGTGACACCACGCCGCCCGCCGAACACTGCGGTCCCGGGCGGTCGCGGTGAACCACGCCGTCACCCCGAGATCGCGGTGTTCGGTCCGTTGTTCTTCCCCCGCAAGCACACCGGGCTCGATGTCATCGCGCGGAAAGTACGCCACCGGGTAGCGGCCCGGCTCGTGCAGCAGCACGACGTCCTCGCTGCTTGCGATCCAGCGATCACCGAAACGCACTCTCATGCGACGCCGCAGCGGTTCGGCAAAGAGCAGTCGCTGCGGAAGTGGATCCCGGGTCAGAAAGTGGCCGATGGTTCCGGTGGCCAAGGGACCTTGCTGCCAAGCCAAACCCATGCTGCGCACCTTCCCGGGGCGATGATCAATTGGGCTGTTTGTCCCATTATTATGGGCCGCGCCACCCAAAAATGTCCAGACCGTTCTGCGTCGAACAGTCAGCGTTTACGGTCAGCCGCCCGCACAGCGAAGCCACGCACGTAGTCGACGGCTGCGTTGACGTTCGCGCGCAAGGGCTCCGGGTCACCGGTGACATGAGTCAACATCGCACCGCCTTGATGAGCTATCACCAGGCAAGCCGCCAGATGAGGCGGGGAAGCGTCTTCGGTCAGGGCACCGCGTTCGCGCATCGCGGTCAGACCTGCGGCAAAGAGACCGATCCACTCGTCGTATCCGGCGGCGAGGTCGGCACGAATCTGCTCATCGGAGTCGATCAACTCACCGGCCAGTGAGCCATACACACAGCCACCTACCCGATACACCGTGTCGACGTCCGCGACGCACGCGTCGGCCCACGCCTGGAGATCCCGAATCTGCTCGAACGAACCGAACTTGGGGTCGGTGTGATATCCGCGCACGTGACCGCGACGCGCGGCGATGACCTCCCGGGTGAGCTCACGCTTGTCCCGGAAATAGTGCGACATCTGCGATCCGCTGACACCGGCCGCGACGCGGACATCCTCGACACTGGTCCCGGTCGCACCGCGCTGAAACATCAACTCGGCCGTGGTCCCGATGATGCGAGCCCGGGTCTCCAATCCCTTACGGGTGAACCGCACGTCGGCGGGCTGCGCATCGTCGGTGTGCGCGGGCCGGCGGACACGGCGCGGAGGACGCGGGGTGCGCTGTGCCGGATCGGTGGCGTACGCGCGAACGCGGTTGACCGCGAAACGGAGCCCATCGGCCAGCGGCCATTCTTCGCGATAGGTGAACGTCATCGCGCCGCTGCCCTGGTGGGTGGCCACCAAGACCATCGCCAGCTGAAGCGGGTCCGCTTTCGCCGTCAGGATCCGGCGGTCCTTCATCTGCTGAATTACCTTCTCGAAGAAGGAAATCCACGACCAATAGCCGTCAGCCAAGGCACCGCGCGTCTCAGCGTCGGACTTCACCAGCTGGGCCGCCAGCGCGTGATACGTCGGCGTGCCGGCATAACCGATACGGCGCAAGTAGCGCAGATTGAGGTCGATCCAGGTCTCGAAATCGTCGAGTGATTCCAAGCCGCCGAGCTTGGGCTGACGATGGAAGTCCAGCACCACCTCGATCTGCTTGGCCAACACCGCCGCGATCAGCGCGCGTTTGTCGGCGAAGTAATGGGTGAGCTGTGAGCCGCTGACCGATGCGGCACTGCGCAGTGTCTCGTTGTTCAGCGCCGACAAGCCCCCGGCGAGGATGACATCGGCGGCGGCCGAGACGATCCGGTCGCGGGTCGCCCTCCCCCGTGCCGTGAGGCGCCGGTCATCGGGTCGCGCCGGCGGAGACATCGGCCTAGATTACCGGCAGTTTTTCCTGTTCACGGGCTCAACGCGCGAGCCGGCGCCCCAAGAAATCGACGAGCAGCCTCGCGACGTCGTCCAAGGCCGATTCCAGCAGAAAGTGACCGCCGTCGAGTAGGTGGATCTCGGCGTCGGGCAGATCATCGGCGAACGCGGTCGCGCCGGCGGGGCCGAAGATCTCGTCGCCCCGGCCCCAGACGGCGAGTAGCGGCACGGCGCTGTCGCGGAAGTACGCGTGCACCTTCGGATACAGCGGCGGGTTCGTCGCGTAGTCGCGGAACAACGCAAGCTGGATCTCGTCGTTTCCCGGCCGGGACAGCAGCGCGTAGTCGTGGTGCCAGCTTTCGGGATCGACGAGCGTCTCGTCGGCCACGCCCGTGACGTACTGCCAGCGGGTCGACTCCAGGCTCAGGAATCCGCGCAACGGCCCCTCGGTCTCGGGCGACGGCCGGTCCCGGTAGGCCCATACCGCCTTCCAGAAATCGTCGACGAATCCGGCGTCGTAAGCGTTGCCGTTCTGGCTGATCACAGCGGTGATCGCCGACGGGTCTGCCAGAGCGAGGCGCCATCCGATCGGCGCACCATAGTCCTGGACGTAGATGGCGTACCGGTCGACACCGATGCTGCGCAGCAGGCCGGCGGTCAGCGATGCCAGCGCATCGAAGGTGTAATCGAACTCATCGACTGTCGGCGCATCGGACAGTCCGAACCCCAACATGTCCGGTGCAATCACGTGAAAGCGATCAGAAAGAGCCGGAATCAGTTGACGGAACATGTACGAGCTCGTCGGAAAGCCGTGCAGCAGAACTATTGTCGGCGCATCGGACGGTCCAGCCTCCCGATAGAACAGGCGACGGCCGTCGATCGTGGCATAGCGGTGGTGGGTGGGTGACACGAGCACACCTCTTCCTGGGCCGGATATCCCAATAAAATGGGTTGCATGGCCCAGTATGCACGCCTGGGTCTGCTGGCACCAGAGGCGCCGAGCGCCCGGCCTAGCCGAACTTCGGCGCGCGCTTGTTGAGGAACGCGTCGATACCTTCGCGGCCGTCGGCGCTGTCGGCGCACGCCGCGATCAGCCGGCCTTCGAGTTCCATCTGCTCCTCGAGCCCGCTGCCGAACGTGGTGAGCATCAGTTTCTTCACCGCCGCTCCGGAACCTTTTGCCGCAGAAGCGATCTGCTCGGCCAGCACCTGAGCGCGAGCCTCCAGGTCATCAGCCGGGACCACCTCGGTGACCAGACCCCAGTCGGCGGCTTCGGCCGCCGTCAACGTCCGGTTGGTCAGCATGAGCTCCTGGGTGCGGCGCACACCGATGATGCGCGGCAGGAAGTACGAGGAGCTGCCGTCGGGGCTCAGCCCGGCTTTGGTGTAAGCCATGGTGAACGACGCGGTGTCGGCAGCCAGCACCAGATCCCCCGCCACCGCGAGGCTGAACCCTGCGCCCGCGGCCACGCCGTTGACCGCCGTGATCACCACGGCTTCCATCCGGGCCAGTGTCGAGATCGCGCGGTGCAGATCGTCGGCGATGCCCTTGACGAATCGGCCCGGACCCAACGGGGATGCCGCCATCGCCTTGAGGTCTCCCCCGGCGCAGAAGAACCGGCCGGCTCCGGTGAGGACGACGGCCTTGATCTCCGCCACGTCGCAGCGGGCGGCGACCTGCGCGAGTTCGGCGGTCATCACGTCGTTCATGCCGTTGGCGGCCTCCGGCCGGTTCAGCACGATCCGCGCGATGGGGCCGGCCTGATCGAAGGACAACGTCTGGTAGTCGCTCACCGCCGGAACGTTAGCAACCAAGGATTCGCAGGGCGGCATCGGCGATCACGGACGGCGTCTCCGGCGTGCACTCCTCGTTGTCGGAGCGCCGGTTGATGACCGATTCGACAAGGCGGAACGGAAGGTCGTCGGCGTCGGCGATCCCGTCGCACTCGGCGATCACCTGCGCCGCGAGCGCGCGATAGCGGCGGCGCAACTCCTCACGACTGGCACGGAACTGCGCGAACCGCTCGATGCGCAGTTCGGGCAGCAGGTAGAGCGCCCCCAGATTCCAGCGGCTGGCGCATAGCTGCGAGCAGTCCGCGATCACCAGGCCGCGCAGTCTGGACCTGGCGGGTCCGGGACCGGTCAGCAGCTCGCCGGCCAGCCGCAGCGCCTCGTCGACCGTTCCGGCCAGCAGGGCATCGAGGATGTCGTCCTTGGTGGCGAAGTGGTGGTACAGCGACGCCTGGCGGATACCGACCGCGTCGGCGATCCGCCGGGTCGACGTCCCGGCGTAACCGATCGTGGTGAACAGCTCGGCGGCGGCGTCCAGGATCTCCTCGCGGGCGGTGTTACCGGGCCGCCGGGACTGTTCGAGCCGGGGCCGGCCACGCCCGTCGTGGCCCTGGCTGCGCATACGACATTCTGGCACTCGGCGTCGGCGACGAATACCTGTCACTTGATCGAAATCTGGTCAACCCAGTCGTTACACCGGCGACACTCCCCGGGAACGGCACTTGAGAAAACTTTCACTTGACAGGTAATCGGCCGATTCAGGAGTGCCACGATGACAACCGCGTCGACCCACGGCGCCCGCTCACACGCACGCTCCCAAGCGAGCGACGCCAGTATGCGGGTCCCCGTCCTGCCCGACGGTGTGGACGGCGCCCGGCTCCTCTGGGCCGAGTCCGTGCCCGCCGAGTCCTACGCCACCCGGGTGCTCGGCCGCGGTACCCGCCTGCGCCTGGCGGATCCCGACGGCGGCGCCTGTGCACACCTGTTGTTGTTCCGGGCGGACGCCTCCTGGGAGCGGCTCAACGTCGCCGACACCATGAAGGTCCCGTGGCAGGCCTACCTCGGGGTGGGCCATCCGCTGCTGTCCGATCAGGGTCGTGTGTTGGCCACTGTGGTGGCCGACAGCTCCGGCCACCACGACCTGCTGTGCGGGTTGCCTGCCGCAGGCCAACCGACGATGCTGCTGGCCGCGATCAAGCACGGGATGGACATTCGCGACGTCGCACCGTCGGCGACGCTGTTCAAGGGCGTCCGAGTCGAAAGCTCCGGGGCGCTGACGTTCACCGGATCGGCAGGCCCCGGCGCGGCTGTGGAGTTGCTCATCCATCTGCCCGTCATCGTCGCCGTGGTCAACACCTGCCACCCACTGGACCCGCGGCCCGAGGTGACCGCCCTCGACATCGTGGCCTGGCGTGCCGACGAGGAGCTGACCACCCCGGTGAACACCGATCCGGAATACCTTCGAGCTCTGTTCAACACCGAAACCACTTGGGCGGCAGCACAATGATTCTCGACGAGATTGTCGCGGCCCGGGCACCGTGGTCGGCCATCCTGCGGGCCGGCCAGTGCCTGCAGATCATCGATCTGCACGGCAACCAGGCGGTGGACACCCTCTTCTACGCCGTCACCGGTGACCGGGTCGACCCGGCCGGGCGCTACAGCGCGCAGGCCACGATCGCCGCTCAGGGCAACATCTTCCTGACCACCGGCTCGGTGCTGCGCGCCGCCGACGGCAGACCGTTGGTGACGATCGTCGCCGACGAAGTGGGCAACCACGACACCATCGCCGGCGCCTGTTCCAAGGAGTCCAACACCTTGCGCTACGGCCACCACACCGTGCATCAGCACGCCTGCGCCGAGAACTTCCTCGCCGAGGCCGCCAAATGGGGTATGGGCAAGCGCGACATCGTCTCCAACGTCAACTTCTTCATGAACGTACCCGTCGAAGCCGACGGTACCCTGGGCATCGTCGACGGGCTTTCGGCGCCGGGCAAGTCGCTGACCGTGCGCGCCGACACCGACACACTGGTGCTGGTGTCGAACTGCCCGCAGATCAACAACCCCTGCAACGGATTCGACCCCACCCCGGTGCGAATGGTGATCACCGACTCATGACCACTCTCGAAGTGCAGCGGCCGGGTCTGCTGACCACCGTCCAGGATTGGCCCGGCCGCGTCGGCTATTGGCATGTCGGCGTACCGCCGTCGGGGCCGATGGACGACTTGTCCTTTCGCATCGGCAACCGGGTGCTGGGCAATCCCGAAGGAGCCGCCGGCCTCGAATGCACGAAAGCCGGTCCCGCACTGAGTTTTCCCGATGGGGCGCGCGTATGTGTTACCGGGGCGGCTGCTCCGGTCACCCTCGACGGCGAGCCGGTGCCGCAGTGGCAGTCGGTGTCGGTACCGCCGGGTGGGGTGGTGGACATCGGGGTGGTCGACGGCCCGGGCATGCGTTGCTACGTGCTGATTGCCGGTGGGGTATGCGAAGCCGAATACCTGGGCAGCACAGCGACATTCACGATGGGATGCTTCGGCGGCCACGACGGTCGCCCGCTGCGTGCCGGCGACAGCCTGACCATTGGTGACGATCCCGGACCGGCCACGGCCCGGCCGGCCCGTGCCGCCATCGACGAACAGCCCGCGATCGGTCACCGCTGGCAACTCGCGGTCACCGAGGGCCCGCACGGTGCGCCGGAATTCTTCACCCGCGCCGACATGGCGACGATCGTCGGCACGGATTACACAGTGCACTTCAATTCCGATCGCACCGGTGTCCGCCTCGTGGGCCCGAAGCCGCAGTGGGCCCGCACCGACGGCGGCGAAGCGGGTCTGCACCCGTCGAATATCCACGACAATGCCTACTGCGTCGGAACTTTGGACTTCACCGGCGACACCCCGATCCTGCTCGGCCCTGACGGCCCCAGCCTCGGCGGGTTCGTCTGCCCGGTCACCGTCGTGCGCGGCGACCGCTGGAAGCTCGGACAGATGGCACCCGGTGACACCGTGCGGTTCGTCCCCGTGCGCGCCGACCGAGCCCCGTCGTTGGGCACTATCGGCGCCGACCGGCGGGCGTCGTTGCCGCTGGTGATCTCGACCTCGAGCGACGCCGACGACGGTGTGCTGACCCGATTCGTCGGCGCCGAGGGCACCGACGTGACCGTGCGCCGTGACGGCGACGGCGGTGTGCTCGTCGAATACGGGCCGATGGTTCTCGACCTGGCCATGCGCGCCCGCGTCCATGTGCTGTACGAATCACTGTCGGCCAGTGCGGTTCCCGGCGTCACCGAGCTGACCCCGGGCGTACGGTCGCTGCAGGTTCAGTTTGATCCGGCCGTGCTCAGCGCGCCGGAATTGGTGGACCTGCTGGCCCGCACCGAGGAGTCACTGCCGGCCACCGACCAGCTGGTGGTGCCAAGCCGAACCGTACGTCTGCCGCTGTCGTGGGACGATCCCGCCACCCACGAGGCCATTGCGCGCTACATGCACGGTGTGCGCGCCGACGCCCCGTGGTGCCCGTGGAACATCGAATTCATCCGGCGCATCAACGGCTTGGCCGACGTGCAGCAGGTGCACGACACGGTCTACGACGCTCAGTATCTGGTGCTGGGCCTCGGCGACGTCTACCTCGGCGCACCGGTGGCCACCCCGCTGGATCCCCGCCATCGGCTGGTGACCACCAAGTACAACCCGGCACGCACCTGGACACCGGAGAACGCCGTCGGGATCGGTGGGGCCTACCTGTGCATCTACGGCATGGAAGGTCCGGGCGGCTACCAGTTCGTCGGCCGCACCACGCAGGTGTGGAACCACCGTCATCCGCAGGACTCACGCTCGTTCGAGCCCGGAACCCCATGGCTGCTGCGGTATTTCGACCGGATCAGCTTCTATCCGGTCAGCGCCGAGGAACTGCTGGAGCTGCGCGCCGACATGGCCGCGGGCCGCGGTTGCGTCGACATCGTCGACGGCACGTTCTCGATGCCGGACTACCAGCGCTTCCTGACCCTCAACGCCGACGGCATCGCCGAGTTCCGGGCCCAGCAGGCAGAAGCGTTCACCGCCGAACGCCGGGCCTGGGATCAGGCCGGCGAGTTCGCCGGCCAACTGGCCAGCTGACGCCGTGTTCACCTGGATATGACACCCTGAGCGGCATGGGTTCGGGTACTGCGGGAAAAAATCGCCATGTCGAGGTGGAGCGCAAGTTCGACGTTCCCGAAGGCGCGACGCTGCCGTCGTTCGACGGGCTCTCGGCGGTGGCACGCGTGGAGCGGCAGCCCGCGCAATCGCTCGACGCGGTGTATTTCGACACCCCGGATCGCGATCTCAACGCCCATCGGATCACGCTGCGCCGCCGTACCGGCGGCCCCGATGCGGGCTGGCACCTGAAGCTGCCCGCCGGACCCGACGCGCGAACCGAGGTGCACGCGCCGCTGGACAGCTCCCCCGAAGGCGGCGACTCGGTGCCCACCGATCTGCTGGACATCGTGCTCGCGGTGGTGCGGGACCGTCCGCTGGCCCCGGTGGCCCGGATCTCGACGACCCGCAACGTGGTGATGCTCTACGACGGGGACGGCACGGCGCTGGCCGAGTTCTGCGACGACGAGGTGAGCGCATGGGCGCTCGGGAGCGGCGGCGAGACCGGGGAGGAACAGCGCTGGCACGAGTGGGAGCTCGAACTGGCCGATGGTGAGGCCGCCGGTGGGCGTGATCTGCTGAAGCGGCTGGGCAACCGGCTGCTCGACGCCGGTGCGGTGCCGGCCGGCCACGGATCGAAGCTGGCGAAGGTACTCGAGACCGCGGGTTCGGCAGCGGTGGTACCCGACGAGAACGGCGCGTCCCGAGATCCGGTGCACCAGGCGGTCGCCGAGCAGGTCGGCGAATTGCTGGTGTGGGACCGTGCGGTGCGCGCCGACACCTACGACTCGGTCCACCAGATGCGGGTGACCAGCCGGAAGATCCGCAGCTTATTGCAGGCCTCCGAGGACGCCTTCGGGTTGAGCGATGACGCCTGGATCCTCGACGAGTTGCGCCAGCTGGCCGGTGTGCTGGGTGTCGCCCGCGACGCCGAGGTGCTCGCCGAGCGGTATGAGGCCGCACTCAAGACCCTGCCGGACGACTTGGTCCGAGGCCCGGTCTACGAGCGTCTGGTCTCCGGGGCTCAGCGCAGCTATCAGGCCGGCCTGCGGCGCTCGCTGGCCGCGATGCGCTCGACCCGGTACTTCCGGCTTCTCGACGCGCTGGAGGCACTGGTGGCCGCGCAACCGCCGCATGCGGCGCCGGGCGAAGAGCCCAAGCCGGTCAGCATCGACTCGGCCTACAAGCGGGTGAACAAAGCGGCCAAGAACGCCGCGCAGGCAACCGAGGACCGCGACGAGGCGTTGCACCGAATTCGCAAGGGCGCCAAACGACTCCGGTATGTGGCGGCGGCGACCGGCGAGCCCAAGGTATCGGACCGGGCCAAGGTCATCCAGACGCTGCTCGGCGATCACCAGGACAGTGTGGTCAGCCGAACGCATCTGGCCCAGCAGTCGCTGGCGGCGCACGCCGCGGGCGAGGACACCTTCACCTACGGCCTGCTCTATCAGCAGGAGGACGACCTGGCCAACCGCTGCCGCGAACAGCTCGACGACGCGCTGAGCGCACTGCGCAAGACGTTCAAGAAGGCGCACTGACGCGATAGGCGAACGAGTTGGCCTGTAAGCCGGATTCTGTCCCGCCCCGCCCCGGCTGACCGGGGCGCGACGGTGGCGACCATCCATCTGGGTACACCGTCGCCGGGTACCTCGAGCGGCCTACCCGCAGGCTCGGGCGAGCAGCCCTCGATCGCCTGCGCAGCCGCACCAGGTGCGGCCTCTTGGCCTTGCTTCGGGTGGGGTTTACCAAGCCACCCCGGTCACCCGGGATGCTGGTGCGCTCTTACCGCACCGTTTCACCCTTACCGTCCTGACGGACGGCGGTCTGTTTTCTGTGGCACTGTCCCGCGAGTCACCTCGGATTGCCGTTAGCAATCACCCTGCTCTGTGAAGTCCGGACTTTCCTCGACTCACTCCGAAGGTGAGCCGCGGCCGCCCGGCCAACTCGTTCGCCTGAACAAACTAGCTTATTTGCGCCGCAGCTGGATCACATTGTCGACGAGGTGGCCCTGCTGACCGTCCGGCCCGACCGCATCGCGCTCGGCCGGCCCGAGCCGGACCGTCTCCCACTGTGTGTCGTCGAGCGCGAGGCCGGCGAGCACCTCCTCGGCGGGCGGGAATTCGTGGTGGCGCACCTCCTCCGGTGCCCATGGCGGGGCTCCGCCGTGATCGACGATCAGCAGCGTTCCGCCGGGCGCCACGGTCGCAGCCGCGCGACGCAGGATTGCGGGCCGGTCCATCTCGAGGGTGGTGTGGAAGAAGTGTGCCGACACCAGATCGAACGGTCCGTCGGGCAGCGTCTTGGTGAGGTCGTGCTGCTGAAAGTCGATGCGGTCGGCCACTCCTCGCGCTGCCGCGTCCTCGGCTGCGCGGGCCAGGGCGGTGGTGGACACGTCGACGGCGACGACGTGCCAGCCGTGTTCGGCCAGCCACATGGCGTCGCCGCCCTCGCCACAGCCCAGATCCAGTGCGCGCGAACCGGTGAGCGGTTCGACGATTTCGGCGAGGCGCGCGTTGGGGCGCCCAGTCCAGATCCGTGGCTTCTCCGCGTAGCGCGATTCCCAGTGGGTGTGGTGATCAGCAGTCATGCTCATCAGCTTGCCGGTGCCGTCCTGGTTCTGGCAATGTCATTTGCCATGCAGGCAAACGACGATGTCGATGTGCGGGTGCGCAGGCGGCTGCGCGAGCTACGCGGCCGGCTCGGTCTGACGTTGGAGGACGTCGCGTCGCGGGCCGGTATCGACGTCTCGACGCTGAGTCGGCTGGAATCGGGTAAGCGACGGCTGGCCCTCGATCACCTGCCCCGGCTGGCCGCGGCGCTGTCGGTCAGCGCCGACGAATTGCTCGGCGCACCACCTGCCGCGGACCCCCGGGTTCGGGCGGCGTCGCACACCAGACATCTGGTCACGTATTGGCCGCTGACCCGCCACGGCGGGGCGGGCGGCCCGCAGGCATTCAAGATCCGGATCAACCCGCGACGGCGTACCCCGCCGGCCCAACTGCCCACTCATGAAGGGCAGGAATGGCTTTACGTGCTCTCCGGACGCCTGCAACTGATCCTCGGCGAGCAGCATTTCGTCATCGAGCCCGGTGAGGCCGTCGAGTTCAGCACCTGGACGCCGCATTGGTTCGGCGCCGTCGACGGTCCGGTGGAGGCGATCGTCCTGTTCGGCCCGCACGGCGAACGCGTGCACATGCGGGATTAGCTCAGGCCAGATACGACGTCTGGTTGACCAGCCGTACCGAGGCGCCGCCGTCGGGATAGAACTCGGCGATGCTCAGCGACGCGAGGTCGAGGTGCAATCGGTGCAGGATGCTGGGCCCGGCGTCGAGCGCCAGCCGCAGCAGCGTCTTGATCGGCGTCACGTGCGAGACCACCAGCACGGTGGCACCGGGATGCTCGGCGATGATGCGGGTGCGGACCCGCTGAATCCGTTCCTCGACGTCGACGAAGCTCTCTCCGTCCGGCGGGCGCAGACCCGTGTCCCGCAGCCAACGGCCGTGCAGGTCCGGGTCGCGCTCCCTGGCCTCGGCGAACGTCAGCCCTTCCCAGGCACCGAAGTCCGTCTCGATCAGGTCATCGTCGACCGTCACTGTCAGGCCCAGCGCCGTGGCAGCGGCCGACGCGGTGTCGTAGGCGCGCTGCAACGGCGAGCTGATCACCATGTCGACGCCGCCAGCGGCCGCCAGGTAGCTCGCCGCGGCGTCGGCCTGACGCCGGCCCGTGTCGGTGAGTTCAGGGTTGCCACGGCCGGAATACCTTCGCTGCCGGGAGAATTCGGTTTGTCCGTGCCGCAGCAGCAGCATGCGGGTCGGAGCACCCTGGTTGCCGGTCCACGCCGCGGGCGGCACGGCGACCGCACCGGCAGGCGGATCGGCCACGGTTCCCTGTTGTTC
This sequence comes from Mycolicibacterium rhodesiae, assembly GCF_002086695.1. Classification (GTDB taxonomy): domain Bacteria; phylum Actinomycetota; class Actinomycetes; order Mycobacteriales; family Mycobacteriaceae; genus Mycobacterium; species Mycobacterium rhodesiae. Next base: position 53,679 of record NZ_MVIH01000017.1, read on the forward strand.
GCGATCCATGGCCTCGTTGGCCAACCGATCGGCGTAGGAGTTCTGTTCGCGCGGAATCCATTGGTAGGAAACCGAATCGAACGTCGAGGCCAGCGCGCGCGCCTGCTGGTGCAGCTCGGCCATCGCGGCGTGCTTGACCTTCCAGCGCCCGGACATCTGCTCGACGACGAGTTTCGAATCCATCGAGACGACGACCTCGTCGGCGCCGAGGCGGCGGGCCTCCTCCAGGCCTGCGATGAGCCCGCGGTATTCGGCGACATTGTTGGTGGTGATGCCGATCGCCTGGCCGTGCTCGGCCAGCACGCTCTGATGGTCCGCCGACCACACGACGCAGCCGTAGCCCGCGGGCCCGGGGTTGCCCCGGGAGCCGCCATCGGCCTCGATGAGAACGCGCACGGCTACGCCCCGCCGATCCGCAGCAGGATCGCCTGACACTCGGGGCAGCGGATCACCTCGTCCTCCGGCGCCGCCGAAATCCTGGCCAGCTCACCGCGATCCAATTCGATGCGGCAGGCTCCGCACCGGCGGCCCTGCAGCCGAGCGGCACCGACGCCCGATGTGGTCCGCTGCCGCTCGTAGAGCGCGGCCAGGCCGGGGTCGAGCCCGGCCACGATCGCGTCACGCTGGGCCTGGCGCTGGCTGCGCATCCGTTCGATATCCGACAGCGCTTCGTCGCGATTGTGTCCGGCAGTGGTCAGATTGGCCTGCAGCGCACCGGCTTTCGCCTGTTCCTCGGATTGCTCGCCGACCAGTTGTTCGCGCCGTTCCATCACCTCGAGCAGCGAATCCTCCAGGCTGGCCTGCCTGCGCTCCAGCGTCTCGAGTTCGTGCTGCAGTTCTTCGAGCTGCTTGGGGTTGACGGTGCCGGAATCGAGGAGTTTGCGGTCGCGGTCCTCGCGCTGGCGCACACCGTCGATCTCGGACTCGAATCGGGCCACCTGGCCGTCGATGTCCTCGATCGCGATCGCCAGGGCGGCCAGCCGGTCCGCGGACGCCCGCTGCTCACCGAGGGCGGTGTCGTACTCCTGCTGCTCTCCCAGGTTGGCCGCCCGATGGGCCAGCCGCCCCGACTCGGCATCCAGCTCGGCCAGCTCCAGAAGCGACCGTTGCTGTGCCAGTTCAGCTTTCACGAAATGCCTTTCGGTGATTCGATGTTCCACGGATCGGTGCGCAGGTCGCAGACCCGGACTGGGAGCGCCGCCCCGAAATGGTCGTGCAGCACCGCGGCGGCCTGCGCGCACCACGGAAATTCGCTGGCCCAGTGCGCGACATCGACCAGCGCGACGTCGCTGCCACGGAGGTGCTCGTCGGCGGGATGGTGACGCAGGTCGGCGGTGACGTAGGCGTCCACTCCGGCGGCGGCCGCCGCGCTCAGCAGTGAGTCGCCGGCGCCACCGCACACCGCCACCCGGGTCACCGGGGCATCCGGATCCCCCGCTGCCCGGACTCCCCACGTCGTCTGTGGCAGTACCGCCCCGACCCGGGCTACGAAATCGGCGAAGCGCAGCGGTTCGGCCAGCGTCCCGATCCGGCCGATGCCCACCCCGGTCGGCAGGGCGGCCAACGGCAGCACGTCGAACGCCGGTTCCTCGTACGGGTGGGACGCGCGAACAGCGGCAAGCACCTGGGCTCGCAGCCGGGCCGGGGCCACCACCTCGACGCGGTCCTCGGCCACCCGCTCGAGGGACCCGGTCGATCCGATGGCGGGCGCGGCCCCGTCGAGCGGCAGGAACTGCCCGGCGCCCGCCACGCTCCAGCTGCAGTGCGAATAGTCGCCGAGGTGGCCCGCACCGGCGGCGAACACGGCGTCGCGGACGGCGTTCGCATCGGCGGTCGGGACGAAGATCACCCACTTGTCGATGTCGGAGCCCACGCTGATCGGGTCCAGCACGCCGTCGACGGTCAGCCCCAGGACCTCGGCCAGCGCATCGGATACTCCTGGATTCGCCGAGTCGGCGTTGGTGTGTGCGGTGAACAAGGCGGCACCGGCCCGGATGAGCTGGTGGATCAGCCCACCCTTGGGCGTGCTGGCCGCCACGGTGTCCACTCCGCGCAGCAGCAACGGATGGTGCGCCAGCAGCAACCCCCGCGGACCAACTGTCGCGGCGACCTCGGCGGTGGCGTCCACGGCCACCGTCACCGAGTCGACGACGTCGTCGGGATCGCCGCACACCAGGCCGACGGAGTCCCAGCTCTGCGCGAGACCGGGCGGGTAGGCGTCGTCGAGCACGGCGATGATCTCGGCCAGTTCGACGCCCTTCGCCGTGTGCTCCACCACGCCAAGAACAGTAGTGCGCAGCGATCGGCCACAATGGACCGGTGACGAGCACGGCTTCCGACACCCGCCCGCAGTTGGTGATCTTCGATCTCGACGGCACCCTGACCGACTCGGCAGAGGGCATCGTGGCCAGCTTCCGGCATGCGCTGGCCGCCGTCAGGGCCGAGGCGCCCGGCGGCGATCTGACCGGCCGGATCGTCGGGCCGCCGATGCATCAGACGCTGGGCGGACTCGGCCTCGGCGAGCGCGCCCACGAGGCGATCGCGGCCTACCGGGCCGACTACACCAGCCGGGGCTGGGCGATGAACAGCCTGTTCGACGGGATTCCGCAGCTCCTGGCCGACCTGCGGGCGGCTGGGGTGCGCCTTGCGGTGGCCACCTCCAAGGCCGAGCCGACGGCACAGCGGATCCTCGAGCACTTCGAGCTGGCCGAGTACTTCGATGTGATCGCCGGTGCCAGCGTCGACGGGGCTCGCTCCAGCAAGGCCGACGTGCTCGCCCATGCGCTGGGTCAGCTCCAGCCGTTGCCCGAGCGGGTGATCATGGTCGGCGACCGCGCCCACGACGTGGAAGGCGCCGCCGAGCACGGCATCGACACGGTTGTGGTGGGCTGGGGCTACGGCGCCGAGGACTTCCGCGAACCGCACCTGGCGCAGGCCGCGGCCGCTCATGTTCCGACCGTGACGGCGTTGCGCGAGGTGCTCGGTGTCTGAGCTCTTGCATGTCACGTTCGTCTGTTCGGGCAACATCTGCCGCTCGCCGATGGCCGAGAAGATGTTCGCCCACCAGATCGAGCAGCGTGGTCTGGGTCACCTGGTCAGGGTGACCAGCGGCGGTACCGGCGACTGGCATGCCGGCGATCCGGCCGACGAACGGGCCAACACCGTCCTGCGTGAGCACGGCTATCCGACCGAGCACAGCGCGGCGCAGGTGAGCGACGACCACCTGGGCGCCGATCTGGTGGTCGCGCTCGGGCGCAATCACCTGCGGATGCTGACCCACCTCGGCGTGGAACCAGAGCGGGTGCGGCTGTTGCGCTCGTTCGACCCCCGCTCAGGTGCGCATGCCGACGACGTCGACGACCCGTACTACGGCGGCCCCACGGACTTCGAGGAGACGTTCACCGTCATCGATGCGGCCCTGCCGGGTCTGCACGCCTGGGTCGACCGGCGGCTGGCCGGGGAGGGTTTGACCGGCTGATGAAGCGCTGGACGTTCCTGCTGCGCCCGGGCTGGATTGCCCTGGCGCTGGTGGTCGTCGCGTTCGCCTACCTCTGCTTCACCGTGCTGGCGCCGTGGCAGCTGGGCAAGAACACCAAGACATCGCGCGAGAACAATCAGATCGCCTCCTCACTCAACGCTGAGCCGGTTCCGGTGACAACGTTTCTGCCGCACCAGGATTCGTCGGCACCCGATCATCAGTGGCGGCGGGTCACCGCGACCGGGCGCTACGTCCCGTCCGCCGAGGTGCTCGCCCGGCTGCGGGTGGTCGGTGGTGCGCCGGCGTTCGAGGTGCTGGTGCCGTTCACCGTCGACGGCGGTCCGACGGTTCTGGTCGACCGCGGGTACGTGCTCGCCGTCCAGGGCTCCAAAGTGCCCGACATCGCACCGGTGCCGACCGGCACGGTCAGTATCACTGCGCGGCTGCGCGATTCGGAGACCGCGCCGCCGGACAAGCCACCGTTCAAAGAAGGCGGCTTCACCCAGCTCTACGCGATCGACACCAAGCTGGCCGGCACGACCACCGGGGTGCCGGTGGCGGGCTCGTATCTGCAGTTGGTGGAGAACCAGCCGGGCGGCCTCGGCATCGCGGAGCTGCCGCACCTGGATGCCGGACCGTTCCTGTCGTACGGCATCCAGTGGATCGCGTTCGGTATCGTCGCCCCGATCGGGCTGGGCTACTTCGCCTATTCGGAGGTCAAGGCCCGCCGCCGGGAAAAAGCTTCAGCGGCCCAGAACCAATCCGCACCGGTCACCGTCGAGGACAAGCTCGCCGACCGGTACGGCCGACGGCAGTGAGGCCGACCGCGAGCGCGGCGGCGGCAAGCTGAACGTCCCGGGACAAGCGCACCGAGCGGCGTAGATCCTCGATGCCCGGAACGCGCCCCACGCCGAGCGTCGGGCGGATCTCCAGCTGATGGTGGTACTGGGTGGGGCCGCCGAGGCGCACGCCCAGTGCTCCGGCGAACGTCGCTTCCACCACACCGGCATTCGGGCTGGGATGCCGGGCGGCGTCGCGGCGCCACGCCTGCAGCGCCCCGGCGGGCGAACCGCCGACGAGTGGTGCGCACACCACCACCAGCACGCCGGCCACCCGCGCTGCCGCGAAGTTCGCGATGTCATCCAGACGTGCTGCCGCCCAACCGAATCGGGTATATCGGGGCGAGCGATGCCCGATCATCGCATCCAGTGTGTTGACTCCGCGGTACACCAGCACCCCCGGCACCCCCCCGGCCGCCGCCCAGAGCAACGGGGCGACGTGCGCGTCAGAGGTGTTCTCGGCCACCGACTCCAGAGCCGCCCGGGCCAACCCGTCGGTGTCCAGTGCCGACGGGTCGCGTCCGCACAGCGACGGCAGCAGGGCCCGGGCCCCGTCGATATCGCCGGCGGCCAGCAGGTCGGCCAGTTTGTCGCCGGTCCGGCCCAGCGTCGTACCGCCGAGTGACGCCCAGGTGGCGGCGGCGGTCACGGCCGCCAGCACGGGGCCGCGGGTACCGCGCTGCACCAGCGTGCCTGCCACGGCCAGCCCGCCCAGCAGCACACCGGTGTGCACCGCGCCCGCCACCCGGCTGTCGCGGTAGGTCAGCTTCTCGAGTGCGGCTGCACACCAACCGAACCCCGCCACCGGATGGCCGTGGACGGGGTCGCCGAAAGCCAGATCCGCCAGCTGAGCCGTCAGGATGCCGACACCGCGGTACCGTCTGCGCGCAAACACCCCGGCACTCTCTCACACGTGATGTACTGCGGGGGTGAGGCCGCGATGACGCGAACCCCGACGCGGGTCTCGGACTTGCTCAACCCGGCTGCGGTGCTCGCGCCCGCCGCCAACGTCATCATGCAGCTGGCACACCCCGGCGTCGGCTATGGCGTCCTGGAGAGCCCGGTGGACAGCGGCAACGTCTACAAGCATCCGATCAAGCGGGCCCGCACCACGGGCACCTATCTCGCGGCGGCCACCATCGGCACCGACGCGGACCGAGCCCTGATCCGCTCGGCGGTGGATACCGCGCACGCCAAGGTCCGTTCCACCGCGTCGAGCCCGGTGTCCTACCGCGCCTTCGATCCGAAGTTGCAGCTGTGGGTGGCGGCCTGCCTGTACCGCTACTACGTCGACCAGCACGAGTTTCTCTACGGCCCGCTCGACGACGCCGCGGCCGACGCGGTGTATGCCGACGCGAGCCGGCTCGGCACCACACTGCAGGTGCGTGAGGGTATGTGGCCGGCCGACCGCGCCGCCTTCGACGAGTACTGGAAGCGGTCGCTGGACGATTTGTCCATCGACCCGCCGGTCCGCGAGCATCTGAAAGGGGTTGCGGGAATGGCATTCATGCCGTTTCCGATCCGGGAGACACTAGGACGGTTCAACCTGTTCGCCACCGTCGGCTTCCTGCCAACCGAATTCCGGACGATGATGCGGCTACCGTGGAGCGCCGGACAGCAGCGTCGCTTCGAATGGCTGCTCGCCGCGCTGCGCCTCGCCGACCGCCTGATCCCGCACCAAGCCTGGATTCTCGGTTATCAGTTCTATCTCTGGGACATGCGAGCCAGGGCGCGCCGGGGACAGCGGATCGTCTGATACCAGCAAGGGGTCACATGTCCAGCAGAATCCTCACCGCCGCAACGGTCATCACGATGGATCCGGACCAGCCGCGCGCGGAGGCCGTCGCCGTCACCGACGGGATGATCGCGGCGGTCGGGTCGTTGGCGCAGTGCCAGGCAACGTGCCCGGACGCCGAGGTGATCGACACCGGTGCGGCCGCACTGCTACCGGGATTCGTTGAACCGCACAGCCATCCGGTGATGAGCGGTATCGCCACCCAGCCGCCCGCCCGCTCGATCGCACCGTGGGACGCACCGACCTGGCAGGACGTCGAGAAGATCTTCGCCGATGCGCTCGCCACCACCGACCCGGCCACCCCGCTGTTGTTCGCCGGCTTCGACGCACTGCTGCACAAGCGTCCCTCCCCGAAAGCTCCCGAGCTCGACCGGATCTTCGGCGAGCGACTCGCCGTGGTCACCGACAATTCCGGCCACGGGGTGTACTTCAACACCGCGGTGATGCGGCAGCGAGGATGGGACGTCAATCCACCGGCCGACCCGGTCGGCGCCCACTTCGGCCGAAATCCCGACGGCAGCCTCAACGGTCAAGGGTTCGAGACGGCCGCGCTGCTCGCCATCGCCGGCCCGATCCTGGCGACGCTGGGCAACCCCCTGGTCAGTGCCGCCGAGTATTACGCCTGGATGTCCCGCGGCGGCTACACCTCGACCTCCGACATGACCTACGACCCGAAGTTCAAGGGCGCCTACGAGACCCTCGCGACGGCGCCGTCCTGCCCGCTGCGGGTGAGCATGTGGGAGATGTCGACCACCGACACCTACAACAACGTCGAAAGCTTCAGCGTCGGCGAGCAACTCCTGGTCAAGCAGGGCGTCAAACTGTGGACCGACGGATCGCCGTGGATCGGCAACATCGCGATCTCTTTTCCCTATCTGAGCACCGAGGCGACCAGGACCGCCGGCATCGACCCGGCGGTGGCCGGCGGTCCGCAGTCGATGAACTACTCCCGCGAGCAGCTCGACGCCGTCCTGGACATCGCAGCTCCCAGCGGCTGGCAGATGGCCTTTCACGCCAACGGCGATCTCGCCATCGACTTGGCGCTGGACGCCTATGAGGCCGCACTGCGTCGCCACAATCTTCAAGGCAGCGACCACCGTTGGCGTCTGGAGCATCTCGCGGCGGGCACCCGAAAGCAGTTCGACCGGGCAGCCCGCCTCGGCGTGCACGTCTCGATGGCGCCGTTCCAGTACTACTACTGGGGTGATCTGCTGGACGGGCAGATCTTCGACCACGAGCACGGCAGCCGGTGGGGAGCCTTCGCCGACGCGGTGGCCTCGGGCGCGGTGGTCTCGCTGCACAACGACGGATCGGTGTCGCCGCCGACCCCGGTGCTCAACATCCAGACCGCGGTGACCCGACGGACCCGGGCCGGCACCGTTCACGGCGCCGAACAATGCATCAGCCTCGACCACGCCTTGCGCGCCCACACCATCAACGCCGCCCGGACGCTGCACCGCGACAATCTGATCGGCTCGCTCGAGGTGAGTAAGCTCGCCGATTTCGTGGAGCTGGCCGCCGACCCGTACGCGGTGGACCCCGCCGACCTGGCCGTCAAGGCCGGGGTGATCGGCACCTGGCTGAGCGGCGAGCGTATCGACCTGGGCGCGTTCGTCGGCGCGGTGAGCGGCACCGATCCGGGTCCGCATGAACATTTGATGGACCACCCCCGTCATACGTGTTGTTAGACCACCATCAGAAGGGCTGTCCCATGTCGTTTCCCGCTCTTGCCCACGTCGCGGTCACGGTGCGTGACCTGTCAGTGAGCGTGCCCTGGTACCGAGCGCTCATCGGTTCGGATCCGGTGCTCGACGAGGACACCGACGCCGGCTTCCACCATGCAGTGTTCCTGCTGGACAACGGCACCCTGTTCGGGGTGCACCAACACACCACCGCCCCGTCGGATCAGCCGTTCAGCGAGCACAACGTCGGCCTGGATCATGTCGGATTCGGCTGCGCGGAGCGCGCCGACCTCGAGCGCTGGGAAGCCCGCCTCGACGAGCTGGGCATCAGTCACGGCGGAATCGTGGACGCGCACTACGGTTCCGGGCTGAGCTTCCGCGATCCCGACGGCATCACACTGGAGTTCTTTGCGCCACCCGCTCAGGGCTGAACGGGCGTCATCGGGACCCGTCCTGAACCGGCGGTCCCGATCGGAGCGATCGGCAACTCCAGCCCCACGCGGCCCGAATCGGCGGTCCCGATCGGAGCGATCGGCAACTCCGCACCAACGTGCCCCGTATCGGCGGAGGTATGGCCGGCCGATGCGTGGCCGGCTGCGGCACTGGCCGGGCCGGCCATGGTCAGCGTGCCCGCGATCAGGGCGGCGCCGACCGCGGTAACGACAGCGAACCTGTTCATCGACTGACTCCTTACGCTCGTCAAAGTCCTTGCCGGACTTCTTCGCGTAACTATCGGCCGTCGTCACCGGGCTGTCTGTCCGCCGAGCGGACCCATGGGCGGATCATTCCGATGTCCTCCGATCAGGGGACTTCGGCGCTAGACAGACACCGGCGGGGTCAGCGTCGTCTTCATCAGCAGCACGTTGTAGCTGCCCCAGACCGACATGTTCCAGTAGATATCCTGGCCGGTGGACCACGGGTCCATCATCGGCGCGTAGAGCCCCGGATACTGCGTCGAGGTCACCAGCGTGGTGGGTGCCGACCAGGTGCCCTGCGGGGTGTCGGCGGTGCGGATGATCACGCTGCCAACGCTGCTCGAGTACATCGCGACGTACTTGTTCAAGTACGTGTTGTACTGCACCGACAGCTCGCTGACGTGCCCGCTGGGGCCGCCCACTCCGAAGACACCCGATACCCAGCCGCCGAAGAACAGGCCCAGCTGGCCCAGGATTCCACCGGCGTACTGGTTGCTGCGGGTGGTCGGCAGGATGGGTACCGCCGCGCCGGGCTTGCCCGTCACCCAGTCGGTGCCATTCCAGTACTGGTATTTCGTCAGGTCGAGGATGTCGGCCTCACTGACCCGCGACAGATAGGCCGAGCCGAGCCGACCCGACGGGGTGCCGTAGGAGAACACGTAGCCCGCATCCGGCGAATCCGCGGGCGGCTTCACGAAGGCGCCCTGCTGAAAGTTCTGATTTCCGTAGACGAATGGGGTGGACGAGCGCAGCCAGCTCGCGGCCCGGACCGTCTGCGGCGCCACCGTCCAGTTCTGACCGTTGTCGTCGGAGTAGGCGATCGCGGAGTAGTTGGTGGTCCAGGCGCCGGCGAAATCCCATGACCGCACCGACATGAAGTTGACGTATTGCCGTGCGCCGTACTGGTTGTCGTACGGCACCGAGATGGCGGCGGTCGGAATGACCGTGACCTGCGAGCCGAACGGACCCAGATTGCGGGCGCTGCCGGCGATCACTTGCTTGGACATCCCCGGCGAGGCCAGCGGTGATCCGGCCAACGGGTCGGTGGTCGAGCCCGGCGCGAACACACGGTTGATCGGATCAGTGGTGCGCAGCAGTACGTTGGAGCGCCAGTTGCCGGTCATGTTGGGGCCGCTGAAGGTGTCGCCGAAGATCATCAGCACCTGACGCCGGTCCCCGGCCATGCCGTTGTCCCACATGATGCCGACGTCGGTGCCGTAGACGCCGAATCTGCCGGGGGTGACGGTGTTGGGTCCGGTCACCCAGCCGACCTTGGCGGTGACCGGCGATGTGGCGACTGCTGCTGATGTGGCGCTCGCCCGCGTCATGACGGCCCGAGTCGGCTTGGCGGGCAAAGATTTCTGTCGTCCCGACACGATGGCGTTGGGTTTCGTTCTCGGGGTATGACCGATGGTTGAGCGGGTGGCCGACGACGAGTGCGTGGCCGAAGATGCGGACTCCGCCGAGTCGGCTGAGGCGACGCCGCAGCCCGCCGTGACTGCGGCGCCGACACCCAGCGCCACGGCGAAGCCGCCGATTCCCCCGATATACGCCGCTGTACGCATGGCGCCCCCCTGTCATTGCCCGTCCAGTATTTGCCGGTCGGCCTCCCAGTGGGGGGATTTACTCAGAGTTTCAGACTCAAGCCGTCGAGAAGTTGGGCCAATCCGGACCGGAATGCGTCGATCTGGCTCTCGTCACCGTCGTCGAAGGCGCCCGCGTCCAACGCGGATGCCAACGCAGGGAACCGATCCCCGTCCACGACGGTGCGCAACATCCGGGGATAGTCGGGACCGTCGACATCGGTGGGCGCCTCGATGGCAAGCGCCGCCGCACCCCGGACGAAGTGCAGCACCGCCAACACACCGGCCAGCTTGTCGCGCTCGCTCATGCCCGTGCCGGCCAGCGCGGCCAGGCCCGCATCGAGCCACGCCAACTGTCCCGGGTCGACGGGCGGCCCGGCCGCCGACGCCGGCAGAATCCACGGGTGCCGGTGGTAGACATCCCATAATCCCCGTGCCCAGCCATCAAGGGCCGTGCGCCAATCCGTCCCGCGCGGCGGTGCCGGCGGTGGTCCGGGGGCGGCGGAGAGCATGAACGCGATCAGCTGATCCTTGTTGGCGACGTGCCGGTAGAGCGACATGGTGCCGCAGCCCAGTCGTTGCGCGAGTTTGGCCATCGAGAGGGCAGCGAGGCCGTCGGCATCAGCCATCTCGATCGCCTGGGCGACGATGCGCTCGCGGCGGAGTCCGCCGGATCGTCGGGTCGGCGCCGGATCTCGCCACAGCACCGCGAGCGCTTCGGGGATGGTGTCGTCGGGCATCGCAGTCAGCGTAAACGACGCAGATCACGAATGCGTATACCGTACGCTTTGCGTATGACATACGCAAAGCGTCATCCTCGGTTGCCCGCCGCGCTCGTCGCGGTGGCACTGGCATTCCTCGCCTTCTCGCTGCCGCCCTACTTCACCGGCCACACCCGCGTCCCGGCCACGTTCACACTGCACTATCCGTTGTTGGTCTCCCACGTGATGTTCGCCGCCGTCGCGATGCTGACGGCTCTGGCCCAGATCTGGCCCGGACTGCGCGCCCGGCGCCCGGCTCTGCACCGCCGGTGCGGTCGCGTCTATGTGGTCACCGCCATCCCGGCGGCGGTCTGCGCGCTCATCATCGGCGCGCTGACCCCGTTCGGGCCGTTCCTCGCCGTCAGTAACGTCGTCCTGGCCACTCTCTGGCTGTGGTTCACGATCAACGGATATCTGGCCGCGCGGCGACGCAGGTTCGGCGCGCACCGCAGGCACATGATCCTCAGCGCCACCCTGGCGCTGTCCATCATCACCAACCGGATGTGGACACCCGCGCTGTTCGTCACACTGAAGCCGTTGCAGGACAGCATTTTTCACCTCAGAGACGAACACTATCTGTGGTGTGTCGCCGGACTCGGCGCGTGGCTGGGCTGGACGATCCCGTTTGTCGCCGTTCGACGGTGGCTCAACCGCCGCGCGACCCCGCGTCCCCCGATCGGTGGATCCACAATTCGTCCCGCTCACCATCCGCTCGACGGACAGACGAGCGATGTTGCCGAGCGCACGATTCGTGTCGAGCCTCGCTCAACCAGAGCAGACCACACACCACAGAACTGACAACTCGGAGGACACGATGACTGCACAGATCTCCAAGCGAGCCACAGGACTTTTCGCCAGCGTCGCCGCCGCCGGCGCGCTGGCCCTCGGCCTGAGCTTCGCCCCCACCGCAAGCGCAGCCGATGGCTGCGGCATCGGCTATCACCTGGACGGCCCCAACTGCGTCCTGAATGTGCCCGGCCCCAACGCGCACTTCATCAGCCCCAACTGCTGGATCAACGTCAACAACGACGAACGCTGCTACGCGCCGTAACCCCCGACGCTCGAGCGGGCCAGCTTTCGGTCATCGGTTCTCCTCGAAGGTGATGTGCAGTTCGCTGAGCCCGCGCATGATGAACGTCGGCTCGTAGCTGTAGTGCCGGTTGCCGGCGGGGCCGTGGTCGGTTTCCGAGATCGTGATGCCGGTCATGCGATCGAGGATCCGGTTCAGCGAGATCCGGCCTTCCGCGCGGGCCAGCGGTGCGCCGGGACAGGAGTGCACTCCGCGGATGAACGCGATGTGTTCGCGGACATTCGGCCGGTCGGCGCGGAACTCGTGCGGGTTCTCGAACTTGTTGGCGTCCCGGTTGCTCGCCCCCGGCAGCAGCATCACGACCGTTCCGGCAGGGACCGTCACGTCGCCGATCATGGTGGTGGTGCGCGCCATTCGGAAGTGCGCCTTGACCGGACTCTCCATTCGCAGCGTCTCTTCGAGGAACGCCGGAATCTTGCTGCGGTCGTGGCGCAACGCCTCTTCGCAACCCGGGTTGTCGCCGATGAACCGGACCGCGGAGCTGACCAGCTTCGTCGTGGTCTCGCTACCGGCGGCGAACAGGAACGTCGACAGGTTCACCACGTCGTCGAGATCGGGTGTCGACCCGTCCTCGTATGTGGCCAGCGCCAGTCCGGTGAGCACGTCCTCGCGCGGGGCGCGCCGGCGTTCGTCGAGGTAGCGGTAGAACCTTTCGTTCAGCCATTCCAGCGGATTGTGGGATGTCGGCGCGTCCTTGCCGACCTCGCCGACGATCTGATCGGCGAAGACCCGCCTGAACTCTTCGTGATCTTCTGCCGGTACACCCAGCAGATCGGCGATGACCAACAGCGAGAACGGTTTTGCGTAGTCGGTCAGGAATTCGCACTCACCCTTGGCCAGGAAGGTGTCCAGCTGCTGATCGGCCAGCCGCCACATGAAGTCTTCGTTCTCTTTGAGGCGCTTAGGTGTGAGCAGTGTGTTCATCAGGCTGCGGGTGCGGGTGTGCCGCGGGGGATCTTGCAGCGCGATGTGCTCGGACATCGGCGCACTGGCGCCGTGCAGCTCGATCAACTCCGATACGTCGTCGCTCTCGCCCGGAGTGATGGGCATGCCGGAGAACGGTCCCGACACCGAGACGCACGACGAGAACGCCGGGTTCCGGTACACACTCACTGCGGCGTCGTATCCGGTAACGGCCAGCACGTTGAAGGCCGTGGCCGGGGCCACCGGGCATTTCGCCCGCAGATGGTCGAAGTAGGGATACGGGTCAGGGACCAGCGATTGGTCGGTGAAGAAATCCACCACGTCGAAATCGGTCACCACAACGACTCCTCAATTCACTGGTTAGGCAACCGATTTGATCTCGGCATCTTGGCATGACCGACCTAAACCAAACTTTTGTTCGGACCCTACCGATCGGCCCGAGCTCAGTCAACGACTACGGTCCGTCACAGCCCACCGGGACAGCAGCTCGGCAGCTTCGCCACTCAGCAGGCCGATCACATCGGCGGCAGTCCGGACAGCGCTCAGCGCTCCGACGCCCTGGCCGGCGTTGATCGGCGAGCGGGTGAAGTCCTCGGCGGCGATGGCCTGGGCGACCTCCGCTGCGGCGTCAGCATCGAGGGACTCCTCGTGACCGCCCCAGCGGTCACTGAAGTCGTTGCGCAACACCCGTTCCGGAAGCGATGGCGGCCACGCGTAGCCGAGCGCGATGTCGAATACCCGGGTGGTCACGGTGTCGGTTCCGTTGGCTGCCAACAACTGGTTGCGCGTCGCGTCGGACAGCAGCGACTCGGGGCATGCCGTGAAGGCGGTCCCCAGCCACGCCGCCGACGCGCCCGCCGCCAGCACGGCGGCCAACCCACGGCCCGACGAGATCCCACCGGCCGCCAGCACCGGAACCGTCAGGTGGTCGAGCAGTTCGGTGAGCAACGGCAACGTGCCGATGAGGGGCTGGCCGTGTCCGCCGCCTTCGTTACCTCGGGCGACCACCACATCGACGCCGGCGTCGACTGCACGCTGAGCGGTGCGCAGGTCGGGCACCTGGGTTGCGGCGAGCGCGCCTGCCTGGTGCGCACGACTCACCCACTCCCACCGGTCGCCGAAGCTGACGCACAGCAGTGCCGGGCGGGCGGCCAGCGCGGTGTCGAGCAGGTCCGGCTGTCCGGCCGCCACCCAGTCGACCAAGCCAATCCCGAAGGGCCGTTTCAGGTTTGCCACATGCGGAAGTTCCGCGGCGAGCTTCTCGGCGGTCGCCGAACTTCCCATCCCGATCATGCCGAGCCCGCCGGCGTCGGACACCGCGGCCGCCAGTGCGCCACCGGCGGCACCACCCATCGGGGCGTTGACGATCGGCACGTCAAGACCCAACGACCGCGACCAATCCGTCGACAGCACTGCGCATCTCCTCTACACGTAGCGGTTGCGACCGGCCAGCACACCCAGCGTCATCTGCACCACGTACACACCCAGCACCATGATCCACGGCACCGTCCAGCCACCGGTCAGGTCATGGAGCGTGCCGAACAGGAACGGGCCGATGCCGGCCAGCAGGTATCCGAAACCCTGCGCCATGGCTGAGAGCTGCACGGTGTCCTCTGGTGTGCGCGCCCGCAACGCAATCACGGTCAGCGCCAACGAGAACACGCTCATGCCGATGCCGACCAGCACACTCCACAGCAGCGGGCTGAAGTCCGGCGCGATCAGCAACCCGACGACACCGGCGAAACCGCACGCCCCGAGGCCCGCGATCCAGCCGCTCTGGTGGGTGGCGCGCGCCGCCATCGGCGCGAGGACGAGACTGATCGGCACGGCGATCACCGAGAGCAGCCCGACGAGCAGACCGGCCGAGGTCTTGCTCACCCCGCTGTCGATGAACACTTCGGGCAGCCAACCCATCATGATGTAGGCCAGCATCGACTGGGTTCCGAAGAACAGGGTCACCGTCCATGCCAAGGGATTGCGGATCAGTGAGCGGCGGCCGCCGGACTCGGTGGAGTCGGCAGGACTCTCGACGCGGCGCGCGGCGATCAGCCACACCACCAACGCCACCACGGCCAGCGCGGCCCAGGCGCTCAACGCGGGGCGCCATCCCCCGGAGATGTTCTCCAGAGGCGGGGTGACGGCGGAGCCCAGCGCGCCGCCGCCCTGCAAGGCCGCGGTGTAGATGCCGGTCATCAGCCCGAGCCGGGCGGGGAACGACTGCTTGATCACCACCGGAATCAACACGTTGATAACGGCGATACCCGCGGTCGCGACCAGGGTTCCGCCGATCACCACATACGGTCCGTCGAGAACGCGGACCAGCAGGCCGACGATCAGTGTGGCCAGGGCCAGGCTGATGGATCGGCCGAGGCCGAACCGGCGGGACAGCGCCGCGGACGCCAATCCCGCTCCGGCGAAGCACAATCCGGGCAGCGTGGTCAGCACGCCGGCCCACACCGCGGACGCACCGAGGGCGCGCTGCATGTCGCCGAGCACCGGCCCGACGCTGGTGACCGCCGGGCGCAAGTTGAGCGCGGTGAGCACGACCGCGACGATCAGGACCACGCCGCCGGCGACCCGCCCGGCGGGGCGCACTTCGCACGCGCCGTCCAGTTCGAGGCTCAGGTCGTGCTCATAACGGCTCACCGCGCTATCGTGTCATACATCCCATGATCGGATGAAAAGGTTTCTGATGCCGTTAGCCGCCGCGCGCCCCTCCGGCCTGGTCGACCACGCCATCGACCAGCTGCACCAGTCGATCACCTCGGGCGAATGGCCGGTCGGAACGCGGATCCCCACCGAGCCGAACTTGGCGACGGAGCTCGGCGTCGGCCGCAA
This sequence comes from Mycolicibacterium rhodesiae, assembly GCF_002086695.1. GTDB lineage: Bacteria > Actinomycetota > Actinomycetes > Mycobacteriales > Mycobacteriaceae > Mycobacterium > Mycobacterium rhodesiae. The sequence goes on from NZ_MVIH01000017.1 coordinate 69,364, forward strand.
CACCGTGCGGGAAGCAGTTCGCGCGCTGTCCCATAGCGGCATCCTCGAAGTCCGTCGCGGCGACGGAACCTACGTTCGGGCCACCAGCGAGATCTCCGGCGCCCTGAGCCGGATGTGCGGGTCGAAGCTACGTGAGGTGCTGCAGGTGCGGCGGTGCCTCGAGGTCGAGGGGGCGCGACTGGCCGCCACTGCCCGCACCGACGACGACCTGGCCGAGCTTCGGGAATTGCTGGCCCGGCGCGATGCTCTACGTAGCGGTGCCGATCGGGCCGAATTCTCCCGGGCCGACGCGCAATTGCATTTCGCGGTTGTCCGCGCATCGCACAACGCGGTGCTCATCGAGCTGTACCGCGGATTGACCGAGGCAGTCACCGACAGTGTTGCCATCACCAGCACGATGGACCCGCACGTCGGCCACGCCGGACTGGTCGACGCCATTGCCGAAGGCGACGCCGAGCAGGCCGGAGCCGAAGCCGGTCAGTTCCTCGACGATCTCATCGGTGAGCTTCTGGCCGCTACAGACCGTTCTTGATTGCGGCGTCTTGTTTTTGACCCAGCTGAGTCACGAATTCCGGCGGCGGGAACAACTCGGCGGGCGCGTCGAAGTCGATCGTGACGAAGGCTCTGCCCTCGGTGAAGAGCAACACCGTCTTCCCCCTGGACTTGTCGGGAGTATTACCTTCGACTTTCGTGCCTCCAGTGCCGACGTCGACGGGCTTGGGCGTCCCGTTCACCGAGCCGCCGAGCGCGTTCTTGGCTGAATTGAGGGCATCGGTCGCGGCGGCAGGATCCGCGAAGACCAAGACGGTGTCAGTGATGACCCGGGAATTCTCCGGACCGCTGAACGTGATCGCTGCGCCTGGCCGGCCATCCGGGTTCGACACCGGCGGCGCAGCCGTGAAGGTCATCGGCGCCTCGATGTCTGTCGCTTTGATCAACAGTTTCGTGTAATCGGCCGGCTGGCCCGAGGCCGGCGCCGCGGCACTACTTGCGGCCGATGATGACGAGCCCGACGCGTGCGTCGGCGAACTCGACTTGCCGCTACAGCCTGTCGCCAACGTCGCCAATGCCACGACGGCGCCGGCGACGGCCGCAGTCCTTGGAGCGATCCACATACGTCCGATCTCCTTTCCCGACCGCAACCGTATATGGCCGAACTTCGGCGTCCCGAACATCTAGTGGTCGTAGTAGCGGGCCTCGATGACATTGCCGTCCGGATCCGGGAAGTACATGCCTTCCGGTCCCCAGCCCCGGGCGCCGTACGTCGGCGCCAGTCGGTCGCTGGTGTCGATCCCCTCGGCCTGCAGACGGTCAATGAGCGCGTCGTACTCGGCCTTGCTCATCGCCAGGCATACGTGGTTGACGCGGGGTTGGGCACCGCCCTCGTCCGGCGACAGGTCGATGATCGAGTCGGCCGAGACCCGCACGCTGGGGAACGGCGCGTCGCCGCTGCGGAACTCGTCGAAGCGAACCGGCTCGAGCCCCACGACGCGGGTGTAGAAGTCCATCGCGACTTCCGCGTCCTTGGTCCACAGCACCACGTGGTCGAGCCGCATGATGCGGATGCTACGGAAATTCTTGGTGGGCGCGGACGGTATCGAACCGCCGACCGCTGGTGTGTAAAACCAGAGCTCTACCACTGAGCTACGCGCCCGTGCCCGGGCAGGTTACACGGCGGCCAGCGCCTGCGTCCAAACCGACGGATCGCGCGCCTCGCCCGGCTCCTTGCAGTCCGCGAACCGGATGACGCCGTCGCGGTTGATCATGAAGGTCCCGCGGTTGGCGAAGCCGGTGCTCGCGTTGAACACCCCGTACGCCTGCGCCACCGCGCCGTGCGGCCAGAAGTCGGACAGCACCGGGAAGGAGAACTTGCTCTGCGTGGCCCAGACCTTGTGCGTGGGCGGCGGGCCGACGGAGATCGTCAACGTGGCGGTGTCGTCGTTGGCGAACTCGTCCAGATGGTCGCGAACGTAGTCGAGCTCACCCTGGCAGATTCCGGTGAAGGCAAGCGGGAAGAACACCAGCAGCACACTTTTGCCGCCGCGAAAATCACTGAGCGTGACAGGCTGACCGTTCTGGTCTTTGAGCGTGAAGTCAGGGGCTTGCACTCCGACCCCAACTGTCACGAGTGTCTCCCGGCCGCCTTCGACTTCGGCTGCACCAGCCGGCTGGCGATCCAGTCCCCCAGGTTGGCCGAGGACGTCTGCATCAATCCCGCGGTGGGCGCCGATTCGGCGATCTCGGCGGGCTGCACATGGCCGGGCTTACCGGTCTTGGGCGTCACCACCCAGATGATGCCGTCGTCGGCCAGCGGCGCGATCGCATCCATCAGCCGATCCACCAGGTCACCGTCGCCGTCCCGCCACCACAGCAGGACCACGTCGACGACCTCGTCGGCATCCTCGTCGAGCAATTCCCCGCCGCTGGCGTCCTCGACGTCGAGCCTGATGTCGTCGTCGGTGTCCTCGTCCCAGCCCAGCTCCTGCACGACCTGGTCTTTCTCGATGCCCAGCTTCTGGGCGTAGTTCGGGGGGCCACCCTCCGCGACCACGGTCGGAACCTCCTAGATATCTGGGTCGGCTGTCTAGGCCCTATCGTCGCACGACCACCACGATTACTCGCCTTGCGGTGGGAATCAATACGTCGCGTCGCACAGGCTCAACGCGTTCGACCTGGTGTCGTTGAGGCTCTGGATGGTCGTGTTGAACTCTGACGGACCTGCGTGTCCGGTGATTGCGCTGGCAGTGGCATGTGCGCCGTCGACCCAATCCTTGAACGCGGCCTTCAGCTCGGCCGGGATCGCGTCGGTGACGCTGGCGGCGACGGCGTCGGCGCTCTTGTTGAGCGCGTCGACCGCCGGCCCTTCTGTCGCCGCGAGGTCGGGTGTGGCCTGGTTGAACGCGCTCACGTAGGCGTTGACCGCGTCGATCGCGTCGGCGCTGGAGGTGGACAGCGTCTCGCAGGTGTCGTGCATCGCCTGAGTGGTCAGCGAGGCCTGCCGTTCGGACTCCCGGGCGCTGGACGAGGCGGCCGACTCCGAGACCGACACCGACATCGAGGTCCGGAATGCCGGGGCGTCGCGCCGGTTGGCCGACGGCTCACCGCCGGTCACGCTGGTGCAGCCCACCACGCCGGCGAGCACGGCCGCCGCACTGCCCGCCAGCAGCCCGCCGATCCGGAGCTCGCGCGCATGTCTGATCAGCACCCCGGCAGGTTACCGGGTACGAGCTCCCCTCGGCGCGCCGCGAAGAATTCACCAACCCCTGGGTTGACTACTCGTCGGTACTGCCTCGATTGCGGCACGATAGGAGGCGGACGGTGCAAAACCTGCACCTCCTACTAAGGAGCTGAAGTTGACCACCGAGTTCGCGCGCCACGATCTGGCCCAAAACTCAAGCAGCCCAAGCGATTCCGATCGAGTACGGGTGATCCGCGAAGGCGTCGCGTCGTATCTGCCCGATATCGACGCCGAGGAGACCTCAGAGTGGCTGGAGTCGTTCGACGACCTGCTGGCCCGTTCGGGCCCGGCCCGCGCGCGCTACCTGATGCTGCGATTGCTGGAACGCGCCGGCGAGCAGCGGGTCGCGATCCCGGCGTTGACCTCCACCGACTACGTCAACACCATTCCCACCGAGCTGGAGCCCTGGTTCCCCGGCGACGAGGACGTCGAGCGCCGCTACCGCGCCTGGATCCGGTGGAATGCCGCGATCATGGTGCACCGCGCGCAGCGCCCCGGCGTCGGCGTGGGCGGCCACATCTCCACCTATGCGTCGTCGGCCGCGCTGTACGAGGTCGGCTTCAACCACTTCTTCCGCGGCAAGGCCCACCCGGGCGGCGGCGACCAGATCTTCATCCAGGGCCACGCGTCTCCGGGGATTTATGCGCGCGCGTTCCTCGAGGGCCGGCTCACCGCCGACCAACTCGACGGCTTCCGCCAGGAACACAGCCATCCCGGCGGCGGCCTGCCGTCCTATCCGCACCCGCGGCTCATGCCCGACTTCTGGGAATTCCCGACGGTGTCGATGGGCCTCGGCCCGATGAACGCCATCTATCAGGCTCGGTTCAACCACTACCTGGCTGACCGGGGCATCAAGGACACCTCCGATCAGCACGTGTGGGCGTTCCTCGGCGACGGCGAGATGGACGAGCCGGAGAGCCGCGGCCTGATCCAGGTCGCCGCCAACGAGGGTCTGGACAACCTGACGTTCGTGGTGAACTGCAACCTGCAGCGCCTCGACGGCCCCGTGCGCGGCAACGGCAAGATCATCCAGGAACTCGAGTCCTTCTTCCGCGGCGCCGGCTGGAACGTCATCAAGGTGGTGTGGGGCCGCGAGTGGGATGCGCTGCTGCACGCCGACAAGGACGGCGCGCTGGTGAACCTGATGAACACCACCCCCGACGGCGACTACCAGACCTACAAGGCAAACGACGGCGCCTACGTGCGCGACCACTTCTTCGGCCGCGACCCGCGGACCAAGGCGCTGGTGGCCGACATGAGCGACAGCGAGATCTGGAACCTCAAGCGCGGCGGTCACGATTACCGCAAGGTCTACGCGGCCTACCGGGCGGCGATGGAGCACAAGGGCCAGCCCACGGTGATCCTGGCCAAGACCATCAAGGGTTACTCACTGGGTGCTCACTTCCAGGGCCGCAACGCCACCCACCAGATGAAAAAGCTTGCGCTGCAGGATCTTCGGGACTTCCGCGACGCCATCCGCATCCCGGTGTCGGACGAGCAGCTCGAAGAGAACCCGTACCTGCCGCCGTACTACCACCCCGGGCCCGAGGCGCCGGAGATCCGCTACCTCATCGACCGGCGCCGGGCCCTCGGCGGCTTCCTGCCCGAACGCCGCACCAAGGCCAAGGTGCTGACCCTGCCACCCCGCGATGTGTACAAGGCACTCAAGAAGGGGTCCGGCCAGCAACAGGTGGCGACCACGATGGCCACCGTGCGCACGTTCAAAGAATTGTTGCGGGACAAGAACATCGGGCATCGAATCGTCCCCATCATCCCCGACGAGGCGCGCACCTTCGGCATGGACTCCTGGTTCCCGAGCCTGAAGATCTACAACCGCAACGGGCAGCTGTACACCGCCGTCGACGCCGAGTTGATGCTGGCCTACAAGGAAAGTGAAGTCGGCCAGATCCTGCACGAGGGCATCAACGAGGCCGGCTCGACGGCGTCGTTCACCGCAGTCGGCACCTCGTACGCCACCCACAACGAGCCGATGATCCCGATCTACATCTTCTACTCGATGTTCGGGTTCCAGCGCACCGGAGACGGGCTGTGGGCGGCCGCCGATCAGATGGCCCGCGGATTCGTGCTCGGCGCGACCGCCGGGCGCACCACGCTGACCGGCGAGGGCCTACAGCACGCCGACGGGCACTCGCTGCTGCTGGCCTCGACCAACCCCGCGGTGGTGGCCTACGACCCGGCGTTCGCCTACGAGATCGCCTACATCGTGGAAAGCGGCCTGGCCCGGATGTTCGGCGAGGACCCGGAGAACGTCTACTTCTACATGACGATCTACAACGAGCCGTACGCCCAGCCCGCGGAGCCGGAGCACTTCGACCCCGAGGGCTTGTTGCGCGGCATGTACCGATATCGGAAAGCGCAAGAGTCACGTTCCAACGTCGCGCAGATCCTGGCGTCCGGGGTGGCGATGCCTGAAGCCCTGCGGGCCGCCGACATGCTCTCGGAGCGCTGGGATGTCGCGGCCGACGTCTGGTCGGTGACCAGCTGGGGTGAGCTCAACCGCGACGGCGTGGCGGTGGAGAAGGAACTCCTGCGCCATCCGGACCGTCCCGCCCAGACGCCCTACGTCACGCAGGCGCTGGCCGAAACCGCCGGCCCCGCCGTCGCGGTGTCGGACTGGATGCGTGCGGTCCCCGAGCAGATCCGCCCGTGGGTGCCCAACACCTACGTCACGCTGGGCACCGACGGGTTCGGCTTCTCCGACACGAGGCCTGCCGCTCGCAGGTACTTCAACACCGACGCCGAATCAGTGGTGGTGGCGGTGCTGGAGGCACTGGCCCGCGACGGCCAGATCGACCCGTCGGTCGCGATCGCCGCGGCGCGCGAGTACCGGATCGACGATGTGATGGCCGCGGAGGTCTCGTTCGTGGACACCGGCAGCGCGTAGGCCTGCCTAGGCCGTGACGCCGGGCATTTGGTGGGAACATCCAGAAAAGCGGCGTAGCTTTTAGGGGTGAGTGACAACCCGCTCCAGGAGCCTCTGCCGCCGTCGGCCCTGGAGCTGCTCGAGAACGTGCCGGATTCCACGCTGCGCCGGCTCAAGCAGTATTCCGGCCGGCTGGCCACCCAGGCCGTGCAGGCCATGCACGAGCACCTGCCGTTCTTCGGCGAACTGGAAGCCTCGCAGCGTGCCAGCGTCCAGCTGGTCCTGCAGACCGCGGTGGTCAACTTCGCCGAGTGGATCCGCAACCCGCTCAGCAATGTGGGCTACACAGCCGACGCGTTCGCCCTGGTCCCCCAGGACCTGACCCGCCGGATCGCGCTGGCCCAGACCGTCGACATGGTTCGGGTCAGCATGCAGTACTTCGAGATCGCGGTCCCCGCACTGGGCCGCAACGACGAGCAGCGCACCGCGCTGGCGGTCGGCATCCTGCGCTACAGCCGGGACCTGGCGTTCGCCGCGGCAGCCTCCTACGCCGACGCCGCCGAGGCCCGCGGGTCCTGGGACAGCCGGATGGAGGCCAGCGTCGTCGACGCCGTCGTCCGCGGTGACACCGGCCAGGAACTGTTGTCCCGGGCGGCTGCACTGAACTGGGACACCACCGCGCCGGCAACGGTGGTGGTCGGCACCCCGCCACCCGGCCGGGAGGAGTTGGCCAGCGAGGACGTCCGCGAGATCGCCGCACGGCACAACCGGGCGGCCCTCGCCGACGTGCACGGCACCTGGCTGATCGGGATCATCTCCGGTCCGCTCGGGCCCACCGACAAGTTCTTCAAAGACCTGATCAACGCCTTCTCCGACAGCCCGGTGGTGATCGGGCCGACCGCGCCCATGCTCACCGCGGCCTACCACAGCGCACGCGAGGCCATCTCGGGGATGAACGCCGTCGTCGGGTGGACCGGCGCGCCGCGTCCGGTGTTGGCGCGCGAATTGCTGCCTGAGCGAGCCCTTCTCGGTGACGCCTCGGCCGTTGCGGCGCTCCACACCGAGATCATGCGACCCCTGGCCGACGCCGGACCGGCGCTGTCGGAGACCCTCGACGCCTACCTCGACAGCGGCGGCGCGATCGAAGCTTGCGCCAGAAAATTGTTCGTTCATCCAAACACGGTCCGCTACCGACTCAAGCGGATCGCCGACTTCACCGGCCGCGATCCCACCCTGCCGCGCGACGCGTACGTCCTGCGGGTGGCTTCCACAGTGGGACGGCTGGGCTATCCTGCGCCCCCCAACACCTTGGCAAACAGTTCTGTCGCACAACTCACAGCGCCGTTGGTCGGAAGTGCGGGCAACGCCTGATATGAGCAGTAGATCGCGGCGAGGTATCGGGGACGTCGCATCACATGCACTTTTGTGGGACCTCCACAAAAACCTAAGACGAGGTTCATAATCTCTTACACCGTGCAGATCCGGTTTCACAGTGTTCTCTTAAAGAGTGCCTCATGAACCCGTGATCGCATTGCTGGCGCCCGGACAGGGCTCGCAGACACCCGGCATGCTCGAGCCCTGGCTGGAGCTGCCCGGCGCGGCCGATCAGATCAAGACCTGGTCGGACATCGCCGGTCTCGACCTTGCCCGCCTGGGCACCACTGCAACTGCCGACGAGATCACCGACACCGCGGTCACTCAGCCGCTGGTCGTCGCGGCGACCCTGCTTGCCAATGCCGAGCTGATCAAGCGCGGCACGCTGGCCGGGCGCAAGACCGTCGTCGCCGGTCACTCCGTCGGCGAGATCGCGGCGTACGCGATCGCCGGCGTCATCTCGCCCGACGACGCGGTCAAGCTGGCCGCGGTCCGCGGCTCTGAGATGGCCAAGGCCTGCGCCGTCGAGCCGACCGGCATGTCCGCGATCCTGGGCGGCGACGAGGCCGACGTATTGGACGCGCTGGCGCGTCTCGACCTGATCCCCGCGAACCGCAACGCCGCAGGCCAGATCGTGGCCGCAGGCGCCGTGGCGGCGCTGGAGAAGCTGGCCGAGGATCCGCCGGCGAAAGCCCGCGTACGCCAGCTGGCCACCGCAGGCGCCTTCCACACCCACTACATGGCGTCCGCGCTCGACGGATATGCCGCAGCTGCGGCTGAGGTCGCAACGAGCGAGCCCACCACTACGCTGCTGAGCAATGCCGACGGTCAACCGGTAGCGTCTGCGCAAGACGCGATGGAAAAGCTCGTCGCGCAGCTCACCCGCCCGGTGCGCTGGGACCTGTGCACCGACACCATGCGCCGGCTCTTTGAGAACGCAGAGAGCTCCGCGATCGTCGAGTTCCCGCCCGCGGGCACTCTGGCCGGAATCGCCAAACGAGAACTTCGGGGAGTCGCCAACCGTGCGATCAAGACCCCCGCAGACCTGGACGGAATCACCGAGCTCTAATCGTCTCGGCCGACCAGGACAACCACATAGCAAGCGTTCTACCCAAGTAGCACAACCGATTACGAAGGAGCCACTGTGCCCGCCTCTCAGGATGAAATCATCGCCGGTCTCGCCGAGATCATCGAAGAAGTGACCGGCATCGAGCCGTCTGAGGTCACCCCGGAGAAGTCGTTCGTCGACGACCTGGACATCGACTCGCTGTCGATGGTGGAGATCGCCGTTCAGACCGAGGACAAGTACGGCGTGAAGATCCCCGACGAAGACCTCGCCGGTCTGCGCACCGTCGGTGACGTCGTCTCCTACATCCAGAAGCTCGAGGAAGAGAACCCGGAGGCTGCTGCCGCCCTGCGCGAGAAGTTCGCGGGCGAATGAGCAGGCCTTCCACTGCTAACGGCGGTTTCCCTAGCGTTGTCGTGACCGCCGTCGAGGCCACCACGGCGCTCGCCACGGATATCGAGAGCACGTGGAAGGGCCTGTTGGCAGGCGACAGCGGCATCCGCATCCTCGAGGACGATTTCGTCGACAAGTGGGACCTGCCGGTCCGCATCGGCGGCCACCTCGTCGAGGACATGGACAGCCAGCTCACCCGTGTCGAACTGCGTCGCAATTCCTACGTGCAACGCATGTCTCTGGTGCTGGCCCGGCGGCTGTGGGAGAACTCGGGTAAGCCCGAGGTCGACCCGGACCGCTTCGCGGTGGTGATCGGCACGGGTCTGGGTGGCGGCGAGAAGATCGTCGAGACCTACGACGCGATGAACGAGGGCGGCATCCGCAAGGTGTCACCGCTTGCCGTTCAGATGGTCATGCCGAACGGTGCGGCCGCGGTCGCCGGCCTGGAACTGGGCGCCCGCGCCGGGGTCATCACCCCGGTGTCGGCGTGCTCGTCCGGGTCGGAGGCCATCGCCCACGGGTGGCGGCAGATCGTCATGGGCGACGCGGACTTCGCGGTCGTCGGCGGTGTCGAGGGCACCATCGAGGCGTTGCCGATCGCGGCGTTCTCGATGATGCGCGCCATGTCGACGCGCAACGACGATCCCGCAGGTGCGTCGCGTCCGTTCGACAAGGATCGTGACGGGTTCGTCTTCGGCGAGGCCGGCTGCATGATGATCATCGAGACCGAGGAGCACGCCAAGGCCCGTGGCGCGAAGCCGCTGGCCCGGCTCATGGGTGCGGGCATCACTTCGGATGCCTTCCACATGGTGGCTCCCTCACCCGATGGCCTGCGCGCAGGCGCGGCGATGAAGCGGGCGATGGAGACGGCGGGCCTGTCGCCCAAGGACATCGACCACATCAACGCACACGGAACGGCCACCCCGATCGGGGACACCGCCGAGGCCAACGCCATCCGGGTCGCCGGATGCGAGCATGCCGCCGTGTACGCGCCGAAGTCGGCCCTGGGCCATTCCATCGGCGCCGTCGGCGCCTTGGAATCGGCACTCACGGTGCTCAGCCTGCGCGACGGCGTCATTCCGCCGACGCTCAACTACGAGACGCCGGATCCGGAGATCGAGCTGGATGTCGTTGCGGGAGAACCGCGTTACGGCGACTACCAGTACGCGATCAACAACTCGTTCGGTTTCGGAGGGCACAACGTCGCGATCGCCTTCGGGCGCTACTGACACCGATCCGGGGGGAAAGGATTAGCAGAAAGCAATGGCAGGGTTGACTCGTTTGTCAACGGGGAACGGCTTCCCCAACGTGGTCGTCACCGGTGTTGCGATGACGACCGCCCTGGCATCTGATGCCGACAGCACGTGGAAGCGGCTGTTGGACGGACAGAGCGGAATCCGGCTTCTCAACGACGAATTCGTCGAGAAGTACGACCTTCCTGTCCGTATCGGGGGGCATCTGGTCGAGGAGTTCGACGGTGAGCTGACTCGCGTCGAACTTCGTCGGCTGTCCTATCTGCAGAAGATGTCCACCGTGCTCAGCCGGCGCGTGTGGCAGAACGCCGGTTCGCCCGAGGTGGATCCGAAGCGGCTGATGGTGTCCATCGGCACCGGTATGGGCTCCACCGAGGAATTGGTGTTCGCCTACGACGGGATGCGCGCCAAAGGCCTCAAAGCGGTGTCGCCCTTGGCGGTTCAGATGTACATGCCCAACGCGGCAGCCGCCGCCGTCGGCCTCGAACTCAAGGCCAAGGCCGGGGTCATCACCCCGGTTTCGGCGTGCGCGTCGGGGTCGGAGGGAATCGCGCAGGCATGGCGACAGATCGTTCTCGGCGAAGCCGACATGGCGGTGTGCGGTGGCGTCGAGACCAAGATCGAGGCCGTGCCGATCGCAGGCTTCGCTCAGATGCGAATTGTCTTGTCCACCACCAACGACGACCCGGCAGGCGCTTGCCGCCCGTTCGACAAGGACCGCAACGGGTTCGTTTTCGGTGAGGGCGGCGCACTCATGGTGATCGAGACCGAGGAGCACGCCAAAGCCCGCGGAGCCAACATCCTCGCGCGCATCATGGGGGCAGGCATCACCTCGGACGGCTACCACATCGTGGCGCCCGACCCGAACGGTGAGCAGGCGGGTCATGCGATCACCCGGGCAATCCAGCTCGCGGGTCTGCAGCCCTCCGACATCGATCACATCAATGCCCATGCGACGGGCACCCAGGTGGGTGACGTCGCGGAAGGCAAGGCGATCAACAACGCGCTCGGCAATCACCGGCCGGCCGTCTACGCGCCCAAATCGGCGCTGGGGCATTCGGTGGGCGCCGTCGGCGCGGTGGAGTCGATCCTCACCGTGCTGGCGCTGCGGGACGGCGTCGTGCCGCCCACGCTCAACCTGCGGAACCTCGATCCGGAGATCGATCTGGACGTGGTGGCCGGTGAACCCCGGCCAGGCAACTACCAGTACGCGATCAACAACTCGTTCGGATTCGGTGGTCACAACGTCGCGATCGCCTTCGGGAAGTACTGAAATCCAGTGACTCTCGACGGCGTTGACCGACATCCGCGCACTATGGAGGTTTAGATGACGATCATGGCCCCTGAGACGGTCGGCGAATCACTCGACCCTCGCGACCCGCTGCTGCGGCTGTCCACGTTCTTCGACGACGGCAGCGTGCAGCTGCTGCACGAGCGTGACCGCTCCGGTGTGCTGGCCGCCGCAGGCACCGTCAACGGTGTGCGCACGATCGCCTTCTGCACCGACGGCACCGTCATGGGTGGCGCCATGGGCGTCGAGGGCTGCCAGCACATCGTCACCGCTTACGACACCGCCATCGAAGAGCAGAGCCCGATCGTGGGCATCTGGCATTCCGGCGGCGCCCGCCTGGCCGAGGGTGTCAAAGCGCTGCACGCGGTGGGGCTGGTCTTCGAAGCCATGATCCGCGCCTCGGGCTATATCCCCCAGATTTCGGTCGTGGTCGGCTTCGCCGCCGGCGGCGCGGCCTACGGGCCGGCCCTGACGGACATCGTCATCATGGCCCAGGAGGGCCGGGTGTTCGTCACCGGACCCGACGTGGTGCGCAGCGTGACCGGCGAGGATGTCGACATGGCCTCTCTCGGCGGCCCCGACACCCACCACAAGAAGTCCGGCGTGTGCCACATCGTGGCCGACTCCGAGCTCGATGCCTATGAGCGTGGCCGACGGTTGATCGGATTGTTCTCCCAGCAAGGCCATTTCGACCGCAGCAAGGCCGAGGCCGGCGACTCCGACCTGCACGCGCTGCTGCCCGAGTCCGCTCGCCGCGCCTACGACGTGCACCCGCTGGTCGAGGCGCTGCTCGATGCGGACACCCCGTTTGAAGAGTTCCAGGCCAAGTGGGCTCCCTCGATCGTCGTCGGCCTGGGCCGGCTGTCCGGCCGCACGGTCGGCGTCATCGCCAACAACCCGCTGCGCCTCGGCGGCTGCCTGAACTCCGAAAGCGCGGAGAAGGCAGCACGTTTCGTCCGGTTGTGCGACGCGTTCGGCATCCCGCTGGTGGTCGTCGTCGATGTCCCCGGCTACCTGCCCGGCGTTGACCAGGAGTGGGGCGGCGTGGTCCGTCGCGGCGCGAAGCTGCTGCACGCCTTCGGCGAGGCAACCGTCCCGCGGGTCACATTGGTGACGCGAAAGATCTACGGCGGGGCCTACATTGCGATGAACTCGCGCTCACTGGGCGCCACCAAGGTGTTCGCGTGGCCGGACGCCGAGGTCGCGGTCATGGGAGCCAAGGCGGCTGTCGGCATTCTGCACAAGAAGAAGCTGGCCGCCGCACCCGATCACGAACGCGAAGCGCTGCACGAGGAATTGGCGGCCGAGCACGAGCGGATCGCCGGCGGCGTGGACAGCGCGGTCGAGATCGGCGTGGTCGACGAGAAGATCGACCCGGCCCACACCCGCAGCAAGCTGACGCAAGCGCTCGCCGAGGCGCCGGCCCGGCGCGGACGGCACAAGAACATCCCGCTGTAACTATTCGCGTAAGCGCTGGGCGTCCTGCCCGGGCGGAGAACCAAAGAGCCGACGGTATTCGCGGGTGAATTGCGACGGGCTGTCGTAGCCCACCTGATGGCCGATCCCGGCGATGTCGCCGGGGTTCGCCACCAACAGTGCACGAGCCTCCTGCAACCGGATCCGCTTCTGAAACTGCAACGGGCTCATGGCGGTAACCGTCCGGAAGTGCCGGTGGAACGTGGAGGGGCTCATTCCGGCCACCCGGGCAAGCTCTTCGATGCGCATCGGTTCGGCATAGTTCTGGCGAATCCATCCGATGGCCCGGCTGACATAGGTCAGATTGCTGTCGGCCAACCCGATCTGCCGCACGGTCTCGCCCTGGGGTCCGGTCAGCAATCGCCAGATGATTTCGCGCTCGATCAGCGGCGCGAGAATGCCTGCGTCAGAGGGCTTCTCGACTAATCGGACCAGTCGGACCATCGCGTCCAGCAGTTCCTCGTCGGCATCGGCGGTCGCCATCGCCGCGTTTCCCGAGTTGCGCACCCCGCGGACGAACGGCGCCTGCAGCACCAACTCGGCCACCACGGTGGGTCGTAGCACAAGCGCCATCCCGAGCGACGGCAGACCGTCGCCGGTGTCGATGAAGTGGCCGGTGACTGGGAGATCAGCCGTCACCACCAGGCATTCACCCGCGCGGTATTCGTAGACGTCGTCGCCGAGAAGCAGGCGCTTACCGCCCTGTGCCAGCACCACGACGAGCGGTTCGGTCAGCGAGTAGTCCGGGGTCGGCGAAGCGGCCTCCACCGATAGCAGGAGCCCGTCGATCGGCGTCCGCATATCCGGCTGGGCGTGTGCCGCGATCAGCGCGCGAAGTTCAGACAGACGATCCATTGCTCGATCACATCAATAATGAGCGGATTATGCAATGACTACACCGCATCGATCTACCGCTGAGCTTTGCATTTCGGTTTGATGGGCATATCAGATTCCACTGAGAAGGAGCGATTCATGCCACTCGATCACTACCTCACCCTCGGCCGGTCCGGGTTGCGGGTCAGCCCGTTCGCGCTCGGAGCGATGACCTTCGGCGAGGATGCCGGCGGCGCCGGTTCCAGCGTCGAGGAATCCGAGCGGATCCTCGACGCCTATCTGGACCGTGGCGGGAACTTCATCGACACCGCCAACTTCTATACCAACGGGCACTCGGAGAAGATCCTCGGTGACTGGTTCGCCCATCGACCGGGTCGGCGTGACCGGGTGGTGCTGGCGTCGAAGTTCTTCGCAAACCTTCACCCCGGTGATCCCAACGGCGGTGGCGCCGGCCGGTCGGCGATCCTCGGACAGTTACGAGAAACGTTGCGCCGCATGCAAACTGACCACGTGGATGTGTACTGGATGCACAACTGGGACCGCAACACTCCGATCGAGGAGACTCTCCGCACGCTCGATGACCTGGTGCGCGCGGGCACCGTTCGCTATATCGGGTTCTCCAACACCCCCGGATGGGTGACGGCCCAGGCCCAGACGATGGCGGTGCTGCGGGACTGGACGCCTCTGATCGCACTGCAGGTCGAGTACTCGCTGTTGGCACGCACCGTCGAGGGCGAGCTGGCTCCGCTGGCTCTCGACCAGGGCATGGCGCTTGTCCCGTGGAGTCCGCTGAGCAACGGCTTCCTGTCCGGCAAATACCGGCGAGGTGCAGCCGTGGCCGACTCCGTTCGCGCCGGCTATGTCGGCGGGCCCAGCGATGAACAGTTCGTGGTCATCGACGCCGTCAGCACCATCGCCGACGAGATCGGCGCCACGTCGGCCGCGGTGGCATTGTCCTGGCTACGAGCCCGACCCGGCACGGTGGTACCGATCCTCGGCGCGCGGCGGATGAGCCACCTCGAGGACAACCTGGCCGCCGTCGACGTGACATTGACCGCCGAACAGTTGCGCCGCCTCGACGAGGTGTCCACACCGACACTGAACTATCCCGCCGCCGTGAACGGGACGACGCGTTCGATGCTGCAGTTCGCCGGGACCACCGTCGACGGTGAGCCTTCGACGGTCTATCCCCCGCTGGTGCAGAGTGCCGTTCGGTACTGAGTCTCCCCCTAGGTCAGGTTCGCGCCACCTCGGCGTCAACGGTGGGCTGCTCCTTGTGGGGACGATTGCGGTTGAACCGTCGGGTGACGAAGAACAGCACCACGACGACGCCCCACGACAGCAGGCTCAGCACAAGTTGCGAGCGCAGCTTGTCGTCGAGGTACATCTGCACCAGGATGGCCAGCATCGCGACCACGGTGAGGATCGAAAGCACCGGGAACAGCCACATTTTCAGTGTTAGCTCCCCGTCGCGGTGGCGGTAGCGCAGCACGATCTGCGAGATCGCGATCAGCAGGTAGACGAACAGGATGATCGCCCCGCTGGAGTTGAGCAGGAACGCGAAGATCGTGTTCTCGGCGAACGCGGCGGCGATGACGCAGGCGAAGCCGACGACCGACGAGAAGAGGATGGCGTTGGCAGGCACGCCGCGTGGCGTCACCTTCACCAGAAGCTTGGGAGCTTCGCTGCGGGCGGCCAGCACGAACAGCATCCGTGAGGCGGTGTACATCCCGGAGTTCAGGCAACTGAGCACCGCTGTCAACACCACCGCGTTCATGATGTGGTCGGCGTAAGGAATGCCCATCTTGGTAAACGCCGCCACGAACGGGGAGGCGGCCAGGTTCTTGTCGTTCCACGGCACGATCGTCACGACCAGGAAAACGGCCAGCACGTAGAACACCAGGATCCGCATGACCACCGAGTTCGACGCCCGGGCAACGGCTTTCTCCGGATCCGACGACTCGGCGGCGGCGATCGTGGCGATCTCGGGGCCGACCATCGAGAAGATCACCGTCACGATCCCGACGGTGACGACCCCGGCCCCCATCGGCATGAAACCGTCGTGACTGGTGAGGTTCGAGAAGTCCATCGACTTGCCGGGCCACAGGCCCAGTACGAAGCATGCGCCGATGGCGATGAAGGCGAGGATGGCCGCCACCTTGATCCCGGCGAACCAGAACTCGAACTCGCCATAGGACTTGACCGAGAACAGGTTCGTCGCCGTCATCAGCACCATGAAGATCAACGCACACAACCACAGTGGGACGTCGAGCCAATACTGGACGATCTTCGCGCCGGCAATGGCCTCGAACCCGACGACGATCACCCAGAAGTACCAGTAGAGCCAGCCCACGGAGAACCCCGCCCAATGCCCAAGGGCGTTGCGGGAGTAGTCGGCGAACGAGCCGGTGGAGGGGTTTGCCACCGCCATCTCGGCCAGCATGCGCATGACCATCACGATCAGCACACCGGATAGCGCGTAGGTGATGAAGGCGCCCGGTCCGGTATCCCCGATCACCACGCCGGAGCCCACAAACAGGCCGGCGCCGATCACGCCACCGATTGCGATCATGCGTAGTTGTCGCTGGTTGAGGGCCTTTTTCAAGGCTGGTGTCGCTGCCATGACGCGTCCTCCGGCTTCGTGAATGGACGTTGAATGCCCACTTACGAGTCGGTTTATGCGTCGGTTCTCAGCCCCTCAGTAGGCGGTGGCCAGGAACTCCTCCGCGGCGGCGAACGCGCGGTTCCGGTCGGACTCCACCAGGCCGATGCGGGTGCGCCGGTCGAGGATGTCGTCGGCGCTCAGCGCGCCCTCGTGCGTTACCGCGAACTCGAATTCGGCACGGGTGACGTCGATTCCGTCGGCAACCTGATCTGTGGGCCTGCTGCACCGCGCCGATGCGATGACATTGGGCGACTCCGCGCCGTAGCGGGCCACCAGCGATCCCGGCAGATGGCTGGTCGTACGCAGCGTCGCAACGGGATTGGCTGCCGCGCCGACCAGGGGCAGGTTCCGGGTCCGGCACGGCTGCGCGGTGATGGCGCGTGCCGCCAACGCGCGATCGAGGACGTCCTCGGCCATGTGCCGGTATTCCGTGAGCTTGCCACCGACCACGCTGAACACACCATTGGACGATTCGATCACCGCGTGATCGCGGGACAGATCCGATGTCCTGCCCTGGCCGGTGTCGATCAATGGGCGCAACCCCGCGTATGCGCCCTTGACGTCCACGGTCGTCAGCGCGGTCCCCAGCGCGGTGTTGACCGTGTCGAGCAGGAAGCGAATCTCGCCCGGGGTCGGTTCGGGGACATCGGGAATCGGGCCGGGTGCATCCTCGTCGGTCAATCCGAGATAGACGCGACCGAGCTGTTCGGGCATCGCGAACACGAACCGGTTGACCTCGCCCGGAATCGGAATCGTCAGCGCCGCAGTCGGATTCCCGAATGTGGCGGCATCAAACACCAGATGCGTCCCCCGGCTGGGCCGCAGCTTGATCGCGGCGTCCACTTCACCGGCCCACACTCCCGTCGCATTGATCACCGCGCGGGCCTTGACATCCAACGATTCGCCGGTGAGTTCGTCCACCAACCGGACCGAGGTGCCGCTGGCGGCCGCGGCCGACACCTTGGTCAGGATCCGTGCGCCGTTCTGGGCAGCGGTGCGCGCGACGGCGACCACCAACCTGGCGTCGTCGATCAGCTGACCGTCATAGGCGAGCAGGCCGCCGTCGAGACCCTCGCGGCGAATCGTCGGGACCATGCCCACCGCTTGCGGTACACCAACGCGCCGTGATCGCGGCAGGGTCGACGCCTTGGTGCCTGCCAAGATCCGCAATGCATCGCCGGCCACGAAACCTGTTCGGATCAAAGCACGTTGACCGCGCCCCATCGACGGCAGCAGCGGAACGAGCTGCGGCATGGCGCTTACCAGGTGCGGGGCGTTACGGGTCATCAGGATGCCGCGCTCGATGGCGCTGCGCCGGGCGATGCCGACGTTGCCGGTGGCCAGGTATCGCAGCCCGCCGTGCACGAGCTTGGAACTCCACCGGCTGGTTCCGAACGCCAGGTCGTGCTTGTCGACCAACAGCACGGACAGGCCGCGGCTTGCGGCATCGAGCGCGATGCCGGTGCCGGTGATGCCGCCCCCGATCACGACGACGTCGACATGGGCGCCGTCGCCGAGTTCGGTCAGGTCGGCGCTCCGGCGGGTGGCGTTGAGGGCGGTCAGGTCACTCATGGGGCGAGGTATCCGTTCAGGGCGTGTGACAACTCGGCGCTCAGGGCGTCGGCGTCAAGGATGGGTTCGACGATCTGGGCGGACTGGATCGCGGATTGGCCGATCAGCAGGACCATCGCCGACAACTGGCGGACATCGCCGGACCGCACGCTGCCGTCGGCCTGGGCTTCCCGCAGTGCGTCGACGAGCAGGTCGATGAGGATCTGCTGGCTGGTGCCCAGCCGTCCGGCGATATACGTCATCGCCAAGTCCGGGGCCGATCGCAGCACCGAGGTGATCAGTTCGTCGTCCCGCAGACGGCGAGCCACCTCGACGATCCGCTCGACCAGGCCGGTCCGCCCGGGCTGGGTTGCCGGCACGGCGCGCCAGGTGCCGGTGATCCGTTCGGTGAGCAGCGACGCGACGATGGTTCGGGTGTCTGGCCAGCGGCGATACACCGTGGGACGGCTGACACCGGCACGTCGCGCGATTTCGGCCAGCGTGACCCGCTCGACTCCGAAGTCTCGGACACAGCTGGCCGCGGCGGCCATGATCCGGTCGCCGATGTCCACCGATTCTTCGTTACTGATTGACAGCATCTGTAATACTGTAACGCATGAGCGATGACGCCCGCACCCTAGTTCCTCCGATGGCCTGGAATGCCTGGGGCGACCCCGACGCGGCCAAGCCTCTCTCCGACGGCATCAAAACACTGCTGGAGCAAGGGCTCGGCGTGACGGCGAGTGACATCCCGGCACCCGCGATCGACGAAGTGCAAGTGCGGCCGTCGGCATTGCCGGACGCGCACCGCGATGCGCTGGCAGAGTTCGTCGGTGCCGACTTCGTCCGCACCGACGACCACGGCCGGCTGTTGTACGCGGGCGGCAAGTCAACGCTTGATCTCTTGCGCCGCAAGCAAACCCACCAGGACGCGCCCGACGCGGTGCTGCTTCCCGGCACCGAGGACGAGATCGCCACCGTCCTGCGCTACTGCTCTACGCACGGCATCGCCGTGGTGCCGTTCGGTGGCGGCACCAGTGTGGTCGGCGGACTGGACCCGATCCGCGGCGACTTCGCCGCCGTCATCTCGCTGGACCTGCGCCGGCTCAATGCATTGCACTCGCTGGACGAGATCTCCATGCAGGCCGAACTGGGCGCCGGGGTGACCGGACCGGATGCCGAGCGACTGCTCGGTGAACACGGTTTCTCGCTCGGGCACTTTCCGCAGAGCTTCCGGTTCGCCACGATCGGGGGGTATGCCGCGACTCGGTCCTCGGGGCAGGACTCCGCCGGGTACGGCCGGTTCAACGACATGATCCGCGGGCTGACGGTGGTCACCCCGGTCGGCGTGCTCGACCTCGGCCGGGCGCCGGAGACCGCGGCGGGACCCGATCTTCGTGAGTTGTTCTCCGGTTCCGAGGGTGTCTTCGGTGTGATCACCCGGGTTCGCCTGCGCGTGCACCCTGTCCCGGAAACGGTGCGTTACGAGGCGTGGTCGTTCCCCGACTTCGCCACCGGCGCGGCCGCACTGCGCGCGGTAACCCAGATCGGCACCGGGCCGACCGTCGTGCGGTTGTCCGATGAAGCCGAGACCGGCGTGAACCTGGCCACCACCGGGAGCATCGGCGAACAGAGCATCACCGGCGGTTGCCTGGGCATCACCTTGTTCGAAGGTAGCGCCGCGCACACCGAGAGCCGGCACGCCGAAACCCGCGCGGTTCTGGAGTCCCAGGGCGGCACATCCCTGGGCGAGGCACCGGCGCGAGCCTGGGAGCATGGCCGTTTCGACGCACCGTATCTACGGGACGCCCTGCTGGCAGCCGGAGCGTTGTGCGAGACGCTGGAAACGGCAACCACGTGGTCCAACCTGCCGGCATTGAAAGCCGCGGTCACCGAGGCGCTGACAGCTTCCCTGGGCGAAAGCGGGACACCGGCATTGGTGATGTGCCACATTTCGCATGTGTATCCCACCGGCGCGTCGCTGTACTTCACCGTGGTCGCGGGCCAGCGCGGTGACGTCACCCAGCAATGGTTGGCCGCTAAAATTGCTGCTTCTGAAGCGATTTCGCGTACGGGCGGCACCATCACCCATCACCATGCCGTCGGCGCGGACCATCGGCCGTGGATGGGGGCGGAGATCGGTGAACTGGGAGTGAAGGTGCTGCAGGCGGTCAAACAGGCCGTCGACCCGGCGGGAATCCTGAACCCGGGCAAGCTGATTCCATGATCTCCCGCGTCACGGTCCTGACGAATCCCAAGTCCGGTCACGGCAACGCACCCCATGCCGGGGAGCTGGCGGTAGCCCGCTTCCAGGAACTGGGGATCGACGTGACCGGAATCGTCGGGCGCGACGCCGCGCACGCCCGTCAACTGGTCGACGAGGCGCTGACTCGTGAGACCGACGCGCTTGTGGTGATCGGCGGCGACGGTGTGATCCGCCTTGCGATCCAGGCGTTGGCGCGCACCGATATTCCGCTCGGCATCGTGCCGGCCGGTACCGGCAACGACCACGCCCGCGAGTACCGGTTGCCCATGGCCGACCCGGTGGCTGCGGTCGACGTGATCGCCGCCGGGCACACCGAGACCGTCGACCTCGGGCACATCAAGGGTGCCGACGAGTCCAGCACGTGGTTTGGCACGGTCGCCGCGACGGGCTTCGACTCGCTGGTCAGCGATCGAGTAAACCGGATGAGCTGGCCGCACGGCAGGATGCGTTACAACGTCGCGCTGGTGGCCGAGATTTCCCAGTTGCGGCCGTTGCCTTTTCGACTGGTGCTGGACGGCGAGCGCGAGATCGTCGCCGATCTGACCTTGGCCGCGTTCGGCAACACCCGAAGCTACGGCGGCGGCATGCTCATCTGCCCGGGCGCCAACCACTCCGATGGGCTGCTTGACATCACGATCGTGCGCGCATCCTCGCGCACCAAGCTGATTCGGTTGTTTCCCACGGTGTTCAAGGGCACGCACGTAAACCTCGACGAGGTCAGCACCTACCGGGCCCGCACGATCACAGTCGACTCCCCCGGCATCAACGCCTACGCCGACGGTGACTACGTGTGCCCTCTGCCTGCCGAGATTTCTGCGGTTTCCGCTGCTCTGAAACTTCTCGTCCCGGCACCTGTCTAACGTTCGAGCGCCTTTGCGCAACCGTCGAGGACAGCAGCAAAGTTCCACGGCAACAGCTTGGCGCTGAGCGCCTCCATCGCCTTGCCGCCGCCGCGAGCGGGGTGGGTGTAGGTGCTCACCCAATCGACATGAGTGCCTTCACCCTCGGGGGTGAACGTCAGCGTGCCGCCCTCGTGGTCGAACGCGGGAACCGATCCGACGATCAGGTAGGTGTAGCTGTGTGGCGGGTCGTAGGCGACGATCTCCTCGCGGAACCACAAGCCGACGGCGAAGCCGGTCCGGATCGCGCCCAGCCCCGGAGGGGGTGAATCCCGCGCCCAGCCGGCGGTGACGATCAGCGGAGCGGTCTTCAGATTGACTGGGTCGGCCAGCCAGGCAAAGACCTCATCGGGCGGCGCCGCGATCGTCTTCTCAACATGGAGATGGACCATGCGACTCAGGTTAGGCGTCTGGCGCCGAACGATACGACGTGATGCTCCTATCTCTGTCACGGGTCAAGCGGCGTCGATGTGTTGGGTGTTGAGCCAGTGGCGGTAGTTGGCGGCGA
>NZ_MVIH01000018.1 GCF_002086695.1 Mycolicibacterium rhodesiae
CCCGGAAGCTAAGCCTACCAGCGCCGATGATACTACCCAACAGGGTGGAAAAGTAGGACACCGCCGAACACAATTTAAGTCCTGTGCCCCCTAATTTCGATTAGGGGGCACAGGCATTTGTGTATGTGGAGATCAATCGAATAGCGAGAGATCGGCCGGCATTCGGCTTTTCTCTAGCGCCAGTAGTGCGCGCTTTCGATCAATTCCTCCGCCATATCCGGTCAATCCGCCGGTAGAACCGATTACGCGATGGCACGGCACGATTATGCCGATCGGATTCCGGCCATTCGCCAGTCCCACCGCACGCGATGCTCCCGGAGATCCGATTTGCATCGCAATTTCGCCATAGGAACGCGTCTCGCCGTACGGAATGGTGCGCAACGCCGACCAGACTTTGCGTTGGAATTCGGTTCCGCCGAGATCCAGATCCAGGTCGAATTCCGTGAGTTCACCGGCGAAGTAGGCCGCCAGCTGCTCGACCGCGTCGGCGAATATCTCGTCGTCGGACTGCGCCCAGTCGGACCGATCCGGCTCATGGGTCTGGTCCACCATCCGCAGATGTCGCAACGTCGATCCCGTGCCGGCCAGCGTGAGTGGCCCTACCGGGCTGTCGATGATTCGGTACCGCATGGTCGTCGTCACGGTGTCTCCTTCGGTGGCCAGTGATTCACGGAATGGTCCAGGGTCGTCCACAGGTGCTGCACGGCATATGACCGCCATGGTCGCCAGCGTGCACTGTGGGCGGTCAGCGCCCGTACATCGGCGGGCAGACCGAGTTTTTCGGCCGCAAGCCGCACACCGAGATCGCTGGCCGGAAAGGCATCGGGATCCCCGAGCCCCCGCATCGCGACGATCTCCGCCGTCCACGGCCCGATTCCGGGCAGCGCCAGCAGCTGCTGACGGGCCCGCTGCCAGTCACAGCCGGGATTGAGTGTCAGCTCACCGTCACCCAGGGCCGCGATCAGCGTGGCTATCGAGCGTCGGCGGGTGGCCGGCACGGCAAGGTACGCCGGGTCGATATCGGCCAGCTGGGCAGTGCTGGGAAAGGTGTGCGTCAGCCCGCCGTGCGGATCGGCAACCGGTGTGCCGTACGCGGCGACAAGCCGGCCCGCGTGGGTTCGTGCCGCTTTGGTCGACACCTGCTGCCCGAGTACGGCACGCACTGTCAGTTCTTCTTCGTCGACCGTGCGCGGAATCCGCTGGCCGGGCGCCTTGCTCACCACTGCGCTCAGGTCGGCATCAGCACCCAGCACATCGAGGACAGCTTCCGGGTCGGCGTCGAGGTCCAACAATCGCCGGCAGCGGGCGATCGCCGTCGCCAGATCCCTGACATGCTCGAGCACCAGCGTGCAGCGCACGTGGTCGGGCTGCGGCGTCAGGCTCACCACGCCGTAGCCCGAGGGCAGGCGAAGGGTGCGGCGGAAGGCACCGTCGCGCACCTCTTCACAGCCGGGGACAGCAGTGCCCGCCAGGTGCCCGAACACGCCTTCGTAGGCGAACGGGGTGCGTACCGGCAGCCGCAGTGACAATGCTTGTCCGTCAGGCGCGCCGGCCGCCCAGTCTCGGCGGGAGGCCTTGGCCCGCAACGCTGTTGGTGTGCTGTCGCAGGCCGCCCGCAGGGTGTCGTTGAACTGGCGGATGCTCGCGAAACACGCCGCGAACGCGATATCACTGAACGGCATGTCGGTGGTCTCGATGAGCACCCGCGCCGTCTGCACCCGCTGCGCCCGGGCCAGTGCCAAGGGTCCGGCACCGACCTCGGCCTGCAGCATCCGCTCGAGCTGGCGCGCGGTGTAGCCGACCCGTCTGGCCAGCCCGGTCACGCCCTCGCGGTCCACGGCGCCGTCGCCGATCAAACGCATCGCCCGCGCCACCGCGTCACTGCGAATGTTCCATTCCGGCGAACCAGGCGAGGCATCCGGTCGGCAGCGTTTGCAGGCCCGGAAGCCCGCTCGCTGCGCGGCGGCCGAGCTGGGGTAGAAGCGCACGTTGCGGGCCAGCGGCAGCCGTACCGGGCAGCTGGGGCGGCAGTAGATGCCGGTGGTCTTGACCGCGGTGACGAACCAACCGTCGAACCGCGAGTCCTTGGACTGGACGGCGCGGTAGCAGCGGTCGAAATCGTCATGCACGTCTTGACTTTTACACGTCGGGACTGACAGCACTAGCGGAAAACCGACATCGTGGTCGAGCCCCGGCGAGCCGATTCAGGCGGGAACGGCCAGCCGAGTCGGCTCGTCATGGCCGCGCAGCGTCACCGCGTCGGTCAGGACCCAGTGGGCGCGCTCGGAATCGCCGGCCCGCTCGACGGTCGATGCGGTCACCAGCAGGCGGCTCTCGGTGGACTTCGCGAGCTCGGACAGGCGCGCGGCCTCATTGACCGGTCCGCCGATCACCGTGTATTCGAATCGCTCGTTGGCGCCGACGTTGCCGGCCACCACCTCACCGGCGGCCACTCCGAGGCCGGCGGGGCATTCGGGTACCTCTCGTGCGAGCCGCCGCATGATCGTGCGGGCTGCGGCGAGCGCGTCGTCTTCGGGGTTGTCGAGGGTGACCGGCGCACCGAACACCGCGAGCGTGGCGTCGCCTTCGAACTTGTTGAGCAGACCGTTGTGCCGGTTGACCTCTTCGACGATCACGGCGAAGAACCGGTTGAGCAGGTCGACCACCTCGATCGGGGGCAGCGTCGCGACCAATTGCGTGGAGCCGACTATGTCGACGAAAAGCACTGCCACGTGGCGCTCTTCACCGCCGAGCTGCGGCTTCTGCATCTCGGCGGCCGCAGCTACCTCGCGGCCGACGTGCCGGCCGAACAAGTCGCGCACCCGTTCGCGCTCCCGCAGGCCGGCGACCATCGAGTTGAATCCCCGTTGTAGCTCCCCGAGTTCGGTGCCGTCGAACACCACGACGCTGGCCTTGAGGTCGCCGTCCTCGACGCGTTTGAGCGCCGAGCGCACCACCCGCACCGGAGTCGCGGTGATCCAGGCCAGCACCCACATCAAGGCGAACCCGAACACCAGCGTGGCCGACGAGGTGATCAGGATGGCGACCTCGAGCTGCGTCTTGGTCATGTTGTCCAAAACCAGCGAGATCAGGGCGCTGAGCCCGATGCCGATCACCGGCACGCCGGAGCCCAGCATCCAGACCGTCATCGTGCGGCCCATGATCCCCGGCGCCAGCCGGTGCGGCGGCGGCCCGGCCGCCAGCGCCAGCGCCGCCACGGGCCGCAGCGCGAACTCGGTGGCCAGGTAGGCGCCGGTGGAGACCATCACCCCGGCGAAGCCCGTCACGAGCAGGATGCGGGGAATGAAGTCGGTGTCGAACAGCCCGTAGAGCACGGTGAACACCACTGTGCCGACCACCCAGAGCGACAGCTGGGCCAGCGCGACGCGCCACGGGGTGAAGAACGCGTTGCGCTGGTCGACGCGGGTCGGCACCCGCCCCTCGGCTGCCCACCGGAGGTGCTTGACCGTGCGCGTGGTGATCCACCAGCTGCCGAACGCGAGCGCGGCGGCCGCATACGCGGGGGCCACTCCAAAGGTGAGCCACGCCGGCACATCGGTGAACACACTGGGTACCGGATAGGCCACGCTGACCAACAGGGCCGCGACCACAATGCCCAGGACGTTCACCGCCAGCAGCGAGACCGTGACCAACGTCTGGATCCGGACTCGGCGGCGCGCCGGGCTTTCGTTGACCCGCCCCAGGATCAACGAGCCGTAGGCCGGTGTGCCGGCCAGCCGGCCGCTCTGGCGCGTGACCCGTTCCAGAACCCGGCCCAACCGCTGCGCGAGGCTCGGAGGGGACGTCATGGTGGTGTCAGCCTAATTCGCCGGGACCCCCAGACCCTAAGCTTGTGCGGTGCGCCTCGTGATCGCCCAATGCACCGTCGACTACCTCGGTCGCCTCACCGCCCACCTGCCGTCAGCTCGCCGGCTGCTGCTGATCAAGGCCGACGGCTCGGTCAGCATCCACGCCGACGACCGTGCCTACAAGCCGTTGAACTGGATGAGCCCGCCGTGCTGGCTGACCGAGGAGGCAAAGGACGACGCGTTGCCGGTGTGGGTGGTGGAGAACAAGGCCGGAGAGCAGTTACGGATCACCATCGAAAGCGTCGAGCACGACTCCAGCCACGAACTCGGGATCGATCCCGGACTGGTGAAGGACGGCGTCGAAGCGCACCTGCAGAAGCTGCTGGCCGAGCACATCGAGCTGCTGGGTGACGGCTACACCCTGGTTCGCCGGGAGTTCATGACCGCCATCGGCCCGGTGGACATCCTCTGCCGCGACGACGAGGGCCGCACGGTGGCGGTGGAGATCAAGCGCCGCGGGGAGATCGACGGTGTCGAGCAGCTGACGCGCTACCTCGAGTTGCTCAACCGGGACAGTCTGCTGGCGCCGGTGACCGGCGTGTTCGCCGCGCAGCAAATCAAGCCGCAGGCCAGAACATTGGCTACCGACCGCGGAATTCGTTGTCTGACTTTGGATTACGACGTCATGCGGGGGATGGACAGCGACGAGTTCCGGCTCTTCTGATGCCGCGGCGCCGGCCACCTCGCCGTAAGGACAGTGGCATTGCGCCGCTACCCCTGCAGCGCCGCGTCGAGTCGGGCGCCGACGGATTCGACTACGAAGTGCAATCGATACCCGGAGCGCGGGCGGTCAAGACCTACCGGTGCCCCGGCTGCGATCACGAAATCCGCCCGGGCACAGCCCATGTCGCTGTCTGGCGAGCCGACGATGGCGAAGCCGCCGTCGACGATCGCCGGCACTGGCACACTGCCTGCTGGGCCAACCGCGCCAATCGCGGCCCGACCCGGAAGTGGTCGTAAAACCTAGTGCGCCGCGGCCGGTTCGACGAGTTCCACCAGGACGCCGCCGGCATCCTTCGGGTGGATGAAGTTGATCCGCGAGTTCGCGGTTCCGCGGCGCGGTGCGTCGTAGATCAACCGGACACCCTGGTTGCGCAACTGTTCGGAGATGGCGTCCAGGTCGCTGACCCGATAAGCCATCTGCTGGATGCCGGGGCCGCGCTTGTCGATGAACTTGGCGATCGTCGAGGTCTCGTCCAGGGGGGCCATCAACTGGATCTGGGCGCAGTCCGGGGCCGCGTTCTTCAGCGACAGCATGGCCTCACGAATGCCCTGGTCGGTGTTGATTTCCTCGTGCACCAGGATCATCCCGAGGTGCTCGTGGTACCACTGGATGGCCGCATCGAGATCCGGCACCGCGATGCCGACATGGTCGACAGCGGTGACGAGAGCACTGGCCAGGACTGGACGGGCGTCAACTTGCTCAGCGGTCATAACGCAAAGGTAACCTAACCACATCGGATTCAACACTGGGGGATCCGTGGATAGCCGCCTCGGGGCGGCGCGAAACGCTCTTGGAGGCAGGTATGACGACGTCGGTGATCGTTGCTGGGGCACGCACTCCCATCGGCAAGCTGATGGGCTCGCTCAAGGATTTCTCGGGCAGCGATCTGGGCGGGATCGCGATCAAGGGCGCACTGGAGAAGGCCGGAGTCCCGGCCTCGCTGGTCGACTACGTGATCATGGGTCAGGTGCTGACCGCCGGCGCCGGCCAGATGCCGGCCCGCCAGGCCGCCGTGGCCGGCGGTATCGGGTGGGACGTGCCCGCGCTGAGCATCAACAAGATGTGCCTGTCCGGGATCGATTCGATCGCCCTGGCCGATCAGCTGATCCGGGCCGGCGAGTTCGACGTGGTGGTGGCCGGCGGCCAGGAGTCCATGACCAAGGCCCCGCACCTGTTGATGAACAGCCGTGAGGGCTACAAGTACGGCGACGTCACCGTGCTGGACTCAATGGCGTACGACGGCCTGCACGACGTCTTCACCGACCAGCCGATGGGTGCGCTCACCGAGCAGCGCAACGACACCGACAAGTTCACCCGCGCCGAACAGGACGAGTTCGCCGCCCTGTCGCATCAGAAGGCGGCCGCGGCCTGGAAGGACGGGGTGTTCGCCGACGAGGTGGTGCCGGTGGCGATCCCGCAGCGCAAGGGCGACCCGATCGAGTTCAGCGAGGACGAGGGCATTCGGGCCAACACCACGGCCGAATCGCTGTCCGGGCTGCGGCCCGCGTTCCGCAAGGACGGCACCATTACCGCCGGTTCGGCGTCCCAGATCTCTGACGGCGGTTGCGCCGTCGTGGTGATGAATAAGGCCAAGGCCCAGGAACTCGGCTTGACGTGGCTCTGTGAAATCGGCGCACACGGCGTCGTCGCGGGCCCGGATTCCACGTTGCAGTCGCAGCCGGCCAATGCGATCAAGAAGGCCATCGCCCGCGAGGGCATCACCCTGGACCAGCTGGACGTGATCGAGATCAACGAGGCGTTCTCCGCCGTCGCGCTGGCCTCGACCAAGGAACTGGGCGTGGACCCCGAGCGGGTCAACCGCAACGGCGGCGCTATCGCGGTCGGCCATCCGATCGGTATGTCGGGTGCGCGGATCACGCTGCACGCGGCTCTGGAGCTTTCGCGGCGCGGATCGGGCTACGCCGTGGCCGCGCTCTGCGGAGCGGGCGGCCAGGGTGACGCGTTGGTCCTGCGCGCCGGCTGAGGCGGGTAGCCGAGTCGACCGATGCCGCCGAGGGACGAGGCGGAGGAGGAGCGAGGCAGTCGGGCGTAGCCGAGTCGACCGATGCCGCCGAGGGACGAGGCGGAGGAGGAGCGAGGCAGTCGGGCGTAGCCCGGGCCGCGTCAACGACGAGGCGTAGTAGCTGGCCTGCCGCTGCGGCACAATGGCTGCATGACGAGCACTTTTGACATCCGAAGCACGGCGGGCCGGTTCCGGTTGGTGGCGCTGGCCGAAGCGGTGAGCTGGGTCGGACTGCTGGTCGGGATGTACTTCAAGTACCTGGGGAGTCCGCGCACCGAGATCGGCGTCAAGGTTTTCGGCATGGCCCACGGGCTGGTGTTCATCGCGTTCGTGATCACTGCTCTCATGGCGGGCCTCGCCTACAAGTGGGGCGTGATCACGTGGTTGCTGGCGTTGCTGGGCAGCATCGTGCCGCTCGGCAGTGTGATTTTCCTCATATGGGCTGATCGGACGGCGAAACTGGGACCGGCCGCGGCTTCAGCGGCTTCTGGTCAGCCACTCGATTCGGCACCGTCGACGACGTGACAGACTTGGGAACGTGACGCGTCCACGCCCCCAGATCGGCCCGGCTCTGGCCGGCGCCGTCGACCTGTCCGGCCTCAAACAGCGGGCTCAGCAGCCCGCGGACGGTGCGACCACCCCCAGTGGTGGTGTCGAGGTCACCGAGGTCAATTTCGAAGCTGAAGTCCTGGTCCGCTCCGGCCAACTGCCGGTCGTCGTGCTGCTGTGGTCGCCCCGCAGCGACGCCTCGGTGCAGCTGGGTGAAGTCTTGGCCGCACTGGCCGCCGACGACAACGGAAAGTGGTCGTTGGCGACGGTCAATGTGGACGTGGTCCCGCGGGTGGCCCAGATGTTCGGCATCGAAGCGGTGCCGACCGTGGTGGCCCTGGCCGGCGGGCAGCCGCTGGCCAGCTTCCAGGGCATGCAACCCCCCGAGCAGTTGCGGCGGTGGGTGGACTCGCTGCTGCAGGCAACCGCAGGAAAGCTGTCCGGCTCCGGCGATGCCGAGGAAGACGCAGCCGTCGACCCGGCCCTGGAGCAGGCGCGGGAACTGCTCGAGTCCGGCGACTTCGCGGCCGCGGCCGCGGCGTACCAGGCCATCCTCGACGCCGATCCGCAGCACGCGGAGGCCAAGGGGGCGCTGCGGCAGATGACGTTCCTGCAGCGCGCCACCGAGCAGAGCCCGGATGCGGTGGCGGTGGCCGACGCCGCACCCGACGACATCGAGGCGGCCTTCGCCGCAGCCGACGTCCAGATCCTCAATCAGGATGTGGTACCGGCCTTCGATCGACTGATCGCGCTGGTGCGCAAGACATCCGACGATGAGCGCACCAAGGTGCGCACTCGGTTGATCGAACTGTTCGAGCTGTTCGATCCCGCCGACCCCGACGTCATCACCGGCCGGCGGAACCTCGCCAACGCGCTGTACTAGTCCGAGGCCGGCGCAGGTTCCAGCCAGATCGCGGAGTTCGGCGGGAGCACCAACGTCGCCGATGCCGGTCGGCCGTGCCAGGGCTCGTCGGTGGCCTCGACGGCACCGAAGTTGCCCGCGCCCGCGCCGTTGTAGACCGTCGCGTCGCTGTTGAGCACCTCGCGCCAGGTTCCGGTGTGCGGCAGGCCAAGCCGGTAACGGCTGTGCTCCGCTCCGGAGAAGTTGAACACGCACGCCAGCACCGAGCCGTCGCTGCCGTATCGCAGGAAGCTCAGCACGTTGTTGGCCGAGTCGTTGGCGTCGATCCAGGAGTAGCCCTCCGGCTTGGTGTCCTGGCTCCACAGCGAAGGGCGGCTGCGGTAGAGCTCGTTGAGGTCGGCGACGAAACGCTGAATTCCGGTGGAATAGCTGTTCTCGTCGAGCTGGTACCAGTCGACCCCGCGTTCCTCGGACCATTCCGCGCGCTGACCGAACTCCTGGCCCATGAACAGCAGCTGCTTGCCGGGGTGGGCCCACTGGTAAGCCAGCAGGCTGCGCAGCCCGGCCGCCTTGACGTGGTCGTTGCCCGGCATCCGGCCCCACAGCGTGCCCTTGCCGTGCACCACCTCGTCGTGGCTGATCGGCAACACGAAGTTCTCGCTGAACGCGTAGAGCAACGAGAATGTCAACTCGCCGTGGTGGTAGGTGCGATAGATCGGGTCACGGCTGATGTAGTCCAGGGTGTCGTGCATCCACCCCATGTTCCACTTCATCGAAAAGCCAAGTCCGCCAAGGTTGGTGGCTCGGGTCACCCCTGGCCATGAGGTGGACTCCTCGGCGATCGTGACGATGCCGGGATGGCTCTTGTGGACGGTGGCGTTCATCTCCTGCAGGAACTGCACCGCCTCGAGATTCTCGCGGCCGCCGTAGACGTTGGGCGTCCAGCCGCCCTCTGGCCGCGAATAGTCCAGGTAGAGCATGGAGGCGACGGCATCCACCCGCAGACCGTCGATGTGGAACTCCTGCAGCCAGTACAGCGCGTTGGCCACCAGGAAGTTGCGCACCTCGGCGCGACCGAAATCGAAGACGTACGTGCCCCAGTCGAGTTGCTCGCCGCGGCGCGGGTCGGAATGCTCATACAGAGGTGTGCCGTCGAAGCGGCCCAACGCCCACGCATCTTTGGGGAAGTGCGCGGGCACCCAGTCGACGATCACTCCGATGCCGGCCCGGTGCAAGGTGTCCACCAGGTGCCGGAACTCGTCGGGGGTGCCGAACCGTGACGTCGGCGCGTAGTAGGACGTCACCTGGTAACCCCACGATCCACCGAACGGGTGCTCGGCGACCGGAAGGAATTCGATGTGGGTGAATCCTTGGGCCAGAACGTATTCGGTGAGTTGCTCGGCAAGCTCGCGATAGCCCAGGCCGGGCCGCCAGGAGCCCAGGTGTACTTCGATGGTGCTCATCGGCTCGAACACCGGGTTCTGCGCGGCCCGCTGCGTCAGCCAGTCGGCGTCGTCCCAGGTGTAGTCCGAGGTGAACACGCGCGACGCGGTGTGCGGCGGGACCTCCGTCGCGAACGCGAACGGATCGGCACGATCGGCCACCGACCCGTCGACCCCGTGAACCCGGAACTTGTAGAGCCCGTCGGTGGGGAAGCCGGGCCAGAACAGCTCCCAGACGCCGGAGGAGCCCAGCACTCGCATCGGGGCGTCGTTGCCGTCCCAGTGATTGAACTCGCCGATCAGGTTGATGCCCTTGGCATTCGGAGCCCAGACCGCGAAGGACACCCCCTCCACGACGCCGTCGGCGGTCTCGAAGGACCGCGGGTGCGCACCCAGAATCTCCCACAGCTGCTCGTGGCGTCCCTCGCCGAACAGGTAGAGGTCCATCTCGCCGAGCGTGGGCAGGAAGCGGTAGCCGTCGGCGACGGTGATGGTGTGCCCACCCGGGTAGGAGATCTCGAGCCGGTAGTCGACCAGGTCGGTGAACGGCAACGCTACCGCGAAGACCCCGGAGTCGATGTGCGCCATGGGGTGTCGCTCGCCGCCGACGAGGGCGACCACCTGCTCCGCGTGCGGCTTGAGGGCCCGGA
This sequence comes from Mycolicibacterium rhodesiae, assembly GCF_002086695.1. GTDB lineage: Bacteria > Actinomycetota > Actinomycetes > Mycobacteriales > Mycobacteriaceae > Mycobacterium > Mycobacterium rhodesiae. The sequence goes on from NZ_MVIH01000018.1 coordinate 10,120, forward strand.
TCACCGTGTGGTCGTCGTACTCGTGCGCGCCAAGAATGCTGTGCGGGCTGTGGTGGACTCCGGACACCAACCGGGCCAGCTCGCCGGGATCCGGTGCCAGATGCGGACTGGCGAGTTTGTTGGTTCTCGTCATAGCGAAGGCTCCTTGTTCGTTCCCGTCATTCCCGGCGCAGCAGAACTGCCCTCTGCTCCTGCGGGACCAACGGCATGTTCAGGATGTGCGCGACGGCCCGGGCCGGTTCCAGTCGCACATAGTTCGACTGCCCCCATTGGTATTCCTCCCCGGTGATCTCGTCGCGCACCCAGAAACGGTCATAGGGCTGCATACCCAAAGCGGCCATGTCTAGCCACAAGGTGCCTTCCTCAGGGCCGAATGGGTTCAACGTCACCACCACCAGCACGGTGTCACCGGATACCGGGTCGAACTTGCTGTAGGCCAGCAGCGCATCGTTGTCGATGTGATGGAACGTGATGGTGCGCATCTCGCAGAGCGCGGGGTGGAGGTGACGAATCTCGTTGAGCCGCCTCAGGAATGGCTCCAGCGATTGGCCGTTGGCCAGCGCCGCTTCGAAGTCACGGGGCCGCAGCTCGTATTTCTCGGAGTCCAGGTACTCCTCGCTGCCCTCTCGCACCGGCAGATGCTCGAAGAGTTCGAAGCCGGAGTACACGCCCCACGAGCTGCCCATCGTCGAGGCCAGCACGGCCCGGATCGCGAACATGCCCGGCCCGCCGTGTTGCAGACTCTCGTGCAGGATGTCGGGGGTGTTCACGAACAGGTTCGGCCGGGTGTAGTCGGCGTGTTCGGCGATCTGGCGGCCGAATTCCTCGATCTCCCACTTGGCGGTACGCCAGGTGAAGTACGAATACGACTGTGTGAAGCCAAGTTTCGCGAGCCCGTTCAGTCGCGCCGGGCGGGTGAACGCCTCGGCGAGGAACAGCACGTCGGGATCGATGGCCTTGACCTGACTGATCAGCCACGCCCAGAAGTTCGGCGGCTTGGTGTGCGGGTTGTCGACCCGAAAGATCTTGATGCCGTGGTCCATCCAGTGCCGCACCACCCGCAGCACCTCGTCGTAGAGGCCGCCGGGATCATTGTCGAAGTTCAGCGGATAGATGTCCTGGTACTTCTTCGGCGGGTTCTCCGCGTACGCGATGGTGCCGTCGGGCAGCTCGGTGAACCATTCCCGGTGATTCTTCGCCCACGGGTGATCAGGGGCGCACTGCAGTGCCAGGTCCAGTGCCACCTCAAGCCCGTTGTCACGGGCCGCGGCGACGAATCGGTCGAAGTCCTCGATCGTGCCGAGCTCGGGGTGGATGGCGTCGTGGCCACCCTCGTCGCTGCCGATGGCCCACGGTGAGCCCACATCGCCCGGTTCGGCTGTCACGGTGTTGTTGCGGCCCTTGCGGTGGACCTTGCCGATCGGGTGGATCGGCGGGAGATAGACGACGTTGAAGCCCATCGACGCAACCCGGGGCAGCGCCGCGGCCGCCGTCTCGAAGGTGCCGTGTACCGGGCGGCCTTCCTCGTCGCGCCCCCCGGTGGACCGGGGGAACAACTCGTACCAGGCGCTGCAGCGGGCCAGCGGTCGATCCACCCAGATTCCGTAGGTGGACCCTCGGGTGACCAGTTCGCGAAGCGGATACTTCGCCAGCAGATCGGTGACCTCGTGCGACAGTGCCAGGGACGCCCGGGTCAGCGGATCCCCGGGCTCGCGCAGAGCCGCCGCGGCCTGCAGCAGCGGCGCGCGGCGGTCACGCGGCACTCCGGTGGCGGCGCGGGCCAGCAGATTGCCTCCGACGATCAGATCGTTGTTGAGTTCCGATTCGCCCTGCCCGGCGTTGAGTTTGACGGTGACGTTGTGCCGCCACGTGGTGAGTGGATCGCCCCAGCCGTCGATCCGGAATGTCCACAGCCCCACCCGGTCGGGCACGAACTGGCCGTGGAAGAGATCGGGGGTGCGGCCCATCTCCATCGGGTACAGCTGGGGCTTGACCCGGCTGACCGCGGGGGAGGCCTCGGTCAGTTCAGCACCCTCGAGAGCTTTGACGCGCCGGGCCGGATTCTGCCCGAGCTGAGGGTGAGCAGTTCCGAGGTAGCGCACCACCAACGTCGCCGCCACCGCGTCATGCCCCTCGCGCCACACTGTCGCGGCGACCGGCACGACTTCGCCGACGACCGCCTTGGCCGGATAGGTACCGCAGGACACAACGGGCGCGACGTCATCGATCTCGATACGACCGGGCACCCAACCACTCCATTCCTGACCTGTGCGACGTGGTCTGCCCCGCGTCGGCTTGAGTCGGTTTCTCGTTGTCGTGGCGCAGCGACGCTCGCCGCCGCACCGGTCGTGAGTCTTCTTGACCCTCGGGGTAACCGCATCGCGCCCTCTTCACACCGTAGTGCGAAGAATGACCGGCTGGGGAAGAAGCGCATGCTCGCGCCAATTGCACCGGCGTTCTCAGTAAGGTGGGAACGCGTGAAGGCCCTCCGCAGGTTCACGGTCCGTGCCCATTTGCCCGAGCGGCTCGCAGCCCTCGGCCGGTTGTCCACCAACCTGCGCTGGTCGTGGGACAAGCCGACACAGGATCTCTTCGCCTCGATCGATCCACGGCTGTGGCTGCAGACCGGCCAGGATCCGGTGGCGCTGCTCGGCGCGGTTGCCCCGGCGCGGCTCGACGAATTGGCCGAGGACGAGCAGTTCCTCAACGTTCTCGATCAGCTCGCGGCCGATCTGGACGACTACCTGAGCCGGCCGATGTGGTTTCAGGAGCAGGAGCAGGGTTCCTCGGTCATGCCGACGGGCATCGCGTACTTCTCGATGGAGTTCGGCGTGGCCGAAGTGTTGCCGAACTATTCGGGCGGCCTGGGCATTCTGGCCGGCGACCATCTGAAGTCGGCATCGGATCTGGGTCTGCCGCTGATCGCTGTCGGCTTGTACTACCGGTCCGGGTATTTCCGGCAGTCATTGACTGCCGACGGCTGGCAACACGAGAACTATCCCTCGCTGGACCCGCAGGGGCTGCCGCTCCGGTTGCTCGCCGACGCCGCGGGCGCGCCGGTGCTCGTCGAGCTGGCGATGCCGGAGGCGAAGGTGCTGCGCGCCAGGGTGTGGGTGGCGCAGGTGGGCCGGATCCCGCTGCTGCTCTTGGATTCCGACATCCCCGAGAACGAGCACGACTTGCGCAACGTCACCGACCGGCTCTACGGCGGCGACCAGGAGCACCGCATCAAGCAGGAGTTGCTCGCCGGCATCGGCGGCATTCGGGCCATCCGTGCGTTCACCGCGATCGAGGGCCGGCCCGCCCCGGACGTGTACCACATGAACGAGGGCCACGCTGGGTTCCTGGGGGTGGAACGGATCCGCGAATACATCTCCGAGCAGAAGCTGGATTTCGACACCGCGCTGACGCTCGTGCGGGCCAGCACAGTGTTCACCACCCACACGCCGGTACCGGCGGGAATCGACCGCTTCCCGGTGGACATGGTGCAGAGGTACTTCGGTGACGATTCGAAAGATGGCTTGCTGCCCGAGGTTCCGGTCGGACGGGTGCTGGCGTTCGGCGCCGAGGACGACCCGTCGAAGTTCAACATGGCGCACATGGGCCTACGGCTGGCGCAGCGCGCAAACGGGGTGTCCCTGCTGCACGGGCGCGTCAGCCGCACGATGTTCGACGAGCTGTGGCCTGGTTTCGACCCGGCCGAGGTGCCGATCGGCTCGATCACCAATGGTGTGCACGGCCCCACCTGGGCGGCCCCGCAGTGGTTGGAGCTCGGCAGGGAACTCGCCGGTTCCACCGAGGCGCTGCGCGAGCCCAACATCTGGGCGCGGCTGCAACAGGTCGACACCGGTCACATCTGGTGGATCCGCTCTCAGCTGCGCGCGCTGCTGGTCGAAGACGTGCGCCAGCGGCTGCGCCGGTCGTGGTTGGAGCGCGGCGCGTCCGAGGCCGAACTCGGCTGGATTGCAACGGCTTTCGACCCTGAGGTACTAACCATCGGTTTCGCGCGCCGGGTGCCCACCTACAAGCGCCTGACCCTGATGCTGCGTGATCCGCAGCGCCTCGAGGCGTTGCTGCTCGATAAAGACAAGCCGTTGCAGCTGATCGTCGCAGGCAAGTCACACCCCGCCGACGATGCGGGCAAGGCCCTGATCCAGCAGATCGTGAAGTTCGCCGACCGGCCGGAAGTGCGCCACCGCATCGCCTTCCTGCCCGACTACGACATGTCGATGGCCCGCCAGTTGTACTGGGGCTGCGATGTGTGGCTGAACAACCCGCTTCGTCCGCTGGAAGCCTGCGGCACGTCAGGCATGAAGAGTGCGCTGAACGGCGGGCTGAACCTGTCCATCCGTGACGGATGGTGGGACGAGTGGTATGACGGCGAAAACGGTTGGGAGATACCGACAGCCGACGGGCTGGCCGACGAGAGCCGCCGCGACGACATCGAGTCCTCGGCGCTCTACAACCTGCTCGAGCAGTCGGTGACGCCGACGTTCTACGACCGGGACGACAAGGGTGTGCCGACCCGCTGGGTGGAGATGGTTCGGCACACCCTGCAGGGGCTCGGGCCCAAGGTGCTGGCGTCCCGGATGGTGCGCGACTACACCGAGAAGTACTACGCGCCTGCCGCCCAGTCGTTCCGCCGCACCAGTGCTCCGATCGACGGCCTGCCGTTCGGGGCGGCACGTGAGCTGTCGGCCTACCGGCAGCGCGTCCGGGAGGCCTGGCCGCAGATCGAGATCACCGACGTCGACAGCACCGGGCTGCCCGACACCCCGCTGCTCGGGTCGGAGCTGACCCTGACCGCGACGGTCGCGCTGGCCGGGCTGAAACCGGACGAGGTCGACGTGCAGGCTGTGCTCGGCCGGGTCGATGCCGCCGACGCCCTGCAGGACCCCGTCACCGTGGACATGGTGCACTCGGGTTCGGGCGACGGAGGTACCGACATCTTCTCGACGACGACCCCGCTGCCGGTGGCAGGTTCGGTGGGCTACACCGTTCGCGTGCTGCCGCATCATCCGCTGCTGGCCGGTGACAACGAGCTCGGTCTCGTCACGCTGGCGTAACGCCGGGACTTGCCCAACCGGTTAGCAGGGCAGGGGAGCCACCTGTAGGTTCCCAACAGGATGTCGAGGGGTGCCGCATCGGGGCGGACCGTCGGGATCCGGGAAGGTGTTCGGGGCAGTGTTCGTTCGTCGCGCAGCGCTGATGGCGCTGGTGGGCACCTTGTTGGCCGCGCCGGTGCCGGCATCCGCCGATCCTGATCCCGGCGGCCCCGAGCTGGGTCAGCCCGTCGCCGCCGCCGACCCGGCCGCCCCGCCGGTCGATGACGGGAAGGTGGCCTCGACGCCGCCGGCCATCACGACATCGCCGGATGGATGGACGCTGACGATCTCGGCGAAGGACGAGGTGCAGATGCCGATCGCACCGCTGACCACCGCCATCTCCTCACGGGAGTACTCCGTCAGCGGTGTCTTCAACGGCGCGCTCGACGGCCCCGGCGAGAACCCGAGGGGTGTGTTCGAGGTGGGCTACCAGATCGGCTGCGGCATCGACATGAGCACCTCCAACGGCGTCGCCCTTGGCGGCACGATCGGGGTGAACTCATCGATCGGAATCATCGGGCTGGACTTCCCGAACAACGCGGCCGAGGGCCTGCTGCCGGGTGTCGGCGGCAATATCGGCGGGGCGATCACCGTGGGCCTCAAGCCCGGCATCATCAACATCGTCCCGGTGACCAAGAAGCAGTACAAGGGCGACCGGCCGTGGGTGTCGATCAGTAACTTCCACGTGAAAATCGATGGTTGCGTTGGGGAGTCGTTCATCCGCTCCTATGCGACGCTGAGCAAGTCCACCGACGAAGGTGACGCGATCCTGTCCTGGTACGGAGTGACCAAAAAGATCTAATTCACCTCATCGAGTGTGCGCTCAGATCGCGAATGCCGTCCACATCACGATCTCCACGCACACTCGGCGGGCCGTCTTACGGGAAGCGTTTGATGCAGCGGTCCTGATCGCCGAGTACCCCGATGCGGAACGCGTCGATGCGGTTGAAGCCGGCAGGCACCGACTCACCGTTGACGTCGCCGGCGACCAGACCGTTGGTCAGTAGGCCTGACACCGCCTCGTCGATGTCGCCTGCCGTCAGCGCCACGGTGTTGCCGTCGGGGGTGGTCACCTCTTTGGACAGCTTGGTGGTCGCGACGCCGGTCAGGCACGCGGTGCGCAAGCCGGCTTCGGCGTTGTCGAGCACCAGTCCGCCCCGCTCGTGCTGCAGCGCCAGCATGTAGCGCGATACCAGCACGGAGTAGGCGGTGTTGTCGCCGGTGACCAGGACGTTGTCCTGACCTTCGTTGGAGGCGCCCATCTTTTCCAGTCCGGGCAGGTCGATGGCGATCGTGTTGCTGGCCGGGCAGTAGGACACCGGCGGGCTGGGCCGGGCGTCGGGGCACGTCGACCCTGACGCGGCGTCCAGGTTCAGGGTGGGTGGGTTCTTCGGCGTGAACAGGATGTTCATCGCCTCGATGATCGAGCGGACCGACTCCTCGGTGACCGGCCACTCACCGGTCTGGTCGCGCTGCAGTTCGATCGGCAAGTCTCCGCGTCGCTGGCCGATCTCCTGGGCGTCGATGGTCGCACAGGAGGACGGTCCGTCGGTGAAGCCGAACTGGAAGGCCGAGATCCGCTCGAACGCCGACCCGTGCTCGTCGCCGCTGTCGGCGTAGTCGTCCTGACTCAGCAGCGGGTCGCGAAACGAAATCATCGCGGCCAGAAGGTTGTTCAGCCCGTCACCGGTGCTCAGAGTGAACCGCTTCGAGTTGCCTTCGGCCACCCAACGCATGTAAGCGCCTGCGAGGCAGTCGGCCTGCTGCTCGGCCACCAGCGTGGGGGTCCCCTTCTTGTTGAGCTTGGCCATCTTCTGAATGGCGTGCCCGTACTCGTGGGCCAGCACCATCGTGATCGCCATGTCGCCGTTGGCCTGTCGCAGTGCGGGCAGCAGTACGCCGCGATCCCAGCCGATGGTGTTGTCGTCCTCGCAGAAGCCGGCGTTGATCAGGTCGGAGGTGGTGTCGCCGCAGAATTCGCCGTCGTATTCGTTGGAGTCCCAGGAGATCAGGTCCTTGACGGGCCGGAACTCCCCGTCGAACGAGGCCTTGTAGTTGTCCTTCCAGAACGACTCCAGATCGCTGATCGACTGCGCGCCGATCTCGTCGTCCTTGCCGCCGTCAGTGTGGGAGACCTTGCGCGTGGGCTTCTCCGCATCCGAACGCAAGCCGCTGGGACCGTCCACCGCCTGCAGGCCGCCGACCTTGAACGGATCGTCGAAGACCGACACGGCCTTTCCGGAGATGGTGGTGCCGCAGCCGGCCAGCACCGCAGCGGCGCTCGCGACCGCGAGCAGGCGTGCGAGGTGTCGTCGGCGCATGGGGGCCACCCTCTCCGAGGCATCGAAATTTGCTCTCACCATTGTGCCGCCCGCCTGCCGCTACCGATGCCAACTCACGGCGAGGCCCCGTCGCGTAGCCGCTGAAGTGCTTGTTTGACGCGCTCGGGGTCGGTGGTCGGCCAGAACGGCGGCAACGACGCGCGCAGGTAGCCGCCGTACCGCGCGGTCGCCATCCGCGAGTCCAGCACTGCGACGACGCCCCGATCGTCGGCTCGGCGCAGGAGCCGGCCCGCTCCCTGAGCGAGGAGCAGCGCGGCGTGGGCGGCGGCGACCGTCATGAACCCGTTGCCGCCCCGCGCGGCGACCGCTCGCTGCCGCGCCGTCAGCAGCGGGTCGTCGGGGCGGGGGAACGGGATGCGGTCGATGAGCACCAGCGACAGCGACGGCCCCGGCACGTCCACGCCCTGCCACAGCGACAGCGTGCCGAACAGCGATGTCTCGGCGTCGCCGGCGAACTTCTCGACCAGCGCCGCGGTGTTGTCGTCGCCCTGACACAGGATCGGGGTGTCGATCCGGGCCCGCAACGCCTCGGTCGCCGCCTTGGCGGCCCGCATCGACGAGAACAGCCCCAGGGTGCGTCCGCCGGCTGCCTCGATGAGCCCGGCGATCTCGTCGACCTGTTCGGGGGAGCCTGCGGAGTCCCGGCCCGGCGGTGGCAGATGCGCGGCGACGTACAGGATGCCGGACTTGGCGTGCTCGAACGGGGAGCCGACGTCCAGTCCGGTCCACTTCGGCCCGCCGCCAAGACCCCAGGCGCCGGCCATCGCGTCGAACGAGCCGCCGACGGTCAGCGTCGCTGAGGTCAAAATCGTTGTCGCACTGTCGAACAGGCGGGTGCGCAGCAGGCCGGCCACCGACAGCGGCGCCACCCGCAACACCGGCCGTCGATTCCCGCGAATCTCCTCGTGGTCGAGCCACACCACTTCGGTGCGGTCCGGGATGGCCGGGACGAACGAGTCCAGCACCCGCGAGGCCGCGTCGCCGATCTCGGTCAGCGCCGCGATCGCCTCGTTGCGGGCCGCGGCGGCCTTCGGGTCCTTGGGCGCCGGGTCGATGTCGCCTCGGGCGGCGGTGGCAGCATCCCGCAATGCGGTCAGGTAGGTGGCCAGCTCGTCGTCGAGGTAATCGAGCCGGCCCGGCTGCGCGTCATGGATCGCCGAGGAGAACGTCGCCACCGCCGCCTCCATTCGCTGAACCAGCGCCGGGCTGACCAGGCGGGAGATCCGCCGGACGGCCACCCCCAGCGGGGCGGGGGTCAGTTCACCGGTGGCCACCGACGTCACCCGGTCCACCAGTTCATGGGCCTCGTCGACCACCAGATACTCGTGTTCGGGCAGCACCGCGGCGTCGGCGATCGCGTCGATCGCCAGCAGCGCGTGGTTGGTGACGATGACCTCGGCGCGGCCGGCCTCGCCGCGCGCCCGTTCGGAGAAGCAGTCGGTGCCGTACGGGCAGCGCGCCATGCCGAGGCATTCCCGGGCCGAGACGCTGACCTGCGACCAGGACCGGTCGGGCACACCCGGCGTCAGCTCGTCACGATCGCCGGTCTCGGTGGACGACGCCCATGCCGTCAGCCGGGCGACGTCACGGCCCAGCGCGCTCGCCGCGACCGGCTCGAACAGTTCCTCCTGCGATGCGTCACCGGACTCGTCTGCGCTTCCGTTGTGAATCTTGTTCAGGCACAGATAATTTCGCCGCCCTTTGAGCAACGCGAACTTGGGCCGCCGAGGCAGGGCGGGTGCCAGCGCGTCGACCAGCCTGGGCAGATCGCGGTCGACGAGCTGGCGTTGCAGTGCGATCGTCGCCGTGGACACCACAACGGGCGACCCCTCCGACACCGCCCGGGCGATCGACGGGATCAGGTAGGCCAGCGACTTGCCGGTTCCGGTGCCGGCCTGCACCGCCAGATGCTCGCCCTCGGCGAAGGCGTTCGCGACCGCCTCGGCCATCTGCACCTGGCCGGGACGCTCGGCACCGCCCAGCGCGGACACCGCCAACGCCAGCAACTCGGTGACCGGCGGCACCTCGCTGTCGTCGCTCACCGTGACCGCACCGGCACCTGTCGGGTCGGGATCGCCGGCTCGCCCTGCGAGAGCGCCAGGCCTTCCCAGGGCAGGCTGCGCAGCCCGCGCACCACCAACTCACGTGCGGCGGCCAGATCGGCTGATGCCAGCGGCCGGCCGGCGCGCACCAGCGGCACGGTCAGCACCCGCGCCGGCTCGGTCACCTCGGGTGCGGCGGCCACCGGATGAATCACTTCCTCGGTGATCGTGCCCGTCGGCCGGGACAGCCGCAGCGCCGCCTTGCGTCCGCCGTGAGACTCCTTGCGGCTGCTGCGTTTCTGAACGGGGATGCCGTCGACCTCGACGAGCTTGTAGACCATGCTCGCGGTCGGGGCACCCGAGCCGGTGACCACCGAGGTCCCGACACCGTAGGTGTTGACCGGGTCGGCGCGCAGCGCGGCGATCGAGAATTCGTCGAGGTCACCCGACACCACGATCTCGGTGCCGGTGGCGCCCAGGTCGTCGAGCTGTGCGCGCACCCGGCGGGCCAGCACCCCCAGGTCGCCGGAGTCGACGCGCACCGCGCCGAGGCCCGTTCCGGCGACCTCGATCGCGTTGGCCACGCCCGCCGTCACGTCGTAGGTGTCGACCAGCAGGGTCGTCCCGACGCCCAGCGCGTCGACCTGCGCCCGGAACGCGGCCTTCTCGTCCGGTCCGCCGGCCGTCGTGTGCAGCATCGTGAACGCGTGCGCGCTGGTGCCCATCGCCGGGATGCCGTAGCGGCGGTTGGCTTCGAGGTTGGACGTGCCGGCAAAGCCGGCGATGTAGGCCGCACGGGCCGCCGCCACCGCCGCCTGCTCGTGGGTACGGCGCGATCCCATCTCGATCAGCGTGCGGCCGGCCGCCGCGCTGACCATCCGCGCGGCCGCCGAGGCGATAGCGGTGTCGTGGTTGAAGATCGACAGCGCCAGCGTCTCCAGCAACACGCACTCGGCGAAGGTGCCGGTGACCGACAGCACCGGGGAGCCGGGGAAGTACAGCTCGCCCTCGGCATAGCCGTCGACATCACCGGTGAACCGGAAATCCCGCAGATACGCCAGTGTCGCGTCATCGAGGAACGACCGCAGGGGGGCCAGGGCGTCGTCGTCGAAGACAAACTCGCCCAACGCTTCCAGGAACCGCCCGGTACCCGCGACCACGCCGTACCGGCGGCCGTCCGGCAAGCGACGGGCAAACACCTCGAAGGTGGTCCGGCGGTCGGCGGAGCCGTCGCGCAGCGCGGCGGCGAGCATCGTCAACTCGTACTTGTCCGTCAGCAGGGCGGCTGTCACAGCGCAACCGTATCGGCCACCCGGCGGGCTGGATAGCCGTGTAGGCGGCTCGCTATCCTTGGTCGCATGGGTTCGCAAGCAGCTCCGACCCGGCCGGACGCCAGCGGAGCGCAACGCACTGAATCCGTCGCTGCTGTCGACACCCCCTGGGTGACGATCGTGTGGGATGACCCGGTGAACCTGATGAACTATGTGACCTACGTGTTCCAGAAGCTGTTCGGCTACAGCGAACCGCACGCCACCAAGCTCATGCTGCAGGTTCACAACGAAGGCAAGGCGGTGGTCTCCGCCGGGAGCCGCGAATCCATGGAGGTCGACGTGTCCAAACTGCATGCCGCCGGTTTGTGGGCGACCATGCAGCAGGACCGCTGACCGCGTGCGCAAATGGAAGCGGGTCGACACCGCTGAGGGCCCACGGTTCCGCTCGGCGCTGGCCCCGCACGAGGCGGCGCTGTTGAAGAACATGGTCGCCTCGGTGCAGGGCATGCTCGACGAGCGGGAGGCCGCGACGCCGTCGGATCCGTTGGAACAGATCACCGGAATCCGGGCAGGCAACCCGCAGGCTCCCGACGACACGACGATGCGGCGCCTGTTGCCCGACTTCTTCAAGCCCCAGCGTGATCACCCGGCCGGGTCCGCAGCCGCCGAAAGCCTCAACGGTGCGCTGCGCAGCCTGCACGAGCCGGACATCATCGATGCCAAAAGATCTGCGGCGCAACGCCTTTTGGACACCCTTCCGGATGGCGGGGGAAGGTTCGAGATCACCGAAGACGACGCAAACGCGTGGGTCTCCGCGGTGAACGACGTCCGGCTGGCGTTGGGCGCCATGCTCGAGATCGGCCCGGAGGGTCCCGACCGTCTGCCGACCGACCATCCACTGGCGGGTCACCTCGACGTCTATCAGTGGCTCACGGTGCTGCAGGAGTATCTGGTGCTCGGCCTGATGGGCAAGCCCATCCGATGACAGAGGGCAAGCCCATCCGATGAACATCGGGTCGATCACCGACGTCGCAGGCATCCTGGTCGGGCACCACCACCGCCTGGACGACGATGCGAGCCTCGGCTCCGGCTGGGCCTGCGGCACCACCGTGATCGTCACGCCACCGGGCACGGTGGGCGCCGTCGACGTTCGCGGCGGCGCGCCAGGCAGCCGCGAGACCGACCTGCTCGACCCGGCCAACAGCGTCCGCCACGTCGACGCCGTCGTGCTCACCGGCGGCAGTGCCTACGGTCTGGCCGCCGCCGACGGCGTGATGACCTGGCTGGAGGAGCAGGGCCGCGGGGTGGCGATGGACGGCGGCGTCGTCCCGATCGTTCCGGCAGCGGTGATCTTCGATCTCCCGGTCGGCGCCTGGGCATGCAGGCCCAACGCCGAGTTCGGGTACGCGGCGGCAAGCTCAGCCGGTGCGGAGGTGGCGGTGGGCACCGTCGGAGCCGGTGTCGGTGCCCGTGCCGCCGTGCTCAAGGGCGGCGTCGGCACCGCGTCGATCACCCTCGAATCCGGGGTGACCGTCGGGGCGATCGTCGTCGTCAACAGTGCGGGCAACGTCGTCGACCCGGCCACCGGGCTGCCGTGGATGAGCCACCTCGTCGCGGAGTTCGGGCTGGCTGCGCCGCCCGCCGAGCAGATCGCCGCACTCGCCGCGCTCGACGCGGAGTCCAGCCCGCTCAACACCACCATCGCCGTCGTCGCCACCGACGCGGCGCTGTCGCCGGCCGGCTGCCGACGCTTCGCGGTCGCTGCCCAGGACGGCCTGGCGCACACCATTCGTCCCGCGCACACCCCGCTGGACGGCGACACCGTCTTCGCGCTGGCCACCGGCGCCATTGAGCTGGCGCCCGATCCCGAGACGCCGGTGTCGATGGCGCCGGAGACCAAGGCGCTCGCGGCGCTCGGCGCGGCCGGGGCGGATTGTCTGGCGCGCGCCGTGCTGGTCGCGGTGCTGGCAGCTGAGTCGGCCGCCGGTGTGCCGACCTACCGCGACGTGGTGCCCGGGGCGTTCGGCTCCGGTGCGTAGCCCGCGCTCAACCCCCGCCGGAGTGCTCCACCGGTAGCCTGGACGAAGCCGCAGAGGCGCTGGCAAGGCCAGCGCTGGGCGTAGAAGAGGTATGAGGCACAGATGAACCAGCCGTTGGGTTACTCGGCGACTCCGCCGCAGCCCAAGAAGCCCCCGGCGTGGAAGGTCGGCGGCGCCACCATCTTGTCGTTCGTTGCGCTGCTCTACGTCATCGAGATCGTCGATCAGCTCTCGGGGCATTCGCTGGATCGCAACGGCATCCGGCCGCTGGAAACCGACGGCCTGTTGGGCATCGTGTTCTCGCCGCTGCTGCACGCCAATTGGCAGCACCTGGCCGCCAACACCGTGCCGGCCCTGGTGCTCGGCTTCCTGGTGACGCTGACCGGCATGGCCCGATTCGTCTGGGCCACCGCGATCATCTGGATCGTCGGCGGATTCGGAACCTGGCTGATCGGAAACGTCGGCTGCGGGTTGGAGACCAACCACATCGGCGCCTCCGGGCTGATCTTCGGGTGGCTGACCTTTCTGTTGGTCTTCGGCTTCTTCACCCGGCACATCTGGTGGATCGTCACCGGCATCGTGGTGCTGTTCGTCTACGGCGGCGTGCTGTGGGGGGCGCTGCCCGAGTTGACCACCTGCGGCGGGGTGTCCTGGCAGGGCCACCTGTGCGGCGCGGTCGCCGGGGTGCTGGCCGCCTACTGGCTGTCCGGTCCGGAACGCAAAGCGCGGGAACGCAAGAAGGCCGGCCAGTTTCCCGGCCTGACGTCATGAGCGACCGCTTAGCGCCGGTCGGCATCTTCGATTCGGGCGTGGGCGGTCTGACCGTCGCCCGCTCGATCATCGATCAGCTGCCCGACGAGGACATCATCTACGTCGGTGACACCGGCAACGGTCCGTACGGTCCGCTGACCATTCCCGAGGTTCGGGCGCACGCACTGGCGATCGGCGACGACCTCGTCGAGCGCGGGGTCAAAGCCCTCGTCATCGCCTGCAACACCGCGTCGTCGGCCTGCCTTCGTGACGCGCGGGAACGCTACGACGTTCCGGTCGTCGAGGTGATTCTGCCCGCCGTGCGCCGTGCGGTGGCCACCACACGCACGGGACGCATCGGGGTCATCGGAACCCAGGCGACGATCGCGTCCGGGGCCTACCAGGACGCATTCGCGGCGGCGCGCGACGTCGAGGTCGCGGCAGTCGCATGCCCGCGGTTCGTCGACTTCGTCGAGCGCGGTGTCACCAGCGGCCGCCAGGTGCTCAACCTGGCCGAGGGATATCTGGAGCCGCTCCAACGCGCACAGGTCGACACCTTGGTGTTGGGCTGCACGCACTATCCGTTGCTGTCCGGGCTGATCCAGCTGGCGATGGGGGATTCGGTCACGCTGGTGTCCAGTGCCGAGGAGACCGCCAAAGACTTGCTGAAAGTTCTGACCGAGCGCGATCTGCTGCGGCCGCACGAGGCGCCGGCGGCGACCCGGCTGTTCGAGGCGACGGGTGATCCCGAGGCGTTCACCGCTCTGGCGGCGCGCTTCCTGGGGCCGGCGATCACCGGCGTCCATCCAGTTCACCGTCACGTCTCGGCGACAACGTGATTCTCTCTGACAAACCCGTCATGTTTTCCTCTTGTGGCAACCGGGCATGGCAAGCTGGTGGCTGTGCGAATCACCGTCCTCGGTTGCTCCGGCAGTGTTGTCGGGCCTGATTCGCCGGCGTCCGGCTACCTGCTGACGGCACCGGATACACCGCCTCTCGTCCTCGACTTCGGTGGCGGGGTGCTCGGCGCGCTGCAGCGCTACGCCGATCCCAACGAGGTGCACGTGCTGCTGTCGCACCTGCACGCCGACCACTGCCTGGATCTGCCCGGCCTGTTCGTGTGGCGTCGCTACCACCCGAGTCCGGCTCAGGGCCGCGGCATCATGTACGGCCCGAGCGACACCTGGACGCGGCTGGCGGCGGCGTCGTCGCCGCTCGGGGGCGAGCTCGACGACTTCTCCGACATCTTCGACATCCGCCACTGGCAGGACAACCAGCCCGTGCAATTCGGTGCCCTGACCGTGCTTCCGCGGCTGGTGACCCATCCGACGGAGTCGTTCGGTATGCGGATCACCGACCCGTCCGGCGCCACCCTGGTCTACAGCGGCGACACCGGCGTGTGCGAGTCACTGGTCGAATTGGCAAGGGGTGCGGACGTTTTCCTGTGCGAGGCATCGTGGACGCACGCACCGGAGCGGCCGCCGCATCTCCATCTGTCGGGTACCGAGGCGGGCCGGATGGCCAAGCGCGCCGGCGTCGGCGAGCTGCTGCTCACCCACATCCCGCCGTGGACGTCGCGTGAGGACGTGATCTCGGAGGCCAAGGCGGAGTTCGACGGACCGGTGCACGCCGTGGTGTGCGGGGAGGCCATCGAGGTCCGTCGGCACTGACGCCTTGGCGCGCCCGTTAGGGTTGCCTCGTGTCCCGACGACAAGACGGCAGGCTTGACGACGAGCTGCGCCCAGTCACGATCACCCGTGGCTTCACCTCCCATCCGGCCGGCTCGGTGCTCGTCGCCTTCGGCGAAACCCGGGTCATGTGCACGGCCAGCGTCACCGACGGTGTGCCGCGCTGGCGCAAGGGCTCCGGTCTCGGCTGGCTGACCGCGGAGTACGCGATGTTGCCCGGGGCCACGCATACCAGGTCGGATCGCGAATCGGTGAAAGGTCGCGTAGGCGGACGCACCCAGGAGATCAGCCGGCTGGTCGGGCGCTCGCTGCGGGCGTGCATCGATCTGGCCGCGCTCGGCGAGAACACCATCGCCATCGACTGTGACGTGTTGCAGGCCGACGGCGGAACCCGCACTGCCGCGATCACCGGCGCCTACGTCGCGCTCTCCGATGCCGTCACGTACCTGGCTGCGGCAGGCAAACTGTCCGACCCGCGCCCGCTGTCGTGTGCCATCGCCGCGGTCAGCGTCGGGGTGGTCGACGGCCGGGTGCGCGTCGACCTTCCCTACGAGGAGGATTCGCGCGCCGAGGTCGACATGAACATCGTCGCGACCGACACCGGAACACTGGTCGAGGTCCAGGGGACCGGGGAAGGTGCGACGTTCCCGCGTTCCACGCTGGACAAGATGCTCGACGCCGCCCTCGGCGCGTGCGAGACCTTGTTCGCCGTGCAGCGCGACGCGTTGGCCCTGCCGTATCCCGGTGTGCTGCCCGAGGGTGCACCGTCGAAGAAGGCGTTCGGGAGCTGAGCTGAACCGCGTACTCGTTGCCAGCCGCAACGCCAAGAAGCTGGCCGAATTGCGCCGGGTCCTCGACGCCGCGGGGCTGGCCGGACTGACCCTGGTGTCGCTCGATGATGTCCCGCCCTTCGATGAGGCGCCCGAAACCGGCGCGACCTTCGAGGAGAATGCTCTGGCGAAGGCGCGCGACGGCTACACGGCGACCGGGCTGCCCACCGTCGCCGACGACTCGGGGCTGACGGTCGCCGCCCTCAACGGGATGCCCGGGGTGCTCTCGGCGCGGTGGGCCGGAACGCACGGCGAGGACGCCGCGAACAACGCATTGCTCCTGGCCCAGTTGCGTGACGTGCCCGACGAGCGGCGTTCGGCGGCGTTCGTGTCGGCGTGCGCACTGGTCTACGGTCCCGGCGACGCCGACAGCGCGGTGGTGCGCGGCGAGTGGAACGGGGTGATCGCCCGCGAGCCGCGCGGTGCGGGCGGCTTCGGCTACGACCCGCTGTTCGTCCCTGAGGGGGAGACGCGCAGCGCTGCCGAGCTCAGCCCGGCGGAGAAGGATGCGGCGTCGCATCGCGGCCGGGCGCTGGCGTTGCTGATCCCGGCGCTGAGTGCGCTGCTCAGATGAGTGGAACGAGATTTTCCTAGCGCATCTAACCTGTGTCATGATGCTCGGGTGGGTCGTCACTCGGTCCGGGCGGCGCACCCCGGTGTTCTGATCGCCGTCCTGGCGGCGGCCGGCATCAGCGTGTCCTTGACGCAGACGCTGATGATCCCGCTCATTCCCGAGCTCCCAATGCTGTTGCACACCAACCCGTCCAACGCGTCGTGGACGATCACCGTCACCCTGCTGACCGCGGCGGTGGCCACGCCGGTATTCGGGCGCCTCGGCGATATGCACGGCCCCAAGCCGATGTTGATGATCTGCGCGGGTGCGATGGCTGCCGGCTCCCTGATGGCCGCGGTCACCAGTTCTCTGGTGCCGTTCATCATCGGGCGAGGGTTGCAGGGGCTGGCCTTGCCGATCATTCCGCTCGCCATCAGTGTGCTGCGCTCGGCGCTGCCCGCCGAGCGGGTCGGCCCGGCGATGGGGTTGATCAGTTCATCACTGGGTGTCGGCGGCGCGATGGGCCTTCCGCTGTCGGCGGTGATCGCGCAAAAGGCCGACTGGCACACATTGTTCTGGGGCGCAGGCGTTCTCGGCATTCTGGCGATGCTGCTGTTCGCCTTCCTGGTGCCCAATGTCCCGGCCAGTTCGGCGGACCGGTTCGACCCGCTGGGCACCTTGCTGCTGGCGGTGGGGTTGGTGGCTCTGCTTCTGCCGATCTCCAAGGGGTCGACCTGGGGCTGGACGAGTTCGACGACGCTGTCGCTGTTCGTGCTCTCGGTCGCGGTGTTCGCGGTCTTCGCCCGCTGGCAGTTCCGGACCGCGTCGCCGATCGTGGATCTGCGCACCACCCTGCGGCGGCCGGTCTTGACCACCAACGTCGCCGCGGTCCTGGTGTGCTTCTCGATGTTCGCGCTGTCGCTGGTCGGTCCGCAGGTGCTCGAACTGCCGTCGGGAACCGGGTTCGGCCTGGGCCAGTCGATGCTGCAGGCAGGCCTGTGGATGGCTCCCGGCGGGCTGGCGATGATGTTCGCGGCCCCGCTTGCCGCACGTACCGCGGGCCGCCGCGGGCCCAAGTTCACGTTGGTCTGCGGTTCGGCGATCATCGCGGCCGCCTACCTGGGTGCGGTGTGGCTACTCGGCAGTCCCGCGGCGGTGATGGTGGTCAACGTCGTCGTGAGCTTCGGGGTGGGCTTCGCGTACTCGTCGCTGCCCGCGCTCATCAACGCCGCCGTGCCGGTGTCCGAGACCGCCGCCGCCAACGGAATCAACGCACTCGCCCGGTCTTTGGGCACATCGGTGTCCAGCGCGGTGATCGGTGTCGTGCTCGCGACGATGACGATCACCTATGCCGGGCACGTCGTCCCGTCGTTGCACGGCCTGCGCACGGCGCTGCTGATCGCCGCCGGTGTCGCCGCGCTCGCGGCTGTCGTCGCCATGACGATCCCGACTCGGGCGGACACCGCCGTCGCCGAGTGGTCGGCGGACGAACTCGAGTTGTCCGACGACCCGCTGATCAAAGGTTGAAGCGGGTCTTCAGCTCCCGGGTCTGCACCTGTTCGACGATGATGCCCAGCAGGGGGATGGTGCCGGCCAGCAGGACGCCGATGGTCTTGGCGATCGGCCAGCGCACCTTCACCGCGAGGTTGGCGGTGAAGAGCAGATAGATGAAATAGACCCAGCCGTGCACGACGCCGATCCAGGTGGGCGGGTTGTCGACCTTCACGACGTAACGCAGCACGATCTCGTAGCACAGCGCGATCAGCCAGATGCCGGTCGTCCAGGCCAGAACACGGTATCCGAGAAGGGCTTTGCGGATCGTCTCGTTCGGGACGCCTGTCGGGGTGTGGGCTTCGGGCGACTCGGGTGCGGTCATGCGGTGGTCCTGTTCTGATCGTCGTGGGCCTTGTCGGCCGCGGCCAGTTCGGCCAGATAAGCGTTGTACTCGCGCATTGCGGGGTCGGCGTCGTCGGACGCCGCGCGGGCCGAGGGCCGTTCGGGCAGGAGTCCGGCGGGGATCTCGGTGATGGAATCGGCGTCCGTCGGCGCCTCGGGCGCGCCTTCTTCTTCGTAGCGGATGAACTTGCGGTAGGCGTACACGCAAAATCCGGCGAACATCGGCCATTGCAGGGCATAGCCGAGGTTCTGGAAGGAGCCCGACGTCGACTCGAATCGGCTCCACTGCCACCAGCCCAGGGCCAGGCAGCCGCACGCGGCGATGATCACCAAAAGGATCAGCGCGAACCTGCGGCGGCGGGTCGTGGACACACCACGACGGTACCCTGCCAGCGGTTATGGGATCACCGGTGAGTGGCGCTGCGCACGTAGGGCCGAAGCCTGCGCCGGGCTAATCCGGGGCGATACGCCCGGTAGACTTCGGAGTCCTGCGGGCGTGGCGAAATGGCAGACGCGATGGCTTTAGGTGCCATTGCTCGAAAGAGCGTGTGGGTTCGAGTCCCTCCGCCCGCACAATTCGGCCCTGGTGGCGCGCGTCACAACCCCTTAGGTCTCGAACGGATCTCACGCCGGTCACAAAGCTAATCTGCTAGCTTGACTAACTTTTGAACTCTAAGCTCGGTCTCAGGTACTTGATGAAGAACGGAGCTACGGTGATCGCGTTGGGCAAAGTCGGAGATGTCGTTTTCTTCGCGGCGGCGACACCGCGGCTCTGTCTAACACCCGAAAAGAAAATGGCACCGAGAGTGGAGTACCGGTGAGCGATCCCATGATGACGTCTGTCGATCTGATCCGTTATGCGATCGCCGACCAGGTGCGCGAACTTGGCGGGGACACCGACAAGATCGATCAGATCGCAATGTCCGCCGCCTACGCCATCTTCATCGGCATGGCCGCCGACGCATCCCGCCAGGCGCGCTGATCTGACGTTCGCCAGTGGCTCAGCCGAATAGGCTGCCCAGTCCCTGTTGTCTTCGGCCACAGATGGCCACCATCATCGCCCTTCGCTGATCCGCGCTTCACCCGATCGGGAAGCGGTCCGACCCTGCATCGCCGCCCGGGATCACCGGGATGACGATGGCCGATGGATGAGCGGCATCGTGAAAGATGGTCTGCGTCGCCTGCTGCGTCGCGGCACTCTGCCCGAACGGCTCACCGGTATTCGGGTTCGGCGCGAACTGCGGATAGTCGCTGCTGGAGATCTCCACTCGGATCCGGTCGCCGGCACCGAACTGATAGCTCGTCGGCCAGATCGCGATGTGGTACTCGTAGGGCTGGTTCGCGACACCGGGGTGCGGGTCGGACAACGAGTCGCGGAACGCCGTCCGCACGATCCCGTTGTTGAGGTTGATCGCATCGCCGTCGGGCTTGACCACGATCAGCTTGGCGGTGAAGTCGGTGTCGACGGCCGACGACGACGCCCACAGGTCGACCGTCACCGGCCCGGTCACCTCCGTGTCGGCTGACAACGGATCGCTGCTGTAGACCAACACATCAGAACGCTGTTCGACCGGGATCTGGTCGTAGGGCCCCTGCGGGCCCGACCGGGCACCACAGCAGGAATGCCCACCGACGCTGGGAGCCGGATCGGTCGGGTCGTAGACGTAGCGGTCTGGTGTCTGGCCCACGCCGGCTGCTGCGGTGGTCAATGTGCCTGTGCGCGAATTCATCTGGCCGTCGCCGGACAGGAAGTAGCGAGTCCACCGGGTCTGGGGCAGCGGCCAAGCCTGCGCCGATTTCCAGCGGTTGGCGCCCATCAGGAAGTAGTCCACCCGCGGGGTGTCCGACACATGGTTGTCCGCGCCTTTGAGGAAGTGGTCGTACCACCGCAGCATCAGTTCGTTGATCGGAGTAGCGCCAACGGGGCCGATGTCCTTGAGCAGAGGTGCCGGTTCCGAACCTGGCCGGCCCCAGTCCACGTGGTCCCAGGGACCGATGACGAGGCGTTGGTTCGTCCGCGCTTGCGGCGTGGCCGCCGACTTCACCATCCCGGTGAAGTTCTCGACACCGCCGGCGAGGAATGCGTCGTACCATCCCTCGACGTCGAGAACCGGCACCCGAACCGACGGATAGCGGTCGCGGATGCTCCACGCTCGCCAGAAGTCGTCTCGAGTGGAATGGGCGATCCAGTCGAAATACCACGGCGCCACAGCAGGATTCGCGGGCTGCAGGGGCGGCAGGGCACGATAGGGCAGAAAGTTCAGCCACCGGGTCGAGTCCGCCGCGGCGGCCGTGAGTGCGGCGGCAGTCGGGCCGTCACCCCGGTTCTCGGCCGCGGTGGTGGCCAAACCGAGTGCCCAGGGCTGAACGAACGCCAGCCGGAACTCGCCACCCTCGTACATCCAGCCGTCGTAATAGTCCGAGGCGGTGTTTGCCGGAACGATCGTCACCAGGTGCGGGGGCGCCGCCGTGGCCGCCAGCCACTGGGTCGCGCCGACGTACGACGAGCCATACATGCCCACTTTGCCGTTCGACCCTGGCAGCGCGGCGGCCCATTCCACCGAGTCGTAGCCGTCGTCGCGATCGTGGGTGAACTCGCTGAAGGTGCCGCCGGAGGTGCCCTGCCCCCGAACATCTTGGATGACAACGAGATAGCAGTGCGACGCGAACCAATCGGGTGTCTGGTAGCGCGACGGTTGGACCTGGGCGCCGGACTTGCCGTACTGGGTGCGCATCAGGATCACCGGAACCGGGCCGGAGCGCTCCGGCCGGTACACATCGGCGCGCAGCACGGTTCCGTCGCGCATCCGGGCCGGCACGTCGGTCTGTTTGCTCACCGCGCACGGGCCTCGGCCGGTCGAGGGCGGCCAGGCCGAGTCGGTGACGCGTCGGCCCGTCCCGCCGCACGCCGACAACACCAGCGCCAGCGCCAACGTCACCGCCAGGGCACGTGTCGATCGCACGTCTCCACGCTACGCAGTTGTGCTCAGATCATCTCTCGCGCGGTGAGCCATCGCATGATGGGCCAACCCGCGAACACCGGCAGCCAGCACGTCAGGACGCGATAGAGCAGGACCGCGGGAACGCCGACGGCGGCGGGTACGCCGAACGCGGCGAGTCCACCGATCAGGGCGGCCTCCACCGCGCCGACGCCGCCAGGGGTGGGTGCAGCCGACGCGAGCGTGCCGCCGACCATCGTGACGATGGTGACCGTGACGAACGTGGTGTCACCGCCGAACGCCGAGATGCTGGCCCACAGCACCAGTGCCATTCCCAGAGTGGTTGTGGCACAACCGAGTACGATGATGGCCAGGCGCTTCGGCTCGCGCATCAGGTCCAGCAGCTCGCTACCGACTTCCTGGAGCCGGGGCCGCAATGCCGTGCCGAGCCACCGGCGGGCCTTGGGCACCAGCAGGAACGTGCCCAGAATGCCGAGCGCGACACCGCCGATCAGGTACAGCAGGGTGGTGCTCGGTACGAAGTGAGACAGGTCGGCGGTCGCGCCGGCGGCGACGCTGAACAGGATCAGCAGCGTCACGTGGGTGATCACCTGTACCGCCTGCTGCAGCGCGACCGCGGCGGTGGCCCGCAGCGCACCGAGTCCACCCTTCTGCAGGAAGCGAGTGCTCAGCGCCAGCCCGCCGACACCCGCCGGGGTGGTGGTGGCGGCGAAGGTGTTGGCGAACTGCATGATGACGAGGTTGCGGAAACTGACGAGTCCGGCCGCGCACGCCCACAATGCCGCGGCCGCACCGACATACGTCAGCGCGGACACGGCCAGCCCGAGCAGCGCCCACCACCAGTTCGCGTTGCGCAGTTCGCTGAAGAAGGTGGGCACCGTGCTGATGAACGGGTAGGCGACATAGACCAGTGCGACCAGCAGGACCAGTTGGATGACCTGCTTGCGGGTGAACCTGGTGATGGTCTCGGTCTTGATCTCGTCAGCGCCGGTCTGCCGTTTGACTTCGTCGCGGGCGGCGGCCATGACAGCCTTGGGATCGTTGACCGACTTGCGAATTCGGGCCGGGACCGCGGCTCTGGTCAGGCGCCGCGACGCGGTGAGGACGGTCTCTTTGCCCAGGGTGTCGACGGCGGCCCGCACGGCGGTCTCGGGACTGAACCGGTCTGAGGTCGTCACCAGCAGTGCCGCGATGTCGGACTGGAGCTGCTCGTCGGTCGCGCCGTATTCGGAATTGCCGAACCCGCCGAACAACACCTTCCCGGAGTCGACCGTCATCTCCTTGAAACGCAAGTCGCCGTGCGCGATCTGGTGCCGGTGCAGCACCGCGAGCGACCCCCAGACCGAGGTCACCAGAGCCTCGTCGCTGGACGACCCGATCGGATCTCCGAGGGGCGGGGTATGCGCATACAAGGTCCACCCGCGTTCCAGCGCGGCGACCGCCATCGTGGTGGTGTTGGACACCCCGAGGTCGCAGACGGCGATCGTCATCAGCGCGCGGTGCTCGACCGCGCGTCGCATCGACGCCTGCAACGGCGCGGTCTCGGCGTCGCGCAGAATGAGCCAGCGCCAGAACTGGCGCAGGGCTCCGCCGCTGCGTTGGTTGGGCCCATACATTTCCAGGACCATCCGCGAGCCTGCGTCGTCGGCCGCCGCCAACTCCAGTGGTCCGGACCCGGCCGGCCGCACTACCGTCATAGACGTCACCAGAAACCCGCGGCGAGCGAGCGCCCGCACAGTTCCGTCGAGGGGGACTTCGAGAGCCGGGGTGCCGACCACCCATACCGTCAGGGCACCGACGAACCAGCCGACCGAGAGTCCGAGCAGCGAGCGGGCCGGCACCACCGCGCTGACCACCAGGTGGATCGGCACGAACGCCAGCAGCAGCGTCCACCACCATCGCCGCCACCGGCCCGGCAGCCAGGGTCCGGACACGGTCAGGACAGCGGCCAGCATCGCGATCCAGCGAGGATCGTCGAGGAATTGCGACAGCGTGGTCGACAGCCGCTCGGAAAGGTCGAAATGCCAGCGGGGCGCGGCGATCCCGTTGCCGGTGATCGACAGTGAGATCACGGCGAGGAATCCGGCGGCCACGTACGCGGCGAACAACTTCCACTGCCGCGCGCCGATCAGCCCGATCAGGATCACGAACGGCAGCGCCAGGATCGCGACGCCGTAGCCGAGATACACCAGATTGGACTGGGTGGGGGTGAGCACCCCCACGATCATCGAGACGGATTTCTCGAGTCCGACCCAGTCATTGCGGGTGATCAGCGAGCTGGTGACCACGATCACCAGGACAAGGGTCGCCAGCGAGAGTCGAACGATGTCGTTGGTCCGGCGGGTCAGCGGCAGCAGCACGTCGCCGGAGATGGCAACATCGCGTCCGTCAACTCGCACCGCTGCAACCTATCCCGACTTTCACCGGGGAGGTCTCATTGACCGCCCGTCAGACGAAGCCGACGTAGCCCAGCAGTGCCGCGGCGCCCACCACGACCAGCGGATTGGTCTTCGTCCGCACGAAGATGAGGGTCGCGACGCCGGTGATCAGATACGCCCGCCAGTCGTGGTCGGCGGCTTTGCTCATGACCAGCGAGCTGGCCAGGATCAACCCCACGGTCAGCGGCGCAAAACCTTTT
The DNA here is from genome assembly GCF_002086695.1 of Mycolicibacterium rhodesiae. GTDB lineage: Bacteria > Actinomycetota > Actinomycetes > Mycobacteriales > Mycobacteriaceae > Mycobacterium > Mycobacterium rhodesiae. Next base: position 34,234 of record NZ_MVIH01000018.1, read on the forward strand.
TCCACCGCGTAGCGCAGCTTGGACTTCTGGGCCTTCTGCCAGGACACCGTGATCAGGTACATCAGGCCCGCCGCGGGCACCACCATCGCGATGGTGGCCAGCACGCCGCCGACGATGCCGCCGGCGACGCCGAAACTGCCAAGACCGGCCGCGTATCCGACCAGCGCCACGATCAGGATGCTCGGGCCGGGGGCGGCCTGCGAGATCGAGAAGATATCGGCGAACTGGGAATTCGTCAGCCAGTGGTGCCCGGTCACCGCCTGCAGGTGCATGTCGGGAAGCACTGTGTTGCCCCCGCCGATCGACAGCAGCGACAACGAGCCGAACATGCCGATCAGCGCCAGGAAAGTCTTCATGCGTCGACCGGTTCCGGTGTCTTGCGGGGCCAGGCCCAGATCAGGCTCAGCGGCGCCAGGATCGCCAACGTCAACAGCAGCGGCCAGCGGAGCACGCCGTTGAGCACGAAGCTGGCCAGGAAGAACGCGACCGGCATCAGGCCTTTGAGGCACTTCTGACCGGTCTGGATCACCATGGCCAGGGTCAGCGCGACGGCCGCCGCCGAGGCGCCGTGCAGGGCACCTTTGATCGCAGGCACTTCCTTGAACGTGAAGTAGACGAAGCCGAGCGTCAGCACGATCGCAACGGGCATCAGGCACAGCCCGATCACGGCCGCGATGGCGCCGGCCAGACCCTTCATCTTGGTTCCGACGAATACCGCCAGGTTCACCTGGTTGGCGCCGGGCACGATCCGGCACATCGTCATTGCGCTGAGGAACTCCTCCTCACCCAGCCACTGCTTCTCGACGACGATGACCTCGCGCGACCAGGCGCCCAGGCCGCCGCCGAACGACGCCAGCGCGATGTGGTTGAACGTCCGCGCGACCTCGAAGAGTGAGACCTTCGCCCTGGTCGAACCGGACTCACTCATGGACCAGGTCGTGGTCGTGCGGAAACTCGTCCTCGACGGGACGGTTCTTTTCGAGCGGGTCGGGTGGCTCGTAGTGGCTGGAGACCTGCCAGTCGCTCTTGAAGACCTCTTTGAGTCGAGCCACCACGTCCGGGTCATCGGTGGTGACACCGAGTTCGCGCCGAAGGTCGAAGGCGCTGCGATCGATGTTCATCGATCCGACCAGAACCTCTCTGCCGTCGATGATCAACAGTTTGGCGTGCACCCTCAGGTTCTTCTGTTTGCGCACCTCGACGCCGAACCGGCGCAGTGTGCGCAGCGAGGCGAACGTATCGAGGATGTCCCACTCGCTGATGCCGTGCTTGCCCCCGCACAGGACTCTCACCCTGACGCCGCGGTGGGCGGCCGCCGCGATGTGGTCGAGGATCACGGCGTCCACGTACTTGGGATGCTGGATGTACAGCTTTCGTTCAGCGGAGTCGATGAAGCGAGCCATGTGGTATCGGGAATTGGAGTTACTCCACAACAGTCCTTCGTATCTGGGCGGAGTGAAGTCTCGATGCTCCCAGTCGGCGTTGAAGACCTCGACGATCTGGGCGATGTGCTGGGGATCATGGGTGATGATGCCGTAGTCACGGGTGAGCGTGAAGTACTTGATCATCAGGTTGTAGGTCGCGACCATTGCCGCGCTCTCATCGACGACGATCGACTTCTCGTGCGTCACATAGAATTTCGGGCTGGACCATTGGACGTCGATGCCCGCGCTCTTGAACGCCTCGTAGCTCTCGTCGTTCGCCCGGTCACCGCCCGAGCGCTGCGGGTTCAGCATGATCCGAACGTCGACCCCGGCTTTCTTCCGGTCGATCGCGGCCTCGATCAAACTGGGTTCGGTGAAGGTGAATTGCTTTATCAGAAGCGACTTTTGCGCGCTCATGATGAATTCGCGGACCGGTTCCAAACCGTCGTCTGGCTCGACGATCACGCGCGGGGCGTTAGCAGGCATAGGTTTCGGATGCTAGCACCAGAACCGCCCCGGCACTTTGCCGTTGGGTGAATGTCGGGGGCGCGTCGCGCTCGGTCGGCACCGTCGTGACTCAGGGTGGCGGTGCCGGAACAGCCGGATCTGCCAGCGCAAAGCCGAGTCCGGGTGGCACGTTGACTTCCGGGCCGGGCGCCGTGCCTGGCAGCGGCTCGCCAAGTTGCTCGTAGGGGACCTGGCCGAGCAGCGCGCCGTCGAGGGCGCCCTCGGCATACATCCCGTGCAGCCGGCGCAGGAAGGCCAGTCGGCCGGTCCCGGGCTGCTCGGCAGACGGACCGATGCCGATGTCGGGTTCACCCTGCCCGGGCGCGGCCGGGGCGAGGTTCTGCGGAAGCAGATATTGATTGTTCAGGGCATGCAGATCCGGGGGCGCTGCGGCATTCGACGCACCGGGTGCCGACGGAACCGGGTTCTGCCCCAGCAGAAGTCCCGGTGCGTAGGCGGAGAGATCGGGCAGCCCGAGCGGTCCGGTCGCCGCGGCATCGGTCTGCGCGAGAACGCTGCCCACCGAGGCGTTCGGCGGCACCGGCACCGCAGGATCGCCCGGTGCGGGATCGGCCGCGGCTGTGGTCGGCTCGATGAGGGCGGCCGCGATCGTGGCGGCGAGCAGAAGCGTCGACACCAGCGCCCGGTCGCTTCTGCTCATGCCACCCAGTCCTCCCGGCCTCGATTCTCGTCACACCGTAGTCGGCATTCGGCGCGACGATGCTGCGAACCCTGCCGAAGGCGCGATCAGGGGATCGGAGCCGGTGGCGGAGGTAGCAGTGCCGGGTCCGCCGGAGCGGCCGGAGCCGGCGGAACGCCCGGTGCGCCGGGCGGCGGCGGGGCTGCTGGATCGGGCAGGAATTGCTCTGGCCCGGCCGGGATGTTGACGCCCGGTGGCGGGGCCGTTCCCGGCAGTGGTTGCCCGAGCTGGTCGGCCGGCATGCGCCCCAGCGCCCCGTGGAGGAAGGCGTGCACACCCTTCCACTGATTGACCCGCGCGAACGGGCCGTCCGCGCCCGGTCCCAGCTGATACGGGGACTGCTGGTCCGGGGTGGGCATGCTGTTGTTCTGCGCCATCAACAACTGAGCGCCGTTGAGGATGTCGGCACTCGGCGGCGCCGAGGGCGCGGTGCCCACCAGCGCCGGGGTGGGGGTTTGGCCGAGCATCAACTGGTTGCCTGCCGGGCCGCCGAGGATGCCCGCGAATCCGTTGACCGAATCCGAGATGGTCGACATCGGCGGGACGAAACCCTGCGGCGGCGGCGGCGCCGGCATTGCCGGATCAGCCGGGGGCAGGTCGTCGGCGGCGGCGGTCGCCACGGGGGCGACCGCCGCTCCGACAGCGAGCGCGGCTAGGACGACGCCCTTGACGAACATGCTGTGCATCTGGTGAACCGCTGTCAGAAGACTTTGGTGACGCCGTAGTAGGCGACGATGTCGTCAGCGTCGGTGCCGGAGCTGGTCAGCACCGCGTACGAGCGGAGTGACGATGCGCCGACGCAGTTGTCGATCTTGATGTGGATGTCCTTCAGCGTGACTCGGGCTGAGGTGCCCTTGAAGGACTTCTTGTCGACGACGACGTTGGTGATGGTGCCGGGGCGAGGATCGACTTCGATCTGACCCTGGACCGGGAAGCTGATGGAGCCGGGCAGCGAGAGGCCGCCGGTGCCGAGGCTGGCGTTGCCCAGGCTGGCGCCGACCGAGCCGATCAGCTTGACCTTGTCCATCTCGACGCCGCAGCCGACCTGGTAGCCGGCCTCGAGCGTTCCGCCGGACACCGACCCGGTGGTGGTGCCGGTGAACGTGCCGCCGACAACCCAGTCCCGGGAGGACAGCGACGTCGTCAGCGGTGCCACCGGCAGCTGCGTCTCGTCCTTGGCGACCACCGTCAGGGTGCGGCCGTCGGGCGTCTTGGCGATGCCGGGAACCTCGGAGGCGACGGCACCGTTGTCCGGTGGTGGGGGAGGAGCACCTGCGTCAACGACGGGCGGCGCCGCCGGATCGGCCGGGTCGGCCAACGCGAGCGGGGTCGCTCCCATCGGGATCAGCATGCAAACTGCAGCCGCGGTGGCAAAGCGATGCAACATATCCTGTCGGCGCCTTCCGTCTGTCACTGGTGAAATTTCTGTGGGAAACGATGGATTTTTCTGGGCGTTCTCGCGGGTCGTGCCAGGTAATGCATTTCGGCTGCCCACCACCTCGTCAGTGACGGGCAGCCGAGTGCGAGAACGCAATGTGAAGTTGTTAAACAGCTTTCGTGACGCCGAGGTAGGTGACCACGTCGTCGGTGTTGTCGGTCGAGCTGGTCAGCGTGGCGTACGAGCGGATGAAGGACTGCCCGGCGCAACCGTCGATCTTGATGCGGAACCCGGTGATGGAGATCCGCGGCGCGGTGCCCTTGAACGACTTCTTGCCGACCGGAACGATGTTCACGACGCCGGGCTTGAGGTCGATCTTCATCTGGTAGGACGCCGACAGGCCGAGCGTGACGGGCAACAGCGAGCCGTTCACGATCGGGATGCCCACGCCAGGCGTGGCGCCGGCGCTCGCGATGGACTCGATGTCGTCTTGAATGATGCCGCAACCGATTTGGTAGCCGGCTTCCAAGGTGCCACCCGCCAACTTGGTGCTGCCGCCGCCGGTCACCGATCCGGTGAAGGTGCCATCGACCAAGTACTCGCGCGACCATGGCGAATTGGTCAGGGAGGAAACCGGTTCCATGGACTCGTCCTTGCCCGACACATTGAGCACCCAGCCGTCGGGCGTCTTGAGAACTCCGGGCGCAGCCGACGGCACCGGCCCCGCGGGTCCGCCTGGCGCGGGGGCTGCGTTGGCAACAGGTGCCACGTTGGGATCGGCCGGCGGGTCGGCCAGCGCCAGCGGCGCCGCCCCGATGGGAGCCAGCAGGCAGACTCCAGCCAATGCGGCAAAGCGTTTCAACATGTCGTGTTGGCGCCTCTCGTAGTTGATAACCACTGTGTCGTTCGGAGGAATCATTGAGTTGGCGGGTGACTGAATGGTTAACGCCGCCCCAACAATTCCCGCCCGATTACCGTCTACCGGGCGTCATTTCGCGCAGTCCGCGGTCAGTGCGGTGCGATCGGGTCTCGAGGCGATACCAACTGCGTTTGCGACCGGTGAAGCAGACACCCGATGGATCCTCCAGCGGCCCCGGCTGTTGGTCACCCGTTAACCATCCCGACTTCTATTACGTCGATCATCTCTGTCGTCCTGACCCTGTCGCACCTGACGCAACGGATTCCGGGTTGGGCTGGTTTGGAACTTCCAGCCGGACGGTTCGGGGGAGCCCACGATCCAGGAGGAAGCAATGAGATCACCGCACTACCACCGCATCCTGACAGCCAGTCTGCTGGTGTCGGCCTCGGCACTGCTCAACGCACCTGCCGCGCTCGCCGACCCGGATCCGCAGACCGACCAGCCGGCACCGGGGCCGGGCGTCGTCGCAGCGGTTGTTGCGGCGCCGCCTCTCGACGCTCCGCCGCCGGATGCGGCTCCCTCCAGTGCGGTACCCGACGCCTGTAAGCAGTTCGGGATGGCTCTGGACCATGCGTCGTCGTATTACGAGGACTTTGCCTACGACTCGGCAGGCGGCGGGAACAGCGTCAACTACGACGATCCGAACGTCGCCAACGCAAATGTCTACGGCCGTACCGCATTGCGTGAGTCCGCCGCAGCCGCCATGTCGGCAGCGTCGGCGCCCGGTCTGCCCAATGACATCGCGGCCCCCATGCGGTCGTGGTCGTTGCGCGCCACAAAGCTGTTGATAATCATGGGGATTCGTGGCGGCGGTGACTCGCTGAACTCGACGGCGAATGACATGAACACCGACGCCAACAATGTGCAGATGGCGTGCGCGATGAACGGTGCGCGCGCCTGACCCAAACCTCAACGCGCTGAGCAGAAATCGGCCCCCTCCTTTCGGAGGGGGCCGATTCGCGTATCTGACGGGTTATCCGCCGGCGCCGCCGGTGCCGCCCTTGCCTGCGGTCGGGCCGACCCCACCGGAGCCGAGCTGGCCGCTCTTGCCGGAGGTGGCGCCGCCCTTGCCACCGGTGCCGCCGTTGCCGCCCTTGCCGCCGGAGATCACGCTGCCGCCGCCGGTGGCACCGTTGCCGCCGACACCGCCGGTGCCCGTGGTTGCGCCGTTGCCGCCATTGCCGCCGGCACCGCCGGAGCCACCGCTGAAGCCGCCGAAGCCGCCGAGGCCGCCGTTGGCGCCCTTGCCGCCGGTTGCGCCGGCGCCGCCCTTGCCGCCCGAGCCGCCTGCGCCACCGTTGTTCCCGGCCACGCCACCCTTGCCGCCGGTGCCGCCACTACCGCCGGCTCCCGTCGTGCTGGTGCCGCCGTCGCCGCCGGTCGCGCCTGCGCCACCGTTACCGGCCACGCCACCCGCGCCGCCCGAGCCACCGGTGCCGCCGTTGCCGGCCGCGCCGGTTCCGCCTGCGCCACCGACACCGCCGATGCCGCCGCCGCCGCCGTTGCCCGACCCGAGGCCACCGGTTCCGCCGGTGCCGCCGGCACCACCGTTACCACCGGTCGCGGTGCCCGCACCGCCCGCGCCGCCGGCTCCACCGGCGCCGCCCGTCGCGGAGCCGTAGAAGCCGCCCTTGCCGCCGTTACCGCCTGCACCGCCGTCGGTTCCGGCCGCGCCGCCGCCGTAGCCCGCGCCACCGGCGCCGCCCGCACCCGCGGAGCCGCTGCCGAGGACAGGCATGCTCGCGGCGTCTCCGCCGTTGCCGCCCTTGCCGCCGGCCACACCTGCGGTCGTGCTGGCGCCACCGGCGCCACCGGCGCCGCCGCTACCGGCGAAGGGTCCGGCGCTGCCGCCGTTGCCGCCTGCACCGCCGGCGATGCCCTTGCCGCCGTTGCCGCCGCCGCCGCCGAACAGTGCGCCGCTGGAGGAGCTGCCGGCGATCAGGCCGCCGTTGCCGCCGTTGCCGCCCTTGCCGCCGTTGATGCTGGCGCTGGTGGCGTCGCCGCCGTTGCCGCCGTTTCCGTACAGCCCGGCGCTGCCGCCGTTGCCGCCGTTGTATCCGTTGCCGCCGTTGCCCATCAACAGGCCGCCGCGGCCACCGTTGCAGGACGCGCTGGCGCACTGCGTGTCGGCGGCGCTGTAGCTGTAGCCGTTACCGATGAGCAGGCCGCCGTTGGGGTGCTCGGCGGTGCCGTTGCCGATGAACTGGCCGACCAGGTTGTTGGCGGCGTTGGCCGAGGCGGCGGCCGTCGGGGCGGCCGTCTTGGAGTTGTTGCCTGCCAGGCTGTTACCGAAAAGCAGCAGATCCGACTCGGTTGACGTGAGTTTGTACGCCGGCGACGCCACGGTTGTGGAGGCATCGGTGGTGGCGAACAACACGGCCGCACCCACCATCGCCGCACCGGCGACGCCCGTGGTGACGAAGGCTGGCGCAGCCACCCGGAGCGATTTCTTGCGGTGTTTGGACAAGGTCGAATTCCCTTCGAAGAAGACGTTCAGTCCGGCAAATGCGCCGAGTGGTCCCTGACAGAGAAATCCAAGGAGACAACCCTTACCTCGGACTGGACCCCACTTGGCGCGCTGCCGAACTTCGTGCAAACGCCAGCTGAACTCAACCTGTAAAAGCCGTCGTAATGGCTATTTGCAGAGTTCGGCGATCTTGCTGTTGGTCTTCTCCGCGTCGCTCAGCCGCTCGGCTTGCTTCGGATCGGTGTTGGGGACACCGGCTAACGCGTTCATCGAAATATCCTGCAACCCAGTCGCGAAGCCGCGAATCGCGTCGGCCAGATCGCTCGGTGTGGCCGGGCTCAAGTGGGCGAGAAGGTAGGTCGCGCCGCCCGCCATGGCCAGCCGTGCGTTGGCGGCCACCCCCTGGACTTCGGCGCCCGGGTCGGCGTGGGTCTGCAATGACACCGCCGCACTGACCGTGCGGTAGGCGTCGCAGGCGTTGGTCTTCGGGTCACCGGTCTGCGGTGCGGCGGTCGGCGCCGGATTTGACGGAGTCGGCCGGAACAACGCCCATCCGGCAAGGGCCACCGCGATCAGCGCGATCACGAGTGCGACGGGCGCGAGCCAGCCCACCGAGGATCGCGATTGGCGGGTGGGACGGTGCGATGTCGACGTCGTGGCGTCAATATCGTCGGTCGGCTCCGGCATGCCCACGATCCTAATCACGTGCCGCGGCAAAGCCGCAAAAGCGTATTCTGGCTGCGGAAAGGCCTTGGGAGTATGTCGATGGCGATGCGCTGGGGGCGGCGGCTCGGGTGTTTGGTGGCCGGTGCCGGTCTGGTGGCCGGCGCTGTGGGTGCAGTGCCCGCGGCCGTGGCGCAGGGCTGCCCGGCCGGGCACGTCAACAACCAGTACACCGGCCAGTGCTATCTCGAGGGCAGTGCCCCGACCATCAACGGCGTGCCGTGTGTGGCGAGCAATCTTGGTCTGTGCCAATCATTTCGGCAGAATCAGCAGCCGCCGAAGAAGCCGTACACCGCAATCGGTTAGCTGCGCGTCAACGTCTTCGTCATCAACCGCTGCATCCAGTTGGGCGACACTTGCGACAGTGCGGCCAGCACGGTGGTCTGGCGGCCCACCGGATAGTGCACCCTGGTCAGCCGCCCGCGGCGGTGGGTGGCCGAATAGACCGCGGCGGCCACGTCGTCGGGCTGCAGGTTGACGCCCAGCGACTTGGTGCTGCCGGTCTCGACTCCGTCGGTCATGGCCGTTTTGACGAACAGCGGCCACATCGCCAGCACTCGGATTCCGTATCGACGCCATTCGAGTTCCAGCGCCTCGGTCAGCGCACGCAGCGCGAACTTGGTCGCCGAGTAGGTGGCGAGCTCTGGCTGGCCGTACAGCGCGGACGCCGAACACATGTTGACCACCTGGGCCCCCGGTGTGTCGCGCAGATAGGGGAATGCGGCATGCAAGCCGGTCAGCGCGCCGGTGAAGTTGATGTCCACCATCTTTTGGTGAACGCCGAGCGGGACGTCGGCGAACGGACCTGTGGTCAGCACTCCGGCATTGTTCACCAGCACATCGAGTCTGCCTGTGTTGCTGGTGAATTCACTCAGTCGGGCCGACCAGTGATCGACGTTCGTGACGTCGAGCTCACCGATCGTGACGTCACCTCCGAGCGCGAGGATCTCGTCACGAAGTCCGGCGAGCCCGTCGAGGTCGATATCGTATGCGCCCACCCGGTAACCGTTTCGCGCGAAGGTCACAGCGGTCGCCCGCCCGATACCCGCGGCGGCGCCGGTGATGAAGACGCCAGGCGCCGTCATGTCATACGACCTTCAGGTGCGGGATGTGCACCTCGGGTTCGGAAGCGATGCGGTCGTTGGCCGCGGCCATCGCGGTGTCGACGCGCACGGCTGCGGTCTGGCAGGCTGCGGTGGCCTTGCGGCCGAGCCCTCCCACATCGTCGGCGGCGTTGCGCAGATACGCGGTCAGCGTGACGCGAAGCCGGTCACCGACCAGGGCCAGACGATTGCGGAACCGATCGTCGACCGTCACGGTGACGTAGGGCAGTTCGAGCTTGATCATGAGCGCCTCCAGAGCCGTTCTTGTCGAATGTAGACGACGTCGGCTGCCGGTCGGGCGTGTGCGGTCAGGGCCGCACGCCGATCGTCTTGGAGTTCAGGTACTCCCGGTAGCCCTCATCGCCGTTGCGGTGACCGAGACCGCTCTGCTTGGTGCCGCCGAAGGGGCTGGTGATCCCGAAGAACGAGTGGCCGTTGGTGGTGACGCTGCCGGTGCGCAGCCGCAGCGCGATGTTCAACGCCCGGTCGTCGTCGCCGCTGGTGACGTCGCCGGACAGTCCGTAGATCGTGTTGTTGGAGATTTCGACGGCCTCGTCATCGGTGTCGTACGGCGTCACGGTGATCACCGGCCCGAAGATCTCGGTCTGGGCGATCTCGGAGGTGGGGTCGACGTCGGCGAGCAGGGTCGGTTGCACGTAGTAGCCGGTTGGCAGGCCCTCCGGAACGCCGCCACCGGTGATCAGCCGGGCGCCGTCGGCGATGCCGGACTGGATCAGGCTCAACGTCTTCTGCCGCTGCATGGCGCTGATCTGCGGGCCCTGCATGATGCCCGGCGTCCACGGATCGCCGACCGGAAAGTTCTCCATCGACACCTTGAGGATCTCGAGTCCTTCGTCATAACGACTGCGCGGCAACAGGACTCGGCTGGATAGGATGCAACTCTGGCCCGACATGACACAGGCGAACATCGCTGCCATCGGCAGGCAGGCGGTGAAGTCCGCGTCGTCGCAGACGATGTGGGTCGACTTGCCGCCGAGTTCCAGCAGCGTCTTCTTCACCGTCGAGGCGCCTGCGGCCAGGATCGCCCGGCCGGTGGCGGTCGAGCCGGTGAAGGTGATCATGTCCACCCGCGGGTCGGCCGACAGTGCCGCGCCCACCTCGTTGGCGTTGGAGGTGACGACGTTGAACACCCCGGCCGGGATGTCGGTCTTCTCCGCGATGATGCGACCGAGTTCGGTACCCGACCACGGGGTGAGCTGGGCGGGCTTGAGCACGACGGTGTTGCCGGCCATCAGCGCCGGCACGGTCTCGGCGATGTTGAGGTAGAACGGGACGTTCCACGGCGTGATCGCTCCGACCACGCCGACCGGATCGAATTGGATCTTGCGCCGGGCCGGGCCGAGTTGCGTCTCGTGGATTCCGGTGTCGACCAGGTAGTCGAAGTCGTGACCGTGCTCTGCCCAGTGCTTCACTTCGGCGATCGGGCTCTCGATCTGGGAGCCGCTGACCGAGACCGGACAGCCGACCTCGGTGATCACGATGCGCCGCAACCGTTCCTGTTCTTCGGTGAGCGCCTGGTGCAGCTGGTTGAGGCAGTGGTACCGGAAGTCCAGGTCGCGTGACCAGTTGCCCGCGTCGAAAGCCCGGCGCGCGGCGGCCGTCGCCCGCTCGACGTCGGTGACGGTGCCGTCGGTTGCGTGGCCGACGACTTCCTCGGAGGCGGGATGGATGACGTCGAACGTCGCCCCGGAATCGGTGGACCGGAGCTCTCCGTCGATGAGCATCCGTTGCTCGCCGGCCAGCACGCCCGTGTCAGCGTCGACATTGGTCATTGCACTTACCCCTAGTCACGTGAAAATCTGTCACTCGAAATACGAGAACCTCATTCTCACATGAGAGGAACGCCATCGCTATGGCTTCTAAGGGATACGTCATCTTGACCGAAGAAATCCACGACCCTGAGGGGATGAAGGCTTACGGCCAAGCCGCCCGTGCGGCGATGGATGGCGTCACGGTGCTGGCGGTCGATGCCAAACCGCAAGTGCTCGAGGGCGATTGGCACGGACACCAGACCGTGGTGCTGGAGTTCGAGTCGGTGGAAGCTGCACAGTCCTGGTACGACTCGGATGCTTATCGCGCGGCGCGGGAGTTGCGGCGCGCCGCCGCCGACACCAACGCGGTGATCCTGTCCGGGTTCTAGCCCCAGCTGTGCCGGCTGCCCTGGGCTCGGTACCAGTCGATGAGATCAGGGTTGTCGATGGAGCGCTGGTCCAGTGACACGTCGGTGCGGCCGGCCATGATTGCTGTCACCGGCACCTCCAGCTTCTTGCCGGTGCGCGTGTGCGGAATGCCGGGCGCGGCGATGATGTCGTCGGGCACGTGCCGGGGTGAGAGCTTGGTCCGGATCGCCGAGCGGATGGTGTTGACCAGGTCGTCGTCGAGCACCCGCCCCGCCGCCAGCGTGACGAAAAGCGGCATCCAGTAGGCGCCGTCGGGTCCGTCGATGCCCAGCACAAACCCTTCGGTCACCGCATCGATCGCCTCGACCACTTCGTAGATGTCGGCCGAACCCATCCGAATCCCATGCCGGTTGAGGGTGGCGTCGCTGCGGCCGTGAATGATCAGCGAGCCGCGCTCGGTGACCGTCACCCAGTCGCCGTGCCGCCAGACGTGCGGTGCCGGTCCGTCTGCCCAGTGGTGGTCGAAATAGGCTGCGCGATACCGGGACCCGTCGTCGTCGTTCCAAAACCCGACCGGCATGGACGGCATCGGGGCGGTGATGACCATCTCGCCCACCTGGCCGACGAGTGGCTGACGCTGCGGCGACCAGCTGTACAGGGCCACTCCCAGATACCGCGTGGTGAGTTCGCCGGGCACCACCGGTTCGCCCGCCGTGCCGCCGGCGAACGCGGTGACCACGTCGGTGCCCCCGCTGATCGAGGAGACGGCGACGTTCTCGCCGACCTCCTCGCGCACCCAGTCGAAAAGGTCGGCGGGCAGCGGGGACCCGGTGCTTCCGATGGTCGTCAGGCGGTGCAGATCGTGGTCGGCGCCCGGATGCAATCCGGCCTTGCGCGTGGCCAGTAGATGGCCGGGACTGGTGCCGAAGTAGGTCACCTTCTCGTCTTCGAGGAGCTGCCAGAGCCGGTCGGCGTCCGGGTTCAGCGGATGGCCGCTGTAGCAGACCACCGTAGACCCGCACATCAGACCGGCGATCCGGAAGTTCCACATCATCCAGCTCAGCGCGGTCTGCCAGAAGAACACGTCGTCGGGACCCAGGTCTGCCTGCAGCGCAGTCGCTTTCAGGTGCTCGAGGATGACGCCGCCGTGGCCGTGCACGATGCCTTTGGGCTTGCCGGTGGTGCCGGAACTGAACAGCACCCACAACGGATGGTCGAAGGCGACGGGGGTGACCTCGGGTGTGACCGGGTTTTCGGTCAGCCTGCGGTAGTCGTCGCTGTCGAGAACGACCAGATGAGGTTCACCGAGCAGGTCCACCAATTCCTTGGTGTCAGAGCGCTTGTCGAACCACTTGCCGCCGAGTTGATAGCCGTCGGCGCTGAACAGCACCTTGGGTTCCAGCTGCTCCAACCGGGAGGCCGCGCCATGGGGCGCGTAGTCCTGTCCGCAGGCTGACCACACCGCCCCGATCGCCGCGGTCGCCAGAAAGGCGACCATCGCTTCGGCGATATCCGGGAGATACGCGGCGACACAGTCGCCGGTCTGGACCCCGAGGCGGCGCAGTTCGGCGGCGACGGCCCCGACCCGGCCGGCCAATTCAGTCCAGCTGATCTCGGTGCGGGAACCGTCCTCGTCGATACCGACGATGGCCGCACCGCTGCGTCCGGTGTGCCGCAGGATCTGGTCGACGTAGTTCAGCCGGACACCGGGAAACCACACGGCACCGGGCATCGTCGCGTCAGCGAGTACCGCCTCGTCACCCGAAGCGGGGCCGACCTCGGCGCGTACGTCGAAGTGCTCCCACACTGCGCGCCAGAACCGTGCGGGATGGTCGACCGACCACTGCCAGAGGTCGGCGTAAGTGCCGGCGGGCGCTCCGTGTCGCGCGGCCGTGGTTGCGGCGAACTGTTTCCATTGGGGTTCTGCGCCCGACACTGTGATCCTTGCGTCCACTGGGTAAACGACATCTGCTGTCGGCCACCCACTCAACAACCAGCGCTGTGAGCAGTCAATAACTGACCGCAAACGACCATGAAGGTGTTCGCAGGGCGGTTATCGACCGGCCAGGTGTCCACTCAGTGAACGCTAGGATCAACGCCCGTGACCGACAGGGCCAACGTCGTTTCGCGCGTCGCCGCAGTGCTGGCCGCCGTCGGTGCCGCAGAACCGGCGGGCGCGTCGACGACGGAGGTGGGCCGGGTGACCGGGCTGGCCCGCCCGACCGTGCACCGACTGCTCACCTCGCTGGCCGACGTCGGGCTGATCGACCGGGACGCCAAGACCGGCCGATGGCTGCTGGGGCCGGAGATGTATCTGCTGGGGGCCGTTGCCGCCAGCCGGTACGACGTCACCGACAAGGCCCGGGATGTGGTCACCCGGCTGGCTACCGAAACCGGTGAAAGCGCGTTCTTCTCCGCCCGGCGCGGCGACGAGACGGTGTGCCTGCTCGGTGTCGAGGGCAGCTTTCCGCTGCGGTCGCACGTCCTGCGCGAGGGCATCAGGTTTCCGCTCGGAGTGGCCTCGGCCGGGCTGGCGATCTTGAGTCACCTGCCCGCCGACGAGGTCGACGACTATTTCTCGCGCGCGCTGCCGGCGGCCGACTGGGGCGATGAGCACACCGAGGAGTCGATCCGGGCCAGGATCGAGGCGACCCGCCTCGCGGGATACGCGGTCAATCCGGCGTTGATCGTGGAGGGCAGCTGGGGCATCGCGGCGGCGGTGTTCGACCAGAACGGCAGGCCGGCGTGGGCGCTGAGCCTCACCGGCGTGGAAACCCGGTTCAGACCCGACCGACGCCACGAGCTCGGCACGCTGCTGCTCGAGCAGGCTCACGTGCTCACTGGGCGGCTCTGCTCGTAGGGCCGGGAGCCTCACCAGCGTTTTCAGCGGATTCTGCACACGACTTGCCCAAAGCGGTATTGGCATTCTCATAAACTGCAAGTACGGTATCCACCGATGGACCACCTATCCCACACGTCGTCGGGGATCCCACTGGAGCCGGTGTACGGACCGGCCGACCGCAGTGGTGATCCCCCCGCGCCGGGCGCGTTCCCGTTCACCCGGGGCAACTTCTCCACCGGCTACCGCGGACGGTTGTGGACCTTCCGCCAGTATTCCGGCTTCGGCACCGCCGAGGAGTCGAACGAGCGCTATCGCTATCTGCTCGACCAAGGCGGTACCGGACTGTCGGTCGCCCTGGACCTGCCGACCCAATGTGGCTACGACTCGGACGATCCGGAGTACGGGGAAGAGGTCGGCCGGGTCGGCGTCGCGGTCGACACCCTGGCCGACGCGGAGATCCTGTTCGACAGCATTCCCCTGGACAAGATCAGCACCAGCTTCACGATCAACGGCACGGCCGCGATCCTGTTGGCGTTCTATGTCGCTGCCGCGGAGAAGAAGGGGGTGCCGCGCGAAAAGCTCACCGGCACGATCCAGAACGACATCCTCAAGGAGTACGCCTCCCGGGGAACGTGGATCTGGCCGCCCGAGCCGTCGCTGCGTTTGATCGCCGACACCATCGAATTCTGCGCGGCCGAGGTGCCCCGGTTCAACGCGATCTCGGTCGCGGGCGCGCACTTCCGCGACGCCGGTGCCAACGCCGTGCAGGAGATGGCATTCACTCTCGCCGACGGTGTCACCTACTGCGACACCGTGGTGGAGCGCGGCCGGATGACGATCGACCAGTTCGCGCCACAGATCTCCTTCTTCTTCTATACCCACGGTGACTTCTTCGAGGAGATCGCCAAATACCGTGCTGGACGGCGTCGTTGGGCGACCATCGTGCGGGAGCGATGGGGCGCCAAGACCGACAAGGCCGCGATGTTCCGGTTCGGCTGCGTGTCCGGCGGTGCGTCGTTGTACGCCCCGCAGGCGCAGAACAACCTGGTGCGGGTGGCCTATGAGGCGTTGGCCTCGGTACTCGGTGGCGTGCAGTCGATGTTCACCGCAGCCTGGGACGAGCCGTTCGCGCTGCCCAGCGAGGAGTCCGCGACACTGGCGCTGCGCACCCAGCAGATCCTGGCCTACGAAACCGGGGTGGCTCGGGTGGCCGACCCGCTCGGCGGCTCCTACTTCGTCGAGGCGCTCACCGATGCCACCGAGGAACGCATCATCGAGATCATGGACGACCTCGAAAAGCACGGCGGCATGGTGCAATCCATCGAGGACGGCTACCTGCAGGGGCTGATCGCAGACGAGGCCTACAAGATCCATCAGGAGGTCGAGTCGGGTGAGCGCCCGGTGGTCGGGGTGAACAAGTTCGTCGTCGATGAGCCCGCCCCGGACCTGGCCACCTACGAGCTCGACGCCGAAGGCCGCGACAAGCAGTTGCGGAGGCTGGCGAAGGTGAAAGCCGATCGCGACGGCGTCGCCGTGAAGGAAGCCCTGGCAGCCCTGGCCCGTTCGGCGGAAGGCGACGACAACCTGATGCACAAGCTGATCGACTGCGCGAATGCGTATTGCACGGTGGGGGAGATGGTCTCCACGCTGAAGTCGGTGTGGGGCGAGTTCCAGCAGCCGGTGGTGTTCTAGTGACTGCTCGTATTCTCGTCGCCAAGCCCGGCCTGGACGGCCACGACCGTGGCGCCAAGATTGTGGCCCGCGCGCTGCGCGACGCCGGATTCGAGGTGATCTACACCGGTATCCGCCAGCGCATCGAGGACATCGTGTCGATCGCGCTGCAGGAAGACGTTGCGGTGGTGGGGCTTTCGATCCTCTCTGGTGCGCACCTGGCGTTGACCAAGCGGACCGTCGACGCGCTGCGGGAAGCCGATGCCGGCGACATCGCGGTGATCGTCGGCGGCACGATTCCGCAGAGCGATGTATCCAAGCTGTTGGAAGTCGGTGCGGCGGCGGTGTTCCCGACCGGAACGTCGCTCGAGACGCTGGTGACCGACGTCCGTGCGCTGACCTCTGAACAGGTGGGGTGAGTAATGCGTCTTGGCGTGATGATCGGTGCCGAGCGGGGCGATATGGCTCGCAAGGTGAAGAAGCTCCTCGAGGACATCGAATGGGCCGAGGCCGCCGGGTTCGACACCGCGTGGATGCCGCAGGTGCCGAACGACTATGACGCGCTGACGATGGTCGCGCAGATGGGTGCCCGCACCTCGCGCATCGAGCTGGGTACCGCGGTGGTCCCGCTGCAGGCGCAGCACCCGATCGCACTCGCCCGCCAGGCCCTGTCGGTGCATGCCGGCGCGGGCAACCGGCTCGCGTTGGGTGTGGGCCCGTCGCACCACTGGATCATCCGCGACATGCTGGGCCTGCCGTACGAGAAGCCGGCGTCTTACACCCGCGACTACCTCGAGGTGCTGGGCGCCGCCCTGGCCGGTCCGGGTGACGTGGACGTCGAGAACGACACCTTCACCGTGCACAATCCGACTGTGCTGCAGGCGGACTCCCCACTTCCGGTGCTGCTGGCTGCGCTCGGCCCGGTGATGCTGCAGATCGCGGGTGAACTCACCGACGGCACCGTGCTGTGGATGGCCGACGAGCGGGCGATCGGCGACCACATCGCGCCGCGGATCAACAAGGCCGCCGACAACGCCGGCCGGCCGGCCCCGCGTATCGTCGCCGGCATCCCGGTGTGCCTGTGCGCCAACTCCGAGATCGCGGCGGCCAAGGATCGGGCCAACCGGATCCTTGCCGAGGCCGAGACGTCGCCCAACTATCAGAAGCTGCTCGACCGCGGCGACGCGCGCGATGTCGGTGATCTGTGCGCGGCCGGTGACGAAGAAGCGATCCTGGCGCGGTTCCGCGCGTTCGCCGACGCCGGGGTCACCGACCTGTCGGTGCGGCTGCTGCCGATCGGGGAGACCCGCGACGAGCTGGTGGCGTCGAAATACCGGACCCGCGAGGTGATTGCGCAACTCGGCGCCGAGGTTCGATGAGGTCCGCTGCTCCGCTGTCCGGCGTTCGCATCCTCGAGGTCGGCACCATGCTGGCCGGGCCGTACGCCACCATGCTGCTCGCCGACCTCGGTGCGCAGGTCATCAAGATCGAGCCGCCCGGCGGCGAGATCTCCCGTCAGGTCGGGGACAGCTATTTCGCCAGCCTGAACCGCAACAAGCGCTCCGTATGCCTGGACCTGGCCTCCGACGCCGGGCAGCAGCGACTGGGCGAGCTGGTCGCGGAATCCGATGCGCTGCTGGTCAATATGAAGCCTTCGGTGATCCGGCGGTTCGGACTCACCTATGAGGCGCTGCGCACGCGCAACGAGAAGATCGTGTGTGTCGCGCTGACCGGCTACGGCCTGGACGGCGGCGACGACCCGGCCTTCGACTACGTGATCCAGGCGGCCACCGGTGTGGCCGCGCTGACCGGCGACCCGGACGCGCCGCCGACGCTGCCGGGTTACTCGTCGGCCGACAATTCCACCGGATTGACCGCGGCGCTGGGACTTCTCGCGATGATCGTCTCGGGTGAGGGCGGCCAGGTCGATGTCTCGCTGCGCGACGTGATGTTCTCGCAGCTGAACTACCGAGCTGCGGCCTATCTCAACGACGGTGTACATCCGCGCCGGCATCCGTTCGGTGCGCACTCGTTTTACGTTCCCGCGCAGCTGTTTCCGACCGCGGACGGGTATCTGGCACTGTTCGTCACCCATGACGGCTTCTGGAAGGCCTTCGCCGCCGAGGCCGGCATCGAGGGTTTCCCGACGATGGCCGAGCGATCGGCACGCCGGGACGAGGTGCTCGCGATCGTGACGGGCGCACTGGCCGCCGACACCGCGGCGGGCTGGGAAGCGCGCCTGCGGCCGCTCGGCATCCCCGCGGCAGCGGTGCGTTCACTTCCGGACGCGCTCGATGCGACGCCGGAAGTCGTTGTCACCGCCGGGGATTACCACCTGGTCGGCAGTCCGGTGCGGGTGCTCGGTTATGAGCCCGACTATCTGCCGCCTCCGGCGCTCGACGAATATCAGTCGTCGTAGGTCACGGTCACGTCGGACTCGGGCACGCCCTGGCAGGTCAGGATCAGGCCGTCGTCGATCTCGCTGTCGTCGAGCACCTCGTTGACCCGCATCTTGACCTGACCGTCGGTGAGCGTGGCGATGCACGTTCCGCAGTTGCCGGCTTCGCAGCTGTAGGGCGGGGTCAGTCCGGCTCGGCGGGCGCTCTCCAGCACCGTCTCGCCTTCGTTGACCGGCATGGTCACCGTCTTGCCGTCCAGCGTGATCGTCGCCGTGCTCACTTCTCTCCTCAGCGTTAGCGCAGTATCATTCTACCCAGATGAGAATACAGTTCTCTACTGACGATAGTATGTTCTCGTTTGTTGACCTGTCGATGGGATTGTCACTGACCATGTGCGAGCGGACCGCGCCGTGAGCGACGTGCGAGTGCTTGCCTTCGAGGACCGCATCTACACACGATCTCAGGTCGATGCGCTGTCCGCGGGATTGGCGGGCACCCTCGCGAGCCGTGGCGTGCGGGGCGGCCAGCGCGTCGCGCTGATGTCGTCCAATCGGCCCGAATTCATTTTCGCCGTACAGGCAATCTGGCGCCTCGGTGCGTCCGCGGTGTTGATCAGCCCCGCCTGGAAAGCAGCCGACATCGGCCATGCGCTCGAGGTGTCCGGCGCCGACCATGCGGTCGGTGACAGCCCGCTGCTGGCCGACCTGATGCCGATGCTCAGCCTTGACGAACCGATCAGTCCGGCGGAGCCAACCCCGGTGGAGTACGCGGCTGACTCCGATGCTGTGCTGGTGTTCAGCTCGGGGACCACGGGTATGCCCAAAGCGGTTCGGCACACCCATGGTTCGCTGGCCGCGAGCATTCGGCACTGGCGTCAGGCCCTTGGTCTCACGGCAGTCGACCGCATGCAGATCGTCACACCGCCGTCGCACATCCTCGGCCTGCTGAATATCGCCACCGTGCTCGATGCCGGCGCGTGGATGCGCCTACATCGCCGGTTCGATATCGACACCATGCTGCAGTGCATCCAGGATGACCGCATCACCGTCGAAATGGCCGTCGCACCAATCGCGTTGGCGATCGCATCACACCCGAAGCTCGACACGTTCGACCTGACATCGCTGCGCTACATCATGTGGTGCGCCACCCCGGTAACCACCAGTGTGGCCGAGGCCGTGACCGAACGGACCGGTGTGGGCTGGATCTCGGCGTACGGCACCAGCGAGGTACCGGTGATCGCGTGCTGCCCGCGCGACGCGGCTCGCCTCGACACGGTCGGGCGTCCGATCCCGGCGGTGCGCATCGTGTCGACGGAGACCGGTGAACCGGTCGAGGCAGGCACGATCGGTGAGATCCAGGTGCGCTCGGATTCGGCGATGGCCGGCTACCTGCCCGCCGAGGCCACCGACGAGGCGTTCGACGACGGCTGGTACCGCACCGGGGACCTCGGTTACCTGGACGACGGCTGGCTGCGAATCACCGACCGGCTCAAGGAGATGGTCAAGGTGCGCGGCTTCCAAGTCGCCCCCGCCGAAGTCGAGTCGGTACTGCACGGCCATCACGCCGTGGCTGACTGCGCGGTATTCGGCGTGCCCGACGAGGCGGACGGTGAGGCCGTGATCGCCGCGGTCGCCGTCGCCGAGCCGGTCAGCGCCGAGGACCTGGACGCGCTCGTCGCCGAGAAGCTGGCGTCCTACAAACGTCCCCGCGACATCGTTTTCGTGTCCGAAATCCCGCGCCTGCCATCGGGCAAGGCGTTGCGGCGAATTCTCAAGGAGCAGTATGGATGCACGCCTGACCAGTGAGCAGCAGCAGCTGCGCGACGCCGCCGCCCGCCTTGCCGACGACTTCGGTCCGGACTCCGTCGCGGACCTGGACGACCAGTCGCGCCGAGCGCGGCTGGCCAAGACCGTCGATGCGACCGGTTGGCGGTCGCTGCGCTCCGACGGCGCCAGCGGGGTCGAAGTGGCGTTGGTCGCAGAGGAATTCGCCCGCGGCCTGGTCGACGTGCCGTTCCTCGGACCGGTGCTTGCCGATGATCTGTACCGCATCCTGGCGATCGACCCGGTGCCGGCGACCATCGCGGTCGGTGACACCGTCATCGACGCCGACGGGTCCTCTGCTGCGCTACGACTCGCCGGAACGACCGTCGAGTCGGTCGGTGTCGGCGCGTCCCGCGACGCCGCCGATCTGACCCGCGCCACCGCCACCGTCGCCGGTGTATCGGACACCGTGGGGGAGTTGACCGCCGAGCAGGCGCAGCGCTGGTACGCCCTCGCGCTGGCGGTGACAACGGCCGACCTGGTCGGCGCGGCACGCGGCACCCACACGCTGGCAACCGAATACGCCAAGGTGCGCGAGCAGTACGGCTCGGCCATCGGTTCGTACCAGGCCGTCGCCCACATGCTGGCCGAGGGGCTGGCCCTCATCGAGGGGTCGGTGAGCGTGCTGCGCCACGCCGCCTGGGCTGTCGACGAGCTACCCATCGAGGAAGCTGTGGAAGCCGGCCGGGTCGCCAAGATCTACTGCGCACGAGCCGCACTCGCGGTGTGCGAGATGTCGATCCAGGTGCACGGCGGCATCGGCAATACCTGGGAGTGCCTGGCCCATGTCTATCTGCGCCGGGTGCTGGCCGCCACCGAGGCCTGGCCAGTCAAGTTGGAGGAGTTGACCATTGGACTTTCGTGATTCGCCGGACGAGGCCGCGTTCCGGGAGCGGCTGCGTGGCTGGCTGACAGAACAGAAGGGCAAGTTCCCGACGTCGGGAGATGCCTACTGGGCCAAAGCGGGCGAGTGGCACCAGGCGCTGTACGCCGCCGGGTTCTTCGGCACGTCCTGGCCGAAAGAGTACGGCGGCCAGGGCTTGCCACCCGTGTTCGACGTCATCGTCGACGAGGAGATCGCCAAGGCCGGAGCGCCCGCGCGTCCGAGCCTGGGCTATCTGGTGGTCGGCCTGAGCCATCACGGCAGCGAGGAACTGCGGCAGCGCTTCCTGCCCGGGATGATCGACGGGACCGAGCGCTGGTGCCAAGGCTTTTCGGAGCCCGGGGCCGGATCGGACCTGGCCTCGCTGACCACGACCGCGACCCGCGACGGTGACGAGTACATCATCAACGGTCACAAGATCTGGACCAGTTACTCCGACTGCGCCGACTGGTGCCTGGTCCTGGCCCGGACTGACAAAGAGGTACCCAAACACAAGGGCATCTCGGCGTTCATCGTCACGATGCACCAGCCGGGGATCGTCCAGCGGCCGCTGAAGATGATCAGCGGCGTCACCAAGGAATTCGGCCAGGTCGAACTCGACGGCGCGCGGGTGCCGGCCGCGAACATGGTCGGCGCACCTGGCGACGGGTGGAAGCTTGCGATGACGGTGGTCAGCCACGAGCGTGAGCCGTCGACATTGGGCTTCTCGGCACGGTACGGAAAGTTGGTGCGCCAGATGGCTTCCCGCGTCGAGGGGCCTGCGCCCGACGAGCTGTCGTGGGCGTGGGTGCAGACCGAGATGTTGCGCCTGCACGTGCGTCGGCGTCTGTCCGAGCAACTCGACGGCATCAAGCACGGCCCAGACGGGTCACTGGACAAACTATTGATGACCTGGACCGAGCAGTCGGTCGGGCATGCCGCGCTGGCCACCGTCGGCACCGACGACGAAGAGTTGTTCGGTGCCTACCTCTACAGCCGTGCCCAGAGCGTCATGGGCGGGACGTCGCAGATTCAGAAGAACATCATCGCCGGACGAATCCTTGGACTGGGAGTGTAACGACATGTACGACATGCCTGACGAAATCGACGTCACCGCCGACGGCCCGCTGCGCATCATCACGCTCAATCGGCCCGACGAGCTGAACGCCGTCAACGACAATCTCCATGTCGGACTGGCCAAGATCTGGGCGGCGCTGGGCGAGGATGCCTCCGCGCGGGCGGCGGTGATCACCGGTGCGGGCCGCGCGTTTTCGGCGGGCGGCGACTTCACCTACCTGGACGAGCTGCGCAACGACGAAGCGTTGCGGCAGAAGACGATCAAGCACGGTCGCGATCTGGTGATCGGCATGGTGCGTTGCCGCATCCCGGTGATCGCGGCCGTCAACGGCCCGGCGGTCGGGCTGGGCTGCAGCCTGGCCGCACTGTCCGACGTCGTCTACATGGCCGAGAGCGCGTTCTTCGCCGACCCGCACGTGTCCATCGGGCTGGTCGCCGCCGACGGCGGTCCGTTGGTATGGGGATCGCAAATCAGCCTGTTGCAGGCCAAGGAGTTCGCCCTGACCGGGGTGCGGATCAAGGCGCGGCGCGCGGTCGAACTCGGCCTGGCGAATCATGTTGTCGCCGATCCGGTCTCCGAGGCGATCGCCTGCGCAAAAAAGATGATCGAGCTCCCGCAGCAGGCGGTCGAGGCCACCAAGCGGCTGATGAACATCCAGCTGGAGAAGTCGGTGATGGCCTCGCTGGACTACGCCAACCTCGCCGAGTACGTGTCGTTCGGCACCGCCGATTTCAACAGGATCGTCGACGGATTGGTCGCCAAGAAGTAGCCACCGCGAGCAGACACAAACTCGGGCTGATCTCCTACAAATCGCCCGAGTTTGTGTCTGCTCGCGAAGAAAGGTGACCTACTTCGGCGGGAAGCGCAGCGCACCGTCCAGGCGGATGGTCTCACCGTTGAGGTAGTCGTTCTCGGCGATCGACAGCGCCAGCTGGCCGTATTCGACCGAGCGGCCCATCCGCTTGGGGAATGGCACCTGCGGGGCCCAGTACGCCTCCAGCTGGTCGGCGGCCTTGCCGTAGGCGGGGGTGTTGATGGTGCCCGGCGCGATCGCCATCACGCGGATACCCAGCGGTGAAAGATCGCGCGCGGCAACCAGAGTCATTGCCACGACACCGCCCTTGGCGGCCGAATAGGGCAGCTGACCGATCTGGCCTTCGTACGCGGCGATCGACGCGGTGTTGATGATCACCCCGCGCGCGCCGTTCTCGTCGGGCTCCTGGCGCGCCATCGCGGCCGCGACATGGCGCATCACATTGAAGACCGCGGTCAGGTAGAAGGTGATGGTCTTGGTGAACGCCTCCATCTCCATCGGAGCACCGTCCTTGCCGACCAGCCTGCCGCCGCCGGCCGGGCCGCCGTGGGTGTCCACCGAGATGCGCAGCGGCCCCAGCTCTTCGGCGGCGGCGATGGCGGCGAGCACGTCGTCGTCGTTGGTGACGTCGGTGCGGACGTAGGGGATGGCGAGTTCGGCGGCGAGTTCCTTGCCCTTGTCGTCGGCCAGGTCGGCGATAACAACCTTGACGCCGGCTGCGTGCAGTTTGCGCACGGTCGCCTCACCGAGGCCGCCTGCGCCCCCGAAGACGACGGCTGAACTTCCACTGATCTGCATAACGTTACCCTTCTTGCAACTGACACTCTCTACTTGAGAGAATAGTATTCTCATACCGGCCGGAAATGGTCAATCACGTAGGGACGTAGCGTTGCCCGTTATGGATGTCGCCGAGCTGATCAGCGCGGCCCGTGGCGGGAACATGCGCGCGGTCGGGCGGCTGCTGAGCCTGGTTGAGAGCGACCGCCGCGATGAGGTGCTCACCGCAATCGGCCGGTCCGTGGTTCCGGTGGTGGGCGTGACGGGCCCGCCGGGTGCGGGTAAGTCGACCACGATCGCCGTTCTTGTCGCGGCGTATCGCGAACGCGGACAACGGGTTGCGGTGCTGGCCGTGGATCCGTCGTCGCCCTACAGCGGGGGCGCCCTGCTGGGGGATCGGATCAGGATGGCGCAGCACATCAACGACCCCGATGTGCTGATCCGGTCGGTGGCCACCCGCGGCCACCTCGGCGGTCTGGCGGCGGCGGTGCCCGCCGCGATCCGATTGCTCGGTGCGCTCGGCTTCGACGTCGTCCTGCTGGAGAGCGTCGGGGTCGGGCAATCCGAGATCGAGATCGCCGCGGTCGCCGATCCGACGATCGTGATCCTCAATCCGGGTGCCGGCGACGCGGTCCAGGCTGCCAAGGCGGGCTTGCTCGAGGTCGCCGACCTGGTGGTGGTGAACAAGGCCGACCGGGACGGTGCTGCCCAGACGGTGCGCGATCTGAAATTCGAGACGCACGTGCCGGTGCTGACCCTGATCGCCGCCCGGGCCGAGGGAGTGGCCGAGCTCATCGAGGCGATCGAGGCCCACCGGCGGGCCGACACCGCGCAGCGCCGTGCCGCACGCGCCCGCGCGCAGGTGTTGTCACTGGCGCAGAGTCGACTGCATCGCCATCCGGATCTCGATGCGCTCGCACAGGCCGTCGCCGACGGGAGTCGTGATCCGTACAGTGCGGCGGAAGCCTTGATCGCGCAACCGGTTTCGCCTGCGGTCGAACCGTGATGCGGCTTACTTGCGGGCGAATCCCTGCGAGCAGAAGGTCCACACTTCGTCACCGCTGATCGGCGTGTGGATGTTCTGTTCGTCCTCGACCCCGCTGGACTGAGCGATGAACATGATGGTCTGCATCGTCATCGCGGCCAACCGGCGAGGGTTGGCGTCTTCCCTCAGCTCACCGGCGGCCGACGCCTCGTCCATCAACTCGGCGAACAATGCCACCAGCGGTGCGTGAGCGACCTTGACCTCATTGGGATGTGAGATCAGCAGCTGGGGGGCGAAGTCGGTGAACAATGGCCGGCGCGCGGTCGGATCCGGCCGGGACAGTTCGAACAGCAGAGTGACGGCCACCTTGAGCCGGTCCAGCGGATCGGTCTGTGCTGACGTCGCGGCCCGGATCTGATCGGCGGCCCGGCTCAGTGCATCCTCGAACAGGGCGAGCAGCAACTCGTGCTTACCGTCGAACTGCAGGTAGAAGCTCCGTAGCGACTGCCGGGACCGGTCGACGACTTCCTGCACGGTGAAGTCGGTGCTGCCCTTTTCGGTGATGATGGCCTGCGCGGCATCGAGGAATCGCTGCACGCGCTGCCCGGCGCGCACCTTGGCGGTCCGGATAGACCGCTCAACGGCGCGCTGCTTCCAGGCGGGCTCTTCGCTCGGGCTGTTCACTGCCGGGCTCGAGACGAGCGGATGCGGTTTCCGATGTTGCTCACGGTAAGAGAGTACTACTCTCAGCGACGAGAATTATGTTCTCAATTCAATACCGACCAAAATTTTTGTTCCGGCCAGTCTAACGGGTGACCAGCGCATTCTCCGCCATGGCGTACGTCACAGATTTCCGAGCCGCGGAGCGTGGCCTCGTGACCTGATCACCGACCCGGCTTCCCTGGTCAGATCGCGTGCCGAGCCGAGCAGCCCGTCGAGCATGAGTGTGCGCTTCACGTGCCGGTGCAGCTCGTGCTCGTCGGTGAACCCGATACCGCCGAGCACCTGCTGACAGTGCTTGGCCGCGGTCAATGCGGCCTGACCCGCAGCGGCTTTGCCCAACAGGCAGGCCAGATCCGTGCCGTCGCTCTGGGCCACCCGCAGGGTCGCTTCGGCGCCCTCGACGGCAACCAGCGTCTCGGCAAGCCGGTGCCGAACCGCCTGGAACGACCCGATCGGGCGGCCGAACTGGACCCGATCCACGGCATGCTGGCGCGCCAGCCGCAGCATCGCCCGGGCCGAACCGGTCAGCCACCAACCCAGCGCGAGGCGGCCCTTGGCCGCCGGCACCTCCGAGCCGGTGTCTGCGGTGCTGATCGGCAGTTCGGGATCCATCGCCGAACGCGCACCGTCGGTGCGCTCCCAGATCACCCAGCGGCCGCCGACGTACGGCAGGGCGATCGTGCCGCCCGGCTCGCGCCCCGCGGATGCGAGCACCACGTCGTTGATCACACCGGCATGCGTACCGGTCTCGCCCAGCAATCGGAACACCAACGCCGTTGCCTCAGAGGGGATCTCGGCGAGCATCTCCAGCCAGCCGAGGTCACGCAGAACGCCTTCGACATTGGGGGATCCGTCCGCGGCCGCGGCGCTCATCGACTTCTCGAGCGTGTCGGCCAGCATTCCCAGTTCGCCGTCGTCCACTCTCATTCCTTCCCGAGATCGAGAAGCCGGCGGGCGATGATGTTGCGCTGGATCTCCGCGGTGCCGCCGTAGATGGTGGCCGAGCGCGAGTAGAGGAACTCCGAACGCCAGGGCGTCTCGTCGAGTTCGAGTACCCCTGGCAAGACATCCCGTGCGGTGTCGTAGAGACGCTGTTCGGCACCGGCAAGCAACACCTTGTCGACCGAGGTCTCCGGCCCCAGCTTTGCCCCGTCGGCGAAGCGATGCTGGGTCGCGGCCGACCTACAGCGCACGGTGTGCAGTGCGAGGTAGGCCGCGCCGAGCTCGGCGTCACCGGCCTCGGTCTCGTCCGCGATCAGGCGGTCCAACCTGGTGAACAGGTAGGAGATTCGCTGCCAGAAACAGGTGGACCGCTCGAACGGCAACAGGTCGTTGGCCAGCCGCCACCCGTCGCCGGGATTACCGAGCATGCGACCGGCCGGCACCACCACGTCGTCGAAGTACACCTCACAGAATTCGTCGACGCCGTGCATGGTGTGCAGCGGACGCACCGTCACTCCGGGGGAGTCCATATCGACGAAGAACGCGGTGATGCCCTCGTGTTTGGGCGTCTCGGGCGAGCCGGTGCGGGTCAGCAGGATGCAGCGCTTGGAGAACTGCGCGAAGCTGGTCCACACCTTCTGGCCGTTGATCACCCACTCGTCGCCGCGCCGGGTGGCCTTGGTGCTCAGCGACGCCAGGTCACTGCCCGAGCCGGGCTCGGAGAAACCCTGACACCAGTGCTCATCGCCGCGCAGGTAGCGCGGCACCATCTCGGCGGCCAGCTCCGGTCGCGCGTACGAGATCATGGTCGGCACAAGGACTTCCATCATCGAGTACGGACCCGGCTCGGCGATGTTGCGACCGAGCACCTCCTCGGCGACGATCATCCGCATGATCACCGATCCGCCGAGGCCGCCCACGTCTTCGGGCCAGCCGTAGCGCATCCACCCGGCGTCATAGAGGGCCCGACGCACCCGGCTCATCTGGTCGATGTGGGCAGGCAGCGAATGGTCCGGGCCCGGGCTCAGGTCGTTCTCGTCGAGCCAGGCCCGCAGGTCGTTGCGGAATTCGTCGGCGGTCGTGCCCGATTCGGCCACCGTGGTCATCCGCCGGCCGGCCTGCCGATCGCGTGTGGACGGCCCGAATCGTGCACACCGGTGCGCCGGATGAACGTCATCGCGCGGGTGTTGAGCCGCCAGCCCTGCTCGGTCCGCAGGTAGGTGTCGCGGTAGTAGCCGATGCGCATGTCGTGCGCCGAATGCTCGATGAAGCACAGCGGTTGGGTGCCGGTGGCCTTGTCCCGGTCGTTCTCGTCGAATTCGATCAGTGACTCGCCGGTCATGAACAGGCCCTTTGGTGCGGCATCGACGAGCTCGGGAAACCGGCTGAGCGAATAGGTTTCGCCGAAGGCGCTGTAGGTGCCGTCTTGGGTGAAGACCTTGACCAGATTCTCGACGTCCAGCTGGGTGATGGTCACCGCGTAGCGGGCGAGCAGCTGCTGGATCTCGACAATGTCGTCAGTCCGCGGTGTTGACATAGACTTTCCCGCCTTTCATGACGAAGGTGACGTTCTGGGTGACCGTGATGTCGGACAACGGATCACCCGGTACGGCGATGATGTCGGCGAGCAGTCCTTCGGCGATCCGGCCGCGGTCGGTGACGTTGATCAGATCGGCACCGACGACGGTGGCCGCCCGCAGCACGGCGGCCGGCGGCATACCCCACTCCACCAGGGTGACGAGCTCATCGGCGTTCTTGCCGTGCGGGATCGCCGGCGCGTCGGTGCCGACGGCGATCTTCACACCGGCCTCGTAGGCGGCCTTGATCGACGTCTCCGCCTTCGGGAACATCTCGGCAGCCTTGTCCTGCAGCGCCTTCGGTGCATGTGAGACGTCCATCGCCTGGGCGAGCCTGCGGGTGGTCACCAGGAAGCGGTCATTGTCGACCAGCATCTGGATGGCCTCGTCGTCCATCAGGAAACCGTGCTCGATGCAGTCGATGCCGCACGCCACCGCATGCTTGACGGCCTCGGCGCCGTGCGTGTGCGCGGCCACCCGCAGCCCGCGCCGGTGTGCCTCGTCGACGATCGCCCGGAGCTCCTCGTCCGAATAGTGTTGTGCGCCGGCCTCACCGGTCAGCGACATCACGCCGCCGGACACGCACACCTTGATCAGCTGCGCGCCGTGCTTGATCTGATAGCGCACCGCCTTGCGGATCTCGTCCACACCGTTGGCGATGCCCTCCTCGACGGTCAGTTCGAGGGCGCCCGGCATGAAGGCGGCGAACATAGTCGGGTCCAAATGCCCACCGGTCGGAGTGATGGCGTGCCCGGCAGGCACGATCCGAGGGCCCTCGATCCAGCCCGCGTCGATCGCCTTGCCCAATGCGACGTCCAACAGATAGCCGCCGGTCTTCACGAACAGCCCGAGGTTGCGCACCGTGGTGAAACCCGCGCGCAGCGTGCGGCGGGCATTGCCGACCGCGCGCAGCACCCGGGTCGGCGGATCATCCTGGACCTGCGAGAGGCCCGGGTTCTCGCCCCGGCCGCCCATCAGGAGGTTGACCTCCATGTCCATCAAGCCCGGAAGGAGGATGGCGTCGCCCAAGTCGATGACATCGGAGCTCTCGTCGACTTCGCCTCCCACCGAGACGATCCGGTCGCCGTCGACCTTCACGATGGCGGGACGCACGATCTCGCCCGCGTCGACGTCGACGTACCCGGCTGCCTTCAGGGTCGTTGCGCGCGGCGATGAGCCGCTTGCGCGAAGAGCGGACAACCTAGACCACCGGCTCCTTGATCAGTTCGATATACGCGGCCCCACTGTCGAGCACGCGGGGCTGCTTCCACACCTCGATCGGAAAACTCACCTGCACGATCGACTGTCCTAGATGTACCAGAGCCTTGGCGTCCTCCGGCATGCCTTTGAGCGGAAAGCGCGCGTCGACATAGACCATGATGTCCTCAAGCCGCGCCATGCCGGCGTCGTAGAGCTCCTGCATCTCGGCCATCGTCGAGTTCAGCCGCTTCTGGTAGCGCTCCTCCTCGGTGGGCAGGCACCAGTCGCTGAAGCGCTCCAGGTCGGCGAATTCCGCTGGCAACTTAGACATTTGCGTTCTCCTTCGTCCGAGAAGCTGCGGCTGCCCCGTTCCCGTTGCCTGCGGCCAGTGATTCTTTGTAGCGGTCCACGTACTTGTGCGCGGTGTGGTGCAGGTGGCGCAACAGAATTTCCTGGTCGCAGAGCGGGAAATCCAGTACGGCGCGGGTGCCGATCTGGGTCTGGGTGGCTTCGAGGGTGTTGGCGTCCTGGAACGCGTATTCCTTGAACGTCACCGCGGCCAGTTCCTGGGAGAGTCGCTCGCGCAGGTTCTTCGGCGGCACGAAGTACAGATCGGCCTCGAAGATATGGGAGTCCACACCCGTCGGCCAGTAGTTGTAGGTCAGGTACCAGCCCGGCGCCCAGAACAGCAACGTGAAGTTCGGGAAGAACTCGAACGAGTCCTGGCCCCACGTCGCGTGCCGGCCAGGATTGATCGCGGGTGGCAGCTCGTCGGGCAGGATGCCCTTGATGTCGGGGCGGTCCCACGGGCCGAACAGACCGCTGTGCAAAATCCGCTCGATGGGCTTGACCATCTTCAGATCCTTCGGCGGACTCATGCCACCCCAGGACGAGATCATCGAGTGATCGCCCTTGATGTCGTAGTGCAGCGCCTCGAATCCGAACTTGGCGAGCTTCTCGGCTTCTTCCTTCTCCGCCTGCTTCATGTGCAGGATCGGCGCGTGGTAGAACTCGACGAAGGCGTCGATGAACAGCTTCCAGTTCGAGCCGACCGTCGCGCGATAGCTGTAGTGCTCGGTCATCTCGTGGAAGGGATAGCCCTTCAGGCCCTGGCCGAATTCGCCAAGGTATTCCTCGAGCGAGATCGCGTCGTCGTCGAAGTTGACGAAGATGAAGCCTTCCCACACTTCACAGCGCACCGGCTTGAGCGGGTAGTCGGCCTTGTCGACGTCGAAGAACTCCTGCTCTTGCTGGATGAAGGTGAGGTCGCCTTTCAACGAGTACCGCCAAGCGTGGTACTTGCAGACGAATTGCCGGCAGCTGCCCGAAACCTCTTCGCCGGGATAGTCATTCCACACCAGCTTGTTGCCGCGATGGCGGCACAGGTTGTAGAAGGCACGGACCTCGTCGCCGTCGTTGACGATGATGATCGACGTACCCGGGCCGACCGACGGCAGCTCGCGGGTGATGTAGTTGCCCTTCTTGGGCACCAGCTCCACGCGGCCCATCTGCAGCCAGGTCTTGCGGAAGATGGCCTGCTGCTCCAACTTCCAGTGCTCGGGATCGATCGAGTCCTCGTAGTTGACCGGACCCGTGCCGAGTTCTGGCCAGTTCTCGGTCCAACTGCCGACGTCCGGCTTCTTGAAAAATGCCACGTACTTACCTTTCGTTCTCGAGCTGTACGCCGAAAGTGTTGAACGCCATGGCCAACATGCCGTAGGCGCCGACGGTGAAGACGAAGTCCATGCGCTGACGCTCGGTGAGATGCTCGCCGAGGGCGGCCCAGGTTTCGTCGGTGAGATTGGATTTCTCCTCGAGCTCGTCGGTGGCCGCCACGACCAGCCGGTCGAGCTCGTCATCGGCGCGCGCGTTGCGGATCGCCTCGACGTCGTCGTCGGTCAGCCCTTCCGCCTTGGCCATCGCGACGTGATGCTCCCATTCGTAGGTGCAGTCCCGGCGATGCGCCACCCGCAGCACCGCGACCTCACGCAGCCGCGCCGGCAGCGTAGAGCGGAACAGCAGATAGACGTTGAAGCCGAGGTACGCCTTGGTCAGGTCGGGGTGGCGAACGAGCGTCGACAGCGCGGTTCCGGCGCCCTCGGGGTTCTGCCGGTCGCGCGGCAGCATGCCCTTGAGCGCGCGCTGGACCTCGTCGTCCCACTGCTCCGCAGGTAGCGGTGTCAGCCGCATCGGTAACCCCCTCTCGCGTTGGAGAATCGCATTCTCATATCCGAATAACAGGTTTCCATGAACTTGTCGGAAGGTCAATCCCCGCGCCTGAGCAGGGCGGAAAAACCGACGTCGACCAGGCGCGTCGGAAGGTCAGCCTACGGGTCGCATGCACCGGTAAGCCGATTACCGGATGTTGATTCTCGCGGAATGAGAAGCTAGTTTTCATTGGAGAGGTCAGCGACGGAAGGAGCCGGTATGCGCAAAGAGGACATGATCCTGATCAGCGTCGACGACCACATCGTGGAACCACCCGACATGTTCGCCAACCATCTGCCGAAGAAATATGCCGACGACGCTCCCCGGTTGGTGCACAACCCCGACGGCTCCGACATGTGGCGGTTCCGCGACATCACGATCCCCAACGTCGCGCTCAATGCGGTGGCGGGGCGGCCCAAAGAGGAGTACGGCCTGGAGCCGCAGGGTCTCGATGAGATCCGGCCTGGCTGCTACAACGTCGACGAGCGGGTCAAGGACATGAACGCCGGCGGCATCCTGGGCTCGATGTGTTTCCCGTCGTTCCCGGGGTTCGCCGGCCGACTGTTCGCCACCGAGGATGCCGAATTCTCGCTGGCGTTGGTGCAGGCCTACAACGACTGGCATGTCGAGGAATGGTGCGGGGCGTATCCGGCGCGGTTCATCCCGATGACGTTGCCGGTCATCTGGGACCCGGTTGCCTGTGCGGCCGAGATCCGCCGTAACGCCGCGCGCGGTGTGCACTCGTTGACGTTCACCGAAAACCCCGCGGCGATGGGCTATCCCAGTTTCCACGACTTCGACCACTGGAAGCCGATGTGGGACGCCCTGGTCGACACCGACACCGTGCTCAACGTGCACATCGGCTCCTCGGGACGGCTCGCAATCACCGCCCCCGACGCACCGATGGACGTGATGATCACCCTGCAGCCGATGAACATCGTGCAGGCCGCCGCGGACCTGTTGTGGTCACGGCCGGTCAAGGAGTACCCCGACCTCAAGATCGCCCTGAGCGAGGGCGGCACCGGCTGGATCCCCTACTTCCTCGAACGCGCCGACCGCACCTACGAGATGCACTCGACCTGGACCGGACAGGACTTCAAGGGCAAGAAGCCCTCGGAGGTGTTCCGCGATCACTTCCTGACCTGCTTCATCTCCGACCACGTCGGAGTGCAACTGCGCAACGATGTCGGCATCGACAACATCTGCTGGGAAGCCGACTACCCGCACTCTGACTCGATGTGGCCCGGCGCGCCTGAACAACTCGACGACGTCCTGCGCGAATACGACGTGCCCGACGACGAGATCAACAAGATGACCTACCAGAACGCCATGCGCTGGTACCACTGGGATCCGTTCACGCATATCTCCAAGGAGCAGGCCACCATCGGCGCCCTGCGCAAGGCCGCCGAAGGTCACGACGTCTCCATCCAGGCGCTGTCGAAGAAGGAGAAAACCGGCGCCAACTTCGCCGACTTCGCGGCGAATGCCAAAGAACTGTCCGGTAATACGGACTGACACGGTCCGCGGGCGATAGGGCGCCGGTGTGCAGAGCGGAAAGTCACACCGGCGCGTTCGCCTGCGCGCCGATATTTGAGTAGAGGAGTGCGCGTGTCATCAGGGATGAACTTCGAGCTGACCGAAGATCAGGAACTGATCCGGAAGTCGGTGCGTGAGTTGGCTTCACGCTTCGACGACGACTACTGGATGGAGAAGGATCAGGCGCACGAATTCCCCCAGGAATTCTACGACGCGATCGCTGGTGGCGGCTGGCTTGGAATGACGATTCCTGAGGAATACGGCGGTCACGGGCTCGGCATCACCGAGGCGACCATCCTGGCCGAGGAGGTCGCCCGCGCCGGCGGTGGCATGAACGCCGCGAGCTCCATCCACATGTCGATCTTCGGGATGCAGCCGGTGGTGGTCTTCGGCTCTGACGAGATGAAGGCGGCGACCTTGCCGCGAATCGTGAACGGCGACCTGCATGTATGCTTCGGTGTCACCGAACCCGGTGCGGGACTGGATACTTCGCGTATCACGACGTTCGCCAAGCGCGACGGTGACCACTACCTGGTCAACGGCCGCAAGGTGTGGATTTCCAAGGCGCTGGAGTCGGAGAAGATCCTGCTGCTGACCCGGACCACCCCGCGTGACCAGGCGGCGAAGCCGACCGACGGGCTGTCGCTGTTCCTCACCGATATCGATCGCGATCATGTCGACATCCGGCCCATCAGAAAAATGGGGCGCAACGCCGTCAGCTCGAACGAGGTGTTCATCGACGATCTGCGGGTTCCGGTCTCCGACCGCATCGGCGAGGAGGGCAAGGGGTTCTCCTACATCCTGCACGGGCTGAACCCGGAGCGGATGCTGATCGCCGCCGAGGCGCTGGGCATCGGCCGGGTGGCCCTGGACCGGGCGGTGAAGTACGCCAACGAGCGAGTGGTGTTCGATCGCCCGATCGGGATGAACCAGGGCATTCAGTTCCCGTTGGCGGATTCGCTGGCCCGCCTTGACGCCGCCGAGCTGATCCTGCGCAAGGCCACCTGGCTGTACGACAACGGGAAGTCGTGCGGCCGGGAAGCCAACATGGCCAAGTACCTGTGCGCGGACGCCGGGTTCGCGGCGGCCGACCGTGCGCTGCAGACCCACGGCGGCATGGGCTATTCGGAGGAATACCACATCTCCCGCTTCTTCCGGGAGTCGCGCTTGATGAAGATCGCGCCCGTCAGTCAGGAGATGATCCTGAACTTCCTCGGCGCCAACGTGCTCGGGCTGCCCAAGAGCTACTAGTGGCCGACCGTATGGTGATCTGATGACTTCTGCGCAAGAACCGGCAGCCCCGCTGGCCGGTGTCACTGTCGTGGCGTTGGAGCAGGCGGTGGCGGCACCGATGTGTACCCGCGTCCTCGCCGACTTCGGTGCCCGGGTGATCAAGGTGGAGAACCCGGCCGGCGGGGATTTCGCCAGGCACTACGACGATGTCGTCAACGGCCCCGGGGGGCTTGCGGCTCACTTCGTCTGGGCCAACCGCAACAAGGAATCGATTGCGCTCGACCTGAAAACGGCCGAGGGCCTGGAGATCCTGCACCGGTTGCTCGACCGCGCCGACGCGTTGGTGTCCAATCTCGCACCGGGATCCACCGCCCGGCTCGGCATCTCACCCGACCAGCTGCGTGATCGCCACCCCGATGTGATCGCCGTCGAGATCGACGGCTACGGGGCCGGCGGGCCGCTGTCGAACAAGCGGGCCTATGACCTGCTTGCACAGTCGGAGTCCGGATCGTGCGCGGTCACCGGCTATCCGGGTATGCCGGCCAAGCCCGGACCGCCGATCGCCGACATCTCCACCGGGCTGTACTCGGCGTTGTCGATCATGGCTCTGCTGATCTCGCGAAACAGCCGGGAGCGCCGGGGCTCAGCCGTCACCGTGAGCCTGTTCGACACGATGATGGATCTGATGGGGTATCCGCTGACCTATGCCCAGCACTCCGGCATCGACCAGGAGCCGCTGGGGATGAATTCCCCGGCGGTCGCGCCGTACGGCTCCTTCGATACCGCCGACGATCAGACGGTGGTGCTGGGCACCACCAACGACAAGGAATGGCAACGGTTGGCACGCGAGATCATCGACCGGCCCGGCCTGGCCGACGACCCGCGCTACGCCAGCAATTCCGATCGTTGTGCCCACCGCGACGAGCTCAACGCGGCGATCCAAACCTGGTGTGCGCAGCACGATCTCGCGCACATCCAGAAGACGGCCGACGCGGCGGGCATCGGCAACGCCCGCTACAATCTGCCCAGCGAGGTGCTCGCGCACCCGCAATTGTCCGAACGCGACCGCTGGCGGACAGTAGAGACCACCGCCGGTCCGATCCAGGCCATCCTGCCGCCGCCGATCATCGAGGACTACGAACAGCCGATGGGCCCGGTACCCGGTCTCGGCGAGCACACTGATGCATTGCTGGCCGAATTGGGCCTGTCGGACAACGACATCGGCAGACTGCGTGGGCAGGGTGCCGTCGCATGAACAATCGTCAGAACCAAGGAGAAGCCATGCGGGAAACGGTGATCGTCGAGGCGGTCCGCACCCCGGTCGGTAAGCGAAACGGCGGGCTGTCCGGTATGCACGCCGCCGACCTGTCGGGATTGGTGCTGACTGCGCTCGCCGAGCGCACCGGCCTGGACCCGGCGACGGTCGATGACGTGGTGTGGGGCTGCGTGTCCCAGGTCGGTGACCAGTCCAGCAATATTGGCCGGTTCTCGGTGCTGGCCGCCGGCTGGCCGGAATCCATTCCCGGCACGACGGTCAACCGCGCCTGCGGATCCAGCCAGCAGGCACTGGATTTCGCTGCGCAGGCAGTGATGTCGGGCCAGCAGGACGTGGTGGTCGCCGGCGGTGTCGAAGTGATGAGCCGTGTTCCGCTCGGCTCGGCCCGGGCCACCGGCATGCCGTATGGCCCCAAGGTGCTCGAGCGTTATGACGACTTCTCGTTCAACCAAGGCATTTCCGCGGAGATGATCGCCGAGAAGTGGGGACTGTCCCGTACCGACCTCGACGAATTCTCGGCGCGCAGCCACGAACTGGCCGCTGCGGCACAGGATCGCGGCGCGTTCGACGATCAGATCGTCCCGGTGGCCACCGACGCCGGTGTGGTGACCGCGGACGAGGGCATCCGCCGCGGGACCACAGTCGAGAAGCTGGCCGGGCTCAAGCCTGCGTTCACCGAAGACGGCGTCATCCACGCAGGCAACTCGTCGCAGATCTCGGACGGCGCGGCCGCGCTGCTGGTCACCACCGCCGAATATGCTGCCGCACAGGGCTGGACGCCGCTGGCACGGTATGTCGCGGGGGCAGTTGCCGGCGCGAACCCGGTGATGATGCTGACCGGTCCGATTCCCGCGACGGAGAAGGTGCTGGGCAAAACCGGTCTGGGCATCGACGACATCGGGGTGTTTGAGGTCAACGAGGCATTCGCGCCGGTGCCGCTGGCGTGGCAGGCCGATACCGGCGCCAAGGCCGAGCGGCTCAACCCCCTCGGTGGGGCGATCGCGCTGGGCCACCCGTTGGGCGGCTCTGGCGCGGTGCTGATGACGCGCATGCTCTACCACATGCGCGACAACGGAATTCGCTATGGACTGCAGACGATGTGTGAGGGCGGCGGCACCGCCAACGCGACCGTCGTCGAGCTGATCGGCTGAGGGGCTTGATGCGTCGCGACCTGTTCACCGCCGACCACGAAGCGTTTCGCGAGCTCGCTCGGGACTTCATCGAGAAAGAGGTGGTGCCCGCCTATCCGCAGTGGGAGAAGGCGGGCCGGATGCCACGCGAGACGTTCGCGAAGCTCGGGGAGACCGGGATCATGGGCGTCACGCTGCCCGAGGAGTACGGCGGCGGCGGTCAGGACGACTACCGCTACAACGTTGTCCTGCAGGAAGAAGCCGCCCGCGCACTGGTCACCTTGTCGACGGTCCGCACCCAGCTCGAGGTGATCCTGCCGTATTTCCTGCACTACGCGAACGATGAACAGCGAGCCCGCTGGTTTCCCGGGCTCGCGGCCGGGACGCTGCTCACCGCGGTCGCGATGACCGAGCCGGGCACCGGGTCGGACCTGGCCGGGGTGCGCACGACGGCGGTGCGAGATGGTGACCACTACATCGTCAACGGCGCAAAGACTTTCATCACCGGCGGCATGCAAGCCGATCTGGTGGTCGTGGTGGCCCGCACCTCCACCGACC
This sequence comes from Mycolicibacterium rhodesiae, assembly GCF_002086695.1. GTDB lineage: Bacteria > Actinomycetota > Actinomycetes > Mycobacteriales > Mycobacteriaceae > Mycobacterium > Mycobacterium rhodesiae. The sequence continues at coordinate 71,230 of NZ_MVIH01000018.1, forward strand.
CGGACAACCGTCGCGCCGGGCTGACGCTGTTGGTCGTCGAGGACGGGATGGCGGGATTCACCCGCGGGCGCGAACTGGAGAAGATGGGCTGCAAGGTGCAGGACACCGCGGAGTTGTCGTTCGTCGACGTCCGGGTCCCTGCGGCCAACGTGCTGGGGGAGGAGGGGCAGGCCTTCAGCTACCTCGGGCACAACCTCGCGCAGGAACGGCTCACCGTCGCGGTGGGCTCGGTCGCCCAAGCCCGTTCGGCGATCGCGGCGGCGATCGAATACACGCAGAGCCGCAAGGCTTTCGGCACCCCCGTCGCGTCGTTTCAGAACACCAAGTTCGAGCTGGCCGCCTGCTCGACGGAGGTGGAGGCGGCCCAGGCCATGCTCGACCGGGCGGTGAGCCTGCACGTCGAAGGCGAGCTCAGTGGCGCCGATGCCGCCCGGGTGAAGCTGTTCTGCACGGAGATGCAGCAGCGGGTGATCGACCGCTGCCTGCAGCTGTTCGGCGGGTACGGCTACATGATGGAGTATCCGATCGCGCGGCTTTACACCGATGCGCGAGTGGCCCGGATCTACGCCGGGACCAGTGAGGTGATGAAGGTGATCATCGCCAAGTCGTTGGGGCTGTAGCTGCTCGGCGAGATCGACTTGATGGCTGTTGTTCGGCCCGATTCACAACCCTGACGTCGATGTCGGGGCAAGCGGTTCGCTTACCCGAAACATTTTCCGCTGAGACCCTTGTCACACTCGCCCAAACCAACCTACTGTGTGTTCACTAGGTTGGTCTGGCGGAAGGAGTGCGGTGACGACGACGACTCGCCCGTACGCCACCCTTCTCGCCAAAGGGGAGGACCGCAAGCAGCGCATTCTCGACGTCGCGCAGCGGCTGCTGGCCCGCAACGGCTGGCGCAACACCACCCTCGCGCAGATCGCCAAGGAGGCCGGTGTCACCGCCGCGGGGCTGCTGCACCACTTCGAGTCCAAGGAGCAGCTGCTGCACGCGGTGCTCGACGCGCGCGATGCCGACGACAGCGAGCATGCCGACTACCTGACCGGCGACCTGGTCGAGGGCATCGCCAATGCCGCCGACCGGTTCGACCGGTCACCCCAGCTCGTCGGCACCTTCGCGGTGCTGATGGTGGAGAACATCGCCCCCGACGCCCCGCTGCACGATCGGCTGGTGGATCGCTACCGGCAGGCGGTCGAGATCATCGCCGACCGGATCCGCAGCGGTCAGGCCGAGGGCCGATATCGATCAGACGTGAACCCGGCTCGGAAGGCCGTGGAAATCCTGGCATTTGTGAACGGAATGGAGACCTCATGGCTACTCGACCCGTCGATACCGCTGATCGATGTGTTCCGGGAGTACTCCAGGTCGCTGGCGAGCCAGCTGATGGCGCCCGCCGGATCATGAGATACCGGCTCGACATCGTCGCCCCCAGCGTCGCTGAGGCGGTGCGGCACGCCGGTGGCTGGATCTTCGACCGCGTGATGGCGGGCTGGGATGTCAACGTCCTGCTCGCGCAACCGGGCGACACCCGCCCCCTGACGATCCTGGGCGCCCAAACCTCCGACTTCGAATCGATGATTGCGGCCGGCGACGATCAGCCGCACCCGCAGGCGCTGGCGGTGGCCGCCGATCTCCTCGATGCCGATGCTCGGGTCCGCGAGGGTGTGCTGCGCGCACTGGATTACGGCATGACCGAGGTGGCGTTGTGGGGCGATGCGCAGTCGAGTGATCTCGACCGGGACATCGACTCCGTCGAGCACCGCCTGAGCTCGGCGGCGCGGGTGTTCAAAGCACAGGCACTGGCGGCCGCCGACGTCGACGACGTATCAGTCGCGGCGACCGAGACCTTCCGAAGCGGCGCGATGAGCTGCCCGCCGATCGGCGCCGACCTCGTCCCGGCCGGCTGACCCAGGACGGAAACCTACTCCGTGATGGAGATGGCCTGCCGGGGGCACTGACGCACCGCGTCGCGAACCTGCGCCTCGTTCTCCGGGGTCACCTCGTCGGACAGGACGTGCAGGTAATCCTGGTCGTCGACCTGGAACACCTCCGGGATGATGCCCATACAGATCGCATTGGCCTCACACAGGCCGAAGTCCACTTCGATCTTCATCGCAGCACCTTCACCGGTACGTGGGAGAAGCCCGCCACGTTCTGCATCTGAACCCGGCGCAACCCATCCCACTGGACTTCGTAGCGGGGCATGAAGTCGAGCAACTTCTCCAGCGCGAGTGCGCTTTCCATGCGCGCCAGCGCGGCGCCGAGACAGCTGTGGATGCCGTAACCCAGGCCGAGGTTCTGCGCCTCGGTGCGGTCGCGGTCGATGTCGAAGGCGTCGGCGTCGGTGAACGCGTGCGAGTCCCGGTTGGCCGATGCCAGCAGGAGGAATACCGGCTTGCCTGCCGGGATCTTCCCGCTGGGCACTTCGGTGTCCTTGAGGGTGTACCGGACGTTGTACTGCACGGGCCCCTCGTAGCGCAGCAGTTCCTCCACGGCCGCGGGAATCTTGTTCCGGTCGTCGAGCAACTTGCGCCACTGGTCGGGGAAGCGGGCGAAGTTCACCGCGGCGGTCCCCATCAGCTTGGTCACGGTCTCGGCGCCCGCGCCGCCGAGAAGTGTTGCGAACCCACAGATTTCGATGTCATCGAGCCTGCGCATGTTGCCGTCGTCATCGGGGATCTCGGCGGCGATCAGGCGGCTGATCATGTCGTCCTGCGGGTTCTCTCGCCGTTCCTGCACCAGGCCGTAGTAGTACATCGCGGTCTCGATGTTGGCCTGCATGCCGGCCTCACTGGTCCCGATCTGCCCCGGTTCACGGGACAGGCTGGTGTCGATCCAGTGCCGAACCTGCTGCCGGTACTCCTCGGGCACGCCGGCCATCCGGGTGATGACCTCCACCGGGAACGGCCCGGAGAAATCCTGGACCACATCGAAGTTGTCCGGGTCGGCCGCGGCCAGATACTTGTCCACCAATTCGATGACCACGTCACGCTGCGACTGCACCGCCCTGGGGGTGAATGCCTTGTTCAGCAGACTGCGCATGTGCCGGTGCTCGGGCGGGTCCATGAAGATGATCGACTTCTGCGGCGGCTCGTCCGCCTTCACCATGGCCAGATCGCAGCCGCGGGTCGACGAGAAGCTCTCGTGATCCTTCAGCGCCGCCGCGACATCCTCGTGCCGGGAGATGGCGTAGAAGTCCTCGCCTACGTCGTAATACAGCGGGGCCTCGGCTCGCATGCGCGCGTAGATGTCGAACGGGTTGTTGAAGTACTCCTGCGAGAACGGATCGAAGACGAGTTCAGCCTGAGTCATTACGTTCTCCTCCGAGGCGAGAGCTGGGCTATAAGCGTTACGGAAGGTTGGTTGAGTGTAACGCTAACAGTGGGGTCGGCGGGAGAGCGGAAAATGGCTAATTCCCCTGACCTTTCGCGCTGGGCAGGCCGGCGTCGACGGCCGCACCCAGGAGTCCGAGGTCGGTCCCCAGATCGGCGGCGGTTGCGCGGACGACGGCGACGTCCTTGCCGATGAATTCGCCGACGGCAGCGATGAATCCGCTCGCTGAGCCGACACGCGCGATCGAATCCAGAGCCCGGCTGGTGCCGCTGCCGTGGGGGAGCGCGCGAAGCAGAGTGGTTTCGTCGACACCGAGGCGATCGGCAAGCCCGACCGCCTCCGCCACGATGCCGATCTGCGCGGCGAACAGCGCGTTGTTGATCAACTTGACCCGCTGACCGAACCCCGTCGGTCCGACGTGCAGCACCGGGTCGGCATAGCTGGCCAGCAGCGGCCGGGCTCGCTGCACCGCCTCGTCGTCGCCGCCGACGAACACCGTCACCGTGCCGGCGGCGATGTCGTGCGGTCCGCCGCTCACCGGTGCGTCGAGCACGCCGATGCCGGCGTCGCAGGCCCGCGCGGCGATCGCTTCGGCGGTGCGCGGATTACCCGTCGTGTGCAGGATCAGCACCGAGCCCGGGGGCATGGCACCCAACAGGTCGTCGGCAAGGACGATCTGGCGCACCTGCTCGTCGGTGAAGACACAGAGGACCACCGCGTCAGCGTCGCGGGCCACGTCGGTGGCGCTGCCGACTGCGATGGCGCCCAATTCCGTTGCTGAGGACCGCTTCTCGGGAGTCCGGCCGAGCACGGTGACGTGGTGGCCTGCGTCGGCCAGCCGCCGCACCATGGGTGCGCCCATCCGGCCCGCACCGATGAAGCCCACCTTCACCGTGGATTGTCCATCAACCTCAGTGCGGCATCGGCGGCGTCCAGCACCGCGCCAGGCACGGCGCCCGCTTTGTCGGCAATGCCCGCGATCAGGCTGACATCCTTGTGCAGCAGCCCCGCGGCGACCTGCTTGAGGATGTCCAGGCTGCCGCCGAAGCGGGCCACGCTGCCCAGTGCGAAGCTGTTGGCCGACCCCCGGGTGATGACCTCCGACAAGCTCTCGGGTGTGATGCCCAGTGCCGCACCGAGATCCAGTGCGGTCTTGGCCGTTGCGATGTTCGCGGTGAACAACAGGTTGTTCAGCAGCTTGGTGACCTGGCCGGAGCCGATGTCCCCGAGGTGCACGATCGGGTCGGCGTAGGTGGCGAACACCGGGCGGACCTTCTCCACGATGGCGTCCTCACCGCCGACCATCACGAGCAGCTTTCCTTCTTCGGCCGCCGGGCCACCGCCGCTGACCGGGGCATCGATGACCGAGACTCCCTGAGCTGCGGCCTGCTCGGCCAACTGACGGCAGGTGTCGGGATGAACGGTGGCATGCACCGCGATGATGCCGCCGGGCTGCAGTCCGGACAGCACGCCGCCGTCACCGGTTGCCACTTCGAGCACGTCGGCGTCACCGACCACACACAGGCACACCAGGTCACTTTTGGCGGCCAGCTCCTGCGGTGAGGCCGCGACCGTGGCCGCGGTCTCGGCGAAGGGTTCCACCGATGCGGCGCGCCGAGCCCACAGTGTGAGCGGGTAGCCGCCCTCGACGATCCGGCGTGCCATGGGTGCGCCTTGGCTGCCCAGCCCGATGAATCCGACGCGCATTAGCCGGCCTCTCTGTCCATGTCGGCGGTGATGCAGTGTGTGAAGAATGACAAGACACTCGAATGATATTGCGCCGCAGTAACACCCAGACTCAGATTGTGGCCTGCGCCGTTCTGGTGGTGGATCTCCACGCTCGCCGACGAGCCGAACAGTGCCGCGATGTCGGCCAGCGCTTCGGGCGTCGAGTCCCACACTCGTTCGTGCTCGGCGGCGGTGAAGCGCACCGGCGCGGCGACTTGACCGGCAAGCGCCGGGAAATCACGGCCGGCCCAGTGGGTCGAGATCTCCGCCTCCTGCGGGGGCGCGCCGGCGGAGCCGACGGCGTTGATCACGTCGGCGGGGTAGAGCTCTTCGGGCGCCCAGATCAGCTCCCGCAGGCCGGCGGGTCGGTGGGTCGGTGTTGCCTGCTTGAGAATGGCTTTGGCAGCGGGATATTGGCGCAATCCGGTGCCGGCCAGCTCGACGCCCAGCAGGTCGCGACTGCGCTCGGCGACGGCCATCCGCAACGCGAGTTCGCAGCCGTTGGAATGCGCCAGGATGAACAGGCCCGCGCCACGTTCTCGCTTACCGAGCATGGCGTCGGCGGCCCCATAGGCCAACTCGACGCGGCGTTGGGGTTCCCACATCGAATCGGAGTAGGGCGCCGACGCCCCGTAGCCCGGCCGGTCGAGGGCCACCGCGCTGAAACCCGCTGCGGCCGCGGCCCGTAAGAATGACAGCTCGGGGTGATTGGGGCAGTCGAAGTATGCCGCCGAGGACGCCCCGCCGTGCAGGGCGATGACGACTCCCTGCGGATCCGCCGCCTCGGCGAACAAGCCCGACATCGGGATCCCGTCGACGGGGACCACCCTGCGCACGGGTGCTGTCATGAATCGACTCGCATCAGCAGCACGCCGCTCGGTGTCAGCCCGCCGCTGCTCGCCACCGCGACGCGGGCGCCTGCGACCTGCCGATCGCCGGCCTCGCCGCGCAACTGGCTGACCGCCTCGTGGATCAGGCCCATGCCGTGGGTTCGGCCGTGGGAGAGCTGGCCGCCGTGGGTGTTCAACGGAAGCACACCGTCGCGGGCGATGTTGGCACCGCCGTCCAGAAAATCCTTCGCCTCGCCGATGCCGCAGAAGCCGAGCGCCTCGAGCCACGACAAACAGTTGAAGGTGAACCCGTCATACAGCTCGGCGACGTCGACATCGCTGGGACGCAGGGAGGTTCGCGTCCACAGATGCGCCGACTGGCCCAGCACCTGCGGCTCGTGGGTCAGCGTGGTCTGATCCCAGTCGGTGCGTTCGACGATCTGGGTGCCGACCGCCTCGAACAACACCGGCGGCTTGGGCAGGTCGCGGGCGGTCTCCACGGCGGAGACGATCACGGCGACCGCGCCGTCACAGGGCACATCGCAGTCGTAGAGCCCGAACGGCGTGGTGATCGGCCGCGCCGACAGGTAGTCCTCCATCGTCATCGGGTCACGGTAGATGGCGGTCGGATTCAGCGCGGCGTTGGTCCGCTGATTGATCGCGATCCAGCCCAGCGTCTCGCGGGTGGTGCCGTACCGGGCGAAGTGCCGTTGGGCGTTGAGCGCCAACGTATGTGCGGCCGACGTCGCGCCGAACGGCATCTGCCAGCTGCTGGTGCGCGCCCCGCCGGGCGGCGCCATCTTGCCCTGCTTGAGCAGCTCCTGGAAGGTCGACTCCCACAGCGTCCGGAAGCACAGCACGTGCCGGGCCATCCCGGTGGCGACGGCCATCATCGCCGCGATGATGGAGCCGCCAGGGCCGAAGGTGTCCATCCCACCGTTGATCCACGTCGGGCGCAGCCCCAGCGCGCTCTCCAACGCGGTCACCCCACCTTCGCCCATGCCGGCGATGTCGAGGCCAGGGTAGGTGGACAACCCGTCGATATCGGCGAACGTCAGGCCGGCATCGGCGACCGCGGCTTCGCAGGCCTCGACGGTCAACGACAGTGGGTTCACCATCAGGCGGCGCCCCAGCCGTGATGCGCCGATCCCGGTGATCGCCGACCGCTCCTCGAACTTGGTGCTGGTCAGCGGCGGCCGGACATGTTTGGCGAAGTCCTGCGGCGCGATCTCGTCGGCAGGCTGCTCGGCGATCTGTTTCGGAGTCACCGGACGGAACAGCGGCAGATACACGTCGTCGTTCTGCTCGAACACGACTTCGACGAGCTGGCCGAGTTCGAGATCGGCGGGGTCGACGTCGATGATGTTGGTGGTCAAACGGACTCGTGGATCCTCCTGAATCGCCACCTGGGCCACCACGTAGGGCGCGGGCAAACCCGGGATGCTGAACCGCTGGTTGACGGTGAACGCCGACAGCACCGCCTTGCCGCTGACCGGCCGCGCTTTGAGGTCGTGGCTTCCGCAGTACCGGCACACGGGCTGCGGCGGATGGATCAGCGAGCAACACCCTTGGCACTCCTGGATGCGCAGGGTGCCGTCGGCTCCCGCGGTCCAGAAGAACTCGTTCTCGCCGGTGACCTGAGGCAGCGGGGCGCGGGTCACTGGGCGTAGCCCCAGCGGGCCTCGAAGACCGGTGATTCGTCGGCCGGTGTGCCCGCAGGCCTGGTCCCGCCGTCGAACTCGTCGTCGCTGATCTCGATGATCGCGTGCACCGGGCAGTCGAACAGCGCTCGCAGGACATCGTCGCGATCGGTCTCGGCCACCCTGCCGTCCCCGACCAGCGACGCATAGCCCCAGTCGTCGAGCGAAAAGTGCCTGGGCGCGTGCTTGGCGCAGGCGCCGAAGCCGTCACAGAGCGTCCGGTCCAACCGAATTCGGATCTCACCGCTCATGGGTGCGTCACCGCCTCAACCTCGTAGGGACGCTGGGCGCTGAATCGGCTCGCCCCGCACGGATCGCAGGCGCCGGCCAGATGTTCTTCGACAATCGCGGGAAAATGCTTGAGCAGGCTGCCCGCTACATTGGCCGCGCCGTCGAGGGTGGCGCAGGCACCCCGGCCGCGCAGCACAACTGACCAGCGTTCCAGACGGGCCACGTCGTCGGCGGTGGCTGCGCCGTCGCGCAGCGCTCCTGCGGCCGCGGCCATTGCCGCCGTGCCGTTGAAGCACGACCCGCACTGCCCGGCGTTCTCCCGGTCGAAGTAGGCGAGCACCGCCGCCGCGACGGCCACCGGACAGTCGTCGGTCAGAACCGCCACCGCGCCACAACCCAGGCCGCATCCGAGCTCGCGGAACGTCTCGTGATCCAAGGTGGTGTCGAGCACTTCGCGATTCAACAACCCGGCGAAGTATCCGCCCATCAAGGCGCCCTGCACCGAGTCCGGCGAAACACCGTGTAGGGCAAGCAGATCGCGGAACGGCATGCCGTGGGGCACCTCGTAGAGGGCCGGCGGCCGTCCGGCGCCGGTGATCGTCATCAGGAAGGTGCCCGGCGAGGCCGCCGTACCTGCCGACCGGAATGCCGCGGCGCCGTTGCGTCGGAGATAGGGCAGGTTCGCCAGCGTCTCGACGTTGCTCACCAGAGTGGGATGTCCTGCGACGCCGTGCTGGAACGGCCGTGGCGGCTTGTCGGTCGGTTTGGCCGGCCCGCCGTTGACGGCGCGGACCGCAGCGGTTTCCTCACCGGCCACGTAACCGGCGGCTACTGTGACGATCGAAATCTGAAGGCCGCCAAGCGTATCGAAGCCTACTTCGCTGAGCGCGTCGTCGACGGCGCGCGCCGCGTCGAGATCGGAGACGTAGACGTAGGCGTGCTGGGCGCCGACCAGGCGGGCGGCCAGTCGCACGCCGTCGAGCACCAGGTGCGGACGGTGGCGCAATAGCCAGCGGTCCTTCACTGACGCGGGCTCGCCTTCTTCGCCGTTGGCCAGCACGACGGTGTCATGGCCGCGGGTGTGCGCGGCGCGCACTGTGCGCAGTTTGACCGCCAGCGGGAAGGCGGCGCCCCCGCGACCGAGCAAGCCCGAGCCCTCCACCTCGGCGAGCAGGCTCTCGGCGCTGTCCAACGGCGAGTATCCGCCGACGGACATGTACGCGCTCATGCTCTCCACCGTTGCGGGCAGTCGCAACAGCCGCGGGGTGATTCCCGGTGCGCAGGCGACGGTCAAGGCTGTGCCCGGGGGTGCGGTGGCATTCATCGGTCACCTCTTCTGATTCGGGCACCCGGCGCGAGATCGCTAGGCTGAGGCCCATGAGAACGGCGGTGGTGCGTGTCGATGTCGACCCGGCCGGTGAGCTGACGCCGGCGCAGCTCGCCGAGGGGGTAACGGCGCTGCGCACGCTCGCCGATGACAGCGGTGTGACCGTGGTCGACAACAACCTGGCTGCGATGCCGCGCGGCCGCAGGGAGGCCGAACTGCTGATCGGCAACGCCTCGCCAGCCGATCTGACGACGGTCGGTGTCACCTTGTGCGCCAAGGCATTCGGCACCGAACCGGTGATCGGTGTGGTTACCTACGTCAGCCGCGGGACCGACGAGGATGCGCACGGGGTGCTGGCGGGGTTCGGCCTGCGCGGTGAGATCGCCCGAATCGCGGGCGACGACGGCTACGACATTCTGGACGTCACGCTGAGCAAGGCCGACATGGCGCGCATCCCGGAGAGCCGGGTGCACACCGCGTTGGAGGCGTCGACCAACTGCGAGATCCACATCCACCTGGTCTGAGTACCACCGGATGCTCATCGGCCCAGGAAGTCCAGAATGGCCGGGGCCGCCTGCACCCAGGTGTCGAACATGTTGAAGTGTTTGACCTTTCCGGATGCACGGTCCTCACCGGCGCGCTCCCAGGCATCCTCCGGCCACGGCGGATCGATGAGCGTGGAACCCTTGATGAGGCAGTTCACCTCGAGTGAGGTGCGCTTGGGGTGGTCCCAATCGTTCTCGCCGCCGCGAATGATCAGGGTCGGCACCTTGATGTCGCCGAAGAACTCGTCGTCGACGCCGGGGATCGCCTGACCGGGCTTGGGCACGAACGCGTTGAGCCAGCGCAGCATGACCCGGAGGAACTCGTCGGAGTCCATCGCAAGGATGCGCTCTTTGTTCACCGGGTTCTCGGCGATGCGCTCCTTCCATTCATCTACGTGCAGAAGGCCTTTGATCCCGAGGCCCCGCACCGCGAGGATGCTGGGCACCAGATAGTAGGAGCCCAGCACGAAGCTGCCGTAGACGCCGCCGACGATGTTCCATGTCACCAGCTTGGTGGCGATCTCGGGGTACAGGATCGTGGTCAGGATAGAGTCGCGGGCGCCGCCCGAGCCGCCGGCGATGATGCAGGGACCGATACCCAATCCGGTGATCAACCCGTGCAATGTCTCGGCGCGCATGTGGGATTCGCTCTGCCCGTAGAACTGGAGGTCGGACTTCCCGCAGTTGGGCCGGTCCCACAACAGAACCCGGTAGCCGCCCTTGACCAGCTCCTCGGCCAGCGGTCGCAAGCCCTCGATGTCCTTGCTGTACCGGCCGCCGGGCGTCAAGGCGATGAAATCACCTGTTTCGCCCAGGATCTCGTAGACGACGTTTCCGCCGTTGATGGTCATGACCTGTTCGCCGTCGCGCAACTGCGGACCCGCGGTCACCGGCGTACTCATCCGCCGTTGATTCGCTCCGCAAGCGTCGCTCATGCCATCACCAGAACGTCATCGCCCACTACGCGTACCGGGTAAGTGCGGATACTCCACTCCGGTTTGACCGCCGTCGTGCCGGTCGCCAGCTCGAATCCCCACTGGTGCCAGGGGCAATAGATGTATTCGAGATCGCGCACCATCACCGCGTCGCCCGGAACGCTCTCGTCGACGATGTTGCGCCCCCGGGGGCGTCCCGAGCACAACGGGCCGCCTTCGTGCGGGCAGTAGTTGGCGATCGCGTAGAACGTGCCGTTGACGTTGTACACCCCGACGCCATGCCGGCCGATCGGCACCAATTTGTGCGTGCCGGGGGGAATTTCGTCCACGCTGGCGACGACATGCTCTCGGCCCTGCGCGAGGCGGGGCTGTTTCTCGGGTTTGGTCATCTGCTCAGAACACCCGCGTCTGACCCTCGAGGGCCGGGACGGTGTCGGGCAGGCCGTACGTCTCGATCCCGTTGCGGAACATCACCGCTTCGCGCGCATGCTCGGGCAGGTGCTTGACCAGCCAGCGCGGGTCGTCGTAGGTCCAATGCGGATAGTCGGACGAGAACAGCAGAATCTTCTCGCATTCCATCCATTCGAAGGCCCGCAGCAGTTCGGTCTTGTCCTCGGGATAGTCCAGCGGTTGGGTGGTGAACTTGATGTGGTCCTTGACGTATTCGCTGGGCTTGCGCTTGATGTCCAGCCAGGACTTGCGCGCTTCGTAGATGGCGTCCATCCGCCACATCAGCGGCAAAATCCAGCTGAAGGCGTGCTCCACGAACACGATTCGCAAGGTGGGGAACCGGTCGAAGAGCCCGTCGAAGATCATGCTCATCACCTGGTTTGCGGCCAACAGTGAGTAGCTGACCATGAAATCGTGGTTGTAGCTGGGGAAGCCGACCGGCGGGATCGGCAGGGTCTCGAAGAAACCCCGCGACAGGTGGCAGCTGACCGGTTTGTTCGCCTTGACGGCCGCCGCCCAGATCGGGTCGTATTTCGGGTCGCCCCACGAAGGTCGCGGCTCGGCTTTGATCATCACCTGGGCCATGTATGGGTGCTCGGCCCACTTCTCGATCTCCCGGGCGCCGCCTTCAGGGTCCTCGATGGCGACCAGGATCGAACCGCGCCAGCGTTCGTGCCAGTTGGTCTTGCTGTCCAGCCAGTGCTCGGCCTGCCAGGTGTTGTGCGCGTAGGACAGCGCCGCGGTGGCTTCGGGTATCCGGCAGGGTGCGTGGGCGGGTTCGAGGATGCAGACGTCCGCGCCGGCCTCCATGATGGCCTGCCGCAGCGCGAGGTCGGGGTCGCTGCAGGCGAATTCGCCGTCATCGGGGAAGGTGTCGACGCGCATCGCGTAGGCGTGCGCGTAATCGGGAGCGTCGTAGTAGATCGTCTCGCCGACCCGATGGTTCCTGAAGTACTTGGTACGTATCGGCTCAGGGATGTACTCCTGGAGCACGCCCCGTTTGGGCACCGGGTGCACATCTGAGTCGACGCACCGGATCGCGATACGTTCGGCGGGAGCGACTCGCTCCTGGCTGTGGGCGAGAGTCATCGTGATCTCCTTAGCTCTCTGTGCGAGTCAGTGTGTTCCGACGCCTGCGGGGATGTCTATGCCGTAGAGCGCCGCGGCGTTGCGCCAGCAGACTTTCTCGCGCTGCTGCGCGGTCCACGCGCTGGGCAGAGCGCGGACATCGCCGCAATGCCAGTGCGGATAGCTCGAGCCGAACATCAGCATGTCCTCCTTGCCGGTGAAGGACAGCCACTCGTCGGCGAAGTCGGCTTCGCCAGGCCCGTCGAGGCTGTTGTGGATGAAGTGGACGTGCCCGGGCAGATAGTCGCTGGGCATTTTCGGCGCCCACGGAGTCTGCTCCAGGTGCGGCCGTCCGAAGCAGTCCATCCGCCACATGAACGGTGTCAACATGTCGCCGGCGCCGTCGGCGAAGACGAACTTCAGGTCCGGCATGCGCTCGAACACGCCCTCGGCGATGAGGTTCAGCAGGTGATAGATGTAGTTCAGCGAACTGAAGCCCAGGTACTGCTCGTAGGTCCTGGTATGCCCGGACGGCGTCGGGGGGAACGCGATGCCCTCACCGGTTTCGATGTGGGTGGCCACCGGCAGGCCCGCGTCGGCGGCCGCCTCCCACAGATCCCAGAACTGCGGCTTGCCATAGAGTTCGCGGGACTGCAGCGGGATACCGATCTGGACGACGCGCGGGTGATCCTTGTACTTCTCGATCTCCCGCAACGCGCCGCGGATGTCGTCGGGGTTGACCCGGATGGTGCCGCGGAAGCGCTCACCGAGTTCGGGATGATCCAGCCAGCGCGACACCAGCATCTCGTTGTGGGCAGCCAGGATCGCCGTCCCCAGGTGCCGGTCGGGCATGATGCCGCGGCCCATCGGATGCAACACCGCGACATCGACGCCGCGATCGTCGAACAGTTGCCGTGCGACGAAGGCCGGATCGGAACCCGGGTACTGACGGTCCGGCCCGCGAGTCCCCTCGAGATATTCGCCGCCAGGCGCGCCGTACCAGTCCATTTCGTAGTCGGGAAAGCCGCGGCTCTTGAACGGCTCCCGCATCACGCCGCGCAGCTCGGGAGTGGACCCGAAGAAGATGTGCACGCTCGCGTCGATGACGGGAGTCGTCGTCCCGTCGCGGTGCTCTATCACCAAAGCCGCCTTCCGGAGGTCCGTCTGCGACGTACCCAAGTTCTTCAAGAGCAAGAATACTGTTCTCACGAGTGAGAGTAGAACCTCGTTACCACTTTGCCTCAACCGACCGTAGGCAGCAAGCAAATCAGCCGGTAGAGTGCGATACCGTCTTAGGAGAACCTACGGTTCACGAATAGAGAATTAGATTTCCATTCGGGTGTTCTGGGCCCCGGGTAGGAGGCGGCGAGTGCTGTTGGAATTCGATGCTGATCAGCGGTTGTGGCAGGACACTGTGCGCGACACGGTAGCCAAGCAGTGCCCGGCGTCGCTGATCCGCGGAATCGCCGAGGATGGCGTCGATCCGACCCCGCTATGGGAGTCCTATGTAGATGCCGGTTGGACAGAGCTGGCCGAACCAGAGAACGCGGTTGAGCTGGCGATCGTGCTGGAGGAGTTCGGCCGGGCGACGGACCCGACGCCGTTCCTGGCCACCCTCACCCAGTTCGCGCCGCTGGCCGGTGATCGCTACGACCCGCGGCAGGCGGGGACCGCCGTCTTCGAGGGCGTCACCGCTCATCGCGCCAGCAGCGGGTGGGTGCTGTCCGGAACCTCCCGGTACGTCCTGGACGCCGACCGGGCTCAGAAGCTCGCGGTGGTGACCGACGCCGGCGTGTTCCTCGTCGACGCCGCCGTCGCCACCGTCACCCGGGTCTCGGTGTTCGATCCGGTCATGCACGTCGCCGACGTCACCTTTCCCGGTGTGGTGGTGTCCGACGACGATCGGGTGCACGCTGACCCCGAGCGGGCCCGCCACGTCGCACTGACCGGAGTCGCGATCACGACGGTCGGGGCGTGTCAGCGGATCCTCGATCTGGCTCTCCAGCACGTCCGGGATCGGCACCAGTTCGGAGTACCGATCGGCTCCTTCCAAGCGGTGCAACACAAAGCGGTCGACATGCACGTCGCGATCGAGCGGGCTCGTGCCCTGGCCTACTTCGCCGCGTTGACCATCAGCGCCGACGATCCGCGCCGCCGAGTGGCCGCCGCGATGGCGAAGGCCGCTGCCGGCGACTGCCAGTCGGTCGTCTTCCGGCACGGCCTGCAATTGTTCGGTGCCATGGGGTTCACGTGGGAGAACGACCTCCAATTCGCGCTCAAGCGGGCCAAGTCCGGTGAGCTCATGCTGGGCGGCGCCGCCGAACACCGCGCCGTGATCGCCGACGAGTACCGGGAGCTCTGACATGCAACTTTCGTTCGATCCCGAGGTCGAGGCGTTTCGCGAGGAGTTCAGTGCGTTCCTCGATGCCAACCTGCCCGGCGAGGCCGAAACCCAGGAGCGGCCACGCTCGGTGTCACACATGCCGGCCTGGGCCAGGCGCTGGCAACGGCTGTTGTTCGACAACGGCTGGCTCCTGCCCGGTCAGCCGCCTGAGTTCGGCGGCCGCAACGCCTCGATCCTGCAGCAGTTCGTCCATCTCGAGGAGCTCTGCCGTCGCAGGATCTATCACAGCTTCAACCCGCAAGGTGTGAACATCATTGCGGCGTCACTGATCTCATTCGGATCCGACGAGCAGAAGCACCAGTGGGCGGTACCCGTGCTCAAGGGCGAGAAGACCGCATCGCTGGGCATGAGCGAGCCGAGCGCGGGATCGGACCTGGCCTCCCTGCGCACCCGCGCCGTCCGGGACGGCGACCACTTCGTGGTGAACGGACAGAAGGTGTGGACCTCAGGGGCCCATGACGCCGATTTTCTGCTGACGTTCGTTCGGACCGACCCGGACGCCCCGAAGCACAAGGGCATCAGCGTGCTGCTGATCCCGACCGACCTTCCCGGGGTGGTCTGCCGGCCGTTCGCATCGATCTGCGGGATCGACGACAAGGACTTCAATGAGGTCTTCTTCACCGATGTCCGGGTGCCCGCGGAGAACCTGGTCGGCCCTCTCAACGGTGGTTGGGGAGTGGCCAACGGTTCCCTGGGCCACGAACGCACGATGATGTGGCTGGGCTTCGCCGACCGGATCGCCAACATGATCGGGGACTTCGAGCCGAAGACGCCGCTGGAAAAAGACCAGTACGCGTCGATGATCATGGACTACCAGGCATTGCGACTGATGGGTTCTTCGGGACTGGCCAAGGCTGCACGCGGCGAAACCGACGTGGCCTCGGTGTCGGTGGTCAAGCTGTTCGGTTCCGAGGCTGAGCTGCGAGCGTCCGAATACGCGCTCACGGCAAGCGGATCCGATGGGCTGGTACACCCGTCCAGCACCGGGCCCTATGCGCACCTCAATCTGGACCACTACTTCGCCAGCTGGTTCGAGCGTCATGCCCGCAGTTTCTCCGGAACGATCGCCGGCGGCACTTCGGAGATCCAGCGCAACATCATCGCTGCGCAGGTGCTGAGCCTTCCTCGGTCGAAGTAAGCCGACCCACCTGACCCAACCCCCGCCCGCGCGCGACGCCGGGGCACGCCGGCCTCGCCGCCCGCGATCCTGGCGTACCGGTCGCGCGCCTGATGAGAGCGGCTTTCTGCATCGGGGTTAATTCCGGCGTGAGGTGGGTATAGAGCCCTCACTTGTTCGGATCCAAGGTGCTGGAAACCTGCCGGCACCGCACCGTGAGTCGTTTGCTGACCGAATTCCGACGTCGTCAAGAGGCTCTCAGGAATTCTCAGGTTATTCCGAGTTGCACAGGTCAATAAATGACCTGTAGTTAACTCACAACGCAAGCAAAACGGCGATAATCGAGCTATCCCAGCGAATAGTTATCGCGCTGCGACTCAACTGCGTTACCCCAGTCGTAGAACCCGTCACCTGGGCACTCCCTGACTGGTCCCGCCGGTACTCGGCACCGAGCTGCGTCGACCGCGATGTTCCCCATCGCAGCGCGGTTCAAACCGGTTTCTGCAAACTGGTCGCGCTGTTGAGCGTCCATCGTGCTGAGCGCTCCCACGACCGGCCCCCCGCCACCCAGGCGGCGTGTCGCGATCGCGATTCGCGACGAATTTTTTCCAGTGCCCGGAACGCCCACCTGCCAGCAGCAGCGAACGGGACGGCGCGGCGCACCTGGCGCACTGGTGCTTGCTGATCGTTCGCTTGGCTCACGGTTATTGTGCTGCGGACCGGTGGGGTCGCGGTGGCCGCGATCCCGGGCGCAGCGGGGGTCCGGTTACCTCATTAGGTGTGCTTACGCGCTGGCTGTGCCCCAGCATGGCCCCACCGCGACGGGCAGCGCCAGCCGGGTGGGCAGCGGACGCACAAGTATTTGCTGTATCGATATATGCGTACACGTTAAATAAGATCGGCTAATTTCGATCTAGCTAACTTGAAACGAATGGATCACGGATTCGACACAGCAACGCCAAAAATCTGAGAGCAAACACTTGGCTACTTAGGTTCTTCTCAGGTATGTTCGCGCTTGTCGGGGCACAGCCATTTTGAAGGGATAGTCATGGACGTTGCTGTTCGGTCGTATCTGACCGCGGGGGTGGCAGTCTTCGGGGCCAGCGCGATTGTGCTGGCGCCCATCCAGGTGACACCGCCGGATCTCCATCTGGTGCGTGATCGCGCTATGTCGGCTCTTGCCGACGTTTCACTGTCCTCACTTGAAGACGTGATCCAAGCCATCAACAACGGGTGGAACGGTGTGAAGGGCGGACTCAACGCCCTCAACAGCGCCGCTGACACCGCGATCACGCAGTTTGGCGATGCCCTGCAGTCGACCCTGATCGCCGGGATCGGTTCGGGCAACACCGCTCTGCAGTCCGTCGTCGACGGCCTGCTCGACGGTGGGAGCACGCTCGCCCGCGCAGTCGACAACGCCATTGCCGCATTCCCGAACCCGCAGGCGTTCATCGACGCGGTGGTTCAGGCCTTCTCCAACATCGATGTCAATCTCGGGCTGGCGCTCCAGGCCGCGCTGAATGCGGCACTGAACCTGAACCTGGCGCTGGACCTGAACGCGGAGGCGTTGGCCAACGCCTTGATCGCCGGCGGAGCCGCTCTTGCCGCGGCATTCAACGCCGCGGTCGCGGGCTTCCCGACGCCGGCCGACTTCGCGGCGGCGTTCGAGGCTGCGCTGTCCGCCGTCAACCCCACGCTCGGCATCGTCGCCAACGTGATCACCAACCTCACCGGTGCGCTGGGAGACGTTGTCCGCGCGGCGATCACGGCCAAGGTCGACATGTTCCAGGCAGTGCTCACCGCGCTCGCCGACAGTGGCAGCGCGTTGTTCGCGGCCTTCCAGGCTGCGTTGTCGGCGTTCCCGAACCCGGCGGCGTTCATCACCACGCTGGTTCAGGCCTTCACCAACATCAACGCCAACCTGGGCCTGCAGCTGATGCTGGCGCTCCAGGGCGAGATCGGCAGCGTGGGTGACCTCCTCCAGGCTCTGGTGAACGGTGGCGCCACGCTGGCGGCGGCATTCAACGCGGCTCTGGGCGACTTCCCGACCCCAGAGGCCTTCGTCAACGCCCTCACCGGTGCGCTGGCGGCGCTCAACCCGACGCTGGGCGTTCTCGCGAACGCGTTCACCACGTTCACGGGTCAGCTGGCGACCACGATCCAGGCCGGAATTGCGGCCGGGCTCACCGGTTTCCAGGCTCTGCT
>NZ_MVIH01000019.1 GCF_002086695.1 Mycolicibacterium rhodesiae
CACCCCCCGCAACCGGCACACGACGCGCCAACCCCACCCCCGAAACCGACTGCACCACACCAGAAGGCACCGACACCGGCCGCACCGATCGCGGCACTGTCGACACCTTGGACTTCACGCCGGCCCGCGACACCGCACCAGCGGGCGGCGCCGGGCGAGCTGATCTCGCGGTGCGAGTCGGGCGCGGCTGGGTGTTCTTCGCAGCTACCGATGACGAATCCGTCTCCGGCGCGTCGGCATTGGCAACGCCGACGGCTTGCGGACCGGCCAGCCACACCCCCACCGCAAAGGCGGCCGCACCCAATCGTCGTTTGCGTTGTGCCACTGTGCGCCCCCCGGCTTGTACAGGACAGACTCCCGTCGGGCTGACAGCGTATCCATAGACCGCCGCCGCCCGGGCGAGATTTGTCGCACACGTCAGGGGACTCGGCGACTGCGTTTGGAGCAAAGGGCCGTGCACAGCTGTCCCCCGATCGGTGGACACGAAAACCGGCTGAGCGGCCGATCGACGAGTTGGATCTGGCAGCGAATGATTTGAGTCATGACCACGAACCGCCTCAAGGCCTTGATCGCAGCCCCCGCCCTCGCCGCCGCCGTCATCGGTGGTGCCGCCCTCGCGTTCGCCGGACCGGCCAGCGCGACGACTACCTTGAACGACTACTCGCCGTACACCGACAGCTCATCGACCGGCAACTTCTACGCCCCGACCACCTACGCCACCCCGGCCACGACGTACGTCCCGTGGGGCGCCTGGATCAACGGAAGCTACTAGACCACCAAGACCATGGGCCGGTTGCCTCATCCCCCCGAGGCGACCGGCCCATTCGTGTCGGCTCAGCCGAATTCGACGGTCACCGGAGCGTGGTCGGACCAGCGCAGCGCATACAGGGCCGGCTTCTCGACGCGGGCGGCCACAGCGCGGGCCGCCAGGTTCTCACTGGCCAGGTGGTAGTCGATGCGCCAGCCTGCGTCGTTGTCGAACGCCTTACCGCGCCACGACCACCAGCTGTACGGGCCGGCGACATCGGGATTGAGCCGCCGCATGACGTCCACCCAGCCGGAGTCCAGCAGGTCGGTGAGCCACTGCCGCTCGCTGGGCAGGAAGCCGGCCTTCTTGACGTTGGCCTTCCAGGCCTTGATGTCGTTTTCGGTGTGGGCGATGTTCCAGTCGCCGCAGATCACCGCGTCGCGTCCATCGGCGGTCAGCTCCGTCATCCGCTTGGCCAGCGCAGCCATGAACCGTTCCTTCTCCAGCTGGCGGTCGGTGCCTGCTTCGCCGGTGTGGACGTACACACTGGCGACCGTTTCACCACCGGCCAGATCTGCCTCGACGTAGCGGCCGTGTAGCTCGAATTCGGTTGCCGCCAAGCCGATCCGGACCGCCGCGAACGGGGTCCGGGACAGGATCGCCACCCCGCTGCGCCCCTTGAGATGCGGGCTGGCCGAGGCCAGATGCCAGCCGTCGGCCACCGCCGGGGCCAGCGCCTCGGCGATCTGCTCGTCGTCGGAGCGGGTTTCCTGCAGGCACACGACGTCGGCCGCGGTCTGCGACAGCCAGGCCAGCAGACCGAGGTTCTCGGCGGACCGCTGCCGGACAGCGGCCCGGACGCCGTTGACATTGATGGTGGTCACGATCACGGGAGAAAACCTATCTTGCGGTACCGGCGGTATCACCTTTACGGTCTGGTTGTGGCGACCCGCGAATCAATCCGTCTAGGTGCCGGCGAACCGATCCTGCTCCTGCACCCGTTCATGATGTCCTCCTACGTCTGGTCCGAGGTTGCGCCCGCGCTGGCCGAGACCGGCCGCTTCGAGGTGTTCGCGCCGTCGATGGCCGGTCACAACGGTGGCCCGCGCAGCCGGTCGTTGATCCTGGACTCCTCGACCCTGGCCGACCACGTCGAGCGCCAGCTCGACGAGATGGGCTGGGACACCGCCCATATCGTCGGCAACTCGCTGGGCGGCTGGGTGGCCTTCGAGCTCGAGCGACGCGGCCGGGCCAGGACACTGACCGGAATCGCGCCGGCCGGCGGCTGGCACCGCTGGTCACCGGTGAAATACGAGATCGTCGGCAAGTTCGTCGCCGGCCTGCCGGTGTGGCTGACCGCCCGGCTACTGGGCGAGCGCGCGCTGCGCCTGCCTGGCGTCAAAGCCGCCGCCACGGTGCCGATCAGCGCCACCCCGCGGGGTGTGACCGAGGTGCAGCTGCAGGAGATCCTCGACGACGTCACGCACTGTCCGGCCTACTACCAGCTGCTGATCAAGGCGTTGCTGATGCCGGGACTGATGGAGCTGACCGAGTTGTCGGTCCCGACGCACCTCGTGGTGTGTGAACGTGACCGGGTGCTGCCGCATCCACGGTTCACCAAGCACTTCCACACGAACATCCCGGAAATCACCAAGGTCACCCATCTCGACGGTGTCGGGCACATCCCGATGTTCGAGGCCCCGGATCGGGTCACGAACCTGATCACCGAATGGGTCGACGCCCACGTGCCACCGGTGCGGCAGCCGGAGGCCGGAGCTAGCTGAGCACGGAGTTGAAGGTCTTGGAAGGCCGCATCACCGCAGTGGTCTTCTCCCGGTCCGGGTAGTAGTACCCACCGATATCAACGGCCTGGCCCTGCACCTCGGCCAGTTCGGCGATGATCGCGTCCTCGTTCTCGGCGAGGGTCTTGGCGAGCGGCGCGAAATGCTCGGCCAGTTCCTTGTCCTCGGTTTGCTCGGCAAGTGCCTGAGCCCAATACAGCGCGAGGTAGAACTGGCTACCGCGGTTATCCAGCTCGCCTGCCTTGCGCGACGGATTCTTGTTGGCGTTCAACAACTCTCCGACCGCGGTGTCCAGCGTCGTCGCCAGCACCTTGGCTTTCGGGTTGTCGGTCTTGTTGCCCAGATCCTCGAGGCTGGCGCCGATCGCGAGGAACTCACCGAGGGAATCCCAGCGCAGGTGGTTCTCCTCCACCAGCTGATGGACGTGCTTGGGCGCCGACCCGCCGGCACCGGTCTCGTACAGGCCGCCGCCGGCCATCAGCGGCACGATCGACAGCATCTTGGCGCTGGTGCCCAGCTCCAGGATCGGGAACAGGTCGGTGAGGTAGTCGCGCAGGATGTTGCCGGTAGCGGCAATGGTGTCCTGCCCGCGGATCACCCGCTCGAGGGTGTACCGCATGGCCCACACCTGCGGCAGGATCGTGATGTCGAGGCCCTCGGTGTCCTCTTCGGCGAGGTAGGCCTTCACCTTCTTGCGCAACTCGTTCTCGTGCGGACGCTCGTCGTCGAGCCAGAACACCGTCGTCATGCCGGACAGCCGTGCCCGGTTGACCGCCAGCTTGACCCAGTCGCGGATCGGGGCGTCCTTGACGATCGGCATGCGCCAGATGTCGCCCTCCTCGACGTCCCACGACAGCAGCACCTCGCCGGTGTCGACGTCGACGATGTCGGCTACGCCGTCGACCGGGATCTCGAAGGTCTTGTCGTGGCTGCCGTACTCCTCGGCCTTCTGCGCCATCAGGCCGACGTTGGGAACGGTGCCCATCGTGGTCGGATCGAACTGACCGTGGGTCTTACAGAAGTTGATCATCTCCTGGTACATCCGGGAGAACGTCGACTCCGGGTTGACGGCCTTGGTGTCCTTGGTGCGGCCGTCGGCGCCGTACATCTTGCCGCCGAGCCGGATCATCGCGGGCATCGAGGCGTCGACGATCACGTCGGACGGCGAGTGGAAGTTCGAGATGCCCTTGGCCGAGTCCACCATCGCCAGTTCCGGCCGGTGCTCGTGGCACTTGTGCAGGTCTTCGATGATCTCTTCACGCTGCGAGGCCGGCAGCGATTCGATCTTGTCGTAGAGGTCGGACAGGCCGTTGTTGACGTTGACGCCGAGCTCGTCGAACAGCTTTCCGTGCTTGGCGAAGGCGTCCTTGTAGAAGACCTTCACCGCGTGGCCGAACACGATCGGGTGCGACACCTTCATCATGGTGGCCTTGACGTGCAGCGAGAACATCACGCCCGTCTTGTAGGCGTCCTCGATCTCCTTCTCGTAGAAGTCGATCAGCGCCTTCTTGCTCATGAACATGCTGTCGATGACGTCGCCGTTGTCGAGCTTGACCTCGGGCTTGAGCACGATCGGGTCACCGGTCTTGGGCGTCAGCACCATCTTCACGGTGCGGTCCTTATCCAGCGTCATCGACTTCTCGCCGTGGTAGAAGTCACCGGTCTTCATGGTCGCCACGTGGGTGCGCGACGCCTGCGACCACTGCCCCATGCTGTGTGGGTGCTTCTTGGCGTACTCCTTGACCGCCTTGGGAGCGCGACGGTCTGAGTTGCCTTCGCGCAGAACCGGATTCACCGCGCTGCCGAGGATCTTGCCGTAGCGCTGACGGATCTCCTTTTCCTCGTCGGTCTTCGGATCGCCAGGAAAGTCCGGCAGGTCGTAACCCTTGGACTTGAGCTCTTTGATGGCCGCGACCAGCTGCGGTACCGAGGCGCTGATGTTGGGCAGCTTGATGATGTTGGCGCTCGGGTCCTGGGTCAGCGCGCCGAGTTCGGCCAGGTTGTCCGGCACCTTCTGCTCGTCGGTGAGCCGGTCGCTGAACTCGGCGAGGATGCGCGCGGCCACCGAGATGTCGCTGGTCTTGACGTCGATGCCGGCCGCCTCGACGAACGTGCGCAACACCGGCAGGAACGCATACGTCGCCAGCAGCGGCGCCTCATCGGTGAGCGTGTAGATGATGGTCGGGTTCTCGGCGCTCATGTGCTGTTGTCTCCCGGGCGGTCAGTCAGGTGCTTTGGCGGCTATCAGTATCGCGTCGCTTTTGAACCTACGTGATCGCCGTCGTCGTATCTGTTGAGAGGTCTGCGTCACAGTCGTACCCGCATGACGCCGGATATCCCGCTGGCCTCCCGTTACGAAGGTCCGCTATGCTCTGAAGCGGTCATGAGCGCCAGCGTCAAGCCCCGGCTCGCTGGCCGGCAACCCTCCAACCGCGGTGGGGTGCTCCGGGTGAAGACCAGGTTGAGCAGCTGCAACTAGCTGCACGGCAAGCGCGGGTCCGCTCAGAACGGGCCCCCAGAACAGATGGAGGTTCGTTTTTCATATGAGCACGTCAGATACCGCGGATCCGACCGCGAACTGGTCCTTCGAGACCAAGCAGATCCACGCCGGCCAAACCCCGGATGCCGCGACGCACGCCCGGGCACTGCCGATCTACGCCACCACGTCGTACACCTTCGACAACACCGACCACGCCGCCGCGCTGTTCGGGCTGGCCGAGCCGGGCAACATCTACACCCGGATCATGAATCCGACCCAGGACACCGTCGAGCAGCGGATCGCCGCCCTCGAAGGTGGCGTGGCCGCGCTGTTCCTGGCCTCCGGTCAGGCCGCGGAGACCTTCGCGATCCTGAACATCGCCGAGGCCGGCGATCACATCGTGTCTTCTCCCCGGCTGTACGGCGGCACCTACAACCTGCTGCACTACACGCTGCCGAAGCTGGGCATCGAGACGACGTTCGTCGAGAACCCCGACGACCCGGAGTCGTGGCAGGCGGCGGTCCGGCCGAACACCAAGGCCTTCTTCGGCGAGACGATCTCCAACCCGCAAATCGACATCCTGGACATTCCGGCGGTCTCGAAGGTGGCCCACGACAACGGCGTTCCGCTGATCGTCGACAACACCATTGCGACGCCGTACCTGATCCAGCCGATCGCCCACGGCGCCGACATCGTGGTGCACTCGGCGACCAAGTACCTGGGGGGCCACGGCACCGCGATCGCCGGGGTGATCGTCGACGGCGGCACGTTCGACTGGACCGCAAGCGGACGCTTCCCTGGTTTTACAACACCGGACCCCAGCTATCACGGCGTGGTGTTCGCCGAGCTCGGCCCGCCGGCCTATGCACTCAAGGCGCGTGTTCAGCTGCTGCGCGACCTCGGCTCGGCGGCCTCGCCGTTCAATGCCTTCCTGATCGCTCAAGGCCTGGAGACGCTCAGCCTGCGGATCGAACGCCATGTGTCCAACGCGCTGAAGGTGGCCGAATACCTGGCCGGGCATTCCGACGTGGTGTCGGTCAACTACGCCGGCCTGCCGACCTCACCGTGGTACGAGAGGGCAAAGAAGTTGGCGCCCAAGGGAACCGGCGCGGTGCTGGCCTTCGAGCTGGCCGGCGGCGTCGAGGCCGGTAAGGCGTTCGTCAACGCACTCACGCTACACAGTCACGTCGCCAACATCGGCGATGTGCGTTCGCTGGTGATCCACCCGGCATCGACCACTCACCAGCAGCTGTCCGCCGAGGAGCAGTTGGCCACCGGCGTCACTCCGGGTCTGGTCCGACTTGCCGTCGGCCTCGAGGGCATCGACGACATCCTGGCCGACCTGGAGCGCGGCTTCGCCGCCGCCAAGTCCGTGTCGGCGGATGCCTCGAAGCCGCGGGCCGTGGCGGCCCTTTGAGTGAGCCTGACATGACCATCAGCGATGAACGCGTAATGACCCTGCCCGCCGAAGGTGAAATCGGCGTCGTCGACATCGGCCCGCTGACGCTGGAAAGCGGCGAGGTGCTCGAACACGTGTCGATCGCCGTGCAGCGCTGGGGCGAGCTCTCCGCAGACCGTGACAACGTCGTCGTCGCGCTGCACGCGCTGACCGGGGATTCGCATCTGACCGGGTCTGCCGGCCCCGGGCACCCCACCCCCGGCTGGTGGGACGGTGTCGCGGGCCCCGGCGCCCCGATCGACACCACCCGCTGGTGCGCGATCGCCACCAATGTTCTGGGCGGCTGCCGCGGCTCGACCGGGCCGAGTTCGCTGGCCCGCGACGGGAAACCCTGGGGTTCGCGATTCCCGATCATCACGGTGCGTGACCAGGTCAACGCCGACGTGGCCGCGCTGGAAGCGCTCGGCATCACCGACGTCGCGGCGCTGGTGGGCGGCTCGATGGGCGGTGCCAGGGCACTGGAATGGATGGTCGGCTATCCCGACCGGGTGCGGGCGGCGCTGGTGCTGGCCGTCGGAGCCCGCGCGACCGCCGACCAGATCGGCACGCAGAGCACCCAGATCGCGGCGATCAAGGCCGATCCGAACTGGCAGGGCGGCGATTATCACGGCACCGGCCGCCGCCCCGACGTCGGGCTGCAGCTGGCCCGCCGGTTCGCCCACCTCACCTACCGCGGTGAGGTGGAGCTGGACAACCGGTTCGGCAATGCCGCCCAGGACGACGAGGACACGCTGGCCGGCGGCCGGTACGCCGTGCAGAGCTACCTGGAGTATCAGGGCGCCAAGCTGGTCGACCGGTTCGACGCAGGCAGCTACGTGACGCTGACCGAGACGTTGTCCAACCACGACGTCGGGCGGGGGCGCGGCGGCATCGCGGCGGCATTGGCGTCGTGCCCGGTGCCGACGGTGGTCGGCGGCATCACCTCCGACCGGCTGTACCCGCTGCGGCTGCAGCAGGAGCTGGCCGCGCTGCTGCCGAACTGTTCCGGGCTCAACGTCGTCGATTCGATCTACGGGCACGACGGCTTCCTCGTCGAGACCGACGCGGTGGGCGACCTGATCCGCCGGACGCTCGATCTGGCCGACGGCAGAAGTATCCGCACGCCGTGACGGAGTCACGGCAGGAACGCTCGCTGTCCTTCGGGTCCGAGGCCGCGGCCTACGAGCGGGGCCGCCCGTCGTATCCGCCGGAGGCCATCGACTGGCTGCTGCCGCCCGGCGCTCGCGACGTACTGGATCTGGGTGCCGGTACCGGCAAGCTGACCACCCGGCTGGTCGAGCGCGGCCTGGACGTGGTGGCCGTCGATCCGTTGGCAGAGATGCTGGAGTTGCTCAGCTCGGCACTGCCCGACACCCCGGCGCTGCTCGGTACCGCCGAGCAGATTCCGTTGGCCGACAACAGCGTTGACGCTGTTCTGGTCGCGCAAGCCTGGCACTGGTTCGATCCGGAACGAGCCGTCGCCGAAGTTGCCCGGGTGCTGCGACCGGGTGGGCGGCTGGGATTGGTGTGGAACGCCCGGGACGAACGCCTGGGCTGGGTCAAGGACCTCGGGCGCATCATCGGGCACGAGAATGCTCAGTTCAACGACTCCACCACGCTGCCCGAGCCGTTCGCCGACGTCGAACATCACCGGGTTGAGTGGACGAGTTACCTGACGCCGCAAGCACTTATCGATCTGGTGGCGTCGCGCAGCTACTGCATCACCTCGCCGGCCCAGGTGCGCACCCAGACCCTCGACGAGGTGCGCAACTTGCTGAACACACATCCGGCACTGGCGAACTCGACGGGTCTGGCGCTGCCCTACATCACCGTGGGCATTCGGGCTACGCTGGCGAACTGAGTGCATGATGTCGGCGAATCGTTGGCTGGCTGCTCTGGCCGCCGCCGCGGTTCCGGCCTTCCACTGTCGCAGGGCCGACGACGGAGTCGCAATCGTCTCCCGCACACCAGAGTTCGTCGGTGTCATGCAGGCCCTCGCCGGCCGGCTCGACGAACGTTCGTTGCTGGAACGGCTCACCGATCAGTGGCCGACGTCCGGCGCTGACGCTCCGTTCACGATCGCGGCGGCACACGACCCGCCCTGGCAGTGCGCGTTGCAGCCGCTTGACGGTGACGCCGACGACCATCTGGCGATCCTGAGCCTGCCTGCGGCGTGGCAGGAACCGAACGACGCGTTCTTCTCGATCGTGGAGAACCTGCCCGATGTGGTCACCCGCTTCGACCGCGAGTACCGCTACCGCTACGCCAACCCGCCGATGGCCAGGCTGACCGGGATCCCGCATGAGACCCGGCTGGGCAGGACGCAATACGAGGTCGGCACATCCGACGAACTCGCAGGCGCCTTCCAGTCGACCTATCAGCAGGTCTTCGACACCGGCGAACCCGTGGAACTGGAATTCGACTATCCCGGGCCGAGCGGGCTGCGCCACTATCTGGGTCGCGCGACACCGGAGTTCGACCACGAGGGCCGGGTCCAGACCGTCTTGTCGGTGGTCCGCGACATCACCGAACTCAAGCGGCTTCAGCACCAGTTGGAACAACTCGCCGGAACCGACCCGTTGACCTCGCTGCTCAACCGTCGCAGCTTCGTCGCGCGACTGGACACCGAGCTGGCGCGCGTGCGACGCGAGCGCGGTGAGCTCAGTCTGTTGGTGCTCGATCTGAACAACTTCAAGCGCATCAATGACCGGTTCGGCCACGCCGGCGGGGATCAAGTGCTCGAGGCGGTGGGTCGAATCCTGTTGTCCGAAAATGATTCTCATCACATCGCGGCTCGCCTGGGCGGTGACGAGTTTTGCGTCGCGCTCGTCGACACCGGCGAGGCCGCTGCGCGCAAGGTCGCCCAGCGGATCGACGAGTGCGTCAGCAACATCATGTTGGACGGCGCCGAGCCGATCGGGGTGAGCGTGAGCGTCGGTGTCGCCGTCGCTGATCAGCAGGACACCACCGCGCTCGACCTGCTGGCACGGGTCGACAAGCTGATGTATCAGGTGAAGTTCGGCAGCGCGGATGAGACGGGCAGCGAAGGCCGCTAAGGTCCGTAGACATGAGCACCGGGGAGCAGTGGCTCAATTGGCTTGCCGCGGGCGATGTTGCGGCTTTCCTGTGCCGGCGCGACGGTGCAGAGGTCGTGATCGTCGACCGGACGCCGGTGTTCGAGGCGGTGGCGATTCTCGGCGATGGCTGGCCGGGCGAGGAGGCACTGCGAGCCCGGCTGGCTCAGGGATGGCCCGACCGCGACGGTTCGCCGTCGGTCCTTCACGTCGACGACGCACCGGAGTGGACGTGCGTCGTACAGGCGATCGACGACCACGCGTCGAGTTGTGTGGGCATCGTTCGCCGGACGACGGCGCGGCAGCGGTACAACGACGGCTTCCACTCGATCGTGGAGACCCTGCCCGACATCGTCGCGCGGCTTGACCGCAATCACCGCCACCTCTACATCAATCCCGCCATCGAGCAGATGACCGGCCTGTCCCCGCAGGCGTTCATTGGCAAGAGCAAGCGGGAGATCGGGCTGCCGCCAGAGTTGGTGGCCCAGTGGGAGTCCCTTGTCGATCGCGTCCTGGCCAGCGGGGCGCCGGCCGAGGAGGTGCATGAACTGCCCACCTCGCACGGATTCCGCCATTTCCTGACCCGAGTGGTGCCCGAATACCGCGGCGACGGTGAACTGCGGACCGTCCTGAGCACGTCCCACGACATCACCGAACTGACATCGTTGCAGCGCCAGCTCGCGGTGCTGGCCAGTACCGATCCCCTGACTTCGCTGCTGAACCGACGCGGGCTTCTGGAACGCCTGGAGGAAGAACTGTCCCGGTCTCGGCTCGGTAGCGGGCACGTGAACCTGTTGATGTTGGACGTCAACAACTTCAAAGCCATCAACGACGAACACGGTCACATGGCCGGCGATCACGTGCTGGTGGCTATCGCCGAGGTGCTGCGCAAGCTCGTCGGAGCCAACGACTTCGTCGCCCGCATCGGTGGTGACGAATTCTGCGTCGGGCTGGTCGATTCCGACCCCCACTCGGTCCGAGCGGCAGCCGAACACGTTCGCCGACGCATCCGGGATCTCGGCGCCGGCGACGGGTGCCCGTGTGAGGTCAGCGTGAGCGTCGGCCACACCGCGGACACGGGAGCCGACCAGAGCGTCTCCGACCTCATGGCGCACGCCGATCAGTCGATGTATGCCGACAAAGCGGACCGCCGGGATCAGCGTTGACGGCTCACTCGGGGTGTCCGAACCAGCGGGACAGCGCCGCCTTCAGGTTCTGGGCATCGGACTCCTCGAAATCGTCTGCGGCCCAAGCCACGTAACCGTCGGGGCGGATGAGAAGGGCGGCGGGGCCCTCGGCCAGTTGTCCCTGCACGATGTCCACGCGGTCCGTCCAGTCGGCCGCCTGCGCCGCGGCGGCACCTCCGCACAGATCGAGCAACACCGGCCGGGCGTTGTGCAGCAGGCCTGCCACCGGCCGCCCGTCGTCGAGGGTCAGGTCCGGCACGAGGTAGCCGGACAGCGGGTGGTCGTCACCGACGTCGTACCGCACATCCGAGCCGGCGAGCAGCCGCCCCAGGTGTTGGGTGACCTCAGGGATCGCGATCAGCTCGGTGAAAAGCGCACGCAGTTCGGCCACTTCGGGACCCGATGCCATCAGCGCGCTCTGGGCCATCGAATGCATCATGACGCGGCGGCCAACCGGATGGCGCTCGGTCTCATAGCTGTCGAGCAGTCCGGGTGGCGCCCAGCCGTTGACCTCGGCAGCCATTTTCCAGCCGAGGTTCACCGCGTCCTGCAGGCCGAGGTTCAGCCCGGGGCCACCCATCGCCGAGTGCACGTGGGCGGCGTCGCCGAGCAGCAGGACACGGCCGGCCCGGTAATGCTCGGCCTGCCTGGTGTTCTGGCCGTCGATCCGGCGCTTCGCGTGCGGCCCCGGGCCGCGGGGCTCCTCCAGCGGCACGTCGACGCCCAAGATCCGCTGAAGGCTGGCGCGCAGTTCGGCCAGTGTCAGCGGACCGTCCTCGTCGGCGCGCCCCTCCTCGCGGGTACCCACCAGCAGCACACCCGGCTGAAGGCTGCCGGCCAGCACCATTCCTCTGTCGAACCTGTTGTGCCCGAACGCGATATGGCCGACACCGGGGATGTTCAAGCCACCGTCGGGGGCGCGAAGCTCGTCGGGCACCTCCACCTGGGCCAGCCGCGCCACCGTCTCCGACGTGGTGCCCGGGAAGTCGATGCCGACGCTCTTTCGCACCAGACTTCGCCCACCGTCAGCGCCCACGAGGTAGCCGGCGGTCAGCTCGTAGATGCCGTCGGCGGTGGCGACGCTCAGCGCGACACCGTCCTCACCCGGCTGGAGCGCCGTCAATTCGTGACCCCACCGCAGATCGACACCGAGGTCGCGGGCACGCTTCTCGAGCAGTCGGACCAGCCGGGGCTGCGGCATCATCATCGCGTACATCGGGCTGGTGGACGGGTCGGGATAGGCCAGTTGCATCCCGGAGAACATCCATCCCGGCAAGGCCTGCGGCCTGTCCTCCCCGGTGAACGCCGAATACAGGCCTCGCATATCGAGCATCCGAACCACTTGCCCGACAAGGCCGTTGGCCTTGGGCTCGTCGCCGGCAGCGGGCAGGGCGTCGAGGACGACCGGGGTGATCCCGGCCAGGGCCAGTTCGCAGGCCAGCATCAGGCCATTGGGCCCGGCGCCGGAGATGACGACTTCGTGGTTCTCGATCATGACGATTTCCTCTTCGGTTCGGGAAGTCCTGCAACGACATCGGCGAAGGCGCGGCGCATCAGGCCGACGATCGGAACGGGCGGGTCGGCGGTGATGTAGGTGTCCATGGCCGCTTCGGCGACGGCACGGATGCTGGCGGCGACCAGGCGCGGATACATGTCGCGCGCCGGGTCGGTCCCGGTGCGCTCGGCGATCGCCTCGATCCATTCGGACATCAGATTGTTGGCCAACGCATTGCGCACCTCGATGGCCATGTTCAGCTCGACGAGCTGGTCCAATTGCGCGCGCGTCGGGGCGTAATCCTCGCCCATCTCGGCGAGCAGCGGCTCGAGCACCGATTCGGTGATCGCCGTCCAGAGTGGCTCACCCGCCGGCCACGAGCGAAAAGCCGTGAGACTGCGGCGCATTCGCTCGATCTGGCGGTAGGCGATCGCCTCGTACTTGCCTGCGAAGTAGTTGTTGAACGTGCGCAGGGACACCCCGGCGCGCTCGGCGATGGCCTCGCGGGTGACGTTGTCCAGCCCGCGCTCGAAGACCAGATGCAGGGCGGCGTCGCTGAGCGCCCTGCGGGTGTCGGCCTTTTTGCGTTCGCGCAATCCGTCCATGCCGCTACGGTACCCACAAAGTTGCACACTGTGCAAGATTGCCCAGTGTGCAAAACTATCGATTGCGCCGAAAGTGCACTTGTTCGCGCCCCTTGCCGGGCGATGTGTTCAACTTCTGCAGTTTGGGCGCAGGACGACTAGCTAGTGCCCAGCGGGTCGATCGTCGAGGCGACGTAGACCATGATCACGCAGACCGTGGTCATCGTCGCGAAGTCGACACCGCGGGAGCGCACGACCAGCAGACCCGCGCGGTCCTCGGTGAGCACCAACCGCAGTGCGGCGGCCACCCCTACCGCGATGCCGATCAGCAGTGAGCCTCGGCGCCAGAACCCGGCCGCCACCAAGACGAAGGCGACCACGAAGATCAGCCCGACACCGAGGATCGGCCACTGCGAGCGCACCACCCGCCTGATGAAGTCGACCGCCTCCGCGCCGGTCGGCAGTCGGCGCTTCGCGCGAGCCGTCACTGGGCTGCTTCGGCCAGTTCGACGACGTTGGTCAGCAGGAAGGCCCTGGTCAGCGGGCCAACTCCGCCGGGGTTGGGCGACACCTGGCCGGCGACTTCCCAGACATCGGGATGCACGTCGCCGGTGAGCTTGCCCTCCACCCGGCTCACACCTACGTCGACGACGGCCGCGCCGGGCTTCACCATGTCGGCTTTGAGCATGTGCGGCACACCGACGGCGGCGACGATGATGTCGGCCTGCCGGGTCAGCTCAGGAAGATCACGAGTTCCGGTGTGGCACAACGTCACTGTCGCGTTCTCACTGCGACGGGTGAGCAGCAGGCCGAGCGGGCGACCAACCGTCACACCACGGCCGATGACCACCACGTGCGCGCCGGCGATCGGCACATCGAAGCGGCGCAGCAGGTGCACGATGCCGCGCGGCGTGCAGGGCAGCGGCGCGGCCTTGCCGAGAACCAGGCGGCCCAGGTTGGTCGGGTGCAGGCCGTCGGCGTCCTTGTCCGGGTCGACGCGTTCGAGCGCGGCGTTCTCGTCGAGATGACGCGGCAACGGCAGCTGCACGATGTATCCGGTGCACTCGGGGTTGGCGTTGAGTTCGTCGAGGGTGTCATCGAGTTGCGCCTGGCTCACGTCGGCGGGCAGATCGCGCCGGATCGAGGTGATCCCCACCTTTGCGCAGTCCGAGTGCTTGCCCTTCACGTAAGCGTGCGAACCGGGGTCGTCGCCGACCAGGACGGTGCCCAGTCCCGGAGTGCGTCCGGCCGCGGTCAGCGCCGCCACCCGATCCTTCAGATCGACGAAAATCTCGTCGCGGGTGAGCTTGCCGTCCAGGGTGATAGCGACCACGCGCCACATTGTTCCACCGCACCGGGAGCTGTCGTTGACAGCATCGAGTTCGGCGTGGTCAGCTGCGGTTATGAACAGTGCGCCCGATGTGTTCAGCCCGGCCAAACTCGGTCCCATCACCCTGCGCAACCGCACCATCAAGTCGGCCACCTTCGAGGCGCGAACCCCCGACGACGTGGTCTCCGATGACCTGATCGCGTTCCACCGGGCGATCGCCGCGGGCGGCATCGGGATGACGACCGTCGCCTACACCGCGGTGAGCCAGGGCGGGCGCACCAACGGCGGGCAGATCTGGATGCGTCCGGAAGCGGTGCCCGGCCTGCGCCGGCTCGCCGACGCCGTGCACGCCGAGGGTGCGGCGATTAGCGCGCAGATCGGTCACGCGGGCCCGGTCGCGAACGCCCGCTCCAACAAGGCGACCGCATTGGCGCCGGTTCGGTTCTTCAACCCGCTGTCGATGAAGTTCGCCAAGCACGCCACCCGCGACGACATCAACAACGTCATCGCAGCGCACGCTTCGGCGGCCCGATTCGCCATCGACTCCGGATTCGACGCCGTCGAGATCCACCTCGGCCACAACTATCTGGCCAGCTCGTTCCTCTCCCCGATGATCAACCGACGCACCGACGAGTTCGGCGGATCGCTGGAGAACCGGGCCAAGGTGGCCCGCGGCATCGTGATGGCGGTACGCCGCGAGGTCGAACGCCTGGGTCCGGCCCCGATCGCGGTGACCGCCAAGCTCAACATGGCCGACGGAGTGCGCGGCTCGATCCAGATCGAGGAGTCGCTGCAGACCGCCAAGTGGCTGGAGGAAGACGGCGGCCTGGACGCCATCGAACTCACCGCGGGCAGCTCACTGCTCAACCCGATGTACCTGTTCCGCGGCGATGCCCCGGTCAAAGAGTTCGCCGCGGCGCAGAAATGGCCGCTGAACTGGGGCATGCGGATGACCGGCAAGAAGTTCATGCGGGAATACCCCTACCGGGAGACCTACCTGCTGCGCGACGCCGAACAGTTCCGCAAAGAGCTGACCATGCCGCTGATCCTGCTCGGCGGCATCACCAACCGCGAAAGCATGGACCGCGCGATGGCCGAGGGATTCGAGTTCGTGGCGATGGGCCGCGCGCTGCTGGCCGAGCCCGACCTGCTTAATCGCATTCAGGCCGACGGCGACGCCCACTCGGTGAAGTCGCTGTGCACGCACTGCAACAAATGCATGCCGACCATCTACTCGCGGACCCTGTGCGTGGTGACGGGCGGTCCTGCCTGACGGGCCGACGGGGCCGTTACCGATAGAGTTGCTCTCGATGACTCGACCAGCCGCGCCCGATCTGACAGTTCGGTACGACGGGTCGGAGCGTACTTTCGCCGCAGGGCACGACGTCGTGGTAGGCCGCGACCTCCGTGCCGACGTGCGAATCGCCCACCCCTTGATCTCCCGCGCCCATCTGGTGCTCCGTTTCGACCACGGCCGATGGATGGCCATCGACAACGGCTCACTGAACGGCATGTTCGTCAATGGCCGCCGGGTACCGTCCGTCGACATCAGTGACGGCCTGACCATCAACGTCGGCAATCCCGACGGGCCCCCGATGAGCTTCGGCCTGGGCCGGCATCAGGGCTCGGTGGGACGCCCACCGCAGACCTCGTCGGTGCGGGTGTCGGCTCCGCCGTCGTCGCCCTCGTGGCCGGCCAACCCGAGCCGGGGAGCGCCGACCGCCGGGCAGTGGCAGCCCCCGCCGTCACAAGCCCAGCCCACCCACCAGCCGCCGGTGTATCCCACCAGTGGCTCGCGGGCCCAGCCGACCTACCACCCGCCTGCCGCGACGGGGCCGGTGGGCCATCAGCAGGCGGCGGCGCCCACCCAGATGCGTCCGGCCGTCGGCAAGCCCGCACAGTCGTCGTCGAATCTCGCGACGTCGATGCTGAAGATCCTGCGCCCGGGCGCGCCCGGCGACGTGCCACCGGGCGCGATCAAGATCGGCCGCGCGACCGACAACGACATCGTCATCCCCGATGTGCTGGCCTCGCGCCACCACGCCACGCTGATCCCGACGCCGGGCGGCATGGAGATCGTCGACAACCGCAGCATCAACGGCACGTTCGTCAACGGCAGCCGGGTCGACACCGCGATGCTGAACGAGGGCGACACCGTCACGATCGGCAACATCGACCTCGTCTTCGCCGGGGGCACCCTGGTCCGGCGCACCGAGACGTCGGCGGCCACCGCCACCGGTGGCCTGGACGTACGCGCGGTGACGTGGACGATCGAGCACAACAAGACGCTGCTGGACAACATCTCGCTGACCGCGCGCCCCGGCACGCTGACCGCGGTGATCGGCCCGTCCGGCGCAGGCAAGTCGACGTTCGCCCGACTGGTCGCCGGCTACACCCATCCGACAAGTGGCACAGTCACTTTCGAGGGTCACAACATCCATGCCGAGTACGCCTCGCTGCGCTCCCGGATCGGCATGGTGCCGCAGGACGACGTGGTGCACGGCCAGCTGACCGTGAACCAGGCACTGATGTACGCCGCGGAGCTGCGACTGCCGCCGGACACCACCAAGGAAGACCGGCAGCAGGTGGTGGCCCAGGTGCTCGCCGAGCTGGAGATGACCCAGCACCAGAACACCCGGGTGGACAAGCTCTCCGGCGGTCAGCGCAAGCGCGCGTCGGTGGCCCTCGAGCTGCTGACCGGCCCGTCGCTGCTGATCCTCGACGAGCCGACGTCCGGCCTGGACCCGGCGCTGGACCGCCAGGTCATGACGATGCTGCGACAGCTGGCCGACGCCGGCCGCGTGGTGCTGGTGGTCACGCACTCGCTGACCTATCTCGACGTGTGCGACCAGGTGCTGCTGCTGGCGCCCGGCGGCAAGACGGCGTTCTGCGGTCCGCCCAGCCAGATCGGGCCCGCGATGGGCACCACCAACTGGGCCGACATCTTCAGCTCGGTCGCCGGTGATCCCGACGGCGCGTACCAGCGCTACCTGCAGCAGACCGGGCCCGCTCCCCCACCACCGCCGGTGGAGACGCCGTCGAACATGGGCGAGCCGACGCACACCAGCCTGTTGCGCCAGTTCTCCACGATCGCGCGGCGCCAGATGCGGCTGATCATCTCTGACCGTGGCTATTTCGCGTTCCTGGCGCTGCTGCCGTTCATCATGGGTGTGCTGTCGCTGTCGGTGCCCGGCACCGTGGGCTTCGGCGTACCCAACCCGATGGGTGATGCGCCCAACGAGCCCGGCCAGATCCTGGTGTTGCTCAACGTCGGCGCGATCTTCATGGGTACCGCGCTGACCGTGCGCGATCTGATCGGTGAACGGCCGATCTTCCGAAGAGAACAAGCCGTCGGGCTGTCGACGACGGCATACCTGCTGGCGAAGGTCTGCATCTACGCGGTGTTCGCGATCGTGCAGTCGACGATCGTCACCGCGATCACGATTGCGGGCAAGGGCGGGCCCACCCAGGGCTCGCTGACGTTCCTGAGCCCCACGCTGGAGCTGTTCGTGGTGATGGCGGCGACGACGGTGACCGCGGCGATGGTGGGTCTGGCGCTCTCGGCGTTGGCCAAGTCCAACGAGCAGATCATGCCGCTGCTGGTGGTCGCCGTCATGAGCCAGCTGGTGTTCTCCGGCGGCATGATCCCGGTGACCGGGCGCCTGGTGCTCGATCAGCTGTCCTGGTTCACCCCGGCGCGCTGGGGTTTCGCGGCGTCGGCCTCGACCATCGACCTGATCAAGTTGGTGCCGGGCCCGCTGACGCCGAAGGACCGGCACTGGGAGCACACCGCGTCAGCGTG
This sequence comes from Mycolicibacterium rhodesiae, assembly GCF_002086695.1. Taxonomy (GTDB): domain Bacteria; phylum Actinomycetota; class Actinomycetes; order Mycobacteriales; family Mycobacteriaceae; genus Mycobacterium; species Mycobacterium rhodesiae. The sequence continues at coordinate 17,940 of NZ_MVIH01000019.1, forward strand.
GTGGTTCAACATGGGCATGCTCGGCGCGCTGTGCATCGGGTACCTGTCGCTGGTGCGCTGGAAGATCCGGCTCAAGGGCGCATAGGTTCTCAAGCCAGATTCCGTTGACATGCAGCGCAACTGGAATTCGCATCTAGGTTGACTGCTGTTCATCCGGCGTCCATAGCGTCTGCGGCCATGAGGATGAAAGCGGCGGCGCTGGCCGCAGCAGTGAGCCTGTCGGTCGTGCTGGCGCCCGTCGCGGCGGCCGATCCGAGCGTCGACAAGTTCGGCGGCTGGAACCACCTCGTCGACAACGGCGACCAGGTGATCACGATCTGGAAGGTCTCCGGCCTGAAGCCCAGCACCGACACCATCCCCGGTTACCCGCTCGCGGGCACGCTGTGGGAGGCGACGGCCAAGGTGCGCGCCGCCAGGGGCACCGTCACGCCGATCATCCCGGACTTCAACGCACGCGCCAACGGGGCCAACTACCCGGTGCTGTGGCAGGCCGCCACACCGCAGGGCATCAGCGGCGCGACCCTGCAGCAGGGCGACACGTCCTGGGGCAAGCTGTATTTCGACGTCACCGGACCCGCGCCGACCTCGGTGGTCTACAACAACGGGGTCGAAGACCTGCTGGTCTGGAAGTAGTCAGCTCCTGACCGCTTGGGGGCCATTCCACGTGCCGTTGAGCGCTTCTTCCGTGGGCCAGTACAGCCGCAGGATCATCTGGAATGGTCCCTCCGGTGCGGGTAGCCAGTTGGACTCGTAACCGATGCCGGGCGAGCGATTCTGAATGTGGATCGTGTATCCACCGTCCGGATCGGGAACCAGGCTCGGCAGCATCGGCGAGTTGATCAGATACCGGTCGATGGAGTTGGCCACCAACAAACTCTCGGGCATCTTGTACATCGTGATCGACCAGAACGAGTTCACCGGCGGCAGCTGCCCGGGCCCGAACCGCAGTGTGTACGTGCCGGCTCCGGTCAGTGGCGCGCCGCTCGAGTCCGTCGCGATTACCGGGTACATGGCCTCGGCCGCAACGTTGCCGTAAATCCCCAATACCGACCCTGCCATGCGGTAGAGGTAGTTGTTCTTCAGTTCTGCGTGGGTGCCGAACAGCTGCCCGGAGGTGACGCGGCCCGTGTTCAGCTTCTCCTTTTGGAACGTCGTCAGCTCTGCCCAGGCGTCGGCCATGCCGTCCTTTACGGCGTGCAGCGTCTCCTTGCTCATGGTGTCTGGATCGAAGTGGCCGTCGGGGCCGATTCCAATGGTCGCGAATCGGTCCCGCAGCTCCTTCTCGTCGGGCAGCACGGGCGCGAACTTGAGGACGAAGTTGAGGATCTGGAAGAACTTCGGCGAGGTCTTCTGCTCATCGGGGGTCAGCGGGGTGATGAAGTCCGTCGGTGTAGCCGTGGCTGCGCTCTTTCCCTCGAAGGCCGACAGCGGTTCGGCGGTGTAGCCGGCCTGAATTCGCGTGACGTTGTCGATGTCAGCGGGCGCGAACAGCTGGGTTCGGTAGATGACGAACGAGAAGTCGGTGGCCGAGCGAATCACCTCGTCGATGCCCTGCGGCTTGTCACCATTCCACCCGGGCCCCGCCAGCAGATACTTGCCGCCGGCATTACCGGTCGTGCGGCTGCCCACGTAGGCGTAGTCGTAGGTATAGCCGTCGACGAACTGCAATGAGTAATAGCGGCCTGCCTCGATCGGCGGCACCGTGAGCACCAAGGGCTCAGCCCGCAGATCCGCGCCGAGCATTGTGTACGGCGTGTCCGAGTTAGGCGTTTGGATGGTGGTGTCGGCAGGTGTGAAGACGCGGGCGATGCTGTGGGTTTGATTCCAGTCGCCCTTGTACTGAGGGTTGTTCTTATCGATGAAGTAGGAGTGCTGGATTCGGTAGTTGTCGACCATGGGGAAGCCGTATGTGTAGGCCTCTTTGGCGATCTCGCGCACACTCAAACCCGAAACATTCGCTGTCACTGGCAGTCCCCTTCAAGTCAACATGTCTACCGCACAACGTCATCCTGTCGTGCACAGTATGCAGGCGGGCGTGCCCCCCAAGGCCGATCACTCCTCACAGGTCCAGTACCAGCCTCTGCGACCGGGCGCGGGAGACGCAGATCATCATCGTTTCGTTGGCGTCTTGTTCGGCGTCATTCAGTACGGAGTCGCGGTGGTCGAGCTCACCCTCGATGATGTCGGATTCACAGGTCCCGCACACACCCTCCATACACGACCCGAGTACGTCGACGCCCGCGATCTCACACGCCTGATAGATCGACTGGTCCTGTGCCACAGTGAAAGTCACGCCAGATCGGCGGCATTCCAGTTCAAACGACGTCAGGCCTTCCACCGTGTCGTCACGCGACCTTGCCGAGAAGCGCTCGACGTGCAGGCTGTTGTCGGGCCATCTCTCGCATGCCGTCCCGACCGCCTCCAGCAGGCCTTCGGGGCCGCAGCAGTAGACGCCGGTGTTGCCATCCGGTTCTGACAGGGCGGCCGTGAGGGCGGTCCGGAAGTCAGGTCCCTCGCGCTTATCTCGGCAGCAGATGGTGACCCGCCGGCCGTGCCGTTCGAGAACATCGAGGTAAGGCATCGATGACCGCGTCCGGCCACCATAGAGCAACTGCCACTGCGACCCGGCAGCTTCTGCCGCTGTAATCATGGGCAGGATCGGCGTGATGCCGATCCCGCCTGCGATGAACAGGTAGCGCGGCGAGCTCACCAACGGAAAGTGATTGCGCGGAAGGCGAACTCGTACCATAGCACCTTCCCTCAGCCTGTCGTGGACGAACTGGGATCCGCCACGGCTGTTCGGGTCGAGCAGTACACCGACTCGCCACTCCGTGCGGTTCGCCGGCTCGCCACACAACGAATATTGGCGTATCAACGAGGGCGTCATGAGCAGGTCGATGTGCGCCCCGGGCGCCCAATCCGGCAGTTCCGCGCCGCGAGGATCGGCCAATGTCAAGGTCACGACATCGTCTGCGGCGTATTCGCGGCGCCGGACCACAACGTCGAGTTCGGCCCGAGTGAGGTCCATTCGGCGAGGAGCCGCCTCCCCGGTACTCACGACACTCGTTCGCCGTTCAATGGCCCATCGCCGAGCGGCGCACGGGAATCGAGTTGTACTGGTTGAGAAACAGCGCCCGCAGCCGGGTCGGTTCGCCGTCCAGCTCGAGATCGGGAAATCGTTCCAGAGTCTGCTGGATCCACAGCTTGAGCTCAAGCCGCGCGAGATTGGCGCCCAGGCAGAAGTGCCGCCCGCGGCCACCGAAGGCCTGGTGGGTATCGGCCAGCGCTTCGCGAGTGAGGTCGAACCGATGGGGGTCCGGAAACCTGCTCTCATCGCGGTTCGACGCGACATACCACAGCAGCACACGATCGCCTTCCTTGATCGCCTTGCCATGCAGCTCAGTGTCTTTGGTTGCCGCACGAGCCATGAACGCAAACGCAGGAAAACAGCGCAGCCCCTCCTCCACAGCGGCCTCGACCAGGCCTGGGTTCTCCCGCAACTGCTCTCGCAGTTGGGGATTGCGCAAGATCTCAAGCATCGTCGCGCTGTACGTCGCCCGAGTCGAGTCGTTTCCGGCTGACATCAGCAGGATGAAAAAGGTCGCGAGTTCCAGTTCGTTGAGCTTTTCGCCACCTACCTCGGCATCCATTAAGGCGGTGAGGAGGTCGTCAGCCGGAGTTGCACGGCGTTCGGTGATCTTGCCGTCGACATAGCTGACGATCTCCTCGACCACGGCCCAGGTGTCGGTCCATTCTTCGCGGATCTCCGGATCCTCGAACGCCGTGAAGACGTTTGTCCAGTGCACCAGCATCTCGTCGTCTTCCGGCGGAGTGCCGAGGAGTGATCCGATCACCCGTGCCGGAATGGGCCGAGCGACATCAGCGACCAGGTCGAACCGCTCCCGGTCAGCGACGGTGTCGAGAACATGCCCGATGATTCGCTTGATCGCGTCCTCGTGCAAGGCGACCCGCTCAGGCGTGAATGCCTTGATCACCAAGGCCTTGAGCCGGTCGTGCCGAGGTGGATCCATTGAAATCAACTGCAGCCGTTGGACATCCAATGGTGCACCGATGTCGTCATAGGTGAAGATTCCGCGTAGCTCCGAGGAGAATGTCCTGTGGTCACGGCTCACTGCACGGACATCGTCGTACCGGGTGATCGACCAGAAGCCACCCTCGCCGGGCGCAATGTTCTGCGGGCTGAAATGTGCCGGCGCCTCACGCTGCAACCTGGTAAAGAGCTCGTACGGCACGCCGTTGTCCCAGACAGCGGGGTCGGCGAGGTCAACGCTGTCGAGGTCTACATACGTGGCATCTGCTCTACTCATCGTTCCCTCAGTTGGTACGTCAACGGGGCCGGGCGCTGCCCGAGCGATGCTCGGCGCCGGCGGGCGAGTTCTTGGCGTTCGCCTTTGACTTGGCGTTGACTGACGCACCGGGAGCAATGGCCCGGGCCTGATTCGCCCGGTGAGCGCGTGCTGTACCGGCAGATGCAGGATGCGATTCGGCGCTGGTGGGTCGCGCGGTGGCTGCTGCGGTTGCGCTCGCCGACGTCGATGAGGGCGGCGCCGAGGATGTTCCCGGGCGCAGCAGACTGGTGAATCCGCCCACCACCATGGAGATCTCCTCGCGATTGACTTGACTGATCCCCTTCACCGCGGAGGTGACGTCCCCGATCGACAGCGGCGAGTAGTTGCTCGCATTCGCGATGGCCACGGAAAGATCGTCACGTGCATTCAGCAAGCCGGCGGTGATACTGGTGGCCGGGTCGATCCAGGTCTGTTTGATGATTGGCTCGATCCCCTGGATGCCGGCGCCCAACGCCGTGACCGCGCCGGGGACGTTACCTGCAGCCAGGTTTTTCTGGATCGCCAAAGCAGTCTTGGCCACGAGCAGGTCAACGCGTAACGCCGATAGGGCAATTGGGTTGAGAATGTCTTGAGTCGCCAGCGGGAGGTTGGCCACGATGGCCGCCAGGCTGCGACTCGGGTCAGCCAATACCGACTGGAACAGCGACGCGACGTCAGGCCGCATCGCCGGGTTGGTCATCCGGTCGAACACTGACGGCACATTGGCTTGACTGCCGAATATCTGAGCGAACTGGTCAGCCCCGATCGCTGCCTTGATCTGATCGAGCTCAAGATTCGCCGTTGCCCACCCATAGGGATCGTTGAACTGGTGATGGGTGTAGCTCAGCTCGAATTGTCGCTGCTTGAGCTGGGCGTTGTACTCCGCCAGACTGACGGCGGGGGTGCCCGCAGGCAGGTAGTTCTTGACATCGGTAACGCTTACGACTTGCGTTGTCACCGCCGGCAGGTCGGTCGTCGCGCCGTCATAGTTCTGGAACCGCAGCGTAACGGTGCCGTCGACAGTGCCCGACGTATCGAGCCAGTTGGCAACGCCCGGATTCTGCGCGCTGACAACGTAATAGGTGTATCCATCGTCAGCTGTAAAGACCTGGGCGCTGTTGAGACTGCCCTGCGCCGTCGCATACGGCAGATCGAGCTGCCAGGCATTGGCCAATTGCGCACCGGTATAGCCGGCGCCGATCGTCGGAACCTTGACGACGAGCGCTTGATCGGGTGCGAGATCGAAACGTCCGAAGCTGGACAACTGGCCCGGCAAGATCGGCCCGCCGACAGTGGAGGTGGTCGGCTTGATCGCGGTGAACACGTTCGCGGGAATCGATCCCAGGACCGACTGGAGCCCGAGGTTGGTGACGCTGGAGTTGAACGGTGTGATGTTCTCACTGATCGAGGTCAACACCGTCTGAATCTGGCTGTCCGACAACACCGGAAGTATGAAGCGCGACGGCGAACCTTGCTTCTGGAAATCGACGGTGTCGTGCAGCTGACCCCAGTCGTCGACGGTGTCGCGGTACAGGATGGTCACCGCATCGGTGGTGTTCACCCAGTTGCCGGTGCCTGGATCGCTGGAACTCAGCGTGATTGTGTACGAGCCATCGGGATTGGGCGTGAAATCCTGCAGGCTGTAGCTGTAGCCATTCGAACTGAACGCTCCCGAGATCACGCTTCCCTTCATCGGGACGAACGTGACATCGGTGGAGCCGGGCGCGGGATGGATGGTCATCACATAACTGCTCCCTGCCGCCAGCGGCGCAAGGATGTATTTGTTGTCGGCATTGGGGTCGTTGGGGAATTGCGAGGGATCAGTGCCCGACGCGTCCCATCCGTACGTCAGGTACGCGCCGTTCAGGCTGTAGGAATCGGCATCGTTGCGCTCGTTCAACGCGCCAAACAGCTGATATATAGCCAACGTCTGTGTGTAGGAGGGCAGCGAGCTGTAGTCCGTCGCCTTGATGAACGGGTAGGCCGTATTCGAGGCGATGATCTGCTGTTGCGCGGCGATGATCGCGTTCGTCGTGGACGAGTAATCACTCGACATCAGACGCACGGAACCTGACACCAGAGGCATGGACGATGCTGCCTGCCCTACAGTCAACGCCACCGCCGTCGCGCCCGTCATGACGGTCGTCGCCACGACACCCGCCTTCCGAAGCCGGCGGGCTTGCCCTTCAAAATGTGACACGTGGCCTCCTACGCTGGATGCTTGGTTTCCGGTGAGCGCAAGTGGTCAAACCGCGTTGATGTGCGCTGGCCCCCGGCGATGCGAACTAAGCGTCTCGCGGCCAATCGTGGTGGTCTAGGGACAATCTGCCCTCGAACCGGCAATACTGTTGTGCATGTTGCACTTGCCCGCAACCGGCTCGCCGGCGGGTTGGGAACTGCCGTCCGAACGGGTGCGTGAGTTGATGCGCCAGGCCGCCAAACGCGTAGTCCATACTCGCCAGGCCTGGTATGACGAGGCCGATCGTTACTCTCTGACATCGAGCTTTCTGCAGGATGTGGGCGGTTCGCTTGCGGAAGATCCACTCGCAGCGGAGGCGATCAATCGCAGCAACCGGTCCAACCAGCTGCATTGGGCTGCCGCCAACATCAGTCACCCCGGCGAGCCGGTAGCGGCCAATACCGACCCGGAGACGCTGGCGATCGCTCGATACTTCGTTCGCCGTGGCCTCGACGAGTCCGCCGTCGTGGAAACCTACCGACGAGCACAGAGCGTCTCTTTGCGATTTTGGATGCACACCGTCTTTCAGCTGACCTCCGATGCCGATGAAATGCGACAACTGTTCGACGTTTCGGAACGGTCGATCACCGCGTTCTTGGGTGACACGATCACGGCAGTTCATCACCAGATGGAAATCGAGCGCGAAAACCTCGCCCGCGGAACATATGCAGAACGGCGGGAGACCGTCGCCCTGATCCTCGACGGGGCGCCGCTGAGCCAGGATCGTGCTGAGACCCGGCTCGGGTATCCGCTCGGGCAGAGCCACATCGCGGCCATTGTCTGGAGCAACGAAGCGGATGCCAACCTCTCCCACTTGGACCTGGCGGTGGAGCTCTTGCTGCAGACCGTCCGAGGGAAGCGATCCGTTTCGGTGCTGGCCAGCGCCGACACACGTTGGGTTTGGCTGCCGGGCGACGGTGACCCCGACTTCTCCCGTGTTGCCGCAGCACTCCCCCGAATGCCCGGCGTGCGAATTGCGGTCGGTTCGGCGTCATCCGGAATGGAAGGCTTCCGGCGTAGTCACCTCGATGCTGTCAGCACGCAGCGTCTGATGACCAGAGCCGGATTCGCCCAGCAAATAGCAACTTTCAGCGATGTTCAATTCATCGCGATGGTCAGCGCCGACCCCGAACAGGTCAATCGTTTCATCAAGCACACGCTCGGCGATTTCGAGCATGCTGATCCCGAACTTCAGCGGACGGTGCTGGTCTACATCGACGAGCAATGCAATGCGTCGCAAGCGGCCGCTCGACTCTTCACTCACCGAAACACTCTGATGCGCAGACTCGCACAAGCCCGCGAGCTCTTACCTCATCCTATGGAAGGAACCACCGTCCACATTGCCCTGGCGCTCGAAGCGCTGCGGTGGCGAAGCTGAGTCGCCGCATGTTCGCCGGCAATTGTTCGCGGCCACGGGCGGGCTGTTCAGCCGAACGAGTGGGGTGTTTCCCACCGTTCGTGTCACATCGTCGAAATTCGCTTCTGGCCGGATGCCACGTTGTCTCGTATCCGTTAGGCATTGTCCCGCAACGCTATTGGCCTCACGCACCCCGGCGCTGGAGTGGGATGAGGACATGGGGGTCGAAAGAGAACTAGCAACGGGGTACGAACCGCGAAATGGATGAAAACCGTGTGACTCGACGTCGTCGAGGTCGAACCTCAGCCGCCGCTGACGTCGAGACCGTGCGCAGATGAGAACGCCAGCGCCTGGGCGACGTCGATGCGCGCGCCCCGGCATGCGGCGGTGGTCCACAGCGTGGGATCGATGCGCGCTCCCCGCAGATCGGCCTGCTCGAGTCGCAGTCCGTTGGTGCGCGCACCGGTCAGATCGGCGCCGCGCAACACAGCCTTTCGCAGATCGGTCTGCACCAGGCTCGCTTCCCGCAGCCGACACCCGGACAGGTCCACTCCGCGCAGGTCCGCGCCGCCGAGCACGGCGAGGGTGAAATCGACTTCCTCGCAGACGATCGGGCGCAGCCGACAATTCTCGAATGTCGATCCGAGCATGCTGCAGTTTCGGAACGTGCTGTGCCACAGAGTTGTCCGCAGGAACCTGCAGTTCCGGAATGCTGATCCCTGGTGCACCGATTCCGACAGGTTGGCCCCACCGAAGTCACATTCGGTGAACACCACCTGTTCGGTCTGCAAGCCGGAGAGGTCCTCGTCGCGAAAGTCGTGCCCGACGAATTCGCGATCCTTCCAGTGCTGCTGTGCCTCCACTATCCCGACGCCAGGCTGGCCAGCGCGTACTCACTGATCGCGATCAGCGCGTCGGTGGCCGACTTGCGGTCCCTCGCGTCGACGGTGAGCACCGGAGTGGTGTCGGGCAGCGTGAGCGCCCGCCGTACTTCGTCGGTGGGATACTGTGGCGCGCCGTCGAATTCGTTGACCGCGATCAGGAACGGCATCTTGCGATGCTCGAAGAAGTCGACGGCGGCGAAGCTGTCCTGCAGTCGGCGCACATCGACCAGGATGATCGCCCCGATCGCGCCGCGCACCAGGTCGTCCCACATGAACCAGAACCGGCGCTGGCCGGGCGTGCCGAACAGGTAGAGCACCAGATCCTGGTCGAGGGTGATGCGGCCGAAGTCCATGGCCACCGTCGTCGTCGACTTTCCCGGTGTTGCGTCGAGCACATCCACCGCGGTGGACGCGTCGGTCACCATCGCTTCGGTGCGCAACGGCATGATCTCCGACACCGCACCCACGAAGGTGGTCTTGCCTGCGCCGAAACCACCCGCGACGACGATCTTCGTCGAGGCGGATGACCGCCCCTCAGAGGGCTCGTAGGCCACGCAGGGTCCTTCCTATCAGGTCGCGGCGCTCGTCCGATGTCGAGCGATCGGTCAAAGTGGTCTGCACTCGAAGATAACCCGCCGTCACGAGGTCGCCGACCAGGACGCGCGCGACGCCGAGCGGAAGATCCAGTAGGGCCGAGATTTCGGCCACCGACGGGCTGTTGACGCACAGCTCACAGATGCGCCCGCGGACATCGCCTGACGGCCAGTGATGCTGCTTGGACGACGGCACCGTTTGAATCGGCGCCTCGACCGGAAGCTCGACGGAGGTGTCGGTGCGCCCCGCGGTCAGCGTGTAGGGGCGTACCAGGTTCGCCTCGGCGTCACCGGTCACGACGGTTGGGCGCTCCGCCGCGACGACGAGACGACGTTGCCCACGCGTTCGACCAAAACCGCCATCTCGTAACCGATTTGGCCGATGTCGCAGGTCGGCGCGGCCAGCGTGGCCAGGTGCGATCCGTCACCGACCCGCATCACCAGCAGGTAACCGCCGGCCATCTCGACGACTGATTGCAGCACCTGGCCGGCTTCGAAGAGCTGCGCGGCGCCCGCGGCCAGGCTGGCCAGCCCGGAGGTCACCGCGGCCAGCTGCTCGGCGCGATCACGAGGTAGTTGCTCGCTCGCCGCGATGAGCAAGCCGTCGACCGAGACGAGCACCGCGTGCGAGACGCCGGGTACGTCGCGGGCAAAGTTGGACACCAGCCAGTCCAGTGAATTGTTCTGCGGCCGTTGCGGCAAGGTCATGTGTGGTCGTTTCCGTTCTCTGCGGAATTGGCCTGCAGGCCCGAGCGCGCAGCCCGCACGCCGCCGAAGTGGCTGCTGAACGAGGAGCGGACGGCGTCGGGATCGCGCTGTGGCAGCGCAGGGGCCGGTGACTCAGCAGCGCCGGGCACCAACCGGGCGCCGGGATCGCGCACGGGCAGACCATGTTCGGTGTGATCCTGCACGGGTACGTTGTCCACCTCTGCTGCGGTCTCCCAGCCGTTGTCCCACACCGACTTCCAGTCCTGAGGCACGGCAATGGTGTGCGGGTCGACCATCAGCTCGTTGAGCATCTTCTGGTAGATGAAATCGGTGTCGGTGTCCTCGAAATCCGGGGCCGACAGCCCAGCCGCCAGCACGTCCATATCGCTGATGTCGAGGTGCTCGTCGCGCGTCTCCTCGGCGCGCGCACGGGCGGCAAAGAACCCGGAGGTGTCCGATGCGTGCGCGTTCTCGGCGCCCGACTGCGCCGCCCCGGCGAACCACAGCGAACGCTGCGGCTCGGGTTCGGGTTCGGGTTCCGGCTCTGGCGTCGGCGCCCCGGTGATTCCACTGGAGCCCGGGGATCGTCGCGGCAACCCACTCGGATCGACCGCGGCCGGCTCTGCCGCCGTCGGTACCGGTTCGTCGTGAATGTCTTGCCCGGCAGGCTTTTCGGAGGGGGCGTCATACCGCTGTGCGTCGGTGCCGACCGGTTCGCCGTGCTCCAGCAGTTTGGCCGGGATGAAGAGCTCGGCCGTCGTTCCCGACGACGGCTCCCCCTCGACGGCGTTGCGCAGTCGCACCTCCATGCCGTGCATGTGCGCCAGCCGCCCGACCACGAACAACCCCATGTGCCGGGTGTTGTCCGGGCTGACCTCACCGCCGGCGTGCAAGCGCATGTTGGCGATCCGAAGGTCGCTGTCGGTCATGCCGATACCGTCGTCGTGCACCTCGATCAGCACTCCGGCGTTGCCTGCGTGCACCGCAGTGACCCGGACCGGCGAGATCGGTGGCGAGTACCGCAGCGCGTTGTCGATCAGCTCGGCGAGCATATGTACCGCGTCGGCGGAGACGCGCCCGATCAGAGCCGAGTCAGACACCTCGCCGATCTGCACCCGCTTGTAGTCCTCGACCTCGGAGACCGCGCCGTTGACCGCACTCGCCAATGGCAACGACTCACGGTGATCGCGCGACACCTGCGCCCCTGCCAGCACCAGCAGGTTCGAGCCGATCCGGCGCATCCTGGTCGCGAGATGATCGAGCCGGAACAGGTTGTCGAGCCGTTCAGGGTCCTTCTCGTTGCGCTCCAACTGGTCGATCAGCGAGAGCTGCTGATCGACGAGCGATCGGTTGCGCCGCGACATGGTCTCGAACATCTCGTTGATCACCAACCGCAACCGCGCCTCGTCGCCGGCCAGCAGCAGCGCCTGGGTGTGCAATTCGTCAACCGCGTGGGCGACCTGGCCGATCTCCTCGGTGGTGTAGACCGGCAACGGCTGAGGTTCGCGCTCGTCGCCGGCCCGGACGCGGGCGATACCCTGCTCCAAATCGGTGTGCGCGACGCGCAGGGCTCCGTCGCGCAGGATGCGCAGCGGCCGGACCAGGGACCGGGCGACCAGCAACACCACGACCAGCGCGGCGATGAACGCCGCCAGCACCAGCAATCCGTCGCGGATGACGGCGTGGCGGCGGTCGGCGGCCAGCCGCTGTACCGAGGTGGTGACCTCGTCGGTGGTGCTCGTGACGACCTTCTCCGCGATGGCGTCGGTGGCCTGCAGCGATTGACGGAGGTCGGCATTGCCGGCCAGCGCGGCGTCCGGGCTGGACATGATGCCCATCCGCCGGACCATCTCGCTCTGCAGCGTCTTCGCCTCCGGCGAGCCGACGCCGAGGACCTGGCTCATGCCGAACAATGTCGACGGCTCGGTGCCGGCCAGCGTGATCATCGATGTGCGCAGTTCGGGCTCGGGCAGGTCGCCGCCCTGCTCGACGAGCAGCTCTTGCATCAGCATCTGCCCGCGGGCACCGATCGCGCGACTCAGACCCTGGGTCTGGACGCGCAGTTTCTCGTCGTCGATGCGCACCGAGCCGTTGATCGCGTCCTCGGCGGTCAGCAGGATCGGCGCGTAGGCGGTGATCCGGTCGCGCAGCCCCATCGTGTTCGCCGACACCGCCGCCACCAGTTGCTGACCACCGGTGAGCAGGTTGGTGACGCCGGTGCGGACGTCGGGAGCGACGTCGGTCGAATTGAGCTTGTTCTGCAGGGTCGCTTTGCTCTTGTCGAAAGTGTTGGTCGCGGACTGGGTGTCCCCGTCCGACGAGTACGCCAGCAGCACCCCTTGCAGAGCGCCGACGTAGCTTTCGATCACCGGAATCATCTGGACCCGATCGGCGGCGACCTGCAGATCCCGCGCCGATTCGACGCCATCCCAGATGCGGGCACCGGCGAAGGCGAGCGCGAGCGCCAGCGGAACGGCCACGATCGCAAACACTTTGCCCCGCACCGGCCAGTTGCGCGGCGACCACCGCGACGGCCGCTTCGGCGGCACGGCTGTCGGCTGTTGAATCTGATTCATCGGAGACTTCCTGGTCATCGCTGCCCGTGTTGACCACAACGGAGCTGCGCATAACCCCTGGCAATTCGTCGAGTATGACAGCGATTGCCCAGCATCTCCAGAGTCGTTACTGAACAGAGAGATACCGGTGACGCCCGCCCATTTCGCCTATTGGGGTGTCGAGCAAATTGCGCTGCGGCACAACTGAGATCATCAACTCACTCGAATTACCTACGCTGGTTTGAGCAGCGCGACGAGAAAGTCGGAGTCATCGGAAAAGGGCCGCACATCCCAGGTGGACAGCAGCAGATCGGGCATGAGGCCGGCGTGAGCGGCGTCGTCGAGGAACTCGCTGTACTCGTACTCGCGCCCGGCGCCGAAGCCGATCACCGCGCGTCCGTCGGCTTTGAGGTGGGCACGCAGCCGGGAGAGCACCTGCACGCGGGTGCTGGGCGCGACGAACGTCATGACGTTGCCTGCCGAGACGATGATGTCGAACGGTTCGGCGATGCCGCGCGCCGGCAGGTCGAGTTCGGCGAGGTCGCCGACAAGCCAGCGCGGGCCGGGATGGTCCTGCTCAGCCGCCTCGATCAGCGTCGGATCGACGTCGACACCGACCACGTGATGGCCGACGGACGCCAGGTATCCGCCCACCCGGCCGGGACCGCAGCCCGCGTCGAGAATGTGGGAGCCGCGCGCCGCCATCGCGTCCACGAAGCGGGCCTCGCCGACCAGGTCATCGCCGGCGCGGGCCATCGCACGGAACCGCTCGATGTACCACCGCGAATGCCCGGGATCGGCCGCGACTTTTTGCATCCAGAGGCTGGTCTCGACCATGCCGCCATTATCCCCGTGTCCGGAGCGTGGCTGTGTTCAGGCTGATGTTCTACTCGCCGCGGATCGCGCCGAACACCGGTAACGCCATCCGGATGGTCGCGGCGACCGGATGCGAATTGCATTTGGTGGAACCGTTGGGCTTCGACCTGTCCGAACCGAAGCTGCGCCGGGCCGGACTGGACTACCACGACCTGGCGTCGGTGACGGTGCACGCCGGCCTGGAGCAGGCCTGGGCGGCGTTGGCCGGCGCGCGGGTGTTCGCGTTCACGGCGCATGCGACCCGGTCGTCGTTCGATATCGCCTACCAGCCGGGCGACGTGATGCTGTTCGGTCCGGAACCGACAGGTCTGGACGCCGCCACGCTGGCCGATCCGCACATCACCGAGCAGGTGCGGATCCCGATGCTGCCGGGGCGGCGGTCACTGAATCTGTCCAACGCTGCCGCGGTGGTGGCCTATGAGGCGTGGCGGCAGCACGGCTTCGAGGGTGGGGTCTGAGCCCGCCGGGTCACCAGGTGTCCCAGTGGGTCAGCTGCTCGGCGGGCAACCGCTTGGCGGGCTTGAAATCGGTGCCCTTGGTGTAGGCGATCGGCCAGAGGCCGCCCTGGGTGTACCGGTCGAACGGGATGCCGAGCAACTCGGCGGCCTGCTTTTCGCCGTCCCCGATCAGGTGCAGCGTCGTGTACGCCGAGCCCAGGCCGCGCGAGCGCAGGGCCAGCATGAAACTCCAGACGGCGGGAATCAGGGAACCCCAGTAGGACGCCTGCATGCCGGCGGGGGCACCGTCCGGGCGGCCCTCCAGGCACGGGATCAGGAACACCGGAGCCTTCTCGAGGTTCTCGTTGAGGTACTTGGCCGAGCTGAGCACCGAGTCCATCTGCGCATCGCGCATATCGCCGCGAACCGGGGCGGGCATGTCGAGGTAGGGCGTGCCGGTGGCCCGGTAGATGTCGGCCAGCGCCTTCTTCTTGGCGGGGTCCTCGACGAACAAGAATTGCCAGCCTTGGGCATTGGAACCCGTCGGCGCCTGCAGGGCCAGATCCAGACACTCCATCAGCACCTCGCGCGGCACCGGCCGGTCGAAGTCGAGCCGCTTGCGCACCGATCGGGTGGAAGTGAGAAGTTCATCAACGGTCAGATCGAGTGTCATGCGCTGAGACTACATTCGGCGTCATGGCAACTGAACTGAGTCAAGAGGTGCGCGATCGGCTTGTCGGCGACAACTTCGGCTGGTTGACCACAGTCGCCAAATCCGGTCAGCCGGTGCCCAAGTTGGTGTGGTTTTACTTCGACGGCACCGACATCCTGGTCTACACCGCGCCCGGCTCGGCCAAGGTCCGCCACATCGGCTCGCACCCGCGGGTCAGCCTGAATCTGGACTCCAGCGGCGATGGCGGCGGCATCATCGTCGTGGGTGGTCCCGCCACCGTGGACAGTGAGGATGCCGACCCGCGGGACGACGCGGCGTTCTGGGCGAAATACGGTGCGCTGTCGGATCAAGCCGGGTTGACCGACACGATGGGCGACTACAACCTGCGGCTGCGGATCAGCATCGACAAGGTGTGGACGACGCCGACGGAGTGATGCTGGAAGCCTAGCGGCGCAACGCTTTCCACAGTTCCGCGTTCATCCACAGGCCAGTCCTGGCGCCGGGCTTTTGTCAGCGGGCCGGCGTAATGTATCGAACATGAGTTCGATCATTGCGGCGTTGGATGCGCTCGACGCTGCTGTCGAACTGTTGGGTGCCGCCGATATCGAGGAATTGCCCGCCCCGCAACGCTTTACCGCTCTGGAACGGCTGGAAAGTGCGGTCCGTCGCCAGGCCGCGATATCCCACGAGCAGATCACCCACCTGGAACGGTACGAGGGCTGCCCACCGATCCCGATCGTGGTGGCGGACGTCTTGCGAATCAGCCGGGCGGCCGCCAAACGCCGAGTCCGTGATGCGGAGCAGCTGACACCCCGGATCACGTTGACCGGTGAGGTGCTCTCGCCGCTGTTACCGGCAACAGGCAAGGCCTGGGAGGCCGGCCTTCTCGATGGTGAGCATGTGCGGGTGATTCAGAAGTTCTTCCGCGATCTGCCCGATCATGTCGGGCCGGTCGAGATCGAGAAGGCTGAACGCACCCTGGCCGAACACGCCCAGACCATGCGCCCCGACCAACTGGAGAAGATCGCCGATCGGCTGGCCGTCCACCTCAACCCCGACGGCAAGTACTCCGAAGAAGACCGCGCCCGCAAGCGTGGCTTCCAATGGTGCGGCGGCCAACGCCCCGACGGCATGAGCGTCGGAAAGTTGGTGGCTGATCCGGAGCTACGGTCGATGCTGGATGCCTGGATGGCGAAGTTCGCCGCCCCCCAACCCGATGATCTCCGTAGCCACGCCCAACGCCAACACGACGCGTTGGCCGAGCTGGTACGCGGCCGGCTCGGTGACCCGAAACTCGGCCAGCACAACGGACTCCCGGTCACGATGATCGTCACCACCACCCTGCAAGACCTACAGGCCGGCGCCGGCCACGCCGTCACCGCCGGTGGCACCCTGATCCCGATCACCGACCTCATCCGGATGGCCACCCCCGCCAACCACTACCTCGCCGTCTTCGACGGCGTCACCGGACAATCACTCTGGCTGGGTCGCAGCAAGCGCCTGGCCTCCGCCGACCAGCGCATCATGTTGCTGGCCAAATACCGCGGCTGCACCGCACCCGGATGCACCGCCAACGGCTACACCAGCCAAGTCCACCACGCCGCCACAGACTGGAAGAACGGCGGCAACACCGACATCGACGACCTCACCCTGGCTTGCAAATGCGACAACCTCCTGGTCGAAAACGACGGCTGGACCACCCACCAACTCCCAGACGGCCACACCCACTGGACCCCACCACCCGATGTACCCCTGCGCGGCGGCACCAACGACTACCACCACCCAGAACGTTTCCTGCCGAAAGACGACGAAAAGGACTAGGTCACCTGAAATCCCGCGAGCGCGAACTCACTTTCAGCGTGATGCGGCCCATCCGCTCGGCCATCACGGTCACTGCCCCGGTGGCGTTCTGCACCTGCCCGCGGATCAGCAGCGCTGAAGCTGTCTGGGCAAGTTTGCGATGCCGGTTCCACACCCCCGGCGTGCACAGCACGTTGACCATGCCGGTCTCGTCCTCGATGTTCATGAACGTCACGCCCTGGGCGGTCGCCGGCCGTTGCCGATGCGTCACCGCACCGGCGATCAGCACCCGGCTGCCGTCCGGCACGTCCAACAGCCGGTCGGCGGTGACCACACCCATCGCGTCGAGGTCCTCGCGCAGGAACTGGGTGGGATAGCTATCCGGCGAGATGCCGGTGGCCCACACGTCGGAAGCGGCCAACTCCACCTCGGTCATGCCGGGCAACGCCGGAACGTGCGACGAGGAGCCGACGCCGGGCAACCGGTCCGGGCGCTGGGACGCCGCCGCGCCGGCCGCCCACAACCCCTCCCGACGGGTGATCGCGAAACAGCCCAGCGCCCCCGCGGTGGCCAGCGCCTCGGTCTGCGGAACCGAAAGCTGCACCCGCCCAGTCAAATCCAGCAGCGAAGCGTACGGGCCACCGGCGTCACGCTCCTCGACGATCCGCTGGGCCAGCTCGTCACCGATGTGGCGCACGGCGCCCAATCCCAGCCGCACCTCCATCCCGGAGTTCTCCAGGGTGGGGTGCGCCAAGCTGGCATTGACGTCGGGACCGTGCACGGTCACCCCATGCCTGCGGGCGTCGGCGACCAGCGACTGCGGCGAATAGAAACCCATCGGCTGGGCACGCAGCAGCGCGGCGCAGAACGCCGCCGGGTGGTGCAGCTTGAACCACGAGGAGTAGTACACCAGCGAGGCGAAGCTCAGCGAATGACTCTCCGGGAAACCGAAATTGGCGAATGCTTCCAGCTTGTCGTAGATCCGGTCGGCCACCTCGTCGGTGATGCCGTGGCGCTGCGCCATCCCGGCATAGAACCTCTTTCGCAGCCGTCGCATCTTCTCGGTGGAACGCTTGGAACCCATGGCCCGGCGCAGTTGGTCGGCCTCGGCGGCCGAGAATCCCGCGCAATCCACCGCCAGCTGCATGAGCTGTTCCTGGAACAGCGGCACCCCCAACGTCTTTCGCAATGCAGGTTCCATCGACGGGTGATCGTAGGTGACTTCCTCAAGACCGTTGCGCCGTTTGATGTAGGGATGCACCGAGCCGCCCTGGATGGGTCCGGGACGGATCAGTGCCACCTCCACCACCAGGTCGTAGAACACCCGTGGCTTCAGCCGCGGAAGGGTGGCCATCTGGGCGCGCGACTCCACCTGGAACACCCCGACGGAGTCCGCCTTCTGCAGCATCTCGTACACCGCGGGTTCGGACAGATCCAGGCGGGCCAGGTCGACCTCGATGCCTTTGTGCTCGGCCACCAGATCGATGCAGTAGTGCAACGCCGAGAGCATGCCAAGGCCCAACATGTCGAACTTCACCAATCCGATTGCGGCGCAGTCGTCCTTGTCCCACTGCAGCACGCTGCGGTTCTCCATGCGCGCCCACTCCACCGGGCAGACGTCGGCGATCGGGCGGTCGCAGATCACCATGCCGCCGGAGTGGATGCCCATATGCCGGGGCAGGTTCTTGATCTGGACCGCCAGGTCGACCACCGGCTCGGGGATCCCCTCGAGGTCAGCCGAGTCGGCCCCGGAGTGCCAGTGACTGATCTGCTTACTCCAGGCATCCTGCTGCCCCTGCGAAAAGCCGAGGGCCCGGGCCATGTCGCGCACCGCGCTCTTGCCCCGGTAGGTGATGACATTGGCCACCTGCGCGGCATAGTCACGTCCATAGCGGTCATAGACGTACTGGATGGCCTTCTCCCGAAGATCCGACTCGATGTCGATGTCGATGTCAGGTGGACCGTCGCGGGCCGGGGACAGGAACCGCTCGAAGAGCAGTTCGTTGGCGATCGGGTCGACGGCAGTGACTCCCAGTGCGTAACACACCGCGGAGTTCGCCGCCGATCCCCTTCCCTGACACAGGATGTCATTCTCCCGGCAGAACCGGGTGATGTCGTGTACCACCAGGAAGTAGCCCGGGAACTTCAACTCGGCGATGATGCCGAGTTCACGTTCGAGCTGGGCGTAGGCCTCCGGAGCACCGGCGCGCGGCCCGTAGCGCCGCGCGGCGCCGACCATCACCAGCTCGCGCAACCAGCTGTCTTCGGTGTGCCCTTCGGGCACGTCGAACGGGGGCAGTTGCGGGGCGATCAACGCCAGTTCGAAAGCGCACTGTTCGCCGAGATCTGCTGCGGCGCTGACGACTTCGGGGTACTGGGCAAAAATCCGGGCCATCTCGTCGCCGGACCGTAGATGCGCACCGCCCAGCGGGGCCAGCCAGCCGGCGGCCTCGTCCAGCGACTGGCGTGCCCGGATCGCCCCCATCGCCATGGCGAGCCTGCCGCGGCTCGGTTCGGCGAAGTGCGCCCCGGTGGCGGCGACGACCCCAACCCCGAACCGGGGAGCCAGCGCGGCCAGCGCGGCATTGCGCTCGTCGTCGAACGGATCGCCATGGCTGCTGAGCTCGATGCTGACCCGGTCCCGGCCGAAGCGATCCACCAGGTCGGCCAGCGCTGCGGCCGCGGCCTCCGGCCCACCTTGGGAAAGCGCTTGCCGGACATGACCTTTACGGCAGCCGGTGAGAATGTGCCAATGCCCGCCTGCCGCCTCGGTGAGCGAGTCGTAGTCGTAGCGCGGTTTGCCCTTCTCGCCGCCGGCCAGATGCGCGGCAGACAACTGGCGAGACAGTCGACGGTAGCCTTCCGGTCCGCGGGCCAACACCAGAAGATGCGGGCCGGGCGGGTCGGGCACCTCGGTGCGGGCGGTATTGCTCAACGACAGTTCGGCGCCGAAGACGGTGCGCATGTCCAGTTCCTTCGCGGCCTCGGCGAAACGCACCACGCCGTAGAGACCGTCGTGGTCGGTCAGCGCGATGGCCCGCAAGTCCAACCGCGACGCCTCCTCCACAAGTTCCTCGGGAGTGCTGGCCCCGTCGAGGAAGCTGTAGGCCGAATGCGCATGCAGTTCGGCGTAGGGCACCGTCGAGCGCAGTGGACGATCGCCGATCGGTTCGTAGGGTTCCCGTCGACGTGACCACGCCGGACTGTCTCCGCCGTCGGCGTGCGGTTCGCCCAGCGACAGGCCGGGGCGGCGGGGCTTGCCGTTGAGCACCCGCTCCATCTCTCCCCAACTGGGTGGCCCATTGAACCAGCGCACCCCCCCAGCCTATCGAACATCTGTTCTATGTCCGAGTTGCTGGGAAAAGTAGACGAGGATGGAGGTCGATCCAAAGAAATGAGGGGCATGACGACGCAGGCACACAACCATGAGCTGGAGTCCGAGCGCGATTATCTGGCCGATCTCTATGACCGGCTCGACGCCAAGCGCAGGCGCGTCAAAGCCCAGTACCGCGCAGCACTCGGCGGACCGATCGACGTCCAGGACGGCGGAACCCTGGTGGCCCGTGACGCCGAGGTGCGCGCCCTGGCGCAATCCGCGGCCCGGCTGGACGTCGCCGATCAGGGACTGTGCTTCGGGCGGCTGGACGCCCTGTCCGGCGAACGGCTCTACGTCGGCCGTCTCGGTCTCTTCGATGAGCACAACGACCACGAGCCGCTGCTGATCGACTGGCGGGCACCGGCCGCCCGCGCGTTCTACACCGCCACCGGCGCCAGCCCGGAGGGAATGCGTCGGCGCCGCCAGTTCCACTCGCTGGGGCGGCGGCTGATCGATTTCACCGACGAGGTGTTCGGCCGCCCCGACCCGAACGCCGGTGACGACAGCCCGTTCAGCAGTGACGCTGCACTGCTCGCGGCGGTCAACGCCCCCCGCGGTGAAGGTATGCGCGACATCGTGGCGACGATCCAGTCCGAACAGGACGAGATCATCCGGCTCGACCATCCGGGCGTCCTGGTCATCGAGGGCGGCCCCGGCACCGGCAAGACGGTGGTGGCGCTGCATCGGGTGGCGTACCTCCTCTACACCCAACGGGCCCGGATCGAGCGGCACGGGGTCCTGGTCGTCGGCCCCAACGAGGCGTTCATGAACCACATCAGCCGGGTGCTTCCTTCCCTTGGCGAGTCGGAGGTGGTGTTCATGACGGTCGGCGACCTGCTTCCCGGACTGGACGTCACGGCCGAGGACGCTCCAGAGGTCGCCCGCATCAAGGGTTCTCGCGCGATGCTCGATGTGCTGGCGGCCGCGATCGCAGACCGCCAACGTGTGCCCGAGCACCCATTGGAGATCCCGCTCGGCGATGTCACGATGCAGATCGCCGCCGACACCGCGGGGTGGGCCATCGACGAGGCACGCGCAAGCGGACTGCCGCACAACGCGGCACGTGCGGTGTTCCGAGACATCGTCACCTATGTACTGACCGAGCGCGGGATCGCCCGGATCGGCCGCGGCTGGCTGACCCGCGACAATCGTGACGCCTGGGAGAAGGTGCGGGCGGACCTGCTCGCCGACCTCGAAGACAACGAAAAGTTCCTCGCGGCGCTCGACCAACTCTGGCCGGTCCTCGAGCCGCAAGATCTGCTGGCCGAGCTGTACGCCTCGCCCGAGCGGTTACGCGTCGCCGGCGCCGACCCGGCCCTGTGGCGGGAAGTCGGTGCAGCCTGGACGGTCTCGGACGTGCCGTTGCTCGACGAATTGGTCGACCTGCTGGGCCGCGACAAGGCCGCCGACGACGCCGCCGCACAGGCGCTCAAGGAAGAAACCGACTACGCCAGAGGCGTTTTGGAGAATATGGTCGCGCACGAGGATCTGATGGACGACGAGGACCATCTGCTCGCGCAGGACTTGATCGACGCCGAGGAACTCGCCGAGCGCTTCACCGAACGCGACTACCGGGATCTCGCCGAACGTGCTGCCGCCGATCGGGACTGGACCTATCGACACGTCGTCGTCGACGAAGCCCAGGAGCTGTCCGAGATGGACTGGCGGGTATTGATGCGACGTTGCCCGAGCCGGTCCTTCACCGTGGTCGGCGATCTCGCACAGCGCCGATCGATGGCCGGAGCGACGTCATGGGCCGAGATGCTGGAACCGTACGTGCCCGGCCGGTGGGTATACCGGTCGCTGTCGGTCAACTACCGCACCCCCGCCGAGATCATGGCCGTCGCCGCCGCGGTGTTGGCCGATTTCGCGCCCGACGTCCAGCCCCCGGAATCGGTTCGCGCGTGCGGGGTGCGTCCCTGGTCCCGACGTGTCACCGCGGACGAGATGCCCGGCGCCATCGATGAATTCGTCGCGGCCGAGGCCGGTCGCGAGGGCACCAGCGTGGTGATCGGGCCGCCGGGCATGCCGGGTGCGGTCGCGCCGTCGGAGACCAAGGGCCTCGAGTTCGACGCGGTGCTGGTCGTCGAGCCTGACCGCATCCTCGCCGACGGTCCGCGCGGCGCTGCCGAGCTCTACGTCGCGCTGACCCGAGCCACCCAGCGGCTGGGTGTGTTGCATACGGGCCCGCTGCCCCCGGCCTTGGCAGGACTTGCCGAAGCACCGTAAACGTACGCCGGGACACTGGTACGGCAATTGTTTCCGGGGACCACTCCATCGGGTTACCGCAAATAATCGTGCGGAAGTCCTACGCGGCTGGGAAGCTGATTCACGGCGGATTCCCAGCCGCGGGAATTGAAGCCGGCGAGCCTCGTCGGCGCCGCCCGATCGAGGGAGACACTCTCTGATGCAATTCGCCACCCCGAACCGTTCGCTGCGCGCGGTCGCCACGTTGACCACAGTCGGGGCGCTGGCTTTGACGCCCATCGCGCTCGCACCGTTCGAACTGCACAGCCCAGGTGTCTCGGCCCTCCCCGTCTCCAGCCAGGCGGTCCAGCTCACCGACGCCTGGTCGGATCTACTCACCAATACCGTCAGCAACACGGTCCAGCTCGCCGGGTTGTTCCTCGGCCTGAACAGCGGCTCCACACTGCCGAATCCGACGATTCCACTCGCTCCGGTCGCCACCCAGTTGGTGCTCAACCAGCTGATCTACGCCGTTCAACTGTTCACCGGCAACGGCGCCGACATCCCGGTTGAGATCGCCACCCATCTCGACAAGCTCGGCAACCTCGCTCAGGCCCTCGGCAACGACCTGCCGGGGATCGTCGGCGATCAGCTTCGGACACCGATCAAAGCGTTGGAGCTGGCTGTCGATTCCCTGACCACCAGCGGCAACGTGCTCCTTGCGCTGTTGGAGGCGCCCGCAGTGTTCCTTGACGTCGCCCTCAACAGCCAATACGGCCTGCTCGGTCTCGCCGGTCCGATCGCGGTACCGATCATCGTCCGAAACTTCGTGGCCACGGCGCTCGAGACACCGCTGCCGACGATCACGTTGCCGTTCAAGAAGCCCGCCGCCGCGGCGACGCCGAAGCCCGTCGCGGCGGCCGCGGTATCCGACAAGGCGGATACCGCCTCCTCAGCCCGATCGAAGAGCAAGTCTCCGTCAGCCGGCAGCAAGCGCAAAGCGACACCGGCCAAGGCGGCCGCCAAGCCGGCCGGAGTCGGGCACGGCAAGCGTTAGGCGGTCCCGGGTTCGCACGCGGTCCAGCTCAGCGCGAAAAGCCACCGCGTGCGCATCTGTTTACCCCGGGCGCGTGTTACAGCAAATGAATTCATAATCGGGGACGCAGAAGATCCGCAAATAATGGTGCGGCGACCGGGAGCGACTGGGAAGCTACTCACAGCGGATTCCCAGGCCCGGGAAGAGAAGCCGGCGAGGCCTCGCCGGCACCGCTCTACAAGGGAGAACTCGCCGATGGACATCGCCATCCGTCGCTGTACGCTCGCGGCCGCAACATTGACCACTGCCGGCGCGCTGGCGTTGACACCCGTTACCGTCGCACCACCCAGCGAGCACGCGCCGGTTCGCGTTTCGACGCTGTCGGTTCAGCTCACCGACGCCTGGTCGCAGTTGTTCTCCGACACCGCATCGAATGTGACCGATCTGGTGGTTCTGGCGCTCGGCGTAAACAACAGCTACCCGTTGCCATCCCCGACCATTCCGCTCGCGCCCGTGGTCACCCAGCTGGCGCTGAACCAGCTGGCCTACGCCGGCCTTCTACTCACCGGGCAAGGCGGCCAGATCCCGGCGTGGATCGGCGCTCATCTGACCGAGGTCGGCAAGGTCGCCCAATTGGCCGTCAGCGCCATCCCTGGCGTAGTCCTCGAACAGCTGAGAACACCGTTTTCCGCAGCCGCGCAAACGCTCCAGTACATCACCGGCAGCGCAAACCCCGTGGGGGCGTTGTTCCAAGCTCCCGCAGTCTTTTTGAACATCGTCCTCAACAGCCAGTACGGCCTTCTGGGTTTCACCGGGCCGATCGGACTTCCCCTGATCTTCCGGAACCTACTGACAACCGCCATCTACACCCCGCTGCCCTCTGTCGTCCTGCCGTTCAAGAAGCCGGCCTCTGCTGCGGTAGAGCCGAAGGCGGCCGCGAGCACTGCTGCCGTCGCGAAGGTAACCGCCCCTTCTGGCACCGCATCGTCGGCACGGTCGAAGCCCAAAGCGCCGTCGCAGGCAGCCAGCGGCAAGCGCAAACCGTCGGCTTCGACCAAGACCGACACCAACGGCAGCGGCGCCGGCCGCGGGCACAGCAAGCGCGGATAGCTCTAGGCGCCAACTGTTTTCACTACGCCTGCGAAGCCATGAAGAAAGGAGCCCTTTGATGGACAACGCCGCTCGCCGAAAGCTACTCACCGTTTCCGCCGTGACTGCCGGCACGCTGATTCTGTCGCCCGTCATCGTTACGCCACACCAGACGCCCGTACCGATTCGTGTCTCCAGTGCATCGGTTCAGCTCACTGACGCCTGGTCGCAACTCATCAACGACACCATCATCAGTACGTACCTGCTGGGCCAGTTGGCCGTCGGGGCCAACAGCACCTACCCGTTGCCGAACCCGATCTTCATCGCGCCCGTCGCCGCGCAACTCGTGATCAATCCGTTGATCTACGCCGTACAACTCGTCACCGGACAGGGCGCGAACGTCCCCGCCGCGATCATCGCCCACATCAACAATGTCGCCGACGTCGCGGCCGCCATCGGCAAGGATGTACCGCCGGCCATCGCCAAGCAGATCCAGACACCGTTCATCGCCGCCAAGGACGCGATCGAGTCGATCACCGCGAGTGGCAACCCGCTGCTCGGTCTACTCGAAGCGCCCGCAGTGTTCCTGAATGAAGCCCTGAACAGCGAATACGGTCTCCTCAGCTTGAAGGGTCCGATCGCGGTCGGGTTCATCATCCGAAATGTGCTGGCGACTGCCCTCTACACGGCGCCACCGGCGGTCGTACTGCCGTTCAAGAAGCCGGCCGCGACGCTTAGCCCGACGGTCACCGCGACGACAGGCACACCGAAGGCCGCCGCCCCGTCGGGCACGGCGTCCTCGGCTCGGCCGAAGCCGAAAGCCTCGGCAG
Source organism: Mycolicibacterium rhodesiae (assembly GCF_002086695.1). Classification (GTDB taxonomy): domain Bacteria; phylum Actinomycetota; class Actinomycetes; order Mycobacteriales; family Mycobacteriaceae; genus Mycobacterium; species Mycobacterium rhodesiae. The sequence goes on from NZ_MVIH01000019.1 coordinate 42,929, forward strand.
GCAGCGGCCGTACAGCCGCCGCCGCCAAGGCCAGCGACACGAAGAGCGGCGCCCACAGCAGGCGGGGCTGACACAACCGATGACTTTCGGGGGCGGGGCGAGTCCATCCTTGTGACGGAACCCGACACAAAGGAGCCCCCATGTCCGCCCTGCCCCCGGTGGTCGATCAGCAGACCTGGCGCGCCGCGCTCGACGAACTGCGCACACGCGAGAAGGCCGCCACCCGCGAACTCGACGCGATCGCGGCGCAACGCCGGCGTTTACCGATGGTCGAGATGCCGGACTACGTCCTCACCGGACCACGCGGCCCCGTCACGCTGGCCGAGGTTTTCGACGGACGTTCGCAACTGATCGTCTACAACCACATGTGGAACGACGGTGCCGACTGGCAGTGCCCGGGCTGCACCGGGTTCACCTCCCAGTTCACTCGCCTGGAATTCCTGGACACCTACGACGCCCGCTTCGTCATCGTCACCAATGGGCCGATCAGCGAAGCCTTGGCTTACAAGGCCAAAGTGGGCAACAAGATGGACTGGTACTCGTCGGCGGGCAGTGCGTTCGGCGCCGACGTCGACGCCGCCCCCGGCGCGGGATTCGGAGTCAATGTCTTTCTGCGCGAGGGCAATACGGTGTACCGCACCTGGCACACCAACGGCCGGGGCACCGAGCAGCTCAGTCACTCGTTCGCGCTCATCGACCTGCTGCCCTGGGGACGCCAGGAGGAGTGGCAGGACTCCCCAGCCGGCTGGCCGCAGCGCCCGACGTATTCCGGTTGGGCCGGCTCGGAGGACATCGCGCGCGCCTACGGCGAAAGTCCTACGCTGCACACGTGACAACGCCTCCGGATCAACCGACCCACCCCTCCGAGCCGCACCACGGCAAGTTCGGCAGCCGACTGAACTGGCTGCGCGCCGGAGTGCTCGGCGCCAATGACGGCATCGTGTCCACGGCCGGCATCGTCGTGGGCGTCGCCGCCGCGACCGCCGAGCGCGGGCCGATCTTCACCGCAGGCATCGCGGCCCTTGCCGCCGGTGCGCTGTCGATGGCGGTCGGTGAGTACGTGTCGGTCAGCACCCAGCGCGATTCCGAGGAGGCGATGCTGACGAAGGAACGCCGCGAGCTCGACACCGAGCCTGCGGAAGAGCTCGACGAACTCGCCGCTCTCTACGAAGCCAAGGGCCTGTCCCCCGCCACCGCGCGCACGGTGGCCGAGGAGCTCACCGATCACGACGCGTTCGCCGCCCACGTCGACATCGAACTGCGTATCGACCCCGATGAACTGACCAACCCGTGGCAGGCCGCCTTCTCCTCGGCAGTGTCGTTCACGGTCGGCGCGGTGCTGCCACTGCTGGCAATCCTGTTGCCGCCTGCGTCGATTCGCGTGCCGATCACCTTCGTGGCGGTGCTGATCGCGCTGGCGGTCACCGGCTGGGTCAGCGCCCGCCTCGGCGGGGCCGATCCGCGGCGGGCGATCTACCGGGTGGTCATCGGAGGCGCGCTGGCGATGGCCATCACGTTCGGGATAGGCCACCTCGTCGGCGGCGCCGTCGGTTGACCGTCGGCGCGACGGCCGCCGCGATCAGTCGCGGTACTCGGCTGAGCCGTCGTCGAGCACGACCCGCGCGTTGGAACCATCCGGCCCGCTGGCCTCGGTGCGATACACCGCCCGGCCGGCCTCGGTGCGCCAGATCGAGGTCGTCAACGTCTCACCCGGGAAGACCGGCGAGGTGAACCGTGCGCTGACCGCGGTGAGCTTCGCCGCGTCATTGCCTGCGAGCTCGGCGAGCAGCGCCCGGCCTGCGAACCCATAAGTGCACAGCCCGTGCAGGATCGGCCTGTCGAAGCCGGCCATCTCGCGGGCGAACCAGGGGTCGCTGTGCAGCGGATTGCGGTCGCCGGAGAGCCGGTAGATCAACGCCTGATCGCCCCGGGTCGGCATGCCGATGCGGGCATCCGGTTCGCGGTCGGGGTATTCGGGGGCTTGCGGACGTTGCCCCGGCTGCCCGCCGAAGCCGCCCTCGCCGCGGATGACCGCGGTCGACAAGGTCTCCGCGACCAGCTCACCGGTGGCCGGATCGGTGCCCTTGCCCCGCATCACGATGATGGCGTTCTTGCCCTCGCCCTTGTCCTGAATGTCGGCCACCTCGGAGACCACCGACAGCTGACCGGATGCGGGCAGCGGTGCGTGCAAGCGGATCTCCTGCGAGCCGTGCAGCAGCATGCCCCAGTTGAACGACCCGACCTTGGTGGCGGCGCCGAACGCCGGGCAGCAGATGACCGCGAACGTCGGCAAGACCTGCTGCGTGATGTCGTGGCTGTTGTCGGTGGTGAAGGCCAAGTCGTCGGTACCCGCACCGACACCGAGGGCGTAGAGCATCGTGTCGCGATCGGTCCACTGGTAGGGCTGGGGGTCGGTGACCGCTCCGATTGCCGTGGGGTCGATGGCCATTGCGCGCACTCCTGAGGTCGTGGATGGAGAAACTCCATAGTCGCACTGGCAGAATCACGCCCATCACAGCGGTGGACAAGGCACGCTAGGAGGATGCATCTTCTGCGCGCCCGGACCCTCGTATCCCTGATCGCCGCCTTCTTGGCGGCCGTGCTCCTCGCCAGCTGCAGCTCCGACACCCCGCACGATCGCACGATCACTCTGACGTTCATCCGTCACGGCGAGTCGGAAGCCAACGCGGCCGGGGTGATCGACACGTCGGTGCCCGGGCCGTCGCTGACCGAGACCGGCGAGCAGCAGGCCACCGCGACGGCCAACCGGTTGAAGAGCAATGGATACGACGGCGTCTACGCCTCGGACATGGTGCGCACCCAGCAGACCGCCGCGCCGATGGCCAAGGCCCTCGGCAAGCAGGTCACCGTGCTGCCGGGCCTCAACGAAATCTCGGCAGGCTGGTTCGACGGCCGCAGCGTGAAGATCGCCGCCGCGACGTACATGGTCGCCCCCGCCGACTGGCTGCGCGGGGACACCGACTTCAGCATCCCCGGCTCGGTCAGCGGCGCCGAGTTCAACGGCAAGTTCACCGGCGCGGTGCAGCGCATCTACGAAAGCGGCAACAACAAGCCCGTCGCGTTCTCCAGTGCTGCGTCAATCATGTTGTGGACGTTGATGAATGCGCGTAACGCCAAGGACAGCCTGGCAACGGATCATCCGCTGCCCAACACCGGCCGGGTGGTGGTGACCGGCAATCCGGTGATCGGCTGGACGCTGGTGGACTGGGACGGCATCACCTCGTTCTGAGATGACGCCGGACCGGTTCGGCATGCCGCTGCGCGTGCGGTACGTCGAGTGCGACATGCAGGGCCGGGTTTTCAACGGCCACTATCTGACCTGGTTCGACATGGCCATCAACGAGGCCGTCCGTGACATCTTCGGCGACTACCAGGTGTTGCTCGACGGGGGCATCGACTTCGTGGTGGCCGCGGCGGAACTGCAGTTTCGGCAGCCCGCCCGGTTCGACGATGAGCTGGTGGTCGGCGTGGGCTTCGAACCCCTCGGCCGGACCTCGCTGAGCAGCCGCTTCGCCATCCGCCGCGGCGAGGACCTGATCGCCGAGGCGACGATGATCCACGTCTGCGTCGACGCGGTGACGTTCGAGAAGCGGCCGTGGCCGGACTGGTTCCGGGATCGAATGTCGTCGGCGTCTTGACCGCGGCATGATCAGCGACCGATGATGACCCATGCGCTATGTCGTTACCGGCGGTACCGGGTTCATCGGGCGGCAGGTCGTAGCCCGTCTGCTTGATAAATACGACGACGCCGAGGTGTGGACGGCGGCAGAGGACCGGCCGGAGCGAGCCGACCATGTCATCAACTGCCGGACGGCCGACACCGAGTCGGCCGTGGCGCTCGCTCGGGAGCTCGGTGCGACATTGCACCAGCTGTCCTCGGTCGCGGTGGCCGGCGATTTCAGAGGCGAATTCACCGAGGACGATCTCGACGTCGGACAACAGCTGCCCACCCGCCGCCACCGGGCTGCGTTCGAGGCCGAGCAGCTGGTGCGATCCTCGGAGACGCGGTTCCGCATCTACCGGGCGGGGGTGGTCGTCGGCGACTCGCGCACCGGCGAAATCGACCGGATCACCGGCCCGTACCACCTCTTCGGGCTGCTGGCCCGGCTGGCAGCCCTGCCGCCGTTCACGCCGATACTGCTGCCGAACCTGGGTCGGATCAACATCGTGCCGGCCGACTACGTCGCCGCCGCGATGGTGGAACTCGTCCATGCCGACGGCCGCGACGGGCAGACGTTCCACCTGACCGCACAGGAGTCGGTCAGCCTGCGCCAGATCTATCGGAGTGTGGCCCGCTGCGCCGGACTGCCGCCACTGCGCGGCGGACTGCCCCGCCAGATGACCGAACCGCTGCTCGCGGTCCATGGACGGGCAAAAGTGTTGCGGGACATGGCCGTAACACAACTCGGCGTGCCGCCAGAGGCCATCGACACCCTACAGACCACGGCCGTGTTCGGTTCCGATGCGACCCGAAAGGCATTGCTCTCCAGCGGGATCGAGCCGCCGACATTCTCGGAATACGCCCCGGTGTTGTGGCGGTACTGGGCTGCGCACCTCGACCCGGAGCGTACCGGTTCCGATTCGGGGGGACCGCTGGCCGGCAGGCACGTGATCATCACCGGTGCGTCCAGTGGCATCGGCCGGGCCTCGGCGGTGGCGGTGGCAGCACGCGGCGCCACCGTGTTCGCGTTGGCGCGCAACGGTGAAGCGCTCCAAGAGTTGGTCGACGACATCACCGCCGACAGCGGCCGGGCGTTCGCCTTCAGCTGCGACGTCACCGACACCGAATCCGTCGACACGACGATCGGGGAGATACTCGGCCGTTTCGGCCATGTCGACTATCTGGTGAACAACGCGGGCCGCTCGATTCGCCGCTCGGTGAGCGCCTCGACCGACCGGCTGCATGACTACGAACGGGTGATGGCGGTCAACTACTTCGGCGCGGTGCGCATGGTGTTGGCGCTGCTCCCGCACTGGCGGGCACGCCGGTTCGGCCACGTGGTCAACGTGTCCAGCGCCGGTGTGCAGGCACGCAACCCCAAGTACAGCTCGTACCTGCCGACCAAGGCGGCCCTCGACGCATTCACCGACGTGGTGGCCTCGGAGACGTTGTCGGACAACATCACCTTCACCACGATCCACATGCCGCTGGTGAAGACGCCGATGATCGCGCCGTCGGGCCGGCTGAACCCAGTACCGCCGATCAGCGCCGAGCACGCGGCTGCGATGGTGGTGCGAGCACTGGTGGACAAACCGGTCCGGATCGACACCCCGCTCGGGACGCTGGCCGAGGCCGGTCAGTACTTCACCCCGAAGCTGGCCCGTCGGGTGCTGCACCAGCTCTATCTGGGCTACCCGGACTCCCCCGCCGCCCGCGGGGAGAGCCGACGTCCGTCCTCCCCCGGTCCACGACTTCCGGCGATCCGGCTACGCGCGCCGCGCCGGGTCAAACACGTCGTGCGCCTGGTACCCGGCGTGCATTGGTGAACTCGGCGAGTTCGTGGCGACATCCAACGGCGGGCCCGGTGGGCACTTAGGCTGACCGCATGCGGACGGGCTGGCAGCTACTCGAGCGGCCGGCCAAGCACGAGGTCATCAGTTCAGCGCTGGCCGACAGCGAAGCTTCCGGCGTCGTGATCATCGGTCCGGCCGGGGTCGGCAAGACCACGCTGGCCCGGTCGGTCACCTCCTCGTTGCCAGGCCGCGCCCGATGGGCCGCCTGCACCACATCGTCGAGCAGCATCCCGCTGGGAGCGTTCGCGCAATGGGTCACACCCACCGAGGCGCGAGATCCGATCGAGCTGCTGGTCTCGGCACGCCAGTCGCTGCTTGCCGACGGTCCCGCGGTGATCGGAGTGGACGACGCGCACCTGCTCGACCAGCTGTCGGCCACGCTGCTGCACCAGATCGCCGTCGAGCGCACCGGGTCGATCGTCGCGACAGTGCGCAGCGGAGAACCCGTCCCCGATTCGGTGATGACGCTGTGGAAGGACGGCTACCTGCACCGCGTCGACCTTGAGCCGTTCACCAGGGAGGAATGCATCGCCCTGGTCGAATCGGTGCTCGGCGGCACCCTGGAGGAGCTCAGCGCCAACGTGATCTGGTCACAGTCGGGCGGCAACCCGCTGTTCCTGCGGCACATGGTGGAGGCGGCGCTGGAGGCCGGCACCCTGAGCGAGGTCAAAGGCGTCTGGCAGTTGCGCGGGGCGACGACGGTGTCGTCCGGTCTCGCGACCCTGCTGGAAAGCCGCTTCGACCACGCCGACCCCGATGCGGTGACCGCGTTGCGGCTGCTGTCGCTCTGCGAGCCGCTGGACCTCGACGCGCTGGTCGAACTCGCCGGTGAGAAGGCAATCGATGCAGCCGAAAAGGCGGAGCTGATCCGGATCGACCGAGACGGCCCCACGCTCGCCGCACGCATCAGCCATCCGCTGTACGGGGACGTCATACGGCGACAGATCGGAACGGCATCGGCCCGGATGCTGCGCGGCCAGATCGTCACCGTGCTGAACCGGCGCAAGCCCACATCGGTGGCCGGGCGGATCAGGCTCGCGGAGCTGTATCTGGACAGCGACCAGACCGCCGACACCGGGCTGTTGGTCGCCGCGGCCAAGGACGCGGTGTCGCTGGCCAACGCGCCGCTGGGAGAACGCCTGGCGCGCACCGCATTCGAACGCGAAGTCGGTATGCGACCCGCGCACCTGCTGTCACGGGCGTTGATGTGGCAGGGCCGGCCCGCCGAGGCCGACCAGATCCTGGCCCGGTTCGACCCCGACGATCTCGACGAGGGTCAGCTGCTGCTGTGGGGTGTCCCGCGGGCCTCCATCGTGTTCTGGTCACTCGGTGAGGTCGCGCGTGCCTACGAGGTGATGGAGCTGCTGCGCAGCCGGGTCACCAATCCCATCCTGCGGCCGATGGTCGACGCGGCCGACGCCGCGTTCACGATCTTCGAGAACAAGCTCCCCGAAGGTCTGGCCAAAGCCGAGGCGGTGTTGTCCGATCCCGCGGCTCCCGAACAAGCGGTGGAGACCGCCGCCTTCGCGGCCGGGATGGCGATGCCGTTGGCCGGGCGCGGCGATGAGTTCACCGCGATAGTGGCGCGCTGCTTCGACACCCAGAAGTCGACCGACGGTCTGATCCGCATGCTCGCCCGATACGGCGAGGTGCTGGCGCTGGTGCACACCGGTGAGTTCGACAAAGCCGAGACGCAGGCCGCGAACTACGCCGAGTTCTCATCGTCAGGAGAGTTTCTCGGGTGGGCGATCGCCAAGACGATGTCCGGTCTGGTGGCGACCTACCGGGGCCGGTTCGCGGACGCGATTCCCACACTCGAGCAGGCGCTGGCGGCATTCAACGCGGAGAACTCGCTGCCGTGGCGGCTGCCCGGCCGGCTGTTGCTGGCCCGCGCCTATGCCGGACTGGGTAGAGCCGATGACGCCGAGCGGGTGCTCGCCGAGGCCGCCGAGCACGTCGGCCCCTCGGTCGCACTGTTCGACCCTCAAGTGTTGGTCACCAAGGCGTGGATCGCCGCGGCTCGCGGCGGGGGGCGCCGCGCCGTCGAACTGTCCCGCGCAGCCGCCGACGCCGCGCACCGCAGCGGGCAGCTGGCGGTCGAGGCCGAGGCATTGCACGACGCGGCCCGCTTCGGCGACCGCAGGCTGGCGAGACGGCTGCAGTCGCTGGTGGCGAACGTCGATGGTCCGCTGCCGCAGCTGTACGCCCGCCACGCCGCGGCGGTGGCGGACTCCGACGGCGACGCGCTGGACGCGGTCAGCGTCGAGTTCGAGCGCGCGGGGCTGTTGCTGTCGGCCGCCGACGCCGCCGCGCAGGCGGCCGCGAGCCACCAGCAGCGCCAAGACCGCCGTAGGGAGATCGAATCGGTAACGCGGGCAATGCGTTTGGTTTCGTTGTGCGGTGGCGCCTCCTCCCCCGCGATTCGGGCGGCGGCGCGGCCACTGCCGGTGACCGCGCGCGAACTCGAGGTCGCCGAGCTGGTGGCGGCTGGGCTGTCGAACCGCGAGATCGCCCAGCAGCTGTCAGTGTCGGTGCGCACCGTAGAGGGACACGTGTACCGGGCATGCCTGAAACTCGGTGTGTCCGATCGCGATGGGCTCGCCGCCATCATCCGCCCGGGCGGTACGCGCGATCCGCAGAGTTGATGCCCGGGCAGGTATCGTTACCGCGGTGAGCGTCGGGGATGACCAGCCTACGGCCCTGCCCGTTTTCGCCGATGTCGACACCGGCGTCGACGATGCGATGGCCTTGGTGTACCTGCTGGCAAGCGCCGACGCGAACCTCGTCGGCATCGCCTCCACCGGTGGCAATGTCGACGTGAATCAGGTGTGCCGCAACAACCTCGGGTTGCTCGAGCTGTGCGGAGCACCTGCGATCCCGGTGTCCCGGGGCGCCGACCAACCGCTGAGCGCCGCGATGCGCACCGCAGAGGACACCCATGGCCCGGCCGGGTTGGGGTATGCCGAATTGCCGCTGCACCAACGCGAACTCACCAGCTATGACTCGGCCGCAGCCTGGGTGCGCGCCGCCCACGCCCTGCCCGGCGAGCTCATCGGCCTGGTCACCGGACCGATGACCAACCTCGCACTGGCGGTGCGTGACGAACCGAACCTGCCGTCGCTGTTGCGCCGGCTGGTGATCATGGGCGGGTCGTTCGACTACCGCGGCAACACCACTCCGGTTGCCGAGTGGAACATCAGCGTCGACCCGGAGGCCGCGGCCGAGGTGTTCGATGCCTGGGGGCGGGCCGCGGACGCCGATACGATTGCCCCGCATCAGCTTCCGATCGTGTGCGGGCTGAACCTGACCGAGAACATCGCGCTGACACCGAAGATCCTGAGCCGCCTGGCCGCCGCGGCGGACACCGCCAGCACCGCGATGAGCGTGCTCGACGCCCGGGGCACCCGGTCGACGGCCGACAACCACGTTATCCGCGCGCTCGAGGATGCGATGCGGTTCTATTTCGAGTTCCACTTCGACCAGGGCGAGGGCTATCTGGCGCATCTGCACGACCCACTGGCGGCGGCGGTGGCACTCGATCCCGGGCTGATCCAGACGCGGGCGACGACGGTCGACGTCGAGCTCACCGGAACGCTGACCCGCGGCATGACGATCGCCGACTGGAGCAGGCGGTGGGGCAGGGAACCCAACGCGCACGTCGGCGTCGGGGTCGATCCGGAGGCGTTCTTCGACCGATTCGTCGACCGGGTGGGTCCGTTCGCGCGGCGGCTGGCTCATTCGTAGACGCCTTCCACATACCACCGGCGCTGCCGATAACACAGCAGCAGCGCGGCACCGGGTTGGCCGTCCACCAGCACCTGAGCGCGCGCCGTGCGGCCGGCCCTGGACTGTTGGCTGTGATCCCACCACCGCTCGTCCACCGACCACGGCCCGGCCCACCAACTCAGCGCCCCCTGATAGTGATGGCCCGCACCGTCCAATCGGGCAGGCTCCGCAGTGAACATCCCACGACCGGTGACTCGGACCGGATTGCCCTGAGCGTCAAGCAATTCCACCGGGTCGTCCAGGATCACCACCGGTGCGGGCTCAGGGAGCCTGCCAGGCCACGGCCGATCGGGGTCGGCCCTGGGCACCAGCTCGTCGCCGAGCGGGGTCAATGTGATGCGCTCGGCGGGACCACGGCCACCGGACAACACCGGCAGCTGGACGGCTTCCTGCCCCAGTAAGCCCTGTACCCGAACCAGCGCACGTCGTGCCCGCAACCGGTCCTCTTCTCCAACGCCGCCCCATAGGGGTAGCTGAAGCGCTTCTGCGGAAACAACTTCCACCGGATGCAGGCGAAGCATCGTCACCGGCGAGTTCGGGCGATCCTCGGGTTGGCGTTGGTTGAGCCAGCCGTCGAGCTGCCAGCGCACCCGATCGGCGGTGGCATCCTCGGTCAGCGGTTCGGCACAGCGCCACACCCGGGTCAGCTCACCGCCATTCGCCGTGACGGCATGGATGGCGAGCCTGGTGCATCCCACGCCGGCCGCCTCCAGGCTGCGATGCAGTTCGCCGGCCAGCGTCCGGCCGGCAAATGCCGCTGCGTCGACCCGGTCGACCGGCGGGTCGCAGTTCAGTACCGCATCCAGGTCGGCAGCCGGCTCACGGCCCGACGGTCCGCGTACCGGTTCCCCGCGGGCGAAGCGGTGCGCGGCCACCGCATCGGCCCCGAACCGGGAAGCGACATCGCTGCGCGACAATGCCGCGAACTGGCCTAGGTTGCGAATACCCATGCGCCACAACAGGTCGGCCAGTTCCTCCCGGCCAGGACCAGACAGGCTGGGTTCCCCGGACAGCTGGCGGATGGACAGCGCCGACAGGAATCTGGCATCCCCACCGGGCTCGAGCACCCGGCCGGCGCGGGCGGCGAAGACCGCCGTCGGCAGCTGATCGGCGATCCCCACCTGACATTCGGCACCGGCCGCGGCGACGGCGTCCACCAAACGCTCAGCGGCGGCGGGTTCGGAGCCGAAGTAGCGGGCAGCGCCGCGAACTCCCAACACCAGCAGTCCCGGCCGCAGCACCTCGGCGCGGGGTACCACCTCGTCGACCGCAGCCGTCACCCCTTCGAAGTAGCGGGCGTCGCGGGCCGGGTCGGCGGTGACCACGTGCAGCTGCGGGCAACGGGCTTGCGCCTCACGCCGGCGCAGCGTGCGCCGCACCCCGGCGGCGCGGGCGGCGGCGGAGCAGGCGATGACCCGGTTGGCCAGGGTGACCGCGACCGGGGCCGTCGCCGGCAGTCCGGCTGCCGCGGCCGCCGCGACCGCCGGCCAATCCATGCACCAGATCGCCAGCACCCGGCCGGTCATGTCAGCTCACCCTGGACCTGGCGGCGCGGCCGTGCGCCCTGACCGACAGCCGGATCCGACTGATACGGCCACAGCCCGACACCGGGGCATCGTCACGACCCGCAGTGATCTCATAACCGCGCACCCGCGCGTCAAGACGCATCGTCGCGCCTTGCCAGTCGCCCCGGGCCACCAGCAGGGTGCAGCCCTTCTGCCGAGCCCGCGCCACCACCGCCCGCGCCCGGGTGGCGGGCACCGTCCGGCCGGCCAGCCCGAGCACCACCAGATCCATCCCGTCCATCAACACCGCGGCCACCTCGACAGGGTCGGTGCCGGGGTCCGGGATCATCGCCAGCCGGCTCAGGTCCGCACCCATCTCCACCGCGGCCAGCAGACCGAAATCCGGCAGTCCGACGACGGCCACATGTCCCCCGCCTGCCGTGACCGCCGCCGCCATACTCACCGGAAGCGAGAGCGCTCCCGACGCCACTGCGACAGCGCCGCGCGGCAACCCCGCCGGCAGCTGTTCGGCCAGCGATTCAGGGACCGGTAGCAAACTTTCAGAGGCAGGAATGACCTCATCCGCCACATCCGTAACAGGCCGGGTGACGCCCACCTTCCCGGATACCGCCGCCATCTTGCGCCGCAGCTGTTCTAGCTGCTCAGCACGGTCAAGCTGACGCTTTTCCAGGGCAATCGCCGCCGCCATCGGCCACCTCCAACCGCGATCCCGATTCACTGTGTTCGAATGTATGTTCGATAGTCCGAGTAAACACCCACCCACCGACAGCGTCAAGCGCGGAATCTCCCCCTGGACACCCAAGCCGACGTTGGTGACGTGGTGAGAAATCGCACCTGGCACGATGCAGGGCATGACGATCAACCGCGAACAAGCTGACAAGGTGGCCAATGGAGCCGGCTTCATCGCCGCGCTCGACCAGAGCGGCGGCAGCACCCCCAAGGCGCTGAAGCTCTACGGTATCGCCGAGGATGCCTACTCCGGTGACGAGCAGATGTTCGACCTGGTGCACGAGATGCGCACCCGGATCATCACCAGTCCGAGCTTCAACGGTGACCGGATCATCGCCGCCATCCTGTTCGAGATGACCATGGATCGCGAGATCGACGGCCGCCCCACGGCCGACTACCTGTGGAACGTCAAAAACGTCGTGCCGATCCTCAAGGTCGACAAGGGTCTGGCCGCCGAGGAAGACGGTGCTCAGGTGATGAAGCCCATCGATGGCCTGGATGCACTGCTGGCCCGCGCGAGGGAGAAGGGCATCTTCGGCACCAAGATGCGTTCGGTCATCAAGCTGCCCGGCGGCGGGCTGGACGCGGTGGTCGAGCAGCAGTTCGCGATCGCTCACCAGATCCTCGACGCCGGACTCGTGCCGATCATCGAACCCGAGGTCGACATCCACAGCCCGGAGAAGGCCGCGGCCGAAAAGCAGCTCAAGTCCGCGATCACCAGCCACCTCGGCACTCTCGGTGAGGACCAGCAGGTGATGCTCAAGCTCACCCTGCCCGACACCGACGACCTCTACCACGATCTGGTCGAGCACCCCAAGGTGATGCGGGTTGTCGCACTGTCCGGCGGCTACAACCGAACCGATGCCTGCGAGCGCCTGGCCCGCAACCACGGTGTCATCGCCAGCTTCTCCCGGGCGCTGACCGAGGGGCTCACCGCTCAGCAGAGCGACGACGAGTTCGACAAGACCTTGGATGAGGCGATCGCCGAAATCGCTGCCGCCTCAGCGACTTAGGGCTCGGGGAGGCTACTCCCATTCGATGGTGCCGGGCGGCTTGCTCGTCACATCGAGCACCACCCTGTTCACCTCAGGCACCTCGTTGGTGATGCGCGTCGAGATGCGCTCCAGTACCTCGTAGGGCACCCGGGTCCAGTCCGCGGTCATCGCGTCCTCGCTGGACACCGGCCGCAGCACGATCGGATGACCGTAGGTACGTCCGTCGCCCTGCACACCGACCGAGTGGACATCGGCCAGCAGCACCACCGGGCACTGCCAGATCTGGCCGTCCAGACCGGCCGACGTCAGTTCCTCGCGAGCGATCAGGTCGGCCCGGCGCAGGGTGTCCAGCCGGGACGCCGTCACCTCACCGACGATCCGGATACCCAGCCCGGGACCCGGGAAGGGTTGGCGGCCGACGATGTCCTCCGGCAGGCCGAGCTCGCGGCCCACCGCGCGCACCTCGTCCTTGAACAGCAGTCGCAACGGCTCGACGAGCTTGAACTTCAGGTCCGCAGGCAGACCGCCAACATTGTGGTGGCTCTTGATGTTTGCCGTCCCAGTTCCACCGCCGGACTCGACGACGTCGGGATACAACGTGCCCTGCACCAGGAATTCCACCGGGTGACCGTCGGAGTCGTTCTCGGCGAGCAGGTCTCGCACCGAACCCTCGAACGCGCGGATGAACTCCCGGCCGATGATCTTGCGCTTGCCCTCCGGATCGTGCACACCCGACAACGCCTGCAGGAAGCGACCTTCGGCGTCCACGGTCACCAGCCGTGCACCGGTGGCGGCCACGAAATCCCTTTGCACCTGCTCTCGTTCGCCCGAACGCAGCAGTCCGTGATCGACGAACACGCACGTCAGCCGGTCACCGATGGCGCGCTGCACCAGTGCGGCGGCCACCGCGGAATCCACCCCGCCGGACAGGCCGCAAATGGCCTTGCCGTCGCCAATCTGCTCGCGTACCTGCTCGATCAGGCTCTCGGCGATGTTGGCCGGGGTCCAGCTCGCACCGATGCCGGCGAAGTCGTGCAGGAAGCGGCTGAGCACCTGCTGGCCGTGGGGGGTGTGCATGACCTCCGGGTGGTACTGCACCCCGGCCAGCCGACGGGCCCGGTCTTCGAACGCCGCGACCGGCGCACCCGAGCTGACGGCCACCACCTCGAACCCCTCCGGCGCCGAGGTGACCGCGTCGCCGTGACTCATCCAAACCGGCTGCGAACCGGGTAGGCCTGAATGCAGTTCCCCGCCAAGCACTTCCATTTCGGTGCGGCCGTACTCACTGGTGCCGGTGTGGGCGACGGTGCCGCCGAGCGCCTGGGCCATGGCCTGGAATCCGTAGCAGATCCCGAATACCGGCACATCGAGGTCGAAGACAGCCGGATCGAGTTGCGGGGCGCCGTCGGCGTACACGCTTGCCGGTCCGCCGGAGAGCACGATGGCCTGCGGATCCTTGGCCTTGATCTCCTCGACGGTCGTGGTGTGCGGGATGACTTCGGAGAAGACCCGGGCTTCCCGGACCCGACGGGCGATCAGCTGGGCGTACTGGGCGCCGAAATCGATCACCAACACAGGACGAGGCGAGGGGGATGTCACGCATAGAGTCTAGTGCGCGCGGATCGTCCGACCCGGTCGGCAGGCGCAGGTAGCGTTCCGCTGATGAAAGCCCTGCCGGCGGCGCTGGGCGGCGCTGCGTCGGAGTCGGTACGCGGCGACCTCGCCAGGGTCGGCGCGCATGTCACCCTTCCCCCAGGTCAGGGGTCACTCTGGCCAACCGCCAGGTCGACGGGCGGCTGGTACTCGTCGTGACCCCACCTAACCGTGGCGATTGGCCCAGGAATGTTCTCGGGTAAGAACGGGAATGGACAGCGGGGGGATCGACAAAGGAGACCGCGGGTGCTGGGACTGCCAGACGAGGTACATGCTTGCTTGTTCGACCTCGACGGCGTCTTGACCGACACAGCCCGGGTGCACACCCGCGCCTGGAAGTCGATGTTCGACAGTTACCTCGAGCGACGGGCGCAACGTGCGCACACCGCGTTCGTGCCGTTCGACCCGGTGCAGGACTACCGCACCTACATCGACGGCAAGAAGCGCCAGGATGGGGTGCGCTCGTTCTTGGCGAGTCGCAACATCGATCTGCCCGACGGCGACGAGTCCGACCCGTCCACCGCCGAGACGATCAACGGACTCGGTAATCGCAAGAACGCGCTGTTCCAGCAGATCCTGCAGAAGCAGGGGGTGGAGGTGTTCGAGGGTTCGCGCCGCTACCTCGAGGCCGTGCACGCGGCGGGAATTCCCGCGGCGGTGGTGTCGTCGAGCGCCAACACCGAACAGGTCCTCCAGATCACCGGCCTGGACCGCTTGGTCCAGCAGCGGGTCGATGGAGTGACGATCCGAGACGAGAACCTGCGCGGCAAGCCCGCACCCGATTCGTTCCTGCGCGGAGCCGAACTCCTCGACGTCAAGCCGGCGAACGCGGCGGTATTCGAAGACGCCCAGGCCGGCGTCGCAGCCGGCCGGGCCGGCAACTTCGGGTTCGTTGTCGGCGTGGACCGTCTGGGACAGGCTGATGAGTTGCGACGCAACGGAGCCGACATCGTCGTCACCGACCTCGCACAGTTGCTCGACCCGAAATGATCAGCGGCGAAGCATTCCCGATCGAGCCCTGGCAGGTCCGGGAGACCCATCTGGATCTCGACCAACTGGCCCAGTCGGAGTCACTGTTCGCATTGTCGAACGGACACATCGGCTTTCGCGGCAATCTCGACGAGGGTGAACCGTTCGGGATCCCGGGGACCTATCTGAACTCGTTTTACGAGACCCGGCCGCTGCCCTACGCCGAATCCGGCTTCGGCTACCCCGAGGACGGCCAGACGATCGTCGACGTCACCAACGGCAAGATCCTGCGACTCCTGGTCGACGACGAGCCTCTCGACGTGCGGTACGGCGACCTCGACGAGCATGAACGAATCCTCGATCTGCGTGCGGGAACGCTGACTCGTCGCGTGCTCTGGCGTTCACCGGCAGGCAAGCAGATCAGAATCGTATCGACGCGACTGGTGTCCCTGGTCCAGCGCTCGGTGGCGGCGATCGAGTACGTGGTCGAGGCGGTCGACGAATTCACCCGTGTCACTGTGCAATCCGAGCTGGTGGCCAATGAGGACCAACCGGAACAATCCGGTGATCCGCGGGTGTCGGCGGTGTTGAAGCATCCGTTGGAGGCGATTCAGCACGAGGTCACCGAAGAGGGTTCGCTGCTGGTGCACCGCACCAAGGCCAGCAAGTTGATGATGGCTGCCGCGATGGATCATCTGGTCGAAGTGCCCGGCCGGGTGGAGATCGACTCCATCGCGCACCAGGACATCGCACGCACCACCGTGATCTGCGGGCTTCGCCCTGGCCAGAAGCTGCGGATCGTGAAGTTCCTGGCCTACGGCTGGTCGAGCCTGCGATCTCGGCCCGCGCTGCGCGACCAGGTGGCCGGCGCACTGGCCGGGGCGCGCTACACCGGCTGGGAGGGCCTGGTGCAGACGCAGCGGGACTATCTCGACGAGTTCTGGGACTGCGCCGACGTCGAAGTCGAGGGTGATCCGGATGTTCAGCAGGCGGTGCGGTTCGGCCTGTTCCACGTGATCCAGGCCAGCGCCCGCGCCGAGCGCCGGGCGATCCCCGGCAAGGGCCTGACCGGACCGGGCTACGACGGCCACGCGTTCTGGGACACAGAGGGTTTCGTGCTCCCTGTGCTGACCTACACCAAACCCGAGGCCGCCGCCGACGCGTTGCGCTGGCGTTCCTCGATCCTCGGCCTGGCCAAGAAACGTGCTGAGCAGCTCGAACTCCAGGGTGCGGCGTTCCCGTGGCGGACGATCCGCGGCGAGGAGTGTTCGGCCTACTGGCCGGCGGGCACCGCGGCGTGGCACGTCAACGCAGACATCGCCATGGCGTTCGAACGGTATCGGACGGTCACTGGGGATCACTCACTCGAAAAGGATTGCGGACTGGCGGTTCTCGTCGAGACCGCCCGGTTGTGGATGTCGCTGGGACATCACGACCGCGACGGCGTCTGGCACCTCGACGGCGTCACCGGTCCCGATGAGTACACCGCGGTGGTGCGCGACAACGTGTTCACCAATCTCATGGCCGCACATAACCTTCGGACAGCCGCCGACGCCTGCAATCGCAACGCCGAAACCGCATACGAAATGGGCGTCAGCACCGAGGAGACGGCAGCGTGGCGAAATGCCGCCGACAGTGCCCACATCCCGTACGACGACGACCTGGGCGTACACCAGCAATGCGAAGGTTTCACCCGGCTGCGGGAATGGGACTTCACCGACAACACCGTCTACCCGCTGCTGCTGCATCAACCGTATGTGCGGCTCTACCCCTCCCAGGTGATCAAGCAGGCCGACCTGGTGCTGGCCATGCAGTGGCAGAGCCATGCGTTCACCGATGCCCAAAAGGCCCGCAACGTCGACTATTACGAGCGGCGAACCGTGCGCGACTCGTCACTGTCGGCCTGCACCCAGGCCGTCATGTGCGCCGATGTCGGCCACCTGGAACTGGCCCACGACTACACCCAGGAAGCGGCCCTGATCGATCTTCGGGATCTGCACCGCAACACCCGCGACGGTCTGCACATGGCCTCACTGGCCGGAACCTGGACGGCACTGGTCGCCGGATTCGGCGGACTTCGCGATGACGAACACATCCTGTCGCTGGATCCCGCGCTGCCCGAGGAGATCTCCCGGCTGAAGTTCGGGTTGCACTGGCGAAAGTATCGGCTCACCGCCGACGTCAGCCACGGCGAAGTCACCTACACGCTGCGGGACGGGCCCGACGGTCAGCTCACCATCCGGCACGCCGGCGAGGAACTGACGTTGACCACCCGCAACACCACCACGGTGCCGCTGCGGACCCGGCGCGCTCTGCTTCCCACTCCTGAGCAGCCGCCGGGCCGGGCGCCGCGCAGGCACATCATGCAGTGAGCCGCTAGGCCCCGGTGTTGATCGGCTCGATCGGCAGGTTGCGCAGACCGCCGGGGGCGTGGGTCGGCACCACCGGATTCTTGGGCGCGATCGGCGCGAGGCGCCGGTAGGGCTGTCCCTGCGCGGGGCGCAGGTCCTCTTCACCCTTGTTGGGCCACAACGACGTTGCCCGCTCGGCCTGAGCAGTGATGGACAGCGACGGGTTGACACCGAGGTTGGCCGACACCGAGGCGCCGTCCATGACATGCAGTGTCGGGTAGTTGTACACCCGCTGATAGGGGTCGATGACACCATTCTCGGGGCTCTCGCTGATTGCCGCACCGCCGAGGAAGTGTGCGGTCAGCGGGATGTTGAACAACTCACCCCAAGTGCCGCCGGCCACGCCGTCGATCTTCTCCGCGACACGGCGGGTCACCTTGTTGCCCACCGGAATCCAGGTCGGGTTCGGCTCGCCGTGACCCTGCTTGCTGGTCATCCGCCGTCTGCCGAACGCACCGCGCTTGGTGTAGGTGGTGATCGAGTTGTCGAGGTGCTGCATGACCAAGGAGATCATGGTGCGCTCGCTCCAGCGGCGCGGGCTGAGCATCCGGATCATGCCCTTCGGGTCCTCGCCGGCGTTGTTGAGCAATTGCTTCCAGCGCGGCACGTCGCTGCCCTCGGGTCCCGGACCGTCGGTCATCAACGTCTGCAGCAGACCCATCGCGTTGGAGCCCTTGCCGTACCGGCACGGCTCGACGTGGGTGTCCGGACTGGGGTGGATCGACGACGTGATCGCCACCCCGTGGGTGAGGTCGAGATCGGGCCGGGCCTCCAGACGTCCTGCGCCGACGATCGATTCGGAATTGGTCCGGGTCAGCACCCCGAGCTTGTCCGAGAGCTTGGGCAGCGCGCCGGTGTCGCGCATCTTGAACAACAATTTCTGGGTGCCCCAGGTGCCTGCAGCCAGGATGACCTGGTTGGCAGTGAACGTCCGGCGGTCCTTGCGGGCCACCCGCCCGGTGCGCACGGTGTTGATCTCCCAGACACCGTCGGGGCGCTGCGCGAACCCGGTGACAGTGGTCATCGGGAAGACTTGGGCGCCAGCCCTTTCCGCCAAACCGAGGTAATTCTTCACCAGGGTGTTCTTGGCGCCGTGGCGGCAGCCGGTCATGCATTCGCCGCATTCGATACACCCGGTGCGGGCCGGGCCGACACCACCGAAGTACGGGTCGGGCACGGTCTTGCCCGGGGTCTTCTCACCGTCGACCCCGAAGAACACCCCGACCGGGGTGGGCGTGAACGTGTCGCCGACTCCCATCTCGTCGGCCACTTCCTTCATGATGCGGTCGGCGTCGGTGAAGGTCGGGTTCTTGACGACGCCCAGCATCCGCTGCGCCTGGTCGTAGTGCGGCATCAGCTCAGCGCGCCAGTCGGTGATGTTCTTCCACTGCGGGTCGTTGAAGAACGGGTCCGGCGGCACGTACAAGGTGTTGGCGTAGTTCAGCGATCCGCCGCCGACGCCCGCGCCGGCCAGGATCATCACGTTGCGCAACAGGTGGATGCGCTGGATGCCGTAGCAGCCCAGCCGCGGCGCCCACAGGAATTCCCGCAGTCGCCAGGAGGTCTTGGCGAACTCGTGGTCGGCGTAGCGGCGGCCCGCTTCCAGAACGCCGACCTTGTAGCCCTTCTCGGTGAGGCGCAGCGCGCTGACGCTGCCGCCAAAACCCGAGCCGATGATGAGAATGTCGAAATCCGGCGCCATACAAACCAGTATGAACTTACCGGCGGGTAACAAGCTAGCGAGGTGCGCCTAAGTCAGCGAACAGACACAAACTCGGGCGATTTCGAGGCGAGATGCCCGAGTTTGTGTCTGCTCGCGCGCAAAAGGGGTGGCTATCCCCAGGCTGACGAACGCGTGACTGCCTCAGCTGCGCTTCGCGCGCCACGATGCCGACCATGCCCGACGTGCGTCAAATGTTTGCACCTGCCAGCCTTGCCACCACGGCGCAGTTGCTTAGCGCGATGAGCAGGCAGCAACTCGACACGCAGATACAGCAGGGCAAGCTCATCCGCGTGTGGTCAGGCGTCTATGCGACCCGCAAACCGACGACCAGGGACCGGCTCGCCGCCCTGGATCTCCTGATGAGGCACGAGGCCGTCGCATGTCTGGGCACCGCTGCCGCTCTGTACGGCTTCGATACGGAAGCGACGACCGCGGTGCACATATTTGACGACGGCACCAGGATGCGTCCAACCGTCGGCCTCATGGTGCATCAGCGCACCGGAGCACCCATCCGGCGGGTCGCGGGCCGGCTGGCAACCACGCCGGCATGGACAGCTGTCGAGGTCGCGAGGCAGCTGTCACGGCCGCGCGCTTTGGCGACGCTTGACGCAGCCTTGCATTCGTCGTGGTGCACCCCGACCGAACTGGCTCGCGTCGTAGATGAACAACGAGGCCGGCGCGGAATCGTGCAGGTACGCGAGCTTCTTGAACTCGCCGACGGCCGAGCCGAGTCGGCGATGGAAAGCGAAGCGCGCTTGGTGATGCTTGACCACGGATTGCCTGCGCCGGCACTGCAGTACGAGATCGAGGGCCGCGGTAGCCAACGCTGGCGGGTCGACTTCGCGTGGCCGGATGCACGGGTAGCGGCCGAATACGACAGCGTTGAATGGCATGCGGGGCGTGATGAAATGCTCAGAGACAGAGCGCGATTCGCTGGGATTCAGGAACTCGGTTGGGTCATGATCCCGATCGTCAGTGACGACGTTCGCAAGCGACCTGCCCGGCTCGCCAATCGCATTGCATTCCACCTCGGCGCGTAACCGCCAGCAGACACAAACTCGGGCGATTACCCGGGAGAAAGTACGAGTTTGTGTCTGCTCGCGGAAGAACGAAACTCAGCGGCCGACGGTCAGGCCGACCTTCTGGAACTCCTTCAGATCGCAATACCCGGCCTTGGCCATCGACCGGCGCAGGCCGCCGACCAGGTTGAGCGAACCGAACGGGTCGTCGGAGGGCCCGTTGAGCACGCGGTCCAGCGACGGCCGGTCCCCGGCAGCGATCTGCAGCAGTGCGCCGCGCGGCAGCGACGGGTGCGCCGCGGCCACCGGCCAGAACCAGCCGTCGCCCAGTGCCTCGGCGGATTCGGCCAGCGGGGTGCCGAGCACGACGGCGTCGGCGCCGCAGGCGATGGCTTTGGCGAGGTCGCCGGAGGTGTGGATGTCACCGTCGGCCAGCACGTGGACGTAGCGGCCGCCGGTCTCGTCGAGGTACTCCCGCCGAGCCGCGGCCGCGTCGGCGATGGCCGTCGCCATCGGCACGCTGATGCCCAGCACCTCGTCGCTGGTGGTCACCCCGAACGTCGAGCCGTACCCGACGATCACGCCTGCCGCGCCGGTGCGCATCAGGTGCAGCGCGGTGCGGTGATCCAGGACACCGCCGGCGACGACGGGGACGTCGAGCTCGGAGATAAAGGTCTTCAGGTTCAGCGGTTCACCATCGGAGGCCACCCGCTCGGCGGAAATGATCGTCCCCTGGATGACCAGGAGGTCGATGCCGGCCTGCACCAGTGCGGGCGTCAGCGCCTGCGCGTTCTGCGGGCTCACCCGGACGGCGGTGGTGACGCCTGCGTCGCGGATGCGGGATACCGCGGCACCGAGCAGCTCGGGATCCAGCGGCGCGGCGTGCAGTTGTTGGAGCAAGCGGATCGCCGCGGACGGCTCGGGCTCCTTGTCGGCAGCCTCGATGACCTCTCTGATCTTGGACTCGACGTCGGCGTGGCGGCCGATCAGTCCTTCACCGTTGAGCACACCGAGGCCACCGAGGCGGCCGAGTTCGATGGCGAATTCCACCGACACCAGGGCGTCGGTCGGATGAGCCACGACGGGGATCTCGAACCGGTAGGCATCGAGCTGCCACGCCGTGGAGACGTCCTTCGACGACCGGGTCCGCCGGGACGGAACGATGTTGATCTCGTCGAGTTCGTAGGTGCGGCGGGCGGTTCTGCCCATGCCGATTTCAACCATGTCGCGCACAGCTTGACCCCTAGCGGGCGTAGTAGTTGGGGGCTTCGACCGTCATCGTGACGTCGTGCGGGTGGCTCTCCTTGAGACCCGCAGCGGTGATCCGGACGAACTGCGCATGCTGCAGCCCCTCGATGCCGGACGCGCCCGTGTAGCCCATCGCGGCGCGCAGGCCGCCGGTGAGCTGGTGGATGACGGTGGCCAGCGGACCGCGGAACGGCACCCGGCCCTCGATGCCTTCGGGCACCAGCTTGTCCTCGCTCAAGACGTCGTCCTGGAAGTAGCGGTCTTTGGAGTAGCTCCGCCCGGTCGATCCAGCAGCGCCCCGACCCTGCATGGCGCCCAGCGAGCCCATGCCGCGGTAGCTCTTGAACTGCTTGCCGTTGACGAAGATCAGATCGCCGGGGGCCTCGGCGGTGCCGGCCAGCAGGGAGCCGAGCATCGCCGTCGACGCGCCCGCGGCCAGCGCTTTGGCGATGTCACCCGAATACTGCAGACCACCGTCGGCGATCACCGGCACACCGGCCGGCCTGCACACCGCGGTGGCCTCAAGGATCGCCGTGATTTGTGGCGCTCCGACGCCGGCCACCACCCGGGTGGTGCAGATCGATCCGGGGCCGACACCGACCTTGACCGCGTCGGCGCCGGCCTCGACCAGCGCCGCGGCACCGCTGCGGGTGGCGACGTTGCCGCCGACGATCTCGACCCGATGGCCCACCTCGGCCTTGAGCTTGCCGACGGTGTCGAGCACCCGGCGGTTGTGGGCGTGCGCGGTGTCGACGATCAGCACGTCCACCCCGGCGTCGACCAGGGCCATCGCCCGGTCCCACGCGTCGTCACCGACGCCGACGGCCGCACCGACCAGCAGCCGACCGTCGCTGTCCTTGGTGGCCAGCGGGTGCTGCTCGGTCTTGACGAAGTCCTTGACGGTGATCAGCCCGGTGAGCCGGCCGTGCCCGTCGACGATCGGCAGCTTCTCAATCTTGTTGCGCCGCAACAAACCCAGTGCGGCGTCGGCGGTCACGCCCTCCTGGGCGGTGATCAGCGGGGCCTTGGTCATCACCTCGGCGACCGGCTTGTTCATGTCGACTTCGAAGCGCATGTCGCGGTTGGTGATGATGCCGACAAGTGAGCCCTTCGAGTCGACGACCGGCAGACCCGAGATCCGGAACCGGGCGCACATCGCGTCGACTTCGGCCAGCGTGTTGTCCGGCGAGCAGGTCACCGGGTCGGTCACCATGCCGGCCTCGGACCGCTTGACCATCTCCACCTGTCCGGCCTGCTCGGTGATGGACAGATTGCGGTGCAGCACGCCCATGCCACCCTGGCGGGCCATCGCGATCGCCATCCGGGCCTCGGTCACGGTGTCCATCGCGGAGCTGACCAGCGGCACCTTGAGCCGGATCTTCTTCGTCAGCTGGCTCGACGTGTCGGCGGTGGCCGGCACCACGTCGGAGGCGGCGGGCAGCAGCAGCACATCGTCGAACGTCAGCCCCAGCATCGCAATCTTGTTGGGGTCGTCGCCGCCGGTGGGAACCGATTCCCCCAGCAGCGCATTCAGATGCGCGGTCAAGCCGTCGATGCGGCCGGTGCTGCCTTCGGCAATGGTCATCGGTGAGGCCCCCATCAGTGGCGGAATGTGGACACCATCCTATCGGCTCACGGTCGCGTTCCCTGGCGCGATACCCGCCGCGTTACGTAGTGTGGAGCCGTGCGCGACCACCTCCCACCAGGCCTGCCACCAGATCCGTTCGCCGACGACCCCGCCGACCCGTCGGCCGCTTTGGATGCGCTGGAGCCAGGCCAACCCCTGGACCCGCAGGAGCGCGCCGCGGTCGAGGCCGATCTGGCAGACCTGGCGGTCTACGAGGCCCTGCTGGCGCACCGCGGCATCCGCGGTCTGGTCGTCTGCTGTGACGAATGTCAGCAAGACCACTACCACGACTGGGATATGTTGCGCGCCAACCTACTTCAGTTGTTGGTCGACGGGACCGTCCGTCCGCACGAGCCCGCATACGATCCCGAGCCCGATGCTTACGTCACGTGGGACTACTGCCGCGGATATGCCGACGCCTCACTCAACGAAGCGACATCGGACTACGACGGCTTCCGCTGAGCGCGAAACCTCTGATCTAGCCGCCGAAGCTGGGCAGCTTCGGCAATTGCGGTAGGGCGGGCGCCTGCGGCATCGGGAACATCATCGTGGTGGTCATCACACCACCCGGTGACTGCATCCGCGGGGTCTGGATGACCGTCGACGGTATCGACGCAATCGTCTGAGGCACCGTCGCAGTCGCCGTCGCGGTCGCCGCTGCTGACGGCGCCACCGACGCCGAGGACTGCTCCACGACAGCCGACGACGTCGCCGCCGCGGCCGGGGACTGCGGTGCCGACGGGGTCGTCGTCGCCGGAGCCGGCGACTGGGCCGCCGAGCTGGGGCTGGACGTCGTACCGGCCAACGTGGTGGTGGTTGTGGTCGTCGTTGGCAATTTGGTCGTGGTCGTCGTCGCGCTCGTCGGCGTGGTCGGCTCCGTCGTCGCCGTCGGCTGCGTGGTCGTCGGCTGCGTCGTCGTGGTCGGTGCGACGGTCGTCGTCGACGGGGCCGTCGTGGTGGTCGACGGATCGGTCTGGTCCACCGACGAAGTCGGCGTCTGCGACGTCGACGGGCCGAAGGTGCCGGTCCCGTCGGGCGTCGTCGAGATCGTGATCGACGGCAGACCCGGGACGCTGGTCGGCGGCACCTCGGGCCCGTCGGTCGGGGTGATCACCGCCGGGACGAGCTCAGTGGCCGACGGCGGAACCGTGTAGGTGATGCCGGGTGGCACGGTGGCCTCCGGATCCTTCTGCACGACTTTCGCCGACAACTGGTTCCACTGCTCGAGGACCTGCTGCTTCTCCGGCTGGTCGGCCACTGCGCTCACCTGGCTGTTGACCTCGACCAGCTTGGCCTGCGCCTGCTGCCAGTCGCCCTGGGCGACCAACTGCTGTACCTGCTGGAGCTGCTCCTTGGCCGACGCCAGGGCAACCTGGTCGTCGCGTACCTGGGTGGGGGCACCGAACAGCCACGAGCGCAGTCCGTACAGCGCGTCACCGGGTCCGGCACCGGCCACGACCGCGCCGAAACCGCCAAGGGCCAGCACACCGGCAGCCGCGGCGCCGACGATGCTCAAACCGCGCCGGCTGCGTCCGCTGCTCTGCTTTTCCGCCAGCCCGGCGCGCAGGGCGGTGACGGCGTCACGCTCGGTGATCAACCCGGTTGCCGGCGGCCAGCGCATCTCGTCGCGCCACCCGCCCAGCAGGTCGGCCAGCTCGGCGTCGGCCCGATCCTGGGGCGCCACCGGGTGCCCGGTGGCCAGGGCCTCGATGAAGCGCTCGCTGGCAAGGATCGCGTCGAGCGACGGATCGTCCTTGCGGGAATTGCGTCCGAAGTCAGGCATAGCCGTTACCCGCTGCCGTGATCTCGGTCTTGAGCTTGGCCAGCGCGCGGTGCTGGGCGACCCGCACCGCTCCGGGGGTGCTGCCGACGGCGTCGGCCGTCTCTTCGGCGGACAACCCCACCACGATGCGCAGCATGAGGATCTCGCGCTGCTTCTCGGGCAGGATCTCCAGCAACTTGGTCATCCGCGCGGCGGAGTCCGACTGCATCGCCATCTGCTCGGGCCCAGCGTCGAGCGAGAGCCGCTCCGGCACCACATCCGTGGGATCGGAACGGTTGCGGGCCGCGGCGCGATGCGCGTCGGCGACCTTGTGGGCAGCGATGCCGTACACGAAGGCCAGGAAGGGGCGACCCTGATCCTGGTAGCGCGGCAGCGCCTGGATGGCGGCCAAGCAAACCTCCTGAGCGACGTCGTCGGCGGAGAGACCGACCCGCTCCGTGGCCCCGAGGCGAGCCCGGACATAACGGACCACGATGGGGCGGATGGTCTCCACAACTTCCCGGAGGGCATCCCGGCTGCCGGCCACTGCCTCAGCAACGGCGGCGTCGAGACGTTCTCCTGGAATTGTCATCGACGGCGATATCTCCAACGTTACGTACGGGACGCTTCCCGGCAGCCATTCAGCTAGACAATATCGGCCCGGTCGGTCGATCGGGCGTTAGCCGGGGCTCCATCGGCCGCCGCGCCGCGTGATAAGGCCAGCACAGTCGTCTCGGATGGCCGAGACCTGCTGTGACGTAAGCGATGCACTACCGATATCGATCAGCAGACACGCCAGCGCCCAGCGCAGCGGAACCAGACCGTAGGCCTCGGTGTCGCGCAACGCGGCATCGGCCACCGCACGAGCGGGCTCGAGCGCCCCGGCACAACAGAGCGCCGCGGCGAGCACGACGTCGCTTTTGACCCGGTGCCGTCGCAAGGCGGGCGACGCCTGCTCGGCAATCTCGATCCCGCGTCGCGCGTGCGTCACGGCCTCCTCGCCACGTC
Organism: Mycolicibacterium rhodesiae; assembly: GCF_002086695.1. Taxonomy (GTDB): domain Bacteria; phylum Actinomycetota; class Actinomycetes; order Mycobacteriales; family Mycobacteriaceae; genus Mycobacterium; species Mycobacterium rhodesiae. The sequence continues at coordinate 68,920 of NZ_MVIH01000019.1, forward strand.
CACCGGCCATCGCCAGTTCGGCGCGCACCCACTCCAGGCGGATGGCCAGCCGCGGCACACCGGACCCGTGCGTCAGCTCGCCGGCCCGCTGGAGTAGTCGCGCCGAGGCCGCGAGCCGACCAACTCCGAGAGCATCGGCGGCCAACCCGACGACCGCGTCAGCATGGGCCTGCACGCTCAGCGGATGATCACCGCACGTCTGCGCCAGTGCCAGCGCGCGGCCATCCCAGCCGGCCGCGGACCGGTGCCCCCCGAGCTGACGCAGCAACGATGCCTCGGTACTCAACGACAGGGCGAGGAACGCTCCGGCGGGTTCGCGGCGGCGCAGCACGGCAAGGTCCGCCCGGGCACTGCTGTAGCGGCCCTGGCCGGCGGCAGCGACGGCCCGATGCCAGAGCTGTTCCGGCGTGTGCGCGGTGGGCAGTGGCCAGCAGCCGGGGTGGTCGCCGAAGGCGGCGGCGGTCAGTACGGAGGCGTCCATCTGACCCGGCACGCTATCAACCGAGCACGGAAAGATCTCAGTTAACAGTTCATGGTCGTTGTGTTACGGCCGTGTTTACTACCTATTGAGCACCCGGAATTCAGGTGCCGACGCGGAGGGCGCCGTACTGCGCAAATCACGAAACCATCACGATCGACCTGCCGTGGTTAGCACGCCACCCGGCGGCGGTGGGTCGCAATGATGAACGTGATGTAAATTCTCGAGCTGCGATTATGTGATTGCGCACATGGCACGGCTATTGACGCGCTTTGCGAAGCGACCCTAATTTGTGAGCACGAGTAGTCACCGGCGACAGTGCTCAGATCGGTTCCACAACTCACGCACATTGAAAGATGTGCGGAGAGAGGGGTTTTCCAATGCCACAGCCGCAGCAGCTACCTGGCCCGAACGCAGACATCTGGGATTGGCAGATGCAAGGCGTCTGCCGAGGTGTCGATTCGTCGATGTTCTTCCACCCCGACGGCGAGCGCGGCCGCGCCCGCGCCCAGCGCGAGATGCGCGCCAAGGAAATGTGCCGGAGTTGCCCGGTGATTGCCCAATGCCGGTCACATGCTTTGGCCGTCGCCGAGCCGTATGGCATCTGGGGCGGATTGAGCGAAGCGGAACGCGAATTGTTGCTCAAGCGCGGAATTCGCCGGACCGCCTGACTTCGTAGCAAACATGTGAAGAGGCCCAACCCGTACGGGGTGGGCCTCTTTCTCACTGAGCGCCGGCTGCCAGCCACTGTTCGAACGTCGTGGGAGCGATCCGCGCACCGTCGCCAGGCAGAAGGACATTGCCCGCGAACTCGACTCCCTGCGGTCCGTCCCACGTCGGCACCAACTTCACCGACTTGCCTTGCACGGCGTGCGTCCGACGCGCCATGTCGACCAGGTCCTGGGTGTCGGGGCCGGCCACATCGACGTATCTGCCCTGCGGCGCGCCGACCGCGATCTCGGCCAGTACGTCGGCGATGTCGTCCGGTGCGATCGGCTGCACCAGCAAAGGTGGGATGAGCGCGACGCCGTCCTGCTCGCCCCAGCCGGCGACCATGGCCGCGAAGTCGTGGAACTGCGTGGCCGGGACGATTGTCCACGGCACAGGACCTGCCTCGATGAGGCTTTCCTGCACCACTTTGCCCACGTGGTGGGCGGTTCCGGCGTCGAGCCGGTGAATACCGACGATCGACAGCAGAACGTGATGGCGGACGCCGGCGCGTTGCTCACCTGCGAGCAGGTTTGTCGTCGTCGTTGCGAAGTACTCACGGGTCTCGTCCACGCCCATCGGCGGCGCGCTGATGGCGTCGACCACCGCGTCGACGCCCGCGAGCGCCGTATCCAAGCCGTCCCCGGTGATGAGGTCGACAGCGTCGGACCGGCTGATCCGGACGACGTCGTGCCCGTCGCGCTCGAGGGCCGCGACTGTCCGAGCGCCGATGTTGCCGGTTGCGCCTGCTACCGCGATACGCATGGAAGACCTCCTGGGGGTGTCGTGGGTTCCTAAAGGTCGCAACGCCGAGGCGACAACAATGTCATCCGGGGATGACAGGAATCGTCAGCGCGGAGGCGCCCGGTCCCCAGTGCACGACCGCACTCCCCCGTCGGCTCGGTGTGTACCGCGCGGGAAGATGGCCGAACAGAGGGTTGAACGGTTCGAGATAGCGTCCCGAGATCAGCAACCGCATTTCGTCGCCGGCCCGAAACAACGTCGACGAGGCGCTCAGCGGGATGTCGGCGTCGACAACCTCGCCCGGTCGCAGCGGCTCGAGCTTGTCCAGGGAATGTCGCAGCGCCAGCCGCAGCCGACCGTCGGCGATCCGGTCCCGGCCGTAGCCGTAGGACCCCTCGAACGGCACGTACCGCCCGTCGCTCCACTTTTCGACCCCGACGAACAGGTGCGCGTCGTCGGCGCCGTCCAGCGAGATCCGCAGCCGCAGGGTCATCGGGCCGGTGAGCTCGACATCGCGGTCGAAGCGGTGCGAGAACGCGATCGCTTGTCGACGCAACCGAAACGTCGCGGCGCCCGTGACTTTCGGCGCCAACTCGAGCAACGCACCATCGTCACCGAGATGCAGTGTGGTCCAGCGTGTGCGGGCTAATGGCCACTCGTTCTCGGCGCGCACCGCCACCACGGCGTCGCGGCGTTCGCGGATTTCCAGACGCACCCGTGGCAGCGCGGGTATGTCGAGGCCGCGCAGGTGGCGGTCGAAGAACGCCGTCTGCGCACGCTGAGCCTCATCGCTGTAGAAGACGGCCCACTTGCCGCCGCGGTGCGTGTACGCGCTGCGTTCGGCCGAGCCCGCCCGTTCGATCAACCGCCAGGAGCCCTGGCTGTGCAGATTGTGATCGGAGAAGCTGGCGCAGGCCAGGATCGGCACCTCGATGCGCGCGAGGTCGGGCGTGATGGACTGCCACCACGCGTCGCGCAGCGGATGCCGGCGCCGCTGATCGCCGATATCGACCGACAGGCGGGCGACCCGGCGCGTCAGGGTCTGCCAGATCACCGAGAAACCCCGCTCGGGCACTCCGCCCGGTGTCATGAAGTCACGGTAGGCGTCGGTGAACCCCTCCCAGGGGCAGATCGCCGCGAGGTGCGGTGGATGCAGTGCTGCTGATTTGTATTGCGAGAGAGCCAGATACGACACGCCGAGCATTCCGACCCGTCCGTTGGACCAGGGCTGCGTTCCGGCCCACTCGATCAGGTCATAGGTGTCGCGGGCTTCGTCGTCGGACAGCAGCGTACCGGTCCCATCCGAAGTGCCCGCACCCCGCGCATCGGCGTTGATCACGACGTAGCCCCGCGCGACCCATGCCACCGGGTCTGGTGCCTCCCAACCGGTTTCGCTCGAGATCTGAAAGGGCGACGGCTGATTCATGATCCGGAATTGGAAGTTGAGTCGCCATCCTCGCCGAGTTCGGCGCGGCAGGGCATCCTTGCCGTAGGGGTGCACCGAGAGGATGACCGGGAAGGGGCCCTGCCCGGGTGGACGATAGACGTTGACGCGCAACGTGATTCCGTCGCGCATCCGGACGGCCACGTCGTGGTCCTTCAGAAGGTCGTCAGGCGCAGGCACGACGGTCACCGGAGGATGCAGAAAGGTCCGGATCCGGCGGCGGGCGTAGGCCGCTGCGCCGGGCCGTCGCCAGGGCCGGTCGTATCGGGGCGCCATGTCAGCTGGGCGGGGCCTCGTCCTCATCGGAAGCGCCGACCGTGGCAGGTTGCGGGGGCTGCACGGGTTGCGGCGCCGCCGGGCGAGCCCTGGTGAGGCGCACGATGAGGTAGACAATCGCACCGGCGACCGCCAGCACCGCCAGCCAGGGCAGCAGCAGACCGAACAGCAGCACGAGGTTGCCGGCGACGGAAACCATCGTGTCCCAACCACGTTCGACCTGACCGAAGAAACCCCGGTACTCGGTGGGCGCAGGCCCGCCGATCTCCTGGGCGATGAAGGTGACGTCGACGGTGCTGTAGTCGATCTGATCGCCGAGCGCCTGTCGCTGGGCCCGCAGGCTGTCGAGGTCGGCCTGGCGTTCCGACAGTGCGCTTTCGGCTTTGATCAGTGCGTCAGGGTCCTTGGCGTCGCGCATGATGCCGAGCAGCCGGTCGACCGATGTCTGCAGTGCCGTGATCCGGGCATCAAGGTCGACGCGCTGAGCGGTGACGTCGTCGGCGCTGACCTGGACGTGCTCGACGGTGCCCAGCGTCTTGAGTTCCCGCAGGGTCTCGTCGAGCTTGGCGGCCGGGACCCGCAGGACGACCGTGGAGCGAGCTCGTCCGGTACCGGATCCCGCGTCCTCGGAGCGGCTGTCGACGCGGCCCTTCGCGTTCTCGACGATGACCGCCGCTTTGTCTGCGGCCTCCGCCGGATGGGCCACCGAGATCGACATCGACGCCGTTTTGACCACATCCCGCTTGGCCATTGGGGGTTGCCCCGGCGCGTCCTGCGGCATCGGCGCGCCGGCGCCCTCGGCCGAACTGACCGACGGCGCGGGCGCGGTCGGCGGGCGAGAACTGGTCCCGGCGCACGCCGTCAGCGGGCTCAGCGCGGTAATACCCGCGACGGCCAGCACCGCCACCCGAACATTCGCGGTACGCACCTGTTACGCCGGCTCTGATTGCATGGACCCGAGGAAATACGTCTCGCGCCCGGTCGGGTAGCCGCCGCCGTCGGTGGCGATGTGGACGTGATCGAAGTGGTTGGCGGTTTCGTTGCCGTAGTCGGCGGTCCAGCTGGGCGCCCCGATCCCCGGGTAGAAGCCCTGGCGCCAGATCACGTGCAGCACACCCCAGCGCTTGGCGTTTGCCAGGGCGAAGCCGGCGATCTGGTTGCCGAGTTCGATGCCCTCCGGGGTGTGATAGTTCGGGATCATGACGTCAATGGCCAAGCCGTTGGGATGCCACTTCAAGGGATCCTGCCGGTAGCCTCCGATCGTCTTGATCTCCAGGAACATCACGCTGATCGCGCGAGCAACCCAGATCGTATGGATCTGCAGACCTTGCTCGGGTGCGATACCGCGCGGCAACGCCAACTGGAAATTGCCGCCGGCGACGGGTGCGCTGGCGGCCAGCAGCTCCGCTTCGGTGGGCGCAGCGATGTGCGGCAGGTCGGCCGCGGCCGCCGTCTGGGCGGCGGGCGAAACCGTCGGCGCCGCAACACAACACTTGGTTTCGGTGCTTTGGGCGTAGAACATGGCCCCGGCAACGGTCACCGAGGCCGCCACGGCCAGCCAGCGACCGCGAGCGCCGGCGAACACGTTGACCACGAGCAGCACTTTACTGTGGCGGGCGTCGCGATGGGGCAACCTTCGCGCAGCCGTTGCGTCAGGGCTTGATCAACACCTTCAGCGCCTCGCGGTCGGCCATCGCGCGGTACCCATCCGGCGTCTCGTCCAGGGCGATCGTCCGGTCGAAGACCCGGCCGGGTTCGATGACGCCCTCGAGGATGTCGGGCATGAGTTCTTCGATGTAGGCCCGCGCCGGCGCTGCCCCACCGGTGAGCGTGATGTTGCGCATCATGGTGTCGAATCCCAGTGGGACGTTGCGGTATTGGGAGACACCAAGTCTGCTGACCGCACCACCGGCCCGGACGGCGCCGAGGGCGGTGACGAGCGACTGTTCGGTGCCGACGCATTCGATGACGGCATGCGTGCCGTCGCCACCGGTCAGCTCCCGGATCTTGTCCACGGCTTCGTCACCGCGTTCGGCCACGACATCGGTGGCGCCGAACTCGCGGCCGAGATCGGTCCGGTTGGTGTGACGGCCGTTGAGGATGATCTGCTCGGCGCCCAGGCGCTTGGCGGCCAGCACCGCGCAGAGGCCGACCGCACCGTCGCCGATCACGGTCACCGATGATCCGGGCCGAACACGAGCGGTGACCACGCCGTGGTGGCCGGTGCAGAACACATCGGACAGCGTCAGCAGCGACGGCATCAGGGCTGAGTCTTCGGCGACGGGAAGCTTCACCAGCGTGCCTTGCGCCTGCGGAACGCGCACCGCCTCGCCCTGCCCGGCGTCGACCCCGCGAGCGCCCCAGCCACCGCCGTGGCGACACGACGTCTGCAAGCCCTCGCGGCAGAAGTCGCAGGTGTTGTCCGCCCAGACGAACGGCGCGACGACCAGATCACCGCGCTGGAGACCCCCGACGTCTGCGCCGACGTCCTCGACGATGCCGATGAATTCGTGGCCCATCCGGCGGCCGCCGTCCTTGTGCGGCATGGATTGGTACGGCCACAGGTCGCTGCCGCAGATGCACGAGCGGGTGACCCGCACGATGGCGTCGGTGGGATCTTTCAGGACAGGGTCCGGTACATCCTCGACGCGGACGTCGCCTGCCTCGTACATCAGGGTTGCGCGCATGGTTCGACAGTAGATCGCCGGTGATCACCCCCGCCCGGCGCGTCCTCGGTCATGACCTCGAGCCGTTGTGCCGCAGGTCTAGTGATCGAGCGGATTCGCCCTGATCCGCGCCGCCCCATTACTCGCGACAGCCGCCGCTGCGGCCCCGTCCGGTTTGCGCCTGGCCTGATCTTCGAAACAGGCCAGGAACTCTTCGCCGAAGCCCAGCCGCGGGTATTGCTCGAGAACGTCCGCTCGGGCCTCCGGCGCGAACTCCTCGGGCCGTCGTCCCGCGACATCCCACGCGGTCGCGACCTGCAGGAGATGAGACTCCGGATCGACCGCTGCGGGGACGTCGTCGCGCATGTGCAACACGATGATCTCCTCGGCCCGGGCTGCCCGATCGGCCGGCCAGCCGGCCGCCGCCCCGAAGAGCCACGCCAGCTCGCCGCCGGCCTCCTCGAAAGCCACGCGGTGACTGTCGAAGGGGTCGGTGAGGGCCAGGTCGTGCAGCATCGCCGAGACGAAGTAGAGCTCATCGTCGAAGGTGATGTCATGCGCGACGGCATATTTCACGCCCCACAGGTATGACCGTGCGCAATGGTTGAACAACGCAGGCGTGTAGAAGCGGGTCGCCACCGAAGCTGCGGCAGTGGCCGCCGTTGTCGAGGGGAACATGACCCCCGATTGTCCCCGCCGCCCGCCTACCGCGGAAGAGGCGAACGGCTGGCGATCCCATTCTCACTGGACGAACTGCGGGCCGGGCCGAAGTTCGCCTCTGCGGGCCTACTGGTCGGCGGTAGCGACCAGCGGTCGGTTCGGACCGCCGAGAGCACGCCGCGGCCGCCGTGCCGTAACTGTTGCTCGCCATCCGCCGACATACTGTTCAGCCGCGTAAAGGAGCGCCCATGCTGACCAATTGCCACCGTGCCGTCGCCGGCGTCGGCGTGGCTCTCGCCGCCCTGACCACGACCGGCATTCCGGCGCACGCTGACCCGTTGCCCGAATTCTGCGTACCGGCCGGCGTCGTCGACAACGTGTGCACCGCGCGGCTGACGTCCGTTACCGCAGATGTGGTCAACGGCACCATCACCGGCGCGCCGGTCGGTGGCGGTGCGGCGATAACGCTTGCCGGACAAGGTGATGCGTATCTGAAGTCGACAGGCTTCGGCGATGCAGCACCGAAGCCCGTCCAACAATGGGACGAAACCATCGACAGCGTCAGCCAGCTCAGCGTCGACCAGTTCGATCCCAATTGGTACGCCAACGCGAAGACGCGAGTGTTCATGCCCAGGACGCTGAATGACCTTGCTACGCAGTTCCCGCCGAACATGCTGCTGGTCCGCTTCACCCCTGACGACGCCCAGCCGGGCGCATTCCGCCTGGTGTCTATTCAGCCGACACCGCCGGGCAATTCGATCAGTTGAGTCTGCCCGGCACCGCCCGTGCGGTGATGGTGTTCGATTGCAAGCATGACGGCACTGAACAACACCAATGACGACGCGGCCTCATCCGAGGGCACCGTGACGGTGACGGAAACGGGCACCGGCACCTACACACAGAAGATCACCGCCGGTGAGCATCAGCTGTTCGCAGACGAACCGCTGCCGATCGGCGACGATGCCGGACCGACGCCCTACGACTTGTTGTTGGCGGGCCTGGGGGCATGCACGTCGATGACGGTGCGGATGTACGCCAACAAGAAGGGCTGGCCGCTCGATCGGGTGGAGGTATCCCTGCGGCACAAGCGAATTCACGCCGAGGACTGCGCCAAATGCGAAACCACGAAGGGCTGGGTCAGCCACATCGATCGGACCATCACCTTGGTCGGCGATCTCGACGACACCCAGCGCGAACGACTACTGATGATCGCCGAACGTTGTCCGGTGCATCAGACGCTGACCTCCGAAGTCGACATCGCGACCTCGCTCGCGGTCTAGGTCACCCGAGTCCATGGCTCGCAGTTGTGTGACTCGAAGGCCTTCACCGTCGTATTGATCGCCACGTTCATCGGACCGATGGACATATTCGTCGCGACGACATGATCCTTGTTGGTGTCCGGCGTGCTGTAGGTGAACCACACGCACATCGAGTCCTGTGTCGGTACGTCGTTGATGTAGATCGCCCAGGACGACGCCGACCCGCTGGTGTTGTAGACGCCAGGTGCAATGTCAGGACCGACGAGGAAGAAGCCCTCACCCGGGATCGGGTCCAACGGATCAGCATTGGCCGGCGCGGCACCCGCGATGGCGGCCGCAGTAACGAACATCAAAGCCCAGGGCAGAACCGTTCGGCACATCGTTCCTCCTTCGACTGAGATCTGCGGCGAAGCGCACGATCAGTGCACGGGCTCGGTGCCGCTACCGATCTCAACAATTCCGCTGTCCGTCGAATAGAGACCGATCACTCTCGTGGCGTCGAGCAGCGACGTTTGTGGTGTCCCGCTTGCCAGGCGAACTACTTAGTGCGCGCGCCCGTGATGACCGTGGCCGGCATGCTTCTCGGTGGTGCCGAATTGCAGCCCCGGTATTGCCCGAAGAGTCGGAGGTAGGAGCACGATCAGCGCGGGGGGCCCAGAATGATCTGCCCGAACTTGTCGGCCCCCTCTGCCATCCGCGCGGGTGATATTTCGAAACCATCCGGTCGCGGAGTAGCCCTATCCCGACCGGCGTAGCGGAACATACCTTCGATTCCGGCGGGAGTGTTGATCATGAGCAGGTCCGCCTTCTTGGAGGTGATGCGGTACGCGTGTGGAATATTCTTGGGCAGGAAGACGATTCCGCCCTCGGCGAGCTCCATCTCCTGGTCGTCACACCAGAGCAACGCGGTCCCCTTGATGAGCATGAATACCTCGTCCTCACGCGTGTGCTGGTGATACGGGGGTGCCTCACCTTCGCTGACGTCGAACCGTCCAACCATTAACTGACCATTAGTGGCCTTGCCGTCAAGCAGGATTGCCAGTGTGCCGCCATCGAGCCATTCCAGCTGTTGCTGCTGGTTCGGTTGGGCCAGGTACGCCATGCTCATGCGTCATCCCCTTGGATTATCGGCGTAAGCAGCCAAGCACGCCGCTAGCGGTCATTCGGGCGACGTCGACGTCAGCTATTGCTGAGTATGCACCTTATCGCAGTGCCGAGCGGGGCATATCCGGCCAGACCGCCAAAACAACGAAAACACCCCCGGCCCAACAGGACCGGGGGTGTTTCGTACCTACGAACTATTAGTGCGCGTGCCCGTGGCCATGACCGTGGCCGGCGTGCTCGTCGACCTCGACCGGCTTGTCCACAATCGCGGTCTCGGTGGTGAGCACCATGCGGGCCACCGACGCGGCATTGAGCACCGCGGAGCGGGTCACCTTCACCGGGTCGATCACACCGTCGGCGATCAGGTCGCCATAGGTCAGCGTCGCCGCGTTGAAGCCGTGCCCGACGGGCAGTTCACTGACCTTGCTGACCACGACGGCCCCGTCGAGACCGGCGTTGGTGGCGATCCAGAACAGCGGAGCCGACAGCGACGAGGCGAACACCTCGACGCCCAGCGCCTCGTCCCCGGACACCTCGGCGCGCAGCGCATCGAGCGCCTTGTTGGCCTGAACCAGAGCACTGCCACCACCGGCGACGATGCCCTCCTCGACCGCGGCCTTGGCCGCCGACACGGCATCCTCGACCCGGTGCTTGCGCTCCTTGAGCGCGGTCTCGGTAGCCGCACCGACCTTGATCACCGCGACGCCGCCGGCCAGCTTCGCCAGCCGTTCCTGCAGCTTCTCGCGGTCCCAGTCGGAATCGCTCGCCTCGATCTCGCTCTTGAGCTGCTTGACGCGGCCGGCGATCGCGTCGGCGGAACCGCCACCGTCGACGATCACGGTGTCGTCCTTGCTGACCACCACGCGGCGCGCGGAGCCGAGCACCTCGAGGCCAGCCTCACGCAACAGCAGGCCGACGTCCGGGTTCACCACCTGACCACCGGTCACGATCGCCAAGTCCTCGAGGAAGGCCTTGCGGCGATCACCGAAGAACGGCGCCTTGACCGCAACGGCCTTGAGCGTCTTGCGAATCGCGTTGACGACCAACGTCGACAACGCCTCTCCCTCGACGTCCTCGGCGACGATCAGCAGCGGCTTGCCGGCTTGCGCGACCTTCTCCAGCAGCGGCAGCAGGTCGGGCAGCGAGCTGATCTTGTCGCGGTGCAGAAGCACCAGCGCGTCCTCGAGAACGGCTTCCTGCGAATCGAAATCGGTGACGAAATAGGCCGAGATGAAGCCCTTGTCGAAGCCGACACCGTCGGTGATCTCCAGCTCGGTGTTCATCGTCGAGGACTCCTCGACGCTGACGACACCGTCGGCGCCGACCTTGGTCATGGCCTCGCCGACCAGTTCCCCGACTTCCTCGTCGCGCGAGGACACGGTGGCGACCTGGCCGATGGAGACCTTGTCCGACACCGGCTTGGCCGCGGCCAGCAGCGCCTCGGACACGGCGTCGGCCGCGCGGCCGATACCCGAGCCCAGCGCCATCGGATTGGCACCCGCCGCCACGTTGCGCAGGCCGTTCTTGATGATGGCCTGCGCCAGCACGGTGGCCGTGGTGGTGCCGTCACCGGCGACGTCGTTGGTCTTGGTGGCCACCGACTTCACCAGCTGCGCGCCGAGATTCTGGAACGGATCTTCCAGCTCGATCTCCCGCGCGATGGTCACGCCGTCGTTGGTGACCGTCGGGCCGCCGAACGACTTGGCGAGCACGACGTGGCGACCGCGCGGACCCAGGGTCACCTTGACGGCGTCGGCGAGCTTGTCCACGCCGACCTCCATGGCCCGGCGCGCAGTCTCGTTGAACTCAATCTGCTTGCTCATATGTCAGTCCTGATTTCGCTTAAGCGCGTTCCGCCCCGGACACCACCCGCATGACGCGGGGATCTCCGGGGCGGTTCACGGTTGCTACTTGTTGACGACCGCCAGTACGTCGCGGGCCGACAGGATCAGGTACTCCTCGCCGTTGTACTTGATCTCGGTGCCGCCGTACTTGCTGTAGATGACAGTGTCGCCCTCGGCGACGTCCAGCGGAATCCGCTTCTCGCCGTCCTCGTCCCAGCGGCCGGGGCCGACGGCAACGACAGTGCCTTCTTGCGGCTTCTCCTTGGCGGTGTCCGGGATGACCAGACCCGACGCGGTGGTCGTCTCGGCCTCATTGGCCTGTACGAGGATCTTGTCCTCGAGTGGCTTGATGTTCACGGCCACGATGGAGTCCTCCACTTAGTTAACTTGTTGCCGGGGCGAGTGCGCCCGGACCAGTCGGAATTACGAGGTGTTCGGCATACGTCCGTGTCCTCGCGTCGTCGTCGCGGGTGCCGACGCAGGGGTGTTGTCCGTAAGCCACCTAGCACTCTATACATGCGAGTGCTAGCACTCAAGGGTGGCATGCTGCCTATTCGCCCAGAGCGGACGCCGCAGGTCGGTCAGCCAGCTCGTGACGGACGCGTAAGTCGCCAAAAAATGCGATGACCAGGGCGTTGAACAGATCGGCACGCTCCCACTGCAGGAAGTGGCCGGCGCCCGGCAACACGACGGGTCCGGTGCGGTCGGTGAACGCGACTTCGCAGAAGTGCACGAACTCCGGGCCGACGACGTGGTCGTCCATGCCGTAGAGGATGAGCGTCGGCACGTCGACCTTGCGATCCATGATCGGCGGCTCGCTGACCGCGCGGCCATGCGCCAGCTGGTAGACGGCCCACCCGGCCCGCAGCCGATCCTCGCTGCTGAACGGCTCGGTCATGAAGTCGACGTCGTGCGTGCTGAACGTGCCCGGCGAGGCCCACAGCCGGTGGCCGTACATCTCACCGATGTAGCGCCGGCGCTTGTCCACCGTGTCGAGTTCGGCGGCCAGTTCGTCCGGGGTGGCGCCCTGACGCCGGCGGTAGTCGCCGGTGGGGCCGTCACTCAGGATGCTCATCGGATCCAGGCCCGCCGCGACATAGTCGTCGAACACCAACGGCGGCACGGTGTCGAAGAACACCAGCTTGTCGACGAAGCCGGGATAGCGGTGCAGCAGATCAACCGCGACCACCCCACCGACGTCGCCGCCGACCACCCCGCAGCGTTCGTGACCCAGGACGTCATGCACCAGCAGGTAGACGTCTCTGCTGTAGGCCGCGATGTCGTACACGTCGTCTTGCGAGATGTCGGAGTCACCGTGCCCGCGCAGATCCGGCGCGATCACCTCGTAGCCGGCCGAGGCGAGCGCGGCGATGTTGCGCCACCAGATGCGTTTGGTCTCGGGGTAGCCGTGGAGGAGAAGCAGCGGATAACCACCGATACCTTCACGAACGTAGGCCAGCGACAGCCCGTCGCGGCCTGGACTCGGCGGCACCTCGGCGCGGTGGATCGTGAACGCGTCGGGTTCCGGGGCGGCGGGTTGTCCCGGCCGCAGCCGAATGTCGTAGTGCATCAGCGGCCGGCTCGGCTCACGCCACCTGGCCGTTCAGCACCGGCAGACCGGGGTCGCTGCGCGCATCCAGCGGCGACGGCGCCGCACCGGCGGCGATCAGGTGGGCGGCAAACGAGGCGATCATCGCCCCATTGTCGGTGCACAACCGCGGTCGGGGCACCCGAAGCGTCAAACCGGCTTCCGCACAACGTTCTTCGGCCAGCTCGCGTAGCCGCGAGTTGGCTGCTACTCCGCCGGCGATCAGCAGTGTCGACACGCCGAGCTGGGTAGCGGCGCGTACCGCCTTGGCGGTGAGCACATCGGCGACGGCTTCCTGGAATCCGGCGGCGACGTCGGCGGTCGGCGCGCCGGGATTGTTTTCGACGTAGCGGGCGACGGCGGTCTTGAGCCCGGAGAACGAGAACGCGAACGGCTCGTCACGGGGACCGGTCATGCCGCGCGGGAAGACGATGGCGGTGCGATCCCCGGTGCGCGCCAGCTCGTCCAGCGGGCGCCCGCCCGGATAGCCCAGACCGAGCAGCCGAGCAACCTTGTCGTAGGCCTCCCCCGCCGCATCGTCGACGGTGCTGCCCAGCTCGACGATCGGCTCACCGAGCGAGCGCACGTGCAGGAGATGGGTGTGCCCACCGGATACCAGCAGCCCAACGCATTCCGGCAGCGGGCCGTGGTCGTAGACGTCGGCGGCGAGATGGCCGCCGAGGTGGTTCACGGCGTAGAACGGCACACCCCACGCGGCGGCGTAGGCCTTCGCGGCGGCCACCCCGACCAACAGCGCACCGGCCAGCCCGGGCCCGATGGTGGCCGCGACGACGTCGGGCTTGTCGATGCCGGCGGTCTGCATGGCCCGGCGCATGGTGGGCCCGAGTGCTTCGAGGTGGGCCCGGGACGCGATCTCGGGGACGACTCCGCCGAACCGGGCGTGCTCGTCGACACTGGAGGCCACCTCGTCCGCCAGCAGCGTGACGGTGCCGTCGTCGTCGAGCCGGGCGATGCCGACTCCTGTTTCGTCACAGGAGCTTTCGATCGCCAAGATTTTCATCGGCGGGCAGGAGCGAAGCGACTCGGGGTTAGTCATGATGCGGATCCCGTCGCATGGTGTAGGCGTCGGCACCGCTGACCCGGTAGTAGCGCTTGCGCACTCCGACCTTTGTGAAGCCGAGGCTGGTGTACAGCGCGATCGCCGGCTCGTTGTCGGTGCGCACCTCCAGGAACACCGTCGATTCCGGGCCGACCTCGCTGAGTAGCTCTACCATCATCTGACGGCCGATCCCTTGACCCTGGTAGGCGGGATCGACTCCGACGGTGTGGATTTCGTACTCGAACGGCGGAATCCGGCCCAGCCGGGAGATGCCGGCGTATCCGACCAGCTTGTCGTCCACTCGGGCCGCGACGTACCGGTTGTGCGGCGCGGCCAGTTCACGAACGAACGCGAAATCCGGCCACGGATCGTCACCGTCGAAGAGCAGGTTCTCCAACTCGGCACAGCGTGCGGCGTCGGCCTTCTGCAGCGGGCCGTACTGGACGTTCATCGCGCAACCCCGCGTTCGGCGAGCGTCTTCGCGTCGGGGCGACGCAGATACAGCGGGATCAACGCCTCCGGCACGCCATCCCAATCTGCAACGGCAGCAACCAATCCCGTTGCAGTCGGGTACGCGGGCCCGATTACCGGCAGCCCGAAGAGCTCGGCGTGATCCGGCGACCCGGCCACACGTTCGGCGTCACCGACCGGCACATCAGCGGCCGCGGCGACGTCGGGACCGTCGATGCGGACCCCGTCGCGATACTGGGCCCAGTACACCTCCCGGCGGCGGGCATCGGTGACCACCAGGACCGCGCCGGCAGTCTGTGTGCCGATGCCGTCGAGGCTGCACACCCCGAACACCGGGCGATCCAGCGCATGCCCGTAGGCGGCGGCGGTCGCCATCCCGACCCGCAGACCGGTGAAAGGGCCTGGGCCGCAACCCACCACGACGGCGTCGAGATCGGACATGACCAGTCCGGCGTCCGACACCGCCGCGACCACGTTCGGGGTCAGCGTCTCGGCGTGGGCGCGCGCGTCGAGGGTGATCCGCTCCGCGGCCACTGTGGCGCTCCCGGAGCCGTCGCGCACCACCACCGCCGCGGTGACGGCCGGCGTCGCGGTGTCGATGACGAGGATGGTGCGAATCATCGGTGGTTCCACCGCCATGTCGCGGTGCGCATGTCGTTCTCGGCGCTGCGCTCGAGCCTGACGTCGAGATGATTCTCCGAGAGTCGTTCGGCCAGACCCTCACCCCATTCGACCACCACGACGGCGTCGTCGAGGTCGGCGTCGAGATCCAACGAATCGAGTTCGGCCAGCAGATCGGCACCGGTGTGTTCGAGGAGCCGATAGACATCGACATGCACGAGTTCAGGGGTTCCCGGCCGACGTGCCCGATGCACGCGGGCCAGTACGAATGTCGGCGAGGTCACCGGGCCCTCCACATCCATGCCCAGCGCAATTCCCTTGGTGAAAGCGGTCTTTCCCGCACCCAGCGGCCCCGACAGGACCACGACGTCCCCGGCCCGCAGCTGCCGGCCGAACTGTTCGCCGAGGGCGATGGTGTCCTCGACGGTAGGCAACTCACGGGTGCCGTCCTGCACCTTGGTGCTATCCACGGTTCCGGTCCTTGAGTCGTCGGGCGAACGCCACCAGCTTCGACGGGGTCGCACGCTCGACCAGGGCCACCAGCGCGTCGTTGATCAGCTCTGGCTGCTCAAGCTGCACGAGGTGTCCGGCACCGGCCACGATCAGCAGTTCACTGTTGGGCAGCACCGCTGCCATTTCCTCGGAATGCACCATCGGCGTGAGTACGTCGTGGTCTCCGCAGGCGATCAACGTCGGGATTCGGGCCAGCACGGGCAGCGCGGCGGTCTCGTCGTGGACTTCCAGGGCGTGCAGGAATTCCACCAGAGTCGCGATCGGTGTGTCGTGAATCATCTTCTCGGAGAATGCGACAACGCTCGGGCTCATATGCTCGTCGCCGTACGAGGCGGACCGCAGGATGGGGCGCAGCATCGAACGCGCCGCACCGCGGGTGCGGTGGACCAGTTTGGGCGCATACCGGGCGGCGAAGCGCACCGCCTCCAGCGCTGGGTTCTGCAGAATCTCGCCAAGCGGTGAGCGGGACAGCCCCTCGGCGGCCGACGAGATCAGCGCCGCACCGACGATGCGGCTGCCGTAGTGCTTGGGAAACTGGCGGGCGTGCGACAGCACGGTCATGCCGCCCATCGAGTGCCCGACGAGTACCACCGGGCCGCGCGGAACCATCACCTGGAGAATGGTTTCCAGGTCCTTGCCGAGTTGATCCACCGTGTAGGTGTCGACCGGCGCCGCGCTGGACTGGCCGTGGCCGCGCTGGTCGTAGAACACCATCCGGACCTGATCGCCCCACCGGGACGCCAGTGCGGCGCGCTGGAAATGGAACGATCCCATCTGCAAGCAGAATCCGTGCGCGAACACCACGGTCAAGGGGGCGGCGGTGGGTCCGACCTCGCGCACCACCAGCGGGATGCCGTCCGGAGTGGTCACCACACAACCGCGGTCGGCGTCGAGCAGCCCGAAATCCTCGCGCTGATAAACGTCTTCGACAACGGACCGCTGCCCGAACGAACGGGCTGCCGAAACGCCGGCGACCGTGCCGACGGCGCCAAGGCCGGCTACGCCGGCCAGCAGACCGGCGCGCTTGCCGACACCGAACCCCGGACGGTCTGCCTTGCGCGCCAGCCGCTCGGCACTCTTCTCGGCGCGCCGGGCCAGCCGCTGATCGATGCTGCGCGGCTTGGGACTCTTCTCCTCGTCACTGCCCATCGACGCCGGACTCCCGGTACGTGCGCACCACGCGTCCGCGCGGGCTGGTGACCACCTCGTAGTGGATGGTGCCGAGCAGGTCGGCCCAGTCCTGGGCGGTCTGTTCACCGGATGTGCCCGGTCCGAACAGGATCGCCTCGTCCCCGGCGACGGCTCCGGGATCGCCGGGACCGAGATCGACGACGAACTGGTCCATGCAGACCCGCCCGACGCTGCGGCGCAGCCGACCGTTGATCAGGATGTCGATGCGGCCGCCGAGTGTGCGATACAGCCCGTCGGCGTAACCGATGGGCAGCAACGCCAGATTCGTGTCCCGCTCCGCGATCCAGGTGTGGCCGTACGACACACCGTCGCCGGCTTTGACCGGCTTGACCATTGCAACAGTGCATCGAAGCGTCATCGCCGGGCGCAGGCCCATGTCGCCGCGCTCCGGGATGGGGCTCAGACCGTACACCGCGATCCCGGGCCGGACCATGTCGAAACCCAGGTCCGGTCGGGTCATCGCGGACGGCGAGTTGGATAAGTGGGCCACATCGAATTCGATTCCACGCGAACGCGCTTCGGCGATCATCTCGGTAAAGCGCTGTGCCTGAAGGTCGTTGAGCGGGTCGTCGGGGACATCGCCGTTGGCGAGATGGGACATGATGCCCCGCAGCCGGATCGCGTCGGCGGCCGCAGCGCGCTGAAGTTCGGCCAGCAGCGCGGGATAGTCGGCGGCGCTGACCCCGTTGCGGTTCAGTCCGGTGTCGACCTTGACGGTGACCTCTGCCGTGCGCCCGGTGCGTTCCACGGCGTCGAGCACCGCATCCACCTGATGCATTGACGACACCGCGACTCCGACGTCGGCGGTCAGCGCCGGGGCGAAGTCGGTGCCCGGCGGGTGCAGCCACGCCAGAACCGGCGCCGTAATGCCACCCTGGCGCAGCGTCAGCGCCTCGTCGATCGTGGCCACTCCGAGCTCGGCGGCACCAGCGTCCACCGCCGCACGGCCGGCCGCAACAGCACCGTGGCCATAGGCGTCGGCTTTGACGACGGCCATCACCTGGGCGGAGCCCGCATGCTCGCGCAGAACGCGCACATTGTGGGCGATCGCCCCCAGATCGACGATCGCCTCGGCGCCGGGGCGCCAAACCTGGGTGTGCGTCGACGGGGTCAACGAAGTCGTGTGCATGGTCTCCTCACCGTCGCCAATTGTCCCAGAAACCGACACGGGAGCCCGCATAGGGCGCTGACCTGTCATTTCGTGCCGGTACGAGCGGTAGAGTCGGCCCAATGCGGGTGCTGTCGATGGACGACGCCGTCCTGGCCGGACGTCCCGACCTGAGCGGGCCGTCCGAGCAGCCGGCCCACGCCCGGATCGCCACCTGGCTGGAGAAACTGATCGTGTCCGGCGCGCTGGCGCCCGGCGACAAGTTGCCTGCCGAGGTCGAGATCGCCGGCGCTCTCGGCGTGAGCCGGATGACGCTGCGCCAGGCACTGGCTGCCATCGAAGCCAAGGGACTGATCCGACGCAGCCGGGGACGCTTCGGGGGCAACTTCGTCGAGACGCCGCGGCTGGAGTTCGACCACATCGGCCTGCCCGGGTTCACCGAGCAATTGCGCAGGCTGGATATGGCCGCAGGCGCACGGGTGATCGGCGCGGTGACCCGCCCGGCGACCGCCGTGGTGCGCCAGGCCCTGCGACTCAAGCGGGGCGCCCAGGTGCACAAGATCGTCCGGATGCGCTCGGCCAACAACACACCGGTGTTGATTGAGGAGACCTACCTTCCTGCCGCCCGGTTTCCCGGACTGCTGTCCGCCGATCTGACCGGCTCGATGTATGCACTGATGGCCGACGAGTTCGACACCCCGCTGCGTTCGGCGGACGAGCACATCGAGGCGGTGCCGGCCAGCGAGTCGTCCGCCGGGCTGCTGGGCGTGGCGATCGGCGACCCACTGCTTCTGGTGACGCGAACCGCATATGACCGCAACGATGTTCCGGTCGAATTCTCTTACGACTATTTCCGGTCCGACCGCACCCGGATCCGGGTCAAGTCCGGCGTCGATCGCGGACCCGACGCCGAAGTGGAGACCTCGCCCGCGTCCTGACGTCGCAGCGAATTTTTGATGCTCCTATTGGTGTCAAGCGGCTTTGAGCCAGGTTCTGTAGGTGTCTGCGAACTGGTCGTCTCGTTGTA
>NZ_MVIH01000002.1 GCF_002086695.1 Mycolicibacterium rhodesiae
CCCCCCCCCCCCCCCCCCCCCCCCCCCCCCCCCCCCCCCCCCCCCCCCCCCCCCCCCCCCCCCCCCCCCCCCCCGCCGCCCCCCCCCCCCCCGGGGGGGGGCCCGCGGGGTCCTGGGCGTAGGCCAGGCCGACGGTGGACGCGTCGTAGCGAGGTGCCGTCGCGGAGGCCAATGCGGCGCCGCGGGCCAGCGCGAGTTCGGCTTCGTCGGGAGCGTGCACCGGCAGCGCTGTGCCCAGTGTGAGCTGGGATTTGACCGCCGCGACGTCGACGCCGGAGCCGAGCACGAACACACCCTGCGGCGGTTCGGCGATGGCCTCCAGGCCGGCGATCATGCGCTGCAGTTCGGCGACCGCGTCCTGAGCATGCAGGTGTTCGGTCTGCACCTTGACGATATCGCCGGTCGCGGTGTCGACCACCGAGACGGTGGCGGTGTCGCGCTCCAGGAACATCAGGGCTGTGCGGTCGTAGCCGACGGTCTGGCCGACGGCCTGCGCCAGCGCACCGGCGGCGTGCAGTTCGGACACCAGGACGACGTCGTCGATCTTGCGGGCCGCGAGGGCGTCGCGCAGTCCGGCCGCCGCCGCGTGGTCGGTCCACGTGACGCCAGTCGACACCAGACGGTGTCCGCCTTCGGCGGCGCTTTCCCGGGTACCGAGAATGGCCGCAACCACTTGCTCGGCAGCGGTTGCTGCACCTTCGCCGGTCTGGATGTCGAAGGCATCGTGATCGACGGTCACGCCGTCGGCTTTCTCGCCTTCGACCAGCACCATGCGCACCGTCGTCGGCGTCATGGACACACCGAGTGCGATGTCCACTACCCCTCCAAGGTTGTTTGCTGGATCTCCCCGACCCGTTACTGCGCTCCACCTGGCTAGAGCCGCTCAACCGTAGAGTTCATCGCCGCAGCTAGCGGCGTTGTTACAGCCAAACGGATTAGCTGGTGGGCGGTGCCTGACCCTGGAGCTTTGAGGTTACGCGCCTGCCTCGGACTGAAGAAAGTTCTGATACGAGCGCGACGGAGTGGGGCCGCGTTGCCCCTGGTATTTGGAGCCGACGCTGGCGCTGCCGTAGGGATTTTCGGCGGGGCTGGTCAGACGCAGCAGGCACAGCTGGCCGATTTTCATGCCTGGCCACAGCGTGATGGGCAGGTTCGCGACGTTCGACAGTTCCAGGGTGATGTGCCCGGAGAAGCCGGGGTCGATGAAGCCTGCGGTGGAGTGCGTCAGCAGGCCGAGACGGCCCAGCGACGACTTGCCTTCGAGCCGGCCCGCGAGGTCGTCGGGCAGGGTGCAGCACTCCAGCGTCGAGCCGAGCACGAACTCACCGGGGTGCAGGACGAACGGCTCGCCCTTGTCGGGCTCGACCAGGCTGGTCAGCTCGTCCTGCTGCTTGGCGGGGTCGATGTGGGTGTAGCGGGTGTTGTTGAACACCCGGAACAGGCTGTCCAGCCGGACGTCGACGCTCGACGGTTGCACCAGGGCGTCGTCGAACGGGTCGATGCCCAGTCGACCGTCGTTGATGGCGGCGCGGATATCGCGATCGGAGAGCAGCACGCGACGAGCGTAGCGGCGGATCAGTTGATCGTGATCGTGACAGCGTCAGGCGGCAGCGAATTGTTGAGAATGAGGACCGAGCTCTGGCCGTTCACATCGTCGTAGGGGAAGCCGTAGTTCTTCCCGTCGAGGCCCAGTTCGTGGAAGACCTGCGCGTAGGAGTTGTATTTCGTATCGGCCGGGTAGTACGCCGCGACATTGCCCCACTGGTCCGGCGAGGCGGCGACGCCGCGGTTGAAGGCGGCGTCGAGTTGAGCGAGGAAGGCGCCCTGCTCGTGGGTGCCGACGAAGGGGCCGTCACCGGCGAAGACCTGCGCTGTCGTCGGCCTGTCCATCACGTAGTTACCCGAGACGCCGGCCGGGTTGAGCGCAGTGACGGTGTAGGCGAACTGGTCGTTGGCGTTGATTTGGCCGGTCACGGTGTAGCTGCCCGGCGAGGTGAACGTGAACGACTCGGTCTTGTATGTGGTCCAGAAGTCGTTGACCGGCTCGTCGAGGTAGTGCGCCAGTGCCCCGGGCTGCACCGAGCGGGGCGACGCGATGCGCAACGGATTGCCCTGGCCGTCGTTGATGACGAGCTGCTGGAATTCGGTCGGTACCGAGTTCTGATAGGTGGTGAACACCTGATTCCGCGTGGCGGTGGTACCGCGGGTGTCGGAGAAGGAGCCCTGGGTGAGGGTGAAGCTCAGCGGCAGCCCGAACTGGTCCACCTGGGTGGTGTTGCCGCCGAAGGGCACTCCGCCGTACTGGAAGGTGAATTCGAACCAGTCGTAGACGGTGCCGTAGTTGGGGTTGGTGACGCCGACGGGGTCGGGCACCGTCCAGCCCGAATTATCTTGGTTGATACCGATATACAGCGGTTGGGCGACCGACACGTAGATCCGGGCACCCTGCAAGTCCGGCGGCATCCGCAGGTTAGCGGCCTGGCCGAGGGTGTACGACATGTTCGCGTAGTTCACCCCGTCCTTGACCAAGTGGCCGGGCGCATTGGCGTCGTCGTGGTTGATCGCGTGCGTCGTTCCGTTCTGGTCCACCCAGGCCCAGTGATCCTTGGAGGTCTGGCCGAGCACAGTGACGTAGATCTGCCCGCTGTCGTACGACGAGTTGTTGACGAAGTCGACTGGGAAGGTGCCCGCGCTGTACGGCTCGACGGACATGGTGACGGTGCCGGTCGCGGTGTGGCCGCTGGACCCGAGCAGACCGAAGCTCAGCAGGTTGATCAGGCCGGACAGGCCGTGGATGTGCGGGCCGCTCCAGAAATCGGAGGTGGTGAGCTGGAAGGTGTCGGTGTAGGGATCGGTGCCGTTCCAGCCGGTCGGGGCGGTGTAGGTGGCCTGGGAGCCGGAGATCTTCAGGGTGCCGCCGCCGGTGCCGGTTCCGTGGACCGCATAGGTCAGTCGGCGACCGTCGGTGTCGACGCCCCCAAGTTGGAACGGGTCACTGGTTTCGCCGGGATCGAGCGCTTCGGATCTGGTCTGAGACGGGAACGTCGGAGTAACGGCTTCGAACGTGCGTTGAAACCAATTGCGTTGGGCTGCTTGGACGGAACGCAGCACGTCGACGGTGGGCGCCGGTTTGACGCGGGCCGGGCCGGTACGCGCTTTGGGTGTGGCCGAAGTGGGGCGCCGGACGGTTCGGGCGCTGGACGCCGTTGCTTTTGCCTGGGAGGGCCGCGAACTGCTCGTCGTGTCGGAGTTCGAGGTTTCGGCGTGGCCGGTCGCGGGGTTGGCCAGCAATGCGATGCCGATACCGGCGGCCACGGCGGATGCTCCGACCCAACCGACGAGCGCGGCATACTTCATGAGGTTCCGTTCGACGTAGCTGGCTGCGCCATACTATGCCGATATCTAGCGCTATCTCAGCCGATTGGCAGCTTTTCTTCCGATTCCTGCCCGGCGCTCAGCACTTTGCTATCCCGGCCGCGCCGTCTCCTGTCACACGGCAGCTGCCCATGGTGCTAACGTCTGTGTCCATCGCCGATGTAGTTCAATGGCAGAACATCAGCTTCCCAAGCTGAATACGCGGGTTCGATTCCCGTCATCGGCTCCACGACACCGGCAGCACTGAGCAGCGCGACCCGAGCCCGTCAGTGCAGTCGAGCGCTGCTGCCCAGTCCGATCTCGAGGACACTTCCGGTGACGACGCCGGGGTCGGTGACCAGATAGAGCAACGCGCGGCTGACATCTTCGGGCTCGATCCACGGCTGCGGAATCGGATTGGCCCGCATCATCCGCTGTACCAGTTCGTCAGGAACACCGTCGCTGTCCACTGGCTGCACCATCGGAGTGTGCACGGTGGTCGGGCAGATGACGTTGACGGTGATGCCGTCCTTGGCGACCTCCAGCGCCACCGACTTGGCCAGCCCGATCACGCCCCACTTGGTGGCGTTGTACGCCCCGAGTTCTGGGATGCCCATGCGGCCGCCCATCGACGAGGTCACCACGATCCGGCCAAAACGCTGCTGGCGCATCACCGGTAAGGCAGCCCGCAGGATGTGGAACACGCCCGTCAGATTGGTGTCCATGAGTTGCGACCACGCCTCGTCGGTCACCTCGTCGAGCACTCCGGTGCTCACTACGCCCGCGTTGGCCACCAGAATGTCGAGGCCGCCCAGGCCGCGGACGGTTTCCTCGATGGCGGCGTTCACCGCGTCGGCGTCGCGGACATCCGTCGCGATCGGAAGGCACAGCACGCCAAGCTCTTCGACGTCCTTGGCGGTCGCGCGCAGATCTTCCTCCGTGGCCAGTGGATAGGTCAGGTTCATCGGGCGGGGCGCGTCGGCGAGGGCGATGTTCGCGCCTTCCGCCGCCAGCGCCAGAGCGTGCGCGCGTCCTTGGCCACGCGCGCCCCCGGTGATGAACGCGACGCGACCGTCCAGGGCACCCATGGACAGTGAGCCTAACCGCCTGTGCGGAGCGGAGATCACCAGTCAGATGATCGTGGGCTCCCCCGTGCCGCCGTTCAGTTCGCGATCTGGGCGCCGTCCGGGAAATCCGTGGAGCGCGATACATCGGCCCACGCCGCAATCTCCTCGTCCACCGCGGCACGCCCATTCGTCACCAGCCGTAGGGCGTCGGAGCCGAGGATCAGGTGCGCAGGCGGATTCGGGGAGTCGATGACGGTCAACAGGGCGCGCCCGGCTTTGGCGGGATCACCCAGTTGGTTGCCGCTGGCCGCGATTCGGTTGGCGCGTACGGGATCCATCAGCTCGTCGTAGTCACTGATGCTGCGTTGCGTCCGGACCATGGACCGGCCCGCCCAATCGGTGCGGAAGGAGCCGGGTTCGACGGCGGTGACGTGGATCCCGAGTGCCTTGACCTCTTTGCCGACGGTTTCGAGGATGCCTTCGAGGGCGTGCTTACTGCCGTGGTAGTAAGCCAATCCCGGAACGGTCATCAACCCGCCCATCGAGGTGACGCCGAAGATGTGCCCCGACCGACGTCGACGCATGTGCGGTAGCACTGCCTTGACGGTCGCAACAGCACCAAACACGTTGGCGTCGAACTGCGCTCGCAATTCAGACATGGAGGACTCCTCGAAGACTCCTTCGTGTCCGTAGCCCGCATTTGCGATCGCGACGTCGATGGGACCGACGGTGGCTTCAATATCGTCAACGACGGCGAATACGGCGTCGTCGTCGGTCACGTCGAGCTTTCGGGCGATCGCCCGTCCCGGTGCCATAGCGCTGAAGGCATCCGCGTCCGCCGACTTCCGGACCGTGCCGACGACGGAATGGCCGTCGTCGAGCGCCGCTTGGGCGAAGGCACGTCCCAGCCCCGAGCTGACGCCGGTGATGAAGAAGATCCGGTGGTGGTGTGGTGACATAGCTCGAATCTACATGACGTTGAATAAACTCGACACTGTGTAGACTTTTGTCAGCGGCCTGTAGAGTCCGATCATGGCTGGACAGAAGGAGCGCTCAACCAGGCGCCGGGCCTCACCGTCAAAGGGAGACCAGCGCGAGCTCGCGATTCTCGACGCGGCGGAACGTCAGCTCACCGAGGACGGCCTGGAACGTATGACCGTTGAGACCATCGCAACGGCGGCCGGCATCACCCGCGGTGCCCTGTACTTCTACTTCGGCTCGAAGAACGACGTCCTTGCGGCCTTGGTGGGTAGGACCGCGACCAGCGTGGTGCAGGCTGTCGACCGCGCCAAGACCCACACACCCGAGGATCCGCGAGAAGCCCTGCGCGAAGCCGTAACTCAGACGGCAAGGATGTGGACCGAGCACGGCGCCGTCATGAAGGTGGCCGTGGAGTTGGCGCCTGTTGTCCCGGAGATCGAGGCATCGTGGCAGGCAGCGGTCTCGGCCACAGGCGATGCAACGCGCGGGTTGTTGGTCAAAGCCGGTGTACCCGACGACGACACCCCGCTAGGTGCGGCCGCCATCAGCGCTGCCCTGGTGTCAATGACCGAGCGGCACTTCTACGCAGCAGCCAAGCGCAAGGGCGCACTGAACGATGCGGCCAAGACGTTGACCCACGTGTGGCTCGCCGTGCTACCCCGTTGAACCCGATCAGTACGACAGTTCGCGGGACCGCCCTACGTCAGCACGACCGGCGCGTGGCCTCTCGAAGACCCACGTAGACCAACCAACCGCTCATACACAGCAGCTGCAGCCGCTGAGCCATCCCCAAGGCACCGCCGCGGTCGGAGCTGGCCAGAAAAACGCTGACCACCGTCGATACCGTCGTCAGGGCAAGTCCGGCCAAAACCCACAGTCCGAACCGGCGCACCCACCGGCCGATGTGTTCCGCTGAATCCACGCGCAGGAACGCGATCAGTGAAATCAGCGCTGCGGCAACAGCTATCACGCTGCTCACGGTGTGCAGCTGATGGGAAAGGGGCACCGCGCCGGCCGCTTCCCTTGCAGCACAGGCGGGATCGACATGCGGCGCACACGACATCGCCCACGCACTGTCAAGTGCGGTGGCGACGGCGAACATCGCCAACGCGGCCCAGGCAAGCGCGGCCATACCGCCGCGAACGCGCCCGCCCACCACTCTGACGATCACGCCGAACCCGATGACGGCAGCGGTCGCGAAGTCTGCCGCTCGCAAGATTCCACTCAGCGGCTGGTCGACGGCGATGAGTTCGCTCACGTAATCGCTTGCCTGCGCAGGCCCCGAGTCGACGAACATCGTGATGATCCAGCTGCCGTAGAGCACGGCGCCCACGAAAAACGCTGCGGCCGCGATATGTGAGCTTCGCGGCGGTCGCACCTGGCCAGGCTAGGTGATTTTCACCAAGGCACCTCAGGTTTGCGGACACGGGCGCAAGCGAGCGTCAGCCGCCAGCGGCCAAGCTCCGTTCGACACCTTCCACCGCAATCGCCGCCAGATCCGCCGCCGACACGTCACGCGCCGTCGAGAAGGCCATCAGAGCGCTGCCGCGCAGGAGCCCGATGATCGCGACGGCGGCAGTCTGAGGGTCTGCGTCGGGTCGGATGGACCCGTCCTCGATCCCGTCGACGATGTACTGCGCGAGGACTTCCCGGAACTGTGCGTCGCGCTCGGCGAAGAGCGCAGCCAGCGACGGTTCGGCACCCGCGGATTCGGTCCACAGTTTCAGGAACGCTTCCGAGCGCGGCGAGCGCTCGTGCAGGCCACCCAAGTAGGCCCCGACGAAATCCGTCAGCCGGCTGAGCCCGGTCGCCGAGTCGGCCGGCACGTCGAACGTCTGGGTGTACTTGATCAGCTCCTCGAGCAACTGCGCCTTGCCGCCGAAGTGATGGTGGACGATGCCGCGGCTGTAGCCGGCGGCCTCGCCGACGGCCGCCAACGACACCGCGCGCGATCCGTGCGCTGCGACCAACGATGTCGCCGCCTGCAGCACGCGCTTCCGGGCATCTTCGCGGCGTTCGGCCTGTGTTCGGCGGGCCGCGCGCAACTGTTCCATGCCTGGTCATCCTGCCTGAGGCCGTACTTGTCGGTGTCCGCGAGTAACTTGCGTGTTGTTCAGCAAGTAACTTACCAAGGAGAAGACAATGTCTGTTCTCGACGCGTCCGCACTCGAGCACTTCGTCGCGGCCGATCCCGATGCGCCGGTGGTGATGCTCAACCTCGTGCGGTTCGCGCCCGGCGGTGCTGACAAGTACTCGCAGTACATCGAGCACTTCAGCAGCTCCGGCATCAAAGAGCGCTACGGCGTGACGATCGTGTACGGCGGGGCCGGGCATCCGTCGCTCGTAGCCGACGCGGGTGGCGACTGGGACCTGGTGGCCCTGTTCCGCTACCCCAGCCGGCGGCACTTCGTCGACATGGTCAACGATCCGGACTACCAAGCGTTCGAGCATCTGCGGGCGGAGGCCGTCGCCACCGCCGTTCTACAGCCGACCACGCCTGCGCTGTAGCCGCACTCAGTGCGTGAAGAATTCGATGATCTGCACCTGAAGCTCACCGACCACGCCACCGAGTACCGCGCCGACCGCGATCATCAAAGGCTCGTCGTCCTTGAACACCGGACGCAGGATCGACTCGTACTCTTCCTCGGTCAGTTGACTCATCTTGTCGATGACGACCTGCTCGAGGTTCAACGCGTTCGCCGCGTACTCCTGCGCCTCGAGCAGGGTGTCCGGCAGCCGCTCCAACACCAGGGTGACGACGCGGTCCTTCAGCGCCCGATATCGCTTGGTACCGACCGCCAGCGTGACCATCGGCCGCGCAACGCCGGTCTGGGCGTCGATGGCGGCGTCGATTTCCTTGGCGGCCAACGCGAAGAGTTTGTCCGAGCCGGGGCCTTTGATGATCGCGTCGAACATGAGCTCGGGCGAGAACAGGTCGTCGGCCAAGATCTTGGCGTAGTCCCGGGTGATCTTGTCGCGCTCGGCGTGCAGCAACCCCTGAAAGGGGATGATTCCGAGGAACTTTCGCGGGTGCATCGGGCGGAAGAGCATGTTCAACGCGATGTAATCACTGATGAAACCGACCGCGAACCCGAACGCCGGCATGATCCACGGGTTCTTGAACAGCGCCCACGCCACCATCTGGACCAGACCGATCACCAGACCGAAGTAGATGCCGCTGCGTCGCACGAACGCCATGGCGTCGGTGGTGACACTGCGCATCAGCTTGACGAGCTTCTCCTTGTTGCGCACCAGCGTTGTGACCGCCATGAAGTGCAGATCGAGGTAGCGCGGAAGGTCGGCCTTCATCTCGGTCAGCATGTTCTCGACGATCTGGGGCGCCTGCTTGTGCATCCGCTCCTGGATCCCGCGTCGGGCGGATTCCGGCAGCGCGTCCCACAGGCCCGGGCGGATCTCGTTGGCAAGGTCGCGGGAGATGTCGTCGATTGCTGCTGCGAGCGGGCCGCGCAGCGCGTCGACTGCTTCGTTGGCGTCGATGCGGTCCAGCAGCTCTTCGGGTTTCAGCAGGTTGGACGTCAGCAGGTCGATGGTCTTCGAGCCGACCTTGCCCGCCCGCCGAGGCACGATGCCCTGCCACCCGAACGGGCCCCACCCCCTGAACTCGATCGGGCGATAGAGCATTTCGAGTGCCACGATCTTCGTGCTCCACCCGACGAATGCCGCGACGAACGGCATCGACAGGTACACCATCCAATAGGAACTGAAGTCGGCCTTGATCTCGGTCCAGCTGGAGATAGCCAGCACCGATACTGAGCTCACTGACCGAGTTCCCCTGTGGCGGCCGCCCACAGCGACGCACCGAGCGGCGAGAGCGTCAGCGTCGACTTCTCGACCTTGGCGGCCAGCGGACCGCGCGACGCGCTCTTGATGGCGGCGAGCACCGACGTCTCGGCCATCAGCACCTCGTATTCCGTGGCCAGCGAAGGGTCCTCGGGACCGGCCTGCACGAGACCGAGCGACAGCAGGTGGCTGACGTACTGCGGAACCATCTGTGGCAGAGCCACATTCGCGGTACGTCCGACTAGAGAGGCATTCTCCAAGGCCGCACGCCCCGGGACACGCGGACTGAGCCAGTTGTACACGTTCACCATCGGCGACGACGACCCGTCTGACAGAGCGCCCAGGATGCGCGCTTCATCGGCGACGAGCTGATCTAGCAGGTGGTGGTAGAGCTCGACCTGGCTCCCCTTGGTGTTCTGGTCGAGTGCGCGGTCCAACAGCCGGCCCATCTTCCCGGACAGCGAGTCCGGGTCTGGCGTTGATGCCTCCGACACGGCCTCGGCGGCGGCGTCATCGGGTGCTTCGGCGGGGTCCAGCGAATCGAGTCCGTGCCGGATAGCACCGACGACTTGTTCCTCAGCCCAGCTGTAGACATCGAGACCCACACGTGCGGCGTCCACCGCACGCCCGATCAGTCCCCGCGGGTCATATGAGAAAGCCATCCGCAGAAAATAGCCCGCCGCGTGTCCCGGGTGACGCAGACCGGGATGATCGCGAGCCGAGCGGCTCTTCGCGCGGGCTTGATCCGCCTACCTACTAGAAGGTAGGCTCCTGAACATGTCCACTCCGACCACCACTTCCGACGCGATCCTGCGGTGCGCGCACTCGTCGATCGTTGCCGGCGGATACAGCGGCTTCAGTTACGCCGACATCGCGGCGGTCGTGGGAATCCGGAAGGCCAGCATTCACCATCACTTCCCGACCAAGTCCGACCTTGTACGCACGCTGGTCAAGCAGTATCGGGAGCAGGCCGAAGCGGGCCTCGCCGCAATGGAGCGCGATGCATCGGATGCGCTCGAACAACTTCGGGCGTTCACCGGCTTCTGGGAGGCGTGCATCGGCGCACCGGAGACCAGCTACTGCCTCTGCGCGCTGCTCGCCACCCAGATCCCCGTGCTCCCCGACGAGATCGTGCTCGAACTGCGCGCATACTTCCGCACCCTGTCCGCATGGCTGGAGTCCGCACTGGAACGCGGTGTGCAGGAGGGGATCATCACGCTGAGCGGTAGCCCACACGCCGAAGCCGAGGCACTGATGGCGACGGTCCACGGGGCCATGTCGTCGGCGCGGGCCTACGGCGAGCCCGAGGTTTTCGCCGCGATCACCCGGCCCGCCATCGACCGCTTGCGATCGGCTTCACCCAACAGATAGCCGCCACTACAAGTTTCGACAGGTAAGCGTCGCAGCTCCGAGCCGCAACAGTGACGGCCTCGGTTGATCTGCCATGCGCGGATCTCGGCGCGAGCAGAGCCAGGGCATCCCCTGCGCTCTAGTCGCTCGTGCCTTCACCCGAACGAAGGTTGAAGAAATGACCGAGACAGTCGACCACGTCCGAGAGCACGCCGCCCCCGGAGGCCACACGTGGCTCGAGCGTTACTACTACGCGCGTGCCGCATTCTCCATCGCATGGGTCGGCGCCGCCGTCACCCTGGCCGACAGTTCCACCGTTGTCATCGCAACACTGCTCCTGATCTACCCGGCGTGGGACGCGGTAGCCAATCTCATTGACGGGCAACGCAACGGCGGCTTACGGCGCAATCCGACACAAGCGGTCAACTCGGTAGTCAGCGTCGCGACCACCGTCGCCGTCGCGATCGCCCTGACCTCGAGCATGAACGCCGTGTTCGGCGTGTTCGGCATCTGGGCGGCGATGTCTGGACTCCTCCAACTGAGCACCGGCGTGCGTCGCTGGAAAGATGCAGGCGGACAGTGGCCGATGGTTATCAGTGGAATCCAGTCGGCAGTTGCAGGCGCCAGTTTCCTCGTGCAAGCAGCCTCCACCGAGGTGCCCCACCTGACTGCCATTGCCCCGTACGCCGCCTTCGGCGCGTTCTACTTCCTGCTCTCCGCGGTAGTCCTGACCGTCGGTCATCGCCGCCGTCGCCGCTCCTGACCATCGCCGCAACCAGATTCACGAGGAGATGCAATCGATGAGCTTCGACGAGACATATGACTATGTCGTGGTCGGCGCAGGCTCGGCAGGCTGTGTGCTGGCCGCCCGCCTCGCGGAAGACCCGGCCGTGTCGGTGCTGTTACTGGAATCTGGTGGGGCCGATGACAAGCCCGAGTTGTCCACTCCATCCGTGTGGCCGTCGCTGTGGGGAACCGATGTGGACTACGCGTATCGCACCGCGCCGCAACCAGGCACCGACGGCGTCGCACACCTGTGGCCGCGTGGCCACACGGTCGGCGGCAGCAGCAGTATCAACGCGATGGTCCATCTGAGAGGTCATCCCAACGACTTCGCCACGTGGTACGAATCCGGTTGCACAGGATGGGATTACGATGCGGTGCTGCCGTTCTTCAAGCGAATGGAGACCGTCGCGGGCGGAGACCCGCGCTACCGCGGCGTGGACGGACCGATGCGCCCGGCCCCTGCCGCGCACCCCAATCCGCTGTCGCGCGCATTCCTCGACGCCGCCCGGTCTGCGGGTTATCCCCTGACCGAGGACTTCAGCGGGGCCACGCCCGAGGGTGCGGGGTGGCACGACCTCGCGATCCACGAGGGCATGCGTCAGAGCGCCGCGACCGCGTACCTGCACCCGATCCGTAAGCACAGATCAAATCTGGTCGTGTCGACGGGGTCACGCGCACGCCGCCTCGTCCTCTCCGGAAGTCGTTGCACCGGGGTGGAGTTCACCCGCGAAGGCCGGCCGGTGACCGCCGGTGCAACCACCGAGGTGGTGTTGAGCGCGGGCGCGGTGGACTCGCCCCGACTGCTGCTGCTATCCGGCGTGGGTCCCGCTGCCGAACTGGAAGCCGTCGGGCTACGAGTCCTTCACGATCTGCCCGGCGTGGGACGCAACCTGCACGATCATCCGCTGTGCGGAGTGGTCTACCAGGCGTCCCGCGCAATCCCGGCCGGGTGCGCCAATCTTGCCGAAGCCTCGATGCTGTGGCGCAGCGAAGCATCACTGAGTGGCCCCGACATGCAGCTGATGTTCATTCATGTGCCCTTTCATCCGCCGCACCTGACCGCGCCGGTGAACAGCTTCACGATCGCGGTCGCCACCATTCCGACAGCGCGCGGGTCGGTGCGTCTCGCGGGGCCGGATCCAGCGACGCCGCCGCTCATCGACCCGAACTATCTCGGTACGGACGCCGACGTGCAGCGGATGATGCACGGCGTGCAAGTGGCCCGAGAGATCGCGAACGACAAGGCGTTCGACCACTGGCGCGCCCGGGAAGTGCTGCCGGGTCCCGACGTCGAGAGCCAGTCGGGGCTGCGCGATTACCTGGCCCGCGCGACAGGCACCTACTACCACCCCGTGGGCACCTGCGCCATGGGCATCGGACCCGAAGCGGTAGTGGGCCCGGACCTGCGAGTCCATGGACTGAGCGGTCTGCGTGTCGCCGACGCATCGGTCATGCCGCGTATCGTCGCGACGAACACGAACGCGACAACCATGATGATTGCCGAAAAGGCCGCCGCGCTGATCAGGAACTTCTGAGACGCACACGCTCGGTCAGCGCATAATCCGTCGATGACGACGATTTCGCGCCTATCTCCAATGGACAAGTTGCTCTGCGGCATCTACCTCGTCCTGGCAATCGCCGCGCTGGTGTTCGCCTTCGGCAACACGATTGCCTACATGCTCAGCGACGGCAACGGCGGCATCACCGGGTTCTTCTCGGCCGGGTACGTCAACTACGCGACCTCGTCGTTGACCAACGACTTGCTGATCGTCGCGCTGGCGGCTGTCGTGCTCATGGTCGCCGAGGGTCGTCGACTCGGGGTCCGCTTCGTGTGGGCCTATGTCGCGGCTGGCTTCTTGATCGCCATCAGCGTGGCGTTCCCGCTCTTCCTGATTGCCAGACAGCTCAAACTCGCCGAGCGAAACAATCTGGCAGCCAACTGAACTCGACCTAACCCGTGAGCTGCTGCTCGTCGAACCGTGTCTCGGGCAAGCCCTGAGTGCCGGCGTCGACGAGGAACACCGCGCCGGCGAGTGGTTCCGTGTCGGGCACGTCAGGCAGAGCCGAGGTGATGGCCAGCGTGCGCAGATCGCTGCCTACGAACATGCAGCTGGTCGGGCGCGACACCGGCACCTCCACTTCACGATCGATCCGGCCGTCCGGCGTATACCGGACGACCCTGCCCCCATCCCATTTCGCCGACCAGACACACCCATCCGCATCGACGGTGAGGCCGTCCGGGTCGGAAGGCTTCACGTCCGTCGCGAAGATTCGTCCGTTGTTGATCTCACCGGCCGACGCGTCGTAATCGAAGACCCGAATCGTCTGGGTAGGCGAATCCGCGTAGTACATCAGCTTGCCGTCCGGCGACCAGCCGAGACCGTTCGAAACAGTGACGCCGTCAAGCTGCACCTGCGGCCGTCCATCCCGAAGGCGATAGAGATGCGCGACGGGCTCGGTCTCGGCGTCGTGCATCGTGCCGAACCACAGAAGCCCGTTACGGTCAGTTTTTCCGTCGTTGCACCGCACGCTCGAGGTGTCCCAACTACCGGTCCACTTCGACTGCCATCCATCACCGTTGTAGGAGTAGAGGCCGTCACGGCAGCCGGCGAGAAGGAGCCCGGACCGGGTTTTCACGACGAAGCCCACTTCGCCGGGCGTAGAGATCGTGGCGACGTCACTGCCGTCCAGGCGAACCCAGTGGATTGAACATCCGGTGCTGTCCACCCAGTAGAAAGTGCCGTCCTCGGCGTCCCACCATGGTCCTTCACCGAGCTCGTCGCGATGGTCTGACAGGACGTCTGGCTTCGGCGGCACTTGGTCTCCCTGCTGGCGGTAGATGCCCGCCCATGTTCCCAGTTCGTCGGCAATCTTTCTTGGCGAGGCTGATCTAAAACCCCCACCACCGGCGCAAATCTGCGAACGTGTCAATAACAGGTCGCTTCTACGGAGGTCGCGAAGATGAACGCTCGGATTCTCCCGGTGTTGGCAGTAGGGCTGTTGCTTGCCGGATGCGGGGGCGGCGGCACTGAGGAGAAGGCCGAATCCTCAGGCGGCTCAGCGGCGTCGGACACCGCGAAGTCCAAGGGCCCCGAGGACACTGCGACGGCGGACGCCGGCGGGAAGATGATCGTCACCTATGACGATGCCACCAGTCCTGAAGCGCAGAACGGCAAAAAGTTGTTGCAGGACAACAA
This sequence comes from Mycolicibacterium rhodesiae, assembly GCF_002086695.1. Classification (GTDB taxonomy): domain Bacteria; phylum Actinomycetota; class Actinomycetes; order Mycobacteriales; family Mycobacteriaceae; genus Mycobacterium; species Mycobacterium rhodesiae. Next base: position 14,537 of record NZ_MVIH01000002.1, read on the forward strand.
GGTTCTTGAAGACCTTGCCGACGACATCAACCAATCACTGAAACTGCCCCAGGACATCCCCCTGCACGGCTCGCAATGCGACCAGGCGAACGCCTTCTGGAGTCCGAGCCAGAAGACCATCACCATCTGCTACGAGGATGCCGACCTTGGCGAGAAGATCTTCACCAAGGCGGGCGACAAAGACCCCACCGCGTCGGCCATCGGTTCCGAGGACGCCACCTTCTATCACGAGACCGGCCACATGGCGATCACCCTCTACGACCTTCCGATCACCGGCAAGGAAGAAGACGCCGCCGACCAACTGGCCGCGTACATCCTGCTGACGCCCGGCGACAACGGCAAAGTCGATTCCGAGTCGTTGAAGGCCATCACAAACTTCGCCCGGGCTTTCCAAGCGTCGGCCTCTGCGCGCACCGAACTCGGCGCGGCGGATATGGCCGACGTCCACTCACTGGACCAGCAGCGCGTGTACAACCTGCAGTGCTGGATCTACGGGTCCAACCCCGACGCCAACGCCGACATGATCACCGACGGCGGGCTCCCCCAGGAGCGTGCGCAGGGCTGCCCGGACGAGTGGAAGCAGCTCAGCCACGCCTGGTCGACGTTGCTCGACGAGCACTGGAAGTAGCGAGCCCGCGTTAAGTAATCGTCTACTTCAATTTCGCTGATCAGGCGATGTCGCTTGACGGGGCCGCCGAACCGGGCGCACTGTGTGATTCAAGTCATAAGACCGGGGCGAAAGGCGACAACTCGTGACCACCAAAGACATGTACACCCAGGTTCCCGACCCCTACTCGTGGGAGGTCCCCAGCGCCGGCGACGCTCGCTTCACCTGGGAATACGACGAGGGACGGGCCCGACTTCTGTCGCTCTATCAGAAGGGCAAGGACAAGCAGTGGGACGCGCAGTCGCGCATCGACTGGAGCCTGGACGTCGACCCGATGAACCCGGTCGGAATGCCCGACGAGTTCCATCCGCTGTTCGGCAGCCCGGCGTGGGAGTCAGCGGACGAGAAGCGCCGCGCCGAGATGCGCCAGCACAACCAGGCTTGGAACTTCTCGCAGTTCCTGCACGGGGAGCAGGGGGCCATGGTGTGCGCGGCCAAGATCGTCGAGGTGGTCCCCGATTTGGACGCCAAGTTCTACGCCGCCACCCAGACCATGGACGAGGCCCGGCACGTCGAAGCCTTCTCACGATTCCTGCAGGAGAAGATCGGTCTGGTCTATCCGATCAACTCCAACCTTTCCGCTCTGCTGGCAGACACCCTCAGCGACTCACGCTGGGACATGCCGTACCTGGGCATGCAGGTTCTGATCGAAGGCCTGGCGCTCGCAGCGTTCGGGGTGCAGCGCGACCTGGCGCCAGAGGGCTCGCTGGCCAAGCAGTTGCTCGCATATGTCATGCAGGACGAGGCCCGTCACGTCGCCTTCGGACGAATCTCGTTGAAGGACTACTACTCCGAGCTGACCACGGCCGAGCGCGACGACCGTGAGGAATTCGTCGTGGATGCCTGCTATCTGATGCGTGACCGGTTCCGCGGCGAGGAGGTCATGGAGAGGCTGGGTCTCAATGTCAAGGAGTGCGCCGAGTGGGTCGATCATTCGCCGCTGATGATCCAGTTCCGCTCGCACCTGTTCAGCCGCATCGTGCCGATTGTCAAGGACATCGGGCTGTGGGGCGACAAGGTGCAAAAAGCCTTCCGGGACATGGGCGTTCACGACATGGCCGACCTCAACATCGATTCGCTGATGAAGGCCGATGAGGATCAGGCCGAGTCGCTGGACAAGGCGCACGCCGAAATGGCGGCCCGTGCCACTGAGGTCGACGAGGTGATCGCGGCCGGCATGAGCTAGGGCCAGCGCTCCCCCGGTCTGTTACCAGACCCGCACGTAGTCGACGAGCATGTCGGCCGGGTAGGTACCCCCGCGCGGATCGCCACCGCCTGAGCCGCTGACGGCCAGGTTCAGCACCGGGAACATCCGGTAGTCGGGGAAGTTGAACGGCCAGTCGTCGATGGAGTTGGCCGGAACCGTGAAGTACGGCTCGGCGCCGTCGACGTAGTCCTTCCAGAAGTACATTCCCGAGTCGTTCCACGTGACACGCCAGGTATGCCAGTTTCCGTCGATCGGCGTCGGTTGGGTGGCGAAGGAGGTTCCATCCAGACGCGCGTGAACGGTTGTCCCCGAAGGCCATTCACCATTGCCGTACCACTCGGCGAGGTCCACCTCGCCACCGACTTCGGGATGGTCGTTCATCAGCCACCAGGCCGGCCAGCAGCCCGCGGTCAAGCAGTTGAACTTGATCCGGGCTTCCCAGGTGGTCCCGATTCCGCCCCACCAGTTCCCCAAGACCTTGCCGCTGACGTACTTGTTGTTGTCGCGGGTCGCACGGATGACGAGGTTGGAATTGCCGTCCAGAAAGACGTGCTGACGATCGTCGCGGTACTGGCCCATGTTCTCGGGCCGATCCCAGAACACCGGGTTCTTGATGGTCTCGCGCGCCTTGGCGATCCGCCACTTCGAGGGATCGGGAGCCGAGCCTGCCGGCCCGTCGAACTCGTCATGGAAGAGATACGCAGGCGCCGCGGCATTCGGAGCCGGTGCTTGCGGACGGGTGGGCGTGGCACCTGCCGCCGGCATCGGCAGCGCGGCGGCGACCGCGCCGAACCCCGCCATGAGCATCAGGCTGCGACGATCAATTTCTGGCACGGCTAAACCATAGAATGAAATCCTGGCCGGACTCGCAACCGGGGCCGTCACTTCTACTCCCGCTGGCCGAACTCATCGTGAACGGTCGATTTACCTGCGTAAACGACCCGGCCAACATTCGTATACGACCCGCGGGTGTCGCGGCGCGAAGTGTCGCGACCGCGTGTCGCCACGCCGACCACATCCTTACCTCGCCGCTAATTTTCGACAGCTGATTTCGACGGAGACCGGCTCGCGCCGAGCCAGCCTCGCAAACATGCGGTGACCTCGGATTCTGTTCTCGCGGTCCGCAGCCGACGGCTTCCTGCGAGGCTGCTGGGTAACCCCGCCGTTGCGCGAGGGCAAGCATTCGGAACCGCGCCGTTTACCGTTTGGGGTGGCCCTGACCTGCCCGCTCCTCTACGATGCCCTAGAGCTAACGAAGGGTCAGCAAATGGGGTCAAACAAATACGTCGGGTACGTTGGCGGACTCGCGGTTGCGGTCGGGGTGGGCGCGGCTGTTGCCGCAGCAAGCCAAGGCGTAGCAAGCGCAGACACCGGCAAATCGGATTCATCATCGAGCGCGTCAGATTCGGCCAAGCCCAACGCCGGCCCGAAGAAGTCCGCCACCGGCACCACGAAGCGCACCAAGGCGGTGTCGAAGCCCGCCGACAAGATCAGCAGCGCAGCAACTTCCGACTCCAAGCCCGCCGCGTCGGCGCTGAAATCGGTTGCAACCACCGCCGCCGAGTTCGAGGCCGCTCAGGTCACGAAACTCGAAGGGCTGTTCAAGGGCACCGGACATGCCGCGCCCCGACCCGCCGCTGCCGCCGTGACCACCGAAACGACCACGGCGGATGCTGCCGTGACGCCGACGGCTGCCGCAACGCCGACCGCCGCCGCCTCAATCGCGACGGCGTTCTGGAACCCGTTCCGGTGGATGCCGCCCGAGCCGGCACCGCAGGATATGCCCGGCCCGATCTGGACTCTCGAGCAGTCCTTCATGGCGATATTCCCCAACCCCGTAAAGGCAGTCGCCCGTGAGGGATTCGAGCTCGGCTACCGCCTCACCCAGACGATCCCGTGGGTCAACATCATCGTCCCGTTCACCAACATCATCACTGAGCTTCCCGACGCGCTCGCCGGTGACAAGGCAGCCTCCCAGCGCGTCATCAACAACCTGATCGTCACGATCAACCCGATCGCGATTTTGTACTACGGCTACAACGAGGTCGCCGACGTGCTCAACCTGGAAGCACCTGCCCTGCAGTTGCAGTCCTGGTTCATCGGCTCGCTGTGGAACCTGTTCGACCCGTTTGCCTTGCTGCACATCCGCGGTGAGTCCGGGTTGCCGCTGTCGACGACGACCCCACCGCCGGACCAGGTGACCCCCGAGGCGACGGCTACGCTCGCCGCAGCGGTGACCCCGTCGGCCGGCGACATCACCCTGCCGGACATTCAGCTCCCGGACGTGATCAATCCCTTCCCGGCCGACGACCCGAAGCCCTACGGCATGCCGGAGGCGGTATACGGCGCCGAAAAGGCTTTGGTGGCGGCATTTCCCGTCGAAGTACGGCCCGTCGTGCGTGAGCTCTATGAAGCCAGCTGGCGCGTCTCACAGATGGTGCCCGGCCTGAGCGCCGTGGCGCCGATCGCCAACCTGCTGCCTGCGCTCTACCAAGCCTCCCTCGGCCACCGGGACGCAGCACAGAGCGCGATCAATGACGTGCTGCTGACGACCACAGCTCTGTCGATCCTGTACTACGGCTACGACGAACTGGCCGATGTGCTCAATGTCGAAGCGGCGGCCCAGGCGCTCAAGGTACAGATCTACGCGGCGATTTGGGACGAGGCCGACCCCAACGGCTACCTGCACGTGCCGGGTCACTCAGGGTTACAGACCGCCTGATCGAGTCGGGTTCGCCGCGCAGTCGCAAATCGCTAGCGCGGCTTGACAACTAGCGACCGTACCCGCTCCCACTACGGTTTGCTGGTTGTCGCAATCGAAACCGGCACGCCGCGGCGTGATTCCAGCAACCACCGGGCCGGTAACGCTGGCGTTTCATGCCCTCCTGGCCGCGCATTTCTCCAGATGCGGTCGCGCCGTTCTGCCGCCAAGATCTAAGAGTTACGGCAGAGTCTCCTATCACTCGACTCTGTCCGGATGCTGTTGATCAAGGGAGCGATATGAAGCTGCGCAACGTCATCGCCATCGGAACTGTGGCGGCCGTGACCGCATTTGGCATAGCGGCGTGTGGCGGCAAGGGCGGCGGCAGTCAGGGTGGAGACATCAACGTCTCCATGACCTCGTTCCCGGATTATGTAGACCCACAGCTGTCCTACACACTGGAGGGATGGGAAGTGTTGTGGAACGTCTACACCCCACTTTTGACGTACAAGCACCAAAAGGGTGATGCGGGAACAGACATCGTTCCCGGCCTCGCCAAGGACATGCCACAGATCTCGCCGGACGGCAAGACCTACAAGCTGACCCTACGGCCGAACATGAAATACTCCGACGGCACCCCCATCAAGGCTTCTGACTTCACCTACGCCATCAAGCGCCTGTTCAAGGCCAATTCCGGCGGCTCGGTGTTCTACGAAGGTATCGTCGGCGCAAAGGATTTCGCCGACGGTAAAGCCGACACCATCAGCGGCATCGCCGCCGATGACAACAGCGGTGACATCACCATCCAGCTGGACAAGCCCAACGGGACGTTCAACAGCGTCCTGGCCTTGATGTTCGCCGCCCCAGTACCACCGACCACCACACTGGACAAGGACGTCACCAACAACCCGCCGCCCGCGAGTGGCCCGTTTGTGATCACCAAGGTCGACGCGCCGAATACGCTTACGATGGAGCGCAATCCGCAGTTCAAGACGGTCAAGGACGCCGGTGCCAGCGAGGTCGCCGATGCGCAGGTCGACAAGATCACGGTCACCCAGAACAAGAACAACTCTTCGCAGGTCACCGGCGTCGAACAGAATCAGATCGACTTCATGACCGACCCACCCGACGCCGACCGGCTACCCGAGGTCAAAGCCAAATACAGCAGCCGATTCCGGCTCGAGAACTCGATCAACACCTACTACTTCTGGATGAACACCCAGAAGGCACCCTTCAACGACCTCAAGGTCCGCCAGGCCATCAACTACGCCATCGACCCGGAGGCGCTCAACCGGGTGTTCGGCGGCCGGCTCCACCCGACCCAGCAGATCCTTCCGCCCGGCATGCCTGGATACGAGGAGTACAAGCTGTATCCCGGCCCTGATCTTGCCAAGGCCAAACAGCTTCTGGCCGAGGCGAATCCAACCGACAAAGACATCACCGTCTGGACCGACGACGAACCGGACCGCAAGCGGATCGGTGAGTACTATCACGATCTGCTGACCCAGTTGGGGTTCAACGCCCAACTCAAGGTGATCGCCGGCGACGTGTACTTCACCACGATCGGCAACACCTCGACTCCCGATCTCGATACCGGGTTCGCCGACTGGTTCCAGGACTTCCCACACCCCGACGACTTCTTCCGTCCACTGCTCAACGGCGCGAGCATCCTCCCGACCAACAGCAACAACTTCTCCCAGGCCAACCTGCCGGAACTCGACGCCAAGCAGAACGAGTTGCTGACTCAGCAGCTCACCGGCGACGTGAAGAAGCAGTACGCGGCGCTGGACAAGGCCTACATGGAGCAGGCCGTGTGGGCCCCCTATGGCAACGAGGAATACACCACGTTCGTCTCCGAGCGCATGAACTTCGACAAGTCCTATCACCATCTTCTGTTCAACCAGGACTACACGTCGTTCGCGCTCAAGTAATGGCGCCTCCGACTGCTGTGCGAGGGCGCAGTCCCTGGCACTTGGCCTGGATTCGGCTGCAGCGCAACAAGGTCTCGCTGGCCTTCGGCGTGCTGTTCTTGCTCATCGTGGTGTTCAGCCTTGCAGCACCGCTGTGGGCCGACCATGTCGCCCACACCGGGCCGAACCAGAACCACATCACCGACAAGATCCTGATCGACGGGCAACCGACCAACATCGTCGCGACTGACGGAACCCCGTTGGGGCCCGGGCTTCGCGGTCGTTACCTGCTCGGTGCTGACCAGAACGGCCGCGACGTCATGGTGCGCCTGATGTACGGCGGTCGGACGTCGATCTATGTGGGCGTCGCTGCCGCAGTGATCACCACGCTGCTGGCTGTCGTCGTCGGCATGTTGGCCGGCTATTACCGAGGCTGGATCGACTCGATCCTGTCGCGGATTCTCGATGTCGTATGGGCCTTCCCAGTGCTGTTGCTCGGTATCGCCCTGGGCACAACGCTGGCTCTCGGCGGCATTAGTGTCGGCGGGCTGCAAATCGCCGGAGACTCATTGTGGATTCCCATCCTGATCATCGGGTGTGTCTACGTGCCGTATATGGCCAGGCCGATTCGCGGCGAGATCCTGGCCCTACGTGAAAAGGAGTTCGTGGAAGCCGCTGTCGCCCAAGGCAAAGGACCGGTGCGCATCATGGTCTCCGAGCTTCTCCCCAACATCGTGTCCACGATCATCGTGTTCTTCACTCTCAACATCGCCAACAACATGCTGCTGGAGTCAGCCCTGTCATTTCTCGGGGCCGGTGTGCGGCCGCCGAACGCCTCGTGGGGCACGATGATCGCTGACGGTTACCAAACCATCTACACCGCGCCGCATCTGACGATCGTTCCCGGGCTGATGATCGTTCTGACCGTGCTGTCTCTCAACGTGTTCGGCGATGGCTTGCGCGACTCGCTGGACCCGCGCGCCAAGATTCGCTTGGAGCACTAGCCCATGGCCCGGTTCATCGCGCGTCGGCTGATCGGCATGATCGCCGTACTGTTCGCCATCTCGGTGATCGTGTTCTTGATCTTCAACGTCATCCCCAACTCCGACCCGGCCGCCCGGATTGCCGGCAAAAACGCAAACCCTGCACTCATCGCCCGGGTGAGCGCCGATCTGGGCCTCGATCAGCCCCTGCCGGTGCAATACCTGACGATGATGAAGCAGATCTTCACCGGCGAACTCACCTCTTATGCAAGCAATCAGAATGTGGCGCAGCAGATTTGGAACGGGCTTCCGGTGACGTTGTCGCTCACCATCGGCGCCGCGATTCTGTGGATGGCACTTGCGGTGTGGTTCGGGTACCTCAGCGCGGTTCGTGCCGGTGGGTTCACCGACCGGGCACTGACGATCTTGTCGCTGGTCGGAATCTCGATGCCGGTGTTCTGGCTGGCAGCAATACTGTTGTACTACTTCAGCTTCAAGGTCCAGCTGTTCCCGACTGGTAGCTACGTTCCCTTGACGGAGGACCCGCTGAATTGGCTGTACCACCTGATCTTGCCGTGGATCACCCTGGCGGTCCTCTATGTGGGTTTCTACAGTCGCGTCCTGCGCTCCAACATGCTCGACGTGATGAACGAGGACTACGTGCGCACTGCTCGCGCAAAGGGAATCAGTGAGCGCCAGGTGCGCATGCGGCATGTGCTGCGCAATTCGATGATCCCGATCGTCACGCTGTTCGGCCTCGACTTCGGCGCGGTGGTCGGCGGCGGGGCCATCCTGACCGAAACTGTCTTCAACCTCAACGGTGTGGGCCTCTACGCCGGACAGGCGATCGGCAAGCTGGACCTGCCGCCGCTGATGGCCATCACGATGTTCGGCGCTTTCTTCATCGTGCTGTTCAACACCATCGTGGACATTCTCTATGCGGTTCTCGACCCGCGAATCCGCCTAGGAGAGGCGGCCCCCGCATGAACCCCATCCTGACCGTCACCGACCTGCGGGTCAGCTTCGCCACCGAGGACGGAGTGGTGCACGCGGTCGACGGTGTGTCGTTCGAGGTCCACCCCGGCGAGGTCGTCGCCGTCGTCGGAGAATCGGGCAGCGGCAAGAGCGTCACGGCGCAGACCCTGATCGGACTCACCCGGGCGCCCAACGCGAGAATAAGCGGCTCGGTGATCTTCGACGGCCGGGAACTCACCGGGTTGTCCGACAGCGAATTGCGAACCATCCGTGGCGAACACATCGCGATGATCTTCCAGGATCCGATGACGTCCCTCAATCCGGTGTACCGGGTGGGCGATCAGATCGCCGAGATGATCCGCGCTCACCGCGACGTATCCAGGTCCGAAGCTCTTTCTCATGCAGTCGACCTGCTGCGCTCGGTGGGCATCCCGAACCCGGAACGCAGGGTGCGTGACTACCCACACGAATTCTCCGGCGGTATGCGCCAACGCGTGATGATTGCCATGGCGCTGGCACTGGAGCCCGAAGTGCTGATCGCCGACGAGCCCACCACCGCGCTCGACGTCACCATCCAGGCCCAAATCCTGCGTCTGCTTGACACATTGAACCGTGACCGCAACCTGTCGGTCGTGCTCATCACCCACGATCTCGGCGTGGTTGCCGAGCTGGCCGACCGCGTGGTGGTCATGTACGCCGGGCAGATCGTCGAAGACGCACCTCTGGAAGAGCTGTTCTACAACCCGCAGCATCCCTACACCTGGGGGCTGCTGGGCTCGATCGCCCGTCTGGACGAAGACCGACCGGACCGGCTTCCCCAAATCGGTGGGTCGCCGCCGTCGCTGCTGAGCCCTCCGACCGGGTGCCGGTTCGCCCCACGGTGCAAGTTCGCCTTCGACAAGTGCACGCAGCCACCGACTCTGGAGGCTCGCGTGACCGACGCTGGACACCTGGACCGCTGTTGGTTGACCCCCGCCGAAAAGGTGGCGAATCGATGAAGGGCGATCCTCTGCTCGAGGTCACCGACCTCGTCAAGCATTTCCCGATCAAGTCCGGCGTCGTCGTCGATCGGGAAGTGGCGCGGGTACGCGCCGTCGACGGAGTCACATTCACTCTGCACGAGGGGGAAACACTCGGCCTGGTCGGCGAATCCGGCTGCGGCAAGTCAACTCTGTGCCGAGCCATTCTTCAGCTGGTGACACCGACGTCGGGATCGGTCCGCTTCGAGGGCCAGGAGTTGGTCGGGCGGTCGCGTCGCGAACTGCGGCCGTTACGTCGTCAGATGCAGATGGTCTTCCAGGATCCGTTCGCCTCGTTGAACCCCCGCAAGCGGGTGGGGCAGATAATCGGTGATCCCCTGGCCTTGCACGGCCTGGCCAGCGGCGCCGAGTTGAAGCGACAAGTACATGAGCTACTCGACCGGGTGGGGCTGCAGGCTGAACACTTCAACCGCTATCCGCACGAGTTCTCCGGCGGCCAGCGCCAGCGTATCGGCATCGCCCGCGCGTTGGCCTTGAGACCCAAGTTGATCATCGCCGACGAACCGGTCTCGGCGCTCGACGTCTCGGTCCAGGCCCAGATCGTCAATCTGCTCGAGGAGTTGCAGGACGAGTTCGGCCTGTCCTACTTGTTCGTCGCGCACGACCTCGGTGTCGTGCGCCACGTCTCGGATCGAGTGGCGGTGATGTATCTGGGCAAGATCGTCGAGCACGCCAGCGCCGACGGGCTCTACGGACACCCGCTGCACCCCTACAGCAACGCGCTGCTGTCGGCGGTGCCGATACCCGACCCTCGCAGAAATACCGCCCGCGAACGCCTCATCCTCGAAGGTGACGTCCCGAGCCCCGTCGACCCGCCGCCTGCCTGCAGGTTCCACACCCGCTGCACCTTCGCCACTGACATCTGCCGGACCGAGGAACCGCCTCTCGCCGAGCTGGAGCCCGCACACTTCGCGGCCTGCCATCACCCCCGGTTCTGATCGACCGTCGCTCACACGTTTCGACCTGGCTTTGTGCGGGGATATTAAGCCAGCACAACTCGGACACTAGGGGCGATCATGAACGATCAGGATGGCGGCACGGGAGAGGTTCTCCGCACGCTGGGCCTGATGTTGAATCTGTCGGCAATCGTGGCGTTTGCGCTGTTCCTGAGCACGCTGGGTCCGGGTGGCCCGGGTCCGTCAGCGCTGGCCGCGGCCATCGCCGTCGTCGCGTTCCTGGCCAGCCTGGCCTGCTTCGCCATCGACCGCCGCCGGACCGAGGAAGAGTCCTTCGGCCAGGCCGCTCGCCCGGTGACCGTCGCCGCTGAGGCCTAGACTTCTGCTGTGCCTACCGTCGCCCAGCATCTCATCGCAGCGCTGAAATCCAGTGGCATCAGCCGTGTCTACGGCCTACCAGGCGACAGCCTCAACGGCTTCACCGACGCGATCCGGCGCTCCGAGGGCATGAGGTGGGAGCACGTACGCCACGAGGAGACGGCTGCGTTCGCCGCGACTGCCGACGCCGCGCTGACCGGTCAGCTGGCGGTGTGTGCCGGCAGCTGCGGACCCGGCAACACCCACCTCATCAACGGTCTCTACGACGCCCAACGCACCCGGGTTCCGGTGTTGGCGATCGCTGCGCACATCCCGCTCAGCGAGGTCGGCACCGGCTACTTCCAGGAAACGCATCCGCAGGAGTTGTTCCGCGAATGCAGCGTCTACTGCGAGTTGGTCAGCACTCCGGAAATGGCCCCACGCCTGGTCGAGATCGCGATGCGCACCGCGATCGAAGAAAACGGAGTCGCGGTCCTGGTGATCCCGGGCGAGGTGTTCCTGGCCAAGCTTCCCGACCGTGACTGGAACACCAAACCGGTACGGCCGACCCGATCGGTGCTGCGCCCTGACGACGAGTCACTGCGGCGCGCGGCGGACATCCTCAACGCGGGGTCGCGTGTGACCATCCTCGGTGGCGCCGGAACCGCAGGCGCGCACACCGAACTTCTCCGGCTTGCCGAGACTCTGAATTCGCCTATCGTGCATGCCTTCCGCGGCAAAGAGCACATCGAATACGACAACCCGTTCGACGTCGGGATGACCGGGTTGCTCGGTTTCGCATCTGGTTATAAGGCCATCAAGGAAGCCGACGTGCTGCTGATGCTGGGCACCGACTTCCCGTACTCGCAGTTCTATCCGGACAACGCTCAAGTCATCCAGGTCGACATCCGCGGCAGCCACCTCGGCCGGCGTACACCGGTGGATCTCGGTTTGGTCGGTTCGGTGAAGGACACCATCGACGCGCTGCTGCCGCTACTGTCCCGCAAGGCCGACCGGACGCACCTGGACCGGTCGCTCAGCCACTATCAACGCACCCGCAGGTCGCTCGACTCGCTCGCGGTCAACGACCGCGACAAGACCCCCATCCGTCCGGAATACGTTGCGGGCGTGGTTGATCGACTCGCTCACGACGACACGGTGTTCACCTTCGATGTCGGCTCACCCACGGTGTGGGCAGCTCGGTACCTGACGATGAATGGCCGGCGGCGGCTCTCCGGATCGTTCACGCACGGCACCATGGCGTGTGCGCTGCCGCACGCGATCGGCGCGCAGACCGCATTCCCAGGACGTCAGGTGATCGCCCTGGCGGGCGACGGCGGACTGACCATGGGGTTCGGCGAGCTACTCACCTTGGTGCAGAACAACCTGCCGGTGAAGGTCATCGTCTTCAACAATTCGTCGCTGAACTTCGTCGAACTCGAGATGAAGGCCGCCGGGGTGGTGAACTTCGGCACCGAGCTGAAGAACCCCGATTTCGGAGCTGTCGCTCGGGCGATCGGACTGTTCGGGCGGCGAGTCGAACAGCCCGCGGATCTGGAGCAAGCGGTGGCCGATGCACTGGCCTACGACGGTCCGGCGCTGATCGATGTGGTGACGGCCCGTCAGGAATTGTCCATTCCACCAGCGATTTCCGCCGAGCAGGCCAAAGGCTTCACGCTGTACGCGATCCGCACCATCCTGGCCGGACGCGGCGACGAGTTGCTCGACCTGGTGAGCACCAACGTCGCCCGGCGCATCCTCGACTAGTTGGTCCGGTCGGCCCACCCGGCTGGGAGCTCGCTGGGTGCCACGTCGATCACCGAGTCGTCGTCCTCGCCTACCTGCTCGAAGAGCGTGATGTAGGCGAATTCGGGCACCACGTAGATCGGATACGTCGGGCCCTCGTCGCGGTACTGACGCATCTCGTCGAGGTGATCGTTCTGAAAGCAGACGGTGCGCTCACCGTGCTGTTGAATCCACTGCGGGAAGAAGATGACGCCGTGAAGGCGACGTTTCCCCGGCATCACGTTGACGGCCACGGAGGTTCCGGTCGGTTCGGTCCATGAGATCTTGAAGCTGTCGTCGTCGAGTTGAACGAGATCCACCTCTTGACCTTTGACCCATCTGCCACCGACGTGCCCGGTATGGATGCGGTAATCGATTGTGTGAGCGTTCTTCACGTACATCTCGTACTGCCAGCCGTTGGCATAGGTGTAGACGAAGCGGTGCCCGGTGATCGCTGACAAGTCTTGCGGGGGAATCGGATGCTCGACGCTGGTCATGAGGGGTGGCGTGCCCAGCCCAACCGTTCTCAAACAGGACCCGGCGAGGCAGAATCGAAAGGAAGACCGCTATGCTGAGTCGAGTTTGCTTTACCCAGCATCGCAACGAATCGAGGGAGCCCATGGCCACACACCGCGCCGTCCACGTGAAAGCAGCCAACGCTCCGCTGGAGCTGACGGAGGTTGAGACCACCTCACCCCCGCCGGACCATGTGCGCATTGCTGTCAACGCCTGCGGGGTATGCGGCACCGACCACGCCTTCGTCACCGGGTCCTTCCCGAATCTCACCTGGCCTATTACTCCCGGCCATGAGATCGCCGGCACGATCGCCGAATTGGGCTCTGGTGTCGAGGGTTTCGCGGTGGGCGACCGGGTGGCTGTGGGCTGGTTCGGCGGCAACTGCACCAGGTGTCTGCCGTGCCGTAAGGGCCAGTTCATGCAGTGCGTGAACCTCGAGGTGCCGAGCTGGAATTATCCGGGCGGCTATGCCGAATCAGTGATCGTGCCGCGCACCGCGCTGGCCCGCATCCCCGACGGACTGTCGTTCGCCGAAGCCGCACCCATGGGGTGTGCAGGCGTGACGACCTACAACGCGCTGCGCACGACCCGCGCGGTGGCCGGGGACCGTGTGGCCGTCCTCGGCATCGGCGGGCTCGGACACCTTGGTGTGCAGTGGGCTCGCGCCATGGGATTCGAGACCATCGCGATCGCACGCGGAGCGGGCAAGGCCGACGACGCCAAGGAACTCGGCGCCCATCACTACGTCGACTCCACGGCCAGCGACGTCGGTGAGGCCCTGCAGGCACTCGGCGGCGTACAGGTGGTGCTGGCCACCGCGGCCAACTCGGCAGCCATGGCGGCCACGGTCCCCGGGCTGGCGCCGCAAGGCGAACTGGTGATCGTCGGCGCCACATTCGACCCGCTGCCCATCGCGCCGGGCGATCTGATCTTCGGCAACTTCAGCGTGGTCGGGCATCCATCAGGAACGTCGGCCGACGTCGAAGACACGCTGCACTTCGCGCTGCAATCCGGGGTGCGGGCCCGCATCGAGGAGCGGCCGCTGGCTGAGGCCGCCGAGGCGTACGCAGCGATGGACGAGGGCCGTGCGCGCTATCGCATGGTCCTGACGATGTAGCTACTCGGTGTTGTCCTCGGCGTGCTCGGACGCGTCGAGGACACTGACGTCGATCCCGTAGGGCAGGAACCGGACGTTTCGGGTGGGGTCGGTGTTGTGTTTGTTCGCGCGCAGCGCGTCGAGCTCGTCCCGGTAGACCTGTTCGACGCGGGCCTTGCCGTCGGCATCGGTGGTGTAGATCGCCCACACCCCGTCACCGGCCTCTCCCGCGGTCTCAGGTTCTGAGCGGGGCCGTGAGCGACGAGTGAACTCGTCGAACAGCCCCCCGAACGCGGCGCCCTGCCCTGAGCTGGCCAGAAACTGCCCGAAGGCGTCGCGAAGGCCCTCGCTGGCCTGCCGCACCACGCGGTCGATGTCGTCGGGATCGAACCCGAACGGTCCGTTGTTATCCATGACTGCCAGTGTGCGCGCAGTTGGCGGCCCCGTCGAGAAGTTGACCTTCGCGCACGGCGAAACCGAGTCCTCGATTCACCGAGCACCGCGGTAAAGGCTCAGCGGCAGATCCGCCATCGTGACGAATCCCGCAGCGGCATCGCACACAGCACCAACAGCGTTCACCGCCTGCATCGCGGTGGCCACGCTCGCTGACCGCACATGTTCGTCCAGGGAACGTCGCGACGAAAGCTGGCCAGTGTCATCAGGTGCGCCTGTATCGAGGGGGTTCCTTCGATGGTGACGGTCCACCCGTGCCGGGGTGCCGGCCAGTGCTTCGGTTGCGGTTCGCCTACGGTCCAGAGCGTTTCCACCTCGACGACCGGGACCCCGTTGCACAGGCCCGACCACTGCCAGTGCTGACCGGCGACGGTGCCGGCGCGCAGAGTTCGCCCGCACACGTCGCGATCGGCACTCGCCGGAATCAGTTCCAGTTCTGTGGTGACCTCGTCGACACCCAGATTCAGCGCGTCACCCAGCAGCCAAACCTGTTCCTGGAAAAGCTGACTGGTGAAGCACAGTCCATCGGTGTCGGCGTCCACCTCGTCGATCGAACTGCCGAACTTCATCTGGTCGAACGTGATCTCGGTGCTGTCGTACACCGACCAGTCGGCGCGCTCCTGCACTCTCACGTGCTCGACGGTCCGCGACATACCGCTGAGCGCCAACGGAATAACTACACCGAGGTTGCCGGGGTTGAGTCCGGTGCCATGCACCGATGAGCTGCCATCTGCACACGCCTGCTGCAGCCGGTCGCGATCGGCCGGTTCCATCCGCGCTGGGTGGAACGCGAAGGCGGTGGTGATCAGGTTGGCCCCGGACGCCAGGATCGCGACCGCGTCGTCAAGCGACGGGTGCCGTGGCGCATAGACGACGGCGTCGGCGGCGGCGGTGTCGACGCCGATCGCCGTGGTGACGCCGACCGGGTCCCGGCCGGCCAACACGCCGGCGTCGACTCCGGCCTTGGCCTCCGAATAGACCTTGACGCCAACCAATTCCAGCTCGGGATGGTCCAGGATGCCGCGGATGGCTTCTACCCCCACCGCCCCGGTGCCCCATTGCACGACGCGGTAGGCCATCGACTACACCACCGTCAGCGGCAGGGAGCGGCGTTCTTCGAACTCGAAGGTGACACCCTGACTGAATTTGGTGACCTCCACCTCGGGTGAATCCTTGGCGGGGGTCTCGGTCTTCTCGAACTCGGCGGTCCAATCGTCACCGGTTCCGGTGATGCGCACCGCGATGTACGGATCGACCGCGGTGGCGATGGCCTGCAACGGTCCCGGGGACGCCGGGGAGCACAGCGGCACCCACGAGCCGTCGTCGTGCGCCGGCGAGGGGTGCACATGCAACCGACCACCCTCGACCTCGGCGACGACATAACCGGCTGGGTTGAACAGCGGGTGCAGTTCGATGACCTTGGCCAGCCCGTCAAAGTCGTTGGGCAGCTTGAGGGCTCGCTTGATGCGCTCGGCCGCCACACCGGCGATGCCGACGAGCTGCTTGGTGCAGATGTCGGTGGCCAGCTCTGCGTTGTCACCCGCGCGGGCGCGCACCGCGATGCCGAAGGACAGGTTCAGCAGGTGCATCTGCAGCACCACTTCGTCGGCGATACGCACCAGTGCCGAGTGCGAGAACGCCCCGAAGTCGACGTCGGACACCAGCACGCCCGAATAATCAGCTTGGCCTTCATCATTGGGATCGATGGCGCCGAGTTCCCAATTGGCGGCCTTGGTCTTGGCCACGATGTCGAGCGCCGGGATGCCGGTCACCTCGGGATAGGACTCGTCGATGATGACGGTCCAGGCGCAGTGCGGCTGCCGGTCGGCAGGCGTGCGCGGCGGGCGGTGGATCGGACGCACCTGCGCCTTGGCGTTGGTGGCGACGGCGGTCGCGTCGAACGTGGGGTCCTCGATGTCGTGGCACATGCCCTTGACGTAGTCGGGTCCCATCGGTTCGACATCGAGCAGGGCGCCGCAGTGGTCGAGGTGAAATTCGCCGTGCCATCTGTCGTGGACGGTGTAGCGGAAGTCCATGAATTGCGGCGGGGCTCCGATGTCGAGTTGCAGACCCTTGAAGATCGTGAAGATGTCGACGCCCTCGTACTTCAGGGCCTTCTGCATGCGCTTGGTGTAGATCGGGCTGGCGCCGGCCCATTCCTCGATGGCGATCTGCAGCATCTCGGGCCGGCCGAAGGACTGGATGCACCACGCCATTCCGGAGCGGTCGATCATCTGGCCGATCAACAGCAGTTCGGGGACCAAAGTGGCAAGTTCGGCCCGGGACAACTGGGCATAGCGGCTGAGGGGCTGGCTCATACCGCGAAACATAGTCGGCTCAATGTTATAAAGTCAACGATGTGAAAGCGCTGGGCACTCCCCCGACGCGGCAGACTCAGGCGCCGCGTAAGCGGGGCGACGACACCCGGGCGTTGATCATCGACGAGACGGTGCGCTGCGTGGTCGAAGAGGGTTTTCAGGCGGCAACCGCCAAACACGTCGCCGAGCGTGCCGGGGTCACTTGGGGAGTCATTCAGTACCACTTCGGCGATCGCAACGGGTTGCTGATGGCCGTCGTCGACGAGGGTGTGGCCGGCTTGCTCAAAAGCCTCAGTGAGGCCGACGTCGCCGATCTGGGATTGCGGGAGCGCATCGAGGTCGTCGTCGACACCGCATTCCGCTGCTACAGCAGCCCGACGTCGTTGGCGGCATTCGAGATTCTGCGGGCCACCCGGGGCACGCACGGCGACAGCGCCAAACGCCACCTGCTGGAGATCAACACCGCGATCAACCAACTGGGTCGGCTGATCTCCGACGATCCCGGCGTGGCCGAAGTGATCTGGTCGTCGCTGCGCGGCATGGTGCTGGTCGAGATGATCGTGAACTCGCACCTGGAGTGGCAGCGTGAGCGTCAGCTGTTGGTGGACATGGTCACTCGGTATCTACAGGACTGAGCCCGCGCTACAGCGAACGCCGTCGCCCTCCGCCGTTCATCGTGTGCGCGGTCACATGACCCAGGCCACAAACAGGTCCAATAGGCGCGCATCTGTCGCGAATCTCACAGGGCCAAAGTTGATTTACCTGAAATTAACAAGGAGCATCGAGGTGTTCCTTCAAACAGGCGATCCCTGATTGATGGACGTCTACAGCAAAAAACAAATCCCCTGCTGACCCGGGGGACATCAAGGAGTTGAGAAAATGTCGTCGATTGCGCAGTTCCGCAAAGACATGAAGCGGGCCATGACGCGTCGCCGTCTGTACGCACGTATCAGCGCTATGCCGCCGTCAACGGTCCGCGAAGAACTCGTGGCCATCGCGCAGCGCTACGAAAACGAACTCTGACACGTCGCCGCCCTCAGACGGCTGACATCGCAGGCGCGATCACAAGACCCAACCGTCGTCAGTAGCCGAATTCATCAGCTACAGAGCGCCTTTGGCGCGAAGAACTAAGCCATCGCAGATGCCAAGACTCACGCTGGATCGGCGGGGCCGAGCCGTCCGGCGATGGTGACGACGCGTCGCGCCAAGTGCTCGAGTGCGGCGGCCGTCTCGTCGGCAATCGGATTCTGGTTGTTCGGGCCGGTGATGTGGCTGACCCCGTACGGGTTCCCGTCGGCGAACTTCAGCGGATCGGTGTAGCCGGGCGGTACCAGGATGCCGCCGAAGTGCATGAGCGTGATGTAGAGCGCAAGCAGCGTGGTCTCCTGCCCGCCGTGGGCGGTCTGGGAAGACGTGAACGCGGCGTACACCTTGTCGGCCAGTTTGCCCTGAGCCCACAATCCACCCAGCGAGTCGATGAACGTTCGGAATTGCGCTGCAGGAGAGCCGAATCGGGTGGGTGTACCGAAGATGACCGCATCAGCCCAGACAATGTCGTCACCCGTGGCTGCGGGCAGGTCTTTGGTGGCGTCGTAATTGGCGCTCCATGCCGGGTTCTGAGCGAATGACTCCGGGTCTCGAGTCTCGGCGATATGCCGCACCCGCACCTCGGCCCCCGCTTGTTCGGCCGCTCCGGCGATGATCTTGGCCATCGCGGTGCCGTGCCCGGTGGCCGAGTAATAGATGACCGCAAGTTTTGTCATGTCGTTTCCTTTTTCTCGTCGTGTTCCGGGAACATCTTTCGCATGAGCACCCCGGCGAGGATGCCGACCACGATCAATGCGATACCCACTCCGGCGGGAAGCGCACCGCTGACCCAACCGGCGACGCCGATGCCGATCACGAATCCAGGCAGCCATTCCAGAAGCTTCCCGAATGATGGTGGCGCTTCGGTAGATTCACCGCTGGCCGCCAAGAATTTCGCTCGCGCGTAGTCGGGATAAAACTCGGTGATGGCGACGGCGATCAGTGTCACGGCGAGCTGGACAATCCAGCCGGTCCAGAAGTTGTCGCCGTCGTGCAGCACCGCGTCGCCGAACGTTCCGACCGCCGTGTTGATCACGAACGCGCCGGCCCACACCGCGCTCAGTGCGTAGTTGACCCGGATGAACAGTGGACTGTCCCAGTGTTCGGGGTCGACGGTGTCGCGGGCGTAGGCGATTGTGAACGGACGTCGGATCGCCAGCGTGGCGAGCGCGTAGGCAGCCAACAGGCCGTTGGTGATCTCGCCGGCCCACAGCTCGAGCCAGGTGACGAGCGCCCGCGAGCCGAAGATGCCCAAGGCGACGAACCCGGCGAACACCACGGCGCCGAACACTTCGAGTGAATGCACCTTGATGCCGCGGCGGCTGCCGGCCCACATGACGATGAGGGTGAGGGCCAGCGCGGCGGCCGCGGCCTGCCCGAAGCGGCCCGGCCCCGACATGATGGCCATGAGGATCCACGGCGCGATGCCGGAGAACGGCGACCGCAGGAAGCCGTCGATGAAGGTGGTTCGCGGGACGGCGGCGTCGGCCTCGTCCGATTCAGCCATGGGCACATTGTCACCGGGACAACCGCCCCCGGCGACAGATTCGGTGTGCTGCAATGACCGGCATGGCTGATGCGGAAGCAATCGAAGCGATCAAACAGGTCAAGTACCGCTACCTGCGGGCGCTGGACACCAAGCATTGGGACGATTTCGCCGACACCCTGACCGAGGACATCGTCGGTGACTACGGCTCGTCCCTGGGTGAGGAGCATCGCTTCACCAACCGCAAGGATCTGGTGGAGTTCATGCGCAAGTCGATGCCGGCCGGAGTTCTGACCGAGCACCGCGTGACCCATCCGGAGATCAGCGTGGACGGCGACGAGGCCGAGGCCATCTGGTACCTGCAGGACCGGGTGATCGTGCCGGAGTTCAATTTCGTGCTGGAGGGTGCGGCGTTCTACCGCGACCGCTACCGCAAGACGCCCGACGGCTGGAAGATCAGCAAGACCGGATACGACCGGACCTACGAGTTCACGATGTCGACCGAGGCACTGAACTTCAAGGCAACGCCCGGCGCCGCGATCAACCCGAACCCCTAGTTCGCGTCGAGCGTGGGGCTTGTCGGTGACGATCGTCGCTGCGGTCAACGACAGCCCGCACGCTCGATGAGCGCTACTTAGCGACCGCGATCAGCGCGCCGGGCTGAAGCCAGCGCATGATCTTGACGAGGGTGTCGTCGTCGAGCGAGACGCATCCCGCGGTGGGGCCACCGTCGGTGGTGTGGACGAAGAAGGCGCCGCCGTTGCCGGGGATGCGCGCCTTGTTGACGCCCATCACGATCGCGTGGGCGTACTGCGGGATGTAGAGGTTCTCGGTACCGCTGGCCGGGTTGGTGTCGAACGGGCAGTCGGCCTTCTTGCAGACCTGCATGGTGTTGTAGGTCGGGCTCTTCATGTCGCCGTCCCACCAGTGGTCCTTCGTAACTTGCACGTACTGCAGACCGCCGCCCGGGTTGGGCTCGGTGCCGAAGGCGAAGTCGAGAGTGAAGATGCCCATCGGCGTCTTCATTTCGCCGTCGTGGGACTGCGGGACCATGCCGTTGGCGCCGACGTGGGTGGGGACCCCGACGAGGACAGGCTGCCAGCCGTTGGCACCGCGCTGCCAGACGTCCATTTTGGCGGTGGCTCCGCCGGTGCTGACGACGGAAAGCACCTGAGTGGCGTTGCCGACGTTGGATTGGAACCAGGGGGTTTCAGCGTGGCTGGGCGGTGCCGAGGACAGCGCGAGCAGCGCCGCACTGAAGGCAGCACAGATCGAAACGACGGCTCGACGCATCGGTTCATGGTCCCTGTGGGGTTCCTGGCGGGTCAAGTCAAGGTTCGGTGACGGTTGCGTCTGGGCCAGCTAACGATGTCTGGTCGACGTGGGCGAATTTGCGGGCGTTCTCGGAGCGGCTGAACTGCGTGTACATGCTGGTCGGAGCGGGTATTGCCCTTATTGGTGAATAGCGGACCGGCAAACGCAAGGGATACCATTTTCGACATGTCGCACGTGCCGTACGGACCCGGGCCTGCAGGACCAACTCCGTGGCAGGGACCTCCCCCGTCGGGAGGCCCGTCGCGGTTGCCGACGATCATCGCGATCGTCATCGCAGTGATCGCCGTCGTCGTTGCGATCGGCGCCTGGTTTCGGCCTGCGCCGAAGCCGGAGACTCCCGCTGCCAAGACCTACAGCGAGCAGGAAGTCGCCAGTGCGAAGAAGGCTGTGTGCGACGCGTACAACCTGGTTCACAACGCGATCGTAGTGACCAATAATAAAAACGGCGGATCGGACCCAACAGCTATTTTGGCGGTTGCAAGTAACGGTCGCCTTGCAGTACATGCCGGCGGCCAATACCTAAGTGATGCGCTAAACCGCCACCCCGCGACACCAAATGACCTCGCGCAGAGCATCACCGACTTAGCGACAACTTTTCAGAAACTGACGCTTGAATATCTGGCTGAGACACCTGACTCTGAACAAGAGCCCTTACTGCGGAGTGCCGATGACGCTACCGCACGGATCAAACAGAACTGCACATGAGCGATTTACCCCCGGGCGAATGGTCTGAATTGCTGGTCGGCCACCAATGGCCTGGCGTCGCCTCGCTCACGACGCTGACATCGGCTGCCGGCAATCGAGGATTGCTTAGTACCGAATTCGAAACCTACGCTGACATGCTGCAATCGGTGCGGACTGGCCCGCTAGGCCCCCAAGAAGGCGTCACCGCTGACGACGCCCGCGATGCCTTCAGCACTGGAGAGAATCAGGCCAGGGAAATTGCCGAAAGGAACGCAGTCAATCAACAATCGTACGAAGCTGCGCACCGCTCAACTCAGTATCTCCGAACTCATCTAAGTGAGATTGCGCAACAAGGGAATTCAGCCATCCAGGCGATTCAGCAATCGAAAGATCCGGTCGCGATCAAGCTGGGAAAGATCGTCGACGTGGTGATGGACTCGCAATCACAGGCGAATAGCAGCGCCGCCAGCAGCTGTGACAACGTCATCAGTGCCACCCAACGTGTACTTGACAAATCAGATGCTGGAGTGTCCGCTCGCGAGCTCGCGCGTGCGAACGGGATTGATCTCAACGGGGCTTTTTCTTCGCCGAATCGCGAAGACGTGCAGAATCAGGTCAAGGAACTTCTTAACAAAAAGTCGAGTGCGGCGGGCAGTGGAGCGGCTCATTTTTCGGGAGCGGGCACATCGTCTGGGCTAAGTGGCGGCGCACATGGCGGCGGCTCACATTCCAATGAACCCGTTGGCGCATCAGCCAATCCGTCTGGCGGGTCCGGCGTCAGTGGTACCAGCGCATCACCATCGGCCACGACAGGAGTGGCGCAACCTGGTGGGAACTCAGGACTGCAAAAGGGCGGCACCGCGGGTACCACCACAACGCCGGCGGTAACTCAACCGGCAGCTCCCGCCAATACGAACTCAGGTGGCGGAGCGGGCCTCACTGGAAATCTCAATACTTCGGCGGTAAACCCAATTCCCCAGCAAGTGGGGGCGACGGGTGTTGCAGCCGCTGCGCCTACGCCCGCAATCAACGCGGGCGGCGCCACCGCGCCAACTCAAGGCCTGCCGTCTGCAAGCCTTACCCCATCACCCTCGTCCCTCCCCTCAGCCCCCACAAACGCACTGTCCCCCGAAGGCTTCGCCCAGAATTTCAACAGCGGCGCACAGGCCGGCGGCCCCGTGTCGTCGGGAGCCGAAGGACTCTCCAACACCGCTGCCCACGCCATGCAGCCGCAGGCACCCCTTCACCCAGAGAGCATGGCCGCACCGCCGATGGCGCCCACCGCGCCGACCGCAGGAGCGCCGCTCTTCGAAACAGCCCACGCCGCACCGACTTACGATGCCGCCCAGGCACCCGTCGCTCCCCCAGCAGACACCCCTCAGACCTACGTCGCCGCCCCGGCAGCCCAAGCACCGGTCATGCCCTCGACCGGTGTCCCCGCCGCACCTCAAGGTCCGCTACCCGCCTACGGCGCAGACCTGCGACCCCCCGCGGCCACCGCGCCCGCCGCCCAGCCGGCCATGCCGAGCGCCGCCTCCCCGGGCTCGGCACCGGTCCACCCATCCGCCGGCACTCAGCTCAATCAACCCGCCGTGGTCCGCCAGGCCCCGACAGCCGCATCAACGGCAGCCCCCGCACCGGCTGGGCTCACCGAAAATGCCGTCGCCGCAACCACTACCGGCGCAATGGCCGGCGCCAGCGCCGTCGTAACCCAAGCTCAGCAGCGCCTCAACAGACTTCTCGATGCGGTCGCGCGGCAGGAACCAAAGCTGCGCTGGGCCATCGGCGACCGCGACGACGTCACTACCGTCCTGGCTACCGACCTCGCCAGCGGTTGGATCCCGCCGCACGTCGAAATCCCCACCGGAATCAAGCTTCTCAAGCCAGGAAATCGCAATAAGCCACTCGACGCGCTACTCGGTGAGACCACCCTGACCGCCGCCTACGCGCCCGGGCAATACCTTCCTCCCGAAGAAGACGCACAGCCGACGCAGATGTCCATCCGTGCGCGTGACACCGCGGAGGTCGAAGACCTCGGCTGGGAACTCGCCCAAGCCACCAAGTGGCGCGACGGCCTGCCCCGCCTCGCCCACACGTTGGCCAAAGCCGCATCGACCGGCACCGGTTACCTGGATTCTGAAGTCGAGCTCCTGCGCGAGCATCTCGCCAACGTCGCAGCCAAGGTTCTGGGTGACTACCCCGATCATGTCGACACCGCTAATGTCGGCAATTGGCAGCTCCTGGCGACCATCGACGCCCTGATCAAGGGCGAAAAGACCGCTGCCAATTACCACTTCGCGTGGTTTCAGGTGCTGAACCTGGCATTGAAGGGAGAGGTGCACCGATGACTGGTGGACAGCTCAACGTCACCGAGGGCGGCTATCAGTCGGCCAATGCAGGCAACATACCCCCGCCGCCCATCACCTCCGACCCGCTCGTCGCGGGTGCGACCCCGATCGAACAACTGCTGCGCGTCCTTGGCCTAGCCGCCAATCTCGGCGACCCCAAGGACAACAGCGAGAGCATCGAAGAACACGCCAAGCGCGACTCGAAGACCGCCGAGGCCGCCGCGAAGTTCCCCGCCCAGGACGAGCAGGCCAGCGCCGAGATGAAAGGCGTCGCCGGCCAGGGCCAGGCCGATCAAATGGCCCAACAACTTCCGCAGATGGCCTCTCAGCTCGCCGGCGCGATGGCCGGTGCGATGGGCGGCGCACTGCAGCCACTGGCCCAGATCCCGCAGCAAGTCGCGCAAGGCGCCCAACAGATGATGCAGGCCGGCATGGGCATGATGCAGCAAGCCGGTGGCGCCTCGGCAGAACTCGACAAAGCCAGCCTGACCGACCCACTCGGCGATTTCAGCGAGACACCCGGTGAAATAGGTTCTGGCGGAGGCGGATCCGGTGGCGGAGGCGGGATCGGCGGTACCTCGCCGACAGCGATGCTCGGCCCGCCGCCGGTGCCCGCCGCAGGCACCTCGCCGTCAGCGGCAAACACCCAAGTGCCGGCACCGCGGATGGCTGCGCCGACGTCGGCGCCCGCCGGTGGCATGGGCGGCATGCCGATGATCCCGCCGGGCGCGATGCACGGCGCGGGCGGATCGGAGAAGGACGCCAAGGCTGACACCAAGCGAGTGTCCGTGCCGACGGTGAAGAACGGCGCGCCGGTGCAGGGCCGCATCACCGCCCCACCGCCCGCCGGCCCTCAGGTCACCAAGAAGGTCGACGGCAAGCCGGTCGCGACGAGGCGCATCATCCTGCCCGACAGCAAGCCCGCAGACGAGGGATCCGGCGAGCCGAAGTCCTGACCCCGATACCGTGGAGCGATGACATCGCGAAGCTTGCTAGAAGGTCAGGGCATCCGCCAGATCACCGGCGGACTGGGCACCCTGGACCGCGAGGTGTTCGAGGCCGTTGCCGAATCGCCGAGCCTGCTTCTCGACAAGGCCATGCCGGTTCTCACCCGCGCCGCCGACCACTCCAAGCTGTGGTTCGCGATCGCCGCAGTCCTGGCTGCGACGGGCTCGCCCTCGGCACGCCGCGGCGCCGGTCGTGGGGTGATCACGCTGGCCGTCACCAGCTTGGCGACCAATCAGGGCGCCAAGCGGGTCTGGAAGCGCGATCGCCCTAACCGCACCCTGGTTCCGCTGGTCCGACGGTCACGCCGAGTCCCGACGTCGAACTCGCTTCCCTCCGGCCACTCGGCCAGCGCCGCCGCCTTCGCCGTCGGCGTGGGCTTGGAGAATCCACCGCTGGGCCTGGGGCTGGCGCTGCTCGCCGGGTTGGTGGGCCTGTCCCGGGTGGCCACTGGCGCCCACTACCCCGGCGACGTCTTCGCCGGATTCGGCATCGGTGCCGCGATCGCTGTGCTGGGTGGCCGGCTGGTCCCGCCGATCGTCCCGGCCAAGCTGCCCTCGACCGAGCCTCTCGTGATCGACACCCCGAAGCGTCCCGACGGGGACGGCGTGGTCCTGGTGATCAACCCCGCCTCGGGCAGCGGCACCGGAACTCGGGTCATCGACGAGGTCCGCGACAAGCTGCCGAAGGCCGAGATCGTCGAACTGGGTCCGGACGACGATCCGGAGACCGTCTTGCGGGAGGCCGCCCAGCGCGCCGAGGTGCTCGGGGTCGGCGGCGGCGACGGCACCGTGTCTGCTGCGGCTTCGGTAGCCATCTCCACGGGGCTGCCGCTGGCGGTGTTTCCCGCCGGAACGTTCAACCATTTCGCCAAGGACATCGGCTGCGACACCGTCGAGCGCACCGTCTCAGCCATCCGCGATGGCAACGTGTCCTGCGTAGACCTGGTGTGCCTCAACGAGGATCAGATGGTGATCAACACCGCCAGCATCGGCGCGTACCCGTTGTTCGTCCAGACGCGGGAGAAGCTCGAGCACAAGGTCGGCAAGCCGCTGGCCGGGATGTACGCGATGCTGCACACCCTGCGCCGCGGGACGCCGGTTCGAATCCGATTCGACAACAAGACAATTCAGACATCGCTGTTCTTCCTCGGTAATTCCGTCTATCTGCCGTCGGGTTTCGCCCCGGCCCGGCGGACCCGCATGGACGACGGGCTTATCGACGTTCGCATCCTGGAGACCGGCAAGCGTTTCAGCCGATTGCGCATCCTCAGTGCAGTCGCTTTCGGCCGGCTTGAACGCAGCCCGCTGTACCACGAGATTCAGGCGCCGGAATTTTCGTTCGAAGCCGTCGACGGCCCGACGCCGCTGGCCCGCGACGGCGAAGTCGGCGACACGTACGACAAAGCCAGCTTCAGCGCGAAGTACCGAGTGCTGCCGGTGTTTCGACCGCTGGTGTGAGCGGTATGGGCGGTACCAGCCGCAGGCATAGCAGGTAGTAGAGGTAGCCGAGTGCCCACCCGGCCAGCACGTCGGACGGGTGGTGGACGTTGAGCACCACCCGCGCCACCCCGACCGTCACGATCAACAGGCCACCGCCGACGCTCAACACCCGCCGGAGCCGGGGGCTCAGGTGCGGCCACAGTACGGTGAGCAGGGCCAGCACGCCCACCATGACCCCCAGTGCGTGGCCGGACGGGAACGACGATCCCTGGCCGTCGACAAACGCCGTCGCCGGGCGGGGCCGGCCCGCGAGGGACTTGGCGCCCTCGGTCACCAGGCCCATCAGTCCGATGCTGATCACCAGGAACAACGCGGTAGGCACCCTGCGGCGCACCAACGCGATGATCAGCAGTATCAACGCCGCCACCCGGAAGCCGTTCGGTCCGAACACGACGCAGAACACGACCCAGAAGGACACCCAACCGGGGCGCGAAGCACCGATGTTGTGGAATGTCTGGAGCAGGTCGGTGTCGACCGAATCCAGCCATCCCCAGTTGAGCGCGTACCCGATCCACATCGTCGCGTAGACAGCCACGGCGACGACGATCGAGGCGGTCAGCCAGGTTTTCTTCGATGCCATCTGTTCTTCAGTACCACGGCAGCCTGGCACGATCGTCGGAGTGACCGCCCTGCTACCGGGATTGTTCGGAATCGGTAACCTTCCGCGCGCACTGCCGGGCCAAACTCCCACTGTGGATAACGCTTGCGCCGGACGCCGAATGCGGGCACCGTCACCCCGCGGGGCAAGCTAGACCCCACGAGTCGAACGGAGGCGTACGTGAGCCGGGACAACATGCTGATCGTGCACTGGCATGACTTGGGTCGCTGCCTGGGCGCCTATGGATATCCCGGAGTGTCGAGCCCGCACCTGGACCGACTAGCAGCCGAAGGAATCCTTTTCACTCGCGCACATGCCACCGCCCCGCTGTGCTCGCCAGCGCGCGGATCACTGTTCACCGGCCGCTACCCGCACAGCAACGGACTGATCGGTCTGGCCCATCACGGCTTCGAGTATCGCGCCGGTGTTCGCACGCTGCCCCACATCCTTCACGAGCACGGTTGGTATTCAGCGCTATTCGGTATGCAGCACGAGACATCGTTCCCGGCGCGGCTGGGCTACGACGAGTTCGACGTCTCCGATTCCTACTGTGGATACGTTGTCGAACGGGCCCGAGAGTGGCTCACCGACAGCGCACCACTCGCGGGAATCAGCCCGTTCCTGCTCACCGCGGGATTCTTCGAGACCCACCGGCCGTACCCGCATGATCGCTACGAACCAGCCGACACCGCCGTTGTCGAGGTCCCTGATTTCCTCCCGGACACCCCTGAGGTACGAAGCGATCTCGCCGATTTCTACGGTTCCATTTCCGTCGCCGATGCCGCGGTGGGCCGATTGCTCGACACCCTCGACGACACTGGGCTGGCCAAAGACACCTGGGTGGTGTTCTTGACCGACCACGGCCCGGCCTTCCCCCGCGCCAAGTCGACCCTGTACGACGCCGGCACCGGCATCGCGACGATCATTCGCCCGCCGAGTCGGCTCCGTAAGAGTCCGCTGATCTACGACGAGCTGTTCAGCGGAGTCGATCTGCTACCAACCCTGTTGGAATTGGTCGGCATAACCCCCGGCGACGACGTCGAAGGGCTTTCACACGCCGCCAATCTCCTTGCTGGACAGGATAATCCTGTCCGCGAGCACGTCTACACCGAAAAGACCTACCACGACTCGTATGACCCCATCCGGGCCATCCGCAGCAAGAAGTACAGCTACATCGAAAACTACGCGCAACGGCCGCTGCTTGACCTGCCGCTGGACATCGAGGAAAGCCCATCCGGCCAGGCGGTGGAGCCGTTCATCAATGCACCACGACCGGCGCGTGAACTCTACGACCTTGAAGTCGACCCGGCCGAGTCCACCAACCTCCTGGTCGAGCCGAGCGCGGAAGCTGAGAGCATCGCCGAGGATCTCGCGATCCGACTCAACGACTGGCGGCAGAAGACCGGCGACGCCATCCCCTCAGAGTTCGTCGGAACACGGATCGCAGCCCGCTACACCGAGACCTATTTCGAGATCAACGGACTCACCCTGACGAGCCGTTCGGCGGTTGCCTCGGAGCGAGGTTTGGACGACGAAATCGGCTTCCCACAATAGTTTTCGTCACAGCGAATTAAAGCCCGCTGACCTGGGCGTCGGTGTCCGAGTGCCGTTAGGCTCAGACCATGCCCGATCATCCGACGGCCTACCTCGTTCTCGCCTCACAGCGCAGTGGAAGCACGCTGTTGGTGGAGTCATTACGAGCGACCGGCGTCGCT
This sequence comes from Mycolicibacterium rhodesiae, assembly GCF_002086695.1. GTDB lineage: Bacteria > Actinomycetota > Actinomycetes > Mycobacteriales > Mycobacteriaceae > Mycobacterium > Mycobacterium rhodesiae. The sequence continues at coordinate 43,200 of NZ_MVIH01000002.1, forward strand.
GGTGAGCCCCAAGAGTTCTTCCAGTACCTGCCGAACACCAGCATGTCCCCCCAGCCCAAAGAGTGGTTTGCCGACACCGACGACGAATCGATTCTGCGCCTGCTCGATCCCCTGATCGAGGGCAAGCCGGACCTGGCTCCCGCGGAGATCTGGCGCGACTACATCCGCACGGTCGGCCGCACACCCAACGGCATCTGGGGCGGCAAACTGATGTGGAATCAGACCTCACTTCTGCTCAGCCGGGCCAAGGATCTGCCCGAACGGTCGGGATCAGGCCTGCTGTCGGCCATCCGCGATGTGGTCGGCAGCGATCCGGTGCTGATTCACGTATATCGACCAGATGTTGTGTCGCAAGCGGTTTCGTTCTGGCGGGCCGTTCAGACCCGGGTTTGGCGCGGTAGGCCGGATCCGGTGCGAGACTCGCGAGCCGAATACCACGCCGGAGCGATCGCCCACGTCGTGCAGATGCTGCGGGCACAGGAGGAGGGCTGGCGCAACTGGTTCGCCGAAGAGGACGTCCACCCGATCGATGTGCCCTATCCGGTGTTGTGGCGCAACCTGACCGAGGTCGTGGCGCAGGTGCTCGAGGCACTCGGGCTCGACCCCCGCTTGGCGCCCGCACCTGTCCTGGAACGCCAGGCGGATCACCGGTCCGACGAATGGGTGGACCGCTACCGCGCCGACGCCGAACGCGACGGACTGCCCACCTGAGCGACGACGAAGATCCGCCGGAACGGGAAGTAGGTTCGCCCGTCTGGTCGGGCGGGATAGGCCTCGTCGAGCATCGGGATCAGTTCGCTCCGAAACTGGTGCCACTGGTCGTCGTCGAGCCGATCACGCACGGGGGTGAGCGCGGTGCCGGTGATCCAGTTGAGCACGGCGTTCTCTCCGGCGAGCTCGTGAAGGTAGGTGGTCTCCCAGACGTCGACCTGGCAGCCCGCCTCGGTGAGGATCTCGGCATACCGGATCGGCGTCTCGACGACCTTGCCCGTGCGGAAAGCGAAGTCACCCAGGATGTTTGACCAGCGCTCCTGTTCTGCCAGCCGGCGCACTGCCACATGGGACGGCGCGTCGAAGTTACCGGGCACCTGGACGGCGATCCAGGCACCCGGATCCAGCTGGCCGGCCCAGCGCACCATCAGCTCGGGATGCCCCGGAATCCATTGCAGCGCCGCGTTACTGAACACGACGTCGGTGTCCGGGCGCGGTGTCCACGCGGTGATATCGGCCAACTCGGCGTCGATTCCGCGTTCGCGCGCCGCGGCGACCATCTCCGCGGAGCTGTCCACGGCCTCCAGGACGGCGCCCGGCCAGCGGGCAGCCAGCTGTTCGGTGAGATTACCCGGGCCGCAGCCCAGGTCGGCGACCCGCCGCGGGGACTCGGCGCCAACCCGCCCCAGCAGGTCGAAGAACGGCCTGCCGCGCTGATCGGCGAACGTCAGGTAGGTCTGCGGGTTCCACATGCCGCCCACTTCACCACACGCGCGGGAATCATGAAATACACAGCGACTTCCCAGCTCTGCGAATGCGCGTCAGCCAGCACTTTCAGGCACGGTGGTGCGGTGACCGCCACCGCCGACCACACCGAGCTACTCGGTGCGGGCATCGCTGACGTCCCGGTGCGCGCCGCGCCCCGGTGGCCGGCCTTCGCTGTGACCGTACTTCTCGTCGCCACCGCGGCGCTGTATCTCTGGAATCTGCCGATCAACGGCTACGGCAACGCCTTCTATGCGGCGGCCGCCCAGTCCGGCGCCAAGAACTGGGGTGCGTGGTTCTTCGGCTCACTGGATCCCAACAACTTCATCACCGTCGACAAACCGCCTGCCGCGTTGTGGGTGACGGGGTTGTCGGTGCGGTTGTTCGGGATGAACAGCTGGGCGGTCCTGGTTCCGCAAGCGTTGATGGGGGTCGGGGCGGTCGCGCTGCTCTACGCTGCGGTGCGTCGCGTCGTGACCGACCCCGCGCGCGGTGCAGTGGCGGGCCTGATCGCGGGCGCCGTCTTGGCGCTCACCCCGGCTGCCACGTTGATGTTTCGCTACAACAACCCTGACGCACTGATGGTGCTGCTGATGGTCGCGGGCGCCTACTTTCTGATTCGCGCCATCCCCGGAGCGTCCTGGCGATGGCTGATGCTCGTGGGTGTCGCGCTGGGGCTGGCATTCCTCACCAAGATGCTGGCCGGGCTGATGGTGCTGCCCGCATTCGGTCTCGCCTACCTACTGTTCGCACCCACGAAATGGTGGCGACGAGTGCTGCATCTACTGAGTGCCACTGTCGCACTGGTGATTTCGTGTGGGTGGTGGGTCGCGGTGGTCCAGCTGTGGCCGGCCGCGGCGCGTCCCTACATCGGCAGCTCGACCGACAACACGGTGCTCAATCTCGCACTGGGGTACAACGGCATCGACCGCATCTTCGGAGGCGGCAACGCGGTGTTCCACGGGCACCCCAGCGGGTGGAGCACCCACGCCGGGGTGCTGCGACTTCTGTCCGCAGAGATGGGCTACGAGGCGTCCTGGCTGCTGCCCGCCGTCGTCGTCGCTGTCATGGCAGGCGCGTATCTTGCGTTGCGCCGCAAGCTGAACCGCATTGAGGCGGCGAGCTTCACCATGTGGACCGGGTGGCTGGCCGTGTGCACAGTGGTATTCAGCTACATGACCGGAATGGTGCACCCGTACTACACCATCGCCTTGGCCCCGGCGGCCGGCGCGCTGATCGGGCTGGCCGCGGTGTGGAGCAGATCCGCGGCGATCGTGATGGTGGTAGCCGCCGCCTGGTGGGCCGTCGTTCTGCTGCAACGCGCACAATTGGGTCCGACCTGGACCCGCTCGCTCATCGAGTACGCGGCCGTTGCAGCCATCGTTCTGCTGGCCGCGGCACTGACCCGATGGCCACGGCTCACTCCCGTCGCGCTGGCGGTCTCGCTTGTGGCGGGCCTCACCGGCACCGCGATGTTCTCGGTGGCGACCGCCGCCACCCCGCACAACGGATCGATACCCAACGCAGCCCACACCGCCGACGTGTGGCCGACCGTCGGCAACCGTTTCGGCAAGACGATGATGATGGGCGCCGGCTCGGACAGAGTCGACCCGCGGCTGGCCGAGACGCTGGCCGCCACCCGCACCCTGTGGTCGGCGGCCACCTCCGGCTCACAGGTGGCGGCCTCGCTGGAAATCGCGTCCGGCACCGCGGTCATGGCGATCGGCGGCTGGAGCAACGACCCGGTCCCCACGCTGGCGCAATTCATCGACGATGTACATGCCCAGAAAATCAGCTACTACGTCGAAAGCGGCCGCATGCGCAGCCACGACCGCGTCGGTGGGCAGATCGCCGACTGGGTACAACAGCATTACCGACCGGTGAAGGTCGGCGGCGCGACGGTGTATCGCCTGTTGTGAACCGCGCGCCCGGTTAGCATCCGAGGACAGATGCCAACCTCGAAAGGCCGCGACAATGACGTCGAACGTCGACCTGCCCATTCCGGTGCCGGTGCCCGATGTGCCGGGTGCCGACGCCGGATACGAGGGATTGCCCGACCGCACCGATCTGACCGCACTCCAGCGGCTGACCGTTGACGCCTCCGCGGTGGCCGACATCGGTCTGCGCACGGCGATCGCGTCGCTGGTCGGGGTGTCCATGCTGCCCACCGTCGCCAAGAGCATCGTTCGCCGGTCCGACCTGCACCGTGAGCGCAGCAATCTGCAGTTCTACGCCGAACTCGCCGCTCGCCGCGACCCGGTGGCATCATTTCCCGCACCCACCGACGTGCCCGTCGTGACGACCCGACCGGCGAACCCCGTCGCGCAATACCTCGCACATGGCAACGTGGAGAATCTGCGGTTCGAGAGCAGCTTCGTCCCGGTCAACCCGGACATGCGGAAACAGTGGAAACGGCTGGAGCGCAATAACGTTGTGTGGGCGCAGCATTGGCGCCACGACGACGGTCCCAGGCCGACGTTGTGCGTCATCCACGGTTTCATGGGTTCGCCCTATCTGTTCAACGGGCTTTTCTTCTCGCTGCCGTGGTTCTACAAGACCGGGTACGACGTGCTGCTCTACACGCTGCCGTTCCACGGCCGTCGTGCCGAAAGGGGCTCGCCCTTCAGCGGATACGGCTTCTTCTCCCAGGGCATGGCCGGATTCGCCGAGACCATGGGCCAGGCGGTCCACGACTTCAGGTCAATTCTGAACTGGTTGCGCGACTGTGGAGTCGACCGCACCGCACTCACCGGAATGTCCTTGGGCGGCTACACCTCGGCGCTGGTCGCCTCGGCCGACGACCGGCTGGAGGCGGTGATCCCCAACGTTCCGGTGGTCACTCCGGAGTCGACGTTCGACGAGTGGTGGCCGGCCAACAAACTGATCGAGATGGGTCGCAAGTTCGGCACCATCGGCCGCGACGAGTCGGCGGCCGCCTCGGCCTACCACTGCGCGCTGAACTACGAGCCGTTGGTGCCGAGGGATCGGCGACTGATCATCACCGGCCTCGGCGATCGGCTGGCGCCACCCGAACAAGCCGAAGCGCTGTGGGAACACTGGGATCGTTGTGCGCTGCACTGGTTCCCGGGCAACCACATCCTGCACGTCAGCCAGCCCGAGTATCTACGCCGCATCAACCGGTTCCTCCGGCCGGTGATGTGGGATCAGCATAGGTAGCTCAGATCTGCGGCGGGCCAGGATAGTCGGTCAGGCTGACCACCGGACCCATCGCGGCCAGGCCGGACGGGTTCTCCAGCCATTGGTCCCGAACGATGATGATGCTGTTCGGCAGGAAGATCGTGAAGTCGCCGTAGGTGCGCAGGTAGGCGTCGCCGTAGGACAGCGTGCCGGTCGAGTACGGCGGCACATTCTGCTTGACCGTGGTGGATTCAGAGTCCTTTTCCTGAACGGATCCGGTATAGAGAACGGTTGATTCGAATTCGATCTGCTGGCCGACGAAGAGACTGGACTTCTCCTTGATCTTGATCCCCCCACCAGCCGACCAGCTGTCGGTCTCTGACTTGTAGGTGGTGAGGGTTTCGGAGAAGGAGTTCTGCTGCGATGCATTGTTGTAGTTGTAGCGGTCCGGCGCGGTCACCGGTGCGGTGTAATAACTTTGGCCTGTCACATTGACGCCGCACGAACCGGGAGTTTGGCCCGCGTTGTCGTAGTAGCACGCGGCGTCGACCGCCGCGGAAGCGAGGTTCGGGTCTGAGGTGAGGTCGAAGGAACTGAGGCTGGGCTGGATGATGTACATCACCTCGGCGGAATTCGGCTCATCCTCACCGCCATCCATGCAGGCCGAGCTCTTGCATTGAACGGAGGATCCGCCGTCGGGATAGTTCTTGAGAATCGCCTCGCTCACCGTCGCGGGGCCGCCGTCGTTGCGCTGCCATTTCACCACGGCCTCCTGCGCACCGTATGAGGCGTAGTCGACCTCGATTCGCACCATCTGAAACGGCTGAAGAACGTAACCGACCGTCGGGGATTCGTCTTCTTCGATCTCGCCGCTGATCGCGATGAGCTTCTGCGGGTATGGGGTGAGGTTGACGATCTCGTAACCGCGTGTAGACAGTTGATAGGGACGACCGGTGAGCAGGACGCTGGGCAGATTCAGGATCGCCCTCGTTTCATCTTTCACGAAGTCCCGGATCGCCGCGCTGAATGTCTTTCGGGCCGGGGCGGGATCCGCCACCGGCGGCGCGATATCCACTGGTGTCGGATTGCTCACCGGTGCCGACGTATTCGTGGGCGCTGTTGGCGTGGAGTTCGAGTTCGGGTAGGGATCGGGACCGGTGCCGATGGCATAGTCGACCGTGGTCCAGACCGGCGGGGCCACCAGCGATCCGTCCTCGTTCTCCGCGTCCGCAGGGACGGGGCTGACATACTCGATGCCGGGAATCTTGATGGTGACGTTCTTCTCGGTCAGCGTCATGTCGACGGTGTCGTGATACTCGCCGTAGGACAGCTGGATCTGGCCGTACATGCCGGGTGCCACATTCACCGTGGCACCTTGCTTTGTGATCACGCCGTCGCTCCAGCTGTGCCCGTACTTCTGCTGGAGCACCGCACTGATTTCCGTCTCGAAATTCAGCGGTCCGAGTGAGAACTTGACCGAGCCGCCGGCAGCGATCTTCAAGTTCTCTTCGATGCCGTTGCTCTTGACGGCCTCGTGGATCACCTCGTAGGTATTGGCGGAATTCACTGTGCCGTAGTTGAACACGGTGTTGCCGACGTTTTTGGCGGCGGAGTACACCACCTGGGAGTCGACGGCGTCCTGTGTGCAACTGCCTCGGTTCTCGCACAGTGCCGTGGCGACGATCGCTTGGCCGACACCATCGGTCGGAGCAATGGTGATTTCGGTGCCTGCTTTCGGCAGGAATAGCACTGTCTGGCTCACCGCCGCCTGGGGAGTCCCGGACACCGGGGTCGGCGTGTTGAATACATCGGATTGCAGGTTGCTGCTCGACGGGGTGACGAAAGCACTGTCGAAACGGATGTAGACGTCGAAGGTGTCGACGCCGTCCGTCCAATCCATCGTGGCTCGGCTGGATGTGTCCTCATCGTTGTTGGTGTAGAACCCCATTTCGACCTGCCGCGCATTGTCGAGGACATAGCCGTTCTGTGGGCCGAATGCCAGGGGATCGTATGTCGACAAGTTGGTCAGGGTGAGCGGCCGGCCGGTCAAGTTGATGAAGGTGGTTTGGATACTGGGCTGTGGAGTGGGGATGTCGGTGCTGGACACACACTTTGAATCCACGCACGAACCGGGAAACTCCTCGTCCGCCTTGCCGGTGAGGTCACCATATAGGGTGCGGATCGGCTGCAGAAGGGTTTCGAGTGCCAGCGCCAGCCGGCCTCCCACGGGCGGCGGGTCGGAGGCGGCTACCGCACGACTTGCGAATTGTCCGGTGCTCGAATGTATTTCCCCGACTTCGCGACGTGCGCCCGCAGCCAGCATCCACGCGGCTGGACTCTCAGGGATATTGGTCAGCGGCTTCACCAACGAGTTCAGCACCGATGTCAAGGAACGGGCGTCGGCGCGTACAGTCTTGACCTCGGCGGTGACATTTGCGATTACCTTGTCCGACACCGCTGCCGAGGATTGCCGTGACGCAGCGGGCAGAACTGCAGCGTCACGGTTCGCCGCCGAACGCGTTGCCTTAGGCGATGATCCGGCTTTCGTCCGCACAGAAGAGTCGCTCGACTTCGGGGTGACGGAGCCTTTGCTTGGCTTGCCTGAAGAAGCCTTCGGCTTTCGTGTCGTCGATGCCGGCGCTGGGCTTCCCTGACTCGAGTTGGCCGAGGGCGGGTCGTTGTCCGCCGACGCATCAGGGGCCGCTGTTGCGGTGGCACTGCTCGCCATCGCGACCCCGAGACCCAATGCGACAGTGGCAGCCGCTGAACGAGTGGCGAGCTTCGCAGATTTCATCAAGGCCTCCGACGGTGGCGGTGAGCGCAGGGACCAATCCCGGCAGCCCTCAATACCTATCAGGCCTGATCATTTGACGCTGCAGTCAGTAATAGTGTTCAGCAGAACGTGGCGGTGTGTTCCGCTTTCATACTCCAATCGAACATGTTGAGCCCCAGAAGAACTCGGACATGCCGCAGTTGCGGTACAGTCGACCAGCTAGTGTGTCGCGTGGTCCTTGACCCCGCTCACCAGCGTGATGCTGGACAGCATGTTGGCCGCCTCGGCGTCCGCCGACTCAACCGACCGGCCCACGGTCTTCAGGTAGTCGATCAACGTGGTCTCCTGCGCCGTCCATCCGCGCTCGGCGAACCACTGCGCGGCAGGCGCATGCTGCTCGTTGTACACCAATTGCCACCACTGGCCGCGCTCGTCGTCGCTTGCCTTCGCTTCGTGGACCTTCTCGCGGAACGCATCGCGATCCATCGGTCGCCCCTCCTCGACCGCGACGTGGCTGCCCGGAGCGGCCAGCGCGTCGATCCCGGTGAACAGCTGCTCCTGGGCACTGGCGGGCAGATAGATGAGAAGGCCTTCGGCAATCCATGCCGAGGGCTCGTCGGTCCGGAAACCGCTGTCGCGCAGGGCTTGCGTCCAGTCGTCGCGCAAATCGATCGCGATCTCCTTGCGCTCGGCTTTCGCGGTGGCACCGTGCGCGGCCAGGGTCTCGCGTTTGAACTGCAGCACCTGCGGCTGGTCGAGTTCGTACACGGTCGTGCCCGCCGGCCAGTCCAGCCGGTAGGCGCGGGAATCGAGGCCCGCGGCGAGCAGGACGATCTGACGAACGCCCGCCCGCGCCACCGCGCGGAAGTACGCGTCGAAGTACCGGGTGCGCGCGGCCTGGAAGGTGACGAAGTGTTGTCCGAACTCCGGGGTCTTCAGCGGATGCTCGGGCGCCTCGCCGTCCAGCACCGCAGCCCATGGACCACCCGCGGCACGACAGAACACCTCGGCGAACGGGTCGACCGCCAGCGGGTCGGGTTTCTGGGCCTCGAGTGCTCGGGCGGCCGCGACGAACAAAGCCGTCGAACCGACGCTGGTGGTGATGTCCCAGGTGTCGTTGTCACTTCGCACTGCCGCGAGGGTACCCGCGGAATCTGGCAAGGTGTGGGCGACAGATGTCAGTGCGAGGGAATCTCAATGTCCGAGAAAAGGACTCGAACACCCCCGGTCGACAGTCGCGCCATCGCCTCGAAGAACGCGCCGAACTCCGGGGTGGCCACTGCTGCGCTGGCAGCGTCGTAGTCCGGGTAGTACAGGTCGATCATCCGGTAGGCCGGAGTCGGCGAACCGTCCTCCTTTGGCCACACCTTCGAGGTCTCGAACCGAATGTGGCCCGGAATCTTGCGGGCGGCTTCGAGTTGTTCGGCCTCGTAAGCGGCCTCGAAGGCATCCGGATCGGTGGGGTTGTCGTAGATGACCGTGATCTTGGTTTCCGGCACCTGATCTCCTCTGACGTTACTGACGCTGGCGATGCCAGCCAGTATTGCCGGTCATGCCCCAAAGCGATACCCGAACCGATTCCGGCAGGGTCAGACCAGCGGCCGGCCGGTCCGGATCCGCCAATCCACGTCGCGCAGAAGCAGATTGAACGGGAATTCGCGGATGACCCGTGGAGTCAGGTTGTTGACGAACCGGATACCCGCCATCAACCGGTCGAACTTGCGCTGTTTGTCGGGATTCCAGTCGAGGTGCATCTCGTCGCGGAAGCGCTGCGGCAGGAAGCCCGTGGTGATCAGCAGGTTGAATTGTTCGAGCGGTTCCTGCACCCGCTTCGGCAGTCGCACGCCCCGGATCCGCGACACCGCGAACGGGTACAGATATTCGCGGATGGTGTCGTCGATGTGCAGCTTGTCCAGCGATTGCCGCCAGTACTCGTCGAATGCCGCCCGGTCGGCAGGCCACATCTCGGCGGGTACCTGCAACGTGGTGGCCAATGCCGCGCTCTCCCGGTAGTGCCGGTCGGCGGTCTCGTCGTCCATCTCGCCGATGAACACCCGGGCCACATCGACTCCGCCCTTATAGAGGCACGCGGCCACCCAGAGCTGCAAGTTCTTGTCGAACGCGTTGTACTCGACCGGGCTGTCGGGGGTCGAATACACCTGCGCGTGCGACTTGTTGACCGCACGTCGATAGGCCTTCTTCTGCTCGTCGGTGCCGCGGGTGGCCACCGCCAGGTAAGTGAAGGTTGTGCGTGCCCGTTTGATCGGGTGCCGATCGGCTCGTCCGCTCTCGACCCGGCTCTCCATCACGCCGTAGCCGACACCCGGCAGCGCCAGCTCCATGATCACGTTCGCCGGGCCTGCGAGCAGCGCAACACCCATCAGCCCATCGTCGAAGCCCGGCCCCCACTTGCGGCGGCGAGCCGACGGCATCGGCGGCGCACTCACCGCCCGGTCGACGTGGCTGATGACGGGTTCACGGATCGCCACGCTGGGGCCACCTATCAAACGGGAATCTGACAACGAATGTTTCCCAATATTGCCGCGCTGGCCTGAGCAATGTCAAGATGGGCTAATGACGCAGGCACGGCCCTACGGCGGCGTGGACGCCGCCGATCGGCTGGCCCGGAGACGGGCCCGTCTACTGGAGGCCGGGCTGGAGCTGCTGGGCAGCAATGTCGACCCGGCTGAGCTGACGGTTCGGGGTATCTGCCGAGAGGCCGGCGTCGCCACCCGCTACTTCTACGAAAGCTTCGCCGACAAGGACGAGTTCGTCGCGGCGGTTTTCGACTGGGTGGTCGCCGACCTGGCCGCCACCACGCAGGCCGCCGTGGCAACCGCCCCGGTCGATGCGCAGAACCGCGCGGCCATGGCCAACATCGTGCGAACCATCGAACTCGATCCGCGGGTGGGTCGGCTGATGTTCAGCTCGCAGCTGTCCAACACCACGGTCGTCCGCAAACGACAGGAGTCCGGCGCGCTGTTCGCGATGCTGTCGGGCCAGCACGTCGAAGCCTTGCTACACCGTCCCGCCAACGATCGGATCAAGGCGTTCGCGCACTTCGTCGTCGGCGGCGTCGGACAGACCATCAGCGCCTGGCTGGGCGGCGCGATCACACTGACACCCGCCGAACTCGCCGATCAGCTCACCGCGATCATCGACGAGCTGGGTGATCCGCGGCTGTTCCGCGACTAACCAGCGGCGATCGGCTGCTTGCGGTCGGCCGCCGTCTTGGGCGCAGTTGCAGCTTCGTGATCGGTGAACTCCCTGGTCCAGCAAGCGAATTCGAGGACAATGCCGTCCGGGTCGCTGAAGTAGAAGGACCGTACGTACACCCCGGGATGGAGTTCGCGAGTGGCCCCCTGCGGACTGTCGTCGTGGTTGAGCACCGGCCCCACCCGCACACCTTTGTCCTTGAGCCGCCGGCGGTACTCGTCGAACTTCTCCTCCGGCACGTGGAAGGCCAGGTGATTCATCGAGCCCACCGCGCTGACGATCGACCCCAGGCCGGGCAACGCTGCCGGGGTGGTGCTGCCCACCGTGCCGTCCGGCGCCTCAGCGAACCAGAAGAACGCAACGCAATCGCCGTTGCCTGCGTCGAAAAAGAAGTGCTGCCCCAGTCCGTCCGGCAGATTCAGCGACTTGACCAGCGGCATACCCAGCACGTTCGAGTAGAAATCGACAGTGCGCTCCATGTCCGAGCACACCAATGCGATGTGGTTGATTCCCCCGAGCTCGAATTCTGGGTTGGTGTTGTGCGGCTTTATCACGGCGTCCCCCACAGATCCTGGTCGACTCTCCCAACCGAACCTAACACCGGATTCAGGCATGCACATCGACGCTGACGAATATCGTCTCCTCAGCGATCCACACCCGAAGGAGGCCACCGACATGCCCACCCCCGGAGTCGTGCGCGAATTCATCGGAGTGTCCTCGCCAACCGCGCGCCGCGCCGGCGCTGGCGGTCACCCCTGCCAGGGGCTTTACCATCGCGGAGTCGGCCGCAAGCCGAAGGTCGCCGTGATCGCCACCCACTATCAGATCGACTTCTCCGAGCATTACCTCGCCGATTATCTGGCCACCCGCGGGGTCGGCTTCCTCGGCTGGAACACCCGCTTCCGCGGATTCGAAAGCAGCTTCATGCTCGACCACGCCCTGGTCGACATCGGTGTCGGGGTGCGCTGGCTACGCGACATCCAAGGAGTAGAAACAGTTGTGCTCCTTGGTAATTCGGGAGGCGGCTCATTGATGGCGGCCTATCAATCCCAGGCCGTCGATCCCAACATCACCCCGTTGGACGGCATGCGGCCCGCCGCAGGTCTGACCGAACTGCCGGCCGCCGACGGCTACATCGCCAGTGCCGCCCACCCCGGGCGCCCCGACGTCCTGACCTCCTGGATGGACGGCGCCGTCACCGACGAAAACGATGCACTGGCCACCGATCCCGACCTCGACCTGTTCGACGAGCGCAACGGGCCACCGTTCTCCGACGACTTCCTGGCTCGCTACCGGTCAGCTCAGATAGCCCGTAACCACGCCATCACCGACTGGGCGGAGAGCGAGCTCAAGCGGGTGCAAGCCGCAGGTTTCTCCGATCGGCCGTTCACCGTGATGCGTACCTGGGCCGATCCGCGCATGGTGGACCCGGCCATCGAACCCACCAAACGTCAGCCCAACCTCTGCTACGCCGGTGTTCCGGTGAAAGCCAACCGCTCCGCGCACGGCATCGCGGCAGCCTGCACACTGCGCGGCTGGCTCGGCATGTGGAGCCTCAAGACCGCCCAGACCCGCGCAGAACCGCATCTGGGCCGGGTCACGGTCCCGGCATTGGTGATCAACGCCGAACAGGACACCGGGGTGTTCCCGTCCGACGCTCAGCGCATCTTCGACGCATTGGCCAGCACCGACAAGACTCTGTGCGCCATCGACACCGACCACTACTTCACCACGCCGGGCGCGCGCGGCGAGCAGGCGGACATGATCGCGAAGTGGATCGCCAAGCGGTGGCGCTGAGAGTTCTGGCGCACTTTCTCCCTGGCGAGAAGGTGCTGGATACTGTTGAGCCAGAATCGGATTGGCTTGACATTCACTGGTGTCACGAAGACGACGACGAGGCGCTGCACCGCGCGCTGCCCGATGCCGAGGTCATCTGGCACGTGTTGCGTCCACTGTCCGGCGAGGATCTGCGCCGCGCACCGCTGCTGCGACTGGTGCACAAGCTGGGCGCGGGAGTGAACACCATCGACGTCGAGACAGCCGACGAGCTGGGCATCGCGGTGGCCAACATGCCGGGCGCCAACGCACCCTCGGTCGCGGAGGGCGCGGTGCTGCTGATGCTGGCCGCGTTGCGCCGGCTTCCCGCACTGGACCGCCTCACCCGGCAGGGCCTCGGCTGGCCGACGGACCCCAGCCTGGTCGAGACCGTGCGCGACATCGGCAGCTGCACTGTCGGCCTGGTCGGCTACGGCAACATCGCCAAACGCGTCGAGCGCATTGTGCTCGCGATGGGCGGCACCGTCCTGCACACCAGCACCGCCGACGACGGCACCGCCACCTGGCGTTCGCTGCCCGATCTCCTCGCCGGCAGCGACGTGATCAGCCTGCACCTGCCGCTGACCGCGGTGACCGACAAGCTGATCAACCGGGCTGCGCTGGACGCCATGAAGCCGCATGCGGTGTTGGTCAACACATCTCGCGGCGGTGTGATCGACGAACCCGCGTTGATCGACGCCCTGCGCGATGGCCGGCTGGCCGCCGCGGGACTCGATGTGTTCACCGAGGAACCCGTCGACCCGGGCAGCCCGCTACTACAGCTCGACAACGTCGTGGTGACTCCCCACGTCACCTGGTGCACCGTCGACACCATGCGCCGCTACCTGATCCACGCCGTCGACAACTGCCGCCGCCTGTACGACGGGCGCGACCTGGTCAACGTCGTCAACGGGAGGCCGGATGTCCGTCGTATCGACCGGTGAGAAGTCGCTGGAAGCGCGCACCCTGCGCAAGGTGGCCGTGCGCGCCCTGCCCTTCTTGATGGCGCTGTACTTCGTCAACTACCTCGACCGCACCAACCTCGGCATCGCCAAAGCCGACATCAGCGAGCACCTCCAGCTCACGGCAAGCATGTTCGGCCTGGCCTCAGGCATCTTCTTCATCGGATACGTCCTGGTCGAGGTGCCGTCCAATCTGGCGCTCGAACGCTTCGGCGCTCGTCGTTGGCTCGCCCGTATCGCAGTCTCATGGGGGATCGTCGCCGTCGCAATCGGATTCGCGCCCAACGCGCCCACCCTGCTGGCGCTGCGATTCCTGCTCGGCGTCGCCGAAGCGGGGCTGTTCCCCGGGGTGATCTTCTATCTGACCCGCTGGTTCCCCGCCGCCTACCGGGCGCGGATCGTGGCGATGTTCATGATGGCCAGCCCGATCGCCGCGGCCGTGGGAACTCCGTTGGCGGCGTGGATGATCCAGATCGGCGAAGGCATGCTCGGGCTGGCCGGCTGGCAATTCATGATGATCGGCGTCGGACTGCCCGCCATCATCCTCGGCGTGATCTGCTGGTTCTACCTGACCGACCGGCCCGCCGAGGCGCACTGGTTGCAGCCCGACGAACGGCAATGGCTGATCGACGTGCTGGCCGACGAGGAACGCGATGTCGCAGGCAGCTTCGACTTCCCACTGCGCCGGGCGTTGACGAGCCCGCGGATCTGGCTACTGGCTCTGGTGTACTTCGGCGTCGCCTATGGCCTGTACGCGCTGGCGTTCTTTCTGCCCTCGATCATCTCCGACTTCAAGAAGACCTTCGATGTGCACCTGTCGATCGTGCAGGTCGGGTTGATCACCGCGGTGCCCTACACCCTCGCCGCGATTGCGATGTATCTGTGGTCGCGCCACGCCGACCGCCAGAATGAACACGTCTGGCACGTTGCGATCCCAATGGGGTTGGGCGGCTTGGCCATTCCGGTCGCACTGTATCTGCACTCCCCATTGCTGGTGATGATCCCGGTCTGCGTCGCCGCGATGGGCGTCTTCAGCGCGATCCCCAGCTTCTGGGCGCTGCCTGCGCAATTCCTCACCGGTGCCGCCGCCGCGGGCGGGATCGGGCTGATCAACTCGATCGGCAACCTCGGCGGATTCGCAGCCCCGTACGCCACCGGTGCGCTGAACCAGTTCACCGGCAGCGACAAGGCCGGCATGTGGGCGGTGGGCATATTCATGCTGATCTCCGCGGTCGTGGTGGTGGCGCTGCGCGCGACCCCCGAGCGCGACGCACAGGACTAACGGCGCCGAGCGTGCGCACAGATCGTGATTCAGACCGGCGGAGCGATCTGGTCGCACACTCGACCTCACCCACGGCGGGCCGGACGGCTGAGTAGGCCGTAACTGGACAGGTACCCTGGCCCCCAACCCACCGGTTAATAGGGAAGGCACCCGACATGCCCATCGCCATCACCCAGGAGCACAACGACCTCGCCGATTCGGTGAAGTCCCTCGTCGCACGGGTCGCGCCGTCCGAAGTCCTGCACGAGGCCCTGGAGACGTCGATCCCCAACCCGCCGCCGTACTGGAAAGCAGCGGCTGAGCAGGGGTTGCACGGCCTGCACCTGGCCGAGTCGGTCGACGGCCAGGGCTTCGGCCTGTTGGAGCTTGCGATCGTGATCGCCGAGTTCGGCTACGGTGCCGTCCCCGGGCCGTTCGTCACCTCGGCGATAGCCAGTGCGCTCATCTCCGCCCATGACCCGGAAAACGAGCTGCTGAGCAAGTTGGCATCCGGCGAGCTGATCGCCACCTGCGCGCTGGAGTCCGGCCTGACCGCGACCCGCCAGGACGGCTCGCTGGTGATCCGCGGCGAGGCCCGCTCGGTGCCCGCTGCCGCACAGGCGACCGTTCTGGTGCTCCCCGTCGCGATCGAGAGCGGCGTCGAATGGGTGATCCTCGATGCCGACCAACTCGAAATTCAGCCGGTCAACTCGGTGGACCTGTTGCGCCCGGTG
Source organism: Mycolicibacterium rhodesiae (assembly GCF_002086695.1). Lineage (GTDB taxonomy): Bacteria > Actinomycetota > Actinomycetes > Mycobacteriales > Mycobacteriaceae > Mycobacterium > Mycobacterium rhodesiae. Next base: position 58,575 of record NZ_MVIH01000002.1, read on the forward strand.
GCGCATGTCCGGGCCAACGCCGCCGAAGTCAGTGCCGACCGCGTGCTGTCGAACCTTTCCCAGGAGGCAGGTCGAGCGATCCTCACCACTCTGCTGTCGGCCGAGGCCGTCGGCATCGCCCGCTGGGCCACCGACACGGCCGCCGCGTACGCGAAGATCCGCGAACAGTTCGGCCGCCCGATCGGCCAGTTCCAGGCCATCAAGCACAAGTGCGCCGAGATGATCGCCACCACCGAGCGGGCCACGGCGGCGGTCTGGGATGCTGCGCGCGCACTGGACGAAGCAGCCGAAAAGGCCTGGGACAACGAGCAAACCGCGTACGAGTTCGCTGCCGCCGTGGCTGCCGGTCTGGCGCCGGCTGCCGCCCAGCACACCACCCAGGACTGCATCCAGGTGCACGGCGGTATCGGCTTCACTTGGGAACACGACACCAACGTCTACTACCGTCGCACGCTGGGTCTGGTCGCCGCATTCGGGCGCCCGAGCGAATACCAGCAGAAGGTCTTCGACACCGCGACCAGCACGGGCATGCGGGCCATCAACATCGACCTCGACCCCGAAACCGAGAAGCTGCGCGACGAGATCCGTGCGGAAGTTGCTGCCCTCAAGGCGATTCCGCGCGAGGAGCGCAAGGTCGCGATCGCCGAGGCGGGTTGGGTACAGCCGCATCTACCCAAACCGTGGGGCCGGGCCGCCAAGCCGATCGAGCAGATCATCATCGCGCAGGAGTTCACCGCCGGACAGGTCAAGCGCCCGCAGATGGGAATCGCGGCCTGGCTGATCCCGTCGATCGTCGCGTTCGGCAACGATGAGCAGAAACAGCGTTTCCTGCCGCCGACGTTCCGCGGCGAGATGATCTGGTGCCAGCTGTTTTCCGAGCCGGGCGCGGGCTCCGATCTGGCCAGCCTGACCACCAAGGCCACCAAGGTCGACGGCGGCTGGCGCATCACCGGACAGAAGATCTGGACCACCGGCGCCCAGTATGCCCAGTGGGGCGCACTGCTGGCGCGGACCAACCCGAGCGCGCCGAAGCATAACGGCATCACCTACTTCCTGCTGGACATGAAGGCCGAGGGCGTGGAGGTCAAGCCGCTGCGTGAGCTCACCGGTCACGCCATGTTCAACACGGTGTTCATCGACGACGTGTTCGTTCCGGACGAGCTGGTGCTGGGCGAGGTGGACCGCGGGTGGGAGGTCAGCCGCAATACGTTGACCGCCGAACGGGTTTCGATCGGAAGCAGCGAGCCGGGATTCCTGGCCAACCTCGACGGGTTCGTGGACTTCGTCAGCAAAGGACACTTCGACCAGGTCGGCCATCACCGGGCAGGCGAACTGATCGCCGAGGGGCACGCGGCCAAGCTGCTGAACCTGCGCTCGACGTTGCTGACCCTGGCCGGCGGCGATGCGATGCCGTCGGCCGCGATCTCGAAGCTGCTGTCGATGCGCACCGGGCAGGGGTACGCCGAGTTCGCGGTGTCCTCGTTCGGCGTCGACGGGGCCATCGGTGATCCCGCAGAGCTGCAAGGCAAGTGGGCAGAGTATCTGCTGGGCAGCCGATCGACGACGATCTACGGCGGCACCTCTGAGGTGCAGCTCAACATCATCGCCGAGCGCCTGCTGGGCCTGCCCCGCGACCCGTAGAACTCGGCGGTCAGGCCTGCGGGTAGGGCGCCCAACGCTTGTCGAAGCCGGCCTTGCGCAGCGCGAGCTGTTGGTCACGCTCGGCCTGCGTGATCACAGCGGTGCCGTTGGTGTTGTGGGTGAGCTCGTCGAGCTTGACCACCTGTGACTGGACGCTGGGCTGAGCCGGATCCTCGGTGTCCAAATTCTGGAATCGCATCGAAATGATGCCCTGATTCAGGCCTCCGGTCGAGATCCAGTTGGCCACAAGCGGATCGGTGGGAGAGATCACAACGGTGTAGGTTCCGTCGTCGTTTTGCACAGCCTGGTCGGAGTTGAGGCTTGTGGGCTCGTTCCAGTAGTCGTCGGTGATCGTCCAGTCGTTATATACCGGGATGCTGACGAACTTGGCGTTGCCGGGATCGATGGTCAGCACCAGCGCCTCGTCGTCGGCAAGCTGGAAGTAGCCGTTGCTCTGCAACTGATTGGCCAAGAACTCGGCGTTACTTGCCGGCTCTGTCATGGTGTTGGGCTGGCGTGGCATCCCGGTCGCGGGATCCGTGGTGGCCAACGCCATGTACTTGGCTTCCTGGTTCGCGCCGCGAATGACCATCAGTAACGCCGTCAGCGTTCCGTGCACGATGGGTGTGTCGGCGATCGGCAACGGCGGCACCAAAGAGACCAACTTCGCCAGCGTCGGATTGTTGTTGACCACCGCGCCGAAGAACAGGAATCCTCCGAGCTGAGCAAATAAACTGTTCGGTGGCCCACCGACCTTGTGCACCGCCAGATCCATCGGCTCTTCGGTGTTCCAGTCGCCCAGCGTGTTTCGCACCGCGACCAGGGTGGAGCTTGACGTCAGCTGGAGATGGTTCTTCTCCCCCGGCGTCGCCGGCGCACCGCTGACCGTGATCACGAACGAACCGTCATCGCTGACATCGATGTCTTTGAGGCTCAGGATCGTCGACGTCTTGCCCGAACTACCCTCCAGCACACTGAATGTGGTGTCGGCGGGGATCGCGTCGTAGAAGCGCCCGGTGATCACGTACTCCGATGTCTTGTTGACAGGGATGAACCGATAGATGGTGTCGGGGTTGTCATAGAGCAACCGCGATCCAGCGACATCCACCCCGTACCAGCTGTGCGGAGGCGCCACCTGGGTGACCACCGCAGGGTTCATCGGGTTGAGAATCTGTTCGGAGAATGCCGAGGCCAGGGCGTACTCGTCGACCGCGTTGTTCAGCGCGTCCAGGTTCGCCGCGTCGGGCCCGCCAACCAGCGCGAACTGCCTGTTGGCTGCGGCGAGAAAGCCCTGGCGCAGAACGAATTTCATCAGCGCCACCGGCAGTGTGCGGACCGCCTGCATGGCGAGCTGCTCGCGGGAGACCTGCTGCTGGGTGCCCAGCGGACTGACCTGGTTGGTCAACTCGACCATGGTTGTTCCCGCGGCGCCCTGCTGCAGTGGCGCGGAGCGGCGACGGGTGTAGGCCACTGCGGCCAGATCGGTGGGTGATGCGACCGGAGCGGCCGGATCAGTGGCCCGGACCCTGTGCGACGACGCCACTGCGCGGGGCTGGCCGGTCACCGTGGCCGGGGCAGATGTGGCCGTGACACGCGCCGACCCCGCCTGGGCACGCTGACTCGCGGCAGCGCCGCCGGATTTCTTCGCACTCGCAGCGTGCGAGGACGAGCCCGCACCCGACGAATGCGCTGAGCCGCCAGTGTCGGCCTCCGCGGTCGGCATGGCGATGGCCGCACCGACACCGAGGAACAAGGCCAATGCACCTACCCGGCCGACGTACTTGGCGTGACTCGTTCGCAGCGGCGAGCCGCCGTCGACACCTCGGACAGACCAGGCCGCTTGGTGCATCATGCCTCCTGTGCGGTGCGTCACTCAGAATCTCTGGTGTAGCACAGATCACAGCGCTAATGCAACAGTATGGATGGTCTGTCTAACCGATGAAACACTTGGCTGATTCTGTCTCGGACAGGGTGGCTACTTCACCTCGATGTCGCGCAATTCCCGCTTGAGTATCTTGCCCGTGGGGTTGCGCGGCAGCTCGGAGAGGAACACCACCTCACGCGGAACCTTGTAGCGCGCAAGGTGTTCGCGCACATAGTTCTTGATCGCGTCCTCGGTGAGTTCGGCTTCTTCACGCAGCACGACGAATGCGCGAAGCCGGGCACCCCAGTCGGGATCGTCGACGCCGAGCGCGGTGGCCTCGACGATGTCGGGGTGGCCGCTGATGAGGTCCTCGACCTCGGCCGGGAAGACGTTCTCACCGCCGGAGACGATCATCTCGTCGTCGCGGCCACTGACGAACAGCAGGCCGTTGTGATCGAAATAGCCGACGTCACCGGACGACATCAACCCGTCGATGATCTGCTTGTGACCGCCACCGGTGTAGCCCTCGAACGGGAAGCTGTTCCCGACGAAGATCCGCCCGACCTCGCCCTGCGGTAGCTCGTTGCCGTTGTCGTCGAGGATCTTGACGGTGACGCCGGTGACGACAGGACCCACCGTGGCCGGATTCATCTGCAGATCCTTGGGCCCGGCGATGGTGGCGAATGCGACTTCCGTTGAGCCGTACATGTTGTAGATGACCGGACCGATGTCCTTCAGCGCCCGGGTGGCCAGTTCCGCGCCGAGCTGAGAGCCGGAGACGAACACGATCCGCAGCGGCGACAGGTCCGGTTTGGTTTCCATCTTCTCCAGAGCATCGAGCATCCGCGCAAGCATCACCGGGACCACCACGATCGCGGTCACTCCGTGCTTCGCCACGTCCTGCAACACGATGTCCGGCTTGAACTTTCGATGCAGCACCAGCGTCGAACCCAACGTCAGGGCGATGGTGGCATGCAGATATCCCAGGGCATGGAACATCGGCGACGGCAACGCAGTGACCTCGCCGGCACGGAACGGCACGGCGGACAGAATCCCGCCGATCGGCGCGAGCGTCGGCGGGGTGTTGCGGGTGGCCCCCTTCGGGGTTCCGGTGGTGCCGCTGGTGAGGATGATGATCGACGACCGCTTGGTGGCCTTCGGCGCGGGTTCGGTGCTGCTGCGCTTGATGACCTCGGCCAGGGTTTCGTCGGTGCTGCCCGACGGACCGTCGGCATCGGGGTTGGTCCCCAGTGCCCGCAGCTTGCCCAGTGGCGGCTCGGCGAGCTTGACCGCGTCCGCGTACTCGTCGTCGTAGATGATCAGCTTGGCGCCCTCACGCTCGGAGACGTCCCTGATCTGCGGTCCGGAGAATTCCGTGTTCAGCATGATCGTCCTGGCGCCGACCCGGGCGGCACCGTAGTTCGCGATCACGAACCAGCGGTGGTTCCGCGCCAGGATGGCTACCCCGTCGCCACCGGTGACGCCCTTGGCCAGCAACGCGTTGGCGACAGCGTTGGCGGCGTCGTCGAGTTCTTTGAACGTCATCGAACCCTCGTCGTCGACGATCGCCGCTTTGTTCGGTGTGCGGCGGGCGTTGAGCGCCGGAACCATCCCGATCTCGCCCCATCGTCGGATGTCGGCCACCATCCCGATGAGATTCTGGGGCGGCTCCAGGCGGAAGGCGCCCGACTCGATCATTTTGGCCAGGTAGTGCAGCTCAGCGGAGCCTCGGACGGCCAATCGCTGAGCCTTGGCCAGTGCCTGCGCGGGGAGATCGAAAAGACTGGGCATGGTTCCAACCCTAGGTGACGCACGTCGCAGCCAAGACGGAACGAGCTGCCTAATTACCATGGGCTGATGGACGTGGACGGCCGCCAGGTCACCATCAGTCATCCCGACAAAGTGGTCTTCCCCGAAGCCGACGGGCGTGCTCCGGTCACCAAGGGTGACCTTGTCAGCTACTACCTCGCGGTGGCCGACGGCGCGCTGCGCGGTGTCGCCGACCGGCCGATGATTCTCAAGCGATTCGTCAAGGGCATCACCGAGGAAGCGATCTTCCAGAAGCGTGCACCCGAGAAGCGCCCGGACTGGATCGACGTGGCTGAGCTGCGGTATGCCCGCGGTACGTCGGCCAAGGAAGCGGTGCTCCGCGAACCCGCGGGCTTGGCGTGGGCGATCAACCTCGGCTGCGTCGATCTGAATCCGCACCCCGTCCGCTCGGGTGACCTCGACCATCCCGACGAGCTGCGGATCGACCTCGATCCGATGCCGGGTATCGAGTGGCCGCAGATCCTGGACGTGGCCCAGGTCGCGCGGGAGGTGCTCGAGGACCACGGGCTGACGGCCTGGCCCAAGACATCAGGCTCGCGCGGATTCCACATCTACGCCCGGATCGCACCCCACTGGCAGTTCAAGCAGGTACGGCTGGCCGCGGAGACCGTCGCCCGCGAGGTGCAACGCCGCGCGCCCGACCTGGCGACCAGCCTGTGGTGGAAGGAAGATCGTGGCCAACGAGTCTTCGTCGACTTCAATCAGAACGCCAAGGACCGCACCGTCGCCTCGGCCTACTCGGTGCGGGCCACCCCGGACGCGCGGGTATCGATGCCGTTGACGTGGGACGAGGTGCCCGGCTGCCGGGCCGAGGACTTCACGATCCTGACTGTCCCCGCTCGCTTCGCCGAACGCGGCGATCCCTGGGAGTCGATGGACGACGCTGTCGGCTCGCTGGACCGATTGCTCGTGCTGGCCGAGGAGCTCGGCCCAGCCGAGAAGCCGCCGAAAGGCAACAAACCGCTGATCGAGGTGGCCCGCACCAAGACCCGCGACGAGGCGATGGCGGCGTTGGATGTCTGGCGGGCCCGCCACCCCGAGGCCGCCACGGTGCTGCAGCCCACCGACATCCTGGTGGACGGAATGCGCGGGCCGAGCTCCATCTGGTACCGCATCCGGGTCAACCTTGAACATGTTCCCGAGGCTCAGCGGCCGGCGCAGGAGGAGCTGATCGCGGATTACAGTCCCTGGGAGGGATATTCGGGTCGCCAAGGCCGCCTGTAAGGACTCGATGCCACGCACAGGGCGCACACAGGGTGAACAAAGCCGCGAACTCTATCGTGTATGTCGATAGCAGCTCTGACGATAGGACAGCACACGTGCCTGGCCCCACCCCACCGACTCCGGCCGCCATCGACGTTGTCACCCAGGTGGTTTACTACCTGAGCTTGTCGATTCCGCTCGGAATCGGGCTGGCGATAAGCGCTTTGGCCGCACCTGAGTCGCAGGGTGGTCCCGTCGCGCGGCAGGTTCGCAGCCTGGGTGTTCCGGCTGCGATCGTCGTGCTGACGGGTGTGGTGCTGCAGGTCCGTGCCGCCGCGCACCTCAGCGCGATGACGCTTGCTCAGCTGTTCGTGTTGACGCTGGCCGCCTGCGGGTTGGTGGCGATGCGATGGAATCAGTCGCGGACGCTGCCGCTCGGCGTTGCTGCGGCCGCGGTGGTCGCGGCGGTGATCCCCGAAATCCCCATGAAATTCACCAATCTGACTCGACTGGTGTCGAGCGTGCTGACGGCCGTGCACGTTCTCGGTGCGATCACCTGGGTCGGCGGCCTGGTGGTGTTGGCTGCGACCGGAATTGCCGGTCGACGCAATACGATTCGTGACCACGAGGGTGTGGCGGCGGACTGGGCGCGGATCTGGGAGCGATTCAGTCTGGTGGCGACGATCGCCGTCGGCGCGCTGGTGGTCAGTGGCTCCTGGCTGGCGTGGAGTCACGTCGGAACGCTCGGCCAATTGCTCACCACCGCCTACGGGCGCGCGCTCGCGGTCAAGCTGGTCCTGGTGGTGTTGCTGCTGTGCGCCGGCGCCTACAACGTGCGGGTGTTATTGCCGCGCATCCGTGCCGCGCAGTCCGACGGCGATACTCGTGGCCTGTTTCGCCTTGCCGCCCAACACTTCCCCGCGGTGGTCTTCGCCGAAGCACTGGTGGCGATCTGCGTCCTGACCGTGGTCCCGTTCCTGCGCGGCTCGGCGCGCGCTCAAGCGGGCAGCTCTGCGGCGGTGTCGTTCGACCTGGGCACCTTCGGCGTCGGGGTCGTGCTGATCGCGGCCGTCGCGGGCGCCATGTGGGCGGGTACCCGCCGACCGGTCAAGCCCCTTGTGCCCAGTACGCCTGCGCCTTGATCGAGGTGCGCGGGATGCGGTATTGCTCGCGGAGGACCTTCGCGACGGCACGGGTTGTCCGGTTGTCCCACGCGACCCAACCGAAGTGGTCCTGCGCATCGTAGGCGGCCCCGCTCACGGCGTCGACGAGTCCCGCGCCTGATTCGGTGCGGTCGATCCATTCGACCCCGGCGTCGCGAACCACCGGTAACTTTTTGTCGTCGTCGTGGCCGGCCGCGAGGAACACCCGCGCGGGAGCATCGCCGATGGACTCCAGCAGCGAGTTGATCGCGGGCAATGATGCTGTGTCGCCGACGATCACGTAGCCGGCCGGCGCCGGATCGGGCAGCGTGAAGCTGCTGCCGAGCACTGTGGCGCCGATCGTGTCGCCGGGCCGAGCCGCACACGCCCACCGCGAGGCGATGCCGTCGTGCAACGCGAACTCGACGTCGAAGCGGTCGGCGGCCGGGTCGGGGTTGGCCAGTGTGTATCCCCGCTGGTGCAGTTTCGCGCCGTCCGGGAACCACATCCGGATCCACATCGTCGGATGCACATCCCGTTCGGTCAACAGTCCGCCCGCATCGAAGTTCAGTCGCAGGTAGTGCTCGCTGAGCTGTTCCCGGCCTGTCACCGTCAGTTCGTAATCGGCGGCGCCGAACAATCTCAGAATGGTGCCCTGCCAGCCTCGCGACGCCATCTCGTTCGCCACGGCGCTCCTCTCCTCAGACAAGTCGCATACCGGACAACGGGTGCAGCGCAGCCAGAGCGCTGGCCTGCCGTCCGGAGATGCGCGTCAGCCCCGGCGCCGGGGCTGAGTCAGCCGGCGGTCCCTCGGTGCGGATCGCCACACCGGCCTTGAGATCGGTGAGCGGCGAGGGGCCCGCGATCTCCACCACCGTCCACACCTCCTGCGCCGCGGCGGCACTCACCGCGGCCAACGCCGTCTCCGGATCGACGACCGTGTAGGTGGTCAGGTGGCCGCGCGAGTCAGCGACCGATCGCCATCGCTCGCGGGCATCCGTCCCGGCGATGGCAGGCACGTCGTCGGCGTCGACGAGCGCTGTGGTCCAGCCGGTTTCCTGCAGATGGCCGGCCAGGCGGCGAGCCGCGTTCTGGGCGGTCTGACGCAGCGGAATCTGCGGCGATCGGCCTTGCAGCGCAGCCAGATTGCGTGTACCACTGAACGTCAGACCGATCCAGGTCGTGGTCGAATCCGGAGTCGCGCGGGTGGTGACGCGGACGGCGTCGCACACCACTCCGTAACGGTCCAGGTAGCCGGTCAGCAGGCCAAGGGGTAGCTCACCGGGTCGGCTGTCCACCCGCAGCAGAGCAGTCGTCACCGCATCGGTGCCCGTGCCCAGGATGTCGGCGGAAGTGACCTCAATCGGTCTGCGGCTCAGCGGAACTCGCACGCGACGCCACAGGAGCGTGGTCAGGAAGTGACCGCGCCACCAGCTCAGCGACACCAGGACCACAGCGACCGCGATACCCAGCGCCCACCGGTCAGTTATGGACCGCCACGGATACGCCAGCACCGCCGTGACGATCGCCAACCCGACAACAGTGAGCCGACCGGCGCCCGGTCCCTTGACATCAGTCATTCTTGTTCTTCCTTGCGTCTGCGGCTGACGACCGCGACCACGATGACGGTAGCCGCGAGCGCGGCCGTTCCGATGAAGGCCACCGTGCGCGGGGTGTGATCGACCGGAGGTGGTGGTGCAGGCGCCGCAAGCCGTTTGGTGGCCGGTGCCATGTCACCGGTCGGGCTTACGGTCCAGGTGAGGGCGCCGACCGGATCCAGCGCTCCGGCACCAACCAGGTTGGAGGGGTCCTGCGCCGCGTTGTGCGCAGTCGCCGTCAGGCGCCGGATCACCTCGTCGGAACGCATGCCCGGGTTGCGGCTGCGGACCAGTGCCGCGGCTCCGGCGACATAGGCGGCGGCGAAACTTGTTCCGTTCAGCGGTGACATCCCGCCGCGCCCGTCAGGCATGCCGTTGGCCAGCCCGCCCCCGCCATCGTTGCTCAGCGATACGACGTTCTCTCCGGGCGCGGCGATGCCCACCCACGGGCCGGCCATGGTGAAGCCGGTCGGCTGTCCCTCAGCGGTCAGCGCCGCCACCGACAGGACGTAGGGCTGCCACCACGACGGGACCGATACCGAACTGACGCCCGCCCAGTTCCGTGGGTCCCCCGCGCGGGTCGAGTCGCCCGGCGGATTCGACGCGCACTGAGTACCCGGCGCGCCGTCAATGGACGCCCCGGCATTGCCCGCGGCGGCGACGATGACGACGTCTCTGTCGATCGCGGCGTAGCGCAGCGCAGCGCCCAAAGTCTGTTGATCGCCGAGCTTGTCGGGCGTCAGGCAGGTGGTGGTGGAGATGTTGATGACGGTGGCGCCGAGGTCGGCGGCGTGGACGACCGCGCGGGCCAGCGTTTCGATCTCCACGTTCGCCTGGACCGACGCCGGGTCCCTCCCGCCGGCGCTGGGCGAGAACCGCGGCGAAGCCTGCCGGATCGACAGCAGCCGCGCGCCCGGTGCGACTCCGCTGAATCCGTCGGGTCCGGGTTGTCCGCCGATGATCCCGGCCACCAGCGTTCCGTGGCCGTCGCAATCCGTCAGGCCATCGCCCGAGGCGAGGTAGTCGCCGCCGCCGACCACATTCGGTAGCCGTGGTCCCGGCCGGACACCGGTGTCGATGACGGCGACGGTCTGGCCCTCCCCCCGCGAATACTGCTGTGCCCCTGCCAGATCAAGCATTGTCTGATTGGGGCTCACAACGGCTGGGTCGCTGCCGGGACGCACCCCGGTCGTCACGCATTCGGACCGCTGGGACATCCCGGCGGCTGGTCCGGCCGTCCCGGCCGGAGGTTGCGCCCCGGGGTCGGCGACGGGCGGGGTCACTGCGCCGGCTGCGGGTGCCGCGACCAGCAGTACCACCGCGGCGACCGCGGCGGCCCGCATCATCGATCGAGGACCCATGTGAAGACGCCCACGAGGTAGGCCATCACCGGGATCAGCGATGCGTCCACGCCGGCGGCGAGGAAACCCACCAGTCGCCGCACCGGCAGCGAATAGCGTTCCGCGGACGCGGTATCCGGATTGACGGCCACGATCACCCACACTGCGGCGAGCGCTCCGAGCACCACGAGCGCCCACAGCGCGGCGATGAAGCGGTGCTGCGCGGCGAAGGCCGCCAGCAGTCCTGCGGTCACCAGGAACGGCTGAGCGAGCAGCCAGCCCTTGCACGCCGCGGTGTCCCACACCCTGGCGCGGAGCACGGCCGCGGCTGCGGCGGCCGCCACCAGATACCAGCCCCAGACGCCTGGCCCTTCGGTGCGTCCGGCCACCATCAGCGACCCGGCGCAAGACAGCAACACACTGCCCGCGATCACACCGGTCTGGTGCGCTTCGGCGACCCGGACGCGGCGCGGCAGATCGGTCAGCAGCCGGGACGCGGGGCTCGACGGCGTCGGATCACCGGGGGCCGGAATCACCGGCAGCGGGAATCGGGCCCACATCGCGGCGAGCGCGGGGGCCGAGACAGTGAGCAGCAGCGCTACCAGGATCAGCGCACAGCCGACGGTCCGGGCGGGTAGTTGCCACAGCGCCGCGGCGCCGGCGACCAGCAACGCACCGACGCCGACAACTGCTGCGGCGGTGAACAACCCGACGCCGTCCTCGGTCTGGGTCAACACGATCAACGACCAGGCCGCCACCCCGGCCGCGGCCAGCATCACATGCGGCGATCCCCACAGTCCCGGCACGGCCAACCAGAACGCCGACGCGATCGGCAGCAGAGCCGCCGCCGACACCTCGGTCGCGAGCCGGGCGGACCTGGCCCGTAACACCAGTCCGGTGATCGCGGTGAGTATCGCCAGCGCGGCGACCGCGTAGAGGCCGATCGTCGAGACGGTCACGGCGCGGTGGGTGATCGCGACCGCGGACAATGCCACCACGAACACCGCGGCGGCCAGTCGTGCGCCCAGTTGCAGACGGTGCGGCCCCCATGGCCGCGTGCGGGTGGCCGAGAAGATGACGGCGGCGTCGGCGACGTCCTCCACCACGCCGGGAACGGTCGGACCGGCCGGAACAGGCTGCAATGCAAGCAGATCACCGTCCACCACACCGACGGTGTCCAGGCTCGCGTCGACGCTGAACGGCGGACCGCCGATCGGGGCGAGCGTCATCGGCGTGGGGCTGGCGCTCTCGTCGTCGGAGTCCGGCGGCACCAGCCGCTTCACCGCGGGCAGGATCTCGCGCAGCGGCAACTCCGCGGGCAGCGCCACATCGGTGATCCGGCCGTACGCCAGAACGGCGACCCGGACGATCGGTAGCACCGGGGTTTCGGTCATTGTTGTTCTCTCTCCAGATCAATTCGTGGTGAAGTTGCGCGCCAGCGTGGCGGACGGGAACCAGCGGCCATCGGCCAGGGTGTCGGTGAGCCGGTCGAGCGCCAGCGCGATCGCGAACGGGGTGCCCGGCGAGAAGGTCGACAGCCACTCCCCGTCGGCTGCGCGCTCCGGGTTCACCAGCACGCGGCCGGCGTCGCTGTCGACGATGCCCACGCCGACCTCGCTGAGGCGGTGCACACCGTCGTGGGCGGAGCCGGCACGGATCTCGACGTAACTGCGCGGTCCGGTGAACACCGACCGCACCACCGGAACGGCCGAGCCGGGGATACCCAGGTGTTCGAGGACCCGATCGAGATCGGCTCCAGCGCGCAACTTTTCGTCGGCACGGTGCCCCGCGCGGGTCGGAAGGGTGAACTCGGCGAACCGTGCCGGCGAGCGGCCGGCCAGCCCGGCCGCGACGACCTGGGCAAGCGCAAACGGATCGCTGATGTCGAGCTCGGTGAGAGTGACGAGCTCCCCGCTGCGCAGCGCCACCACCGTGTGGTCTGCGCGGCGGGCCACCAGGCCGCGCAACATCTCGGTGCCGGCGCCCCGCACGTAGCGCAGCTCGAGCCAGCGGTCCGGCGCGCAGACCGTGCGGGTCCACCGGGCCACCGCGGGTGCCATCGTCTCGTCCTCGGACATCACCCGTGCGCGGGTCAGCTCGGCTCGCAACCGAGCCAGGATCGCCGGGGCCTCACGCTGGTCGGCCACCGCAGGCGTGATCGCCAGCACCCACGGAAACGAACCTGCGCCAATGCTTTCGGCGACGAACCAGGCAGCGTCAGCGGTCAGCTCGACCGCGTTAGGTGCGGCCATGTCTCAGCCCCACTTGGCGCCTTCGGCTTGATCACGCGCATGCATCGACAGAGTATTGGTCTCGTGGGTGCCTGCCATCGCACGGTACGCGCGCACCAGTTCCTCCATGGCCAGGTTCCACTGCGCCTGCCATGCCTGGTAGGTCATCCCGGTCTCGCCTTGCCAGGCACCCTGTAGTGCGGACTGTTCAGTGGCGATATCGGCTCCGACTGCCTGCAGTGTGCCTGCGTAGCCGGCCATGTCACCGGCATGCCCCAGCATGGCCGGGTAGTTGTACATGATTTGGGACATCAGAAGCCTCCGTAAGTCGTTGCCGCTGCGGCATCTTGGGCCACATAGGTCGCGCCGGCCTCGCCGAGGTTCATCTGCGCGATGTCGAGCAGGGAGTTGACCTTCGCGGCCACCTCGACGAACCGCGCATGCGCGGCTTGGAAGGCGGCCGAGGATTCGCCCATGTGGAACGTCTGCGCAGACATCGCGGCTTGTTCGGCCTGTGCGATGGTGCTGCGCATCAGCGCCGTCTTGGCACCGAAGGCGGCCTCGGCGGCCACGAGTTGCGGTATGTGCGCATCCAGCATGCTCACGGTATTTCTCCCATCATTCTCGGTGGTGATCTCTGTCGGACGGATCGCTGTCCCACGTGGCCGGAAGCATCGGCGTGATGGGGCGTTCATGCTGTGTGTCGCCGGCGAACTCGGTCAGCCCCGCGGCGGTCACATCGCGAGCCTTGGTCGCGGTTCCGGTGAATCCGAGCGTTCCCGCACCGCGGTCGGAGGACGACGTGGTGGGCGGCGCAGCCGGTTCGGCGGGTACGCCGGCGTCGCTGGTGAGGTCCATGTACTCGTCGCGGTGCGCGCGGTCCTTGAGTCGCTGGGCACGCCGTCGCTGCGCGCGTTCCTTGGCTTGCACCGAGGACAGCGCAGCCGCGGCGGGTGCCGCCTCGGACACCGGGGCCTTGGCACCGCTGCCCTCGGTCAGTGACGGGCCCGGGCCCTCGTCGGGGTCGGCACCGCCGACCGCGTAGAACACCGCCTGCGCTGCCGGTGCCGGTGCCGTCGGTGCCGAGGCGGGGGCCTGCGCACCGGCGGCGGTCGGTGCCGCGGGCGCGGTGGCGGGCACGGTCGGCGCCGCCGACGACACCGGCCAGACGTTGGGTTGCCGCGCTTGGATCGGCGCCGGGGCCTGCTCAGGTGCGACGTCTGGGGCGGCCGGATTCGGCACCAGCGTCAGCAATCCCAGCAGGGGCAGGCCTGCGACGAGGAGCATCGGGGCCCACAGCGGTGAGCTCAGAACCAGTCCCCAGGTGGTCCACCCGACCGGCTGGAAGATCGCCTGATACAGCAACGCGGACAGCAGCGGTCCCCAGGTCTGCCAGGCCTGGACCGGGTTGGTCAGGAAGTCGACGATGATCTGCTGGAGGCTCTGCACCGGATGGGTGAGAAAGTCCCAGATCAGATCACCGTCCGGGAGTGACTTGATGTAAGCCTCCAGCAGATCCAGGATGCTGTTGGAATTGGTCAGCGCCGAGCCCGATTCGCCGGCCTGGGGCTGCGCTGCGGACGCGAACGCCGTCGTTGACGATGCGGCGTCTGCGCCGGGCAGCACAATCGTCGGAGCGGGCACGCCGCGGGGAGCCGCGGCCAGGGCGGTGCCTGCGACGGTTTGGTAGACACTCATCGTGGTGGCCGCCTGGATCCACATCCGCACGTAGTCGGCCTCGTTCAGGGCGATGGGGATTGTGTTGATGCCGAAGAAGTTCGTGGCCATCAGCACCCCGTGGACGGTGTGGTTGGCGGCCAGTTCGGGCAGCGTCGGCATGGCGGCCAGCGCCGCGGTGTAGGCGGCGGCGGCGGTCTGCTGCTGGGCGGCTGCCCCGGCGCTGTGGGCGCTGGCCTGTTCGAGCCACGCCAGGTAGGGCGCGTGGCTCACGACGTACTGTTCTGCACTCGGACCCTGCCATGAGCCGGCCTGAACAGCAGCGAGAATCTGGGTGAGTTCGGCTGCGGCGCCGGCGTATTCGACGCTCAGCGTCTCCCACGCTGCGGCCGCGGCGAGCATCTGACCGGCCCCGGGGCCGGCACTCAACAGCGCCGAATGCACCTCCGGCGGCGACGCGAACCAGATTGGGGCGGTCATCAGCCTCCCCGTGCGATCACGTAGGAGCCCGCCGCGGCGGCATCCGTGGCTGCGTACCCGGCTCCGGACTCGCCCACCGCCGCGGCGGATCGGCCGAGTTCGGTCGCACCCTGGGTGGCAGTCGCGGTGTGCTCGAGTCCCTGGGCGCTGAAGCCTGCTGCGGTCTGCAGCGAGACGGGATCGGAGCCGGGTGGAAGCACTGCCGTGATCAACGGCGCGGCAGCCACGTTCGCGGCAGCCAGTCGCGCCGCCAGGGCCGTCACCTGGGCGCCGGCCGCAGCCAGCCCCTCTGGGACAACACGCAGGGTCATGACGGGTTCTCCTCCGGGTAGCGCGCATGAGATGCGCTGTGCGCGAGAGCAAAAGGGTTGACCAGTTGGACATGCTCGACACCATCGCTGTCACCGAGCAGCATCGCCCGTCCGGCGGGGAGCCTGGTGAAACGATGCCCGCGGATCTTGGCGCCGTCGGCGGGATTGCCCGACAACATCAGCACTGCCGCCTGCAGATCGCTCATGCGGCGCAGCAGCGGATTGGTCATCAGGGCATGCGCGGAACCGCTTGCCCGGCCGGTGACGATCACCCGCAGGCCGAGATCACCTGCGGCGGAGAGCAGTCCGATCAGCGGTGTCCATGGTCGGTGCCCGGCGTACGGCCCGCTCATCGCCGGGCCGTCCGGGATCTGGTCGACGTCGTCGATGATCAGGAAGTGGGTGTGCGCCGAGGCTGTACGGGTGCGGTAGTCCCATGCCGACAGTTCGCCGGCGGTGAGACCCGCCGGCGGCCTGCGCTGTTCGATCAATGCCGACAGACCCATCACAGCCGGAGTCACCCGGTCGATGTTCGCGCTGTACTCGTTGTCCGCGAAGAGCGGTTCGTCGACGAGGTGCAGGCGACGGTCGAACACGGTGAAGGCGACGTCCTCGGCGCGGGAATTGTCGCGGACGGTGCGGATGAGGTGCCGGAGCAAGGTGGTCTTACCCGACTTGCTGTCACCGAGCACCATCAGCAGCGGCTGCTCGGCGAAATCGTGGACCACCGCATCCAGATCGAATTCACGTTGTCCCAACACCACTCGCTCGCCACCCCGATGCAGGGGGGCCACAACCTGGGGCGTCAGGTCGGCAGGCAGCAGCCGCACCACCGGAGCGTGCAGTCCCGGGTACGCGGCGTTGATCGCCGGTATCCGGGTCAGATCGGGCTCGGCGAACAAGAAGTGCTCCCCCGCCATCGTCAATCCACGGCCAGGCTGGTCGTGCGGCACCGATTCGGCGGGCCTGCGCAGGCTGTCGGTGACCCGCACGTTGCTGTCACGGGGGTCCGGCAGGCGCAGTTCCAGACGCAACCCGAGCCCGTCGCGCATCGCGAGCGGCACCTCGAGCCAGTTCGGTGTGGTGATGACGACGTGAATACCGTGCGCCAAGCCGGTATTCGCCAGTTCGGTGACGTCGGCCAGCAGCGGGTTTCGGGTGTTGAACTGATCGGTGTTGTCGCGACCGAAGGCGTAGAGGTTGTCGATCAGCAGGAACACTTCCCCGTAGGAGTCGGTGTAGCCACCCTGCTGTCCGGCATTGCGTTGCCGCGACCTCAGCAGTTGCTCCAGCTCCCCGAACGTGCGCCGAATCCGCTCCGGTTCCAACGGCGAGGCCACGCTGCCCACATGTGCCAGGTCTTCCAGGCCCCGCAGTCGTCCGCCGCCGTAGTCCAGGACGTAGAACGTGACGTCGCGCGGCGAGTGCAGCTGCGCCGCCGACAACACAAAGGTCTGCAGCGCCGTCGACTTGCCGGACTTGGCGCCACCGTGGATCACCACATTGCCCGCCGATGAGGTGGCGTCGAAAACCAGCGACTCGCGGCGCATCTCGAACGGCAGATCGATCTCTCCCAGCGGCCAGCGCCACTGCCGCTCCGGCACGGCTGCGCCCGCGAGTACCTCGTCGAGCGTGATGTTCTCGTCCAGCGGGGGCAGCCACAGTGCCGGGGCTTTCGGACCGTACTGTGCCAGTTGCTCACCGATGGTCGTGATCAGCTTGCGAGGCACCGCGGCCGGTGCGATCTCGTGGTCGGACAGCACCACGATGTCCTCGGCGAGCGCGGCCGGCCCGGCCGTGAACGGCACCGGATCCGGTGCGGAGGGCACCGCGTACGACGTCACCGGGCGCGGCGGGTCGTAGATGCCGTCGACGTAGGTGCTACGGAACTTTATCGGTGCGGCTCCCGGTGAGGGCACCAGGAAGCCGACTCCCTTGTGTTCCCTGCCTGATTCGATGTGATAGGCATCCTCGACACCGATGACTTGCCGCGAGACGGCGGGGCTGGCCACTTTGAGACCGATCCGGTACGAGGTGTTCTTGTCGATGTCGCGGATGCGACCGATGTCGAGGGTCTGCGAGGCGAACAGGATATGGATGCGGAATGAACGCCCCTTGCGGGCGACGTAGTCGAACAGCTCGGCGTACTCCGGATGCTCGGCCAGCATCAGGGTGAACTCGTCAGCGACGACGAACAGCGTTGGCAGGGGCGGCAGTTCGATGCCCGCTGCCTCCGCTGCCGGCCGCGCGGCCTCGTACTCGGCCACCGAGCCGAACGCGCTGCCCTGCACGCGACGGCCGGCGTCACGCAGCAGACCCTCCCGACGGGCGACCTCACCGCGCAGTGTGTCGGCGAACCGGTCGGCCAGCGACTTCTTCTCCGCCATATTGGAGATGACGGCAACCACCTGCGGGAAGTTGCGGAAGATGTCGGCGCCGGCCTCACCCTTGAAGTCGACGTAGATCACAATGAGTCGGTCGGCGGAATGAGTCGTCAACAGCGACAACAGGATCGACATCAACATCTGAGACTTACCGGAACCCGTCATCCCGATCATCAGACCGTGCGGGCCCATACCGCCTTCTGCCTCGTCTTTGAGATCGAAGTACAGCGGCACACCGGTCGCGGTGACACCGATGGGCACCCGCAGCTCCTCGTCGCGAAGGCGGGGTGCCCATACGTCTGCGATGTCGAGCGCCGACGCATCCGGGATGCCCATCAGTGTGGTGAAGCTCGCTCCCCTGGTGGCCGGTGAGCGAAGTCCGGCATGAGTGGGGTTCGAGTCCCATCGCGCCAGGCCGCGGGCCAGATGCACGGCGTCGGCGTCTGCCAGCTGGTCGGCGTGGGCGACGTAGGTCTGCCAGCCGTCGCTCTCCCAACGCTCGATCTTCCCGCCGGCAACCCGCAGGATCGGCCGGTCCGGATCGGCGTACCGTCCCGGTCGCGGGCCGGATTGGACTGCGGCGGTGTAGATCACCGTGACTCCGGCCAAACCGGTGGCGAGCACCGAATCCTCCGGCGTGTGGCCCGGATCGTCGACTACCACCAGCAGATGACGAAGCGGATCGTCGGCGTCGACACCGAACAGCGGGCGGTCGGCAAGTGCGGGCCCGATCGCCGCGATCAGGTCGTCGGTGTTCGCCGCCAGGTATCGAGCCGGCCCACAGCCGTCGAGCTGTCCGGGAATATCGGTGTGCGGCAGCCACTTCAGCCAGTTCCAGTCAGGTGCTTCCAGCTCGGGGCTGGCCAGCGCGATACCCAGGGACGCGGCGTCATGCCAGGTGACGGCCTGAGCCAGCCAGGCGCGCAGCACCGCTCTGACCTCGTCGGCGTCGCCGTGGACGGTGATCCGCGACACCGTCGTCACGTCGATACCCCGTGGGGCGTCGCGGACGGTGCGCTGCGTGTCGAGCAGAGCACGTAACGCGCTGTGTGACACCGGCTCCAGGTCGACCTCGTCAGCGGTGTCCTTGACCCGCAGCGTGGTGGCCAGCGGTACGTCGTGCAGCCCGACACGCAGCACCAGGAAGTCGGCGTCGTGCGGGTCGCGCTCCCACTGCCGGCGCGAGCCGGGGATGGCGGTCAGCGCCGACGGGTCGGGGTGCGACCACACCAGCGCGTCGCGTTGCGCGGCAGCCTCGGCGCGCACGTTGTCCCGGATGACCGACAGGTAGCGCAGGTAGTCGGCGCGTTCGGCGTCGACCTCCTCGGTGCGCATCTTGTTGTCGCTGCCGCGGTACAGCGCGGTTGCGGCGAGCAGCAAGACGAACGGGAAGAACAGTGTCTGCGGTGAGATGAGTTTCATCCCGGTGGCCACCATCGCGACGATCATGCCGACGATCAGAATCACGATCAGAAACGGCAGTGCGCGACGAAGCATCGACGCGGGGACCGCCCGTGGCAGCTCGGGGGGTGGCTCGATGACGATCGCCCCCGTGTTGGTCGGGGGGACCGGCAACCGCCGGCCGGCCTCGAAGATCAGGCGGCTCATCGGTTCTCCTGCTGGACTACGGGCCGGACGGCGTCGTACACGACGAGAGCGTCGGTTTGGGACAAGGCCGGACCTGGGGCGAACAGGGTTAGCACCGACCACGGGATCGGCAACGGCGGTTCAGACAGACCCAGTGCAGCGACGGTCTTCTCACTTGACTTGGGGTCGCCGCCGATTCCGTACCGGACGCCGGTGTCGGACACCCAGAACAGTGATCCCGCCGGGGGCGACGCCGGCTGCTGGCCGACGGTTTGGACGAAGTAACCGCGCCCGGGCGGCAGCGCGACTCGGGTCGCTGTGCCGGGATTTCCTCCGCCGACGAGGTCGACCGATTGCATTCCTCCGGCGACCGGCAGTACCGAGCCGGACAACAACGTCGTCGAACTCGTTGCAGCGCCATCGATCTTGGTCCACTGCGCGCAGGTCACCGGTGCGGTCGCGGCGTCGACCAGCTTGATCGGCTCCGACGGGAATGCCGACACATCGAGCATCGCCGAAACCGGCAGCCGGGCGATGTCGTCGGCGCCGAGTTGCGGTGGCTGCGCCAGCCCGTAGGAATTGGCGTTGCGCAACGCCGCCGCCAAGACCGGGCTGATCGGTTGAAGTCCGTCGGGCAGCACCGCATAGTTCACCGGGGTGCCGTCGTTGCGATAGGCGATCACCACCGCGCCGATCGGGGCGCCGGCGGGAATCGGATAACCGGCGGGCGAACCCGCCTCGGGGATCTGCGGGATCCGCAGTGCCGGGGCCTCTGGGATCGCGTTGAACAGACCTGCCGCAATGGGCCGCGCGGTAGGCGTTGCGGCGGGCAGTCCGAGCGCGTCGGTGACGGCGCGGTCGGCGAGGTCGATGGCGCTGCGCCGGCCGTCCCAGAGCAGCCAGGTCCCGTCGGCGCCGCCGACCAGCACGCCACGGCTCTCACCCAGCAAGGCGGCTCGGGCGCCGCCGCGTTCCAGCTGCCCGGCGATCACGGTGACCCCGGCCTGGTCCGATCCGGCGCTGCCGTCACACACCGCCCAATCTCCGTCGCGAGAAGTGTTCTGCACCATGCGTTCCGGGGCTCCGGGGATACCGATCAGGCTGCCTCGGGCGAACTTGTCCAGCTGCTCACTGCTGACAGTGGTGGGGTCCACCGCCCGTCCCACAGCGAGCCGCGCGGACGTCAGGTTGAGCACCGGATGCAGCCGATCACCCACGCGCACGTAGAGCGCGGCGGTGGAGCGGTCGGCCAGCACCGGGTCGCTGCCCGGCACACCGCCGGGGCGCAACACCGAGAACACGAAACAGCCGAGCACCGCGGTCACGACCAGCAGTACGCCCATCAACACGGCGCGCGACTGACTGCGCAATGGATCGACCAGCATCCGCGTGTCGTGCAGCGCAAGTCCGGATGCGATGCGGCGCATGACGAATCGCCAGCCCGTCACCTGGTGGCGAGTGATGAATCCGCGCCGGTACGTGACCTGCTCGGCATTGTCGTTGGCCGGTGTGCGCGACGAGAAGGACCGTCGGTCGTCGCTCATTACGCGGGCACCGTCAGGCCGAGGCCACCCAGCAGCGGCACGACGGACGCGCGCACATCGGACGCGGTGATCGTCATCAGCTGCTCGTCGGTGAAATCAGCACCGGCCAGGTCTGTGTGGTCCAACCTGAATTCTCGTTCCTCCTCGGACCGTTCGACCACATTGCGGACGAAGCGCCCGTTACCGGCGATGTCGAGGCTTCGCCGCGCCACGCCGTTCGAGTCGGGGGTCGACGAATCGGCCAGCCGGCCGAACAACTCCTCCAGATGGTGCAGGGCCGCGGGCTCGAACACGCTGTCCCGGTTGGCCGCCATCGCGACGGCGATCTCGACGAGTTCGGCAGCAGAGTAGGACGGGAAGACGATGCTGCGGGTGAACCGGGACCGCAGACCTTCGTTGGTGTCCAGGAACCGGTCGAGATCGGCGCGATAACCGGCGATGATGACCACGAGGCGATCGCGGTCGTTCTCCATCCGGGCCAGCAGGGTGTCGATGGCGACCAGACCGAAGTCGTTCTTGGCGCCGGTCGCAACCAAGGCGTAGGCCTCATCGAGAAAGAGCACGCCGTCGAGGGCGCTGTCGATGAGGGCGTTGGTCTTCGCTTCGGTCTCACCGATGTGTTGTCCGATCATGTCGGCGCGGTGCACCTCGCGGACGTTCTCCCTCTTGAGCAGCCCGAGACCGCAGTAGATCTTGGCGACGACGCGCGCGATCGTCGTCTTGCCGGTGCCGGGCGGGCCGGCGAACACCAGGTGATGGGTCCGTTGAGCGACGGTCAATCCGCGCTCCTCGCGGCGCAACGCCATCGCCACCGAGCTTTTCAGCCGCGACACCTGGTTCTTCACCTCGTCGAGCCCGATGAATTCGCCGAGCTCGCGTTCGGCCTCCTCCAGCAGTGCAGCCTTCCGCTCGCGGGCCTCCGGGTCGATGAAATCGTCTGCGGTGGGCTCGGTTTCGATGTCCCACGGGTCGGTGCGGGCTTCGATGCGCGCCGCGGTCGTGGTGACGACTCCGAACGTCGGGTCGGACAGTGCATGCTCGATCTGCTCGTTGTCCGGGTTGGCGGCGTACAGGTCCTGCAAGACGTCGGCGGCGGTGTCCTCGTCGCCGTACGCGCGCAGAGCCAATGCCTTGACCAGGGCGCCATCCACCGCGGCGACGGCAACCGGACCGTCGGGCTCCTCGAGATAGGACAACGCCGGGGCGAACATCCCGAGCCGGGCGAGTGCAACACCGAGCGCCACCTTCGCGGCGTGCGCGAAGTAGGGATCGAGGCCGGTGTCGTTGACCACCGGAGTCAGCAGCTTCACCACATCCGACCAGCGGTGCGCACGGGAGCGCAGCGCCACGTCGACCCAGCGCGCGTCGTGCCACTGCGGCCTGCGGGTGCGGATCTCGCTGATGATCTCGTCGGCGGCGTGGAACGCGCCGTCGGTCGCCAGCGCGGCGGCATGGGCCAGCCGGAAATCGTCGGTGGTGGTGGCGCGGAATCGCAGGTAGAGCCCGGTGTCGTAGTCGAACCCCAACGCGCCCGCGGGCAACTCGATGCGCCTCTGCAGCACGCCGGCGGTGTCGGCGGTGCGGACGATAGCGGCCAGCACCTCCAGCGAGTCCGCCCCACCTGCTGCCGCCAGTCCGGTCCACGCGTCGCACTGATCGTGTGCGACCCGGGTGAGTTCGGTGAACGCCCGGCGCGCGGCCGGCATGTCGGCGGGGCGGCGCCGGTCATACACCGGCAGGCCGAGCGCTTTACAGCAGGTTGCGAATCGGCTGACCACATCCGCGTCCACGCGCGCGGCCCGCGCGTGCGTCACTACACCGTTGTTCATGCGCATCGTCTCGGGGTGACGGTCGAACCCGGCCCCGCCTCCTTAGGTTTGCCTAACCAATGTAGAGAGAAGTTAGCATTGCATAACTTCACTGTCGAGTCGCTGCGCGCAGGCTCTTCGGCCGGATATCCGACCAGTTCTGCTCGACGAACTCCGCACAGTCCGCGCGGCTCGCCACGCCGAACGCGACCTGCCAGCCGCTGGGGATCTCGGCGAAGGCCGGCCACAGGCTGTGCTGCTCCTCGTCATTGACCAGGACATAGAAGCGGCCGTCCTCATCGTCAAATGGATTGGTACTCAACGTTCCTCCTGTTCGTTTGGGTCAACTGCGCGCCGGGGCGGGCGCCGAGGATGCGATCGGACAGCAGCCCCAGGCAGCTCAGATTGGGAAATCCGGGACCCTGATTGAGCCCGGAAAGGTTGGGTAAGAACAATTTCGGCGACACTCCGCTCAGCGCCAAGTCGTCGCCGATCGCCTGCTGCAGCCGGTCGCTGGTCAGCGGCCCGTTCAGCCTTATCTCGAGCAGATCCAGGGCGTCTTGAGCCAGCAGCGGCAGAAACCACAGCGAGTCCGCACCCGAGCCGTCGATGACGAGGTCGAATCCGTGCACCGTTTCCAGCCGCTCACCGTGCCGGTCGGTCTGCAGCGTGATGCGGATCCGGCCATCGGCGGCGATACCGTGCGCGACCCGGCCGCGCAGATGCCGAATCCGGTCGTCGGCGAGTAGTGAATCCTGGACGCGCGCGGAGAACACCCCTCGGTCGGTGCGTGCCATCACGTCACGCCGCTCGGCCGGGGTCAGTCCGACCCACTCCGTCGGATCGCTGAACATCCGGTTCTCGAAGAAGCTCTCACCCCGGGTGAACAGCGTCGCCTGCGGCGAGATCACCGTGATCGTCGACACCCGGTGCCCGAACAGCTCGTTGAGCATCGAGGCAGCTGTCTCACCACCGCCGATCACCGCGACCCGCTCGGCGTCGATCCGTTCTTTCGACGCCGACAGCTCCCAGAACTGGGCGATCGAGAGGACTTGCGGATGGCCGGGCAACACCGAGCGGCCGGGCTGGCCGGGGCCGGTGATCATCACCGCGTCTGCCTCGATTGCGCCGCCACCGGTGTGCAACACCCACGACCGGCCGTCGAGCGACATCCGGATGACCTCGCCGTCAACGACATTCAGTCCGACGGTGTCGGCCACCCAGCGCAGGTAGTTCGCCCAGGTCTCGTGGGTCGGTGCGGGCTTGCCGCGGTCGACCCACTCCGCGAAGCGTCCGGTGCCCACCAGGTAGGACTGCCAGCTCAGCCGCATCATCCGCTGGTCGAGTTCGCCGTTGCGGCCGGGCAGGATCATCGACCGGTATGGGAACCCGACGTCCTTCTCCGGGCTGGTGCCCAGCCGGTGCTGGCCGTCGGTCCACCCGCCGCCGGCGCGCCAGTTCGCTGCGACCGCCGTGCGCTCGACAGCCACGATTTCCGGTGTGGCGACGCCCATCTCGCGCAGCATCGCCGCTTTCGCGGCCACCGCCACCGCCTTGGCTCCGGCGCCGAGAACAGCCAACCGCCGTATCACGATGTAACCCCCGCCAACTCTTGCAGGATGTCGGCCCACATCTGCTGCAGCGCAGCGACATCGGTCGCGCTGAAGATGTCGGGCAGAGTTCGCCACTGGGTGACCAGCTTTCCGCCGGCGACGGCGGCAACGAGGGTCAGTTCATGCCGCACCGCGACGTTCGGTTCGGTCATGATCGACAGACGGGCGAGCAGACCGCGGTCCAGCAGTGCTCCGGCATCGAGGTCGAGCCTGCCGAGGTAGTTCAGGAGTACCTGCGGACCAGGGAAACCTTGCAGCAGCTTCGCGGTGTCCGGCCTCAGGTAGCGCAGCGCGGCGTAATCGGTCGACCGACCGGGGATTTCGGGCATCGGGTGTCCTGGCCTGATTCGCAACGGATAGATGGCGCTCAGCAGGCCGACGGTGTCGTCCGCGCCCGCGCGGCCGTGAGTTTCCAACGCCAACAGCGGAACCGGGCTGACACCGCCGCGCCGCTCGCGCCAGCGAGTGATCAGCCGGGCACACGCATCGGCAAGGAGGTCTTGGACCGGCGTGCGTGCGCGTAGCAGTGCGCCGGTGACGTCGGCTTCGGTGACCGTGACGGTGATCGCGAGATCGGCGAACCGATCCGACTCGGGGCGTACTCGCCGGTTCCCCAATGCCGGGTCCTCGCCGTCGATCTGCGCGAGCCAGAAGTCGACGGTGTCGAGTGCGGACGCACGATCGGCGAGGCTGTGGGCCCACCGGCGATAGCTGACCTGTTCACCGCTGACGGAACCGAACTCGGCCGAGCCGGCTGCCGACCAGTTGGCCATCAACTCAGCCAGCACGACGCGCCAGGAGGCGGGATCCATCGCCAGAACGTGAACGACCAGCACGAGAACACCCGGCTCGTCCGGGCCGTGCAGCCACAGCGCCTCGGTCAGGTGGCCGGCCTCGGGATCGAGCCGTTCGATCGCGGCGGCTGCGTGCTCGGCGACGGCGTCACCGAGCTCGCCGGGGACCACCACCTCGACCAGCGGAATGGTGTCGCGACCGGCCGGGACGAACGTCATGGTCGCGCGGTCGAGGCGGCTGCGGTACATCTCGTGCCCGGCGGCGATCCCGTCCAGCAGACGACGTAGCCGTTCGGCGGACGCATCGGCGGGCAATCGGATCGCCTCAACCTGCGACAGGCGTCGCGGATCGCCGTGCTCATAGAGCCAGTGCACGGCAGGCAGTGCGGGGATCGGCCCCTGCGGCTCCGGCCCGGCAACCATTTCGTCGGCGGTGTCGCGATCGACTGCCGCTGCGAGTTCGCGGAGCGTGCCGCATTCCAGGACCAGTCGAGCGCGCAGTGACAGCCCATTGCTGCGCGCGAGCTGGACCAAGGACAGCGCGGCGATGCTGTCGAGCCCCAGCTCCAGCAAGTCGGCGTCGAGGTCGACGGCGGGAAGGCCCAGCAGCTCGGCGACGGCACGGCCAAGGACGATCTCGGTCGGCGTGCTCGGCGGCTCCGGAACCTCGTCGGGCGACACCGTGCCCGCCAGCGCGGCCTCGTCGACCTTGCCGTTGGCGGTCAGTGGGATCGCGTCGACCACGATCAGCCGGTGCGGAAGCATGTAGCGCGGCAACCTGTTCCGCAGCAGCGAGCGCAGTTCGGACACCGTCACGTCCCCGGCGATGTACGCGACCAGGCGGTGACCTGAGGTCTGCCCCTGAACCGCGACGTGTACGTGCCGCACCCCGGGCACCTCTTCCAGTACCGCCTCGATCTCGCCCAGCTCGACGCGATGCCCGCGGACCTGGATCTGCGCGTCGGCTCGGCCGACGAAGGCGAGCGCGCCGTCCTGATCCCGGCGTACCAGATCGCCGGTGCGGTACATCCGGGCGCCGCCTGGGGCAGCGACGAACCGCATCGCGGTCTCGGCCGGGCGACCGAGGTAACCCCTCGTCACCTGATCGCCGGCCAGATACAGTTCGCCCACCACACCGTCGGGAACGGGTTGCAGCCACGAGTCGAGGACGGCGGCGCGCGTCGATCGTGTCGGATAACCGATCACCGGTGTGTCGTGCTCGGCGATCGCGGCCACCACTGCCTCGACGGTCGTCTCGGTGGGGCCGTAGCAATTGTGGGCAGCCAATAGCGTTCCCGCGCAGGCTTTCCGGATATCGGTCCAGTCCCCCGCTCCGAGCGCTTCACCACCGAGCGCGAGCACCGAGAGCTGCCCCGAATTCAGCAGCCCGGCCTGACGCAAGCTGGTGAAGAGCGACGGGGTGACGTCGAGCATGTCGATGCCGTCTCGCTCGATGATCTCGACGAGCACCTCGGCATCCCTGCGGTCAGTTTCGGAGATGATGTGCACGGCGTGGCCGAACAGCAGTCCTGCCAGCGGTTGCCACGCGGCGTCGAATGCGAACGACCACGCGTGGCCAATGCGTAGCGGCCTGCCGAGGCGTTCGGCAGCCGGCATCAGCATCCGCTCGGCATGGTCGTCGATGTAGGCAAGCAATGCCGCATGAGTTCCGATGACACCCTTGGGTTCTCCTGTGGTGCCGGAAGTGAACACGGTGTAGGCGGCCTGGCCGGGATGGGTTGGCACGCAGAGGCGCGGCGCAGTTCGTGCGGCGGGCATCGTGGCGTCGTCGATGACGATGGCAGCCTCGGTTTGGGTGAGGATGGACTCCACCCGGCCCGCCGGCATCGCCGGGTCGAGCGGCACACACACGCCGCCTGCCTTGAGTACGGCGAGCATCGCCACCACGTAGTCAGCACCTCGCGGGAGTCGGATCGCGACCGGCGTCTCCGCGCGCACGCCACGATCGGCCAGGAACCCCGCGATCCTGGCCGATTGCTCGTTGAGCTCGTGATACGTCAGCTGGCCGCCATTCCATCGAAGAGCGACGGAATCGCGATGAACGACCGCGGTTTCGGCGAACCGCTCGGCTACCCCGGCCCCGACGGCGCCCGCGGGCACCTCGATCGGTGGTGCCTCACCCTCGAGCAGGATTCCGATCCCGCCCAGCGGCCGGTCCCACTCCTCGATGAGGCGGCGCATCGTCTGCAGCACCCGACGGCCGAGCGTCTCCGGCGACATCATCCCCAGCGCCTTGTCGGTGACCTCGACCAGTAGCGTCAGCTCGGCGGTGTTGCGGTAGGCGGCGACCGTCACCGGGAAGTGGGTGAGGCTCTCCATCGCTGCGGGCCGGAAGGTGACGTCGCCTGCGGAGAACTGTTGACCGCCGACCACGCCGCCGGGCGGAAAGCTTTCGTAGACCAGCAGGGTGTCGAACATCTCTCCGACGCCGGCCAGTGTGCGCAGCTGCGAGTGGCTCAAATAGCTGTGGTCGCGTAGTTCGGCCGCGTCGCGCTGCAGGGCCGAACAGTGCTGTCCAACAGTCCTGTTCGGGTCGAGACGGACACGCAACGGGAGGGTGTTGATGAACAGGCCCACCATGGTTTCCACACCGGCCAGCTCGGGTGGGCGACCGGACACGGTGACCCCGAAAACGATGTCGTCGCGGTCGGTCAGCCGGGCCAGGATCAGCGCCCAGGCCATCTGCATCACCGTGTTGAGGGTGACGCCCCGGGACCGGGCCGCGGCGGCCAGTCGTTCGGTATCGGCGGCGGGCAGCGACAGCTCGGTGCGCTTCGGCAGCCCCGAACCGCCACCACCAAGGGCCGGCGACAACAGTGTCGGCCCTGGCAGGTCGGCGAGATGCCTGCGCCAGAGGAGTTCCCCGGCCCGCGTGTCACGCTCGGTGAGCCAGCCGATGTAGTCCCGGTACAACCGTGGCGCCGGTAGCGCTTCGGGGGTGCCGCCGACTCGGTACAGGGTGAGCATCTCCCCGATGAACACCGGCAGTGACCACCCGTCGAGCACGATGTGGTGTGCGGTGACCACCAGTCGCCAACGCTGATCCGGCAGCTCGATGAGCAGGAACCGGATCAGCGGACCGTCGAGTAATGCGAAATGCCTGTCGCGTTCCCGTTGTTCGATATCGGCGGCCTGCCGATCATCGGTGGCCGAAAGATGCTGCCACGGCAGTTCGACTGTGGCGGGGATGACCTGGACGGGTTGCGGCAGATCCTGGTGCCAGAAGCTGGCCCGCAGGTTGGGGTGGCGCACCAGCATGGCTGCCGCGCAGTCGCGGAGCAGCGCGATGTCCAGTGGACCGGTCACGTCGGCCGTCATCGCGATGACGTAGGGGTCGTCGCCGTCCGGTCCGATCAGCGTGGCATGCGAGTACAGCCCGAGTTGCAGCGGCGAGAGGGCCAGGACGTCCTCGATGTCATCAATGTCCACGGCGTCGGTCACGACGGTCGGGCCTTCGACCACGACGACTTCAGGGCGGCCAGGTCGCCTGCCGACAGTCCCGACACGCTCATCGCCTCGCGCCGGGTGTCGGCGCGGCCGCCAGCCGGGTCGATGTGCCCGTCGTCGATCGCGGCGGCCAGCGACGCGACGGTGGGGTGGGCGAAGATCGTCCGGGGTTCGACCGCCAGGCCGGCCGCACGGATCCGCGCAGCGAGCTGCACCGAAAGGATGCTGTCCCCGCCGAGTGCGAAAAAGTCGTCGTCTCTGCCCATCTCGACCACGTCCAGCAGCTGCTCCATTGCTGTGGCGACAGCCCGTTCGGTGTCGGTTCGAGCCGGCTCACTCGCACCGGTGGTGTGCACCTCGGGGCGTGGCAGCGCAGGCCGGTTCAGCTTCCCGGATTCGGTCGCGGGCATCACGTCGAGCACCGAGATCGTCGCCGGTGTCATGTAGCCCGGCAACGCCGCAGCCACCGATGCACGCACCGAGGCGGCGAACGCCGCGGGATCGTCCACCGGCTCGCGCGGTACGACGTAGCCGGCCAGCGACGCGCCGCTGGATCCGTCCCAGGTTCGCGCGGCGGCGACAGCGACACCCTCGGCTGCCTTCAGAGCGGCCTCGACCTCGGCGAGTTCTACCCGGAACCCCCGCACCTTCACCTGGTGGTCGGTACGGCCGACAAACTCGAGATGGCCGTCCTCGGTCCACCGTCCCCGATCGCC
Organism: Mycolicibacterium rhodesiae; assembly: GCF_002086695.1. Classification (GTDB taxonomy): domain Bacteria; phylum Actinomycetota; class Actinomycetes; order Mycobacteriales; family Mycobacteriaceae; genus Mycobacterium; species Mycobacterium rhodesiae. The sequence continues at coordinate 87,806 of NZ_MVIH01000002.1, forward strand.
GCTGCGGTAGAACCGCGACCCCGGTTCGGCCGCATAGGGATTCGCGACGAACCTCGACGCGGTCAGCGCGGGCTGCTTCCAGTACCCACGCGCGATCTGCTCGCCGGCGTAATAGAGCTCGCCCACGACACCGACCGGCACGGGTTGCAGCGCCTCGTCGAGCAGGTAGACCTGTGACCCCTCCATCGGCGTGCCGATCTTGGGGACGGGCAGATCCAGCGGTCCGCGGATCAACGCGCCCGAGGTTTCGGTGGCGCCGATCGCGTTGAGCAGCTCGATGTTTCGCGTCGCCCCGTCGCCCACACAGGAGGCCAGACGTTCCAGCAGCGAGACGTTCACCGGCTCGCCACAGGTCACCAGCCTGCGCAACGCACGCACGGCGTTCGGTGCGCTGTCGACAAGCGCGGACACCAGGCTGGCGACACCGGTGACCTGAGCAACGGAATGCCGCTCGATCAACCCCGCGATGGCCTCGGCGTCGCGGTGCTCGGCGTCGTCGGCGATGATCAGTGTCGCGCCGGCCGCGAGCCCGGCCAGCGTCTCGATGCACCCCTCCAGAAAGGTCATCGGCGCCTGCGCGAGCCGGATGTCGTGTCCCGGAACCGGATAGTGCTTGAGCTGCCAGGTCAATCTGGTGCTCATCGCCCGATGGGTGCCGACGACACCCTTCGGTTTCCCGGTGGAGCCCGACGTGAACATCAGGTACATCGGGTCGTCGGGGTGCGGCTGGGCCAAGGCGGCGACGGGATCAGTGGACACCAGCTCGGCACGGACCGCCGGATCGTCCATCGAGATCACCGTGACCCCGTCGGCGGGCGGCATCGACGCGCCGGCCTCTGCGGTGACGACGACGACGGCGGGTTGGACGTCGTCGAGCATGAACTGCTTGCGCGCGACGGGATAGGTGGGGTCCAGCGGGAAGAATCCAGCACCAGCTTTCATGATGCCGACGAGCGCGACCACCAGATCGATCCCGCGGCGCATCGACATGCCGACGAGGGATCCCGGGCCGACGCCATGGCGCGCCAGAAGCTGGGCGAAGCGATCCGAACGGTGATGCAGCGCAGCGTAATCGAGCTCATCGCCAGCACACCGCAGCGCGACCCGGTCCTGACCCAACGCCCGGCCGGCCTCGAGCAGTCCCGGAACGGTGCGCGGCCGGTCGACCGGCGATTCGATTCCTCGGCTCTGCGCGAGCACCTGCTGCCGCTCGGAGGCGCCGAGCAGGTCGACATCACGCAGCCGGACATCAGGATCGGCGGCGAACGCTGCGATGACCTGGCCGAGCCAACCCGCGAAGCGTTCCATCGTCGACGGGTGGTACAGCTCGGTGCGGTAGATCACGTGTCCGCGATAGCCGTCGTCACCGACGAAGAAGTTCACGCTCAGGTCGGCGTGGGCCACGTCGAAAGTCGGTTCCAGGGCGGTGAATCGGGTGTCGCCGTCCGGGCCGGCTTCGATCAGCTGGTTTTCCGGGAGCTCCTCTCGAACGTGGACGACCACCTGGAAGAGCGGGTTGCGGGATAGCGAGCGCACCGGGTTGACCGCATCGACCACGCGGTCGAACGGGAGATCTTGGTTGGCGTAGGCCGCCAGCGCCATCTCCCGCGAGCGCAGCAGGACCTCACGCAGCGTTGGATTACCCGACAGATCGTTGCGCAGCACCAGGATGTTGACGAAAAAGCCGACCAGCCGGTCCAGTTCGGTGTCGGTGCGGCCCGCAACCGGTGTGCCCAGCGGGATGTCGTGACCACCACCGGCTTTGCTCAGGACGACGGCGACGGCGGCTTGCAGCAGCATGAACTCGGTGATCCCGAGCTCGCGGCTCAGCGCGGTGAGCCGTTCTCGCACGGCGGCGTCGAAGTGCAGCGGGATGGCCGCACCGGCGCCACCGGCCATCGGCGGCCGGGGCAGGTCCGGGCGCAGGCCGGTGTCCTCGGGAAGTGAGTCGAGCTGTCGCACCCAGAACTGCCGTTGGGCATCCATCAGCCCGGTGTCGGAGAGCAACTGGATCTGCCACGCGGCGTAGTCGCGGTACTGGATCGGCAGCGGCTGCCAGGACGGCTCGCCGCCCTCCCGTCGCGCCCGGTACGCGGTGAGAACGTCGGTGAACAGCACCCCGGCCGACCAATGGTCGGCGGCGATGTGATGCACGACCATCGACAGGACACATTCGCCGGGGGTGCGAAGTACGGCCACGCGGATCGGCAGTTGGGTTTCGAGTTCGAACCGATGTGCCCGCTCGGCATCCAGTTGCGTTGTCAGCCACTCATTGTCGGGCCCGTCGAGCCGCCGGACCGCAGCGCTGTCGCCGGCGTTGACAACCTGATGGGGGACCCCGTCGATCTCACGGTAGACGGTGCGCAGGATCTCGTGCCTGCCGATCACGTCTCCGACGGCGGCAGCCAGTGCGTCGGGATCACAGGGGCCGGTCAGACGCGCAGCGAACGGGATGTTGTTCACCGGGCTGGGTCCGTCGACACGGTACTGGAACCAGCTTCGCAGCTGGGCGGCTGACAGCGGTGCGCTCTCCGGGTCGCCCCCGGCGGCGACCAGCGGCGGCCGGGTGGACGGTGCCTGACGGTCGCGGCGCCCGTCGATCACCGCGGCGAGCTCACCGACGCTGCCGGTTTCGAAGATGTCGCGGACGCTAACCTCGACGCCGCAGGCTTCACGGATCCCGGCGACCAGTTTGGTCGCGAGCAGTGAGTGCCCGCCGAGTGCGAAGAACGAGTCGTCACAACCCACCTCGCCGGCACCGAGTAACCGGGCGAACAGAGCGGCGACGGTGCGCTCGGTCTCGGTGACCGGTGCGCGGTAGTCGACCACCGGCCCGATCTCGGGCGCCGGAAGGGCTGCCCGATCCAGTTTTCCGTTGGCGGTGACCGGGATCTCGTCGACGACGACGTAGGCCGCCGGGATCATATAGTCCGGCAACGCGGCGGCGACCCGGACTCTGATCCGCTCGACGTCCACGACATCGCCGGCCGCCGGCGCCACGTAGGCAACCAGACTCTTACCGAGCTGGGGCAGGTCGGCGGCGACCACGACCGCAGTCCCGACACTCGGATCCACGGTGACGGCCGCGGCTACCTCGCCGAGTTCGATGCGGAAGCCGCGGATCTTGACCTGTTCGTCGGCGCGGCCGACGAACTCGAGGTCGCCGTCGCGGTTTCGCCGGGCCAGGTCGCCCGAACGGTAGAGCCGACCGCCGGGAGTGAAGGGGTCGGCGACGAAACGCTCCGCGGTCAGCGCAGGCCTGTTGTGGTAGCCGTGCGCCAGTTGCGTCCCACCGATGTAGATCTCGCCGATCACATCGGTCGGCACCGGCCGCAACGCGTCATCCAACAGGTGGATCGCGGTGTTGATCTTGGGTGTGCCGATCGGGACCACCCGGGCGCCCTGCCTGCCCTCGACCTTGTAGCGGGAGGCGTTGATGACCGTCTCGGTCGGCCCGTAGAAGTTGTGCAGCAGCGCGTCGAAGGTCGCGTGGAACTTGTCAGCCAATTCACCGGGCAGCGCTTCGCCGCCGATCGGCACCCGCCGCAGGCTGCGCCACTGCTCGACGCCGGGCAACGACAGGAACAGCCCGAGCAGCGACGGCACAAAGTGCATCGACGTGATGGCCTCGCGCTGCAGCAGATCGGTGAGATAGCCGATGTCCCGCAGTCCGTCGCTGCGCGGGATCACCAGGCGGGCGCCGTGGGCCAGCATCCCGAAGATCTCACCGATCGACACGTCGAAGCTCGGTGAGGCCACCTGCAGGAGACGGTCGTCGGGACCGATCTGGTACTCGTCGGCGAACCACCGGAAGTAGTCGGCGACGGGACGATGCGGTACCGGCACCCCTTTGGGCAGACCGGTCGACCCCGAGGTGTAGATCAGGTAGGCGGTGTTGGCCGGACCGAACGGGCGCACCAGATCCGACGGACCGGGATCGTGATCGGGGAAGTCCTCGATTCCGATGATGGGCTGGCGGATCACCATTTTGGGATCGGCGTCGCCGAGGATGTAGGTGATGCGGTCGGCGGGATACTCGGGATCGACCGGCAGATAGACCGCGCCCGCCTTGGCGATACCCAGCGCGGTGACGACCAGCTCCGGTGACTTGTCCAGCAGCACCGCGACACGATCTTCGGCGCCGATGCCCTGGCAGGCAAGCCAGTGCGCGTGCCGGTTGGCCGCCGCGTTGAGCTCACGATAGGTGTAGTGGCGGCCCTCGTAGACGACGGCGGTCGCATCCGGCCGGCGGACAGCCTGCTCGGCCACCAGGTCACCGAGTGTCATCGGTGGGCAGGCGTAGTCCTCACCCCGGGACATCTCGAACAACCGCGTGGTGTCCGCCTCGTCGATTACGGCCAGATCGGCCAGCACCCGATCCGGATGGGACAGCGCGTCCTCGAGCAGAACGACGAAACTCCGCAGCATCTGTTCGGCCAAGTCCGCGTCGATGACCTCGGTGAGGTATTCGACCTCCACTTCTGCTTCACCGCCGGCGAACTCGACCATGATTCCCAGCGGGAGTTGGGCGAACTGACCCCGGAATTCGGCACGCCGGCACGTTATGCCGCCCGGTTGAAAGCCGTCCCCGTCCGGATGACGCACACCGAAGCTCACCCGCGCCATCCGTTCGACACCGTAGCGGCGGTCCGGGTTCAGCTCGCGGACCACCCGGTCGAGGTTGACCCGCTGATGCGCGAAGGCGCCCACCGCGGCATCACGCGCGGCGCCGACCAGATCACCGAAGGTGCTCCAGCGGTTCGGCAGCATGCGCAGCGCCACGGTATTGCCGTAGTAGCCGATGACGTCATCGGAACTGCGGTTGAGAACCGGTGTGGCGACCAGGAAGTCGTCGGCGTGTGTATAGCGCTGCATCAACGCCGAGAACGCCGCCAGCAGAACCATGTAGGGCGTCGCGCCGTTGTCGTGCGCCAGCGTGATCACCGCGTCCACGGTGCGGGAGTCCAATCGAGTGGCGCGCCGGTCGGCCCGCCATTCGGTGGGAACCGCGGATCCCCGGGGGCCGGGCAGTTCCAGCGGCTCGGGTGGGTCGGTGAGAAGTGCGCGCCAATATTCCACGTCGGCGTCGTCGCTGCCGGATGCGGGTGCTCCGGGCGGGGGTGCCGGCGGGAGGTCGCCGCCGCGGTAGGCGGTGCTGAGGTCGGCGAAAAACACCCGCCACGAGGCGTCGTCCCAGGCGATGTGGTGTGCCGTCAGCAGCAGTACGTGCTCATCGGAACCAGTGCGGGCCACTGTGATCCGCAGTGGCGACTCAGTAGCGAGGTCGAAGGGCGCTGTGAACGTACGCTGCGCGAGAACTTCCAGGCGCAGTCCGCGGGCTTGCGCGCCGAGCTCACGGAGGTCGTGCTCGGCCCAGCCGGGGGCGAGTTCAGCGTGGACGGTCGGGCGCGGTTCACCGTCGGCATCCGTCTGGTAGGTCGTGCGCAGGATCGGATGGCGTGCGGCGACGGCATTGACGGCCGCACGCAGTCGGGTCGAGTCGAGTTCACCGCTCAGCTGGTACGACACACAGACGTTCAGCAGCGCGCCAGTGCTGTCGATGGAGTGCACGAACCACATCCGGCGCTGACCGTCGGTCATCGCGGCAGGATCCGCCGACGTGGACGGTTCGGTCAGCAATCCTCGTTCGGACAGCTTCTGGCGCAACAACTCCAGCCGTTGTTGGTCGAACGGGTCGGTGAGGGTGTCAGTCATCAGATCTCCGGGTGAGCGCCAAGGCGACCTCGGCGGTGTCCATGAGGGCCACTTCGAGGTACAGCTCGGCGATGGCGTCGAGCCGGTCGGCAGGCTCCAGCTCGCCGAGCCGCCGGGCCAAGGCTTCTACGGTGCGGGTGGCGAAGATGTCCGCGACGCTGACATCCGTGGCGTCCAATCGTTGCCGAATCCGTGCCACGAGCGTGGTGGCCAGCACGGAATCGCCGCCGAGGGCGAAGAAGTCGTCGTCGGCGCCCACCGCGGCCATGCCGAGGACGTCGGCGACGATCGCCGCCAGCGCCCACTGGACCGGACCCGTCGGACGACGATGTCCGGTTCCGGCATCCGCTCGTTCGGTGAGCCGTCGGGCGACGGTGTGGCGATCGACCTTTCCCCCGACGGAGTAGGGGATCCGGTCGAACACCTCGATGTGCCGCGGAACCATATGAGCGGGAAGGTCTTTGGCGATCCACATGTGAAGAGAGTCCAGGCTCGTCCCGGCCGCCAGCTGCACGGCGGCCGCCAGCCGGTCCGCGGACTCGGTGCGCCCGGGGACGGTCACCGCAACCGCACCCAGCACGCCGGGCACCCGATGCAGCGCCGCTTCCACCTCACCGAGCTCGACGCGGTAGCCACTGAGCTTCACCCGGTGATCGGCGCGCCCGACGAATTCGCAGGTCCCGTCCGGCCAGAACCGGGCCAGATCACCCGTGCGATACCAGCGCACCCCGTCGTGTTCGACGAATCGCTCCGCGGTCAGCTCCGGCCGGCCGCGATACCCCCGGGCAAGTCCCCGCCCCCCGATCCACAGCTCCCCGACCACCCAGTCCGGGCAGTCCGCACCGCCGGCACCGACGACGCGGCATCGGTTGTTCGGCAACGGCTTCCCGAACGGTATCGCGGTCCAGTGTTCGGGGACGGCGGCCACCTCGCAGATGGTGTTGTGGATCGCGGTCTCGGTGGCCCCGCCCAGTCCGGCGAACCGTACGTCGGGAGCCCGGTCGCGCAACCGGCGCGCCATCGCCGGGGTGACCCAGTCACCCCCGGTCGGTACCACCCGTACCGTCGGCAGCGGGCCGGCGACGTCGAGCAGCATCGCCAGCCAGCCCGGTAGGAAGTGCAGGACCGTGACCCCGTGCCGTTGGATGAGCCGCACCCAGTGGTCGGGGTCGCGGCGGTGTTCCTCGTCGACCACGACGATCGCGCCGCCGGTGCCCAGAGTGGCGAACACATCCAGCACCGAGATGTCGCACTCGAGTGTGGACAGCGCCAGGCACCGGTCCTGCGGCCCGAGCCCGAAATGGCCGGCGATGAACTCCACGGTGTTCATCGCGGCGTCGTGGGACACCTCGACCCCCTTGGGCTCGCCGGTCGAACCCGAGGTGAACAGTACATAGGCCAGACGGTCGGGATCCCCTGTGAAAGGCGGTGATTCGCAGCCGCCACCGCGCGTCACCGCCTCGGCCACCGTCAGGCACGGAACCGGCACGTCCGGCAGCGCGCCGCCGCAGGCCAGCGCCATGTCGACCGCCCCGCTCGTGAGGATGCGCCGGGCCCGTTCGGCAGGCTGGTCGATGCCGATCGGTAGGTACACCCCGCCCGCCGCGTGGATACCCAGCAGCGCCGGGATCTGTTCGGCCGTTTTGGGCCCCAGCACCGCGACGGTGCCGCCGTCCGGAAGTCCCGCGGCCCGCAGCGCACCGGCCACTGCCAGCGCCTGTCGGCGCAGGTCCTCATACGTCAGGTCGCCCATGCTGCTGAACACCGCAGGCGCATCGGGTTGACGCGATGCGAGGTCGAAGAAGCCGTCGTGCAACATCTTTCCGCTCGATGCGGCGCTGGTGTTCACCGCTTCCCGCGCGGCGCGCTGCGACGGGGGGAGGAGCTCGCCGCGCCCGCTGTCCCAGGCGTCGTCCTCGCGCGCCAGGCGCTGCACTTCGTCGATGTGGTGGGCGAACATCGCGTCGATGACGCCGGGCCGGAACGCACTCTCCCGGACATCCCAGTTGAGCAGGATGCCGCCGGCGAATTCGGTCACCTGGGCGTCGAGCAGGACCTGCGGCCCCTGGGAGATGATCCAGTCCGGGGTGCCGAATTGCGTTGTCACATCGGCAGAGAACAGCTCGCCGAGGCCGAGGGCGCTGGTGAACACGACCGGCGCGAGCGCCTGCGTTCCGCGATGACGGCTGATGTCCCGCAACACCGACAATCCTGGATACGACGCGTGCGCCGCCGCTTCGTGCATCGTGTGCTGCAGTGCCTTTGCCCGCCGGCTCGGGGTGTCGGCGGTCGCGAGGTCGACATCGAGCAGCAACGACGAGGTGAAGTCGCCGACCACATCGTCGATGTCAGGGTGCAGCGGTTCGCGGCCGAACAGCGGGACGTTGAGCAAAAAGCGCGAGTCCGTCGACCAGCCGCCCACCGTGTCGGCGAACGAGGCCGCCAGCGTCATCGCCGGTGTCACGCCATGTCGGCGGGCGCGGTCGAAAAGCCCGTCGCGGGTGTGGGGGTCCAGCCAATGCCAGCGGCGGCCGGGACGGTGCGGGTCCGTCTGCTCAGCGGCGGGTACCACCGGTAGCGCAGGGGCATCGGGCAGCTCCGGCACCCGGTCCGACCACCACTGACGGTCGGCGTCGTACCGATCCGGTAGCGAAAGTTGTTGACGGTATTGCTGATACGTGTAGCCGATGTCGGTGAGCGTGTCCCCGCGATACAGCACGGCCAGATCGGTCATCAGCGCTCGGTAGCTCATCGCATCCGCCGCTTGCATGTCCAGGTCGACATGCAGCCTGCTGCGCCCGCCGGGCAGAAGGGTCAGCGTGAGTTCGAAGACCTGGCCATCGAGCTGTTGCCGCGACTTCTCCGACCGGATCGCGGCCAGCCGCCGCTCGACGTCGTCGGACTCACGCAGGTCGACGACGTCGACCGGGAAGCCTGCCGGTGGGACGCCGATGCGCTGGGTGCCGTCGGGCAAGAACTGCACGCGCAGCATGGGATGGCGGGCCGCCAGCTGGGTGGCCGCCCGACGGATCCGCTCGGGGTCCAGCGCGTCACCGTCGAACTCCACGTAGAGGTGGCCGGCCACGCCGCCGAGTTGTTGATCGGCGTGCCTGCCGACCCACATCGCGTGCTGCATCGGCGCCATCGGGAACGGCTCACCGTCGGCCGGTTGTGATTGTGCAGGAACAGGATTCGCCGGCCGGGTTGTGGTCAGCAGCTCGGTCCAGGCACGGACCGACGGGGCGGCGGCCAGCCGGGCGAAGTCGACGTCGAATCCCGCGCGGCGCCAGCGTCCGGCCAGCGACATCATGCGTATCGAGTCCAGACCCTGCGCGATCAGGTCGCCGTCCGGGTCGATGTCGGTGTGGTCGACGCCGAGTACCTCGGCGATCCGGTCGGTGATCATGGCCGCTTCAGACGCGGTCACTGTCGCCTCCCTACCTCAGAACAGCCTCACCTAACTTTGGGAAGGCTACCCTATGCTTGCTCGGCAGAGATGCCTACGTCAGGGAGCGCAATGAGCGGATTCACCCCCTTCCCCCCGGACCGCGCCAACCGCTATCGCGACTCGGGATACTGGGGCGGCCGGCCCCTCGACGAGATCTTGCGGACGGCGGCGACGCACTGGCCCGACCGGCAGGCGATCGTCGACGACTCGACTCACTTCACCTACGCCGAGCTGGACCGCCGAGCCGACGCCGCCGCTGCCGGGCTGTCCGCGCTGGGCATCGGGCCGGGGCACAGCGTGTTGGTTCAGTTGCCCAACAGCTGCCAGTTCGCGATCGCGCTGTTCGGTCTGCTGCGCGCCGGCGCGCTGCCCGTGCTCTGCCTGCCCGGCCATCGAGACGCGGAGCTGGCGCACTTCCTCGACGTCAGTGGCGCGGTCGGAATCATCGTGGGCAGCGACCCCGCGTTCGACTATCGGGCGATGGCCGAGCGGCTTGCGCAGCGCCCCAACCAATTGCGGCACATCATCATCGACGGTGCCGCGGGTCCGCACATCACGTGGTCCCAGCTGTGCGAGGGCAACGAAAGGGCGCCGCGGCTGCAGCCCGACCCCAGCAGTCCAGCCCTGCTGCTGGTGTCCGGTGGCACGACAGGCGCCCCGAAACTGATCCCCCGTACGCACGACGATTACGTCTACAACGCCACGGCCAGTGCCGCGCTGTGCCGGCTGACGAACGACGACGTCTACCTGGTCGCGCTGCCCGCCGGCCACAACTTTCCACTGGCGTGCCCCGGCCTGCTCGGCGCGATGAGCGTGGGTGCCACCGTGGTATTCGGCCGAGACCCCAGCCCGGAAGCGGCGTTCGCCACCATCGCCCGCCACGGTGTCACGGCCACTGCACTGGTCCCCGCGCTGGCCCGGTTGTGGGCGCAAGCCTGCGAATGGGAGGAGCAGCCCCCCACCACGCTGCGGCTGCTCCAGGTCGGCGGCGCCAAGCTGGCCGCGGACGATGCCGGCCATATCAGGTCCGTGCTCACCCCTGGCCTGCAGCAGGTGTTCGGGATGGCCGAAGGGCTGTTGTGCTACACCAGGATTGGGGATCCCCCGGAGATCGTCGACCATACCCAGGGCAGACCGCTGGCCGACGACGACGAGGTGCACATCGTCGACGATGCCGGTGCCCCGGTCCCCGACGGTGAGCCGGGAGAGCTTTTGGTGCGCGGGCCGTACACCATCAACGGGTACTTCCGGGCGGAGGCCGAGAACCACCGTTCGTTCACCCCGAACGGCTTCTACCGCAGTGGCGACAAGGTCCGCCGGTTCGCCAACGGGTATCTGGAGGTGACCGGCAGAGTCAAGGACGTCATTGTTCGTGGCGGCGAGACCGTGGCCGCACTGGATCTCGAAAGCCATCTGCTGACCCATCCGCGTATCGCGGCCGCCGCCGCGGTCGGCCTGCCCGATCCTTACCTGGGCGAGAAAATCTGTGCGGCAGTTGTTTTCCGCGGCAGCCCGGTTGCGCTACCCGAGCTCAACGAGCATCTCGACGCCCGCGGCGTCGCTGTGCACTGCCGCCCGGACATGATCGCTCCGATGTCCACGTTGCCGACGACAGCGGTGGGCAAAGTCGACAAGCGTTCCATCGTCGCGCAGTTGACCGGCTGAGCCGGCTCACTGCACGACGAGGTAGGGCGCCAGACAGGCCATCTTCTCGCAGGTCTCCTCGAACTCCCGCTCGGGCGTCGAGGCGGCGATGATGCCCGCACCGGCGCGCAGCCAGGTCCGGGACTCGGCTTCGTACACCGCACGCAGCGCCAGCGCGGCGTCCATCCCGCCGTCGGGGGTGAACATCGCGACCGCACCGGAATACAGCCCGCGCGGCATCTCGTCGAGGCGCAGAATGGCCTCGACCCCGGGCCCTTTCGGGATTCCCGATGCTGTCACGGCGGGAAAGAGCGCCTCCAGCGCGTCCATCCGATTGCGGGTGGGAAGCAATGTGCCACCGACGGTCGAGCCCAGGTGCTGAACACTGCCCCGCTCCCGCACTGTCATGAAGTCGGTGACCGCGACACTGCCGGGCTCGGCGACCTCGGCGATCTCGTCCTGAGAGGTTCGCACCGACAGCGCGTGCTCGACGATCTCCTTGGCGTCGGATTCCAGATCATCCCGGGCCGCCCGGTCGTCGTTGGGTCCGCGCCCGAACGCCCTCGTGCCGGCCAGGGGTTCGGTCACCACGGCGCCGTCACTGCGCACCGCTGCCACCAGTTCGGGACTGAACCCCAGAGCGCGAATCCCGCCATGCCGCAGCAGAAATGATCGGGCCGGGGTGTTGTGTCTGCGTCCCAGGCGGTAGGTCGCCGGGAAGTCAACGGGGAACGGCACGTCGATGGCTCGGGACAGGATGACCTTCTGGTAGCGCCCGCCCCGGATCTCGGCGACCGCAGTCGCGACACGATCCCGATACCTCGTGGGGTCGGCGGTCACATCCACCGCGCCCACCCGCGCGTCGCGGCGGTCCGGCTGCAACGCACAGATCGCCGCATCGAGCTCCTCGTCGCCGTTGACCGTCTGGATTCCGTCATCCGAGACGATGACCCGGCTGCGCGGGGTGAAGATGCGGGCCAGCGGTGCATCCAACGGAAGCTTGTCGAACAAACCGTGACGGTGCGCGCCGAATTCGAAAGCGATCCAGCCGAATGCGGGCTCACCATCGACCGACGTGGACTCGAGCGCGGCCGCAAGTACCTGTGCCGGACGTCCGCTCCATGGGTGGGCGAGCACAGTCTGTCCATCGCGGATGCGGCATTCGTCGCGATCGAGCTCGACGGATGTGCGCGTGCCGATCGCCAGTGTCCAGCGGCCGTGCTGCTCGTAGATGAGGTAGTCGTCCCCGGTCCGTTCGGGAACGGCGGCTGCCAGCTGGGCGACCACGTCGGCCGGTGTCATGCCCTTCGGAGTCGCGGTGCGGCAGGCCGCCTCGATCGGTGCTGCGGTCACGTCGGTCATGTCGACAGTCCTCACTGGAAAAGCCGGGCCCCCGATGTGGGGGCCCGGCCCTTCATAGGTGTTACTTGGCGTCCGACGAACTCGACGACGAGCTCGAGGACGAGGCCTTGCCGCGCGGACTGCGGGCACTGCCTGCGGTCGACTTCTTGCCGCCGGTGGCCTTGCCCGCCGAGCCGGTGTCGCCGCTCGCCTTCGTCGACGACGTAGCCGTCTTCTTCGCGGTCTTGCCGGCCGCGGCCGGTACCGAAACCTCGGTCTTGGCAACGGTTTCCGCGGCCTCGGTGGTCGTGGTGTCGGTCGAGCTCGCCGCCGAGGTCACCGTGGATCCCTCGGTCGAGGTCGCGGCGACCTCAGCCGTGCCGGCCGTCACTGCCTTCGTCTGCGCCGGTTCCGCTGCCGCGGCCACCGCCGTCGCCGCCGGGGTGCTGCTGGCCGTGGTCGGGGTGACCGGGGTGATGGCCTTGGCGATCGCCTGCGGGATGGAGACCAGCAGCCGGCCCAGCAGGCCGATCGACGGACCGGTCACGGTCACACCGTTGGCCGGGTCGGTCGGGGGTGCCACCGGGATGAAGGTCAGCAGAGCCGGGAACGGCGCGGCGGACTTCGGGTTGTTCCAGCCGTTGAGCACGGCGTTGACGAACAGGCCCGGGGTGTTGACCACGGTGTTGATCGCCCCCACCGCGTCGCCGGCAGAGACGGACTGGACCAGACCACCGACGATGTCTCCCGCGGTGGCCAACACGCTCAGCGCCGCGCCATAGACCGGCTGGAAGATGCCGTTGACCAGAGTGGTGCTGCTGAAGATCGCGCCGACGGCATTCGCAAAGTTCTGCGCGATCTGTTGGGGAATACCGGGATTCGGCACCGTGCTGCCGCGAGGGGTGTAGGTCAGCAGAGCATTGTAGATCGGCGTGATTGTCGCCAGCGCGCCGTACAGTACGAAACTGCTCAACTGGTTCACGATTTCAGCGTTGTTGCCCTGCTCGATGGCGACCTTGAGGTTCGCCAGGAACGTCCCGCCGCGACCCGCCATGTAGGTCTCCCAGTTGACCGGAATGCCACCGATGGCGGTGCCGATCTCGGTGGCGTAGCCGAGCTGGTTGCGGGCGACCTGCGACAGAACGGGCAGCGGATCGGCCGCGATCGCCTGGGTCAGTGCCGCGATGTTGGTGACCGTGTTGGTCACGATCTGCGGGTAGATGGTCAACGGTGAGGCGGTGACCGAGAGGCCGGTCAGCTCGACCGCCTGGATCGCCCGTCGCTGGATTTCGTCGGGCAGTGACTGGGTGGCCGGACCGGCGACCAGAGCGCCCGCGGTGATCATCGCCGCACCGGCGATGGTGAATCTGCTGGCGCGGCGCGCCGAGATTGCCGGGCTGGCAACAAGATCAGCCCCCGAATAGTTGACAGCGGCGTGCACGAAATCTCCTTCTGCAAGATATTGACGAGTAAGTATCGCCGTCGGAGATTAGCTAAGACTTACCTAAGTTTCAATAGGTACGCCTAACCATACTTAGTTGAGCTCAGCAGCCCGTTCGAACGCGTAAAGCGCCATGCGCCGGTTCGACATGTCGAACTCGCCGAGAAACGCACATCCCGCGGCTTCGCACACCCGTCGCGCAGCCGCGTTGCGGTGGTCGGGATCGAACATCACCCGGCGGCATTGCGGCTCGACCGCGAACAGGTTGGCGATGATCTGGGGAAGCAGGCCGAGCCCCACACCCCGGTTGAGAAGCCCAGTGCTGGCGATCGCGGCATGCAGGCCGAGATCGTACGGGTCCGCGTCATAGCAGGGCGCGATGGAATCCTTTGCTGCCCTGTATAGCTCGAGGTAACCGTCGTCGACACCGTCGAGGCTGACGATCAGCGGGACGGAATACGTGCCGTCGAGTTGCGCCTGCAGATGCCGTCTCCAGCGGTCGACGGGCCAGTCGTATTCCCACGCCTGTGCCAGATGGGGCCGGTTCATCCATTCGGCAACCATCTCGGCATCGGCGGCAGTCGCCACCCGTATCGCGTACGGCGGATCGACGATCGGTACGACCGGAGCCGGGACTCGAGCCACCTCCGGTGGCAGGTCGGCAAGCGCGCGGGCAAGGACAACCTCGTTCATCGCGCGCAGCGTAGCCCAACGACAGGGTTGACGGTGGCCTCCCACATCGCCCTCATCACCATCGCGAATGCGGTTGAATGATCCGGTGGCCGACATCCGCCGCAGCCGAGCAATCGCCGCCGACCCGCAAAAGATCTGGGACGTGCTGGCCGACTTCGGCGCGATCAGTTCGTGGGCCGACGTCATCGACCACTCGTGCCTACTCGATCATGGAGCGGCCGGCGGCACCGTCGGCACGTCGCGCCGCGTGCAACTCGGGCGCACAACGCTCGTCGAACGGATCACCGACTTCGACCCGCCGCACACACTTGCCTACGACGTCGAGGGACTCCCCCCGCTGGTGCGCAGACTTCACAACAGCTGGACACTGCGGCCGATCGCCCGAGGTCTCACCGAGGTGACGCTGACGAGTGCGGTGACCGTGGGATCCAATCCGCTGCAACGGATTGCCGAACGGGTATTCGTTCGCGTTTCCGCCACCCGGCTCGATCGGCTGCTCGCCTGCCTGGCAAGAGAATTGGAGGGCCACTGTGTCTGAAGCGCCTGAACGTCCCGACATCATCATCGTGATGACCGACGAGGAACGCGCGACTCCGCCATACGAGGCCGACGACGTTCTGGACTGGCGGCAGCGAATATTGACCGGCCGGCGGTGGTTCGACGAGCACGGCGTGAGTTTCGGGCGCCACTACACCGGCTCACTGGCCTGTGTGCCGAGCCGCCCGACGATCTTCACCGGGCAGTACCCCGACCTACACGGCGTCACCCAGACCGACGGCATCGGAAAGGTATTCGACGATTCGCGAATGCGGTGGTTGCGCCGCGGCGAAGTGCCCACTCTCGGTAACTGGTTCCGCGCGGCGGGTTATGACACCCACTACGACGGCAAGTGGCACATCTCGCACGCCGACCTGACCGATCCCGAGACCGGTGGCCCGCTGGCGACCAATGACGACGACGGTGTCGTCGACCCCGCTGCGGTACGGCGCTATCTCGACGCCGATCCGCTCGCACCATTCGGGTTCTCCGGCTGGGTCGGTCCAGAACCGCACGGCGCGGGACTGGCCAACAGCGGCGTCCGGCGCGACCCGCTGATCGCCGACCGGGTGGTGACCTGGCTGCAGGATCGCTATGCCCGTCGGCGTGCCGGTGACGCGACCGCACTGCGGCCTTTCCTCCTGGTGGCGAGTTTCGTGAACCCGCACGACATCGTGCTGTTCCCCACCTGGTCGCGACGTAGCCCGTTGGAGCCCTCACCCCTGGATCCACCGCGGATTCCGCCCGCGCCCACTGCGGGAGAAGACCTACGCACCAAGCCCGCCGCGCAGATCGCCTTCCGGGAGGCGTATTACTCCGGGTATGGCCCCGCCGCTGCGATCCAGCGCGTCTATGACTCTGGCGCACAACGCTATCGGGATCTCTACTATCGGTTGCACGCCGAAGTTGACGCACCCATCGATCGTGTCCGCCGGGCGGTGACCGACGGCGGGTCAGAACATGCCGTGTTGGTGCGCACCGCCGACCATGGCGATCTGCTCGGTGCGCACGGTGGACTGCATCAGAAATGGTTCAACCTCTACGACGAGGCAACTCGCGTGCCGTTCGTGATCGCGCGGGTCGGGGCCCGTGCGACCGAGCAGCGACTGGTGACAGCACCAACCTCTCACGTGGATCTCCTGCCGACCCTGCTCGGTGCCGCCGGCATCGACGTAGAGTCCGCTGCTGCAACGCTTTCCGAATCCTTCACCGAAGTGCATCCACTGCCTGGCCGCAACCTCATGCCGATCGTCGACGGAGCGCCTGGCGACGACACGCGCGCGGTGTACATCATGACCCGCGACAACATGCTCGAAGGTGACAGCGGCGCCTCGGGTCTTGGCCGGCGCCTCAAGCAGACGGTGAATCCCCCTGCGCCATTGCGTATTCGGATTCCGGCACATACCGCCGCGAACTTCGAAGGGCTCGTCACCCGGGTCGACGGTCACCTGTGGAAGTTGGTGCGCACGTTCGACGACCCAGGCACTTGGACCGAGCCCGGGGTTCGGCATCTCGCCGCCAACGGGGTGGGGGGCGAAACGTATCGCACCAGTCCGCTCGACGACCAATGGGAGCTCTACGACCTGACCGACGACCCGATCGAGGCGATCAATCGCTGGACCGATCCCGAGCTGCACGAGCTGAAAGCGAATCTGCGAACCCAACTCAAGCAGGTGCGCGCCGACGCGGTTCCCGAGCGCAACAATCCGTGGCCCTATGCCTCACGGCGACCACCGGCACCGCGACGCCGGCGCCTGTTCGGCTAGCGGCCGTTACTCCGGGGCGATCTGGTGGCTGTCGACGAACACCAGGGTGCCGGCATCGGTCAGAACCGCCCAGCGCCGCGCCGCATCCGAGATGTGCACGTCCCCGACATCGACGGCGTGGCCGGCCAGGTCGCCGAAATCCTCGACGACGACGCCCCGTACCTCATCGTCGGTGTCGACATAGACACGGACGCGCTGATCGACGGCGATCTTCTCGTCGCCCTCAGCGCGCTTTCCCGCTGACTTCTTGACCACCCAAATACCTTCCCCGGCACCAAACTGTCTGGTCAGTAGAGCACGTTCAGGCCCGATTCGGGTCCGAAATCCGTGGGATCGGTGGCGTGATCGACCACAATACCTCGCTGACATCGGGTCCGGGGTTGTCCCAGGAATGTGCCGCCTTCGCCGAGAAGGTGTAGCAGTCGCCGGTTTTGAGGACCGATTCTTGACCATCGACCGTCAGGCGCAGGCACCCCCGCAGGACAAAAACGAAGATGGTTTCAGAATCCAGTGTGTACGCCCCGCCCGTCCCGCCGCCGGGGTGCAGCACCGTCCGCATCACCTGCAAGTTGCGTTCGGTTTCCGGCGTCAGCAGATACTCGCGGATTCCGGTGCCGCCCATCTCTACTGGGGCGCCGCCGCCGCGCACGACGGGCGAATCCGGATAGTCGAACAGCGAACCCACTGAGACACTGAGGGTTTCGCATACCCGGAGCAGATTGGGAACCGAGATGGTGGTCTGACCGCGTTCCAGCAGGCTCAAGAAACCTTTGGTCAGACCCGCCGAGGAGGCGACCGCTTCCAACGTCAGCGCACGCTCTTTGCGAATCTCGCGCAGCTTCGGGCCCAGCCGAGTCATCCAGCCGTCGACCCCCGCGAGAACCTCGACGCCGGTGCCCTCCTGCATAGGGACACCTCACTTCGGCGGACGGCCAGCACCCTGCCCTTGTGGCATGGGAGTTTAGCGGTATATAACTTCGTTAAGTTTTACACCACTAAACCCTGAGGACGAAGCATGAGTCTGTACGCGGTGGTCGACCCGAAATCCGGTGATGTCGTGCGGGAGTACCCGACGGCCACCGACGAACAGATGGAAGAAGCGCTGGCTTCGGCCGCCGCGGCCTTCCGGGACTGGTCGAAGACCTCGACCGTGGCCGACCGGGCGAACCTGATCCGCCGGGTGGCCGCGCTGCACACCGAGCGCCGCGAGAAGCTGGCCGAGATCATCAACCGCGAGATGGGCAAGCCGCTGGACCAGGCCCTCGGCGAGGTCGACTTCAGCGCGGCGATCTACGAGTACTACGCCGACAATGCCGAGAAGTTCCTCGCCGACGAGCCGATCGAACTGCTCGACGGCGAGGGCAGCGCGGTGATCAAGCGCGGCCCGGTCGGCGTGCTGCTGGGCATCATGCCGTGGAACTACCCGTACTACCAGGTGGCCCGGTTCGCCGGACCGAACCTGACGCTCGGCAACACGATCGTGCTCAAGCACGCCCCGCAGTGCCCGGAATCCGCCGAAGCGATCCAGCAGATCTTCGACGACGCCGGCTACCCCGCCGGGGCCTACGTCAACGTGTACGCGACCAATGAGCAGATCGCCGATGCCATCGCCGATCCGCGGGTGCAGGGCGTGTCCCTGACCGGTTCCGAGCGTGCCGGTGCCGCGGTCGCCGAGATCGCCGGGCGCAACCTGAAGAAGGTGGTCTTGGAGCTCGGTGGCTCGGATCCGTTCATCCTGCTGTCCAGCGACGACCTGGACGCGACCGTCGAGGCCGCGATGGCGGGCCGTTTCGAGAACACCGGCCAGGCCTGCAACGCGGCCAAGCGGTTCATCGTCTCCGCCGACCTCTACGACGAGTTCCTCGACAAGTTCCCGGCCAAGGTCGTGGAAGCCGCCGACGGCCTGGCGCCACTGTCGTCGCTGGGGGCGGCTCAGCGGCTGGCCGAACAGATCGACCGCGCGGTGGCCGACGGCGCGAACCTGGTATCGGAAGGCGAGCGCAAGGGCGCCTACTTCCCGCCTGGTGTGCTGACCGGGGTCTCCCCCGATTCGGCGACCTATCGCGAGGAACTGTTCGGTCCGGTGGCGATGGTCTTTAAAGTCAACTCCGAGGACGAGGCGGTCGAGCTCGCCAACGACATCCCGTTCGGACTCGGCTCCTATGTCTTCACCACGGATGAAGAGCAGGCCAAGCGGGTAGCCGACAAGATCGACGCCGGAATGGTGTTCGTGAATGTGGTCGGCGCCGACGGTGTCGAGCTGCCGTTCGGCGGAGTGAAGCGCTCCGGTTTCGGACGGGAGTTGGGCCGGTTCGGCATCGACGAGTTCGTCAACAAGAAACTGATCCGGATCGGATAACCCATGAGCACCACCACCGCGCCAGCCAAGAAGGACATCTACACTCCGCTGGAGCTGTTCGGAACCGACCGTCTGCTCGATTCCGACGAACGGGACATCGCCGCCACCGTCCGCAAATTCGTCGACACCCGGCTTCGGCCGAATGTCGAGGACTGGTTCGAATCCGGCACCCTGCCAAAAGAACTCGGCAAAGAGTTCGGCGACATGGGGTTGTTGGGTATGCACCTGCAGGGCTACGGCTGCGCGGGGACCAATGCGGTCAGCTACGGCCTGGCGTGCATGGAGCTCGAGGCCGGCGACAGCGGGTTCCGCAGCTTCGTGTCGGTTCAGGGCTCGCTGTCGATGTTCTCGATCTACCGGTACGGCTCCGAGGAGCAGAAGAACGAGTGGCTGCCCCGGCTGGCCACCGGCGAGGCGATCGGGTGCTTCGGCCTGACCGAGCCGGACTTCGGTTCCAACCCCGCCGGGATGCGCACCCGTGCCAGGCGCGACGGAAGCGATTGGGTGCTCGACGGCACCAAGATGTGGATCACCAACGGCAATCTCGCCGACGTCGCCACGGTGTGGGCGCAGACCGACGACGGGGTTCGAGGGTTCCTGGTACCAACCGACACCCCCGGATTCACCGCCAATGTCATCCACAAGAAGTTGTCACTACGGGCCTCGGTGACGTCGGAGCTGGTGCTGGACAACGTACGGCTGCCTGCCTCGGCCCAGCTGCCGGAGGCCACCGGCCTGGGTGCGCCGCTGTCCTGCCTCAACGAGGCCCGGTTCGGGATCGTGTTCGGCGCGCTGGGAGCGGCCCGCGACAGTCTGGAGACCGCAATCGCCTATGCGAGTGAGCGTGAGGTCTTCGACCGGCCGCTGTCGAGTTTTCAGCTCTCGCAGGAGAAGTTGGCCAACATGACCCTCGAGCTGGGCAAGGGCATGTTGCTGGCCGTTCACCTCGGCCGGATCAAAGACGCCGAAGGCGCACGCCCCGAGCAGATCAGCCTCGGCAAGCTCAACAACGTCCGGGAGGCGCTCGCCATCGCACGGGAATGCCGAACCCTGCTGGGCGGCAGCGGAATCACGCTGGAGTATTCGCCACTGCGACACGCGAACAATCTCGAGTCCGTGCTGACTTATGAAGGCACCTCGGAGATGCACCTGCTGTCGATCGGACGTGCGCTGACCGGCCAGGCTGCGTTCCGCTGAGGTGACCGACGCGACCGAACTGCGGCACCTGATCGCCGGAGAATGGCAGCCCGGCCACGGTGACTCCATCAGCAGTGTCAATCCGACGCATCCGAGTGTGGTTATCGCCGAAGGCAATTGCGCAACGGCGGCCGACGTCGACAGTGCCGTCGGCGCGGCAGGTGAGGCGCTGACGGGCTGGGCCCGCACACCCATTCATGAGCGCGGCGCCGTCCTGCTGGCGGCGGCCGCCGTCGTCGAACGCAACGCCGAGGCATGGGGTCTCGAACTTGCGACCGAGGAGGGCAAGACCAAGGCCGAGGGTATCGGCGAAGTTCGCCGGGCGGCCCAGATCCTGCGCTACTACGGCAATGAAGGCGATCGCCAGGCCGGCGAGATCTTCGCTTCGCCGCGAGCGGGTGAGCAGATTCTGGTGACCCGCAAGCCGGTCGGCGTCGTCGCCGTCATCACCCCGTTCAACTTCCCCATCGCGATCCCGGCCTGGAAGATCGCTCCGGCCCTGGTCTACGGCAACACCGTGGTGTGGAAGCCGGCGACCACCGTTCCGCTGCTGGCGATCCGGCTCGCCGAGGCGCTGACGACGGCGGGCCTTCCGCCAGGTGTGCTCAATCTGGTGATCGGTGAGTCGCCGATCGGTGAGGCGCTGGTCGAACACCCCGACCTCGCCGCGATCAGCTTCACCGGCTCCACTACGGTGGGCCGTCGCATCGCCGCCTCGGCCGCGGCCCGCGGTGTGCCGGTCCAGGCCGAGATGGGCGGAAAGAACGCGGCCGTGGTGCTCGACGACGCGGATATCGAACTCGCTCTGGATCAGGTGATGCTGGGAGCGTTCCGCTCCAGCGGCCAAAAGTGCACGGCCACATCACGATTGATTGTCACCGAGGCTATTGCCGATCGGTTTCTCAGTGAGCTAGCGACGCGGGTCGATGCGCTGGTGGTCGGCGATCCGACCGACGAGGCGACGCAGATGGGTCCGGTGATCACCGGAGCCGCGCAGCGAAGCATCTACGGCGGCCTCGGTACCGCGATGGGGCAGGACGCCGAGGTGCTGGCCGGCGGCGAGCCCTACTTCAAAGGCCTGCTGGCGGAGGGCTTTTTCGTCGCGCCCACACTGGTCGAGCTGGCGGCACCGGCCGACATCTGGTCCGACGAGTTGTTCGGCCCGGTACTGGCGGCGCGGCGTGCCGCGGATGCCGACGAGGCGTTCGCACTGGCCAACGACAGCGACTTCGGGCTTTCTGCAGCGATTTTCACCCAAGACCTGACCCGGGCACTCCACGCTGTCGAGGACATCGACGTCGGGGTGCTGCACATCAACTCGGAATCCGCGGGCGCAGATCCGCATGTGCCGTTCGGTGGGGCGAAGAAGAGCGGCCTCGGCCCGAAAGAACAGGGCACCGCGGCGCGCGAGTTCTTCACCCACACCACCACGGTGTATCTGCGTGGAGGCAACGCGAATTGAGTGAGTACTGAGGACGGCAATTCAGCCGATACATGGCACCTCAGTACTCACTCAACGGCTAGCTCGTCTCGGCGGCACGCGCCTGCTGGCGCTTCTCCTTCTCGACGTCGGCCAGTGCATCGAGGCGGTCGGCATCCTTGCGAATGCCAGCGGCCTCACCGCGCTTGTCGGCGGCGTCGTCCAATTTCGCCTGAGCGGCCTTGGTCACGGTCTTCTCCGCCGCGCTGATGTTCGCCTGCTCGGTCTTCTTCGCATTCTCGACCGCGGCGGTGCGCTGCGATGCGGCCTTGTCCACCCGGTCCTTGACGGCGGTGACGCGGTCGGCGGCATTCTTGGCGGCCTCACGCTTGCGTGTCTCGGCCTGCTGCCGAGTCTCCTGCACCGTCTTTTGCTTTGTGGCTTGGGCGTTTTGGCGTTGCTCGGTGGCCTCTTCCCGGCGGGCCTTGAACTCCTGGCCGGCCTCGCGCACCTCAGCGCCCGCCTCGGCGTCCAACTCGGCGGCAAGGCGAAGCGCCTCGCTGCGATCGGCCAGGGCGGCGCCGCGCTCGGCGAGGTCGGGTGCGTTCAGCAGGTTTCCGACGGTCACATCCAGCGCGCCGAACGACCGTTCATAGATCAACCTCGTCGGTGACTCGCTGTCGAGACGGGCGACCACCTGATCCTCGACGATCTGCAGGGGTACCCGGGCGGCCCGATACTGCAGTCGCAGGATCGCAAAGGGCACATCGGAAAGCTTCATTGAATTCCTCTTCGTTCCGATAGTCGTTGTCACTGCGGCAAATCAGCGTCTTTGGTCAGCTGGTCGGCTTCGCTTCTGAGCCGATCAGCCTCTGCCCTGGCGGCGGCGGCGTCGCGAACCGCGTCCTGGTGATCCTCGACGGCAGCCTCGACCTTCTCGCCGGCCTGCTCGGACTCCAACCGCGCTCGTGCTTCGGCGCTGGTGGCTTGACGTTGGGCGTCCTGCTCGGCTTGGGCCGACGCGGCGGCGGCCAGCTGGCTGGCGTCCTGCTCAGCACCGCGTTTCTGCGCGGCCGCGTCGTTGCCGATGGCCTGCTCGGCGGTGGCGGCCTGCGCGGTCACCTCGGCTCGGGCTTGCGCGGCCTCGGCTGTGGCCTCGGATTTCTGCTCCCTGGCTTCGGCCGCCTCGGCGTCGGCGATGGCCTTCTCGGCGTTGGCCTCTTTGCGGTGCTTGGCACCGACCTGCTCGAGCTGACCTTCTGCCGTCAATGAGTCATTGCCGGTGACGGCGCCGACCACTTCTTTGGCTTTGCCTTTGATCGAGTCGATCAGACCCTCACGGGCCTGCTCCGCTTTGTTGTTCATCCGGTCCCCTCGTAGGCGTGCGTGCACCTACTACGTTCCACGGACAGCGCGGATGAAACCCCGACCGGGCGACGGCCCCGGTGAGATGGGTTACGGCTCGACGGTGACCTTGATGGCCTCGCCGCTTTTGACGATGGCGAACGCGTCGAGCACGTTGTCGAGGGAAATATGGCGGGTGATCAGGTCTTTGACGGGGACCTGCCCGGTGGAGATGTATTCCAGCGCACGCTTGTTGTGCTCGGGCGCCGAGCCGTTGGCGCCGTGGATGTGCAGCTGGCGGTAGTGCACGACGTTGGAGTCGCAGGTGATCGTCGGATTGGTCTTGGGCAGGCCGCCGAAGAACGAGATGCGCCCGTTGCGCGCGGCCATCGCAATCGCCTGCTCCTGGGTGATGTTGGCAGCCGTCGCGGTGATGATCACGTCGGCGCCCCGTCCGTCGGTCAGCTCCATGACCTTCGCGACGACGTCGACATCGGCGGCGTTGATGACCCCGTCAGGATGGACGGCATCAGCCGACATGGCCAGGCGGCTGTCGTTGACGTCGACGAGGTAGACAGGTCCGCACTTGTGCACGCCGCGGGCGATCCGGATGTGCATGCAGCCGATCGGGCCCGCGCCGAAGACGACGACGGTGTCGCCCTCCTCGATGCCCAGCAGTTCTTGGGCGTTGATGGCGCACGCGAAGGGCTCGGCGGCAGATGCCTCGTCAAAGCCCACGTTGTCGGGAATCCGGTTCAGTCCGTCGACCGCGAGGACCTGCTTGGGCACGATCATGTATTCGGCGAAACCGCCGTCGTACTGGTAGCCGACCGACGTCTGGTTCTGGCACACCGCCATCCAGCCCTTGCGACATTCGTGGCAATGCCCGCACGGCACCGCGGCGATGACCTGCACCCGGTCGCCGATCTGCCAGTCGCTGCCGTAGGTCTGGTTGACCTCGGCTCCGACCTCGACGACCTCACCGGCGATCTCGTGGCCGATCGTCCGCGGCGGGGTCAGGTTCTGGTGGCCGTTGTAGAAGATCTTGACGTCAGTGCCGCACGTCGAGCAGTTGCGCACCCGGATCTTGACCTCATCGGGCCCGCAGGTGGGCTCCGGGACGTCCTCGAGCCGGACATCCTCGGGTGCGTAGAAGCGCAAGGCTTTCATGGCGATGGTCCTTCCTACGGGTGAGCTGACCCACACTCTAGCGGCATTCCGGGCATAAAACCACAGTCATTACTGCCCGTTTATGACCGAATGCTTGCACTCATGCCCATATGTGGGTTTTACTGGTCACCAGATGTGATCGGCATCACCAGAAAGAATCGGAGGCACCGAGTTGTCCACCACCGAGACAAAACCGCGGACCGGGGCACGGGTTCATGTTCAGAAGCTCGGCACGTCGCTGTCGAACATGGTCATGCCCAATATCGGCGCCTTCATCGCCTGGGGCCTGATCACCGCACTGTTCATCAAGGCCGGGTGGCTCACCGGGATCTTCCCGGGCCTGCGCGACCCAGCCGGTTGGGTGGCCAAGATCGGCGGCTGGGGCGACTTCGCCGACGGCGGCATCGTCGCGCCGATGATCACCTACCTGCTGCCGATCCTGATCGGCGCCACCGGCGGGCGGATGGTGTACGGAATCCGCGGTGGCGTGGTCGGCGCGATCGCGACCATGGGCGTGATCGCCGGCACCGACATCCCGATGTTCCTCGGCGCGATGATGATGGGGCCGCTCGGCGGTTGGGTGATGAAGAAGGTCGACGCCATCTGGGACGGCAAAGTCCGTCCCGGCTTCGAGATGCTCATCGACAACTTCTCGGCAGGCATCGTCGGGCTGATCCTGGCCACCTTCGGGTTCTTCGGCATCGGTCCGATCGTGTCGGGCTTCAGCCACGGCGCAGGCCGGGTGGTGGATTTCCTGGTCGCCCACGACCTGCTGCCGCTGACGTCGATCTTCATCGAGCCGGCCAAGGTGCTGTTCCTCAACAACGCGATCAATCACGGGGTGCTGACACCGCTGGGTACCACCCAGGCGCTGCAAACCGGTAAGTCCGTGCTGTTCCTCCTGGAGGCCAATCCCGGACCGGGGCTGGGAATTCTGCTGGCGTTCATGGCATTCGGTCGAGGAGCCGCCAAGGCGTCGGCGCCGGGCGCGGCGATCATCCAGTTCTTCGGCGGCATCCACGAGATTTATTTCCCGTACGTGCTGATGAAGCCGAAGCTGATCGCGGCCACCATCTTGGGCGGCATGACCGGGATCTTCATCAACGTTCTCTTCGGATCCGGCCTGCGGGCACCCGCAGCACCCGGTTCGATCATCGCCGTCTACGCCCAGACCGCCTCGGGCAGCTTCCTCGGTGTCACGCTGTCGGTATTGGGCGCCGCCGCAGTCTCATTCGCGGTGGCCGCACTTCTGCTGAAGACCGACCGTTCCGACGACGACGGAGACCTGGCCGCCGCGACCGCGGGCATGGAGGCCCTGAAAGGCAAGAAGTCCAGCGTGTCCTCGGCGCTGGTGGGATCCGCCGGCCGCGGCCCGATCACCAACATCGTGTTCGCGTGCGATGCCGGCATGGGATCATCCGCCATGGGAGCCTCGGTGCTGCGCAAGAAGATTCAGAGCGCCGGTTTCACCGACGTAAAGGTCACCAATCAGGCGATCTCGAATCTCACCGACGACTACGGACTGGTGGTGACGCATCAGGATCTCTCCGATCGCGCCCGGCAGAAGACCCCGTCGGCCACCCATGTCTCGGTCGACAACTTCATGAACGCCCCGCAGTACGACGAGATCGTGGAATTGCTCGGCTCGGCCAACGGCGCAGCCGCCGGTGCAGCGGGCGTGGCGGAACCGGCTGCCGAGACACCCGGCGAGGACGTGCTGGCCGTCGAGTCGATCGTGCTGACCGGCACGGCCACCACGCGGGACGGGGCGATCAGCGAGGCAGGCCGATTGCTGGTGGCCTGCGGCGCGGTTGAGCCGTCCTATGTCCACGCGATGCACGAGCGGGAGGGGTCGGTGTCGACCTATATGGGCAACGGCCTGGCGATCCCGCACGGCACCAACGAGGCCAAGGATGCCATCCGGCGCACCGGGATCTCGTTCGTGCGCTACGCCCAACCGATCGATTGGAACGGCAAGCCTGCCGAGTTCGTCGTCGGCATCGCGGGCGCAGGCAAGGACCACATGGCGTTGCTGACCAAGATCGCCGGGGTGTTCCTCAACAACGACGAGGTGGCCCGGCTCCGGGCCGCTACGAGCGCCGACGAGGTCCGGGCGGTGCTCGGCGGCGACGGCGGGTGAGAATACCGAGGTGGATTCGGATACCCGCCAGGGCCGCATAGTCGAGTTCGCCCGCACCAGGGGGCGAGTCGAGGTGGCGGCGCTGGCCGAGGAACTCGACGTCGCTGCCGAGACGATTCGCCGCGACCTGAAGGTGCTGGCGGGCCGACGGATCCTCAAACGCGTGCATGGCGGCGCCATACCGCTGGAGACCGCGGCGTTCGAATCGACAGTCGAATACCGCAGCCAGGTCGACCTCGCCGAAAAGCACCGGATCGCCGGGGCGTCCGCCGAGTTGTTGCACGGAGCCGAAACGGTTTATCTTGATGAAGGTTTCACGCCCCGGCTGATCGCCGAGAGGCTTGCCGATCAGGAGCTGACGGTGGTGACCTCGTCACTGCTGGCCGCGGAGGCGCTGGCACACAGTGAGTCGGTGACGGTACTGCTGCTCGGCGGCCGGATGCGCGGCCGCACGCTGGCGACGGTGGATCATTGGGCTACCGACATGCTCGGCAGCCTGGTGATCGACGTCGCTTACCTTGGTACGAACGGCATTTCGCCCGAGCATGGCCTCACCACACCCGATCCGGCCGTCGCCGCGGTCAAGCACATGGCAGTCAAAGTCGCCCGTCGCCGGGTTCTGGTGGCCGCGCACACGAAGTTCGGCGTCAGCAGCTTCTGCCGGTTCGCCGACGTGGCCGATTTCGACTCGATCGTGACCGGCACGGAGCTACCAGCCGCCGACGCCCGACGGTATGAGGCGATGGGGCCCGTCGTCGTGCGAACCTGATCCGCCCGGGGAGGCTATGCCTCACCGCCGAGTTCATTCTGGCTTCGCTCGGCATCGGCCTGGTCCTGTGTCATCTCGGATTGGTCCAGCCATCTCTGCACGTCACCGCCAAGGCGGTCTTCGGAGAGCTTCGCAAAGTCCAGAGCGAGCACCGCCATGGCCGCCAGCACCTGCATGGCCCGTCCGCTTCGGTGAATTTCGGTCATCAGCTCGCCCAATGAGTGGTTGTCGTCGTCGCACAACGCGGACAGGTACCGCCGCGCGTCGGCGAACTCCCGGTCGACATGCCCAACCCGTCTACGGAAATCCTCTACCGAAGGCAGTCCGTCGGACGGTTCGATGCTCATGCGCGTGCCTTCCGGTGGTAAGTCAGCAGGCGATCCCCCGGTCACCACGCGCTGCTACTGGCGAAACCCTAGCCGTTGATCGGCACCCGCCTGGGCCGTTCAACTAGGACGGCACCGCCCTGACCGCGCCGCATTCGACGGCGGAGCCCAGGTTACGGTACCGTAGGTTACCAGTGGGTAACTTAGGAGGTTTCCATGACTGAGCTCAAGTACGTGCGGCTGCACGGCGAACTCGTCGCCTACCGGGACAGCGGGCATGGCCCCACCCTGGTGATGCTGCATGGGATCGGCAGTAGTTCACGCACGTGGCGCGCGGTCGCCCCCCAGCTGTCCGAACATTTCCGGGTGGTGGCACCCGACTTGCTCGGTCACGGCCAGTCGGCGAAGCCGCGGACCGACTACTCGCTGGGCGCCTTCGCGGTGTGGTTGCGAAACTTCCTCGACGCGTTGGACATTCCTCGGGCGACGATAGTAGGGCACTCCCTCGGCGGGGGCATCGGCATGCAGTTCGTCCACCAGCATCCCGAGTACTGTGAGCGGCTCGCGCTGATCGCCAGTGGCGGACTGGGCGCCGAGGTGGGCCTGAGTCTGCGGCTGCTCGCCTCACCGGCCGCTGAACTCATCGCGCCGTTGATCGCTCCGAAATCAGTTGTCGCCATGGGCAATCGGCTGCTGACCCGATTGGAGTCCGTCCGGCCGCCTCAGATGGCCACGACCGAGACGTGGGAGACCTATGCCTCGTTGTCGGACCGCGCCACCCGCCAAGCATTCCTGCGCACCCTGCGCTCGGTCGTCGACTACCGCGGGCAGGCGGTCAGTGCCCGTTCACGGCTGGACGTCACCCACGGACTGCCCGTTTCACTGGTGTGGGGCGAGCAGGATCCGATCATCCCTGTCGCCCATGGTCAGGCCGCGCACGACGCGCTGCCCGGCAGCCGATTGCTGGTTCTTCCCGGCGTCGGGCACACACCGCAATTGGAAGCGCCTGCGGCCGTTGCGGACTCGCTCGAGTCCTTCGTCAACTCGACGACGCCCTGGACGCCGATGGCGACGGCGTAGCGCACTAGTCGCACGGGCCGCGCCGGGTGAGCCGGTGATACAGCGCTGCGGCCTCAGTTCTGTTGGCGGCACCCAACTTCCGCAGAATTCGCTTCACGTGTACCTTCACCGTGTTCTCGGTCAGGAACAGGGCGGTCGCTATCTGAGCGTTTGTCTTGCCAAGGGCGATGCTGCGCAACACATCCCACTCGCGCGGCGACAGCCGTTCGGTGGCCCGCTCGGCGCGTGGCAACGGCGACACCGCGGCCAGCCGCGGCGGGGGTTGAGTGGCCGATGGGCCGCCGCCCGGAGCGTCGTCGCAGGCCCTATCTCCCAGGGATGCCGATGCCTGGTTGATCACTCTCAACCGGTCGGCGAGTTGGGCCCGCTCGATGGCAAGACCCAGACCGCCGGCGTAGAGGCCGAGTAGGTCGCGGTCGAGCTCGTGGACACTGCGGTCGGGGTAGCGGTCAGCGTGGACCATTGCCACCGGAGCGCCCCACGCCTGGACGGGTGCCGCCACGTAGTCGGTTGCCCGGGTGAACTTCACGATCTTGCGGAACACCCGGGGATGGGATTGCGCATCACACACCAGGATCGGGGCGCCACTGAGTAGCATCTCGGATTCCAGCAGTTGCCCGGCCA
Organism: Mycolicibacterium rhodesiae; assembly: GCF_002086695.1. Classification (GTDB taxonomy): domain Bacteria; phylum Actinomycetota; class Actinomycetes; order Mycobacteriales; family Mycobacteriaceae; genus Mycobacterium; species Mycobacterium rhodesiae. The sequence continues at coordinate 116,820 of NZ_MVIH01000002.1, forward strand.
GCCGCTGAGAGTGTGCCGTTCCGAAGGCCAGGAGCTGCTCGGCGAAATCGGCATCATGTTCGTTGTAGGCCGTGTGCGTCACCCAGATTCCGTGGTCGATCCGGGAGAGCAGAACGCGGGTGAACCCGATTCGAGCCGCCGCCTCGGCCGCAAGCCCCAGTAATTCGTTCATCGACGACGCGCGGACCAATTGACTGACGGCATCCTGCACGCCGGCGACGAGACCGTCGGAGCCGGGCTCGTGCACGGCGCTGCGGGCCCGGGCGGGGCCGCCCACCACCGCAGACAGACGCCCCAGCGAAGTCTCGCCAGATGTCTTCACCGCGGTGTCGAGACGACCCATCACCTCCGCGAGCGTACGCGGGATGATGATTTATGTCTATAACCAATAACAGTTATGGCGATGATTTGTCCGCCCAATCTGCCACGCAATAGGCATATTTCTTACGCCAATGTACTTGTTTGTTACGTTCTGCTACCGGGACGGACGCCATCTGGGAGGATGTTCGAATCCGGCAGGCAGGAAGGGACACTCCAGCGATGCAGCCAACCGTCCCGGCCGTCAGACGCAGGCCGAAGGACCGCAAGAAGCAGATCCTCGATCAGGCCGCCCGGCTGTTCATCGACCGCGGGTTTCATTTGGTGAAGCTGGAGGAGATTGCGGAGGCCGCCGGCGTAACGGCTCGCGCCCTGTACCGCCACTACGACAACAAGCAGGCATTGCTCACTGCGGTGATCCTCAACGCGCAGGACGAATACCAGAGCTTCCGCAATCCTGAGGGACGCACACCCGAGGCAACCGCCCGCCCGCTCCATGACGAGTTGCCCGATCTGATCGCTGCGGCCGTCGAGACCCGGGCGCTGACCGTGTTGTGGCAACGCGAGGCGCGGTATCTCACCGACGACGACCGCGCCGAGGTCCGGCGACGGATCAACGCCATCGTGGCGGGCATGCAGGCCGGCGTGCGTCTGGAGATGCCCGACCTGAGCCCCCCGCATGCCGAGTTACGGGCGTGGGCGGTGTCCAGCACCCTGACAAGCCTTGGGCGACACAGCCTCAGCCTGCCCGGTACCGAACTGAGGGGGCTGCTGTACCGGGCGTGTATGGCAGCCGCGTGTGCCGCACCGGTCGGGGCGCTCGAACCGATCGACGGACCGGCAGGCCGGGAGTCAGTGGCGTTCTCGCGGTATGAGACGCTGCTGGCCGCAGGTGCACAGTTGTTCCGTGCCCGTGGATATCCCGCCGTGAGCACCGCCGACATCGGCAAGACGGTCGGGATCGCCGGGCCCGGGCTGTACCGTTCCTTCTCCTCCAAGCAGGCCATCCTCGACACCCTGGTCCGCCGGCTCGACGAATGGTCAGCCTTGGAGTGCATCCGGGCACTGCGCACCGATAGTCCTGCGGCGCAACGGCTTGGCGAGCTGGTGGCCGGGCGGGTACGGATCAGCTTGGATGACCCCGACCTGGTGTCGGTATCGATCACCGAACTCTCCTCGGCGTCCGACGAGGTTCGCGACAGCGTCGTCAGGAACCAGGCCGACCGCGACGGTCTGTGGATCGACCTCATTCGCACGCTGGTCCCGCAGACCACCGTCGCGCAGGCCCGCCTACTGGTCTCGGCCGCGGTCAGCTTCATCGACGATGTCTCGCGGACATGGCATCTCACCCGCAGGACCGACGTCGCGCAGGAGATGACCGCGATCGCGCTGGCAATCTTGACCAGCCAGGCCGACGCACCCGAGTAATCCGGCGAGAAGACCGATCACCACAGTGCCGCAAGGGTTCCGCCGTCAGCGACCTGCGCCGTCCCGTTGATCATCGACGCGTCGTCGGAGAGCAGGAAGGCGACGATGCCGGCCATCTCCTCCGGTCCCGCCATCCGGCCTTGCAGACGACCGATCATCGTGTCCGCTCCGCCCGCTCCGAGCGCCTCGTCGAACATCGTCATCGCGGTCTGCTGCATCGGGGTGTCGACGAACGCCGGCAGCAACGCATTGGATCGCACGTTGGCCGTGCGGAGTTCGGCGGCGGTGATCCGGCTGAGGTGGATGATTCCCGCCTTGGACATCCCGTAGGCCGCGGTGCCCGCGGCCGCGACCTGACCGCCCAGTGAGGACATGTTGACGATGGCGCCGCCGCCACGCTCGACCATGCGAGGTGCGGCGTGCTTGGTGCACAGCCAGGCGCCGCGCAGGTTGACTGCGATCACCCGGTCGAAGTCAGCGACCTCGGTGTCCAGCAGCGGGGCGAAATGCACCACACCGGCGTTCGCGACGAGCTTGTCGACGCCACCGAACTCCGCGACGCACGCCTCGACCATCCCCGCCACCTGCTCCTCGTCGCTCACGTCGACCTGATGACCGACTGCACCGCCGCCGATCCCGTCCGCCGCGGACTTCGCGGTGTCGGCGTTGATGTCCGCACACAAGACATGGCACCCTTCGGCGGCCAGCCGTGTGGCGATGGCCAAGCCGATGCCGGCACCCGCACCGGTCACAATCGCGGACTTGCCTGCCAGGTCGGGATGCGTCATCACTTCTCCTGTGCGAACCCGTTGCGTGCGAACATGTGTCAGCCTGCCACCGGCCACACCGTCGTGGGCGATTCCACGTGCAGTCCGTGTTCCCGGATCGCGCCGAACATGAGCAGCCCCAGCTCCGGTGCGTCGTCGGACAACCGGACGGTGTACACACCGAGGTCGCGCAGAATCCATGCGACGGTCTCGGACAACAGATCCGGTGTGGTCGTGCGGGACAGCAGGCCGCAGGCGCGGGCGGTCGGGGGCCGCAGATAGATGATCATGCCGGTGCCCCGGACCCTCATCGCGGTGACCGCATGGGCCAATTCCGCACCGCAACCGCAAGCCAGCGAACCGAACACGTCACCCCCTAGGCATTCGAGGTGGATGTGCACCGGCATCGGCGCGTCCGCGCCGGCATTGCCGGCGATCACCGCAAGATGCTCGGATCCTTCTCGGGGGTCGCGGTAGCCGACCACCGTGACAGCGCCCGACTCGGTCGGCAGGGTGGTCTCCGCCGAACGCACGACCTGCGGCTCGGTGCGACGCCGGTGCATCGCCAGCTCCGCCACCGAGATCAGGGCCAGGCCATGCCGGGCCGCGAACGACACCAGTTCGGGACGGCCCGCCATGTCCGCCGGATTCCGCTGCGACACAATCTCACACAGCACTCCCGCGGGCCGTCGCATCCCGAGCCGGGCCAAGTCGACTGCCGCCTCGGCGGCACCCGCGGACCGGCCGAGAACGCCGTGCTCGCCTGCTTGCACCGGGATCACATGCCCGGGCCTGCGGAAGTCGGCGACCGTGGCGTCGGCGTCGGCGAGCGCGGCGATGGTGCGGGCCCGATCGATCGCCGAGATGCCGGTGCCGGTTTCGCGAAAGTCCACCGTCACCCGCTGAGCGGCGACACCCATTGACTCGCCATCTCGATGGCACACCGGCGGCAGGTTGAGTCGCTCACAGTCCGCACCGGGCAGGGCGATCCGGACGTAACCGGAGGTGTGCCGGACCGTGAACGTGAGCAGTTGTGCCGTCGCGGCATCCGCGGCGAACACCAGATAACCCTGGTCCTCCGAGTCGTCGACCACGACGGCGGGACGACCGGTGGCCACGGCGGCGATGGCGCGCCGCACCCGTCCGTATGCGGTCTTCATCGTCGTGACACCACTAGCTCAGTCCGCCAAGGAAATCGAGGAGCAGCCGATTGGTCTCCTTGGGCTGCTCCTGCTGGATCCAATGCCCGACGCCGTCCACCATGTGAGTGCCGCAGTAGTTTCTCATCACCTCGTGCGCACGTTCGGCCGCCTCGGATCCCCAGGTGGTGCCGACGTCGTACTGACCGCCGATGAAAAGAGCAGGCGGGGTCAGCGGGGTGCCCTCGTACTCGGCAAGGTCGTGCCAGTCATTGTCGATGTTGTGGTAGAAGCTCAGCGGTCCGCCGAGTCCGGATCGCTCGAATTCGCCAGTGTAGAAGTCGAGATCCGCGTCGGTGAACCACTCCGGCATGGTCTCGGGGTAGACGAAGGCGTCCTTGAGTCGCGCACCATGCGGCATACAGAGCGGGCCGGACCGGATCACCTCGATCGGATCCATCGCCGCGAGATTCACCCCGGCCGCCTCGGCGGCCTGCGTCGCGGCGGCCATCGCATCGCCGGACACCGTGTAGGTCAGACCGAGCAGCCAGCTCCGCAGATCCTCTTCGACCTCGGTGATGATGCCGTCCTGCTCGGAGAAGTAGTCTTGGTACCAGACCTTCCCCGGCCCGGCCAGTTCCAGGTGGTAGTCGTTGGGCCGGTGTTCCCCGAATGGGCTGCCGGGCAACCCGATCACTCCTCGGCCGGCGAACGGCACGCTGATCCCGACCACACCACGACACCGCTCGGGGTGCAGCCAGGCGAACGTCCAGGCGACCGGCGCACCCCAGTCGTGGCCGATGACCACTGCCTGCTTCTCGCCATAGGCGTCGATCACGCCGAGGATGTCCCCGACCAGTTCCTTGATCCGATACGCGGTCTGCACACGGTATTTCGACGACCGCCCGTAGCCCCGCTGGTCGATGGCCACCACCCGGTAGCCCGCCTCGGCCAGTACCGGAATCTGGTGGCGCCAGGAGTACCAGGACTCGGGGAAGCCGTGGACCAACACCACCAACGGCCCCTCGCCGTCCTCCACGGCGTGAATCCGGGTGCCCCGGCAGTTGAGCATCCGATGAGTCTGCGACATCACGACCTCTTCTCTAATGGGACCGGGTGGCAGCCAAACCGATTGGTACTTCCTCGGTTCGGATCAAGTCTTCGACGGACGGAATGGTGCGGTTCTCGTAATTGCGCGCGATGAGGGTCTTCTGCCCGGAGAGTTTGGTCCGGGCCCATTTGCCGACCACGCGTGCCGCCACCTTCGGCGTCATCAGTGCCGCAGCGGGCTTGACCAGATGCACGACGGCCAGGAACTCGTTGTAGGTCTCCGGGTCGTCGTGCACCAACTCCATCACGCGGTCCATGTACCAGGTCAGTGCGCCGAAGTAGAACGGCCGCTTCTTGTGTGCGTCCTTGAGCCAGTCGAAGCGCAGGTTCTGTTCCCGGATCACGAACCAGGCGGTGTCAGCCAATTTGGCGATGGTGCGGAAGTAGCGACGAGGCAGATCCGCGTCGGTGGGCGCGTACTTGGCCAGCAGTATCTGCATCTCTCGGACTTCTTTGAGCGCCAGCGTCATCCCGAGACCGGATACCGGGTCGGCACTGGTGTAGGCGTCACCGACCACCACCAGCGCGCGCGGCAGGTTGCGCTTCTTCTCGTAGTGCAGCCGCAGCATGTTGGGATAGCGGAAGTTGTAGATCGGTGAGGCTGGTTCGAGGCCGTCGATGTTCTCCCCGATCACCGCCGACGGCATCCGCTCGGCGAACTCGCGGAACTCCTGCGCCGTGCGCGGCGGCGAGTAGCAGTTGTAGGCCACCAGCGATGTGGACAGGATCGTGCGGGAGCTGTCGGTGTAGTACTGCGCAGCGTAGGTGTCCTCATAGGGACGGTACGCGTAACAGATGACCATCACCTTGTCGTCCCACTGCCGCTCCGGCGGCACGTGGTGGAACATGGTGGAGTAGAAGCAGTTGATGATGTCCTGCTCCACCTCCGGCGCCCCGATGCCGATGCGGTCCAGGAATTCCGGGAACCGGGTGTTCTTTCCCGACGCGTCGACCACGAATTCGGCTGCTATGACCTCGAGTTCGTCACCGTCTCCGGCGACTGCAACACCGACCACGGTGTCGTCGGCGCGGTCATAGACCAGGTCGGCCACTTCGGCTTCATAGCGGAAGCTGATCCGCGGTTCGTCGTCGAGGCGGCGCCGAACACACCATTCCAATAGGGGTCGCGCGGCACAGACGATCTGGATCGGCCCGGTGCCCGGCTTCTTCCAGGTGCCGCCGAGCCGGATGCGGTACTGGGCGGCCATGTCGACGTCGAACGCGCCCTCACGGACCATGTCGTCGACGATTCCGGGGAAGAAGCGCTCCAGTTCGATGCGGCCCGCGGTGAGCAGGTGGTGCAGGTGCCAGCCCTGCGCCGCGCCCGGCCTGCCCTCGCGGCGGGTATGGGGAGCATCCTTTTCCAGGACGATGACCTTGTCGAAGGTCTCACTGAGCACCTTGGCGGCGGCGATACCCGCGATGCTCCCACCGACCACCACCGCGGTGCCACGCCCGCGGCGGCGGACATCGGCGAGATCGACCGTGGCGTAGTCCAGCCGTGGTGCTGATCGCCGGCGCGCGGCGCCACTGGCCACGAACTTCTCGTAGTACAGCCCGACTCCGTGGATACCGTTGTCGTCAAGCCATTTCCGGGTGTCGGCGATCAGTCCGGCCGGACCGCACAGATAGACATCGGCGTTACCGCCGTCGAACATGCTCGCCTCGAGCGCGTCGGTAACCCGGCCCACCGGCCCGTCCCAGCGGGTACTGGGACGCGAGACGACAGTGTGAATCGCCAGCCCGGGCAAACGTCGCTTCAGTGCCTCGAGCTCGTCGAGCTTGCACAGGTCGTCGACGTCACTGACTCCGTAGAGCAGATGGACCGTCCCGTTGTGACCGTCGTCCAGACTCTGTGCCATCGCGAGGATCGCCGACAGTCCGGTGCCGCCGGCCACCAGGACCACCGTGCGTGCAGTCGGTCGCAGGTAGAAGCCACCTTTACTGCACCGCATGGCAATTCGATCGCCGGGTTTGGCCCGGTCGCGCAGGTAGTCCGACATCACGCCCTGAGGGAGCAGCCGGACGATGAACTCCACCTCGGAGCGCCCGTCGGCGGGATGCGCGTAGGAGTAGTTGCGCCACACAGCGCTTCCGGGCACCTGCAACTGGGCGAACTGCCCGGGCAGGTAGACCAGCGGTCCGAGCCCGGAGACGTCGACGCGCAGCAGCGCCGTCGACGGGGACACCTGCTCCACCGCGGTCACCACGCCGGTACCGGTCACCAGCCGAGCGGCGTTGTCGTCGGCGGGATACTGCACGCTGATCACGCAGTCGGATTTCGCGAACGTCTGACAGGTCAAGACCTTGCGGGCGTCGCGTTCGACTTCGGAAAGCCCTTCAGTGCGGCCCATCTCGTACTCGCCTGCGACACAGGTGGCCACGCAGGTCCCGCAGATCCCGCTTTGGCATTCGTTGACGATCGCGATGCCGTGTTCCTCGGCCGCCTCCAGGATCGACTGATCCTGTTGCACCGCCATCGTCTTGGCCGTTCCGTCCGAATACCGCACGGTGATCTCGGGCTGCTGCATGTCTTTCGCCCTTCTCCTCAGACGATCGCCGACACGGGCTTCTTGGCTATCCGGGCATTGAGCCGCGGCATGACCTCTTCGGCCAGCAGCCGCATGGACTCCTTCCACGGACCTGGATTGTCGAGGTAGTCGAAACCGAGGATCAGCAGGTGTCCGAAGCCACCGACCTGGTCGTAGGTGGCTTCCAGCTTGTCCACGACGGTCTCGACCGAACCGACCACAAATGTGTTCTCCGCCAGGTACTCCGGGGTCACATCCTCGTCAGGCACGGACGGGTTGTGCTTGTAGAACTTGGTCATCCCGAACATCCGGAACGTCGGCAACACGTACTCACGCATGTTGCGGCCCATCATGCCGTCGACCGCATAGCGGAATGCCTGTTCGTCGGTTTCGGCGACGACCACTTCTCGGACCAGTCGCCAATCCCGCCGATCGGGAGTCCGCCCGGAGCGCTCGGCACCTTCGAGCACCGCATCCCAGTGCGAGGCAACATATTCGGTGCTGAGGTCGAGGCTCATCGGTAGGTAGCCGCGCTCGCCGGCGAGCTTGAGGGTCTCCGAACCCGCACTGAACCCGGTCACCCCGATCGGGGGGTGAGGCGCCTGGAAGGGCTTGATGTGCCGCTTCATCAGACCTTCGAACATCGGCGCGATTCCGTTGGCGTTCCAGTATTTTCCACGGAACTCCCACGGCTGATCCTCGGTCCAGACCTTCAGCATGATCTCGAGAGCCTCCCGGGTCATTTCCCGGTGCTCACCGTTTTGGCCGTCGACGTCGAACAATGCCCAGTCCCCCGGTATGCCGCTGGCCCCGACACCGAGCATGAAACGGCCCTGCGCGAGGTGGTCGAAGTAGGCCACCCGGTGGGCCAGCTCGACCGGATGGTGATACGGCAGTAGATGGGCGCCGGGCGCGAGCTTGATGTTCTTGGTGCGCAGCAGCGCCTGGGCCAGCAGCAGGTCCGGTGCGCAAATCGGTTCCCACGGCACGGTGAAGTGCTCACCGACCCACGCCTCCACGTAGCCGAGCTCGTCGGCCAGCGTGATCAGGTCGAGGTCCCACTGGGTCGCGTCGTACAGGCTGCGCTCCGGTGGATGCGCCGGCATCAGGAAAAGTCCGATCTCCATCTTGAACCCTCTCGGTAGTGGTCGAGCAAGCGCATCTCATCCCTCGGCTGCGACTTACACCACAGTACTAGCAAGATACTTGATCGGATGCAAGATCCATTTTTCTTCGATGTTTGCCGATCCTATCGTTCCCATTATGGCGTATTGGCTATGGACATTTTCGTTGTTGGCCGCGTAGCGTGCTGCTTCAGCGGCGGCCATCGGCGGCAACTGAAAGGAGCATTCGTGCAGCATTTCGACTACATCGGCTATGAACTGATCGAGGACGGCCGGATCGCGGTGATCACGCTCGATCGCCCAAAACAGCGCAACGCGCAGAACCGCGGCATGCTCGTCGAACTCGGCACGGCGTTCGAACTGGCCGAAGAGGACGACACGGTGCGCGTGGTGATCCTGCGCGGGGCGGGGTCCTGCTTTTCCGCCGGCCACGACCTCGGCTCCGCCGACGATGTCCGGGAACGCTCACCCGGTCCCGGACAACATCCCACCTACCTGTGCAATGGCGGCACCCTGACCGGGGCGGATGCCCGACACCGCCAGGAGTGGCATTACTTCTACCAAAACACCAAGCGCTGGCGGAACCTGCGGAAGGTCACGATCGCCGAAGTCCACGGAATGGTGCTGTCCGCCGGGCTGATGCTCGCCTGGTGCTGCGATCTGATCGTCGCCGCGCAGGACACGATTTTCGCCGACGTCGTCGGCACCCGGCTCGGGATGTGTGGTGTGGAGTACTTCGGCCATCCCTGGGAGTTCGGGCCGCGTAAGGCGAAGGAACTGCTGCTCACCGGTGACTCACTCGATGCCGACGACGCCCACGCGCTTGGCATGGTCAGCAAGGTCTTCCCGGATGCCGAACTGTCGGCGCGGACCATCGAGTTCGCCACCCGCATCGCGAAAGTGCCGACCATAGCCGCGTTGCTGATCAAAGAGTCGGTCAACCAAACCGTGGATGCCATGGGTTTCTCCACCGCGCTGGACGCCTGCTTCTCGTTGCACCAGCTCAATCATTCGCATTGGGCCGAGCTCACCGGCGACCCGCTGGGTATCGGCACCCCTGAGTACGGACTCGAGGATTGGCGGCTGTCCCCGCAGATCCTGCCCGCCGTGAAGAACCGGCCCTGAAAGCGGAGCACAGGTGGACATCGACTATCCCGACGAAGCGCAATCTTTCCGCGAGGAGATCCGGGCGTTCCTGGCCGAGCACCTACCTGCCGACTGGGCCGGGCCGGGTGCCGTGGCGCCCGAGGAACGTGAGCAACTGCGGCACCGGTGGCGCAAAGTTCTCGCCGACCGCGGACTGGTAGCAGTCTCGTGGCCCAAAGAGTACGGCGGCGGCGGACTCTCGGTGATGGAACAAGCGGTGCTGTCCGAGGAGTTCGCCCGTTGGGGCGCCCCCGAGCGCGACGAGAACGACATGTTCGGTATCGATCTGCTCGGCAACACGTTGATCGCGCTGGGCACCGAGGAGCAGAAGACGCGGTTCCTGCCGCGCATCCTGTCCGGCGAGGACCGCTGGTGTCAGGGTTTCTCCGAACCGGAGGCAGGTTCGGACCTCGCATCGGTGCGGACCAGAGCGGTTCTCGACACCGACGAGTGGGTGATCAACGGGCAGAAGATCTGGACGTCGGCGGGACCGACGGCCAACTGGATTTTCGTGCTGGCCCGTACCGACCCCGCGGCACCGAAGCACAAGGGCTTGTCGCTGTTGCTGGTACCGGTCGACCAGCCCGGTGTCGTGGTGCGGCCCATTGTGAACGCGGCCGGACACGCGTCGTTCTCCGAGGTCTTCTTCACCGATGCCCGTGCCGCAGCCGGCGACGTGCTCGGCGGGGTGGGCGGCGGCTGGGCGACCGCGATGACGGTGCTCGGCTTCGAGCGTGGGTCCCAGATCACCACGGCAGCAATCGAATTCGGACGCGGACTTGAGTGGTTACGGAAACTGGCGGCCGAACGCGACCGGCACACCGATCCGCTGGTTCGCGACGAGCTCGCCTGGTGCTACTCGCGCGTGCAAATCCTGCGCTACCAGGGCTACCGCGGCCTGACCGCACTGGCGAACGGCAGACGTCCAGCCGCCGAAGCGGCCATCAACAAGGTGATCTGGAGCGAATACTTCCGCCGCTACACCGATCTCGCGGTCGACATCCTGGGCACCGACGCGCTCTGCGCGGACGGTCCGGGAAACGGTGCCGCACTGATCATCCCGGCACCGGGTACGGCGAATTCGGTCGCCTGCTGGCTCGACGAGTTTCTCTACGCGCGCGCCGCCACCATCTACGCCGGCAGCTCTCAGATCCAGCGCAACGTGATCGGTGAACAGCTACTCGGACTGCCCAAGGAGCCGCGCTGATATGGACTTCCAATACAGCGGTGAGCATGCGGCGTTGCGGGATTCGACACGTGAATTCCTGGCTGCCCACGGCGGTTACGAGCGTGGCTGGACCAGGCTGTGCACCGAGTTGGAACTGCCCGGGCTGGCCGTGCCGGTGGAGTACGGCGGTGTTGGGGCAACATTGGTGGAATCGGCCATCGTGTTCGAGGAGTTCGGCCGCGCACTGAGCCCACTTCCCCTGGCGTCGCACGTTTTCGCGGTCCATGCGGTGCTGCGCATGGGCGACGACGAACAGCGTCATCGCCTGCTGCCCGGCCTGCTCAGCGGGGCGCTCGTGGCAGCGTTCGCGGCGACCGGGCCCGGCGCCGGTGACGCCGTGTCGGCGACAATCTCGGCCACCGCAGACGGTGACCGCACTGTGCTTGACGGCGGGTGCGGTCCGGTACTGCACGGTCACGGCACCGATCTGCTCGTCGTCGCAGCCCGCACCGATGACGGCGTTGGACTGTATGCGGTCGACACCGCTGCGCCCGGAGTCGACGTGACACAACTCCCCTCCTTCGACATCTCACGGCCGGTTGCTCGGGTGGCGCTGCGGCAGGCCGCTGCCGAACGCCTTGGCACGGACCGGGACGATCTGGAACGGGTACTGGACACCGCGCGAGTATTACTGGCCGCCGAAATGCTCGGCGGCGCCGAAGCCTGTCTGGCCCGCAGCATCGAGTACGCCTGCAGCAGAACTCAATTCGATCGCCCCATCGGAACGTTCCAAGCGGTCAAGCACATGTGCGCCGAGATGGCGATCGAAATCGACGCGACCCGGGTGGCGGTGATGTTCGCTGCGCTGAGCGCGGACGACCCCGATGAACTCAGCCTCGCAGCGCCGCTGGTGAAGGCGCAGGCGGCGGACACCTTCACCCTGTGTGCGAACACCGCAACCCAGGTACACGGCGGCATCGCGTTCACCTGGGAGCACGATCTGCACCGCTATCTGCGTCGAGCCAAGGCCTGCGAGGCGCTGTTCGGCAGCAGCAGCAGGCACCGGGCGCTCCTGGCTGACCGGGCCGGCCTGTGACGTCCGCATCGACGGGGATCACACTCAGTGATGTCCTGGCCAGGCACGCGCGGGTGCGACCCGACACCGTCGGCTTCGCGGACCCGCGCCGTCGCGGCACCTTCGGCGAGATCGACACGCGGGTGACGAGATTGGCCAACGCACTGGCCCAGCGCGGAATCGGCCGCGGAGACCGGGTCGCCGTGCTGGGCCTGAACAGTCTCGAGGTCGTCGAGACCTGGTTCGCCACACTGCGACTGGGCGCGGTCGTCGTACCCCTGAACTTCCGTCTGGTGGCCGACGAGATCGCCTACCTGCTCGCCGACAGCGGTGCGGCGGCAGTCGTGGTCGACGACGCGCTGGCCCCTGTCGTCGAGCGGGCCCGGGCGGCATCGGCGCATTCGGTTCTGACCATCGGTGGTGACTTCCAGTCCGCCATCGACCACGCCGCCGGCGAGCCCGTCGACATCGTCGTCGGCGACGAGGAGCCCGCCTTCATCATGTACACCTCGGGCACCACCGGGTTCCCGAAAGGTGCTGTGCTGACGCACCGCAACCTTTACCTCCACGCCTTCAGCTCGATCGCCACGCTCGGTCACCTGCCCGACGAGTGCTGGCTGGGGGTGGCGCCGCTGTTCCACACCGCGGGGGTATCGGGAATGCTGCCCGCGTTCTTCACCGGGGGCACGGTCATCATTCCGCCCTCCGGCGGATTCGATCCCGAGACGACGGTGTGCACCATCGTCAGCGAGCGGGTCACCTCCTGTTGGATGACCCCATCCCAGTGGCAGGCAGTCTGCGCGATGGACCGTCTCGGGCAGTGGGACCTGTCGTATCTGCGGCGGATCTGGTGGGGCGCCGCCCCCGCGACCACCACATTGCTGCAGAGCATGACCGCGGCGTTCCCCGATGCGGAGATCGTCGCGGCGTTCGGACAAACCGAGTGCAGCCCCATCACCTGCCTGCTGCGCGGCGACGATGCGATCCGCAAGATCGGTTCGGTCGGAACTCCGATGCTCAACGTCGAGGCCCGCATCGTCGACGACGACATGAACGACGTCGCCGCTGGGGCGGTCGGCGAGATCGTCTACCAGGGTCCGCTGGTGATGAAGGAGTACTGGAACAACGCCGCCCACACCGCGGCGGCTTTCCACGGCGGATGGTTCCATTCCGGTGACCTGGTCCGGCAGGATGAGGACGGCTACATCTACGTGGTCGATCGGAAGAAAGACATGATCATTTCGGGCGGAGAGAACATCTACAGCGCCGAAGTGGAGAACGTCCTGGCGGCGCACCCGAAGGTCGCCGAGGTGGCGGTCATCGGCGTGCCGGATCCGAAGTGGGGCGAAACTCCGCTGGCGGTGATCGTGGCCTGCGACCCGGGCGACCCGCCGAGCGAGACCGATATCGAGGCGCACTGCCGGGAACACCTGGCTCCCTACAAGCGTCCGCGGCGTATCGCGATCGTCGCGTCCTTGCCCCGCAACGCCAGTGGCAAGGTGCTCAAAGGCGCTCTGCGCGAACAGTACGGTGCACCAGGGTCGTATGCGGCAGGACCCGGTGACAGCGCGCTCCTCGACGAGACGATCGGCGCCAACTTCGAGCGCACCGCCGCCGCGCAGCCCGATGTGGACGCACTCGTCGAGGTCGCGACCGGCCGCTCGTGGACCTATGCCGAGCTGAACCGCGAGATCGACCTGGTGGCACGTGGGTTGATCGCATCAGGGATCAACAAGGGCGATCGGGTCGGCATCTGGGCACCCAACTGCGCGGAGTGGACCGTGGTGCAGTACGCCACCGCCAAGGCAGGCGCGATCCTGGTGACCATCAACCCCGCGTACCGAACTCATGAGCTGGCCTACGTGCTTCGGCACGCGGGCGTGCGAATGCTGTTGTGCGTCAACGAGTTCAAGTCATCCCACTACCGCAGTATGGTCGCCGAGGTGCGCCCCGAGGTGCCCGATCTGGCCGAGGTGGTGTTCCTCGATTCCTCCGACTGGGAGTCGCTGAGGCAGCGCGGGGAGGCGGTGTCCACCGACCGGTTGCGCGCCCGGATGGAGACGCTGACGCCGTCGGACCCGATCAACATTCAATACACCTCCGGCACAACGGGTTCCCCGAAAGGGGCGGTGCTCTCGCACCGCAACATCCTCAACAACGGATACTTCGTCACCGATCTGATCAACTTCGGACCCGGTGACCGGCTGTGTATTCCGGTGCCGTTCTACCACTGCTTCGGCATGGTCATGGGCAATCTCGGCTGCACCACCCACGGTGCCACGATGGTGATCCCGTCAGCCGGCTTCGACCCGGCGGCAACTCTTGCGGCCGTGGAGCAGGAACGCTGCACGGCCTTGTACGGGGTGCCGACGATGTTCATCGCGGTGCTCGGGCATCCGGACCTCGCGCACCGCGACGTCTCGTCGCTGCGTACCGGCATCATGGCGGGTGCCCCCTGCCCGGTCGAGATCATGAAGCGTTGTGTCGACGAGCTGAACATGTCGGAGGTGTCCATCGCCTATGGAATGACCGAGACCTCGCCGGTCTCCTGCCAGACCCTGCACGACGACAACCTGGAACGGCGCACCGCCACCGTGGGACGCGCGCATCCACACGTCGAGATCAAGATCGTCGACCCGGACACCGGTGCGGTCGTCGAGCGCGGTACCACCGGCGAATTCTGCACTCGCGGTTACTCGGTCATGCTCGGCTACTGGAACGACGAGGGCAGAACCCGAGACGCGATCGACGACGAGGGCTGGATGCGCACCGGTGATCTCGCGGTGATGCGCGACGACGGCTACTGCACGATCGTCGGCCGGATCAAGGACATGGTCATTCGTGGCGGTGAGAACGTCTATCCCAGGGAGATCGAGGAATTCCTGCACACCCATCCCGACATCGACGACGTCCAGGTGATCGGTGTGCCCGATCCGCGCTTCGGTGAGGAGATCTGCGCCTGGATCAAGATGCGCTCCGGCAGTGCACCCTTGGACGCCGATGGCGTGCGGGCGTTCGCGGCCGGAAAACTGGCGCACTACAAGATCCCCCGCTATGTGCGGGTGGTCGACGAGTTCCCGATGACCGTGACCGGGAAAGTACGCAAGGTCGAGATGCGCGACGAGATGGTGCGGCTGCTGGAAGCGCGGCCTTAGTGGATGCCCTCCATCAAACGGCTCACCCGCGGTGCGAACGCCCACACGACAACGCCGACTCCGACCGCGACCGCACCGAGGATGCCGAAGTAGGCGAACTCACGGTCCGGGTGGTAGTACCCGGACAGCACGCCCGACATCGACGTGCCCAGTCCGACCGAGAAAAAGTACAGCGCCATCATCTGCGCCCGAAATACGTTGGGCGCCAACTGTGTCGTCACCGACAGGCCGATCGGTGACAGCATCAGCTCGGAGATGGCGAAGACGGCCATGATCGCCGCCACGAACAGTGCGGGCACGGTGCGCCCCGTCGTTCCCGCCATTGGCAGGAACAGCAGGAACGCCACACCCATGCCGATGACGCCGTAGGCGAATTTGCGCGGGGTGGTGGGTGCGCGGCGGCCCAGCTTGGTCCACATCGCCGCGAAGAGCGGGGACAGCAGGATGATCCACACCGGTTCGATCGAGCCGATCCAGTTCGACGGTGCCCGCCAACCGAAGATCGACCAGTTCATCCGCTCGTCGGAGTACACCGCGAGGACGGTGAAAATCTGCTGAAACAGTGACCAGAACACCGCGTTGGCGATGAACAGCGGGATGAACGCCCGCACCCGCGTGCGCTCGATCGGTTCGACACGCGGGCTGCGCAGCATCACCGCGAAGTATCCGATCGAAGCGACGACCAGAATTCCGGTGGTCACCTGAGAGAGGGTGGCCAGAGTGATCAAACCGAAGACGAAGGCGACAACCACGACCACCACGACCGCTGCCGCAATGCTCGCGGTGCGCACGAAATGACTGCGGGACAGCGGATTCGGTGGGGTCCGGCCGTGGTTGCCGAGATTGCGCCGGAACACCACGTACTGGGTCAGGCCCAGCGCCATGCCGACGGCAGCGGCACCGAACCCGTAGTGGAAACCTAACTTGGTCTGCAGGAGGCCGGTGATCAGCGGGCCTACGAACGAACCCAGGTTGATACCGAGATAGAACAGTGTGAAACCGCCGTCTCGACGGGGGTCGCCGTCCTCATAGAGCGTGCCCAACAGCGACGACGCGTTGGCTTTGAGCGCACCGGACCCCAGCGCGATCAGTACCAGGCCCACGCCGACCCCGGTCAGTCCGGGCAGCACCGCCAGCGCGATGTGGCCGAACATGACCACGACGCCGCCGTAGAGCACCGTCCGCTCCATGCCGAGCAACCGGTCGGCGACCCAGCCGCCCAGCACCGTGGACAGATACACCAAGCCGCCGTAGGCCCCCACGACGCCGGTCGCGGTGGCCTTCGGCAGGCCGAGACCGCCCTCAGTGAGCGAGTAGTACAGGTAATAGCCGAGAATCGTGAGCATCCCGTAGTAGGAGAAGCGCTCCCACAACTCGACGCCGAAGAGGTTGGCCAGACCGACGGGGTGCCCGAAGAATGTTCGTTGCCTGGGTGCGTTCTCAGTTCCGACGGCATCTGCCATGGATTTCACCATGCCATATCCAGGCCGTCACCAGAGCAGGATGATGGTCTCCGGCTCGCGCCCGTCGTCCTCGCCCGCCGGGTCACGATCGTCGGCCAACCGGCCCAGCGGCAACTCGACGATGTCGGCGAGTCGCGGCTCTGCGGGCGGGGATGTCACGCCCTCAGTCTCGTGGGACGGACACCCGGTGTCACGAGTAGTCGCTACTCGAAACCGCCCCACGCCGGCTAGGCCCACTGATCCCACGGCACGCTCCAGTCCCCGTTCTGCCACAGCTGGAGCGGCTTACCCCCGGTGTTGCGCACTTCGACCACGTCACCGGGCACCGAGAAGTTGTAGAACCAGATTGCGTTGTCGCGGTTGAGGTTCAGGCAACCATGGCTGGTGTCGGTGTTGCCCTGCGCCCACACCGTCGCGTCCAGCTCGTGCAGATATACGCCGTCGGTGCTGATGCGCACCGCGTACGGGATCGTCTCCTTGTAGCCGAGATGCGAGTTGATCGGCAGTCCGTAGGTCGAGGAGTCCATCACCACCGGATTGCTCTTGTCCAGAACGGTGTACACGCCGGGCTGGGTCCAGAAGCTCAGGGTGGTGTTGCCGACTTTCTCGGTGCCCCCTCGGCCCATCGATGTAGGCATGGTCCGGACCAGCTTTCCGCCGTCGAACACCGTCACTTGCTTGGTCGCGTCGTCGGCGATCGACACATGTGACGCACCGATGGTGAACGAGACCGGCGCCCCGGGCCCGGGTGTCACGGTGACCACGGTGCCCGGCGCGTAGTACTGCGGTGGCCGCCAGTGCATGGTGCGGTCGTCGACCCAGTGCCACGCACCGGCCACCGATGGCGATGTGTCGACCTGCAGTGCCTGCTCGGCCAGAGCACGATCACCGACGGGAGCGTCGAAGTGCGCGACGATCACGGTGCCGATGCCGTAGGTGCCGCCGTTGTGTAGCGGCGCATTCGAGGTGGTGGTGAAGCTCACCGGCGGCAGCACATCATCGGCGTGCGCTACGACAGCCCGACCGGCCTGAACTGCCATCAGAGCCAGCACCGCCGACAGCAGAACTCGCGCCCTGCGACCCACTACAACCATTCACATCTCCACGATCTCTCGCCCAACCGATCAATCATGGTGCATCACAGCAATTCTGCCCACTTACGCTGCTAGCCGGGCTCGGCGGAGGTCGGTGTGGTGGTGATCTGCGGAGTCGCGACCGGTGCCGACACCGACGGCTGACCCGGCGACGTACTCGTGGTCACGCCGGTGGTCATCGTGTTGGTGACCGGGGCGGAGACGGTTCCGGGATCGGAGATCACCGTCGCGTCGCTACCGCGCTCCACCTGTATCGCCACCAGAAACACGCTCGCCAAGGCCGCGCTTGCACCCACCGTTGCCGCGACGATCTTGGAGCGGGGGAATCGACTCGCGTTCATGTCGCCAGGGTTATCCGCATCAGCACGGTGGCAAACCGGTGTGCAGTGACTGTGATCTTTCTGTCAGCCCCTGCGCAGTGCGTTCGCTGCGGCCAATACGGTCGCGGTCAGGGACTCCATCAGGGGACTATCGAGCTTCCAGCACTGCCAGAACAGCGGGATGTCCAGGTGGACATCGCTGACCTGGACGAACGATCCGTCCGCGAGCGCCTCGGCGGCGGACTGCTCGGGATACATCCCCCATCCGAGGCCGGCGTGTACCGCGGCGCCGAAGCCTTCCGCAGTCGGCACATAAGAGACGGGCCGATTGATTGCACGTCCAAATGCCTTGCGCACCAGCATATCCTGCAGAGCGTCGTCGCGATTCCACGCAAGAGACGGCGCCGTTCTCACCCGCTCTGCGGTGAAACCGTCTGGAAAATACCGCTTTACATAATCGGCACCGGCTACCGGCAGATACCGCATCACGCCGAGCAGATGGACCCGACAGCCGGGTACCGGGGCGCGCTCGGTGGTGACCGCGCCCATGACCACACCCTCCCGCAACAGCCGGGCGGAGTGATCCTGATCCTCGATGCGGATGTCGAACAACACATCGGGCAGATCGGACAACACCCGGACGAACCAGGTCGCCATCGAGTCGGCGTTGACCGCCATGGCTATCCGCGGCTGCGGCGCGCCTTCACCACCACCGGTCATCTCGGCGATGGCCTCGGCCTCCAGCATCGCGGTCTGCGCGGCCAGCCGAAGCAGCGGTGTGCCGGCCAGCGTTGCCACACAGGGCTTCCCGCGGACCAACAGCACCTGGCCCACCTGCTTTTCCAGAGCCTTGATGCGCTGACTGACCGCCGACGGGGTCACATGCAACCGATCGGCAGCCGCCTCGAAACTGCCGAGTTCCACTATCGCGGCGAACGCCGCGAGTTGGCCCGCGTCCAGGCGAGCCTCACCGGGAGCGCTCAGTAGCAGGGATCCGAACCGGGGGTGTAGTACGGGACACCCTGCGGCGTGTAGCACGGCGGCTGCCCAGAGGCCGCCTGCGCCGCAGCGTCGTCATCGGAGGCCACCGCGCCCGCGACGGCGACATCGCCGGCGACGTTCGTGCACCCGCCGACGTTCACATGACGTCCGCCGACGTCTCCGCATACATCGGCATGCGCACCGGGTGCGACGGCCACCGGTACAACAGCCAGTGCCATGGCGCTCAACAGCGCTGCTGCCAGCTTCTTCATCGTCAGTACTTCCCCTCGTGCGACCGACTCACCGGCAATTATCGCCGTTGGCGGGGGTCGCCGCGGAGAAATCACTTCAAGGCGTATCGGATCGGCAAGTGCTTGATACCGCCGACGAAGGTGGTGGCCATGAGTTCGGGATCGCCGGCGAGTTCGATCGACTTGATCCGCGGAACGAGTTCGGTGAAGAAGCTGTTCATCTCCATGCGGGCCAGGGCGGCGCCCAGGCAGAAGTGCACGCCGTAGCCGAAGGACAGGTGCTTGTTGGGGTCGCGGCCGACGTCGAAGCGCATCGGGTCGGCGAACACCTCTTCGTCGCGGTTGGCCGAGACATAGGACAGCAGTACGGCTTCGCCCTTGGCGATCGGAACGCCGCGGACCTCGGTGTCAGCTTGGGCGGTGCGCATGAACTCCTTGACCGGCACGACGCAGCGGATCATCTCCTCGACCGCGGTGCCCATCAGCGACGGGTCGTCCTGCAGGCGCTGGAGCTCACCCGGGTTGCGGATGAGTTCCATCAGACCACCCGCGATTCCGGCACTGGTGGTGTCGTGGCCGGCACTGGCGACGATCACGTAGTAGGAGGCGGTGTCCATGTCGGACAACGGTTCTCCGTTGATCGTCGCATTCGCGATCGCGGACGTCAGGTCCTCGGTGGGATGCTCGCGGCGCGAGGCGGTCAACGCCGAGAAGTACCCGAAGAAGTCCAGCAGCACCGCGATCATCGCGTCTTTGTCCTCAGCGCGTTGGAACTCGCTGTCGTCGCCGCCGAACAGCTCCTGGGTGAGCTTGAGCATCCGCGGGAAGTCCGACTCCGGCAGGCCCAGCAGCGTCAGAATGACATACAGCGGAAAGTTCACCGCGATCTCTTGGGCGAAATCGATCTCCGGTCCGCGCTCCACCATCTGGTCGACGTACATCTTGGCCAGCTCGTCGCAGCGAACCTTCAACGCGCGCATGGCTTTCGGTCGGAACCAGTCGGCACCGATCTTGCGCAAGTCGCGGTGATGCGGGTCGTCGATGTGGATCAGTGTGCTCAGGCCCGCCCCGGCTTCCCGGTCGGCGCGCAGCTTGTCGTCGAGGTCCTGCACCACCAGGATCGGACGGGGGTCGTTGGTGAACAGGTCGTTCTGCCGTTCGATGTCCATGATGTCGGCGTGTTTGGTGATCGCCCAGAACGGCCGGTAACCGTCGACGTCCACCCACGACACAGGAGCATGGGCACGCAGGTGAGCAAGCGCGCTGTGGAGCCCCGCCTCGTCGGTGTAGGCCTGCGGGTTGGCCAGGACGCGCGCCGCCTCATCCATGATCCGGGTCGTCATCGGTGACTCCTTGCGCCATGCGAGTAATCTGGAACGAATTCGTTCTGGATTATGGCGTGGCACACACAATGGGTCAAGATGGCGTCATGGTTGTCGAAGGACGCACCTACGGCGGGCTCAGTTCCCTGCAGCGCTCGCAGGAGCGCCGTGCACGGCTGCTCGACGCCGCCCGCGCCCTGATCGCCGAGGTCGGCGTGGCCCCGCTGACCGTCGACCTGGTCTGCCAGCGGGCGAGATTGAGCAAGCGCTACTTCTATGCCGAATTCAGCACGAAGGACGATCTCCTGGACGCCTGCGCCGCAGACCTGTACGGCAGGCTCAAAGCGGCGATGGAGGAAGTGCTCACCACAGTTCCGCTGCCGGATCGGGCCCACGGCGTCCTGCAGACCGTGGTCCATACGCTGGTCGCCAGTGCGGCTGACGCCCGGCTCTACATGGAGTCGCCCGGGTTTCCCCGGCTGCGCGAACTCCAGCAGCGGGAAGTGGCTGAGTTCACCGAGCGGATCGCTGCCGAAGCCATGCCGTTCACCGGCGAACCGAAGCCGTCGGTGGACCGCCTGCTGGCGACCCGGGCAGCGGTGACCGCGGCGACGGAACTGATCATCGGCTGGTTGCACGGCGACATCCACACCGACGAACACACTCTTGTCGCCACGCTGACCGCCACCACACTCGGAGCGGCCGGGGCGGTCTGATGAGCTTCACGCCCGCGACCGTCGTCGAGTCGTTCGCGCCGAACCCCCGGCTGCGTCGGCTCCGGCTGCGGGTGGACTCCCCTGAATCGCTGGCCCTGGGGCCGGGCGCCGATTCCGCGGTCGGGGTGTACTTCGACGTGGCGTCACCGAACCAGGGCCGCACGTATTCCGTGCGGCGCCAGGCCGGGAACGTCCTCGATCTCGACATTCTGGTGCACCCCGGCGGCCCCGGCAGCAGGTGGGCGCAGACCGCCGGGGTGGGCGATCGCGTCGGGCTGGACCATGCACGCGCGTGGTACCGGCCGCCACCCGGTACGACGTGGCAGCTGCTGGTGGCCGATCTCGCAGGACTACCCGCGTTGGCCCGCATCATGGACGAGTCGCCACCGACGGTCTCCACCACGGTCGTGGTCGAGGCACTCGATCGCGGCGATCTCGACTATCTGCCGACCCGGGCCGGTGTCACCCTCATACCCAGCCTGGGCAGCGGGAACGGCGCCGGCGCGAGCCGGCTCGCGCAGCTGGTCCGCGACCTCGAGCTGCCCGCTGGCGGCTACTGCTGGTTCGGCGGGGAGGCGGGCGCATCGCGAGAGGTCCGCAAGCACCTGCGTGGCTGCGGCTGGACCATCGATCAGTACGACGTCATGGGCTACTGGCGCCACGACTCGGCCGCCTGGGACGCGCGGTTCGCGATGGCCGGAACGGACTTCGTCGCGATGTACCGGCAGGCGATCGCCGACGGCAAGAGCGACAAGGCGGCCGCGGAGGAAGTCGATGACGCCCTGGAGCGGATCGGCCTCTAGTCGTGACGTGCACGAATGCCGCGCGGCTGCGCAGCAAACGTGGCTTGTTTGTGATCTCTATCACCTATACTCCGAATGATGAGCCAGGTCACAACCGGAGGTGTTCGATGAGCTCCATGGAACGTCCTCAAGGACCGAGAGTCGTGCCGCTCCCCCGCGCTGCCATCAATCCGCACTCCGGTTTGATGGCTTTCCTGATGGTCGCGATCTTCGTCGCCGGTGTCGTCGGCGTGGTCGTGGCACTGTCGATGGGTCACGCAGCGTTCGTGCTGAGCATCGTGCTCATCTCGTTCGGGCTCATCGCGGCCGCCGCCATCTGCTGACGCCGCTCACGCATTAGCGGTGCTTAACCACCGCAAGTAACTTTAGTTGGACTGTTGTGTCGGTCCTTCTTACCGTCGAGGCATGACCTCACCCCTGCTCGTCGGATTCTTGACGTCGTTCACGCTGATCGCCGCCATCGGCGCGCAGAACGCGTTCGTCCTGCGTCAAGGCATTCGGCGTGAGCACGTCCTGGCGGTGGTCAGCGTGTGCGCGGTCTCGGACCTGCTGCTCATCACCGCCGGCATCGCCGGAATCGGTGCCATCATCACCGCGCACCCGAACACCGTCACCGTGGCCAAGATCGGCGGGGCCGCATTCCTCTTCGGGTACGGCGCCATGGCGGCACGCCGAGCGCTGAAATCGGCCAGCATGGCGCCGGCGCAGGACGGCTCCACCCGACTGATCTCGGTGCTGTTGACCTGTCTTGCCATGACCTTCCTCAACCCGCACGTGTATCTGGACACCGTCGTGCTGCTCGGAACGCTGGCCAATCAACATGCCGACAGTCGCTGGTTGTTCGGCACCGGAGCGGTGACCGCCAGCGTCGTCTGGTTCTTCAGCCTGGGGTTCGGCGCGCGTCGGTTGGCCGGGCTGTTCGCGACTCCGCTGACGTGGCGCATCCTCGACGGTCTGATTGCCGTCGCAATGATTGGACTCGGCATCTCGCTGGTGGTGGGTTAATCTCGCGCCGTGAGCGCGCAGTGGACGAGGCGTGGATTCCTGGGAGCCGCCGGCGCGGCGGGGGTGCTGGTTGCGGCGGCGTGTTCGTCGAACACATCCGGTGACGACGCCAATCCCACCTCGGTGACCATCAAGCACATCTTCGGCGAAACCACGATCGCGGCACCACCGAAACGAGTCGTGAGCGCGGGCTTCACCGAGCAGGACGATCTGCTGGCGGTCGGCGTCGTCCCCGTCGCGGTGACCACCTGGTTCGGTGACCAACCCTTCGGCGTGTGGCCGTGGGCCCAAGCCAAGCTCGGGTCGGCCCAGCCCGTTGTCCTCAACCTGGACAACGGCATTCAGGTGGACCAGATCGCCGCACTCAAACCTGACCTGATCGTTGCCGTCAACGCCGGGCTGGACGCGGACACGTACAAGAAGCTGTCGGCGATCGCACCGACCATCGCCCAGTCCGACGACGACGCCTTCTTCGAACCGTGGAAGGACCAGGCCGCCGCAGTGGGAACCGCGGTGTTCCAGGGCAGGCAGATGAAGCAACTGATCGCCGACGTCGACGCCAAGTTCGCCGACGTGGCCAAGAACAATCCCGCTTTCAAAGACAAGAAGGCGGTGCTGCTGGCGGGCAGCTTCACCGGCGGCACCCTGACCGCGACGCTGCCCGGCTGGCGCACCGACTTCTTGACCGCGATGGGCTTGCAGATCGCCGACAGCATCACGGCCTATGCCGTCGACGACCATCGGGCAGCGATCCCCCGCGACAAGCTCGCCGACGCCCTCGACTCCGCCGATGTGCTGATCTGGTCCACCGAGAGCGACGCCGATCAAGCGGCGCTGTCCGCCGATCCTGAAGTCGCCAAGCTGGCCGCTGCCAAACCGAACCGCAACGTGTTCACCGGCCTTGACCTCGCCGGGGCGATCGCGTTCGCCTCGCCGCTGTCCTACCCGGTGGTGGCCGATCAGCTGCCGCCGCTGCTGTCACGCGCGCTGGGCTGACCTGCCGTGCTTGGATGGCACCTGTGACAAGCAGCCAGGCCACCGCACGCGCCGACGTCCCCACTCCCGGATTCGCGCAGGTCGGTTCTCGCTACTATCCGGTCTTCGTTTCGGTCTTCACGGCTCTGGTGATCATCTCCAATGTCACCGCCACCAAAGGCGTCGCATTCGGGCCCGTCATCGGGAACTGGTCGATCATCACCGACGGCGGGTTCATCGTCTTCCCGCTGACGTACGTGATCGGCGACGTGCTGTCCGAGGTGTACGGATTCAAGGCCGCGCGCCGAGCCATCATCCTCGGCTTCGCGATGAACATCCTGGCGGCGCTGGCGTTCTGGGTGACGATCTATCTGCCGTCAGCCGACTTCTACACCAACCAGGAACACTTCGAGAACATCGTCCATGCCTACACCCAGCTGATCGTCGCCGGCCTGGCCGGCTTCATCGTCGGCCAGACCATCAACGCGTGGACCGTCGTCAAGATCAAAGAACGCACCAAGGAAAAGCACCTGTGGGCACGGCTGGTCGGCTCGACTTTCGCCGGCCAGCTCGGCGACACCCTGGTGTTCTGCAGCATCGCCGCAGGCGCCATCGGCATCACCAGCTTCGGCGACTTCGTCACCTACACCGCGCTGGGCTGGGTCTACAAGACGGCCGTCGAAGTGGTCATGCTGCCGGTGACGTATCGGGTCATCGGATACATCAAGCGTCACGAGCCGACCTACACCCTGATGGTCTGATCTTCGGCAAGGGCGACAAACCCCATGGTGTCCAACACGATTCGCGACTATGGCGACCGGGCGCTGCTGCTGGAGTGCCCGTCCACCGACGAGGTGCTGGCACTGGCCGCGACGCTGCGGGCGGCACGGTTGCCCGGTGTCCTGGATGTCGTGCCGACCGCCCGGACCGTGCTGGTCACACTCGACGACCCGTCCGACCAAGCGCCGACGCGCCACCGCCTCACCCAGCTGCGCATCGACCCCGGCCGCGTCGAGCACCATCCCAGCGGCGAGGCCGACGTCACGATCGACGTGACCTACGACGGCCCCGACCTCGGCGACGTCGCCCGGCACACCGACATGACAACCGCCGAGGTGATCGAGGCCCACACCCGAACGCCGTGGCGAGTCGGATTCGGCGGATTCGCACCGGGTTTCGCTTACCTCGTCGGCGGAGACTCCCGTTTGACGGTGCCACGGCGCAGCGACCCCCGCACCGCGGTGCCGGCCGGATCGGTGGGCCTGGCAGGCGATTTCAGCGGAATCTACCCACGGCCCTCGCCCGGCGGCTGGCAGCTGATCGGACGCACCGACGCGGTGCTGTGGGACACCGGACGCCCGCAGCCCGCATTGCTCCTGCCCGGCATGTGGGTACGGTTCCGGGCGATCACGCGGGGCCGGTCATGATCGCGCTCGAAGTCTTGCGGACCGGCCCCCTGGCGCTGCTCGAAGATCTCGGCAGGCCCGGTCTGGCGCACGTCGGGGTGACCCGCTCGGGAGCGGCTGACCGCGACGCACACCGGTTGGCCAACCGGCTGGTGGCCAACCCCGACGACCACGCGACCGTGGAGATCACCCTGGGCGGATTCGCCGCGCGGGTACGCGGCGGCGACGTCGACATCGCCGTGACGGGCGCCGACGCCGATCCCGCGGTAGGCGGAATTCCGTTTGGCACCAACAGTATTCATCGCGTTCGAGCCGGAGAAGTGATCTCTTTCGGCGCACCGCGCGCCGGCCTGCGTAGTTACCTCGCGGTGCGCGGCGGGATCGACGTCGAACCGGTGCTCGGCTCGCGCAGCTTCGACACGATGTCGGGAATCGGGCCCCCGCCTTTGCGGGTGGGCGACGTGCTTGCGGTGGGCGCCCAGAGCGAGCACTACCCCGAACTCGACCAGGCGCCGGTGGCCGCGATCGCCACGGGCCGAATCGAGCTGCGCGTTGTGCCCGGACCGCGCGACGACTGGTTCCCCCACCCCGACGCCCTGGTCCACACCGGCTGGGTGGCCACCGACCGAAGCGACCGAGTCGGCATGCGACTGACCGGTCGCCCACTGACGTACCGGTGGCCCGACCGCCAGCTGCCCAGCGAAGGGGCGACGCGCGGCGCAATTCAAGTGCCGCCCAACGGCCAACCGGTGATCCTGGGCCCCGATCACCCGGTCACCGGGGGCTACCCCGTCATCGGCGTGGTCACCGACGCCGATACCGACAGGGTGGCGCAGATCCGCGCCGGCCAAGCGGTGCGACTGCGCTGGACTACACCTCGTATCCCAGCGGACGGCTCGCCGGACTGGTAGAGCTGAGGGTGTGCACGCGCAGGTTCACACCGCCCGGCTGATCCACACCAGCGACCTGGATGCCGAGACCCGCCACAGCGCCCGGCAGATGCTCACCGACGCGTTCGGCGGCCCGGCCGATTTCACCGACTCGGACTGGGAACACGCACTCGGCGGGATGCACGCGATCATCGCCCACCGCGGCGCGCTTATCGCCCACGCGGCCGTAGTCCAGCGCCGACTGCTCTACCGCGGCACGGCATTGCGCTGTGGCTATGTCGAGGCCGTCGCGGTGCGTGACGACTGGCGGGGGCAGGGACTGGCCCATGCCGTGCTCGACGCCGTCGAGCAGGTGATCCGTGGCGCTTACCAAATCGGTGCCCTCAGTTCGACCCCGCTCGGCGAGACGATCTACCGGCCCCGCGGGTGGCTGCACTGGCAGGGTCCGACCTCGGTGTTGGCTCCGGGCGGCTCAACCCGCACCCCGGCTGACGACGGTTCGATCTTCGTCCTGCCGGTTGACGTCGAGGTCGACGCCACGGCGGAGCTGGCGTGCGACTGGCGCCTCGGCGACGTCTGGTAAGCGCACAATAGATAGTGGGCGGAATATAACCCAGCACACACGTTGTTGAGATTGGGCCCGGCAGGGCCTCCACCGGGACACGACCTCACCCTGGGAGCCGCCTGTGGGCCGAGCAGCTCGTGAACCGATTGCTGCTACATAGCCCCCGTGATATAGATACCCAGTGGCAAAACAGCTGACCGATCTCGACGTCAGCGATTGCGTGGGCGATGCCCTCGACCAGGCGATGGACTTGACCATCCGATTCCTCAGCGACCGTGCCGATCTCAGCGCGTCGGCGGCATTCACGATGAACCGGGTGTACCGCGAGGGCCCCGTCCGGTTGACCACACTGGCCAGCAAGGAAGGCGTCAGCCAGCCGTCGATGACCCAATTGGTCCAGCGGCTGGAACGCGCCGGGCTGGTGACCCGGCTGCCCGACCCCGACGACGGCCGGGCCTGCCTGATCGGAATCACCTCCGAGGGTCAGGCGTTGCTTGATGACCGCAAGCGTTTACGCCGGGAACGTCTGGCGGCATTGATGACGACACTGACGCCCGAAGAGCAGTCCGCGCTGTGGCTCTCGGCACGAGTGGCCCTGCCGCTCATCGGCCGGCTCGTCGCCAATGCCGACTGCGGGACAGATGGCATTGGCGAGCACGTAGAAGAAGGGTCGGCCGCGCCGCGGCCGGGCAGGTGACGGAAGGTGTTCGGGTGAAAGCTATTCCGGTCGGCCGCGTGTTCAAGCGCATCTGGATACCGTTGGTTCTCATCGTGGTGCTGTCCGTCTCCGGACTTGTCGTCTCGCGACTGCACAAGATGTTCGCGTCCCAGGACCTGAACGCCGGGGCCGGGTCGGGCATCGAGATCGTCCAGTTCAACCCCAAGGTGATGGTCTACGACGTGTACGGCGCGCCGGGAACCAACGCCCAGATCAGCTATTTCGACCCGGAAGCCAAGGTGCACACCGTCACCGTCCCGCTGCCCTGGTCCATCACCCTGTCGACAACCCTGCCTGCAGTCAGCGCGAGCCTCATGGCGCGGACCGACGGCGATCAGATTGGATGCCGCGTCACTGTGAACGGAATCGTTCGTGAGGAGCAATCCGCCGATGGCGTCAACGCCCAGACCTACTGCCTGGTGAAGTCGGCATGACCCACACCGTCACCGCGCCCGAACCCGCCAGCAAGCCGAAGCGTCCTGTTCTCCCGCACCTATTGCGCATCCTCGCGCTGCCGATCGTGCTGTTCTGGATCGCGATAGCCGTTCTGGTCAACGTCGTCGCACCCCAGCTCGAAATCGTCGGCGAGATGCACTCGGCGCCAATGGCACCCGAGGACGCCCCGTCGATGAAGGCGATGAAGTTGATGGGGGCCAACTTCAAAGAGTTCAACTCCAACAGCACGATCATGGTCGTCATAGAAGGCCAGAAGCCGCTCGGCCCGGACGCCCACCAGTATTACGACGAGATCATCCGCAAGCTGGAGCAGGACCCCGAGCACATCCAGCACATCCAGGACTTCTGGGGTGACACGCTGACTGCTGCCGGCGCTCAAAGTGCCGATGGCAAGGCGTCTTACGTGATGCTGAACCTCGCAGGCGAACAAGGCCAGACGCTGGCCAACGAAGGCGTGGACGCCGTTCGCAAGGTCATCAAGGAGACCCCGGCACCGCCGGGCGTCCAGGCGTACGTCGCCGGCCCGGCCGCGCTCACCGACGACCTGCACGTCATCGGTAACGCCAGCCTCGCGATGATCACCCTGATCACCTTGGCCGCCATCGCGGGCATGCTGCTGGTCGTCTACCGCTCGATCCGCACCACGTTGATCCAGCTGTTCTTGACGTTCCTGGGACTGTTGACCGCCCGGGGCGTGGTGTCGATTTTGGCTATCAACGGCGCTTTTGGCCTGACGACGTTCGCAGGCAACATCCTGACGATGCTGGCGATCGCGGCGGCCACCGATTACGGCATCTTCATCTTCGGCCGGTATCGCGAAGACCGCGGCATGGGCTTGGACCGCGACGACTCCTACTACGCCACGTTCAAGTCCGTCGCGCCCGTGATCGTGGGTTCCGGTCTGACGATCGCGGGCGCTACCTACTGCCTGTCGTTTGCGCGCCTGCCCTACTTCAGCACCATGGGCGCCCCGGTAGCGATAGGCATGCTCGTGGTCGTGGCGATCTCTGTCACTCTCGGCCCCGCCGTGCTCTACCTCGGCAGCCGCGTCGGGCTCTACGAGTCGAAGCGGCCACCGCAGAGCCGCTTCTGGCGGCGGGTCGGCACCGCCGTAGTGCGCTGGCCCGCACCGATTTTCGTCGCCAGCCTGTTCGTGGTGCTGATCGGCATCGTGGCCATCCCCGGTTACAAACCCGCCTACAACGACCAGTACTACCTGCCCAAGGATGCGCCGGTCAATCAGGGATTCGCCGCCGCCGACCGGCACTTCTCACAAGCCCGGATGAACCCCGACATCCTCATGGTCGAGGCCGACCATGACATGCGCAATCCCGCGGACATGCTGGTGCTGAACAAAGTCGCCAGCAACGTGATGCACACCGAGGGTATCGCGATGGTGCAGAGCATCACCCGGCCACTGGGTATTCCGATCCAGCACAGCTCGATCCCTTTCCAGACGAGTGTGGCCGGCCAGACCACCAACATGAATCTGCCGTTCCAGCGGGACCAGTTGAACAATCAGCTGAAAACCGTTGACGCGATGAATGTTTCAATCGACATCCTGGAGAAGCAGTATCAACTGTCGCTCAAGCAGACCCAGCTCACACTGGACTCCGACGCCAAATCGAAGGAACTGCTGGAGATCACCAAGGACCTCCGCAACAACATCGCGAATTTCGACGACCAATTCCGGCCCCTGCGCAACTACTTCTACTGGGAGCCGCACTGCTACGACATCCCGCTGTGCGCGGCCGCACGGTCGCTGTTCGACTCCCTTGACGGAATCGACCGAGTGACCGACGCAACCGAAGGGGTGCAAGGCAATACCGACCAACTGGCCGACCTCGCACCCCAGCTGACCGCGCTGCTGCCGCAGACGATCGCCTCGATGAAGGTCAGCCGCGATCTCGCGCTGGCGTCGTACAACTCGCAAAAGGCCTTGCTGGACCAGTCGCAGGCGTCGAACGACACCGCCCTGGCGATGGGCGAGAGCTTCGACCAGGCCAAGAACGACGACCTGTTCTTCCTGCCGCCCGAGGCCTTCCAGAACCCGGACTTCCAACGCGGCCTGAAGATGTTCCTCTCCCCCGACGGCAAGTCCACCCGCATGTTCATCACCCACGAGGGTGATCCTGCGACAGTGGACGGTATCGCCCGCGTCGACTCCGAGCGCAAGGCCGCCCAAGAGGCGTTGAAGATGTCGTCGCTGTCGAACGCCAAGATCCATCTCGGCGGTGTCGCGGCGACGTACAAGGACATGTCCGACGGCGCGCGCTACGACCTGCTGATCGCGGTCGTGTCCTCGCTGACGCTGATCTTCATGATCATGCTGATTCTGACCCGGAGCGTCGTCGCCGCGCTGGTGATCGTCGGGACGGCAGGCAGCTCGATCGCCGCGTCGTTCGGCATCTCGGTGCTGCTGTGGCAGGACCTGTTCGGGATCCAGGTGCAGTGGCTGGTCATGTTGATGTCGGTCATCATCCTGCTGGCAGTGGGCTCCGACTACAACCTGCTCCTGGTATCCCGGTTCAAAGACGAGATCCACGCCGGCCTGAAGACCGGCATCATCCGCTCGATGGCGGGCACCGGTGGCGTGGTGACCTCAGCCGGGCTGGTGTTCGCCGCCACCATGGCGGGCATGATGATCAGCAAGCTCGTCGTGCTGGCCCAGATGGGCTCGACGATCGCGATCGGCCTGCTGATCGACACGTTCATCGTGCGGTCGCTGCTGATGCCGTCGATTGCGACGATGCTGGGCCGGTGGTTCTGGTGGCCGCAGGTGGTCTACCCGCGAGGCAACTACCACTTCCTGCCCCCGCAGCCGCGCAAGCGCTCGACCGACGACGCGGACACGTCGGCGATGCCGGCACAGGCCTAGAAACCTCGCCGAGCGTGGGGGTTCTTGTCGAGTTTTCGCGGATTCTCGACGGGGTCCCCCACGCTCGGTATGGAACTGCTAGCGCCAGCGGTCCAGGATCTCGTTGGCCCGCACGCTCAGCGCCCGCTGCCAGAACGGCCCGAAGCTGATCCGCCCGACCCCCAGCGGCCCGAACGATGCCGGGTCGTCGGACTCCGGCAGCGCGATCGCGTTGATCGGCAACGGTAGCTCAGTTGCCAAGCGGCGCAACGTCTCCGGGTCGTGGCGGCCCACCGGGTAGAGCACGTCGGCCCCGGCGGACGCCGCTTCGGTCAGCCGGGCGATCGCCCGGTCCACCCGGTCGGCGTCGTCACCGTCGTTGCGCAGGAACAGGTCGGTGCGGGCGTTGACCACCACGTGGACCCCGGCACTGTCGGCCGCGGCACGCAGCGCGCGCACCAGTTCGGCATGCTCGGCGGACGACCGTAGTCGCTTGCCCTCGCTGTGCACGGTGTCCTCGATATTCAGGCCCACCGCGCCGGCGCTCAGCAGACCGTCGATGAGACGCTCGGCCGGTTGCGCGTAACCCGATTCGATGTCCACCGAGACCGGCACGTCCACCGCCGAGGTGATCTGGGTGACGCGGGCGACGACGTCGTCGAAGCTCATCCCCTCGCCGTCCGGCTTGCCGACGGAATCGGCCATCGGATGACTGCCGACGGTCAGTGCCGCGAATCCGGCGGCCACCGCCAGCTTCGCCGACCAGGCGTCCCACACCGTCGGCAACACCACCGGGTTGCCCGGCTGATGCAAGGCCAGCAGTGCGTCGGCGTGCTTGGCAAGACTGCTCTTATCGGACACCAGGTTCCCCTATCTATCGGCTTGATCCCGAGCTGTCCAACACGACTGCCGCAACGCCATTCCCGACGTGACCTGTCTCACGTTGGGATCCGAATGTGGCTAGCATCGGGTGTCGTACTGTGATCCATAACACCTTCAGCCCAGGGAGGTCCCCTTGTCCACCACCACAGAATTGGCCGAACTTCACCATCTGATCGGTGGATTGCGGCGCTGCGTGAGTTCGTTGAAGAGCCGTTACGCCGACAGTCCGGCAATGCGCCGAATCGTCAATGATGCCGAGCGCATCCTCAATGACGTGGAACTTCTCGATATCGACGCCAATGAGCTTGCCCTAACCCAGCAAACGGCCGTGACGTCGACCGAGAAGATCGGGATCCCCGACACCCCATACGACTCCGCGTTCTGGCGCGACGTCGACGACGAGGGCGTGGGCGGCCACAACCGCCGCTGACCCCGAATTTAACCGGGTGCCGTGATCTGGGTACCCTCCGATGAGTTCATGCGAAGGGGATCACAGTAGATGAGCGCACCTGCGGCTAACCGCCCGAAGACCGGCGTCTTCTCACCCGGCCGTGCCCAGATACCGCAACGCACGCTGCGGACCGACAACTGGCTGAAAGCGCCGATCTGGACCGACCTCGGATTCGCGGCGTTCGTCATCTATGCGACGGTGCGCGCGTTCCAGCGAGACCACTTCTTCGTCCCGCAGTACCACTACCTGACGCCGTTCTACTCGCCGTGCCTTTCCAAGGCATGCGGTGAGGCGAGCGACTTCTGGCCGCAGATCCTGCCCGCGACCGGGCCGCTGTCGCTGCTGCCGTACGCCTTCCTGTCGCTGCCGTTCCTGCTGCTGTTCCGGTTGACCTGCTACTACTACCGCGGCGCCTACTACCGCTCGGTCTGGCAGTCCCCGACGGCCTGCGCAGTGGCCGAGCCGCACGCGAAATACACTGGCGAGACCCGCTTTCCGCTGATCATCCAGAACACCCACCGGTACTTCTTCTACATCGCCGGCATCATCTCGATCATCAACACCTACGACGCGATCGTGGCGTTCCACTCCGAGACCGGCCCCGGCGGCTTCGGATTCGGACTGGGCAACATCATTCTGGTCGGCAACGTGGTGATGCTGTGGGTCTACACGATCTCCTGCCACTCCTGCCGGCACGTCACCGGCGGCCGGCTCAAGCACTTCTCCAAGCATCCGGTGCGCTACTGGATCTGGACTCAGGTCAGCAAGCTCAACACCCGGCACAAGCTGTACGCCTGGATCACGCTCGGCACTCTGATGTTCACCGATTTCTACGTCATGCTGGTGGCCAGCGGCACCATCTCTGACCTGAGATTCGTTGGCTGACAAGAACTTTGAAAATCCATAGCTTTAGCGAGGTCAAATGACGGTGGAAGTCGAACGGCATTCCTACGACGTGGTCGTGATCGGTGCCGGCGGCGCGGGCCGACGAGCGGTGATCGAGGCCCGCGAACGGGGTCTGAAGGTCGCCGTGGTGACGAAGTCACTGTTCGGCAAGGCACACACCGTCATGGCCGAGGGTGGCTGTGCCGCTGCCATGCGCAACGTCAACACCAAGGACAACTGGCAGGTGCACTTCGGTGACACCATGCGCGGCGGCAAGTTCCTGAACAACTGGCGGATGGCCGAGTTGCACGCGCAGGAAGCCCCGGACCGGGTCTGGGAGCTGGAGACCTACGGTGCTCTGTTCGACCGCACCAAAGACGGCAAGATCAGCCAGCGCAACTTCGGTGGCCACACCTACCCGCGCCTGGCGCACGTCGGTGACCGCACCGGCCTGGAGATCATCCGGACCCTGCAGCAGAAGATCGTCTCGCTGCAACAGGAGGACAAGAAGGAGCTGGGCGATTACGAGGCCCGCATCCGTGTCTTCCACGAATGCTCGATCACCGACCTGATCCTCGACGACGGCAAGGTGGCCGGCGCGTTCGGCTACTACCGCGAGACCGGCAAGTTCGTGTTGTTCGAGACGCCTGCCGTGGTGCTGGCCACCGGCGGTATCGGCAAGTCGTTCAAGGTGTCGTCGAACTCGTGGGAGTACACCGGCGACGGGCATGCGCTCGCGCTGCGGGCCGGCACCGGCCTGATCAACATGGAGTTCATCCAGTTCCACCCGACCGGCATGGTCTGGCCGCTGTCGGTGAAGGGCATCCTGGTCACCGAGGGTGTGCGCGGTGACGGCGGAGTGCTGAAGAACTCCGAGGGCAAGCGGTTCATGTTCGACTACATCCCCGACGTGTTCAAGGGGCAGTACGCCGAAACCGAGGAAGAAGCCGACCAGTGGCTGAAGGACAACGACTCGGCACGCCGCACGCCTGACCTGCTGCCTCGCGACGAGGTCGCCCGTGCCATCAACGACGAGGTCAAGGCGGGTCGCGGAACGCCGCACGGCGGCGTGTACCTCGACATCGCCTCCCGGATGCCCGCCGAGGAGATCAAGCGCCG
The DNA here is from genome assembly GCF_002086695.1 of Mycolicibacterium rhodesiae. Lineage (GTDB taxonomy): Bacteria > Actinomycetota > Actinomycetes > Mycobacteriales > Mycobacteriaceae > Mycobacterium > Mycobacterium rhodesiae. The sequence goes on from NZ_MVIH01000002.1 coordinate 150,940, forward strand.
GCTGCCGTCGATGTACCACCAGTTCATCGAGCTGGCCGAGGTCGACATCACCAAGGACATGATGGAAGTCGGTCCGACCTGTCACTACGTGATGGGCGGCATCGAGGTCGATCCCGACACCGGTGCCGGTGCGACGCCGGGCCTGTTCGCCGCGGGCGAGTGCTCGGGCGGTATGCACGGTTCCAACCGGCTCGGCGGCAACTCGCTGTCGGACCTTCTGGTGTTCGGCCGGCGCGCCGGCCTCGGTGCGTCCGACTACGTGCGAGCGCTCTCGGAGCGTCCCGCCGTCTCGGACGCGGCGGTCGACGAGGCAGCCAAGCTGGCGCTGGCTCCGTTTGAGCCGAAGGACAACCCCGAGAACCCGTACACCCTGCACGCCGAGCTTCAGCAGTCGATGAACGACCTTGCGGGCATCATCCGCAAGGAAGGTGAACTCCAAGAGGCGCTGGGCAAGATCGACGAGCTCAAGGCCCGCTACGCCAACGTCGTCGTCGAGGGTGGCCGGATCTTCAACCCGGGCTGGCACCTGGCGATCGACATGCGCAACATGCTGCTGGTCAGCGAGTGCGTGGCCAAGGCCGCGCTGGCGCGCACCGAAAGCCGCGGCGGACACACCCGCGACGACTTCCCGAAGATGGATTCACACTGGCGCAACAAGCTGCTGGTGTGCCGGGTGGCACCGGGCGACGCCGAGGCTGTCGTGCCCGACGTAACGGTCACACCTGAGCAGCAGCCGGTGATGCGGCCGGATCTGCTTGCCACGTTCGAGCTGTCCGAACTCGAGAAGTACTACACCGACGATCAACTGGCCGAGCACCCGGACCGGAAGGGCTGACAATGGCTGCTTACGACGCGAAACTGCGGGTTTGGCGCGGCGACGAGGACGGCGGCGATCTGCAGGACTACACCGTCGAGGTCAATGACGGCGAAGTGGTGCTCGACATCGTTCACCGGCTGCAGGCCACCCAGGCCGGCGACCTCGCGGTGCGATGGAACTGCAAGGCAGGCAAGTGCGGCTCGTGTTCTGCCGAGATCAACGGCAGGCCGCGTCTGATGTGCATGACCCGGATGTCGACGTTCGGTGAGGACGAGGTCGTCACGATCACTCCGCTGCGAACGTTCCCGGTGATGCGCGACCTGGTGACCGACGTGTCCTTCAATTACGAGAAGGCACGGGAAATCCCGTCGTTCACTCCCCCGAAGGATCTGCAGCCCGGCGACTACCGGATGCAGCAGGAGGACGTGAACCGCAGCCAGGAATTCCGCAAGTGCATCGAGTGCTTCCTGTGCCAGAACGTGTGCCACGTCAACCGTGACCACGAGGAGAACAAGAAGTCCTTCGCCGGCCCGCGCTACCTGATGCGCCAGGCTGAGCTGTCGATGCATCCGCTGGACACCATCGACCGTCGCGACATGGCCCAGGACGAGAACGGCCTCGGCTTCTGCAACATCACCAAGTGCTGCACCGAGGTGTGCCCCGAGCACATCAAGATCACCGACAACGCGCTGATCCCGATGAAGGAGCGCGTGGCCGACAAGAAGTACGACCCGGTGGTCTGGCTGGGCAACATCTTGTTCCGTCGCGACAAGTAGCTTTCCCACGCGAGCAGACGTAAACGCCCCCGACACGCCCAGTGTTCGGGGGCGTTTATGTCTGCTCGCCGATGAAGGTTCCCATCGGAGGTGAGTAGCCTCGAACAGATGGGGACTGTCCACAGCATCAACGACATCCGCACCGCGATTCGCGAGCTGTCCGCCCGTGCCGAGTTGGCCCGCAAGCAGGGCCGCCCGGACGATGCGGCCGAACTCGAGCAGCGCATCGCCGGCTATCGCGACGAACTCGCCGAGAAGCGCTGACGGCGGGTGCGGGATCAGGCTGGGCTAGATGCCCAGTCTGCGAAACGTGCTGCGATGGAAGACAATCGGCGGCACGTCATGCACAGTGATGTCCTGGACCCGAAGCACCACGATGGTGTGGTCGCCGGCGGGCACCAACTGCTCGATCGAGCTCTGCATCCACACGCTGGTGCCGTGCACGAACACCGCACCGCTGGAATGCGAATGCGTCTCCAGCCCGGCGAACCGGTCGCCGGTCTTGGCCGCCAGGGTGCGGGCCGCGGCGTCGTGTGATTCGCCGAGCAGGCTGATCCCCAAGGACGGCAGGTCCTTGAGCTTGGGCCAGGTCTCGGAATTGTTCTGCACACAGAACGAGACCAGCGGCGGGTCCAGCGACACCGGCACGAAGGTGCTGGCAGCCAGGCCCACCCGGACACCGTCGACTTCCGCGGCGATCGCGATGACCCCGGACGGGAAATGGCCGAACGCCTCACGCAGCGAGGCGGGGCTCAGCTCTGTGTTGCTCATAACGCTGACATCTTCCCACGTCGCGGTCGGCTGCGGCCAGATCAGATCCCGCCCAGAGGTCAATTGAGACGCCTAGGGGCGGGCGCAGCTCACATGTCCGCCCAAGTAGCCTTGGGCAGTGCCGAACGTCTCCATCCTGTCCGTGCTGCGCGACCGCGCCAGTACGACGCCAGACGACGTCGCCTTCACGTTCACCGACTACGACCGGGATTGGGACGGCGTCGCCGAAAGCCTGACCTGGTCCCAGCTGTACCGTCGCACCCTCAACGTCGCGCAGGAGATCAGCCAGCAGGGCGCCCCGGGCGACCGGGCGCTGATCATCGCTCCGCAGGGCCTGGCCTACATCGTCGCGTTCCTTGGCGCCATGCAGGCCGGCTTCATCGCCGTCCCGCTCTCGGTACCGGTGCCCGGTTCCCACGACGAGCGGGTCAGCGCGGTGGTGACCGATACGTCGCCGACCGTCGTGCTGACCACCTCGGCGGTGTTCGAGGTGGCCGCACAGTACGTCGATGACGGCGCCGCCGTGATCGCCACGATCGCCGTGGACACGCTCGATCTCGACGCACCCGCAGCCGACGCTGCCGACCTGCACGACGGTCCCGAAGTCGCGTATCTGCAATACACGTCGGGATCGACGCGGCTGCCTGCCGGCGTGATGATCTCGCACCGCAACCTGGTGGCGAACTTCGAGCAGCTGATGGCCGAATACCTGGCCCACCACGGCGGCAAGTTCCCGCCGGACACCAGCCTGGTCTCGTGGCTGCCGTTCTATCACGACATGGGTTTGATGCTCGGGATCGCTGCGCCCATTCTCAGCGGAAATCACGCCGACCTGATGAGCCCGATCGCGTTCCTGAGCCGCCCGGCGCGATGGCTACAGATGATGGCCCGTTCCGACACGTCGTGGTCCGGCGCACCGAACTTCGCGTTCGACCTCACCGCACGACGGGCCACCGATGACGAGCTCGACGGGCTGGACCTCAGCCGGGTCATCGGCATCATCAACGGAGCCGAACGGATCCATCCCGATACCCTGGTGCGGTTCAACGAACGCCTCGCGCCCAACGGTTTTCGGCCCGAAATGGTCGCCCCGTCCTACGGTCTGGCCGAGGCGACGGTCTACGTCGCCAGCGGCGGAGCCGCCCGGGTGCCGGAGGTGGTCGAGTTCGATGCCGACGAACTGACGCTGGGCAATGCCATTCGTAAGCCCGGTGGCACCCAGTTGTTGCGGTACCAACTGCCGGTGTCTCCCCTCGTGCGGATTGTCGACGCCGATAGCTGCCAGATATGCCCGGACGGCACCGTCGGCGAGATCTGGACACACGGCGAGAACGTCTCGGCCGGATATTGGCGCAAACCCGAGCAGACCGGTTCCGCGTTCGGCGCGACGTTGGCCCGACCGGCGGGGGATGTCCCGCCGACCGGTTGGCTGCGGACGGGCGATCAGGGCTTCGTCTCCGAGGGTGACCTGTTCATCGTGGGACGTATCAAGGACATGCTGATCGTGCGCGGCCGCAACCACTACTCCGACGACATCGAGGCGACGGTGCAGAAGATCACCGGCGGCCGGGTCGCGGCGATCGCGGTGTCCGATGAGGAGACCGAAAAGCTGGTCACCGTCGTCGAACTGAAGGTCCGCGACGACACCGACCTCGAATCGGTCAAAAGCGATGTGGTCGCGGCTATTTCGCGGGCACACGGTCTGCAGGTAGCGGACATCGTCCTGGTGGAGCCCGGGTCCATGCCGACCACCACCAGCGGCAAGATCCGCCGGGCCGCGTGCATCGAACAGTATCGGCAAGGACAGTTCGTGCGGTTGGATGCGTAGCTGATCATCCGATGTGGTTCACCCTGTTGGTGATGGCCGTGGCCGTCAGTCTGGAACCGTTTCGCATCGGCATGTCGGTGGTGATGCTGAATCGTCCCCGCCCGCATCTGCAGTTGGCCGCGTTCCTGTGCGGTGGCTTCGTGATGGGTTTGTCGGTCGGCGCCGTGGTGCTGTTCGCGCTGGAATCGCACATACCGGCCTCGGCGCATTTCACCCTGCCGCGAGTGCAGATCGTGATCGGTGCGCTGGCCCTGGCGGCCGCGGCCGTTCTGGCGGTCACCAAGGGCCGCCGTGACCGGACGGTACCGGCGTGGTTGAGCCGTCTGCTCGACGGCCCCTCGCTGTGGGTCGCCGGAGTCGCCGGTCTGGGGATCGCGCTGCCCTCGGTGGACTACCTGGCGGCGTTGGCCGTGATCGGCGCGGGCACCACCGATCCCGCGGTCCGACTCGGTGCGTTGCTGACGTTCACCGTGATCGCCTTCGCGCTCGTCGAGATTCCGCTGCTGGCCTACCTGGCGGCCCCGCAGCGCACGCATGCGGCGATGACCCGACTGCATGGCTGGGTTCGGGCGCGACGCCGCCGCGAGGTGGCCGTGCTGCTGGCCGTGGTCGGCGTCGTGCTGCTCGCGGCAGGTCTACTCGGCGTCTGAGATCGGTCGGCCGCGCGGCTCAGTGTGCGCTGGGACCGTGGTTCAACACGTACTGCAGCCCCGCGGTCAGCTGCGACAGCGGATCGGTGCCGCCACCGAAGGCGGCCTGCGTGGCCGGCGCCGTGACGGCGGCCGGGTCGTAGCCGTTCACCGGGTCGACCTCGATGGGCGCGGTCAGCGGGTCGTCATTGCGCGAATATCCGGCATCCACCGAGGGTTTGAGCACCGCGTCCAGCTTGTTGAGCGTCCCTTCGTCCACGCCGAGGTACTTGAACGGCAACACCAGCGGCAGGTGCTGTTCCGGGATCAGGTACGTCGTCGTCTTCGCGCCCCTGGAGTTGACTGTCGTCCTGATGTTCTGCGGCGGGACCATGCTCGGGTTGGTGAACGCGACGGCGGTGTGTCCGGTCGCCAGGCCCACGACCGCATTCGCCAACGCCATCCAGTTGTCCTGGCGGTCCGGCCAGTCGGCGATGCTGTCGTAGGCCGACACGAACCGGTACGAGTCGTACTGGCTGTCCACCTGCGGCGGAATCCGGTAGTCCAGCGCCGGAACGACACTGCCGACCGGAAAGTTCTGGGCCAGGAAGCCGGCACCGAACGCGTGCGGGGAGATCGGATCGCCATAGGTCGCGAACGACAACTGATCCGGCGGCGGCGCATTCGGATCGGTGGCCAACCGGTTCTGCACGGCGTTGAGCACCATCGCGCCCTCCGACAGACCGATCGCGGTACCCGGTCCACCTGCCTGAACCGCCCGGATGACGTTGCCCTCACCCTCGTCGACCGACTCGCCGATGCTCGGGCCGTCGATACCCAGGCCCGGGAAGTTGTCGTCGAGCTTGCCGATACCGGGGAACAACCGCTCCAGGGTGTGGCCCTGAACCTGGCCGGCGGGGTAGTCGACGATTTGCCGATCCAGGCCCGGGAACCACTGGGCGCCGGTACGGCGGATGTACTCGTCGTAGGGGATGCCGAGCACGTGCGCACCACCGAGGGCATAGCCCCGGCCAGGTGTGCCGATCGGTGGACCGTCGCCGTTCGGATGGTCGGGAGTCGGCTGGTCGGCGGCCGCGATTCCGGCCGTGGCGCACACCGTGATCAGCGTTGTCGCCGCAGCGAGTAGCTTCTTCATGCCTTGACGCTCCCCTGCGAGCTCGATCGTGACGGCCACCAGTTCGCTTTTCCGACCAGCGTAGCCATGGCGGGTACGGTCACCGTCCGGACCAGGAACGTGTCCAGCAGGATTCCGGCGCCGATGACGAACCCGCCCTGGACCACGGTACCGATGCTGGAGAACAACAAGCCCCACATCGACGCCGCGAAGATCAGCCCGGCCGCGGTGATCACGCCACCGGTCGACGACAACGTCCGGATCACGCCGTACCGCGTGCTGTCGCCGGACTCGTCCCGCAGCCGCGACGCGAACAGCAGGTTGTAGTCGGCCCCGACGGCGACCAGCACCACGAACGCCAATGGCGGCACCGTCCAGTGCAGCTGTTGATGGAATAGGTACTGGAAAACCAGGACGCCGATACCGAGTGCCGCGAAGTACGAAAGCACCACGGAGCCAACCAGATACAGCGGTGCGATGATCGCCCGAAGCAACAGCATCAACGTCAGCAGCACCACGATCATCGTGATCGCGATGATGAAGCGGATGTCTTTCTGGTAGTAGTCGCGGGTGTCGCGCAGCGCGGCGGGATACCCGCCCATCGAGATCGTGGCATCGGCCAGATACGTGTTCGGCTGCGCGCTGCGGGCGGCGTCGCTGATCGCATTGACCTGATCCATCGCCGCGGCGCTGAACGGATCGAGCTTGGTCAGCACCAGATACCGCACCGAATGTCCGTCGGGCGAGATGAACATCTTCGACGCCATTTTGAAATCAGGCAGCTCGAGAACCTCAGGGGGAATGTTGAACCCCGCCATCGCCGGTGACGCGGCGTTCTGTTTCATGGACAGCAGGAACGCGGCAGCCTGATCGAGTCCGGTGCGCATGAGCTTGATCTGGTCGACGACCTGGTCCACACCGTTGGCGACCTCCCGGCTTCCGCTGGCGGCGCGGTCGGCACCCTGCCGGAGCTTGGCCGTGCCCGCCTGCGCGCCGCCGGGGGAATCGAAGCCCATCTGTTTCATCAGCTTGGTCAGCCGGGCGAATGCGTCGTTGAGCTGGTTGAGCGTCGCGTTGAGGGATTGCTTGTCCTGCATCGACTGTAATTGCGTTGCCAGCGAATTGATCTCGTCGAGGGTGCCGTCGTTGCGCGCGTCGACCAACGCCTGGAAGTGCCCGCGGGTCTCGGCGCAGGAGGGATCAAGGTCGCAGACCGCATTGCCGTGCAACGCGACCAGCACCGGGCCCACCCAGGCGAACATGTCCCTGGCCGCCGTGAAGCTCACCCCCATCGAATTGCCGAGCCGGTTGACGGCGTTGACGAGCTTGGTCGCGACCTCGACGTTCTTGACGAGTTTGTCCCCGCCGTACTGGCCCTTGAGCGAGCCGAAAGCATCGACCACGCTCTGCACGCTGCTGGTGATCTGACCGACCTGACCCCGCACGTCGCCGAGATTCGTTGCCAGGGTGTTGGCGCCGCCCGCCAGCCGGTCGAGGCTGCCCATGTTGTCGGCGATCATCGCCGAGCCGGTGCCCAGCCGGTCGCCGACCAGGCCGGCCTGATAGGTGGCCCGGAACTCCTGTGGCACCTCACCAAGAGGCCGGGTGATACCGCTGACCATGGCGATGTTCGGCACCTGACTGATGCGCTCCGCCATCTGCTCGAGGTCGGCGAGCGCCCGGGGGTTGCGCAGATCGCGCGGAGATCGGACCAGCACGTAGGACGGAATGGACTGGTTGAGGTCGAAGTGCCGCTCCAGAGCCGTGTAGCCCACCGAGCTCGGGGCCCCCGGCGAGACCGCTTTGCGGTCGTCGTAGTTGTAATGCGCCAATCCCACACAACTGGCCAGCAGGATCAGGATCAGGACACTGGCCACGAGATGTGCTCGCGGTCTGCGCACGATGCGGATGCCGGACCGTCGCCACCACAGTGCGGTCAGCTCGCGGCGCGGGGTGATCCAGCCGCGCGGACCGGCCAGCGCGATGATGGCAGGCAACAGCGTGATCGCGGCGAGGAAGGACACCCCGACGCCGACCGCCGATGACACACCGACCGTCGAGAACACGCCCATCTTGGCAAAGCTGATGCCCAGGAACGTGATTCCGATGGTCGCCGCGGATGCGGTGATCACCTTGCCCACCGAGTTCAGTGCCTGCTTCACCGCCGCGTCGGAGTCTTCGCCGCGGCGCATGAAGTCGTGGTAGCGGCTGATCAGGAAGACGGCGTAATCCGTTCCCGCACCGGCGATGATCGCGCTCAGCAGGATGATCGCCTGGTTGGACACCCCCAGACCGGTGGTGTGCGACAACCCCGCGACCACGGATTGCGCGATCACCAGCGAGATTCCGATGCCGATCAAGGGCAGCAGCATGGTGATCGGATTGCGGTACACGATCAGCAGCACGAGCAGCACCAGCACGCCGATCGCGATCTCGATCGGCAAGCGGTCTCGTTCGCCTGCCACGGTCAGGTCGGCGACGGTGGCGGCGGGGCCGGTGAGATGCACCTCCATCGGGCTGCCCGCGGTGCTCTGTTTGACGATGTTGGCCACCCGGTTGTAGGCCTCATAGGACTGCGGAGTCCCCAACGCGCCCGCGAGTCCGACCGGCACCACCCAGGATTTGTTGTCCTTACTCGTCAAAAATGAACGCAGAGCTGGTGTTCCGACGAAATCCTGCAGCATCACGACGTCGTGCTGATCGTCGCGCAGCGCGGTGACCAGCTTGCGGTAGGTGGCTTCGTGAGCGGGGGTCAGACCCTTCTCATCGGTCAGCACCACCAGCAGCAGGTCGTCCCCACCCGGTTCCTTGAACGCCTCGGTCATCTGCCGCGCAGCCACGCTGGACGGGGCGTCGCCCGGCAACATCGACAACGGATGTTTCTGGGCCATCTCGGTCAGGCTCGGGAAGCTCAGCGGCAGCGCGACCGCCAGGGCAACCCAGACGCCGATCACAGCCCAGGGCCACCGCACCACGAAATCGGTCAGCCGTCGCACAATTTCCTCACACTGCGCGAGACCCTCAGGCCGCGCGCCCCTTCACTGCATCGAACTTCACTGAAACCAACAAGCACGTCACCACTGCCCGCTGTCGGCGATGCGTCCACACACGGACTTCATCGCCGCGATGTAGCGGGCGACCGATTTCTGGGCGGTTGGATTGTCCGGGAACATCACCGCCATCGCGGTGCCGGCCTCGTACCGGAATATATAGATCGTCAGCTGATAGCTGAAGCGGCCGTCGGAGTAGATCCCGATGTTGTTCGAATAGCCCATGTCAGCGGCCGCGAGTACGGCGTTGAGCGGTGCGGCGCCGCCATGCAGGAAGTTCGAGACCGGGAAGTTCGGGTGCGGCTTCTCCAACCACGGAGCCAGCTCCAGTACCCGGTAATACGGCACCCGCGCCAGGCTCAGGCCTGAATCGAACGACGTCTGCGCCGCCCAGGCGGCCTCGCCGAACGTCGTCGCGGCGATCGGCACGGTGATCGGCACCAAGCCGGTGAACCAGCCCTGGGTGGTGAAGTTGTCCGAGGTTCTGCGGGTGTCCCGCGGGGTGAGGCCGTAATACGTTGTCGCGCCCGTCAATTCGTGTTCCACCATGGCGGTGCAGGCATACAGGCCGCCGACGAAGCGAACGCCGGCCGCGGTGCACGCCGCTTCGAATCGCGCGGTCTGATCGGCGTCCAAGATCATCTCGCCGACCATGTCAGCGACCGTCGGCTCCAGTGCGTTGCCCAACGGAAGCGGGAACTCGGGCAGCGTGCCGTTGTTGTTCTCGGCAAACTCGATCCAGGCCTGGACCTCGGGAGAATCGACGGTCAAATCCGCGGTGGCTTGGCGCTCCTGGATGCAGAAGTCGTCGAAGCTGCCCGCCTCGGGCAGCGCCATGGGCTGTCCGGTCATGGTCAGTGAGGTGTACATGCCGTGCGCTTCGAGCATGGTGATCCCGATCAACGCGGCATCCCCGTGGACGTGGTCGATGCTGGCATAAAAATCGAAGTGATCATCGCTTTGTACGACACCAAAGGAAAAACAGCCCCATTCCATGGGAGTGGGAATGTCGACGATGTGTTTGCGCGCATCCTCGGCGGCCATCACACCGTTGTCGATCGGCTCGAATTCGATGTCAGCGGGATCGGCAATGGTGCGCCGGACAATATCTCCGGAACCGGAGTATTCGAACCAACTCCGGTAGGTGTCGTGGCGGCGTAGATACGCGTTCAGCGCGTGATTCATGGCGTCGATATCGCACTGACCAGGAACCTCACACGTGGCGATGATCTGCCGCGAATAGTCGAGTCCGGCCTTGTCCTGTTCGTAGACGCCGCGAATATGCTGGCCCTGCATATAGCTGACAGGCACCGAACTGACGGGTGCCTGGCGCGCTTTGTCCATTGCGGCTTTCGTCGGGTGCCAGGAAATCACCACACCGGGGGTCGGCGACCAATCATCGATTGTGCCGATCGTGATCTTCCCGATGTGCAAAATTCCCCTCCCGGGTCTACAGCGGCTACGGCCTCGAGACCGGCAACCTGGTGGCCAGACCAAGATAGCGCCTGTCGCTGTGGCAGTTTGCCGTCCACCCGCAAAGCCCCTGGTCACAACTAGTGACTAAAGGCCCTAAATAAACGTGTAACGCCTGGCCACGCCCTCCTCGACACCAGAGTGAAACCCGCTTGTTCAGCAACGCCCGTGCAATACTGACCGTCGGGAGATGAGCCGGCCGTCGCTGTCGGGAGATGACCGAGCCGTGGCCGTTCGGAAGTTGTTCCTGGCCCTGACGTGGTCTCCCACGACAGCACAGCGACACTTCACCGGCCCGATGCGGAGAACACAACCTGATGGCACCCACCGAACATCCGACGCAGCAGACACCCCGTTTCGCAATCATCGGTTACGCGGCCCGTCTTCCCGGAGCCGCGGATGCGGACCAGTACTGGGACGTCCTGCACAGCGGGAGGGACGCGATTTCGGAGGTCCCCGCCGACCGTTGGGACGTCGAGCAGTTCTTCGACTCCGACCCCGACGCGGCGGGCAAGATGGTCACCCGGCGGGCCGGGTTCGTCGACGACGCCACCGGATTCGACGCACCGTTCTTCGGGGTCTCCGCGCGCGAAGCCAACATGATGGACCCGCAGCACCGTCTGCTGCTGGAGACCGCGTGGCGCGCTGTCGAGCACAGCGGCACTGCGCCAACGGCTTTGGCGAACACCAGGACCGGTGTATTCGTCGGTCTGGCCACCCACGACTTCCTGGGGATGGCTTCCGATGCGCTGACCTACCCCGAGATCGAGGCCTACCTGGCGGTCGGTACCTCCAGCGCGGCCGCCGCGGGCCGGATCAGCTACCGCTTGGGGCTGCAGGGTCCCGCGGTCACCGTCGACACGGCCTGCAGCTCCTCGCTGGTGGCGATTCACCAGGCCTGCCAGGCACTGCTGCTGGACGAATGCGATCTGGCGCTGGCCGGCGGGGTGAACGTCATGCTCAGCCCGGCCACCATGATCACGTTCTCGCACTCGCGGATGCTGGCCCCCGACGGCAAGTGCAAGACGTTCGACGCCGCCGCCGATGGATACGTGCGTGGCGAGGGTTGCGGTGTCATCGCGATCAAACGCCTGGACGACGCGCTGCGCGACGGTGACCACATCCGCGCCGTCATCCGCGGCAGCGCGGTAAACCAGGACGGCGCTTCGGGCGGATTGACCGTCCCCAACGGTGTCGCCCAGCAGCGGGTGATCGCCGAGGCGCTGGATCGGGCCGGCCTGACGCCCACCGACATCAACTATCTGGAAGCCCACGGAACCGGGACGTCGCTGGGCGACCCCATCGAGGTTCAGGCCGCCGCGGCCGCGCTCGGCAAGGGCCGCGACGCCGACCAGCCACTGCTGATCGGGTCGGCGAAGACCAACATCGGCCACCTGGAGGCGGCCGCGGGCGTGGCGGGCGTCCTCAAGGTCGTGCTGTCGCTCGAGCACTCCGAGCTGCCCCCGCACCTCAACTTCAAGAACCCCTCCCCGCACATCCCGTGGGACCGGATCCCGGTGCAGGTCGTCGACAAGCTGCGCCCCTGGCAGCGTTCGGAGCGGCCCCGCATCGCCGGCGTCAGCTCGTTCGGGTTCTCCGGCACCAACGCGCACGTCATTCTCGAAGAGGCACCGGTCAGCAGCCCGGTCACTGCCGACGCGGCGCCGGACGACCGCCGGTTCGCCGTGCTGCCGCTGTCGGCCCGCACCCCGGCCGCCCTGGTACAGACCGCACAGGACTACCGCAGCTGGCTGGCCGAACACCCCGACGCCACCCTCGCCGACGTCTGTCTGACCGCCGGAGCGGGCCGCGCCCACTTCGAACACCGCGCCGCCCTGGTGGTCAACTCCGTCGAGTCGGCCCGCGAGCTGCTCGGCGCGCTCGCCGACGATCTGCCCGCTCCCGGACTGGTACGCGGCGACTGCGTCGACGCGCCCAAGACCGCCTGGCTGTTCCCCGGACAGGGCAGTCAGTACGCCGGCATGGCCCGCGAGCTCTACGAGACCGAGCCGGTGTTCGCCGACACCATGAACCGGTGTGCCGAAGCCGTCGCCGGGGCGCTCGAAAAGCCGTTGCTGGACGTCATATTCGACAGTGATGGCGCCGAAACCCTGAAGCAGACCCGGCACGCCCAGCCCGCGATCTTCGCGGTGGAGATGGGTTTGGCCAGGCTCTGGCAATCGTGGGGATTCGAGCCGGATGTGGTGCTCGGCCACAGCGTCGGCCAGTACTCGGCCGCCTGTGTCGCAGGGGTTTTCAGCCTCGAGGACGGCGCGCGGTTACTCGCCGAACGGGGTCGGCTCTTCGGTGACCTGCCCGCGGGCGGACGGATGTGCGCTGTCTTCGCCGACCCGGACCGGGTGGAGAGCCTGACCGACGAGTTCCCGAGCCTGTCGGTGGCCGCCTACAACGGCGCCAACACCGTGCTGTCGGGGCCGGCCGCCGACCTGGAGCGCGCGGTCGCCCAGCTGTCGGACGAGGGTGCCCGGTGCGACTGGCTGGACACCAGCCACGCATTCCACTCGTCGCTGCTCGACCCGGCGCTCGATGCCTTTGAGACCTATGCCAACGGATTCGAATTCGCGGCCCCCCAGCGGATTCTGGTGTGCAACCGGACCGGGGCGACACTGGGCCGCACCGCCAAGCTCGACGGGCAATACTGGCGCCGCCACGCCCGTCAGCCGGTGCAGTTCGCCAAGGGGGTGGCGACGCTGGCCGAACTCGGCTGCACGCTGCTGCTCGAGGTGGGGCCGCAGCCGGTGCTCACCGCCGCCGCACTGCGGGCCTGGCCGGATCCGGCGACCGCACCCAAAGCCGTTGCATCGCTGCGCCGTAACGGCGCAGACCACCGGCAGCTGACCGAAGCGCTGGCCGGTGCCTACGTCGCCGGACATGTTCCCGACTTCGGCGCACTGGTGCACGAGCCGGCGCGCAAGCTCGATCTGCCGACGTACCCCTTCCAGCATCGCCAGTACTGGTACCAGACCAAGCAGTCCCAGTCGACCGCGAATGATGCCGCCCGCACCGAGGCCGTGCAGCTGCTCGAGGACGGCCGGATCGAGGAACTGGCCGCGCTACTCGGCGGGGACGGCTCCACCACGGCCGCCGAGGTGCTCAGCAAGCTTGCCGCCCAACATAATCGGCAGCGCAGTGCGCAATCGATCGCGGACATCCGCTACGAGATCCGCTGGCAGCAGAAGGCGCTCGGTTCGTCGACCGAGGTCGGCGAGGGCGCAGCCTGGCTGCTCATCGGTGACGACGACGCCGTGATGCGCCCACTGGTCGATGCGCTGACCGCGCACGGCCACCGCTACCGGGTCCTCGGTTTGCCGGTCTCTGACGCCGACGAGGAGCGCCTCGTCACCGAACTGATCGCAGCGGTGCAGGACGAGCCCGCGTTGCGCATCTTGCACGTCGCGGCACTGGACTCCGACGGCGAGTCGTCGATGCGGTCCCTGCTGCGGATGCAGCATCGGGTGCTCGGGGGCACCCAGCGCCTGTTCCGCGCCGCGTCCACCGCCGAACTGCGCACCCCGATCTGGGTGCTGACCCAAGGCGCGCAACGCGTCGGTGACGCGGACACGGTGGCGCCGGAGCAGAGCGGATTGTGGGGCTTCTGCCGCGTCGCGGCACTGGAGTACCCGCAGGTGTGGGGCGGTCTGGCGGATCTGTCCGGGACCGGCGCCGACGAATGGTCGCGCCTGATCAAGCAGGTCGTCACCGCGGCACCTGGCGAGGATCAGATCGCGTTGCGGGACAGCGGTGTTCATGTGCCGAGGCTGGTCCGGCGGACCGGCCAGCCGAACTCGACTCCGCTGGAACTGCGCCCGCAGGCAACCTACCTGGTTACCGGTGGACTCGGCTCGATCGGGCTGGAGATCGCCGGATACCTGGCCGCGCACGGCGCCCGCCAGCTGGTGCTGACCAGCCGCCGCGCCCCCGATGAGGACTCCCAACGTCGCATCGACCTGCTGGCGGAACAACACGGCTGCTCGGTCCGGGTGATCGCAGCCGATGTCGCCGACCCGCACGACGTCGCACGACTGCTCGCGACCGTGGCCGCCGAACTGCCACCGCTGGCCGGCATCGTTCACGCCGCAGGCGAGAACAGCACCACCCCGCTGAGCTCGCTCGACAGCACCGAGATCGACCGGGTTTTCTCCGGAAAGGTCTGGGGCGCTTGGTACCTCAGTGAGGCAGCTGCCGATCTGAAGCTCGACTTCTTCCTGTCCACGTCGTCGATCTCGTCGGTGTGGGGCAGCTACGGCCAGAGCGCCTACAGCGCGGCCAACGCGTTCCTCGACGGCTTGACCTGGCGGCTGCGGGGACGCGGCGTCCACGGCATCAGCGTGAACTTCGGTCCATGGTCGGCGGGCATGGCAGACCAGGACGCCCGCGCGCAGCTGGACCGCCGCGGGATCCGCACCCTGTCGCCCACCGATGCGCTGGCCGGAATGGCCGACATCATGGCCGCCGCCGGATCGCAAGGTCCGGCCGAAGCCGTTGTGGCGCGCATGGACTGGGCCCGTTTTCTGCCGATCTACCTGCAGGCCGGCCGCCGGTCGCTGCTGGCCGAGGTGGCCCGCGAAGTGCCGGAGTCGGTACCCGTGGCCACCGGAGCATCCGGCACCACCCGGCTGGTCGAACAGCTCACCGCCGCGCCGGTGCAGCAGCGCAAGAAACTCGTTCTGGAGTACCTGCGCAACACCGTCGCGGAGGTGACCAGGGTCGACGCGTCGGAGGTCCGCGAAGAGGCCGGGTTCTTCGACCTCGGCATGGACTCTCTGATGGCGGTCGAATTGCGCCGTCGCCTGGAACAGGCTGTCGGCAAGGAACTTCCGGCCACACTCGCGATGGACTTCCCCCGCCTGACCGATGTCGCGGACTACATCCTCGGCGACGTGCTCAACCTCAACGAGAAGGCGGGCGCGCAGCTCGCGGCCGCGCCTGCCTCGCTGGCGGGCGCGGCGACCGACGAGCCGATCGCGATCATCGCGGTGGCCTGCCGGTTCCCGGGTGCGGCCGACGCCGACGCGTACTGGGACGTGCTGTCCGGAGCAGTGGACGCGATCCGGGAGATCCCCGAGGACCGCTTCGACGTCGACCAGTACTACGACCCCGATCAGCAGACGCCCGGCAAGATCTACACCCGCAGCGGCGGCTACCTGGAGAGCGTCGACAGCTTCGACCCGGAGTTCTTCGGCATCTCCCCGCGCGAAGCGGTGTGGATCGACCCGCAGCAGCGCCTCATGCTGGAAATCGCCTGGGAGGGCTTAGAAAAGGCTGGGTACGCGCCGTCCTCTTTGCGCGGCAGCCGCACCGGCGTCTTCGTCGGCGTGGGTGCCAACGAGTACTCGCATCTGCTGTCCGGCGAATCGGTCGAGAACCTCGAGGCGCACTTCATCACCGGCAACGCACTCAATGCGATCGCGGGCCGGGTGGCGTTCACCCTCGGCCTCGAAGGCCCCGCGATGGCCGTGGACACCGCGTGCAGCTCGTCGCTGGTGGCCGTCCACCAGGCCAGCCAGGCGCTGCACTCCGGTGACTGCGACATGGCCCTGGCCGGCGGTGTCAACGTCCTGCTGAGCCCGGCGTCCATCGTGGCTGCGTCGCGGGCCCGGATGCTGGCCCCCGACGGCCGCTGCAAGACCTTCGACGCATCCGCCGACGGCTACGTCCGCGGTGAAGGTTGCGGCATCCTGGTGCTCAAGCGGCTCTCCGACGCGCAGCGCGACGGTGACCGCATCGCCGCCGTCATCCGCAGCAGCGCGGTCAACCAGGACGGTGCATCCAGCGGCCTGACGGTGCCCAACGGCGGTGCGCAACAACGCCTTATCTCGGCGGCGCTGACCCGCGCCGGGCTCGGCGGCGCCGATGTCGACTACCTCGAAGCGCACGGCACCGGCACCCCGCTGGGTGATCCGATCGAAGTGCAGGCCGCCGCGGCGGTCTACGGCACGGGCCGCGATCCGATCCGTCCGCTGCTGATGGGAACGGCCAAGACCAATATCGGACACCTGGAGTCCGCTGCCGGTGTGGCCGGTCTGATCAAGGTCGTGCTGTCGCTGCAGAACGAATTGTTGCCGCAGAACCTGCATTTCCAGAATCCGTCCCCGCACATCCCCTGGGACTCCCTGCCCGTCAAGGTCGTCGACGAGCCCACCCCGTGGGTGGCCAACGGCAGGCCGCGCCGCGCCGGCGTCAGCTCGTTCGGCTTTACCGGCACCAACGCCCACGTGTTGATCGAAGAGGCGCCGCAGCCCGCGCTCGGCGACGACGCCGACGAGCCGGTCGAGGTCGTCGTGCCGGAGCCGGTGCGTGAGCCGCTGAGCGTGCTGCCGCTGTCGGCGCGGTCCGGGCAGGGCCTGCTGGCGTTGGCGCAGCGCTACTCCGATTGGCTGGCAGTTCATCCCGATGCCTCGATCGCCGACGTGAGCTACACCGCGGGCGCTGGACGATCGCATTTCGAGCACCGGGCGGCCGTCGTCGCGAACTCCGTGTCCGAGGCCAAGATGCTGCTCGACGATCTGGTGGCCAACCGGTTGCGTCCGGGCGTGCTCCGCGGCGAGTGCGCCGACCCGCCGACCACCGCGTGGTTCTTCCCGGGGCAGGGCAGCCAGTACCCGGGCATGGCCAAGGAATTGTTCGAATCGGAGCCGGTATTCGCCGACACCCTGCGCCGCTGCGCGCAGGCCGTCGATCCGATGCTGCCGCGCCCGCTGCTCGACGTGCTGTTCTCCGGTGACCGGGAGAACGCGGAAACCCTGCGGCACACGTCATTCGCCCAGCCGGCGATCTTCGCCGTCGAGATGGGCCTGGCCCGGTTGTGGCAGTCGTGGGGCATCGAACCCGACGTGGTGCTGGGCCACAGCGTCGGCCAGTACGCGGCTGCGTGCGTGGCAGGCGTGTTCAGCCTCGAGGACGGTATCCGCTTGATCGCCGAGCGTGGCCGGTTGTTCGGCAGCCTGCCCGAGGGCGGCCGGATGGTCGCGGTGTTCGCCGATCCCGATTACGTGGAGCGGGCCGCGGCGAGCTTCCCGCGCGTGTCGGTCGGTGCCTACAACGGCCGAAACACCGTGCTGTCTGGTCCGGGCGAGGATCTGGAGCAGATCGTCGCGGCCTGCAGTGAGGACGGTGCCCGCTGCACCTGGCTGGAGACCAGCCACGCCTTCCACTCCGAGTTGTTGGACCCGGTGCTCGACGAATTCGAGACGTTCGCAACCCAATTCGAGTACGCGGTGCCGACCCGGCCGCTGGTCTGCAACAGGACCGGCGCGGTGCTCACCGCCGAGACGCCGATCAACGCGCAGTACTGGCGCAGGCATTCCCGGCAGCCGGTGCAGTTCACCGAAAGCGTGCGCACGGTCGCGGGCCTGGGTTGTTCGGTGCTGATGGAGATCGGACCGCAGCCGATTCTGACCGCGGCCGCACTGCAGATCTGGCCGGAGTCCTCGGCGACGCCGCGGGCGATCGTGTCGCTGCGCAAGGGCGCCAACGCTGCGCGTCAGATGACCGAAGCGCTTGCCACGACGTACATCTGCGGGCACCGCCCGGACTTCTCGGCCCGGTTCCACACGGCGGGGCGCCGACTCGAACTCCCGACATATCCGTTCCAACGCCGCCGGTACTGGCCGAAGACCTCCGGTATCCGGCCCGACGGCACCGCGGCGTCCGGGATCCTGGGCAGCGCCAAGGATCTGGCCTCGGGCGACACGGTCTACACGAACGTGCTCTCGGTGAAGACCCAGCCGTGGCTGGCCCATCACGTCATCTACGGCACCGTGGTCGTGCCCGGCGCGACGTACGCGGCGATGGCAATGGCCGCCGCGGGAGCACCGGCGCGGGTGAAGGAAGTCTTCTTCTACGAGCCGATCATCCTGCCCGACAAGGCCTCTCGCGAGGTGCAGCTGACCCTGCATCCCGTCGACGACGGCTGGAAGTTCCAGGTGCACAGCCGGCCCTACGGGGTTCGGGAGGCCGAGTGGTCGCTGAACTCCGACGGCACCCTGCTCTCCGGCGTCGACCCGGATGCGGCGCCGGCGGACACGGTGGCTCCGGACGAGGCGATCGAGCAGATGAATCGCACCCGCCCGCAGGAACTGTTCGACATCTTCGGTGACATGGAACTGGCCTGGGGTCCCACGTGGTCCACCTCGCTGAAGTCGTTGTGGGTCGGCAAGGATGAGGCGATCGGGGACATCGCGGTCGGCGAGGAACTCGGCGAGCATCTCGGCACTGAGCCGATCCACCCGGTCTTGCTGGACCTGTGCACCGGTGTGGCCTTCCCGGCCTTCCCCGCGACGCTGGCCGCCGAGCAGGGCATGACCGATCTGTTCCTGCCGTTGCGGTACGGACAGGTGACGATCGCCGAGAAGATGCCGCGCCGGTTCTACTGCCGGGCCCGCTGGCACGAGAACACCATCAACAACGAAACCCAGGTCTTCGACATCGATTTCCTGGATCGGGACGGGCGAGTGCTCGGTGGTATCGCCGAGTTCACCGTGAAACGCGCCCCGCGTGAGGCGCTGATGCGCGGGCTCGGCGGCGACTCCACCCGGCTGCTGTACAGCCTGGGTTGGCAGGAGATCGCGGCCCCGGCGGATGACGCCGAGAAGACCACGAACGGCACCTGGCTGATCGCCGGCTTCGACGCACTCGCAGCCGAGGTACCCGGCGCGGTGACGGTCGACGCGGCCACGGATCCACAGTCGTGGCAACGGGTCTTCGCCGAGGCGGCCGAGCGCGGTGCGCCGGTCAGCGGAATCGTCTGGCGCAGTGCGCGACTGGGGGATGCCGACGGCTCGACGACCGAGCTCGCCGCTCACCTGGAAGCTCAGATCGCCACTTTCCTCGGCGCCGCGCAGACCGCGCTGGCCGAGGGCAATCACACGCTGGCCGACGGTCTGTGGATCGTCACCGAACGTGCGGTGGCCACCGAGCCCGGCGAGCCGGTCGATCCGGTCCAGGCGGCCCTGTGGGGATTCGGCCGCACGCTGATCGCGGAGCAGCCGAGCCTGCGGGTTCGCCTTGTCGACTCCGACGGCTCCGACGAGTCACTGCGCTGGATGGCCGGTGCGCTGGGCACGCCGGTCGTCGAGCCGGAAATGGCTGTGCGACAGGGTCGGTTCCTGGTATCCCGGCTCCTGCACTGGGCCCGTAACGGCCAGCTGCCGATGCCGCGCAGCGACGACTACGCGTTGGCACCCACCGAGCGCGGCGCGATCGACAACCTGCGGCTGACCGAGATCGAGGTGACCCCGCCGAAGGCCAACGAGGTGCAGGTCCGGATCGAGGCCGCCGGCCTCAACTTCCGCGACGTGCTCAATGTCCTCGGCCTGTACCCCGGCGACCCCGGCCCGATCGGTGGTGACCTGTGCGGTGTGGTCACCGAAATCGGCTCCGAGGTGACCCGATTCGAGGTTGGTCAGCGCGTGTTCGGTTCGATGCAGGGTGCTTTCGCCAGCCGGCTGAACGTGCCCGAGCCGCTGCTGGCGACGGTGCCGGACGGGATCGGCGCGGTGGATGCAGCCACCATTCCCGCTGCGGCGCTCACGGTCCGGCTCGCATTCGACTGGGCGAAGCTCAAGCCCGGCGACAAGGTACTGATCCACGCCGCCAGCGGTGGCGTGGGTCTGGCCGCGGTACAGATGGCCCGCGCGCACGGCGCGACCGTGTTCGCGACCGCCAGCAAGTACAAGCGCGCCACCCTGCGGGAGATGGGCGTGGAGTTCGTCTACGACTCGCGCACAACCGAATTCGCCGACCAGATTCTTGCCGACACCGGCGGCGAGGGTGTCGACGTGGTGCTCAACTCGCTGACCAGTGAGGGCTTCGTCGAGGCGACGGTGCGTGCCACCGCCAAGAACGGCCGGTTCGCCGAGATCGCCAAGCGCGATATCTGGACCGCCGAGCAGATGGCGGAACTGCGTCCCGATATCGACTACGAGATCGTTGCGCTCGACGTCACGATGATGACCGACCCGGATCACATTCAGCGGCTGATGGTCGAGGTGTCCGACGGGCTGGCCAAGGGTGAGTGGACCCCGGTGCCCGCCGAGGTCTACCCGCTGACCGAAGCCAGGACCGCGTTCCGGCGGATGCAGCAGGCGCGCCACATCGGCAAGATCGTGGTGCAGATGCCCAAACCGCTTCAGCCGCGCGGTGATCGGAGCTATCTGGTCACCGGTGGTCTGGGTGCGCTGGGCCTGCACACGGCGTCGTATCTTGCTCAGCTCGGCGCCGGTGACATCGTGCTCACCAGCCGTCGGGCGCCGGATGCGGAAGCTCAGCAGGCCATCGACGGCATCGCCGAGCGCTTCCACTGCCGGATCCACGTTTTCGCTGCCGACGTCGGCGCCGAGTCCGAGGTCGTCGAGCTGCTGGACAGGATCCGGGCCGAGCTGCCGCCGCTGGCGGGCGTGGCACATCTGGCCGGTGTGCTCGACGATGCCCTGCTTCCGCAGCAGGATCTCGGCCGGTTCCGGACCACGTTGGGGCCCAAAGCCTATGGTGCGCACCACCTGCACCGGCTGACCAAGGATGATGACCTCGAGTTCTTCATCCTGTACTCGTCGGCGTCGGCAGTGCTGGGCTCGCCCGCACAGAGCAACTACGCCGCAGCCAACGCGTTGCTCGACGGGCTCGTCGCGCACCGGCGGGCGCAGGGGCTGCCTGCGACCGCGGTCAACTTCGGTCCGTGGGGGCAGGGCGGTATGGCCAGCTCGCAGGCCGCCGTCGCCAACCTCAGTGCCCAGGGCATGATGCCGCTGGAGCCGTCCGCGGCGCTGGCCGCGCTCGGCGAGGCCATCCGGCAGGGCGCGGCGCAAGCCACCGTGCTCAAGGCCAACTGGCAGCGGACCGCGAAGGTGCTCGGCGGTATCCGTCCGCCACTGCTGGATCAGGTACTGCCCAGCGGCGACGGCACGGTGGTCGGCGACAGTGAACTGCTGCGGCAGCTCCAGGAACTTCCGGTGGCGGCGCGAGCCGGTTTCATCACCGAGTTCCTGCAGAAAGAGGTGCAGGGTTTCCTGCGCCTCGCACAGCCGCCCGCCGCGTCCAGCCGGTTCCTGGATCTCGGCACGGACTCCCTGATGGCGGTCGAACTGCGCAACCGGTTGTTCGGTCAGTTCGGCGGAAAGTTCGACATCAGCCCCACAGCGGTGTTCGACCACCCGACCATCGGGGAGCTCGCCGAGCATCTGGTCTCGCAGCTGCCGGATTCCGACGAGCCCGCCGCCGAGCCGGAAGCGGTCAGCTCCGCGGACGCGGCGGAGCCCGCGTCCGCACCCGCGACCGAGGACTGAAACGCGGCAACGCCGCAGCAGTGTGACGAAGATCGCACCGCTGCGGCGTTGCGCGCACGTCTCACGGTTCGTCGAATTTCCGCTGGCCAGAAGGCCGTCGCGGTCGAAAAGCGGCGAGCCGAGGATCGCCGCAGAGCCCCAAACCGACCGGTGGGTTGGTTAGTCGGCTGAACTTGCTCACACCCGGTTGATTTCCCATTACCCGTGGGTATAGTAAGCCGTGTTACTGGTGGGTAACTTAGACCGAAGTACTCAACCACAAAGCCCAAATTCAGATGACATTCTCGCTGAGGAGGAGCCGTCATGAGCCATTACAAGTCAAACGTGCGCGATCAGGTATTCAACCTGTTCGAGGTCTTCGGTCTCGAGAAGGCGCTCGGCCAGGGCAGCTACAGCGATGTAGACGCCGACACGGCGCGCGAGATGCTGCAGGAGATGAGCAGGCTGGCCGAAGGTCCGGTCGCCGCGTCGTTCGTCGAGGGTGACCGCAATCCGCCGGTCTTCGATCCCGAGACCCACTCCGTGAAGTTGCCGGAGGCGTTCAAGAAGTCCGTGCACGCTGTGACCGAAGCGGGCTGGGACAAGGTCGGTATCGAAGAGGAACTCGGCGGCACGCCGGTTCCCCGCGCCCTGGTCTGGGCGCTGGCCGAGCACGTGCTCGGTGCCAACCCGGCGGTCTGGATGTACGCCGGTGGCGCGGGCTTCTCCAGCATCTTCTACAAGCTGGCCACTGACGAGCAGAAGAAGTGGGCCGTCCTCGCCGCCGAGCGCGGCTGGGGCTCGAC
This sequence comes from Mycolicibacterium rhodesiae, assembly GCF_002086695.1. Taxonomy (GTDB): domain Bacteria; phylum Actinomycetota; class Actinomycetes; order Mycobacteriales; family Mycobacteriaceae; genus Mycobacterium; species Mycobacterium rhodesiae. Next base: position 173,507 of record NZ_MVIH01000002.1, read on the forward strand.
CATGGTGCTCACCGAGCCGGATGCCGGCTCCGACGTCGGTGCCGGCCGCACCAAGGCCGTCAAGCAGGACGACGGTTCGTGGCACATCGACGGCGTGAAGCGGTTCATCACCTCGGCCGATTCCGACGACATGTTCGAGAACATCTTCCACCTGGTGCTCGCCCGCCCCGAGGGCGCCGGCCCGGGCACCAAGGGCCTGTCGCTGTTCTTCGTGCCGAAGTTCCACTTCGACCCCGAGACCGGCGAGCTCGGCGAGCGCAACGGCGCTTTCGTCACCAACGTCGAGCACAAGATGGGCCTGAAGGTCTCCACCACCTGTGAGCTGACCTTCGGCCAGCACGGGGTGCCTGCCAAGGGCTGGCTCGTCGGTGAGGTTCACGACGGCATCGCCCAGATGTTCGACGTCATCGAGATGGCGCGAATGCTGGTGGGCACCAAGGCTATTGCCACGCTGTCGACCGGTTACCTGAACGCTCTGGAGTACGCCAAGGAGCGCGTGCAGGGTGCCGACCTGACCCAGATGACCGACAAGACCGCGCCGCGGGTCACCATCACCCATCACCCCGATGTCCGTCGCAGCCTGATGACCCAGAAGGCCTACGCCGAGGGACTGCGCTCGCTGTACATGTTCACCGCGACCTACCAGGACGCCGAAGTCGCCGCGGCTCTGCACGGCGTCGACGCCGAACTGTCGGTCAAGGTCAACGATCTGCTGCTGCCGATCGTCAAGGGTGTCGGTTCCGAGCAGGCCTACGCCAAGCTGACCGAGAGCCTGCAGACCTTTGGTGGCTCCGGCTTCCTGCAGGACTACCCGGTCGAGCAGTACATCCGCGACGCCAAGATCGACTCGCTCTACGAGGGCACCACCGCCATCCAGGCGCAGGACTTCTTCTTCCGGAAGATCGTGCGCGACAAGGGTGTTGCGCTGGCGCACGTGGCCGGCCAGATCGAGGCGTTCATCTCCAACGAGTCGGGCAACGGCCGGCTGAAGTCGGAGCGCGAGCTGCTGGCCAAGGCGCTCGAGGACGTCCAGGGTATGGCCGCCTCCATGACCGGCTACCTGATGGCCGCGCAGGAGGATGCCGCCAGCATCTACAAGGTGGGGCTGGCCTCGGTCCGCTTCCTGATGAGCGTCGGCGACCTGGTCATCGGCTGGTTGCTGCAGCGTCAGGCCGCGGTGGCAATCGCGGCGCTCGACGCCGGTGCCAGCGGCGCCGACGCCGCCTTCTACGAGGGCAAGATCGCGGTCGCGTCGTTCTTCGCGAAGAACATGCTGCCGCTGCTGACCAGCACTCGCCAGGTGATCGAGACGATCGACAACGAGATCATGGAGCTCGACGAAGCAGCATTCTGAGTTATCCACGCACAACGGCTCCGGGACCTTCGGGTCTCGGAGCCGTTGGCGTTTCGGTGCCGACTCACCCGGGGACTTTCGTCCCTTTGTGCCAGCTGACGACCCCGCTGGACTGATATCGGGACTTTGGGCCCTGGAAGTCAGCCGGCGATCCGCTACATTCGAGGGATGGCAATGCTCGACAGCAACGATGCAGTTCCCGCGCATGCCGCGTCTACCGGCAAGAAGCCGGGCGTCGGCGCGCCGCTGGCGAATATTGTCGCGCCCTTCACCAAGACCGCGGGGTACTACGCGCGCTCCTGGGGCGCATACCTCGACGGCGGTAGCGGCGAGTTGCCGGTCGCCCGACCGACCCTTTCGCTGGCCACCCACGCCCTGCGGGACGAGATCGTTCTGGTCGGGCTGCGTATGCGCCGTCCGCTCAGCGACGCAGCGGTCTACGACAAGATCAACGCCGAAGTCGTCAAAGCCATCGACTTCTACGGCAAGCAGGGCTGGCTGGCCAGGCCGGAGGGTTTCTTCGCCGCGCCGCCCGCGCCGACCAATGTCTCGATCCGGACGTTCGGCAAGGGCAACCGCACACACGAACGGATGTCATTCGACAGCGGCTACGCGCCGTATGCGAAGGAACCGGGCCGCCAGCGGTGGCTCAGCTACACCGGCAACCGCCGCGAGTACGCGCTGATGCTGCGCCACAGCGAGCCCCGGCCGTGGCTGGTGTGCATCCACGGCACCGAGATGGGCCGCGTGAACCTCGACCTCACCTTGTTCCGGGCGTGGCATCTCCACGAGGCATTCGGCCTCAACGTCATCCTGCCGGTGCTGCCCATGCACGGCCCGCGCGCCAAAGGCCTGCCCAAGGGCGCGGTGTTCCCCGGCGAGGACGTGATGGACGACGTCCACGCCACCGCGCAGGCGGTGTGGGACGTGCGCCGGGTTCTGGCCTGGATCAGGTCGCAGCAGCCCGACGCGCGGATCGGGGTGAACGGCATCTCGCTGGGCGGCTACATCGCCGCCCTGGTCGCCAGTCTCGATGAGGACCTGACGTGCGCCATTCTCGGCGTACCGCCGGCCAATCTGGTGTCGATCCTGGGCCGGCACGCCGGACTGAGCGTCGACGATCCGCGGCACCGGACTCTGGAGCTGGCCGCACCGATCGGCGACATGATCTCGCCGCTGTCGCTGCAAGCGAAGGTCGCGCCGCAGGGCCGGTTCATCTACGCCGGCGTGGCCGACCGGATCGTGCACCCGCGCGAGCAGGTGCTGGGCTTGTGGGAGCACTGGGGGCGGCCGGACATCGGCTGGTACCGCGGCGGGCACACCGGGTTTTTTCAAGCCCGTCCGGTCCAGCAGTTCGTGGACGCCGCACTCGTGCAGTCGGGGCTCGTAGACCGGGGATAGAGAGAGTCTCCAGCGGAGATCGAAGTCCTCATAGTGACCGCCGCTGGAATCCCCTCTTGTCCAGCGGCGGTCCTTCGTTCGCGTCACCAGGACACAAACAAAGAGGATGCCCCGTGTTGCCGTCGGGTCGGGGGGTCAGACGGCAACACGGAGCTATCCAATACATCTGTTGCCCGTACAGGTTCGTTACAAACCCGCGGAAACTTTTTTCGATTTTTTTCTACGCCTCGAGAATCGCGGTCACGCCCTGGCCGCCTGCCGCGCAGATGGAGATCAGCCCGCGCACCGGTTGGCCCGTCTCCTTGTGCTTTTCCGCCAGCTGTTTCGCCAGCTGGGCCACGATCCGGCCGCCGGTCGCGGCGAACGGGTGGCCGGCTGCAAGCGAGGAGCCGTTGACGTTGAGCTTGGAGCGGTCGATCGCACCCAGTGCACTATCCAAGCCGAGACGCTCCTTGCAGTACTCCTCGGACTCCCACGCCTGCAGGTGGGCAAGCACCACCGACGCGAACGCCTCGTGGATCTCGTAGAAGTCGAAGTCCTGCAAGGTCAGGCCGTTGCGGGCGAGCAGGCGAGGCACCGCGTACGTGGGTGCCATCAGCAAGCCGTCGGCGCCGTTGACGTAGTCGACGGCGGCGGTCTCGGAGTCGACGAAGTAGGCCAGCGGGGTCAGCGAGTGTGACGTTGCCCACTCATCGCTGGCGAGCAGTACCACCGAGGCACCGTCGGTGAGCGGCGTCGAGTTGCCCGCCGTCATCGTCGCGTCACCGTTGCGCACGCCGAACACCGGCTTGAGCTTGGCCAGCTTCTCGGCGCTGGAGTCGGCCCGCAGGTTGTTGTCCCGGTACAGCCCGAGGAAGGGGGTGACGAGGTCGTCGAAGAACCCGGCGTCGTAGGCCGCGGCCATCTTGCGATGGCTTGCGGCGGCCAGCTCGTCCTGATCGACGCGCTTGATGCCCATCTGCTTGGCGGTGATCGCGGCGTGGTCGCCCATCGACAACCCGGTGCGAGGCTCGCCGTTGGTCGGGATCTCGATGCCGAGGGAGGCGGGCAGCTTGCCGACCAGCTTGAGCCGGTCCACGTTCGACTTGGACCGGCGCAGATTGAGCAATGTGCGACGAAGTTCGTCGCCGAGTCCGATCGGGGCGTCGGAGGTGGTGTCCACGCCGCCCGCAGCCGCGGCCTCGTAGCGCCCGGCTGCGATTCCGTCGGCGGCGGCGATCGCGGCCTGCAGACCGGTTCCGCAGGCCTGCTGCAGATCGATGGCGGGGGTGTACGGCGAGAGCTGGCTGCCGAGCACACTTTCCCGCATCAGGTTGAAGTCGCGGCTGTGCTTGAGCACCGCGCCGCCGATCACCGCGCCGAGCTGCTCGCCGGCCAGTCCGAATCGGTCCACCAAGCCGCCGAGCGCAGCGGTGAACATGTCCTGGTTGGACGCCTGCGCGTATGCGCCGTCGGAGCGTGCGAACGGAATGCGGTTGCCGCCGATCACGGCGACCCGGCGGCTGTTTCCAGTGGTAGAGGCCACGTCAATCTCCCCTTTGGGTTCGGTTTGAGAGGGGGTATACCCACCCATACTAAACACGGTCCTTACTCTGGAGTAAGTTCGTTCCCGGTCCACCCGCATCGCAACTCGAAAGGCATGTTCGTGGCTTCCGACCTTTTCTCGCAGATCGTCAACTCAGCGCCGGGCTCCCTGCTGGCCAAGCAGCTCGGCATTCCGCAGCCCGAGACGCTGCGCCGCTACAAAGCCGGTGAGCCACCGCTGGCCGGTTCGCTGCTGATCGGTGGTGACGGCCGCGTGGTCGAGCCGCTGCGCGCGGCGTTGGCCGAGGACTACGACGTGGTCGGCGACAATCTGGGTGGCCGCTGGGCCGACTCGTTCGGCGGGCTGGTCTTCGACGCCACCGGCATCACCGAGCCGGCCGGACTGCGCGGCCTCTACGAGTTCTTCACCCCGCTGCTGCGCAACCTCGGCCATTCGGGTCGCATCGTCGTGATCGGCACCACCCCCGACCAGGCGGGCAGCGCCAACGAGCGTATCGCCCAGCGCGCCCTCGAAGGATTCACCCGGTCCCTGGGCAAAGAGGTCCGCCACGGGGCCACCGTCTCGCTGGTCTACCTGTCGCCGGCGGCGAAGCCCGCTGCGACCGGCCTGGAGTCGACGCTGCGGTTCCTGCTGTCGGGCAAGTCGGCCTACGTCGACGGACAGGTCTTCTATGTGGGCGCCGATGATTCCACCCCGCCCGCCGACTGGGACAAGCCCCTCGAGGGCAAGGTCGCGATCGTCACGGGTGCGGCCCGCGGCATCGGTGCCACGATCGCCGAGGTGTTCGCCCGTGACGGCGCCAAGGTGGTCGCGATCGACGTCGATAGCGCGCGTGACGCGTTGAGCGAAACCGCTGTGAAGGTGGGCGGCACCGCCCTGCCGCTGGATGTCACCGCCGAGGACGCCGTGCAGAAGATCACCGACCACCTGCGCGAGCACTACTCCGACCACAACGGCGGCCGCGCCGACATCCTGGTCAACAACGCAGGGATCACCCGCGACAAGCTGCTGGCCAACATGGACGATGCCCGCTGGGATGCGGTTGTTGCGGTGAATCTTCTTGCACCGCAACGCCTGACCGAAGGTTTGATCGAGAACGGCAGCATCGGCGAGGGCGGGCGGATCATCGGGCTGTCCTCGATGGCCGGCATCGCGGGCAACCGCGGCCAGACCAACTACGCGGCCACCAAGGCCGGCATGATCGGCCTCACCGAGGCGCTGGCGCCGTCGCTGGCCGAGAAGGGCATCACGATCAATGCCGTCGCACCGGGTTTCATCGAGACCGCGATGACCGCCGCGATCCCGCTGGCGACCCGTGAGGTCGGCCGCCGGCTGAACTCCCTGTATCAGGGCGGCAAGCCGGTCGACGTCGCCGAGACCATCGCCTACTTCGCCAGCCCGGCGTCGAATGCCGTGACCGGCAATACGATCCGAGTCTGCGGCCAGGCCATGCTGGGAGCCTAGGGTGAGCACCGTGACCGAACAGCCGAGCGGACTGCGCAACATGCTGCGCGCCGCGGCGGGCTCGCTGCCGTTCATCCCGCGCAGCGATCATCTGCCCACCCGCACCCTGACGGTCGATGACCTGGCCATCGATCCGTCCAACGTCGCCGCCTACGCGGCGGTCACCGGCCTTCGCTTCGGCGACACCGTGCCGCTGACCTATCCGTTCGTGCTGACGTTTCCCACCGTGATGGCGCTGATCACCGGTTTCGACTTCCCGTTCGCCGCCATGGGCGCGGTCCACGTGGAGAACGAGATCACCCGGTACCGCCCGATCGCGGTCACCGACACCGTCAAGCTCAAGGTGCACGCCGAGAACCTCCGCGAGCATCGCAAGGGTCTGCTGGTCGACGTGATCGCCGACATCCACGTGGGCAACGAGCGCGCCTGGCATCAGGTCACGACGTTCCTGCACCAGCAGCGCACCAGCCTGTCCGGTGGACCCAAGCCCGAGCCGCCCAAGCGGCCGAAGCTGCCGTCGCCCAATGCGATCCTGCGGATCAGCCCCGGCCAGATCCGGCGTTACGCATCGATCGGCGGCGATCACAATCCGATCCACACCACATCGGTCGGCGCGAAACTGTTCGGCTTCCCCACTGTGATCGCACACGGGATGTTCAGTGCGGCAGCGGTTTTGGCGAATATCGAAGCGCAGATCCCCGACGGGGTCCGCTACTCGGTGAAGTTCGGCAAGCCGGTCATCCTGCCTGCCACCGCCGGGCTCTACGTCGACCGGGTGACCGATGGGTGGGACATCTCGATGCGCAACCTGAGCAAGGGATACCCGCACCTGACCGGAACGGTTCGCGGGCTCTAGGAAGTCGCGGGTGCGGCTTCCTTGTCCGAGGGGGCGCCTTTGAGGCCACGCCAGAACAGGTTGATCAGCATGTCGGCGGCCTCGTCGACGTCGGCGTCACCTGCGCTGACGCGGGCCGCGACCGCCTCACCCGCGCCCACCAGGGCGACGGCCATCATGTGGAAGTCGGTGCCGGGCTCAGGATGTCGAGTGCCTGCCTCCAGCAGCCGGGCCACCATGTCGATGATCTTCTCGCGGCCCTCGCGGACGGTGTGCGCGAACGCCTGCGAGCTGGTCGCCTGGGTGTAGAGCACGATCCAGGACGCTCGGTTGGCGTCGATGTAGCGCAGCACCGACAGAATCACGCTGCGCAACAGGTCATGTGGGCTCTGCTTGAGGTCGATGTCCTCACGCACCGCTTCGATGAAGCGGCTGAGTTCGCGGGCCAGGCAGGCCCCGAACAGTTCTTCCTTGGAGCCGTAGTACAAATACAGCATCGGCTTGGAGATCTGCGCCTCACCGGCGATGACGTCCATCGACGTCTCGTGATAGCCGTTGACCGAGAACATCTGTACAGCGGCGTCGAGCATCTGCTGCTCCCGCACGGCACGGGGCAACCGCTTGGTGCCACCCGCCATATCACCGCCTCCCGCCAGACCCCGCATCGCTGTGTCCGTGATCTCTCAGGCTAACCGCCGCAGCGGGGACTTTGCCCTTTCAGACGCGCCATTCGCAACACCGAAGTCTCGATCGCGGGCAGCGACAGTTCACCCGCGTTGACCGCCTTCTCGAGCCGGTCGAGCACCGCGGGCACCTCGTCGGTCGTCACCCACAGCGCCACGTCGGTGCCGGCCTGCAGGCTGCGCAGCACCGCCTCGGCGACCCCGTACCGATCGGAGATGGCCGCCATGCTGGACAGATCGTCGCTGAAAACCGGCCCATCGAAGCCCGGGCCGCCGTAGCCGCCGCTGCGCAGCAGACCCACCGCCGCGGCACTCAGACTTGCCGGCGTCGTCCCGGTCAGCCCCGGCACCTCGAGGTGACCCACCATGACGGCGACGGGCGCCTCCGTCGTCAACGTGCGGTAGGGCACCAGGTCGCTGGCCATGAGGGCGTCCAGCGGCGGGGTGGTGACCGCCCCGGCAGTGTGCGAGTCACCCGAGCCGTGTCCGTGGCCGGGGAAGTGCTTGAGCACCGGGAGCAGGCCGGCGTCACGCAGACCGCGGGCATACGCACCGGCGTATTCGGTCACCTTCGCCGGGTCGTCGGAGAAGGAACGGTCTCCGATCACGGTGTCGTCCGGGGCGTCGGTGACGTCGACGACGGGCGCGAAGTCGATGGTGATGCCGAGGCCGCGCATCTTCTTTCCTCGGTCCAGGGCCAGCTGGTACACCTGGTCGGCAGTCTGGGTCTGTGCCAGCACCCGCGCCGACGGGGCGTCGCCGATCAGCGACGTCAGCCGCTGCACCCGGCCGCCCTCTTCGTCGACGCTCACCGCAAGCGGGAGCGGGCCGGCGTTGGCGTAATCCGGCAGCGAGCCGTCGGTCAGCATCGACAGGTCGGTCCAGCTGCCGATGAAGATGCCGCCGACGTGATAGGTGTCCACCACGTTGCGCGCGTCGGCGGCGCCCTTGACCCCGACCATCAACACCTGGGCGAGCTTGTCGCGGGTCGACATCGCACTGAGCAACGCGGGGCCATCGCCACACGCCGGGGGCGCCGGAGAGGCAGGCGCCGGGACCGGTCCGGCCATCGGCACCGAACTGGCCGACGACGGCGTGCTGACCGGGGCCGACGACGACGCCGCGGGGCGCGACGCCGTCCCTGAGCAGCCGACAAGCAGCAGGGGTAGTGCTGACAGGGCCGCGACTCCGCGAATCGAGAACAGGCGGTTAGGCATCCGCACATGCTGTCACGGCCCTCGCCGAGGGCCAACCAAGATTGGCCGCGTGCTAGGTTTGCCAGCGGGTATTCACCCGTGACATTGCCGGTCTTCACCCGATGATCTGCACCGTCCCAGCACCGCGAGGAGAAGCGACCATGACCCGGTTCGTGGTTCCTGCCGCCGCCAGCATCGTGGTCGGTCTGCTGCTCGGAGCCGCCGCGATCTTCGGCGTGACGTTGATGATCCAGCAGGACACCAAGCCGCCGCTGTCGCCTGGCGACCCTGCGTCGTCGGTGCTGAACCGCGTCGAGTACGGCAACCGCGGCTAGCCTGAGCACGCTCACCGCCGCCTCCCCCGCGGTCACGGAGGCGCCCATCACGACCCCGCCGCTATCGCGGCGCTGGCTCTCCTGTGTCTTCCTCGTCGCGCTGGTGTTGTGCTTCGCCCAGTCGCCGGGACTGATCTCGCCGGACACCAAGCTCGACCTGACCGCCAACCCGCTGCGTTTCCTCACCCGCGCGGCCAACCTGTGGAACAGCGACCTGCCGTTCGGGCAGGCGCAGAACCAGGCCTACGGCTACCTCTTCCCGCACGGGGCGTTCTTCCTGCTCGGCGACACCCTCGGATTGCCCGGCTGGGTCACTCAGCGGCTCTGGTGGGCGTTGCTGCTGACTGCCGGATTCTGGGGCTTGTTGCGGGTGGCCGAGGCTCTCGGCATCGGGACGCGATCGTCACGCATCATCGGTGCTCTGGCGTTCGCCCTGTCTCCACGGGTGCTGACGACGCTGGGGTCGATCTCATCGGAGACGCTGCCGATGATGCTGGCGCCGTGGGTGCTGCTGCCGGTGATCCTCGCGCTGCGCGGCGGGGAGGGAAGGTCGCTGCGAATACTCGCCGGGCGGGCCGGTCTGGCGCTGGCATTGATGGGCGCGGTCAACGCCGTCGCGACGCTCACCGGCTGCCTGCCCGCGATCATCTGGTGGCTGTGCCATCGGCCCAACCGGGTGTGGCTGCGGTTCAGCGCCTGGTGGGCGCTGGCCTCGGCCCTAGCGGTCACGTGGTGGGTGGTCGCGCTGCTGCTGCTGGGCCGGATCAGTCCGCCGTTCCTGGACTTCATCGAGTCGTCCGGGGTCACCACGCAGTGGGCGTCGCTGACCGAGATGCTGCGCGGCACCGACAGCTGGACGCCGTTCGTCTCGCCGAACGCCACCGCCGCGGCCGAGCTGGTGACCCAGCCGGCGATGGTGCTGGCCACGACTCTCGTCGCGGCGGGTGGGATGGCGGGGCTGGCGCTGCGATCCATGCCGGCCCGTGGACGGCTGATCATCATGCTGCTCACCGGTGTGGTGCTGCTGGGCCTCGGCTACTCCGGTGGACTCGGCTCGCCGGTGGCGCAGCACGTGCAAGCCTTCCTCGACGCGGCGGGCGCCCCGCTGCGCAATGTCCACAAGCTCGAGCCGGTGATTCGCCTTCCGCTGGTGTTGGGACTGGCACACCTGCTCAGCCGAATCCCGCTGCCCGGCAGCGCGCCCCGGCCGGTGTGGGTGCGCGCGTTCGCGCATCCCGAGAACGACAAGCGGGTGGCGGTCGGCATCGTGGTGATGGCCGCGCTCATGGTCGCCACGTCGATGGCATGGACCGGCAGGCTCACCCCGCCCGGTGCATTCCGCGCAATCCCGGACTACTGGCACCAGGCGGCGGACTGGCTGACCAAGAACAACACCGGTCAGCCGACACCGGGCCGGGTGCTGGTGGTTCCCGGTGCGCCGTTCGCCACCCAGGTCTGGGGTAACAGCCATGACGAGCCGTTGCAGGTGCTCGGCGAAAGCCCATGGGGGGTACGCGATTCCATCCCGTTGACTCCGCCGCAGACGATTCGCGCACTGGATTCGGTGCAGCGGCTGTTCGCCGCGGGCCGGCCCTCGGCGGGGCTTGCCGACACCCTGGCCCGGCAGGGCATCTCCTACGTGGTGGTCCGCAACGACCTGGACCCGGACAAGTCGCGCTCGGCCCGCCCGCTGCTGGTGCACCGCGCCATCGACGGATCGCCCGGGCTGCAGAAGGTGGCACAGTTCGGCGAGCCGGTCGGACCGGGCACCCTGGACGGCTTCATCAGCGACAGCGGGCTTCGGCCACGCTATCCCGCAGTCGAGATCTATCACGTTGGCGCCCAAGGTAATCCGGCGACACCATATTTGACCGATGCGAACCGGATGGCCCGGATAGATGGCGGTCCCGAGGTGCTGTTGCGTCTCGACGAACGCCGCAGGCTGCTCGGACTGCCCCCGCTCGGCCCGATGCTGCTGACCTCCGATGCCCAGCGCGCCGGGCTCCCGGTGCCGGTGGTCACCGTGACCGACACCCCCGTCGACCGCGAAACCGATTACGGCCGGGTCGACGACCACTCGTCGGCGGCCCGGGCCGAGGGCGACCACCGCAACACCTTCAACCGGGTGCCCGACTACCCGGTTCCCGGTGCCAAGCAGGTCCACGGCGCCTGGACCGGTGGGCGGCTGTCCGCGTCGAGCTCGTCGTCGGACGCCACCGCGCTGCCCAACGTCGCGCCGGCCAGCGGACCCGCCGCCGCCATCGACGGCGACTCCGCCACCGCGTGGGTGTCCAACTCCTTGCAGTCCGCAATCGGACAGTGGCTGCAGGTCGACTTCGACCATCCGGTCACCAATGCGACACTGACGATCACCCCGAGCGCCACCGCCGTCGGCGCTCAAGTCCGCCGACTGCAGGTGTCCACCGAAAACGGAACCACCACAGTGCGTTTCGACGAGCCGGGCAAACCTCTGACGGTGGCGCTGCCGTACGGCGAGTCACCGTGGGTCCGGATCACCGCGATCGGCACCGACGACGGTTCGTCGGGCGTGCAGTTCGGCATCACCGACCTGTCGGTGACCCAGTTCGACGCCTCCGGATTCGCCCATCCCGTCGACATCAGGCACAGCATCGTCGTGCCCGGCCCGCCCGGTGGGTCCGCGATCGCCGCGTGGGATCTGGGCTCCGAACTGCTCGGCCGGCAAGGCTGCGCGGATTCCCCCGACGGAGTGCACTGCGCGGCGTCGATGTCTCAGGCTCCCGAGGAGCCGGTCACGTTGAGTCGCACGCTGACCGTGCCCAAACCGATCGACGTCACCCCCACGGTCTGGGTGCGCGCCCGGCAGGGACCGCACCTCGCGGACCTCATCGCCCAGCCCGGCACCGTCCGCTCACGCGCCGACGCCGATCTGATCGATGTCGACGGATCCGCCTATGCCGCAACCGATGGCGACCCACGTACCTCGTGGACGGCACCACAGAACGTGGTACAGCATCGCAGTGCCCCCACCCTGACAGTCACCCTGCCGAAGCCGACCGAGGTCACCGGGCTGGTGCTGACCCCGAGCTCGTCGGCGCTGCCCACCCATCCCACGATGGTGGCCGTCGACCTCGGTGACGGGCCGCAGGTCCGCAGGCTGGACGGCGGACCGGATGCCGGCGCGCAAACCGTCACGCTGCATCCGCGGCTGACGGACACCGTCCGGATCAGCTTGCTCAACTGGAATGACGTGATCGACCGCACCGCACTCGGTTTCGATCAGCTCAAGCCGCCCGGTCTGGCCGAGGTCGGGGTGTTGGGCCCGGACGGCAAGCCCGTCGCGGCGGCCGATGCGGCCACCAATCGCAAACGCACCATCGAGATCCCCTGCGGCCAGGGACCGATCGTGGCGGTCTCGGGCCGGTTCGTGCAGACCTCGGTGACCACCACCGTCGGCGCCCTGCTGGACGGTGAACCCGTACCGGCCCGCGCGTGCGACCCGGCGCCGATCGCTCTGCCCGCCGGCCAACAGGAGCTGCTGATCAGCCCCGGCTCGGCATTCGTGGTGGACGGAGTCCAGCTGTCCGGCCCGCTGGCAAGCCAGATCGCCACCGCAGCAACGACTCCCGCCGACATCACCAGCTGGGGTGCCGACCGGCGGGAGTTCAACGTCAGCCGGGCGCCCACCGCACGCGTGCTGGTCGTCCCGGAGAGCGTGAACCCCGGCTGGGTGGCCCGACTGCCGGACGGGGTCACCCTCACGCCGGTCATCGTCAACGGCTGGCAACAAGGCTGGGTGGTGCCTGCCGGTGAACAGGGCACCGTCACGGTCAGCTTCCCGTCCAACCGGGTCTACCGGATCGGTCTGGCCGTCGGCCTTTCGCTGCTGCCGCTGCTCCTGCTGCTGACGTTGGTGCCGCCACGACGGCCGCCGACAACCTACGAGCCGGCCCGGCCCTGGGCGGTTCCCCTGCTGGCCGGCGCCGGGGTGCTGGCCGCCGGTGGGTTGATCGCCGGCCTCGGCGGCCTGGCGGTGTTCGGGACCGCGATGCTGCTCGGATACCTGCTTCGCAGCCGGGCCCGGCTGCGCGACCGGCTGACGCTGGCGGCCAGTGCCTGCGGGCTGATCGCGGCGGGCGCGCTACTCTCGCGCTACCCGTGGCGCTCGGTCGACGGCTATATCGGCCACTCTCCCTGGGTCCAGCTGCTGGCGCTGATCGCGGTCGGCGCCCTGGCTGCCTCGGCGATACCGCGACCGATTCCACAGCCGGAGCCAACTGACAGCGAAACCGACGACGGCACAAGCATTTCGCACTAGGGTTTCACCCCATGACAGAGCTGTCACAGGTCGCCACCGTTCGAGGCCCGGTCGCGACCAGCGACCTGGGTGTGGTGTTCATGCACGAACACGTCTTCATCCTGTCGCAGGAGATCATGGCCAACTATCCCGAGGGCTGGGGGGACGAGGCCGCCCGGGAAGCCGATGCCGTCGCCAAGCTCAACGAGCTGAAGGCGCTCGGGGTGGACACCATCGTCGACCCGACGGTCATCGGACTGGGACGCTACATTCCGCGCATCCAGCGGGTGGCCGCCCAGACCGATCTCCAGATCGTGGTGGCCACCGGGATCTACACCTACAACGACGTCCCGATGTACTTCCACTTCACCGGCCCGGGAACCCTGCTGGACGGTCCGGAGATCATGACCGAACTGTTCGTCCGGGACATCACCGAAGGCATCGCCGACACCGGCGTCAGGGCCGGGATCCTCAAGTGCGCCACCGACGAACCCGGTGTCACCCCGGGTGTCGAGCGAGTCCTGCGCGCGGTCGCCCAGGCCCACAAGCAGACCGGTGTGCCGATCACCACCCACACGCACGCGCTCAGCCGGCGCGGTCTCGAGCAGCAACAGATCTTCGCCGAAGAAGGCGTCGACCTCAGCCGGGTGATCATCGGGCACAGCGGCGACACCACCGACCTCGGCTACCTCGAAGAGTTGATCGCCGCCGGATCCTATCTCGGCATGGACCGGTTCGGCCTGGACGGCTTCCTCAGCTTCGACGACCGCGTCGACACCGTCGTGCGGATGTGCGAACGCGGGCACGCCGACAAGATGGTGCTGTCCCACGACGCGTCCTGCTACATCGACTGGCTGCCGGAGGAAGTCATCCCGGTGGCCATGCCCAACTGGCATTTCCGGCACATCCACAACGATGTGCTGCCCGCACTGCGGCGGCGCGGGGTGACCGACGAGCAGATCACCACCATGCTGGTGGACAACCCCCGCACCATCTTCGCCAAGCAGGGCGCCTATGCGTGATCAAACCCCTGCGCTCGGGGCCCGGCTGAGCCAGCTGGCCGCCGAGGCACCTGATCGTCCTGCCGTGTCGTGCGAGGGCCGCACCGTCACCCGCGCGCAGCTGGAGTCGGCCTCGAACCGGCTGGCCCGCGCCTACGCCGAACTGGGAGTCAGCCAAGGCGATTACGTGACGATCGCGGTGGCCAACTCGATCGAGTGGGTGCAGGCGACGGTGGCGGTGTGGAAGCTCGGCGCCATCCCGCAACCGCTGTCGCCGCGAATGCCGGACGCCGAGTTCGAGGGGCTGCTCGAGTTGAAGCCGCGCGCCCTGCTGGTGGGCCGTGCCGACCCGCGCGGGGTGGTGCCGTCGGTGCCCGCCGACTTCACCGGACGTGCCGACCTGTCCGATGATCCACTGCCCGAAGCGGTTTCACCGGCCTGGAAGTCGATCGCATCGGGTGGCAGCACCGGGCGACCAAAACTGATCGAGGCCGGCGGGGACAGCCGGTACCCGGCCGACCTGGTGGCGATGGGGATGGGCAACGAGCCGACCGACACCCAACTGGTGCCGGTGCCGCTGAGCCACAACACCGGGTTCACCTCGGCCACCATCGCATTGGCGACCGGGCAGCACCTGGTGCTCCTGCCCAGGTTCGACCCGGAGCGCTTCCTGCGGGTCATCACCGACTATAAGGTGAACTACCTGACCACCGTGCCGACGATCATGCAGCGCCTGCTGCCGGTCTACCACGCCAACCCGGGCGCCTACGACCTGTCGTCGCTGCGCCGGCTGTGGCACGTCGCCGCCGTGTGCCCGCCGAACGTCAAGCAGGCGTGGATCGATCTGCTCGGCCCGGACGCGGTGTGGGAACTCTACGGCGGCACCGAACTTCAGGCACTGACGTTCATCAGCGGTTCGGAATGGCTGACCCACCGCGGCTCGGTCGGTCGCGTGGTGGCCGGTGAGATGAAGGTGCTCGACGACGACGGCAACGAATGTCCGCCCGGCGTGCTCGGTGAGATCTACATGCGCCCAAACCCGGGCTCGAGCCCCACCTACCGCTACATCGGCAGCACCGCCAAATCCCGCGACGGCTGGGATTCACTCGGCGATCTCGGCTGGTTCGACGCCGAGGGCTATCTGTATCTGGCCGACCGCCGGGTCGACATGTTCACCGTCGGCGGCCGCAACGTGTACCCCGCGGAGATCGAGAGTGCCCTGTCCGAGCACCCCGCCGTGCTGTCCTGTCTGGCCGTCGGGGTACCGCACGAAGACCTCGGCCAGGTGCCATATGCGTTGGTGCACACCGACGGTGATGTACTCACCGAAGAGGATGTCAAAGCGTTCGTCGCGCAGCGGCTTGCCGACTACAAGGTGCCGCGCGCTGTGGAATTCGTGGACACCCCGCTGCGCGACGACGCGGGCAAAGCCCGCCGATCCGCGGTCCGGGATCAGGTGATCGCCCGGCTGCAGGGTTAGCTCAGCCCGCCGCGGTCTGCTGCCAGGCGCGGGCCGCGACCAACTCGGGCACCAGAACTTCGGTCAGCAGCCGCACATCGTCGTGGTCGTCGCCGGGGTAGCGGACCTCGAGCCGGGTCCCCGGCACGGTGCCGCCCACCGCGACAACGGTGGTGCCGCGCAACGTCGTCCATTCCGCCATCTGGTCCTCCCACTCCGAGCCGGCGAACACCAGCATCCGGTAGTCGGTGGTCTTGGTGAGGTAGACGTCGACGTGGCTCCAGTCGCCGGTCTCACACCCGACGGCAGGGCGGCGCGGCCCCTCGCGAAGCATCAGCGCGCCCTGCTGCGCCGAGCAGAACCGGTGGGCGGGCGCCACCAGATGGGTGCCTGCCGGCCCGAGTAGCATGCCGGCCACCTCGGGACGCCAGGCCGCCTCGGTGCCGAGCAGGTGCGCGCTCGCCTCGGCTGCCTTCGCGATCGACTCGGCCACGCCCACCGTGTCGTGCCCGGCCAGATGCACCTCGAGCGCCATGAGCAGTGCCAGGGTGTGCTGATAGCTCCGGCAGGCCACCCCGCCGCGCTCGGGTTCGGCAGCCAAATCTACGACCGGTGAGCATGATTCGGTGATCGGTGATCCCGCGGTGTTGGTCAGCGCCACCGCGGTCACCCCGGCGGGCAGCCGGCGAAGCGCATCAAGTGTTTCCGCCGAACCTCCCGTTGCCGACGTCGCCACAACCAGGGTGCCGGGCCCCCACGCGGGCAGCAGACGCGTGGACGCCAACTCCGAGACCGCGAGAAACCCTCGCGCCCGCAACCGCGCGGCCGCGACGGCCCCGGCGTAGGCGGAGGACCCCATGCCGAGGAACACCACCCGCTCCGTGCCGGCAGGAACGACCGCTGCCCAGGGATTGTCGGCGGCGAGGCGCTCAGCGAGCCGAGACAACACCTCGGGCTTGCGGGCCAGGTCCGCGGCGAAGCCGTCAGCGTCCACCGGTGATTCCTTCGTCGAGCAACATGGATAGGGCGGCCTCGGGTACGTACATCCAGCGCGGCAGATGCCGTGCCGCATAGACGACTTCCCGCAACACCTGCTGCAGGCGGAATGCCCGCAGACAGGCCGGATCGTACAACCCGCCGTGTCCCAGTGCGGCCAGGTGCGTGGTGTAGCTGCTGGTGAACTGATCGCGAGCCAGCCGTTCGACCCTGGACAATGCCTGTTCGTCGACGCGGTGGTGGCGGCGGGCCACGATAGCCGCGTGGGTCAGCGACTGCGCGAATCCGGCGACGTCGAGGACAGCCGGGATCGGCAGGATCCGCTCGGCGGGCGGTAGTACCGGGTTGCCGTCGAAATCGATGACCGCGTATCCGCCGGGATGTCGCAGCACCTGACCGACATGCAGGTCGCCGTGGCCCTCGATCAGCGGGGTACCGGCCATCCCGCCGAGACCGTCCAGAATCTCGTTGATCGCCCGGCTTTGGAGAAGATCCCGCATGACCGGATCAGCGTGCGCCCGAGCATCATCCAGGGTTGCGGCCGCCGCCGTCCGCCACCTCTGCGCATCGGCGGGCGAGGCGACGGTCGCGGTGACCGCCAGGGCAGCGTGCAGTTCGGCGATCACGGTGCCGACGTCGGCGGCCGCCGACGCCAGGTCATGCGCTGGGGCCCCGGGCCCGGCCGCCGCCGTCGCGATCAGGTCCACCGCCCACGTCCACCCGTCGACGGCGCCGGGCAGATATTCGTCGACGCCGGCCACCAGCGTCTCGGCGCCGTCTCGAGATCGCCAGGTGATCAGCCCCCACGGGCACGGCATATGCCGAAAGCCATTGGTGCGCAACGTCTCGATCCGGCTGGGCGCCGGATGCGGGCCGGCCTGCAGATGCGCGGCCCATTTCACCACCGCCGCGTCGCCAACGATCACCGATTCGTTGGTTTGATCCACGGTGATCGCCCGTTCGCCCGTCGCGACCCGTGCCGCCCAGGCGTGCAGAGTGAACGATCCGATCTCGGACACCTCCGGCGCCGTCGACAGCAGCGCCACCAGCGCCTCGGCGACACCATCGCCGGGCCGGGCGCGCCGCCACGACCCGTCCGGGTTGCGGACCTGCGGGTCGGCGGTCAACCCGTTCGCGGTCGCGACGACCGAAAGTCGTTTACCGACAGCCAGATCGAGTGAGTCGAGTTCACCGCCCACGTCATCAGCCTGACGTGCTGTCGCGGTTCCGATGCTGCAGTCCCACCTGCTCGATCACGTCGGCGCCGACTCGCAGACCGTCCCGGGCCCGGATCGCCGCGCCGATGTCGGCCAGCCGGCCGCGGAGCTCGGTGTCGGCGAGGATCCGGTCCACGGCCGCGATGAGCTCCTCGTCGCGGAAGCCATACGTGTCGAGTCGCGCACCGAAGCCGAGTTCGTCGATGCGCTGGGCATTTTCGTACTGGTCCCAGAACAGCGGCAGCACGATCAGCGGCTTGCCGAAGTGCAGGGTCTCGGTCACCGTGTTGTTGCCGCCGTGCGAGATGACCAGATCGACCTGCGGGATGACCTTGGTCTGCGGCAGCATCTGCTCGCCGACCATGTTGTCGGCCAACGTGATCCGATCGGCCTGCGGACCCTTGCTGACAATGTACCGATGCTCGGTCGTGCCCAGCACGTCGACCAGGCGCTGCATCAGTTCCACGTCGGCGCCGCCCAGCGATCCCAGCGACAGGTAGATCAACGCGCTGGACTCCGGTCGGTCGGCGACTGATGCGGGCAGCTCGTACTCCGCGTCGGTCTCCCGGACGCTGGAGTCCATCCGCGTCCAGCTGCCGTCGAGCGGACGTGCGCCGACGTAGTCGGCCTCGGCCGGATAGACGTAGAGATTGGCAGCGTTGTCGCGCGGCATGAACTCCAGATCCGGCAACGGGTCGGCGCCGTGGCGCTGAACCCAGGCATTGAAGTCGGACCACATCGCACGATGGGTGCGGTCGAACTCGGCCCGGTACGCGTCCCACTGCGCCGGATCGGCACTTGGCAGCCCGGAAAACGGTGGTGGCACATTCGGTCCCGGCACTTCGAGCGGACTGCACGACACGATCCGCACGAACGGTGCTCCTGCGCTGACCAACGCCGGGAACAGCACCACGTTGTCCTCGACGATCACGTCGGGCTGATGTTCGGCCACGATCTCCCGCAGCCGCGGCTCACAATATTTCGCGCCGTCGATCAGCGCCTGATAGGTCGGCTGAATGAAGGTTTCGAGCTGGGAAACGGTCGGTTTGCGGAACTCCGGCGCGGTCTCGGCGATGAAGTCCGTCCAGAACTTGCCGGGATCCTCGTCGGCCGCGCCCTCGGCAGGTTCGGCCAGATCGACCAGCTCTTCGACGAAGCCCAGCGGTGCGAGCTTGCCCGCCCATGAACTTTCCGCGGCGAACACGATCCGGTGGCCGCGCCCGCGCAGGATGGCCGCCAGACCGATGCACTGGTTCGTCGGGCCGTAGGCCGACTCCGGCCAGAACATGATGGTCAGTGCCTCAGAAGCCATGGCGATCCCTTCCGACGTCGGGTCAGGCAAAGATCATCGCGCAATCACCGGCTCCGGTGCATCATCAACCGAACTGTCCAGCGACGGAACCGGAGCCTTACCTCGATACTCCCAGCGCCGCAGTGCATTCCGGCACGGCGATTCGATGAGGGCATAGCTGACCGCTGCCATCGCGAAGCCCAGCACCAGCGTCAACACCAGCGTCACGATCAGGTTGCCGTTGAACATGAACCGGCCGACCATCGGGAACACCATCACCAGCGCCGCCAGATGCCACACGAACAGCCCATAGGACCACCGGCCCAGGGTGACCATGAACCGGCTGCCCAGAATCGGGTGCGGGGTGTCCGGCCGGTCGAGCACCAGCGGTGCCAGCAGCGCACCGGCGACGATGGCCCCCATCGACGTGCGGATCACGAACTGCCCCAGCGTGGCGGGAACCAGATCCTTCGGGCCGGCCAGCGGTGAGGCCGAGATCAGATACGCCGTCAGCGCGATGCCGAAAACGGCCAGACGGTTTCGGGCCAGTTTGTGCGCCCACCCCAGCGGGCTGACCGTCCACTCCGCCAGCAGCATGCCCGCGGCGAACCAGGAGGCGTAGGCCGGCGGCCAGTTCAGGAAGTTGACGCCCTGCACGGTGTGGATCGGCAGCAGACCCCAGCCGAGGCTGGCCAGCGCGACGGCCGCGATCACCGGGACCCGGGCCCGCACCGGCAACCGGCGGGCCAGGAACGCCAGGATCGGCAAGGCCAGATAGAAGCTCACCTCGACCGACAGGCTCCACATCTGGGTGAGCCCTGCGGTCAGCGTCAGCGGGACGTAAACCTGGGTCAACGTCAGGTTCGCCCACCACACCGTCCAACTGGCGTGGTTGGCCTCCGGCAGCAGCGTCAGGATGACGACGACCGCCACCACGTATCCGGGCATGATGCGCACCAGCCGCGAACGCAGGTAATGCCCGGTCGGCGGCCGGCGGCGCAGTCCCCGGGCCGCCGCGGCGTGCCCGCGCCACAACAGGAAGCCCGACAGCGCGAAGAACACCGCAACGGCCAGGTCGAAGCGATGCAGCAGCCGTCCGATCACGGCGCCGGTGGTGCCGGTCTGGAATGCGACGTGGGTGAGGACCACCCCCATGGCGGCGCACGCGCGCATGCCCTCGACGGCGGGCAGGAAGCCACGGGTGCCCCCGACCCGGTCCACCTCCGTCGTCATGGATGCCAGTGTGCGCCGGAGGAGGGTGCTGCGCGAAAGTGGGTACACCTGGCCTGCGGTGGCGACCTCCTAATGAACCGGTGCCTTGGGCTGGGCTGTTAGGGTCGAACCCGGTTTGCTTCGCCGTCAGGCGAGGCACGGCACGATCGGCAGTGAGGAGGCCACGGCAGCGTGAATCGCGCAGGCATGGTGCGTATCGCGGCATTCGGCGTCATCGGGCTCGGAGCCGCCCTCCTGATCGCCGCGTTGCTGCTGACGACCTACACCTCCGGCAAGATCAAGAAGATCCCGCTGAACATCGACGAGACACTGGTCAGCGACGGCACCGGTAGCGCACTGGATCCGGCGTCCCTGCTGGGTGAGAAGTTCGTCGTCGACAAGAACGTCCCCCTGGTCTCCCAGCAGCAGATCACCGTCGAGTCGCCGGCCAACGCCGACGTGGTGACGCTGCAGGCCGGCACCAGCGTGCGGCGCAGCGACAAGCAGCAGGACAACGGACTGCTGCTGGCCATGGTCGATACCGTGACGGTCAACCGCAGCACCGCGATGGCGGTGTCCGACGACACCCATCCGGGCGGTTCGGTGCAGAAGCCGCGCACCTTCGAGGACAACAAGCCGCCGACGAACATCGCGCTGCCCCACGACGGCCTGGCCTACCGGTTCCCGTTCGACACCGAGAAGAAGACCTATCCGTTCTTCGACCCGATCGCGCAGAAGGCGTTCGACGCCAACTACGACGGCCAGGAAGATGTCAACGGGCTGACCACCTACCGGTTCACCCAGAACGTCGGCTATGACGCCGACGGCAAGTTGGTCGACCCGATCAAGTACGCCTCGCTGTACGACAAGAACGAGGACGGCGAGGTGACCGCGCGGGCCGAGCTGTGGGGTCTGCCCGGGCCGCCGGACGAGCCGGTCACCATGACCCGCTACTACGCCGCGCAGCGCACGTTCTGGGTCGACCCGGTCACCGGCGTCATCGTCAAGTCCACCGAGCACGCCAACCACTACTACGCCCGCGACGCGCTGCGCCCGGAGATGGAGTTGGCCGACTACAAGGTCACCTCCACCGAGCAGACCATCGAGAACCGGGTGGCCTCCGCCCGCGACGAGCGCGACCGGGTGGGACTGTGGTCGCGAGTGCTGCCGATCAGCTTCACCGCCGCCGGTCTGGTGGCACTCGTCGGCGGGGCGCTGCTGGGCACGTTCAGCCTGCGCGCCGAGTCGGCGCTGATCGACCCCGGCCTGGACACCGCCGACCACGGCTTCTTCGGCAAGGACGAGACGGGACCGATGCCGGCCGCCGAGGCGGCCACCGAGAAGCTGCCCGCGGCCAGACCGGACCTGGAGCCCCCGCCGCCGCAGCGGTGAGCACGCCCGTGACCCAGGCGCGCCGGGCCGTCCGGTGGGTGGTGCCGGGGTACGCACTCCTGCTGGCCGTCGCGGTCACCGCACCACTGCTCGCGCCCGGCTACCTGTTGTTGCGCGACGCGGTGTCCACGCCGCGGTCGTATTTCTCCGATGCGGCACTGGGTCTGTCCGAATCGGCGCCCCGCGCCCTCCCGCAGGACTTCCTGATCGCCGCACTGACGCCGGTGCTCGACGGCGGCGTGGTGGTGAAGGCGCTGTTGATCGCCGGGATCTTCCTGGCCGGCTGGGGAGCCGGACGGCTGGCCGCGGAGTTGGTGCCGGACGCGGGGATACCCGGGCAACTGGTGGCGGCGACGCTCGCGGTGTGGAACCCCTACGTGGCGGAGCGCCTATTGCAGGGGCACTGGAGCTTGTTGGTGGGCTACGGCTGCCTGCCGTGGGTGGCTTGTGCGGTGATTCGGGTGCGGGATGAGGCGACCGCGGCCCGCTGGGCGGCGGTGGTGTTCTGGATCGCGCTGGCCGGGCTGACGCCGACCGGGCTGCTGCTGGCCGCCGTGGTGGCGCTGGCCTGTGTCGCGGTTCCCGGGACGGGGGCGTCGCGGCCATGGTGCGCTGCCGGGGTGCTGACGGCCGCGTTGCTCGCGGCGTCACCCTGGTTGACCGCGTCGGCGTTGGGTGACGGACTCGGCTCGTCGCCGTCCCCGGGGGTGACGGCGTTCGCGGCGCGCGCGGAGCCGGGGCTCGGTACCCTCGGCAGCCTGGCCGGACTAGGCGGGATCTGGAACGCCGAGGCCGTTCCCTCCTCGCGCACAATGCTTTTCGCGCTGCCGGCGACGCTGGTGCTGCTCGGCGTGGTGGCAATCGGCTTGCCTGCGGTACTGCGTCGCCGGTCCGTCCTGCCGCTGCTGGTGCTTGCCGCGATCGGAGTGCTGCTGCCCGCCGCGGCAGCGACCGGACCGGGGCTCGCGGCGCTGCGCGACGTGGTAGAGGCCGTGCCCGCGGTCGGGATCCTGCGCGACGGGCAGAAGTGGGTTGCGCTGGCGATGCCCGGCTATGCGGTCGCTGCCGCGGCGGCGGTGGTGACGTTGCGGGGCCGGCTCCGGCCCGGCGCCACCGCGGTGGTGGGCGTCGTGGCGCTCATCGCGGTGCTGCCCGATCTGGCCTTCGGCGTCTGGGGAAAGGTCACGCCGGTGCGTTATCCCCAGGGCTGGGCGACGGTGGCGGCGATGATCGACGCCTACCCGGCCGACGTCGCCGTGCTGCCCGCCGACAGCATGCGCCAAGTCGCGTGGGCCGGTGCGGCGCCGGTGCTCGATCCGTTGCCGCGCTGGGTCCGCGCCGACGTGCTGGCCACCGGCGACCTCACCATCTCCGGACACACCGTGCCCGGTGAGGGCGGTCATGCCCGCGACGTTCAGCGGATGCTGGTGGCCGGCGGCTCCCCCGAGGCGCTCGCCGGCGCAGGCGTGGGCTGGGTGGTGGTCGAATCGGGCAGCGCAGGCACCGTCGGCGACGCGCAACGGACGCTGCAACGGTTTCCGGTCGCCTACCGTGACGAGGACCTGACGCTGTACCGGGTCGGCGGCACGAGCCGCGGTGCGACGCCCACAGCGCGGGCCGCGGTGATCGCCGCCCACCTGGTATGGCTGGCGACGCTGTTCGGCGCCGCGGTGGCGGCACTGTCCGGGGCCTGCCGCCGCCGCCGCGGGTCAAGTTCGGCGACCCCCGACGCGGCGCCCTGATCGCCCGTATCGTATTCGAGGACAAGGCGATTCGTGTCAGGTGTGAGTACTGCACTGGGCGCGGGAACGAGGATGACGGAGAGTATGGCTGGACTTGACGACGAGGTACTATCTCGCCCCGAGGATCTCGACCAGGGGCGGATGCGGATCCTCGATGCGAAAGCGGTCAACCTGGACGGGTTCAGCGTGGCAGACCCCGCCCTGGGCCTGGTCGCGATGCACAGCCCGCACGACCCGGCACCGTCGCTGGTGGTTCGCGACGGTGTCGTCGTCGAACTCGACGGGAAACCTGCGAGCGACTTCGACGTCATCGACGAGTTCATCGCACGGCACGGCATCGACCTCGAGGCGGCCACCGAGGCCATGTCGCTCGACGACGCCGCGCTGGCCAGGATGGCCGTCGACGTCAATGTGCCCCGCTCGGAGGTGGTGCGCCTGGTCGGTGGCACCACGCCGGCCAAGCTGGCCAGGGTGGTCGCGCTGATGACACCGGTCGAAATGCAGATGGCGATGGCCAAGATGCGCGCCCGCCGTACCCCGAGTAATCAGGCGCACGTCACCAATCAGCTCGACGACCCACTGCTGATCGCCGCCGACGCCGCCAGCGCGGTGGCGTATGGCTTCCGGGAGGTCGAGACGACGGTGCCGGTCCTCGGTGACGCCCCGTCGAATGCGGTGGCACTGTTGATCGGAAGCCAGGTGGGCATTCCCGGTGCGATGGCCCAGTGTTCGATCGAGGAAGCACTCGAGCTGCGGCTGGGTCTGCGTGGCCTGACCAGTTACGCCGAGACGATCTCGATCTATGGCACCGAGCAGGTGTTTGTCGACGGTGACGACACCCCGTTCTCCAAGGCAATCCTCACGTCCGCCTATGCCTCCCGCGGTCTCAAGATGCGGGTGACCAGCGGCGGCGGCGCCGAGGTGCTGATGGGTGCGGCTGAGAAGTGCTCGATCCTGTACCTGGAGTCGCGGTGCGTGTCACTGGCCCGGGCACTCGGGTCGCAAGGCGTTCAGAACGGTGGCATCGACGGTGTCGGTGTGGTGGCCTCGGTTCCCGAGGGAATGAAGGAGCTGCTGGCCGAGAACCTCATGGTGATGCTGCGCGACCTGGAATCGTGCGCGGGTAACGACAACCTGATCTCCGAGTCCGACATCCGCCGCAGCGCCCACACCCTGCCTGTCCTACTCGCCGGGGCCGACTTCATCTTCTCCGGATTCGGCTCGATTCCCCGCTACGACAACGCCTTTGCACTGTCGAACTTCAACTCCGACGACATGGACGACTTCCTGGTGTTGCAGCGGGACTGGGGAGCCGACGGCGGGCTGCGGACCGTGTCGCCCGAGCATCTGGCCCGGGTGCGACGTCGTGCGGCCACCGCGGTGCAGGCGGTCTACCGAGATCTCGGCCTGGCCGACTACGACGACGCCCGCGTCGACGAAGTGGTGGTGGCCAACGGTTCTCGTGACCTGCCCGCGGGTCATCCCAAGATGGTCGCCGAGGCGGCGGCCGCGATCGAGGCCCGTCAGCTGACGGTGTTCGATGTCGTTGCCGCGCTGCACCGGACGGGTTTCGAACCGGAGGCGGAAGCGATCATGCGGTTGACCGCCGAGCGGCTGCGTGGCGATCAGCTGCAGACCTCGGCCATCTTCGACGAGAACTTCACCGTGTTGTCGAAACTCACCGATCCCAACGACTATGCCGGTCCGGGAACGGGTTACGCGTTGTCCACGCAGCGGCGCTCGGAGATCGACGATATCCGCCAAGCCAGGACCGCCGCGGAGCTGACCGCCGATCAAGCCGACCACCACGGCCACATCACGTTCACCCCGGTCGAACCTGCCAGGCAGGGCAGCGATCCCCGCGAGGTGTGCATCGGCTTGTCGCCGGCACTGGGCCGCAGCGTATGGCTGACCTTGTGCGGACTGACCGTCGGTGAGGTGCTGCGGCAGATCGAAGCCGGCCTGGAAGAGGAAGGCTGCGTGGCCCGGCTGGTCCGTGTCCGATCGACCATCGATGTCGGGCTGATCGGGTTGACCGCGGCGAAGCTGTCGGGATCCGGCATCGGAATCGGCCTGCAGGGCAAAGGAACCGCACTGATCCATCGCCGAGACCTGGCACCGTTGGCCAACCTGGAGCTGTTCAGCGTGGCGCCGCTGCTCGACGCCGACATGTACCGCCAGCTGGGCAAGAACGCCGCCCGTCACGCCAAGGGCATGGCACCGGTGCCGATCTTCACCGGCGGCACCGACGAGTCGATATCGGCGCGCTATCACGCCAGGGCGGTCGCACTCGTCGCGTTGGAACGTGAAGCGAGCGAACCGGGTGAAGCCCCCGTGACAGTCGAAGCGAGGCGAGCATGACCGATGATCGATTCACCGTCGCGGCCGCCGTCGACGGCAAGCTGACGCTGACGGATCTGCGGATGGACCCCGCCGCGCTGGTCCATCAGGCCGAGGTCGCCGGGTCGGGCGGCAACCCACAACTGGCCGAAAACTTCCTGCGCGCAGCTGAATTGGCGACAATGAGTGACGACGAGGTGATGAGTCTCTACGAGGCATTGCGTCCGCATCGGTCGACGGTACCGGAGCTGGACGCACTCGTCGCCGCCCTGGAGGGGCGTGGCGCCACCCGGTGCGCGGAGTTGGTGCGTCACGCGGCGGTGGTGTACCAACGCAGGGGTCTGCTGCGTTGAGTGTGGTGGCCGGAATCGACGTCGGGAACCACACCACCGAGATCGTCATCGCCCGAACTTCGTCTGGCTCAGTGGAACCCGTATGTCACGGGCAGGCGCCGACCCGGGGCCGCAAGGGATCTTGGGAATCGCTGGCCGGCGCGGCGGCGTTGCTGCACAAACTCGAGCTGCAATCTGAGTGCCGGGTGGACGAGGTCGTGCTCTCAGCCTTGCGCCCGGTGGACACCGCCACCGCGCCGCTGCCACCGCCGACGCCGCCACACTGCCCCGTCCGCAGCCTGCGCCGCCCCAGCGCCAGCACGCCGGCCGGTTCAGGATCGGCGGTCGGCGCGCACGTACCACTGGCCGATGTCGCGGGGCTTGCACTGGCCGGCCTGGTGATCGTATCGGTGGATGCGACAGTCGATTTCGAGGTCGCAGCACGCCAGATCAGCGAGGCCGTCGAACGAGGGTGGCAGATCGCGGGGGTGATCATCGAACGCGACGAGGCGGTGCTGATCGCCAACCGGATACCGGGCGGGATCCCGGTGGTCGACGAGGTCGACCTCGCCGGTTTGCGCCCAGGTGCCCCGGTGGCGATCGAAGTGGTGGCGCAAGGCCGGTCGTACCGTGCGCTGGCCGACCCGATCGCGCTGTCGGCGGCGCTGGGGGTGGCGCACGAGCACATTCACCACATCGCCGAATTCACCCGGGAATTGGCCGATTCACCGGCCATCGCCGTGACGTTGCGCGACTCCGAGCCCGAGCCGCCGTCCGCCGACGACGACTATGCGGAGTGCCGCGTCGACGGTGTGATCCGTCGGTACTCGCCTGCCGAGGCCGAAAGCCTGCTGCGGGTGCGCCCGCCCGGCACCGTGGTCGCGGTGCGCCTCGGCGACCTGCCATCTGCCGCATCCGGAATCGCGGTCGACGACGCCTACTTCACCAGCCTCAAAGCGATCGACGACGGCGCGTGGCTGCGCCGCGGAGTCGCGGAGACCAGCGGCACGGTGGTCGCGCTGCTGGCGGCGGATGAGGTGGCCGACGCGGCGTCGACCCTGGCCGAGATGTGTGGGCGTCCGGCACGGACCATCGCGTCGGAGCCCCGTGCGGCCGCGCGGGGCGCGCACACCACGCCGCATCTGCCGCCGGGATCGATCGTGTGCGATATCGGCGGCGGGACCATCGACCTGATCGGCGCGAACCAGGAGGTGGTGGCCGCCGGCGCGGGCGAGGCCATCACCACCGCGGTCGCCGCGACCCTCGGAGTTCCGCGGGCGCTGGCCGAGCAGGTCAAGCGCTCACCGGCGATCCGGGTGGAGGGGCCGCATATCGCTCACGAGGAGGACGGTCGCCGGGTGTTTCTGGACGCGCCCGCCCCGAGCGAGGCGATCGGCCGGTTGTGCACCCGCGGCAGTGCCGGGCTGGTCCCGTTCTCCAACCGGCTGGCCGCCGAGGAGTGGCGCAGCCTGCGGTTGGCGATCAAGCAGCAGACGGTCGCCGCCAATATCGCCCGCTGCCTGAAAGCGTTCGAAGAGCCGCCGGTCGCGCTGGTGCTGGCCGGCGGCGGCGCGTTGGACGACGAACTCTTGCGGACGGTCGGCGAGTCGCTGCGCTCCGTCCCGGTGGCCGTCGGCCGGGCGAACGTCGACGGTGCACACGGGCCTCGCTATGCCGTCGCCTCCGGCCTGGTACATCTTCACGCCGAAAGCTACTGAGCTACGCGGCCAAAGATGTACCATTTGGTACATGTTGAGTTCGAGCCGCGTCCTAATCGAGGCACCTGCGGGTCTGGTGTGGGACGTGTTCAGCGACGTCGAGCACTGGCCGGACTGGACCGCATCGGTCACCCGGCTGCGCGGGCTCGACGGCGCGCAACTCGCGGTCGGGCGGCGCTTCGAAATCAAGCAACCGCGGATGCCACGGTTGGTCTGGACGGTGACCGAGGTCGAGCCCGGGGTGTCGTGGACGTGGATCCAGCGTTCCCCCGGCGGGCTGACGTCGGCCCGTCACGACGTCATCGCGGCCGCCGACGGCGCGACGCTGGTGCGCCAGGAACTCGCCCAGCGTGGCATCGTCGGATCTGTGGTCGGCGTGCTGATGCGACCGATGACTCGCCGCTACCTGGCGATGGAGGCGCAGGGATTGAAGGCGCGCAGCGAAGGCTTGCGGAAACTCCGTGGCTCGAACGCCTGACCTCAAGCGGCGCCGGGAACTGCTGGACGCAGTGGTCGACGAATGCGCCGCGCACGGTGTCGGTGGGCGGTCGCTGCGGGAGCTGGCCGATGCGGTCGGGACCAGTCACCGAATGCTGTTGCATCACTTCGGCTCTCGGGACGAACTCTTGCTGGCCGTTGTCGACGAGGTGGAGCGGCGGCAGATGGCGCTGCTGAGTGAGCTGATGGCCGACGGCACGGGGTTCGCCGCGATGTGGGATCACCTGCGCAGGCCGGAGCTGCGGGCGCTCGAGCGGTTGTTCTTCGAGTGCTATGCGCGCGGGGCGCAGGGTGAGTCGCCGTTCACGACCATGCTGCCCGGCGCCGTTGACCGGTGGCTCTCGGTGACCCGGTCAGCGGCCGACCCGGCTCTGGCCCGGCTTAGCCTGGCGGTGATGCGCGGCCTGCTGCTGGATCTGGCCGGTACCAATGACGACGCCGGCGTCGATGCGGCGGCGCGTGTGTTCGCCGCGCTGATCGGCTCTCGGAGCCAACGAGCGTGAGCATCACCGAAATCGACGCCACGGTCGTTGTCTGGACGCAATCGCAGCCCTGACGTCGATCTCGCGTCGTGCTAGATGACGCCGCTGACCCGGGCGCCGGCGTGCACCGACTCCAAGACCGTACGCATGGCATCGGCGCTCTGCTGCCAGGAGAAGTCCTGGCTGCGGGCCTTGGCCTTGGCGCCCAGCTCGTCACGCAGAACATGGTCTGCCAGCAGGCGTTCCAGGCGATCCACCAGATCCTGGTGATCGTCGGCCAGGACGCCGGTCACCCCATCGATGACCGAGTCGGTGAGTCCGCCCGAGGACCGGTAGCCGATGGTCGGCACGCCGTGTTGGGCGGCCTCGATGACGGCCAGGCCCCACCCTTCCTTGCGCGACGGCAGCACGTGCACCCAGGACTGTTGCACGACAGCGTGTTTGGTTCGGTCGTCGACGTGACCGTGGAAGGTGACCGCGTCGGAGATGCCGAGGTGCTCGGCTCTGTCCACCAGGCGGTCGTGCCACCAGCCGCCGCCGACGATGTCCAGGTGCAGGCCGTCGACGCGGGGCCGCAACGCCGCCACCGCATCGAGTGCGTCCTCGATCTGCTTGTGCGGCACCAGCCGTGACAGCACGACGACCCGGGGCGTCGGGGACCGTTGCGCGGTCAGGGTTTCCGGCGGTGCGTCGTCGAGGCCGTTGCGCACCACGGCGATCCGTGCGGTGTCGATGCCGAGGTCGGCCAGGTCGCGGGCCGAGGGCAGCGAGACGGTGACGTACTGGTTGTGCCGGTGCATGCGCGGAGAGAGCCGCGATTCGACCAGCCAGCCCAGCCTGCCGAAGAAGCGACCCGCCACCGGCCACTGTTCGCGGTGGCAGTGGTGCACCAGAACGGCGACCCGCCGCCCGAAGGCGAGCCGGGCCAGGAAGGGCACCCCGTTCTGGGTGTCGATCACGACGTCGGGACGCACGCGCCGCAGCGGCCCGAGGCCGACCCGGGCGGCGACCATGGCCAGCCCCGCCCAGATGTACACGCTGTAGGGGCCACCGCCGCGGCTGATGCGGACACCGTCGACGAGCTCGCGACGGGGAGCACCGCGGTATCGGGCGGTGCGCAGAGTGACGTCCATGCCGGATTCGGCCAGCAGCGAGCCGATGCGCTGGACGTAGGTTTCGCTGCCGCCACCCTGCGGGTGGCCGGTGTCCCGCCAGCACAGCAGCAGGACGGAGCGAACGGGTGTGGACATCGCAGCCAGCCTAGTCCGCCGATCGAGTTTCACCTTTTGCAGCTGCGCACTCGCACTTTTTCTGCGAAACGTGAATTTCGGCGCGTGGCTACTGTGAGTCCGTGGCCGTCACCGACCTGTTCGCCCGGCGCGCGACGCTGGGCCGATCGACGCGGCTGCTCAGTGAATTCCGCTACGAACAGTCCGACCCCGCCCGCTTCTACGGCGCCCTGGCCACCGACACCGCGGACATGGTCACCGACCTGTGGCAGGCCGCCAACGGCCCGGTGGCAGGCCACACGCTCGTCGACGTCGGCGGCGGCCCGGGCTACTTCGCCGCCGCATTCACCCGATCCGGCTGGAACTACATCGGCGTGGAGCCGGATCCGAGCGAGATGCACGCCGCCGAGCAGGTCCGGCAGGCCGGTCCGGGCTCATTCGTGCGGGCCTCGGGCATGGCGTTGCCGTTCGCCGACGGCAGTGTCGATGCGTGCCTGTCGTCCAATGTCGCCGAGCACGTGCCCCGCCCGTGGCAGCTGGGGGCGGAGATGCTGCGGGTGACCCGGCCCGGCGGCCTGGCGATCCTGTCGTACACGGTCTGGCTCGGGCCGTTCGGCGGGCATGAGATGGGGCTCACGCACTATCTGGGCGGGGCCCGGGCGGCCGCCCGGTACACCCGCAAGCACGGCCATCCGCCCAAGAACAACTACGGGTCGTCGCTGTTCGCCGTCTCCGCGGCAGCGGGCCTGCGCTGGGCGGCGGGAACCGGAGCACTGGTCGCGGCATTCCCGCGTTACCACCCGCGATGGGCCTGGGGGCTGGCCGATGTACCCGGTGTACGGGAGTTCCTGGTGAGCAATTTGGTGCTGGTGCTGCGGCCACCGATTCGCTCGAAATGAACAGGTTCTAGTTTCTGTCTCCAGTAGGTAGTGTGACGGTCATGACACAGAGCACGGCATTCAGAACCGAATGGGACAAGCTGTTCATTGGCGGCAAGTGGACCGAACCGTCCACCGCCGAGGTCATTGAAGTGCACTCCCCCGCCACCGGCGAGCTGGTCGGCAAGGTGCCGCTGGCCGCCAAGGCCGATGTCGACGCCGCCTGCGCCGCCGCCCGCAAGGCCTTCGACGAGGGCCCGTGGCCCAAGATGTCGCCGACCGAGCGCGGCGAGATCCTGGCCCGCGCCGTCAAAATCCTCGAAGAGCGCGCCGAGGAGTTCAAGTTCCTGCTGGCCGCCGAAACCGGCCAGCCGCCGACGATCGTCGACATGATGCAGTACGGCGCCGCGATGTCGTCGTTCCAGTACTTCGCCGGTGCGGCCGACAAGTTCACCTGGCGCGACTTCCGCGACGGCGTGTACGGCACCACGATGGTGCTGCGTGAGCCGATCGGCGTGGTCGCAGCCGTCACCGCGTGGAACGTGCCATTCTTCCTGGCCGCCAACAAGCTCGGCCCGGCGCTGCTGGCCGGCTGCACCATCGTCGTGAAGCCGGCCGCCGAGACCCCACTGTCGCTGTTCGCGATGGCCGAGGTCTTCGCCGAAGCGGGCCTGCCGGAGGGTGTGCTCTCGGTGGTGCCCGGTGGCCCAGAGACGGGTCGCGCACTGACCGCCAATCCTGAGATCGACAAGTTCACCTTCACCGGCTCCAGCGGGGTCGGCAAGGAGATCGCCAAGATCGCCGCCGAGAAGCTCAAGCCGTGCACCCTGGAGTTGGGCGGCAAGTCCGCCGCGATCATCCTCGAGGACGCCGACCTGGACTCGACGTTGCCGATGCTGGTCTTCTCCGGACTGATGAACTGCGGGCAGGCCTGCGTCGGCCAGACCCGCATCCTGGCGCCCCGGTCGCGCTACGACGAGGTCGTCGAGAAGTTGTCCGCCGCCGTCGCGGCCATGCCGATCGGACTGCCCGACAACCCGGGCGCCATGATCGGCCCGCTGATCAGTGAGAAGCAGCGCGAGCGGGTCGAGGGCTACATCAAGAAGGGTGTCGAGGAAGGCGCCCGACTGGTGACCGGCGGTGAGCGTCCCGAGGGGCTCGACGGCGGTTGGTTCGTGCAGCCGACGGTGTTCGCCGATGTCGACAACTCGATGACCATCGCGCAGGAGGAGATCTTCGGACCCGTCCTGGCGGTGATCCCCTACGAGACCGAAGAGGACGCCGTCCGCATCGCCAACGACTCCGTCTACGGTCTGGCCGGGTCGGTCTACACCACCGACAACGACAAGGCGATGAAGATCGCTGCCCAGATCCGCACCGGCACTTACGCGGTCAACATGTACGCGTTCGATCCGGGTTCGCCGTTCGGTGGCTACAAGAATTCCGGCATCGGCCGGGAGAACGGCCCCGAGGGTATCGAGGCCTACACCCAGGCCAAGAGCGTGCTGCTGCCGTTCGGGTACCAGCCCGAGTAACCCGCCGACCAGACGGAAAAGCCCCCGACACGCCGCGCGTGCGGGGGCTTTTCCGTCTGGTCAGAACAGCGCGCGCACGATCATCTCGGCGACGGCGGCGGGCTTGTCGACACCGTCAATCTCGATGGTGTGCTTGACGGTCAGGTTGACGGTGTTGTCGTCGACCTTGTCGGCGCCGACGAGTTCCGAGCGCACCCGGATGCTGCTGTCCACCGGGACGGCCGCAACGAACCGGACTTTGTTGAGTCCGTAGTTGATCGCCATCTTGGCGTTCTCGATGCGGAAGTTGTCCTTGGACAGCGCGGGGATCAGCGACAGGGTGAGGAATCCGTGCGCAATCGGTGTGCCGTACGGGCTTTCGGCTTTCGCCTTTTCGACATCCACGTGGATCCACTGATGGTCCCCGGTGGCGTCGGCGAAATCGTTGATGCGTTTCTGGTCGATCTGCAGCCAGTCGCTGACGCCGAGTTCCTCACCGATCGCGGACGTCGCGTCGTCGATAGATGTGATCACCTTCATGGGCTCACCATAGCCAGCGTCAGAACGCCTCTTCGGGCAGGTCCATGATCGCCAGGTCGATCGACTCCGCGACCTTGCGCTCGGCGGCCAGCCGCGGCAGTACGTTATCCGCGAAGAACTTCGCCACCGCCACCTTGCCGCGATAGAAATCCTGCTCGCGCGGATCCGGGTCACCGTCGAGGGCCTGCAGCGCGATCTCGGCCTGGCGCAACAGGAACCAGCCGATCAAGAGGTCGCCGACGGCGAGGAGGAGCCCCACCGACTCGAGTCCCACACGATAGAGCTCGCGAGCATCCTCTTGGGCCCCCAGCAGATAGCCGGTCATCACGGTCGCGACCGCGCGCACGTTGTCCAGCGCGTCAGCCAACGATGCACGGGCGGTGGCCAATTCGGGCCGGGGGTCCGGGCTGTCGATGAACTTCTCGATCTGGGTGACGACGTGTGCCAGCGCCCCGCCCTGATCCCGGGCGATCTTGCGGAAGAAGAAGTCCTGAGCCTGGATCGCGGTGGTGCCCTCATAGAGTGAGTCGATCTTGGCGTCGCGGATGTACTGCTCGATCGGGTAGTCCTGCAGGAAGCCGGAGCCGCCGAACGTCTGCAGCGACTCGGTCAGGCACTGGTAGGCGCGTTCGGAGCCGACACCCTTGACGATCGGCAGCAGCAGGTCGTTGACCCGCTCCGCCATCGAGGCGTCGGCGCCCGAAACAATCTGTGCCACTGCAGGATCCTGATGGGCCGCAGTGTAGAGGTAGAGCGCGCGCAGACCTTCCGCGTACGCCTTCTGCGTCATCAGGGCACGGCGAACATCGGGGTGATGGATGATCGTCACCCGCGGTGCCGTCTTGTCGGTCATCTGCGTCAGGTCGGCACCCTGCACCCTGGTCTTGGCGTACTCCAGTGCGTTGAGGTAACCGGTGGACAGGGTGGCGATAGCCTTGGTGCCGACGAACATTCGGGCGTACTCGATGACCTTGAACATTTGGGCGATGCCGTTGTGGACGTCACCCACCAGCCAGCCGATCGCCGGCTTGCCGTGCAACCCGAGGCTGAGTTCGGTTGTGGCCGAAGCTTTCAGACCCATCTTGTGTTCGAGATTGGTGACGTAGGCGCCGTTGCGTTCGCCCGGTTCACCGGTCTGCGGATCGAGCAGGAACTTGGGCACCAGGAACAGGCTCAAACCCTTGGTTCCCGGTCCGGCGCCTTCCGGGCGGGCCAACACCAGATGGAGGATGTTCTCGAAGAAGTCGCCGGTGTCACCGTTTGTGATGAAGCGTTTGACGCCCTCGATGTGCCAGGTCCCGTCGCCGGCGTCGACCGCCTTGGTCCGGGCAGCGCCGACATCGGAGCCGGCATCCGGCTCGGTCAACACCATCGTCGCGCACCAATTGCGTTCGGCGGCCAGCGTCGCCCAGTGCTTCTGCTGT
Source organism: Mycolicibacterium rhodesiae (assembly GCF_002086695.1). Taxonomy (GTDB): domain Bacteria; phylum Actinomycetota; class Actinomycetes; order Mycobacteriales; family Mycobacteriaceae; genus Mycobacterium; species Mycobacterium rhodesiae. Next base: position 207,862 of record NZ_MVIH01000002.1, read on the forward strand.
TCGTTTCCGATGTGGAACAGGATGTTCGCCATGATCGGGCCGGCCATGTACATGAACACCGCGGGATTGGCACCCAGCACGAGTTCGTCGATCGCCCAGGTGACCATCGCCGGCGCCGGGACGCCACCCACCTCTTCGGAGAGCCCGATGCGGAACCACTCCCCCTGTTGCCAGGCCCGCATGGACTTGCAGAACGGCTCGGGCAAGGACACGGCATGGGTGCCGGGGTCGAATGTGGGCGGATGACGGTCGGTTTCGGCGAACGATTCGGCGACCGGCCCCTCGGCCAGGCGGCAAGCCTCGTTGAGCATCTCGCGGATCGAGTCCGCATCGAGATCGGGATAGTCGTCGAGCGCCTTCTCCAAGTCGAGGAACTCGAAAAGGTTGAACTCGAGGTCGCGGACATTGCTCTTGTAGTGGCTCATCGCGTGCGTCCTCCTCATCGCCGGCTGAGCCCGAGCCTAGCTCGGTTCACCTGCGCTGATCAGCCTGTTCAGGCAGCGTCCAGAAATATGGTCGAAACCATATAACCGCATGTCGGCGCATCGAAGGCTCGGCGCGACGGTGCCGGTTTGCCTGCCGTTAACGTAGACGTCAACTGCCGGGTTGCGCTCACCGGACTCTTATCTTATGGTCGTAAGCATAGTTATGGAGTTGGTCTCCAGACCTGCCCCCGCAAGGAGAGAGAAATGTGGCTGATCGAGCTGAACATCGCCGGCCACCGGTTCACGCGCGAGGTACCCGACAAGCGCCGGCAGTTGTTCGGTCGCGGAGCTCGGGCGCTGGCGTGGCGGGGTAGCCATGTCCGTCACACCCCCGCCGCCTGAATGACCCGGACGCCACCAACCGATCGAAAAAGTCGAGGCTCCACCCGCACCAAGATGCTGGTGAGCGCCGCCGAGGTGCTGCGCGAACGCGGCGCGGCCGGCGTGACCATCGACGAGGTACTGGCCCGCAGCGGTGCGCCGCGCGGTTCGGTCTATCACCACTTTCCTGAAGGCCGCAGCCAGATTCTGCGTGAGGCGCTCGAGTACGCCGGGTACGTGATCACCGAGAGTATCGACGCGGCTGCCTGCGAGAACGCCGGAGTGCTGCTACGCCGCTTCGTCGAGCTCTGGGAAAACGCCTTGATCACAAGCGATTACACCGCAGGGTGTCCGGTGCTGGCCGCCGCTATCGGATCCGGCGAGGACGAACACCAGCTCACCGCCGTCGCCGGGCAGATCTTCAGCCGCTGGCGCGAGGCGTCCAAGCAGGCCTACCTACGCGAAGGTTTCGACGAGGCCGACGCGAGCGCACTGGCCGACACCACCCTCGCCGCGATGGAGGGGGCCGTGGTGCTGTGCCGATCGGCGCGCAGCCTGCAGCCCCTTCATGACGTCGCGGCTCAGATGGAATTCCTGATCAAGGCAAAGGAATTCGTGACGAAGTTCGGCGTGCCGACCCTGAACCCCTGAATGGCCAACGGGCACAGCCGAAATGGCTGTGCCCGTTGGTTTCCAACTAACGATCAGGGATTGTTGGTCCCGTCGGTGCCGGCCGTGCCCGGGGTGCCATTGGCCTGCGCATCGCCACCGTTGGTACCGGCGGTGCCGACGCCCAGGGCGCCCGAGGCATTGCCGCCGTTGCCGCCGTCACCGCCCTTACCGCCGATTCCGCTGCCGCCGGTGCCGCTGTTGGTGCCCTTGCCACCGGAGCCGCCGTTGCCGCCGGTATTGACCCCGTTGGTCGACGTCTGACCGCCGGACAGCTGGAAGGTGCTGTTGCCGCCGGTGCCGCCCGCGCCGCCGGCCGCGGCGTTGGTGCCGGTGCCATTGGCTCCGCCGTCACCGCCGTTACCGCCGGTCGACGTGCCGTTGACGATCGCGGTGCCTGCCGGAGCGCCCGCGTCGGCCGCGTCGAGCTTTGCGAACCCACCGTCACCACCGAGAGCGCCCTTGGTGGCACCACCGTTGCCTGCGATCGCCGACCCGCCGGTGATCGTGCCGTTCAGACCGATGACCTCCGAGAAGCCGCCGTCACCGCCGGCCTTCCCGTTGACGCTGGACGCGCCGCCGTTACCGCCGGTGGAGGTGATGCCGATGGCGGAGCCGATCAGACCTGCGGCCGTGACCGAGGAGTCACCGCCCGCACCACCGGTGCCGCCGCCGCTGGCTGCCCCACCGTTGCCGCCGGTCGAGAGACCGCTCACCACGCCGGAGTTGGTTCCGACAATGCCCGCCTGCAGCTGAGCCGAACCGCCGTCGCCGCCGACACTGCTTGCGCCGGTGGCATCACCGCCGCTGCCGCCCTTGGCACTTCCGGACGCCGTGCCGTTCGGGCCGGACTGAATTCCCGCGGCGCCGCCGGCGCCACCCTGGGCACCGGCACCGCTCTTGCCGCCGGCACCGCCGGTGGCGGTACCGCTGGCCGAACTCAGCACACCGTCCGCGACGATGCTGGCGCCGCCGCCCTTGCCACCGGTGACTCCCGCTACGGTCGTCGCGTCACCGCCCGCACCGCCCGCACCACCGGTGGCGGTACCGGCAGCCGCGCCACCATTGAGGCCCTCGACATGAGCGCCGCCGCCACCACCACCGCCGCCACCACCGAGGCCGGCCGCAGCCGCGGTGCCCACGGCACCCTTGCCGCCCGCACCGCCCTTGCCGCCGGTGGCTCCGACGCCGTCACTCGCACCGGCACCGCCGGCGCCGCCGACACCACCCGTACCGAATGCCGCACCGGCCGTTCCCGTTCCGCCCTTGCCGCCTGCGCCGCCGTTTCCGCCGGCCTGCGTCGAGCCGTCTGCCAGGAGGCCCTTGCCTGCACCACCGGCACCGCCCGTGCCGCCGGTACCACCGACGCCGCCGCTGCCTGCCGCACCGCTGGAACCGAAGATGAACAAGAATCCGCCCGCGCCGCCCGCGCCGCCCGCGCCGCCGACGCCGCCTTCGCCGCCTGCTCCGCCATCGCCGGCCGCGCTGACGCCATCCACGCCGTCAACGCCGGTGCCACCCGTGCCACCGGTGCCACCCTTACCGCCGGCGCCGCCGCCGCCGCCCGAACCGAAGATCATGCTGCCCTTGCCGCCGGCGCCACCGTTGCCGCCGGCCTCACCCTTGCCGCCGCTGCCTCCGGTGGCACCGGTCGAACCGGTCACGCCGGATCCGCCTGCGCCGCCGAAGCCGCCGCTGCCGCTGACGGACAGCGCTCCGACGCTGCCGCCGTCACCGCCGTCGGCGCCGCTTCCGGCCAGGCCTGCTCCGCCGTCGCCGCCGCTGCCGGTGATCAGGCCACCGGCGCCGCCCTTGCCGCCCTTGCCACCGTTGACGGTGGCCACGCCCGCGCCGCCGTTACCGCCGGTGCCGAACCAGCCTGCCGCGCCGCCGTTGCCGCCGTTGAAGCCGTTGCCGCCGGTACCGAACAGACCCGCGTTGCCGCCGTTGCACGCAGTGGTGCCGGTGCACGAGGTCGAGGTGTAGCTGTAGCCGTTCCCCCAGAAGATGCCGGCATTGGGGTGGTCGGCGGTGCCGTTGCCGACGTACATCCGGATGAAGTCAGTGATCGGGTTGCCGGCCAGCGCGGCCATCGCGGCCGCTCCGGGCGACGCCACCCCGGCCGCCTTGGCAGCGGGTGAGGTCGACTTGGCCGGGGCGCTCGGAGAATCGGTCGCACCCGCGGGCGTGGCGGCCGCTGCCGGGGCGTCGTCCTTGACCGCGGGCGTCGAGTCGGAACCACCCGCCGAGGCCGACGGCTTGGCAGCGCGGTGCCGGGGGGCGCTGCGCGCAGTGCCCGCCTTCGGGGAAGCCTTGGTCGACGAGTCGCCGCTCGCGTGGGATGAGCCGGTCGAGGAACGGCCCGAACCCGACCCGCTGGAGCCGCCGGCACCGCCGGTATCCGCTGCGGCCACCGGCAGGGCCGCCGAGGCGGCGCCGACGCCCAGAGCAACCGCCAGCACGCCGACCCGACCCACCCAACGGGCGTAGCCGGACGTCGAGGCGTCGGTGTGGTCGGTGCTTTGCGACAAAGTGCGCACGGTCATGTGATTCCTCGCCCGTCTCATGCGAGAACCCCGTGCCCCCGCCCGTTACAGGGAAGTTACCGAACCCTCAGCGGCGCAGGAGGTATTTCGGAGTTTTGCCCGCAGATGGGCGTTTCTCGGCACCCTCGCTACCTCGGCACAGCGCTCGGCAGCGAAATGATTCGCCCGACGCTCATGCTGAGTTCGACTGCCGATCACCATGATTTCGCGACCGGGTGGCCGGTGTGCGGACCTACCTGCGCGGTGCGACAGCAGCTGATGCTGGAATACGAGGGTGACGACGCCCGAGCGAACGACCGGCATGCAGGACCCGGAGACTCCGGAAAGTGTCATCACCCGGTTCGGCATCGAGACGCTCGACGAGAACTTCACCGAGTTCACCGTCGTGGCCTCGATGCCGGTGGGCCACCTGACCAACCCGTTCACTCAGATGCCGACGATCGGGCCGCTGGCCATCCTGGTCGACGATGTCGGCGGCCGGGCGAACTTCTATCGCCGCGGCGCGGGCCAATGGACGGTGTCCAGCGAGCTGTCCATCGAACTCAGCCCCGACGGGATCGACAGCCTGCAGGCAGCGCCGGACGAACCCGTCGTGGCGAGCAGTCGCCCGCTCGGACCGCATGGCGCCACGCTGCTGTCCATCTGCACGCTGAGCCACCGCGGCAGCACGATCGGCGGCGGCACCGTGCGCACGGTCGCCATCAGCGGTGGGCCCGACGCGCCCATCCATCGCGGACCGGACACGTTGGTGCGCACGCGGGAGACGACGCTGGCGGAGTTGATGTCGACCGAGACGCACCCGGACGACGACGGCACGTATCGGATGGACCAGCGGCCCGATCCGATCATCAACAACCTGATCGGGATCGTGCACGGCGGGGTCAGCAGCGCCGGACTGGAACTCGTTGCCTCGGCGGCGATCAACCACGGGCAGTCCGAACCGCTGCGCACCGCATCGCTGCGGGTGAACTTCCTGCGGCCGTTCTTCGCAGGCGACAAATCCCGTTACGAGGGAACCGCACTGCGGGTCGGACGCAACTCGGCCGTCGGCGATGCCCGGGCTGTCGGTGACGACGGCAAGGTGGCGATCTTGGCGCGTGTCACGGGATACCGGTGAGGACCATGACCGACGACTTTGCGACGCTGTGCGCCAACGAGCCCGAGCTGGCGACGCTGCGGGCCTCGATCCGGGACTTCCTGACCGCCGATCGTGCCGAATTCGGTTGGCAGCCCGCCGTGGACGCGTGGCTGTCGAGTTGGGACGAGGGGTTCAGCGCCCGCCTGGGCGCGGCAGGATTCCTCGGCCTGACCATTCCGCGCGAATACGGCGGGCAGGGACTGAGCCATCTGCATCGCTATGTGGTGACCGAGGAACTGCTGGCGATCGGCGCGCCGGTGGCTGCGCACTGGATCGCCGACCGCCAGGTCGCTCCCGGGCTGCTGGCCTACGGCTCCGAAGAGCAACGGCAACGGTTACTACCCAAAATTGCTGCCGGACAATACTTCTCCGCGATCGGCATGAGTGAGCCACAGGCCGGGTCCGACCTGGCCGCCTCAGCCGCAAAAGCGACCAAGACCGAAGGCGGCTGGCTGCTGTCGGGCACCAAGGTGTGGACCAGCGGTGCGCACCTGGCCCATCAAATCGTGGTGCTGGCTCGCACCAGCCCGGTCGACCCGGACCGCCGTCACGCCGGATTCAGCCAGTTCATCGTGCCGACGGCTCGATCGATTCCCGAGTCGCTGCGCTCCTGCCCTCCGAGCCACGGCATCACGATCAGCCCCATTGTGATCATGTCGGGTGAGCACCATTTCAACGAGGTGACCTTCGACGACGTGTTCATCAGCGACGACAATCTGCTCGGCGAGGTCGGCAACGGCTGGCATCAGGTCACCGCTGAGCTGTCGTTCGAACGCAGTGGCCCGGAACGCATCCTGAGCACCGCCGCGCTGCTGACCGCACTGGTGGCGCTGCTGGCCGGCCAGGACGATCTCGACGACCACGCCGCCGCGGCCGTCGGTGACTTGCTGGCCCGGGTGATCTCGTTGCGGCAGCTGTCGGTGTCGGTGGCCAGGGCGCTGGCCGCCGGGCAGTCACCGGTCAACGAGGCTGCACTGGTCAAGGACCTGGGCACCCGCTTCGAGCAGGAGTCGGTGGAGTTGGCGGCGGACCTGTTCGGCTACGCCGCGACCGACGCACCTGATCGAGACCGGGTGGCCGCGCTGCTGAACGTGGCACGGCTGCACTCGCCACTGTTCACTTTGCGTGGCGGAACCAACGAGGTGCTGCGCGGTGTGGTGGCCCGCGGAATGGGGCTGAGATGACGCGGGTGCTGACCGGCGGGGTATTCGTAACAGACAGTGGCACAGATGAATTGGCCGATCTGCGGCAGCTCGCCGGGGACATCGGTGCCCGGTCCTCCGAGGAGCGGATCGGTCATCGCGGTCTGCCGGACGACTTCGACACCGTCGCGTGGGGACATCTGCAGGACGCCGGGCTGACCCGCCTGACCAGTGATCCCGAATCGGGTGGTGGCCCAACGGAATCGGCGGTGGTGCTGCGGGCGCTGGCCCGGTATGCGGTCACCGTCCCGTTGGCTGAAACCGATGTGCTCGCCGCCTGGCTGGCTGCGAAGGCCGGCCTTGCGGTTCCCGACGAGGGGCCATTGACGATCGCGATCGGCAACACCGGGACGCCAACCGTCAGCGGCGTTCCGTATGCGGGTGCCGCCAGCGCGGTGGTGGTGGCGCTGCGCGACGGCGCCACACTCGCGGTGGCTGTCACCGAGCCGACGATCACCGACATCGGACACAACCTGGGCGGTGAACCGCGCGCCACGATCGCGGTGCCGGCGGACGGCTTTGTCACCGTCGACGGCGCTGCCGAGGAGCTCACGCGCCGCGGCGCCTGGGCACGCTGCATCCAGGCACTCGGCGCGCTGGATGCCGCGGTCGAGTTCTCGGTGGCACACACCCGGGAGCGGGTGCAGTTCGGCCGTCCGTTGAGCGCGTTCCAGGCCGTTCAACACACACTGGCCTCGATGGCCGGCGAGGTGGAGCGGGCGCGCGCGGCCACCGAGCTGGCCGTCGCCGCCGTCGCGGTCCACGGATTCGACAGCGTCCAAGCCGATTACGCCGTCACCGTCGCCAAGGTGGTGCTGGGCCGGGTTGTACCGACCGTGGTCACGGCCGCCCACCAGCTGCACGGCGCCATCGGCGTGACGCTCGAGCACCGCTTGTGGCTGGCGACGATGCGCGCGCGCAGCTGGATCGACGAGTTCGGTGACACCGCCTGGCACGCAAGGAGACTGGGCCGGATGGCGTTGGCGGCCGACGACCCGTGGGACTTCGTGGTCGGCGGGGTGTAGCTCAGCTGCCCGTCCAGTTGGGGGCGCGCTTCTCGGCGAACGCGATCGCGCCTTCCTGGGCGTCCTTCGACCCGAACACCGGCATCATGATCTTCGCCTGCTTCTTCCACTGTTCCTCGGGCGACCAGCCGCGCGACTCGGTGATGATCCGCTTGGTGGCGGCCACGGCGAGCGGGCCGTTGACGGTGATCCGCTCCGCCAGCTCGATCGCCGCATCCAGCGCGTGCCCCGGCTCGGCCAGCGCGTTGACCAGACCCAGCTCGTGTGCGCGCACCGCGGACAGGTTCTCGCCGGTCAGCGCCAGCTCCATCGCGATCTGATACGGGATGCGCTGCGGCAGCCGGAGCAGCCCGCCGCCGCCGGCCACCAGGCCACGCTTGACCTCCGGGATACCGAACGCCGAATCGTTGGCCGCCACGATCAGATCGGTGGCCAGCGCCAGCTCCGTCCCGCCGGCCAGCGCGTACCCCTCGACCGCGGCGATCAGCGGCTTGAGCGGCGGCCGCTCGGTGAAGCCCAGGCCACGACCCTCGGCCACCACGTTCTCCCCGCGGGCGAACGCCTTGAGGTCCATGCCCGCACAGAACGAGCCGCCGGCCCCGGTCACGATTCCGACGGACAGGCCGGCGTCGTCGTCGAGCTCGTCCATGGCGGCGGCCAGACCATTGCTGACCGCGGCATTCACCGCGTTCTTGGCCTTGGGCCGGTTGATGGTGATGATCAGAATTCGGCCGCGGCGCTCGGTGAGTACGGCGGGCTCTTCGGTAACGGCGTTTTCAGTCACGTTCGGAATGGTAACTATCCAGGTACGGCGAGCGCGGCCAGGCCGGTACCATCAAAACTAGAACACGTTCCAATTCCTAGGAGGATGTGTGAGCCCGAGCGACGCGACACCCGCCGAGACGGAGAAATGGGACCCCGGTCTGGTCGAGAAGACCATGGGAGTGCTGCGTCCGTTCCTCAAGCTCTACCACCGCAGCGAGGTCCGCGGTCTCGACACATTCCCGGCCGGCGGTGCCCTGGTGGTGTCGAACCACTCCGGCGGCCTGTTCGCGATGGACGTGCCGGTATTCGCGCTCGGCTTCTACGAGCACTTCGGCTATGACCGGCCGGTCTACACCCTAAGCCATGACCTGGTGCTGACCGGCCCCACAGCGGGCTTCTTCAAACGCAACGGCTTCATCCACGCCAATCACGAGAACGCCGATGAAGCCCTGCGCTCCGGCGGCGTGGTGGTGGTCTTCCCCGGTGGCGATTACGACGTCTACCGGCCGACCTTGGCCCAGAACAAGATCGACTTCGACGGCCGCACCGGCTACGTCAAGGCCGCCATCAACGCCGGCGTTCCGATCGTGCCGACGGTGGCGATCGGCGGGCAGGAAAGCCAGATTTTCCTGTCCCGCGGGACCGGCCTGGCCAAGACGCTGCGACTGGACAAGCTGTTGCGAGCGAAGATCCTGCCGATCTCGTTCGGCTTCCCGTTCGGACTCAGCGCCGTCATCCCGGTGAACGTGCCGCTGCCCACCAAGATCGTGGTCCGCGCGCTCGAGCCGATCAACATCACCGAGCAGTTCGGCGAAGACCCCGACATCCACGCCGTCGACGCCTATGTGCGCGGCGTCATGCAACGGGCGCTGGACGAACTGGCCGCCGAACGTCGCCTTCCGGTGATCGGCTGATGGACCTGCTGTCCCGGTTGACGTCCGTCGGCGACGCCGTCGTCACGCTGGCCAAGGCCGGCTTCCTGACCCCGATGCGTCCCGACCGGACGGTCGCGATGGTGAATGCCGCGCGCGCCGAGGGCTTGTCGATCGCCACCGGGTTCGCGACCGCCGCGGCCCGCCGCCCCGACAGTCCCGGCCTGATCGACGAGCTGGGCACCCTGACCTGGCGTGAACTCGACCAGCGAGCCCATGCACTGGCAGCCGCGCTGCAGCAGTTGCCGGGTGGCACACCCGAAGTGGTCGGCATCATGGCCCGCAACCACCGCGGGTTCGTCGAGTCGCTGATCGCCGCCACCCGCATCGGCGCCGACGTCTTGCTGCTCAACACCTCGTTCGCCGGCCCGGCGCTGGCCGAGGTGGTCAACCGCGAACACGCCGACGTCGTGATCTACGACGAGGAATTCACCGGATCGGTGGACCGGGCAGTGGCCGACCGGCCGGAGGCCATCCGCATCCTGGCCTGGACCGACGAGGCGACGGACGCACCTACCGTCGAAAAGCTGATCGAGGCGCATTCGGGTCAACGGGCGGCCAAGAGTGAGCGCAACAGCAAGCTGATTCTGCTGACCTCCGGAACCACCGGAACGCCCAAGGGCGCCAAGCACTCCGGCGGCGGGGCGAGCAATCTCATCGCGATCTTGAGTCGCACGCCGTGGCGGCTGGGCGAGACCACCGTGGTGGTCGCACCGATGTTCCACGCCTGGGGCTTCTCGCAGCTGGTGTTCGCCTCGGCGATGGCCTGCACCGTGGTGACCCGGCGCAAGTTCGATCCGGAGGCGACGCTGGCCCTGGTCGACAAGTACAAGGCCACCGGCTTGTGTGTGGTTCCGGTGATGTTCGACCGCATCATGGACCTGCCCGATGACGTTCGCGCCAAATACAGCGGCCGCACACTGCGGTTCGCGGCCTGCTCGGGATCGCGGATGCGGCCCGACGTCGTCACCAAGTTCATGGACGAATTCGGCGACGTCATCTACAACAACTACAACGCCACCGAAGCAGGCATGATCGCCACCGCGACCCCGACCGACCTGCGGGCCGCACCCGATACGGCGGGAAAGCCTGCCGTGGGTACCGAAATCCGGATCTACGACGACGAGTTCAACACGGTTCCCACCGGCGAGGTCGGGCGGATCTTCGTGAAGAACTCCACCCAGTTCGACGGCTACACCTCCGGCAACACCAAGGACTTTCACGACGGCTTCATGTCGTCGGGCGACATCGGCCGCCTCGACGACGCGGGCCGGCTGTTCGTGGTGGGCCGCGACGACGAGATGATCGTCTCGGGCGGTGAGAACGTGTACCCGATCGAGGTGGAGAAGACGCTGGCCGGGCACGCGGAGGTGGCCGAAGCGACGGTGCTGGGCGTTGACGACGAACAGTTCGGCCAGCGGCTGGTGGCCTTCGTGGTCCTCACCGACGGCGCGACCGCGAACCCGGACGACCTGAAGGCGCACGTCCGGGAGAACTTGGCCAACTACAAGGTTCCCCGGGAGATCACCATCCTGAGTGAACTGCCGCGCGGAAGCACTGGCAAAATCCTGCGTAATGAACTCATCGCTCACACGGCTGACGGCTGAGCTGCGGCGCCCGCGCCCGCTGGCCCGCGCGCTCGTCGAACTGGCCAATGCCGCCAACGGATTTCGCCCACTGGGGCGCCAGGGCTACAAGACGCTGGTGGTCTTCTCCTTCGGCTGGCCCACCTCGGAAGTACCGATGCTCTACCTGGGCGGCTCCGTTCTCGACGCGGCACGGCGCGGCCTGCGCGGCGACTTCCGCGGCCGGCGAGGTGCCGCCGCCCTTGCGCTGACGGCCGCGTCATGGCTGTTCTTGCTGGCGATCCAGCGCCGCAATGTGACCACGCCGCGACCGGTGTTGCGCGACGCGCTGACCGAAGGGCTCGGCGAGAACTTCACCGATGTTCTGGAAACTCTTCCGAGCGCGCCGTCCCCGTCGGGCCGACCCACGGCCTGGCGCACCACGTGGTCGCGTCGACGCTTCGTCGACAAGACGAGCACGATCAGCTACGGACCGCACGGCCGGGCCAATCTGGCCGACGTATGGCGCCGCCGCGACCTCCCCCGCGAGGGCAAGGCGCCGGTGCTGCTGGAGGTTCCCGGCGGCGCGTGGGCCATCGGCTGGCGCCGCCCTCAGGCCTACCCGTTGATGAGCCACCTCGCCGACCGCGGCTGGATCTGTGTGGCGATGAACTACCGGGTCAGTCCGGCGCACACCTGGCCGGACCACATCGTCGACGTCAAGCGTGCGCTGGCGTGGATCAAGGAAAACATCGCCGACTACGGCGGCGACCCCAATTTCGTTGCCATCACCGGTGGTTCAGCAGGTGGGCATCTGGCGGCGCTGGCTGCCCTCACGCCCAACGACCCGGAGTACCAGCCTGGGTTCACCGATGCCGACACCTCCGTGGTGGCCGCGGTCCCGGTGTACGGCCGCTACGACTGGTACACCACGCACGGCAACGGCCGCCGCCAGTTCATCGGCTACCTCGAGCGCCTCGTCGTCAAGCGGCAGTTCAGCCGGTTCCGCGAGATCTACACCGCCGCATCACCGATCCGCCGGTTGCGCGCGGACGCACCGCCGTTCTTCATCCTGCACGGCGAGCACGACTCGGTGATCCCGGTCGACGAGGCGCGGGATTTCGTCGGCGAATTCCGCCAGGTGGCGCAGGCGCCGGTGCTGTATGCCGAATTGCCCGGCGCGCAGCACGCTTTCGACATCTTCTCCTCGCCGCGGGCACATCAGTCCGCCGAAGCGGTCGGACAGTTTCTGTCCTGGGTATACGCGAAGCGGATGAACAAGGGGGAGCATGCGTAAACACATCCGACGGGTCCGTGATGTCGGGCTGCGCCGATTGATCATTGCCTCCGCGCTGCTGGTGGCGGTGATCGCGGCGAGTGTCGCGGGGTATCTCACCAGCAGGAACAACACCGACCAGGAAAGTTACTTCGGCGACGGGGACAATCCGGACCGGGTCAACGTCACCGCCTGGATCACGAAGGTCGACTCAGCGACACAACAACTTTCGGTGACCATTATCGATGTGGCAGCGAGCGGTAAGCTGGCCGACCCGGACGGCAACTTCGCCCAGGATGTGACGCTGACGACGGCCGCGATCGGCAATTGGAAAGCCGAGATCAAGGCCGGCGATCCCGCCCCCGATATCGATCAGAAGGTCGGCGTCGACGGCGCGGTCACCGACTACCCGTTCGACCGGTACACCGGACGGCTCGAAGTCCATGTTTACGGCGCCGACGGAAGCAATATTCCGGTGGCGCTGACCGTGATCAACACCGACCCCTTCTTCGGGCTGAACACCTCGGCAGGAACATCCCAGAACGGCGGCGTGCTGGTGAATCTCGGTCTTCATCGCAGCATGCCCACGATCATCTTCGCGGTGTTCATCATGGTGCTGATGCTCGGCCTGGCGATCGGCGCGGTGGTGGCTGCCTTCTACATCCTGAACTGGCGGCGCGGCCTGATCTTCCCGGCCTGCTCCATGATGGCCGCGATCCTGTTCGCGTTGATCCCCTTGCGCAATGCGGTGCCCGGCAATCCGCCGATCGGTTCGATCATCGACTTCGGGTCGTTCTTCATCGCGGAAGCGGTGATCTCGATTTCGCTGATCTCCAGCATCGTCGTGGGCTTCCGGCACCAGCGAAAGATTGAGCTCGCCGAAAGCGCCACCACCGAGGTGCTGGACGAGACCCCGCTCGAGGACACCCCGACGGTGGCCGCGGAGCGACCCTAGGCCTGAGCCATCGCGGTCTCGACGACCGCGAGTTCACCGGAAAGCCCTGCCGCCACCCGTATTTCGGAGAATGCTGCCAGCATGGCCTCGGTGACCTCGTGCGGGTCGCCGACCGTGGCGCTGTCGGTGAGCACCGAGATGTTGAGCTGGTCGACATAGCTCCACACTGTGATGTTCATCCCGCTGCCGGTGGTCAGCGGACCGACGGAGTAGATCTCGGTGACCAGCGCGCCGCCGACCCGGCCGTGTTCGCGCGGGCCGGGCACATTGGAGATCGGCAGATTGAGCACCTTGTTCTGGCCGTCCTTGGTGGACAACCATTTGAACAACGCTTGAGCCGGCGCCGGCGGGAGGTAGGTGGACCACCGGCTGATCAGTTCCGGCCCGATTAACTGATGGCTCTCCTTGGCCAGCACTGCGGCGTCGTGCGTCTGCCGCACCCGCTCCAGCGGATCGGCGACGTCGACCGGGACGGCCACCATCATGCCGGTGAAGTAGTTGCCCGACACCCGATCCGGGTCGAAGTTGAAGCTCACCGGCACCGACGCCAGCAGCGGGTGATCGGCCACCCCGTCGTAGCGCAACAGCAGTGTGCGTAAGGCGCCTGCGGCGGTGGCCAGCACCATATCGTTGATCGTGACGCCGAGGAGCTTGCTGGTCTCTTTCACTTCGGCGAGTGCCAAAGTTGCTGTGGCGAACCGTCGTTCAGGGGTGAGCATGTGGTTGAGGAAGGACGGCGGCGGGGTGAAGGGCATAGTCAGCTCGGGCGACAGCTTGCGGTTGCTGCGTCGCACCCGGGCCATACCATCGGCGGTGTACTTCATGACACTCGGCAATTTGGCGATCTGCCGGAAATGGTCGGCGAACGCCGAGCGCACCAGCTCACCGCGCCGGGGTGAGGGGTCGGTCGAGAAATCCTGGTCCGGGTCGGGTCCGCTCTGCAGATCCATTCCACGCGCCATCAGGTTGCCGGAGGCGACTCCGTCGGCCAGCGCATGGTGGATCTTGCCGACAACGGCAATGCGGCCGTTGGCAAGGCCTTCGACGAAGTACATCTCCCACAGCGGGCGGTCCCGGGCCAGCGGCGTGCTCGCGATCTCGCCGATCGCCTCATCCAGTTCGCGCCGGCCGCCCGGCTCTTTCACCCGCCATGGGCGGATGTGGTAGTCGAGGTCGACGTCGCAGTTCTCCCGCCACATCGGGTGGTGGAACTTGAACGGGATGTCGATCAGCTGATAGCGGAACGGGTCGAGCTTGTAGAGCCTGCCCCGGATGACCTGACGGAACTCTTCGACACCGAAGGTACGGTCACCGAGGTCCTGCAATTCGATGATCGCCACCTTGAGGGTGTGCATGTGCACGTTGGGAGCCTCGCTGTACAGCAACACAGCATCCCAGCCACGCAATCTCTTCATCCGTGCGCCTCTCCGCCCCTGCCCCGTCCCGATTCGGGACGATACAGCCGAGTAGGTCTCAGATGACCTCTTTGGTGGACATCGCCGCACGGTCACGGTGAATGCGATTGAGGAACAGGCCGATTGCAGTGGACACCGACCCGGTGCGGGCACCGTCGGTCATGTCGAAACCGTGTCCGGCACCGGGCAGTTCGACATATCCGACCGGCGCGTGGGACACGCTACGCAACCGCTCGACGAAGCTCTGGGCCTGCGCGACGGGAATCACGCTGTCACCGGAGCCGTGCACCACCAGGAACGGCGGCGCCTTGGGATGGATCCGCGCGATCGGCGAGGCCTTGCGGAACAGGTCGCCGTGCTTGCTCTGCTTCTTGTTGACCACCACGCGCTCGAGGAAGTCCACGAACCGGGTGCGTTCCGGCGTCGAACGGTCTTCCCAGTCGTACCGGCCGTAGATGCCCACGACGGCGTCGACGGCGGTGTCCGAACCCTCCGGCAGGTGTTCCTGGAACTCGGGGTCGTCGATGGTGAGTCCGGCCAGCGCGGCCAGGTGACCGCCGGCCGAACAGCCGGCGACGGCAACGAAGTCACGATCGCCGCCGAACCGGTCGACGTTGGCGCGAGCCCAGGCGATCGCCGCCTTGATGTCGTGGATGTGCTGCGGCCACGGGTGGTGCGGTGCCACGCGGTACTCCACCGACAGGCACACCCAACCCTGCGCGGCCAGATGCGACATCAGCGCGTAGCCCTGCAGGATGCGGCTGCCGTGCACCCAGGCGCCGCCCGGGACGAACACGAGAACCGGTGCGGGCTCGGCGGGCAGATCCTTGCGCCGCCAGACATCGAGGACCTGGGTCGGGTGATCGCCGTAGCGGACGGACGAACGGTAGAGATGCTTGCGGTGCTCCAGCGCCCTCGCCACCGGCGGCTTGGTGTCGGGTGCCGGCCAGTCGATCTGCAGGTCCTCGGGCAGCACCACACCCCGCAACCCGGACTCCGCAACCTGGCGGGTGCTTTCCCGCTGAACCCGGCGTACCCGCCCGGCGTCGGGCGCCAGCCACGACTTGGCGGCCGCGCCGAGGAGCTCGGGCATCTGCTTGGCACCCCAGACACTCATGGCGCTCAGCGCGCCCAGCGGTTCGAGATGCTTGCCGACTACCGGCAGCTGGGCGGAGGCCATGCTCATCGCCATCAGGTAGTCGGCCGGACCCGCCTGCATCAGCCAGCGGGCTGTCGTCCACGGATTAACCGTCATGGCGCGAAGCGTACCCCGCTGGCACTTTCTGAAACGACAAATTCTTCGGAATGTTCACTGCTTTGCTGGCCGAATCGAGATTCAGTCGTGCCCAGCGAATCCCGCGGTGCGCCAGGGTTTGCCCGGACGTCAGTGTTCGCTCAGTGTCCGGCGTTTCGCGCCAGCTCGATTGCGAATGAATTCACGAAGTGGCCAGGGCCCGGATTTCCCCGGCCGCAGGACCCGTCGGAGTCGCCCGGACGCTTGACCCACAGGAACGCGTCGATATGGCCGTTTCCGGTGTTGGTGGTGGGCTGGACGCCCAGCGCCCGGCCGCTCGGGTTGCACCAGTACAGTTCGCCGTCGGCAGGTCCGTTGCCGTTGCGCGAGGTGTCGATGACATACGGCTTTCCCCCGGTCATGCCGGAAATCGCTTCGCCGTAACCGATTTCCTCATCGGTGGTGAAGAAGTTGGACACGTTGAGGCTGAAGCCGCGGGCTTTCTCGATACCCACCTGGTTGAGCCGGTTGGCGATCTCGTCGGCGGGCAGCCAACGCGAGTGTCCGGCGTCGACATACACGGCGGCGGCGGGGTTGCGGGTCAGCGTGTCCACGCCGTAGCGGATGAGGTCGAAGCGCTCCTGACGCGCGCTGGGCGACAGGCAGTCGGCCATATCCAGCGCGTCCGGTTCCAGGATGATCGTTACCGGGCCGCCACCTATCTGGGAGGCGACGCGGTCGATCCACCCTCGGTAGGCGTCGCCCGAGCCGAATCCGCCTGCCGCGAAGCTGCCGCAGTCGCGGTTCGGCAGGGAGTAGATGGCCAGCATCGGCATGGCGCCCGCCGCCCAGGCCCCGTTGAGATAGGTACTCACCGCAGCGGCCGGGACCAGGTTGTCGATGAAGTAGGCCTGGGGGGTGTTGGCGATGTAGGCCAGTTCGGGGCTGTCCGGATTGGCCTTTGATGCCCGCATGGCTGCCGAGTTCGGGTCGACGTAGAACGGCGCTCCGCCGATCGGCGCGGCGTCATCCACGAGACGGATGGGGCCGGTGTGAACCGGGGCGGCGGAGAAGACCAGCCCGGCGACGACGGCGACGGCGAACAACGGAGCGATCCACCGTGCGACGGCACCGGTAGCGAAGGACATCACCGGAGAAAAGCTAGTGCGCACCGACGGCAAACGCCAACTGTCAGGCGCACCGAAAGGCACTTCTTCCCTACACTCAGGTGACCCTGAAGGAGGCCGCGATGGCCGAGGCCGCAGATGTGATCTACGTGGGTGGCGACATCGTCACCATCGACGACCGCAACCCGTCGGCGACGGCGCTGGCCGTGCAGGCCGGCCGGATCGCAGCGGTAGGCGACCGGGACGAGGTGACGGCGGCGCACCGGGGGCCGGGCACCCGAGTGGTCGACCTCGACGGGGCGACGTTGCTGCCCGGTTTCCTCGACCCGCACAGCCACTACATCAACTCGCTGACCGTCGCCAATCAGGTGAACGTCTTCGCGCCGCCGGCCGGACCGGGCTCGAACGTCGAGGCCATCCTGGCCTCCCTCAGGTCGTTCCGGGACTCACATCGAGTGCCGCCGGGCGAGATGATCGTCGCCTACGGCTACGACGACACCCTGATGCCTGGCGGGCGGACGCTGCACAAGGAAGATCTCGATATCGACTTCCCCGCCAATCCGGTACTGGTCGGGCATGTTTCGATGCACGGCGCCGTACTCAACTCGGCGGCAATGCGGATGTTCGGTATCACCGCGGACACCGTCACCCCGGCAGGCGGTGTGATCGTCCGCAAGGACGGCTCCACCGAGCCGGACGGACTGGTGATGGAGACCGCGTTCTTGCCGATCTTCGCCGCCATGCCCAAACCGACACCGTCCCAAGAGATCGCCTGGAGCAAGGCGGGCCAGCTGCTCTATGCGGCGGCGGGCATCACGACCGCGCATGAGGGTGCCACCCACGCCTCCGACGTGGAACTGATCTACCGGGCCGCCGAAGGCGGAGCGACCCTGATCGACGTGGTGGCCTATCCCTTCATTCTGGAACTCGACGAGGTGCTGCAACGCCACCCCGCGGAGACGTTCGGCAGCTATCACAACCGGGTCAAGCTCGGCGGGGTGAAGGTCACGCTCGACGGCTCACCGCAAGGCCGCACCGCATATTTCACGACGCCGTACCTGGCCGATGGCCCGGACGGGCAGCACGACTGGTGCGGTGAACTCGGCTTCTCCCAGGAGACGGTCAACGGCTGGTTCAAGAAGGTCTACGACCTCGGCCTGCCGCTCGACATCCACGCCAACGGAGACGCGGCCATCGACGTCGCGCTTGCCGCGCATGAATTCGCGGGCGCCGGTGATCTCGGCAAGGACCGTCTCACGGTCATGGTGCACTCGCAGTTCGTACGTCGAGATCAACTGCGGCGCTACGTCGACTACCAGATCACCCCGTCGTTCTTCACCCCGCACACCTTCTACTTCGGCGACGCGCACGTACGGTTGCGCGGCAAGACACAGGCAGATTTCCTGTCCCCGATGCGCGCGGCGATAGACCTGGGGCTACACCCCACCAACCACACGGACTTCGTTGTCACGCCGCTGGATCAGCTGTTCGTGGTGTGGACCGCGGTGAACCGGATCTCGCGCAGCGGCGAAACCATCGGCGCCGACCAGCGCGTCACCGCACTGGAGGCCTTGAAGGCCATCACGATCAACGCCGCGCGCCAGTACCGCGAGGCGGATACCAAGGGCTCGCTCGAGGTCGGCAAACTCGCCGATCTCGTTGTGCTGGACGATAATCCGCTGACAGTTGACCCCATGATGATCAAGGACATCAGCGTCGTCGAGACGATCAAGGAAGGTTCGACGGTCTACCGGGCATAGCTCACGGCGTGAGCAGGACTTTGACGACCTCCCCCGACCGCGCCGCGACGGCGGCATAGCCGTCGGCGGCCTGCTCCAGCGGCATTGTGGTGGTGAAGATGCCGTCGACGTCGAGGCGACCGCTCTGCAGCAGCGGGATGAGTTCCGGCCAGGTCTGCTGCACCGGCGCGGTGGTCATCCGGAAGGTGAGGCTGCGCAGCAGGGCGGTGAGCGCCGGAAACGGGTACGGGTTGAGGTTGTGCACCCCGACCACCGACACCGTGCCGCCGGCACGCACGGTGGCCAGCGAGTCGTCGATGGTCGTGTCGTTGCCGACGGCATCGATCACCGAGTGCGCCCCGAGACCGCCGGTCGCGTCCATGACGGTCTGCGCAGCGGCCGGTTCGATCGCGATCGCACCGAGGCGGGCGGCCCGATCCCGACGTTCGGCGACCGGGTCGACGGCGTAAACCGTTGCCGCACCTTGGAACAGCGCGCTGCGCACCGCGCACAGCCCGACCGCACCAAGTCCGATGACCACCGCTGTGCCGCCGAGCGGGATGTCAGCACGCTTGGCGGCGATCCAACCGGTGGACAGGTTGTCGGTGAGCAGCAGGGCCTGCTCGGTGTCGATGCCCTCCGGCATCTTGAGCAGTTGGAAGTCGGCGGCCGGGACGGCCATCAGTTCGGCCTGCGCGCCGCCGAGCACCCCGGAACCGAACACCTGCGGACCCGACGCGCACAGGATCGGATCCTTGGTCGCGCATCCGGTGCAGGCGCCGCAGCCGGCCACCGAGGACACAATGACCTGGTCGCCGACCGTCACCGTGCGCACGTCCGAGCCGACCTCGACGACCGTCCCGATGGCCTCGTGGCCCAGCGAAACAGGCTGGAAGAGGGGGTAGTCACCCTCATAGAAGTGCAGGTCCGAGCCGCAGATCGCGGCCGCCGTCACCTCGACGATCGCGCCGGTCGATCCGGGCAGCACCGGATCGGGCCAGTCGTCGACCCGGACCGATCCCGGCGTGTCGATGAGCACCGCGCGCATGGTGTCCTCACTCTCCCTTTGTCACAACGAAGTTCGACCATTCCGGGGTGCGCACCGCATTCCAGTAAACCGGCAGCCGCCACGGGCTCACGGTGTGGATCTCCCCGTCGGGGTTCTTGAAGTACGAGTGTTCGATCGACGGGTGCGCCCACACCATCAGGTTGATTTCGTCCTGGTGCTTGCGGTGCCACGCGTCGGTGGCTTCCGCGGTCGGTTCGATTGTCTGCCAGCCGTTTTCGATGATGTCGGCCAGACAGCTGTTGATGTAGCGCATCTGCAGCTCGGAGTTGAAGATCAGGCTGCCGCCGTGTGCGAGGTGATTGCCCGGGCCGTACAGCATGAAGAAGTTCGGGAAGCCGGGCACGGTGATACCCAGGTAGGCGGCGGGCCGCTCACCCCAGGAGGCGCGCAGATCCACCCCGTCGCGACCGGTGATCTGCATCGGGTAGAGCACCTCGGTGGCACGGAACCCGGTGGCGTACACGATGACGTCGATCTCGCGGGTCACTCCGTCGGTGGTCACCACACCGTGCGGCGTGATCCGCTCGATCGGGGTCCGCACCAACTCCACATCGTCGCGGCGCAGGGTGGTGAGCCAGGTTCCGTTGTCCTGCAACGTGCGTTTGCCGGTCGCCGGATAGTTGGGCAGCACCTTGGCCAACAGCTCCTGGTCGTCGCCGACTTGGGTGGTGATCCAATCGGTGAACATCAGGCGGGCCATCGCGTTCATCTCGCTGACCGCGTAGTTCGGGTCGTCGGGGTGGACGTAGTCCGGGTCGGAGCGGGCCGCCTCGAGACCTTTGTCCGCACCGGGCCACAGGAGCAGGAATCGGTACCAACGGTTGTAGTAGGGAAGGTGATTCATCGCCCACCGCACGCCGTCGGGGACGCTGTCGTGGTACATCGGGTTGGGGAACATCCACTGCGCGGTGCGTTGGAACACGGTCAGATGGGCCACCCGGTCGGCGATCGCCGGAGCGATCTGGAAGCCGCTGGCTCCGGCACCGATGAGTGCGACGCGCTTGCCGGTCAGATCCAGGGAATGGTCCCACGCCGCGGAGTGGAAGGCCGGGCCCTCGAACGTGTCGGCGCCCTCGATGTCGGGCAGCGCGGGCCGGTTCAGCTGACCGACCGCGGTGATGACGGCGCGGGCGTCGATCGTGGATCCGGTTCCGTCCTTGTCTCGCACGATGACTCGCCAGATTCCGTCCTCGTCGCTCCACTCGGCCGAGACGACCTCGGTCTGCCAGCGGACATTGGCGTCGAGCTGGTGGCGGGCGAGCACGGTCTCGAAGTAGGCCCGCAGCTCGGGCTGTTCGGCGAAGTAGTGTGACCAGTCGTTGCTCGGCTCGAAGCTGTAGCAGTAGAAGTGATTGGCCACGTCTACCCGGGCACCGGGATAGCTGTTCTCCCACCAGGTTCCGCCCGGGCCGGCGTTCTTCTCCACGATCGTGAACGGGATGTTGGCCTGCTTGAGCCGGATGCCGGCGAGCAGACCCGATTCCCCGCACCCGATCACGACGACCGGGAAGTCGGCGGTCGCGGCGGGGTCGAGCGCGACGGGGCGGCGGGGGTCGACGTCCTCGAGGTCCATCTCCTCGAGGACCATCGGACGGTACTCGTCGTCGACGTGCTCGCAGGCCGTCCAGTCCAGCATCTCGCCGATCAGTTCCGGGCTCAGCGGCACCGGACCCGGGCAGCCCCGGTCGCGGTAGTCGGCGATGATCGGCAGGGCGAGCGCCCGCGCCTTGACCTTGTCCTCCTCGGACATGAAGCCCTGCACCTCGTTGAGGAATACACCGGCCTGGGTGAACTCCCGGATGAAGCGCGGATCGCCGGTGATGTGGACCAACGACAACAGCAGCGTGGGAATGCTGACCTGCTCCAATGCCGCCGCGATCTCCTCGTCGGAAGACGTGAACGGTTGGCCCGCATACGGATTGGTCGTCATCGACGGTGTCCTCTCACCCAGCGGCAATTACGCTACGCACAGTTCCGTAATTGCCGCCACCACGATACTGTCGGCGCCGTCGAGGATCAAGGTCCAGTCCTAGGATGCGGTCTTGCATACTGGGCGGCGTGGCGAACACCGACATCCATCCCGAACTGCGCAAAGCCGCGCGGTTCACCCCGCGTGCGCTGATCTCCCCCAGGACCCTGCCGGTCCTGCGGCGGCTGACGGGCCTGCAACGACCGAAGAACGACGGGGTCGAGGTCCTGACGTTGGAGTCGGGGATCGGTATCCGGCTCTATCGGCCTGCCGGTGCGCCCACGACCACGCCGGCGCTGCTGTGGATCCACGGCGGCGGCTATGTCCTGGGGACCGCGGCGCAAGACGATGCCCTGTGCCGCCGGTTCGTCCGGGCGTTGGGCATCACGGTCGCCTCCGTCGACTACCGCCTGGCGCCCGAGCATCCGTACCCCGCTCCGCTCGAAGACTGCTACACAGCCCTGCAGTGGCTGGCCGGGCTGCCCGCCGTCGACGCCGACCGGATCGCGATCGGCGGGGCCAGCGCCGGCGGCGGACTTGCGGCCGCACTCGCGCTGCTGGCCCGCGATCGCGATGGCGTGAAGCCGGTCTTTCAGCTGCTGGTCTACCCGATGATCGACGACCGCAGCGTGGGTCAGCACCTCAACGATCCGGGACAGCGACTCTGGAACGCCACCAGCAACCGGTTCGGTTGGCAGGCCTATCTGGGTGGCGCCGATCCCGAGATCGCGGCGCCCGCGCGGCGCACCGATCTCGCCGGATTGCCACCGGCCTGGCTCGGGGTCGGCACATTGGACCTGTTTCACGACGAAGACCTCGACTATGCGGCGCGGCTGCAGGCGGCGGGTGTGCCGTGCGAAGTCCACGTGGTTCCCGGCGCCTTCCACGGGTTCGACGGGATCGTCGCGAAAGCCGACGTGTCCAAGGCGTTCTTCAACAGCCAGTGCGAGAGCCTGCGCATGAGTTTCAGGAGCTGAGCCGATGTCGGCGTTGACCACCGAACAGCGAGACCTGGCCGAGGCGGTGACCGACCTGATGGCCAAGCGGTCGCCCGAGGCCGAGGTACGCCGGCTGATGGCCACCGACAGCGGCTACGACCCCGAGGTGTGGGCCGAGCTCGCCGCGATGGGACTGCTGGGCCTGGCGATACCCGAAGAGTTCGGCGGCTCCGGTGCCGGTGCCGTCGAGGTGGGCCTGGTGATGGAGGCCATGGGACGGGCGCTGCTCTGTGCGCCCTACCTGTCCACCGCCGTGCTGACCACGCAACTGCTTGCGGCACTTGGCGATTCGGACGAGCAGGCCGACGTGCTGCCGCGGATCGCCGCGGGCGAGCTGATCACGACGGTGGCGTTCGCCGAGGCGGGGTCGGCACGGCCGCCCCTGGCCTCGACCACGATGGCGCGTGCCGACGGGGCGGAGTGGCGGCTGTCCGGTAGCAAGACCTATGTCCTGGATGCGACGAGCGCCGGACGGATCTACGTGCTGGCCGGAGACGGCGTGTTCGCGGTGGAGGCCGGCGCACCGGGCCTGGAGGTGACCGTGCTGTCGACGGTTGACCAGACCCGCAAGCTGGGCGCAGTGGTGTTGAACGACACGCCTGCCCGGCTGGTCGGTGCGGCGGGCTCTGGTGCGGCGGCGCTCGGCCACGCTCTTGACCTTGTGTCGGTGGCACTGCTCGGCGAGCAGGCCGGTGGCGCGATGTGCGCGATGCGGATGGCCGCCGACTACGCCAAGACCCGGTTCCAGTTCGGTCGGGCCATCGGTAGCTTCCAGGCCATCAAGCACATGTGCGCCGACATGCTTCTGGAGGCCGAGTCGGCATTATCGGCAGCCCGGCACGTCGCGGCGGCATTCGACGCTGGGGACGATTCACGGTTCGCGGATCTGGCTGTTGCACAGGCGTATTGCTCGGAGGCGTTCGTCACCGTCGCGGCCAACAGCATCCAGGTGCACGGCGGCATCGGGTTCACCTGGGAGCATCCCGCCCACCTCTATCTGCGGCGCGCCCGGACCGACGCCGAACTGTTCGGCGACCCGGCGTGGCACCGGGAACGCTACGTGCGACTGCGGGAGGCACAGTGATGACCGACGACGACGTGCGCGACGAGGTCCGCAGGTGGCTGGCGGACAACTGGGACCCCGAGTTGGACCGCGGCACCTGGGCACAGCGGGTGTTCGACGCCGGTTGGGCGGTGCCCAGCTGGGAGCCGCAGTGGTGGGGTCGCGGCCTGACCGACCCGCAATCTCGCATCGTGGCAGCCGAATTCGCCGCGGTGGGCGCACCGGGAACCGGTCACGACCGGGCCAACCTGTTCGCCTGCACCCTGCATGACCTCGGCAGCGACGAGCAGAAGCAGCGCCTCATCCCGCCCTCGATCCGCGGCGAGACCAAGTGGTGCCTGCTGTACTCCGAACCCGGCGCCGGTTCGGATCTGGCGGGGCTGCGCACCCGCGCCGAACGAGACGGCGACGACTGGGTGATCAACGGCCAGAAGGTGTGGACGTCGTTCGCCAAGACCGCCGACTACGGGCTGCTGGTGGCGCGCACCGACTGGGATGTGCCCAAGCACAACGGGATCAGCTTCTTCATGTTCCCCATGCGCCAGCCCGGCGTCGAAATTCGTCCGATCCATCAGATCACCGGCGAGTCGGAGTTCAACGAGGTCTTCATCTCCGAGGCGCGGGTGCCCGACGCCAACCTGGTCGGCCAGCCCGGCGGCGGCTGGTCGGTGCTGCAGGTGGCGCTGGCCTACGAGCGGCGACTGATGGGCGACCTGGCCCGCACATCGCGCGGGGCGCGCAAGCCGCAGGCCGATGCCGACAGCCTGGTGGCGATGGCCCGCCGTGCCGGCACGCTGGGCGACTCGTTCATCCGCCAAGAGATCGCGCGGGTCGAAGGCTACGCGGCGGTGAACCGGTGGAATACCCAGCGCGCCAAGGCAACCTCTGATCGTGCCGAGGCCGCCACGCTGCTGGCGCTTGGCAAGATCGCGATGTCGCGGATCCTGCACGAGACGGCGAAGGTACAGACCGAGATCGTCGGTCCGGAGGCGATGTTGACCGGCCCGGACAATCCGGTCGGTGACGCGGTCACGTTCCGCACGCTGAATGCGTACTTCACCTCGATCGGCGGCGGCACCGATCAGATTCAGCGCAACATCGTCGGTGAGCGGGTGCTGGGCTTGCCGAAAGAGCCGGAGCCGTATCGCAATACCGCGTTCCGGGAGTTGCCGACATCGAGCTAGGGGCCGGATCTCGCCGCCTCATCAGTCACCGCTCAGGGCAGCTCCAGGTCGGCGGCGACGAGTGCGCGCAGTAGCACATTGGCGCCGAGCACAAGATCTTCGGGATCGGTGTCCTCATGCGGGGAATGGCTGACCCCGTTCACGCTGGGCACGAACACCATGGCCACCGGTGCCAGCGCCGCCATGACCTGCGCATCGTGACCTGCTCCGCTCGTCAGCTCGCACCAACGGGCGCTCAGCCCTTCGGCGGCGTCGACGATGTGCCCGGCCAGCCGGCAGTCGGTGGCCACCGGGCTCTGGACCGGCCCGACCGTCAAACGAATCGTGGTGCCGGTTCGCGCGGCCACCTCGGTGGCCTGTCTGCCCAGAAGCTCGAGCGCGGCGGCCATCCGACCGACATCACCATCACGGATGTCGATGCCGAGCACCGCCTCGCCAGGGATCACGTTGCGTGCGCCCGGCACCAACCCGAGGATGCCGGTCGTGGCGACCCGCACATGACCGTCCCTGGCCAGGGATTCAACTGTGAGCACCAGATGCGCGGCGGCCACCGCCGCGTCGCGCCGTCGCGTCATCGGGGTGGTACCCGCGTGATTGGCTGCTCCGGTGATCGACGCGGTGACACCGACCTGGCCGGTGATCGAGCTGACCACTCCGATGCGGGCATCTTCGGCTTCCAGCACGGGTCCCTGTTCGATGTGCATCTCGACGAACGCCGCGACCCGGTCCGGCGACCACGCCGCCCGGCTGATGCGTTCCGGATCACCGCCCGCCCCGCGCAGACGGTCGGCCAGGGTGACGCCGCCGTCACCGGGCCGCGCCAGATCCTCTGGTGTGAGCAGTCCGGCGATCGCCTTGGAGCCGACCATGCCAGGGGTTCCGCGGGTGCCCTCCTCGTTACCGAATGCCACCACGACGAGGTCGTGGCGAAGCGCCGCGCCCGCGTCCCTCAGCGCCTGCGCGGTCGCGAGTCCCGCTATAACGCCGGCCGGACCGTCCAGCGCCCCGGCCCTCGACACGCTGTCGAGGTGGCTTCCGGTCAACACAGCACCCGCGTGCGGATCGCGGCCGGGCAACCGGCCGAACAAGTTGGTGGCCTCGTCGACCCAGACTTGCAGGCCCGCGGCAGCCATCCAGTCCGCCACGGTGTCGCGCGCGTCGACATCCTCCGCCGAGTACGCCAACCGGGTGACCCCGCCACGGGGATCGGTGCCGATTGCGGACAGCTGCCGCAACCGCGCGAGGAGCAGGCCGCCGTCGACCTCGAGATCAGAAGCCGAGGACGTCATCAACCCTGGCATTTGCCGCCAGATGTGCCTGGTAGGCCCGCCAGCCGCCGAAGTCGGCGATGTCGACGACCTTGTCTCCGGTCGCAATCCGGTCTGGCTGCAGGATCATGGCCCGCACCCTGGTCCCATCGGCGAGTGTGATCGAGCCGAGTTCGAGCTCCTTGGGTTCCTGAGGCAGCAGGACGTCGAACAGCAGTTCGTCAGGCATCTCGTAGAGCTCCCCCGTGATCGGCCGCCCACTGCGCTCCACCGGGAACAGACCGGGGAACTCGTCACGCACGGCGAAGAACCGGAAGTCCGGCGCGGTGGTCACCGGGCCGACCAGCTTCGCCAGACCGGCGATGCAGCCGTGGTCCTTTTGTCCGGACATGGCGGTGCCGTTGAGGAACATGTGTTGCACGTAAAGCCCTTTCGGTAAGGCGCTCAGGACAGAGCGGTGTCGGTGTGGGCGCGCTGTGCGTCGTCGGCCCCGCGGCGCACATGCGCCTCAGCGGCGGCGACCGCGCGGTCGACGTGTCCGCTGCACACCTCGTTGAGCAGATGCTGATGCTGCTCGACCGCCGGCAGCGTGCGGTCGGGATCGCGGTAACTCAGCTCAGCGGCTACGTCGAGGCACTGCAGCAGGTAACCGTCGAGAAGGCCGGCAAACCTCTCGCCGAAGGCGATTCGGTAGATCGAGCTGTGGAACGCCAGATGGACCTCGGCGAACTCCTCGGAGCCCACCCCGTGTGTGTCGATCACCGTGGCCATCGTGGCCAGCAGTGCGCGGGGCTCGGCCCACTGCTCGGGTTTGGCACGCTCGCAGGCCAACCGGGCGGCCAACTTCTCCAGTTCGGTGCGGACCAGGAACAGGTCCTCGATCTCCTCGGCGACAATCCCGCGCGACCACAGGCCGCCGCCGCTGCCGCGCTCGGCGAACCCGTCGCCCTCCAGCCTGCGCAGCGCGTCGCGCACCGGTGTCCGGCTGACTCCGAGCTGGGCGGCGAGTTCGGTCTCGACCAGGTGGGTGCCATGCGGGATCTGCCCGGTGATCAGCGCATGCCGCAGCGCCCGATACACGTGCTCGTAGGTCTTGCGCCGAATCTGTGCCGACAGCGACGGGACGGCTCCGAGCCGTTCCGACCCGCTCACAGTTGACCGCTCGCGTCGCGCTGGAGGTACCGCCCGGAGCCGTGCTTGCCGACGAACAGGCCGTTGACGACCACCGGCCGCCCGGCCGCGACCACGGTGCGCACCGCGCCGGTCAGCGTCCACCCCTCGTAAAGGCTGTAGTCCACTTTCATGTGATGAGTATCCGCGCTGATGGTCGTCGATCCGTTCGGATCGAAGATCACCAGATCGGCGTCTGAGCCGACAGCGATGGTGCCCTTGCGCGGGAACAACCCGAACAACCGCGCCGGTGTTGTCGAGAAGACCTCGACCATGCGCCGGAGCGAGAAACGGCCCGCAACAACACCTCCGGAGTACAGCAATTGCAGACGGTGCTCGATGCCCGGGCCACCGTTGGGGATCTGGGAGAAGTCGTGGGCGCCGATCGACTTCTGCCCGTTGAGGCAGAACGGGCAATGGTCGGTCGAGACCACCTGCACGTCATCGGTACGCAGACCGCGCCACAGATGCTCGTGGTGGTGCGCCGCGCGCAGCGGCGGGGTGAGCACATACTTGGCGGTGTCGAAGCTGTCGTCGTCGTAGACGCTGGAGTCCAGGAACAGGTAGTGCGGGCACGTCTCGGCGAACACCGGTCGGCCGCGGTCGCGCGCAGCAGTCACCTCGTGCAATGCCTCCGCACAGGACAGGTGGACGAAATACACTGGTGCATCGGCCATCTCGGCCAGTGCGATCGCGCGGTGTGTCGCTTCGGCCTCGGCCAGCTCGGGCCGGGTGCGGCCGTGCCAGGATGGGTTGGTGCGGCCCTGAGCCAGTGCGCGACGCACCAGGACGTCGATGACGGGACCGTTCTCAGCGTGGATGCAGCACAGCGCGCCGAGCTGACCCGCCCGCTCGATGACCTCGAACAGGGTCGCATCGTCGACCATCAGCTCACCCGGGTAAGCCATGAACATCTTGATGCTGGTGACTCCCTCGGCCACCAGTTCGTCGATCTCACCGAGGGATTCGGCCGCCATGTCGGTGATCACGATGTGCTGGGCGTAGTCGATGACGGCCTTGCCCTCAGCCGCAGCCAGCCCGTCATCGATGGCGGCCCGTAGGTGCTGTCCCCTACGCTGCTGGGCGAAGTTCACCACAGTCGTAGTCCCGCCGATCGCCGCGGCGATAGTGCCTGACGCATAGTCGTCGGCTGTGGTGGTGCCGGCCAGGCTGAACGCCAGATGGGTGTGCGGATCCACCCCGCCCGGCAGCAGATAGCAGCCGCTGGCGTCGATCACCTGATCGGCCGGGACATCCAGGGCGGCACCGATCATTGTTACCTTGTCGTCGGCGACGTATACGTCCGCAACATAGACGTCGGCGGCGGTGACCACCCGCGCACCTGTGATCAACAAGCTCACAGCGTCCCCACCCATGCTCGTTCGTCGTCACTGAACCTGTTCAATCCCAAGGCTTCTCGGCAGCAGCGCTGGTAGATCGCGCGGAAGTGCGGCATCAGGGCACGATTGCGCTGTTCGGTATCGGCGTATCGGGCCAGGTACTCCCCGCCGAGCTCGCGCACCTCGGCCAATACCGCGTCCTCGTCGATGTGCAAGCAGCGCCTGTCGCGAACAACCACCTCGCCGTTGACCCACACCTCGATGATCGAGTCACCGTTCTCCACGTAGACCAGATGCTGCGCGATGTCGTTGACCGGGGTGAAGTTTAGCGAGTTGAGATCCAGCATCACCAGGTCGGCCTTGCGGCCGGGAGCGATGGCGCCGACCTCGTCGGCCAGCCGGGCCGACCGGGCGCCGCCGCGGGTCGCCGCCCACAGCACTTCGTCGGCGGTGGGCCAGGCGTCGAAATCGGGCTGAGTCACCTTGTGCAACAGGGCGGCCGACTTGACGACGTCGAACATTCTCGCAGAGTCGTTGCTGGACAACCCATCCGAGCCCAATCCGATGTTGACCCCGGCATCAAGAAGCGCGCGCCACGGCGCAATGCCCGAACCCAGCTTCAGATTCGAGATCGGGTTGTGCGCCACCGACGCCCCGGCTGCGCCGAGCCGTTCGATGTCACTTCCGGTGAGCCAGATTCCGTGCGCGAGCGTGGCCCGATCCGTCAGCACACCGAGCGAGTCCAGGTATTCGACGAGGGTAGATCCGTAGAACTCGCGACCGGTCACCGCCTGCATCTTGGTTTCCAGGACGTGCACATGGAAGGTCGTGTCGTGCTCACGCGACAGTTCGTTGGCCGCGACGAACAACTCGCCGGTACACCGCTGCGGGCCGCTGGGGGCCACCACATAGCGAAGCCGGCCCGCGCGGCCGTCGAACCGCGTCAGCGCCTCTTTGCTGAACTGCAGGTAGTCCTCGGTGGTCCTCGGGGCGACCGCGCGGGCCTCCGCGAGCAGCCCGGCCGGCACCATCTCGTCGACGAACGGGATCGTGTCGATGTAGAGCCGGTTGACGATGTTGCCCGAGCAGTTCGCCCGGATCCCGATGTCCTCGTACCCCCGGAAGACGGCTTCCAGTGCGGTCAGACTCTGCGTGGGGGATTCGATGACGTCGTCGAGCAGGCAGGTGGCGCCGTTGCGCAGTGACTCCATGCCGACCAGCAGGGTGCGCAGGTAGATCAAACGCTCCGACATCGGTTCCAGGCCAAGGACGGGATAGGACAACAACATCCACAGTTCCAGCGGCAGATTGTCGTAGCGGCCCTTGAACAGTGCCTCCCACGAATGCACGTGCGCGTTGACCAGTCCGGGCATCAGCAGCCGGTGGGTGCAGTCGATCACCTCCGCCCCGTCGGGCACAGGCAGATCCGGCGCCACGGCGGTGATCCGGTCGTCTGCCACCAGCACGTCGGAGCGGAAGGGCTTGCTGCGGTGGGCGTCGTCCATCGCGAGGACGAGGGCGTTGCGGAACAGAGTGCTCATGCGATCTCCTCGGCACTGGGGAAAAGGTCGGTGCGGCGGTGTTCGAAATAGCGCAGTGTGCGGCGCGTTTCGACCAGGACGTCAAGGTCGATCTCCGCGATCACCAAGCCCGGGCCGTCGGCGCCTGGCCGGTGCGCGATCAGATCGCCGTCAGGCCCCACGATGCAAGACTCGCCGTAGTTGTCGACGGCGTGGCCGCCGACCCACTCGACGCCGATTTTGTTGGCCACTACGGCGAACAGACCGTTCTCGCGAGCGTGGGTGCGCAGCTCGGCCAGGAAGAAGTCGACGCTGTCGCCGCCACTGCCGGCGACCGGGACGGCCACCAAACCGGCACGAAGCGCCCTCAGTTCGCGCCAGCACTCGGGGAAGCGCCGGTCGTAACAGATCAGGACCCCGAGCCGCGCGCCGCGCACTGTGTGTACCCCGAGCCACTGTCCGGGGCTGAAGTGCGCGGGCTCGTCGAAGCCGGGTGCCGGGTGGTCGCCGACGGGCAGATGCAACTTGCGGGCGACCAGGTGGGACTGTCCGGTGCGGTCGACGCACGGCACCACGGCGCCCTGCTCGTCGAGGACCACCGCCGAGTTATGGAAGCTCGGGTCGCCACCGTGGCTGCTGTCGTCCCGCTCGAAGATCGGAAGCACCACCGCCACACCGAGTTCGGCTGCGAGATCGGCGATTCGCTCGGACTGCGGGCCGGGCAGGGACTGCGCCCGGTCGCGGAAGGCACCGGGCCGTTCGCCGCCGAAGTAAGGTGTGGTGGCCAATTCTGGGAACACTACGAGGTCGGCACCGGCCGCGGCCCCCTGCGTCAGCGCTGCCTCGATGACCGCCAGGTTCTGCTCCGGGTCGTCCCCACACGCAGGGAGTTGGGCTGCCGCAACAACGAGCGCACTCACGCACGCGCTCTTTCCTGCTGGGCGAAGGCGCGGTCGACCTCATCGGCCAGTAGATCGACGAGCTGATCGTGCAGTGCGTGGTACTCCGGCGACCGCGGATCGCGGGGGCGCTGCATGTCCACCTCGACCATCGCCTTGATGCGGCCGGGGCGCGCGGTGAACACCACGATGCGGTCCGCCAGCGCTACCGCCTCGTCGATGCTGTGAGTGACGAACAGGACCGAGGCACCGCTCTCCTCGCGCAGCGAGGCGACGTAGTTCTGCAACTTTGCGCGCGTCTGCACGTCCAGAGCTGCGAAGGGCTCGTCCATCAACACCACCCGGGGCTGCATCGCCAGCGCGCGGGCGATCGCGGCACGCTGGCGCATTCCGCCGGACAGGCCATCCGGATGCGCGTCCGCGAACTCTCCCAATCCCATGGTGTGCAACAGATCCCGTGCAATCTCGCGTCGATCAGACTTCGGCATGCCGCGCAGCTTCAGCCCGAAGCTGACGTTGTCGACGACTGACATCCACGGATAGAGCGAGGACTGCTGGAAGATCATGCAGCGGTCGGGCCCGGGCCCGACGACCGGGGCATCGTCGGCCACGATCTCGCCGGAAGTGGTCGGTTCCAGGCCGGCGATCATCGATAAGAGCGTGCTCTTCCCACAGCCGCTGGGGCCGAGGATGACGACGAACTCGCCAGGGGCAACGTCGAGGTTGACGGAGTCGACAGCGAGCACTTCGGATCCGTTGTCGCCGAACACCTTACTGACGGCTCGGCACTGCACCGCCCCGGTAGCCCGCTTTCCTTCAGCTGCGGTGGGTGTCATCGAAGCGCACCTCCGCCGGCTGCCTGCCACCACAGCAATCGGTTCTGCAACTGGCGGAACGCGATGTCGAGCAGGTAACCGGAGATGCCGATGACCGTCATCGTGAAGAACACCAGACTCGAGTTGAATGTGTTGCGGGCGAGCATCACCACCTGGCCGAGTCCGCTGCCGACGCCGACCGCCTCGGCCAGCAGCACCACCATCCACGCGGCAAACAGGTTCAGCCGCAGACTCTGCAGCAGGCCCGGCAGGATGGCGGGCAGAACCACCTGAAACAGGATCTGGCGCCGCGAGGCGCCCATCGTGCGCGCCACATTGATGTAGGTCGCAGGCACCTCGTTGATCAAGCCGATGGTGGCCAGCGTCATGACGAAATACACACCGATGAACACCATGAATATCGCCGGAGGATTACCGATACCGAACAGGAAGATCGCCACCGGCAGCCAAGCAATCGGCGAGATCGGCGCCAGCAGCGTGATCGTGGGCAGTACCAGGCCGCGCACCACGAGAAACTGGCTGATCAGCACCCCGGTGATGAGGCTGGCGACGAAGCCGAGGGTTAGGCCGGCCAGTACCCGCAGCACGGTCGCGAGCACCGTGGTCGCCACCGCGACCACCGGGGCCGTCTGTTCGGCGCCGATCGTCGAGGTGTCGAAGAACCGGGCCTGGCTGCCGAAGTGCTGCAGGAAGATATGCGGCGGCGGCAGGAGCAGTTCCGGCGCCCACCCCATCAGCCACGCCAGTTCCCAGAGACCGGCGAACAAGGTCACCGATGCCAGCCACCACGCCGCGGCGGCGCCGAGTCGGCGGTACCTGCTGCGCGAGCGCCGCTGCGTAGCGGGCGCCGTGCGCTGGGCGGGCAGGTCGAAGTGGGTGATCGCGGTCATGCGGTCTTCAACTTCAGCGAGTTGTACAGGCTCTGGTTCTCATTGATGACGTCCTCGAGCAGCGACCAGTCGGCGATCTTCTCGTCGGGCAGCTTCTTCAGGTAGCCAAGGTCTTTCATACCAACGGCACGCTCGAGCATGAACTGGGTCTTGTTGCGCTGGTCGACGACGTTGGGTTGCTTGGTGGAGGCTGCCAGCGCGTCGTCGAGGCTGGTTTTGAAGTAACTGCCCACGACCTGCGAGACGGCGGCCCTGCGATCGGTCTCGGCCTGCTGCTGCGCCTCGAACAGGCCCTTGATCACCGCCTTGATGGCCTTCGGGTTCTCCTTTAGAAGTGGATTACGCACGGCCAGAACGCAATCAGTGTAACCGGGGCCATAGACGTCCTTACCGTCGGAGAGCAGCACCGAACCACTGCGGGCATTGAGCGCCTGGGTGACGTAGGGCTCGATGTGACTCATGCTGTCGATGGAACCGCTGACGAACGCCTGCGCGAGTTCGGGCGAGGTACCGAAGTAGCGGACGTTGATGTCCTTGAAGGACAGGCCGGCCTTCTTCAGGTAGTCGTACGGCAGCATCTCGAGGGTGTCGGCCTGAAAGGTGCCCAGCGTCTTGCCTTTCAGGTCCGCGGCCGAGGTGATACCCGGTTGCGCCACGATCGAACAGCCCTCCACGCCACCGCCGGCGACGATGGTCACCGGCGCGCCGGCGTCATAGAGGGTCAGGAACTGGGTGTAGGGGATCAGCGACATGTCGACCTGGCCGGCTCCGAACAGCGTGACGATGTCGGCATTGGTGGGTGTGACGACGAAATCGATGGCAGCGCCGTCGGTTTCGCTGAGTTTGCGCTCCTTGGTCAGAAAGATGCCGAGGTTACACAGGCCGGTGCCGTGAGTCGCCTTGAGCGTGGTGAGGCCGGCAGCGTTGGGCGCCGGTGCGGTCCCCGCGCTGCCGGCGCCCGAGCACCCGCTGAGCAGCCAGGCCGGCACGGCGACCGCGGTGCCGGCGATCGCGGCGTTGCGGAAGAACATACGGCGGTTGAGGGGTGCGGTGGACGTGTCTCTCATCGGGCGATCTCCTTGGCTGCGGGTACGGCGGCGAGCTCGGCATTGAGCAGGTCGAGATTGACCGCATGAAGCGGCATTTCGGCGTCCTGTGACACCAGGTCCAACGACCGCAGGGTGTCCCATCTCCCGTAGACGGTGGCGGTGAGGTCACGGATATCGATCCTCGAGGGCTGCCGTCGGACAGCGTCGACGAGTTCGTCGAGGGAGTAGCCCGGGAAGTAGTCTCGGGCGTGCCGCAGGGCTGCGGGGAGGTCGGCGAGGATCACGTCGTAGGCGCGGAGCATCGCGCGGATGGCGGCCCGCACCTGGTCGGGACGTTCCCGCAGGAACCGGCTGGACGCCACCAGGGTGGTGTCGGGAAACGGGTTTCCCCACACGTCGGTGCCGTCGCTGAGGACGTGTGCGCCCGCGGCGCGCACCCGGCCCGCGTACGGTTCAGCCAATGTCAGCGCGGCCAGTTCACCGGCCTCGAACTCCTCGATGGCGTGGTTGAGCACGTCGAAATAGCGGATCTCGACGTCGCTCATGGACAGCCCTGAGGCGGCCAGCACATCGTGCAGCAGTACCTCCATCGGGTCCGTGCGGAAGGTCCCGACTGGTGCGCCGGCCAGCGCAGAGGCGTTCGGCAACAGCTCCCGGGTGAGGACGAAAACTCCCATCAGCCCACTGCCTGCGACCAGTACCGGCGGGTCGGTTCGCTCTGAGTCGATCAACGGCTGGGTGAAGCCCGCGGTGCCGAGATCGGCGACCCCGGTAACGAGAAGCTCTGCGGTGGAGGTGATGTCGTCGAAGTAGGGCGCCTCTACGCGCAGACCCTGGTCGGCGAAGAGGCCTTCGCCGACGGCGACGAATAGCGGAAGATTCGACAGGGAGCACCCGTGGGTGAGGACCAGGGTCTCGCTCATGCCGCGCATCCCGCTCGGTGTCCGGTGGCCGTGCTGGTCGGCAGGGCCGCCGACTCCGCGTCGACAGCGACGACGCGCCAACCCGGTGGTGTGTGCTCCTGTGGCCTGGCCAGCACCGCGACGGTGCGCACGACGAGCCGGCCGTCGCGGTCCGCGGCCAACAGCGCGGCTGCGTCGTCGTAGCTGATGGCGATCACGGAGCCACCGAGGTCGGCGACCGCGCGGACGCGAATATTCACACCCGGCGCCGCGATCCAGCCGCCTGCGACTTCCGCGAGATCCGTGGAGGCCACCGCGCTACCTGGCGCCAGCACGGCAAGAGCCGCACGAGTCGCGGCCGGCAGCGTGTGATCGTCGGGGTGCAGCGCTACCAGTTCGGTCTGTGCCCCGCAGCACGGGCGACTGCTGCCGGTCGCGATGTGCAGGCGGCGGCTCAGTACCCGATCGAGGTGGTCGAATGCGTGATCGGGAGCCACACCATGCCACTCGACAACGGTCAGCTGACCGGTTGTGTCCTGTATACAACGCATAGTCAGCTATTAGAGGCGGCGACCGTTTCGATCGCGTTACCCAGACCGGCGCTCCGTGTTAACGGTTCCTCACCACGATCGGCCGACCGGTCGGCTAGTGGACGTGACCGCCGATGACGGTGGCGGTCACCAGGTCGGCGCTGAGGGCGTCGAGCACCTCGGCGGGCGGCGCGCTCAGCACGCACAGGTCACCGGGTTGACCCGGCTCTACTGTCCTTGGCACGTCGGGACGCTCGGCATGTCCGGTGAACAGGGTGAGTGCCGTTGTGGCCGAGACGCATTCGTCGGAGTTCAGCACCTCACCGATCTTGGTGGTGCGGTGCACCGCGGCGCGCATGCACGCCCACGGGTCGGCATCACCGAACGGCTGGTCCGTCGACAGGGCCACCCGCACCCCGGCGTGTGTCAGCGATGCCAGCCGCCACAGCGCGGGCTGGTCAACGGCGTCGACGTCGATCAGGTACTGATCACCACGTTCGGCGACGAAGTTCGGCTGGGTCACCACCAGCACACCGATGTCGGCGAGGTCGGCGAGGGCGTCCTCGGGAACCACCGCAGCATGTTCGATCCGGTCGCCGGAGTGGGCGCCCGCTGCCCGCAGCGCGGCCAGTGTGACCACCAGCTGGCCCGCCGTCACACAATGCAGGGCGACAGCTCTGTTCTCCCGGTGCTGTGCGGCGATCCACTCGGTGAGTTCGTCGAGATCGAGCGAATCATCGTGCAGGATGCGCTTTCCCGGTGCCAACCAATGCACGTTCTGATGCAACCCACCGTGCCGGTGTTCCTCGGTCAGGGTGATGATGTCGTCGGCGCCGAGGTTTGGGGTGGCATCGGTGACGCCGGTGACGCCGTAGCCGAGAAGCCGCCTGCTGACCGTGGCCAGCGAGGTGTCGCGGCGCGCGACCGCATCCGACCAGTTGTCATAGCTGCGCAGTCTGCCGTCGGGATGGTCGGGCAACCCCACCGCGGACAGGCCCGCGGAGTTGAGGAACCACAACACGCCACTGCGATGTTGAATGCGTACCGGCACAGCGGGAGTGAGCTCGTCGAGCACCCCGCGGTCCAGTGGGCCCGCGGCGGATTCGTGGTAGCCGACGGCCCGGACCCAGCCGTCATCGCCGATCGGCGCGTTGGCGAGCACGGCGGCGAATTCCGCGCGGCTGTGGACCAGCGCGGGGCCGACCTGCACGGAGTCCAGTGCGGCCGCGGCGGCCCGCAGGTGCACGTGGTGATCGTGCAGGCCCGGTATGACCGTGCCGCCCGTGGCGTCGAAAATGTCCTCGCCGCGGCGGGGGGTCAACGAGTCGGCAACCTCGTCGATCGAGGCGCCCAGCCGGATGTCGACCATTCGCCCGTCCAACAGCTGGGCCCGCTGGATCAGCATCGGACCGAATTTCGCTGGGCGACAATGGCGTCGACTATGGCATTGTGCGCACCCGGTGGTGCCGCCGGGGCAACCCGCCGGGGTGGCCTCGGGGGTACAGCCCGAATCGGCGACAGCGACGACCCGGTGGGCAATACCGCGTAGGTGGCCGCGACGCCGGCCATCGCGATCTCGATGGTCTCACCACCGCCACGGCGCAGCGAACGGGCGACGGCCAGGGCGGCTTCGAGCCCGGTCAGGGGATCGGCGATGGCGTCGGCGCAGAGGACCGGGCCGCTCGCACTGATGCCGACCAGTCCGCCCGCGACGGCCGCGTCGTCACCGAACGCCACCCGGTGTGACTGCGCTCCGTGGCCGGTGATGCGCAACCACACCCGGCCGTCGGGGCCGGGCAAGGCTTCCGGACTCGCGCCGCGCCGGGCCAGCACACCGGGCCGCGAGCCTTCGATGACGACGTCCGCGGCGGCCAGCAGTGCGCGAAGGCTAGTGCTGTCGAAATCGACTGCATAGGAGAGCTTTCCGTGATTCATCCAATCGTAGAAGACCGGATCACCCGATCGGGTCCCGTCGAGCCGGGTCGGGCTCTCAACCTTCACGACGGTGGCCGCCGCCGTCGCGAGAAGCTGACCGCACAGCGGGCCCGCCCACATCGACGACAGGTCGGCGACCAGAAGCCCCTCGGCTGAGCGGGGCGCTGTCGGACGGCCATCCGATCGCACGATGGGTTCCGCCGGCGCCGTCTCGCCGAGCCGGGCGGCAGGCAGGTCCAACAGGGTGGCCCGGTCGAGGACGTCGTCGCCGCGACGACAGGCCGCCCACTCCTCGACCGCGGGCCACGGGTCGTCGGCCACGGTATCGGCTTCGACGAGCGCGGGGACGGCCTCGATGTCGTCGGCGCGGGAGAGCGTGAGCGCCCACCAGCCGTCGCGCGTGCGCATCAGCCGGGTGGCGCCGCCGGCCGAGATTCGTCCCTGCCGGTGCAGGCCGAGCTGAGCGGCCCGCCCAGTGAGGGTGGCGGCGGTGTCGACCTGGATGCCCAGCAGTTGAGTCAGCTCGGTGGCGATGCCGTCGGCGCGGGTCAGCACCGCCGACCTGGAATGGTCGGGCGGGCCGTCGGACAGGCCGGTCAGCCAAGCCAGGCCACTGCTGGCCCAGTCGGCGCCGGTGTCGTTCACCCGGCCATTGTCGCGCGCGCCCGGACGCCCCCGCAGAGATCCTGCGACAACCGCCAGCGTCGATCTCGATGAGGCGGGCTGGTGATTGCCCAGGATTGTCGCGCGGATCAGAAATGCAGGGCGGTGAACCGCCAGTCCAGCACCTGCCGATCGTCGCCCTCATCGGCCACGGCATAGACCACCGACCGCAGGGTGAGCACCCCGCCGCGGTCGCCGGGCAGCGGATCGGCCGCCTCGATGTGCAGGTCGCTGTACAGGGTGTCGCCCTCGTGCACCGGACCGGTGTGATCGCACGACGCCCACCCCAGCACCGTCGCGAGATTCGGCAGCAGCTGCGCGGCCTGAGCCAACGCCAACCCGATCGTGTGGCCGCCGTACACCAACCGCTGCCCGCCTACCCGCGAATCATGGTGGGTGGCAGCGACGTTCAGGGTCAGCCTGGCCAGCTCCGGCGCGGAGCTCACCACATCGCCGGTGCTGCGCAGCACCGAACCGGCCATGTCCGGGTAGAAATGCGGGCCGGGAACCCGCTCGCGGAACGCCACCGCATTCCAGTCGGCTGTCGGCTGGGCCGCCGCGGGCAGTTCGGCGCCGATCAGGGACAGGTCGTCGGCGTGCCCGGTGTCCGGCGCGCCAGGGCTCATCGGCAGCATCGCGCAGCGGTAGAAGTCCAGTACCAGTCGGCCGACCTGATCGATGGTGGTCATCCGCAGCGCCGCCAGGCCCGTGGGCGCCCGTCCGGGCTTGGCGCTGTTCTGCCGCAGCCCGACCACCTCGGTTCGGGTGAAGATCGTGTCGCCGATGACCGGATAGCGGTAGAACGTCAGCCCCCGGTAGAACAGGTTGGCCTTGACCCGCTGGGTGGCCAAGGTGCTCTGGCCGATCGCAACGTCGCACACCAGCGCGGGATGGGCCAGCTCCGCGGTGCTGCCCACCACGGCGTATGCCAGCCCGGCGTCCAGGGACAACCGCAGCCGATCACCGACGATGGCCTGGTGGCCGGCGGCGGCGCCGGAGGTCAACGTCATCGACGGCGCCCAGTCGAAGACCTGGCCGATCACCAGATCGTCGAAATACGGTCCACCCGACTCGCCTCCGCCTATATGGCCGTACAAAGTCACAGTCGCCCATCCTGGTGCTTCTGCGCGGCACATGTCAATATGGCCGTACATTTCACGATTTTTTGGAGCGGACTACGTGAGCGCTGCACTCAACGACGAAGAGACCATGCTGGTGGAGACCGTGCGGGCGTTCATCGACCGCGACGTCAAACCGTCGGTCCGCGAGGTCGAGCACGCCAACACTTACCCCGAGGCGTGGATCGAGCAGATGAAGCAGATCGGGATCTACGGCCTGGCGGTCAGCGAGCAGTACGGCGGCAACCCGGTGTCGATGCCCTGCTACGTCGAAGTCACCCAGGAACTCGCCCGCGGCTGGATGAGCCTGGCCGGCGCGATGGGCGGTCACACCGTGGTCGCCAAGCTGCTGGAGATCTTCGGCACCGAGGAGCAGAAGCAGACCTACCTGCCGAGAATGGCCACCGGCGAGGTGCGCGCGACGATGGCGCTCACCGAGCCGGGCGGCGGCTCGGATCTGCAGAACATGGCGTGCATTGCCCGCGCCGACGGCGACGAACTGGTGATCAACGGGGCCAAGACGTGGATCTCCAACGCCCGCCGGTCGGGCCTGATCGCATTGTTGTGCAAGACCGATCCGCACGCCACGCCCCGCCACAAGGGCATCTCGGTGGTGCTGGTCGAGTCACCCACGGCAGGGCTGACGATCTCGCGAGACCTGCCCAAGCTCGGCTACAAAGGCGTGGAGTCCTGCGAACTGGCCTTCGAGGATTGCCGGGTGCCGGCCTCGGCGATCCTGGGCGGTGCACCCGGTCGCGGTTTCAGCCAGATGATGAAAGGCCTTGAGACGGGGCGCATTCAGGTCGCCTCGCGCGCCCTCGGGGTGGCGACGGCGGCCTTGGAGGACGCGCTGGCCTATGCCCAGGACCGGGAGAGCTTCGGCCAGCCGATCTGGAAGCACCAGGCGGTGGGCAACTATCTGGCCGATATGGCAACCAAGCTCACCGCAGCGCGCCAGCTCACCCGCTACGCCGCCGAACGATACGACAGCGGCGATCGCTGCGACATGGAAGCGGGGATGGCCAAGCTGTTCGCCTCGGAGGTGGCGATGGAGATCGCGCTCAATGCGGTGCGCATCCACGGCGGCTACGGCTACTCCACCGAATACGACGTGGAACGGTACTTCCGCGACGCACCATTGATGATCGTCGGTGAGGGCACCAACGAGATCCAGCGCAATGTGATCGCCGGTCAACTGGTCGCGCGAGGCGGCATCTGACCGACCATGAAACCCGAACCCGCGTATCAGGTTCTGCGGCAACGACTTCGCGACGAGATCGCGGCCGGGGCCTACCCCGACGGCGTCCGGTTGCCCACGGAGTCCGAACTGGTTGCCGAGCACGGGCTGTCGCGGCAGACGGTGCGCCGGGCATTCCAGGATCTGGTGGCCGAAGGTGTGGTGTACCGGGTGCCGGGCCGCGGGACGTACGCCAATCGGGGATATCTGCGACAACTCGGCTCCATCGAGGACCTGATGAGTTTGTCCGAAGACACCAGCATGGAAGTGCTGCAAGGCCTTTCGCGCCGAATTGACGTGACAGCGGCCAGCAGGCTGCGCCTCGACCACGATGTGGTGTACACCGTGGTGTTCCGTCGTCTGCATGACGGAGTTCCGTTCGTGGTGACCACCGTGCACCTGCCGGAGTCCGTGGCCCGCCTGGTGTTCGACTCCGCGGAGTTGACCACCGGCGCGGTCGGCACCAACACCGTGATCGGTGTCCTGGAACCGCACCTGGATCAGCCTATCGACGAAGCAGCCCAGTCGATCACGGTCGCGCCCGCAGACGACCCCGTTGCCAAGGCGCTGGGCTGCGAGCTCAACCACCCGATGCTGCGGGTGGACCGGCTGTACTCCGATACCACCGGCACCCCGGTGGAGCTGT
Source organism: Mycolicibacterium rhodesiae (assembly GCF_002086695.1). GTDB lineage: Bacteria > Actinomycetota > Actinomycetes > Mycobacteriales > Mycobacteriaceae > Mycobacterium > Mycobacterium rhodesiae. The sequence goes on from NZ_MVIH01000002.1 coordinate 248,542, forward strand.
CGGTCAGTCACTTCCTGCCCGAGCAGTACACCTACCGGGTCACCCTGCGCCGCTCGAGCTAGGTTCGTGACTCATTAGGTCGTTCGCAGTGGTCGCGACCGCCGAGCGTGTGGGTTGTCGTTGAGAATCGACGAAACGTCAACGACAACAACCACGTTCGGCGCATGACGGGGCACTAGGCGACTTCGTCCACCAGGCCCCACGACAGCGCGGTAGCCGGGTCGATGGCCTGGCCGGACAACACCAAATATGCTGTGCGCCAACGGCCGATCCGCCGGGTGATGCTGACGGTTCCGCCTGCGCCGGGGATCAGGCCCAGCGTCAGCTCCGGCAATCCCAGCACCGCGTCGGGGTGGCAGCTGACCCAACCGCAGAACGACGCCATCTCCAGTCCGCTGCCGAGAACGCGGCCGTGGATATCGGCCCGGCAGGCCCGCCCGAGGCGCCGGCTCAATTCGTCGAGGGCCAACGCCGGACTGTGCCGGGTGCGCGCCAGATGCGCCGAAGCCGGGTCGGCGAAGGTGCCGAACTCACCGAGATCGCCACCGCTGCAGAAGGATGCGCCATTGCCACTGAGCACCAGCTCGGTGACGGTGTCATCGAGCAGCGCGACGGTCAGCGCCTCCAGCAGGAGGGCCCGGGCGTCGGTGCTGAACGCGTTGTGGCGCTGCGGGCGGTTGAACCGGATTCGCAGGGTTCCGCCGTCCCGCTCGGCGAGCACCGGGTCGGCAATGTCCGACACCGACGCCGGACCGCGGGAGTCCAGCCAACGGGCGAACTCCGGGCCGGACTGCAGCGTCGAGTACGCCAGCGACTCGGTGACTATGCCCGGGAGCGCGGGGCCGGTCACGTCGACCGACCGCAGAACGTCATCACAGACCGCAGAAGCATACGGCCAGCGCTCGCAACGCTCCCGCAGCTCGGCCACCGCATCGTCGACCGACCCCACGAAGACGTACCGTCGGTCTTCCTGTTCGGTCGCGGCCAGCGCGAAGGTGGCTGTGTCGAGCCAGAATTCGCCCTCAGGTGTCGACGGCGCCCCGACCGCGACGACGACGCCCGGCGGACCGGTGACCCCGATCGGAGGCGGGTCGGACAGGTCGACGAGACGCATCTAGCCGGTCGGCGCGGGCGAGTACTTGACGATCAGTTCCTGCTTGTACAACTTGCCGGTGTCGGTGCGGGGCAACTCCGACTCGAACGAGATCGACCGCGGGCACTTGTAGTGCGAGAGCCGATCACGCAACCACGCCAGCAGCTCGGCGGCGAATTCCTCCGTCGCGTCCGAGGCGTCGACCAGCTGGACCACACCCTTGACGCTTTGGCCCATCTCGTCATCGGGTACACCGAACACCGCGGCGTCCATCACCTTCGGGTGTGTGACGAGCATGTTCTCGGCTTCCTGCGGGTAGATGTTCACCCCGCCCGAGATGATCATGTGGTGCCTGCGGTCGGTGAGGTAGAGGTAGCCCTCCTCGTCCAGATAACCGATGTCGCCGACCGTCTTCCAGCCGTGGCTGTCGCGCGACTTCGCGGTCTTCTCGGCGTCGTTGAGGTATTCGAAGTCCATGCCGCCCTCGAAGTAGATCTCCCCCGCCTGGCCGGGCGGCAACTCGTTGCCGTCCTCGTCGAGGATGTGCAGGCCGCCCGCCATCGGCTTGCCGACCGAGCCCGGATGGGTGAGCCAGTCTTCGGCGAAGATCAACGTCGACCCGATTGCCTCGGACGAGGCGTAGTACTCGTCGACGATCGGGCCCCACCAATCGATCATCTGCTTCTTGATCTCGACCGGACAGGGCGCGGCGGCGTGCATGACCCGCTGCAGGCTCGAGATGTCGTACGAATTGCGAACGTCCTCAGGCAGTTTCAGCATTCGGGTGAACATCACCGGGACGAATTGACCGTGGGTGACCTTGTGCCGCGCAATCGCGTCCAGGCAACCCTGCGCATCGAACTTCTCCAGCACCACGGTTGTGATGCCCGCCGCGAGCGTCTGCATCGACCACACCGAGGGAGCGGTGTGGTACAGCGGAGCGGGGCTGATGTAGACCGCGTCGGGGTTCATCCAGAATCCGATCAGTGCGGCCATCAGGCCGGGCACCTCGGTGGGCGGCAGGTGTGGAAGCTCGCGCTTGATCCCCTTGGGCCGCCCCGTCGTTCCCGACGAGTACTGCAGCAGGTCGCCCTCGATCTCGTCGTCGATGGGTGTAACTGGTTGGTCCGCAATGCATTCCGGGTAGCTGAGCCAGCCGTCGAGTTCACCGTCGGTGATGATGCGCAGCTGTGGCAGCCCCTTGGGCAGCTCCGCGGCAAGCCCGGCGAGGGTGTCCTTCAGGCCGGCCGAGCCGACGACAGCCTTGGCCTCACTGTTGTCGATGATGTACGCGGCTTCGGCCGCAGTCAGGTGCGTGTTGATCGGCACGTAATAGAGCCCGGAACGACGCGCCGCCCACAACACGGTGTGGAAGTGCTCGTTGTTCTCGATGAGGATCGCGACGGCGTCGCCCTCGCGCAACCCGGCCTGCCGGAACAGGTGTGCCAGCTGGTTGGCCCGGGCTTCCATCTCGCCGAACGTGACGGTCTTTCCGGACGGATACAGGATGACGGCCGGCTTGTCGGGAGTGGCCTGCGCATACTCGCGGATCTGCATGGGAGCACAATACGACAGGCCCAGTTGACAGGTGTCAACTGGGCCTGCGCTGCCTGCTCAGAAACTACTCGGCTTCGGCGAGACGCTGCTTGAGCGCCTCGAACTCGTCCTTCACCCCGGTCGGCAGCTTCTCGCCGACAAAGGAGAACCACTCCTCGATCTGCGGGAGCTCGTCACGCCATTCCTGCACGTTGACCGCCAGTGCCTCGTTGACGTCGGCCGGATCGGCGTCCAGCCCCTCGAGGTCCAGATCGGCGGCGCTCGGCACGATGCCGATCGGCGTGGTGGAGCCGTTGGCCTTGCCCTCGACCCGCTCGATGATCCACTTCATCACACGGCTGTTCTCGCCGAAGCCCGGCCACAGGAAGCGGCCGTCGTCGCCGCGACGGAACCAGTTGACGAAGAAGATCTTCGGCATCTTCGACTCGTCGGCGTTCTTGCCCAGATTGATCCAGTGGGCGAAGTAGTCGCCGACGTTGTAGCCCAGGAACGGCAGCATGGCCATCGGGTCACGACGGACGGTGCCGACCTTGCCCTCGGCGGCGGCGGTCTGCTCGGAGCCCAGCGTCGCGCCGATGAAGACGCCGTGCTGCCAGTCGCGGGCCTGCGTCACCAGCGGCACCGTGGTCTTGCGGCGGCCGCCGAACAGAATGGCCGAGATCGGCACGCCCTGCGGGTCATCCCACTCAGGTGCCAGCGTCGGGCACTGCGACATCGGCGTGCAGTAGCGCGAGTTCGGATGAGCGGCTTTCTCCTCCGAGTCGGGCGTCCACTCATTGCCCTTCCAGTCGATCAGGTGCTGCGGGTCGCCTTCCAGGCCCTCCCACCAGACGCCGCCGTCGTCGGTGAGCGCGACGTTGGTGAAGACGGTGTTGCCTGCCGCGACGGTCTTCATCGCGTTCGGGTTCGAGCTCCAGTTGGTGCCCGGCGCGACGCCGAAGAAGCCGAACTCCGGGTTGGTGGCGTACAGCCGGCCGTCCTTGCCGAAGCGCATCCAGGCAATGTCGTCGCCGACGGTCTCGGCGCGCCAGCCGGGGATGGTCGGCTGCAGCATCGCGAGGTTGGTCTTGCCGCACGCCGACGGGAACGCGGCGGCGACGAAATACGACTTGTTCTCCGGCGAGATGAGCTTGAGGATCAGCATGTGCTCGGCGAGCCAGCCCTCGTCATGCGCCATGGCCGAGGCGATCCGCAGCGAGTAGCACTTCTTGCCCAGCAACGCGTTGCCGCCGTAACCCGAACCGAAGCTCCAGATTTCGCGGGTCTCCGGGAAGTGGGTGATGTATTTGGTGTCGTTGCACGGCCACGGAACGTCTTGTTCGCCCGGCGCGAGGGGCGCGCCCAGTGAGTGCAGCGCCTTGACGAAGAAGCCGTCCTCGCCCATCTTCTCCAGCGCGGCCTTGCCCATCCGCGTCATCGTCCGCATCGAGACGACCACATATTCGGAGTCGGTGATCTCGACGCCGAGCTTGGGGTCGTCGGCGCCGAGCGGGCCCATGCAGAACGGCACCACATACATGGTGCGGCCGCGCATCGACCCGCGGTACAGGTCGGTCATGAGGCCGCGCATCTCGGCCGGGTCCATCCAGTTGTTGGTGGGGCCGGCGTCGATCTCCCGCTCCGAGCAGATGAACGTGCGCGACTCGACGCGCGCCACGTCCGACGGGGCCGAACGCGCGAGATACGAACTCGGCTCCTCGGAGTCGCTCAGCTTGGTGAAGGTTCCGGCGGCGACCAGTTCGTCGCACAGCCGCTGGTATTCCTCTTCGGAGCCGTCGGCGAAGACCACCCGGTCGGGCTGCGTGAGTTCGGCGACTTCTTGGACCCAAGCGAGCAGGCCCTGATGCTTGGTCGGTGCGTTATCCAGACCGGGGATGGTCGCTGAAGTCATCGCTCTATTCTCCTGCTTACTTTTATGGCCAGGACGCAGGCCGGATTCCGCGCCGAGACACGGTCCTCCCTGAAAAGTAGGTTAACGCGGGTGAGATACCCGCGGTTAATCGGGATTATGTCCGATGACTCACAGGAACGATTCAGAAGCGCGCTAATTGGCCTGTTCGGCTGTATTCAACGCATCGAATTCGTCCCGGATCGCCGCCAGCGCACTCTCGATCACTGGGACATGCCGGTCCCGTAGCGCGAGAGCACGGGCACCCGCGCTCGCATGTTCGCGAATCTCGCGGTCGATCCGGGCGATGGCGTCCTCGGTGCGGGACTGGTCCGCGGCGTCGCGTTCGGCGGCGGCACGAGTCAGCGCCGCCTCGGCCCCGAGCACCCGGGTGGCCACCCACTCCTCCATCGCGGTGCGCTGTCGGCTTATGACCTCCACCACCCACCGATCGAGGACGGCCCGGTCATGCAAGAGGCCGCGGACCCCGACCACCCACACAGTCAGGGCGACCCCGATCACGGCGCCGCCGAGTGCGCCGCCGACCGCCCACCGCGGCGCCAAGTCCGCGAACACCCGGGTCAGCGTCAACGCCACCCCCACCCCGAAGCCGCCTCCCAGCAGCAGCATCAATCGGTTCTCCGCGCCGCGGGCCCGCGACGGCGGGGCGTCCACCTCGACGGTGGGGTGTGCGCCGACCGGCCCGACCGCCAGACCCACTTCCTCGCCGACGTCGGCCAGGTGCCGGGCGACGCCGGCGCCGACGTCGTTCGCCACCTCGCCCGCCCGGCGTCGAACCTCGTCGGGGAACCGGGCAAGGCCGCGTCGGCTCAGGGCCGCCACGTCTTCCTGCAACTCGGTCCGCACCGACGCGCACCGGTTGCGGGCGAAATACGTCAGCTCAAGGCGGGCCTGCTGGATCTGGGCGCGCAGCGCGATGGACCGCTGCGACTTGTCCACCCGGTATCGGTGCAACGCCGCGGCGCGCTGAGCACGCAGGGCTTCCAGCCTCGCATCCCGGCCGCGGCCGATCACGGCGGCCGCCAACCGCCGATTCGCTGTAAGCAGTTGATTCTCCTTGGCCCGCAAGCGATTTCGTCGGTCTGCCGTTTCGTCGGCGAGGATCTCGCGCAGCGCGGTGACGAGCTCGTCGACGACGGGCGCCCCGAGATCGGGCGCGGCGGCCGCACCCACCCACGGCACGTCGCGGTAGCGGGGCGCCCGCTGCGCGAGCAGTGCACGATCGGCGTCGAGCACCTCGCGCCAGGTGCGATGGACGTCGATCTTGGCCACCACCCCGATGACCACGTCGGTGTCGGCGGCGACGGAATCCAGTAGCGCACAGTCCGACTCGGTGAGCGGCGCCGTGGCCGACACCACGAACACCACCGCTGCCGGCGCCTGGCCGGCGGCGAGCTCGTCGGCTTCGACCACGGTGTGCTCGGGCAGCCGGTCCCGCAGGGCGATGACCACGCTGCTGGTCCCAGCCAGCCACGGACCGGCCACCAGCACCACGTCGCGCCGGACGACGGGGGGCATCGGCAGGGCCGGGTCGATCTGCGACACCAGCGACTCGACGCGGTCGGTCACGGCTCGGCCTCTACCGCTTCGGGAACACCGCCTGCGCGTTCCCACAGCCGCAGCGAGCCGCGCGCGATGTCGGCACCGCAGCAGGCGTGCAGGCGCGACACCGGCCCGCGCGAATACCGTTGCCACGCAACGGCACGCCGCAGGTGGGCCTCCGCGCTGACGTCAGCATCGACGATCATCCCCACGGCCCGCACCACCTCGATAGCCGCGGCCATCCTCGCGGCGACGGCCTCGTCGGTGGCCGAACCCAGTCCGGCCAGCCGCTCGTAGCGCACCGGTGCCGCGGCCGCCTCGAGCCCGCCGAGCAACCCGTCGAGCGCGCTCGCCGCGCGCAGCGCCGCGCTCACTTCGGCCCGGCCCGCGCCATTACGCAGCGCCAGCACCGCGTGCGCGATGCCGAACAGGTCGAGGTCGACGAGCAGCCGCTGCCGCACCGCGTCCGGCAGCTTGTGCTCACCGGTCACGAAGCGGTCGGTCGAGCCCAGGTCGGCCGGGTCGGCGGTCAGCGTTCGCAGCGCGCCGAGCACCTCGTCGTCCAGGATCCGATCGTCCACCGCGGCGGCCGCGGCCAAACCGGCCAAGGGATATACCGGCACACCCACGCTCTCGCCGAGCAGCCGGCAGCGCTCAGTAGCGGCCGCGACCGGTCCCGCGCCGCCGAATCCGGTCAGGTCCGCCTTGTTGAGGACGGCGACGACGGGCCGCGACGATCTGGTCAGCGCGCGCCGGTCCTCCGGCTTCAACGTCTCGGCGAATACGTGAACGTCCAGGTCGGCGGCTGCAGTCGGTGCCACCACTGCCACACCGGCCCCACGCAGCACGCGGGTCACCGTGCGCCGGCCGCACCCGGGTCGGCCGACCACCCTGACCCGCACCGGCAGCCCCACCACATCGGACATGCTGGCATCAGCGGGCGTGTGGCGCGAGCCACTACCAGGAGAAGGCAACTGTTGGGTATCAATCTGCACCACGGAGCGGGTACACCTCTGTTCATGAGCGACCATGGACGGATGCATGCGCAGCGCCACGGTGGCTCAGCCACGCCCGATGCCTGGCCGGCGCATCCCTATCCACGGATCACCAGCTTCCGTTCGCGGCGCTCGACGCTGACCGAGTCGCAGCAGGACGCGTGGGACCGGCTGTGGCCCGAGATGGGCACTATGGCACGCGAGGGCGAGGATCCCGCGGGCCTGCTGGACACCACCGCGTGGTTCGGCAGGCAGGCGCCCGTCGTCCTCGAGATCGGCTGCGGAACCGGCACCTCGACGCTGGCGATGGCGATGGCCGAGCCGGACATCGACGTCGTGGCGGCCGAAGTCTACAAACGTGGGCTGGCTCAGCTGCTCAGCGCGGTCGGCCGCGAAGGTGTATCCAACATCCGGCTGGTCCGCGGCGACGCCGTCGACGTCCTGGAGAATATGTTCGGCACGGGCTCGCTGACCGGGGTACGGGTGTTCTTCCCCGACCCGTGGCCGAAGTCACGGCACCACAAGCGCCGACTGCTGCAGCCGACCACGATCTCGCTGATCGCCGACCGGCTGCGGCCGGGCGGTGTGCTGCACGCCGCGACCGACCACGCGGGCTACGCCGAGCAGATCGCCGAGGCAGGCGATGCCGAACCGCTGCTGCGTCGCGCGCAGCCCGGCGACGAGCTGCCGATCTCGGTGCAACGTCCGAGGACCAAATACGAGACGAAGGCCGCTGAGGCGGGCAGCGCGGTGGCCGAACTCCTCTGGGTGAGGCAGCGATGAGTGTGATCGAAGACGCAACAGCACCCGCGCTGCCGGACAGCGGGGATCAGCCGGTGAGTCCGCCGATTCAGCGGGTACTTCTGGTCTGGGACGCGCCCAACCTGGACATGGGGCTGGGTTCGATCCTCGGCGGTCGACCGACCGCCGCACACCGGCCGCGATTCGACGCGCTGGGCCGCTGGCTCCTGAACCGCACCGCCGAACTGTCGGCCGGCCACCCGGACATCTCGGTGGAACCGGAGGCGACAGTATTCACCAACATCGCGCCCGGCAGCGCGGACGTCGTTCGCCCCTGGGTGGAAGCGCTGCGCAATGTAGGTTTCGCCGTGTTCGCCAAACCCAAGATCGACGAGGACAGCGACGTCGACTCCGACATGTTGGCCCACATCGAGCTGCGTCGCACAGAGGGCCTGGCCGCCGTCCTGGTCGCCTCGGCCGACGGGCAGGCCTTTCGCGCGCCGCTGGAGGAAATCGCCAAGTCGGGCACCCCCGCCTACGTGCTCGGATTTCGCGAACATGCCAGCTGGGCGTTAGCGTCGGATACCTTGGAGTTTGTCGACCTGGAGGACATTCCTGGTGTTTTCCGAGAGCCGCTGCCGCGAATCGGCCTAGATTCGCTCCCAGAGCAGGGGGCATGGCTACAACCGTTCCGGCCGCTGTCCTCATTACTGACATCGCGCGTCTGAGTAGGAGAAACCGATGCGCAGGTCGCAGAAGATTTGGTTAGGAGCTTAGGTGTTCGCCTGGTGGGGTCGAACTGTGTATCGATATCGATACATCGTGATCGGGGTCATGGTCGCGCTGTGCCTCGGTGGCGCCGTATACGGGGCCTCCTTGGGTAAGCACGTCACCCAGAGCGGTTTTTACGACAACGGCAGCGAGTCGGTGCGGGCCTCGACGCTCGCCGACGAGGTGTACGGCCGGGACCGCACCAGCCACGTCGTCGCCATCCTGACGCCGCCCGGCGACGAGAAGGTGACTGACAAGAACTGGCAGAAGACGGTCACCGATGAACTCGATCAGGTGGTCAAGGACCACCCCGACCAGATCGTGGGCTGGGTCGGCTGGCTGAAAGCCCCCGACACCACCGACCCGACCGTCAATCAGATGAAGACGGCGGATCTACGTCATACCTTCGTCAGCATCCCCCTCAAGGGCGACGACGACGACACCATCCTGAAGAACTACCAAACCATCGAGCCGGCGCTGAAGAAGATCAACGGCGGGACTATCCAACTCGCCGGCCTCAATCCGCTGGCCAGCGAGCTCACTGGGACTATCGGCACCGACCAGCAACGGGCCGAGCTCGCGATCGTCCCGCTGGTGGCCGTCGTTCTGTTCTTCGTCTTCGGCGGCGCCGTCGCGGCCGCGTTGCCCGCCATCATCGGTGGTCTCACCATCGGCGGGGCGCTCGGCATCCTCCGGCTGACCGCCGAGTTCGGACCGGTGCACTTCTTCGCCCAGCCCGTCGTGACGATGATGGGCTTCGGCATCGCCATCGACTACGGATTGTTCGTGGTCAGCAGGTTCCGGGAGGAACTTGCCGAAGGGTACGACGTCGAAGCGGCGGTACGGCGGTCGGTGATGACATCGGGACGCACCGTCGCGTTCTCCTCGGTCATCATCGTGGCGTCATCGCTACCGCTTCTGCTGATCCCGCTCGGCTTCCTCAAGTCGATCACCTACGCGATCATCGCGTCGGTGCTGCTTGCGGCCTTCCTGTCGATCACAGTGCTGCCCGCGGTCCTGGGAATTCTTGGTGCCAATGTCGACGCGCTCGGGGTCCGGACTCTGCTCAGAGTGCCGTTCCTGGCCAACTGGCCGTTCTCGCGAAAGATCATCGACTGGTTTATCGAAAAAACCCAGAAGACCAAGACCCGCGAGGAGGTCGAAAAGGGATTCTGGGGCCGCCTGGTCAATGTGGTGATGAAGCGGCCAATCGCTTTTGCCGCTCCCATCGTGATCATCATGACGTTGCTCATCATCCCGATGGGGCAGCTGGCGTTGGGCGGGCTCAGCGAGAAGTACCTGCCGCCGGACAATCCGGTGCGCAGCGCCCAGGAGCAGTTCGACAAAGAGTTCTCCAGTTTCCGCACCGAACCGCTGACCCTGGTCATCAAAACCAACAACGGCTCGCCGGTCACCGATCAGCAGCTCGACGATCTCCGTGCCGAAGCGCAAACGGTGTCCGGCTTCGCCGGCAGCGACGACCCCTCGAAGATGTGGGAGGAGCGCTCGGCCCAGAACGGCGGATCGAAGGACCCGTCCGTGCGGGTAATTCAGAACGGCCTGATAGACAGCAGTACCGCACCCCAGAAGATCCAACAGCTGCGCGCGCTGACCCCACCCCGGGGTACTACGGTCCTGGTCGGCGGTACCCAGGCGCTGGCACAGGACAGCATCTTGACGCTGTTCGACAAGCTGCCGCTGATGGTGTTGATCCTGGTGCTCACCACCACCGTCCTGATGTTCCTGGCGTTCGGCTCGGTGGTGCTTCCCATCAAGGCCGCATTGATGAGCGCATTGACGCTGGGTTCCACAATGGGCATTCTGACCTGGATGTTCGTCGAGGGCGGACACGGTTCCGGGCTGTTGAATTACACGCCACAGCCGTTGTTCGCCCCGATGATCGGCCTGATCATCGCGGTCATCTGGGGTCTGTCCACCGACTATGAGGTGTTCCTGGTCTCCCGGATGGTGGAGGCCCGCGAGCGCGGCCTGTCCACCGCGGAGGCCATCCGGATCGGCACGGCCACCACCGGCCGACTCATCACCGGTGCCGCGCTGGTGCTCGCCGTGGTGGTCGCAGCATTCGCGTTCTCCGACCTGGTCGTGATGAAGTATCTGGCCTTCGGTCTGCTGATCGCTTTGCTGCTGGACGCCACCGTCATCCGGATGTTCCTGGTCCCAGCCATCATGAAGCTGCTCGGAGACGACTGCTGGTGGGCGCCGCGCTGGATGAAGCGCCTGCAGGTGCGGATCGGCCTCGGCGAGACCCACCTGACCGACGAGCGCAAGCGGCCGGTCGTGCGGGAACCGGATCCCGCCCTCGTGGGTGCCGGTGCACCGGTATCGGCAGCCGGGGCCCGACGCCCGGCGCACGACCCGACCCATCCTGTCGAGGGCCGCGCGATGCCGCGTGTGGTGGGCCGCGCCGAATACCGCAACCCGCCGCCGCCGCAGGAAGCCCCGTCGGCCGCCGGAACCGCACGGATGCCGGATCCGGTCGAAGCCCGCACCGAGATCACCGCCGGCGGGCAGGAGCGCAGCGACCGGGGAATCACCGCCGGCGGGCAGGAGCGCAGCGACCGGGGAATCGCCGAAGCACCGACGACCAGGTTCTCGGTGGCCAAGAACGCCGTCAAGAACGCGGTGAACACCGCTGCTTCGGCGGCCAGGACCAACCGCCCGCCAGCGCCACCGGCGCCGGATCGGGAGATCGAGTCGTGGCTGGGTGAGCTGCGGGGATCCGGCGGGCAGGAGCGAAGCGGCCGGGGGTCGTTGCAGCCGGGCTCGACTCCGACTCCGCCGCAGCAGCCGTCGGCACAGCCGACTCAGGCGATGTCGGCTCCGGAGGACGCGACGACAGCGATCCCGGCCCAGCGCGAGCAGAACGACGACGTCTCCCCCGCGCTCAGCGCCGAGGAGACCCGCGCCATCCCGGTCAGCCGACCCGATCAGGGCGACTCCGAGGTGGCGACCGAGAAGCTGAACTCACGCGGCAAGAAAGAGGGCGATGAGCAACGCCGTCGCGGTAGCGGTGGCGGGGTCAGCGCGGCGGATCTGCTGCGCCGCGAAGGTCGCTTGTAGCTAGTCCCGCTCGCGCTTGGGCGGGACGACGTCGGGCTCGGCATTGAGGATGATGCCGTCGTCGTTCTCCTCGAGTTCGGCTGCCTCCTCGGCGGGGTCGTCGGCGACGAGAACCCGGATGGCGCTGTTGAGGAAGGCCACCAACGGCACCGACAACAGCGCGCCGACGATGCCGGCCAGCACGGCACCGGCCGAGATGGCCAGCACGATCGCCAGCGGGTGGATCGACACCGCGCGCCCCATCACCAGCGGTTGCAGGATGTGCGCCTCGAGCTGTTGCACCGCGATGATCAGCCCCAGCGTGATCGCCGCGTAGACCACACCTTTGGCCAGCAGCGCTACCACCACCGCGAGGAATCCGGTGACCACGGCGCCCACCAGGGGAATGAACGCACCGAGGAAGACCAGGGAGGCCAGGGGCAGCGCCAGCGGGATGCCCATGATCGCCAGGCCGGTGCCGATACCGACGGCGTCCACGAGTGCGACGAGCGCGGTGGCCCGCACGTAGCCGATCAGCGAGCCGAAGCCGGCCCGGCCTGCGTCCCGCACCCGCTCGCGGGCGTGCGACGGAATGATCTTGGTGACGAAGCTGTAGATGTTGCGGCCGCCGTGCAGCAGGAAGATCAGGGTGAACAGCACCAGCAGCGCGCCGGTGACGAGCTCGGTGAGGGTGGCCGCCGTCGACAGTGCGCCGGTGGTCAGCTGCTCCTGGTTGTCACGCAGCGCCTTGATGGCCGTGTTGCCTGCGTTGTCGATCTGTTCGCGACTCAGGTGCGCAGGGCCGTCGACGAGCCACCGGCGCAAGCCGTCGATGCTGTAGGTGACCTGCTCCACCAGGCCTGGCAGACCCGAAACGAACTGGCTGACAACGAAAGTCAGGATCCCGCCGAATATCGCGAAGCCGCCGAGCAGGATCAGGGCCACCGCCCCGCCCCGGGGAGCTCCGCGACGGTCGAGCCAGTCCACGGCAGGCAGCAGCAGGGCGGCCAGCATGGTGGCCAGTGCCACCGGAACCACGATGACCTCGAGGCGGCTGACGACCCACAGCAAGGCCACGATGGCCGCCCCGACCACCAGCAGGCGCCAGGACCACGCTGCGGTTTTACGGAGGAAGGGATCGACCGAGTCGTCGTCCGAAACGCGGGTGGCCGGCATGCGGCCAAGCGTAACCGGCTCGACATCCCGCAGGCGGAGACCGTCGAGACACGCCTGGACCGTTACGCTGATCTGCGTGTCCTACGACGCGTCGGTGAACGCCGCCCGCGAGGATCACGGCCCCCCGGTACGCGGGAAGTACTGGTGGGTCCGCTGGGCGGTGCTCGGCGTCGCGCTGATCGTGCTGGTCGTCGAGGCCACCCTGGTGTGGGATCAACTGGCCAAAGCCTGGACAAGCCTGATCTCCGCGAACGGCTGGTGGGTGCTGGCGGCGGCCGCCGCGGCCATGCTGTCGATGCACAGCTTCGCCCAGATCCAGCGGACGCTGTTGCGTTCGGCCGGGGTGATCGTCCACCAGTGGCGCTCCGAAGCGGCGTTCTACGCAGGCAATGCGCTGAGCACCACGATGCCCGGCGGTCCCGTGCTCTCGGCGACGTTCGTCTATCGGCAGCAGCGGCTGTGGGGCGCCTCTCCGGTGGTCGCGTCCTGGCAGTTGGTGATGTCGGGCGCGCTGCAGGTCGTGGGCCTGGCGCTGCTGGGCCTCGGCGGCGCATTCCTGTTGGGCGCCAAGAACAATCCGTTCTCGCTGCTGTTCACCCTCGGCGGGTTCATCGCCCTGCTGTTGCTCGCGCAGGCGGTGGCGACCCGGCCCGAACTCATCGACGGCATCGGCGTCAAGGTCCTGGGCTGGGTCAACTCGGTACGCGGTAAGCCCACCGACACCGGTCTGCGCAGGTGGCGCGAAACGCTGAACCAACTGGAATCGGTCAGCTTGAGCCGCCGCACCCTCGGGGTGGCGTTCGGCTGGTCGTTCTTCAACTGGGTGTGCGACGTGGCGTGCCTGGCTTTCGCCGCCTACGCCACCGGCGGGAGACCGTCGCTGGCCGGTCTGACCGTCGCCTACGCCGCCGCCCGCGCGGTCGGCTCGATCCCGCTGATGCCCGGCGGCCTGCTGGTCGTGGAGGCCGTGCTGGTGCCCGGCCTGGTCTCCAGCGGGATGGCGCTGTCCGGCGCGATCTCGGCGATGCTGATCTATCGGCTGGTCAGCTGGATCTTCATCTCGACGATCGGCTGGGTGGTGTTCTTCTTCCTGTTCCGGACCGAAGGCCCCCTGGACCCGGACGCCGTGGCCGACGAGATCGCCGCAGCCGAAGCGCAAGCCGAAAGCGGCCGTGGTGTCGTCGACGATCCGGCCGACACCGCGCTCCAGGGTCCGGTGCCGCCGCCATGCCCGGACCACGACGACGACACCCGGCCCTGATCCGACGGTGTGCTTGAATCCGAGCATGGCAGTTCGTAGCGACACCCGCCCGGCCGTACTGGCGTTGGCCGGCGACATCGTCTGCGTCGTGGTGTTCTGCGCGATCGGTCGCCGCAGCCACGCCGAGGGCTTGACGCTTGCCGGCGTCGCCGAGACGGCATGGCCGTTTCTGTCCGGCACCCTGGCCGGTTGGCTGATCTCCCGGGCCTGGCGCGCACCGACCGCGATCGCGCCGACCGGTGTGATCGTCTGGCTTTCGACCGTCGTGGTGGGAATGTTGTTGCGCAAGGCCAGTTCTCAGGGGGTTGCGGTGAGCTTCATCATCGTGGCGTCGGTGGTGACGGCGGTGCTGCTGTTGGGCTGGCGCGGCGTCGCCGCCGTCGTCCGCAAACGCAGCGGTTAAGCCTGCCCCGCCGGGGCGAGCGGTTCCGGGGCCGTCGAGACCGTCAACACGGCGCGCAAGCCGCCGAGCGGGCCGTCGGAGAGTTCGATATCGCCGCCGTGCAGCGCGGCCTGCTGAGCCACCAGCGCCAAGCCGAGACCTGAACCGCCCGCGGTGGCTGTGCTGCCACGAGCGAAGCGGCCCAACACTTTTCGATGCTCCTCGGCCGGCAGGCCACGGCCGTTGTCGTCGACGGTGATGGCCAGCAGCGGGCCCTGGCGGCGGGCACGCAGCACGATCCGGGTGGCTCCGCCGTGAGTGATCGCGTTGCGGACCAGGTTGTCCACGGCCAACCGCAACCCGGCCGGCCAGCCCCACACCGTGCCGGCCTCATCGGCCTCCACGATGATCTCCCCCACCCCGGACCGGATGTTCTCCCGCGCAACCCGATCGAGCATCTCGGCGACATCAATCGGCTCGCGGTCCTCGGCGCGGGCCAGCTGCCCCGACGCCAGCTGCCCCAGCGCAGTGATGATCGCCTCCACCCGGCGCTGCGCGCGCGCCAGATCGCCGACCACCTCGTCGCGTTCCTCGGGCGGCAAATCGTGGATACGCAGAGTGTCCAGATCGGCGCGCATCGCGGTCAGCGGGGTGCGCAGTTCGTGGGCGGCGTTGGCCGCGAAATCCTGTGCAGCCTGAAGCGAATTCGTGGTGGCCGCTTGGGCATCCGCGAGCCGGTTCAACATGGCGATCATCGCCTCGGACAGGTCCTCGGCCTCCCGGGAGCCGTGCACCGGATCGAGGCGATCGTGGCCGGTCCCCAACCGCCTGGTCTGCTCGGTGAGTTTCAGCAGCGGCCGGATCGCCGGGCCGGCCAGGATCCAGCCCAACGCCAGCGCGACCATCACCGCGAGACAGACGATCAATACGTAGAGCGGAATTCGGGCGCGACTCAACAGGATGCTGTCGGCGCGGATACCGATCGAGACCAGGATCCCGCCGGACTGGTCGACGCTCACCGTCCGCACCCGATAGTCGAAGCCGTTGACGGTGACCGTCGCGGTCCCGGGCGGCAGCGGCGGCAACTGGAACCCGCGCTGGAACATCACCTGGCCGGTACGCCGGGATCGTCCCGTCGTCACCACCCGACTGGGATCACGCAGCTGTTCGGGGTACATGCTGGCGTCGACGATCGAGTCGAGGCGCTTGTCCAGTTGCGCCTCATCGTTGTTCGCCAGCACGACCGAGGTCAGCGCCGCCAGCAGCGCGACCACGATCGCGGCGGCCACCGCGGCGGCCAGTGCGACCCGGCTGCGCAGGGACAGGCTCTGGCCCAGTGAACTCACGACCGGATCACGGCTCCGACCGCAGGACGTACCCGATGCCCCGCACCGTGTGGATCACCCGGGGCACACCCTCGCGTTCGAGCTTGCGGCGCAGGTAACTGATGAACACGTCGGCGACGTTCGTGTCGACGTCGAAGTCGTAGCCCCACACCAGCTCCAGGAGCCGCTGCCGGGACAGCACCACACCGGAGTTCTCGGCGAGCACCGCCAACAGGTCGAATTCGCGTTTGGTCAGCTCGACCCGGTCGCCGTTGACGAACACCAGCCGCCGGGCGGTGTCGATGGTCAGCGGCCCGATCGTCACGGCGTCGGAACCCTCGTGTGAATGCGACGCCCGCCGCAGCAGCGCATGCAGCCTGGCCACCAGCTCGCCCAGATCGAACGGCTTGGTCAGATAGTCGTCGGCGCCCGCTTCCAGGCCTGCGATCCGGTCGTTGACGGTGTCGCGCGCCGACAGTACGCAGATCGGAATGTCGTTGCCCAGTGCCCGCAGCGCGGTTACCACCGCGACACCGTCGAGCTCCGGCATCTGGACGTCGAGCACCAACGCGTCGTGATTCTCGTTCGCCAACAGCCGCAACGCTTCCTTGCCGGTCGCCGCTACCCGGACGTCGAACCCCGAGTGCCGCAATCCGCGGGCAACCGAAGTCCGGACGTCCGGGTCGTCGTCGACCATCAGGACGGTGCGGCCAGCGCCTTCCTGGGCGGGCTGCTGTCCTACCCGCACCGCGGGCTAGGCGCCAGGAACGTCAGGAGCGTTACCGCAGCGGTTCTTCAGATCGACCAAAGGCTGACGAATGCCCTGCAGGTCGGCCTTCACCGAGGGGTTGTAGTCCAGGTACTGCTTCACCTCGGACCGGATGGTGTCGCGCGGCGCACCCTCCAGACCGGTGAAGAACGCGTTGACGTCCGGGTGCGTGAACAGGTAGGCCGACGTCGCCGCGGACACACCCGCGGCCACACCGGCGAGGTCGGCGGCGGTGCAGTTCGGCGGCGGATCGGCCAGCGCCGACGGGGCCGCGCCAATCAGCATCGCGCCGGCGACGGCGCCCGTGCCGATCGCTCCGACGACCGCGCGACGGGCCAGACGGGCATTAAGCAACATGCTCGGACTCCTTAGCGTTGGGAGAAGCACTGCCAGTAACCGGTACTGACAGAAGAAAGCTAAGCAGAATTGCTGCAGACTTTCGCGCCTTGAGCTTAACCAATCGTGAGAATGTTCCGATGTGGCTGCTCAGGGCCGCTTATGAGGGAGCGGCGCACGCGCCGATTCAGCGAGTACCAATCGTGGCCGGGCCCGGCAGCGGGCCGTTGCCCAGCGGAGCCTGGCTGCCGGAGAGCTGTTGCGCCGGTGTCGTAGCCGTCAGCACGCCCGGCGCCGGTGCGGGCAGACCGCCGGTCTGAGCCGACTGCAGCACGCCGAGCAGCTGCGGCAGACTCACCGGCAACTTGCACTGGGTGGACATACTCGTCAGTGGCTGCTGGATGGCCTGCAGGTCCTTGGCGGCCTGCGGGTTGGCGTCGAAATAACTCTTCAGCGCCACCACCGTCTGCGGACCGGCCTGCTGCTGGGAGATCGTCGTCAACGCCTGATTGGTCTGCGGGTGCGCGTCCAGATAGGTCCCGGTGTTGGTGGCCACCGCGCCGACCGTCTTGGCGAGCTGACTGGCCGCGCACGGGTCGGGGGCGGCGGTCGCCGACGATGTCGACAGCGCCAACAGGGCGGCACCGCCGGCGGCGGTGGCGGCCAACACAGCGCACACCCCGCGGCGCAGTGGCGCGGTCGCGGAGATGGTGGACGCAGACATGGGGACTCCTCGACTTCGCTGACGTTTGAATGACGTCACGCCGCGGCGCAGCGTCGCTACGACTCGGCACGGTCCCCGACCCCTGGTGTGGTCGGTGGACATCCTGCCATCGGCAACGGCAGGTCCGCCACTCGTGCGCGGGTAACGAGCGCCTGATCAGAAGGTCTCAATCCAGCTAAGACCGCCGATCACGACAGGTCAGCGCACAGGCATCTGCGGTACGCTCGCAACCACGCAATCCGGGGAGAATGCGGGGAGACAGCCATCCAGCAGTTCATGATGCGCCTCAGCAGCAACCTGCGCAGATTCCGCTGGCTGGTGTTCACGTGCTGGTTGCTGGCATTGGTGCCGTCGGTGTATCTGGCCCTCACCGAGTCCAATCACCTGACCGGTGGTGGCTTCGACGTGGCCGGGTCCCAGTCGCTGCATGTGCAGTATCAACTCGAGGACCATTTCCCCGACCAGGGCGCTTCCCCTCTCGCCTTGGTGGCCGCGCCTCGCGCCGACGCCAGCTACGCCGACATGAACAGTGCCGTCGCGCAGTTGGAAGAGGCGGCCAAACAGGTCCCCAGCGTCGTGGTGGTGCCGAACCAGGGTCAGCCCGCACCCGCCCCGGACCGGCCCTACGTGGTGTCCCTGCGGCTGGACTTCAACAACACCGGTGCGGTCGACGTCGCGCGGCAGCTGCGCCAGAAGATCGGGGTGACCGGCGACCAGCCGGGCCAGATCCAGAACGGCCGGGTCAAGCTGTACGTGATCGGCCAGGGGGCGCTCGGCGCCGCCGCCCAGACCAGCACCAAGCACGACATCGCCGAGGCCGAGCGATGGAACCTGCCGATCGTTCTGATTGTTCTGCTCGCGGTGTTCGGCTCGCTGGCTGCCGCGGCGGTCCCGCTCCTGCTGGCCGTGTGCACCGTAGTGGTGACCATGGGCGTGGTCTATCTGCTGTCGACTGTGATGAGCATGTCGGTGTTCGTGACGTCGACGGTGTCGATGTTCGGCATCGCGCTGGCCGTCGACTATTCACTGTTCATCCTGATGCGCTACCGCGAGGAACTGCGGGCCGGCCGTGACCCGCAGCAGGCCGCCGACGCCGCGATGGGCACCTCGGGTCTGGCGGTGTTGCTGTCCGGTCTGACCGTGATCGCCTCGCTGACCGGCATCTACCTGATCAACACGCCGGTGCTGCGGTCGATGGCCACCGGCGCGATCCTGGCCGTTGCGGTCGCGGTGCTGACCTCGACGACATTGACGCCGGCGGTGCTGGCCACGTTCGGCAGGCCGGTGGCCCGACGTTCGCGGATGCTGCAGTGGTCACGCCGCGCCGAGGCGACCCAATCGCGGTTCTGGACCCGCTGGGTCGGCGAGGTGATGCGCCGGCCGTGGCTGTCGGCGCTGGGGGCGACGGCGGTGCTCCTGCTGATGGCCGCACCCGCGTTCTCGATGGTGCTCGGCAACAGCATGCAGCGCCAGTTCCCGGCCACCCATGAGGTCCGCGGCGGGGTGGCCGCGGCCGCCCAGGCGCTCGGGCCGGGCGCGCTGGGCCCGGTGCGGGTGCTGGTCACCTTCCCGGGTGGCGCGGCCTCCGACCCGAAGAACGCCGCCGCGCTGGACGCGATCAACACCGAGATCTCGAAGGCGCCCGACGTCGTCTCGGTGTCTACGCCGGTGTTCGCCGACAACAACAGCAGCGCACTGATCTCGGCGATCCTGTCGGTGGACCCCGAGGACCTCGCCGCCCGCAACTCGATCGACTGGATGCGCAGCCACCTCACCGCACTGCCCGCGGCGAAGGGCGCGCAGATCGACGTCGGAGGCCCGACCGCACTGATCAAGGACTTCGACGACCGGGTTGGGCACACCCAACCGCTGGTGTTCGTGTTCGTCGCGGCGATCGCGTTCGTGATGCTGCTGATCTCGGTGCGGTCGGTGTTCCTGGCCTTCAAGGGCGTGCTGATGACGGTGCTGTCCGTCGCCGCGGCCTACGGCAGCCTGGTGATGGTCTTCCAGTGGGGCTGGCTGGAAGGGCTGGGCTTTCATCGGATCACCTCCATCGACTCGACGATCCCGCCACTGGTGCTGGCGATGACGTTCGGCCTGTCGATGGACTACGAGATCTTCCTGCTCACCCGGATCCGGGAGCGCTACGTGCAGGTCGGTGACACCCGCGACGCCGTCGCCTACGGCGTGTCCACCAGTGCCCGCACCATCACCAGCGCCGCGCTGATCATGATCGCGGTGTTCATCGGGTTCGCGTTCGCCGGCATGCCGTTGGTCGCCGAACTCGGGGTGGCGTGTGCGGTGGCCATCGCCGTCGACGCCACGATCGTCCGGCTGATCCTGGTGCCCGCGTTGATGGCGATGTTCGACCAGTGGAACTGGTGGCTGCCGGCGTGGCTGGCCCGGATCCTGCCGTCGGTCGACTTCGAGAAGCCGCTGCCCAAGGTCGATCTCGGGGACCTCGTCGTCATCCCCGACGACATCTCGTCACTGGCGCCGCCCGCCGCCGATCTGAAGATGGTGGTCAAGGGCGCAGCCAAGCTGAAGACCCTGGCCCCGGACGCCGTCAGCGTGGCAGATCCGCTGGCGTTCACCGGATGCACCGAGCTGGCAGGCAAGGTCAAGGGCAGCGACGACGCCCGCGCGAGGCCCATCCGCATCGGCCCGGGCGGTACGTCGACCGTCAAGCTGATCCGCGGCTACCGCAGCGCCAGGACGTCGGCGCCGCGGCCGATCCACCCGGTCACGATGTGGCGGGGCCGGCTCGCGATCGCCCTCGACGCGTTGGAGACCGGGGCCGCCGACGACCGGCGCGGCGGCGTGGAGCGGCTCAGCCCGGTGGAGACCACCCACGTGCAGCTGTCGACCGGTGACCGGCTGCAGATCCCGACGTGTGCGGAGACGCTGCGCATGCAGGCGTTCCTGATCATGTGCCGTAACAGCCGGTCGGATTTCGCCGAGTTCGCCGACCTGGTGGGTGGGATGGATACCGAGACCGCCGCGGTGGTACTCGCAGGGATGGACCGGTATTACTGTTCTGGACAACCTAAGCGACAATGGGTGGCAACTCAGCTGGTCCGCCGGCTGGCCGACCCCGACCCGTCCGACGTCGGCGACGACGAGCGGTGGGCAGGGCCGGAGGGAGCCGCCGAATGGGAGCGGATCAGGCAGCGTTGCCTTGCGGTGGCGGTGGCGATCCTGGAGGAGGCGAGGTGACGGTGGCAGCGGAACGCGATGCCGTACCCGCAGCGGCCGCGCAGTCGTACATCGATCCCCGTCCCGTCGAGTTCTGGCCAACGGCCTCGATCCGCGAGGCGCTCGAGACCGGCGACATCACCGTCTGGCAGCGGATCGTGATGGCCATCAAGCGCGATCCCTACGGCCGGACCGCCCGCCAGGTCGAGGAAGTGCTCGAACACTCCCAGCCGTACGGCATCTCCAAGGCACTGGCCGAGGTGCTGCTGCGCGCCCGTAGCCACCTGGAGGCCAACGAGCGCGCCGAGGCTGCCCGGCACGTCCGGCTGCTGCTCGACCGGTCCGGCTTGGCCGAGCAGGAATTCGCCTCCCGCATCGGGGTTGCCCAATCGGATCTGATCTCCTACCTCGACGGCACGGTCAGTCCGCCCGCGTCGCTGATGATCCGGATGCGCAGGTTGTCGGACCGCTTCGCCAAGATGCGTGCCCAGCGCGCGTCCGGCGGGGAGTAGGCCGGTGTCCTCGCCGAATTCGGCTGAGCTGGAAGCGATTCTGCGTGACACCCGCACGGTTGCGGTGGTGGGCGCCTCTGACAACCCGGCCAGGCCGAGCTATGACGTGTACCAATACCTGGCGCGGTTCAGCGATTTCGAGCTATATCCGGTGAACCCGAACATCAGTGACATCGACGGCACCCCGGTCTATCCGTCGCTGGCCGATCTACCCGTGGTGCCGGACATGGTCGACGTGTTCCGCCGCTACGACGATCTTCCTGCGGTGCTGGCGGACACCCTCGCGCTGAGCCCGCATCCGAAATACCTGTGGCTGCAACAGGGTTTGTGGCATGACGAGGTGGCTGAGCAGGCGCACGCCGCCGGGCTGCGCGTCGTGATGGACCGGTGTTTGAAGGTGGACTACGCCCGGCTCATCGGGCGTTGATCGGCGAGATGTCGAGAACCTGCCAGCGGTCGTCCTGCTTGGCCAGGCTGACCCGCAACGCCAGCACCGCGGTGCTGGGCTGCTGACCCGGCTGGCTTTGGGTGCCCCGCATCACCACCGCCACGCTGGCCGCCGTGGGACCGAGCGCCTCCAGGCCGGCGGACATGGTCTGCGCCGTGGCGGAGATGTTCTTCTTGGCCAGATCCGAAGTGGCCTTGCCAAATTCGTTCTTGAACGCATCGGCCCGGTCGGGTGCCATGAACGTCGCGGCCCGGTCGATCGACGACATCGGGTCGGCCGGGGTGAACGTCGCAGTGGCTTCGGACGCGGCGGTCGCGATGCGCACCACTTCGGCGGAGTCGCGGGTGAAATCCCGGTCCGGCCGCGTCCATTGGGTGTAGCCGACGACGACGGTGGCGACCAGCGCCGTGGTGGCCAGCGCGACGACGGCCAGGCGTAGGCCGGGACCGTCGTCGTCGGTGCCGACGGTGACCGAATCCCGGCGGAACAGCACAATATTGACGGTCACGCCCTCGACGATGAGCAGGCACAGCATCGAGCAGACCGCCACCCACCACAGCGGCCAGCCGAGTACCACACCGATGGCCAGCAGGGCCGCGATGGCGGCCAGCGGAGCCACGATGTCGAAGGCCAGGACGCGGGCCAGGTTCCTCATCGCAGCGACTCCAGCCGAGAGATCATCAGCTTGCCGTCCACGTCGGAGACGCCGAGCCGCAGGTTCCAGCGCACGGTCGTGGGCTTGTTGCCGGAGTTCTCGCTGACCGAGGTGGCGACCACCAGCACGGAGTCGGTGCGTTCGGCCAGTTCCGGCGGCAGCGCGGGAGCCTGCGGGGCCTTACCCGGCTGCACGTTCAAATCGTGGTGGACCGCCTCGAAGGACACCGACTCGATCTGTCCGGTGGTGCGGGCCTGCAGGGTGCGGACCACCTCGCGGTAGGGCTTGATGGCGGCTTCGAAATCGGAGTTGAGCTGGCCGGCGGTGCCGTCGTGAAGTTTGGCCAGACTGGCGTCGACGTTGTCGACGTTCATGTTGATCAGAACAGTTGTCCAGTTCGCGGCGGCCGACATCACCTTGGACTGATACGCCCGCTCGTCGGCGGCGTCGTGGTGCCCGGACCAGATCAGCGCGCCGAGTACGACGGCCGCGACGGCCACCACACCGAGAACGGCGGAGGCAACGCCGTAGCCGGTGAAGGTCCGCTCGTCGGCGCCGTCATCGGTCGGTTCGGCCTCGGGCATGAAGGCGAGGCTACCGGGCGGCCACCTGCGGGCCGGACGCCGAGGTCGGACCTCTGGTAAGGATGGTTGGGTGACGGTAGAAACGCTGCGCTCGGGTATCGACTTGTCCCACGTCGAAGCCCAGGTTCGCCCCCAAGACGATCTGTTCGGCCACGTCAACGGACGGTGGCTGACCGAGTACACCATCCCCGGTGACCGGGCCACCGACGGCGCGTTCCGGACGTTGTACGACCGGGCCGAGGAACAGGTGCGAGAGCTCATCATGTCCGCGGGCGGTGAGCCCGGCACGGATGCGCAACGGATCGGCGACCTGTATGCGAGCTTCCTGGATGCCGAGGCCGTTGAGCGCCGCGGCGTGCAGCCGCTGCTCGACGAACTGGCGCATATCGATGCGGCGGCGGATCCGGCGGCGCTGGCCGCGGTGATCGGCTCGTTGCAGCGCACCGGGGTGGGCGGCGGCGTCGGCCTTTACATCGACACCGATTCCAAGAACTCGACGCGTTACCTGCTGCACGTCACGCAGTCGGGTCTGGGCCTGCCGGACGAGTCGTACTACCGCGACGAGCAGCACGCCTCGATCCTGGGTGCCTACCCGGCACACATCGCCACGATGTTCGCCCTCGTCCTTGGCGGCACGGCCGACGACCACATCGAGCGCGCCGCGCGGATCGTGGCACTGGAGACCAAACTGGCTGCCGCGCACTGGGATGTCGTCAAGCGCCGTGACGCGGATCTGACCTATAACCTGCGCAACTTCACCGATCTGACCGCCGAAGCGCCCGGCTTCGACTGGGCAGGCTGGATCGGCGCGCAGGGCACCACCCCGGACGTGGTGGCCGAACTGGTTGTGCGTCAACCTGATTACCTCACGGCGTTCGCCGAGCTGTGGTCGGGTCACGACTTCGCCGACTGGCAGGACTGGGCGCGCTGGCGGCTGATCAACGCCAGGGCCGCCTACCTGACCGAGGCGGTGGTGGAAGCGAACTTCGACTTCTACGGTCGTACGCTTTCGGGCACCGAGCAGATCCGCGAACGCTGGAAGCGGGCGGTGTCGCTGGTGGAAAGCCTGATGGGTGACGCGGTCGGACGGCTCTATGTGGAGCGGCACTTCCCGCCGGATGCCAAGGCCCGCATGGACGTACTCGTCGACAACCTGCGCGAGGCCTACCGGGTCAGCATCAACGACCTGGAGTGGATGACGCCGGAGACACGGCAGCGCGCGCTCGCCAAGCTGGACAAGTTCACCGCGAAGATCGGCTACCCGAAGAAGTGGCGCGACTACTCGACGCTGGTGATCGATCGAGACGACCTGTACGGCAATGTGATTCGCGGCGCCGAGGTAGCCCATGACCGGGAGCTGACCAAGCTCGGCGGACCGGTCGACCGCGACGAGTGGTTCATGACCCCGCAGACCGTAAACGCCTACTACAACCCGGGCATGAACGAGATCGTGTTCCCCGCGGCGATCCTGCAGCCGCCGTTCTTCGATGCCGAAGCCGACGACGCGGCGAACTACGGCGGGATCGGTGCCGTGATCGGTCATGAGATCGGACACGGATTCGACGATCAGGGCGCCAAATACGACGGTGACGGCAACCTCGTCGATTGGTGGACTGACGAGGACCGCGCCGAGTTCGGCACGCGCACAAGACAACTCATCGAGCAGTACGAGGAGTTCGTGCCGCGCGGGCTCGCGCCGAGCCACCACGTCAACGGTGCGTTCACCGTCGGGGAGAACATCGGCGACCTGGGTGGGCTCTCGATCGCGCTGCTGGCCTACGAGCTGTCGCTGGGCGGCAAGGAAGCTCCGGTGATCGACGGGCTGACCGGCCGCCAGCGGGTGTTCTTCGGCTGGGCTCAGGTGTGGCGTACGAAATCTCGTGAGGCCGAGGCGATTCGGCGCCTGGCGACCGATCCACACTCGCCGCCGGAGTTCCGCTGCAACGGCGTGATCCGGAACATGGACGCGTTCTATGAGGCGTTCGACGTCAGTGAGGACGACGCGCTGTACCTGGAACCCGACCGGCGCGTCCGCATCTGGAGCTGACGCCATGGAAGCCTGGGATGCCATACGCGCTCGGCGCAATGTGCGCAGCTACACCTCGAACGCGATACCGGGCGACGACATCGACCGGATTCTGGAGGCCGGATGGCGTTCACCCTCGGCGCGCAACAACCAGCACTGGGATTTCGTGATCGTCACGGATCCGGCCACGCTGCAAGAACTCTCGACGGTCTGGGTCGGCGCCGGCCACATCGCGAAGGCCCGCGCCGCGATCGCACTGGTGATTCCCGAGCCACCTGACGAGCGGACGAAGCTCCTCGACCAGTACGACCTGGGCCAAGCCACCATGGCGATGGCGATCGCCGCGACCGACCTGGGTATCGGCACCGGACATTCGGCGATCGGCGAACAGGACAAGGCCCGATCGATCCTCGGTGTCCCGCCCGGTTATCTGGTCGCCTATCTGCTGGGGCTGGGGTATCCCGAAGACCGTCCGCTCACACCGATTCGCAAGCCCAACCGTCGCCCGTTCGACGAGGTCGTCCACCGCGGCAGCTGGTAGGTCAGCGCGCGCCCGCTTCGCGGTTGGCACCGTCGACCACCGAGGCCAGCAGCCCTGGTAGTGCCGCGTCGACTTCGTCGGCGCGCAGCCGCTGGTGGGTGAGGCCGCCGAGGACCAGTCGCTCGAGCAATCCGGCTTCGCGCAGGATCTTGAAGTGGTGGGTGGCGGTGGACTTGTTGATGCCGTCGTAGAGCGCGCTGCACTGCAGCGGTGTGCCCGCGTTGCGCAGTCGCCGGATCATCTCCAGCCGGGCGGGATCCTGTAGCGCCGCGAGCACCTGGTGCAGCGGCCCGACCGGATGCACCGGATAGCTGTCGGTGTGGAATGCCTCCACCTCAACCACGGTTGTCTCCTGTGTCCGCCGTCACGGCCTGCGAAGTTTGATCGTCATCAAACCTAGCGTACGCTCGAACAAGTTCGATGACCATCAAACTACTCCGGAGTTGTCATGGCCTGTGTGCAGGAGACGTCACCCGCCGACGTCGCCGCCCAGCGCTGGGCGTACCCCCTGCTTCTGGTGCTCAGCGGCGTCGCGCTCGGCGTCTCGGGCTTGCCCGCGCCGCTGTACGGCATCTACGAATCGAACTGGCATCTCTCGCCGCTCGCCACCACCGTCGTGTTCGCGGTGTACGCCTTCGCCGCGCTGGCCGCGGTGCTG
The DNA here is from genome assembly GCF_002086695.1 of Mycolicibacterium rhodesiae. GTDB lineage: Bacteria > Actinomycetota > Actinomycetes > Mycobacteriales > Mycobacteriaceae > Mycobacterium > Mycobacterium rhodesiae. The sequence continues at coordinate 274,802 of NZ_MVIH01000002.1, forward strand.
GTCTCCGGCCGCATCTCCGACGTCGTCGGCCGCAAGCCGGTGCTCCTCGGTGCGCTGATCGCACTGATCGCCGGTCTGGGTATCTTCCTGATCGCCGACAGCATCGAAATGCTGCTGCTGGCCCGCACAATTCACGGTGCCGCTGTCGGCTCGATCGTCGTCGCCGCCGCCGCCGCGCTGCTGGACCTGCGGCCGCACCACGGGGTGCGCAGCGGTCAGCTCAGTGGCGTGAGCTTCAACATCGGCATGACGGTGGCCATCGTCGGTTCGTCGCTGCTGGCGCAGTACGTCGCGCACCCGCTGCGCACCCCGTATGCGGTCGTCGCGGTGGTGTGCGCGATCGTCGGCATCGGCGTGGTTGCCCTGCGGGAGACCCATGAGGGCCGCACCGGCGGCCGAATCCGGATCAGCAAACCGTCTGTGCCGCAATCGATCCGCGAGGACTTTTGGTTCGCCGCGCTCGGCGCGATGGCATCGTGGTCGGTGCTCGGAGTACTGCTGTCGCTGTACCCGTCGCTGGCCGCGCAACAGACCCACGTGCACAACTTGGTGTTCGGCGGCGGCGTGGTCGGCGTGACCGCGTTCTGCGCGGCCATGGCGCAGTTGGTCGCCACCAGGATTCCGGCCAGGCGCTCGGCGGTGATCGGCGACATCGGCATGGCGGCCGCTCTGCTGCTGACGATCCCGGTGCTGCTCACCCACCGTTGGCCGTTGGTGTTCGCCGCCGCCGCATTGCTGGGCGCGACGTTCGGCCTCGGTTTCGGCGGCTCGCTGCGTCACCTGTCCGACGTGGTGCCCTCGGACCGCCGCGGCGAGACGATGTCGGCGTTCTACCTGCTGGCCTATACCGCGATGGCACTGCCGACGATCGCGGCGGGCTGGGCTGCCACCAAATGGCCTCTGGCGCAGGTGTTCCCGTGGTTCGCGACGATCGTGGCGCTGGCCTGCCTAGGTGCTGCGGCAGTGGGTGTCAGGCCGGCGAGTCCGTCGCGCCCGGCGTCTTGATCTGAGCGGCCAGCCACGGCAGCGCATCGGAGAAGGCCCGCTCGGCGAACTGCCAGGTGTGGAAGCTGATGATCCGGTGTACCGAGCACGAGATGCCGACCGTCTTCGCCGTCGCGCACAGATCGTCGGCAGCCCCGGCCTCGTCGGAGTCCTTGAACTCGTCATGGCCGCCGAAGCCGGTGGGGGCGTCGGATTGTGGCCGGTGCCCACTGCCCCCGCCGTACGGTGATGCGGTGTTGGTCGGTGTCACGGTGTCCTCGAACCAGCCCGCGACGCCCTGATACGGGCCGTGCCGCATCATCACGGTGCGCGGGTCGAACTCGTCCCACTTGGCGGCGTCTCCGCCATACAGCCGGCTGATCGTCTGTTCCTTGGTCCCCGAGGTCGGGCCGTGGTCACCGGCGATGTCCTCGAAGGTGCTGAACAGATCCGGATGCATGACGGTCAAATCGATCGCGCAGGTGCCGCCCATCGACCAGCCGACCACCGCCCAGTTGGCCGCCTGATCCGACGCACCGAAATGCTCTGCCACATAAGGCCGGACGTCCTTGGTCAGGTGATCGGCCGCGTTGCCGCGGGGACCGTTGACACATTCGGTGTCGTTGTTGAAGCTGCCCCCGGAATCGACGAACGCGAAGATCGGCGCTTGTCCGCCATGATCTTTCGCGTACCCGTCGATGATCGGCATCGCGTTGCCGGTGCGGATCCAGTCAGCCGGGGTGTTGAACTCGCCGGCGACCATCATGATGACCGGCAACCGGGGTGGAGTCGCACCCGCGAACCAGGCCGGCGGCAGGTAGATGTATTCACTGCGGTGTTTGAATCCGCTTGCGTCTGACGGTATGTCGACCTCGACGAGCTTGCCTGCCGTCTGCACGGTGTTGCGAAGGCCGGGCAGGTCGGCGGCGTCGATCTGGTTGGGCAGCGGTCCGGCGGTCAACGCGCCCCAGGCAGTCTGGACGCTCGGGTAATAGCCGACCCATTTGTTCAGCGCGAGCAGCGCCGCAACCAAGGTCAACGGAATCGCCAGGACGGCGACACCTCGTCGCCACCAGGAATTTCCTCGCCAGCCCAGGATCGCCACCGCGATCCCGGCCGCGAAAACCCCTACCCAGACCCACAAGTAGAACGGCGCCGGGTCTGAGGCCAGCCCCTCGGAGTTGACGTACATGCGCGCGGCGAGCGCGCCGAGCAGGCCGACGACCACACAGACCGGCAGCCACAGCAGCCACCAGCGCCTGCTCCGCCGCCAACCGATCGCGACGATCAGCGCAATCGCGGCGACGATCTCGATGGTCAGCGGCAGCCAGCCGCCCAGCAGCGAAACCCCGTGCGCGTACTGGTGGAAGTCCGGCGCGGGCAGCTGAGGCAGCGGTGCCGTCGGCGTCGGCGGCGGTGTCGGGGTAGGCGGCACGAACCCCATTGTGGAGTTCGTTTCTGTGCCTGAGCTTTGAGACCGGTTAGGCCAGTGGACGACTGGCTACGCGAGCTGCCACTGCCAGTCGTCGGCGCCGTCGGGGTTGTTGTACGTGCCGACCGAGTTCTTGATCACGATCGGGTCGCCGCTGCCGAAGTTGTCGTAGAACCACTTGGCGTTGTCCGGCGAAAGGTTGATGCAGCCGTGGCTGACATTGCGCTTGCCCTGATCGGCGACCGACCACGGCGCACTGTGAACGAAGGCGCCGCTGTTGTCGATCCGCACCGCCCACTGGACCTTGAGCTTGTAGCCCTCCGGGGAGGTGTTCGGCACGCCGTAGGTGGCCGAATCCATGATGATGTCCGGGAACTTCTCCAGCACGTAGTAGGTGCCGTTCTTGGTCTCGTGCTTGCCGTCCGGCTTGCCCATCGACACCGGGAAGGTCTTCAGCACCGTGCCGTTCTTGGTCACGGTCATCTGATGGGTCTTGTCGTCGACGGTGGCCACCAACGAATCACCCACCCGGAAGCTGGACTTGGCGCCGCTGGCGTCGATGTTCACGACGGTGCCGGCTGGCCAGAAGTTGTAGGGCCGCCAGCGCACCTGGGTGTCGGTGGTCCAGTAGAACGCCCCGGGAACGGGCGGCACCGACGAGATGTGGATCGCCTGCTCGGCCATCGGCCGGTTGGCGATCGGACGCGCGAAGTTGATGATGATCGGCTTCGCGACGCCGACCATCGCGCCGTTCACCGGATTGAATGACGGCGGCGCGAACACCGGGTCACCGGTGTACGGCGTCGGGTTCTGGCCCTTGACCGGACCGGCGGCTGCCGCGGCGGCCTGCTGGGCGGCCACCGGGTCGGGCGGCGGGACGGCCGGGTCTCCGGCCGGAGCGGGCGGCGGGAATGCCGCCGGGTCGACCGGTGGGGGCGCGAACGGATCGGGTGCGGGCACCTGCGCGGGTGGCACGTCGGCGATCCCGGGATCGGCGGGCGCCTGGTCTGGATCGGCGAACGCCGAACCGCTGCCGAGACTGATTCCGGCGGCCACTCCGACCACGCACAGCGTGGTGGCGATCGCCCCCTTCACCCGCAGCGTCATAACCCAAACTCCCTCGATACCGACTCTGTCCCAGTCTGACATAACACGCTGGGTGCACTTCTGGAGTTCATCGGCCAGCGAACCCGGCCGCGAACTCCGTCACTGCCCTGAACTGTGCAGATCGTCGGGAACGGGGTGAGAAGCGTTACTTTTCGCTGGTAGCCGGGTGGTCCGCGAACAGGCCCCGGCTGACCATCACGCAGGCCAACGCGCCCAGCATCAGCACGCATGACGCGGTGAGCATCATCGCGACTCCGGCCCGTTGGTAGAGCAGCCCGCCGGTCAGCGAGCCGGCCATGATGCCGACCTGGAAGCACGCCACGTAGAGCCCGGAGGCGCCGTCGGGATCCTGCGGCGAGTGCCGCATCGCCGCGGCCTGCAACATGGGCGGCATCGCGTTCGCGGTGGCACCCCACAACACGATCGCCAGCGCCCCGGCCGCTGCGACGGCGACGGTGCGCCACCCGAGGTGACCAAGCGCCGCCAGTCCCGCGAACGCCAGCGACGACGCGGCCAGACAACCCATCACCGCCGCCTTCGGCCGCCGGTCCCCCGGCCGGGCCAGCAACGCCATGCCGGTCAGGCCGGCCACCCCGTAGGCCGCGAGCAGCCAGGCCTGGTGGGCCCCGCGCACACCGACCACGTCCCGGATGATCACCACGATGAACGTGTAGGAGATGAAGTGGGCGGTGACACCCACCAGCGTCAGCACGCTCAGTATCAGCAGCGGGCGGTTGCGGTGATGGAGGATTCTGCGGGGCCGCGCGCCGCCGGCCGCGCCGGTCAACGCCATCGCCGGAAGCGCCAGCCGTGCCGCCACCAGCACCAGCACCGACGCCGCGGCGATGACGCCGACCGCGGGCCGCCAGCCCCACAGCTCGCTCATCGCGGCGGTCAGTGGGCTGCCGACCACCAGCGCCAGGCCGGTGCCGACGTAGACCGCCATGGTGGCGCGGCCGGCGTGGCTCGGCGGCACCAACCGCGCCCCGATCGGCGCGATCACCGACCACATCAATCCGTGGGTGAGCGCGCACAGCACCCGGCCGACGGCCAGCACCGTGAAGGTCGGCGCCAGCGCCGAGATCAGTTGCGAAATCGACAGGCAGGCCAGCGTCCACAACAGCGTGCGCCGTCGCGGCCAGGTCGACGTCCACCGGACCAGCGGCATCGTGGCCAGTGCGGCCACCAGGGCGTAGCTGGCCAGCAGGGTGCCGACCATCGCTTCGCTGACGTGTAGGTCGCGCGCGATGGCGGACAGCGCTCCCACCGGCATGATCTCGGCGGTGACGTAGATGAACGCCGCGGCGGCCAGCACGGCCAGCGCTGTGGCGACTCGCGGTGTCCACGTGCGCTGCACTGTGGGCACGGGTTCACGGTATCGGCTCACGCGCCGACTCCGGCTTATCTGACCGGCCTATGTCGCCGGGCGGTGCTGCGTCAGGAGCGGACCAGGCGCGCGATCGCAGCCGAGGCCTCGGCCAGCTTCTTGTCGGCCTCGTCGCCGCCCTCGGCGACGGCATGGCTGACGCAGTGCCCGAGGTGTTCGTCGAGCAGGCCGAGCGCAACGGACTGCAGCGCACTGTTGACAGCGCTGATCTGGGTCAGCACGTCGATGCAGTACTTGTCCTCCTCGATCATCTTCGCGATGCCGCGGACCTGACCCTCGATGCGACGCAGCCGCTTGGCGTAGTTGTCTTTCTGCGACGAATAGCCATGTGCGCCAGTCATTTAGCCTCCAAGCATCTGCTTCATCTGGTCGATCTCAGCCTGTTGCGCGGTGACGATGGACTTGGCCATCGCGGTCAGGTCGGCGCTCTGACCGTTGGCGATCTCGGCCTTGGCCATCTCGATGGCGCCCTGATGGTGGCCGATCATCGCCTGCAACCACAGTGTGTCGAATTGCGGCCCGTTGAGCGATTTGAGTTTGGTCATCGTCGCGTCGTCGACCATGCCCTGCATCGCCGCGCCGTGCCCGCTGTGGTCTCCCATCGCGGGGTCGACGTTCCACTGCTGCAGCAGTGCCGTCATCTGGTCGATCTCGGGTTGCTGTTCGTCCGAGATCTTGCCGGCCAGCGTGCGGACGGCCTGGTTGGTGGTGTGTACGGCAGCCATCGCCGCGAGATCGATCGCCTGCTGGTGGTGCGGGATCATCATCTGGGCGAACATGACGTCGTCGGCATTGTGCGCGGCCACCGCTTCGCTGGTCGATGCGGTCGCGGGGGCGTGCTGGGTGTGGTCCTCGGTCTTGCTGCAGGACGACACGACGACGGCAGTGGCGAAGGCCGCGGCGACCGCGACGATGCGGCTGGGCGTGGATGTCATGTTTTCACCGTACCTTCAATACCCCTCGGGGGTATAAAAAGAAATTTGGTGGGCATCCCCGACCACGGCATACTTGTCCGGTGAGCCAAACCCCCGATCTCAAGCCCCGCAGTCGCGACGTCACCGACGGCCTGGAGAAGGCCGCTGCCCGCGGGATGCTCCGCGCGGTAGGCATGGGTGACGAGGACTTCGCCAAGCCGCAGATCGGGGTGGCGTCGTCGTGGAACGAGATCACGCCGTGCAACCTGTCGCTGCAGCGGCTCGCGCAGGCCGCCAAGGAGGGTGTGCACGGTGCCGGCGGTTATCCGATGGAGTTCGGCACCATCTCGGTGTCCGATGGCATCTCGATGGGCCACGAGGGCATGCACTTCTCGCTGGTGTCCCGAGAGGTGATCGCCGACAGCGTCGAGACGGTCATGATGGCCGAGCGCCTCGACGGTTCGGTGCTGCTGGCGGGCTGCGACAAGTCGCTGCCCGGCATGCTGATGGCCGCCGCGCGACTGGATCTGGCCGCGGTGTTCCTCTACGCGGGTTCGATCCTGCCGGGCCGCGCCAAGCTGTCCGACGGCACCGAGATGGACGTGACGATCATCGACGCGTTCGAGGCGGTCGGCGCGTGCGCGCGCGGACTGATGTCCCGCGAGGACGTCGACACCATCGAGCGGGCGATCTGTCCGGGCGAAGGCGCCTGCGGCGGCATGTTCACCGCCAACACGATGGCGTCCGCAGCCGAGGCGCTGGGGATGTCGCTGCCGGGCAGCGCGGCCCCGCCGGCCACCGACCGGCGCCGCGACGGTTACGCCCGGCGCAGTGGCGAAGCCGTCGTGGAACTGCTTCGCCGCGGGATCACCGCCCGCGACATCCTGACCAAGGAAGCCTTCGAGAACGCGATCGCGGTCGTGATGGCATTCGGTGGGTCCACGAACGCGGTGCTGCACCTGATGGCGATCGCCCACGAGGCCAACGTGAAGCTGGATCTGGCGGACTTCACCCGCATCGGCGCCAAGGTGCCGCACCTGGCGGACGTCAAGCCGTTCGGCAAGCACGTGATGTTCGACGTCGACCGCATCGGCGGTGTGCCGGTGGTCATGAAAGCACTGTTGGACGCCGGCCTGTTGCACGGTGACGTCATGACGGTCACCGGTGAGACCATGGCCGCGAACCTCGCCCACATCGCGCCACCGGATCCGGACGGCAAAGTGCTTCGCGCGCTGAGCAATCCGATTCACCCGACCGGCGGCATCACGATCCTGCACGGCTCGCTCGCCCCGGAGGGCGCGGTGGTCAAGTCGGCCGGCTTCGACTCCGACGTGTTCGAGGGCACCGCACGGGTTTTCGACGGCGAGCGCGCAGCGATGGATGCCCTGGAGGACGGCACGATCGTCGCCAATGACGTCGTCGTCATCCGCTACGAGGGCCCCAAGGGCGGCCCCGGCATGCGCGAGATGCTGGCGATCACCGGTGCGATCAAGGGTGCCGGCCTCGGCAAGGACGTGCTGTTGATGACCGACGGCCGGTTCTCCGGCGGCACCACCGGCCTGTGTGTCGGGCACATCGCACCGGAGGCGGTCGACGGCGGGCCGATCGCGTTCGTCCAGGACGGTGACCGGATCCGCCTCGACGTGGCCAAGGGCACGCTGGACGTCCTGGTCGATGACGCCGAATTCGATTCGCGCAAGGCAGGATTCACCCCGCCCGCGCCGAAGTACACCACCGGTGTACTGGCCAAGTACCGCAAGCTGGTCGGCTCGGCCGCGAACGGCGCCGTCTGCGGGTAGTCGGTTCCCACTGTGGGCCTTGTGTACGGAAATCGCTCGAATTCCGTGCATGAGGCCCACACTCGGGGCGGTCAGCACCCACAACTAGCTGGCCCGCTTGGACCCGCCCACACCCTTCTTGGCCGACGGCTTGGGCGCTGACGCCTTCTTGCTCGACGTCGAACTCGACTTCTTCGACGGCTTGCCGGACTTGGCGCTCGGCGAGGGTACGGCCGCCAAGGTCGGTGCTGCGGCAGCCGCAGATGCCGTGGGCCCCGGGGCCGGCGCGGGCGTCGTCGTGGGCTTGCCGCTCAACACATCCCGGAAGCCGGTGACCAGCGCCTTGACCACGTCGCCGGGAACCGCGGCCCATTCCTGCGGGGTCAGCGTCGCTTTCGACAGGAACGGAACGTATTGCGACGACTGGTCATACGTCCGGTTGTAGGTGCCGCCCTCGCTGGGTGTCTGCACATCGGTGTAGCCGATGTTCACCAGAATCGACAGGGCCGGTTGCAGCGCATCGGCCAGCGGAGTGCCCAGTGTGATCGGGATCTTCGCCGCCTTGAAGACCGCGTTGAGGATGCGTGACGGCAGCCGCAGCGGCTCCAGCAAGGGCAGATCGGTGGGTACCAGTGTGCTGTACGTGGTGCTGGGAGTGCCCAGGGTCAGCAGCGCGATGAGGTTGCCCTCGATCGTGTTGATGCTGGTGCCCTGCAGTTCCGCGCCGCCGAGCAGGTAGGTGGGCAGCACGCTCGCCATGACGGAGTTGGCCAGAGAGAACGGGTTCAGCGTCTCCGGGAAGTCCGACAACATGTCATAGCCGAGAGCGACGTTGACGAACGCACCGTTGAACCTGATGCCGAGGCTGGATCCGGAGCCCGCGTTGGGGCTGACCGGATTCATCCCGAACAGATTGAAGACCGGGGCGAACCGCGAGTACAGGCCGCCGTTCGGTGTCTCGGGGTTGCGCACCAACGCAATCGGCAGGTTGGTGACGTTGGTGCCCTGGACGCAGGTGAGACCCGACGAGCACGGCTGGCCGGTGATCGAACTGACCTTGCCGGCAGCGACCAGCGGATCGTAGCCGGGCAGGGTGTTGCCATTGGCGCTGGACAGCAGCGCCTGATAGGTCTGCAGCGCAGCGGGAACGCCTGTGCCCGAGGCGATCAGCAGCGGGCCGGTGGGACTGCTGGCCAGGATGTTCGGCCGGGTCGCGGTGCCGAGAACGAATCCACCGAACGGCTCCGCGTTCAGGAGGTTGTTCAGTCCGACCGGGTCGGCTTTCTGCCAGTCGAAAGCCAGGGTGATGGATCCGACGACGGGGATGTTGTCGAAGGTGTAGCTGTCCACTCCGAGCTGATTGACCAGCCACAGCAGCGGCCCGGTCGTGGTGGTGTCGAGGGTCAGGGCGTTTGCGGCGGGCGCCACCGGTTCGGCGACCGTGCCCATCGTCATGGCCACAGCGGTGGCGGCGGCTGCGCCAAGCAACGCGGTCTTCCTGGTTCCGGCCGTCAAACCCCGCCGGATCTTCTTTGAAAACGCCACAGCTACCATCTGAAACCCCCGATCGCTGCCCCCACGAGGCTGTTCTGCGAACATAACCCCTCAGGTCGGCAGCGGTGGGGATTTGGCAATCTCTGTTGCCAGAGGTGACGCTGGTCAGGTTTCAGCGAACTCCGCGTAAATTTTCGGCAGGAAGCTCGCGAGGTGGTTCATCTCCTGCGCGCAGTGCACCAGCAGATCCCGCGGCTCCGGCAGTTGGTGCGCGGCGATCGGGCGGATCACCGAATCGGCGAGGCGGTTGCCGCGGCGCACCCCGATGTACGGACCACCCATCCAGAACCGCGATCGCATTTCCGCGCCGCCCGGCACAGCCCGCACGTGATGGATGAACCAGCCGATGTCGACCGGCACCTCGCTGGAGCCCAGTCGCGCGCACACCGCGACATCGGTGCCCAGCCGCGATTCGTCGAGGCCCAGCGCCGACGGTTCGAGGAACGCGATGGCCGCCTTGGCGTAGGCCGAGCCTAGGTATTCCTCGATGATCGAGGTCCGTCCGACGTAGGCGCCATCGGGCCCGCTGTCGCCCCAGTGCGCCGACGCATGCGCACGCGGATGCCACAGTTTGTAGCGGCTGGACTCGCTGCCGTGCCAGCCGAACCACCAGTCCCACATCGCCGGCGTGACGCCGGGCATGTCGGTGCGGATCGCGACGTGGAATCCGCCGCCACGCAGCGCGCCGTAGCCGTTCTCGGTCTGTTGGTATCCCTCGTCGAGAAGCGTTGCAGCCGAATCGAATCCGAGCATAGCCTGGTCGGCCTGCGGACCGTGCTCGAGTGCGATCACCGCATGACGGGGTAGCTCGGCCATCTGCGGGTTGAAGTACTTACCCCATGCGGTGTCATCGTCTCCGGGGCGGTAACCCAGGTAGGTCTCGGCCATCAGAGTCGCCCCATCCAGCTGTGGAACCGGCCGTCGGGGTCGTACTGGGCTCGCACCCGGTCGAGCCGGGCCATGTTCTCGTCGGTGACGAACTTGGCGGGGCGGCGGCCCAGATTCTCGTCGGCCAGCTGGATGCCGGTCGCCAGCGATGCCATCGACGCCATGTTGGATCGTGGCCAGTCGCTGTACTTTTCGTCGTCGTTCGGGTCCATCCAGCCGGCGTACAGCGCCAGGTAGATCTCGCTTTCCAAGCTGTAGGCCATGTCCTGGCGCTGCGGCGACGGGCCCCAGTTCAGCCACAGGAAGTGCGCGGGGTGCGGCGGCAGAGTGTCCAGGATGCGGTGGATGCCCGGCATCAACTCGGCGGCCGAGGCGTTGGTCCACATGTTGTCGGCGGTGTACCGATGGTCCTCCAGGTAGTTGCTCATCACCGCGGTGTACCAATCCGGCAGGCCCATCGGCGCATACGGCACGGCGATCAGTGCCTTGTCGACCACCGGGCATCGGTCGAGCAGGCCGAACGCTTCTTTGGCCTCCGCCTCGGTGTCGGCGAACGCCGGCGAGGCCATCACGATCGCCGGCCGGTCGATGCCCGCGTTGGGCACGCTCTTGGTGGCGACGATCTGCAGTTCGACCCGCCGGTCCACGTCGGCGGAGATGTCGCGGGCCCAGGTGAAGATCTCGTCGGCGAGCTCGATGGGGTAGGCGTAGAAGCTGCTGCCCAGCACTGCGGGCTTCGGGTAGAGCTTGAGGTGGAACGCGGTGACGACGGCGAAGAACCCCGGTCCGGCGCCGCGCGCGGCCCAGTACAGGTCCGGATGATGGTCGGCGTCGATGTAGATCTTGTCGCCGTCGGCGGTCACCACGTCCAGCCCGATGACGCTTTCGCAGGCCGGTCCGACCACCCTGCTGTTCCAGCCGTAACCGCCCTGCAGCAGGTAGCCCCCGATGCACACGCCCTTGCAGTGCCCGGCGGGAAAGAACAGCCCGACCGCATCGAGCTCGGCGGCCAGCACGCTGCCGCCCTTGCCCGGTCCCGCGACCGCCGTCATCGCGTCGGCGTCGATGCTGGTCTGGTCGACCCGGCTCATGTCGAGCAGCACCGCGCCGTCGCGCAGGTGGCTGGCCGCCCAGCTGTGGCCGCCGGACTTGATGCTGACCTGTTTGTTGTTCGCTTTGGCGTAGCGCAGCGCCGCCACGACGTCGTCGGCGTCGACCGCCGCGACGATGACATCCGGGTAGCGGTCGGGAACCCGCTGGTTCCACACCGTCGCCTGGCGTGCGCTCTCGTAGCCGTCGTCACCGTGAAAGAAATGCCGACCCTCGGGAAGTGACCCCACCGAAGCCTCCTATGGTTCACATAGCGAATCGCTATGATCCGTATTGCGGCACATTACCGCCGCGGCGACGCCAACGGAAGGGATGTCAGTTGACTGACGCGAAAATTTCTGTGGTCGGTGATGGACGTCCCGCGAATGCCCGTGACGACGGCATACAGGTACTGCGTCGCGCCGCGGCAGCGCTCGACGAAATCGCCACCGCCCCGGGCCGGCTGCGCCTGGTCGACCTGCACAGCCGACTGGGACTGGCCAAGTCAACCGCCCGGCGACTCCTCGTCGGTCTGGTCGAGGTGGGGTTCGCCGCCGTGGACGACGACGGCCGCATCGTCCTCGGGGACCGCCTGCTCGGCCTGGTCAACGCCGACGCGGCCCACATCACGTCGGCATTCCGGTCCACGTTGGAGCGGGTGGCCGAGGCCACCGGTGAAACGGTCGACCTCTCGGTATATCGCGGTGGCCAGATGTTGTTCATCGACCAGATCGAGTCGCCGCACCGGTTGCGTGCGGTCTCGGCGATCGGCGGGCGATTCACGTTGTGCGACACCGCCAATGGGAAGGCGGTTCTGGCGTTGTTGGGCGATGACGACGTCGACCAGGTGCTTGCCGCCCTCGAGCCGGACAACGCCGATCGGGTGCGCGCCGAGATCCGGACCATCCGCACCGACCGGGTGGCGTACGACCGTGATGAACACACCGACGGCATCTCGGCCGCGGGGGTCGCGGGCCGCGCGGCCGGTGGAAACATCGTCGCGATCTCGGTGCCCGCCCCGACCGGGCGTTTCACTGCTCACTCCGACCGCATCGTCGCCGCCCTGCGCGAGGCACTGGAGTCACCGGTGTGGACCGGCTGAATCAAATCTGACCATCCGGTTGGTTGGGCTTGCCACGGGGGTCGGTCGCAGAGCACAGTGGCCAGATGAGCCGCACCGCTTTGCGAATTTGCCCGTTCTGCGAGGCCACCTGCGGGATGGTCCTGACCATCGACGACAACGACCGGGTCAGTGCGGCCCGGGGCGATCGTGACGACGTGTTCAGTCACGGCTTCATCTGCCCCAAGGGCGCCAGCTTCCCCGAGCTGGACAACGATCCCGACCGGCTGCAGAAGCCCCTGGTGCGCCGCGACGGCGAGTTGGTCGAGACCTCGTGGGCGGACGCCTTCGCCGCGGCGGCCGAGGGACTGCAGCGCGTCATCGCCGATACCGGCGGCTCGTCGGTCGCGGTGTACCTGGGCAACCCGAACGCGCACACCATCGCCGGCTCGCTCTACGGGCCGGTCGTCATCAAGTCGCTGGGCACCCGGCAGGTGTATTCAGCCAGCACACTGGACCAGATGCCCAAGCACGTGTCCTGCGGATACCTGTTCGGCAATCCGCTGGCGTTCACCCTGCCCGACCTCGACCGCACCGATTACCTCGTCGTGATGGGCGCAAACCCGTTGGTATCCAACGGTTCTCTAGCCACCGCTGCCGATTTTCCGGGCAAGCTCAAGGCGTTGCGCCGTCGCGGCGGCACGTTGGTGGTGATAGATCCCACCCGGACCCGCACCGCCGAACTGGCCGACCGTCACATCGCGCCGCGCCCCGGCACCGACGCCGCACTGCTGTTCGCGGTCACGCATGTGCTCTTCGACGAGGACCTGGTGGATCTGGGCCGGCTGGCCGAGCACGTCTCCGGGCTGGAGCGGGTGCGGGCGGCGGCGCAGGACTTCCCGCCGGAGGCGGTGGCCGAGCACTGCGGGGTCGACGCCAACGAAATCCGAACACTGGCACGCGAACTCGCCGCGGCCCCGAGTGCGGCGGTGTACGGCCGCATCGGCACCTCGACGGTCGAATTCGGCACGTTGACCAGCTGGCTGGTCGATGTGGTCAACATCCTGACCGGCAATCTGGACCGCCCGGGTGGGGTGATGTTCGCCAGTTCGCCGATCGCCGGGGCGCCGCGCCCGCCGCGCCCGGGCCGGGGATTCGCCACCGGACGCTGGCGCAGCCGGGTGTCCGGTCACCCGGAGGCACTGTCCGAGTTGCCCGCGGTCGCGCTTGCCGAGGAGATCGAGACCCCCGGCGAGGGCCAGGTCCGGGCGATGATCACGATCGCGGGCAACCCGGTGTTGTCGGCGCCCGACGGCGCCCGGCTGTCCGAGGCCCTCGACCGCGTCGACTTCATGGTGTCGGTGGACCCCTATCTCAACGAGACCACCCGGCACGCCGACGTGATCCTGCCGCCGCCTCCGCCTTCTCGCGCAGCGCATTACGACCTCGCCCTCAGCGGGGCGGCGGTACGCAACAACGCCAGGTACTCGCCTCCTGTCCTGCCGCTGCCGGACGGACGGCCCGACGAGTGCGAGATCTTGGCGCGGCTGGCGCTGATCGTGTTGGGAATGGGCCCCGACGCCGACCCGACGCTGGTGGACGAGCAGGTGATCGCGACGACGCTGAGCAAGGAGGTCGCCGACGAGCACTCCCCGGTGGCAGGCCGGTCCGTCGAGGAACTGACCGCGATGCTGCCCGAGGGGCGCGGTTACGAACGACGGCTGGACATGATGCTGCGGCTCGGCCCGTTCGGTGACGGGTTCGGGGCCAGGCCGGAGGGTTTGACCCTGCAGCGGCTGAAGGACACCCCACACGGGATTGATCTCGGCGCGCTGACCCCGCGGATTCCCGAGATTCTTCGGACCCCCTCGGGCACAATCGAATTGGATCCCGAGCCGATCCTCGCCGACGTCCCGCGCCTGCTCGCCGCGCTCACGTCGGGACCTGGGTTCCTGCTGATCGGCCGTCGGCACCTGCGGTCCAACAACAGCTGGATGCACAACCTGCCCGCCCTGTCCGGCGGCACCAATCGCTGCACGCTGCAGATCCATCCCGACGACGCCGCGCGGCTCGGTCTCGAGGAGATGGCTCTCGTCACCGGTCCGGGCGGCAAACTCGAAGTGCCGGTTGAGATCACCGACGCGATCCGTCCTGGCGTGGTGTCACTGCCGCACGGGTGGGGACACACCGAGCCGGGCACCCGGATGAGGGTGGCGGCGCAGCACCCGGGCGTCAACGTCAACAACCTCAACGACGGCACGCTGCTGGATCCGTTGTCGGGCACCGCGGTATTGAACGCGCTCCCGGTGGAGGTGGCGCCGGCCGGATAGGTGCGGCTGGGACAGCCCTACCTCGACGGCGTTCCATGGAACGGCAGGGTGATGGTGAGTTCGAAGCCGCCGTCTCCGTGTGGGCCGGCATGTAAGGAGCCGCCGAGCAATTCCGCGCGTTCGTACAAACCGAGCAGCCCGTGTTGAGCGCTCGGGAGCCGGACCGGCGCCCGAGTGGGCTTGGTGTTTGTCAGCGTCAAACAGGCTTGCCGATCATCGAGACGCAGACTCAGCCGAGCGTTGGCACCGGGAGCATGCTTGGCGATGTTGGTCAGCCCTTCCTGCGCAGCCCGATAGATCGCGCGCTGGACTGCCGCCGACGGATCCCTCGGGTCGGTGCGCACAATCTGGATGACTGTGGGCACCTGTGACGCCGCCACCAGCGAGTCCAAATCATCGATCCCGGGCTGCGGCGCCAGTTCGACGCTGGGGCCGGACGACGGACGCAACACCCCCACCATTTCGCGTAGCTCGTCGAGGGTGCGCACGCTCAACGTCCGAATGGTGCGCGCCGCCTCGGCCGACGCGCGATCACTGGCTGTGACCTGTAGCGCGCCGGCTTGCACCGCAATGAGACTCACCTGGTGCGACACCACATCGTGCATCTCTCGGGCCAGTGCGGAACGTTCGGCAGCAACCGCCTTCTCGATGACCAGTTCCTCTTGATCGCGGCGTGCCCGTTCGATCTCGGCCAGCTTCTCCGACAGATCGGCCCGCGCGGTGACGAGCATTCCCAACCACACCGGCGCGGCGGTGAATACGGTCGCATACACGAGGTCCAATACGGTGTCCACACCGGAATACGGTGTGCGCCATAGGGCTGTGAAGCACACGAAGAAGGCCAACGCGCTCAGCACGATCAGATACAACCGCTTACTGCGCTGAGCGACGGTGAACAGGGCTATCTGTCCTGCGATGGCCATGGTGCTGACTATCAGTGCGGGCAGCGTCAAGATGAGCGCCAAATACGGTGCGCGCCGTCGTATCAGCAGCGCCGCCACCGCCACCGCCCCAAGCACGATTTCGATGGTGGTGACGTGGTCGTCGGACATGATCGAGGCGGCGGCGTCGGCACCGGCGAGGACGATCGTCAGGACGTCGAGAATCAGCCGACGCCCGCGCGGAGTCAACCGGGTCAGCATGAGTCGTCGTCCAGGAGGCGAGCGCGCTGGGCCACAATCGCGGCTTCCACCCGTGACTTGACACCGAGCTTGGCCAGTATCGAACTCACCTGGTCCTTGACCGTGCCGACGCTGGAATACAGCGTCGCGGAGATCTCGCCGTTCGACCGTCCTTGCGCGAGTAGCTTGAGGACCTGGGTCTCTCGCTCTGTCAGCGCACGCAACGCGTGGACAGCGGCTACATCGGCGTGGTCGCCGAGGTAGCCGGCGACGACTCGCGGACTCACCTTCTCGGAGAGCACGAGTCCACCGCCGGCCAGACTGCGAACCATGTACGGAAGCTGTTCTGGATCAGTGTCTTTCAGCAAAAACCCCGCGGCGCCCATCCGCAGGGCGGAGGCGATGTATTCGTCGGCGTCGAATGTGGTGAGAACGGCCACTGTGGGCGGTGGCGCGAGCGTCTGCAGCTCCGCGAGCACGGTCAGTCCGTCTTTGCCGGGCATCCGAATGTCGAGCAGTACAACGTCCGGCCGCAATTCTGCGATGGTCTGCACGGCGTTGCGGCCGTCACAGGTGGCGACGACTTCGATGTCCTCCGCCGCCGACAGGATCATCTTGAACCCCGATCGGATCAGCGCCTCGTCGTCGACGATGACAACCCGTGTCATGGGGCCTCCTCCTCCCGCCGCGGTGCGCGGGTGCCGAGTTTATTTCCGCCGGCCGGGTTGCGAGCGTCGATCCGATTAGACGACAGCGAGCGCGCTCGAACCACTCCGGCCCAGCGCGTCGGCACAACATCCCACACCTGGCTGGCAGAACCAGCCATATGGGGGATGGCGGATTTGCCATGCCGCCGATAAGACCGCAACCGTGGTGATGCCGTACGCGTGTCACACCCCCAATACATGTGCGGAGCTGAACTCCCGACTTCCAGCCAGATGGCGACGAGCTGACGACACAGGGGGGATGACCGCGGCCTGACCCGCGGGCCAGTCTGGTGCGGCCGTTGTTGGTCGCACCTGATTCCGCTGGAGAGCCCATGAAGACCCCCGTGCGCGCGCTTGCTCTTGCAGTCGCGGCGATCGCCGCCCTGGCTCCGAGTCGGGGTGTCGCCAACGCCGGCCTGGACAACCAGCTGAGCATCGTCGACGGCGGAGGCCGCACCCTGACCGTCCAGCAATGGGACACGTTCCTCAACGGCGTTGCCCCCCTTGACCGTAACCGGTTGACGCGCGAGTGGTTCCATTCAGGAAAGGCCGAGTACTCAGTCAGCGGTTCACACGCCGACGACTTCACCGGCACCCTTCAGCTGGGCTATCAGATCGGGTTCCCGTGGTCATTGGGTATCGGCATCAATTTCAGCTACACCACCCCGAACGTCCTCTTGGACAAGGCCTCGATTTCTCCGCGCGCGTTCAACCCGTTGGGATCGGTCATCACCCCGAATCTCTTTCCCGGAGCGTCGATCAAAGCCAATCTCGGCAACGGCCCTGGCATCCAGGAAGTGAACACGCTCTCGGTCGATGTCAAGGGAGCCACCGGCACCGTGGCGGTGGCCAACGCGCACGGCACGGTGACCGGTGCCTCAGGCGGCGTTCTACTACGCCCATTCGCGCGGCTCACGTCGAAGACCGGCGACAGCGTCACCACCTACGGCGATCCGTGGAACATGAACTGACGGGCAGATGCCGGCGACCGCTGACGGCGACGACACGCGCGCCTGCGTCGCACCATCTCCAGCCGATTGGTTGCCGGCTCTGGCCGGTTGGCGGATTCCTCCGGCACGCCCGCCCGGTCAGGCTTGCTCGCACAGTCAAACGAGAGGGAACCGACGATGCAGGCTTGGAGTCGTTCATCCGCCGCTTCCGGTCTGGCATTGATGAGTGCCGTCGCCATCGTCGCGACGACGCCTCCGGTGTTCTCCGGCACCGACCTGCATGCGGCTGGGCTGCCAGGGGTGCTGACCGTTCGGACTGCCACCGTCGAACTGGCGGCTCTGGCCGACATCACGATCAAGGGCATCACTGATGCCTACGTCAGCGGGTGGGGCGGCTACATCGGCCCGGCCAACGGCAAGCCGGACAAGTACTACCCCAACATCAACCCCACCGGGAGCAGTCCGGTCTACGTGTCCGGACTCTCCGGTGTCGCGTACTACGTCATCGACGAGGCCCTCGATCAGTTCGGCAAGGTCGATCTCGACAACTACTTCTTCGAAGCCGGCGCCTACTACGGCGCCGGAAAAAACACCGCAGGCAGCGCCGTGGGTGCCTTGATCTACGTCGGCGCCAGCGAGTTGTTCGGCACCGCGTCGCCCATCGCGCAACTGGCCAAGTCAGTTTTCTACTACGGAGTGCCCAACCTCGTCCGGGCGACTATCACGCAGCTCGCGACACTGATACCCCCTACGAAGATCGGACCCGTCAAGGTCGGCGGCGGAATCTTGGCCAGCCTCTACTTCACCGGCCAGACTCCCGACGGAAAGTACAGCTTCGGCACACCTGGACTGTCCGCCGTCCTCGGATACATCACAACATCAATCTCCGACGCTCTACCCAAAGGCGCCGCCGCCGCGAGTGCCGTCGGGGTCAATCATCCTGCAGCGCAGGCCGACAACGGCGCGGTCTCATCGCCGCCCAGTGCCGGCCCCGCCACGAAGTCGACTCAGGACGAACACGGCGACACTTCCGACATAGCCAAGGGATCAGGCAACCGCACACACGGTTCCACTGGAGAACTGGCCGCACCGGCCACCAGTTCGGCCGCAGTGATCCCGTCGAAGGCACCGACCGGCGGCAAGGTCAGTGCCTCCACGTCATTCCCTGCCACTCATGCCGACACTAGCGACACCGAAGGCACGTCCGAAAGCGAGATCTCACACTCCACGCCGTCGCCGAAGGGCCGTAGCGCACGCGTGGCAGACCACGCCGCGGCCGGGAGTCTTGACAACAAATCCGAAAGCACCTCGACCGCCGCCGGCGCGCACGCCGACACTCACGACGGTCAGCACACCGGCGATTCCGGCAAGAAGGACTGACAGCGGGCCATCTCCTCTCAGCGCAGTGCCTCGGATCCTCCGAGGGTGATCGTCAACAAAATGGGGGTTCAACAGATGGTCTTGCCCAAATTGAATCCCGGCGCCATCGGCCGGGCGTCGACGCTGACGCAGCTCACCCGTGCGGCGATCGCACCGCTACGGACCTCGAATCGCGAGATCCGTACGCTCGAGAAGCTCACCCGCGCTGCGCTATTCATGCCCCTCTACGTTCCGGTGGCGCTCCTCCTGAGGGCGGCCGCATACGTCGGCGTGGCTGTGGTCGCTACAGCCCGCACCTCGTTCGGCGCTACAATGACATGCCGGCTCACCGATCTCATCGGCTGGTACGTCTGGCTTTTCGGCGAATGGGAACCCGACCTGACACGATTCGTGTCCAGCCGTCTGAGCGGGGGTGACGTCTTCGTCGACGTCGGTGCCAACGCCGGCTACTACTCCCTGCTCGCCGCCCGCCATGTGGGCGCCGACGGTGGCGTTGTGGCAGTGGAGGCGTCCCCCGCAGTCTTCGCCGAGCTATGCGACAACGTGACGGCCAACCGGCTCACCGATCGGATCCGGCTGGTGAATGCTGCCGCGAGTGCGGCATCGGGCACTCTGACGATCTATGCCGGCCCAAACCATAACCTGGGTATGTCGACAACGGTCCCCACACGAAAGCTGCGGGCCGAGGCGACGATCGACGCGCACCGGCTCGACGAGATGCTGTCTGCCTCGGAGATTGCGTCGGCACGGATAATCAAGATTGACGTCGAAGGCGCCGAACCTGACGTCCTGGCGGGTATGACCACGATGATCCCGCTGCTACGTGCCGATGCCGAGATCGTCGTCGAGCTGTCCCCCCGGTGGTGGCCTCGGCGCGGCAGAAATCCCGCAGCCATCTTGAAGCCCTTCCTCGACAGTGGCTTTCACATGTACGCGATGGGTAACGACTACTCACCGTGGCGCTACCTGTGGCTCGACGACGCATCCTACGCGGTCCGGATTCGTGGGACCATCGATCGTCGGACACGACGCCTCGACCTTGTGCTGTCCCGTCGTGACGCCGACCGGTTACCGATGGTCGCATCCGTCGCAAGCCGAGACGAACGATCTCACCGCGCGCGGGTGTCCGACGTTTGAGCACATAGCCGGCTAGTACAACACCTTGCGAATGTTGTCCTCGCAGTAGCGTTCTTCGAGTTCGGCCTCGGACCAGTCGTGCCGCAATGCCTTGGCCATCTGGGCGACGCTGGGCAGCGCGGTCGGATTCCAGGTCTCCGGCTTCCAGGTGTCCGAGCGCAGGAATGCCTTGGAGCAGTGGAAGAACACCTCGTCGATGGCGACCTCCAACGCCAGCAGCGGCCGCTTACCGTTGACCGCCATGGCATCGAAGTAGTCGGCGTCGGCCAGGATTCGGCCCTTGCCGTTGATCCGCAGCGTATCGCCGCGACCCGGGATCACGAAGAGGGTTCCGATGCCGGGACGCTGCAGCACGTTGAGATACCCGTCGACGCGCTTGTTGCCCGGCCGATCCGGGATGGCGATGGTGCTGTCGTCGATCACGTGGACGAAGCCCGCCGGATCACCCTTCGGCGAAATATCAACGCGGCCTTGCGCATCGGTGGTCGCCACAAACGCCAGCGGTGAATGCGCCAACCAGTCCCGTTGCACTGGCGAGAGCCGGTCTTTGACCTTGTTCGCCACGTAGTGGTCGGGTTCGCCCACGATCGCCCGGAGTTCGGCGACGGTCGTCACTTCACGGTGCATCGCCTCAGTATCCTCCACCGCACCGGTCAGCGGACGCCTTCCTTGGCGTACACCACGCGCAGCACATGGCCGACCTCCGGCCCCATCACCAGAGCAGCCAGCTCACAGAATGTCGCGACGAAGCCCGGACCGTGGGCGGGACCCTGCGGGGTCAGATGGTGGGCGATCTCATGCAGCAACACCAGCTCGCGCATGGCCCAGTCGGCGGCCGAGCGGTCGGGAACGGCGATAACGCCTGTGCCGTCCGCGCTTTCGTAGTGGGCGGCGGTTGCGGCGCGGCGAGGACGCACACGCAGCGGTCCCGGGGCGGGCCATCGTGCGGTCACCGCGGGCAGCGCGAGTACCTCGTCGACGTAACGCTGCACCGACGGCATCGAGGCGAACCGTCCTTCCGGGGGCAGGGTGAGCTGCGTGCCGAAGAAGTCGATGGTGCGTGAACTGTGTTGGGCGGCACGGTCGAAGAGTGTCCGGACGAACTCTTCGGCCGCGTAGACGCGGGAGCGCTGACTGTCGCGCGCCGTCACCGCGGCAGCCGGGTCCGCGCCCCCGGCAACTCGGGGCTGGAGCCCAGCCTGGCCTGCTTGCCTGCGCGGTCACCGGCGCGGCGGGCTGCCGACGAGTACCCTGCCGAGGCACGGCTGGCCTGCCAGGTGCCGCGCGCCTTGGACGTCTGGCGGTAGTGCTCGCGCAGTTCGAGTTCTTTGTTGCGCAGTGCCACAGCGGTTCCCGGCGCGGTCGCGCGATCCCGGGTGGCGTCCTGGCGGGCCTCTTCCCGCGCCTGTGCCAGCCGCTGGGCGACGCGTGCACCGAATGCCAGTTGGAAATTCAGCCGTGCGGTGATCGTGGGCGTCGGCTTGTGCGCACCGGTGGCCAGGTAGGCGTCACAGCTGCGCACCATCTGCACCACGAGGCTCGCGTACAGGGCGTGGCTGGCGTCGATGTCCTCGGCGAACCCGTAGGCGTAGACGAAGGCCGAGTTCGAGGCGACATCGCACTGCACATCGTTGGCCGCGGCGATGCCGGCGAACAGCTGCACATAGGTGCGCAGACCGCGGGCGCCCGGTTCGCCGATGGTGATCGTGCGCTGGGTCGGCGCCTGCGCGGCACTGCGGGTGGCCGAATGCGACCGTGCCACGGCCAGATCGATCGATGTGGCGGTGGCCAGCCGCTGGGCGGCGGCCATGAATGCCTCCGCCTCGTGTGCGTTGTCCGTGCCCTCGGCCTGGCGCAGCAGCGCGGCGATGCGCGACAGCATCTTGTCGTCGGTCACGCTTGGCAACCTAGCCGAGCGTCACGACATAGGTGTGCCCGTACCGGAGTCAACTGTTGATGAACCCGTTCAGCGCCGCGGTCAGCTGCGGGGACAGCGGGCCCGGCTTCGAGTAGTTGGCGACGTTGTCGCTTGGGTCGTCGCGCAGCACGTGGTTGACGCCCTTGAGCGCGACCAGCGACAACGACGTGTGCTCCAGTGCGTCGGCGAGCGGAGTGATGTCCGCGCAGTTGGCCTGACCGTCGGAGTCCGAGCAGGTGAGCAACACCGGGGTGGCGGCAGGGATGGCGGCCGCCAGTTTCAGCGGGTCGATAGCGTCGGACTCGACGACAGCTTTGACGTTGCCGGGGTTCAGGATCGCGCTCAAACCGTCGGGGAGTTTGGCGGGCACGGTGGTCGTCTTACGCGCCTGCTCGACGGCGGCGGTCCACGCGGCGATCGTCTGGTCCGCCTGCTGCTGGTTCTTCTGGCCTGCCTTGACGGCGGCCGCAACATCGGCCCTGACCCGGTTGGTGATCAGGTCGAGGTAGCGGCCCGCCAGCGGCTGCAGCAGACCTACGGAGTGGATCTTGGGGGCACCGGCGGAGGTGTCGTCGGCCAGCGTCATCGCATGCACGGTTCCTTCGCCGAGGCCGTACACCGAGATGTGGTTCTTGTCGGTGGCGGCCTCGCTGGCCAGGAACCGCACCGCGGCCTTCGCCCCGGTGGTGTAGACGGCGCTGCCGACGTCGGCCGGGTGGTCGGCGTACGGTCCCAGGCCGGTCTTCCCGGTGCCGACCTTGTCGTAGCGCAGCGAGGCCACTCCGTGGTCGGACAGGTATTCGGCGAGCTGACGCATGTTTCCGATCGGCCCGGCGACGTTGTTGTCGCCGTTGCGGTCGGTGCGTCCGCTCTCCGAGATCAGCAGGGCCGCGGGTGCTTGCTTGTCACCGTGCTGGTGGCGGTAGGTGCCGTGCACGGTCAGCCCGCCGGCGTCGAACGTCACCTCGTCTTCGACCCAGGCGTTGGCCGACTGGCTGTTCGACGAGCACCCGGCGACCAGCAACACTGCCATGGCCGCAAGGGCGAGGCGACGGCGCAGACTCACAGCCTGGCTTCGATCCAGGCGGTCACGTCGTCGAGCACCAGATCGCGCTCGGGCTCGTTGAACACCTCGTGATAGAGCTCCGGATACACCTTGCGGTTCACGTCGGTCGAGCCGACACACTCGACCAGCCGTTCGCTACCGGCGGCGGGAACCAGGCGGTCGGCGCCGCCGTGGACGACGAGAAGGGGTGCGGTGAGTCGGCGCGCCCGCTGCGGCATAGTCTCTCCGACCTTCAGCAGCGCTTTGGCGATGCCGGCGGGAACCTTGCCGTGCCACACCAGCGGATCGGCGTTGTAGGCGGCCACCACCGCGGGGTCGCGGGAGACTGCGCTGGCGTCGAGCTCCTCGACCGGCAGGTTCGGCAGTAGCGAGCCGACCGCCTTGCCCAGAAATGCTTTGACCGGCGGTACGCCGACGTTGGCGGCGACCGCGGGCCCGGACAGCACCATCAGGTCGAAGTCTCCCGGGTGCTCCACCCCATAGGTGAAGACGATGCCGCCACCCATGCTGTGCCCCAGCACGATGCGCGGCAGGTCCGGATGCTCGGCGGCGGCGATCTTGACCAGGGTGTCGAAATCCCCGGTGTACTCGTCGATGCTGCGCACCATCACCCGCTTGCCGCCGGAACGGCCGTGCCCGCGGTGATCGAGGGCGTAGGTGATCAGCCCGGCCTGGCCGAACCGCTCGGCGACGTGGTGGTAGCGGCCGGCGTGTTCACCGAGGCCGTGTGAGAGCACGACCACGCCGCGCGGTTCGGTGTCCGGTGTCCACACGTCGTAGACGATGCGGACGCCCCCGACGCCGTCGAACGTCCGCTCGGTACGTGTTGTGACCATCAGGGGAGCGTAACGGGGTGCTCTCGCGCACGCCGGTTCCGGCTGTCGGTGCTCGTGCGTAAGCTCGGCACGGTGAGCGTGCTCGCCCATAATCTCGACGACGGGCTGGACCCCGGCCGGGGCGATTTCCTGGCTCAGGCCGAGCCGTACCGGCGGGAACTGCTGGCCCACTGCTACCGGATGACCGGCTCGCTGCACGACGCCGAGGATCTGGTGCAGGAGACGTTCCTGCGCGCGTGGAAGTCGTATGACCGCTTCGAAGGCAAGTCTTCGGTCCGCACCTGGTTGCACCGTATCGCCACCAACACCTCGTTGACGGCGCTGGAGGGCAGGCAGCGGCGGCCGTTGCCGACCGGACTCGGTGCACCGAGCTCCAATCCGAACGACGATCTCGTCGAGCGTGCCGAGGTGCCCTGGCTGGAGCCACTGCCCGATTCGCTGTACGACGACCCGGCCGATCCGTCGGTGATCGTCGGGTCCCGGGAATCGGTCCGGCTGGCGTTCGTGGCGGCGCTCCAACACCTGTCCCCGCGTCAGCGCGCCGTGCTGGTGCTGCGGGATGTGCTGCAATGGCGGGCCGCCGAGGTCGCTGACGCCCTCGACACCTCGGTGGCAGCCGTCAACAGCCTGTTGCAGCGGGCGCGCGCCCAGCTCGAGGCCGTCGGGCCCAGCCAGGACGACGAACTGTCGCCGCCGGAGTCCGATGAGGCGCGCGAAAAGCTGGCCCACTACATCTCGGCGTTCGAGGATTACGACATCGATCGGCTGGTGAAAATGTTCACCGCCGAAGCGATCTGGGAGATGCCGCCGTTCGACGGCTGGTATCAGGGTGGCCCGGTCATCGGGGCGCTCATCCACCAGAACTGCCCCGCGGAGAAAGCCGGCGACATGCGGCTGCTCCCGCTGACCGCCAACGGCCAGCCGGCCGCGGCGATGTACATGCGGCTACCGGAGACCGGCGGCAGGCATGTGCCGTTCCAGCTGCACGTCCTCGATATGCGCGCCGACGGCGTCTCGCACGTGGTGGCGTTCCTGGATACCAGCTTGTTCGCGAAATTCGGCCTGCCGGAAGTGCTTTAGCTCTCCGACCGTGGCACACCGTGGCCGCTACAGCCCCAGCGAATTCTGGGCTTGTCGCAATGTGGTCGCCGACGCCTGCAGCCCGAGAAGTTCGGAAACCGCGAGCGGAGCCTGCAAGACCTCGCCCGCACCGGCAGCTGAGACGACGGTGGGCAATGACAGTGCCACATCGGTGATTTCGTACGCACCGTGCTGGACGGTGGAGATCGGCAGCACCCGGTGCTGGTCCCCGAGCACCGCTTCGATGATGCGCGCTGTGGACAGGCCGATCGCCAGATTGGTCGCGCCCTTGCCTTCGATGATCTCGTACGCGGCGTTGACCACCGCAGCCGAGATCTCGGTCTGGGTCGCCTCATCGAAAATCACCGCGCCGCCGGCGCGAAACTGCGCGGCAGGCACCCCGCCGATCGAGACGCCCGACCAGAGCGAAATCTCGGAGTCGCCGTGCTCACCGACGATGAACCCGTGTACGTTGCCGACAGCAAGATCCGCCCGCTGAGCGATCAGATACCGAAATCGGCTGCTGTCCAACACAGTTCCCGATCCGAAGATGCGTCCGGCCGGCGCGTCGACGGATCGTGCGGCGGCGTAGGTGACGACGTCGACCGGGTTCGTGACGAACACGATCACCGCGTGCGGGGAGAACTCCAATAACTGCGGTGTGAGCTCTTGCGCCATCGCCACATTCGTGGCGGCCAGGTCCAGCCGGCTCTGCCCGGGATGTTGCTTGGCTCCGGCGGTGACCACGACGACCGCGGACCCGGCAGTGACGTCGATCTGATCGGAGCCTGTCACCGTGCAATGCGGAACGAACTGGCTGCCGTGGTTGAGGTCGAGGACCTCGGCCCGCACCTTCTTCGGGTTGGTGTCATAGAGCGCCAAAACGCCTGCCGATCCGCGGATCAGGCAGGCGTAGGCGATAGCGGTTCCGACGCTGCCGGCCCCGATGATGGCGACCTTGCGGTTCCGGTGTACGAACACCTCACCATCATCGGGCACGGCGCGCGGCCCTGTGCGGTCAGTCGATACCGACGATTTCCTGAGCGATGGCGGCCACCCTGGTCTGGGCGGCCGAGACCAGCCGCTGACGATTCTTGTTGGCCTCTTCGTAGGCGATGATCGCCCGGATGTCGGCCGCGTCCTCGAGTTCCTTCACCGCTGCAACGGCCTCGTTGAGGTTCAACTCGTCGTAACCGGCGATCGGCAGTTCCTCCGGCGAGAGGATGCCGGTGGAGCTGCGCAGCGAGTGGATCGCATCCGCAGCGCCGTCGGCGCCTTCGCGGCGGGCCACCTTCTCGGCGGACTCCAGCGCCGCATCCCGGGCGCCGGCCGCGGCCTTGACGGCAACCTCACCGGCGTGGGCGCCGCGGTTGACCAGCTGGTCCATTGCGGGGCGGGTGTTGCGCAGCGCCTCCAGCGCGCGGTCGATACCGCGAGCCGACGAGATCATCGGCCAGTTGGCCACCCGAACGGTCAGGCCGGTCAGGATCTGCAACGGCGTGCGCCGCAGGGCTGCCGGGCCGCCGAGCGCGTCCTCGGCCAGCACGGTGGTCAGCCAGTCGACGGTCGCGGAGTGCGCGGTGATCAGTCGGTTGGCCAGGCTTTCGATGTCGGGCTTGCGAGCAGCCACGGCCAGCGCCTTGATGTAGCGGGCGCGGTCGAGCAGTTGGCCCTCGAGCGCGAGATCACCCAGCAGAGCTTCGTCGAACGGCTGCGCCTGCTCGGTCAGCGCTTTGACGGCCGCGGCGGCGCGTCCGAAGAACGGGCCGATGACGTCCGGGAATCCGCCGAGGTCGCGGATCGCGCTCTCGATGGCTTCCGCCCGTTCGCGGCCGTTGGCCGCATTCTGGGTGAGCTCGGTGCGCACCGCGTCGGTGCGAGCCTGGGTCACCCTGGTCTCGGCGATCTGAACTTCCGTGTTGGTCAGATCGAGAATGGCCCGCAGCTGGGCGAGCAGAGTAGTGGTATCGGGTTGGGTCATTGTGTTTCTCCCCTAGTGCGTTGACGGATTTGTGCCGGCGCGGGGTTTTGCACCTCGTAATGGCCTCTACCCGATCCCCCCGGTCGGTATGCGCGTTGGGCGCGGGTCGACAGGTTTCTGCAAGCCATCTCACACTTTTGAGACCCGCTGGCCACACCGGCACCACCGGCCACCAGCAATTTCCAAAACCGTCAATTCCCTTGGCAATTCATCCGCCCGCAATGGCGCGTTTGCCCGAGTCACAGTTCGATAACACCGTTCGTCACAATCAGTTAAGAGATCGCCGCGCCCGTTAAGACTTCTCAGAGAGCGCGCAGCGTCCGTGACGCGATATCGCTCTCTTTGAGAGGCATGTCACCGGGTTGGCCTGTAACGCTTCGCAATTCGGCTATCTCCCGGCCGCTGCGCACGGGTTTGCCGCAAAACCTCATGGGTACTTTGGGTTTCAGGAAGGGGGAACCAATCACCATGTTGGAGAGAGAAGTGATCATGAAGTTCAGCGGTATCGCGTCAAGCAAGAGGGTCGCGGCCGTGGGTACCGGTTTGCTCATGGGGGGCATGGCGGTGGCCACGATGGCTGCACCGATGGCCTCGGCAGCACCGGATTGCAGCAGTGCCGGCGTCGCCAGCACCGTCAGCTCGGTGACCGGTTCGGCGCACCAGTACCTGGCCGGACACCCCGGCGCCAATCAGGTTCTGACAGCGGCCTACAACCAGCCCCGCCCGCAGGCCGAAGCCAATGTGCGCGGGTACTTCACCGCCAATCCCGGGGAGTACTACGACCTGCGCGGCATCCTGGCCCCGATCGGTGACACCCAGCGCGCGTGCAACGTCACGGTGCTGCCGCCGGATCTGGCGTCGGCCTACGACATGTTCATGGCCGGCTGATTGATATCGAGACAGAACTCAGAGCGAGAATTTTGTGAAAAACTCGCTCTGAGTTCTGAATCGATGCGACAACTAGGTGCTCTCGAGCCGGTCCAGCGCAGCGGTGATCACCGCGTCGAAGGCGCGTAGTTGCGTCGGCGTCATTCCCTCGAAGAGCACCGACCGCACCAGCGCGACGTGGTCGGGTGCCGCCGCGCGCAGGGCGTCCATGCCGTCTGCGGTGATCTCGACACTGGCGCCCCGGCGGTCCTGTTCGGTGTTGTGACGCTCGATCAGTCCCCTGCCCCGCATCCGCGCGAGGTGATGCGAAAGCCGGCTCTGCTCCCAGTCCAGCGCCTCGGCCAGTTCGAGCACCCGGGCCGGGCCTCGCTCGGAAAGCGTCACCAACACCTCGTAATCGGCGAGCGACAGCCCACACCGCGCCTGCAGCTGGCGGTTCATCGCGGCTTGCAGACGGCCGTTCAGCGCCAGGTAGTTGCGCCAGATTCGCTGCTGGTCGCGGGTCAACCAGCGCTGAGCCATACCGCTCACCCTACCGGAATACGTGACACGTCATCCATGTTGTCGCATGCAAGCCTGCCACCTAGGCTGGCAACGACCCAAGGGGTGATGACATGGCCGCAACCGTCGACATCAGACGTGCCGCCGACCGCGCTGCGACGAAGATCAGCTGGCTGGACTCGAAGCACTCGTTTTCGTTCGGGCACCACTACGACTCCGACAACACTCACCACGGCCTGCTGCTGGTGAACAACGACGACATCGTCAAGCCCGGCATGGGATTTGACACTCATCCCCACCGCGACATGGAGATCGTCACCTGGGTGCTGCAGGGATCCCTCGTCCACCAGGACTCCACCGGGCACTCCGGGGTGATCTACCCGGGGTTGGCGCAGCGGATGTCGGCGGGCCGCGGGATCCTGCACTCGGAGAAGAACGACTCCTGGACCCTTACCGGCGACGAAAACCACAGTGAGCCGGTGCATTTCGTACAGATGTGGGTGGTGCCCGACGAATCGGGAATCGATCCGGGCTATCAGCAACTGGAGATCGACGACGAGCTGCTGCGTGGCGGCCTGGTGACGATCGCCTCCGGAATGCCTGAGCACAATGGCCAGAGCGCGATCGCGATCCGCAACCGATATGCGGCACTGCACGGCGCCCGGCTGCAGCCCGGTGAGGCCGTCGAGCTGCCCGAGGCTCCTTACCTGCACCTGTTCGTCCCGCGCGGCGAGGTGACGCTCGAAGGCGCAGGCGAGTTGCACGAAGGCGATGCGGTGCGGTTCACCGCCGCCGGCGGTCAGCGGGTCACCGCCACCGCACCGTCAGAGATCCTCGTGTGGGAGATGCATGCCGGGCTGGCGGGCTAAGGCGGCCTGCGCGGCGGCCGCGGCGCTGACGGCGGCGTGTGGACATTCCGCGCCGCCGGCTCCCCCGGCCTCGGCTCCCACCGGACTGGCACCGGTCGTCGTCACCGTGCCGGCCGGACTCGACACCGCGCCGTTCGACACGCCGCGCCGGGCCCTCGTCCCGCCGGGCTGGACCATGTCGGTGTGGGCTCGGGTGCCGCGGGTCAGATTGGCGGCGTGGGCACCGGACGGGGCATTGCTGGTGTCGGTGCCCGCGGCGGGCCAAGTACTGCGCCTGGCGCCTGGCCAGGCTCAACCACAGAGCACAGTCTTGCTCGACGGGCTGGACCAGCCGCATGGCCTCGCCTTCGATCGCGGCACGCTGTATGTGGCCGAGAGCGACCAGGTGGACGCCTTCGACTATCACGGCACCCGGGCCGACGGCCCTCGCGTCGTCGCCGACGGGTTGCCCGATGCCCGCAGTCCGGATCTCGGTGGGGCGTACGCCCATGCCCTCAAGAGTGTGGCTGTCGGCCGCGACGGGGCGGTCTATTTCTCGATCGGCTCCACCGGCAACATCACCGCGGACGACCGGACGGCGCAACCGCCGCGAGCCACGATCATGCGGGTCCCGCCCGGGGGCGGTCCGGCGGCGCCCTTCGCCACAGGCGTGCGCAACGGGACCGGCCTCGCCACCGCACCGGACGGAGCGGTGTGGACCGCGGTCAACAATCGCGACCAGGTTGCCGACCCGCGGCCAGGACCGTCGTACTCGAAAGTCACCGAGTACGTCAACGACCACCCGCCGGAGTCGGTGGCGCGGCTGACGCCCGGACGCGAATTGGGTTGGCCCTATTGCAATCCCGACGCCGACGGGCGGCCGTATGCGCGCGACGTCCAGACCAACGCCGACGGAAGCAACCTCGATTGCGCGGCTCTGCCGCCCGTGGAGCAGACTCTCGGCGCGCACTCCGCGCCGTTGGGATTGAGTTTCACCGAGGGATCGTTGCCCGCTCCATACGACTCCGGCGCCCTGGTCGGGGTGCACGGCTCGTGGAACCGTACCCCGCCCAGAGCGCCGGAGGTCTCGTTCTTCGCTTGGCGCGCAGGATCTTTGGGTCCTCAGCAGACCCTGGTCGGAGGATTTCAGAGCCAGGACGGGACGCGCTGGGGGCGTCCCGTGGCTGCTGTCGCGGGCCCGGACGGCGCGGTGTACATCACCGACGACTACGCCGGCGCGGTGTACCGGCTCGCGCCGCCGGGCCGCTGACCTCTTAGTGGTGAACTCGGTTGCTGCGTCCGGTGACCGCGACGTAGATCGCGATCAGCACTGCGGCGACGACGATGCCGACCAGGAAGGGGATGATCGCGAACCCGCCGTTGGAGTTCGAGTATCCGACCTGATAGGAGATCCAGGAGCCCAGGAAGGACCCGACCGCGCCGAGCAGGATGGTCATGATGATGCCGATGTTCTGCTTACCCGGCATAACAAGTCGCGCCAGCGCGCCGACGATCAGTCCGACGACGATGGCTCCGATAATCGTTCCGATCATTGCTGCTCCTCATGATGTTCCGGCGGGCCCGGGCGAGCGCCGCGCGAAGGAGTAGTTCCCAACTCACACCGTCGATAACCATTCGCTGAACAAATTTGCCGCCGGCCGCATCATCGCCGCTGGTCGTGACGACGCCGGTGCCGAACCGCCGCGGGACTGTTACCTAAGTTGACTGTGTGGTTGCTGAGAATGATGGTGTACGTGCCGTAAGGGACCCGACCGTCATGAAAGGGCAACTGTGCCAACCATCGCCGCAACGTTGCGCCGCCTGGCCGCGGGCAGTATGGCTGCGGTGAGCTGCCTGACCCTGGCGGCCACAACCGGTACCCCGGTGGCGTCGGCCGACGCGCGCGCGCAGCTGGCCCAGGCCATCGCCACTACGCGCGGAAGCTATTTGGTCTACAACTTCGGCAGCGGCTTTCCCGCACCGATGCTCAATGCCGGCGGCAACTGGTACGAGCTCACCAACGGCGGGCACCTGATGATCATCAAGGCGGCCTCGAGTCGGCTGACGCCACGCCTGCTCGTGGACAGCCACTCCGGCTATCAGGCGCGCTGCGAACGGACCGCCGGCACCCGAACGCGGGAGGGCCTGGTGCAGGCCTCGGAGACCTACACCCCGCTGCAGGCCTGGCAGGCGCTCGGCCAGCCCACCATCGCGATCAACGCCAACTTCTTCGATGTCCGTGGGCAGCAAGCAGGTTCGTGGAAGTCGACGGGCTGCAGCTCCCCGCTGGGCGCCTATGTCGACAACACCCAGGGGCAGGGCCGGGCCAATGCCGCGGTGACCGGGACCATCGCGTATGCGGGCAAGCAGGCGCTGTCCGGCGGCGACGAAGTGTGGACGGCGCTGACTACGATGATTCTTCCCGTCGCCGGGGCGCCGTTTGTCGTGACGCCCAAATCACCCGACGACTACGACGCCGCGACCCCGGTGATCCAGGGCTTGCTGGACAAGGGCACTCGGTTCGTCGCGGTCAGCGGGCTGGGACTGCTGGCCCCGGGTGATACCGGGCAGATGAACGACGGCGGCCCCAGCGCCGCCCGCACCGCGTTGGCGTATGCCCGCGACAAGGACGAGATGTACGTGTTCCAGGGCGGCAGCTACACCCCGGACCAGATTCAGGATCTGTTCCGGGGTTTGGGCAGCGACACCGCGATCCTGCTCGACGGCGGGGGCTCGTCGGCGATCGTGCTTCGCCGCGACACCGGCGGAATGTGGGCCGGCGCCGGGGTGCCGAAGGGTTCGTGCGACACGATGGCTGTCCTGTGCGACTCGCGTGAGCGCGCCCTGCCCGCCTGGCTCGCCTTCAACTGATCAGCGACTTCAGGGCTGGCCGAGCACCCGGCGAAGCACCGCGTCGCGGGCGCGGGTCGGCAGCTTGGTCATCAGGGTCATCTGCAGCGCGGCGGGTAGGCCCACGGGGTACCGCGCCCGAGGCTTGGCGGCGGTGAGCGCCTGGAGCACCACCTTGGCCACCTTCTCCGGGTCCACAGCCAGGCGCTGCGACGTTGGGATCGATTTGCGCATGCCCGCAACATGTTTGGAGTACAACGCCCGATGCTGCGGCGACAGCGCGGCCGCCATCTCGACGACACTGCGGTCGGCATCGCGCCACAGGTCGGTATCGGTCTGGGCCGGCTGGACCACGCTGACCGCGATACCCCACGGCCGCAACTCGATTCGCAAGGCGTCGGCGGCCGCCTCGAGTGCGAACTTCGAGGCGCTGTAGGCGCCCATCATCGGCGCCGAAAGCTGGCCGTTCACACTGGAAATGAACACGATCCGGCCGTGCGACTCACGCAGCAGCGGAAGCACCGCCCGCGTGACGGCGAGCTGGCCGACGACGTTGACGTCCAATTGCCTGCGGATCTCGGCTGTGGTCAGCCCTTCCAGCGGTCCGCTGACCGCGATGCCTGCGTTGTTGACCACCGCATCGAGCCGGGCGGGTAGCGCGTCGGCAAGCGCGGCGACCTGCGCGTCATCGGTGACGTCGAGGATGACCGCACTGACCCGCGGCAGCTTCGACAGGATTTCCGCATCGGCGGCGCTGCGCACCCCTGCGATGACGTCCCAGCCCGCAGCGGCCAGGTAATTCACGATCGACTTGCCGATTCCCCGGGCGGCGCCGGTGACCAGGACAGTGGGCATAGCCGCGACTCTAGTGATCCTCGCCCGATGCCGTCACGGGTTGCGGACCGTATCGGAAGACGGCGAGGCCGGCTGCCACCACGACCGCCGCCAGTGCGATCACCGGCGCGACCATGAACCGCGACATCGTCGCGCCGACGGTGGCGCCGGCGCACATCGTCAGAACCACGGTGTAGCGCAACTTTTCCCGCTGCCCGGTGCCGCCGGCGAGTCGGCTGTCGAAGCCGATCCCCACCAGCGTCGTCGTCAGCACCGTGGTGGACAGTTCCTGGATGCCGAACTGCCGGGCCGCGGCGTTCTGTCCACCGAATGCCAACGCCAGTCCGGCGATCAGGATCAGCTTGCCGTCGTCGTGATAGTTGACGACACCGCTGCCTGCGAGTGCGGCCAGTGCGGCCAGCAGCACCACCTCGGAGCCCAGCGCGGCGGTCAGCCAGGTCCGCACCGCCACTTCATGGTCGAGGTGGCGCGCGAAGCGTCCGCCGAGCACCGTGCCGGTGAGAAAGCTGACGAAGGCGACGACCGCGGCGGTCATGTCCACCCCGGAATGTGGCACAAACCAGAACCCGAGGAAGATCACGTTGCCGGTCATGTTCGCCACGAACACGTGCCCCAGTATCAGCACGCTGATCGCGTCGACCAATCCGGTCGCGAAGGTCAGCAGCAGCAGCGCGACGACGGTGGATCGTTGCGAGACGGGCGAGGCGACGGCCATCAGCCCAGTATCGCCAACGACTTACAGCTTGGGCGTGAGGTCCAGTGAGGTGACTGTCGTCATCTTGGTGACCAGCCAGCGCGAGCCGTCGCGGGTCAGCTGCACCCGGTACGACAGATACTTCGTGGCGGGAATGTCCTTGGTGAGTGGGCTCTTCGACGTCGTGTTGGTGTAGACGAGCGCGGTGGCTTCCGAACCGGTCAGCGATTCGACGGCCGCGCCCACCACCTCGGTGCTGTTGGTGACCTTGGCCTGCTTGTTGGTCGGCACGATCGCGTCGACGTACTTGCGGTACTGGTCCTCGAAATCGCCGGACAGGTACTTCGCCGACCGGTCAGGCAGTTTGTCCATGTCCTCGGGGGTGTAGGTCCACAGCGTGGTGATCGCATCGGCGGCCGTCCGGGCGATCGCGAGCTTGGTGTCGACGGTCGCCTTGTCCATCAGGTACGGCTGGACGGCGGCGCCGGCGAAGGCGCCCCCCGCGACGAAGACGACTGCCGAAACCCCCACGGCGAGCGCAGTTTTGTTGCGACTCAACCAGTTCGGCCGCTTCGGCGATTCCGCGGGAGCCTGTTCGACGGTCTCGGTCTCGGTCTCGGTCTCGGATTCGGCTTCGGCTTCGGTCGCCTCGTCCTCGGGCGTGGCCTCGGGTGCGGCGTCGGTCAGATCACCTGCAGCAGGTTGCTGATCTTCCACGGACCTCCTGCACCTCCTTCTTGGGTCGCGGTGACCACCCAGCGGCTGCCGCTTTCGATGGTCTTGCCGTCGGGCATACGGGTTTTCGTCGTCGCGGCCACCACCACGTCGGCGCTGCCGTCGCGGTTCCAGCGCTCGATACCGAGGTCCTGGACCGTTCCGGTCGTCGGTTCGGCCCGCGCCACCTGAATGACGACCTCATTCATCTTGTCCTGGTACAGCTTTGCGAACTGTCCGGTGCCCTGCGCCAGCACCTTGTCGGCGTAGTCGTTGGCGTGGAACGGATCGATGGACGTGTAGTGCGTGACGAATCCGCGAACGAAGCTGAGCACGGCCACATCCCGGACCGCGTCGTGTCGCTGGGTTTCGCGTTTCACCAGCAGCAGTGTGCTTGCGGTGATCGCGGCGACGATCAGCACCGCCGCCAGCCCGGCGACCAGGGGCAGGACCCAGCGGCGCGGTTGCGGGTCAGGCAACCGGAACAGGTCCCGGTGGTCGGCGTCGAGTTTGCGGCGTGGGCTCACTTCGGCTCCCCCGCCGGGTTGGGCTTGGCCAGCACCGACAGGTTGGCGACCTGCCACTGGCCGGCCGCCGACCTCTCGAAGTTCACCCGGACGGTGGCGGTGATCAGCCGTTGCTTGGGCGCCTCACCGCGCTGGCCCTGCATGAGCAGCAACATCACGGCCTTGTCGCGGGTGTTGGTCAGCACGGCGCTGTTGGTCACCCAGTAGTCGTTGTCGACGGGTCCGGCCTTGCGCACGGCGTCCTGCTGTGCGACCAGCTGCGGCCGGTACGCGTCGGTGGCCAGGCCGCGGGCCCGCGCGAAGTCGTTGTCGATCGACGCCACGTCGTAGCTCAGCATCTGCGCGACGATCCGGGGGCCGTCCACCGCCAGCTGCTGGCGGGCCTGTTCGACCGCGAGTTCCGGTCGGTACACGGCGAAGTACGCCAGCGTGGTGGCACAGGCGGCCACCGCGGCGAGAAGCGCCACCACCACACCGGCCAGCCGTCGCCGGTTGGGGCGCTCGCCCTCGACCCGGCGGACTTCGGTGCGGGTCAGCAGGTCGGCGAAGGTGCGACCGCGCGAGTCGAACAGCGGCCACAGCCAGCCGAGGAAGATCGCGGCGGTGTCGAGCAGATGCGCCAGATCGCGGACCAGCAGCCGCCACGGCCCGGCCGGCGTGCCGTCCCTGCCCACCACCACGATGCCGGCCAGCGAGCGGCCCAGCGTCCACCCGGTGATCGCAGGCAGGAGTAACCGGTTGACGGCGACCGCCAGGAACACCACCCCGGCCAGTGCGACCGCGACCCACCACAGCCATCCGCGCAGCGGCGCGGTCCACGCCACCAGCAGGCAGGTGATCACCACACCGATACCGAAGAACACGTCGACGGTGAACGCACCGGCCCGAGCCCACCAGCCGGCCGGCACCCCGGCGGGAACCTCGTGGGCGACCTCCGGTGCGTCGACGTCGGCCTCGGCGCCGGTGTCCGCTTCGGGGACCGTCACCGTCACTTGCTCACCTGGTCGAGGTTGGCGATCTTGTACGTGCCTCCCTCAGGCGCCATCTTCACCCGCAGCCGGTACCCCTGCTCCTGGTCTTGCGCCGCGGAGTTGGACACCTTCACCCGCACCGCGACCAGCACGTCCATCGAACCGTCGTCGTTGTGCCGTTCTACGGCCGCGCGCATGTTGGACACCTGAACCTGGACCTTGGCGGCCTGGTAGGCGTCGACCAGCAGCCCGCTGTACAGACTGGCCTGCGCGGCGAAGTCGCCGGTCGAGCATTCGATGATCTTCTGCTGGCTGGCCGCCATCGCGGTGGCATCCGGCGCCTGGGTCGCGGTGACGCAATCCTTGGCCGCGGCCAGCGCGACCGTTTCGGCCCGCGCCGCGGCGGCGCTCTTCTGGTGCGACCGCAGTGCGAAGAACCCGCCGGTGGCGACGAGCAGGCCGGCGATCACCAGCGCGACACACACCACGGCCAGAGGGCGGCCGCTCAACCGTGACCCGCGTGGCACGGCGGCGTCGCTCGGTTCGGTCTCGTCGACCGGTGGGGTCGGGTTCGCCGACTCCTGCGCCGCACTGAGTTCGGCGTCGTCGGTCGGCGGTGGGGTCAGCCGGCCGGAGCCAGCATCTCCTTCCATCCGTCGTCTCCTGTACTGCTCGAGTTCTTGACGTCGTACTTCACGCCATCGGGACCGGTCAACTCCCCGTTCTGCGGGGTGTAGACGGCCGTATTACCTGCCGGGCTACCTGCTGCCGGGGTGTAGGTGCAGGGGTTCGGTTGTTGACCGTTGCACTGAACGGTGCCGGTCCCCGGTGGAGTGAGCGGGTCACTCGTCGGCGGTGTCGGGCCCGGCAGCAGATCGGCCGGCAACGGGTTCATCCCGTTGTTGATCGACGGTGCCGGTATCACGGTACCGGGGTTTACTGGCTGATCACATCGAGCACCGGGCGCGGGGCAGTTCAGCACCTGGTTGGGGTCGCCGTACCAAGGGTTGTTGCCCAACGGGGTGTAGGGCTCGGTGCTGCGGCACTCCATCGGCGTGGCGGCGCGCTTACCGGGCACGTCGGCGCACGGGAAGTTACGCGCACCGCGGACCACGTTGGCCGGGGTGTCCTTCGGGATCTTGCAGTAGAGGTTGTTCTCCACCGGCATCGGCCGCAGGTCCGCCGGAGCACGCCACTGGCTGGCCGGCAGGAAGCCGGTCAAACACGGCGGCGGCTGGTTGATCGTCAAGCCGAAGTCCAGTGCGGCCTGGTGCGGATACGGCGCCGACACCGACTGGGCGACCGATGCGCCCTGAGGCAGGAGCACCAGCGACTGCTCGACGCCCTTGTGATAGCGCTTGAGCATGTCCAGCACGATCTCGAGGTTGGCCAGCGTCTGCGGCAGCGCTTCCTGCACATCGCTGAACACCGCGTTGACCGCGTCGGCGGTCGGCGCAGCCTGGCTCAACCCGTTGCGCAGCGCCTGATCCTGCGCGGCGGTCTGGGTGGTGATGGTGTCGAGGTTCGCCGCCCACCGCTGGATCGCATCGCCGGAGTTGACCTGGCTGTCGACGACGGGCGCCGAGTTCTGGATGATGTCGTTGACGTCCTGGATGTTCGTCTTGAAATCAGTGACGATCGCCTGCGTGCCGTCGACAAGGCGTTGCAGCGCAGGCCCGAGACCGCCTACCGCCTGCGCGGTTTCGTTCAGCAGCACCGGGATCTTGTCGGCCGGGAGCGCCGCCAGCCCCTTGTTGGCGGCGTCCAGCGCCGGGCCGATCTCCTCCGGCACCGTCGACTTCGTGATCGTCTGCCCGGCGGAGAAGTACTGACCGGGATTCCCGTCCGACACCAGGTCCAGGTACTGCTCGCCGACCGCCGACACCGAGTGCACGTTGGCGGTGGCGTTGGCCGGGATCTTGTACTTGTCGCTGATGCTCATCGTCGCCCGGACACCGTTCTCGGTGGGCTCCACCTCGGTGACGCGCCCGATCGTGATGCCCCGGTAGGTGACGTTGGCGGTCGCGTACAAACCGCCCGAGGACGGCAGGTCGGCCTTCAGCTCGTACTGTCCGATGCCCGCCAGTGTGGGCAGGCGCAGGAAGTACCAGCCCAGCACCAGCAGCGCGATCACGGTCAGCACGCCGAACATGACGAGCTGCGTCTTGATGAAACGGGTCAACATCTAGCCGTCACCCCTTCACTCGCCGCGCTCGACATACGGTCCCCCGTCGGTCATGTTCGGGTGTGGCGTGAACCGAACATCCGGGATCATCGTCTGCGGATCGCGACCCCATGCCTGCTCGAGTGCGCGCAGCATTCCGGACACACCGGTACCGGTGAGGAACGCGTTGTCGATCGAGCTCAGCGTCAGGTCGAAGGTGGCCGACGTGTTGATGTAGTCACCCCGGATCACCTTCGGGATGTTGTCGATCGGGTACGGCGCTGTGATGACCAGCTTCAGCGAGTCGATCAGGTAGGGCGCCGCCCGGCCGAGTTGCTTCAACGGCCGCTGCAGCA
Organism: Mycolicibacterium rhodesiae; assembly: GCF_002086695.1. Lineage (GTDB taxonomy): Bacteria > Actinomycetota > Actinomycetes > Mycobacteriales > Mycobacteriaceae > Mycobacterium > Mycobacterium rhodesiae. Next base: position 312,869 of record NZ_MVIH01000002.1, read on the forward strand.
GCGCAAGGTTGGTGTCGAAGTTGGCCCGCGCCTCCGAGAAGGTGTCGGCGGTGACCTTGCTGAACCGGCCGAGCGCCTCGACGGCACCGGTGAACCGATCCCGTGCGTCGGCGAAATACTTGATCAGCGGCGGGAATTCGGTCAGCACGCGGTCCAGCGTGTTGTTGCGGGCGGCCACGATCGAGACCAGTTCATTGGTCTTGTCGATCGCCCGGGTCAGGTCGTCGCGCTGCTGGTTGAGCTGATCGGTGAACGTGTCCAGCTTGGTCAGGAAGTCGCGGATCTGTTCGCCGTTGCCGTCCAGGATGTTCGCGACCTCGGTCTGGATGACGTCCAGGTTGGAGATGCCGCCGCCACGAAGCACGGTGGCGATGCTGGCCAGGGTGCGTTCGGTGGTGGGGAACGACTGCGAGTTCTTCAGCGGAATGGTCGCACCGTTGCGCAACGGCTCAGGCGACGGGTTCGGCGGCGGATCCAGCTCGACGTGCTGGGTGCCGAGCAGGCTGGTCTGGCCGATGCGCGCAATCGCGTTGGCGGGGAGCTTGACCCCCGGCTGCAGGCCCAGCGTCAGCGTCGGGATCCAGTTCTTCAGTTCGATGGCACGCACCGTACCGACGAAGACGTCGGCGACCCGGACGCGGCTGTTGACGTTGAGCGCCAACGTATCCGGCATCTGGACATACACGGTCATGGCTTTGTCACCGGTGCCCGGACCGCCCGGGATCGGCACGTTGGCGATACCGCGCCAGCCGCATGACGTCAGGATCATCGCCGTCAGAACCAGCACGAACCCACGCCAGCCGTACCGACGGGTGGTGCTCAGAATCGTGCTCACTGTCCACCTCCCATCTCAGCGGGCAGCGCAGGACCCGCGGGTGCTGCCGGTGCAGGCCCGGCCGGGGGCGGAGCCCCGCCGTTGATCTGCTGCGAGACCGGCAGCGGTCCGGGGACCACGTCCGGACCCGGCGGCGGCGGCGGGATCGCTCCCGGGTACCACGGCGGCGGCAGCGGGTTGGTCTGGTCATAGGAGTTCGACGGCGCGCCACCACGCGGACCACCCGGCGGGTAGTTCACCGGGTCGGGCCCGCCCATCAGCGCGGCCAGCGAGTCCGGGGTCAGCATGTTGGCGGTGAACGCCTGGACGTCGACACCCTGCATGCCGGGCGCCACGATCCAGCCCTGCTCGTGGTTGCCGTGCGAGAACAACGTGTCACGCGACCAGATGCCCGGGACCGTCGTGTCCTTGTATCCGGGGGGCGGCCGCAGCCGTTCCTCGGAGTACGCGACGTACTTCGGCAGCACCTCGGCGGTCGAGAACTGGTTCACACCGAACGGCGGGAAGTTGAACTTGATCGCATCCATGATCGGCGCCAGATACTGCGCGCACATCTCCGCCGAATCCTGGTAGCCCAGCCGGCTGCCGGACTGGATCGCGCTACAGATGAACTGCATCGGGTTGGCGAAGCTCGCGATCGTCGGAATGGCCACCAGCGCACCGTGTGTCGGGTGGTAGATGTTCTGCAGGTTGGCGGCCAGGTTCGGGTAGACGTGCAACACCGTCTCCAGACCGTTGCGCGACTCCGGCTGCAGCACCTGAGTGGTGACGTCGGAAAGGTTCTGGATGTCTTTGGTCAGCACCGAACCGTTGTCGTTGACGAACTTGCGCGCGGTGGTCAGCAAGGTGTCGATGTCCTTGACCGCCTTGGCCACTTCCTGATCGGAGTTGGAGAACGAGTTCGTGAACGTGGCGAGGTCGGTGTTGAGCGCGACCAGCTGCTGATCGCTCTTGTGCAGCGCGTTGACGAACAACGCCAGGCTCTTGAGGACGGCGAAGAAGTCACCGCGACCCTCGTTGAGCGCGCTCACCGCGTCGGACAGGGCCTTGAACGTGGTGTTGATCTGCTGGCCCTTGCCCTCGAGTCCGTTGGCGAAGGACTCCAGGACATCGCCGAACGGCCCCTTGGGCTGTTCGGGTGTCGGGCCGAGCTTGGTGATGATGTCGGAGATCTGGTTGCGCAGGTCGTCCCATTCCACCGGCACCTGGGTGCGGTCGATCGGGATGACGGCGTTGTCCGCCATGACCGGGCCGCCGGTGTAGGCAGGTGCCAGCTGAATCACGCGGGAGGCGACCAGGCTCGGGTTGAGGATCGTCGCGGTCGCGTTGGCGGGCACCTTGTACTTGTTGTCGTAGTGGAAGGTGACCTTCATCTTGTCGCCGGCCGGCTCGATCTTGTCGATACCGCCGACCCGCACGCCCATGATCTGCACCCGGTCACCCGGATAGAGCGCCAGCGCCTCGGGGAAGTAGGCGACCACGGTGTTGGTGGTCAGCTTCTCGTACAGCTTGTAGCCGACCACGGCCACCACCAGTGCGATGACCACCACGAGGGTGCCGACCACGACCGACGTCCGAGACATCTTGGGCAGGCCCAGATTACGGATGTTGAAGACTGTCGACATTTACGCTCCCCCTCCCTGGTCGACGGGCGCCAGGTCACCGACCGGCGGCACCTGCGGTCCCGGTCCCGGCGGCGGGATCGGACCGATCAAGGCGTTGGGCGGCGGGGCGTATCCGGGGATGTCGGTGGCCGGGCCCGGTGTCGGGGATACCGGCACCGTGCGGGCTCCCGGCGGACCGGGCGCCAGCGGCGGGGCGGGCACACCCTGGATGGCCGGTGAGAGCTCGCCGGGGAAGGCCGCACTCGGGACACCCGGGCTGTAGCCGGCGGCCGGGTTGGGTGCCGAGATCGGCACATCCGGCGGCGGGTAGTCACCTTCTGCCACCGGCCCGAACGGAAGGTTGTTCAGGTGGGCGCACGGCAGCGGGTTGCCGTTCGTCGGAATGCCGTCCGGCGGTGGGGTGTACGAGCACGGCGAGCCGGGTCCGACCGCGGGACCGGGATGGTCCGGTGTGCCTTCCAGCGGGATCGGGGCAGGCGGCGGCGCACCATTGGGCTGGCGCTGGCCGTTGGGATCCGGGAAGCGGAAGGCAGGCAGACCCGCGTTGCGCCAGAACTCCTCGGGATCGATGCCGCGCTTCTTGAATGCGGCGTCCACCCACGGCTGCAGGATCTGGTACGGCAGCAGGTTGACCACGAGCACCTTGAAGTACGGGCCGGAACCGATCGCCTCGGCCAGTGCGCCCATGAACTTCGAGGCGGTGATCAGCACGTCGGACAGATCCGTCTTGTGCTTGACGAGCACATTGCTGATCGTCTTCAGCTGCTCCAGAACGTGATTGAGGTTCGGGTTGTCGTTGACGAAGCCGGTGAACTGTTGGGAGATCAGCGATATGTTGGACAGCAGCGCGTCGACTTCGGCGCGGCGTTCGTTGACCGCGGCCAGCAGGGTCTGGGCGTTCACCGCCAGGCGGTTGATCTGCTCGCTGCGGTTGCCCAGCACGGCGGCGACCTTGTTGGCGTTGGCCAGCAGTTGCTTGAACTGTTCGTCGCGCTTGCCGATGGTGTCGGAGAATCGGGCCACCCCGTCGAGCGCCGCACTCAGGTGCGGGTAGGTCTGATCGATGGTCTCCGACAACACATTCAGCGATTGCTTGACGGTGTCGATGTCCCAGCCGGACGCGGCCTTGGTGACGTCGAACACCGCGTCGTAAATCTGGTACGGCGTTGTGGTCTGCCCGGTGGGCAGCACACCGCTGGCCTGCAGCATCTTGCTGCCGCGGGGCTCGATTTCCAGTACCCGCTTGCCGAGGATGGTCTCGGTGCGAATGGCCAGCCGGCTCTCGGTGCCAATCTGCCTGGCGCCCAAGTTGAATCCGATCAGCACCTTGTCGCCGTCGATCTTCAGCGACTTCACCTGGCCGACATCCATACCGGCGATACGGACCTTGTCGCCCGGGTTCAGCCCGGCGCTGTCGGTGAACTGGCCGTAGTAGGCCGGCTGGGCGAACAGCTGGGGAATGCCGGAAAAGCTTTGACCCACCCCGATGACCAGGATGACGATCAGCATGCCCGCCAGGCCATTCCTGATGCGGTTGGAACCCTCTAGCGTCCTCATTGCGGCGTGCACCTACCCGTGGGCTGCTGAGTGATCTTCACGGTGCGGACCGGTCCACCCGGCTGCAGGCCGTTGAGCTTCAGGTTGATGTCGCACAGATAGAAGTTGAAGAAGTCACCGTAGATACCGCCGGCACGGCCGATCATCTTCACGGCTGCGGGCAGCTTGGTCAGCAGGTCGTCCAACCGGTCCTGACCGTCGGCCAGCGGCTGCTGAATGGTCTCCAGCTTGGCGATGGTGTTCTGCAGCTGCGGGCGGTCGTCGGCCAGGAGATCTCCCAACGTTCCTGTCGCATTGCTGATATCGGCAACCGACTGGGCGAGCGGGTCGGCGCGGTTCTTCAAACCGGTGATCAGCACCTCGAAGTTGTTGACCGTCTGGTCGAAGTCCTTCTCGTGCTTGACCGTGGTGTCCAGCACGGTATTCAGATTGGTGATCACCTCACCGATGGCCTGATCGCGATCGGCCAGCGCGGAGGTCAGCTGAGCCGTCTGATCCAGGATGTCGTTGATGGTGCCGCCCTGCCCCTGGAAGACAGTGATCAACGAGGAGGCGATGGTGTTGACCTTCTGCGGATCCAATGCCTTGAACAGCGGCTTGAATCCGCCGATGAGTGCATCGAGATCCAGCGCAGGCTGCGTGCGCGACATCGGAATGAAGCCGCCCGCAGGAAGGATTCGGTCGGCGCCCTCACCGGTGCCGCGGTCGAGATTGACGTAGCGGTTGCCGATCAGATCCTGGTAGCGGATCTGGGCGGTGGTCGACTGGTACAGCGGCAACGACCGGTCGACGTTGAGCGTCACCTGCACCCGGTCGCCGTTTCCGATGAGCTTGATGTCGGACACCTTGCCGACCTCCACGCCGCCGGCGCGGACGAACTGCCCGTCCCGCAAACCGCTCGCATTGCTGAATTCGGCTGTGTACGAGGTCGTTCGGTCGAACCGGAACTGCCCGAACACGACGATGATGACCGCCGTGAAGAGCAGCAGCACGAACGAGAATGCCGCGAGTTTGACTGCTGTGCCAGTGATTCTCATGGGTTGATCGTGTTCTCCCCGACTTGGCGACCCCACACGTACTCGGTGAGGATGGGCTGGCCGAGTTCGAAGTGGTTGTACGGCGCGAGAGAAGCACCGTCGTCGACCACCAGATGCGGCGCCGGCCAGAAGTTTCGATCGATCTTCTGCCAGCAACCCGACGCACCGCCGGGGCCGCCGTGCCCGTTGATCCTGGGCAGGTTGTCCGGATAGACGTAGGGGTTGGGGGCACCGAGGAATTCGGTCACGGTGTCCAGCGAATAGCCGTTGCCGCCGAACGCATCCAGGGCCTGCGGCAGGGCCTCAGCCTCACCCTTGATCTGGCAGTACAGCTGCGGGCTGTACGTGTCGAGCAGCTGGGCGGTCGGCACGAAGTCGGCCTGGCCGCGCACGAAGAAGGGCTTACTACGTTCGAAGATGTCGGCGCCGGTGTTGCCGAATCCGGTGGAAGCCAACAGGGCGGCGTCAAGGTCCTTCTGCTGGGCGTTGAGGGTGCTGGCGGTGCTGACCGCATGGTCGAGGGAGTCCCAGAACTCCGGACTGGCCTTGATGTAGACGTCGGCCAGGTTCGACAACTGCCGGATGTTGCTGCGGATCTGCGGCATCTGCGGGTTGACGTCGTCGAGCACCGCGTTGCCGTTGACGAGCGACTGGCCGAACTTGGTGCCCAGGCCATTGAGCGCTTCGGCGGCCGCGCTCAGCGTCATGTTCAGCTTGACCGGATCGACCTTCTCCGAGATCGAGGTCAGCGTCTCGAACAACGTGTTGAACTCGGTGGTGACCCCCGAGGTCTGGATGACGTCACTGCTCGAAATCCGGGCCTTGGCCGGATCTTTCGGGCTCGTGAAGGCCACGTACTTGTTGCCGAAGACGGTGCTGGCCTTGATCTGCGCGTCGACGTTGGCCGGGATCAGCGAGATGTAGTGCGGGACAACCTCGAGCGTCAGCTCGGCGACCGACTTGCCATCGCGGTTCACCGAGGAGACTTTGGTGACGCGACCGATCTCGACGCCGTTGTAGGTGACCTTCGAGCCCGGGTCCATCACCAGACCGGCGCGGTCGGACACCATCGTCAGGGTGGTCTTGCGGGTCAGGTCGCCCCGGAATTGCAGGTACACCAGCGTGGCCAGCACAACGGCCAACAGCAGGAACACCACACCCGCGAGCTTGAGCGGCGGGCGTCGAGATGAGTTGAGCGGCGTCGTCATACCGCTACACCGTGAGGTTGAAGTTCGGGTTGGTGCCGTAGAGCGCCAACGAGGCAAGGAGAACCACGGTCGCGACGGCGACCAGCGAGGCGCGCATCGAGATGCCGACCGCCTCGCCGACGCCGACCGGACCGCCGCTGGCGTTGTAGCCGAAATAGCAGTGATTGATCATCACGAAGACCGCGATGATGATGGCGACGACAAACGACCAGAACACGTCATCGGGCCGCAGGAATGTCCGGAAGTAGTGGTCGTAGGTGCCCGTCGACTGGCCGTAGAACACGGTCGTGGTGAGCTGCGCGGCCAGGAACGACAGCAGCAGCGCCATCGCGTACAGCGGAATGATCACGACCATGCCGGCCAGGATGCGGGTGGACACCAGGTAGCTGATGGACTTGATGCCCATCACCTCCAGGGCGTCGATCTCCTCGGCGATGCGCATGGCGCCGAGCTCGGCGGTGGCCCCGGCACCGACGGTGGCGGCCAGTGCGTGCCCGGAAACCAGTGGTGCGACGACGCGCACGTTGACCAGCGCCGCGACGAATCCGGTGAACGCCTCGACACCGATGTTGCCCAGCGACGCATAGCCCTGGATCGCGATCAGCGAGCCGCCGGACAGGGTCACGAAACCGACGATCGCGATCGTGCCGCCGATGACGGCCATCGCGCCGGTGCCCATTCCGATCTCGGCGATCAGCCGCAGGGTGGCGCGGCGGTAGTAACGCAGAGCGTGCGGGATCTGGCCGACCGCCGTGACGGTGAACCAGGCCACGTCACCAACCCGCTCGACGAATCGGCTCGGGGCCGACGCCCACTTTGTCGCGCTGGTGTACGCGCGGGGGTAGCGAGACCGAAGGACTGCCGCAGTACTCATTTCAGTGCCCCGTTCCGAACCGAACACCGATGGTGGTCAGGACGACGTTGACGGCGAACAAAGCGACCACGGACAGCACGAGCGTTTCGTTCACCGCGGTGCCGAGCCCCTTGGCACCGCCGGAGACGGTCAGGCCGCGGTAGCAGCCGACCAGGCCGGCGATGAGTCCGAAGGTGAGCGCCTTGACGATCGAGATGATGACCTCCGGCAATCCGGTGATCAGGGTGAGCGTGGAGACATAGGCGCCGGCGGAGATGTTCTGCATATAGACGCCGAAGATGAAGCCGCCGACCAGGCCGACGGTGATGACCGCGCCGTTGAGGAGCACGGCGACGAACGTCGCGGCAACCACCCGGGGCAGCACGAGGCGGTGGATCGGGTCGATGCCGAGGACCTCGAGGGCGTCGATCTCTTCACGAATGGTGCGGGCACCGAGGTCGGCGCAGATGGCCGTCGACCCGGCGCCGGCGACGACCAGCACGGTCACGATCGGGCCGAGCTGGGTCACCGCGGCCAGTGCCGCACCGGCACCGGAAACATCGGCCGCACCGAACTCCACCAGCAGGATGTTGATCGTGAAGATGATGAGGATGGTGTTGGGGACCGCCACGGCGATGGTCGGCAGGAAGGTCACCCGGAACTGGAACCAGCCCTGAAGGATGAACTCGCGCCACTCGAAGGGCCACTTGGTGGTCGCCTTGGCGGTGAGCACGCACATGCGGAAGAAGCCGCCGATGGCGGTCAGCGCCGGACGGGCCTTGTCCTGGAGGTAGCCGCCGACGCCAGTGGTCGCGGCGGTCACCGGTTCACCCACATGACGGGACCACGTCGGTCGTCGCGTGGCGGCAGTCCGACTGGCACGTACCCTCCTTGCCCCGACCCGCAGTGAGTGAGTGTCGTCTCCCTACTACTCAGTAGTAAGGCGGACCACAGGAATGTACCCGATGCCTGACGGGCCGTGCACCGCATCTGCACTATTGACCCTCCATCCCCACTACTCGATTTTTGTCGCATCCGTAATGCGTTGTTCCGCTAGCTGGGATCCGGTGCATCCGAACCGGTTTCATCACTCGCATCCGCCGAGGAGCTGCCGCTGAACCGAATTCGCAGTTCGGTCTTGAGCACCTTGCCCGCAGGGTTGCGGGGCAACGCGTCGACGATCTCAAGTCCCTTGGGGTGTTTGTACCGTGCCAGACGTTCGGTCAGAAATTCGTCAAGTTCTTCCAGCCGCAGCGCGGCGGCATTGATCGCGGCGACCGCCACCGGCACCTCACCCCATTTCGGGTGCGCACGACCGATGACCGCCACCTCGACGATCGCCGGGTGGGCGGCCAGCACGTTCTCGACCTCGGCGCAGTAGATGTTCTCGCCGCCGGAGATGATCATGTCCTTCTTGCGGTCGACCACCCAGATGTAGCCGTCGGCATCCGCGCGGACCAGGTCACCGGAATGGAACCAGCCTCCCGCGAACGCCTCTGCGGTGGCCTGCGGGTTGTTCCAGTAGCCGGCCATCAGAGTTGGTGCCCGATAGACGATTTCGCCGACCTCTCCCACCGGGACGTCGTTCATGTCTTCGTCGACGATGCGCGCGGCCACGGTCGGGATCACCTTGCCCACCGAACCGCGCTTACGGATCGCGTCGTCGCCGAGGAGCATGCACGTCACCGGAGACATCTCGGTCTGGCCGAACGCGGCGAGGATCTTGCTGTCCGGGAACGTCTCCGACATCTCGCGCAGCAGTGTGTCCGAGGCGGGGGCCGCACCCCAGGACAGCGTCCGCAACCGGATGTCGCGCGGCTTGGCCTTCTGCGCCGCGCAGACCGCCTGCCATTGGGCGGGCACCAGGAAGATACCGGTGACCCGCTCGGCCTCGAGCACGTCGAGCAGTTGGCCCGGGTCGAATCCGCCCAGCGGGTGGATGACCGTCGGCGTACCGAGCATCAGGCCGCCGAGGGTGTTGCCGATGCCGGCGATGTGGAACAGCGGAACTCCGATGAACCCGACGTCATTGTTGATGTCGGGGCCGGTGGTGTACATCCCGGTCATCGCCTGACCGGCGAGGTTGGTGTGGGTCAGCACCGCGCCCTTGGGCCGGCCGGTGGTGCCCGAGGTGTACATGATCAGGGCCGGGCTGTCGTTGGGGATGTCCACCGGCTGGTGCTGCTCACCCTCTTCGACGATCAGGTCCTCGTAACCGAGCGCACCGTCCTCGGTCGCGCCGCCGGCGACGATCACGGCGGACAGCCCGGGCGCGAGGTCGCGTACGGCCTTGGCGACGTCGGCGAGCACCGATTCGGTGACCACCACGGCCGCGTCGCAGTCCTGGACCAGGAACGCCAGCTCCGGCGGGGTGAGCCGGAAGTTGACCGGAACCGCGATCGCTCCGAGCTGGTTGGCGGCCAGGGTTGCCTCGACGAACTCCGGGCGGTTGAGCATCAGGATCATCACCCGGTCGCCGAAGCCGACCCCGCGGCGGCTCAACGCGTCGGCGAGCCTGGTGACCCGGTGATCGAATTCGGCCCAGGTCGTTGTGCGGCCCATGAAGCGCAATGCGGTGGCGTCGGGCTGCATCAGAGCATGACGCGCCAGCTGGTTGGTCCAGTTCTGCCGGCGCGCCAGATACGGCTGCTCGGTCGTCGTGGTCAGCTGGCTGGTCACTGGTCTTCGTTGCCCTCTCAACAGTTCCGAATGGCGACAGTTCCTATGTCGTAAAGGATGCGTGAACCCGGTGGCTGGAGAACGCAGGAATCGTTATATTTGATCAAATCTGTTGTTGCTTGGGTCACACTATTGCTTGGCCGTTCGCCACACAAGTCCCCGGAGGTCACGTGAACGCACCGGCTTCCACACGGGTCGGCAACCGCCGGGGAAGCCGTCGATCCCAACTGTCCGACGAGGTCGCCGCGCACCTTCGCGAAGCGATCATGACCGGTGTCCTGCGGCCCGGGACGTTCATCCGGCTCGACGAGACGGCGGCCCGGCTCGAGGTCAGCATCACCCCGGTGCGGGAGGCACTGCTGACGCTGCGCGGTGAGGGCATGGTCGCCCTCGAACCCCGGCGCGGCTACGTGGTGCAGCCGCTGAGCCGCCAAGACATCGCCGACATCTACTGGCTACAGGCCACCATCGCCAAGGAACTGGTGAGCAGTGCGGCCGACCGGCTGACCGACGAGCAGATCGACGAACTCGAACGCGCGAACGAGGCGTTGGAGGCAGCGGTCGCCGGGGGCGATCCGGCAATCGTGGGCGCTGCCGAGTTCGCCTTCCACCGGCTGCTCAACCGCGGGGCGGGCCGGATCAAACTGGCCTGGTTCCTACTCCATGCCGCGCGGTACATGCCGCCACAGATCTATGTCACCGATCCGTCCTGGGGTGCGGCCGCGGTGGACACCCATCGCCGGCTGATCGAGGCGCTGCGCCGGCGCGACAAGGCCACCCTCGCGGAGTTGTCCGCCGCGGAGTTCAACGACGGCGTGCACCGGCTGCTGGAACAGCTCGAACGCAACGGGATGTGGCGCTAGCCGGTCGGCGCGGCCCTCCCTGCTGCCGCATTCACTCGCGAGCAGACACAAAATCGCACGATTTGCCCCGGATCGATGCGAGTTTCTGTCTGCTCGCGGCGGCTCCGACCTGCGCGGCGAGCTGGCTACGAGCTCGCGGACAGCTGCTCGGCGCGGCTCTTGAGGTTGTCGGCCAGGTGGTCGAGCACGTCGTTGGTCAGTTTCTTCACCATGACGGCAGGCACTGGCAGGGACACCTCGACCTCGAGGTCTACGGTCAGCAGGCTCGAGGGCCCCATCGCGACCACCGAGAACAGCTGATCCTGTTTGGTGAACACCTGGCCCTGCTGCAGCACGGTCTGGATCTGACCCTCGCCGGGGTAGTAGACCGCCTGGATGAAGGTGCCCGACTGGCCCTGGATCTCCATGTCGAGCCGCAGCTGGCTGGGCCGGCCGTCGTCATAACGGGCCAAGACGTAGACGGCCTTGGCCTCGGGGTTCCATTCCGGATAGGTCTCGAAGTCGGCGACTATCCGAAGGATCGTGTCGGCATCGGCGTTGACTTCAACGGTCTTGCTGACGAGCGGCATCGGCCGATCATATCGGCCTCAGGCGGGCGCCTTCTTGGCCGCGCCCGCCACGTCGGGCACACCCAGCGGGGATTCCACCCGCACCGTCTCGTCCCGAATCAGGCCGCGCAGCAACGCGGTACTGAACTCGGCGGCGATCTCCTTGGCGGTGCGCCGGCCGTCCGGCCGCAGCCACCGGTAGGCGCCCAGCGTCATGCCGATGTAGCCGAGGGCCACCACGTGCGTATCGCACTCGAAGAACTCGCCGCTGGCGATCCCGCGGTCGATCAGACCGTGCACGTGCTCGTAGACCTGGGTTTCCTTCTCCCGGACCTCGGCGACCTGCTCCTCGGTGAACCACTCGGTGATGTAGGGCGCCTCCTGGAAGTACACCGCCGCACCCTCGGGGTTCTCGGCGATGTTCGTCAGCAGGCGCACGGTGTATTGGTAGAGCGCTTCGCGGGCGGTCCAGGACGGATCGTCGTGGACGGCTTCCAGGGTGTTCTCGGCGGCGCGGCGGTAGATGTCGAACAGGATCAGCGACTTGCTCGCGTAATAGTGGTAGACCGTTGCCTTGTTCAGGCCGACGACATCGGCGACGTCATCCATCCTGGTTCCGTGATAGCCGCGCGCGGCGAAGAGCTTGGTGGCGACGGCCAGCAGTTCTTCGCGCCGGGTCATCCCGTTCTCGGATGCCATGATGTCCTCGCTTGTCCTGTGCCGGCGCCGGCCGGCACGGCGTCATGTTGTTCGCCGACGACGCCGGCTCTCTATCAACTGGTTGGATAGTTTAATGACCGGTGTCGCGGTTGGGGCCCGCGGACTAGACTCCGGTTTATTGCGGTGACGCTCAGGGAGGTGCGAGGGATGGATCCGAACCCGGACTATGACGCCAGCGACGAGGTCGAGTACTTCTTCAGCTGGCTGCCCTGGGCGCTGCGCGGTGTCTATCCGCCGCCCGCCTATCCGCCGGTTTAATCACCGCTGAACCGCACCTTTGCCGGCCGGCCTGCGGGCGATGCTCGCCCGCGACCCCGATGAACCGCACCGCGCGGCGAGCTCGCTCGAGCTGCTTTTCGACCTCGTTTTCGTGGTCGCCGTATCCCAGTCTTCCGGTGCGTTGCACCATCTTTGGGAGGAACAGCACTTCGTCTCAGGCATAGCGGCCTATGCGATGGTGTTTTTCGCGATCTTCAACGCCTGGATGAACTTCACCTGGTTCGCCAGTGCCTACGACACCGACGACTGGCTCTACCGGCTGACCGTCTTCGTTCAGATGGCCGGCGCCCTGGTGATCGCCGCGGGCGCGCAGAGCGCGATGCTGTCCAACGATTTCGGGGCGATCGTCGCCGGGTACGTGATCATGCGGGTGGCCACCGCGGCGCAGTGGATCCGGGCGGCGGTCAGCGATCCGCAGTACCGCGGTACCTGCGTGCGGTACGCGGTCGGCATCGTCGTCGTGCAGGTGCTGTGGGTGTCCTGGTGGTTCCTCGACGGCCCGGTCTGGTTGTTCCCGCTCCTGGCGCTGGCCGACCTGTCGGTGGCGCTGATCGCCGAGCGGTACCGCGCGACGGCCTACCACCACCATCACATCGCCGAGCGGTACGGGCTGTTCACCCTGATCGTTCTCGGCGAATCGATTCTGGCGGCGGCCAATTCGATCATCGGCGGGCTGTCGAACGACGACGCCCGCATCGGACTGATCGGAGTTGCCGTCTGCTCACTGGCGATCGTGGCCTCGATGTGGTGGATCTATTTCGACCGTCCGCAGCACCACCAGACCGCAACCAGGCGCCGCTCGTTCTACTGGGGTTACCTGCACTACTTCATTTTCGCCTCAGCCGCGGCGTTCTCGGCCGGGGTGGAGGTCATCGTCGCCGAGCATCTCGGCGAGGGCCACTTGCCCCACACGGTCGCCGGGCTCACGTTGACCGTCCCGCTGGCGGTGTTCCTCCTGACGACGTGGCTGGTCCTCGACGCGGGACGCCGCGATGCGATCCAGTCCGTCGGCGTGGTGCTGCTGACTGTCGCGATGGTGGCTTCGGCGCTGCTGCCCGCGCCGGCGGTCGCGGCGGCGCTGATCATGGTCGCGGCGGCGGCGCTGGTCAGTTGGCGGCACGCGGCCGATAAGCTTGCGCACTTGTGAGCGACTGGACAACAACCGCGGCCCGTCCGCACGAGATGCGGCTGCGGCTGGACTCCTACCCCGTCATCGGCGCCGTCGAGGCGCGCTACGGCGACATGGATTCCAACGCCCACCTGAACAACCTGGCGCTGGAAGCGATGCACGAGAATGCCCGGGCGACCATGAACCGCAGCCTATTTCCCGATATCTACGACGTGACCACCAGGCGGCTGCGCCTGGTCACTTCACAGAACGCCGTGCACTTCCTCGCCGAGGCGCACTGGCCGGGGACCATCGAGACCGGCGCCGGCGTCGGACGGATCGGGCGCACCTCGTTCGTCGCGTCGACCGGATTGTTCGTCGACGGTCGTTGCGTCGGGGTGTGTGACACCGTGCTGGTGCTGCTCGGCGACGACGGTCCGGTACCGATCCCCGACGACGCGCTGGCCGCGCTGGAGACCGTCCGGCTGAAGTCGCCGAATTAGTCGGGCGCTACAGCTCTTTCCGGCACCGTGACGACCGCCGTCGTACCGCCGCCCGGCGTCTCGATCAGCCGCACCGAACCGCCCATCGCTTCGACACCGACCACCAGGGACGACAAGCCGATGTGCCCCTCGGCGACCTTCTGGTTCAGAACAGCCGGGTCGAAGCCGACGCCGTTGTCGACCACGCGCAGCACCAGCGAATCGGCCTCGTGATCCAGTTCCACCCGCAGTCGGGTGGCCCGAGAGTGCTTGTGCGCGTTGGCCAATAGCTCGCGGGCCGCGCGGTAGAGCAGGGCCTGGGCTGCCGGCTTGCCCACTTCTTCGACCGCGCAGTCGATGGTGACGTTCCAGCGCCGCTCGTACTGGCCGACCAGCTCACGCAAGGCCGCGCCCAGGCCGACCTGGGCCAGCACCTGGGGATGCAGCGTGGAGACCGCACTGCGCAACATGTTGATGGCGTCCTGCAACGCGGTGTCGACCCGCTCGAACCCGATGGCAGAGGGTTGTTCGCGTAGGTCCTCCAGATCCAGCCGGGCGGCCAGCAGGTTCTGCAACGGCCCGTCGTGGAGTTGTTCGGACAGTTGCCGGTTGTTGCGCTCGTCGGCCTGCATCGACTCCGAGACCAGCCTGCGCCGTACCTCGAGCAGCGAGCGGACCCGGGCACGGCGGCGGGCCAGCACCAGGCACAGCGCAGTGGTGGCCAGCGCCAGCCAGGCCAGACAACCCACCTGCACATAGACGACGTTGGGCAGGCCCATGGTGTCGTCGCGCTTGGAGTAGATGATCCAGGCGATCAGGTAGCCGACCGCCGTGCTGGCGCCGATCAGCGCGGTGATCTCCGGGCGGTCCAGGAACGCGACGGTGATCGGGATCAGGAAGAAGATCGGCAGCAGCCAGCTCGTCGCACCCCCGGAGGCGACGCACATCGCCAGCACCGCCACCACGTCGATGGCTGTCGACGCCCAGCCGAACCACCATCGCAGCGGCCTGCGGACCACGACGGTCAGCCACACCGCGGCGGTGAGCGTGTAGACGATCAGCACCGACCAATAGACGGCGGGCAGCCAGTGGTCGACGCCTTCGATCCACACCAGCAGCCCGATCAGCACGATCAGCGGCAGCCGCAGGACGGCCGCGACCCGGACCGGCTCGGTGCCCAGGAAATCGGCCGCGCGGCTCAGCGGGGCCGGCAGATTACTCAAGCAGTCCCCGCCGCATCGCCTCGGCGACCGCAGCCGCCCGGTCCCCCACACCCAACTTCTCGTACAGCCGCTGCACGTGGGTCTTCACCGTCGAGGGCGCCAGGAACAATGCCTCGGCGATCGCCGGGATGCTGCGTCCCCCGGCGATCATGCCGAGCACTTCGCGTTCCCGCGAGCTCAGCGCCGGCCCGCTCGGCTCGGCGCGTCGTCGGATCTCGACGGCCAGCCCGGACGCCAGCCGCGGCGCCAGAACGTCGCGGCCCTTGGCGCAGTCCAGCACCGCGTTGACGATCTCGGACCGGCTGGAGTCTTTCGGCAGGTAGCCGGCCGCCCCCTGTTGCAGCGCGTGATAGACGATTTCGGCGTCGTCGTGCGCGGAGACCAGCAGCACCCGGGTCGGCAGTTCGTCGCGGCGCACGGCGGCAGCCACTTCGGCGCCGTCCATTCCGGGCATCCGGTAGTCGAGCAGCGCGACGTCGGGCTGGTGTTCCTTGATCGCCGCCAGCGCCGACGTGCCGTCCTCGGCTTCGGCGACCACCTCGACCTCGCCGCTGCCCGACAACGCCCGGACCAGTCCGTCGCGGAACAGCGGGTGGTCGTCGCCGACGACGACGCGCACCTTTCGGTTATCGGACATGCCAGGAGCTTCCCACAGGGGTCCGCCGATCGGGGGACAAACACTTCATCCCCTGTGGGGGCCTATCAGCGGACAGACAGCTTCCGACCTGCGCGGGATAGTCGATTCATCGCCGAAACCATCGGCCGCAGAAGCAAGGAGACGGACATGGACCGCACATTCACTCGTCGCTTCACCACCGCTCTGGCGGGTCCCACGCTCGCGGTGGGCGTGCTGGCCGGCACGTTGATCGTCGACACCCCCGCCGCGACCGACACCATGGGCCTGAGCCTGGCCTCCGCCTCCTCGGCCGGACTGGTCGACATCCACCTGTAACTCCACTCAGCAGCCGCGAAACTGCGCGAAAGCGAGGAGGTCAGATGAGCACTACCGGTCACCCGTCCACGAGATCCCGGAGGTTTATTGGTCGCTAACCCTCTTACTCCACATGACAACGAGGCCCTCCCTATGGTCATAAGGGAGGGCCTCGTTGTTGTTTAGACGGGTGTCATATCGTGACGGTCATGGATTTCGCCATGTCTGCCAAGGGTGCTGACTACCACAAACGCCTCACCGAGTTCATGGTCGAACACGTCTTCCCGGCCGAGAAGTCTTACGACGAATACCGCGAGGCCGCAGGCCCCGGCGACTTCACTGTGCCGCCGGTGGTCGAGGAGCTGAAGGTCCTGGCGAAGAAGCAGGGTTTGTGGAACCTGTTCCTGCCGCCGGAGTCGGGGCTGACCAACCTGGAGTACGCGCCGCTGGCCGAGCTGACCGGCTGGAGCACCGAGATCGCGCCCGAGGCGATCAACTGCGCGGCGCCCGACACCGGCAACATGGAGACGCTGCACCTGTTCGCCACCGAGGAGCAGCGCAAGACGTGGCTGGAACCGCTGCTGGCCGGGGAGATCCGCAGCGCCTTCTCGATGACGGAGCCTGCGGTGGCCTCCAGCGATGCCCGCAACATCCAGACCCAGATGGTCCGCGACGGTGACGACTACATCATCAACGGCCGCAAGTGGTGGACCTCCGGCGCCAACGACCCGCGCTGCAAGGTGCTGATCGTGATGGGTCGCACCAACCCCGACGCTGCCTCGCATCAGCAGCAGTCGATGATCCTGGTGCCCACCGACACCCCTGGCGTGCAGATCCTGCGCTCGACGTCGGTGTTCGGCTGGCAGGACCAGCACGGCCACGCCGAGGTGATCTACGACAACGTGCGGGTGCCTGCCTCGAATCTGCTGGCCGAGGAGGGCATGGGCTTCGCGATCGCGCAGGCGCGGTTGGGCCCGGGCCGGATTCATCACTGCATGCGGGCGATCGGTGTCGCCGAGCGCGCGCTCGCGCTGATGACCCATCGCGCCCGCACCCGCATCGCGTTCGGCAAGCCGCTGGCCGACCAAGGTGTGGTGCAGCAGCAGATTGCGCTGTCCCGCAACGAGATCGACCAGGCGCGACTGCTCTGCCAGAAGGCCGCCTGGACGATCGACCAGCACGGCAATAAAGAGGCCCGCAATCTGGTCGCGCAGATCAAGGCCGTCGCGCCGCAGATGGCATGCAACGTCATCGACCGGGCGATCCAGGTGCACGGCGGCGGCGGGGTCAGTGATGACTTCCCGCTGGCCCGGATGTACGGCTGGCAGCGGGCCATGCGGATCTTCGACGGCCCCGACGAGGTTCACATGCGCAGCATCGCCAGGGCCGAGATCGGCGCCGAGCCAAGTGCTTTCGCGGCGGCGGTGACCGGCGCGTGAGCCATACCGCACTGTCGGGTGCGTGGAACTTCCGCGATATCGCCGACACCACAGGGATCCGCCCGGGCAAGTTCTTCCGGTCCAGTGAGCTCAGCCGACTCGATGACGAGGGCCGGGAGGCCTTTCGCCGCTTCGGTATCACCGATGTCGCCGACTTGCGCTCACCGCAGGAGTTGGAGCGCCGCGGCTCGGGTGCGGTGCCGGACGGCGTGGCCATCCATCTGCTGCCGTTCCCGGATCTGTCGAACACGACTGCCGAGGCGCCACACGAGACCAGCTGGCAGAAGATGATGACCGAGAAGGTCGACGAGGAAGACGTCGAGGACGCCGCCGAACGCTTCATGACCGGCGAATACGAGAAGTTTCCGGTCCTTGCCGGCGCGCAACGCGCTGTGCGCCAGGTGTTTTCGCTGTTGAGCGCGGGACGCCCGGTGATCACGCACTGCTTCGCGGGCAAGGACCGCACCGGCTTCACCGTCGCGGTCGTGCTGGAGTCCATCGGGGTGCCGCGCGAGAAGGTGCTGTCGGACTTCCTGCGCAGCAACGACGCCGTCGAGTCGCTGCGTGAGCGGATCATGGAGTCGATCGTCAGCCGGGCCGGCGAGACACCGGAGATCGCCACGTTCGCCGAGGCGCGCCTCACCAACGGGGTGCTCGGCGTGCGGGAGGGCTATCTGGAGACCGCGCACCGGGTGATCGCCGAGAACTACGGTGACCTGGACGGCTTCCTGCGTACCGCCGGGGTGTCCGAAGAGGACGTCGCGCGCACGCGCAAAGAACTACTGGGTTAGCAGCAGACCGGCCACCCACACCGCGGTGGCGATGAGCCCGCCGATGAGCTCGACACCGACCGAGAGCGCCGCGGCCTTCAGCGCGAGCACCGTTGCCGCCCAGGCGCGCCGCTGATCTCGCCGGGCCGCCAGCTCGGCGAGGTACACGCCGAGCACGAAGCCGAACAGCAGGCCGATCACCGGCACCACGAAAAAGCCGATGACGCCCAGTACCGCGCCTGCGGCCAGCGTCCACCTGCCGACCTCGCCGGCACGCATCCGCCGGGCCGGCAGGAGGTACTTGATCAACAGGCTCGCGCCGAGCACCACGGTGACCACGCCGAGCACCACCCAGGACACCAGGGTGTGCTCGACGATGGCCCACACCGCGATGGCCGCGTAGACCAGCAGAGTGCCCGGCAACAGCGGCACGATGACGCCGACCAACCCGATGGCGACGGCCAGCCCCACCAGGACGATTCCACCGGTGCTCACCCGCTCGAGCCTAGGACCCACATCCCCCGGATCAACTGGACACCTGTCCCGCAATCGAACAGATTGGCGCCGACCGCACCATCACGAAGCGGGGAAGCTGCCGTTCCATACACTTGCATCTTCCAGCCCGCCTCGCCCATGACCAACCAGATCGGATCGCACTGATGATCATCGGGATTCCCCGTGAGTCTCTACCTGGGGAAACACGTGTCGCCGCCACACCACAGACCGTCGGACAGCTCATCAAACTCGGTTACGAGGTACTGGTGGAGTCCGGTGCGGGTGTCGCGGCGAGCTTCTCCGACGAGGCATTCATCGAGGCCGGTGCAGGTATCGGGACAACCGCGGAGGCCCTCGGCGCCGATATCGTCCTCAAGGTCAATGCACCCACCAGTGCCGAGATCGCCGCACTGCGCGACGGCGCGACACTGATCAGCCTGATCTCCCCCGCCCTGAAGCCCGAACTCGTCGAAGAACTGTCCACCCGGCCCATCACCGTGCTGGCCATGGACGCGGTACCGCGGATCTCGCGAGCCCAGTCTCTGGACGTCCTGTCGTCGATGGCCAATATCGCCGGCTACCGCGCGGTCGTCGAGGCGGCACATACGTTCGGCCGGTTCTTCACCGGCCAGGTGACGGCCGCAGGCAAGGTCCCGCCGGCCAAGGTGCTGGTGGTCGGCGCGGGTGTGGCCGGGCTGGCGGCGATCGGGGCCGCAGGCAGCCTCGGCGCCATCGTGCGCGCCACCGACCCGCGCCCCGAGGTCGCCGATCAGGTCAAATCCCTTGGTGGTGAATATCTTTCCATCGAGTCCCCCGAGGCTGAGGTTTCGGCTACCGGGTATGCCAAGGAGATGGGTGACGACTACAAGGCCCGCGAGGCGCAGCTGTACGCCGATCAGAGCCAAGACGTCGACATCATCATCACGACGGCGCTGATTCCCGGCCGGCCCGCACCGCGCATCATCACCGCCGACATGGTCGCCTCGATGAAATCGGGCAGTGTGATCGTCGACATGGCCGCAGCCAACGGCGGCAACGTCGAGGGCACCGTCAAAGACCAGGCCGTCCTGACCGACAACGGCGTGACCATCATCGGCTACACCGACCTGGCCGGTCGGCTGCCCACCCAGGCATCGCAGCTCTATGGCACCAACCTGGTCAACCTCCTCAAACTGCTGACCCCGGACAAAGACGGCACGCTCGTACTCGATTTCGACGACGTCGTGCAGCGATCGGTCACCGTGGTCCGCGACGGGGAGACGACGTGGCCACCACCGCCGGTACAGGTATCCGCTGCCCCGGCACCGGCCGCCACGGCGGCCGCCCCGGCAGTGCAGCAGACCAAACAACCGATGACGATGGGCCGCCGACTCGGCATCACCTTCGCCGCCGCCGCCGTGCTGTTCCTACTCATCGCGTTGTCCCCGGCCGCACTGCAGGTGCACCTGACGGTCTTCGCACTGGCGATCGTGATCGGCTACTACGTCATCGGCCACGTGCACCACGCCCTGCACACCCCGTTGATGTCGGTGACCAACGCCATCTCGGGCATCATCGTCGTCGGCGCGCTGCTCCAGATCGGCCACGGTGACGTCATCGTCACCACATTGGCCGCCGTCGCCATCCTGCTTGCCAGTATCAACATCTTCGGTGGCTTCGCGGTGACGCGTCGCATGCTCGCGATGTTCTCGAGGAGCTGAGTTGTTCACATTGGAGACGGCCGCCACCGCGGCCTACGTCGTCGCGGCCCTGTTGTTCATCCTGGCGCTGGCCGGGCTGTCCAAGCACGAAACATCGCGGGCCGGAAACACATTCGGTATGGCCGGCATGGTCGTGGCCTTGGTCGCCACCATCGCGCTGGCTTTGGCCCGCCATATCGAGCCGCTCGGTCTTGGCCTGCTGATCGCCGCCATGGCGATCGGTGCCGCGATCGGGCTGTGGCGCGCCCGCGTCGTCGAGATGACCGGTATGCCCGAGCTGATCGCCCTGCTGCACAGCTTCGTCGGCCTGGCCGCGGTGTTGGTCGGCTGGAACGGCTACCTGCACGTCGAACACGATCTGGCCGGCGCCGAGGCCGCGGTGCTGAGCAACGAGGGCATGCTCGGCATCCACTCCGCCGAGGTCTTCATCGGCGTGTTCATCGGCGCCGTGACCTTCACCGGATCCATCGTCGCCAACCTGAAACTGTCGGCGCGAATCAAATCGGCCCCGCTGATGTTGCCCGGCAAGAACTTCCTCAATGTCGGTGCCCTGGTGTTGTTCGTCGTGTTCACCGTCTGGTTCGTCATCGACCCGCAGCTGTGGCTGCTCATCGTCGTCACGGTGTTGGCGCTGCTGCTGGGCTGGCACCTGGTCGCCTCGATCGGCGGTGGCGACATGCCGGTCGTGGTGTCGATGCTCAACAGCTATTCCGGTTGGGCTGCAGCAGCTTCGGGCTTCCTGCTGTCCAACGATCTGTTGATCGTCACCGGCGCCCTGGTCGGATCTTCGGGTGCCTACCTGTCCTACATCATGTGCAAAGCCATGAACCGCTCGTTCATCTCGGTCATCGCCGGCGGCTTCGGCATCGAAGCAGGGCCTGCCGAGGACAAGGACTACGGCGAACACCGCGAGATCACCGCCGAGGGAGCCGCCGAACTCTTGTCGTCGGCGAGTTCGGTCATCATCACCCCGGGCTACGGAATGGCCGTGGCCCAGGCCCAGTACGGCGTGGCCGAGCTCACCCGCAAGCTGCGCGAGCGTGGTGTCACGGTGCGCTTCGGCATCCACCCCGTCGCGGGCCGTCTGCCCGGACACATGAACGTGCTGCTCGCGGAGGCCAAGGTGCCCTACGACATCGTGCTCGAAATGGATGAGATCAACGACGATTTCGAGAACACGTCGGTGGTGTTGGTGATCGGCGCCAACGACACGGTGAACCCGGCGGCGTCGGAGGATCCGGGCAGCCCGATCGCCGGTATGCCGGTGTTGACGGTCTGGAATGCCGAGCACGTCATCGTGTTCAAGCGGTCCATGGCCTCCGGTTACGCCGGCGTGCAGAATCCGCTGTTCTTCCGGGAGAACACCCAGATGCTGTTCGGTGATGCGCGCGACCGGGTGGACGACATCAACGCCGCGCTGTAAGACCGTGCGGTGACCAGCCGCGTCCCGATGTGGTCGGTGCCGATGTTCTTCATCGTCGGCGCCGTATCGCAGTATGTCGGTGCCGCGCTGGCGGTGTTCCTGTTCGCCACGGCCAACCCGGCCGCAGTGGCCTGGCTACGTGCCGCGGGGGCCGCTGTCGTGCTACTCGCCTGGCGCAGACCGTGGCGCCAGGGGTGGACGCGTCGTGGTCTTGGCGTCGCCGCTGGCTTCGGAGTCGTCACGGTCGGCATGAATGTGGCGTTCTTCGAGGCGATTTCACGTATCTCGCTCGGGACCGCGGTGGCGATCGAATTCATCGGACCCGTCGCGGTGGCGACGCTCGGAACGCGGCGTCCACGTGATGTCCTGGCCGTCGTACTCGCGGCGGCCGGGGTGGCGCTCCTCGCCGGAGTGCAGGCCGGTGCCGACGCCGTCGGTGTGTTCTTCGCGCTGGCCGCCGCGGCGCTGTGGGCGGGTTACATCCTGCTCGGCAAGCGGGTCGCCGAGGCGGGTTCGGGGCTGGGTTCCCTGGCCATCGGGATGGCTGTCGCGGCAGTGCTGCTGGCGGCACCCTTGTTGGCCGGCCAGCTGCACACCGATGCACGGTTGCTCAGTGATCCGCGAATCTGGTTGGTGGGTCTCGGCGTCGGTGTGCTGTCCACGGCGGTGCCGTACGCGCTCGATCAGTTCGTCCTGACGCTCATCACCCGAGCACGCTTCGCCCTGCTTCTGGCCCTGCTGCCGGCCACCGCGGCCGGTATCGGCGCGGTCATGCTGCATCAGTGGCTGACGCCCGCCGAACTCGCGGGCATCGCCTTGGTCATGACCGCACTGATCATCAGTGCGGACGACTCGGTTGCGGAGGACACCGGCAATTAGAGCTTGTCGGCCAGGTCGAGGAGATCCGTTGCGGTGACGTCGAATTCGTCGGCCTCGAACGGCACCCGATAGCGTCCCGGTTGTCCCCATTCCAAGGGCCGGTCGACGTAGGCGGTCCGCAGCCCGGCATCGCGGGCGGCGCGCAGGTCGCTGGGGTGCGCGGCCACCAGCATGGCCTCATCGGGTGCCACGTCGAGGATCTGCGCGCAGCCCAGGTAGGCCTCGGGATCGGGCTTGTAGTGACCGAAAATCTCGGCCGACAGCACGCAATCCCACGGCAAGCCCGCGTGTTTGGCCATATCGGTCAGCAGCGAGACGTTGCCGTTCGACAGCGTGGTGATGGTGAATCGTTCCTTGAGCCGGTAGAGGCCTTCCACGGCGTCTGGCCACGGAGACAACCGGTGCCATGCGCGGTTGAGGTGATCGACGTCGTCCTCGTTGGCTTCGATGTCGGCGTCGCGGAGCAACTCGTCGAGGATCCTGCGGTGCAGATCGTCCAGGCGCGTCCAGGGCAGCTCGCCGCGGCGGACCAGATTCATCGCAGGCACGTAGCCGCCCCGCCAGCTGTCGGTGAATGCACCCCAATCGCGTTGAAGGCCTTGAGAGTTCCCGAACCGTTCGAGTTCGCCGATGATGCTGGACCGCCAGTCGACGACCGTGCCGAACACGTCGAAGGCCAGCACGCGAATCACTCGCGCACCGGCCGACGACGCAGTCATGTTCAGCCGAGCTTGAAGGAGGCGTGCTCGGCGGCCGACAGATCGTCGATCGTCGACCACTGTGCGGCCACGTCGTCGACGCTCGGGACATGGTCGAAGGTGACGCCCTCGTTCTGGAACAGCGCCGCGCGCTGCACCTTGCCGCCGCCGACGATGAACACCGACGCCGAGTCCGGCACCTCTTCGGTGCACAGGTAGCCGACCACCGGGGCGACGTACTCCGGAGTGAGCTTCTTGAACACCTCCGGCGGCAGGATGTCCTCGGTCATGCGGGTCGCGGCGATGGGTGCCAGCGCGTTGGCCTTGATGTTGTACTTGGCGCCTTCCTGGGCCAGCGTATTGATCAGGCCGACCAGGCCGAGCTTGGCGGCGCTGTAGTTGGCCTGACCGAAGTTGCCGAACAGGCCGCTGGTGGAGGTGGCGACGACGATCCGGCCGTAGCTCTGCTCGCGGAAGTGCGGCCAGGCGGCACGGATCACGTTGTACCCGCCGTACAGGTGGACCTTGAGCACCGAATCCCAGTTCTCGAACGGCATCTTGTGGAAGGTGCCGTCGCGCAGGATGCCCGCGTTGCTGACGATGCCGTCGATCTTGCCGAACTCCTCGAGCGCGGTCTTGACGATGTTCTCGCCGCCCTCGGGCTCGGCGACCGAGTCGTAGTTGGCGACCGCGCGGCCGCCGGCGTCCTTGATCTCCTGGACGACCTGGTCGGCCATGTTGTGGCCGGCACCGGTTCCGTCGCGCGCGCCGCCGAGGTCGTTCACCACGACGCTGGCGCCTTCGCGGGCCAGTGTCAGCGCGTACTCACGACCCAGACCGCCACCGGCTCCGGTGACGACGATGACTCGATCAACAACTCCGGGCATGGGCCTTCCTCTCCTGCGGCTGACGGAACGTAACTCTTGTATACGTGGGCCGCCGGAGCTGCGGGCACCCGGGTTGGCGTCAGACCTTCTGGGCGACGACGAAGGTCGCGAACGCGTCCGGATCGTCGGCCATCGGGATGTCGATCCAGCGCCCGAGCTTGCGCATCTCGTCGACGGCGTGCTGCCCGGTGGCCAGCCAGCCGTGCGCGTTCAGCCACTCGGTGAGGTCGGCACGGTCCGGATCGTTGTAGGTCAGGTTCTGCATGTCGATGGTGCGCTCGATGCCCAGTTGGTCGGCGAACTTCTCGAAGCGTTCCCGCACCTCTTGGCGCCGCTCCTCGGAGTGGTGTCCGACCGCTTCGGCCGACACCCGGCTGCCGGGCGCGCTCAATTCGGTGACCAGTTCGAACAGTCGGTCCTGGGCGTCGGCGGGCAGATACATCAGGAGTCCCTCGGCCAGCCAGGCGGTGGGCTGCGACGGATCGAAGCCCTGCTCCTTCAGCGCGGCCGGCCAGTCCTGACGCAGGTCGACGGGAACCTCGTGGCGTTCGGCCACGGGCCGCACGTCGTGGGCGGCCAGCTTGTCCGCCTTGTATTCGAGGACCAGCGGCTGGTCGATCTCGAAGACCCGGGTACCCGCCGGCCAGTCCAGCCGGTAGGCCCTGGAATCCAGGCCCGACGCCAGGATCACGATCTGCCGGATGCCGGCTGCCACCGCGTCGGCGAAGAATGCGTCGAAGAAGTGGGTGCGAACCGCCTGATAATTCAGCATGTGGCCGAACATCGCGGCGGCCTCAGGCTCGGCGTTCTCGAGCTTGTCGGCCAGCGAGTCGTCCAGGAAGTGCTCCCACATCCCGGTCCCGGCCCCCTCGACCAGGATTCGCGCGTACGGATCCTGGATCAGGGGATCGGACTGCTCGGTCTCACGAGCCCGCGCGGCGGCCACCAGTACAGCGGTCGATCCCACGCTTGTCGCGATGTCCCAGGTGTCGTCGTCAGTACGCGTAGTGCTCATCGGCAGCGGTATCCCATTCGGTGTCGCTTGACGGCTGGACACTGGGTGAAGCCCCACCGGGGCGGATATCAACCCAGGTCAGCCAGATTGATACGTCAAGGGTACCGAGAAACTTAGCCACGCTATGCGACTGTGGCCCACGTCACCGGCTCAGGAGACGGTGCGCCAGCCCTGGCCGTCGAGGAGCTGCAGGAACTGGTCGGTGATCGCGGTCACGCGATCCTGATCGCCGACGAACCCGGCATAGAAGCCCAGTCCCCACATCACGGCCATCAACATCTCGGCAGCGGCCTCGATGTCGACGTCCGCGCGAACCTCGCCCGACTCGACGGCGTCCTTGATGGCCGCTTTCACGTACCCGCGGGTGAACTCCCGCGAGTCGTGGTTGGACTCGGCCAATTCGGGATGTCGCTCGGACTCCAGCACCGAGGTAACCAGGAAGGCCGCCACCGAGCGGTCCTGACCCTGGGCATGGACGGCCGCCTCGATGAACACGCGGATCCGGCCCGCCAGAGTGCTCTCCCGCTGGGACTGATGTACGGCGGACTCGATCACCGAGGCGTTCGTCTGGTCGACGACCTCTTGATAGAGCAGCCGTTTGCTGGCGAAGTAATGGTTAATCGCAGGTCGGGTCAAGTCGGCCCGGATGGCGATTGCCTGGAAGGTGGCAGCGTCATACCCCAATTCGCTGAACACCTCACGGGCAGCGCGCATGATGCGCTCGCGCGTTTCCGCTGCCTTAGCTGCTGGGGGGCGACCCGGGCCCCGACTGGCTGTATGCGGCACAGTCAAAATTGTGCCACACCTTTGCGCATATTTTTGACGGCGAACGACATTTGCTCAGGTCAACAAAATTAGAAATGTGTTCATGTTTTGCTCGACCTTCGGATTCCGTTGCCACAGCAGTCGTTTCACCTGTGATCCGCGCCTGACATGCGGTTTCCGGTTCGGTTATCGGACGATGACAGAAGCGTCATATTTTCCCGGGACGCAATTCGCACGACTATTCGCTAAATCTCTACGATCGCGCGCATGTTCGCCGTCGAGTGATTGCTGAACATTTGTGTGGACTTTGCTAGTGGCGTTTTCGGGGCATCAGAGGACCCTGCGCATTAGCCTGATCGCACGATCAGTATAGGGCGGGTACATCAGTTTGAGGTCGAATTTTGTAGGTTTGGCGAGCACGGCCCGTCGGTGACTGAGTGTCTCGAAGCCCCACTTGCCGTGATACGCACCCATACCGCTGGCGCCGACCCCGCCGAACGGCAGTTGCGGAACCAGGCAGTGCACCGCCACGTGGTTGATGACCGCCCCGCCCGACGGCACCCGGTCAACGAGCTCCCGTGCCGCCGCCTGCGACCCGCTGAAGACGTACAGCGCCAGCGGCTTGGGCCGGGCGTTGACGAAGGCGACGGCGGCATCTGCCGAATCCACCGAGAGGATCGGCAGGATCGGGCCGAAGATCTCGTCCGACATCACCGGGTCGTCGGCGGGCGGGTCGACGATCACCGTCGGCTCGATCCGCAGTGTCGAGCGGTCCGACCTGCCACCGGTGACGACGGTCCCGCTGGTCGCGCTGATCAACGACGCCAGCCGGTCGAACTGCCGCTCGTTGACGATGCGCAGCGATGGGTCCTGCTCCTCGGCGCGGAACTCCGCGATCGTCGCCACGATCTTGTCGGTCAGCTTGCCGACGATCGTGCGGTCGGCCAACACGTAGTCCGGGGCGATGCAGGTCTGTCCCGAATTCATCAGC
Source organism: Mycolicibacterium rhodesiae (assembly GCF_002086695.1). Lineage (GTDB taxonomy): Bacteria > Actinomycetota > Actinomycetes > Mycobacteriales > Mycobacteriaceae > Mycobacterium > Mycobacterium rhodesiae. The sequence goes on from NZ_MVIH01000002.1 coordinate 339,879, forward strand.
TTGATCCACGCGATCCGGCGGGCCGCCACGTCCAGGTCGGCGTCGGGAAGCACCACCACCGGGCTCTTGCCGCCCAGCTCGAGAGTCACCGGCGTCAAAGTCGGCGCGGCCGCCGCCATGATCTTGCGACCGATCTCGGTGCCACCGGTGAACAGCGCGTGGTCGAATCCCCGGGCCAACAGATCCTGGGTGACCGCCGCGTCGCCCTCGACCACGCGGACAGCCTCGGAGTCGAGGTACTCCGGGACCAGCCGCGCGATGAGCGCCGAGGTGGCCGGCGCGAGCTCCGACGGCTTGATCACCGCGGCGTTGCCGGCGGCGATCGCGGCGACCAGCGGCGCCATGCACAGATAGAAGGGGTAGTTCCACGGTCCGATCACCAGGATCACGCCGAGCGGGTCGTACTGCACCCACGCCCGGCCGGGCTGCTGCGCCAGCGGAAGCCTGGATTTCTGGGGCTTCACCCACTTCTTCAGCTGCTTGCGGGCGAAAGCGGCTTCCGCCTTCGTCGAGCCGATATCGGCAAGCCAGGCTTCGAACGAAGATCGGCCCAGGTCACTGGCCAGAGCCGCGGCGATCTCCGGCTCCCGTTCGTCGCACATCTGCTCCACGGCGAGCAACTGCTCGGAGCGCCACGCCAGTGAGCGGGTGCGGCCGCTGTTGAATACCCGGCGCACGTCAGCGAGCACGCCGGCGGCGCCGCCTTCGGTCGCGTGGTCACTTGTGATCTGAACGGTCATGCCAACTCCTCGATTCGATCGCGTGATTCCAGCTTGCCCCAATATCGATCCGCGGTCACAAGCCGCCTGCGCAACTTGGTCACGATCCCGCCCGTCACCTCTGTCTTGGCGGGGCCCGCGCATTATCGTTTGACCCATGGCAACCGTTGCCAACCGAGAGGCGTACTTCGAGACCGGTCTCGAAGTACTCGCCGACGTCGGTTACGGCGGACTCAAACTGGCCGAGGTATGCAATCGACTCGGCGTTACGACCGGGTCGTTCTATCACTATTTCGCCAGCTGGCCGGCCTTCACCCGCGACCTGGTCGGCTACTGGGTGCAGGACCGGACCGTCCGGCTGATCGAGGCCATCCGCGAGGTGTCCGACCCGCGCAGCCGCATCGAGGCGATCATCGAAGTCGGGTTGTCGCTGCCGCACCGCGCCGAGGCTGCGATCCGGTCGTGGAGTTCGGTCGATCCCCATGTGCTGGCCGTCCAGAGCGAGGTCGACCGGGCGCGGTACAAGATCCTCTACGACTCGGCCATCGAAATCGTCGGCGATGCGCGGCAAGCCGAGGTGTACGCCGCGTGGGCGGTCTACGTCTTCATCGGCTATGAGCAGGCGATCCTGCCGCGCGAGCCCGGAACGTTCGGCTGGATCGCCCGCTACATGCTCGACGCACTGGATTCGGGCAGTTTCGCCAGCGTGCCCCAGTGACAGGGTGTTGACCCCGGTTGTCCTGTGGCGTCGGGCGGCCGATCGGATCCGGACGCGCGACCCCGAGAACGACGGCGCACGACGTGCCGCGCGGGCCGCCATCGTCATCCCGATCGCCGCCGCGGTCAGCTTCGCGGTCGGCGGCGGGTCGCAGACGCCCCTGTTCACCATCTTCGGGTCGATCGCGCTGCTGATCGTGGTCGACTTCCCGGGCAACATGAACGCCCGGGCGCTGGCCTACGGCGGATTGGGCTTCAACGGCGCGGTACTGATCTGCCTGGGCACGCTGGCCGCACCGATCCCGTGGGTGGCGATCACGCTGACATTCCTCATCGGGGTGGCCGTCACGTTCTCCGGGGTTCTCAGCGAAATCATCGCGGCCGGCCAGCGGGCCACCCTGCTGACCTTCGTGCTGCCGGTGTGCACGCCGGCAGGCCCGCTCGGTGAGCGGCTGCTCGGCTGGCTGATCGCGCTGGCGATCTGCGTCCCGGCTGCACTGTTCCTCTTTCCGCCACGCCATCACGGCGAGTTGCGCCGCCACGCCGCGGCCGTCTGCGCGGTGCTGGCCGACCGCATCGAGGGAACCGCATCGGCTGTCGACGTCACCACCGCGATGGACGCGCTGCGGGCCAACTTCCTCGGCGCCGCCTACCGGCCGGTGGCCCTGACCGCGGGCAGCCGGGCGTTGGTCCGCGTGGTCGACGACCTGCAGTGGCTCTGCGATCGCGTCACCGGCGATACCGGCGAACTGCTCGGGCCGATCGGCGAGCCGGTGGTGCGGGTGCTGCGCGACTGCGCGCAGATCCTGCTGATCACCCGTCCCGGCGCGCGGGCCGACGAACGCGCGCTGCTGGCCGCCGCGCTGATCGACCTGCGAACCATCGCGGTCGGCACGTACCGCCAGGACATCGTCGACCTCCTCGCCGAACCCGATGACGAGGCCGCCATCGCGCTGGGCCGCACCCTGCTCACCCGGCGCACCATCGGCGCGGCCACCGGCGTGACCGGGCGGCTCATCGCCAGCGCCGCGGCCGCCGACGCGCGGCCGGTGTGGGCACGCGTCTTGGGCCGCCGGCTGCCTGAGACCGGGATCGCCGACCGGGTGTACTCCGAGACCGAGGCCGTCACCGCCCTGACCAGCGGGCACCTGGCCACCCGGTCGGTGACCGCCCGCAACAGCCTGCGCACCGGACTCGGCCTGGCGCTGGCCGTGCTCGTCACGTTCGTGTTCCCGGTCCAGCACGGCTTCTGGGTGGTGCTCGGCGCGTTGTCGGTGCTGCGCAGCAGCGCGCTGACCACCGGCACCACCGTCGTGCGTGCGGTGATCGGGACCGTCATCGGCTTCCTCATCGGCGCCGTCGTCATCGAACTGCTCGGCGTCGACCCGATCGTGCTGTGGGTGTTGTTGCCGATGGTCGCCTTCGGGTCGGCGTACGTGCCCGAGATCGGCTCGTTCACCGCCACTCAGGCCGCGTTCACGATGATGGTGCTGATCGTGTTCAACCTGATCGTGCCGAGCGGTTGGGCCGTCGGCCTGATCCGGATCGAGGACGTCGTCGTCGGCGCGTCGGTGGGCGTCGTGGTGTCGCTGCTGCTGTGGCCGCGCGGGGTCAAGACCGCCGTGCAGCAGGCCATCGACGCGGCCCGCGAGGTGGGGTCGCGTTACCTGCGGGCGGCGGTCCTGCGGGTCACTCGCGGCGCCTTCGAGCAGGCCGAGAATCAGGTGAACGCGCTGAGCCACGAGGCGTTGACGGTGTCCCGAACGCTCGATGATGCTGTGCGCCAATATCTTTCGGAGAACGGTGGCCCGACGGATTCCCGTGCCCCGGTCGTGCGGGCGTCCAGCCGTGCTGTTCGGTTACGCGCGGCCGCCGACCTGATCGCCGACATCGTGCCGCCACCGCTGGCGGTCTACCCGCGGGCGCGGGCAGTGCTCGAGGCGCACGCCGCGGCGATCTGCTCCCGATTCGACGGCTCCCCCGGCGGCTCGATGGGATTGACCGCACCGATCAGCGACGACCTGGTCCCCGCGTTGCGAGCCGAGGCGGGCACGGACGGGTTGGCGGTGTCGGCAGCACTACCGCTGGTGACCGCCGCGGCCAATATCGGCGAACTGGAGCTCACCTATCCGCCGGAGCTGGCGAAGGTGGCGTCGAGATCGACCTGAGGGTTGCCGTCCGGCGCGATCTACGACCACCAGGTCGATCTCGTCGTCCCTACCGGGCTCGGTGCGGCATCAGCGCGCCGGGCGGAACCGTGCCGAACCGGCCTGCGTTGAAGTCCTCGAGTGCCTGGATGACCTCCGACTTGGAGTTCATCACGAACGGCCCATAGTGGAACACCGGCTCGCGAATTGGCTTGCCGCCCAACAGGAGAACCTCCATGGCCGGCCGGTTGGAGTCCTGGGACGCCGCGGCAGCCACCGTGATGCGGTCGCCCGGGCCGAGCACCGCGAGCTGGCCTTGCTGGATCGGGTGTCCGATCGGACCGACAGTGCCACGCCCGGAGAGCACGTAGACCAGTGCGTTGTACTCGCGCGGCCAGGACAGATTCAGCTGCGCGCCGGCCTCGATAGTGGTGTGGGCCAACGTGATCGGGGTATGCGTCATCCCCGGTCCGGCCCAGCCGTCGACCTCACCGGCGATCACACGCACCAGTGCCCCGCCGTCGTCGGACGACAGCAGGCGCACAGCCTGGCCCTCGATCGACTGGTAGCGCGGCTCGGCGAACTTGTCCGCGCGGGGCAGGTTGACCCACAGCTGGATGCCGTGGAACAGCCCGCCGCTCTCGACGAGCTCGGCCGGGGGTGTCTCGATGTGCAGGATGCCCGCGCCCGCGGTCATCCATTGGGTGGCGCCGTCGGCGATCAGGCCGCCGCCACCGTGCGAGTCCTGGTGGGCGAAGCGCCCGTCGAGCATGTAGGTGACCGTCTCGAAACCGCGGTGCGGGTGCCAGTCGGTGCCTTTGGGCTCGCCGGGTGAGTACTCGACTTCACCCATCTGATCCATGTGGATGAACGGGTCGAGGTCGGCGGCGCTGACTCCGGCGAACGCGCGCACGACGGGAAAGCCCTCGCCTTCGTACCCGCGGGGCCCGGTGGTGACGGACCGGACGGGCCGTTCGGTGTCGGACGGAGCGGCCGCGCGCAGGCGCGGTAGCGACAAGGTGTCTGCGGTTACTGCTGGCATGGTCGGCATAACCGGACTACAGTCCGATTAATTCCTCAGTCGAGCACTCCCAACGCCGCGGCCCGCGCGTCGGCGGCACTTGCCGTGGTCAGCACCGCGGCGGCGGCGTCACGGCATTGCTGCAACGTAACCGAGGCGAGCTTGGCGCCGACTCCCGTCACTGCGGCGGCCGCCGCGGACAGCGACGTGATCCCGAGGCCGGCCAGTACGCACGCCAGCAGCGGATCGGCGGCCGCTTCGCCGCAGACCCCCACCGGCTTGCCGCGGTTGGCCCCGGCGCGGGCGGTCTGGGCAACCAGGGCCAGCACTCCCGGCTGCCACGGATCGGTCAGCGTCGCCAGCTCGGCCGACATCCGGTCGGCCGCCATCGTGTACTGGGCAAGGTCATTGGTGCCGATCGAGAGAAACTCGACGTGGTCCAGGATGTGCTCGGCCAGCAGCGCGGCGGCCGGCACCTCGATCATCACGCCGGGCACGAGGCCCCGCCGGCGGGCCCGGTCGGCGAACCGCTCGGCCTCCTCCGGCGTGGCGATCATCGGCGCCATCACCCACGGGGCATTACCGGTCTGCTCGGCCGCCAGCGCGATCGCGTCGAGCTGGCGCTCGAGGATGTCAGGCTGAATCGCCTCGATGCGGATACCCCGAACGCCCAGCGCCGGGTTGGCCTCGTCGGGATGGCCGACGAACTTCAGCGGCTTGTCGGATCCGGCGTCCAGGGTGCGGATGACGACCTTGTGTCCGGCGAACGCGTCGAGCACTTCGCCGTAGATGCCGGCCTGCTCCTCGACGGTCGGCTCGGTGTCGCGGTTGAGGAAGCACAGCTCGGTGCGGAACAGGCCGATGCCTTCCGCCGGGGTCTCCCGGGCGGCGCGCGCGGCCGAACCGTCCTGCACGTTGGCCAGGATCGACACCGGATGGCCGTCGGAGGTGGCACCGGGACCGCTCCAGCCCGCCATTGCGGCGTTCGCCGCATCGGCGGCCTCGACCGCGGCGGCAGCCTCGGCCGGGTCGGGTGAGACCGCGATGGTGCCGCGGGTCCCGTCGATCAGGACGTCGGTACCGGCCGCGAGGTCGTCGAGGCCATGGACCGCGACCACACACGGAATCCCGAGCTGGCGGGCGATGATCGCGGTGTGGCTGGTCGGCCCGCCCAGCGTGGTGGCCAAGCCGACAACGAGAGCGGGATCCAGTCCCGCGGTGTCGGCCGGGGCCAGGTCTTCTGCGCAGAGGATGGCGGGATGATCCGGCACCGGCACTCCGGGTTCGGGCAGTCCGCTCAGTTCGGCGATCACCCGGTCGCGGATATCGCGTAGATCGGTGACACGTTCGGCCATCAACCCGCCCATCTTGGTGAACAGGTCGACGAACTGCGCAACGGCCTCGGCGGTGGCGCGCACCGCAGGCGTGCCCTCCTTGATGCGTTTCTCCGCCGCACCCAGCCAGGCCCGATCCTGGGCCAGCATCGCCGTGGCGGCCAGCACCTCCGAGGCGGCCCCCGTCGCGAGAGCGGCACGCGCGCGCAGTCGGTCGGCGACGGCAGACGCGGCGGCGCCGAACCGAGAGGCCTCAGAATCGCGCTGTCCTTCACCGATCTGTTCGCCGGAGTCGAGTTCGGAGATCGCGGGCAGCCGGCCGGGCCGGATGACCGGTGCGTAGCGGACACCGGGGACAACCGGAACGCCGCGCAGCACCTGTCCGGCACCGAGTGAGGTAGGCGTAGAGGAGACGGTCATGTGAACTACGTTACAACAAATCATTGACAAGTCAACACGATCGGGAGTAAAACAACACATATCAACATTCAATACGGCGCTTAGCCCACACAAACGGAGAATCGTGTACCCGGAGGAACGTCAGCAGGCGATCGCGGACCGAGTGCTGTCCCAGGGACGAGTGTCGGTCGCAGAACTCGCCCAGGCCTACGACGTCACCACCGAGACCGTCCGCCGAGATCTCGCTGCGCTCGACCGGGCCGGTGTGCTGCGACGCGTACACGGCGGCGCGGTCCCGGTGCGCGCACTACACGTGGTGGAGCCCGGGGTCGACGAACGGGAGACCACCCGTGCCGACCACAAGGAGGCCATCGCCAGGGCCGCCGCCGATTTCCTCCCGCTGTCGGGCGCCACCGTGTTGTTCGACGCCGGCACCACCACCGCACGGGTCGCGGCAATGCTGCCTGCCGACCGAGAACTGGTGGTGGTGACCAATTCGGTGCCGATCGCCGCGCGGCTGGCCGGAATGCCGTCGGTAAATCTGCAGCTGTTGGGCGGGCGGGTCCGCGGCCTGACCCAGGCCGCCGTCGGGGAACCGGTTCTGCGCACCCTCGACACGCTCCGGGTGGACATCGCGTTCATCGGCGCCAACGGGGTCACCGTGCGGCACGGCCTGTCCACCCCCGACAGCGAGGAAGCCGCGGTCAAACGCGCGATGGTGCGCTGCGCCAACTACGTCGTGGTGCTGGCCGATTCCTCGAAGATCGGCCGGGAGGAGTTCGTCAGCTTCGCCTCGATCGACCACGTCGACGCGCTCATCACCGACCCGGAGATCACCGCCGCCGACCGGGCCGCATTGACCGAGCAGGGCGTCGAAGTCGTCCTGGCAGGAGGGGAATCATGATCGTCACCGTCACGCCCAACCCGAGCATCGACCGGACGGTGACGCTGCCGACGACCCTGGTCCGCGGCGCCGTGCACCGGGTGCAATCGGTGACCACGGAACCGGGCGGTAAGGGCGTCAATGTCGCGCGGGCACTGACACTGGCCGGGCTCGACACCCTCGCCGTGCTGCCCGCCGCCCGCCACGATCCGCTTGTCACGGCGCTGCTGTCGTGCGCTGTGCCGTTCTACGCGGTGCCGATCGACGGCGCGGTCCGCACCAACCTCGCGATCACCGAATCAGACGGCACCACAACCAAAATCAACGAACCCGGCGCGGTGATCGACGAGATCACGCTCGCCGCGTTGACCCAGGCGATCCTCGATCACGCCGCCGAGGCGCGATGGGTGGTGCTGTCGGGATCGCTGCCGCCCGGTGTCCCCGACGGCTGGTACGCCGACGTGGTGGCTCAATTGCAGCCCTACGACTGCAAGGTGGCAGTGGACACCTCCGACGCGCCGCTGGCCGCACTGGCCGCCGGCTTCGGCACCGCCGCCCCCGACGTGATCAAGCCGAACTCCGAAGAGCTTGCCAGTCTGACCGGTGTCGACGCGCAGGCTCTGGAAGATGCTCTGGCCCATGGTGATCCGGACCCGGTGGTTGCCGCCGCTCAGTTGCTGATCGACCGCGGCGCCAAGACCGTGCTCGCCACGTTGGGCGCCGCGGGCGCGCTGCTGGTGAACGACACCGGCAGCTGGCTGGCCACGCCGCCGCCGATCACACCACGGAGCACCGTCGGCGCCGGCGACTCGTCCCTGGCGGGTTACATCCGCGCCGACGTCGGTGGTGCCGAGGCACCGGGGCGGCTGCAGATGGCCGTCGCCTACGGCAGCGCCGCTGCGGCGCTTCCCGGTTCGGCGCTGCCGTCACCGGCCCAGATCGATCTCGACGAGGTGGCGGTCACCTCGATATCGCCCTACCCCGCGCATCCCTAGACCCCGAAAGGCCACCATGACGAACTCCACGATCATCAGCACCGAGTTGGTGCTGCTCGACGTCGACGCCGGCTCGGACAAGGAGTCGGTGATCGGGCGGCTCGCCACCCGGCTGGCCGAAAGTGGCCGTGTCAATGACGGTGCGGCACTTCAGGCCGCGGCCATGGCGCGTGAGGCGCAGTCGGCCACCGGACTTCCCGGCGGTATCGCGATCCCGCACTGCCGATCGGCCGCGGTGTCCACGCCGTCGATCGGATTCGCCAGGCTGGCACCGAAAGTCGACTTCGGCGCACCCGACGGTCCGGCGGATCTGGTGTTTCTGATCGCCGCGCCGGACGGTGCCGGGGCCGAGCACATGAAGCTGTTGTCCAGCCTGGCTCGTGCGCTGGTGCGCCCCGAGTTCGTGCAGTCGTTGCGCGAGGCCAAGTCAGCTGACGATGTGGTGGGCCTGGTCGACGGTGTGGTCAACCCCGACGGCGCCACGCCTGCGGCCGCACCGGCCGCTACCGCGCCTGCTACACAGTCGAAGTCGATCATCGCCATCACCGCATGCCCGACCGGAATCGCCCACACCTACATGGCCGCCGATGCGCTCAAGCTGGCCGCCGAACGCGCTGGGGTGAACCTGACGGTGGAGACCCAGGGCTCCTCGGGCAGCACCCCGGTGAGTGCGCAGACCATCAGCAGCGCCGATGCCGTCATCTTCGCCACCGACGTCGGCGTCAAGGACCGGCAGCGGTTCGCCGGAAAACCGGTGATCGCCTCCGGCGTCAAACGGGCCATCAACGAACCCGACACCATGATCGCGGAAGCTGTTGCTGCCGCGGACAATCCGAAGGCCGCTCGAGTCGAGGGCAGCGCGGCAACCGCCGACAGCGATGCACCTGCCGGCGGGGTCGGATGGGGCACCCGGATCCGGCAGATCCTGCTGACCGGCGTCAGCTACATGATCCCGTTCGTCGCCGCCGGCGGTCTGCTGATCGCGCTGGGCTTCCTGTTCGCCGGCTACGACATCGCCAACACCCCGGACGGGGCGACCAAGTCGCTGGGTAATCTGATCGCCACCACCAACTCGCTGACCAACCTGCCCAGCGGGGGTTTCACGCAGTACCTCGGTGCGGTGTTGTTCACCCTCGGCGGGCTGGCGTTCAGCTTTCTGGTCCCCGCATTGGCCGGCTACATTTCGTTCGCCATCGCCGATCGTCCCGGTATCGCACCGGGATTCACCGCAGGCGCAGTCGCGGTGTTCGTCGGCGGCGGCTTCATCGGCGGTATCGTCGGCGGTCTGATCGCAGGCTTCGCGGCACTGTGGATCAGCAAGGCGAACGTGCCGCAGTGGGCCCGCGGATTGATGCCGGTGGTGATCATCCCGTTGGGTGCGTCCCTGGTGGTCGGCCTGTTGATGTTCCTGCTGCTGGGCCGCCCACTGGCCGCGATCACCTCGGGGCTGACCAATTGGCTCAACGGCCTCACCGGCGCCTCGGTGATTCTGCTCGGCGTGATCCTCGGCCTGATGATGTGCTTCGACCTCGGCGGCCCGGTCAACAAGGCGGCGTACGCCTTCGCGACCGCCGGGCTCAACGTCGCCGATCCGGCCTCGCTGCGGATCATGGCCGCGGTGATGGCCGCCGGTATGGTGCCCCCGCTGGCGATGGCGCTGGCCACCACCATCCGGCCCGGCCTGTTCAGTGAGCCGGAGCGTGAGAACGGCCGTGCCGCTTGGCTGTTGGGCGCCTCGTTCATCTCCGAGGGCGCCATCCCGTTCGCGGCTGCCGATCCACTGCGGGTCATCCCGTCGATGATGGCCGGCGGTGCCGTCACCGGTGCGCTGATCATGGCCTTCGATGTGACACTGAAGGCACCTCACGGCGGCATCTTCGTGTTCTTCGCGATCGGCAACCTGGTCTGGTTCCTGGTGGCGCTGGCCGCGGGCACCGCCGTCGGCGGGTTCGCCGTCGTCGCCGCCAAGCAGTTCGTCCGTAAGACGGCCACCACTCCGGTGACCGCCTAGTCAACGCAGTTCGAGAAACGAAACAAAGGAGTCTCATGCACACCAAGACCGTCATCGTCGGCTCGGCGATCGGATTGCACGCCCGCCCCGCCGCGATCATTTCGGAAGCTGCTGTCAACGCCGGGGTTCCGGTGACGTTGGCGGTGGACGGCGGCGAGCCGGTGGACGCCGGTTCGGCACTGATGATCATGACCCTGGGCGCGGGTAACGGCGCCCAGGTGACCGTCGCCTCCGAGGACGAGGCAGCCTGCAAGGCGATCGCCGAGCTGGTGCAGCAAGACCTCGACGCCTGATTCTGCTGCTGTCAGACAAGGCCTTGGCAGGATCTGACCAAATCCGGCGCCGACTGCGGCGGCACCCCGGGATGATCAGGTTGTCCGGGCCGCGGCGGGGGGCCGGGCCAGCATGCTGTGCAGAGGACACGCGTCAATGTGGTTGCACGCGAACATGAATGCGGGCACAAGACCTGTCAGCGCAACGCCGACGTAGCCGACGATCGGATCGAGTTGTTCGCCGAGGATGACCGAGGCCATGATCAGGACGAACCACCCGAATGCCTTGCGGAGTACCTCGGGGTTGACCCTGGCGGCGAACCTCGATCCGATCAATGCGCCGACCACAGCCGCGGCGGTCACCATCAGCGCCGTAGCCCAGTCGATCTGCACAACCGACAGGTAGCCCGCGAAGCCCGCGAACGAGTTCATCGCGATGACCGCCAGCGACGTCCCCACGGCGGCCGGCATCGCCAGCCCGCCCAGCAGCACGAGGGCGGGAACCACCAGGAATCCGCCACCGGCACCGACGGTTCCCGTGACCAGACCCAGCGCGAGACCCAGGGCAGCGGTCTTGGCGAGCAGCGCTGCGCCGGTGGGCGCTGTACCGGTCGGAGTTCTGCGCCCGCGCAGCATCGCGATCGCGGTGACCACCATGATCACCGCGAACGCCACGAGCAGCGCGTCGCCGGGGATGAATCGAGTCAGCTGGCCGCCGCTGTATGCGCCCACCATGGACGTGGTGCCGAACAGCAGGGCGGTCCGCCACTGCACCCGCCCGGCGCGGGCGTGTGAGATCGCACCCACGGCACTGGTCACGCCGACCACCAGTAGTGACGTCGCGATCGCATGTTTGGCGTCCATGCCGGCCACATAGGCCAGCAGCGGCACCGTGAGGATCGAGCCGCCACCTCCGAGTAGGCCCAAAGAGATGCCGACCGCAATCGCCAGCGCCACCGTCAACGCCACCATCGCATTCACCGGCCCTTCCAAACCCATACCGTGGGGGGTATCTACCGATCAACGGTATATACCCCGGGTGGTATGCGCAAGAGGGCTACGTCACATGAATGGAGGTCGCTCGGCAGCCCGTTTACGGGTGCAGCCTGGCCAGCACCGCTTCATAGGTGACCCATCCGACAAGGCAGCTCCGGTCTGGATTCAGCACCGGCAGACCACTGCCTCCCCGGCCCTTGAGCGCGTCGAGGATACGGCGGACATCGGCGTCAGATGCGATGGCGGCAACCGGCTTGACCAAGTCCGACACCGTGCTCGGGACGTCTACTTCATCAAGCGCCTCGGCCACATCCTGGGCCGTGACGCACCCGGCGTACTGCCCGTCCTTGGTCACCACCGGCAACATGCCGAACGTCGTCTGCGCCAGTGCCCTGGCGGCGGCGGTCATCGAACTGTCCACCGACAGGGGCTCTGGCGCAGGCACAGCGAGATCGGCAGCACGCAGGTCGGGCAATTCGACCGGCGGCTTGTCGAGGTCAACCCCCCGACGCCACAGCTTGGCCGTATAGATGGTGTCTTTCGACAGCAGATGCGCAGTACCGGCAGCCATCACCACAGCTGCCATCAACGGCAGGATGATCGAGTACTCGCCGGTGAGTTCGAACAGGATCACCACCGCGGTGATCGGCGCTCGTGTCGCACCGGCCAGCGCCGCGCCCATCCCGATCAACCCGTATGCCCCCGCGGTTTCGGTGATCGTGGGAAACAGGCCATGGGCTACGGTGCCGAACGCGGTTCCCGCCATGGCGCCGACGAACAACGTCGGCGCGAAAACTCCGCCGGAGCCGCCGATCCCGATAGTGAGGCTGGTGGCAAACATCTTGCCCACCATGAGAAGCAACAACATGCCAATCACGTACCGACCCTCGACTGCGTTCTCCAGGACCGGATAGCCGACACCGTACATCTGGGGCAGAGCCAGCAGGACGCCGCCGAGGAGCAACCCACCAACCGCGGGTCTGGCCCATTCCGGCCCACGCCACAGCCAGTCGCACAGGTCTTCCACCCGGTAGAGGATCTTCGAGAAGGCAACCCCGACCACGCCTACCGCCACGCCGAGCACCGCATAGAGGAAGTACTCGGCCACGTTGTGCACGGCGAACGACGGCAGCGAGAGAAACGGCTGGTTGCCCAGCATTGCCCGCCCCACGACGTCAGCGGTGACACTCGACAACACGACGGCGCCGAAAGACTGGGCGGCGAAGTCCCGAAGGATGAGTTCCATGGCGAAGAAGGGGCCGGCCAGCGGGGCGTTGAACGTTGCCGAGATTCCGGCCGCGGCCCCACACGCAACCAGAAGCCGGACCCGTGGGGTGTCGAGCCGAAGGATTTGCGCAATCGTGGACCCGGCCGCCGAACCGATCTGCACGATCGGCCCTTCCCGTCCGACCGAGCCTCCGCCGCCGATGCACAGCGCCGAAGCCAACGCCTTGACCAGGGTGACCTGGGGCGCAATCCGGCCACCCTTATGGCTGACGGCGTACATGACCTCGGGTACACCGTGCCCCCGAGCCTCCGGCGCGAACTTGTGCACGATGGGTCCGTAGATCGCCCCCGCGATCACCGGTGTCAGCAGGAGGAACCAAACTCCCAGAGCCGGCCAGTGCGCGCTTGGTATCCGCCCCAGCCCGGAATAGTCGTCGTAACCGGTGAACACCCTGGTGAAAAAAGTGATCAGGTATCGGAAGCCAACGGCGCCCAAACCCGTCACCGCGCCGACGGCGACCGCAAGGGCCACCAGCGCCGACGGGCTGTCCCGCAGCCAGCCGACGACCAGGTTGCGACTGGCCAACGGGATTCTCCGGGGCATTCCGAGTCCATCGGGCACTACTGCAGTATGGAATAGTTGCACACTGCTTCCTAATCGAGCGTCCGCAGGCGGCCCGCCGATCGCCCCGGGATGGGCCTGCTCGTCGTGAGCGGTCTCTCGACGACGACGCGGTGTGCTCGATATCTCTTGATCTGCAATATCATTCGGGATCTCGGTCCTGGATTGACATCAGCGATCCACCAATCCTGCTAGCCTCACACCATGCCGCGGCCGCGTCAGAATCATGACGTCGAACAGGGCGGCCGGTTGGGCGCTTTCATTCGCAGGTCCGGCTATCTGCGAAAATGGCTGATCCTCGGCATCTCCATCGGCATCATCGCCGGACTGGGAGCCGTCACCTTCTATCTCGCGCTCGACTACACCGGCCAATTTTTGCTCGGCTACGTCGGCGGTTATCAAATCCCCAAGCCGGTCGGCGACGGCGGCCAGCCGGGGTCACCAGGCTTCGTCCGTCCTTGGGCCATACCGCTGGTGACCTTCGGCGGCGCGCTGGTCTCGGCGTGGATCGTGGCCAAATTCGCCCCCGAAGCTGAAGGCCACGGGACAGATTCTGCAATCGAGGCGGTTCACAGCGACCCCCGGGCGATCAGGGGCCGGACGATCGTGGTCAAGACGATCGCCAGTGCGTTGACGATCGGTTCTGGAGGCTCGGGTGGGCGGGAAGGACCCGCGGCACAGATCTCGGCCGGCTTCGGCTCGTTGATGACGCGTTGGCTCAACCTCACCGATGACGATGGACGGATCGCAGTATCGCTGGGCATCGGATCGGGCATCGGCGCGATCTTCGGGGCGCCGCTCGGGGGCGCGGTACTCGCGGCCTCGATCGTCTATCGCGAAGACTTCGACTACAAGGTGCTGGTCCCCGGATTCATTACCTCGGCCACTGCGTTCTCCGTGTTCGGATCGATACTGGGATTCGAGCCGCTGTTCGGCTACGTGGCCTCCGATTTCCGATTCCAACAACCGGCGATCCTCATCTGGTTCGTCGTTTTGGGCATCGTCGCCGCGGCGTTCGGATATCTGTACGCGCGAATCTTCTATGGCACCGTCTCCGTGACCGCCAAGCTGCCAGGCAACAAGGTCATAAAGCCGGCACTCGGCGGTCTCCTCGTCGGTGTCCTCGCACTCGCCATCCCGCAGGTACTTGCCAGCGGATACGGGTGGGCGCAAAAAGCCTCCGACACAAGCACTCTGCTGTCCATCCCGCTGTGGATAGTCCTGTTGCTTCCGCTCGCCAAGATCGTCGCTACGTCGTTGTCGATCGGCACCGGAGGTTCCGGAGGCATCTTCGGCCCCGGTGTGGTCATCGGTGCGTTCGTGGGCGCAGCGATCTGGCGGCTGGGGCACGACATCGGGCTGCCGGGCCTGCCCGCCGGGCCCGGCCTCTTCGTGGTGGTCGGCATGATGGCGTGCTTCGGAAGCGTGGCTCACGCACCACTGGCCGTAATGATCATGGTTGCGGAAATGACCGGTTCCTTCTCGGTCATCCCGTGCGCACTCGTCGCAGTCGGGATCGCCTACCTTCTGATCTCACGCACGCCGGTATCGATCTACAAGGCACAGCGACTCAATCGAGACAGCGCCGGCGCCCAACGGGTGGCCGATTCGGCGCACGAGGTGCCACGCCCGCGCGACGACTTCGCGGGCTAAACAGGTCACCGTCTCAACACGATTCAGCAAAGTTCGGTGCTTTCGTGGGCGCCGCTCTGCGATCATCAGCGGAGATCGACCCGTCCGACGAGAAGGGTTCCCCAGTGAGAGCTCCAACGATGGCGCATCGACTGGCCGCAGAATTCATCGGCACATTCCTGTTGGTCTTGGGAGGTTGCGGCGCAGCGGTATTCGCCGCCAACCCTGCCGAGGACAGTTCGGTGGGGATCGGATTCCTCGGCGTCGCCTTGGCTTTCGGCCTCACCGTGCTCGCCGGCGTCTACGCTTTCGGGACGATCTCGGGTGGCCACTTCAACCCGGCGGTCACCTTCGGCGCCGCCGTGGCCCGGCGCGTGGAATGGAAAGCGCTGCCGGCGTACTGGGTGGTACAGGTCGTCGGCGGGCTGGCTGCCGGTGCGGTGATCTATTGGATCGCCAAAGGCAGAGAAGGTTTCACCCCGACCGGCCACATGGCCGCCAACGGATTCGGTGCGCACTCACCGTTTCACTACTCGCTGGCGGCCGTGGTGATCGCCGAGGCTCTTCTGACCTTCCTGTTCTTACTGGTGATCCTGGGTGCCACCGACGATCGCGCGCCAAAAGGCTTCGCCGGCTTGGCGATCGGCTTGATGCTGACGCTGATCCATCTGATCTCTATCCCGATCTCGAACACGTCGGTGAACCCGGCCCGTTCGATGGGTGTCGCATTCTTCAACGGAGACGGTGCACCCGCGCAACTGTGGGTGTTCTGGCTGGCACCGCTCGCCGGCGCGGCCGTGGCGGGTGCTCTTTACCCACTGCTGTTCGGCCGCGCCGAGGAGCTAGCGGACCGTCCGGTCCGTGACGACGCGCTGGACTCGAAAGGCTAGCTCTTCGACTTCGCCGCCTTGGCTGCGCCCTTCTCCGTCGACTTGCCCTCGTGTGCCAAAGTCCCACCGGCGTTTTCGAGATGGGCACGCACGAACCACTGGAACTTCTCCAGCTCGGCGGCGTGGCCGATGAGGATGTCCTGGGTCACCGGGTCGAGTTCCTCGGTCGCCTCGATGTTGTTGCGCAGGTCCTCGATGATGCCGTCGTACACCAGATCGACTGCGGCGAGATGGGCCTGCACCGTGTCGCGGCCGACGCTGTAGTCGTCCCACGTGCGGTCCTTGAGGATCGCACCCGGGGTGCCCTGGGGCGACGCGCCCAGCGTGGCGATCCGTTCGGCAACCTCATCGGCGTAGCCGCGGACCAGGTCGACCTGCGGGTCGATCATTTCGTGCACGCCGATGAAGTTGGGGCCGACCACATTCCAGTGCACGTGCTTCAAAGTTAGGTGCAGGTCGTTGTAGGTGCTCAACTGCTTCTGCAGGAGATCGGTCACCTTACGGGCCTTAGCTTCGGTCAATCCGGGAACAGTGAATTTCGCAGCCATTGATCGCTCCTTCCGCGTTTCAATCTCGACCGCCACATACCCGGGTTGTCGCGCGGGTAACCGGATGTAAGAGCCGCGTCACATATTGCTGATCTGCTGCACCGGCAGCCGCGGGCCGAAACGCGGCTTGTACGCCAGCCGGCTGGCCTCGAGCAGGCGCACCGCGCGGTACCGGTGCGGGCGCTCCGGCTCCAGCAACTCCACCATGCCGGCGTCATCGACCGGGGTGCCGATCAGTGTCCAACCGATCATCTTCGAGATGTGGTAGTCCCCGATCGACAGCGCGTCGGTGTCACCGAATGCGCGCTGCGCGGTTTCGGCCGCCGTCCAGACCCCGACGCCCGGCAGCGTGGTGAGCGCGTCGCGGGCATCGGTCGCAATCCGGCCCGACAACCGTTCGAGCGCATCCGCGCGTTGCGCGCAGCCGATGATCGTGCG
Organism: Mycolicibacterium rhodesiae; assembly: GCF_002086695.1. Lineage (GTDB taxonomy): Bacteria > Actinomycetota > Actinomycetes > Mycobacteriales > Mycobacteriaceae > Mycobacterium > Mycobacterium rhodesiae. The sequence continues at coordinate 356,730 of NZ_MVIH01000002.1, forward strand.
GGCGCGGCCCGGATCGACGTTGGCGCGATGGAACTCCCATGACGGGATGCGACGCCAGACGTCCGCCGGCGGCGGCACCCGCATCCGTGCGGGCGCGGGGCCGGGCGCTGGGCTGCCGAACTTGGTGACCAGCAGCCGCCAGGCGCGAAACGCATCGGCGCCCGTGACCCGCTGTTCGATCACCGCGGGGATCAACGCCTCGAGTACCCGTGCGGTGCGGCCGAGGCGCAGATGTGGCACGCGTTTGGCGGCGGCCTGGATGACCGGGTGCTGCGGACGGTAGCTGGCGGGGTCGTCGTCGAGGCCCAGCAGCGCGGGCAGCGCCTCGACGAACTCGTCGGCGCCGTCGCCCCACGCCTGGCACCCCACGGTGTCGGGAGCGATGCGGAAGATCCGGGCCGTCACCGGCCCGCTGGGTTGCAGGCTGGTGCGCCAGATCGCACGCTCGCCGTCGAGCTGATAGCAGGGGTCGCCGGGGCCGCGGCGTTGCGGCGACAACGTCTGTCCCGGGCTGGCGGGGCCAGGAAAGGTCAGGACACGCTCGACCGGCACCTGGTCAGTCCGGTACGACGCTGATGTCGGCCTTGTTCGGGTAGAACGCAACGTGTCCCGCGATCGCGGCGACCGCCGGGTAGGGCTCCTGGTAGGTCCAGATCGCGTCCTCGACCGTCGCGTCGCCCGTGGTGACGCTGTAGTAGCTCGCCTCGCCCTTGTACGGGCAGTACGTCCGGGTGGTGGTGCAGGTCAGCACCGCGGGGTTGACGTCACCGAGCGGGATGTATTGCACGACAGGATAACTGGACTCGGCCAGGCCGAGCGCGGCGCGGGTGTCGGCGACGACCTCGCCGTTGACCCGCACCTGCACCCGCCCATTGGTCGGGGTGATCGTGATCGGATGGTCGGCGGTGGGCTCTTTGATCTCACGTGTGGTCATCGGGTGTCCCTCCTCAAGGCGTAGTGGGTGCAACACCGTCACGCACTCATGATTCCCACGCTACGGCCGCCGGGCGATCGCGTCCGCGATCACCGCGATCGGGGAGGTCGACGCCCGCCCGCCGTCCTCGTGCCGATCGGCGAGTTTGTATGCGGTGTACATGCCGCGTACCCCGAGCCAGCGCAGCGGCTCGGGTTCCCAGGTGGCCGAGTGGTGACCGACCCAGGGCAGCGCGGTCAACGGAGTGGACCGCTTGAGCACCAGGTCGGTCAGCGTCCGGCCGGCGAGGTTGGTCGCGGTGACGCCGTGGCCGACGTAGCCACCTGCCTCGCCGAGTCCGGTGGCCGGATCGAGGCTGACACCGGCCGACCAGTCCCGGGGGACGCCCAGCACGCCGCACCAACCATGGGCGATCGGCACCCCGCGGGTCTGTGGCAGCGCGGTGTTGAGCACCCCGGTCAGGTAGGTGATGGTGTCGGCGCCGACCGCGCCGTCGTTGTCGATGCGGGAGGCATAGCGATAGGGCACGGCCCGGCCACCGATCGCGATGCGATTGTCGGCGGTGCGCTGGGCGTAGAAGAACCCGTGCGCCAGATCGCCAAGCGTTTCCCGGCCCGCCCAGCCGATGGTCGCCCAGAGGTCGTCAGACATCGGCTCGGTGGCGATCATCGCGCTGTTCATCGGCAGCCAGCGCCGCCGCAGCCCACGCATCCGGGCGGTGAAGCCCTCGGTGGCCCGCAGCACGATCGGCGCGCGAACCACGCCCCGCGGAGTCTCCGCCCGGCCCGGGCTGATCGTGGTGACCGGGGTCTGTTCGTAGATGGTGACGCCGAGTCGTTCCACGACGTCGGCGAGTCCGCGGGCCAGCTTGGCGGGTTGGATGCGGGCGCAGTGCGGGTTGAACATCCCCAGCACCAGGCCGTCAACCCGGATCCGCTCGGCTGCTTCGGCGGCGGTCAATAGTTCGATGCCGTCGGTGCCCCACTCGCGATCCTCGTCGGCCTCGGCGCGCAGCCTGCGGGCCTGCGAGGGGTTGCGGGCCACCTCGAGGTTGCCGCCCTTGACGATGTCGGCCTCGATGCCTTCATGGGCGGCCACGTCGATCACCTCGTCGACGGCGGCGTTGAGGGTCTGCTGCCAGGCGACGACGTTGGCGCGGCCGTATTTCTTGGCCAGCAGCCCGCGGTGGCCCGGTGCCAGGCCGGACAGCCAGCCGCCGTTTCGGCCGGAGGCGCCGAACCCCGCGAACCGGGCCTCCAGCACCACGATCCGCAATGACGGGTCCGCCTTCTTCAGGTAGTAGGCGGTCCACAGCCCGGTGTAGCCGGCGCCGACGATGCAGACGTCGGCGTCGCGGTCACCGGGCAGGGCGGGACGCGGCCGGGGAAGCTCGGTGAACCAGTGCGACACGGCGCCGTTGATTGTGGCCATGGCAAGAATCTAGCCGCACCCGACGAACGTTGATCGCCCTCACTGGACGACGAGTTGTCCGTGCATCGCCGGGTGATAGGTGCAGTGGTAGGGGTAGGTTCCCGGCTTGCTGGGCGCGGTGAACGTGGCTGTGCCCTTGTCGCCGACCTCCACGTTGAACGCGGCGCCGGCATCGGCGGTGACGGTGTGCTCGACCCCGTCGGCATTGGTGACGGTGACGGTGGCCCCGGGCGACACCGGGGCCGGTGAGCTGAATTTCATGTCCGCGATGCTGATCGTCGGGCCGGCCGCGGACGGAGCGGACGACGGTGAGGCTTTGGTTCCCGCCGAACACGCCGCCACCAGGAGAACAGCAGCGAACGCGATGGCGAGGGACAGGGCAAAGATGCGTGGCGTCATACGCGGGACACGTATTCGCCCGCGGGCGGGTTCAGCGCCTGATCACTCCGACCGGGTTGCCTTCGCCTGCCGTTTCGCCTCGCGCAGCCCGACCCAGAAGCGCGCGGCCTCCCGAATGGATTCCTCGACGGGGCGCGGCTGCCAACCCAATTCCTGGACGGCCTTGCTGCAGTCCAGCGGCCCCTCGGCACGCATCAGCCGCAGCGAGCCCAGCGACAGCTTCTCGTCGGTCTTCTGCAGCCGAGCTTTGGCGGTGCCCAACGCGGCCAGCGCGTAGGCGACCGGCAGCGGGATCGTCTTCGTCGGCGGCGGCATGTTCGCCTCCAGAGCCGCGATGCGCGCCACTTCGGCGTTGCTGATCATCTTCTCCGAGATCAGGTAGCGCTCACCGACCCGGCCGCGTTCGGCGGCCAGGATCATCGCGCGGGCCGCGTCGTCGACGCCGACGGCTTCGAGTTCGATACCGCCCATCACGAACGGCAGCTTGCCGAACGCAGCCCCGGCGATGATGGCGCCGTGCGGGGTTCGCCCCCAGTCGCCGCCGCCGTAGGTCGTGGACACGCACATCGCGATCGCGGGCAGGCCATGTTCGCGGGCGTAGCGCAGTACCAGTTCTTCGGCCTGCACCCGGGACCGGACGTACGGGGTGAGTCCACGGTCGGTGATGATGTCGGCTTCCGTGACCGTCCGGCCGCGACGGCGCCCGACGGTGACGTAGCTGCTGGTGAAGATGAAGCGATGCAGGTTCGCATCCCTGGCGATGTCGAGCACATTGCGGGTGCCCTCGACGTTGGTGCGGAACAACGGTGCCGGATCGCGGAGCCAACCGCGGGCGTCGACCACGCAGTAGTAGACGTCGTCGACGCCGGCCATCGCCTCGCGCAGCACGTCGTTGTCCCAGATGTCGCCGACGAAGCGCTGCACGTCGAGGTCGTCGATGGAGATCGTGGAAGCCTTCGGCCGCACCATGACTCGCACCTGGTGTCCGTCGGCGACCAACTGCCGGGTGACGTGCGAGCCGAGGAACCCGTTGGCCCCGATGACGAGCTTGGGACCGCTCACTTGAAGCCGCCGTTGGCGCGCATCCAGGCGGCGGCTTCATCGTCCAGGGTGCCGAGCTTCTCGGCTTTCTTGCACCACTTCATGCTCGCCTGCAGGAACCGCAGTGGGTTGTAGATGTCCTCCTGGCGCGACCAGAGGCCGTCGCCGGCGTAGGTGACGATCGAGATGTTGGTGGCGCTGATGATCGTGCCGTCGCCGGGGTCGCGCATCGGGTTGTCCAGCTCGCAGATGACTCGCCCGGTCTCCTCGTCGAACACGGCCCACAGCGACGGGAACTCGGTCATGTAGCTGCCGGGGAAGCTGCCCATGGTCTTGGTGATCCAGGCGCGCACTTCCTCGCGGCCCTTCATCGTGCCCATCGCGTGCTCGATGTAGTCGACGTCGGGGGTGTAGTGACTCACCCAGGCGTCCCAGTCGTGCGAGCGGGCCGCGTCGGCGACCGTCTGCTCGAACGTTGCAAAAGCTTCCGTCAGTTCTTCACGAGAGAATCGCGCCACAGAGTCAAACTAGAACATGTTCTAGTGCGCATGTCGAGAATCTCACGATGAGGACGACGCGTCGGCGCCCGCACTCGGTCGACGGAAGATTACGGCTGCCAGTCCGATTCCGAGGACCGCTACGACTCCCAGCGCGGCAAGGGTGACGGTCCAGATCCGTCGATCCGTGAGTTCTTCGCGACACAACGACACGTAGTCGGTGTTGACGATGATGTCGTCATGCGGTTGGGCGAGACCTGGCGTTCCCGGTGCACCGGGCGGGCTGGGCATGTTCTTTCCACCCAGGACAGTCGCCTCGCGGGCGGCTGAGAGGTCGGGGGAGACCGCAATGCCACAGTCGACGCTCAGAGGTTCCGCAACGGTGGGACCGCGATTCCCGGGCCCCGCGGAGACGGGAGTGACAAGCCCTGCGATGCCCACGATCAACGCCGCCACACCGACAAACAGAACGATCCACCGAGTAATCATGTTTGTGCCCTACCCGCTCCCGCCGGCTTCACGCCCCACGGCGGCGCTTTACTGCCGCCACTGCCCACGCGGTTGCGGCTCAGCGGTCGGTCTTGCGGCGGTTGCGACCCTTGGCGGCGTACAACTCGGCGTCGGCCAGGGCGTACAACGCCGCGATGTCGGCGGTATCGCCGGGCTGCGACGCCACCCCGACGCTGGTGTCGGGGGTGTGCCGCCCGACGTCGGCGACGAACCGTTGTGCCAATGACGCATCACGGTCGGCTATGCAGGCGGCGAACTCGTCACCGCCGAGCCGCGCCAACACGGCATTGCGCGGCACCAGGTCGCGCCACCGGCGCGCGTGGCCGGTCAGGTGCTCATCACCCGCGAGATGCCCGCGGGTGTCGTTGAGCTGCTTGAAGCCGTCGAGGTCCATCACAACGACCGTGATCGTCGACTTCGGTGATCGCCTGCGCGCCAACAGGTTCCGCGTGGCGATCTCCCAGCCGGCCCGATTCAGCAGACCGGTCAGTGGATCGGTGCACGCACTGGTGACCAAGGCCCGCATCACCAGCCCGAAGGACTCCCCCGCGCCGACGATCGCGATGACCCAGATCAGGTAGTCGATGTAGAGCTTGGGCAGCGGCGCGACCGCCAGCCCTGCCACCGCGGCCAACGTCAGGAAACCGATGAGCACGGCGGCGCGCCGCGGCGGATAGAACGCCCGCAAATACATCGCCAGGAACATCGGCGCGATCAGACAGGCGAGCTCGGCGGTGATCGCGATGTGGAACGCCATCACCAGCGGGGTCGCAACGATGGCGGCCAGAGTGGCCGGTCCCGGGTGGTTCGGCTTGACGGCCAGCCAGATCAGCGCGGCGATGCCGAGCACGATCGCAAGCACACCTCCGAGCGGGTTCGCGTAGGTCAGTTCCGGGCGCAGCGGCCAGATGGTGAACACGACGCCGTAGACGTAGAGGAATGTCGTGAGCGCGAGATAGATGCGCAGCAACCGGATCTGCTGCGCGCCGTGGAAGTCACTGCCGGTGAAGTCCAGCAGCCTCACCCGGTACATGAGGCCCGGCGTCGAACGTGCATGGGAATGCAGATCTGGCGAAGCCGCATCGCGTCAAACTTTCCTGCTCAGAACCGGCCCCGGTGCCGACTGCCAAATTGTGACACCGAGGCGCGCACGCCGCAGTACGCGTCGGTTCTGACGGATCTCTGACGTGGGAACTATCCGAACGACCATTGAGGTTGATAGGTGCATGTCGCGCGATTACCACCGCAATCCCGCTGCCGTCTCCGCGCTGTCCCCCGAGCAATACCGGGTCACTCAGGAAAACGGAACCGAGCGGCCCTTCACCGGCGAGTACTGGGACAACCACGAGCCGGGCATCTACGTCGACGTCGTCTCGGGCGAGCCGTTGTTCGCCTCGATCGACAAGTTCGAGAGCGGCTCCGGGTGGCCCAGTTTCACCAAGCCGATCGAGACGTCCCCCGGAAAAGCGAACGTCGTCACCAAACGGGACTTCAGCTATCTGATGGTCCGCACCGAGGTCCGCTCGGCCGGTGGCGACAGCCATCTGGGCCACGTGTTCAAGGACGGCCCCCGGGCGCAGGGAGGGTTGCGCTACTGCATCAACTCCGCTTCGCTGAGATTCATCCACCTCGACGACCTCGAGGCGCAGGGCTACGGCGAATACCGACGTTTGTTCGAGACTTCCAAGGAGGACGCATGAGTCAAACCAAGAGGGCGATCCTGGCGGGCGGTTGCTTCTGGGGCATGCAGGACCTGATCCGCAAACAACCCGGTGTGGTTTCCACCCGCGTTGGTTACACCGGTGGCCAGAACGATCACCCCACCTACCGCAACCATCCCGGCCATGCCGAGGCCATCGAGATCGAGTACGACCCGGCGCAGACCGATTTCCGCGCGCTGCTCGAGTTCTTCTTCCAGATCCACGATCCGAGCACGAAGAACCGGCAGGGCAATGACGTCGGCACCAGTTACCGGTCGGCGATCTTCTACCTCGACGACGAGCAGAAGCAGGTCGCGTTGGACACCATCGCCGACGTGGACGCCTCCGGGCTGTGGCCGGGCAAGGTGGTCACCGAGGTGACGCCGGCCGGCGACTTCTGGGAGGCCGAGCCCGAGCATCAGGACTACCTGCTGCATTACCCGAACGGCTACACCTGCCACTTCCCGCGGGCGGGCTGGAAGCTACCGAAGCGGGCTCAGGTCTAGCCTTCGCGCTCTCCGCCGAGCAGACGCAAAGCACTCCGAAATCCGGCGTGTCGCCGGCACTTTGCGTCTGCTCGCGCTAGGAAACGCGGCGGTGTACCACGACGCGCCCACCCTTTTTCGGGGTGAACGCTACGCCCCGTGAGTGCCATTTCTCCCCGGGCGCGCTGGTGGTCGCAATCGTGAAGTGCCGCAACACCGTACGCAACACGACGTCCATCTCCATGTTGGCGAATGCCGCGCCGATGCAGCGCCGGGTTCCACCGCCGAACGGGACCCAGGCGAACGTGTTGGGTTTGCTGTCGAGAAACCTCAGCGGGTCGAAGCGCTCCGGATCTTCGAACATCTCCGGGTTCTCGTGCAGCTGGCACAGGCTGACCATCACTGAATAGCCTTGCGGCACCACCCATTCGCCGAGTTCATAGCTCGGCACCTGGACATGCCGGCCGGAGAAGTCGATCACCGTCCGATTGCGCTGGACTTCCAGGATCGTGGCCTGCCGGTAGGAGTTGTCCTCGGTGTCGGCCTCGGCGACCAACCGGCTCAGCACCTCGGGGTGGCGGGAGATCCGCTCGAAGGCCCACGCCAGCGTGGACGCGGTGGTCTCGTGGCCGGCGGCCAGCAGAGTCAGCAGTTCGTCGCCGATCTCTCCGCGCGTCATCGCCGAGCCGTCCTCGTAGGTGCTGCGCAGGAACAGCGACAGCACATCGGTGCGATCCTCGAGGTTGGGGTCGCTCTGCGCCCGGCTGATCAACGTGTCCACCAGGCTCTCGTACTCCCGGCGGTATTGGACGAGTCTTCCCCAAGGCGTCCAAGGCATTTCGCGTTTCGGCGAGGGCAACACGGCCAGCCGCGAACCCAGCGTCACCCACTTCGGGATCAGCTCGCGCAGGCGCTGCAGTTCGACACCGTCGGCACCGAAGATCGCACGCAGGATGATGTTGAGCGTGATGTGCATCATCGGCTCGAGCGTTTCGAATTCGGTTCCCTGCGGCCAGGATTCGATCTCGCGCAGGGTCTCCTCCACCACGATCTGCTCGTAGGCCCGGATGCTCTTTCCATGGAACGGCGGGGTGAGCAGCTTGCGCCGCGCCCGGTGCTCGACTCCGTCGAGGGCGAAGACCGAGCCCGGGCCCAGCAGCCGGCTCAGGTTGGGCTGGATGTTGTAGAGGATGTCCGGGCTGGTGGTGAAGATCTGCTTGGTCAGCGCGGGGTCCGAGACGACGACGGTGTTGCCGAAGACCGGGATCCGCACCGTGACGCAGCGCCCGTAGCGCCGGGTCATCCACTCGGTCGTGGGCCGGCGGGCGACCATGAACGCCAGGCTGACCAGTGCATTCGGCAACCCCGGCGATGGCGGCAACTTCGTTTCGGCACGGATCGGCGCGGCGACGGTTGACGCTTGGCTCATCGGTGAGGCCTCCCAGACATTGCGTGGTACCGCGTTGTACCACCGGCTTGTGGGGTACGGTACCCTTCGGTACCAGCCCTGACAAGAGTGGCGTGCGAAAGGAGGTCAAGTGACCACGACGGCCGTTCTCGAAGCTCCTGCCGTCGGCCGTAGCGACGACTTCCGGCGGCGGCTGCTCGACGGGCTCGCCGCATCTATCGAAGAACGCGGCTACCGCGACACCACCGTCGCCGACATCGTCCGGTACGCCCGCACCTCCAAGCGCACCTTTTATAGCGAGTTCGCCACCAAAGAAGACTGTTTCGCCGAGTTGCTCACCTCCAACAACGACGAACTGGTCGAGGCCATCAGCGCTGCGGTCGATCCGCACGCGCCGTGGCACGAGCAGATCCGACAGGCCGTCGTGACCTACGTCGAGCACATCGACGAGCGGCGGGCCATCACGCTGAGCTGGATCCGCGAACTTCCCGCGCTGGGTGAGTACGCCCGGCCCACCCTGCGCCGCGGCTTCTCGCGGCTGGCCACAATGATCGTCGATCTGTCCGCCAACGACGGATTCCGAACCGCCGGGCTTCCGCCGATCTCCCATGCAATCGCGGTCATCCTGGTGGGCGGCCTGCGTGAACTCACCGCGCAAACCATGGAGGACGGCGATCCGGCCGGCGACATCATCGAGCCTGCGCTGGCCGTCTCGCTCGCGTTACTGGGGCCGAGACCTACGGTTTGAGAACCACTTTGAACATGCCATCGGCTTTCTTCTGGAAGGTCTCGTAGGCCTTCGGTGCGTCGGACAGCGGAAGCCGATGGGTGGCGAAGGTGTCCACGCCCAGCGGATCGTCGTCGGTGAGCAGCGGCATGATGTCGGGGATCCAGCGCTTCACGTTGGCCTGACCCATGCGGAGCTGAATCTGCTTGTCGAACATCACCATCAGATTGATCGGATCCGCAGCACCGCCGTAGACACCCGACAGCGACACCGTCCCGCCGCGGCGAACCACCGCGATCGCGGTATGCAGGGCGGCCAGCCGGTCCACGCCGGCATTGCGCATGACCGCCCGACCCAGCGGAGACGGGAGGAATCCTGCTGCGGTCTGGGCGAATTCGGCAACGGGAGACCCGTGTGCCTCCATCCCGACGGCGTCGATGACGGAATCGGCGCCGCGGCCGTCGGTCAGATCCAGCACGCGTTCCACCACATCGCCCTCGCGTAGGTCGATGACCTCCTCGCAGTAGGGGCGGGCCCGCTCCAACCGATTGGTCACCAGGTCGATGCCGATCACCCGGTGCCGGTTGCGGTGCGCGGCCATTCGGCATGCCATCGACCCGATCGGTCCCAGTCCCAGCACCACCAGGGTGCCCCCGTCCGGCACGTCCGCGTATTCCAAACCTTGCCAGGCGGTGGGTAATACGTCGGACAGATACACGTACCGGTCGTCGGAGCCGCCGACCGGCACCTTGATGTGGGTGTAGTTGGCTTGCGGTACCCGCAGATACTCGGCCTGTCCACCGGCCACTTCGCCGTATAGCTTGGAGTACCCGAACAACGCCGCGCCGGTGCCCTGGTCGCGGTTTTGTGTTGTCTCACACTGGCTTTGCAGGCCCTGTCCACACATGAAGCAGTGGCCGCAGGAGATGTTGAACGGAATCACCACGCGGTCACCGACTTTGAGTTCGGAGACTTGGTCGCCAATCTCTTCGACCACACCCATGGCCTCGTGGCCGAGGATGTCTCCGGGCGACATGAAAGCACCGAGCACCTCGTACAGGTGCAGATCGGAGCCGCAGATGTTGGTGCTCGTGACGCGGATGATCGCGTCGGTCGGCTCCTTGATCTGCGGATCGGGGACGGTGTCGACCGAGACGTTGCGGCGGCCGTGCCAGGTCACTGCGCGCATGGGATCCTCCTCCACTTGGGGTCAGGTGCCCGCATGCCCGTTCGGTAGGTCCTCAAACACAGCGCGGAGTGACGAACGCGAACGGTCGCGCAAAACCCAGCGGCGCCAACCGACTGCGACGGATGTCGTCGATGGCGATGTCCAGTACTGCCCCGGAGGACGGCTCGTAACAGCGCAGGGCGGTGCCGTCGATCTCGACCAGCAGCACCCAATGGCGCGGCAGCACCGCGCCGATCAGCATCGCCACCGGCCAGCCCGCGGCCACCGCATCGCACACGTCGGCCAGCCGGTCGTCGCACCGGGCCGCTCGCCAGCGGTAGCGCACGCCGCGAGCGATGCTGTGCTCGGTCATCGCCCGTGCCACACCGGCCGGGGTGGCGCCCAGCGCGTATGGCCACACCACGTTGATCGCGCGGTGCACCCGAGCCTGCTCGGCGTCGAACCACCGTTGCGGCTGCTCGGTGTGCAGGGCGGCGCCGTACTCTGCGTCGAGCAATGCACCCGCCATCACGGCCACACTCGGCCCGCAACTCACGCCGTCACGCTGGCGAGGCCACCCGGACACATCCACTCGCTTCCGACGGTTTCATTCGGTGTCGGCGCGGCAACTCCGTTCGCACCTATCCCTGCACACACTGTGCCGCGCTTGTGCGGTTCGAGAAAGGATCTCTCATGGCGCTCGACGACGACGACATGACCACCTCCACCCCGGGCGGCGAAGGCACGGCCGACGGTGGCTCCAATCCCGAAGGCCACGACGGCGGCGCCGACGGCACAGCCGGCGGCAGCGGTGAGGGTCCCGCCGATGGCGGCTCGAACCCCGAAGGCCACGACGGCGGCGCCGACGGCTCGGCCTGACCCGCCGGATTCATGCTGAGCCGCTGCAGTGCGGTCGACGCGCAGACGTTCGCCGACCAGTACTGGGGCCGCAGGCCGCTCCTCAGCACAGCCGTCGACCTGCCCCGGGACTTCAGCGATCTGCTGTCTCCCGGGGCGGTCGACGAGTTGCTTGCCGAGCGCGGCGTTCGGGCACCGTTCATCAGGTTGGCTCGCGACGGTGAGATCCTCGCCAAGGACTGCTATCTCGGGCCGGCCGGGTTCGGCGCGGAGATCGGCGATCAGGTCGACTCGGCCAAGGTCCTCGCCGAAATGTCCGCGGGCGCAACGGTTGTCCTGCAGGGTTTGCACCGGCTGTGGCCGCCGCTGATCGACTTCGTCCGCGACGCCGTCGACGATCTCGGACATCCCGTGCAGGCCAACGCCTACATCACGCCGCCGGGCAACCGCGGCTTCGACCCGCATTACGACGTGCACGACGTATTCGTGCTGCAGATATCCGGACAGAAGCGCTGGGTGGTGCACGAGCCGGTGCACGCCCATCCACTGCCGTCCCAGCCATGGACACAGCACCGGGCGGCCATCGACGACCGGGTCCAAGGCGAGCCGGTGATCGACACCGTGCTGACCGCCGGCGATGCGCTATACCTGCCCAGAGGCTGGGTGCACGCCGCGCAGGCCCTCGACTCCACCTCGATTCACCTGACCATCGGTGTCTCGGCCACCACCGGTCTCGACGTGGCACGCGCGGTGCTCGACGAGCTGTCCACTGTCGAGGCCTTCCGCCGATCGCTGCCGATGGGCATCGCGGCCGCCGATCAGGACGAGACTCTCGCCACGGTCAACAAGGTGATGGCCGAGGTGGTGTCGGCCCTGCGGGACAACGCGGCCACCCTGAGCGGTGGGGCGGCCGCGCGGCTGTCCGACCGGTATGCCGGTCTCACCCGGCCCATCGCGGTCCGACCACTGGCCACCCTGAGCGCCGCCGCCGACGCTGACGGCGACGTGTGTTGGCGCCGGGGCCTGGTGGCCGGCCTGGATAGTTCCGACGGCCGGGTTGTGCTGCGACTTCCCGACCGGACCATCACGTTCCCCGCGTCCTGCGGCGAGGCGCTCTACGCGCTGCACCGCGGTCAGGTGATGCGGGCCGCCACCCTGCCGGGGCTCGACCCCGCTGACGGCGCGGTTCTGATCCGGCGCCTGCTCACCGAAGCGGTCGTCGTCCCCGCGCCTGCGCGATGAGCAGAGCCGGCCAGGGCTGCAGCGACCAGTCGCTGGCCCGCAACGACCCGATGTACGGGACGGCGTCGGCGGGCACGTCGTGGCTGTTGCTCGAGTTGGCAGGCGGCTGGGGACGTTCGGCCTTCCTGGATTCGCCGGCCTGTATCGACCCGGCGCTGGGGTTGGCCGTCGTGCGGCGCGCCGAGGCGGCAGGTATGCGGATCGCGGCGATCCGAAAGCACGGCCGCCGGGAGGCCACGCCACGGTGGCGCTGGTTCGTCGCGCACTGCGCCGTCGGCAGCGAAGCGTTGTACAGCGGCGAGGTCGCAGGCCCGCGCGAGTACCTCGACCTCGCACTGGACGGTTCCGACGGCACCGCCTCGACCGACCCGCTCGTCGCGGTCTGCGCCCACGGCCGCCACGACATGTGCTGCGCGGTGCGCGGCCGGGCGGCCACCGCGGCGATCTCCGCCGCGTATCCCGAATTCGCCTGGGAATGCTCACATCTGGGTGGCGACCGGTTCGCGGCGACCATGCTCGTGCTGCCTGAGGGATTGTGCTACGGGCGGGCGGACCAGGCCGACGCGCCCGAGCTGGTGAGCCGGTATCTCGACGGTCGGCTGGTCGACCGGTTCCTGCGCGGGCGCACGTCGCTTCCCCACGCCGTCCAGGCCGCACAACATTTCGCCCGCGAGGCGTTCGACGACGACCGGATCGCCGCGTTCCCGCCGTTGAGCGTCGAGCCGGGTGACGGCACCGTCCGGGTAGTGCTCGACGCCGAACCCGACCCGGTCGAGGTGGTGCTCAACGAAGAGCTCTCGGAGCCACTGCTGTCGCAATGCGACGCCACCGTGCCGGGCCGAGTGCGGATCTACACGCTCGCCTCGCTCACGACGGCGGGAAGCCGCCTGTCGCCACCGGGCCCCAGCGCTGCGGAGTGACCCGGATCAGGCACTTGCCCTGCTTGACCATCGCCGCCCGATACTCGTCCCAATCCGAGTGCTCACCCGCGACCGCGCGGAAGTAGTCGACCAGCGGTTCCACGGCGTCGGGCAGATCGATCACCTCGGCGGACCCGTCGATCTGCACGTAAGCGTCGTTGAACTCGTCGGAGAGAACCACCACACTGGCGCGCGGGGTGCGGCGGATGTTCACCGACTTGGCGCGACGTGGATAGCTGGCGATCACCAGGCGGCCCTGCTCGTCGACGCCGCCGGTCACCGGGGAGCTGTGCAGCGAGCCGTCGGCGCGGAAGGTGGTCAACACCATGCGATGCCGGGGTCGGACGAACTCGAGCAGCTGATCGAGGTCCACGGAGTCGGCGGTGGCGATCTTGGGCGACATATTCCCCACTCTAGGCCTGGTCCAGGCGGCACCGGGCGTACGTTTGTCTTTCGACCTCAGGAGGACACCATGAGCACGATGCGGGCCGAACGCTTCTATGCAGACACCAGAACCGTTGTGCTGGAGGATGTCCCGATCCCCGAGCCCGGTGAGGGCGAAGTTCTCGTCAAGGTGGCGTTCTGCGGCATCTGCCACTCCGACCTCAGCCTGATCAACGGCACTTTCCCCGCCCAGCGTCCGGTGGTGATCCAGGGACACGAAGCGTCCGGAACCATCGCCAAACTCGGGCCCGGTGTAACCGGGTGGTCCGAGGGTGACCGGGTGGTCGTCGCCGCGGGCCGCCCGTGCGGGCAGTGCCCCAATTGCCGCCGCGGCGAGTTGGCGACCTGCCTGCGGATGCAGCTCATGGCGTTCGCCTACGACGGCGCCTGGGCGGAGTACACCGTCGCGCAGGCCGCGGGCCTGACCCGCGTACCGGACAACGTGCCGCTGGAGCAGGCCGCGATCCTCGCCGACGCGGTGTCCACCCCGTTCGGCGCGGTGGTCAACACCGGCAAAGTCGTCATCGGCGAATCGGTGGGCGTGTGGGGCGTCGGCGGCATCGGCACGCACATCGTCCAATTGGCGCGGCTGGTCGGAGCGGTGCCGATCATCGCGGTCGACCTGAACCCTGCCGTCCGCGAGCGCGCGCTGGAACTCGGCGCCGATTACGCATTCGATTCGCGTGACCCGGATTTCGCCGACAAGCTGGCGCAAGCCACTGGCGGGCGTGGGCTCGACGTCGCGTTCGACGCCGTCGGATTGAAGGTCACCTTCGAACAGGCGCTGAACTCGCTGACCGGCGGTGGCCGGCTCGTCGGGGTCGGCATGAGCGCCGAATCCCCGACCGTCGGGCCGACGTCGATGTTCGGTCTGACCCGACGCCAGGTGCTCGGCCATCTCGGCTACCACAACAAGGACATCGAGACACTCGCTGCGCTGGTATCCCGTGGCAGGTTGGACCTGTCGCGCTCGATCAGCCAGATCATCCCGCTCGAGGACATCGCCGACGGCATTCGCATTCTCGAGCACGCCGAAGGCAATCCGATCAGGGTGCTCGTACAGCCTTGAGCACCGCCGCCGCTGCGACCGCTCTCGGCCCGATGGTGGTCGTGGCGGCCGATCAGCACGAGCCGAGGCCACTGGTGCACGACCCGTGGGCGGGCACACTGCTGCCCGCTCCGACCCGCTTCATCGCAGCAGCCACCCGATGGTCGCCGGTTCGCCGTGCGTTGCGGTCGGCGACCGACAGGCAGATCGACGGCGGGTGGGCGGGCTTCCTGTGCCGCAAACGGTTCATCGACGACCGGCTCGACGCGGCGGTCGCCGAAGGAATTGAGGCTGTCGTGATCCTGGGTGCCGGGTATGACACCCGCGCCTACCGGCTGCCCGCACTTGCCGGAGTTCCCGTGTGTGAAGTCGACCTGCCACGCAATACCGCGCGCAAGGCCGCGGCAGTGCGCCGTACGTTCGGCCGCGTCCCGGACGACGTCACGCTGCTGCCGGTGGACTTCGAGACCGAGGACCTGGCAGACATGCTGCAGCGCAACGGGTTCGGCCCCCACCATCGCACGTTCTACGTGTGGGAGGCGGTCACCCAGTACCTGACCGATGCCGCCGTGCGGCGCACGTTCGACTACCTGGCGCAGACGGCCCCCGGTAGCGGCCTGGCGTTCACGTTCGTCCGCGAGGACTTTCTGGCCGGCAGGAAGTTGTATGGCGCGCAGCGGGCCCGTCAGCAGTTCGTGGTGAAGGACAGGCTGTGGCGGTTCGGGCTCAACCCCACCGACGTCGGGCCGTTGTTGGCCGAGTACGGCTGGCGTGAGATCGATCAAGTCGGGCCGGCCGAGTACACGGCCCGCTATCTGCGCCCGGCTGGACGCACCGACGCGGTGTCCGAGATCGAACGAGCTGTATATGCCGAGCGCTGATCCGCCGTTCGACGCCCGGGAGCGGGTCGCGTTGTGCGATCTGCTCGAGGAACTCGGCCCGGATGCGCCCACCCTGCTCGACGGGTTCACCACCAAACACCTCGCCGCTCATCTGCTGCTGCGCGAGCGCGACCCCGTCGCCGCGCCGTGCCTGGTTCTGCCTGGACCGCCCGCTCGGTTCGCCGAGCGGCGCACCGCGGCCATGGCGCAACGCCGGGAGTTCGACTGGCTCGTGGACCGGCTGCGGTCCGGTCCACCCTTCGGCTTCTTCCGGCTGGGCTGGGTGCGCGACTTCCCCAGCCTCAACGAGTTCTTCGTCCATCACGAGGACGTTCGGCGCGCCAACGGCCTCGGTCCCCGGGAGGACATGGCTGCCGACCTGCAGGCAGCGCTCTGGCGAAATGTGGAGCGCGGCAGCGGCTTCCTGACGCGTCGGGTGCGCAAAATCGGAGTGGACCTGGTCTGGGGCACGCACCGCTGTCACGCCCGCACGGGCAGCCCCGTCGTCGAGCTCAGGGGGGCCTCCGGTGAACTGCTGCTGTACCTGTTCGGGCGTCAGGCCGCCGCACGCGTCGACGTCCTCGGGCCACCAGACGCCGTCGCGGCGGTAAGACACACCCGTTTCGGGATGTGAGCCCCACGACCTGTGGGCGCAAGCCTGACGCTCGGCAGAAACCTCCGATGGTGGCTAGGCTGGCGTCTTGCGGAAGGAGCGCACATGTCCGCCGAAGCACCGTCGCCGGCCGCGCCGAAGGGCCAGCCCGGGCATATCCGGCTGACATCGCATCACGGTGCCGACGACGCCCCGCCGATCACCTGGGGTGCGGCCACCCCGGCCGAGCGCGGTCCGCTGATCGGCACCACCAGCACCCGCAGCCACCGCAACGTCGTTGGAACGCATAGTGGTTCCTACAGCGTGTACCGCGCGCTGGCGGTGGCTGCCGGAGCGCTGTCGCGGGAGCACCGGGCGGACCTCACCAATACCGCGCCTACCGACAGCATCGGCCCGTACCCGCAGTGGAGCGGGCCTGAAGCGATCGTCAGCCTGGACCCGTGGGGGGCGATGGTGGCCGACGCGTTCGCCGCCGAATTGGCCGCAGGCCACGACATCCGCCCGACGATCGCGGTGACCAAAGCTCACGTGATACTTCCGGAGATCGCCGACGCCATCGACAAGGGTCGGCTGGTCCCGGACGGCCGGTTCTTGCTGCCCGGCGGCGCGGCGCTGGTGACCAAGGCCGCGATCGAGCCGGTCTGGTATCTGCCCGGTGTCGCCGAGCGTTTCGGGTGCAGCGAGGCACATCTTCGCCGGGTCCTGTTCGAAGAGACCGGCGGCATGTATCCCGAGTTGGTCACGCGCAGCGATCTCGAGGTGTTCCTTCCCCCTATCGGCGGGCAGACCCTCTACATCTTCGGCAACCCCCATGACCTCGCCGACCCCTCGGTGGAGTTGACGGCCCGGGTTCACGACGAATGCAACGGCTCTGATGTGTTCGGCTCCGACATCTGTACCTGCCGGCCGTATCTGACGCACGCGATCGAGGAGTGCATCCTCGGCGCCCAGCGCGGCGGGGTCGGGCTGGTCGCCTACTCCCGCAAGGAAGGTCGCGCGCTCGGTGAGGTGACCAAGTTCCTGGTCTACAACGCCCGCAAGCGCCAGCAGGGCGGCGACACCGCCGAGGCGTACTTCGCCCGCACCGAATGCGTTGCGGGCGTGCAGGATATGCGGTTCCAGGAGTTGATGCCCGACGTGCTGCACTGGTTGGGCATCCAGAAGATCCACCGCCTGGTGTCGATGAGCAACATGAAGTACGACGCGATCGTCGGCTCCGGCATCGAGGTCGGCGAGCGGGTCAACATCCCCGACGAGTTGATCCCGGCCGACGCCCGGGTGGAGATCGACGCCAAGATGGCCGCAGGGTATTTCACGCCGGGCCCGGTCCCCGATGCCGCCGAGTTGAAGAAGGCCAAGGGCCGCGGGCTGGAGCACTGATGGCCGCCGCCATCGAGGTCGACGTCGAGAACCCGGCGGGGGCGGCCGCTGCACTGCGCAGCACTCGCGCCGTCCGGGAGCGGGCCGCAGTGTTGACCGAACGGGCCCGCTGCGGCGACTCACGGTGGTTCACCGTGCACGACGATGCACTGGACGCGACCGCCCAGTTGGTCGCCGACGTCACCCGGCGAAACTACCCGGATCTTCAGGTCCCGTTCCACAGCCGGTGGCGCCATTTCGAGGCCGGTGGTGTCGATCGCAAGGCCGCGCTACTCCGCGGCGCCGAGGCCAGGGCGCTGGTCGACCTCACCGTGGTCAGCGTGCTGCTCGACGCCGGCGCCGGCCCATCCTGGTCCTATGTCGAAGCGGAGACGGCGCTGCGGCTGAGCCGCTCAGAAGGCTTGGGGGTGGCGAGCTTTCACGCGTTCACCTCGGGACTGTTCTCCGCCGACCCTAACGACCCGCTGCGGGTCGACGCCGCCGGGCTGGCGGGGCTCACCGAGCAGCAGTTGGCCGAAGCGTTTCAGGTCGACGGCGCGAACCCGCTCGTCGGGCTCGACGGCCGCGTGGCGATTCTGCATCGGCTGGGTGCGGTCACTGCCGCAAACCCGGCGGTCTTCGGTGCCGAGGGCCGCCCTTGCGGATTGGTCGACACCGTGGGCGGGCGATCCGTGCGCGCATCCGAGCTGCTGTCCCTGGTGCTGAGCTCGCTGGCGCCAATCTGGCCGGGCGGCAGCATGATCGGTGACCAACCGCTTGGGGACTGCTGGCGGCATTCCGCGCTGGACGGTCCCGGCCTGACCGCGGGGTGGATGCCGTTTCACAAACTCTCGCAGTGGCTCACGTACTCGTTGCTGGAGCCGTTCGGGTGGGCCGGAGTGGATGTGACCGATCTCGACGGGTTGACCGGACTGCCCGAATATCGCAACGGCGGGCTGCTGCTGGACGCCGGGGTTCTCCGGTTGCGCGACAGTGCCGACTCCAGCCGAAGTGTCACCGTCGCAGACGAATTGGTGGTCGAGTGGCGCGCGTTGACGATCACGCTGCTCGACGAGATCGCTCCCCTGGTCCGTCGGCGGCTCGGCGTCGACGCCGACCAGATGCCACTGGCCCGAGTATTGGAGGGCGGCACCTGGGCGGCGGGCAGGGCATTGGCTCAGCAGCTGCGCGGCAGCCTTCCGCCGCTGTCCATCGTCAGCGATGGCACAGTATTCTGATGCGCGACGTCCACGTCATCGACCACCCGCTGGTGCAGCACAAGCTGACCCTGATGCGCCGCAAGGTCACGTCCACCAACACGTTCCGCCGACTGGCCAATGAGATGGCCACGCTGCTGGCCTATGAGGTGCTACGCGACACCCCGACCCACGACATCGAGGTGGAGACCCCACTGGAGACCACCACCGGCACGGTCATCGACGGCAAGAAGTTGGTGTTCGTCTCCATCCTGAGAGCCGGCACCGGCATCCTCGACGGGATGCTGACCGTCGTGCCCGGCGCCCGGATCGGACACATCGGGTTGTACCGCGATCCGAAAACCCGCGTCGCCGTGGAGTATTACTTCAAGATGCCCAGCGACCTGCACGAACGCGAGGTGGTCGTGGTCGACCCGATGCTGGCCACCGGCAACTCGGCGGTGGCCGCCGTGGATCGCCTCAAGGAGTTCCGGCCCCGGTCCATCAAATTCGTCTGCCTGCTCACCTGCCCCGAAGGGATCGCCGTCCTACACGACGCCCATCCGGAAGTGCCGATCTACACCGCGGCGGTGGACCGCGGACTCGACGATCAGGGCTACATCGTGCCCGGTCTTGGCGACGCCGGCGATCGGCTGTTCGGCACGAAATAGCCGGGCCGCACCGGGTTAGCCGGTGTAGTTCAACGTGGTCATCATCCCGGCCTCCATGTGATACGCGTTGTGGCAGTGCAGCATCCAGTCGCCGGGGTTGTCCGCGACCAGCCGCGCGGCCACTGTCTGCATCGGTTGGACGATCACGGTGTCCTTGCGCGGCCCTGCGCTGCCATCGGGCTTGAGCACCTGGAAGGTGTGGCCGTGCAGGTGCATCGGATGCCACATCATGGAGTCGTTGACGAACGTCAGCGTCACGTTCTGGCCCTGGTGGACCGTCAGTGGAACCGTCTGCTTGTAGGGCCTGCCGTTGATCATCCAGTCGTAGCGCATCATCATGCCCGACAACCGGACCTGCAGCGTGCGATCGCTGAGCGACGGCAACTGCACTTCCGTTGCGGCAGTGAAGGTGTCGACAGTTCCGACCCGCCCGGTGAGTTGCGGCGGCCGGAACCCGGCGTCCGGAGCGCTCCCCTCTCCGGTCGACAGCAGCGCACGTGCGACGGCGTTCTTACCTTCGGCGGCGGCAACGAGAGGAAACACTCCGTCACCCGCGGTCACGATGACGTCGTAACGCTCGCCCATACCCACCAGGAGCGCATCGACATCCTGCGGCCGGACGGGGAACCCGTCGGTGTGGGTGACGGTCATACGATGCCCGGCAAGCGCGACCCGGAATGCGGTATCGGCAGCGGCATTGATGATTCGGATGCGAACGCGGTTTCCGGGTTTCGCGCTGAATGTCGTCGCAGCCGACGGGATGCGGCCGTTGATGATGTAGTACGGGTAGCTGACATCACCGGCGTCGCCGCCGAGCAGGTCACTTGTTCCCACACCGCGGACGCCGGGACCGCGCGGCATCGATCCCATGCCGCCCATCCCCGGCATGGGCATCTGTCCCATGCCGCCCATGGACGTCAGCCCCGTGAAGATCTGCTCCGGGCTGGGTCCGACGCCGGAGGTCCAGTCGTCGAGCATCACGATCCACTCGGCGTCGTAGCGTCCCGGCTCTGATGGATCGTCCACGATGACCGGTATATACAAGCCGAAGTCGGTGTCGAGTCCGGTATGCGGGTGCGCCCAGTACGTTCCGGGATGTGGGGAGCTGAACCGATAGGTGAAGCCGGCGGCCGGGGCGATGTTCGGACTGGCCGGGCTGGCGCCGTCCATGTCGTTGCGCAACGCGATCCCGTGCCAGTGCACCGAGGTCGGGTGATCGAGTCCGTTGTCGACGGTGACCGCGATCTCGTCGCCGACGTTGGCCCTGATCAGAGGGCCCGGGACCTGTCCGTTGTAGGCGAGCGTGCGTGCCGTGGTCCCCCCGAGGTCGATGTCGGCGGGGCCTGGGGTCAGGTGCGCGGTCACCGTTCTGCCGGTGTGCGGCCGCGCCGCCTCCGCCGCGGCGATCGCACCCGGCGACGGGGAGCCACCGGTGGCCACGGGGTTGGTCGACCGGCCGCAGGCAACCAACGCCGCGCCTCCGAGGACCCCTGCCGCCAGAAAGCCGCGCCGGGTGAGCGTCGGTCGACTCATCACCAATCCTGTCTCCTCGAGGGTTCGTCGTTCAGACTGCGGCGGACCCACAGCGGGTTTGGTGTTGGTTCTGTGAAGATTCGCTCAAGACCCGATCCCGCGGCACCGGCGCGGCACGATGAAGGCATGAATCTCTCGTCGCAGGCATCGCCGCGGGTGTCGGGGGCCGTGCTCAGCGGATTCGGCATGCGCCGGCGACTGCTGCTCGCACAGACAGTGGTCCTGCTCGCCGGCGGGGTGACCACGTGGGTCGTCGCAACAGTGGTGGGGCCACCGCTGTTCCGTGAGCACCTACACATGGCCGGCGTCGCCCACGATTCCAATGAGCAGTATCACGCCGAGCAGGCCTACCAGCACGCCACCGCGCTCTCGATCGGGGTCGCGATCACGGTGGCCGCACTCACCGCGCTGATCGCCACCGTCTACCTCAGCCGGCGGCTCCAGCATTCCATCGCCGAGGTCTCGGCAGCCGCGTCAGCGGTGGCCGAGGGTCGCTACGACATCCGTGTCGCACCACCCCGGCTGGGCCGTGAATTCGACGAGATGGCAACAGCGTTCAACAAGATGGCGGATCGGCTGCAAGCTGTGGAATCCAGCCGCCGCCAGCTGTTCGGCGATCTTGCTCACGAGATCCGGACACCGGTGGCTGTGCTGGAGGCCTATCTGGAAGCCGTTGAGGACGGCGTGAAGGTCCTCGACCAGCCGACCATCGCGATGTTGAGGGAGCAGACCGGCCGTCTGGTGCGCTTCTCGGCCGATGCCGCCGCCCTGGCCCAGGCCGAAGAGGCGCATGCCACGATCACCCCGGCGTGGGTCGAGGCCGACGAGATCGCCCGCTCCGTCGGTGCCGCGCTGGCCGACCGCTACGCCGCGAAGAACGTCGCGCTGAGTATTCAGGTGGCTGTGGGGAAACAGTTCTGGGCTGACCGTCAACGCCTGGCACAGGTGTTGAACAACCTGCTGGACAACGCATTACGTCACACCGCGCCCGGCGGTCACGTTCGGCTCACCGCGACGCCGATGGGCAGCGAGGTCGTCTTCACGGTGAGCGACGACGGTGAGGGCATTGCGGCAGAGCACCTTCCGCACGTTTTCGAGCGCTTCTACCGGACCGACTCGGCGCGCAATCGCGACCGGGGCGGCTCCGGCATCGGCCTCGCCATCGCCAAGGCACTGACAGAGGCGCACGGTGGCACCATCACCGCGACCAGCCCCGGCCCTGGAGCCGGTACCACCTTCACGGTGACAGTGCCCAGCCTGCCGGCAGCCGGAGCTCGCCGCGGCGATCAACGCGAATACGCGTGACCTTACGCGCCGACTACAGCGAGCTCAGAATCTGGTTCATGGTGTCGATCTCCTTTTGCTGGCTGGTGGCGATCGACTTGGCGAGGGCGATGGCGTCGGCGGACTGGCCGCCCTTGATCTCGTTCTGCGCCATGGTGATTGCACCCTGATGATGCTTGATCATCTGGGTCAGGTACAACTTGCCGGCCGCAACCCCTTGGGCGTTGCGCAGTGCGTCCATATCGGCCGGTGACATCATCCCGTCCATCCCTGGCATGCCATCCATTCCGGGCATACCCGGCATCATCGAACTGCTCGGCATGGTCGTCGGTGACGCTGTGGCGGTATCCGAGCCGTGCATACCGGGCATGCCCCACTGGTTCAGCCAGCCCTGCATGGTGTCGATCTCGGGGCCCTGCGCCGCCTTGATCTGCTTGGCCAGGTCCACCACCCGTCCGTCGATGCCCTGCTTGGCCAGGATCATGTCGCTCATCTCGATGGCCTGCCGGTGATGCGGAATCATCATGCGGGCGAACATCATGTCGGCCTGATTGTGCGCGGCTAGCGACGCCACGGTCGAACTCTGGACAGTGGACGGCGCCGACGACGACGCCGCATCCTTGGTGCCCGAGTTGCTACACGCGCCGATGGCGGCGACCGCAGCCAACGCGGCCACCCCGGTCACCACAGTCCTCGCTTTGTTCACAGCACATCCCTTTCGTCGCGTCGGATCAGTCGATCCCCGCCCAGCTTCGCCAGACTCCAGTAGGTGTGGCGTAGTGGTTCTGTGAAGATTCGATAAAGGATCCAATTCGCGAAAGCGCAGAACCGGTGCCGATGTGCCGTGTTGATTCGTGTGCGTAGAGGTGCCGTCAGCCGTGATGAGCGTGCTGGTGCCCGTCCGGGCTCGACGGAGCGTGATCGGCGCCCGTGTTCAGCTTCATGTCCGTCACCGGACGGCCCTGCTCGGTGGCGGCCGGCCCCGAGCCGTGGCCAGTGACCGCGTGGGTCTCCTGCGCCGAACCGCCTCCGGCCTCGGCGTCGACGGGTGCGCCATGGTGGTGCTGGTGACCGTTGAGGCCGGACGCCAGGCCGGCAGTGACCGCGAGCGCCATCACCGTGTTGGCGCCCACGAGCACCAACGTCCGGCCGAGACCCGAAACCATGTGCGCGCGATAGCGCCCGCGCAACACCCACGCGGCACCCATGACGACATAGCACTGCAGCAAGAGCACACAGATGCCTGCCGCCTCCACGCTTTCCGCCTCACCTGCGTTGGGACCGAATGGCGCACCGGCAGTTCTGGATATCACCCAGAGGGCGGCGAGACCGACGTTGGCGGCAATCCCGGCCGCCAACAGCAGCCGCGTCGGCCGGGACCAGGCGAAGAATCCCCACGCGAGTTGGAACACCCCGATCGCCGCGAAGAACACCCCCGATGGCACCCAGTCGTTCCAATGCATGGGCGCGACGGCGAAGTGGATGACCGCAGCACCGATCGACGCCACCGCCGCACATCGAGCGCCCAGTCGGTTGTCGGTTGTTCCCGCGTCGTTCGCCGTCACAGCGTCGACGGTGACACAGCGGTTGGGCGGCGGCGAGCAGTGAGCCGTAACGGTCGAGTCCCAAATCCGCAACACCCACCGGCTCCCAGCCACTGTTCAGGCAACGGTCAGCCGCAGATGGGTCAATAGTCCTTGTGACAACGACGTTTCCGGCAACGGCCCCGGAGGAATCCGCCGAAGTCGCCTCTGCGGTGACCCGACCGACGCGATCGGACCGCATCGGACTGGTGGTGCTGCTCGTCGCGACCACGGTCATGTACCTCTGGAACATCACCGTCAACGGGATGGGCAACCAGTTCTACGCCGGCGCCGCTCAAGCGGGCTCCAAGAACTGGGAGGCGCTGCTGTTCGGCTCGCTCGATTCGGCCAATTTCATCACCGTCGACAAACCTCCGGTGTCGCAGTGGGTGATGGGCCTGTCTGGTCAGCTGTTCGGCTTCAGCAGCGCCAGCATGCTGGTGCCCGAGGCGTTGATGGCCGTGGCGACGGTGTGGCTGCTCTACTCCGCGGTCGCGCGCATCTGCGGCCCGCGGGCCGGGTTGCTTGCCGGCGCCGCGCTGGCGCTGACTCCGGTCGCTGCGCTGATGTTCCGGTTCAACAACCCCGACGCCGCGATGGTGCTGCTGATGATGGCCTCGGCGTACTGCACGGTGCGGGCGCTCGAACGGGCAGAAGGCAAGTGGCTGGCCTGGGCGGGTGTCGCGCTCGGCTTCGCATTCCTGGCCAAAATGCTCGAAGGCCTGATGATTGCGCCGGCGGTAGGTCTGGCCTATCTGATCGCGGCACCGACACCGCTGCGTCGCCGGCTGCTGCACCTGCTGGGAGCCGCGGCCGCATTCGTGGTGTCGGCCGGCTGGTTCGTGATCCTGACGCTGGTGTGGCCGACGTCGTCGCGGCCCTACATCGCCGGGTCGACCGACGACAACTTCATGAATCTGGTGCTTGGCTATAACGGCTTCGCGCGCGTGCTCGGCCGCAATCACATGAGTTTCGGGCCTGCCGATCCGCTCGGCAACTCGGCCGGTGACGAGCTCCGCCACCTCGGTGGCTTCGGCGGTATGGGCAGTCAGAACGAAGGCCTTGGCCGGCTGTTCGCGGGCGAGTTCGGTTTCGAGGTCGGCTGGTTGATCCCGGCAGCCCTGCTCAGCCTGGTTCTGGTGCTGATCGCCCGCGGGCGCGCACCGCGTACCGACCCGGTGCGGGCCGGCGTCCTTCTGTTCGGCGGGTGGCTGGTGATCGACGGTGTGGTGCTGAGCTATATGAAGGGCATGGTGCACCCCTACTACTGCCTGTCACTGGCCCCTGCGGTGGCGGGCACGGTTGCCCTTGGTGCACAACAGATGTGGACGCGCAGACAGTCCTGGTTCGGCCGGGCCGGGTTGACGGGACTGATCGCCGTGACCGGCATCTGGAGTTGGTGGGTACTGGGCCGCAACGGAGACTGGCTGCCCGCCTTGCGGTGGACAATCCTGGTCGTCACCGTGCTGGCGGCCGTCGCGCTGGCGATGTCGGCACCGCGCAGACGCCGTGTCGCGGTGGCCGCGGCGGCAGTGGGAGCGGTAGCGGTGCTGGCCGGTCCGACCGCATACGCCGTCGCCACGATCGGCGCACCACATCGTGGCGGCGGGCCCACCGTTGGTCCGGTCCGATCGGCCACCGGCTTCGGTGCGGGTTTCGGTGTGTCGAAGGACAATCCGAGATTGGACGCCCTCCTGCGCGCGACCACCACGCGGTGGTCTGCGGCGATCTCGGGGTCATCCGCTGCCGCTGCGCTCGAATTGTCTACGGGCACAGCGGTGATGGCTATCGGCGGCTTCCTCGGCAGTGACCCCGCCCCGAGTCTGGGGCAGTTCAAGGCGGATGTCGCGGCGGGCGAGGTCGGGTACTACATCGTCGAGCGGGACTGGCGGGGTCACGCCGGCGGGTGGCCGGGCATCAACCGCAACCACACCGGCATCACCGACTGGGTGAGCGCAACGTTCCCGGTCACCCAGGTCGGCGACGACGACGTCTACGACCTGTCCCGGTCCAAGTGATCAGGCCGCCTCGACCAGCGCGGCGTCCGCACTGCGCTGGCGGGTGGGCAATGCCAGCTTGACGATCTTGCGCACCACGGTCGCAAATTGCTTGGGCAGCGGCCCCGCGTTGTAGGGGATGCCGTACCGCTCGCACACCTCGCGGACCTGCGGCGCCATCTCGGCGTACCGCCGCGCCGGCACATCCGGGAACAGGTGGTGCTCGATCTGATGTGACAGGTTCCCGGACAACAGGTGGAACAGCTTTCCGCCGGTCAGGTTGGCCGACCCGAGCACCTGCCGGAAATACCACTGTCCGCGCGACTCGTTACGGGTCTCTTCGACGGTGAATTCCTGTGTGCCGTCCGGGAAGTGGCCGCAGAAGATGATCGCGTAGGACCACACGTTGCGCATCAGGTTCGCGGTCAGGTTGCCGGTGAACACGAACGGCGCCATCGGTCCGGCCAGCAGCGGGAAGGCCACGTAATCCTTGAGCAGCTGGCGACGGGTCTTGCGCCAGATCTCGCGCAGCACGTCACGCTTGTCGTCCAGCGAGATCTCGCCGGAACGAATGCGTTCGGTCTCCAGCTCGTGCAGCGCGACACCGTACTGGAACAGCACCATCAGCAAGAAGGCGTACACCGGGTTGCCGAGGTAGTAAGGGTGCCAACGCTGATCGGGGCTCATCCGCAGGATGCCGTAGCCGATGTCACGGTCCATCCCGACGATGTTGGTGAAGGTGTGATGGGAGTAGTTGTGCGAGTGCCGCCACTGGTCGGCCGGGCACGCGGTGTCCCACTCGAAGGTGCGGCCGCGCAGGGCCGGGTCGCCGGTCCACTCGTACTGACCGTGCATGACGTTGTGGCCGATCTCCATGTTGTCCAAGATCTTGGAGATCCCGAGTAGCGCGGTGCCGGCCAGCCAGGCCGGCGGGAAGATGCCGGCCATCAGCAGCGCACGGCCGCCGATCTCCATGGCGCGCTGGGCCTTGATGACCCGGCGGATGTAGTCGACGTCGGTCTGGCCGAGGTCGGCGATCACGCGGTCGCGGATGGCGTCGAGTTCCCGGCCGAACTCGTCGGCCTGCTCGCGGGTCAGTGTGATGTGTTGAGCGTTCATGGTCGTCCCTTTCTGCTCAGAGCGCGATCTCGACGTCACCGACGGGCACGGAGACGCAGATCTGCACGTCCTCCTCGTCGGCGGTGGAGACCGCTCCGGTGGTCAGGTTGCGCACAGCGCCGCGGTGCTTGCGACGAGTGCAGGTGTGGCAGATGCCCATTCGGCATCCACTGGTCGGGTTGAGTCCGGCGTCCTCGGCCTGGTCCAGCAGCGGACGGCCGTCATCTTCGGCGTCGATGCCGCTGTCCCGGAAGCTGATTCGGCCACCCGACGGGGCGTCGGGAATCACGAAGGGCACCGGGACGAAACTCTCCGACAGCGCGTCCGGGCAGTGTTCGCGTACCGCCTCGACCAGTGCGGGCGGCCCGCACACGTAGACGGCGTCGGGATCGGGCATCGCGACGTCAAGGTGCTCGGCCCCGAAGCGCCCGTCGAGCTCGCCGCCGGGCGCGCGGGTGTAGCCGTGCAGCACCCGAACGTCCATCGCGGCGAGTTCGGCTCGGTAGCAGGCTTCGTCCGGAGTGCGGGCGTAGTGGACGAAGGCGATCTCGCCGTCGAAGCCCTCAGCCTGCAGGGTGCGCAGCATGGACATCACCGGGGTGATGCCGCTGCCGCCGGACACGAACAGGATGCGGCGGGGCCGCTCATCGGGGAGCACGAAGTCGCCGGCCGGATCGGACAGGTCGACCACCATGCCGGGGCGGGCGTGCCGGAAAAGGTGATTGGACACCAGGCCGCCGTCGTGGGCTCCGATCGTCAATTCGATGAGCGGGGACCCCTCGGCGCTGGCCGGTGAGTAGCAGCGGGTGTGCCGACGGCCGTCGATCTCCACCGTCAGGTTCAGATGCTGGCCGGCGCGGTAGCCGGTGACAGCCGAGTTCGGGTCGAGGAGCAGGGTGACGCTGCGCGGCGTGGAGCGGCGTACGTCGACCACCCTGGCCCGGGCGTCGGAGGTCCAAGTCGGGTCCACCAGCTCGGTGTAGCGGTCCACGCCATGCGGGCCGGTGAGCAGATCGACCAGCGGCGAGCGAAGCACCTTCTTGGTCAAAGTTTGAGTGAACATGTGTACACTCTGGGTCGTGAAAGTGCACGTCGTCAAGGAATCCGAGCAGTCTGTGGTAGGGTTCACACCAGTGAACAGTCGTACGCCCAGCTCACGTCGCGAGCGTTCAGGGAAGTCACGCTCCCGCGAGACACCATCGCGGGAAGAGCGCAAAGAGGCCACCCGCCGGGCCATCATCGCAGCCGCGCTGAAGCTCCTCGACGAGCGCAGCTTCAGTGGTCTGAGCCTGCGTGAAGTCACCCGTGAGGCCGGGATCGTGCCTGCCGCGTTCTACCGCCACTTCGAGTCGATGGACGCCCTCGGCCTGGTGCTTATCGACGAGTCGTTCCGCACCCTGCGCGAGATGCTGCGCAGCGCCCGCGCGGGCAAGCTGGACCCGAACCGCGTCATCGAGTCGACGGTGGACATCCTGGTCGCCGGGGTGGCCGAACAGCGCGAGCACTGGCGGTTCATCGGGCGCGAACGCTCCAGCGGTGTGACGGTGCTGCGCTATGCGATCCGCACCGAGATCCGGCTGATCACCTCGGAGCTGGCCACCGACCTCGCCCGATTCCCCGGGCTCAATGAGTGGAGCACCGAGGACCTCAACATCCTGGCCAGCCTGTTCGTCAACTCGATGATCATCATCGCCGAGGCCATCGAGGACGCCCATGACGCGGCCGCGCTCGCCGAGATCAAGCGCACGGCGGTCAAGCAGCTGCGCATGATCACAGTGGGTGTCAACGCCTGGGAGCCGGCCCCGGTCGTCGACGACGAGGCCTGAGCGCCCACACTGCAGTTGTTGTACGCATCGCCCGAGTGGCGGTGTCAACAAGTGCAGTGCGGGCGCACCGGCCAAAACCGGGTACACCACCCCCATGGACAAGCCCGCAGTGCTCTTCGACATCGACGGCACCCTCGTCGACTCGAATTACCTTCACGTCCACGCCTGGCAGCAGGCTTTCCATGAGGTCGGCCTGCCGGTCCAGGCCTGGCATGTCCATCGCTCGATCGGCATGGATGGATCCACTTTGGTCGAGGAGCTGTCCAACGGCGCCGACGACGATGTGCAGAAGCGGCTCAAGGACTCCCACACCCGCCACTACGAGGCCAGCGCCGATCTGCTGACCGCGCTGCCCGGGGCGCGCGAACTGCTGCAGCGCGTCGCAGACCTCGGACTGCAGGTGGTGCTGGCCACCTCTGCGCCGGAGAACGAGCTGGCCATGTTGCGCAAAACGCTGGGGTGCGACGACCTCGTGTCGGCCATCACCTCGTCCGAAGACGTCGAAGAGGCTAAGCCCCGCCCGGACATCGTCAACGTCGCACTGGAGAAGGCCGGGGTGTCGGCGCAGCACGCGGTGTTCATCGGCGACACCGTGTGGGACGTCGAGGCCAGTTCCCGCGCCGGGGTGCCGTGCATCGCGGTGCTGTCCGGCGGCGTGGGCAGAGGCGAGCTCGAAAAGGCCGGGGCTGCAGCCATATTCGACGACGCCGAGGAGCTGCTGGACAACCTCGACGGTTCACCGATCGCCGCGCTGCTCTGAGGTGGGGTTTTGCCCTATCCACCGCCGGGTAGAGACTGCCCATGACTCAGGCGGTGCAACAGCCGAAACGGGCCACCGCACCGGACGAACTGGTAGCGCTCTACCGTGATCCGCCCGACGGGCTGCGCGCGAACATGATCATGTCGCTCGACGGCGCCGCGGCGTTCGACGGCGTCGCCGGTCCACTCTCGGACGCCAATGACCAGAGTCTGCTGCTAGCGCTGCGTGCCTACTCCGACGTCGTGCTGGTCGGCGCGGGCACGGTGCGCGCCGAAGGCTATGGCCCGGTGCGGTTGACGGCGGCTCAGGTCGCCGAACGCAGGCAGCGGTGGGGCACCGACGTCATCCCGCCGATCGCGGTGGTCACTCATACCGGCAGAGTCCCGGTATCGCTGTTCGCCGAGCCCGCCCAGCGGCCCATCCTGATCACCACAGCACTTGCCGCCCGCGAGCGCCCGCAGCTGGCCGAGCACGCCGACCTGCTGATCGCCGGTGACAGCGCGGTCAACCTGGAGTCCGCACTGCGCACTCTGCAGGCTCGCGGCATGCGCCGAATCCTGTGCGAGGGCGGGCCCACCCTGCTCGACGAGCTGGTCGCGGGCGACCTCGTCGACGAGATGTGCCTGACGATCTCACCCACGCTCGTCGCGAGCGCCACCACCGCCCGCCCCGGCGCGCCGGCGCTCGCGGTGCCGGCCCGCCTCACGCTGGGACACGCGGTGACCCTCGAGAACTACGTCTATCTGCGCTATGTCCGGGACCAGGAAAGGCAGGCCAGCACATGAGCGGCGACGAATTGCTGAGCCGTCGGCCTCAGGGGGTCGACGACGACACCGTCGAGGCGGTCGGATCGCTGTCCGAGGCGCTGGAGTACGTCGAGCGCGCCCGCGGCCACCTGTACTCCTTCCACCAGCTGATGGGCCACGCGGACCTGCTGCTCGGCGAGGCCTGCGACAAGCTGCGCGATGCCGGTCACGCCGACATCGCCGACCGCCTGACCGAGGAGATGGTCGGCCGCAATGTGCTGCACGGTCGCTGGACCTTCCAGATCGTCGAGGAGTTCGACGACGACTACTGGTCGGTGCTGCGCGAACACGAGCGGGCCGTGCGCGATCAGTTGATGGACGGGCATCGCCATGTGTTCGAAGCCGAGATGAAAGAGCGACGCCGGACCAGCGGTCGGCCTGGTCACGAAGCAGTTCCGTGACGTCAATTGTCACCCCTGTCACAAACCCGTTCTGACTGATTTGGCGCGGCCCATTCTGGGGTACACGCCACAGTCCACCCCGCCTATTTAGGGAGTCCCACGTGACCAACGCTGCTACTGAGGTATGGCCCGGAAAGGCCTACCCACTGGGCGCCTCCTACGACGGCTACGGCACTAACTTCGCGCTGTTCTCCGAAGTGGCCGAGCGGGTGGAGCTGTGCTTGTTCGACGAGGACGGTGCAGAGACCCGCATCGCCCTGCCCGAAGTGGACGGATTCGTCTGGCACGGCTACCTGCCCGCCATCGAACCCGGCCAGCGCTACGGCTATCGGGTGCACGGCCCGCACGATCCCGCCGAGGGGCACCGCTGCAACCCCAACAAGCTGCTGCTGGACCCGTACGCCAAGGCCATCGACGGCCATTTCGACTGGAACCAGTCGCTGTTCGGCTACAACTTCGGCGACCCGGACAGCCGCAACGACGACGATTCGGCGGCGAGCATGCCCAAGTCTGTCGTCATCAACCCGTACTTCGACTGGGGCGTCGACCGGCCGCCGCAGCGCGAATACGCCGACAGCGTCATCTACGAAGCACACGTCAAAGGCCTGACCCAAACCCATCCCGATATCCCGGATGCCATTCGCGGCACGTACTCCGCGATCTCGCATCCGGCGATCATCGATCACCTGAAGGCGATCGGTGCAACGGCCATCGAGTTGATGCCCGTGCACCACTTCGCCAACGACTCCACCCTGATCGACAAAGGCCTGTCGAACTACTGGGGCTACAACACAATTGGCTTCTTCGCCCCGGACAGCAAGTACTCGGCGAGTTCGACGCCGGGTGGTCAGGTGCAGGAGTTCAAGGCGATGGTGCGGGCTCTGCACGAAGCCGGCATCGAGGTGATCCTCGACGTGGTCTACAACCACACCGCCGAGGGCAACCACATGGGGCCGACACTGTCGTTCCGCGGTATCGACAACGCCGCCTACTACCGGCTCGTCGATGACGACAAGCAGTACTACATGGACTACACGGGCACCGGCAACAGCCTCAACGTCGGGCACCCGCACTCGCTGCAGTTGATCATGGACTCGCTGCGGTACTGGGTGACCGAGATGCACGTCGACGGCTTCCGCTTCGACCTCGCCTCCACGCTGGCCCGCGAGTTCTACGACGTCGATCGCCTGAGCGCGTTTTTCGAACTCGTGCAACAAGATCCGACCGTCAGCCAGGTGAAGTTGATCGCCGAGCCGTGGGACGTAGGCCCCGGTGGCTATCAGGTGGGCAACTTCCCGCCACAGTGGACGGAGTGGAACGGCAAGTTCCGCGACACCGTCCGCGATTTCTGGCGCGGTGAAGATGCCAGCCTCGGCGAGTTCGCCTCGCGTTTGACCGGTTCGGCCGACCTTTACGAGCACACCGCCCGCCGCCCGGTCGCATCGATCAACTTCGTCACGGCCCACGACGGTTTCACATTGCGAGACCTGGTGTCCTACAACGAGAAACACAATGAGGCCAACGGCGAGGACAACAACGACGGCGAGAGCAACAACAGTTCGTGGAATTGCGGCGTCGAGGGGCCGACCGACGATCCGGAGATCAATGCCCTGCGCGCGCGTCAGCAGCGCAACCTGATTGCCACCACCATCCTGTCCCAGGGTGTTCCGATGATCTGCCATGGCGACGAGCTGGGCCGCACCCAGGGCGGCAACAACAACGGCTACTGCCAAGACAACGAGATCACCTGGATCGACTGGGATTCGGCCAACGACGAGCTGCTCGGCTTCGTGGCGTCGGTGTCGGCGCTGCGCGCCGCCCATCCGGTGTTCCGCCGCCGACGGTTCTTCAACGGACGGCCGGTGCGGCGCCGCGGCAGCGAAGGCCTGCCGGACATCTCCTGGTTCCGCCCGGACGGTTCGGAGATGAACGACGAGGATTGGGACTCCGGCTTCGGCAAGTCGGTGGCCGTGTACCTCAACGGCCACGGCATACCTGATCTCGATGCCCGCGGACAGCGCGTCACCGACGACTCGTTCGTGCTGTGCTTCAATGCCCACCACGAACCGATCGAATTCGTCCTGCCACCGGCCGAGTTTGGTAAGGCTTGGCAACCTGTCGTCGACACGTCGGCGGGTGCCGGCGAAATCGACGAGGCGACGGTCGTTAAAGCGTCCACACCGGTGCGAGTCGAATCCCGCTCGATGGTGGTGCTGCAGGCGACAGAGTAGGAAAAGCCAACGGACCATGGCCGATCCCCTCCCCTCCGGGGGACCGCCATGGTCCGTGGCACCGCTGGCCCGATTATCACAATGAGAAACGCGCGATGCGCAGTTTTCACCAACTTGAATTCATAATTTTCCGGTACTCAGCAAACGTTCAGGCCAGGCCGTCGGGAATGTCAATTCCGCTTTGCGTGAAGCGGTTACGACCTACCGGGCATTCCGGGGCCGTCAGTCCGCCACGGGGTAGATCGGCTCACCGTCCTCGGGGGTGCCACTGGTCTGGCCGCGGTGCGCACGATCCGGTGCGGTCTCGTCGGGCTCGATGTCGGCGATCACATCGGGTTCTTCTTCGCTGAGCCGGGCGTCGAGCGATTCGCCCTCGCGTTCCTCTCGCGCCGTGATGCCGAACTTGGTTGCCCCACTCCAGCCTTCGGGCGGGTCCACGACATCGTCGCCGTCGTTGTTGCGCACCTCGTCGGAGTCGAGCGACTCTGAACCGCTCAGAGTGTCGCCGGGGCCGCCTTCTTCGGGAAAGTCCACTGGATCGGTCATCCGAACGGCGTGCCCTGCGGTCGGGGCAGCTAAACCGTCTGCGCGGTCAACGCGGTGACCGCCACATCGGCCACAACGATGGGCCGCCCTCAGGCAGCGTGATCTCGCCGGTCACTTCGAAGCCGAACCGTTGGTAGTACGGGATGTTGTCGGGGTTGCTGGACTCGAGGTATGCCGGGGCGTATTCGGCGTCGCAGCGATCCAGCCGCGAACGCATGAGCGCATGACCGAAGCCACCGCCGCGCACCGTCGGATCACTGCCGATGATGCCCAGGTACCAGTGCGGCTCCTCCGGATGGTGTTCCTTCATCAGGTCGGTGACCGCTCGCCCGGCGGCGAGCCGGCCCCGGAATGCGCGCAGGACTCCGGGCAGCATCGCCAGCTGCTCGCGCGGTGACTGTTCCCACCGACCGGGCGGATCCCACAGAGCGGCCGCGGCAACCCCGTCGTCCGACATCGCCACCTCGGTGCCGCGGCCCGCAAGGAAGTGGTGCCGGGTCAGGGCGCTGAACAACCCGGGCAGCGCAGCCTTGCGACGGTCGGCGTCGGGTTGCACCCAGGCCATCACCGGGTCGTCGTGAAACGCCCGACCAAGAACCCGCGCCAGGGCCGGGATGTCAGCCTTGCGGGCTGGACGAACGTCGATGGACATCACTGCAGGCTAGTCACCGAAATTAAGCGTGGCCTGGCGCGCAGACCACTCCCACAACCGGGCAGCCTGCCCGGGGTCGACCGCCCAGGGCGCGTACCCGCCCTCGACACCGTCGACCATCGGGTCGGCGACTCGGCAGTCCTCGAGATAGAGACCGCCTCGCCCGTCGAGCTCACCGCTGGTGGCCGCCCACACCGTGGTCGCGGCCCCGTGTTCGACATCGGTCACCTCGAGGTTGGCCAGGGTGCCGCCCGCACTGAAATCATCGCGGGTCATGTGCCGGGCCAGATCGGTCAACACCACCCCCGGGTGCACGGCGAACGAATGCACTCCCTGCGGTCCCCAGCGTTGTTCTGATTCGACGGTGAACAACACATTGGCGGTCTTGCTCTGCCCGTATGCCTGCCACTTGTCGTAGGCGCTCTCGTCGTCGTAGTTCGGATCCTCCCAACGGATCCCGCCGAGCTGGTGCCCGCGACTGCTGAGGTTGACGATGCGGGTGCCGGACCCGAACAAACCCACCATCTCTGTGGTGAACACGAAGTGGCCGAGATGGTTGGTGCCGAGCTGCATTTCGTAGCCCTGCACGGTGCGGGTCAGTGGCGGGGCCATCACCCCGGCGTTGTTGATGAGCACGTCGATGCGGTCGTGACGGGCGGCGATCGCCTCGGCCGCGGCGCGCGCCGACCGCAGGTCGCCGAGTTCGAGGTGTACGGCCTCGCAGTCGATCACCGAGCGGGTCTTGTCCAGATCGCGGACCGCCGCGACGATCTCGGCGCCGGCGGACTGCATGGCGCGGGCGGTCTGCAATCCGAGCCCGGTGGAGGCGCCGGTGATGACGACGGTGCGCCCGGTCAGGTCGACACCCGAGAGGACCTCGGCCGTGGTGGTCATGCGGGGTCTCCCGTCTCGCCGGCCGTGGACCGCCACACCGGGGGCCGGTTCTCCCGCCAGGCGGCGGGGCCCTCGGCCGCATCCGGGCCGCCCATCAATTTCAGGTGCACCGTAGTCTCCTCGTCGGCCACCGCGTCGAGATCGGTCTCGGTCCACAGCAGTCGCTTGCTGTATGCCACCGAGGCCGGATTGGCGGCGACCGCCACGTCGCGGGCCAACTCCAGCGCGGCGGGCAGCACCTCGCCTGCAGGCAGTGCCCTGCTGGCGATCCCGAGGGTGGCCGCCTCCCGGCCGGTGAACATCCGACCGGTGAGCAGGATGTCGGCGGCCACGGCCAGGCCGACCGCGCGCTTGAGGGTGGCGTGCACCGTGCAGTCGCCGATCATGCCGCGGCGCACCTGCGGGATCGCGAGCTTGGCGTCCTCGGCAACAAGCCGGATGTCGCACTGCAGCGCCATGGTCAACCCGATACCGATCGCGGGGCCGTTGATCGCGGCGATCACCAGCTTGCGCACCCGCCAGGCCGGCGGCTGGATGGGCGAGGCGCTGAAGCCCTCGCCGGGGGCGTCGAACGCCGCCGCGGCGGCTGTCATGTCGGCTCCGGCACAGAATGCCCGCCCGGCGCCGGTGACCACCACCGCGCGCACGGCATCGTCGGCGTCGCACCGGCGGTAGGCCTGACCGAGTTGGCGCGCGGTGTCGGCCGAGAAGGCGTTGAGCCGTTCCGGCCCGTCCAGAGTGATCAGGGCGACGCCGGAGTCGTCGACGTCGACCGCGACTGTCGTGGCATCGTTGCTCACGCCGCGATCCTGACATACCTGCGCGACAGGCCCTCGAGGCGAGTCATTCGCCACCGCCGCCGAGGACAAATGTCCCTCGCTACCGGTGACTGGAGACTGTGCCCACACCCGGTGGTAGCGCCTTAGCGTCGATGATCTGAGATACCGCACGGGGTATCCGGGCCGGAGGGGCTCACTATGTCCGGGCATCGAAGCAGCACTGCTGCGCGGCCGGTGCGCCGGGACGTGAGCAGCGGCGGGGCGGCGATGGTCGCGGCGCAGGCGGCAGGTGCGGGGACGGCGCGAGGGGTGCCGACGCCTCGTCCGCGCACGCCGCCCCGTCAGCCGAAGGCCGTCGTGATGCCCAGAGCCGCCACACAGACCACGACCACGACGGTGGTGACGCCGTAGACGATCGTGCCTGCCCGGCGCATCGCGAATCGGCCCATGAGTTCTCGATCGCGGCCCAGGCCGATCATCGCGACCATCAGCGGCACCAACAGCACCGCGTTGAGCACCTGGGTGCCGACCAGGATCGGCACCAGCGGCGCATTGGGGGCCAGGACGATGACAGCACCCACGACGGTGACGATGCCGTACGTCAGGTAGAACGTGCGGGCTTCGCGATAGGGATCGTCGATCGCGGCCTCCACGCCGGCGTATTCGCAGACGGCGTACGCCGTCGACAGCGGCAGGATGGAGGCGGCCAGGAACGCCGCGCCGATAAGTCCGACGGCGAACAGCGTGCCCGCCGCCTCGCCGGCCAGTGGTTGTAGGGCGACGGCCGCATCGGCGGCGTCGGTGATGCCCCGCCCGTCGCGGTGCAGGGTCGCCGCGCAGGCGACCACCACGAAGAACCCGATCACACCGGTCAGCACCGCGCCGGTGATCACGTCCACCCGCTCCAGCGGGAGGTCGTCGGTGCGGAGTTTCTTGTCGACGGCGTAGGACTGCATGAACGACAGCCCCCACGGCGCCAACGTGGTGCCCAGCGTGGCCGTCACGATTGCGATCGCGGGCGCGGTCATCGGCATCGTCGGCACGAACGTCCCGTGCAGTGCGGCCCCCCAGTCCGGCTTGGCCAGAAAGCCGGAGGCGACGTAGGCCAGGAAGACCGTGGACAGCGCCAGCAGCAGCCGCTCGACACGGTGGAAGCTGCCACGCAACACCAGCAGCGAGACGGCGACCGCCGCGACGGGAACGCTGATGTATCGACTGATGCCGAAGAGCTCGAATCCGGCTGCGATACCGGCGAATTCGGCACAGGTGGTTCCGACGTTGGCGATCACCAGGGCGGCCAGGATGGCCGCGCCCACCCGTACGCCGTAGCGCTGGCGCACCAACCCGATCAACCCCTGACCGGTGACGACACCCATCCTGGCGGCCAGGCTGTGGAACACGATCAACGCAACCGTGGACAGCAGCAGTACCCACAGCAGCTGGTAACCGTGGTCGGCGCCGAGCACCGAGTAGGTGGTGATGCCCGCCGGATCGTCGTCGGACAGCCCGGCCAGCAGTCCGGGTCCGAGGACGGCGAGCAGGGCGCCGATCCTGGTGGTGGTGCGGCCCGCCGCGGTCATGGCGCCACATCACCGACGTGCCGGCGCCGCGGCCACACCCGCGAGCGCAGGAAGTGGCGGCCGGGCGCATGTCTGAGCCGCTCGCGCCAGCGGCCCGCGTGTTCGTCGGACATGGCCGCCACGATCTGGGCGGAGTGGGTGCCCGGCATCGCCCGCAGGACGCGTTCAGCCACCGACGGGTGGGCGGCGCGAACGACGTCGGCGGCCAGCCGGGGATCCTTGACCGCGAGTATCTCGGTGGCCGATTCGGTGTCCACGCGGCTGACCAGTTCGGCCAGCCCCCGGGCGTCGAGATGGTGCACGGCCGAGCGTGGGCAGGCGAGCTGGGCGGCGTGGCCACGCTCGGAGGTCAGGTGGATATCGGCCCAGTCGACGATGTCGCGACCGACGCGAACACCGAGCGGTTCCAGCCGCAGACGCCGCAGCACCGCGCCGAAACCGACCTCCACGCCGACGAGTTCGAGGCGGTGGGCATCCGTTCGGGTGAGCACCACGTCCGCAACGCGGGCCAGCCGCTGCCCGACGACGTCGACGACCTGGGTGTCCAACACGTCTCGCACCAAACGGATTTCGTGCTCGCGCAGCCGGCAGTCGGCGTACTGGCCGCCCTCGGCGATCGTGAGCTGGTCGCGATCGAAGACGATGACCTGTTCCCACGGCACCAGCAGGGGGACGTCGTGGCGACGGGTGATCAGCAACCGCTCGACGACATGGCGCCCTGACGGCTGGCTGAGGATCACGGTCAGGTCGGCCAGCCGGCCGATGACCTGGTCACCGGCCGTCCGCACGTCCTGACCGGTGATCCGGCTGAGCAACAGCACGGTGGAAGCATGCCTGATCGGGTGGGCCGGTGATCGCCGGTCGTTGATTAATGCAGATGCATGAAGTTATGATCGCGGCGCCTTAACGCCGCCGACCCGAGGGACGTCACCATGTGGGATTTCGAAACCGACCCCGAGTACCAGAAGAAGCTCGACTGGGTCGAAGAGTTCATGCAGGACAAACTCGAGCCGCTGGACTTCGCCCCCCTGGACCCCTACGAGAAGACCAACCCGGAGGTGCTGCGGGTGCTGCGTCCGCTGCAACAGGCGGTGCGCGAGCAAGGCCTGTGGGCGGCGCACCTGAGCCCGGAGCTCGGCGGCCAGGGCTACGGGCAGGTGAAGTTGGCGTTACTCAACGAGATCGTCGGCCGCTCCCGTTGGGCGCCTTCGGTTTTCGGTTCGCAGGCACCCGACTCCGGAAACGCGGAGATCCTCGCGATGTTCGGCACCGAGGAGCAGAAGAAGCGCTACCTTCAGCCGCTGCTCGACGGTGAGATCTCATCGTGTTACTCGATGACCGAGCCGCACGGTGGTTCGGATCCCGGGCTGTTCACCACCCATGCCGAGCGCGACGGTGACGAGTGGGTCATCAACGGCGAGAAGTGGTTTTCCTCCAACGCCCGCAACGCCAGCTTCTTCATCGTCATGGTGGTCACCAATCCGGACGCCCGTACGCATCAGAAGATGTCGCTGTTCATCGTGCCGGCCGAGACCCCCGGCATCGAGATCATCCGCAACGTCGGCGTCGGCGGCGAGTCCGACGACCGCGCCGGCCACGGCTACATCCGCTACAACGACGTCCGGGTGCCTGCCGACCATGTGCTCGGCGGCGAGGGCCAGGCGTTCGCGATCGCGCAGACCCGGCTCGGCGGCGGCCGCGTACACCACGCCATGCGCACGATCGCATTGGCCCGCAAGGCATTCGACATGATGTGCGAGCGGGCCGTGTCACGTCAGACCCGCAGCGGCCCGCTCGGCGATTACCAGATGACGCAGGAGAAGATCGCCGACAGCTGGATCCAGATCGAGCAGTTCCGGCTGCTGGTGCTGCGCACCGCGTGGAAGATCGACAAGTACCACGACTATCAGAAGGTGCGTCGCGACATCGCCGCGGTCAAGGTCGCCATGCCCCAGGTCTTGCACGACGTGGTGCAGCGCGCCATGCATCTGCATGGGGCACTGGGGGTTTCCGACGAGATGCCGTTCGTGAAGATGTTGGTGGGCGCGGAGTCGCTGGCGATCGCCGACGGCCCGACCGAGGTGCACAAGCTGACGGTCGCCCGCCGCACGCTCAAGGAGTACGAGCCCGTCCACACGCTGTTCCCGTCGCAGCACATCCCGACCCGGCGTGCGGCGGCTGCGGCCAAGCTGGCCGAACTGCTCGAACACGAGGTCGCCCAGCTGTGACGGCGCGGTAGATGGCCGCCGACACGTCGGCCAATCTGGTGGCCACCGCCGAGCGGTTGTTCGCCGAGCGCGGCGTCGACGCGGTCAGCCTGCGGGAGATCGCCCGCGAGGCGGGCGCCCGCAATGTGATGGCGGTGCAGTACCACTTCACCGACCGCGCCGGGGTGCTGGCTGCGATCGCAGACAAGCATCTCCGGGTCGTCGACGCGCGCCGAGATGCCCTGTTGGACGCGATCGAGGGCGAGGCCGCGCCGTCGATGCGGGCGATGGCCTCGGCGCTGGTCCGCCCCTTGGCCGCCAAGCTGGCCGACCCTGACGGGGGCCCGGAGTTCCTGCGCATCCACGCGGAGTTGCTGAACCGGCCGGTGCCGTCGTTCGACCTGACCGGGCGCTCCGGCAGCCTGCAGCGCTGGCGGGCGCTGTTGGAGCCGATGCTCGATCCGGTGGCCGTCACCCTGCACCCGCGGCTGGGTGCGCTGGTGTACGCCGCGGTGGAGTTGGGGCGCCGCGCGGCCACCGCGCCGCATGCCGACGACCGGCTGTTCAGCAGCCATCTGGTCGACACCGTCGCCGCGATGCTGGGCGCGCCGTTGTCCGACGAGACCCGGGCGTTGGCGACGGAACGGCAGGCCCGGCGGTCGCGGCCTCAGGACCGGACGATCGCCAGCCCTTCCTGAACCAGCGTGGCGGTCAGCACCCGGTCTGCGTCGTAGAGATTCAACGTCACCAGACCTCGGCCCCGCGCGGCGGCCGGTGAGCGCGATTCCAGGAGATTCCACTGCCCGGCGTCGATCGGCCGGTGAAACCAGATCGACGAGTCGGTGGTGGCGGTGCGGTGGCTGCGGTCGACCATCGAGTGGCCGTGCACCTGCAGTACCGGATCGATGCCGTAGATATCGGTGACGTAGACCGCCGCGCAGGCGCCAAGCCATGCCGGACCGTCCAGCGGCACCGTGACCCGCCACCACAGCCGGCGCACGAATTCGCCTGTGCTGCGGTCATCGTCGTAGCGAAAGTCGATCTCGTCGAGCGGCAGTGACGGCGCCGGCCCGATCGGACCGGTGGCGGGCAGCTGCTCGGGATCACCGGACGTTGTCGCCGTTGCAGCGTGCTCGGGACCGTCCGCCGGCGCGGAGAACGAGATGGTGGCGGTGGTCAGCAGCCGACCATCCTGTCGGGCCAGCACCCGCCGCGACGCCGTCGTGCGGCCGTCGTAGACGTGGTCGACCTCGTAGTTGACCGGCGCGCCCGCGTCCCCGCCGCGCAGGAACTGCACGTGCAGGCTGGTCGGTGCCTTGTCGGCGTCGACGGTGTGGCAGGCCGCGGCCATGGCCTGCGCCGCCAGGTGGCCGCCGTAGGCGCGTTTGTCCTGCGGTCCGCTCGCCTCTCCGACAAACGCGCCGGACTGGTCCGGGGTGACGGTCAGCAACCGCGACAGCGTGCTCACGCCGGTCCCATTCCTGTTGTGACAGTGCCGGATTCGACCAGCGCGGTGATCTCGCCGTCGGTGAGTCCAAGCTCGGCGAGGACGGCTGCGGTGTCATCACCGAGCGCGGGTGCGGGCTGGGCGGCAACGTGCGCACCGTCGACCGACATCGGCAGCCCCGGCGCCAGGTACGTGCCGATCCGGGGCTGCTCCAACGCGCTGAACAACGGATTCGCCGTCACGCGCGGGTCGTGCGCCACGTCGGCGAAGTCGCGGTAGCGGTCCCACAGCACCGAGCTGGCCGACAGCGCCGCGCTCACCTCGTCGGCGGTGTGGCTTCGAAACCATGGCGCGAACAGGCCGGTCAGTACCGCTCGGTGCTCGTAGCGCTGGCCCTCGTCGGTGAAGTCGGCGCCCAGCGCTTCGGCAACGGCGGCAACGGCTTTCGTCGTCCCGGTGAGCTCGGTGAGATCGCGGAAGTGCCGGTTGGTCAGCGCCACCAGCATGAAGGTGGCTCCGTCGCTGCTGGTGTAGTCCTGGCCGTACTGGCCGTAGATCGCATTACCAAGGCGCGGACGCTGGGTGCCGTTGATCATCGGTTCGGTGAGGAACCCGAGATTGGCCGCGGTGGCCAGCGCGACATCGTCGAGCGGAAGCCGGATACGGCTGCCTGCTCCTGTCGCATCCCTTCGGCGCAGGGCCACCAGGATCGCCAGCGCGGCATACAGGCCGCAGCTGACATCCCAGGCCGGCAGCACGTGGTTGACCGGACCGCTCTGGCTCGGCGATCCGGTGACCAGAGGAAATCCGGTGGCGGCGTTGACGGTGTAGTCCACCCCGGTGGACCCGTCGCCGCGGCCTACCACTTCCAGATGGATGAGGTCGGGGCGGGCAGCGCTCAGCTCTTCGTATGAATGCCATTGCCGTCCGGCAACATTGGTGATCAGTACACCCGCGTCGGCGATCAGCCGGGCCACCAGCCGCTGCCCAACCTCGGAGCGCATGTCGGCGGCCACCGACCGCTTGCTCTTGTTCAGCCCGGCCCAGTAGATGCTGTCCCCGCCCTCGGTGAGGGGCCAGCGCTTGTAGTCGGCGGCCCCACCGACCGGGTCGACCCGGATGACCTCGGCGCCCAGCTGGGCCAGCGTCATACCGGCCAGCGGTACGGCCACGAAGCTGGAGATCTCGACGATGCGGACACCGGCCAGCGGCAGGTCAGGCGTATCGGTCACCCGACGAGTATGGCGGGTGACCGACTCACCACACCGCGACGGGGACGCCCAAACACAGCAGCGTCAGGGCCAGCAGAAACCAGCCCGCACCCTGCCAGATCGGCCACGTGCCCTCGGCGCGCCAGACCCGATAGGTCTGGACCAAGGCGCCGACCCCGCCGGTGAACAGGATGACCGGCACCAGCACGCCCGCAATCCGCGAGTGCCACAGCAATGCCGCGGCCAGCGCCACACCGGCCACCGCCACGACCGCCACCACGTAGGTAACCGCGGCCCGGAAGGCCGCGGGATCGCGCCAGCGCTTCTCTACGTCGTTGCGGTTCATGTTCATCGCATTTCCAGCGTAGGACGAGATAAACAACGGTGCGAGCGGTTGGCGCCCCCAGTCCCGGGGTAGTCCGCCGACCATGACGAACCCAACAGACGACCAGAGTGAAGAGGATGTCCAGGAGGACCCGAAGGTCGCCTCGTCGCGGGCGGGCAAGGACGGTGACGACGGCAGCTACGTCGGTGAGGCCGGCCCCGACGATTCTTTCGACGCCGGCGAGACCGGAGCCGAGGCGCGCAGCGAGGGCTGAGGTTCGTGCAAGGATCGGTCCATGCGTCTGCTGCTGTTGGCCGACACCCATATTCCGAAGCGTGCCCGCGATCTGCCCGTGCAGGTATGGCATGAGGTCGAGCAGTGCGATGTGGTCATTCACGCCGGCGACTGGGTCGAGGTGGGACTGCTCGACCAGTTGTCGGCACGCTCTCGCCGCTTGATCGCATGCTGGGGCAACAACGACGGGCCCGAACTGCGCTCCCGGTTACCCGAGTGCGCCGACGTGACGTTGGACGGCCTGCGCTTCACCGTTGTGCACGAGACCGGGGCCGCGTCGGGTCGGGAAGCCCGGATGGCGCAGCAATATCCGCACACCGACGTTCTGGTGTTCGGCCACAGCCACATCCCGTGGGACACCACCGCGAAGACCGGCCTGCGGCTGCTGAATCCCGGCTCGCCGACCGACCGTCGTCGCCAGCCGTTCTGCACGTACATGACGGTGACCACCCGGTCGGGGAAGTTGACCGACGTGCAGCAGCACCGCATCGAGAAGACTTAGCTCTGAAACAGAGCTAACCTGTTTGCGTGACCCTGCG
This sequence comes from Mycolicibacterium rhodesiae, assembly GCF_002086695.1. Taxonomy (GTDB): domain Bacteria; phylum Actinomycetota; class Actinomycetes; order Mycobacteriales; family Mycobacteriaceae; genus Mycobacterium; species Mycobacterium rhodesiae. Next base: position 400,276 of record NZ_MVIH01000002.1, read on the forward strand.
CACTGATCTCGTCGCCGAGATGTTCGGCACCGTCGGCCGGTTCCGGCGTACGGTCCGGCGAACCGGCGGCGCCTCCTTCGCCGGACTGACCGAATCGCAGGCCGAGCTGTTACGGCTGGTTGGCCGGCAGCCGGGGATCTCGGTCAGCGCAGCCGCCGCCGAGCTCGGGCTGGCCGCCAACTCCGCGTCCACGCTGGTGTCCAAGCTGTCATCCGATGGGCTGCTGACCCGGACCCCCGATCCCGGCGACCGCCGCGTCGGCCGCCTGACCCTCACTCCGCCGGCGCAGAAGCTCGCCGACGCCTCCCGGGCCGCGCGGCGAGCTGCACTGGCCAACGCCCTCGACCAACTCGACGACGACGACGCCCGAGCCCTGGCCGAGGGTATGCGGGTGCTCGCCGCCCTCACCGCCACACTGCAGGAGAAGCGAACATGACCGCGCCCGCAATCGACTGCCAGAACCTGACCCACCGCTACGGCGACTTCACCGCCGTCGACGACCTGACGTTGCAGGTACAACCCGGCGAGACGATGGGCTTACTGGGCCCCAACGGAGCAGGCAAGACCACTGTCGTTCGGGTGTTGACCACGTTGACTCCGGTTCAGCACGGTCAGGTCCACATCTTCGGGCTCGACTCGCGACGCGACACCATGGACATCCGATACAACCTCGGCTATGTCCCCCAACAGCTTTCAATTGAACCCGCGCTGACCGGCAGGCAGAACGTGGAATGGTTCGCCCGGCTCTACGACGTCCCGCGCGCGGTGCGCAAGCGGCGGGTCGACGAGGCGCTGGCGGCGATGCAACTGGTCGACGTCGCCGACCGGCTGGCCAACACCTACTCCGGGGGCATGGTCCGCAGGCTCGAGCTGGCCCAGGCCCTGGTGAACCAGCCATCGCTGCTGATTCTCGACGAACCCACCGTGGGCCTGGATCCTATTGCCCGCGACAGTGTTTGGGATCAGGTCCAGAGCATGCAACAGGAGTTCGGCATGACGGTCCTGCTGACCACCCACTACATGGAAGAAGCCGACGTGCTCTGCGATCGGGTGGCGCTGATGCATCACGGCCGGCTACGGGCGGTGGGCACACCGGCCGAACTCAAGACGAAAGTCGGCCCGCAGGCATCCCTGGAAGATGTGTTCCGGCATTACGCCGGATCCGGGCTCGATGATGCTGTCGAGCACAACGGCCTCGGCGGGATCCGGGCCGGACGGAAGGCGGCCCGCAATGCCGGTTGATTCCACGGCCGGCACCCGGCTGCTGCGGGCGCCCCGCGGCTGGCGGCGGGTGCCCAGCATGGCCGCCCGGATGCAGACCTTCGCCTGGGTCGAGTTGCAGAAGCTGCGTCACGACCGCACCGAGCTGCTGACCCGCACAGTGCAGCCGGCGTTGTGGCTGTTGATCTTCGGGACCACGTTCAACCGGCTGCACGTCATCGACACCGGTTCGGTGCCATATCTGGAATTCCTGGCGCCGGGGATCATCGCGCAGTCGGCGCTGTTCATCTCGATCTTCTACGGCATCCAGATCATCTGGGATCGCGACGCCGGCATCCTGGCCAAGCTGATGGTGACCCCGGCGCCCGCATCGGCGTTGGTGACGGGTAAGGCGTTCGCCGCGGGAGTGCGGTCGGTCGCGCAGGTGATCGGGGTGCTGGTCTTGGCCTACCTCATGGGCATTGGGATGACGCACAACCCGCTGCGCATCGTGGCGGCGATGGGCGTGGTGATGCTCGGGTCGGCGTTCTTCGCCTGTCTGTCGATGACGCTGGCCGGGCTGGTACGCAACCGGGACCGGCTGATGGGCATCGGGCAGGCCATCACCATGCCCCTGTTCTTCGCCTCGAACGCCTTGTATCCGGTGGCGGTGATGCCGGAGTGGCTGCGCTGGCTGTCTCGGGTGAATCCGCTGTCCTACGAAGTGGATTCACTTCGGCTACTGCTGGTGGGCATCCCGTCGCCGCATCCGTGGCTCGATCTCGGCGTGCTCGCGCTGGCGGCAGTGGTCGGCATCGGGGCGGCGTCGGCACTGCTGCGCAGGCTAGTGCGGTAGCTCGTCGAACCGAAACACCGCGAGTGTGCCTGCCAATGCTTCGAATTCGTCGGGAGTGCCGTTGCGCACCAGACCCGACCGCTTGGCGAACATCACGCCGACCGGCACTTGTTCGGGGAACGCCCGCAGCACAGGTCTGGCCTCCTCGATGCCGAGTTCGACGATCGTGACCCGTCGAGATCGCCGTCCGCGGCTCAATGTTCCGGCGCCGGCCGCCTTGGCGTTGCGCGCCCAGTCCGCCCCCGGATAGCCGGCGACGGTGTACAGCCCGCCTTCGTATTCGAACGGAGTCATCGGAGTGCTGCGCGGCTTTCCCGATTTTCGGCCGGGCACGGTCAGCACGTAGGCGGGTCCGGTGTGCAGCCCGAGCTTCTGCACGGCCATCATGAAGCGGTTCATCGGTTTGAGCCAGCGCGGTGGTTGTGGGGTGGTCATGACATCTCCTCGGTGAACAGTGCGGTGTGGTCGTGCACCCAGTGCGCGAACGGGGTCGCGGGGCGGCCCAGGATCTTCTCGACGTCATGGGTGACCAAGGCCGGTGACGTCGCGGTCGCGGCGAGCAGGGCGATGTAGGCGTCGGCGAATTCCGCGGAGAACCCGTTGTCGATGAACCGGGCTCGCACGAACTCGGCAGGCACTTCCTGATAGCGCAGCGGCCGGTGCAGGGCCGCGCCGACGATCTCGACGAGCTCGGCGTTGGTCAGCGACTGCGGTCCGGTCAACGGAACCCGCTGCCCATCAAGCTCATCGGTCAGCACCGCACGGGCCGCTACCGCCGCGATATCGGCTTCGGCGATCGGCGCTGTGGACGCCGTGGCATACGGCCCGGCGACGAGATCACCGGACCGGATCTGCGCCGTCCACATCCCCGGAAAGTTCGTCGCGAACACCGTCGGACGCAGACTGACCCACGGCACACCGGATCCGGCGGCGAGTTGCTCGCACTCCCGGTTGCGGTCGCCGCGGTACCGCGACGGTTGCCGATCGTCGGCATCGTCGGCGTTGATAGCCGACAGCGCCACCAGCTTGCCGATGCCGCGGCGGTGCGCCGACGACACCACATCGGCCAGTGTGGACCCGAGCGCGCGGGAATTGAGGAACACCGCCGAGGCACCCTTACACGCCTCCGTCGTGTCGGGCATCTGTTCGACCCCGGGCGGCAACCCGGCCTGGCCGGGGCGACGGGTCACCGCACGCACGCGGGCGCCTGCCTTGAGTAAGTGTTCGACGAGCGGCCGGCCCACGTTGCCGGTCGCTCCGGTTACCACGACGATCATGTCGAGTCCTTTCTTCTGTGGGTTACAGACAAGGACGGGATAAGTAGCGCAAAAGTGACACCGCACAGCGGTAACTTCTGAGCATGCCGATTCGTCGTCTATGACATGAGCGATCCTGTTGCGGGCCTGCTGCACGCCCACCGCCCGTACCTGGTCAACCTCGCCTACCAGATGGTCGGCGACGTCGGCGATGCGGAAGACATTGTGCAGGAGGCATTCCTGCGGCTGTCACAGACCGATCTGGACGGCATCGATGACCCGCGTGGCTGGCTCACGGTGGTCAGCAGCAGACTCTGTCTCGACCACGTTCGGTCGGCCCGGCACCGGCGGGTGACCACCACCGAACCCGAGCGGATGGAACGCCACACACCGCTGCACCACACCGCGATGTCCGACCCGGGTGAGCGGGTGACTCTCGATGACGAGGTGCACGATGCGCTGTTCGAGGTGCTGGGCAGGCTCACTCCGCCCGAGCGGGTGGCGTTCGTTCTGCACGACGTGTTCCGGGTGCCGTTCGACGACATCGCCGAGACGGTCGGGCGTCCCGCCGCGACGTGCCGTCAACTCGCCCGCCGGGCACGGATCAAAATCCACGCCGCCGCCCCGGTCGCTGCCGCGGTCGACGACACCGAACATCACCTGGTCACCGAGCGGTTCATCGCCGCCTGCGCGGGCGGCGACCTGGCGGCCCTGACCGAGGTTCTGGCACCCGACGTGTGGGGCTCCGGCACGATCCTTGCCGATCCGGCGCCTCCGCCGCAGGTGAACCACGGCCGGCAGGCTGTCGGGGTGAACCTGCTGCGCTACCTCACCGGCGCGACGCTGGTCAGCGGTCCGGTCGGTCGCCCCGTCGTGCTGGCATTCAGCGAGCGACGGCTGTTCGCCGTCGTCGTCCTCACCGTCCGCGATGGATTGGTCGCCAAGATCGAGGCGACGGCCGATCCGTCGGCGCGCGTCACTCCGTCAAACGGCGGCTGAGCCCGCTCGCCCGCGCCGCCCGTCGACCCACCGCGGCGCGCAGCTGCTCGGCGGAGCCCACCACTCGCACCTTCGTCTTGGCCCGAGTCACCGCGGTGTACAACAACTCCCGGCTCAGCAATCGCGAATCCGTCGGCGGCAGAAGCACCGTCACCTCCTCGACCTGACTGCCCTGACTCTTGTGGATCGTCATCGCATGCATGGTCTCGATGTCGGCCAGCCGGCTGGTGGCGAACTCGGTGGTGCCGTCGGCCCCCGCCATCGAAACCCGCAGCACCCCGTCGCGCAGCACGGTCACCCCGATGTCACCGTTGTAGAGCCGCAGTCCGTAGTCGTTGGCGGTCACCAGCACCGGCCTGCCGGCGTACCACGAAGCCCATTGGGGCGCATCGGTTTCCTCGGTCAGCCACCGCTCGACCTGGCGATTCCAGTACGTCACCCCGTGTGGCCCGTGCCGGTGAGCACACAACAGCCGGTGCTCCTCAAGGGCGGCCAGCGCTCCCTGCCCATTGCCGAGCACCGCTGCCTCGCGCAGCCGGATCGCATGCGGAACCAGCACCTGACGAAGTGCCGCGGTGGGCTCTTCGGTGTCGATCCATTCGATGTGCTCACCACCGGCATTCAGGACGTCGACCGCGCGGTTGGCCTCGCCGACCCGGATCGCCAGCGCCAGCGCCCCGATCGATGCGCCGAACCGGTGCGACGTGATCAGCTTGGCCACCGGCGTATCGCCGCGCGCGCTGAGCCCCTCCACCAGATCGGCCAGCACCGCACCGGCGTCCACCGAGGCCAGCTGGTCGGGGTCGCCCACGAGCAGCAGCCGCGAATCCGGCCGGACCGCCTCGAGCAGACGCGCCATCATGGTCAGAGACACCATCGACGTCTCGTCCACGACGATCACGTCGTGCGGCAGCCGGTTCTCCCGGTGATGCCGGAACCGTGCCGAGGTCCTCGGTAGTGGACCCAGCAGCCGGTGCAGCGTGGTCGCGCGCAGCCCCGTCAGCCGGTCGCGATCAGCGGGCGTCAGTTCGTCGACCTCAGCCTGCACCGCCTCCTGCAGCCGGGCGGCCGCCTTGCCCGTCGGCGCGGCCAGTGCGATGCGCAGCCCCGGTGTGCCGTCCAGCTCCGCCTGCTCGGCCAGCAGCGCCAGCAGCCTCGCCACGGTCGTGGTCTTGCCGGTGCCCGGCCCGCCGGTCAGCACCGTGAGCCCCCGGGCCAGGGCGACCTCCGCGACGCGGCGTTGTTCGTCGTATCCCGCAGGGAAAAGCCGGGCGATGTCGGGTAATCGACGCTGGGGCCGGGGGGCGGTCAGCGCCAGCACATCGGTGGCGACCTGGCGCTCCTCCAGCCAGTACCGGTCGAAGTACAGCAGGTCTTCGTCGAGGTGCAACACCGCCGGTGAGCGCAGCAGTGGGCTGGCCGCGACGGCCGCCAGCCACTCCCCCGGCTCCGGCCACGGCAAGTCCTCGATGTCGACCTGCTCCTGCACCGCCGCGAGTTGCACGCACACCGATCCGCCGCGCACCGCACGCACCACGAACGCGATCGCCAGCGCAACCCGCTCGTCGGGCTCCTTGCCCAGCGTCGTCAGCCGTTGGGCGACAAGGACATCGGACGCTTCGATCGCGCCCGCTTCGTTGAACACCCGCAGCAGACCGGTGGCGCCGGCACACATCCGCCAGTCTGCGGCGTCGGTCACCTCGACGGTCATGCCGCCACCCGCGGTCCGTCGAGCAGGTCGGACACCGCCGTCACCAGCGCCGCGGGCGGACGCCAGCTGAACACCCCGGCGGGGTGATCGCCGACGGTGGGCGTGTCCGGGCCGCACATGCCGCGGACGAACAGATAGAGCACACCACCGAGGTGCTGCTCCGGCTGGTACCCGGGTTGTCGCCACCGCAGGAACCGGTGCAGCACAACGCTGTACAGCAAGGCCTGCAGGGGATAGTCGGAATGCAGCATCGCCTCGGCCATCCGCTCGCGGTCGTAGTCGGCGGCAGACAGCGGGCGGTCGGCCTCCCCCAGCCAGTTGGTCTTGTAATCGACCACCAGATAGCGATGCCCCGCACCGTCGGGTATCCGCAGCACCGCATCGACAGACCCGGACAGATAGCCGCGCAACGACTGCGCACCGAGTGGACCGCCGCTGAGCCGCTCGACGTAGGGCGCCAGCGGGTCGTCGGCAGGCAGGTGCTCGTACAGCAGCCTCCCGACGTCAGCCAGCCGGGTCTCGGGGCGGCCCGCTCCCCGATCGCCGCCGGACAGCGGGAACTCGAAGTCCATCTCGCACAAGCGGTCCCGCAACCCGATCTGGCGCAAAGTGAGCCCACCGGCCAGCGGCCCGAGAGAAGTGTCGTGCATCGGCACCAGAGCGGCGGCCAGTTCCGCAGCGCCGACGTCCACCGGCCACCACACCGAGTGCCGGTCGATTTGGGTCTGCAGTTCGGCCGCCAGGTCACCGGCGAACGGGTCGGCGGTTTCGAGGACCGCGTGCACCAGGCTGCCGAACGTGGCGCCGGTCGGCAGGTCGGCCATCGGGGAGGGCACGTCCGCCCCCGACGGCGGTGCGCTCACCGCGATGTCGGCTACCTCGTCGTCGAGCTGGATCACCTCGGGCTCGCTGCCGACCCCGCTGACCTCGGCGGCGCGAATCAGACCCGAATAGGAGGTCCGCCGCCACGTGGTGTCGATACCGCGATGAAAGTGCCTGACTCCGAGGTCTTCTCGGATCTGCTGCGCGGCCAACTCGGCAGGCTCGGCGACGATCGACTCTTCCAGCGCCGGGCCGCCCGCGGTCTCCCATTCCCGCAGCAGTGCCATCGCGTCGGCGTCGTCGACCCGTTCGGGATCGCAGCGGTCCGGAACCGCGTTCTGCCCCGGACGGCGGCCGCGCAGCAGCCGCGACAGGCCGCCGTTGGGTTCATCCCACGATGGCGCCCACCACGCCACCACCTGCGACTGGGCACGCGTCATCGCGACATAGGTCAGCCTGGTCTCCTCACCGGCGGCTTCCTGCCTGCCGAGCCGCTGCGCGGTCGCGAGCTCCGCACTCTGGTCGCCGCCGACGTGCAGGCAGCGCCGTTCCTGGTCGTGGAAACGAACCAGATCCTCGCTGCGCACATAGCGATTGAACGCCAACGGCAGATAGACGATGGGGAACTGCAGCCCCTTGCTCACCCACACCGTCATGATCTGCACCGCGGCGGCGTCACTGTCCAGGCGGCGGTTTCGCTCCGGCGCACCGCTGCGCTCCTCGCGCTGGGTGCGCAGCCAATCGCGTAATGCGGTGAGGCTGAGCCGCTCCCGGTGGGACACCTCGTGCAGCAGTTGAGTGACGTGGGCGAGGTCGGTCATGTTGCGTTCGCCGCCGGCCCAGGACAGCACCCGGCGGCCCATACCCGCCAGCTGCGCCGCCTCGAAAACCGCCGCGATGCCGGCTTCACGGGCATGATCTGCCCACTGCCGCAGGGTATCCGCGATCCGGTCGGTCAGCGCGTCACCACCAGTGGCGAGGTCCTCGGCGGTCTTGCCGAAGAACATCGTGGTCGCGGCGGCGCGCACCAGACCGGGCCGGTGCAACTGGTCGAACGCCTCCAGCAGGCTCAGCCAGTCGTCGGCGGCCGCAGACTTGAGCACGTCGGTGTCACCGGTGTAGACGGCCGGGACACCTGCGGCCACCAGCGCGTCGAAGCACGCTCTGGCGTCGGCGTGACTTTCGGTGATGACGGCGATGCCGTTGGCCCGCAGAGGATCGCCGTCGAAGGTGGCCTTGCTCGCCAGCAGCACGGCGACATCGGCCGCCAGGTCGGCGGCGATGTGGGCGCGCAGAACGTCCATTCGGATGGTGCGGGTACCCCGCTGCCCGAAGTTCTCCCTGCTGACCACGCGCAGCCGGAACGGGTCGTTGTGAGGGGCTCCCGCCAATCGGTGTCCGCGATGGTGGGCCTGTACCGGAAGGACTTTGATGTCGGGGTCGCCGAGTTCGGCCCCGCCCAACACGTTCTGCAGGCGGTCGACCAACACCGAATCGCTGCGCCAGTTCGTGCCGAGGGTGCGGCGCTGCCCCGCGGTCCTGGCCGCATGCAGGTAGGTGAAGATGTCCCCACCCCGGAATGCGTAGATCGCCTGCTTGGGATCGCCGATGAGGATCAGCGTCGACTGGCCGCTGAACGCGCGGTCGATCACCTGCCACTGCACCGGATCGGTGTCCTGGAACTCGTCGACCATCACCACTGACCACCGCTGGTGCATCCGGGTCGCCGCCGGCGATTCGGCCGATTCCAGCGCATCGGCAAGCCGGCCGAGCAGATCGTCATAGCTGAGGATCCCGCGCCGGCGCTTGCGCCGGTCCAATTCGGCCAGCACATCCTTGGCGAAACCGACCCGGACGGCGGGCTGCGAACCCGGGGTCGGATCCAGCGGTCGCAGCTCCGTGCCCGGATTGGCGACCACCTCGCGCGCCAGCTTGAGTGCCTCGCTGCGGCTGATCGGCGGGTGCTCGCGCTCCTGGCCGAAGTGGGCCAGGTACAGATCGTCGACGATCTCGGCAACCAGTTCGTCCAAGCTCTCGGCCAGCGTCACGTGGGAATCGGTATCTCCGGCCACACCAAGGGATTTCAGCACCAGGTGGCAGAACTGGTGGGTGGTGGCGATTGTGGCGGCGTCGAACCCGGCCAGCGCGTCGCGCAGCCGGTGTCGACGTTCGACCAGTTCGGCCTGCGCACCGCGGGTGAGGGCGGCGAGAACGTCGTTGCGCTGAGCCAGTTCAGGGTCGTCGAACGCCCGCAACGCCTCCTGCAGCGCGTGACGTACACGCTCCCGCAGCTCCTGGGTGGCCGCGCGGCTGAACGTGATCAACAACATCTGGTCCAGCGTGGCCCGGCCCTCGGCCACATAGCGGGTCACCAGCGCGGCAAGCGTGAAAGTCTTGCCCGTCCCGGCGCTGGCTTCCAGCACCGTGGTCGAGCCGTGCTCCGGCAGAGGGCCCAGCAGATCGAACTGCTCCATCACGCACCGTCCTCGGCGCGCAGCAGCGGTGCCCACAGCCGTGCCGCATAGGCGCCCAGCCGGGTCAGCTCACCGGGCACTTCCTCCCCGGGATGCGGCTCCGTCAGCAGTGGGTCCAGGTCGGGCTCCCGGCCCCACACCCGTTCGATGGCGCGGTCGTCGCGTTCGTACCGCCACTTCTTCCAGGCCTCGCTTCGGGCGTCCGCTCCGCTGAGGCGCGCGACCGCCCACGCGTGAGAGGTCTTGATGGGCAGCGGAATCGGCTCGCGACGACCCGCGTCGTAGATCGCGACCAGATCCCGCAGCAGTGTGACGGGATCCTCGTGCGGCGCCCCAAGCGCGCGCTCTGCCACACCGCGCCGTCGTTGCCTGCCGATGCACACCGCGGACCACTGGCCCGGATACGCCGCGCACAAGGTCAGCATCGGGATCCACGCCCGCAGCAGGTGTGGGGCATCCAGTTTGGAGAATGTCACCTCAAGGAGCCGCTTGCCGTACACGCCCGAGACGGTGCCGGTGAGACGACGGCCCCCGCCAAGATCAACGTCCACGTCGTAGGCCTGCGGGTTGCCTGTTCGCAGTGCCAGCGCCGCCCGCGCCAGTTCCGTTGCCTGATCTCGTAATTCGCTGGCGGTCCGCCAACCCAGTCGTCCCGGCGGCAACGTACCGCGCCGCCACTCCGCCTGCCCGGCCCGGTCGGGATCCATTCCGGCGAGCATGTCGGTGAGTAGCCGCTGGCCGACGGTCCATTGCTGCAGGTTGTCGATCTCGACAGGCATGGCGTCCTCGACGCCCTCGACGTCCCACGGCAGCGTCACGTCGAGGGCGGTGAAGAAACCTTTGACCGGGTTGACGAAGAACTTCGACAGATCGGCCAGCGTGACGTCGTCGGGGCCGGGTGCCGGCAGCGGATTCGCCAGCAGGTCCGGCTGTTCGGGACGGGGGCCGCCGGTGATCGACGCCGCGGCGAGCACGCTCGAATCGAAGGTGAACGGTTCGGCGGGCACCCCGAGGGCCCCGCGCGTCACATTGCGAACATCGAAGGGCTGCAACGGATGCCGGATGAGAATCTGGTCGCGTACCGGCGCCTCGGTGGTGCGGTCGAGCGCGTCGAGCAACTCGGCAAGCGGAACGGCCGGCGGCCGGGCGTGTCCGGAGTACTCGTTGGCTCCCGTGTAGGTGATCACCAGCTTGTCGGTCGCGGCGCAGATCGCGTCGAGCAACAGCTGACGGTCCTCGGAGCGGATGTCACGCTCACCGGTCCTCGGATCGCGGGCCAGTACGTCGTCACCGTCGACCACCCCGATCCGGGGAAACACGGTGTCGTCCAAGCCGACCAGGCACACCACTCGGTGCGGCACCGAGCGCATCGGAACCATGGTGCACACCGTCAGCGTGCCGGTGCGGAAGTTCGCCCGGGTCGGCCGTCCGGACAGGTGCCGACCCAGTAGCGCGGTGATGTCCGGCAGTCGCAGCTCGGTGTCGACCCGATGCCCGGCGGAGGCCAGCACATCGCCGAACTCGCGTTGCAGCTGACTGGCCTGCCAGGCGTCGTCACCGGTGGTGACCGTGAGCATGCCGACGCCGTCCTGCACGGCGGTCAGCCAGTGCCCCAACGGCCGGACTCCGCTCAAAGAGTCGACGATGCGCTGCAACCGGTCGACATACTCGGCAAGGCGGCCCGCCAGCTCCACACTGTTGCTGCCCACATCGTCGAGAGGCAGCGTCACATCCAGCCAGTCTTTCGAGTCGTCGGACATCGCCACCCCGGCCAGCACCCGGTCCAGGCCGAACCGCCAAGTGTTCTGGATGAACGGGATTCCGAACGGGGCGCGGTGTTCGGCATCGAAGCCCCACCGGATGTTGGCCTGCTGCACCCAGCGGGTGATGGTCTCCAGGTCGTCGTCGGTGAAGGCGAACCGCGACCGCACCGGCTCGAGATGGGCGAAGTCCAGCACCTCGGTCGCCGTCACCCGGCTGCCCGCCAGCGCCAGCAGCTTCGCCGCCACCCCGAGCAGTGGGTTGGTCTGGATCAGCGCGCGGTCGGCCAGGCGCACCCGAAGCTGGTGGGCGGGATGCGCACCCGGTACGACGTCGCCGAGGCCGAAGTCCGCGACGATCAGCGGGGCGTAGGTCTCGATGTCCGGGCACATCACCAGAATGTCGCGCGGTTCCAACGTGCGGTCCTCGGCGAGTAGACCGAGCAGCACCTCCCGCAACACGTCGACCTGGCGGGCTGCGCCGTGGCAGCTGTGCACCTGCACCGACCGGTCACCGGAATACGAACGACCCTGCGGCCGTTCGGCATTGGCGGCGATGTCGGACTGCAGCCAGCCCAGCAGCGTGTCCGGAAGACGTTCGGCGCCCAGGAACTCGTCGGTGGCCACCGAGGCGGGCAGGCCTCGCTGGAGCTCGCGCACGTCGCGGCCGAGGGTGGCCAGCAGCGGGTGAGCGGCCAATCGGTGGCTGGTGTCTTCGCTGCGCGTCACGGTGCCCCGCACGCCGCTGAGCGCGGTCCACAGGGCGGCGCTGGGATGCGGCAGCCACAGATGTACCTCGTGGTGTTCGGCCAGCGCACCGACGAGTTCGATCTCGGTGCTCGGCAGCCGGGTATGCCCGAACAGCGACAACCTGGCGGGCAGATCCGCTCCTGACTCACTCAGCCGGGCAAGGGCTTTCGCGTGACGTTCATGGGGCGGGTCGATGCCCATCCTGGCGACCAGGGCACGCCAGAGGTGTGGCTGCCAGCGCAGGTCGTTGTCCAGACCGCCGGGTTCACCGGCCAGCCACTCGATCAGGAGCCGGGGGCGCTGGCGGGCGTAGGACGCGAACAGTGCGGCGAGCCGGCGGGCCACTGCGTAGCGCCTGCCGCGCCGCAGGTCCCTCTCCTCACCGGCCACGAAGTGTCCGAGGTGGGTGGCCAGAGTCCGGCACCACGGCTCGTCGAGGCTGGCGTCGATGACCTCGAGCAGCGCCCAGGCCATGGCGTCCGCCGACCATGGATCGTCGTCACCGGTTCCCGCGATCTCCGCGATCAACGACGCCGGCGACCGGAACGACACCCCGGCGCAGACGCCCCCGGCGCCGTCCCCACCGCCGAGGACGTGTGACAGCCGCTGACTGAGCCACCGTTCGACGCCACGGGCCGGCACCACCACCAGTTCGGCGGCGAACGGGTCGGATTGCGGGACGGCCAGAAGCGCGCCGAGACCGTCGGCGAGCAGGTCCGTCCGCTCGGCGCGGTGCAGGTGCAGGGCCATCGGGATCACCGTAGCCGCGCCGGGGGACATCACCGCCGCAAGCCCCGGCTGTGTCCAGGGCTTTGACGCCTCCGGCAAATTTGTCCAGGGGTTGGACACAGCAAAGACTTTTTTGCCTCGACTTTTGCTGAAATACGTGACATGTCTGGGTCATTCAGCAACGCTGTGAACTCTCGTGGAGGAAGGGCAGAGCAATGAATGCTGCGGCAGGTCATGCTGAGGATGCGGCCAAGATCAACGTCGACGGTCCCAAGCGGGGGTCGCGTCGCGGCCGGCGCAGGCAACCGTACGGCTGGCTGGGTGTGGGGGCGCTGAGCCTGGGCGTCGGCGCAGCTCTGACCACGGGCTCAGGGCTGGCACATGCCGATACCGCCGACGGGGGCGGTGCATCGTCGACGGGTGGCGCGACGCGCAATGCTGCGTCGGGCAAGTCTCCCGGCGGTCACACGGCTCGGCAGCAGGCGCCCAAGCCACGGGCCGCCGATTCACCTTCGTCGGGCACCGACTCATCGAAGACCGCTAGTACGCTAACTTCTCGCCTCACGCCTCGACCCTCGTCTGGCAACAAGACGGCGGGCGCCTCCACGCCCGTACCGGTCCGAACGGTCGAATCGGACAGCAACGCGCTAGCAGCGTCGGCCGAGACGCTCAGCAGCGCCATGACGGACATCGCACCGCCGGCCGCGGCTCGAAAGGTGGCATTCGCGCCGCCGAGTCTGCTGCAGATCCCCCTGACACTTCCGTCGCCGGCGCAGGTACTGCGCTCACTGGGGATCGCGCCGGTCATTCCGGCCCTGCCGGTCGGTAACCCGATCAACGATCTGCTTGTCGGCTTGTACCGGCAGACCCAGTCGCTGCTGGGGATGCCTCAGGCCACCGGGAAAGCGGCCGCGCTCACGAGTTCGACGCCGACCGCCACCTACAGCGTGGTCTCCGACTGGGGCTCGGGTCACACCGCCAACATCGCCGTCACCGCTGGCGGGGCCGCCGTGAACGGCTGGACCGTCGAGTTCGATACGCCCGCCCAGATCACCAACATCTGGAACGGCCAGATCACCAGCCACGTCGGCACCCATTACGTGATCAGCAACATGTCTTACAACGGTGCGGTCGCCGCAGGCAAGAGCACCACCTTCGGCTATCAAGCCACCCCAGGTGCCGTCGGCTCGGCTCCGACCAACCTCACGGTCAACGGCGTCGCCGTCAGCACCCCGCCGACCACCCCCACCATCTCGATCGCCGATACGACGGTGACCGAGGGCAACAGCGGGTCGAGCAACGCCACCCTCACCGTCACGATGTCGAAGGCAGCCACCACACCGGTCACCGTCAACTACACCACCGGCAACGGCACCGCCACCGCCGGAGCCGACTTCACCAGCACCACAGGCACTCTCACCTTCGCAGCCGGCGTGACCTCCCAGACCGTCACCGTCAAAGTCGCAGGCGACACGGCCGTCGAAGCAGACGAAACCTTCACCGTCGCGCTGTCCAACCCCTCCGGAGCGACGATTTCCCGCGGCACCGCCACCGGCACCATCACCAACGACGACGTCGCGTCGAACCCGGGCACCAACTCGGTCACCTACAGCGTGGCCAGCGACTGGGGTTCAGGGCACAACGCGAACATCACGGTGACCGCAGGCCAGAACCTCAACGGCTGGACGGTCGAATTCGATACGCCCGCCCAGATCACCAACATCTGGAACGGCCAGATCACCAGCCACGTCGGCACCCACTACGTGATCAGCAACATGTCCTACAACGCCACCGTCGCCGCAGGCCAGACCACATCGTTCGGCTATCAAGCCACCCCGGGCGCCGTCGGCTCGGCGCCGACCAACCTCACGGTCAACGGCGTCGCCGTCAGCACCCCGCCGACCACCCCCACCATCTCGATCGCCGATGTGACGGTCGCCGAGGGCAACAGCGGCTCGAGCAACGCCACCTTCACCGTCACGCTGTCCAAGGCCGCGACGACACCCGTCACCGTCAACTACACCACCGGTAACGGCACCGCCACCGCTGGAGCCGACTTCACCAGCACCACAGGCACTCTCACCTTCGCAGCCGGCGTGACCTCCCAGACCGTCACCGTCAAGATCACCGGCGATACGACCGTCGAAGCAGACGAAACCTTCACCGTCGCGCTGTCCAACCCCTCCGGAGCGACCATCTCCCGCGGCACCGCCACCGGCACCATCACCAACGACGACGTGGCGACAACGCCCGGCCTCAGCATCTCCGATGCATCGGCGACGGAACCCGGCTCCACCGGCATGGCGGCAGGATTCCTACACACCTCGGGCAACCAGATCCTGGATTCCCAGGGCAAACCCGTCCAGATCTCGGGCGTCAACTGGTTCGGCGCGGAGGGCTCCAACGGGGTGCCGGACGGTCTGTGGACCCGCAACTACAAAGACATGATCGACCAGATGTCGGCCCAGGGCTTCAACACCATTCGCATCCCGTACTCCAGCGAGATGCTGCACACCTCCGCGGCGCCGTCCGGTATCAACTACAACCTGAACCCGGACCTGCAAGGACTGTCCCGTATGCAGGTGCTGGATCAGATCATCGCCTACGCCGGCCAGGATGGGATGCGGGTCATCCTCGACCACCACCGCAGCACCGCCGGTGCTGGAACAAGTGAGAACGGGCTCTGGTACAACAGCGCATACTCCGAAGACCAATGGGTCTCCGACTGGCAGACGCTGGCCACCCGCTACAAGGACAATCCGACCGTCATCGGCTTCGATCTTCACAACGAGCCGTACAACGGGACCTGGGGCGGCGGCGGGGCCAACGACTGGGCGCGCGCGGCGGAACGAGCCGGAAACGCTGTCCTGCAGGCGAATCCGAACCTTCTGATCTTCGTCGAAGGGGTCGGAACCTATCAAGGCCAGAACTATTGGTGGGGCGGCAATCTGATGGGAGTCAAGGACCGCCCGATCGTGCTCGACGTGCCCAACCGGGTCGTCTACTCGCCGCACGACTATCCGAACTCCGTATACGCCCAACCCTGGTTCCAGACCGCCAACTTCGGGGCCGGCCTGCCCGGCGTCTTCCGGAAAGCCTGGGGTTACATCTACGAGGACAACATCGCGCCGATCTACGTCGGTGAGTTCGGCACCAAACTCACCGATCCCAAGGATGCCGTCTGGTTCGAGGCGCTGACGTCCTACTTGTCGGGCGATTTCGACAACAACGGCACGGTCGACATCGCCGCCGGAACCGAAGACATGAGTTGGACGTATTGGTCGTGGAACCCGAATTCCGGTGATACCGGGGGCATCCTGGCCGACGACTGGAAGACGATCAACCAGAACAAGATGGCCTACCTGACGCCCATCGAATTCACCGGGGGAAGTGGCACGTCGGTGGCGTCGTTCGTGGTGACGCTGGCCTCGCCGTCAACCCAGAACGTGACGGTGCAGTACGCAACGTCGAACGGCACCGCGACCGCAGGGCTCGACTACGTCAGCGTCACGGGCACAGTCACTTTCGCGCCCGGCGAGACCCAGAAGGTGATCACCGTTCCGGTGAAGAGCGATTCCCTGGCGGAAAGCAGCGAGACGTTCACCGTCATGTTGTCGAATCCCTCGGGCGCGACGCTCACCGACACGGCCGGCATGGGAACCATCCTCGATCGTCCGGTGGGCACAACACCCGGGGGCGGCACGCAGACTCCGCCGACCGACCCCGGGATGCCGATGCCCGATCCCCCGGCAAGCGGCCAGTACACCGACATCATGTCGTTTGGCATGTTCCACGGCAGCAGCCACACCGGCATGGACGCGCTCGCGGGTGGCCGGACGGCGATCACGACCGAGGCGCTGGTCGCCTACAACGACCAGCGCACGTTCGCCGGCCTGGGCACAGTGGCCCTCGAGGATGTCGGCAACTGGGCGTTCGCCAACAAGCTGACCAACAACGCGCAGGCCTGGAACCAGGATCTGCAGGGCGTCGGACTGTATTACGCCATGCAGGGCGCCAAAGTCGGCTGGATAGCCGACGACAAGTACACCCCGCAGATCGTGGCGGACATCGAACGGACAGCGCGACTCGGTTCGGCGGCCGATGTGATGGCCATGGTGGCGCAGTACGGCCATCCCGGCTTCGCCGAGTACCTCATGGACACCGGTGGTGAGACGGCCTTCATCGACACCCTGAAAATGGAGCCGCACTACGGCGGATGGATGCACGATCGGGCGAACGGCCGCCTCGTCCTCGAGGGTTCCGCCACCGCCCACGACGTCAACCATTTGACGGTTCTCAGCCACGATCAGATGCAACCGTTCATGAACGACACCTGGGACTGGCCGCAATGGCCCGCACTGGACGTCTCAGACAAGCGGGTGATCGAGTATTTCCAGAGCATGGTGGCCCTCGGCGATCCGCTCGGCAACAACCTGACCGCCCTTGACCGTTCGGCGCCTGTGTCGCTGTGAGTTAGCGCGATTCGCCGGACGTCCGCGCCGGCTGGGCCGTTTGACCGGGCTTTCGCGGGGTAGCCGTCGCAACATGACAGCTCCAAGGCCGCTCGCCCTGATCACTGGCGCGTCCAGTGGAATCGGTTATCAGCTGGCACAGCAGTTCACCACCCATGGCTACGACGTGGTCGTAGCCGCCGAGGACGACGGCATCGTAGCTGCGGCCGCCACACTCGCCCGCGATGGCGCGTCTGCCGAGGCAGTGCAGGTGGATCTGCGCACCGCCGAGGGCGTCGCGCAGCTCTACCACATGGTGACCGACTCCGACCAGCCACTGGCTGCAGCAGCCCTGAACGCCGGGGTTGGTCGTGGAGGAAAGTTCGTCGACACGGAAATCGAGGACGATTTCGACATCGTCGACCTCAACGTCCGCGGCACGGTGCAACTGGCCAAGCTCGTTCTGCGCGACATGGCCCACCGCAATTCGGGCAAGGTTCTGTTCACCTCGTCGATAGCCTCGACCATGCCTGGCTCGTACCAGCCGGTGTACAACGCTTCCAAGTCGTTCATCCAATCGCTCGCCGAAGCGGTGCGCGATGAGCTCGGCGACACCGATGTCACCGTCACCTCGTTGATGCCCGGCCCTACCGACACCAACTTCTTCCACCGCGCAAAAATGGCCGACACGCCGATCGGCCGGATGAGATACAAGGATGACCCCGCCGAGGTTGCGAGGCAAGGTTTCGAAGCGCTGATGCGCGGTGATGAGAAGGTTGTCGCAGAGTCGTTGAGTACCAAGATGATCGGGTTGGCCAACAAGGTGCTGCCTGATTCGGCCAAGGCGGTGGCAAACCGGTTGCTTTCGGCCCCGGTGCCCCGATGACAGGAGGATATGAGATGAGTTCCGAAACCGGCCAGGCGGCCGACGCCCCACTCGGCGAGCTGGTCTCCCAGTTGTCGGCACAGACGTCGCGGTTGGTGCGCGACGAACTGCGCTTGGCGCAGAAGGAATTTCAGGACTCCGCACGTCATGCCGGGGTGGGTGCCGGTCTGATCAGCATGGCCGGGCTACTCGCGCTGTTCGGCGCGCTGGCGTTGTTGGCCGCCGCGATCGCGGCCTTGGCACTTGTATTGCCGGTGTGGGCGGCGGCGTTGATCGCGGGAGCGGTTTTGCTGGTCATAGCTGGGATGACGGCACTGCTGAGTCGTGCGCAACTCGAGCAAGTGACTCCGGCCGCTCCAGAAGCCGTTGCCAGCGTGAAGAAAGACATCCACGAGGTGAAAGGTGCAGCACATGTCCGTGGCTGATGGCGCACGACCGGACCCTGGCCCGCGCGCAGACAAGGACGAGCTGGAGGCTGACATCGAGCAGACGCGAGCAGCTCTGGGCGAGACCGCATCCGCGCTGGCCGCCAAACTCGATGTCCCGCAGCAGGCCCGGCGGAAGGTCGACGAATCCAAACAGCTGTTCGCGGAGAAGACCCAGCCGATCCGATCCAGAGCGGTGCCGATCGCTATTGCGCTCGGCGGCGCGATCGTCGGCGTGATCGCCTGGCGCCGGCACCGCGGTGGGCAACACTGAGCGGTTCGGCCCGGCCGGCTCAGGCCCCGCGGGCGGCGGCGACCTGCTGGAGGTTGGCCAGCCCCAGTTCCTGGGCCGCGCGGAGCGCCTGCGGAAGCGGCTCCTGAACTTCGGGAATGACCTCATTGTCCAGCAATGCTTGTAGCGCAGCCTGTTTGGCGTTGCGCCCCGCCTGGTTGTCGATCTCGCGCAGACCCTCCGGGGTCGCGTAGTCATACAGCTCGTGATCGATCGGGCGCGAGGTGTCGATCTGCATACCGCCGGGCCGCCAGTACCCGTAGCTACCGAACTTCGCGTCACGGGTGCGGACCGCGACGAGGTGACTCGGGGCCGTCGTCGGAATGTGCGTGGGATTGTCGTTGATACCCAGCATATTTCGCACCCGGTCGGAGGTCATCAAGGCAGCCATCTCCTCGACCGACACGTCGTCGGTGACGTGTGCTATCCAGGGCCGACCGGGGGCGGTGGCATCGGCGGCGATCGCGGCCAGGTCGGCCCGGCGCGCCAGATGTTCGCATCCCGGGTCGGTCCGCCAGCCGTTGCCGCCATCGGCGATCGTCAGCAGCAGCGGCGCCAGATCGACGCTCGAGGTCAACTGGTCCCGCGTCGCACCGGGCCTGGGGGTGAGCCGGCCGGACGGGTCGCGGAGGTAGAGAGGCACCCTGATGCCCTCTTCGTACATGCTCGCGCCCTTACCGCGCATTCCGTGTGATCCAGCGTATTCACCGTGGTCGGATGTGAACACCACGATCGTGTTGCGATCGATGTCGGGGCGCGATGCCAAAGTCTGCGTCACGCGCCCAATCTGGGCATCGACCTGCTGCTGAAGCCACAGGTACATGTCCAGGCCCCGCGCCCACTGCCTGGTGACGTCGGGACCCGTGTAGGGCAACGCGCCGGTGATGAGCGGGCTCATGAAGTCGATGTAGTCCAGTTGCAACTGCGGCTTGTTGCGGCGACGGATGTCCTCGGGCGTTTCGAAGTTGACTGGCAGGTCGGTGAAGACCCGCGGAACATCCTCGGGCAGCGGGCTTCTCGGCCACCACATGATGTCGTGCGGGTTCACCAGTGACACCGTCGTACACCACGGCCCGTCCGCCGCATGCTGGTCGAACCACTCGACGAACTGGTCGGTGATGTGGGGATCCTGGTGCAGACCCTGGCTCGGCCCGCCGTTCGGGGACGGGTAGGTACCGCCGGCGAAGCCGTGCGCATCCAGACCATCAGGGGTGTTGTCCGCTTCGGCGCCCAGGTGCCACTTGCCCCACCACCAGGTGCGGTAGCCGCGGTCACGCAGCAGCGTGCCCCAGGTCGGAAACTGCGGTGCCAGCGTCGACTCGGTGGCCCCGTCACCGGTGAACAGACAACCGGTCTGGTGTGAATACAGGCCCGTGGTCAGCGTCCCTCGGGCCGGAGTGCACATGTTCGACGCTGTGTAGTGCCGTTCGAAGGACACGCTGGCACGGCGCAGTGCGCTCAGGTGGGGCAGGCGGGCATCCAACGCTGCGGCGTCGGGAAACCACTGCGGGGTGCGCATCTGGTCGACGATGACGACCAGAATGTTGGGTTTGCCCTCGGCGGAGGTCCCGGTTCGCGGTCGCTGCGCCTGGGTGAGGAGTTCGACGCCGCCGAGCCCGGCCGCGGCGGCTCCGACCACTGCCGCGGTCCCGAGTGCTGTCCTGCGCTTGACTGCCATCAGCCCAACTTACTAGCCGATCTAAGAACTGGCTCGGGACCGCGAAGGCAGCTCAGCCGACCAGGCGAGCGATCGAACGCATCGGAATGTTGAGCCAGTTGGGCCGGAACCTCGCCTCGTAGCCGGCCTCGTACACCGCTTTGTCCAACTCGTAGGCGGCCAGCACCGCGGCATGATCACGCGGGTCGGTACCGGCTTCGGCGGCGTACCCGTCGCAGAACGACGCGCAGTTGCGGTCCACCCAGTCCTTCACTCGGGCCGCGAGCTCGGGATCCGGGGTCCGATCCACCAGTTGCTGATACGCCGCATACTCGAACGACCGCAGCATGCCCGCGACGTCGCGCATCGCCGAGTCGGGCCTGCGCCGCTCCTCGACCGGCTGCCCCGGCTCACCCTCGAAGTCGATCAGTAGCCAGCCGTCCGCCGTGCGCAGCACCTGACCCAGATGCAGGTCGCCGTGGACACGCTGTACCACCACAGGCTCCTCGGCAACCTTGGCGTAGCGCTCCTCGATCGCGGCCCGATACTCGGCGAGCTCCGGCACGGCCGACGCAGCCGCCGCCAACCGCTCACGCATCACATCGACGGGCAGCACATCGGTCGACGTCCCCAGCTCCGCAGCCAGCGTCGCGTGCACCGACGCCACCGCCCTGCCCAATTCGTAGGCCTCCCCCGAAAACCCGTCGCCGGCGCCGTCGGCCGTCAACGCGCGGGTGCTCGCCGTGGCCATGTCCCAGCCTTCGGTCGAATTCGCGGCGAAGGCCGTCACCATCCCCAGCGGGCACGGCTGGCCGTCCATCGTGGTGTCGAACGAGCCCAGCAGCCGGGCAACGTGCCGGTTCTCGGCCCGGCCCAGCACCCGGTTCAGTTCGATGTCGGGGTTGATGCCCGCGGCGAGCCGACGGAACAGCTTGAAGATCGCCTGGTCGGCGAACACCACACTGGTGTTGCTCTGCTCGGCGGTCGACACCCGCGGAGTGACGTCGAGCGGCAGACTGACACCGGGCTCCTTGGTGAAGGTGACGTTGCCGATCGTGGTGCCCGAGTCCATCAGCGACAGCAGGAACTGCGCCGAGGACGGGTCGTGCAGGCCGTCGAAGGCGCCGTCGGTGATGATGGCGCCTTCTTTTGACGGCGGGGTCGAATCCCATTGGACGACAACCTGATACCGCTCAGCGGCCCCAGAGGTGTAGGTGACGTCGACCAGCATCAGGTCGAGGTGTGGACGCAGCGGTACCACGTCGGCGGTGTCGGCGGACACCACGGTTCGGTTGCGACCGGCATACCACCGCTGGGTCGGCAGCCACTCGGTCCAGGGCAGGGTCACCGGTGAGCTCATTGCTTCTCCTCGGACGGGCGCATCAAGGTTTCACTACCCGCCGCCGGGTGAACCGAACCGTCCGCAGGTCAGTCTCTGACGCGGACCACGACCTTGCCTTTGGCGGTGCGATTCTCCAGCGAGGCCACCGCCGCGGCGGCCTGCTCCAGCGGATACACCTCGGGCTGCGGCGCGGCCAGCGCACCGGAGGTCAGCAACTCGGCCAATCCGTCCCACTGCTCGGTCAGCGCTCCGGGATGCGTCATGGTCCACGCCCCCCAGCCGACTCCGACAACGTCGATATTGTTGAGCAGCAGCCGATTTACCTTGACGGTCGGGATATCACCTCCGGTGAATCCGACCACCAGCAGCCGTCCGGCCGGCGCCAGCGAGCGCAGCGAGTCGGTGAACCGGGCGCCGCCCACCGGGTCCATGACGATGTCGACACCCTTGCCGCCGGTCAGCTCGGCGACCGCATCCTTGAACCCGTCGGCGAGCACGACGTCGGTGGCGCCGGCCGCCCTGGCCACGTCCGCCTTGTCCTCGGTGCTGACCACCGCGATCACCCGGCTGGCGCCCAGCGCGGGCGCCAGGCGCAGTGTGGAGGTGCCGATGCCGCCGGCCGCGCCGTGCACGAGCACCGACTCGCCCTTGGCCAGCCTGCCGCGCACGGTCAGAGCGAAGTACACGGTCAGGTCGTTGAACAGCAGACCGGCGCCGGCCTCGAAGCTGACGTTGTCCGGCAGCGGGAACACCCGGTCCGGGGTGAGCACCACGGTCTCGGCCATCGCACCGGTGATCATCGTCAGACCGACGACCCGGTCGCCGGCTTTCACCGGCGCGTCGGCGGGGGCGGACCGCACGACGCCCGCGACCTCAGCTCCCAGCGTGAAGGGCAGTTCCGGCTTGTACTGATAGAGCCCACGGGTGAGCAACGCGTCCGGGAAGGCCACCCCGGCGGCGTGGACGTCGACCAGGATCGCGCTCTGGTCGGTCGGCTCGTCGATCTCGACCAGCCGCACCGACTCCGGACCGGCCAGTTCGGTCACCCGTATCGCCCGCATCACACCTCTATCGCTCGTTCGGAATGTCGATGGCCAGCAGCTCCACCTGCAGCTCGCCCCGGGGCGTCGAGTAGGTGACGGTCTCACCCGCCCGGCGCCCGAACAACGCTAGACCGAGCGGGCTGTCGGAGGTCAGCGTGGTGTCCTCTTCGCCGGCCGGCGTCTCCTCGAGGAAGTGGATGATCCGCATGCGCACCGGCGCGTCATCACCCGGGAAGCGCACGGTCACCTCCGTGCCGTTGGGCAGTTGCCCTGGGGCGTCGGCATTTCCCCCGGCGAGCAGCCAGGTCAACCGGTTGATCTGTTCGTCGATGCCGGCCAGATCCTCCGACCGTTGCAGCGCGTCGGCGGCATCGCCGCGGTCTCCGACCGTGTCGGCGTCGCCCTGCAGTTCAGCACGCATCTGATCTCGGCGGCTACGCAACTCGGCGAGCTCCTCTTCGATCCGGTCGCGTTCCTGCGCGGCAAAATTCGGCGTTCCCTCATCCTGAGCCATGCCCGACAACGTACCTGTGTGCCTGCCCCGAAGATGCTGTCTTCGGGGACTTTCCGTTTGGGCGGCACGACGGCGGGTACCGGCACTCACGTGCACCCGAATTTGGCCAATGCCGCGCTGTTCCGCGGCGCCGACCCACGCGACGTCGCTGAACTGTGCGACAGCCTGGTCAGCCAGCGGTTCGACTCCGGCGAGGTGATATTCGAGCAGGGCGAGCACGGGGAATTCCTCTACATCATCGTCAACGGCAAGGTGAAGATCGGCAGCTCCGCCGACGACGGTCGGGAGAACCTCTTCCACATCCTCGGTCCGTCGGACATGTTCGGCGAGTTGGCGATATTGGATTCCGGCCCGCGGATCTCCAGTGCCAGGGCTCTGACCGACGTTGAGGCCGTGGCGATGGACCGGGAGGTGCTGCGCGCATGGATGGCCCCGCGGCCGGAAGTCGCCGAACAACTCATGCGCGTGCTGGCCCGCCAACTGCGCCGGATGACGTCAAGCCGTACGGATCTGGTGTTCAATGACGCGCCCGGCAGAGTGGCGAAGCTGCTGTTGCGGCTGGCCCAGCGGTTCGGCGTGCAACGCGACGGCTCGGTGCTGGTCGACCATGATCTGACCCAGGATGAGATCGCACAGCTGGTGGGCTCGTCGCGCGAGACCGTCAACAAGGTACTCAACGATTTCACCCACCGTGGTTGGATTGAGCTGCGCTCCAAGGGATTACTGATCTCCGACACCGAGCGCCTGGCGCGGCGGGCCCAGGTCTAGGCAGCCGCCGGAATCACCAGCACCTCCGATTGCTCGACGCGCACGGCGACCCGATCGCCCGAGCCAAGCGCCGCGGCATGAGCGCTCGAGCTCTGGGCGACCAGTCGGGTGCCGTCGTCAAATGTGCAGTGGATCAACGAGATCGGGCCCAGGAACGAGACCGAGGCGACGACGGCCGAACCGTCGGGGTCGGCGTCGATCCGCACCGACTCCGGCCGCACCAGCGCGACGCCGGCGCCCGTCGCCACCGAGCCGGCGGCGGCAGGCAGTGTGGCCCCCATCAGTCGGACCCGCCCGTCGACGACCTGGACGTCGACCTTGTTGTTCAAGCCCACGAACTCGGCGACGAACGGGGTGGCCGGATGGGCGTAGACGTCGGCGGGCGCGGCGATCTGTTCCAGCCGGCCCTGGTTCATCACGCCGACCCGGTCGGCGACGGCCAGTGCTTCCTCCTGGTCGTGGGTGACGAACAGCGTCGTCGTCCCGACTTCGAGTTGGACCCGCCGGATCTCGTCGCGCAACTGCGCGCGCACCTTCGCGTCGAGGGCCGACAACGGCTCGTCCAGCAGTAGCACCCGCGGCGCGATGGCAAGGGCACGCGCCAGCGCCACCCGCTGCTGCTGGCCGCCGGACAGCTGGCTGGCGTACTTCTGCTTGTGTTCGGACAACCCCACCAGATCGAGCATGTCGGCGGCTTTGGCGGTGCGGTCGGCTTTGCTCTTGCCGCGCAGCTTGAGCCCGAACGCGACGTTGTCGAGAACGGTCAGATGCGGGAACAGGCTATAAGCCTGGAACACCATGCCCATGTCCCGCTTGTTGGGCGGCACACCGGTGATGTCGGCGCCGCCGACAGCGACCCGGCCCGCGGTCGGCTCGTCGAGCCCGGCCAGGATCCGCAGCGCGGTGGTCTTGCCGCATCCCGACGGACCGAGCAGTGCGACCATCTCGCCGGGCTCCAGGTGCAGTGTCAGCCCGTCGAGAGCGTGAACAGTCCCGGTACCGTCTCTTCCGCCGGCTCCGCCGTAGATCCTTGTCACATCGGTGAAATCGACGGCCACACCGTTTCCGGTCATCGGCTTCCTTTCCCGTTGGCGACGCCTGCGTGCCGGTGACGGCGGGTCACCAGCGAGAGGATCAGCAGCAGGACGAAACCGAACAGCAGTGTCGCCAGCGACGCCGCCACCGAGGTCGGCCCGTCACTCTTGCCGATGGCGACGATCACCACCTGCAGGTTCTGGTATCCGCTCAACGACGCGATGGTGTACTCGCCCAGCACCACAGCGATCGAGATGAACGCGGCCGAGAGAATGCCCGACCAGATGTTGGGCACCACCACCCGCAGGATCGTGGTAGTCCAACCTGCGCCGAGTGAACGTGCCGCTTCGGCAAGGGTTTTCAGGTCGATCGACGACAAGGCACCATCGAGGGACCGGTACGCGAACGGCAGCACAAGGACCACGTAGACGAACGTCAGCGTCAACGCCGACTCCCCGAGGAAGTAGACCACCCACAGGTAGACGTTGCGCAGCCCCACCACGATCACCAGCGCGGGGATGGTCAAGGGCAGCAGGCAGAGGAATTCGATCAGCCGTTTGCCCCACGGTGCGCGCAGCCGCACCCAGATCATCGTCGGGACCAGAATCACCAGCATCAGCGCGACGGTGAACACCGCAAGCAACAACGAGACGATGATCGCCTGGTACAGCATCTCGTTCTGTATCAGGTTCTTCCACGCCTGCAGCGTGCGTCCGCCGTGAATGAGGTTGCGGGTACTGAAGTCCGCCATTGCATACAGCGGGAACAGGAAGAACACCCCGAACAGCGTCAGCAGCACGGCCCTCCCGACCCGATTCACTGCAGCCACCTCGACGTCCGTCGCACCAGCACGTTGTAGGCGACCATCACCACCGCGACCACGACCACCATCTCCAGTGCCAGCGCGTAGGCGAACCCGGACTGCCCGAGCACCACCTCCGACGTCAGCGCCGAGCGGATGAGCAACGGCAGGATCGGGCTACCCTGGCTGACCAACGCCGCGGCGGTCGCGTAGGCGGCAAAGGCGTTGGCGAACAGCAACAATGCCGAGCCGAGGAACGCCGGCGTCAACAGTGGGAAACCCACCTCACGCCAGTACGCCCACCGGGAGGCGCCCAAACTGACCGCGGCCTCACGCCACTCCGCTCGCAACCCTTCCAGTGCCGGGGTGAACACGATCACCATCAACGGGATCTGGAAGTAGGTGTAGACCAGGATCAGGCCGCGCAACGAATACAGCCAACCGTCACCGGCCAGGTTGAACCCGAACCGGTCGAACACCCAGACCGTCAGCACACCGTTGAGGCCGATCGTCGCCAGGAACGCGAATGCCAATGCCACGCCGCCGAATTGGGCGAGCACGCTGCACAACGACAGCACCACCCGGCGCATCGGTGACGTCGGTGAACTGGTCACCACCAGCCACGCCAGCACCGCACCCAGCACAGCTCCGATCGCGGCGGTGACCGTCGAGAGCAGCACACTCTTGCCCAGCGCGGCCAGCGCGGTACCGGAGAACAGCAATCCGATTCGTTGTAGCGAGAACACCCCGTCCAAGTAGAACGCGGACACGATCACCGTCACCGTCGGGATGATCAAGAAGACCGTGACGAACACTCCGAACGGCGCCAACGGCAGTGCTTGCCGGAGAAGCTGGGCCGGCGACTGATGGCGGAGCACGCGCGGCGTCAGCCCATCGCTTTGGCCCAGTTGTCGGCCAGGTATCGGGTCGCGGCGTCGGTCTGGGCTTGGGTCATGATGACCGGTTTGCCACTGATCGGTGGCAGCTTCTCGTAGGCGGCGGTGTCGATGGTCCCGGCCTTGACCATCGCGTCGGCACGCACCGGCCGCGCGCCGCCGGCGAGGTAGAGGTTCTGGCCCTCGTCGCTGAAGAGGAACTCCTGCCACAACCGGGCGGCCGCCGGATGCGGCGCGTCTTTGTTGATCGCCTGGAAGTAATAACCGCCCAGCACCGCGTCCTGCGGCACGAACACCTTCCAGCTGGGCAGCTTCTTGGTCTCGGCGGCGTTCAGGTAGTCCCAGTCGATGACGATCGGCGTCTGACCGGACTCGATGGTCGCCGGCGTCGGGTCGACCGGCAGGAAGTTGCCCGCCTGCTTCAGTTTGGCGAAGAAGTCGACGCCGGGCGCGACATTATCGGCCGAACCACCCTGGGACAGCGCCACCATGGCCACACCGGAGAAGGCGGCGCCCGCCTGGGTCGGGTCACCGTTGAGGGCGACCTTGCCCTTGTAGTCCGGCTTCAACAGATCGTTGACGGTGCTGAGGTCGGGAACCTTCGCGGAGTCGTAGCCGATCGACATGTATCCGCCGTAGTCGTTGACCAGCGATCCGTCCGCCGCCTTCAGGTCGGCGGGGATGCTGTCGAAGGTCGCGACCTTGTACGGCGCGAACATCGCCTTGTTGGCCAGCGCCACCGACTGACCGAGGTCGAAGACGTCGGGGGCGGTGCTGCGGCCCTTCTGCTGATTGGCGGCGTTGATCTCGTCCTGGCTCGCAGCGTCGGGCTGAGCGGAGTTCACCTTGATGCCGTACTTGTCGCCGAACGCCTTGATGATGGCGCCGTAGTTGGCCCAGTCCGGCGGCAGGGCGATCACATTGAGCTCGCCCTCTTTCTTCGCCGCCGCGATCAGCCCATCCATGCCGCCGAAGTCGGCCAGCGACGTCGCTTGGCCTGCCGCGGCGCCGTTGCCGCCTCGGTCGGATTTCTTCTCCGGTGGCGCGCAGGCGACACCGGCGACCACGACAGCGGCCGCGACAACAGCGATCAGACGTACGTTCCTCATGACCGAACCTTCTTATGACTTCGAAGCGAACCGGTGGCGCCGCGGGGTACGCGGTGTTTCGCGACGGTGAACGGGATCGTCACGACGGCTGTGACATTACCTGCGCGGTATCGTGCCGACGTGGCATCACGCGATCATGGCGACCCCGGCGACGCACCCTCGGTTCCGCCGCCGCTGACCGCCGTGGTCGACGCGACCCGGCCTTCGGCGGCCGAGGAGGCTCGCAGTATCGCGGCGTCGACCAACACCGCAACGCTGGCTTCCCTGACCGCCGCCGGTGATCCGTGGGCGTCGTTCGTCACCTACGGGCTCCTCCACGGTCAGCCGGTGCTGTGCGTGTCGAACATGGCCGAGCACGGTCGTAACCTCGCCGGCGATCCCCGGGCCAGCCTTGCCATCGTCGCGCCGACCACGGAGACCGACCCGCTGGCCAGCGGGCGGATCACGCTCGCCGGCGTCGCGGAACGTCCGACCGGGGACGAAGCCCGCGCTGCGCGCGACGCGCATCTGGCCGCCGTTGCGGCGGCGAAGTACTACGTCGACTACTCCGACTTCACCCTGTGGGTGCTGCGCGTGCACCGGGTGCGCTGGGTGGGCGGCTACGGCCGGATGGATTCGGCGACGGCCGAGGACTACGCGGCGGCGACCGCCGACCCGGTTCGCCCGCAGTCCGCCGGTGCCATCGCCCACCTCAACGCCGATCACGCCGAATCTCTGGTGGAGATGGCACGGGCACTCGGCGGCTACCCGGACACCACTGCCGCGGTGTGCACCGGCGTCGACCGCTACGGGCTCGATCTTCGGGTCGACACTCCGCGTGGTGCCGGGTACACCCGGGTCGGATTCGGTGGACCATTGTCCTCGGCCGACGAATTACGCTCGGCCTCAGTCGAATTGGTCAAACGCGCCCGCGGCGCGCAAACCTAACCGCCCAGTTCGGAGATCGCGGTGTCCAGAGCCGCGGCCTGCTCGGACAGTTCCCGATCCGAGAGTTGTTCGCCGCCGGCCTGCTCGACCAGTTCCGCGCGGGTTATCACCTGTAGTGCCCCGCGGTAGTCATCGGAATCCACCGCAGCGGGGCCGACCACCTCGGTGCGGCCCTCGATGAGGATCAGCACGGCGTCGGCGTCAGCATCGAGAAGCAGGCGAACATCGTCGGGAGTGATCATCAGGCACCTCGTCCGGTCTTCTTCTGCAACTCGTCGATCATCTCCGATGCCTGTGCCTTGGTCAGCTGTTCGGGCACTTCGACGCCGGCCTCCTGGGCCAGGGTGCCGAGATAGCTGCGCTGCGGACCGGTCATCGGTTCGTCGCCGGTCACCCACTCCGACTGGTCCTTGGTGGGGTTCTCCCGGGGCGCGGTGTCGTCACTCATTGGCTGGATCTCCTCTGCTGTCGCCCTAGCTATGCCCCGCCGAGCCGACATCTACGCGGGCAGATTCCGGTTGACCGCCAGCGCGAGGAACGCCGCGACGGTCAGCAGAACGACGGCGAGCCGCAGCCAGCCGGTGGTCGCGGGCGCGCTGATCGTCTGGTAGCCGACCTGCTGCAGGACCGCCCCGTAGCTCTTGTTCAGTTCGTCGATGTTGGTGGCGGTGTAGTTCTGTCCGCCGGACAGTTCGGCGATCCGCTTCATCTGCGTGCCGTCCGACGGCACCGGGATGGTGTCGTCCTTGAGCGTCACCACCCCGTTCTGGGTACCGAACGTGATCGTCGAGACCGGCACCCCCTGGTCCTTGGCGGATCGCGCGGCGGTGTAGTCCCCGCGCGGATTGTCCGGGTTCGCGGGTTTGTTCTCGCCACCGTCGGACAGCAGCACGATGCGCGCCGGTGGTGGCGTCGCATCGCCGGCGCTGAGCACGGTGCTCACGGTTTGAATCGCCTCCAGCGAGGTGAACAGCGCCTCACCGGTCGCGGTGGAGTTGTCCGGCTGCAACTTGTCCAATGCGGTCACGGTGGCCGTGTGATCAGGGGTCGGCGACACCAGCAGATTCACATTGCCGCTGAACGACACCAAGCCCAGGTTCACCCCGGGGGTCAGTTGCTGGGCGAAGGTCTTGGCCGCATCTTGCGCGGCCCGCAGGCGGGTCGGGGCGACATCTTTGGCTGTCATCGACTGTGAGACATCGATGACCAGCATCACGACCGCCCGGTTGCGTGGGATGCGGGCCTCATGGGTGGGGCCGGCCAGCGCGACGATGAGCAGCAGCAGTGCACAGATCGACAGAGCAATAGGCAAGTGCCGCAAGCGATGCGGCCGCTTCGGCGTCAGCCGCTGCAGAGCCGCCGTCTCGCCGAACTGCTGCAGGCGCCGCCGTCGCTGGAGTTGCCCGAGGACGTATAGGCCCAGCAGCAGTGCAGGTATCACGGCCAGCACCAGCAGGCCGGGATGCGCCAGCCCGCCCAGGGTCAACGAACCGATACCGGGCAACAACCCACTCCTGTCATCACTGTCGGCCAGCCCCAAGAAACTGTGGCTAACGTGTCCTTTGTACCGGGGTTAGTTGAGAGGTGGTCCCGCCGGCGTGGATGCTGTGAAATCGCTGTCACTTTCGGGCTTCACAACCCCGTGGTTGTTCTGCTACCTCGTTGTCGTCGGCGCCGCGGTGGCCGCCTACCTGCTGGTTCAGCGGAGCCGGCGCCGACGCGTGTTGCGCTTCGCGAACCTGGCGCTGCTGGAGCAGGTCGCCGCAGGCCAGAAGCCCCGCAGATGGCGGCATCTGCCCGCGGCCCTGCTGGTGGCCGCCCTTGCCTTGCTCACCACCGCGATGGCCGGGCCCACCCACGACGTGCGGATCCCCCGCAACCGGGCCGTCGTCATGCTCGTCATCGACGTCTCCGAATCGATGTCGGCCACCGACGTTGCGCCCAGCCGCATCGAGGCGGCCCGCGAGGCGGGCAAGCATTTCGCCGACATGCTCACCCCGGGCATCAATCTCGGGCTGGTGAAGTTCTCGTCGGGGGCCACGCTGCTGGTCGCGCCGACGATCGATCGGGAGCAGGTCAAGGGCGCGATCGACAAGTTGGTTCCCGAGCCGCGCACCGCGACGGGCGAGGGCATCTTCACTGCGCTGCAAGCGATTGCGACCACCGGAGCCGTGATGGGCGGTGGTGACGGGCCACCGCCGGCCCGCATCGTGCTGGAGTCCGACGGCAAGGAGACGGTGCCACCGAACCTGGATGCTCCGCGTGGGGCGTTCACCGCCGCGCAGGCCGCCAAAGAGCAGGGGGTGCCGATCTCGACGATCTCGTTCGGCACACCGGACGGCGTGGTACAGGTCGACGGCCAACCGATTCCGGTTCCGACCGATGACGCCTCACTGGCGAGGATTGCCGATCTCAGTGGCGGCCAAGCCTTCCGCGCCGCCAGCCTCGGCGAGCTGAACCGGGTCTACTCGACTCTCGACGAGCAGATCGGATACCAGGTGGTGCGCGGCGACGCCAGTGCGGGCTGGGTGGCACTCGGTGCCCTGGCACTGGCGTTGTCAATCGGTGCGGGAGTTCTGCTGAACCGCCGGCTCCCCGCCTGACGCGATTCCCAGCAGACTCCCAGCAGCCGCCCAGCCGGTCGGCGTCCCGACGTCGGACCGCCGGTAGACGACCGCCCGTCCACCGTCAGCCGGGGCGTTGGCGATCCCACGCGAGTGGTACGCCTCTCCCGGCGCATCGGTGGGCGCGAAAGTGAACTCGCGCAACATGGTTCGAAGGGTGACGTTCATCTCCATGTTGGCGAACGCAGCGCCGATGCAGCGGCGGATCCCGCCGCCGAACGGGATCCAGGCGTAGTTGTCCGGCGGGCTCCCGACGAACCGGTCCGGGTCGAACACCGACGGGCCGAGGAACCGTTCCGGGTTGGCGTGCGCCATCGGGATGCTGACGATGACCACATGCCCTTCGGGAATCACCCACTCGCCGAGGCGG
Organism: Mycolicibacterium rhodesiae; assembly: GCF_002086695.1. Classification (GTDB taxonomy): domain Bacteria; phylum Actinomycetota; class Actinomycetes; order Mycobacteriales; family Mycobacteriaceae; genus Mycobacterium; species Mycobacterium rhodesiae. Next base: position 431,974 of record NZ_MVIH01000002.1, read on the forward strand.
ATTCGCCGCAACGCCCGTCGCGATGTGCCGTCGATGACGGGCCGTAGCCGCTGCACCTCCCAGATCGTCGCCTGCTGAAGTTCCGAGCCACCGGCGTCGGCTTCCGCGGTCAGACGCTCGAGCAGCTGCGGGTGCCGACGCACCCGTTCGACCAGCCAGGCCAGGGTGGTCGCGGTGGTCTCGTGTCCCGCTGTCAGCAGGGTCAACAACTCGTCGGCGATATGCCGGTCCGGGATCGCCGAGCCGTCCTCATAGCTCGCCCGCAGCATCAGCGACAAGACGTCCGAGCGCTCGTCGAAGGCCGGGTCGCGACGGGCGTCGGCGATCAGCGAGTCAACGATCTCGTCGTAGCGCCGGCGGTGTCGCAGCAGGGCGCCGCCGGGGCTGCGGGGGCCGAAGTCACGCCGAAAGATCCTGGGCAGCAAGGCAAGTCGCGATCCGACGGCCACCAGGCGGGGCAGCTGCTCGCGCAGCTCATCGAAGGCGGCACCCTCGGCCCCGAACACCGCACGCAGGATCGCGTTGAGCGTGATCCTCATCATCGACGGGAGCGTGTCGAATTCGATGCCTTCGGGCCAAGTCGCGACCTCGCGCAGCACTTCTTCTTCGATGATGGCCTCGTAGCTGTGCATGCGCTTGCCGTGGAACGGCGGTACCAGCAGTTTGCGGCGCTCGCGGTGTTCCTCGCCGTCGAGGCTGAACGTCGAGCCCGGGCCCAATACCTCGCCGAGATTGGTGGCCCGCCCCACCAGGTCGCTGCCGGTGGTGAACAGATCTTTGATCAGGGCGGGGTCGCTGATCAACACGGTTCTGCCGAAGATCGGCAGATTCAGGGTGACCGCCGAGCCGTATCGACGGCCGAGGTCGCCCACCACCGCGCGTCGTGCGGTGAGAAAGCGGACACCCTGCAGCAGACGTGGGGCTTTGGGGCCGGGTGGGAGTCGAACCGGATCGGTCGTCGCGTGCGCCATGGGTCCCATCCTCCGCCGTCGGTACGTCACTGTACCGGCCACGGTACGCCGCTGTACCGGGCGGCACAACGGCGGCGGCCCGTGGCCGTCCCAGTACTGTTGACCCCCGGGCGCCTGTACCACCGCCCAAGAGGAGAAGTCACTGATGTCTGGCACCGACGAGCGGCTGGCCCTGTCCGAGGCCGGCGAAGACAAGGGCTGGCAGCGCCGCGAAAGCGGTCGCGTCGACATCTACCTGCGGGACAGGTACCGGATCCGAGTGATCTGGCAGGGCAACGAAGTCATCAGCGGCGCGTCGTTCTTCGACAACGAGATGTACGAGACCTACACCCGCGACCTGGCCAAAGTTCGCGCCTGGCTCAAGAAGTAGCCTCGCCCGCGCCGCCGCGATGAGGGCCCAGTAGGGCGATCGCGGCGGCGACCGCCTCGTCGGTGACGTCCTTCATCCGGCCACCGCTCTCGACCGTCACGGCCGTCAGCTCCCGCAATCCTCCGATCAGCATGATCGCCCGCTGACGGGACACCATCGGAATGCCGGCGGCCCGCAGTTCCTCGGTGTCGGACAGCGTCCGGACCATCACGATGAACGACTCGGTGACCTCCCGCTGCAGCGTCCTGGCCGCCATCCCGAGGGCCGGGACGTCGCGAATCCAACTCAACATCACCGCCGGTTCCGATTCGGCATTGGCGACCCAGGCTTCGACGGCCTGCCTGATCTGCGTTTCCCAGGGCGCGGCCGGGTCGACGGCGGCCGAGATCGTCTCCACAGCCCGGCGGTTCGTATCGGCAAGCAACGCGACCAAGCACGCTTCCCGGTCGGTGAAGTACTCGTAGAAGGTCCGTCGTGAGGTCCGCGCGCGGCGCACGATGTCGGCGACGGTGGTCGCCGAGTATCCGACGTCGGTGATCGAGGCGGCCAGCGCATCGATCAATCGCTGGCGAGGTGTCGACGGAGCGGGATGTGACTGCGGTGCCGTGGATTCGACCGACGCCGACGACTTCACCTTTTGTACACCCCAGCTTCCATTCGCCTGCCGATCGTACTGCGGTGTACGGCGCTAAAGTCGAGGTTCATGTCCGACATCGGCTTCTCTCGCTATGTCGCGATCGGCGACAGTCAGACCGAAGGTCTGTGGGACGGCGACGACACACGGGGTCTGATCGGCTTCGCCGACCGGCTCGCCGCCACCCTCGACAACCGCCACCCCGGATTGCTGTATGCCAATCTCGCGATCCGGGGCAAACGGGTGATCGACGTCCTGGAAGATCAGCTGCCCAGAGCACTGTCGATGGACCCCGATCTGGTCACCGTCTGCATTGGGATGAACGACGTCACGCGGCCCGGCCGCACGTTCGCAAAAGCGATGGACGATCTCGACAACGTCTACCGCCAGCTGGCGGAATCCGGGGCGACCGTGGTGACGACGACATTTCCCGACGTCGCGAAGATGCTGCCGGTGGGCCGGCTGATCGGGGCGCGCATCCGGGAGGTGAATGCCGTCATCCGCCAGGCCGCCGACCGGCACGGGTTCGGTCTGGTCGATCTCTACGACGCCGAGTCGATGAACGAGACGTCGAACTGGAGTCACGACCGTATGCACGCCTCGACCCGAGGTCACATCCTGTTTGCCGAGGCCGCCGCCGAAGCGCTGGAACTGCCCGGCAGCAACCATGATTGGGCGCAGCCCAGCGGCGAGGAGATCCAGGACGGCTTCTGGCAGCGGATGTACGCGCAAGGGCAATGGACACGGGGTCTGCTGATCCCATGGCTGTGGCGGCACGCGCGCGGCCGGTCCTCAGGTGACGGCAGGGACCCGAAATACGGTGTCTTGCAGCCTGTTTCCCAGCTCGTGCGGGAGACCCACCTGACCGCCTGACTCCGCTGTGTGAGCCACGTCACGCAGCGCCCCGCACCCGGAGTTCATCACTGGTATCGATTGGTCTGAAAACCCCGACGTCAGCGGCCTGCGTGGGATAGTGGCAGGGCAATGAATGGCGATCTGCGGGTGAACCGCAGTCGGTGGAGGGGACCCGAGATGGGTAGGCGCGGACATGGCTGACCGCGACGGCGCTGCGCCGGGGTGGCTCGAGTCGCGCGCCCGGCACTGGCAGTTCTCACCTCCGCTGAAGACCGCATTCGCGGTGACCGCCATCCTGCTCACGATCATCGTCGTGGTCGTCTACATGCAGTTCCGGGGCGACTTCACACCGAAGACCGAGCTGACCCTCATTTCGCAGCGGGCCGGCCTGGTGATGGACCCGGGGTCGAAAGTGACCTACAACGGCGTCGAGATCGGTCGCGTCACCGGCGTCGACGCCGTCGAACGGGACGGGACCACGAAGGCCAAGCTGTCGCTGAACGTCAACCCGAAGTACGTCGCGCTGATCCCGGCCAACGCCATTGCAGAGGTCAAGGCCAGCACCGTCTTCGGCAACAAGTACGTGTCGTTCCGTAGCCCGCCCGATCCGTCGAAGCAGCGGATCTCCAGCGGCGACGTGATCGACGTGTCCCACGTGACAACGGAGTTCAACACGTTGTTCGAGACGCTGATCTCGATCTCGGAGAAGGTCGATCCGGTCAAGCTGAACATGACGCTGAGCGCGGCCGCCGAGGCGCTCAATGGCCTGGGCACCAAGTTCGGCCAGTCGCTCGTCAACGGCAACGCGGTGCTCGACGACGTCAACCCGCAGATGCCGCAGATCCGCAGCAACATCCGGCAGTTGTCGAACCTGGCCGACGTCTACATCAAGGCCAGTCCGGAGTTCTGGGACTCCCTCGACCATGCGGTCACCACCGCCAGCACCCTCAACGCCCAGCAGAAGGACCTCGACGCCGCCCTGTTGGCTTCCACCGGATTCGGCAACACCGGCGCCGACATCTTCGAGCGCGGCGGCCCGTACTTCGTGCGCGGCCAAGCCGACCTGATCCCGACCGCCCAGCTGTTCGACACCTACAGCCCCGAAATTCTCTGCACCGTGCGCAACTACGCGACGTCCAACGCCAAGGACAGCGCCGGCGGCAACGGCTACTCCATCGACTTTCACATCGGCCTGACCGGCGCACCCAACCCGTACGTGTACCCCGACAACCTGCCCCGGGTGAACGCCCAGGGCGGTCCCGGCGGAGCGCCCGGCTGTTGGCAGCCCATCACTCACGACTTCTGGCCGGCGCCGTTCCTGGTCGCCGACTACGGCGCCTCGCTTGCGCCCTACAACCACTTCGAACTCGGCCAGCCGATCCTCACCGAGTATGTGTGGGGACGTCAGGTCGGCGAGAACACGATCAACCCCTGAGAGTCGATCAGCCCTTCAGGTCGAGTGCCGACGCCAGTTCGCGCAGTGCCGGCCGCGGATCCCAGCTCGGGTCGCCATCGCCGAGTACCTGCACCACCACGTGGTCGGCGCCGGCGTCGAGGTGCGCTGTCACCGATGCGGCGGCCTGTTCGACAGACCCCTGCCCCACGATGCGTTCGGCCAGCCGGTCCGAACCGCCGCGCACCAGATCGGACTCGTCGAAGCCCTGCCGCAGCCACGAGTTGCGATAGTTCGGCAGGCCCGAATAGACCTCGAGATGCAGGTGGGCCCGACGCATCTGCTCCTCGGCACTCTCCCCGACGACGACGGCCTGCTCGGACACCACCCACTTGTCCGGCCCGAGGATCTCGCGGGTGGTCGCGGTCTGCTCCGGCAGCACCAGGTAGGGATGCGCGCCGTCGGCGTGCGTGCCGGACAGCTCGATCATCTTCGGGCCCAGAGCCGCGAGCAGACGGGTCGGACGCCCGGAGCCCGGTTCCACGAAGTCCGGCAGACCGGCCATCCGGTCCAGATAGCCGCGCATGGTGGCCAGCGGCTTGTCGTAGGTTCCGCCGAGCATGTTCTCGACCAGCGGTCCGTGGCTGACGCCCAGGCCGAGGACGAAACGGCCCGGGTAGGTGGCGGTCAGGCTGCGGCCGCCACCCTCGGCGATCGTCGCCAGCCGGGCGTGGATATTGGCGATCCCGGTGCCCAGCACCAGGCGTTGCGTTCCGGCCAGGAACACCGCGGACTGCACCATGCAGTCCTTCAGACCGACCTCCGGGATGAACAGCGATCCGAAGCCGAGCGCCTCGATCTCCTGCGCCACTTCGACGGCTGCGGGCATCGACCAACTCTCGCTCGCCCACCACACACCGATTCGGGCCGGAAAGTCGATGGTCGGGCGGTCAGTCAAGGTCGCTCCTCAGGGGTTCGGTCGGGGGAAGGGATTCGATACGCAAGGTGTCGCCTGTCAGCATGGCGATCGAACTGCGGAGCTCTTCAGCCGGGGTCGGCGGCGGCAGCGCGTGCTGCGGCCCGACCCGGAACGAGTCGACCATCAGCGCGGCGAATCGGCGCCATGCGTCCGGTGCGTGTTCGCGGGTCGCTTCCAGGACACCGGTGTTGGCCAGCAGCATCACCACGATGTCGCCAACGCCGATATCCGGACGCAATGTCCCGTCCTGTTGCGCCCGAGCGATGACCTGCCCGAGTTTCTCGACGGCTCCGGCGGCACGCTGTTCGATGACCGAGCTCGCCGGGAACGCCGTGGTGAGCAGGGCCCGCAGTCCCGGGTCGGAGGCCTGCAGCGCACACACGTCGTACACGAGGTCGCGGAAGCCGTCCCAGGCGCACGGGTTGGTCAGAGCCTTGTCGACCGCGTCCTCGTAGGAGGTCATGTTCCGCTCGAACGCCGCGATCGCCAGGTCGGTCCGGGTCGGGAAGCGCCGATAGAGCGTCGCCACCCCCACCTCAGCGGCGCGGGCCACGTCCTCCAGGGGAACCGACAGACCCTGCTCAGCGAAAAGCCGGGCGGCAGCGGAGACGATCCGCTCCCGGTTGCGTTCGGCGTCGGCCCGAAGTGGCTTGGACCGCTCGACACCCCGTTGTGCGCCCGGAATCACCAGGCCAGACTACTCGCCGAAGTGGAGGCGCACCACCATTTATGGCTGTGGGTCGGGCCGCGACGCACCGGGGCACTGTCGACGTGTGCCGGTCCCGCTAGGTGATGTTCCGCCCCGAGAGAGCGCCTGCACCCGTGGCAGACTAGAACGCGTTCTAGTCTCGGCCACCCCGGAGGACCGCCCATGAGCAGCGCCGCCAGCTTCGACCTCTCGTCGGTCTTTCACACCGTCGCCACGACGCTGCCGGATCACGAGGCGCTCATCTGGCGCGGTCAACGCCTGACCTACGCGCAGCTCGACTCCCGCATCGACGGCGTCGCGCACTACCTGGTCGCCCAGGGGCTGGGGTGTCACACCGAGCGCGATCAGCTGGCGCCGCACGAATCCGGTCAGGACCACATCGGGCTGTACCTGCGCAACGGCAACCAATACCTGGAGGCCATGGTGGCCGGCTACCGGGCCCGGGTCGCGCCGTTCAACGTCAACTACCGCTACGTGGAGGAAGAGCTCCTCTACCTGCTGACCGATTCGGGCGCCAAGGCCTTGGTCTACGGCGCCGAGTTCGCGCCGTGCGTGGCCGCCATCCGCGACCGGCTTCCGGAGCTGCGGGTGCTGATCCAGGTCGCCGATTCTTCCGGCAACGAATTGCTGCCCGGCGCAGTCGATTACGAGTCCATCGTCAGCACTCCCGCTCCGGCGGGTGGCATGCCCACCCCCAGCGGGGACGACCTCTACATCCTCTACACCGGCGGGACCACCGGGATGCCCAAGGGTGTGCTGTGGCGCCAGCACGACATCTTCATGTCGGCGATGGGGGGCCGGCCGTTCGGATCCGACACGTCGCTGTCGACCTATGACGACCTGGCCGAGCAGGTCCGTACCAACGCCGGCTTCCGCTCCGTGCTGATGATCCCGCCGCTGATGCACGGCGCTGCGCAGTGGGCGGCGTTCAACATGTTCAGCACCGGCGGCTGGATGGTGCTGCCCGACGACGTCGACCGGCTCAACGCCCCCGCCGTGATGCGGCTGGCCGAACGTGAACGCGTGCTGAGCATTCCGGTCGTCGGCGACGCGATCGCCCGGCCGCTGCTCGACGAGATCGAGACCGGCAACTACGACCTGTCCGGCTTGGTGACCATCACCAACGGCGGTGCGCCGCTGTCGCCGACGGTTCGCGAACGACTTCTGGCCGCGCTGCCCAACCTGATGGTGCTCGACGCCGTCGGAGCGTCGGAGACCGGCATGCAGATGACGACGATGGCCGCCAAGGGCGTCGAGCAGAAGGCCGCCACCTTCACCCCACAGCACGACACCGCCATCATCTCAACGGATTTCAGCCGGGTACTGGCGCCCGGCGAAGGTGAGGGCTGGCTGGCGCGACGGGCCTATGTCCCGCTGGGCTACCTCGGCGACGCGGAGAAGTCGGCGCGCACCTTCCCCACCATCGACGGCGTGCGCTGGTCGGTGCCGGGTGACCGCGCCCGGTTCCTGGACGACGGCCAGATCGAACTGCTCGGCCGTGACTCGGTCACGATCAACTCCGGCGGCGAGAAGATCTTCGCCGAGGAGGTCGAGCGCGCGGTCGCCAGCCATCCCGCGGTGTACGACGTGGTGGTAGCCGGGCGCCCGTCGGAGCGGTGGGGCAGCGAGGTGGTGGCCATCGTGCAGTTCGCCGAGGGGCGCAGCGCCACCGATGCCGAGCTCGCCGAGGCCTGCCGCGAGCACATCGCGCACTACAAGCTGCCGAAGGCGTTCATCCGCACCGAGAAGGTGCTGCGCTCCCCCGCCGGCAAGGCCGACTACCGCTGGGCCAAGGAGCTCGCCGTGGAAAGCCTTGGCGCCCAAGCCTAGATCGCCTCTCGCCGGCGCGACAGTAACGCGAGGGCGGAAAATCCGGCCGACTGCCGCCCTGGCGTTACTCTCGGCGCGGATCACACCTTCATGTAGCCCTTGTCGGCCGGAATCTGGGCGGCCGTCAACAATGCCGACGCGTCGCTCGCGAGAAACAGCACGACTTCGCTGACCTGGTTCGGCGCGATCAGCGACTCGGTGGGCAGCGCGCCCGGCGAGAAGCTGTAGACGTAGTGCGGGTGCTTCTCGAACGTCGAGTACATCGACAGGTCGTTGCCCAGCGCGGTGTCGACGCCGTAGGTGTGCACCGAGTTCACCCGGATCCCGTACTCGCCCACCTCGAGCGCCAGCGAATTCGCCAGTCCCACAACGCCGAACTTGCTGGCACAGTAATGCCCGGCGCCCGGCACGGCCTTGATACCCGCTGACGAGCTGATCGCGATGATCGAACCGCCGTTGCCCGCTTCGATCATCGCCGGCACGCATGCCTGCACGGTGTTGAAGAACCCGGTGAGGTTGACGTCGATGATCTCCTGCCACTGCTCTTGCGGGATCTCCCAGGCCCGACCCCAGCTCATCACTCCCGCGTTGGCGACGACGACGTCGAGGCGACCGAATTGCTCAATGGCAGAGGCTATTACTCGCTTCTGACCGTCGTGGTCACGCACATCGACCCGCTCGGCGCTGATCTTGACGCCTTCGTCCTCCACCAGGCGGACGGTGTCTGCGAGGTCCTCCGGTGTCGACGGCTGGTACCCGATGTGCTTGCCGACCGGCCCGCAGGCGTCGATGGTGACGATGTCGGCCCCGGCCTGGGCCAGCCGCACGCAGTGCGCGCGACCCTGTCCCCTGGCCCCGCCGGTCACGTACGCAACTTTGCCCTCGAGCGGGCGATCACTTGTCACGGCCTCACCATACGGTTGCATGGTTGATGGATGGTCGGGAATTCGGGAACCGTTGCGAGCGCTTGTGCACGCTATGCACATCAACCTCAGCGGCAAGACCGCACTGGTGACCGGTTCGACCCAAGGCATCGGCCTGGCCATCGCCACGGGCTTGGCCGGCGCCGGTGCCCGGGTCGCGATCAACGGACGGTCGCAGGCATCGGTCCAGCGGGCCATCGAGAAGATAGCCGACACTGTCGAGGGTGCCGACCTCGTCGCGGTGCCCGCCGATGTCACCACCGACGACGGTACGGCCGCCCTCCGCGCCGCGCTTCCGGAGCTCGACATCCTGGTGAACAACCTCGGCATCTTCGAGGCGGTGCCCGCGCTCGAGATCGACGACGAACAATGGCGCAGGTTCTTCGAGGTCAATGTGCTGTCCGCGGCACGCCTCACACGGACCTATCTGCCCGGGATGACCGAGCGGTCCTGGGGCCGAATCCTCAACATCGCCAGCGACTCTGCGGTCGTGACACCGGTCGAGATGATCCACTACGGCATGTCCAAGACGGCGCTGCTGGCGGTGACGCGCGGATTCGCCAAGGCCGCGGCCGGTTCCGGAGTGACTGTCAACTCGGTGATCGCCGGACCGACGCACACCGAAGGTGTCGAGGATTTCGTCTACCAGCTCGTCGACAAGAGCGTGCCGTGGGATCAGGCGCAGCGGCAGTTCATGGTCGAGCACCGGCCGCAGTCGTTGTTGCAACGGCTGATCGAGCCAGAAGAGATCGCGAACATGGTGGTGTATCTCAGCTCACCGATGGCCTCGGCCACTACCGGCGGCGCGCTGCGCGTCGACGGCGGTTACGTCGACGCCATCCTGCCGTGACCGGCGCTGCACCCACCACGTCGCGGCGCACCATCGCGGCGTTGTTGAGTCTCACCGCTGGCACGGGCGTGATCGACGCCGTGTCCTACCTCGGCCTCGGCCACGTCTTCGTCGCCAATATGACCGGCAATATCGTCTTTCTCGGCTTTGCGGCAAACCCCAGTTCCGGGCTGTCGGCGTGGATGGCGCTGATCGCGTTGGGCGCGTTCATGTTCGGCGCGCTGGTGGGTGGCGCGGTCGGTCACCGGATGGCGGCGTCGCCGACGTGGCCGATGTCGGTGCTGCTGGCGCAAGGGGCGCTTCTCGGCGTCGTCGCAGCGGCGGCCGCCGCCTTCGGCGTCTCCACGCTGGGCCGCCCGGTCGTCGTGGCGACGCTGGCGTTCGCCTTCGGCCTGCAGAACAGCACGGCAAGGCGGATGGCGGTCGCCGACCTGACCACCACGGTGCTCACCTTGACGGTGACGGGGCTGGCCGCCGACAGTCGCGTTGCCGGCGGGCCCGGCGCCAAACCCGTCCGCCGGTTCGCTTCGATCACCACGATGCTGGCCGGTGCGGTCGCGGGGGCGCTGCTGGTGCAGGTGTCGGTGCCGTTGACCATCGCGGTCGCCGCCGTGTGTGTGCTGACGGCCGCGGCCCTGCTCGGCCTGGACCGCCGGGTCAGCTGATCAGGTCGGGCCGAACCGCGCGCCGCCGTCGGCGTGGTACCACCCACCCGCAGCCTGAGTCCCGCCGTCGACGTGCAGTGTCTGGCCGGTGATATAGCGCGACATGTCGGAGGCGAGAAAGACTGCAGCCGAAGCGATCTCGTCGACATGGCCAAGGCGGCCCAGTGGGACGGCCTGGCCGAGCTCGGGGCGGATCCCGTCCGGCGACAGCGCCAGCAGGCCCTCGGTGACGGTGATGTCGGGTGCGATGGCGTTGACGCGGATATTGTGCGGCGCCAGTTCGAAGGCCGCGGTCCTGGTGTAGTTGATGACCCCGGCCTTCGCCGCGGAGTAGGCCGCGTAGCCGGGTGCCGCACGGACTCCCTCGATCGAGGTCACGGAGATGACGCTGCCGCCGCAGCGCTCGTCGACCAGCTGCCTGGCCACGCGCTGAGTGCACAGCAGGACGTGTCGAAGATTCGCCCGGTACAAGGCGTCCCAGCCGTTTTCGGTGGTGTCGAGTAGCGGCGAGGTGAATACCCCGCCGGCGTTGTTGACCAGGATGCTGACCGGCCCGAGCTCGTCGCGGGTGCGCGCCAGTGCGGCATCGACCTGTCCGCTGTCACGGACATCGGCCACGACGCCGAGCACCCCCAGCTCGTCCGCGGTCGCTGCACAGCTCTGCGCGTCGCGTTCCCAGATTGCTACGGTCGCCCCGAATTGCACCAACCCGTCGGCGATCCCGCGGCCGATGCCCGCCCCGCCGCCGGTCACCACCGCCACCCGGCCGGTCAGCAGGACGTCCGACGGCGTGATCGTCACGACCTCAACTCCGCGACGGATTCAGCACATCATCGGCGAAGCGGGCGATACCGTCGAGCGCCTCCCGGGTGCGCCGCCATGGCATGACGATCATCCGGTCGATCCCCGCATCGGCCGCCCGGTGCACGTCTCCGGGTGAATCGGCGGGCGCGGACGTGGTCACCTCCGGTTTGCCGTCGCGGCCGTGCTCCGCCCACAGCGCCGAGAGCTTCCGCACCGATCCGGGGATCTGGTCGAGGTTGTGATTCATCGGAATCCAGCCCGACCCGAACCGCGCAACTCGGCGCAGAGCGGGCATTCCGTCACCGCCGACGTGGACCGGCGGGCCGCCCGGCTGGACGGGCTTGGGCTCGAACGCGACGGCGTCGAAATCGAAGAAGCGCCCGTGATGGGAGATGGTCGGCTCGATCCACAGCGCCCGGCACACTTCCAGTGCCTCGTCGACGCGGGCACCGCGGGTGCTGAAGTCCAGCCCGGCGGCGTCCCACTCCTCGCGCAGCCAACTGGCGCCGATACCGAAGTCGAACCGGCCGTCCGAAATGACGTCCAGCGTGGTGGCAGCGCGGGCGCTGACGAACGGGTGGCGCAGCCCGATGTTGTAGACGTAGGTGCCCAGGCGGATCGTGCTGGTCTGGCCCGCCAGATACGACAGGTAGGCGATTGCGTCGAACATCGGCGTATGCGGCGGAATCGGCGGATGAGTGTCGCCGTGGTGCGGGCTGCCGGACATGTCGGCGGGCAGCACGAGGTGCTCGGGCAGCCACACCGACTCGTAGCCCAGTTCTTCGGCCCGCACCGTCAGGTCCCGCCACAGGCCGGGGTGAACGCCACCGAGTGGGATCCCGAACTTCACAGCGCGGATGTTACGCAGCGGACAGCGTCCTCGGAAGTATTACTCTCAGTTTCGGAGAGCGTGATTCTGCGAAGTCGTCCCAGTACCGTTTGGGCCTATGACGACGGCGAGCAGGTGGAAGGTCCGCTACGCCTCCGCGCTCGTCCTGGCCCAGATGCTGGCGGCCGTCGAACTGACCGCGCTGGTGTTGCCGCTGCGCCACGATCTGGTCGACGCCGCCGAGACGGTGTTCGGGACCGATACCTTGATCGCCTCCCTCATCTTGTCGGTTCTCGGTTTCGCCAGCACCATCGCCTACGCCGCCCTGGTCGTAGACCGCAAGCTGCGCTGGTTCACTGCCGGCGAGCAGCCCGACGCCGTCGACCTCCTGTTCGTCCGCCGGTTTCTGCGCAACCAGTCCGCGTTTCTGGCGGCGATCTGGATGGTCAGTGGCACGGCACTGTTCGTCGTCAACCGCGACGGCGGCGCGGTGGCCGGCTGGCTGATCGGGATGTCGGTGCTGTTGGGTGCCACCACCTCAACCGGTGCGGCGCTGCTGTTCATCCAGCGCCCCATGCGCCCGATCACCGCCGCCGCAACCGTCAACCTCACCGGCCGGGACACCGCACCAGGGGTGCTGTCGCGGTTGCTGCTGATGTGGTTGATGAGCAGCGCGCTGCCGACGATCGGCATCGCCGTCGTGGTCATCATGCGATCCAACGGCTGGATCATCCAGAAGTCCGCGTCGCTGGAGATCCCGGTGATCGTGCTCGCGGTGATCTCGATTTTCGTCGGGCTGCGCGGGATGGCCATCGTCGCGGTGTCCATCTCCGATCCGGTGCATGATCTCGTCGCCGCCATGGCCGAGGTCGAACGCGGCAACATGACGACGGCGGTCGACGTGTACGAGCGCTCTGAAATCGGCCGGCTGCAAAGCGGTTTCAACCGCATGGTGGCCGGACTCGCAGAACGTGATCGGCTGCGCGATCTCTTCGGGCGCCACGTCGGGACCGATGTGGCCATCCGCGCGGTCAGCGACGCCGACACACTCACGGGTGAAGTTCGGGAGGCCGCGGTGCTGTTCGTCGACCTGGTCGGCTCGACGCAGTTGGCGCAAAGCAGTTCGCCGGCCGAGGTCGCCGGGGTGCTCAACGACTTCTTCCAGATCGTCGTCGATTCCGTCGACGAACGGCACGGGCTGATCAACAAGTTCCAGGGCGACGCGGTGCTGGCGGTCTTCGGTGCGCCCCTGCCGAGTGCCCGCGCGGCGTCCGATGCACTGGCGACCGCCCGCGCGCTGACGGTCGCGCTGCGCCGGCTTCCCGTCGTGGACTTCGGAATCGGGGTGTCGGCCGGGCGGGTGTTCGCCGGGAACATCGGCGCCGAACACCGCTACGAGTACACGGTGATCGGCGATCCGGTCAACGAGGCTGCACGCCTTGCCGATCGGGCCAAGACCACCGGCGAACGCGCGTTGTGCTCGGATGTCGCACTGGCCGAGGCCGACCAGGCCGAGCGCGCGCACTGGGTCGAATACGCCTCGGAGGTGCTGCGCGGCCGCTTCGAGCCGACCCGAATGTCGGCGCCCGCAGCCTGAATTCCGCCGATCCCTTGTGCCGACCGCGGCATCGGGTGAATGGTGGGGCTGTAGTCCGATTTGCGCGCCTACGCGCGCGGGGGAAGGTTTGTCATGGCAGACAAGACGAACACTTCGCAGGCCGCTCGACCGGCTCCCGCCGCGGACAGTCCGGCCGCCATACGCAACGTCGTGCTCGTCGGCCCGTCCGGCGCAGGCAAGACCACCCTCGTCGAAAGCCTCCTGGTCGCCTCCGGCGTGCTGCCGCGGGCGGGGTCGGTGGTCGACGGCACCACGGTGTGCGACTTCGACGACGCGGCCATCCGCCAACAACGCTCGGTTGTGCTTGCACTGGCACCCATCCCGCACGACGGCATCAAGGTCAACCTGATCGACACCCCGGGCTACGCCGACTTCGTCGGTGAACTGCGGGCCGGCCTGCGCGCCGCCGAGTGCGCATTGTTCGTGATCGCCGCGAACGACGGCGTCGACGAGGCCACCAAGCGGCTGTGGCATGAATGTGACGACGTCGGAATGCCACGCGCGGTGGCGATCACCAAACTGGATCACGCCCGCGCGAACTACGACACCGCGCTGCGTGCCGCTCAGGATGCCTTCGGCGACAAGGTTCTACCGCTGTACCTGCCCACCGAGACAGGTCTGGTCGGGTTGCTGTCGGGCAGCCAGTACGACTACCGCGACGGCACGCGTACCGTCCACCCCCCAGACGACGGCTACTCCAACCGGATCGAGGAGCATCGCGGCACCCTGATCGAAGGCATCATCGAGGAGTCCGAGGACGAATCGCTGATGGAGCGTTATCTCGGTGGTGAGGTGATCGACGAGGCCGTGCTGATCTCCGACTTGGAGAAGGCCGTCGCGCGTGGGTCGTTCTTCCCCGTCATCCCCGTGTGCAGCGGCACCGGGGTCGGGACCGTCGAGCTGCTGGAAGTCGCGACCCGCGGGTTCCCGTCGCCACCCGAGCATGTTCTGCCCGAGGTTTACACCACCCACGGTGCGGCCCGCAATGGACTGTCCTGCGATCCGGACGGACCGCTGCTGGCCGAGGTGGTCAAAACGACGTCGGACCCCTATGTCGGCAGGGTCAGCCTGGTTCGGGTGTTCTCCGGCACCATCAGGCCCGACACGACAGTGCATGTGTCGGGCCATTTTTCGGCCTTCTTCGAGGCGAACACCCACGCCGACCACGACGAAGACGAACGCATCGGCACACTGTCGTTCCCGCTGGGCAAGCAGCAGCGCCCAGCCGCGCAGGTCGTGGCGGGTGACATCTGCGCAATCGGGCGGCTCACCCGTGCCGAGACCGGAGACACGTTGTCGGATAAGGCCGATCCGCTGCTGCTCAAGCCGTGGACGATGCCGGAGCCGCTGCTGCCGGTGGCGATCGCCGCGCGCGCCAAGACCGACGAGGACAAGCTCTCCGTCGGCTTGCAGCGGCTCGCCGCCGAGGACCCGACGCTGCGCATCGAGCAGAACCCGGAAACCCACCAGATCGTGTTGTGGTGCATGGGCGAAGCACACTCCAGCGTGGTGCTCGACGCGCTGGCGAACCGTTACGGCGTCAACGTCGACACCGTCGAGGTTCGCATCCCGTTGCGCGAAACGTTCTCCGGCCCGGCCAAGGGCCACGGCCGCCACGTCAAACAGTCCGGCGGACACGGCCAGTTCGCGGTGTGCGACATCGAAGTGGAACCGCTGCCGCAGGGCGGTGGCTTCGAGTTCGTCGACAAGGTCGTCGGCGGCGCGGTTCCCCGACAGTTCATCCCGAGCGTGGAGAAGGGTGTGCGCGCACAGATGGAGCGCGGCGTGCACGGCGGCTACCCGGTCGTCGACATCCGGGTGACGCTGGTCGACGGCAAGGCGCACAGCGTCGACTCCTCCGACATGGCGTTCCAGATGGCCGGCGGGCTGGCGCTGCGGGAGGCAGCCGCGGCGACCCGCATCGATCTGCTCGAACCGGTCGACGAGGTCACCATCGACGTGCCCGACGATCTCGTCGGTGCGGTCATGGGCGATCTGTCCGCCCGGCGGGGCCGGGTGCTGGGCACCGAGCAGGCCCGGGAGAACCACACTCTGATCCGGGCGGAGGTGCCACAGGCGGAGCTGACCAGATACGCGATCGACATGCGCAGCCTCAGCCACGGCGCCGCATCGTTCACCCGGTCGTTCGCCCGCTACGAGCCGATGCCGGAAACCGCTGCGGCGAAGGTCCAGGTCTAGCCTCGCGCGCGGTAACGTCGTTCTCCATGACCGCACCGCGTTCGCTTCGGGAGTTGTTCGACCAGCTCGGGCTGCGGGTCGTCGAAGCCACGGACGACACCGTCGTGCTGGAGATGCCGGTGGACGAGCGCACGACAAACACCGCGGGTGGGTTGCAGGGCGGTCTCATCGCCACGATGGCTGATGTGGCCGCGGGGCAGTTGGCATCGCGCGCGACCCCGTTCGGGTTCGGCATCGCGACCACCGACTTGTTCGTCCGCTATCTGCGGCCGATCAAGGTCGGCCCGGCCCGCGCGGTCGCAAAGATCCTGCGCACCGGCAAGCGTTCGGTGGTGGTGCAGGTGGACATCCATCGCGGCGAGGACAACGAACTGGCCGCCACCAGCACGATCAACTTCGCCGCGGTCTGAGGGTCACCCGATGCCGGCGCCGGGCCGCACGGTCAAACTCTGCGACACCGCACCAATCGGGCCGGTCTTGTCGTGAATGATGCTGTGCGTCAGGCCGATTCCACTCGGCCCGATCGACACCGCGGTGTCGAAACCCACCCAGTCGCCGGCCGGCTCGGCGAAGAAGTGGGCGGTGAGGTCCAGATTCGGGAAAGCCACCTCGCGCGGATCCACCAGGACCGTCATGCCGTTGGCGATGTCGAGCAGTCCCGCCACGCGGGCCAGCGGACTCACCTGCTCGCCGTCGAGCAGCGGTACCGCGGTGCGCACCCAGTAGACGGCTCGGCTCGGCCGCTCCTGGGCACGTCGCACCTCGGCCGACGCGATGAAGCCGCCCGGCCACACCGCACTCGGATCCCATCGCGGTAAGTCCGCCGCCGGCGGGATCGGCCGCAGGCCGCTGCCGCGTAGCGCCGACGTGTCGTAGCTCTTCATCAGCCAGGCTCGCGCCAGCACCACCGCACGGTCCTGGTGGGTCAGGGTGGCTTCGACGAGCTCGATGGTGCGGCCCGGCCGCAGCACCCGAACGCTGATCTGGGCGACGGCATCGACGGGCACCGTGCCGAGGATGTCGTAGCTGAGCCGCGCCACCACCAGGTGGTCGTTGCCTCGGGCGTCGCGGTCGGTCTCGATGGCGTGCGCTAGCAGTCCGAACGACGGGGCGATGTGCTGTTCGGCGAGGTTCCACGCGCCGCCGGCATGCTCGCTGGCCCGGTAGGAGTGATCGGACACTCGGCTGAAGTACGACATTCGCGCGACGGTACCGCCCTACTCGTCGAGGAGATCTCCGTGCTCCGGTTATCCACTCAGCGCAGAGTCGAGAACCAACCTCTGGTGCCGAGCGATTATGTATGGTTACATACATAGGCATGACGAGCCCCCGCGAGCGGATGGTCGCCTCGGCCGCACTGTTGATCCGCGAGCGCGGAGCACAGTCCACGGCGATCGCCGACGTCCTGGCACACAGCGGGGCACCTCGCGGCTCGGCGTACCATTACTTCCCCGGCGGACGCGCCCAATTGCTCGGTGAGGCAGTCGATTACGTCGCGGACTTTGTCGCAGACAAGTTGGCCAAGGCCTCCAGCAGCCTCGAGATGCTCGACGGGCTGACCCGCTTCTATCGCAAGAACCTGCTCGAGACCGATTACCGCGCCGGCTGCCCGGTGGTGGCCGTCGCCGTCGAATCCGGCGAGCCGGGCAACGCCAACCCGGTGATCGAGCGAGCCGCCGAGGCGTTCACCCGCTGGAACGACCTGATCGCCCAGCGCTTGATCGCCGACGGAATCGCGAAGGACCGCGCCGAGGAGATCGCGGTGACCACGACCGCCGCGTTGGAAGGTGCCATCGTGCTCGCCCGCGCGGCGCGCGACACCAAACCGCTCGACATCGTCCATCGGCAACTGCGCGACCTACTCGAAGCCGAACTGCCCACCCGTCGAACGACCGATCAAGCGGCGCAGCCGCGATGAGGAGTTCGACCATGGACCTAGGAGATCCGATGTCCGCTGACTGGCAACCAACCGCCTGCATCCTCTGCGAATGCAACTGCGGCATCGTGGTGCAAACCAGCGTCCAGGACGGGGTCCGCACCCTGGCCCGCATCCGCGGTGACAAGGACAACCCCGCCTCGCAGGGCTACACCTGCAACAAGGCGCTGCGACTTGACCACTATCAGAACAACCGGGCGCGGCTGACGTCTCCCATGCGGCGCAGGCCCGACGGCACTTACGAGGAAATCGATTGGGACACCGCGATCACCGAGATCGCGGAGGGTTTCCGCGGGATCGCCGACGCCTACGGCGGGGAGAAGATCTTCTATTACGGTGGCGGCGGTCAGGGCAATCACCTCGGTGGCGCCTACAGCGGCGCCTTCCTCAAGCTGCTCGGTTCGAGGTACCGGTCGAATGCCCTTGCGCAGGAGAAGACCGGCGAGGCCTGGGTGGACTTCCAGCTGTACGGCGGGCACACCCGCGGCGAGTTCGAGCACGCCGAGGTCTCGGTGTTCGTCGGCAAGAACCCGTGGATGTCGCAGAGCTTTCCGCGCGCTCGTACTGTACTCAACGACATCGCCAAGGATCCGGCCCGCTCGATGGTCGTCATCGACCCGGTGCTCACCGACACCGCCAAGATGGCGGACTTCCACCTCCGGGTTCGGCCCGGCACCGACGCCTGGTGCCTGGCAGCGCTGGCTGCGGTGCTCGTGCAGGAAAACCTCTGCGATGACGCGTTTCTCGCCGAGCATGTGCACGGTGCCGACGAGGTGCACGCGGTGCTGGCGACGGTGCCGATCGCCGAGTACGCCGAACGCAGCGGGGTTGACGAGGAGCTCCTGCGCGCCGCGGCCCGTCGCATCGCCGGAGCCGATTCGGTCGCGGTCTTCGAAGACCTCGGCGTGCAACAGGCACCCAACAGCACCCTGTGCTCCTACCTCAACAAGCTGCTGTGGATTCTGACCGGTAGCTTCGCCAAACCCGGTGGACAGCATCTGCATTCGTCGTTCGCGCCGTTATTCAGCCTCAGTGGCGTCGGACGCTCCCCGGTGACCGGTGCGCCGATCATCGCCGGGCTGGTGCCGTCCAACGTGGTACCCGAGGAAATCCTGACCGACCATCCCGACCGCTTCCGCGCGATGATCGTCGAGAGCGCCAACCCGGCACACTCCATCGCCGACTCGGAGAACTGCCGCGCCGCGTTCGAATCGCTGGAACTGCTGGTGGTGATCGACGTGGCGATGACCGAGACGGCGCGGCTCGCCCACTATGTGCTGCCCGCAGCCAACCAGTTCGAGAAGCCGGAAGCCACCTTCTTCAATTTCGAGTTCCCGCGCAACGAGTTTCATCTGCGTCACCGGCTTTTCGAGCCGACCCCGGGCACGCTGCCCGAGCCTGAGATCTGGGCGCGGCTGGTTCGCGCGCTCGGCGTGATCAACGGCGACGACCTGCGCCCGCTGCGCGAGGCCGCCAGACAGGGCCGTGACGCCTACACCCGAGCCTTCTTCGCCGAGCTCGCCGCGAACCCGGCGCTGGGCAAGGCGTTGCCCTTTGTGCTGTACGAAACGCTCGGACCAACGCTGCCCGACGGGTTGGCCGGTGCGGCCGCACTGTGGGGGTTGGCGCAGAAGGCGGCGGTCACGTATCCGGAGGCGGTTCGCCGGGCCGGGCACGCAGACGGTAACGCCTTGTTCGATGCGATCCTGGCCGGCAAGTCCGGGGTGACGTTCAGCGTGCACGAGTACGCCGACGACTGGGCGTTGATCAGTCACCCCGACCGCAAGATCGCTCTGGTGATCCCGGAGATGCTCGACGACATCCGCGCGCTGGCCGACGAGCGCCCGGAGCTGACCGACCCGGAGTTCCCGATCGTGTTGTCCGCCGGCGAGCGCCGGGCCTTCACCGCCAACGACATCCTGCGGGATCCGTCCTGGCGCAAGCGCGACGCCGACGGTGCTTTGCGTGTCAGCGTCGAAGACGCCGCGGCACTCGGTCTGGTCGACGGCGGGCGCGTCCGGATCACCACCGCCGCGGGCAGCGCCGAGGCCACCGTGGAGATCAGCGAGACCATGATGGCCGGGCACGCCGCACTGCCCAACGGTTTCGGTCTCGACTACGTCGACGCCGACGGGCAGCGCCGGGTTCCCGGTGTCGCACCCAATGCGCTCACCTCCACTGATTGGCGCGATCCTTACGCCGGGACGCCCTGGCACAAACACGTCCCGGCCCGGCTGGAAGCGGTGTCGTCGGAGCTCGTCACGGCCAGATAAGCGGCATCATCGCAAAGTAAATTGCGTGATTTATTGCGGCCGGCGCGTGAATCCCGTTATGTTGCACCCGTAGCGCTGCCAGTCGGTGTCGGCAGCATCATTGCGTGCATGACGGGAGCTGCGCACCATGGAGCACGACTACGAGCAGATGAAGCGCGAAGCGGAGCCTTACATCAAGTTCGAGAAGGATCTCGCTAATCGCATTGCTTACATCACCTTTGATCGGCCCGCCGAACTCAACTCGACCACCATGGGGATGCGGCAGAACTTCGCCGACATGATCCACAAATGCAATGTCGACGACGACGTGAAGGTGGTGGTCATCCGCGGGGAGGGCAACGACTTCGGCAGCGGTGGCGACCTGCCGGAACAGCGCGAGATGTTGGAGAACCCGGGAACATCTCTGCTGCACGAACTTTCGATCAGCGACGAGAGCGTGAAGTACCCGCCCGGCGACTCTTACCGTTACCTGTACACACTCACCGACCACTACGCCAAGGCGCGCGCGGGCAACCGGCCGCTGCAGGAGTGCAAGAAGATCACCATCGTGGAAGCGAAGGGGTACTGCTACGGCTGGCACTTCTACCAGGCCGGTGACGCCGACCTGGTGGTGTCCTCCGACGATGCCCTGTTCGGTCACCCGGCGTTCCGCTACGTCGGCTGGGGGCCCCGCCTGTGGTGGTGGGCCGAAACGATGGGCCTGCGGAAGTTCTCCGAAATGCTTTTCACCGGACGGCCTTTCACCGCCGCCGAGATGTACGACTGCGGCTTCATCAACAGTGTCGTCCCGCGCGAGCAACTCGAGGCGGAAACCCTGAAGTATGCGATGGCGTGCTCGAAGACACGCCCCACCGACACCGTCGTCGTGCAGAAGACGTTTCTCGAGCTCTACAAGCAGCACAAGGGCGAGTACTTCGGCAGCCTTCTCACCGGTGTGGTCGAGGGCATGCTGCCGATGATGACCAACGACCGGGACAACTACCCGGACCTGACCGAGGGCACCTTCGAGAAGGGCCTCAACAACGTGGTCAAGGACAACGACCTCAACTTCCCGCCAGAGTGGCGGTTGAGCCACTCCGGGCGGAAGAAACCCTGACCTGTCCGGCGCGCGGCGCCACGTCGGGGGCGGACCAGAGGCCCACCAGCGCGTCGACCAACTCCTCACCGACCACCAGCCAACCGGAACTCGCTGACGCTGCGCCGGTCGCCCGCTCACCCTCGATCTCGGCGCAGGTGTGCATCAACAGGTTTCGCGCCATCGTCCACCGGATGACCCGAACGCGTCTCGGGCGGGCCGGAAGGCACCGGTTGATCCCGCGCACCGTCTTGAGCATCCGCTCCGAGGTCATCGCATACGATCCGACCAGCTCCCGACAGGCTGGGTCGGCCATCACCTGGGCCGCGAACCTGGCATAGGTGGTGGTTGTTCCGAGGCCGTGCAGATGCTCGGTCAACGGATGGACCAAGGCGCCGACCCAATCCCGCAACTCAGGGTTCGGCGGCATATCAGCCAGCTTGCCTCGACGGATCTCATCGATCGCGGCATGGTGCCGAGCCTCGATCGCACGCAGCAGATCCGATCGAGAACCGAAGTGGTAACAGACGGCAGCGTTGTTGCCCTGGCCGGCGGCATCGCTGATCTGCCGGTTCGACACCGCATACAGACCGTTCTCGGCGAACAGGCGCTCGGCGGCCACCAGCAGCGCGTCGCGCGTGATCGACGACCGGTCAGTGCGAGGGTCTTTGGCAGAGCTCACCGCAGTCAGTCAACACACAGCTGGAAAGTAAATCAAGGTGTTTACTGGCACGCCTAGACCGACACCGGGATGCTGTTCCAACCCCACTGGAAACTCGACGGTGGCCGCAGGGCGCCGTCGGCGTCGATGCGGTAGTCCGGCACGCGGCGCAGCCACTCCTGCAGCATCACCGCGATCTCCAAGCGGGCCATGTGATAGCCCAAACAGAAATGCTGGCCCCGGCCGAACGCCAACGACCGCTGGATCGGACGGTCCCAGCGGAACGCCTCCGGCTCGTCGAACTCCCGCTCGTCGCGGTTGGCCGACGCCAGCAGCGTGATGATCCGCTGGCCCGGCTGAATCGTGGTGTCGTGAATGGTGAAGGGCTTGCGCACCGTTCGGGCGAACCACTGTGCTGGGGCGCAGTAGCGGATGATCTCCTCACGGGCGACCGGGACATTGGCCACCGGATCGGCGCGCACCGCCGCGAGCTGATCGGGGTGGCGCAGCAGTTCCCACAACCCGTGCGCGACGATCTTGGGGACGGTCTCGGTGCCGCCGATGAACACGCCCAACATCTGGACGGCCACTTCACTGTCGGTGAGTGCCGATCCGTCGGGCAGCCGGTAGGCCAGCAGGTTCTCGACGATCGGCAGTGGGCCGGGGAACGTCCCGGCCCGGACCTGCTGCACCACCGGAATCAGGTACTCGAGGTACCCCGGTCTGGCGTTGGCCACCTCGACGCCGGTGCCCGGCTCTGCCAGGCTGCCCGCGTTGACGGTGCCCAGCACGTCGGCAGCCAAATCTGTTGGCAGTCCCACCAGTTCGCACACCACGGAGGCGGCGACGATTCCGCCGTAGTCCTGGGTGAGGTCAAAGCTGCCGCGTGGCAGCAACTCGTCGAGACGCTCGTTGGCCAGTGCGCGGATGCGGTCCTGCCATGCCGCGACGGACTTCGGCCGGAATGGCGCCGCCGTGCAACGCCGAACGTCGTCATAGAGCGGCGCGTCGAAGTTCGCGTGAAACGGCAACGGATGCAATGGCGGGTCGGCAACCGGCCCATGATTGCGGTGTGCCAGTACCGTCGCTGCGGGCAGGGTTCCCTCGGATGCGACGAAGGTGCCGTCGTTGATCGCCAGCACGTTCCAGACGTCGTCGAACCGGGACAGTGCAAAGGTGTCGAGCTCGTCGACGTAGTACACCGGGTGATGACCACGCAGCGTCCGGTAAAACGGGCGCGGATCGGCCATCACCGCCGGATCGAACGGGCTGTACGAGAAGTCCTGCGGCACGGTCATTATCGGAGTGGCGACGGCGGTAGAGCCTGCAGGATGGAGTCCTCCCATCCGTCACGCAGCGCCGGCGCGACGGACATCCACGTGACGATCTCGGCCGGTGGGCTGTCCTTCCACGACGGGTAATGGTTTTCGAAGCAGTCCCAGTCGCCGTCGAGAGCCCAGTAGTGGATCACCTCGTTGAAGCGGAACGTCGTGATGAAGGACCCGAGCCAGCGCTTGCCGGTGCGCTCCGACCATGGGACGTAGAGGCGTTCCAACTCGCGGATGTAGTCGTCCTGCTTGCCCGGTTTGGTCTGCATGATCTCCTGGATCACCAGCCCCGCAGTGAAGTGCGAGTCCTTGAGCTCCGCCAGCGTGCGGTTGCTGCGTCCGGCGTACATGATCCGGCCCTCCCCCGATGCTCCGGCAGCGGCGAGGTAGTCCGACCACTGCGCGGCGGCCTCGCGATGGCTGCCGCCGGGCGCCTGCGCCCGTCCGATCCGGGCATAGTCGGCGAATGCGTCGATCTCCCAGATGATCGTCACCTGCGGCCAGTGTCCGTTGTACGGAGTGGTCTCCCAGATCGAGAACAGCCGCGCCCCAAGCTGTTCCATCATCGGCTGATACACACTGGTGAACTTCTCGGTGAACCGATCGCTACGCTCGGAGCCCAGCGCGATGGTCTCGTGTAGGTACAGCAGGGTGTGGCTGAAGTACTTCTTCACGGGTCAGTCCTCGATCAGGGTGAGCGCCGCGGCCGGACACTGGGTGACGGCTTGCAGCATCCGCGTCCGGTCCGCTTCGGGCCGCTGGTCGCCGTGAATACGGACGCTGCCGTCGTCGTCGACTTCGAACACGTCCTCGGCGATCGTCTCGCAGACACCGTGCCCCGTGCACTTGGTCAGGTCCACTTCGATACGCATAGCCCGCCTCACGCTCACCGCACGAACGCGGGGAGTCGCTTGATCCCGTGCACGAAACTACTCAACAGATAGTCTGGCTCACCGAGCTCGACGTCGACCCGGAACAACAACTCGCGGAACAGATTCCGCAGCTCCGTCCTCGCCAACTGGTTGCCGAGGCAGAAGTGTGGGCCGCCGCCACCGAAGCCCAGGTGCGGGTTCGGCGAGCGCTTCAGGTCGAACGCGCCCGGCCGGTCGAAGGCGGCCTCGTCCCGGTTCGCCGAGCAATAGAACAAGCCGACCTTCTCCCCCGCCTTGAGCTGCTGGCCGGCGAGTTCGGTGTCTTGCGCGACGAACCGGGCGAACTGCAGCACCGGCGTCGCCCAGCGGATGAACTCCTCGACCGCGGGTCCGATCCGGCCGTCGAAATCGGCCATCAGCCAGGCGCGTTGGTCCGGGTTCGCCGCGAGCGCCAGCATCGCGTGCGAGGTCGTCTGCTTGGTGGTGTCGTTGCCTCCCGAGGCCAGCAGCACCAGAAACGCGCCGATCTCCTCGTCGGTGAGCCGGTGCCCGTCGACTTCGGCGTTGACGATGCTGGTCATCAAGTCATCGCCCGGGTGCCTGCGGCGGAACTTGGCCAACTCGATGCCGGTGCCCGCCAACAGGAACATCTCGTTGACGGTCGCCTCGGCGCGCTCCTCGATCGTGGCGTACTCGTCATCACTCATGGAGAACAGCTTCTCGGCGGCCTTGGCCACCGCCTCGCGGTCGGAGTTGGGTACGCCCAGCATCTCGGAGATCGTCATCATCGGCAGTCGTGCCGAGCAGGCCGCGACGAAATCGACCTCACCGGCGCCGACGAGTTCGTCGACCACGGTGGCAGCGTTCTTGCGGACCTGCTCGTCGATCTGGGCGACGTTGCGCGGAGTGAATGCCGAGCTGATGAGCCGGCGATACACCGTGTGTTGCGGCGGATCCATCATCAGGAAGAACGTGGCGATCCGCTGGATGTCGGCGGGCATCGGGTCCAGCGCGATGCCCTGCGCGGAGCTGAACAGCTCGGGGTGCAGGCTGGCGTGGACGATGTCGGCGCGCCGGGTCAACGCCCAGAAGCCGGGCTCGTCCATCGGGAACAACGAGGGGAACGGCTCATGCCAGGTGAGTCCGTCGGTGGCCCGCAAAGCGGCGAAGGTCTGGTCGCGGACGTCGAAGGTCTGGCCCCAGAATCGCCGCGACGTGATGTCGTGGGGGCTGTACCCACGCTGGTCCGCCGACACGTGCACAGCGTGACACTTTGCCCAGTATTTGTAAAGACAGTGTTTTCGCTCTCGGATGTGTGAACTCCGCGTGACACCCGGGCCGCGACCTGTAATCCT
Organism: Mycolicibacterium rhodesiae; assembly: GCF_002086695.1. GTDB lineage: Bacteria > Actinomycetota > Actinomycetes > Mycobacteriales > Mycobacteriaceae > Mycobacterium > Mycobacterium rhodesiae. Next base: position 457,103 of record NZ_MVIH01000002.1, read on the forward strand.
GTACACGTGAGCCCGGCAGGAACCACCGCTGTGATCCCCGACGATGACGAAACCTCGTCGCGGCGGCGCATCCTCAACGCCACCGCCGAAGTGCTCGCTCGAAGCGGGCAGACCAAGCTCAGTCTGTCCGAGGTTGCTCTGCAGGCCGGGGTGTCCCGGCCCACCCTGTACCGCTGGTTCGCCTCCAAGACCGAGTTGCTCGACGCTTTCGGCGCCTACGAGCGGGAGATGTTCGACACCGGCATCAGCCGGGCCACCGCCGGGCTGAGGGGAACCGACAAACTCGACGCGGCATTGCAGTTCATCGTCTCCTACCAGCAGACCTATTCCGGGGTCCGGCTGATCGACATCGAACCCGAGGTGGTGATCGCCCAGTTGGACCGCATCCTGCCACTGATGCGGACCCGGCTGCTGCGGCTGCTGAGCGGACCGAACGCGGAGATCAAGGCCGCCACTGCAATTCGGGTCGCGATATCGCATTACGTGGTTCGCAGCGACGACGCCGACCAGTTCCTGGCCCAGCTGCGCCATGCCGTCGGCATCAAACAGTGACCCCACCCCTCGACATCGGGATCTACGTCCCGCAGATGGGATTCAGCTACGCCGAGGTAGTGCACCGCGCGCAACGCTGTGAGGAACTCGGCATCGGCTCGTTGTGGCTCTACGACCACATGTACGGCCCCGGTGTCCCCGGCATCGACTCGCTGGAGGCCTGGACGTTGGCCACCGCTCTGCTGAGCCGCACCGAGCGCCTGCGCGTGGGGCATATGGTGCTGTGCAACCAGTTTCGTCATCCCGCCGTGCTGGCGAAGATGGCCACCACCCTGGACCAGATCTCGGGCGGTCGGCTGGAGCTGGGTATCGGCAGCGGATCCATCGAGGACGAACACCACCGGCTCGGACTGGACTGGGGCACGTTCGCGGAGCGCTCCGAGCGACTGCAGGAGACGCTGGAGATCCTCACCCAGGCGTTCGCCGAGCGACGGATCGATTACAGCGGAACCTATTTCACGGTTCGCGACATGCCGATCGAACCAGGACCGGTTCAACAGCCACGACCGCCGATCGTGGTGGGCGGATCCGGAGAGAAGTACACCCTGCCGCTGGTCGCCCGCTACGCCGACGTCTGGAACGTTCCCACCTATGCCCTCGGCGAGATGGAGCACAAACTTTCCGTCCTGCGGGGGATCTGCGAGGACGTCGGCCGGGATCCTGACTCGATCGTGATGTCGGTGGAGGCCGTGCTGGCCCTGGCACCGGATTCCGCCGCGTTGGAGGGCGTGCGTCAGGTCGCCGAGAAGCGGTTCGGCGGGCCGGGTTTCGGCTTGCACGAGGGCGGCCTGGTCGGCACGCCTGCCGCGATCGTCGACCGACTTGGTGCACTTAGGGAAATGGGCTTCGGGCAGGTGGTGTTCTTCACCCACGACCGGGCGTCGGACGCGACCCTGGAACTGCTTGCCGCCGAGGTCCTGCCGCAGCTTTAGGCGAAGGTGACGACGACCTTGTCGGCGGCACCCGGCGTCAACGCGGTCTGTAGCGCGTCCTGCACATCGCCGAAATCGAAGGTGTGGCTGACGATCACCGCGTACTTCTCCCAGTTGGCGATCAGATCCTTGGTCACGTCGAAGATCTCGGTGGGATAGCCCATTGATCCGACGATGGTGATCTCGTTGGCCATGATGTTGACGAAGTCCACTCCCACCGGCTCCTTGTGCACGGCGACCACCCCCAGTCGCGCGCCGATCTGTGCCGCCGCCAGCGCCGTGTTGATCACCGCGGGTGCGCCGGCGGCGTCGAGGTAGATGTCGGTGCCCGACTTGCCCGGCCACATCGCCTTGCCCTTGCCGTGCAACGCGACCAGGCGCCGCGCCACGTCCTCATCGCCGGCATTGATCACCGAGTCGGCGCCGACGGCCAGCGCCTTGTCCAGCCGCGAGCCGATCAGGTCCACCACGGTCACGTGACTGACACCGAGGGCCTTGTAGGCGATGGTGGCGCCCAGGCCGATGGGCCCGGCACCGAAAACCGCCACCTTGTCCGCCGGTGCGGGTCTGGTCTGGTTGACGCCGTGCCGGGCCACGGCCATCGGTTCGTTGAGGGCGGCGACTTCGAACGGGATGTCCGCCGGGATCACCTCGATGCTCTGCCCGCGCACGGCGTTTTCGACGATGAGGTATTCGGCCAGCGCTCCGGTGGCGCCGCCGTTGCCGATGATTCCGCTCGGTGCGCCGATCGGGTTGATCACCACGTGGTCGCCGACGGTGACGCCGGTGACGTCGCGGCCGACCTCGACGACCTCGCCCGCCGGTTCATGCCCGAGCGGCATGCGGCCCTGACGCGGGGGCAGCCCACCCATCGAGATGTACAGCGCGTCCGAGCCGCAGATGCCGCAGGCTCTGATCTTCACCAGGACATCGGCTGGCCCCACCACCGGATCGGCGACATCGACGACGTCGGTCTGGCCCGGCCCGGTGATCATCGCTGCTCTCATCGGTTCCTCACAGATCAACTCGCACAATGCTTTTCGAATAATCGACGGTTGACACCGGCGGTGCCGCACCCTACCGTGACCGTCATGGTAAGGCACACGGCCGCCGGGTCGTCCCGGTTCGCCCGATGAGCAAGCCGCTCGCCGGGCGCCGCGCGGTAGTCACCGGCGCGGCCAGCGGGTTGGGCGCCGCGGCAGTCCGGGCCCTGACCAAGGCCGGTGCCGACGTCGTCGCGACCTATCACCAGACCGAACCCGCCGATGATTCGCACGCCATCTGGGTGCCGTGCGACGCCCGGGACGCCGACTCGGTGAACGCGATGATCGACGCCGCGGTGGCGGCGATGGGCGGCCTCGACGTCCTGGTCAACGCGGCGGGCCTGTGGCATCAGGGCGTGCCAGGCCAGATCACCACCGCCGACATCGACTTCGTGCTCGACACCAACGTCAAGACCACGATCCTCACCAATCAGGCCGCGTACGCGGTGATGCGCAAATCCGGCGGGCGCATCATCAATTTCGGCTCGGCCGAGGCGGTGATGGGCAGTCCGATCTCCGCGGTGTACGCCGCGGCCAAGGGTGCGGTGCAGGCCTGGACCCGCTCGGCGGCCAAGGCCTGGGCGGCGGACAACGTGACGGTCAATGCGCTGGCGCCGGCGATGCAGACGCGCGGTGCGGACCGGCTCCGCGAATTCCTCGGCCCGGATGCGGCGCCGTTCATCGATCAGCAGATCAAAGCCACCATCCCGCTGGGTGGCGCACTCGGCGATCCCGACCGCGATCTCGGACCCGTGCTGGTGTTCCTGGCCGGCGAGGGCTCGCACTTCATCACCGGCCAACTGCTGCCGGTCGATGGCGGGCTGATCATGGTCGGCGGCTGAGCCGTCGGTGAATGGGCGCGTTTTCCGGCGCTGAACGCCGGTTTTCGCGCCCAAAACCCGCCGAAGCGTCCTTGCACCGCGTCGTACGATCTGGCGAATGGGAACAACGGGTCGTCCCCTGCGCACCGAACGGGCAGTGCTTGCCGGCGATGAGGCGCGCCACCGGCTGCTCGAAGCCGCAAGCCGGTGCATCGTGCGCCGGGGCAACACCCAGATCCGGATGGCCGAGGTCGCCGCCGAAGCCGGTGTGGTCCGCTCGACCGTGTACCGCTATTTCCCGTCCCGCGACGACCTTCTGCTGGGGCTACTGCTGACCCGGATCGACGCCGCGCTGGCTGCGCACGTCGCATCGCTACCGCAGCCCGACGACGCATCGGCCTCGATCCAGGAACTGATGCTGGTTCCTGTTCAATCCGTGGTCGGCAACGCGCTGAACGAGGCCTTGATGTCAGGCGAGAGCACGGCGGTGGCGACGGCACTCGAGATCGGTTCCGAGCAGATCGTCGACGTCGTGCTACGGCACTACGGCCCGCTGTTCGAACGGTGGCAGGCGGCCGGCCTCTTGCACTCCGATCTCGATCCGCGGGAGACGGCGCGCTGGCTGCACACCGCGTCGTTGTTCCTGCTTGCTCCCGTGTGGCGGCATCGGCCCGTCGACGCCAAGAGACTCTTCGTCGAGCAGTACCTGCTGCGCGCCCTGGTGCCGAACTTCGCGTGAACGAAACCCTTTGCCGAGCACGATATCTCGTCGAATAGTCGATTAGCGACGGGCGAAGGCAGGGGCGTGCTCCGGCCGCACCCCGACCCCGACCAGATAGGCCGGGATCACCGAGAGCCACGGCAACCGCCGGATCAACGCCGTGATCGCCGCCGGCGGGTCAGCGTTCTGTCCGTTCAGGATCGGCGCCACCAACCGCTTGTGCAGCAGGCGTTGCACGGCCTGGGTGACTGCGGCGGGCGGTAACCGGCGCTTACGGACGGCGGCCAGGTCGCGGTCGGTGACGGCCCCGCGACGCAACGGGTCTGCCAGCAGAATCGCCGCGCCAACCGCGTCCTGGATGGCCATGTTGATGCCGACGCCACCGACCGGGGACATCGCGTGGGCGGCATCGCCAAGACACAGCAGTCCGTCGGTGTGCCAGCGACTGAGCCGGTTGAGCCGCACGTCGAGGAACTTCACCTGGTCCAAGGACGTCAGGCTGTGGGTGTCGGCCTCTGGAACCAGTTCGGCCAGTTCGGCTTTCAGCGCATCGAGCCCGCGTGCCCGCAGTTGCGCATCGCTGCCCTTCGGGATCAGGTAGGCGAGCTGGAAATAACCCTCCCGCGGAATCATGATCAACATACGTCCGGCGGTGATCCGGGGAATCAGGGTGTACTCGGCGCTACTGTCCCGCGGCAGCCGAAACCACCACACGTCGAACGGGACTGGAAATTCCCGGGCTAGCAGACCAGCGCTTTGCCGCACGACTGACGTCCGGCCGTCGCAGGCCACCGTCAGGTCGGCTCGCAGTTCGCCGTCGCCGTCCGGCGAGGTGTAGGTCACCCCGGTGACCCGGGCGCCGTCGCGCAACAGCCCGGTCACCTCGTGACAGAGCCGAAGCGTGTACGTCGGCTCCGCCTGACCGGCCTCGGCGAGCAGGTTGAGCAGGTCCCACTGGGGCACCATCGCGATGTACGGGTGGGGCTGGCGCAGCCGGCGGAAGTCCACCATCGTCAACGAGGTGTCGCCCACGTTGAATTCGGCGTGGTCGACCTTGCTGTGCGGCAACGCCGCGAAACGCTCGCCCAAGCCGAGCTCATCGAGAAGTCGCAGGGTCGTGGGATGCACTGTGTCGCCGCGGAAGTCACGCAGGAAGTCGGCGTGCTTCTCCAGCACCGTAACCTCGATGCCCGCCCTGGCCAACAGCAGTCCGAGCACCATGCCGGCGGGGCCGCCGCCGACGATCGCCACAGTCGTGGAGTCGGTCATGGGCACACCGTAGTCACGGCAGGTGAACGCGTGGAGCTAAACCTGAATTCGGGAGCCGATCAGCACCGTCTGAGACGTCGGCAGCCCGAAGTATCCGACTGAATCTGCAGCCATAAACGACGTGGCGATGAACAGCCGCTTGCGCCACGGCGCCATCGTCGGCTGGTCGCCGGGAACCAGTTCGATTTTGGACAGGAAGTAGGACGTGCTGTCGAGATCGATGTCACCACCGACGTCGGCCGGGTCGACCAGGCGCAGTGCGGCCGGCACGTCGGGTCGCTCCATGTAGCCGAATTGAGCTGCCACGTAATAGATACCGTCATCGGGGTCGCCGAGGTCATCGACGGTGATCCGCTCGCCGTCGGGCACCCGGGGCGCGGGCGGAACGACGATCGACAGAATGATCACCCGCTCGGGCACGACGTGGTTGTGGTCCACGTTGGCCCGCATCGACAACGGCGCCGTCTCGCTCTCGCGGTTGAGGAACACCGCGGTACCGGGGATCCGCGGGTAGGGCGGTCTGTGGCCGTTGATCTCGTCGATGAATGGCTGCAGCGGTCCTTCGGCCTTGTCGCGGGCGCTGACCACGATCGCGCTGCCCCGCTGCCAGGTGATCAGCACCGTGAAGGTGATCAGACCGATCAGCAGCGGCAGCCACGCGCCGTGCACGAGCTTGGTCAGGTTGGCCGCCAAGAACATCAGGTCCACGCTCAGCAACGCACCGCCCCCGATGACGACCATCCACAGCGGCCACCGCCACCGGGTGTGGGCGATGTACAGGAACAACAGGGTGGTGATGGTGATCGTGCCGGTGACCGCCATCCCGTAGGCGTAGCCGAGTGCCGCCGAGCTGCGGAACGCGAACACCAGGATCAGCACCGCCACCATCAACATCCCGTTGATCCAGGGCACGTAGATCTGGCCGATCGACGACGCCGAAGTGTGGGCGATCCGCAGCCGCGGCAGGTAACCGAGCTGCGCGGCTTGCGAGGCCACCGAATACGCGCCGGTGATCACCGCCTGCGACGCGATCACCGTCGCCGCGGTGGCCAGTATCGCCATCGGGAGCTCCCACCCGGGCGGGACCAGTAAGAAGAACGGCGCATTGACCACGCTCTGGTTGCCCAGCAGCAGAGCCCCCTGGCCGAGATAGTTGAGCACCAGAGCCGGGAGTACCAGCCCCAGCCAGCCCCAGGTGATCGCCTTGCGGCCGAAGTGGCCCATGTCGGCATACAGCGCCTCGGCACCGGTGACCGACAACACGACGGCGGCGAGGGCGAAGAACGCGATGTGGAAGTGGCCGAAGATGAACTCCAGCGCGTAGGTCGGCGACAGCGCCTTCAAAATCTGCGGATGCCCGGAGATGCCCCGCACCCCGCACGCGCCGATGACGAGAAACCAGACGATCATCACTGGGCCGAAGAACCGTCCCACCGCCGCGGTGCCGCGCCGCTGTACCGCGAACAGGCCGACGATGATGACCGCGGTGATCGGTACCACCAACTCCGACAACGAGGGGTCGACGACCTTGAGGCCTTCCACCGCGGACAGCACCGAGATGGCGGGGGTGATCATGCTGTCACCGAAAAACAGTGCGGCGCCCAGGATTCCGAGCGCGGACAGCGCGGCGATGACCCGCGGGCTGGACCTGCGCCCGAGCTTGCGGACCAGCGTGATGAGCGCCATCACGCCACCCTCGCCGTCGTTGTCGGCGTGCATGACCAGGGTGACGTAGGTGAGCGTGACGATGATCATCACCGACCAGAAGATCAACGAGACCACGCCGTAGACATTGGCGGGCGTGATCGGGACCGGGTGTGGGTCACCCGGGTTGAACAGCGTCTGCACGGTGTAGATGGGGCTGGTGCCGATGTCGCCGAACACCACGCCCAGGGCACCGATGACGATGCCGGTGCGGGCCTTGGTCGCCGTGCTCACTGCTCACCCCGCTTCCTGGCGCGCCCGGCGTCGGTCCCCGGCGACGTGGAGGCCAATGGTAGCTGCCGGGATGCCGTCCCGACGTACGGTGGAACAGATGCGTATCGCCCTGTTCGCGACATGTCTGGCCGACGCGATGTTCCCCCGGGCCGCGATCGCGACTGTCGAGTTGCTGGAGCGGCTCGGGCATCAGGTGATCTTCCCTGGCGGCCAGACATGTTGCGGTCAGATGCACATCAACACCGGCTATCTCGGGCAGGCGACCAGCGTGGTCCGCCACCACGTCGAGGTGTTCGAGAGCAGCGGCTGCGACGTGGTGGTCGCGCCGTCCGGATCGTGTGTCGGCTCGGTACGCCACCAGCATGCGATGGTGGCCCGCCGGGCCGGTGACACCGCGCTGGCACAGCGCGCAGAGGCGATGGCGGCTCGCACCTACGAACTGTCCGAATTGTTGGTCGACGTGCTCGATGTGTGCGATGTCGGTGCCTACTACCCGCACCGGGTCACCTATCACCCGACGTGTCATTCGCTGCGCCTTTTGCGCGTCGGTGACAAGCCCCTGCAATTGCTTCGCCACGTGCGGGGGCTGACGTTGGTGGATCTTGCCGAGGCGGACACCTGCTGCGGATTCGGTGGCACCTTCGCGATCAAGAACGCCGACACCTCCACCGCGATGCTGGCCGACAAGATGTCGGCGGTCATCGCTTCCCGCGCCGAAGTGTGTGCCGCCGGGGACAGTTCGTGCCTGATGCACATCGGCGGCGGCCTGAGCCGGATGCGCTCGGCGGTGCGCACCGTGCACCTCGCCGAGATCCTGGCATCGACGGAGACGCCTTGATGACCTTCCTCGGCGTACCCGGCATCGGCAACCTGCGCGGCACCGAACCGTTCCCGCAGGCTGCGCGACGGGAGCTGGCCAACACCCAGATGCGCCGCAATGTCGGCCACGCCACCCGGACCATCCGGACCAAACGCCTTGGGGCCGTTGCCGAATGCGCGGACTGGGAACAGTTGCGGGCCGCGGGCAGCGCACTCAAGCAAGACGTGATGGCCCGGCTTCCGGAATTGCTCGAGGAGCTGGAAGCCAATGTGGTGGCCCGGGGCGGCGTGGTGCACTGGGCGCGCGACGCCGCCGAAGCCAATCGGATCGTGACCGGGTTGATCCGCGAGACGGGCGCCGATGAGGTGGTCAAGGTCAAGTCGATGGCCACCCAGGAGATCGGGCTCAACGAGCACCTGGCGGCCGAAGGCATCGCGGCGATCGAGACCGACCTCGCCGAACTGATCGTGCAACTCGGGCACGACACACCCAGTCACATTCTGGTTCCGGCGATCCACCGCAACCGTGCCGAGATCCGCGAGATATTCGCCCGCGAGATGCCCGATGCCGGCGAACTGACCGACGAGCCGCGCATACTTGCGATGGCGGCCCGCGCGCATCTGCGCCGAAAGTTTTTGTCCGCCAAGGTCGCCGTCAGCGGCGCCAATTTCGCGGTCGCCGAGACCGGGACACTTGCCGTCGTCGAATCCGAGGGCAACGGTCGGATGTGCCTGACCCTGCCGGAGACGCTGATCACGGTGATGGGCATCGAGAAGCTGGTGCCCCGGTTCACCGACCTCGAGGTGTTCATGCAGCTGTTGCCGCGGTCGTCGACCGCTGAACGGATGAACCCGTACACCTCGATGTGGACCGGTGTGCATCCCGCCGACGGGCCGCAGGAGTTTCATCTGGTGCTGCTGGACAACGGACGCACCGCGGTGCTCGGTGATGCGGTGGGACGGGCCGCGCTGCACTGCATCCGTTGCAGCGCCTGCCTCAACGTCTGCCCGGTGTATGAACGCACCGGTGGGCACGCCTACGGCTCGATTTATCCCGGCCCGATCGGTGCGATCCTGAGCCCGCAGCTGACCGGCACGCAGGGGCACGACGACCCCAACGCCTCCCTGCCGTACGCATCGTCGTTGTGCGGCGCGTGTTTCGACGCGTGCCCGGTGCGCATCGACATCCCCTCGATCCTGGTGCACCTGCGGGCCGCACAGATCGACGGCCATCGGGCGCTCGGTCAGGACCTGGCGATGGGAGCCGCCGCGTGGGCGATGGCCTCGCCAAGACGATTCGCCGCGGCCGAGAAGCTGCTCGCCGCCGGGCGGTTGGTCGCGGGTGCGGATCAGCGCATCACCGCACTGCCCTGGCCGGCGTCGCGCTGGACCACCAGCCGTGACGTGCCCGCGCCGCCCGCGGAAACGTTCCGCCAGTGGTGGACCCGCACCCACGACGAGACGTCCCGATGAACGGGACACGTCGCATCGTCCTCGACCGGATCCGCGGTGCGCTCGCGGCGGCTCCGCCCGAACCCGTTCAGGTACCGCGCGACTACGAACACGCGGCCTCGCACGGACCTGGTGACGCCGAGCGCTTCGCGATGACGGTTGCCGAATACCAGGCGCAGGTGCTGGCCGTCGAGGTCGCCGCGATCGCGGCCACCATCGCCGACCTGACGGGTCGGGGCGCCCGGGTGGCGATACCGTCCGGGCTGCCCACCGAGTGGGTCGACGGTATCGACACCGCCGTCGACGACCCCGAAAATCGGTTGGCCGTAACCGAACTCGACACCGTGGCCGCTGTCGTCACCGGCTGCGCCCTGGGCATCGCGGCCACCGGGACCATCGTCCTGGACGCCGGGCCCACCCAGGGCCGGCGAGTGCTGACGCTGGTCCCCGACCATCACATCTGCGTCGTCTTCACCGACCAGATCGTCGACACCGTCCCGCAGGCGTTCGCCGCACTCGACCCCGGCAGGCCGCTGACCTTCATCTCCGGGCCGAGCGCCACCAGCGACATCGAACTCAACCGCGTCGAAGGTGTGCACGGCCCCCGCAGACTTGACGTGCTGCTGGTCAGCAGGTGACATTGCGGAATCCAGTTATTTCTCTTGGCCGCACGACATAGATTTCTACGGCGAAGCTACGAAGGGAGCTCCGGCGATGCGGACGTTGGCGATAGGCATTGCGCTCACGGCGGCGGCGGTGACGTTGGCCCCGCCTGCCTCGGCGGAGCTGTGGCCCGGCAACTACAACTTCATCATCCCGGACCGCCGGGACTTCCACACCTGGGCGTGGGGCGCTGCGCCGTGCCCGGGAGAGATCGTGTTCAACCCGACCTGCGTGCGCGTCTCGGCGAACCCGATGCCGATCGCCAAGGCGTACCCCTGGTACGGGATCGCGACGCTGAACAACGGTCAGTACACGATGACCGTCGACAATCCGGACGGATTACGGTGCGGCGACATCTATTACGGCCCGGTCATCCCCACCCGGGATGTCTTCACCTGGGATGCCAAGACGCTGTCGGGAACCATGGAGTCGTCGTTCGACGCTGGTTGCGACGGCGCGCCGGGTGGCACCTTCACCTACCCGTTCTGGCTGACGCGCCTGTAGGTCAGCCGGTGATCAGCGCGCCGTACTGACCGATCAGCTCCGCGGTGCGCCAGTAGATCAGCGCCGCGAACACCACCAGCACAGCCGCGGAGACGCCGCCCTGCACCAGGTTGCGACGTTCCCGTGGCGCGTAGGTGTAGACCGCCGCGATCAGCGACCCGGTGATCAAGCCACCCACGTGGCCCTGCCAACTGATCGACGGCACGGTGAACGTCAGCACCAGGTTGATCCCGATCAGCACGACCACCCACCGCACGTCGAGGTTGAGCCGCTTGGCCACCACGAACGTCGCTCCGAACAACCCGAAGACCGCACCCGACGCACCTGCGGTCGCCGCCCCGATCGGGGCCAGCAGGTACACCAGCACCGAACCGCCCAGCGCGCTGAGGCCGTACAGCGCACCGAAGCGCAGCCGGCCCAGCCAGGCCTCGAGTGGGGGGCCGATCACATACAGCGCCCACATGTTGAACAGCAGATGCATGGCGCCGTAGTGCATGAACGCCGAGGTGACCAGGCGGAAGTACTCGCCTCCGGCTACCCCGGGGGCCCACAGCACGAGCTCGCGCTGAAGGTCCTTCGATGTCATCTGCAGCACGAACATCACGATGTTGACCGCGATCAGCGCATAGGTCACCAACGGCAGGCCGGATCGCCGGATGCCACCGGCCCCGGTGCGCGCTGGGCGCACACTCTGGCCGGCGGCCGCCACACAGTCGACGCATTGGTGGCCGACCGCGGCGCTGCGCATGCACTCGGGGCAGACCGGGCGCCCACACCGCGTGCAATGCACATAGGTCGGGCGGTCGGGATGGCGATAACACGTCGGTGTGCCCGCCGGAGTTTGCGGTGTGTAAGGGATGCTCATAGTCCTGCCACCGAAGATACTGTGCCGAGCCGGTGGCGCCGCACCCGCGACGCCTTGCGGACGCCACGCAGGCGGTACGGATTCCGTCGTTCGGCACCCGACCGGCACGAGCGCGACCTGGTCGACCAGTGCCAGTGGGCACCGGCTCCACTGCTGTGACGGGATTGGCCGGCAGCTAACCTTCGGATTCAATTTCGGGATGCGTCAATATTTGCCATATCCGCAGTGCCGCGTGCGGTTCTCGGGATGGGTGAATTGGTGCTGAAGTGCCGATATAGCTATGCCCAACAATTTGTAGCCATGCAACTGATTCCGTAGTACATTTCCCCCAGGTTGAGTTCACAGCCGCCCGGAGACGCCACCGCGCGAGGGCTTGAGAACTTTCGCAGCGAAGCTTCGAGACCAACAGCTCAGGCAGGCAAATCCGGCATCGCGGAGTACCACTGATGGAGGCGCCATGACTTCAGCCATCACCGCGGCACCCTTGGCTGTCACCCGCCCGGGCCGCGACCGCACGGATCGTGGAGCCTTCCGATCGAGAGAGCTCAGCGCGACCACCCTGCTCATCGCCGCAGTCGGAGAGGTCGACGCGTCGAACGCCAGTGACATGCTCGGCTACGTCGAGAACAACGTCACTGGATACCAGCAGCTCGTGATCGACCTGTCGAAGCTCGACTTCTTCGCCACGGACGGGTTCTCGGCACTGCACACCCTCACCGTGCGGTGCTCCCGACGCGGGATCGACTGGGTGCTGGTCCCGGGCCCGGCGGTTGCCCGCGTGCTGCGGGTCTGCGATCCGGAAGGGCTGGTCACCACGGCGGGCAACATCGTCTCGGCGGTCGCCGCTCTCGCCCGCGGCCCGCACACCCACCTGCAGCTGGCCCCGCTGCCGAAGTAGCCGGCCGCGCCTTCCTAGACTGGTTGGATCGGTTCTAGCGAAGGCGAGCAGCCATGGCGACACACGGTCGCAATCTCAACGACCTGGTAACACGGTTCTGGAGCATTGCCGCGCCGCTCTACGACCATCCCCGTCTGCAGCAGTGGGTTTACCAGCCTGCCCAAGACGAGGTGATCGACGAGCTGCGCGCCCATGGGGCTCGCCGGATTGCTGACATTGCCTGCGGCACAGGCATTCTCCCCGCTCGCATCGACGCCGAGCTGCACCCCGACGAAGTCTACGGGGTGGACATGTCCGACGGCATGCTCAAACAGGCCAAGGCGCGCGACCCGAAGGTGCAGTGGCGCAAGGGGCCTGCCGAACAACTGCCGTTCGACGACGACGCGCTTGATGCCGTCGTCTCGACATCGGCCTTTCACTTCTTCGACCAGCCGGCGGCGATGCGCGAATTCCACCGGGTGCTGCGGCCCGGCGGTCTGGCGGCGGTCGCGACGATCAGCCCGCCGCAACTTCCGCTCCTCGGCCAGCTGACCAACTCCCCGGCCAGTGCCGCGCACAACCCGTCGGCGCAGGAGATGCGCACACTGTTCACCGACGCCGGTTTCACGATCACCGACCAGCACCGGGTGCACCGGCCGCTGTGGACCAAAGCCGTGTTCGACCTCATCACGATCGGGACGAAGCCCGCGTCCTGACCGATTCGGGCCGTATCCTTCGACACCATGGCCGTCGAGCTGCTCGCCCCCAGTGTCGAGATCGGTCTGGTGACCACCGATCTGCCTCCGATGGTGGAGTTCTACGAGAACTTCCTCGGGCTGCCGTTCCAGCTCGACCTCGACTTTCCCGGCGGCACGATGAAGCGCTACCTGATCGGTGACAACACCCTGAAACTCGTGACCTACGACCAGCCGCCTCCCGCGGCACTGACCCCCGGCGGTGGGCGCGCGCAGACCGGGGTCCGCTACATCTCGCTGGTGGTCACCAACGTCACCGAGGCGGCCGCACAGGTCACGGCCGCCGGTTACGAAATCGTCGAACCGCTCACCGAATTCACCGCACTGCCAGGCATCGGGTGGTTCTTCGTGGCTGATCCCGACGGCAACTGGGTCGAGCTCGCCGGCCCGATCTGAGCACCATTTATTTTTCCGACGTCACCCACTCAACGCAGAGGAACACCTATGGCCATCGAGCTGCTCGCCAAGAACATCGAAGTCGGTTTGGTCACCACCAACCTGGGTCCGATGGTCGAGTTCTACGAGAACTTCCTGGGCCTGCCCTTCACCGGCGACCTCGACTTTCCCGGGGGAACGATGAAGCGCTATGCGCTCGGTGACAACGTCCTCAAGCTGATCACCCTCGACCAGCCGCCGGCCGCACCTGCGACGCCGGGCGGCGGGCCGGCCGCCGCCGGTATCCGCTACTACACCGTGGTGGTGGCCAACACCACCGCGGCCGCCGAGCAGGTCAAGGCCGCCGGGTACGAGATCGCGCAGGAGCTCGCCGAGTTCGCGCCGGTGCCGGGCATGGGCTGGATGTTCGTCGCCGACCCGGACGGCAACTGGGTCGAGCTCGTCGGCCCGATGTAGATCGCGGCCCGTACCCTGGGCACCGTGCCCGAGCTTCATCCCGACCTCGCGGTCTTGGCGCCCCTGCTGGGCACCTGGACCGGCACCGGCACCGGCGAGTACCCGACCATCGAGACGTTCGGCTACGTCGAAGAGATCGCGATAGGGCACATCGGCAAGCCTTTCCTGACCTACTCACAGCGCACCCGCGCCGCCGACGACGGTCGGCCCCTGCATGCCGAGACCGGCTATCTCCGGGTGCCATCGCCCGGCCGGATCGAGCTGGTCGTCGCCCACCCCACCGGGGTCACCGAGATCGACGAAGGCACACTGTCGGTGACCGACAACGGCTTGGCCATCGAGCTCGACTCCACCTCGATCGGACTCACCGGTTCGGCGAAAAACGTTACCGCCCTGAGCCGTTCGTTTCAGCTTGCCGGTGACGAGCTCAGCTACACCGTGCGAATGGCCGCTGTCGGCGTGCCGCTGACCCACCATCTGGCCGCGACCCTGCACAGGCAGCAGCGGTGAGCCACTCCCCCACCGGCGACGGGCGGATACGCGTCCCGGCCGACCTTGATGCCGTCACCGACGTCGGCACCGAGGACCACGCCGACATCTCGGCGGCGACCGCCGACCGGATTTGGGAATCGGTGCGGCACTGGTATGCGGCGGGCATGCACCCCGCCGTCCAACTGTGCCTGCGGCACAACGGAAAAGTGGTGCTCAACCGCGCTATCGGCCACGGCTGGGGCAACGGCCCGGCCGACCCACCGGACGCCGAGAAGGTGCCGGTCACCGTCGAGACCCCGTTCTGTGTGTACTCCGCGGCCAAGGCGATCAGCACGACGGTGGTGCACATGCTCGTCGAGCGGGGCGAGTTCTCCCTCGAGGACCGGGTCTGCGACTACCTGCCGAACTACACCAGCCACGGCAAGGACCGCACCACCATCCGGCACGTCATCACCCACAGCGCCGGCGTGCCGTTCGCCACCGGACCTCGGCCGGACCTCAAGCGGATGAACGAGAGTGCTTACGCCCGCGAGAAACTCGGTGAGCTCAAGCCCATCCACCGACCGGGCTTGATGCACATCTACCACGGACTGACCTGGGGTCCGCTGGTCCGCGAAATCGTCTCGGCCGCGACCGGGCGCAACATCCGCGACATCCTCGCTGAGGACATTCTGGATCCGCTCGGCTTCAGGTGGACGAATTACGGCGTGGCAGAACAGGATGTCCCGCTGGTCGCGCCGAGCCACGTCACGGGTAAACCACTGCCTGCGCCGATCGCCAAGGCGTTCCGGGCCGCCGTCGGCGGGACCCCGCAGCAGATCATCCCGTTCTCCAACACCCCGCTGTTCCTGACCGGTGTCGTTCCCTCGTCCAGCACCATATCCAACGCCGACGAGTTGTCCCGCTTTGCCGAAATCCTCCGCCGCGGAGGTGAACTCGACGGCGTTCGGGTCATGCGGCCGGAGACGCTACGCGCGGCTGCGGCACCCGCGCGGCGGCTGCGACCCGATATCGCGACAGGGTTCGCACCGATGCGCTGGGGCACCGGCTACATGCTCGGGTCCACCCGATTCGGGCCGTTCGGACGCGACGCTCCGGCCGCCGTCGGCCACACCGGGCTGACCAACATCGCGGTCTGGGCGGATCCGGAACGGCAGCTGTCGGTCGGACTGGTCAGCAGCGGTAAGCCGGGACAGCATCGCGAAGCCGGCCGCTACACCGACGTGCTGGACCGCATCAACGCTGAGATCCGCCGCGTCCGCGGGTGAATTGTGCCCACCCGGCACGGCCGATAGCGTAGCGGCCATGGGTGATTCGCTGCTGCAGCAACAACTCGACGAGGTGCGTGCCCTGCTGCAGCGGGCGCGGGAGTTGTTCGGCCCGAATCCCGTTGCGCCGCCGGAGGTTGTCTCGTCCGACGGCGACCGGTAGCCGCTTTCAGGATTCTTCTCGCCGCAGCTGATGCTGCCGCAGCGAATCGGCGGCCAGCTCGAGATCGCGGCTGCCTGGCACATCGTCCGACGGGGTGTGCCCAGCCGCCAGGATTTCGGCGCGAATCTGCATCAGCGCTTTCAGATACGACACGTCCGCGGTCAGCAGGATGCCCTGCGCCAGGGTCTGGGCGTCCGAGTCCATCGCGGGTTCGGCCAGGGCGACGCTGTGTAGATAACCGCCCCGGCACGACCGGAACAGGATGTGCCCGCTGGGATGGACGGCGTCGAACTCGGGATCGGGTTCGGTCATGAACCGTCCTGGGTGATGCTGCCGAGCTCGGCGGCGGCTGCGCTGTCCTGGTGTTCCCAGACGTCGGCGGCGTGGCGCAGGTTGGTCGCGAGTTCGGCATGGGCTGCGGCCTGCTGCTCGTAGCAGGCACGCCGCTGGTCTAGCAGCTCGCGGCCGGCGTCGCGCAGCTCACCGAAGATCGGGCCGAGCGAGTCGAGACTGGCGAGGATGTCGGCGTGCCCGGCCGGCATCGTGCTCAGCTGCTCGGCGGTGTCCTGGTGGTCGCGGGCCGCACGGCGTAGCTCATCGGGCACCACGTGGATGCGCTCTGCCATGTCACTCTCCTATCGCCGGCGGGCCGGCTGTCACCGCCGGCCGGGTGGGAGCCGGTTGGTCGGGTTTCGGGGTAATGGCTCCGGCGCCCGCCTCGGGCGGATGCTCCCACCCTAGGAAGCTCGGGCCGCTGACGCTCGCAATGGGCTGGATCTGATTGTTGAGCACGGCTTTGCCGTTGCCCAATGCCAACGCGTGCCGGTCGGTCAGCATCCCGATGTCACCGGGCAACACCCGGGCAGCGTCGACGGGATGCGACACGGCGGTGCCCGGCGGCGGGATCGTGATGCCTTGCTGACGGAACGCCTCCGGGATGGGTGTTCCGGCCACCGCGGCGGTGATCGCTGCCGCAAGCTGAGGGGTCGGCGCGGTCACCGTTTCACCGTTGGGCAGGGTGACGACGGTCGAGTCGTCCGGCGGCGGCGCATCGGACTCGTCCCCCGCGCTGTCGTTTTCGTCGCGCACCGGCTCGGCTGGAGCGTCGTCGATCAACTCGTCCGGCAGCGGGTCGTCCAGTAGGTCGGAAGTGTCTGCCGACGGCACCCGCGGTGGGGTGAGATTGTCGAACGCCGGCGGCACCGGGCCGGGGCCGGCCGGCACACCCACACCGGATCCGCCGCCCGTCGCGGGGATCGCGGCCATCGGCGGAATCATCGGTGCGGCGACCGGCTGACCGGCGGCGGGTGGGTCGGCCGGCGGAGGGACGACGTCGTCGGGCATCAGGTCATCGATGAACGGATCCGGGCCGACGTCCGCCGGGATGTCGACGGCCCGCTCAGCCGGCCTCGAGGCTGCCGGACTGGCGTCGGGTGCGGTGTCGGCCGCGGAGTCCGGGGTGGCGCCGACGTACAGCGATGCCAGCGCCGCGGCCAACGATGCCTTCGAGGTGGCGTCCAGCCCCGCGGTCTCGACGACGGTCTTGATATCGCGCAACTTGTCGATCAGATACCGCTGGAACGCGCGGGCGCCGGCCGGGGTGTCGAGGTCGGTGCGGGCCGCGACGGCGGCCTCGATGTCCCTCTGCAGACCATCGAGGGCTTCGCGACCCGCAGAGTGGACGGCATGCGCGTTGAGCACCGCGGTGATCACCTGCAGGTCGAGCTGCGCACTCATCGAATTCTGGTGCGCCAACGACGTTTCGGCGGTGCGGATGGCCTCGGCGGCCAACCCCTCCCCCGGGCCCGGCGCCTGGTCGGTGGATGCCGCCGGATCGAGGGCCGCGCGATGCTGCGCGCGAATCTTGGCCACTACGTTGTCGATTGCGCTCGGCGACACCACACTGACCGGGCTGGTGATCGTGGCGAGGTCGCTATCCGAGAGCCCCGTCAGCCAGGCCCGGTTGTCACCGGTGACCGCACCGACGCGCGCAATCACGTCCAGCAGGTCTTGGTAACTCGCCACCGGTGCCCTCTCATGCCGGCGACTGTATCCAGGCGGTGTTCAGGTGACAATTCACCCGTCAGGCGGGTGTGGACGACACCCGGTAGCGGTCCGCAAGTCGCTGGAGCACCACGGTTTTGGCGTCGGCTTCGGCGCGGGCTGAGATCAGCACCTCGCTGATTTCGCGCTGTTTGGTGAGCAGGAAGCGCGCGAACTCACGCCCCTCGACGGGTGCGGTGACGGTGCTCTGCGCGACGGCCGTTTCGATCTCGGCGTTGATCGCGTCGAGCTTGCGGATCGCCTCGGTCGCGGCGGCATGCGCGGCCGACACCACCTCGGCCAACTCGGCGTCGGCGTCGGCCAGGTCGCGGTCGCGGGCGGCGAGCAGCGATCGGGCCGACTCGAGGGCCTCGGCCGACGCTCCGGCGTGCTCTGCCATGGGTCGACGGTACTGAGCGATATTTCGCCGAACAACTCACCACTCGGCTATGCCGGCCGACGGATCGCGACGTCGGAACCCAGTCGACTGATCTGGACGTTCGCACCGGCGTGCGGTGCCTCGACCACCAAGCCGTTGCCGATCGCCATCTGGACATGCCCGGCATGCGGGAACACCAGATCGCCGGGACGAACCTGCGAACGAGGAACCGGAACCCCGTCGTTGATCTGGTCGTAGGTGGTGCGGTGCAGCGACACCCCCGCCTGGGCGTACGCCCACTTCACCAGGCCGGAACAGTCGAAGCGGTCCGGGCCGGTCGCTCCCCACACGTACGGACAGCC
Source organism: Mycolicibacterium rhodesiae (assembly GCF_002086695.1). Classification (GTDB taxonomy): domain Bacteria; phylum Actinomycetota; class Actinomycetes; order Mycobacteriales; family Mycobacteriaceae; genus Mycobacterium; species Mycobacterium rhodesiae. The sequence goes on from NZ_MVIH01000002.1 coordinate 475,873, forward strand.
AAGCCGCGACAGCGCCGCGCGCACCGCGAGGCCGGCCCGCGAATTCGGTGCAGGCAGCCGACGGTGCCCCCGCCGATATCCCAGGGCGCGCAACAGCGCGAGCCGGCGCCGGGCTCGGCGACGGGCGGCGAGAACGTGCGCGTGCTGGGCGCGCAGGCGGGCAGCCCTGCGCCGCAACAGCTCTCGTTGAGCGACCGGGTTGTCGGGGGCGGCAGCGGCATCGGTATGGGCGGCGTCGAGCACAGCACGGGTCTGCCGTCGGGCCTCCCGGTGATCGCGCTGAACACGGGCCAGGATCGCCGACACCTCGGCGTCGACCCGGCGGGCGCCCTCGAGTTCGGTGCGTCGACGTTCGGCGGCACGGTGGTAGGCCGTGGGCAACCCCTCGCCTGGGAACGGCGCCACAGCGGGTGCCGCATCGAGCATTCCCACGGCCGGCCGGCCGGCGAACAGCGCGTGGGCGCGGCTCAGGATCTCCACCTCGGGGGCGGTCACGACCGCTCCTCGACAAACGCCCGCACCCGGGGCAGGACTCCCGGCGGGACGGCCCCGCGGTTGCGGATGTCCCACAGCTGCTCGACGTCGACTCCGATCAAGGTCGCGATCACCGGCTCGGGCAGCTCCGAGCTCGCACACGCCTGGTCGAAGCGGGCGCTGATACTGCCGGGCATGCGGGCCAGCAGCCCGGTCCGAATCGCCTCCAGGGCTTTGAGGTGACTCATCAGGCGGTCCACCGATTCGGCCCCGGCGTTGACCGCGACGCGCCAGGAGTTGGCCGCCAGCAGCTCGGCCTTCACGCATTGCTCGATCACGGATTGAATATACGTTTCATATTCGTTTGACGTCTCCGCTGGCAGGCGGGCTATCAACGAGTTCAACGATTCCAGGTGCGCTTCGGCATGCGCCTCGAGCACATCGGCGTCGCTATGCCGGCTGACGACGATGCCGGTGGCGGCTCGTGGCGGCGTGGATTCGGCTGGGGCGTTGGTCAGAAATGGGGCGATCTCAGCGGCTGGATCCTCGGCAACGACGAGCCGCGCGTAGGTGCCGGGCGGCAGCCCTAGTCCGTTCTCAACCTTCTGAACTGTGCCTTTGTGCGGCTTGCGGACACCGCGCTCCAAGAAGCTCAGGCCCATGATGCTGACCCCGGTCGCCGCGGCCAGTTCGGCCAGCGACCAGTCCCTCGCCTCGCGCAGAGTCCGGATGGCCGCACCCGCCGCCTCTCGGCTCACGGTGGGGCTCCAGCCATATACGGATCGTACACAGCCGTATCGATTTATACGTTTTTTTCTACGTTCCTCTTGCGCATCCGAAGTGCCGCCTATACGCTTTCGTCATTGAATCCGGCCAAGGAGGCTCCGATGAACTACCGCCCATGCTCGGTCGAGCCCGATCTGTGGTTCGGCTACGCCGACGACGACGCCAGCGACGGTGCGGCCAAGGCGCGCGTCTACGAACAGTCCGCCACCCGCGCCCGGACCATCTGCCTACGCCGGTGCCCGCTGGCCCAGCAGCGGGCCTGCGCCCGAAGCGCGGTGGAGAGCGGCGAGGAATACGGCGTGTGGGCCGGCATCAAGTTGCCCGGCGGCCAGTACCGCAAGCGCCATCAATTGGCGCACGCGCACGAGGTCCTGCGGCGCATCGCCGACGGTGAACTCAATCCGCGCGAGTTGCCGGAGAGTGCCGAACTGCTGTCCCGCAGCGAACCGCTGCCCGCCCAGGTGGCAACCATCGTCCACCTACCTCTGAGCCGGCCGCGTACCGCGGCGTGACTGTCAGCTCGCTGTTGTTGCCTCAGAACGCTTTTGCATGTTCTCGTCGACCTCGCGCTGCCACACGTCGTAGGCGTGCGTGGTGTCGACCTCGAGCTCGAATCGGTCGGTCATGTCCACGGTGACGTCGGCGGCGTCGACGTAGAACTGCTCGTACCACCGCCGGTACTGGTACAGCGCCCCGTCTTCCTCGCACAGCAGCGGGTTTTCGATCCGTGTCTTGTGCTTCCAGATCTCGACGTCCTGCAGGAAGCCGACCTCGTAGATCTTCGAATACGACTGGGCGAGCTTGGCCGCCTTCTCGTCGGACAGCCCCGGCATGTTCTGCACCGAGACCCCAAACTGCAGCATGAACGAGTTCTGGTCGATCGGGTAATGGCAGTTGATCAGCACCGATTCCACGGTGAAGTCCGGTCCGAGGTCGTTGTGCAGCCAGTTGATCATGTACGACGGCCCGAAGTAGGTGGCCTCCGAACGCAGCTTGGTGCCCTCCCACAGCCGCTCCGGATGTTCGGTGAAGTCCTGGCGGCCCTTGGATTCCATGTACTGGCTGGCGGTGTGGCCCTCGAAGACGTTCTTGAAGAACGTCGGGTAGGCGTAGTGAATATAGAAGAAGTGCGCCATGTCGACGTTGTTGTCGACGATCTCGCGGCAGTGCGCGCCTTCGATGACCATCGAGTTCCACGCCCACTTCGACCACTGGCCCTCGTCGTAGCCCTCGATCGTCGGCGGGGTGAGTTCCGCCGGTGGCGTGGAGCCCTCCGGGTCATGCCACATCAGCAGCTGCCCGTTGACCTCGAGGGTTTGGTACTTGCGGGTGCGTGCAAGCTTGGGAACCCTTCGCGCATAAGGAATTTCGACACAGCGTCCGGTCGCACCGTTCCAGCGCCAGTCGTGGAACGCACAGGCCAGATTGTCACCTTTGACCGTGCCCATGGCGAGGTCGGCACCCAAGTGCCGACAGTAGCCGTCGAGCACATGGATGTCGCCGTGCGAGTCGGCGTACACCACCAGCTTGCCGCCGAACGCATTGATGCCGTGCGGCTTGCCATCGCGGAAATCTTCTGCCAGGCCCAGGCAGTGCCAACCCCGCGCGTAACGCGTCATCGGCGTGCCGGGGTCGATCTCCCGGATCTGGTTCATGCGCTCATTTAAGCACATGTGCTTAAACCTGCCTAGCACTGATTTACACTGCTTGCCGTGGACCGCGGTGCCCGATCCCGGGAAGTACTGCTCGACGCCGCCGAACGGCTGATCGCCGAGCACGGATTCGAGGTGCCGCTACGAGAGATCGCCGTGGCCGCAGGCCAACGCAACAACTCCGCGGTCAACTACTACTTCCGCAGCAGGCAGGACCTCATCGACGCAGTCGTCGCCCGGCGCCTGACCCCGATGGAGGTCGAGCGGCAAGCCCTGCTGGACCGCATGTCCGACGAACAAATGGTCGACGCACACGCTGTGCTGCGAGTCCTGGTCGGGCCGTTTTTCCACAGTGAAGGCACCCATTACGCGCGGTTCCTCGAAGTGGTCCGGATCCGATTGAACCGGGAACCGCAGAGCCCGGCGGAGTCGGCCTGGCCACGGATCCTTGACGCGCTGGCCAGGTTGGTCCCACTGAAGGACCGCAGTGCCCGGGAGAACCGAGTCGGCGCCGTCGCCACCGCGATGTTCGCCCTGCTCGCCGACCACGAGCGGCGGGTGGAATCCGGTGACACCGATGCCGACAGTCTCGAGGAGATCGTGACGATGCTCGCCGCGATGCTGACCGCCGCGCCGGTGCCGGCGCCCGCGACTCGCTGACTGCGGCAATTCCCCGGCAGGGGAGCGGGATGCGGATAGAACTGTGTTTGTGCGGATCGTCGTGGTGGTGGCTCTGGCCGGGCTGATCGCGCTGTTGGTGGCGGTCCTGACCGACAGCACCTACGCCGCGGTCGCGGTGGTCGTGCTCGCGGTCGCCGGCATCGTCTTGTTGTTGCGCGACTGGCGCGCTGATCACAACCGAGTCGCCGCCGGTGAGGCGACGAGGGTGCCGCAGGACGAGCCGGTCGACCCGTCGATGAGCCCGGAGCTGTTCGCGCCGGACATCTCGGCCGACGGTCGCGGCCCGTCGTCCGATGCCCGCGCGGACTGACCGATCCCGCCGAGCGGCAGAGGCGCCAGACCTGTCTGACCCCCGACCTAGTGTGAGCCCATGACGTACTGGATCAATACCGTCAGCGCCGACCACGTACAACGGGGTGTCGCCGGCGGTTTCACTCAGGCCAACCATGGCAAGCCGCACATGCTGCGCAGAATGGCCCGTGGCGATTGGATCATCTTCTACTCGCCGAAAACCGCACTCGAGCATGGGGAGTCGCTGCAGGCATTCACCGCGATCGGGCGCGTCGCCGACGACGAGCCGTACCAGGAACATCCGTCGCACCCATGGCGGCGCGCCATGGAGTTCCTGCCCTGCACCGCGACACCCATCCGGCCCCTGCTGGACCAGCTGGAGTTCGTCGTCGATCCGCAACGCTGGGGCTACAAGTTCCGGTTCGGGGTGTTCCGTATCGAGGAGCCGGACTTCCTGCTCATCCGTTCGGCGATGACCAAGCAGCAGCTCGCGGCCTGAGCCACGCTCCGCGGGTAAGCTCGGGGTGGTGAGCAACCTCGAGACCGCTCCGCGTGAAGTGCCCTGCAGTGCAACAAGTTTCGATGGCGTCAAGATTCTCGAGCCCCGTGAGGTCCCGCTCGGCGGTCCGCGCGCGCTTCCGGTCCGCCGGACCTTGCCCCAACGGGAGCGCTCGCTGATCGGGGCCTGGTGTTTCGCTGATCATTACGGTCCGCACGACGTACGCGAGGCCGCCGGCATGGATGTGCCCCCGCATCCGCACACCGGGCTGCAGACCGTCAGCTGGTTGTTCCGCGGCGAGATCGAGCACCGCGACAGCGCCGGTGTGCACCAGATCGTCCGCCCCGGTGAACTGAATCTCATGACTGCCGGGGCGGGAATCTGCCACTCGGAAGTGTCGACGCCGTCGAGCACGATCCTGCATGGCGCGCAGCTGTGGGTGGCGCTGCCGGATTCGGCTCGCAACACCTTCCGGGATTTCGATCACTATGTCCCTGAGCCATTTTCACGTGGGGACGCATCCATTCGGGTGTTCCTCGGTGAGCTGGCCGGACAGCGCTCGCCGGTGCACACCTTCACGCCGCTGCTCGGCGCCCAGGTCGACCTGGCCGCCGGGTGCACCCTCGACCTCGACGTCGACCCCGGCTTCGAGCACGGCGTCCTGCTCGACCTCGGCCAGGTGGAAGTCGCCGGGCGGGTGCTCCAATCAGGGCAGCTGGCCTACCTGGGAACCGGGTCCACGAGGCTGCGGCTGCACAATGCGGCGGGCCTGGCCGCCCGGGTACTGCTGCTCGGCGGGCCGCCGTTCACCGAGGAACTGTTGATGTGGTGGAACTTCGTCGGACGCAGCCATGACGAGATCGTCGAATACCGCCGGCAGTGGGAGAGCGGCGACGATCGTTTCGGCGCCGTCAGTGGGTACACGGGTTCCGTCCAGCGTTTACCGGCACCCGGGCTACCCGCCATCCGGTTGCGCCCCCGCCGCCGACCCTGAGGAGTTCCATGACACAAGACAAAACCGGCGCCGAAACCACCGTCACCGCCGGCAAGAACCAATTCACCGTCGAGGTCGACGGCAGGCAGGTCGGCGTCGCCGACTACGTCGACCACGACGGTCAGCGCATCTTCCACCACACCGAGGTCGACAACGCATTCGAAGGACGCGGACTGGCCAGCATCATGGTCGGCGAGTCGCTGGCCGCCACCCGCGATGCCGGGCTGCGCATCGTGGCGGTGTGTCCGATGGTCGCGAAGTACATCGAGAAACATCCGGAATTCCAGAACGTGGCAGACCCCGTCTCCGCGGATACCGAGCGCTACCTGCAGCAGGTCCTCAGTAGCTGACTCCGGCGCCGCTATCGTGTGAGCTCGTGACGGATCTGGGCGACTCGGCTGGCGCATCGCGGGCGTATCTGGTGTCCGACGGCGACGTGCTCTTGCCCGGCCCGGCATCGCAGGGGCCCTGGGGTCCGACGATCAGTGGTCACGTAGTCGGCGGCATCTTGGCGCGGGCGCTGGAACAGGTGGGCGGCGCCCCTGGATTCGTGCCGGCTCGCCTGACCGTCGACCTGCTGCGGCCCACCGCGATCACACCCCTGGAAGTGCGGACCACGATGCGCCGCGACGGCCGTCGCATCCGGCTGGTCGACGCCGAACTGATCCAGAACGACACGGTGGTGTCCCGGGCCAGTGCGATGTTCCTGCGCCGCGGCGAGCACCCGGCCGGCGACATCTGGTCCTCGCCGATCACGATGCCGCCGCTGCCGCCGGATCCCGGTCCGCTGCCTGATGACCTGATGATGTTCGTCTGGGGCTATGGCGGACAGGGCGAGTCCGGCGGTGCGATGGCCTTCACCGAATGGCACGACGCCACCGGCCCCAAGTACGCCTGGATCCGGCAGGTCCGCCCGCTGGTCGACGGGGAAACCACGTCGCCGTTCGTCACCGTTGCGATGGCCGCCGACGCTGCCAGTGCGACATCGCATTGGGGCACAGGCGGTTTGCGATACATCAACGCCGACTACACCCTGACCCTGGCTCGCGAGCCGGTCGGGGACTACATCGGCCTGGCGGCCACATCGCACAACAGCAACGACGGGATCGCCTGCGGTGCGGTCGCGGTGTTCGACGCACACGGGCAGATCGGCAACGCGATCACCGTCGGCTTGGTGAACCCGATCGAATCGTTCCACCCCAGGGCGTAGAAAGGTGCGATGAGAAGGTTCGTCGACATCTCGGTTCCGCTGCAAGCCGGCATAGCCTCGGACCCGCCGGGCCATCTCCCGGAGATCGACTACTACGACCACAAGCAGACCGCCGCCGAGGTGGTGTCGTTCTTCCCCGGCGCGACCGTCGACGATCTTCCCGACGGCGAAGGATGGGCGATCGAACGGGTGCGGATCACCACCCACAACGGCACACATCTGGACGCCCCGTACCACTACGCGTCGACGATGGACGGCGGCAAGCGCGCCATCACCATCGACGAGGTCCCGCTCGAATGGTGTCTACAACCTGCGGTCAAGCTCGACTTCCGCCACTTCCCAGACGGTTACGTGGTGACCGCAGCCGATGTGGAAGCCGAGCTGGACCGCATCGGTCACAGCCTGTCGCCGCTGGAGATCGTGCTGGTCAACACGAGCGCAGGCACCCGCTACGGACACGCTGACTACGTCGGGAGCGGCTGCGGCATGGGCCGCGATGCCACGCTGTACCTGCTCGAGCGCGGCGTTCGGCTCACCGGAACCGATGCCTGGAGCTGGGATGCCCCGTTCTCCTACACCGCCAGGCGCTACGCCCAGGACCACGATGCATCGATCATCTGGGAAGGCCACCGCGCCGGACGTACCGTCGGTTACTCCCACATCGAGAAGCTGCACAACCTGGAGTCATTGCCGCCCAACGGCTTTGAGGTGTCCTGCTTCCCGGTGAAGGTCCACGCGGCGTCGGCGGGATGGACCCGCGCCGTCGCCATCTTCGACGACTGAGGCGACGACATTCTCCAATGATGCCATTGACAAATGGCACCATTGGGCGTTGTATCCATCGGGTGTTCAGCGGATCGATGACCGAGTGGCGAAGTCGAAGCGCGAACGCCGCGAGCATCCTGACCTTGCGTCAGATCAGCGCCGTCCTCCCGCCCGAGCAGGCGTGGGGTCTGTGGGCCGCGCGCCAGATCGTGGCTCGCATCATGGACACTTTCGGGCCGTCCCTGTCCGGCACGACAACCGTTCCCGTCGACACTCGGACCTCCGACCGGCGTCGCGTCGTCGGGGAATGGGTGTACGGCCGAGGTGTCGGGCACGACGCTACGGCTCGGGCGATCTATTTCGTGCATGGCAGCGGGTATGCGCTTTGCTCGCCACGCACCCACCGCCGCCTGACCGCGTGGCTGTCGCAGTTGACAGGTCTGCCCGTATTCAGCATCGACTACCGACTGGCGCCGCGGCACCGGTTCCCGTCAGCCGCAGACGATGTGCGCGCCGGCTGGGACTGGCTGATCGATGACTGCGGGAAGTCGCCCAAAGACCTGGCAATCGCCGGCGACTCGGCGGGCGGACACCTCGCAGTCGACCTGCTGCTGCAGCCCGAAGTTCCGCATCCCGCAGCCCTCGTGCTGCTGTCGCCATTGCTGGACTTGACGTTCGAGCTCGCCCGGACCTGGGAGCGCAGCCGGCGTGACCCGGCCATCCGATCCCGCGATGCCGCGCGTCTGGTTGAGTTGTACTGTGCCGGTGTCGAACCCGGACACCCACGGCTGGCGCTCGACGTCTCTGGTGGACGGCCGCTCCCACCGGCATTGATCCACGCCGGTGGCGCGGAGATGCTGGCGGCTGACGCGATCGCCCTCGCCGAGGACATGCGCCGTTCCGGTGGTGACTGCGATCTGCACATCTGGCCCGATCAGGCGCACGTCTTCCAGGCCCTGCCCCGGATCAGCCCTTCAGCTGCCCCAGCGATGCGTGAAATCGCCTCATTCATCGCAAACTCGCTGTACGACAGCAGCATCGGAGAGGTCGGCTGAACATGGGTATCTTCGGGACGAAACGCAGCCACGACGCCGACGCGGTCGTCACCGGCGCAGGCAGCGGCATCGGCGCTGCATTCGCTGCCGAACTGGCCGCCCGAGGTGGCCGCGTGGTGTGCAGCGACATCGACGAGGGGGCCGCGCATAAGACCGCCGCGGCGATCGGCGACCGCGCGCTGGCGGTGGGCTGTGATGTCAGCCGGATCGACGATATGTATCGCCTTGCCGAGGAGGCACAGTCGTGGTTCGACGGCCCACCCACGCTCGTCGTCAACAACGCCGGGGTAGGTGCCGGCGGGCAGACCATCGGCGCTATTGACCTCGCCGACTGGACGTGGGTGCTGAACGTCAACCTGTGGGGGCCGATCCACGGCTGCCACGTCTTCGCCCCGATCCTGCGCGACGCCGGCCGTCCCGCCGGAATCATCAACGTGGCGTCGGCGGCGGCGTTCGGTGCCGCCCCCGGGATGGCCGCCTACAACGTCAGCAAAGCGGGCACGCTGTCTTTGTCGGAGACCCTGGCGGCCGAAATGTCCGGTACCGGCGTCAATGTCACGGTTCTGTGCCCCACCTTCGTCAAGACCAACATCCTCGAATCCGGTCGCATCCCAACAAAGACGACACTGCGGGCCGAGCAGCTGATGCGGTGGACCGGATTCTCCGCTGACCGGGTCGCCCGCATGTGCCTGGACACGCTCGATCGCGGCGGCCTCTACTGCATGCCGCAGCCTGAAGCCCGAATCGGTTGGAGCATCAAACGGTTCACCCCGACGGTGTACACCCGCGCCGCCGGGCTCGTCACCCGCGTCACCACCTAGGAGGATCGATGGCGATCGATATGGACGTCATGCTGGCGAAGATCAAGGACCGGCAGTGGGCGCTGGGCGACATCGACTGGAACGCACCCGGCGCCGAACGCATCACCGACGAACAACGCCCGAAACTCAAGGCGTTCATGGCGGATCTGTGCTGGATCGAGAACATCGGCGCACGCGGATTCGCCGCGCTGGCCAAGAAGGCGCCCAACCCGACCATTGCCGAGATATACCGCTACTTCCACGCCGAGGAACAGCGACACGCCAACGCCGAACTCGCGCTGATGAAGCGCTGGGGCATGCTCGACGACGGCGAGATGCCTGAACCCAATGTCAACATCCGCCTGTCGATGGATTGGCTGGACAAATACGCCGACTCCATGTCGCTGTCGATCCTGGGCACGGTCATCCCGATGCTCGAAGTGGCACTGGACGGCGCCCTGCTCAAGTTCCTGCTCGAGGAGGTCGACGATCCCGTCTGCCATCAGGTCTTCGAAAAAATCAACAACGACGAATCCCGCCACCTCGCCGTCGATTTCGAGGTGCTGAACATGATCGGGCAGGCCGATCTGCGGCGATTGTTGATCGAGTTCGTCGGCAGCGTCGCCACCCCCGGGCTGATCATCGGCGCGATCATGTACGTTCCGTTGCTCAACCGGATACGCAACGAGATCGTCGGGATGGGACTGGAGCCCGAGCGGCTCTACAACGCCGTCAAACGATTCCGCACCCTCGGCGAGCGCGGCGAGTACACGCACCGCGTCCCGACCTACCAGATCCTCAAACTGCACGCGCGCATGGTGATCAAGCCCGACAACCCCTATCACTGGGTGGCCAACCCGATGGTATGGGTGTCCGACCGGATACCGCGCACACTGCTCAGTCCGATTCCCAGCTGGTTCAAGGAACTGACCCACGAACCGGCGGCCTGAAACATGTCCGCTGTCAAGCACATCCACGACACTCTGATCGTCGGCGCGGGATTCACCGGGCTGGGCACCGCCATCAAGCTCAAACACGCCGGCGTCGACGACATCGTCATCGTCGAGCGCAACAGCCGCGTCGGCGGTACCTGGCGGGACAACACCTACCCCGGCGTGGCCTGCGATATCCCGTCGCTGCTGTACTCGTTCTCATTCGTCAAGAACCCCAGCTGGTCGCGCGCCTACCCGTCGGGCGCCGAGATCTGTGACCACATCGAAGATCTGACCGACCAGTACGGACTGCGGTCGCTGATCAGATTCGACACCGAGGTCACCGGGTTGAGCTTCGACGAGCAGGCCGGGGTCTGGTCTGTGAACACGCACGGCGGCAAGCAGATTCAGGCCCGCACGGTCATTCTGGCCTCCGGACCGCTGGCCGACCACAAGTTTCCCGACATCCGCGGCATCGACACTTACCGTGGACACAAGATCCACAGCGCCGCCTGGGATCACGACTACGACTTCGCAGGCAAGCGGGTCGCGGTGATCGGTACCGGCGCCAGTGCGGTGCAGATCGTTCCCGAACTGGTCAAGACCGCTGCAGCCGTCAAGGTGTTCCAGCGGACTCCCGGCTGGGTGCTACCAAGGCTGGACGTGTCGATGCCGACCGCCGTGCGCGAAATTTTCGCGAAAGTGCCTGCAACCCAGGCACTTGCCCGCCAGGCCCTGTACTGGGGCCACGAGGCCAGCGCCGCGGCGCTGGTCTGGAACACACCCGCCAGCCAACTTGTCGCCCGGCTCGGGAAGGCGCATCTGCGCCGCGCTGTCGCCGACCCGTGGCTTCGCCGCCAGCTCACCCCCGACTTCATCCCAGGCTGCAAGCGCATGCTGGTCTCCAGTGACTACTACCCGGCGCTACAGCGCGACAACTGCAAGCTGATCGATTGGCCCATCGCCACTCTGAGTCCGGTCGGTGTCCGAACCAGTGACGGCATCGAACACCACGTCGATGCCATCGTGTTCGCCACCGGATACGACGTGCACCTCTCAGGTCCTCCGTTCCCGGTCACCGGGCTCGATAGCCGTTCGCTGCAACAGGACTGGCGCGGGCACGCCGAGGCATACAAGAGTGCGAGCGCACACGGTTACCCCAACCTGTTCTTCATGACCGGCCCGAATTCCGGGCCCGGCCACAATTCGCTGCTGGTCTACGTCGAGGGCCAGATCGATTATGCGGTCGCCGGCGTCACCACCATCTTGCGCCGGAACCTGCGATACCTCGACGTTCGTGCCGATGTGCAGCGTCGCTACAACGACCGCATGCAGAAGCGTCTGACCAGGACCACATGGATGTCGGGCTGCAACAGCTGGTATCTGACCGACGACGGATTCAATGCCTCGATGTATCCGGGCTTCGCGACACAGTATCTTCGACAGATGCGACAGTTCCGGTTCCAGGACTACGAGGCGGTGGCATCCGACGCCCCGCCGCATGTGGTCTCCGCATTGGCATGAGATGACCGGTCCGATCCCGAGTATCCTGCGACGGCTGCGCCGCGGGTCTCGCGATGTCGTCGAAGCCGCGGTGTCGCAACTGTTCGACGCCGCGGTGCAGCCGCACGGCGTGGCCGCCTCGGGCGAATACCGCATCGACGAATTGGCGCGGCTCGCCGGGACCACGACTCGCAATATTCGCGTGTACCGCGACCGGGGACTGCTGCACCCACCGCTGCGAGTCGGGCGGATCGCGCTGTTCAATGACACCCACCTCACCCGACTGCGGATGATCACCTCGCTACTGGACCGCGGCTACAACCTCGCTCACGTCCACGAGATGCTCTCCGCGTGGGAACAAGGCAAGAACGTCGGGGACATGCTGGGGTTGGAATCAGCGATCGCGGGCAGCTGGGCCACGGAGAAGCCCGAGCGGATGTCGGTCACCGAAGCGCGGCGACTCGTCGACGACGATGATGGATTCGACCGGATGGTCGGCCTAGACCTGATCCGGCTCGAGGATGACGGCCACGACGCCACAGTGGTGCGGCCCAAACTGGTCGAGGCGTTCAACGAGATCCGACAGTACGGCGTCGCCATCGGAACGCTCATTGACCTCCACGAGCAGATCGCTCCGTTGATCAACCAGATCAGCGCAATCCTGGTGCGGGCGGGAGTGAATCACGTCGGCGACCGGCTCAATCCCGGATCTCCGCTGCCGGCGGATCCCGAGGTCACTGAGATGATCACGATGCTCGTCCGGTTCCGCACCCAGGCGGTGGCCGCCGTGAGCTCCACGCTGGCGTTTTCGATCGAGTCGAGCGTTGAGTCGGTGGTGGCCAACATCCTGGCGCAGGCCGTCGACGTCGCCGGCGGCGGCAACGCACCAGACGACCGGCCCTAGGGCCAGGGCCCGCCGACCGGGGGGCCGCCGCCTCGTGGCGATTGGTTCTGCAGAATCCCCAGGCAGGTACCCATCGACTTGCCCGGAATGCACGGGATGCCACCGACACTCGGCACACCGTTGGCCACGTAGCACTGTCCGGTGATCGGGTCGGCAAGATGCCCGGTCGGGCAGGCATTGGCCGGGGCGGCGACCACGACCGGGGCGGCCACGAACAGCGCGCCGCAGGCGCCGGCCATCAGCGCCCTCGAGATCCGCACCCGCACAGCCATGGCTGTGAGCTTACTGCGAGTGGCTCTCAGCCGACCACGATCGGGCGGCCGAACTGGGTTTGCATGCCGGGGGAGTAGAGCGCCCGCAGCGGTTCTCCGGCGGTGCGTACCCCGGCGGCGGCCACCAGTTCGTCGTCGAGGTCCACCATCAGCGCCGAGTGCAAAGTCCACGGGGCGTGATAGTTGGGCACCCACCAGGTCCGGCCTGCCTTGCGGGTGTGGGCCCCCCAGCGCGCGGTCAGCCAGGTCTCCAATGCGGTCGGCTCGACCGGCTCGCCCGGGCGCACCGTCACCCGGCTGCGCAGCCCCCGCTGCGGCCAGCGCCGGACACTGTCGTAGCTGATCTGATCCGCTGTCCGGTCGATCCGCATCCGGGCCCAGGTGTAGGGGATACCCATGGCGATGCGGATCGCCGGAACCACCGCCAGTCGGGCGGCCTCCAGCGACCGGAACAGCACGCCGTGCCGTCCCCCGTCGTCCACCGAATAGAGCCGAACGTTGGTCTCGGCGAAGGAACCGAAGTACGGCACCCGCGGGCCGGGACCGACTGCGGTGTAACCCATTCGGAACGGCACCAACCCGACATACGTCACGCCGTCGAACACATCCGGGCGCGTGCCGGCGGGGTAGAGGTCCGCGACGTCGGCCGGGCGCACCGGCCAGTGCAGGAACGTGAGATCCAACCAGCTCTGGTCGAACCACACCCGCCCCCGCAGCGCCGGCGCGGCGACGGGGTAGCCGGCCAGTGGGTCGCAGCCCTGCGGGCTCACTCGTATTCCAGGTCCAACACCGGAGTGGGCCGACGGAAGCCGTGAGTGACGACCAGCAGCCAGACGAATCCGATTGCCAGCCAGATCAATCCGATCGTCAGTGCGGTACCCGACAGGCTGGTCCACAGCCAGGCGGTGAGCAGGAAGCCGATCACCGGAGCGACCACGTTGAGCAGGATGTTCCGTTCCCGCATGTCGACGAAGTAGTGCTTGATCACCGACAGGTTCACCACCGAGAAGGCCACCAGCGCACCGAAACTGACCACCGAGGCCAGGATCGTCAGATCGATCCAGATCGCGAGCAGCGAGATGACGCTGACCGTCAGAATCGCGTACACCGGGGTGCTGTACTTGGCGGAGACGTGCCCGAACACCTTTCGGGGCAGAATGCCGTCACGGCCCATCGCGTACAGGATTCGGGCCACCGACGCCTGCGACGTCAACGCCGAACCGAGCGCACCGGCCACATAGGCCGCGGTGAAGAAGGTGTTGACGAACGCCCCGCCCGCGGCCAGCATCACGTCGGTCGAACCGGTGTCCACGTCGGCGAACTTGTTGGACGGGAACACCAGCTGCGATACGTAGGACAGCAGGATGAAGATGATCCCCGAGACGATTGTCGCGATCATGATCGCCTGCGGCACTGTGCGTTTGGCGTCACGCGCCTCCTCGGACAGCGTGGAGACGGCGTCGAAGCCGAGGAAGGACAGGCACAGGATCGCCGCGCCGGCCAGGATCGGGCTCATGCCGCCGGCCGTGCCGTCACCGGTGAAGGGTGCCAGCAGGTCGACGGTTCCGTAGCCGGTGGTCTTGGCGATCGCGAGGGCCACGAACACCACGATGAAGATCGCCTGGATGGCGATGATCAGGAAGTTGGCCCTCGCGACGGACACGATGCCGATGATGTTGAGCACCGTGACGATCCCGATCGACACAAGGACGATGACCCACGCTGGGAGCGCGGGCAGCGCCGCGTTCAGGTAGAGCCCGATGACCAGGTAGTTCAGCATCGGCAGGAACAGGTAGTCCAGCAGCAGCGACCACCCGGCCAGGAATCCGACGGGGGCCCCGAAGGTGCGCTGGGTGTAGGTGTACGCCGAACCCGCAACCGGAATGGCAGCTGCCATCCGCGCGTAGGACAGTGCGGTGAACACCATGGTGATCAGCGTGACGATGTAGGCCAACGGCAGTCGGCCACCTGAGGTTTCGGTGACGATCCCGTAGGTGGTGAACACCGTCAGCGGGACCATGTACACCAAGCCGAACAGCACCAGCGACGGCAGGCCCAGCGCTCGTTTCAGGTGTCCCTCGTGAGGGCCGGTGATGTATTCCGCGGTCATGGTCGTACCTTTCCTTCGTCAGCCCGGTAGGCCTGCACACCGCGCAAGTATGTGGCGTGGATGCCCACGCCCGGCAGATCCAGCGGCGGCGTGTTCCGCGGATCCTGATCGAGCCACACCAGGTCGGCGCTGGCGCCGGGAGTGATCGCTCCCCAGCTGTTTTCGGCATAGGCCTGGTAGGCGACGGCTCCGGTGTACGACGACAGCGCACGCTCGATCGGCACGATCTCGTGCGGCGTCCAACCACCTTCCGGTTGGCCTTCGGCCGTGAGCCGGGACGTCGCCACGGCAATGCCGTCGAGCGGGGCGCCCGAGGACACCGGCCAGTCCGAGCCGAACGCCAGCGCAGCACCGGATCGGTTCAGCGTTTGCATCTGGTACTGCCGGTCGCTGCGTTCGACGCCGAGCCGCGGGATGGTCAACACCGTCATCAACGCATCCATCTGCGCCCACAGCGGTTGCATGTTGGGGATCACCCCCAGGTCCGCGAACCGGCCGATATCGGTGTCGTCCACCAGCTGGACGTGTGCGATCACCGGCCTGCGGTCTCGAATTCCGTTGCGGGACACTGTGTATTCGATGGCGTCTAGGGCCTGTCGGACGGCCGCGTCACCGATGGCGTGGATGTGGATCTGCAGGCCGAGCTCGTCGACCCGGCGGGCGGCCTCGGCCAGCGAGTCGCCCTCCCAGTTCTGCATGCCGTGGCTGTGTAGCCCAGAACAATACGGTGCCAGCAGTGCCCCGGTCTCGTTCTCGACGACGCCGTCGGCGAAGAATTTGACCGTGTTCGCGGTCAGCAGCGGTGAGCCCGCTTCCTCGACCGCTCGCCGCGAAGCCGCGAATTCCGCTATCTGCGAATCGAAGTGCCGTGGGTCGGCGTACAGCGCGAGGTTGAACCGCATCCGCAGTGCGCCTTGCCGGGCCGCCTCGACGTAGGTCGCGACGTCAGCGGGTTCGACCCAGGCGTCCTGTACCCAGGTGACGCCGCGGGCGAGGTAGTAGTCGGCTGCCGTGCCGAGCGCGCCGATGCGCTGCCGCTCATCGCGGGGTGGCATCACGTTCATCACCAAATCTGTTGCGCCCCATTCGCGCAGCGTGCCCAGCACCGAGCCGTCCGGCCGACGGGGGATCTCACCGAGCACCGGGTCAGGGGTGTCGGCGGTGATTCCGGCGCGCTCGATGGCCGCGGTATTGCACCACACGGTGTGGTAATCCCAGGCCCGCAGCACCACCGGGCGGTCCGGCACCGCGGCATCGAGCCACCGGGCGTCGAACAGTCCGCCCTCGGCCAGGCTGCCGTCGTACGACGCGCCGACGATCCATTCCTCGTCCGGGTGTTCCTCGGCGTAAACCTTGACTGCAGTGACGATTTCGTCGATGCTGCCGCAGCCACGGACCGGCGGCCCGACCGCTTCCAGCCCGCCGTAGAGCGGATGAGCGTGCCCGTCGCCGAAGGACGACATCAGGAACCCGCCGCTGAGGTCGACGTGCTCACAGTCCGAGCCCTCGGCCAGTGCTCGGGCGGCGTCGCCCAGCGCGCGAACCACTCCGTCCGTGACCAGCAGGGCATCGGAATCCTGCCCCGTACCGGTCCACACCACGCCACCGGTGAACAGCGTCGAACTCACTTGACCACCGCCGTCGCGACGTGACCGGCGCCGTAGGGCTCGTCGGCTACGACGGGCCGGGTCAGCGGGGCATAGGTGTCAGGACGTCGAGTCAGCAGAAAAGGGAAGAGCTCCAACCAATCTCGGCGCTGGTCGAGGTCGAGATCGGCGATCAGGACGGCCTCCTCGTCGCGCGGTGCCTGCACCAGTACCCGGCCGTAGGGGTCGGAGATGAAGGAGGACCCGTAGAACGTCACGGTCCCTTCGTCGCCGACCCGATTGGGCACCACCATGAACAAGCCGCTGTTGATGCCGTTGGCCACGATGACCTGCTGCCACAGCGGCCGGGTGTCGAAGTCGGGAAAGACCGGCTCGGATCCGATGGCGGTGGGGTAGACGACCACCTCGGCACCGGCGAGCGAGTAATTCCGGGCGACCTCGGGGAACCACTCGTCCCAGCAGGTCGGCATACCGATGCGGGCATCCAGCCCGTCCGGCGCGTAGACCGGGTACGGGTCGGCGTCGGGGCCGGGCCGGAAGTAGGTGTCTTCGTAGTAGCCGGCCGAGATCGGGATGTGCAGCTTGCGGGTCCGGCCGACGAGTTCGCCGCCGGGGGAGACCAGGATCGCGGTGTTGTAGCCCAGGCCGTCGTTCACATCGGGAGTGCGTTCGTA
This sequence comes from Mycolicibacterium rhodesiae, assembly GCF_002086695.1. Classification (GTDB taxonomy): domain Bacteria; phylum Actinomycetota; class Actinomycetes; order Mycobacteriales; family Mycobacteriaceae; genus Mycobacterium; species Mycobacterium rhodesiae. Next base: position 493,082 of record NZ_MVIH01000002.1, read on the forward strand.
GAGCGACGCGTGCACGAAGATCCCGTTGTCCCGCGCCGCGCTCGCCGCCAGGTCGAAGGTGGGGCCGTTCTCCAGATCCTCGGCAAGTGCCGCGGGGTTGGGGCCGGCCGGGCGATCTGCCGGATAGCGCAGCAGGGTGATCTCCGGCAGGAAGACCACCGACGCACCCGCCCCGGCGGCGGTGTCGATACCGGCACGCAGCGTGGCGAGGAGTTCCACGCGGTCCGGTCGCCACCGGTGCTGGACCAGGCCGACCCGCAGCGGCGGGCGCTGGGAGGGCGCCGACCGGGACAGCGGTTCGGCCGCTCGGGCAGTCAAGGTGATCATCGAACTCCTAAAACGAATCTATTTCGTTTTAGTGTGAACTGGCTCATACTTCTTCGCAAGAGGAAGAGAGACTTCGATGGGCCGTCCGCCGACACCGCTGTTGTCGACCGACCGGATCGCGTCGGCCGCGATGGACCTGGTGCGTGCCACCGGCGAATTCACCATGCCCGATCTGGCACGGAAATTGCAGGTCAGTCCGTCATCGCTGTACAACCACGTGTCGGGTCGAGGCCAGATCGTCGAGCTGCTCCGAGAGCGGGCGATGTCCGAGGTGCAGCTTCCCGACGACCAACCGGACCGCCCGTGGGCTGACGCCGTCGCCGACATCCTGCGCTCCTACCGCCGCAGTTACGCCCGGTACCCGCGGCTGATTCCCCTGCTGACCGCCTACGCGGTGAACAGCAGCCACGCCATCCGGATGTACAACATGTTGGCGGTGACCCTGCACCGCGCCGGGTTCGACGCCGCCGACACCCTACGAGCCATCACTTTGATGGACTGCTTCGTGCTGGGGTCCGCACTGGACCTGGCCGCGCCGGAGGAGCCGTGGGAATCGGGCGCCGAGGTCGGGCCCGAGCTGGCCGCCGCGCTGGCAACCGGTGCCCCCAAGCCCGCGCGGGCCGACGACGCATTCGAGTACGGGTTGGCGGTACTGCTGCGCGGGCTCACACCACGCGGCTAAGGCTTGCCGGTTCGCTCGCGGTGCTTGCAGCCCGGCCAGCAGCACGGCCGGCGCATACCTTCTTCGAGCTCCTCCTGGGTGCGGCGGATCCGTCGCTCGCGAGTCTTCTGCTGCTTGGCGTCCTCGACCCAGCAGATGAACTCGTTGCGCGCCAGGGGCGTGATGTCGTTCCAGGCCGCCAGCGCAGTGTCGTTGTCCAGCAGCGCAGTCCGCAAATCTGCCGGAAGCTCGTGGACCACTCCGCCGGGGACCGTTTGCGTGCCCATTCGAATAGGTTAGCCAGTCCTGCGCCGGTACCGACGGCAGCCGGCCGCACGAGTCGGCTCACGCAGGATTTATTTTCTGTCAGCGTTGATATTTCGCCTCGCTACCGATTTGCTCGGGCTACCGTGAACGCCATGCAGGGAGGGACGGCGCGGTGACTGACCAGCGGGCCTCCGGACCGGGCAACCAGGCCGGGGGGCCGCTCGCGCGATGGTGGCGGTTACCCGACCAGTTCGAGTGGCTGTCCGGGTATTTGAGGGCGCGCGGCCTGGCATGGCCGACCAAGGTGTTGATGGCTCTGATCTCGGCGGGCTTGATCTTGATGGGCGCAGCCACCCCCACCATGCGCAACGTGCCGCCGGTGTGGGCGTGGACATTCGGCGGCGCCGCGGTACTCACCGGGATCACCTACACCACCCTGTGGCTGCGGGGCTGGTTGAGCCGACGGCAATCACTGCGAATGGCCTGCTTCGGCAGTTCGCTCATCGCCGTCGGCTGCGTGATGCAGACCTATCCCATGGTCGCCCTGATGGGCTGTACCGGCATGGCCGTCATCGGCGGCTATGCCGCGTTCTTCCACAACTCGAAGGCGATCACGTTCATCGTCGTCCTCGGGATGGCCGTCGGCGCGCTGTGCGCACTACGCGTGGTCCCGAATTTCGGCTGGCCTGTCGCCGCCGCCGGCTGGTGGCTCGTCGTCGAACTGAACCTCGCGGTTCCCTTGGCGATCCAGGCGGTGATGCGCACCATGGGCGCCGACGTCGTGCGCTCCGACCAGGACCCGCTCACCGGCGTCCTGAACCGGCGAGCCTTCTACGAGCGCGCAACGCTGCTGCTGACGTCGCCCGGACACGATCTGCACCTCATCGTCGTGATGATCGATCTCGACGAGTTCAAGAAACTCAACGACGCCTACGGCCACATCGCCGGCGACCAGGCTCTGACTGCCGTCGGCTGGGCGCTTCGCGAAAACAGCAACAGCTCCGCGATCATCGGGCGGTTCGGCGGCGAAGAGTTCATCGTTGTCGACGCCGTGCCCGCCGAGTTGGCCGAGGAACTGCCCGCCCAGTTGTGCCTGGCGATCGCGGCGCTGCCCCAACCCGTGACCGCCAGTGTCGGTGCGGCCATCGTGCGCTGGGACAGCGTGACCGAGATGGACGATCTGATCCGGGCAGCCGATGCCGCCATGTACGCGGCCAAGCGGGCCGGCGGGAACCAGACGCGGATCAGCCGGCCCGCCCGGGTTGACCGCTGAACACAATGTGCGCCGGTGCGATCTTCGGTAGCGTCGGCGCCATCATGTTGGTGTCCGTCGCATCAATGACGGCATCCATCGAGTCGGATCTCCGTCGGGCAACGCGCAGCACAACCTCGGTGACCGGCTGATCCCGATCAGCCGAGAACCATGGACTGAGCACTTCTGCTCGTAGCTGGCAAAATTGATTCCGCAATCACAGCGAGACTTCCCGTAGGAATGGGGATGACACATGCTTCGGTGGGGAGCGCTGCCACCCCGGCACGCCGACCAATACGACTGGATCAGCGTCTACCTGCATGACCGCGACGAGCAGGGGATCTGGCGGACGCTGATCTTCACCGCGACCCTGGCTCTCGCATCGTCGACCGCGTTGATGATCAAGAGCCCGCAGGGTCCCGACGGCCCGGTAGCGGTGACGATCTGCGTTGTCGCGGCCGCGCTGGCGTTCGCGGCAGCCGTGCCGTTTCTGCTGCACTGGCCCACCCGCCGCCAATCACTGGTGTTCTCGTTCACCTCCACCGCGACCATCGCCGCCGCCGCGCTGTCCTATTCCAACGACTACGTGGGCCTGATGGGGTGCGCGACGTTCGCCGTGATCGGTGGCTTCGTCGCCTATTTCCACACCGTCCACGAGGTGATCGCCAACGGCGCGGTCGCCGTCGTCTGCGCGCTGATCCTGGCCGTGCGGATGGTGATGTCGACCGGCGACATCTATCTGATGGCAGCGGCGTTGGCGATCGTGGCGACACTCAACGTGGGCCTGCCGTTCGGAGTCTTGTCGCTGGCCCAGACGCTGCGGTCCGACCTGCGCAGCTCCGGCCGCGATCCCCTGACCGGGCTGCACAACCGGCGCTCGTTCCATCAATCGGCCTACGAGCTGATCATGCGCAACGACACCGAGGGCAGCCGACTGATGGTCATCGTCATCGACCTGGACAGCTTCAAGAAACTCAACGACACCGCCGGCCACGCAGCCGGGGACGCCGCACTGATCAGGATCAGCGCAGCGCTGGCCGACCACTCTGGCATTTCCGCCATCATCGGCAGGTCCGGCGGCGAGGAATTCGTGATCGCCGACGTCGACCATCCCGACCCACCGGAGATGGTCGCCGAACGGCTGCGCCAGGCGATCGCCGAGCTGCCGGTCCCGGTGACCGCGAGCATCGGCACCGCGTGCGCGCCGCTGAAAAACGGTTCCCAAGTCAACTTGCGGCTCCTCGACGAGCTCGTCGAGGCCGCTGATGCCGCGATGTACGCCGCCAAGCGCGCCGGCGGAAATCAGGTGCGTCACGCAGCCTCGTGACCTTCGGTTGTGGCCGGCCCGGAGCTACTGTGGTCGGGTGCCAACCCTCCGGCCGCGCCGCCGATGACGATGCTTATCGTCGTCGCCAAAGCGGCACTGGTCGCATTCCTGGTGGTGGGAATCGTCACCATCGTGGTGACTTTCGTGCGCCGACGGCGCGGGCGTGAACCGCTACCGCCGTGGTCGCCGACCGGCTACTACTACGGCTACGCCCGAACGCCTCTGCCCCCGTGGGTCGACGAGTACGGCAACGTCATCGATCCCGACGACGACCCGCCGTCCGGCACGAATCACGCCGGGCACGCCTGAGCGAGATCGCGCTGTTCGGCAACAAACTGCTGGTTGAGTTCGGCGTACTTCGTCGCCGCGGGACCGACCCCGGGCTGCGGCGCCGACAGCTCGGCGAGGATCGCCGGGTTCAGCGCCACCGATTGGTGGGCCAGATCCGCCATCCGGTGCGCATGCGGCGAAAGCGTCGGGTCGTCGATCTCCCGGGCCAGTTCATCCAGCCGGTTGGCCCACTGCTCATAGGAGGCCTGCGTCGGCTCCACTCCGGCATTCGTCTGAGTGTCGATCTGCGCCGAGTGGTCCCGATTAACCGCGATCATGTTGCGGACGGCGATGCAACTATCGCCGGAATGCTTGCGGCCCAAAAAGATCCAGGTTCCCGCAACCACGGCGACAATCACGGCGGCCGCTGCCGCGACCCACCACCAGCGCCGGCTCATCCCGGCACCTGGATCAGCGGGCCGCCGCTCGAGGGCCGCATGCTCGGCACTGTCGGCTGTGCGGCGTATCCGCCACCGGGCAGTCCACCGACGAAGGTCGACTGCGGCCCGCACTCGTTAGGCACGTAATAGGTGGTCGTCGGATTGGTCGCCGACAGCGAGGCGATCTCCGGCAGCGTGATCGGCTTCCAGTCGTGGTCGATGTGCGGCGGCGGGCTCAGACCCGCGATATCGCTGGGACGGTCGGCCAACACGTCACCGCCCAGCAGCACCCGGGTGTTGCGCTGGAATTCGTACGTGTTCTGCACCCACTGCTGGGTCACGGTCCGGCCGTTCTCGGTGACTTGCCGCGTGTTCTCGGTGGGTTGAAAGCCCGCCACTCGGAACCGGTAGGCCTCCTGATACTGAGCCCACGGCGGCGCGTCTGGGTCGGCCCAGTTCTTTCCCGGCGTGTACATGCCAGTGGTGCCCCCGAGACCCGGGGTGAAGTCACCCTGCTTCTCGGCGTCGAACGGCTGCCACTTGATCGCCAGGCGCCCTGTTTCGCCGTGGGCATAGGGTCCGGTGGGAGATGGCGACACATCTTGCCAATGCCCGTAGCGGGTGTCACCGACAAAAGGGCTGTCCGGGGGAACGCCCGGTACATCCGGCGGACCAGGGGCGGTTTCGTGGTCGACCAGCTGGATCTTGGGCTTGTCGGTGCCGTCTCCCGCGCCAGTGCGGTTGTCCAGTCCGCTGACACCACCACTCCCATCACCCGCCTCGGGGAAGGCCGCGCCGCCGAGGCCGTCGGCCGCGGTCGTGATGGTCGTCGCGACCTGTTGGTCGGCGGCGATCAGCTCGCCGACCCGGGAGCGGATGTCGGCGGCCAGCGCTTCGGCCTGCGCCCGGCGAGCAGCCAGAAATGCGGCGTCGCCGGTCTCTCGACTCGACAGCATGAAGTCCTCGCCGACCGTGTATCCCGCCTGCTGTGCGTTGCTCACCGCGGTGAGAACGGCGTTGCGTGCCGCGGCGATCCGCTGGGCACCGGTCTTGGCAGCCGTCGACGCGTTGTGCAGCTGGTCGGCCCATCCGACGACCTTGAGACGGTCGTCGTAGGCCTGCTGCTGGGCTGCGTCGGCAGCCTTGCCGATCCACGGTGTTCCGCCGGGGTGCGGATCTGCTGGGACAGCTGGGTGAAGTTGTCCTCCCACACGGTGGCCACCGCAGTCCAGTGCGTTGCGGCCTGCGTCAGGTGCTCGGTGTCCCAGTTCCGGACTTGGGACAACGTGGGCATCGCGGTGGCCGCCACCAGTTCAGAGACTTCTACTCAGCGCGCCGAGGTCGGACGCGGAATTGTCCTCGGTCCTGGTGTACGCCGCCGCGGCGGTGGTGAGGCTCGTCGCCACCGACTGAATGCGCCGACTCAGGGCAGCTCCCGCCAACGCAGCATCAGCGTGCACCAGGTCGACCGCTGCCGCCGACGCCTGGCTCGACGGAGCCGGTGACGTCGACGGCGCGCTCGCGGCTACCCCCACTGACCATGACTGACACTGGGTGACCAGCCTCTGCAGCCCAGCAGGATCAACGTCCAGCAAACCCATACTTGCCAATATAACGGCTGTGGCGCCGCGCGGATATAGGCCTGTTGCAGCGCTTGCCGCCAACAGAAAAGCCCCGGCCGGAAGCCGGGGTTTTTCTCCACTGTGTGGGCGAAGGGGGACTTGAACCCCCACGTCCCGAAGGACACTGGCACCTGAAGCCAGCGCGTCTGCCATTCCGCCACTCGCCCAAAACAACCGGGGGAGCGTATCACGGTCGAGGGGGTGGACCTCAACTCGCGCCCGCGGCTCAGACCAGCCTAGCGGCCCCCGTCATGGTGCCATCCTCGATGCCCTGACCTGGTCTAACACGATTCTCAGAATTCTCATGGTGACGGGGCGTCGACCTGGGCCGATAGCATCAAGGTGAACAAGCGTCGACGCAACACGCACACGTACTCGAGCTAGGCGGTGAGATGAGTAACCAGAGAGGTCTGGTTCAACGCATCGAGCGCAAACTCGAGAACACCGTGGGCGACGCGTTCGCCCGGGTATTCGGCGGATCAATCGTCCCGGCAGAGGTGGAAGCCGCGCTGCGGCGGGAAGCCTCTGCGGGTGTGCAAACGCTTCCACATGACCGATTTTTGGCCCCCAATGAGTACGTCATTACGCTCAGTCCAGCTGACTTCGAGAAGGTCAGCGCCGATCGCGATCTCACCACGGACACTTTTGCCAAACACTTGGGCGGCTACATCCGTGATCAGGGATGGCAAACGTATGGTGATCTGGTCGTCAGGTTCGAGCAGTCGCCGAATCTGCACACCGGCCAGTACCGTGCGCGCGGCGTCGTCAACCCGGACGTCGACCCCCACCCGTCCCTCGCCACAACCGCCCCGCCAGAATCGAACCAGGCGTACACCGCAGAACCAGGAGTACCAGCGATGAGCAACGACCCCACCTACCGAGGCGACCAGGGTCAGGGGCGGCCCGGCGACGACTACTACGACGAGCGCTACCCGCGCCCGCAGGATGAGCAGCGCGGCGCCCCCGAGCAGCGTGGCCCCTATCCGCCCGAGCCGGGTGGCTATGGCCCCCCGCCCAACGAGGGCTACGGCCAGCGGCCGGGGTATCCCGAGCAGGGCGGATATGGGTATCCCGGCGGCCAGGGTCACGAGCAGCGTCCGCCGGCCGGCGGCTACGGCGGCCAGGGCTACGACCAGGGCCAGGGTTACGACCAGGGCTACCGGCAGGGCCCGCCGCCCGGATACGGCGCACCCTCCTACGGTCCGCCGCAGGGTGGCGGTTACGCACCCCAGGGCCCGCCGTCCAGCGACTACGACTACGGCCGCGGTCCGGGCCGGCACGAAGACGCCGGCTACGGCCGTCCCGAGCCTCGCCCCGCCTACCCCGACCAGGGTGGCTATGAGCAGCAGGGCTACGGCCAGCCGGCCGGCGGCTACGGCCGCCAGGAATACGGCCAGCCGGACTACGGGCAGCCGGCCGGCCGCGGGTATGAGCAGGGCGGCTACGCCGAACCCGCCGGGCGGGACTACGACTACGGCCAGCCCGCCGGAGGCGGTTACGGCGGATACGCCCAGCCGCCCGCCCAGGGTGATTACCCGTCCACCGGACACGCGGTCACCCTGCAGCTCGACGACGGCAGCGGACGTACCTACCAGCTGCGCGAAGGTGCCAATGTGATCGGCCGCGGCCAGGACGCCCAGTTCCGGCTGCCCGATACGGGCGTCTCGCGCCGGCATCTGGAAATCCGGTGGGACGGCCAGGTCGCGCTGCTGTCGGACCTGAATTCCACCAACGGGACCACGGTGAACAACGCCCCGGTGCAGGAGTGGCAGCTGGCCGACGGAGACGTCATCCGGCTGGGCCACTCCGAGATCATCGTCCGCGTTCACTGAGGTCGGCGAAGGTCGCAGCTTGGTTGACGCGGAGTGGCTTCACCCGCGTACCCACCGGCGTCCAAGTATCGTGACGGTGCCGAAGTCGGCCCGGTGCCTGCTGGTATCGCGGGAACGGCGAGCGGGGCACGAGGACGGAGAGGACGCCGGATGCAGGGGTTAGTTCTGCAGCTGACGCGCGCCGGCTTCCTGCTGTTGCTGTGGCTGTTCATCTGGTCTGTGTTGCGCGTCCTGCGCAACGACATCTACGCGCCGACCGGCGCGGTGATGGTTCGCCGCGGCTTGGCGCTGCGCGGCACCCTGCTGCCATCCCGCCAGCAACGGCACGCCGCCCGCTACCTGGTGGTCACCGAGGGAGCCCTGGCAGGCACCCGGATCACCTTGGGCACCCAGCCGGTGCTGATCGGCCGCGCTGACGACTCCACGCTGGTGCTGACCGACGATTACTCCTCGACTCGGCACGCCCGGCTGTCGCCGCGCGGTGCCGACTGGTACGTGGAAGACCTAGGATCGACCAACGGCACATACCTCGACAGGGCGAAGGTGACGACGGCAGTACGCGTTCCGGTTGGCACGCCGGTACATATCGGCAAGACGGTGATCGAGTTGCGCCCGTGACCCTCGTCCTTCGCTATGCCGCCCGCAGCGACCGCGGCCTGGTCCGCGCCAACAACGAGGACTCCGTCTACGCGGGCGCGCGCCTGCTTGCCCTGGCCGATGGCATGGGCGGGCACGCAGCCGGCGAGGTGGCCTCCCAGCTGGTGATCGCGGCGCTGGCACACCTCGACGACGACGAGCCCGGCGGCGACCTGCTGAGCAAACTCGACTCCGCGGTGCGCGACGGTAACTCCGCGATTGCCGCACACGTCGAAGTGGAGCCCGAGCTCGAAGGCATGGGCACCACGCTGACCGCAATCCTGTTCGCGGGCAACAGACTTGGCCTTGTCCACATCGGTGACTCCCGCGGCTATCTGCTGCGCGACGGCGAGCTGACCCAGATCACCAAGGACGACACCTTCGTGCAGACCCTCGTCGACGAGGGGCGCATCACCGCCGAAGAAGCCCACAGCCATCCGCAGCGTTCACTGATCATGCGCGCGCTCACGGGTCACGAGGTCGAGCCGACGCTGATCATGCGGGAAGCCAAGGAAGGCGACCGCTACCTGCTGTGCTCTGACGGCCTGTCCGATCCGGTCAGCCAGGAGACCATCCTGGAAGCCCTGCAGATCGACGACGTCGCCGAGAGCGCCGACCGGCTGATCGAGCTGGCGCTGCGTGGCGGCGGACCGGACAACGTCACCGTGGTGGTGGCCGATGTCGTCGACCATGACTACGGCGGCCAGACCCAGCCGATCCTGGCCGGTGCGGTGTCGGGGGACGACGACCATGTCGCCCCGCCCAACACCGCAGCAGGCCGCGCCTCGGCCTTCAACCCCCGGCCTGCGCCGGCCAAGCGGGTTGTGGCCGAGCCTGAGCCGCCGCCGAAGCCCCGCTCGCGGCGGCGGATGATCATCGCTGCCGCCCTGGTCCTGCTGGTGGTACTCGCCGGTCTCGCGGTCGGCCGGCAGATCATCCGCAGTAATTACTACGTCAGCGCCCACAACGGCACCGTGGCGATCATGCGCGGTATCCAGGGCTCGATCCTGGGTTATCCGCTTCAGGAGCCGTACCTGTTGGGCTGCCTCAACGACCGCAACGAGCTGTCGCAGATCAGTTATGGCCAGCCGACCGACTCGCTGGGCTGCCAGCTGATGCGATTACAGGATCTTCGGCCCTCGGAGCGCGCGCAGGTCTCGGCCGGGCTTCCCGCCGGAACCCTCGACGACGCGATCGGGCAACTGCGGGAACTGGCGCACAGCTCGGTGCTGCCCCCGTGCGCGCCGCCCCCGACCAGCACCCCGACGCCCACCCCGGCTCCGCCTGCCACTCCGACTCCGGCTCCGAGCGCATCTCCCGCGCCGGGGCCGGCGCCCGTTCCCACGGTCGCACCGACCTCTCCGTCGGCGCCCACACCGACCTCCTCGTCAGCGCCCGCTCCGTCGTCGAGCACGCCACCGCTGCCGTCGGCATCATCGAGCCCGGCCCCGTCGTCCACTGAAAGCGGCGCCGCCCCAACGTCTTCGGTTGCTCCGGCACCTGCGCCGAGCCCCGCTCCGACGGTGACCCAACTACCCGCAGCGCCGCAGAAGCCGGGCACCGACTGCCGGGCGGCGGCATGAGTACCCAACCGCAAGCACCCGTCGCGCTGGCGCCGGCGACACCGACCCGCCGCAACGCCGAACTGGTGTTGCTGTGTTTCGCCACCTTCATCACCGTGGTGGCGCTGCTGATCGTCGAGGCCAACCAAGAGCAGGGCATCAGTTGGGACCTGGCGAGTTCCACGCTGGCCTTCCTCACCTTGTTCGTGTGCGCTCACCTGGCTATCCGGCGGTTCGCGCCCTACGCCGACCCGGTCCTGCTGCCGGTTGTCGCGCTGCTCAACGGACTTGGCCTGGTGATGATCCACCGCCTCGACCTGATCGGCGGCGCCATCGCTCCGCAACGCGGACCCAGCGAAGAACAGCAGATGCTGTGGACGCTGGTCGGCGTGCTCGGCTTCTCGCTGGTGGTCGTCTTCCTCAAAGACCACCGCATCCTGGCCCGCTACGGCTACACCTGCGGTCTGGTCGGCCTCGTGCTGCTGGCGATCCCCGCGCTGCTGCCCAGTCACTTCTCCGAGACCAACGGTGCGAAGATCTGGATTCGGTTCCCCGGCTTCAGCATTCAACCCGCCGAGTTCTCCAAGATCCTGCTGCTGATCTTCTTCGCCGCGGTGCTGGTAGCCAAGCGTGACCTGTTCACCAGCGCCGGCAAGCATTTCCTCGGCACCGACGTGCCACGACCCCGCGACCTGGCGCCACTGCTGGTGGCCTGGATCGTCTCGGTCGGCGTCATGGTCTTCGAAAAGGATTTGGGCACTTCACTTCTGCTGTACGCCTCGTTCCTGGTGATGGTTTACATCGCGACCGAGCGGTTCAGCTGGGTGGTCATCGGCCTGACGTTGTTCGCCGCGGGCAGCGTGGTGGCCTACTACTTGTTCGGGCATGTGCGCGTGCGGGTTCAGACCTGGCTGGATCCGTTCGGGGACCCCGAGGGCACCGGCTATCAAATGGTGCAGTCGCAGTTCAGTTTTGCCACCGGCGGCATCTTCGGTACCGGGCTGGGCAACGGCCAACCGGGCACCGTGCCCGCCGCGTCAACGGACTTCATCATCGCCGCGATCGGTGAAGAGCTCGGCCTGGTCGGCTTGGCCGGAGTGCTGATGCTCTACGCGATCGTGATCGTGCGCGGGCTCCGCACCGCGATCGCCGTCCGCGACAGCTTCGGCAAGCTGCTGGCCGCCGGCTTGGCCTCGACGCTCGCGATCCAGCTGTTCATCGTCGTCGGCGGGGTCACCGGGCTGATCCCGCTGACCGGCCTGACCACGCCGTGGATGTCCTACGGCGGCTCGTCGCTGGTGGCGAACTACCTACTGCTGGCCATCTTGGTGAAGATCTCGCACGCCGCCCGGCGCCCGATCATCACCAATCCGCATGCGTCGATCGCGTCGTCGAGCACCGAGGTGATCGAGCGCGTATGAACACTTCCCTGCGCCGCATTTCGGTGATGATCATGGCGTTGATCGTGCTGCTGTTGCTCAACGCGACGATCACCCAGGTCTTCCGCGCCGACGGCCTGCGCGCCGACCCGCGCAACCAGCGTGTGCTGCTCGACGAGTACTCCCGCCAGCGCGGCCAGATCACCGCGGGCGGCCAGCTGCTGGCCTACTCGGTGTCCACCAACGGCCACTATCGATTCCTTCGCGTCTACCCGAATCCCCTTGTCTACGCACCGATTACGGGGTTCTACTCGTTGCGCTACTCCAGCACGGGACTCGAGCGCGCCGAAGACGGCATCCTCAACGGCTCCGATCAGCGGTTGTTCGGCCGCCGGTTGGCCGACTTCTTCACCGGTCGCGATCCACGCGGGGGCAACGTCGACACCACGATCGTGCCGCGCATCCAGCAAGCCGCGTGGGAGGCGATGCAGCGGGGCTGCACCGGCGGATGCCGCGGCTCGGTAGTGGCCCTGGAGCCGTCCACCGGGAAGATCCTGGCGATGGTGTCCTCGCCGTCGTACGACCCCAACCTGCTGGCCACCCACGACACCGAGGAACAGGGTGCCGCCTGGCAGCAGCTGCGCGACGACCCAGGCTCACCGTTGACCAACCGGGCCATCTCCGAGACCTTCCCGCCAGGCTCGACGTTCAAGGTGATCACCACCGCGGCGGCGCTGCAGAACGGGGTGACCGACAACGATCAGCTCACCAGCGCCCCCCGGATCCAGCTCCCGAACAGCACCGCCACGCTGGAGAACTACGGCGGCACACCGTGCGGCAGCGCCCCCACCGCGTCGCTCCGGGAAGCGTTTGCCCGCTCGTGCAATACAGCTTTCGTGGAATTGGGTATCCGGGTGGGTGCTGACGCGTTGCGCAACACCGCGCAGGCGTTCGGGTTCGACAGCCCACCAGCGCCGATCCCGTTGGAGGTAGCGGAGTCGACCATCGGCCCGGTCTCCGACGCCGCAGCGCTGGGGATGTCGAGCATGGGCCAGAAAGACGTGGCGGTGACACCCTTGCAGAACGCGTTGGTGGCGGCGACGATCGCCAACTCCGGTGTGATGATGCAGCCGTACCTGGTGGACAGCCTCAAGGGCCCGGACCTGTCGAGCATCAGCACCGCAGCACCTGCTCAGCAACGGCGTGCAGTATCGACGCAGGTCGCGGCTAAACTTACGGATTTGATGATCGGCGCCGAACAGATGACCCAGCAGAAAGGGGCGATCCCCGGCGTGCAGATCGCATCCAAAACCGGCACCGCGGAGCACGGTACCGACCCCCGCAACACCCCTCCCCATGCCTGGTACATCGCCTTCGCCCCAGCCCAGAGCCCCAAGGTGGCGGTCGCGGTGCTGATCGAAAATGGTGGGGACCGGTTGAACGCCACCGGCGGGGCGTTGGCTGCCCCGGTCGGCCGGGCGACGATCGCCGCAGCATTGCAGGGGGCGTCATGAGTCCCCTCAGGCGAGCGAAGCGAGGCAAGCAATGAGCCCCCGCGTAGGAGTCACGCTGTCCGGCCGCTACCGGCTGCAGCGACTGATCGCCACCGGCGGCATGGGCCAGGTGTGGGAGGCCGTCGACAGCCGGTTGGGACGCCGGGTCGCGGTCAAAGTCCTCAAGCAGGAGTTCTCCTCGGACCCCGAGTTCGTCGAGCGGTTCCGCGCCGAGGCGCGCACCGTCGCCATGCTCAACCACCCCGGCATCGCGGCCGTGCACGACTACGGCGAGACCGACATGGACGGCGAAGGCCGCACCGCCTATCTGGTGATGGAACTGATCAACGGTGAGCCGTTGAACTCGGTGATCAAGCGCACCGGCCGGTTGTCGCTGCGACATGCCCTGGACATGCTCGAGCAGACCGGTCGCGCGCTGCAGGTGGCCCACGCCGCCGGACTGGTACACCGCGACGTCAAGCCGGGCAACATCCTGATCACGCCGACCGGCCAGGTGAAGCTCACCGACTTCGGTATCGCCAAAGCCGTCGATGCGGCGCCGGTCACCCAGACCGGAATGGTGATGGGGACCGCCCAGTACATCGCCCCCGAGCAGGCGCTGGGTCACGACGCCACCGCCGCCAGTGACGTGTACTCGTTGGGAGTTGTTGGCTACGAGGCAGTTTCGGGTAAGCGGCCGTTCATCGGTGACGGTGCGCTGACGGTGGCGATGAAGCACATCAAGGAGACGCCTGCACCGCTGCCTGCCGACCTGCCGCCCAATGTGCGCGAGCTGATCGAGATAACCCTGGTGAAGAACCCGGGCATGCGCTATCGCAACGGTGGGCAGTTCGCCGACGCGACCGCCGCCGTGCGGGCGGGTCGGCGCCCGCCGCGACCCAACTCCGCGCCGACCATCCGCGCCACCCCGGCGTCGATCCCGGGCAGTTCGCCGCGGATGCCTGCCGCCGCCCCACCGACCGGGACGCGACCGCGGGCCAACACCGGCAGTCACCGCCCGCCGCCACCGCGGCGCACCTTCTCCTCCGGCCAACGGGCTCTGCTGTGGGCGGCCGGCGTGTTGGGGGCGCTGGCGATCATCAGCGCCATCCTGATCGTGCTGGCCGACCGGGACCGCAAGGACAACAAGCCCGTCGAGCAGACCGTCACCGACACCGTCACCCCCACCAGCCAGGCCGCGCCGTCGGGTTGGACGGATCACCACATCGCCGGTAATCCTGGAGGACAGATCGGGGTACCCCGATTCAGCGCTGCCAGCATGGATGTTGTCGGCTCGCTGTCCGAGGCTGTTCACACCGACGAGAAACCACGATGACCACCCCACAGCACCTGTCCGACCGCTACGAGCTGGGCGAGATCATCGGCTTCGGCGGTATGTCCGAGGTGCACATGGGCCGCGACACCCGTCTGCACCGCGACGTCGCTGTCAAGGTGTTGCGCGCCGACCTGGCCCGGGACCCGAGCTTTTACCTGCGGTTTCGCCGCGAAGCGCAGAACGCCGCCGCCCTGAACCACCCCGCGATCGTGGCGGTCTACGACACCGGCGAGGCCGAGACCGCCAACGGTCCGCTGCCGTACATCGTGATGGAGTACGTCGAAGGCGTGACGCTGCGCGACATCGTCCACACTGACGGCCCGATCCCGTACCGGCGGGCCATCGAGATCATCGCCGACGCCTGCCAGGCGCTGAACTTCAGCCACCAGCACGGCATCATCCACCGCGACGTCAAGCCGGCGAACATCATGATTTCGAAGACCGGCGCGGTGAAGGTCATGGACTTCGGTATCGCCCGCGCGCTGGCCGACGCGGGCAACAGCGTCACCCAGACCGCGGCGGTGATCGGCACGGCGCAATACCTGTCGCCTGAGCAGGCCCGCGGGGAACCGGTCGACGCACGGTCCGACGTCTACTCGCTGGGCTGCGTGCTCTACGAGATCCTGACCGGCGAGCCGCCATTCGTCGGTGATTCGCCGGTGGCGGTGGCATATCAGCACGTCCGCGAGGATCCGGTGCCGCCGTCGCAGAAGCATTCGGGCATTTCGCCGGAGCTGGACGCGGTGGTGCTCAAGGCGCTGGCCAAGAATCCGGACAACCGCTACCAGACCGCCGCCGAGATGCGCACCGACCTGGTGCGGGTGCACAACGGCGAGGCTCCCGAAGCGCCGAAGGTGCTCAGCGCCGCCGAGCGGACCTCGTTGCTCAACGCGGCGCCGGCGGCGCCCTCGCGCGGTGACGACACCGACGAGATCCCGCGGCACGGCGCTCTTGTCGAGAACGACCGGGCAGGTGGCTCCATCGGTCGCTGGTTGATCGTCGTCGCGGTGCTGGCGATCCTGACCGTGGTGGTGACCATCGGCATCAACATGGTCAGCGGCAATCCCCGCAACCTGCAGGTCCCGGATGTGCGCGGGCAGAGTCAGGCCGACGCGATCGCCGCATTGCAGAACAAGGGCTTCAAGATCCGCACCCAGCAGAAGCCGGACAACACCGTCCCACCGGAGAAAGTCATCGACACCGATCCTGCGGCCAACTCGCAGGCCAGCGCCGGCGACGAAGTCGTCATCAACGTGTCGACCGGGCCTGAGCAGCGCGAAGTCCCCGACTGCACCAACCTGACCTACGGCGAATGCGTCCAGAAACTCAAGGACGCCGGCTTCACCAAGTTCAAGCAGACGGCATCGGCGTCGGCGCCGGACCTCAAGGACAAGGTGCTGTCCACGATTCCGCCTGCCAACCAGACGTCGGCAATCACCAACGAGATCACGGTGGTCGTCGGCAACGGGCCGCAGACCGCCGAGGTGCCGGAGGTCGCGGGCCAGACGGTCGACGTCGCTCAACAGATCCTCACGGCGTCGGGTTTCGTCAAGACGCTGCCGGTTCCGACGGACAGCACGGAGCCGTCCGGTCAGGTGGTCGGCACCGATCCGCCCAACGGACAGACGGTCCCTCAGGACACCGTGATCCAGATCAAGGTGTCGAAGGGCAATCAGTTCGTGATGCCGGATCTGCGGGGCATGTTCTGGACCGACGCCTCACAGCGGCTAGCGGCGTTGGGGTGGACGGGGATACTCGACAAGGGCGGTGACGTGCAGAACAGCGGTCAGCCGTCCCATGCTGTGGTGACCCAGAGTCCGGCGCCGGGCACGCCGGTCAAGTTCACTGACTCTCTCACCCTCAGCTTTGCGTCGTAGCCGATAACTCGCCGCCGACGATATTGATCCCCCGGTCGCTGCGCTCCTGCCCGCCGATGGCGTGCCGCACGGTGTCGGCGACCTCCTGCTCGAGACGGCACACCAGCGATTCCTCGGGAGCCTGTCCGCAGAAGCCAAGCCAGTTGGCCAGCATCCGGTGGCCGCCCTCGGTCAGGATCGACTCCGGGTGGAACTGCACGCCGTGGATCGGCAGTTCGACGTGGCGGACGGCCATGACGACACCACCCTCGGTGCGCGCGGTCACCTCGAGTTCGGCCGGCATGGTCTCCGGCAGGATCGTCAGCGAGTGATAGCGCGTCGCCGTGAACGGGTCCGGAAGTCCGTGCAGCACACCGATATTGGTGTGATAGACGGTGCTCGTCTTGCCGTGCAGCAGCTCGGGTGCGCGGTCGACCGTCCCGCCGAACGCCACACCGATCGCCTGGTGTCCGAGGCACACACCCAGCAGCGGCGTGCCCGTCGTGGCACAGGCGCGAACCAGCGGGATGGAGGCTCCGGCACGCTCTGGTGTCCCCGGCCCGGGACTGAGCAGGATCCCGTCGAACCGGGCGGCAACGCCGGCTTCGTCGGCCAGGCGCTCATCGTCGTTGCGCCAGACCTGCGCGTCCACCCCGAGCTGGCCCAGATACTGGACGAGGTTGAACACGAAGCTGTCGTAATTGTCGACGACCAAAACCTGCATCAGGCCAGGTTACCTGGGGTGGTGCAGGTCAGTAGCCCACCGGGCCCGCCGGCTGGGCGTAGCGCATCCGCACCGGCTCGGTGTAGCCGGCGACCTGAACGTCGTCGCGGACCTGCTCGCTGTAGCCCAGGCCGAACCGGACGACGTACTGCTTGTACAGCGTGACCAGAGGGGCCGACGCCAGCGCGGCCTGCATCGCGGTCGCGTCGCCGATCGCCGTGATCGTGTACGGCGGGCTGTAGGTGCGTCCGTTGAGCAGCAGGGTGTTGCCGACGCAGCGCGGAGCGGACGTTCCGATGATGCGCTGGTCCTGCATCTGGATCGCCTCGGCGCCGGCGCTCCACAAGGCGTTGAGGACGGCCTGGATGTCCTGCTGGTGGACCACCAGGTCGTCGGGGGAGGCGTCGCGGGGGAAGCGCCCGTTGGCGTCGCGCTGGGCATCGGAGAGGGTGACCACCAAGCCGGGCCCGTGTACCGGATTCAGCCCGGCGCCGGCGGCCAGCTCGTCGGCGCGGGCCTGCATGGCCGCCAGTGCAGTGCCGGACCCGCCGCCGTGGGTGGAATCGATCTGCGACGCCAGTGCGTCGCGCTGGGCACTGAGCCGGTCGACCGACTGCTGCGCGTCGTGCACCAGGTCGACGAGCCGGGGTGAGTCGCTGCGGCGGATCTCGCTGCCGCCGGAGACACCGTGGGTGGCGGCCAGCAGAACGCCCGCCAACAGGCACACCACCGGGACACCGAACCGCCACGGCGAGCGCGTGGCACCCGTCGTTGCTGCCGCCGGAATTGTCGGGTCACGGCGCCGCTGCGTTAATCTCATAGACGATCTGCGCACCATCGTCGCAGAAGATCCCGGCCCGAAGGTACCCATGCCCAAGTCCAAGGTTCGCAAGAAAAACGACTTCACGGTCAATCCGGTGAGCCGCACTCCGGTCAAGGTGAAGGCCGGACCGTCGAGCGTGTGGTTCGTGGTGCTGTTCATCAGTTTGATGCTGATCGGCCTGGCCTGGCTGCTGGTGTTCCAGCTGGCCGCCTCCGGCTACGACACCCCGAGCGCGCTGCAGTGGATGGCCAAGTTGGGCCCCTGGAACTACGCGATCGCCTTCGGCTTCATGATCTCCGGGTTGTTGCTGACGATGCGGTGGCGCTGAGCGGCGGCGACCCCTCGGCAGCCCGATGCTGTGCGAACACCGTTCCAACGCTGGCAACCTCCTGGTCACCCAATCACACGCGTGTGATTCATCCCCATTGTTGATAGCACCTGTGGATAACTCCATACCTCGCGGTAGAGGTACTGAAGGCAGCTATGCAGCAAACTGAATGGGCGCCGAAAACTGCTGCCGTCGCAGCTCTGGGGATCGGCGGTATTTTGATGGCAATCGTCTGTGTGACCGCCATCACAGATGTGCCCGGGCGCATTCTCACCGCGATTGCTGCGCTCGGACTGATCGCGTTCGCGATCGGATCATGGCGAGCGCGACCCCGGCTGGCTATCACCGGTGACGCCCTGGTGTATCGCGGGTGGTTCCGCGCCCAGACATTGCGCCGAGCCGACATCTCGCTGATTCGAATCACCGAGTTCCGCCGCATCGGCCGCAAGACGCGACTACTCGAGATCGACACGACGGCCGATCGGTTGATCGTGCTCAGTCGGTGGGATCTGGGTACCGACCCGGTCGAGGTTCTGGACGCATTGACCGACGCGGGATTCGCCGGCCGCCAGTAACGGTGTTGAGACGGCTCAGGAAATGGTGACCGACTCGATCACCACGTCGTCGGTGGGCCGGTCGTTGCGATCGGTCGCCGTGGTGGCGATCGCGTCGACGACCTTCTGCGACTCGGGGTCGACGATCTCACCGAAGATCGTGTGCCGACGGTTCAGGTGCGGGGTCTTGCCAACGGTGATGAAGAACTGCGAGCCGTTGGTGCCCGGTCCTGCGTTGGCCATCGCCAGCAGGTAGGGCTTGTCGAACTGCAACTCCGGGTGGAATTCGTCGGCGAACTTGTAGCCCGGGCCGCCGCGGCCGGTACCGGTCGGGTCACCGCCCTGGATCATGAATCCGTCGATGACGCGGTGAAAGACGGCGCCGTCGTAGAAGGGGCCCGAGGTACTGCCCGACGCGTTCTCCGTCGAGTACTCCTTGGTGCCCTGAGCCAGACCAACAAAGTTGGCGACGGTCTTGGGGGCGTGGTTACCGAACAGGGCAATCTTGATGTCGCCGCGGTTCGTGTGCAGGGTCGCTGTTGCGGTTGCGATGTCGCTCGTCACGGGAACTCAGTGTGCCACTAGGGGCGAGTGCCCGAACCCGCGGCCACCCCCGTACTGCTGTGGCAGTGTTGACGGCATCAACGCGTCACCACTGTCGGGAGGATGAAATGGGCCGCAAGAGTGAACCCAAACTCACGTCGCGGGAGCGGCTGAATCGCGGACTGCACTACACCGCCGTCGGCCCGGTGGACATCACCCGCGGCGTGGTCGGCATCACCGCACACTCGGCGGAATCGGCCGCGGTCGCGCTCAAGCGCCGCGCCCGCGAGGCCCGTGCCGTGCAGCAAGAGCTCGGCGCCGAACTCGAGGCGGTCAAGCAGGTGGTTGCCGAGCTTCCCCAGGCCCTTCAGGAGGTCCGGACGGCGCGGCATCGCCGGCGCCCGCGGCTGTTCGTGTTCGGCTTCCTGGGGCTGGCGAGTGTGGGTGGGGCAGTGGCGTTCGTGATTGCGCGACGGTCGTCGACGTCCGAGCCGTCGGCGCTGCCCCCCAGTGTCGAGGTTGCGCCCAAGATTTAGCCGCTACGGAGACGGCGGGGCGGAGCTGGTGGCGGAGCTGATGGCTGAACTGACTTGGCTCGACGCTGAACTGACTCCACTCGAGATCGAACTGCCGATGCCGGGCGCCGTGGTCGTCACGGAGTCGCCGGGGCTGGCGGGGCCTTTGTCGTTGTCGTTGTTGCTGCAGGCCCCGACCGTCACCATTGCCAAGGCGGCCGCCACTCCGGCCGATGCGGTGAGAAAGCGTGTGGACACCTTCGACTTCATGGACAGTTCTCCAATTCCGTAGGTATTACTCGCGTACGCGGTCGTGCCTACCCGGAGCACAGATCAGTAAACGTTGTATCGGATCTCGGAGTCGACGCAGGCGCCCCACGGTTGGTCACTCAGCGAGGGAGCGCTGTTGGCTCACCCTCGAGCACCGCTTCTGAAGAATTGGCGGTTTTGCTTTGCCGGAGCCGACCTAAGGTGCATTATGTTCGGCATGGGTTGGGGGAGCCTTATGCACCAGAAGGTCAAGTGTGCGATCTGCAGTCACGAACAGACGCTGCTCATTGACAGGGAAACCTTCACCTGTCGTCGATGCAAGAAGACGCTCCCGCGTCGCCTGGCGGTACCCGCCACCCGCTGACCTATTGGCCGGCCGGATCTTGTGGAGCCTAGGAGATTCGAACTCCTGACATCTGCCTTGCAAAGGCAGCGCTCTACCAACTGAGCTAAGGCCCCGTACGTCTCACTCGTCGAGGGTGTGCCAGACCTCGCCGCGGCGGGCCCGAATGACCGCGGCGCCCGCGACCAACACTGCCAACAGCAATGCAATCCGCACGGGCGCCCTTCCCGATGACCGAGACATCGTGGGCCTAGGAGGACTCGAACCTCCGACCTCTTCGTTATCAGCGAAGCGCTCTAACCGCCTGAGCTATAGGCCCGTATTCGCATACGACCGAGCGCCGAGATTACCGCACCGGAGGTGCTGCACCCAAACCGGTGCACCGGCGCTAGTCCCGGTCGGCCAGCGTGACCTCGATACCGCCGACGATGTCGGTGCTGAGGTTGTAGATGAATGCTCCGACCGTGGCCATCGCCGTCAGCAGCACGATGTTCACCAGACCGATGAGCGCCGCACCGCCGAAGATCGCACCGCTGGACACCAGCTCGCCACCACCACCGCTGGTGGCCGTCAACAAGTCGCCGACGTTGCTGTTCAGCTTGCTCCACACGCCCATACCGCCGAGCACCAGATACAGGAACGCCACCGCGACCATCCACACGAAGAACAACGCCACCGACAGCAGCAGCGACACCTTCAGAGCGCTCCACGGATCGATGCGCCGGATCTGCATGCTGGCCCGCACCGGCCCGCGTGCGCGGTTGGCGCCGACCTGAACGCGGGTGGCCGGCCCGGCCGCTCGCGCCGGCTGCTCCGGGGCCTGCTTGCGTTGCTGCGCAACCGGCTTCGGCGGGGCAACGCCCGACAGATCCGGTAGCTCGCTGACATAGCCCTCGGGGCGGGCGGCCTCCGGGCGGTTGCCCTCAGCGCGCGGCTCCGGCCTGGCTTCGGGACGAGGTTCGGGTCTGGCTTCCGGACGAAGCTCGGCGCGGGGCTCGGGCCGCGGCTCCGGCTGCTGCCGCTCCGGCTGTTGCGGCTGTTGCGGAGCGCCCGTCCCCGAAAGATCGGGCGCCGCGGTACCGCTGATGAAGCGGTTCACCCGTTGCTCGAGGCCCGGACCTCCCGGCGGCGCCTGGCGAGGTTGCGCCTGCGCCTCACCGGCCGGTCGCTGAGGTGCACCGCCCTGCCGCGCTCGCGCAGCACCACGCTGCCACGGCGGGGCCTCGCCGGACCCACCATTGGTGAGTCGGGGACCGGTCCGCTCGGCCGAGCCGGTCCCGTTACCCGGGCCCTCACTCGGTCCGGGTTGGCCCGGCTCGTTCGGTGCGCTCACCGCCACTCCTAACCTGTCGCCCCGCCGCGCTACGTCTCGTCGGACGTGCCGTCGGATTCAGAGTCCAGCCCGCCCACTTCGTCGGTGCTGTCCTGCTCCTCGGCATTGCGGGCGATAGCCAACAGTGTGTCGCCCTCACCCAGGTTCATCAAGCGAACGCCCTTTGTCTGGCGCCCGGCCTTGCGGACCTGACGGGCAGCGGTGCGAATGACACCCCCACCTGAGGTGATGGCGTACAACTCACTGTCTTCATCGACCACCAATGCGCCCACCAGACTGCCACGTCGCCGGTCGTATTGAATGGTCAGGATGCCTTTACCGCCGCGGCCCTGGGCGGTGTACTCCTCGATGGCGGTGCGCTTGGCGTAACCGCCGGCAGTCGCGACCAGCAGATACGTTCCCTCCCGCACGACGTTGAGGGACAGCAACCGATCGTCTTCGTTGAACCGCATGCCCTGCACCCCCGAGGTGGCGCGGCCCATCGGCCGCAGCGCCTCGTCGGTGGCCGAGAACCGGATCGACTGGCCGTTGGCGCTGACCAGCAGCAGGTCGTCCTCCGCCGAGCACAGCACCGCGCCGACCAGTTCGTCGCCGTCGCGGAGGTTGATCGCGACGATTCCGCCCGAGCGGTTGGAGTCGAAGTCGGTGAGCTTGGTCTTCTTCACCAAGCCGTTGCGGGTGGCCAGCACCAGATACGGCGCGTCCTCGTAACTCTTGATCTGGATGACCTGGGCGATCCGCTCCTCGGGCTGGAACGCCAGCAGATTCGCCACATGCTGGCCGCGCGCGGTGCGCGAGGCCTCCGGCAACTCGTAGGCCTTGGCTCGATACACCCGGCCCTGGGTGGTGAAGAACAGGATCCAGTCGTGCGTCGACGACACGAAGAAGTGCCGCACGATGTCGTCCTGCTTGAGGCCGGCGCCCTGCACACCCTTGCCGCCGCGCTTCTGGCTGCGGTACAGGTCGGTCTTGGTCCGCTTGGCGTAGCCGGTCTCGGTGATGGTGACGACGACGTCCTCGCGGGCGATCAGGTCCTCATCGGACACATCACCGTCGTTGGCCACGATCCGGGTTCGACGGTCGTCGCCGTGCTTGTCGGCGAGTTCCTTGAGTTCGTCACGGACGATCGCGCGCTGCCGCTCCGGCTTGGCGAGGATGTCCTCCAGGTCCGCGATCTCGGCCTCGATCTTGGCCAGGTCGTCGACGATGCGCTGGCGCTCCAATGCGGCCAGGCGGCGCAGCTGCATGTCGAGGATGGCCTGGGCCTGGATCTCGTCGACGTCGAGCAGCTCCATCAAGCCCACCCGCGCCACGTCGGCACTTTCCGACGCGCGGATCAAGGCGATGACCTCGTCGAGAGCGTCCAGGGCTTTGACCAGGCCGCGCAGGATGTGGGCCCGCTCGTTGGCCTTGCGCAAGCGGTACCGGGTACGCCGGATGATCACGTCGAGTTGGTGGTTGACGTAGTAGCGGATCATCTGGTCCAGGCGCAGCGTCCTGGGCACGCCATCGACGATCGACAGCATGTTGGCGCCGAAGCTGGTCTGCAGCTGGGTGTGCTTGTAAAGGTTGTTCAACACCACCTTGGCCACGGCGTCGCGCTTGATCTCGACGACGATGCGCAGCCCGACCCGGTCGCTCGACTGGTCTTCGATGTTGGAGATGCCGCCGAGCTTGCCGTCGCGCACCTGCTCGGCGATCGAGGTGATGAAGTTGTCGTGGTTGACCTGGTAGGGCAACTCGGTGATGACGATCGAGGTGCGCCCGCGCGAATCCTCCTCGATCTCCACCACACCGCGCATCCGGATCGAGCCGCGGCCCGTTGTGTACGCATCGTGGATGCCTTGGGATCCGACGATCAAACCGTGCGTGGGGAAGTCGGGGCCCTTGACTCGCTCACAGACCGCGGCGAGGGTGGCTTCTTCGTCGGCTTCGTGGTTCTCCAGGCACCAGTAGACGGCCTCGGCCAGCTCACGAAGGTTGTGCGGCGGGATGTTGGTGGCCATACCGACGGCGATACCGCCGGATCCGTTGGCCAACAGGTTCGGGAACCGGCTCGGCAGAACCGTGGGTTCCTGGACGCGACCGTCGTAGTTCGGGATGAAATCGACTGTCTCCTCGTCGATTTCGCGCAGCATTTCCATGGCCAGCGGTGTCAGCCGAGCCTCGGTGTACCGCATGGCGGCCGCCGGATCGTTGCCCGGTGAGCCGAAGTTGCCCTGTCCGTCGACCAGGGGGTAGCGCAACGACCACGGCTGCGCCATGCGCACCAGGGTGTCGTAGATCGACGAATCACCGTGTGGGTGATAGTTACCCATCGTCTCGGCGACCGACCGCGCCGACTTGGCGTGGCCGCGGTCCGGCCGGAATCCGGAGTCGAACATCGCATAGAGCACGCGGCGGTGCACCGGCTTGAGACCGTCCCGAACCTCGGGAAGCGCACGACCGACGATGACGCTCATCGCGTAGTCGATGTAGCTGCGCTGCATCTCCTGCTGGATGTCGACCGGTTCGATGCGGTCGCCGGCCTCGTCGCCGGGGGGCAGGGTGGTGTCAGTCATGTGATTCCTCTGTTGTCCCTACGAAGGGCGATACGTCACTAAACATCAAGGAAGCGAACGTCTTTGGCGTTACGGGTGATGAAGCTGCGACGCGCCTCGACGTCTTCGCCCATCAGGATCGAGAACAGCTCGTCGGCCGCGGCGGCGTCATCCAGCGTGACCTGGCGCAGCACCCGGACCGTCGGGTCCATCGTGGTCTCCCACAGTTCCTTGGCATCCATCTCGCCGAGACCCTTGTAGCGCTGGATACCGTCGTCGACGTTGATCTTCTTGCCGGCCGCCTTGCCCGCCTCCAGCAGACCGTCGCGCTCGCGGTCGGAGTAGGCGAACTCGGGCTCGCTGCGCTGCCACTTCAGCTTGTACAGCGGCGGCTGCGCCAAGAAGATGTGGCCGTTCTCGACAAGGGGCTTCATGAACCGGAACAACAGGGTCAGCAGCAGCGTCGAAATGTGTTGTCCGTCAACGTCGGCGTCGGCCATCAGCACGATCTTGTGGTAGCGCAGCTTGGCGAGGTCGAACTCGTCGTGGATGCCGGTACCGAGCGCGGTGATGATGGCCTGGACTTCGGTGTTCTTCAGTACCCGGTCGATGCGGGCCTTCTCGACGTTGATGATCTTGCCGCGCAACGGCAGGATCGCCTGGAACATCGAATCGCGGCCGCTCTTTGCCGAGCCGCCGGCCGAATCACCCTCCACCACATACAGTTCGGACTTGCTGGGATCGGTGGAGCGGCAGTCGGCGAGCTTGCCGGGCAGCCCGCCGATGTCGGTTGCGCTCTTGCGCCGCACCAGCTCTCGCGCCTTGCGCGCGGCGATCCGCGCCTGGGCCGAGGACACCGCCTTGTTCACGACGGTCTTGGCCTCGGTCGGGTTGGACTCGAACCAGTGGGTGAGCTGCTCGTTGCAGATCTTCTGCACGAACGACTTCACCTCGGTGTTACCGAGTTTCGTCTTCGTCTGCCCCTCAAACTGGGGCTGAGAGACCTTCACCGAGATCACCGCGGCCAAGCCCTCGCGGATGTCGTCACCGGTGAGGTTGGCGTCTTTTTCCTTGAGGAGCTTCTTGTCCTTGGCGTACTTGTTGACCACTGTGGTCAGCGCGGCACGGAACCCCTCTTCATGGGTACCGCCCTCGTGGGTGTTGATGGTGTTGGCGAAGGTGTGCACCGACTCCGAATAGCCTGCGTTCCACTGCATCGCGATCTCGACCTCGTGGCCCTCACCCTTGCCGTCGAAGTCGATGACGCTGGGCTGGATCGAGTTCTTGGTGCGGTTGATGTGCTTGACGAAATCGACCAGACCGCCCGGGTAATGGAACACCCGGTGCTTGACCTTGTGCGGGGCGACGGCCTCGGCGGCCTTCTCCTCCGCCGACTTCGGCGCCTCTGCGGTATCGCTGACGACTTCGTCCACCACCTGCTCGGGGGTTACCCGCTCATCGGTCAGCTCGATGGTGAGGCCCTTGTTGAGGAACGCCATCTCCTGCAGGCGGCGGGCAATCGTCTCGAAGTCGTAGGTGGTGGTCTCGAAGATGTCGGGGTCGGCCCAGAACCGGATCGTGGTGCCGGTCTTCTTGGTCTTCTCACCCTGGCGCAGAGTGCCCGGCACCGATCGGTCGTAGGTCTGGAACCACTCGTAACCGTCGGTGCGAACGTCAGCCTCGAGCCTGCTCGACAGCGCGTTGACCACCGAGACACCCACGCCGTGCAGGCCGCCGGACACCTGGTAGGCGCCCTCTTCGAACTTGCCGCCGGCGTGCAGGACGGTCATGACCACGTCGATGGTCGGGATTCCGGTGGCGTGCATGGCAACCGGGATTCCGCGGCCGTCGTCGGTGACCTCGACGCCGCCGTCCTCGAGGATCCGGACCGTCACCTTCGTGGCGAAACCCGCCATTGCCTCGTCGACGGAGTTGTCGACGACCTCCCAGACAAGATGGTGGAGCCCTCGTTCACCGGTCGAACCGATGTACATACCGGGACGTTTGCGGACCGCCTCCAAGCCTTCGAGGACTTTGATCGAGTCGGCACCGTACTGTTCGTTGGCAGCCACTAGCGGAACGCTCTCCTTGGGGTTCGCAAGCACACGGTGTCACGGGCCGCGCGCGGGTCTTGTCCAGTCTACCGGTAAGTGCATTCCGGACTGATTCTGCGGCGGCGTTTCTACACACCTAGTTGCGCCGTGCACGGAATTTCTCGGATCGGCATACGTGGTGACGCTTGACACGGTGGTCGGCGCGCGTCTCGTGGCTGTCAGCCGACTGTGCTAGTCGAGTTCAGCCGTAGGTGTCCCGAGGCCCGCGCCCAGAGATGTGCAGCGGACCCTTTCGCCACGACGGAGCCACCGGACCGGTGATCTTCATCGACTTCACCACCCCGTCGCCGACAGCGGTGGCGATCTTGGCCAACAGCTGCGACTGCACCATCCGCAGCTGGGTCGCCCACGCGGTCGATTCCGCCGCGACGCTCAGCACACCGTCGCGCAGCGCGGTCGGCTGGGCATGCTCGGCAATCTGCTCGCCGACCACGGTTGCCCACTGGGCGAACACCGCACCCTCGGCGACCCGGCCCGTCCAACCCCGCGATTTCGCCAGGTCGTTGGCAACGGTCCCGAACGTCTGTGGATCACGCCGATCCGGCCCCGGCCCCGACCAGGTTCGGCGATTGCCTCGCTCGGCGCCCCGCCGGGCCCGGGGGGAGCGGCCGCCACGACCCACTTCCTTGCCTTGGCTGCGGGCGGCGCCGCGGGCTTCCTCCAGTGCGCGGCGCACCAGATCCATGCCGGCCAGATTCGCGAGGTGCTCGGGCGGACCGGCCTGCTCGTCCTCGGGTTCGGTCATGGCGTCACCACCTCCGACATCCGGCCTTCGTCGTCGTCCCGCAAGGTGATACCGATCCGGGTGGCGTCCCAATCGGGCGGGATGTCCTCCCCGACCGCGGCCGTGATGAGCACTTGTTCGGCGTCGGCGGCCACATCGGCCAGCGCCCGGCGCCGGGCGTTGTCCAGTTCGGCGAACACGTCATCAAGGATCAGCACCGGTTCGCTGCCCTCGGTGCGCAGCAGTTCATAGGAGGCCAGCCGCAACGCCAATGCCATCGACCAGGATTCGCCGTGGCTGGCGAACCCCTTCGCCGGTTGATCACCGAGCCGCAGTTCGAGGTCGTCGCGGTGCGGTCCGACCAGACACATCCCGCGTTCCAGCTCCGCACCGCGCCGGGTGGCCAGTCCGGCGAGCAGCGCGGCCTCCAGAAATTCGACATCGTGACCGTCGTCTGTACCGTCGAGGACGCTGCTGCGGTAACTGATCGCCGCCGGACGCGATGCCGGAGCCAAGAGCTGATAAGCCTTCTCCACCTCCGGCGCCAGGAGATTGGTCAGTTCGATCCGCGCGGCCATCAGCTGCGCACCGTGCGCGGCCAGGTGACCGTCCCACACGTCGAGAGTTTCCAGCACGCCGGAATCGCCCCGGAAGCGCGCTCCCGCAGCGGATTTCAACAACGCGGTGCGCTGCTTGAGCACCTTGTCGTAGTCGGCGCGGATGGCCGCGACCCGCGGCCTGCGGACTGAGGCGAGCTCGTCGAGATAGCGGCGGCGTTCACCAGGGTCTCCGCGCACCAGCGCGAGATCCTCGGGTGCGAACAGCACCGCGCGCACCGCGCCGAGTATTTCGCGGGTACTGCGCACCGGAGAACGGTTCAGTCGCGCCTTGTTCGCCCGGCCCGCCGCGATCTCGAGATCGACCGCCAATTCCCGACCCTCGTTGACGACGATCGTCGAGACCACCGCACGCTCGGCACCGGCCCGGATCAAGGGGGCGTCCGTGGCGACCCGGTGCGATCCCAGTGTTGCGCAATACCACAGCGCCTCAACAAGATTGGTCTTGCCAAATCCGTTCTGTCCGACGAAGACCGTTCGGCCCGGCGCCAATTCGAGATCGACGTTTTCCCACGACCGGAAGTCGCGAAGCGTCAGGTGCCGGACATACATTGACGCTGGTTATCCCGACACCGAGACCCGCTTGACCGCGTGTCCGCCGAACTGATTGCGAAGTGCCGAAACAGCTTTCATCGTCGGCGAATCTTCCTGCCGCGATGCGAAACGTGCGAACAGCGATGCTGCGATCACCGGCATCGGCACTCGGTGACGGATCGCTTCTTCGACCGTCCACCGGCCCTCGCCGGAATCCTCGGTGTATCCGGAGATCGCATCGAACGCGGGGTCCTCCTTGAGCGCTTTGGCCAGGAGCTGCTGGAGCCACGACCGCACGACGGTGCCGTTGGTCCAGGCCTGGATCACCGCTTGGGTGTCTGTGATCAGTGGTTCGGCGGCCAGCAGTTCATAGCCTTCGGCGTAGGCCATCATCAGCCCGTATTCGATGCCGTTGTGCACCATCTTCGCGTAGTGACCCGCACCGACCGGACCGGCGTGTACGAAACCGTCGGCCAGATCTCCGGGCGGACGCAGCGTGTCGAAGATCGGCATCACCCGGGCGACGTCCTCGTCGCTGCCGCCGACCATCAGGCCGTAGCCTTCCGCCAGGCCCCAGATACCGCCGGAGACACCCGCATCGACAAACGAGATCCCTTTTGCCGCAAGCAATTCAGCGTGTGGGCCGTCTTCGGTGTATTTGGAGTTGCCGCCGTCGACGACCAGGTCGCCCGGGCTGAGGACCTCCGCCAGCGAGCTGATCGTGTCATCGGTGATCGGGCCCGACGGCACCATCACCCAGATCACCCGCGGCGCGGTGAGTGCCTCGGCGAGTGCGGCGAGGGTGGGGACATCGGTGACCTCGGGTCTGGGGTCGTACCCGATGACTTCGTGCCCGCCCTCGCGCAACCGCTGGCGCATGTTGAAGCCCATCTTGCCAAGACCGACCAAACCCAGCTGCATGACTGCCTCTCTACGTCAGGGAATCCGGTCAGCCCGGCAGCCGGACCGGCATCAACAGGTATACGTAGTCGGTCTGAACGGCGGGGAACGGCCCGGTGCCATCTACCTGTGTTTCCGCATTTGCCGGCCGCAACACGGCGGGGCGGCTGGGAGTGGTGAATCCGAACGTGACCCGGTCGGAATGCAGCGAGCCCAATCCGTCGGTCAGGTAGGTGGGGTTGAAGGCGATCGTCAACGGCTCGCCGGCGAACTCGACGTCCAGGTCCTCCTCGGCACGACCGACGTCATCGGCACCGGCCGACAGGTGCAGCACGCCGTCGCCGAATTCCATCCGGACCTGCGCGCCGCGATCGGCGACCAACGCCACACGTTTGATCGCTTCGGTGAGCTCGCCGACTCCGATGGTGGCCACCGCGGTGTGCTCGGCGGGAAGCAGCTGACGAAACTTCGGGAATTCGGCGTCGAGTAGGCGAGTCGTGCTCCGCTTGCCGCCGCTGCGGATTCCCAACAGGCCTTCCTTGCCCACCGCCGAACCGGCACCCAGAGCCAGGTGAACCTCAGAGCCGGACGTGCCTGCCTTGGCCGCTTCGGCCAACGTCTTGGCCGGCACCAGGACCGCGGCTTCCAAGCTGGGGGAGGAGGTCGACCAGGTCAGTTCACGCACGGCCAACCGGAACCGGTCGGTGGCCGCCAAAACCACTGTCTCACCGGAAATCTCCACCCGGATGCCGGTCAGCATCGGCAGTGTGTCGTCGCGGCCGGCGGCGACCGCCACCTGGCCGATCGCCTCACCGAACAGGTCAGCGGAGATGACGCCGGTCTCCTCCGGCAGTTCCGGCAGCGCCGGGTAGTCCTCGACGGCCATCGTCGGCAGCGAGAACCGTGCGCTTCCACAGGTCAGCGCCACTCGGGTGCCTTCGACGCTGACGTCGACAGGCTTGGCCGGCAGCGCCCTGGTGATGTCGGACAGCAACCGCCCGGAGACCAAAACGCTTCCCGGAGAAGCGATTTCGGCGGGGACTCGCACCTCGGCGGACACCTCGTAATCGAAGCCCGAGATGGTCAAACCCTCATCGGTGCCGGTGAGCAGCACTCCGGCCAGCACCGGCACCGTCGGCCGGGTCGGAAGATTACGGGCAACCCAGGCCACCGCGTCGGCGAAGTCCTCCCGCACCAAGCGGAACTTCAGGTCGGAGCCAACCGTCGTCGTTGCCACGTCTACATAGTCCCTTCATCACCCAATAACCCCGACCAGCGTCCACCGCGTGCCGGAGCACGGATGAGCGTGATCTGTGAGCGACAGCCGCTGAACGGCAGTCAGAACAACAACCGTAGAGCGTCGGACGCCATCTTGAAAGCTAATCGATCGCGGTGACAAGAGCACCGCGACACCGTGCCGGACACCCTGTGAACCGGCTACTCCCCAAGGCTGTCTTCAAAGAAGAAAATGGAAGAGAGAGAACGGCAATAGTAATAGGGCCTGTGCAACCTGTGGACTAGCCGATCGATTGCCTGCTCCGGCAGGGTGAGGCCATGTGGACCGGTTGTGCATGACCGAGGGCGAATCACAGGACGGGTGTGGACAGCCGCCGGTTGTTCATTGTCATTCCAGTACCTCTGCCGCGATGTGAGCTGTTGTCCACAACTGTGTGCACAGGCCAAAACTGTGACGGGTGGTACGGCTGTGGCCGAAGTTTTTCGGCATGGCGACAGAAAAAATGGGGATTTCAGCGCTTGGAGCGCTGGCGGATCCGCGTGGTGAGCTCCTTGACGTGATCGAACACCTCACGCCGATGGGCCATCTCACCGCGAATCTTCTTCTCCGCGTACATGACCGTGGTGTGATCACGGCCGAATGCCTGCCCGATCTTGGGCAGTGACAAGTCGGTGAGCTCACGGCACAGATACATGGCGATCTGCCGCGATTGAGCCAGTGCCCGGGTCTTGCCGGGCCCCCGCAATTCCTCGACGGTGGTGTCGAAGTACTCGGCGGTCGCGGCCATGATGGCCGCGGTGCTGATCTGCATTGTGCCTGCGTCGGCGATCAGGTCGCGCAACACGATCTCGGCGAGAGCCTTGTCGATCGGTGTCTTGTTCAGCGAGGCGAACGCGGTGACGCGGATCAAGGCGCCCTCGAGTTCGCGGATGTTGCGTTCGATGCTGCTGGCGATGAGTTCCAGGACGTCGTCGGGGACGTCGAGGCGCTCCATTTGCGCCTTCTTCCGCAAGATCGCGATACGGGTTTCGAGTTCGGGCGGCTGGACGTCGGTGATCAAGCCCCACTCGAACCTGGTCCGAAGCCGGTCCTCGAGGGTGGCCAACTGTTTGGGTGGCCGGTCGGACGAGATCACGATCTGCTTGTTGGCGTTGTGCAGCGTGTTGAAGGTGTGGAAAAACTCTTCCTGGATACCTTCTTTGCCTTCGATGAACTGGATGTCGTCCACCAGGAGCACATCGATGTCGCGGTAGCTGCGTTTGAACGCGACTTTGCGGTCGTCGCGCAGCGAGTTGATGAAGTCGTTGGTGAACTCTTCGGTGGAGACGTATTTCACCCGCATGCCGGGGAAGAGCCGTTGCGCATAGTTTCCGGCGGCGTGCAGCAGATGGGTCTTGCCCAGTCCGGACTCACCCCAGATGAACAACGGGTTGTAGGCGCGGGCCGGCGCTTCGGCGATCGCGAGGGCCGCCGCATGCGCGAATCGGTTCGACGCACCGATGACGAACGTGTCGAAGGTGTAGCGGCGGTTGAGGCTGATGCCTGGCGCTTCGGCCGACGGATTACTGCGCGGCCGCTCGATGAAGTAACTCGGCCATGTCTCGTGAGCGCTGGCCAAAGCCTCGCGGTCTTCGTCGACCTCGTCGAGGTCGGAGTCGATGACGGCCGGCTCCGGTGCGGCGGGTTCGTTGTCTTCTTCCAGGGACGGCGGGGCGATCCGAACACCGAGCTCGACCCGCTGGCCGAGGCGGCGGCTGAGGGCGTCGACGATCTGGGTCCGCAGATGACGCTCGATCTCGTTCTGGACAAAGCTGCTCGGCACCGACAGCAGGGCGAAGCCCTCGGCGATGGTCAGGGGCTGAACCAATTTGAGCCATGCGCGTTGCTGCGGAGTCAGCGGTGCATCGCCGCCAGTTCCGTTACTGGGGCGCTGGTCCGCAGTTCCGTCGCCGTTGAGCTCGGCGACTACCGAACTCCACACCGTGGCGAACGCTGAACCGGGATCATCGGTCAACGACAGATCCCCCTGGTCGCAAGGTCGGGCAAGAAACCAATAGCTGAGCCGACGAACGATCTGTCCACAAAGTTATCCACAGGTGTGGACAGGACACTCGGCTCGCCTCGGAGCATATCGGCGCAGGGTCGCGGGTCGGCAGTAATCCCCGCATTGATCTCGTGTGGACCGTTCGCCGACCTGTTCCCCCGCTTGGTGATTGCGTGCCGCCTCGTCTGAAACGGCTTTGGCAGAAGCTAACAGTTTTCGGGGCGAGTGCCAACCGTTCTGCAACATTCGGATCACGACGAGATAACGGCGCGCCGGGTGACCGGTGACGGCTGTGGCACCAGTGGGTCAGTGCGGTGATCAAGGGCACGACAAGGCGGTTTGACCAGGGGAAGTGAGGTCAGTACCCTCGAACAGTCGCCCATACGTCGGCGATACGGCTGCGACCGATTCGGGACCGCGCCGGTTAGAGCGAGACCAGAGCTTACCAACGGCAGTCGCGTTCGTTCGGGTACACACGAAAGCGTGTGCTCCGGGCAGCGACCGCCAAACGACGAGGAGATATAGCCGTGGCCAAGGGCAAGCGGACCTTCCAGCCGAACAACCGGCGCCGGGCGCGGGTTCACGGCTTCCGTCTGCGTATGCGGACGCGCGCCGGGCGCGCCATCGTGTCAGGCCGGCGCCGCAAGGGTCGTCAGTCACTGACTGCCTGATCCACGGGATCACGCGTCGTGCTCCCGGCTCAGTTCCGGATGACACGGTCTGCGGAGTTCGGCGCCACCATCAAGCACGGGGTGCGAGCGGCGCAGCCTGATCTCGTCGTGCACGCACGACGCATGGCCGACAGCGTCGACGGTCCCCGGATCGGCCTGGTCGTCTCGAAGTCGGTCGGCAACGCCGTGCAACGGCACCAGGTGTCTCGTCGTCTGCGTCACGTCGCCCGAGCTGTCCTCTCGGACCTGACGTCCGACGAACGCATCGTGATCCGCGCGCTACCCAGTAGCCGCGACGCGATTTCAGCCCGCCTGGAACAGCAGCTACGAGCGAGCATCCGGCGCACCCACTCCTTGATGGAGAAGACGCAGTGAGCCATCTTCCGGCTCGCGTCGTGATCTTCCTCGTCGAGCTCTACCGACACACCATCTCGCCACTGCGACTGCCGACATGCCGGTTCACGCCGACCTGCAGTCAGTACGCCGTGGACGCACTGACCGAGTACGGATTGATTCGCGGTGGATGGCTGACCGTGATCCGGCTGGGGAAGTGTGGTCCGTGGCATCGGGGAGGATGGGACCCAATACCCGAGCGGCGCCCGCAGGCGCCCGGGTCCGAGTGCAACGAACGCAGGAGCACGCATGTTTAACTGGTTCAGCCTGGACGTCATCTACTACCCGGTGTCCGGGATCATGTGGCTCTGGTACAAGCTGTTCGCCGCCATCCTGGGACCCACGAACTTTTTCGCCTGGGCCCTGTCGGTGATGTTCCTGGT
Source organism: Mycolicibacterium rhodesiae (assembly GCF_002086695.1). Lineage (GTDB taxonomy): Bacteria > Actinomycetota > Actinomycetes > Mycobacteriales > Mycobacteriaceae > Mycobacterium > Mycobacterium rhodesiae. The sequence continues at coordinate 526,932 of NZ_MVIH01000002.1, forward strand.
GTTCAGCTTGCGCGCGCTGCTCTACAAGCCGTTCGTCCGTCAGATCCGCACCACCCGGCAGATGCAGGAACTGCAGCCCCAGATCAAGGCCCTGCAGAAGAAGTACGGCAAGGACCGCCAGCGGATGGCGCTGGAGATGCAGAAGCTCCAACGCGAACACGGGTTCAACCCGATTCTCGGCTGTCTGCCGATGCTGGCGCAGATCCCGGTGTTCCTCGGTCTGTATCACGTGTTGCGCTCCTTCAACCGCACCCAGCACGGCTTCGGTCAGCTCGGCATGTCGGTGGAAGAGAACCGGGCCACCGGCAACTACTTCTTCAGCGCCACCGACGTCGGACACTTCCTCGACGCGAATCTGTTCGGCGCCCCCCTGAGCGCGAGCATGACCCAGAGCTCAGGCCTGGAGGCGTTCAAGAACTTCGACTTCAGCCGACCCGCGGTGATCGCTGTTGGCATTCCGCTGATGGTGCTGGCCGGTATCGCCACCTACTTCAACAGCCGGGCCTCGGTTGCGCGCCAGAGTCCGGAAGCGGCAGCCAACCCGCAGACCGCGATGATGAACAAGCTCGCGCTGTACGTCTTCCCGCTCGGTGTGGTTGTCGGCGGTCCGTTCCTGCCGATCGCGATCATCATCTACTGGGTGTCCAACAACATCTGGACCTTCGGCCAGCAGCACTATGTGTTCGGCAAGATCGAGAAGGAAGAAGAAGCCAAGAAGGAAGAGGCGCTGGCTCGTCGAGCGGCGAATGCTCCGGCGCCGGGTGTGAAGCCCACCAAGCCGAAGAAGGGTGCGCCCGCGGCGACCAACGGTGCCGCGACGGAGGCGTCGGAGGATGCCTCCGTCGTCGCAGACACCGAGACCGATGCCGAGTCCACGAAGGCGGCCGACGATGGATCGGCCGGCCGGACCCCGCGCCCGGGAGCGCGGCCCAAGAAACGTAAGCGTTGACCGGAGATCGCTCCGGCGAAAGAGGGAGAGACACATGGCGGATGCCGATACCACTGAAGTGACCGAGTCTGACGTCGCGGTCGACAACGACCTTGACCAGAACTCGGACCGGGCCGAAGTGAAGGGTGAGGATCTCGAGGAGCGCCTCGTAGCCGAAGGCGAGATCGCCGGCGACTACTTGGAGGAGCTGCTGGACCTCCTGGACTTCGACGGCGATATCGATCTGGACGTCGAGGGGAACCGGGCGATCGTCAGCATCGACGGCGGCGAGGACCTTTCGAAGCTGGTTGGCCGCAAGGGCGAGATCCTCGATGCGTTGCAGGAGCTGACCCGACTGGCCGTTCACCAGAAGACGGGGGAGCGCAGCCGGTTGATGCTTGATATCGCGAACTGGCGCCGTCGCCGTCGCGAAGAACTGAGCGCGCTGGGTGACAAGGTGGCCCGCCGGGTGCTGGAGTCCGGCGATCGCGAGGAACTCGCCCCGATGACTCCGTTCGAGCGGAAGATCGTGCACGACGCGGTTGCGGCCGTGGACGGTGTGCACAGCGAGAGTGAGGGCGTGGAGCCGTCGCGTCGCGTTGTCGTCCTGAAGGGCTGAAGTTACATCGGTGTAGTTCGTGACCCGGACGCACTTATGACCGGAGGATGTTTCACGTGAAACATGGCACTGCGCCCCCGCCTCCGTCGGCGGCCGCGGCCGTCTTCGGCAACCGGGTGGATCTGGCTCAGCGCTACGCGGATCTGCTCGCCGGCCCTGGCGTCGAACGCGGTCTGATCGGTCCGAGGGAAGTAGACCGGCTGTGGGAGCGCCATATCCTCAACAGCGTCGCGGTGGCTGAACTCATCGAGCCGGACGCTCGGGTGCTCGACATCGGGAGCGGTGGCGGTCTGCCAGGTCTTCCCATCGCGATCGCGCGGCCCGACGTTCGGGTGAGCTTGATCGAGCCGATGCTGCGCCGGACGGAATTCCTCGAGGAGTCGGTGGCGGTCCTGGGGCTCCCCATCGAGATCATCCGCGGCCGGGCGGAGGAGCCGGGTGTCCGCACTCGGGCCGGCGGCGCGGATGTGGTGGTGTCGCGCGCGGTGGCGTCGCTCGACAAACTGACGCGATGGAGCCTGCCGCTGTTGCGCCCCGGCGGGCGCATGCTGGCGATGAAGGGCGAACGCGCCGAAGAGGAAGTCGTCGAGGGACGGCGCGGGATGGCGTCATTGGGCGCAACCGATGTGAGGGTGGTGAGATGTGGCGAGAGCTATTCGGATCCTCCCGCGACCGTGGTGATCGCGGTGCGGGGGGAGCGAGCGCCAGGCGGGAAGAAGAAGTCCGCGCGAACATCGGAGAAAAGGGGATCATGACCGTCCCATCGAAACCGGATCCCTCCGGGACCACGGGCACCGATGTTTCACGTGAAACATGGAATCCGCCCGATGAGTTCGAGACCCCGATCGGCGCCGCGGCACAACGTGCGATGCAGGTCCTCCACACCACCGCCGGACAACTCCCGCGGCCGGGACGGCGGCGCGTTTTCACCGTCGCCAATCAGAAGGGCGGGGTCGGCAAGACGACGACCGCGGTGAACCTAGCGGCCGCCCTCGCGGTCCAGGGATTGAAGACGTTGGTGGTCGACCTCGATCCGCAGGGCAATGCGAGTACCGCGCTCGGCATCGCCGATCGGCAATCGGGCACCCCGTCGTCGTACGAAGTGCTCCTCGGGGAGATCCCGCTACAAGCGGCCATCCGGCAGAGCCCGCACAGCCCACGACTGTTCTGTGTGCCGGCGACGATCGATCTCGCCGGTGCCGAGATCGAACTCGTCAGCATGGTGGCGCGGGAGAATCGGTTGCGCAACGCGCTGGCTGCGCTCGAGGATTCGGACTTCGACTACGTCTTCATCGACTGTCCGCCCTCACTCGGGTTGCTCACCATCAACGCTCTCGTCGCGGCTCCCGAGGTATTGATCCCGATCCAGTGCGAGTACTACGCGCTGGAGGGCGTCTCGCAGTTGATGAGAAATATCGAGATGGTCAGGGCACACCTCAACCCGCAGCTGACCGTCTCGACCGTCATCCTCACGATGCATGACGGCCGTACCAAATTGGCGGACCAGGTCGCCTCCGAGGTGCGCAACTATTTCGGCGACAAGGTCCTCACGACCGTGATTCCCCGGAGCGTCAAGGTGTCCGAAGCACCTGGATACAGCATGACGATCATCGATTACGACCCCGGCTCGCGAGGTGCGATGAGCTATCTCGACGCAAGCAAAGAGCTCGCGCAGCGGGCTACCCGGGCATAGGTGGAGGCGCACATGTCATCGAAAAGCAAAGGCGGTCTTGGCCGCGGCTTGGCCTCGCTGATTCCGACCGGGCCAACCGACGGTGGCCCGCGGCTCGGGGCTGCCGCCGCCGACGTGGTGATCGGTGGGGGAGCGCCCCTGAACGTGGACAGTGTCGGGGCGGTCTATCGCGAGATCGACCCGTCGGCCATTGAGCCGAATCCACGCCAGCCGCGCCAGGTATTCGACGAAGAGGCACTTGCCGAACTGGTGCACTCGATCCGCGAGTTCGGGCTGATGCAGCCGATCGTGGTGCGGGAGCTGCCGGACTCCGCACCAGGAGCCCCGGCGCGCTACCAACTGGTGATGGGGGAGCGGCGGTGGCGAGCGGCGCAGGAGGCCGGCCTCGCCACCCTCCCGGCAATTGTCCGAGAGACCACCGATGACAACCTCCTGCGCGACGCCCTGCTGGAGAACATCCACCGCGCTCAACTCAATCCTCTGGAAGAGGCGGCTGCCTACCAGCAACTGCTCGACGAGTTCGAAGTCACCCACGACGAACTGGCCGCACGCATCGGCCGTTCGCGTCCGGTGATCACCAACATGATCCGGTTGCTGCGCCTGCCGATCGCCGTCCAGCGCCGGGTAGCAGCCGGTGTTTTGTCGGCGGGGCATGCACGCGCGCTGCTCGCACTCGAGGCGGGCGCCGAGGCTCAGGAGGAGCTCGCCGCGCGGATCGTGGCCGAGGGATTGTCGGTGCGAGCGACCGAGGAAGCCGTCACGCTGGCCAACCGGTCCGACACCAAGACTCCGCCCGCGCCGCGGCGCAAGCCGATCCAGATGCCCGGGCTCCAGGACGTCGCCGAACGGCTGTCGAGTACCTTCGACACCCGGGTGACCGTGAGCCTGGGCAAGCGCAAGGGCAAGATCGTCGTCGAGTTCGGCTCGGTGGACGATTTGCAGCGCATTGTGGACATGATGAACCGGCCTGCGGGCTGAAAATCCAGGTACGACCACACCAGCCAGTTCCGTCACAGTGACGCCAACTCCCGTCCGCGTTCGCTGCCGAGTGACTCCAGCGAGGAATCGCACAGTGCGCCAACGAATTCCGCTCCCGCTGAGCGCAGACTTCGGTAGCTACGCCATCACTGGCACCGTCCCGGTCGCCTCTCCTATCCTGGAGGGGCTGTTGCGCGCATCCGCACCGCAAGAAAGCCGGGAAGGTTAGTGTCCGTCCGTATCACGCCGCTTCGGCTCGAGGGATTCGAGCAACTACCCAAGCACGCGCGCCGATGTGTGTTCTGGGAAGTCGACCCCGCGACTCTCGGCGGTGACTACCTTCCGGATCCCGAGTTCGAGAAAGAAGCATGGCTGTCGATGGTCATGCTGGAGTGGGGCTCGTGTGGTCAGGTGGCCAGCGCGACGCCCGCCGACGGATCGGCGTCGGACGACGAGCAGCCGTGCCTCGGCTATGTGCTGTACGCCCCGCCGCGGGCGGTACCGCGCGCGCAACTGTTCCCGACCGGACCGGTGAGCGCGGACGCCGTTCTGCTGACGTCGATCGGCGTCGAGTCCGGGCAGGCCGACGGACTGCCCCAGGCCTTGATCAGCCAGGTGGTCAACGAACTGGTTCGACGCGGCGTGCGAGCCCTCGAGGCGTTCGGCCGCACCGCCGACGCCACTGAACTACTCGACCCCGATGCCGTCGACCCCGAGTTGCGGCCTGCGGTCGAAGTGCTGGGGGACTGCTCCTTCGACCAGTGCATGATCAGCGCCGACTTCCTGCTCGACGCCGGCTTCACCATCGTCGCGCCGCATCGGTACTTCCCGCGGCTTCGGCTCGAGCTGGACAAGGGGCTGGGCTGGAAGGCCGAAGTCGAGGCCGCACTGGAGCGGCTGCTGGAAAGCGCGCAGCTGCAGCAGCCGGTCGGCGCCGGCGCGGAGGTTCGCGGCTAGCTAGAAAGCGGGCCGGGCCTGTTCGACCGAGAGCTCGTGGGCGAGCAGCTCGGCGAACGTGAAAGTGCCTGTGGGACGGTCATTCTTGCCCAGCAGATAAAGCCTCTTGACGGCGGCCAAGATACCCTCGGCGATCGCGTCGCGGGCGTGACTGGTCACCAGCATGGACCGGTCCCGCGGATTGGAGATGTAGCCGACGTCGACCTGGACCGTCGGCATCCGGGTCAGCCGCAGCAGATCCCAGGTCCGGCCGTGGGTCCGGCAGTCGCGTAATCCGGTGCGCGCCACGACTTCTCGCTGAATGAAGTCGGCGAGGTTGCGGCCGATCGTCGACACCGAGCCGTGCGAGCTGCCGAAGTAGAACGACGCCACGCCGTTGGCCGACGGGCTGGGCTGCGTCTCACACCGCAGGCTGATCATCAGATCGGCGCCGACGGTGTTCGCGGTGGCGGCACGTTCGGCGTCCAGCGGGCTGTGGTTGGCCGGCCGGGACAGGAAGGTCTCCATGCCGATCGCGGTCATCCGGCCCTCGAGCCGACTTGCCAAGTCCCACAAGATGTCTGCTTCGCTGATCGGCCCGTCTGGTCCTTGGGTGATCAGGCCGTGATCAGAACCGCCGCGGCCCGGATCGATGATGATCCGCTTGCCGGACAACCGCGGTCCCGAGCGGCGGACCTGCTCCTCCTCGCGGATGGCGTGCAGCGAGCCGCCGGTGACGCGCGAACCCAGAAAGTCCAAGGAACGCAACGTTTCCGGGCCGCAGATGCCATCGGCCGACAAGCCGTACTCGCGCTGATACGACATCAGCCCGTTGTGGGTCTGTAAGCCGAAGTAGCCGTCCACCAGGGCGGTGTAGAAGCCGAGCTCCTGCAGTTTGGCCTGCAGCGTCGCGACGTCATCGCCGTACATCGGGGCGCCGAACTGGTGTAGCAGGGTGCGGGCCCCCAGCCGGTAGGAGGCTTCCTTCAGTGCACGATAGGTGGCCTCACCGACGATCCCGTCGACCAGGAGACCGCGGCGCTGCTGGAACGCCCGCACCGCATGGTCGAGGTCGGCGTCGAACACGTCGACAGCCACCCGCTTACCAGTCGTCAGGTTCGCGTCGGGACTGTCGACCAGGCCGAGCGCAGAGAGCGCCTCGCGGATCTCGATGACAGCGTTGCTGCGGTCACCGCGGCGCAACACGTCATCACGACCGCTCCGGTGCGAGGAGGCATCGCCCCCGGCACCGTGGCGAAGACTCGACATACAGGGCCCTTCGATCGCCGTTGTCAGCTCCGTGTCGCCAGGGCTGACGATTGCACACAGGCTAGGGAGCATTCTCTCAGAACCTCACCGCATTCCGGAAAACGGCTGGCGACGCCGCTGATAACGGAATCGTCTCAGGCGTGCGGCGAATAGGCCGCTCCTGCCTCAGACGGGGGAGGAGCACAAGGTTGGTCCGCCTGGGTCAGACGACGTCGGCGATCTCCCGCAGCAGGGCCGCCTTGCCCTTGGCGCCCACGATCCGCTTCACCGGCTGACCGTCCTTGAACAGGATCAGGGTCGGGATCGAGACCACCTGGAAGTCGCGGGCCGTCGCCGGGTTGGCGTCGACATCGAGCTTGGCCACCGTCAGCGCGCCGGCCTTCTCGGTGGCGATCTCCTCGAGGACGGGGGCGACCATCCGGCACGGACCGCACCAGGTGGCCCAAAAGTCAACCAGCACAGGGGTATTGCTGGACAAGACATCCTGGGAGAAGGAGTCGTCGGAGACCGTTACGGTCGCGCCGCCTTCGCTCATTGGTGTGCTCCAATCATCTCGGTGGTTGCAGTGTCGTCGGCATCGGCCAGCCAGCGTTCGGCGTCGATCGCGGCCGAACAGCCCATCCCGGCCGCGGTGATGGCCTGCCGGTAGGTGTGATCGACGAGGTCGCCTGCGGCAAATACGCCGTCGATCGAGGTGGCGGTGGTTCGGCCGCGCACCAGCACGTAGCCCTCGGGGTCGAGCTCGACGGCGCCGCGCACCAGCTCCGAGCGGGGGTCGTGACCGATCGCGACGAACACGCCGGTCACCGGCAGGACGGACTCTTCGCCGGTGAGCACGTTGTGAACGCGCAGGCCGGAGACGGTGGTGTCACCTTCGACCGCGTCGACCGCGGTGTTGGTCAAGAAGGTGATCTTGTCGTTCTCGCGGGCGCGCTCCAGCATGATCTTCGACGCCCGGAACTCGTCGCGGCGGTGCACCAGGGTGACGCTGCGCGCGAAGCGGGTCAGGAACGTCGCCTCTTCCATGGCGGAGTCGCCGCCGCCGATGACGGCGATGTCCTGCTCCTTGAAGAAGAAACCGTCACAGGTGGCGCAGGCGCTGACGCCGCGGCCGAGTAGCTCTTGTTCGCCGGGCACGCCGAGGTAGCGGGCCGCGGCACCCATCGCCAGGATGACCGATCGGGCCAGGTGCGTTTCGCCGTCGCCGGTCACCACTTTCTTGACGGGTCCGTCCAGGTCGACCGATTCGACGTCTTCCATCCGGAGATCGGCGCCGAAGCGCAGGGCCTGCTCGCGCATCTCGTCCATCAACTCCGGACCGGTGATGCCCGAACGGAAGCCGGGGAAGTTCTCCACCTCGGTGGTGGTCATCAGGGCGCCGCCGAAGGACGTGCCCTCGAAGACCAGCGGCTGCAGCTGCGCGCGAGCGGTGTAGATGGCCGCGGTGTAGCCGGCGGGGCCTGATCCGATGACGATGACGTCATGAACTGGGTTGGCGCTCATACCAGCCTTTCTGCGTCGGGTGCCTTGTGGGCACCTGGTCAAACAACAGGGTAGGCCGCGCTGTTCCCCGCCGTGCACTATGGGCGTCGGACGGTCGTGTCAGCGATCAATCCGGTGTCCACGGAGCTGCACGAGGCGGCCACGGCGACGCCCACGATCACGTCGGGCTGGTCGCCGGGCAGCACCAGCACGATGGCCGGTTTGCCGTCGACCTGTACCTGCTTGGCGCCCAGGACCTGCACCGATCCGGGATAGCCGAGCGCACTGAGGCACGCGGCCCGTCGCTTGGGGTCGGCCAGCGCGCCGAAGTCCGGGCTGCGGGCGATCAGTGAGTTGAGTTCACGGCTGCTGATCGGCATCTTCGGGGTGACGGTGATCATGCTCGCACTCGTCAAGGTGCTGGTGGCGGGGCCACCGGACGTCAGCAGTGCCGTGGTGCCGAGACCGATCGCGGCGAGCACGGCCACCGCGCCGATGCCGGCGGCCACCAGCCGGCCAGTGCGGCCGGCCGGGCGCCGCGCGTGGGCTGCGGGGCCGTCAGACGCCGGGGTGACGGTGTGCGTGGGCTCCACTCGACCAGTGTGTCAGCCGGGTGCGGGCGGGCCGTCGGGGCGCAGCAGGCCCGTCAGCCGGGCCCGCCCGCGCGCGCAGCGGCTCTTCACGGTGCCCTCGGCAACGCCCAGGAGTGCAGCCGCGTCGGCCACCGAATAGCCGTGCATGTCGACGGCCAGCACGGCGGCCCGCTGATCGGCCGGCAGGCGCATCAGCGCGCGCCGCACCACCAGCGCGGTGTCGACCCCGCCGGTCCGGTCACCGACGCCGTGCTCGTCGACCAACGGGGCGGTGGGCGGCTGTGCCGCATCACGGCGCAACCGGTCCAGACAAGCGTTGATCACGATGCGATGCAGCCAGCTGCCGACCGCCGCGTCGTGGCGGAACGACGGTGCACCGCGGTGCGCGGCCAGCATCGCGTCCTGGATGACGTCGGCGGCGTCCTCAGGGCTGCGGGTCCGCCGACGCGCCAGCTGGTAGAGCCTGCGGTGGTGTCGGCCGAGCAGCTCCTCGAAGGCGTAGCGGTCGCCGGCGACATGAGCGGCCAGCAGCTGGGCATCGCTGCGAACGACGGCCGGGCCGAGAAAGCTGAGCATGGCCGGACATTAGGTTTCCCGCCGTCCGCAGGCACTTCACCCGGGGGACGGGCTGTTAGGGAATCAGCCGGCGGCCTTGACCGTCAACCCGGAGATCTCGGTCTTGTTCTTGCCGTCGGTGGTGCCCATCGTGGAGATCCACACCACCAGGTAGCTGGTCGGTGACTTCGCGTTGACCTGAATTGTGTTGGCGCCCGGCTGCATTGCGGTGGGCTGGGTCAACACCGTGGTGTCGTCGAGGGTGGTGGGGTTGGCTGACGACGCGGAGCGGATCTGCACCTCGGTACCGGTACTGGGCACCGTCAGCGACACACTGCCGACCGTGGTCGGCTGGGGCAGTTGCAGCAGCAGGCCGACGCCGTTCTTGAAGTTGGGGAACGGATTCGGGTCGGTGTAGGTGTCGGTGGACCAGCCGGTACCGGGCCCGCCGCTGACGGCCAGTTCTGCCTTGTCCGGATTGTCGGCGCCGCCGCCCGGTGAAAAGACGGTCACCTTAACGGGTTTCACGACGCTTCCACTGGCCGCGTTGTTGTCGGCGGCGGTCTGCGACGTCGTGGGGTTCAGCCCGAGCTGATCACCCTTGAGGCCGCCGCCGACGTCGCCGAAGATGCTGCTGAGCACCGAGGCCAGCACGATCAGCGCGAGCACCAGGATTCCGGCTCCCACACCGACGCCGATCAGCAGATTGCGCCTGCGACGAGCCTGGGCTACGGCATCCGCCGGTTCGGCGGGCAGGGCTGCGGCAGGGCCGCCGACCGGGTCGACGGGCTCGATCAGATCGGTGCGGTCCGCGGTCGCGGTGGCCTGCTGCAGCAGGTTCAAAAGAGTTGGGGCCGAACGAATTCCACCGCCGACTTGCACCGAGCGCGCGGCGGCTGCGGAAATCTGGAACGGGATGGCGCCGTCGATCGCACGCGGTTCGAGTGGCTCACCGGCCGGATCGGTCTCGGCCGACTCCAACCCACTGGGCACGCCATTCTCCGGCAACGGCCACCGGTCGACCAGCAGGGCGTACAGGGCGGCACCGATACCGCGGATGTCGTCTTCGGGGGTGGCGCCGGGCATCGTCGCCGGGAATGCCAGCGCGACATCGCCTTCGATGCTGACCCGCACCCGGCTGGGATGGTCGATCGACAGCGCGACGCCGGCGCCGTGCGCTGCGTCGGCCGCCGCGGCCAGCGACTGAACCGCGCGCGCTCCGCCGATCGGCGATGGCGAGGTGTCGGCGACTTCCTTCAGTGAGCCGCCGCGAATCCACTCCGAAACCACCAGACCACCGGCGCCGGTGTTGGCGACGTCGAGGACCCGGGCGATGCCCGGCCGTTCTATCTGGCTGAGTTTGAGTGTGCGGGAAAGGATTTCCTGCACCTGTTCGTCGGACATGGTGCGCTCGGGGTCGACGAAGGTGAGCGCCACCTGCCGGTCGAGCGCGGTGTCGAGCGCCTGCCAGAACTGCAGTCCGGGCGGGCCGCCGTGCGAGACCAGCAATCGGTACCGCCCGCCGGCGATGCTGGCTCCCGGAATCAGGTTGGTGTCCTCGTCGGCGGCGCTGGATTCCATTGCCGGTTCCCGGGGCGACTCGAAGCCGAGCGGCTCGCGGGTCGGGTCGCCGGCGAAGTCGGCGTTGGGCTGCTTGGGCGGGACTGTGGGTGCCACGGAGCCGACGCGGACGTCGGGCACGTCGTGGGGCTCAGGGGCCACATCGGGCTGGAAGTCGTCCGCGGACTGGCGCGGGATCTTTGTGGTGGCGTCTCCGATTGGCTCGCCGGCAGGACTGCCCGAGGGCTGGTCGTTCACCTCCGGTCCTTTCCCCGTCGAGCCCGTGGCCCCGTACGAATTGCTGTGCTCAGGGTACGGGAACTGCCTTGGGACCTGCGGCCGGTCGAGCGCAGCGGCCGAAGTGACGGTCTGCGGCGGGGTGCGGGCGATGCGGCGTTTGACCGCGCCCCAGGCCGCCACCGCGTCGGGAACGCGCGCGGCGAGCATCACCGCCGCGAGGATCGGCAGCATGATCACGCCGAGCACGACCAGCCGCAGCAGCGACCCCGCCCCGCCGCCGTGTTCGGTCAGCACCTTGAGTCCGAGCAGCCGGTCGATGACGTAGGCGATCAGCCCGGCCAGCAGCGATGCGGCGGTGGTGACCAGGATCGTGCGAACCACGGCCAGGTCGAGCAGCGTGCCACGCGGCGGTTTCAGCGCCCGCTGGAGCAGCACATAACCCAGGATTGCGCCGGCCAAAAAGCCCAGCCCGTTGGCGAGGCCCAGGTAGCCGGCGACGAGTTCCTTGTCGTCGGTCAGGTGCGGGGCCACCAGCGATGCCGCGATCTTGACGACCGTGATCGCGATGATGATCAGGATCGGTGTCCACGGCTGTTCGCGCGCGTAGAACACCCGCAGCTGCAGCAGCACCAGCGCGTAGGGGATCAGGGTGAATGCCGACAGGCTGATCGCCACGCCGAGGTAGTTGGCGTCGACCTCGCCGAACTTGCCGTAGGCGAACAGCGCGCTGCCCATCGCCGGACCGCCGACGGTCATGAACGCGACGATCGGGATCAGCGTGACCATCGTGAGCCGGGTGGCCAGTGACAGGTCGGCCAGCACGGCGGGCGTGTCGTCGGCGGCAGCGTTGCGGCTCAGCCGCGGCATGACCACCGTCAGGACGGTGACGCCGATGATGCCGAACGGCAGCATCAGCACCAACCAGGTGTAGTTGTAGATCGCCGGGCCGGAGGCGGCCGCGGTGCTGGCGATCTGGTTGACGACCACCAGACCGATCTGACTGATCAGGACGTAGAGCACCATCGCGCCGGCCATCGCGCCGAACCGCTTGAGCCGGTCGTCGACGCCCCACAGCGGGCGCAGGCTGATCCGCTCGGCGCGGATCGCCACCAGCAGCACGACCGTCTGGGCCACCACACCCAGCGTTGTTCCGATGCCCAGCACCAACAGCTTGGCGTTGCCCATCTGCACCGGATCGACCGAGAGCTGGCCTGGGACAATGAGATACAACCCCAACGTGGCGATCGCGACCATGTTGTTGACCACCGGAGCCCAGGCCGGTGGCCCGAACACATTGCGGTTGTTCAGGATTGCCATGAACACCGACGACAGTCCGTAGAAGATGACCTGCGGCAGCAGCAGGTACGCGAACGCGGTGGTCAGCGGCTGGTTGACTTGCGGGTCCTGGCCGAGCATCAGCCGCACGAGCAGCGGACCCGCCGCCACCGACAGGATGGTGGCGACCAGCAGCAGGGTGGTGGCCAGCGTGACCAGCCGTCGCACGAACGCTTCGCCGCCGTCGGCGTCGTCGCGCTCGGCGCGGGCCAGCACCGGGACGAAGATCGCGGTGAAGGTGGCCTCCAGCACCAGCGCCGCGATCAGGTTCGGCAGCTGGTTGGCGACGGTGAACGCACTCGACAGTGCCGCACCGAGGATCGCGGCCAACAGCACGATGCGGATGAATCCGGTGATGCGGCTGACCAGAGTGGCCAGCGCCATGCCCCAGGACCGCGACACCACCGCGGCGTCGGACAGTTCGGCGCGCACCGCGCGGGTGCGGGGACCGGGCCGGACGTAGGCGACCGGCCGACGGGGCGGCGGCGTCATTCGCGGCCTTCGGTCCAGGCCCGGCGCGGGCGGTCCAGGTCGGCGGGGTCGGGCTGGCCGCGGAAGCGGTGGTAGAGCCGGCGCCCGACGAGCGCCGCCAGCACGGTGCCGCCGATCAGCGTGATCGCGAAGAGCACCTTGCCGTATGCGTTCGAGTGCACCGACAGGCGGACCGGTTCACCGAGTTGCAGCCCGTCGGGGGTGCGCAGGGTGACGTCGACGGCGACGCGCTGAGTGAAGTGCACCTCGATGGGGACTCGCAGCGGCAGGTACCCCGGCGGGATCTCCTGCTCGCCGAGATCGGTGACGGTCATCCCGGGCGGGGCATCGACCTGCAGGCGAACCCGGATCGGGACGGCCAGGTCGTTGCGCACCGCCAGCGGCAGCGGACTGTGCTCGGTGGCCAGCGTGTACGACCCGCCGGGGTTGACGATCGTCACCGCGCCGAAAAGGTCGTTGATCGTCGTGCCGACGACTTCCAGCCTGCGCCGGGCGAGGCTGTTGCGCTCATCGGGCGGTTCGGTCTGGCTCAGGGCGCGCAGCATGTCCTCGCGCAGCGGCGCGGTGTACTGCGACCCGGTCAGCCCGGTCCGAGGATCGGTCGTGAGCGCCGCGGTCAGCCCCCACAGCCGGCCGATCTGCCCGGTGATCGTGGAGATGACGTCGTCGTCAAAGCCGCCTCGGGTGTCCTGCGACAGGTCGGGGCCGGGTCCCGGTCCGGTCTGCGCCGCCTGCGTGATCACGTCGCTCAGGGGGCGGGCGAACGCCAAGCCCGAGCGGATGGTGGTGGCCAGCGCGGTCAGCATCGACTGCGCGTCGCTGGGTTGCGGGCTCCACTTCAGCGGGGGAAGCAGAATTTGCTGGCGCGGTTCGGCGCTCGGCTGCAATCCCCGCCACAGCATGGACGCGATGGCGTCCTGACGCCGCGCGACCATCGAGTCGTGCTCGAGCGGAACGTCCAGCGACGCATCAAGATAGGTGGGCAGATCGGGGTCGGTACCGACGCCGGCCAGCGCGGCGCCGACGGCCGGGTCGAACGGCGCCATCACCACTTGCGGCGACACTCGGCGTGGGCTCACGTCGGCGATCATCGGCTCCCCGGTCGCGGAGTCCTGGGCTGAACAGTTGGCGGCCGCGATCGCGACTGTCGGGCCCTGGCCGCCGAGCAGGTCGACCGCGGCGGGCGTCAGCGGGCCGTCGCCCAGGACCGTCGCACCGCGCAACGACGCGATGCCCAGGATCTGATCGATGATGTCGCTGCCGCTGACGGTTGCCGCGGCGTTGAGCCCGGCATCCCCGACCCGCTGTAGCGCGCCGAGATCGGCCTGCGCGTACGGCGTTGACGTGACGCACATCCGCTTGGCCAGGGCGCGCAACCTGTCCAGCCAGGCCGCCGCGGCGGCCTGTCCGGTACCGGGATGCGAGGCGGCGCCGAGCCCGTCGGGCGAGTCGGAGACGACGTAGCCCGCGGTCATCGCGTTGACGGTGACCAGGAGGTCCGGGTCGACCGCCAGGCACAGCGCTCGCGCGGTATCCCCGCCGGGATCCACCGGGGGGCTGGTGGCGAAATCGACCGCCGACAGCAGCGAGTCCAGCCGGCCACCGGCGGCCAGCGACACGGCCAGGTCGTCGTTCATCAACCGCACCGGTGTGCTGCCGCCCGGCACCCCGGGGGCCAGCCTCGGCTTGTCGGCGAGCGGCCACAGCATGGTCACCGCAACAGGTTTGGTGGTATCCGGAGGGACGACGTCGGTGAAGGCGTCCGCCGGGGCGCTGGCCGCGTCGGGCGGCACACCCAAGACCGGCAACAAGAAGCGGGCGTCATCGAGGCGGGCGGCGTCGCCGTAGTCCGGGGTGCCGTTGATGTTGACCAGCAGCGGGTACACCCCGGGCTGTTCGACGTCCAGTGACGGCGCGGCGCGCGAGCGGAGCGGATAACTGAAGGTGAATCCGACCGCCTGGCCGCGCTGCATCTCGGGCGAGATGGCGGTGAATTCGCCGACGGGCTGGAATTGGTCGTTGGCTCCGCCGAGATTGGTGCGCAGTCCCGCCGAGGAGGTCACCGCGGGCGCGTGTTCGAGGCGGGCGACGACGTCGCGCACCGGACGGTCGCCGACGTTGGTGACGGTGCCGGTGACGGTGACGGTCGGCTCGCTGGTGGTGGTGATGAGATCCGGGGTGACGCTGTCCACCCGCACGTGCAGGAAGGGCGCCGACCCGGGCTCGCCGGCGGCGGCCGGCGCGGTCGTTGGCATCGCGAGCAAGGCAAGGAAACCGAGGACCAGCACGATCCGGGGCAGCTTGCCGACCCGCCTCGGCATGGTCACGTTCCCGGTCCGCAGCCGTTCGTGCGCGGGCCGGATTGACGCGGTCCTGAGTCGTCCGAGCGACGGTTGCGGGTGTGGGAATGCGTCTGGGGGCGCCGGCGAGGGGTGGTGCGCGGCAGCGGCGGCAGCGCGGCGACACCGTCGGACTGCAGGAGTTGGATCAGTTCGCCGGCGACTTCGGCGAGTCGGCGTTCGTCGGCGTAGGCCAGTCGGTTCGGCAGTTCACCGACCGGAACCCAGGCCACCTCGGTGACTTCGACGTCTTCGTCGCACAGTTCACCGCCGGAGAACTGCATGAGGTAGTGGTGCACCGTCTTGTGGACCCGGCGGCCTTCGGTGACGAACCAGTAGTCGATGCTGCCGAGCGCGGCCAGGACCTGCCCGCGGATACCGGTCTCCTCGGCGACCTCGCGGATGGCGGTTTCCTCGGCGGTCTCACCCTGTTCGATGTGGCCCTTCGGCAGTGACCAGAGCATCCGCCCGCGCCGGTCGACCCGCCCGATGAGGGCGGCCACCTGAGCTTCGGGCGGCCCGTTGATGCCGTCGATGACCAGTCCGCCCGCCGAGGTTTCGTGGACGGTGCGCAGCCGCGCGGGCGTCCGACGGGGGCGGCCCGGTTTGCCCGGTCGGGGCGCACCGTTGCTGCCGTTGACGGCGGGGGATGCGGTGGCGTTGTCCGAGGTTTCGGTGGCGCCGGAGTCCGCCGGGGTGGAATTTGCCGGACCGGCCGCGCGACGGCCGCGGCGACGCCCTCGGCGCCGTCGTGGTTTGGCCTGTTCGCCGTCCGACACCCAAGCGATAGTAGCTGGCACACCGATGGCGTCCCGACCGCACTCGCCGGTACACGACTAGGCTTCTGCCACGTGTCCGAAGCCCACCACGACGTCGAACTGCTCGCCCGGGCCCTTGTCGCGCTCAATCGACAGGGTGCGCTGTTACGCGAAGTCGGTGCGCTGTTCGACGCGGCCGGCCACGAGCTCTACCTCGTCGGCGGCAGTGTGCGCGACGCCGTCCTGGGACGGCTGAACCCGGACCTGGACTTCACCACCGACGCGCGGCCCGAGGTGGTTCAGCGGATCGTGCGGCCATGGGCTGACGCGCTGTGGGATACCGGCATCGAGTTCGGCACGGTCGGCGTCGGTAAGTACGGCGAGCGGCTGGAGATCACCACTTTCCGCGCCGACAGCTACGACCAGGTGTCCCGCAACCCCCAGGTCCACTACGGCGACCGGCTCGAGGACGATCTGGTCCGCCGCGACTTCACGGTCAACGCAATGGCGGTGCGCATCACCGCGGATGGCCCCGGCGACTTCATCGATCCGCTGGGCGGCCTGGCGGCGTTGCGGGAGCGGGTCCTGGACACCCCGGCGGCGCCCGAGGTGTCGTTCGGCGATGACCCGCTGCGCATGCTGCGGGCGGCGCGCTTCGTCTCCCAGCTGCGCTTCGGCGTCTCCGATCGGGTGCGTCGCGCGATCGTGGAGATGGCGCCGCAACTCGGCCGGATCACGGTCGAGCGGGTCGCCGTCGAGCTGGACAAGATGCTGCTGGGCGAGGATCCGGTGGCCGGCATCGACCTCATGGTCCAGACCGGGATGGGCGACGTGGTGTTGCCCGAGATCGGTGGCATGCAGATGGCCATCGACGAGCACCATCAGCACAAGGACGTCTACCAGCACTCGCTGACCGTGCTACGGCAGGCGATGGCTCTCGAAGAGCCGGACCAGCGGGATCTGGTGTTGCGCTGGGCCGCGCTGCTGCACGACATCGGCAAGCCGGCCACCCGCCGCCACGAATCCGACGGCGGCGTGAGCTTCCACCACCATGAGGTGGTCGGGGCGAAGATGGTCCGCAAGCGGATGCGGGCGCTGAAGTACTCCAAGCAGATGGTCGACGACGTGTCGCAGCTGGTGTATCTGCACCTGCGGTTCCACGGCTACGGCGGCGGCAAGTGGACGGACTCGGCGGTGCGCCGCTACGTCGCCGACGCCGGACCGCTGCTGCCCAGGCTGCACAAGCTGGTCCGCGCCGACTGCACCACGCGCAACAAGCGCCGGGCGGCGCGGTTGCAGGCCAACTACGACGAGCTCGAGGAGCGGATCGCCGAATTGGCGGCCAAAGAAGACCTGCAACGGGTGCGTCCGGACCTCGACGGCAACGAGATCATGCGGTTGCTCGACATCCCGCCCGGCCCGCAGGTGGGGCAGGCCTGGTCGTTCCTCAAGGAACTGCGCCTGGACCGCGGCCCGCTCGAGCACGACGAGGCCGTGGCCGAACTGTTGGCGTGGTGGAACGAACGGAACCCGAAGGGCCCGCCCGGCGTCTGAGGTAGGTATGGACTACTGCCTGGGGCATGGGGACGGCACGGCGGCGATGTTCAGCGGTCACCCCGAGGTGGACGTCGACGGTGACGGCGACCTCGACGGGGTGCGCCTCGACCTCGACGGCGACGGCGCCTTCGATGATGCACTGGCCGATTTCGACGACGACGGTCTGGCCGACCATGCTGCCGTCGACCTCGATAACGATGCCGCGGAGCACGTATTCACCGACGACGGGTCGGGGACATGGGCGATGACTCCGGCCGGCCCGGCCGGCCCGCTGCGCTGGTTCGGTCTCGACGGCGTCGAGCACACGGCGGCCGGGCCGATCGATTTCGACGGGGACGGGCGGCCGGACCGGGTGCTGGACGTCGACCACGACGGGTTGGCCGATCGGGCACTGCGCAGCGGGCCCGGCGGCGGATTCGACACCGGTTACGTCGACACCGACGGGGATGGCCGCTGGGACGTCACGTTCGTCGACTCCGACGGTGACGGATTCTCCGACGACGCAGGCCCGGTGTAGTCGCCGTCCGACGGCACCGTGCACACCCCGCCCGACTCGAGCAGCGCTCGGGCGGCGTCCCACAGCACGGGGTGGTGATAGAGGAAGCCCTGCCCCTTGTCGGCGCCGAGATCCAGCAAGGTGTCGCGCTCGGCGACGGTCTCGATGCCTTCCACCACCAGGTCCAGCGACAGCGCGCTGGCCAAAGCGACCACCGACTGGACGACCGCGCGTTGCTTGTCGTCGCCCTCGTCGAGGGCGGCGGCGAACGAGCGGTCGAGCTTGATCTGATCGACGGGCAGCGTGCGCAGCTGGGTCAGCGACGAATAGCCCGTGCCGAAATCGTCCAGGGAGACGCGGACGCCGGCCTCGCGCAGCCGGGCCAGGGTCGGGTGCGCCACCCGCAGGTCGACCAGCGCGTGTTCGGTGAGTTCGATCATGAGTGTCTCGGGCGGCAAGCCGGCCGCCGCCAGCATCTGCAGCACCTCTTCGGCGAAGCCGGCTTCCCGCACCTGGCGAGGTGACACGTTGACCGACATGGTCAGGTCGAGCGCCAGCCCGTCGGCGCGCCACTGGGCGAGGGTCTGGATGGTTTCGCGCAGCACCCAGCGGCCGATCTCGACGATCATGCCGTTGTCCTCGGCCAGCGGGATGAACGCACCGGGGTACAGGACGGGCAGTCCGGGGCGGTGCCATTGCAGCAACATCTCGAAGCCGGTGATCACTCCGGTGTCGAGCACGACGATCGGTTGGGCGGAGACCCGCAGCTCGCCACGCTCCACGGCGTGCCGCAGTGCGGCGTCCAGGTCCAGGCGCTGGGCGACCTCGGCTTCGAGCGTCGAGTCGAAGACGTTGATGTGGTGGCCGTCGGTGAGCTTGGCCCGGTACATCGCCACGTCGGCTTCCCGCATCAGCTCGTGACCGGAGACGGTGGATTCGTCGGCGAAGGTGATGCCGATGGAGACGTCGACGAACGCTTCCTTGCCGTCGATGGTGTACGGCACGCTGAGTGCGGTGCGGATTCGTTCGGCCAATGCGAGGGCCTGCGCGCGGTCCGGCAGTTCCGGGCAGAGCACCACGAACTCGTCGCCGCCAAGGCGTGCCACGGTATCGCTTTCGCGCACGGTCGCCGACAGCCGCCGGGCCGCCTCGATCAGCAGCTGGTCTCCGCCGGCATGCCCGATCGAGTCGTTGACCATCTTGAAGCGGTCCAGATCGCAGAAAAGCAGCGCCAGCGGCGTTCCGCGGCGGCGGGACAGCAGCAGGCTTTTCGACAGCCGGGTGAGCAGCAGGCTGCGGTTGGCCAGGCCGGTGAGGGCGTCGTGGCTGGCTTGGTAGGACAGCCGGCGCGCGGACGCATCGCGTTCGAGCGACAGCACCGCCAGGTCCCGGCACCGCACCAGGGCGGTGTGGGCGAGTTCGTCGAGGGCTTCGGGGTCGCCGAACACCTGGAGCGTCCCTGACCCGTCGACGTTGTCGGTGACGACGCCGGCCCACGCCGGCGTGCCCGACACGTCGGCGCCCGGCGGGTAGATGACTGTGCGCCTGCCGATCGACAGTCGGACGGCTGGTGCCCCGGACACGTCGGCGGCCAGCTGCACGATCTGGCGCAGGACCGATGACACCGGGCCAGCGGTGGCGATGCGCTCCAGGATCTGCGCCTGGCCGCGTTCCAGCGCGGAAACGCGATCGAGGCGGAATTCGGTCTGGCGCAGCACTTCTCGCTCGTCATCGAAAGCCTCTCGGGCGCTTCGGTATTGGCGCACCACATTGGCTGCAACCCACCACAGCAGAATCCCGGCGAGGATCAGGGCGGCGATCAGCATGGTCAGCTGGACCACCCGGCCGCGCAGCAGGTTCCGCTCGGCGAGGCGATCCATCCGGTGCTGTTCGATCTGGTTGTCGGCGGCCAGCTCGTGTGCCCGCTCGGAGAGGGCCTCGGAGAGCGGCAGGATGGCGCCGGCCCAGCGGTCGCGTTGCCCGACGGGCAGCAGACCGGGCGGCGCCTTGGCAACCACCGCGTCCAGTGCGGCAAGTGCGGTGCGGTAGTCGGGGCTCGTGCTGTCGCCGGCGGTCACACCGTTGGCCGCGATCACCCGCAGGCGCTGAGCCAGCATCGCCCTGGCGAGCTGGACGTCGCGCCGGGGAACGACGCCGAGCAGATACCGCTGTGCGCGGTCGATGTAGGTGAGCGAATCGCGCACGGTGAAAAACGTGTTGGTGGTCGCGGCTTCGCTGCGGGCGCTGTGCCGGCTGTACGCGTTCTGGTCGGCCGAGGACTGAAAGCCGATCGCGACCAGCGCGATGAGCAGCAGCACCAGCACAGCTGCCACAATCTGCTGGCCGCGGTTGAGGGTCAGCCGAGGGCCGGGCGGGGTGAGCCAGCGGTCGGTGATCACGGGCCGCCCGGATGCTTCACCGTGATCGAGGTCAGGCTCCAGTTCCAGGCTTCGAGCACCGACGACAGCGGGGTGCGGTCGGGGAAGACGATCCGGATGGGGCCGCCCTGCTCGTAGGGAATGGGTGCGCCGTCACGTTCGGTGGCGATCAGGGCCTGCGATTCGATCATCGGTTTGACGACGCTGACGTAGTGGTAGTGGTCGATCGCATCGGTGTCGATCGTTGCGGTATCGGCGATTCCGGCTTTGGCGAGCACGATGGCCAGCGGCACACCGCTGTAGGTC
The DNA here is from genome assembly GCF_002086695.1 of Mycolicibacterium rhodesiae. Lineage (GTDB taxonomy): Bacteria > Actinomycetota > Actinomycetes > Mycobacteriales > Mycobacteriaceae > Mycobacterium > Mycobacterium rhodesiae. The sequence goes on from NZ_MVIH01000002.1 coordinate 547,446, forward strand.
TCGCGCTTGTTGACAAAGGGTTCGTCGATCGAGATCGTCGCGTTGCCCATGGCATTCAGTTGGTCGATGGTCAGGGACAGCGACGTCGTCCCGCCCGTCACGGTGAGCACCGGTGCGCCCGGAGCGGGCGGGTCCACGGTCCCGGCGGCGTAGGGGTTGCGTCCCTGACCGGATGCCGATTCCGCTGCGGCCGAGGAGGGGTGGTCCAGGGAGGGTCCGGTCGTGCACCCGCCGACCGCAATCCCTACCGTCCCCGCCGCGATGGCGGCCAGGAGGCGGTTGCGCATGATGGGCGATGATACTGCCCAAAGCAAAGATCGGCCGGTACGTCAGCGTCCTTGGCCGGGCGGCCCGGCGAAGGCTTGCGCGATGCCGAGCCACCGTGCGGCATCGGCTCCTTCGGCGACTATGTCGAGCTCGCGGCTCGGCCTGCGCTGGGTGACCAGGTAGCAGAAGTCACGCGCCGACCCGGTTACGCGTTGGGCCGCGTTCTCGGGTCCCCACGCCCAGCAGCTCCCGTCGGGCGCCGTCAGTTCGACGCGGAACGGGTCGGCCGGCGGGGTGAGTCCGTGCACGGTGAACGCGAAGTCGCGGGTGCGCACACCGAGGTGGGCGATCGACTTCAGCCGCGCCGACGGCGCGACCGCGACACCGAGACTGTCGGCCACGTCCAGGCCGTGCGCCCAGGTTTCCATCAGCCGGGCGGTGGCCATCGACGGTGCGCTCATCGGCGGCCCGAACCAGACCAGCTTGCGGCCGTCGGCCACCCCGCGCAGCGCGGCGTGCAGCTGCGTGCGGGTGTCTCGCCATTGCGCCAGTAGTTCAACGGGCGGGGTGAGCGCCAACTCTTCGGCGGCCTTGTCGACGAAGCCCGTCGGGTCGGCCTGGGCCGCGGCGAGCAGGGCGCCGAACGCGGGTTCGTCGGTGATCGACAGCAGCGACGCCCGATCGGTCCACAGCAGATGCGCGATCTGGTGGGCGATGGTCCAGCCGGGCGCCGGTGTGGACCGCGCCCAGCCGGACGGGTCCAGCGGCGCGACGAGGGCGTCGAGCGCGTCGCTCTCGTCACGCAGGTCGTCGATGATGGGGTCCGCGGCTGCCATGGGACGAACCTAGTCCCATCCTTGGAAACTCAGGTGCGACGCCCGACCGCGCTGTGCACTGCCAGGCCGAGCAGATAGACCGCCGACCCGACCAATGCCAAGACGGGGGAGCGGCCGTCGGCCGGGACCACCGCCGCGGCGACTGTGATCGCTGCGATGAACGAAATCCAGAACAACGAATCCTGCACGGCGAACACGTGTCCGCGCAGCGCGTCGTCGACGTCGATCTGCATGGCGGTGTCGGCGCACAGCTTGACCATCTGGCCGGCCAGTCCGAGCAGGAACCCGCACACGATCATCACCACCAACTGCAGGGTGGCGCCGGCCAGTTGGATGACGGCCGCACACACCAGCGCCCCGTTGGCGGTCGCGTACCGGCCCCACCGCTTGATCGACATCGGGGTCAGCACATTGGCCAGGAACGCGCCGAGGCCGGTGGCCGCGACGAAGATGACGGCGGTGCCCAGACCACCGACGGCCTGGGTGTCGCTGTGCCGCACGATGACCAGGACCAGCAGGGTGTTGATGCCGAACACCATCCGGTGGCTGGCCAGGCCGGAGAGCGTGGCCGCGACGGTGGGCGTGTTCAGTACCGTGCGTGCGCCGTAGATCCACCCGGTGGTGACGGCGTAGAACACCGAACCGTGCACGGCGCGGGCGGTGTCGTCCGGCCCGAGCACGTGCCGCGGAAAGCGCAGTGACAGCACGAACGCGACCGCGATCGGCACCGCCACCATCGACATGATGGTGGCCGCGCCCGCGTCGCCCGAGCCGAACAGCCAGCGCGGCAACAGCATGAAGTTCGCGCCGAGGAACGTGGCGGTGGCTCCGGTGGCGGTGGCGACGGAGTTCATCACGACGACCGACTGGCGGGGCACGACGTGCGGTAGCGCCGCCGACAACCCGGAGGTGACGAACCGGCTGAACCCGTTGACGATCAGCGCGCCGCACAGCACGGTCAGGTCGCTGGCCCCGACGGCCAGCAGCACCGCGACGCCGACCACCAACAGCAGCCTGGCGAGGTTCGCCGCGACCAGGACCGCCCGGCGATCCCAGCGATCCAGCAGTGCTCCGGCGAACGGGCCGACGATCGAGTACGGCAGGAACAGCACCGCGAACGCGCCTGCCACCGCCCACGGGTCGGCGGCCCGTTCCGGGTTGAACAACAGCCCGCCGGCGAGCCCGGCTTGAAACAGCCCGTCGCCGAACTGGCTGGCGGTCCGCAACTCGAGCAACCGCCAGAACTCGGGCAGGCTGCGCACGGATCGCCAGAGCGAACCGGGTGCGCGGGCGTCGACCATCGGACCAACAGTACAAATATCCACACGCGCCCGTTACCACAGCAACACCTAGCTGATGCCATGATGGTGGGGTGGCACAGTCCGAGGACCCCGAAGATTTCGTCGCGCCTGCGGCGAACCGGGTACGACCGGGAACGTTGCTGCTGGCCAACACCGATCTCATGGAGCCGACATTTCGGCGCAGCGTGATCTACGTCGTCGAGCACAATGACGGCGGCACATTGGGTGTGGTGCTCAACCGCCCCAGCGAGACCGCCGTGTACAACGTGTTGCCGCAGTGGTCGAAACTCGCGGCCAAGCCCAAGACGATGTTCATCGGCGGGCCGGTGAAGCGCGACGCCGCGCTGTGTCTTGGCACGCTACGGGTGGGCACCGATCCGCAGGGGATGCCCGGTCTGCGCCACGTCGCGGGCCGCATGGTGATGATCGACCTGGACGCTGATCCCGATCTGATCGCCCCGGCCGTGGAGGGGGTGCGGATCTTCGCAGGCTACTCCGGCTGGACCATCGGCCAGCTGGAGGGCGAGATCGAGCGCGACGACTGGATTGTGTTGTCCGCGTTGCCTTCCGATGTGCTGGTCGAGCCACGGGTGGACTTGTGGTCGCGGGTGTTGCGCCGCCAGCCGCTGCCGCTGTCACTGCTGGCGACGCATCCGATCGACGTCAGCCGGAACTGACCGCCGCCGCGCCGCGGCCCAGGCGGGCGGCGATCACCGCGCAGACGAACAGCTGGATCTGGTGAAACAGCATCAGCGGCAACATGATCAAGCCCACGCTGGCGGCAGGGAACAGCACCAGCGCCATGGGCAGCCCGGAGGCCAGACTCTTTTTCGACCCGCAGAACAACAGCACGATCGCGTCTGCGCGGTCCAGCCGGGCCAGCCTGCCGGTGATCCATGTGAAGGCCAGTACCACCGCGAGCAACACCGCGCTGACCGCGGCGACCGCCACCACCCGCCACGGCTGCACGCTGCTCCAGATGTGCTCGGTCATCCCGACCGAGAACGCGGCGTAGACGATCAGCAGGATCGAGCCGCGGTCGACCACCTTGGTCAGCGCCGCGTGCCGGGTCACCAGCGGCGCCAGCCACCGGCGCAGCAGTTGCCCGACGGCGAACGGCGCCAGCAGTTGCAGCACGATGTCTCCGATCGCGGAGCCGTCGACCCGGGGTGCCCCGCCGAGCGGCATCAGCACCAGAACGAGCAGCGGGGTCAGAAACACTCCGACGATGTTCGACAACGACGCGCTGACGATCGCCGCCGACACGTGCCCGCGCGCCATCGAGGTGAAGGCGATCGAGGACTGCACCGTCGATGGGACCAGGCACAGGAACAGCAGCCCGGTGTACAGCTCGTCGGTCAGAACCGACGGAACCAGCGCGCGGGCCGCGAGTCCGAGCAACGGGAACACCACGAAAGTGGTGCCCAGAACCAGCAGGTGCAGCTTCCACTGCCGCACCCCGTGCCAGGCCTGCTGCGGTGAGAGTCGCGCGCCGTACAACAGGAAGAGCAGGGCGATGACGATCTTGGTTGCCAGCGACAGGGCGTCGGCCGGCGTCCCACGGGCCGGCAGCACGGTGGCCAGCGCGACGACTGCGACAAGCAGCAGCAGGAACGGGTCGAGTCCGACGCCGCGACGCAGCGCGCGCATCAGGTCGCCGAGCGACTCACTTGCAGGACAGCGTGCAGCTCGCGCAGCTCCCTGCGCAGCCGCTGGCCTGAGCTTCCCGTCGCGCGGCGTATCGGGCGCCCTGCCAGGAGCCGGCGCCGATCGTTCCCAGAGCGCCGATCACGCAGACGATCAGAACCAGCAGCCCCGTGCGTGCGGGTGCGGCCAGCGCGACCACTCCGCCCGCCGCCAGCATCACTGCCGCGGCCAGTTGGGTCGGTGCGACCGCACGCGTGACCTGGGCGGTGACGTCAGCGCCGGGCGGTCGGGTCAGTGTCCACGCGCCCGAGCCGCCGACAAGGACGGCCATTCCCAGGCACACCAGGCCGACGATGAACATGGGGCCACAATACGAGCCCGGGTTCAGTGCGGCAGAGCGGGCACCGCCGGAAGGACGGCCGGAGCGGGTGCGGGGGCCGGTGCCGACGCATCGGTCAGCGGCGCCGCGGCAGGTGCGGGGGCTGGGGCGGCCGTCGGCGACGAGACCCGGAAGCCGTTGACGATGGCGTCGGTCGCATCCGCGGTGGCGACCACCTGGTTGGCGGCGGTCGTCACGTACAGCGACACCAGGTAGCGGTCCGGCCCGGACTGGGCGATGACGTGGCGGCGCGAGGTGTTCAGCGTCATGTCGTTCTCGCGGTAGGTGCCCTCGATCAGCGACGACGGGAAACCGCCGAAATCGGCCAGCGAGGCGTCAGTGGCCTGCCAGTTGAACAGCTGCTGGCTGTCCACGTAGCCGTGGGTGATGGCTTCCTTCGGATCGAAGTCACCGACCAGCTTGTAGACCTTCAACTGGGCGTTCGAGGTGTACAGCCCGTCGCCGCCGAGCCGGTCGGCGAGCACGGTGAACGCGTCGGGCACGTTCGGATCGGGTACGACGGTCCAGCCGCGCGGCATGGGAAGCACCAGGTTGAGCGCAGTGAATCCGCTGGCCTTCTGCGGCTCCATCTTGACGCCCTTGTCCTTGAAGAAGTCGGCAAGGGTGCCCGACGCGGCCGGGGCCAGGGTCTCCGGAGCTGCCACGGCAGGCGCGATGGCCGGGGCGGCGACCTGCGGAACAGCGGCGACCTGCGGAACAGCGGCGACCTGTGGGACGGCGGCCGGTGCCGCGGCGGGCGCGGCGGCGGGGACGGCGTTCGCATCCGCGACCTCGGGGGCGACCGTGACGGTCTGGGTGACGGTGACGGGCGCGGGCAGAACGGGAACGACCGGATCCGCTGACGCGTTCGCGCCGGTGAAACCGAGGACGGCGGCCGTACCGGCGGCCATCCCACCTACTACCACCCGCCAATTACGGGCATTCGTGATCATCGCAACTGTCCTTTTCGACACGGTCGGGCCAGGTAAGACCCCTTGTCAGGAGGCCGACTGTATCGGCCCGCCGGGCAGGCCGGATAGGGCTGGAACAGAGCTGGAACCAACCGTCGACCGCACTGCAATCCATCCGAGACCGGGCTGTTGCACAGGGTGCGACCAGGGTCACACAGCGCTATCGCGGGGGTGGACCGGTGAACGGCCCTTATACCCTGTGTGCGTGACCGAAACCCCGACCGCCGCACCGCAGGGCAGCGCAGACGCCGACACCCCGCGGTTCCGCTACACCGCCGAGCTGGCCGGACGGATCGAGCGCACCTGGCAGGACAACTGGCAGTGGTGGGGCACCTTCAATGTCCCGAACCCGGTCGGGTCGCTGGCACCCGCCGACGGGTCGGCCGTCGCGGACGACAAGATGTTCGTCCAGGACATGTTCCCCTACCCTTCCGGTGAGGGTCTGCATGTCGGACATCCGCTGGGTTACATCGCCACCGACGTCTACGCACGCTATTTCCGGATGACCGGACGCAATGTGTTGCACGCGTTGGGTTTCGACGCCTTCGGCCTGCCCGCCGAGCAGTATGCGATCCAGACCGGCACCCATCCGCGGATCCGCACCGAGGCCAATATCGTCAACTTCCGCCGCCAGCTGGGCAGACTCGGCCTGGGGCACGACCAGCGGCGCAGCTTCTCGACCACCGACGTGGACTTCTACAAGTGGACCCAGTGGATCTTCCTGCAGATCTACAACGCCTGGTTCGACACCGAGCAGAACAAGGCGCGCCCGATCGCCGATCTGGTCGCCGAATTCGATTCCGGCGCACGCACTCTGGACGACGGCAGGCAATGGTCCGCCCTGTCCGCGGGTGAGCGAGCAGACGTCATCGACGGCTACCGGTTGGTCTACTTGGCCGATTCGCTGGTGAACTGGTGCCCGGGGCTTGGCACCGTGCTCGCCAACGAAGAGGTCACCTCCGAGGGTCGCAGCGAGCGCGGCAACTTCCCGGTGTTCCGCAAGCGGTTACGGCAGTGGATGATGCGCATCACCGCCTACTCCGATCGGCTGCTCGACGATCTCGAGGTGCTGGACTGGCCGGAGAAGGTCAAGACCATGCAGCGCAATTGGATCGGCCGATCCACCGGAGCGTCGGTGCTGTTCGACGCCGACGGCGCGGACATCGAGGTCTTCACCACCAGGCCCGACACCCTGTTCGGGGCCACCTACCTGGTGCTGGCTCCCGAGCATGAGCTGGTCGACCAGCTCGTCGCCGCGCAGTGGCCGGACGGGGTGGACCCGCGGTGGACCAACGGTGCCGACACCCCGGCCGCGGCGGTCGCTGCCTATCGGCGCTCTATCGCGGCCAAGTCCGACCTGGAACGCCAGGAGAACAAGACGAAGACCGGCGTCTTCCTGGGTGTCTATGCGACCAATCCGGCTGACGGGCAACAAGTTCCGATCTTCATCGCCGACTACGTCCTGGTCGGCTACGGTACCGGCGCGATCATGGCGGTCCCAGGACACGATCAGCGGGACTGGGAGTTCGCTACCGAGTTCGGCCTGCCGATCGTCGAGGTGATCTCTGGTGGCGACATCTCCGAGGCGGCCTACACCGGTGACGGTGCGCTGGTGAACTCGCAGTACCTCGACGGCCTGACGGTCCAAGACGCCAAGAAGGTGATCACCGAGCGGTTGGAGGCGGACGGACGTGGCCGCGCCCGCGTCGAATACAAGCTGCGGGACTGGCTTTTCGCGCGGCAGCGGTACTGGGGCGAGCCGTTCCCGATCGTGTACGACGCCGACGGCCGGGCGCATCCGCTGCCCGAATCGGCGCTTCCGGTGGAGCTGCCCGACATCGCCGACTACGCGCCGGTGATGTTCGACCCGGACGACGCCGACAGCGAGCCGTCCCCGCCGCTGAACAAGGCGGACGAGTGGGTGCACGTCGAACTGGATCTCGGTGACGGCCTGCAGACCTACACCCGCGACACCAATGTGATGCCGCAGTGGGCGGGCAGCTCCTGGTACGAGCTGCGTTACGCGGACCCACACAACCCGGATACGTTCTGCGCCAAGGAGAACGAGCAGTATTGGATGGGCCCGCGGCCGGCCGAGCACGGCCCGGACGACCCCGGGGGAGTGGACGTCTACGTCGGCGGTGTCGAGCACGCGGTGCTGCACCTGCTGTACTGCCGGTTCTGGCACAAGGTGCTGCACGACCTCGGACATGTCAGCTCTCGCGAGCCGTACCGCCGCCTGGTCAATCAGGGCTACATCCAGGCGTTCGCCTACACCGACTCCCGCGGTGCTTACGTACCGGCCGCCGATGTCGTCGAGCGGGACGGGAAGTTCTTCCTGCCTGGCGACGACGGCGACGCTCGCCCGGAAATGGAGGTGTTCCAGGAGTTCGGCAAGATCGGCAAGAGCCTGAAGAACTCGATCTCCCCGGACGAGATCTGCGACGGCTACGGAGCCGACACGCTGCGGGTGTACGAGATGTCGATGGGCCCGCTGGAGGCGTCCCGGCCCTGGGCGACCAAGGACGTCGTCGGCGCCTACCGCTTCCTGCAACGGGTGTGGCGGCTGGTAATCGACGAGTCCACCGGCGAGACAAGGGTTTCCGAGCACGAGGCGCTCGACGAGGACACCCTGCGGCTGCTGCACCGCACGATCGAGGGTGTGTCCGAGGACTACGCGGGCCTGCGCAACAACACCGCCGCGGCCAAGCTGATCGAGTACACCAATTACCTCACCAAGGAGGGCATCAGCGCGCGGGCGGCACTGGAGCCGCTGGTGTTGATGGTCGCGCCGCTCTCGCCGCACCTGGCCGAGGAACTCTGGCAGCGGCTGGGGCATCCGAAGTCGTTGGCGCACGGGCCTTTTCCGGTGGCTGACCCGCAGTACCTGGTGGACGACACCGTCGAGTACCCGGTCCAGGTCAACGGCAAGGTCCGCGGACGCATCACCGTTGCCGCCGATGCCGACAAGGCCGGTCTCGAAGCGGCCGCGCTCGCCGACGAGAAGGTCCAGGCCTTCCTGGCCGGTGCCACCCCGAAGAAGGTGATCGTGGTGCCGGGCCGACTGGTCAACCTGGTCGTCTAGCGATTTCGGCGCGCGCTAGCCGCGCGGCCGGACCACCACCTGGTGGGTGTGCGCGTCGGGCGGGCTGGCGATCACCTCGGCGACGATCCGGGCCACCGTCGAGGCCTTGAGGAACTTCGCCGGGTCGTACCGCCCGCCTTCGTAGGCGACCAGGTCCTGCTGCATCTCGGTGTCGACCCGGCCGGGGTGCACGCTGGTGACCCGCAATTCTGGGACGTCGGCGCGCAGGGAGTCGGCGAACGCACGCTGGGCGAACTTGCTCGCCGAGTAGGCGGCCAGCCCGGGCGAGGCGTTCAGCCCGGCGCCGGAGTTGATGAAGACGACGTGACCGCGGGCCGCACGCAGCGCCGGGAGCAGCGCCTGGGTGAGGGCGACGGCGCCGGTCACGTTGACCTCGAAGCAGGCCCGCCACTGCTCGGGCGTCGACTCGTCGAACCGTCCCGGGTATGCCACACCGGCGTTGTGGACCAGCACGTCCAGTTCGGCGAGCGGTTCGGCGGCGGCCTCGATCCCGTCGGGATCGGTGAGGTCCAGCGGCCAGGTGGTGGCGCCGAGGCGGGTGGCGACGGCGTCCAGACGATCGGACGGACGGCCCGCCAGCAGCAGTGTGTGGGTGGGGGCCAGAGCGTCGGCGATCGCGGATCCGATCCCGCCGCCGGCACCGGTGATCAACGCGGTCGGCACACATGCCACCCTACCGACGCGCGTTTCGCAGGTTCGCGCCGCAGAATGAACGCGTGGCATACGACCCGAGCTTCGGACCGACACAGTTGGCGGCCCGCGCGGCCTACCTTCTGCGCGGTAACGACCTGGGTGTGATGACCTCCGCGGCGCCGCTGCTCTACCCGCACATGTGGAGTTGGGACGCCGCGTTCGTCGCCGTCGGACTGGCCCCGCTGAGTGTCGAGCGTGCGGTCGTCGAACTGGACACCCTGCTGTCCGCGCAGTGGACCAACGGGATGATCCCGCACATCGTGTTCGCCAACGGCGTCGACGGGTACTTCCCCGGCCCGGCCCGTTGGGCTACCTCGGCGCTCGCAGCGCACGCCCCGCGCACCCGGCACACCTCGGGGATAACCCAGCCGCCGGTGCATGCCATTGCGGTGCAACGCATTCTGGATCGCGCCCGTACCAGGGGCCGGTCCACCCGCGCGGTCGCCGAGTCGTTCCTGGACCGCCGGTGGCCGGATCTGGTGCGCTGGCACCGCTGGCTGGCCGAGGCGCGCGACCAGAACGAGCACGGTCGCGTCACGCTCTATCACGGGTGGGAGTCCGGCATGGACAACTCGCCGCGCTGGGATTCCGCGTACGCCAACGTGATTCCCGGCAATCTTCCGGAGTATCAGCGCGAGGACACCCACATCGTCACCGACGCCAGCCAGCGCCCGTCGGACACCGAGTACGACCGGTATCTGTGGTTGCTCGAGGAGATGAAGTCGGTCCGTTACGACGACGATCTGCTGCCGAAGGTGATGAGTTTCGCCGTCGAAGATGTCTTCGTGTCAGCGATTTTCGCGGTCGCCTGCGATGTGCTGGCCAATATCGGCGAGGACTACAAGCGGCCCAACGCCGACGTCCGCGACCTGTACTCGTGGGCTGAGCGGTTCCGGACCGGCGTCGTCGAGACCACCGACCAAAGGACCGGTGCCGCACGCGATTTCGACGTGAGAGCGGACAAGTGGATCGCGACGGAGACGGCCGCGCAGTTCGCCCCGCTGCTGTGCGGCGGCCTGCCGCACGATCGGGAACGGGCGTTGTTGCGCGTGCTGGAGGGCCCGCGGTTCTGCGGGCATCCGGACCTGCGGTACGCGGTGATCCCGTCGACGTCGCCGGTGTCCAAGGACTTTCGGCCGCGCGAGTACTGGCGCGGGCCGGTCTGGCCGGTGTTGACGTGGTTGTTCTCGTGGGCTTTCGCGCGCCGCGGATGGTCGGAGCGTTCGCTGTTGCTTCGGCAGGAAGGCCTTAGGCAGGCCAGCGACGGCACCTTCGCCGAGTACTACGAACCGTTCACCGGCGAGCCGCTCGGCAGCATGCAACAGTCCTGGACCGCGGCCGCGGTCCTCGACTGGCTGGGTTAGAAGCCCTTTAGCTCTCGGCCTGCTCGGCCAACCGCTCGAGCGGCCGCAGTGCCTTGGCCAAGGTCTCCCGCTCCTCGTCGCTCAGCTTCGAGAGCAACGCGGCCAGGTTGGCCCGCCGGACCGCCAGCGCCTCGCGGTGCTGCACCAGCCCCTGCGGCGTGACCTCGACGAGCACTGCCCTCAGGTCCGATGGATCGCGCGACCGCTTGACCAGACCGAGTTTCTCCAGCCGGCGGATCGCCACGGTGGTGGTTGGGGTGCGCACCCGTTCGCGTGCGGCCAGCTCGGTCATCCGGATCGGACCCTGATCCAGCAGGGTCAGCAGGATGGACAGCTGTGCGAGGGTGAGGTCGGCTCCGGCGGTGGTCGACTTGGTGTCGGCGCGGCGCAAGACCGAAAAGAGCTTCGACAGGACCCGCTGTAGGTCCCCGGACAGGTCAGTGACCTGCGGCTCGGCCTCAATCATAGTTCGCTAGTCTAACCGGTCCGCGGTTGTCAACCGCGCGATACGCGGTATTACGCGGCCGAGTTAAAGAACTTGCGACAGGAAGCGCTGCAGACGCTCGGTCTCGGCGGCGCTGAAGATGCGATCCGGCGGCCCGGATTCGACCACCTGGCCGTAGTCCATGAAGACCACCGAGTCCGCCGTCGACTGGGCGAAGCCCATTTCGTGGGTGACGACGACCATCGTCATCCCGTCCGAACCCAGCTCGGCGATCAGCGTGAGGATCCCTTTGACCAGTTCAGGGTCGAGCGCCGAGGTGGCCTCGTCGAAGAACATCACCTGTGGCGCCATCGCCAGCGTCCGCGCGATCGCGACCCGCTGCTGCTGACCACCGGAGAGTGTGGCCGGCCGAACCTCGGCTTTGTGCTTCAACCCGACCCGGTCCAGCTGGGCGAGCGCGAGTTCGCGGGATTCCTCGGCAGACAGCCGCTTGAGCTTGCGCGGCCCGAGCGCGACGTTGTCCACCACGCTGCGATGCGGGAAGAGGTTGAACTGCTGGAACACCATGCCGATGCGTTGCCGGAGCGCATCGGGATCGTCGTGCAACACCGACTTGCCGTCGAGCAGGATGTCCCCGCGGTCCGGCTCGTAGAGCCGGTTGAGCGTGCGCAGCAGTGTGGATTTGCCCGACCCCGACGGGCCGATGACCGCCGTCGTGGCGCCGGCGGGCACCTCTAGGTCCACGCCGCGCAAGACCTTGTTGGTGCCGAACGCGAGGTGAATGTCCTTGCAGGCCAGCGAAACCGGTTCATGAAGTGACGCCATCACACCATCTCCTGGCTCGTTGTGCTCGGCGCCAGCGGGTCCTCGTCGGGCTGAGTTCGACCGCGGCGCAGCCGGGCGTCGATGTAGTTCACCAGGTGCGTCAACGGGATTGTCAGCAACAGATAGAACAGGCCGGCCGCCACCAACGGCGACAGGTTGCCGGTCTGGGCGTTGAGATCGCGGCCCACTTGGAACAGCTCGCGCTGGCTGGCCACCAGCCCCAGGAAGTACACCAGCGACGACGCCTTCAGCAGCGAGATGAACTGGTTCACCAGGGCGGGTAGCACCCGGCGGATGCCTTGTGGGACCACCACCAGCCGCATCGAGGAGGAGTAACTGAACCCGAGCGCGCGGGACGCTTCCAGCTGGCCGGCGTCCACACTCTGAATACCGGACCGGAAGATCTCGCCGATATAGGCCGCGGCCATCAAGCCGAGCGCGGCGATGCCGAGCGGGAAGGGGTTGTTGCCGGTGATACCACCGACCACGGGCCCGATGCCCAGACCGATCAGGAGGATGATCACCACCTCGGGCAGACCCCGGAAAATGTCGGTGTAGACCCGGGCCGGCCAGCGCAGCCAACGCGACCGGGAGATCCCCGCCACGGCCAGCACCATGCCGAGCAGCAATCCGATCACGCTGGCGCAGACCGTCAGGATCAACGTGTTGGGCAACCCGGTGGTCAACAGGTCCGGGATGGCCTTCTTGTAGAGGTCCCAATCCAGGAACGACTCCCGCAGCTGGGTCAGCACCGATTTCGGCGCCGCCGCCCCGGCGGCGGGTTTCTCGTGAGCGGCGGCGATCGCGGCGAAGTCGGGCAGCTGCGGAACCGGCGCGGCTTTCGAGCCCGGCTTCCAGCCCGGCGGCAAAGCCCGCGGCACCCACTCCGCGTACAGCTTCGACCAGGTGCCGTCGGCGATCACGGCGTCCAGGCCGGAGTTGAGCGCGTCGATCAACGGCTTGTTCTCATTCGCGACCGCATATGCGACGAAATTGTCCAAGCTGAAGGTGTTTTCGACGATCTGTGCCGGGTCGCCGGGCTTGACCGTTCCGACCGCCTGCTGCGAGGGCGCCACCCACGCGTCGATCTGGCGGGTCTTGAGGCTGGCGTAGACGGTGTTGTAGTCCGGAAACTTCACCGGTTGCAGATGCAGCGTGTCGACGAGGTAGGCCTCTTGAACGGTGCCCTGCACCACGCCGATCCGCTGGCCGGGCCCGAGCTGTTGAAACCCGGTGATCGCCGAGCCGGACGGGACGACCAACGAGAAGTAGCCGAAGTCGTAGCCGTTGGTGAAGCCCACCGTGCGCCGCCGCGCGTCGGTGGTGGTGATCGACGACGACCCGACGTCGAAGCGCCGGGCCGCCACCTGGGCGAGCAGACCGGAGAACTCGGTGCCGACGAATGAGATCTTCAGGCCGAGCTTGTCGGCGATCGCCCGCAGCAGTTCGTTGTCGAACCCGGTGAACTGCCCCTTCGAGTCGATGCAGATACTCGGCGGTGCGTCCGACAGCGTGCCGACCGTCAGTGTGCCCGGTGTGATCAGTCCGAGCGCGTCCCGGTTGACCGACGTCAACGGCTGCACCGTGGCGGTGGTGTATTTGTCCTCGTCCGGTCCCTTGGCTGCAGCGGCGAGGTTCGTCGGCAGCGCGCTGGCCGAATCGACTCCCGGCGGGGCGCACTGGTCTGCGCCCGCCGGTGCGGCGGCCACCAGGCCGGCGATCATCAACAGGACCGAGAGCAGTGCCGCCAGACGTATGCCGGCCCGCGGTGTCCGGTCGCAGTGAACAGCCATCATTAGCAAGGTACTGCCCGCGGCAATCGCGGTGCGCCTTGCGATCAGACGGAATCCAAGTCGGTGAGCACCCCGGCCTGTCGCAGTTCCGCGATGAGCACATCGGCCATCAGGTCGGTGCGGTCCAGGCAGGCCTGCCGTGCGGCCGACGGACGGCACTGCTGGATTGCGGCATGTTCGGCTTCGGCGATCGGCAGGAGCTGGTCCACCGTGTGCGGGTAGGTGGCCCAGAATTCGCGAGGCATGAACCCGCGCGATGCCCGAATTCCTGCAGTCAGTCGTGGGCCGGCGTATTCGTCGAGGACGATATCCCGGAAGAGGTCGGCCGCGTTGAGGAAGACGCGCGAATCGGATGAGGCGCGCATGACAGCCATCGGCTCGGCGAGCCGCTCGAGGACCTCTGGGCGGGGATCGGCGGCAGCCCGCGCGGAGGCCGCACCGGTCAGCAGGCCGTGCACCTCATGGTGCTCGCGCAGGACGTCGGCATCAAAGCGATGGATGAACGCTCCGCGGTGATAGCGCGACTCCAGGATGCCGTCGTGTTCGAGTTGGTTGAGGGCTTCCTGGACGGGCACCCGGCTCAGTCCGAGGGCAGCGGTGATCTGATTGCGGTCCACGCGATCTCCCGACCGCAGCCGCCCGGTGAGCAGCATGTCGAGAACGTGCGCAACGACAAGGTCTTTCTCTTTGACCCCATAACGTTTGGGCATTTCCCTCTCCGGGTCCCTCTCCGGGGCGTCCAGACGACGTGCACTCGTCGCAATCCTCCTGGTTACTTGCGGGTATCTCGCGCAATCGTCGGTAACGAGACTGTGAGTCTCGTTACTCTCCGACCATGACGACGACGGAAATGCCCGACGGCTACTACGCGGCTACGCCGATCCCGAGTGGGCGTACGGCGGCCGTGGACCATCTGCGCAGGCCGGGGCCGGTATACCGGGTCGGGAAGATGTGGTTGATCACCAGTTACGAGGGAGTCCGCTTCGCCCAGAAGCACCCCGAGTTGTTCTCCTCGGCGAAAGCCTTCGACGGCGTCGCCAACGCCATCTCGATGATCCCGATCGCGATCGATCCGCCGAAGCATGCCGACTACCGGCGAGTGCTCGATCCGATGTTCGGACCCAAGCGCATGGAAGCGATGGATGGCGAACTGCGCACTCAGCTGCGCGGGCACATCGACAAATTCGCTCCGCTCGGCCGTTGCGACGTCGTCGCCGACCTGTCCTACAAGTTCCCCACCCAGGCCATCCTGACGCTGTTCGGGCTGCCCCTGGAGCACCTGCCCACGTTCCTCGGCTGGGTCAGCGGGATCATCAAGGGTGCCGATATCGGGTCACTGGGGAGTGAGCAGTCGCAGTCGGTAATCGATTGCAGCATTGCGCTTTTCACCTTCCTGGCCGAGCAGCTGGAGATCAAACGCAGCCACCCGGGCGACGACATGCTCAGCAACATCCTGGCCCTCGACGGCGACGAGGCGTGGACCGACGCGGAGATCTTGGGGCTGTGCTTCCTGATCGTCCTGGCCGGACTCGACACCGTCACCGGCGCCATCGGCTTCGCGTTGCTCAACCTGGCGAACGATCCGGTGCTGCGGCACAGGTTGACCGCGGACCCGTCGCTGATCCCGCCGTTCATCGAAGAGGTGCTGCGTCTCGACGGCCCCGTGCCCGGGGTGCCGCGCGTGACGACGGCCGACGTGGAGGTCGAAGGCGTGACGATTCCGGCGAATTCACAAGTCATGCTGATGCTGTTCACCGCCAACCGTGACGGGCCGTATGCCCACACCGCCAATGAGATGGACCTCGACGCGAAGGCCGTGCACCTCGGGTTCGGCGGCGGTATCCACCGGTGCCTGGGCTCGCACCTGGCGCGCCGCGAATTACGGCTCACCATCGAGGAATTCCACGCGCGCATCCCGGACTACCGGTTGGCCGGCGAGGCCACCACGTTGTGGCCCGCCGGCACGTTCGGCCTGGAATCGCTTCCGCTGGAGTTCGATCCCTGTTAGCCGAGTCGACCGACGCCGCCGACGCAGGAGGCGGAGGAGGAGCGAGGCAATCGGCCTCAGCGGCTGTCGCGCCAGCGCACCAAAGCCTCGGCGGGGCCCAGGTCGTAGTCCGGTCCGTCGCAGCCGACCGTCAGCAGGGTCACGCCCAGTCCGGTGAGCGCCTCGGCGTTGGCGACGATCGTGTCGTGGTCGCGGCCCTCGACGCCCGATGATCGCTCGATCTTGGCCGGGTCGCGGCCGACGTCAGAGCAGTGACGGTCGAGCACCTCGGCTTTGCCGGGGTAGCTCTCGGCGTTGGTGAATCCGTGCCAGATGTCGCCGTGCTCGGCGACCAGGCGCAGCGTCTTCTTCTCACCCTGTCCGCCGATGAGGATCGGGATCTGCCGGGTCGGCGCCGGATTCAGATTGGCCAGCCGGGACTTGATCCGGGGCAGTGCGGCCGCGAGGTCGTCGAGGCGGCTGCCGGCGGTGCCGAACTCATAGCCGTACTCGTCGTAATCCTTCTGCTTCCAGCCCGACCCGATGCCGAGGATCAGCCTGCCGCCGGAGATGTGGTCGACGGTGCGGGCCATGTCGGCCAGCAGGTCGGGGTTGCGGTAGGAGTTGCAGGAGACCAGCGCGCCGATCTCGACGCGGGAGGTCTGCTCGGCCCAGGCGCCCAACATGGTCCAGCATTCGAAGTGCGCACCGTCGGGGTCGCCGTAGAGCGGGTAGAAGTGGTCCCAGTTGAAGACCACGTCGACGCCGAGGTCCTCGCAGCGCCGGACGGCATCGCGGATCTGGTTGTAGTCGGGGGCATGTTGCGGCTGCAGTTGCACGCCGATGCGAATGGGATAGGTCACACCTCAACCGTACGTCGCGTCATACGCCGATATTCCCGTCCGGCTTCCACACCGCCACGACGGCCGGTCGCGCGGTGCCGTTGCCGCCGTCGGGCCAGTGCGACAGCGGATCGTCGATGCTGTTGTCGTCGTGCTCGCCGGGGTGCTGCACCGAGATGGTGACCAGGTCGTCCAGCACGATCGGCCCGCAGGTCTCCGCGCCGAGCGGCACCGTCAGGAATTGGCGTGTCTCACCACGATTGGGTCCTTCGAGCGCGACGGCGAACAGGCCGTCGTTGGAGGACAGCGCGTTGCCGTCGGTGGCGATCCACAGGTTGCCGTGCTTGTCGAAGGCGAGGTTGTCCGGGCAGGAGATGGGGCTGACCTTGGACTTGTCGAAACCGCCGAAGTAGGTGTCCGCCGCGGCGGGGTCTCCACAGACCAGCAGCAGATCCCAGGTGAACGAGGTGCCGGCGTGGTCGTCGGTGATCTCGAGAACCTGGCCGTTCTTGTTGTCGTTGCGCGGATTCGGCGCATCGGCGGTGGACTTGCCCGGCGCTCCGCGCTCGTTGTTGTTGGTCAGTGCCACGTAGAGCTTGCCCGTGCGCGGGTTGGCTTCGAAGTCTTCGGGCCGGTCCATCTTGGTGGCGCCGGCCTTGTCGGCGGCGAACCGGGTGAACACCGCGACCTCCTGTGGGGTCATGCCGGCCACCAACGACTCCGCGGCGCCGTCAGGCCCCGAGCGCAGCAGCGGGAGCCACGTCCCGGACCCGCGGAAGGCGCCCGCGGCTGGCAGGGTGCCGGAGCCGTCGATCTGGTTGGCCGGGATGTCGGTGGTGAGCTTGGCGACGTACAGCGTGCCTTCGTCGAGGATCGTCATGTTGGCTGCCATCGCCGCCGCATCGCGACCGGGCTGAATCTTCTTGGCGGAGACGAACTTGTACATGTAATCGAAGCGTTCGTCGTCGCCGCTGTAGGCCACCACGGTTCCGTCCGGCGTGACGTAGATGTTGGCGGCCTCGTGTTTGAAGCGGCCCATCGCGGTGTGCTTGACCGGAGTGGAGCGCGGATCCCACGGATTCAACTCGACGACGTAGCCGAAGCGGTTGACCTCGTTGGGCGTCTTGGTGGGATCGAACCGCGGATCGAAGGTCTCCCAAAGCCGTTCGCTGGGTTTGACTTTGATGCCGTATCGCTTCCAGCGGTCGGCGTCGATCGGGCTGGGCGCCTGCGCTCCCTCGGCGGCACCGAAGTAGGAGTTGAAATTCTCCTCGCCGGACAGCACGGTGCCCCAGGGTGTGACGCCACCCGAGCAGTTGTTGATGGTGCCGCTGACGGCTCGACCGCCTGGGTCGGCCGCGGTCTTGACGAACTCGCTGCCGGCGGCAGGCCCGGTGAGGGTGAAGGGGGAGTCGGCGGTGATCCTCCGGTTGTAGGGGCCGGGCACCGGTTTGAGGCCGTTCGCGGTGCGCTCGACTTCGACGACGGTCAGACCGTGCGCGGCCAGCGCAGTCTCGAATTGTTCTCGGGTGGGCCGCTTTTCGTCGTACCCGGGGAACATGAATCGCTCGGTGGTGTACTCGTGATTCACCACAAGGAGGTAGTGGTCAGGGGCGCCGTCGATCGGCAGCAGGCCGGCGAAGTCGTTGTTGAACCCGAACTGCTGGCGTTGCGCGGCGGCGCTCTGCTTGGTGACGTCGAAGGTGGGCGCGTCGGGCAGCACCGGGTCACCCCAGCTGATCACCACCGCCTGCTGGTAACCCTCCGGGATGACGACGGCGTCCTCGGTGTTGGGCGCGATCGCGCTGAAGTTCATGCCGGGGTTCGGGGCCGAGGGCGGCGGCGCGGTCTGTCCCGTCGGTTTGGCGTCCTGCGAGCAGGCCGCGAGTGCAGAGCCCGCGCCAACAGCGAGCACTGCTACTCCGGCGGCCTTCAACGCCGAGCGGCGCGTCACTGCCTCCCGCACCATGTCGCCGAAGTAGGCGTTGTCGCTCGTGTTCGGTGCGGGATGCGCACAGGCGTCACCGCAGCGGTAACGGCAGGTGATCCGCTGGCGAGCCGAGCGTCCGTCGTGATCGATCAGCAGGTTCAGCGGGACCATAGCCATGCGGCCGAAACTAGGACACGGCTGTGAATCAGCTGGGAATCAACCGGTGAACAACAAGCAAACTCAGCCGGCGAGCACGTCGCGCAGGATCTCCACCAGTGCGCGTGGCTGGTCGCCCTGTACCGAGTGACCGGAGTCGGGGACCATGATCACACGTTGGAAACCCGGTGCGGTGCGGGCGAATTCGTCGGCATCCTCGTCGTTGACGAAGAACGAATTGGCACCCCGCACCAGCGTCGTGGGCATCGTGATCGACGGGACGTCGTTCCACAAACCGGCGAACGACTCCGGCAACCCCCCGTCGGAGCCGGCACCCTTGCGGAACGAGTCGTAGCGCCACGTCCAGGTGCCGTCGTCGAGCTGTTTCGAGTTGTGAAAGACGCCGCGGCGCAGCGACTCCCGGCTTCGGGTGGGCGAGGCGGCGATCGTGACGTCCAACATTGCGGTGAAGCTTTCGAACGTGCGCTCGCCCTGCGTCAGCGCGACCGCGCCGAGCTGAGCCTGGCTCATCTGTTCATGCCGTTCCGGGGCGGAGGGTGTGACATCGACCAGCACCAGTTCGGGAACAAGCGCCGGCTCGACGGTCGCGATGCGCAGCGCTGTCAGTCCGCCCAGCGACATGCCGACCACCAGTCGCGGGCTGGGCGCCCATTCGTTCAGCACGGGCCGCAGCGTGTCGGCGTTGAGCCGGGGACCGTAGTCACCGTCTTCGCGCCAGGCTGACCGGCCGTGGCCGGGTAGGTCGATCGCCAACGCCGGAACGCCGAGGCCGAGGATCACGGTGTCCCAGGTGTGGGCGTTTTGTCCGCCGCCGTGCAGGAAAACGATCCGCGGCGGCTCGGCACCCCACTTCAGCGCGCTGATCGGGCCGGAGGAGATCCTGGTGACCGGCGGCAACTCGTCGCTGACACCGGCCTGTTCGGCGTTCTCGGGCAACAGGGCGAATTCGTCGTCGAGGCGGATCAGCTCGTCATCGGAGATCACGCAGTTCATCTAACGCGAAAGTGCGGCCAGATCGCGATGGGGCGTCCCATCCGGATCTGACCGCACTCTCGGTGCGAGTTATTCGCCGGCGATGAATTCCTCGAGCTCGGCACGGGCGATGTCGTCGGCCAGCTGCTTGGGCGGGCTCTTCATCAGATAGGCCGACGCGGGGATGATCGGGCCGCCGATGCCGCGGTCCTTGGCGATCTTCGCGGCGCGCACGGCGTCGATGATGATGCCTGCAGAGTTCGGCGAGTCCCACACCTCGAGCTTGTACTCCAGGTTCAGCGGCACGTCGCCGAAGGCGCGGCCCTCGAGGCGGACGTAGGCCCACTTGCGGTCGTCGAGCCACGCGACGTGGTCCGACGGGCCGATGTGGACGTTCTTGTCCTCGACCTTGCCGGCCAGCGAGCCGGTGAGGTTGGACGTCACGGCCTGGGTCTTGGAGACCTTCTTGGATTCCAGGCGCTCACGCTCGAGCATGTTCTTGAAGTCCATGTTGCCGCCGACATTCAGCTGGTACGTGCGGTCCAGCGTGACACCGCGGTCCTCGAACAACTTGGCCATCACGCGGTGGGTGATGGTCGCGCCGACCTGGCTCTTGATGTCGTCGCCGACGATCGGAACCCCGGCGTCCTCGAACTTCTTCGCCCAGACCGGGTCGGAAGCGATGAACACCGGCAACGCGTTGACGAACGCGACCTTGGCGTCGATGGCGCACTGCGCGTAGAACTTGTCGGCCTGGTCGGAGCCCACCGGCAGGTAGGAGACCAGCACGTCGACCTTGTTGTCTTTGAGGACCTTGACGACGTCGACCGGCTGCTCGTCGGAGATCTCGATGGTCTCGGCGTAGTACTTGCCGATGCCGTCCAGTGTCGGGCCGCGCTGCACGACGACGTCGGTCGGCGGCACATCGGCGATCTTGATGGTGTTGTTCTCCGAGGCGAAGATCGCTTCGGACAGGTCGAAGCCGACCTTCTTGGCGTCGACGTCGAACGCGGCGACGAACTTCACGTCGCGTACGTGATACGGGCCGAGCTTCACGTGCATCAGGCCGGGAACGGTGGCGTTCGCGTCAGCGTCCTGGTAGTACTGCACGCCCTGGACCAGTGAGGACGCGCAGTTGCCGACGCCGACAATGGCGACCCGCACATCTGTCGACGCTCCGTTGTGCTCCGTCATGGGACGTTCTCCTAACTCGTACTTCTACTGGCTGCTGTTCAGGTACTGCGGTGGCCGCGTCAGGCCTGGTCTGGGTGGCTTTGGGCCACCCGCTCAGCGGCGATCAGCTCGTTGAGCCACTTGACTTCCCGCTCGCTGGACTCCAAGCCCAGCTGATGCAGTTGTTTGGTGTAGCGGTCGAACGAATTGCTCGCCCGCGCGATGGCCTCCCGCAGACCTTCGCGACGCTCTTCCACCTGGCGCCGGCGGCCTTCCAGGATCCGCATCCGTGCCTCGGCCGGTGTGCGGTTGAAGAACGCAAGGTGCACACCGAAACCGTCGTCGGTGTAGTTCTGGGGGCCGGTGTCGGCCACCAGCTCGGCGAACCGCTGGCGGCCGGCATCGGTCAGTTGGTACACCCGGCGGGCACGACGCAACACCGTGGTTCCCGCGGGTGCGGTGTCCTCGACGATCAAGCCGTCGGTCTGCATCCGGCGCAGGGCGGGGTAGAGCGAGCCGTACGAGAACGCGCGGAACGCCCCGAGCAGGCCCGTCAGCCGTTTGCGCAGTTCGTAGCCGTGCATGGGCGACTCGAGGAGAAGACCCAAGATGGCAAGCTCCAGCACCGGGTCACCTCCTTTGCTCGGCCGTTACGACACTTCGACACCTCCGGCGATAGTATCGGAGCGATATATTCGGCGCTACTTGAGTGCGCACGACCGTGCGAATTCATCCGCGACACGCGGTGCTGACCGGATCGGGCCGCACGCTCGCGGCAGAGGCCCCGCTACGGGTAGTTGATCTGCTTTTCCGAGCCGTCGGGGTTGAGCTGGATGTAGCCGCTGCCGAAGTCACTCGACACGTAGACCGAGATCGTCAGCGTGCCGGGGACGGTCTGGTCGCGGCTGGGCTCGATGATCAGGTAGGTGCTCTTGACGTCGCCGGGCTTCATGTTCAGCGTCTCCGGCGCCCCACGCAGCACGCCGACGACTGCTTTGGCGTCGAACTTGCTCAGGTCCACCAGCTTGGCGTCACTACTGGCCCCCGACGTACTCGGGTCGTCCCAGCCGCCACGGTAGGAGTAGTTGAGTTCGCGGCGGTCGTCGTTGGGGTCCGGGCGGGTCAGCGACGCATAGTCGGGATAAATCACCAACCGATTTCCGTCGGTGTTGCCGAACTTCTTCTTCATCTGCTCGAACAACCCGTTGAGCCCGCCGAGCGAATGCAGCTGACGCGGCGGGGTCAGCACGATCGGGGCCACCCCGTCGGACTTGGCGCCCGGGTCCGAGGTGAAGTTCAGCGGTGACGGTGTGTTGCCGTACAAGCCCCAGCCGATGCCGATGCCGAGCACGACCAGGACACCCATGATCGCGAGCCGGATACCCCAGCTTCCGTTGGTTCCCGGGGCGGAAAGGCGGGGCTTCTTCAGCGTGGGCAGTTGGACCGGCGCGTTCGCGGTTTGCAGGTCGGACACCAGAGCGCGCAAATCGCCCAGCGTCATCGCGGTGGTGGCCGCCTTCACGCGCTGCTGGTGCTCGGTCATGGACAGCTGCCCCTCGGACAGCGCGGTGTCCAGAATCTGGCACGTGTCGTTGCGGTCGGTGTCCTTGGCGCGCGTGCTGGCTGTCTGCGATGTCGCCACGGCGATGATCGTAAGAGTTCAGGCGCCAAGACCGCAGACCAGCCGCATATTCCGCGGCGCCGCGAGTCGGTTGCGTGTCGGTGCCCAGATCCCCGACGTACTCTGGTCATCGTGCGATTGCAGCGACAGGTGGTGGACTACGCCCTGCGGCGACGCTCCCTGCTGGCCGAGGTCTACTCCGGTCGAACTGGGGTTTCGGAGGTTTGCGACGCCAATCCCTATCTGTTGCGCGCCGCCAAGTTTCACGGCAAGCCCAGTTCGGTGATGTGCCCGATCTGCCGCAAGGAGCCGCTGACATTGGTGTCCTGGGTGTTCGGCGATCACCTCGGTGCGGTGTCGGGATCCGCGCGCACGGCCGAGGAGCTGGTGTTGCTGGCGACTCGATTCGACGAATTCTCGGTACACGTGGTGGAGGTATGCCGGACCTGCGAGTGGAATCACCTGGTCAAGTCCTACGTGCTCGGAACGCCGCGCCCCACCAACGGGACGCGAGGACGCCGTGGCACCCAGACGGCGCGCTCCGGCGCGCGTACGGCCAGTGAATAGCGAAGGGCGTCCCGACCGGCCTGCCACTGACAACCGCACGGGATCAGGGGCCGACAGTGCGTCCGGTAGCTCCGAGCCACCGACGACGCGCTTCCCCGCGGCGGGCGACAGTTCTGGCCCCTCCCGATCGGCGCCCCGGCGGCAGGTGCCGCCCGATGACCGGTTGACGTCGATCATCGAACCGGTCCGTGACACCCCTCCGCTGCTGCGTGACCCGGTCGACGTCGTCAAGGCCGCTCTGGACGGCACGCCGCCGCCGAAGCTTCCACCGCCGCCCCCGCCGCGGCGTCCGGGTGGGTCCGGCGGCCCTGGTGGCCCGCCGCCGTTCACGCCGCCGACGTTCTCCCAGCAGGTCAACTGGAAGTGGGTGCGCCGGTCGTTGTATCTGGCCGCCGTGGTGTTGATCGTGCTGCCGCTGATCACCTTCGGAATGGCCTACCTGATCGTCAAGGTGCCTCAGCCCGGTGACCTGCGCACCAATCAGGTGTCGACGATCCTGGCCAGCGACGGCTCGGAGCTGGCGAAAATCGTTCCCCCGGAAGGTAACCGGGTCGACGTCACCATCGACCAGGTGCCGGTGCAGGTCCGCAACGCGGTGATGGCCGCCGAAGACCGCGACTTCTACAGCAATCCGGGCTTTTCGTTCACCGGCTTCGCCCGCGCACTCAAGAACAACCTTTTCGGCGGCGACCTTCAGGGCGGGTCGACGATCACCCAGCAGTACGTGAAGAACGCGCTCGTCGGTGACGCCCGATCCGGCGTAGGCGGCATCGTGCGTAAGGCCAAAGAGCTCGTGATCTCGACGAAGATGACCGGCGAATGGTCCAAAGACGAGATAATGCAGGCGTACCTGAACATCATCTATTTCGGCCGCGGCGCCTACGGTGTCTCTGCGGCCGCGAAGGCGTACTTCGACAAGCCGGTCGAGCAGTTGACAGTCGCCGAAGGTGCACTGCTGGCCGCGCTGATCCAGCGGCCGTCGACCCTGGATCCCGCGGTCGATCCCGACGGTGCGGCCAAGCGCTGGAACTGGGTGCTCGACGGCATGGTGTCGATGGGCGCGCTGTCGAAGGACGAACGCTCCCAACAGGTTTTCCCGCCGACGGTGTCGCCGGAGCAGGCCCGCTCGAACAACGTCACCACCGGGCCGAACGGCCTGATCGAA
This sequence comes from Mycolicibacterium rhodesiae, assembly GCF_002086695.1. GTDB lineage: Bacteria > Actinomycetota > Actinomycetes > Mycobacteriales > Mycobacteriaceae > Mycobacterium > Mycobacterium rhodesiae. The sequence continues at coordinate 571,507 of NZ_MVIH01000002.1, forward strand.
CGTCAGGTCACCAAGGAACTGCTCGACCTGTTCAACATCGACGAGCAGACCCTGAACACCCAGGGTTTGCAGATCACCACGACGATCGACCCGCAGGCGCAGAAGGCCGCCGAGGACGCCGTGTCGAAGTACCTCGACGGCCAGATGCCAGACATGCGTTCGGCGGTGGTGTCCATCGACCCGAAAACCGGTGGAGTGAAGGCCTATTACGGCGGCTCGGACGCCCAAGGCTTCGACTTCGCGCAGGCCGGCCTGCCCACCGGTTCGTCGTTCAAAGTGTTCGCGCTGGTGGCTGCGCTCGAACAAGGCATGGGTCTGGGCTATCAGATCGACAGCTCACCGGTCACCGTCAACGGCATCAAGATCACCAACGTCGAAGGTGAGGGCTGCGGCGTCTGCAATATCGCGGAGGCACTCAAGCGGTCATTGAACACGTCGTATTACCGGTTGATGCTCAAGCTGAAGAACGGCCCGAGTGATGTGGCCGACGCCGCGCACCGGGCCGGTATCGCGGAGAGCTTCCCGGGGGTGGACCACACGCTGTCCGAGGACGGCAAGGGCGGCCCGCCGAACAACGGTGTGGTGCTGGGCCAGTACCAGTCCCGGGTGCTCGACATGGCGTCGGCTTACGCCACGCTGGCCGACTCCGGCGTCTATCACAAGCCGCACTTCGTGCAGAAGGTCGTCAATTCCCGCGGTGAGGTGCTGTTCGATGCCAGCACCGCCGACAACAGCGGCGAGCAGCGCATTCCAAAGGCGGTCGCCGACAACGTGACCGCGGCGATGCAGCCGATCGCCGGCTATTCGCGTGGGCACAACCTGGCGGGTGGCCGGCCGTCGGCGGCCAAGACCGGAACCAATCAGCTCGGCGACACCGATGCCAACCGCGACGCATGGATGGTCGGCTACACCCCGTCGTTGTCGACGGCGGTGTGGGTCGGCACCACTGACGGCACGCAGCCGCTGGTCACGTCGTCGGGTGGGCAGGTGTACGGCTCGGGTATCCCGTCGGACATCTGGAAGGCCACGATGGACGGCGCGCTGAAGGGCACGGACAACGAGTCGTTCCCCAAGCCGACCGAGATCGGTGGGTACGCCGGTGTCCCGGCGCCGCCGCCTCCGCCGCCCGCGCCGCCGTCAGAGACCGTCATCCAGCCCAGTATCGAAGTGGCTCCGGGCATCACGATTCCGCTGGGACCGCCGACCACCATCACGATTCCGCCGGGCGGCGGTCCGCCGCCGCCACCGGGTGGGCCCGAACCGCCTCCGCCGGGTGGCGGTGACCCTAACGCGCCCCTGCCTCCGCCGCCGTGATCGACGGCCGACCCACCGTTTCGCCTGCACCGCTGGCCGAGGATCGGCGCAGCGCGGACGACCGTGACATGCCGAGCCGCAATGACGCTGTGGGCGCGGCACTCTCGGAAGTCGTGGGCGGCCCGGTGGGCCGGCACGCGTTGATCGGCCGGACCCGGATCTTCACCCCGTTGCGGGTCATGTTCCTGATGGCGTTGGTGGTGTTGGCCCTGGGCTGGTCGACGAAGGCGCCGTGCCTGCAGACGGTGGGCACCGGCACACCCGACCAGCGGGTCGCCAACTGGCAGAACCAGCGCGCCTACTTCGAGCTGTGCTACTCCGACACCGTGCCGCTCTACGGGGCAGAGTTGTTGAGCCAGGGCCGCTTTCCGTACAAGTCGAGCTGGATCGAGACCGACTCGAGCGGCCGGCCGCAGATCCGGTACGACGGCAAGCCCGCGGTGCGCTACATGGAGTATCCGGTGCTGACCGGGGTGTACCAGTACGTGTCGATGGCGCTGGCCAAGACCTACACGGCGGTCGCCAAGATGATGTCGCTGCCTGTCGTCGCCGAAGTGGTGATGTTCTTCAACTTCGCGGCGTTCGGGCTGGCCTTGGCGTGGCTGACCACGGTGTGGGCATCGTCGTGGCTGGCGGGCCGTCGAGTATGGGATGCCGCCCTGGTGGCCGCGTCCCCGGTTCTGATCTTCCAGATCTTCACCAATTTCGATGCACTGGCAACGGCTTTGGCGATTGGTGGCTTACTGGCGTGGGCCCGCAAGAGGCCGGTGCTGGCCGGCATCCTGATCGGTCTGGGCGTGGCGGCCAAGTTGTATCCGGCGCTGCTGCTGTTGCCGCTGCTGGTGCTGGCGATCCGCACCGACCGGATGCCCGAGGCCGCCAAGACCGTGGTGGCCGCGGTGGGCGCCTGGTTCGTGGTGAATCTCCCGGTGATGGTGCTGTTTCCGCGCGGGTGGTCGGAATTCTTCCGGCTCAACTCCCGGCGCGGGGATGACATGGATTCGTTGTACAACGTGGTGAAGTCGTTCACCGGCTGGGACGGTTTCGATACGAACCTCGGATTTTGGCAGCCGCCGGTGATCCTCAACATCTTCGTCGCTGTGGTGTTCGTGTTGTGTTGTGCGGCAATCGCGTACATCGCCCTGACCGCGCCGCAGCGGCCCCGGGTGGCACAGTTGGCGTTCCTCACGGTGGCGGCGTTCCTGTTGGTGAACAAGGTGTGGAGCCCGCAGTTCTCGCTGTGGTTGGTGCCGCTGGCGGTGCTCGCCCTGCCGCACCGTCGAATTCTGTTGGCCTGGATGACCATCGACATGCTCGTATGGGTGCCGCGGATGTACTACCTCTATGGCGAAGCCAACAAGGGTCTGCCCGAGCAGTGGTTCACCGCCACCGTGCTACTTCGCGACATCGCGGTCGCGGGCCTGATGGTTCTGGTCGTTCGCCAGATCTACCGTCCCGACCTGGATTTGGTGCGCTGGGGCGGCCGGGTGGACGATCCTGCCGGGGGCGTGTTCGACGGCGCCCAAGACGCGTACCCGACGTGGTTCCCGCGATGGTTGCGCCCGCGCGTGGCGGCCGCCGCCGATGCGGTCGAGGAACAAGAGGCACCGGATGCAAATCGCGATAGCACTGTTCCCGCGTAACACCGCACTGGACGCGATCGGCCCCTACGAGGTCCTGCAGCGCATCCCGTCGATCGATGTGGTGTTCGTCGGACGTCGTCGCGGCGAGGTCCGCAGCGACAACGGAATGCTCGGGCTGACGGTCGACGCCACTTTCGACGAAGTCACCGAACCCGACGTCCTGGTGTTCCCCGGCGGGATCGGCACCCGCACGCTCGTCGAGGACGCCGCGGTCCTGGACTGGGTTCGCGAGGTACACCGTCACACCACCTTCACCACCTCGGTGTGCACCGGCAGCCTGGTGTTGGCGGCTGCGGGACTGCTGACCGGTTTGACAGCCGGGACGCATTGGCGGGCGACCGAGCTGTTGGAGTCCTTCGGTGCGATCTACACCCCGCAGCGGGTCGTCGAGCATCTGCCGCAGCGCATCATCACCGCGGCCGGCGTGTCCAGTGGCATCGACATGGCGCTGCGGCTGGTCGAGCTGCTGGTCGGGCGCCGGGCCGCGGAGGCCAGCCAGCTGATGATCGAGTACGACCCGCAGCCGCCGTTCCACGCCGGCGCGGTGGACCAGGTCTCGGATGCGACTCTGCAGCTGGCGCTGGAGTACTTCGGCCAGCGGAGCTGATTTCGCTGATCAGCCTGCACTCCGGTAACCTAGCGGGGTTGCCGACGCAGGCGACCCTTCTGCCACGGACACGCCGTGGCCGCTACGACCATAGGAGGTGATGAGGTTCCCATGCGTCCATACGAAATCATGGTCATCCTTGACCCCACTCTCGACGAGCGCACCGTTGCCCCGTCCCTGGAGACGTTCCTGAACGTCATCCGGAGTGACGGCGGATCGGTCGACAAGGTCGACATCTGGGGCCGGCGCCGGCTGGCGTACGAGATCGCCAAGCACGCCGAGGGCATCTATGCAGTCGTCGATGTGAAGGCCGAGCCGGCCACCGTGTCCGAGCTCGACCGGCAGCTGAACCTGAATGAGTCCGTGCTGCGGACCAAGGTGATGCGGACCGACAAGCACTGAGTCCGGTTCGGACTCACTATCCGCTCCAGTGGATAACCTCGCCGCGCGTCGGAGCTCTTACGTAGGCTTCGCGGTGAATCCATCCGCCTATGCCAGGAGGACCTTGTGGCCGGTGACACGACCATCACCGTCGTCGGAAATCTGACGGCCGACCCCGAACTGCGGTTCACCCCGTCGGGTGCAGCCGTCGCCAATTTCACGGTGGCGTCCACACCCCGCACGTTCGACCGTCAGACCAATGAATGGAAAGACGGCGAGGCGCTGTTCCTGCGCTGCAACATCTGGCGTGAGGCGGCCGAGAACGTGGCCGAGAGCCTCACCCGCGGTTCGCGGGTGATCGTTCAGGGCCGGCTGAAGCAGCGCTCCTTCGAAACTCGTGAGGGTGAGAAGCGCACCGTTGTGGAGCTCGAGGTCGACGAGATCGGCCCGTCGCTGCGTTACGCCACCGCTAAGGTCAATAAGGCCTCGCGCAGTGGCGGCGGTGGTGGCGGCTTCGGCGGCGGCGGCGGTGGCGGGGGCTCCCGTCCGGCGGCAGCGGCGGCCAGTGAGTCGGGCGACGACCCGTGGGGCAGTGCCCCGGCGTCGGGTTCGTTCGCCGGCGGCGATGACGAACCGCCCTTCTGATACCCAACGAAATCCTTTGCGCGCCAGTGGCGCGACTGTGAAGAACGAAAGAGATTGACCCATGGCCAAGACCAACAAGCGGCGTCCCGCACCGGAAAAGCCGGTCAAGACCCGCAAATGCGTGTTCTGCTCCAAGAAGGGGCAGGACATCGACTACAAGGACACGCAACTGCTGCGCACCTACATCAGCGAGCGCGGCAAGATCCGCGCCCGCCGGGTGACCGGTAACTGCGTGCAGCACCAGCGCGACATCGCGATCGCCGTCAAGAACGCGCGTGAGGTTGCTCTGCTGCCGTTCACGTCGGCGGCGCGGTAGAGAACGGAAGTATCGAGATGAAGCTGATTTTGACCGCTGAGGTCGAGCACCTCGGAACGGCCGGCGACACCGTCGAGGTGAAGGACGGCTACGGACGTAACTACCTGCTGCCGCGCGGCCTGGCCATCGTGGCCTCGCGCGGTGCACAGAAGCAGGCCGACGAGATTCGTCGTGCCCGCGAGACCAAGACCGTGCGCGATCGTGAGCACGCCGACGAGATCAAGGCCGCCATCACCGCGCTGGGTTCGATCCAGCTGCCGGTGAAGTCGGCTGCCGACTCGGGCAAGCTGTTCGGCTCGGTGACCGCCAACGACATCGTCGGGGCGATCAAGAAGGCCGGCGGACCCAGCCTGGACAAGCGCACCGTGCAGCTGCCCAAGGCACACATCAAGGCGACTGGCGCCCACACCGTCGGAGTGCACTTGCACCCCGAGGTGAACGTCGACATCACTGTCGACGTCGTGGCCCAGAGTTAGCCGTCCGCGTCAATTCCCCGGGTGGCAGCCCTTCGTGGCTGCCCTCGGGGAATTGCTGTATCTCTGGCGAACACATCCGGGCGGGGTCGCCACAGCTAATCTAACCGTCCGTTAACCTGGCGCATAAGCTCCGGCAACACAACACGCCCGAGATCGCAACCGGGGCCGACACGCCGGTGAACTTGCCATCCACAACACACACCCGGGGCTACCCTGCGTTTAGCTGGGGTGATAACCCAAAAACGGTCGGTCATCCACAGGTTTTCCCCAACGCCTCAACACCCCTTTCCCCAGCTATCCACAAACCACTAACAGGTTGATGAACAGGCTCGGTTTGCGAGGGCTCCAGCAACGTCTAGCGTGAGCCGTCGGCGGTGCGGTTCGTCAGCGTGACGCCGAGTGCTTGTCGGGGGCGTGGGATACAACCTCTGATAGTGCATCGAACAGAAGTTCGACGAATTCAAGAGGAGGTGGGGCAGCCCAATGGCGGTCGTCGACGATCTCGGTCAGCCCGGGATGGACAGTCCTCCTCCCTCTGAAGACTTCGGTCGCCAGCCTCCCCAGGACTTAGCCGCCGAACAATCTGTGCTGGGCGGCATGCTGCTGTCCAAGGACGCCATCGCCGACGTGCTGGAGCGGCTGCGCCCGGGTGACTTCTACCGGCCGGCCCATCAGAACGTCTACGACTCGATCCTGGACCTCTATGGCCGGGGTGAGCCCGCGGACGCCGTCACCGTCGCCGCCGAGTTGGACCGCCGCGGGCTATTGCGCCGCATCGGTGGTGCTCCGTATCTCCACACGTTGATCTCCACGGTGCCGACGGCCGCCAACGCGGGTTACTACGCGGGAATCGTGGCGGAGAAGGCCTTGTTGCGGCGCCTGGTGGAGGCCGGCACCCGGGTGGTGCAGTACGGCTACGCGGGCGCAGAAGGCGCGGACGTCAACGAGATCGTGGACCGCGCGCAGGCCGAGATTTACGACGTCACCGAGCGGCGCACCGCGGAGGACTTCCTGCCGCTGGAAGATCTGCTGCAGCCGACGATGGACGAGATCGACGCCATCGCCTCGAACGGCGGGCTGTCCAAGGGCGTCCCGACGGGCTTCGAGGAACTCGACGCGTTGACCAACGGCTTGCATCCCGGCCAGATGATCGTGGTGGCGGCCAGGCCCGGTATGGGCAAGGCTCTGAGTCTGGACACGCCGCTGCCGACGCCGACGGGCTGGACCACGATGGGCGAGGTCAAGGTCGGGGACTACCTGATCGACGCCGACGGACGCCCCACGCGCGTAGTCGCGGCAACGGACATCATGGTGGGCCGGCCGTGCTACGAGGTTGAATTCTCCGACGGCACAGTCCTTATCGCCGACGCCGAGCACCAGTGGCTGACGGAGACCCGCGCTTCGCGGAAGTCTGCGCTTGTGAGGACTACGCGCGACATCGCGGAGACATTGCACCGGAACCACGCCGTCGCCAATTCGAAGCCACTCCAGGCGACGGTCCGTGTGCTCCCCGTGGCGCCGTACGCCTTGGGTGTTTGGCTGGGCCAGGGAATGGGCCCAGTCGAACCCGAGATCGTCATGCGAGCCGAGGGCGAGGGAAGCGAGCTCGGCGCCTCCGACGCCACGCACATCCCCGCGGAATACCTCCGCGCTTCCGAAGCTCAGCGGCGCGCACTGCTTGGCGGCTTATTGGATGCCACCGGAGCGGTGAGTAGCGACGGGTCAGTTGATTTTTCGACGACTGATCAGCGGCTGGCGGATGAAGTGTTCGAGTTGATCGTCAGTCTCGGTTACGACTGCCGCCGCGTTGAAAGCTCAACCGCGTTCATCCTGAATTTCTCCACCGATGACGAGGTCTTCGGGCTGCCCCGGAAAGCCCTGTTGCACAAGGAACGGCGGGCCAGCGGGACCGAGAGGGTGTCGTCGCGATTCATCACCGACGTCCGGCCCATCGCGAGCGTTCCAGTGCGCTGCGTCGAGGTCGATAACGGTGACCACATGTATCTCGCGGGGCGGGCGATGATCCCAACGCACAACTCGACCCTGGGACTGGATTTCTTGCGGTCCTGCTCGATCAAGCACCGGTTTCCGAGCATCGTGTTTTCGTTGGAAATGAGCAAGTCCGAGATCGTGATGCGACTTCTCTCGGCCGAAGCCAAGATCAAGCTCGCTGACATGCGCTCGGGAAAGATGACCGACGACGACTGGACCCGTTTGGCGCGCCGGATGAGCGAAATCAGCGAAGCGCCTTTGTATATCGACGATTCGCCGAACCTGACGATGATGGAGATCCGTGCGAAGGCGCGCCGGCTGCATCAGAAGGCCGGGCTGCGGCTGATCGTGCTCGACTACCTGCAGCTGATGACCTCGGGTAAGAAGGTCGAGTCGCGTCAGCAGGAAGTCTCCGAATTCTCAAGGCAGATCAAGCTTTTGGCGAAGGAGCTAGAGGTTCCGGTGGTTGCGATGAGCCAGCTGAACCGCGGTCCCGAGCAGCGCACCGACAAGAAACCAATGTTAGCTGATCTACGTGAAAGCGGTAGTATCGAGCAAGATGCGGATATGGTGATTTTGCTGCACCGGCCTGATGCGTTCGAAACCGATGACCCGCGCGGTGGTGAAGCCGACCTGATTGTCGCGAAACACCGTGCGGGGCCGACGCGTACGGTCACAGTCGCGCACCAGCTGCACTTGTCTCGGTTCACGAACATGGCGAGATAACGACATCGACGATCTGTGGCTTCGAAAGTTTGGTCTCCAATTCTCACCGCGGGCCACACGGCCGGATTCTAGAAGTCGTTGGCCACCGGGTCGAGGAAGTCATAGACGAAACTAGTGAACACCGGCCGAGAGCGCTTCGCTGAAGCGTCCGCGCAGCAGACAGGGAGAAATGTAAGTGGCCGTGGGCGCTCGATCGGGGCGTACTGCGATGCGGGTGGCGATGGCGGTCGCGGTGGGCGTGACCGGGGTGGCGCTAGCCGTCGTGCTAGGCCTTGTCGTTGTGCTCCTTTCGGCCCGTCTCATCGACGCGCCATGGGTCTTCCTCGGCGCGGGCTACGTCGTACTCGTGGCGAGCGGCGTGGTAGCCGTGCTCGCGGTTCGCAGGATTCTCCGGTTCACCGGCACGTGGCGATCGACCGCGGCAGTCAGCGTCGGCCTGGCGATGATTTCGGCGACCATCGCTCACTACACCATCTTGGACCGATTCCCCCCGATGCCGGTCGAGCCCGATCCGGCGGGCGTCCGATACTGGTCGGTTCCCGACGGCCGACTCGCGTACTACCACCAATCGGCACCTCCCATGCCCGGCAGGCGTGCACCGGTCGTGTTTCTGCACGGGGGTCCAGGGACGCCAGGCGAAGGATTGCCAACGGGCAGTGCGGAACTGGCCGCGCGAGGCTACGACGTCTATGCCTACGACCAACTCGGAGCGGGACGCTCCTCCCGGTTGAGTGACGTCACCCAGTACACCGTCGAGCACGCGGTCGACGATCTCGATGCAGTACGGCGCTCGATCGGCGCTGAGAAGATGATCCTGATCGGCCGATCCTGGGGCGGTTCGCTGCTCGCCCAATACCTGGCACGTCACCCTGACCGAGTCGAGCGGGCCGTCTTTGTCACACCCGGAACCATCTGGGGTGGGCTCTCGGAGGACGTCGGTGAACCCTGGCCAGCACGCGACGCCGCGGGGCGCCGCGAGTACGAGCAGCTCACGGGACGAGCTCGAACGCTGCTGCAGAGCATTCTGCTCGAGGTCAACCCCAACGCGGCCCACTCCTTCGTGCCGGATCGGGAAGCTGACAGCTGGATGCGGGCAGTGGCCCTGACCGGTCGGGGCGCCACCGCGTGTTCTGGGCCCCCTCGAGCCTCGGCACATCACAACTTGCAGGGGTTCTACAGCAATCAGATGCTCGTCGCGGATTTCGCGGCAACCGCCGACCCGCGACCGGCCCTCGCGCAGGCGCATGTCCCTGCGCTGGTTATGGCGGCACAATGTGATTTCGTCCACTGGTCGGTCACCCGGCGCTACGTCGATGCCATCCCCGGAGCAGCCCTCGTTCCCGTCGACCATGCCGGACACGGCATCACCGAAGACCAGCCGGCATTGTTCACCCGCCTGATCGGGGAGTTCATCACCGGGCAGCCCGTGGAGGTACCGCTGTGGCGATCGGCGGCAGATCCGTGGAACCGGCCGCCCGGCGGATGAGCACGCAGGAGCCCGTTGTCCGACACCGTGCGATCGGCTCACTGCAGAGCGTCGAAATCAGTTCGCCGGCCTGGCGGATCAGGCGGTAGAACACCAGCGTCAGCACCTGAACGGGCAGAATGCCAGCGCTTCCCAGATGCCAGACGCCGAGCACGGACAATTACCCCGCGGGACGGCATTCAGCCTCGGTCAGACACGATCAGCACCGGCACACCAGCGTCGCGCAGCAGCGCCGAGTAGGCGCCTTTCGGCAGCCCTATTGTCTGGCGACCACCGCCCACCACGACGATCTGGGCGTCGCGTGCCAGGGGTAACAGGGCACTCCCGGCCCGGCCGCTGCGGATGACGCGTTCCACCGAGACGTCGGGGAAGGACTCCTGATAGCCGGCCAGGCTCTCGGCGACCAGTTCTGACTCGCGCTCCCGGTAGTTGGCGTAGTCGATGGGAAGCCAACTCGCCGCCGGAAGATCTAGTGCGCCCGGCTCACTCCAACAGTGCACTGCCACCAAGGGAGCCGCGGCCTGCGAAGCCGCGGTGAACGCTGCCCCGATGGCGCGCCGGTCTGCTGGCGAAGATCCGTGTACCGCCACTAGAACCGGTGCATCGGATCTCGCCCCACGCTCCTGCGGCACGACGACGACATCGGCATAATCCAGCAGCGTGGTGACGGCCTGATTGTGAATCCTTTTGTGTAGGAGACCGTGTGGCGCGGGTACCACGACGAGCTCGGTGCCCGCGGGGAGTCGTTCGGCAAAGGCGGCTGGGTTGTGAAGGTCGAGGTGCACGCGGAGCACCGCGCTCCGCCGAATTCTGGCAGCGTCGTGGGCCCATGCCCCAGCGCTATCCATAGCGGGTGCGCCGTCGTCGGCCACAACGATCACACGTTGTGGCGTTGGCCGCTGTGCTGGCACGACGTCGTATTCCGGGACGGTCGTCATGATTTTCTCCTTCATATTGTTTGAGTTATCTCAGTCGCGGGCCGAGCAAGTCGCCCCGCACGCTGCCGTGAACGGTGCGCGTCGCCACCAGACCCCAGGTACCGAGCAGGCACAGGTAGCCGATCACCGCGGCCACCCGTAGTGCCGGCAGACCTGTGTGCACTGCCAGCTGGGTCGTGCCGGTAACGAACGTGCCGACAGGAAACGTCAGGCTCCACCATGTCAACGCAAATGGCATGCCGCGCAGCAGAGTTCGCAGAGTCAGTGAGGTGGCCAGCACGATCCATAGCACCGCGAAACCCCACACTGGGACACCGAAGAGCACTGCGAACACCTGCAGACCACCTGCGACCTGCGGATCGACCGCAGCAGCAGCGTTACCGCCCAAAAGCCCCGCCGCGGTGATCGACTGCCCAAGCGGCCCGAGCACGATCCACAGGGTCGGCACTCGGGCGGTGCCCGACGTCCCGTAGTGGACCAGTCGGCTCCAGATCATCGTGGTGATGATCAACGCCGCGATCAGCGACATCCCGAACATCGCGAGGCAGGCGTAGAGCATGGTGGTGCGACCGGTGCCCGAGGCTATGTGCGGAATGAGCAGAGCACCCGTTGCTGCGGACACCATCGGAGGTACCACCGGCATCAGCCAGCCGCCGAATGCGGCGTCTGGGCCGACCTCGTGCCGGGTGATCATGAGGAACGGGATGGTGGCCGCGGTGAACAATCCGCCGGCGGAACCGAGGATCCACAGAATCCAGTCGAGTCGCAAGGCGGCCTGCGCACCGATGACCTCCCCGCCCACCAGCAGCGCTCCGGCACCTACGGTGAGAAACGCCATCGGGGCGGCGCCGTAGAAATGTGCCATCTGAGCGTTGCGAGCGTGGCTGCGGGCGACGGTGGGATGGCGCAACCAACACGCGCCCACCAGCACGGCGAGTACCGCAAGCACCGCCGCAGCCAGCAGCCAGACCACCTCGGCGAAGCCACGCAGGCCCGGAAACTGAACGGGTAAACCCGCCGCGGCGGTGGCGACGATCCCGGTACCCATCACAGACGCGAACCAGTTGGGACCCACCTCGTGAAGGCGGCGCCGCGGCGCGGCGGGAACGGGAGCAGGCTTTGCGAACGTAAGCGTGGATTGCTGCATGTTTGTCACGCTACGAGCCGACGGACCTCGGCGGTAGCCGCCTGGTCACAAGCAATCTTTGTGACCTAATCACTCACTTCGATGGCGTCGGGCAGCAGCGATATGGCTGAGCAGGTCACGCGCCGCGCCCGCTGGGGGAGTACTACCCGCAAGCCACACGGCGCGCAGGGCACGGCGCAGGTCGAGGCCGTCCACAGCGACGGCACGCAGACGTCCGAGCTCGAGGTCGTCGGCGACGGCGAGCTTGCTGAGCACGGCGGGCCCCGCCTGCGCGATGACGGCGGCGCGGACCGCAGCCGCGCTGGACAGTTCCAGTACGGGCGGTGCTTGGCCGACGTCGGTAACCCGGCGCAGCGCGGCAGTCAAGAACTCTCGGGTGCCCGAGCCTTTCTCGCGGGTCACCAGCGCCGTTGCGGCCAGCTCCTCGGCACCGACCGGATGCGGGCGACGGACCCACTTATGCGTCGGCGGTACCACCACAACCAGCTCGTCGTGTGCGACGGTGCTGCTGCGTAATGTGCGTGGCACACCTGGACTTTCGACGAAGCCGAGATCCGCCCGATCGTCCTGGATGGCCGCAATCACCTGATCGCTATTGGCGGCGGTCAGGGTCACGTCCGGCGGCTCGGCGCGTTGCCGAGAGACGGTGTCGCGCCAGCTGACCAACCAGCGGGGCAGCAGCTGCTCGGCGATCGTCAGGCTCGCGGTGATGCGCAACCGGGTCTTGCTGTCGTCGCGGAGGGTGGCCAGGCCGGCGTCGACTTCGTGCGCCACACTGAGCAGGCGGTCGGCCCACTGCGCGGCAACCGCACCCGAGGAGGTCAACCGCGAGCCCGTCTTGGTCCGGATGACCAGCCGCACACCGGTCTGCCGCTCCAGGGCAGCGATGCGCGCCGACACAGCCTGCTGGGTAAGTCCGCACTCGCGGCCGGCCCCACTCAAGCTGCCCGTGCGGGCGATGGCGAGAAGGACCTCCAACGAGGTCAGGTCAGGCATCCTCGCGCTCAGCTGCACACGGATCACCTTAAGGCCGGGCGGTCGGAGTCGAGGGCAGGCGGTTCATGTCGCCGCTCCCCACGATCGCACCCAGTTCCGGCCCCGTGGCAGTTGTCGGCCACGGTTTCTGCCGACAAAAGTGCCGACTGATCTCGCGGATACTGGCGGTTAGCCGTCGGTCAAGTGTGAAATGCGGTGCTGTCACTTATCTTTGGCCGTGGGACCCAGGGCAGGCCCGACAGTGCCAGCCACTCAAAGCTTGGTTGCCTAGTCGTTGATCCGAGCAGCGGAGTGCGGTGCGCAGTCAGGGCGTGGATCCCCGCCTGCATTGAGTCCCTGACACGCTCGGCGAAGTCTTCTGAGGATTCGCCTTCGCCGGCAATCATTTCGGGCATGACTGCGCTGACGAGTTTGGTGGGCAGTGGTCGATAGGGCAAGGCAAACGAGCATCTGTTCACCCACCAGGGGCCGATCCGCGAACACTACCTCGGCAGTACGGTTTCGGAGCCAACGGCCTTCACCGCCGCGAGATCTATCGGCCGATCTTCAGCACCGCTGCGCCACCGCCTGAGCGATGACCTACATGGAGGAGCCTCGGTTCGGAAATGTCCGGATCATGAAAGATCCGGTTCGAGGAAATCCGTTGTGCCAGTACGCAATTCAGCCCGACTTATGCCTCACCCAAGCTCGGCCGGTAATCAGCCGCCTCGGCCTCGGCGGCAAGCAATGCGCCCAGCTCCCCCTCTTGCTGGGCGACAAACACGCCGATCACCTGCCGGCATACCTCCGGCACGCTCACCCCACGCATATCCGCAATACGTTTGAGCCCGAGCAGCATTGACGTAGACACGTGAAACTGCACAGCGAACTGACCGCACGAACCATCTTCAGGCGGCAACCCCGGACCCACGACCACAGGTTCATCCACCCCGTACTCGTCCACCTCAGCACGCCGAGCTCGCTCAACCGCCCCACCACCACCAACGCCGGCGGCCGGATCCGGGAACTCCTCATGACTGAACAAACCCATTCCGCCCACGCTAGACCTCGCAGAATTCCCAGGCCGCCAACCAAGCGGCGTCGAGAAACCGCAGGAAGCACGGCGCGCTGGTTAAAAAGCAAGTTATCGGCGGGTCTGGTGGCGGCCCGTGACAGGATGCTTCAGCGTGACTCGTCCCAACTTCCTGGTCATCGTGGCCGACGACCTCGGATTCTCCGATATCGGCGCGTTCGGCGGCGAAATCAACACCCCGAACCTGGATCGACTGGCCCACTCGGGCATCAGGCTCACCGATTTCCATTCCGCTCCGGCCTGTTCGCCGACGCGGGCGATGCTGCTGACCGGAACCGATCACCACGTCGCCGGCATCGGCACGATGCTCGAGATGGCCGCCCCGGAATTCCAAGGCGCCCCCGGCTACGAGGGGTATCTCAACGACCGGGTCGTGGCGCTGCCCGAGCTGCTTCGCGACGCCGGTTACCTGACGCTCATGTCGGGCAAGTGGCATCTCGGCGACACGATCGACAGGTCGCCGTGGGCAAGGGGATTCGACCGCTCATTCGCCCTTTTGCCGGCCGGTGCCAGCCACTACGGCACCCGCGGCGGTGGCGGGCTCTCTCCGGTGCCGACGATGTTCACCGAAGACGATCAGTTCGTCACGGTAGGCGAGGACTTCTACTCGTCGGATGCGTACACCGATACGCTGCTGCGGTACCTCCACGAACGTCCCCAAGACGGTGAAGACCAGCCCTTCTTCGCCTACCTGCCCTTCCAGGCGCCGCACTGGCCGCTGCACGCGCCGCAGGAAACCATCGCCACCTACCACGGCCGCTATGACGCCGGACCGGACGCACTGCGCGAGGAACGGCTTGCCGCGCTCACCCGACTGGGCTTGTGCCCACCCGACGTCGAGCCGCACCCGGTGGTCGCCGACGGCGCCCCCGAATGGGCGGACATGACCGACGAGGAGCGCGCCGTCTCCGCCCGCAACATGGAGGTCTACGCCGCCATGGTGGACCGGATGGACTGGAACATCGGCCGGGTGATCGACTACCTCGACGGCACCGGCGAGTTAGACAACACGGTCGTGATCTTTCTGTCGGACAACGGCGCGGAGGGGACGATCGTCGAGGCCATGCCGCTGCGCGGCCCCGAAATCGAAGCGTTCGTCGCCAAGCACTGCGACAACAGCGTGGACAACCTCGGTGCCCCCACCTCCTGGGCCTGGTACGGCCCGCGCTGGGCGCAGGCCGCCACCGCCCCGTCGCGGCTGCACAAGGCCTTCACCACCGAGGGAGGTATCCGGGTGGTGGGCTTCGTCACCTGGCCGGGCTTCGCCCGCCAGCGTGAGATCGGCACGGCGTTCACCACCGTGATGGACATTGCACCGACCGTGCTCGAGCTCGCCGGCGCCGCGCATCCCGGCACCGAGTACCAGGGCAGGGAGGTGGAGCCGATGCGCGGTCGATCGATGGTGCGCTACCTGTCGGGACAGGCAGAGGTGGTGCACGATGCCGACACCGGCACGGGGTGGGAGTTGTTCGGCCGCCGCGCAATTCGCCAGGGCGATTGGAAGGCGCTTCATCTGCCCGCGCCCTACGGCTCAGGCACCTGGCAGCTCTATGACCTCTCGAGTGATCCCGGCGAGGTGCATGACCAGGCCGCCGCGCGGCCCGACAAGCTGGCCGACCTGCTGGAACTGTGGGACCGCTACGTCGAAGAAAACGGCGTGATCATCGGACCCGTGTCGCTGTTCGAGGTCGACCTGGATGCGTACTGACCTAGTGGGCAGTTCGAGCTGAGGAATCTGCCGACGCTTAGCCTGTGCTGATGCCACGCAAACTCAGTGACGAAGAAGTTGAGGCGTATCTGGATAGCCGTCCGGGCTGGGCGATACTGACCACCATTGAGAAAGACGGGTTCCCGCACTCCGTTCCCCTCGGCTACTTCCGGCTCGGCAGCGACGTCATCATGGGTGTCCGGGACGGCACACGCAAAGTGGCCAACATCGAAAGCAACCCGAACGTGAGTGTCTTGCTCGAAGACGGCTCCACGATGGCGGACATCCGCGGTGTGATGATCCAAGGCCGTGCCCGCATCGTTCGGGAACCAGGGGAGGCACTCGAGCTCTCGAGGGAAGGCGCTCGGGCGCGGGGCGTGGCAGAGTCCGACTGCCCCACCGCACCCAGACCGGGCGCCGCCTACATCCGCGTGACACCTGTTCGAACCGTGTCCTGGGACTACGGAAATTCGACGTCGGATCACGCTTAGTCCGCCGGCGCCGCAAGGGCGCAGCGCCATGTCGCTGCTCGGCTCGACAACGTTCAGCACAGTTCGTAGCCTTGCCCGGAACATCGACAGCCGCGCCAGGACCGCTCCATGACCGAAGGATCGTGACAATCCGCATGACCGGGATTCGCCACTGCCTTCGCCGGACCGTATGTGGTGCCGGGATTGTGCTCCTGGTGGTGGCCGCGTCGCTGGGTGCAGTGCATGCGGAGCCTGCCGACGATGCGTTGGCCAGGCTCAAAGAGTTGTCTCAGCAGGCGGTGCGCGGCCGCGAAGCCGTCACCGCAGCCCAGCGTGACGCCGAGGCTGCGCAGGCCCAGCAGGCCGCGGCGGAGGATCGCCAACGCGCCGACGTCGCGGCGCTGGAGGCCGCGAACCAACAACTGGCGCCGTATCAAGCCGCGGTCGACCGCCTTGCGGCGATGACCTATATGGGCGGCGGTGAAAGCCAGATGGCGGCCGTTCTCAGTGCGTCGTCGCCGCAACGCCTCATCGACAAGTTGTCGCTGCAGCATCTGGTGAACGCCACGACCGCCGATCAGATGAGGGGATATCGAGATACGCGCGAGCGTGCCGCTGCTGTCGCCCGTGCCTCAGAGCAATCAGCCGCGGACGCGCGCGCCGCGGCCGAGCGCGCTGCCGCTATTCAAGCGGACCTGCAAGCCACGTGGCAGGAACTGCTGCGTCAGATCGCCGCCGCGGAAGCCCAGTACGCGGCGTTGACTCCCCAGCAGCAAGCGGTGATCGACAACGCCGCACCGCCCCCCGATCCAGGGCCCCCGCAGGACCCGGCGATCGTCGCGATGCCCGGCCTGCCGCCCGGCGACCTGGCTCCGCCACCGGAAGCTGCCGTCGTCCCGGACGATCCCGCGGCATTGCCCGTCGGCGTCGCCAATGAGGTTGGCTTACAACCCAATACGATCTTGGCCGCGCGGACGATCAGCGCGCAGTTTCCGCAGATCGCCACCATCGACGGGGTACGGCCCGATTCGAAGCCGTGGCATCCGCGCGGTCTGGCGATCGACATCATGATCCCCAACCCGGACAGCCCGGAGGGCATCGCGCTCGGCGACCAGATCCGCGCGTTCGCGATGGCCAACGCCTCCCGATTCGGACTGCAGGACGTGATCTGGCGGGGCGTCTACTCCACGCCGGCCGGGCCTCAAGCCACGGGTTACGGACACTTCGACCACGTGCACATCACCACCACACCGCGCTAGCGGCGACGTCAGGCGAAAATCCGCTGCGCGTTCTCGGATGTCACCCGACGCCAATCAGTACTCCGGTCGGCGTCCAGTGCGGCGACTTGCTTGCCGATGCCGAACTCAGGCGTCCAGCAGGAATCGCTGCCGTAGAGGATGCGTTCGGTGCCGACCACATCCGCCAAGACCGCCGCCTGGGTGGGCATCGGATATCCGGCGAGGTCGAACCAGAAGCGACGCAATTGGGTTTCGGTGGTCAGCGGTCCGGGTGGACTGCCATCAGGCATCGGCCACAGGCTCCGGAACTGCTCTATCCGCGCCGCCAGCAGCGGCAGGGCGGCCCCGCAATGCGGGATCAAGAACTTGATGTCGGGGTACCGACCAACAACGTTCGCGAACACCAAATCGGTTATGGTGCGGGTGGTTTCGAACATGAACTCGATGATCGGCCGGGGGCGACCGAGCGCCACTACCTCGGCCTGCGGCGGCGACGTCGGGTGGACGAAAACGATGGAACGCCGAGCGTTCAAACACTCCCACAGCGGCTCGAGCGCCGCGTCACCGAGGTACTGTCCGCGGTGGTTGCTCAGGAGGATCACGCCGGCCGCCGCGTGACGGTCGATGGCGCGCTGCGCTTCGACGACCGCCGTGTCCACGTCGGGTAGCGGAAGGGACGCGAAGTAGGAGAAGCGACCCGGATGGGCGGCGACCGTCGTGACGGCGAAGTCGTTGACGTGCCGGGCCAGTGCGGACGCCTCCGATGAGTCGGCGAAGGACACCCCTGGCGAGGACATCGACAGGACCGCGTGACGAATCCGATTGTCCTGCATCAGTTTCAGCTGTGCTTCGATACTCCATGACGGCCACATGGGCATGCCGTCAGGATGCTCGATCCCCGCGCCGATCGCGGCGCTGACGTACTCGTCGGTCAGGAAGTGGGCGTGAACGTCGACCAAATCGGAGCTGTTCGATGCGGCCACTCGCTCTCCTCAGGCTCGGCGCACGAGCAGTAGATCTGTCCGCCGCGCACCAAATCTACGCGCCGTTCGTACGCGCCATGACCGCAGCAAACGTGAATATCGTCGAGCTCGGTAACGCAACGCACATCCGGCAGCGATACTGACGGCATGGTAAAGAAAATTGCTGTTGTCCTGTTCAGCGCGGCCGCCTTCGCGGCAATCCCGGCGGCGATCGCTCCGGCGGCCCAGGCCGACGTATGCGGAGACATCGGTGGTCGGCATGTGACCGTCGGCGGGTGCACACCGGGCATCGCAGGCGATGCCGTGGACGCGGCTGTCGCGGGTGACTGGGTTCGGTACGGCTTGCCGGAGACGTACGCGTTCTCGCTGGTCCCCGCATTCCCGGGCGAACAGCCCTGCATCTCTCCCAACGGCCTGCCGTACTACACCCCCGGCGACGCTCCCTGCTGGGTCGGGTAGCTCCGGCCCGGGAATACCCGTTCCGGCCGAGCGGGTCCCCTAGTCTCGGATCGTGACCTCCGCTGCCCAAGAACAGTCCGTCGTTGTCGGCATCGACGGATCGGACGCCTCGCTCGGCGCTGCCCGCTGGGCCGCGGAGTTCGCCACAACCCATGCCCTCCCGCTGACGTTGCTGCACGCGGTCCCGCGGCTCGAATGGCATTTCGCCGGCGATGAAGCACCCACCGGACCCGAGGGCAACGGCGACAAGGTGCTCGCGGCGGCGGAAGCGGACGTGCGGTCGGCTCACCCCGATCTTGTGATCAGTACGGCGACGGTCAAGTCCGCGGTCGCGACGGCCCTTGCCGATGCCGCGCAATCAGCCCGGCTGCTGGTGGTCGGCACCGGTGCGGCGGACCACCGAGCGCTGGGCGGCCATGCTGTGAGGATCGTCCACCGTGCTCACTGTCCGGTGGCGGTCTGGCGGGCCCCGGTCGCCAGGCGGACCGGCAAACCGTTGCCGGTCGTGGTCGGTATCGACGACTCGGATGCGTCCGGACGGGCGCTCGCGGAAGCCTTTGACATCGCCCGCGTATTGCATGCGCAGCTGACGGTGGTGCACATGTGGGAGATCGACGCGGCGGTCGGAATGGGCGACCTCGGCGGCGCGGGAAATATGGACTGGCAGTTGCTGGACGTGCTGGAGGCCCAGCAGCGCCGGCGGATGGACGAGCTGGTGCAACCGCTGGCCAGCAAGTATCCCAACGCCCACGTCGTCAAGATTTTTCAGGACGTCAGCCCGGCGAAAGGGCTCACTGACCTGTCGCGGGAGGCTCAGCTGGTGGTCGTGGGCAGTCACGGCCGCGGGCGGCTGGCCGGCTCGATCCTCGGCTCGGTCGGCCAGAACCTGATTCATCACGCAGAGTGCCCGGTGCTCGTGGTCCGGTAGGTCGCACGGTTGGACAACCTCCGCCCCGTTTCGTAACCTTTCCGAGACCTGAGCCATGTGGGTCTGCAATTCGACGGAGACGACGTCGCCTGGCAGTCAAAGGATGCGCAGTCGTGAAGTTTCACCGGCCCTTCGCACCGAAAACTGGTCCG
Source organism: Mycolicibacterium rhodesiae (assembly GCF_002086695.1). GTDB lineage: Bacteria > Actinomycetota > Actinomycetes > Mycobacteriales > Mycobacteriaceae > Mycobacterium > Mycobacterium rhodesiae. The sequence continues at coordinate 591,184 of NZ_MVIH01000002.1, forward strand.
AGCAGGGCAGCGGGAGTGATCGCGATCGTCACTGCGCTGTGCGTGGTGTCGGCGGGCTCTGCGGTCGCCGAGCCGGAAGTCGACGAGCTGGCCAAGCTGAACGAGCTGACCAAACAGGCGCAGGAGTTGATCGAGACCGCTCAATCCGTGCAGCAGGACCTGGACAAGAAGTTGCAGCTGCAGAGCGCCGCGGAGCAGAAGCACACCGACGACCTGGCCGCGCTGGAATTCACCCGGGCGCAGCTGGCTGACTATCAGGGGACCGTCGACAGGGCCGCGGCTGCGATCTACGCCGGCGGGAGCACCGACAGCGTGACGGCGTTCTTCTCGGCCGCGTCGCCCCAGCGCCTGATCGACCAACTGGCCTTCCAGCGGACGATCACCGACCAGATCACGGGACAGATGCGGAAGTTCCGCGAGGCCCAGCGACAGGCGGCGGTCGCCGCGGCGGCCTCCGCGGAATCCGCGGCCACCGCCAAAGCGGCCGCTGACGCCGCCGCGACGGTGCGAGCCGATTTGGAGAGCAAGCAGTCGGAGGTCGAAGGCCAGGTCAGGTTGGTGCGGGCAACCTACTACTCGCTGCCTGCCGCTCAGCAAGCGTTGTTAGGTCCGGGCGGCGCGATCCCCACTGTCGGGATGAGCGGCCTGACCCCAAACGCCCGAACCCTCGCGGCGTACATCATCGCGACCTTCCCGGGTGTGCAGTCCATCGGCGGGGTACGCCCGGACCCGATTCCCGATCATCCGAGCGGCCACGCCATCGACATCATGATCGGCAGCGATATGGCGCTGGGAGATGCGATCAACGCAGACGTCCAGAGCCAGGCGCAACGTTTCGGGGTGTCCTACACCATGTGGCGGGTGGCCAACCACTTCAACCACGTCCACGTCACGGTGTCCTGACTCGGACCGCCGCACTCAGGACGCTGCGTCGATCCCCGTGATGGTGATGGCGAACGGGCCCTGCTGTTTGTCGAGGATGTAGACCGATACTCCGCTGATGCTCGACGGGTCCAGAGTCGCAGGGGCCTGCGGCGCTGGATCCAGCCGCATCCCCACCGGCTGGAAAGCTGCCACGGGAAGCTCGTAGGTCCGTTGGACGCCGGCTTCAGTGCGGAACCGCTGAATGTAGGACCACGACTGCCCCGCGGCGCCCACTTTCACCACGTAGGTCTTACCGTCGCCCACCGCACGCACGCGGATCGACGTCACGCCCGCGGCTCGTCGCCCGATATCGGGATCTTCCGGACTGCGGGCGGAGGCGAAACCGCCGTTGTTCTCCAGTGAGATGGTTCCCGAAAACACAAGGCCCCCATCGCTGTCCGTGACCGTCGAGGTGGACCGACCGCCCATGACGGGGTCATTGACCGTCGTCCAACCGGCGTCCAGGGAAACCAGCGGGACCTCGGGTCCGGCGTGTGCGGATCTTTCGATGCTTCCGCACGAGACCATCACAAGTGTCGACAGTGCTGCTATGGCGCCGACCAGACCGCGCCGAAACATCAGCAAATCCTCGGGTTGGCGCGGATCTCGTTGCTGCGCATCGGCATACCGTCGATCACGGCGTAGATTCGTTCAAGGTCCGGGACGTCGGTGACCCGCAGTTTCTCGCCGCCGTCCTTGCCGATCAACACCACCATGGTGCTTCTCAACTGTAGCGACGCCGAGAATTCATTGAACGCTGGCTATCCTGCGAAATGCCCGCATCAGGACCGCCCGCAGTTGTTCCTCCGGGTGGTCTCCGAGCGCCGAGAGTGCCGGCCCTACCGATGTCGCTGAATATATGGCGAAGCGCTGGTCCAGATTTGGATTCGGGCCGTAGGTGACCTCGATGAGCGTATCGAGAATTCCTGGCCCGCCAACTGCTGTGCGCATGGCGTCGCGGAATGCCGCCTGCTGGGCCATGATTCGCGCGAACTTGCGGCGTGCGAGAAACAGATCCGCCAGTCCGGTCACCAGGATGTCCGTGCGTTGTGGCCCGAGCGGTTGGGCACGGGCACGGTCCAACAGCTCGGACAGGGTGGTGCGGACCGGTTCGGCGAGATCGTTCAGGATCTCCTGCTTGCCGCGGTAGTGGTAGTAGACCGCGGGCTTCGTCAGGCCCATCTCGCTGGCGATGTCTTGTAAAGACGTTGCCTCATAACCTTTTTCGGCAAACAACGTCAGCGCCACACTGACGATGCGCTCTCGAGTCTGGCGTACGCGCTCTGCACGAGTCCTGGGCTCGGCGTCGGGCGGGGTCACGCGTTCACTTTACGGCTGTTAGGTGGATCACCTTTTCGCGGCGCGCTGGACATTTCATTTAACGGCCGTAAAGTGAACTCCGGCGATGCTCGATCGAAAGGAGAACCGATGCTCGACGAAGTCGATGGCGTGGACGCCGCCGCGACCGCACCGGACGGGAACAAGGAGTTCCGGTGGATCACATTGGGAACAATGAGCGGTCCACTTCCCAGTGCCGAGCGGCACCAGCCGGCGAACGTGCTCTATGACGGAGTGGAGGCGATCGTGGTCGACTGTGGCGACGGCGCGGTCGATCAGCTGTGTAAGGCAGGAGTTCCTCTTGCGGCGGTGCGCACCGTCATACTCAGCCACTTGCATATCGACCACACCGCCGGTCTGTATGGGCTGCTTGGGCGCAGGCTACAAGCCCATATCCCTGGCCCGTTGACGATCTACGGCCCACGCGGCACGTTGCGCACGGTCAATGCGATCCGGTCGTCGTTCGACTTCGCCTCCGGCTCGATGTCACAGGTGCCGGGTTTCGTGCAGCACTTTGACGCCGAGATCACCGTCATCGAGATCACCGACGGGTCACAGTTCACCGTGGGTGACATCGACTCTGTCACCGCCACGAATACGCACTATGCGTATCCCGCCGGCAGCCCGGAAGCGCATCGCTACCAGTCACTTTCACTACGGTTCACCACACCGACGCGCAGCATTGCCTACACCGGCGATACCGGTCCGAGCGCGAACGTCGAACGATTGGCCGCCGGGGCGGACATGCTGGTGAGCGAGATCACCGACCCGGAGCAGGTCGTGTCGAACATATCGCGCGCATTCTCATTTCCGCCGTCGGCGCTCGCTGCGATCAAACGACGCTTCGAACTCGAACACCTGGCCGCCCACGAGGTCGGGCTGTTGGCAAGCCGCGCAGACGTCAAATCGATTGTCATCACCCACAATCCGCTCACGCCGGAAAACATGGCCAAGGCCCGCATCGCTATCGGGGCACATTATGGGGGGTCGGTCACGTTCGCCGACGACCTGGACATCCACTGAACTGATCGGAACGCACTGTGACTGTGACATATCTGGACTACGAGCACCATCCGGAAATATTTGTGCCGCATGGGTATCCGGAGCAGATCGTTGACCTCGGCGAGGTCAGGATGAACTACGCGACCGCGGGCGAGGCGCACAACCCGGCCATACTGCTCATCCCGGGCCAAACCGAATCCTGGTGGGGTTACGAGGATGTGATGAAGCTGCTTTCGCAACGCTTCCAGGTCTATGCCGTCGACCTGCGCGGGCAAGGGCGGTCCACCTGGACGCCCGGCCGATATAGCCTCGACCTGTTCGGGTCCGACCTGGTTCGGTTCATCGACCGAGTGATCGCACGACCGGTGGTGGTCAGCGGGCTGTCGTCGGGTGGAGTCGTCGCAGCGTGGTTGTCTGCCTACGCCGCGCCTGGGCAGATCCGCGCAGCCGTCTACGAAGACGCCCCACTCTTCTCATCGGAAGTCAATCCCGCAGTGGGACCGTCGATTCGGCAGGCTGCAGGCCCGCTCTTCGAGCTTTTCTACAAGTGGTTGGGAGCGCAGTGGAGCATCGCCGACTTCGACGGCATGCGCAACGCGCAGGATGTGGAACTACCCAAGTGGATTCCGGCCGGTCTACTCGGCGCCGCCGAAGCTTCGGGGGAGCACGGGATCAACAGCGAGGTTCCGCAAAGTCTGCGCGAGTACGACCCGGAATGGGGCCACGCGTTTTCGACCGGGTCGGTGGCCCGTAACTGTGACCACGAAACGATGCTGGCTCACGTGAAGGTCCCGGTTCTTTTCACCCACCACTTCCGCATGCTTGATCCGGCGACCGGTAGTCTCCTCGGCGCCATCTCCGACCAGCAGGTGCAATATGTGCAGAGTCTCGTCGAACAGGCCGGAAACTCGTTCCACTGCATGAACTTTCCGCAGATGCCGCACTCCATGCACGGACACCAACCGCAGACCTACGTGGACACCGTTACAGCCTGGCTGGATGCTCTGCCGTCGTGACTCGACACTCGACGACAGGTAAAGTCCCGCGGGGCCAACGGCTTCGGCAGCGACTTCACAGCACAGGGGCTGCCTTCGCCACCATCATCACGTCACCTGAGACACCGCTGATCAATCTCGTGGGCGGATGGCACGGTCTGGCTGATGCGCTAGGACCGCACGCCGTGTTCCTCGCTGTCTACCTGGCGACAGAGCAGATCGGCCCGGCCGCCTGCGCCGCGCTGGCGCTCGCATTGGTCATGGCAGCGATACGACTGCACAGTCGGCAGCCGGTGCGGACTGCGCTGGCCGGCGCGGCGTTGATCGGGGTGTCCGCCCTCGCGGTCGTCACTACCGGTGACGGGACGGACTTCTATCTCCTGGACATCGCCCGCACGTCGGTGTTGAGCGTCGTCTTGGTTACCTCGCTGCTGGTCCGCCGCCCACTCCTCGGCGTGCTCATCGGCCCAGTTATCGCAGACACACGGTGGTACTCCGATCGCGTTCAACGTCGGGCCTATGACCTGTGCACCGTCATCTGGGCCGTCGCCGTCATTGTGCGCAGCGCCGTCAAAATCCCCTTCTACCTCGACGACAACGTGCTGGCGCTGGGCATCGCCAGCATGGTGATGGGGGTGCCCTTACTGCTGCTGACGACGTACCTGCAGCTACGGATTCTGCGAGCCGCGTATTCACAGGTGGATGACGGTTCGGCCGCCGCCGCGGAGACGGCGCGGTAGATGCTCTTGCCCAAGAGGGCACGATGGAGCGCGTGGACGTCTTGGTGATCGGGGCGGGGCCGGCCGGTATGGCGTTGGCAGCGGCTTGCGGCCAACGCGGAATGTCCGTCGGTCTGCTGGATCCGAACCCGGAGCGGCGGTGGGTGGCGACCTACGGCATGTGGAGCCCCGAACTTCCCGCCGACCTTCCGGCCGCCACAGTCGCCGCGCGGGCCGAGGGTCGGGCCATCGCGCTCACCGAGCATCGTCTGGGTTGGGAATACGTCATCCTCGACATCGATGCGCTGCGTGCCCACCTGGCCGACCACAGTGCGGGCGTGACCGTTTACACCGGGCGGGCCGTCGGATCGCCGCAGCGGGGTGTGGTGTCGCTGGCCGACGGCTCGACACTGCGAGCTTCGGTCGTCGTGGATGCCACCGGCCGCTCGCGCCCGCTGGATCCCAACCGGTCGCGCCGCGTACCCGCCGAGCAGACGGCCTACGGCGTGGTCCTCGACGAAGCGGCGGTGGCCCCGCTGGTGGCTCCCGGCGAGGCGTTGTTCATGGATTGGCGCGCCGATCATGGCGAGTCTGGGTGGCCCACGTTCCTCTACGTCGTTCCGCTGGGTGGCGGCGCGGTGCTGGTGGAAGAGACGTCACTGGCCCGCCGACCCGGACTGCCATTGGCGACCTTGCGCCGCCGGCTTCATGCCAGGCTGGCCCACCACGGCATCACGGCGCCGAAAGAGGCACGCACGGAGAAGGTTTCATTCCCTGTCGACCAAACCCGACATTCGGGGCCGGGTGTGGTCGGGTTCGGCGCGGCCGCGCCGCTGATCCATCCGGCAAGCGGATTCAGTGTGGCAAGCTCGCTTCACCTGGCGCCGCGGGTGGCGTGCGCATTCGCCGAGCATCTCCCGGCGGATCCGGATCGAGCGCTCGCGGCAGCGCAGGCGACGGTCTGGCCCACCGCCGCGAAGGTGATCCACCGCGTTCGGCGTATCGGCTTGGAAGCGCTGTTACGGATGCCGGCCGCCGAGGTCCCCGGATTTTTCGAACAGTTCTTCTCGCTGCCGGACGCGCACCGCTGGGCTTACCTCACCGGCCGCGACGACATCGGCGGCACCGTCGCGGCAATGGCCAGCTTGTTTCGTGAATCGAACTGGCGACTGCGCCGCCATCTTGTGCTGCCGGCACTCATGCGTGCGCTGGAAACCAACGAGGAGCTCCCAGCCCCACCGATCCGCGCCAACTGACAACGGGCGTTGCCAGAAAGGCGCGCCCGCGCTACCGTCGCCTCATGACGGTGACTGGGGAACGTCCGGAGATCCTGCTCTCCGAGGTCGACTTCAATCGGCGTGATCATCCCGACCGGCCGTTGCGTCCCATCCCGCCCGGCCGCGATCACTTCGCCGAGCAGTGGCGATTCATGCGGGAGTTCATCTTCGGCGAGTGGATCGACATCGACCGAGAGGTCCAACCCAGCGACCTCACGCGTCTGCGAGACGACTATTTCTGGCAGCGCGACGAGCTCATGATCGGCGCGGTCGAGGCCTTCGAGCGCCTCGGCCATGAGCAGGGTCGGGCGCTCTTCGAACAAGCGCTGACCCAGGGCATCGACACGCTCGAGGACCCGCCGCAGGAGTTCGTCGATCTCTTCGACCACCTCGATCAGCTGCCTGCCCAATTCGATCTCGTCGCGGCCGAGCGGGGCCGGATGCTGGCGATGTCGAGCACGTGGGCCGCCACAACGATCATCCGCGGGTGGGCCTTCTACGAGACCGCGATGACCGGCGACATCTCCGCGGCCACCGGAGCGACCGGGCGATTCGCCGATGACGGCCCGCGCCGATTCATCGAGACCGCACGGGTTTTCGCCGAATTCACGCTGCCCGACATCTTCGATCGGCATTCGGATGCGTTCCAGGACGTGGTGCGGGTGCGATTGATGCACGCCCTGGCCAGCCGCGGGCTCCGACGGAAATGGGGCGACGAGGTCTATCTCAAGTTCGGTGAACCGATCCCCGTCACATCGTTGCTCGGGTTCGGCAGCGGCATGCTGCTCGGACGCCTCGTCGACCATGCCTTCGGCCGCAAACTGACCCCGCAACAACTCGAGGACCTCGCCGAATACTCGTCGTTCTCCGGGCGGCTGTGGGGTGCCCCCGAGGCGCTGCACTCCGCGAACGGCATCGAGCTGATCAAATCGTTGAATTACGTTCTGGCCCGAGGGGGCAACCCGTCCCCGTGGCGTGCCCAACTCGTCGATGCCATCGCGGGTCCTGTACACCTGACGACGTTGACGGACGCGCTTCCCGGAGTGGTCAAGAAGGTGGTCGCCCGGCACGTCAATCAGATCACCGCCAGCGTCGCCCTGGCACCGGCAGGAGTCGTGTTCGGCTACAAGCAGATCGAGGCCATGGTGGCGGGCACGCTCTTCGAGCCGCTCGGCTACAACTTCGAACGACGAGTGCGCATCTTCACCGACATCACCCGGCTCAACGTCGGCATCGCGCGGGTCACGGACCTGCTGCCGTTCTCCAACCCCATCCGCGAGAGCAGGAAGAAGAGCGGGGCGGCCGCCCGCGAGCGGATTGCCATGCTGAACAAGATCGCCCGCGGTAAGCACATTCCACTGACCTTCAGCCACCACGATCGCTCGACGGCGGGGGAGGGTTTCACCGGCTAGCTCACCGGTGTCACGCCCGTACTACGATCGAGGCTGATGACGCAAGGAGCACCCCACCCAGCATCGGCGCAGGGGCCGGTCGGCGAGATCCCCCCGCTCGATGTCGTCGGCTCGGGCATCCTTCCCGAGGTCGATGTCCAAGTGCGCCGACGCTTCGGCCTTCTCGAGCGGTTCGCGCCATGGTTGGGATCGCGGTGGGCGGTCGAGTTGTGGTGCACCCCACCGGTTCTCGAGTCAGCTCTGCGCATGCCGCCGGGTGTGCCCCCCGGCAGGCCGGTGGAAGCGTTTTGGGATGGGCATCGGGTCGTTGGTGAGGAATGGGGCGAGGGGCCGCCGATATATCTGGTTCACGGGTGGGGCGGACAGCGCCCGCATCTGGCGATGTTCGTCAAACCACTGGTGGAGGCCGGGCACCGGGTCGTTGCGTTCGACCTGCCCAGCCACAACGAATCCGACCCGGGTGCGCTCGCTCCCGGGCGTACCACCGCCACCGAGTGTGCCGACGCGATCGCGGCGATGATCCAGACTCATGGGCCGGCGCACGCTGTGGTCGCCCACTCACTTGGCGCGAACGCGACGGCGTTGGCGGCCGCGCAGGGCGCACCGGTAGGACGGCTGGTCTTTTTCGCGCCGATGGCAGATTTTCCGCTCTATCTCGACTTGTTCGCCGCACGCCATGGCTTCGGCCGCCGTATCCGTGCCGGCCTCCACCGCCGTCTGGAAAAACGAATCGACATGCCGCTGCATGAGACCAACATGACGCGAGTCGGTCGACGAGCCAACTACCCTCCGCTGCTTCTCATCCACGACCCCGACGACCCGGACAGCCCGTATGCCGCCACCGAGCGACTGGCAGCGTCATGGCACGGCGCGCGACTACTGACGACCAAAGGGCTCGGCCGACTGGCCCATTACCGAGTCCTTCGGCACCGTCCCGCGATCAATGCCGGGGTGGAGTTCATCGGCGAACGAACGGACGGTTAGTCCGTCGGCGTCACGTCCACTTTGGTGCGCCCCTGCCTCGATCCCGAGCTGGGTCAGCTGTTCAGCGACCACACCGAGTAGTTCAGGACCGTCGCGAAGAGGCTCCACGCGAAGTACGGGATGAGCAGCGCGGCCGCCATGCGGTTGGCCTTTAAGAACAGCACAAGGGTCGCGGCCAGGACTACGTCGAGCAGGAGGATGTCCACGAGTGCCACACCACGCCAGCCGAGGCCGAAGAACAGCGGCGACCAGATCAGATTCAGGACCAGTTGCGTGGCGTACAGGATGATCGCCGGGTTACCGAATCGAGGGTCGGCCCGCCACACGAGCCAGGCGGCGATCGCCATCAGTGCGTACAAGATGGTCCACACCGGTCCGAAAACATTGGGCGGCGGCGCCCAATCGGGTTGTGCGAGCCGTCCGTACTCGCTCGCGGCACCAGCAGAGGCAAGCCCGCCCAGGGCTGCTACCGCGGCGACAGCGACGAGCGATACGACAAGCGCGAGGATGTGCTGTGAGCGCGTCGTAGCCGGGATCTCCGAGGTCATCTGCGTCCATTTCTGTCGGAAACTCTGGCTGCACAGGAGGTATCCGCCGGCGATTACGCCATCTCGGCGACGTCGTCTCCGCTGAACTGTCGGGCCCGTCAGTCAGTCAGTCAGTCAGCCTACTGGCACGATGTCGGCGGCCCCGAGCCGCGCACCATCGGCTGTCTCGTCGTCCGGCATCGACTGACTTTCCCGCTCGGCGGCGACACGGGCCAGATAATGCGCAACCTCGCGCGATTTCTGTTCGTCAGACCAACCCAGCACCGGCGCCATCAAATCGGCGATCTCCGAGCAGGATTCGGTTCCCCGGTCGAACGTCTCGATGGAGATCCTGGTCCGCCTGCACAACACGTCGTCGAGGTGTAGCGCCCCTTCGTGGGTGGTGCCGTACACGACCTCGGCACGTAGGTAGTCGTCGGCGGCCGGCAGCGGTGCGCCCAGTGACGGATCATCTCGGATCAGGGCCAACACTTCACCGACCATCGAGCCATATCGATTCAGCAGCCGAGCGATGCGCGCCTCATTCAGCCCGGATTCGGCCGCTAGCTGGGTCCGGGCGTTCCACATCGCCCGGAAGCCCTCGGCGCCGAGCAAGGGGATGTCCTCGGTGATACAGCCGGGGATCTTGCGGTCGAAGGTCTCGCCCAGCCCGTGAACGGCCTCGTCGACAGCGTCCTTGGCCATCACCCGGTAGGTCGTGTACTTGCCGCCCGCGATCACCACCAGGCCCGGAACACTATGCGCCACCGCGTGTTCGCGCGACAGTGCGGAGGTATCGGCGCTCTCGCCGGCCAGCAACGGACGCAGTCCCGTGAAGACCCCCTCGACGTCGGCTTCGGTCAGCGGCACTCGCAGCACGGAATTCACCTGGTCGAGCAGGTAGCGGATGTCACGCTGACTGGCCGCGGGATGGGCTTTGTCCAGCGACCAGTCGGTGTCCGTGGTGCCGATGATCCAATGCCGGCCCCACGGGATGACGAACAGGACTGACTTATCGGTTCGGAGGATGATGCCACTCGACGACCGGATGCGGTCGCGCGGCACCACGAGGTGGATGCCCTTGCTCGAGCGCACATGAAACTGTCCGCGCTCGTTGGCCAGTGTCTGCGTATCGTCGGTCCACACCCCGGTCGCGTTGATGACCTGACGCGCCCGAATCATGTACTGGCGGTTGGATTCCAGGTCCATCACCCGGGCTCCGGTGACCCGCTCTCCCTCGCGCAGCAGGTCGACGACACGCGTGCGCGTCGCGATCCGCGCGCCGTAGGCGGCCGCCGTGCGGGCGATGGTCATCGTGTGCCGGGCATCGTCGACCTGGGCGTCGTAATACTGAAGAGCACCCACGAGTGCGCCTTTGTCCAGCGATGGCGCAACCCGCAGTGCACCGCGACGCGTCAGGTGTCGGTGCAGGGGGACGCCGGCACCGTGCCCGGATGCCTTCGACATCGCGTCATACAGCGCCAGTCCGGCTCCCAGATAGACCCGCTCCCATGCCCGATGCTTGAGCGGGTAGAGGAACTTCACCGGTCGCACCAGGTGCGGGGCCAACTTCTCCAGCATCAGCCCACGCTCGGAAAGTGCCTCGGCGACCAGTCCGAAATCGAACATCTCCAGATAGCGCAGCCCCCCGTGAATCAGCTTGCTGGAGCGGCTGGAGGTCCCGGAGGCGAGGTCGCGCGCCTCGACCAAGCCGGTCCGCAGGCCGCGCGTAGCGGCATCCAGCGCGGCGCCGGCGCCCACCACGCCGCCGCCGATGACCAGGATGTCCACCGGCGTCTCGGACATATCGACGAGCGCGGTCTCGCGGTTGAGCGGAGACAACGGGAATGATTCCATGTCACTTGACCTTTCGAGGTGCAGGGAGTCGGCGCGCTGCCGGCTCAGCCGACGTCGACCCAGTCGAGCGTGCGCTGGACGGCCTTGCGCCACTGGGCGTGGCCGGCTTGGCGCTGCTCGTCGGACCAGGCCGGATTCCAGCGCTTGTCCTCGAGCCAGTTCTTGCGCAGCTCATCGGTGTCCTTCCAGAAGCCGACCGCCAGACCCGCCGCGTAGGCGGCGCCGAGCGCGGTGGTCTCGGCGACCACCGGCTTGACCACGTCGACGCCGAGGACATCCGCCTGGATCTGCATGCACAAGTTGTTGGCGGTGATGCCGCCGTCGACCTTGAGCACCTCGAGGTGAACCCCCGAGTCGGCTTCCATCGCCTCGACGACGTCGCGGCTCTGGTAGCAGATCGCCTCCAACGTCGCCCGCGCCACGTGGGCGTTGGTGTTGAACCGCGACAGACCGACGATCGCGCCGCGGGCATCCGAGCGCCAGTGGGGGGCGAACAGCCCGGAGAACGCCGGAACGAAGTACACCCCGCCGTTGTCTTCGACCTGACGGGCCAAGACCTCTGATTGTGCTGCGCCGCTGATGATTCCGAGTTGGTCTCGCAGCCACTGCACAGCGGAACCGGTGACGGCGATCGAGCCTTCCAGCGCGTAGACCGCCTCGGTGTCACCGAACTTGTAGGCGACCGTGGTCAGCAGGCCCGCTGAGGAGCGCACGATGTCGTTGCCGGTGTTGATCAACATGAAATTGCCTGTGCCGTAGGTGTTCTTGGCCTCACCGGGTGCGAAACACACTTGGCCGACGGTGGCGGCCTGCTGATCGCCGAGCGCGCCGGTCAGCGGCACCTCGCCGCCCAGTGGTCCGTCGGCCAGGGTTATGCCGTACGGCTCGGGTGAGGATGACGGCACGATCTCAGGCAGCATCTGACGCGGAATTCCGAAGATTGCCAGAAGTTCGTCGTCCCAGTCCAGGGTTTCCAGGTTCATCAGCATGGTGCGACTGGCATTGGTCACGTCAGTCACGTGGACGCCACCGTGGCTACCACCGGTCAGCCGCCACAGCAGCCAGCTGTCGGTGTTACCGAACAGCGCATCCCCGCGCTCGGCGGCCTCCCGCACACCGTCGACGTTGTCGAGAATCCACTTGATCTTCCCGCCCGAGAAGTAGGTCGCCGGTGGCAGACCGGCTTTGTGCCGGATGGTTTCGCCGTGGCCTGCTGCCTCCAGCGCACTGGCGATCCGGTCGGTGCGGGTGTCCTGCCAGACGATGGCGTTGTAGTACGGCCGACCGGTCCGCTTGTTCCACACCACCGTGGTCTCACGCTGGTTGGTAATGCCCAGGGCGGCAAGGTCGTTGCTGACCAGCCCGGCCTTGCCGAGCGCGGTCTGGATGACCGAGGAGGTGCGCTCCCAGATCTCCACCGGATTGTGCTCCACCCAGCCGGCCTGGGGCAGGATCTGCTCGTGTTCGAGCTGATGCGCGGCGATGACATTGCCGCCGTGGTCGAAGACCATGAATCTGGTGCTGGTCGTTCCCTGGTCGACAGAACCGACGAAATCGGGCATGGGATTACTCTCCTGACGTGTTGGGGGTCGGAAACAACGATGACGAGCAGGTTCAGCGGTGGGGAACTGCGGTCGCTTCGGAGACACCTATCTCGTCGGGTCGCGCATCGTCGGGCGGCAGGAACCGCTCGATGCCGTAGACGAACAGCGCCCCGCCCAGCAATCCGCCGATGATGGGGGCGACGATCGGTAGCCAGAAGTACAACTCGGGACCGTTGGCCGAGTACATCGCGTCCTGGTAGCCGCTGATCCAGGAGGCCAGTCGGGGGCCGAAATCGCGCGCCGGGTTGATGGCGTATCCGGCGTTGGTCCCCCATGCCATGCCGATGGCGACCACCAGCAGACCGATGATCACCGGGCCCATGTTGGCCATCGGCGGATTGTTGATCGCGCTGGTCAGGGCGAAGATCACCATGACCAGCAGGGCGGTGCCCACGACCTGATCGGCGAATGCGGTCGTGATCGACACGCCCTCGCCGGGGGAGGTGGAGAAGATGCCCTGCGTTGCTCGAGTGTGGCCGGGATCGACAGCGGCGATCTGGTCGGCGTAGACGAACCGTACGATCAACGCGCCCAAGAAAGCACCCGCCGTCTGTGCGCCGATGAAGGGCAGCACCTTTCGTCGCTCGAAGCCGCGAAAGACGGTCAGGGCGACGGTGACCGCCGGATTCAGGTGAGCGCCGCTGATGCGGCCGGCGACGAAGACGGCCATGGTCACGCCCAGTCCCCACCCGAACGCGATCGAGTTGTGGTCGCCGGCACCGACCGACTTGGGGAACCCTCCGGCGACGACCTGTGCGACGACGCCGCAGCCGAACAAGACCAGGATGGCGGTACCAAGCATCTCTCCGGACAACTCGCCGAGAAATGGATGCTTCGTCTTCATCGTTGACTCCTCTATGAGCGTTCGCGACGTCCCGAGAACGGGCACTGGATTAGTGACGTGTTCCGAACGTAAGGACCCCGTGTGACGCACATCAACCGCCGCTGTTCGACAATGTCGAACGCGGCGCCATGGCCTTCGTCTCAGGCGTGAAGTGAGGAGCACCCATGCCCGGTCCCATCCAGGCCATCGCCCGAGCCACCGCGATCATCGACCTGATCGAGCGCAGCGACCGGGCGATGCAACTGCGCGAGATCGCCCAGGATGTCGGTCTGTCGAAGACGACCACTCACGGGATTCTGCGTACCCTGGTCGACCTCGAATACCTGGAGCAGGACCCGGACACCGGCGATTATGCGCCTGGGCCGCGGCTGTTCTCCCACGACATCGTCGAACTGGACGGCAACGACCTACGCTCGACGGCGATGCCGTGGGCCGACGCTCTGGCGCTGGGAACCGGGTTCGAGGTCTTGATGACGATGCTCAACGGTCAGGAGGCCGAGATCGTCCACCACGTCTTCCGACCCGACGATAAGCGCCAGACACTGCGCGTCGGCGAACTCCTCCCGTTACACGCAACGGGGTGCGGCAAGCTGGTGCTCGCGTATTCGCCACTGCGGGAACGCCTTTTGCGCAACCTGACCCTCGATCGGCTCACTCGCCGAACGTCGACCAATCGCGCCCGATTGGCTGCTGCGGTCACGCTGATCAGGACCACAGGGGTGGCAACCGCCGACGGCGAGTACGACCCGGACTTCGCCGACATCGCCGTTCCCGTCCACGGCCGGCGTTCAGGGGTTGCGGCGATGGCGCTACATGGCGCGCCCGAAGAACTCTTCACCCGCGACGGCAATCCCCGGCCGGACCTCCTCGATGAGTTGCGGCACGCCGCGGCAGCGGTGGTCCATGCACTCGAGTTCGCGCGGTGAGCGAACAACGCGTCGTCGCAGCGATCGACCTCGGCACGACGTCCGCGCGCTGCATGGTGTTCGATCAGCGCGGACGGATGCTCTCGATCGCCCAGCGTGAGCAACGCCAGAGCTTCCCGCAGCCCGGTTGGGCTGAACAGGATGCCCTTGAGCTGTGGCGCAACGTCCGGCGAATCGTGCCGGAGGCTTTGTCGGCGGCGGGGCTGGACAGGTCCCGCGTCGTCGCACTCGGAATCGCCAATCAGCGTGAGACGACCGTGGTCTGGGACCGCCGCACCGGCAAGCCCGTGGCACCGGCCATCACCTGGCAGGACACCCGGACCAGCCCGGTTGTCGACCAGATCGCCGAGCACGCCGGGGAATTCCGCCGCATCGCCGAACTCGACCCGGCAACCTATTTCGCCGCGCCCCGACTGCGATGGCTTCTCGACAACATCCGCGGACTCGAATCACGGGCGCGCAAGGGCGACGTCCTGTTCGGGACCCTCGAATCGTGGTTGATCTGGAATCTCACCGGCGGCCCCAAAGGGGGAGTCCACGTCACTGACGTCACCAACGCCAGCAGAACCCTGTTGATGGATCTGCATACGCTGCAATGGAGTTCGAAGCTGCTTGGGGTCTTCGACATCCCGGAGGCCATGATGCCCAGCATCGTCTCCAACCAAGAGGTCTACGCCCGCTGCGCGACCGTGCTGGCCGGTGTGCCCATCGCTGCGGCACTCGGTGACCAGCAGGCCGCGCTGTTCGGGCAGATGTGTTTCGAACCCAGCGACGCCAAATGTACGTACGGCACCGGAGCCTTTCTACTGATGAATGTGGGAACGTCCATCGTTCGGTCCACGCACGGGCTGTTGCCGACGGTGGCCTACGCTGCGCCGGGGGCCGAACCCATGTATGCCCTGGAGGGCCCGATAGCGGTGGCCGGCTCGTTGGTCCAATGGTTCCGCGATTCGCTCGGCGTCATCAACACCGCACCCCAGATTGAAACCCTGGCGCGTACCGTCGAGGACAACGGCGGCTGCTACATCGTGCCCGCTTTCTCCGGAATCTTCTCTCCCCATTAGGATTCCGATGCGCGCGGCATCGTCGTTGGACTGACGTCGTACATCACCAGAGGACACCTGGCGCGCGCTGTACTGGAGGCAGTGGCGTGGCAGACCTGGGAAGTCGTCAACGCGATGACGATCGATTCGGGTGTTCCTTTGGCGCGCTTGGCGGTAGACGGCGGAATGACCTCCAACCACCTGCTCATGCAGTTCGTCGCCGACGTGCTCGACGTGCCGGTGATGCGGCCCTTCGTCTCGGAGACCGTGTCGCTGGGCGCAGCCTATGCGGCCGGGCTCGCGGTCGGATACTGGTCCGACCGCGCCGCTCTACGCGCTAACCGGCATGTCGCAGCGGCGTGGTACCCGGATATGGACGCCCGTATCCGCCGATCCGAGGCCGCCGGGTGGCGCGCTGCGGTCGCGCGGGCGCTCACCACCGAAACGTGATCAGTCCGCTGGCGTCACGTCCGTCCCGGACCCCTTGATCGACGCCTTCGCGCGGTTCTCCGCGCGCACCGCTCGCTTGCCCCGCACGTAGCCGGTCGCCGAGATCGACGCCGACAGCAGGGCGTCCTCACCCTTGACGAACGGGTGGAAGCCGACGCCGGCGCCGCCTCGTCCCTTGACCGGGATATCGGCGACTTCGGTTACCTTCCAACTCTTTTCCGACGTCGACAAGATGGCTTCGCCGTTGCCGCATGAGACCGGCAATGCGGCGATCACGGTGTCCTCCGGGTCGCCAGCCGCGAGCTTCACCCCGGCCACACCATTGCCCGCCGCGCCCTGCGGATTCACCGCGGCAGGGTCGATCCGCAGTACCTTGCCACGCCGGGTCACCAGCGCCAGGTGGTAACCCGGCGGGAGCACTCCCGAGCACAACAGCCCGGTGATGTCCGGTGCGACCGGTATATCGCGAGTCTTGTAGGGCAGACCGTTGCCGGTGGTGAATTTCACCCGCCCGTCGCTCCACACCGCCCAACCGAGGCCGGAGGTGAGGAGTTCGCCGTGGCTGTCGGAGAACACCCCGCGATCGTCCAACCGCCAGGCGGCGTTCATCTTTCGCTCGCGAGGTCCGTCTTCGTCGGCAGTCGAGGTCACCGGAGTGGCCTCGGCGTCGAGGACGGTCCGGCGGTCGAACTCCGGGCCCTTGAACAGTTTCGCGGTCTCGACGAGCTCGGAGTCGATGACCTTGCGGCGCGCGTCGGGATCAGACACCAGCTCGGTCAACGCGGCGAACTCGGCGTCGAGCTTCTCGGCTTCGGCGCGCAGTTCGATGACGTCGAGCTTGGTGAGCCGGCGAAGCTGAAGCGCCAGAACATAATCGGCTTGGACGGCGTCGATGGCGAATCGTTCCTGCAGTCCCTGGCGCGCCTCGTCGACGGTGTCTGAGCCGCGAATGACCGCGACCGCGGCGTCGATGTCCAGGTGGATCGTCATCAACCCGGCCACCAGGTGCCGGCGCGCGGTCACCTTCTCCAGCCGATACTCGCTGCGGTGCAGTACCACCGAGTCACGCAGATGCAGGAAAGCGGAAATCAATTCACGCACCGACCACCAGCGCGGCACCCGGTTCTCGTCGAGTGCGACCAGGCTGGCTGCGAATGTCGACTCCAGCGGGGTCAGTGCCAGCAACTGCTCGCGGATGTCCTCGGCGCTGTGGCCACGCTTGGCGGTGACGACGATGCGCAACCCGTTGCGGCGGTCGGTGAGGTCCGACATGTCCGCAACGCCGGACATCTCGCCGGATTCGACGAGAGCCCGGATGCGTTCTTGCACAGTGTTGCTCGCGACGCCGGGTGGCAGTTCGGTGATGACGCAGTTCTTGCCGTCCACAGTGATCGTGCCGCGCACCGTGAACGCGCCGCGGCCGGTGGTGATGTACTCCCGCAGTCCGGCGGTGCCGACGACCGTCGCCCCGCATCCCCAGTCGGGTCCGGGAATGAGCTTGACCAACCTGTCATCGGTCATGTTCGGGGTCTTCAACAGCGCGCGGCAGGCGGCCATGATCTCGCGGGGATTGTGCGCGGGCACCTTCGTGGCCCACCCTTCGGCGATGCCCACGGCACCGTTGCACAACAGCACCGGCCACTGCGCGGGCAGCATCGTCGGTTCGGTCCACTCGCCGTCGAACGTCGCCACCATCGGTACGGCGTGGTCGTCGAGTTCCGCGGTGAGCGCCGCGCCGGGCGCAGACAACCGCATCTCCGTGTAGCGATCGGCGGCGGGGATGTCACCTTGGATGCGGGGGAAAGCGCCTTGTCCGTCAATGACTTTCACGCGCTGGAACTCGGCAGCCATCAGGGCCGCGGCGCCGTACATCGACGCACCACCGTGAGGGTGCAGGTTTCCGGTGACCGCCGAGCAGACCTTCGAAGACTTCTGCGGCTTGTTCCCGGGCAGCAGCCTCGAGTCGTGCATTTGGTAGAGCAGGCGTCGCTGGCCCGGCTTCAGGCCGTCGAACGCCGACGGTATCGCGCGGTCGCTGACGCTGTACAGCGCGAACGTCAACTGGTAGTGGTTCCAGTACTCGTCGGCACTCTGGTCGAGCACCAGGTCGGCGTTCTGCTCTGGAATGTCCAGGGTGGCGGTCACGTGATACTCCTAGTCGAGGTCCAGCGCGGAGGTGTCGACACGGGCGGCCACGTCGGCCATCCACGTGCGCCGGCCCTCGGGCGGTCCGCCGAACAACGTGTGGTGCAACTTCTTGTCGTCGTCATCGAGATGGACCCGAATCACTGTGCGCCGCGCAGGATCCAACACGGTGTTCCAGAAGTCGTCGGCGTCCATCTCGCCGAGACCCTTGTTGCGCTGCACTTCCACCCGCTTCTTGGAAGTCTCCTTCAACTTCGCGACAGCGGCATCGCGCTCGGATTCATCCTGGCAGTAGATCCGCTCGTCACCGTTCTTCACCACGAACAGTGGCGGCAACGTCACGTAGACCATCCCGGCCTCGACGAGCGGGCGGTAGAAGTCCAGGAACATCGAGATCAGGCTCGAATTGATGTTGCCGCCGTCGGGGTCGGCGTCGGAGGCGAACAGGATCCGGTCATAGCGGCATTGCTCGGGATCGCAGTTGTCCCGAACCCCGCAGCCCAGAATGCGTTCGATGGAATCGAACTCGTCCTTGGCCCGGGCCTTGCTCAGGGCGAATCCATAGACATTGGGCGGCTTGCCTTTCAGCGGGAACGCGGCCTGAAAGGTCGCGTCGCGTGCGGCTTTGATGGTGCCGAGCGCCGAGTCGCCCTCGCACAGGAACAGCTCTGCACCTGAGCCCCGCCCGGTTTCCCTGCTGGGCAGCAGTTTTGGGGGCAGCGACAGGTTCGTGCCCAGCCCCTTGGCCTTGGACGCCGCACGGGATCGGGCTTTGGCGCCTTCGGCACTGCGCCGCGCCCTGGCGAACTCGAGCGCCAGCTTCGTCCACAGCGACACCGCGTCGCCGTTGGCCGGGTTGGCCGCCCAGACGGTGACGCTGCGTGCCACATCCGGGGCCATCGCCACGTTCAGCGAGCGCGACGAGACCGCTGTCTTGGCCTGGGAATCCCACGACACGTCGGGAGCGCGGGTGTCGACGGCCAGTGCGGTCACCGCCGCGAAATCCTGCGGCTCCGGGCCTTCTTCGCCCTTGGCCAGGCCCAGGTCGCGAATGCGGGATGCGCGATCGGCCAGGGCCTCGGACACTCCCTTCATGGCCGCCGTCAAATGTGACCCGCCGCCCGGGGTTCGCACGGTGTTGCAGAACGCGGCCACCGTCGCAGGCTCGGCAGGGCCCGCCGTCAGCGACCACCGGAACGGCGTCGGGCCACGGCTGGTGGTGTATTCGCCCCGGCCCTCCACGACAGCCCGCACGGCGGGTGCCGGAGTGTCGGCGGCGGTGCACATGAGGTCGAGCAACGTGTCGGTGCCCCAGGGGCCGTCGAACGGCGCGAGCAGGGCCGGCGGGATCTCCTCGCCGGGCCACCCTTCGTCGACGACGATCAAGTGCACACCGGGCGACATCCGCGCCGCCGCGTGGGCGCGCAGCAGCACCTCGCCGATGTCGACGCGAGAATCCGGCACGACGGCCGGGTCGAACAGGATGCGCACTTCGGTGCCCTGAGCGTCGGGCTTGCGGTTGCTGGTGCCGCGCAGTTTCTGGGTGTCGGACCGGGTGAACGGCGCATCCGGGTCGAAGTCGGTGCCCTCGAACACGCCGGGATAGCCCTTGCCGAAGCTCTGGAGGTAGGTCTTTCCGGCCCGCCGCACCGAGACGTCGGTGCGCGCGGAGATGAAGACGGCCGCGGCCGCGCCGATTCCGTTCAGGCCGGCGCCGGTGCTGGTGGCGTCGGTATGTGCGGAGAACTTCCCGCCGGCCCGCGCGGTGCCCAGCGTCTTGACGATGCCGTTCTTTCCGGTCGTCGGGTCGGTGTCGACGGGCAACCCGCGCCCGTCGTCGGCAACAGTGACCGATCCGTCGGCGTGCAGCGTGATGGTGACGCGGGACCCGCCGTGACTGGGATCGGCCACCTCTTCCACCGCGTTGTCGATCAGCTCCCGCAATGCGGTGTTCAGAACGTCCAGACCGAGGTTGACCGCCGGCCGAAGGCGTGTGTGCTGGACATCGTCGAGCTCGGTGATGTCAGCGGCGGTGTAGCTCACGTCTGGCCCTTCCCTTGGATGCGTCGCCGGTGGAATCGTAAGCGGCCGGTACGACTTTCTCGTGCAGCCGCAACCGTGGCCGTGCTTACAGCACGACATCACCACAGGTCACGGTCATTTCGAGGGCGGCGCGTCCGATCGATCAGATTCAATTGTGCACAATTAGATTGCATGCGATACGGTGGCTGCATGCCCGGTCCGCGTCTTGATGAACAACTGTGCTTCGCGCTTTACTCGGCGTCGCGGGCCGTCACTGCCGCCTACCGCCCATTGCTGGATGAACTCGACCTGACCTACCCGCAGTACCTGGTGCTGCTGGTGCTCTGGGAAGAGGAGCCGTGCACGGTGAGCCATCTCGGCGGCCGGCTCCATCTCGATTCGGGCACCTTGTCACCGCTGCTCAAACGGCTCGAATCGGCCGGCTTCGTGCGTCGGCAGCGCAGCCCGGCCGACGAGCGCCGGGTCGAGATCACCCTCACGGCCAAGGGGCGTGCCCTCGAAGAGCGAGCGGCCTGCATTCCGGACCGGCTGTTGGGCTCCGACGATTCGGCCGCCGCGGATCTCGCGGCGCTGCGTGAGGCCCTGCGCCTGATCACCGCGGAGCTGCACGCCCGCACCACCAACTGATTTCTCCGACCCGAATCCGACGAAAGGTTGAACCTTGTCCGAACTGCCTCCACCGCCGCCGACCACCCGTGCGCGGACGATCGCACGACTTGCCCTGGCGGGTGCCATGATCTTCGCCGGATTCAGTCACTTGTTCTGGGCCCGTGAGGAATTCCAGGCTCAGGTCCCGCGGTGGGTGCCGATGGACGCCGACGGGGTCGTCATGGCTTCCGGAGGCGTCGAGATCACGCTCGGCGTCGGACTGGCCGTACTGAATCGGGACCGTGTGCTGGTGGGCAGGCTGCTGGCGGCGTTCTTCATCCTGATCTTCCCGGGCAACATCGCGCAGTACGTCAACCACGCCGACGGCTTCGGTCTCAACAGCGACACCAGTCGCTTCGTGAGGCTGCTGTTCCAACCGGTGCTCGTCGCGTGGGCGCTGTGGGCGACGGGGATTCCGCGCGCCAAGCGCTGACGGCGGCACGGTCAGATCGTGGCCGCGCTTCGGCGCGCCATGATCGCCTCGGCGACTCTGCGTCCACTCACCAGCGCACCCTGGATCGACGCGGTGTCTCGATGGTCGCCGCACAACCACAGTCCGTCCGGACTGCGCACCGGGCGCCGAACCACCAGGGGAGCGGGCTGGGCGGGCAACGCATCCGGAATCTCGTGCCGGACAACCAATGTCCACGTGGATGCATCCAGACCGAGTATGTCGGCGGCGTGCCGACGTAGCACTGCCTCCGACGGCGTCGGGTGCTGCGGGCCGATGAGTGCGGAAGCGGCGATGAGGTGGCGGCCCGGCGGCGCGTAGGTGGGCGCTGCCGAGCTGATCACCGCGGTGTTGAGAACCGGTCCCGGCGGCCTGGCTCGCCCGTCGACACTCAGCATCGCCGGACGGGGCGGTAGGTCGTCCACGGCCCACCAGTCGGTCACCACCCCCTTCGTCGCTGGTGGGGGCGCGCCGGTCAGGACGCTGCTCGCGGGCGCATCGGTGGCCACGACCACCTCACGGGCCCGTACGGTCACGTCACCGGCGGTGACGGTCCAGTCGGCTCCGGTGCGCGCAATCCGAGTCACCTTGTGCTGCAGGTGAATCCGGTCCAAGATCGGCCGGGCGAGCAACTCGGGTAGCGCTTGCATGCCATCGGCGGGCAGACCTGGAACGCCGAGCGCGAACATCCGCGTGAGCAGGAGAGCGAACGCGTTGGATGTCGAGCCGGTGTCGTCGAGGAGCACGCCCGCCAGGAAACGGTCGAGCACGCGGCGGCTGATGCCGTCGACTCGGCAGTGATCAAGGGCGTCCCGAAGATCCGTGTCGTGGTGCGCCGCCGCGAGGACCCCCGAACGCACAGCAGGAGCAGCCCATCGAAGCAGAGCCGCCACCTGACGCGGCGACAGGCCGCCGCCCATCAGCATGCGCGGGACTTCGCGTGGCTGACGCAGCGGATGCACCCACTTCACGCGGTCGTGGTCGCGGCGGACCACCACACCGGCGTCGAACGGCTGCAGCCCCAGGTCGCGGACCGGCACCGCTCGTCGGAGCGCCGGATAGGCGGGATTGAGCACCTGAAAGCCGCGGTCGCAGCGAAACCCGTCGACAACGTCGGTGCGGATGCGCCCGCCCACGCGGTCCTCGGCCTCCCATACCGCCACCTCGCACCCGCGCTCGGCCAATACAACCGCGCATCGCAACCCCGCGAGACCGGCACCGATCACCAGTACGTCGCAGTCGTCGGCTCCACGGTGCTCACTCATCCGGTGTGTATATCCCATCGGGTCTTCCTGACTCGGGCCGCGGACATTCTCGACGCAGACGTCAGCAATCGGTAATGGCTCTCGACATGGCACCCCTGCCGTAGCTGTGATTCGCTCGAAAGAGCGCTTCGTCGAGGTCTGGCGTCGCGATGCAATGAGCGATCCGGTGCCGAGACGTTGCCTATCGCAAGAGCGCCGCCATGCGTACCCGTCAGATGTGCGGGGTACCCATCGGCCACGACTCGAGGGAGGTCACGGGTGGATGCCCAAGCGCAGGTTTCGCAGCTGAGTCGCGAACGACGTGACGCGCTGGCCCGGCGCATCCGGTCCCGAATGGCCCAATCCGATGGAGCGTCCGTCGATCACGATGTCAGTGTCGTGGGTGGCGGCGCTGCGGCACTGACACTGGCTCTGGAACTCCGCCGGGCGCGGCCGACCACCCGAGTCCAGGTGATCGAACCGCGCGTGCACCCGGTCCCGGAAATGACCCACACGGTGGGGGAGTCGACCGTCGAGGTATCGGCTCATTACCTGCGCGACCGCCTCGGCCTCGGCGACCACCTGAGCACCGCGCAGATCCGCAAGATGGGGTTGCGGATGTTCTTCTCCGTCGATCGCAACACCGACGTCGCCCAGCGGATGGAGCTCGGCAGTTCGTCGTTCGTGCCGCAGGTGACCTACCAGATCGACCGCGGGCGACTGGAGAACGAACTCAGCCGGCGCTGCCTGGCTGAGGGTGTCGAGATCACCCACGGCCGGGTCAGTGCGGTGGAACTGAGTCAGGGCCAGGGTCCGCACACCATTTCGGTCCAGGACGGCGAGTCCGTCACCCGGACCACGGCACGGTGGGTGGTCGACGCATCGGGACGCAACCGATTCCTGCCCCGCCACTTGAACATCCGGCGGGCCAACGCACACGACTGCAACGCCGTATGGTTCCGCGTCGCAACGGAAATCGACGTCGGGCGGTGGAGTGACGACCCGGACTGGCAGGGCCGCCTGGTCGAAGGTGACCGCGCGCTGTCCACCAATCACCTGATGGGAGAGGGCTATTGGGTCTGGCTGATCCGTCTCGCGTCCGGCGCCACCAGCGTCGGCATCGTCGCCGACCCGGCCTACCATCCGTTCGACTCCTTCAACACGCTCGCCAAGGCCACCGCATGGCTGCGCGAACGTGAGCCCCAGTGTGCCGCCGTGGTCGACGCACATGCGAGTGACATCAAAGACTTCCGGGTCATGAAGAAGTACAGCCACGGCGCGGCGCAGGTGTACGACGGAACCGCGCGCTGGTGCCTGACCGGCGATGCGGGCATCTTCCTCGACCCGCTGTACTCGTCGGGGCTGGATCTCGTCGCGATCGGCAACGGTCTGATCACCGACATGATCACCCGCGAACTCGACGGTGACGACGTCGTCGCACGCGCCCAGATCAGCGACACCCTCTTTCGCTCACTCACCGAGATGTGGCTTGCGGTCTACCAGGACCAGTACTCGCTGATGGGTGTGCCGAGTGTGATGTCGGCGAAGATCATCTGGGACGTCGCCTTCTACTGGGGGTTCATCGGGCTGTTGTACGTCAACGGCCGGTACGTGAGTCTCGCCGACGATCCGGGCTTTGTTCCTCATCTCGACGGACTCATCGCCCTGAGCAATCGCGTGCAGAAGTTCTTCCGTGAGTGGGCTGCGGTCGAAACCGGCACTCCCGCGGTGTCGTTCGTCGACCTGTACGCACCGCTTAACTTCATGGTGACCTTGCACAAAGCGATGATGGGCCCGAGCGAGAACTTCGACGAGCAGTTCGACGCCAACGCCGACATGCTGCGCCGACTGGCCGGACAGCTGGTCGAGACGGTCCTCGCCGAGAAGTCGGCGATGTTCGGCGACGACGACGTCATGCACCAGGTGCAGGTGTGGCAACGCGATCCGCTGCTGCACGAGCTGCGGTCCGCCTACCGCAGGCAGCAGGAACACGACCCCCTCAGCAGCGACTGGATCGTCAGTACCTCGCCCGCGCTTCAGACGAGCTGACCGTGACCATGCTCAGTGATTACAGTGGCCGCGAGCCGCTGGCCATCGTCGGTATCGGCTGCCGCCTGCCCGGCGGGTCCGATTCGGTGGACAGTCTGTGGAACCTGCTCTGCAGCGAAACCGACGCGACCTGTGTCGTTCCCGAGTCGCGCTGGAACGCCGACCGCTATCACGACCCCAATCCGGCCAAGGTCGGCAAGATCGTCACTCGCCGCGGCGGGTTCCTCAGCGAGATCGACCAATTCGATCCCCAGTTCTTCGGGATCTCGCCGCGTGAGGCGCACTCACTCGATCCGCAGCAGCGGCTGCTCCTGCATGTCACGTGGGAGGCGCTGGAGGACGGCGGACTTCCCGCCGACAGCCTCGCCGGGAGCGATGTCGGGGTCTTCATCGGCGGCTTCACCCTCGACTATCAGCTGCTGCAGAACCAGGGCCGTACCAGTCGCTACCGGTTCAAGGCGCATTCGGCCACCGGGATGATGATGACGATGCTGGCCAACCGGCTGTCACACGCATTCGACTTCCGCGGCCCCAGCGTCACGGTCGACACCGCCTGTTCGGGTTCGCTGGTCGCCGTCCACCTTGCCGCGCAAAGCATCTGGAACGGGGAGTGCACTGTCGCGTTGGCCGGCGGGGTCAACATCATGGGCGGGCCCAACACGGCGATCGCGGAGTCCAAGAGCGGATTTCTCAGTCCAGAAGGACGTTCGAAAGCCTTCAGTGACTCCGCCGATGGTTACGCCCGCGGCGAAGGTGGCGCCATCGTCGTCATCAAACCGCTGCGCCAAGCGCTCGACGACGGCGACGACATCTATGCCCAAATCCTCGGCACCGCAGTGTCGCAGGACGGTCACACCGACGGCATCACCGTTCCGCGTCAGGAGGCTCAGGAAGCCGCCATCAGGACGGCCATGGAGCGAGCAGGCGTCGCGGCCCACGACATCGGATATGTCGAGGCGCATGGAACCGGCACGCCCGTCGGCGATCCGATCGAGATGCGCGCCCTGGCCAGTGCGCTGACCGCGGACCGACCGCCGTCCGATCCGCTGCTGATCGGGTCGATCAAGACCAACATCGGGCACCTCGAAGCCGGCGCCGGTGTCGCCGGGCTGATCAAGGCCGCGCTGGTGGCCAAGCACGGCTACATTCCGGCCAACCTGCATCTGAACGAGCCCACCCGCCACGTCTCCCTGACGGAACTCAAGATCGACGTGCCCGCAACCGGCCGGCCGTTCCCCGCCGACAAGCGACGGCTCGTCGGCGTCAACTCGTTCGGCTTCGGCGGTACCAATGCCCACGTGGTGCTCGCGGAGCCACCCGCCACCGCCGCACCCGCCCCCGAATCGCGCGAACCGCAAATGCCTGCGGTGCTTCCGATCTCGGCGCGCAGCGAGGAGGCACTGGCTGCGGTAGCCGACCGGCTCGCCGGACATCTCGACGCGAACCCGGACCTGGCACTGCCGGATCTTCAGTACACGCTGGGTATGCGCCGCTCACATCTGAACCACCGGCATGTCGTCATCGCAGAGAGCACAGATGATGCACGGCAACAACTTCGGCTCCTAGCCGACGGTGGTCCGATCTCGGGACGCACCGCCGGCACCGCGCCCAAACTCGCCTTCGTGTGTACGGGGATGGGCCCGCAGTGGTGGCGGATGTGCCGAGGACTTCTCGACGTCCTTCCCGCCTTCACCGACAGCATCCTGCGCAGCGATCGCGAACTTGCGCAGTACACCGGGTGGTCGCTGGTCGACGAACTGCGACGTGATGAGACGAGCTCACGGATGTCCGAGACCGAGGTGGCTCAGCCGGCCAACTTCGCCGTCCAGATCGCTCTGGCCGAACAGCTGGCGCAGTACGGAATCCGTCCGGATGCCGTAGTCGGGCACAGTGCAGGCGAAGTCGCCGCCCATCACCTCGCGGGGCTGCTCACCTTCGAGCAGGCGGTTGAGGTCGTCTACCACCGGAGCCGTCTCCAGCAGCGCACCAGTGGGCAGGGCCGGATGCTCGCCGTCGGCACGGACGCCGACTCGCTGATCCGGGTGATGGACCCGCAGTTGCAGGCAGCATTCGGCAGGCAGATCTCGATAGCGGCGATCAACAGCCCGTCGGCGGTCACCGTTGCCGGGGACGCGGACGTCCTCGCCGCGTTGGCTCCGCAGTTGGATGAGCTCGGCATCTTCAACCGGTATCTCACCGGAAAGGTGCCGTACCACACGCATTTCATGGATGCGATCAAGGACGACCTGCTCGGCGCGCTCGACGGGATGTCGTCGAAGGACGCCACCATGCCGCTGTATTCGACAGTCACCGGCGAGCGGTTGGACGGCTATCAGGCCGGCGCAGCGTACTGGTGGCAGAACACGCGGGCGACCGTGCTCTTCGAGCCTGCGATCCGGCGAATGGTGGAGGACGGGTACACCCACTTCGTCGAGCTGGGCCCGCACCCGGCACTGGCTGGGTCGATCGTGGAAACCGCAGGCCAGCAGAGAGTCTCGGTGGCCGCGGTCCAGCGGCGCGACCACGACGACGTCCGCACCCTCCTCAATTGTGTTGGCACGCTGCACTGCAACGGACACGATGTGGCGTGGGGCGCACTTCAGCACCGTGCGGACGCCCGCCCGGTGAAGCTGCCGAGTTATCCATGGCAGACCAAACGCTTCTGGAATGAGACTCGGGAAGCCACCGAAGCCCTGTTCTACAAGCCAGTGCATCCCCTTCTCGGCCAGCAGGTCAGCGCCCTGCACCCCACCTGGGAAGCAGAACTGAGCACCGTGTTCAACCCCTTCATCGCCGACCATCGGGTGCAGGGCAGTGTGGTCGTGCCGGGTGCGGTCTACGTGGAGATGGGTATGGCGGTGGCGCACGCCGTCTACGGCTCGAACTTCAGCGTCGACAATGTGGTGCTGCATCGTGCGGTGATCCTCGACGACACCTGCGATCCGATCCTGCGGACCACCCTCAACGAGGACGACGGCACACTGGAATTCGCGTCGTTCACCGCGACTGCCGACGGCGAGCCGAAGTGGGCCGTCACCGCCACCGCCGAACTCAACGTTCTGCCACCCGCACCCAAGCCGCCGCGCGCGTCAGACAGCGCCGAGGCGGTCGTCTCGGTCAGCGGCGACGACTTCTACCGGCGCACCGAGTCCATCGGGTTCGATTACGGCGACTCCTTCCGGACCGTCCGGAAGGTCACCGCGGGGGAGGACTGGGCCGTCGCCGACATCGCGGTACCTGACTCGATCGCCGATGAGGTAGCCAGATTCCACTTCCACCCGGCACTCATCGACGGGGCGTTCCAGGCGTTGTTCGGCGCCCCGTTCCTCGGACAGGACGAGAACGAGGATCCGTTCCTGCCGACCCGGATTCGGCATTGTGCCGTCTACGGCGCACCCGTGCCCCAGATGGCGGTTCACGTTCACGTGGTGTCGGCGACGAGGTCGCACGTGGAGAGCGACATCACGATCACCGACCCGACCGGTACGCCGCTCGCGGTCATCACCGGGTTCGTGGTCCAGTCGCTGAGCGAGTCATCGCGGATGTCGCCCGACCGTATCGACAAGGGAGTCCTGCAGATTCAGTGGCAGCCGATGGAGGTCCATCCGGCCGAGGAGGGGATCGGCGCCGCCGACCCGGCGTCGTGGCTGCTGCTCACCGATGGCACCGGAGTCGGTACGGCAATCGCCCAGGAGATGTGTCGCCGGGGCCACCGCGTCCGCGTAGTCGGCCACGACGGCCGAGCTGAACTCGCTGCGATAGATTTCGCCGCACTGTTCGACGACGATCTCCGCGGGATCATCGACTGCTGGCCGCTGGACATCACGGACTCCTGTTCAGTCGAGGACCAACAACAGCTCGGTGTGCTCACCGCGTTGCGGCTCGCGAAAGCCCTTGCCCGACAGGACACCTCGGACCAGCTTCGCCTGCACCTGGTCACCGCGAACGCCCAACCCGCACCGGGAACCGAACTCCGCGGTGTCGACCAGGCCGCGGTGTGGGGTCTCGGTCGCGTCATCGGCCACCAAGAGTTGCCGGAACACTGGGGCGGACTCATCGACATCGACGCCGCCGACGACCACGCCCGGACCGCAGCCCGCGTGTGCGAACACGTTCTCAACGGCGGGCCCGAAGACCAGATCGCCATCCGCGGTGAGATGACCTACGTGCCGCGTCTGCGGCCGTGCGATCAGCTGACGAGGCCGTTTCCCACCAAACTCAGCCCGGACGCGACCTATGTCGTCACCGGCGGCGCCGGCGCTCTCGGCCGGGTGGTGGCCACGTATCTGGCGGAGCGGGGAGCGCGGCACATCGCGTTGTGGGGCCGCAGCGCCCTCCCTCCGAGAGAGAGCTGGTCCGGCCTCACCGAAGAGCATGCCCACTACGAGACCGTCAAGACGATCGTCGACATCGAACGCCGCGGCGTCCACATCAGCACGGCGAGCATCGACGTCGCCGAGCGCGATCAGGTGGCGGCATGGTTGCGCGACCACACCCGCGCCGGCGGACAGCCCGTGCGCGGAATCGTCCACGCCGCAGGATCGGTCAACGATCAGCTGCTGGTGAACATCAGCGAAGATGACTTCACCGCGGTGATGGCGGCCAAGGTCACCGGTGCCCGCGTGCTGCACGACGCCCTGGAAGACCACGAGCTCGAGTTCTTCGTGATGTTCGGCTCTGCCGGATCGACGATCGCCTCGCCGGGGCAGGGCAACTATGCAGCCGCCAATGCCTTCCTCGACGCATTCGCGCACTATCGGCGGGAGCAGGGCTTGCCGGCACTCACGATCGGCTGGGGCCCCTGGTCGGTGGGGATGGTGGAAGAGCTCAACCTCGAAAAGCTCTACGCTGCGCGGGGCATCGAACTCATCACCCCCGCGGTGGGCGCCCTGGTCCTCGACCGGCTCATCAACCAGCAACCGCCCGATGTGGTCGCCATCAGCGCCGACTGGGGCCGGGCCCGCCACGCCGGGCTCGGCAGCCGCCTGCCGATGATGTTCGCCGAACTCGGGACCTCCGAGACAGTGCCCGGCGCAGCCGAATCCGACGGTTCGATACTCATGATGCTCGCGACGACTCCCGAAGCTGACCGGCCTGCTGTCATCGCTGACCGGCTGCGGCATCTCGTGGCAGCCGTCTTCGACTGTGCCATAGATGATTTCGAGCCGGATGACATGCTCGAGGACATTGGTCTGGATTCCATGATGGCGATGGAGTTCCGAGTGCGGATCAACATGACCTTCTCAATCGACCTGCCGGTGCTCGAGATACTTCGCGGCGTGAGCGTGAACTCGCTGGCCGACCGGGTACTGGCCGAGTTGCACTTCATCCATGGGGAAGTCGCCACGGCGACCGCCGAACCGACAGAGCCGACCGAGGCGGCGGATCTCGGCGACGAGCTGGACCAGCTGATGGCCGAGATGTCCGACGCGGAACTGCAGGAACTCCTGGCACAGTTGGCGGACGAGCCCGAATCGGGTGCCGGAGAGGCTATCTCATGACCGCCGGATCGGCGGTGCAGGTCGAGGGACTGTCCAAGTCCTATGGGCGGCTGCAGGCGGTTCGCGATCTCGATCTCGAGGTCGGCTACGGCGAGATCTTCGCGATCCTCGGGCCCAACGGGGCGGGCAAGTCCACGACCATCGAGATTCTGGAAGGGCACCGCAAACGCGACTCCGGGCGGGTCCAGGTGCTCGGCGAAGATCCGGCAGAAGCGGGACGCAGTTGGCGCGCCAGAATCGGCATCGTCTTGCAGGAGACCAGCGACTTCGGGGTTCTCACGGTGCTGGAAACCGTGCGGATGTTCGCGAAATGCTACGGCGAGGCGCGGGCCAGGGTCCCCGAGGAGCTGCTCGAACTGGTCGGCTTGGCGTCCAGCGCCGGCTCGCGGGTCCGGACTCTGTCGGGAGGGCAGCGTCGCCGCCTCGACGTCGCGCTGGGCATCATCGCCCAACCGGAACTTCTCTTTCTCGACGAGCCCACCACCGGATTCGATCCGGAAGCGCGGCGACAGTTCTGGGACTTGATCAGGCTCCTGGCCAGCGACGGCACGACGATCGTTCTGACTACCCACTATCTGGAAGAGGCTGCCGCACTGGCAGATCGGGTGGCCGTGGTCGCCGGTGGCCGGGTGGCGGCCGTCGATTCGCCCGCGCGGCTGACCGCGCACGTCAACACGGCGGCGACGGTGCAGTGGATGGACGGCGACCAGCTGCGGGTGCAGCACACCGACCATCCGACCGAGTTCATCAGGCAACAGTCCGCCGATGGCACCGAACTGGCCCAGCTCACCGTCACCCGGCCCACCCTCGAGGATGCCTACCTGCAACTGATCGGGATGGCGTGATGGCGGTCGAGTCAACCCCGCGCAACCCGGCCCAGCTGCGGCATCGCAGCCTCGCACCGGCAGCGGCCTTGCCCTCGGCCGTACGAATCGGGTTCTCGCGAGTCGTCCCCGAGCTGAAGATGTTCTACCGGCGCCCCGAGCAAGTGGTGCTGACGTTCTCGATGCCGGCGATCATCTGCGTACTGCTGGGATCCATCTTCTCCGCGAAGATCCCTGGCACGCAGACCAGTACCGGCGCGGTGATCGCCGCCAGCATGCTGGCCTACGGCATCCTCTCCACGTCGTTCATCAATCTCGGCATCGGTATCGCGGCCGACCGGGAAACCGGTGCTCTGCGGCGGCTGCGCGGGACGCCGGCGACCGCATCGTCGTACTTCATCGGCAAGATCACGTTGGTTGCCATCGCCAGCCTCGCCGAGGCGGTCGTGCTCGTGGTGTTGGGGGTGGCGGCTTTTCAGCTTCAACTGCCCACCGACGTGTACGCGTGGTTCACGCTGGCCTGGGTGTTCGTCTTGGGCATTATCAGCTGCTCGCTGCTCGGCATCCTGGTGAGCAACTTCGCCGGAAACGCCGTCTCCGCCGCGGTCATGACGAACGGCCCGGCCGTCGGTCTGCAGTTCGTGTCGGGCACCTACGTGCCACTGATGGCGTTGCCGACCTGGATGTTGATCGTCGGGTCCATCTTCCCGGTCAAGTGGATGGCGCAAGGATTCCGCTCGGTGCTGCTGCCCGCGCAGATGGTTGCCTTCGAGCCGGCCGGCAGCTGGGATCACGGGCGCATTTTCCTGGTGCTGGCCGGATGGAGCATCGGCGGTCTGATGGCCTGCCTGTACATCTTCCGGTGGTCGGACAAGAGCTGACACCCATGCCGCCGCTGCTGACCATCGCCTACCACTTCTTCCTGCAGATCGCGGTCATTCTGCTGACCTACCGGCTGCTGTGGCCGGTGTTCCGCAGGCTGGCCCAGGTGCAGGTCGTCGCCATCATGGTCGCCGGTTTCCTGCTCGGGCCTTCGGTTTTGGGCTGGATCTGGCCCGCCGCGCAGCAGTGGCTCTTTCCCGCGAAGCTGACGATCGGCGCCGAAACGATCGTGCACCCGAACCTCACGGTCATCTATGTCGTCGGTCAGCTCGGCCTCGTCCTGTACATGTTCCTGGTGGGGTCCTCGTTTCAGCTGAGCATCCTGGGAGCCCACTCGAGACAGGCAGGTGCCACCGCCGCCACCGGCATCGGAATACCTCTGATCCTCGGGGGAGTCTTGGGCTGGGTGATGGTGAGCCTCGGCGGCTACTTCACCGACAAGGTGGCGCACTGGCAGGGCGGCCTGTTCGTGGCGGCCGCGGTGGCCATCACCGCGTTCCCGATGCTGGCGTGGATCGTCTACGACTCCGGACTGCTCAAGACCCGGCTGGGAACGATGGCGTTGTCCTGCGCGGCAATTGACGACGCCTGCTCCTGGATACTGCTGGCGACGGTGGTAGCCACTGCGAAAGGGCATGTGTCCGGGGCGATTCTGGCCATCGGAGGTGGGGTCGCCTACCTGCTGTTGATGCTCTATGTCGGCCGTCCACTGTTGCGCCGGCTGGAGACCTGGACGCCGCCACGTGCTGCGGTCGAGCGCACCGGCGGGCTACCGATCGCGCAGATGAGCGTCGTGCTCCTGGTCGTACTCACCGCGAGCTGGTTCACCGATCTGGTCGGAATCTATTCCGTCTTCGGTGCTTTCGTGGCGGGCGTGGTGATGCCCCGTGGCGCATTTCTGGATGCGATCCGCGAGCGATTCGAGCCGCTGGTGGCCTACTTGCTGCTTCCGGCGTTCTTCATCTACTCGGGACTCAACACCGAACTGACATTGATACTCGACTCGTCGACTCTGCTCATGGCGGGCATCGTCCTGGTCGTGTCCTTCGCCGCGAAGTTCGGGGCCGTCGGTCTGGCCGCGCGGTGGCAGGGCATGAGCTGGTACGAGGCGGGCTCCATGGGAGCACTGGCCAACGCCCGCGGCTTGATGGAGCTCATCTTGCTGAACATCGGTCTCGAAGCAGGCCTGATCTCCGGCAAGCTCTACACGATTCTGGCGGTCATGACGATCATCACCACGTTCGTCGCAACCCCGTTACAGCGGCTGTTCGAGCGCCGCCTGGCCAGGTCCGGTGCGAGATTCGGGCCGGAGGGCGAGGAACCCTACAGCGCGGAGCCGGCCGCCGCGTGACTGGCACTGGGCTGAGCGCCTTGCGGGTCGCGAGATCGACCTGAGGGTTGTGACGCCCCGCGGTTGACGACCATGAGGTCGATTTCGTGTTGACCCGAGTCACAAACCCCGAAGTTTCCGGAGCCAGCCACCGAGGACGGTATGCCGTAGCGGCCACGTCACCACCGACTCGATGAGCCTCAGGGCACTCTCCGGGAGGGACTGCGGCACTCGGGCGGGATCCATCAGGTCGTTCTCCGCGAACGGACTCGCGTCTGCGGCCACCATCGTGTCGGTGAGCGCCCGAAGTGATCGCCCGGTCCCTCGTAGCGCTTCGACAGTCGCCAAAAATGAACCGTGGCCTGCCATCTCGTCGCGGAAAGTATCGGCCGACACACCGAGGTGTTCGGCTACGAGCGTGTTTCGCACGTGCAGGATTTCCTCCTGCACCGCCGCGGAATCGTCACGCGTGGGCAGGGATTCGATCGCGATATCGCACTCGCTGTCGAAGCCCAACGACCTGTTGTTGAAGTTCGACGAGCCGATACGAAGTAACCGGCCGTCGATCACGAGGACCTTCGAGTGGATATAGACCGAGACGCCCCGGCCCGCCACCGGCCAGTAGACCACCAGCCGCGCGTGCTCGTCAGCCTCTTTGAGCATCCGGAGGAGTCGTTGGCGGGCACTGTCCATCGACTCTTGCTCCAGCCGGCTTTCTGAGCTGCGCGGAAGAACCATCACGACTTCTGGTCCGTCAGGCTCACGCAGTCGGGCAGCGATCGCTCCAGCGATTCGGCGCGACGCGAAGTACTGGTTCTCAAGGTAGATGACGTCGCGCGCGGCGGCGATGGCCGCGAGATCGAGCGCCTCGACTTCCCGGACTTCGCTGCGGCCCTGCAGCCGGGGAAGCGTGCGTGCCACCCCGACCTCGACTTTGCGCAGACCGGGGATGAGCCCATCGGGCCAGGCGGGCGGCGACGACTTCACTGGCGGCAATGCCTGTCCGGTCGCCGCCTCCCACCGGTCTCGGGCCTGTTCGGCAAGTACAGCCGCTGCGGCGCCGTCCATCGCGGCCATCACTTCGTGGCGGGGGCCGTAGGCGCCGCCGAAGCCGGTCCGGCGGCGGTCGGCGGGGAGGTGCTCGGAGGTATCCCACCGCCCAAGCGTCAGATCCAGCCCGCCGCAGAACGCCACGGCGTCGTCGATGACCACGATCTTCTGGTGGTGCACCGCACCGGTGGGGTGCGCGCCATCGACGGCGAAATGCATACGCGCCGAGGTGAATTGGTTGAGCACACTAACCGGGGTCACGCCGAACCAGAACCCGTCGAACGCGGGAAGGAGGCGAAGGTTGGACTTGAGCAGGTACACGTTGAGTCCGCGACGCCGCTCGAGCAGCCAATGCAGGAACGGTCCGAGGTGGTTAGGCCCGTCCAGAGTCTTCCCGCCGCGTTCGAAGGCGGTTCGGTAGTCGAGGTCCCAGCCGACGACGACGATCCGGTGCCGGGCCCGCAACATGGCGGCCTTGAGGTGCCGCAGGTAGTCCGCGCCGTCGATGATCGCGGCAAAGCGGTCGGCTTCCGCCGTGCGCCAACACGTGTCGCCGGGCACCAGCAGCGACTTCTCACCAGCCGGTTCGACGGGTCCCACGGACTTTCTCCTGTTCTGGGATTCGCGGTGTACTCCAGTGCGCATCTCGTGCAATCTTCCCCCATACCCACTCCGTCGGGTTGGCCCGTAAGAAACTTGTCACGGCGGCCATCACCGATGGTGATGGGTCTCTCCCGATCGCGTGTCTGCGCTTGTCGCAGCGAATCCGGCCACAGCACAGACTATTTCGGCTGGGCAACCTGGGTGACCCGAGCCGGCCGGTCGGTTAAACTGGCTGTCGCGACCCCGATTCCGGGTGTTGGCGGACGAGGGAGCAGTACCCGCCCAGGACAAGACTGACTCGCAGGAGGAGTCTGGTCATGGCATGGGTGATTCTGGTGCTCTCCGGAATTCTGGAAGCCGTCTGGGCCGTAGCGCTGGGGGAGTCACGCGGTCTGCGCCGACGGGTGCCGACCGCGGTATTCGTCCTCGCGCTCATCGGCAGCATGATCGGCCTCGCCTCGGCGATGGGCACAGTGCCGACCGGTACGGCCTATGCGGTCTGGGTCGGCATCGGCGCGTCACTGACCGTGCTCTGGGCGATGGTCCGGCGACACGAGGCGGCGACCGTGGGCCGTCTGTTGATGCTTGTGCTGCTGGTGGGTTCGGTCGTCGGACTCAAGGTGGTGAGCTAGCCGTGGCGTGGTCGGTCCTGCTCGTCAGCGCCGTACTGGAGGCGGTCTGGGCCACCGCGCTGGGTGAGATCGACAACTTCACCAATCCACGGGCCACTGCGGTATTCGTGATGGCACTCGTGTTCAGCATGTTGGGCCTGGCGATGGCGACGAAAACCATTGCCATCGGTACCGCCTATGCCATCTGGACCGGCTTGGGAGCGGCGCTGACGGTCGGCTTCGCGATCGTCACCGGCGCCGAGCCGGTGAGCGTGCCGAAGTTGCTGTGCCTGGCGGGCATCATCGTGGCGGTTGTCGGTCTCAAGGTGCTGCCGGGACATTCCGGCGCCGGCCGCGGTTTGGTACGTGTGACCCGCCCCACACCCGGGGTACACCGGCGACATGACCAACACTGATTCGCGCCCAGCGGCCGTCCGCCGGCAAGCGCAGCGACACGCTGACCAGGCCCGACGCAAGATGGAGCAGCGACGGGCGGAGACCGCGGACGGCGGCGTCAGCGGTTGGCTCAACGAGCGCACTGGGCAGTGGGATCTCAGTGGGCAGGACGAAACCACGATGCAACGCCAGAAGTACCTGTGGAACTTCTTGGTGGACCACTGGTTCCGGATGGAGTTCGACGGCTGGGAGAACCTGCCCGACCCGCCTGTGTTGCTGGTCGGTATCCACTCCGGGGCCCCGTTCGTCTGGGATGCCTGGACGGTCGGGGTGCAGTGGTGGCGCCGGTTCGGTCAGGAGCGCACTCTGCACGGCACTGCGCACGATGCGCTGATGGCGATGCCGGTGATCGGCCGGTACTTCCGGGCCATGGGGGTCCTGCCGGCCGCGCCCGATTCGATGGCCACGGCGTTGGCCGAGGGCCACGATGTGGCGGTCTGGCCGGGCGGTGAGGTGGACTCGCTGCGGCCGTGGAGCGAGCGTGACGTCGCGAACCTGGCGGGCCGCGCCGGATTCGTGCGCATGGCGATCAAGGCGGGGGTACCGATCGTGCCGATCGCAACCGTCGGGGGAGCCGATGCGATGCCGGTACTCATCCGCGGCGACGGGCTCTCGCGAGCCCTGCGGCTGGATAAGATGTTGCGGCTCAAGGTGTTTCCGCTCGCCGTCTCCCTTCCGTGGGGTATCGCGCCGGCCGCTCTGCCGCAGTTGCCGCTGCCCGCGAAGATCCGCACCCGGCTGATGCCGGCGGTGGAGGTCGACCACGACCCGTCCCGCGCCGAGGACGACGACTACGTCGAGCAGAAGTACCGAGAGGTGCAGGACAGCATCCAGAGCGGCATGGATGCGCTGGCCCGTAAGCGGGCGCTGCCGTTGTTCGGGTAACTCGCTCAAGCGAACATGATGGCGGCGATGCGATCGGCTATGACATCGACGATTGCTTTCGTCGCCGGGTCCTCGGCAGCCTCGTAGCGGTCGAGGGCGGCGTCGTACCGTGCGCCGGCTATCGAGCCGTGGTCGGCCTCGAGTTCGACGATGTCCACCGGCCAGTCGTTCGCGTGGAGCGCCGCCGCGAACTCGGTGGCGACGGAGGTCGGGACGACGTCGTCCGCGGTCCCGGAGAACAGCGTGAACGGGGTGCGTACGGCGTCGCCGGTGATGCCGTCCAGGACCGGGCTGCCAGAGATCGGATCGTCGACCATGAACGCTCCGGCGAGGCAGATTGCATGCGCCACCGACACCTGAAACTCCACTGCTCGCAAGGTCAGACCCGCTGCGGCAGCGCCGCCCAAGGACCACCCGATGACGACCAGCGCGCTGTTGCTGCCGCGCGAGCGTGCAAAGTCGATCGAGCTCAACAGGTCCGCGCGACCGCCATCCCCGGCGTGGGAGTCCCAGTCCGGGGCCACGACGCAGATCCCGCGCTCGGCGAGTGCCTGGGCGAGAACGCGCACCGCTGCACGGGAGTCGGTTTGGGTACCGTGCCATAGCAGCGCGACCGGGTCGGGCGCCCCGCCATACACATCGGCCCGGCGCCCCGGGGCGTACTCGACGACGTCCACGGGCTCACTCCGACGAATGCGGCGTAGGGCTCTGCGACGATTCCCACTTGGCTTCCAACGATCGCTTGACCGTTGTGCCGGAAGAAATTTCGAGGTCGAAGGTCTCGCCGTCGTCGTCCTCGAAGGTGATCAGAAAGCCGGAGTCGACGGTGTCTTTGTGCACCACCTTGTAGTCCCGTTCGCCGGAGCCCAGGTCCAGAGCAACGATGTCACCCGGCGCGACGGCATCAATGCGCCCATCGGAGTCGGTCATGAGTGCTTCTCGATGTAGGAGTCGGCATCCTTGTCGCGAGTATCGATCCCGTCGATCGACTCCCGCTCGGCGTAGAACTGCAACCACTTCATGCCGAGTTCATGGCGCAACTCCAAGGTCGCACTCTTGATGAAGTCCGGCATGGCCTCGCGCTCTTCCTCGTCGAGGTGTTCGCCGTTCTCCTTACGCGCCGCGAAGACAGCCTCGAACCATTCCGTCGTCCCTGGCTTGTGCCTACGCGACTCACGCACCGCATCACGGATCGCGTTGTGGTCGGTGATGGCGTCTTCGGTCTCGTCTCGAGGATCGCCCTCCGGGTTGCCCGGGTCGTCGTCGCCACCGTGCTTGAGCAGGGCCGGATAGAAGACGGTCTCTTCGGCGTCGGCATGGGCGTCGAGCCGTGCACTGAGCGTCGTCCAGATGGCGGCCAGCTCGTCGTGGGACGTGGCATCGTCGAGCCGGAAGAACTGACGTCGCAGCCAGTCATGATCGGCGTAGATGAGATCGATGATGTCGGACATGGGCAACAGTTGCCCCACCCGTCGCTGATCGAAACGCCCGCGAGTGGGAATGCGGGGCCGGAGGTGCGTGCACGCTACCGGCCCGCGCCGGAGGCGGCCACCCTCCGGGTCAGGTAATCGATCTGAAGGTGAATGGCGTACAGCACCATTGCGGGCAACACGATGAACGGGATGTTCTCGCCGACGAACTTGAACCAGAGCCCGAACGCACCCTGCCCGATGTCTTTGAAGCCGGCGCCCACCTCGGAGATGAAGTAGACGGCGGTGCTGCTCATCAGCACCGCGATACCGGCGAAGGCCACCCACAGGGACTGGATGCGCTTCTCGATCGGAAGTGAGTGCCGGACCAGCCGGGTCCACATGAGGATGACGACGATGCCGGTGATGACCCCGACCACCTCGAGGGCGAAGGTCCACGGGTTGCCGCTGGCGTAGCGGGTGTCGGCGAGGCCGTACTGCCACCACAGCCATTTGATGCCCGGATCGTTGGTGGGTGTCCACCATCCCAGCGGATGGCCGATGAGGAACACCAGTTCGTAGCAGATCTGGCTGAATGCGGTGTACGGCAGGTAGAACAGCGTGAGTTCGGCCGCCTTCTCCTCCCGCAGGCGAACTTCGCCGGGCGCATCCCACAGCAGCACGAGGGGAATGAGGATTGCCGGAATGCCGAACAACAGGTTGGCGATCACGTCGGAGGTGAACGTCGGTTCGATCAGGCCCGTTCCGACCCCGATCGTCATGCCGACGAACACCAGCCCGGTGAACAGCGCGGTGGCCAGGTACATCCGCACCCGGTGCGGCGCCCACGGACTGACGAGGTTCGGCTCGCGCTCAACAACATTGGTCATAGGGTGTCCTCATCGCCGATGATGGGGTCGCGTGCTGGAATTAATCCCGAACGGGAAATTATCACGCGTCGACGGTGCTTGGCGTGGAAAGGCTCGGTGTGCAGGAGTCAGCGGCGCCCCGGCAGCGCGGGCGGCCACGGCAGATCACCCGCGAACGCATTGTGTCCGCGGCCCGATCGTTGGCGTTCGATGAGCTGACCATGCAGGCAGTCGCCGATGTGCTCGGCGTGGATCCCAAAGCTCTCAACTATCACGTGGGTGATCGGGAAGCCCTGCGCGAGCTGGTCGCCGTTGATGCGTTCGCCCTGGAGCTGAGCCGCATCGACATGCCAGCCGGCGGCGACTGGCGCGACGTCCTGCGCCGCTACGCCACCGCCCTTCGTGACGCCACTGTCACGCTCGGCGAACTAGTGACCTATTTTCGGCTGCCCGCCAGCGGTATCGGAGCGCTCGAACCTGTCGAGCGCGTTCTGCGGGGCCTCGTCGACGCAGGCTTCTCGCTTGCGGAGTCCGGCCACATCCTTCGTCTGGTCAGCGAGCTGGGCCACGCCGCGGGGCGGGAAGCGGTCTTTCTGTCCAGAAGCCGCGAGCATCCGTACGTCGCGGACGTCGCGGCTGCTCTGAATACCACTGCTGCGGAGTCCTTTCCACTGCTGCGCGAAGTGGTGGCCGGGCGCGACGCCGCACCTGACGACGGACAACAGCTGGAATTCAGCCTGGACGTGCTCATCACCGGATTGGCGGCGAAGCTGTCTGCGCGGTGACGCCGCAGCGACCGTTCCCGCGGTCCGTCCGACGCGACAGTGGCAATGTGGTCGGTATGGAATTCGGCATCTCCACCTTCGTCAATGACGACACCATCGACACCGTCTCACTCGCCCGGGCAATCGAAGAGCGGGGCTTTCACGCACTCGCCATAGCCGAGCACACGCATATCCCGGCCAGTCGGGAATCCGCCTACCCGCAGGGTGGTGACCTGCCGTCGGTGTATTACCGCACCCTGGACCCGTTCGTCACCCTCGCCGCAGCCGCCGCAGTGACCTCCAGCATCGAGCTGATCACCGGGATCGCGCTGCTCATCCAGCGCGACCCGATCACCACCGCCAAGGAGGCGGCCAGTATCGACCTCATCTCCGGTGGCCGGTTCGTGTTCGGTGTCGGCGCCGGGTGGAACCTCGAGGAGATGCGCGATCACGGCACCGATCCGAAGACGCGTGGTGCGCTGTTGGACGAACGCATCGAAGCCATCAAGGCGCTGTGGACCGACGAACCGGCCGAGTACCACGGCAAGTTCGTCGACTTCGAGCCCTCATACGCGCGTCCCAAGCCGGTTCAGAAACCGCATCCGCCGATCGTGATCGGTGGCGACTCGGACGCGACGGTCAAGCGAATCATCCGCCACCAGGCGGGGTGGATCTCCAATCCGCTGCCCGTCGAACGGCTGACCAAGCGCATCGAGCAGATCCGGTCGGGTGCTGGTCACGATGTGCTGTTGACGACGTTCGGCACGCCGATCGATCTCGACTACTGGCAGGCGCTTGACGGCCTCGGCTACCGCCAGGCGAATCTTCTGCTCCCGACTAAGTCGCGAGACGACGCGCTGCGCCTGCTCGACGACTACGCCCGGAAGGTTGCTCAGTTCCGGGGCTAGCTTGTCTGTGATCCGCTGTTGTGGAGTCCGGTCCGGTACCGTACGGTCAATCTAGTTGATAAGCCCCCTTGGGAACGTTGTACCGTCCGCGCCTGTCGCCGCTCATGAAAGGGTCACGGATGCAGCGGGTTTCGCTCGGTCGGCGGCTCAGCCAACGCTGGATGCTGCTGGTGGCGGTCGTGGTTGTCGCGGTGGCAGGTTTTGCTGTGTATCGGCTGCACGGCATCTTCGCCTCCCACGACGTCACCTCCACCCCGAGCGGAGCGGGCAACGACATCGTCCCGTTCAACCCCAAGCATGTGGTGCTGGAGGTCTTCGGCCCGCCGGGCACCGTCGCGACCATCACCTACCTGGACGTCAACGCGCAGCCACAACGCGCAGATGCCGTCACGCTGCCGTGGGCGTATGACACGACCACCACCCAGCCCGCCGTCTTCGTCAACGTCTCCGCGCAAGGTGACAGCGACTCGATCGGCTGCCGCATCAAGATCGATGACGTCGTCAAGGACGAGCGCACTGTGAATACGCTGAACGCCTTCACGTATTGCCTGGACAAGTCGGGATGACCCACCGGATTCCC
Source organism: Mycolicibacterium rhodesiae (assembly GCF_002086695.1). Classification (GTDB taxonomy): domain Bacteria; phylum Actinomycetota; class Actinomycetes; order Mycobacteriales; family Mycobacteriaceae; genus Mycobacterium; species Mycobacterium rhodesiae. The sequence continues at coordinate 632,338 of NZ_MVIH01000002.1, forward strand.
GACTTCATCCGCCGGTACTCGGTTCTCATCGCTGTGTTCTGGCTGGGCCTTGCGGTGATGACCAATGTCTTCGTCCCGCAGCTCGAAACCGTCGCCGAGTCCCACAACGTCTCGCTGAGCCCGCAGGACTCGCCGTCGCTGCTGGCCGCCAAACGGATCGGCAAGGTTTTCGGCGAATTCGACTCCGACAGTTCGGCGATGATCGTCCTGGAAGGCGACCAGCCGCTCGGCGCCGAAGCCCATCACTACTACGACGGCCTGATCAAGAAGCTGCAGCAGGACACCAAGCACGTTCAGCACATCCAGGACTTCTGGGGTGACCCGCTGACCGCCGCCGGCTCGCAAAGCGCCGACGGCAAGGCGGCGCTGGTTCAGCTGTACCTAGCCGGCAACCAGGGCGAATCGCTGGCCAACGAATCGGTCGACTCGGTACGCAACATCGTCAACAACACCCCGCCACCGCCGGGCCTCAAGGTCTACGTCACCGGCGCCGCGCCGCTGGTGACCGACCAGTTCGAGGTCGGCAGGCACGGCACATTGAAGACCACGCTGATCACCATCGGTGTGATCGCGGTGATGCTGTTCTTCCTGTACCGACGGCTCACCACGGTGTTCTTCGTGATTTTCACGGTGATGATCGAGCTGACCGCGTCACGGGGGTCGGTGGCCGTGCTCGCGAACGCCGGGATCATCCAACTGTCGACGTATTCGACAAACCTGTTGACGCTGTTGGTGATCGCTGCCGGAACCGACTACGCGATCTTCCTCCTCGGCCGCTTTCATGAAGCCCGCTACGCCGGGCAGGACCGAGTCTCGGCGTACAACTCGATGTACCACGGCACCGCGCACATCATCCTCGGGTCAGGCCTGACGATCGCCGGAGCGGTGTTGTGCCTGACTTTCACCCGGCTGCCGTACTTCAACAGCCTGGGAGTTCCGGCCGGCATCGGCGTGCTCGTCGCCGTGGTGGCGGCGCTGACGCTGGCTCCGGCGCTGTTGGTCATCGGTCGCCACTTCGGTCTGTTCGAGCCCGCCCGCCCGATGCGCACCCAGGGCTGGCGGCGGATCGGTACCGCGATCGTGCGCTGGCCCGGGCCGGTGCTGGTGGTGACGGTCGCCATCGCGCTGATCGGTCTGATCGCGCTGCCCGCCTACAAGACCAGCTACGACGCCCGCGGGTACATGCCGGCCAGTGCGCCGGCGAATGTCGGATACACCGCAGCCGAACGCCACTTCTCCCAGGCCAGGCTCAATCCCGAGCTGCTGATGATCGAGACCGACCACGATCTGCGCAACCCCACCGACATGATCCTGTTGGAGCGCGTCGCGAAGGCGGTCTTCCACACCGAGGGCATCGCGCAGGTGCAGTCGATCACCCGCCCGCTGGGAACGCCCCTGGACCACACGTCGATCCCGTTCCAGATCAGCGCCGGAAGTGCCTCGCAGATCAACAATCTGCCGTTCCAACAGGCCCGCGGGGAGGACCTGCTCAAGCAGGTCGACGTGATCAACAACTCGATCGACATCCTGCGCCAGCAGTACGCGCTGCAGCAGCAGTCCAGCGCCGTCACCGACGAGCAGACCAAGGCGTTTCAGGACACCGTCGCCACCGCTCAGGACCTGCGCAACAAGATCGCCAACTTCGACGATTTCTTCCGCCCGCTGCGCAGCTACTTCTATTGGGAGCCACACTGTTACGACATCCCGGTCTGCGCTGCGCTGCGGTCGCTGTTCGACGCGTTGGACGGCATCGACGCGCTCACCGATCAGCTGGGCAACGTCGCGGGCAGTATCGCCAAACTCGATGCGCTGCAACCCAAGCTGCTGGCGTTGATTCCTCCACAGATCGCAAGCCAGCAGACCAATCGTGATCTCACCCTGACCAATTACGCCACCACCTCGGGGATCAACGACCAGTCGCAGGCCGCGCTGCAGAATTCGACGGCGCTGGGCCAGGCGTACGACGCATCCAAGACCGACGACTCGTTCTACCTGCCGCCGGAGGCGTTCACCAATCCCGAGTTCGTGCGCGGTATGAAGTTGTTCCTGTCGCCGGATGGCAAAGCAGCGCGGATGATCATCACCCATGATGGCGATCCCGCTACGCCGGAAGGCATTTCGCACATCGACAGAATCCGGCACGCTGCGCAGGAAGCCGTCAAAGGTACGCCGCTGGCCGGTTCGAAGATCTATCTCGCGGGGACGGCTGCCACCTACAAAGACATCCAGGACGGCGCCGAGTACGACCTCATGATCGCCGGGATCGCGGCGCTGAGCTTGATCCTGCTCGTGATGATGTTCATCACCCGCAGCATTGTCGCCGCGTTCGTGATCGTCGGCACGGTGGCGTTGTCCCTCGGTGCCTCGTTCGGGCTGTCGGTGCTGATCTGGCAGGACATCTTTGGCATACATCTGTTCTGGATCGTGCTGGCGCTGGCCATCATTCTGTTGTTGGCCGTCGGATCGGACTACAACCTGCTGCTGATCTCCCGGTTCAAGGAGGAGATCCACGCCGGCCTGAACACCGGCATCATCCGGGCGATGGCCGGATCGGGTGCGGTGGTGACCGCGGCAGGTTTGGTGTTCGCCGCGACGATGGCGTCATTCATCTTCGCCGACTTGCGGATCCTCGGTCAGATCGGGACGACGATAGCCCTGGGCCTGCTGTTCGACACGCTTATTGTGCGGTCTTTCATGACACCCGCGGTTGCGGCGCTACTCGGCCGATGGTTCTGGTGGCCGCTGAAAGTGCGTCCCCGGCCCGCCAGCCAGATGCTTCAGCCCTATGGCACCCGCCAGTCGGTCCGCCAGTTGCTGTTGTGGGAGGACGACGACGTGATAGCCAAAGCACCGGACTGACGAAAGTCAGTTGTTACCAACGGAAGTGAGCCGGTCGGTGTCGTCGTTCTCCGACACCGGGATGTCTCGCAGCTTGCTTTTCATCCCGGCGACCCGACGCAACTGGGCGGCCATGTTCATCGATGTGAGCATCGGGATGCCGCCGATGAATGTCCGAAACGACGGGTTACCGCCGTCGAGGTGCAGCATGAACAGGCAGCCCACCACGTAGAAGAACCCGATGGTGAACAGCGCCGCGGGAATGGCGTATGCCAGCGGTGATCGAGCGTCGGCGACCAGCTCGCTGGCGTAATCGAATTCGTCCTGCGACAGCGGTTCCCGCTTGCGCACCTTGGCCAGCACCCTCTTGTGGGCGCCCACCTGGTCGCCCATCGGATGAGACGTTCGGCGCTCCAGGCGTGCGATATAGACGAATACGCAAGTGGCGAAGACGATCTCCAGCACAGCGGCAAGAATCGTGAGGTCACCCCAGGGGCCAAGGTTCATGTAGGCGCTCCTCTTCTGCACGCGCGAATACCACAGAAACGTTACCCGATCTAGCGGGATGCGGCTTCGGGCCGGCCTAGCTACCCGCGGCGCGGGCCCGGTCCCGGCGGCGTTTGTTGTACATGGCCTGGTCGGCATGTTCGAGGACACCGTCGATCGAACGTCCGTCACCGGTGCGGTGGGCGGCGAAGCCGATGGTCAGGCGCGCCAGTACCTGCCTATCGTCGGCGACGGTCACCGGCGTGCTCTCCAGCTGGTCGGTGATCCGATCGGCCAGGCGGGCCAGCTCCCAGTCGTTGACGGAATCGGTTATCACCAGGAATTCGTCACCGCCCCAACGAGCCACCGTGTCGTCATCATCCGCCGCCGCTCGCAGGCGGGCGGCGACCTCGACGAGGAGCCGGTCCCCGGCACGGTGGCCGTACTGGTCGTTGACGTTCTTGAAGCGCTCGATGTCGCAGAACAGGATGCCGTAACCCCGCCCGCTGACGTCGAGTTGCTCGAGCCGGCTCCAGCCGGCGGACCGATTTGCGACCCCGGTGAGGGGATCGGTCGCTGCCTGGCGAGCCAAGTCCGCCTCGCGAATCCGATCCGCGGTCACATCGACGATCTGAGAAACGAAGTAGCGTGGCTGGCCTCGCGGAGCGTTCACGACGACAACGGTCAGCGCGCCCCACACGATGCGTCCGTCGGCGGCGATATAGCGTTTGTCGATGCGGTAGGAACGCCGCCGCCCTTCCAGGCATTCGGTGAGAAGCGCAACGTCGGCGTCGAGATCGTCGGGGTGGGTGATCTCCTGAAATGTCAGTTCGGCCAGTTCACGTTTGGTGTAGCCGAGCATGTTCCGCAGGGCGCGGTTGGTGCGCAGAAATGTTCCGTCCAAGCCGACGACAGCCATGCCGATCGGCGAATGAGCGAGTGCGAGTTCAAATCGTCTCTCTCCCAACAAGTCCACCGCCGTCGGCAACAGGTCGGTCGATGCCGCGGCCGGCGCAGGCGGAAATCCGTGCACGAGAGGGCGTGGCCGGCTGAGGTAGTAGCCTTGCGCCGAACTGATGCCCACCGAGTTGACGGCGTCGAGTTCACCTTGTGTCTCAACGCCTTCGGCGATCACCGTCGCGCCCATCTGTCCGGCGAGTTCGGCGATGGCGTGTGCCAGCCGACGCCGGGCGTCGTCGACGTCGATGTGACGGGTGATCGACTGGTCGATCTTGACGAATTCCGGACCCAACTCCAATACGTGGGAGAAGGAGGAGAATCCGGCGCCGACGTCGTCGACCGCCACCCGGACGCCCCGGGCGCGGCACGGCTCCAGTGCCTCATCGAGCGCGCCGTAGTCCAGGACAGCGTCATGTTCGGTGAGCTCCAAGACAATTCGCGACGGGTCGACATCCGCCAGCATCTGAGTCAACGGAGCGACCAGCGCCGCGGCCGGGGAGATGTTCACTGCGACGAAAACGTCCTCGGGAAGTTGCGGCATCATTGAGATGACGCGCGCCACGATCGCGGTCTCCAATTCGATACCGAGGCCGAGCAGTGCCGCCTGGGCCAGGAATCCGTCGGGACGAAACGGTTCACGGGGGAAGCGGGCCAACGCTTCCACACCCACCACCTTGCCGGTCGCCACGTCGTGAACCGACTGGAACACCACTTCGAAGTCACGCTGGTACACCACCCGGCGTATCGACGCGCGTTGCGCGGCGGTGGTGTCGCGACCACTGTCCGGGGATTCGATCAACGTGCCGATGAGTTCGGCGATCTGTTTGACTATGCGCAGGTCGACATCGGCGAGATATGGCTTGGCGTCGCGGCTGACTGCACACACCATGCCGACCGTGCCGCCATTGCGGTTGAGCACCGGCACACCGACGTAGGCGCCCAACCCGAACTCGCTGGTGATGGGCAGGCCGTCGGTGGTCTGGTTGGCGCGGGTATCGGGGATGATTCCGGGCAGTCGCCCGTCGATGACGCGCACACAATACGAATCGAACAGCGACGCGCGGTCGCCCGAGGACAATCCCATCGCGTCGGCGTCGCCGTCGAGGACCTCGAAGGTCTGGACACCGTCACGAAACGACGACAGCCACGCCGTCTCCAGTCCGAGCCGGTTCCGTAGCAGCCCCAGCAACGTACGGACCAATTCGACGGGGAGCTCGGCCCCGTGTTCTGCGAGCGGCTCGTCGACCCCGTCGAACCCCATAGCCACCAGTAGACCGCACCACCGGTAAATCTGCACTGGAATGCCACTGTCGGTAAGACAGTTTGCCGAGGCGTCATATTGCGTGACTTGCGGACGGCGTCTTCTGGGCGACCCCCGACCGGGCGCAGCTCGTCGTACTGCGAAACATGAGTCTGTGGCGGGGTTCCGGATCGAACTTCCGTTCAGCCCATCCGATGTGCACGCTTACCGGACGCGACGGGTGTGCGGTCGATAATCTGCACCTTGCGTTTGCGCCGTCGTGTGAACGCACCGCACCGCACCGACAGAACGGAACGCAGTGAGACTGCTCATCGGATACCTGGCCACCCCCGGCGGCGCCGACGCGTTGGCCCTGGGCGTGCGGTTGGCCAGGACACTCGGCGCCGAACTGGAGATCTGCTCGGTGCTGCCGGTTCCCATTCCGCTTGACTCCGAATATCAGAGCGAACTCGCCACCCAGGCCACGCAGTGGCTGCGTGAGGCCCAGAAGTCGGTGCCGGACGACGTCACCGCGCACATCCACGTGAGCTTCCACGAATCGTTCGCCGAGGGCATCAGCCGGGAAGCCGAGCGGCTGGAGGTGGCCGCGATCGTCGTCGGCGGATCGGGTGGCTTTGCCGCCGGATTCACCCTGGGCTCGGTCGTGAACGAGCTGTTGCATTCGGCTCCTGTCCCCGTGGCCGTCGCCCCGCGCGGCACCCGGCACTCCGATGTCGAACGCGTCCGCAGCATCACGTGTGGGGTTGGCACCCGGCCTGGCGCCGAGCATCTGCTCGACCTCGCGGTACGCGTCAGCACTGCCGCAGGAGTTCCGTTGCGGCTGGTGTCGTTGGTCGCGCTCGACCACTACGGCTCACGAAACAAAGTCAGCGCCGACGCGACGCGCCAACAGGCACTCGACCACGCCGCCGCGATTCTGGCGGCCGCCGAGGCGTCGCTGCCCAAGGGGTTTCCGGTCACCGTGGTGGTCGCCGACGGCGCCACGGTCGAGGCGGCGGTGGAGAAGCTCGACTGGCGCGACGGCGATCTCATCATCGTCGGCTCCAGCCGGCTGGCTCAACCGAGACGACTGTTCCTCGGCTCGACGGCGGCGAAGATGATGCGGGTTCTGCACGTGCCCCTCGTCGTCGTCCCGGGGCCTGACGCCGCCACCGACCACTAGGAAGGCAAACAACTTGTCGCAAAACGCTTCTCCGCCGAGATCGCACCTCTCGAGGTCGCTCGGATTGTGGGCCGTCGTCGGGCTCGGTTTGGGCTACATGACCCCCATGACGGTCTTCGATACGTTCGGGATCGTCTCGGGCGAAACGAATGGGGTGGTACCGCTCGCCTACATCGTCGCTTTGGTCGCGATGGTGTTCACCGCGATCAGCTATGGCCGGATGACCCGGGTCTACCCGTCGGCGGGTTCGGCCTACACCTACGCATCGGAGACCATCCACCCGAACTTCGGCTTCGTGGTCGGATGGTCCTCGCTGCTGGACTATCTGCTGCTCCCGATGGTCAACGCCGTCATCGCCCGCATCTACTTCGAGTCGTTCTTTCCGTCCGCGCCGTCGTGGGTCTTCGTGCTGGTGTACGTCGCCTCCATCACCGGGCTGAATTACCTGAGTATGAAAGGAACCTCGCGCGTCAACGGAATCCTGGTGGTGTTCCAGGTCGTCCTCATCGGGGCCTTCCTGGTCTTGGCAACAATGGCGCTGAGCAAGGGCATGGGCGCGGGGACGATCTTCACTCTCGATCCGCTCGTGCACGAGGGGGTCCAGATGCAGGCCGTCGTCGCCGGCGCGACCGTCGTCTGCTTTTCGTTCATCGGCTTCGATGCGATCACGATGTACGCGGAGGAGGCGAAATCGCCGGACATCGTGCCGCGGGCAATTGTGCTGGCGCTGCTCATCGGTGGCGGCATTTTCTTCGCTGCGGCGTGGTTCAGCCAGTCTGTGTTCCCGACCCTCGACGGGTTCGAGGTCACCGATGACACGCTGCCCGAGATGGCGCTGAAGGTCGGCGGCATGTTGTTCAAGGTGTTCTTCGTGTCAGCCGCCCTGGCCGCGGTGGTGGCGTCGAGCCTTGCGTCGCACGCCAGCGTCGCGCGAATGATCTACGTGATGGGCCGCAACGGCAGGGGGCGATTCGGGCGGTTCCTGTCCTACATCCACCCGCGGTTCCTCACCCCTACCCACGCCGTCATCATCGTCGGCGTCGTGTCACTGCTCGCAGTGAAATTCACCCTGGAATTCGCCTCGTCGATGATCAACTTCGGTGCCCTCATCGCATTCACGGTGGTGAATCTGACGATCATCGTGCTGTTCGCGTTCCGCCTGAAGCGCCGTCGCACCCCGAAGGAGATCGCCACCAACATCGTGCTGCCGGCGATCGGCATGGCGCTCACCGGGGCGCTGTGGGTCAACCTGCATTTCGATGCGCTGCTGTACGGCGGCATCTGGTTGGCGATCGGGATCGCGGTGTTGGTCTACCTGACCAAGGGTTTCCGTGACCAGCTGACCATGCGGATCGAAGACGAGACCTTGACCGAGGAGGGCGCCACGGTCCCGGACTTCAAGCACTAGACCACCGGGGGTCCGGACCGCGCCGAGCCGGCCACGGACGGTTCACGCCGCTTCAGCTGAACCGTACGTTCATCGTTGCCAGACCGAAGATCTTTTTTCCCGCCGACTTCGCGCCGACAAGGACGACACCCGAGCGGGTTTCGGGATCCAGCGATTTCACCTTGCCGCTGAACTCGATGTCGGCACCTTCCTTGGCCGAGACGACCGCGGGTTGCGAGAGTCGCACAGCGAAGCGGGTGACCGCACCCGGGTCGCCCGACCAGACCGAGTGGTATCCGGCGCCGAGGCCCATGGTCAACATGCCGTGAGCGATCACGTCGGGGAGACCCGCCAGCTTGGCGATGTCCTCGTCCCAGTGGATCGGATTGGCGTCGCCCGCTACGCCGGCGTAGTTCACCAGATCGCCCCGGGACACTCGAGTGTGGTGGGCGGGGAGTTCCTCGCCGACGGTGAGGCTGTCGAACGATCGCGTCCCCGGTGATCGGGTCAGACCGCCGTCCGAGATCCGGATCTCGCCGTCGGGGCGCAGCTCCTTCTCGTAGCTGGCGTCATCTCCGCCGATGTCGAGGATGTTCATGTCGTGCATCATCGCGTTCTGAACGGCGATCTTCACGCCCGCGTCGATGTCCTCCGCGGTGACGCCGACGACGGTGGTGTGCAGGGTGTGCACCCGTTCGCCGTGAGTGTCGGTGAACGTGTTGGTGACGGTGATGAAGTCTCGCCCGGCGGTTCGCCGCACCGACGTCAGCTCGACGTCGATCACGAGTTCGTCGCCGGCGACGATCGGACGGTGTTGCTCGAAGACCTCTTCGGTCTGCAGGTAGGTGTCGTAGCCGACGACGATCGATTCGAACATCCGGCGGTTGCACTGCATGCCTGGTGCCGAGGTGAAGGTCAGCGGGGCGACGACATCCGAATAGCCCAGCTCAGCTGCCGCGGCGACGTCCCAGTGGGCAGGGTGGTAGTCCTGCACCGCGCGGGCGTATTCGCGGAGCTTCTCCCGGCCGACGAGATAGGTGCCGTTCATCCGGTAGTAGTGGCCTACCCGCGCTTCAAGCGGCGACGTCTCTGCTGGTGCGGTCATAGATGCTCAACTTTTCTATCGGCTTGTTCACTGAAGCCGACCACAGCACCCTAACGCGCAGAGAACATAGCGTGACACGCCGATACGATTCGGCTGTCAAGGAGAACCGAGCGTACGGCGGTTGGGGTGAGCGATGAAGAGAGCGCCCGCGGCCTGCCCCTATTGCGGGGCTGACCTCGACGCAGGTGGCACCTGCGCGCGCTGCGGCGGCGTGTTGACACCCACTCCGGCGACGGGCTGGCGGCCGGATCCCACCGCCCGCTACGAAGGCCGGTATTACACGGCCGGGCACGCCACCAACCGGGTGCGTAACGGCAGATCCGAGTCCAGTGACCCCGTCGGCGGGCAGATGTTGCCGTCGTACGTCGAGGTGCCGGTGGCCCGGTCGAGCATCCGGTTGACCTGGCTGGCCACCGGGGTCACGACAGCCGTCATCGTGATGGTCGCCGGGGTGGTCGCAGGCCTCCTCTGGGCGCGGCACCGGCCGTCGCCGCCGCCCGAAGTCGATTACGTGCAGGCCTTGCAGACCGCGGGGTTGTTCGACCAGTTCAATTCCGAGGCCAATGCCGTCGCTCACGGGCACGAGGTCTGCAATCAGCTCGAACACGGCGGGCCGCAGCAGGGTCTGCTCGCGGACAAGATCGCCGTCGACGTGTTCTGTCCGAAGTTCAACAAAGGCTTTCGCATTCTCGAATCCGCCAAGATCTCAGGGGTTTTCGTCCTGACCGACAGCCTCGGTACCGGTTCGATCGTCGTCGACGGCGGCGCATGCCACGGTACGGACGGCTACGCCGATGTCGGACGCACCACCCCGGTGACAGTCAAGAACAGCAAGGGAGACATTCTCACCACCACGTCGCTGGGCGCCGGTACCGGTGACAGCGCGAACTGCACGTTCTCGTTCACGTTCTCCATCGACGAGGGCCAGGATCGCTACGTCGTATCCATCGGCCGGCGAGGCGATTTCAGCTACAGCTTTGAACAGCTGCGCAGCCATGGACTTCAAATCCACCTCGGCCACTAGTTGCGGCCGAGAATCCAGAGCATCAGAGGCTGGGTCTAGCGGAATTAACCCAGCCCGTTCTACTGTTGTCGCCAGAGAAGACATTGGCCAAGGGAGAACTTCTATGACACAGCAGATCACCGCACTGGTAACGGGAGCGAACCGTGGATTGGGACGGCAATTCGCCGCCGAACTGCTCTCGAGGGGAGCCAAGGTCTACGCCGCGGCCCGCAGGCCCGAAACGATCGACCTGCCCGGTGTGGTCCCGATCCAGCTGGACATCACCGACCCCGAGTCGGTACGCCGTGCGGCGGCGATCGCCGAGGATGTCTCGGTGCTGATCAACAACGCCGGCGTCTCAACCGAGTCCAACCTGCTCACCGGATCGATCGACGACATCCGGCTGGAGATGGAAACGCATTACTTCGGCACGCTCAATGTCACCCGCGAGTTCGTCCCGGTCATCGAGAAGAACGGCGGCGGCTCCGTCCTGAACGTTCTGTCGGTGCTGTCGTGGTATCACGCACCGTCGTTCGGCGCCTACTCGGCAGCCAAAGCGGCGGGCTGGGCCATGACGGACGCGCTGCGAACTGAGTTGGCGCCCAGGGGAGTTCACGTCGCGGCCCTACACGTCGGTTTCATGGACACCGATATGGCTTCGTTCGTTCCCGCCGATCAGAAGGTTGATCCAGCTGTGGTGGCCAAGCTGGCCGTCGACGGATTGCTCAGCGGCCAACCCGAGATCCTGGCCGACGATCTCAGCAGGCAGGTCAAGGCCGGGCTGGCCACCGCGAACGGTTAGCCCGACATCGCGGGGAGACGACGCGTGATCAGTCGTCGCCGGCGGCGACCAGTGGGCGCAGCGTCACCGCGGGGTTGTCCTCCTGAAACCCCTGCAGTCGCCACTTCGTGGTGAACAGGGCGAGCATGACGCCGTCGGTGCGGGTGAGCACTTCGGTCGACACCTGCTTGTCGACGAACGGCGCGTCCTCGGGGTCGACGGCGCGCGCCACGGTGTAGGGCAGCGGGTCCAGCGAGATCGGTGCGTTGAACTCGGTGGCCATCCGGTGACTCGTCACCTCGAACTGCAGTGGGCCGACGGCCGCGAGTACCGGCGCCTGCTCGCCCCGGCGATCAGACCGCAGAACCTGCACCACGCCTTCCTGCTCGAGTTGCTCGATCCCCTTGCGAAACTGCTTGTGCTTACTCGGGTCGGTGCCCCGGGCGACGGAGAAATGCACGGGAGCGAAGCTCGGGATCGGCGGAAACTGCACGGGCACATCGCGATAGAGGGTGTCACCCGGACGGAGTGCGTTGGCGTTGGCCAGGCCGATCACGTCGCCGGGCCAGGCGTCATCCAGTGTCGAGCGCTGCTGGCCGAACACCGATTGGGCGTACTTGGTCACGAACGGCTTACCGGTCGCGGCATGGGTCAGGACATCACCGCGCTCGAACGTTCCCGAACACACCCGGGCGTAGGCGATGCGGTCACGGTGGGCGGAATCCATGCCGGCCTGGACCTTGAAGACGAACGCGCTGAACGGCGCGTCGACCGGTCGCACATTGCCGTCGACATCGACGTGGCCGCTCGGCGCGGGAGCAAGCCTTGTCAGGTTGTCCAGAAGCTGGTTCACGCCGAAATTCAGTGCGGCGGAGGTGAACAGGACCGGCGTGGTCACGCCCTGCAGGAAGGCTTCCTGATCGTGGTCGCCGTCATCGGCGGAAAGCAGTTCGCATTCTTCGACCGCGTTGTCCCAGTCGATACCGGCGGCGTCGTGGGCGCGTTCGGGTGCGATGTGCTCCTCGGGTGCGGCGGTCGCACCGCCCGCGGTGCGGGTGAACCGAATGAAGTTGCCGGTGCGGCGATCCAGCACACCCTTGAAGTCACCGGCGATGCCGACCGGCCACGTCAACGGGGTCGGCTTGAGACCGATGCGTTCCTGGATCTCGTCGAGAAGCTCCAGTGCGTGCCGGCCGGGACGGTCCCACTTGTTGATGACTGTGAGGATGGGCAGTCCGCGGTGCTTGCACACCTGAAACAGCTTGAGCGTCTGCGGTTCCAGACCCTTGGCGGCGTCGATCAGCATGACCGCGCAGTCAACTGCGCTGAGCACCCGGTAGGTGTCCTCGGAGAAGTCGGCGTGCCCGGGGGTGTCGAGCAGGTTGATGACGCAGTCCTGCCCTTCGGGCGAGTGGTACGGAAACTGCAATGCCGTCGAGGTGATGGAGATACCCCTGGCCTGCTCCATCTCCATCCAGTCCGAGACCGTCGCGCGCCGCCCGGCCTTGCCGTGGATGGCGCCGGCCTGCGTGATGATCCGCGCGTGCAGCACCAGGGCCTCGGTCAGCGTCGACTTACCGGCGTCAGGGTGGCTGATGACGGCGAAGGTGCGCCGGCGGCCGGCCTCCGCTGCGAGGCGGTGTCCCGCGGCTGTGGTCGGCGCCGCCGGGACGTCGAGGTCTTGGTCACTCATTGCCCGTCGATCGTATTTGCCGACGACGCAAAACCTCTAATCGTGCGAGCGCTCCGAGCACACCCGGGGTCGGAATATCCAGCGAAATCACACCCGCCAGCATCGGTGGCGACCGTACGCTGACCGGCGTGAACGGCCATATCAGATGTGCCGAGCGGCTTCCTGCACGAGTTGCACCCGTGACGAGATGCCAAGCTTGGCGTACACGTGTGTGAGATGTGACTGCACGGTCCGCGGGGAGACGAACAACCGCACCGCGATGTCCCTATTGGACAGACCCTCGCTAACGAGTCGAACCACGTCGAGTTCGCTCGGAGTCAACGACTCCCAACCTGAGGCCGGCCGCCCGCGTGCCCCGCGACCACGTTGTGCGTAATTGATGGCCTCGCTGGTGGACAGCGCAGTGCCCTCGGTCCAAGCGGTGTCAAACACGTTTGTGCTCAACGCCTCCCGTGCTGTTGCCAAGGCCGCCTCGCAAGTGACCTGGACATGGGGGAAGCGCGTGCTGCCGTGCCGCCGGCGCATCGCATCGGCCGCGCCGAGCAGCCTGACGGCATGTACCGGATTGTCGTCGGCCGCAAGGCCGGCCAGGCATTCAAGCGTTTCCGGCAACCGGAGATATCCGCCGGTGCGTTCCGCGACGGTGACGGCATCGTGTAGATCACTGTCAGCTTGGTGCAGCTCGCTTTGCGCGACGGCGACCCGGGCGCGAGCGTTCAGCGCCTGCACGCGGTAGCTGCCGGGCACGACCCCGGCGGTCTCATCGGCCCAGCGGCGCGCGGCAGCAATGTCACCGCACTCCAAGGCAGCCTCGGCCATCGGCAACAAACTCCTGACGAACAGCTCCTTCAGCGGCGTGGTGTGGCGCCGGGCGTCTTCACAGGCTGTTCTAGCCGCCTGGGCGTCCCCGGCGGCGAGCGCGGCGGTTGCCACGGCAAGGTATGCGGTGTCGTCATGGAACCCGCCCAGGGAGGCCCCGACCTCGAGCGCGGCTTCAGCCGCCGCGCGCCCCCCCGCGACGTTCCCGGTAAACGTCAGTACCTGGGCCAGCGCCATCAGACCAAAGGCTTGCATGGGCCGGTCCTCGGCGCCGCGCGCTTCCTCGACCAGTTGGCTGCCTACTGCCAGCGCCTCGGACAGCTTGCCCTGCAGGCCCAGCGAACCGGTGAGGAACGTGCGGCTATACCTCGACATGAAGCTGTCACCGAGCGCGTCGGCGAGGTCGCGGCCCAACTCACCGGCAGCCTCCGACGCGCGGGGATCGCCGACGACGTTGGTGACGAAACATTCGTAGCAGTAGACGTGGTAGAGGGTGGCAGAGTCACCGGTTGCCCGCGCTAGGCCCGCCGCCTCGGCGAAGTATTCCCCGGCGAGGTCGCTGTCGTTCATCGACAGCAGTCCGCATGTCAGCAGTATCTGAGTGACGAGGGCTTGCTCGTCGAGTGCGCGTGCCGCGGCGAGCGCGTATTGCGCGCGTTGCAAGGAAGTTGGAACCGATATCCAGACAGCCAGGAGCTCAGCGTTGGCCACCGCCCGTATCCACGTTGCCGGCGCGACATCCTCGTCGCGATACCTCGCGTCGTTGAACACCGCACCGAATCCTGCGACGCCCTCACGAAACCGACCGCGGATGACCCATAGGCGTTGCAGCGCCGAGACGAGTCGCAGAGCCGCCTCGAAGTTCCCGCTGTCGCAGCTCCAAGTGTGCGCGGCGCGCAAGTTGTCCATTTCGATTTCGGCCCATGGGATCAGTGGCGCGCCATCGCCGCCGGAGCGGGCTGCGAGTTCCACTGCAGCTTCGGTGTAGTGGTCCCTGTGACGGTTTCGCACCGTCTCGGCTTCGCCGGACTCGGTAAGCTTCTCGAGTCCGTATTGGCGGACGGTCTCCAGCAGGCGGTATCGCATGTTCCCTTGGACTTCTTCCGCCACCACCAGCGACTTGTCGACAAGCAGACCCAGCAGATCGATGAGCTGAAAGTGTTCGACATCTGCGTCAGCTCCGACCGCGTCGGCGGCGTTCAGATCGAACCCGCCCATGAATGCCGCCAAGCGGCGGAACAGAATTCGTTCGGGATCGGTCAACATGGTGTGCGACCAGTCGATCGATGCTCGCAGCGTCTGCTGACGGCGCACGGCGGTACGCGCTCCACCGGCGAGCAACCGGAAGCTGTGGTGCAGGCCGTCGACGATCTGGGTCAGCGACAGGGTGCGGGTCCGTGCCGCGGCCAACTCGATTGCCAACGGCATGCCATCAAGCCGTCGGCAGATCTCCGCTACTGCCGATGAATTGGCCTCTGAGAGGCCGAAATCTGGCCTGGTACGTCGCGCACGGTCGACGAACAACTCGATCGCCTCACCGTCCACCGACAGCGATGGAACCCGCCAAATCACCTCGCCGGCGATGCCGAGCGGCTCACGGCTGGTTGCCAGAACTGTGACTTCCTGGCCCACGTCGAGCAGCTCCACCAACAGCTCGGTGCACGCGTCCAGCATGTGCTCGCAGTTGTCGAGCACCAGCAGCATCTGGCGATTGCGGACGAACCGCGCGACCGCCTCCCTCGTCGATCGGCCCGGCTGGTCGGCAAGACCCAGCGTACGGGCCAAAACAATCGGCACGACAAGGGGATTGGTAATCGGAGCCAAGTCGACGAACCAGGTCCCGCCGGTCAAACCCTCGGACAAGTGCTCGGCGATGCGCACCGCCAGGCGGGTCTTTCCAACACCACCGGAGCCGGTCAGCGTGACCAACCTATTCTGTTTCAGGACCCGCTCGACATCGTCGATCTGGGAATCACGCCCTATGAAACTGGTCAGCTGCGCCGGAAGGTGTCGACCTCCAGCAGCATTGACCGTACGAAGTGCCGGGAAGTCATTACGCAGGCCTGGATGGGAGAGTTGCACAACCCGTTCGGGCCGTGGCAGATCGCGGAGCTGGTGCACGCCGAGATCGCTCAACCAAGCACCTTCGGGCAACCGGTCAACGACGAGTTGTTCGGTGGCACCAGATAGGACCGTTTGCCCACCGTGGCCCAGATCGCGCAGGCGCGCGGCCCGGTTGATGGTCGGCCCCATGTAGTTGCCGGTATCGCGGAGCTGCACTTCCCCGGTGTGCAGCCCGATGCGCAGACGGATGGGCGCCAGTTCGGCGAGTTGCAACTGCAATGCGCACGCGACGGCATCGCTTGCGCGAGCGAATGCCACGACGAAGCTGTCGCCCTCGCCCTGCTCGACCGGCCGCACACCGCCGTGGGTAGGGACCAGATCGTCGACGGTGCGGTTGAGTTGATCAAGGGCGGCCGCCATGGATTCGGACTGGGTCTCCCACAGCCGAGTGGAGCCCTCGACGTCGGCAAGCAACAACGTCACGGTTCCGGTTGGCAGCTCCCCCACGATCTGCTCGCTCCAGGTCAGCAGCGTCTCCGCCGGTGATTCGATTGCGCTCATGCTAGTCAGCATCCCGGTCCGCCGACTGGCAAATCATCAGCACAAATGCGGAGAACCCGGGCAACCGTACGCGGATCTACGACCCCCACACGGCGATTTCTGCGCGTACTGGCCGATGCTCCGAACTGACCGCGAGCCGATAGTCGGACCAGTACCGACTCCAGGAGACCACCGCCATGACTACCAAACTCGCCCGTTCCGGTGTGAGCGTCTTCGACGCGAACCTGCCGTCGCTGGCCTACGACCACCTCGATGATCCCGACCAGGCACACCATGCGATCGCTGTCGCCCGATCGCAGGCACCGATTGCGCTGGGGCCGCATGGGCCCGAGATCTTGAGCTACGAGTTCGTCCACACCGTGCTGCGCGATCCGCGGTTTGTCACCGCCACTGGCCTCGGGCTGGATGCACAGGGAATCACTGACGGGCCGCTATGGGACCGCGCGACCCAGAACATCCTCAGCATCGACGGCGTCGAACATCATCGATTGCGCCGCCTCGTGTCCAAAGCGCTCGCACCGCGGGGAGCCGAACGGCTGCGCGCCCTGATCACCGCCACCATCACCGAAATCGTCGAGCCACTCACTCACGTCGGACGTTGCGATGCCGTCAGCGATATCGCCCGGGGGTATCCGACGCCGATCATCTGTGCGCTGCTCGGTGCGCCCCGAGAGGACTGGGCTTTGTTCTCGGACTGGACGGATGACATCAAAAAGCTGTTCGACTGGAATCTCGCCACAGACGGACCGACCATCTTGGCGGCCTGGCGGGACCTCGACGCCTATCTCGAAGACATGGTGGCCCAGCGCAAGCACCGGCTGACCGACGACCTGATCTCAGATCTCATCCGGGCAGAGGACGATGGCGACCGCCTCACCCACGGCGAGCTGCTGATGCTGGCCGCCGCGCTCTTGGTCGCAGGCACGGACACCACCCGCAACCAGTTGGCCGCGGCACTTCACGCGCTCTGCGCTCAGCCGGATCAGTGGGCATTGCTTGCTGAGCGCCCGGACCTAGCGCCGAGTGCGGTGCACGAGGTAATGCGTTACTACCCAATCGTTCTGGCCACCATCCGGAGGGCCGCCGAGGACGTCGATCTGGGCGGCATCGTCATCCCTGCCGGGACTCTCGTCGTTGCCAACACCGCCGCCGCCAATCGCGGACCCAGAGGTTTATGCCGACCCGCATCGACTGGACATCATCCGCGAGGGCTCACCGGCGATGCTGACGTTCGGCGGTGGGGTTCACTACTGCCTGGGCGCACATCTGGCGCGGCTGGAGTTGACCGAGGCACTGCGCGTGGTCACCCGCCGCATGCCTGATCCCGCGCACAGTGCACCGGCTCGGTGGAATGTGCTGTCTGGCATCACCGGACCCGCCGAATTGCCCATCGAATTCACCGCCGGGCACTGAATTGTCCAGGCGCTGGGCGGCGCGAACGGGCAGATCAGGGGTGCCGAGCGGGCGCTCAGTCCAACCGGCCGACGTCGACCACCCGCAATACGGGGGCACCCGCCTCGTCCGAGGCTTCCACGTCCACCTCGACCTCGATGCCCCAGTCGTGGTCGCCGGCCGGGTCGTCGAGGATCTGCCGCACCCGCCACACGTCGAGTCCTCGGTCGATGATCAGAAGTGCCGGTCCGCGGGCGTCGGCGCCGGTGCCCACGTCGCTGTGCTCGTCGAAGTAGTCGTCCCCGACCTCGTGCCAGCGCTGCGCGGACCATCCCGAACCGGCGTCCAGTCCGCCCAGCTCATCCCAGCGGCGCCGGGCGAACAGCTCCACCCGCCGGAACAGGGCGTTACGGACCATCGCGGTGAAGGCCCGCACATTGCCGGTCACCGGCCGCGGACGCATCGGCACCGCGACCGGGACGTCGTGCGGTTGGTCGGGACTGGTGAGCTCCTCCCATTCGTCCAGCAGGCTGGAGTCGACCTGGCGCACCAGTTCGCCAAGCCACTCGACGATGTCGGTGAATTCCTCGGTTCGCGCCGCGGTCGGCACCGAGGAGCGCAGCGCCTTGAACGCGTCGGACAGATAACGCAGTACTGCGCCCTCGGACCGGGTCAGTCCGTAGACACTGACGAACTCGCGGAAGGTGAACGCCCGCTCCCACATCTCGCGGACAACGGATTTCGGCGACAGCCGGGCGTCCGCGGCCCAGGGGTTGGTGTGCAGGTACACCTCGAAGGTGTGTCCGAGGAGCTCCTCGAGCGGTTTGGGATAGCTGACGTCGTCGAGCAGTTCGATCCGCTCGTCGTACTCGATGCCGTCGGCTTTCATCGCCGCCACGGCCTCGCCCCTGGCCTTGTTCAACTGCGCAGCCAGAATCTGGCGGGGATCTTCCAACGTTGCTTCGACCACCGAAACAACATCCAGCGCAAAGGTTTCCGAATCCGGATCGAGGACGCCGACCGCGGCCAGCGCGAACGTCGACAACGGCTGATTGAGGGCGAAGTCGGGCGGCAGGTCGACGGTCAGCCGGTAGCGGCGGCCGTCGGCCTGTGGTTCGTCGAGCCGTTCGAGGACCCCGGCCTGCAGCAACGAGCGGGCGATGCCGACGGCTTCCCGGATGTGCTGTAACTGGCGCTTGCGGGGCTCGTGATTGTCGGTGAGTAGTCGCCGCATTGCGACGAACGGGTCACCGGGACGGTCCACCACGTCGAGGATCATCGCCGTGGACACGCGCATGTTGCTGGTCAGGGGCTCCGGGGTGGCTTCGACCAGCCGCGTCATGGTGGCCTCGCTCCACGGCACCGTGCCTTCGGGTACTTTGCGGCGCACGAGTTTTCGCCGTTTCTTCGGATCGTCGGCGACCTTGGCGAACTGTTTGAGGTTCTCGACTTCGTGGTCGGGCGCCTGCACGACGACGGTGCCGGCCGTGTCGTAACCGGCCCGGCCGGCGCGACCGGCGATCTGATGGAACTCGCGGGCATTGAGCAGCCGGGTCCGGGTCCCGTCGTACTTCGACAGAGCCGAGAAGACGACCGTCCGGATCGGCACGTTGATGCCGACCCCCAAAGTGTCGGTGCCGCAGATGACTTTGAGCAGGCCTGCTTGCGCAAGCTGTTCCACCAGCCGCCGGTACTTGGGCAGCATCCCGGCATGGTGGACGCCGATGCCGTGTCGAACCAGTCGTGACAGCGTCGAGCCGAACGCGGTCGAGAATCGAAAGCTGCCGATGTGCTCGGCGATCGCTGCCTTCTCCTCCTTGGTGCTGACGTTGACACTCATCAGCGCCTGGGCGCGTTCCAACGCGGACGCCTGGGTGAAGTGCACGATGTAGATCGGCGCCTGTTTGGTCTGCAGCAGTTCGGTGATCGTTTCGTGCATGGGCGTGGTCGCATACGAGTAGAACAGCGGTACGGGACGCTGGGCGCCGGCGACGAGGGCGGTCGGCCTACCGGTGCGACGGGTGAGGTCCTTGCGCAGAAAGCTGACGTCGCCGAGCGTGGCCGACATCAACAGGAACTGGGCATGCGGCAACTCCAGAAGCGGTACCTGCCAGGCCCAGCCGCGGTCGGGGTCGCCGTAGAAATGGAACTCGTCCATCACGACCACGCCGATGTCGGCGTCCGCTCCTTCGCGAAGCGCGATGTTGGCCAGGATTTCCGCGGTGCAGGCGATGATCGGGGCGCTCGCGTTGACCGCGGCGTCGCCGGTGAGCATGCCCACGTTTGCGGCACCGAACGTCGCGCACAGCGCGAAGAACTTCTCGCTGACCAGAGCTTTGATCGGTGCCGTGTAGTAGCTTCGCCGCTCTGCGGCCACGGCCGCGTACAGCGCCCCGGTGGCCACCAGGGACTTCCCGGAGCCCGTCGGTGTCGCCAGAACGACGTTGGCGCCGCTGACCAATTCGATCAGCGCTTCCTCCTGCGCCGGGTACAGCGGGGTGCCGTTGGCTTCGGCCCAGCCGGCGAAGGTGGTGAACAGCCGGTCCGGGTCGGAGCCCAGCGCGCGAACTGCGGACAGATCGGCGGGGTCGTCGAGGAGGGGAGTGGAAGCAGTCATCGGGATACTGGCACAGCCTAGTCAGGCTGCGCCGACCTGGTCGGATGCAGGCCGGGCTTCGTTCCGTGGTGGAACGTGGTCAGGGATTGTCGCCAACTGAGATCGGATGGGCGAGAACCGATTCGTGCATGTAGCCCAACTCGTTCCAGGGGGTGGAATCTGGCTGAACGCGCCCCCGGTCGTCGGCGGCGCGCACGCGTAGGACGTGCTCGCCCGGTTGGGCGTCCCAGCGGAGTTGCCACCGGGCCCACACGCCAGGTTCGCCACTGGAGGTGATGGTGGCGCTCTGCCAGGCATGATCGTCGATCCGATAGTCGACGGAGGTGACCCGAGCCTCACCGGCGAACGCCCGGCCGCGGATGATCTGCGGGCCAGGGCACAGGCGTGCCGGCCAAGGCAGTTCGACCAGGCTGGACAGCGCAGGTTCGGTGATGGCGGGGCCCCGAGCCTGGTCGCCTGCGGCGGGGTAGCCCGGCCCGATCATCACGTAATCGATGGTGTTCCAAGGCACTTCGACATGCTGCGTGGCGACGTCGATACGGCCGAGCCACTTGATGCTGGCGGCGCCGAGCCACCCCGATACGACCAATCGCGCCGGGAAGCCGTGGTCAGGTGGCAACTCTTCGCCGTTCATCGCCCACGCGACGATGGTGTCGTCGGCGAGGGCTTTGGCCAACGGTAATGGGCGCCTGGCCCGGATCGCATCGAGCGATTCGGGCACGACTTCGCTGGCATCGGCCGTGATACCGGCCGACTCCAGCAGGTCGCGCAACCGGACGCCGGTCCATTCGGCGGTGCCGATTGCGGTACGCCCCCACTGGGTGCCTTCGAAGGTTTGGCCGACCTCGAGCCCGAACTGCACCCGCCGGTTGCCCGCGCACTCAATGGTGCGCACGATGGACGTCAGCGGGAAATTTGTGCGCAGATCGTTGTAACCGAGCGAAACGGCTTGCCGCACACCGTCACCAGTGATCTGCAACTTCCAGTCGGCGGCATCGATGACTGGTGTGTCGGCGTGGCTGCGCACGAAAAATCGATCGGTGCCGACGATGTCGCCGAACATCCGATCGGGGCGGGTGCCGTAGTCCAGCCCCGAGCCGGTGTCTTCCATCAGATCCGGCGGCGTTGGCTTGACGAGCCCGTGTCGATCAACGTTTGGCATCGACCCATTATCCCGCGTGCGCGACCGGGCTCACCATGAACGCCCGGCTCAGGCGGTCGCCTTCTCGTAGGCGACGGGGGGAGGTGCGTCGTCGGTACCCGGCATGGCGGTGCCGTTGAGCGGACAGCGGGTGGTCTCGGGCACCTTGATCAGGGCGAGCGCGCCGATCACGCAGGCGCCCATCATGTAGTACGCAGGGATCAGGGCATCGCCGGTGCGGGTGGTGAGCCAGTCGTTGACCGCCGGCGCGGTGCCGCCGAACAGGGATGTCGAGACGTTGTAGGCAATGGCGAAACCGGCATAGCGTACCTGCGTCGGAAACATGGCGGGAAAGGTCGCCGAAATCGTGGCCAGCTGCGGCACATACAGCAATCCGAGCACGGCGAACCCGATGACGGCTCCAGCCAAGCCGGTGCCCATCAGCAGGAACATCGGCAAGCCTGCCACGAACAGCCCGATCAACGAGAACCACCACAGCGGCTTGCGGCCCACCCGATCCGAGAGCAGACCGGCGAACGGGACGAAGACCATCATTGACAACATCCCGATGATCGGCACCAACAGCGACTGGTCGGCAGACAGACCGATCTCGTTCTCCAGATAGGTCGGCATGTAGGTCAGCAGCGTGTAGTTGACGACGTTCAGTGCGACGACCATGCCGCCCAGCTGCAGGATCGGCCGCCAGTACCCGGTGATGAGGTCGCGGAATTGGGTCGTCGTCTGGTCTTCGGTATCGCCGTGGGCTTCGAGTTCCCGGAACACCGGTGTGTCTTCCAGCCGAGACCGCAGGTAGACCCCGATCAAGCCGAGTGGCGCTGCGACGAGAAACGGAAGCCGCCATCCCCACGCCTGCATCTGGTCGTCGCCAAGCACCAGCGAGCAGCCCAGCATCAGTAGAGCGCCGAAGGAGAACCCGGCCAGGGTGCCGAACTCGAGGAAGCTGCCCAACACGCCGCGACGACGGCTCGGCGCGTATTCGGCCATGAACGTGGCCGCACCGCCGTACTCACCGCCCGTGGAGAACCCTTGGATCATCCGCAGCAGGACCAGCAGAAGCGGGGCCCAGATGCCGATCGTGGCGTACGTCGGGACCAGGCCGACCAAGAACGTCGCGCTGGCCATGAGCAGAATGGTGATGGCCAGCACAGCTTTTCGACCCAGACGGTCGCCGAGCGGTCCCCATACGAATCCGCCGAGCGGCCTGACCAGGAACGACACCGCGAATGTCATGAGCGCCAGCAGCGTTGCCTGTTCGGTGTCTCCGGGGAAAATCGCCGCCGAGATGTAGGTGACGCCATAGGCGTAGATACCGTAGTCGAACCATTCCGTCGCGTTGCCGATGGCCGAGGCGGCGATGGCTTTCTTCAAAACGCCAGGCGAGGGTTCCTTGTCGACGACCGGTGGTCGATGTTCTCCGGCGTCCACAGGGAGCCCTCCTTCGGATAGCTGATCGGTGCGGCGGGGCCGCCCACAGCGCGTTCCCAGTTGCCTGGTGGTCGAAACCCAGAGTAGGAAAGAAACTCTCGAGTAGTTGTTGACGACCGTCTACTGTTGCTCGGCGGCAACTATTGCTCGGCGGGTGGGGGCGGGCAATAGTTGCCGCGTTGTGCGACCGCTCGTCGGCAGACTGCGCTACGGCGTGTCCGGTCGGTCACCGGACTGACGCTGCTCAGGCGGGCCGGTATCGTCGGCCGGGGTGGGCTCCAGCGCCACACTCCACGATCGTTGGTGGGGTGCGCGCTTGGCGGGACGTTCGGCAACCGGCCGCAGTCGAACGACGCGTCCGACCGCACGACGCAGGCCCGGTGGCCCCTCGACTCGGAAGAAGTCGCCTACCCGGCCTGCGCGATAGCGCAAGGGGGATCCGAGCAACTCTCCCATGACCACGCCCGCCCCGATGGCCAGCGCGGTGGCGGCCGCTGCCAGGGCCTGGGCGGCCCCGCCGACGTAGTCACCGTCGACGGCCAGGAAGAACACCGCCCGAAAGACGGCCAGGCCGGGCAACATTGGCGTGATGCCCGCTGTTGCCGTCACCAGGGAGGGCGCCTGGTGCCGAATGGAGAGAAAGGTGGCCAGCAGGCCCACCCCGGCCGCCGCGATGCCGGTGGCGACCACTTGGCCGAAGTCGGCGTTGCCGAGACCGATCAACGCCAATTCGGCGAGACCGGCCACCGCCCCGGCGGTGACCATCGCACGTGGGCGGGCGTAACTGGCAAGGGCCAGGCACGCGCCGGCCAACGCGGCGCCGGAGACCGCGAGCACGATCGGAAATGGCCGGTTCGGGATGATGAACGATTCGGTGGCATCGACGCGAAGCTCGATCTGAACGCCCGCAAGTGCGGCCATCTGCAGCCCGGCGAGGATGCCTACGACGATGCCGGCGGTGAGGAACAGGACGTCACCGAGCCGGGCGACGGCGGTCAGCATGTAACCGGTCAAGGCATCCTGTACCGAGCCCACCAGAGTCATCCCCGACAGCAATACGACGATCCCGGTGGCGACCAACGCGGTAGGACCTTGTCCCGCGAACAGATATGCCAGCACCGCGATGATGGTGGCGATCGCCGCACCGGCGGCCTGCTGGAAGAAAAATGGGGTGCCGGCGCGGTTCAGCAACCGCGCCACCCGGTCGATCAGCGCCGCTGACACTGCGGCCAGTAGGCAGGTCAGCCAGGTGCCTCCCATCAGCATCGCGATGCCGATGGCAAATCCGGCCCATCCCGCGGTCGCCACCCAGCGCGGATAGGGATGGGGCTGCGCCGTCAGTTCGTCCATCGCCTCGTGGGCGTCGTCCACGGAGACGCCGCCTGAGGTGATGCGACGGACCAGGCCGTCGAGCTCGGCCAGCCGGGTGTAGTCGGTTGAGCGCGCCTGCACCGACCGGACGATGGTTACCGGCGGACTGTCGGCAGTTGGCAGGGCCGACACGAATATCGTGGTGACGAACACATCGACGACGCAGTCATTGAGTTGGTAGGCCTGCGCCACGTCCTGAGCAGTGGCCACCACATCGGCAGTTCCGGATCCCGACGACAACATCACCTCGGCCAGCCGGATGGTGAGGTCGAGGACCCGTCGGGTGTGGCGGTCTCCCAACCCTGCCGAGTCGCGAGTGCGCTGGCCCGCCCCCGGGGCGGGGTCGCGCCGGCCCCGTAGGCTGATATTCAGCCCTCGGCGACGTGCCGCCCGGGCCGACCGATCGGACGCCATCTGTCCGACGATACCGAGGAACTGCTCAACGATGTGAGTGGCTGCCCTTCGGCGATGCGAAACCGTATATCCAGCAACGGATTCGGTCCGTGTCTAGCCTTTGCCGGGCTCGATGGCCAAGCTCAGGCAGCAGTGCCGGGACAGGTGCTCAGTGTGGGACCGGCATGCGCCGCGGCGCACTCGGCACGGGCATCGCAGTGACGGCTGCGGGGCGGACGGGCCTGGCCTGGCGGCGATTGTGCCGCTGAATCCGCTTGTCGAGAACGCGTAGTTCGCGAGTGGTCAGCGAACGGTTTTTGCGGACCAGGAGTTCGAGCTGGTGCCAGCTGAGCCCGTCGAGGTCACCGTCTGCGTCGTGAGTGGCGACGACGACACAGCCTGGCAGGAGGGGGACCGTCTTAGCGGTGAAATTGGTTGTGGCCAGCAGAACTTCAGTTGCCTGCTCATTGATCCGGCTCTGGCAACCCGGTGACGAGGGGCTGAACCAGAAGTCGAACTGCCGGTCGGGACTGGTCAGGCAGTGGAGCTGACGCCCCTTGAACAAGCGATCGATATCGGCCTTCGAGTAGGCGCGGGTCTCATAAACGGGGCCGTTGGCGCTGAAGTACAAGATTGTGTTCATCACGATGATCCATTCGACTCTTTCTTAGCTGTTCAGGACGGCGCCAATACCACAGCGCTGTTACTAAAGTTACCCCTGTTGCAAATGGGACAAACCTAGATCTCAATGTGGAAACATTGTGTTTTAGCTGACAGTGCCGTCAGTCGTCCCACAGCAGCAGTTGGCGCACCGCGGGCCGGGATCCATAGGGGCGCAACATGGTGCTGGCGGGTCGCGGTCGCACCCGGAGCGGCCACCAGAACCACCGGCCGAGAAGTGCCGCGATCGACGGCGTCATGAACGACCGCACGATCAGGGTGTCGAACAACAACCCGAGTCCGATGGTGGTGCCGATCTGGCCGAGCACGAGGAGATCGCTGAATACGAACGAGCCCATGGTGAAGGCGAACACCAGGCCCGCGGCGGTGACGACACCGCCGGTGCTGGCCATGGCGCGGATGATGCCGGTGTTCAGGCCCGCCCCGATCTCCTCTTTGAACCGCGATATCAGCAACAGGTTGTAGTCCGAACCCACCGCGAGTAGCAGGATCACCGCCAACGCGAGCACCACCCAGTACAGCGGTTTGCCCAGAAGGTCCTGCCATACCAGCACCGAAAGACCGAACGAGGCGCCCAGCGACAGCGCCACCGTGCCGACGATCACCAACGCGGCCACGATGCTGCGGGTGACGAACATCATGATCAGCAGGATGAGACTCAGCGCCGAGATGCCGGCGATCATCAAGTCGTACTTGGCCATATCGGCGATGTCTTTATACGTTGCCGCCGTACCACCGATGTAGATACTCGACCCGGCCAGCGGCGTTCCCTTGACGGCCTCCTGAACGGAGTGCCTGATCGCGTCGATGTGCGCAAGTCCTTCGGGCGTGGCGGGATCCACGTCGTGGGTGACGATCATCCTCGCTGCCTTGCCGTCCGGGGACAGGAACTGCTTGAGGCCGCGCTGAAATTCGCTGTTGCTGAACACTTCTGGGGGTAGATAGAAGGAATCGTCAGTCTTCGACGCGTCGAACGCCGCACCGAGGGCCGTTGCGTTCTGCAGTGCGGCCGCCGTTTGGTCGTAGATGCCGGACTGGGTGGCGTAGTTCGTCATCGACAGATCGCGGTTGGCCTGCTGACTGTCGATCTGTTGTGGGATGAGGGCCAGCAGCTTCGGTTGGAGCGCATCCAGTTTGTCCAAACTGGCTGTGACATTGGCCAACTGGTCGGTCAGAGCATCGATGCCGTCGAGTGCGTCGAACACCGATCGCAGCGCCGCACAGATCGGAATGTCGAAACAGTGCGGCTCCCAATAGAAGTAGTTGCGCAGCGGCCGGAAGAAGTCGTCGAAGTTGGCGATCTTGTTGCGCAGGTCCTGCGCCACCTCGACGGTCTTATGGAACGCCTCGACCTGTTCATGGGTGGCTTCAGAGCTCTGCTGCTGCAGGGAGTACTGCTCGCGCAGAATGTTGATCGTCTTGTCGATCTCGCCGACCTGCTTGAGCAGGTCCGCCGCGCGGGCCTGTTGGTAGGGCAGGTTGTTGATCTGGGCGCTGCTTTGAGCACTGATCTGAAACGGCACCGAGCTGTGGTCCAGCGGTGTGCCCAGCGGGCGCGTGATGGATTGGACCAGGGCGATGCCCGGGGTGTGGAAGACGGCCTTGGCGACGCGCTCCAGCAGGATCATGTCGGTGGGGTTGCGCAGATCATGATCGGCTTCGATCATCACCAGTTCCGGATTGAGTCGCGCCTTGGAGAAGTGTCGTTCCGCGGCGGTGTAGCCGACGTTGGACGGGGCGTCGGCGGGCATGTAGGCCCCGACGTCGTAACTGGTCTTGTATCCGGGCAGTGCCAGCAGGCCGATCAGCGCGATCCCCAGCGAGACGACGAGGATCGGCCCGGGCCAGCGCACGATCGCGGTGCCGATACGCCGCCACCCGCGAGTCTTGGCTCGCCGCTTGGGATCCAGCAGGCCGAAGTGACTGCCGATCACCAGGATCGCCGGGGCCAGCGTCAGCGCCGCGATCAGCGTGACGAAGACGCCGATCGCCGACGGGATACCCAAGGTCCGAAAGTAGGGGTTGCGGGTGAAGTCCAAGCAGTAGACAGCCCCGACGATCGTCAGACCCGAGCCGAGAATCACGTGGGACGTGCCCCGGTAGGTGTCGAAGAACGCCGTCTCCCGGTCCACGCCGGCGGACCGTTCTTCGTGATATCGGCCAACGAGGAAGATCGCGTAGTCGGTGCCGGCTGCGATGACGAGCAGCGTCAAGAGATTGGTCGCGTAGGTGGACAGCCCGATCAGTCCGGTATTGGCCAGAAACGACACAACACCGCGTGCTGCGGACATCTCGATGAGCACGGTGATGAGCATCAGCACCATCGTGACCACCGAGCGGTAGACCAGCAGCAGCATGATCGCGATCACCCCGATGGTCAGCAGGGTGACTTTCACGGTGCCCTTGTCGCCGGTCTCGAACTGGTCGGCGACCTGTGGTGCCGCGCCGGTGACATAAGCCTTGACCCCGGGTGGCGCGGGAGTGTGATCGACGATGTCGCGAACAGCGTCGACGGATTCGAGTGATAGGGCTTCGCCCTGGTTTCCGAAGAGGTAGACCTGCACGTAGGCGGCTTTGCCATCGGGACTCTGCGCTCCGGCGGCGGTCAGGGGATCGCCCCAGAAATCTTGAATGTGCTGGACGTGTTTACGGTCGGCAGCCACCCGCTTGAGCAACTCGTCGTAGTAGCGGTGCGCGTCGGCCCCGAGCGGTTGGTCTCCCTCGAGCACGATCATCGCAACGCTGTCGGAATCGAATTCACCGAACACTTTGCCGATCCGCTTGAACGCCTGCAGCGAGGGTGAATCGGGTGAACTCAACGCCACGTTCTGCGCCTGGCCGACGACTTCCAACTGGGGTACCAGCGCGTTACTGAGCGCGGCGACCACCAGCCAGAAGAGCAGGATCGGGATGCACAGCACGCGCGTCAGCCGCGCAAACCGGTGGGTCAGCGAGCGGTCGGCCGCCTGCTGGTCTGGAGCCTCCGTCGAAACCCTCTGCACCCGTTAGCCTTTCGATAACCGGCGAACACGATTACTTGGCGGGGAGAGATCTTTTCCCGGTCAGCAGGGGCTGATCGCTCTAGGCGGTACGGTACGGTACTGGATCACCTCAGGCAACACTTGGTTTCAGCTGATAGGACGCGTGAGGCTGGGGATCAGGACGTTGTCGACGATCACCCGCACCGTCTGGCGATCCGGAGGGCGGTTGGGCACGATCGACCGGAAGATCAGATACCCGGGCATCAGGTCCCAGAGTTCTTCGGTGATCGCCTCCGCCTTGATCTCGCCGCGGTCGACAGCATGCTGCAGCACCGACTCGATCAAAGCCTTTCGCTGATCCAGGAACTGATGCTGCATCGCCTCGCGCAGGGCCGGATCGCGGGAAACCTCCACCATCACCGCGCGGATAGTGGCCGAATGCTTGGCGGCGTGCTCGGTGATGGCTTCGCCGAGGCGCAGCAAGTCTTCCCGCAGCGACCCGGTGTCGGGGCGGACCGCCGCGCACCGGACACCTTCGATGAAGGCGGCCAGCACCAGTTCGCCCTTCGACGGCCAGCGCCGGTAAACCGTGGCCTTGCTCGCCTTGGCGGTCGCGGCGACCGCATCGACGGTCAACCGCTCGTACCCGTGCTGTTGTAACAGCTGCAGGGTGGCCGCGAGCAGTTCGGCCTCGCGCGCCGACCACGGCGACGAATCCGCCTCGTAGTCGACAATCCTGGTCACAGCGCCCACCATAGAGCGCACAGGCAGTACGGTCCAGTACTGCCCAATCCCGGCGGAAGGCCATTTCGCTGCCGCCGATAGTCCGCACCCTGCGGTTACCATGAACGCCGTGGCGAGCGTCGTGGTGCGGATCGGCCTGGCAATGCTGTTGAGCTTGCTGTTGGCACCGGCGGCGAGCGCAGCGCCGGACTCCTCACAGTGGATCGTCGTCGGCGTGCCCGCCGCCAACGCCACCACCGGAGCGTTGACCGCGTTCCAGCGGGTGGGACAGGACTGGAAGGTGGTGCTGGGCCCCACGCCGGCCAAGGTCGGCGAACTCGGTGTCGGCGCCCCGGCCGACGGTGTCTACCGCACTCCGGAAGGCACCTTCGGCTTCGACCAGGCCTTCGGACGCCAGCCCAACCCCGGCACCAAGATGCCGTACTTCCAGGCCACCGACCAGGACTGGTGGGACGAGGACCCCAAGTCGCCGGGGTACAACACCCATGTCCGCAGTGGCGGTCAGCCTTCGGCGATCGCGGAGAACCTCTACGACTCCGGCCCGGTCTACGACTACGCCGTGAACATCACGTCCAACCCGAACCGCATCCCCGGCAAGTTGGCCGGGATCTTCCTGCACGTGTCCGACGGCGATCCCACCTGGGGATGCGTCGCGATCGGCCGCGACGAGATGCGGTCGATCCTGAATTGGCTTGATCCCGCGGCCAACCCGCAGATCACCATCGGGGTGGGTGACCCGTCGCTCATCACGGCTCGGTCGTGACCGCGCTGAATCGGCGGGATGTCTTTCGGTATGCGCTCACGGCGCTGGCCGGCGCCGCCGCGCTGGGGGCGCCCAGGGCAGGCGCGGACGGGTTGCAGCTCATCGATTTCGCCGACCGACTGGTGAGCCCGGAGCAGATCAAAGCCGCCGGCTACGCCGGGGCGCTGGTGTACGTGTCCGAGCTGCGTCCCGGCGCCACCTTCGATTTCAAGCCGGTCACCCGCGACTACACCGATGGACTCATCGCAGCCGGACTGCACGTCGTCAGCTGTTACCAGTTCGGCAAGCCCGGCTGGTCCACGCCGTCGGACTTCACCCGCGGCTTCGACGGCGGCGTTGCCGACGCGCAGACCGCATTGCGGATTCACGGCGCCGCCGGCGGCCCGAATTCAGCGCCCATCTTCTTCAGCGTCGACGAGGACATCAGCTCTGACACGTGGAAAAGCACTGCGATCCAATGGTTTCGCGGTATCAACTCGGTGATCGGCGTCGAGCGCACCGGAATATACGGCGGGGTGCGGCAAGTCGGATGGGCGATCGGCGACGGTGTCGTCGGCCATTCCACCACGCCCGGCTATCGCTGGGCCTGGCAGACCAAGGCATGGTCGGGCGGTGTGCGCGAGCCTGCCGCAGTGCTCTTCCAGCGGGAGGTCGTAACCACGTCGGATCCGGGTGCGCTCATCGACGGTGTGCATGTCGATGTCGACGACGTCCTGGCGCCCGACTTCGGCCAATGGGACCTGGCCCGCTGATCAGCTGTCGATGAAGGTGACGTTGGCGTCCAGCGGGTTACGCGGCACAGTCAGCTGATTACACGCGAATTCCGGATCGGGATAGCCGATCGAAACGCCGCACAGGATGCGCATCTCCTCGGCGATGCCCAATTGTTCGCGCAGCACCTCGGGATAGCCGGCCACGGACACCTGGACGCAACTGCCGAGCCCACGGGCGGTGAGGGCGAGCAGAAAGGTCTGCAGGAACATCCCGACCCCGACCGCGTCGACGTCCCCCAGATCGCGGTGCATGCACACGATGCCGGCCAGGGGAGCGCGGAAGAACTCCCAGTTACGCAGCACCGCAACGCGTCTGGCTTCGGCGTCGTCGCGGGCCACTCCCATCGCGCCGTACACCAGTGCGCCCAGCTCGCGGCGGAGGTGGGCGAACGACTCCGGCAACTCGGGTACGTTCGGAGCCTCGATATCAGCCTGCTCCAGCAGCGCTTCGGCCAGGCGGTCACGGGCCGGCCCCGAGGCGAAGACCACGTGCCACGGCTGGATGTTGGAGTTGGACGGCGCGCGGATCGCTAGCTCGAGTGATTCGGTGATCAATTCCTTGGGCACCGGCTTGTCGCGGAGAAATAAGCGGATGGACCGCCGCTCGCGGATCGCGTTCTCGAGGTCGTGCATCGCTTCCTGCTTTCGTCAGTCCGTTCTGCAGCGGAAAACGTCGCCGATCGACTTTTGCATCCCATTGACGTCATCGAGGTCCTCCCGGGTCCCTACAGGGTGGGGACGTAGCCGCCGTCGATGCGGATGTCGGAGCCGGTGATATTCGCGGAGTGTTCACCCGCAAGGAACATGACGAGGTCGGCCACCTCCTGCGCGGTGGTGAACCGCCCGGTGGCCGAGCCGGCGACCACGGAGTCGACGACCTGATCCGGGGTGGCTCCGCTCGCTGCAGCGAATTGCGCGGCGATACCCTGCTCGGCCAGCCACAGCGGCGTGGCCACCGGTCCCGGGCTGACGGTGTTCACTCGAATACCGTTGTGCCCGAACTCCTTCGAGACCGCTTTCGCGAAGCTGGCCAGGGCCGCCTTCGCGGCGCCGTAATCGACGATGTTCCACTCCGGCAGTGTCGCGTTGACCGAGCCGATCATCACGATCGAACCGCCGCCGCGGCGCAGCAGGTGCGGGATCGCTTCCCGGGTGGTCCGCACGGCGGACAGGAAGTTCACCGACAAACCCGCCAACCAGTCGTCGTCGGTGACCGACAACAGGCCGTCGAATCGCGGGGTGACAGCGCCGGC
Source organism: Mycolicibacterium rhodesiae (assembly GCF_002086695.1). Classification (GTDB taxonomy): domain Bacteria; phylum Actinomycetota; class Actinomycetes; order Mycobacteriales; family Mycobacteriaceae; genus Mycobacterium; species Mycobacterium rhodesiae. The sequence goes on from NZ_MVIH01000002.1 coordinate 664,013, forward strand.
GTTGTTCACCAGGATGTCGAGGCCGCCGCGTTGGGCGGCCGCGTCGACCACCGCCCTCGCCCCCTCGGGAGTGGCGAGGTCCGCGGCGACGAACGTCGCAGAGCCGCCGGCCTCCAGCTCCTCCAACTCGGCGCTGTTGTGCCGGGCCCCGGCAATGACGTGCGCGCCTGCGGCCGCCATGGTCTGGCTGATAGCCAAACCGATTCCCTTACTGGCACCGGTGACGACGGCGATCTTGTCGGTGAGGTTGTTGTCCACGAGGGATACTGTGCCTCACCGGTGTGGATTCAGCGCTCTAATGTGAAGACCACGTCGTATAGCCCGGGGTGGGCCTCGCCGAATTCGGCGTTGCGCTCCAAAAATCCTGCTGCGCGTAACCGTTCGATCACCCGCAGCGCCGCCTCGAGGCTGTCGCTCTGGGCGTAATTGACCACCCGGGTGCCGTCGTGGCTGCGATGCAGGCTGGCCGAGCGCCAACCAGGGGTCGTACTGGCGAATCGCGCTGCCTCTTCGAGCAATTCGATGAGCGGTTGTTGACTGCCTTCGGGCACCGTGAACGTATTGATCTGGGTGACGATTCCGGCGCCGGTTCGGATCAATGGCATGACGGCCTCCTTGTGTAGGGGCGCTGTGCACCGGAGACTGACCACGGCCCTGTCGGTGCCGGCGCCAAGCCACCGGCGCAGCAGCGCCAGTTGCTTGTCGCGGGTCCGATACGGGCGGTACGGAGCTTCCTTGCGGAAGGGAGCGGGCTTACCGGTGCCGCTCCTGGTCCTTTTCGACGCTTCGAGACTACCGGTCGACGTGGGCGTGGTCGATGGGTGTGGTCAATTCTGTTGGATCACATCGTCTGCTGCGGTGAATGAGCGGATGCGGTGGTCGACAACGCGTTCACCACGAAGTCCGCCGCCTGGTCTGCCATGCCGTTGCTCTTGTAGGCACTGTGTGCCGACCGGTCCAGCCCTCCCGGGGAGCACACCGGGTCTCCAGCCGCACAGAGCTCCAAAGTCTTGGGCTGGTACAGCTGCCCGATGCTGATCGGAGGCGCGTTGTGGTCGGCCAGATCGACCACCCAGTTCGCCGGTGTCCCGAACAGCACCACCGCGGCGACGTGGCCGGCGGTCGCCGGCGGCATCGGTCCGCTGATGCCACTGGGTAACACGAAGCCCGCCGGAACCGTTTCTGTGGTGGTGTAGCCGGCGACCGCCGCACCCTGGGAGTAGCCACCGAGGACGATCCTGGTGTCCGGGCACGTCGCCGAGATGGACTCGATCTTGGTGCTCGCATCGGCGACGCCGTCGGCTGCTTGGGCGAAGTCAAGTGACGCTGGGTAATTCACTCCGTAGACGTCGATGCTGTCCTTGCCGTTCAGCCGGGTGGTCAGCGCATCGACGAAAGCCTGACCCGTCGCGCCCACGCCCGGCGCTTCGAAGGTGCCACGCGCGAACACGACCTGCACGTCGGGGCACGACGATTGGGCAGCGGCGATCGGGGCGGGACCCATCAATGCCGCTGCCGACAAACTGACTGCGGTCAAAGTGCTGAGCTTCATGGTGATTCCTCCCGGGAGATGTCGTGCGTTGTTGCCCCAAGAGTTCCGTGCACGGGGGTGCAGACACATCGACGGTGGCACCCACGTCGCGCCGCCCGCTGTCCGCCAATCGGTGTACCGGCTAGCAGGTATCGGGGCGCCAGCGGCCCCGCATCCGTCGAGCGTGCGGGTTGCCGGTGACGCTGATCCGAAATCGCGACGACAATCCCCACTCTCGGCGAGGGCGTTACGTGCCACGACGGCGGCGATGATTCCGCTGGGCAACTGGATCGCCCACCAGGTGTAACCGCCGAAAGCTAAGTGACCCAGCGGTCGACGAGAGCCGCCCATCGTCGCGAGATGGTCTTGTCCAGCAGGTCTCGTCGGCGGCGGGTGTTCACGTCGTCGGGTTCGATCGCGCCGATCGTCAGCCGCGCCATCTCGTCGAGGAGATCACGCTCCAGCCCGAAGCTGAGCAGGATGTCGAGATCGGTGTCGGTGTCGAGCTCATCGGGCAGCGTCGAGCGGGCCAGCAGGACGGCGGCGTTCTCCTCGCCTGCCTCCAACAGCATGGCGACCAGGCCGGTCTTGGCGACCTTCACGGACAGCAACTACACCGGGCGGCGAACTGACAACTCGATACCATTGTCCCGCATGACTTTCCGGCACTGTTCGGGCGTGTAATCGAAGTTCTGCAGGTCTTTGATGTAGGACGCCGGCTCGGCCAGGCCTTCGACGTGTGGATAGTCCGACCCCATGAGGATGTGCTCGGCACCCATTAGTTTGAGCAGGCTGGCCAGTTCGTCCTCGTAGAAAGGTGACACCCAGACGTGGCGTCTGAATGTCTCGCGCGGATCCTCTTTGTAGATGAACGGAATCTGGCCCCACGACTTGGTCAGCTTCTCGAAGAGATGGAACACCCACGTCGATCCGCTTTCGATACAGGCCATCCGCAGATTCGGGAATCGCAGGAACAACCCGTTGTGCAGATGGTTGGCGAACGTGTCCTGGATAGCATCGCCGCTGAACAGGCTCCGGAAGCCCAGCAGCGCGTTGAACGACATCATGTAGTCCGACTCGCCCCACGCCGGCATGAACTTCGAGTAGTAGGTCTCCCCGGAGTGGTAGCACACCGTGATCCCGGAATCATTGGCCAGCTGCCAGAATTCGTCGAACATCGGATCGCCGGGCGGACGCATGCCGACCTCGGTGGTGATCGGGCCGGGGATCATGACGATGAAACGCGCGTCGCGGCCGAGCGCCCACTCGAGCTCGCGCACTGCTTCGGCCGGGCGGCACATGGTGATGTAGGGCGCGGTGAAAATCCGCTCCTGGTAGGCGAATCCCCAGTCATCGTCGAGCCAGCGGTTGAAAGCCTTGAATGTAGCGACCGTCGCGTCGAAGTCGGGGAGCAGCGCCTGCTCCATCCCGACTCCGAGGGTAGGCAGCATGATGCAGCCCTGCATGCCCTGGGCATCCATGGCCGCCAGCCGCGCGTCACGGTTGCGGTATTCGGGCCGGATCGGTTCCAGCTCGCCGAACAGCGAGTTCAGGTCCGAACCATGAGGATTGCGGCCGCGGAAGTATTCGTCGAGGGCACCGGGCTTGCCCACCGGATCGAACGTCGGGTTGGGGATGAACCGATTGACCCTGCCACCGACCAGCAGTCGCTGCCGGCCGTCGAGCTGTGCCCACTGGATGGCGCGCTTCTTGAGTTTCGGGTCGATGTAGCGGGTGAACGCGTCCTCGGCCTCGTAATAGTGGTTGTCACAGTCGAAGAACGTGAACGGCAGCGCAGTGGTCATGGCTCGGTCCTTTCCAACTATTTCCGCGGCAAGCCAAGAATCATCGAGGCGATGATGGTCAGCTGAATCTCTGCCGTGCCGCCGCCGATGAGCTCGGACGGCATGTCGAAGTAGGGGCTGATCACCGGGGGGTCCGAATCCTCAAGCATGGCAAGGCGTCCGGTGAGACTCAAGGTGGCTGTGGAGGCGCGGCGCAGCAGTAGCACCATCGCGTACTTGGCGATGCTCGACGTCGGTCCGGGTCCCTGCCCTTGCACCAGTCGCAACGTCTCGCGCAGGACCATCGCCTTGATGGCGGTGGTGTGCGCTTCGATTCCGCCCAGCGCCTGCAGGACGGTGTCGTGATCGGGCCCGTCGGCGTCGGCCACCCGCCGCAGGGCTTCGGACCGATCGAGGTTGACGTAGTTGCCGATCGCCGTGCGTTCGACGGCCATGGTGGCCACGGCCAGGTCCCAGCCTTGGCCGGGTTCGCCGACCAGCATGTCGTCGGGGATGAAGACGTCCGTCAGGAAGACCTCGTTGAAGTCGAAGTGTCCGCTGGCTTGCTTGATCGGGCTGATCTCGATGCCGGGGGAGGACATGTCGACCAGGAAGTAGCTGATCCCGCCGTGTTTCGATGCGTCCGGGTCGGTGCGGGCCAGCATCGCGCCGAACTGGGCGACGTGCGCCGACGAGGTCCAGATCTTGTGCCCGTTGACCAGCCAGCCGCCATCGACTTTCGCAGCGCGCGTGGTCAGCGACGCGAGGTCAGAGCCGGCGCCCGGTTCACTGAACAGCTGGCACCAGCGCTCGGTGCCGCGCAGCATCGGCCACGCGAATCGTTCGCGCTGTGAGTCGGTTCCGCTGTCGAGGATCGTCGGCAGGATCCACTCTGCGATGTTGAGCGAGGGGCGCACGAGATCGGGGCGCTTGTCGAATTCCTCGGTGATGATCACCTGCTGTACCGGTGTGGCCCCAACGCCCCAGGGGGCGGGCAGGTGCGGGGCGACCAAACCGGCGTCGGCCAGCAGGTTCCGTTGCGATCCGTAGGCCAGCCCGGGTGCGCGACGATCGTCGGTAGGCGTCTCGTTCCGCAGTTCCATGGCCTGGTCGAGCGTCTTCACGAGGCCGGCGCGGAACTCCGACTCGACATCGTCGCCGAGAGTGATTGCGGTAGAGCGCTTCAGCGTGCGGGACAGTTCACCTGCCTCCCGCGCCCACCGTGGCGACGGTCCCAGCGATGCGGCCAGGCTGGTGGCGCGCCGCCAATACAGATGGGTGTCGTGTTCCCAGGTGTAGCCGATCGCGCCGAACATCAACAGCGCGTCCAGCATCAGGTCGGGGCCGGCGCACACCGCCATCAACGCGGCCGAGGCGGCGGCCAGCCGGTGCTGCTCGATGCTCTCGTCGATCGCGCGCACCGCATCCCATGCCGACGCCGAGGCCAGCTCCGCGTTCACCAGCAGCACGGCGGCTTTGTGTTGGAGGGCCTGGAACGACCCGACGGGCTTGCCGAACTGTTCGCGGGTGCGGATGTAGTTCACCGCGGTCTCGACGCCCTTGCGTACCGTGCCTGCCGAAGCGCACGCGGTCAGCGCCGCGACGACGCAACGAGCGCGTTCGGTCTCGATGCCCGATATCCGCTGATCCACGGTCACCGGATAGCTGTCGAGCACCAGCACGCCGACGTCGGTGCTCAGGTCGGTGCCACGCTGCTGCTCGACGGCGATGTCCGGTCCCGCCGACAGGCCGAACCACAACTCGTTCCCGTCCTCGGCGTGTACCGCCAGCAGGATGCGCTGCGCGGCAATCAGTCCCAGCGTGCTGTCGATCGATCCGGTCAATCGCCAGCCGCCGCCGTCGGGGATCGCCCGCACACCGGAGTCTTCGGGCAGCACCACCGCAGCCGTCACCCCACCGGCGAGATCGGACAGCAGCGTCGCCGCCGACTCGTCGGCCAGGCAGGCCACCGCACCGGCCGACACCGTGCTCAGCAGCGGGCCGGGCAGCAGGGCCGCGGACGCGGCCTCGATGACGCACGCAGTGTCGGTGAGCGTGCCACCCTGGCCGCCGGCCTCCTCGGGGAGGTGCACCGCGTGGAAGCCGTGTGCGGTGAATTCCTCCCACCAGGTGGGCAATTCGCCGGCCGCGATCGAGTCGAGTGAGGCCCGTGTCTTGTCGATCGGGGCATGCCGGGCCGCGAACTGGGTCACGGCCTCGGTCAGCTGCTCCTGCTCGATCGTGATCGCCAACACTGCGTTAGTTCTCCAGTCCTAGAATTCGAGCGGCATTGCCGTACAGGAACTTCGGCCAGACCTCGTCTTTGAACGGCACCTTGGGCAGATCACTGAAGATGCGTTCCAGCGACAGGCCCATCGGGAAGTAGCCGGCGTAGATGATCTTGTCGGCGCCGCGGGTGTTCGCGTAGTCGATGATTTCCCTGGGGTAGTACTTGGGCGCGAACGCCGATGTCGAGTAGTACAGGTTTGGCCACTTGAGCATCAGCTTGACCGCGAGGTCCTGCCAGGGCTCGCACCCGTGACGGGTGACGAAGACCAGGTCGGGGAAGTCGAACATCACGATGTCGATCCGCGAAACCTCCTGCGGCGCCATCGGAATGCGTGGCCCGGGGACACCGGCGCAGCAGAAGATGGGGAGGCCGAGTTCGACGCAGGTCGCGTAGACCGGGTACATCTTCGGGTCGTCGATCGGCACTTGAGGGAAGGTGCCCGACGGGAAGCACGACACGGCGCGGATGCCGTACGTCTCGTACTCCCGGCGGATGTTGTTGACGGTGCCCATGACGTCGTTCGGGTCGTTGACATTGCCCGAGGCGATGAACCGATCCGGAAACATCTTGAGCGCCAGCTCTGCCGCGGAGCCCTCGCTCACACCGATCATCGACTTCTCGATACCGAATCGGTCCATCTGTTGCAGCAGCAGCGACACCGGGTCGTCGGTAGGCAGTCCCTTGGGCACGTCTTTGAACATGTACTCGACCGGAAAGTCGAAGTCCTCTTTGGACTCGCGATCTTTGGTCTGCTTCCGGATGAAGTCGTACTGAGCGGTCCCCTCGTGCGGGAATCCGATCATCGTGTCGATCACCGGCAGACCGACCGGTCCGGCCATGGCGTCCTCCCATCCCAAAAGATCGGCGGAGTGCCGCCGCGACCATCATAGTGAAACACGGTTCTACCTTGTGTCAACCCGCTAGCTGGCGTTACATCCCCGTTCTCGACTAGTTTGTCGTACTATCGCAGAAGACCGTTCTGGGCCGAATCGGAGGTGACATCGTCAACACGCCAGCTCCCGATTTGATGTCGCCGGCAGGCCGGATCATCCCGTTGTCGGATATGACCAGCGGTCAGCTCGCCCGTCGCGCGAAGATCATCGAAGAGGTGATCGATCTGATCGGTGCGGTCGGGGCCGACGCGGTCCAGATGCGAGATGTGGCTCAGCGCGCCGGGGTCGCTCTGGCCACCCTGTATCGATACTTCAGCTCCAAAGAGAATCTGCTCGCCGCCGCATTGGCAGACTGGCAGAAGCGGTTGACCCGCCGCATGCTGTCCGGCGGCGGCCCCGCCGACGGCGACCCGCTTCCCGCGGTTCTGGACTACCTGCGCCGCGCCCAGCGTGCGTTCAACCGTAACCCCGCCATGACCGCCTTGATGCTGCAGATGATGACGTCGACCGATCCCGAGGTGCGTTCGTCGATCGATCAGATGGAGCGCACCAACGTCGAGCTGTACAACCGTCTGCTGGCCGGGGTCGCGCCCGAGTTGATCCCCCAGGTGAGTTTCGGCCTCAACGCCGCGCTGAGCGCCGCGCTGGCCGGCTTGCGCGCTGGACGACTGACATTGGACGAATCGCTGAATCACGTGGAGTGGGTGGCCCGCGTGTTGCTCGCCGAGGCGCAGCGCGCGTAGTTCTGCGGCTAGGCTCGAGCGATATGACGTTGTCTGCTCAGTTGTGGTCGCGCAATGCCGATCTGGCCGCCGATATCCTGGCGCACCCGTTTGTCCGCGGTATCGCCGATGGCTCGTTGCCGCGCCGACGCTTCGCCGCATACATCGCCCAGGACGCGTTCTTCCTCGAATCCTTCGCCCGCGCATATGCATTGGCGTTGGTTCATAGTCCGGACACCTCGACGCTGCTTGTTCTGGCCGATCTGATCGCCGGGGTTCGCGAGGAATTGGGACTGCACGCGTCCTACGCCAGCTCCTGGGAGATCGACATGGCATGCGTCGAACCGCTTGCGGCCACCAGCTCGTACACCGAGTTCCTTCTCGCGACCGCGGCGTCGCGACCGCCAGAGGTCACCTATGCGGCGATGACGCCGTGTATGCGACTGTACGCGTGGCTCGGTCAATCGCTGGACGCCGACTCGGCCGGACCGTACGCGCAGTGGGTACAGGCATACGGCGCACCGGAATTCGACGCAATCGCCCGCCAGTTGGAGAACCTGCTCGACGAACAGTCACCGGACACTGCCGAGGTGCGCAACGCGTACCGCCGCGCGATGCGGCTGGAACTGGCGTTCTTCGAAGCGGCCAACAACACCGACACCTGACCGGTCGCGCGACCGCCGTCAGAAGTCGGCGGGATCAGGCCGTTCGACCGAGCGCGGGGAGAGGCCCAGTCGACGCACGTGCTGGGCGACGTCGCGCAGAGGCGCCACCCAGACATCCGAGCACGACACCACGTGCTCGACCAATTCCTCCAACGCCGCCGCCCGTGATGGCCGTCCCGACAGGAAAGGATGGTTGGTCAGCACGAAGCAGCCTCCGACTGCGCGCAGGCCCTCGAACTCCAGCCGCCAGATCTCGGCGGCCTTGCGCGGGCTCTCGATCAGCCCGCTGCCCGAGATCTCCGGTAGGTAGCAGTACTGCTCCCAATCGTCGAGCGCCCATTGCACCGGAATCTCGACGAGGCTGCTGCCGGTGGCGCCCACCCGCAGCTCGTAGGGATAGTCGGCGTCCATCAGGCTGGTGTCGTACAGGAAGCCCCGCTCGGCCAACAATTCTGGTGAGTGCCAGTTCAATTCCCACATGGGAGCCCGAAAGCCAACCGGAGCCTCACCGGTCAGCGCGGCCAGCACATCGGTGCCGCGGTCCAGGATGACTCCCTCTTGCTCGGGCGTCATGCCGGTGAGGACCTCGTGAAGATAGCCGTGGTGTGCGACCTCGTGGCCGCCGTCGACGATGGCGCGCACCACATCTGGATAGCGGACCGCGGTGTAGCCCGGGACGAAGAACGTCGAGCGGACATCGTGTCGCGCCAGCAGCGCGAGCAGACGGGGCACACCGACGAGCGGCCCATAGGCCTGGTGGGACATCACCGACATTCGATCGGCATGCGCCGCATCGATGTTCAAGACGACGGACTCGGCGTCGATGTCGAACGTGAAGCACGCGGCGGCCCGCTTGCCCGCTGGCCACGCGACTGGCTCGGCCGGTGTCACGCTCATATCCGGCGGACCCGCCGACGGTGCTCCCAGGTCATGCTCGTAGATGATGGCCTATCTCCGAGCCGGACGCATGCTCAGCAGCCGGCCGTGCGAGATCAGCGAGCCCGCTTGCTTGAGCCGCTGCGTTCGTACGGCGACGTCGTACCCCTGCACATGGCGGACTTTCCCCAGCTGGTCGGTGATGTAGCGGTGCAGGTGATCGACATCGCGCGCAATCACGACCGCCAGCAGGTTATGGGGTCCGCTCACGGCGATCACCGAGGCGATCTCGGCATGTGCGAGAAGCTGTTCGGCGACACCTGTCAGGTCGAGGGGTGTCACTGCCATCCAAATCAGGGCATGGACACCGAAGCCCAACCGTTCGGTGAGCACGTCGACGTCATAGGTCAGGGTGCCCGCTGATTCCATCGCCGCGATGCGTCGTTTGACTCGGGCCGGCGACCAGCCGGTCAACTCGGCCAGCTGTGCGTGGGCGATCCGACCATCTTGTGACAGTGCTTCCAGCAGGGGAAGATCCTCGCTGCCCGGCGGGACCACACCACCGGACCGTTCGGGTCGAACGTCCACCAGGGCCGCGGTCTGCGCGGCGGTGAGGGTGTGTCCGTAGCCGGTCCAGACCGCACCGGAGGAGTCGCCGAAGACGTGCAGCACCAGATCGACCGTCATGCTCAAAACCGCCGACGTGCGAGGCAGGCGATGCAGGATCCCGTCGCTGTCCTCGGCCAGCGGTGCTCGAACGATGCACACCAGCTCGGTTGATCCGGACAACACGTTGACGTGGGTGACTTCCGGTCGCTGGGTGAGCGCCTCGGCCACGTTCGGCAGTGTGTCGGGCCTGGCTCGCAGTCGAACGACCCACTGACACTCGCCGTACACCTGGGGATTCACCATCCCGATCACGCGGATCGCACCGTCACGGCGCATAGCGCGATACCGGCGTGCGACGGTGTGTTCGGGAACGCCCAGCACGTCACCGATTCGTCGAAACCAGACGCGTGGGGACAGTTGAAGCGCGTGCAGAATCTTGCCGTCCAGCGGGGCCGTCATGTCGATAACGGTACGTAAAGGCTGACTCCGCTGCCGATATCTGCGGCATTGGTGCTCTGTTGTGGTGGATTCGCACCGGTTGCCCCGACACTGGGCTCACTGGACGGGCCACGCGGACGTGGCCGATGGAATCGGAGGATGTCATGAGGATCGGTATCGGGCTGCCAAACCATGTCGCAGGTGTCAGCGGGGCGGTGATCGGTTCGTGGGCCCGTCGCGGCGAGGAGCGCGGCTTCGAATCCCTCACGACCATCGACCGGCTGCTGTACCCGAGCCTGGACTCAGTCATCGCGCTGTCGGTGGCGGCAGGCGCGACGAGCACGCTCGGACTGGTGACGAATGTGATTCTGGCACCGCTTTATTCGGCACCGGTGCTGACAAAACAACTTGGCAGCCTGGCTGCGTGTGCGGGTTCCCGTCTCACGGTCGGCATCGGAGTCGGATCGCGGGCCGACGACTATGACGCGGTTGGCGTGGACTTCGCCAGGCGGGGACGCATCCTCGACGAACAGCTGGTTGTGATGCGGCACGGTTGGAGTGCTGATGCGGGGTTATGCCCTGCGCCAGTGCAGATTCCACTGCTCTTCGGCGGACGATCGGAGGCCACGATCCGCAGGGCCACCACTGTCGGTGACGGATGGGTGGCCGGGGCGCTGCGCGATTTCGAGACGCAGTCGGTGTTCGCGGAGCGGATTCGTGCGGCTTGGCAGGCGGCCGGGCGGCCGGGAACCCCGCAGATTCATGCTTCGGTGAACTTCGCACTCGGCGATGGGGAGGTGGTGCGGCGAGGACGCGACCACCTGGGCCGCTACTACGGCTTCAACCCGGAGTACGCAAAACTCAACGTGGAGGACATGATTCATTCCGCCGAGGATGCGCGCGCGGCGGTGCGCGCCTACCGCGACCTCGGGTTCGACCGGTTGCTCTTCCACCCTGCCGTCGCGTCGATCGACCAGGTCGACCTGTTGGCCGACGCTGTGCTGTAGACCGCTGGCTCAAGGCATTCGCGGGATCACCTCGTCGCCGAGCCGGTTCACCCAACCCTGCGGGTCGGGGGTGCCCGGCATCGGTCCGGTGTTGATCAAGTCGATGCCGAGCTGCGCGTAGGCTTCCAGGGTGCGCAGGTACTCGTCGATGTCATTGAACGGGTCGTCCGAATAGGCTGCTGTGAGACGGATTTCGTCGAAGTCACGCCCCACGGAATCGCAGTGTCGGCGCAACACGTCCAATTTGTGCGGCAGCTCGTCCAGGGATGACGTGCTGTTCCACACGTCGGCGTACTGGGCCACCAGCCGAAGCGTTTTCTTCTCCCCGGAACCGCCCACAAGAATCGGCGGTCGGCGAATCGGCTGTGGCTCGCACAGGGTCTCGGCGAGACGGTAGTGCTTGCCCTCATAAGGACCGTTGTCGTCGCTCCACATCTGCAGACAGATTTGCAGTGTCTCCTCCAGCATTTCGAATCGTTCACGCACAGCGGGGTAGGGGATACCGAGGGCGTGATGCTCCCGCTCGTACCAAGCGGCACCCAGTCCGAGCATGGTGCGGCCGCCGGCAAGCACGTCCAGCGTGGTCATCGTCTTGGCTAGCACCCCGGGATAGCGGTAGGTGACGCCGGTGACCAACATGGTCAACGTGATTCGGTCGGTCACACCGGCCAGGTAACCCATCGAGGTGTAGCCCTCCAGGAAGGGGTTCTCCGCGGGCGCCATCGGTTCCATCTGAAAGAAGTGGTCGGCGAGAGTGAACATCTCCACGCCGGCGTCCTCGGCAGCCTTGGCGGTACCAGCCATCGTCGGCCCGAGAAGTTCCGGCGCGCCCGGCAGGAAATCAATGTAGTGAATGCCCAATTTCATTGTGGTTAGCTACCTTTCATTCGTCGAGTCGACTGAGCAACGTCAACGCGTTGTTGATCACGTGTCGCTCGTCCTCGGTGTATCGGTCCTGCATCGCCCGCACCAACCACTCGTCCCGAACCTTGCGGTCGCTCTCGGCGCGTCGGCGCCCGACGTTGGTCAGACCGATCAACTGTCGGCGGCCGTCGTCAGGATCGGGTGTGCGGTCGATCAGCCCGTGCCTGTCCAGGCCGGCCACCGTGGCAGCCATCGATTGCGGGCGAACTCGTTCTGCACCTGCGAGTTCGCTGGTCGAACTTGGCCCGTCCTTGAACAGCCGCAGAAGCACGGCGGTCTCCGACGGGGTCAGGTCATCGTCGGTGGCCACGGCGCGCAATCGCCTACGCAGTCTGCTGAACACCACGCGGAGATCTCGCGCCGCCTGGATCGAGGACTCATCGACGGTCGCCATATAGACAGCCTAAACTGCACAGTTGCAACTGTCTATTCTGGGCGCATGCGACGGCACGATCGATTTCTGCGGATTCGCGGGGAGACGTGCCCCGCCACTTTCAACATATAGCGCACCGGGGGGCTTGCGGCAAGACCCCCTGCGTGCCGCAAAATCGCTGCCTTCAATGGAAACTCACTGCACAGGGGGCATGCGAATGCGTGGATCTGACTACGACGGATCTGACTACGACCACACCGTGGTGATCGCCGGGGGAGGGCCGACCGGGCTGATGCTCGCCGGTGAGCTGGCACTGGCCGGGGTGGACGTCGCGATCGTGGAACGCCGCACGAGCCAGCAGGTCATCGGCCAGCGGGCCGGCGGTCTGCACTGCCGCACGATCGAACTGCTGGACCAGCGGGGCATCGCGGACCGGTTCCTGGCGGCCGGCCAGGCTGTCCAAATCGCCGGGTTCGCTCAGATCCGGCTCGACATCAGCGACTTTCCTACACCCCACCCCTACGGATTGGCGTTGTGGCAGAACGAGATCGAACGGCTCCTGGCGGAGTGGGTCGACGAACTGGGCGTACCCATCCGGCGGGGGGTGGAGGTGACCGGCTTGACCCAGGGGGAGGGCGGAGTCGAGGTCGAACTCTCCGAAGATGGACCCCTTCGCGCCGAATACCTTCTCGGATGCGACGGCGGTCGCAGTCTGGTTCGCAAGGCGGCCGGCATTGGCTTCCCCGGCTGGGAACCGACGACCAGCTATCTGATCGCTCAGGTCGAGGTCCGCGACGAACCGACGTTGGGCATCCATCGCGACGCGATCGGCACCCACGGGCTCGACCGGCAGAATGACACCGAACCGGTCCGGGTGATGGTGACCGAGCGAAACGTCGGGCCGGCAACCGAACCCACGCTCGATGATCTGAGCGCTGCCCTCACCGCGGTCTACGGCACCGACTTCGGGATCCACAGCCCCACCTCGATAGCCCGGTTCACCGACGCGTCGCGGCAGGCGGCCACCTACCGTGAAGGCCGGATCCTGCTTGCCGGCGACGCCGCCCACATCCATCACCCGATCGGTGGCCAGGGTTTGAACACCGGCCTGCAGGATGCGGTCAACCTGGGGTGGAAGCTTGCCCAGGTGGTCAACGGAACCGCGCCAGACACCCTGCTCGACACCTACCACGCCGAACGGCACCCGGTGGGCGCGCGCGTACTGCAGACCACGATGGCGCAAATGGCATTGCTGCGCACCGACGATCGCACAAAAGCATTGCACGACAACATCTCCGAGATGCTTGGTATAGACGAGGTCCGCAAGACGTTCGCCGCTCGCATGTCCGGTTTGGACATCCGCTACGACCTCGGGCCGGGTCATCCGCTGCTGGGCCGGCGGATGCCGGACCTCGACGTTGCTACGGCCGACGGGCCGAGGCGCGCCTTCGAACCGCTTCACGCCGCTCGTCCGGTGCTGCTGGACCTCGACGAGCCGGGCGGGATCGATCTGGCCGGATGGGGCGATCGCGTCAGCCTGATCGCTGCGCGGTACCAGGGCGCGTGGGAGCTTCCGGCCCTCGGCGAGGTGGCCGCGCCCACACGGGTGCTGATCCGTCCGGACGGACACGTCGCATGGGTCGGTGAGGGGTCCTCGGACGGTCTGAATGAAGCGCTGACCAGGTGGTTTGGCCCGCCGGTGTAACGGCGGGCGGCCCGTGCGGCGATCAACAGGCGACAGAACCGTGGAGGAATTCATTGTGATTGGGCGCCTGGGATCGGCCGCGCTGGCCGCGGGTATCGCACTGGCCGGGCTGACGGCGGCCACCGCGTCGGCGGCACCGGGGTGCGCCGACTACCACTGGATCGGCGCGGCCGGGTCCGGTCAGCGCGACGGTGCCAACCTGACCGCCAACGGCGGGATGGGCTCCGTGGTGTACCAGTCCTACCAGCAGCTCAAATCACAGCTGGCCGCAGACGGCCGGACCATCGACGCCGAGGCGGTCCAGTACCCAGCGGCTCCGGTGCCGCTGGAGGGCGGCATCAGTGGCTGGCTGGGCTTCCTCGGCAGTGTCGGTGACGGTACGGACGCGACCGAAAAGCAGTACAAGGCGTTCACCGAGCGTTGCCCGGACACCAAGGTGGTCCTGGCCGGCTACTCGCAGGGCGCCATGATCGTCCACCGCAACTTGTACGACCTTGCTGACGATCCGCATCTGGCCGCCGCGCTGTTGATCGCCGATGGTGACCGGCTGCCGGTCGACACCACCATCAAACTGGGGTCGACGGCCGTCGCGCTCGGACACGGCGAGGGCGTCGCGCAGGATCACTCCTTCCTGGCGTCGACCAACACCTCTGAGTTGCCGCCCGCGATCGGCACCCGAACCATCAGCGTCTGCGACGTCGGTGATCCGGTCTGCGATTACAACCCCGACACCGGGAAGATCTCCGATGCGGCGATCGCCATCCACACCTCGTACGCGCCTGCCCTCAGCGGCCCCCACGCGTGGGTCGCGCCGCTCTACACCCTGGTGACGGCGACGGAGACCGCCTCGCCGGTGGAGTTGTCCGCCCACACCTCCTGACCCGGATCAAGCGCCGGGATGAGTTTTCCAGACGTCATCCGTTCTGGCCGTCAGGGAGCTGTCCTGCTCCCGAAAGCCAGAAGGGATCATCATGAAACTCGTCGTAATCGGTGGCACCGGCCTGGTGGGGTCCAAAGTGGTGCAGAGTCTGACCGCCCGCGGCCACGAGGCCGTCGCGGCAGCTCCCTCGACCGGCGTGAACACCACCACCGGTGAGGGGTTGGCCGAGGTGATGGCGGGAGCTTCCGTCGTCGTCGACGTCTCCAATTCGCCGGCTCTGGACGATTCGGCGATCGAGTTCTTCCGCACCGCGACCACGAACTTGCTGACCGCCGAGCAGAACGCCGGTGTCCGGCACCACGTCGCGCTGTCGGTGGTGGGCACCGAGGACCTTGCCGCACAGAGCGGCTACTTCCAGGGCAAGCTGCTCCAGGAGAAGCTGATCAGTGAAGGCCCGATCCCGTTTTCGATCGTGCACGCGACGCAGTTCTTCGAGTTCGTCAATACCCTCGCCGACGCCGCGACCGAGGGCGACACCGTGGTGCTGCCGCCGAAGTACTTCCAGCCGATGGCGGCAGTCGATGTGGCCGAGGGAGTCGCGATCGCCGCCGTCGGCGACCCGGTCAACGGCATCGTCGAGATCGGCGGCCCCGACATGGTTTTGCTTCCGGACCTCATCCGCACCGCGCTGACCTCCCGTGCTGACGGCCGCACCGTCATCAGCGATCCCGCCGCGTCGTACTGGGGCGTCGACATCGACGAGCGCACGTTGGTGCCCGGCCCGGGCGCGACACTGTTCGACACCCGATTCGAGGACTGGCTCCTCGAATCGGCTGCGAAGTCGTAGACACAGCTGTGGACGTATACGAAGCGGTGCGAAGCAGGCGGGCCGTCCGGGGTTTCACCGATCGGCCCGTCGCACCCGAGATCCTGCAGCGGGTGCTGGCCGCGGCGTGCTGGTCGCCCTCGGGGTCGAACATCCAGCCGTGGCATGTCTACGTCGTCACCGGTGCACCGCTGGCCGAGCTGAAGAAGATCGCCGTCGAACGCGTCGTCGCAGGTGAAGCCTGGGACGACCGGGAATTCGAGATGTATCCCGCCGAGATGGCTTCGCCGTACCGGGAGCGCCGCGCCGCCTTCGGTCGGCAGCGGTACGCCGCACTCGGTATCGCTCGGGAGGACTGGGAGGCCCGGCAGCGGGCGGCCGTCGCGAACTGGGATTGCTTTGGCGCGCCGGTCGCGCTGTTCTGCTACATCGATCGACACCTCGGTCTGCCGCAGTGGGCCGACCTCGGCATGTATCTGCAGACCGTCATGCTGCTGCTTCGCGCTGAAGGGCTGCACAGTTGCCCGCAGATGGCGTGGTCGCAGGTTCGCCGAACGGTTGCCGATGTGGTGTCTCCGCCCGACGAGCTGATGCTGTTCTGTGGCATGTCCGTTGGCTACGAAGACATCTCGGTCAGCTACTCACGTACCGGTCGTGCCCCGCTTGACGAGACCGTCACATTCCTGCCCGGATAGGTCCACCCCCCGCGGCGCCCCCACCCCCGGTTACGATCAGGACCGGAAATTCCGGTGAGGTCCGCTAGGGGCAGACGGTGGTGCCTATCTCGAGCGACGGGCGGCCAGAGCACTTGCATGGTCGTGCCGCCGAGTGCCGAGCGCTGCGCTCGGTGATCTCGACCGTCGCCGGTGGCGATTCGCAGGTGCTGGTGCTGCGCGGCGAGGCCGGCGTCGGTAAGACGGCGTTGCTCGGGTATCTCTCGGAGCAGGCGTCGGCGCTACGAGTGCTACACGTCGCGGGCGTTCAGTCGGACATGGAACTCGCGTACGCCGGACTGCAGCAACTGTGCGCCCCGCTCATGGAGCACCTCGGTGAGCTGCCGGATCCGCAACGTCGCGCGCTCGACGTCGCCTTCGGTCGCGGAGTGGGTGAGCCCCCCGACCGGTTCCTGGTGGGTTTGGCGGTGCTGAGTCTGATGGCGGCGGCCGCTCAACGTCAGCCCCTGCTGTGCATCGTCGACGACGCACATTGGCTCGACCAGGTGACGGTGCAGACCCTGGGTTTCGTGGCGCGCCGCCTGCTGGCCGAGCCGATCGCGTTGGTGTTCGCCGCGCGCGACGACGGCGCACAGCCGCTTACCGGGTTGCCCGAACTGATCGTCCGCGGCCTGTCCGACGGGGATGCACGTGAGCTGCTGGACTCGGTGATGCTCGGTGGCATCGATCCACCGGTACGTGACCGCATCGTCGCTGAAACCAGAGGTAATCCGCTTGCGCTG
Organism: Mycolicibacterium rhodesiae; assembly: GCF_002086695.1. GTDB lineage: Bacteria > Actinomycetota > Actinomycetes > Mycobacteriales > Mycobacteriaceae > Mycobacterium > Mycobacterium rhodesiae. Next base: position 680,992 of record NZ_MVIH01000002.1, read on the forward strand.
CTTGAGGTTCCACGCAACGCCTCCTCAACCGAGCTCGCCGGCGGGTTCTGGCTGTCGGGTTCGGCGTCGGCGCCCGGCGCTGTCGAGACCAGCTACGTGAAGCGAGTCCAGAGCCTTCCCGCACCGACTCGACGGCTGCTCTTGGTGGCGGCGGCCGAGCCGGTCGGCGATGCGGCGTTGTTCCTGCGGGCCGCCGCCGCGCTGGGTATCCCCATCGACGCGCTCGCGCCGGCCGAAGCCGCAGGTGTGATCGAGTTCGGTCCGCGGATGCGGTTCCGGCATCCGTTGTTGCGGTCCGCGGCCTACCGCGCCGCTGATCTGGCCGACCGCAGAGCCATCCACCGTGCCCTTGCCGACGCCACCGATCCGGAGGCCGATCCTGATCGGCGCGCATGGCATGCCGCCAACGCTGCGGCCGGCCCGGACGACGCGGTGGCCGAGGAGCTGCAGAACTCGGCGGCCCGGGCGCAGAGTCGTGGCGGAATCGCTGCGGCGGCAGCATTTCTCGAGCGCTCCGCGGTCCTGACAGCCGATCCGCACCTGCGCGGTGCGCGCGCGTTGGCCGCTGCCAAGGCCAAGCGAGATGCCGCAGCGCCGGCCGCCGCTCGTGACCTGCTCGACCTCGCGGAGCGAGGGCCCTTGTCGGAGCTGCAACGGGCACAGGTGGCGCGCGTGCGCGCCCAGATGGACTTTGTCCGCAGCCGAGCCGGCGAGGCCGGAGCGCCGTCCGTGCGGGAGACCGCGCAGGCACTGCTGGACGCTGCTCGCGGGCTGGAACCCCTCGACGACTACGCATCTCGGGAGAGCTACCTCGAGGCGATCGCGGCGCTGATGTATGCCGGACGCCTCGGTGACCCGGGGGCGCTGACCCATGCTGCGCAGGCAGCCCTGGCCGCACTGGATCGTGCGGCCGAACTGTCCCGCCCAGTGGACTTCTTGCTCAAGGGGGTCGCCGGGCGCATCACTCAGGGAGTCGGCGCCGGTGCCGAATCGATGCGAATCGGCTTGGATCACATGTGTATTCAGGCGGCGGCCGACGATCGCGACGTCCTGCGGTGGATGGTGCCTGCGTTCCCGATCCTGCAAGAGTCATCGGCCCACGAATTGTGGGATCATGCCACCGTGCATCAGCTCGCTGCCGCAGCTGTGCGCGCCGCGCGCAACGCCGGCGCCCTGGCCATCCTGCCGCGTGCGCTGGTCTACCAGGCCGGCGTTCACCTGGTTGCCGGCGAATTCCGCACGGCGGCAACCCTTGTCGAGGAAGCCAATGCGATCACGTCGGCCACCGACCATTATGCGGCGGTGAAGTACCACGCGTTGATGCTGACCGCCTGGCGGGGTGATGCGGCCGAGGCCGAACGGTTGATCAAGGCCACCGAAGCGGACGGAACCAGTCGGGGTGAGGGCCGGGTGCTCGGGCTGACCGGATACGCGGCGGCGGTGCTCTACAACGGGCTCGGCCGCTACGACGAGGCATTGGCCGCCGCCCGGACGGTGTGCGAATACGAGGACATCGGCTTCTACAGCTGGTGTTTGTACGAACTGGTCGAAGCGGCCGCGCGCAGCGGCCAGCGGGACACCGCGACCGCGGCGATCGACGACCTCGCCGATCGCGCGGGAGCAAGCGGAACCGATTGGGGCCTGGGCACGTTGGCAGCAGCCCAGGCGATGCTCGCCGACGACGCCGACGCCGACGCGCTGTTCACCGAAGCCATCGAGCGGTTGGGGCGCACCACGATCGCGGTGCACCGGGCCCGCGCGCACCTCGTGTACGGGGAATGGTTGCGGCGGGTGCTGCGCCGAACCGACGCCCGACGGCACCTGACCGAGGCCCACGACATGTTCGTCCGGATGGGTGCCGACGCCTTCGCCGAGCGCGCCCGCCGAGAGCTGGCGGCCACCGGCGAGAAGGTGCGCGCTCAGCAGCCGAGTTCGGGCGGTGAGCTCACAGCGCAGGAGGCGCAGATCGCGCGACTGGCCGGTGAGGGGCTGACGAACCAGGAGATCGGTGCGCAGCTGTTCATCAGCACACACACCGTCGAGTGGCATCTGCGAAAGGTGTTCGCCAAGCTCGGCATCACCTCACGCAGGCAACTGCGGACGATGTCCTGGGCGAGCTAGGCCTGATCCGCCGCGACGGGGGCAGTCGGTAGCCCGACCCCGGGCCGACGACTACGGACTACGGGCTATCAAGGGTTCGCCGGGGAGACCTGGCGGCGAGGCTGAGGTCATCAGCAACTCGCCCCCAGGAGACCGTTCATGACCGTCACGTCTGTTCCCCGGCCAATCGACCCCGCGGCCGCCGACCGGTTCGCCCGCGACGCGCAACCTCTGTTCGACGCCCTGCTGCGCCGGGCCAGGGGGCTGACCAAAACCACGGCCGACGCCGAGGACCTGGTGCAGGACACCCTGCTGCACGCGTTCATGGGCTATCACACGTTCCGCGACGGCACCGACTTCAAGGCGTGGCTGTTCCGCATTCTCTACAACCGCTGGGTGAGCGGGTTCCGCGCCAAGCAGCGCCGGCCATCGGAGGTGCCGGTCGACGATGTCGCCGAGGGCGACCTTGCCGACAGCGCTGCCCGGTCGTCCACCGCGTCCCGCTCCGCCGAGGCCGAGGCACTCACCCGGCTGCCCGACCGCGACCTCCGGTCGGCGATGGCCAGCTTGCCGGAGGATTTCCGCACGGTGCTGTTCTACGCCGAGATCCAGGGCCACACCTACGCCGAGACCGCCGTGATCCTGAACATCCCACGCGGCACGGTGATGTCCCGGGCCTCCCGCGGAAGGCAGCGGCTGCGGGTGGCTCTGGCAGATAGCGCGTACGCACCGACGGCTCAGATCGCATGACCGCCGTGACGGAACTGAGCGGGCAGACGGCGCTTGTCACCGGCGGCACCGCCGGGATCGGGCTGGCGTGCGCTCGGCTGTTGGCCCGCGCCGGCGCCACAGTGATCGTCACCGGCAGAGACCGCCTACGCGGCGCGGCCGCGGCAGGCCAGATCTCCGGCCGGGCGCACTTCGTGGCCGCGGACCTGGCCGACGCCGGCGCGGTACAGGCGTTGGTCGACCGGGTGGGCGAGGTGGACATCCTGGTCAACAACGCCGCCAGCTTTCCCGGAGCACTCACCGTCGACCAGGACATCACAACGTTCCAAACGACGTTCGACACCAATGTGCGCGGCACGTATTTCCTGACCGCAGGCCTGGTCCCGGGCATGCTGCGCAGGCACCGGGGCAGCATCGTGAACGTCACGTCGATGGTCGCGTCCAAGGGTGTTGGCGGCGCATCCACCTACGGCGCGTCGAAGGCCGCGGTCGAAGCACTGACGCGATCGTGGGCCGCCGAGTTCGGCCCCTACGGCGTGCGCGTCAACAGCGTCGCGCCCGGGCCCACCAACACCGAAGGCGTCGCCGCGCAATGGGGTGACACCAACGACGAACTCGGCAGGGCGCTGCCCCTCGGGCGCACCGCCGACCCCGAGGAAATCGCCCACGCGGTGCTCTTCCTCGCGTCCCCCCGGGCGAGCTTCATCACCGGATCGACCCTGCACGCCGACGGCGGCGGAACCGCCGTCTGACACCAAGGAGAATGAACATGCCGAAAACCCATGACCCGCAATGGGAGAACGCACTGACCGTCGTTCAGGAGGTGCATCCGACCTTTATCCCGGACGGCGCCGACGTGATGACCGTCGTCATCGAATACCCGCCGGGCAGTGCCGGAGCCCCACCGCACCGCCATCCGAGCGGCCCGGCGTTCGGCTACATGCTGGAAGGCGAGATGCTCTTTGAACTCGAAGGGCAGCCGCCACGTGTCATCCGCGCGGGCGAAGCTTTCTGGGAGCCCGGCGGAGACGTCATCCACTACTCGGACGCCAACAACCGGGACGACGCCAAGAGCCGGTTCGTCGTGACGATGGTGTGCGTCCCAGGCAGGCCGATGCTCGAGCTCGTCGACGACAGCGAACTGGCCGCCCGCAAACACTTGCGGGTATCGGCCGAACCCGCCGCCGGAAAGGACTGAATGACCGTGTCTCGCATTCTGCTTCAGACCACGATCACCGCCCAGCCGGATGACTGGGACATCGACCGCTTCACACTCCTCGCCGCCGAATTGCGCGCAGCCGGGCATGACGTGCTCGCCCGCAACCGCGCACACCACGGCGACGATCCGGTGCTCAGCGTGCTCGACGATCTCGGATTCGACCAGCTGTGGCTGATGGCCGTCGACACCGGCGACGGCCTGACCGATGCCGAAGCCGACGCCATCACCAGGTTCCGTCGCGGCGGCGGCGGGGTGCTCACCGCTCGCGACCACCAGGACCTCGGGTGCTGCCTCACCCGGCTCGGGTCTCTGGGACTGGTCAACGAGTTCCAGGACAAGACCGTCGACCAAAGCCACCTCTGCGACGACCAGGACACCCCGACCATCTCCTGGCCCAACTTCCATTCCGGCGCCAACGGCGACTACCAGCAGGTCCTCGCCACGGACCCGGCGCATCCGCTGCTGCACACTTCACGCACCGTCAGCGGCCGAGTCGAATGGTTCCCCGCACACCCCCACGAGGGCGCGGTCTCGGCGAGCGTTCCCTGCGCGACGGTCGTGGCCGAGGGGCGAAGCAGCGCCAGTGGTCGTCGCTTCAACCTCGCCGTCGCGATCGACGGTGAGACGTCCGACGGGCTGCCCATGGGGCGGGCGCTCGCGGAATCCACATTCCATCACTTCGCCGACTACAACTGGGATTTGGGTTGTGGGGCACCGTCGTTCGTCAGTGAGCCACCCGGCAATCAGATCATGGCCGATCCGGTCCGGCTGACGGTGTTCAAGGACTACGTGCGCAACGCCGCGAACTGGCTACATCCGGGTGCCGGTGCCGGTGCCGATGTTGCGCCCCACGCGAGCCGCGCTGTCGTACTCTGAATGCGCTTCAGACAAGGAGGCGCCAGTGAGCGAACACGAAGTCAAGATGATCATCCTGTCGACCGACGACCTGGATGAATCGATCAGGTTCTACAGCGACACCCTCGGGATGGCAGTGAAGTTCCGCGACGGCACCCATTTCGCGGCGCTCGACGGTGGCCCGGTCACTGTGGCGCTGGCGACGGAGGTCGACCACCCGATTCCCGGGCAGGTCGTTGTCGGAATCAAGACGGCCGACGTCGACGCCGCTGCGAAGGCGGTCGAGGCCAGTGGTGGCGGCATCGTCAAGGGCCCCTATGACGACGCGCATGAACGTCGAGCCGTCGTGTACGACAACAAGGGCAACGGGCTGGTCTTCTACAGCCCGCTCGCGCGCAAGTAACGGAGACACCGCGTGACCGAACTCGAGGACCGGCAGGATATTTCAGATCTCCTGATCCGCTACGCCACCGGTATCGACCGGCGCGACTGGGACCTGTTTCGGACCGTGTTCACCCCTGACTGCCACCTGGACTACGGCGAGATCGGGGTGTGGAACGGCGTGGACGAGGTCACCGAGTTCATGGACGTCGCGCACGCCGCCGCCGGATACCTCATGCATCGCATCAGCAACATCGTGATCGATCTGCAGGGCGATCAAGCCGTCACCCGCTGTTACGTCGATGCGTGGATCATGGCTGCCGACAACAACTCTGGGGTTAACGCCAGGGGCTTCTACGACGACGAGATCGTCCGCACCGGTGCCGGCTGGCGGATCGCCCGGCGCACCTTCACCACCGTGCAGGTGGTGTACTGATGGCTGAATTCTTCGCCGAACGGTACGGCCCCTGGGCGCTGATCGCCGGCGCTTCCGATGGTGTGGGTGCGGCGTTCGCCGACGAGCTGGCTGCGCGTGGGCTCAACGTGGTCTTACTTGCCCGCAGGCAACCCGTGCTCGACGACGTCGCCGCGAACATTCGAGACCGGCACGGAGTCGAAACCAGGACGCTGGCAATCGATCTCACAGCAGCGGGCGCGGCGGCTGCCGTGATCGCTGCGACGGCGGGTCTCGACATCGGGTTCCTGGTTTACTGCGCGGGTGCCGACCCCGACTTCACGCCGTTCCTGAGTAATTCGATCGAGGCGGCCGAGAACATGGTGCAACGTAACTGCGTGGTGCCCATGCAGCTATGCCACCATTACGCCGCTCCGATGGTCGAGCGGGGCCGCGGCGGGATCGTCGTGTTCGGCTCCGGCGCAGGCTTTGTCGGCGGCCCAAACATGGTGGCTTACGGCGCGTCCAAAGCCTTCGACATGGTGTTCGCCGAAGCGCTGTGGAGTGAACTGCACGGCAAGGGTGTCGACGTGATCGGCTTGATCCTCGGCAAGACCGACACCCCCGCGCTGCGCAGGCTCGAGCACCAACGCGGCACCCTGGCCTCGGAAGACCAGACGCCCACCGATGCGGTACCGGTCGGCGACGTGGTGGCCGAAGCGTTCGCGAACCTGACCAACGGGCCGACGGTGCTCGTCGGTGACCAGATGCGCGGCGTCGGACAGTTGCTGGCGTCGATGGACCGTAACGACGCGGCTCGGCTGATGGCGCAGTCGATCGCCGCGGCAATGGGACCGGACTGACGCTCGGGTTGTTGCCCTGTAGGAGGCGTCACATGTTTATCGATCTCAGATCTGGATAGCTAATACCGGTACCAGGCAGGTCGTTACTCACGCACGATTGACGCACGATTGGAGCACGAAGCCATGAAGTTGATCGAGATTGTCGCCGGAGCCGCTGTGGCCGGTGGATTGGCTGCAAGCGCACTGGGATTGAGCGCCGCGACCGCGGGCGCCGACCCCGGCTGGACCCCGCCGCCAGGCCCTGTCCAGCCCGCGCTGCCGCCGGCCGGTCCCGATGCCGGCAGCCCGCCGGCCTGGGCACCGCCCAAGCCTGTCGACCCGACCTGGGCCGCAGGCAACAAGCAGGTGTGGGACGAGGGCTGGAATCACTGGGGCGTGTGGATCAACGGGGTCTTCGTCCCGACCTACTGATCTGCGCATGACGCCGCGGGATGCCGTCTGATCGCCTGGGGTGACGGCACCCCGCGGCGTCCTCGCGTCTTGGGACCGCTAGCTCGCTCTATGGTCGAACAGTGACGATCACCTACGACGAGGCATTGCGGGAGCGGATCCGGGATCATTTGAGCGGCCACGACCGTCGCTCGGCGGCCGACCCCACCAAGCGCCACGCCGCGGTCGCGGTGGTGCTCGTCGACTCCGAAACCGGCGAGGACCGGGTCGACCCGGCTCCCGTTGACGATTGGATCGCCGGCCGGCCGATGGAGCCGGGGTTGGACGGCCGGATGGTCGGAGTATCCGGTGGTGCCGCATTTCTGTTGTGCCGCAGAGCTTCCCGCTTGAACTCACACGCTGCGCAGTGGGCCCTTCCTGGCGGCAGACTGGACCCGGGGGAGACCGCGATCGACGCGGCCTTGCGTGAGCTCGACGAGGAAGTCGGGGTTCTGCTGCCCCATTCGTCGGTCCTCGGAGTGCTCGACGACTATCCGACGCGGTCGGGCTACATCATCACCCCGGTGGTCGTCTGGGGCGGCGGCCGACTGGATCCGCAACCGGCGCCCGACGAGGTCGTCGCCGTTTACCGGGTGGGACTGCACCAACTGCAACGGCCGGATTCGCCGCGGTTCATCACGATCCCGGAGAGCCCGCGCCCCGTTGTGCAGATACCGTTGGGCAACGACCTCATCCATGCGCCCACAGGTGCGGTGCTGCTTCAACTTCGCTGGCTGGGTCTGGAGGGCCGCCACGACCCCGTCGACGACCTCGAGCAGCCCGTCTTCGCCTGGAAATAGGCCCCTGAAAAATAGGCCCTGAAACGAAAAGTACCGCGCGGCCGGATGACCGCGCGGTACGTCGACAACAATTGTCAGGCAGGCGGGTAGACGCCCATGCCCTTGGCCTTCTCGGTCTGCCAGAAGATGTCCGAGATCTGGTCGATGGTCGCGAGCAGCTTCTCGGCCGTGGCGGCGTCGGTCGACTTCTTGACGTCGCCGGCACCGTGCACGCCGTCCCAGAACAGCTGGTGCAGGTTCGGGAACTGCTCGAAGTGCTCCTTGGTGAAGAAGTCGGCCCACAGCACCATCAGGTGATGCTTGACCTCCTCGGCGCGCTGCTCCTTGATCAGGATCGCGCGGGTCCGGAAGTGCTCGTCATCCGAATCGTTGTACTTCTGGATGGTCTTGAGGCACGACAGTGCCTCGATCTTGGCCTGGGCGGGGTCGTAGACGCCGCAGTACAGGTCGCAGTGAGCGTGGGCAGGGGTGGCGTTGGCGAAAAGTCGTTGCAGCATGGCCCTAACTTACCCTTTCACCATGCGGGAGAACCATGGGCTCGGTTCCTGGCCGCTGCGCCGGTTTCGGGTGGTGGAGGAGTCGATGCTGCCAACTCTTCGCCCTGGTGATGGCCTGTTGGCGGTTCGCGCCGGAACTCCGCGTACGGGACAACTTCGGGTGTTTCCGGATCCCACCCTGCCGACCCGGTGGTTGATCAAGCGGGTCGGGTCGGTGCGCCGGCGCGGCCGGACCGCGTATTTCGAAGCGTGCTCGGACAATCCGCTCGCGCCGGGCGTCGTCGACTCGCGACGGTTCGGCTGGGTTTCGGCCGCGGGTTCCTACCGGGTGGTGTGGACGGTCCGCGGTACACCCGACTGAGTCCGAGTTTCATTTCCGGGCTATTGAGGTACACGGCGCCCATGGGTATTTCAGACAAGATCAGCAATAAGGTCGACGACGCCGCGGGCAAGGCCAAAGAGGGCGTCGGTCGCGCCACCGGCGACAAGAGCACCGAGAACGAGGGCAAGCTCGATCAGGCCAAGTCGAGCCTCAAGGACGCCGGCGAGAAGGTCAAAGACGCCTTCAAGAGCTGATCGTGGAGCTCAGCAAGCAGCCACCCCCCACGCCGGTGGATGCCAGGCAGGCCAGCGAAGAGCAACGCGTTCTGCAGGACCAGCTGGATCATCAAAACGATGATCCGGCTGGTCCCGGCAAGGTCGACAGGCACCAGGTCGCCGACGAAACCTGAGCTACTGCGGGTGGGTGGCCAGGTAGCCGGCGACCGGGATGGGCTCATCGGCCGAATAGCCGATCGGGAGAACGACGTCGCCTTCAGTCGTGACGTAGTAGACATCCCACTGGTAGAAGCCTGCGAACGTCGCGGGATCAGCCAGGATTGCGGCGTAATCCTTTATCGCAGAGACGTATTCACCGGCGTGGTTGTAGCGGTAAATCGCGCGATCGGGGTCCGCGCCGAACCCGTTGGCCGCCAGGTAGCGGCCGGCGGCCATGATGCTGTCGTGCGGTGAGCGGATGTCTCCGCCCTCGCCGTGGGCGGCGAATGTGGACGGCAGGAACTGCATCGGTCCGTCCGCTCCGGCGGTGCTCAGTCCCACGATGCTGCCCAGCCTGGTTTCGACCAGATTGATGGCCGCCAGATAGTTCCAACCCACCCCGGTGGCCGCCTCCGCCTCGCGGTAGTAGCCGAGCAGTTCGTCGGCCGGAGCCGGGGGCTGGATCCGCCACGCAGGCAGAGTGTCCCGCGGGTGGGCCATCGCCGCGAGTTGGCGGCGTGCGTCGACGTTGCGGTCGTAGGCGTCGAGCAACTCCGACGGGATCCGTGGCCGGATGATCGAATCCCATTCGGGATGACGTCCGATGCTGCGGTAGGCGACCTGCTGACGACGCGCGGCCGCGACGAGCGCGGGCTGCGATGTCGATGGATCACGAATGGCCAACTCGTCGGCGACCAGGTCGTCGGCGAGCTGAGCGGGATCGGGCGCCAGCCTGGGCTGGGCGCCCACCGGCGCGGCCGGCGCTGCGACGTCGGTGGCCTCTGTGGCGGGCTGTGGCGGGACGGTCGGCGTCGCCGTGGAGTCGGTGCAGCCGACGGACGCGCACACCAGCACCGCGACGGCGAGCAGCCCGCCACGCCGCAGCGCGCGGACAGCGGACGAAGTCACGCGGGTGCCGTTCATGATGCTGGAGAGGGTATGACATGACGGCCGCCGAGGTTGTCGGTATAGCCGGTACCGTCAGCGCTCGTATGCGGACGCACCGGCTCCGTCGCCGGCCCGGGTCCTGGTGATGACAGGTGCCGGATAGCCGCGCCTGCCCACCTCGTCCCGCACGCTGGCAGCGACGGTCTCGACCCGTTCGTTGTCGACCAGGCTGATCACACAGCCGCCGAAACCGCCGCCCGTCATTCGTGCCCCGAGCGCACCGGAGGCAACCGCGGTGTCGGCGATGAGATCGAGGTGTTCGGTGGTGATCTCGAAATCATCACGCATCGAGACATGCGAGTCCGTCAGCACCCGGCCCGCCGCGGTGAAATCCGAAACAGCCAGTGCATCAACGAAGTCGATGACCCGGCGGTTCTCGGTGACGATATGGCGGGCTCGGCGGGCATCCTCTGGCCCGCTGATCGTCGCCAGTGCCGCCAACCCCTGGTCCTGCACCTCACGAAGAGTGCCGACCTTCAGCTCGGTGGCGGCCCGCTCGCACGACGCGCGGCGGGCGGCGTATTCGCCGTCAGCGTGCTGGTGTGCGGCCCGGGAGTCGATCAGCAGCAGCGCAATACCGGACGCGTCGGGATCGAACAGCACCGGCCGGACCGTCAGATTGGCGAAGTCGATCATCTGCGCCCGCCTCGGCGCACCGTAGAGCACGGCCAATTGGTCGAGCAAACCCGTTGGTGCGCCGACATATTCGTTCTCAGCTCGTTGCGCGATCCGGGCGCGCTCCATAAGGTCGACGGAACGGTCGGTGGCGCCGAGCACCGCACCGAGTACCGCGCACTCCAGCGCCGCCGAGGATGCCAGGCCCGCACCGGCCGCCACGCCGCCCGCGATTGACAACGCGCCGCCGGGAACCGGATGACCCGCCTGCTGCAGCGCCCAGACCACGCCCGCTACGTATGCGGCCCAGCCGGTCACGTCGCCGGGGGCGGTGCCGAGCGGGAATGTGATCACGTCCGGCTCGCGGTCGCTGCGCACGACCATCGAGTCGCTCTTCTCGGGCTGAAAAGTCACGCGGGTGCGCTCGGGCAACGCGATGGGCAGGGCGAAACCGAAGTTGTAGTCGGTGTGTTCGCCGATGAGGTTGATACGCCCGGGCGCCGAATAGTGCAGCGTGCCGTCAAGTCTCGTCATCGTCATGCCGTGCGCACCATCTCGGCGATGGCTTCCGGCCTGACGTCGTTGATGAACGCGTCCATGGCGGATTCCGAGCTCGCCAGGTACTTGAGCTTGGTGGCGCTGCGCCTCGTCGACATCACTTCGACGTGGAAATAGCCTTCTCGCTGGGCATCGGTGTCTGCGTATTGGTGCAGCGCTGCCATATAGGGCAACGGCGTGGGGTAGAGACGGTCGAGCCGCTGCAGGATGTCGGAGTACACACGGGTGAACTCGTCGAGCTCCGCGCCGTCGAGGTCGAGCAGATTGTGCGCGAAGCGGTTCGGATAGATGTGCACCTCGACCGGCCAGCGTGCCGCGAACGGCACGAACGCGGTGAACAACTCAGTGCGCGCGACGATGCGGGCACCGTCACGCACCTCGTGGGCGAGGACATCGGCGAAAAGATTGGTGCCGGTGCGGGTGCGGTGCGCGCGGGCCGCCTGCAACATCTGCTCGGTGCGGGGCGTCAGATACGGGTAGCCGTAGATCTGCCCGTGTGGATGGGTCAGCGTCACACCGATTTCCGCACCGCGGTTCTCGAAACAGAACACCTGCTCGATGCCGGGCGTCGCGGACAGCTCGGCGGTGCGGTGCCGCCACGCTTCGACGACCAGACGGGCCTGGCGAAAGTCGAGACCTGCGAACGAGCCGGTGTGATCGCTGGAAAAGCAGATGACCTCGCAACGGCCATGACTCGGTGCGGACACGAAGTCGGCATCCGCCGGATCCGGCAACTGAAAGGCCGACCCCCCTGCCTCGGTCAGGCTGGCGAAACGGTTCTCGAAAGCGACGACATCGTAATCCGCTGCCGGTATCTCGCTGGTCAGCCCAGACGGTCCGGGACACAGCGGGCACCGGTCGGCAGGCGGCATATACGTCCGGTCCTGGCGCAGCGCGGCGATGATCACCCATTGGCCGGTCGTGCGATCAAAACGGAGCTCGGATTGCGCGGCGCAACGTTGCGGCAGGGAGCGACGATCGGGGACGGGTTCGCAGTCGTGACCGGGCAGGGTGAAGAACAGCAGCTCGCGTCCGTCGGCCAGCGCCCACCGGGTTGGCGACTGGCGGAAGGTCACTGTGGCGCGCTCTGGCCCTGGCGGCCCGAGGGCCGGCGCAGCGCCCGCTCGCGCTGCGCCCGTTCGCGCTGTGCGGCGCGGGCGGCCAGGATCTGTTGGTAGCGCAGGACGAGTTGCTCGCGGGTCATCCCGAATTCCGGCAGCACCTGATCGGCGGGAGGCCCACCGTAGGGTGCCCAGCTACGCATAAAGGTCACGATGTCGTGTTCGAAACGGTCAGCCGGTCCTCCGTACAGCACGTCACGACCCACCCTTCTTCTTGTTGTAGATGTCGAAACCGACGGCAGCGAGTAGGACCAGCCCCTTGATGACTTGCTGTACGTCACTGCCGATCCCGATCAATGACATCCCGTTGTTCAGCACGCCGAGCACGAAGCCGCCGATGATCGCCCCGAACACGGTGCCGACGCCACCGCTGGCCGAGGCGCCACCGATGAACGCTGCGGCGATGGCCTCCAGCTCCATCCCGATGCCGGCCTGCGGCGTCGCCGAATTCAGCCGCGCGGCGAAGAGCAGACCGGCCAGCGCCGACAACAGGCCCATGTTGACGAAAACCAGGAAGGTCACTCTTTTGGTCTTCACGCCGGATAGCCGCGCCGCCGCCTCGTTTCCGCCCACGGCATAGACCTGCCGGCCAAAGACCGTGCTGCGCATGACAAACGCGTAGACCACGAACGCCAACGCCAGGATGATGCCGACCACCGGCACACCGCGGTAGCTGGCCAGAAGCATCGTGAAGGCCGCCAGCGCGGCGACGATGCCGACGCACTTCAGCACGAACCAGCCGACCGACGGTACATCGAATCCGTAGCGCGACTGCGTCCGTCGCTGACGCACTTGTTGCCAGATCGCCGCGATCATGACCAGCACGCCGAGGATGACGGTGGGCCAGTGGTAGAGGGCCTTGTTGCCGAGCTCTGGTAGGAAGCCGCTGCTGACCTGGCCGAAGCTGCGAGGGAACGGCGCGATCGACTGCCCCTGCAGCAGATACTGTGTGGCGCCGCGGAAGACCAGCATCCCGGCGAGTGTCACGATGAATGACGGGATTCCGACGTAGGCGATCCAAAAGCCTTGCCAGGCGCCGATCAGCGCCCCGAGCAGAAGACACATGATCACTGCGGCGGGCCAGGGCATGGCATGGCGGATCATCAGCACCGCGGACATCGCGCCGACGAACCCCGCGATCGATCCGACCGACAGATCGATGTGACCTGAGATGATGACGATCACCATCCCGATCGCGAGGATGAGGATGTAACCGTTCTGCTGAACGATGTTGGTGACGTTCAGTGGCTTCAGCAGGATCCCACTGGTCCAGACTTGGAAGAGGATGACGATCACTGCCAGCGCGGCAACCATGCCGTACTGCCGGAAGTTGCCCTGTAGCACAGTCAGTAAGCGTCCACTGCCCGGATTCGGCGGTGGCGATGATGGCGGCGTGCTCGCCGCGGTGCTTACCGTCCCGGTGGTGGTCATCTACCGCGTCCCTTCATCATGTACCGCATCAACGTCTCCTGGTCGGCGTCCTCGCGAGCCACTTCGCCGGTGATGCGGCCCTCGTTGAGGGTGTAAATGCGGTCGCACAAACCGATCAATTCCGGTAACTCCGAGGAGATCACGATCACCGCTTTGCCCGCAGCGGCAAGGTCGTTGATGATCAGATAGATCTCGTACTTGGCTCCGACGTCGATGCCGCGAGTCGGCTCGTCCAGGATCAACACATCGGGATCGGTGAAGATCCACTTGCTCAGAACGACTTTCTGCTGATTGCCACCGGACAGGTTTCCGGTGGTCGCTCGCACCGAGGACGCCTTGATACGCATGTCCTTTCGGAAGCGTTCGGCGACCACCGTCTCCTCGTGCTCGTTGATGACCGATCCGCGGCTGACCTTCGCCAGCGAAGCGAGGGTTACACTGCGGGCGATATCGTCCATCAGGTTGAGGCCGAAGTGCTTGCGATCCTCGGTGGCATAGGCGATGCGGTGGCCGATCGCCTCGGGCACCGTCCGCGTTCGAATCTTCCTGCCATCCTTGAAAATCGTGCCGCCGGCCTGCTTTCCGTAGCTGCGACCGAAGACACTCATCGCTAGTTCGGTGCGGCCCGCGCCCATCAGCCCGGCGAGGCCGACGACCTCGCCACGTCGCACGTTGATCGAGACCCCGTCGACGACCTTGCGCTGGTGGTCCAGCGGATGGAAGACGGTCCAGTCCTCGATGGCGAAGGCGACGTCTCCGATGCTGTGCGAGCGGCGGTCCGGGAAGCGGTCGCCCATGTCGCGGCCCACCATCCCCCGAATGATGTGTTCCTCGGAGAGCTCACGGTCGACCGGCCGCGTCTCGATGGTCCGGCCGTCGCGCAGGATGGTGACCGTGTCGGCGACCCGCATCACTTCATTCAGCTTGTGCGAGATGATGATGCATGTCAGACCCTGGCCGCGGAGTTCGACGATCAAGTCGAGCAGGTGCCTGCTGTCCTCATCGTTGAGTGCCGCAGTCGGCTCGTCGAGGATGAGGAGCTTGACCTTCTTGGACAGTGCCTTGGCGATCTCGACCAGTTGCTGCTTGCCGACTCCGATATCGGCGATCCTGGTACGTGGGCTCTCGCGCAGACCGACGCGGTCGAGCAACTCCTGAGCATGTTTCATGGTCTCGTGCCAGCTGATGACGCCCGCCGATGCGTGCTCGTTGCCGAGGAAGATGTTCTCGGCGATGGACAGTACCGGCACCAGCGCCAATTCCTGGTGGATGATGCCGATGCCGCGTCGCTCGCTGGACCGGATGTCCTTGAAATCACCCGGACGGCCGTCGAACACGATCTCGCCCGTGTAGCTGCCGTGCGGGTAGATCCCGCTGAGCACCTTCATCAAGGTGGACTTGCCTGCGCCGTTCTCCCCGCAGATCGCGTGGATCTCGCCATGATGAACTGCCAGGTTCACCTCTGACAGTGCGGTGACACCGGCGAATTGCTTGGTGATTCCCCGCATTTCGAGCAGCGGTGCCGTTGCCTGGCCACCGGTCATGTGAGCTGGCCGGGCTTGTAGTAACCGGAGTCGATCAACACCTTCTGGTAGTTGCTCGCGTCGACACTGACGGGTTGAAGCAGAAACGCCGGGACCACCTTCACTCCGTTGTCGTACGTTGTGGTGTCGTTGACCTCCGGCTTACCCCCGGTGAGCAATGAATCTGCCATCTGCACAGCGGCTTTCGCCAGCTCTCGGGTGTCCTTGAACACCGTTTGGGTCTGCTCGCCGGCGATGATCGACTTCACCGACGCGAGCTCGGCGTCTTGGCCGGTGACGATCGGCAGCGGATTGGTAGGCGTGCCGTAGCCGGAACTCTTCAGCGCCGAGATCACGCCCAGTGAGATGCCGTCGTAAGGGGAGAGGACCGCGTCGACCCGTCCGGTGGTGTAGGCCCGGCTGAGCAGGTTGTCCATCCGCGATTGCGCCAGACCACCGTCCCAACGCAGCGTCGCCACCTGGTCGAATGAGGTCTGACCACTCTTGACGACGAGTTTGCCGCTGTCGAGGTAAGGCTTCAGCACGCTCATTGCGCCGTTGAAAAAGAAAGTCGCGTTGTTGTCGTCGGGCGACCCGGCGAACAGTTCGATGTTGAACGGGCCCTTACCTTGCGCGACTCCGAGCCGGTCGACGATGTAGGTGGCTTGCAGAACCCCAACCTTGAAGTTGTCGAACGTCGCGTAGTAGTCGACGTTCGGCGTTCCGCGGATCAACCGGTCATAGCTGACCACAGGGATCTTCGCGTCGGCGGCGCGCTGAAGCGTATTGGTCAGCGACGAGCTGTCGATGGGCGCGATGACCAGCACTTTGACGCCCTTGGTGATCATGTTCTCGATCTGCGACACCTGGTTCTGCACCACGTCGTCGCCATACTGCAGGTCGGGCGTATAGCCGAGTGACTTGAACTGTTCGGCCATGTTGTTGCCGTCGGCGACCCAGCGTTCGGATGACTTCGTCGGCATCGAGATGCCCACCGTTCCGGTGCGTTCGCCGCCGTTTCCGGCCGAGTCGGTTGTCGTCGGACGACCGCAGCCGGCACTGGTGAGCGCTGCCACGGCGGCCAGTGCGCCCACTATTCGAACGAAGCCGATGCGCATGAAGACCCTCCGTTTGGTCGACTTCCACGACGGTCGCGGAGACCGGCGCGAGCAGTGATGTGAGCGCTAACATTCACGATCTTGTGATGCGGCTCACGGCTTTGTCAAGACTATGGCCGGAATCGATGTGAGCGCTAACAAGTCGTTGACACGTTTCGAATGTGAGCGCTAACATTCCACGATGTAACGCCGGTCACAGCTGCTGTCGGGTTGGACGCATCCGGCGGGATTCCCTGCGGCACAACCTGATCCGAGTACTTCAACCATCGAAGGAGTCGTTGTGAAAAGGCTATTCACTGCGGTGCTCGGCATCGCGACGGTAGGTGTCCTCGCAGCGTGTGGCAGCGGCCCGGCACCCGGCGGTGACTCCGGTAGCCGGACCGCGGGCGGCACGATCACGATGGGCTTCTCCCAGGTGGGTGCCGAGAGCGGGTGGCGCACCGCCAACACCACGTCGATCCAGGACGCGGCCAAGGCCGCCGGGATCAACCTCAAGTTCTCCGACGCCAACGGCGTGCAGGAAAACCAGATCTCCGCGATTCGCTCCTTCGTACAGCAGCGGGTCGACGTCATTGCCTTCAGCCCGGTGGTGCGCACCGGCTGGGACGCGGTGTTGCTGGAGGCCAAGAACGCCGGCATCCCGGTGATTCTGACCGACCGCGCGGTCGACACCCAGGAGAAGGACGTCTACAAGACGTTCCTCGGCGCGGACTTCGTCCAGGAGGGCAAGTGGGCCGGCGAGTGGGTGGTCAAGCAATACGCGGCAACTCCAGGACCGGTCAACATCGTTCAACTCGAGGGCACCACCGGGTCTGATCCCGCGCTGGAACGCAGCTCCGGCTTCGCCGACGCCATCGCCGCCAACCCCGGACTCAAGGTGATCGCGTCCCAAACCGGGGACTTCACCCGCTCCGGGGGCAAGCAGGTGATGGAGGCGTTCCTCAAAGCCAATCCGAAGATCGATGTGGTGTTCGCACAGAACGACGACATGGCGTTGGGTGCCATCGAAGCAATCCAGGCCGCCGGCCTCAAACCGGGTCAGGACATCAAGATCGTCGCCATCGACGCCACCCATGACGGCATGCAGGCGCTCGCCGACGGCAAGCTGAACTTCATCGTCGAATGCAATCCGCTGCTCGGCCCTGAGTTGATGGATCTCGCCAAGAAGGTCGTGGCCGGTGAGTCCGTGCCCCCTCGTGTCGTCACGCCGGACCAGACCTTCGACCAGCAGCAGGCCGCGGTCGCGCTTCCCGACCGCAAGTACTGACGCGATCGCCACCTGAGGATGTCCCGATGACCGCACCGCGCTGCGCGACAGCCGACGAGCCGGTGGTCACCATGCACGCTGTCACGATCGACTTTCCCGGGGTCCGGGCGCTCGACGGTGTCGACTTCCGCTTGCTGCCGGGTGAAATCCACGCGCTGATGGGAGAGAACGGCGCGGGCAAGTCGACGTTGATCAAAGCGCTCACGGGTGTTTACGACATCGACGACGGCCAGATCACGGTCGACGGTGTCGAACACCGGTTCACCGGACCCGGGCAGGCTCAAGACGCGGGCATCAGCACCGTGTATCAGGAAGTCAACCTCTGCACCAATTTGACGGTGGCCGAGAACATTCTGCTTGGCCGTGAACCCCGCCGGTTCGGTCGGATCGACCTTCCTGCGATGAATCGTCGCGCCCTGCAACTACTTGGCGAGCTGGACATCACCGTAGAACCGAGTTCGACACTCGGCGAGCATCCGATCGCCGTACAACAGTTGGTCGCGATCGTGCGGGCGATGGCGGTCAAGGCGCGGGTGCTGATCCTCGACGAACCGACCTCGAGCCTGGACGCCGAGGAAGTCGCCGAACTCTTCCGCGTGATGCGCCGGCTGCGGGATGCCGGGACGGCGATTCTGTTCGTGTCGCACTTCCTCGATCAGGTCTATGAGATCTCTGACCGAATGACGGTGCTCCGCAATGGACGAAGGGTCGGTGAGTACCCGACGGCGTCGATGGACCGGGTGGCGTTGGTAGGGGCGATGCTCGGCCGCGAACTCGACCTGCTCGATGAGATCGTCGACACGGTCGCCCATACCCATCCACGCGCCGAGCCGGTACTGCAGGCGACGGGCATCGGTCGCGAACCGCGGGTGCATCCGGTCGATATCGACGTGTGCGCCGGTGAAGTGGTGGGGCTCGCCGGACTGTTGGGCTCGGGTCGAACGGAGCTGGCGCGCTTGGTGTTCGGCGCCGATCGCGCGACCAGCGGGCAGGTTGTGATCGACGGCAAGCCGGCCAGACTTCGGTCGCCCCGGGCGGCCATCGCCAAGAGGCTCGCCTTCACTTCCGAGGATCGCAAGCGCGAAGGCATCGTCGGTGAGCTCAGTGTCCGAGACAACCTGGTGCTGGCTTTGCAGGCACGGCGCGGATTCGCCCGCCCATTGGCCAGGAAGACCAAGGATGAGCTGGTGTCCCGCTACCTGGAGGCCCTCGATATCCGGCCGCGGCGTCCAGACACGTTGGTCAAGGACCTCAGCGGTGGCAACCAGCAGAAGGTGCTGTTGGCGAGGTGGCTGATCACGAAGCCGCGGCTGCTCATCCTGGATGAACCGACCCGAGGCATCGACGTCGGTGCCAAGGCCCAGATTCAGAAGCTGGTCGCCGAGCTGGCCGCCGACGGCATGGGCGTGGTGTTCATCTCTGCCGAACTCGACGAGGTCGTCCGGATCAGTGACCGGATCATGGTGCTGCGGGACGGGTACTGCATCACCCAGGTCGGCCGGGAATGCACTGCCGAAGAGCTGACTGCTCTGATCGCCGGCGGGAGTGAACCATGATCAAGAAACTGGCTGCCTCGGCGCTGGTGTGGCCAGCCCTGGCGCTGATCGTCCTTCTGGCCGTCAATGTTGTTCTGACACCGAGCTTCTTGAGTGTGCGGGTGCAGGACGGTCACCTGTTCGGCAGTGTGATCGACATTCTGCGCAACGGCGCGCCCACGCTGCTGGTGGCTCTCGGGATGACCTTGGTGATCGCCTCGCGCGGCATCGACCTGTCGGTGGGCGCGGTGGTCGCGGTCAGTGGAGCGCTGGCCTGCGCCTACATCGCGGCCTCACCGGAACCGGCCGCCCTGGGCACGGTGGTCGGCGCGACGGGGATCGCACTCGGCGCCGCTGTCGGTCTCGGGTTGTGGAATGGATTGCTCGTCTCGGTTTTCGGTGTGCAGCCCATCATCGCGACACTGGTGCTGATGACGGCCGGCCGCGGAATCGCACTGTTGATCACCGATGGTCAGATCGTCACGGTCACCAGCGCACCGTTCAAAATCCTTGGCGCAGGCTACGCATCCGGGCTGCCGGTCGCGATCCTGGTGAGCTTGTCGGTGTTCGCGTTGGTCGGGTTGCTGACCAGGCGGACGGCCCTGGGCATGCTGCTGGAATCGGTCGGCATCAACCCGGAGGCCAGCAGGCTGGCCGGAGTGCGCCACCGCACCATCGTGTTCACCGTCTATCTCTTCTGCGCGCTGTGCGCCGGGGTCGCAGGACTGATGATCGCGTCGAACATCTCGGCCGCCGACGCCAATAACGCGGGACTCTGGATCGAGATGGACGCCATCCTCGCAGTGGTCATCGGCGGCACCTCCCTGTCGGGCGGACGGTTCAGCCTGACGGGAACCATCCTGGGCGCCTTGATCATCCAGACTCTGACCACCACGGTGTACACCGCAGGGATCACGCCGGAGTCGACGCTGGTGTTCAAGGCGTTGGTGGTGGTAGCGGTGTGTCTGCTGCAGGCCCCGAAGTTCCGGCTACTGATGAGGCATCTCTGGCGCCGGCCGACTCGACCAGGCCCCACATCCCCGACCGATACTGTTTCTGCACAGCCGGTGTCGACGCGAGCGTCTGCGATGGCGGCCAAATGAGCACCCAGATCTCGGTTCCCCGGATCGACGCGTCAGCCGTACTGCGCAGGGTCCGCGGCAGGTACTTGTCGCCGGTTGCCTCGCTGCTGCTGTTCGTGGTGCTGTTCGTCGCGGTCGTCACCCGGTACGACTTCGCCAGCACGTCCCAGGTCTTTCTGAATCTGTTGGTGGACAACTCCTATCTGATCGTCCTCGCCGTCGGCATGACCTTCGTGATCCTGACCGGAGGCATCGACTTGAGCGTCGGGGCAGTGGTGGCCCTGTCCACCGTCATCGTCGCCACCGCGCTGAGGTCCGGGTGGCCCGCCCCCCTGGCGATGGCGGCTGCGCTGGTGGTGGGCCCGCTGCTGGGGTTGGCGATGGGTCTGATCGTCGAGTACTTCGAAGTGCAGCCGTTCATCGTCACCCTCGCCGGGATGTTTCTCGCCCGTGGCCTGTGCTACGTGATCAGCGTCAACACACTGCCGATCAAGGATCCGCTGATGCGTGCGCTCGGGCTGAACTACGTGTACCTCTACGAAGACAAGTTCATTCGCTGGACTGTGGTGATCGCAGTCGTGGTGGTCCTCGTCGCCGTCTACGTCCTGCATCAGACCCGATTCGGCCGCACGGTGTACGCCGTCGGCGGGAACCGGCAGTCGGCTCAACTGATGGGGTTGCGGGCCGCGCGGGCGCGCGTGTCGGTGTATGCGATCAGTGGGTTCTGTGCTTCTCTGGCGGGCATTCTCCTTGCCGTGCAAAAGCTTTCGGGCTACAGCCTCAACGGCGTCGGTCTGGAGCTCGATGCCATCGCGGCCGCGGTGATCGGCGGTGTGCTGCTGTCCGGCGGTGTCGGCTACGTATTGGGGTCGGTGATCGGTGTACTGGTGCTGGGCACCATCCAGCTGTTCGTCACCACCGCGAATCTCGATTCGTACTGGACTCGGATCATGACGGGTGCCCTGCTGTTGGTGTTCGTCCTCGTGCAGCGACTAGTGGTGAGGAGACCGCGATGAGCAGTCAGCCGATGCAACCGACAACACCTAAGCCGGTGATGGCGGACGTGGCACGGCTTGCCGGGGTCAGCCACCAAACCGTGTCCCGGGTGATCAACGGCTCCACCAGCATCCGTCCGGCGACCAAGGCTCGGGTCGAGCAAGCGATCGAGGAACTGGGGTATCGGCCGAACACCGCGGCCCGCGCTCTGGTGACACGACGCTCCGGCATCATCGGAATCGTCGGCACCAACAGCGGGTTGTACGGTCCGTCGAGCATCCAGCGGTCGGTGCAGGAAGCCGCCCGAGCCGCCGGCTACTTCTCCAGCCTGGTGCCGCTGGCCGAGGTGACCGTCGAAGGCCTCCGGGGCGCCCTGGATCACCTTGCGCGGCAATCGGTCGAAGCGATCGTGATGGTTGCCGCGCAGGACGACGCGCTCGCTGTCGCGCATTCTGCCGAAGCCGGGCTTCCGCTGATCGTCGTCGAAGGCGACCTTTCTGGGCGTGGGCTCAGCGTCGGCGTCGACCAGATCGACGGTGCCTGCCAGGCCACCCGACACCTGATCGAGCTCGGACACCGCGCAATCGACCATGTATCGGGACCGCTGACCTGGACTGAAGCCAAGGGCCGTCGCACCGGTTACGAGCAGGCAATGCACGCCGCAGGCCTCGAACCCCGGGAATGTTGGGAAGGCGACTGGACGCCGGCCCGCGGTTATGAAATCGGTCGCGAGATCGCCCGAAAAGGCAGTGCCACAGCGGTATTCGTCGCCAACGACCAGATGGCGATCGGGGTTCTGCACGCATTCGCCGAGGCGGGGCTCGCGGTGCCCGGGGACGTCAGCGTGGTGGGTTTCGACGATATCCCAGAAGCCGCCTACCTCAACCCGGCGCTGACCACGATCCGGCAGGACTTCCAGGCGATCGGTCAGCGGGCCATCGACCTGGTGACGGCGACGTTGGACGGATCCACCACAAATGTGCCGTTGCTGCCCCCGGAACTCATTGTCCGCGCCAGCACCGCGGCGACCAAGGAGAACGTGTGAGCAGCCAGAAGTACACCGTAGGTGTCGATTTCGGGACGCTGTCGGGTCGTGCGGTCGTGGTGCGCGTCGATGACGGTCATGAAATGGCGAGCGCCGAGCACGCCTACTCCCACGGTGTGATCACCGAGTCATTGCCGGGTGGCGATGTGCGTCTGCCCCCGCAGTGGGCACTGCAGGTCCCATCCGACTACATCGACGTGCTGCGCACCGCCGTCCCGCAGGCCATCGCGTGGGCGGGCATCGACCCGGCCGACGTCATCGGCATCGGCACCGACTTCACCGCCTGCACCATGATCCCGGTACTGCGTGACGGGACGCCGCTGTGCGAGCTGCCGCAGTACGCGGATCGGCCGCACGGCTACGCCAAACTCTGGCGGCACCATTCGCCACAGCCCCAGGCCGACCGGATCAACGCCGTTGCCGCCCAACGTGGTGAGCCCTGGTTGTCCAGGTACGGCGGGCTGATCTCCAGCGAATGGGAGTTCGCGAAAGCGCTGGAGATCCTGGAGCAGGACCCGCAGGTCTACGAGGAGATGGACCATTTCGTCGAGGCCGCCGACTGGATTGTGTGGCAGTTGTCGGGGGAGTATGTCCGCAATGCCTGCAGTGCGGGTTACAAGGGCATTCTGCAGGACGGCGCGTACCCGTCCCGAGAATTCCTCGCGGCGGTGCACCCCGAGTTCGCCGGGTTTGTCAGCGAGAAGTTGGACCACACGATCGGCCAGCTCGGCGATCGGGCCGGATACCTCACTGCCCGTGCGGCCGAGTGGACCGGGCTTCGGCAAGGAATCCCCGTCGCGGTCGGCAACGTCGACGCCCACGTGACGGTTGCGGCCGCCGACGCGCTGGAGTCCGGACAGTTGGTCGCGATCATGGGTACATCGACCTGTCACGTCGTGAATTCCGAAGTGCTGAGCGACGTTCGCGGCATGTGCGGGGTGGTCGACGGCGGCATTCTGCGAGGCAAGGTGGGGTTATGAGGCTGGGCAATCCGGGGTGGGCGACATCTTCGCCTGGTTCGTCAACAATTGCGTTCCGGAGAGCTACCAGCTCGCCGCCCGAGATGCAGGCCTGTCCTTGCACGAGCACCTCACTGAACTGGCCGGGCACCAACACGTCGGCGCGCACGGCCTGATCGCCTTGGATTGGCACAGCGGGAATCGATCAGTTCTGGTCGACCACGAATTATCCGGCGTAATGGTCGGACAGACGTTGGCGACCACCTGTGTCGACATGTATCGGGCTCTGCTGGAGGCCACCGCGTTTGGAACGCGAATGATCGTCGAAACCTTTATCGACAACGGGGTACCGATCACCGAATTCGTGGTTGCCGGCGGTCTTCTGAAGAACCGTCTGCTGATGCAGATTTACGCCGACGTCTTGAACTTGCCGCTGTCCACGGTGCCCTCGACACAGGCCCCGGCACTGGGTTCGGCGATCCATGCCGCCACTGCAGCAGGTGTTTTCAGCGACGTAGGGGCCGCAGCCAAGCAGATGGGCAACAGAGTTCGCGGCGCCTACACACCGATCCCCTCGAACGTTGCTGCCTACGACCAGCTCTATCGCCAGTACGTCGCGGTGCACGACTGGTTCGGTCGTGACAACGACATGATGCGCCGACTCCGCCGGATCGGTGCACCCCAACCAGTGGGAGCAGCACAATGACTATCACCGCGGAAGTCAGCAGGGTCATCGCCGAACTGCGGCAGCAGGCGTGCGATCTACACGCCCAGCTGACCCACTACGAACTGGTGATCTGGACTGCGGGCAACGTCTCCGCACGCGTGCCCGGCCGAGAGCTGATGGTCATCAAACCCTCAGGCGCCGACTATGATTCGTTGAGCGCGGACGACATGGTGGTATGCGACCTGTATGGCAACCTCGTCGACGGCGCGCTGGCCCCGTCGTCGGACACCGCCGCACACGCCTATGTGTATCGCCACATGCCCGACGTCGGCGGCGTCGTGCACACCCACTCGACGTACGCCACCGCCTGGGCCGCCCGCGGGGAACCGATACCGTGCGTTCTGACGATGGTTGCGGATGAGTTCGGCGGCGACATCCCGGTCGGGCCCTTCGCTCTGATCGGGGACGACTCGATCGGTCGCGGAATCGTCGACACGTTACGGGATAGTCGATCGCCGGCCGTCCTGATGCGTAACCACGGACCGTTCACCATCGGTCGTACCGCACGAGATGCCGTCAAGGCGGCGGTGATGGTCGAAGACGTGGCCCGGACCGTCCATATCAGCCGCCAGCTCGGCGCGATACCGCCTATCGATCCGGCGGATGTCACTGCACTGTTCGAGCGCTACCAGAACGTGTACGGCCAACCGGGCGGGTACACCGACACCATCCAGGAGAACAACCGATGATCGCGTCCCGACTTGTCACCAGTCAGGTTTGGCTGATCACCGGCAGTCAGACCATGTATGGGCCCGGTATCCTGGACCAAGTTGCCGCCCAGTCTCGTCAGATCGCCGCGCAGCTCGACGACAGCCCGGCGATCCCGGTCGAAGTGCGGTGGATGCCCGTCGTCACCGACTCCGACGACATCGCGCGAGTGTTGGCCGAGGCCAACACATCCCCGGAGTGCATCGGTGTCATCGCGTGGATGCATACCTTCTCGCCGGCGAAGATGTGGATCCGCGGACTCAAGATGTTGCGCAAGCCGCTGCTGCACCTGCACACGCAATTCGGTGTCGAGCTGCCCTGGCACAGCATCGACATGGACTTCATGAACCTCAATCAGGCCGCTCACGGTGACCGCGAGTTCGGCTACATCCAGTCGCGACTGTCGGCCTCCCGCAAAACCATTGCCGGTCACGTGAGCGACCCGCGCACCTGTGACCGGGTGGGTTCGTGGGTGCGCGCGGCAGCAGGGCACGCCGAACTGTCGACGTTGAAGGTGGCGAGATTCGGCGACAACATGCGTGGCGTCGCGGTCACCGAAGGCGACAAGGTGGAGGCCGAGGCCCATTTCGGGGCGTCGATCGACACCTACGGCGTCAATGATCTGGTCGAGGTGGTCGACGGGATTCGACCGGCGGACGTCGACAAGTTGGTTCGCGAATACGAGCACAGCTATGACATCGCGCGGGAACTGCTGCCAGACGGGGATCGGCACACGTCATTGCGCGACGGCGCCCAGATCGAACTCGGGCTGCGGAAATTTCTGCAGGACGGTGGATTCCACGCGTTCACGACGAATTTCGAAGATCTCGGTGGCTTACGCCAGCTGCCCGGCCTCGCCGTGCAACGGTTGATGGCCGACGGCTACGGGTTTGGCGCAGAAGGTGACTGGAAGACCGCCATGTTGCTCCGCGCGGTGAAGGTGATGTCCGAAGGATTGCCGGGTGGAACGTCGTTCATGGAGGACTACACCTACGATCTGACGCCCGGGCGGGAGTGCATCCTCGGAGCCCACATGCTCGAAGTGTGCCCGAGCATCGCAGCAGACGTGCCGAAGCTGGAGGTGCACCCGTTGTCGATCGGAGGGCGCGCGGATCCGGTCCGCTTGCGCTTCACCGCCGCACCCGGCGATGGTGTCATCATCGGCATCTGCGACATGGGGTCACGATTCAGGTTGGTGGCCAACGCCGTTCGTCTGATCAAGCCGGCCGGCGGACTGCCCAACCTGCCCGTCGCGTGCGCGGTATGGGAACCGCGTCCGTCCTGGGCCACCTCGGCCGAGGCGTGGTTGATGGCCGGCGCCCCGCATCACACGGTGATGACCACCGCGGTCGGGACAGAGACGATCGACGATTTCGCCGCGATGACCGACACCGAACTGCTGGTGATCGACGAGGACACCACGGTGCGTGGCTTCCGGCGTGAGCTGAAGTGGAACGACGTGTATCACCATGTCGCCGCTGGACTTTGAGCAGGTG
Source organism: Mycolicibacterium rhodesiae (assembly GCF_002086695.1). GTDB lineage: Bacteria > Actinomycetota > Actinomycetes > Mycobacteriales > Mycobacteriaceae > Mycobacterium > Mycobacterium rhodesiae. The sequence continues at coordinate 707,144 of NZ_MVIH01000002.1, forward strand.
ATCGACTGATGCTCGCAGCCCGCTTGCACGCGGTGGGGGATCTGAGAGTCGCGTCGGAGCATGATCCGGGCGTACCGCCGCCGGGATGGTCAGAACTGGCGGTGACGTCTGTCGGGATCTGCGGGTCGGACCTGCACTGGTTCGCAGACGGCGGCATCGGGGAAAACCGCATCGAGCATCCCGTGGTGCCAGGTCACGAATTTGCGGCGGTGTCGATGACCGGTCCGTACGCCGGCCGCCGGGTTGCCGTCGACCCGGCCATCCCATGCGGTACCTGCGAAATGTGTCGATCGGGCCACCACAACCTCTGCCCGACAGTTCAGTTCGCCGGGCATGGGACGGTCGATGGTGCACTGCGCGAGAGACTCTATTGGCCCGACCACTTACTGCACCCGTTGCCGGACAAATTGAGCGACGACGCGGGAGCTCTCCTCGAGCCACTCGGTGTGGCGATCCATGCGGTGGGACTCGGACATGTTCGGCTGGGGTCCGAGGTCGCCGTGATCGGCGCCGGACCGGTCGGAATTCTCGCGGTACAGGTGGCCCGACGATCCGGAGCGAGAAGGGTCTTCGTCGTCGAGCCACTCGAGCATCGGAGATCGGCTGCGGTACGGGCCGGTGCCGACAATGCGTGGGCGCCTGAGCACGCGGTCTCGGAAGTCCATCAGGCGACGCGCGGGCGCGGTGTGGACGTCGCGATCGAAATGGCGGGCACCGACGACGCGATCACGACCGCGGTGGCCGCCGTCCGTCCGGGCGGCCGAGTGGCTCTCGGCGGTATTCCGTCGGAGGACCGGTCGTCATTTCCGGCGGCTGCCGCCCGCCGCAAAGGGCTGACGTTCGCGATGGTGCGGAGGATGAACGACACCTACCCCCGGGCGATTGCGCTGGCGACAGGCGCGATCGACCTGGATGCTCTCGTCACGCAACGCTATCCGTTGGACGAGGCCGCGAAAGCCTTCAGAGCGGCCGGCGAGAGGACCGGAGTCAAAGTCGTGGTGGCAGTGTCGCGCAGCTGAGAGTCGGCTGGTAACGCCGCACTGCGGGTTTGCCAGCGGCACGGTGGTGTGGCAATCATGGACGGATCATGCGGAGGAATCTCGCGTTCGTCGTGCCAGGACTGCTGGGCGTTGCCACGACCATGGCGCTGGGCCTGACTGCCCCCGCGACGGCCGACAACACCGTCAGCGCCGATCCGCCGGCCGTTGCGGCCGGTGACGGCTCGCTGGCCGACGGGCAGATCCTGACCCCGTTCGATGTGCAGAACCCCGCCGTCGGCCGCCTTGATCCGCAGCTGCTGACTGCCATCCAGCAGGCCGCCTCCGCGGCGTCGGCCGATGGGATCACGATGACGATCACCTCAGGGTGGCGCTCGCCGGAATTCCAGCAGCGCTTGTTGGACAGCGCGATCGCCCAGTACGGCAGCTTCGCCGCCGCCCGGCAGTACGTGCAGACCCCGGAAGCGTCCAAACATGTCATCGGCGAGGCCGTCGACGTGGGCGGTGTGGGTGCCGACCGGTGGTTGATGGCCAACGGCGCACGGTTCGGTCTGTGCCGCATCTATGCCAACGAGGTGTGGCATTTCGAGTTGGCCACCGACGGCGCCGGTAACTGCCCGCCGCTTCTGCCCAACGCGGCTGGTTGAGCGTAATTTGATCCGGATGAGAAGTCTGGATGAAATCCGCACCGCACTCGAGGCCTGTTACTCGGCGATCGAAGGCCTGTGCGCCGACCTGAGCGACGCCGATTGGAAGGCACAGTCGCTGTGCCCGGACTGGGTGGTGCGCGACGTCATTCAGCACGTGGTCAGCATCGAAGCCGTGATGGCCGGCTGGCTGCCCCAGGACGACGCCACCCCGCCCCCGTTCGAGCGAGCGGCGGAATTCCTCGCCGGGACCGACGACCCGGCGACGCTGGCCGAGAAGGTCACCACAGTCTTCGCCGAGCGCAGGCGTGACCTCGGTTCGCTGACGGCTGCCGACCTCGATCGGCCGTCGTGGATGCCCACCGGGCGAGGGACTTACGGCCACTTCCTGGAGATCCGGGTGTTCGATTTCTGGGTTCACGTGCGCGACATCACGATTCCGCTCGGGCGAGCCACCGACGACGGCGGGATCGCGGCGGAGATCGCGCTGGGACAGGTCGAAAGCTCGATCGGCTACATCGCGGGCAAAAAGGTGGGAGTGCCCGACGGCAGCAGCATCTCCTTCCGGTTGACCGGTCCGGTGGTCCGGGATATCAACGTCGCGGTCGACGGTCGGGCCAAACAGGTTGCGCACCTTGACAATCCGGATGCGGTCCTGACCACGGACTCGACGACGTTCATCATGCTCGCCTCCGGCCGGATCGATCCCCAGGCCCAGATCGACACCGGTGCGGTGACCTGGAGTGGCGACGCCGCGTTGGGTGAGCGGGCCGCCCGCAACCTCAGGTTCACGATGTGACCGGGCGGCCGGAGTCCGTCGACTTCCACTTCGACGTGATGTGCCCGTACGCGTACCAGACGTCGCGGTGGATCCGCGAGGTCCGGGACCAGACCGGGCTGGAGGTGAACTGGCGCTTCTTCAGTCTCGAGGAGATCAACCGCAAAGAGGGAAAGAAGCACCCGTGGGAACGGGATTGGTCCTACGGCTGGTCGATGATGCGCATCGGGGCGCTCCTGCGTCGACGCTCGATGGCGGACGTGGAGGCCTGGTACCAGCGTGCCGGCCGGGCGCTGCACGTCGAGGGTCACAAACCGCACGACCCGGCGGTGGCCAGGCACCTGTTGGCTGAGCTCGGTTTCGATCCGGCGCTGGTCGACCAGGCCATTGCCGATCCCAGCACCGGTGACGAGGTGCTGGCCGACCACAACCGCGTCGTGGCCGCCGACGGCTACGGCGTGCCGACGCTGTTCTTTCCCGACGGTCAGTGTTTGTTCGGACCCGTGTTGGTCGACCCGCCGACCGGGGAGGCGGCCGTGCGATTGTGGGACGCCGTCGTCGCGTGGACGGAATTCCCGCACCTCTACGAACTTCAGCGGCCCAAGACGCCCGCCGATGCGCAGCTGATCGCCGAGACGTTCCGCCCGTATCTCGAGGCGCGGGACTGGGTTTCGATCAACCGTGGCGAGGTCATCAGCTTCGGGGATTAGCCGTTTGTCCCCAGACTCGAGTTCGTCCCCAGACCTTGTGTGAGTGCTCGAACCTGTTGCCTCATGTCAAGATGCGCGTGTAGTGCTGTTGGTTGCCTCACGTGAGAGTGCGCGCTTGGGAAGTTGCGC
>NZ_MVIH01000020.1 GCF_002086695.1 Mycolicibacterium rhodesiae
GCGTTCGGGGCGGGCGTATCGAGGGGCGCGCCGCACTGGATGGTGCCGTAGAGCGGGTCGTCCTTGGGGCGGAACAGCCGGGGAGCGATGAACTGGTCCGCCTGCGCCACGATCTGGTCGTCCACCAGGATCTCGCAGTGCAGATTCGATCCGTAGGGCCACTGGATGGACAGCTCCATGCCGGCCTTCTTGGGATCGTGCAGAACCGTGTTGACCTCGAACGTCATCCCCGGCAGCAGCGTGGGTTGGTCGCTGTTGACGTTGTTGTCGTCGATCTTGTACGCGACCACGGCGCCGCGTGACGTCCCATCCGCCCTGGCCCGGTAGGTGATGTTGTGCAGCAGCTGCGGGTTGGCGTCATCGGAGGCCACGGGGGTCGGCGGGGGCGCGGGATCCGGGTCGGCCAGCGCGGTCGCAGCCGTTAACTGAGAACCCACGACCAGGGCGGCCGCGGCGACGATGCTCAGCCATCCGCGCGAGGTGGAGCTCATAGCTAGGCAGACTACCCGTCCGGTCGGGGACTGCCGATTCGTTGCCCGCCCGAAGCCGATCAGCGCCAGGTCAGTGTCATTCCCTCGGCGGATAGCCACGCATTGAGGTCATGGTCGTGACGAGCGAGACCGTCCACGGCGCCGACGACGCACTGCAGGGCGGCCTCGGCGGTCTCGGTGGTCAGCAGGCCCTCGCGGTGGGCGGCGAACAGCTCGTCGGTGTCGATGAGGTCGGTGCGGTCACCGGCGTAGACCACCAGGTCGAGGTAGTGGTCCTCGGCCTGCCACGCGGTGTCACCGACTGTGATCGCGCCGACGTCGAGGTAATAGTCCTGCGGCCGTTCGTAACCGGGGTTGAAGTGGAAGACATTGGCCCGCAGCCCCAGCGACGGCAGCAGCCACGACTCCAGGTAGTGAAACTGGGCGCGACCTGGGGTGGGGCGGGCCATGTACAGACCCCACGGCGTGACCACGTATTCGTCGACGGCCCGCACGACGCCCTTCGGGTCGGTGTTGGTGTAGGCGACCAGGTCGAACGTCTCCTGCTTGGGCGGATGGACGGTCACCGCGCAAGCGTAACGAGGAATGAATGTGTCGGTGGGGACGCTTAACCTGGGGACATGGCATTCGCTACCGAACACCCGGTGATCGCGCACTCGGAGTACCGACCTGCCGCCGACGCCGTGGACGGCCTGGTGCGCAGCGGCGCCGAGTTCCAGGTGATCAGTGAGTACGAGCCCGCCGGAGACCAGCCCGCCGCGATCGAGGAGCTGGAACGCCGGATCAGGGCGGGGGAGCGCGACGTCGTGCTGCTCGGTGCGACGGGCACCGGTAAGTCCGCGACCACGGCGTGGCTGATCGAGCGGCTGCAGCGGCCCACCCTGGTGATGGCGCCCAACAAGACGCTGGCTGCCCAGTTGGCCAACGAGTTGCGGGAGATGTTGCCGCACAACGCCGTTGAATACTTCGTCTCGTACTACGACTACTACCAGCCTGAGGCGTACATCGCCCAGACCGACACCTACATCGAGAAGGACAGCTCGATCAACGACGATGTGGAGCGGTTGCGCCACTCGGCGACATCGAGCCTGCTGTCCCGACGCGACGTCGTCGTCGTCGCTTCGGTGTCGTGCATCTACGGCCTGGGCACTCCGCAGTCCTACCTCGACCGGTCGGTCGAATTGGAGGTCGGCACCGAGGTGCCGCGGGACGGGCTGCTGCGACTGCTGGTCGACGTGCAGTACACCCGCAACGACTTGTCCTTCACCCGTGGTTCGTTCCGGGTGCGTGGCGACACCGTGGAGATCATCCCGTCCTACGAGGAGCTGGCGGTTCGCATCGAGTTCTTCGGCGACGAGATCGAGGCGCTGTACTACCTGCACCCGCTGACCGGCGATGTCGTCCGCCAGGTCGACTCGCTGCGGATCTTCCCGGCCACCCACTACGTGGCGGGTCCGGAGCGGATGGCGATCGCCATCTCGACGATCCAGCAGGAGCTGGCCGAGCGGCTGTCCGAGCTGGAGAACCAGGGCAAGCTGCTCGAGGCGCAGCGGTTGCGGATGCGGACCAATTACGACATCGAGATGATGCGCCAGGTCGGCTTCTGTTCGGGCATCGAGAACTATTCGCGTCACATCGACGGCAGGCCGGCCGGCTCGGCGCCCGCGACGCTGCTGGACTACTTCCCCGAGGACTTCCTGCTGGTGATCGACGAGTCGCACGTCACCGTCCCCCAGATCGGTGGCATGTACGAAGGCGACATGTCCCGCAAGCGCAACCTCGTCGAGTTCGGCTTCCGGCTGCCGTCCGCGGTGGACAACCGGCCGCTGACCTGGGAAGAGTTCGCCGACCGAATCGGCCAGACGGTGTACCTGTCGGCGACGCCGGGGCCGTATGAGCTCAGCCAGACCAGTGGTGAATTCGTCGAGCAGGTGATCCGCCCGACCGGTCTGATCGACCCGAAGGTCGTGGTCAAGCCCACCAAGGGGCAGATCGACGACCTGATCGGCGAGATCCGGGCGCGCACCGAACGCGACGAGCGGGTCCTGGTCACCACGCTGACCAAGAAGATGGCCGAGGACCTCACCGACTACCTGCTCGAGATGGGTATCCGGGTGCGCTACCTGCACTCCGAGGTCGACACCTTGCGCCGGGTCGAGCTGCTGCGGCAGCTGCGCCTCGGCGAGTACGACGTGCTGGTCGGTATCAACCTCCTCCGCGAGGGCCTGGACCTCCCCGAGGTGTCCCTGGTGGCGATTCTGGACGCCGACAAGGAGGGGTTCCTGCGCTCCACGCGAAGCCTGATCCAGACGATCGGCCGCGCGGCGCGCAACGTGTCCGGCGAGGTGCACATGTACGCCGACAAGCTCACCGATTCGATGAAGGAAGCCATCGACGAGACCGAGCGGCGCCGCGCCAAGCAGATCGCCTACAACGAAGAGCGCGGCATCGACCCGCAGCCGTTGCGCAAGAAGATCGCCGACATCCTCGATCAGGTGTACCGGGAGGCCGACGATACCGAAGCGATCGAGGTCGGCGGCTCGGGCCGCAATGCCTCGCGGGGCCGGCGTGCGCAGGGCGAGCCGGGCCGCGCGGTCAGCGCGGGCATCGTCGAGGGCCGCGACACCTCGAACATGCCGCGGGCCGAACTCGCCGACCTGATCAAGGATTTGACCGCGCAGATGATGGCGGCGGCGCGCGACCTGCAGTTCGAGTTGGCCGCGCGGATTCGCGACGAGATCGCGGATCTGAAGAAGGAACTTCGCGGTATGGATGCGGCCGGGCTGAAATAGCCGGGCGCACTTGAGCTCAACCGCGGTTGAGCCTTTACGGTGATGCCATGACCGAGACCACCGCATCGGCCGCAGGCAGCTGGCGCGAGCTGCTGGGCCGCGACTATCTCGGCGCGGTCATCGTGCTGGCCGGCGGGGTGGCGATCTACGCCATCAACGAATTCATCACCATCAGCCTGCTGCCGAGCGCCGTCGCCGACATCGGTGGTGAGCGGCTCTACGCCTGGGTGACGACGGTGTATCTGGTCGCGTCGGTGACCGCGGCGACGACGGTGGGCCCGGTTCTGACCCGATTCGGCCCGCGCGCGGCGTATCTGGGCGCGTTGCTGTCGTTCGCTGCGGGCAGTGCACTGTGCACGCTGGCGCCGTCGATGCCGCTGCTTCTCGGCGGTCGGGTGGTGCAAGGCCTGGCCGGTGGCGTGTTGGCCGGTCTCGGCTATGCGGTGATCAGTGCGGCGTTGCCGGATCGGTTGTGGACCCGCGCGTCGGCGGTGGTCTCGGCGATGTGGGGAGTGGGCACCCTGGTGGGTCCGGCCACCGGCGGCTTGTTCGCCCAATTCGGTTTGTGGCGAGGCGGATTCGGTTTGCTCGCGGTTCTCGCGGTGGCGATGAGCGCGCTGGTGCCGCTGGCGTTGCCGGGACGGGCCGACACCGACCACCAGCCGCCCCGGACACGAATCCCGGTGTGGTCGTTGCTTCTTCTCGGTGTGGCAGCGCTGACGATCAGCGCGGCGGTGATTCCGCGCGATGCGGGCGCCATCGCGGGACTGCTGATCGTGGGTGCGGTGCTGGTGGGGATGTTCATTGTCGTGGACCGCCGGGCTTCGGCAGCGGTGTTGCCGCGCAAAGCTTTTGAACCAGGGCCGTTGAAGTGGATCTACTTGACTTTGGGTCTGTTGATGGCGGCCACGATGGTGGACATGTACGTACCGCTGTTCGGTCAGCGGCTGGGTGGGCTGGCGCCGGTGGTGGCGGGCTTCCTGGGCGCCGCGCTATCGGTGGGCTGGACGGTTGGGGAGATCGCCAGCGCGTCGATCACCAATGCCCGGATCACGGTACGGGTGGTGGCGATCGCCCCACTGGTGATGGCCGCCGGTCTGGCGCTGGCGGCAGTGACCCAAACCGACGGTGCGCCAACAACAGTCGTAGCCCTGTGGGCGGTGGCACTGGCTATCACGGGCTCCGGTATCGGGATGGCGTGGCCGCATCTCTCGGCGTGGGCGATGGGCTCGGTGGTCGACGACGCGCCTCAGCAGGCGGTGGCCGCGGCTGCGATCAACACTGTGCAGCTGATGTGCGGAGCGTTCGGCGCGGGGCTGGCGGGTGTCGTGGTGAATCTGCGAGTTACGACCGATGCGAGCGCGAGCCGGCTGATGTTCGGTGCGTTCGCTGTTCTGGCGGCCGTGGGCTTTGTGGCGTCCTACCGATCCGGGCGCGGCCGGGCGGACTGAGGCCTACTCGTCCTTCTCGTCGAGCCGGTGCACCCCGGTGACACCGGCTATCGCTGCGACTATGGTTGGGGCGCGCAGGATTTGGGTGCCCGACAACGTCAACATGACACCACCGTCGCTGTCGGTACTCAGCTCGGTGAGGCTCCACTGGTGCTTCTCACAGGTGGCGAGGATGCGGGTCAGCACGCCGCGATCGACGTCGTAGGTGACTCGCAATCGCACCGAGCCGGCCAGTCGCGCGGTCAGGCGCCTACTGAGCGGGTTGAAGCCCAACACGATCACGAAGTGCAGGATCGTCACGATGATCGCGAGCTTGACCAGCCCCGCGGCGGCGGCCATGCCGATGGCCGCGCACTCCCAGATCGCCGCCGCCGTGGTCAGTCCGTGCACGGCGCCCTGCCGGGTGATGATCAGCCCGGCGCCGAGGAAGCCGATGCCGGACACGATCTGGGCGGCCACCCGTGACGGGTCGACCTCGACCAGGCCGGTGCTCAGCACGTCGGAGAAGCCGTACTTGCTGACGATCAGGATCAGCGCTGACGCGGTACCGACGATCGCCTGGGTACGCAGGCCGGCGCTCTTGCCGTGAATCTCGCGCTCCAGGCCGATCAATGCCGTCAGCCCGAACGCGATCAGGAGCTCGACGATCTGCCGGGTGCCCTGTCCGGGACCGCCGAGCAACGGCGGGTCGGCCAACCAGATCTGCATGTCGCCACCGTATTCGCCCGGCGGCGGCGCGGGCAGCAATCACGCTGAGCCAAAGGATGGGCGAGTCGCGGCAGCGCTGGAAAAGTGTCGCCTGACACGCGGGTGTGGCTGAGAGGCTAGGCACCGGCCTGCAAAGCCGTTTACACGGGTTCGAATCCCGTCACTCGCTCTGATCTTGATCTCGGTACCGTTGCCTGCCGTGGCGAAGCCGAAGAAGAAGTGCTGTCGAAGCGCGCCACGCTGCAAGCGCTGTCCGCTCGTGCTGCACAAGGTCCGACAGGCCGAACTGCGGGGTGTCAGCGGCAAGGACCTGGACAGGGTGTTGAAGCGCGCCCGCAAGTCCTGATCGGGTTCGCGGCGCGACCTGCAGTTCAGCAAGTGTTTGCGCGATCAAATTGTCGCGGGAGTAACCGCGACAACACCGCTTAGCAACAGTTCGGTAACCCCCCGAATGGCTGGCCCCGGTTAGGTACTTACACGTCTGTAGTTTCCCTGGCAGGCCTCTCACAGAAACGGGGAAATGATGTCTCGGACCACCTCTCGCGTGGCGGCGGTCACTGCCATGGCGACGGCGGGGTTTTTCTGGACGGCTCCGCTGTTCAGCCCCCGTGCGGTTGCCGACCTCGGCAGCCCCGGTGTTCCGTGCATGGGCATCCTTCACCAAGGCCTCACGACGCCCCCCGACCTGTCCCAGGGCATCCCCGGCACGTCGAACACGCTCTTCACGAACAACCCGCCGACTGCAGGCGGGCCCATCCCGCCCGCGACTGTGCCCGGCTCGATTCGTGTCCCACCGGCCAGCGCTCCCGGCTCGCCCGGGATGCCCGGCACCGGCGGCGTGACCGTCCCGCCGGCGTCCGTCCCCGGTGCACCCGGAACCAGCACGACACGCGGCATCCCCACGCCACCTGCCGCGGTTCCCGGCGCGCCCGGCGTTCCCGGTGGCGGCGGCGTCCCCGGTACACCGCTCGGCGTCCCGGGCACTCCTCCCGGTGGTGGCGGTGGCGGTATTCCGGGTGTGCCCGGTGGCGTTCCCGGTACTCCTCCCGGCGGAGGGGGTGGCGGTATTCCGGGTGTGCCCGGTGGCGTTCCCGGTACTCCTCCCGGCGGTGGCGGTGGCGGTATTCCGGGTGTGCCCGGTGGCGTTCCCGGTACTCCTCCCGGCGGTGCCGGTGGCGGTATTCCCACCCCGCCCGGAGGCGTGCCCAGCGCTCCCGTCAGCGACGCAGCGGGCGTGCCCAACGGCGGTGCCGGCGCGGGCGGTGCCCCGGTGAGCGACGCGGCTGCCGGTCTGCCCGGTGGTGGCGGAGGCGCTGCGCCCGGTGGCGGTGCCGGCGGCCCAGGTGCCGGCGGTGCCGGCGGAGGCTCGGGTGCCGGTGGCCCCGGCGCGCCCGGCGCTCTGCCTGCCGGTGCCGGCGATGCGGGCGCTCCGATCGCTGATGCCAACGGACTCGTTCCTCCCGCACCGGCGGCCGGTGTTCCGGCCGCCCCGCTCGCCGACGCCTCCGGTCTGGCGCCCGCGCCGCCGGCTGCAGCTCCTCCCGCCGCTGTCCCCGGCGGCGGCGCGGTCCCGCCCGGGCCGCCCGCCGGCGTGCCGGGCATCCCCGGCGGCGGTGGTGGTGACGTCCCGGGTACTCCGCCTGCCGGTGTTCCGGGTGTTCCCGGTGGCGGCGGTGGCGATGTCCCGGGTACTCCGCCTGCCGGTGTTCCGGGCATCCCCGGCGGCGGTGGTGGTGACGTCCCGGGTACTCCGCCCGCGGGCGTCCCGGGTGTTCCCGGCGGTGGTGGCGGTGGAACTCCGCCGGTTCCGCCGGCCGCGGTCCCGGGTGATGTTGTGCCCGAATCCGTTGTGACTCCGCCGGTTCCACCTGCCGAGGTCCCCGGTGGCTCGATCCCGGGCTCGGGCGGAACCCCGCCGGTTCCGCCGGCGGCGGTCCCCGGTGGCGACGCCGGGGGCTCGGTGTCCACGCCTCCGGCCGAGGTTCCCGGCGTCCCCGGCGGCTCGAACCAGCTCACCGTCAACACGCCAGGGATTCCGCCGGCCGCGGTGCCCGGCAACGTGATCAACGATGCGTCCGGCACGCTGCCGCCGCCAGGAGCGTCGGTGCCGGGCGTCCCGCTCGGCGGCGGCATGCTCAACGTTCCCGGAACTCCGCCGGTCACCCTGCCGGGTGTGCCCAGCGCGGCATCCACCCCGGGCATCGTCACCCCGCCCGCCGCGGTCCCCGGTGGCCCCGGCGTCCCGGTCAACGTGAATGTGCCTGGAACACCCGTGGCGGTGCCCGGCACCCCCGGAACCCCCGGCATGGAAATCCCGCCGACGCCGCCGCAGGTGATCCCCGGAACGCCGGGAACCCCGGGCGATGAGTCGCTTCCGACCCCGCCGGCTGCCGTTCCCGGCGCCCACGGTGAGGGCACTGGTGGCGGTCTGCCGACCCCGCCCGCCGCGGTCCCCGGTACGCCCGGGAGCAACCTCGTCGAGACCGGTTCGACCCCGCCGGCTGCCGTGCCCGGTACCCCCGGGGAGGGCACTGGCGGCGGTCTGCCGACCCCGCCGGCCGCGGTTCCCGGCACCCCCGGTGAGGGCACCGGTGGCGGTCTGCCGACCCCGCCCGCCGCAGTTCCCGGTGGCCCGGGGGAAGGTACCGGTGGTGGATTGCCGACGCCTCCGGCTGCCGTCCCGGGTGGTCCCGGTGGTGGCACCGGTGGCGGTGTGCCGACCCCACCGGCCGGCGTGCCCGGCGTGCCGGTCGGCGACGGCGGCGGCATCCCCGGCCCCGCCGGCGTCCCGGCCGCGCCGATCACAGACAACGCCGGCGCCGCTGTTCCCGCCGCGGCGCCGATCACCGACAACTCCGGAGCAGCCGGTGCGCCGGCCGCTGCGGTCTCCGACAACTCCGGACTCGCAGCCGCTGGAGCTGGAGCCGGTGGCGGTGGTGGCGCAGGCGAGGCCGGGGCTGGTGGCGCCGTAGGCGCGCCGGTCGCCGACGCCTCGGGTGTCGTCGCACCGTCGGCCGGTGTGCCCGCGGCCGACATCGCCGCTGCCGCAGCCGGTGTGCCCGCCCCACCCGGGGCGCTGCCCGCGGCCGCTGACGCCGGCGGTGGCGCCGGTATCCCGACTCCGCCGGCCGCTGTGCCCGGTGGTCCGGGTGGTGGCGGCGGTGGTGGAGTTCCGACGCCTCCGGGTGCGGTCCCGGGTGGTCCGGGTGGCGGTGGCGGTGGTGGAGTTCCGACGCCTCCGGGTGCCGTTCCGGGTGGTCCGGGTGGCGGTGGCGGTGGTGGAGTTCCGACGCCTCCGGGTGCGGTCCCGGGTGGTCCGGGTGGCGGTGGCGGCGCTGGCCTGCCCACTCCGCCTGCCGCGGTGCCGGGCACGCCGTTCACCAACAACATCGTGACGCCGGGCACGCCGCCCGCAGCGATGCCAGGCGGTCCGGGCGGCGGCGGAGGAGCCGGGCTCCCGACTCCGCCCGCGGCGGTGCCGGGTACGCCGGGCGGCAATCGGGTACCGACCCCGCCGACCCCGCCGACGGTGCTGCCGGGCGGTCCGGGCAGCTACATCGGACCCACGCCGGGCGGCCTCGGAACGCTGATCCCGTCGGCACCGATCTCCGACGCCGCGGGCACCCTGCCCACGCCGCCGGCGCAGCTGCTGCCGACCATGGCGCAGGGTGTGGCGACGCTGCTCTCGCCGCCGCAGATCACGATCCCCGGGATCCCGGGCTTCGGGATTCCGTTGCCGTCGACCATCTCGACGCCGCGTGACCTGCTGTGCGTCGGCACGGGCTGGTCGGCGAAGGCGGGAACCGAATCCGGTGCTCCGGCAGGGGCCCTGCTGGGCACCGAACTGCCGCCGGCGAACCGGTGGTTCGGTAACTAATCCAGCAAGCTCGCGAAGATGTCCGGGTAGTAGAGGTGAGCCAGGAAGTGTCCGCCGGGTCGCTCGTGCAAGGTGGCGCCGGGAATGCGGCGGGCCAGCGCGGGCGGCCAGGCGTGGTCGACCAGTTCGTCCTGCTGACCGCCCCAGACGTCGGTCGGGACGGTGATCTGCTCGGGGGCGAAGCCCCACGGTCGCATCCAGGCCCGGTAGTCCTCGGCGACGCCGTCGGGCCGGCGCAGGGCCTCGGCCGACATCCGGGCGAACTCGTCGTAGCCCTCGTCACGCAACACGGCAGCGTCCGCCGCGCCCAGCTGGCCGGCGGCGAGGCGCCCGTATAGCGCGGGCGCCCGTCGCGCGGCCAGCGCCATCGCGGCGAAGCACGGGTTGACCAGCCACGGCGCACGTTGGGACAGCCGGGTGTAGATCCGGTCGAACGCCGGAAGTCGCGCGAACACTCCCGGCTCGGTCAGCGGCAGCACCCCGGCGACGATCGCCACCCGCCGTACTCGGTCGGGCAGCGCCCACCCGAGCGCGGCCGCGTACTGGCCGCCCATCGACCAGCCCATCCCGGCGAATCGCCCGACGCCTAGCTGGTCCATCAGGTCGGCCACGTCGAAGGCCCAGTCCATGAGAGTGCGGCCGGGCTGCGGGTCGGATCCACCGATCCCGGGCCGGTCCGGTGAGATCAACCGGACGCCGGCGCGGCGCGCGGCGGCGTCGGCGGAAGCCACATCCAGCCGGCAGGCCAGTCCGCCGTGAGCGTTGACGACGACCGTGCCATCGGGGGCGCCATACTGCGCGTAACACACCGACCGCCCGTCACGCAGTCGCATGGTGAGGCTTTCGGCGGGTGCGGGCATCGGCGCTCGCTTTCTCTTCAGCCGGATACTAGCCCCGCGGCGAATTGCAGGTCGGCGACCAGAGCGTCGAATTTTGTGGCCCGCTGCTCGGCCGGACCCCGCAGGATCGCCGACGGATGTGTCGTCGTGACCACGCTCGGATCCACGCCGAGGTCCGGATCGGTCGGTAGCCGCAATTCTTCGCCCCGGTGGGCGGTGAGCCGAAAACCACTGCCCAGCAATGCTTGTGCGGCCGTGGCGCCCAGCAACACCACGACTTGCGGTTCGACAGAGGTGATTTCGGCAAAGAGCCAGGGCCGGCAGGCCACCACTTCGGTGCGGCTCGGCGTCTTGTGGATGCGCCGGGTGCCGCTGGTGCGGGTGAACTTGAAATGTTTGACGGCGTTGGTGACATAGAGGCGTCCGCGATCGATATCCGCGGCGGCCAGGGCTTCGTCCAGGAGCTTGCCGGCCGGGCCGACGAAGGGCCGGCCCTGGCGGTCCTCCTGATCGCCTGGCTGTTCGCCGACCAACATCATCGGCGCGCGCGCCGCGCCTTCGCCGAACACCGTTTGGTCGGCGTCGCGGTACAGGTCGCATCCCCGGCAGCTCCGAGCCGCCTCAGCAAGCTCGCCGAGGTCGCGGGTGCGCGGCACATAGGCTTCGGCAGTGCACGTCATCGTCACGGCGTACCCGTTTGATGTCCGGTGACGCATCAGCGAAGTGACTTGGTTACCTGTGCGAAGTTGAACTGCCAGCGTTCGACGATGCGGAAGCCGAATCGGTAGGGCACCTGGTAGGCCATCGCCCGCCCGAGTCGCGGACCCGCGTGCAGCGCGGGGCCCTGCTCGTGCCGCGGCAAGGACTTGTCGTGCTCGGACACCGTCCAGATCGCCGGGCAGTAGGGCATCTTGTCCGCCCACGCCCAGACGGCAATATGGGCGTCCCACAACATGTTTCGTTGGATGCCTGTCGGGCCGCGGCCGTAGTCGCGCAGCTTGGCGAACGCCGAGGGTCGCGCGGCGATCAGCGGCCGGATCGGGCCGGGTTTCCATGCGGTCGAGTTGTCCATCACGAGGCAGTCGCCCGGGGCCGCGTGCCGGGTGATGACGTCGGCGACTTGGCTGTAGTCCATGCCCTCCTTGGCGTACGGCCCGCGCTGAGCCAGGTAGTTCGGGGTCGCCGCGATCGCGAACACCACGAGCAGGGCGGTGATCCACGGGCGGGAACAGCGGCCGAGCTCCACGATGCAGGCGCCGAGGAGGAGCGCCATGGCGGGAGCCGTGAACGACAGGTAGCGCGGGTAGTAGAGCGGATCGCGCAGCATCGAATAGCCAAGCACCACAAGGGTAGGCAACACGATCCACGCCACAGCGATCACGACCAGACGTCGCGGGCGCCACCCGGACCGCCGCCACGACACCAGGCCGGCGAGACCCAGCAGCCCGCACAGCACCGCGACAGGTGTCGAATGGTCAAAGTACTGGTCTACCAAGAGCATTCCGGCAGTTCGGCCGCTCAGCGACGAAATCCACCCCACCTGGAACAGCTGGCTCTGCGCGAAGAACAGGAACGGGCACGTCGCAGCGCAGACCGCCGACGCTGCCAGCACCCACCGCCACCGCGCCGTCCTGGATTCGGCCATGGTCGCGACCATCGCGGCGTGCACCGGCAGCAGCAGGATCGAGAAGACGTTCAACAGCGTCGCGCCGATCGCCGCAATTGCATATCCGAGCCACCATCTCGGCCGGTCGCGCCGCAGCGCGACCACACACAGCACCGTGAGCCAGACGCCGGCCACCATGGTCAGGGCATAGGAGCGGGCTTCCATCCCGGCCCACGTGACGCGGGGGAGCATCGCGAAAACCAAACCTGCGGCGACCGCCACTGAGCGCGTCGACAGGATTCGGCCCAGCACCACGACACCGGCGGCTGCCACGCCGACGGCGACGGAACTGGACAACCGCGACCAGAACTCGGTCGCGGGGAACACCGCGAACCAGCCGTGCATGAGGAAGTAGTACAGGCCGTGAACGGCGTCGATGTTGCCGAGCATGCGCCACAAGTCGGGTATCGGCCTGGTAGACGCCGAGATCGTGGCAGCCTCGTCGAACCACAGCGATGGACGCGCCGCTCCGGCGGCGCTCAGCGCAGCGGCGAACACCGCCACCCACGCGGCGTCGAGCGGTCGCGCGGGGGCGCCGCGCCGCTGCTCGTCGTCGAGGACCCGTTCGGGTCGAAGGGTGATACTCACGTGGATCGTCCTGTACCGCGGTCGATGGTGGGCCAAACGTTAACCCGCAGCCCACCAATCCTGTCCGGCGAACTATGGGTCGTGCCGGCCAGAATTCGCGCGGTTTTGAATTGAGTCCATTGGACATCATTGATGTGGCAGCACCGACAATGCCGAATCGGATGCGATGTGGATATGCAATTTCGGGCGCTGTCGCACGGCTCACGCAACTGTCGGGGACGCTATTTTCCCCGGTAGAGTGGCCTGGCGCGGCGCGCCGGAATTGCCGCGTGACGTGAATCGCACCCTTGTGAGGTTCAGGAGCGATAGTGTTCCGGGTGGCGTTGAAATTGGAGACTGGAGGGTACGAATGGGCGGTTACAAGACCGTGGTCGTCGGCACGGACGGCTCGGATTCATCGCTGCGTGCAGTCGACCGGGCAGGCTACCTCGCCTCCGAACCTGGCTCCAAAGTCATCGTGGCGACCGCCTATTTCCCGGCCAATGAGGACACCCGCGCAGCCGACCTGCTGAAGGACGAGGGCTACAAGATGGCGGGTAACGCCCCCATCTACGCGATCCTGCGCGAGGCACGCGACCGCGCGAAGGCCGCAGGTGCCGCCGAAGTCGAAGAACGCGCTGTTGTCGGCGCTCCGGTTGACGCCTTGGTGGACTTGGCTGAAGAGGTCGGCGCCGATCTCCTGATCGTCGGCAACGTCGGCTTGAGCACGATCGCCGGCCGCCTGCTGGGCTCGGTCCCGGCCAACGTGGCACGCCGGTCCAAGAGCGACGTGCTGATCGTTCACACCACCGGTTAGCCGGCCCGGTCGGGGCTAGGCGCAGACTCGTCTGATGACCTACTGCCGAACCCGACTGTGGGTCGATGGCGTACTCAAGGCGGAGGACTTCCCGCTCCGTGAAACGTCCGACCATCTTGCCGAGCGCAACGCGCTGGTCTGGGTGGACATGTGCAATCCGGATCACGACGTGTTGTGCGAGCTTGCCCAAGAACTCGGCTTCGATCAGCACGCGATCGAGGACACGGTGGCGCATGCCGAACGCACGAAGGCGACTCGGTATGCGACTCATACGTTTCTGACGGTGTACGCCACGGCGTTGGCCCCGCCGCTGGCCAATGATCTGGAGTCGCGTCTGCTGCTGACGCGGGTGTCCATCTTCGTGCTGCCTGCGGGCATCGTCACTGTGCGGCACGAATTGGACCCGCAGAAGCCCGTTTTCGACATCGACGAGGTGGTCCGGCGGTGGGATGAGAACGCCGATCTGTTGAAGATGGGTCCGCCGGCGTTGCTGCACGGATTGCTCGACGTGATCGTCGACGGGCAGTTCGACACGATCCAGCAGCTTGATGACGCGATCGAGGCGCTCGAGGACGGATTGTTCGACGATCGGGCGGTGACCCGCACGATCCAGCGCTCGACCTACCGGCTCCGGAAAGAACTCGTCGAACTGCGCCGGGTCGTGCTGCCCATGCGCGAGGTGATCAACACGATCATGCGCCGCCGGGCCGAACACGCCGATACCGTCGCACTCGACAGCTGGTATTCCGATCTCTATGACCACGTCATTCGCGCGGCGGAGTGGACGGAGTCGTTGCGCGACATGATCACCACGGTGTTCGAGACGAATCTTTCGCTCCAGGACGCGCGCCTCAACACCATCATGAAGAAGCTCACCGGCTGGGCAGCAATCATCGCGGTACCCACCGCGGTTACCGGTTGGTATGGCCAGAACGTCCCGTATCCGGGCTTTCAAAGCGTGGTCGGTTTGGTGTCCAGTGCGGTGATCATCGTGTTGGTCTCGGGGCTTCTCTACGTCACCTTCAAACGACGCGGCTGGCTCTGAGACATCAGACGCGAAGTGCGGTGAACGGTGCGAAGGGCAGGTTGCGCACGACGAACCAGGCCGAAACCAGCCCGAGCGCGATGACCGGGGCCCATCGATGGTGTTGCCAGCCGGCGAGCTGACGGCCGGTGACCCGACCGTAGGTCCAGGTCCCGTAGGCGACAGCCAGGAAGCCGAACGCCAGCAATGCCAGTGCGTTGAATCGGATCGCCGCCAGCAGGTCGCCGTGGAGCAGCGAATAGATCATGCGAAGGGTGCCGCAGCCCGGACAGTCAACGCCCAGAAGGGCTTTCGTCGGGCACACCGGAAGAAAGCCGCCCGGGGTGGTGGGGTCGCCGATCCACACGGCAGCACATGCACCCGCCGCAACTGCACCCACGACCAGTGGTGGGGCGAGGCGGGCGAGGCGACCGTAGGCCGCCTGCCCAACCTCTGTCGACGTCACGACGTGGTGGTGTCGACATCCATGTTCATCACACCGGTGGCGAAGAGGATGCCGTAGATGACGATGATCACGAACCAGATGACGACGCTCCAGATCACCCACTTCTTGGCGGACGCGGCCGACGCCTGCGCTTCGGCGTACTGCCCCTGCACCCAGAGTCCGTTGACCTGAGCGGCTTTCACGATCGCGACGATGCCGGTGATCGGGAAGCAGAAAATGGTCGCCAGAATGGCGAGTGCCAAGTTGTTCTTCGGCTGAGCCGGGGGTGGGGGATAGCCGGGTGGTTGCTGGGTCATCACGCCTCCGTATTTTTCTGGCTTGTTAGCAGGGCAAAGCGGTGCATACGCTACCGGACGAAGTCGCTGCGTATGGGGCATCTTTCGGGATGTTGCCGAGTGGTATTTCCGCTCGGGACGGCATTTTGCCAACCGGTCACCTCGATGATTGCGGTTTCATTCTTCAGTCGGTTCCGGGGGTTTAGGCTCAGCCCGGGGTGGCCGGGCATGCGGAGGTGATCACGATGACGGTGCGATTGCTGAGTGTTGTTGGCGCAGCGGCTATTTTGATGGTTGGCGGGGTCGGTTGTGCGAAGGACGAGACCTCCAGCGATGCCAAGACGACATCGGCGGCCGCAACCACGGCCTCGAGAGCGGCGACCACGACGAGCGCCGCGGCCGCCGGGGCCGGCGCGAAGGTCACGATCGACGGCCAGGCCAAGCAGGTCGACGGACCGGTGGTGTGCTCGACGACCGACGGCAAGTTCTCGATCGCAATTGGGGAAGTGATCACCGGGGTGATCGTCGGCCTCGAACAGGACGCGTCCAAGGTCCGCGCCGTCGGGCTCGGCGACGTCAACGGGGTGGTGCTGAACTTCACCGACGGGGTACCGGGCGATACGGCCACCGCTACCAAGGACGGCAACACCTACACGATCACGGGCACCGCCAGCGGATCGGACTCGGCAGGCAACCCGGTCAGCAAGCCCTTCGAGGTCGTTGCGACCTGTCCCTAACGGGCCGCGTCGCGCATCTCACTGAGCACGCGGACAACAACTTTCGCGGCCAGCCACAGTGCCACCTGATCGTCCTCGGAGACCGTCGACATCCACTCGGCGATGCGCTGCTTGCGGACCTCGGCTCGGGCATCCCAGTTCCGCTTACCGTTCTCGCTGAGCGCGACTCGCGAGGCTCGGCCGTCGTATGGATCGCTCGATCTCTCGAGCAGCCCTTGTCCTTCCAGGCGCTGGACCAGTTGTGTCATACCTGACTGGCTGGCTCCCTCGGCAGCCGCCAGCGCCGTCACCCGCATCGGACCTTCGTGGGACAACCGATTGAGGACCAATGCCGCGCTGGCACTGAGATCGTCGCGGTTGATCAGATACCGCCACATGGTGTCCGTCGCGAGCGCGAGCATCTCGGAAACGGACTCGACGCCGACGGTGGCCGCTAACTCCATAGTCCTTTTATATCATTCAAGTAATGCATCGGGAATAAATCAGCGTTGCCGCGCGTTCGCGGCGCCTCGCCGATAAAGCGCGATAGAAGACTCACAGCCACCCTCAAGGTGACGGCCGACGATTCGACTTGCGTTACTCAACTACATTCTGCATAGGATGCAAATGTGGGGCATCGCGTTAACGGCCGAGTCGTGTTGGCCAGGACCTGGCTACCTTTGGTGGTTGTCATCGCAGTCGTCGTCGGCGCGTTGTGCATGTGGAAGGTTCGCCAGTCGTCGGCACCGGGTCCGGTCCTGGCGGTCGACCCACCGCAAGCCCCTGAGGAGTTCACGCCCAAACGGCTGACATACGAGTTGTCCGGCGACCTCGGCAGCGGCGGGATGCTGGACTACATCGACATCGACGGGTATCCCCACGAAGTCGACCTCGCCGAACTGCCGTGGACGCACACCGAGACCACCACACTCACGGTGGTGTCGGGCAGCGTCTCGGCGCACGTGCACGGATCGCACATCGCATGTCGGATTCTGGTGAACGACGTTGTGCGCGATCAGCAGTCGGCCGATCGTGACGACGCGGACGTGACCTGCAGAGTGAAGTCGGCGTGAGCGCACACCAGGCGAAGCGCCCGTTCTTCCCCAGAATGGTGCGCCTGCTCGCAATTCCGATCATCATCTTCTGGGCAGTGCTGGCCATCTCGACGAACACGTTCATACCGAAAGTCGAGGACGTCGCCACCGAACTCGCCGGACCCGAGATCCCCACCTACGCGCCATCACAAGTGGCGCTGCTCCACATCGGGGAGAAATTCCAGGAGTCCAACTCCACCAGCTTGACCATGGTCGTGCTCGAGGCCGACCGTCCGCTCGACGAAAAGGATCACCAGTACTACAACGAGCTGGTTCAGCGGCTGAAGCGCGACACCCGGCACGTGCAGTACGTGATGGATCTGTGGGGTAAGCCGATCACCGCGGCCGGCGCGCAGAGCATCGACGGCAAGTCCACCTATGTGCTGCTGCGGCTGGCGGGCAACGTCGGCCAGATCGAGGCAAACCAATCCGTGGAGGCCGTGCGCGACATTGTCGGGAAAGACAGTCCACCAACGGGTTTGAAGGTGTATGTCAGCGGTTCGGCGCCGATGGCGTCGGACACCCTGTCCATCGCGAACTCGAGCCTGAACAACATCACCATCGTCACCATCATCTTGATCTTCGTGATGTTGCTGCTGGTGTACCGCTCACTGACGAACGTGGCCGTTCCGATGTACAGCGTGCTGTTCGAGATCCTCATCGCCAAGGGTGTCGTGTCGACCCTGGGCCATTGGGGCATCATCCCGATGTCCTCGTTCGCGGTGAACATCGTTGTCTCCCTGACCCTTGGCGCGGGAACCGATTACGGCATCTTCCTGTTGGGGCGCTACCACGAGGCCAGACAGCTGGGCGAGACCCGGGAAGAGGCCTATTACACCGCCTATCGCGGCGTCGCCCCGATCATCATCGGATCGGGCCTGACGATCGCGGGTTCGTGTTTCTGTCTGACGTTCGCGCGTCTGGACTACTTCCACACCATGGGCCCGGCGGTCGCCGTCAGCATGCTGTTCACGATCGCTGCGGCGCTGACACTCGCTCCGGCTTTGCTCACGCTGGGCACCTTGTTCGGACTTTTCGATCCCAAGCAGGCCAGGCGTGGGCGGCTATATCGACGAATCGGCGCCAGCGTGGTGCGCTGGCCGGTGCCGATACTTGCGGCCAGCACCGCGGTGGTGGCGCTCGGGGCGATTTTCGTGCCGAGCTATCGGGTGAGCTATGACGACCGCGCCTACCAGCCGGCAAGTGGCGCCGCCAATCAAGGCTTCACCGCCTCGGATCGGCACTTCCCGGCCAGCAAGCTGTTCACCGAGATGATGATGGTCGAGTCCGATCACGACATGCGCAATTCGGCGGACTTCATCTCTCTGGACCGGGTAGCCAAGGAATTGATCCGACTTCCCGGAGTCGCCATGGTGCAGAGCGTCACCAGACCTCTCGGCCGGCCGCTGGACCACGCGAATATCCCGTACCTGTTCACTGTGCAAGGTGGCGCGGCCGGTCAGCAACTGCCATTCAACGAACAAGCCAACGACAACACCGACCGCCAGGCTCAGATCCAGGCGGACACCGTTGCGACGCTGGGCAAGACCATCGATCTGACCCAGAAGTTGGCCGACGATCTGCACGCCACGGTACTCACGCTGGAGAACCTGCAGCAGGTCACCGATGAGATCAACCAGTACATCTCGAACCTCGATGACTTCATCCGGCCTCTGAAGAGCTACTTCTATTGGGAGCCGCACTGTTACGACATCCCGATCTGCTACTCGTTCCGGTCGTTGTTCGACGGGCTCGACGGCATCGACGCCTTGGATGAACAGATCCACAACGCCGTCACCGACTTTCAGGCCGTTGATGCCCTCATGCCGCAGATGGTCGCCCAGCTCAAGGTAACCCGCGACGAGACGCAGGCGCTGCAGACGGTCATCGTGAACAACTACGGCCCGGCGCATCTGCAGTCCTCGCAGACTGATCAGACCTTCGAAGATCAGATCAACGTCGGCAACGACTTCGACAAGTCGCGCAGCGACGACTACTTCTACATGCCCCGAGAAGCCTTCGACAACGAAGACGTGAAAACCGGTATGCAGCTGATGATGTCGCCGGACGGCAAGGCGGCACGGTTTGTCATCACCCACGAGGGCAATGCGATGGGGCCTGAGGGCATCGACCACGTCAACGCGTTTCCCGACGCGGTGAAGGCGGCTTTGAAGGAGACGTCGCTGGCCGGGGCGAAGGTCTACACAGGTGGCGCGGCGTCGAACAACAAGGACATCAAGGAGTACGCCGCTTCGGATCTGAAGATCGTGGCGATCGCCGCGTTCGTGCTGATCTTCCTGATCATGCTGGTGCTGACGCGAAGTCTGATCGCCGCGATGGTGATCCCCGGTACCGTGGCGTTCTCGTTCGCCGGGGCGTTCGGTCTGTCAACGTTGTTGTGGCAGCACCTCATCGGGCTACATCTGCACTGGCTGGTATTGCCGATCACCTTCGTCATCCTGGTGGCGGTCGGATCCGACTACAACCTGTTGCTGATCGCCAGGGTCAGGGAGGAGATCGGCGTCGGCTACCAGACCACCGGATTGCACACCGCCTTGATCCGGGCGCTCGGCAGCACCGGCGGGGTGGTGACGTCGGCTGG
The DNA here is from genome assembly GCF_002086695.1 of Mycolicibacterium rhodesiae. GTDB lineage: Bacteria > Actinomycetota > Actinomycetes > Mycobacteriales > Mycobacteriaceae > Mycobacterium > Mycobacterium rhodesiae. Next base: position 19,386 of record NZ_MVIH01000020.1, read on the forward strand.
TCTGGTGTTCGCCTTCACCATGCTGGCCATGCTCGCCAGCGACTTGAAAACCATTGCGCAGGTGGGTACTACGGTGTGCATCGGATTGCTGCTCGACACACTGATCGTGCGATCGTTCATCGTGCCATCGCTGATCCGGCTGCTCGGTCCGTGGTTTTGGTGGCCGACGTTGGTCCGCCCGCGCCCGCTGCCGTCGAGATTCCTCGAGTTGGCGCGATGAGTCTCAGCACACACACATCGGGCCTGGGCTTGTGGGGCTTGCTGATGTTCGTCGCGCTCGGACTCGAGGTGGTATTTGCGAGCCTGGCGTTCGTCTACACCCGGCGCCTGCTGCGCTTGCGGACCTTGCCGCTCGGCGACGATCTGAACGGCTATCAGAAAGCGCTGCGCAAGCTCCGCAAGAACGAACCCATGTCACGGGACGAGTGGAACCTGGCCGAGCGGATCATCGACATCCGCCGGTCGCCCATCGCCTACGCGGTACCAGCGGCCTTCATGACGTTGGGCATCTTCTACATCTTCGGCAGCTTGGAGTATTTGCATGGCCACACGCCGTCGGAGCGGACGTTCCTGGGGGTGATCCCGATGTTCACCTCGACCAACCTGATCATCCAGATGCGCAAGAGCGCACGGCTCAAGAAGAGACTGGACAGGGCGACCGTCGTCGAGCCGGACGAACCGTCACCAGCCGCGCTGGCGCCATTCGGCTAGGTGTGGACGCTCGGCGTGGTAACTGCGTGGTGTTGTTTCCGGTGTTGTTTGGCGGTGACACAGTGGTAGCCTTGTGGTGGAAACAGCCCGCCCGGAGGTCCAGAAATGTCCGTTTTGACAGCCAGTGCCGCTGAGAAGCTCGATGTCGAGGCGACGACCCGCCCAATTCGTGAAATCGCCAGCTACCTGCAGGAAACTGTCGGACAACGAGTCGCCGCAGCCATCGCAGGCCTTGCCGACGCAAAACAGATTGGCCGTTACGCGCGAGTCGGCGGCCCGGAACCACACGAGGTAACGGAACGTAGGTTGCGAGAGGGCTACAAAGTTGTCCGAATGCTTGTCGATGCGTACGACGGCAAGACTGCGCGGGCCTGGTTGTTCGGCACGAACACACGTCTCGACGATCGTGCGCCGGTTGAAGTTCTCGGCGGTGCATCCGAGACGGGTGATTTCGTGATGGTCGTGCAAGCGGCTAGACAGGTCGCTAGCTTTCAGGCGTGAGCAAAGTCGGCGACGAACTTTCGTTGTGGCGAGTTGGCTACCACGCAAGCCCGCTTGAATTCACGCCGCTCGAGCTATACAGCTTCAGCCATCGGTTCGACGATATTCACCACCGCTTCCGCACTCTCTATATGGCCTATATGGCGGACTTGCCCGAAACCTGCCTGCGCGAAGTGCTGGCGGACCTTCGGCCAAATCTTGGTGCCAAGCTCAGGCACATCGAGCGATACGGGCCGGAAGCGGCTAAAGACTTCGCCTCCGAGCCTGTGACTGCAAGCTGGCGCCGCCAGAACGTACTGGTTCCAGCGCTTTTGAGACTTCAAGGCCCGCTGGTTGACCTAACCGACGTTGCCGTCCGTCAAGAGATAGAAGATCGACACGCTGCACTTCTGGTCGAGAATGGCATGGAACACCTTGATTTGCACGAGGTTACGACGAACCGGCGCGTTGTTACCCAGACGATTGCTGGTGACCTCTACGACGGCGGTGTAGCTGGCGTGAGATTCTTGTCTCGGCTCGACGCTAAACCTTGTGTGGCGCTATTCGAGGGCCGCGGAAATGCAGACCTGATCGGTGACATCATCCCGCTGACGGACCCCGCGCCAGCTCCGCTTCTCACTGTCAGAACTGAGTGGGATCTAGATTTGGAGGACTGTCCTGCTTAGTTGAAGGTGGCTCTCTCGCAGTGCACCTACAGTTCTGCTGTGTGGGCAGTGCCGACCGTGGAGGCGCGCTCGGGGCTTGCCTCCCTAGTGGGCTGCCAGCCTGGACGAACCGTCACCAGCCGCGCTCGCGCCATTCGGCTAGATGCGGACGCTCGGCGCCCAGCGTGGTGTCGTCGCCGTGCCCGGGATAGACCACGGTGTCGTCGCAGTACCGGTCGAACACCTTGCTGGTCACGTCGCCGAGCAGTTGCTCGAACGCGCCGGGCTCCCACGTTTTGCCCACACCGCCCGGGAACAGGCAGTCGCCGGTGAACAGGTGGGTGGCGGTCCGTTCGCCGGCGGGCCGCAGTGCCAGCGCCACCGAGCCGGGGGTGTGGCCGCGCAGATGGATCACATCGAACACGAGGTCGCCGACGGCGATCGTGTCACCGTCAGCCAGGCAGCGCTGCGGCGCCACCGGCAGGGGCTCGGCGTCGAGCTCGTGCACGGCGGTCGGAACCCCGGTCGCCTCGGCCAGCGCTTCGAGCGCCTGCCAATGATCGAAGTGCTGGTGGCTGGTCACGATCAGCGCCAGCTTCGGCGCGTGCTCACGCACCAGGTCGACGAGGAGTTCCGCGTCGTTGGCGGCGTCGATCAATAAACTTTCCCCGGAGTGGGAACAGGTCACCACGTAGGTGTTGTTGTCCATCGGGCCCACGGACATTTTCAGGATGGTGGCGCCGGGCACCGTCCTGCGGGCAGCGGTCTGCGGTTCGACGTGTCCGGTGTAGGTGTCGGCGACGACTGTCATGGTCGCCACGTTACTTGTCGGTGGGCCGACATAGCATGGGGAGCGGCGTCGTCTCGCCAACAAACCCGCAGGAAGGGGGGCCGGTGGCTGACCGGCTGATCGTCAAAGGTGCGCGTGAGCACAACTTGCGCGGCATCGACCTGGACCTGCCCCGCGACAGTCTGATCGTCTTCACGGGGCTGTCCGGATCGGGCAAATCCTCGCTGGCGTTCGACACCATTTTCGCCGAGGGGCAGCGCCGATACGTCGAGTCGCTGTCGGCCTACGCGCGCCAGTTCCTCGGTCAGATGGACAAGCCGGACGTCGACTTCATCGAGGGGCTCTCCCCGGCGGTGTCGATCGATCAGAAGTCCACCAACCGCAACCCGCGCTCCACGGTCGGCACCATCACCGAGGTCTATGACTACCTGCGCCTGCTCTACGCCCGTGCCGGTACCCCGCATTGCCCGGTGTGCGGGGAGCGCATCGCGCGGCAGACCCCGCAGCAGATCGTCGACCAGGTGCTGGCCATGGACGAGGGCCTGCGGTTCCAGGTGCTGGCCCCGGTGGTGCGCACCCGCAAGGGTGAATTCGTCGACCTCTTCGACAAGCTCAACAGCCAGGGCTACAGCCGGGTCCGGGTCGACGGTGTCGTCCATTCGCTGACCGAACCGCCGAAGCTGAAGAAGCAGGAGAAGCACGACATCGAGGTGGTCATCGACCGGCTCACGGTCAAGACCAGCGCCAAGCAGCGCCTCACCGACTCGGTCGAGACGGCCCTGAATCTGGCCGACGGCATCGTCGTGCTGGAGTTCGTCGACCGCGACGATGACCACCCACACCGCGAACAGCGGTTCTCCGAGAAGCTGGCCTGCCCCAACGGACATCCCCTGGCCGTCGACGACCTGGAGCCGCGGTCGTTCTCGTTCAACTCGCCCTACGGCGCCTGCCCGGAGTGCAGCGGCCTCGGCATCCGCAAGGAAGTCGACCCCGAGCTGGTGGTTCCCGACCCGGACCTGACGCTCGCCGACGGTGCGGTCGCGCCGTGGGCGATGGGCCACACCGCCGAGTACTTCACCCGGATGATGGCCGGCCTGGGTGAGTCGATGGGATTCGACGTCAACACCCCGTGGCGCAAGCTTCCTGCCAAGGCGCGCAAGGCGATTCTGGAAGGCTGCGACGAGCAGGTCCACGTCCGCTACAAGAACCGGTACGGACGGACCCGGTCGTATTACGCCGAGTTCGAAGGTGTGATGGCGTTTCTGCACCGGCGGATGGAGCAGACCGAATCCGAGCAGATGAAAGAGCGCTACGACGGGTTCATGCGCGATGTGCCGTGCCCGGAGTGCAACGGCACCCGGCTGAAGCCGGAGATTCTCGCGGTCACGCTGGCCGCGGGGGAGTACGGCGCGAAATCGATTGCCGAAGTCTCTGAGCTGTCGATCGCCGATTGTTCGGAGTTCCTCAACGCCCTCACCCTGGGCGCCCGCGAGTCGGCCATCGCCGGCCAGGTGCTCAAGGAAGTCCAGTCGCGGCTTGGCTTCCTGCTCGACGTCGGGCTGGACTACCTGTCGTTGTCCCGCGCGGCGGGCACGCTCTCCGGCGGTGAGGCCCAGCGCATCCGGTTGGCCACCCAGATCGGGTCGGGTCTGGTCGGTGTGCTCTATGTGCTCGACGAACCCTCGATCGGGCTGCACCAGCGCGACAACCGGCGTCTCATCGAAACCCTCACGCGGCTGAGGGATCTGGGCAACACGCTGATCGTCGTCGAACACGACGAAGACACCATCGCGCACTCCGATTGGGTGGTCGACATCGGACCGGCGGCCGGTGAGCACGGCGGCCAGGTGGTGCACAGCGGCCCGTACGCCGATCTGCTGCGTAACCCCAACTCGATCACCGGCGCCTACCTCTCGGGCAAGCAGAGCATCGACGTGCCGGCGATCCGCCGCCCTGTCGATCGCCGCAAGGAGATCACCGTCATCGGTGCGCGGGAGCACAACCTGCACGACATCGACGTCGCGTTCCCGCTCGGGGTGCTGACGTCGGTGACCGGCGTCTCCGGCTCCGGAAAGTCCACTCTGGTCAACGACATCCTGGCGACCGTGCTGGCCAACAAGCTCAACGGGGCGCGCCAGGTCCCGGGCCGCCACACCCGGATCAACGGTCTGGAACACCTCGACAAGTTGGTCCGGGTCGACCAGTCGCCGATCGGGCGCACCCCCCGCTCCAATCCGGCGACCTACACCGGTGTGTTCGACAAGATCCGCACACTGTTCGCCGCCACTACCGAGGCGAAGGTTCGCGGCTACCAGCCGGGCCGGTTCTCGTTCAACGTCAAAGGTGGCCGCTGCGAAGCCTGTTCGGGCGACGGCACCATCAAGATCGAGATGAACTTCCTGCCGGACGTCTATGTGCCGTGCGAGGTGTGCCACGGCGCGCGCTACAACCGCGAGACGCTCGAGGTGCACTACAAGGGCAAGACGATCTCCGAGGTGCTCGACATGTCCATCGAGGACGCCGCGGAGTTCTTCGAGCCGATCAGCAGCATCCACCGCTACCTGCGCACGCTCGTCGACGTGGGGCTGGGCTATGTCCGGCTGGGCCAGCCGGCGCCGACCTTGTCCGGCGGTGAGGCGCAGCGCGTCAAGCTCGCCGCCGAACTGCAGAAGCGCTCGACCGGTCGGACCGTCTACATCCTGGACGAGCCGACCACCGGCCTGCACTTCGAGGACATCCGCAAGCTGCTCAAGGTCATCAACGGCCTTGTCGACAAAGGTAATTCGGTGATCGTCATCGAACACAACCTGGACGTCATCAAGACCTCGGACTGGATCATCGACATGGGGCCCGAGGGCGGTTCCGGAGGCGGCACCGTCGTCGCGCAGGGAACTCCGGAAGATGTGGCGGCGGTGCCGAACAGCTACACCGGCAAGTTCCTCGCCGACGTTCTGCCCGCCGCACCGGCACCCAAACGGACGGCCCGGCGGCGCAAAGTCAGTTAGCCCTGCACCGTCGGCCGGATAGTGATGTCACCGATTTCGACCTCACGCGGCTGGTCGATCGCGAATGCGATCGCCCGGGCGACGGCGTCGGCCGGCAGGCCGAAGCTCTCCATCGCCGCGCGGGCCTGTGCTCGCGCCTCGGGGTCTGAGATCGAGGAGTCCAGCTCGGTATTGACGTAGCCCGGCGAGATCGAGGTGGTGCGGATGACGCCGTCGGTGGATTCCTGACGCAATGCCTCCAGCAGGGTGCGCACGGCGTTCTTGGTGGCGGCGTACACGCCCATCTCCGGCACGATTTTCAGTCCGGCCGTCGACACCACGGTGACGAAATCGCCGTGGCCCTGCCTGCGGAAGACCGGCAACGCGGCGGCGATACCGTGCAGCACCCCGCGCAGGTTGACGTCGATCATGGCGTCCCAGCCCTGGACGTCGAGGTCGGCTGTCGGCCCGATCCGCGCGATGCCGGCGTTGCCGACGAACACGTCGAGCCGGCCGAACTCCTGCACGGCGGCGTTCACCAATCGCTCCACGTCGGCCGGTTGCCTCACGTCGGTCGCAACGGCCAACGCCGTCCCGCCGGACTCGCGGATCTCGTCGGCCAGGTCGTGCAGCCGGTCCTCGCGGCGCGCACCGAGCACCACGGCCGCACCCTGCTGCGCCAGCAGCCGCGCTGTCGCCGCACCGATCCCGCTGCTGGCGCCGGTGATCGCGACGATTTTGCCGGTCAGGATTGACCCGGCTTGTGCATCGACTCGCGGATCTCTGCCAGCCGCTCGGCCGCCGCCCGCTGACGGGCGTCGTACTGCTCCTCGACGGTGCGACCTTCCGGTGTCTCGGCATCCAATTCGGCTGAGCCGAGCGCGGTTCCATACCGCGTCTCGATCTTCTCCTGCACCGATTCGAAGGTGGGCACCCCGGATTCGTTGTAGCCGGAGTCCAGCGGTGGTTCGGCGACGGATTCGTCGGGCATGACGATCACCGTACTCCGGGCGGCCTCCCGGCGGCGGCGATCGTGACCGGCCCCGGTGGCGGCATCGGCGGGCCCGGCAGCGCAACCGCCGGGATGCCGGGTGTCCCGATCTGGCCGGCCAGCCAGGGCAGTGCGTCGGCGAAGGCGCGCGCGGCGAAGGGCCAATCGTGCTTGCCGGGCGCAGCCACCACCGAGCAGTTGATCCCGTTGGCGGTGCCCAATCCGCACAGGGTGTTCGCCGCCGCGGTCTGGTCGTTCGGATTGGGGTTGCTGTCTCGGCCACCGAGGCCGCTCGCGCCGGTCTCGATTGTCGTGGGGGTCGCTCGCTGCGCGGACGGTGCGCCCGCGATGGCGAACCACCCCGATACACCCTGGTAGGGGCCGTGTCTGGTGATGACGGTGGCAGGATCGAAGTTCGCGTACGCGGTAGCATCGCCGCCGAAAAGCCGGGAGATCGTCTGGGTCTTGGTGCCGGAGTTCGGGGTCAGATCGCCGGCGATGTCCTCGAACGTGCTGAACATGTCCGGATGCATCGTGGTGAGGTCGACGGCGCAGGTGCCACCCATCGACCAGCCGACCAGGCCCCAGTGCGCGCGATCGGCGCTGACATCGAAATTGGAAAGCATAAACGGCACAACGTCTTTGGTCAGATGATCGGCAGCATTGCCACGCGGGCCGTTGACGCATTCGGTGTCGTTGTTGAACGCGCCGCCGGAGTCGACGAACACGAACACCGGCGCATTGCCGTGATGTGCGGCCGCGAAGTCATCGATCGTGTTGATCGCATTGCCCGCACGGAGCCAGTCAGCAGGGGTGTTGAACTCCCCGCCGATCATCATCACCGTCGGCAATTTCGGCGGCGGGTTGGTGGCGTAGTACGCCGGCGGGAGGTAGACGAGTTCGTCGCGATGCGCGAAATGCGATGCGTCCGAAGGGATCGTCACCTTCACGACGGTTCCCTTGGCCGGGATGGCGTGTTGCTGCACCATCGCGGTCACCGTCGCGCGGTCGGTTTGGTCGGGCAACGGGCCCGCGGTGACTTGATTCCAGGCAGTCTGCACGGTCGGCAGGTAGCCCACCCAGAGGTTGAGCATCAACGCCGTTGCCAGCCCGCACAGCGGTATCGCCAGCACCGACATGCCCCGACGCCACCAGCGCGTTCCGCGCCAGCCGACGACCGCCACCACCACGGCCAGACCCGTGGCGGCGATCCACACCCACAGCTGCCGCGGGGCGGGGTCGCCGGCCAGGCCGTCATCGGCGATGCTCCATTGGGTGAACCAGGCGGCGGCGATACCGACGATCGCGGCCAGCGGCAGCCACAGCAGCCGCCAGCGCCGGGTGCGCCAGCCCACAGCGAACACCAGGACCAGGCCGGCCACGATCTGCACCGTGAGAGGCAACCATCCGTGCATCAACGAAATGTGTTGGTGATCAGCCGCGGTCACGTTCTCATGGTGACGACACTTCCTGGCTGGTCGCTGTGAAGTTCCTTCGGCGGGCTACCTGGGTTTGGCGAGCGGGAACGGCAGCGTTTCCCGGATGCTGCGACCGGTGATCAGCATGACCACCCGGTCGACGCCGACGCCGAGGCCGCCGGTCGGCGGCATCGCGTATTCCATCGCCTGCAGGAAATCCTCGTCGAGCTCCATCGCCTCGGCATCGCCACCGGCCGCCAGCAGCGACTGCTCTTGGAGCCGCCGTCGCTGCTCGACCGGATCGGTCAGCTCGCTGTAGGCGGTGCCCAGCTCGACCCCCCACGCCACCAGGTCCCAGCGCTCGGCGACCCCAGGCTTGCTGCGATGCGGACGGGTCAGAGGCGACACCGAGGTCGGGAAATCGGTGTAGAACGTCGGTGCTTCGGTGTGTTCCTCCACCAGCCGCTCGTAGAGTTCGAGCACCACGGCCCCGCAGTCCCAGTGGGTCAGGTAGGGGATCCGCGCGGCATGGCACAACCGGCGCAGGACGTCCAGATCGGTGTGCGCGTCGATCTGTTCGCCGAGGGCCTCGGAGACAGCGTCGTGCACGGTCTTGACCGTCCACGTGCCAGAGATGTCGATCGGCTCGAGCTGGTCGGGGGAGTCCCGCCTGGGCCGCATCACCACCGCGGAGCCGTTGGCGGCGATCGCGGCGTTCTGAATCAGTTCGCGGCAGCCGTCGATCCACACCCGGTAGTCGGCGTGCGCCTGGTAGGCCTCGAGCAGGGTGAACTCCGGGTTGTGGCTGAAGTCGACGCCCTCGTTGCGAAACGCCCGGCCCAACTCGAAGACGCGCTCCACGCCACCGACGCACAACCGCTTCAGATACAGCTCAGGGGCGATGCGCAGATAAAGGTCAAGGTCGTATGCATTGATGTGGGTTTTGAACGGTCGGGCGTTGGCCCCGCCGTGGATCTGCTGCAGGATCGGCGTCTCGACTTCGAGAAAACCTTTGTCGAACAAGGTATCCCGGATCGAATGTAGGACGTTGCTGCGTGCCCGGATCAGGTCGCGGGCTTCGGAGTTGATGGCGAGGTCGACATAGCGCGCGCGGACCCGCGCCTCAGGATCCTGCAGACCCTTCCACTTGTCCGGCAACGGGCGCAGGCACTTTCCGAGCATGCGCCACTGCGCAACCAGCACCGATCGAGTGCCGTTCTTGCTGTATCCCATGTGCCCGGTCACCTCGACGAGATCACCGAGGTCGACGGCGGCGAAGTCTTCGGCGGCACCGTCGAGCGTCGCCTTGTCCAACAGCAGCTGCACGTCGCCGGACCAGTCGCGCAACTGGGCGAACACAACGCCGCCGTAATCACGAGCACGCAGGATCCGGCCTGCGACGCTCAGGGTGACGTCGTCAGCGGCGTCCAGCGCCTGGGCGACGGTGTGGGTCGGCGGGCTGCCCACCGGGTATGCGTCGATTCCCTTGCACTGCAACGCTTTCAATTTCGCCATCCGAACACGAACCTGGTCCGGGATGCGGTCGCGATGCCGGGTCTCGGGGTTGTGGGCGGGTTCGTCGAGCGCATCGGGCGCCGTGCCGTCGGCGTGCAGCCGTCCGGATGCGGCCAGGTCCTCGGGGACCGCCGAGTAGTGGCCGGTGTGCTGCTTGGTGCGCCGGGAAAACGGCAGCACCAGAAAGCCTTCGGCGATCACGGACGCGACACCGACCCGCGGTACCAGCCGGGCGTCCTCGTAGCAGGCGTAGCGGGGCACCCACTGTGGTTGGTACTTCATATTGGAGCGGTAGAGGGTCTCCAGCTGCCACCATTTCGAGAAGAACACCAGCATGGCGCGCCAGAGCCGCGCCACCGGACCGGCGCCGAGCTGGGCGCCCTGCTCGAAGGCGGCGCGGAACATCGCGAAGTTCAGCGAAACACGGTTGACACCAAGCTCTTCGGCGTTCTGCAGCAGCTCGGTCACCATCAGCTCGATGGTTCCGTTGGGGGACTGCGGCGAGCGACGCATCAGGTCCAGCGACAGCCCGTTGGTGCCCCAGGGCACCAGCGAGAGCATCGCGACGACGTCGTTCTCACCGTGTACGGCCTCGACCAGCAGGCAGTCACCGTCGGCGCGGTCCCCGAGCCGACCCAGCGCCATCGAGAAGCCGCGTTCGGTTTCGGTGTCGCGCCAGCCGTCGGCCCGACTGATCACGTCGGCCATCTCGTCGGGAGAAAAGTCGCGGTGCCGCCGGAACCGGACTGTCAGGCCTGCGCGGCGGGCCCGGGTGACGGCCTGGCGCACAGCGCGCATGTCGGACCCGGACAGGTGGAACTGGTCGGGATAGAGGATCGCCTCGTCGCCGAGTTGGAGGGCGTTGAGCCCGGCTTCGCGGAATGCTTGCGCGCCTGTCGAGCTCGCACCCATCACCCCGGGCGCCCAGCCGTACTCCTGGCACAGCGACAGCCACGCGGCGATGGCCTGCGGCCAGGCGCGCGGGTCACCGATCGGGTCCCCGCTGGCCAGGCAGACCCCGACCTCGACGCGGTAGGTGATCGCGGCGCGCCCGTTGGCGGCGAACACGACGGACTTGTCGCGACGGGTGGCGAAATAGCCGAGGGAATCGTTCTTGCCGTACACCTGCAGCAGCCCGCGAATGGCGGATTCGTCCTCGCCGGTCAACGCGTTCTCGGCTCGCTGGGACTGGAACAGCACGATCGCGGCCACCATCAGCGCCATGGCCCCGAAGAGGCCGAGCAGTGCGTTCACGAATGTGTGCGGATGGCCGGTGAACGATTCGGAGCCGGCACCGGCGAACGCGCTGACGCGGTTGAGTGCGTAGAGGAACCGGTCCTCGCGGGCCAGGCTGCCGGGGAAGAATTCGAGCAGCGCCCAGCCGATCGCGGTGCCGACAACCAAGCCGGCCACCAGCGCCGCGGCGGCCTTGAGGAGGGCCCCCCGGCGGACGCGTGCCCAGAACTCCTTGTAGGCCAGCACCAGTGCGATCGCTGCGGCGACGTGGAACACCAGGCCGATGACTTCGCCGGCGTCCACGGCTGCGGTCTCGTCGCCGGCCAGCAGATCGGTGATGTTCCACACCGATGCGGCCAGCATGTAGAAGACGAGAATCCACCAGGCGATGCGTTTGCGCGCCGCAAGCGCGGCGGCAAGCAGAACAAGGACGAACGCCCACGCGAAGCTGGTGTCAGGGAAGTTGAACAGATAGCTGTTGATGAACTCCCGCGGTATCGCGATGACATGCCGCAAGATCGTCGAAACGCTCGACAGCAGCGACAGCGTCGCGATGACGCCGATGATCCAGCCTGCCGCGGCGGGCACCCAGCGGAACCGAGAAGTTGGCCGACTCGTGGTGGCGGTCATAGTGCCGCCGAGGATATTACTTCGACATTCGAATTGTCTGTGGTGTGCTACCAGACGGGGCCGGTGAATTTCTCGCCCGGACCGTGGCCGGGTTCATCCGGGGCAACACTGGCTTCCCGGAAAGCCAGCTGCAGACTCTTCAGTCCATCGCGGACCGGGCCCGCGTGCGGGCCGAGATACTCCGCGGAGGCGCTCACCAACCCGGCCAGCGCGGTGATCAGCCGGCGAGCTTCGTCGAGGTCGCGGTGTTCGCTGGTGTCGGGATCAGGGGAGGAGAGCCCGATTTTCTCCGCCGCCGCGCTCATCAGCATCACGGCGGCACGGGTGATCACTTCCACGGCCGGGATGTCGCCCAGCTCGCGGATGCTAGTTGGATCCGTCATGCCTGCTAGACTGGCATGCACGACCGTCCCGGCGTACGCCAGGGACAGCAAGTGGAGTCCCACTCCCACCGTCGGCCACGGAAGTTTCCGCAGGTACAACGGTCCGGTCGCAGGTACCGCAAGGGTATCTGTTCTGCGGTTTCGCAGGCGGCGTCAGCCGTGATCGGTCGGCACTGGGCCCTGCTACATGCAGGGCCTTCTCGCTGATGGCGTGGTTTCTCCCAGGCTGTTTCCTTGTGACTCCGCGGTGGTCCGAAGAGGAAACCGAACCAGGGAGGCCCCATCAGCACTGAGACCCGTGTCAACGAGCGCATCCGCGTACCTGAAGTCCGACTGATCGGACCCGGCGGGGAGCAGGTAGGCATCGTGCGCATCGAAGACGCTCTTCGCGTCGCCGCGGATGCCGATCTTGACCTCGTCGAAGTAGCCCCCGACGCTAAGCCGCCGGTTTGCAAGATCATGGACTACGGCAAGTTCAAGTACGAGACGGCCCAGAAGGCGCGCGAGTCCCGCAAGAACCAGCAGCAGACCGTCGTCAAGGAGCAGAAGCTCCGACCCAAGATCGACCCGCACGACTACGAGACCAAAAAGGGTCACGTGATCCGCTTCCTCGAAGCCGGGTCCAAGGTCAAGGTCACGATCATGTTCCGCGGCCGCGAGCAGTCGCGACCGGAACTGGGCTTCCGACTCCTGCAGCGGCTGGGTGCCGATGTCGCCGATTACGGCTTCATCGAGACTTCCGCCAAGCAGGACGGCCGCAACATGACGATGGTGCTGGCACCCCACCGCGGCGCGAAGACTCGCGCCAAGGCGGCGCACGACGCCGACGCCCCCGCGGGGCGCCCGGCCGAGGCGCAACCCACCGACCTAGACACCACTAATTAGGCCCCGAGACCACGTAGAACTGAGGACCAATGCCCAAGGCCAAGACTCATAGCGGAGCATCGAAGCGCTTCCGCAAGACCGGCACCGGGAAGATCGTGCGGCAGAAGGCGAACCGTCGCCACCTGCTCGAGCACAAGGCCACCAAGCGCACCCGCCGCCTGGACGGTCGCACCGTTGTGGCGCCCAACGACGCCAAGCGTGTCAACGCGATGCTGAACGGCTAAGCGCCGTAACCCTCAACTTTCTGACCGAACGAGAATAGGAACACCCCAATGGCACGCGTGAAGCGCGCACTCAATGCCCAGAAGAAGCGGCGCACAGTACTCAAGGCGTCGAAGGGCTACCGCGGCCAGCGCTCGCGGCTCTACCGCAAAGCCAAAGAGCAGCAGCTGCATTCGCTGACCTACGCCTACCGGGACCGTCGTGCCCGCAAGGGTGAGTTCCGCAAGCTGTGGATCTCCCGCATCAACGCGGCGGCCCGCGCCAACGACATCACCTACAACCGGTTGATTCAGGGCCTGAAGGCCGCCGGCGTCGAGGTTGACCGCAAGAACCTCGCCGAGATCGCCGTCAGCGACCCGGCCGCGTTCACCGCGCTCGTCGAGGTCGCCAAGGGCGCGCTGCCGGAGGACGTCAACGCTCCCTCCGGTGAAGCCGCCTGACATTCCGCAGTCAGAGGCACTCACTGAACGATCCGCCCGGGTGGCGGCTGCAGTAAAACTGCAGCGCCACACCGGGCGTCGTCGTGCTGGGCGCTTTTTGGCCGAGGGGCCCAACCTGGTCGAGGCTGCGGGCCGCCGCGGACTGGTGATCGAGGTGTTCGCCACCGATGCCGCCGTGCAGCGCCATGCTCAGCTGCTCACCGGTTTGACGGTCCACCGGGTGACCGAGCGGGCGGCCAAGGCGCTCTCGGAGACGGTGACGCCATCGGGAGTGGTCGCGGTGTGTACGACGCCCGAGAATGATATCGACGCGGTGCTGGCTGACCGGCCGCAGTTGGTGGTGGTGGCGGTCGAACTGTCGGAGCCGGGTAATGCCGGGACCCTGATCCGGTTGGCCGACGCGATGGGAGCCGCGGCGGTGGTGTTCGCCGGGCATAGCGTGGATCCCTACAACGGCAAGGTCTTACGGTCCTCGGCGGGCAGCATCTTCGCGGTGCCGGTGGTGGTCGCCGACGATGTCGAGGACGTTTTCGCCCGGCTGCACGCCGCGGGCCTGCAGGTGCTGGCGACGACGCTGGACGGCGAGATGAGCCTGGACGACGCCGATCCGGTCTTGGCCGCGCCGACCGCCTGGGTGTTCGGGCCGGAAGCGCAAGGACTGTCCGCCGACGTTGCCGCAGCGGCCGACCGGCGGGTGACGATCCCGATGACCGGCGGCGCCGAAAGCCTGAATGTTGCTGCCGCTGCGGCTATTTGCCTGTATCAGAGCGCGCGTGTCCAGCGTGCCGACGGCAGCTCAGGCACAATGGCGGAATGAGTTCGCCTCGGCAGATCGGACTAGCGGTCACCCGGATCGAGGGTCGGGACAAGGTGACCGGGCGTGCCCGCTACACGGCCGACACCGTCGTGGACGGGTTGGCCTATGCCACGGTGGTGCAGTCCGAGATCGCCCACGGCATCGTGACCGTCGAGTCACTGCGGGAGAGTGCCGAGCGCGCGGCCGCGGCACCGGGCGCCCTGCATGTGGTGACTCCGTTGAATTGTCCCGTCCTGCATCGACTGCCCGATGACGTCACGTTCGACCTTCCGATGGAGCGCAGGCCACCGCTGTCGGATCTGACCGTTCAGCACGTCGGCCAGCACATGGCCGTGGTTGTCGCCGATTCGCCGGAGAACGCCACCCATGCGGCGTCGTTGTTCGACCTGCGTTACGAGGTGCAACCCGCCGTCTTGGGCATCGACGAGGTGCTCGGCGCCACCCCGGCGCCGGACGAGAAGGATGGCCAGATCCGCTACGGCAGTTACCTTCCGGATCACTTCGTGAAGTTGGACGAGGAGAAACTGCAGGACCATCGAGGGCCGCGTGATGAGCCGACCGGTGCGGTACGCACGGACGTCAGTTATACGACACCGCTCAACGCGCACTATCCGATCGAACTCTCGGCCACCATCGCGCAGTGGGACGGTGATCTGCTCACCGTGCATGATTCGACTCGTTGGATCACCGGTGAACGTGCAGCGCTGGCCGCGTATCTGGGCATCCCGGAGCCTCACGTCCGGGTGATCGCACCCCTGGTCGGGGGTGCGTTCGGGTCGAAGAGCTTTCTATGGATGCATGTGGTGTTGTGCGCGGTCGCCGCACGGGAGATCGGGCGGCCGGTCAAGCTTGTCCTCACCCGCAACCAGATGTTCTCCTCGACCGGACATCGGCCTCGGACCCGCCAGCAGATCCGTCTGGTCGCCGACGACGACGGTGCGCTGTCCAGCATCGAGCATCACACGGTCACCGAGACGTCGACGGTGGCCCACTTCTGCGAGCCGGCCGGGCTGTCCAGCCGCATCCTCTACCGGACACCGCGTTTGGTGGTCTCCCACCGTACCGCGCGAATCAATGCTCCCACACCATGTTTCATGCGCGGACCGGGGGAGGCGCCCGGTCTGTTCGCGCTGGAATCCGCCATGGACGAACTCGCCGTCGACCTCGGTATGGACCCGTTGGAACTCCGCATCCGCAACCACGCCGACGCCGACCAGGCCAGCGGCAAACCGTGGTCGGGCAAGCATCTCCTCGACTGTTACGACGTCGGGGCGCGCCGGTTCGGCTGGGAAAAGCGTCCTCTCGAGCCGCGGTCCTTGTCCGACAACGGAATTCAACTCGGATGGGGGATGGCCACCGCGACGTATCCCGGTCGCCGGATGCCGGCCTCGTGCAGCGTGACCACTGCCGCTGACGGTTCGGTGCGGTTCGCTTCGGCCACCCACGAGATCGGCACCGGGGTGCGCACCGCGATGTGTCAGGTCGCCGCCGACGCCACGGGCTTGTCGTTGTCTTCCGTGACATTCGATTCCGGTGACTCGTTGTTTCCGGACGCCCCGTACAGCGGAGCGTCGCAGACGACGGCCACGGTCGGTTCGGCCGTCCATGCCGCCGCAACCCGATGGGTCGACCGGTTGCGTGCCGTGCTGACAGCCGACGAGAGCACGCCGTTCCACGGCGCAGGCGACATCCGGATCGTCGATGGCGAGGTGGTCTCTGCGAGCCACCGGATGGCGGTCGCCGAGGTGATCGCGAACGGTGGAAAGCGCTACCTCGACGAGTTGAGTTTCACGGTCTCGGTCGACGGTGGTCAGCAGCGCGACAGCGTCTCGCAGTCGTTCGGCGCGCACTTCTGTGAAGTCGAGGTCGACGAGGAGATCGGGCGGGCCACGGTGACCCGCTGGGTTGCGGTGATGGACTGCGGGCGAGTCCTCAACCCGGCACTGGCCCGCAATCAGGTGATGGGCGGCATCACGTTCGGCGTCGGCATGGCGCTGCTGGAACAGGTTCCGTACGACACCCGGACCTCGCAACTCATCGGCGAGTACTACGTCCCGACCCACGCCGACCGGCCCGATTTCGACATCACGTTCGTCGACGAACCCGACTTCGGCCTGGACCCGATCGGAGCCCGCGGCATCGGGGAGATCGGCGCCTGCGGCGTCGCAGCGGCGGTGGCCAACGCGATCTTCCACGCCACCGGTCGCAGGATCCGAGACCTGCCGATCACATTGGAGCAGTTGATGATTCACGACGTCGCAAGTCAGGGGAGCTGATGGTATCCGAACACGGGATCGCCGTTCGCATCAACGGGACGCTGCACGAGATCACCGTCGATGTCCGGACCACACTATTGGACCTGTTGCGGGAGCGGCTCGGGATGACCGGTACCAAGAAAGGGTGTGACCACGGCTTGTGCGGCGCCTGTACGGTGGCCGTCGACGGTGAGCGGATCCTCAGCTGCCTGGCGCTGGCGGTGTCGGTGGACAGGTCGGCAGTGACGACGATCGAAGGGATCGGGGGCAGCGACACCCTCGATCCGGTGCAACAGGCCTTCCTCGACCACGACGGGTTCCAGTGCGGCTATTGCACTCCGGGCCAGATCTCGTCGGCGCATGCGCTGCTGCGCGAGCATGCCCGCGGTGATCTGTCTGCGGCATCGTTCGACGGTGACCGCGACGGCTCGCTCGCGGGTCACCCGGTGCTGACCGAGCAGGAGATCCGGGAGCGGATGGCGGGCAACGTCTGCCGGTGCGGCGCCTACTCGAACATCGTCGATGCCGTCGCGGCGGCCGCGAAGGCGACGTCGCAGTGAAAACTTTCGACTTCCGGCGCGCGGTGTCGGTGGACGACGCGATCCGTTCCGTCGTCGAGACCGGCGGCTCGTACCTCGCCGGTGGCACGAACCTCGTCGATCTGATGAAAAACGGTGTGCTGCAGCCGTCAGCGCTCGTCGACGTTCGGCGCCTCGGGCTGACCTCGGTGGTGAGCACCGACACCGGCGGTGTGCGCATCGGTGCCGGCGTCACCAACAGCGCGTTGGCCAATCATCCGTTGATTCGGCGCCAGTACCCGGTGTTGTCGCACGCGATTCTCAGCGGCGCCACCACGCAGTTGCGCAACATGGCCACCGTGGGTGGCAACCTGCTGCAACGAACTCGATGCCCGTACTTCATGCAAACCGAATTCGACCGCTGCAACAAGCGGATGGCCGGATCGGGATGCGCCGCATTTGACGGGTTCAACCGCGAACATGCGCTGTTCGGGGGGAGCGAGCAGTGCGTGGCGACCAATCCCTCCGACATGGCGGTGGCGCTGGCTATTCTCGACGCCGTCGTGCACGTGCAGGGTCCGGACGGCGCCCGCAGCATCCCGATCGCCGATTTCTTCACGCTGCCCGGGGACGCCCCGGATCGCGAAAACTGCCTGGAGCCTGCAGAACTCATCACTGCTGTCGAGCTGCCTCCGTCGGCATTTGCGGCGCACTCGTGGTATCTCAAGCTGCGTGATCGACACAGCTACGCCTTTGCGCTGGTGTCGGCGGCGGTCGGTGTCGAGCTGATCGACGGGGTGATCGTGTCGGCGGCGGTCGCGCTGGGTGGCGTCGCTCCGCGGCCGTGGCGGGTGCCCGCGGCCGAAGCAGCCTTGATCGGCAGGCGGCCCGAGGACGCGGTGCTGCGCAGGGCCGGGGAGCAGGCAATGGCGGGCGCCCGGCCGCTGAGTCAGAACGCATTCAAGGTCCAGCTGGGGCGCAGCGCCGTCCACCGAGCGCTGGCCCGTGCCCTCGGGACCGGCGGTGAAGCGAGACCATAGGGTTGGTGCCCGCCTCCGAGCGACAATCCGGCCTGTGTCGGTGCGCTGTGCGACGTTGGCGGCATGACCAACTCATTGTTGCTGCGGGGGACGAGTCTCCGTTACGTGTTGACCCGATATCTGCAACTCAACGGCCCCACGACCGTTGCCGACCTGATCGTGGCGCTCGACGACTGGGGCTTTACCGTCGCCGGCAGGCCGTCCAAGGCGATTTCGGACGCGCTGCGATGGGAAAGGGTCCACGACCGAGTCCGTCCACTTGGCCGCGGGCTCTATGCGGCCAAGTGGGGTATCCCACGCGGGACCGAACACCGTATTCATCAGCGTGCGGCAGCGCTGCGCGCCCATGCCCGCCAGCTGTCGCTCGAAGGCGGGCAGCAACCCTATAAGTCGGGTGAGGCTCCGACGCTCAACTGCTGAGCAGCCCCTTGGCCACGTGGGTGATCTGTACCTCGTTGCTGCCTGCATAGATCATCAGCGACTTGGCATCGCGGGCAAGCTGTTCCACCCGGTATTCGGTCATGTACCCGTTGCCGCCGAACAGCTGGATAGCTTCCATCGCCACATCGGTGGCGGCCTGCGAGCAGTAGTACTTCATCGCCGACGCCTCGGACAGCGAAATCGGTGTGCCGGTCTGCCCGCATTCGATCACCCGGAACAGCATGTTGCGCACGTTCATCCGGGCCACCTCCATGTTGGCCAGCTTGAGCTGGATCAACTGGAACTGACCAATCTCCTTGCCCCACAAGGTGCGCGTCTTTGCGTAATCGGTGCACAACCGCAGGCATTCCTCGATAACCCCGAGCGCCATCGACACCACGCCGATCCGCTCCGCGGCAAAACTCGAGCGGGCGCTGTCGCGGCCGTCTCCGGACTTGTTCTCCTCGGTCTCGCCCAGCAACCGGTCGCGGCCAAGCCGGACGTTGTTGAAGAACAACTCACCGGTGCGCGAACTGTGAATGCCCATCTTGCGGAACGGCTTTGCCTGAACGAAGCCCTCCATCCCGCGGTCCAGCACGAACGTCAGCACCTTGCGATCGCGCTTGTCCGCCCCGTCGCCCTCGTCCAGCTTGGCGTAGACCACCACGACGTCGGCGTCGGGTCCGTTGGTGATGAACGTCTTCTGCCCGTTGAGGATGTAGTCGTCCCCATCGCGCACCACGTAGGACTTCATGCCGCCGAACGCATCCGAGCCCGAATCCGGCTCGGTGATCGCCCATGCGCCGATCTTGTCGTAGGTCACCAGCTCGGGCAGCCAGCGCTCCTGCTGGGCCAGCGTGCCGCGGCTCTGGATCGTCGGGACCGTGAGCCCCAGGCTGACACCCATCCCGGTGACCAAACCCATGCTGACCCGGCACAGCTCACTGATCAGGACGAAACCCATTCCGGCCGAGCCGCCGTCGCCGAACATGCCACCACCGCCGCCGGACTTCGACTCGGTGCCGGCCCGCAGCCGGTCCAGTCGTTTGTCCAGCGACTCGCGCGCCATCTCGGCAATGCCGAAGGTGGCGAACAGTTTGCGAATGATGGGGTACGGCTCCATATCGCCGCTCTCCAGGTCGTCGAGGTGCGGGCGCACCTCTTTGTCGACGAACTCACGGACGGCGTCGCGCACGGCGATATCGACGTCGGACCATTCGATCATGGGTTCTCCGGTTCAGGCGGCGGCGGAACGTCCTCGGGCGGGCCGCAAACCGGCAAGTGAGAACGTCGTGTGGACCAGCGACCCCGCACGCGCGACGAGGCTCTTGGTCCGAGGGACATAGTGCATGGACAGTCCACGGCGATCTTTAGGGGGTGCCATGAAACCGGGTGCTTCGACCAGCGGCGCGTCCGGGGGAATGT
Organism: Mycolicibacterium rhodesiae; assembly: GCF_002086695.1. Taxonomy (GTDB): domain Bacteria; phylum Actinomycetota; class Actinomycetes; order Mycobacteriales; family Mycobacteriaceae; genus Mycobacterium; species Mycobacterium rhodesiae. Next base: position 39,211 of record NZ_MVIH01000020.1, read on the forward strand.
GTCCTGAGGCCCGCCGGTACGCCGACAACGCGCGGGGGTGCAGCCGGATCTCGTCCGGTACCGCCAAGAACGCGACCTCGACCGCCTTGCCCAGCAACCGCAGGACCACCTCGTCACCGGGTGTCCACCGCATTCCGGCCTTCTCCCGCACCACCGGGTCGAACAAGCCGGCGGCGATCCACCGTTGGCCGGCCACCATCGGCTTGAACAGTTGATCCCACACCGGCGTCGGCATCAGGACGAACTTCGGCTTCGGAATGCGGATATCGAAGATCTCGAGCGTCGCCTTGTTGATCTCCAACTCGTCGCGACAGACCCTGTCCCAGTACTCGCAGAAGTCTTCCCACGTTTCCGGGACCGGCTTCATGCTCATCCCGTACATCGCGTACCACTGCACATGTTCGTCGAACAGCTGGCGCTTCTCTGCCTCGGTCAGGCCGCCGCAGAAGTATTCGGCCACCTTCAGAATCAGCATGAAGAAGGTGGCGTGCGCCCAGTAGAACGTTTCGGGGTCCAGCGCGTGGTAGCGGCGGCCCGCGGCGTCGACGCCCTTGATGCCGCGGTGGAAACCCTTGATCTGCTCGCCGGTCTGGCGGGCTCGGTCCCCGTCGTACACCACGCCCATGATCGGATACACCGAGCGCGCGACCCGCTGAAGCGGCTCGCGGTGCAGGATCGAGTGTTCTTCCACTCCGGCGCCCAGCTGCGGGTACATGTTCTGCAGCGAGCCGATCCACACCCCGAGCATCCCGGTGCGCAGATCGCCGAAGTATTTCCACGTCAGGGAGTCCGGCCCGAGCGGCTCGGCGCTATTTGTGGTCGACGTTGACCTCATCGCCTAACGATAGGTCTGACAACGGACGTTGTCTACGATGGCGACGAAGCTGTGACCAGTCGTTTGGCATAGCGAGACGTCGACCGCGTCACACCTGGTTGGCCGGCCCGAAAAGCGTTGCCTAGGCTTGATCTTGTGGACGTCGAGCCGTTCGACGATCAACCCGATTCCCTCGTTGACGTCAACCAACTGGTGCGGCCCGGGCGCGGGCCCGCGGCGTGGTGGCACAACACCAATCACAACCCCGGTGTCATCGCTCTCGTTCGTCGTGCCCGGCGGATGCTGCCCGGCGATCCCGACTTCGGCGACCCGCTGTCCGCGGCGGGTGACGGCGGGGCTCGCGCCGCGGCGCGTGCCGCCGACCGCCTGTTGCGCGACCGTGAAGCGGCCACCCGCGAGGTGAGCTTGGCCACACTGCAGATCTGGCAGGCGCTCACCGAGCGCGTGTCCGGACGTCCGGCCAACCCGGAGGTCACGCTCGTGTTCACCGATCTGGTGGGGTTCTCCAGCTGGTCGCTGCAGGCGGGTGACGACGCCACTCTGCGGCTGCTGCGCCGCGTCGCGCAGGTGGTCGAGCCGCCGCTGCTCGATGCCGGCGGCCACATCGTCAAGCGGATGGGCGACGGCATCATGGCTGTCTTCGCCGACCCCGCGACCGCCGTGCGCGCCACCATGGCCGCCCGCGAGGCCGTCCGAACAGTCGAGGTAGAGGGCTATACGCCGCGTATGCGCGCCGGGATCCACACCGGTAGGCCGCAACGCATCGGCTCGGACTGGCTCGGCGTCGACGTCAACATCGCCGCCCGGGTGATGGACCGCGCGACCCGGGGCGGACTCGTCGTGTCGGGGGAGACACTGGAGTGCATCACCCCCGACGAACTCGACGCGCTGGGCGTCACGGTCAAGCGGATCAGGCGTCAGGTGTTCGCCCCGCGCGCCACGGGAGTGCCGACCGATCTGGCGATGTACCGGCTCAAAACCCGCAGGGATCTGCCAGTCGAGGACGATGGAGACGATCTCCAAGCCCAGGCATAGTGGATGGAGATGGTCCTTTCACTGCTGACGAGGCTGGTCCGCCTCCGAGTCACCCTGGGTTACACCGCCGCGCTCGTGGCGGTGGCGGCCGTGCTGCTGGCGCTCGGCCCGCACTTCCGTGAACAGGTCATCTGGCATGCGAGCACCAATCTGCACAATCTCGCGCACGGCCGGATCGGCACCCTGATCGGCAGCGCGTTCGTCACCGAAACCGGACCCATCTACATCTGGCTGCCCGGTCTGTTCGCGATTCTCGGCCTGGCCGAACTGTTGTGGCACAGCCGCCGGATGGTGGTGGCCTTCGTCGTCGGCCATGTCGGTGCGACGCTGCTCGTCGCAGCCGGCCTGGCAGGCGCACTGGCCGCCGGGTTGGCATCATGGTCGATCGTCAACGCCACCGACGTCGGCATGAGCTACGGGGCAGTCGGTGTCCTCGGCGCGTTGACCGCGGCGATACCGCGCCAGTGGCGCGCGGCGTGGACGGGATGGTGGCTGGCGGTCGCGGTCGGTTCGGCCATCGGAACCTTCGGTGACTTCACCAACGTCGGCCATGGCGTGGCGCTGATTCTCGGCATGGCGGTCGGCACCCGATTCGGCCATCCCGCGCATTGGACCACCGCACGGTACGCGCTGCTGGCGGTCGCGGCGGCGTTCGGTTACCTGATCATGGCCAACACCGGATTGTCGATCCTGACGACATCGACGCTGGGCATTCTGGGCGCGTTGACTGCCGCGCATGTTTCCCGTCGGCGCGCGGTGCGCCGGGCCTTGATCGTCGCGCCCTCGCCGCAGCCTGCCGTCTCCTGAGTGACACCCAACGGGCTCCACTGACCCGCTGCGCCGCAAACACGCGTCAGTTGTGACATAAATCTAGTCAGTACTGACATCAGTGTGGTACGAATTCTCCCGAAGCCAGGGAGGGTGCCGACGTGACTCACCGCGACGCGACATCGAATGTGCGCGGCACGCTCCGCGTCGCGGTGGGACTGGGCTCCGTCGTCGTGCTCGCCGCGGTGGTCGCGGTGTCGGTCATCATGTTTCGGGGCGACCTCACCCCGAGCGTGCCCATCACAGTGCTCTCGCCGCGCGCGGGGTTGGTGATGAACCCCGGCGCCAAGGTGAAGCTGCGCGCCGTCGAGGTCGGCACGGTGTCGTCGATCGACCAGAGTCCCAACGGTCAAGCGGTTCTTCATCTCTCGATCGATCCGGCACAGCTGCCGTTGATCCCCGGCAATGTGATGGTCGACATCTCCTCACCGACGGTGTTCGGCGCCAAGCTCGTCGAGCTCACCACGCCGGAGCATCCGTCCGCGCAGCCACTGCGTTCCGGGCAGGTCATCGACGCGACCAATGTCACGGTGGAAATCAACACCGTCTTCCAGCGCCTCACCTCGCTGCTCTCACACGTGCAACCCGAGAAGCTCAACGAGGTTCTCGGTGTCCTCGCCGGAGCAATGAACGGCCGTGGCGAGCAGCTCGGAAAGATGTTCTCGGACATCGACACCCTGCTGGCCGAGCTCGAGCCGAGCCTGCCCGATCTGCGCCACGACATCCGCGCGGCGGACGTGGCGGTCGGTGCTTACTCCGACGCGGCGCCCGACCTGATGAGGTCGGTGGACAATGTGACGCGGATCAGTCAGACGATCGTCGACCGGCAGGACGATCTGGATGCGTTGCTGCTCAGCGCAATTGGACTGGCCGATGTCGGAACCGACGTCGTCGACGGGAATCGGACGGCGCTCACCGAGGTCCTGCGCATCCTGGTACCCACCACGGACCTGACCAACCGCTACCGCGAAGCGTTGAACTGCACGCTTGCCGGTCTTCTCCCGATCGCCAAAGCGCCGCCACAGCCGGACCCCGGAGCCGTTGTTTCGGTGAGCTTCACCATGGGCTTGGAGCGGTACCGCTATCCCGCTGACCTGCCGAAGGTGGCCGCGACCGGCGGGCCGCATTGCGCCGACCAGGGGCTGCCGCACCTGGCTCCCAACACCAAACCGCCCTTCCTGGTGACTGATATCGGTGCCAATCCCGCCCAGTACGGCAATCAAGGAATTCTGCTGAATTCCGACGGTCTCAAGCAGCTGTTGTACGGTCCGCTGGACGGCCCACCCCGAAACTCCGCACAGGTCGGGCAGCCCGGCTGATGCGGTCATTACGGGCGACCACAGTCAAGTTCACCGTGTTCGTGCTGGTGATGGTCACCGCGACGGCATTGCTGTTCATGACGTTCGCCCAGTACCGCACCGGAAGCACCAACGGATACTCGGCGGTGTTCGCCGACGCATCCCGGCTCAAGCCCGGCGACAGCGTACGGGCGGCCGGCATCAGGATCGGCACGGTCGAAACGGTGACGCTGCGCGCCGACGCGACCGCCCTGGTGACGTTTGACGCCGACCGCGACGTCCTGTTGACCGGCGCGACCAAGGCCGCGGTGCGCTACCTCAACCTCGTGGGTGACCGCTACCTGGAGTTGGTCGACGCACCGGGCCCGACTGCCGTGCTGCCCGCCGGTTCCCAGATCCCCATCGATCGCACCGAACCGGCCCTCGACCTCGACCTGTTGCTCTCCGGGCTCAAGCCGGTGATTGCGAGCCTGAATCCGCACGACGTCAACGCCCTCACGGCGTCCCTGGTGCAGATCCTGCAGGGGCAGGGCGGGACTGTGGAATCGCTGTTCGCGAAGACGTCCTCGTTCACCACCGCTTTGGCTGAAAACGACAGTGTCATCGAGCAACTCATCGACAACCTGAAAGGTCGTCCTGTCCACGCTGACGGCCGAGGGTGACCGATTCTCGGCATCAATCGATCGCATCGAAAAGTTGATCACCGGCTTTGCCGCCGACCGCGATCCGGTCGGTGCGGCGATCACCGCCCTCGACGCCGGCACCGCGTCGCTGGCCGACCTGCTCACCGCCGCGCGACCACCGCTGTCCGGGGTGGTCGAGCAGTTGAGCCGACTCGCCCCGATTCTGGATCAGGACAAAGAACGGGTGGATCGGGCACTGGTGAAGGCGCCGGAGAACTATCGAAAGCTGAGCCGGCTGGGCGCCTACGGCAGCTTCATCCAGATGTACGTGTGCGGCATGTCGGTGCGTGTGACCGACCTGCAGGGCAGGACCGCGGTCTTCCCCTGGATCAAACAGACCAGCGGAAGGTGCGCTGAGCCGTGATGGGCAAATACCGTGGCGCAGCGCTTGTCCGGGCCGGCTTCATCGGAGTCTCGGTGGCGATTCTGGTGACGCTTGTCGGCCTGGCGCCCCAGACCCTGTGGTCGTGGGCGACGCAGGTGCGTTACCAGGCGGTGTTCCCCGAAGCCGGTGGGCTGGTAGCCGGCAATGACGTGGTGGTCTCGGGTATCAAAGTGGGCTCCGTCTCGTCGGTCACACTGCTGCGCGGTGATGCGTTGGTGACCTTCACCGTCGACGGCACCGTGCACCTGGGATCGCAGACCACCGCACATATCAAGACCGGAACCGTGCTCGGGGCGCGAATCGTCACGCTGGTCCCGGCGGGCACCGGGACACAGAAGCCGTCCGACCCGATCCCGGCATCGCGAACCTCGTCGCCCTACGTGCTCACCGACGTCATCGGAGATCTCACCGCCAACGCATCGGGGCTGGACACCGCGACGTTGAACAAATCGCTCGAAACCCTCTCCGACACTGTCGATTCGATGGCGCCGCAACTCGGACCCACGCTGGCGGGGCTGACCCGGCTGTCCCAGTCGATGAACAACCGCAACGACACACTGCGGGAGCTCCTGCACAGCGCCTCGGATCTGGCCGGGGTGTTGTCCGAACGCCGTGAGCAGGTCAACGCGCTCATCCTGAACGGGGCTGACCTGATCGCGGTCCTCGCGCAACGCCGTCAGGCGATCGCCGACCTCCTGGCCAACACCTCGTCGGTCAGCAGGCAGCTCTCGGCGCTGGTTCACGACAACGAAGCCAAGCTGGCGCCCACCTTGACCAAGCTCAACTCGGTCACCGAAGTGCTGCAGAAGAACCGCGACAACATCGCCAAGGCACTGCCAGGGCTGGCCAAATACGAGATCACGATGGGAGAGGCCGTATCGAGCGGCTTCTACTACCAGGCCTACACCGCCAACGTCGTGCCCGCGGCGTTCCTGCAGCCATTCTTCGATTACGCATTCGGATTCCGTCGCGGGACGGACGCGGGACAACCGCCGGACAACGCCGGACCGCGAGCGGAGTTCCCGTTCCCCTACAACGGGATTCCGCCCCAACCGCAGGAGGGTCCACGGTGACGTTCCGCAGCAAGATCGTCGCAGGCACCGCCGCCGTACTCGTCGCCCTCGCGGCGGCAGGCACCACCGTGCTGGTTCGGCACACGGTCTATCCGGCGACCACGATCACCGCGTACTTCACTGCCGCCACCGCGATCTACGCCGGCGACGAGGTGCGCGTGTCCGGGGTCAAAGTAGGCAGCATCGAGTCCATCGAGCCGGTCGGCAAGCAGGTCAAGATGGTCCTTCGCGTCGACCCGGGGGTGTCCATCCCGGCCGGCGCCCAGGCGGTCATCGTCGCGCAGAATCTGGTGGCGGCCCGCTACCTTCAGCTGACTCCGGCCTACCGAGACAGCGGTCCGACGATGCCGTCGGGTGCGGTGATCCCGGTCGAGCGGACTGCCGTCCCCGTCGAATGGGACGACGTCAAGACCCAGTTGATGCGGCTGTCAACCGATCTGGGGCCCAGCAGCGAGACAGCGCGGCCGGCGCTGGCTCGGCTGATCGACGACACCGCTGACGCAATGGGCGGCAACGGCGTGAAGCTTCGACAGATGCTGGCCCAGTTATCAGCTGTCGCACGAATCTTCGCCGACGGAAGCGGAAACATCGTCGACATCATCAAGGGCTTGCAGAATCTGGTCACGGTACTGCGCGACAGCAGTGGAGCGATCGTCGACTTCGAGCACCGCCTCGGCGCACTGATGGGAACGCTCGACGACAACACCGGCGATCTCGACGCCGCGTTACGCGACCTGGCGACAGCCACCGCCGATGCGCAACGCTTCGTGAGCGGAAGTCGTGAGGCGACCGTCGAACAGGTCGAGCGCCTGACCGACGTCACCCGAAACCTCGCCGACAACCGCAAGAGTCTCGAGCAGTTGCTGCATGTGGCGCCGAACGCCTTCGCCAACTACTACAACGTCTACAACCCCGACACCGGCGACAACATCGGATCGATCGTCTTCAACAACTTCACCGACCCGATCCAGTTCATCTGCGGGCAGATCGGTGCACTGGAGAACGCCACCGCGCCGGAAACGGCGAAGCTGTGCGCCCAGTACCTCGGCCCGGCGATGCGGTTGCTCAGCTTCAACCTGTTGCCGTTCCCGATGAGCCCGTTCCTGATGAAGGCGCCATCCCCGGAAAATCTCACCTACTCCGATCCGGCCCTGGCGCCAGGGGGATCCGGGCCCGTGCCCGGTCCGCCCGAGAGTCCGCCGGCGATCTCCGCGTACCAGGGGACGCCGTGAGGCACCGGCCAATCCGGGCGGCCGTGGTGGTCGTCCTCATCACGTATGGCATCTCCGGATGCGGTTTTCGGGGCCTGAACTCACTGCCACTGCCGGGCACGCAGGAGAGGCGCGGCTCGAGTGCCTTTCATGTCGAGATCTCCAATGTCGCCATGTTGGAATCGAATTCGCCGGTCCTGGTCGACGACGTCGTCGTCGGTACCGTCGGCGAGATGCGGCTGCGCAACTGGCATGCCGACGTCGAGGTGTTCGTTCGCCCGGAGGTGGTGGTGCCGGCCAACGCGGTCGCCAGCGTCGGACAGACCAGTCTGCTTGGCTCGATGCACCTGTCGCTCGATCCGCCGATCGGCGTTGCCCCGCAGGGCCGGTTGCAGCCGGGAACGACGATCCCGCTGAACAGATCGTCGACGTACCCGTCCACCGAACGGACATTGTCCACGCTGTCGGCGGTGGTGAACGGCGGCGGACTCGGCCAGATCGGTGACGTCATCCGAAACGCCAACACCGCATTCACGGGGCGGCAGAGCCAGATCCGAGACATGCTACGGCGATTGGATGATTTCGTCGGCACGCTGGACAGCGAACGCAGCGACCTGATCGACATGATTCGGCAGTTGAACACGTTCACCGGCACGTTCGCCCAGCAGCGTGACGACGTCACCGCCGCACTGCGGCGCGTTCCCGCAGCCCTCGACGTGCTCATCCGGGAGCGGCCGCGCATCGTCACCGCGCTGGACAAACTACGAAAGTTCAGCGAATCCACCACCGACCTGATCACTGTGACGCAGAGCGACCTGGTCACCAACCTGCACAACCTCGAGCCGACGATCAAGGCGCTGGCCGATGTCGGTCCCGAGCTCGACACCGCGCTGGCCTTCGCCACCACCTACCCCTACAACCAGAGCTACATCGACCGGGCGGTACGCGGCGATTACGTGAACATGTTCCTGGTCGCCGATCTGACGATTCCGCGACTCAAGCGAACGATGTTCCTGGGCACCCGGTGGGGCGACCAGGATGCGAAACTTGTTCCGGCACCGGGTGAGCCGTGGTACCTGAACTACACCTACGACCCACTCAAGACCGGCATCGCCGATCCGGCGCCGGCCACACCGCAGCCGGTGCCGACGCCGAGCGGGGGCGGCTGATGCTGACCCGACTCGTCCGCATCCAATTGGTGATCTTCAGCGTGATCGCGGTTGCCGGCCTGCTGCTGATGACGTTTCTGTTCATCCAGGTGCCGACGCTGCTGGGGATCGGCAAGATCACGGTCACCCTGGAATTACCCAGCGGGGGTGGTCTGTACCGGTTCTCGAACGTCACCTACCGCGGCGTGCAAGTCGGCAAGGTCACCGACCTGCGACTGACCCCACGCGGCGCGCAAGCCACGCTTTCGCTGGATACATCACCGAGAATCCCCGCCGATCTGCGGGCCGAGGTCCGTAGTGCCTCGGCGATCGGCGAACAGTATGTCGACCTGCGGCCGCAGAGCGGATCGGGTCCGTACCTGCGGGACGGATCGGTGATCACGCTGCAACAGACCACCGTCCCGCAGGCTGTCGGCCCGATGCTGGACAGGGTGAGCACGCTCGTCGGGAGCATTCCCGGCGACAAAATCGCTGTCCTGCTTGACGAGTCGGACACCGGGCTGCGCGGCGCCGGGTACGACCTGTCTTCGCTGATGGATTCGGCGGCGACCGTCGTCGACAAGATCCACGGCGTACGCACTGAGACCAGATCGTTGGTCGACGACGCTGTCCCGCTGCTGGATTCACAGACCGCCACCGCCGATTCACTGCGCGTATGGGCCCGCGGTCTGGCCAACGTGACCCAGACGATCGCCGACGACGACGACCGGATCCGGGCACTGCTGAGCACCGGCCCTGCTGCCGCCGACGAGATCACCCGGGCGCTCGATCAGCTGAAGCCGACACTGCCGGTGTTACTGGCCAACCTGAGCACGCTGGGTCAAATCCTGGTCACCTACAACTCGTCTCTCGAGCAGCTACTGGTGCTGTTGCCGCCGGCCATCGCCAGCACTCAGGCATTCGGGCTGCCGACCAACAATCCCACGGGATTGCCGGTGGGGGAGTTCGCGATCACGTTGGGTGATCCGCCGCCGTGCACCGTCGGCTTCCTTCCGCCGTCGTCGTGGCGATCACCGGCCGACACAACCACCATCGACACCCCAGACGGCCTGTATTGCAAGCTGCCACAGGATTCGCCGCTCGCCGTCCGGGGCGCACGGAATTACCCCTGCGTCGGCAAGCCGGGCAAGCGTGCTCCCACCGTGGAGATGTGCGACAGCGATCAGCCCTTCGTGCCGACGGCGGTGCGCCAGCACGCGGTCGGGCCGTATCCACTCGACCCGAACCTCATCGCGCAGGGGGTTCCGCCCGACAGCAGGGTCAACCCCGACGACCGCATATACGGCCCACCGGATTCGCCCGCACCGGGGGTGGCTCCCAGCGCATTCGACACGCCCGGTCCGGGTCGGCCGCCGGTGCAGGTCATCCCGTACAACCCGGCGACGGGCAGTTACGTCACCGCGGAGGGGCGCAGATTCGTCCAGTCGGATCTCGGCGGCCCGAAAGCGCCCATCTCGTGGAAAGACCTTCTGCCGTGCTAACTTTCGGAGGACAGCGGCGCCAGGCCGGAACGTACCAGGCCCACACTGGTGGCCACCACCTCACGAAGATCCGTCGAGCAGCCGTCGCGGCCCCATCGCTCGACGGCGGTGACCAGAGCTGCCGCCAACACCGCGCCCGCGACCTCGGCGATCAGGTCGACATCGGGGAGGTCGGTGTAGCGACGCTTGACGAAGTCGGTCAGCACCGCCGCGAACGATGCCTGCACCACCCGAAGGTGCCCGGCGGCGCGGTCCCCGTCGAGCAGTGTCGCCCGCATGATCGCAGCCTGGCGCACGATCTCGAGGTCATGCGGGAAGCTGACGACGCTGCCCAGCACTGCGTCGAACAGCGATTCGTCGGCCGGGCGCCGCGCCAGGGCATCGGCGAACCACTCGAGTTGGGTCTCGTAGTCCTGGAACAGCACCGCCTCTTTGGTCGGGAAGTGCCGGAAGAACGTCCGTTCGGTGACGCCCGCATCGTCGGCGAGCTGGGCGACCGTCACGTTCGTGAACCCGTCGGTGGCGAACCGCGCCAACGCCACCTCGCGCAATGCCTCTCGCGTCGCAGTGCGGCGCCGGTCATGCGAGTTCGTCATTACGGCATTTTCGCACAATGTCTTTCGCAAATTCACGGCAGTCGTGACATCAGTTCCATCGAGTGAGGAGAAACCAACAATGACCGACTACGACGCGATCGTCATCGGGGCGGGCCACAACGGCCTGACCGCGGCGGCGGTTCTTCAGCAACGGGGCTTACGTACGGTGGTGCTCGAACAGAACACCTATTCCGGCGGCATGGCGGCAACTGTGGAGTTGATCGACGGATTCCGTTACGAGATAGCCGGTTCCGTCCAATTTCCGACCGCCCCGGAGGTCGCCGCGGCCCTGGAACTGCACACGATCCCGCAGGTCCATTCGGAGGTTCAGTCGGTCAATCTCGGTGAGGCCGGCGAGGAACCGATGATCCTGTACAGCGACCCGATGAAGTACATGACGCACCTGTCCGAGAGACACGGAACCGATGCCGTGCTGGGTATGGCCAAGATGCTCGAGTGGACCACCGGTCCCTCCCGTGCGCTGGGGCGCTTCGAGGCGCGCACCCCACCGAAGACTCTCGACGAGATGTATGCCTGCGCGACAAACGAATCCGAGCGCCGTGCGATCCACGAGATGCTGTTCGGCACGGCAATGGATATCATCGATCGCAACTTCCCGGACAAGGACAAGTACGCCACCATCCGCGGCATGCTGGCCTTCCTGGCCATCAACTCCACCTACCGCGGCCCGTTCACACCGGGCAGCGCAACCTGTCTGGCCTTCGCGATGGGTGTGCCGGACATGGACGCCACGATGATGACGAAACTGGAGGGCGGCATCGGCGCCGTCTGCGATCACCTCAAGAAACTGTTCGTCGACCGCGGCGGCGAGATCAGATATCGCACCAAGGTCGAGCAGATCCTCGTCGAGGATGAGCGGGTGACCGGAGTCCGGCTACGCGACGGCTCGGTGCTGACTGCACCCGTCGTGGTGTCCAACCTGTCGCCGGATCTGACGCTGATCGATCTGGTCGGTACCGAGTATCTGCCTGGCAACCTGGTCGAGAGGCTGGCCGGACGCGACCATCGCGCCACGTTCATCCAGATGCATTTCGCGCTGGACGGTCTGCCCGAGTTCGCCGCGCCGTACGAGCTCCTCAACGAAGAGGGCATGCAGCAGTCGGTCGGTGTCTTCGGCACACCCGAAGAGCAACAACGACAGTGGGAGATGGCGCGGGCCGGAATGCTGCCGGACAACCCGTCGTTCGGTATGCAGATCCCGTCCGTCACCGACCCGTCCCTGGCGCCGCCGGGAAAGCACGCGGCCAGTGCGTACGCCTACGGGTTCCCGGTGGAGGCGCCACGCGAACAACACGGACGGCTCAAACAAGAGATGGCCGAGACGGTGATCGACAAGATCACGAAGTTCGCGCCGAACTTCCGAGACATCCAGATTCGCCACATCACGTTCGCGCCCTATCACATGCAGACGATGTTCGGCGCGCCCGACGGAGACTTCTGCCACGGTCTGCTGCACCCGGACCTGATGGGCCCGAACCGCCCGGGCCCCAAGGGATTCCTGGACATCCAGATCCCGATACAGGGGTTGTATCTGGGCGGCGCCGGCTGCCACGGCGGCCCCGGCATCACCTTCGTCCCGGGATACAACGCGGCGTACGCGGCGCTGGACGACCTGGCGGCATCATGACTTACGTCATCGGCGAGCCCTGTGTGGACATCCGCGACAAGGCGTGTGTGGACGAATGCCCGGTCGACTGCATCTACGAAGGGCAGCGGATGTTGTACATCCATCCCGACGAGTGCGTCGACTGCGCGGCCTGTGAGCCGGTGTGTCCGGTCGAGGCGATCGTCTACATCGACGACGCCACCGACCAGTGGCAGCCGTACGTGGCGGCCAACGTGGACTTCTTCGCCGATCTCGGATCACCAGGCGGGGCAAGGATGCTCGGTCCGCAAGCGTTCGATGCCGCGCTCGTCGCAGGGCTGCCGCTTAAGGACGTTGCCGAACACTAGCTGCATTCGCCGTTTCCGGGCAGTAGTCGTTCTGGGTGGTGGTAGGTGTTGGTGCCTGCCCCGAGTGGTAGCTGTGGTGGCGGGATCCATTCGGTGTCGCCGTTGGCGAGTTTTCGGGTTTTCCAGCCGCGGTCGAGAAGTCGGTGGTCGGCTCGGCAGGCCAGGGTGAGTGTGTCGATGTTGGTCAGCCCGCCGTCGGCCCATTCGTCGACGTGGTGGACCTCGGTCAGATAGCCGGGCGCGTCACAACCGGGGCGGGTGCAGCCACGTTCCTTGCTGTGCAGCATGATCCGCTGATCAGCCGACGCCACCCGTTTGGTGCGACCCAGCCACAACGCCTGACCCTTCACGCGATCGAACAGGGCTAGGTAATGATAGGCGTGGGTGGCCATCCGGATGACATCGGGGATCGGCAACAGTGTGCCGGTGGCGGTGACGGCGTGCCCGGTCTTAGCCTGAATGTCCTGCAGCGTGGCCGAGACGATCACCGTCACGGGTAACCCGTTGTGCTGTCCCAGTTTCGGGTCGCCGAGTTGACCGCGCACCAACGCTATGAGCGCGTCGTGCTGGCGTTGGGCGTGGCTACGCACATCACGGTCAGCCACCTCCCCCGAGGGGGTGAGGGTAGGCGACTGGTCGGCCGGGTTGCACACGCCAGGGGCGGCGAATTTGGTGAACCAGCCATCGAGCAGTGCCCGCAATTCCGGGTCGGCGATGAGCCGGCCCACACTCATGCCGTCGATCTGTTGGCCTCCGCACCAGGTGAATCCGCGTTTGCGGGCGCGGTCCTGATCGGAGAACACCCCGTCGGGGTTGAGGTGCAACGCCAACCGGTGGGCGACCTTCTCCAACTGATCGGGCCGCATGGCCTGGGCGTGGCCGGCCAGTGCGCGTTCGGCCTTCTCCACCTCGACCGCCGGGACATGGTCAGGCAGATCGCGGAAGAACTTCTGGATCACCCGCAGATGCTCGCCATCGAGTTGGCCGGCGTGCCAGGCCGCCGCGGTGTCCGGCAGCAGCGGCGGTAGCGGTTCGCCGGTCAGCGCCCGCCGCGGCGCCACCTGCTCGGCATCCCGCAGGCGGCGCTTGGCCTCCCGCGGACTGATCCGCAACACATCCGCCAGCGTGATCGGCACCGGCGGGCAGCCCTCGACCCGCTCCAACCGCCCCACCAGAGCATGCGAGACCGCGACCTGACGGCGTCGCGCGGTCTCCAACCGCTGCACCACGACAAAACGCTGCGGTGGACCCAGCACATCGAGATCGACTGCAGCCAACGCCTCGACCGCATCGTCGAGCGCCTCCAAGACCGCGTCTATCGAACTCATGTTCGAAAGAGTACGCCGAGGCGCCGACAAGAATGCGACGTCAAAACCGATCTGTGGAGGAACGAGGATCTGTGGAAACCCCTCAGCGCGTTGTCAATTCCACTAGCGGAACTCCTCGGCACAGGCCTCGATCCAGTCCGACCGCCAGGACTCCGGCGGATCGTCGAGCAGCTCCCCGGGCATCAGCCAGTCGTAGATCTCGGCGTAGGTGCGGGTGCGCTGACCCTCGATGCGGCGGTTGAGCATCGACGGCTCCAGCTCGTCGAATCCGTTGAGTCCCATGGAGGCGACGATCTGGGCAGCGCTGGCAACGGTCGCGCGTTGGAAGTTGACCACTCGCTCGATCTTGTCGGGAACATAGAGCGCCCGGGCCCTGGCCTTGTCCTGGGTGGCGACACCCGTCGGGCATCTGTTGGTGTTGCACTTCATCGCCTGAATGCACCCGACCGCGAACATCATCGCTCGGGCGGACATCGTGAAATCCGCACCCTGGCAGATGCGGCTGACGATGTCGACCCCGCTGGCGACCTTGCCGGAGGCCCCGATCCTGATGTGGCCGCGCAACCCCGTCCCGATTAGACAGTTGTGCACCAGCATCAGTCCCTCGGTCAGTGGCATGCCGACGTGATCCTCGAATTCCTGTGGCGCCGCACCCGTTCCACCCTCAGAACCGTCGACGATGATGAAGTCCGGGGTGATCCCGGTGTGCAGCATCGCCTTGCAGATCGACAGGAATTCGGTGCGCGCGCCGATGCACAGCTTGAACCCGACCGGTTTGCCGCCGGACAGGCTGCGCAGCGTCGCGATGAAATGCATCATCTCCAGCGGGGTCCTGAACGCGGTGTGCGCCGGCGGGGACACCACCGTCTGCCCGATCGGCACGCCGCGTGTCGCGGCGATCTCCGCACTCACCTTGGCGCCGGGCAGCACCCCGCCGAGGCCGGGCTTGGCGCCCTGGGACAGCTTGATCGAGATCGCCTTCACCGTCGGCCCGGCCGCTTTCTCCTCGAACAGCGCGGCATCGAAGTGACCACCGCCGTCGCGGCACCCGAAGTAGCCGGAGCCGATTTCCCAGATCAGGTCGCCGCCGTGCTTGAGGTGATACGGGCTGATGCCGCCCTCACCGGTGTCGTGGGCGAATCCGCCGCGGGCGGCGCCGCCGTTGAGAGCCTCGATCGCATTGCCCGACAGCGCACCGAAGCTCATCGCCGAGACGTTCAACAGCGCGATGTCGTAAGGCTGCGCGCAGTCCGGACCACCCAGCCGCACCCGCGGTGCCAGTTCGGACGCGAAATGAGCCCGCAGGGAGTGGCGGAGGAATTCGTAGCCCAACGCGTTGACGTCCCGTTCGGTGCCGAACGGCTCATCGCTCTTGGTGCCCTTCGCCCGTTCGTAGACCATGTCGCGGGTCTCTCGATCGAACGGACTGGCCTCGGTGTTCGACTCGATGAAGTACTGCCTGATCTCGGGGCGCAGCGCCTCGGCCAGCCAACGGGCGTGCGCGAGCACCGGGTAGGACCGCAGGAGGGTGTGCCGGGTCTGCAGCAGGTCCCAGGTGCCCAATGCCGCGATCGCGCCCAGCGGCGCGGCGATCAGCCACCACCAGGGACTGGATGCCAACGCGAGCGCCGCGGCGGCCAGTGCCACCACCCACAGGGACGTGACGGCGAGGGCTCTGAGCATCGGGCTCCCTTGAGGGTGAAATGCCTGCGAGGCGTCATTCTGGCATCACCTATGATCGGCACTTGCGTCACACCCGTGGCGGAAATAAGCCCAGCTGCGAAAAAGGAGTGTCTTGCCGCGTGGGTTCCCAACCCGTCGACTTGTCGCAGGAATCGCTGACAGAGGCCATCAGCGCGGCCCGGCACGCCTTCGAAGAGGCGGCCGACCTTGATGCGCTGGCCCGCGCGAAGACCGATCACCTGGGCGACCGCGCGCCGCTCGCGCTGGCCCGTCAGGCGCTGGCGACTCTGCCGAAGGCCGATCGCGCCGAGGCAGGCAAGCTGGTGAACGTCGCCCGCGGCGATGCCCAGCGCAGCTACGACGAGCGACTCGCGGTGCTGCGCGCCGAGCGTGACGCGGCGGTCCTGGTTGCCGAGGCCATCGACGTCACGCTGCCCTCGACACGGCAGCCCGTCGGGGCGCGGCACCCGATCACGATCCTCGCCGAGCACGTCGCCGACACCTTCATCGCGATGGGCTGGGAGCTGGCCGAAGGCCCCGAGGTCGAGACCGAGCAGTTCAACTTCGACGCGCTGAACTTTCCGCCCGACCATCCGGCGCGCAGCGAATCCGACACGTTTCACATCGCCCCGGAGGGTTCGCGCCAGCTCCTGCGCACCCACACCTCCCCGGTCCAGGTGCGCACGCTGCTGGACCGCGAGTTGCCGGTCTACATCGTGTCGATCGGCCGGACATTCCGCACCGACGAACTGGACTCCACTCACACCCCGGTCTTCCATCAGGTCGAGGGACTCGCCGTGGACCGCGGGCTGACGATGGCTCACCTGCGGGGCACGCTCGATGCGTTCGCCCGTTCCGAGTTCGGCGAGGGCGCCCGCACCCGGATGCGGCCGCACTTCTTTCCGTTCACCGAACCCTCTGCCGAGGTGGACATCTGGTTCCCGAACAAGAAGGGCGGCCCAGGCTGGGTCGAGTGGGGTGGCTGCGGCATGGTCAATCCGAACGTGTTGCGCGCCGCAGGTATTGATCCTGAGGTCTACTCGGGCTTCGCATTCGGGATGGGCCTCGAGCGCACGTTGCAGTTCCGCAATGGCATTCCCGACATGCGCGACATGGTCGAAGGCGACGTGCGGTTCTCGTTGCCGTTCGGGGTCGGCATCTGATGCGGCTTCCCTACAGCTGGCTGCGTGAAGTCGTCCAGCGCGGCGCACCCGACTGGGATGTCGAGCCGCACGACCTCGAACAGGCCCTCATCCGCGTCGGCCACGAGGTCGAGGACATCATCGCCCTCGGCCCGGTGAGTGGACCGCTGACTGTCGGGCGGGTCACCGCGATCGAAGAACTGACCGAGTTCAAAAAGCCGATCCGGGCGTGCAAAGTCGATGTGGGCGAAACCGAGGATCGCGACATCGTCTGCGGCGCAACCAACTTCGCTGTCGGTGATCTCGTGGTCGTCGCGCTTCCCGGCACCACGCTTCCCGGTGACTTCCACATCGCCAGCCGCAAGACGTACGGCCGTCTCTCCGACGGCATGATCTGCTCGGCGGCTGAATTGGGTTTGGGCGCGGACCATTCCGGCATTCTCGTGCTGCCGCCAGATACCGCCGAACCCGGCGCGGACGGTATTGCCGTGCTCGGACTCGACGACGTGATCTTCGATCTGGCGGTCACTCCGGACCGCGGCTACGGCATGTCGGTGCGTGGCATCGCCCGTGAAATCGCCTGTGCCTACGACTTGGACTACGACGACCCGGCCGATGTTCCGCCGCTGCCCGCTGAGGGTGTGGCTCTGCCGGTCACCGTCGAACCAGGCACCGGCGTCAGCCGTTTCGCGCTGCGGCCGGTCACCGGTATCAATCCGAATGCGTTGTCGCCGTGGTGGTTACGTCGGCGGTTGATGCTGTGCGGTATCCGGCCCATCTCGCCGGCCGTCGACGTCACCAACTACGTCATGCTCGAACTCGGCCACCCGATGCACGCACACGACCGCAGCCGCATCAACGGCGAATTCGTGGTCCGGTTCGCCAAGCCGGGGGAGACGGTCGTCACGCTCGACGACATCGAACGCAAACTCGATCCGGCCGACGTGCTGATCGTCGACGATGTCGCGACAGCGGCCATCGGCGGCGTGATGGGCGCGGGCACCACTGAGATCGACGACGACTCCACCGACATCCTGCTGGAAGCCGCGGTCTGGGATCCGGCCGCGGTGTCACGGACGATCCGCCGTCTGCACCTGGTCAGCGAGGCAGGCCGGCGCTACGAACGCTCCGTCGACCCCGCCATCTCCGTTGCCGCGGTCGATCGGTGCGCGCGACTGCTCGCCTCGATCGCCGGCGGCACCATCGAACCCACGCTCACCGACTGGCGCGGCGACCCGCCACGCGACGACTGGTCCCCGCCGCCGGTGCGGATCCGCTTCGATCTGCCCGATCAGCTGGCGGGAGTGGAATACGACGGCGGCACCACGGTCAAGCGGTTGACCCAGATCGGCGCCGAGGTGACCGAGGACGAGGCCGACCCCGCGATCCTCGTCGTCACCCCGCCGAGTTGGCGGCCGGATCTGGCCCAGCCCGCCGACCTGGTCGAAGAGGTGCTGCGGCTGGAAGGCCTGGACAAGATCCCGTCGGTGTTGCCCACCGCACCCGCCGGCCGTGGCCTGACCGCCGAGCAGAAGCGGCGTCGCGCGGTCGGCAAGGCGCTGGGCATGTCCGGCTATGTCGAGGTGCTGCCCACTCCGTTTCTGCCCGCAGGCGTCTTCGATCAGTGGGGCCTGCCGGACCGCGATCCGCGCCGGGTCACCACCACGGTGCTCAACCCGCTGGAGGCCGACCGGCCGAGCCTGGCCACCACGTTGCTGCCGGCTCTGCTGGAAGCGTTGTCCCGCAACGTTTCTCGAGGCTTCGGTGACGTCGCGCTGTTCTCCATCGCGCAGGTGGTGTACCCCACCGACCAGACCAAGGGCGTCGAGCTGATCCCGACGCACCGCCGGCCGAGCGACGAGGAAATCGCCGCGCTGGACGCCTCGCTGCCGAGTCAGCCGGTGCACGTCGGTGCGGTGTTGACCGGTCTGCGCGAGCCCCGCGGACCGTGGGGTCCTGGGCGGCCAGTGGAGGCCGCCGACGCCTTCGAGGCGGTGCGGACCATCGCCCGTGCCTGCGGTGTAGACGTGACGCTGCGCGCAGCGCAGTACCTGCCGTGGCATCCCGGCCGTTGCGCTGAGGTTCTCGTCGACGGGAAGGTGGTCGGCCATGCCGGGCAGCTACATCCGTCGGTCATCGAGCGCTCCGGGCTGCCGAAGGGCACCTGCGCAGTCGAACTGGACCTGGATGCCGTGCCGATCGTCGCGACGCTGCCCGCCCCGCGGGTCTCGCCGTTCCCGGCGGTGTTCCAGGACGTCAGCCTGGTCGTCGCCGGTGATGTGCCTGCTGCCGCGGTGGTCGACGCCGTTCGTGACGGTGCCGGCGAGCTGCTGGAAGATGTTGCGCTGTTCGACGTCTACACCGGGCCGCAGGTCGGCGCGGACCGCAAGTCGCTGACGCTGGCGCTGCGCTTCCGGGCGCCCGACCGGACGCTGACCGAGGACGAGGCGAGCGCCGCCCGCGATGCGGCGGTGGCTGCGGCCGCCGAGGCGGTCGGCGCCGAGCTGCGGGGTTAGTTGTTCCCGCTCGCTCGCCAACCCAGAATGAATTTGCATACGGTTGCATAACCATGCAGAATCGCGGAATGACTTCGGTGGCGATTGCCGGCGCCAGTGGCTACGCCGGTGGTGAAATCCTGCGCTTGCTGCTCGGACACCCGGCCTACGCGGACGGCCGTCTGACCATCGGCGCGCTGACCGCCGCCGCCAGCGCGGGCACACACCTGGGCGAGCATCACCCGCATCTGTTACCGCTGGCCGGCCGGGTGCTCGAGCCCACCGAGACCGGGATCCTTGCGGGCCACGACGTGGTGTTCCTTGCCCTGCCGCACGGCCATTCCGCGGCGCTCGCCGAGCAACTCGGCGACGACACCGTGATCATCGACTGTGGCGCCGACTTCCGGCTCACCGACGCCGAGGACTGGCAGCGGTTCTACGGCTCGGAGCATGCGGGCAGCTGGCCCTACGGGCTGCCCGAACTGCCGGGCGGTCGGGACCGGCTGCGGGACACCAAGCGGATCGCCGTGCCGGGCTGCTATCCGACCGCCGCGCTGCTGGCGCTGCTGCCGGCGGTCGCCGCGGACCTCGTCGAGCCCGCGGTCACCGTGGTGGCCGTCAGTGGCACCTCCGGCGCGGGCCGCGCCGCCAAGGTCGACCTGCTGGGTTCGGAGGTCATCGGCTCGGCGCGCGCGTACAACATCGCCGGCGCGCACCGGCACACCCCGGAGATCGCACAGGGGCTGCGCGCGGTGACCGACCGCGACATCACGGTCTCGTTCACTCCGGTGTTGATCCCGACGTCCCGCGGCATTCTGGCCACCTGCACCGCCCGCACCCAGGCATCGGTGTCCGAGATTCGCGCGGCGTACGAAAAGGCGTATGACGCCGAACCGTTCATCCACCTGCTGCCCGAAGGCCAGCTGCCCCGCACCGGTGCGGTGATCGGCAGTAACGCCGCGCAACTGGCGGTGGCCGTCGACGCCGATGCCGGCGTGCTGGTCGCGGTGTGCGCCATCGACAACCTGGTGAAGGGCACCGCCGGTGCGGCGGTGCAATCGATGAACCTGGCCCTTGGCTGGGCCGAGACCGAAGGGCTGTCGATCGTGGGAGTGGCACCGTGACGCAGATCGGCGGGCAGGACCGAAGCGACTCGGGAATGAATACCGACCAAACCAAACTGGTTCGCACCCAAGGGATTACCGCGCCTGCTGGCTTCCGCGCGACTGGAATCGCGGCCGGTATCAAGAAATCTGGTGCGCTTGACCTGGCGCTGGTGTTGAACGAAGGTCCCGACTACGCGGCCGCGGGGGTGTTCACCCGCAATCAGGTGAAGGCCGCTCCGGTGCTGTGGAGCCAGCAGGTGCTCACCACCGGCCAATTGCGTACCGTGCTGCTGAACTCGGGCGGCGCGAATGCCTGTACGGGTGCGGCGGGCTTCCAGGACGTCCATGCCACCGCCGAGGCCGTCGCCGCGGCACTGTCGCAGTGGGGCACTGAGACCGGACCCATCGAGGTCGCGATCTGCTCGACCGGCCTGATCGGCGACCGCCTGCCGATGGATAGGGTGCTGGCCGGTGTCACCGAGATCGTCCACGAACTCGGCGGCGGACTGACCGGCGGTGACGAGGCCGCGCGGGCCATCATGACCACCGATACCGTACCGAAACAGGTTGCCCTGCATCACGCCCCGGAAACAGGGGAGAACTGGACCGTCGGCGGCATGGCCAAGGGTGCGGGCATGCTCGCCCCCTCGCTGGCCACCATGCTGGTGGTGCTCACCACCGACGCCGTGGCTGACAGCGCCGCGCTCGATACCGCGTTGCGCCGGGCCACCGCCAAGACCTTCGACCGCCTCGACGTCGACGGCAGCTGCTCGACCAACGACACGGTGCTGCTGCTCGCCTCCGGTGCCAGTGAGATCGCGCCCAGTCAAGACGATCTGGACGCGGCCGTGCTTCGGGTGTGCGATGACCTCTGCGCACAATTGCAGGCCGATGCCGAAGGCGTCACCAAACGCATCGCGATCACCGTCACCGGGGCGCCCAGTGAGGACGACGCGGTGACCGCAGGCCGGATCATCGCGCGCGACAGCCTGGTCAAGACGGCGCTGTTCGGTTCCGACCCGAACTGGGGACGGGTGCTCGCCGCGGTGGGGATGGTGCCCTTCGAGATCGACGCGCAGCGGATCACCGTGTCGTTCAACGGGTTCCCGGTCTGCATCGACGGCGCCGGCGCGCAGGGAGCCCGCGAGGTGGACCTCTCGGGCCCGGACATCGAGGTGACGGTCGATCTCAACCTCGGCGACGGGCACGCGACCATCCGCACCACCGACCTGTCCCACGCGTACGTCGAGGAGAACTCGGCCTACAGCTCATGACCGCGACCGTGAACACCAAGGCGGCGGTCCTCGCCGAGGCGCTGCCGTGGCTCAAGCAGCTGAACGACAAGATCGTCGTCATCAAATACGGCGGCAATGCGATGACCGACGAGCGGCTCAAGGCCGCCTTCGCCGACGACATGGTGTTCCTGCGCAACGCAGGCATTCACCCGGTCGTGGTGCACGGCGGCGGTCCGCAGATCAGCGCGATGCTCAAAAGGCTGGGCATCGAAGGCGAATTCAAGGGCGGCTTCCGGGTCACCACACCTGAGGTGCTCGACATCGCCCGGATGGTGTTGTTCGGTCAGGTCGGCCGCGAGCTGGTGAACCTCATCAACGCCCACGGCCCGTACGCGGTCGGCATCACCGGGGAAGATGCACAGTTGCTCACCGCGGTGCGCCGCGGCGTCACCGTCGACGGTGTCCTGACCGACATCGGCCTGGTGGGCGACATCGAGCAGGTCAACTCCGCCGCCGTCCTGGATCTCATTGCCGCCGGGCGCATTCCGGTGATCTCGACCATCGCACCCGATGCCGACGGTGTGGTGCACAACATCAACGCCGACACCGCCGCCGCGGCGGTGGCCAAGGCCCTCGGCGCCGAGAAGCTGTTGATGCTGACCGATGTCGAGGGTCTCTACACCAGCTGGCCCGACCGGGATTCGCTGGTCAGCCAGATCGACACCACGACTCTGGCCGAGATGCTGCCGAACTTGGAGGCCGGAATGATCCCGAAGATCGAGGCCTGCCTGCGGGCCGTCGAGGGTGGGGTCCCGAGCGCACACGTGATCGACGGGCGCGTCGAACACTGCGTGCTGGTCGAGTTGTTCACCGATGAAGGCACCGGAACGAAGGTGATCCCCTGATGTCACTGCTGGACAGATGGTCCGACGTCATGATGGACAACTACGGAACGCCGCCGTTGGCACTGGCCAGCGGCGACGGCGCCGTCGTCACCGACGAGAACGGCAAGACGTATGTCGATCTGCTCGGCGGCATAGCGGTCAACATCCTCGGCCACCGTCACCCGGCGATCATCGACGCGGTCACCACCCAGTTGAACACGCTGGGCCACACCTCGAACCTGTATGCCACCGAGCCGGGTATCGCGTTGGCCGAAGCGCTGGTCGACCAATTGGGCGCGCCGGCCCGGGCGTTCTTCTGCAACTCCGGTACCGAGGCCAACGAGGTCGCCTTCAAGATCACCAGGCTGACCGGTCGCACGAAACTCGTTGCCGCCCAGAATGCCTTCCACGGCCGCACCATGGGCTCGCTCGCCTTGACCGGCCAGCCCGCCAAGCAGGCACCATTCGAACCGCTGCCGGGCTTCGTCACTCATGTGCCCTACGGCGACGTCGAGGCGCTCGCGGCAGCCGTCGATTCGGACACCGCGGCGGTGTTCCTCGAACCCATCATGGGTGAGGGGGGCGTGGTGGTGCCCCCCGAGGGTTACCTGGTCGCCGCGCGGGAGATCACCAGCCGCCACGGTGCGCTGCTGGTGCTCGACGAGGTGCAGACCGGAGTCGGGCGCACCGGTGCGTTCTTCGCCCACCAGCACGACGGCGTCACGCCCGACATCGTCACGCTGGCAAAGGGACTCGGCGGTGGACTCCCGATCGGGGCATGCCTGGCGATCGGACCGACCGCCGACCTGTTGACGCCGGGACTGCACGGCAGCACTTTCGGTGGCAACCCGGTGTGCACCGCGGCCGCGCTGGCGGTGCTCAAGGTGCTGGCAGCCGACGACCTGGTCACCCGCGCCGACGTCCTCGGCAAGACGCTGAGTCACGGCATCGAGGCGCTCGGCCACCCGTTGGTCGACCATGTCCGGGGCCGGGGTCTGTTGCGCGGTGTGGTGCTGACCGCACCGCAGGGCAAGATCGTCGAAACCGCCGCCCGCGACGCCGGTTTCCTGGTCAACGCCGCGGCACCCGACGTGGTGCGACTGGCCCCGCCGCTGATCATCACCGAAGCGCAGATCGACAGTTTCCTGCACGCACTACCCGCGATCCTGGATGAGGCGGCCCGATGAGCACTCTGAGACATTTCCTGCGCGACGATGACCTGAACCAGCAGGAGCAGGCCGAGATCCTGGAACTGGCAGCCGTTCTCAAGAAGGAGCCGATGAGCAGGCGCCCGCTGGAGGGTCCGCGCGGCGTCGCGGTGATCTTCGACAAGAATTCCACCCGCACGCGGTTCTCGTTCGAGGTGGGCATCGCCCAGCTCGGCGGGCACGCCGTCGTGGTCGATGGCCGTGCCACCCAGTTGGGTCGCGAAGAGACCCTCGAGGACACCGGCCGGGTGCTGTCGCGCTACGTCGACGCGATCGTCTGGCGCACCTTCGCTCAACAGCGGCTGAACGCGATGGCCTCCGCGGCAACGGTTCCCGTGGTCAACGCGCTGTCGGACGAGTTTCACCCGTGCCAGGTGCTGGCCGACCTGCAGACGCTGGTCGAACGCAAGGGCTCGCTGAACGGCCTGCGGATGACCTACTTCGGCGACGGCGCCAACAACATGGCGCACTCGCTGATGCTCGGCGGGGTGACCGCAGGCATCCACGTCACGATCGCCGCACCGGCCGGATTCGAGCCGCACCCGATGTTCGTCGCCGCCGCCGAACACCGCGGCAGGCAGACCGGCGCAACCGTCACGCTCACCACCGATGCGGTCGCCGGGGCGAAGGGCGCTGACGTCCTGGTCACCGACACCTGGACGTCGATGGGGCAGGAGAACGACGGCCTTGACCGGGTTGTGCCGTTCCGGCCCTTCCAGCTCAACGCCGGCCTGCTCGACCATGCTGACTCCGATGCCGTTGTGCTGCACTGCCTTCCGGCCCACCGCGGGCACGAGATCACCGACGAGGTGATCGACGGTCCGCACAGTGCGGTGTGGGACGAGGCCGAGAACCGGCTGCACGCCCAGAAGGCGCTGCTGGTCTGGTTGCTGGAGCGCACGTGACCAGCGAGGTCAGCACGACACGAGCCGGGCGGCAGGCCCGGATCGTGGCGCTGCTGTCCGCCCAGTCGGTGCACAGCCAGAGTGAGCTCGCCGCGCTGCTTGCCGACGAGGGCATCGAGGTCACCCAGGCGACGTTGTCGCGTGACCTCGAGGAGCTCGGTGCGGTCAAGCTGCGCGGTGCCGACGGTGGCAGCGGCGTCTACGTCGTGCCCGAGGACGGCAGCCCGGTCCGGGGGATCTCCGGCGGCACCGAGCGGGTGTCCCGCCTGCTCGGCGATCTACTGGTGTCCACCGACGCCAGTGGCAACCTGGCCGTGCTGCGCACCCCGCCCGGTGCGGCGCACTATTTGGCCAGTGCGATCGACCGGGCCGCATTGCCCGACGTCGTCGGCACCGTGGCCGGCGACGACACCATTCTGGTGGTGGCCCGCGAGCCGATGACCGGCGCGCAACTGGCCACCATGTTCGAGACCATTCACTAGAACCCAAAGGCAAAGGAGCACTTCATGTCCGAACGCGTCATCTTGGCGTATTCCGGCGGCCTGGACACCTCGGTGGCCATCAGCTGGATCGGCAAGGAGACCGGCAAGGAGGTGGTGGCCGTCGCCATCGACCTCGGCCAGGGCGGCGAGGACATGGAAGTCGTTCGCCAGCGCGCCCTCGATTGCGGTGCCGTCGAAGCGGTCGTGGTCGACGCTCGCGATGAGTTCGCCGAGCAGTACTGCCTTCCGGCCATCCAGTCCAACGCCCTGTACATGGATCGCTACCCGCTGGTGTCGGCGCTGAGCCGGCCGCTGATCGTCAAGCATCTCGTGACGGCGGCCCGCGAACACCGCGGTGGCATCGTCGCGCACGGTTGCACCGGCAAGGGTAACGACCAGGTCCGCTTCGAGGTCGGATTCGCTTCGTTGGCGCCCGATCTCGAGGTGCTGGCACCGGTTCGCGACTACGCCTGGACCCGGGAGAAGGCGATCGCGTTCGCCGAGGAAAATGCCATCCCGATCAACGTCACCAAGCGTTCGCCGTTCTCCATCGACCAGAACGTGTGGGGTCGTGCGGTGGAAACCGGCTTCCTGGAACACCTCTGGAACGCGCCGACCAAGGACGTGTACGACTACACCGAAGATCCGACGCTGAACTGGAGCACGCCCGACGAGGTGATCGTCGGCTTCGAGAAGGGGGTGCCAGTATCCATAGATGGACGCGGCGTTTCCGTCTTGCAGGCCATCGAGGAGCTCAATCACCGGGCCGGTGCGCAGGGCGTCGGCCGGCTCGACGTCGTCGAGGACCGGCTGGTCGGCATCAAGAGTCGCGAGATCTACGAAGCCCCGGGCGCGATGGTGCTGATCACCGCCCACACCGAGCTCGAGCACGTCACGCTGGAGCGTGAACTCGGCCGGTTCAAGCGTGGGACAGACCGAAAGTGGGGCGAGCTGGTGTACGACGGCCTGTGGTTCTCGCCGCTCAAGCGCTCCCTGGAGGCCTTCGTCGCCGACACCCAGCAGCATGTGACAGGCGAGATCCGGATGGTGTTGCACGGCGGGCACATTGCGGTCAACGGCCGGCGCAGCCCCACGTCGCTGTACGACTTCAACCTCGCCACCTACGACGAGGGCGACACCTTCGACCAGTCGTCGGCCAAGGGATTCGTCCACGTGCACGGGTTGTCGTCGAAGATCGCCGCTCGCCGGGACCTGGCAGGCAATCAGACGTGAGCACCAACGAGGGCTCGCTGTGGGGCGGCCGCTTCGCCGACGGCCCGGCGCCCGCCCTGGCGGCGCTGAGCAAATCCACTCATTTCGACTGGGTACTGGCGCCCTATGACGTGGCCGCCTCCAAGGCCCACGCCAAGGTGCTGCACACCGCGGGCCTGCTGACCGACGAGCAGCGCGACGGGTTGCTCGCCGGTCTGGACAGTCTGGGACAGGATGTCGCCGACGGCAGCTTCACCCCGCTGGTCACCGACGAGGACGTCCACGGGGCGCTGGAGCGCGGCCTGATCGACCGGGTCGGTCCGGATCTCGGTGGCCGCCTGCGGGCGGGACGGTCGCGAAACGACCAGGTGGCCACCCTTTTTCGGATGTGGCTGCGAGACGCGATGCGACGGATCGCCGACGGAGTTCTCGACGTGGTGGGAGCATTGGCGACGCAGGCCGCGGCCCACCCGACGGCGATCATGCCGGGCAAGACCCACCTGCAGGCCGCGCAACCGGTGCTGCTGGCCCACCACCTGCTGGCGCACGCGCACCCGCTGCTGCGTGATGTCGACCGCATCGCCGACTTCGACGACCGCACCGCGGTGTCGCCGTACGGCTCGGGCGCGCTCGCCGGCTCGTCGCTGGGACTGGATCCCGACGCCATCGCCGAGGAGCTGGGTTTCGCTGCCGCGGCGGACAATTCGATCGACGCCACTGCCGCTCGCGACTTCGCCGCCGAGGCCGCCTTCGTGCTGGCGATGATCGGGGTCGACCTGTCCCGGCTGGCAGAAGACATCATCCTGTGGAGCACAACCGAATTCGGTTACGTAACGCTGCACGACTCCTGGTCGACCGGCAGCTCCATCATGCCGCAGAAGAAAAACCCGGACATCGCCGAGCTCGCCCGCGGCAAGTCGGGCCGGTTGATCGGCAATCTCACCGGCCTGCTGGCCACGCTGAAGGCCCAGCCGCTGGCCTACAACCGGGACCTGCAGGAAGACAAGGAGCCGGTCTTCGACTCGGTGGCCCAACTCGAACTCGTGCTACCCGCGATGGCCGGACTGGTCGCCACCCTGCGATTCGACACCGACCGGATGGCCGCACTGGCCCCGGCCGGCTACACCCTGGCCACCGATGTCGCCGAGTGGCTGGTGCGCCGTGGCGTGCCGTTCCGGGTGGCGCACGAGGCGGCCGGCGAGGCGGTGCGGGCAGCCGAGGGCCGCGGGGTTGGCCTCGACGAGCTCACCGATGAGGAACTGGCTGTGATCAGCGGTGAGCTGACCCCGGAGGTGCGTGGCGTGCTGACCGTGGAGGGATCGGTGTCCTCCCGCGACGCCCGCGGCGGCACCGCGCCGACCCAGGTTGCCGGCCAGCTCGGTGTGGTGCGCGACAGCGTCGAGAACCTGCGCATCCGTTTGCGCCGCTAGAACGCCGCACGCGACCCACTACGATCGCCAGGTATGGGGGAAGCGCCGGATACGGCCGCCACGCCGCGGCGGGGTGTTCGTGGCTGGTTCGCCGGCCTCAGCCTGAGCCAGATCGGCCAGCTTCTGACCGTCGTCATTCTTGCCGGCACCGCGCTGTTCGGCGGGCTCGACACCGTCGACTCCGCCGTCACCGAGTTCACACCGGGTAAAGAGTTCAGCGACAACGCGTTCACCGTCACGCTCGAGCGCGCAACCCTGGTCGACGAACTGCGGGCGGGCACCACGCTAATCGCGCCGAAGACGCCAGGCCGGACGTATCTGGGCATCGTCATGAAGATCCGCAATGACGGAACCGTCCCGGCGTATCTCGACGATGAGATCGACCTGCGCGACCAGCCGGACAAGCGGTTCTACGGCGTCGTCCGCGTGACCGACGGCAGCCCGGTCCCAAGTCTCGGCCCGGGTCTGACCGAGGAAGTCGGCGTGCTGTGGACCTTGCCGCACAACGCGCTGCACCCGGGTGATTCCGTGACCGTCCGGATCTGGAAGAAGAAATTCACCGAGCTCATGGTCACCTACGGGCGGACATGGGTGGACAGCGAGACCGAGTACGGCCAGGCGACACTTCCGGTGCGGGGCAAGCAATGAGCCGTCGGAGTCTGGTCGTGGCGGTGGCAACCGTGGTGGCGATCGCGTTGGCGACCCTGGTGTGGTTGCACCTGCCGGCCAATACGACCATCTATGCGCCGTTCGACGTTCACGCGGGAATCGGCAGCCGGGCCGTCGGCCAGAATCTGTCGGCGACCGTCACCCACGCCTCGATCACCCCAACCGTGACAGCTCAGCAGTCCCGGAAACCCTATGCGGCAGCAGGTGTGTGGGTGGTGGCGCTGACGACGCTCGAGGCTTCCCGTGAGCCGGTGCTGCCGCACGCCGAGTTGCTGGTCGGCCCCAACACCTACGCGCCGACCACCCAGCTGTTGTCGGGCGCCGATCTGGTGCAACCCGGAATCGCTCAACAGCGGACCTGGGCATTCGACGTGCCGCCCGATCTGATGAAGACGGTCCCGTCTGTGGTGATGCGGGTCTGGGGAGGCGACGGGCGACTCGATTCACGCTTGGTGATCGATCTCCCGCTCGCCGATGTCGACCGGCTGAGTTCGATCGTCGTAGCACCGTCGAAACTGGGGGCGCAATGAAGCTGCCCGTGCCACGAAAACTGTGGCAGCGCAATGCCTTGGCGATGGTCGTGGTGGTCGCGGCGCTGGCGGTTCTGGTGGTGGTCGACTTCTGGCCCGACTGGTCACGGTACCGGGATACGGTGTCCCCGCCGCACGTCATCGCCGCCGGGCGGAGCGGCACCGTCGACGGCCAAACCTGGTCGATATCGGGTGTTCGGCACCTCGACAGGACGCCCGGCCCGAGTGCTCGCCCACTGCCCAAAGGGACTGTCCTGCAGGTGGTGTCGATCGACCGAACCAACGGCCCCGCCGGCGACCTGTGCACTGGTGTCATCACCGACGGCACCCGCCGGTGGCAAGCCGAAAGTGTCGGCGGTTTCTCCGCTGTCCTGCCGGACAACGTCTCTGACCGATGCACCAGGCCAGGTCCCGTGCAATTCAGTTTCCTGCTTCCGCGGGACGTCGTCCCCACCGCCGTCGACGTGACGAACCTCGACGGCCGGATCAGGCTGCGGCTGCAGCTGTAGTCGACGCCTCGGGCTCGGCATCGTGCGCGATGTGCTCGACGCAATACGCGAATGTGCTTGCTACCAAACAGATTCGCAGCGGCTCCACGACGAGATGCGACACCAGGCTCACGGTGCCGCCGAAGCCCTGCCAGAAGGTCTGGGGCTGCGGACCGATGACCCAGGCGACGCCGCGTAGAAGGTAGCCGTCGCCGAGCTGGGCCCGGTAGAAACTTCCCGTCATGTCGAGCCACGCCAGTCCCAGGTAGCCGAGCACGTACAGCGACAACGCCAGGACGCCGCCGTGCAGCACGATGCGCGCCGAGTCGGTGATGGGGCGGAACTTGCCGACCTGATCCACCCCGTAGTCGACGACCTTCTCGCGCACCGCTTTCGGGATCACGCTAACGCGTTTCTGCAGGCGCTTCCCGGTGGGCGCCGAGCGGTCGATCCAGGTGCTCGCCCGCTGACCGCCCATGCGCTGCAGCACGCTGCGCCAGTCGGCTGTCGAGGTGACGCCGTAGACGATGCCCGCCACGGCAAGCCAGATCAGCGGCACAGCGGCGCCCCCGAACACGGTGCGCAGCGCCCACATCACGACATCCCACACTTTCTCCAGCGGGGAGAAGTAGGAGAACATGTCGGCGCGGGTATCGCTCAGCCACACCATCACTCGCCGGTGAGCCACCCAGTCCCCGGGCTTGGTCAGGATCGTGACCCCCTGATTGACCGAGAAGCTCAGCACCAGGAACACCCAGAGTGCGTCGACATACAGCCGCACCACGACCAGCCACGCAGGCAAGCGGTCCTTGAGCTTGCTCAGCACCGTGCGGAGCACCAGGGCCGCGCCGATGAGCACCCACGTACCCGCGCCGACGGGAAGTTCGGCGGCGTGCAGATCGGTGGGCGCCCCACCGTTGACAACCGCCATCATCGACTCACCGACCCGGTACTGCAGCGCGCGCTGCTCGAAGGCCAGCCAGTCCTCGCGAAACATCTGCCATGCGAGATAGATCGCGAAGAACGGCACAACGACGGTGGAGAACAGATCGATACGGCGGGCCGGTCGGCGCCCCAGCGCCGCGAGCACCGGGAACGCCGGGCGCAGCACCAGGAACATCGCCACGTAGGAGCCCAGCCGCGCCATCCCGGCGAGCGGCATGATCAGCGACGCCCACCAGTGGTTGTCGTAGCCGGCCCACGCGGCCCATTCGATGGCGCCGCGGCGGCCCAGCACGCCGAGCAGGTACAGGGCAGCCAGTTGCGGCCAGTACTGCCCGAAGACGCGCAGCGGCCGCAGCAGGTAGCGCATGGCTGACATCCTACGAAGCCTGCCGCCGATTCACTCGAGTCGTTCCGAGAGATCCAGCCAGCGTGCCTCGAGGTCCGTGACCTCGTCTTCGAGTGAGCGCAGCTGTTGTGTCAGCTTGCTCAAGCCCACGTGGTCGGACTGATCGTGCTCGGCCAGTTCGACATGTTTGGCGTTCACCCGGTCGGACAGCTTCGCGAGGGCCCGGTCCAGAGACGCGATTTCCTTTTCGACACTGCGCAATTCGGCACCTGACAGCGCCTCGGACGGTGATGCGGGGCCGGATCCTTTGGGCGAGCCGGGCGTCGCGGCGGCGGGTTGCGCCTTCGCCAGCCGCAGGTACTCGTCCACGCCTCCCGGAAGGTGGCGCAGTCGTCCGCCGAGGATCGCGTACTGCTGGTCGGTGACGCGCTCGAGGAGGTAGCGATCATGGGACACCACGATCAGGGTGCCCGGCCAGGAGTCCAGCAGATCCTCGGTGGCCGCCAACATGTCGGTGTCGACATCATTGGTGGGCTCGTCGAGGATCAGCACGTTCGGCTCGGACAGAATCGTCAGCAACAGCTGGAGCCTGCGCCGTTGGCCACCAGAGAGTTCCCCGACCCGCGCCGAAAGGTGTTCGCGACGGAAGCCGAGGCGTTCCAGCAGCTGAGCCGGCGTGACGTCCTTGCCGTCGACAGAGAAGGTTGTCTGCAGCTGGGCAAGAACCTCGCGGACCATATCGCCCTCGAAGCCGGCCAAGATGCCTGCCTGCTGGTCGAGCATCGCCAGCTTGACGGTCTTTCCGCGCTTGACCCTGCCGCTGTCGGGTGTGACCGTGCCCGCGATCAGGCCGAGCAGCGTCGACTTGCCTGCACCGTTCGCGCCGAGAATTCCGGTGCGCTCGCCGGGCGCGATCCGCCACTCGATATCGCGCAGCACCTGTCGACCGTCGTAGGTCACCCCGACGTCGAGGAGGTCGACGACCTCTTTACCCAGCCGGGCGGTCGCGAGCTTGGCGAGTTCGATCGGGTTGCGCAGCGGCGGTACATCTTCGATCAGCTGGTTGGCGGCCTCGATGCGGAACTTCGGTTTGGACGTCCGCGCCGGCGCACCGCGCCGCAACCACGCCAGCTCCTTCTTCATCAGGTTCTGGCGCTTGGCCTCCACCGTCGCGGCCTGCCGATCCCGTTCGACCCGCTGCAGAATGTAGG
Source organism: Mycolicibacterium rhodesiae (assembly GCF_002086695.1). Lineage (GTDB taxonomy): Bacteria > Actinomycetota > Actinomycetes > Mycobacteriales > Mycobacteriaceae > Mycobacterium > Mycobacterium rhodesiae. The sequence continues at coordinate 71,078 of NZ_MVIH01000020.1, forward strand.
CCGCATAGCCGCCGTCGAACGGTTCGACGATGCCATCGTGAACCTCCCAGGTGGTCAGGGCCACCTCGTCGAGGAACCACCGATCATGGGTCACGACGAGAAGCCCGCCACTGGTACGGGCCCACCGCGTCCTGAGGTGCCCGGCCAGCCAGGTGATGCCCTCGACATCGAGGTGGTTGGTGGGCTCGTCGAGCGCGATCACATCCCAGTCGCCCATCAACAGCCGGGCCAGCTGGACGCGGCGGCGCTGACCGCCGGACAGCGTGGATACCAGCGCATCCCAGGCGATGTCCGCGACCAGACCGCCGACCACATCGCGGACCTTGGGGTCGCCGGCCCACTCGTGATCAGCCAGGTCGCCGACCAGAACGTGCCCGACCGTGCTGGCGCCGTCGAGGGTGTCGGATTGGTCGAGTGCGCCCACGTGGATGCCCGTGCGACGGGTCACCCGTCCGGAATTCGGGGTCAGCTGTCCGGTCAGCATGCTCAGCAGGCTGGACTTGCCGTCGCCATTGCGGCCGACAATGCCGATGCGGTCGCCTTCGTTGACTCCGCCGGTCACGGAGTCGAAGACCACCTGAGTCGGGAATTGCAGATGGAGGGCTTCGGCTCCGAGCAGGTGTGCCACTGGCATGAGGCTACTGGGGAGAACGCAAAGCGACGGGACGCGGATCGGCCTTATGCCATGATGTGCTGGCTGTCGGGGCCTTATGCAGCAGCGATGTGGGACAGGGGAGAGCCGTGGATCTGAACTTGTCGGCGGTCACCAGGCCTGTGGAGCGCCTGATGGCGACGGCGCAGAACGGGTTCGAGGTCTTGCGCTTGGGCGGTCTGGAAACCGGGGCGGTGCCCTCGCCTTTCCAGATCGTCGAGAGCAAGCCGATGTACAAGCTCCGGCGCTACTTCCCGCCTGACAGCAGGGCCCGTCAGCGGCCTGCCGGGCCGCCGGTCCTGATGGTCCACCCGATGATGATGTCGGCGAACATGTGGGATGTCACCCGGGAGGACGGCGCCGTCGGCATCCTGCACGAGGCGGGCATCGACCCGTGGGTGATCGACTTCGGTTCGCCCGACGAGGTCGAGGGCGGCATGGAACGCAACCTCACCGACCACATCGTCGCGCTCAACGAGGCCATCGACACCGTCAAGGACACCACGGGCCAGAGCGTCCATCTGGCGGGCTATTCGCAGGGTGGCATGTTCTGCTACCAGACCGCGGCCTACCGGCGGACCAAGGACATCGCCAGCATCGTCGCGTTCGGCTCGCCGGTGGACACCCTTGCCGCGCTGCCGATGGGCATCCCGCCCAACATCGGTGCGGTGGCCGCGGACTTCATGGCCGACCACGTGTTCAATCGCATCGACGTCCCGGGATGGCTGGCCCGCACCGGTTTCCAGATGCTCGACCCGCTCAAGACGGCGAAGGCCCGCATCGACTTTCTGCGTCAGCTGCATGACCGCGATGCGCTGCTGCCCCGTGAGCAACAGCGGCGCTTCCTGGATTCCGAAGGCTGGATCGCTTGGTCCGGCCCCGCGGTCTCCGAGTTGCTCAAGCAGTTCATCTCGCACAACCGGATGATGTCGGGCGGGTTCAACATCAACGGCCAGTTGGTGACGTTGTCCGACATCACCTGCCCGGTGCTGGCTTTCGTCGGCGAGGTCGACGACATCGGTCAGCCCGCCTCGGTGCGCGGCATCAAGCGCGCCGCCCCCGGCGCTGACGTCTACGAGGTGATGATCCGGGCCGGCCACTTCGGTCTGGTGGTCGGATCCAAGGCGGCGACGGCCACGTGGCCGACTGTGGCGGACTGGGTGCGCTGGCTGTCCGGGCAGGATTCCCGCCCCGCCGCCATCACGCCCATGCAGGACAGCGACGCCGAGCCGGACGAGTCCGGCGTGGCCCTGTCCGCGCGGCTGATGCACGGCGTGGCCGAGGCGTCGGAAGTCGCCTGGTCGTTGGCGCGCGGTGCGGCCGGGGCGGTGGTGAACACCAGGAAGTCGATGCGCACGCTCGCGGTGGAGACCGCCCGCACGCTGCCGCGCCTGACTCGGCTGGGGCAGATCAACGACCACACCAGGATTTCGCTGGGCCGCATCATCGACGAGCAGGCCGACGGTGCGCCCAACGGTGAGTTCCTGTTGTACGACGGGCGGGTGCACACCTACGAGGCGGTGAACCGACGGATCAACAACGTGGTCCGCGGCCTCATCTCGGTCGGCGTGCGGCAGGGCGTACGGGTCGGTGTGCTCATGGACACCCGGCCGTCAGCGCTGGTGGCGATCGCCGCGTTGTCCCGCCTCGGTGCGGTGGCGGTGCTGATGATGCCTCCCGACGCCGACCTCGCCGAGGCGATCCGCATCGGTGGAGTCAGCGAGGTCATCACCGACCCGGGCAACCTCGACGCGGCCCGCAAACTCTCGGTCAAAGTGCTGGTTCTCGGCGGCGGCGAGACCCGCGACCTGAATCTGCCCGACGACAGCAATGTCGTCGACATGGAGAAGATCGATCCGGACGCCGTCGCACTGCCGGGTTGGTACCGGCCCAACCCGGGCTTCGCGCGGGACCTGGCGTTCGTCGCGTTCAACACCGTGAGCGGGGCGCTGGTGCCCAAACAGATCACCAACTATCGCTGGGCGTTGTCCGCGTTCGGCACCGCCTCTGCCGCGGCGCTGGGCCGCGGGGACACCGTGTACTGCCTGACGCCGCTGCACCACCAGTCCGGGTTGCTGGTGAGCCTCGGCGGCGCGGTGGTCGGCGGCACCCGCATCGCGTTGTCGCGCGGGCTGCACCCGGACCGCTTCCTCACCGAGATCCGGCAATACGGGGTCACGGTCGTCTCCTACACGTGGACGATGCTGCGCAGCGTTGTCGACGACCCGGACTTCCGGTTACGCGGCAACCATCCGGTACGGCTGTTCATCGGCTCGGGCATGCCGCCTGGGCTGTGGCAGCGGACCGTCGACGCCTTCAGCCCGGCCAACGTCGTCGAGTTCTTCGCCACCACCGATGGCCAGGCTGTGCTGGCCAATGTGGCCGGCGCGAAGATCGGCAGCAAGGGCCGTCCGCTGCCCGGCGGTGGCCAGGTCGAGTTGGCGGCCTACGACGCCGACGACGACCTGATCCTGGAAGACGACCGTGGGTTCGTCGCGGTCGCCGAACCCAACGAGGTGGGTGTGCTGCTGGCCCGGCCGTGGGGGCCGATCGATCCGACCGCCTCGGTCAAGCGTGGCGTGTTCGCCCCGGGTGACACCTGGATTTCGACCGAGTACGTGTTCCGGCGCGACGCCGACGGCGACTTCTGGCTGCTGGGCAATCGTCCGCTGCTGATCCGCACCGAGCGCGGCGTGGTGTTTCCGGAGTCGGTCACCGACGCCGTCAGCCGGATCAATGCCGTCGACCTGGCCGCCACCTACAGCGTCGAGGAGGCGGGCGGAGTCGTCGCTGTCACCGCGATCACACTGCGCGACGGCATGTCCGTGACCACCGCGGACCTGACCGACGCGTTCGCGTCGATGCCGGTCGGCCTGGCGCCCGACGTGGTGCACGTGGTGCCGGAGATCCCGCTCAGCGCCACGTTCCGCCCGACGGTGTCGGCGTTGCGCGCCGACGGGATACCGAAGGCATCTCGTAACGCCTGGCATTTGGAGCCCGATACGGGGAAGTACAAGCGTTTGACGGCTGCGGCGCGCGCTCAGCTTTGCGGTACCGGCGACTCGAGCGGTACCGAGAACTGAGCCTCTGCCCAGGTCGCGCGGCGCTGTTAGGCTCGCCGATAATCGCAGATCGCCACGCGTCGGAGGAATGCATGACAACCCAGACCGTTTCACGTCACTGGCGTCGCGCCGTCCGCGGCACGGCGATCGGTGCCCTGACCGCTGGGCTGCTGGTCGGCGTAGGCGCGCAACGGGCGCTGGCGGACCCGAGCACCGCACCGGCCACCCCCACGGCCCCGGCGACAGCGGATGCCAACGGCGTCCCGCAATTCCAGAGCGCTGACCAGTTGCTGCTGTTCATCGACCAGAACTACGACCAGGGCGCCAGCGGCGGTCAGTTGTCCAACCTGATCAAGTCGGTGATGAAGCTGCGGGCGCAGGGCATCAAGCCGTCGAGAACCAATATCGCCGAGATCCAGAACGCGCTGCAGTACCGCCCGAATCAGAAGCCGCTGATCGAGGCGCTGCAGAACACCTTGGGTTACCAGCAGAAGATCTTCGCCCAGATGCAGCTCCTGCAGCAGGCGCAGCAGCGGCAGCAGAACAATGCCGTGATGGGGGCCGGTCAGATGCCCAGCGACGGCGCACCGACGATCGGCGGCAACAACGCCCCGGCGGCGGCGCCTCCGGCTGTGAGCCCGTAGCCCTGATGCTCGACCAGAAGCTGCTGAACATCCTGGTGTGCCCGGCCGACCGCGGGCCGCTGCTGCTGGTGGACGAACTTCTGTACAACCCCCGACTGCACAAGGCCTACCGAATAGAGGACGACATCCCGGTGTTGCTGGTCGACGAGGCCGTCGACGTCAGCCCCGAGGAGCACGAGCGTCTGATGGCGCGCTCGGCTTCCTAGAACCCGCCTGGTCAATCGGGCGTACCGTTACGCCATGGGGGACGCCGTCGTCGCCGAGCAGCTACCCGGCGAACTCGCCAAGTGGGATCCCTCCTTCACCCGGCACGTGCTTGGCCGGATGTGGCCGTTGTTGCGGTTGTATTTTCGCGCCGAGGTCCGTGGACTCGGGTTGATGCCGCGGTCGGGCGGCGCTCTGGTGGTGTGCAATCACTCCGGGGGCATGTTGACGCCCGATGTGCCGATCTTCGGGCCGGCGTTCTATGCCGAGTTCGGTTATGGGCGGCCCCTGTACACGCTGGCGCACTACGGAATCTTCGTCGCTCCATGGGGTCCGCTGCTGCCACGTCTGGGCGTTGTGCACGCCAGCCCGGAGGCGGCCAGGGCAGCATTGGACGCCGGGGCCGTCGTACTGGTCTTCCCTGGCGGTGACTACGACGCCTACCGGCCCACACCACGGCAGAACGCGATCGACTTCGACGGCCGCACCGGCTATGCGCGTACCGCGATAGAGACGGGTGTGCCGATCGTGCCGATGGTCTCGATCGGCGCCCAGGAGACCCAGTTCTTCCTCGGTCGTGGCACTCGCTTCGCGCATCTGTTGGGGCTCAACAAGATTCGAATGGAGGTTCTGCCCGTGACGGTCGGTCTCCCGTTTGGGCTGACTGTCACCTTCCCGCCGAATCTGCCCCTGCCCTCGAAGATCGTGATGGAAGTCCTCGAACCAGTGGATCCCGCGGCGTTCGGGAGGCATCCGGATGTCGACGAGGTCGACACCCACGTGCGCCGGGTGATGCAGCGGGCGCTGAACCGGCTGTCGCGCCAACGGCGTTTCCCGATCCTGGGTTGAGGGGTCAGTACAGCGAAGGCAAGTCGCCGGTGAGGTAGCGCTGCAATGTGGGCGCGATGGTTTCGCTGATCTGTTCCGGCGTCAGTGAGGCGAACGGCTCGAGCCCGATGATGTAGCGCGCCATCACCACACCCACCAGTTGCGAGGCCACGAACTGCACGCGCAATCGTCCCGTGCCAGGCGGGTTGTCCACTCGACGCCCGACTTCGGCGGTGACGATCTCTTGGAGGAACGAGCGGACCAGCGCCACGTCGGCACCGGCCAGCAGTGATCGCATCGTCGCGATCAGCCCGTTGCCCATTTCCGAATCCCACAGCGGCAGGAGGATCGAGGGGAGGACCCGGCCTAGTTCGTCGACCGGGGTGTCGCGCAGCGGAACGAGGACGGCCATCGGGTCGATCGGGATGTTGATCGCCGCGGCGAACAGCTGTTCCTTGGTGCCGAAGTAGTGGTGCACCAGGGCCGAGTCGACTCCGGCGGCGGCGGCGATCGACCTGATAGAGGTCTTGTCGATACCGTTGCGGGCGAACAGTTCTCGCGCGTTGGTGAGGATTCGTTCGCGGGTGTCGGAGGCGCCCCGGGGCCGTCCGGGGCGCTTGGCCTGCCGGGGTTCGGCGGTCACGGGGTGCGCCGCCGCAGAGTGGCCGCGGCCAAGGCCATCGCCGCAATCGCGAAAGCGAGGACCACGATGATGTCCCGGATGGCCATGGTGGTCAGGTCGGTGTGGGTGTTCACCTGCTGCAAGGCCTCCAGCGCGTAGCTGGCCGGCATCGCGTTGCTGATCCACTCCAGCCAGGTCGGCATCTGATTGCGCGGCACGATGATCCCGGCGAGCAGCAACTGGGGGACGATGACCACTGGCATGAACTGGACGGCCTGAAACTCGGTGCGGGCGAATGCACTTGCCAGCAGGCCGAGCCCGACGCCCAGCACCGCGTTGATGACCGCGATGACGAACACCCAGACCGGGCTGCCTAAGGTGTCGAATCCCAACAGCCAGAACGCGACGACACACGCCAGGATCGCCTGTGCGGCGGCCGCGACCGAGAATGCCGTGCCGTAGGCCGCCAGCAGATCAAGCCGGCGCAACGGGGTGGTCAGGATTCGTTCCAGCGTGCCCGACGATCGTTCGCGTTGCATGGTGATCGAGGTGATCAGGAACATCACGAACAACGGGAACAGCCCGAGCAGGATCAGGCATGCGGTCTGGAACGGCGAGACCGCCCCGGGGAACTTCGGTACGTCGTCGAACATGAAGTACATCAACGCGATCACCGCGCTGGGCACCACGAGAATCATTGCGACACTGCGATGGTCGGCCCGCAGTTGGCGCAGGATACGGGCCGTGGTGGCCAGATAGGCGCCCAGATAAGTACGGAGCCTCAGCTTGCTGACGCTGCGGTGCTGTGCCTGATGATGGACAGGAACGCTTCCTCGAGTGACGTGCATCCGGTGTCCTCTCGCAGTCGGGCGGGGGTGGTCTGGGCCAGCAATCGGCCCTCGCGCATGAGGAGCAGGCCCGCGCAGTGGTCGGCCTCGTCCATCACGTGGCTGGACACCAGCAAGGTGGTGCCCCGTCGGGCCAGTTCGTCGAACTGAGCCCACAGGTCCACGCGCAGCACGGGATCGAGGCCGACGGTCGGTTCATCGAGCACCAGCAGGTCCGGTTGACAGACCAGCGCGCAGGCCAGCGACACCCGGGCGCGCTGTCCGCCGGACAGGTTGGCGCAGTACGCCGCGGCGTGATCGCGCAGTCCGACGTCGTCGACCGCGCGATCGGCCACCGCGGGGGCGGCGCCATACAGCGCGGCGAAGTAGCGGACGTTGTCGATGACCCGGAGGTCGTTGTAGATCGTCGGATCCTGGGTGACGTAGCCGACCCGGTGCCGCAGTGCGGGGGAGCCGGCCGGGTGTCCGAGCACGGTCACGGTTCCCGATGTGACGATCTGGGTGCCGACGATGCTGCGCATCAGCGTGGTCTTGCCGCAGCCCGACGGGCCGAGCAGTCCGGTGACCGAACCGCGGGGGATCGTCACCGAGATGTTGTGCAGGGCGACCCGTTTTCCGCGCACCACGTGCAGCCGCTCGACCCGGATAGCGGGGTGGGCAGGGCTCGTCAGTAATTCATCACCCGATGAACTCATCACGCGATGAATAATGCTCCCCGGCGCAGGGCAGGTCAAGGCCTGGGGCAGAATTTCGTCCGATGGGTGGCGATCAGCTGGATACGGATCCGGTCTCGGCGGCGCGACTGCTGCTCGGCGGGGTGATCAGCTGCCGGGGTGTCAGCGCGCTGATCGTGGAGGTCGAGGCCTATGGTGGTCCGCCGGACGGGCCGTGGCCGGACGCCTCGGCCCACTCGTATCGGGGTCCGAGTATCCGCAACAACGTGATGTTCGGTCCGGCAGGCCACCTCTATACGTATCGAAGCCACGGCATCCACGTCTGCGCCAACGTGTCGTGCGGCCCTGACGGCACGGCGGCTGCGGTGCTGGTGCGGGCCGCGGCGATCGAGTCGGGTCTGGATGTGGCGCAGGTCCGTCGCGGTCCGTCGGTGCGCCCGGCGGCGCTGGCCCGCGGCCCGGGCAACCTGTGTTCTGCGCTGGGCATCGTGATGGACGACAACGGAGCCGATGTCTTCGATCCGGCATCGCCGGTGACCGTCGAGCTCGGTGACGGGAATGGTCCGGAGAGTGCCGGCCCGCGGGTCGGGGTCTCGCAGGCGGCCGATCGGCCGTGGCGATTTTGGCTGACCGGACGTCCGGAGGTGTCGGCCTACCGTCGCAGTCCGCGCGCGCCAATCCCGGGCGCGAGCGACTGAGCGCATCCCATGCGGGAAGATCAACGCATGAGCACGACGATTCTCGATGAGTTGGGCTGGCGCGAGCTGATTGCGCAATCGACCGATATCGACGCGCTCGCCGCGGCGGCCGCGCAGCCACCGATGACCGTCTATTGCGGATTCGATCCGACCGCGCCGAGCCTGCACGCGGGAAACCTGGTGCCGTTGCTCACACTTCGGCGATTCCAGCGGGCCGGGCACCGACCGATCGTGTTGGCCGGCGGCGCCACGGGCATGATCGGTGATCCTCGTGACACCGGCGAGCGGACGATGAACACCACCGACACCGTCGCGCAATGGGCCGAGCGGATCCGCGGGCAGCTGGAGCGGTTCGTCGACTTCGACGACTCACCCAGCGGCGCGGTGATGGAGAACAACCTGAATTGGACCGCGCAGCTGAGCGCGATCGATTTCCTGCGCGACGTCGGCAAGCACTTCTCGGTCAACGTGATGCTCGACCGCGACACGATCCGGCGCCGGCTCGACGGCGACGGCATCTCGTACACCGAATTCAGCTACATGCTCCTGCAAGCCAACGACTATGTGGAACTGCACCGGCGCTACGGGTGCTCACTGCAGATCGGCGGCTCCGATCAGTGGGGCAACATCATCGCGGGGGTGCGGCTGGTCCGCCAGACGCTGGGCGCCGGCGTCCATGCGCTGACGGTGCCGCTGGTCACCGCTGCGGACGGAACCAAGTTCGGCAAGTCCACCGGCGGCGGCAGCCTGTGGCTGGATCCCGAGATGACCAGCCCTTATGCCTGGTACCAGTACTTCGTCAACACCGCCGACGCCGACGTGGTCAAGTACCTGCGCTGGTTCACGTTCTTGTCGGCCGACGAACTGGCCGAGCTGGCACAGGCCACCGCGGAACGCCCGCATGAGCGGGCCGGACAGCGCCGGCTGGCCCAGGAACTCACCACATTGGTGCACGGTCGGGCTGCGACTGACGCCGTCGAGCACGCGTCGCAGGCGTTGTTCGGCAGGGGCGAGCTTTCCCGCCTCGATGAACCGACGCTGTCGGCCGCGTTGCGGGAGACGACGGTGGCCGAGCTCGGCCCAGGCGGAGCGGACGGCATCGTCGATCTATTGGTGGCCACCGGCCTGTCGGCGAGCAAGGGCGCCGCCAAGCGCACGATCGCCGAGGGGGGCGTATCGGTCAACAACGAGAAGATCGACAGCGAGGACTGGGTGGCACAACCGTCCCATTTCCTGCACGGGCGCTGGTTGGTGCTGCGCCGCGGGAAGCGGAATGTCGCTGGGGTACAGCGGGTTTGAGCCTTCGGTGCGCCCGCGAAACGCCGATCTAGCAGGCGATTTGACTCGCCGTTAGCTCGTCTGTAACTTATTCCAAGTCAGAGCGGCCCGGCCAAGCCGGAGAGCGCGAAGACCTCCCGGGAATCAAACCTGGCAACAGGGTTGTTGCTCTTGTCCGCACGATATCTCCGCGGCCTTCGGGTCGCGGGATAGCTGCGCGGTCGAGTGGGTGACTGGGGTGTGTTGTTTGAGAACTCAATAGTGTGTTTGGTGGTTTTTGTTTGTTGTTGTTTTTTGCCGTGCCCTGATACCC
>NZ_MVIH01000021.1 GCF_002086695.1 Mycolicibacterium rhodesiae
GGTTTCTTCTCCGGCCCGGCCCGCCCGGCCAGGCCGGAGAAGAAACCGGCCAAGAAGTCGGCCCGCACAACCCGGTCCACGCGTGACCGCGCCGCCCTATCTGCCGCTTCAACTGCTAAAACGAGGACGGCCCAGCGACCCACCCGACGCTCAGGGCATCATGGTGACGCTCCGCGTAACAGCGCGCAGCAGCCGGATCAGGGAAGCAGTCGCGCACGGCGGTCCCGCACATTGGAAGGTCAGCGTTACGGGTGAGTGACTCGGTGTCGGTTGTGCTTGCCGGTGGAGGCACCGCCGGGCATGTCGAACCGGCCATGGCGGTGGCTGATGCGCTCAGAGCGCTGGACCCGGGCGTCCGGATCACCGCACTGGGCACCGCGCGCGGTCTGGAGACCAGGCTGGTTCCGGACCGCGGCTACGACTTGGAACTCATCACGCCGGTGCCGCTGCCGCGCACAGTCAATGGCGATCTGATGCGTCTGCCGCTGCGGGTCCGCCGCGCGGTGCGGGAAACCCGCGCCGTGCTCGATGATGTCGCCGCCGACGTGGTGATCGGGTTCGGCGGGTATGTCGCCGTTCCCGCCTACCTGGCGGCACGGCGCCGTCGCATCCCCGTCGTCGTGCACGAAGCCAACGCGCGCGCCGGCATCGCCAACAAACTCGGCGCCCGCAACGCCCGCACAGTGCTGGCCGCCGTACCCGATTCGGGACTGCGGCACGCCGAGGTGGTGGGCATGCCGGTGCGGGCGTCGATCACCTCGCTGGATCGGGTCGGGCTGCGCGCACAGGCCCGCGAGTACTTCGGCTTCGCCGAGGACGCCACCGTGCTGCTGGTGTTCGGTGGGTCGCAGGGCGCGGCCTCGATCAACCGCGCGGTGTCGGCCGCCGCGGCCGATCTGGCCGGCGCGGGCATCGCGGTGCTGCACGCCCACGGCCCCAAGAACACCCTCGACCTGCGCAGCGCCGAGCCCGGGGAGCCGCCCTACGTCGCGGTGCCCTACCTGGACCGGATGGACCTGGCCTACGCCGCCGCCGACCTGGCGATCTGCCGGTCGGGCGCCATGACGGTGGCCGAGGTGTCGGCGGTCGGGCTGCCCGCGGTCTACGTCCCGCTGCCGATCGGCAACGGCGAGCAGCGGCTGAACGCGCTGCCGGTGGTCAACCCCGGTGGCGGGCTGCTCGTCGAGGATGCCCAGCTGACCCCGGAGTTCATCGCCAACGACGTGGTCGGGCTGCTGACCGACCCGCCGCGACTGCAGGCGATGACGGCGGCCGCCGCACGGGTCGGACACCGGGACGCCGCGCAGCGGGTCGCCGAGGTGGCCCTCGACATCGCACGCGGCGGAAAGGGTCGCCGGTGAGCGCGCCGGCGGGTCCCCGGGAGCTGCCGCCGGAGCTGCAGCGCGTGCACATGGTGGGCATCGGCGGCGCGGGGATGTCGGGTATCGCGCGGATCCTGCTGGACCGCGGGGGACTGGTGTCGGGTTCCGACGCCAAGGACTCCCGCGGTGTGGTGGCGTTACGGGCCCGCGGCGCGGTGATCAGCATCGGTCACGACGCGGCCAATCTGGACCTGTTGCCGGGCGGCCCGACCGCGGTGATCACCACCCACGCGGCGATCCCGAAGACCAATCCCGAACTGGTCGAGGCCCGCAAGCGGGCGATCCCGGTGATCCTGCGCCCGGTGGTGCTGGCCAAACTGATGGCCGGTTTCCGCACGCTGATGGTGACCGGCACGCACGGCAAGACCACGACCACCTCGATGCTGATCGTCGCGTTGCAGCATGCCGGACTGGATCCGTCCTTCGCCGTCGGCGGCGATCTCGGCGAGGCAGGTACCAACGCGCACAACGGAAGTGGCGACTGCTTCGTCGCCGAGGCCGACGAGAGTGACGGCTCGCTGCTCGAGTACACCCCGGATGTGGCGGTGGTGACCAACATCGAGGCCGACCACCTCGATTTCTTCGGCAGTGCCGACCGCTACACCGCGGTGTTCGACGCGTTCGTCGAACGCCTTGCTCCCGGCGGGGCGCTGGTGGCCTGTGCAGACGATCCGGGTTCGGCCGCATTGGCCGAACGCAGTGCGGCCCTTGGGGTTCGGGTCTTGCGCTACGGTGAAGGCCCCGCGGACGGACTGGCCGGTGCGCTGATCGGCTGGGAGCAGCACGGCACCGGCGCGGTCGCCCACATCCAGTTGGCCGGCGAGGCGCATCAGCGGGTGCTGCGGCTGGCGGTGCCGGGCAGGCACATGGCACTCAACGCCCTGGCTGCGCTGCTGGCGGCGGTCGAGGCCGGTGCGCCGATCGGCGAGGTGCTCGACGGGTTGGCCGGGTTCGAGGGGGTGCGGCGGCGCTTCGAGCTGGTCGGCACGGCCGACGGGGTCCGGGTCTTCGACGACTACGCCCATCACCCGACCGAGGTCAGGGCCGCTCTGACCGCGCTGCGGGCGGTCGCCCAGCAGGACCGGACCGGTCACCCCACGATCGTCGGCGCGCGCAGCATCGTGGTGTTCCAACCGCATTTGTATTCGCGCACAAAGACTTTCGCGCGTGACTTCGGCAGCGCGCTCGACACCGCCGACGAGGCGTTCGTACTCGACGTCTACGCGGCGCGTGAGCAGCCGATCGCCGGGATCAGCGGTGCGACGGTGGCCCAGCACGTCAGCGTGCCGGTGCACTACGTTCCCGACTTCTCGGCGGTGGCTGCGCAGGTCGCCGCGTCGGCCCGCCCGGGTGACGTGGTGGTCACGATGGGCGCTGGTGACGTCACGATGCTGGGGCAGGAGATCCTGGCGGCGTTGCAGGCCAAGGGGAATCGATGACCGAGCCCGAGGACGGGGAGGGCAGCGCCGAGGCGCCGCCCATCCTGCCCAAACCGACGAACGGCAGTGAAAGTGCGGGTGACGACGAGCAAAACGTCGATCTCGGCGAAGAAAATCAGGTCGTCGAAGGCCCCCGCATGCGGGAACGCCGCGAGCGGGCCGAGCGCCGCGCCGCGCAGCTCCGCGCCACCGCGATCGAAGAGGCACGCCGGGAGGCCAAGCGCCGGGTTCGCGGTGAGACCACCGACGCGCCGAAACCCCTGGGCAAGAGGACTGTCCGCGGTCTGCGGCTGTTCATCTGGCTGATCGTTCTCGCGATCATCAGTGTCGGGCTGGGATTGATCCTCTACTTCACGCCGGTCATGTCGGCGCGTTCGCTGGTGATCACCGGAATCGGTGCGGTGACGCGTGAGGAGGTCGTCGACGCCGCGAAGGTTCAGTTGGGCACGCCGCTGCTGCAGATCAACACCGACCAGGTGGCCGATCGGGTGGCCGGCATCCGGCGGGTGGCCAGCGCGCGGGTGCAGCGCGAATATCCGTCGACGTTGCGGATCACGATCGTCGAGCGGATCCCGATCGTGGTCAAGGACTATCCCGACGGCCCGCATCTGTTCGACAAGGACGGGGTGGATTTCGCGACGGCCCCGCCGCCGCCGGGGCTGCCCTACATCGACGTCGACAAGCCCGGCCCGAGCGATCCGCCGACGCGGGCCGCACTTGAGGTGATGACGGCGTTGCGCCCGGAGGTGGTGGGCCAGGTCAGTCGGGTGGCCGCGCCGTCGGTGGCGTCGGTGACGTTGACGCTGACCGACGGGCGCACGGTGGTGTGGGGGACCACGGACCGCACCGAGGAGAAGGCGGAGAAGCTGGCCGCGCTGCTGACCCAGCCGGGCAAGGTCTACGACGTCTCGAGTCCGGATCTGCCGACGGTCAAGTAGCCGGTCGGCGCAGGCCGGTGAGGAAATTCGCCGACGACACCCCGGCGCGCCTCCCACATCCAGACACCACCGGCCATACCGTTCTGGTTGCACGGCACTACTTGACATAACTCTAAGCCTCTGGTTGAGGTTGAGGGTTTGCCGGAAGGGCCGAAGACCCGATCCCCACCTGGGAGGAAGACAGACGATGACCCCCCCGCATAACTACCTCGCCGTCATCAAGGTCGTTGGCATCGGCGGCGGCGGCGTCAACGCCGTCAACCGCATGATCGAGCAGGGACTCAAGGGCGTGGAGTTCATCGCGATCAACACCGACGCCCAGGCGCTGTTGATGAGCGACGCCGACGTCAAGCTCGACGTCGGCCGCGACTCCACCCGTGGTCTCGGCGCCGGCGCCGACCCCGAAGTCGGCCGCAAGGCCGCCGAGGACGCCAAGGACGAGATCGAGGAGCTGCTGCGCGGCGCCGACATGGTCTTCGTCACCGCCGGCGAGGGCGGCGGCACCGGCACCGGTGGTGCACCCGTGGTGGCCAACATCGCCCGCAAGCTGGGCGCGCTGACCGTCGGCGTGGTGACCCGCCCGTTCTCCTTCGAGGGCAAGCGCCGCTCCAACCAGGCCGAGAACGGCATCCAGGCGCTGCGCGAGAGCTGCGACACCCTGATCGTCATCCCCAATGACCGGCTGCTGCAGATGGGCGACGCCCAGGTGTCGCTGATGGACGCGTTCCGCAGCGCCGACGAGGTGCTCCTCAACGGCGTGCAGGGCATCACCGACCTGATCACCACCCCGGGTCTGATCAACGTCGACTTCGCCGACGTCAAGGGCGTGATGAGCGGTGCGGGCACCGCCCTGATGGGCATCGGCTCGGCCCGCGGTGACGGCCGCGCTCTCAAGGCCGCCGAGATCGCGATCAACTCGCCGCTGCTGGAAGCCTCGATGGAAGGTGCGCAGGGCGTGCTGCTGTCGGTGGCTGGCGGCAGCGACCTGGGCCTGTTCGAGATCAACGAGGCCGCCTCACTGGTGCAGGACGCCGCGCATCAGGATGCCAACATCATTTTCGGCACCGTGATCGACGACTCGCTCGGCGACGAGGTCCGGGTTACGGTCATCGCCGCCGGATTCGACTCCGCGGGCCCGAGCCGCAAGCCGGTGGTCGGTGCCGCCGGTGCCGCCACCGGGGCGCAGCCCATCGCGCCCGGTGCGGCGGGCAAGCTCAGCTCGTCGCTGTTCGACCCGATCGACGCCTCGAGCGTGCCGGTGCACACCAACGGCGCGACGGTGAGCATCGGTGGCGGCGACGACGGGGGCATCTCCGACGACGACGTCGACGTGCCGCCGTTCATGCGGCACTGACGCTTTCCGCACTGCCGCAATACTGGGTTTGTGACAGTCATCCGCCGCGTGACCACCACCCGTGCCGGTGGTGTCTCGGTCCGACCGTTCGACACCTTCAATCTCGGTGACCACGTCGGCGACGATCCGAAAGCGGTCGCCGCCAACCGGAAACGGCTGGCCGCCGCGATCGGGCTGCCCGAGGACCACGTGGTGTGGATGAACCAGACCCACAGTGATCATGTCGCCGTCGTCGACGCTCCGCGTACCGACGCCGTGGACGACACCGATGCGCTCGTGACGACGACGCCCCGACTCGCCCTGGCCGTGGTGACCGCGGACTGCGTGCCCGTGCTGATGTCCGACGTCCGCGCCGGGGTGGTGGCCGCCGTCCACGCCGGCCGCGTCGGTGCCGCCGACGGCGTGGTGCTGCGAACCCTGGACACCATGCTGGCCAACGGTGCTCACGCGCACGACATCTCGGTGCTGTTGGGCCCGGCTGTCAGCGGCGCCAACTATGAGGTGCCCGAACAGATGGCCGCCGACGTCGAAGCACGGCTGCCCGGCAGCCGGACCCGGACCGCGAAGGGCACCCCGGGCCTGGATCTGCGGGCCGGGATCGCCAGGCAACTGCGCGACGCCGGGGTCACGGCCATCGACGCCGATCCGCGCTGCACGGTGGCCGACACCAAGCTGTTCAGCCACCGACGTGACGCTCTGACCGGTCGCCTGGCGTGTTTGGTGTGGATGGAATGACGAGCCCCACGGACCGGGAAGCTGAACTCGCCGGCGCCCTGGCCGCGCTGACCGATCGGCTCGCGGCAGCCGCGCGTGCCGCCGGTCGCGATATCGACGAGATCGACCTCCTGCCGATCACCAAGTTCTTCCCGGCGACAGATGTCGCCATCTTGTGGCGGCTGGGTTGCCGGGTGTTCGGTGAATCCCGCGAACAGGAGGCGTCGGCGAAGATCGCCGAGGTGGCCGATCTCACCGGGGTGAGCGACCTGCGCTGGCACATGGTCGGTCAGATCCAGCGCAACAAGGCCAAAGCGGTTGCGGCATGGGCGGACACGGTCCACTCGCTGAGCACCACCAAGGTGGCCGCCGCGCTGGATCGCGGTGCCGCGCTGGCCATCGAGGAGGGGGTACGGAGTGCGCCGATCAATGTGTTCGTCCAGATCAGCCTCGACGGGGACACCTCACGCGGCGGTGTGGACATCGGGGATCCGGCCGCCGTCGACGAGCTCTGCGCCCTGGTCGCCGAGGCCGGCGGATTGCGGCTGGCCGGCTTGATGGCCGTCCCGCCGCTGGGCGCCGATCCCGACGCGGCTTTCGCCGCGCTGGCCGACGAACACCGGAGGATATTGCGCAATCACCCTGCTGCGACAGCGTTGTCGGCGGGGATGTCCGGTGACCTGGAGGCGGCGGTGCGACACGGTTCTACGTGTGTGCGTGTCGGAACCGCGCTTATGGGACAACGTCCTCTAACGTCTCCCTGAGTAGTCACTCCAGTCACATCTTCATCACAGACACCGCACTTCACGCTTTCAGAAGGGTCCAGCGATGAGCACTCTCCACAAGGTCAAGGCCTACTTCGGTATGGCCCCGATGGACGACTATGACGACGAGTACTACGACGACGACGACCGCGGCGCTCACCGCGGTTACGCGCGCCGTGAGCGCTTCGCCGACGACGAGTACGAGCGCCCGGGCCGCTTCGACGACCGCGACCCGCGGATGGGTCGCGAGTACGAGGATCTCCGGGACCCGCGCGAGGCCGACTACGCGCCCACCGGCGGTTTCCGCGCCCAGTACGGCGACGAGCCGCGGTTCCGTCCGCGCGAGTTCGAGCACCCCCACGACATGCCGCGCTCGTCGCGGTTCGGCTCGCTGCGCGGTTCGACCCGCGGCGCACTGGCGATGGACCCGCGCCGGATGGCCGAGCTGTTCGAGGCGGGCAGCCCGCTGTCGAAGATCACCACTCTGCGCCCCAAGGACTACAGCGAGGCCCGCACCATCGGCGAGCGCTTCCGCGACGGCCAGCCGGTGATCATGGACCTGGTCTCGATGGACAACGCCGACGCCAAGCGGCTGGTCGACTTCGCCGCCGGTCTGGCCTTCGCCCTGCGCGGGTCGTTCGACAAGGTGGCAACCAAGGTGTTCCTGCTGTCGCCGGCCGACGTCGACGTCAGCGCCGAGGAGCGCCGGCGGATCGCCGAGGCGGGTTTCTACAGCTACCAGTGACCACATGGACGAACGACGCCACAGGCCTTAGGTAGGCTGACTGCGTCGCGCTGGCCTCAAACCAGCGATGTCGGCAATGTCACATCCGCTGTTGATTAAGGACCGGCTTTAGTTGTCGCTGTTCTTCGAAATCCTTGGCTTCGCGCTGTTCGTGTTCTGGCTGCTGCTGATCGCCCGGGTCGTCGTCGAGTTCATCCGGTCGTTCAGCCGGGATTGGCACCCCCGAGGACTCACCGTGGTGATCCTCGAATTGATCATGACGGTCACCGACCCACCGGTGAAGCTGCTACGTCGGCTTATCCCGCAGCTGACCATCGGTGCGGTCCGGTTCGACCTGTCGATCATGGTGCTGCTGCTGGTCGCGTTCATCGGAATGCAGCTGGCATTCGGCGCCGCCGCGTGAGGGCGGCAATCTACCCCAACGGGCCGCGAAATGCGATTAGCCACGCCGTGGAAGCGGTATCCAGAAAATTGAAATTAGCTCTTAATTAGGCAACCGGCGGTTCTGGTGTGACAGGATGGACGCCAGTTACAGTACGGACCGACGAACGTTCGACACGTTCTAGACTTTGCACCCGTTCAACCGTTCAGACCCGAGGGGGCAGATGATGCCACTTACACCGGCCGACGTGCACAATGTGGCGTTCAGCAAGCCGCCCATCGGCAAGCGAGGCTACAACGAGGACGAGGTCGACGCCTTCCTCGACTTGGTGGAGAACGAGCTGACCAGGCTCATCGAGGAGAACTCGGATCTGCGCCAGCGGGTCGCCGAGCTCGACCAGGAGTTGTCGTCCGCCCGCTCCGGCGGCGCGGTCCCGCAGCCTACGCAGGCCATTCCGGTCTATCAGCCCGAGCCGGAGCCCGAGCCCACCCCGGCTCCCGCGCCGCAGGCGGCCCCCGCCCCGGCGCCGAGCCCGGCCGCCAGCGAGGAGCAGGCCATCAAGGCGGCTCGCGTGCTGGCCCTGGCCCAGGACACCGCCGACCGGCTCACCGGCACGGCCAAGGCCGAGGCCGACAAGCTGCTCGCCGATGCGCGCACCAACGCCGACCAGATCCTGTCGGAGGCCCGGCACACCGCGGAGACCACGGTCGCCGACGCCAAGCAGCGCGCCGACGCACTGCTCAGCGATGCGCAGAACCGTTCGGAGACCCAGCTGCGGCAGGCGCAGGAGAAGGCCGACGCCCTGCAGGCCGACGCCGAGCGCAAGCACACCGAGATCATGGGCACCATCAACCAGCAGCGCACTGTCCTCGAGGGACGGCTCGAGCAGCTGCGGACGTTCGAGCGCGAATACCGCACCCGGCTCAAGACCTACCTGGAGTCCCAGCTCGAGGAGCTGGGTCAGCGTGGATCGGCCGCACCGGTCGATTCCGGCGCTGCCAGCGACGGCGGTGGCTTCAACCAGTTCAACCGGGGCAATAACTGAGCGCTGCACGCGCTGGAGGTTGATCGATGCTGATCGTTGCGCTGGTGCTGGCGGTGATCGGCCTCGCGGCCCTGGTCACCGCAGTCGTCACCAGCAATGAGCTGGTTGCGTGGGTATGCATCGCGGCCAGCGTGGTCGGAGTCATCCTGCTGATCGTCGACGCGATCCGGGAGCGCCAGCAGCGTCGTATCGATGACGCGGAACCGGCGGCCGTGACGGCACCCGACGAGTTGGTGGAGTCCTCGGCCACCGCCGAGACCACTGCGTACTCGGAAACCGACGAGACGGTCGACACGACCTATTCGACGTTCGACGCCGACTACCCCGAGGACGAGGGGCCGGCCGCGGCGGAGCCCGAAACTGTCGAGGACGCCGCCGAGGAGCCTGACGAGCAGAAGTCCGGCGAGTCCGGCTCACGCTGACCTTTTCGTGACCCCTGCGGTGCGCGCAGTCAATCGTGTGCCCGCACGGGTAAAAGTGAGCCATGGGCATCCACTACTCGAGCATCGTCGACCATCCTGTCGACGAGGTCTTCGCCTGGCACACCCGGCCCGGCGCGATGCGGCGGCTGGTTCCGCCCTGGCAACCGATGCAGGTCATCGCCGAAACCGAGTCGCTGGCCGACGGCCGCGCGGTTCTCGGCCTGCCCGGCGGCCTGCGCTGGGTGGCCCGGCACGATCCCGCGGGCTATCACCCGCCGCACCAGTTCGTCGACGTGCTGTCCTCGGACGGAGTGATGACGCTGCCGCCGCGAATCATCGGCTGGTGGCGGCACACCCACATGTTCGCCGACGCCGGTAATGGCCGCACCGAGATGCGTGACGAGGTGGACACCACAGTGCCCGGCGCTGCGCTGCGCTCGACGTTCGTCTACCGGCACCGGCAGGTGGCCGACGACCTCGCCGCCCACCGGGATGCCAGGCACGCCGGGGCCCGCCAGTTGTCCGTCGCCGTCACCGGGTCCGGCGGTCTGGTGGGTACCGCGCTCACCGCCCTGCTCACGACCGGCGGGCACCGGGTGATCCGGCTGGTGCGCCGCGAGCCGGTCCGGCCTGACGAAAGACAGTGGGAGCCAAGTGCTCCCGCGGCCGATCTACTCGCGGGGGTCGACGCTGTCATCCACCTGGCCGGCGAGTCGATCGCCGGGCGCTTCACCGAGGCCCATCGCCGCGCGATCCGCGATTCCCGCATCGAGCCGACCCGCAGGCTTGCCGAATTGGCCGCCGGCGCGCGGGTGAGTGCATTCGTCAGTGCCTCGGCGATCGGGATCTACGGGTACGACCGCGGCGACACCGAGCTGTCCGAGGACAGTGCGCGTGGTGACGGTTTCCTCGCCGACGTGGTGGCCGACTGGGAGGCCGCCATCAAGCCCGCCTCGGACGCGGGCGTTCGGACGGTCTGCGTGCGCACCGGGATCGTGCAGGCCGCGCGCGGCGGCACGCTGCGGCTGATGCGCCCGCTCTTCGCCGCCGGCCTCGGTGGCCGGTTGGGCAGCGGCGAGCAGTGGCTGTCGTGGATCGGCCTCGACGACCTGCTCGACGTCTACTACCGCGCCGTCTACGACGAGGCGATGGTGGGTCCGGTCAATGCCGTCGCGCCGAATCCGGTGCGCAACAAGGCATATACCAAGGCGCTCGCGGCGACGCTGCATCGCCCGGCGGTACTGCCGGTGCCGTCGCTCGGTCCGCGGGTGCTGCTGGGTAGGCAAGGCGCCCGGGAACTGGCCGAAGCGAATCAGCGCGTGCTGCCTGCCAAGCTGGCAGAACTGGGCCACCGATTCCGGTATCCGGAGGTCGAGAGCGCGCTGGCCCACGAGCTCGGGCACGACCCCGGCTAGCCTCAGTCGGTGGCCCGCCACGACTGCAGACTGCGCAGCAGCGAACTCTTCTTGTGCTCGTGGCCGGCCATCCGCCCCAGCACATCGTCGAGCGTGACGACCGCGTCGGTGATGTAGGGGCCTTTGTTGAGCATCACGCACTCGGCGCGTTCCGCCGTTGCCGCATCGGTGATTTCGGCCCGGGACGGAAGCCCGGTGGTGGCGAGCTGCTCGAGCACCTGGGTCGCCCAGATCACCGGCAGGTGCGCGGCTTCGCAGAGGCACAGTGTCTCCTCCTGCAACTCTGCCAACCGTTCGTAGCCGACCTCGACGGCCAGATCACCGCGGGCGATCATCACCCCGACCCGGCGTCGGCGCATCGCGGTGAGCAGCAGCCGCGGCAGATGCTCGAAGGCCAGCCGTGTTTCGATCTTGAGCACCACGCCGAGATCGCGGTCGCCGAGACGGTCCAGTTCGTCGAACAGCCGGATCACGTCGGCCGGTTCGCGGACGAAGGACAGTTCGACGAAGTCGGCCAGCTCGACCACTGTCGCCAGGTCCTCGATGTCCTTCTCCGTCAGTGCCGAGATCGGAAGGTCGGTGTCGGGAACGTTGATTCCCTTGCCGGCGCGCAACTTTGCCGTGCCGTGTGCGGGACGATCGATTCGCACGTCGAGGGCGTCGGCGGTCACCGCGACCACCACGCCGCCGAGTTTCCCGTCGTCGAAGAACACGCGTTCGCCCACCTCGGCGGTGTCGAACACCTCGGGCAGTGTGCAGCCGATCCGCGGCGGCTGGCCCTCGTCGACCGGTGCCGGCGTGCAGTCGCGGGTGACCCGCACGACGTCGCCTGCGGCCAGCCGCAGGCTCTGCTCGACCGCAGGCAACTCGCCGACCTTGGTGGAGTCTTTCCGTCCGGCCTTCAGAACTGTTCCGCTGCCCACATACGTGGTCTTCTCGGTGGTGACGACGAAGCCGCCGGGCGTTGCGGCGGCCAGCAGCAGCCGTCGCTTCGATCCGCGGGTGTCGCGCAGCACCAGCTCGTCACCCTCGGCGCGGTTGGCCAGCCAGTCCGCTTTGACCGGCAGAGTGACCAGATCCGGCTCCGGCGGGCGGGCCGGCCGTCGCGCCGAGGTCAGCCAGCCGCGTCCGGCGGCCACCACCTGCCCCTGGGCGTTGCGGGTCGGCCGAAGACGCACCACCCGGGGTCCCGGCTCCAGCGGACCGGTGCGCAGTTTCGGCCCGCCCAGGTCCATCGCCACCAGGCAGGGCCGATCCGCGGCTGCGGCGGCGGCACGGACGTTGGCCGCCATGGCTTTCCACGCGACGGCGTCGTCATGGGCGCAGTTGATCCGGGCGATCCGCATACCGGAGTCGATAAGTGTGCGCGACAGGCCGGGATCGGTGGCCGCCTCGGTAGGCAGGGTGACCATGATCCGGGCCGCGCGGTCCTCGGCTGCCGGCCCCAGCAGCTCGGTGGCGTTGCGCTCGAGAAGTCGGGTGCCCTCGGCGACCTCCACGCAGACCTGGTCGTTCGGAGTCCAGCCTTGACCGCGCATCGCCGCGATCGCCGCCGACACCAGGCGCAGCGTCGCCTGGACGTGTGCTTCGCTGCGGCCCAGCGAGGAGAGTCCCAGTTCGCTCAGCTGCTGTTGGGTATCGCGAAGGTCGACCTGGCGCATCGCCCAGTAGTGCACCAGGTTCGTTGCACTGCAACGGTTCTCATCGGCTACCGGGTCGGTCCACGGTTGCCATCGCAACTCGGCATCGGCCAGCTGGGCCAGCAGCGCGTCGACATCACTGTGCAGCTTCGCCAGCTGCTGCGCGTCTGCGGACATGGTCTGGGACGCTAGTCACTCCAGGTTGCGGTTAGGTGAACGGTTGCCTGTCGGCAGTCGGCCCACACCGGGCTGACCATGTAATCGTCGGCGCGGACCTATTTCGCGGGCGGCAGGGGTGGGGCGTCGTCGGGAGCCATTTCCGCACCGATCTTGCGGAACAGCGTGTCGGCGGCGTTGGTGTAGTCGCCCGACGCATCGAACGCGTCCTGGTCGTAGGTCACCGCCACGGCGATCGCTATCTTCCGGCTCGGCAGATAGCCCTCCACAGCGGCGTAACCCGAGAACAGCGGGTTCTGCAACAACCAGCTCCCGGAGACGACGATTCCCAGCCCGTATGTGTATACGTCATTTTGGACCGCGCACGTGGCGCAGCCCGATAGCGCGGTGGTCTTCCCGCGCAGCTGTGGCGAGATCATTCGTTGGTACGACTCATGCGAGAGCAGGCGTCCCGAACCGATGCCCTCGGCGGAGGCGGCCAAGTCGTAGATATCGGTGGTCTGGATTGCGCCATGGGTGATCGTCCAGGACGGATTCCAGAACGTGGATTCCTCGTAGAACGGCGTGCCGGCCGGGATGCCAAGGGCAGCGCGTCGCTCCGAGGAGAACGCATGAAGCACCGGATCAGGGATGTTCGGTGTGAACGAATTCGACGTATTCTTCAGCCCGAGAGGGTCGAGCACCTTCTGGCTCAACAGCGTCGGCATGGCCTGGCCCGTCGCTTTTTCCAGGGCCAGTCCGAGCAGCACATAGTTGGTATGGGCATAGTTCCAGTTCGTGCCCGGTTCGTAGAGCAACGGCTTGTCTACGGCGTAGCTCAGCAGCTCATGGGTCGTCCACTGCCGGAACGGGTTGCGGTACAGCTCGGCGTTCATCGGCCCGTTGCCGATGACGTAGTCGACGTAGCCGGAGGTCATCTGGGCGAGTTGACCCAGGGTCACCTGATCGGAGTGGGGTACTTCTGGCAGCCATCGGGAGAGCTTGTCGGAGAGGGCGACCTTCTTTTCGTCGACGAGCCTCAGCAGCAGGGTGGCCACATACGAGATCGCCACAGCACCGTTGCGGAAGTGCATTGCGGTCGTGGCGGGAACACCGGTCATCGATTCGCCGTCTGCCCGGGTCAGCACCTCCTTGCCGTCCACGGTGACCCGCACCAGCACCGCCCTCAGATGCGCCTGCGCCATCGTGTCGCGCACGATTGTCGTGATTGCCGCGGCGTGAGGCGACGGGTGTGGCGCACTCGGGGTGGCCGGCGACCCGCAGGCGGTCGCCACCAGCAACGCTGCCAACGCGGCCGCGAGGGTGGACCGGACTGCCGTCATGGCAGTCAGCGAGCCACCTTGGCGACGAATCCGCGCACCAGCTGCCTGAGTCGTCGTGCCGCATCGTCGACATGAGTGGTGGTGTCGGCACGCAGGTCCTCGGCGCGCAGCCCGAGCCGGGTCAGATCCCCGTCGCCGCGGGTGCGGTCATCGTCGATCCACAGCTCCAGCAGCTTATGGTCGAGCTCGGGGTGAAACTGCAGGCCGAGCACCGGGCCGTGAACGAAAGCCTGTGTGGCGCGCCCATTCTGGGCGATCACGGTGGATCCGGGCGGGGCGGTGAAGCGGTCGAAGTGCCACTGGAACCACGGTCCGTCGTCCGGCACCAGTTCGGGGTCGCTGCTGTGCACCTGATGCCAGCCGATCTCGGGGTCGGGGGAGCGCTGCACCGAGCCGCCGAGCGCGGTCGCCACCAGCTGACCACCGAAGCACACTCCGAGCACACCGACACCGGAGTCGGCGGCGCGTCGCACGACGTCGATCTCACCGGCCACCCATGGCAGCCGGTCGTCGTACACCGCCCACCGCGAGCCCAGCGGCACGATCACGTCGTAGCGGGTGGGATCAGGGAAGGTGACGTCGACAGTGGGGTCCGACGCGCGCTGCGCCGGGACGACCTCGAATGTGTCGACGTCGAAACCGAGTTCGGTGAACGTCTCGCCGAGCAGCGCCTCGGGGGCGATCGGATCGTTGTAGATGAACAGGACCTGGCGGGGCACCCGCATACGGTACGGCAGGTGGGCGGCTACACGCAGTCCGAGGCGCCGTCGACGACCAGGACCGCGCCGTTGATGTAGCTGCTCTGGGCCGTGCACAGGAACGCGACGGCCGGTGCGACCTCGTCGACCCGGCCCATCCGTCCGGCCGGGATGTGTGCGATCTCGGTTGCCATGATCTCCGGGACGGCATGCATCGGCTCGGTCATCGCGGTCTCGATGGTGCCCGGCGCGATCGCGTTGACCCGGATCCCGTACTTCGCCCACTTGACCGCGAGGTTGCGGGTGATGTTGACGATCCCGGACTTGGCCGCACCGTAACCAGGAACCATCGTGACCGCACGCAGCGCCGACATCGAGGCGAGGTTGACCACGCTCGCCCCTCCCGCGGCGGTTGACGCCGTGAGTGCGCGACGCAACCCGACGGTGAGGCGGTAGGGCCCGGTGAGGTTCAGTGCGACGGAGGCGGCGAACCCGTCGGGGGCGGACTCGTCCAGACCGCCGGGGAAGTTGGCGCCGGCGTTGTTCACCAGCACGTCGAGCGCCGGGATGCTCTCGGCCAGGTTGTCGATGGATGCATTGTCGGTGAGCACAAGTTGCCGGTAGGTCATCCCGGACAGGTCGGTGTCATAGTCCGCGGCAGCGGATCTGGTACCGGTGGCGACGACGTCGGCCCCGGCATCGCGCAGGAGTATGGCGACGGCGTGCCCGATACCGCTGGTCGCTCCGGTGACCAGGGCGCGGGTTCCGGTGAAGTCGAAGCTCAGCTGGGCGGTCATGTGTACCTTTCGATCTGCTTGGTCAGCCAGGCGCTTTCCCAGAAGTTGATGCTGGCGGCCAGCAGCTGTTCGTGGGCGTCCTTGAGCACCGACCGCGCCGCGGCGTCATCGGGTGCGGTGTGGGTGACGAGTTCGGCCAAGTAGATGGCCTCCAGCGGACGGCCACCGGCGAGGTGAGCGCGAGCCCGTGCGGTCAGGGCCTCGGCGCCGGCGAGTTCCACGAGGTCCGCACTGACGGCCTCAGGCCCGGTCGGGTACAGCTCGGTGGTCGACCGGTGATGGAACCACCCGGAATAGTTCTCCCAGATCGCCCGCACATCCCAGGCCACCTTGCCGTAGCCCTGGCCGACCTCCAGGTGGGCGGGCAGCGTGATCTCGCGCATCAGGGTCCGGACGTCTTTACCGGCGTTCATCCCGGCCACCGTCTCGTCATGGAGGTACTGCACGGCATCGCGCAGCCGGGTCAACTCGGCGTCGATCAGATCGGCCCCACGGATGGGATTGAAATGTCCGGTGAGCAGCACCTCGGGTTGCAGTGATCGAACCCGCTCGACGGTGTCGATGACGGTCAGCGCATCCCGGTAGCGGTCACCACGAATGGTGACCAGATTGGGAATGTGGCCGAATACAGGTCCGAAGGTGTTGCTGCACAAGCAGATCCGCTCATCGGGGAGCCAGATCACCATCGAGTCGGTGGTTTCCCCGCCCGGAGTGGCGATCAGCTCGAAACGTCGGTCTCCGACAGTCAGCGACAACCGGTCGTCGACCACGATGTCGGCGGTGGCGCTGCTCTGCGCGGGGAGTTTCTTTCCGAACCGCTGCTGGATGTGCGTGATGCCGTCCGCGAGGCGACCAGAGAACGCGAACGCACTGCGATTGGCACGGTAGGGCAGCAGCCGCTCGTTGTCGTCGCGCCAGTGCTCCCAATTCGCCTGTGCCACAACCTTGGTGTCCGGATCGCGCAGAGTGTCCAGTCCACCGACGTGGTCGTAGTGGCCCTGGGTGATCAGGATGTAGCGCACCGGCGAGGAATCGACGGCGTCGAACACCGCGCGGTGCACCGGGCCCTCGAATCCCATCCCGGTGTTGACGACCACCCGGCCGTCGGAGGTGGTGAGCAGGTAGGCGTTGGTCAGTCCGGGTGAGCACCAGATCCCGGGCGCGACTTCCTCGGCATGTTCGGCGGCGGCAGGAGCCATGGCGTCGGCGCCGGGCCTGCTGCGGTAGACGGGTTCCACTACAGTTCCTCAGATCTCGGGGCGGACGTCGAAGCGGTCGAAGTAGAACGCGAACCGCGACCGCAGGTCAGCGGGCTCGACGCCGAAGTGTCGCCTCAGGTCGTAGGGGATGCGGCCCTTGGCGCCGCGGCGGTTGTCGTCGATGTAGGCGCCGAATCGCTTGGCCACCTTGGGCGGGATATCGATACCCGCTTGTTCGTAGAACGCGGCGAGGACCGGCATTTCGTTGCCGTTGAGGTGGTGGAAACCGATGTCGACGCTGCGCTCGGCAGGCACGAGATCCCGGTCGCGCACGCAGGCGGTCAGCAGGCGGTGGATTCGGTCGCTCCAATAGTCGACCAGCCAGTCCGG
Organism: Mycolicibacterium rhodesiae; assembly: GCF_002086695.1. Classification (GTDB taxonomy): domain Bacteria; phylum Actinomycetota; class Actinomycetes; order Mycobacteriales; family Mycobacteriaceae; genus Mycobacterium; species Mycobacterium rhodesiae. Next base: position 16,824 of record NZ_MVIH01000021.1, read on the forward strand.
GTCGATGCTGGTGCGGCGCAATCGATCCGAGTACGCCATCATCGTGATCGCCGACTGGATCACTGCGACCGGGTCGCGATGGGTGAAGGCGACGGTGGCATCGGGAAAGGTGGTCATCAGCGGACCGAGCTGCTCGGCATGCTGTGGTGACTTCAGCACCCAGGTGCGTGGGCCGCGCAGGAAGGTCAGCGCCTGCAGGATCTTCTTCAGGTATGCGTAGTGGCTGACGTGGTCGAGGCCGAGGTAGAAGTCCCGCCAGCCCGGGACGCGGGCGTGCCATTCCAGGACGTAGCCGGCCATGTCGAGGTCGAGGAGTTCGACCTCCTCTTCGATCGCCTCGGGGAATCGGTCGTGCATCGCCGCGACGTACGGTGTGCTGGCCATCAGCGCCTCGTGCTCGGCCTTCACGCGGGTGTAGCGAGGGTCGACACCGAACACGTCGGGCCCCTGCCCGAGCGCGGGAATCGGATCCTCGGCCTCCCAGTACGGCAGGGCACGACGGCGCGGATCCTGGGCGATCAGGTTGACCAGGTGCGTGGTGCCCGAGCGCGGCATGCCGACCACGATCAGCGGCCGCTCGATGGGGATGGACTCGATCTCCGGGTAGCGCGTGAGCAGGTCGGTCAGCGACAGCCGGTTGCGAACCTTACGGATCACCCTGGCGCGCAGGCTGCTTCGGACCAGCTGGCGCAGCCCGGTGTCCGACTCGATGGCTGCCACGTGGGCGGTGAGCCGGTCGGCGAAACCGCCATCATCGGCCAGGTCATCGCTGCCGGCTTGCTGCACCGCTTCGGCGAGTATCTCGTCGATGTCGAAGGTGACGTGCTGTGACTCGGTGTAGTCGAGGATCTGGCGCTGGGTGTCGGTCAACACCGGGTCGGTCAAGTCGTCGAGGTTGAGGGCCTCCAGTGATGACCACGTCGCCATGACCACGCACCTTAATGCTCGGTGCGGCTCCCGGTCGCCGGTTCTCGCTGGCCGGGATCAGCCCCAGCCGTCGTCGCGCCAGCACACCCAGTCGATCTCGACGAGCGCGCCGACGGCAAGTCCGGTGGTGCCGACGCAGGTTCGGCTGGGCAGCCGGTCCGGGAACCACGGCGCGTAGGCGGCGTTGAATGCGGCGTAGTCGTCCCAGTCGAGCAGAAAGGCCCGCACCGAGACCACGTCGCCCAGACCTCCACCGCACAGTTCGGTGACGCGCAGCAAGTTGGTCAGCACCTGATCGGTTTGGGCCGCGACGCCCCCTCCGACCACCGTTCCGCTGGTGTCGGTCGGCATCTGGCCGGTGACGTAGAGGTTTTGGCCCGCGGCCGTCGCGTGGGCGAACGGGGCCACCGCGGGCGGCACGCCGTCGGCCGGGGTGAACGTGAACTCCCGAATACCGGTCATGCAGCGGGATTCTGCCACCGCGGGAAGCATCGCTTGTCGATTCGGCCGTGTACGCCCTGGCGCTGGTCGACCACCTGGGTCACGGTGAAGTCGACCGCCACCGACATGAACGAGTACGCGTCGGCGCGCGACAAGCCGAAGTGGCAACGCAGCAGTTGCAGTGTGCGCAGTGTCGCGCACTTCATCGCCGCGTCGAGGCTGTCCCCGAAGCCGTGCACCAGCAGCTCGGTCGCGGTTTCCAGGACCGGCACCGTGAACGGCAGATCGCGGCGAATCGTCAAGCGCAGCAATCCGTTCAGCGATGATTCCAGCGCGGTACCGCTGACTTCACCATCACCTTGTGAGACATGCGGGTCGCCGACCGAGAGCAGCGCACCGGGTACCTGAACGGGGTAGTACATCCGGCCGCCCGCGCCGATGCGCCAGTTGTCGACGTTGCCGCCGTGATCACCCGGTGGCACCGAGGAGACGCGCACCGGATCCGCCGGCGCCACACCCATGGTGCCGAAGTGCGGCCGCAGCGGAACGACGACTCCCGGCAGCGCAGGCTCGCGGGTCGCAGGATCGGGCGCCACGATCGTGCCCGGCTCGTTGGCCAGCGGGGTCGCGGTCCAGTCGTAGCCGAACAGTGCCCGTCCCAACAGTGCATGGGTGTCGAGTTCGTAGACGGTGACCCGCTCGACGGGGATCTCGTTGTAGAGGTAGCCCCAATGCCCGGCCAGGTTGGATCCGTAGGGCAGGCGCGGAGTGGCTTCCAGGATGTCGACCTGCAGCACGTCACCCGGTCGGGCGCCGGTGACGGCGATCGGACCGGTGAGGATGTGCGGTCCCGGCCCGCGGTCGTCGACCTCGGCGAATACCCGCGAAATGCCCTCGTCCATCAGCAGATCGGGGGCGTCGCCGGCATGATGGGTCAGCGTCTCGATCGCCACCAGGTCGCCGGATTCGACGGTCAATGCGGGGGCCTGCCGTGGGTCGAAGAAGCCCCACTGCACCGACTGCGCGGTCGCCGGGAGATGGTGGGATGCCATAAGCGTCAGATCATGCCAGCAGCCCGGCCCGGGCGCGCGTTGGAGAATTACACCGCGTGGTAGCGGCGCTCGGGCCGCCCCGCCCCGTACTGCAATCGCAGACCCACCGCACCGGTGGTGAGGAAGTGTTCGAGGTAGCGGCGCGCGCTGACCCTGGAGATGCCCACCAGGTCAGCGCATTCGGCCGCCGACAGCTCGTCGGCTCCGCGTACGGCGTCGAGGACCAGTCGCGCGGTTTCGGCGCCGAGCCCCTTGGGCATCGGCGGTGAGTCGCCCGATGTGTGGGCGTGTCCGAACAGGGTGTCGACGAAGTTCTGATCGATGCCACGGTCTGCGCCCAGCGCATCGGCGCGGGCGGCGAATGCCACCAATTTGGCTCTCAACTGCTCGAATTCGAAGGGCTTGATCAGATAGTCGGCCGCGCCGCCGTCCAGGGCGCCGCTCACGGTGTCCAATTCCCGTGCGGCGGTGATCATGATGACGCCCACCGGATCACCTTCGGCCCGCAATGTCTGCAGCACCTGCAGGCCGGTCATGTCGGGGAGGTAGACGTCGAGCAGGATCAGATCCGGGCGCACGATTCGGGCGGCATCCAGTGCGGCGGCGCCGGTATGGGCCACCTCGACGGTGTGGAATCCGTCGATGCGGTCGACGAAGCGACGATGGATGTCGGCGACCATGAAATCGTCGTCGACGACCAGCACCTCACGCATGACTCACCGACTCGATCCTCGGCAACCTGGCGACGAACAATGCGCCGCCACCGTCGGCGTCGTGTACCTCGGCGGTGCCGCCGTGCTGGGCGGCGATCAACCGCACCAGCGCAAGGCCGATCCCGCGACCGCCGGGGACATCGGGCTTCGACGTCACGCCCCTGGAGAAGATCTGGCTGCGTTGTGCTTGCGGCACACCGGGTCCGGAGTCGGCAACCTCGATGGTCAGGCCGTCGGCGTCATCGATTCTCACTTCGACGCGCGACGCGACAGTGCCCTCGGAGACGTCGACGGCGTTGTCGATCAGGTTGCCGAGCACAGTGATGACATCGGTTGCCAGTGCCGGGCTCAGCGCGCAAAGGTGCGAGTCGTCGGCCAACTGCAGCGCCACGCCGCTCTCGGCGGCCAATGTGGTCTTCGCTATCAGTAGCGCGGCCACGGCGGGATCCGAAATGCGCTGTGTCACAGCGGCATCGATCTCGGCACGGCGACGAGTCAACGCGCCCACCAGATCCCGTACCGAGTCGTACTCGCCAAGCTGGACCAGACCGGAGATGGTGTGCAGTTGGTTGGCGAATTCGTGGGTCTGCGCCCGGAGCGTGTCGGTCACGCTCTTGTGCGAGGACAACTGACCCTGCATGGACGCCAGCTCGGTGCTGTCGCGCATGGTGGTGACCGTACCGATGCGCTGACCCTGGCTGGTCGCCGCCCGCCGGTTGAGTGCCAGCACCCGATTCGGCGTGGCGATGACGACGTCGTGGCCGTCCTCGCCGGACACCAGGAAGTCGGCAACGGCCGGATCGATGCCTGCGTCGCGGACCCGGCGGTTGACCGCGTCGGCGCCGATCCCCAGCAATTCCTGGGCGCTGTCGTTGACCACGGTGATCACCCCGTCGGTGTTCACTCCGATCACACCTTCACGAATGCTGTGCAGCAACGCTTCTCGATGTTCGGCCAACCCGGCGATCTCGGCGACCTCCAGACCTCTGGTGTGCCGCTTGATCCGCCGCGACAACAACCACGAGGCGACCAGGCCCAGCGCCGCGCCCAGACCGAGGTACACCAGCAGCCGCTCGCCGGCACCGCTCAGCAGCTGCCAGACCGAGGGATAGGGCTCGCTGACCGACACCACCGACAGCACCGAACCGTCGGTGGACAGGATCGGCACCTGGCCGGTCAACGTGTGACGGCCGTCGATGTCGAGGTCGCCGAACCAGGCCCTGCCCTCGACGACCCGGCTGGGGCCGAAGTCCGCGGTGCGGCCCACCCGCGACGGATCGGTGGACACCCGCACCCGCCCGGAAGGGTCGATGATCTCGGCGAGTCCGGCACCGGACAGTGCGACCGCCCGGTCGACGTCGGGCGCGAGCACCTGGGCCGCGAAGGGATCGCCGTACCGGTCCCGCACGAGCGGTGTGGACGCCACATTCTCGGCGACGGCGATCATCCGCTGCCCGCGCACGTCGCGGAACTCCTTGGTCGACTGGGCGATCGACACCGCGCCGACGGCGACCAGCACGACCGCCACCACGAGCAGCTGGAAGGCGAGGAACTGGCCCGCGAGGCTACGGCCGCTACGTACCAGCGATGACCACAACGACCACAACTTCCTCTGCGTCCGAAAGAGTGACTGCCGTCACGTCCTCGACCAGTATTGCTGAACATCACATGTGGACGAACTCTTCCCATCAGGAAACGGGGTCGACGAATGGTGCGACGAAGCACGAAGCGGTTAGCGGCGATCGTCGCCGCACTGGCCGTGACGTTGCTGCTCGCCGGTTGCGGCGTGACGCGGGGCGACGACCCGTCCGGCCTGCACCGGCTGCGGATGATGGTGCCGAACAGCCCGGGTGGCGGCTATGACCTGACGGCGCGAACGGCCGTGAAGATCATGGAGGACCGCGACATCACCGGACGCGTCGAGGTGTTCAACGTCCTCGGCGCAGGCGGCACGGTTGCGATGGCCCGGCTGATGAACGAGCGGGGCAACAACGACCTGATGATGACGATGGGCCTGGGCGTCGTCGGCGCCACCTACACCAACGGGTCCAAGGTCAAGGCCTCCGACGCGACGGCGATCGCCAAATTGATCGAGGACCCCGGCGCGATCTTCGTGCCCGCCGATTCGCCGTTCAAGACAGTGCAGGACTTCGTCGCGGCCTGGAAGGCCGACCCGAGCACGATGACGATCGGCGGGGGATCCTCACCGGGCGGGCCCGATCACCTGTTCCCGATGGAAGTCGCCGAGAAGGTCGGCGTCGACCCGAAACAGGTCAACTTCATCACCTACGACGGCGGCGGAGACCTACTGACCGCGCTGCTCGGCAAGAAGATCACCGTGGGCACCTCCAGCCCGGGCGAGCTCATCGACCAGATCGAGGCGGGCCAGTTGCGGGTGCTCGCAGTGTCCAGCGAGCAGCGCGTCGAAGGCATCGATGCGCCGACGCTCAAGGAGGCCGGCATCGATCTGACCTTCGCCAACTGGCGTGGTGTCCTTGCGCCGCCGGGTATTTCGGACGGCGCCAAGAACGACATGGTCAAGGCGCTCGAAGAGATGCATGGCACTAAGGAATGGAAAGAGGCGTTGGCCAAGAACGGGTGGACGGACGCCTTCGTGACCGGCGCGCAGTTCGAACAATTTCTCAAAGACCAGGACAACCGGGTCGCGTCGACGCTGACCGAATTGGGGCTGCTGTGAGCATCGATGAGAAGCAATCACCGGAATCGACGGCCCGCAGCGTCGATTATGCGCAGTACATCGTGGTCGCCGTGCTGGCGCTCGTCGGCGGATTCCTGGTCTACAGCGGCATGACCCTGGACGAGGGTTTCGCCAAGGTGGATCCCGTCGGGCCCAAGTTCTTTCCGTTGGTCATCGGTGTGGCTGCACTGGTGCTCGCGGTGGTCCTGGCCGTCGCCATCCCGCGCGGCAGCAAGGGCGAAGCCGACGCCGGTGAGGACATCGATCCCGAAGCGCCGGGGGACTGGCGGACCGTCGGACTGCTCATCGCGCTGTTCGTCGCGATGATCCTGTTGGTCAACCCGGTGGGTTGGGTGATCACCAGCGCGCTGTTCTTCGCCGGTGCGGCAACGATTCTGGGTGCCAAGCACTACGTGCGCAACATCGTCATCGGTGTCGTGCTCGCACTGGCCAGCTTCTATGCGTTCTACTCCGGGCTCGGAATCCCGCTGCCCGCAGGCATCTTGGACGGGATTCTGTAGATGGACAACGTCAACTGGCTGCTACAGGGGTTCGCCGAGGCGGCGACCCCGATGAACCTGCTCTACGCCGTGATCGGGGTGCTGCTGGGCACCGCGGTCGGGGTGCTACCGGGCATCGGACCCGCGATGACGGTGGCACTGCTGCTGCCCATCACCTACAACGTGAGCCCCAGTGCGGCGTTCATCATGTTCGCCGGGATCTTCTACGGCGGTATGTACGGCGGATCCACCACGTCGATCCTGCTGAACACACCGGGGGAGTCGTCGTCGGTGATCACCGCCATCGAGGGCAACAAGATGGCGAAAGCGGGCCGGGCCGCGCAGGCACTGGCCACCGCGGCCATCGGCTCGTTCGTCGCCGGGACCATCGGCACGGTGTTGCTGGCCGCGTTCGCGCCCGCGATCTCGCGGTTCGCCGTGACCCTCGGGGCGCCGTCGTACCTGGCGATCATGCTCTTCGCGCTGGTGGCGGTGACCGCGGTATTGGGTTCATCGAAGTTGCGCGGGGCCATCTCGCTGGTGCTCGGCCTGGCGATCGGCATCGTCGGCATCGACTTCCTGACCGGGCAGCCGCGGGCCACGTTCGGTATTCCGCAGCTGTCCGACGGCATCGACATCGTGGTGATCGCCGTTGCGATTTTCGCTGTGGGAGAGGCACTCTGGGTGGCCGCGCATCTGCGGCGCAGGCCTGCCGACGTCATCCCGGTCGGGCGGCCGTGGATGGGCCGGGACGACTGGCGTCGGTCCTGGAAGCCGTGGCTGCGCGGCACCGCGTTCGGGTTCCCGTTCGGTGCGTTGCCCGCCGGCGGTGCCGAGTTGCCCACGTTCTTGAGCTACATCACCGAGAAGAAGCTCTCCAAGCATCCGGAGGAGTTCGGCCGGGGCGCCATCGAAGGGGTGGCCGGACCCGAGGCTGCCAACAATGCCTCGGCCGCAGGCACTCTGGTGCCGATGCTGTCGTTGGGCCTGCCGACCAACGCCACCGCAGCGGTGATGCTCACCGCCTTCGTCTCCTACGGGATTCAGCCCGGGCCAACGCTGTTCAGCAAAGAGCCGCTGCTGATCTGGACGCTGATCGCCAGCCTGTTCATCGGCAACTTCCTGCTGTTGGTGCTCAACCTGCCGCTGGCGCCGCTGTGGGCCAAGTTGCTGCGCACGCCGCGGCCCTACCTGTATGCCGGCATCCTGTTCTTCGCCACCCTCGGGGCGTTCGCGGTGAACATCCAGCCGCTGGATCTGGCATTGCTGCTGCTGTTCGGTGTGCTCGGCCTGATGATGCGCCGGTTCGGGCTTCCGGTGCTGCCGCTGATCATCGGCGTCATCCTGGGTCCGCGCATCGAACGTCAACTGCGCCAGAGCCTGCAGCTCGGCGGCGGCGACTGGTCGAGTCTGTTCACCGAACCGGTCGCGATCGTGACCTACGTGTGCATGGCCGTGCTGCTGATCATCCCGTTGGTATTGCGGCTGCTGCACCGCAACGAGGAGACACTGCTGGTCGTCGAGGATGACAAGGATCAGAGAGAGAAGGCGCAGACGTCATGATCGTCGTGGGATACACCAACGACCAGTACGGCCGGGCGGCGGTCGACGCCGGCATCGCCGAGGCCACCCTGCGCAACACCGACCTTCTGGTGGTCAACTCGACGCCGGGGGACTCCTACGTCGACGCAGCGTTCGCCCAGCCCGGCCAGGTGCGCACCATTACCGAGCACCTGCGCGAATGCGGGGTGCGCTACGAGCTGTCCCAGCCGGTCGGGGTGTACGCCGCGGACGCGCTGCTGCAGGCGATGGAGCGCCCCGAAGCCGAGCTGCTGGTGATCGGCCTGCGGCACCGCAATCCTGTCGGCAAACTGCTTCTGGGCAGCGTCGCGCAACAAGTGCTGATGGAATGCCCTAAACCTGTGCTCGCGGTGAAGGCTGGCTAATACCGAATAATGGATGTCATGGACATCAGCGGATCGGTCTGGTTCATCACGTGCGCAGTCATCCTCGGACTGTTCGTGTTCGACTTCTTCGCCCACGTGCGGGTGCCGCACGAACCCACGTTCAAAGAGTCCGCGATCTGGTCGTCGGTGTACATCGGCCTGGCGGTGGCGTTCGGATTCGTCGTGTGGTGGCTATGGGGCGGGACGTTCGCCGGCGAGTACTTCGCCGGGTACGTCACCGAGAAGGCGCTGTCCGTCGACAACCTGTTCGTGTTCACGGTCATCATGGGCACGTTCGCGGTGCCGCGGGAATTCCAGCAGAAGCTGCTGCTGATCGGAATCGTGCTGGCGTTGGTGATGCGCGCCGGGTTCATTGCCGTCGGCGCCGCGGCCATCAGCACGTTCAGCTGGGTGTTCTACCTCTTCGGGCTGTTCCTGGTGCTCACCGCGATCAAGCTCGCGAAGGAGGCGGGGCACGAGAAGGAGGTCGAGGAGAAGCGCGACAGCCGGATCATCGCCCTGGTGCGCCGTCTCGTCCCGACGACCGACACCTACGACGGCGACAAGTTTCTCACCAAGGTCGACGGTAGCCGCGCCGTCACACCGATGTTGTTGGCGCTCATTGCAATCGGATTCACCGACGTGCTGTTCGCTCTCGACTCGATCCCGGCGATCTACGGGCTGACCGAGCAGCCCTACATCGTGTTCACCGCCAACGCCTTCGCGTTGATGGGGCTGCGACAGCTGTACTTCCTGATCGGTGGTCTGCTGGATCGCCTGATCTACCTGTCCTACGGGCTGGCGCTCATCCTTGCGTTCATCGGCGTCAAGCTCGTACTGCACGCCTTGCACGAGAACAGCCTCCCGTTCATCAACGGCGGCGAACACGTTGCGGTCCCGGAGATCTCGACGGGCATGTCGATCGGCGTGATCGGCGTGGTGCTGCTGGTGACGACGGTGGCGAGCCTGGCCAAGACGCGGGGCCACGCAGCATCGCCTGATTCCGTGTAGGTCTAGCTCGCCGGGTGGGTGTGCACAGTCGACTTCATCGCCACGCCTGCCAGCCGGATCGCATAGGCGACCGCGCTTGCTCCGAACAGTGCCGCCGTCAGCAGAAGCCAGCGTCCCAGATACGGGTCCTGGGTCAATCCGGTGGCCGCGTGAAAGTTCACCGCGCCCTGCTCGATGATGCCGGGCAGGAAGACGAGCAATGTGAGTGTCGCACCCAGCAGTGGCACCCGTACGTAGTTGATCAGTGGCACACGGGTCTTGGTGGTGATGGTGGTAGGGCGGCGCCGGAGCGCAGCCACCAGCACACGATCGACGAGCGAATAGACGGGGAACAAGATGAGATCGTGAGCGATGATGGCCGCCGCGAACCACACCCCGATCGACTGCCACCACGTGGTGGGGTTCCACAGCTGGTCAGGACCCAGAGTGACGAGAGCATAAGTGAACAAGGCGAACCCGGCCGTCAACGTGAGCAGGTGAAACGGATGCGAGCCATAGACGTCGCGGAACACCGACGGTGCTGAGGCCATTTCACACCGTCCTGAAATCGATCGACGTGACCCACTTGGTGCTGTGCACACCGGGCAGCGCCGGCACGATGATGCGCGCGGGGAACCCGTGATCGGGGGACAGGTCGGCATCGTTGACCTTCAACGCCAGCAGGGCGTCCTGATGCGTTACCTGATTTCCTTGCAGCGTCGCCTGATTGAAGCCATACCGCTCGATGGAGCGGACGTAGGCCGAGCTGGGATTGGGTACTCCGGCCAACATGGCCAGATTACGTAGCGGTACGCCCGTCCAGCTCTGAGTGCTCGACCATCCCTCCACACAGGCGATCGGCAAGGTGGCGGTGTGCTGCGTCATTGCCAGCAGCGCCGCACGATCGAGCACCACGGCTCGCGGTCCACCGCTCAAGGTCAACCGCCAGACGTCACCGGTGGCGCGTGGATCGATGAGCGATGCCGCGAAAGTCTTGTTCACTTCGAAGTCGTTGGGTCCGTTGCCCAGGTCGCGGCCACGCGGCAGGAGGAGCGCTGCGTACCGCGCGATTCCTCCGATCGTCTGCCCCGCGGTGAGAACCGCCATGAACACCGAACCTGCGCCGACGAGAAGGAGCGCACCACGCCGGCTCACCGTCGCGGGCGCGGGTTCAACGGCGACCAACCCGTCAGGGTCCGCCGGCTCCGGAAGGGTTTCCGCCGCCGAGGTCCTCAACACCTGGCGAAACGGCAGTGACCGCAGGCCGGTTCGCATCTTCGGGATCTTGATGGCGATGTGGACGAGGAACCCCGCGATGAACACCCAGGCGCCGAAGTAGTGCGCAGTGTAGAAACTGAATCCAAAGATGTAGTCGTACTGGATGTTCAGTACCCCGGTCACGATTTCGAAGAGGATGCCGCCGACCAGCATGATCAGCGAGACACGTTCGATGAGTTGCGCGAGCGACCGCGAGGGCGGCCAGGAGAAGAAGCGTGGGATGACCGACCACAACTTCGCCAGGACGACCGGGATCAGAATCAGGCCCAGCCCCACATGGAGACCCTGCGTGAGCCGATACAACCAGGACGGGTCGGTCGGCCAGTTGAACGTCGGGAGCTTCAGCAACCCCACATCGGCTGGGATCGCCTGTCCGAACTGGGGGCCGTACGCGATGTACGAGAGCAAGCCGGTGATGACGACAACGGGCAGCGTGATCAGCAGCACCAGGCCGAATACCGAGGTCAACCAGGGCCCGCGCAACGGGCTTCGCCAGCGGCGGAGATGGTCGGCCCCGGGAGGCGGATGCTTATCCACGTTGCGCCACAGTATCTTTGGGAAGCCGTAACCGCCCGTGTCGGCGGGCGGTTCGCCGCGGTCGTCGCTGTCCATGTGGACTAGTTGCCGATCGGGCAGGAGAGGTCTACGTAGACGACACCGGCATTGCCCGGATCCATTCGCATCATGAGGGAGCCGTCGGCCATCATCATGACCGTCAGGCCGTGCACGCCGTTGACCGTACAGCGGGACAGCGGCATGGTCGTCGACGGTCCATTGAATTGCACGGTGTAGCCCTGGTCTTGCAGAGCTTTGACAACGTCTGCCGCCGATCCGCTGTTGATCGGGATGGCCGTCGCGACACCGGCAGTGCATAGGCCGACGCCCGCGGCGAGGCCCATCGCGGCAGCGAACAGGGTGATCTTCACAGGGAGTTCCTCCGGGTCGTGCGCCATGTCTGGTGAGGCGCGCTGGGTGGTACGACCTTGAGTGATGAGGACAGTCGGATGCGTTACAGCCGTGCGCGGGAGCGGTCAGCTCCAGTCACGGAATGCGTTGAGCAACCTGACGCGGAACTCGGGATCGACCTGTTCCTGGCTGATTCGGCCGACCGTCTCAATCGTGACCCGGAATTGCTGCAGATAGTTCTCGCACCCGTCGCAGTCGAGCAGGTGCATGTCGAAGCGCGCCCTTGCCGCTGGGTCCAGTGATCCGTCGAGGTATGCGGTGACGAGTTCGACCAACTCGGTGCAGTCCATGCCCCTGGTGTTCATCGTGCCTCCCGCACGTAGTCTTCGAGCGCCTGCCTGATCGCGGCACGGCCGCGGTGCAGCAGTACACGCTGGTTGGCCACACTCAGGTCCAGTAATTCGCACACCTCAGCGGAGCCGAATCCCAGCAGATCTCGCAGGCTGACGACCATACGTTGCCGCTCCGGGAGCTTGTCCAATTCGCGACGTGCGAGATCGAGGAACTCCGCTCCCAACACGGTGCCCTCGGGGGTGTCGGGGAATGGGACCGGGGCGCGGTCGTCCTTCCAATGTCCGGGCCACTCCGAGTCGCCCGGCGGGCGGAATCTATCCGGGTCGACGGTGCCTCCCGCCGCGGCCAGTTCGGCATCGGCGTCACGTCGGTCTCGGAGGCCGCGGGTCTTGGCGATGTTGATCATCACCGTGAAAAGCCAAGTGCGAAGCGATGATCGGCCTTCGAATTTCTCTATGCCTTTCATCAACGCGATCCAGGTCTCCTGGACCACCTCTTCGGCCGATTCGTGGGTGCGGACGTAGCCGCGTGCCACCCGCAGCAGCGCGGGGGTGTAGCGGTCGACCAACCGGGCGAAGGACAACTCGTCCCCGGCACGCAGTGCTGCGACGAGCGCTGTCTCGTCGTCTTCCGTCTCGACCATCGAGACGGAATGTTATCCGCTCAGCGGTAGTCGTATTCGGGGTCACCCATCGGGCCTGCTCCTTCCGTCTGCTGTTTGTGCAGTGGTCTGACCCGTCGAAACCGTTACGCCGTTGTGCGGATGTAACGCGCCGTGCCTTCGGCGGCACCAATCCGTCGAACAGACGACGAAAGGTTCCACGATGACCGCTTTCCAAGCACCACCGCACGTTCACATAACCGACACGGCCGCAACCACAGTCGGCTCACTGGCAGCGCGCTATGGACTCGTGATTGTGATCGCGTGGATCGGCGCGCTGAAGTTCACCGACTACGAAGCGCACGGCATCCAGCCCCTGGTGGCCAACAGCCCGATCATGAGTTGGGTGTACGGGATCTTTTCGGTGACGGCGTTCTCGACAGCGCTGGGTGTCGTCGAACTGGCCACGGCGCTGCTGCTCGCAGTCGCGCCGTGGTGGCCGAGGATCTCGATTCTGGGAAGTGTCGCGGCGATCGGACTCTTCCTCGCCACGCTCAGCTTCCTGGTCACCACACCCGGTATCGGCGAAGAGTCCGCCGGTGGCTTTCCGGCGCTGTCGTCCACCGGCCAGTTCTTGGTGAAGGACATCGCCCTTCTCGGGCTGGCGGTGTGGACGACGAGCGATGCGTTGAGCGCGATCCGCCGCGGTCAGAGCGCCTCCCGTACACACTGACGGAGCCAGCGGTGCGCGCCGTCGGCGTCGTGACGGGGATGCCAGGCCATGCTGATCGTCAACGGCGGCAGGTCGAGCGGGATGGCAAAGCTCTTGAGGTTCAGCGCTTCCATGGCATAGCGGCCCAGTCCGGCCGCCATCATTGCGACCAGGTCGCTACTGCGAACCAGGAATAACCCGCCGGCGGGGGTGGGTGCGCATACGACGACGCGGCGTTGCAGACCGTGCTCGGCGAGCAGGTCGTCGACCGGCCCGCGGAGTCGTCCCCGGCGGGAGAACACCACGTGCTCGGCGTCGGCAAAGCGTTTGACGGTGACCCGCTGCTTCAGCAGCGGATGTCCCGCGCGGGCGACGCCGACCATTCGGTCGGTGATCAGTTCCTCGACGCGGATCTCCGGGTCAAGGTGACTTGTCTGGCCCACTTCGAGGTCGACGCCGCCGTCGCGCAGCGAGTGCGTGTCCTCATGACTTTCGCCGACGAACCGCAGTGTCACACCGGGCGCTTCGGTGCGCACTCGCGCCAGCAACCGTTCGGCGACGGTGCTGAGCATGCCGATGTCGCCCATCTGCAATGAGAATGTGCGGGAGAGTCGACGCGGTTCGACGGTCTCGGGTGTGGCGAAAAGCGCTCGGGCGCGGGCGATCACATCATGGACCTCGGCCTGCATTGCCAGCGCGCGTGGTGTCGGCACCATCTGCCTGCCGGCTCGCACCAGCACCGGGTCGTCCAGCCTGCGCCGCAACCGCCCCAGCGTGCGACTCATGGCGGGGGCCGATGTGTGCAGGCGCTCGGCGGCCAGACCGACGCTACGCAACTCGAGTAGTGCGTCGAGCGCCAGCAGCAGGTTCAGATCGAGGTCCATCGTTGATTCCACTTTGGATAACCCTTACCTATCAATGATGCACTGGAGGTAATTCAGGCTCAAGGATACGTTGGGGTCATCGATCTGATTGGAAGGAACCCACGATGACCAATTCTCTGACGAACACCCCGATTTCTGTTGTCCTGCAACGCCTCCTGTCGAGCGAGCAGGCCGGCGACGAAGCCGCCGTCGCAGCGGTTCTCGACGGGTCGAGCTCACCCTGGGATCTCGACGCCGGCCGGCGTGCCGAAATGTTCAAGGACGTCTACATGTCCGTATCCGGTGTCGGTGGCCAGCTGCTCTACCTGCTGGCCAGGGCTACCGGTGCGCGCAACGTGGTCGAGTACGGCACGTCGTTCGGCGTATCGACGATCCATCTCGCGAGTGCGGTCCGTGACAACGGCGGCGGCCTGGTGATCACCACGGAAATGCAGCAGGACAAGGCCGATGCCGCGTTGCGGAACTTCGCCGAGGCCGGCGTCGCAGACCTGATCGAACTGCGCCTCGGCGATGCCCGCGAGACATTGGTGGACCTGCCGCACGAACCGGATCTGGTGCTGCTGGACGGCTGGCCCGATCTTGCGATCGACGTCCTGCGCGTGCTCGAACCGAACCTGCGCGCCGGCACGCTGATCCTGGTTGACGATGTGACGGCGGATTTCGGCCGCGATGTCCATGGCGCACTGTTGGCCTACCTCGCTGACGAGGCGAACGGCTACGCGACGATGACGCTGCCGATCGCCGACGGCATCGCGGTGGCCGTCCGCCTGTAGGGCTGCTATGAGTCGACGGCGCGACGAACGTGCTCGACGATGTGGGCGTAGCTTCGCCGGGTGACGTCGGCGGCGTCGCTCATGATGTTGTAGCCGTGGTCGACGCCGGGCACCTCGTGGTACTCCGCCAGCGCGCCGACGGCGTCGAGGCGGGTGGCGTATCGGCGTGCTTCGTCCCGCAGGCGGTCGTGCTCGGCGGTGACGATCAGGGCAGGCGCGATACCCGCCAGCTCTGCGGCGTTGCCTTCCCATGCCGGGGAAGCCAACCGGTCGCGGCGTTGGGCTGGATCGGGGATGTACGCGGTGTCGAAGACCTCACCCATCCACGGCTTCATCACCGCGCGGGGGCCGAGCGCCGAGGGTTTGTCGCGGGTCGGCGTCACCAGATCCAACGGGGCGTAATGCAAGACCTGCAAAGCGATATCGGGTCCGCCGTTTTCGAGGGCCAGCCGTGCCACCGCGGCGCTGAGGCTGCCGCCCGCGCTCTGACCACCGACGCAGAGTCGGGTTCCGTCCCAGTCCCGACCGGGGTCGGCGGCCCAGCACGCGATGTCGTAGAGCTGGTGCGGGGCGGCGGGGAAGCGGTGGCCGGGCGCAAGCACATAGTCGGTGTTGATCACGACCGCGCCGGAGTTGGCAGCCAGATACCGGCACCACGGATCGTCCTGCTCCCGGTGTCCGACCACGAAGCCGCCGCCGTGGACATTGACGTACACCGCCGGCGACTCGGCGCCGGGCGATGGGTGATACACCGTGGCCGGTGTCGGCCCGTATCTGGTGGGAATCGTGATCTCCGAGGTGCGGCCTGCGATTTCCGGAAATCGCACCGCGGCCTTCGGGGCCGGATTGACCGCCGCGGCGAACACGCGCGCGAGCGTGTCGGCGACGAATGGAAGGGACAGCAGCGACATTCGACGATGGTCCTTGAGCTAGTGGGTGATCATGCCGTCGACATCGACGACGGCCGCGGCGAATTGCTCCGGCGCCTCCTGAGGGACATTGTGTCCGATCCGGTTCAGGACGCGGTGCTGGTATGGGCCGGTGTAGATGGCGCGATACGCAGTGCCGTCTTTGGCGGCGCCGTCGAAGTCGCTTGCGATGGTGATGGTGGGCGCCGTGATGCGGGGCTTGCCGGCAAGCCGTTGTTCGTCTGCGTCGTAACGGGATTCGCCTTGGGCAAGGCTGAGGCGCCAACGGTAGTTATGGATCACGATGTCGGCATGGTCCGGGTTGTCGAATGCCGCGGCCGACAGGTCGTAGGCGGCGTCGTCGAAATGCCACAGCGGTGATGCGCTGGACCAGATCAGCCGATTGAACGCCTTGGTGTTGCGTCGGTATCCGAGTTCGCCACGTGGCGTGGCGAAATAGTACTGATACCACCAACCGTGTGCGGCCTCGGGAGGCAGCGGTTCGCGGTTGGCGGCCAGATCGACGACGATGTAGCCGCTGACCGCGACGAGTCCGGCGACGCGCTGGGGCCACAGCGACGCGACGACGTTCGCGGTGCGACCGCCCCAGTCGTAGCCGCCGAGGATTGCGCGGTCGATGTGTAGCGCGTCCATCAGCGCGATCACATCGGCGCCCAGAGCGGCTTGCTGACCGTTGCGAAATGCGTCTGCCGACAAGAATCGGGTCGATCCGAAGCCGCGCAGATAGGGCACGATGACGCGGAACCCTTGGTCGGCAAGGATCGCCGAGACGTCGGCGTAGCTGTGGATGTCGTAGGGCCAGCCGTGCAGCAGGATCACCGGTCGTCCGTCGGCAGGCCCTGCCTCGGTGTAGCCGACGTCGAGCAGACCCGCCTTGATCTGCTTGATCGGACCGAGCGCGTGCCGCGGCGAGCCGGGTGGGCTGGCGTCGGTGCGTGCCGGCGTGGTGGTCGCACACGCCGAGAGCAGCGCCGCGCCCCCGGCGACTGCCGTCAGCCGGCCGAGGCTTCGTCTGCTGATGCCGTTCATGCCTCCAGTTCACGCCATCCGGGTCATCGCGTCCAACGATTTGTATTGATGTGTGTCATCTATAGAACCGATAGACTCGGGTATGGAATTGCGCCAGATCGAACATTTTGTGTTCGTTGCCGAAGAGCTGAGCTTCACCCGCGGGGCGCAACGGGCACACATCGTGCAGTCGGCGTTGTCGTCGTCGATCGCCCGGCTCGAACGTGAGCTGGACGTCCAGCTTTTCGACCGATCACGCCAGCGGATACGTCTCACCGCCGCCGGCGAACGCTTCCGATCACACGCTTACGACGTGTTGAAGACGAGCCGGCTCGCCGCCGAGTCGGTCGGCGAGTTCACCGGAAAGCTCTCGGGCATAGTCGAATTCGGGTCGCTGATCTCGTCGGGACCGGTGGATGTGGCGGCTGCTCTCGGGCGATTTCACCGCGCCCATCCGTTTGTGGGGCTGCGGTTGCGCCTGAGCCAGACCGGAGCCTCGTCGTACTTGTCGGCCCTTCTCGAGGGTTCATTGGACCTGGCCCTGGTGTCGGTTCCGGACCGTCACCCGCCTGCGCTGGCCATGCGGTTGCTGTTCGAGGAGCCAATGGTTTTCGTGTGCCGCACCGACCATGAACTGGCCGCACGGTCGCGCCTCGACCTTGCCGATGTAGCGACCGAGGACCTGGTCGGCTTCCCGCCGGGCTTCGGGCTACGAAGGCTCATGGACGACACATTGCACGCAGCCGGCGTCAGCGCGCGCACGCAGTACGAAGTGCCCGCCGGCTTCGCCGCGATTGCCGAACTGGTACGCAATGGTCTGGGTACTGCCTTCATGCCGTGTTCGGAGGCTCGCCGGGTGGATGGACTGGCGTCGATCGAGCTGACCGATCCTGTGGTGTGGCAGGTGTACCTGGCGTCTCGGCAGGCAGAGCACTTGGCGCCGGCAACCGCCGTGCTGGCGCAGACGCTTCTGGAGGCTGCCGCCGACATACGCAAAAAAGTGTCCGAGGGGGGACTTGAACCCCCACGCCCGTTAATAGGGCACTAGCACCTCAAGCTAGCGCGTCTGCCATTCCGCCACTCGGACCTTCCCCTGAAGACCAGCCCAGGGGCGCTTAAGGCTAACGGATCAGGTACCGCAGCCCCAAACTAGGCGCTCGGCAGCCGGCCGGCGATCTGGCCGGCGATCGCACTGGCCGCCGCCGTCGGCCCATCCAGGCTGCAGGCCTCCACGTCGACCGCAACATTGCTGTGCACCGTCAAGGCCCGCTGGCAGGCCCACCGCTGCGGGCTCTGCTGCACCCGCGAGACGGCAAGCACGCCGCGGTCTGTGCTGGTCTGCCCGACTGACCACACCTGGGGAGGCCCGATCGGCTGGGCGTAGTTCAGCTCCCGGTTCGAGCACTGCGCCCAGCCGCGCTGCGACGCCGTGAAGAAGTCCGACGCCGCCTGCGCGCTGGGGAACGAGACCACCGCCTGCACCGCGTAGTGCTCCCACGCCGGCGCTGTCGGCGCCTCGCGCAGTACCTGGCCGTGAATGGCAGTCGAGCCGGTGCTCGCATACACCCCCTGCTGCGCGGCACCGGCAATGGCCAGGCAGTTCACGTCGGCGAAGTGGGCGCTGTCGTTCCAGGCTTTGCTCACGTCGGTGGTGACGACGACGTCGTCGCTGGCCAGTGCCGCGCCGACGTCGGGCGCTGACAGCAGCAGCGCAGGCAGGGCGTCCGGGCTGGTCAGCGGCGCACGCTCGGCCGGCTGCGCGCTGCCTACGGTGACAGCCGAGCAGCCGCTGAGCGACAGGCACAGCAGCGCCGCGATCGCGGGCAGGCGGGGAGTCATCCGCTAAATCAAACCCTAAAGCGGCGTGTTGCGCGAGTGGTTCTTGGGAAACATGTGGTAGAGGCTGACCTCCGCACCCCCGGGTGCCCCGCGCCAGTGGTAGGAAAGGGGACTGTGACACAAGCCGTCGACGAGGTCGTTGATCTTGTCAGTTCCCTGATCCGGTTCGACACCTCCAACACTGGCGATTTGGCGACCACCAAGGGCGAGGCGGAGTGTGCCCTCTGGGTTGCCGAGCAGCTGTCCGCCGTCGGATACGCAACCGAGTACATCGAGTCCGGTGCGCCGGGTCGCGGCAACGTCTTCGCCCGCCTGCCCGGTGCCGACCCCAGCCGTGGCGCATTACTGATCCACGGCCATCTCGACGTGGTGCCCGCCGAGCCCGCGGACTGGAGCGTGCACCCCTTCTCCGGCGCCGTCGCCGACGGCTACGTGTGGGGCCGCGGCGCGGTCGACATGAAAGACATGTGCGGCATGATGATCGCGGTCGCCAGGCATTTCAAGCGTGCCGGCATCGTGCCGCCCAGGGATCTGGTCTTCGCGTTCGTCGCCGACGAGGAGCACGGCGGCACGTACGGCGCTCAGTGGTTGGTGAACAACCGCCCCGACCTGTTCGAGGGCATCACCGAGGCCATCGGTGAGGTTGGCGGCTTCTCGCTGACCGTGCCGCACAAGGACGGCGGGGAACGGCGGCTCTACCTCATCGAGACCGCGGAGAAGGGCCTGTCCTGGATGCGGCTCACGGCCCGCGGCCGCGCCGGACACGGCTCGATGGTGCACGACGACAACGCCGTCACCGCGGTCGCCGAGGCCGTTGCCCGCCTGGGGCGGCACCAATTCCCGCTGGTGCTCACCGATTCTGTGCAGCAATTTCTCACCGCGGTCGCCGAGGAGACCGGCTACAGCTTCGATCTCGATTCGCCCGACCTTGACGGCACCATCGCCAAACTCGGTGGCATCTCGCGCATCGTCGGCGCGACCCTGCGCGACACCGCCAACCCCACCATGCTCAAGGCCGGCTACAAGGCCAACGTCATCCCGCAGACTGCCGAGGCGGTCATCGACTGCCGAGTGTTGCCCGGCCGCAAGGAAGCCTTCGAGCGGGAGATCGACGAGCTGATCGGTCCGGACGTCACCCGCGAGTGGGAGCGGGACCTGCCGTCGTACGAGACCACGTTCGACGGCGACCTCGTCGACGCGATGAACGACGCGCTGCTGGCCGTCGATCCGGAGGCGCGCACCGTGCCCTACATGCTTTCCGGCGGCACGGATGCGAAAGCCTTTGCCAGACTGGGCATTCGGTGTTTCGGTTTCATCCCGTTGCGGCTGCCGCCCGAGCTGGACTTCGCGGCACTGTTCCACGGCGTCGACGAGCGGGTACCCGTGGATGCGCTGCACTTCGGCACCCAGGTGCTCGAACACTTCTTGAAGAACTGCTGACACACGAAAGGAAGCCCGTCACATGGCATTTCCGTACAACCCTTACGAATTCCTACCCGAGCTGCCCAGTTTCACCCTCACCAGCACCGACTTCGCCGACGGTGAGCCGTGGAAGAACGCTCAGGTCAGCGGCATCATGGGCGCCGGTGGTGAGGACGTCTCACCGCAGCTGAGCTGGTCGGGCTTCCCGGAGGAGACCCAAAGCTTCGCGGTCACCGTCTACGACCCCGATGCGCCCACCGGTTCCGGCTTCTGGCATTGGGCGGTGGCCAACCTGCCCGCCACCGTCACAGACCTGCCGTCCGGTGTCGGTGACGGCTCGGTGCTGCCCGGTGATGCCCTGACTCTGGTCAACGACGCGGGCGCTCGCCGGTTCATCGGTGCCGCCCCGCCGCAGGGCCACGGCTACCACCGCTACTTCGTGGCCGTGCACGCGGTGAAGGTGCCGAAGCTGGAACTCGCCGAGGATGCCAGCCCGGCTTACCTCGGATTCAACCTGTTCATGAATTCCATTGCGCGCGCGGTCATTCACGGCACGTACGAGCAGAAGTAAGCTCCGCGCGGCGCTGGCCGTCGTCACGCTGGTAGCCGGCTGCAGCACGGCAGTCGAGGGCAGGCCCCAGGCAACGACGCCGGCACTGGGTCCGCCGGTGCCGGTGGTGTGGTCGCCGTGCCGCACGGCCGGCGCCGAGTGTGGCGAGGTCGAGGTGCCCGTCGACTACGCAGAATCAGGCGGCACCGTCGCGCGTCTGGCGCTCATCCGGTTTCCGGCGACCGGTCAGAAGATCGGTTCGCTGGTGGTCAATCCGGGTGGCCCCGGCGGGTCAGGTGTCGAGGCGGCGATCAAGTTGGTGAAAACGCTGCCGCCGGACGTCCGTCAGCGTTTCGATTTTGTCGGATTCGATCCTCGCGGGGTCGGGGCGTCGATTCCGGCGCTGCGGTGCAACTCCGATGCCGACGACGATGCGGCGCGGACCGATCCGCAGGTGGACTACAGCGCCATGGGCGTTGCCCACATCGAGGACACCCGCAAACAGTTCGCCCAGCGCTGCGTGGACAAGATGGGCACGGAATTCCTGGCCAACATCGGTACCGTCAATGTCGCCCGAGACCTCGATAGGATCCGGGTCGCGCTTGGCGACGAGAAGCTGAATTTCTTGGGGTACTCATATGGCACGGACATCGGCTCGACCTATGCCGAGGCTTATCCCGACAAGGTGCGGGCGATGGTCCTCGACGGTGCGGTGGACCCCGACGCCGATCCGATCCAGTCCAGCATCGACCAGGCCGCGGCCTTCCAGAAGGCATTCGACGATTTCGTCGGGGACTGCGTCGGCGACGGTGGCTGCCCGCTCGGCGCCGACCCCGCCAAGGCCGTCGACGTCTATCACCGACTGGTGGATCCACTGGTCGCCGCGCCTGCTCGCACGGAGGATCCTCGCGGGCTCGGCTATAGCGATGCGATCACCGGGACGGTGATGGCGCTGTACTCGCCGACGATGTGGTCAACTCTGAGCTACGGGCTGGACGAGTTGGCCCAGGGTGACGGCGACATCCTGCTCAAGCTGGCCGACGCCTACCTGGGCCGCGACAGCGACGGTCACTACGCGAACACCAATGACGTTCAGAATGCGGTCAATTGCGTCGATGCACCTCCGAACACCGATCGCGCGAAGGCCGTCGACAAGGACAGGCAGTTGCGGCAGGTCGCCCCCTTCGGGAGCTACGGCCAGTTCACCGGTAACGCGCCGCTCGACGTCTGCGCGTTCTGGCCGGTGCCGCCGTCCAGCGGCCCGCACAGCGTGTCGGCCCCGGGCCTTCCGTCAGTGTTGGTGGTCTCCACCACCGGTGATCCGGCGACGCCCTATCAGGCGGGTGTCGAGCTGGCCAAGGAGCTCGGGGGAAGTCTG
The DNA here is from genome assembly GCF_002086695.1 of Mycolicibacterium rhodesiae. GTDB lineage: Bacteria > Actinomycetota > Actinomycetes > Mycobacteriales > Mycobacteriaceae > Mycobacterium > Mycobacterium rhodesiae. Next base: position 38,725 of record NZ_MVIH01000021.1, read on the forward strand.
CTGACCTATGACGGCACGCAACACACAGCGGTGTTTCGGGACCAACCCTGCGTCGACGCCTATGCGGCGGCGTACCTGATCGACCTCGCCGTTGCGCCCAAGGATGCTCGGTGCTGACAATGCGCGCGAGGTTCCTCGCCACGGTCGTCGCCACCGGCCTGGTAGCCGGATGTGGTTCTGGCGCAACCACTACGCCGCCGGCCGGTAGCCAGGCCCCCGCCTCGGCTTCCGCGACGTACGACGCTTACCAAGACAGCTACACCGTGCCGTGGGTCGGGTCGCCGGACTTCACGAACCTGCGCGCCACGCTCAAGGTCGAAGCGTCGGTCAATGGCGGCCCGACGTCGCCGTTCACGGTGGACACCGGGTCGGTGGGCGTGGTGGTGCCTGCCGCGGAAGTGCCGAATATTCCTGCCGACTCGCCACCCGGCAGCCTCACCTACAGCTCCAGTGGATTGGAGCTGACCGGAGTGTGGGTGACGGCCTCGGTGGCGTTCCCGCAGGCCGTGCACGCCACCGGTACCGGCGCGACGGCCCAGGCGGCAGTGCCGGTGCTCGCGGTGACCAGCTCGAGATGCCGGGGCGACGGGGTGAATTCGGGCCGCTGCACGGGGGCGATCCCGCACATGCTCGGCGTCGGCTTCGGCCGGGGAACCACCGCCCGCGCCGCGCCCACCCACAACCCGTTCCTGAACCTCGCCGCGATGAATGCGGGGACGATGCGGCGCGGGTACCTCATCGGCCGGGACGGCCTGTCACTGGGCCTGACGACCGCCAATGTCACCGGCGCGTGGGACATGCAGCAGCTGACCAGTGCCGGCGCCCCGGTAGAGGGTCCGCACAACGACTGGCTGACCCCGACGGGCGGCTTCCAATCAGGCTCAGGGCCAATGCATTCCGGGAAGGTTCTGATCGACACCGGTCTGCTGGACATGATCGTGGAGGCCGATGGTCTGCCGTCGGGTGGGACCGTGCCCGCCGGCACTGCGATGACGGTCACCGTGGGCGACCTGCGCTACAGTTTCGCGGTCGGCGACGGCGGACCGCAGACGCCGACCGACGTGCACCGCGCTCCTGCGCGAAACGGCACGTTCGTGAACACCGGGCTTCGGGCACTGGGCCACTACGACCTGCTCTACGACGCGGACGGCGGAATCCTGGGATTGCGCCCGGAGTGAGCCGAACCGACGGCCTGCGCCAGCGATGAAAAGCCGCCGGCGTGCAGCCGGGCGGCGATGCCGTCGTGAATCTCCTTGGCCCACAAGCCACCGCCGTAGATGAACCCGGTGTAGCCCTGCAGCAGGGACGCGCCGGAGGTGATGCGCTCCCACGCATCGTCGGCGGTCTCGATGCCGCCCACACTGATCAGCACGAGGTCGCTGCCGACCCGGCTGTACAACCGCCGCAGGATCTCCAGGGACCGGCGTGCCACCGGTGGACCGGAGATGCCACCCGGCCCCAGCTCGTCGACACCCGGTGTGCGCAGGCCGGCTCGCGAGATCGTGGTGTTGGTGGCGACGATCCCGGCCAGTCCCAGCTCGACGGCCAGGTCGGCGACGGCGTCGACGTCCTCGTCGGACAGGTCCGGCGCGATCTTGACCAGGACGGGTGTCGAGGTCTCGGCCAATACGGCCGACAGGATCGGGCGCAGCGATTCGACGGCCTGGAGGTCGCGCAAACCGGGGGTGTTGGGGGAGCTGACGTTGACCACCAGGTAGTCGGCCAGCGGGCCGAGGAGCCGTGCGCTGGCACGATAGTCGTCCGCGGCCAGCTCGGGCGGGGTGACCTTCGACTTGCCGATGTTGACGCCGATCGGCGAGTCGGGCCGGTAGCGGGCCAGCCGCAGAGCCAAATGCCCCGCGCCGCGGTTGTTGAAGCCCATCCGGTTGAGCAGGGCCCGGTCCTCGGGGAGGCGGAAGAGTCGCGGCAACGGGTTGCCCGGCTGAGCACTCGCGGTCACCGTGCCGACCTCCGCGTAGCCGAATCCCAGCGCGTCCCAGGTCTTCAGCCCGAGGCCGTCTTTGTCGAACCCGGCGGCCAAGCCCATCGGGCCGGGGAACCGCACGCCGAACACGGTGCTCGCCAGCATCGGATCGCGGGGTGCGAGCCTACGGTGCAACGGTCCTCGAGTGGCGTTCGTGGCCGTGACGGCGCGCAGCGAGCCGAACACGAACGTGTGGATGCGTTCGGCGGGCACCAGGAAGAAAGCCCGCCGCAGCGCGTCGTACATCACAGCTCGGGTTGATCAGTGGTCTGGCCGTTGATTCGAGACTTCTTGCGTCGCAAGAGGACTCGACGGCTGCCGTCGGTGTAGAGACGCACCCGGGTCAACTCCCAGCCCCGGTACTCGGCTTCGATCGACAGTCGGGTCGACGCGCTGATGCGGGTGACGTCGGGCGGCAGCCGCAGGGGGATCCACTCGTAGTCATCGGAGAGTTCGACTTCCCAGCTCGCCGGCATCCGGCCGCGGTACGCCGCGCTCACCGGCCGCCCGCCGCATTGCGGATCACCTGCACACCCGCGCCGGCGGCCGACACCACATAGAGCGTGTCGGATTTGTCGTCGAAAGCCAGCGAGTTCGGTTGCTGCACGGTCGGGTAGCGCACTTTCTCCACAGGAATACCGGTCGTTAAATCGTATCCAACAACCATGTTCGACGCGGTCTGCGAAACCCAGGCCAGATTCCGCGATCCGGCCAGGCCGTACGGCGCATCCGGAACCGGGTAGGCCTGCCGCTCGATCAGCGGATCGACGCCGAACACCAGCAGTTGTCCGCCGCGGGTGTCGGTCACCAAGACCCGGCCCAGCGGGTCGGCCACCATCGATGTGGCGCCCTGGCCCGCCCGCAACGCCTGCTGGGTACGGCCGTCGGCGTTCAGGGATGTCACCGAGGTCTGACCACGGTCGAGGACCACGGCATTGTTTCCTTCGGCGACCACGGCGTCGACCCGCGCGAAAATCTTCACCTTTTCGGCGACCGCAGTGTCCGAACCCAGGGTGTAGGCGGTGCCGTCGGCGCTGCCGAGCACCAGACGACCGTCCGCGCGACGGGCGATCGCGGTGAAGTCGGTGTCGGTCTCGTCGTTGATCGACACCGGGCTGGCCGTGCCCGCGGCAAGGTCGACGGTGACGTAGCCACCCCTGGTGGACAGGAACGCCGAGCCCTGTCCGTCGCCGGCGATCGCGGTGGCCGGGCCTGGCAGGGTGAGCTCGCGGGGCACGCCGTTGGAGCTGAACAGTGTCAGTGTGGCGGCGGCCTGAGGGTCGGCGCCCGGGGTCAACACCGCCAGTGACTCGGTGCGTTCGTCGAAGATCGCGGCGTCCGGATTCCCGCCCAGCGGGAGGATCTCACCCGCAGGACGGGTGGCCGCCGGCGGGGAGATCGCGGGTGCGGCCGGCTCGATTGTCGGAGGCGTAGACGCCAGCGGATTGGACGAGCAACCGCCCATAACGGTGGCGCACGCCAGAAAGATGGCGGTTGACCTGCGCAAACCAGCGCGGTTTACGTTCTTTGTCAACGGGTAGCCCCCGGTTGTGTTCAAGATCGAGCGACCGAGTCGCCCCCTGTCGATCAGAAAGTCTAGGCGGGCGGTGGGAAGACAAATTGACGTAATTGTCTTCTCATGTCCCGTAACTCGCGTTATGGTGACCTCATGACACTGGCCGTGACGCGAGAGTCCGATGGGCGGGAGTTCGCTATCGAGGACATTTCCACTGGTGTGTTCGCCAGCGGTTTTGGCCAGCTCGGGGACGGTCGCAGCTTCTCGTTCCAGGTCCATCGCGGGCAACTCCTCGTCGAGGTCTACCACCCCCGGTTGGCCGGTCCGGTGCCTCTCGAAGAGGACGTGGTCGCCACCGCGGCTCGCAGCCTCACCGACTTCGACGTCGACGACGAGCGCAGCCTGACCGCCGCAGTGCGGGACGCGGTCGCGCATGCTGTCCCGGTAGCCCGCCCTTCACGCTGAATCACCAGCTCTATCCAGTACGGTCGGCGACGTGAACGTCGCGTCGATGTCGTGGTTGCAGGTCGTGGTCTTGTCGATCGTCCAGGGTCTGACCGAGTTCCTGCCGATCTCGTCGTCGAGCCATCTCGCGATCGTGTCGCGGGTCTTTTTCTCCGCCGACGCCGGCGCATCGTTCACCGCCGTGTCCCAGCTGGGCACCGAAGCCGCCGTGGTCATCTACTTCGCCCGCGACATCTGGCGGATTCTGAAGGCCTGGTTCAACGGACTGTTCGTCAAAGCGCACCGGGACAACATCGATTACCGGATGGGCTGGTACGTCATCATCGGCACGCTGCCGATCGTGGTGGTCGGCCTTTCGTTCAAGGAAGCGATCCGCGGTGACGTCCGCAATCTCTGGGTCATCGCCACCGCGATGCTGTTGTTCTCGGCCGTGATCGCCGCCGCCGAGTACTTCGGAAAGCAGACCCGCCACGTCGAGCAGCTGACCTGGAAGGACGGCCTGATCGTCGGCATCGCGCAGTGTCTGGCCCTCATTCCGGGGGTGTCCCGGTCCGGCTCGACGATCAGCGCCGGGCTATTCCTCGGCATTGACCGCCCGCTGTCGGCCAGATTCGGCTTCCTGCTTGGCATTCCGGCTGTGCTGGCCTCCGGCCTGTTCTCGCTTCCAGACGCATTCCATCCGGTCACCGAGGGCATGAGTGCCTCCGGCCCACAACTGCTGGTGTCGGTGATCATCACGTTCGTCGTCGGCTATATGGCGATCGCCTGGCTGCTGCGCTTCGTCGCCAACCACGCGATGTACTGGTTCGTGGGCTACCGCGTGGTGTTGGCACTGGTCGTGATGGCGCTGCTGGCGTCGGGCGTGGTGGCGGCCAGTTGACCGTCATCCTGCTGCGGCACGGCCGTTCGACGTCCAACACGGCGCACACCTTGGCCGGGCGGACCGAGGGCGTCGAACTCGACGACAAAGGACAGGATCAGGCCAGCGCCCTCGTCGACCGGGTCAAGGGGCTGCCGATCAAGGCACTCGTTCGGTCCCCGCTGCTGCGCTGCCGCCTCACTTTGGAGCCGTTGGCCGCCGAACTGGACCTCGAGCCCGTGGTCGACGACCGGCTCGCCGAGGTGGACTACGGGCAGTGGACCGGTCGGGCGCTGAAGGATCTGGTGAAGGAGCCGCTGTGGGCGGTGGTTCAACAACAGCCCAGCGCGGCCGTCTTCCCCGACGGTGAGGGCCTGGCGCAGGTTCAGGCCCGCGCGGTGACGGCGGTACGCGAGCACGACCGCCGACTCGCCGACGAGCACGGCCACGACGTGCTCTGGATCGCCTGCACGCATGGCGATGTGATCAAAGCTGTCGTCGCCGACGCACTCGGCGCCCACTTGGACAGCTTCCAGCGGATCACCGCCGACCCGGCGTCGATGAGCGTGATCCGCTACACGGCGTTGCGCCCATTTGTCGTGCACGTCAACCACACCGGCGCCGAGCTGGCGTCGGCGCTCAGCGCGCCGCCGCCGGCCGAGGGCGACAAAACCGCCGACGACGCCGTCGTCGGTGGAACCACCGACTGAACCGGCTGCCGCCGATTACGGCTGGCTGCGTCAAGCCGGTATTTTGGACATAACATGGCCCGCGCAATTCACGTTTTCCGTACACCCGACCGTTTCGTCGCCGGGACCGTTGGGCAGCCCGGAAACCGCACCTTCTATCTTCAGGCCGTTCACGACACCCGGGTCATCTCCGTCATCCTGGAGAAACAACAGGTGGCGGTGTTGGCCGAACGCATCGGCGCGCTGCTGGTCGAGATCAACCGCCGGTTCGGCACCCCGCTGCCGCCGGAGAAGGACGTCGACGATCTGAGCCCCCTGATCACGCCGGTGGACGCGGAGTTCCGGGTCGGCACGATGGGCCTCGGGTGGGATTCCGAGGCGCAGACCGTCGTGGTCGAACTGCTGGCGGTCAGCGACGTCGAATTCGACGCGTCGGTGGTGCTCGACGACGCGGAGGAGGGTCCGGACGCGGTGCGGGTTTTCCTCACACCCGAGTCGGCCCGTCAATTCGCGTCCCGCTCGACCCGGGTCATCTCGGCCGGACGTCCGCCCTGCCCGCTGTGTGACGAGCCACTGGACCCCGAAGGCCACATCTGTGTGCGCACCAACGGTTATCGGCGTGGCGCGTTCGGCGAGACCGACGACGATCTCGACTCGTGACAGCTGCCGACGAGGCCTCGGCCCGCGACGCGCTGCGCTGCGGTGAGCTGACCATCCTCGGGCGGATCCGCTCGGCGAGTAACGCCACCTTCCTGTGCGAGGCGACCGGGCCGGCGGGGCCCGGCCATCCGGTGCACTGCGTCTACAAGCCGGTCGCCGGTGAGCAGCCGCTGTGGGATTTCCCCGACGGCACCCTGGCCGGCCGCGAGGTGGGCTCGTACCTCGTCTCGGCCGCGCTCGGCTGGAACATCGTGCCGTACACCATCATTCGGGACGGTCCGGCAGGCCCGGGGATGGTGCAGCTGTGGGTTGATCAACCCGGTGACAGCGACGACGCCGAGCCGGAAGGGCCCGACCTGGTCGACATCTGCCCGCCGGGATCCATTCCGCCGGGCTACCTTTCGGTGCTGCGCGCGTACGACTACGCCGGCAACGACGTCACGCTGGTGCACGCCGACGACGTGCGGCTGCGGCGGATGGCGGTGTTCGACGTGATCGTCAACAACGCCGACCGCAAGGGTGGCCATATTCTGGCCGGCGTCGACGGCCGGGTGTACGGCGTCGACCATGGCGTGTCGCTGCATGTCCAGGACAAGTTGCGGACCGTTCTCTGGGGCTGGGCCGGAAAGCCGATCGACGACGAGACGCTGGGGGCGGTCGCCGACCTCGGCGAGCAGCTGGCCGGCACGCTCGCCGACCAGCTGCGCGAACACATCACCCCCGCGGAGGTCGCGGCGTTGCGGCGGCGGGTCCGGACGCTGGTCGCCGAGCCTGTCATGCCCGGGCCCGACCGGCACCGGCCTATTCCCTGGCCGGCCTTCTGATCACCGGTCCCGCGGGGCGACCGACGGGACTGATCATGATTCGGCGATACTGACTCAGATGAGCATGACCGACGCGGAGCTGGCCGCCGACCTCGCCGAGGAGGCGGGCCGGCTGCTGCTGTCGGTTCGTGACGAGGTCGGTTTCGACTTCCCGCCCGCGCTCGGAGACGCCGGCGACGTGCGCGCCAATGCCCTGATTCTGCGTCGGTTGCGCGCCGAGCGTCCCGGTGACGCTGTGCTCTCCGAAGAGGCCTACGACGACCTCAAGCGGCTGCAGGCCGACCGGGTGTGGATCATCGACCCGCTCGACGGCACCCGCGAATTCTCCATGCCTCGCCGGACCGACTGGGCCGTGCACATCGCGCTCTGGCAGCGGACCGGGGGACCGGACGGCACGATCACCGACGCAGCCGTCGCGCTGCCGGCGATGGGCGAGGTGCACCGCTCGGACACGGTGTCCGCTCCGCCGCCGCCGCCACCCGGCCCGATCCGCATCACCGCGAGCTCCAACCGGCCGCCTGCGGTGCTGTGGCGACTGCGGGACCGCCTCGACATCGAATTTCTGCGGATCGGATCGGCCGGCGCCAAAGCCATGGCCGTGGTCCGCGGCGACGCGGACGCCTACATCCACGCCGGTGGTCAGTGGGAGTGGGACTCGGCAGCGCCTGCCGGGGTGCTGCAGGCCGCGGGCCTGCACGCCACCCGGATCGACGGGTCGCCGCTGCGCTACAACCGGCCGGACCCGTATCTGCCCGATCTGCTGATGTGCCGGGCCGAGGTCGCTGACCTCCTGCTCGATGCCATGTGGCTGGCCAGTTAGGGAATCAAACATGCCGCCGTGTTGTCTCTCTAACGCGAGACAGCCGGTCACCACACCACCTGAGAGCGCCGTGAACAGCGAACCCCCTAGAGTCGAGGCCATGCAGTCCTGGTCGGCCGTCGACATCCCTCAGCTGCCCGGCCGCGGGCCGGCCCTGCGGCTGTACGACACCGCCGACGGCCAGGTCCGTCCGACCTCGCCGGGGGAGACCGCGACGATGTACGTCTGCGGGATCACGCCCTACGACGCGACGCACCTGGGTCATGCCGCCACGTACCTGACGTTCGATCTGGTGTACCGGGTCTGGCTGGACAGCGGTCATCAGGTCCATTACGTGCAGAACATCACCGACGTCGACGACCCGCTGTTCGAGCGGGCCAATCGCGACGGCGTGGACTGGCGCGAGCTTGGCGCACGCGAGATTCAGTTGTTCCGCGAGGACATGGCCGCGCTGCGGGTACTCCCGCCGCGCGACTATGTTGCCGCCACCGACGCGATTGGTGAAGTGGTCGAGTCGGTGGAGAAGATGCTGGCGTCCGGGGCGGCCTATGTGGTCGACGACGACGAGTTCCCGGACATCTATTACCGCGCCGACGCCACCACCCAATTCGGTTACGAGTCGGGCTATGACCGCGACACGATGATGCGGCTGTTCGCCGAACGCGGTGGCGACCCGGATCGGGCGGGTAAGGCCGACCCGCTGGACGCGCTGCTCTGGCGCGCCGCCCGCCCGGACGAGCCGAGTTGGTCCGCGCCGTTCGGTCCCGGCCGGCCGGGATGGCATGTGGAGTGTTCGGCGATTGCGCTGAGCCGCATCGGTTTTGGTTTCGACGTGCAGGGTGGCGGCAGCGACCTGATCTTCCCGCACCACGAGTTCTCCGCCGCGCACGGTGAATGTGTGGTCGGCCAGCGCCGGTTCGCGCGGCACTACGTGCACTCGGGGATGATCGGCTGGGACGGGCACAAGATGTCCAAGAGCCGCGGCAATCTCGTCCTGGTGTCCCGGTTGCGTGAGCAGGGCGTGGACCCGGCGGCCATCCGGTTGGGCCTGCTGGCGGGGCACTACCGCAGCGACCGGTCGTGGAGCGATGCGGTGCTCGACGATGCCAACACCCGTCTGCACCGGTGGCGGACCGCCGCGGCACTGCCTGCCGGTCCCGACGCCGCGGACGTCATCGGGCGGCTGCGACAGTATCTTGCCGACGACCTGGACACACCCAAAGCCCTTGCCGCCGTTGATGGTTGGGTCACCGACGCGCTGGAATACGGCGGCCACGACGCCACCGCGCCCGCCGCGGTGGCGGCCGCGGTCGACGCCCTGCTGGGTGTGCCGCTCTAGGGGGCCTACAGCGCGACGGCGCCGTAGTTGCCCACCTGCGAGGACAGGAAGCGCAGCTGATCGGTGGCCGACCCGAGGGTCTGATCGATCGCGGTGAGCCGGGCGGCGTAGTGGGCCACCGGATATTCGGCGGTCACGCCGATACCGCCGTGCATCTGAATCGACTCCTGGGCGATGTGCTTACCCGACCGCCCGATCTGGAGCTTGGCCCGGGCCGCGACCACCGGATCCAGCCGGCCGTCGCTGATGCACATCGCGGCGTAGTAGTTCATGCTGCGGGCCAGCTCGAGCGAGACGTACATGTCGGCAGCGCGCTGGGTGAGCGTCTGGAACGTCTTGAGCGGCACGCCGAACTGCTTGCGGGCGTTGAGGTAGTCCGTGGTCAGCCGCAGCGATTCATCCATGGCGCCGACAGCTTCGGCGCACAGGGCCGAGGAGTAGCGGATCAGTGTTGCATGGATGCGTTCACTGGCGTCGCCGCCGTCGCCGAGGGGCTGCGCCGGGGCGTCGGTGAAGTCGATCTCGGCGCCACGCTGCCCGTCGAAGGTCCGGTAGCCGCGGCGGGTGGTCGCCGCGGCGTCGACGAGGAACGCGCCGATGCCACCGTCGGGCAAGGTCGCGGTGACGACCAGCACGTCGGCGCTGTCACCGGCGAGCACCGGGTTCTTGCGGCCGGTGATCGTCCAGGAGTCTCCGGTTTTGGTTGCGCGCGTCGACAACTCGTCGAGCCCGCGCAGTCCCTTCTCGGTGTGCGCCAACGCCAGCAGTCGCTTACCGGCGGCGACGTCGTCGAGTTGAGCGCGCTGAGAGTCGCTGCCGAGTTCGGCGATGAGGCCACCCGGGATCAGCGCGGCCGCGGCGACCGGCTCGGGTGCCAGGCGGCGGCCGAGCTCGGTCATCACGACGATGATCTCGATCTGGCCGGATTCCTCCGGCTCGAAACCCAGTCCGAGGATGCCGATCTCGGCCAGCTGGCGCCACACGTCGCGGCTCCACCCGAGCTCGGAGTCGACGGTCTTGTTGCGGGTCTCGATGTCATAAGTGCGGGAGAACACCTCGCGAGCGGTGTCGCGCAGCAGTTCTTGTTCGTCGGTCAAATCAAAGTTCATGGCTGGCCGGCCCTCACAGTCCCAGGATCGTCGAGGAGATGATGGTGCGCTGGACCTCGTTGCTTCCGCCGTAGATCGAGGTCTTGCGGTAGTTCAGATACTTCGGCGCGGCATGCTGCGCCCAGAGCGGAGATTCGATGTCTGCGCCGCCGTCGAACGGCAGCGCATCCGGTCCGGCGACCTCCACGGCCAGCTCGGTGACGGCCTGCTGCAACTGGCTGCCGCGCAGCTTCAGGATCGACGAGGCCGGGTTCGGCTTGCCGGTACCCTCGTCGCCGCTGACCCGCAGCTGCGTGAGTTCCAGTGCCAGCAGCTCGTTCTCGACCTCGGCGACCTTGGCGGCGAACAGCGGATCATCGAGCAGGCTGCCCGCGCCGACCTTCGTCTGCGCGGCGTTCTCCTTGACGTCGGCGAGCCACAGCTTGGTGGTGCCGATCCGGGCGATGCCGGTGCGCTCGTTGGACAGCAGGAACTTGGCGTAGCTCCAGCCCTGGTTCTCCTCGCCGACAAGCTGATTGGCGGGCACCCGGACGTCTTCGAAGAACACCTCGTTGACCTCGTAGCTGCCGTCGATCAGCTTGATCGGCCGCAGCGTGATGCCGGGGGTGTTCATCTCGACGAGGATGAAGGAGATGCCTGCCTGCTTCTTCGGGGCGTCCGGGTTGGTGCGGGCCAGCACGAAGATCCAGTCGGCGTACTGGCCGAGCGTCGTCCAGGTCTTCTGGCCGTTGATGACGTAGTCGTCGCCGTCGCGGACCGCGACGGTCCGCAGCCCGGCCAGGTCGGAGCCGGCCTCCGGCTCGGAAAAGCCCTGGCACCACCAGATGTCGAGGTTCGCCGTCGGCGGCAGGAAGCGTTCCTTGATCTCCTGCGAACCGAAGTGCGCGATCACCGGCCCGACCATGCTGGCGTTGAAGGCCAGCGGCTCGGGGACGCACGCCATGCGCATCTCGTCGGCCCAGATCTGGCGCTGCAGCGGGGTCCAGTCCTTGCCGCCCCACTCCACCGGCCAGTTGGGCACACCCAAGCCGGCCTCGTTGAGGATCCGCTGCGTCGTGATCGCGTCGTCAGGGAAGTTCAGGCTGTCCGTCCGGGCCCGTTCGCGGATGTCGGCGGGGACCTGGGTGGTGAAGAACTCGCGGAGTTCGTCGCGGAACTTTGCGTCCTCGTCACTGAGTGCCAGCTTCACGAGCGCAACCTCGATTCTTGTTACTCGGCAGTATCTATTGCTCGATCCATTGCACGGTAGCGCAGCCCTACCAACTGGTCGGCAGGACCACCCCCGAGTGGGCTCAACATGTCAGTGCCTGGTCATAGTATTCGAACATGGGTTCGATTGTCGCGGCGCTGGACGCGCTCGATGCGGCGATCGAGCGTGTGGGTGCCGCAGACATCGAGGAGTTGCCCCCGCCCGAGCGATTCGTGGCTCTGGAACGGTTGGAGCACGCCGTGCGCCGTCAGGTCGCGATATCCCACGAGCAGCTGACGCGTGTGGAGCGCTATGAGGGCTGCCCGCCGATCCCAATCGTGTTGGCTGACGCGTTGCGGATTAGCCGTGCCGCCGCCAAGCGCCGGATGCGGGATGCCGAGCAGTTGGCGCCGCGGACCACGTTGACCGGTGAGCAGTTGCCGCCGCTGTTGCCCGCGACGGGTAAAGCCTGGGATGCCGGGCTTCTCGACGGCGAGCACGTGCGGGTCATCCAGAAGTTCTTCCGTGACCTGCCCGATCACGTCGGGCCGGTCGAGATCGAGAAGGCCGAACGCACCCTGGCCGAGCATGCCCAGACCATGCGGCCTGATCAGCTGGAGAAGATCGCCGACCGGCTGGCCGTCCACCTCAACCCCGATGGGAAGTACTCCGAGGAGGACCGGGCGCGCAAGCGCGGGTTCCTGTGGTGCGGCGGCCAACGCGGCGACGGGATGAGCGTGGGCAAGCTGGTGGCCGATCCGCAGCTGCGGTCGATGCTGGAGGCGTGGTTCGCCAAATTCGCCGCGCCCGAGTCCGACGATCTGCGTAGCCACGGCCAGCGGCAACACGACGCACTGAGCAGATTGGTCCGCGACCGGCTGGGGGATCCGAAACTCGGACAGCACAACGGACTTCCCGTGACCATGATCGTGACCACGACCCTGCAGGACTTGCAGGCCGGTGCCGGTCACGCGGTCACCGCGGGCGGGATTCTGCTGCCGATGACCGATCTGATCCGGATGGCGACCCCCGCCAACCACTACCTGGCGGTGTTCGACGGAGTGACCGGCCAATCACTTTGGCTGGGCCGCAGCAAAAGACTGGCCTCCGCGGATCAGCGCATCATGTTGCTGGCCAAATACCGCGGCTGCACTGCGCCCGGCTGCACGGTGCCCGGTTACAACAGCCAAGTCCATCACGCCGCCAAGGATTGGAAACACGGCGGCACAACCGACATCGACGACCTCACCCTGGCCTGTAGGTGCGACAACCTCTTGGTGGAGAACGAAGGCTGGACCACTGGCCAACTTTCGAACGGTCAGACCGCATGGCACCCACCGCCCGGCGTACCCCTCATCGGCGGCACCAACGACTACCACCACCCGGAACGACTACTGGGTGACGAGGACGACCCATGAGCTAGCCGCGGAAGCCCGGACCCCGCCGGCGCAGGTATCGCTCGAACTCGGCGGCCAGCGCGTCGCCGTCGACCTTGGACAGCGCCTCGTTGACGTCGACCTCGGCGTCGCCGCGCTGTTCCAAGGAGGCCACGTACTCCGCGATCTCCTCGTCCTCGGCTGTCATCTCGGTGACGGCCTGCTCCCACTCCTCGGCCTGCGCGGGCAGGTCGCCCAGCGGCACCTCGATGTCGAGCACATCCTCGACGCGACGCAGCAGCGCGACGGTGGCCTTCGGGTTGGGCGGTTGCGACACGTAATGCGGCACCGCCGCCCAGAACGTCACCGCCGGGATGCCGGCCGCCACGCAGGCGTCCTGGAACACCCCGGCAATCCCGGTGGGGCCTTCGTAGCGGGTTTCCTCGAGGCCGAAGAACTTCGCGGATTCGGGGGAGTAGGCCGCTCCGGACACCGGGACGGGCCGGGTGTGCGGGGTGTCGGCCAGCAGCGCACCCAGGATCACCACGGTGTCCACGTTCAGCTTGTCGGCAATCGCGAGCAGCTCGGCGCAGAACGTGCGCCACCGCATGTTGGGTTCGACCCCGTGCATCAGCACGATGTCGCGGTCCGATCCGGGCGGCCGGCAGTGCGAGATCTGCATCGACGGCCACACCAGTTCGCGGGTCACACCGTCCACCTGCCGGATCACCGGACGATTCACCTGGTAGTCGTAATACGCCTCGTCGTCGATCTCGACGATCGTGTCGGCCTCCCAGATGGCGTCCAGGTGCTCGAGCGCGTCGCTGGCCGCGTCGCCTGCGTCGTTCCAGCCTTCGAAAGCCGCGACAATGATCGTGTTCTGCAATTCGGGCAGATCCGGGCCTTTCGCGCCGCTGAAATTCGACGGGGTCACAACTTCAGCCTAAGGGTTGCTCGGCTTCGATGAGCCTTCTCGGACCGACTACCCTGGTGTCGTGGCGTGTGCTAGTAGACGCGTCATCGGCACGTGGTTGCGAGCCCGGGCGTCCTCGGCGCGAAATACGTTCGGCTGCAATCTGGTTAACCCGACGGGTTAGGCGCCCAGAAGTCGATTGCGCGACGACGTAGACTTTTCACCGTCGAGAGGCGTTGCAACGGGTCCGGCCGGCTGCCGGTATCCGCCACGCTCGGCAGAGTTAAGGACGCCTTCCGTCATGGAAGGAACGTTTGTGAGCACCCCTGAGTCGAACGGCTTCACGCCGAACATCCGCCCGGACTGCACTGATGCGTTGGCAGCTGCCATGCGCGAGCGGATCCTGGTGATCGACGGTGCGATGGGCACGGCGATTCAGCGCGACCGGCCGGACGAGGCCGGGTATCGCGGCGAACGGTTCTCCGACTGGCCGAGCGACCTGGTCGGCAACAACGACCTGCTCACGCTGACCCAGCCGCACATCATCTCCGGCATCCACCGCGAATACCTCGACGCGGGCGCCGACATCCTGGAGACCAACACGTTCAACGCGAACGCGGTCTCGCTCTCCGATTACGGAATGCAGGAGTTCAGCTACGAGCTCAACTACGCAGGCGCGGCCCTGGCCCGCACGGCCTGCGACGAGTTCAGCACTCCCGACAAACCGCGCTATGTCGCGGGCGCGCTGGGACCGACGACCCGGACCGCGTCGATCTCCCCGGACGTCAACGACCCCGGCGCGCGCAACGTCTCCTACGACCAGCTGGTGGCCGCCTACCTCGACGCGGCCAAGGGGCTGGTCGACGGTGGTGCCGACCTTCTCATCGTCGAGACGATCTTCGACACCCTGAACGCCAAGGCCGCGATCTTCGCCATCGAGACACTGTTCGAGGAGCGTGGTCGCCGCTGGCCGGTGATCATCTCGGGCACGATCACCGACGCGTCCGGGCGGACGTTGTCCGGTCAGGTCACCGAGGCGTTCTGGAACTCGATCCGGCACGCCAAGCCACTCGCGGTGGGTCTGAACTGCGCCCTGGGTGCACCCGAGATGCGGCCGTACCTGGCCGAGATCTCGCGTATCGCGGACACCTTCGTCTCCTGCTATCCGAATGCCGGTCTGCCCAACGCCTTCGGCGAGTACGACGAGTCCCCGAAGCGTCAGGCCGGATACGTCGAGGAATTCGCCGACGCCGGTCTGGTCAACATGGTCGGTGGCTGCTGCGGAACGACACCGGCGCACATCGCCGAGATCGCGAAGGTCGTCGAGGGCAAGACGCCCCGCGAGGTGCCGCAGATCGAGGTCGCCACTCGGCTGGCCGGTCTGGAACCGCTCAACATCACCGACGAGTCGCTCTTCGTCAACATCGGTGAGCGCACCAACATCACCGGTTCCGCCCGGTTCCGCAACCTGATCAAGGCCGAGGACTATGACACCGCGTTGTCGGTGGCGCTGCAGCAGGTCGAGGTCGGTGCGCAGGTCATCGACATCAACATGGACGAAGGCATGATCGACGGCGTCGCCGCGATGGACCGGTTCACCAAGCTGATCGCCGCCGAGCCCGACATCAGCCGCGTCCCGGTGATGATCGACTCCTCCAAATGGGAGGTCATCGAGGCCGGCCTGAAGAACGTCCAGGGCAAGCCGATCGTCAACTCGATCTCGATGAAGGAGGGCGAGGAGAAGTTCGTCCGCGAAGCCCGGCTGTGCGGCAAGTACGGTGCCGCCGTCGTGGTGATGGCCTTCGACGAGCAAGGGCAGGCCGACAACCTGGAACGCCGCAAGGAGATCTGCGGGCGCGCCTACCGGGTCTTGACCGACGAGGTCGGCTTCCCGGCCGAGGACATCATCTTCGACCCGAACTGCTTCGCCCTGGCGACCGGCATCGAGGAGCACGCGTCCTACGGGATCGACTTCATCGAGGCCTGCGCCTGGATCAAGGAGAACCTGCCGGGAGTGCACATCTCCGGCGGCATCTCGAACGTGTCGTTCTCGTTCCGGGGCAACAACCCGGTCCGCGAGGCGATCCATTCGGTGTTCCTGTTCCACGCCATCAAGGCCGGCCTGGACATGGGCATCGTCAATGCCGGCGCACTGGTGCCGTACGACTCGATCGACCCCGAGCTGCGGGACCGCATCGAGGACGTCGTGTTGAACCGCCGCGAAGATGCCGCCGAACGTCTCCTCGAGATCGCCGAGCGGTTCAACAGATCGGAGAAGGGTGAAGATCCGGCGGCTGCCGAATGGCGGTCGCTGCCGGTCCGCGAACGGATCACGCACGCTCTGGTGAAGGGCATCGACGCGCATGTCGACGACGACACCGAGGAGTTGCGGGCCGAGATCGCCGCGGCAGGCGGTCGTCCGATCGAGGTGATCGAGGGGCCGCTGATGGACGGCATGAACGTCGTCGGCGGCCTGTTCGGCTCCGGCAAGATGTTCCTGCCGCAGGTGGTGAAATCAGCGCGGGTGATGAAAAAGGCGGTGGCATACCTGCTGCCGTTCATCGAGGAGGAGAAGGTCAGCTCGGGCGCCGCGGCCGGAAAGGACACAAACGGCACGATCGTGATGGCGACCGTGAAAGGCGACGTCCACGACATCGGCAAGAACATCGTCGGGGTCGTGCTGCAGTGCAACAACTTCGAGGTGATCGACCTCGGTGTGATGGTGCCCGCACAGAAGATCCTCGATGCGGCCAAGGAGCACGACGCCGACATCATCGGGCTGTCCGGGCTGATAACCCCGTCGCTGGACGAGATGGCCAACTTCGCCGTCGAGATGGAACGCCAGGGCTTGCAGATCCCGCTGTTGATCGGTGGTGCGACGACCTCGCGCGCCCATACCGCCGTGAAGATCTCGCCGCGCCGCAGCGGCCCGGTGGTGTGGGTCAAGGACGCATCCCGCTCGGTGCCCGTGGCCGCCGCGCTGCTCGACGACAAGCAGCGGCCGGCTCTGCTGGAGGCCACCGAGAAGGACTACGCATCGCTTCGGGAACGGCACGCGCAGAAGAACGAGCGGCCGATGCTCACCCTGGAGAAGGCCCGCGCCAACCGGACGCCGATCGAGTGGGACGGCTACACCCCGCCGGTGCCCGCCCAGGGCCTGGGCGTGCGCGAGTTTCTCGACTACGACCTCGCCGAGCTGCGCGAGTTCATCGACTGGCAGCCGTTTTTCAACGCCTGGGAGATGAAGGGCCGATTCCCCGACATCTTGAATAACCCGGCTTCGGGTGAGGCCGCTCGCAAGCTGTACGACGACGCGAGTGAGATGCTCGACACCGCGATCAAGGAGAAATGGCTGACCGCCAACGGCGTGATCGGCTTCTTCCCCGCGAACGCGGTCGGTGACGACATCGAGGTCTACACCGACGAGACCCGCAGCGAGGTGCTGACCACCCTGCACAACCTGCGCCAGCAGGGCGAGCACCGCGACGGCATCCCGAACCGGAGCCTCGGCGATTTCATCGCGCCGAAGGACACGGGGCTGGCCGACTACGTCGGAGCCTTCGCCGTCACGTCAGGACTCGGCGGCGGTGAGAAGATCGCGGAGTTCAAGGCTGCTCTCGACGACTACAGCGCGATCCTGCTCGAGTCGATCGCCGACCGCCTGGCGGAGGCGTTCGCCGAACGCATGCATCAGCGGGTCCGCAAGGAGTTCTGGGGTTACCAGCCGGACGAGCAGCTCGACAACGACGCACTGATCGGCGAGAAGTACGTCGGAATCCGTCCCGCGCCCGGCTATCCCGCCTGCCCCGAGCACACCGAGAAGGTGACGCTCTGGGAGTTGATGGACGTCAAGGAGCGCACCGGCATCGAGCTGACCGAGTCGATGGCGATGTGGCCCGGTGCCGCGGTCAGCGGCTGGTATTTCTCGCACCCGCAATCGCAGTACTTCGTGGTCGGCAGGCTGGCTCAGGATCAAGTCGCCGACTACGCCAAGCGCAAGGGCTGGACCCTGGCCGAGGCCGAACGCTGGCTGGCGCCGAACCTCGGCTACAACCCGGAGGACTGAGCCCGGAAATACAGGCTGCCCCGGAACGCAAGCAGCACAGCGACGGTCGCGGTCCATCCGGTCTGGTGGCTGGCACCCAGGCCACGGCCGGTGTCGCCGTCGAAGTACTCGTGGAACGGGACCAGGTCGCGCCAGTGCGGGTCGGTCTGGAAATACTCGTTGTCCCCGAACACCGCTCGCCGGCCGTCCTCGCCGCGGACCAGAAGGCCGGTCAGCTGGCGAGCAAGCCGGTCGGCCACCACGTGCAGGGTCACCTCGTCGGCCGACCCCGCGGGGTCGGGAACTCGGTAGGTGTCGCCGAGGAACCGGGCGTAGGAGTTGAGCGCCTGGACGACGAGGAAATTGGTGGGCAGCCAGACCGGACCGCGCCAGTTGGAGTTTCCGCAGAACATGCGGCTGCGCGATTCGGCAGGCTGATAGTCGACCACGTAGTCGGCACCGTCGACGTGGTAGGTGTACGGGTGGTCGCGGTGGTACCGCGACAGAGACCGGATTCCGTTGGGGGACAGGAACTGCTCCGGGTCCAGGAGCCGTCGCAGGATATGCGTGAGCCGGTCCTTGTGGATGACGCCGATCATCAGATGACTGCCGTCGCCGCCGCTCATCACCAGCTTGACGTCGTCGTCGGTGTGCTCGTAGGTCTTGGCCAGCGCCCCGAGGCAGTGCGTGAGGATCGAGGTGACCTCCGTCGCGCTGGTCGGGATGGCGATTGCCGCGAAGAGCGGAACGATCGCCTGGATCGAGAACACCTCCAGCGATCTGCTTGTCCCGTCCGGCATTTCGATGACATCGTGATAGAAGTTTGTGTCGTCGTTCCAGAAGCTGACCCGGTAGGTGCCCTTCTCCAGTGAGTTGGCCACCAGCCAGGCGTCCCACACCCACCGGCTGAACATGTCGGTGTAACTCGGATCCGTCTGCGACAGTTCGATCGCCATCTCCAACAGATGGAAGATCAGCGCCGCCATCCACGCGGTGCCGTCGACCTGGGCGAGCTCCCCGCCGGTGGGCAGCGGCTCGTCGCGGTCGAACACCCCGATGTTGTCCATGCCGAGGAACCCGCCGCCGAACACACCGCGGTTCGTCTCGTCTTTCTGGTTGAGCCACCACATCGCGTTGAGGGTGGCGGACCGGTATGCGGTGGCCAGGAAATCGAAATCCCCGACGCCGTTGCGAAGCTGATCGAGTTGGTAGACCTGCCACGCCGCCCAGGCATGCACAGGCGGATTGGTGTCGCCGAACTTCCATTCGTAGGCCGGGATCTGGCCGTGCGGATGTTGCGCGGTGGACCCGTGCAGGATGAGTACCTGCGTCTTGGCGAACTCGGGATCGATGAGCGCCATGGCGACGCAGTGAAAAGCCAAGTCCCAGGCGGCAAACCACGGGTACTCCCACGCGTCGGGCATCAGGATGACATTAGTGACCGCGAAATGCTGCCAGTCGTGGTTGCGTGCGCTCCAGCGTTCTCGTGGCGGTGGCGGTTGGTCCGGATCGCCCTTCAGCCAGCGCCGCACCGCGTAATTGTAGAACTGCTTGCACCACAGCAGCCCGGCGAAGGCCTGCCGCTGGACCAGCCGTTCGTCGCTGCTCAGGTCCGGTGCCGCGACCGCGTGATAGAACTCGTCCGCCTCGTGCCTGCGGTCTGCCAGCACGGCATCGGCGTACTCGGTCGGGTAGACGGTATCTGTGGTCGCGAAACGGACTGTGACGGCGCATATTTCGCCGGGTTGCAAGGTGGTGGAGACAATCGCGGCGACCTTGCTGCCTTCCGCCGCGTCGACAGCGTCGGCGATGCCGTCGACCAGGTAGTCGTTGATACCGTCTTTGGTGGTGGCCGATGCGTTCGCCGAGGAGAACAACAGGCGGTTGTTGGTCTCGTTCTCGCAGAACACCAGTCGCGGAGTATCCCCGCATGAACTGGTGACCGTGTACCACCGCCGCCCGAGCTTGGGGTGCGAGGTGCTCGCCGTGCCGTCGCCACATGCGGCGATCCGCGGCCGGTCCTGGTCCGGATCCCAAGACCAGGTGTTGCGGTACCACAGCTGCGGCAGCACGTGGATCGGCGCTGCCTCCGGCCCGCGGTTGGTCACCGTGATACGGCAGAAGACGTCCTCCGGCCCATCCTTGGCGTAGGCCACCTCGACGTCGAAATAGCGCTGCTGCAGCCATTGTTCGCGCAAGGCCTCGAACAGTTCGTACTCGTCGTCGTCGGGTCCGCGCTGCTGATTCGTGCGCA
The DNA here is from genome assembly GCF_002086695.1 of Mycolicibacterium rhodesiae. Lineage (GTDB taxonomy): Bacteria > Actinomycetota > Actinomycetes > Mycobacteriales > Mycobacteriaceae > Mycobacterium > Mycobacterium rhodesiae. Next base: position 58,767 of record NZ_MVIH01000021.1, read on the forward strand.
GCAGGTCGTCGTACGGGAACGCGGCCTGCGGATATTTGTAGACCAGGGATGCGTAGGCGTGGGTCGGCAGGTTGTCGGTGTAGAACCAGTAGTCCTTGACGTCCTCTCCGTGGTTGCCCTCCTCGTTGGCCACCCCGTAGGGCCGTTCTTTGATGATGCGGTCGTGACCGTTCCACAGTGCGACGCCCAGACAGATGGTCTGCTCGTCGTCGCACCAGCCGGCCAGACCGTCGTCGCTCCAGCGGTACGCCCGGCTGCGGGCGTGGTCGAACGGAAAGTAGGCCCAGGCATCGCCATCGGCGCTGTAGTCCTCCCGCACGCTGCCCCAGGCGCGTTCGCTCAGGTACGTTCCCCAGCGGCGCCAGGGCGCGACCCCGGCCTCTGCCTCGGCGAGGCGGTTCTGCTCGGCGGTGCTCACTGGTGCGCGGGCAGCCAGGGCTGACGCCAGGCCGGATATCCGGCGACCAGTGCGTTGGCTCCCGGCGGTCCCCACGAACCCGGTTGGTACACCTCGACCGGCGGCGGCGACTCCAGCAGCGGCTCGACGATCCGCCAGGTCTCCTCCACACCGTCTTCCCGGATGAACTGGCTCGAGTCGCCGTGCATGGCGTCTCCCAGCAGTCGCTCGTACGGTTCGGGGGCGGCGGCCATCTCGTCGGCGAACACCAGACCGAGGTTGACGGCGCGGGTGGTGTCGGCACCGGATTCTTTGGCTTGCAGTATGAAATCCACGCCGGGACTGGGATCGATCCGGAAGATGAACTCGTTCTGTTCGGTCTTCGGCAGGAACGGCAGTGGTGGCGGTCGCTTGAAGATCACCCGAATCTCGGTGGCTCGCACCGGAAGAGCCTTGCCGGCCCGGATGAAGAACGGCACACCCGACCAGCGCCAGTTGTCGATATGCAACTTCAACGCCGTGAACGTCTCGGTCTGCGAGTCAGGCGCGACACCGTCGATCTCCCGATAGCCGGCGTACTGGCCGCGCACATACTGCGCGGGGTCGGCGGGACGAATGGACTTGAACAGCTCGACCCGCTTGTCCCGGAACCCGTCCGGGCCGCCGCTCGACGGTTCGGCGGCGATCAGTCCGATCAGCTGCAGCAAGTGATTTTGGACGACATCGCGCAATGCCCCGACCGGGTCGTAGAAGTGGCCGCGATCCTCCACGCCGAAGTTCTCGGCCATCGTGATCTGCACTGCCTCGATCCGGTCGCGGTTCCACAGCGGCTCGATGATGGAGTTGGAGAACCGGATGTAGCGGATGTCCATCGCCGGTTCCTTGCCGAGGAAGTGGTCGATGCGGTAGATCTGCCACTCCTGCAGGTGGGCGCTCAACTGATCGTTGAGGGCCTTCGCCGATGAAAGATCATGTCCGAACGGCTTTTCCACCACCACCCGCGCGTTGTCGGTGAGGCCGGCGCCGGCGAGGCCGTCCACCACCCGGCCGAACAGCGACGGAGGGATCTCCAGGTAGAACACCGGATCGGTGCGGCCCTTGATGGCGGCGGCCACCTTGGTGTATGTCGCGGCGTCGGCGAAATCGCCGGAAACCATTGACAATCGCGCCGCGAATCGGGCGAACACCTCGTCGTCCACCGGCTCGCCGGTCGCTTCGATCGCGGCTCGCGCGTGTTCGGCCAGGGTCTCGGCGGACCAGTCGTCAAGTGCCACTCCGACGATCGGGCACTCGAGCAGGCCGCGCCGCTCCAAGCGGTACAACGACCGGAACGTCATCTTTCTGGCCAAATCGCCTGTGATGCCGAAGATCACTAAAACGTCTGCGGTAGAAGCATTTTGAGCGACCATCACTTCTTCTCCGCGTGGCCGCCGAACTCGCTGCGCATTGCCGAGCAGATCTGGTCGGTGAACTCGCCGAGCTGGCGGGATTGCAAGCGTTCATAGAGAGCGGTGGTGATCACCGGGGCGGGGACGCCTTCGTCCACCGCGGCGAGCACCGTCCACCGTCCTTCGCCGGAATCAGATACCCGCCCGGAGAACTGGGCGAGGTCGGGCGAGGCGGCGAACGCGTCCGCGATCAGGTCCACCAGCCAGGACCCGACGACCGATCCGCGGCGCCAGACTTCGGCGACCTCGCCGACGTTGATGTCGTACTGATAGGCCCACGGGTCGCGCAGGGGAGTGGTCTCGGCATCGACCACTCGATCGACCTGCCCGGCGTTGGCGTGCTTGATGATGCTCAGCCCCTCGGCGATCGCGGCCATCATCCCGTACTCGACGCCGTTGTGAACCATCTTCACGAAGTGCCCGGCGCCATTGGGACCGCAATGCAGGTAGCCCTCGGGGGCGGTTCCGGTGGCGTCGGCCGGGCGGCTCGGAGTGGGCTCCGCGGTGCCGATACCCGGTGCGATGGTCTTGAAGATCGGATCGAGGCGGTCGACCACGTCGGTCTCGCCGCCGATCATCAGGCAATAGCCACGGTCCAACCCCCACACACCGCCGCTGGTGCCGCAATCGACGTAATGCAGGCCACTTCGGGCGAGCTTCTGCGCCCGGGTGATGTCATCGCGGTAGTACGAGTTGCCCCCGTCGATCACGGTGTCTCCGGACGAGAGCAGCGGAACCAGAGTGTCGAGGGTCTCCTCGACGATCGCGGCGGGCAGCATCAGCCAGATCGCGCGCGGGCCGTCGAGTTGTGCGACGAAATCCGCGAGGCTGGCTGCTCCGGTGGCGCCTTCGCCTTCCAGTTCGCCGACCGCGGCGGGGTTCACGTCATAGACGACGCACGTGTGTCCGCCCCGCATCAATCGGCGAACCAGGTTCGCGCCCATTCGTCCCAGACCAACCATGCCGAGTTGCATGACGCCACCCTAGTGATCCGTCGCAGCAAACTCGCCGGATTCGAAGTCATGGCCTGGTACATGGCACAATCGTGGACGTGCGAGCGGTGTTATGGGACATGGACGGCACTCTCGTCGACTCCGAAAAGCTCTGGGACGTCGCGATCAACGAGCTGTACACCCGCCACGGCCGGGTGTTGTCACCGGAGGTGCGCGATGCGACGGTGGGCGGCTCGGCCGACGGGGTGATCCGGATCGTGTTCGCCGACCTCGGGCTCGATCCGCACCCGGGGCACATGGCCGAGGTCGCCGACTGGATGCACGAGTACGTCGGAGAATTGTTTTCGACCGGTCTGCCGTGGTGTCCGGGCGCCCGGGAACTGCTCGACGCATTGCGGGCCGCTGACGTGCCGATGGCGTTGGTGACCAACACGCGTCGGGACCTGACCGAGAACGCACTGAACAGCATTGGCAGGCATTACTTTTCAGCCACGGTGTGCGGTGACGAGGTTCCTCAGGGCAAACCCGCGCCGGACATCTACCTGCGTGCGGCCGAACTGCTCGGGTTCGCCGCGGGCGAATGTCTGGCAATCGAGGACTCGGTCACCGGCACCGCCGCCGCCGAGGACGCCGGATGCCCGGTGCTCGTGGTGCCCAACGAGGTCGACGTGCCCGCCACCCCTGGCCGACAGCACGTTTCGTCGCTCGCAGGGTTGGGCATTCCGCAGCTGCGAAAGATCTACACGGACCTGCGGCTGGGGCTCGGCGAACGCTCGGCGTGAACGGCTGACCGATATCGGCGTGGTGCCGCTGCGACTGTGCAATCGTAGTTGCCACCAGATTTCGCAGTGCTGCGGAAAGGACGCCTCATGGCTGGCCAAGGACCCACCAGCGACACACCGACAGGACTCGAGGACGAAGACTTCTCCTCGGGGGGCACCGCGGTTCGGATAGCCTCGGTAGCCGCCCTGGGTGGTCTGCTCTTCGGCTACGACAGTGCGGTGATCAACGGTGCGGTCGACTCGATCCAGGAAGACTTCGGCATCGGTAACGCCGAGCTCGGCTTCGCCGTCGCATCGGCGTTGCTCGGAGCCGCGGCCGGTGCAATGTCCGCGGGCCGAATCGCAGACCGCATCGGCCGCATCTCGGTGATGAAGATCGCGGCGGTGTTCTTCCTCATCAGCGCCATCGGCACCGGGCTGGCGCCGAATGTGACGACGGTCGTGATCTTCCGGATCGTCGGCGGCATCGGCGTCGGCATCGCCTCGGTGATCGCGCCCGCGTACATCGCCGAGACCTCCCCGCCTCGAATCCGCGGCCGGCTCGGGTCATTGCAACAGCTGGCCATCGTCTCCGGCATCTTTCTGTCGTTCGTCGTGAACTGGCTTCTCCAGCACGCCGCCGGTGGTCCGAACAAGGAACTGTGGCTGCACCTCGACGCCTGGCGGTGGATGTTCCTGGCGATGGCGATCCCCGCGGTCCTGTACGGCGCGCTGGCGTTCACCATCCCCGAGTCGCCGCGGTATCTGGTGGCCAGCCACAAGATTCCCGAGGCCCGCCGAGTGCTGAGCATGCTGCTGGGTGAGAAGAACCTCGAGATCACCATCAGCCGCATCCGCGAGACCCTGGAGCGGGAGGACAAGCCCTCGTGGCGCGATCTGCGCAAGCCGAGCGGCGGCCTGTACGGCATCGTCTGGGTCGGCTTGGGACTGTCGATCTTCCAACAGTTCGTCGGCATCAACGTGATCTTCTACTACTCGAATGTGCTGTGGCAGGCCGTGGGCTTCGACGCCGACCAGTCGGCCATCTACACGGTGATCACGTCGGTGGTGAACGTCGCGACCACCCTGATCGCCATCGCCCTGATCGACAAGATCGGCCGCAAGCCGCTGCTGTTGATCGGCTCGTCCGGCATGGCCGTCACCCTCATCACGATGGCCGTGATCTTCGCCAACGCGACTCTGGTGGATGGAAAGCCGAACCTGCCGGGCGCATCCGGGGTCATCGCGCTGATTGCCGCGAACCTCTTCGTGGTGGCGTTCGGCATGTCCTGGGGTCCGGTCGTCTGGGTCCTGCTCGGCGAGATGTTCCCGAACCGCATCCGTGCGGCCGCTCTCGGACTGGCTGCGGCGGGACAGTGGGCGGCGAACTGGGTTATCACCGTGACGTTCCCCGGCCTGCGTGACCACCTCGGCCTGGCATACGGGTTCTACGGCTTGTGTGCGGTGCTGTCGGGACTGTTCGTGTGGAAGTGGGTCATGGAGACCAAGGGTGTCTCGCTCGAGGACATGCACGCCGAAGTCCTGCACGAGGACAAGCCGGCGCGCTCCGGCTAGCCCGTGATCAGGGGACGTCGGTGTACTGCCAGCTCGCCCCGGTGTTGGAAAACGTGAATCCCTTGCCGGTCTGTTCGCTCAGGCACGAGATGCCGGTCTGCTGCTGAATATTGCAGCGGAATCCGGCGGCCGCGAGAATCTTGTTGAACGGCAACGTCTTCGGCGTGCCCGTTGGTTGGGTGAATTGGTCGGCCGGGACCGAGGCGAACTCGGGATCCCCTTGCGTGGACACCGTGATCGAGTTGGGCGCGACGCCCTGCCCGTCGGCGTCGGTCACCGTATCCGGCGCACCGGTCACGCCGATGCGGCCGGTCCCCGAGCTCGACTGGCACCCGACCCAGGTGCGGGGGACGATCACGCAGCGCCAGCTGCCGCTCGGGCTGGTGAAGTAGTAGCCCGAGCGAACGTCGTCGGTCCTGGTGTAGAAGTCGAAGGCGTTGACCAATTTGTCATTGCTGGGTCGCGCTGAACTCGTGGCAGCCGATGGCGGAGCTGTTTGCTCACTGGTCTCTTTGGTGGTGATGATCGGATTGGAGCAGCCGGCCACGGCCACGACGGCGGCGCCCAGGACGAACAGTGGCCGGGATCCTCGCACGAGACGCCAGCCTAGTGGCCGACCGGAAACCGCCGTGACGGCGGCTGTGCCCGCATGGAACAATCGCAGGCCGTGAAGACCTTCGAGGAACTGTTCGCCGAACTGGGGGAGCGAGCCCGCACCCGACCGGCGGGCAGCGCCACCGTCGCCGCGCTGGACGGCGGTGTGCACGCCCTCGGCAAGAAGATCCTCGAAGAAGCCGGTGAGGTATGGCTGGCCGCCGAGCACGAATCCGACGAGGCGCTGGCCGAGGAGATCAGCCAGTTGTTCTACTGGACGCAGGTGATGATGGTCGCCCGCGGCCTGACCCTCGACGACATCTACCGGAAGCTCTAGGTGGCTGCCATGTTGCGCGTTGCCGTCCCCAACAAGGGGGCACTGTCCGAATCCGCTGCCGAGATCCTCTCGGAAGCCGGCTACCGACGGCGCACCGACCCCAAGGACCTCACCGTCATCGACCCGGCCAACGGCGTCGAGTTCTTCTTCCTGCGGCCCAAGGACATCGCGATCTATGTCGGCTCCGGGCAGCTCGACTTCGGGATCACCGGCCGTGATCTGGCCGCCGAGTCCGACGCCCCGGTGACCGAGCGGCTGGCGTTGGGCTTCGGCTCATCCAGCTTCCGGTACGCCGCACCGGCAGGCCGGGACTGGACAATCGCCGACCTGGCGGGCAAACGCATCGCCACCGCGTACCCCAATCTGGTTCGGAAAGACTTGGCGAGCAAGGGAATCGAGGCCACCGTCATCCGTCTCGACGGGGCGGTCGAGATCTCGATCCAGCTCGGTGTCGCCGATGCGATCGCCGACGTGGTCGGTTCGGGCCGGACATTGCGGCTGCACGATCTGGTGGCTTTCGGTGAGACGCTGTGTGATTCGGAAGCCGTCTTGATCGAACGGGCCGGCAACGGTGACGACTCCAACCGGGCCGCACGCGACCAACTGGCGGCCCGCGTCCAGGGTGTGGTGTTCGGCCAGCAGTACCTGATGCTCGACTACGACTGCCCGCGTTCGGTGCTCGAGCGCGCCACCGCGGTCACCCCCGGACTGGAGTCACCAACGATCGCGCCGCTGGCCGACCCGGACTGGGTAGCGGTACGCGCCCTGGTTCCGCGCCGCGAGGTGAACGCGATCATGGATGAGCTTGCGGCCATCGGGGCCAAGGCGATTCTGGCCTCCGATATCAGGTTCTGCCGCTTCTGAGGTTGGCCCGCCCCTGCGGCGGCTGCATGTTAGCGTCCCTTTAGTTGCCACCGGCCCAAAGGACCGTCATGACGCACGTTCTCGTTCTGTTGCTGGCTCTATTGATCGGCGTGATCGCCGGACTCCGCGCGCTGACCGCCCCCGCGGTCGTGGCGTGGGGCGCTTTTCTCGGGTGGATCGACGTCACCGACAAATGGTCGGAGTGGGTGGGCAGCTGGATCACCGTAGCCGTGCTGACGGTCCTGTTGTTCGTCGAACTGGTCACCGATCAGCTGCCGAAAACGCCCAGCCGCAAGACCACCGCGCAGTTTCTGACCCGGCTGCTCACCGGTGCCTTCGCCGGCGCGGTGATCGGCAGCGCGTTCTTCCACACGTTCAGCTCCCTCGGGGCAGGCATCATCGGAGCGGTGCTCGGCACCCTCGGTGGCTACGAGGCGCGCTCACGGCTGGTGGCGGCCAACGGGGGTCGTGATCTGCCGGTGGCGATCGGCGAGGATGTGATCGCAGTGGGCGGCGGCTTCCTGGTTGCCTACCTGGTCAGTTTCCTGTGAGGTTCGACGCGATCATCGTCGGTGCGGGGCAGGCCGGGCCGCCCTTGGCCGGACGACTGACGGACGCCGGTCAGACCGTCGCGGTGATCGAACGCAAACTCGTCGGCGGCACGTGCGTCAACTCCGGTTGTATACCGACCAAGACCCTGGTCGCCAGCGCGCACACCGCCCACACCGCCCGTCGCGGAGCCGACTACGGGGTGTCCACCGGTGACGTGTCGGTCGACATGTCAAAAGTCAAGGCGCGCAAGGACGGAATCGTGCTGGGCGACCGCAGTGGCGTCGAATCGTGGATCGAGGGAATGCCGGGCTGCACTCTGATCCGCGGCCATGCCCGCTTCGAGGATCCGCACACCATCCGCGTCGGGGACGAGGTCCTGACAGCCGACCGGATCTTCCTCAACGTCGGCGGCCGGGCGGTGGTGCCAGAGCTGCCGGGCCTCGCCGACATCGACTACCTGACCAACGTCGGCATCCTGGAACTCGACACGATTCCCGACCATCTGGTGATCGTCGGCGGCAGCTACATCGGGCTGGAGTTCGCCCAGATGTATCGCCGGTTCGGCGCTCGGGTCACCGTGCTCGAACGGGGGCCAAGGCTCACGCCGCGCGAGGACGAGGACGTCTCCGCCGCCATCGAGGACATCCTCACGGCCGAAGGCATCACCGTCGTCACCGGCGCATCCGGTCTGCGATTCACCAAGCGCGACAACGGATTCGAAGTGATTCCATCCGACGGAGCGGAGCCCATCGCCGGTTCACACCTGCTGGTGGCCGTTGGTCGCCAACCCAACACCGACGACCTCGGCCTGGACCGGGCCGGTGTCGAGGTCGACGGCCGCGGCTACATCGTCGTCGACGACCAACTGCGTACCAGCGCCGAGCACATCTGGGCGATGGGGGACTGTAACGGCAAGGGCGCCTTCACCCACACCTCGTACAACGACTTCGAGATCGTCGCGGCCAACCTGCTCGACGACGATCCGCGCCGGGTCAGCGACCGGGTGCCGACCTACGCCCTCTACATCGACCCGCCACTCGGACGGGCCGGCATGACCGTCGACCAGGTGCGAAAGTCCGGCCGTCGGGCCCTGGTCGGCAGACGGCCGATGACCAGGGTCGGACGGGCGGTGGAAAAGGGTGAGACGCAAGGCTTCATGCAGGTCGTGGTCGACGCCGACACCGAGGAGATCCTCGGCGCGGCCATCCTCGGGGTGGGCGGCGACGAGGTCATCCATTCCATCCTCGACATCATGTCCGCCAAGAAGCCCTACACCGCGATATCGCGCACCATGCACATCCACCCGACCGTCAGCGAGCTGGTGCCGACCCTGCTGCAGGAGCTCAAACCGCTCACTTAGCCGCGGGTTTTCTCTTGCTGCCGGCAAGCCCTTTGGCCGCAGTGTGTTTCGCACCCGTCGCGGTGGCCGGCGGGGTGGCGGCGGCACCGCCTGCCGTGACACCGTTGATGTTGATGCCAGGTCCGGACTTCAGCAGCAACTGGTTGCTGGTGAACAACGCCCCGGCCAGTGCCAGGGGGCCGTCGCCCGCCTGCACCTTGTTGTTCGAGCCCAACACGCTGAGAACCGAGTTCGCCGTGCCTTGAGGCGTCGTCGTGACGAACGCGTTGTACGTCCCGAGATTGCTCGCGCTGCTGAACGTGCCGAACGCGTGCACAAAGCTCTGGTCGCCGGTGTTGAGGGCGGCATTGCCGTTCCCGAAACTCAACACCTCCGACCCGCCGCCGAACAGGTTCAGCGCGACATTGCCAACGCCCAATGCTTCGGCGTTGGAGCTTCCGATCGAGACCGCGAGGTTCAACACCTCCGTCGGCGCAGCGCCGGCATGGGTGTCGGCACCGGGCCCGGCCGACAGCGCCAGACCCAGGCTGGTGGCGACCGCTTTACTGCCGTTGCCGAGGGCAGTCGCCGACCCGAACCAGCCGAAGGCGCCTGCGAAGGCCCCGTCGCCGAGAGCCAGCGCGGCGCCGAGGCCGCCCTCGGCGCGGGCTGACGCCCCCGACCCGAGGGCGACCGCAATCGTGGTCGGACTGCTGGTGCACTGGGCGCTGTTGCCGAAGCCGAACACCGATGCGCAACTGGCCTCCGCCGTCCCGCAACCGAGACCCATCGTCATGGTGCCGGCGGTCAGCGCGGCGAGTGCGATCGAGACGCAGCGATTCATGACCCGAGACCTTATTGGCCCGACGCCCGATTAACTGACGTATCCGTAAAACTTATCCTCTTCTGGGTTTGGCCCCGCTCTGGCATGCTGTGGGCATGACTGAGCCGCAGTTCGGAGGCACCGAGGGCGCACCGCCGCCCAACTACCAGGCCCCGCCGAATTACCCGATGCCGCCGCAGTATCCGGGTCCGGGTGGCTACGTGGACCCTTCGGCCCCGTTCGGCCGCCATCCGGTCACCGGTGAACCCCTGTCGGACAAATCCAAGATCGTCGCCGGGCTGCTGCAGCTGCTCGGACTGTTCGGACTGGTGGGGATCGGCCGCATCTATCTCGGCTACACCGGCCTCGGGATCGCCCAGTTGCTCGTCGGGCTCGTCACGTGCGGCATCGGCGCGGTCATCTGGGGGATCATCGACGGCGTCATGATCCTCACCGACAAGGTGCGTGACCCGCAGGGACGCCCCCTGCGTGATGGATAGCGTCGCCCACCGTCGCAGAACCCGGCTCTACACCGGGGCCGCTACGGGTGTGCTGGGGATCGGTGCGCTCACCTACGTCGGCATCGTCGACCCGCACCGGCCCGGCTCCCTGTTTCCGCCGTGCCCGTTCCGGTTGCTCACCGGCTGGAATTGCCCGGCGTGCGGTGGCCTGCGGATGACCCACGACCTGTTGCACGGCGACATCGCAGCGGCGGTCGTCGACAACGCGTTCCTGCTGGTCGGTTTGCCCCTACTGGCGGTCTGGGCGATATGGCGGATCCGGCGAGGGGAGCGGGCCTTTCCGCTGTCGGCGATCAGCGTGATCGCCGTCGCTGCGATCACCTGGACGGTCATCCGGAACCTGCCCGGCTTCCCGCTGGTGCCCACATTAATTGGGCAGTGAGGCCCACACCGCGCTGCTACACTCACAACTGAAAATCATCGGGCCGGTGCAGTCCCAGACATCACACGTCAGACTGCGGTAAGGCCGTTCACCACGCGCATCGCGCACACCAGCTTTCCGCCGCATGACCGACCGCGGAGGAGCGTGGAATGCTGTTCTCGGCACTTCCCGAAGCGCAGGGTCTCTACGACCCCCGGCACGAGTCCGACTCGTGCGGTGTGGCGATGGTGGCCGACATCCAGGGTCGACGGTCACACCAGATCGTCGCCGACGGACTGACGGCACTCGAACACCTCGAGCACCGCGGTGCCGCCGGCGCGGAGCCCAACAGCGGTGACGGCGCCGGAATCCTGCTGCAATTGCCGGTCGAGTTGCTCTCCGCTGTCGCGGAATTCGATCTTCCCGCGCCAACAGCCAACGGCTGCAACACCTTTGCCGCCGGCATCTGCTTCCTGCCGATTGACCCGTTCGCTCGACAAGCCGCAATCGGCCGGGTCGAGGCCATCGCCGAGGAGGAAGGTCTGGAGGTCCTCGGGTGGCGGGCCGTGCCGGTCGACCCTGACGGCGCCGAAGTCGGCACCACCGCGTTGGGCTGCATGCCGTACATGTCGATGCTGTTCGTGGCGGCTCCCGAACGGAACGGCCACCGGGCCGGCGGGATCGACCTCGACCGGCTGGTCTACCCGCTGCGCAAGCGCGCCGAGCAAGGGGCCGACAGCGTCTACTTCCCGTCGCTGTCCAGCCGCACCATCGCCTACAAGGGCATGCTCACGACAATGCAGTTGCCGCAATACTTTCCCGATCTGCGCGATGAACGGTGCCGCAGCGCGATCGCGATCGTGCACAGCCGCTTCTCCACCAACACGTTTCCGTCCTGGCCGTTGGCGCACCCCTTCCGGTTCGTGGCGCACAACGGCGAAATCAACACCGTGCGGGGTAACCGCAACCGGATGCACGCCCGGGAGGCGATGCTGGCCAGCGCCATGATTCCCGGTGACCTGAGCCGGCTTTCGCCGATCTGCACCCCTGACGCCTCGGACTCCGCGTCCTTCGACCAGGTGCTCGAGCTGTTGCACCTCGGTGGCCGCAGTCTGCCGCACGCGGTGATGATGATGATCCCCGAGGCGTGGGAGAACAACACCTCCATGGATCCGGGCCGCCGCGCCTTCTGTCAGTACCACGCCTCGCTCATGGAGCCGTGGGACGGACCGGCCTGCGTGACATTCACCGACGGCACCGTGGTGGGAGCGGTCCTGGACCGCAACGGTTTACGGCCCGGCCGGTGGTGGCGCACCATCGACGACCGGGTGATCCTGGCCAGTGAGAGCGGTGTGCTGGACATTCCGCCGGGCGAAGTGGTGGCCAAGGGGCGCCTCGAGCCGGGCAAGATGTTTCTGATCGACACCGCCGCCGGGCGGATCGTGAGCGACGACGAGATCAAGGGCCAACTCGCCGCCGAGGCGCCGTACGCGGAATGGCTGCACGCCGGTCTGCTCGATCTCGCGACCCTGCCGGCCCGGACCCGAGTCTCGCCGAACCATGAATCGGTGGTGCGGCGCCAGGTCGCATTCGGCTACACCGAAGAAGACCTGCGGATCATGCTCACCCCGATGGCGGCGTCCGGCCAAGAGCCGCTCGGGTCGATGGGCACCGACACCCCCGTTGCCGTTCTCTCCCAGCGCCCCAAGCTGATCTACGACTACTTCGTCGAACTGTTCGCACAGGTGACGAACCCGCCGCTGGACGCCATCCGCGAGGAGATCGTCACCTCGATGGCCCGGGTCATGGGCCCCGAGCAGAACCTGCTGGAACCCACCGCCGCCTCGTGCCGCCAGATCCAGTTGCACTGGCCGGTTCTGGACAACGACGAGCTGAACCGGATCGTCCACATCAACGACGACGGCGAGCAGCCCGGCCTCAAGGCAGCCGTCCTCAAGGCGCTCTACGACGTCGAGCGCGGCGGCGAAGGCCTGGCCGAGGCCATCGAGGAGCTTCGCCACCGGGCGTCCGACGCGATCGCCAAAGGCGCACGCACCCTGGTCATCTCCGACCGCGACTCCGACCACACCCGGGCCCCGATCCCGTCACTGCTGGCGGTCGCCGCCGTGCACCACCACCTGGTCCGGACCAAGCAGCGCACCAGGGTCGCGCTGGTGGTGGAAAGCGGTGACGCCCGCGAGGTCCACCACATCGCGCTGCTGATCGGGTACGGGGCGGCAGCGGTCAACCCCTATCTGGCGTTCGAGTCGATCGAGGACCTGATCCGCGAAGGCGAACTCACCGGCATCGACCCGGGCACCGCGGTGCGCAACTACCTCAAGGCGCTCGGTAAGGGTGTCATGAAGGTGATGAGCAAGATGGGCATCTCGACCGTCGGGTCCTACACGGCCGCACAGGCTTTCGAGGCCATCGGGCTGTCCAAGGATGTGGTCGACGAATACCTCACGGGCACGGTCAGCCAACTGGGCGGCGTCGGACTAGATGTGCTGGCAGACGAGGTCAAGCTGCGGCACCGCCGGGCCTACCCGGAGAATCCCACCGAGCGGGTGCATCGCCGCCTCGAGGTCGGCGGCGAATACCAGTTCCGCCGCGAGGGCGAACTGCACCTGTTCACCCCGGAAACGGTCTTCTTGCTTCAGCATTCGACCCGGACCAGACAGGGCGAGGTGTTCGCCAAGTACTCCGCGGAAGTCAACCGGCTGTCCCGTGAGGGCGGTACGCTGCGCGGCCTGTTCAGCTTCAAGAAGGGTCTGCGACCATCGGTTCCGCTGCACGAGGTGGAGTCCGTCGAGGCCATCTGCACCCGCTTCAACACCGGTGCCATGAGTTACGGCTCGATCTCGCAGGAAGCCCACGAGACCATGGCCATCGCCATGAACAACCTCGGCGGGCGTTCCAACAGCGGTGAAGGCGGTGAAGACGAAGACCGGCTCTACGACCCGCGCCGGCGCAGCGCCGTCAAACAGGTGGCCTCCGGCCGGTTCGGTGTCACCAGTGACTATTTGGTCAACGCCACCGATATCCAGATCAAGATGGCCCAGGGCGCCAAGCCCGGCGAGGGTGGGCAGTTGCCCGGCTTCAAGGTGTATCCGAACATCGCCAAGACCCGGCACTCCACACCCGGGGTGGGCCTGATCTCACCCCCGCCGCACCATGACATCTACTCCATCGAGGACCTGGCGCAACTGATCCATGACCTCAAGAACGCCAACTCGCAGGCCCGGATCCACGTCAAGCTGGTCAGCTCGGTCGGGGTCGGCACGGTGGCGGCCGGGGTGTCCAAGGCGCACGCCGACGTCGTACTGATCTCCGGATACGACGGCGGCACCGGCGCGGCACCGCTGACAAGCCTCAAGCATGCCGGGGCGCCATGGGAGATCGGCCTGGCCGACACTCAGCAGACGTTGGTGCTCAACGGGCTTCGCGATCGGATCACCGTGCAGTGCGACGGCGGACTGCGCACCGCCCGCGACGTCATGGTCGCCGCACTGCTCGGCGCCGAGGAATTCGGTTTCTCCACCGCGCCGTTGGTGGTTGCCGGCTGCATCATGATGCGGGTCTGCCACCTCGACACCTGCCCGGTCGGGGTGGCCACCCAAAACCCGGAGCTACGAGCACGTTTCAACGGCAAGCCGGAGTTCGTCGAGAACTTCTTCCGGTTCATCGCCGAAGACGTCCGGGTGATGCTGGCCGAGCTGGGCTTCCGCAGTATCGACGAGGCCGTCGGCCACGCCGAGGTGCTCGACACCGACGGCGGGGTGGCGCACTGGAAGACCAAAGGCCTGGACCTGAGCCCGATCTTCGCGGTGCCCACCGACGCGCACGGCGGTGCGTTGCCGCAGCGACGTCGGATGCGGGATCAGGAACACGGCCTCGAGCATGCTCTCGACCAGACCCTGGTCGCGCTGGCCGAGGGCGCACTGGAGGACGCCCACCCGGTTCGGCTGGAACTTCCGGTCCGCAACGTCAACCGCACCGTCGGCACCCTGCTGGGTTCGGAGGTCACCCGGCGCTACGGAGCACAGGGCCTGCCGGATGACACCATCCACATCACGCTCACCGGCTCGGCCGGTCAGTCCATCGGCGCGTTCCTGCCGCCCGGCATCACCCTCGATCTGATCGGCGACGCCAACGACTATGTGGGCAAAGGACTTTCCGGTGGCCGGGTGATAGTTCGGCCGCCCGACGACGTTCTGTTCCTGCCCGAGGACAACGTGATCGCCGGCAACACCCTGCTGTACGGGGCGACCTCGGGAGAGGTGTACCTACGCGGCCGGGTCGGTGAGCGGTTCGCCGCCCGCAACTCCGGTGCGCTCGCGGTGACCGAAGGTGTCGGGGACCACGCCTGCGAGTACATGACCGGCGGGCGCGTCGTCGTGCTGGGCCGCACCGGACGCAACATGGCGGCCGGCATGTCCGGCGGCATCGCCTACGTCCTGGGTCTTGACCCGGCCATGGTCAACACGGCGATGGTCGAGCTGCACGCCCCGGACCCCGACGACCTGGAATGGCTGCACGACATCGTTGCTCGCCATGCTCGGTGCACCGGTAGCACGCTGGCCCGCTCGGTGCTCTCGGACTGGCCAAGGCGCAGCGCACAATTCACCAAGATCATGCCCACGGACTACCGGAAGGTGCTCGAAGCCACCCGGATGGCCAAGGCGGAGGGGCGTGACGTGGACACCGCGATCATGGAGGCGACACGTGGCTGATCCCACCGGATTTCTGAAGGTTCCGAAGATCGAGGCCGCCAAGCGGACCGTCGACGAGCGGATCGGTGACTGGCGCGAGGTGTACGAACGTCAGAACCCCCAGGAACGCGCCGCTGAGGTGGCTCAGCAGGCCCGCCGCTGCATGGACTGCGGAATCCCGTTCTGCCACTCCGGAACTGCGGGATGTCCACTGGGCAATCTGATCCCGGAATGGAACGATCTGGTGCGTCGCGGCCGCTGGGACGCCGCAAGCGAACGTCTGCACGCCACCAACAACTTTCCGGAGTTCACCGGCCGCCTGTGCCCGGCGCCGTGCGAGGCGGCCTGTGTGCTGTCGATCAGCGAGGAGCAGACCGGCGGCAGCGTGACGATCAAACGGATCGAGAACACCATCGCCGACCAGGCCTGGCGGCTCGGCATCGTCGAGGCGCAGCCCGCCGCGATCGGCACCGGCCGCAACGTCGCGATCGTCGGCTCCGGGCCCGCGGGCCTGGCCGCAGCCCAGCAGTTGACCCGGGCCGGTCACCACGTCACCGTCTATGAACGCGACGACCGCCTGGGTGGTCTGCTGCGCTACGGGATCCCCGAGTACAAGCTGGAGAAGGCCACGCTGAACCAGCGGTTGGCCCAGATGCGCGCCGAGGGAACCCGCTTCGTCACCGAATGCGAAGTCGGCGTCGACATTTCGGTCGAGGAGCTGCGCAACCGGTTCGACGCTGTCGTACTGGCCGTCGGTGCGTTGCGCGGTCGCGACACCGACGTCGAGGGCCGTCATCTGGCCGGCGTCCACCTGGCGATGGAGCATCTGGTGCCCGCCAACCGGGAGTGCGAGGGCGACGGGCCGTCGCCGCTGTCCGCCAAGGACAAGCATGTGGTGATCATCGGCGGTGGCGACACCGGAGCCGACTGCCTGGGCACCGCACACCGCCAGGGTGCGGCATCGGTGACCCAGCTGGACTACAACCCGCAACCACCGGACGTCCGCAACGACGAGCTGACGCCGTGGCCCACCTGGCCGCTGGTCCTGCGCACGTCGCCCGCGCACGCCGAGGGCGGCACCGTCCACTATCAGGTCGCAGTTCAGCGGTTCATCGGCGATGACGAGGGCAATCTGCGCGCGTTGGAGATCGCCGAGGTGAAGGTCGAGCGGGTCGACGGGCGGCGGGTCATCACCCCGGTCGGGGACTCGATGGAGATTCCGTGCGATCTGGCCCTGCTGGCGATCGGCTTCGAAGGTGTCGAACACATGACACTTCTGGACGACCTCGGCGTCGCGTTGAGCCCGCGCGGGGCGATCAGCTGCGGATCGGACTGGCAGACCGACGCGCCCGGCGTCTTTGTTTGCGGCGACGCCCACCGCGGCGCCTCGCTGGTGGTGTGGGCGATCGCCGAGGGGCGCGCCGCCGCCCACGCGGTCGATGCGTATCTCATGGGTGAGTCGGATCTCCCGGAGCCGGTACGGCCGCACCAATTGCCATTGGCCGTCGGCTGAGTGAATAGCGTGCCGCCGCCATCTGTATCGGTCGAGATGCCCATGAACCGCGACTATGCTGAGGCGTCGTGAGTAGACGCGGGAAGATTGTCTGTACGCTCGGTCCGGCCACCAGCACCGATGAGTCGGTGAGAGCTTTGGTCGACGCGGGCATGGACGTGGCCCGCCTGAACTTCAGCCACGGCGACTATGTCGACCATGAGGCGGCCTACAAGCGGGTTCGCCAGGCCTCCGATGTGACCGGGCGTGCTGTTGGGATCCTCGCCGACCTGCAGGGACCCAAGATCAGGCTGGGCCGCTTCGCCGACGGTCCGACGTATTGGGCCAACGGTGAGACGGTGCGGATCACTGTCGAGCACTTCGAGGGCAATCACGACCGGGTGTCGACCACCTACAAGAACCTCGCCCGGGATGCTCAGCCCGGCGACCGGCTGCTGGTCGACGACGGCAAAGTCGCGCTCGTCGTCGAACACATCGACGGCGACGACGTGGTGTGCACGGTCACCGAAGGCGGCCCGGTCAGCAACAACAAAGGCCTGTCACTGCCCGGCATGAACGTGTCGGTGCCTGCGCTGTCCGAGAAGGACATCGAGGACCTCGAGTTCGCGCTGCGCCTAGGCGTGGACCTGATAGCGCTGTCATTCGTGCGGTCACCGGCCGACGTCGAGCTGGTGCACGAGGTGATGGACCGGGTCGGCCGTCGCGTCCCGGTGATCGCGAAGTTGGAAAAGCCGGAGGCGATCGACAACCTCGAAGCGATCGTGCTGGCCTTCGACGCCGTCATGGTGGCCCGCGGTGACCTGGGCGTCGAACTGCCGCTCGAAGAGGTCCCGCTGGTGCAGAAGCGGGCCATCCAGATGGCCCGCGAGAACGCCAAGCCGGTGATCGTGGCCACGCAGATGCTCGAGTCGATGATCGAGAATTCCCGGCCCACCCGGGCCGAGGCCTCCGACGTCGCCAACGCCGTGCTGGACGGCGCCGACGCGGTCATGCTGTCCGGGGAGACGTCGGTCGGCAAGTATCCGCTGGAGGCGGTGCGGACCATGGCGCGCATCATCAGTGCCGTCGAGGAGAACTCGACGGCGGCACCGCCACTGACCCACGTCCCGCGCACCAAGCGTGGCGTCATCTCCTATGCCGCTCGCGATATCGGTGAGCGCCTGGACGCCAAGGCTCTGGTCGCGTTCACCCAGTCCGGGGACACCGTGCGGCGGCTGGCCCGGCTGCACACCCCGCTGCCGCTGCTGGCGTTCACCGCGCTGCCGGAGGTGCGCAGCCAGCTGGCCCTGACCTGGGGCACCGAGACCTTCATCGTCGGGCACATGGAGACCACCGACGACATGATCCGCGAGGTCGACCGCTCGATGCTGGAGCTGGGCCGCTACAAGCGCGGCGACCTGGTGATCATCGTCGCAGGCGCTCCGCCGGGCACAGTAGGCTCGACAAACCTGATCCATGTCCACCGCATCGGGGAGGACGACCACTAGGGGAGAGAACTCTTGGCCAACGCGGACCTCAATGAGCTGCTGGCCATTCTCGATCTCTCTCCAGTCGGCGACGACGTGTTTGTCGGTGCGCATCCGCACAAGAACCCGCCGCGCACCTTCGGCGGACAGCTGATGGCGCAGGCGTTCGTGGCGGCCACCCGCACACTGCGTCACGAGATCGCACCGAGCGCGTTGTCGGTGCACTTCATCGCAGGCGGAGATCCGGCCGCCGACATCGAATACCACGTCGTCCGGTTGCGTGACGAGCGGCGGTTCGCGAACCGGCGCGTCGACGCCATCCAGAACGGCACGCTGCTCGCCACCGCTCTGGTGTCCTACATTTCGGCGGGAAGCGGACTCGAACACAACACCCCGATGCCCAATCTGCCGTCCCCAGAGACGCTGCCGACGATTGACGACCTTCTCGTCGGGTACGAGAAAGTGGTGCCCGGATTCGTCGAAGCGCTGCGCCCCATCCAGTGGCGCTACACCAACGACCCGTCGTGGATCATGCGCGAAAAGGGCGGCTTACTCACCGGAAATCAGGTGTGGCTCAAGGCCGATGGCGCAATGCCGGATGACCCGACGCTGCACACCGCCGCGATGATCTACTCCTCCGACACCACGATCCTGGATTCGATCATCACCACCCATGGACTCTCGTGGGGCTGGGATCGCATTTTCGCCGTCACGGTCAACCATTCGCTGTGGTTCCACCGCCAGGTCGATTTCTCCGACTGGGTCCTCTATTCGACCAATTCGCCGGCCGCCGCCGAATCGCGCGGCTTGGGCAGCGGCCATTTCTTCAGCCCGACCGGCGACGTGGTGGCCACCGTCACGCAGGAGGGCATCGTCAAGCACTTCCCCGGAAATGCCTGATAGACGGGGTATCGTCGGTCACGTGACCGAACCGCCGGTTCGGGTAGCGCAGCGTTTGCGCGCCAGGGAACGGGTTGTCGTGAATGTCGACACCCTGGCCGCGCGCTGGGTTGGCGCGCTGGCGTTGTTGATCGCCGCGAGCTGGCTCACCGTGCTGATGATCCGCGCGCACCGCCACCACACCCACTGGCATGCCGACAGCCGCGTCGCCTGGTCACTGACGATCCTGGCCGCCGTCGCCCTGATCGCACGGGGCATCTTCCTGGGCCGGCCGGTGACCGCAGCGCATGCGATCGCGGCCGCGATCTCGGTGCTTGCCGGTTTCGCCGCCCACCTGCTGGCCTTCGACCTCACCGGCGACGTGCTGATCGCGTCCTCCGGGTTGCTGCTGATGTGGCCGACGACCGCGCGACCGGATCCGTCGCAGCTGGCCAGGGTGTGGGCCCTTGTCGACGCGACCAGTAATGACCCGGTGGCGCCCTTCGCGATGCAGGACCTCAAGAGCTACTTCTTCAGTGCCGACGGCACGGCCGCGGTCGCCTACCGCACCCGGCTGGGTTACGCCGTGGTCAGTGGTGACCCGATCGGTGACGAACGCCGTTTCGAGGAGCTCGTCGGCGACTTCACCGGCATGTGCCACACCCACGGCTGGCGGGTGGTGGTCCTGGGCTGCAGCGAGCTCAGGCTCGGGCTGTGGCGCGATCCCGCGGTGATCGGGCAGACCCTGCGACCGGTCCCGATCGGGCGCGACGTGGTGATCGACGTGCCGTCCTTCGACATGGTGGGCCGTAAGTTCCGCAACCTGCGTCAGGCGGTGCAGCGCACCCACAATTTCGGGATCAGCACCGAGATCGTCGCCGAATGCGAACTCGACGAGCGTCGGCTGGCCGAGCTCACCGACGTGCTGCTGTCGTCGGCCAAAGGGTCGCGCACCGAGCGCGGCTTCTCGATGATTCTCGACGGCACGCTGACCGGTCGCTATCCCGGCATCCTGCTGATCATCGCGCGCGACCGGACGGGCCGGGTGCAGGGATTTCATCGTTACGCGGTCGCCGGTGGCGGCACCGACATCACCCTCGACGTCCCGTGGCGGCGCCGCGGGGCCCCGAACGGCATCGACGAGCGGCTGTCCGTCGACATGATCAACGCGATGAAAGCGCAAGGAGCGCAACGCCTTTCACTGGCATTTGCGGCGTTCCCGGAGATCTTCAACGAAAAGCAGCGGGGAGCGCTCAGCGCGTTCTTCTACACGGCGATCCATATGGGCGACTCGCTGATCGCGTTGGAGTCGCTGTACCGGTACCTGCGCAAGTTCCACGCCCTCGGCGATCGCCGATACGTGCTGCTGTCGCTGAGGCAGGTGTTACCGCTTCTGGTGGTGTTGCTCTCGCTGGAGTTCTGGCCCCGGCGACGGGAGCTGCCCTCTACGGAGTCGGCGTCAAGGTGACGCTGAACTTGTTCTCCACGGACTGCTTGAACTCGTCGGCGCACTGCTGAACCTGCTGCTGGTCCTGGCCTGCCTTCTGCAGGCAGTCGATGTAGTCGGTGGCGCCGACCTCTTTGAACACGCCGACCCACACGGCGATGAACGCCAGGCCGACGATGATCGCCAGGAAACCGAGGATGACACCGGCGAGCGCGACGCCGCCGTTGTTGGCTTCACCGCGCTTGACACGGCTGCGACCGGCGAAGCCGATGATCACCGCCACGATGCCCAGGATGACGCCGCCGACCACCGAGAACGACGACAGCAGTGCGACGATCGCGATCACCAGGGCGGTGACGCCCAGGCCGTTGCGGGGGCCGGTGGGCGGTGGCGCGTAACCCGCATACGGCTGCGGCGGAGCGGGCGGATAGCCGCCGGGATACTGGCCGTACGAGGGAGCCGGATAGCCGGGGGGAGGAGGCGGCGGTGCCCCCTGCG
>NZ_MVIH01000022.1 GCF_002086695.1 Mycolicibacterium rhodesiae
ACCCGGGAACTTCGCCTGCAACGCCGCCAAAATCTCGACCTGCTTGATCGAATCGATCCCGAGCTCAGCCTCCATCTCCATGCCCAACCCCAGCATGTCCACCGGATAACCCGTCTTCTCCGAAACAATCGACAGCACAACATCACCCGCAGCCAGACCAGCAGGCGCGGTCACAACGGCGACAGCCGGCGCGGCTGCCGAGGCGGGCGCCGCAAACCCGGCCACCGCATCCACCACGTCCTGCAACGTCCGCAAACCCGACAGCTCCGACGCCGGAATCTCCGGGGCACCCGGGAACTTCGCCTGCAACGCCGCCAAAATCTCGACCTGCTTGATCGAATCGATCCCGAGCTCAGCCTCCATCTCCATGCCCAACCCGAGCATGTCTACCGGGTAACCCGTCTTCTCCGAAACAATGGACAGCACAACATCACCCGCAGCCGGACCCGCAACCGCAGGCGCAGCCACCGGCGTAGGCGCGGGCGCCGCGACCGGCGCAGCAGCCACCGGAGCCGGTGCGGCCACTGGTGTCGCGACCACCACCGGTTCCACGACTGGAACCGGCGCCATCGGAGTGACGGCTACCGGCGGCGCGATCACCGGCGCAGCTACAACGGGAGCCGACATCTGCTGAGGTGCAACGCTCGGCACCGCACGCGGAGCCTGATCGACCACGACGGGATTGCCCACGATGTGGCTCATCATCTGGGTGGACATGTCCAGGAAGGCTTGATGACTTCGGGTCACCACGTCCATGTAGCGCTGGTGCTGCTCGGCGGTCTCCCGCTGAATGCTGTCGATGACGCTCCAGACATCGCCGGACAGCGGTGCTTCGATGACCTCTGCCTGCACTTCCACCTGCTGCTCAACGACCGGCACCTGCTGCTCAACGACCGGCGCCTGCTGGACGACCGGCGCCGCTGCCTGCACGACTGGCGCCGGTACGGCGGCGACGGGTGCCTCCATCCGCTGAACAGACGGGGCCGGCGCGGCGGCGACGGCAGGCGTCACGGCAGCAGCAGCAGGAGCAGTACTGACCCGGGTGCGCTTCGCCTTGATCGCTACCTTGCCGTCGGCCGGCGGGTAGGGCTTGCCGAGGTTCGCTCCGCCCACCTTGACCGCATGCTTGGGCGCGGGAACGTATTTCAGCGGTTCCTCGTAGTGATCGAACAGGGCACCGAGATCGAGAGCCATACCGTCGGCAGCCAGGGCCGCCAGGCCGCGATGCCAGCCCCGCAGACCATCGGCCTTCGGGTCGTCGAGCGCCACCGCGAAGTGCGCCGAGTCACCCAGGATCTTCCCGACCAGCCCGGTCAGGACACGGCTCGGACCGACCTCGATGAAACGCGTGACCCCGTCGCGGGCCATGGCCTCGATCATCTCGCGGAACCGCACCACCTGCTGGACCTGATCGCCGAGCTGTACGACGACGTCCTCGCTATACACCTGCGCAGTGGCGTTGGCGTAGACCGGGAAGTTCGGCTGCCCGATCTTCAGGGTCTTGAGGTATGCGGTCAGGGGTGCGCTACTGGCCGCCACGATCTCCGAGTGGAATGCCGAGGCCACCGGAAGGCGCACGGCCGTCCAGCCTTTCGCCTTCGCCTCGGTCTGGGCCCAGGCGATATCGGTCTCATATCCGGCGAGCACCACCTGGGTGGGCGCGTTGTCGTTGGCGATGACCAGCGATCCCGACTCCGGCTGGGTGGCCAGCAGCGCGCGCACGTCATCGGCGGTCGCAGACACGGCCAGCATCGCGCCGTCCTTGCCCTGGCCCGCCTCGTTCATCAGCGTGCCTCGCATGCGAGCCGTCTCGACCAGACTCTCGGTCGGCAGCACGCCGGCGGCCGCCAGCGCAGTGACCTCGCCGAAGCTGTGGCCGGCGGCGGCATCGGCGCTCACACCGAGGAGGTCGAGCAGCGCGAGCTGCGCGAGGCTGGTTGCGGCGATGGCCGGTTGCGCGTTGGCCATCGCGGTGAGTTCCTTCTTCTGCGCGTCGGCTGCGGCGGCGTCGAACACCGGTTCCGGGAAGACGACCCCGGGCAGGTCGGCCAGATCGCCCTGGAGTCCATCCCAGATCGCGAGGGCTTCGGGGAAGGCGAGCGCGAGGTCTCCACCCATCCCGACGTATTGGCTGCCCTGCCCGGGGAACAGGAACGCCGTCTTGCCGTCGCGCGCCGGGCCGAGGCCGACCGCGATGTTGGCGTCTTTGAGCGTCGCGACGGTGCCGTCGGCCAGCGCGGTGCTCAACCGGTCGGCAACCGTGGCTAGCGATTCGGCGTCGGTAGCCACCAGACCCGCACGCGCGTGCTGCGATGCGTCGAAGACCTCGGCGGCATCGAACGCGATGCGGGCGAGGCTTTCGCCGGAGCGGGCGGCCGCGGCGATATCGGAAGCCCGCTTCTGCAGCTCGGCCTCCGACGGCGCGCTGAGCACCACTAGCTCGCTGGGCAGGGTTCGCAGCCGCTTGGCGCGGTGCTCACCCTGATACTCCTCCAACGTCACGTGGAAGTTGCTGCCGCCGAAGCCGAACGAACTGACCGACGCGCGCCGGGGCTGATCACCCTTACGCACCCAGGGCCGGGTCTGCGCGTTGACGTAGAACGGCGAATCTTCGATCCCCATCGCTGGGTTGGGGCGATCGACCTTCAGCGTGCCGGGAAGCGTCGAATGCCGCAGCGCTAGAACGGCTTTGATGAGGCCGGCGGCGCCTGCCGCAGCTTTCGTGTGCCCGATTTGGGACTTCACCGATCCGATCGCGATACGAGCCGAATTGTCGGTGAACACCGACTTCAACCCTGCGAACTCGGCAACGTCTCCGGCTTTGGTGGCCGTGCCGTGTGCCTCGACGAGCTCGACCGTCGACGGGTCGTAGCCGGCGCGCTCGTAGGCGCGACGCAAGGCCTTGGCCTGTCCTTCGGAACGCGGCGCGTAAACGCTGGACGCCTTGCCATCCGAGGAAGAACCCAGGCCGCGGATCACCGCGTGGATCTGGTCGCCGTCACGCTCCGCGTCGGCGAGCCGCTTGAGGGCCACCATGCCCACGCCCTCGCCGATGATGGTGCCGTCCGCGCCTGCGGAGAACGGCCGACAGTCACCGGTCGCGGAGAACGCCGGCGTCTTGGAGAAGCACATGTACATCATCACGTCGTTGAGCGCGTCGACACCGCCGGTCAGGACCACGTCAGACTCATGCAGATACAACCGGTGCAGAGCCGACTGCAGCGCAGAAAGTGAACTCGCGCAAGCTGCGTCGGTCACGAAGTTGGCGCCGCCGAGGTTGAGGCGGTTGGCGACGCGACCGGCGATGACGTTGCCGAGCAGACCCGGGAAGGTGCTCTCCTGCCACGGCACGTAGTGATCGGCGATGTCCTGACAGATCTCGTCGGCTTCGCTCTCGGACAACCCGTTCTCCAGCAGCGCTTTACGCCAGATCGGCCGCTGCATCCGGGAACCCATCTGAACCACGAGCTCGGTCGTCGAGGCGACTCCGAGTACCACGTCCACCCGATCCAGGTCGACTTCGGCTCCGCTGCGCTGCACCTCATCGAGCAGCTGCTTGGCCGCCACCAGAGCGAGGATCTGGCCGGTATCCGTCGACGGTAAAGCGTTGGGCGGCAAGCCGAACTTCACCGGATCGAAGTCGACCGGGTCGATGAACCCACCGCGCTTACAGTAGGTGCGGTCCGGTGTCTTCGGATCGGCGTCGTAGTAGTCCTCGATCAGCCAATGCGAGGGCGGGACATCGCCGATGGCGTCGCGTCCGGTGGTGATGGTGCGCCAGAAGCCGTCGAGCCCAGACTCACCCGGGTAGATCGCCGACATGGCGACCACCGCGATAGGAGTTGCAGTGGGCTGGTGCGTGTTGTCAGTCAAGATAACCCTTATCCGAGAGGACGTGGACGGAAATCGAAGGAGGCAGCGGGCATTGCGACGCCGGCTGCACGTAACTGGCCGGCACGGGTCACAGTCGCAGCTCCCTCGAGCAGGTTGAGCGCGATCTGGCGGACCGTGCGCGCTTCCACTGGCTCGAGGAAACTCCCCCGAACCCATTGGTTGAAGGCCCCCATCGCGGGCCCGCACCAGATCTGGTAATCGCCGCGGCGGGCGGTGTTTCCGTCGCGCGCCCACTGCGAACCCGTGAAGAGATACCACCGGAACACCAGCGCCATGCGATGTTTCGGATCCGCCGCCGCACGTTCCACCTGCCGCGGGTCACTGCTGGCGAAGAACGCCTCGGTGTCCGCCCAGATGTCGGCGACGCTGCGGCCGAGGACCGTCTTCTCGAGATTCGCGAGCTCCTCGGCCGGCGCTTCCTCGAGAGAGGAGTAACGACGGTAGAAGTCGGCCAGCCGGTGCCCGCGCTGAGCGAACATGGTGCCGCGCTTGAGGACCTGCACCGTCACGCCCATCTCGAACATGTCCGCGGCAGGCGCCATCGCCACGTCGGTCGATTCGGCCATCGCCAGCAGCGCTCGCGCATCCGGCGCGAGACCGCTTTCCACCGCAGACTGGTTGACCGAACCGGTCAGCACATACGCGGCTCCGGCGGCGAAGGCGGCGGCGACCGCGGCCGGTGTCCCCAACCCGCCGGCGGCACCGACCCGCGGCAGAACCGGATAGCGATAGGTGGACGCGATCTCGTCGCGCAGACTGATCAACTGAGGGAGAAGTACAGTCAGCGCGCGGTTGTCGGTGTGGCCGCCCGAATCCGCTTCGGCGGTGATGTCTTCCGCGATCGGGATGCCGGCGGCCAGCGCGGCCTCTTCCGCGGTGAGCCGACCCTCGGCGACCAGTGCGGTCAACATCGATTCCGGGGCGGGTGACAGGAACTGGCGGGCGACTTCGTCGCGGGACACCTTGGCGAAGATGTGCCCGGACCGCACGATCTGTCCGTGTGCGTCGCGGCGCAGACCCTTTGCCGCATAGAGGACGACGGCAGGTGTGAGACGCATGAACGCCGACGCGGAGACGTAGCGGACACCGAGTCGGTGGAACAAATCCACCGTGGCGAGTTCGACGCCGTCACTTTGGACGTTGTGGATCAGGTTGGCGCCCCATCCGCTGGCGTTCGGACCCAGCGCGGCCTGTATCTCGCGCAGGCCCGCTTCCACGGTGGCCAAATCCAAGCCTGCACTTCCGTAGAAGGCCATCACCCCGGCGCGCACACCCTCGACAGTCATCTGGGGCGTCGCGATACCGCGGGCCATCTCGCCGACGACATAGGGGAACCGCACACCGTGTGTCGCGGTGAAGCTACGGTCGCCGAGCCATTCGGGATAGATCGGCGGCAGGACCGCGAGGACGTCCTGGCGCATGAGGTCCGGCGTCAGCACTCCAGCGCCGTCCAGAACCACGGTGCGGGGTCCGTGGGCCGACGCCACGACTGCGACCGGCCTGCGGATTGCGGCGAGCGCCTCGCTGACGTCCGACGCGTCGAGCAACGACGGAGCGGCGCCATTGGTCGGATGAGAGTTAGCCAACGTCGCCTGCATGAGGTGCGACTCTAGCTTTACGCGCGCGACAAATCTTGGTTTTAGAACACGTTCATGCGCCCAGCGCCCTACCCGGCGGTAACTCTGAGATGACCCTACGCCGCCGCTCGCCGACACCGTTGCCGAAATGACATGTCGCTGGCGCTTTTATCACCAGTTCTACGAATTCCGTTGTCGCGGGTGCAGCAAAACAGGTCGTGAGCGAATTCTCAGGAATCAATACCGCCCTGAACGGGGCCGTCCTGACGAACCGCAAACGCCATAACCACGTTTACGGTGTGCGGTTGGGCTCCCCGGCGCAACGGTCCCGGCCGGCCCGGAATCCGGCCGAACGCGGAGTCAGTAATTCATGCAGGTGTTCGCGACCTGCGTAATCTGTGGGCCGATCTGCGCGAAGATGAGCGCATTCAACTGTGGGTTTACTGCTTGCTGCTGCGCCAGCGCCTGCTGGCGTTGGTCGGTCGACATGGCGAGGAACTGCTGAATATTAGCCTGCATATCGGGCCGCCCGTTGAGCTGTTTACCTAGGGCCGGCGCCTCCGCATTCAAGGCGGCCGTCACCTGCGCGTAGGTGCACGACGTGTTAGCCAGCGCATCCATGATCGGATCCGCCGAGGCGGGCGTCGCCGGCGCGAACGGAAATAGTGCGATCAGACTTCCAACAACGACGACTCGTCGTAAGCATCGCGCTGAGTTCATGGACGAGTGCCCTTCTATTTGCCACAACTGCAAGATCTTGAGAAGCCGCCAGTTAATCACGGTGCTCTTGCGCGGTGCGGAAAACGCCTCAACTCACAGGCGGTGGCAGGCTCACAGCCCCGATTTCTGGTCGTCCCGGTGCGTCCGCTGCAGTTCCCGCTCGGCATCCTCGAGCGCCTGACGAGCCAGGCGCAGCCGCTCGAGCAGGTCGTCGCTCTCGTGCTTCCTGCGGTCGGCCGCCCGCGCCTCTTCCATCGAGTTCAGCACGATGCCGATGAACAGGTTGAACACCAAGAAGCTGAGGATGACCGTGTAGCTGATGAAGAACAGCACCGACCACGGCGACACCTTCAGTCCCATGTCCACGTTCTCGGGCAGGTTCTCCAGCGTCAGCATCACGTACATCGTCATCATTCCGCGGCCGACGTTTCCGAAGTGCTCAGGAGCGTAGTTGCCGAAGAACACCCAGCCGAGCATCCCGTAGATATAGATGAGCAGCGCGGTGGCGGCCGCGAGCGACGCGACGCCGGGGATGCTCCGTGCGATTGCGCCCATGACCACGTGCAGGTCAGGCAGGAACCGGATGATGCGCACGATCCGTGCCAGCCGCACGAGCCGCAGGAGCATGGCCGTTGTCCGCAGGCCCGGGATGAAGGACGCCGCGATCACGATGAAGTCGAAGATGTTCCACGGGGTCTTGGTGAACTCGCGGACGTTCCATCCGGCCGCCGTCAGCCGGATCAGCAACTCGACGACATAGATGGCGAGGATGATGTTGTAGCCCACGTCGAAGGCGTGGTCGAGTCCGCCCGACACCGAAGGGAAGGTCTCCGCCCCCAGCATCGCGGCGTTGATCAAAATGACGATCACGATCAGGGTCTCGAAGACCGGATTGCCGACCAGCTTTCGGCACAGTGATACGGCAGTCGGCACGGGCTCGGGTTTCAGCGGTTCGGGCGGCGTGTTGTGTTGCACATTCAGTGCATAGCAAAGGTCGGCAGCAACCGGCCGTCGACCCGCTGGGCGACATCGGTCAATCCGGCGTGACCGCCGGACACAGCGTCTAGCCTCACCGCCATGCGTGGGGTCGGGCGCCGCGGGTTCCTGTTCGGCTTCGGCGCGCTCGCGGCCGCCCCACTGTTGCCGGGGTGCGGCGGCACGACCGACAAGGATCGCGATCATGTCGTGGTCGTCGGCGCCGGATTCTCCGGACTCGCGGCGGCGCGGAAGCTCGCCGATGCCGGTCTGCGAGTCACGGTGCTGGAGGCGCGGGACCGGATCGGCGGCCGCACACGGACCGACACCTCACTCGGAGTGCCCATCGATATCGGTGCCTCGTGGATTCACGGCACCGAGAGCAATCCCCTCACCACGCTGGCCGCCGACGTCGGAGCCAAGACGGTACCGACCGATTTCGAGGACTTCGTCCTGCTCGACGATCACCGGCTGGTCGACAAGAAGGCCGCGGCGGCGTCCGCCGAGGACTGGCGCCGGATCGCCCGCGAACTCGACGATCGCAGCGGGGACGCCTCGCCGGAGGAGTCGGTGGCCGACGGACTTGTCGGTATCGCGAACCTCGACGATCCGTTGGTCGCGTGGAACGTCACCTCCCGCATCGCGAGCGAGTACGCGGCCGACCCGGCTCAGATGTCATTGCGCTGGCTCGGCAGCGAAGAACAGTTCAAGGGTCCTGACGTCATCCTCCCCGGCGGCTATACCCAGTTGTCCCAGCGCGTCGCGAAGGGTCTCGACGTCCGGCTGGGCACTGAGGTGACCCGCATTGCGCACAGCAGCGATCAGGTCCGCATCGACACCGCACAGGGCACCGTCACCGCGGACCGGGTGATCGTCACCGTTCCGCTCGGAGTCCTCAAGGCCGGGACCATCGTCTTCGACCCGCCGCTGCCCGGGCCGAAGCAAGGCGCCATCGAGCGCCTCGGGTTCGGCTTGTTGAACAAGGTGGTCGTGGCTTTCGACGCGCCGTTCTGGCCGGAATCCACCCCGATGATCGGCCTCGTCGGTGCCGACCAGCCGGTCACAGATCTGGTCAACGGGCTGGTCTTCGCAGGCACACCACTGCTGGTGGGGTTACGCGGCGGGCAGGCTGCCTGGTCGCGCGAATCGATGTCGGATTCCGATGCGGTGGCCGAACTCATCACCGCGATCGACGCTCCCAAGCCCACCGGGTCCATCGTGACGAAGTGGGGAACTGATCGATTCGCCCGGGGCTCTTACAGTTTCATCGCCGTCGGGTCGAGCCCGGACGACATGCACGCTCTGGGCGAGCCCGTCGGCGAGCGGCTGATGTTCGCCGGCGAAGCCACCAATCCCGAGTGGTTCGGCACGGTCCACGGCGCGTACCTGAGCGGCTTGCGGGAAGCCGACCGCGTCCTCGCATAGTTTGTCGGGATTTTTTTACCGCCCCAGCGGCTATCCCCCACGCCATGACTGCCGACGCGCTGGCGCCTGACACCGATACCAAGCTGAAGCGAAAGATCACCGGGCCGCTGCTCTACCTGTTCATCCTCGGCGACGTGCTCGGCGCGGGTGTGTACGCGTTGATGGGTGTGCTGTCCCAGAAGGTCGGCGGTGTGCTGTGGGCGCCGCTGCTGATCGCGATGCTGCTTGCGCTGTGCACTGCGGGCTCGTACGCCGAGCTGGTGACCAAGTACCCGCGAGCCGGCGGCGCGGCGGTCTTCGCCGAGCGTGCCTTCCGGCGACCGGCCGTCTCCTTCCTCGTCGGGTTCAGCATGCTCGCGGCGGGCGTGACCAGCGCGGCAGGCTTGGCCCTGGCGTTCGCCGGTGACTACCTCAAGACCTTCATCGACGTGCCGGCGGTGCCGGCCGCGCTCGTCTTCCTGTTACTGGTTGCCTGCCTGAACGCCCGGGGTATCAGCGAGTCGGTCAAGAGCAACACCGTGATGACGGTCATCGAGCTCAGCGGATTGATCATCGTCGTGGTCGCGGTGGCGATCCTGATGGGCCGGGGCGGCGGGGACGTCTCCCGGGTCACCGCATTTCCGCCGGACTCATCGCCGGCGCTGGCGATCCTGGGCGCGGCGATCGTGGCGTACTACTCCTTCGTCGGGTTCGAGACGTCGGCGAATGTGGCCGAAGAGATCCGAGACCCGAGTCGGGTGTACCCGCGGGCACTGTTCGGGGCGCTCGTCACCGCAGGTGTCGTGTACACCTTGGTCGGGCTGGCCAGCGCAATCGCTCTGCCCTCCGACGAGCTGTCGAAGTCGTCGGGCCCGCTGCTCTCGGTCGTCGCCGCCTCAGGCGTCGGCATCCCCGACAAGGTGTTCAGTCTGATCGCGCTCGTCGCCGTGGCCAACGGCGCGCTGCTGACGATGATCATGGCGAGCCGGCTGACCTTCGGCATGGCCGAGCATCGACTGCTGCCCAGTGCGCTGGGAGCTGTGCTGCCCAATCGGCGCACGCCGTGGGCAGCGATCGTCGCCACCACTGTCGTCGCCATGGCACTGACCACGATCGGCGAGCTGTCGACGCTGGCCGAAACCGTGGTACTGCTGCTGTTGTTCGTGTTCATCTCGACCAACGTCGCGGTGCTGGTGTTACGCCGCGACACCGTCGACCATTCGCATTTCCGGGTGTGGACGCCGGTGCCGGTGCTGGGCGTAGCGTCCTGCGTGCTCTTGCTGACCCAGCAGAGCGCCAAGGTGTGGCTGTTCGGCGCAATCCTGCTCGCGGTCGGGCTGCTCTTACATCTGGTCGCCGCGCGCCGTGGGGCGGACAACGGCCACACCGGATGAGCTCAACGAAGATTCGATGTTCAAGCAGCACCCGCTGGGGGTATAGCGGTATCTCCTTTCTCCCTAGGAGACGCCGATGACCGCGACCGCCGAAACGCCGACGAGCTCGGAAGCTGAGTCGTTGTTGGTGATGGTGGAGCGATTGCGGGCGAAGTTGATCCGGGAGCGGGCCGGGCTGGCGCGCCAGCTGCGCGAGTTGTCCCACCGGGTGGAAGGCATCGACCGCCAACTCGACGATCTGACCGTCAGCGCCGAGTGGTTGGCTGCCATCGCCTCGCAGCCGGCCGATGAGCTGTCCGCGTAGATCCGTTCCGATACGGTGGGCTACACCGTGACTGAACCGAACCCGCCCGAGCCCGATCGGCCCGACCAGCCGGCGACACCGCCGCGGCCGGAACACCGCGGCGAGGACGTCGCCTTTCCCGAGTGGTTCCGGAAGTTCTGGCGCACTCTGCTGGGCCCCAGAGACCCCAGCTGAACGGCGGCGCGACGGGACGTCGTCACTTACGATGCTCGCATTGTGAACCAGCCCGCCATGTCCGCCGAGACGGATTCCCTCTCTCGCAGGCAGATCGTCCTCTTGGTGGCGGCTCTGGTCTTCTCGCTGATGTCGTTCTCGCTGAACGCCACCATGCTGGCGCCGGCCGTCCGCGACATCAACGAAACCTTGGGACCTGGTGCCTTTGTCGCGATGTCCACCCCGTTCTATCTGGCCGGGGCACTCGCCAACGTCGTGCTGGTCCGCTGGAGCGATTACATCGGACGCAAGCGCCTCCTGATCGGCATCGTTGTCGTGATGTGCATCGGCACCGCGCTGTGCCTGAGCACCTCGCTCCCCATAGTGGTGCTCGGCAGGTTCCTGCAGGGCGCGTCCAACATCACCTACGGGCTGGCCTTCCTGATTCTTCGAGCACGCTTGTCCGGCGCGACATTTGGCGTGTGCTGTGGGGTGATGGCATCCATCAATGGCGGGGTCGCCGGCGGCGACGCGTTCCTGGCCGGCATCATGACCGACGCGTTCGGTTACCGTTCGATCTTCGCCCTGATCCTCGTGGTCGGGCTGATCGCCGTCGCCTTCGTATGGAAGTGGGTTCCGGGTGACGAGGGCACCCGCGCGGAGGGCCGGATGGATTGGGTCGGTGCCGTTTTCATCGGCCTGACCGTCGGCGGAATCACCATGTTCTTGTCCAACGGCGGGCACCAGGGGTGGGCGTCGACGCCCGCGCTGATCTGGCTGACGGCCGCCGTTGTGGGTTTCCTCGCCTTGGTGGTGGTCGACAGGCGGGTGGATAATCCCCTCATCGCGCTCAAGCACATGCGTTCGCGCGAGGCGTGGCCGCTGCTTGTCGTCACCATTCTGGTGATGGGCTCGTTCATGGTGGTGCTCGGCTTCATCGTGCCCACGATGGCCGAAGACCCGGACTCAGGCTTCGGCCTCAACGCGACGACGACCGCGCTACTGTTCCTGACGCCCGGTGCGGTCGTGCAGGTCATCACCGCACCGTTCATCGGGCGGTTGGCTGTTCGCATCGGATTCGTCACCGTTCTGCGAGCCGGGATCGTGGCCTCGATCATGGTGGTCGCGCTGACGGCGGTGTTCGCAGACCACAAATATGCAGTCGCAGCGCTGATGGTGGTCTTCGGATTCACCTGCACCGCAGTGATACTCACCCCGCTGAGCTCACTGGGCGTCCTGCAGGCAGCCGACGAGGCACCGGGGGCGCTGCCCGGCATCGCCAACGCCAGCTACGGAATGGGCTTCACCCTCGGGTTCGCCTGGGCCGGACCGATCGTCGGCTCAGGCACCGATTCCACGTTCCAGCACGCGTTTTGGATTGCCGTCGGAATCGGGGTGGTGGCACTGGCATTCAGCTTGATCCTTCGACCGAAACCATTCACTGACGAAACTGCCGCCCCCGCCGGTTCGACAACTCACCAGACATCGCCCTGACCGACGGCGGCACCGGCGTTGCGGGATCGCAGTCCGGCGCGCGGAGCGGCTCGCCGTAGACGCATGTCAGCGGGACCATGCCCGCCCATGCCCCGGCCGCCACGTCTTCCTCGCCGTCCTCGGGCCAGCCATCACCGATCTTTAGCGACCAGTTGTCATCGGTGATCGCCATCCGCAGCACCATCGTGGCGGCCAGCTCCTTGCGTGAGCTCGCGCGAAGCTCCGCCACCCGTCCCGGGATGAACGTGTCGGTCAGTGTCTCGAGGTAGCGGATCTTGTCGGGTTCCTCGATCGTGTCGAACGTTCCGAACAGTGTGGCGCTGCGGAATTGGAAGGACGACTCAAAGCCGCTGCGCGCCACCAGGACTCCGTCGAGGGTGGTGATCGAGACCGCGGCGGCCGCGCCGTCGGCGAGCTGGCGCAGCCAGGGCGAGCCCGTTGATCCGTGGATCACCAGTTCATCGCCGATCCGGGCGAAGCCTATCGGGAAGATCATCGGGTGCCCGTCTCGGATCAACGCGACGGTCGCCAACGGAGTGGCATCGAGAAGCTCGTCGAGGCGCGAGCGTTCGGTGTTCTGCTTCTCCGGCAGGCGGCTGACCCTGGTAGACGGTTGCGACATGGGATTACTGTCGCACGGCCCGCAGCGCGTCGGGGGTCAGGTCCCCCAGCGTCGGGTAGCCGTCGATGGCCATGATCAGGTCGGTCTCGGCCAGCAGTGAGCGCAGAACGTGCACGATACCGTCGGTGCCGGCCAGCGCCGCGCCGTATGCGTAGGGGCGACCGATACCAACGGCCTTTGCACCCAGCGCCAAGGCCTTGACGATGTCGGCGCCCGAACGGATTCCGGAGTCGAACAGCACCGGCACGTCACCGGCCGCCGCCACGACGTCGGGAAGGCAATCGATGGCCGGCACACCGCCGTTGGCTTGCCGGCCGCCGTGATTGGAACAGTAGATGCCGTCGACACCGGCATCGATCGCGCGCCGGGCGTCATCGGGATGGCAGATGCCCTTGAGGATCAGCGGCAATGACGTCAACGATCGCAGCCAGGTCAAGTCGTCCCACGTCAACGAATTTCCGAAGTTGCTGACCCAGGCCAGCACGGCGTTGCGCGGGTCGGCGTCGATGTCTGCGTCGACCTTGGCGCGGAAGACCGGATCGCTGATGTAGTTGGACAGGCACATGCCGCGCAGCTGTGGGAAGTTGGCGGTGGAAAGGTCGCGCGGCCGCCACCCGGGCACCCAGGTGTCCAGCGTGACCACGATCCCGGTGTAACCGGCGGCTTCGGCACGGCGGACGAAACTCTCCGCCATCTCGCGGTCTGTCGGGGTGTACAGCTGGAAAAGCCCTGGCGTGTCACCGAATTCAGCAGCGACGTCCTCCAAGGGATCCATCGTCAGCGTGGACACACACATCGGCACCCCGGTGCGGGCGGCCGCCCGCGCGGCGGCGAGGTCGCCGTGATGGTCTTGGGTGCACAGCCCGATCACCCCGATCGGCGCCATGAACACCGGGGCGGGCCAGCGCCGTCCCCAGAGCTCGACGGACAGGTCGCGCTCGGTCGCGCCGACCAGCATGCGCGGTATCAAGCCCCACTGTTCGAAGGCGCTGACATTGACCCGTTGGGTGCGCTCGTCACCCGCGCCGCCGGCGACGTAGGACCAGATCGACTGCGGAAGGGCTTGGGCGGCACGAGCTTCCAATTCGTCGAACGACATCGGCAGGCTGGGCACAGTGCCGGTCAAACCCTGGAAGTAGATCTCGATCTGATAGTTGCCGTACGGCTGGGTCATCGGTCATCCTCTCGCAGTTCTACGCCGAAACTCCCGTGTGGGCGGAGACCTCACCGACCAGCTCGGCGACCCGGCGTACCTGGTCGATGTCGCTGCTGGTCGGGATGAGGTGCACCTCGTCGGTCCCGATCTCGGCGAAGCCGCGCAGCACAGCGACGAGCTCCTCCTCGGTCCCGGCCCAGCCGCTGGTCGGGGCGATCACGTCGACGATCTCTCGCGGTATCCAGTTCATGTAGTGACGCAGATGGTCGACGATCTGTTGGCGGGGCGCGTCGCCCTCGCCGAGGGCGAACCAAAACGACGTCGCCAGATGGGGTTTCGGCCTTCCCGCCTCAGCCCACGCGCCACGGGCGACGTCGAACAGCGCGTTCTCCTTCTCGAGGTCGAGATCCATCGAGATGCCGGCGAGGCCTTCAGCCCAGGGCGCGGCACTGCGCACCGTCTTGGGCCCGGTGGTGCCGACCAGCAGCCGTGGTCCGCCATCGCGGGCGGGGCTGGGTCCGACCGGCAGCACCGAATCGGTGATCTTCTCCCCCGCCCACACCCGCTGCATGATCGCCACCCGGTCGGCCATATCGCGCATGGTCTGCGTCTTCGGGTCGGCACCGACGGCGCGGTAGTCCTCGTGCCGGCCTCCCACGCCGAGACCGACGGTCAGCCGTCCGCCGCACAGCAGGTCCCCGGTCGCCAGGCCCTTCGCCAGCATCACCGGATCGTGCAGCTGGGGTACGACGACGGTGGCCACCAGCGGCACCCGCTCGGTCCAGCCGGACAGGGCCCCCAGCAGCGTCAGGGAATCGGGGTTGCCGAACGCAATCCGCTCCCCCCAACACAGTGAGGAGAACGGTCCCTCGTCGATCGTTTGCGCCCAGCGCTTGAGGATGTCTGCGTCAACGTCCGGTTCCATCACCGGCAATGTCATGCCAATCTGCACGCTCGCGATTCTGGCACGGCGCAGGCGGCTGCCCGCGCCGATCCGACCTACTGACATAGATCCGGGCTACTGCCAGGATGGAGCACATGCCGATCGCCGCTTCCGCCGTCGCCCACGTGCGGCTGACCGTCACCGACATCGACGCCTCGCGCCGGTTCTACGACAGCGTGTTCGGCTGGCCGGTCTACGCCGAGTTGCCGGCGAACGCCGATGCCGCCACCCGTGAGCAGCTTTCATTCCTGTTCGGCGGCGTCATCTACAACATCGGCGACAACCTGATCGGGTTGCGACCCACCGGCACCGGCGCCTTCGACGAGGACCGGGTCGGCCTCGATCACCTGGCGTTCGTCCTGCCAGACCTGGACGCCATCGAGCAGGCCGCCGCCCACCTTGATTCCCTGGGCATCGAGCACGAGCCGGTCAAGGACATCGGCGTGGCCTACATCCTCGAGTTCCGCGACCCCGACAACATCGCCCTGGAGCTCACCGCGCGCAAGTAGCGCCCGGCCGAACGTCCTTGTGGAGTGAGCTTGTCACGTCGTCACGTTTGCCCAACGAGAGGTGCAGTCAGAGATGTCCAGACTTGAGCGCAGCGAACACTCGATGTCATTGCTCGACGGTGAAATCGTCGAAGAATCGGATCTCGGTTCGATCCGTCGAGTCACCGCCGACAACTTGCCCATCCTGTCCGGGCTCTCGATCAAACGCCTGGTGATCAATCCCGGCGCGATGCGCACGCCGCACTGGCATGCCAACGCCAACGAACTGGCGTACTGCGTGTCGGGGACATCGCTGGTATCGGTGCTCGACAGCGGCAGCCAGTTCTCGTCGTTCACGATCGGTGCCGGCGAGATGTTCCATGTCGACTCAGGTTCGTTGCACCACATCGAGAACATCGGCGAGGAACCTGCCGAGTTCATCCTCGCGTTTCGCAGCGAACGGCCGGAGGACTTCGGCCTCGGAGCCGCGTTCGGCGCGATGACGGATGCGGTGTTGGGCAACACCTACGACCTGCCGGCTTCCGACTTCGCAAAGATCCGCCGCGACACCACCGACCGCAAGCTCGCTGCACGCGTTGGGGATCCGTCGGTTCCGAGCACCGCCCACTTCAACGATCCGCACAAATTCGGGGTCGAAGCCCAGAGTCCGCCGGTCGGCAGCGCAGTCGGATCGGCGCGCCTGGCCCGTGTCCAGTTCTGGCCCGCCCTCAAGGACATGTCGATGTACTCACTTCGGATCCGCGAAGACGGGATGCGCGAACCGCATTGGCACCCGATCACAGCGGAGATGGGCTACGTAGCGTCGGGAAGTTCGCGGATGACCGTCATGAACCCGGACGGGGCGCTGGACACCTGGTATCTGGAGCAGGGTGACATGTACTTCATCCCTCGCGCATACCCTCACCACATCGAAGTGTTCGATGCTCCCGACCTGCATTTCGCGATCTTCTTCGACCAGCCCACCCCCGGCGATATCGGGTATCGGGCGTCGGCGAGCGCGTATTCGCGCGAAGTGCTCGCTGCGACGTTCAACGTCCACATCGACGACCTGCCCAATTTCCCGTTCACCAAGGCCGATCCGCTGATCGTCAATCGGGTCAATCCGCTCGACCCTCGCGGCTAGGTGTCGAAGCACCGTAGAGTTCGACGTTTTGCCGCGTGGCACTCGAACTTTCGCGGCGAAACGTCGGTCTGGGCGTGGGGGCGTTAGCGGGCGGGGTCCTTCTGGGCACGGATCGGCCCGCCGCCGGGCGGCGGGTTGAGCAGATTGCCCCGCAGGCTGCCTCGTGCGGTACGCACCGCAACCAGCAGCCAGGTGCTCAGTAACGCGGCGTAGGCGATCACCGCCGCGACCTTGAACGCCGGCAGGTTGGTGTGCACCGCCAGTTGGGTGGTGCCGGTGACGAACGTGCCCACCGGGAAGGTGAGGCTCCACCAGGTCAGGGCGAATGGCATACCCCGGCGCAGCGTGCGAATCGTCAGCGAGGCGGCGAGCGCGATCCAGAGGATCGCGAAGCCCCACACCGGAACTCCGAAGATGACGGCGAAGGCATTCAGGCTCTCGGCCAGCCCG
This sequence comes from Mycolicibacterium rhodesiae, assembly GCF_002086695.1. GTDB lineage: Bacteria > Actinomycetota > Actinomycetes > Mycobacteriales > Mycobacteriaceae > Mycobacterium > Mycobacterium rhodesiae. Next base: position 16,719 of record NZ_MVIH01000022.1, read on the forward strand.
TGCTCGACGGCCAGCGCCGCGACATGGCCGAGAAGCCCTGCGGCGGTGATGGATTGGCCGAGCGGGCCGAGCACGATCCACAGCGTGGGAACTCGCGCGGTTCCGGACGTTCCGTAGAGCGCCAGGCGGCTCCAGATCAGCGTGATGATGATGAACGCCGCAACCAGGGACAGCCCGAACATCGCATAGCAGCCGTACAGCATGGTGGTGCGCCCGGCGCCCGGCGCCATGTGCGGGATGAGCAACGCCCCCGCGGCCGCCGAGACCATCGGCGGCACAACCGGCATCAGCCAGCCGCCGAACGCGGCGTCGGGTTCGACGTTGTGCTGGGTGAACATCAGGAACGGAATACTCACCGCGGTGAACAGCCCACCCACGGTGCCGGCTGTCCACAGCACCCAGTCGAGGTCGACGGCGAGCCGCTCGCCGATCAGATCTCGGCCGATCAGCACCGCACCGGTGCCGACGGTCAGTAGCGCCATCGGCGCCGCACCGTAGAAATGCGCCATCTGCGGATTGCGGGCGTGGGTGCGGGCGACTGTGGGATGGCGCAGCCAATGCAGGCCGACGATCGCGATCAGCACGACGAGTAGCACCGCGGCGATCACCCACACCACCTCGGTGAACCCGCGCAATCCAGGGAACTGGAGCGGCAGCGTCGCGCCCGCGGTCGCCACGATCCCGGTGCCCATCACCGATGCGAACCAGTTGGGCCCGATGTTGCCAAGCACTTCGACACGGGTCTGCGGTGTTGCCATAAGCAACAGACGGTACGGCATCCCATGGCCCTGACCGGGCGGGCGGACGATCATTGCACGGGGTGACCCAAAGTGCTTGACTGGCAAGGGTAATGGCAATCGAACTGAACCACACCATCGTCGCCGCACATGACAAGCAGCAGTCCGCCCGCTTCCTGACCGAGCTGTTCGGGCTACCGGATGCGGTGCCGTTCGGACATTTCCTGGTTGTCACCCTCGAGCACGGGCTGAGCCTGGACTTCGCCGACGTGCCTGCAGACGAACCGATTCACCCGCAGCACTACGCCTTCCTGGTCTCCGAGGACGACTTCGACGCGATCTACCGCAAGATCGCCGACCGAGAACAGCCGCACTGGGCCGATCCCCGCGCCACCCGGCCCGGCGAGATCAACCACAACGACGGCGGTCGCGGCGTCTACTTCCGCGATCCGGTGGGCCACTACTTGGAGATCATCACCCGGCCCTACGGGTCGGGCGGCGGCTAACCGTTGTGGCCGCGCCGGTTCTCCTGCCTCAGGTAGTCGAGCGCCAGATCGGCAACGTGGGCCGGCAGTTGCCCGCCGGCGACATCGGCCACGCTGGTCTCCTCCAGCACTGAGCGCATGCTGGCGCGCAGCGCCCGCCACACATCAGTCAACGCCGCCGTGGGCCCGCTGTAGGGCAGGTCGCCCAGGCCGATGTCACGCACGCTCGCCAACGGCCCGTCGATGCAGCGCAACACGTCGGCGATGCTGATATCCGCGGCCTGGCGACCCAGTTCGTAGCCGCCGTCGCGGCCACGGTGACTGCGCACCAGCCGGTCGGTGCGCAGGGCGGAGAGGATGTCGACCAGGAATTGCGCCGGGATGCCCTGTGCCTTGGCCAGATCCTCGGTCTTGACCAGCGCGCCCGAGTCGACTGAAGCGAGCTGGATCATGGCGCGGACGGCGTATTCCGCCTTCGCTGACATCCGCATCCCGCGAATTCTGCCACTGCCTGGTCGGCAGCAGGCTCACGAGGCGTCTGATGCCGGTGCTGGTGTGGCGCCGGGGCGCTGCGGCGGCCGATGCGGAGTGAGCGCTTTGCGAAGGGTGTCGGCGAACCGGTCCAGCGAGGTACGGACCCGGGTGACCGGGGTCTGGGCCCGCTGCTGGACCGGGGACTGGGAAGCCGTGGTGCTCGGCACCGCCTTGTTGCCGTCGCTCAAATCCGTCGCACCGTTGGCGGCCGTCGGCTTCGCGTCGGGACCGGTGACCGTGCCGGTGTCCGTGACGTCGGTTGATGTATCGGACTTGATCGATGTCTCGGGCCCGGTGGACCTCCCCGGCTTCGAGGATGCTCCCGGTTTGGCCGTGACGGTCAAGCCGCGGCGGTGGCCCAGCGTGCGGCGCAACGATGCCACGCTGTCAGCGACTGCCGAGTGGGTGGCCGTCCGGGTCGCCTTCGGCCGGGACGGCGCCGGCCGCCGCAAGATGTTCGTCAACTCGGTCAGCCGCTGACGGACCTCGCTGCGGATCGCCTTGACGATCTTCGACGGTGGCCCGACCGGCACCGCGACGACGCGAAGGGCAGTGGTGATCGCGGCGTCGACGTCACCGTCGGTGAGCGCAGCAAGCGTGTCCGCGATCAGCCGCGGTTTGGCCACGGCGATCCGGGCGGCCGCCACGGTGGCCTCGACGACCTGCACGCTGACGTAGCCGACGTAGTCGGCGACCGAAGTCACAGCGTGCTGCAGGGCGCGATCCTCGATGATCGCGGGGGATGCATTGGCGGCCGACGTCGTGACCGGCTTACCGCTCAGCAGATCGGCGACCGCTGTCGGCGGCACCGGCGACGGGACGCGCACCGGCGTCGGCGTCCCGGGAACGTCGCTCCACAACGCTTCGTCCACCGCTCGACCGCTCAGCATCGTGACATTGGTGACGACGCCGGCGACCACTCGCTTCAGCGGGTCCGACGGACTTGTGCCGGTGGCGTGTTCTCGCGTCAAGGTCTCGAGCAGAGCCCGGTCGAGTGCGGTGGTCGATGCCGTGCTGTCGGCCGACAGTTTCACCGGGGGAACACGAACATCTGACTGGGGTGCCGATACCGGGTTGGCGACGACGACCGTCGCGCCCACGAGGGCTACCCCAGTCGTGAAAATCGCACCAATGCCGCGCCGCACCGCGTGCTCACCTCCCGGCACTCAGGCCAATTGCGGCCTTAAGAATACCTGAGAGGAAACTTAGAGAGAAAGACCCAATTACTATTCGAGTAATTCACTTAATTTGACGAACGGGAAAACAGGAGCCCCTTCTTTTCGATGACTTCGAAAAGAAGGGGCATCCCATCGATGCCGTGGACTACCCCGCGGACTTACTGGCCGAGGCCTTCGCGGGCCGCTTCGAACCGGCGACGCCCTTCTTGGCGCCGGACTTGCCTGCGGTTCCACTCTTCGCGTTGCTGTTGTTGGAGTGATCGGACGCGGAAGCATCGCTGCCGCTACCCGACTTGGCATTGCCGCTCTCATCCGCGGACGACGACTCCACGGCCGCGACACGCAGTGCCGATGCCGACGGAGATGCGGTCTTCGCGGCGGCGGCCGGCGGCGGAACCGGCGGCGCAGATCCGGTCTGCGACAGCGCGTCGGCGACGCCGTGCACAGCGGCTTGGATCACGCCACGGACGCTCGGCACCACGGTGGCCGCATCCGTTTGCACACCGGCGCCGACCGTCAGGTTCAGGATCGCGCCCGGGATGCCCCGCGGTCCGAAGAATCCGTCGACCGCGGCATTCCAGGCCTCCTCGGCATTACCGTTGGTGATGCCGGTGATCACGTTCTGCACGACGGCGCTGAATGTGCCCGCAAGCACCTGAGCTTGCCCGATGGAACTCTGAACGACCAGGTTGACCAGGTCCGGAACAGCACCGAGCAGGGCGGTACCCCGCGCGACCGCGTTGTCCAGCATGTAGTTGGCGCTGGCGAGGGCGACCTGGCCGGCGGCCACGAACGGTCCCACGATCGCGGACTGCAACGTCGCGATGGCACCGGGGATGTCACCTGACAGCGCCTGCTGAGTGGCCGTCACGAATGCGCCGGGCAGGTTCCACAGGCCTTCGCTGGCGATCAACCCGATCGTTGTTGCGGCGTTGGCGGCGCTCCCGAGGGACGCTGCCCCGTTGTACCCGAGCTGGCTGATGATCGGCAGGTGGTCGTTGATGATCTGGGGAAGCAGACCGACCGCGTTGAACTGGTAGCCGCCCTTCGCGATGGCGACGCCGCCAGCGCTGACCAGCCCGCCGAGATCGGTGTAGCCAGCGGTCGTGTTATCGGCGCTCAGCACCCACTGATTGAGGGAACTGAACGTGCCGAGGAGTTCCGAAAGCGGGCTGTCGAACCCGGCCAGAGCCACCTGGCTGACCGAGGGCATCTGGAGGTCGGGCAGAGCGAGATTGGCCTGCGTTACTGGCGTCATTGCAATCGCGCTGGCGCCGACGACGGCGGCGGTTCCCGCAATGAGCTGAGAGCGTATGGAGATTTGCATTTCAATCCCTCCCGGGCTGGGGTCAACACTGACAAAGCTGAAGGTACCTGAGAAAAACCTGAGGGAAACGGTTATTGACGATTTTGTCGAAAAAATTTCCTGACGGAAACGTCATATTTGACGTGGCACGTCAGCCAGCGAAGATGTGTACCTCACCTGAGGTGCGTAAATACGCACCTTGCGCAGGTTCAGCAAATTCACGCCACTTCGGGAAATGCCCAGCAGACTCCACGATGCGCGTGTCGCAACGCGAAGTCGCGCCGTCCGGCTCTCAGGTTCAGGGCCTAAATCTCTCAGGAAAGAGCCCCGGCTCGGCCTCAGGCCGGGATGGCACCCGAATCGGCGACGACAACAGCGAACAAATCCTTGAGAGCGGCAAGACTCGCGGCGTGCAGCGATGCCGCCGGAACGGCAGAACCGTCCACACCTGGCAACGACCTTGTGGCGGTGGCAGAGGCGACCACCGTGGGTGCGTAGCCGAGGTTGAATGCACCACGCGCGGTCGAATTCACGCACATATGCGTCATGAATCCGGCGATGATCAGGTTCTCGGCAGCCACCGATTTGAGTCGCTCATCCAGATCGGTGTGCACGAACGAGTTGGGGTAGTTCTTGACCACCACCGGCTCCCCGTCGCGAGGAGCGACTCGGGGCACGATCGCACCGCTCTCGCCGCTGATGTCGTACAGCGACCCGGGGCCGTCATCGTGCTGGATGTGAATCACCGGAACGCCCGCCGTCCGTGCACGATCCAACAGCGCGGCCACCTCGTCCAGCGCGGCCTGAACACCCTCGAGTTCCATCACGCCCTGGGTGTAGGTGTTCTGGCAGTCGATCAGGATCAACGTCGACGTGGCCAGACTCGGCGGGTCGAGCGGAAGGCCCGCGAGCGCCCGCAGGGTGTTGAGTTCAGTCATGGCGCAACGTTACTGCGTTGCGGCCAGCACCGCCTCGGCCAATTCCGGCCGGCACACCACGACGTCGGGCAGCAGCGGGTCGGGCCGGTTGTACCGAAGCGGTGAGCCGTCGATGCGTGAGGTGTGCAGTCCGGCGGCGCGGGCGACGGCAACCGGGGCGGCCGAATCCCATTCGTATTGGCCACCCGCGTGCACGTACACGTCGGCACGGCCCTGAATCACGGCCGCGACCTTGGCTCCGGCAGAACCCATCTCGACCAGCACGCCGCCCAGCGCGTCGCGCACCTGCAGCGCAACCGCCGGGGGCCGGGTCCGCGACACCACGATCCGCGGCGCGCTCGGCGCAGCCGGGGGCGGCGACACCGCAGGGGTTGCCAACGTAACGCCTTGGGCGGGAAGCGCAACCGCACCGGCGATCAGTTCGCCGTCCTCCCACAGCGCTACGTGCACCGCCCAGTCGTCACGGTCGAGTTCGGAGAACTCGCGCGTCCCGTCCAGCGGATCGACGATCCACACCCGTTGGCTGCGAAGCCGGATCGGATCGTCGGCACCCTCCTCCGACAGCACCGCATCCTCGGGCCGTGCCGCGGCCAGTGCTTCCATCAGATAATCATGAGAACGCTTGTCGCCCGCGGCCTTTCGTTCCGCACCCGAGGCGTCGGCCAGCTCGACGCGAACGTCGAGCAGCAGCTTGCCAGCCTGCGTCGCCAGCTCGGCTGCCAGATCGTGGTCGCTCACGCCTGACCCTCCAGCAGATCGACGACCTGCTGGGCCAGCTCATCGCATTCGTGATCGGGGGTCAGCCGCAGATCCGGGTTCTTCGGCCGCTGATAGGGGCTGTCGATTCCGGTGAAGTGGGTGATCTCCCCCGCCCTGGCTTTGGCATAGAGCCCCTTGGGATCCCGTCGCTCACAGTCTTCGAGCGGAGTGTCGACGAAGATCTCGTAGAACTCCACGCCGGAGTCGGCGTGCACCTTTCGGGCCAGCTCCCGGTGCTCCTCCAGCGGACTGATGGCGGGCACCAGGACCGTCAGGCCGGCATCGGCCATCAGCGTGGCGATGTGGGCCAGCCTGCGGAGGTTTTCGGCCCGGTCCGCCATCGAGAAGCCGAGGTCGGCGTTGAGCCCGTGGCGCAGGTTGTCACCGTCGAGAATATAAGCGGGGCAACCATGTTCGAGCAGCTTCTGCTCCACCAGCACCGCCACCGAAGACTTTCCCGAGCCGGATAGACCGGTGAACCACAGGGTGCGCCCCTTCGTCAGCCGGTCACCGGAGTCCACCAGCGACTGGTGGCGCACGGTGTTGGGCGACGCGCTGCGCGCGGCCGTCGGCGCGGTGTCGCGGACCATGCCCGCAGCCACCGTGACATTGGTGTCGGGATCGATCAGGATGAACGATCCCGTCGCGGCGTTGCGGGAGTACTCGTCGAGCAACAGCGGCACCTGGGTGCGCAGGGTGACCCGGCCGAGTTCGTTGAGCTTCAACGCCGTTGCACTCTTGTCGCGGTGCAGGGTGTTGACGTCCAAGCGATAGTCCAGCGCACCGACGCGGGCCCGCGTCGTGCGGGTGGTGTGCTTGATGATGTAGTCGCGTCCCGGTTCCAGCGAGGACTCGTCAGCCATCCAGCAGACCGTTGCGTCGAATTCCCGGGTCGCCACCGGTTGGTTCTGCGGCCGGGCCAGCAGGTCACCGCGGGAGATGTCGATGTCGTCGGCGAGACTGATCGACACCGCCATCGGCGGGAACGCCTCCTCGACAGGACCGGTCGGGCCGTCGATTGCGGTGATACGACTGGTTTTTCCGCTCGGCAGTACGACCACCTCATCCCCGGGGCGCATCACACCGCCGGCGATCGTGCCCGCATAGCTGCGATGGTCGGCGTGCTCGACGGTCTGCGGCCGGATCACGTACTGCACCGGGAAGCGCACGTCGACCAGGTTGCGGTCGCCGGCGATGTAGACCTCTTCGAGGTGGCTGAGCAGCGGAGGCCCGTCATACCAGGGCGCCTTGTCGGACTTCGTCACCACGTTGTCACCCTTGAGCGCCGACATCGGGATGGTGGTGACGTCGTGAATGTCGAGGCGGGCGGCGAAGGCGTGGAACTCCTCGCGGATCCATTCGAAACGCTCACGGTCCCAGTCGATGAGGTCCATCTTGTTGACCGCCAGCACGACGTGCTGAACGCCGAGCAGCGAGGCCAGGAACGCGTGCCTGCGGGACTGCTCGAGCAGACCGTGCCGTGCGTCGACCAGCACGATCACCAGTTGCGCGGTCGAGGTTCCGGTGACCATGTTGCGGGTGTACTGAATGTGGCCCGGCGTGTCGGCGATGATGAACTTCCGCTTGGCCGTGGCGAAGTAACGGTAGGCGACGTCGATGGTGATGCCTTGCTCGCGCTCGGAGCGCAGCCCGTCGGTCACCAGCGCAAGGTCGGTGTAGTCGTTACCGCGTTCGCGTGACGTTCGCTCGACGGCGGCGAGTTGGTCTTCCATCACCGCTTTGGAGTCGTAGAGCAAGCGGCCGATCAGGGTCGACTTGCCGTCATCGACCGAACCCGCGGTGGCAATCCTCAACAGAGTGCTCATCAGAAATACCCCTCGCGCTTGCGGTCTTCCATGCCGGCTTCGGAAATACGGTCGTCGGCGCGGGTGGCGCCCCGTTCGGTCAGCCGTGACACCGCGGTCTCGGCGATCACTTCCTCGACTGTGGAGGCCGTGGACTCCACACAGCCGGTGCAGGTCACGTCGCCGACCGTACGGAACCGCACCGAGGTCTCGAAGACCGGTTCGTCGGGGGTGGGCTGGAGGAACTCGTGGACGGCCAGCAGCATGCCGTCCCGCTGGAAGACCTGCCTGGGGTGGGCGTAGTAGATGCCCGGCAGCGTGATCTCTTCGGCACCGATGTAGGCCCAGATGTCGTACTCGGTCCAGTTGGACAACGGGAAGACGCGAATGTGCTCACCCTTGCGGTGACGCCCGTTGTAGAGGTTCCACAGCTCGGGGCGCTGCGCCTTGGGATCCCACTGGCCGAACTCGTCGCGGAAGCTGAACACCCGCTCCTTGGCCCGCGCCTTCTCCTCGTCGCGGCGAGCACCGCCGAATGCGGCATCGAACTTGTTCTCCCGGATGCCCCGCAGCAACGTGACGGTCTGCAGCGGGTTGCGCGACGGACCGTTGTCGACCACCCGGCCTGCCGCGATGTCCTCCTCGACGCTGGCCACCACCAGGCGCAGGCCGTACCGCGCGACCAACTCGTCGCGGGTGGCGATCACTTCCTCGAAGTTGTGACCGGTGTCGACATGCATCACCGGGAAGGGCAGCCGGCCGGGCGCGAACGCCTTGATCGCCAGATGCAGCATCACGATCGAGTCCTTACCGCCGGAGAACAGCAGCACCGGCCGTTCGAACTCGGCCGCGACCTCGCGGATGATGTGAATTGCCTCGGCCTCCAAGGACCGAAGGTGGCTCAGTTCGTACTGCCCCGGCTTGGGGCGTTCGACCACCGGACTCGCCATGATTTCCTCGTAAAGTTGGTAGGTTTGACCATAATTACAAAGCTAACCCGGAATCTAACCAGCTAGACGGATCAAGTCAAGGTTTGAGCTCAGAAGACCTACCACGGTGATGATCGGCGGCGGTCATCGTCGCAATGCTGGCGGCGACGACCGCCGCGACCACGAACGGCCGGGCTGACTCAAGTCTCAGGGGGCCTCAGGGGTTGTGGCGGTGACCGGCGGCGCCGCGACCTCCGGTGTTTTCGTCGGCTCCACGGCGGTGTCCTTCGTGGTCTCCCCCGTCGTCATCGACGACGTCACGGGCGAGGTGAATGTGCCGGGATCCGACACGATCGTGCCGCTCCCGTGATCGGTCACCGCGATGCCCAGCGCACCCATGGCCACAATCGCACTGCCGCCGACCACGGCGGACAGCGTTTTGATGTTCGTCATCTCGACACTTCCAATCGGTCTCGGACCAGTTCCGCGGACCGGCTTCCCTGCCAACCGCTGTGAATTGGTTAACCCGACCTCCTGAGCCCAAACCTGCGAGCCGTTGACGTGCGCATTAGCCGCCACTCGGTGTCGGTGGTTGCGGACTCGCCGATGCCACCGACGAACTCGGCAGCATCGGTTTGGATGTCTGCACCGTCGTCGGGCTGGGACTGGTGGTGGTCGGATCGACGCTGGTGCCCTTGTCCTGACATGACGCGAGTACCGGGACGGCCACTGCGACGAGCAGGGCGGGAGCCAGTCGGTGTGTGATCTGCTTCACGTGCACACCCGCAGTCTTCCCGGGCCGCACGCGGCTAAACCCGGGCCGCCCGAAGGGTCTTGACGTCGTGTCGACCGACCATCTCCTACCCTGTGCTGCATGCACCCTGCGCCGGGCAGCGGCCCATGACGCGTTTCCTGGCGCGCCGGCTGCTCAACTATGTGGTGCTGCTGGCCTTGGCGTCGTTCCTCACGTTCACGCTGACGTCGCTGACGTTCGCGCCGTTGAACAGTCTGATGCAGCGCAATCCGCGTCCGCCGCAGGCGGTGATCGATGCCAAGGCCGCCGAACTCGATCTCGACAAGCCGATCCCGCTGCGATACGCCCACTGGGTGGCCGGCGCGGTGCGCGGCGATTTCGGCACGACCGTCACCGGTCAGCCGGTCTCCGACGAACTGGGCCGCCGCATCGGGGTCAGCCTGCGACTGCTGGTGATCGGTTCGGTGCTGGGCACCGTGATCGGCGTCGTGGTCGGCGCCTGGGGTGCGATTCGGCAATACCGATTATCGGATCGGGTGATCACTCTGCTCTCGCTGTTGGTGATCAGCACGCCGACGTTCGTCATCGCCAACTTGGCGATCCTGGCCGCACTCCGGGTGAATTCGATTCTCGGAGTGCACATTTTCGAATACATCGGGGAAACGTCGCCTGACGCCGTCGGCGGCGGCTGGAGTCAGTTCGTCGACCGGATGCAACATTTGATCCTGCCCTCGGTCACGCTGGCATTGGGCGCGATCGCGGGTTACAGCCGCTACCAACGCAATGCGATGCTCGACGTGCTGGGCCAGGACTTCATCCGCACCGCGCGGGCCAAGGGACTCACCCGGCGCAGAGCGCTGTTCAAACACGGGCTGCGGACCGCACTGATCCCGATGGCTACGCTGTTCGCTTACGGCGTCGCGGGTTTGGTCACCGGAGCGGTGTTCGTCGAGAAGATCTTCGGCTGGCATGGCATGGGTGAGTGGGTGGTCCAGGGCATCGCGACCCAGGACACGAATATCGTCGCGGCGATCACGGTGTTCTCCGGTGCGGTCGTGCTTCTGGCCGGGCTGCTGTCCGACGTCATCTACGCGATGCTCGATCCCCGGGTGAGGGTGACGTGACCGAGACGACCGATAGCGCCCGCTCGGGTGTGAAGCCCGAAGAGTTCGCCTCCAGGCGCACCCTGGTGCTGCGCCGCTTCGCCCGCAACCGGGCCGCGATGGCGTCGCTGGTGATCCTGATCGTGCTGTTCATCGGATGCTACGCTCTGCCTCCGCTGTTGCCCTGGTCCTACACGGATCTCGACTTCTATGCGCTGCAGGAGCCGCCCAGCGCCGACCACTGGTTCGGCACCAATGCCTTGGGGCAGGACCTGTTCGCTCAGATCCTGCGCGGGATGCAGAAGTCGATGCTGATCGGCGTGTGCGTGGCGGTGATCTCGACAGGGATCGCCGCGACCGTCGGCTCCATCGCGGGTTACTTCGGCGGTTGGCGCGACCGGACGCTGATGTGGCTGGTGGACCTGCTGCTGGTGGTTCCGTCGTTCATCCTGATCGCGATCCTCACCCCGATCACCAAGAGCTCGGCCAACGTCATTCTGCTGATCGTGCTGCTGGCCGGGTTCAGCTGGATGGTGAGTTCCCGCATGGTGCGGGGTCTCACGATGAGCCTGCGGGAGCGCGAATTCGTCCAAGCCGCAAGGTATATGGGTGTCTCGAGCCGGCGCATCATCACTCGGCACATCATCCCGAATGTCGCCTCGATCCTGATCATCGACGCCGCACTCAACGTGGCGGTGGCAATCCTCGCCGAGACCGGACTGAGCTTCCTGGGTTTCGGAATTCAGCCACCCGATATCTCGCTGGGCACGCTGATCGCCGACGGCACCCAGTCGGCGACGACATTTCCGTGGGTGTTCTTGTTCCCCGCCGGGGTTCTGGTGCTGATCCTGGTGTGCGCCAACCTCACCGGCGACGGGCTGCGCGACGCGCTCGACCCCGGCAGCGCCACACTGCGCCGCGGCCGCAAGAAGAAGCCGAAGTCATGAGTGAAACCCTGCTGGAGGTAACCGACCTCGCCGTCAGCTTCCCCACCGACGGCGACGACCTGACCGCCGTTCGCGGCCTGACCTACCAGGTGCGGTCCGGCGAGGTCGTCGCGATGGTCGGCGAGTCCGGGTCGGGCAAGTCGGCTGCGGCCATGGCGGTCATCGGCCTGCTACCGGAGTACGCCGACGTGTCGGGCTCGGTCCGGCTGTCCGGTCGGGAGCTACTCGGCCTGTCCGATGGCGAGATGTCGAAGATCCGCGGGCGGCGCATCGGGACGGTGTTCCAGGATCCGATGTCGGCGTTGACGCCGGTGTACACCGTCGGCGACCAGATCGCCGAAGCCATCACCGTGCACCACCGCGACGTCGGCAAGCAGGCGGCGCGCACGCGCGCCGTAGAACTGCTCGAGTTGGTCGGCATCGCCCAGCCCGAACGGCGGGCCCGCGCCTTCCCGCATGAGTTGTCCGGCGGTGAGCGCCAGCGGGTGGTCATCGCGATCGCGATCGCCAATGATCCCGACCTGCTGATCTGTGACGAGCCCACGACGGCACTGGATGTGACCGTCCAGGCCCAGATCCTCGAGGTTCTCAAGACCGCCCGCGACGTCACCGGTGCGGGCGTGCTCATCATCACCCACGACCTTGGTGTGGTCGCGGAGTTCGCCGACCGGGCTCTGGTGATGTATGCCGGGCGCCCCGTCGAGGTCGCCTCGGTGGACGAACTGTACCGCGACCGTCGAATGCCTTACACCGCAGGATTATTGGGCTCCGTTCCACGACTGGACTCACCACAGGGCACCCGGCTGGTACCGATCCCCGGTGCACCGCCATCGATGGTGGACCTCCCGCCCGGCTGCCCGTTCGTCCCGCGCTGCCCGCTCGCCATCGACGAGTGCCGCTCAGCAGAACCGGCACTGTTGCCCGTCGACCCCGCGTCCGCGGGCCACCTGGCGGCGTGCATCCGGACCGACCAGGTCACGGGCCGCACCGCGGCGGAGATCTACGGCGTGTCCACTCAGCCGGTGGCCGTCGACGACCCTGCGGAACCGGCGCCGGTGATCACGGTGCGGGACCTGGTGAAGACCTATCGGCTGACCAAGGGCGTGGTATTTCGCCGCAACATCGGCGAGGTTCGCGCCGTCGACGGCCTCAGCTTCGACCTGATGCGCGGGCAGACCCTGGGCATCGTCGGTGAGTCCGGCTCCGGCAAATCCACCACACTGCACCAGATCCTCGACCTGGCGGCGCCGGAGTCCGGCTCCATCGAGGTTCTGGGCAATGACGTCGCCGCCCTGACGGCTGCCCGGCGCCGGGAACTGCGCCGTGATCTGCAGGTGGTGTTCCAGGACCCGGTGGCATCCCTGGACCCCCGGCTTCCGGTGGCCGAACTTCTGGCCGAACCATTGCGCGCCAACGGTTTCGACAAGGCCAGTAGCGACAGCCGGGTCGCCGAACTGCTCGAGATCGTCGGGCTGCGCCGCGCCGACGCCAGCCGCTACCCGCAAGAGTTCTCCGGCGGCCAGAAGCAGCGGATCGGCATCGCCCGGGCATTGGCGCTGCAGCCGAAGATCCTGGCGCTCGACGAGCCGGTGTCGGCGCTGGATGTGTCCATTCAGGCGGGCATCATCAACCTGCTGCTGGACCTGCAGCGCGAGTTCGAGCTGTCCTATCTGTTCGTCTCGCACGACCTGTCGGTGGTCAAACATCTCGCCCATCGCGTAGTCGTGATGTACCGCGGGGCGATGGTGGAGTACGGCGACGCCGACGACATCTTCGCCAACCCACAGCACGACTACACCAGAAAGTTGCTGGCCGCCATCCCGCAACCGGATCCCACTCGCCGTTAGCATCAGTGGCGTGACCCGATCGATCCGCCGGAGCGCCGGCCGAATTGCAGTGCTGGCAGTCGTGGCAAGTCTGGTGGTGGCAGGCTGCTCAGGCAGCAAGCGCGACGTCCCCTCAGCCGGCGGCAACGCCGAACTCGGCTCGACAAGCGATATCAATCCGCAGGACCCGGCGACCTTGCAGCGGGGTGGCAATCTGCGGTTGGCGTTGTCGTCGTTCCCGTCGAACTGGAACACCCTGAACATCGACGGCAATGAGGCCGACACCGGCGCGATCCTGCGGCCGACCATGCCGCGCGCATTCGTCATCGCCGCCGACGGTTCGATGAAGGTCAACACCGATTACTTCACCAGTGTGGAGCTGACCGGCACCGACCCGCAGGTGGTCACCTACACCATCAACCCCAAGGCCGTCTGGTCCGACGGGACCCCGATCACCTGGGAGGACATCGCCTCCCAGATCAACGCAACCAGCGGCAAGGACAAGGCCTTCGCGATCGCCTCACCCAACGGCAGCGATCGGGTCGCCTCGGTCACCAAGGGTGTCGACGACCGGCAGGCCGTCATCACCTTCGCCAAGCATTACGCCGAATGGCGCGGAATGTTCGCAGGCAACACCATGCTGCTGCCCAAGGCCATGACCGCCAACCCTGACGTGTTCAACAAGGGTCAACTCAACGGCCCGGGACCGTCGGCAGGCCCGTTTTTGATCTCGTCACTGGACCGCACCGCCCAGCGGATCGTGCTGACCCGCAACCCGAAATGGTGGGGCACCGAGGCGGTGTTGGACTCGTTTACCTTCCTGGTCCTCGATGACGCGGCGAGACTGCCTGCGCTGCAGAACAACACGATCGATGCCACCGGTCTGGGCTCACTGGACGAACTGACGATCGCCCGGCGTACCGCAGGCATCTCGATCCGGCGGTCGCCCGGCCTGAGCTGGTATCACTTCACCTTCAACGGTGCGCCCGGCTCCATCCTCTCGGACAAGGCGCTGCGGCTGGCCATCTCCAAGGGCATCGACCGGCAGGCAATCGCCGATGTGACCCAACGCGGTTTGGTCGACAAGCCCGTCCCGCTGAACAACCACATCTTCGTGGCGGGCCAGAAGGGCTACCAGGACAACAGTGAGGTGGTCGCCTTCAACCCGGAGAAGGCCAAACAAGAACTCGATGCCCTGGGCTGGAAGCAGGCCGGGCAGTTCCGGGAGAAGGACGGCAAACAGCTGGTCATTCGCGACGTCCTCTACGACGCGCAGACCACGAGGCAGGTGGCGCTCGTCGCGCAGAACAGCCTTGCCCAGATCGGGGTGAATCTGCAGATCGACGCCAAGCCCGGTAACGGATTCTTCACCAATCACATCATCCCCGGCGACTTCGATATCGCTCAATTCTCCTGGGTCGGTGACGCTTTCGCGTTGTGCTGCCTGAACCAGATCTACACCACCGGAGCCGAGAGCAACTTCGGCAAGATCAGCAGCCCCGATATCGACGCCAAGGTGGAGGAAGTCCTCAACGAGCTCGACCCGGGCAAGGCCCGCGGCCTGGCCAACGACGTGGACAAACTGATCTTCGGTGAGGGGTTCAGCCTGCCGTTGTTCCAGTCCGCAGGCAACGTCGCGGTGCGCAGCAATCTGGCCAACTACGGGCCGGCCGGGCTGGGGGACTTGAATTACACCGCAATAGGATTCATGAAGTAACGGGCTTGGGGATAGTCCTGGCGACCACCCGCGGAAGCGCTGCGGGCAACGCCGCCTCGACGCGGGCCGCCACTGCCAACGCGGAGACCATCAGCCGCACCGCGGGCACGCTCGGCATCCCGTCGAGCTCCGCCTCCTGTTCCCGCAGGGTATAGGTCCGGCCGATGGCTGCCGCCTCGGCGATTCGCAGGGCTGCTCGCTCCTTGGTGTCGAGCACGCTGTGACCGGTGGTCGGTAGTCGCACCAGCACCGAGCCGGGAATCAGGTCAGCGATCCGATCGGCGACCGCGGGCGGCGTGATCAGATCGCGCCCGCCGGAGACGATCACGGTGGGCCAGGTGAACTTCGGCATCTCCGCCACCAGGTCGAACGGCTCAGCCTCGAACCGCGTCGCCTCGCCTGCGGCGAACTCGCGCATGGCCACCGCCGGATCCAGCGGCAGACCGTCCGGATCAGCCGCGTAGTTGAGCTCGCGATAGCCGATCCGTCCGACGAGGTCGCTCTCGTTGCGGTACGGCGCTTTTCGGTTCACCATCAGATCCCCGAAGTGCCCCATCGCCGTCCAGACCAGGGTGCGGCCGGCCAGCAGCAGGTCCAACTGCCGGTCCAGCAGCCGCGCACCACCGAAGCCGTACACGGTGGCGGCCAGCTGCGCCCCGGCCGGGGTCATCACGCCCTCGTCGGCCAGTCGGCGGACCTTGTCCGCCAGCTCCTCGGTGTCGGGCTGCCGCCCGTGCCACAGCACGCTGCGCACGGTCTGGCGGACCACCTCGATGTCGTCACCGGCCAGCAGCGGCGAATCCAAGATCATCGCGAACGCCCGAGACGGGTGGCGCACCCCGACCCCAGCGGCGATGTATGTGCCGTAGGACGTGCCGTAGATGACGGCGCTGTCCACCTGGGCGTCGTCGAGCACCGCGGCGACATCGTCGACCACCTGCTCGATGGTCAACGCCTCGGGTGGCAGATCGGCGCCGTTGTCGTCGTGACGCGACATCCCGATGCCCCGGTGTTCGATCATGATCACGTCGAGGCCCTCGGCGGCGGCCCGGCGGCGCAGGCCCCGGTAGAGCGCGATCGAGGCGGCACCCGGCCCACCGGGGATGATGACGAGCGGATGTCGGGTCTTGCGGCCGGTGCGCACGTAATACAGGTCGAATTCGTCGGATCCGGTCGCCGTGATCGGGCGGCGGATCGGCCGAACCCCGGGTAATGCGGCGAGTTTCTCGTGGGCGCGGCGGCGCTTCTCGTTCAGAGTCATCGCCGCCGGCCTGTCATGCCGTCGATTCTGCCTCGCCGGGCGCGGGAATGGAATGCGCCGTCGCGTTCCTCAGGTTCGGTCTGAGGCAAAGCGGTGCCCGCCGGAGCGGCTCCGGCGTAGAACCAGACCACGACCACAGTGCAGCCTGTCAACCGCGTCTTGCCCGGCACAGCGCAGTTCGATGATCTGCTGAATCATATCCGAGCCGACGCCAGGGACCGAGACCCCAACGATGAGAACCGCTTTGACCAGTTCAACCGGCTCAAGCAACTAGGGTTCGACACCTTGCGACTACCGATCGAGATGGGTGGATCGAGTTTCACTGTCCGTCTTCTGTTTTCGACCATCATCGATGTTGCTGGAACGGATCCCATTGTGGCCCAGATCTTCCGGACCTTTCCTGATCCGTGGAGCAGCGGCTTCGCACCCTCTCGGAGCCCCGGTCGCGACAGTGGCCGGCCAGGGTCGCCGACGGTCACTTCGTGGGCAACGCTCTCAGCGAGAAGGGCTCGACCAGAGTCGGCGGCCTGGTGTTCAACGCCCGACTGCTGCCCGTTCCCGGCGGCTCTCGGCTCAGCGGCGACAAGGCCTACAGCGCCGGGAGCACGGCGAACGCCTACTTCTGACTCGCGATCTGGGAGCGCAAACCGCCGCTGAGTGAACGTTTGTGCCCCGAATTGGCAGTAAAGCCCCACCTGAGGTCCCCAGTGTTAGGGAACAAAGTCACCACCTGGCCCGGTCCCATATTGGCCCATACCACGGCGTCGTACGTTCATGGTGGGAGCAGATCATGACCGAATTCATGCGCAACACTGACGCGTTCACCTGGTCGATGGAAGCCGATCCACGGCTGAGGTCCACGGTGGTGACGGTGCTACTTCTCGACCGGTCCCCCGATTGGGACCTGGTGCGGGAGCGGTTCGATCTGGTCAGCCGCGAACTGCCGATGTTCCGGCAGCGGGTGGTGAACTCACCGCCGCCGACTCCGCCGCGCTGGGAGTATGCCCCCGACTTTGATCTGGACTATCACATGCGCCGGGTGTCGGCGCCGGAGCCGGGAAACCTCGATGGAGTGCTCGAGATGGCCCGACTGGCCGCGATGGCCGACTTCGACCGGGCCCGGCCGATGTGGGAGGTCACCCTGGTCGAGGGCCTCGAGGATGGTGCGGCCGCCGTGTTGTGCAAATTCCACCACTCACTGACCGATGGCGTCGGTGGTGTTCAGATCGCGATGCGGCTCTTCGATCTGAGTGAGGATTCCGCGGCCGTCGACGCAATGCCTGTGGTGCCGGCCGCACCGGTGCGCCCGCCCATGTCGAGTTACGGCGATGCCCTGCGCTACGACGCCGGCTTGGTCGGCACCCTGGTCAGCGAGTCGCTCAAGATCGCTCCCAGGTTGTTGTTCAACATCATTCGCCAGCCCCGGAAGACCGTCGAGTCCGCAGGCGAACTGGCCGCGTCGGTATACCGGACCGTCCGACCGGTCAACAAGCCCGGCTCTCCGCTGATGACGGAGCGCACGTTGGTTCGCAAACTCGGGGTGCTCGATGTTCCGATGCCTCGACTTCGCGAAGCCGCCCACCGCAGCGGTGGCGCACTCAACGACGCGTTCGTCGCCGGGGTGGCCGGCGGCCTGCGCCGCTACCACGACAAACACGGGGTCGGTGTCTTCGACCTGCATCTGACGATGCCGATCAACCTGCGTACCGAAGACGACCAGTCCGGCGGAAACCGGATCACGTTGATGCGCTTCGACGTTCACGCCGGGATCACCGATCCGGCACGACGAATCCAGAGCATCCACGAGTGCACCGGCCGGGTACGTAACGAAAAGTCGATTCCGTATACCCAGTTGATCGCGGGCGCGCTCAACGCGATGCCCCGCTGGTACATCGGGTCGATCCTGCGGCACGTCGACTTCCTCTGCAGTGACGTACCGGGGGTTCCCGTGCCGGTCTATCTGGGTGGCGCGCGAGTTCTCAAGCAGTACGCCTTCGGCCCGACCATCGGCTCGGCGGTAAACGTGACCCTGCTGACCTACGTCGACACCTGCGCCCTCGGCATCGACGTCGACGCGGGCGCGATCCCGGACTTCGACCTGTTCTGCGATTGCCTCGCCGACAGTTTCGACGAGGTACTCGCACTCGCCGACTAGCTGCGCACCCGCCTCAGGGCGTTTAGTAGCGCGCCAACAGCCGGCTGAGCACGTCGACGCCGAAGCGCAGTGAGTTGACCGGGACTCGCTCGTCAGCACCGTGGAACAGCGCCGTGAAGTCGAGGTCGTCGGGCAGCCGCATCGGAGTGAACCCATAGCACTGAATCCCCAAGCGGTGCAGCCATTTCGCATCTGTGAAGGCCGTGCTCATATAGGGCAGCACGGTGGCCATCGGGTCAGAGCTGCACAGCGCCTCGGCGATGGCGCCCAGTAGCGGGGTGTCGACTACGGCTTCGACGGCAGGACCGTGGTACAGGGTTTCGACGGCGACGGCGGGGCCGACGACGTCGGTGAGCTGCCGTTGGAAGCTACCGGCGTGGCCAGGTAGGAAGCGCGCATCGATCGTCGCACTGGCTTCGGCGGGAACGACGTTGGTTTTGTAGCCACCGCTGATCTGGGTGGGATTGACCGTGTTGTGACGTCCGGCCCGAATCATCCGATCGAAGTGGCCCAGGCTTGCCAGTAACTCGTCGTCGTCGACGTCGGGCTCGGCCAGAACCTCGCGCAGCCGCTCGATCAACGCGTCAGTGGCCGCGGTCTTGATGACAGCCGGTTCGGACTGGTCGGCGAGCCGGACCAGGGCCTGCGCCAGCGTGCTGATGGCGTTGCGCGAGTTGATCATGCTGCCATGTCCGGCGGTGCCGCTGGCACGCAGCCGTGCCCACCAGACGCCCTTTTCAGCGGTCGAGACGAAATAACCGCGGCTGCGGGACGTCAAGGTGCGGCTGAACCCGCCCACTTCCCCGATCGCCTCGGCGCAATCGGCGAAGAGCTGCGGGCTGCTTTGAGTCACGTAGCCGGCACCCAACGCTCCGCCGGCTTCTTCGTCGGCGAAGAACGCCAGGACTACGTCCCGCCTCGGTTGTTGTCCCTGCCGCCAAAGCCGTTGCAGTGCAGCCAGTGTGATAGCAACCGGACCCTTCATATCGACAGTGCCACGGCCCCAGACATAGCCGTCGTGCAGGTCGCCGCCGAATGGGTCGCGGGTCCAATCCGAATCGACGGCCGGCACCACGTCGAGGTGGGCATGTAACAGCAGAGCCGGTAGCGACGGATCTCGGCCGGTGAGCCGACCGACGATCGAGACCCGTCCCGGTTCCGGTTCGAACCATTCACAACCGATCCCGATGCCCGCCAACACGTCGGCGACCAGTTCAGCGGCCGGCTTCTCCGGGCCACCCGGGTTGGAAGTGTTGATGCGAACCAACTGCTGGGTCAGGGCGACGACATCCTCGCCACCGGAGCCGGGCTCCTCGAAGGTCACGGGGCCAAGAACTTGCCGCTGCCAACGACGGCGATGGCCTCCACCTCGATCAGGAATCCCTCGTACATCAGTCCGGCCACCCGCACGGCGGTGCCGGCGGGCCCGGGCGTGGGGAGGTACTCCAGCCGAACCCGCGTCATCTTCTCCCAGAACTCCCGGACGGCATCGCCTGTCTCGTTGCAGCAGTAGTAGGTGTTCAGTTTGACGACGTCGCTCCATGTGGCTCCGCCCTCCTCGAGGACACGGGTCACGGCGTCGAAGACGTTGCGTGTCTGGACCTCGATGTCACCTTCGCCGACGACGTTGCCGTGTTCGTCCGCCGACAACTGCCCGCCGACGAAAATGGTGTCACCGACTCGCCATCCTTGGGAGAACGGTGTCGGAATGTGCCAGTCCCACGAGCCCGGCGGCATGAGGCGCTGACGGGTGAGCGGATTGAGGATGTCGTCGACCTGGGTCATGAAGTTTCCCTTCGTTGAAGCCCTGCTGAACAAGCAGATTCGAGGCGTCCTAGTCGTTGAAGACGGCGACGGCGCGGATCGGCGAACCCGTGCCGTTGCGGATGAACAAGGGCAGCCCGAAGTACAGGAACCGCTGGTTGACCACCTGGTGCAGGTTGGCAAGGCCCTCCGTGTTGACGATGCCGTACTCACCGCACACCTTGTGGCCGGAGAAGTCACTGTCGTCGGCGTGATCGATGGCGACATTGTCCACCGCGATGTTGACCACGCCTTTTTCGGCCAACCACAGCGCCGCGTCGCGGTTCAGACCGGTGTGCTTTTCGGTGTAGGCCAGGTTGGGATACGTCGCATCGCCGTAGCCGGTGTAGAGGATGACGGTGTCGCCCTTACGGATCTCCTGCCCGCTTGCGGCCAAGGCCGACTCCAGATCGGCAGGAGTGATGTATTCGGGGTACCGGACCGAGCGCAGGTCGAGGCAGATCGCCTCACCGTAGTAGTACTCCAGTGGCGACTTGTCGATGGTGGGCCCGTGCGGGTCATATTCGAACACGGCATCGGTGTGGGTGCCCGCGTGTTCGCTGATCAGCAGATTGTGCGCCTCGAAGCCGAGATGCGTGTTGTACGTGGTCTTGAACTGTTCGTGGGTTTGGTTGGTGTTAATAAAAGTCTTCTGGTGGCCGAACCACATCGGCATGCCTTCGAAGATCTCACGGGTGAGGTCAACCACTCGCAATGGGCGTTGCATGATGTCGGCACCGAACTTCGGGTAGCTGCGGGGCTCGTCAACAGTCGTCATATCTGTTCTCCAATTATGTTGTGATTGGGTCGATCTAGGCCTATCGGAACGGTCAGGTGGCGTCGGCGACCGGCACCGCGCGGGCGATCGGCTCTCGCTCCGGGGTGACGGTGGCCACCTGCGACATCAGGGCGTGCAGCCGTGCGACGTCATTCTCTTCGCTGACCGTGTCAGGGACGACAATGCTGCCTGGGATCGCATGCGCCAGGATTGAATAGAGCACTCCCCCGATGACCGCGGCGGAGATGAAGCTCAGGTCGATCCCGCCGGCCGCGTTGGCCCACGGCCCGACATAGAGAGTCGTGTTGACGAACATCATGCCGATGACGGTCGAGACCAGCCACGCTGCCATGCCCGCGATGTTCCAGCCCCGGCTGAACCAGTAGGCGCCACCGGCGATTCGCGGCTGCAGATTGAAAACCTGGAGATCCTGCGTGTAGTAGCGGCCGCGGGTGAAGGCATACCCCAGCAGGTTGATGACCAGCCACGGTGCGGTCACAACCAGCAGAAGGATCAGGAAAGCGGTGGCCGCTGCGACAAGGTTGTAGACGAAGGCCCCGATATAGACCAGCACCGTCCCCGCGGCTCCGATCAACAGCGTGGCGGGAACCCGCTTGAGCCGCGGAAAGATCGACGAGGTGTCCAGGCCGGTGCCGTATACGCAGAGGGCGGCTTGTGCGCAGGAACCGATCAGGGCGATGACAACGATCGCGGCGGTGAAGGCCGTCGGTGACACCGACACGAATCCAGCGACCCAGTCCGTCACGTCGGCGGGGAAGGCCATGGCGACGTAGATGGCGAAGCACAGCGCCACCGCACAGCCGAAGAACATGCCCCCACCGGCGGCGGCCACGACCACGCCGGGCCGGTAACGGCGAGCACTGATGTAGCGGGTGTAGTCCCCGACGTAGGGCGAGTACGAAATCGGCAGGGAGGCTGCCGTGGTCGCCGACAACAGCCAGGTGGCGGGATAACTGCCCAGCAGCAACTCTGTACCGGGTCCGGCGGCGACGAACTTCGGAGCGAGCACGACGACACCGACGAGCAGCAGAATTCCCATCGTCGGAACCAGAATTCGGTTGGCGAGTACGACGTTGGCATGTCCGTAGATCGCCACCAACAGCGTCAGGGCGGCGATGAGGGCGTAGGCCACAGCCGACACCGCGGCGCTGTCCGGCAACCCGACGAGTCTGTTCAGCCCGGCCACGAGCGCTTGGCCGCCGGTCCACACCGTCAGGGCGTAGAAGCCGATGGCAGTAAAGATACCCACCAGTGAGCCGACGATACGGCCGACCACCCCGAAGTGGGCACCACTGCTGACAGCACTGTTGGTGCCGGTGCGGGTGCTCAGCAATGCGAGCGGAGCGAACATCGCCGATCCGACCGCCAGACCGACCAGAGTGGAGGTGATTGAGCCCCACCACCCCAGCCCGAAGGAGACCGGCAAGTAGCCCAAAACGATGATCCCGAAGCACAATTGGGTTCCGAAGAAAACGGCGGTCAGCTCCCGGGGTCTGGAATGACGTTCGGCTTCGGGTATGTAGTCGACGCCACGGGTTTCGATGCGGCCGACCTGGTCGACGCCGCCGGCGGCGGGTGGTGTTGAGACAGACATGTCAAGCTCCTTAATGGGCGGCGGGGGTAGCGGTGAGGTTCGCAGCACAGTGACCGTGTTCGATGTGGGCTGCGAAGTCGGCGGGAAACAGGGAGCGGGCTGAATCGACCGGCGGCGTCGGCATGTCGATGAGGGAACACTTACGGGGCATGTCGACGACGAACTCTTCGACGTGGGTGAGTTTGTCCAGCAGCTCCCAGGATCCCTTTCCTGAGGCAACCTGCTGGACGGTCCGGTGATACGTCTGGGTTTTCATTCGGCAGGGCGGGCATTGCCCGCACTGTTGGCGCGCGAAGAAATCGGTGATCTCTTCGCAGATCTCGACGACACAGGTGCTGGTGGCCACAACCCGCACCGCCAGGCAGCCAGGTTGCGAACCGGCCGATCGAATGTCGGCGTCACACACCGCGATGTCGGCGGCGTCGGCCGTAATGAAACTGCTCGAGGGGCCCCCAGGCTGCACTGCCTTGAGTTCGCCATATCCACTCAGCCCGCCGGCACGGGCGATCAGGGTCGTGAACGTGTCCACGTCGGGCCGGATTTCGTATACCCCCGGGGCGACGACATCCCCTGTGACAGTTGCCAATCTGGTCCACACCGGGTCCGCGCCGCGCTGGGCTGCACGGATGATGCGCGCCAGATTGGCGAGCGTCTCCGCGTTGGCGACCAGGGTGGGCCGTCCGCCAATTCCTCGTTCGCTCGGGTACGGCGGCTGTCCGGTCGGTTTACCCTCGCCTCCGTCGACGACGTTGATCGCCGCGCTGGCCTCGCCGGCGACGTACCGATCCGGCGCAGTGACGACCCGGACCTCGACGTCGGGCAGCAGCAAATCGATGCCGCTTTCGGCCAATGCGGCTGTGAGGCTCTTCAATTCAGTCGTCGAAGTCGCGCTGACGTAGAACACCACATCAGTTGCGCCCAGAGCCGCCGCCGCGATCAGAGTGCCTTCGATGACGACGTGTGGATTGATGGATAACAGCGCGCGATCCTTTCCGCTGCCGGGCTCATCCTCAGCGGCATTGCACAGCACAGCACGTGGTGCCAGCTGGTCGAGCACTGCGGTGAACTTGCGGGCGAACGAAAAATGCGCTCCGCCCAGACCCGAGAGGGTTGTGCGGGCCAGCACGGCCTGACCCAGGTCAGGGTCGGCCACCACGGCGCCAAGGACGCGGTAGCCACCCTGGGCAAGGTAGTCATCGAGGCCGTACCTGCGTGGCGGCAACAACAGTTCAGTGGTCATCGGGTCAGTCCGACAGGCTCAGGTCGCCCGGCTTGAACCCTGCGTCGAGCATGTTGAAGATTTTGCGGGCGATGAAAGTGGAACTGCGGTCGATGCTTTCGATGGCAGCACCGCCATCGGCGTGGGCGATGATCGCCTCGGCGTGGGAGGGATCGACATCGCTGTAGAAGGCCCGCCGGTGTTCGATCAACAAGTTGGGACCCTGTTCACACGCGGCGAAGCAGATGTAGTCGTTGACCTCCACGTCGGAACCCGCCTCTTCGGCCGCAGCCCGGAGCCGGTCGCGAAGCTCCTCGGAGCCGCGCATGGCACAGTCGACGTTGACGCACACGTGGATGATTCGATCCTCGGAACTCAGGTCGTCATACACGGACATCGTCTCCGGGATCGTCAGCGTCCCAGGACAGCACGACCTGATCGGCGTCCCAGCGGGTGAAGTAGCCTCGGTAGGCCGAGACGACCTGGTTCAGGTCGCGACTGTCCCAGTCTCGACCCAGGTAGTCCGAGACGGTGGTGGCGTGGATCACCATGCGGTCGGGGACGTCGAGCAACACCATCCCAGGCATCTGGACGACCGACGCCGTGGGAATGTCTTGGACGACGGCAGCGACGATGGCATCGCATTCCTCGCCGGCCATCATTTCGATGCCCACCACCGAGCGAGCGACGTGCGAGCTCATACCGATACCTCCTCGAGTGCTGAAAGCATTGGCGTGGTGATGTGACAGTCCTTGAGCTGCGAGGAGATCCAGCTCAGCGGTTCGGCGAACACGTCCGCACTGGCCCCGCCGACGCCGGCCAGCTCAATCGCCGCTGAATGCGCTCGGGGGAGCAGATCGGCGACCCACTCGCCGATCAGGTCACGGTTGTGCACAGCGTGGAGCTCGTCACCGGTCAGCAATCGCAAGAATGCTGCCGCACTCTCCCGATGACGGGCCTTGTCCTCACCGATGCTTTGACATACAAAGGGCGTGAGACTGTCTCCGGCCGCCAACGACCCGGTAGTCAGAAGGGCGTTCGCGGCGGCGGTGTGCAGCGGTTCGAAGACGATGTCGGCCAGGATGATCGCCTTGCCCCAATCGAGGGTCGCCATGATCTCCTCGACGAGTCTGCGAGTGGGCTGGAATACAGAATTTTCCATCCACGCCGGCGCCGGATCGTCGAAACCGTCGTGGTGTTCGCCGTAAGCCATCGCGAGTCGGCCATAGAGCTGGGCGTGCCGAAGTTCGTCGAACATCATGAACGACGTCGCCCCGGCGATCCATGACGAGAGGGCGAACCGCGTGGTGTGCTGGTGCGTCACACACAGACCCCAGTCGGGATATTGCAGGGGCCCCAGCACATTCCGCAGCAACGTGACCCGGTCCGCCGTCACCGAGCCGAGTTGCGCATCGGCGGCAGCGAATTCGAACGCGGTGGCCACGCTGCGCCCCGCTCGGGATTGCTTCGTTGTGTAGGTGCGGTAGTAGAGCTTGTCCGGGCTGCGGTAGGCCTCCCAGTCGGTGCACCTCAACGCGGTGCTGTCGGAAGTCCAGACCTGATGGGCCGGGCGGTCGCCGTCGATGTGGTAGGGGGCATGCCACTGCAACAGCCGGGTGGCTTCCTCATATTCGTTCAGGCGACGAGAACCGTTGATCGGCATCCGAATTGCCTCGATGTCGATGTCCGGCTTGGCGGGTGCAGTGGTATCGGGAACAGGCTCGCCAATAGCGCGGACGTCGACGAGAGCACCATCGGTGATACCAAGATCGGCCAGCGTGGCGGTGGACACCGCACCTGGTACCACGAGCTCGACGACGCGTCCCTGTGCGGATCGGGCTGCGCCGACTCGGCCGAGTAGGTCAGCGACAGTGGGGTCGTCCCCGGCCAGAACGAACGCTTCCGGCGCGGCCTCCCCCACAATCCTCGAATAAATCAGCATGAATCAGCTCTCTGTGAGATAGGGCGTTTGGGCTTGGGTTACTAGATGGTGGCCGGCACCGGCATGGCCGGGAAGTAGCCGTCGGGCGCATGCGTGCCGCCTAGCGGCGTGCCGTCGGGGGTGATGTTGAGGAACTGTGCCACCCAGGTGGGGTCCTTATCGGCCAGCAGCAGCGCCGAGGGCTCGTTGCTGCGAACGTATTTCGCCGACTCCCGTCCGAAGATCCACTGGCATCCCTCGGAGCAGAACCAATATCGCTGTCCGGCATAGTCGACCGGATACGCCTTCGCGGTGGCCGGCTCGGGGAATGTGCACGGGAACTTGCACAGGTCACAGATCATCGGAAGGGTGTCTGCATCGACGACCGCGCCGTCGGCCGCCGCCCGCCAGAATGCCGCATGGCTGGGCCCGAAGGCCGGGTACTTGTCGTGCAACCAGGCCAAGTCATCCTCGGTTGGTTGGTGCACGTCGAACCACAACTGGTCACGGGTGGTGTAGAGGCTTCGCCAGATGGTGTGCGAGCCGTGCTCAACCTCGGCGAGCGCTTGGGCGAGATGGCGTGGCGGTTGCAGTCCGAACTGAGACAGTTCGGACACGTAGCCCTCGATGAAATCCTCGAGGACATAACGGCGGAACGCCTCCTTGTAGGAGATCGGCTTCTTCTTGGGGAAGTAGTCGAGTACCGGGCTGACCACGGCCAGCAGCAGGCGGTGGCAGCGCCAGAACCACTTGTCCATCCAGTCCTGGATGAGCGACAGGTTCGTGTCACCGAATTGCAGCATGGCTCGGGCGACCGACTGTCCGAGCGCCATATGCCGGGTCTCGTCGCTCTGAATGGTCAGGTGCGCCTGCCCGAATCCGAAGTCTCCGTTGGCAACTCCGGCGGCCGGGGCCGCGATGAACAGCAGGTTCGTGAACGCCGTCTCGAAGACCAAGTTGGTGCCGATGATCGCTTCGATCGGGTCCGTGGTGATCAGGTCCTCGAAGAACGAACGGTCACCTTGGAAGTACCAGTGTCGTTCGAAGAAGGTGATGCGGTCTTTGGGTAGCAGGAATCCGCTTTCGTGGTGTTTGGCGTAGTCCTTGGCTTGATAGATCGCCTCTTCGGCGTGACGGCGCTCATCCATGGCTTGGACCATCGACGCGATCCGGATCGCAGGCGCGGGGGCGAACCGTGCAACCCGAACATGCCCGCGATAGTTGTAGTACTCGCTGTAGGTCAAGGCAGTGTTGAACGACTTCATCGCCTCCACCCACCGAGGGTCGACGCGTCCGATATGCCCGAAGCGGGCTCCGGCGTCGCGCACGGCGTGAAACTTGTCCTCCTTCTCGGCCTGGATGCGGATGTAGTCCTCGAACAAGATCTGGAAAGGATCGTTGAACTTCTTCCAATCGGGCATCGAACAAGCTGTGCGCCACTCTTCTGGGATATAGGCGTCATCGCCGACATAGGTCGGATCCCAATGCAGGGAATGCGTCAGCCGCTGGTATTGCTCGCGGGACTTCATGAAAGCTCCAATCTCGGTTTATGCGCGTCGCCTGTACGTCAACCTTCATAACTTGAATCAAGGTTGTTCATATGGAGTTGCCGGTCAAAGGTTGTTGGAATTACTGAAGGTTAGAGCGCAGGTGTTACGGCTGCGTTCGCGAAAGTTTCAATCATGTTGCGGTAGATCCGTCCATTTGGGCTGCTCACGCCGTTCAGCACGAGTCGCATCACCGTCGACGGGGCGTGCGGCGTTAGGCTCGGTGAGCTGAGCGCACGGCTGACAGCACCGCGAAGGGAGGCCGGACGTGACGACGGATGTCACGGCAACCAACGGCCATCACGACGGCCATGTACCGCGCCGTTCGGGCCGCCCTCGGGCCGCCGCCAAGGAGGTTAAGCCACCTGCCGCCGACGGCCAGGGCATCTACATTCAGCAGGCCGCCCAACTTGTGGGCGCGACCCCCGTGCAATTGCGCGCGTGGGAGCAACAACAGCTCGTCACGCCGTCCCGTACGCCGTCAGGGTATCGGGTGTACTCGATCGCCGACATCGAACGCATGCAGCGCATCCAGTCGCTAACGGCTGGTGGGGTCAACGCCGAGGGCGTACGCCGGATCCTGAACGGACCGGGCTACTCGGCAGGGGTTCCTGCCGCGCTGACCGCTCCGTCTTCCCAATCGCGCAGCATCGGCAGCGCCATCCGCGACCTCCGTAAAGAACGCGGCCTGACACTGCGAGACCTGTCCAGTTCGACCGGGCTGAGCGCGTCCTACATCAGTTCGGTGGAACGAGGGGCTGCCGCGCCGTCGATCGCGTCGTTGCAGAAAATCGGTGCCGTTTTCAACACCAACGTCCTCGGCCTGATGTCCGAATCGTACGAAGCACCGTGCTCTCCGCTGGTTCGGGTCCACGACCGCCGCGTACTCGACAGCGACAAGGGTGTGCGGATCGAGGACTTGTCAACGGCCGGAAGCAACCTCGAGCCACTGCTTTTCACGTTCCAGCCCGGTTGCGGTAGCGACGGTGCGATCTCACACGAAGGCGAGGAGTTCTTCTACGTGATGAGCGGGCAGCTGTACCTATGCCTCGACGGCAGCGACGAGTACTACCTTAACCCCGGCGACTCGATGAGCTATCGCAGCGAACGCGCCCACGAATTTGGCAATCCCGGCGACGAGCCGACCACCGTCCTCTGGATCAATACGCCGCGCACCTTCTGAGCGCAGGCCGCACCGCCTCAGGCGATGAGTTCGATGACGTGGGCGTCCTGCACACCCAGGTAGCGGGCCGGCGTGCAGGTCAGCACGATCACCTGTCCGTTGTCTCCGACAGAGTCGAACACCGCACCCATCTTCGTCAGCCGGTCCGGGTCGGTGAAGCCGAGCGCGTCGTCGATGACAACCGGTACGGAGTCTTCCTTCGCGACCAGCGCCGCACCCGCCAGCCGGGCCAGAATGCCGAGTTGTTCTTTCGCCCCGCCGGACAGCGAGTCGTAGGGAACAGTCCGACCGTCCAAGGTGCGGTTGCAGATTCGCAGATCGCTGTCGATCTCGACTTCGAAGCTCGGCCCGAACACCGGACGGCCCAGCCGCTCGATCTCGCTGCGGAACGGTGCGACGTATCGCTGCCGGGTGTTGTCCCGGTGACGGGCCATCACCGACCGCAACAACTGTGCAGCCCGCGCCCGACGAGACACCCGGGAATGCTCGGCGAAGGCATGTTCGCGGGCGATCTGGGCGGTGTCGAGGCTGCCTTGTCGCCCCTCGTTGCCGATGATGCCGAGCTCGACGGTGATGTCATTGAGCGCCTGGCCCACCTGCGCGTGCTCACCCTCCAGCGCGGCGGCTGCGGAACTGGCCGCGGCGAGCTCCGCTTGTACGGCAGCGGGGTCGCAGGCGGCATACGCGCCGGCCAGCTCGGCCACCGCGGCATCGGCCTGGCGTTGAGCCTCGACGTCGGCCGCCGCCTGTGCGGCCAGCTGCTCGTCATCACTGCCGGCCCGCACCGCTGCCAGCCGCTCTCTCGCCGCCTCGAGTTCAGCACTGGCGTCGGTCACCTTGGCGCGCAGAACCGTTGCCGCAGTACTGCTTTCGGTTAGCCGAATGTTGGCACCCGCCATCGCCCGTTGATGCAAATCGGCGTCGGCACGTGCGGTTTCACGCGACTCGATGGCGCTCACGAACGCCGCGCGCGCGGCGGCGCCGTCGACACCCGCGGTCAGCAGGACAGGCGAGATCGCCTCACGCAGAGATGCCAGCCGCGCGCGCATCTCCACCGCCCCTTCGTCCTCGCACAATCCGGCCAGTGTCGCGGCCAACTGATCGCGATTGCTGACGAGTTCTCTGCGGCGCCGGTCGAGATCCCGCGCACCCTCGAGATCGCCGGCGCCGCCCTGCCGCAACGCTTCAGCCAGAATGTGCTGGGCCGCATCCAGTTTGGCCTGAACACTGGAGGTGGTTGCACCCGGATCGATCCGCACGCTGAGCACTCCGGGCAGCTCGACTGCTGTCGGCGACGAGGTCGGCGGCGCCCAGCTCTGCCCTGCAGCCAGCCGGATGGTCTGCTCCCCCACCGTCAGCTCGAGGTCGGTGGCCGCGGTGAACTCCACCGTCGTCGCGGTGGCGGTGAGCTGTGCCTGGATCCGCTCGACGAGCGCTGCAGCCGACTCGACATCGGCCATCACGTCGGCAGTCAGCGTGATCCCGGAGAGCTCCTGGGTCAGGGTGGCCAGCTGTTGCTCGATAGTCGCGATCCGCTCCAACCGCGCGGCGAGGCGCTGCGCCTGCTCGTCGGCGGCCAGCGCATCCACCACCCGCCGGGCCTCGTCGACGGTCTTCTCGGCGGCGGCGAGGGCAGCGGTCGACTCCGCCGTTGCCGCACAAGCCATTTCGACGACTTCGCGGGCAGTGTGTTCGGCCTCGATCGCGGCTGCCAGCCGCGACTGGATCTCGGCAACGGCCGCGGTGCGGGCTGCCACATCCTCGCGCAGGCGAGCCCGTTGCGCCTGCGCGGCGCTCGATGCGGCACAGGTGCCCTGCGCCGCGGTCGCCACCAGCTCAGCTTGGCGCAGCTGGTCGCCGAGCGCGGCCAGCGCGGTGGCCGCCGTCTGCGCGTCGGTCAGCCGCTGGGCGACACTCGGGCCGCGATCGGTGAGCGCGGCTTTCCGCTCGGCGAGGTCGGCATGCCTGCGCACCCGTTCATCGACTTCGGCGACCGCGGCCGCGCACCTGGCTACGTCCTCGTCGGCCGCACGCAGCTGCGCGATCGCCGCCGCCCACTCACCGGTCGGCCGGCCGGTCGCCGTGAAGTACTTGCCGTATTCGGCGTCGATCCGTTCGATCAGCAGGGGTTCGGTGCCCGAGAGTGCGGCGTCGTCGCCCGCCGCCAAATCCAGTGCCCGCGAGAGGGCGTCGCATTCGGACAGGTCCACCGCCGCCGTCGAGCCGGCCTGCAGAACCCGTTGCGCATGCCACAACTCGGTGTCCACCGTCTCCCCGAGCATGGCCAGGACCCGCTCGTGCGCCTCGTCTCCGGTGAGCTGTTCGCGTCGGGGCGCCGAGATCGTGAGTTCGGTCTCGCACTTCTTGTGGAAACGTTTCCGGTAGACGAAACGGTATGGCCCGGTGCTGATTTCGGCGAGCACCTCGGATCCGACGTCGGCGTGCGTCGGCTTGACCTGCTTGACGTCTTTCTTCGTCGAGCGGTCCTTCGATTCCAGCAGCAGGTCGAGCGCCTCGATCATCGACGTCTTGCCGATTTCATTGGCACCGCACACGACGACAACGCCATGGTCGGGAAACTGGATGTCGCGGTGGGTGATTCCGCGATAGTTGGTCAGGGCCAACCGGTGCAGTTTCATGCAGCACTCCCGCCCGCCAGCCGCAGCAACAGCCCGAGCGCGCTCTGGGCATCCTGGGCGGCTTCGTCGTCACCGGAGCGGGCGGTGCTGACCAACTCGTCGACGGCGGCCGCGGCGAACCCACCGATGCCGAGATCGTCGAACTCACCGTCGGCAGGCATGACTGCGATGTTGGTATGCCGTTCCCAGGTGCCCAGCCAGGCGAACAACCGAGCGTACTTGTCCAGGCAGGCATCCAGCGCCGCACGGTCGGTGACGGTCAGCGAGCCGGTCAACCCCAATCGCACGACAGTGCGGTCCTTGTCTGCCAGCAGATCCAGGTTGAGGTCGAGATCGGCGATGTCCCGGGTGTCGTCGACCTGGCGGTGCAACGTGACGAACCGCCACCGTCCGACATGGTGGGATTCGACGGTTACCTGATGCGCAGGGTCCGCCTCGTCGATGTCGACCAGCAGGACATGACCAGGATCGGCCTCGACGTCATCGAAGTTGGTCACTTCCGGCGAGCCCGAGTACCACACCCTGCGACTGTCACCGACGCAGGTGCGGGAGTGCTTGTCCCCCAAGGCGACATAGTGGACCGCGCCGCGATCGACAGCCTCGGCCACGGCGGCCATCCGGATCAGCGAGGACTTACCGGGATCGGGATCGAGCACGTCGACCCCGCCGTGGGCTACCAGCACGCGCGCGGTGCCGTCGGCCGGAAGGCCCGCCAGCACCGCGGCGGCCAGGTCGGTGGTCGGCGCCTTGGTGCGCCACGGCGCCGCGACCAACTGCACCCCGGGACGCACCTCCCAGACCCCGTCGCGATCCAGCACAGTGACGTTGTCCGGGCATTCGGCTCGGAACAGAGCACTGGTGTACACCGACGACGCGTCGAGAGGATCGTGGTTGCCCGGCAGCAGGTACACCGGAACACCGATGGCGCGCATCGCTTCCAGGGACTGGCTGACCACCTTGGGCGCAAGCTGGTTGTGCTCGAACACGTCACCGGCCGCGACGACGAACTCCGCGGAGGTCTGCCGCGCCAGCGCGCCGAGGCCGGCCACCGCATCGCGCCGGGCGGCCGAGTACCGCGGCTGGGCTTCACCTTCCAGGAAATGCCGCGTCATGCCGAGTTGCCAGTCGGCGGTGTGCAGAAATCGCATTCGCGGGCTCCTTCCTGTTCTCGGTGGGTGCTGCGGCGAGTGTAGGGCGCGGCGCCGACAAGTCCGTGGACCTCGTCCGGCATGTACCGATCGGGGTTTAGCCTGGGCCGGTGACTGCCGGAGAACGCACGCTCGTCCTGATGCGCCACGCCAAGTCGGACTACCCGAACGGGGTGCCCGATCACGACCGGCCGCTGGCGTCCCGCGGTATCCGAGAGGGCGGTCTCGCCGGCGACTGGCTGCGGGCCAACATTCCGGCGATCGATCTGGTGCTGTGCTCCACGGCGACCCGCACCCGCCAAACCCTCGAGCGCACGGGTATCACCGCGCCGGTCACCTACTCTCAACGGCTCTACGGCGCCACTCCGGGAACGATGCTCCTCGAAATCAACCAGGTGCCCGACGATGTCGCGACGCTGATGGTGGTCGGCCACGAACCGACGATGAGCCAGCTGTCACTCGGCTTGGCCGATCCCGACCGCTCGGATCGCGCCGCGGCCGAGGGCATCGCTATCAAGTACCCGACGTCGGCCATCGCGGTGCTGCGGGTGCACGTCGGCTGGGCGGCGCTGGAACTCAGCAGCGCCGAGCTGACCTCATTCCACGTGCCGCGCTAGGAGTTGGTGGCCAGCGTCAGTTCCATCAGCTTGATGGCCTGACCGCACGCGTCGATGCCGGGGGCCTGCGGGTTGACCCACCATCCGACGACACCGCCTGCATCGCTGGCGACGCCGCAGCCACCGTTGGGATCGCTGGTCCGCATCACGATCGACGGCACACCGGCGATCGACCGGTTCTCGATCTGGTACTTGAGGAACTGACCGACCGAACGCTCATTGTCGAGGCTGCCCTGCTCGTACCAGAAGCGGGTGATGTCGACCAGGCCGGCCGGGTTGGCGGCCTGCCAGCGGCAGACCGCACCGACGAAGGTGCTCTGGATGTCGAGCGGATCGGCGCCCACCGTCTTGGCCAGGATGTCGGTGGTGAGGACGTCACATTCCTTGAGCAGGTTCGGGTACTGCTGCGCCGAGTTGTCGTTGCGCGGCACGCTGCCCGAGCCCGACTTGGCCGCGGTGCCGTCCACCGTCTTGGCGCAGCCGCTGACCAGAACCAGCGCTGAGACCGCCGCCATCAACCCGGCGACCGACCGGCGCGGGCTCATTTGGAATTCACGATCGATTGGCGGGTCAATTCCTTGGCCACGTCGCAGGCCGGCGGGAAGGGCTTCTCGTTGAAGCTGACCGACCATTCGATGAAGTCGTCGTTGAACTGGATGCCGACCTCGCACAGGTTGTCCCCCAGAGTCGGATCGGTGCCGACGGCGATGAACCCGCTGTGGCCCTCGATGTTGATGTCCTCGACGCTGGTGCGCGACAGCTCCTCGGTCTTGCGTTCCCGCCCGATCGGGCTGCCCCGGTACCAGGTGAAGGAGAAGTGCGGCCCCAGGATCCCGCCGCCGGCCAGCCACTGGCAGCCGACGGAGTTCTTCGCCGTGTTCACCAAGCCGGTCACCCGCGTCTGCTCGGCCATCGTCTGATCGGTGATGCCACCGCATTCGGGGAACATCGGACCGTGTTTGGCGTTGGCCGACTGCGGCGCGGGAGCCTGCGAACTCTGTGGCTGGCCGGGGCCGCTGCCCGAGTCCGAGCATGCGCCGATAGAGGCCGCGATGGCTACCACCCCGGCGGCCAACGCGAGTTTGCGCGTCCCTGTCATGCGCACCTGCTGCAAGTCACAGCATGCACTGTAGCGGCAGGCCCTCGACACAACCACCGACAGGCCGCTTGACCTGGCGCTTTGCCGGAACCTTGGTGCAACAACTCCGGACACGGGTGCAACAACTTCGCGCGGCCAAGTTGAGGCGGTGTGCAACAGTAGCGAAATGCTCCTGGCACTGCTGAGACAGTATGTCCGGCCGTACCGGTGGCTGGTCGCCGCGGTGATGGCGCTGCAGACCGTCAGCACGCTGGCCTCCTTGTATCTGCCGACCGTCAACGCCGCGATCATCGACGACGGGGTGGCCAAGGGCGACACCGGACTGATCACCGAACTCGGGCTGGTCATGCTGGCCGTCACCGGACTGCAGGTGGTGTGCGCGGTGGTCGCGGTCTACTTCGGTTCCCGGACCGGCATGGGGTTCGGCCGCGACCTGCGCTCGGCGATGTTTCACCACGTCACCACGTTCTCCGAGCGGGAGACCGCGCGGTTCGGGGCGCCGTCGCTGCTGACCCGGACGACCAACGACGTCCAGCAGATCCAGGTGCTCATCCAGATGACCACGACGACACTGGTGACGGCACCGATCATGTGCGTCGGCGGCATCATCATGGCGATCCATCAGGACGCCGGGCTGTCGTGGCTTCTACTCGTCAGCGTTCCGATTCTGGCGCTGTCCAACTTCTGGATCGTGTCGCGGATGCTGCCGATCTTCCGCAGCATGCAGCGGCTGATCGATGGCATCAACCGGGTGATGCGCGAACAGCTCTCGGGTATCCGGGTGATCCGGGCGTTCGCCCGGGAACCGTTCGAGCGCGACCGGTTCGCGGTCGCCAATGCGGCCGTCTCCAACACGGCGCTGGCCGCCGGCAAGTGGCAGGCGCTGATGCTGCCGGTGACCACCTTGACCATCAACATCTCCAGCGTCGCCCTGATCTGGTTCGGCGGCCTGCGCATCGACTCCGGACACATGCAGGTGGGCTCGCTGATCGCGTTCCTGTCCTATTTCATGCAGATCCTGATGGCCGTGCTGATGGCCACCCTGATTCTGGTGATGCTGCCCAGGGCCTCGGTCTGCGCCGAACGCATCACCGAAGTTCTGAACACCGAGCCTGCGATCAGCAGCCCCGCCTCGCCACAGCTCCCGGACGGCGGTATCCGCGGTGCGGTCACTCTCGACAATGCGACGTTCTGCTACCCGGGTGCGGAGCGCCCTGTGCTGGAGGATGTTTCGCTGACCGCGCGGCCCGGGACGACGACGGCGATCGTCGGGAGCACCGGGTCCGGGAAGTCGACGCTGATATCCCTGATCTGCCGGCTCTACGACGTCACCGACGGCGCGATCCGGGTCGACGGCATCGACGTACGCGACTACGACCCCGAGCACCTGTGGGCCACCCTGGGTCTGGTTCCGCAGCGGGGGTATCTGTTCTCCGGCACCGTCGCCGACAATTTGGCGCTCGGCGCGGCCCCCGGACAGGTGGTGGACGACGACGAGATGTGGTGGGCGCTGCAGGTTGCCGCGGCCGACGACTTCGTCCGCGCCCATCCCGACGGTCTCGAGATGAGGGTCGCGCAGGGGGGCATCAATTTTTCCGGCGGGCAACGCCAGCGGCTGGCGATCGCGCGCGCGGTGATCCGGCGTCCGGCGATCTACCTGTTCGACGACGCGTTCTCCGCACTCGACGTTCACACCGACGCCCGGGTGCGAGCCGCGCTTCGTGAAGAATCCGCGACGTCCACGGTGATCATTGTCTCCCAGCGCATTTCGACCGTCATGCACGCCGACACCATCGTCGTGATGGATGGCGGCCGGGTGGTCGGGGCAGGAACCCACGACACGCTGCTCGCCGAGTGTCAGACGTATGCGCAGTTCGTCGACTCCCAGTCGGTCGACGTCGGCGTCGGGGGCGGCCAATGACCGGGCCGGCGTTCCGTGGCGGCGGCATGCGCGCGATGAGCCAAGACCCTCGACAGGCCCGATCGCGCGACTTCACCGGTTCCGCGCTGCGGCTGATCCGGCGGCTGACACCGCACCGGTGGCCGACCGCCGCCGTCATCACTTTGTCCATCGCCGGGATCGCGCTCGGTGTCATCGGTCCCCGCATCCTCGGGCACGCGACCGACCTGTTGTTCAACGGAGTCATCGGCCGGCAGCTGCCGGCCGGGATCACCAAAGACGAAGCCGTCGCGGCGGCCCGCGCGCGCGGTGACACCACGTTCGCCGACCTGCTGTCCGGAACCAATGTGGTCCCCGGCCGTGGGGTTGACTTCACCGCGGTGGGCCACACTCTGCTGTTGGCGCTTGCGCTGTACGTGGTTGCCGCACTGTTGATCTGGGCGCAGGCCCGGCTACTCAACGTGATCGTGCAGCGCACCATCACCGCGCTGCGCGCCGAGGTCGAAGACAAGATCCACCGGTTGCCGTTGTCCTACTTCGACTCCCGGCAGCGCGGCGAGTTGCTCAGCCGCGTCACCAACGATGTGGACAATATCCAGACCTCGGTGTCGGTGACGATCAGCCAATTGCTGACATCGGTGCTGACCGTGCTTGCGGTGCTGGCCATGATGCTGAGCATCTCGCCGCTGCTGGCATTGATCACCGTCGTGACGGTTCCGTTGTCGCTGTGGGTGACCCGGGTGATCGCACGCCGATCGCAGCGGATGTTCATCGCCCAGTGGACCAACACCGGCAGGCTCAACGCTCACATCGAGGAGACGTACAGCGGCTTCACCGTGGTCAAGACCTTCGGGCACCGGGCCGCCGCCCAGGAGAAATTTCGTGAGTTCAACTCGGACGTCTACCACGCAAGCTTTGGTGCACAGTTCTTTTCCGGCCTGGTCTCCCCCGCGACGACGTTCATCGGGAACCTGAGCTATGTCGCGGTTGCCGTGGTGGGCGGTTATCAGGTCGCCACCGGCCAGATCACGCTGGGCAGCATCCAGGCCTTCATCCAGTACGTCCGCCAGTTCAACCAGCCGCTCACCCAGGTCGCCGGCATGTACAACACGCTGCAGTCCGGGGTGGCCAGCGCCGAACGGGTCTTCGACTTTCTCGACGAGCCCGAAGAACCGCCGGACGTACCAATGGTGTTGGCCGGCAACGGTGGCGGGCGCGTCGAATTCCAGAATGTGTCGTTCAGCTATCGACCCGACACTCCGGTGATCGAGGACCTGTCGCTGGTCGCCGAGCCGGGCAGCACAGTCGCGATCGTCGGTCCGACCGGGGCAGGCAAGACCACCCTGGTCAACCTGTTGATGCGGTTCTACGACGTCGACGCCGGGAGGATCCTGCTCGACGGTACCGATATCAGAGACGTCAGCCGGGAGTCGCTGCGCTCACAAATCGGGATGGTTCTGCAGGACACCTGGCTGTTCGGCGGCACGATCGCCGAGAACATCGCCTACGGAAGGCCCGGCGCAGGTGAGGACGAGGTCATCGAGGCGGCGCGGGCGGCCTACGTCGACCGATTCGTCCACACGCTGCCCAACGGCTATGAGACCCGGGTCAGCGATGACGGCGGCAACATCAGTGCCGGCGAGAAGCAGCTGATCACCATCGCGAGGGCG
The DNA here is from genome assembly GCF_002086695.1 of Mycolicibacterium rhodesiae. Classification (GTDB taxonomy): domain Bacteria; phylum Actinomycetota; class Actinomycetes; order Mycobacteriales; family Mycobacteriaceae; genus Mycobacterium; species Mycobacterium rhodesiae. The sequence goes on from NZ_MVIH01000022.1 coordinate 54,292, forward strand.
TTCCTGGCCCGCCCCCAGCTGCTGATCCTCGACGAGGCCACCAGTTCGGTGGACACCCGTACCGAACTGCTGATCCAGCATGCGATGACCAAATTGCGCCGGGACCGAACCAGTTTCATCATCGCCCACCGACTATCGACCATCCGCGACGCCGACAGCATCCTTGTCATGGAAGCGGGCCGGATCGTCGAAACCGGAAGCCATGCTGAATTGCTGGCCCGGCGCGGGGCCTACTACGCAATGACGCAGGTTTAACGGGCCACTGCGGAAATTGTCGTAAACACGCAATTTCAGCAAACCTCTTATACGCTGCGAATTCGCTGGTCGCGACTTCGTGAACGGTGCCAATCATGCGAGAGGTGCTCACTGATGCCGATAATGCAGACCGTCCTGGCAGGGATGGCCACGAGCGTGCTGGCAGCGGGACTGGTCACCGCAAATTCTGATGTGGCGCGTCGACCGAGCGCTCCGGCACAGCCTCAAGTCGCGCTGGCTGCGACCACGATCCCGATCATCGATTTCGACTGGATACTGGGTCCGCTGAGGGTCGCGCGAAAGCTCACCATCGGTTCCGGTGTTTCGCCGAACGGGCTGGTAAGCCTCGACGGTGCCGCAGATACGTGGTGGGACGCCTCCGTCGGCCCCACCGGCGAGGTCAAGAGCAGCTTCACTCTTCCCGTCACGTTGGCGCAGACCGCACCGACCGCGGATCTCGGTTTCGAACCGGAATGGAAGAGTTCGGTCGTGTTTTCGCCGCTTGGCGCGGCCGGTCCGACCATCGACTTTGCTCCCGACCTCACGTCGAAGTTTCATCTCATCGAATATCGAGGCGGAGTCGAGGGATACGGCTTCGGCGTCACCGGCACGCTTCTTCAGGCCGGCCTACAGGGCGGCGCCACGTCACCCGTGACAATGTTCGGGGGCAGCGTCACTCTCGGCGAGTACAAGACGCAACTGTCGGTGCTGCCGTCCGGCGGACTGAAAGCTTCTTTTGGCTTCGCGCCCTATTTCGGCGGTGGCGGCGGGTCGATTCAGTTGGGGACAACCAAGATTGGCACGACACTGCCGAGCGGACAGTTCAAGGCCGAGACCAAACTGTGCCTGGGTTCGGCCGCCGCCTCGTGCGGCGGTGTGATTGCCGGGGTATCGATTTCAGCCATGCTGGGCGGCGCTCTATTGGCGATCAACAGCAAAGACGTCCTCAGCATCGACTTCCCTGATTCGCTGACGGTCGAACTGAAGACCGGCTCTCTTGCCGTGACGGGCAATATCGGCGGCACCGTCACGATCGGAACGACGAAGCTCGGCGGCGTCATCCCGATCAACATCAAGATCTCACCGCCGGCCGCGGCCAGTGCAAGCAGCACCGCGCCCACGGCTGAGACTGCCGCCGCGCAGAAATCGGTGAAATCGGCGTCGGCATCGTCGAACGCGACATCCCGAAAGGCTGTGGCCGGAAAGGGAACCGCGTCGACCAAGAGCCCGAAGGCTGGCACCAAGCGGGGCGCCAAGACCGGTCGATCAGGTCGGGACTGATACTTCTCTACAGTCCAGGACCCTCAGCCCGCAGGTCGTCCACCTCGGCCATCGCCGAGCGCAATTTGGCCAGCCATTCCTCGGCGTGTTCACCGACGAGTCGCACGCTCCAGGCGAGTGCATCCGAGCGCGACCGGGCAACGCCCGCGTCGACCAGCGTGTCGAGGACCTGGCGTTCGGGTTGCTTGAGGCGGGTCATCACCGGAACGGCGATGTGCGTGAACAGTATTCGTTCCGATTCAGACCCTTCGGCGCCGATGTCCAAACCCCAGGAAACCTTGCGGCCGTACTTGTCCTGAGCCTCCTCGGCAATCCGGATTCGCTCGGAGCGAGTGTCCTCCCGGAACCGGGAAGCGCGACCCGCTGCGCGGGCGTCGCTGTCCGGTGTGTCGGTAGCGGGCAGGCGCCCGATGACGGTGATCTCTTCACGGTCGACGATGACCGTCGGGTCGCCGACGAACCATCCGTCGGGCAGTCGACCGGCGAACCACTCGCCGGCGTCTGTCGCGTCGGGCTGGTCGGCCTGTTGCCAGCCGCCGGGGCGGCCGGGACGACGATGTGTGTGCTGATGTTTCATGAATTACATGATTACACCGTTGCAAACCAAGCGCCAGTCATTCTCTCTCGGCGAACGCCCACCACCCAGCCGGTACGGATAACTGGCGGAAGGTCTCGATCCCGACCGCGCCCGTGCTGCGCGCGACGTGGCGCGGATGCACCCGGCAAGGGCGGCGCTGGGCCGGCCGGTCGTTGCTGCGCTATCGCAACCGACGCTAAAGCGTCTGCCGCTCAGGGGTTTTCGGCGCGTCGGGCCCGGAACAGCTTGACTTCATCCTGGATGCCCTTGAGGTGCCGCGCCCGGGCAAACGACCAGCTGAAGGACGGGTCATCGCCGATCTGTTCCCGCGCTGCTTCGGACAACAAGACCGACCCGGGCCGGGCCACCGAGGTCACCCGACTGGCCAGGTTGACCGGGCTACCGAACCAGTCCCCGGCGCGGCTGACGGCCTGTCCATGAGACAGACCCACCCGCAGTTGCGGCAGCGCGTCATCGGCTTCGGTGGCTTCCACGAGGGTCAACATCGCATCGAGCAGCGCCGCGGTGTCCGTGGACACCATCATCACCGCGTCACCGATCGTCTTGATGAACCGCACCGGCGGCACCGCCACCTCGCGGGCGGCGTCCGCGAGGCGGTTGGCGAGCTGTTCGAGTTCCTCAGGCGGAACCGTCTCACCCAGCCTGGTGAATCCGACGAGATCCGCGAAGGCGACCGCGACATCGCGCGCGCCGGGAAGCGATGCGCCAACTGCCCGTTCGTTGGCGTTTATCGCCTCGGTCTCCATGGCGTGGCGCAGCTGCAGCATCAGCATGTCCTGCACCATCGGGCCCAGCAGCGGTGCCGCGGCGCTGACCAACACCTGCGCGCTCTGGGCCATCTCGAGTTCGGTGGTACCGGGATGCTGCATCGTCGTGGCGACCGCGGTGTAGCGCATGGCCTCGGCCGCACGCGAAAGACCTTCTGCCAGAAGTCGGTACACGGTCAGCAGCCGCTCGGGATCGAACCCCAGATCGAGAAACCGCTTGACGTGCACGGCCGTCTCGGCATCGGGTTTGAGGAATACCGCCGCATCGGGGTCGTCGACCGTCGCGAGCCCGCTGGCGCGCTGGAAGCGCCGGAGCAGATCCAGGTCCAGCCCGGTCTGCTCGCTGATCTGCCGAGCCGACAGCCTGGTTCCGTCATCACCGAAGATCCGGCGGCCGGGTAGCAGCATCGGCGCGAACGCCGCCCGGATCTCTTCGACGGTGATGCCCTGCTGCACCAGCCAGGGAATCAGTTCGGCCCGTTGGGCACGGGCATCGCCCGTCAGCCCGTCGAGCAGCCCGGCGGCCTCCGGGTCGACGGTTTCGGTCACCGACCCAACGTATACCGTCGAACCCGATGTCACGATCCCCGCTCCTGGAGGGGCTGCCGCCCATCGGCTCGCCCGGTGCCCGGCTGCTGATCCTCGGCAACATGCCAAGCGTGCTCTCACTGGCGAGCGGCCAGTACTACGGAAATCCGCGAAATGCGTTCTGGCGCATCATCGGTGAGGTGCTCGGGTGCGAGCCGGACGCACCGTACCAGCATCGGATCGAAGTCCTGACCCGCCACGGGATCGCCGTCTGGGACGTCCTCAAGCACTGCCGGCGGCTCGGCAGCCTGGATTCGTCAGTCGAGCCGGACAGCATGGTGCCCAACGACTTCGGAACGTACTTCGCCGCCCACCCAGGCATCGAGCGGGTGTTCTTCAACGGCGCGGCCGCCGAGCGCAACTTCACCCGGCTCGTCCACCTCGACGTGCCGGCCACGTTCGGGCGTCTGCCGTCGACCAGCCCCGCGCAGACCATGCGCTACGCCGACAAACTCGCGGCCTGGAGTTCGGCGCTTGCGCCATTCGAGAATGCCGCACCCGACGCGCCGAGCGAATCAACGCATCGCCAGACGCGCTGAACTGTCACAATCGCTGAGTAGAGCCTGTTGGCCTGACCTCGGAGTCCGCCGATGGACGTAGCCAACGGCAGGGTGACGGCCGTAGTGGCGTGGTGGCGGGTCGCCGGCCGGCTCGCCGTGGACGGAACAGCTAACGCCGTGGACAGGTGAGATTGTGGACTCGGACGTTTCCGTAGAAGGCTCGCGACGGAGCGCGATCATTCAAGCGGCGCTGGAGCTTTTCGCCCTACGGGGCACCGCCGAGACGACGCTGCAGACGATCGCCGACGCCGCCGGGGTGTCGGTGGGATTGGTACAGCACCATTTCACTTCGAAGGTGGGCTTGATCGCGGCGGTGGAGGCCCACGCGCTCGAGGTCATCGGCGCCGTGATGGCCCAGCCGATGCCACAGTCGCCCGCTGAGTCGGCCCCTGAGATCGGACGCAGAGTGAGCCGGCTGTTCGCCGAACATGTTGCGGCTTTGGATTTCATGGGGCGCCAGCTGGTGGAGGGCGCCGCGAGCGGCGTCGGGTTGTTCGACGCGATGGCGAGAATGGGAATCGCGCGATGGGAGCAGCTCGCGCAAGCCGGAGCAGTTCACCCCGATCTCGATGTCGTGTGGGCGGCACTCAATCCCCTGCTGCTGGTCTTCGGCGCCATTGTCTTCCGCCGGCAGCTCGAGCAACACCTCGCCGAGCCGCTCACCAATCCGTCCCAACTTCGCCGCTGGGAGGATTCAGTGAACATCCTGATCACTCAGGGCCAGCTCCGGCGGGAGTACTGGCCATGACCTCGGGTACGCCTACCGGCAATTAATTTAGCCAAACTACAATATCGCGATATTGCGCACTTGCCTTCGAGGCCGTAAATTTCGCGGATGATCGCGGGTGCTCCGATTCCGGAAGGCGACCTCAGCGCCGCACGAACGGCGCAGGCGTTGGCGTCGCTGAACAAGCCCGCGAAGCAGGCACTGAGCGCCGCCCACTCGGCGGCGTATCGGTACGGCAGCGACTTCCTCGGATCCGCCCATCTGCTGGTGGGCCTGCTTGCCGATCCCGCACACCCGGTAACGGCAGCTTTGGATGAGCGCGACAGTGGCAGTCTTGTCGTCACGCAGCTCTACGAGAGTAGGTACGGCGCCCAAACTCGCACGCCGCCGCGAATCATCCACCTGCCCTACAGCATTCACGCGAGAGCAATTGTGATCAACGCCGCCTGCCATGCCCGCGCACAGGCCACCTCGGTTCGGCGGGTGCACCTTTGGTGGGCTACGACGCGCGCAACCGGCTCGATCGCCGCGCGGCTGCTTGCCGAACTCGGCCAGCTCGAGTTCCTCCGGGATCAGCTGCTACCGGTCGTCGGCGCGCCCGCCTCACCAACCGCACCGAGCTGAGACCCGCAACTACCGCGTCAGGAGACCGGCGGTCTCCGATTTGCCCATGGCCGCGCCATCTCGATCTGATGGCTCAACGACAGCAGCGTCGCCTCGTCGGAGGGCCGGCCGACCAGCTGGATCGACATCGGAACCCCAGCGTCGTCGAGACCCCACGGGACGACGGCGGCGGGCTGGCCCGTCGCGTTGAACATGGCGTTGAACGGCACCCGAGCCGACACCATCGCCAGCGTCGCGACGCCGCCGCGGTGCTGGTACTGACCGATGCGCGACGGACCGGTCGCGGTGCCGGGGGTGATCAACACGTCGACGTGGTCGAAGATCGACTGGACCCGCGCCGCGAGTGCCGGTTCGGCCGCACGCACCTTGGCGATCTGCGCATCGGAGATCAACCGGCCCAGCCGCGCAATGCCTTTGGTCCTCGGCTCGAGCCGCTCCCGGTGTGGCAGGGCGGTCGCATCCTCGAACGCGCCGCGCCACATCCGCGGCAGCACATGGCCGTAGACCGCCCACGCCGGATAGTCGGGATCGCGCCAGAACACCTCATGGCCGAGGTCGCGCAGCAGCGCCTCCGCACCGTCGAGTGCCTTCTGCTGCGCCTTCCCGACCCGACCGAGCATCGTCGGAGGCAGCTTGGTGCTCAAGGCAATTCGGAGTCTGCCGGGCTCGCGATTGGCGGCGGTGACGAACCCTCCCGACGGACCGGGCAACGCCGAGGTCGCGTCGAGGAACAGCGCGGCGTCCTCCACCGTGCGCGTCATCGGGCCGTTGACCGACAACCCACACCACGCGTCGTCGTGCGGAGCCATCGGCACCCGGTCCCGCTGCGGCTTCAGTCCGAACAGCCCGCACCAGGTGGACGGAATGCGGATGGACCCGGCCCCGTCGGAGCCCAACGCCATGGGTGCGAGCCCCGCGGCCACGGCCGCACCGCTGCCGCCGCTGCTGCCGCCCGGTGCGCGCTCCAGATCCCACGGATTGTGGGTGGCGCCGAAGGAGATCGTCTCGGTGAACGGCCAGAGCATCATCTCCGGCACCGACGTCTTGCCCAGGATCACCGCACCGGCCTCCCGCAACCGGCGCACCACCAGCGCATCGCTCGTCGGCGGCTGTCCGTAGGCGCTGCTGCCGTAGCAGGTGAATTCGTCGGCGACGTCGACGTCGTCCTTGATCGCGATCGGCACACCCAGCAGCGGCCTGCGTTCACCGGCGTCGAGCAACTCCTGCGCGGCGGCGGCCTCCCGACGGGCGCTGTCGGTGAGCACCACGCGATAGGCCCGCAACTCCCGGTCGACGCGCGCTATCCGGTCGAGATACAACTCCAGCAGGGCGGGAGCGGTGATGGTGCCGTTGACGAGCATGCGCGCCTGCTCGGCAGCACCGGCGAAGGCTATGTCGGTGGAGTCCATCTCCCGCAGCCTAACGCTGCCCGCTACGGTGGCCAGATGGCATGCGTGTTCTGCGAGATCGTCGCCGGGACGGCACCCGCCATCCGCGTTCACGAGGACGACGGCTTTCTCGGCATCCTGGACATCCGCCCGTTCACCCGGGGCCACACCCTGGTGGTGCCCAAGCGGCACACCGTCGACCTCACCGACACCCCGGCCGAGACTTTGGCCGGGATGCTTGCGGTCGGCCAGCGAATCGCGCAGGCGACCCGGGCGTCCGATCTCGGGGCGACCGGCAACAACATCGCCATCAATGACGGCAAGTCGGCAATGCAGACGGTGTTTCACATTCACCTGCATGTGATTCCGCGGCGCGACGGCGACAAGCTGTCATTCGCCAAGGGGATGCTGCTGCGCCGCGACCCCGATCGCGAAAGCACCGGGCGGATCCTGCGCGACGCCCTGTCTCAGCTCGACACAACAGGATGAGAGTGGCATGGCCGATACCGCACTGATGACGTTCGTGAAGGTGCACGAATGGCTGTACCGGCGGACCAACGGGTGGATCGGGCACCGGATGCCCGGTGCCCCGTCGTCGTTGATGCTGCACACCGTCGGGGCGAAAACCGGGCAGCCGCGGTCGAATCTGCTCGCCTACTACCGCGATGGCGACGACTATCTGGTCGTCGCATCCAATGCCGGCGCGGACCGCAACCCGGCTTGGTATCACAACCTGCGCGCCCATCCGAAGATCGAAATCAACCTCGGCAGAAGGCGTTTGGCGGTCACTGCACACATCCTGATGCCGGACGACCCCGACTACGGGCGACTGTGGCACATCTGCGACTCGAACAACGGTGGCCGGTACAGCTCGTATCAGCGCGGGACCACGCGGCCGATCCCGGTCGTGCGCCTGACACCCTGAGCGTCCGCCTCTGAGCGACAACAGACCCCACATCGAGATCGACGGCAGCGTGAGAAAGATCGAGTAGACGTCACGCCCGCGTCGATTTCGACGAAATCTTGGAGCCTGTCGCTCGGAGGCGGACAACAAGCATGTCCGCCGGACAGGCTCGAGTAGTTGCTCCGAAAAACCTGCTAGAAAAGCTCTTTCGCCAGCAGTTCCAGCGTGACCTCCCGGTCCGGAGCGGTCGCCGAGTCGGTCCCGCGACGGGCGGACGCGACGGGGTTGACCATCACCTCGTCGACGTCGAACTCTGCGGCCACCGCGCGAACCTGATCGGCCGCTTCGGACGGTGAACCGACCACGGCCTTGCTGCGCCCGGCGGCGATGATCGCCTCGGCCTGCGGGTGCATCGTCAGCGCCGCAGCGTCCTCGACCAGGTCGAGCGGCCCGAGCGGCTGACCGGTGCGCAGGCGGGCCATCATCTGCAGGTTCGGCAGCAGCAACGCCTCGGCCTCGGACCGGGTCGGCGCGACCACCGCGTTGACCGTCATGAACGTCACCGGCTCGGCGGCCACCACACTGGGCCGGAATTCCGACCGGTAGGTGGCCAGCGCCTCCACGGTCCCCTGCCCGGCGAAGTGATGGGCGAAAACATACGGCAGCCCCTTGGCGGCGGCCAGATGCGCGGAGTACATCGACGAGCCGAGCAGCCACAGCCGCGGCTCCTCGACCGCCGCAGGCGTGGCCTTGAGGATGTAGTCCTGGTTGCGGATCGGGATACGCACCCCGTGCGCGCTCATCAGCGCCGCGACGTCGTCGAGGTACTGCGGGAAGTTCTCGATATCTGAGTCGTCACGGGTGCCCCGCAACATGTACGACGTCACCGGGTCGGAGCCGGGCGCACGGCCAATACCGAGATCGATGCGCCCCGGGGCGGCCGCCTCCAGGAGCGCGAACTGTTCGGCGACGGCCAGCGGTGCATGGTTGGGCAGCATCACCCCACCCGAACCCAGCCGCAGCTGGGTGGTCTGGGCGGCCAGGTAGGCCAGGATCACCGGCGGGCTGGTGGCCGCGACCGCGGGCATGTTGTGGTGTTCAGCCACCCAATACCGGGTGAATCCCAAGCGGTCGGCGGTCTGGGCCAGCCGTACGGTGGCCGCCAGCGCGTCGGCGGTGGTCTGGTCGGTACGTACCGGAACGAGGTCGAGGACAGAAAGCCGCATAGTCACCTCAACGATACGAGTGCGCGCATGCTTCCCTCACCTACCGCCGCAAACCCGCCCGCCTGGCGGCGTCGGTGAAGACGTCGTCGAGCATCGCCGGGGTGAGCCGCCCGGTGAACATGTTCTGCTGGCTCGGGTGATAGCAGCCCAGAAGCTGGCGACCCGACGGCAGATCGACCACCACGCCGTGTCCGAACTTCGGCTTGGCCAGCGCGGGCAGGTCGTCGACGAGCAACCGCAGCGCCGCGTCCCAGCCGAAGCCGCCGAGGGTGACGATCACCTTCACCGACGGCGCGATCAGCCGCCACTCGGCGGTCAGCCACGGCTCACACGTCGACCGCTCGGCGGGTTCCGGCTTGTTGCCGGGCGGCGCACACCGGACGGCGGCGACCACCCGAATATCCTTGGTGGACAAGCCGTCCGCGGCGTCCACACTGATCGGCTGGTTCACCAGGCCGGCACGGTGCAGCGCCGCGAACAATTGATCCCCCGAGCGATCACCGGTGAAGACCCGGCCCGTGCGGTTGCCCCCTTGAGCGGCCGGGGCCAGGCCCAGCACCAGAATCTTCGGCTGCGCCGAACCCCACCCGGTGATCGGCCTGCCCCAATACGGCTCGCCGGCGAACGAGCGGCGTTTGGTGACCGCCACCTCCTCGCGCCAGCTGACCAGCCTCGGACACGCGCGGCACACGCTGACCTGGGCGTCCACTTCGCCGATGTCGCGGGCCTGCGCCGCCAGAGCTGCCACCTGGGCGGCGTCGGTGGCCACCGGCGTCTCAGGCACGGCCGGGTCCCCGGGCCAGCCCGTACCCGGCGGGACGGGCGAGGAGAACAGCACGCCGGTCCGCGGATGTGGAAGCAGAGTCACCGGTCCACTCTGCCCGGGTCCCGCGCGGCGCGCGAGAACTTAAGCTCTGCCGGTGACCATCACGCGCGTCCCCGCGCTGCTGATCCTGTCCTCGACCTTTCTGGCTGCGGGCGCCAACGGCATCTCCATGGTCGCGTTCCCCTGGCTGGTGCTCCAGCGCACCGGCAGTGCGGTGGATGCCTCGATCGTCGCGGGCGCGGCAACCCTGCCGCTGCTGTTCGCCACCCTCATCGCCGGTACCGCCGTCGACTTCGTCGGTCGACGCCGGGTGGCGATGCTCTCCGACGCACTGTCGGCCATCGCGGTTGCCGCGATCCCGGTCTTGGCGATCGCGTTCGGCACCGACGTGCTGAACACCGTCGTCCTGGCCGCGCTGGCCGCTTTGGGCGCGTTCTTCGACCCGGCGGGTATGACCGCGCGGCAGTCGATGCTGCCCGAGGCGGCGGTCCGTGCGGGCTGGACCCTCGATCACACCAACAGCGTCTATGAGGCCGTGTTCAACCTGGCCTACATCACCGGCCCCGGCGTCGGCGGCCTGCTCATCGCGACGCTCGGCGGTGTCAACGCGATGTGGGTGACCGCCGCGCTGTTCGGGCTGGCGATCCTGGCGATGGCGGTGCTGCGCCTGGAGGGCACCGGACGTCCGCAACGCGAAAAGCTGCCGGAGAGTGTGGTTTCCGGAGTTGCCGAAGGGTTGAAGTTCGTCTGGCGCAACCGGGTTCTTCGCACTTTGGGCCTGGTCGATCTCGCCGTCACCGGGTTGTACCTCCCGATGGAAAGTGTGCTGTTCCCGAAGTACTTCACCGACCGCAATGAGCCGGCCCAGCTGGGGTGGGTGCTGATGGCGTTGTCGATCGGCGGGTTGATCGGCGCGCTGAGCTGGACTGTGTTGTCGAAGGTGGCCAGCAAGCGGGCGACGGTGCTGACGGCGGTGCTGACCTTCGGGATCGCGGTGGCGGTCATTGCGTTCCTGCCGCCGTTGCCGGTCATCCTGTCGTTCGCCACCCTGGTCGGGCTGGTGTACGGGCCGATCAGTCCGATCTACAACTCGATCATGCAGACCCGCACTCCCGAGCAGCTGCGCGGACGGGTCGTCGGGGTGATGACGTCGATGACCTACGCGGCGGGTCCGATCGGGTTCACGATCGCCGGTCCACTGGTCGACGCGTTCGGTCTCAAGGTGACATTCCTGGTGCTGGCTGTGCCGATCCTGACGATCGGCATCGTGTGCCCCTGGTTGCCCGCGCTCAAGGAGCTCGACGATGACGCGCCTAGGATGGCGCAATGGCCGTGAGCGCTCTGGCCGGCCTGGCCGCTGAGCTTCCCGACGGGGTCGTCGTCACCGACCCCGACATCCTGGCGTCCTATCGCCACGACCGCGCCGCAGACCCCGCCGCCGGAATGCCGTTGGCTGTGGTGCGGCCGACCCGCACCGAAGAGGTGCAAACGGTGTTGCGCTGGGCTTCGGCGAACCGCGTCGCGGTGGTGCCGCGGGGCGCGGGCACCGGGCTGTCCGGGGGTGCGACCGCCGTCGACGGTGGGATCGTGCTGTCGACGGAGAAGATGCGCGACATCACCGTCGACCCGGTGACGCGCACCGCCGTCGTGCAGCCCGGTCTGCTCAACGCCGAGGTCAAGAAGGTGGTCGCGGAGCACGGCCTCTGGTATCCGCCCGACCCGTCGTCGTATGAGATCTGCAGCATCGGCGGCAACATCGCCACCAATGCCGGTGGTCTGTGCTGCGTGAAGTACGGCGTGACAACCGATTACGTGCTGGGCCTGCAGGTGGTGCTGGCCGACGGCACCGCGGTACGCCTCGGCGGGCCGCGCCTGAAAGATGTCGCCGGGCTGTCGTTGACCAAACTGTTCGTCGGCAGTGAAGGCACCCTCGGGGTGGTCACCGAGGTGACACTGCGGCTGCTGCCGCCCCAGCCGTCGGCGTGCACGGTGGTGGCGACCTTCGATTCGGTGGAGGCCGCGGCCGGCGCGGTCGTCGAAATCACCGGGCGGATCCGTCCCTCGATGCTGGAGTTCATGGACTCGGTGGCCATCAACGCCGTCGAGGACAAGCTGCGGATGGGCCTGGACCGCTCGGCGGCAGCGATGATGGTGGCCGCCTCCGACGATCGGGGCCCGGCCGGCGCCGAGGACGCCGAGTACATGGCCCGGGTGTTCACCGAAGCCGGTGCCACGGAATGCTTTTCGACATCCGATCCGGCCGAGGGTGAGGCGTTCGTCGCCGCCCGCAGATTCGCCATTCCCGCGGTGGAGGCCAAGGGTTCGCTGCTCCTCGAAGATGTCGGCGTGCCGCTACCCGCGCTGGCCGAACTGGTGGGCGGGGTGGCCAAGATCGCGGCCGACCGCGACCTGACGATCTCGGTGATCGCCCACGCCGGCGACGGCAACACCCATCCGCTGATCGTCTTCGATCCCGCCGACGCCGCGATGACCGAACGAGCCGAGAAGGCGTTCGGTGAGATCATGGACCTGGCGGTGTCGCTGGGCGGGACGATCACCGGTGAACACGGGGTCGGGCGGCTCAAGAAGCCATGGCTGGCAGGTCAATTGGGTCCGGAAGCCATGGAACTCAATCGCCGGATCAAGGCCGCGTTGGACCCCGACGGGATTCTGAATCCCGGCGCGGCCATTTGAGACAACGCCCCTCGCGAACCTCGCCGCCTCACTATGGTGGACGGCGATGACTCACTCCCCCACGCAGTTCGAGATCGCAGTTCCGCAAGCCGATCTCGATGACCTGCGCCGCCGCCTCGAATCCGCCCGATTCCCTGCCGAACTGCCCGGCAGCGGCTGGGATTACGGCACCGATCAGTCATTCCTGAAGGCGTTCGTCGACCGGTGGCGTGACGAGTACGACTGGCGTGCAACCGAAGCGGAGCTCAACGCCGTGGGCTCCTTCGTCACCACGGCCGCCGGCCAGCACGTCCACTTCCTGCACCGCAGGTCCTCCGACAGCAACGCGATCCCGCTGGTGCTCGTACACGGCTGGCCGGGGTCGATCATCGAATTCCTCGATGCCCTACCGCTGCTGCAGGATCGGTATCACGTCGTGGTGATCTCGATGCCCGGATACGGGTTCTCCGGCCCGACCACCGAACGCGGCGTCGACACCTCGGTCGTCGCGGCGGTGGTCGCCGAGGTGATGACGCAACTGGGCTACCAACGCTTTCTGGCTCAGGGCGGCGACTGGGGCGCCCTGGTGGTGCGATACCTCGGTGAGCACTACCCGGATCGCGCCGTCGCCATCCACACCAACATGCTGTTCGCGTCCGCCGAGGGTCCCGACGCCATGGACGGTGTCACCGAAGAAGAGGTGGCCGCATTCATCACCTCCGCCGAACGGATGGCGGAAGGCACCGCCTACATGGAAATCCAAGGCACCCGCCCACATTCGCTCGGCTACGGGCTCGAGGACTCGCCGGTGGGTCTGGCCGGCTGGATCCTGGAGAAGTTCCATGCCTGGAGCGACGTCCGCGACGGCATGCCGATCCGCACCGACCGGCTCATCGACAATCTGATGATGTACTGGCTGACCGGCACTGCGACCTCGGCCGCGCGACTGTATTACGAAGCGGCCCATGCAGGCACCGGTGCGCTCAGCCCGTGGTCAGGCCGCGTCGATGTCCCGACCGGTTACGCGGTCTACCCGCAAGAGCTGGTGCGGATTCCGAAAGTCTGGGCGCACAAGCACTATCACCTGGTGCACTACTCGATCCAGGACCGCGGCGGTCACTTCGCGGCGTTCGAGCAGCCGCAACTGTTCGCCGCTGACGTGCTTGCCTACGCCGATGTGCTCGACGAGTTGGGTGTGTTCAGATAGCCGTCAGCGGGCGCCGCGCAGCAGCCGGCCCGGACGCGCGCCGGTGTCGACGCCGTCGCGGCGCGTGACGGTGCCGCTGACGATCGTCGCGGCGTAGCCGGACGCGCCTTGCACCAACCGATTTCCGCCGGCCGGCAGGTCGTAGGCCATCTTCGGCGGATGCAACCGCAGTGCATCCATGTCGATGACGTTGAGGTCGGCCTTCTTGCCGACCTGGACGACACCGCGGTCACTGAGGCCGAACAGCTGCGCCGTGTCGTGGGTCTGCTTGCGGATCAGATGCTCCAGCGGCAGCTTCGCACCACGATGCCGGTCGCGGGCCCAGTGGGTCAGCAGGAACGTGGGATAGGAAGCGTCGCAGATCATTCCGCAGTGCGCGCCGCCGTCGGACAGCCCGACGACACCGGCCGGATGGGTCAGCATCTCGTGGATGGCGTCGCAGTTGCCGTAGGAGTAGTTGAAGAAGGGCAGCATCAGCATGTTGGTGGCGTCGGCCTCCAGCATGAGGTCGTAGAGCGTGGCCAGCGGGTCCTCGCCGCGGTCTGCGGCGATCTTCTCGACCGTCCGCTCGTCGGTGGGCTCGTAGTCCGGCGGGTCGCCAAGGTGGTAGATCCGACCCAGGGCGTACTGGACGAGGATGTTCATGTTGTCGAACAGCTTGTTCGGGTCGGGCGGGAGATCGTCTTCGCCGAGGATTGCGGCCTTCACCGCCGGGTCGGCGAGCCGGTGCGCGAGCTCCTCACGACCCAACTCCCCCTTCAGCTTTCGGAAGGTCGGGCGATGAGTGAAGGCGTGGTGGCCCGGGAAGCCGAACAGCATGCCGAACGGGCGCGCCGCGATCTGCGGGTAGAGCCGGGCGCCCGCGGCGTGCGCGGCGGCCGAGATGTCCATCTGCTCACGCCACAGGTCGGGTGCGGCGTCGACCTGGATCAGCCCGAACGAGATCGGCCGGTCGATCTCGGCGCCGAGGCGCTGCATCCACTCCAATTCCTTCTTCGGCGCGATGATGTCCTCGCCGGCCACGCCCTGCGGCGCCAGTTCGAAGACAGCTTGACCGCCGGCCGCCATCGCCCGGCCCAGGCCGAACAACTCGTCCTCGGCGGCGAAGGTGCCGGGCACCGGTTCGCCGTCCATGGCGCGGTGGCCGAGAGTGCGGGACGTCGAGAACCCGAGCGCGCCGGCTTCGATGGCCTCGCGCACCAGCCGGCCCATCGCTTCGATGTCGTCGGGAGTCGCGGGCTCATTGCGGGCCCCCCGCTCACCCATCGCGTAGGCCCGCACCGATCCGTGCGCCACCTGGCTGCCGACGTCGACGGCGTAGTTTCCCTTGCCGATCACGTCCAGGTATTCGGGGTAGCTCTCCCAACCCCAGGTCATGCCCTCGGTGAGCGCGCTGCCGGGGATGTCCTCGACGCCCTCCATCAGTTCGATCAGCCACTGCTCGGAGCCGGGCCGCACGGGCGCGAAGCCGACGCCGCAGTTGCCGGTGACGATAGTGGTCACGCCGTGGTTGCTGGACGGCTCGAGCAGGCTGTCCCAGCTCACCTGGCCGTCGTAGTGCGTGTGGATGTCGACGAATCCCGGTGCCACGACTTTGCCTGTGGCGTCGATGGTTTCGCGAGCCTCACCCTCCAGCGGCGCATCGGATGCGCCGCGGCGCCGCACCTCGACGATCTTTCCGTCCTTGACCGCCACGTCGGCGAGATACCGATCGGATCCGGTCCCGTCGACGACGGTCCCGCCGGTGATCTTGAGGTCGAACATGGCTGCTCCTCGACACACGATGTCCATGGGATTCCGCCGCCAATGTAACACCGTTACAGGGTCGCGTGTAATACCGTTTGCAGAAGATTCCGCAAGGAGGCGCATGGTGACGCACACGGCGCACGATCTTCGACGCGAAGACGCGATCGGCCCGCCTCCGGCCGGTCCGACCCGCGTGCCCGCGGCGCGCTACTACTCCCCTGAGTTCGCCACACTTGAGAACCAGCAGATGTGGCCGCGTGTCTGGCAGGTCGCCTGCACGCTCGATCACGTCGCGGAGCCCGGCGACTACTTCGAATACCGCTGCGGGCCGTATTCGGTCCTGATCGTCCACGACGACACGCAGCTGCGGGCATTCCAGAACGTCTGCCGGCACCGCGGTAATTCGCTGTGCACGGGGGCCGGCTCGGAGCTGCGCGAGCTGCGCTGCGGCTACCACGGCTGGACATGGGACCTCGCCGGGACATTGAAGCGCGTGCCCAACCGCAAGGGTTTCGGCGTGCTGCGCATGGAGCACTTCCCCCTCGTCGCTGCTTCGGTCGATGTCTGGGCGGGGCTGGTCTTCGTCAACCTCGACACCGACGCGATACCGCTCGGCGACTACCTGGAGGCGATGCCGGCCGACATCGCCTGGAACCGGCTCGAGGATTTCCATTGCTATGCCACGATGACGATCGAGGTGGATGCGAACTGGAAGACGATCGCCGACGGCTACAGCGAGACTTACCACATTCAGACGCTGCACCCCGAACTGCACCGGTGCATGGATGATGTCTATGCACCGCAACAGATCTGGGGTCACACTGGAAAATCGGAGCAGTTCTACGGAGTGCCGAGCCCGCACCTGAAGGAACCCATCTCCGACGACGACGTCTGGGACGCGTACGTGACAACCCAGGGCTTGCTGATGGGTGTCGAGGAGGGCACATCGTACCCGGGCGGCGATTCGGTGCCGGATGTGATTGCCTCTCGCACAAGGGAGTTCGCGGCCGGTCGCGGGGTCGACCTCGGTTGGGCCAGCACCGAACAGATCATGCTGCTGCACCAGTACAACGTGTTCCCCAACCTGACGTTGCTGACCAACGCCGACCACCTCACGGTCATGACGTCACACCCCGGCCCGGACCCCGAACACGGCGAGCTGGTCATGTACTTGTGGACCCGCATGGCGCCGGGGGCGCCGCGTACCCGACCGGTCGACGTGCGCATGACCGCCGAGGCGGCTCATCCCGGTCTGGTTCTGACGCAGGATATTTCGGTGCTCGCCGGATTGCAGCGCGGTCTGCGCCAACCGGGGTTCACCCACCTGACGCTGTCCAATGAGGAGCGGCGCGTCATCAACCTGCACCGCAACCTCGAGCGCTACCTCGACCTCCCGGACGTTGAACGCATGACCGGAGGTGAGCCCGGTGGCCCGCAGTCCTGACCCGGTCACCGCGGAGTCCATCCTCGACGCGGCGGCCAGGATGATCGAGCACGACGGCGTCGACGCGTTCACGATGCGCGGGCTGGCCGAACAACTCGGTGTCGCGGTCACCTCGATCTACTGGCACGTCGGAGGTCGGGACAAGCTGCTCGACAGTCTCGTCGAGCGTCTGGTCGGCGACATGGCGGCGTTGCCCGCCGATGCCGACGATCCCGCCGAGTGCATCGCGTCGCTCGCCCGCGCGCAACGCCGCGCACTCATCGACCGGCAACATCTGCTCGGCATCGCCCACGAACGCAACCGCACGCCGGCGTTGTTCCTACCGGTGCAGCAGCGCCTGGCGATCGAGCTCGCCCGCCTCGGCGTCACCGGGACCGGCGCAGCGTTGGTGTTGCGGGCCATCGAGGTCCACGTCATATCCTCGGCGATCATGCAATTCTCCGCGGTGCGCGGCCCCAAACACGACGAGGAAGACCCCACGCTCTGGGCCGATGACTGGCCCGACCGTGACCTGGTCCGGGCACTGCAGTCACCCACCGACTACGACGCCGTCTTCGAATACGGCCTGGCGGCGCTGTTGGCGACATTGCCTGGGAATCCGATCGATTCTTAGGGGGCGTCAGGCACTCACCATCCCGCTCAGCGTTGGACTGCCGAGTTCACTCCTGATCGAGCGGAACGTCCATCCGCACCCTTGACACAACCCTACACTTGTCGTAACCATAAGACATGACCGCTGTTGTGTCTCACGAGGCCGAGGCCCGCTTCGAGCTCGCCACCGCCGAGACCTGGGGTGACCCCTGGCCGATGTACCGGGCGCTGCGCGAGCGCGACCCGCTGCACCACGTCGTTCCGGAGAATCCCGACCACGATTACTGGGTGCTGTCCCGGCACGCCGACATCTTCGCCGCCGCCCGCGACCACGAGACCTTCTCCTCGGCCCAGGGCCTGACCGTCAACTACAACGAGCTGGAACTGATTGGGCTGCAAGACAATCCGCCGATGGTGATGCAAGACCCACCCGTGCACACCGAGTTCCGCAGGCTGGTGTCACGCGGCTTCACCCCGCGGCAGGTCGAGGCCGTCGAACCCAAGGTGCGCGACTTCGTCGTCGAACGCATCGAACGGCTGCGCGCAAATGGCGGCGGGGACATCGTCACCGAGCTGTTCAAGCCACTGCCGTCGATGGTCGTCGCGCACTACCTCGGCGTCCCCGAGCAGGATCGCGACCAGTTCGACGGCTGGACCGAGGCGATCGTCGCCGCCAATGCCAGCGGACTGAGCGCTCTGGGATCGGTCGGCGACGCCATCGGTTCGATGATGGGTTATTTCTCCGAGCTGATCGAACGGCGCAGGCGCGAACCCGGAGACGACACGGTGTCGCATCTGGTGGCCGCCGGTGTCGGTGCCGACGGCGATATCGCCGGGACGCTGTCGGTGCTGGCCTTCACGTTCACGATGGTCACCGGGGGTAACGACACCACGACCGGCATGCTCGGCGGCTCGATGCCGCTGCTGCACCAGCGTCCCGACCAACGACGGCTGCTCGTCGACCAGCCCGAGCTGATCCCCGACACCGTGGACGAACTGCTCCGGTTGACCTCCCCGGTGCAGGGACTGGCCCGGACCACCACCTGCCCTGTGGAACTGCACGGCAGGACCATTCCAGCCGGACGCAAGGTGCTGCTGCTGTACGGCTCGGCCAACCGCGACGAACGCCAATACGGCCCCGACGCCGGCGAACTCGACGTCACCCGGCATCCGCGCAACATCCTCACCTTCAGCCACGGCGCACACCACTGCCTCGGTGCGGCGGCCGCCCGCATGCAGGCGCGAGTGACGTTGACCGAATTGCTCTCACGCTGCCCGGATTTCGAGATCGACGAGGCGGGCATCGTGTGGGCCGGTGGCGGTTACGTGCGTCGGCCGCTGTCGGTGCCGTTCCGGGTGCACGGCTGATGGCAGGCGACTGGCTGAGTTCGCGCCGCGCAGAGGTGGCCACCGATCGCATCCTCGACGCCGCCGGTGAGCTGTTCGCGAGCAACGATGTCCGAAACGTCGGGATGAATGACATCGCCCGCGCCGCAGGGTGTTCGCGAGCCACGCTGTACCGCTACTTCGAGAACCGGGAGGTGCTGTACACCGCGTACGTGCACCGCGAGGCCTACCGGCTCTACGAGCAGCTGACCCAACTGATCGAGGGCATCCCGGACCCGCGGGAGCGGCTGCTGACCGGGCTCACCACGTCGATGACGCTGGTGCGGGAAAGTCCCGCGCTGTCATCATGGTTCGCCACCGCCGATTCCCCCATCGGCGCGGAAATCGCCGAGGAGTCCGAGGTCATCCAGGCGCTGACATCGGGCTTCCTGTTGTCACTGCGGCCCGACGACCCCGAGGTCGTCCACCGCCGCGCCCGCTGGCTGGTTCGGGTGCTGACGTCGCTGCTGATCTTCCCCGGCCGCGACGCCGAGGATGAGCGCGCGATCCTGGAAGAGTTCGTCGTTCCGATGGTGTGCCCCACCGACTCTGGCTCCTCGTTGAGGCCGCACTGAGAGCGAGGATTTCGCAGATTCTTCGCTCTGGATGCGCTCTCAACGCAAGGATTAGGTGCGCACGCGGGTGAACCGGTGCAGCAGCCACGCTACCGGGATCGTCATGATCAGCGTCACGACGAACAGCGCAGGCGCGGACCCGGTGTACACCGGCCAGCGCAACACCTCCACCATCGCGATCTCCATCACCACCAGGTGGACCAGGAAGATCTCGTAGGAGATTTCGCCGAGCCACACCATCGGCCGGGTGGCCAAAGCTCTTGCGTACCAGCCGCGGTTGCCCAGCGCCAGCGGCGCGACGATCAACGTGGCGATCACCGCGTAGAACACGGTCTTCACCAGCGCCTCGGCGATGCCGGTCGGCGACGTGGTCGGCTCGCCGGCGATCGGGGTGGAGACGATCACGAAGCAGACGACTGCCAGCGGCACCGCGATGAACCCGAAGACCCGAACCCGCATGGCGCCCAACACCGTCAGCAGCATGCCCCCGATGAACCAGGCCAGGTAGCCCGGCAGCCACAGCCGCGCGCCGCTGGGCAGGAAATCGGTCGTGTGCACCAGCACCATCCACGCCGGACTCATCAGCGCCAACACCGCCAGCCCGGCCAGCAGCAGGCCGGGACGCCAGCGTCGCCGGCACACCACGACAAGGAGCACCCACGCCAGGACAGGCAGCGCGACGTAGAACGCGACTTCGACCGCCAGACTCCACATCTGCGTGAGCCCTTGGTGCAGGTAGCCGTTGAACATGTAGTTGTCGGTGTAGATCTGGGTCAGGGTGAGGTTGCGCAGCAGCCCGATCCAGGTGTGGCCGGGATTCGGTCCGGCGGACCGGAAGTGGTAGATCAGATAGGCGGCAAGCACGGTGATCACGTAGGCCGGCATGATGCGCCGCACCCGGTGCCAGGCATACCGGCGGACCGACGGTGCCGCCTGCCCGGCTGCGGCGGCGCGGACCCACGGGCCGAACAACAGGTAGCCCGACAGCACGAAGAAGATCGGTACGCCGATCTCGAGGCGCGAATACACCAGACCCACAAAGCCGTGCGTGTATTTTCCGGTCGTATAGGCGGCGTGCGTGCCCAGCACCAGCAGCGCCGCGACCGCACGCACACCGGTCAGCGAGGCGACCCGGTCGACACCCGAGACTGCTTCCAGTCCGCCTTGGTCGACCTGGCTGGACGCGATCATCGGCTCGTGCGCCGGGGCTTCCCGCTGGAGGGCCGTGAGTCGTACCGTGGGTTGCCCCGATCAGGCTGCAGATCGATCAGGACACCGGAAATACGAGTCTTCTCAAGCGCTTTCAGCGTTTCCTTGGACAGCTTCGCGGGCAGCTCGACCAGCGAGAAGTTTTCCTTGATCGTGATGTGCCCGAAATCGCTTCTGTGCAAGCCGCCTTCGTTGGCCAGCGCGCCGACGATCGATCCCGGACCGACCTTGTGCTTCTTGCCGACCGCGACGCGGTACGTGGCCAGATCGTCGCGGGTCTTGCGGGGCGCGCGGTCGCGGTCCGGGCGATCAGGCCGGTCGGGCCGTTCGCGCCGCTTGTCCGGCGGCGGCTCGGTCATCAAGAACTCTTCGCCGTTGCGGCTCTGCAGCGCCAGCGCGGCGGCGATGTCAACCAACGGCACGTCGTTGTCGCGCTCGTAGTCCTCGATCAGCCTGCGGAACATCTCGAACCCGGGCGCATTGAGCGCGTCGGTGATCGAGTCGCGGAACTTCTCCACCCGCTGGGCGTTGACGTCTTCGACCGACGGCAGCTGGCCCTCGACCAACTTCTGCCGGGTGACCCGCTCGATCGAGTTCAGCAGGTGGCGTTCCCGCGGAGTGACGAACAACAGCGCGGTGCCCGAGCGGCCGGCCCGGCCGGTGCGCCCGATGCGGTGGACGTAGGACTCCGGGTCATGCGGAATGTCGAAATTCACCACATGCGAGATCCGCTCGACGTCCAATCCGCGGGCGGCCACATCGGTGGCGACCAGGATGTCGATCGTGCCGTCCTTCAGCTGCGAGATGGTGCGCTCGCGCACCGCCTGCGGGATGTCGCCGTTGATCGCCGCCGCGGCGAACCCACGGGCCCGCAGCTTCTCGGCGACCTCTTCGGTGGCCTGCTTGGTACGGACGAACACGATCATCGCGTCGCCCTGCTCGACCTCGAGCAGCCGGGTCAGCGCATCCATCTTGCGCGGATACGACACCTGGAAATAGCGCTGAGTGATGTTCTCGGCAGTCTGGGTCTTCGACTTGACCGTGACCTCGACCGGATCGTGCAGATATTTGGTGGTGATCTTCTTGATGCCCGGCGGCATGGTCGCCGAGAACAGCGCCACCTGCTTGTACTCCGGGGTGTCGGCCAGGATGCGCTCGACGTCCTCGGCGAACCCCATCTGCAGCATCTCGTCGGCCTCGTCGAGCACCAGGTAGTCCAGGTGCGACAGGTCGAGGCTGCCCTTCTCCAGGTGGTCGATGACGCGTCCCGGCGTTCCGACCACGATCTGCGCGCCGCGCTTGAGGCCGGCCAGCTGCGGCACGTAGGAAGAGCCGCCGTAGATCGGCAGCACGTTGACCTTGAGATGAGCGCCGTAGCGGCTGAACGCCTCGGCCACCTGCAGGGCCAACTCCCGTGTCGGCGCCAGCACCAGCGCCTGAGTGGTGCGGCTGGCGGGGTCGATCTTGGACAGAATCGGGATCGCGAAGGCTGCCGTCTTGCCGGTGCCGGTCTGCGCCAGGCCCACCACGTCGGAGCCGGCCAGCAATGCCGGGATGGTGGCGGCCTGGATCGCGGAGGGGGTTTCGTATCCGACATCAGAAACGGCCTGCAGCACCGCGGGGTGGATCTGCAGGTCGGCGAAGGTCTGGGGGGCGTCGTCCGGGGTTGTCATCGGATCTGCAGTCTACTGCCGCAGCGTGCCGTAACCCGATTCCATCCGCGAAGGCCGGTAGCGTCGCGGGTGTGTGGGATCGCCTACAGATAGCTGCGGCGGCAGTCGCGCTGACCGCGGCGCTGGCGGGCTGTAGCTCCGGCGACTCGACGGTGGCCAAGACTCCGCAGCCGACGACGAGCGCGGTGACCACCACCGAGGCGCCCCCGCCGCCC
>NZ_MVIH01000023.1 GCF_002086695.1 Mycolicibacterium rhodesiae
CTGGCCATCTACGGCTCCAACGGCAACTTCAACCTGTCCGGATAGGGAGATGACGTGACACGCAATCTCGGTCCGGGCCCGGCCGACCGCTCCGAAACCGAAACCGCCGCAGTCCCGGTGGCAGCCCGAACCGGCGCCAGCTTCGGCGCCAAGAGCTGGACACGGCCGGTGGCCGGTCTGTCCACCGTGGTCTTTGTGGTGGCGATCGTCGCCGTCGCCGTCGGGCTGTTCCGCGGCGACTTCACCAAAACCGTTCCGGTGACCGTGATCTCCGACCGCGCCGGCCTCGTCATGAATCCAGACGCCAGGGTGAAGATGCGCGGTGTCCAGGTCGGCAAGGTCGAGTCGATCCAAACCCGGCCCGACGGCACTGCCGAACTGCGGCTGGCGATGGATCCCGCGCAGCTGCGCAAGATCCCGTCCAACGTGGTCGCCGACATCGCTTCGACGACGGTCTTCGGCGCCAAGTACGTCAACTTCGAACCCCCGACCGATCCGTCGCCGAAACCGATGTACGCAGGGCAGGTTCTGCAGGGGCAGCACGTCACGGTCGAGATCAACACCGTGTTCCAACAGCTGAATCAGATCCTCAACAAGATCGATCCGACCCAGCTGAACGCAACGCTCGGCGCCCTCTCTGAGGCATTCGCCGGGCGTGGCAAGCAATTCGGCCAAACCATCGCCGACTTCGATGCCCTGTTGGCCAAGATGGAGCCCAGCCTGCCGAATATGGCCAAGGACATCGAGCTGACCGCGCCGGTGACCGCCGCCTACGCCGACGCCGCGCCGGATCTGGTGCGGACGGTGCAGAACACCAACAAGATCAGCCAGAGCATCGTCGACGAAAAACAGAACCTGGACACCTTCTTGGTCAACATGATCGGGCTGGCCGATCAGGGCAACGAGGTGCTCGGAGCCAACCAGCCGGCGCTCAGTAAGGTTCTTCACCTGCTTGCGCCCACCACGGCCCTGTTCAACGAATACTCGACGGCGATCAACTGCACGCTCGAAGGCATGAACGTCGCCCGCCTGCAGCCGCCGTCGATGGATCCGGGAGTCATTGTCAACGTCGCCTTCACCCTGGGCATCGACCGGTACCGGTACCCGTCGAACCTGCCGAAGGTGGCGGCCACGGGCGGCCCGCAGTGCATGGGGCTGCCGAACATCGGTTACGGCAACAAGTCCAAGTACCTCGTGACCGACGTGGGCAGCAACCCGTGGCAGTACGGCAACCAGGGCATCCTGCTCAACTCCGACGGTCTCAAGCAGCTGTTGTTCGGACCGCTCGACGGGCCGCCGCGCAACACCGCACAGATCGGACAGCCGGGATGATGCGCACCACAAGCACACTCGTCAAGTTCGGCGTGTTCGCCGTCGTGATGGTGGTCCTGACCGCCTTTCTGTTCCTGACATTCAGCAACTACCGCAGCGGTTCGACCAACGGATACTCGGCGGTGTTCGGTGACGCCTCCCGGCTGAAGGATGGCGACACCGTCCGCGTCGCCGGTGTCCGGGTCGGCACTGTCAACAGTGTTGACCTGCAGCCGGACAAGAGTGTGCTGGTGAAGTTCGATGCCGACCGCGACATCGTCCTGACCACGGGAACCCAAGCGGCCGTGCGCTATTTGAATCTGACCGGCGACCGGTATCTGGAACTCGTCGACGGACCGGGCTCGACCCGGGTGCTGCCTGCGGGTTCCCAGATACCCCGGGACCGCACCCAGTCCGCCCTCGATCTGGATCTCCTTCTCGGCGGATTGCGGCCGGTGATCCAAGGGCTCAACCCGCAGGACGTCAACGCGCTGACCGCGTCGCTGATCAACATCCTGCAGGGCCAGGGTGACACCCTCGACTCGCTGCTCGGCAAGACCACCTCCTTCTCGAATGCGTTGGCCGACAACAGCCAAACGGTCGAACAGCTCATCGACAACCTCAAGGTCGTCGTCGACACTCTGGCCAAAGACGGCGACAAGTTCTCCGGCGCCATTGACAAGCTGGAGAAGCTGATCACCGGGCTGTCGCAGGATCGCGAACCGATCGGCACCGCGATCACCCAGCTGGACAACGGAACCGCGTCGCTGACCAGTCTGTTGAACGAGGCCCGCGCCCCGCTGAAGGGAGATATCGAGCAGCTCAACCGTCTGGCACCGCTGTTGGACGACAACAAGATCGTCTTCGACAGAGGCTTGCAGAGGGGGCCCGACAACTATCGCAAGATGGCCCGGCTCGGCGCGTACGGCAGCTGGATCATGTACTACATCTGCGGCCTGTCGATCCGGGTGACCGATCTTCAGGGACGGACCGGGGTGTTCCCGATGATCAAACAAGAATCCGGTAGGTGTGCGGAGCCCTAATGCTGAAATACCGAGCTTCAAACTTGTGGCGTGCCGGCTTCCTCGGCGCGGTGTTGATCATGCTGGTCATTGCGGTTGGCCTGCAGCCCGAGCGGCTGGTGCAGCTGGCCACCTCGGTGCGCCACCAGGCGCTGTTCACCGAGGCCGGCGGGATCACCGTCGGCAACGACGTGACGCTCTCCGGCATCAAGGTCGGTTCGGTCACCGACGTGGTTCTGGACAACGGCGACGCGCTGGTCACCTTCACGACCGCGGGCAAATACGCGCTGGGTTCGCAGACCGCGGCGCACATCCGTACCGGCTCGCTGCTGGGCGAGCGGGTTCTCACGCTGGAATCGACAGGCAGCGGCACTCTTCGCTCCGGCGACGTGATCCCGACGACGCGCACGTCATCGCCCTACTCACTCACCGAAGCCGTCAGCGACCTGACGTCCAACACCGCAGGCACTGACACCGCCTCGCTCAACCAGTCGCTGGACACGCTGTCGGCCACGATCGACCAGCTCGCACCGAAACTGGGTCCGACCTTCGATGGCCTGAGCAAGCTGTCCCGATCCCTCAACAGCCGCAACGAGAATCTGGCCGGCCTGCTCAAGAGCGCTGCCGACGTCACCACCGTGCTGGGGCAGCGCAGTCAGCAGCTGAACACCCTGATCCTGAATGCGAACGTCCTGCTGGGTGTGCTCAACGACCGGCGCGAGGCGATCGTCGACCTGCTCGCCAACACCGCGGCGGTGTCGCAGCAGCTGACCGGCCTGGTCCACGACAACGAGGACAAGCTGGCGCCGACGCTGCAGCGGCTCAATTCCGTTGTCGCGGTGCTGGAGAAGAACAAAGACAACATTGCCCAGATGCTGCCGAACGTGAAGAAGTTCATCCTGTCCGAGGGTGAGACGCTGGCCAATGGCCCGTACTACAACGCCTACGTGCCCAACCTGCAGCCCGCGGAGTTGTTGCAGCCGTTCCTGGATTATGCGTTCGGCTTCCGTCGTGGCGTCAACGCCGGCCAACCACCGGACAATGCCGGGCCGCGCGCTGAACTACCGTTGCCGTACAACGGCATTCCGGGAGGGTCCCGCTGATGATGCGCAGACGTTGGGTGAAGGTGCTGTCGGTTCTGCTGGCCGGGCTGCTGGTGGTGGGTGCGGCGGTTCTCGTGCGCAACATCTTCTTCGGCCCGAAGACGGTCAACGCCCTCTTCACCACCGCGACGGGTATCTATCCCGGTGACGATGTCCGGGTGTCGGGCGTCAAGGTGGGTACCATCAAGGCGATCGAACCGCAGGGCACCCAGACCAAGCTGGTGCTCGACGTCGACCGCGACGTCCCGATTCCCGCCGACGCCAAGGCGGTGATCGTGGCGCAGAACCTGGTTGCCGCCCGCTATGTGCAGTTGACGCCGGCCTACCGGAACAACGTCGGCCCGAAAATGGCCGACAACGCGGTAATCCCGTTGGACCGCACCGCGATTCCTGTGGAGTGGGATGAAGTCAAAGAGCAGTTGACCCGGCTGGCCACCGACTTGGGACCGCAGAGCGGGGTGTCGGGCACGTCGGTGTCGCGCTTCATCGACAGTGCGGCCAATGCGCTCGACGGCAACGGCGACAAGCTTCGGCAAACCATCACCGAACTCGCCGGGGTGTCTCGTGTGCTCGCCAATGGCAGCGGCAACATCGTCGACATCATCAAGAACTTGCAGACCTTCGTCACGACGCTGCGTGACAGCAGCGAGCAGGTGGTGATGTTCCAGAATCGGTTGGCGACGCTGACCAGCGTGATCGACGGCAACCGGTCGGATCTTGATGCCGCACTGAAGAACCTGTCGGTGGCGATCGTCGACATCCAGCGGTTCGTCGCGGGCAGCCGCAACCAGGCCTCCGAGCAGATTCAGCGGCTGACGAATGTCACCACCAACCTGCTGAACAACAAGATGGAGATCGAGAACATCCTGCACATCGCGCCGAACGCGTTGAGCAACGCCTACAACATCTACAACCCGTCATCGGGTAGTGCGGTCGGGCAGTTCGTGCTGAACAACTTCTCTAACCCGACCGAATTCGTATGCGGCGCAATCGGTGCGATCGAGAACACCACAGCCCCCGAAACGGCGAAGCTGTGCAGCCAGTACCTCGGCCCGGCGCTTCGCCTGCTCAACTTCAATTACCTGCCCATCGGGATTGATCCGTACCTCATGCCGTCGGCCGCTCCTGACGAACTCGTCTACTCGCAGCCGAACCTCGCCCCGGGCGCCGGCGGTCCTACCCCCGACATCCCGCCGCTGCCGCCCTACCATTCGGCGTACGAGGGTGTCATGCCGGGACCGCCAGGATTCACCGGACGTGCCCCGGGTGAGGCGCCGCCCGGTGCGGCCCAACTGTTGCCCGGTGGATCGCCGGCGATACCGCCTTCGGTGATCTCGTCGCTGCCCGGCATGTTGAACCCGGCCGGGCCGGCGCCCGGTCCGGCACCCGGCCCTCCGCTGGCCGCAGAGGCAGGAGGCACACCATGATCGGCGGAAAGTCGTTGCGGCGTGCAGTCATCGCTGGTTGCGGGGTCGCGCTCACCACCAGCGCCTGCGCCTTCCAGGGTGTCAACTCGCTGCCGCTGCCCGGTACCGTGGGCCGCGGATCCGATGCCGACGTCTACCACGCCGAGGTGGCGAACATCGCGACTCTGGAGCCGAACTCACCGGTCATGATGAACGACGTCGTCGTCGGCAGCGTGCGGAAGTTGACGGTCAAGAACTGGCATGCCGACGTCGAGTTCTCGGTGAAGCCCGATGTCGTCGTCCCGGCCAACGCTGTCGTCAGCGTTGGCCAGACCAGCTTGCTCGGTTCCATGCACCTGTCGTTGAACACTCCGATCGGCCAACCGCCGAGCGGGAAGCTCAACCCGGGCGCGACGATTTCGCTGAATGCATCCTCGACCTATCCGACCACCGAGCAGACACTGGCCTCGCTGGCGGCTGTCGTGAATGGCGGTGGGTTGGGCCAGATCGGTGACGTCATCCACAACTTCAGCACGGCGGTCCATGGCAACGAGGCGGCCTTCCGCGACCTGATCACCAGGCTGGACACCTTCGTCGGAACGCTGGATGCCCAGCGGGACAACATCGTGTCAGTGATCCAGTCGCTGAATCGGATGACGTCGACATTCGCCGGCCAGCGTGACGACCTCACCCGCGCGCTGCAGAAGATTCCGCCCGCCATTGACGTGCTGGTCAAGGAAAGGCCAACGCTGACAACGGCATTACGCAAGCTCGGTACGTTCAGTGAGACCGCGAACACTCTTGTCAATGAGTCACAGGCCGACTTGGTGGCGAACCTGAAAAACCTGGAGCCGGCTTTCAAGGCGTTCGCCGATGTCGGTCCCGATCTCGATGCACTCCTCGAATACGCCGTCCACTTCCCGTTCACCCAGAGCTTCATGGATCGCGCGATCCGCGGCGACTACTACAACCTGTTCGCGGTGATCGACCTGACTGTCCCGCGGTTGAAGCGCACGTTGATGCTGGGCACGCGGTGGGGAGACGCGAAGGCGCAGTTGATTCCCGCGCCAGGTGATCCGGCATTTCTGAATTACACCTACGACCCCCTCAAAACCGGGGTCACGCCACCGCCACCGGATGTCTTCGACGACAATCCTCCCCAGGCTCCGCCACCGGCGGCAATTGCCGCCGCGGGTCCGATCCTTCCGCTTGTGCCGCCGTCGCCAGTCGCGCCGCCGGGCAGCCAGATCTACACACGGGAACAGTTGGCCGCTACGGGCGTCCAGCCCATCTTTGCGGGACCATATGGGGCACAGGGAAATCCGCCGGCGAGCATGCCGCCGGCACCGCCGACGGGAGGGGGCGGCTAATGCTCACGCGCTTTGTTCGCACGCAGCTGATCATCTTCACGGTCGCCTCGATCGTCGGCGTTGCGATCATGCTGTTGGCATACATTCAGCTCCCCACCCTGCTGGGATTGGGGCGGCTGACGGTCACGCTTGATCTGCCCGCTACCGGCGGTCTGTACAAGTTCAGCAATGTCACCTACCGCGGGCTGCAGGTCGGCAAGGTCACCTCCATCGAGCTGACCGACAGCGGGGCCCAGGCCACGCTGTCGCTGGACACGTCGCCGAAGATTCCAGCGGACCTCAAAGCCGAGGTGCGGAGCATGTCCGCGGTGGGAGAGCAGTACGTGGAGCTGCTGCCGCGCAGCGACAAAGCGCCCTACCTGCAGGATGGTTCGGTGATTCCGGTCGGCAACACGTCGATTCCACAGGCGGTCGGACCCATGCTCGACCAGGTGAGCAAGTTGATGGACACCATCCCGAAGGACAAGCTGAGCCAACTGCTCGGTGAGACCTACCAGGCGTTCAACGGCACAGGTTACGACTTCGGCTCGCTGGTGGACTCCGGTGCAACGATCACACGGGACGCCAACAGCGTCTCCGACAACACCCGCGCCCTGATCGACGACGCACGCCCGTTCGTCGGGGCGCAGGAGATGACCACCGACTCGATCCGCACCTGGGCGCAGAGCCTGGCGGGGATCACCGAGCAGGTGGCCGACAACGACCCGCAGTTCCGGTCGATCCTGCACGATGGCCCCGGGTTCGCACAGGAGACGTCGCAGCTGCTCGAGCAGATAAAGCCGACATTGCCCGTCCTGTTGGCGAACATGACCACGTTCGGTCAGATTTTCCTTACCTACAACAAGTCGGTCGAGCAACTGCTGGTGCTGGTTCCGCCGTTCGTCGCCCAGATCCAGACGTACCTGCCAAGCAACAGCCCGACCGGTCTGCCGAACGGTGACTTCTCGCTGGGCCTTGGTGATCCCGCATCGTGTACAGTCGGGTTCCTTCCGCCGTCGTCGTGGCGCAATCCCGCCGACACGTCGGTGATCGACACACCTGACGGCCTGTACTGCAAGTTGCCGCAGGATTCGCCGGTCGCGGTTCGTGGAGCCCGCAATTATCCGTGCATGGAGCATCCGGGCAAGCGTGCACCGACGGTCGAATTGTGTAACGACCCCAACGGTTTCCAGCCACTGGCGCAGCGCCAGCACGTCACCGGGCCTTACCCCATTGACCCGAACCTGGTCGCTCAGGGCATCCCGGTCGACAGCCGGGTTCTGCCGGATTCGAACATCTACGGGCCGCTGCAGGGTACGCCGTTGCCGCCGGGGGTGAGCGCACCGCCACCTGGTGCGCCGCCGGTGGATTCGCCGCCACCGAACTTCGCGGGTACCGGGCCCGGTCCGTTGCTGCCTGGCCAGCCGATCTACCAGACACCCCCCGTCTCGCCGCCGGGCCCCGAAGGGGACATCGGTCCGGCTCCGATCAATTTGCCGGGCCCGGCCAATATGTTGCCTCCTGATCAGCAGCCGGCCCCACCGCCAGAACCGGGTGTGCCGCAAGTCGCGCCGAGTGCTTTCACTCCGAATCCGCAGAAGGCTCCGGCGCTGCAGGTCGCGAAGTACGATCCGCGCACGGGCCAGTACATGGGTAGCGACGGGACGCTGTACCGCCAGACCAACCTCGCCAAGCCGGCAACGACATGGCAGGACATGCTGCAGAGCTGAAAGGGGTACGTCGATGCGTGTAGTTCAAGCACTGGCCGCGGTCGGCGCGGCCACTACTGTCGCTGGAATCTGTTGCGCGGCACCGGCAACGGCGGATCAGAATTGGGGCATCAACGGCACATTCCTGACGTCGTCCAACGGTGACTGGGCCAAGGTCAACGATCGTTACCAGGACCAGCCATCGGAACGCAGTACCTGGACGATCACAACCCAGTGCATCTCACCAACGGAGTGCACCGGGACCGTGACGAGCGATGCGGGGTGGACCGCGCCCATTTATACGATCGACGGTCTGTGGTACGTCAAACGAACAGTTCCGAACTGGCGATTCTGTGCCGACGGTGCGGCGATCGAGGGCTTCCAGGAGTACAAGATCTATCCGGTCGGCAGCGACGGCCACGTCGACCCCGCAGCCACGGAATACACCGGAGAAAACCGGGTCATCGGCCCCAGTGGGTCGTGCGGGCGCAATCAGTCGCCGGTCATCCACATGCCGTTCTACATGAAAAAGCTGTAACTGCTACCAGTTTCGCAGCGAACACAGCGCGCCTTTGGGCCCGCTGTTGCGCTTCACCACCTGACCGTTGATCTCCATCGTGCAGTTGAAGCCCGCAGTCGCCTTCGGGAGTGACCCGGTCGCCTGGACGAGAACCATGCCCCACTGCATGGGGTCGGTCAGGGTGGCCTCGAGAACCCAGGGTTTGTTGGGCCCGACTGCCGCTTCGGCGTTGGGACTGAACACGTACGGGTCATGGCTGTAGTCGGAGAACGACGGCGGATCGGTGTCGCGGTAGTAGATCTCGGCGTTGACCGGCTTGTCGGCGGTGACGGTATACCGCACGTTGTAGGCCGGCGGCGGTGGGGCAGGAGCCGGATCGCCACCGGGGATCGGATCGTCGGCCAGTGCGGGTGCCGCGAAACCGGTTGCGGTGCACAGAACGGCCAGGACTGCGGCGCTGATCTTCGAGGTAAGTCGCATGGTCACATCCGGTTCAGGCTGAACGGGTAGGTGAAGCTGCCGCCCGGGGTGCCGTCACACCCGGCATCGAACGTCGAGACCATCGACCCGGCAAGGGTGTTCGCGTCCCAGGTGTACACGTCATGGGTGGGAATGGTTGGCCCGTAGTAGATGTCGCCACACCGCAGGCCGAAGGGGTCGTCGACGGTGAAGGTGTACTGGCCGTTGACCAGCGGTGCATCACCGACACTCTGGACGGCCTTGGCGATCGGCCGCGGCAGCGTGAGGATGTGAATGCAATTGGGGAGGTTGTCATACGTGTTCGGTGCCTTGCACGGCGTCATCGCCGACCACACCCAGGTGTGAAAGTCCCTGCGGTCGGGCATGATCAGCTCGTAATTGCCCAGGTACATCTCAGCGGATGCCGGCGGTGCGAGGGCCACCGTTGCCGCCACCACCACCGTGGTGATCACAAGGGATTTCACGCTGGCTTCCTCCACGTTCGGTGCGCACGGTGCGAAGCCCCGATTGTCGCACGCTGCGAGATTGGCATTCTCGTGATCGGAGAATACCGTCTTCTCGTGTGCCGGAGAAAGGGTTTGGGTGGTTCTGGTCGCCGGTCAGGCGAATTCGACGTCCGACACCTTCAGCTGGTCGCCGTCGCGCTGCAGGCTGACCACGACCCGCCAAACCCGCGGCTGCTGATCCTCCTTGGGCGCATCCGGTCCGGTGCGCTGTGAGGTGGCCGCGACCAGCACGGTGGCCGAATCCTTGTCCATCGACTCGACGGCGGTGTCATTGACGGTGACCTTGGTGACGACCTTCGACTGCTGCATCGCCTTGATCAAATCGTCGGCGCCGTCCTCGAAATTGGCTTTGAACTTGCCCGTCGAGTCGTCGATGGCTCGCTGCACGCTCTCTTTGGCCTGATTGAAGTCCATCGACATCAGGTTCACCACGCCTTGGCGGGCTGCCGCGGAGAACTCGGCGGTGCGGTGCCGCTGTGCCTCGGCGTCCCGGTGTTGCCACACCATCCACCCGGTGCCGCCGAGTAAGCCGATGATCGCGAGGACGGCGACCGCCGCGGCGACGATCCTGCCCCAGGAGCGCCGCCGGCGTTTCTTTTCTGGTGCGGCAGCCGATTCGAGGTCGTCGGCAGGTGCGGGTTCGTCGTCTTCGGTGGCGTCGGCTTCGGCGTCGACGCTCTCGGGATCGGTCCCGGTCTGGGTCCCGGTCTCCGGGACTTCCGGCGACTCGTCGCGAGTCTCGGCCAGCTTGCGGCGCAATTCGTTTGCGCGGGCCCGGGCTGCCTCGGCCCGAGCCTCGGCCGCCGCTGCTGCAGCCTCCGCCGCCTCGGCGGAGTTCAGGTCGTCGGCGTCGGGAGCTTCGGATTCACGGTTGCCCGGCGGCATGGGACCCTCCTCGTCCATCGCGGTCGCATGGCGACGCGCGACGCTAGCACTGCCGCCCAGCATTACACAGCGGCCAACCCGGTCTGTGGGAGGCGGGTTTTTCTTCCCGGTTTCTTCTTCAACGCCGGAGAATTCGGTTACCGAATATGCGAGAGTGTTCGGGTGCGATCGACCGTGGCAGTTGTTGCTGCACTCATGGCGGCTGGAATGTTGATGCCGGCGTCGGCGTCCGCGGATCCCGACGGGCCGCCGATCAACGCCAACGAATGCAATGACGCGTTCTGCACCCCGGGCATCACGCCGGGTGTCGAACTCGGTGCCCCGTGCAGCAATACGACGTACTACGTGTTCGGCGTCGATACGCGCAACAACTGGGGCCGGTTGATCTTCTGCGGCTCGCCGCGGCGCTACGAGCCGCGGTATTTCCGGTCGCCGCCGATGGTGGGCGTCAAGAATCTGAACGCCGACTGCGTGGGCTATGAGAACTCCGTCGCGCAGGCTCCCGACGGGATGTTTTTGACCTGCGTCGCGGCCGGCGGGCGGACCCGCTGGGTGCAGGGCGACGCCTGAGCGCTGCCCCGACACCGGCGAGGTCAGCCCCTGCCGGTGAACCGGACGTGGATGTCGGCCAGCCCGCGCAGGATGTACGTGGGCTCGTAGTTGTACCGGCGGTCCCCGGCCGGGCCGTGGAACTCCTCGTCGATGGTGATCTCGCCCATCCGGTCCAACATGCGTTCCAGCGAGACCCGTCCCTCCACCCGCGCCAGCGGTGCGCCGGGGCAGGAGTGGGCGCCACGGCCGAACGCGATGTGCTCGCGGACGTTGGGCCTGCGGACCTGGAATTCATGCGGGTCGGTGAATCGCCGCGGATCTCGGTTGACCGCCCCGGGCAACACCATGACGACGGTGCCGGCTTTGATGTTCATGCCGCCGAGCGTGGTGCTCCGGCGAGCCAGTCGGGAATCACTCTTGACCGGGCTTTCCAGCCGCAGTGACTCCTCGACGAAGGTCGGGATCAAGCTGCGGTCCTCGCGCAGCGCCTGCTGCAGGTCGGGCCGCTCCACCAGAGCTTTGATGGCCGCGGACAACAGCTTGGCGGTGGTTTCCTGGCCGGCGGCGAACAGGAACGTCGCGGTCCGGACCACGTCGATGATCTCGGGGGTCGACCCGTCCGGGTACTTCGCGCTCGCCAGATCGGTGAGGACGTCCTCGCGGGGATTGCGGCGACGCTCCTCGAGGTAGGCGCTGAACTTCTCGTCGAGGAACTCCAGCGGGTTGAGCCCCATCTTCTCGTGGTCGAGCGACCCCACCCGGGCGCCGGGCCGATCGGCGCCGAGCACCGTGCGGAATTCCTTATGGTCCTCTTCGGGCACGCCGAGCAGGTCGGCAATCACCAACAGCGAGAACGGTTTTGCGTACTCGGCCAGGAACTCACTGTGGCCGAGGGCGAGGAACTCGTCGAGCTGGCGGTCGGCCAGCCGCCACATGAAGTCCTCGTTCTCCTTGAGGCGCTTGGGGGTCAGCAGCCTGCTGAGCAACGAGCGCGCCCTGGTGTGGTCGGGCGGGTCCATCGTCACCATGTGCTCGTACATGGGGAATTGGTTGCGGTGTGCGTCGATCGCAGCGTTCAGGTCGTCGCCGTCGGGGGTGAAGGGCAGTGGCGGGAAGGGGCCGCCGAGGGCCACGATGTTGGAGAAGTCCTCGGGATTCTTGTAGACCTCGAGGGCTTCCTCGTATCCGGTGATGGCGACGAATCCGTGCGGCTCGAGTCGCAATACCGGGCTCTGCTCACGCAGATAGTCGTAGTACGGGTACGGGTCGGGAACCAGCGACTGATCGGTGAGGAAGTCAACGGCGGCGAAATCGGTCATGCGTGTTATTTCCTCCCAGCGGGCTGATTGCTGTGCACCTGCTTAGCATGGCGTAAAGTGCGTGGTCAAGGCTGGATCGCATCGGCCCACGTACTATCGGCGTGTTCAATCGGCGGTTGTGGACAGAGCAGAGGTGGCACATGGCATCGGCGCGGCGGATCGGTGCGCCCG
Source organism: Mycolicibacterium rhodesiae (assembly GCF_002086695.1). Lineage (GTDB taxonomy): Bacteria > Actinomycetota > Actinomycetes > Mycobacteriales > Mycobacteriaceae > Mycobacterium > Mycobacterium rhodesiae. The sequence continues at coordinate 12,334 of NZ_MVIH01000023.1, forward strand.
ACGCGAAGAATCGCGCGGTGCTGTTGGACGCCGCTGAACAGCTGCTGATCGAAGAGGGCTACGCGGCGGTGACCTCACGGCGGGTCGCCGAGAAGGCGGGACTCAAGCCGCAACTGGTCCACTACTACTTCCGCACGATGGACGACCTGTTCCTGGAGATCTTCCGCCGCTACGCCGATCAAGGCATGGAAGCCCACCGGGTGGCGCTGGCCTCTCCGCAACCGTTGTGGGCGCTCTGGCGCTTCGGGATCAACCCCGACGCCAGCCGTCTGACGATGGAGATGGCGGCGCTGGCCAATCATCGCAAGGCGCTGCGCACCGAGATGTCGCGATACGCCGAGCTCTTCCGCGAGCAGCAGCGGGAAGTGTTCGTGACCGCCTTGGACCGGCACGGGGTGCTGCCCAGTGAAGTGCCGCCGGTGGTCTGGTCGATCCTGCTGACCGGCCTGTCGACGGTGGTGATGCTGGGCGAGGCGCTCGGCGTGACCGCGGGCCACGCGGAGACCATGGAACTGGTCGAGCGCTATCTCACGCTGATGGAAGGTCCGCCGCAGCCGGTGGACGACTCAGCTCACCAGTGGCGCAGCGAGCAGAGCGCGCCCTTGGGCCCGGAGTTCTCCGCGACGACGACGCCGTCGACCGCAAGCACGCAGTGAACGTTCGGCGGGGTGGGCGATAGCCCGCTGGTGGCCGCCACCATCGCCCACTCGTCGGGGTTCGCCAACTGGACGTTGAGCACCCACTTCTTGGTGGGACCGATGTCCGCCTCGACCTTCGGGCTGAACACATAGGGGTCGTGGCTGTAGTCCGACCAGTTCGCCGGTTCGGTGTCCCGGTAGTAGATGTCGGCGGCCCGGAACGGCAGCTCGGAGAACACGCTGTAGGTGACTTGGTGTAGCGGCTCTTCGGCGCCGGCGGGAGCCGACGAACCGGCGACGCACACCGCAGCCACTGCAACCGCAGAACACATCCGGACAAAGCGCATGGCTCAGTTTGGCATGGGAAAGTCCGCACCGGCGCCGGTTTCCTTGTGTGCGGGACCCTTCTATGCAACAGTGCGCCTAGAGAACTATATTCTCGCTTTCGGCGAAGCCGCATTCCCAGTAAGGGGGCCGACCATCAGAGACGCGCTCATCCTGGACGCGGTGCGCACCCCACGCGGCCGGGGCCGCCCCGGCGGCGCGCTGCACGGTATCCATCCGCAGGATCTGTTGGCGCAGTGCCTCACCGCGACGGTCGACCGGCTGGGCTTCGATCCCGCGGCCGTCGACGACGTGATCGCCGGCAACGGAATCTTGGCGGGGGAGCACGGGGATGACATCGCCAGGCTGTCGCTGCTGTTGGCCGGGTGGCCGCAGACGGTCCCCGGGATGACATTGAACCGGTTCTGTGGATCCGGACAACAGGCCGTCACGGTGGCGGCCGCCGGGATCGCCGGCGGCCAACAGGATTTGGTGGTGGCCGGCGGCGTGGAATCGATGTCACGCTGGAACGTCAGCGTCGGGGCGCCGACGATCGACGGTGCGAATCCGGCGTTCCGTCGGCTGTATCCGACCGTGCCGCAGGGTGTTTCGGCTGACTTGATCGCCTCGCTGGAAGGATTCGGCAGAGCGGATGTCGACGCGTTCGCGGTCACCAGCCAGGACCGGGCCGCAGCGGCGATCGCGGGCGGATACTTCGACCGGTCGATCATCGCGGTGCTGGGTCCTGATGGAGAGATCGTTGCGGACTCCGACGAGCACCCTCGGCCGGGAACGACAGTGGAAACGTTGGCCAAGCTGCCGCCCGCCTTCGACCGGATGGGCGCAGCGAGCCTTGACGGTGACGACCTCAGCTTCGACGAGATCTGTTTGAGCCGTTACCCCGATGTGGCGCGCATCGACCATGTGCACCATGCCGGTAACTCGTCAGGTGTTGTCGACGGTGCCGCGCTGGTGACGCTGGCGTCCGCGGAGTGGGCGCGGGCCCAGGGGGCGGCGCCGCGGGCACGGATTCGGGCCGCCGCTGCCATCGGCAGCGAGCCGGTCATCATGCTCACCGCGCCCGGTCCGGCCGCCGAGCGCTGCCTTTCCAAAGCCGGCATGACCGTCGGCGACGTGGACCTGTGGGAGATCAACGAGGCCTTTGCCGCGGTGCCGCTGAAGACGATTCGTGATCTGGGCCTGGATCCGGAACGGGTCAACGTCAACGGCGGAGCGATCGCGCTCGGACATCCGATAGGTGCGACCGGGGCGATGTTGATCGGCACCCTGCTCGACGAGTTGGAGCGCCGCGACCTCAACACCGGCTTGGTCACCATGTGTACCGGCGGTGGGATGGGTACGGCGACCATCATCGAGCGAGTCTGATGACCGAGACGCTCGAGTTCGAGACGCCCGCCCGAGGCGTCGTGCTGATCCGGCTCAATCGCCCGAAGCAACTCAACGCGATCAACGAGGTGATGCGCGACGAGCTTGCGCGCACCCTGGCCTCGGTGGCGCGGGACACGTCGGCGCACGCGGTGGTGATCACCGGCGCCGGTCGCGGATTCTGTTCCGGTATCGACATCCGTGACTTCGGCCCGGGCATGCTCGACGCCAACGCTCCCGCCATCGACCGGCTCCGGTTCCAGGAGGCGATGGCGGGACTGGTGCGTGCGGTCGCAGACCTGCCGCAGCCGGTGATCGCGGCGGTCAACGGCGCGTGTGTGGGCGCCGGCTTGGCACTGAGCCTGGCGGCCGACATCCGGATCTGTTCCACTGCAGCCACCTTCGGGAATGCGGCGATCCTGCTCGGTTTGTCCGGCGCGGAGATGGGGATGAGCTACCACCTGCCCCGCATCGTCGGGGCCGGGGTCGCCGCGGATTGGATGCTCACCGGGCGCACCGTGTCTGCCGAGGAGGCGGACCGTCGCGGCCTGGTCAGCCAACTGGTGGAGCCCGAGAAGCTTGTCGAGCGATCCGTCGACATCGCCCGGGGGGTTGCCGAATTGGCGCCGTTCGGTGTTCAGCTGACCAAGCGGGCGCTGCAAGTCAACGTAGCCGCCGCGGGGCTCGGCCCGGCGCTGGAGCTGGAGAACCGCAATCAGGTTCTCAGCCACGCCACCGACGACGCGGCAGCCCGCAGATCAACCTGGTCGTAAGTGGAAGGGACGAAACACATGTCGTGGGATTTCTCCACCGATCCGGAGTGGGCGGATCAACTGAAGTGGGTCGAGGAGTTCGTGCGCTCGGAGTGCGAGCCGATCGACTACATCGTCAAAGAATCCCATGACCTGACCGACCCGGTGCGTCAGGCGCTGATTCCGCCGCTGCAGCAGATCGTCAAAGACCGCGGCCTGTGGGCCACTCACCTCGGCCCGCATCTCGGCGGCCCGGGCTACGGCCAGGTGAAGCTGGCACTACTCAACGAGATCCTCGGCCGGTCGGAATGCGCACCGATAGTGTTCGGCTCGCAGGCGCCCGACTCGGGCAACAGTGAGATCCTCGCCCACTACGGCACGCCGGAACTCAAGGAGCGCTACCTCGAGCCACTTTTGGACAACCGCATCATCTCGTGTTTCTCGATGACCGAACCGCAGGGCGGCGCGGACCCCAAGATCTTCGAGACCACCGCTGTACAAGATGGCGACCACTGGGTCATCAACGGCGAGAAGTGGTATTCGTCGTTCGCGTCGAAGGCATCGTTCATCATCGTGATGGCGATGACGGACCCGGATGCCGCTCCGTACGAGCGGTATTCGATGTTCGTGCTGCCCGGCGCCACCCCGGGGATCAATGTTCTGCGTGATGTCGGGCTGGGGTACCAGCCGCTCGGGGGCGGCGGCCGCGAGGGTTACGTACGGTACGAGAACGTACGGGTGCCCGCCGATCACATGCTCGGCCCGCGCGGTGGCGCGTTCGTGGTCGCGCAAACCCGTCTGGGCGGCGGCCGGATTCACCACGCGATGCGCACCGTCGGCCTGGTGCGGCGGATCTTCGACATGATCTGTGAGCGGGCCGTGTCGCGCTACACCCAGGGCAGTGTGCTGGCGGACAAGCAGATGGTGCAGGAGATGGTCGCCGACTCCTGGATGGAGATCGAGGCATTCCGGCTGCTGACCTTGCAGACCGCGTGGAAGATCGACCAGTACAACGACTACAAGGCGGTGCGAGCCGACATCTCGGCCGTCAAGGCGATGATGCAGAAGGTGTTGCACGACGTCTCGGCACGCGCGCTCCAGATTCACGGTTCGCTGGGCACCAGCCACGAGATGCCGTTTGTGCAATACCTGACCGAGTCGTTCGTGCTGGGGCTCGCCGACGGGCCGACCGAGGTCCACAAGGTGACCTTGGCCCGGCTGCTCCTCAAAAACCGCGAACCTGCGCCGGACTTGTTCCCCTCGGAGCACCTGCTGCGGTTGCGTGCCGCTGCCGAGGACAAGTTCGCCGACCGGCTGGCCGGCATTCCGCGCGGCTAGTCCTTCTCGTCGTCGTTCGGTAGGAAACGTTCTGGGTGGTGGTAGTCGTTGGTGCCGCCGCGCATGGGTACATCTGGTGGTGGGATCCATTCGGTGTGGCCGTCTGGGAGTTGTTGGGTGGTCCAGCCGTCGTTTTCGACCAGGAGGTTGTCGCATTTGCAGGCCAGGGTGAGGTCGTCGATGTCGGTGCTGCCGCCGTGTTTCCAGTCTGTGGTGGCGTGGTGGACTTGGCTGTTGTGGCCGTTGACGGTGCATCCTGGTGCGGTGCAGCCGCGGTATTTGGCCAGCAACATGATTCGCTGGTCGGCGGACGCCAGTCGTTTGGTGCGCCCCAGCCACAGTGATTGGCCGGTGACTCCGTCGAAGACGGCGAGGTAGTTGTAGGACGGCGTTGCGGCTCGGATCAGGTCGGTGATCGGGATCAGGGTGCCACCGGCGGTGACGGCGTGGCCGGCGCCGGCCTGTAGGTCTTGCAGGGTGGTGGTGACGATCACGGTGACGGGAAGGCCGTTGTGCTGGCCGAGTTTCGGGTCTCCCAGCCGGCCGCGAACCAGGTCCGCCAGCGCGTCATGTTGGCGTTGGGCCTGGCTGCGCAGGTCGGGCTCGGCAGCGTCGGGATTGGGTTTGGGTGCGGCGAATTTCGCGAGCCAGGCATCCAGCATCGACCGCAGCTCGGGATCGGCCACCAGCTTGCCGACACTCATGCCGTCGGCGCGCTGCCCGCCGCACCACACGAAGCCACGCTTGCGGGCACGGTCTTCCTCGGAGTATTTGCCGTCGGGATTAAGGTGGGTGGCCAGCCGGTCGGCGATCTTGTCCAGCTGGTCGGGTCGCATGGTCTGGGCGTGCTCGGCCAGGGTGCGTTCGGCCTTCTCGATCTCGACCGGCCCGACGTGATCGGGCAGATCGCGGAAGAACTTCTGAATCACCCGCACATGCTCACCATCGAGAAGGCCGGCCTCCCAGGCCTTGCCGGTTGTCGGCAACAGCGGCGACAGCGCCTCACCAGTCAACGTGGTCCGCGGCGTCAACTGTTCGGCATCCCGCATCCGGCGCTTGGCCGCGCCGCGGCTGATCCGCAACACGTCCGCTATCACGATCGGGATCGGTGGGCAGCCTTCGTAGCGCTCCAGGTGCATCACCTGCTCGTGCGAGACCGCGACCAGGCGGCGTATCGCGGTTTCGAGCCGTGCCAGAGCCGTAAAGCGTTGCGGCGCGGGCAACTCCTCGATATCGGCGGCACCCAGAAGTTCGACCGCCGCGTCAAGCGCATCCAACGCCGCCGTGATCGAACTCATGGTTGAAAACCTACCCGCGCCCACCGACAGATAGCAGGCCGCAAAGCCATGCTGTGGACGGAATCGGATCTGGGGATAAACCGTTGAGCACCAACGGGATCCAAAACTAGGTGAGGTGCTCGATGGCTCTCGTGAGCAGCCGGGGCAGACTCACGGCCATTGCCTCCAGTTCGGCATCGGGTGAAGCTCGGCGTCGGTTGTGTTTGACGATCAGAGACCAGGTCGCCGTCGATTTGAAACAGGCAAGCGCCCGGAACCAGTCCAGCCGAGGTGCGTCGCGCCCCAGCGCATCCTCGTACTCGGCGACCAGTTCGTGCACCGGCGGCGTCGTCCCGCGATAGGGCGTGGTTCGCCGATAGGTGTCCGGGTCGGAGTTGATCAGGAACCAGCCGAGGTCGACGCGCGGATCGCCGACTGACCAGATCTCCCAGTCGATCACAGCGGTGATGTCCTGCTCGTCGGCCAGCAGGTTGCCTAACCGGAAATCACCGTGCACGATCGCCGATGAGACCGGGGGAGGGGTGGAAGCACGCAGCGCGTCCGCAACCTGTCCCCAACCGGGCGCGAGGGCTGGATCCACCGTTTCTAATGTGCGACACCACTTCTCGACCTCGGCGCCTGGCGCGATGACCGGTTCGCCGATCAGGCCGAGCTCGGTGGGCGACAACCGGTGCAGCTCACCCAACGTGCGCGCGGCGCGACGGAATCGGGCGGCAACCACAGGCTCGGAGCCGGCGTCGTCGGTGTCGAACAGCGGCTCCACCGACGTTCCTTGGAGGAATGACATCACGAACAGAGGTGGTGTCTCCGGTGGTTCGCCCGCGTCGTCGAACAGGATCTCCGGCACCGGCACCGCCGTGCCCTGCAGGGCGTGGATGATCCTGGCCTGACGAAGAACATCGCGGTGCGCGATGGGCGCGCGGCCGGGTGGGGCGACCTTCACCACGACACGACGATCGGCGAGGTCGCCGGCGAAGGTCAGGCTCGAGGCCCCACCGGCCAACGGCCGCAGCCCCGAAATCCCCTGGGGGGCAAGGCGGGCCTGCAACTCATCGAGCAGATCGCTGGTCAGCTCAGCACGCCGATCTCACGAAGAAATGTCTGAGTCTGCACGATGCGCCCGGTCAGGGTCGACGGATCGCCGGTACACAACTCCAGCGCGGTCCGGGTGATCAGCTCGATGTCCTCGGTATCGGTCTTGGCCAGGTCGAGGGTGCCGGCACCCGGAGTGGCGACGGGGTTGGTCGGCGCGGCGGCGTTCACGGCGATCCGGTCGTCGTACAGCTCGGCGGCAAGGCTTTTCGTCATCCGGTTCATCGCCGCCTTGACCGTGCCGTAGATCCCGAACCCGGCGGTGCGGTCGAACTCGGAGAACGGCGGTCCCGGGGGCAGATCACCGCCGACCGAGGTGAGGTTGAGCACCCATCCGCGACCGCGCTCACGCATGGCGGGGATGGCGAGCTGCGTCAGGTGCAGCGGTGCAACGACATGCATTTCCATCATCAACCGCACCCGCCGCTCGGGGAATCCGTCCAGCGGGCGCAAGAAGGTCACTGCGGCGTTGTTGACCACGATGTCGGGGGCGCCGACCTGAGCCACGGCCTCGGCGAACAACCGCTCGCGGTCCGCGGAGTCGGACAGGTCCACGGCGATGGTGACCGCGTTACCCCCGGCGTCGGCGATTTCTGCTTTCGTCTGCATCAGTGAGCCGTCGTACTTCGGATCGGGTTCTGCGGTGCGGGCGGTCAGCACCACGGTGGCGCCCTCGGCGGCCAGTCGCTGCGCAATTGCCTTCCCAAGGCCCCGGCTGCTACCGGTCACCAGTGCCACCTTGCCCGCACACCGTCCTGACACATCCGCTCCTCTCGCGACTATCCGAGAACCGGTTCTCTGAAAGCGAGAATCACGTTACCCTGCTCCTCGGCGGGACGGACGCGAAAGGTCGAATCATGGTCGAGTGGCACCTGTACATTCCGCAAAGCCGAATGGGCATCGACGATTTGGTGCTGCGAGCTCGCGCGGCCGAAGCGAGTGGCTTCGACGGGGTGGCCTTCCTCGACCATCTCGAGACTCCGATGGCGCCTGCCAGTCCCATCTGGGAAGCGATGACGACCGCGACCTGGGTGGCCGCCCGAACCGAGCGGCTGCGGATCGGCCATCTGGTGCTGTGTGACCCGTTTCGCTCGCCGGCGGTGTTGGCCAAACAGGCGGTCACCCTTGCCGAGGCGTCGGGCGGACGGTTCGATCTGGGCTTGGGCTCCGGGTCCATGCCCGACGAACTGGCCAAGTTCGGATTCGGCACTGCGACAGGCAAGCAGCGCGTGGCCGCCCTCGAACTGACCCTGATCGCGCTGAAGGGGTACTGGGCCGGCGCCGACGCTCAGCAGCCGCAACCGAGCAGGCCGATCCCGTTGCTGCTCGGCGGCCGCGGGCCACGGATGCTGGATCTGGTACGCCACTATGCCGACTGGTGGAACCTGCCCGCCACCTACGTCGAGGAGTTGCCGAAACTGCTGCCCGCCATCGGCACTGCACGTGCCTCAGTCCAGCAGATGGTCGGCTTCATCGGGCGCAACGCCGACCCAGGGGAAGTCACCGACAAGAGCCGGCGGCGCTGGGGTCATCTCGGTCCCGGTCTGGTGTGCGGCCGCGCCGACGAACTCATCGCATACTTCGCCCGGCTTCGTGATCAAGGGGCGCAACGGTTTTACGTCTGGTTTGCCGACTTCGGCGCGCCCGAGTCGATCGCCGAGTTCGGCGAAACCGTCATCGGGGCTTTCCCCAATTGAGACTGCCTACCCGCCGGCACCGGCCAGAATTTCGGCGCCGTACTTGGCGGCGATGAAGTTCCACGGGTCGGCGTAACGGCCGCGGCCTTCCTGGCGGCGCTGGGCGGCCAGCACCAGTCGCATCGCCGGCCTGATAACTGGTCCGGCAAGTGCGAGAACGGTCTTCAGTGTGCCGCTTTGCGAACCGGACACCCAGGCCACGGTATCGGACCAGGAGTGTTCTTGAAAGTCCAGCAACGCTTGGGATTCCGTCGTGTCATACCATCCGGTGAAGCTCCAGCCCCGGTCGTCGTCGGGGTCGCCGGGAAGGCTGGCGCCGGCCCCCAGTCGGCCGAGCCCCATCGCGGACATCATGTCGTCTTCGACCTCGCGGTGGGTGTGCAGGTGGGTTTCGTCGCCGCCGATCAACAGCACCTTGCCTGCTATGGCGTTGGCGCGGTCGACCCCGTTGGCGAAGGCCAACGCGACATCGCGGGCGTCGACGGTGTGCAACCGGTTGTCGCCGGGCGTTGCTCGCATCAGCACCAGGTAGTCAGTGTTCATCGCGCCCGCGGCATCGGGGGAGATGACACCGGCAAGCCGCAGCATGGCGTACGGCAGGCCGCTGTCGGTGATCACCTTCTCGGCCAGCACCTTGTCCTCGCCGTACTGGTCGATCGGATTCACCGGTGTCTGCGGGGTGATCAAATCGGGGTAGCGGTAGGGATTGCGGGATCCGTACACCGACGCACTGGACGCGTACACCATCGTCGGCGGCGAGGGCAGCGCGGCGCCGGCGTTGACCAGATTGGTGGTGCCGCCGACATTGATCCGGCGAGCCAGCTTCGGATTGCGGTACGAGGCGGGCGAGAGCATCGCGGCCAGATGCACGATCGCGCTCGGCGTGTGCTCGCTGAGCATTCTGTCCACCGCGTCGGTATCGGTCAGGTCGGCGTACACCGGCAGGAATGTTCCGGGGTGTGCCGCGGCGGCCAGCCGGGCCGCGACCGTCCGCGACGTCTCGGTCGGCAGGTCCGTGGCGACGACGGCGTATCCGCGATGCAACAGGATTTCCGCGGTGCGCCAGCCGACTTGGCCGAATGCTCCGGTGACCAGAACTGTGCGTCGCGACATCAGATCATGCCTCGCTTTCGTGCCAGCCGCGCCGCGGAGTCTCGTAAGCGTGGCGAAATCCGGACGGAGAACAGGGGGTTGAAGACATCCTCGCGCAGCCTGGTCAGTGTCGACGTCTTGATCCGCCACTGCCCGTCGGCCTTCTCATAGGTCTCGTGGTAGTGGCCGTACCCGGCAAGGTTGACACCGGGGGCCAGGCGCACAACATCATTCAGTGCCCAGATGCCCGATGCGGTGTTCGGCGAGGTCAGCTCGATCTCGGGGGCATGCACCTGGTGCACCGTGGGTTGGGAGGGCTTGCCCAGTGTCTTCTTGATGAACTCGACCATGTTGTCGGCGCCGGTGATGATGACACCGCCGGACGCGGTGGTGTCACTGACGAAGTCGTCGGTAAAGACCTCCCGCCAGCCCGTCCAGTCTTTGGTGTCGAGCAGACGGCAGTACCGGGCTTTGAGCTGTTTGATCGCTTCGATGTCCACTGCCGCGTCGGTCACCGGCACAGGCTAGCGAATCGGCGCTGCGCACGAGGCAGACTCACACGGGCACTCCCGATGTGATAGACGGCGCCGTAAACTCTCGCGAATGGCAAAGGCATCGCCGGCGCAGCGGCGGAGCGGTCGGCCGACTCAGGTGGAAGCCGCAGCCCTGCACCACCGCCTCAGGGAAGCTGCGGTGCGCACGTTCCTGGAGAACGGGTACGACGCGACCACCATGGTCGCGATCGCCGACGCAGCCGGAATCGCCAAGCCCACGCTCTACGCTCGCTATCCCGACAAGCGTGCGGTGTTTCTCGACGTCATCCCGTGGGCCTTCAGTCGGGCCGTGCCGATCGATGTCGACGACGCCATCGACGAGCAGGACTTGCGCGCCGCTCTGGTCGCCATCGGTCAGGGCGCGCTGCGTCACGCACTCGATCCAGACATCGTGCAGTTGCATCGCATAGCGCGAAGCGAAGCGCACCGTTTTCCCGAATTCGCGCTCAGCGCTGACTCTCTCGGGTGGGCTCGTCGCCAGCAGCAGGTGATGAATCTATTGCGGCAACATGTCGAGGCCGGTGCCATCGACGTCGACGACATCGAACTTGCCGCCGAGCACTTCCTGGCCATGGTCGAGGTGCTGCCCGCCCGACTGGCAGATTTCGGCCTCTACCGAAGCCCCAAGGAAGAACGACGACATCTGCTGCACGCGGTCGATCTGTTTCTGCGCGGAGTTCTGCCCCGTTAACTTTACGCCTGTGTATAGTTTCGGCCATGACCTTGTCGGTCGTCGATATCGCACCGGCCATCGCCTCCGAAGTGCGAGCGACCAAGGCGGAGTTGCTCAACGGCGTGCACGCCGACACGCTCCGCGAGCTCCTCGAACGGCGCGGTGTGCTGGTTTTCCCGCAGATCGGCCTCAGCGACGCCGAGCAGATCGAGTTCACGCAGACACTGGGCACATTCGCTCCCGAGCGCACCGGTGAACAGGTCTACTCGGTCACGCTGGACACCAACATCAACGAGTTGGCCGCCTATCTGAAGGGCTCGCTGTACTGGCACATCGACGGGACCATGAACGAGGTACCGATCCGCGCCTCCCTGCTGTCCAGCAAGGTCGTGTGCCCGGACGGCTCCGGCGACACCGAATTCGCCAATACCTACGCGGCCTACGACACGCTCGACGATGCCGACAAGGAGGCGCTCGAATCGCTGCGGGTGATGCACTCGGCGTGGAACACACTGTTCTACTACGAGCCTGAACCCAGCTACCCGACGTTGCGGACGATGATGGCGATCGGGGATCGCGAACTGCCGCTGGTGTGGAATCACCGCTCCGGGCGCAAGTCGCTGGTGCTGGGCTGCACGGCTCGCCATGTGGTGGACATGGACTTTCGCAAGAGCGTCGAACTGCTTGTCCGGCTGCGGGATTGGGCTACCCGGCCTGAGTTCGTCTACCGCCACCGCTGGTCGGTCGGCGACCTCGTCATCTGGGACAACACCGGAACCATGCATCGCGCCACGCCGTACGACCCGCAATCCGGCCGGTTGCTGCACCGCACCAAGCTGGAGGGCGAGGAACCGTTCGGCTGATGGACGTCACGCCTGCCGCCTTCCTGCGCACGACGCTTCCCTTGGACCTGTCGGTTCTCACCGACCTGGACAGTGGTCGCTACCATTCGGTCTGGCTGCCCGATCACATGGTGAGCTTCTGGCCGGATTCGCTGTGGACGCCGGAGTTCACCGATCTGGCCACCGTGTCGCCGTCGCCGCACCGTCACCTCGACGGGATGGCGGTCGCTGCCGCCGCGGCCGTGCTCACCACCAACGTGTGCTTGGCCACCAGCGTGGTGGACACGGTTCGGCGGCATCCCGCCCTGCTGGCCCAGAGCGCCCTGACCATCGATCACCTGTCCCGCGGCCGGTTCATCCTGGGTCTCGGCAGTGGTGAGACCGAGAACATCGTGCCGTACGGCTTCGACTTCGCCAAGCCGGTCAGCCGCTTCGAGGAAGCGCTGAAAGTGATTCGGCTGCTGTGGGATAGCCCGGGACCGGTCGACTTCGACGGTCAGTTCTATCGGCTCGAGCATGCTCGGCTCGACACCGAACCGTACGAGGGTCGACTCCCGCCGATCTGGATCGGTGCCGGCGGCCCGCGCATGCTCGAGATCGTCGGCCGGTACGCCGACGGCTGGTGGCCGGCCGGGGCGTGGACCCCTGACCACTATGCGGAGATGCTGAGCGCTGTGCGCCACTCAGCCGAGCGTGCCGGACGCGACCCGATGACGATCACACCGTGTTTCGTGCAGGTGTGCCTGATCGGTGCGGACGACGCCGCGATCGAACGGATCGTCCGATCGCCGCTGGTGGCCAGCTTCCTGTTACAGGTATCGGCACCGGTGTTGCGGCGCTTCGGATTCGACCATCCGATGGGAGAGGACTGGGCCGGCTTCCATGACATCGATCCGGCCGCCCTCACCCGGGAGCGCATCGTCGAGTTCCTCGACAAGGTCGATCCCGAGGCCATCCTCGCCGTCGTCCCGCACGGCACACCCAGTCAGGTAGCGCGCATCATCAAGTCGTATGTCGATGCCGGCCTCCGGGTTCCCAAGATCTTGGATTACAGCGCGATGGCGGGCCTGGAGTTCAGCGCGGCATCGGCGACCAACGTACGCAGGACCGAGGACGAACTGCTGACCTTGTGCGAAAGACAGCTATGACGGCCGAATTGGACGCCGCCGAGCTGCTCGCCCGTGCGCGGGCCGAAACCGGCTGCGACGACTTCGGGGACGCGAGCCTGCCAGAGCGTTTCAGCCTGGCCGTCGAGCACCTCAACGGTATCGGGCTGGACGCCAAAGGCATTGCTGAGGCAGAGCGCGTCTGCCACTGGTTGTTGACGTCGCGGCTCGAACTGATCGCGGACCGCAGTCGCTTCCCGATCGCCGACGAGGTGATCGACCGGCCGATGTTCGTCACAGGCGAGCCGCGCTCGGGAACCACGTTGATGCACGCCTTGATGTCGGTCGACCCGCACGGCCGCGCGCTGCGCTTCTGGGAAGTGATGTACCCGTCGCCGCCACCGGGTCTCGCCGGTCCGGACGACCTGCGCCGTGAGAAGGCCGATGCCGACTGGCGCGAGATCAATACCAAGATGCCCAAATGGCTGCACAGCCATCCGTACAACGACATGCTCGGTGACGGTCTTCCGGAAGACGAACGCACCTGGGCGTTCGATTTCCGCGTGATGACCCCAACCGCATGGTGGCGAGTTCCGATGCAGACGCTGGTCGGCGGGCTGCCGACCGATCCGGCCGCGCAGTACCGACTGCACAAGGCGATGCTGCAACAGTGCCAGTACGCCCGGCCACCCAAGTACTGGGTTTTGAAGGGATTCCACGGGTTTCGTCTCGAAGCATTGTTCGACACCTATCCGGACGCGAATCTGCTCTGGCTGCACCGTGATCCGGTTCAGGTCGCCGCATCGCGAACCATGATGATGGCCGATATCCTCGAGGGCATAGTCGGTCCGGTGGACCTGCACGCCGCCGCGAAGATGCACCTGGAATTGACCCGGCACAGCGTCAGGAACACGATGAGCTCGCCGATGGTGGACGACCCCAGGATCATGCACGTCCCCTACCGCGACTTCATCGCGGATCCGGTTGCGATCGTATGGAATTACTACGCCTTCTGCGGGCGTGATCTCACCGGCGAGGCCGAGACAGCCATGCGCGGTTATCTGGCCGGTAATCCTGGCGACCGATACGGCAAGTTTCGTTACTCCACATCCCTGCTGACCGATATCGGGGAGAATCTGGACGAACTGCACGCCGAGTTCGCGGCGTTTCGGCAACGCTTCGAAGTTCCCATCGAGAAGCGGGACTGACCGGTCATGCATGAGCAGCTGTCCGTTCACGACGTCACCTTCCTCGGGTCGAGTCCGGCTGAATTGCAGGGCCATTGGACGGAACTCGGTGTGAGGTGCCTCAGTGTGATCGACACCGAGTTGGTCGATCCTGAGTTTCGTCGGATCGTCGCATCCGGTGACTATCTGGTTCAGGCCGTCTGCCACGTCTTCGGTGCCGGCCGAGTGCCCGCCGACGCGCGATCGGCCGACGACGCCCGCAGCGCACTGTCGCGGCTTATCGATGTCGCCGCGTCCGTAGATGCCCGCTGCATCTACATGCTCACCGGTGGTCGCGGCACGCTCGACTGGGAGCAGGCCGCCGAGGCGTTCAGTTCCGCGATCGAGCCCTGTGTACGTGAGGCCGAGCACGCCGGCATCAGCCTCGCCATCGAGAACGCCTCTGCCCTGTACGCCGACATCCACATGGCGCACAGCCTTCGCGACACCATCACCCTCGCGGAGTCGGCCGGCCTCGACATCTGCATCGACCTGTTCCACTGCTGGGCCGAGGCCGACCTCGCAGGCCTACTGCGCACCGCACTTCCCCGGACCCGGCTAATCCAGCTGAGTGACTACGTGCTGGGCGACCGCGCCCTACCCGCCCGGGCAGTGCCCGGCGACGGCGCGATCTCGATCGAAACCTTTGTGGCACAGGCGTTGACCGACGGTTACCGGTTCGGGTTCGACCTGGAACTGCTGGGCCCGCGAATCGATGCGGAGGGACGACTGGCGGCCGCACAGCGGGCATGTGGCGTGGTCCGGGGGATGCTCGACCGGCTCGGCGGCCGAGAAGAGGAGTAGTCCAGTGGCTCTTGGCGACGGTCCGGATGACGAAGCGCTCGATGCGGCGTGGGGCGACTTCTGCGACCGATTGAAAGCCGCTGGCCGGCAGTCGTTCAAAGACTTCAACGCCACCTCCGGAGCGCAGCGGGCGGACGCCTTCCGCTTCCTCACCCAGAACCTGGGGCAGGCATTCGACCTTGCGCTGGAAACCCGCGATCCGCGGTACCCGAGCATCCATGCCTTTTGCACCCCTACCCGCAAACTCGGTGGCGACTGCGCTGATTTCACCTATCAGCAGGCCTGGATCGACGGCGAGTCCGCCTATCGGATCACCGGAACCCGCGGTACCGCACGATTTTTCAACATCACGGTTCAGGGCGCGCGTCCGGTCGGTCCGCACGTGCTGCATGAGCCGTTCGGTGACGTGCCGGAGGCCAATGTGTTCGGCCATCAGCTGAACATCGAACCCGACGGTACCTTCGCGCTCTACATCGGCGGCCCGGAGCGGGGTCCGAACTGGCTGCCGACCACTTCCGCATCCCGGAAGCTGTTCATTCGACAGGGTTTTGACAACTGGGACGAGCGACCGGGCCAGCTGCGCATCGAGCGGGTCGACATGGACTCACCCAAGCCCGTGCCGACGGCGGCCAGGATGGTCGAAGCGATGGGGTGGGCGGGGGAGTTCGTCACCGGCCTGATGACAAGTTGGCCCGAATTTCCGTTCACCTCTGGCGGTGTCGACAGTGAGCACCCCAACACCTTCCCAGCGACGGACGCGACCGCGGCGGATGCCAAGCGCGGCCGCACCGCCGCCAACATGTATTGGGAACTGGGCCCTGACGACGCTCTGATCGTCGAATTCGACGCCCACGAGGGACTGTGGATGATCACCAACATGGGGGTATTTTTCACGAGCATGGACTTCCTCTACCGTCCGGTCAGCTACACGCCGAGCCGCGCGTCGGTGGACGGTGACGGCAAGGTCCGCCTGGTTCTCGCACACGACGACCCGGGCGTGCACAACTGGGTGGACACCCAGGGTTTCGAGCGCGGCAACCTCACCTACCGCCACATGCTCGACGGTGAGCTCGCCGTGCTCTCCACTCGACTGGTCACGCGTACCGAACTCGACGATGCGCTACCGCCGGACACCAAGCGCGTCAACGCATCTGAGCGCACCCAGCAGCTGTGGGAACGGTTCAACGGTGTGCGCGCCCGGTTTCCGCTGTGAGATCACTTCCCGCGGTTCATCACGCGGTCGGCGGCGGCCCAGTGTTCGTCCGACACCCACAGTTCGGCGAACGCGCCGATCGCCTCGTCCGGGGTCGCGCCGGCGATCACCTTCTTGATCTTTGCGGCCGGCCGATTGGCCAACGACCGTGCCAGCGTGCGCCATTCGTCGTCGAACGAGGAGCGGGGGACCACCCGGTCGATCAGGCCCCACCGCTCGGCCTCACCGGCTTTGAGAACGGTGCCGGAACCCGCGAGCAGCAGGGCCTTGCCCTTGCCGACCAGCGCCGCGAGCCGCTCGGCACCGCCCCAGGCCGGCATGATCTCGAGGGACACCTGATTGAAGCCGATCTTGATGTCGTCGGCGGCGATCCGGATGTCGGCGGCGACGGCGACCTCGGCCCCGCCGCCGAGGGCATGCCCGTTCAGTGCGGCAATGACGGGTGCAGGGAAGGCGGCGATGCGGTCGCAGATCGCCCGCATCCGCGCGGCCATGGCCGCGGCCTCCTCGGTGGTGCGCAGTGCGCTCAGTTCCTTGAGGTCACCGCCGGACACGAACGCCCGGTCGCCACCGCCGCGGATCACCAAGGCCTGGGCCCCGGCGGCGGCGTCGAGCGCCTCTTCGAGCTCACTCATGGTCGACAGCGCGATCGCGTTGCGGGCGTGCGGACGGTCGATGGTGAGGACCGCAAGGCCGTCGGTCGTCTCCAGATCGACCATGTTCGCGTTCTCCAATTCCGGTATTGGCATTCTCAGTCACGGAGAATAGCATCGCCAAGCGGAGGTGCTGTAGTTGAGGAATATCCCGGTTGAGCTGAGCAAACGCTACATCGACGAGGGCTGGTGGACACCGGATACTCTCGGTGAGCTGCTGGCCAGGGGGCTGACGGCCAACCCCGACACCGGGTTCTGGGTGCACTCCGCGGTGCGGCCGTTCAGCGGGACCTTCCGCGACGTGGAACTCCTGGCGCGCCGGCTGGCGGCAGGGTTGCGCGCCCGCGGCGTCGGCCCCGGGGACGTCATCGCGTTCCAGCTGCCCAACTGGGTCGAGGCCGCGGTGACGTATTGGGCGGCGTCGTTCCTGGGGGCCGTCGTCGTGCCGATCGTGCACTTCTACGGTCGCAAGGAACTGAGCCACATCATCGGCACGTCGCGACCCAAGGTCTTCATCACCACCGAGCAGTTCGGCCACATGAAGTTCCAGCCGGACTTGTGCGCCGACGTGCCGATCGTCGGGCTGGTGGGCGACAACTTCGACGAGCTGCTGGCCGACGAGCCGATGGACGGCGAGTTGCACACCGACCCGGCCGGCCCGGCGCTGATCGCGTTCACCTCGGGGACCACCCGCGACCCCAAGGGCGTGATCCACAGCCATCAAACGCTCGGATTCGAGACCCGCCAGCTGTTGGAGAACTATGCGCCGGATCGCGGACGGCAGATCACCGCGACGCCCGTCGGCCACTTCATCGGCATGGTCGGGGCTTTCCTGATCCCGGTGCTCGAAGGCGCTCCCATCGACCTGACCGACGTCTGGGACCCCGGCCGGGTGCTGGAACTGATGGAATCCGAAGGCATGTCGATCGGCGGTGGCCCACCGTACTTCGTCACCAGCCTGCTCGATCACCCCAAGTTCACCGAGTCGCACATGACCCGGATCAAGCACGTCGGTCTGGGCGGCTCGACGGTGCCGATCGCGGTGACCCGTCGACTCGCCGATCTGGGTGTCCACGTCTTCCGGTCCTACGGCAGCACCGAGCACCCGTCGATCACCGGCTCACGGCCGGACGCGCCGGAGGACAAGCGGCTGCTCACTGACGGTGACGCGCGACCCGGCGTCGAGGTCCGACTGACCGAGGAGGGTGAAATCCTCTCTCGCGGACCGGATCTGTGCCTGGGGTACACCGATGAGGAGCTGACTGCCAAGGCTTTTGACGCTGACGGCTGGTACCACACCGGCGACATCGGTGTCCTCGACGAGGACGGTTACCTCACGATCACCGACCGAAAGGCCGATGTGATCATCCGCGGCGGGGAGAACATCAGCGCGCTCGAAGTGGAGGAGCTGCTGCTGAGCATGCCCGCCGTCGCCGAAGCGGTGGTGGTGTCCGCGCCGGATGCCCGTCTCGGTGAGCACACCGCTGCCGTCCTGCGCGTCAGGGAAGGCCACCAGATGCCGACGTTACAAGAGGTTCGCGCGCACTTCGAGAGCTGCGGCGCGGCCCGCCAGAAGTGGCCCGAGGAACTACATGAGGTGGCAGTGGACTACCCGCGAACTGCCAGCGGCAAGGTGCAGAAGTATCTGGTGCGCAAGCAGATTGCCGAGCGTTGACATCGCACTAGGAGCGAACCTTTCGCCGAAGGCTCGCTCTCAGCGCGCTCTCAACGCCACGCCTCATGGACTCGTCGCAGGATGTCGTACTTTCGATGACCTGCCAGCACTCTGACGCGCCGCCAGCCGAGCTGTGTGATGTACTCCGATCGGATCACGTCGCCGCCGTAGATGTCGCGATCGAGGCGGTGTTGCTCGCCGTCGTATTCGACCGCGACCATGACATCGGGCCAGCCCATGTCGAGAAAATAGTGCGAATACCCGTCGGCTCGGAGCACTGGAATCTGAGTCGTTGGGCGGGGAAATCCCGCGTCCATCAGCAGCAGTCGCAACCAGGTTTCACGCGGCGACTGCGCGCCCGCGTCGACAATCTCCAGCAGCTGAGGTACGCGACGCAGACCTTTGACGTGGGGGTGACACTCGGCCACCGCGAGAACATCACCGACTCGGAAGTGGGTGGCCGCGGCCAGCGCGTCGAGCCGCTGGACAGCCTTGGCCGTGGGCCCGTGTCGCGCGAGGTCGAACGCGGTCCGCTCGATGCTGGTGACGGCCACACCGTGCCGGGACGTGATTTCCGCGTCGAACAACGTGTCTCGGCAGATCTGGACGCCCGCTGGAGATTTGCGACCGGGCCAATTCACTTCGATGACGGCGTTGTGGTCGACCCACTTTGCGCCATGCAGTGCTGACGCGGCCGCACCCGAGATGACGCCTTGACGCCCGGACCACAACCACGTGGCCATGGTCCTGTCGCGGAGCGAAGGCGCACACTTCGCGGTGTAGACGTCAGGCAGCACGCGTTGGTAGCGCGTCCGCAGGTCGTACTTCGTAACGGTGCCCGCCGCCAATGCCTCGCTGCCGATGAACACCTGCGCCATGGGTTGCAGGGTGCCAATGGGCGCGCATGGACGTGTTCACCCATGCACAGGGCGTTGAGAGCGCACTCAGAGAGAAGAGTTCGCGAAATCTTCGCCCTCGATGCGCCCTCAACGAGAAGCTGCCAGGCCTGCGCGGTAGCCGAAGACCATCGCGGGACCAAGCGTTCCGCCGGCCCCGCCGTAGGCGCGGCCCGTCACACCGGCCATCGCATTGCCGGCCGCGAACAGTCCGGGGATCGGCTCACCGCTGACGTGCAGCACCCGGCCGTCGCGGTCGGTGCGCGGGCCGCCCTTGGTGCCCATCGCCCCGATGCCCACCGGCACGGCGTAGTAGGGCGGGGTGTCCAGGGGGCCGAGAGTCTGCAGCGCCGGGGTGGATGCCGAGTTGTCGCCCCAATAACCGTCGTATGCGCTTGCGCCACGCCCGAATTCGGGGTCGACCTCTGCGGCGACGTTGTCGTTCCACAGCGACAGGGTGGCGCCCAGGCCGTCGGCGTCGATGCCGGTCTTCTCCTCCAGCTCGGCCAGCGTCGCGGACTTGTTGAACCAGTCGGGTGCCTCACCGCCGGGCTCGACCCCAAGAAAGCCGTAGCGCTTCAGATGCTGATCGTCGAAGACGATCCATGCCGGATCGTTGACGTATCCCAGGCGCGGGTCGAGCTGATGGAACGGCCCGGACATCGAGTTGTACTCGCCCGCCTCGTTGAGGAAACGCTTTCCGAACCGGTTGACGATGATGCTCCGTGGCCGGGTGCGCTCGAGGCGCACACTGCGACTGCGCGGCCTGCCACCGAGGGAGTCGCCGGGGATCTGAATGACCGGCACCCACCAGGCCTCGCCCATGTTCGCCAGGTCGGCACCGTGTGCCATGGCCATCCGCAAGCCGTCGCCGGTGTTGTTCGGCGGTGACACCGGTCCGCGCAACGGACCACGCAGATAGGCCTCGACGAGCCGCTGATCCCATTCGAATCCGCCGGTGCCGAGGATCACGGCTTTGGCGGCACGGACCCTGATCTCTTTACCGCCCAGGACAATCCGCACTCCGGTGATCGCCGATGCGGAGTCGATCAGCTCGACCGCGCGTGCCTCGGTGACCGGGGTGACGCCGAGATCCAGCAGGCCTTTGAGCAGGCCCGCGATCAGTGCGGTGCCGGCGACGCAGTAGTCGCCGTCCATATCGTCGACGGCGGCGTGGATGCGTGCCCGGGTCTCGGCATCGATGCCGACATTGCTGAAGTCGATGGGGAACGACGTGATGCGCGACGCCCAGTCGCCCAACGTCGCACGGTCGAATGGCTTGGCGTTCAACGACCGTCCGCCACGTGGCTGCCCACCCGGCAGTTCGGGCTTGTAGTCGGGGAAGCCCTCGGCGACCTCGAACTGCAGCGCACTGTTGCCTTCGACGAAGTCGAGCATTGCCGGGCCGGTACGGACGAACGTCTCGACCAGCTCACGATCCATGACGCCCAGCGATTGAGCCTCAAGGTATTTCAGCGCGTCCTCGACGGTCAGCTCGCCGCCGGCCGCCCGGTCGTGCGCGGGAATCCACACGATTCCGCCGGACACCGCGGTCGTGCCGCCGACGGTGGACGCCTTCTCGAACACCGCCACCGATGCGCCACTGGCCGCTGCGGTCAGTGCGGCGGTCAGGCCCGCTGCGCCGGTGCCGAGCACCACGACGTCGACCTCGCGGTCCCAGGTGGTGTCCGCCATCGCTTCACTCCTATTGCCGCACACTGGTATTGGCGTGTGCATTTACCGAACGCAGGTGTTCGTTGTTGTCACGCTAACGACGCCGATCGCACAGTGTCAAGCGATCCATCCGGCATAATCCCAGTTCAGCGGGGTGCTTAACTGAGAACGACCGAAAGACGCTGCGCCGCAGCGATCGCCGACTCCCGTCCGTGCAGCACCACGTCTTCACGGTGTGAGATCAGGTTGATGCAGGTGTGCGGTGAGCCGGCCGGCCGGTGCACCGGCACCGCGAGACCGTAGGTGTTGGGCTCGACCTCCCCGTAGGTGATGATCCAGCCCTGCTCGCGCGCGCGGGTCACCAGCGGGCGTTCGCCGGGCCGCGCCGGCATGCTGGCCAGCAGCGCGATACCGGCCGCACCGCGGTCGAGCGGATAGCGGCTGCCCTCGTGGAACGACAGCTGATAGGACACCCGGGTCGGCACGATCACGGCGATCGCGACTTGCTGATCACCCTCGGCGACCAGAAGTGACACCGTGGTGTCGAGTTCGTCGGCGAGGTCGCGCAGCGTCGGCATGGACAGTTCGCGGATGTTGTTGTCGAACGACGCACCCAGGGCGGCGAGCCCGGCCGCGGCGCGGAACCGCCCGTCCTCGGCTTTGGCCACCATCCGGTACGCGGCCAACGTGCTCAGCAGCCGGTAGGCGATGGTCCGGTGCACCCCGATGTGGTCGGCGACCTGCTGAATGGTCAGCCCGCCCTTCGCGGCCGCGACCAGTTGCAACGCGTGCAGTCCGCGGGCCAGGGTTTGCGACCCCGGCGCAGCGTTGATCGGGCTCTCGGTGGGTGTCTGCGTCATGTCGTCCCCGTGCGTGAGGTGCGGATGCGGGCTCGAGTCACCACGGATTGCCTTGACAGACGGCACTCCGAGAGTGATGCTCTTAAACTATCGCACACCGTAGTTCAATAATTACACATACCGCTTACAAAAAGCGAGAATCCCATTATCACCGAAGATAGGGGCAGCCGGGTGCCGGAGTTCGAGAGCGTCTGGAGTGATCTGCAGGGCGTTGCGTTCTCGCAGGGTTACCTGGATGCCGGTGGAGTGCGCACCCGGTACCTGCACGCCGGCGATCCGAGCAAGCCGACACTGGTGCTGCTGCACGGCTCGGGTGGCCACGCCGAGGCGTATGTCCGCAACCTCGAGGCGCACGCCGAACACTTCTCGACCTGGTCGATCGACATGCTGGGACACGGCTACACCGACAAGCCCGGGCACCTGCTGGAGATCCCGCACTACGTCGACCATCTCGCTGCCGTCCTCGACACCATCGGAGCGCAGCGGGCACACATCTCCGGTGAGTCGCTGGGCGGCTGGGTCGCGTCGCGTTTTGCCGTCGACCACCCGGACCGGCTCGAGCGGTTGGTGCTGAACACCGCAGGCGGTTCGCAGGCCGACCCCGAGGTGATGAAGCGGATCATCACGCTGTCGATGGCCGCCGCGGAGAACCCGAGCTGGGAAACCGTGCAGGCCAGGATCAAGTGGCTGATGGCGGACAAGTCCAAGGACTACGACGACATCGTCGCCAGCCGCCAGCGGGTATACCGGCAGCCTGGGTTCGTCAACGCGATGCGCGACATCATGGCGCTGCAGGATCCCGAGATCCGGCAGCGAAACCTGATGAGCCCGAGCGACTACGGCGCGATCACCGCGCCGACGCTGGTGCTGTGGACCAGTGACGACCCGACCGCCGACACGACCGAGGGCCGGCGGATCTCGGAAATGATCCCGGGTGCGCGCTTCGAGGTCATGCAAGGATGCGGGCACTGGCCGCAGTACGAGGACCCCAAGACGTTCAACCGCCTGCACATCGACTTCCTGGTGGGCCGGTGAGCATGGACTTCGACGTCGTCGTGGTGGGGGCCGGGCCAGTTGGCCTGACCCTGGCCAATGTCCTTGGCCTGCAGGGGGTCCGCACACTCGTCGTCGACGAGCGGGACGCGCTCATCGACTACCCGCGCGGGGTGGGCCTCGACGACGAAGCCCTGCGGACCTTCCAGGCGATCGGCCTGGTGGACGCCGTCCTGCCGCACACCGTGCCCAACCAGATCTTGCGGTTCTACGACGGCAAGCGGAGATTGCTCGCCGAGATGGCACCGCCTGACGCGCGGTTCGGCTGGCCCAAGCGCAACGGCTTCGTACAGCCGCTGGTCGACGCCGAGCTCTGCAAGGGTCTGCGCCGGTTCGGCAACGTCGAGGTGGCGTGGGGCCATCCGATGACCTCGATCGCCGAGAGCGCAGAGGGAGTCGTCGTCGAGCTGTCGCCCGCCGCCGGCGACATCCGAAAGGTCAGCGCCCGCTATGTCGTCGGCTGCGACGGCGGTCGTAGCGCCACCCGTCGCCTGATGGGGGTGTCCTTCGACGGCACGACGTCGTCGACCCGCTGGCTGGTGGTCGACATCGCCAACGACCCACTCGGACATCCCAACAGCGAAGTCGGCGCCGACCCGGTCCGGCCGTACGTCTCGATCGCCATCGCCCACGGCATCCGTCGCTTCGAGTTTCTGATCCACGGCCACGAAACCGACGAACAGGCCGAGGATCCCGCGTTCGTGGCGCAGATGCTCTCCCGGCTGGTGCCCTACCCGGACAGGTGCGACATCATCCGCCGTCGCCTGTACACCCACCATTCGCGGATCGCGAGTTCATTCCGCAAGGGGCGCATCCTGATTGCCGGCGATGCCGCCCACCTCATGCCGGTGTGGCAGGGCCAGGGCTACAACAGCGGTATCCGCGACGCCGCCAACCTCGGCTGGAAGCTGGCCGCCGTGGTCAAGGGACAGGCCGGCGATGCGCTGCTGGACAGCTACGACGTCGAGCGCCGCAAGCACGCCCGCGCGATGATCGACCTCTCGACCACGGTGGGCAAGGTCATCTCGCCGACCAACGCGCGTGTCGCCGCCGCCCGGGATGTGGTCATTCGGGCGGCGTCCCTGGTACCGACGCTCAAGCGCTACGTGCTGGAGATGCGGTTCAAGCCGATGCCCCGCTACGAGCAGGGTGCGGTGGTGCACAGCGAGCCTCGGTCACCATCGTCGGCGGTGGGCACCCTGTTCATCCAGCCCCGGGTGGACACCCGTGGCAGCCAGAACGTCCTGCTCGACGATGTCATCGGCCCGTGGTTTGCCTTTGTGTGCTGGAGTAACAACCCCCGACAGCTGCTGGGGGAGAAGGACTTTGCCGCGTGGAAATCGCTCGGGGCCGTCTTCGTCGCGCTGCGCCCGATAACCCAGTTGCACTGGACCGGACACGACGACCCCGACGTCATCGTCGTCGGGGACCGCACCGGCGCACTCAAGGCATGGTTCGACGCGCACGAGGAGTCGGCGATGTTCCTGCGGCCGGACCGCTGCATCGCCGGGGCCTGCATTGCCCAACGCACGCCGGAACTGAGCGCGGCCCTGCTCGACACACTCACCTTGACCCCGGGAGGAGGCACCGATGCCACTGGCGCTCTGCTGCATGTCACACAGTCCGCTGCTGAACCTTCCCGGCCCGTCGGCGGAATTACTTGACGACATCAACACCCAGCTGGCCGAAACCCGGTCCTTCGTCCGGGATTTCGACCCCGAGCTCGTCGTGATCTTCTCTCCGGACCACTACAACGGGTTCTTCTATCGGCTGATGCCACCGTTCTGCATCGGCACGGCGGCCCAGGGCGTCGGCGATTATGGCACGCACGCCGGACCGTTGAATGTGCCTGCCGCGCTCGCCAACGAGATGGCGGCGGCGGTGTGGGACGCCGGTGTCGATGTGTCCCTGTCGGCGGCCATGGACGTCGACCACGGCACCATTCAGCCGCTCGAAGTGCTCTTCGGGGACCCTGCCTCTCGGCCCGTCATTCCGGTGTTCATCAATTCGGTGGCCACCCCGCTGGGGCCGCTCAAGCGCACCCGGGCGCTGGGCAGCGCGATCGGTGAGTTCCTGGCCGCTCTGGATAAGCGAGTGCTCGTCGTCGGGTCCGGTGGGCTGTCCCATGACCCGCCGGTGCCGACGCTGGCCACCGCACCACCCGCGGCGCTCGACCGCATCGTCGGCGGGGCACCGATGTCTGCGGATGGACGAAAGGCACGGCAGGAGGCCGTGATCGCCGCGGCGCATGCGTTCGCCAACGGGAAGAGTCCACTGCAGCCGTTGAATCCGGACTGGGACCGAGCCCTGCTCGACCTCATCGACACCAACCGGCTGGCCGAGGTGGACGGCTGGACCAACGACTGGATCACCCGTGAAGCCGGCAACTCCGCGCACGAGATCCGAACCTGGGTGGCGGCATTCGCCGCGCTGGCATCCCAGGGTGACTATCAGACCCAGCAGCGCTACTACCGCGCTGCTCCCGAGTTGATCGCGGGATTCGCGATCCGGACGGCGGTATCTACGTGAGCGACAACCAATTCGATCATTCCGTCGACGTTCTCGTCGTCGGCTCGGGCGCGGGCGGCATGACCGCGGCGCTGCGCGCTGACGCACTGGGGCTCGACACCCTGATCGTGGAGAAGTCGCCCAAATTCGGCGGATCCTCGGCACTGTCCGGCGGCGGCATCTGGGTACCCGGGGCACCGTCGCAGCGCAAAGCCGGCTACTGCCCGGATCCCGACGCAGTGTTCACCTACCTCAAGACCATCACCGGCGGTCTGGTCAGCGACGACCGGCTGCGCGCCTACGTCGACAACGCCCCGGCGATGATGGAGTTCCTCGAAAACTCCAGCGGCTGGTTCGAATTCGTCTGGAAGCCGGGATACGCCGACTACTATCCCGAGCTGGCCGGCGGCTCCGAGCGGGGCAGCACCATCAACGTGCCCGAGATCGACCTGCGCAAGCTCGGCGACGAGGAGGCGAACCTTCTCGCGCCACTGGCACTGGCTCCCAAGGGAATCTGGTTCGCTCCCAAGGATCTGCGGCTGTTCTACCAGGTCCGGCAGAACTGGCGCGGCAAGGCTGTGCTGCTCAAGCTGATCTGGCGGATGTTCCGGGCGCGGGTGTTCGGCGACAGGATGGCGGCCATCGGGCAATCCCTGATGGCGCGGATGCGACTGGCGCTCAGAGACAAGGACATCCCGCTGTGGCTGTCGGCACCGATGACCGAGCTGATAGTCGATGTCGACGGTAACGTCGTCGGCGCGGTGGTGGAACGGGCGGGCAAGCCCCTGCGCATCGCCGCGCGGCGCGGCGTTGTGGTGGCCTCCGGCGGGTTCGATCACGATATGGCCTGGCGCCGTGAACATCTGCCGGTGCTGGAAAAGGACTGGAGCTTCGGCAATCCCGCGGCCACCGGCGACGGCATCCGGGCAGGGGAAAAGGTCGGAGCCGCCACCGATCTGCTCGACGAGGCGTGGTGGTTCCCGGCCATGTGCTGGCCGGACGGCCGCCTGCAGTTCATGCTCAACGAGCGCATGATGCCAGCGCAGTTCGTCGTCAACGGCGCGGGTAAGCGTTTCATCAACGAAGCCGCGCCCTACATGGATTTCGCGCACGCGATGATCGAAGGCCAACAGCAGGGCGTCCAGCACATCCCGTGCTGGCTGATCACCGACATCGCCTCGTTCCACCGGTACGTGGTCGGCGGTCACCTGCCCATTCCGAAGGTGCCGTTCGCGCCGGTACCCACCGGCCGCAAGATCCCGCAGGCCTGGCTGGATTCCGGAATCGTCAAGACCGCAGATACATTCGGCGCGCTGGCGGCCGAGATCGGTGTGCCTGCAGATGAATTGCAGCGGACCGCCGACCGGTTCAACGAGCTCGCGCGCAGCGGTCACGACGACGACTTCAATCGCGGTGACAGCGCCTACGACAACTATTACGGCGACCCCACGCTGGCCAACCCCAACCTGGCCCCGCTGGGCAAGCCGCCGTATCTGGCGTTTCAGATCATCCTCGGCGATCTCGGCACCTCCGGCGGCTTGCTCACCGACGAGCACGCCAGGGTGCTGCGCGCGGACGGCACCGTCATCGGTGGTCTCTACGCCACCGGGAACGCGTCGGCCGCGGTGATGGGCCGCAGCTACGCAGGCGCCGGCGCCACCATCGGACCCGCTATGACGTTCGGATACGTCGCAGCAGAACACATCTCCCACAATTCCAATCGAGAGGTAACCGCATGAAGATCTCGCTGTTCTACGAGTTTCCGCTGCCGCGGCCGTGGTCGGAGGACGACGAGCACCAGCTGTTCCAGCATGGCCTCGACGAGGTGGAGCTCGCCGACAAGGCCGGCTTCTCCACAGTGTGGCTCACCGAGCACCACTTCCTGGAGGAGTACTGCCACTCCACCGCCCCGGAGATGTTCCTGGCCGCAGCCAGCCAGCGCACCAAGAACATTCGGCTCGGCTTCGGCGTGATGCACCTGCCGCCGCCGATCAACCACCCGGCGCGCATCGCCGAGCGGGTCGCCACCCTGGACCATTTGTCGAACGGACGGGTCGAATTCGGCACCGGCGAAGGCTCGTCGGTCGCCGAGCTCGGTGGCTTCGACATCGACCCCGCAGACAAACGCACCATGTGGGAAGAAGCTCTCGAGGTCTCGATCCGGTGCATGACCGAGGCGCCGTTCACCGGCTTCAAGGGTGAGCACGTCCAGATGCCGGCCCGCAACGTCGTCCCGAAGCCGCTGCAGAGCCCGCACCCGCCGGTATGGGTGGCCTGCACCCGCCCGTCGTCGGTGCAGATGGCGGCCCAGAAAGCCATCGGCGCACTGAGTTTCGCCTACACCGGCCCGGAGGCCCTCAAAGAGCGGGTGGACGGCTACTACAAGGAGTTCGAGGAGCAGGGCACGCCCGTCACCCCGGCGATCAACCCGAACCTGCTGGCGATCGGTGGCGACCTGTCGATGATGGTGGCCAAGACCGACGAGGAGGCGCTCAAGCGAATCGGCATCGGTGGCGGGTTCTTCTCGTTCGGCATCATGCACTACTACATCAACGGCATGCACACACCCGGCCGCACCGGTGTCTGGGAGTTGTACGAGAACGCGGTCAAGGATGATCCGACGCTGGCGTACGGCCCGGGCCGCGGGGCGATCGGTTCCCCCGATACCGTGCGCGAATTCTTGCGCGGGTACGAGGCCAGCGGCGTCGACGAGATCATCCTGCTGCTCAACCCGCGCAGCCACGAGGGCACGATGGAGTCCATCGAGATCATGGGCAAGGAGATCTTGCCCGAATTCATCGAACGCGACGAGAAGGCGGCCAAGGACAAGGCCAAGCGCCTGGCGCCGGTGATCGACAAGGTCGAGGCCCGCCGGCAGCCGTCGGAGGCTCCGCTGTTCGACGAGACCTACGCATTCGGCGGGCTGCCCACCGGCCGGGGCGGGAAGTTCACCGCCGGTGAGATTCCCGAGGCGATGGCCGAGATCAACGAAGGCCGTGTCAAGGCCGCGCAGTTGGAGAAGGAGAAACGAGAGGCCAAGTAGCGCCGTGATTCCCATGGACGATCTGGTGCGGTACGACGGCCGCCGGGTGGTGGTCACCGGCTGCGCGTCGGGCATCGGCGCGCAGCTGTGCGATCAGCTGGCCACGCTGGGTGCGGAGGTGGTCGGCCTCGATGTGCACCGTCCGGTGAGCGGGGTCAACGAGTTCGTCGAGGTCGATCTGGCCGACGCCGGCTCGATCGACCGGGCGGCGGACGCGGTCGGCGGCCCGGTGGACGCCCTGTTCAACGTGGCCGGGGTGTCGTCGGGGATCGGTGACCCCGTGCTGGTCGTGACGATCAACTTCCTGGGGACCCGGCACTTCACCGAGGCGATGCTCCCGCAGCTGGCGCACGGCGCGTCGATCGTTTGTGTGTCCTCGCTGGCTGCCGCGAACTACCGTGAGAACCTGCCGCAGGCGGCCGGTCTACTGGCGACGGGATCGATGGCAGAGGGTGTCGCGTGGTGCCACGCGAATCCCGACGCGCTGGCCGACGGCGGGTACCGGCTGTCCAAGGAGGCGATCATCGGTTACGCGGTCACCAACGCCGTGCCATTGGGCGCCAAGGGCATCCGGATCAATTGCAGCGGACCGGGTGTCACCGAGACCCCAATCCTCGATCAACTGCGGTCGGCCTACGGGCAGGAACGGCTCGACGACATCCCCAAGCCGCTGGGCCGGGTGTCGAACCCGACCGAGCAGGCGGCGGTGCTGGCATTTCTGGGCAGCAGGGCCGCCGGTTACATCACCGGTCAGATCATCTGGGCCGACGGCGGCAACATCGCGGCGCGCCAAGCTGCCGACTACGAGAAGGGATGACCAGCGTGGACAGTATGAGCGATTTCCGACGGGTCGCCGACGACGTCCGTAACTGGGGACGGTGGGGCGACGACGACGAACTGGGCACGCTGAACTTCATCACTCCCGAGAAGATTGCGCAGGCAGCCGCAACGGTTCAGCACGGCAAGGTGTTTCCGCTCGGTGTCGACTTCGGTTCGTCCGGCCCACAGGGGGCGTTCCAGTATCGCCAGAACCCCACCCATGTCATGACGATCGACGGCGGCGACGCCAACACGTTGCTGGAGTACGGGCCCACGTGGCTGAGAAACCCCGCGGCCGTGCAGCTGAGCGGGTATTCCACGGCCGGGCCGATGCGATTCAACGACGACATGATCATCATGCCGCTGCAGGCCGCCACCCAGTGGGATGCGTTGTCGCACGTGTACTACGAGGACAAGCTGTACAACGGATTTCCCGCCGACTCGGTAACCAGTCTCGGTGCGTACTACTTGGGCATCGACAAGGTCGCCGGCTTGGGCATCACCTCCCGCGGTGTCCTGCTGGACATCGTCACGCTGCGCGGGGTATCGACGTTCTGCGAGCTCGGCGAGCCGATCACCCCGGCCGAACTCGACGAGGCGGCCCGCAGGCAGGGCGTCACCATCGAATCGGGCGACATCGTGCTTGTCCGAACGGGTTGGTGGGCAAGATTTTTGGAGACCGGCGACGGACGGGAGCCCGGCGCGGGATTGGATTGGACCTGCGCGTCGTGGCTGCACGATCACCAGGTCGCCGCGGTTGCGGCCGACAACCTGATGGTGGAGAACCCGGCGTCCGGCGTCGATGGCACCATCTTGCCGATGCACATGTTATGCCTGCGGGATATGGGCTTGATGCTTGGCGAGTACTGGAATCTCACCGAACTGGCCGCCGACTGCGCGGCCGACGGTCGCTACGAATTCCAGCTCGTCGCACCGCCGCTGTCCGTCACCGGCGCAGTCGGGTCACCCGTCAACCCGATCGCGATCAAGTGAGCCATCAGCACCGGACCCTCGTCGTCGACGGCTTGGCGACACATTTTCTCGAGGCGGGAGAGGGTGAGCCGGTCGTGCTCCTGCATGGGGGCGAGTTCGGGGTGAGCGCCGAAATCGGTTGGGAAAAACTGATTCCCGAGCTCGCCCGGCACTACCGGGTGGTGGCGCCGGACATGCTGGGCTTCGGCGAGTCGGCGAAGGTCGTCGACTTCACCGACGGCCGGGGCATGCGTATCCGGCACATCGCCCGGTTCTGTGCATTGCTGGGAATCGACTCGGCACACTTCGTCGGCAACTCGATGGGTGCCATCAATCTGTTGGTGGACATGACTTCGGAGTTTCCCGTGCTGCCGGTGCGCAGTGCGGTCGCGATCTGCGGCGGCGGCGAGATCCAGAAGAACCGGCACACCACCGCTCTCTACGACTACGACGCCACATTCGAGGCGATGCGCGCGATCGTGGAGGCGTTGTTCTTCGACGCGGCGTACCCCGCCGACGAGGATTACGTGCGGCGACGCTACGAGTCGAGTGTCACACCCGGGGCCTGGGAGTCGCTGGCAGCAGCCCGCTTTCGCAGGCCAGGGCTGGACGCGCCGCCGACCCCGTCCAGTAAGCGGGCCTACGAACGGATCGACGTACCGGTACTGGTCGTCGAAGGTGCCGGCGACAAGCTGTTGCCCTCAGGCTGGGCCGCCGAGATCGCCGAGCAGATCACTGCGGGACGTTCGGCGGTGATCGAGGATGCCGGGCACTGCCCACAGATCGAACAGCCCGAAGCGCTCGCCGAATTGCTGCTGGACTTCTTCGCCCAAACCGGCAGTTCGCAGAAGAACTCCGAGTAGGAGCCTGCGCAACGTCGATCTCGGCGGACCGCTGACTCGGCCCCCAGCTTCGCTCGACGAGATTGATCTGGCGCAGGAGAAATGCGAGTAACCAGCTGCGTGAGTTCAATCTCGTGAGAGCGCGATGCGTTTCAGCGCGGCTCGGTCGCCGAGATTGACGTCGTGCAGCGTTCTACTCGCACTTTCCCGGCGAAACATTTCTCCTATGTCAAGCGGCGAGGGGTTCGCTGGTGTGGTGGCGTGATTTCTCGTCGGCGTGTAGTCGGTTGAACA
>NZ_MVIH01000024.1 GCF_002086695.1 Mycolicibacterium rhodesiae
GGGTATCAGGGCACGGCAAAAAACAACAACAAACAAAAACCACCAAACACACTATTGAGTTCTCAAACAACACACCCGGCTAGCATCCGCCAGCAGGCAACCCCACCAACTTACTACAAGTCTTTGGCGGCGTCAACTGCCGCTGCCCTCCCGTCTCCGGGTCCGGCGCGGCTGGCCGACTGCCTACACTACACGCGTTCTATCTCAGCTCCAAGTCGCACCAGATTCTCCACGAAGAGCGGGTAGCCCCGGTCGATGTGAAACACGTCGTGAACTTCGGTTTCTCCGTCTGCGACCAGCCCGGCCAGCACCAAACCGGCGCCGGCCCGGATGTCCGAACACCACACCGGCGCACTCGAGAGCTGCGGGATCCCCCGCACCACAGCGTGGTGGCCGTCCGTCCGGGCATCCGCGCCCAGGCGGATCATCTCCTCGACGAACCGGAACCTCGCCTCGAACACGTTCTCGGTGATCATCGACGTCCCGTCGGCGATCGACGCCAACGCGATCGCCATCGGCTGCAGATCGGTGGGAAAACCCGGGAACGGCAGCGTCGCGACATTGCCGGCCTTCGGGCGGTCGTACTGCACCACCCGGAACCCGTTGTCGTGCTGGGTGACGGTGGCGCCCGCGTCGTGCAACTTGTGCAACACCAGCTGGAGGTGAGCCGGGTCCACCCCGGTGACCGCGATGTCGCCGCGGGTCATCGCCGCGGCGATCCCCCAGGTCGCGGCGACGATTCGGTCGCCGATCACCCGGTGCTCGGTCGGGTGCAGCCGCGGGACGCCGGTGATCGTCAGCGTCGACGTACCCGCGCCCTCGATGTGGGCGCCCATCTGGCAGAGCATTTCGCAGAGGTCGACGACGTCGGGCTCGCGGGCCGCATTGTGGATCGTGGTGACACCCTCGGCGACCACCGCAGCCATCAGGATGTTCTCGGTCGCCCCCACCGACGGGAACTCCAGCTGGATCTCCGCACCGTGTAAACGCTCGGCGGTGGCTACCACGCAGCCGTGCTCGATCGTGCAGTCGGCGCCCAGCTGCCGAAGCCCCGCCTGATGCATATCCAGTGGGCGCGAGCCGATCGCGTCGCCACCGGGCAGTGCGACCCGCGCGCGTTTACACCGTCCGACCAACGGTCCCAGTACACAGACCGAGGCCCGGAACTGGCGCACCGCGGCGAAGTCCGCTTCGTACTTTGGCTCGTCGGGCGAGGTGATCCGCACGACCGAACCGTCGAGTTCCACGTTGGCGCCGAGGC
This sequence comes from Mycolicibacterium rhodesiae, assembly GCF_002086695.1. GTDB lineage: Bacteria > Actinomycetota > Actinomycetes > Mycobacteriales > Mycobacteriaceae > Mycobacterium > Mycobacterium rhodesiae. The sequence goes on from NZ_MVIH01000024.1 coordinate 1,262, forward strand.
CGCGGAGGACCTCCGCCATCAATGGCACGTCAAGAATGTCGGGGCAGTTGGTGATCGTGGTGGTGCCCTCGGCCAGCAGACTGGCCGCCATCAGTTTCAGAACGCTGTTTTTGGCGCCCCCAACGGCGACTTCGCCCGACAACCGGTTGCCGCCGGTCACCACGAAACGCTCGCCCACGGCCGTTAGTTTAGTGGAGGCACGGCCCTGCAACGTGCCACCAGGCCGGTACGGTTTCACTCATGGCAGTACACCTGACCCGCATTTATACCCGGACCGGCGACGACGGGACATCCGGACTGAGTGATTTCTCACGGGTGGACAAGAATGACCCGCGGCTGATCGCGTACGCCGACTGTGACGAGGCCAATGCCGCGCTCGGCGTGGCCGTCGCCCTGGGCCAACCCGACGAGGACCTGCGCAAAGTCCTGGTGCAGATTCAAAACGACTTGTTCGACGCGGGCGCCGACCTGTCCACTCCGGTCGTCGAAAACCCCGACTATCCGCCGTTGCGGATCACCGCGCCGTACGTAGAGCGGCTCGAGGCGTGGTGCGATCACTACAACGAAAACCTGCCGGCACTAAACTCGTTCATCCTGCCCGGCGGCACCCCGCTGTCGGCCTTGTTGCATGTCGCGCGGACGGTGACCCGGCGCGCCGAGCGCTCGGCGTGGGTCGCGGTCAGGGCCTACCCCGATACCGTCAGCCCACTGCCGGCGCGGTACCTCAATCGGCTATCCGACCTGCTGTTCATCCTGTGCCGGGTGGCCAATCCCGGCGGTGACGTGTTGTGGCAGCCCGGCGGCGGCAAAGCCGAAGGGCCTGCGAAGAAATAGCTCAGGCCGTGCGGCGCCGCGCACGCGGCGACGGACTCGATTCCACCCAGGACAGAAACGCCGTCAGCGCACCGCGGTCCAGCGCCATCTCGTATCCGCGTCCGCGCTCGCCGGTCGTGTCGTGCAGTTCCAGCACAACGATCGCGTCGGACATGATGTCGAACTCGTCGCCACGCGGACCACGTCGTGCGATGACCTCGAGCCCGCGCCGGCTCAGCCGGCGATCAGGCCACCACCGCAGACTCGACAACCGATAGAACCTGGCCTCATCACCGCGATAACGGATCACCCCGTGCCGCCAGCCGTGCCCACCGACCGCCGGGGTGTCACGCAGAATCGCCGCCGTCCCACCCTGCCGAAGCTTCCACAACCGGTAGGTCAGGGCCGCGACGACAAGTCCCAGCACACTGACCAGCGCGACCATGAACATCATCGGCGCGCTCATCAGTCGCTGGCTCTCGACTAGTCGATCTGGCCTAGGGCGCGCAGACGCGCCCGACCCCGGGCGGCGGTCTGCGGATCATCGGACTCCGCATCGGACTTGGCGGCGTCCGCGTCGATCTCGGACTCGAACTCCGCGGACTCGGCGAGGATCGTCACGCCCTCCTCGGTGACCGACAGATAACCGCCGTCGACGGCGATCCGCAGATCGTCCTCGCCCTCGCGCTCGACACGCACCATCGCGTCATCGACGAGCTGTGCCACGAGCGGGATGTGCCGAGGCAGGATGCCGATCTCGCCCGACGTGGTGCGGGTGAAGACGAACGTCGCCTTACCCGACCAGATCTTGCGCTCGACGGCGACGATGTCGACGTCCAATTCGGCCATCTCACATCACCTTTCGCGTCTGTACCGTCACAGCTTGGCGCCGAGGCTCTCGGCCTTCTTCGCCAGGTCGTCCAGGCCGCCGATCAGGAAGAACGCCTGCTCGGGCAGGTGGTCGAACTCGCCCTTGGCCAGCTTGTCGAAGGCCTCGACGGTTTCCTTGAGCGGCACCGTGGAACCGGGCTGGCCGGTGAACTGCTCGGCAGCCATCATGTTCTGGCTCAGGAAGCGCTCGATCTTGCGGGCGCGGTACACCAGCACCTTGTCCTCTTCGGAGAGCTCGTCGATACCGAGGATCGCGATGATGTCCTGAAGATCCTTGTAGCGCTGCAGGATCCGGATGACTTCCTGGGCGACCCGGTAGTGCTCGTCACCGACCACGCTCGGGTGCAGGATCGTCGAGCTCGACGCCAGCGGATCCACCGCCGGGAAGATGCCCTTGGAGAACACCGCGCGAGAAAGCTCGGTGGTGGCATCCAGGTGCGCGAACGTGGTGGCCGGCGCCGGGTCGGTGTAGTCGTCGGCGGGCACGTACACGGCCTGCATCGAGGTGATGGAACGACCACGCGTCGAGGTGATGCGCTCCTGGAGCTCACCCATCTCGTCAGCCAGCGTCGGCTGGTAACCCACCGCAGACGGCATACGGCCGAGCAAGGTGGACACCTCGGACCCGGCCTGGGTGAACCGGAAGATGTTGTCGATGAACAGCAGCACGTCCTGGCCCTGCTCATCGCGGAAGAACTCCGCCATGGTCAGCGCGGACAGTGCGACGCGCATACGGGTGCCCGGCGGCTCGTCCATCTGGCCGAACACCAACGCGGTGTCCTTGAGCACGTTGGCGTCCGCGAGCTCGACCCAGAGGTCGTTGCCCTCACGGGTGCGCTCCCCCACGCCGGCGAACACCGAGGTGCCACCGAAGTTGCGGGCGATGCGGTTGATCATCTCCTGGATCAGCACGGTCTTACCGACGCCGGCACCGCCGAACAGGGCGATCTTGCCGCCACGCACGTACGGGGTCAGCAGGTCGACGACCTTGAGGCCGGTCTCCAGCATCTCGGTGCGCGGCTCGAGGTCGGCGAAGGCCGGCGGCTTGCGGTGGATGGACCAGTGCTCGAAGTCCTTGCCGTAGCCGGGGTCGTCGAGGCAGTCGCCCAGGGCGTTGAACACGTGGCCCTTCACCCCGTCACCAACCGGCACGGAGATCGAGGCGCCAGTGTCGGACACCTCGACGCCACGCACCAGGCCGTCGGTCGGCTGCATGGAGATGCAGCGCACCAGGTTGTCACCCAGGTGCTGGGCAACCTCGAGGGTCAGGGTCTTGGCCAGCGCGCCGAAGGTGATCTCGGCGTGCAGCGCGTTGAACAGTTCGGGCACTGAGCCACGCGGGAACTCGACGTCCACCACGGGGCCGGTGATGCGGACGACGCGTCCGGCGGTCTTGGTCTCTACGGCAGCAGTCATTCTCTCTTCGCTTCCTGTGTGGCCTATTTCGCGTCGGCCAGCGCGTTGGCGCCACCGACGATTTCGCTGATTTCCTGGGTGATCTGCGCCTGACGTTCGCGGTTGGCCGCCAGCGTGAGTGCCTTGATGAGATCGTCGGCGTTATCGGTCGCCGACTTCATGGCGCGCCGACGAGATGCCGACTCCGACGCCGCCGCCTCGAGCAACGCCGCGTACACACGCGTGGCGATGTATCGCGGCAGCAGTGAATCGAACAGCTCCTCGGCATTGGGCTCGAACGAGAACAGGGTCTGCGGGCCGGTTTCCGGTTCGCCGACGTACTCGACGACCATCGGAGCGATCCTCAGCGCCGCGGCTGTCTGCGACAGCATCGACTTGAACTCCGTCGACACGATGTGGAGTTCGTCGACACCGAGGACTCCGTCGGCGCCGGCCTCGTCACCCTCGTCGTCGACGCCGGACATGAACGCCGTCACCAGGGTGTCGGCGATCTCCTTGGCGTTGTCGTACTCGGGCCGCTCGGAGAAGCCGGTCCACGACTCCTTGACCTCGCGCTGACGGAAGCTGTAGTAGCCCAGCGCTTTCCGGCCGACGACGTAGAGCACCGGATCCTTGCCCTCTTCCCGCAACAGCGAGAAGAGTTCCTCGGCCCGGCGCAACACGTTCGCGTTGTAGCCGCCGCACAGACCGCGATCCGACGAGACCACCAGCACACCGGCCCGGCGTGGGTTCTCCCGCGCGACGAGCAGCGGGTGATCGAGCGCGCTCGCGCCCGCCAGCTCGGTGAGCATATTCGTGATCTCGCTGGAGTAGGGCCGAGCCGCATCGACCCGGGCCTGCGCCTTGGCGATCCGCGACGTGGCGATCAGCTCCTGAGCCTTCGTGATCTTCTTGATCGACGAGGCGGAGCGGATACGTCCGCGTAGTTCGCGAAGTGTGGCTGCCATTTTCCTATAGCTCTTCTACTAGTTCTTTTTGGGCGCCGGCTTACGGACCTTGACCGATTCCTTCTCCAGGTCCTCGGGATCCAGAGCCTCGGCGTCGTGCTCGTCAGCGACCACAGAGCTGCCGTCAGATGCGGCGAAGCCCTTCTTGAACTCGTCGATGACCGAGACCAGCTTCTTCTCGGCGTCCTCGGAAAGCTTCTTGGACTCCTTGATGCCCTCGAGGATCTCGGAGTGACTGGCCTTCACGTGCTCCAGGAACTCGGACTCGAAGCGCGAAACATCCTCGGCCGGAACCGAATCCAGATGCCCCTGAGTGCCGAGGAAGATCGCGACGACCTGATCCTCGACCGCCATCGGGCTGTACTGGGCCTGCTTGAGCAGCTCGACGAGGCGCACACCGCGGTCCAGCTGAGCCTTCGACGCGGCATCCAGGTCGGATGCGAACGCCGCGAAGGCCTCCAGCTCGCGGTACTGCGACAGGTCCAGACGCAGCGAACCGGCAACCTCTTTCATCGCCTTGATCTGGGCGGCACCACCGACGCGGGACACCGACACACCGACGTTCACGGCCGGGCGCACACCCTGGTTGAACAGGTCGGACTCCAGGAAGCACTGGCCGTCGGTGATCGAGATGACGTTGGTCGGGATGAACGCCGAGATGTCGTTGGCCTTGGTCTCGATGATCGGCAGACCGGTCATCGAGCCGCCGCCGAGCTCGTCGGACAGCTTGGCGCAACGCTCCAGCAGGCGGGAGTGCAGGTAGAACACGTCGCCGGGGAAGGCTTCGCGGCCCGGCGGGCGGCGCAGCAGCAGCGAGATCGCGCGGTAGGCGTCGGCCTGCTTGGACAGATCGTCGAACACGATCAGCACGTGCTTGCCGTTGTACATCCAGTGCTGGCCGATGGCCGAACCCGTGTACGGCGCAAGCCATTTGAAGCCAGCGGCGTCGGAAGCCGGCGCCGCGACGATGGTGGTGTACTCCATCGCGCCACCGTCTTCGAGGGCCCGCTTCACCGAAGCGATCGTGGTGCCTTTCTGGCCGATCGCGACGTAGACACAGCGCACCTGCTGGTTGGGATCGCCGGTCTCCCACGCTTCCCGCTGGTTGAGGATGGTGTCGACGCAGACGGCGGTCTTGCCGGTCTTGCGGTCACCGATGATCAGCTGGCGCTGGCCGCGGCCGATCGGGGTCATCGCGTCGATGGCCTTGATGCCGGTCTGCAGCGGCTCACCGACGCCTTGGCGCTGCACCACCGACGGTGCCTGCAGCTCGAGTTCGCGACGACCCTCGGCCTCGATGTCGCCCTGACCGTCGATCGGCTGGCCGAGCGGGTTGATGACGCGGCCCAGGAAGGCGTCGCCGACGGGCACCGAGAGCACCTCGCCGGTCCGCTTGACCTGCTGACCCTCTTCGATCTTCTCGAACTCACCGAGGATGACCGCGCCGATGCTGTGCTCGTCGAGGTTCAGCGCGACACCGAGCACGCCGCCGGGGAACTCCAGCAGTTCCTGGGTCATCACCGAGGGCAGGCCCTCGACGTGGGCGATGCCGTCGCCGGCGTCGATGACGGTACCGACCTCCTCGCGCCCGGTATCCGCCTCGAAGCTCGAGACGTACTCCTGGACGGCGCCCTGGATGTCGTCAGCCGAGATTGTCAACTCTGCCATGGCTTTTCGTCTTCCTGCCTTTGTTATGGGTCTTGGGGTTCGGGTGGCCTTGAGGCCGGTCAGTCGGTCGGCTAATCGGGAAGCCGCGTCACAGCTGCATCCAGCCGTGAGGACAACGTCCCGTCGATCACCTCATCGCCGACGGCGACCGAAAGGCCGCCCAGCAGAGAGGGATCGATGTTCAGCTGCACCGAAACAGGGTGGTTGTAGATCCGGGTCAGCACCTCGGTCAGGCGGGTGCGCTGCTCCGAACTGAGCTCGGCAGCCGCACTGACCTGAGCGACGACCTCGCCGCGCCGGGCGACCGCAAGTTGCGCGAGTGCGAGCACCGCTTCGTCGGCGCGGTCGCCGCGCAGCAGGCTGACGGTCTGAACCAGCAGGGCGGTCGCGGTCGCGTTGGCTCCGGTGCCGTCACTGAGGACCTTGCGCAGCAACTCGATTCGGCCGGCGGCCGGTGCGGCGTAGTCACCCAGCAGGGAGGTCAGCCGGGGCTGCTCGTCCAGGATGCGGGTGAAACGGAAGAGCTGCTCCTCCACCTCGTCGGCCTGGTTTTCGCGCTCCGCACGGGTCAGCAGTGCCAGCCGCGCGACATGCTCGACCACGTCGACCAGATCCGACGTCAACGACCAGCGAACCGACACCGCGGTCTCGAGCAGCTCAAGCGTCTTGTCGCCGACCTTGCCGTCCAGCAGGCGGTGAACCAACTGCTTCTTGGCGTCGACCTCTCCGGACGACTCCGCGAGATGGCGGGCGAGGATAGGTTCTGCGATCAGCAGCCCGGCCACCGACGCGAGGTCATCGGACAGGGCGGACAACGCATCGGCCGACAGATCCGAGGACAGTGCGTCGAACTTCTCGACCACCGCGGCCTGCGCGTCGCGACTGGCCGACCGCAGATCCGACCCTGCCTCAGGCGTGTAGGCCGCCGGCGCCATCGAATCCAGCTCATCCAAGAAGCGGTCGACGGTGGCGGACTGCGACTGCGAGTCAGCGACATGCGCACGCACCAACTCGCCCGCGCGGCGCACCGACTCACTGCCGAGGTCTTGGCGCAACTGCCGAATCAGCTGAGCGCGCAGCAACTGAACCTGTTGCGCACCTTGGACTTTGATCCGCTCCACCTCGACATCTGCCTGCGCACGCAGCTGCGCGGTGATGCCCTCGGCATCGACCCGCGCCTCTTCGACGATGCGCTTGGCTTCAGCCTTGGCCTCGTCGACCCGCTTGGCGTGATGCTTGTCGGCATCAGCCAACCGCGCAGCAGCCTTCGCGCTGTCGTCGAGCTGAGTGCGGACGGCCTCTTTCTGGTTGGCCATCATCTTCTTCAGCGGCGGCACGACGTACCGCCAGATGATGGCCACGATGACCGCGAAGCCGATGAGCTGTCCGATGAAGGTTGACATGTCCTACCGTCCCGGCGCCGTTGTCGCCGACTCGCTGGAGACCTCAACACCCAGAACGCGGCTGGCCAGCGTGGCAGAAAGCGTGTCCACCGACGACCTCAGGTCCCCGGAGATGCTGTCGCTCTGCTGCTTGAGCTGATCGGCCGCCTGCTGCAGGGTTGCGGCAGCCTCCTCGCTGGCGCGGCCCCGGTGCTCCTCGAGGATCTTGCGACCCTCGGCCCGGGCCTCGTCGCGGATCCCCGATGCCTCGGTGCGGGCCTCGGCCATCACCTTCTGGAAGTCGGAGTCCGCGGCGGCGTCCAGCTCAGTGGCCTTGCGGTTGTTCTCGGTGGTCTTGGCGACCATCTTCTCGCGCTCACCGAGCACCTTCTGGACCGGCGGCACGACGAACTTGCCGATGACGCCCAGCACGATCAGGAAGATCGCGAGTACGAAGAAGAAGGTGCCGTTGGGGACGAGGAAGTTCTGGGTGCCACCTTCCTCGGCCGCCAACAGAGTGACGCTGTGCTCCCCCATGCCGACTAGGAAGCGCCAGGCGTGGCGAACACGAACAGGGCCATGAACGCCAGGTTGATGAAGTACGCCGCTTCCACCAGACCAACAGTGATGAAGAAAGGCGTGAACAGCCGGCCCTGGGCCTCGGGCTGCCGGGCGATGCCGGAAATCAGGGCGTTGCCGGCGATGCCGTCACCGATACCGGCGCCGATGGCACCGCCGCCCAGGATGAGCCCGCCGCCGATCAGGGCTCCCATGACGATTTGAGGGTCTGCCATTACTTATCCTCCTTGGTTGCTGGTAGGACTCCTACCAGGTGAGTGGGTGGTCCTTGGGTCGAACACGTCTTTTAGTGGTGGTCTTCTTCCAGTTCCATCGACTGGCTGAAGTACAGGATCGTCAGAAGCGCGAAGATGAACGCCTGGATCAGGCCGACGAACAAGTCGAAGGTCTTCCAGATCGCGTTGGGCGCCCACATGATGTACGGCGGGAACAGCGCGATCAGCGCGACCATGATGCCGCCGGCGAAGATGTTGCCGAAAAGTCGGAGCGACAACGAGATCGGCTTGGCCAGTTCCTCGACGAGGTTGATCGGCGCGAGGAACGCGACGTGGCCCTTGAGCAGCTTCACCGGGTGGCCGATCAGGCCGCGACGCCAGATGCCTGCCGCGTGGTAGCAGAAGAACACGAACAGGGCGAGCGCGAGCACGAAGTTGATGTCGGCGGCCGGCGGCTTGAGCAGCTCGTGGGTACCACCGTCGGGGGTGCCGTACTGCACCGGCAGCACCGAGATCCAGTTGGCGATCAGGATGAAGATGAACAGCGCCACCGCCAGCGGCAACACGAACGGGGCGATCTTCATGCCGATCGCGGATTCGATCTGGCCCCGCATCTGAGTCGTCAGCGTCTCCCACAGCAGCTGCACGCCGCTGGGCACGCCGGTCGAGGTGACCTTCGCTCGCAGCACGAACGCCAGCGCGATCACGATCACGGCGGCGATCGCCGTCGCCATGATGGTGTCGACGTTGACCGTCATACCCAGCCACGTGGCGGTGTCGTGGTGGCCGACCTCGATGGCGGCCTCGGCGAGGATGCGTTCACTCATCGCGTGGTCAATCCTTCGGTGCTTCGTCGGCGGAGCCGGCAGCTCCGGGGCTTGCAACTACGTCGGCGTCGTGGTCGCCCGTGCGAATCTTCTTCCACACCGGCAACGCGGTGCTCAAAACCAAAAGAACTTGAAACAGCGCCAAACCAAAGAGCACACCCAGCCCCAGCGGCCGGAAGATGATCGCGATGGCCAAGCCGATCGAGGTGATCACCAGCAACCGGGTCGCGGAATTCAGTGCCATTTTGCGCTTGAGCGGGTGGTCACCGGCGGTGATCGACTCCACCGACCGCTGAACCAGAATGGCGTTGACCAGACCCAGCGCCAGGCCGACGCCGAAGAAAACCCCGAACAGGAGGTGGCCGGCCACCGCGGCCAGCACCACCGCGAGGGCGGTCAGCGCAGCGCAGATCGCAAGGAGCCGAACGGGCCGAAAGGCAACGGACGGAAACACCAACGGCGCATCTTGCGCTGGTGTCGTCACAGGTTCACCTCAATCTTGCGTTCTGGGGAGCCGGTCAAGTGATCCTTCGTCCTGGTCCGCCGAGCGTATCGGAGGGCGGCAGGCGCGCTGGAATCACCCAAGGGGCAGCTCCCTTTGTCGGTCGTAAATCGGCGCCGATCGGACGTGAATCCGATGGGCCGGGCCGGCAACCCGCGAGGTTTCTTGCTGTGTCTCGGCTGGGTTCTGCCAGCACCGTACCACATGGTAGACGGCAGAAAACACGTCTACTACTTACTGTCGTAAAGTCCCTCGTAATCGTCGTCCCGGCGGCGCAACAGCGGGATCAACGTGACCACGATGGCGACCACGATCGCGGCAAGCATGACCGCCCCGGTGTACCGCGGGTCGAAGAAGATGGTGGCCGCCGCACCGAAGGCGATGATGCCCACCCACAGGTAGATGAGCAGGACGGCACGACGATGCGAGTGCCCGATCTGCAGCAGCCGGTGATGCAGATGCATTTTGTCCGGGCTCAGCGGGCTGCGGCCGGCCCGGGTGCGGCGGACTATCGCCAGCAACGTGTCCAGCGCCGGCACCAGCATCACCGCGACGACCAACAGGAACGGCGAGAGCAGGGCGAACACATCGCGCGCGCCGTACGCGCTCTGCGAGATCGGGCCGGCCGCGGTGGTGGAGGCGGCGGCCAGCATCAGGCCGATGAGCATCGAGCCGGAATCGCCCATGAAGATCTTGGCGCGGTAGAAGTTGTGCGGCAGGAACCCCAGACACGCGCCTGCCAGCACCACCGAGATCACCGCGGGCGGGTAGAACAACACGTCGCCGCCATGGTCGCGCAGCAGTCCGACCGAGAAGATGCAGATCGCCAGGGCGGTGATCAGCCCGAGGCCCGCCGCCAACCCGTCGAGGCCGTCGACGAAGTTCATCGCGTTCACGATCGACACCGTCAGCGCCAGAGTCAGCAGAATCGACGACACCTGGTCCAGCACGATGGTGCCGACGCCGCCGAGCGGGATGTACAACACACTCCACGCCACGCCCATCGTGACCAGGACGCTGGCAGCGGTGATCTGGCCCGCGAACTTGGTCAGCGCGTCCAGGCCCCACCGGTCGTCGATCAGCCCGATGCCCATGATCAGTCCACCGGCGACCACGACCGCAGGCATGCCAGAGGAGTAGATGAAGCCGCGGGTGAGCGCGGGCAGCTGAGACGCCAGGAAGACCGCAACGACGACGCCCGCGTACATCGCCAGGCCGCCCATCCGTGGGGTCGGCTTGAGGTGGACGTCACGCTCGCGGGGATAGGCCACCGCTCCGACCCGGGTGGCGAACACCCGCACCCAGCCGGTGGCGAAATAGGTGATGATCGCGGCGGTCAGCCCGACAAGAGCCAACTCGCGCAACGGAACCCCGGCGCCGCGGTCAGCCAGCGCGAGCACGGTGCTCGCGAGGATCTCCGATGTGCTGGCCATCGCAAAAACCGTACTGCACCAATCTGTGACGGTTCAGGCGGTCAACGAGGCGACGTCGGTGCCGAGCACCTCGGCGATGGCGGCCGCGCTTATCGGTCCCTCGCGCAGCAGCCGCGGGGTGGACCCGGTGAGGTCGACGATCGTCGAAGCTGCCTGCTCCTGCGACGGCCCGGCGTCGAGGTACACCTGAACCAGATCGCCGAGCTGGCGCTGCGCCTCCTCCGAGGTCGTCGCCGCCGGACGGCCGGACAGGTTCGCGCTGGAGACCGCCATCGGGCCGGTCTCGCGCAGCAGTTCGATCGCGACCGGATGCAGCGGCATCCGCAACATCACGGTGCCGCGGGCGTCGCCGAGGTCCCACTGCAGCGACGGCGCCTGCTGCACAACCAGGCTCAGCGCGCCCGGCCAGAACGCCCGGATCAGTTCGCGCGCACTGTGCGGTACCGAATACACCAGGCCTTCGATGGTGTGCCACGAGCCGACCAGGAGGCCGACCGGCATGTCACGACCCCGGCCCTTGGCGGCCAGAAGCGCCGCGACGGCTCCGTTGTCGAAAGCGTCCGCCCCGATGCCGTACACCGTGTCGGTGGGCATCACGACCAGCCGGCTGCTCTTGACCGCCGCCGCCGCGGCGGCGATCGCTTCGGAGCGCTGGTTGGGGTCGGCACAGTCGAACACCTGGGTCACGCTGGCTCCTTTGGGTTGCACGCCGTCCTGCACGCCGTCACGAACCGCGGCCGGCCGGCCAGATCATGGCGGGGGGTGATGTCAGTGAAAAGCTCTGTGGCGCTGATGGTTTCGACGGTGAGCTGCGAGGTGGTGTCGTCGTGCTCGACGGCGAAGAACCCGCCGGGCTTGAGCCAGCCGCCGGCCAGGCGCGCCATCGGCCCGATCACGGCCATACCGTCGTCGCCGCCGAACAGCGCGTGCGCCGGGTCGTGGTCGGCCACTTCGGGTTCCAGCTGCGCCCCGAGCGGGATGTACGGCGGGTTGGACACCACGAGGTCGACGCTACCGCGCAACTCTGGGAGCAGCCCTGCGACGGTCACGTCAGCCCGCACGACTTCGACGGCGGTCGATTCGGCGTTGCGCCGTGCGTAGCCCAGCGCGGTGGGGTCGTCGTCGACGGCGATCACCCGCGCCTGCGGCCGCGCAGTGGCCAGCGCGATCGCCAGTGCACCGGATCCGGTGCACAGGTCGACGATTACCGGATGCTCGGGCATGCGTTGCGCCAGAGCCCATTCCAGCAGTGCCTCGGTCTCCGGGCGCGGGATGAACACCCCGGGGCCGACCGTCAGATCCAGCGGGCCGAACGGCGCCGAGCCGGTCAGGTGTTGCACCGGGATGCGGGTGCGCCGGGCGTCGATGATCTCGTCATAGCGGCGGAAGAAGTCGGCGTCGGGCTCGTCGATGGTGGCCAGCCGGCCACGGTCGGTGCCGGCCAGATGGGCGGCCAGCAGCTCAGCGTCGATGCGTGCCGAGTCGATGCCCGCGCGGGCGAGCGCAGCGGTGGCCACATCGATGGCCTGCCGCAGGCTTCGGCTCATGCCTGCTGAAGCCGGGTCTGCTTGTCCGCCTCGGCCAGAGCATCCAGCAGCGGGTCGAGATCGCCGTCGAGCACCTGATCGAGGTTGTGCGCCTTGAAGTTGATCCGGTGATCGGCGATGCGGTTCTCGGGAAAGTTGTAGGTGCGGATCCGCTCGCTGCGGTCGACCGTGCGGATCTGGCTGGCCCGGTCGGCCGACGCGTCGGCCGACGCCTGCTCCTCGGCCAGGGCTTGCAGGCGGGCAGCCAGCACCACCATCGCGCGGGCCTTGTTCTGCAGCTGCGAGCGTTCGTTCTGGCAGGTGACGACGATGCCGGTGGGCAGGTGCGTGATGCGGACCGCCGAGTCGGTGGTGTTGACGCCCTGGCCGCCCTTACCCGAGCTGCGGTACACATCGATCCGGAGGTCGTTTTCGTCGATCTGGACGGCTTCGACGTCTTCGGGCTCGGGGTAGACCAGAACACCGGCCGCGGACGTGTGAACTCGGCCCTGCGATTCGGTGACCGGCACCCGCTGCACCCGGTGCACGCCGCCCTCGAACTTCATCCGCGACCACACACCGTCTGCCGAGTCGCCCTTGCTGCGGATCGACAGCGTCGCGTCCTTGTAGCCACCGAGGTCCGACCACGTCTCGTCGAGCATCGTGACCGTCCAGCCGTGCCGCTCGGCGTAGCGGATGTACATGCGCGCCAGGTCGGCGGCGAACAGCGCCGACTCCTCGCCACCTTCACCGGATTTCACCTCGAGGACGATGTCGTCGGCGTCGTGCGGATCCCGCGGCGCCAGCAGGTCGGTCAGGTGGGCGTCGAGCTCGGCGACCCTGGCCTCGAGCTCGGGCACCTCGGCGGCGAAAGAGGCGTCTTCGGCGGCCAGCTCGCGGGCAGCGTCGAGATCGCCGCGGGCGGTCTCCAGCCTGCGGTAGGTGGTGACGATCGGCGCCAGCTGTGCGAAGCGCCGGCCCACCCGCCGGGCATTTCCTGCGTCGGCGTGCAGTGCCGGATCGGACATCTGACGTTCGAGGTCGGCGTGCTCGGTCAGCACAGCTTCAACAGTCGCGTGCGTCATGATCGCTTCCTCCTGTCGTCAACCGGCCCCGAACGCAAACCGACGCCCGGCCTGCGCGCATGGCAGCAGAGCGGGCGTCGGTAAAACAGCTACTTGTCGGCAGTCTCGCCGGCCTTGCGCTTGCCGTAGCGCTTCTCGAAGCGGGCGACGCGGCCGCCGCTGTCGAGGATCTTCTGCTTGCCGGTGTAGAACGGGTGGCACTGCGAGCACACCTCGACGGTGATGTGTCCGCCGTCCTTGGTGCTGCGAGTGGTGAACGAATTGCCACAACCGCAGACCACGGTGGTCTCGGCGTAAGCGGGATGAATCCCAGTTTTCATGGTGTCCTCTGCATTCGATGGTCGCCGGGTCGCCCGAGTGTTTCCTGGCAATTCGAGCGTGAACCGGTACCTGAGGTGGTCGACGATCCAGTATGCCAGGTGGACCGTCACCAGCCCAAACGCGCGGTCGTCTCGGCCTATTCCTCAGGCGATTTCGTAGCTCCTCGACCGCGCAGCGCGGGTCCAGAGCACACCCTTCTGCGGCTTGGTCCCCTGGGTGATCAGCTCGCGTTTGAGCACCTTGTTGGTGGCGGTGGCCGGCAGTTCGTCGGCGATCCAGACGTACCGGGGCCACGACTTGGGCGACAGGTCCGACTGCTGGGCCAGGAACTCCTCGAGCTCGGCGGGGGTCAGTTCGGCATGGTCGGCGAGCACGATCGCCGCCATCACCTGATCTCCCACATGCTCGTCGGGCACCGGGTACACCGCGACCTGGCTGACCTGGGGCAACCGCAGGATGATCCGCTCGATGGGCGCAGCCGCCATGTTCTCACCGTCTACGCGCATCCAGTCGGCGGTCCGGCCGGCCAGGTAGATCCAGCCGTCGGCGTCGCGGTAGCCGAGATCACCGGACCAGTACATTCCGTGGCGCAGGCGTTCGTCGGTGGCGTTGCCGTCGTTGTAGTAGCCGCCGAACATGCCCCCGCCGGTGGTGTTGACGATCTCCCCCACTGCCTCGTCGGCATTGGCCAGCGCGCCGGTCTCGTCGAAGACCGCCGTCGCGCATTCCTGCCGGGTCTCGGGGTCGTAGATGGCGACGCCGGGGAAGCCCCGCCCGACCGAACCGGGCGGGCAGTCGTCCTCGCGGGTGATGATGACCGCACCCTCGGTGGAGCCGAACCCGTCCCACACCGCACACCCGAACCGGCGGCCGAATTCGGCGATGTCGCGGTCGGTGGCCTCGTTGCCGAAGGCGACCCGCAGCGGATTGTCGTGGTCGTCGGGCTGCTCCGGCGTCGCCAATACATAAGCCAACGGCTTGCCGACGTAGTTCATGTAGGTGGCGCCGTATCGGCGCAGATCGGCGAGCAGACCGGACGCCGAGAACGCGGCCGGGGCCATCGCCGCGCCGGCGTTGAGCGCCACCGCCCAGCCGGCCATCAGCGCGTTGGAGTGGAACAGCGGCATCGACAGGTAGCAGACGTCGTCGGCGGTGATCCCGAACCGGTCGGCCAGTGCGACGCCGGCGAACGGCACCATCATGTGCGCGACCTGCACCGCCTTGGGTTCGCCGCTGGTGCCGGAGGTGAAGATCAGCATGAACGTGTCGGTCGCGGCGACTTCCCGGTGCGGTGTCAGCTCCCCGGCGCCGGCCAGCAGCGCCGACCACTCGTCGGAATCGACGTCGAACACCCGCACGCCCGGCAGCTCCAGACCGTCTACCAGTTCGCGGTGCGACGAGTCGGTGAGCAGGATCTGGCAGTCGGCCTTGAGGATGTCCCGGGCCAGCGCGGAGCCACGGCGGGTGTTGTTCACTCCGCACAGCACATAGCCGCCGAGGCCGGCCGCCGCCATGGCGGTCAGCATCGCCGGGGTATTGCCCAGCAGCGTCCCGACGTGCAGCGGCCGCTCCGCGTCAGCGATCGCGATAAGGCCCGCCGCCTGGCGCGCCGCCTCGTCGAGGTGTTCGCGCCAGGTCCACACCTGCTCGCCGAACTTCACCGCCGGGGTGGTGTCGTCGACGCGCTGACGAAGCAGCTGCTGGACGGTCTCGGCCACGGATCTCCCCTCTCGGGCCAACTTCGGCATCCCCCGGCTTTCCAGGGTGCCTTAGGTCACAATAGAAGCGCAGGGTAAACAGAATGCCAAATCTGTCTACCGGTGTGCGGGACGGCTGCCGCGTGCCGTTTGACAGGATGTCCGGATCGGGACTGTCGGGTCGAGACAAGGAGGGCCACCAAGGTGACTGCCAGCGCCGGCGCCGACAGCCGACAGAAGTCCGTGCAGGAGCGGCTGGTGGACGCCGCGGAATCCTGCTTGCGGGCCAAGGGCATCCGGGCAACCACGGTCTCGGAGGTGGCCGAGGCCGCGGGGGTCTCCCGAGGCTGGCTCTACCGGCACTACCCCGACAAAGCCTCGCTGCTGGGTGCGGCGATCGTGCGCCTCAACAATGCGTTCTGGGCCGAATCGCACCAAGTGCTCGACGGACTCGACACCTTCGAAGATCGATTGGCCGTCGGGGTCCGGCTCGGCCGCAGCGCCTACGACTCCCCCGGCGCGCTCGTGATGCAGCTGCGACGCGACGAACCCGAGGAGTTCGCGGCGTGCGCAGGCGCCGGCGTGCAGGGCCTGGTGCCCGATCTCGGCCGGTTCTGGCGGCCATACCTGGAGGCGGCACGCGACGGCGGCGAGATCCACGCCGAGACCGACCTCGACGAGGCAGCCGAGTGGGTGGCCCGGGTGCAGATCACCCTGGGCACAGTTCCCGGGGAGACGATCGACCCCGACGACCACGCCGCGGTGCTGCGCTTCATGCGCCGCTACGTGCTGCCAGGACTTCGTACGGCACCCGCAGCAGAGTAGACACTGCCGAAAAGCATTGTGCGCCAAGCGTAATCATGATCTATGCGCCGCACCGACCAACCTCCTGACACAATGTCGGACATGGGCACACGCAGCCGCCGGGGGGCGGTCTTGGTTGCAGTCTTGGCCGTCGGTCTCACCGCATGCGGGGGTTCGACAAGCACGTCGGCCAAGACGACGGCCACCACAGCGGCCGTCAGCTCGTCGGGATCCGCGACAGCCTCGCCCACGACCGAGGCGCCCACCAAGGGCGTGGCCAATAAGCAGACATACTCGGTCACCCGGTCCACCGCCGGGGATGCCACCACCGACGGCAAGGGCCGATGGACACTGGTCGTCGACACCATCACCGGTGGCGATCCGCGGGTGGCCGGCGCCTTCAACAGCGCGGTGCACGCCTCCGCGGCCGGACAGCTGGAACCGGTCAAACGCGACGCCGATCCGGACGGCACCTGGACGTTCGAGACCCAGCCGCAGATCTACTTCGGCGGCGCATCGGTGTCGGAACTGATCAGCGGCCTGTACGTCCATACGCCGTCGGCGCATCCGAGCAGCTTCGTCAGCACCGTGGTGATCGACGCGCGCAGCGCCAAGCCGATCACGTTGGGAGACTTGTTCACCGACAAGCAAGCGGGATTGGACAAGCTCTCCGAACAGACGAAAGCGTTATTGCCCGCAGTCAGCGGAGTTGGGCCGACCCCGATGCCCGACGAACCGGGCAACGCGCCTGTAGAGGCGAACTTTGCGAACTGGATCCCAACGCCGGCGGGGTTGGAGATCCACTTCGCCGATTACCAGTTCTTCCACGGCACACCGACGATCACAGTGCCCTGGTCGGCACTCGACGGTCTGCTGGCGCCCGGCATGGACGCGCTGAAACAGAGCTAGTTCGGCGCGAAAACCGGGGCACAGCACCGGTTGGCGCGCCGAAGTTTCGGACTAGTCCAGATCGCCGTTGCCGGTGGGCCCGCCGGGGGTGTTCTTGGACACCTGAACCAGGAACTCGTAGTTGTTCTTGGTCTTGCGCAGCTGGCTCATCAACAGGTCGATCGCCTGATGCGAGTCCAACCCGGACAACACGCGCCGCAACTTGTGCACGATCGCGAACTCGTCAGGGCTCAGCAGCAGCTCGTCCTTACGGGTGCCCGACGGGTTGACGTCGACCGCGGGGAACACCCGGCGCTCGGCGATCTTGCGGTCGAGCTTGAGCTCGGCGTTGCCGGTGCCCTTGAACTCTTCGAAGATCACGGTGTCACCGGTCGAACCGGTCTCCACCATGGCCGTCGCGATGATCGTCAGCGAGCCACCGTGCTCAATGTTGCGGGCCGCGCCCAGGAACCGCTTCGGCGGATAGAGCGCGGTCGAGTCCACACCACCGGACAGGATGCGGCCGGACGCCGGCGAGGCGTTGTTGTAAGCGCGGCCGAGGCGGGTGATCGAGTCCAGCAGGACGACAACGTCCTTACCCTGCTCGACCAGGCGCTTGGCCCGCTCGATGGCCAGCTCGGCGGCCTGGGTGTGGTCTGACGGCGGGCGGTCGAAGGTCGAGGCGATGACCTCACCCTTGACCGAACGCTGCATGTCGGTGACTTCTTCGGGACGCTCGTCGACCAGCACCACCATCAAGTGGCACTCGGGGTTGTTGCGGGTGATCGCGTTCGCGATGTCCTGCATGATCGTGGTCTTACCGGCCTTGGGCGGCGACACGATCAGGGCCCGCTGACCCTTGCCGATCGGCATGATCAGGTCGATGACGCGGGTGGTCAGTCGGTCGCTCGTGGTCTCAAGGCGCAGTCGCTGGTTCGGGTACAGCGGCGTCATCTTGGTGAAGTCGGGCCGGTTCTTGGCCGCCTCGACCGGGCCGCCGTTGACGCTGTCCAGGCGGACCAGCGGGTTGAACTTCTGCCGCTGGTTGTTCTGCTCACCCTCTTTGGCCACCCGGACCGCACCGGTGACGGCATCGCCGCGCCGCAGGCCGTTCTTGCGGACCATGTTCATCGAGACGTAGACGTCGTTGGGACCGGCCAGGTAGCCCGAGGTGCGGACGAACGCATAGTTGTCCAGCACGTCGAGGATGCCGGCAACCGGCTGGACGACGTCGTCTTCGCGCAGTTCGGTGTCGTTGCCGCCACCGCCCTCGCCGCCCTGCCGCTCACCGCGGCGGCGACGGTCACGGAACCGGCGGCCGCGACGGCCCTGGCGGTCGTCATCGTCGCCGTCGTTGTCGCGGTTCTGGTTGCTTTGGTTGTTGCCGCGGTTTTGGTTGTTCTGGTTGTCGCCGCGGTTCTGATTGTCACCACGGTTCTGATTGCTTTGGTTGTCGCCGCGGTTCTGGTTGTCACCGCGGTTCTGGTTCTGCTGGCCGCCGGACTGGTTGGCGCCCTGGGCACCCGAGTCGCGGGTGTCGGCCTTGTTCTCGGACTGCTTCTCGCCCTGCTCGGGCCGATTGTCCTGCGACTTCGGCTGCTCTCCGGCGTCGGATCCGGTGGCGCCCGCCTCACGGGTGGCGGTCCGCCGCTCACGGCGACGCGGCTCGCCGCCATTGGTGTCGGCGGTGGCGGTGTCGGCGGTGTTCGCGGCGTTGTCGCGGGCCTCGGCGGGCTGCGCGGCAGGCGCCTTCTCGGCGGTGTCGGCACTGCGCGGGGCGGTCCCGTTGCCGCCGTTCTGGTGCTCCTTGATGGCGGCGATGAGATCGCTCTTGCGCATTCCGGAGGTTCCCTTGACACCAACGCGGCTGGCCAGGGCACGAAGTTCGGGCAAAACCATCGTGGAGAGCGAGCCGCTCGGGCCGGCGTCCCCACTGGGGGCGGCCTGCGAGGAGGTGTCCGGCCGAGAATCAGGCGCCGAGGGGGATTCTGCGGTCACGGCGGGCGCCTCCGTCTGGGGGGCGCGTTCTGCAGCCGTGATCAGGTCCGTATCGGTCACGGATTTCCTTTCTTTCCCCCGCCGTTCATCGGGGCGAGGGGTTCTGGCATTCAGCCGATTCGCTGAATGCGAAGTCTCACCATCGTCTGTGTGTCAACGGTGATCGCCGGGATTCGCGGCCATGGAGATATGGCGAACCGTCAGTCCATGAGTTGAACACAAGAGAAATTGGTGGTCGTCCTAGTGTCGGCGCAGGAACAGTCGCTGCGATTGCCGGGACGGCACCGAGGATATCCCCCTTTACCGCCGGAAAGCAAGAAATCGCCACCGGCGTGTGCGCAACTCAACCGCGGACGGCGACGCCTGAGCTCCAGCGAACTGCTTCGCCGACGCTCATCTCGCTGACGGTGAATCCCGTCGCGGTGCCGAACTCGACGGCCTCCGCCGGCAGTTCTGCGCTGGTCGTAAGGGCCAGAACGGCCGGACCAGCACCGGAAAGCACCGCTGAGACTCCACAACGCCGGAGCATCTGCAGGTATTCCGCCGAGGCGGGCATGGCCGGGCCTCGTTGCGGCTGGTGCAGGACGTCCTCGGTGGCGACCATCAGCAAGTCCGGGCGCTGCGTGAGCGCGACCACCAGCAATGCCGCGCGGCTGAGGTTGAACCGAGCGTCGACGTGGCTGACGTGGTCAGGAAGCAGTACCCGGGTCTCGGCGGTCGACGACTTCACCTGCGGAATTGCGGGGAACACGCGGATGTCGGGATGCAGCCGCAGCGGGACCGCCGCGTACGTCGGGGGCGTTGTCCGGGTGTCGGTCCACGACACCACTGCCCCACCAAGTACCGCGGCCGCCGCGTTGTCGGGATGACCCTCGAATTCCGAGGACAGTTGGATCAGTTGCGCATCGGTCAACGGTTCCAGATCCGCTTGTGCCAGAAGGCCATTCGCCGCTGCCAGCCCTCCGACGACGGCCGCAGCGGACGAGCCGAGACCGCGGGAGTGCGGAATCGCGTTGCGGCAGCGCACAAGCAGTCCCGGGACTCCCGCACCACCGGCCGTCAGGCCCCGGTGCAGAGCCCGGACCACCAGGTGCTCGGCGGTCTGCGGCACCTGCCCAGCGCCTTCGCCCTCCACCTCGATGATCAGCCCGGCATCGGTGGTCTCGACCACGATCTCGTCGTAAAGCCCAAGCGCCAGGCCAAGACTGTCGAAGCCCGGGCCGAGGTTGGCGCTGGACGCCGCCACGGTCGCGTGGGAGGTCAGGCCGGCAGGCAGTTTCACGGTCACCGGGGTGCGTCTCTCAGACCAGGCCAAGCTCGGCGACGACGGCGCCCGGATCCACCGGCAACGGTTTGACTTCCGGCATGTCGCGCAGCGCGGTGTCCGGATCCTTCAGACCGTTGCCGGTCACGGTGCACACCACCGAGGAATTGGGCTTGACCCAGCCGTCCTCGACCGATTTCAGCAGGCCGGCGATGCTGGCGGCCGACGCCGGCTCGACGAACACGCCCTCCAGCTCGGCGACCAGGTGATATGCCGCGAGGATCTCGTCATCGGTGGCCGCCAGGAACCGGCCGCCGGACTCCTGCTGGGCCGTCACCGCCCCGTCCCAGGACGCCGGCGAACCGATGCGGATCGCGGTGGCGATGGTCTCGGGGTTGGTGACCGGCTGCCCCGACACCAGCGGCGCCGCGCCGGCAGCCTGCGTGCCGAGCATGCGGGGCAGCCGCTCGGACAGGCCGTCGCGGTGGTATTCGCGGTAGCCCTTCCAGTACGCAGTGATATTGCCTGCGTTGCCGACCGGCAGCGAGTGCACGTCCGGCGCAATGCCCAGCGCGTCGACGATTTCGAATGCCGCGGTCTTCTGGCCCTCGATCCGCACCGGGTTCACACTGTTGACCAGCGCGATGGTCGGGTAATCGTTGGTCAGCTTGCGGGCCAGCTCCAGGCAGTCGTCGAAGTTGCCGTCGATCTGAATGATCTTGGCGCCGTGCATGACCGCCTGCGCCAGCTTGCCCATCGCGATCTTGCCCTGCGGGATCAGCACCGCACAGGTGATGCCTGCCCGCGCGGCGTAGGCAGCCGCCGACGCAGAGGTGTTGCCGGTCGAGGCGCAGAGCACGGCCTGCTGGCCGCGGGCGACGGCGTCGGTGACCGCCATGGTCATACCGCGGTCCTTGAAGGAGCCGGTGGGGTTGAGGCCCTCGACCTTCAAATGGACTGTGCAGCCGGTTCTTTCAGAGAGCCGGGGTGCGCTGAGGAGTGGGGTGCCACCCTCGAGAAGGGTGACCGGGGTCCAGTCCGCGCCAACCGGCAGCCGGTCCCGGTAGGCCTCGATCAGTCCGCGCCACGGGGTGTGTACGGGAGATGCCTTGATGGAGCTCATTCGCTAGTTCCCTCCAGACGCAGCACGCTGTTGACTTCCTGAACAGCGTCGTGATCGGCAAGTGCGGCGACGGTTTCCGACAGCGCCGCGTCAGTGGCCCGGTGGGTCACCACGACGATGCGGGCGCCCTCGTCGGCCATGCTCTCCTGGCGCACCTCGGCGATGCTGACGTCACGCTTGGCGAATTCGGCTGCGACCGAGGCCAACACGCCGGGTCGGTCGGTGACGGTCATGCTGACGTAGTACCGGGTCTCGATCATGCCCATCGGCGCGATCGGCAGCTGCGCGTACTTGGATTCGCGCGGACCGCGGCCACCTTGCACCCGGTTGCGGGCTGCCATCACCAGATCGCCCATCACAGCCGAGGCCGTCGGCGCGCCGCCGGCGCCCTGGCCGTAGAACATCAACCGGCCGGCAGCCTCGGCCTCGACGACGACAGCGTTGAAGGCCCCGTTGACGTTGGCCAGCGGGTGACTCAGCGGGACCAGCGCCGGGTATACCCGGGCTGAAACCCGTTGCTGTCCATCGCTTCCGGTGACGCGCTCGCAGATCGACAGCAGTTTGATGGTGCAGCCCAGGGCTTTGGCCGACTCGAAGTCTTCCGGGGTGATCTTGGTGATGCCCTCGCGGTAGACGTCGTCGGCGGTCACCCGGGTATGGAACGCGATCGATGCCAGGATCGCGGCCTTGGCCGCCGCGTCGTAGCCCTCGACATCGGCTGTCGGATCGGCCTCGGCATATCCCAGAGCGCTCGCATCGGCCAGCGCTGAACTGTAATCAGCGCCGGTGGACGACATTTCGGACAAGATGTAGTTCGTGGTGCCGTTGACGATGCCCGCCACCCGCAGCACGGTGTCACCGGCCAGCGACTGGGTCAGCGGCCGGATCACCGGGATGGCGCCGGCCACAGCGGCCTCGAAATACAAATCGACATGCGCCCGTTCGGCGGCCTGGGCCAGCTCACCGGTGGACTGGGCCAGCAGCGCCTTGTTGGCGGTGACCACCGACTTGCCCCCCTCGAGCGCGGTCAGGATGGCCTTGCGCGCGGGTTCGACGGGGCCCATCACCTCGACGACGAGGTCCACGTCCTCGCGGGAGACCAGCTCCTCGACGTTGTCGGTGAGCAACTCCACCGGCAGACCGCGGTCAGCGGCGACCCGGCGCACCGCCACGCCACGCAGCTCCAGCGGTGCGCCGATGCGGGCCGCCAGGTCCGGCGCGCTCTCCTCGATGATCCGGGCAACCTCGCTGCCGACGTTACCCAGGCCCAATACCGCTACGCCTATTGCTTTTTCCGTCATCGGTTCCTACCTCACTTCCAAACTCAGCAGATCGTCGACAGTCTCCCGGCGCAGGATCAGGCGAGCCCGCCCGTCGCGCACGGCCACCACTGCGGGGCGACCGATCAGGTTGTATCGACTGGACATCGAATAGCAGTAGGCGCCCGTCGCCGCTACCGCCAGCAGGTCACCGGGTGTGACGTCCTCGGGCACCCAGGCGTCTCGGACGACGATATCGCCGCTCTCGCAATGCTTTCCGACAATCCGGGCCAGCGTCGGCGCGGAGTCGGACACTCGGGATACCAACCGCACGTCGTACTCTGCACCGTAGAGCGCCGGCCGGATGTTGTCGCTCATCCCGCCGTCGACACTGACGTAGCAGCGCGAGGCGCCCGAGCCGATCGCGACGTCTTTGACGGTGCCGACCTCATACAGCGTCACCGTGCCCGGCCCTGCAATCGCCCGTCCGGGCTCGACGACCAGACGGGGCGCGGGCAGCCCGACAGCTGCCGACTCACTGCGCACGATCGCGTCGAGCTTTCCGGCCAGATCCTCGATCGGCGGCGGATCATCTTGGGGCAGATAGGAAATGCCCAATCCCCCACCGAGATCGACAACGGCCATCTGCGCGGTCTTGTCGACCCCGAACTCGGCGACCACGTCGCGCAGCAGACCTATCACCCGGTGGGCAGCAAGCTCGAAACCCGCCACGTCGAATATCTGCGAGCCGATGTGACTGTGCAGTCCGACC
This sequence comes from Mycolicibacterium rhodesiae, assembly GCF_002086695.1. Classification (GTDB taxonomy): domain Bacteria; phylum Actinomycetota; class Actinomycetes; order Mycobacteriales; family Mycobacteriaceae; genus Mycobacterium; species Mycobacterium rhodesiae. The sequence continues at coordinate 24,672 of NZ_MVIH01000024.1, forward strand.
AGGCGCAGGTGATCGGCGGCGAACACCCGGCGGACCGCATCCATGGCCGCACCGCTGGCCAGCGACAGGCCGAACTTCTGGTCCTCGTGGGCGGTCGCGATGAACTCGTGAGTGTGCGCCTCGACGCCGACGGTGACCCGGAGCAACACGTCCTGCACCACACCGGCCTCGCCGGCGATCGTGTCGAGGCGTTCGATTTCGGTGATCGAGTCCAGCACGATGTGTCCGACACCCACCTTGACGGCGGTCGTGAGCTCTTGGACCGATTTGTTGTTGCCGTGGAAGGCAATTCGCTCGGCCGGGAACCCGGCGTGCAGTGCAACGGCGAGTTCCCCGCCGCTGGCGACGTCCAGCGAGAGACCTTCCTGGTCCACCCAGCGGGCAATCTCGCTGCACAGGAACGCTTTACCCGCATAGTGCACGTTGTGGCCGCCGCCGAACGCCGAGGCGATCTCGCGGCACCGGGCGCGGAAATCGTCCTCGTCGATGACGAACAGCGGCGTTCCGTATTCGGCCGCCAGGTCGGTCACCGACATGCCCGCGATCGATACCTCGCCGTCGTCACCACGAACAAGGTTGCGCGGCCACACATTCGGCGCGAGTGACAATGCGTCTGCGGCGGTCTGCGGTTGCTGCGGCGCGCCACCGTGATGGATCTCGTCGGCATGGCGTGGACCCGCGGGGTGAGCGTTCACATCCGCTCCGGTGCCGACACGCCGAGGATGTTCAGACCGTTGGCGATCACCTGCCGGGTGGCCGCACACAGAGCCAACCGCGCACGATGCAGATCGCCGGGCTCTTCGTCGCCCATGGGCAGCACCCGGCACGAGTCGTAGAAGCGGTGATAGTCGCCGGCCAGGTCTTCGAGGTAGCGGCACACCCGGTGCGGCTCGCGCAGTGAGGCGCCTGCCGTGAGCACCCGACTGAACTCGCCGAGGTTGCGGATCAGCGCGCCCTCTTTGTCGTGGGTGAGCAGTTCCAGGTGCGCGGTGTCGGGAGCCAACCCCAGATCGGCGGCGTTGCGGGCCAGAGCCGACAGCCGTGCGTGCGCGTATTGCACGTAATAGACCGGGTTTTCGCTGGACGCCGACGACCACAGCTGCAAGTCGATGTCGATCGGGGTGTCCACCGAGGACCGGGTCAGCGAGTAGCGGGCCGCGTCCACGCCGATGGCCTCGACGAGATCGTCGAGGGTGATGACGGTTCCGGCGCGCTTGCTCATCCGGACCGGCTGTCCGTCGCGAACCAGGTTGACCATCTGTCCGATCAGTACCTCGACGGTGTCGGGGTCGTCACCGAGGGCGGCCGCGGCGGCCTTGAGCCGGGCGATGTAGCCGTGGTGGTCGGCGCCCAGCATGTAGATGCACAGGTCGAATCCGCGCTGACGCTTGTCCAGGTAGTAGGCCAGGTCGCCGGCGATGTACGCAGGCTGACCGTCGCTCTTGATGACAACCCGGTCCTTGTCGTCACCGAATTCCGTTGTGCGCAACCACGTTGCGCCGTCCTTCTCGTAAATGTTGCCGGTCTGGCGCAGCTTGGCGATGGCCTGATCGACTCGCCCACTGGTGTGCATCGAGTCTTCGTGGGTGTAGACGTCGAAGTCGGTGCCGAACTCGTGCAGCGATTCCTTGATGTGGTTGAACATCAGGTCCACGCCGATGGAGCGGAAAGTCTCCTTCTGCTCGTCGCCGGTCTGGCTCAGCGCGTCGGGGGCCTTCGTCAGCACCTGGTCGGCGATGTCCTTGATGTAGTCGCCGGCGTAGCCGTCTTCGGGCGCGGGCTCGCCGTTCGCCGCGGCGATCAGGGAGTTGGTGAACCGGTCGATCTGTGCGCCGTGGTCGTTGAAGTAGTACTCCCGGGTGACCGCGGCACCCTGGGTGCTCAGCAGCCGACCGAGGGCGTCACCGACGGCGGCCCAGCGGGTGCCGCCGATGTGAATCGGGCCGGTCGGGTTGGCCGAGACGAACTCGAGGTTGATGTTGGTGCCGTCGAGCGCGGTGGAATTGCCGTAGCTCGCGCCCGCGGCGAGCACGTTGCTCACGATCACACCCTGCGCGGAGGCCTCGATGCGCAGATTCACGAAGCCGGGCCCGGCGACCTCGGCGGCGGAGATGCCGTCCGCCTCAGCCAACGCCGCGGCCAGCCAGCCGGCCAGCTCACGAGGGTTGGCGCCGACCTTTTTGGCCAGCTGCAGCGCCAGGTTGGTCGCGTAATCACCGTGCTCAGGGTTGCGTGGACGCTCGACGGTCACTGTCGCTGGCAGGGCGGCGATGTCCAGGTCATGCTCGGCGAGCACCGCGGCGGCGGTGTTCTTGAGCAGCTCGGCGAGGTCGGCGGGTGTCACGAGGGTCCATCCTATGGTCTGACGTGGTCAGCGCCCGAATCCATATCTCGGCCCCCGGCGGGCAGGAGCGCAGCGACCCGGGGATGGATCCGGCGGGCAGGAGCGCAGCGACCCGGGGATGGATCCGGCGGGCAGGAGCAGTCACTCAGATGAGTTAGGCTGTCGGAGCCCATTGGCGCAGCTGTGCGTGCGCCCCCGTAGCTCAGGGGATAGAGCGTCTGCCTCCGGAGCAGAAGGCCGCAGGTTCGAATCCTGCCGGGGGCACCATCGAAACGAGGCCCGACCTGCAAGTCCGCAGATCGGGCCTTTTCGTTCGCCAAGACGGAATGGCTCCCTGTCACGACGTTGTCACAACTCGAATCAAACAGGTTTCCAGTCGTTCCAAAACCGCCCGAAGTCGACAGTGAACCCGCTGGGCGCTTGGTCAAGTCTGACGAGTTCGCGGAAATCGTCTCCTCGACCCCACCAGTCGTTCACCATCAACCGCTGCCACACAAGGGTGAGTCCATAATTGCCGCCGCCCCCGATGACCTGGTCGTTGTTTTCCGGCGCGAAGATCGCGACAGCCAGCAGGCCCATGACGACCGAGGTCGGGAGTTGCAGCTTGCCATCAAGCGTCAGCCGAATATTCACTGCGTCGCCGCCGTCTTGGATCGGCGTTAGTTCGAAGCCTTCTGGAAGTTCGTCTCCGTGACCGTGGGTGCAGCGGTGGATACCGTAGATCACGTCTGCCACGTCGGGACGTTTGTCAGGAAGGTCCGATTTCACCGCGACCGGGAAGCGCAATAGTGGGACGTTAAGTCCGGTAAGGGCGACCGCGCCGAAGATGTCGATGGAGTCGCGGATGGTCCGCTTAAAACGTGCCCCGACCCGCCGGTTTGGGTAACGCTTCTTGCCGGTCCCGTCGACGGCATTGCATGCGTGGAGCATCGCAGCGTCCCACTCTGATCGTCCCCACTCGCGGAGCGCATGGGTCACTGAGTCGCCAACATTCATCTCTAGTGGCTGGCCGTGACGACTGCACCGAGCGTCACCCCGGCGGCTCTCAGCTCAGCGTCCTGCGAGTGCGCGTAAATGCGGGCAGTGGTCTCAGCGTCGGCATGGCCCAGCCACTTAGCGATCACGGCCAGCGGCACACCTCGGAGGTGCATCGCGGTGCCGCAGGAATGGCGGGCATCGTGCAACCGGATCGGACGCACCTTGGCTGTCTTGGTGTTCTTGTGCCACATCCGACTCAGGGTGTCAGGCGTGTACGGGTTCCCGGCCTCGTTGACCGCGACGTACCCGCTGTCGGCGTGGGCAGCACCGAGAGCCAGTTTCTCCTCGGCGTAGCGCGCCGACGCGCGCTTGAGCACCGCCACTAATCCCTCATCGAGCGGCAACGTCCGTTTCGACGACTTCGTCTTGGGCTCGTTCTCCACCACGGTTCCGGCACCGGCCTGCACACGGCCCCGTTTCACGCTCAGGGTGCCTTCGGTGAGGTCGACGTCCGACCATTGCAGGCCCGCTATCTCCGAGCGCCTGAGACCGCTCAACGCGAGATACCACAGGTGTCCGGAGCGGTCCCTATCAGCGGCGCGCAGCACCGCGCCGATCTCCGCCGGGGTGTAGGTGTCCATCTCTTTGCGGACCCGGGGAACCTTTTTCATGGACTCGGCGACGTTGTAGGCGACTTCGCGGGACTCGACGCCGTAGGCCAGCACAGCCCGCCACGCATCAACGGCTTTATTCACCGAGCGGGCTGACCATGGGCGGCGGGTCGCGCCCTTGGCGGTTTTGGTGCCGCCGTCACGTAGCGCGATCAGCAGTGTGTCGAGGTCGGCGCGGGTCAACCTTTGCACCGCGACATCGCCGTATGACTCGCGCAGCGGGGCCAGCAGATACTCGTAGCCGAGAGAGGTCGTGGCGCGGGTATTGTGCAGCGACGCCAACCAGTTGGTGCATAGCTGCTCGACGGTGACGGCTTTACGCGGGACGAACATCCCCTTGGTTGCTTGGTCGGTGATTTCGCCGAGAGCATCGCGTGCCGCCTTCTCGCTGTTGTATCGACGGCGCACCTGTTGCCGCCTGCCAGTATCGGGATTTATGCCAGCATCGACAGTGACCTGATAGCGGACAACAACTTTCGCTGTCTTACGATCCACGATTTCGATTTTCTTGATCTGCGGCGGCAACTGCTGCCGTGCTTTCGCCATGGCCGCAGTTTCCGCCCCAGGTAAGAGGGACGTCAAGAGCAACATACGCACACGGACGAACGAATACGTCCACGGAAATGCTGTGATACAACGTAAGGCAGCACGCAGAACCCTGCGCGCCCCGTGAAATTGGTTCTAACCGCAGAAATGCGGGGGTTCGGGCAACAGTCCCCCGTCCACTGGCGTGTCCCCAATTTCACTGGAAGAGGCCCGTTATGGCCCAACCTGTCTCCGATATCCGCCCCGCCGGGCGCCTGCTATCACCCGTCCGCGAGGCGTGGGAAGCCCTCGGCTGCGGCAAGACAATGCTGTATCAGCTGGTCAGAAACGGCGAACTGACGTTGGTCAAGATTGGCTCACGTTCGTACATCGTCAACGAATCGCTGCACGCCTACGTTGCCCGGCTGACCGAGGCATCGACCACAGGGCGGGCGTCTTGACGTGGCCAACGCCAAAAAAGGGCCGCCCCGTGGCGACGGGACGGCACCTCAACAAACCAACGAACTGACATCCACTGTAACACTTGCCATTACCGGACGCGGGCGGCCGGGATGAAGCCGCCCCCGTTCCTCAAGGTGATACCCGCCGACATTGGGGTCCACGGTGCCGATGCCGCGTGCGTGCTGGCATTGATCCGCTACGTGACGGGCCTTCCGGGCGAACATAACGGGCGCCTACTGATAGCCGGGCAGATGTTTTGGCAAGTCACACATCGTGAAATCGGTTATGTCCTAGGCGGTCTCACCCGCTACACCGTCGGTCGAATCATGTCGCGCCTAGAAGAGGCCGGCGCTTTAGAGTGCCGCACTCCGGGCGCTTCAGGCGGGGATCAAACCAAGGCGTACCGCGCTGCAATGTGCGAATCTGCACACCCCCCTCTGACCAGCAATGTGCAGAATCGCAACAGTCCTAACCAGCAATGTGCAGATTCGCAACAGGTGGCCGACCTGCAATGTGCGAATCTGCAAGGGGCCGTTGCGAATCTGCACACCCACCTGTATGAATCTGCACATTCTTCTTCTTCTGTAGAACTGAGTGAAGAACCTGAAGAAGCCCCCAACGCCGACTTCGTCGTCGTTGATACCCCAAAAGCGGAACTGCCGCCGCTCGTGGCCGCTGTTGTTCACGTCCTCCGCACGTACCACCACCGGGAGATGACTTTCGATGACATCGAACGAGCGCTGCGGACACACCCCGACGAAACGATCCGCAACGGCCCCGCTTACCACGCCCTGACTTTCGCAGTGGACTCTGGGCTTGCAGTTGCCACCGCGAACAAATCCCGCAAGAGCGGCAGCGGGATGAAAATTTACGGGCCGGTGCCTACCACCGATTGGCAGCCACCGGCGCAGGCGGCGTCATGAACGGCCCTCAGGTCCACCCTGACGCGGTCACGTGCATCGTGTGCCGCGAAGTGTGCGCAGCTCGTCAGGTGACGCGCTCCGGCATCCCAGCGCATTACCAGTGCCAACTCGACAAGCTGCCCCGTGATGAGCAGAACCCCGGATTGATGCGCTACGACGGAAAGGCGCGCCACGATGACTGACGACGAGATGCCGCCCTTGCTGGTGGATTGGGCTGGCCTGATCTGCCTTTGCGAATACGGCGACTGGGACCACTGGGCCGGTTCGGTGGTCGATGCCGCCGGCAATTCGACTTACTGGTTGATGGATCCAAGCCAGCTGAACGCACCGTGCCCGACGGGTGACGCGTTCCAGTCGCACGAGGGAACCGGCTCGCTACCGGCGCATTGGCAGGCCAGGGTCCGCGTCGTCTGCGACAGGCAGACCAGTGGAGGGGAACCCGGATGACTGATGCCACGTTGCGGGACTTTTTGGCGGCGCTGGAAACAGCAGTTGCGCTGGGCTGGCAGATAGTAGACGCCGGCACCGACCTTGCGCAACAGCGGGCATCTGTCATCCGGGAACGATTGGCCGAACTCGACGACGGGGCCTGACCGTGCACCTCGAAAACGGCCAACCAAACGAACACCGTTGGCCAGGAAAGCCAAATCCACAACGCCATGAACCCGAACCGCCTGCCGCGCCGTGGGCGCTCATCCGGTACACCGACGCCGGCAGCCTAGCCGGAGTCGAATACTTCGCGACCGAGGCCGCAGCCCGCGCCGCCGCGCCCACCGACCTGCCGTTCGCGGTTGTCGACAGTCGTCGTTTCGGTTCGCGTTGCCGCCGACGACCAGGACCGAGCACCGATGAATGAACCATTTGGCCCCCAGAATTTCCGGCGGCGCACGTTCACAGCCGCCGAGATAGCCAGAGGCCGGGAAGCGGCTCTAGCGGCATACGACGCCGCACAGGCGGCCATCCTCTGGGCCTTGGACCGCTCCCTCGATCCGGCTGCCCCCCTGGACAACCCACCACCGCCGTGGTCGACCGCGTCCACCACAACCGTCGACAACGCCCAAACGGAACTCGACTGGCTCAAAGAGAACTAATTCACAGCGCGCTGTTGAAATAGATTCCAGCGCAACCCAATTCACAGCGCGCTGCCTATGGACACGCCGCTCACACCTGCCCTACCGTGAAACACGACGTTCGACGCACCGGGGTCAGCGGCTACCGGCGTCGGGTCTCTGTCCAATCGGGGACAGCCGAATTTCATAATCGGCCCGGGGTTTCGCCGGGTCTCGTTCAATGATCCCCGATAAGGAACACCATGTCCGGACCCAGCGCCATCGTCGGCCAGTTGTCAATGCTGCGTGACCGCCGAATCGAACTGCGCGACCTGTTGGACCAACATCTTGAGCGCGCCAAACGTGATGGCCGCGAGAACATGCTGCCCCGCGAGAAAGCCATCTTGGGCGAATTGCGTCAACTTGATCAGCGCATCAAGGAGCAAGAGGCCGAGGTGGAGCGTGCGGGCAGCATTCCGCAGTTCGGTCAGCCCGGCCGTGCCGGCGCCGGCCGCTCCCTGACCACGGCCGGCCAGCTGTCGCCCCTCGCATTCCCGGATCAAGAGCTCCGCCGGTTACAGGTGGCGGCGCAGCGTGGGGAGGGTGCGCGGATCGAGTCGCGTGACTTCTCCACCGCCGACCCGCTGCTACCCAGCCAACTCTTTCCGTACCCGGTGAGCGCGATCCACGAGTCACGCCTGCTGGACCGGCTGCCGGGATATGCCATCGAAACTCCGAGCGTCACTTTCATCAGGCACGTCAGTACAACTGGTGCGCCAGCTGCCACGGCCGAAGGCGGACTCAAACCCGAAGTTATTTTCAACGTCGATTCCCTGACCGCGACCGCGGTCAAGCTCGCCGCTCACAACGGGTTGTCGTGGGAGATCATCAACGATTGGCCGGCCTTCCAGTCCTACTGCGGGACGGAGCTTTACCGACAGCTCATCGACGTCGAAAATGAGGAGTTGATCCAGGGCAACGCCGGCGCCGAGTTCACCGGAACCACTGTCGGAGCTGGCCCCTCGGGCATGAACGGCTTCATGTCGACCCCGGGCATCTTGACCCACGACGCCGCCGGCGACACCGGTACCGCCGTCACCAGTTTGGACAGCATCGAGATCGCTATCGCCCGAATGCGAACCGGCCCTGCCCTGGCAGTCCCGGACCTTCTGGTGCTTAACCCTGAAACGTGGTCAGCGGTCAGACGCACAAAAGATTTGTACGGTCGGTTCCTGGTGCAGCCCGATCCCACGACTGGGGAAGCTAACGAGCTGTGGGGAATACCGGTCCTCCAGACCACGCAGCAGCCAGCTGGGTACGGGCTGCTGATCGACACTTCCGAATTCGGTTACGTCGCAGTGCGCGAACCCCTGTCCATGCGGATCGGCTATAGCGGGGATGACCTCGTACACAACATACTGCGCACCGTGTGCGAGGAAAGACTCGTTCTTTGTGTGACCCGTCCGCCGGCAATCATGCTCGTCAGTGGGCTGCCGACATGACCGCCACGGTGACCGTGCTACCGGGCTGGCGAGTCCTCCACGAAGGCCACGTGTACGAAGGAGGCGACACGGTCGAACTCCCGATCATTCAAGCGTGTGAGTGGAGCGCGTGGGGGTCGGTCGCATGACCGCCGTCGAGGACGCGCTACGCCAGCTCCGCGAGATGTTCGACCCGTCGCAGTTCGACGACGGCGAGAACCCTGCCGATCCCGACCCGGGTAACCAGTTCACCCCCGCCGATTGGGCAGGCCCGTGTGATGCGTGTGAGCCCGGTCAGTGCCCGTATTCGGACTACACCGAGTACCTCAACTGAAAGAGCAACAGCCTGATGACTGACACGCCGTGATCAACCCTGACCTGCCCGAGCTGCCGAACAAGCATCCACGCTTCGAAGGGGCCGTCCGCCTCCTCCGCCACACAATGAGCACCCACAGTTGCACCGACGACGAACTGACCGTCCTCGCATACGTTGCCATCACCTGCGACGCCGACGGACAGGCGACGATACCCACCGCGTCCGACATTTCCGCGCACTACCCGTTGCTTGCGGCAGTGACAACGGCAGCCAAGGCAGAACGGGACCGAATCAGCGCCTCGAACTGATGACGCCAAGCTGTCGAACGCGCATGTGACGGAGATGCACAGCGACATGCTTCGTCAAGTGCAATAGTCGCGCCAGCCGCGCCACCCTGGCGACGCGCAGCGCCAGCACGCCACCCCCCAACGGCAACAACGCCACCACGATGACCGCCAAATCGAACCAACCCCAAGCGCCGAGCCGCCAGCCGGCAGCCCGAAACCGAACCGCCCATTCGAGACAAAAGAACGCTAGGAACGCATGCTCCGCCACGTCGAGCACCCGCTCATCAAGACCGAGCAGACCGGCGAGCAACACCACACCAGCGTTGGCCACAACCGCACCGGCCACGACACGATCCCAGACGTTCCCTACTTTTTGGGCAATGGCCGTCATGACTGGACCTCGACGCCATCGGGGTGCGCGATTTTCCAGGCGGCCAGCGTGCCACCCCGGCGGACGTAGTTCTGCCATATGCAGATCTCCGAAATCGCATCCGCGAACAGCCCGGCCACCCCTACCAACGCCCACGTCTCAGCCGACGCGGCGTATAGCTGGTACGAGACCAACATCCCGGGCAGGTCCACACGAACGACACTCAGAATGAGGTCATCACCCACGGCGACGGTGTGCACGGGGATTGAGCTTGGCGCCGGCGGTGCCGGTGGCGGCTCATAGACCGCAGGCGACATCGGATTGCCTTCGAAGCCTTCGAAGAACGCCGCGAGCACGTCGCTCACCGCTTGGTCAATCGGATCGTCCGTCCACGTGGCCAGTCGGTATTTGCTGACGGGGTCAAAATCTACGTCCATACTGCCTCCAATTTTGTCGTTGAACTGGGCCGATACGTTCATCTCAGTACCTTCGATCCTACGACGCGCAGACGCTTCGGTCCATCCAAATGTGCTGTGGTACAAGCGATTACGGGCAAAGTCTGGCCGAACTGGAGGTCCGGGGAGCGGTCGCTCACAATCGCGATACCCGCAACCGTGACGGGGCGCTGACGTGCGGAATCGGCGCCGCAGCAACGGATTTGGAGTCAGGAGTTTGCGCGAATAACGTTGTCCCCCAATGTTTTTCACGCTATGACACCAACTTTACACTGGTTGATGATGGCGTGACAGTGTCACGTTTTGGCGTGTGACACCGGCTTCGTCGAACACGGGCGCCGACAATGGTCGACATGGAGGATCAGATTTGCGCGCTTGCTGCCGCTGGGCGGTCGGTTCGGGGGATTGCCCAAGATCTCGGGATCAACCGAGGGAAGGTCCATCGTGTCCTGCTGGCACGCCGCGCCGTGGCTGTGGCCGCGCCGGATGAGCCTGATGATCCGGGGGTGTTGTCGGATGTCGAGCTGGCCTATATGGGCTGGACCCGGGAGTACGTGACGGCGGGCCTTAACGCTCTGGAGCTGTACCGGTTGCAGTCGGTGTGGGCATACCGGGAGCGGGGGGTGCCGGTGCCGGCGACGGAGCCGCGCCCACCGGAGGCGATGCCGAAGCATGTACGGGACGCCACCATCATGAGGTTGCGCCGTGAGGGCAGGTCGCTCGAGGCCATCGGGGCGGCGGTGGTGCCGCGCATGTCTAAAGGCGGCGTGTCGCGCGCGTTGGCGCGGCTCGAAGACGCCGACTTTGACGACCGGTGAGATGGTTTGTACTGGTGGTCAGTGTCCGGGAGCCAACAGGTTCGGATGAAGCTGTGTGCAGATGTAGATGCTGGCCGACAACTGAATCCGGCTGCCTTGTCGATTTGTCAGGCTCTCCCGTCGGGCGATGTAATCGCCGATGTCGCTACCCGATATACCTGCGTTTTCCATGTTGCAGACGATGCTCGCCAAGCTCAAGAAGTAGTTCTCGTTGCTGGCGTCCACCTGGAAATCGCCCCATGAGCGCAAATCGTCGTAGTAGCTGGTCGGATCGACGTCGGCGTGGGCTGTTCCAGCTGCCGTCACGGCTACCAGCGCGACCACCCCAGCGGCCACGCCTAGTCGCGCAATACTGCTCATAGCCCGTCCGTCCCCTCGCACGTACACCCGAGATCGGCAGTCGCCTGATGTTCTAACACACCTGTTTGGGGCAGGTGGGCCGATTCTCTTGGCCTGCTACTTGGCGGCGACCCGATGGGTTGGCGGGACCAGCGGGTTGAAGGGCTTGTCTGCTGTACACGCTCCGACCACCGACTTAGCCTCTATTGCGGGGAGCCGATCCACTGGTCTACCAAGCCCAGCTGCGCTGATCCGCCAGCCCTTGAGCGAACTCTCTGGCATCGAGAAGGGTCGTCAGTACGTAATCGCCGAGCTTTTCCTCGACTCCGCCCGGTTCGTTGCTGTGCATGCTGAATACGGCCAGATTCCACTCTCGGCCAGATGGATCAGGTGATGCCCGCTTATAAGCGTGATAGTGGGCACGGTCCCGGTAAGCGTGGTTGTCCTCGGTCCAGTCAAGCGGCGGTCTCGTCGGTGTGGTCATACTTCGATATTGAACTCCCCATGATGGGTGTCGCGTTGGGTCTTTTGCCTCAGGTTCACGTCGCGGTCTCGTGCTGTGCTTCGGCCCGGCTGGGGGGTGGTGCTGCCATCAGCGTCTCGCACAGCCACAGAAGCCCCGTGTCATCAACCCAGGCAACGAGACCCCGCGAGCACTGAGATAGCGGTGTGTCACCACGAAAGCCGCTGCCGACGGGGTCGGTTTCCTCGGTCGCCTCGTGATCCATGATCACTGCCGACAGCTTCCAGTTCAACGAGTTGGTGAGATAGCCGATGCCGGCGCCCGCTGCTCGGATTGCCTGCTCCCCGTGGGGCCAGTACGGCTCCCCGTTGGTGCTGAGGTAGAGGTCAACATATCGGACGCGCCCCTCTTTCGGTACGGGCACGAGTACCTTCATGTCAGATTTCGCTTTGGGCATTCTTGACGGACCTGCCGGTTCCGCTCCTGCGATGAACGCATCCCAAGCTGTGCTGAATCGAACGACATGCCTCACGTCATCGTTGATGCCTCTGCCAGGGAAGTAGTGCGGCATTTCGTTCGGGTCGGTGAGCCAGCGGCCACCAGCGCGGGCAGCTTTGTCGGCAGCCTTCTGATCTAGGGTCTCACCGTCGGTACGTATCAGATCGAATCGGAAATGATCTGCGCCGGGGTGGTTGTCATCGGGGCCGTGGATGCTGACTTTGGTTCCCTCTAGAGCGTGATGCATCGCCTTGACGTAAAACGACGTAGTGGTCGACTCGATCAGCCAATGCCAGCTGTCTACACCGGTCCCGTCGTTGGTGGCCATCAACCACTCGATTGCGGTCCGCTCCTGCATCAAGGGAACGCCATCCCAGTAGCCAGGCGAAGACTCGTCGTCGTTCGTCACTTCTGTTGACACCCCGAGTCGCGTGCAATAGGACAGCTCAGGATAGTTCGACGTCCGACGTCCTTGCCCGATGTCACGACGCTGTCACAACTCCCCCGCAACTTCCCTGGCGAACGAGGGTGAACTGACGTGAACGGCTACGCACTATCCCCGCAGGTGAGGTTTGTTTTCTGCGGACTCTGGAAGTCGGATTGCGACCGGGCGCGAACCGCCGTGAACGGGTCTGAGCTGCCTCCGGAGCAGAAGGCCGCAGGTTCGAATCCTGCCGGGGGCACTCATGTCGAAGCGGGATCCAGATGGGACCGCCGTCGTCAGAATGCCGATCGCCGTTGAGGTAATTCTGCTGCGCCCCTTTGGAATGCAGTCACGATCGAGTGTGCTCCACGCGCGTCCGACGCCACCGCCTCAAGCCACCCATCGACAGCTCGCGAATTTCGGTGCGATTTGTGGACCTCGGGACCCAACGGTCTCGCGCTGCGCGATCTCGTCATCACTCACTGGCCGTCGACGATCAGACATGAATCACCGGCGAAGATCCATAAGAAGACTGTCAGTTGCGCGTACTTGTCCGGTACGGTCCAAACCAGCAAAGACAGGTTCGAGTGACGGGATGGTCGGTGGGGCGGGTCCAACGGAGTCGTAACGCGGCGCTCGGCGCGTTGGTCTCCAGCGCGCTTGCGGCTGGGGCGTTCACCGCAACACCTTCAGCCCAGGCCAACTGCTTCTCGGCTTTCGGCTTGAACAACGGCAATGGCTGCACGAGCAACCTGACCACTCTGGCGATAGCGATTGGCCCCGGCGCCACCGCAAACGCCGGCAATGCCCTGTTCGGCGGCGCCATCGCGATCGGCAACGGCGCGAGCGCGATCACCAACATCGCAGCTTTCAACTTCGCGGGGGCGTTCGGTGCCGGTGCTATTTCGTCAACGCTGTCGTCCCTCTTCGGGATCAATCTGCAATTTGGGCCGGGTACAGCATCAACCCTCGGCGGCGTTCTCAACTTTGTCCTCGGCGCCTCGCAAACTGGTGCGGTAGCTGGCGCGATCGGTCTCGGCAACGTCGCGATCCAACTAGGCCCCGGCACTTCGTCGGCGCTGGGTGGCCTCAATATCGTAGTTGGACTGCCGGGCGGCAGCGGGGGTCAAGTTACTGGCGCCTCCGGCCTGGGCAATCTCGCTCTGCAGATCGGGCCGGGCAGCACCACCACCGTCGGCGGCCTTAACGTCGCCATCAGTATCGCGCCAAACAATGGGGGGCAGCAATCTACTGTCGCCGGGCTCATCGGCACCGTCGCTCTCAATTTCTTCGGCGGGGCGAGCTCGACGGTGGTGCAGAGCTACTTCAGTTCCGCCCTGAACATACTCGGCGAGGGCAACAACATCCTGGTCCAAGGACTGCTGAGCCTTGGGGCGAACCTCTTCGGCACCGGGAACTCCATCAGTCTGACCGGCGCCCCCTTGGCGCCGCTGAGCATGGTGGTCAACCTGCTCGGCATCGACAACGTCCTGACCGCCATCAATGGCCCGTTATCGTTCATGCTGTCCTTCAATCAGGAAGCTCAGACGCTTTTCCTCAAGGGCCCCGGGATCAACTTCAACAACTTTCACTTGCCGACGGTCTCTTCACTGACGTTCTCGCCGCCGACACTTCACCTGCCGACTCTTCACCTGCCCGCTGCCGGGTCTGGCGGCGACTCGACGGGCGGCGACGGTGGCTCGACCAACGGGTCTGGCGGGTCCGAAGAAGGAGTCGCCAGCAGCGGACGGCGCTCGACCTCCTTACGTACGACGACAACGACTAACGCCACCGCGGTGTCCGCCGAGGCCACGACTACGGCCAGCGTCGATACCAGCGCAGCGACCCCGTCCAGCAACACGAACACCGGGACGGCCGTATCCGACGACAGCAACACCAAGAACCTGACCTACTCCGGTCGTCATCGCGCTCCCGAGGCAACAACCGCGACCGGCGACACCGGACAGACAAGGTCCACCGCTTCCGGCGGTCGCCATCGGAAACCAGATTCAGCGAGCAACTCCAGCGATAGTGCGAAATCTGCTTCCAACGGTGGCGGCTCCCACGGCACCGGCGCCGGGAAGCACCGGAAGCCATAAGGGAGCTGCCATTGCGGGAGCGAGGCTGACGTTTCGTGCGAAATCTCTCTGGTCATCAGCCGCAACCGGGCGGACTCCCCCGCAAGCGACCGCACCGCCGCTTCGGCTTTTATTTAAGCGTGGCAAATACTTGTGTCTAACATCAGTTCGTTGCCGAAAACTAAATGACAGGTGAGGCGTAGCGCCTGCGGACCGGTACACAACGGAGTCGATCGCGGTGCGAGCCCGGCGCGCAAAGCGACCGAAGTTGCACTCCGGCGCCAACTCATTGCAACCGGCTGAAGTGAGTGAATAGCTGCAGATTCGGAACGGCCCGCGAACCAACACGGGTCCAGCCGACCGCCGACCGCGCGAGCGATCCGCCGTGACGCTTTGCCCACTGACTGAAAAGCGTGGGTGAATATCCGTCAGAAAAGCTGTAAGCTCCATCCGCATCGCGTACGGTCACAGCCAGCAAAGATATCTACTTCATGAGGCGTGCAGATGAATCAGGTTCGCGCTCGAGGCGGTACGTTGCTGTGCACCCTCCTTTCCGGCGCGCTTGCCATCGGCACCCTTGGTGAAGCCCCCGCAGCGCAGGCAAGTTGCATCTCGGCTTTCGGCATAGGAAATGGTGGCGGTTGCACGAGCAACCTGACCAGTTTCGCCATAGGGATCGGTACCAATGCGACCGCCGATGCCGGCAACGGCTTCTTCAGCACCGCGGTCTCCTTCGGCAACAACGCGGTCTCCGCGACCACGCTCAGCTTCCTCAGCTTCGCGGTTGCGGTGGGCGACTACGCGAGGGCTTCGACGCTCCCCGGATTTCTGAACATCGCCTGGCAACAAGGGCCGGGGAGCTCCGCAGCGATGGGTGCGCTCAACTTCGCGATAGGGGTTCTGACGAGCGGCAGCGGGTCGCAGTCAACAGGTGTCGCCGGCGTCGGCAACATTGCCTTTCAGATAGGGCCGGGCACCATGACGAATATTGGCAGCCTCAACCTCACACTTGCGAGCGCCACCGGAGGAAGCGGATCAAAAGCAACGAGCGCTGGTGGCTTCGGGAATCTTGCGCTCAACATCGGTAACGCTGGGACCGCTCTGACCCAGGGTTTTCTGAGCTCCGCCACCAATATCTTGGGCGATAGCATCGTGAAAGCACTGGGCATCCTGACCGCTGCCGGGAATCTCCTCGGCAACGGAAACCTCGTAACCTCTGCCGGCCCCTACCCCAACACCACGTTGAGCCTGGCGTTCAACTTCTTCGGCGACAACAACACCGTGACTGCCGGGTGGGGGCCTTTCGCCATCGCGGGTGCGATTTCACAGAACCTGCGCACCATTACGCGGTCCCTGCCAGGGGTCAATGTCAACGGGATTATGGCCGGTGGAGCTGCCGCCGTCGGCAGCAGCAGGAAAGCCGCACCGGCCGCAGCCGGCACCAATACAGAGACCACGACGACGACGTCCGCTTCCAGCGGAAAGAAGGCCAGTGCGTCGAACACCCGCGTCGTCGGACAGAGGAAGTCTCCTGCCACCGCGCGGACCGGCGGCGGCAACAAGAAGGCTGCTGGTTCAGCACGGCCTGGTATTTCTGGCAAGAAATCCGCTGAATAGCCACGAGGTTGCCGCAACGCGGCTATTAGCACCTTTCTCTGTTAATTTCTTGGGACTCACGACCTCGCAAACGAGGGCGATTGTCACAGACAAGCTACTTAAACTGCGGCTTTAGACCCAAGCTTCAGGCATGACACAGCAGTTACCAAGAATCCCCATCATCGAGATGGTTCGTTGCTAAACTCCCGAACTTGTACCAAGTGCCAAGTGGGAGCAAACCATGGCTGGAAGGCACCGTGCGACGGGGCGGACGAAAGCCGATGCGACCTGTCGCGCGCAGCAACGGCACAGCAGAGTCTCCCTGTGGCTTGGAACCGGTGCCTTCACATTCGGATTCTGTGCGACGCTTGCCGCCGCGACCGGCGTCGCCCACGCAGATTCCCCCTCTGACGCCTCGCCTCAACACGACACGAGCGCGAAAGCCGCAACCACCGGCCGCACCGCGCCATCGCAGCGCCGGACTACAGGCAACGTAAGTCCCCGCAGCGGCCCGACGCCGAGTCTCCCCGGCTCCCCTCTCCCTCAGCGCCCGCCCGCCAGCCCAGCCCGTTCGACGCGGCACGTCCCGTCCCTATCCGGGGTTTCGCTGCCCTCCCCCAATAGTCTGGTGGCCGCCAAAACACCGAGAGCAAACGCGTACGTCGACCCCATCACGGTGCTGACCGGCCGGCCGCTCGTCGGCAACGGTGCCGACGGGACAGCGGATAGCCCGAACGGGAAGCCCGGTGGGTGGTTCTTCGGCAATGGCGGCGACGGCTGGTCTGCGCCGACAGGATCCGGGTTGGCGGGCGGCAATGGCGGCTTGGCCGGGCTCATCGGGAATGGCGGCAAAGGTGGCAACGGCACCGACGGTCAGGCCGGCGGCAACGGCGGATCGGCACTCTGGTTCGGCTCCGGTGGTGTAGGCGGGACCGGGGGGGACGCCACCGTTTCCGGTCAGGCCGGCGGCAACGGCGGCGCGGGCGGTCAAGGCGGGCTGATCGGTGGCGGCAACAGCGGCGACGGCGGTAACGGCGGCAACGGTCTCGGTAGCGGGAAGGGCGGAGCCGGCGGAGCCGGCGGAGCCGGCGGCTATCTCAACCTGCCCGGGACGGGCGGCAACGGTGGCAACAGCGGGACCGGTACCGGCGGCACCGGCGGCACCGGCGGCGGCGGCATGCTCTTCGGCGGAGCCGGCGGTCAGGGCGGGACCGGCGGCACGGGTGGCGCCGGTGGCACCGGTGGCGTGGCGGTCAGCTACGGCTTCGGAAACGCCGTCGGCGGAGTCGGCGGAAAGGGGGGCACCGGCACTCTCGGCGCGGGCGGTGACGGCGGCGACGGCGGCACCGCGATCATGGGTCCCTACGACTTCACGCTCAACAGCACAGTGCCGGTTCCCGTGGGCACGGCCATCGGCGCGGTCGGCGGCGACGGCGGCATTGGAGCAACAGTCGGAGGGAACGGCGGAACCGGCGGGGCCGCCTACAACTACCTCTCCACCGGGTCAGCCACCGGCGGCGCAGGCGGCAAAGGGGCCAACAGTGTGGGAGCAGCCCTCGCGGGCGGCGCAGGTGGAGACGGCGGGTTCGCCTACGGCGCCAGCGGCACCGGCGGAGCAGGCGGCGCTGGCGGCAACGGCGTCGCTGCCGGTGACGGGACCGACGGCATCGACTCGGCAACTGCACCCACCGCCGGGGGTCAGGGCGCCACTGGCGGCGCAGGCGGCGCCGGCGGCAATGGCGGCGTAGGCCTGCTCGGAGCCACCGGTGGGCAAGGCGGGAACGGCGGTGCCGGCGGTGCAGGCGGAAACGGCGGAAACGGTGGCTCGAACACCGGAAGCTCGGGCGGCAGCGGCGCGGCCGGTGGCCAGGGCGGCACCGGCGGCGCAGGCGGCGCCGCGGGCAGCGGCGGCAGCAATGGCGGCGCCAACGGCAGCATGGGCGCCGGTGGCGCCGGCGGCCACGGTGGCAATGGGGGCAACGGCGCTGCAGGCACCAATGGCACGAGCGGCACCTCGGCCACCGCCGGTGG
>NZ_MVIH01000025.1 GCF_002086695.1 Mycolicibacterium rhodesiae
GGGCCGGGCGGGCCGGCCGTGCGGGTTTGGCGGCTTTGGCGGCGTTCGGCTTGCTGCGCAACCGGTCGCGCACTGCCTCCACCCGGGAGGGCACATAGGGCTCGGGCAGCGGCAACCGCAGGATGCGGTTCATCCGGTCTTCGCGGCCGGCGCGCAGAGCGGCCACCGCCTCCGGTTCGTGACGGGCCGCGTTTGCCATCAGGCCGATCATGAACAGTGTTGTCGCCGTTGATGTTCCACCGGCCGAGATGAGTGGCAGCTGGATTCCGGTGACGGGCAGCAGGCCGATGACGTAGCCCACGTTGATGAACACCTGGCCGATCACCCACATGGTGGCCGAGGCGGTCAGCAGCCGCAGGAACGGATCCGCCGAGCGTCGGGCGATGCGCATACCGGTGTAGGCGAACAGTCCGAACAGGGCCAGCAGCCCGAAGGCGCCGACGAAGCCGAGCTCCTCGCCGATGATGGCGAAGATGAAGTCGTTGTGGGCGTTGGGCAGGTAGTTCCACTTCGCGGTGCCCTGCCCCAGCCCGTCGCCGAATACGCCGCCGTTGGCCAGCGCGAACTTGGCCTGCCGGGCCTGGTAACCCGACCCCTGCGCGTCGGCGCCGGGATCCAGCCACGACCGCACGCGGTCGGAGCGGTAGCCCTCGGAGACCGCCAGCACCGCGGCGGCCGCGACGGCGGCGCCGAGTGAGGTGACGAACACCTTCAGCGGCAGGCCGGCGTACCACAGCAGCGCCAGCAGGATGATGCCCAGCGAGACCGTCTGCCCGAGGTCGGGCTGGGCGACGATGAGCACCAGCGCGATCACGGCCGCGGGGATCAGCGGGATCAGCAGTTCGCGCAGCGACGCGTGTTCGAGGCGCCGGGTCGCCAGCAGGTGTGCGCCCCAGATGGCGAACGCGATCTTGGTCAGCTCGGACGGCTGCATCGACAGCCCGGCGACGACGAACCAGCCACGGGAACCGTTGGATTCGTGACCGATGCCCGGGATCAGGACCAGCACCAGCATCACAATCGTGACGGCGAATGCGGAGAACGCCGTGTTGCGCAGGAAGCTGACCCGCACCCGCAGGGCGATCCAGAATCCGACCAGACCAACCACGGTCCACAGAACCTGGCGGCCGAAGATCGCCCATGGCGAGCCGTCCTCGTCATAGGAATGCACACCCGACGCCGACAGGACCATCGTGAGGCCGAGCGTGACCAGCAGCGCGGCCACCGAGATGATCAGGTGGAACGACGTCATCGGCCGGCCCAGCCAGGCCCCGAACCTGCGGTGCACCTCGAACCGGTGCTTGGCCGGTGCGGCGGTGGTGGTTACCGGAGCGGTGTCGGCCTCGGCGTCGGTGTCGGTGTCGGTGTCGGCGGCGGTATCGGTGTCGGCGGCGTCGGCTGAGCCGCGACGGCGCAGCCGGGACAGGATGGTGGGCACGGCGATTACCGGGCCGTGGCGCGCACGGCGGCGGCGAACGCGTCGCCCCGGTGGGCGTAGCCGGCGAACTGGTCGAACGACGCGCCGGCGGGGGCCAGCAGCACGGTGTCGCCGGTGCGGGCCAGGCTTGCGGCGGCGGCGACGACCTCGGTCATCACTCGGGCGCCCAGTCCCGGAGCGGAGGCGTCGACCACTCGAGTCTCATGAGTAACACCTGACTCATTGGTCTCATGCACCACAGCATCCTCCCGCGTCACCACCTCGATGACGCGGACATCGGGCGCGTGTCGCGATAACGCCTCGGCAACCACCGCACGGTCATGGCCGATCAGCACCGCGCCGGCCAACCGGTCCGCCACCCTGGCGACCAGATCGTCGACCGATGCGCCCTTGAGCATGCCGCCGGCCACCCACACCACCCGCGGATAGGCGGTGATCGACGCCTGCGCGGCGTGCGGGTTGGTGGCCTTGGAGTCGTCGACGTAGGCCACCCCGTCGACAACGCCGACCTCCTCGGCGCGGTGCCGCCCGACGCGGAAGGTCGTCAGTGCGTCGGCGATCGAGGCAGGTGCGACGTCTACGGAGCGGGCCAGCGCCGCCGCGCCCAGCGCGTCGAGGACACCGACCGGGCCCGCCACCGAGATGGACTCGACCGGCGCCAGTTCGAGATCGTCGGCGAACGCGCGGTCGACGAGCATGCCGTCTCGGACGCCGAGTTCCCCGCTGTTCGGCTCCCCCAGCCGGAACCCGATCTTCACCGGTGCGGCCGCCCCCGGGAGCAGCCCGCTCGCAACCGGGTCGTCGAGACCGACGACCGCGACCCGGCCGTCGAGCACCCGGGCCTTCGCGGCGGCGTACGCCTCCATCGACCCGTGCCAGTCCAGGTGGTCTTCGGCGACGTTGAGCACCGCGCCCGCCTCCGGACGCAGCGACGGCGCCCAGAACAGCTGGAAACTCGACAGCTCCACGGCCAGGACGTCCGCCGGCTCACCCAATACGTCGAGCACCGGGTCGCCGATGTTGCCGCACAACACCGCGCGGCGGCCGTCGGCGACCAGCATGGCGTGCAGCATCGAGGTCGTGGTGGTCTTGCCGTTGGTGCCGGTGACCACCAGCCATTGCCGAGGCGGGCCGTAGTGGCCCGCGGCGTCGAGGCGCCAGGCCAGCTCGACGTCACCCCAGATCGGCACTCCGGCCCCGGCTGCCGCGGCCAGCACCGGCGCGGTCGGGGGAAAGCCCGGGCTGGTCACCACCAGGGTGAAATCGCTGATCGAAACGACCGCCTCGGCCGGGGTGATCGCATGAATGCCGTTGTCGGCCAACGCTTTCAGCGATTCGGCGTTGTCATCGCAGACCCAGACGTGCACGTCGAGCGATGCCAGTGCCGAGACCACCGCGCGGCCGGTCACCCGGGCGCCGGCCACCAGCACCTGCGCCCCCGAGGTCAGCGGCTCGAGCCCGGGCACCTCAGGCCCCGATGGCCGACAGCCACTCGCCGTAGAACAGCGCCACGCCGAGGCCGCAGGCGATCGCGGTGAGCAACCAGAACCGGATGATCACCGTCGTCTCCGCCCACCCGACCAGCTCGAAGTGGTGATGGAACGGCGCCATCCGGAACACCCGTCGCCCGGTGGTGCGGAAGGCCAGGATCTGCACCACCACCGAGGTGACCTCGGCGACGAACAGCGCGCCCAACACCACCGCGAGCACCTCGGTGCGGCTGGTCACCGACAGGCCCGCGATCATCCCGCCGAGCGCCAGCGACCCGGTGTCGCCCATGAAGATCTTGGCAGGCGCGGCATTCCACCACAGGAAGCCGATGCACGCCCCGGCGGTGGCCGCCGCCAGCAGCGCGAGATCCAGCGGGTCACGCACGTTGTAGCAGCCCAGTCCGGGCGCGGTCGCGCAGGCATTGCGGTACTGCCAGAACGTGATCAGCACGTACGCCGCGCTGACCATGGCCATGCTGCCGCCGGCCAGCCCGTCGAGGCCGTCGGTGAAGTTGACCGCGTTGGACCAGGCGCTGACCACGACGACGGCGAACAGCACGAACAGCAGCGGGCTCAGCGTGACCGTGGCGATCTCGCGCACATAGGACAGCTCGGGGCTGCCCGGCGTGAGCCCGTCGGAGTTCCGGAACTGCAACACCAGGATGCCGAACAGCACGGCGGCGGTGATCTGCCCGACGGTCTTGGCGGTCTTGTTCAGACCGAGGTTGCGGGAGCGGCGGATCTTGATCAGATCGTCGACGAAACCGACCGCGCCGAGCGCGGTGGCCAGACCCAGCACCAGCAGGCCGGAGGCCGACGGTCCGTCACCGTTGAGAGCGAGACCGACCAGGTGCGTGCCGAAGTATCCGGCCCAGATGCCGACCAGGATCGCCACTCCGCCCATCGACGGTGTGCCGCGCTTGGTCTTGTGGCTGGGCGGACCGTCCTCGCGGATCTCGTGACCGAAGCCCTGGCGGGTGAACAGCTTGATCAGCGCCGGGGTGAGCAGGATCGAGACCGCCAGCGCGATCGCGACGGCGACGAGGATCAGTCTCATGACGCGCCCTCGTCGAGCAGCGCTTCGGCCAGCGCGCCGAGGCCGGCCGAATTGGACGCTTTGACCAGGACGACGTCACCGGGCCGCAGTTCGGCACGCAGCAGCGCCAGGGCAGCGTCGGCGTCGGCGACCATGGTGGATTCCGAACCCCAGGATCCCTCCATGACCGCCCCGTGGTGCATGGCGCTCATGGGCCTCCCGGTTCCGACGACGACGAGTCGACTGATATCTAAGCGCACGGCCAGCCGGCCGACACGATCATGCTCGGTTATCGACTCATCCCCCAGTTCGGCCATCTCGCCGAGTACCGCCCAACTGCGGCGCGTTTCGCCCGAGCGGGCCATCACCGCCAGTGCCCGCAGTCCGGCCTTCATCGAGTCCGGGTTGGCGTTGTACGCATCGTTGACGACGGTGACGCCGTCGGCGCGGGTGCGCACCTCCATCCGGTGCCGCGACGCCGGGCCGGCGGTCGCCAGCGCGGCAGCCACTTGCTCAGCGGTCGCCCCGCATTCCAGCGCCACCGCCGCCGCCGACAGCGCGTTGCCGACCTGATGCTCGCCGTGCACGGCCAGCCGCACCTCGGCGGAACCGGCCGGGGTCAGCAGGGTGAACCGCGGCTGGGCCAGCTCGTCGAGCTCGATGTTCTCGGCGCGGACATCGGCCGCCTCGGACTGCCCGACCCGCACCACACGGGCGGCGGTCCGGGCCGACATCGCCGACACCAGCGGATCGTCGGCGTTCAGGATCGCCACACCGGAAGCCGGAACCGCTTCTACCAGTTCACCTTTCGTGGCGGCGATCACCTCACGCGAGCCGAACTCGCCGAGGTGCGCGGTGCCCACGTTCAGCACCACCGCGATCGAGGGCGGCGCGATCGCGGCGAGCGCGGCGATGTTGCCGAGGTGGCGGGCCGACATCTCCAGGACCAGGTAGTCGGTGTCCTCGGTCGCACGCAGCACCGTCCACGGCAGACCGAGCTCGTTGTTGAACGAACCCGGCGGGGCGACCACATCGCCCAGCGGGCGCAGCACCGCGGCGATGAGATCTTTCGTCGACGTCTTTCCCGACGATCCGGTGATCCCGACGATCGTCAGCCCGCCCGCCGCGAGTTCGGCCGCGACCGCCGCGGCCAGCTTCGACAGCGCGGCCAGCACGGCGGCGCCGGATCCGTCGACGTCGTGTTCGAGCACCCCGGCCCCGGCGTCGGCGGCCACCGCAGGTGGCACCACGATCGCGGGCACCCCCACCGGCCGGGCCGCGAGCACCGCGGCCGCGCCCGCCGCGGCCGCGGCCTCGGCGAAGTCATGCCCGTCGCTGCGGGCACCCGGCAATGCCAGGAACAGCCCACCCGGACCGACCGCGCGCGAATCGAATTCGACCGTCCCGGTGACGAGCCGCTCGCCCGCCGCGTCCGCGCTGATGTCCGCGAGCTCGCCGCCCACGATCTCCGCGATCCGGGCGACGGACATCGCAATCATGCGCCCGCTCCCCGCGCGTCGAGCGCGGCCGCGAGTTCGGCACGGTCGTCGAAGGGACGGGTCTGCCCGTCCGCGGCCTGCCCCGTCTCGTGACCCTTGCCTGCGATCACCACGACGTCACCGCTGCGGGCCCAGCTCACCGCATGCCGGATCGCCGCGCGCCGGTCCCCGATCTCGATGACGTCGGCGCCCTCGGCCTGTCCGGCACCGGCCATGATCGCGGCCCGAACCGTCGCGGGGTCCTCGTTGCGCGGGTTGTCGTCGGTGACGATCACCAGGTCGGCAAGCTCGGAAGCGATGCGGCCCATGGGTTCCCGCTTGCCGGGATCGCGGTCGCCGCCGGCGCCGAAGACCACCGCCAGCCGGCCCTGCGCGGGCTTGAGAGTCTCGAGCACTGCCTGCAGCGCGCCAGGCTTGTGCGCGTAGTCGACGACTGCCAGGAAGTCCTGCCCGCGGTCGATCGGCTCCAGCCGCCCGGGCACGGCCGCGGCACGCAACCCGGGTGCGGCCTGCTCGGGTGATACGCCGATCGCGTCGAGCATCGCCAGTGCCAGCAGCGCGTTGGCGACGTTGTAGCGCCCGGGCAGGCGGATCCGCAGCCGGTGATGCACCCCGGCGGGGTCCACTGCGGTGAACTCCTGGGCACCGCCGTCGAGCACCGTGATGTCCTCGGCCCGCCAATCCGCGGGGTGTCCCTCGGCGGACACCGTCACCGAATCGCCGGCCCGGCGGGCCATGTCGCGGCCGGCGTCGTCGTCGACGCAGATCACCGACATCGCGGCGTGTGCCGGTGATGCCGGGTCGAACAGACGCGCCTTCGCTTCGAAGTAGGCGGCCATCGTGGGATGGAAGTCGAGGTGGTCGCGGGAGAGGTTGGTGAAACCACCGACGGCGAACCGGATGCCGTCGGTGCGGCCGAGTTCGAGGGCGTGGCTGGAGACCTCCATCACCGCGGTGTCGACGCCCTTCTCCGCCATCACGGCCAGCAGCGCCTGCAGCGCCGGGGCTTCGGGGGTGGTCAGTGCGCTGGGCACATCGTCACCGGCGATTCGGACACCGACGGTGCCGATGAGCCCCGGAACGCGGTCGGCCGATCGCAGGCCCGCCTCGATCAGGTGAGTGGTGGTGGTCTTGCCGGAGGTTCCGGTGACGCCCACGACCACGACGCGGTCTGACGGGTGCCCGTAGACCGAGGCGGCCAGTTCACCGAGCACCGCCCGGGGCTGCGGATGCAGCAGGACCGGGATGGGTGCGGGTTCGCCGAGCAGGCGGTGGATGACGGCGACCCCCTCGGCGTCGGTGAGCACGGCGACCGCCCCGCCGTCGACCGCGGCCCTGACGTATTGAGCGCCGTGAGCCGAGGAGCCGGGCAGTGCGGCGAACAGGTCACCGGCCACCGTGTCCTGGCCACGCAGGGTGATTCCGGTGATTCGGACGTCGGGCGTCGTGCCACCGGAAGCCGGAACCGCGCCGACCCGGGCGGCCAGCGTCGGCAAGGTCAGCGCCGGCGTGGCGCGGGGCCGCAGGGCGTTGGTCATTGGGTGCTCACCCTACCCAGCCGGCACGGTGCGCCGGTTATGTGGCCTGAAGGATCAACGGCGCGCCGGGATCCGGCGAGAGCGGGACGTTCTGCCGCTGCAGCAGCCAGGCCGCGATGTTGTGGAACAGCGGCGCGGCCGAGTGCCCTGGCGTTCCGTCCGGGTTGCGCTGCGGGTTGTTCATCATGATGCCGATGACATAGCGGGGATCGTCGGCGGGCGCCATGCCGGCGAAGGTGATCCAGTAAACGTCGCTGTAGTAGCAGCCACACGCCGGGTTGATCTGCTGGGCGGTTCCCGTCTTGCCTGCGATCTGATAACCGTCGACTGCGGCCGGTGCCCCGGTGCCCTGCTGGTAGCCCATCGGGTCCCGCTGGACGATCGCGCGGAACATGTTGCGCACCGTGCGGGCGGTCTCCGGCGACACGACGCGGATGCCTGCGGGTCGCGGCTCTTCGGTGCGGGTGCCGTCCGCGGCGACGGTGGCCTTGACGATCCGCGGCGGGATGCGCAGGCCGTCATTGGCAATGGCCTGGTACATACCGGTCATCTGCAGCAAGGTCATCGAAAGACCCTGCCCGATAGGCAGATTCGAGAACGTGCTGCCCGACCATTGGTCGATCGGCGGGACCAGTCCCGAGCTCTCGCCCGGTAGACCCACATTGGTGCGCTGCCCGAGACCGAACTTGCCGAGCATGTCGTAGTAGCGCTCGGGCCCGATCCGCTGCGCGAGCATCAAGGTGCCGACGTTCGACGACTTCCCGAACACGCCGGTGGTGGTGTACGGCATCACGCCGTGGCTCCACGCGTCGTTGACGGTCACGCCGCCCATGTTGATCGAACCGGGCACCTGCAGCACCTCGTCGGGGTTCGACAGCCCGTACTCGATCACCGAGGAGGCGGTGACGATCTTGTTCACCGATCCCGGCTCATACGGTGAGGTGACCGGCAGGTTGCCCAGTTGCTTGTCCTGCTGGCGGCCGATGTCCTGGCTGGGGTCGAAGGTGTTGTCGTTCGACATCGCCAGCACTTCACCGGTTTTCGCGTCCAGCACCACCGCGGAGACGTCCTTGGCGCCGGAGGCGTCCTTGGCCATCTGGACCTGTTGCTGGACGTAGAACTGGATGTCGTCGTCGAGGGTCAGCTGGACGGTGGAGCCGTTGACGGCGTCGTGCTTGTTGCGGTAGCTGCCGGGGATGACGACACCGTCGGAGCCACGGTCGTAGGTGATCGAGCCGTCGGTGCCCGACAGCTTCGAGTCCATTGAGTCCTCGAGGCCGAGCAGGCCGTGGCCGTCCCAGTCGATGCCGCCGACCATGTTGGCCGCCAGCGCGCCACCGGGATACTGGCGCAGGTCCTGGCGTTCGGCGCCGATCTCGGGAAACTTCTTGATGATGGCGTTGGCAATCGCCGGATCGACCGCGCGGGCCAGATAGACGAACGTCTCGTTGCTGCGCAGCTTCTTGAGCAGGGTGGCCGCATCGGGATTGTTGTTGAGCTTGCCTGCGACCTCGGTCGCGATCTGGGTGAGCCGCTTGTCGGGATCCGGCGCGGAAGGCGACTTCTCCTTGGCCTCGGCGAGCTGCTTACGGATCTTGGCCGGCTGGAACGTCAGCGCCCTGGCCTCGATGGTGAAGGCCAGCTTGTCGAAATTGCGGTCGACGATGCTGCCGCGCACCGCCTTCTCGACATCGGTCACCTTGAGCTGGCTGGCGGCCTCGGCACGGAGGCCGGCGGCCTGAGGCACCTGCAGGTTGAACAGCTGGGTGGCAGCCACGCCGAGGGCCAGCAAGATGACGATGTTGCCCGCGCGGTGCCGGAAGACGAATGATGCTGTGCGAGAGCCGCTTTCGATGATTTCACGGGTGCGACGAGACTTTGCCGGCCGGCCCGGCCCGGCATCCGGTTGAGCCTTGCCCGACGAGGTGCGCTGCCGTTTGGTGTCGCGGCGACTCACTGCCCGGCTCCGGCGGGCGCAACGGGCGCATCGACCGGCGGCGCAACCGGAACGTCGGGAGCGACTGCGGGCGGTGCGACTGCGGGCGGTGCGGCGTCAGCGGGCGCGGGCACCGGCGCGAGTACGAGGCCCGGTGCCGGTGCGGCCGGTGCAGCCGCGGGCGCCTGAGCGGGGACCGCCAGCGTGCCGGGCAACGGCGCCTGCGCCGCGCCGGGGGGAAGTGCGACAGTACCGGGCGCCAGAACCGTGCCGGGCAGGGTGGCCAAGGGAACGCCGAAGGGCATCGCACCATTCAACGGCAGCGTGCCGAGCGGAGTGGTTGCGACACGCACCGGAACCTCGGGGGAACTTCCCGGCTTCGGCGCGGGCGCCGGGGGCGGCACGGGGGCGGCAGGCGGCAGCGGCTTGTCGTCGGGGAGCTTGCTGTTCAACGGCGGGGGTGGCACCCCTTCGGCCGGCTTCGGCTTGCCCACCACGGTCCAGTTGCCCGTCGGATCCTGCACCAGATGCGCGGTGTCCTTCGACGGGATCATGCCCAGATTCCGCGCGGACTCGGCCAGCGCGGGCGCGGATTCCGCCTCCAAGACGTCACGTTCGAGCGCTTCCTTCTGCTGGGACAGCGCCTCATTGGTGGACCGGGCGGTGCCCAACTGGTAGGACCGCTGAGCCGCGTCGGTGGACAGCCACAGCGTGACGGCCAGACCGAGGCCCAGCGCGCCGATCACCAGTACGACGAACGGAACCTTGGCGACCAGCGTGTGCGGACGCAGGTCGATATCGGCCAGCCGGGCGATCAGCCGCTCGCGCAGTGGCGGCCGGATGACTTTGGGAGCCTTCGCCTTACGTGCTTTTGCCCGCGCCTTGGCCTGACTGACGTTCTTGGCCCGAGTGGGGCGTTCGGCAGGCCGGGCGACCGGCGCGGTCTGGGGTCCCTGCCGCAGCGCCCTCGGCTCGTGCGGGCGGCGGGCCGACGCGCGCGCCGGCCGCGCCTGCGCCTCGGTGCCGCGGCGGCGGGCGGTGGCCGTGGCTGCGCCCGTCTTCTTCCTGGCCGCCTTGGTCGGTTCGTTCTTGTCGCGCTTGGCCCCGTCCCGTTTGGCCCCTGCGCGATCCATCGAATCAACCGGCTTACGCCCCACCTTCATCAGCTGTTTCCTCCCCGTCCCCGGTTGACCGACATCACGCGTTGCAGTGCCCGTAGCCGAACCGGCGCACTGCGTGGATTCCGTTCGATTTCCGCGGCGTCGGCGCGTTCGGCACCGCGGGTGATCGCGCTGAATTCCGGCTCATAGCCGGGCAATTCGACGGGCAGGCCGGCCGGCGACCTGGAGGCGGTCGCCGCGGCGAACGTGGTCTTGACGATCCGGTCCTCCAGCGACTGGTAGGACATCACCGCGATCCGCCCGCCGGGGCGCAGCGCGGCCAGCGCCGCGGGCAGGGCCGCGGTCAGCGAGTCCAGCTCGGCATTGACCGCGATCCGCAGGGCCTGGAAGGTCCGCTTCGCGGGGTGACCCCCGGTGCGCCGCGCGGGCGCCGGGATGCCCTTGTAGATGATCTCGACGAGTTCGCCGGTGGTGGTCAGCGGCGCCTGCTGGCGACGCTCGACGATCAACCCCGCGATGCGGTGGGCGAACTTCTCCTCGCCGAAGCGGCGCAGGATGTCGGTCAGTTCGGCACGGCCGTAGGTATTGAGGATTTCCGCAGCGGTCAGCGGGGCGTCGGTGTCCATCCGCATGTCCAACGGCGCGTCCTTGGAGTAGGCGAATCCGCGCTCGGCCTGGTCGAGCTGCATCGAGGAGACACCGAGATCGAACAGGACACCGTCGACGGATTCGGTTGCCTCGCACCCGGCTTCGACAAGGGCGTCGGCGATGCCGTCGTATCGGGTGTGCACCAAGGTGATCCGATCGGCGAACGGGGCCAGCCGCTCTCGCACACCGGCCAGTGCACCCGGGTCACGGTCCAGCCCGATCAGGCGCAACGTGGGGAATTCGGTCAGGAATCGCTCGGAGTGGCCGCCGGCGCCCAGGGTCGCGTCGACGAGGATCGCGTCCGGGCGGGCGAGCGCCGGGCCGAGGATCTCGACGGACCGATCCAGCAGGACGGGGATGTGCCCATGCCCTGATTCGGGGTCGGATTCGTCAACCACGACGGGACCTCCGGGGAATTCACGGTGCGCCGCACCAATTGGGGCGGGGTGTGTCCTTGCATCGAGGTCCCTGTCCGAACGGGTGAACCTGGCGTTGGGGAAGTACGTCAGGGTCGGTTCGGGCAGAGACCACGATGCACGGGCCACCTCCGGCTGGGCGGCCAGCTCAGATGATGTCGCTGAGTGCTTCATCGCTGGCCGCGGAGAAGTTCTCTTCGTGGGTCTCCTGGTAGTCCTGCCAGGCCTGGGCGTCCCAGATCTCGAGGAAGTCGACGGCGCCGATCACCACGCATTCCTTGGACAGATTGGCGTAGCGGCGGTGGTCCGCCGACAGTGTGATCCGGCCCTGTGAGTCGGGGTGCTGCTCGTCGGTGCCGGCCGCCAGGTTGCGCAGGAACGCACGCGCCTCCGGATTGCTGCGCGAGGTTTGCGAAGCCCGCCGGGCCAGCTGTTCGAATTCCGCCCGCGGGTAGACGGCAAGGCTGTGATCTTGGCTTTTGGTGACCATCAACCCTCCTGCCAGCGCGTCGCGGAACTTGGCGGGCAGTGTCAGCCGCCCTTTGTCGTCGAGCTTGGGCGTGTACGTGCCGAGAAACATGCTGCGCACATCTCCTTGCCCTCACGCCCCGGAGCCGTCGCTCCGTTAACCGCCACAATACCCCACAATCCCCCACTTTGCTCCACATGATGGGCGGTTTTCTATCCTCATCCGCCACTCTCCGCCACCTACCGGCCACTCGGGGCGCGTGAATCGCCGACTCGACCCACAAAAGCCCAGCTCAAATGCCGGTGGGGCGAAGTGGGGGCAGCAGCGTGTGCATCGAGCTCGACACCACGGTCGCTCAGATGGCTGATCGACAACCCTCGTGTCGATATCGCGCAGAGCGAACTGCCGAGAACGCCCAGGCAAACAAAAACGGGGCAGCCGAAGCGGCTACCCCGTGTTGGAGACGTTGACCGTCACTCGTCGAAACGACGCCGGAAGCGATCCTCCATGCGGCTGGTGAACGATCCCCCACCGCCCTTGGGCCGGCGCTGACGCGAACCGGACGACGGCGGGCCCGAGCGATCCCGGCCGCCTGCGACGCGCGGGCCGGTGATCGCGAAGACCACGCCGCCGAACATCACCACGAAGCCGATCACCGACAGGATCGGGAAGCTTCCGATCATGGTGGCCTTGAACGCAACCCCGGCAACCAGCATGGCCAGACCGATCACGAACAGGCCGGCGCCCTGCAATCGTCTGCGCGTGGAGGGGGCCCGCAGAGTTCCGCCCCGCACACTCGAGGCGAACTTGGGGTCCTCGGCATAGAGAGCGCTCTCGATCTGATCGAGCATGCGCTGCTCATGATCGGAGAGTGGCATTCGTCCCTCCTTGCCGACACGGCCGGTCACGATTCCGATAGAACTTGGCTGCCCAGCAATCTACGGGGCGACTAACCAAATGATACGAGCTAGATGTGCGGCGTACCACCTAGTTGGTCCACCCGATTGTAGCTGTGTCCAGGCGTTGTTCTGTCCTCGCCATCGCCACGTAAGGGCCTGGTCACCCCAGCAGCGGCAGAGCCGGGCCGCGAGTGCACTGATAATGGCCATGCACCCCGGATCGATCGGCAGACAGAAAGGCACCGTGGCGTTGGCGACTTTCCTCATCGATCTGTCGCCCACCGACATGGCGCAGCGTCTTCACGACGCTCTGAGCGTGTACGTCGATGCAATGCGCTACCCGCGCGGGACCGAGGGCCAGCGGGCGGCGATGTGGCTCGAGCACACCCGCAGGCAGGGGTGGAAAGCCGTCGCCGCCGTGGAAGCCGACACCGCGGAGCAGTTGGACGCCGCTCCCCTGCTCGGTATCGCCTACGGCTATTGCGGCGCCCCCGACCAGTGGTGGCAGCAGCAGGTGGTGGCCGGGCTGCACCGCATCGGCGTGCCTGCCGAGGAGATCGGGCGGCTGACCAGCAGCTATTTCGAGCTGACCGAGCTCCATATCCACCCAAGCGCCCAAGGTCGCGGACTGGGTGAAGCGCTGGCCCGTCGGCTGCTGGCCGACCGCGGCGAGTCCCACGTACTGCTGTCGACCCCGGAGATCATCGGCGAGGCCAACCGGGCCTGGCGGCTCTATCGTCGGCTCGGATTCACCGACGTGATCCGCGGCTACCACTTCGCAGGCGATCCGCGGGCGTTCGCGATTCTGGGTCGCAGCCTCCCGCTGTAGCGCGGATCTGGCACGATACCCACGTGCGCGACCGATCCCGCCGCCTGCGCTTACGCGCCATGGCGTTGTTGCTGCTCATCGTTGCGCCCTTGGCGGTCGGGTGTGTGCGAGTCCACGCGTCGATCACGGTGTCGCCGGACGACCAGGTCTCCGGTCAGATCATCGCCGCCGCCAAAGCCCGCGACTCAGACGACCAGGGGCCGCAGTTCGATCTCAATGTGCCGTTCAGCCAGAAGATCTCGGTATCGAAGTACAAATCCGACGACTTCGTCGGCTCCGAGGCGGTGTTCTCCAACCTCAGCTTCTCCGAGGTCCCGCAGCTGGCCAACCTCAACCGCGAGGCCGCCGGAGTGGACATCTCGCTTCGGCGGGCAGGCAATCTCGTGATCCTCGAAGGCCGGGTCGACCTGACCAGCGTCACCGACACCGACGCTGACGTTTCGCTGACGGTTTCCTTCCCCGGCGAGGTGACGTCGACCAATGGCGACCGCCTCGACACCGACGTCGTCGAGTGGAAACTCAAGCCCGGCGTGGTGTCGACGATGAGCGCCCAGGCCCGCGCCACCGACCCCAGCACCAGGTCCTTCACCGGGGCGGCGCTCTGGCTCGGGCTCGGCGCGCTGGTGGTGTCCGGCGTCATCGGCAGCCTGGCCTGGGTCAGCAGGGACCGCTCGCCGCGATTCGCCAACTCCGATCAGGCCGACAGGTAGCCGACGTTCTAGTCTGGTTGCACCCGGATCTCTCCGCTTGCGGTCATACACAGAAAGGGGCGCTGCGCTGAGCGTCGAAGCAGCTCCGTCTGCCGTCCAGCTGGCCGGCGCCGTCACCGATCAACTTCGGAAGTACCTGGCCGGCCGCCGCGCCGACGCCGCCTACATCGGTACCGACTACGACCGGCTGATCGGTGCCCTCGAGGACTTCGTGCTGCGCGGCGGCAAACGGGTGCGGCCCGCCTTCGCCTACTGGGGATACCGCGCCGTCACCGCCGACCCTGATCTGCCGGTCGACGACGACACGCTGCGGTTGTTCTCGGCGCTGGAGCTGCTGCACGCCTGCGCGCTGGTGCACGACGACGTCATCGACGATTCCGCGACGCGGCGCGGCTGGCCGACGGTCCACGTCCACTTCACCGACGTGCACCGCAGCAGCGGCTGGCGCGGCTCGCCCGAGCAGTTCGGCCGCTCGGCCGCGATCCTGCTGGGTGACCTGTCGCTGGTGTGGGCCGATGACATCATCGCCGCGGCGAATCTGGACGACGACGGCCGGCGCCGCGTCCGGCGGGTGTGGTCGGACATCCGGACCGAGGTGCTCGGCGGTCAGTACCTGGACATCGTCGCCGAATCCAGCGGCGCCGAGTCCATCCAGTCGGCGATGAACGTGAACACCTACAAGACCGCCTCGTACACGATCTCGCGGCCGCTGCAGTTCGGCGCCGCAGCCGCCGCCGACCGACCCGACGTCCAGCGGATCTTCTACGCACTCGGCACCGACCTGGGTGTGGCGTTCCAGCTGCGCGACGACGTTCTCGGCGTGTTCGGCGATCCCGCCGTCACCGGCAAACCGTCCGGGGACGACCTGCGGTCCGGCAAGCGCACCGTGCTGCTCGCCGAGGCCGTGCAGCGGGCGTCCGACTCGGATTCGGCCGCCGCGGATCGGCTACGTGCCGGAATCGGCACCGAGCTGTCCGACGCCGACGTGCGCCAACTGTGCGACGTGATCGAGTCGGTGGGCGCGCTGGCCGCGGTGGAGGGCCGCATCGAACTGCTGACCAACCGGGCGCTGAGCCTGCTGGAGAGCGCGCCGATCAACGCGCCGGCCAAGGCTGGTCTGACCGAACTCGCCAGATTGGCCGCCAACCGGTCCGCCTAGGCCCATGTCCGCCACCACACCCACCACACCGACCAGCCGGGGCGGCCTCGCGCGCCTGGCCGCGTTCACCGCCGCCGACGAGGGCCGGCCGGCGCTGCTGGGTTTCCTCGGCGCGATTCTGCTCACCCTCGGCGGCCTCGGCGCGGGCAGCACCCGTCAGCACGACCCGGTGCTGGAGTCGATGCACCTGTCCTGGTTGCGGTTCGGGCACGGCCTGGTGGTCTCGTCGGTGCTGCTGTGGGTGGGGGTCGTGGTGATGCTGGTCGCGTGGCTGTGGGTGGGCCGGCGGGTCGTCGATCCGGATGCCGAGGTCAGCGAGTTCGCGATGATCGCCACGGCGGGCTTCTGGCTGGCTCCCCTGCTGCTGAGCGTTCCGCTGTTCAGCCGGGACACCTATTCGTATCTGGCGCAGGGCGCACTGCTGCGCGACGGTCTGGACCCCTACGCCGTGGGGCCGGTGGAGAACCAGAACTCGTTGCTGGACAACGTGAGTCCGATCTGGACGACGACCACCGCACCCTACGGTCCGGCGTTCATCCTGGTCGCCCGGTTCGTCACGACCCTGGTCGGTGACCATGTCGTGGCCGGCACGATGCTGCTGCGGCTGTGCATGCTGCCCGGCCTGGCGCTGCTGATCTGGGCCGCACCGCGGGTGGCCCGCCACATCGGCGCGAACGGTGCGGTCGCACTGTGGATTTGCGCGCTCAACCCGCTGGTGATCATTCACCTGATGGGCGGCGTCCACAACGAGATGCTGATGGTCGGGCTCATGATGGCCGGCATCGCGCTGACATTCGCCCGCCATCACGCGGCCGGGGCGGCGTTGATCGCGATCGCCGTCGCGGTCAAGGCCACCGCCGTGCTGGCACTGCCGTTCATGGTCTGGGTATGGATGCGACATCTGCGGGACCGGAAGAAATACAGCGCGCCAAGAGCTTTCGCGATCGCATCGGCGGCGTCGGTGGCGATCTTCGTCGCTGTGTTCGCCGTACTGTCCTGGGTCGCCGGGGTGGGCCTGGGCTGGCTGACGGCGCTGGCCGGTTCGGTGAAGATCATCAACTGGCTGACCATCCCGACGGCGATCGCCAACCTCACCAACGCGATCGGCGGACTGTTCTTGCCGGTGAACTTCTACGCGGTGCTCGACGTCACCCGGATCGCCGGGATCGTGATCATCGCGGTGTCACTTCCCTTGCTGTGGTGGCGGTTTCGGCATAACGACCGCGAGGCCCTCACCGGCATCGCGTGGGCGATGCTGGTGGTCGTGCTCTTCGTCCCCGCCGCGTTGCCGTGGTACTACACCTGGCCGCTCGCGGTGCTGTCGGCGTTGGCGCAGTCCCGCGCCGCCATCGCCCTGATCGCCGGGTTCTCGACGTGGATCATGGTGATCTTCAAACCGGACGGCTCACACGGGATGTACTCGTGGATCCATGTACTGCTGGCCACTGCGTGCGCTCTGGCGGCCTGGTATTCGCTGAAGGTCAGTACGCCATCGCCTGGGCGCGCCGAACCACCTCACGAGCCTGATGAGCGTGCAGCGCATCAACCGGGCGAGCGTTGCTGACCGGTTCATGCGATCCATCGCGGGTGATCGTCAGTGACGGGTCGGCGGTGAACAGCCAGCGCAGGATCTCGGTGTCGCGGTAGCCGCCGTCGCGCAATACCGCCAGCAGGCCGGGCAGGCTCTTCACCACCTCGCCCTCGGCGTTGAGGAAGGCCTTCGGGATCATCGGGGCCCCGCCGCGTTTCACCGCGACCAGATGGCCTTCACGCAACTGCTGGTGCACCTTGGTCACCGGGACGTGCAATAACTCGGCGACCGCCGGCAGATCGTATACGGGCTCGTCGGGATCCAGCACATCTTCGCCGGCGGGAATGCTGCTCACCGGCCCAGTCTAGAACTGTTCGGCCGCGGCATACCATGTGTCGGTGACGTCGGACCCCCTCAACGGCGTGTTGCTGGAAGACCGGTACCGCGTCGACGCCAAGATCGCCACCGGCGGCATGTCCACCGTGTATCGCGGTCTCGACGTGCGTCTGGACCGGCCGGTCGCCCTGAAGGTGATGGACGCGCGGTACGCAGGAGACAGCCAGTTCTTGACCCGCTTCCAGCGGGAGGCCCGTGCGGTGGCCCGGTTGAAGGACCCCGGGTTGGTCGCGGTCTACGACCAGGGTCTCGACGGCAGTCATCCGTTCCTGGTGATGGAGCTGATCGAGGGCGGCACGCTGCGCGAGTTGCTGCGCGAGCGCGGGCCGATGCCCCCGCACGCGGCGGCGGCGGTGCTGCGTCCGGTGCTCGGCGGGCTGGCCACCGCGCATCGCGCCGGACTGGTGCACCGCGACGTCAAACCCGAGAACGTGCTGATTTCCGACGACGGCGAGGTGAAGCTGGTCGACTTCGGATTGGTTCGCGCGGTCGCCGAAGCCGGGATCACCTCGACCAGCGTGATTCTGGGCACCGCGGCCTATCTGTCGCCCGAGCAGGTCAGCACCGGGGCGGCCGACGCACGCAGCGATGTCTATGCGGTCGGCGTGCTGGCCTACGAATTGATCACCGGCGCAACGCCGTTCACCGGCGACAATCCGCTGACCGTCGCATACCAGCGGATGGATCACGACGTCCCGCCGCCCAGTGCGGCGATCAGCGGGGTGCCGCCCCAGTTCGACGAGTTCATCGCGCGCGCGACAGCTCGCGACCCCGAGTCGCGGTTCGCCGACGCGGCGGAGATGGCCGAAGACCTGGACGCGATCGCCGTGGAGTTGGCGCTGCCGAGGTTCCGGGTACCGGCGCCGAAGAACTCCGCTCAGCACGCCGCGGCCACCGCGTTTCACAGCAGGCCCACGGTCGACTTCCACCCCGCCCAGCAGCCGGTGCCCGCGCAGACGGCGCCGCCGCTGCCGCCGCCACCGGCCGTCAAGAATCCCACCCGTCAGCTCATTCGTGACCCGCAGGACTGGCAGCCGGTCGCAGAGGATGACGAGACTCCGGAACTGGCAAGCCAATTCGCCGGTATCGACATCGGTGAGTTCATCTGGGAACGGCAGCGCGGCCGTCGGGCACTGATGTTCTGGACCCTGATCGTGCTGCTTCTGACCGGCGGTGTGGCGGCGGCAGGCTGGACCCTGGGGACCAACCTGCAAGGCCTGATCGGTTAGTCGCGCAGCATCTCCGCGACCAGGAACGCCAGCTCGAGTGACTGCTGGGTGTTCAGCCGCGGGTCGCAGGCCGTCTCGTAACGCCCGGCCAGGTCCGAATCCGAGATGTCCTGCGCGCCACCGAGGCATTCGGTGACGTTCTCGCCGGTGATCTCGACATGCATGCCGCCGGGATGGGTGCCCAGCGCGCGATGGACCTCGAAGAAGCCCTGCACCTCGTCGACGATGCGGTCGAAGTGGCGGGTCTTGTAGCCCGTCGAGGACTCATGGGTGTTGCCGTGCATCGGGTCGCACTGCCAGATGACATGGTGACCCGACGCCTGCACCTTCTCGATGATCGGGGGCAGCGTGTCGCGGACCTTGCCGTTGCCCATCCGGCTGACCAGCGTCAGGCGACCGGGCTCGTTGTTCGGGTCGAGGCGCTCGACGTACTCCACCGCGAGTTCCGGTGAGGTGGTCGGGCCGATCTTGACGCCGATCGGGTTCGCGATCACCTCGGCGAACGCCACGTGAGCGCCGTCGAGCTGACGGGTGCGCTCCCCGATCCACACGTAGTGCGCCGACAGGTCGTAGAGCTTGGGTCCGCCCACAGCCTCGGCGTCCATCCGCAGCATCGCGCGCTCGTAGTCCAGCACCAGCGCCTCGTGGCTGGCGTAGATGTCGGCGGTGTCCAGGTTGCGGTCGTTGACACCGCAGGCCGTCATGAAGCGCAGACCGCGATCGATTTCACCGGCCAGCGTCTCGTAGCGGGCACCTGCCGGTGAGGTCCGGACGAACTCCCGGTTCCAGTCGTGCACCGCGTGCAGCGAGGCCAATCCCGACGACGTCAGCGCGCGCACCAGGTTCATTGCGGCGCTGGCGTTGGCGTAGGCACGGACAAGTCGCGACGGATCGTGTTCGCGCACAGCGGCGTCGGGGGCGAAACCGTTGACCATGTCACCGCGGTAGGACTTCAGCCCGAGGGCGTCGGTGTCCGACGAACGCGGCTTGGCGTACTGACCGGCGATGCGAGCGACCTTGACCACCGGCATGCTGGCGCCGTAGGTGAGCACGACGGCCATCTGCAGCAGGGTGCGGATGTTGGCGCGGATGTGCGGCTCGGTGTTGTCGACGAAGGTCTCGGCGCAGTCGCCGCCCTGCAGCAGAAACGCCTTGCCGAGGGCCACATCGGCCAGCTGCGACTTGAGCTTCTCGATCTCCGACGGCACGGTGACCGGCGGCACGCTCTCGAGGACGGTCCGCATCGCGGCGGCCTGCTCGGGATCCCAGCTGGGCTGCTGCAGCGCCGGCTTCGTCAGCGCCGCATCGAGCCGTCCGCGCAGGTCAGCCGGGAGCGGCGGGAGCGACGGCAGCTGCTCGATCGGTACGTCAACGGTCCAGTTCACCCGTCCATGGTAACCGGGCCGCGCATCCCCTTTTACCGGCTGACCGGCGTCGCGCCCAGGTCGACACCGGTGGTCATCAGCACGTACCGGCGCCGGTTGTGGCGTGCGTCGACCAGGGCGTCATGGGTGTCCTGCGGTCGCGGCGGCATCCGCGGGCTGCCGCGGTCCTCCCAGAACTGGCGTAGCTCGCGGGTGAACCGCGGGATCTGCGGCGGCAGGCTGGTCATCGGCCCCCACAACTGGCAGAGCGCGACGTGGTCGTAGGCGGCCACCCAGGCCCACAGCTCGATCGGTTCGTCGCCGTCGATACCCAGGAACTCCTCCAGGCCCTCCCGGATCTGGCGGCGCGAGCGCCACAGCTGCGACGACGGGCTCGGCAGCTTCGGCAACACGTTGGTGCGCACCCACCGGCCCGCGGAGTCGGGGTCGAACTCGGTGGAGATCGCGTAGAACTCGCGTCCGTCGTCGGCGACCACGCCGATCGAGATCAGGTCGATGATCCGACCGTTGTCGATGAACTCCGTGTCGTAGAAGTACCGCACCGGCGGCACCCTATCCCTTCGCCTCGGCCCGCGGCAGCGGCGCGGGGGCGGCGTGAATCTCCTTGTCGAGCTCGGCGTCGACCTCGGCGTCGGCCGGGAAGCTCGGCTCACCGGCGATGATGTGCTGCAACCACAGCTTGGCCTGCACGACGGGGCGCCGCATGTAGCGTTCCCGCTCCAGGGCCTTGTGCATCTTCCGGGGCTTGTCCTGGTAGTGCCACCGTGCCCACGGAGCGTGCGGACGGGACAGCCGGATCGCGCCGATGAACAGCAGCGGCGTGATGAACATCCCGATCAGGCCGGTCCACACCTTGCCCTTGAGCAGGACCACGACGGCGAGCGCGAGCGTCGCGACGGCGAGCACCACGACCAGCGTGCGGGCGCCGACGGAATCGTCGGCGCGCCAGATGCCGATGTCGAAGAACGACAGCAGGTTGAAACCCATGATCAGCAGGCCGGCCACGGCGATCGCGGCGAACACCGCGTCCACCGAGGCGCGGCCGTCCTCGGCCCAGTAGACGTCCTCCAGATGCAGGATGAGCGCGAACTCGTCGAGGACCAGTGCCGCGCCGATGCCGAAAACGATTGCAGCAGCGGTGAACTCGCTGGTTCCGCCTTCGGTGGCCATGGTCACCATCGCGACCCCAGAGATCATCACCAGGATGATGCCGAACACGGCGTGGTGAATGTGCAGGCCGCCGTGGCCGGAGATGTTGCGCGGCTGCCACCATCTGCGGGGAGCGTCGTTGCCGGCGTTGTGCCGGATGTAGCGGACGATCGTGCGGGTCACGAAGAACGTGAGGATGAACGCGATCAGACACCACATCAACGGCACGCGCCCGGGGGCGACGACATCGAAGTGCAGGTGGTAGGGCACGGGAGGTGAAGATACGCGCCGACGCGCCCCGATGGGCCCGGCACGGCCGGGATACGTCCCGGCGCGTCGCGGCGCCGGAGATAGTCTTGTTCGCGAGATGAGTAGCGACGTGGGCAGTCCGGCGCGGCCCTGGTTGGTCGCCGGGTGGCGGGTGATGCAGGTCGCGATCGTCGCGCTCCTGGTCTACGCCGGCTGGCTGTTGTTCGGGCATATCCCTTATCGGATCGACATCGAGGTCTACCGGATGGGCGGCCAGGCCTGGCTGCACGGTCAGTCCCTGTACTCCGGTGATGCGACATTCCGCACCACGATCGGACTGGGCCTGCCATTCACCTATCCCCCGCTGGCGGCCATCGTGTTCAGCCCGTTCGCCTGGGTGTCGCTGTCGGCGGCGAGCGTGATCATCACCGTCATCACCCTGGTCCTGGTGCTGGTGTCGACCTGGATCGTGCTGACCCGCCTGGCGGTGTGGCCGGCCTCGACGCTGACCCGGGAGCCAGCCTGGATGCGCCGGGCCTGGCTGTCGGCGGGCATCGTGGCGCTGGCGGTGATGTATCTGGAACCCATCGACGCCAACTTCGCGTTCGGCCAGATCAACGTGGTGCTGATGACGCTGGTGATCGCCGATTGCGTGCCGCGCCGCACTCCCTGGCCGCGCGGGATACTGCTCGGGCTGGCGATCGCGCTGAAGCTGACCCCAGCGGTATTTCTGCTGTACTTCCTGCTGCGCCGCGAGGGTCGCGCCGCGCTGACCGCGGCCGCCACCTTCGTCGCGGCCAGCCTGCTGGGCTGCGCGCTGGCCTGGCGCGATTCGCTGGAGTACTGGACAACCACGATCCGCCACACCGACCGGATCGGCAGCGCGGCGCTCAACACCAACCAGAACATCGCGGGCGCGCTGGCCCGGCTCGGCCTGGACAAGGGCACCCACTTCATCCTGTGGACGCTGGCGTGCTTCGCTGTCCTGGGCCTGACCGTCTGGGCGGTCCGGCGGGTGCTGGGGGCCAGCCCCGACGCCGAAGCGCCGACGCTGGCGCTGATGTGCGTGGCCCTGTTCGGGCTGATGGTCTCGCCGGTGTCGTGGTCACACCACTGGGTGTGGGCGCTGCCGACAGTGGTCACGGCCGCGGTGGCGGCCTACCGGCGGCGCAATATCGCGCTCGGCGTGGTGACCGCCGTCGGTGTGGCGTTGATGGTGTGGATTCCGCTGGAATTGCTGCCCCAGCATCACGAGGAGTCGGCGTCGTGGTGGCGCCAGCTGCTCGGGATGTCGTACGTCTGGTGGGCCCTGGCCGTGATCGTCGTCGCGGGGCTGACGGTGACCACACCGGTCGCTAACCTGCGGCGGACTCCGGGAACCGCGCCGGTGGCTGACCTGGTCCACCCTGCTTAGGGTCGCCGGGTTCCTCGCTGTTCTTCAACGTCGCGGCGTAGATGTCGACGTACTCCTGGCCGGACAGCTCCATCAGCTCGTACATGACCTCGTCGATGACGGCCCGCTCGATGAACCGGTTGCCCGCCAGTCCGTCGAACCGGGAGAAGTCCATCGGCTTGCCGAAGCGCACCGTCACCCGGCCGAAGCGCCACATCTTCGATCCCGGCGGGTTCACGACGTCGGTTCCGATCATCGCGACCGGAATCACCGGCACCTGGGTCTCGAGCGCGAGCCGCGCCAGTCCGGTCTTGCCCTTGTACAGCCGCCCGTCCGGCGAGCGGGTGCCCTCGGGATACATGCCCATCAGCTTGCCCTGCGACAGCAGCCGCTCGGCGGTGGTCAACGCCGCCTGCGCGGCGTCGGCGTCGGTGCGGTCGATCGGGACCTGTCCGGCGACGGTGTAGAACCACCGGGTGAACCAGCCCTTGATCCCGGTGCCGGTGAAGTATTCGGACTTCGCCAGGAAGGTGATCCTTCGCCGGACCACCAGCGGGAGGTAGAAGCTGTCGGCCACCGCCAGGTGATTGCTGGCCAGGATTGCCGGGCCGTTGGTCGGAACATGTTCCAGCCCTTCGACTTTCGGCCTACCTAAGAGGGACAGCAACGGGCCCATGAAGATGTACTTGAACAGCCAGTACCACATGGAGCCTCCCGATCACCGCACGCTTTCGTGCAACTCTACCCAGGTCCGCGGGCACCGACCACAGGTCGCACCCGGTTCTCACCGGATCATCAGGGCGCGGGCAGCGTCACTCCTCGACGCTGACGGGAATGTGTTGGTAGCGGCTGCCGGGGCGCTCCGGCGAATCTGGGCCGGGCGGCTCCGGGGGTGTCCGGTCCGGCTCCGGTGGGCTTGTGCCGTCCTCGGCGATGATCGTGCGGATCACCGTCACCAGCGCCACGCTGTGCTCGGCGACCACGGTGAGCAGCGGGTGTTGTTCGCCGTTGACCAGCGCTGCCAGCGCACACACCGGGCACCACACCTGCTGGCACTTACCCTGCCCGCCACCGGATGCCATTGCCGCACCGGCCCGTACGGCCGGGTCGAGCCGGTCGAGGATCGCCTGGGCCAGGGCGCGCAGTTCCGGGCCCAGGTCGGGATGCGGGC
Organism: Mycolicibacterium rhodesiae; assembly: GCF_002086695.1. Taxonomy (GTDB): domain Bacteria; phylum Actinomycetota; class Actinomycetes; order Mycobacteriales; family Mycobacteriaceae; genus Mycobacterium; species Mycobacterium rhodesiae. Next base: position 23,692 of record NZ_MVIH01000025.1, read on the forward strand.
CGTTCACGCGGGCCACACCTCCGGATTGGGTCGAAAGCGCACGGTCAGCTCGGTGCCGCGCAGGGCCGCGTCCATCACGATGCACCGCCGCAGAACCGACGCCAGCCGTACCCGGCGCCGCATCCCCGCGGCGCCGATGATCAGGTCGTCGTCGACCCGGCCCAGCGTCAGCGTGCCCGGATCGATTTGCGGCAACTCTAGCCGCATGCGGTAGACGGCATCGAGCCCTGAGCCCGATTCTCGGTCCACCACCGGCTTGAGCGGCCCGGGCGGTGCCGAGCCGTCCCGACGCCGGACACTGTCGAGCAGTTGTCCGAGCGCCTTGGGTCCGATCGGCTCACCGGCCAGATGGGGTGCCAGCACAAGTTGGACGTCACCGATGGTGGCGGCGAGCTCATCGAGCACCGATTGCTGTTCGGAGATTCGTTCGGCGTACCAGCCGAACGCCGGGTGATCCGGAAGATTGCGGTACTCGTACGAATCATCTTGGACGAGAACCTGGTTCACGATCAGTTCAGCGACGCGCACACCCATCAGCGCCAGCGAGCCCAGGGTGCGGACCGCCTCGGCGGCCACTACCCGCTCCGCGGTGAGCACCAGGTGGGCGCTGACCCGTTCGGCATCGGTGAGCAGGGCGGACAACCCCTCGACGGCCCCGCTGATGCCCTCGACCACAGCGACGGTGGCCGCGGCGTGCACACTGTCGACGGCCGCGCTGAGCCGGCGATGGCGGGGCCAGGCTCGCTCGACATACATCGCGAAGGCGGCAGGCAGTGTCAGCATCCGCATCGCATCGGCCGTCGAGGCGCAGTCGACGACGACGTAGTCCCACTGGCCGGAGTCGGCCAGCGCGGCCACCTCGGCCAGCCCTAACACTTCTTGGATTCCCGGCAGAGCGGAAAGCTCTTCCGGGGCAACGTCTTTGATGTCGGACTCCGGAAATCTGGCGGCCAGCACCGGCGCGACGGCACGCCATCTGGCCGCGAGCAGGGCCAAGGTGTCCAGCGCCAGCGCGTCAAGGTGGCCGCCCGCGGTGTCATCGGTGCCCTCCTCGGTGAGGATCCGCACCGGATCGCGGGTCCCGGTCGGCGGAACCGCCAGTCCGAGAACATCGCCGAGGGAGTGGGCCTGATCGGTGGACACGGCCAGCACCCGCTGACCGGCCAGCGCTGCCCGGACCGCCGTCGCCGAGGCCAGCGTCGACTTTCCGACGCCGCCTTTGCCGACGAAGAAACTGATCCGGGCCCGGTCAGTCACTCAGCCCTCGACCCATTTCTTCAGGTCCTTGAGCGCGGTGTCGGTCAGCCTGCGCTCGGCCTTGCGCTTGAGCAGGCCGATCATCGGGATCATCAGATCCACCGACAACTCGTAGGTGACATCGGTTCCAGAACCTTTGGGTTGCAACGTGTATGCGCCGTCGAGTGCCCGCAAGAGCGAGCTTGAAACCAATGACCAGCGCACCGACTTGCGGTCGGCCGGCCACTCGTAGGCCAGCACCATGGTGTCCTTGAGAACAGCGGCGTCCAGAACCAGTCGCGCGACCAGCGGGTAACCGGCGTCATCGGACTCGATGACCTCGGTCTCCTTGTATTCGGAGACCCATTGCGGGTACGACCCGATATCGGCGATGACATCCATCACGGTGCGGGGGTCCGCGTCGATGTAGATGGTCTGCGCCGTCTTGTCAGCCACTGTTGCCCATTCCCATCGCTTGCGCTGCGTGACCCGACCGGGGTCCGCTCCCTCGGCCACAAAGGTACCCTCCCGCCCGAGGGTCTGACCTGATATCAGGTGCCGGGTGCGACGCCCACCGGGCGGGACGCCTCCAAAGCGGATTTCACCTCGAACGCCATCCGTTTACCGGCCACCCGACGCTGATGCGTGAGCTTGGCGAGGTTCATCTTGGCCAGCTGCCAGGCCGCCACCCCGGAGGGCTCGGCGTGCAGAAAATAGTGCAGCAGCACGCCGTCGAGCACCGGCTCCAGCCAGATCTCCATGGTGCCGGTCAGCGGGCCGGTCACCGTCCACCGCACCCCCTTGTCGGCACGGTCCTCGACGACCTCGAGACGCAGGTCCGGCCACCACCGCCGCCAGCTCGCCCGGTCCGCGACCGCGCGCCCGACCGCCGCCGGATCTGCCGCGACAAATGTCTCGTCGGCGACCTGGATGCTGTTCATGCCAACAGCTTCACATATCGGGTCCGTGGCCGGGGTGCCTGGTTGCCGGTGACTACGCTGTTGACATGCGTGAGTACACCGTTCCGGCGTCGTTCACCATCGGCGAGCACGACAATGTCGTCAGTTCGGTGTACGACCACGAGCGCACCGATCCCAGCTACGTGATCGTCCAACGGCTGGTCGACGGCGGTTGGACCGACGTGACGTGTGCCGAGGTCGCCGCCCAGATCCGCTCGGCGGCGCTGGGATTGATCGCCGAAGGCGTGCAGGCGGGCGACCGGGTGGCAATCCTGTCGGCGACCCGCTACGAGTGGGTGATCCTCGACTACGCGATCCTGTCGGTCGGCGGGGTGACGGTGCCCATCTACGAGACGTCCTCGGCCGAACAGATCCGCTGGGTTCTCCAGGACTCCGGTGCCGTGCTGGTGTTCACCGAGACCGAGTCCCACGCGCAGATGGTCTCAGAACTCACCGACGAGCTGCCGGACCTGCGCAAGGCGCTGCGGATCGAGTCCTCGGGCCCCACCGCGCTCGACGAGCTGGCCGAGGCCGCCGCCGGTGCCGAACCCGCAGAGCTGGAGCGGCGGTTGGCGGCGTTGCGTTCGGCCGACCCGGCGACGCTGATCTACACCTCGGGCACCACCGGCCGACCCAAGGGCGTCCAGCTCACCCATGCCAATCTGCTGTTCGAAACCCGCGGCACCACAACATGTTTCCCGACGCTACTGCGACAACACGAGCGGCTGCTGGTCTTTTTGCCGTTGGCGCATGTGTTGGCACGCGCCCTGTCCATGACCGCGTTCGCCAACAAGGTGACGCTCGGCTACACCAGCGACATCAAGAACCTGGTGCCGATGCTGCAGTCGTTCAAGCCGACGATCGTGGTGTCTGTACCGCGAGTGTTCGAAAAGGTCTACAACACAGCCGAATTGAACGCCCGCAACAGCGGCAGGGGTCCGGTCTTCGAGCTGGCCGTCAAGACCGCGATTGCCTACAGCGAGGCGCTGGCCGGCGACGGCCCCAACCTGCTGCTCAAGCTCGGCCACGCCGTGTTCGACCGACTGGTGTACAGCAAGCTGCGCGCCGCCCTCGGTGGGGACTGCCACGCCGCGATCTCGGGCGGCGCGCCGTTGGGCAAGCGACTCGGCCACTTCTACCGCGGCGCCGGGCTGTCGATCTACGAGGGCTACGGGCTGACCGAGACCAGCGCGGCGATCACGGTGAACCGAATCGGCGAGCTCAAGGTCGGCACGGTCGGAAAGTTGGTGCCGGGCAACAGCATGGCGCTCGCCGAGGACGGCGAGCTTCTGGTCTCCGGTGGCGTCGTGTTCGCCGGCTACTGGCGCAACGAGAAAGCGACCGGCGAAGCGATCGTCGACGGCTGGTTCCACACCGGGGATTTGGCCCGCATCGACGCCGACGGCTTCGTGTCGATCACCGGCCGCAAGAAAGAGATCATCGTCACCGCGGGCGGCAAGAACGTCGCCCCCGCGGTGCTCGAAGATGCCCTGCGAGCTCATCCGCTGATCAGCCAGGCGATGGCCGTGGGCGACAACCAGCCGTTCATCGGTGCCCTGATCGCCATCGACCCCGAGGCGTTCGAGGTGTGGAAGACCCAGCACGGCAAGGCCGCCGGCGCCTCGGTAGGTGATCTGCGGACGGATCCCGATCTGGTCGCCGAGGTCGAGTTGGCCGTCAAGGACGCGAATCAGCATGTGTCCCATGCCGAATCGATACGCAAGTTCCGCATCCTGCCGGATGACTTCACCGTGCAGACTGGTGAGCTGACCCCGACGCTGAAAGTCAAGCGCAATGTGGTGGCGGAGAAGTTCGCCGACGAGATCGGAGCGATCTATGCAAAGTAGGTTCTTGGTGACCGGTGCCGTCGGCGCCTTCGCCGTGACGGCGTCGCTGTTTTCGTGCGGAGTCGCGTCCGCGGATGCCTACGCAGGCGAGACCTACAGCGACGCGGCCGGCGCGCTGAGCGGGTCCGGCATGACCGTCGTCGTCGGTGGACGCGTCGGGTCCGAACTGCCCACCGAAGAGTGCATCGTCACCCGGTCGCAGAAGGCGCCCTGGGTCAAAGGCAGCAACTTCCAGCAGGTGAACAACACCATGCTGCTCTTCCTGAACTGCAATGCCGCCGTGGCGACGGCGGGCAAACCCGGCAACTCGGCGGCCAGCCCGGAGGGGCAGCAGGCGCTCAAAGACGAACAGGCATATGAATGGAAGAGCACGACCGAGGACGGCGCCGCGTGGTGTGCCGAGAACATGAAGGCACATCCCACCTGGACGGGTAACGCATTCGACGGCTGCCCGGGCACCGGCACCTAGAGCAGGCCGGCGACGAAGCCGGCCGCCTGGTCGGGGTACGGCGGCAGCTCGTAGTTGCTATGGGCGGCGCGGTCGAGGCCCGGCGAGCAGATCGGGTCGCCGCCGCTGCAGAGGTCGATGGCGCGGCCTGCGAACTGGCCGGTGTTCGACAGCGGGGTGCCGAACCGGGCACCCGGGTTGCCGAACACCGCGACGGCCGCGATCTGACCGGCGGCGGCCGGCGGCAGCGGCGCAGCCGAACCGATGCTGCCGATGCGCTGCCCCACCGGCGGGACGCCGGCCAGCATGGACACCGCCGCCGCCCCTTGGGAGAACCCGCCGAGCACCAGGGTGGTCTGCGGGCAGCGGGCACCCATGTCCGCGATGCGGGCGGCTGCGTCGTCGGCGCCGGACGCCGCGGCGAGGAAGTTGAAGCTGGCCGGGTAGTTCACTGCGTAGGTGCCCATGCTGCGCCCGCCCAGGCGGGGTGCGAGCGCGTCGACGAAGGCCTGTCCGACCCGCCCCAGGCCGGGTGGCTCACCGGTGCCGCGGGCGAAGATCACCTCGACGTCGGGACAGTCGTCGGCCGACGCGGCGCCGACCGGGCCCACCATCGTTGCGACGGTCGCCAGAACGGCGCCGAACGCGGCGACCCGGGTTCTGCTCATCGTGAGCATCGTCACACGGCGTGGTCGGCCACGCGTAGGAGTTCGGAAAGCCGCGCGGTGTGCGCCGCCCAGTTCCAGTCCGCTTCGACCCACCTCCTGCCGGCCTCCCCCATCCGCGCGCCGAGCGCGGGGTCGCCGAGGATGTCCGACACGGCCTCGGTGATCTCCTCGACCGAGCGTCCGTTCACCACCCGTCCGGTTTCGCCGTCCTTCACCGCCTCGGGGGCACCACCGGAGTCGCCGGCCACCACCGGCACGCCCGCGGCCGAGGCCTCCAGGAACACGATGCCGAGTCCCTCCACGTCGAGCCCGGAACCCCTTGTGCGGCAAGGCATTGCGAAGACATCGGCCATCGCGTAGTGGGCCGGCAGCTCGGCGCTGGGCACCGCCCCGGTGAACACCACGTCGTCGGTGACACCCACCTGCGCGGCGAGCTTGTGCAGGTCGTCGGCGTAGGGCCCGTTGCCGACGATCGCCAGTACGGCGTCGGGCACCCGGCGGCGGATGCCGGGCAGTGCCTTGATGAGCATGTCCTGGCCTTTGCGCGGCACCAGCCGCGACACGCAGACCACGGTGGGCCGCTCGCCGAGGCCGTAACGAGCGCGCAGCTCCGCCCGGGCCGCGGGATCTGGACGGAAACGGTCGGCATCGACCCCGGGGGGCAGATGCTCCAGCGCGGCGTCCGGCCCGAACGCCGAGGCGAACCGTCCGCGGGTGTAGTGACTGACGAATGTCACGACGTCGGTGGTGTCGCCGATGCGGCGTAGCGCGGAACGCGCGATCGGCAGCATCGACCAGCCCACTTCGTGGCCATGGGTACTGGCCACCACCCGGCGTGCGCCGGCGCCACGGGCCCGGCCGGCGAGCAGCGCCAACGGGGCGGCGGCCCCGAACCACACCGTGTCGATGTCGTGCTTGCCGATCAGTTCACGCATCCGGCGGTCCACGCCGGGCTCGGGCAGCATCAGCGTGCCGGGGTGGCGAACGATGCGGTAGCCGGCCGCCTGGTCGTAGGCCTGCGCGTCCTTCCACGTCGGGGCGTAGACGGTGAGCTGGTGTTCGCCACTGTCGGCGAGCCGTCTGACGAACTGCTCCAAGTAGGACTGGATACCGCCCCGGCGGGGTGGAAAGTCATTGGTGACCAGCAGGACTCGCGTCATCGCCGTACACGCTAGCCGGTCAGCCACTGCGCCCAGCGGGCGCGTAGCTCGGCGATATCGGTGTTCAGCGCCCTGCGCACGGCCGTCGCGAAGTCGCCGTGGCCTGGACCGCACGCCTCGGTGTAGAGCCTTCGCAATGCGTCGACGCCGTAGGTATCGGCCACGAACCGGGCGAACCACCAGGCCCGGTCGTAGCCGTGGGCACGCAGCGGTCCGGCGGCGTCCAGGTCGGCGTCGGCGGGTAGCCCGGTGTCCGCGGCGGCGCCCGGGGGTAGCGGCGTCGGCGGGCGGGCCACGAAATCGGCCACCCCTTCGACCAGCCAGCGCGGAGCGTCCAGCGCGGTGTCGGCGCGGGCGGCGAGGTGAAACAGCTCGTGGGTCAACACGATTCGCAGCGCTTGATCGCTCATCGCGACGGCGCCCGGGGCGAACACCATGCGCTGCCCGCCGGCCCGATGGTGGGCGAAATCGACCTGGTCGGCGACCGAGACCGCCGCGATGTCCTGCCACTGACCGCGCGGATCCAGGCCCGCCTGGGCGACAAACTCCTGCGGCGAGCCGGTGGCGATGATGACGATCTCGCGATCCCAGTCGGTGCCCCAGAACTTCTCGACGGCGGCGACAGCGTCACCGATGTCGCCGGCGATCCGGGTGAGCAGGCCGTCGGTGCGGTCTCCACCGAGGCTGATCAGTCGCACGGTGCGGCCGTCGCCGACGACCAGGGGCGACGGTGCGGGAACGGCGGAGCGCGGCGACGGCGGAGTCGCCGCGGGAGCGGCTACCAGTGCGGAGCCACCGAGCAGCTCAGTGATCAGAACGACGGCCAGGACGGCCGCGAATGCGCGCCGTCGCCGGGGTGCGTCAGTAGCGACGGACGTTGTAGATCGGGGCGTTGTTGACCGGAGCGATCATCACCGGCCGGCCGAACGTCGAGGCGTGGACCATCATCCCGTCACCGATGTAGATCGCCGAGTGCGAGGCGTCGGAGTAGTAGTTCACGACGTCGCCGGGCTGCATCTGATCCATCGAGACCGGCTGGCCACCGGCGGCCAGCGCCTGGCTGGAATGCGGCAGGAAGATGCCGGCCTGCTGGAAGGCCCACATCACCAAACCGGAGCAGTCGAATTGATTGGGACCCGATCCACCCCAGACGTACGGATCACCGATCCGGGTCAGCGCCGCCTGGACAGCGACGGCGGCCTGTTCGCCGCCACCGCCAGGCGTCGGTACGGCGGCCATCGGCGTCACCTGGGCGGCGTCCGGCGGCGGCGGGGCATCCGGTGCCGGCGGCAGCGCATCGGGCGGCGGCACATCGTTGAGCGGGGGCAGGCCCGCAGGCGCGGGAGCGGCCAGGATGTCCGCCGGCGGCACGGGACCGGGCGCGGCCAGCGCGGTGCGCTGCTCCGGGGTGAGGGTCTGGTACCGCGACTTCACGACCGAGATCTGCACCTGCAGCTGGGACTGCTTGCGCTGCAGGTCGGCGCGGACCGCGGCAGCCTGCTCGGCGGCCGTCTTGGCCTCGCCCGCCGACTTGGCGGATTCAGCCTCGGCCTGGCGCAGCTGGTCGTTCAGCTGGCGGTAGCTCTGCATCTGGGCGGCCATCTCGGTGGCCATCACCCGCTGCACCGCCATCTTGTCGATCAGACCCTGGGGCGACTCGGCGGTCAGGATGGCGTTCAGGCCGTCGGTGCGGCCGCCCATGTAGACCGCGGCAGCAAATTTGTCGACCGCAGCCTGGTAGGTCGCCAACTGGGCCTTTGCGCTGTCAGCTGCGGCGAGGTCATCGGTGTGCTTCTTCTCCGCAACGGTTTCGGCCTGCAGCTTCTTGTCAAGATCGAGCTGAGCGGAATGCATTGACTCGGTGAGCTGTTCTGCCTGTCGTGACAGTTCGTTCAGCTTGGCCACACCGTCTTCGGCGGGGTCGGCATGCGAGGCACCGGAGATAACGGCGGAGAGGACCAGGAAGCCCGCAATCCCACCAACTAGAGGGCGCTTGAGAACGCGTTTAGTCAGGTATCTGCGGTCAGAGCTCAAAATTGCGTTCCTTTAAGTGCCGTCGACGTTGATGCATCGAGTGCCTTAGGTCTCGAACAGGTTACGAAATGGCATCGGCGTTGTCCAAACGTGGGGCGGAAATTCAGCAGACTCTCAGCCACCCAAGCCACACCAGTCACAACCTGCCAACCAACCTAGCAGGACGCGGCCTCAGCGCTAGCTGGCCAGCCCCCGCCCCCCGGCGCGGTGGATCGGCACCAGCCGCAACTTCGGCGCCAGGCCCGCCTCAGCGAGCACCTCCAGGGCCGCTCGTTCGTCTTCCAGCAAAGTTTCCGGGACACCGAGCAATACGCTCACCACACAGTCGCGACAACCAGGGCCGCGCACCGCACAGTCGTCGCAGTCGATGACGACCGGTTCGGCTGGCTCCATTCCCATCTCGGGACTCCTTCTATCGAGTTGGCCGCACGCTATCGCCGGCCACCGACAAGTCCGCCCCATCGGAGTGGCACCGACACGTTGTCGGTGGGGCTGCCTACCGTCAGTCGCTGTGGCGGCCACACCGATCGATGCTCAGCTGAGCTTCGCCGACGTCGACGCGAGCGCCGATATCTCCCTACGCGAGACCACATTCGTGGTGGTCGACCTGGAGACCACCGGCGGGCGGGCCACCGCATCGGCCGACGGCTCCCGCGACGCGATCACCGAGATCGGTGCGGTCCGGGTCCGCGGCGGGGAGGTGCTCGGCGAATTCGCCACCCTGGTCGACCCGCAGCGCTCCATCCCGCCGCAGATCGTCCAGCTGACCGGGATCACCACCGCGATGGTCCACGATGCGCCGACCATCGCCGCCGTACTGCCGATGTTCCTCGAATTCGCCCGTGGCGCCGTGCTGGTCGCCCACAACGCCGGGTTCGACATCGGCTTCCTGCGCTCCGCCGCCGAACAGTGCGGCATCCCCTGGCCCCGCCCGCCGGTGCTGTGCACGGTGCGACTGGCCCGCCGCGTGCTGACCCGCGAGGAGGCGCCCAGCGTTCGGCTGTCCACACTCGCCGCACTCGTCGGCTCCGCCACCACGCCCACCCACCGTGCGCTCGACGACGCCCGAGCCACCGTCGACGTGCTGCACGCGCTGATCGAACGGGTCGGCAACCAGGGCGTGCACACCTACACCGATCTGCGCGGGTACCTGCCCAACATCTCGAACGCCCAACGGAACAAACGGGTCTTGGCCCGCAACCTGCCGCACCGGCCGGGGGTGTACCTGTTCCGGGGGCCGGCGCGCGAAGTGCTCTACGTCGGCACCGCCACCGATCTGCGCCGCCGGGTCGGCCAGTACTTCAACGGCGCCGACCCGCGCGGGCGGATGAAGGAGATGGTGGCCCTGGCGACGGCGGTCGACCATGTCGAATGCGCCCACGCGCTGGAAGCGGGAGTACGTGAACTGCGGTTGCTGGCCGCACACGCGCCGCCGTACAACCGCCGGTCCCGCTTTCCGCACCGCTGGTGGTGGGTAGCGCTGACCGACGAGGCCTTCCCGCGGCTCTCGGTGGTCCGCGAGCCGCGTCACGACCGCGCGATCGGTCCGTTCCGGTCGCGGGCCGACGCCCTGGACACCGCCGAGCTGATCGCCCGGTTCACCGGTGTGCGCACCTGCACCAGCCGTATCGGCCGCACGGCCGAGCACGGACCGTCCTGTCCCGAGCGCGAGGTCTCCCCATGCCCCGCCCCGCGCGGTATCACCGCCGAGCAGTACGCGGCTGCTCCGCAGCTGGCGGCCGCGCTGATCGAAGGCCTGGACAACGCCGCGCTCGGTGCGGCCGTCGACCAGGTCGCCGTCCTGGCGCAGAAGTCCCGCTACGAGAGCGCGGCGCGGCTGCGTGACCACATCGCGGCAGCCGTCGACGTGCTGTGGCGCGGCCAGCGACTGCGGTCGCTCAGTGCCGTCGAAGAACTCGTCGCCGCCGCGCCGGACGGTGCGGGCGGTTGGCAGCTGGCGGTGATCCGGCACGGGCAACTCGCCGGGGCCGGCGTTGCTCCCCGTCGCGTCCCGCCGATGCCCGTGGTCGAGGCTCTGCAGGCAGGAGCGCAGGTGGTACTTCCCAAGCCGGCACCGCTGGGCGGCGCGCTGGTCGAAGAGACCGCCTTGATCGCCCGCTGGCTCAACGCTCCCGGCGTACGAATCGTCAGCGCCACAACGGGTTTGACATCACCTCTGGCCTCGGCGGGTCCGTGGGCGCAGTGGGCTGCGACCGCACGCTCGGCACGGTTGGCTGCCGAACAGGCGCAGCGGCTGGACTCAGAGCTGCTGGCTGAACCGCGCCCAACGCGCCAGGAGTTGTTCGGCCGCCCCGGAGTCGATCGCCTCCGCGGCCCGGGCCAGCCCGTCCTCCCACGACGGCAGCCATTCGGCGTGGCTGGATAGGCCGCTGTGGGCGACCATTGCGCCCGCCGCATTGAGGATCACCGCGTCCCGCACGGGTCCCTTGGCGCCGCCGAGCACCTCACGGGCTTCCTGGGCGTTCTCCTCGGCCTCGCCCCCCACCAGCTCCTCGATGCGGGCCCGGGCGAAGCCGAAACCCATCGGGTCGAAGGTGAGCTTGTCGATGGTGCCGGCCTGCACCCGCCAGATGGTGCTGGTGGTCGTGGTGGTCAGTTCATCGAGACCGTCGTCGCCGTGCACCACGAGCACGCTGCTGCGGCGGGCGGCGAACACCCCGGCCATCACCTCGGCCAGATCACCGAACGCGCATCCGATCAGGCCTGCGCGCGGCGAGGCCGGATTGGTCAGCGGCCCAAGCAGATTGAACACCGTCGGGGTGCCGATCTCGCGGCGCGGCGGGCCCGCGAACTTGTAGGACGGGTGGAACACCGGCGCGAAACAGAACCCGATGCCCACTTCGGCCACGCAGCGCGCCACCTCGTCGGGACCGAGATCGATGCGCACCCCGAGGGCTTCGAGCATGTCGGCGCCGCCGCTCTTCGACGACGCCGCACGGTTGCCGTGCTTGACGACCGGGACGCCGGCGGCCGCGACCACGATCGCCGCCATCGTCGACAGGTTCACGGTGTTGGCGCGGTCGCCTCCGGTGCCGACGATGTCGACGGTGTCGGTGCCGATCTCGTCGGTGGGGACCATGCGGGCGTATCCCAGCATGGTGTCGGCCAATTCACGTACCTCGGCGGCGGTCGGCCGCTTCATCTTCATCGACACGCCGAAGGCGGCGATCTGAGCCGGTGTCGCGACGCCGCTCATGATCTGGTCCATCGCCCAACTCGCCTGCCCGGGCTCGAGTTCCAGGCTGGCCGTCAACCGGTCCAGGACCTGCGGCCATGACGTATCCGGCGAGCCTGCGCCGGGCGGGGAATGGGGGTGAGTCACGCGCCGATATTCCCATGCCGCGGGGCATGTCCACACGTCAGTTTTCAGACAGATGTGACCAATTGGCCCCCTGGCTGTACCTCGACAACTACAAAGCGTCATACTTCTTGTTGTGACGAGCGCTGTTGGCACTTCGGGAACTGCGATCACATCGCGCGTACATTCGCTGAACCGGCCGAATATGGTCAGTGTTGGCACCATCGTATGGCTTTCCAGTGAGCTGATGTTCTTTGCTGGACTGTTCGCGATGTACTTCACTGCCCGTGCTCAGGCCGGCGGGGTATGGCCGCCACCGCCCACCGAACTGAACCTGTATCAGGCGGTTCCGGTGACGCTGGTGCTGATCGCATCGTCGTTCACCTGCCAGATGGGTGTGTTCGCGGCCGAGCGCGGTGACGTCTACGGGCTGCGCCGCTGGTACGTGATCACCTTCCTGATGGGCGCCTTCTTCGTGGCAGGCCAGGCCTACGAGTACTACCACCTGGTCACCCACGGCACGACCATCGCGGGCAGCTCCTACGGCAGCGTGTTCTACCTGGCCACCGGATTCCACGGCCTGCACGTGATCGGCGGTCTCGTCGCGTTCATCCTGCTTCTGCTGCGGACCACGATGAGCAAGTTCACGCCTGCGCAGGCGACCGCTGCCATCGTCGTGTCCTACTACTGGCACTTCGTCGACATCGTGTGGATCGCCCTGTTCGCGACGATCTACTTCATCCGATGAGAAGGGGTTCGATGCTCAAGAGATCGGGGCAGCCGAAGTCTCCGATAAGCGAGAAGTCGCGTCGCCGGCTTCGTCGCCGCCTGACCGGTGCGGTACTGCTCCTGGTCGGGCTCGGTGTCGCCGGTGGCCTGGCCGCCACGCTGACGCCCACCCCGCAGGTCGCGGTGGCCGACGAATCACAGTCCGCACTGCTGCGCACCGGCAAGCAGCTGTTCGACACCTCCTGTGTCACCTGCCACGGCGCCAACCTTCAGGGCGTCGAGGGCCGCGGCCCCAGCCTGATCGGCGTCGGCGAGGCGGCGGTGTACTTCCAGGTGTCCACCGGCCGCATGCCTGCGATGCGCGGCGAAGCTCAGGCACCGCGCAAGGACCCGGTCTTCGACGAGGCCCAGATCGACGCGCTCGGCGCCTACGTTCAGGCCAACGGCGGCGGACCGCTGGTCCCCCGCGACGCCAACGGCCAGATCGCCGACCACTCGCTGCTCGGCAACGACGTCGCCCGCGGCGGCGACCTGTTCCGGCTCAATTGCGCCTCGTGCCACAACTTCACCGGCAAGGGCGGCGCCCTGTCGTCGGGTAAGTACGCACCCGAACTCGAGCCGGCCACCCCGGCCCAGATCTACACCGCGATGCTGACCGGCCCGCAGAACATGCCCAAGTTCGGCGACCGCCAGCTTTCTCCTGAGGAGAAGAAGGACATCGTCGCCTACGTGCGGATGGCGACTCGCGCGCCGGATCCCGGCGGCTACGGCCTCGGCGGGTTCGGCCCCTCATCTGAGGGCATGGCGGCCTGGATCATCGGCATGGTCGCCGTCATCGCGGCGGCGCTGTGGATCGGAGCGAGATCTTCATGAGTGACGTGAATCAGCCCACCGACGAGCAACTCGCTGCGATGTCGCGCGAGGAACTGGTCGAACTCGGCGGCCGGATCGACGGTGTCGAGACCATCCTCAAGGAGCCCCGCTGGCCGGTTGAGGGAACCAAGGCAGAGAAGCGTGCCGCGCGGCTGGTGTCGATCTGGCTGCTGCTCGGCGGCCTGTTCGGTCTGGCGCTGCTGCTGGTCTTCCTGTTCTGGCCGTGGCAGTGGGACGGCACCAACAACGTCGAATGGTCGGAGTTCGCCACCCCGCTGTACGGACTCACGTTCGGCATGTCGATCCTGGCGATCGGCATCGGCGCGGTGCTCTACCAGAAGAAGTTCATCCCCGAGGAGATCTCCGTCCAGGAGCGCCACGACGGCGCCTCCCCGGAGATCGCGCGCAAGACCGTCGTCGCCAACCTCACCGACGCGCTCGAGGGCTCGACGATCAAGCGGCGCAAGCTCGTCGGGCTATCGCTCGGAATCGGGTTGGGCGCGTTCGGGGCAGGCACGCTGGTGGCGTTCATCGGCGGCCTGATCAAGAACCCGTGGAAGCCGGTGGTTCCCACCGCCGAAGGCAAGAAGGCAGTGCTGTGGACCTCGGGGTGGACCCCGCGGTTCACCGGCGAGACCATCTTCCTGGCGCGCGCGACCGGCCTGCCCGGCGAGTCGCCGTTCGTGAAGTTGCGGCCCGAGGACATCGACGCCGGCGGCATGGAGACGGTGTTCCCGTGGCGCGAGAGCGACGGCGACGGCACTACCGTCGAAAGCCATGAGCGGTTGTCGGAAATCGCTATGGGCGTGCGCAATCCGGTGATGCTGATCCGCATCAAGCCGGTCGACATGGCCAAGGTCGTCAAGCGTGCGGGCCAGGAGAGCTTCAACTTCGGCGACCTGTTCGCCTACACCAAGGTCTGCTCGCACCTGGGCTGCCCGGCCTCGCTGTACGAGCAGCAGACCTACCGCATCCTGTGCCCGTGCCACCAATCGCAGTTTGACGCACTGCATTTCGCACGGCCGATCTTCGGTCCAGCTGCGCGCGCGTTGGCGCAGTTGCCGATCACCATTGACTCCGACGGGTATCTGGTCGCCAACGGCGACTTTGCCGAGCCCGTCGGACCCGCATTCTGGGAGCGCACATCATGAGTCCGAAACTCAACGATGCCCTGGCCAAGCAGGGCGACGCCATCGACTCCCGTTACCACCCGTCGGCCGCGGTTCGACGCCAGCTGAACAAGGTCTTCCCCACGCACTGGTCGTTCCTGCTGGGCGAGATCGCGATGTACAGCTTCATCGTGCTGCTGCTCACCGGCGTGTACCTGACGCTGTTCTTCGACCCGTCGATGGCCGAAGTGACGTATCAGGGTGTGTACCAACCGCTTCGGGGCATCGAGATGTCGAAGGCGTTCGCCTCGACGCTCGACATCAGCTTCGAGGTTCGCGGCGGCCTGTTCGTCCGCCAGATCCACCACTGGGCGGCCCTGTTGTTCGCCGCGTCGATCATGGTGCACCTGGCCCGCATCTTCTTCACCGGCGCCTTCCGCAAGCCGCGTGAGGCCAACTGGGTCATCGGTTCGCTGCTGCTGATCCTGGCCATGTTCGAGGGGTACTTCGGCTACTCGCTGCCCGACGATCTGCTGTCCGGCATCGGCCTTCGCGCGGCGCTGTCGTCGATCACCATGAGCGTGCCGATCGTCGGGACCTGGTTGCACTGGGCACTGTTCGGCGGCGACTTCCCCTGCGGTGGGGTGGGCTACCAGTGCAACGCGGTGGGCGCCCTGCTCCCCCGGATGTACGCACTGCACATCCTGCTGATCCCCGGAATCATCTTGGCGCTCATCGGTGTTCACCTGGCGCTGGTGTGGTTCCAGAAGCACACCCAGTTCCCCGGCCCCGGCCGCACCGAGAAGAACGTCGTCGGCGTTCGCGTCATGCCGGTGTTCGCGGTCAAGTCCGGGGCGTTCTTCGCGGTGACCGTCGGCATCCTCGGCCTGATGGGTGGCCTGCTGCAGATCAACCCGATCTGGCAGCTCGGTCCCTACAAGCCGTCTCAGGTGTCGGCAGGCAGCCAGCCCGACTTCTACATGATGTGGACGGAAGGCCTGGCCCGTATCTTCCCGCCGTGGGAGCTCTACCTCGGCCACCACACGATCCCGGCGGCCTTCTGGGTCGCGCTGGTCATGGGTCTGGTGTTCGGACTGCTGATCGCCTACCCGTTCCTGGAGAAGAAGTTCACCGGGGACACCGCGCACCACAACCTGCTGCAGCGCCCGCGTGACGCTCCGACGCGGACCGCGATCGGTGCGATGGCGATCTCGTTGTACATGGTCTGGACGCTGGCCGCGATGAACGACATCATCGCGCTGAAGTTCCACATCTCGCTGAACGCGACGACGTGGATCGGCCGGATCGGTTCGCTGGTGCTGCCGCCGCTGGTGTTCTTCATCGCCTACCGCTGGGCGGTCGGGCTGCAGCGCAGCGACCGTGACGTGCTGGAGCACGGCATCGAGACGGGCATCATCAAGCGTCTGCCGCACGGCGCCTACGTCGAGCTGCACCAGCCGCTCGGACCGGTCGACGAGCATGGCCACCCGCTCCCCCTGGAGTACCAGGGAGCGGCTCTGCCCAAGCGAATGAACAAGTTGGGCTCCGGCGGTCGAACCGGCCACGGCAGCTTCCTCACCGCCGATCCGGCATCCGAGGATGCAGCGCTCAACGAGGCCGCACACGCCGCCGAGCACCGCACGCTCACCGCCCTGCGCGAATGGCAGGACAGCGAGTACAGCGGCAACGGAGATGGCAACGGCAACGGAAGTGGCAACGGCCACCACCACTAGCACCAACCAAGAGAACCCCGGGTCCACAGGGCCCGGGGTTCTCTTGGTTTGAAGGAGCGCTCACGTCTCATCCGACGCACGCAACCGCAAGCGCCAACTAAGCGGGCACAGCCTCTTCCACCGCGCCGTGCAGCTGACGTAGGTAGGTCACCGGGATTGCCGGCATCGCGACCGTGATGAGTCCCGCAAGGCCGAGTGCCACCCACGCCGCGGTGTCGTTGTCCACCGCCATGAGGTATGTCGCGGTCGACACCCCGACCAGCGCAAGGCCGATCGCGCCGGCCAGCATCACCGTGCAGCGCAGCCACAGCCGGTCCAGTTCGGTGGCCGGGATCAGCGGATCAGCCCGCCGCGAGGCCGACGACTGGGCGAAGTCCGGCTGGTACCGCTCGTAGGGGTCCACAGTCGAGCCGAAAACCTTGAGCTTCTCCGTGGGCGCCTCGGTGCCGCGCGCCGGGGCCGCCGGCGCGGCCGTGGCTCGTGGTGGCGCGGCCTTGGCCGGTTCCGGCGTCAGGCGCGAATCATTCAGCGCAGTGCGCCGGGCTCGGATCAGCAGCGGAATCGCGCCGACGATGATCACCGCCGAGACGATGATGATGCTGTACAGCAGCCAGGGGGTGTCCGAACCGCCCGCATTCGCCGAGTGACCGCGGCTCATGTCCACCAGCGCGACGATCGCGATCACCGTCACCGCAAGCAGCACCAGCCAGATCGCGCCACATACCCCGACCAGCAGCCGGTCCACGGTTTCCGGTGACCGGCGGTCTTCTGTGTCTGTGTCTGTAGTCATCAGCAACTCGTCTGCGCGGCGTTGTTCTGGTTCGACGACAGCACCACGCCGTCACTGGTGGTGATAGAGCAGTTCAGCCGGCTCACCAGGAACAGGCTGGAGGCCTGCACCGAGCCGACGTCGGACTGCGAGATCGGTGTCACTGTCAGCGACCACGGAATGTAGACGTTGCGCTGGGTGCGCTGGCGGCCCGAGGCGTCGACGTAGGTCACCGAGATGATGTCGCCGGGCGCCTTGGTGCCGGTCACCGAATAGGTGACCTGACGCGGTCCGGGCGGCGGCGTCGACGTCGTGGTGGCCGGCGCCGGCGGAGCTGTCGTTGTGGTCACGGGCGGTGGTGCCTCCGTCGTCGCTGGCGGGGGTGGTGGTGGCG
>NZ_MVIH01000026.1 GCF_002086695.1 Mycolicibacterium rhodesiae
GCGGTGCCCCCTGCGGGGGCGGGGTGGGCTGCTGAGGTGCCTGCTCTGGGGGCTCAGTCATGGATTGCACGTTACCCGCCGTCGCCGATCGATAGTCGTGGACAGGTGATGTCGATACCAAGTTGATGACTGGCGACCACCACGGTGCGGTCAGCGCCGAGCAGGCTGCCGTCGAGCAGGGCGGTCAGGATGCGTTGGCCGTCGGCGGCATCGAGGTGCTCGGTCGGTTCGTCGAGGAGCACGATCGGGGCCGGGCACAGCAAAACCCGGGCCAGCAGCAGCCGGCGGCGCTGGCCGGCCGACACCGAGGCCGCACCGCCGATCAGCACTGTGCTCAGCCCATCGGGCAGCCCGGCCAGCCAACCGTCGAGGCCCACGGCGGTCAATGCGTCCGCGAGCTCGTCGTCGGTGCGGTCGCCGCGCGCCACCAACAAATTGTCCCGGACGGTGGTGTTGAACAGATGTGCGTCTTCGGCGAAATAGCTTACGGCACTCCGTAATTGAGATTCGTTGAGTTCGGTGGTCGGGATGCCGCCGATGGTCGCCACGCCCGCGGCCGGTGGCAGCAAACCGGCCAGCGTCATCAGCAGTGCGGTCTTACCCGCGCCGCTGCGCCCGGTGATCGCCAGCCGGGCCCCGGGTTGCAGGCTCAGAGCGACATGTTCACCCGTCGGGCCGCCGGGATAGCCGGCACGCAGGTCGGCCGCCAGCACCGGTGTCGTGGCAAGTGGGGTGACGACGACGTCAGATTGGGTGGCTCCCGCCGGAAGCAGCTCGCGCAGGCGCGCGGCGGCGATCCTGGCGCGGGTCAACGCGACTGCCGCGCCCGGCAGCGCGACGGTCGCCTCGAACGCCGAGAGCGGCAACAACATCAGCACGGCCAGCGTGGTGGGGGCGGTGTGCGCGGCGATGCCGATTCCGGCGACGACGGCCCCGATCACGCCGGCTCCGATCGCCAGGGTGGGCACTGCGGCGGCCGCGGCAGCGGGTGCCGCCGCGCGGTCGATCGCCGATCCCCAATCCCGCTGGCGCTGTTCGGCTTCGGCGATCAGCGCCGGTAATCGGCCGGCCACCCGCAGCTCGGCGGCATGCTCGAGTGCGGTGACGGCAGCGATGTCACGGTCCGATTGTTGCGCGCGGGCGACGGCTTCCTGCGCCCGCGCGGCGCGTGCCGCCAGTGCAGGTGCGAGCACACCCGCGACGAGCAGACACACCGCGAGAACGAGGGCAGCGGCGGGGGAGATCATCGCGATGACGGCGGTGGCGGCGACGCCGAGGACGGCAGCAACACCGATCGGGACCGCGGCGCGAACGGCGACGTCGGCGAGCGTGTCCACGTCGGCGCCCACCCGGGTCAGCAGGTCACCGCTGTGCAGCCGCGCGGTGATGTCGGCCGGGCCGCGGGCCAGCCGACGGTAGATCTCGGCACGGGCGTCGGCCGCCGCGCGCAGTGCGGTGTCGTGAGAGGCCAACCGCTCGCAGTAACCGAACACCCCGCGCGAGATGCCCAGTGCGCGTACGGCCACCACGGCGATCGACAGGTCCAGCACGAGCGGCATCTGCCATGCGCGGGTGATCAGCCAGGCGGAAACCCCGGCCAGGGCCAGTGCGCTGCCCAGCGCGAGCGTGCCGAGGGCAACGGCCAGCAGCAGTCGCAGCCGGTCAAACGCGGGCATGCTGATCGGCCTCCACCGCGATGACGTGGTCGGCGATCCGGACCACACTGTCTCGATGCGCGACGACCACGACGGTTGATCCGCCTGCTGCGCGCTCACGGATCGCTTCCAGCACAGTCGCTTCGGTGGCCTCATCGAGATGCGAGGTCGGTTCGTCGAGCAGCAGCACGGGCGCGCGGGACCCGAGTACCCGGGCCAGGCCCAGCCGCTGGCGTTGTCCCAGGGACAACCCCACCCCGCCGCGGCCGAGCAGGGTGTCCGATCCGTTGGGCAGTGCGGCCAATACCTCGGTGAAACCGGCTGCGTCGCAGGCGGCTTGAGGATCGGTGAGCGCGCCGAACAGTGCGAGGTTCTCCGCGACGGTGCCGGGAATGATCACCGGGCGTTGAGCCAGCCAGGCCAGCTGCCGCCACCAGGCCGGCCGATCCAGATCGTCGACGTCGACACCGTCGACGAAGATCCGGCCCTGGGTGGGGCTGACCAGTCCGGCTATTGCGAGCACGGTGGTGGTCTTGCCTGCGCCGTTGGCGCCGGTGAGTACGGTGACGCTGCCGGGCGGTATGCGGCCGGACAGCCGGCGCGGTGACATCCCGTCCCGGCCTGCGACACTCAGGGCGTCGAGCACGATCTCCGCGCCCGCCGCATCGACGACGCGGGTGCCGTTCAACGGCGCCGGATTCTGCTCGATCAAGGCGAATGCCTTGTCGGAAGCCGCCTTTCCGTTCTGTGCGGCATGGAATTCGACGCCGACTCGGCGTAGCGGCCAGAACACGTCGGGCGCCAACAACAACACGGTCAGCCCGGCTGCCAGGCTCATCTCGCCGTACACCAGTCGCAGACCGATGCTGACCGCGACGAGCGCGACACCCAGGGTGGCGATGAGTTCGAGCACCAGTGCCGACAGGAAGGCGATGCGCAGGGTGGCCATAGCCGAACGACGGTGGGCGGCACTGAGCGTGGTGATGCGCTGCGCAGGTCCGTCGGCGCGGCCGAGGGCGCGCAGGGTGGGGATGCCTGCGATGAGGTCCAGCAGCCGGGCCTGCAACGTGGTCATCGCTGCCAGCGCCGCGGCCGATCGCTCCGCGGTGGCCAGCCCGATCAGCACCATGAAGATCGGGATCAGGGGCAGCGCGACAAGGACGATCACCGCGGACTGAAAGTCGTTGAACGCGATCACCACCACAGTGGCCGGCGTGAGGATGGCTGCCAGGAACAGTGCAGGCAGATATGCCGTGAAGTACGGCCGCAGACCGTCCAGCCCGGTGGTGACGACGGTTGCGGCGTCGTCGCGTTGGGCATCGCGCGCACCGGGCGGCAGCGCCGTCACCGTACGCAGCACCTGGCCGCCCAGGTCGGCGATCACCGCGCTGGCACCACGCTGACCGAGCCGGCCCTGCAGCCACTGGGTCAGCGCCCGAAACAGCCAGAGCCCGGCCAGGATCGCCAGTTCGGCACGCCAATGGCCGAGGGAGCGGGTGGCTGGGTCGGTGATGACGCCGGCCACCAGATGGCCGAGGAGCACGGCGCCGGCGATCGCGCAGCCCGCGATCAGTGTCCCGCAGCCGACTGTCGCGACGAGATATTGGCGCACAGCCGACGAGGCCCGCCACAGACGTGGGTCCAGCGGGCCCGACCGGCGAGGGGAGCTCAGGGCACGCGCCTCAGGGGCAGGCCGACGGACGTCGGAATCGACTCCGCGAAGACACGCTTGCGGAACACCCAGTACGTCCAGCCCTGGTAGATCAGCACGATCGGGGTGAATATGGCGGCCGCCCAGGTCATCACCTTCAGGGTGTACGGGCTGGACGAACCGTTGTAGATCGTCAGGTCGTAGGCCGGGTCGATGGTCGACGGGACCAGGTTGGGGTACAGCGACCCGAACAGCAACGTCACCGCCGCGGCGACGACGATCGTGGTGGCCAGGAACGCCCAGCCTTCCCGCGCGGCCCGCGCCGCGGCGACGGCCGCCAGTTGCGCAACCACCGCGATGGCCAGCACAGCCCAGGTCCACGACTTGCCGTGCGCCAGTTGCGTCCACACGCCGAACGCGGCAACCAGCACCGTCGCGGGCACGCAGAGGGTGCGAGCCAATCCGACGGCATCGCTACGCACGGCGCCGCCGCTCTTCAGAGCCAGGAACACTGCACCGTGAAACAGGAACAACGAGCAGGTGGCCAGCCCACCGAGCAGGGTGTACGGGTTCAGCACATCCGACACCGCGAGGTCGGCGACGTTCTTGTCCGGGCCCACCGGTAGTCCGTTGACCAGGACCGCGAACGCGACGCCCCACAAGATTGCCGGTAGCCACGAGCCGGCGGCGATGCCGATATCGCACCAGCGGCGCCACTTCGGATCGTCGATCTTGCCGCGCCATTCGATCGCCACGACTCGCGCGATCATCGATAGCAGGATCACCAGCAGCGGCAGGTACAGCGTCGAGAACACGGTGGCATACCAGTGCGGAAAGGCCGCGAACATGGCCCCGCCGGCCGTGATCAGCCACACCTCGTTGCCGTCCCAGACCGGGCCGATGGTGTTCAGCACCGCCCTGCGATGAGTCTCGTTATCGCCCTTGCCGATCCGGCCCAGCCACGCCATCACCATGCCGACGCCGAAGTCGAAGCCCTCCAGGACGAAGAAGCCCAGGAACAGCACCGCCACGATCACGAACCAAATCTGTTGCAGCCCCATGATCAGCTCCTCAGTAGGCGAATGACAGGGGCGCGACTTCGTCGTCGCCGGGTGGGGTGGGTGGCGCCGGTTCGGCGTCGTGCTCGAGCGGCCCCGCGGTGACATAGCGGCGGATCAGGTAGAACCACACCACCGCCAGCACCGCGTAGATCAATGTGAACGAGATCAGCGACACCCAGACCAGACCAGGCCCGTGCAGTGACACGCCTTGCCGCACGGTCAGCCGGACCAGTTGGTCGCCGTCGGGGTTGGGCGCGACCACCCACGGCTGGCGGCCCATTTCGGTGAACACCCAGCCGGCGATGGACGCCAGGAACGGGGTCGGAAGAGTCCAGAGCGCGAAGCGCGAATACCACCTCGTGCCGGGCACCCGCCCGCGCCGGGTCAGCCACAACGTGGTCAGCGCGAACAGCAACGGCACCGCCATCAGGCCGATCATCACGCGGAAGGCCCAGTAGGTGACGAACAGATTCGGCACGTACCACCCGGGGCCGAACTTCTGTTCATATTGCTGCTGAAGGTCGTTAGTGCCCTGCAATGTCACGCCGCTGAACTTGCCCTCGGCCAGGAACGGCAGTGCGAACGGCACTTCGATGACGCGGGTGATGCTGTCGCAGTTGTTGTGGGTGCCGACGGTCAGAAGGGACAAGTTGGGATCGGTTTCGGTGTGGCACAACGATTCCGCGGCGGCCATCTTCATCGGCTGCTGATGGAACATCAGCTTGCCTTGCACGTCGCCGGTGAAGAACAAACCGACACAGGCGACCAGAGCCACCAGCGAACCGAGGATCGCCCCCGGTCGGTACAGGGCGGTGGCGTCGGGCGCTCCCTTGGCGCGCACCATCCACCACGCACACACGGTCGCCACGAACGTCGCCGCGGTGAGGAACGACGCTGCCACCGCGTGCCAGAACGCGGCGATTCCGGTGTTGTTGGTGAACAACTCGACGATGCTCTGCAGCTCGGCGCGACCCGTCGCCGGGTTGAACCGGGTGCCCACCGGGTGCTGCATCCACGAGTTCGCCGTAATGATGAAGAACGCCGACAGGTTGACCGCGATGGCGACCAGCCAGATCGACGTCAGGTGCAGCCAGCGGGGGAGTCGGGTCCATCCGAATATCCACAGCCCGATGAAGGTCGACTCCAGGAAGAACGCGACCAGGCCCTCCAACGCCAGCGGTGCGCCGAACACATCGCCGACGAAGCGGGAGTATTCGCTCCAGTTCATCCCGAACTGGAACTCCTGGACGATGCCGGTCGCGACACCGATGGCGAAGTTGATCAGGAAGATCTTGCCGAAGAATTTGGTCAGCCGGTACCAGGCCGGATTGTCCGTGATCACCCAGATCGTCTGCATGACAGCGATCAACGGCGCCAGCCCGATGGTCAGCGGCACGAAGATGAAGTGGTAGACCGTCGTGATTCCGAATTGCCACCGGGACACGTCAAGAGCACTCATCGCGGAACTCTCCAACCAACGCGAAAGGCGCGGATCGCCAATCTACGACAGAGTGTAGTAGCGATCCGCGCCGTTCGCGCTAGAGCCTTTTGGCCTTTTGTGACGAGAATCCTAGGGCTGAGCGGCCGTGATCCGTTGTCCGATCTCTTTCGAGGCCTTGCGGATTCCGAAGGAGGCCACGATCTCGAACACGCCGATCACGACGAGCCAGATGCCCACGACGAGGGTCAGTGTGGCCAGCGACGGGAACGGCGACGCCAGCACGACGATGCCGGCGATGAGGCTGATCACGCCGACGAAGATCTCCCAGCCGCGGCCGGGAGTGTCCGGATCGCTGATCGCGGACACGGCGGTGGCGACGCCACGGAAGATGAAGCCCACGCCGATCCAGATCGCCAGCAGCAGAATGGAGTTCTGGATGCTGCGGAAGCACAGCACCGCCAGGATGAGGGCCGCGGCACCACTGATGAACAGCATGACCCGGCCGCCGGCCGACACGTGCAGGGTGAAGGCGTGGAACACCTGCGAGATGCCCGTCACCAGAAGGTAGGCGCCGAAGAAGATCGCGGCGACGAGGATGGAGATTCCCGGCCAGACGAGTACCAGGACTCCGAGAACGAGCGACAGAACGCCCGACAGCAGGACCGACTTCCACAGATGCGGCAGAAGCGGCGGGGCAGAGGTGGTTGTCATGGCCGGAAGTGTTGCACAGCGAATTGACGATCGACGATATTTGAGCAGTTCACCGGGTGAATCGACATCAAAGAGCATCCTCATCGTCACCGCGTTCGAGCAGCGACAGCCAGAACAGCATGGTGATCAGCCCGAAAATCAGCAGCGCGGCGATCAGATCGGACCATTGGAACGGGTAGACCTCCCCATCGATGGAGAGCACCATCAGGGTCTCGGCGATGGCGAAGAACAGGAAGAAGACGCCGAGGAACCGGCGGGCCGGCGAGCGGTGCAACCGGGTCCGGCGGACCTCCACCATCAGGCTCAGCAGCAGTACCGGCAGCACTTGGGCGAGGGTCTGGGCGGTGGGGCCGTCCATCATGACGAAGTGGACTCGATTCAGGTCAGGCACGCCGGGCCACACTAGCTGTGCGTACCTGTGGATCCGCTGCCAGATGGTTACGGTGCTACTACTGTTCCGTTACCGGGAGTACAAAACCCGGATCAGGCCATTAGTTTCGGGCAGGACGGCCCGGATGCAGTCGAGAGAAAGAGGCAACCGTGCAGAAATGGTGTCGCATTGCTGGAGTGGTAGCCGTAGCGGGTGCCATGGCCCTGTCGGGCTGCAGCAGCAAGAATGACTCTGGGGCAGGCCCGTCGACCGCGACCACCGCGGCCAAGGCGCAGAAGGTCGACGAGATCGCCGCGACTGTTCCCGACGACATCAAGAAGTCGGGAAAGCTGGTCGTCGGGGTGAACATCCCTTACGCCCCCAACGAATTCAAGGATTCGAGCGGCAAGATCGTCGGCTTCGACGTCGACCTGATGAATGCCATCGCTTCCACGATGGGCTTGACCGCCGACTTCCGCGAAGCCGACTTCGCCAAGATCATCCCCTCGATCCAGCAGGGCACCTTCAACGTCGGTATGTCGTCGTTCACCGACACCAAGGAGCGCCAGCAGTCGGTGGACTTCGTCGACTACTTCAACGCGGGCATCATGTGGGCGCAGCGGCCCGGCTCGCCGATCGACCCGAACAACGCGTGCGGCAAGAAGGTCGCCGTGCAGGCGACCACCACCGAGGAAACCGACGAGCTCCCCAAGAAGAGCAAGGCGTGCACCGATGCGGGTAAGCCGGCCATCGAGATCCTGAAGTTCGACGGGCAGGACGCCGCCACCAACGCGGTGGTACTCGGTCAGGCCGACGCGATGTCGGCGGATTCGCCGGTGACCGCCTACGCCATCAAGCAGAGCAACGGCAAGCTCGAGGCCGCCGGCGAGATCTTCGACTCGGCGCCCTACGGTTGGCCGGTCGCCAAGGGCTCACCGTTGGCCGCTTCCCTGCAGAAGGCGCTCGAACACCTCATCGAGACCGGTGATTACAAGACGATCGCCGGCAACTGGGGTGTTGAAGCCGGAATGATCACCAAGCCGGTCATCAACGGGGGGACCAGCTAACCGATATGGCGCTCGACGAGTCGGCTCCACCTGCCATCAACGCGGTACCGCTTCGTCATCCCTGGCGGTGGGTGGGGGCGGCCGTCATCATCGTGCTGGTTGCCCTGTTCATCTATGGCGCGGCCACCAACCCGGCCTACGGCTGGTCGACGTACGCCGAGTATCTGTTCAACGACCGGATCATGCTCGGTGTTTTCAACACACTGCAGCTGACGGTGTATGCGATGGTGCTCGGCATCGTGCTCGGTGTGATCCTGTCGGTGATGCGATTGTCGCCGAACCCCGTATTCGGTTCGGTGGCATGGGTTTTCCTGTGGATCTTCCGCGGCACACCGGTGTACGTGCAGCTGGTGTTCTGGGGCCTGATCCCGACGATCTATCAGCACATCCAACTCGGGGTGCCGTTCGGGCCGTCGTTCTTCCATCTCGACCTGCAGAACCTGTCGATCCCGTTCCTGCTGGCGGTCATCGGTCTCGGCCTCAACGAGGCCGCCTACATGGCCGAGATCATCCGGGCCGGCATCACGTCGGTGCCCGAAGGGCAGTCGGAGGCATCGACCGCGCTGGGCATGTCGTGGGGAATGACGATGCGCCGCACCGTGCTTCCGCAGGCGATGCGGGTGATCATCCCGCCGACCGGCAACGAGGTCATCAGCATGCTGAAGACCACATCGCTGGTGACGGCCGTGCCGTATTCCTACGACCTGTACAGCATTGCCTCGCGGGAGATCGCGGCTCGAACCTTCGAGCCGGTCCCGATGCTGCTGGTGGCCGCGACCTGGTACCTGGTGATCACCAGTGTGCTGATGGTGGGGCAGTACTACCTCGAGAAGTATTTCTCCCGCGGCATTTCCAGGAAGTTGACCTCCAAGCAGCTCGAGGCATTGGCCAAGGCACAGACCGGTACGGAGGCGGGACACGTATGACCGGCGAACCCATGGTGCGCGCCGAGCGGGTGTGCAAGGACTTCGGCGCCCTGTCGGTGCTCAAGGGTGTGACGCTGTCGGTGGATCCCGGCAAGGTGCTCGTGCTCGTCGGGCCGTCGGGCTCCGGCAAGTCCACATTCCTGCGCTGCATCAATCACCTTGAAAACGTCAGTGCCGGACGGCTTTACGTCGACGGTCAATTGATCGGCTATCGCGAGCGTGGCGGCAAACTGTACGAGATGGCCCCGCGCGACGCTGCCAAGCAACGCCGCGACATCGGGATGGTGTTCCAGCACTTCAATCTCTTCCCGCACCGCACTGCGTTGGCCAACATCATCGAATCGCCGGTGCACGTCAAGCGGGTCAAGAAGGCGGCCGCCCTGGACCGGGCGCGGGACCTGCTCAATCAGGTTGGTCTGTCGGACAAGGCCGACGCCTATCCCGCGCAGCTGTCCGGCGGCCAACAGCAGCGGGTGGCGATCGCCCGCGCCCTGGCGATGGACCCCAAGCTGATGCTGTTCGACGAACCCACCTCGGCGCTGGACCCCGAGCTCGTCGGCGAGGTGCTGGGCGTGATGAAAAAGCTTGCCAGCGAGGGCATGACGATGATCGTGGTGACCCACGAGATGGGCTTCGCCCGTGAGGTCGCCGACGAACTGGTGTTCATGGACGGTGGGGTGATCGTCGAAAGCGGGCCTCCGCGGGAAGTCCTGAGCAATCCGCAGCACGACCGGACGAAAGCGTTCCTGTCCAAAGTCATGTAGCCCGTGGCGTGACGAGGATGACAGGAAATCGGGGCAGAAATTCCCGTCACAGCGGCGTTGATGCAGTCATGAGCACAGCGACTGGACAACGACGAAACCCGGGAGAAGTAACCGGGTTCCAGGCCTCGGCAGATCTGGCACGTAACCTGCAGCGAGTCCTGGTGGACCTCATCGAATTGCATCTGCAGGGCAAGCAGGCGCACTGGAATGTCGTCGGAAGCAACTTCCGCGATCTGCACCTGCAACTCGACCAACTCGTCGACTTCGCCCGCGAATCCAGTGACACCATCGCCGAGCGGATGCGCGCACTGGACGCGGTGCCCGACGGCCGTTCCGACACCGTCGCGGCGACCACCAGCGTCCCGCAGATTCCCGGCTACGAGCACAACACCGGCGAAGTGGTCGATCTGATCACGACGGCGATCTACGCCGTCGTCGACACCATGCGCGACGTGCACGACGCGGTCGACGCCGAAGACCCCACCACCGCCGACCAGCTGCACCAGATGATCGACGGGCTCGAGAAGCTGGCGTGGCTGCTCAAGTCGGAGAACCGCAAGGTCTAACCGGTTGGACTTTCGACCCGCCCAGTCTCTTCCTGGGCGGGTCGATCGCTGTCCGTCCCGGGCCGTGCGCGACGGTCGACCAGATACCAGGTGTGCATCAGGCCTTTGCCCTTCACGTCGACGTCGCCGCGCTCCTCGAGGATGAACCGGTCCCGCAGCCGTTCGTAGACATCCTGGGGGACCTGGATGCGGCCCTCGGGGTCGGTGGTCTCCATGCGGGAGGCGACGTTGACCGCGTCGCCCCATACGTCGTAGAAGAACCGGCGGGCGCCGACCACACCGGCGACCACCGGACCGGCAGCCATCCCCATCCGCAGTGGCACGAGCTGACCGTTGGGGTCGCGCAGATCCCGGACCGCCTTGGCCATGTCGAGTGCGAGGTTCGCCAGCGCCTCGACGTGATCGTCGCGGGGCTCGGGCACGCCACTGACGACCATGTAGGAGTCGCCGGTGGTTTTGATCTTCTCCAACCCGTGCTTGTCGACCAGGCGGTCGAACGTGGTGTACAGCCGGTCGAGGAAGCGCACCAGTTCGGCAGGTGCGACCTGGCTGGCCCGTTCGGTGAAGCCGGCGATGTCGGCGAAGAGGATCGAGGCGTCGTCGTACCGGTCGGCGATCGTGCCGCGGGCCGGGTCTTTGAGCCGCGCGGCAATGGTGGCCGGGAGGATGTTGGCCAGCAGCGCTTCTGAGCGCAGGTACTCGAATTCCATTGCGGCTTCGGCGCGCGAGACTTCCCGCATCGCATACCACACCGTCGCGAAGATCATCACGCAGGCGGACACCGTGGTGATCACGAAGCCGGCGTTGACCAGCCAGCGCGGCTGGATTCCGGTGTCGCCGGGGACCAGGAACTGCGACGCGATGGTCAGCCCGGCGCCGATCGCGACCACCATCGAGGCCAGCACGACGTGCTCGACGCCGAGCACTAGCACGGCCAGCGACGCCGACACCAGGTAATAGAACTGGATCCCGGAGTCGGTCCCGACCTGCCAGCCGACGATCGTCAGGGACAGGAACGCGAAGAAGATGAAGGCCAGCGCGGCGATACTCTCGCCGAAGCGGTGCAGCAGCGGGATGACCCCGAAGATGGCGGCCGTGCCGAGATTGACCAGCCCGATGGCGACCAAGTGGTCGGCGGTGATGAATTGCAGGATGCCGATCACCGCGGTGACGACGGCGGCCATGGTCGCCGCGATGTTGAGCACGCGCTGACGGCGGGTGATCGACTCGGCCCAGTGCAGGTTGCGAGCCGGCGCGCGGCGCTGCATCTTCTCGCAGTCCGCGCGCTGGGCCGGTCCGTCCGATGGCACCGAACCAGCGCATTTCCGCAGGGTGCCCACGATTGCAGCCTATCGGTTGGCCGCAAGCACCGAGAGGAGTTCGTAACCGACGTGGGCGGCGGCGATCCCGGTCATCTCGGCGTGATCGTAGGCCGGGGCCACCTCGACGATGTCGGCGCCGACCACGTCGAGGCCCACCAGCCCGCGCAGTGTGTTGAGCAGTTCGCGCGAGGTCAACCCACCGGCTTCCGGGGTGCCGGTGCCGGGCGCATGCGCGGGATCGAGCACGTCGATGTCGACCGAGACGTACACCGGGCCGCCATCCAGACGCTTGCGCATCCGCTCCACAATGCTTGTGACACCGTCGAATTCATAGTCGTCGGAGCGGATGACCTGGAAGCCCAGAACGGCGTCGTCCTCCAGGTCGGTCTTGCTGTACAGCGGGCCGCGGATGCCCATGTGCAGCGATCTCTCCATGTCGATCAGCCCCTCCTCGCTGGCCCGCCGGAACGGTGTGCCATGGGTGTAGGGCGCGCCGAAGTAGGTGTCCCAGGTATCGAGGTGGGCGTCGAAATGCAGCACCGCCACCGGTCCGTGGTCGCGGGCCAGTGAACGCAGGATCGGCAGGGCGATGGTGTGGTCGCCGCCGATGGTCAGAACGGTCGAGCCGTCCTTACGCAGGTCGGTCATCGCGGTGTCGATTCCCGCGATCGCCTCATTGATGTCAAAGGGGTTGACGGCGATGTCGCCGCAGTCGGCCACCTGCTGCGTGGTGAACGGATTGACGCCCAACGCGGGATTGAACGGACGCAGCAGCTTGGAGGCCGCGCGGACATGCGACGGCCCGAATCGCGCTCCGGGCCGGTAGGACACCCCACTGTCGAAGGGCACCCCGACGATGCGAACGTCGGCGCCGGGGACCTCGGAGATCCGTGGGAGGCGCGCGAACGTCGACGGCTCGGTGTAGCGGGGATATTTCGTGGCGTCGACCGGACCGACGATGGCAGGGTCCGGCACGTTGTCGATCTCGGATGCCATGCTTCCTCCTCTGCCGGTTCCTTGCGGCGAGGTTAGCCTGCAAGGATGACCCGGATCGCGTGCGCTCAGATCGACCCCGCCATCGGCGCGCTGGCCGCCAATGTCGAGTTGTCGACGGGTGCTATTGCTGACGCCGTCGCCCACGGCGCCGATGTCGTGGTGCTGCCGGAGCTGGCCACCTCCGGCTATATGTTCGCCGATGCCGACGAAGCCCGCTCGGTGGCGTTGCGCCCGACCGATCCGGCGTTCGACGCGTGGCGTGCCGCCGCCGGGGACGCGATCGTGATCGGCGGGTTCTGCGAGCTCGGCGACGACGGATTGTTGTACAACAGCGCGATCGCGCTCGACCGCGACGGAGTCATCGCGACCTACCGCAAGACACATCTGTGGGATCGGGAGAAGCTGATCTTCACCCGCGGCGCCGCGCTACCCCCGGCGTTGAAGACGCGGCACGGCGCGATCGCGGTGATGGTCTGCTACGACCTGGAATTCGGTGAAGTGACCCGGCAGGTGGCCGTTGACGGCGTGGAATTGATTGCGGCGCCGGTGAATTGGCCACTGTTTCCCCGTCCCGAGGGCGAGCGGCCCGGCGAGGTGATCACAGCGATGTCCACCGCGCGGCTCAATCGGGTGGTGGTCGCGGTATGCGATCGCGCCGGCGTCGAACGTGGCCAGCCGTGGACGCAGGGCAGTGTGATCGTCGACCCCGACGGCTGGGTGGTCGCCGAGGTGGGGCCGGGACCGGGGCTGGCCATCGCCGACGTCGACCTGTTCGCCACGCACGACAAAACGCTCACCGAGTACGTCGACCTACTCTCTGATCGACGTCTCGACCTCTACTGAGAGCACTGAGATGAGGCCCCGAGGCATTCGTTTGTGGCACGTGGTGGCGGCGACCGTTGTGTTCTTCGCCGCGATGTTGTTCGCCGGCCTGGAGATCGCTGCGACAGCGTCGGGCAGTCCTACATGCACGAACGTCGGGCCGACTACGACGGTCTGCCAAAGTCCGGGGAACGCGCAGATCACCACCTCGCCCGGAACGATCGCCACGCCAAATTGGGGCTGGCCGTTCTGGGGCGGCGGATTGGTGATTTCAATCGGCGGCTGATCGGCGTGGCAGGAGATGACCTTAGGCCCCTACCGGAAGTTTGCCTGGCAGGTATGCTCTGTCCACCGGGCCGTGGTGAATCGGCCCATGACGACGGGGCGTAGGGGACAACATGAGCGCTAGTGGCTTGACTCGGCAGATTGCACTCTTTGCTGGCGGGGTCGCGATCGTTGGTATGGGTGCGCTGACCGCGTGCAGCTCCAACGCAAAGGACGCCCCCTCGTCGACGACGACCACGACTCCGTCATCCACGGTGGTGCCCTCGCCGACCGAGAAGGCTGTGTCGCCGGGCGGCGGGAACTCGTTCTCTCCGACGGTCAACCCTGCGCCTCCCGGAGCGGTCTGCAAGGAGATCGTCGGCAACAACTGCATTCGGTGATCTCGCCCCGACGTTGATCGGCGGGCGACTCTCAGGCCGTACGGCTACGGCTCTGCCTCATCGGGTGTTCCTCGGACATGCGGTCTGGCCTTCGGGGCGGCGAGATGATGACCACCGCGCTCAGCGCCACGAGCGCCCCACCGAGAACCATGCCACCGATCACGTCGGTGAATATGTGAGCGCGCACGTAGAGCGCCAGCCACGCGACGGCAACGACTCCGATGGAGGCGGCGAATGAAAGTGCCGCCTTCACAGCGTGATTGCGCTTAACTCCGAGGCACACCGCGATCGTTCCGAACAGCGTGGCGGCTCCGGTGACATGACCGGAGGGAAACGAATGCATGTAGCTCTCGAGGATCGACCAGTCAAGCACTGAGCCGTTGCGCAGCTGGGCTACGTTCCCGGGCGTTCGTCCGACGGTGTGCTTGAGCGTCTGCTCTATCACCGCACCCGCGCCGACCGCTCCGGTGACGACAACGAGGCGCATGATCGATCGCGCTTTCACCGCCAGTAGCGTTCCGCTCACCAGGCCGGCGATCGCAACGTGGATGGGTTGACCGATGTAGGCGAAGATGCCGTCTGAATCGCCCTGGTATTTGTGCGTCCGATGCGCGTCGAACCAGTTCCAGACCGACGTGTCGAGCGCGGTCATCCACCAGGAGTTGATCTCGGCAGCCAGGAACGCCAGGACGCCGAAAAGCCCTGCGGCGAGAAAGACTAGAGCCAGCCGCTGTCGTCTCCGTGTGGTGTCGATGATCATCATTGTGCCCCCCCTTCGCAGCCGCTCGTGCATTGATTGCTGATGGCTCAATAGCCGGACGAAATGTGGCGGCTCATACAACTCGTCCGATCCATGAAGGCCAGTATTGGACACTGATCTAACTTGCGCCTATCGAATTCGACTCGGCACGCGTAGTCGAGATCCCAGCGTTAGTGATGCAGACCACTCACAAATTCGTTTATTCCCGGTGGCGAACTGGAAATCACTGCTGGTGAGGCCCGCCACGGCGATGGGGGATCAAAGGGGGTCGTGGCGGGTCTCCCTGAACTGATGCCGCATTCGAACGTCCTCGTCAGTGCGCAAGCCAAGGCGTCGACAACACCGATGACGAGTTCTACACCAACGCATGAAAAACAGCGTGCCATTCATTCAGTAATTCGGGTCGAGTGAGCCGAACGCGCGCAGTCAGAGGGGACCGTTTCAGCAGCGGCCCCAGTTGGCATTTGGATTGGTCGTCGATTCGGACGCGAATGGGAACCCGCCACGGCAAGGGGGGATAAGGGGCCGTGGCGGGTTCGCTACGTCAACGGTAGGTGGACCGCATCAGTTCCCCGGCCGCGACACGGATGCTCACGTTCGGCTGTCGGGGTACGGGCAGCTTCCAGCCGGGTCTTCACCCTTGATCGACAGGTTCGTTCTGGTGCCCTCGGTGAGATTCGAACTCACACTGCACGGGTTTTGAATCTTAAGCTTTCGACGTTTGTACCTGCGACGATGATGATGACGGTTCGAAAAAGCGCAGGTCAGGCTGCTTATTGGTCTGTATCGTGATGTATGAGTGGGCGTCGCAGTGCATACAATTTGCATACAGCAGGGTCAATGCCGGCGGCCCAGACTGCACGGGTTTCGTATCCGTTTCGTGCGCCACGGCGGTACGAGGGGAGAAACGAGCCACACGGGGCGTGAGGGCCTGGTTGAGGATTCCCGCAGGCCAGCGAGTCGCGCCGGTCCCACTGCACTCCTCAGTTCTAGCGTCATTGCCATGACAAGTGGAACTGAGCTCTGGGGAACGCTGGCCGGCGCGAACGTGACCCTTGTGCAACGGTGGGCCTCTGCGTGGGCCGACCTTCAAGCCGCGGGCATGGCTTTATACGAACGAGGGAAGTCGGATGACAAGAGAGCGGCGAACATGTTCCTCCGCCGAGCCCTGTGGGAGTCTGCTATCGCTTCGTACGGGCGATGTGCGGTCAGCGCCAAAAAGCGCAATATTCCATTCAGAGACTTCGTGCAAGACACCGTGGGCGAGGACGGCATGGCCGTTCACCGGCAGATCATGGACTGGCGACACGGCCACGTAGCGCACCGAAACCGGGCCGAGTTCGAGTCAATCGAGACCGTTCTCACCTACGAGAAGGGTGCCGCCCAACGTCCAAAGTCGTTCAACGTGGTACTGAAAATTGATGCGGGACCACCGAACGATTCAGAGTTTGTCGCGGCATTCGATAGCCATGTCACGACATTGCGCGACACCCTGTGGGAACAGAAGTTGTTCGGGCTTACCCAGGACATCGTCGCAGACCTGAACGCGGGTCGAATTCCTTGGCCGTCGCAACTCCGCGCAGCGGATGACAAGATAGAGGCTGGCTGGTATTCGATTAACCAGAACATCACAACACTCAAGGCTAGCGGGAACGCCCCTTGAGTACGGCGTGTCTCGTTCTAGCTGATCGCTGGCTGGTGCGAATATCCCGTAATGGCGGACCGAATGCAGGACACCTTCGATGGATCGCTGGGTCACTTCTGGATGGACCTCGCCGACGTCTACAACCTGAGCAAGGCCAGCGACGGCTATGTCCGTCTCGAGGATGACAACCTTTTCCACGTCGGCACGTTGCGCACGCGGGAATTCAACAACGAGTTCGGCCACAACCGCGAGCGGCTGCCGATGCCAAAGGCCGTATACGGGATGACGAATAGCACGCGGGCGATCTTCTTCGATATCGCTGGTGTTTCTCAATCGAACGTCATGGGTCAGCGGGCCTCGACGCAGACAGTGCGCACGCGAGGTGTCGTCGTCAACGTGCCCTTCGCGGTACTCAAGGATGACAGGTTCCTCGCTGTCGAGCTTGAGATCCCACAGGTAACCAGATGGGCGGGGCTAACCAGCATTCGCGAAACAGTCACCAAGCCCGCCAATGACGGAACCAAGCAATACAAGGCCGAAACCGTCGACGTGGAACCTATCGAGTTGGAGATCCGACGCGGATTCAAGCTGAAGCTGGACTCGACGTGGCACGCGGACGGCCCAGACGACAAGCGAACGATAAACGCCCCTCTGGTGGTCGGGACATCAGGCCGTACGCCACGACAGTGGCACGACCACCTCGTACCCCTGCTATCCGTCCAAGACCTGATCAGCCTCGCGCATGAGGGATTTGTTCCAGCAGAACGCGCTACCGTCGAATTCAAGATCGAAGACGACGGGCAGCCCCGTGACAGCGCCGAACTTTGGAACTCGCGGCTGATGACACTGCCCCGCCAAGGTGGAGTAGCAAGGCCGAAGTCGATGACCGAGATTCCGTTGTTCTACCTCAGCCATATTGGAGGACTCAAGGGCATCCGAAATTGGATACGGCTGGACCAAAAATATCCGCGAGCCACAGGCCCCCTTACGAGCGCCTATCGTTACGGCCAGAGCGGAGTCGAGGTTCGTCTAACTGAGATCGCTCTCGGCCTGGAGTATTGGACCAGGCTGCACAACGAGCATTTCCAACGCGCGTGGGCCAAACCTCTAAAAATCGGGGGGAAGAAGGAACCGCTTCCCATGGCCATCGGCCGCCACGTTGGGCCAGCCTTCACTGAGTTCGTCGGCGGCAACCTGTACGACTGGGCGTATCTCTTCTGGGGCACCTACAACAACTTGAAACATGCGCCCAGCTTCGAATATGACCCGTACGAGGTTGACACTCTTGGTGATACCGGAGCACTCCTTCTGCTGGGTGAACTACTCAATCGTGTTGCAGGAAACAGAATCCCGATGAAGGTGCTCACCGAGAGTGTTCGCACATACCAGCTTAAGGAGCGCATTCAGAAGCTGCTCGCAAAAGCGACGTCGCCCGCCTGAGCGGCATGGAGTTGCCTGACGTCGCAGGTTCGGCGGTCTGCGCTGGCCGAGGTGGCTCAGCAGCTGCCGCGTGCCCCAAGGCGACAACTAGTGACCGGCGTGTCCGCCGTCTTGTTGAGTCTTCGAAGGATGGACGGGGGGCTCGTCGTTTTCCATTGCCGAATTGTCTCAGGAGGGTGCATCAAGTTTTAGGCAGACAACTGGGCACAGCTCCGGTCGAGCCGGTGAGGGTCGGCCGGATGGGACGGCGTTCCCGAGGACCGCGCCACGGAGCACGGCTACCTGCGGGCAAAGGGCGAGAGCCGTCGTCGGTATATGTCAGTATCTGCGCATGACGCGCATCCAGGTACAGGCTGGCACCACCCTGTTACGGGGCTTTATCCGTACGCCCGCGACCGGTCTTTGTGAGCTGGTTTGGAACGCGTTCGACGAAGACGCCCACAACGTATCGGTCACCGTCGAATACAACTCGCTGGATTCAATCGACCAGATCGTTGTCGCCGACGATGGCAACGGCATGACTTTAGAGACCGCCAAACGTGAGTTCGCCAAGGTTGGTGATAGCTGGAAAATAACCCCCGGAACAAAATCGCAGGGTGGCCGCCCCGTCCACGGGCGACACGGGCGTGGACGCTACTCGGCTTTCGCTATCGGCGGGAGCGTCGAATGGTATTCCATTGCGAAAGGAATAGATGAAAAGACCCTTCAATTGACTGTCGCTGAGGGCAGGGTGGAGGATATCGACTTTTTCGATATCGAAGACCAGACGAAGTTCCTGGCCTCGGAAGAAACCGGCACTCGGGTGTCTTTGACCAGAATCACCCCAGAAGCGCAGAAGGCGTTTGATCGACGCGAGCAACTCGTGGCGCGCTTGACGTCCGAGTTCGCGTTGCACCTCGACAGATTTCCCGACTTTAAACTTATCTTCTGCGGCAGTCCCATAGATCCCAAGTCGGTCATCGAGGACAAGTCGGAATTGCCTCTGGAGCTCCCAGGAAATATTCCTGGTGTGGCTTCGATAATAGTCATTGAATGGAATCTTCCATCGGTTGAGCGTCGGCTCTACTTGTGTGATTCTCAGGGGTCAGTAAAGGATGAACTAAAGGCCGGCGTGAAGTCGCCGGGAACCCAGTTCACCGCTTACGTAAAGTGGGACGGATTCTCTGAGAACAATCTGATTTTGGAATCAGAGGGCGAGGGTTACGACGAAGACCCGGAAGACGAATCGGAGAGCCCTGCTCAGATAGTCGTCGCGGCCGCGAGGAAGAAACTCAGGGAGCACCTGGGTGAACTCACGAGACGCAAAGAAGCTGCGACAGTGCAGCGTTGGATCGATGAAGGTATCTATCCATATAAAGACGACGACTCACCGAAGACACCGGTGGAGAGGGCGACTCGCGAGGCATTCCAGGTCGTCGCGATGGCGGCTTCGAAGACCGTGGACGAGAGCAAGTCCCAGCGAACGAAGGCGCTTGCGCTGGGATTGCTCAAGGAAACATTCGAAAGTGACCCGGAATCGCTGTTCCCACTCTTAAAGAAGGTCACTAACCTACCCGCTGCGCGGATCAACGAACTAAAGAAGATTCTGGAACGGACCAGTCTTACCCAGTTGATCCAAGCGGGTCACAGAATCGGGAATCGTGTCGATTTTCTCAACGGGATCAGTGAGATTTTGTTTGAGCGCCAGTCGCGGCAACGTCTGCTCGAACGTCGCCAGCTTCATCGAATACTGGCGCACGAGACCTGGATATTCGGCGAAGAGTGGTCACTTACGGGCGATGACGAACGCTTGAGCGCAGTCTTGAAGAAGTTCCTGAAGCACCTAGGCGGCCCGGAAGAAGTTGAGCTTACGGACGGTGACATCGGCGAGATACTTCGTGAGGACGGATCTATTGCAATCCCCGACCTTGTTCTGGGTCGAAAGGTCAGAGTGAGCGAAGACCGCTACGAGTACCTGGTAGTGGAACTTAAGCGGCCCAAGCACAAGCTTAACGACGAGGATGTTCTACAGTTGCGGAGCTACGCGGTGGCGATCACGAAGGACGAGCGGTTTGCCCAGCCAAACGTCTCCTGGAATTTTATCCTGGTCGGCAATGACACCACCGACTCTGTCGAGGACTTGCGCAGCCAGACCAACCTTCCGTTCGGAATGGTTCAGCAGAGTCAGAAGTACAGCGTTTGGGTCAAGAAATGGCCCGAGATCATCGGTGGCGCGGAGCACCGGATGAAGTTTGTCCAAGATTCGCTTCAGTACGAGTCCAATAAGGACAAAGGTCTCGACTACTTGCGCACCGCGTACGCCTCGTACCTCCCAGATCTCGAGGACCCGGAAGAGGGCGACGAGATCCCCGAAGGCTAGCTGGCCTAACCCGCCGCATGGTGGTCGAACCGACTCACACCCTGGGTGTGACTAGTACGTCAGTGCCCTTATTAGTGGGTTTCTACACAGTCAAGGGAGCGAATGCCGACGAAGGAAACGGATCTGATATCCGTTGCCTAGGCGCAAGTTCGATTGGCGCACTAGCGCTCGATTGAGCTGAATGCGGCAGTCAGACGGGCCATGTTTCGGACCGGCGCATCAGAGATGCTCGGCCGTTTCCGCAGGTCTGGGCCGTGAATGCCCGTCGAAGGAAACGGATTTGATATCCGTTGCCGTAAAAAGGGCCCGCTGACCTGCGAAGGCATAGTGCATACGGTATGCATACTGTATGCACAAAATAAGGTGCATTTGCAACTAATAGATCACCTAAGCATAGCCATCTACCTGCTCTTTTAAGTGCCCTCGGTGAGATTCGAACTCACACTGCACGGGTTTTGAATCCGTTTCCTCTGCCAGTTGGGATACGAGGGCAGGCCGTCTTCACGGCGGTGTCCCACCATAGTGGATGACCGCGTCGCTGCCGCCAACCGGTCGGTCGGAGTACTCCGAGGTGGCTGATTACCGCTGACCACGCAACAATGGCCGCATGACGGACGCCGAAGACCGCACATCCCGCCGGGTGCTGATCGCCGAGGATGAAGCGTTGATCCGGATGGATCTCGCCGAGATGCTTCGGGACGAGGGCTATGAGGTGGTCGGGGAGGCCGGCGACGGCCAGGAGGCCGTCGAGTTGGCCGAACAGCTGCGCCCTGACCTGGTGATCATGGACGTCAAGATGCCGCGTCGGGACGGAATCGACGCCGCCGCCGAGATCGCCAGCAAGCGCATCGCGCCGATCGTCGTGCTCACCGCCTTCAGTCAGCGCGACCTGGTGGAAAAAGCTCGCGACGCCGGCGCCATGGCGTACTTGGTCAAACCGTTCTCGATCAGCGATCTGATCCCGGCGATCGAGGTCGCGGTCAGCCGGTTCGGTGAGATCGCCGAACTTGAGCGTGAAGTCGCCAACCTGTCGGACCGGCTGGAGACCCGCAAACTGGTGGAGCGGGCCAAGGGGCTGCTGCAGGCGAACCAGGGCATGACCGAACCCGAAGCGTTCAAGTGGATTCAGCGGGCGGCCATGGACCGGCGCACCACGATGAAGCGGGTCGCCGAGGTGGTGCTGGAGACCCTCGACACGCCCGGTTCGGATCCGGCGTCGAATTGATGCGTTAACTCTGCGTTTCCTCTGACCGCGCCGTTTGCCGCGATCCGGAATATGCTCACGGCCAGGCGTTGGCCAACATGACGCGCTGCGGCCACCGGTTGGTTATGTTCTACCGCAGTGTCGAGAGTGGGCCGGAGTGCGGTCTGCGATGTCGGCGCCGTGAAACTACTGACCCGGAGGTGAAACGTGCGCGGACGCGCGACACGCAGTGCAATCGCCGCTAGTTCGGCGCTGCTGGCGGTCATCGGCATCGCCGGCTGCAACCAGCAGTCCCCGTCGAGCGGTGGTGGGAACGCCTCGCAGGGCGACCTGAAGATCGTCGAGCAGGTCCAGATCGACCAGAACGGCGCGGAAGTCAAGCCCGACGCCGGTGCCACCCCGGCCGATCCGGCCGGTGACGGCAAGGCCACCTGCCCGCCGGTGTCCATCGCCATGGCGGGTGCGCTCAACGGTCCCGACGCCGCGCTGGGCATCAACATCAAGGACGGCGTGCAGCTCGCCATCGACAAGCACAACGCCGCCAACCCCGGCTGCCAGGTGCAGCTCAAGCCGTTCGACACTGAAGGCGACCCGCAGAAGGCCACCGCGATCGCGCCGCAGATCGTCGACGACGCGTTCACGATCGGCCTTGTCGGCCCGGCGTTCTCGGGCGAGACCAAGGCCACCGGCGGGGTGTTCGACCAGGCCGGCCTGGTCTCGGCGACCGCGTCGGCGACCAACGTCACGCTGTCCGAGCAGGGTTGGAAGACCTTCTTCCGCGGTCTGGCCAACGATGGTGTGCAGGGCCCGTCGGTCGCCAACTACCTGAAGAACACGCTGCAGCAGAAGAAGGTCTGCGTCGTCGACGACAGCACCGACTACGGTGTCGGCCTGGCGACGGCGGTCCGCGAGACCCTCGGTCCGGTGGCGCTCGATGCCTGCAAGATCTCGGTCAAGAAGGGCGACAAGGACTTTTCGGCCGCGGTCACCCAGGTCAAGGGGCAGTCGCCGGATTCGGTGTTCTACAGCGGCTACTACGCCGAGGCTGCGCCGTTCGTCCAGCAGCTGCGCGACGGCGGATACACCGGCAAGTTCGTCAGCGCCGACGGCACCAAGGATCCGGAGTTCGTGAAGCAGGCCGGGCAGTCCTCGAAGGACGCCATCCTGTCCTGCCCGTGCGGCCCGGCCACCGGCAGCTTCGCTGACGAGTACACCAAGAAGTTCGGTCAGGCGCCCGGCACCTACAGCACCGAGGGATACGATCTCGGCACCGTTCTGCTGAAGGGCATCGACGCCGGCAAGATCACCCGCCCCGACCTGCTCGACTGGGTCAAGAACTACAACGGTCAGGGTGTTGCCCGTAAGTACCAGTGGACCGACAAGGGTGAACTCACCACCACCCTGATCTGGATCTACAAGGTTCAGTAGCCGTTTCGCGAGACGCGTCCGGGACCACTTGGCTCGGACGCGTTCTCGTTTCAGACACCAAGGAGGCCGCCGCCTAGATGGTCTACGAGAACTTCGGTCAGATCGCGTATCTCGCCAGTGACATCGGTTTCAACATCGACAATCTGCGAGACGGCTTCTGGCAGTTGACCATCGACGGCTTGTCCTGGGGGGCCATCTACGCCCTGGTGGCTGTGGGATACACCCTGGTATTCGGCGTGCTGCGGCTGATTAACTTCGCGCACTCCGAAATCTTCATGTTGGGCATGTTCGGGGCCTACTTCTGCCTCGACTTGATTCTGGGGTTCACCCCGAGCGGAAATGCCTACAGCAAAGGCGTTTTGCTGACGGTGTTGTACCTGGGCATCGCGATGCTGTTCGCCATGTTGGTATCGGGTTCGGCCGCAATGGGTTTGGAGCTGGTCGCCTATCGGCCGCTGCGGCGACGCAACGCCAGACCGCTGACGTTCCTGATCACCGCGATCGGTATGTCGTTCGTGCTGCAGGAGTTCGTGCACTTCGTGTTGCCCAAGATCATCAAGGGCTACGGCGGCAGCAACGCCCAACAGCCGATCATCCTGGTGCAGCCCAAGACCCAGTTCGAGATCTTCGGTGCGACGGTCTCCAACGTCACCCTGGTGATCGTCGCGGCCGCGCTCATCTTCGCGGCGCTCACCGATATCGCGATCAACCGGACCAAGTTCGGCCGTGGCATCCGCGCGGTGGCCCAGGACCCGACGACGGCGACGCTGATGGGGGTATCCCGGGAGCGGATCATCCTGACGACGTTCCTGATCGGTGGTCTACTTGCCGGTGCGGCCGCGCTGCTCTACACCCTGAAGGTGCCGCAGGGCATCATCTACTCCGGCGGATTCCTGTTGGGCATCAAGGCGTTCTCGGCGGCTGTGCTCGGCGGAATCGGCAACCTGCGCGGCGCGCTGCTCGGTGGACTGGTGCTGGGCATCATGGAGAACTACGGCCAGGCCGTGTTCGGCACGCAATGGCGCGACGTCGTCGCTTTCGTGTTGCTGGTTCTGGTGCTGCTGATCAGGCCCACCGGGATACTCGGGGAAAGCCTCGGAAAGGCGCGCGCATGAGCGAGCAGACGCCAGGAAAGTGGTCGGGCCGGCTGCTGGCTCCCGGCGACGGGCTGCGCGGCTGGTGGTCGGGCCTGAGCCGGGTGCAGAAGTGGGGCTTCGGAATTCTGGGCTTCGCACTGCTGGCGCTCTCGCCACTGCATCCGCCGCCGTTCTTCGATACGCCCGGAATCAGCTTCGGCGGCACCATGGCTCAGTTCGCCATGGTCGCGATCATCGCGATCGGCCTCAACGTCGTCGTCGGCCAGGCCGGTCTCCTGGACCTGGGGTACGTCGGCTTCTACGCCGTCGGTGCCTACACCGTCGCCCTGCTCACCAGTCCGGACAGCCCGTGGAACCAGATCAGCGGCAGCGGGGCGTTCAGCGAGAACTGGGCGTGGCTGTCGTGCGTTCCGCTCGCGATGGCCTTCACCGCACTCGCCGGCCTGATCCTGGGCATCCCGACGCTGCGGCTGCGCGGCGACTATCTGGCCATCGTCACATTGGGATTCGGCGAGATCATCCGATTGCTCGCCGACAACCTGTCCGGGGTCACCAACGGTTCGCGCGGTCTCAACGGGGTGGCGTATCCCAGGGTCGGCCAGACCGACAAGCTGCCCGACGGGGTGTTCTCCAGCGGTAACTCCACAGGCCACGCGAACTACGGCACCTGGTGGTTCTGGCTGGGATTGATCCTGATCGTCGGAATTCTGCTGCTGGTAGGCAACCTGGAACGCAGCCGGGTCGGCCGGGCCTGGGTGGCGATCCGCGAGGACGAGGACGCCGCGGAAGTCATGGGCGTCAACACGTTCCGGTTCAAACTGTGGGCGTTCGTGATCGGCGCCGCGATCGGCGGATTGTCCGGGGCGCTGTACGCGGGGCAGGTGCAATACGTCGCGCCGCCAACCTTCAACATCATCAACTCGATGCTGTTCCTGTGCGCGGTGGTCCTCGGCGGGCAGGGCAACAAGCTCGGCGTGATCTTCGGAGCGTTTGTGATCGTCTACCTGCCGAACCGGTTGCTCGGCGTCCACTTCCTGGGTATCAACCTTGGCGACCTGAAGTATCTGTTCTTCGGCCTGGCGCTGGTGGTGCTGATGATCTTCCGCCCTCAGGGGCTGTTCCCGGTTCGCCAGCAGCTTCTCGCCTACGGCAAACGCGCCCGCTACCTGTTGAGCAGCGCCGACGATTCGAAGTCGGCCGCATGACGCATTCCGCCGGCGGTCGCACCCAAGACGATCCGGACACCCCGATCGACGAGAGTCTGGCTGTATTCACGCGTGACACCGATGTCGCTGAGGGTGAAACCCTGCTGGAGACCAAGGATCTCACTGTGAAGTTCGGCGGCCTGACCGCGCTGGATTCGGTCAGCTTCGAAATCAAGCGGGGCGAAATCCTCGGGCTGATCGGACCGAACGGCGCGGGCAAGACCACCTGCTTCAACGCGATCACCGGTGTGTACCGGCCGAGTTCGGGATCGGTGACCTTCGACGGCGCGCCGCTGGGCCGGATCAAGCGGCACCAGATCACCCGACGGGGGATCGCCCGCACCTTCCAGAACATCCGGCTGTGGGGCGAGATGACCGCCTTGGAGAACGTGGTGGTCGGCACCGACGCGCGGCACAAGACATCGGTCCCCGGCGCGTTGGTGCGCACACCGCGGCACCGCCACGAAGAGCGATCAGCCATCGAAAAAGCCGCTGCGCTACTGCAATTCGTGGGCATCGCGCATCGCGGCGAGGAGAAGGCCAAGAACCTGCCTTACGGCGACCAGCGTCGGCTGGAGATCGCCCGGGCACTGGCCACCGAGCCGAAACTGCTGTGCCTCGACGAGCCGGCGGCCGGCTTCAACCCGAGCGAGAAAGCCGCCTTGATCGAGTTGATTCAAGCCATCCG
Organism: Mycolicibacterium rhodesiae; assembly: GCF_002086695.1. Lineage (GTDB taxonomy): Bacteria > Actinomycetota > Actinomycetes > Mycobacteriales > Mycobacteriaceae > Mycobacterium > Mycobacterium rhodesiae. The sequence goes on from NZ_MVIH01000026.1 coordinate 25,844, forward strand.
CGACGACGGCTACACCGTGCTGCTGATCGAGCACGACATGCGATTGGTCATGGGCGTCACCGACCGGATCGTGGTGCTGGAGTTCGGCCGCAAGATCGCCGACGGTCTGCCTGCCGAGATCCGCGACGACCCGGCCGTGATCGCCGCTTACCTGGGGGTGCCCGATGACCAGCTCTGAGAACGCCCCGCTGCTCGAGATCCGCGACGCGGTGGTGCATTACGGCAGAATCGAAGCGCTGCACGGCGTTTCGCTTGAAGTGCGCCAGGGTGAGTTGGTGACGCTGCTGGGCTCCAACGGGGCCGGGAAGACCACGATGATGCGGGCGATCTCCGGACTGCGGCCGCTGTCGTCGGGATCGGTGTGGTTCGAGGGCCGCGACATAAGCCGGGTCAAAGCACATCAGCGCGCCATCGACGGCCTCATCCAGGCTCCCGAAGGCCGCGGTGTCTTCCCCGGCATGACCGTTACCGAGAACCTCGAGATGGGTTGCTACGGACGCAAGTTCGACAGCAAGACCGAGCACCGTGAGCGCCTCGATTGGGTGTTCGAGACGTTCCCGAGACTCGCCGAGCGCCGCACCCAGGTCGGCGGCACACTGTCCGGCGGAGAACAGCAGATGCTGGCGATCGGGCGTGCGCTGATGGCCCGGCCACGGGTGCTGCTGCTTGATGAGCCGTCGATGGGCCTTGCGCCGATGATCATTTCGCAGATCTTCAAGATCATCTCCGAGATCAACGCGCAGGGCACCACCGTCCTGCTGGTGGAGCAGAACGCCCAGCAGGCGCTGACCCGGTCGGACCGCGCCTACATCCTGGAGACCGGGACCATTACCCGCAGCGGGGTGGCTCGAGATTTGTTGGCCGACGACAGCATTCGCGCGGCATATCTCGGGGTGGCGTGATCAGTCGGAGAGCTTGGTCAGCAGCAGGTAGGCGCTGGCCAGCCCGCCGATGATGGCGATGCAGGTAGTGGGCAGCAGCGTGTAGGCAGCCCAGCGCGCCCCCGCAAGCAACAGAACGCCGGTGAGCGCGATTCCCAGCGCCGTGGTCACATTCGGATTGACGCGCTTGAGGAGCGCTCCGAGCGCAGTGTTGTCGGTGCCCTCAGCCGACCGGCCCAGCCGGATCAACAGGATCGCCGAGCCCACCGCCAGGACGACGAGCTCGGCGCCGATCACCCGGTCCGGTTGTCCCGGAACGGCCAGCACGACTGCGACCAGGAGCAGTGTGGTGAATACGACCAGCGTCTGGGCGGCGCGGTGGCGCAGGCTGGGGGAGTCCCCGATCTGCTTGGCATGGATGGATATTGCGACGAAGAGCAGTCCGACGAGCGCGCCCCCGACGCCGCCGACCATGACGGCGAACGTGTCCCAATCCGGCATCAGACGACGGTAGACAAGATGCGGGCGCCCTGCTCGGTGATCGCGATCGTGTGTTCGGAATGGGCCGTGTTGGATCCGTCGGCGGCCCGCAGTGTCCAGCCGTCGGGATCGACGATCAGCTGGTTGGTTCCGCGTCCCCACCACGGCTCGAGCGCCAGCGTCAGGCCGGGTTTGAGGATCATGCCGCGGCCCTGTTTGCCTCGGTTGGGTACATGCGGGTCCTCATGCATGGTGCGGCCCAGTCCGTGTCCGCCGAAGTCGGTGTTGACGGCGTATCCCGAGGCGGCGGCCACGTCGCCGATCGCCGCCGAGATATCGCCGAGACGCCCGCCCGGAACCGCGGCCGCGATACCGGCGTCCAGTGCGCGGCGGGTGGAGTCGACCAATGCGGTGTCCGCGGGGTTGGGGTTGTCTCCGACGATCACCGTGACCGCGGAGTCGGCCACCCACCCGTCGATCGAGACGGCGAAGTCCAGCTTGAGTAGATCGCCGTCCTGCAGTACGTAATCCCACGGAAGGCCGTGCAGTACAGCGTCATTGACCGACAGGCAGATGACATTGCGGAACGGGCCGCGGCCGAACGACGGCGAGTAGTCCCAGTAGCAGGACATCGCACCGCGCTCGTCGATCAGTGCCCTGGCGCGGTGTTCGAGTTGCATCAGGTTCACGCCCGGTTCGGCCTCGTGCGCCAGCGTCGCCAGTGTGCGCGCCACGAAGTCACCCGTGACGGCCATCTTGTCGATTTCCTTGGCGGTCTTGAGTTCGATCATCGGAGTGCGTTCCCTTCGTCGGTATTTTTATACCGTATACTCGGCGGCATGGTGCGCGTACCGCTGAGCCCCGAGCAGATCCGAGCCGGACAACGTCTCGGCGCGTTGATCAGGACGGCGCGGGCCGGCCGGCCACCGGAGGCCATCGCCAAGGATGCGGGTATCTCCCCGGAGACACTGCGCAAAATCGAGGTCGGGCGGTTGCCCAGTCCCAGCTTCGGCACCGTTGTAAGCCTCTGTGACGCACTGGGTTTGCCGCTGCAGGATGCCGTCGAGGTCTGGCGGGGCGGCGGCGCTCAGACTACTCGACGCGAAACCGCTTGACCCGAGACGTCGCGCCCGCCGTCAACGTCACCGCGCTGCGCGGTACCCCCAGGTGCTTCGCGAGCAGCCGAGCCGCGGCCTCGGTGGCCTTGCCCTCGACGGCAGGCTCCCGTACGAAGATCGTCAGCGAACCGTCCTCGGCGGTCTCGACCAGCGGCCCCTTACGGCTGCCCGGCTTGACGGTGACGACGACGGTACGGCTCACCTAGCGCGCGACGACCACCGATGAGCCGTGGCCGAACAGGCCCTGATTGGCGGTCACGCCGACCTTGGCGCCTTCGACCTGACGGCCGGTCGCCTGACCCTTGAGCTGCCAGGTGAGTTCGCAGACCTGGGCGATCGCCTGGGCGGGGATGGCCTCGCCGAAGCTGGCCAGGCCGCCGGAGGCGTTGACCGGAATCCGGCCGCCGATCGTGGTGGCGCCGCTGCGCAGCAGCTGTTCGGCTTCGCCCTTGGCGCACAAGCCCAGATGCTCGTACCAGTCGAGTTCCAGCGCGGTGGACAGGTCATAGACCTCGGCCAGCGACAGATCCTCGGGGCCGATGCCGGCCTCGGCGTACGCGGCGTCGAGGATCTGATCCTTGAAGACGCGGTCCGGTCCCGGCACCACGGCGGTGGAATCGGTTGCGATGTCCGGCAATTCGGGCAGGTGCTGCGGGTACTGCGGACTCTGCAGACTCACCGCGCGCACCGACGGCACGCCCTGAACCGAGCCGAGATGCTTCTCGGCGAACGCCTTGCTGGCCACGATCACCGCGGCCGCACCATCGGAGGTCGCGCAGATGTCCAGCAGCCGAAGGGGATCGGAGACGACCGGGCTGGCCAGCACGTCCTCGACGCTGGCCTCCTTGCGGTACCGGGCGTACGGGTTATTGAGGCCGTGCTGTGCGTTCTTGACCTTCACCTGCGCGAAGTCCTCGAGGGTGGCGCCATAGAGATCCATCCGGCGGCGGGCCAGCAGCGCGAAGTACACCGTGTTGGTGGCGCCGATCAGGTGGAAGCGCTGCCAGTCGGGATCGTTGCGGCGCTCGCCGCCGACCGGGGCGAAGAAGCCCTTCGGCGTGGTGTCCGCGCCGATGACCAGCGCGACGTCGCAGAAGCCGGCCAGGATCTGCGCCCGCGCGCTCTGCAGGGCCTGCGAACCGCTGGCGCAGGCCGCATAGCTCGAGGTGACCGGGATGCCGTTCCAGCCGAGTTTCTGCGCGAACGTCGCACCCGCCACGAAGCCGGGGTAGCCGTTGCGGATGGTGTCGGCGCCGGCCACCAGTTGGATCTGGCGCCAGTCCAATCCCGCCTCGGCGAGCGCGGCACGGGCGGCGACGACACCGTACTCGGTGAAGTCGCGGCCCCATTTGCCCCACGGGTGCATGCCTGCACCGAGGATGTACACCGGTTCAGCGGTCATTTCGCGATCTCCCATGCGTAGGTGACGCGCTCGGTGCCGTCGTCGTCGGTGTAGAGCGGCATGGTGGTGAGCTGCACTTCCATCCCGACCTTCAGGTCGGCGGCCAGCGTGCCCTCGACGACCTTGCCCAGCACGATCAGACCCTCGTTTGCGAGCTCGACGGCGGCGACCGCGAACGGTTCGAATGGGTCCGGCGAGGGGTAGGGCGGGGGCGGTGCGTAGCGGTTCTCGGTGTAACTCCAGACCGTGCCCCGGCGCGATAGCGCGACAGCTTCGAGCACGTCGCTGTCGCAGGCCGGGTTGGGGCAGTTGTTGGCCCGCGGCGGGAACACGTAGGTCCCGCACTGCGGGCACTTGGCGCCGATCAGATGCGGCACACCGGCGTCGTCGTGGTCCCACCAACCGTCGATCGCCGGTAGTTGTGTGGGGGCGTCTGGAGAAGCTGGCACCGGGTCATCGTATTCGATGGGGGCGGCCGAACTGAAACGTGTTCCAGTTCGGAAAGTTGGGATCGGTAGCCGACGATGCGGGGTGGACTCGTGGCATGGGACTTTTCAAGAAACTCAGTGATCCCGCCCTGCTGGGCGGCCCGTCGAACAAGTCGGTCGCCGACGACGATCCGATCTGGGAGCCGATCAACGGCATCTCGTTGGGCAATTACGCCGAACTCGCCCTCGCCGCACAGAAGCGTGGAGTCACCGACGAGGCCGGCATGCTCGCCCTCGGCCAGGAGCGCGGCTGGGATCCGGCCGACACCAAGGCCGCACTCGACGGATGGGTGCAGCGGATGGGCCAGTCGATGGCCGTCGGGCAACGATTCCGCAAGCTCCTCGGGTACTGAGTGTCGGGGGCGGTGCATAGAGTGATGGCGTGACGGCGAGCGCTACGGACCAGAAACCGACCCTGCTGCTGCTGGATGGCAATTCGCTCGCGTTTCGGGCGTTCTACGCACTGCCCGCCGAGAACTTCAAAACCAAGAACGGGCTGACCACCAACGCGGTGTACGGCTTCACCGCCATGTTGATCAACCTGCTGCGCGATGAGACGCCCACCCACGTGGCCGCCGCCTTCGACGTCTCCAGGCAGACCTTCCGCAAGGAGAAGTACCCGGAGTACAAAGAAGGCCGCTCGGCGACGCCGGACGAGTTCCGCGGCCAGATCGAGATCACCAAGGAAGTGCTCAATGCACTCGGCATCACCGTGCTGGCCGAGCCCGGATTCGAGGCCGACGACATCATCGCCACGCTGGCCACCCAGGCCGAGCAGGAGGACTACCGGGTGCTGGTCGTCACCGGCGACCGCGACGCGCTGCAACTGGTCAGCCCGGACGTCACGGTGCTCTACCCGCGCAAGGGCGTCAGTGACCTGACCCGGTTTACCCCCGAGGCAGTGGTGGAGAAGTACGGTCTGACGCCCACGCAGTATCCCGACTTCGCGGCGTTGCGGGGCGACCCGAGCGACAACCTGCCGGGCATCCCGGGGGTGGGGGAGAAGACCGCCGCCAAGTGGATCGTCGAATACGGCTCGCTGCAGGGATTGGTCGACAATGTCGACGCGGTACGCGGCAAGGTCGGAGATGCGTTGCGCGAGAACCTGTCCAGCGTCATCCTCAACCGGGATCTCACCGAACTGGTCAAGGAGGTCCCGCTCGCGCAGACCCCCGACACGCTGCGCGTGCAGCCGTGGGACCGCGACCAGATCCACCGTCTGTTCGACGACCTCGAATTCCGCGTCCTGCGCGATCGGCTGTTCGACACGCTGGCCGCCGTCGAACCGGAGGTCGACGAGGGCTTCGATGTCCGCGGTGGGCAACTCGAACCCGGCACGGTGGCGGCGTGGCTGGACGAGCACGCCCGCACTGGCGCCCGGTCCGGTGTCGCGGTCGTCGGCACCCACCGGGTGTACGACGGTGATGCCACCGCACTGGCGATCGCCACCGCCGACGGCGACGGCGCCTACATCGACACCGCCACTCTGACCCCCGACGACGAGGCCGCGCTGGGAGCCTGGCTGGCCGATGACAGTGCACCAAAGGTGTTGCACGAGGCCAAGATTGCGATGCACGATCTCGCCGGTCGGGGCTGGCAGCTGGCCGGCGTCACCTCCGATACCGCGCTGGCGGCGTACTTGGTGCGGCCCGGGCAACGCAGCTTCGCCCTCGACGACCTGTCGCTGCGTTACCTCCGTCGCGAGTTGCGTGCCGATAACCCTGAGCAGCAACAGCTTTCGCTTCTCGATGACAGCGAAGGGGTGGACGACCAGGCGGTGCAGACGCTCATCCTGCGCGCTCGTGCGGTCGCCGACCTGGCCGACGCACTGGACGAGGAGCTGGAGCGCATCGACTCGTCGTCGCTGCTGGGCCAGATGGAGCTACCGGTGCAGGCCGTGCTGGCCGGTTTGGAAAACGTCGGCATCGCAGTCGATTTGGACAAACTGAACACTCTGGAGCGGGAGTTCGCCGAGCAGATTCGGCAAGCCGCCGACGCGGCGTACGAGGTGATCGGTAAGCAGATCAACCTGGGGTCACCCAAGCAGCTGCAGGTCGTGCTGTTCGATGAACTCGGCATGCCGAAGACCAAGCGCACCAAGACCGGGTACACCACCGACGCCGACGCGCTGCAGTCCCTGTTCGACAAGACCGGCCACCCCTTCCTCGAGCATCTGCTGGCCCACCGCGACGCCACCCGACTCAAGGTCACCGTCGATGGGTTGCTCAAGTCCGTGGCCGCCGACGGGCGCATCCACACCACGTTCAACCAGACCATCGCCGCGACCGGGCGGCTTTCGTCGACCGAACCCAACCTGCAGAACATCCCGATCCGCACCGACGCCGGGCGGCAGATCCGCGACGCGTTCATCGTGGGCGGCGGCTACGCCGAGCTGATGACCGCCGACTACAGCCAGATCGAAATGCGGATCATGGCGCACCTGTCGAAGGACGAAGGCCTGATCGAGGCGTTCCGGACCGGGGAGGACCTGCACTCGTTCGTCGCGTCGCGCGCGTTCGACGTCCCGATCGACGAGGTCAACGCGGAACTGCGGCGCCGCGTCAAGGCGATGTCGTACGGCCTGGCCTACGGGTTGAGTGCGTACGGCCTGTCGGCGCAGCTGAAGATCTCGACCGAAGAAGCCAAGGTCCAGATGGAGCAGTACTTCAACCGGTTCGGCGGAATCCGGGACTACCTGCGCGACATCGTCGACCAGGCTCGCAAAGACGGATACACCTCGACGGTGTTCGGCCGTCGCCGTTATCTGCCGGAACTGGACAGCAGCAACCGGCAGGTGCGTGAGGCCGCCGAACGCGCGGCACTCAACGCGCCCATCCAGGGCAGCGCCGCCGACCTGATCAAGGTGGCGATGATCAACGTCGACTCGGCGATCAAGGAACGTGGACTGGCATCGCGCATGCTCCTGCAGGTGCACGACGAGCTGCTGTTCGAAGTCGCTCCCGGCGAACGCGACACCCTCGACGAGCTGGTCCGCGACAAGATGGGCAGCGCCTATGCGCTGGACGTTCCGCTCGAGGTGTCGGTCGGGTACGGCCGCAGCTGGGACGCCGCCGCGCATTGATGGTGATCGTCCGGGTCCGGCCGCAGGTGCAGCTCGCGCGGCCCGGTGGGCAGTCGCCAGTGGAAGGTGATGGCGGCCAGCCGTAGGAGTGTTGCCACCAGCGATCCGATCGCTACCCCCAGCCACTGTGAACCCATCGAATCGATCACGACGTAGACGACCGCACCCAGTACCGCGGGCGCGGCATACATGTCGTCGGGTCCCATGACCATCGGCACGTCCCGCGCGACGACGTCGCGCATGATGGTGCCCGCGACGGCCGAGACCATGCCGAGCAGCGCCGCAGCGAAGTAGCTGGCACCGTGATCGACCGAGATCGCCGCGCCGGTGGTCGCGAAGAACCCCATGCCGATGGCGTCAAGAACCAGGACCAACTGGCTGAGCCTGATGACCAGCTTGGCGAATGCCGTGGTCAGCAGTGCAGCCACAACACACACCGTGATCGGGGCCCACCGCTGCAGCGAGGCGGGCGGGAAGACGCCCAGCAGGACGTCGCGCAGCAGATTGCCGCCGATACCGGTCAAAGCAGCCGAAACGGCGATGCCGAACAGGTCAAAGCCCTTGCGGACGCCGACCACCGCACCGGAGGTGGCCAGCACCCCGATGCCGGCATATTCCAGGATGTGCTGGATCATGCCCGCGAAGGTAGGAGCCGAACATGGGAGGCGGCTGGCAGTCTCAGTCGTTCAGCCAGTGAGCGCGACATCCTCGACGAGTTGGGACGCCGCCGCGCACCAGTACCCCACGTCGCCGGTTGAATTGGGGCGCCGAGCAAATTCGTTAGGCGAAATATCGTTGCAATGACGTCCGAGACTGTACCGTCGGTCCGACCGCATCACATGCGCGAAAACCGGGGGGATTTCGATGTCGAAGGTTGGGTGGGAGGCGCGCGTCGGTGCGTTTGCCTTCATGGTGGGGCTTTCGTGGGTCGGGCTGCAGGCGGCCGGTGTCGCATGCGCTGACGACGGGGGCGGATCGAGTTCGCCGTCGGCGTCGACAGGGCACGCCAAGCCGAGCGGTGGCGTTGCCCGCCAGTCCGGACACGCCGCGCCCACCCAGCGAGCCGCCGCGAGGCCGTCGGCGGTCAGCGCCCGCCAGACACCTTTGCTCGGCTCCCCGCTGGTAGGCGCGAGGCGACCGGCACCGACGACGCAGGCGGCGGTGACGACAACATCCGATCCAATCGTCAGCGCCCCGATTGCTGCTCGGCCCGCGGCGTCGGCGTCAGCGAACCCCGTCCAGAATTTCGTCGACCACCTGCCGTTGCAGATTCGCCGCACCTTCTTCAACAACGCACCGACTGTGCAGCCGGTCCAGGTCACCGGTCAGCATGACGGGGTGATCAGCGGAACCATCGGCGCGGTCGACCCCGAAGGGGACGTGATCAAGTACAAGGTCGTCCCTGCAGGCGCCGGTGCGCCGCTGCACGGCACCGTTGCGATTGCCCCCGACGGCACGTTCACCTACACCCCAGGGTCGGATTTCACCGGCACTGACGAGTTCGCCGTGCGTGCAACGGATGTCGGACCGCATATCAACCTGCTGAACCTCTTCCGCTCGCCGAGCACGACGGCGTCGGTCACGGTGAACCAGTACGCAATCGGGACGCCGGCGTTGCACTTCGCGTTCACGTTCGATTCCGGATCGGAGCCGTTGTGGACCCCCGCTTCGCGTGCTGCTCTACAGGCGGCCGGGGATTTCTTGGCGTCGCGCATCGTGCCGTCGGCCGCACTCCCGGTGACCGTCAGCTATCTGATCACCGTCCAGAGCACACCCGGTTCCAGCCTGCTCGGTACCGGCAGCAGCTCCCTCGCCATCGTCGGTGGGGGAAAGTTCGAAGACACTGTGGTGCAACACAAGATCCTCACCGGGATCGACCAGAACGGCACGCAGGCCGATGGCACCATCGTGTTCAACTCCGCGCACACCTGGTCCTTCGACAGCACCCCGAACTTCCTCGAAACCGATTTTGAAACAGTTGCATTGCACGAACTCGTGCACACGCTGGGCTTCCTTTCGACGGTCGGCAGCGCATCGTCGTCGACCTACCGAACGAAATTGGACGGCTTCGTTACAACCAGCACCGGTACCCGTCTGTTCTCGAGCAACGGCTCCTGGGCCACCACCCGCGGCGGCAGCGTCTACTTCGGCGGTCCGAATGCGACTGCGGCCTACGGCCGATTGGTGCCGCTGGACGCCACCGGCGCGCATCTGAACGGTTCGACGTTCGCGGGGTCGCTGATGAGCCCGAGCATCGGAACGGGCGTTCGCCGCATCAAGTTGACAGCGGTCGAGATCGGCATGCTCGAGGACCTCGGCTACACCGTCATCGCCTAGTCGCAGCCCTATACCGGCGGCCGGTAGCCGTTCAGCCAGTGCAGCGCCGGCCCGGCGGCGGCGCGGGCAGCGACCACACCGTCGACCTCGAGCTGCTGCAGCGCGAACACCCGGGCATCGCCGAAACCGCGGTCGATGCGGTCCCGGACGAATGCCAGCTCGACAACCTGGATGGCGAAGTTCTTGACCCCGCGGCCGGCCGGGCGCCCGCCGAAACGGGTGGCCGCGGCCACGACCTCCTTACGGGTGCGGATCGACCCCAGCCAGCCGGCCTCGGCAGGGGTGACCAGACCCGCGGCGACCATGCCCGGCAGCTTCTCGGCCACCACACGCTGCTCGCGCCGGCGGCTGCGCACCGCCAGCGTGACAGCCAGGGCGAACACCGGCATCATCCACACCACGTACACCCCGAAGTAGGCGCCGACACCGACGAGCGTCGAACCGTTCCACAGCCCGTGCATCACCACCGCGGCGAGGTACCCGAGCACCACGCACCCCGCTTTGGCGAACCAACTGCGTTGTTGCAGAGCGAAATGCACGCCGATTGCGGTGAAAGTCGTGAACAGTGGGTGGGCGAACGGCCCCATCACGAGACGCAATCCCGCGGTCAGCAGGGAATCGCCCAGCGAGCCGCCGTCGGCGATGTAGAAGATGTTCTCCAGCCAGGCGAAGCCGATCGCCGTCATCCCCGCATAGACCAGGCAGTCGGTCAGTGAGTTCAGCTCGGCGCGGCGCACACCCGTCATCATCAACAGCAGGAACGCCCCCTTGGCCGCCTCTTCGATGAGCGGAGCGCCGACCGCGATGGTGAAGGGGCTGGACTCCGAACCGGCGGTGTTGACCGCGGCGTCGAAGACCACCTCGAGGCCCACCGACACCACGACGGCAACCGAGGCACCCCAGACGAAGGCGAACACCAGCAGCCGCGGCGGCTCCGGTTCCCACCGGTCCAGCCACAGATACGACAGCACCACCAGCGTCGTGGCCGTAGTGGCCAGGACGAAACCGATCACGGTGCCGGCCGGGTTCACCGCGGTCAGCAGCGTCAAGATCAAACCGGCGACCGTGCCGAGAACGATGATCACCGCCAGCGGTGCGCCGACCTTGCGGACCGGCCGGGGCAACTGCGGCGGGAAGGGGTAGGACACCTGAGCAGGGTATTCGACGAGGGCCGTCCACAGCGGGCTCACAGACCCGGGTTTGTCCAGCGTGTGCCTAGTCGAGTAGTCTCGGACAGTACCTGTGTGCACTCTGCGGGTACAGCACCACAGATACATCCCAGAGAACTGTCCCTACGATTACGCCTGTCCGGAGCAACCCAACAATATGCCAAGTCCCACCGTCACCTCGCCGCAAGTAGCCGTCAACGACATCGGCTCGGCCGAGGACTTTCTCGCCGCGATCGACAAGACCATCAAATACTTCAACGATGGCGACATCGTCGAAGGGACCATCGTCAAGGTTGACCGTGACGAAGTCTTGCTCGACATCGGCTACAAGACCGAGGGCGTCATCCCCTCCCGCGAACTCTCCATCAAGCACGACGTCGACCCCAATGAGGTTGTGTCCGTCGGCGATGAGGTGGAAGCCCTCGTCCTCACCAAGGAGGACAAGGAAGGCCGCCTGATCCTGTCCAAGAAGCGCGCCCAGTACGAGCGCGCCTGGGGCACCATCGAGGCACTCAAGGAGAAGGACGAGGCCGTCAAGGGCACCGTCATCGAGGTCGTCAAGGGCGGCCTGATCCTCGACATCGGCCTGCGCGGCTTCCTGCCCGCGTCGCTGGTCGAGATGCGACGCGTCCGCGATCTGCAGCCGTACATCGGCAAGGAGATCGAGGCCAAGATCATCGAGCTGGACAAGAACCGCAACAACGTGGTGCTCTCGCGCCGCGCGTGGCTGGAGCAGACGCAGTCCGAGGTGCGCAGCGAGTTCCTCAACCAGCTGCAGAAGGGCGCCATCCGCAAGGGTGTCGTGTCCTCGATCGTCAACTTCGGCGCGTTCGTCGATCTCGGCGGCGTCGACGGCCTGGTGCACGTGTCCGAGCTGTCCTGGAAGCACATCGATCACCCGTCCGAGGTGGTTCAGGTGGGCGACGAGGTCACCGTCGAGGTGCTCGACGTGGACATGGACCGCGAGCGGGTTTCGTTGTCGCTCAAGGCGACTCAGGAAGACCCGTGGCGCCACTTCGCCCGCACCCACGCCATCGGCCAGATCGTGCCGGGCAAGGTCACCAAACTGGTGCCGTTCGGTGCGTTCGTCCGTGTCGAAGAAGGCATCGAGGGTCTGGTGCACATCTCCGAGTTGGCTGAGCGCCACGTCGAGGTGCCGGATCAGGTCGTGCAGGTCGGCGACGACGCCATGGTCAAGGTCATCGACATCGACCTGGAGCGCCGCCGCATCTCGCTGAGCCTCAAGCAGGCCAACGAGGACTACACCGAGGAGTTCGACCCCTCGAAGTACGGCATGGCCGACAGCTACGACGATGCGGGCAACTACATCTTCCCGGAGGGCTTCGACGCCGACACCAACGAATGGTTGGAAGGCTTCGACAAGCAGCGCACCGAGTGGGAGGCCCGCTACGCCGAGGCCGAGCGCCGGCACAAGATGCACACCGCGCAGATGGAGAAGTTCGCCAAGGCTGAAGCCGAGGCGGCCGAGCGTCCGGCCGGTAACGGCGCAACGTCGTCCTCCTCCTCCAGCTCGGGTGAGTCGGCCGGTGGTTCGCTGGCCAGCGATGCTCAGCTCGCCGCTCTGCGCGAGAAGCTGGCGGGCAACGCCTAAGTAATCCACGATTGACGCCCCGGCTCACCCGAGCCGGGGCGTTCGTCGTCTGGGCTGCCTGAAAGACTGGTGCAGTGCTGCGTATTGGACTCACCGGCGGTATCGGCGCCGGCAAGTCGACCGTGTCCGCCACGTTCTCGGAATGTGGCGGCATCGTCGTCGATGGAGATGTGATCTCCCGCGAGGTCGTCGAACCGGGCACCGAAGGCCTGGCCAAGCTGGTCGATGCGTTCGGCTCACAGATCCTGCTGCCCGACGGTGCGCTGAACCGCCCGGCGTTGGCCGGGATCGCATTCGGCGACGAGGAGAAGCGGCAGACCCTCAACGGCATCGTTCACCCGCTGGTGGCGACTCGGCGCTCGGAGCTGATCGCCGCCGCGGGGGAGGATGCCGTGATCGTCGAGGACATCCCGCTGCTGGTCGAGTCGCAGATGGCGCCGATGTTCCCGCTGGTGATCATCGTGCACGCCGATCCGGAGCTCCGGGTGAAGCGGCTGATCGAATACCGCGGGTTCAGCGAGGAGGATGCCAGGGCCCGCATCGCCATGCAGGCCACCGAGGAGCAGCGTCGGCAGGTGGCCGACGTCTGGTTGGACAACTCCGGCTCTGCGGGGCAGCTCGTCGAGCAGGCTCGGGAGCTGTGGTACCAGCGGATCCTGCCGTTCGCCCACAACCTCACCACCCGCACGCCGGTGCCGAGCTCGGCTGCCGTCGTGCCTGCCGATCCGACCTGGCCCGATCAGGCTCGGCGGATTCTGGCCCGGCTCAACACCACCTGCGGGCATCGGGCGGTGCGCATCGACCACATCGGGTCGACGGCGGTGCCCGGCATGGACGCCAAGGACGTCATCGACGTCCAGGTGACCGTCCCCTCGCTCGAGGTCGCCGACGAACTCGTCGAAGACCTACTGCGGGCCGGGTATCCCCGCGTCGAGTCGATCACCTCCGATGTGCCGAAGGCACGTACCGATCCGGCCTTGTGGCACAAGCGTTTCCACGCCTCCGGCGACCCGGGCCGGCCCACCAACGTGCACATCCGGGTGGACGGCTGGCCCAATCAGCGGTTCGCTCTGCTGTTCGTGGACTGGCTCAAGGCCAACCCTGGTGTGCGGTCCGACTATCTGGCGGTCAAACACTCCGCGGCTCAGCACGCAGACATCGGGGCCTATGCGCAAGCGAAGGAGCCGTGGTTCCTCGATGCCTACCGCCGCGCGTGGGAATGGGCCGACACCACGGGCTGGACGCCGGCTGTCTGACTATCGGAACGCTCGGCGGCGCTCCAGGATCAGCAACGGGATCTCGCGCGGCGTGTTGCGCTGATAGCCCGCATATCCCTTGTAAGCCTTGACAACTCGTGGCCACAACTCGGCCCGCTCTTCTGGGCTGGCGGTGCGGGCCAGCATCGGAACCGTCGCGCCGTCGACGGTCACGGCGACCTCCGGGTTGGCCATCGCGTTCTTGTACCAGTCGGGGTGGTCCTGGTGCCCGCCCTTGGAGGCCACGACGACGATGCGCTCCTTGTCGTGCACCGGAGACGTCAACAGGTTGGCGTACGGCTTCCCGGATTTGCGGCCCACGGTATGCAACTCGACGGTCAGCATGCCCATCACAGTCCGGGGGTACCGGCCGCCGGTGAGCGCGAGCAGCGTCCGGTGGCCGTTCTCCAACAGCCAGGCGCCGGCCGCGGCGACACGATTGGGCTTCTGCACGTGCCCAGAGTATCTAGGTCGTCGGTTCCGGCGCCGGGGCAGGTGCGGGTGGGGGCGCGGCGTTCGGGGC
>NZ_MVIH01000027.1 GCF_002086695.1 Mycolicibacterium rhodesiae
CCCGGAAGCTAAGCCTACCAGCGCCGATGATACTACCCAACAGGGTGGAAAAGTAGGACACCGCCGAACACAATTTAGTGAAACGCCCCCCGAGAAATCGGGGGGCGTTTCCATTTCAATTCCCGAATTTCATGGTCGACTTTTCAATTATCCGAATTGTGGCTGTCTGAGGCCTGCCCGTATCCTTTACACGTGGTTGATGACAGGCAAGGCAATTCCGGTGGGCGTCCGCCCCGTCGTCCCTCGACGGCAGGTGCTGGAAGCCGCGATCGCCGGGGCATCGACGCGCCGCGCCGGTCGGGGCCTGGCCGCGCCCGTCCGGCGCAGCCACGGCAGGCCGCCGATGGCGACGGCAGTAGCGCGGGCCAGGCCGGTCCGGTCATCCCGTCATCCATCGAGGCCAAGCAACTCGCGCCCGAAATCCGCGGCGAACTCACGACTTTGGATAAGTCGACCGCCGACACCGTGGCCCGCCATCTGGTCGCCGCCGGCGAACTGCTCGACGAAGACCCGCAGGCCGCTCTGGAACACGCGCAGGCCGCGCGGGCCCGTTCGGGGCGGATCGCGGCGGTACGCGAAGCGGTCGGCATCGCCGCCTACCAGTGCGGCGACTGGGCGCAGGCACTATCCGAATTCCGTGCCGCCCGGCGGATGGGCAGCAAGTCTCAACTGCTTCCCCTGATCGCCGACTGCGAACGCGGCGTCGGGCGGCCCGAACGGGCCATCGAACTGGCCCGCAGCCCCGAAGCGGCTGAGCTCACCGGCGACGACGCCGACGAGCTTCGGATCGTTGCCGCCGGGGCGCGTGCCGACCTCGGCCAGCTCGAACAGGCGCTGGTGGTGTTGTCCACACCGCAGCCCGATCCGTCGCGCACCGGCTCGACCGCCGCCCGACTGTTCTACGCCTACGCCGAGACGCTTCTGGCCCTCGATCGCGGTGACGACGCGCTGCAGTGGTTCATCCATGCCGCCGCTGCCGATGTCGAGGGCGTCACCGACGCCGAAGACCGGGTCGGCGAGCTGGCCTGAGATGACTACCCTTGCGCAGCAACATGATTGCTTGCTGCTCGATTTGGATGGCACCGTGTTTCGCGGTCATGAGCCGACCGAGGGCGCTATCGACGCCCTCGCGGTCGCGCAGACCCGCAAGCTGTTCGTCACCAACAACGCCTCCCGTGCCGCCGAGGACGTGGCCGCGCACTTGCGCGAGCTCGGCTTCGTCGCGGACGCCCCTGATGTGGTGACCAGCGCCCAGAGCGCGGCACGACTGTTGGCGCAGCAGCTCCATCCGGGGGCGAAGGTGCTGATCGTCGGGACCGACGCGCTGGCGGGTGAGATCGAGGCGGTCGGGCTGCAGCCGGTCAGACGGTTTGATGACGAGCCCGTGGCCGTCGTGCAGGGTCACTCGGTGACCACCGGGTGGCCCGATCTGGCGGAGGCCGCGCTGGCCATCCGCTCCGGTGCATTGTGGGTGGCGGCCAACGTCGACCGCACCCTGCCCACCGAGCGGGGACTGCTACCCGGAAACGGCTCGATGGTCGCCGCACTGCGCACCGCCACCGACGCCGAATACCAGGTGGCAGGTAAGCCCGCTCCGGCGCTGATGCGAGATGCGTTGGCGCGGGGCACCTTTGACACGCCGCTGGTGGTCGGTGACCGCCTCGACACCGATATTGCCGGCGCCAACGCCGCGGATCTGCCCAGTTTGATGGTGCTGTGCGGGGTCAGCACCGCGGCCGAGGCGGTGCACGCGGTCCCGGAGCAACGCCCCACCTACATCGGCGCCGACCTCCGCGATCTGCACGTCGACTCCGAGGCCCTGCGAGTGGCCGAGCAGGCGGCCTGGGATGTCGAGGTCGTTGACGGCTCGGTGATCGTGACCGCGGCTGGCGCAGACCACAGCGACGACCAACTCTCGGTGGTCCGCGCGACTGCTCGCGCGGTGTGGGATGCGGCCGACGGCGAACACCACCTGACGGTGCTTGCCGGTGACGACTCCGCACGCGCCGCGCTGCAGCGCTGGTCCCTGCTGACGGCGCAGGATCAGCTAGCGTGAACGGTGATATGAGCACCGACCCCGAACAGATCCGCGCCGATGTCGACGCTGTGCTGGCCCAGCTGCCCAGCGTCGATCCCGACAGCGTCGATGTCGCCGGTGTGGACATCGATGCCGTCGGACGGCAGCTCGAGGAAGCGCACCAGATCTTGGTCAATGCGCTGGAATCGGTGGAGAAGGGCTGAGTTCGCGCATGACGCGGCGTGCCCGGGTTGACGCTGAGCTGGTCCGTCGTGGACTGGCGCGGTCACGACAGCAGGCCGCCGAACTCATCGGCGCCGGCCGGGTAAGCATTGACGGCATGCGTGCGGTCAAACCCGCCACCGCAGTCGCCGTCACCGCCAACCTGACCGTCGACGTCGGCGACGAGCGCACCTGGGTGTCGCGGGGCGCCCACAAGCTGATCGGAGCGCTCGATGCCTTCGGCATCGACCCGGACGGGCGGCGGTGCCTCGATGCGGGCGCCTCGACCGGTGGCTTCACCGAGGTGCTGCTGGACCGCGGCGCCACCGAAGTCGTGGCCGTCGACGTCGGCTACGGCCAGCTGGCCTGGTCGCTGCGCTCCGATCCGCGCGTGGCGGTTATCGAGCGCACGAATGTGCGGGATCTGACGGCCGACGCGATCGGCGGCCCCGTCGACCTCGTCGTGTCCGACCTGTCGTTCATTTCACTGGCTACGGTGCTGCCCGCACTGACTGTCTGCGCGTCCCCGCACGCCGATATCGTTCCCATGGTGAAACCACAGTTCGAGGTTGGTCGCGAGCAGGTCGGCGCAGGCGGGGTGGTCTCCGATCCGGAACTACGGACCGCGGCGGTGCTGGCCGTCGCCGCTCGCGCCGGTGAGCTCGGCTGGCAGACCCTCGGCGCGACCGCGAGCCCGCTGCCCGGCCCGTCGGGCAACGTCGAATACTTTTTGTGGCTACGTGCCCAAACAGACAACGGATTGCACGGAGACGAACTGGACGCCGCGGTGCGCCGCGCCGTCGCGGAAGGACCGCAATGACTTCTGAGCGGGCGATCCTGCTCGTCGTACACACTGCCCGCGAGGAGGCCATCGAGACGGCCCGCCGGGTGGAAAAGGTGTTGGGTGACAACGGCATAGCGCTGCGTGTTCTCTCCGCCGAATCCGTGGACCGCGGCACCCATTTCGACCCGACCGAAATGCAGGCGGTGGGCTCGACCACCGAGGTGGTCGACGCCGACGCCAACGCGGCCGTCGGATGCGAGCTCGTGCTTGTACTCGGTGGTGACGGCACCTTCCTGCGGGCCGCCGAACTGGCCCGCAACGCGGAGATTCCCGTGCTCGGAATCAACCTGGGGCGCATCGGGTTCTTGGCCGAGGCCGAAGCCGAGGCCATCGACACCGTCCTCGAACACGTCGTCACCCGTACCTACCGCGTCGAGGAGCGGATGACCCTCGACATCGCGGTGCGCGACAAGGGTGAGGTCATCGCCCGCGGCTGGGCCCTCAACGAGGCCAGCCTGGAAAAGGGTGCGCGGCTCGGGGTGATCGGCGTCGTGCTGGAGATCGACGGCAGGCCGGTCTCCGCGTTCGGCTGCGACGGCGTGCTGGTGTCGAGCCCGACCGGCTCCACCGCGTACGCGTTCTCAGCAGGCGGGCCTGTGGTGTGGCCGGACCTTGAGGCGATGATCGTGGTGCCCAACAATGCTCACGCGTTGTTCGCACGCCCGATGGTGACCAGTCCGACGGCGCTGATCGCCATCGAGATCGAGGACGACAGCCACGAGGCGCTGGTGTTCTGCGACGGCCGCCGCGAGATGCGGGTGCCGGCCGGCGGGCGGCTCGAGGTGACCAAATGCACGACACCGCTGAAGTGGGTGCGCCTCGACAGCGCGCCGTTCACCGATCGTCTGGTGCGCAAATTCCGGCTGCCGGTCACCGGCTGGCGGGGGCAGTGAACCGGCGATGCTGGCTGAGATCCGGATCGAGTCATTGGGCGCGATCAGCGCGGCCACCGCGGAGTTCGACCGCGGACTGACCGTGCTGACCGGTGAGACCGGCACCGGCAAGACCATGGTGGTGACGGGGCTGCACCTGCTGGGCGGGGCACGCGCCGATGCCACCAGGGTGCGGTCGGGTTCTGAGCGGGCCGTCGTCGAAGGCCGTTTCGCCACTGCAGAACTCGACGACGCCACTGGTAAGCGGATCGACGAGATCCTGGATTCCTCCGGTGCCGACCGCGACGACGACGGCAGCATCATTGCGCTGCGGACGGTGAGCCGTGACGGGCCCTCGCGGGCCTACCTCGGCGGGCGCAGCGTGCCTGCCAAGTCGCTGTCGACGTTCACCTCGGAACTGCTGACGCTGCACGGCCAGAACGACCAGTTGCGACTGATGCGCCCCGAGGAACAGCGCGCCGCCCTGGACCGCTTCACCGGGGTCGACGCGAAACTCGAGCGCTACAAGAAGCTGCGCGACCAGTGGCAGGTGGCCCGGCGGGATCTGGTGGACCGGACCAATCGGGCTCGCGAGTTGGCTCAGGAGGCGGACCGCCTGAAGTTCGCGTTGACCGAGATCGACGGCGTCGACCCGACGCCCGGGGAAGACGAATCGCTGGTGGCCGACATCCGCCGGCTCTCCGAACTCGACGCGCTGCGCGAGGCGGTCGCCGGCGCCCGCGCGAATCTCTCGGCCGACGACCTCTCCGACGGCGAACCCCGTTCGGCCACAGATACTTTGGGGCGTGCGGCGGCCCTGCTGCAGTCCACTGACGATCCTGCGCTGGGAGCCCTGGCCCGTCAGCTCACCGACGCGCTGACCGTCGCCGGCGACGTCGCCCGTGAACTCGGCGACTTTCTGGGCGACCTGCCCGATGACGCCAGCGCTTTGGAGACCAAGCTCGCGCGCCAGGCCGAGCTGCGCAACCTGACCCGCAAGTACGCCGCCGACGTCAACGGTGTGCTGGCGTGGGCCAAGGAGTCCCGGGAGCGCCTGGCGCAGCTCGACGTCTCCGAGGACGCGCTCGCCGGGCTGGGTCGCCGGGTCGACGAGCTCGCCGGTCAGGTGGCGACGTCCGCCCTTGAGCTGTCCAAAGCCCGCACGAAGGCGGCGAAGGGCTTGGCCAAGGCCATCACCGCCGAGCTGACCGGGTTGGCGATGACGCACGCCGACTTCAGCGTCACGGTGTCGCTGATGCCGGCCCGCGACGACGACAGCGCACCGCTGCGGTTGCCGTCTGGCGAGACTGTGCATGCCGGTGGCGAAGGCATCGACCTGGTCGAGTTCGGGTTCACCGCGCACCGAGGCACCGACGTCCTGCCGCTGAACAAGAGCGCGTCCGGTGGCGAGCTGTCCCGCGTGATGCTCGCATTAGAAGTAGTGCTGGCCGCGTCGGCGGAGGGCACCACGATGGTGTTCGACGAGGTGGACGCCGGCGTCGGGGGTCGGGCTGCGGTGCAGATCGGCCGCCGTCTGGCGCGGCTTGCCCGCACCCACCAAGTCATCGTCGTCACCCACCTGCCGCAGGTCGCCGCCTACGCCGACAGCCACCTCGTCGTCGACAGCGCAGGCAACGGGACCAGCGGGGTGCGCTGCCTGGACACCGAGCAGCGGGTGGGCGAGCTGGCGCGGATGCTGGCCGGACTGGGGGAGTCCGACACCGGCCGTGCTCACGCCCGCGAACTGCTCGACGCCGCGCAGGGCGACCGGGGACTCAGCTGAGCCGGATGACGACGGCATAGCCGTCGTGGTCGCCGGTGGTGGTGGTCCGGCGGTCGAGCTCGTTGTCCATGTCAACCAATCCCAGATCGGTTGCGCCGGTGCGCACCAGCGCGGCCCGGACCGCGTCGCGGGCTCGATTGAACGACACGTAGACGTGGGTGGGGACGACATAGAAGAAGCCGGCGCGCTCGCGGCTGAACGAGGCCGTCCACACGTAACCGGTCCCGCCTGGAGCGGGCGCCGCGCCGAACACCCGGCCGTGATCGTTGGGCAGGAGCCAATGGGCGTTCGCGAACGCCTGCTCGGGTCCGGTGGGCTGCTGCCCGTAGAGGACGCCGCCTATCAGCCCCTGATACCCCGTGGAATGGACGGGCTGTGCCGGGAAGCCGGCCGCGCCCAGGGCGGCGTTGAGCTTGTCGGCCGACTCCTCGGCGGTGGTCGACGTCGGGTCGACGATGATCACGTTGATCGGTTGATACAGAGTCTTGAACGGATATTGCTGGCTGGGCCAGTCGGCGAGGCCGCCACTCCGGGCGAGCATCCACTTCCCGATCGCGCCGTAGGCGGTCGTCGTCGTCTCGACCGGAGTGGGGCGGGCTTCCGGTGCTCCGGTCAGTGAGTCGTGGAGGTCGTCGAAGAACGTCGTGACTGCCTCGACGAAGGCGGGCACCGGAGGCGGTGACGGCACGGGACGTGGCGCGGGTCTGGCGACTCCCGCCCGGGGTGCGGAAAGCCTTGACGCAGTGGGCGTCTTTCGGGACCGCGGTGCGGTCGACGAGGGCCGCGAGTGGCCGACCGAGCCGGTCGAGGTGCTGCCGGAGTGGGTCGCTGAGCCGGTACCGGGCGACTCGGCGTTGGCGACGCCGCCCCCGGCCAGCAGGGCCGCACCCACACCCAGCCCGACGAGCAGCCCGCTGAACCAGGTCGCGCGGGACATTCGGTTCATACTCGGCTCCGTCGATCGGTTAGCTGACGGTAGCTGGTGGAGGCCCGGATGCGGGAGATACGCGTATCCGAACCGTGTTACTGCTGTGACAAGATGTGACTTGTGTGGCTGGTGTTACGGCGCGCCTCCGCGAATATCCGCCCCGTCGCCGACAGAATCCCAGCATGAAGATGTCAGCGCTTCTCTCCCGTAATACCGGTGCACGACCAGGAGTCGTGGGGACAGCCCGCGTCGATCGCGACATCGATCGCCTGCTGCGCCGCGTCGGCCCGGGCGACATCGTGGTGCTCGACATCCTCGACTTGGACCGGATGACCGCTGACGCTCTGGTCGACGCGAACATCGCCGGCGTCGTCAACGCCTCCCCGTCGATCTCGGGCCGGTACCCGAACCTCGGCCCGGAAGTGTTGGTGGCCAATAACATCACGCTGATCGACAGCGCGGGTCCCGAGGTCTTCAAGAAGATCAAGGACGGCGCGAAGATCCGGCTGCACAACGGTGGGGTGTACTCCGGCGATCGCCGCCTGGCCCTCGGCGTGGAGCGCAGCGATGAAGAGATCGCCGACCTCATGCAGGACGCCAAGACCGGGCTGGTTGCGCACCTGGAGGCGTTCGCAGGCAACACCATCGAGTTCATCCGCAGCGAGAGCCCGCTGCTGATCGACGGTATCGGCATCCCGGACATCGACGTCGACGTGTACCGCCGCCATGTCCTGGTGGTGGCCGACGGCCCCGGCGCCGAAGACGACCTCAAAGCGCTCAAGCCCTTCATCAAGGAGTACCAACCGGTCCTCATCGGTGTGGAGAGCGGCGCGGACCTGCTGCAGAAGAACGGTTACCGGCCCCAGTTGATCGTCGGCAACCCCGACCAGATGAGTGCCGACGTGCTCAAGAGCGGCGCGCAGGTGGTTCTTCCCGCCGATGCCGACGGGCACGCCAACGGCCTGGAACGCATTCAGGACCTGGGCATCGGAGCGATGACGTTCCCGGCCGCCGGTTCGGCCGCCGACCTGGCGCTGTTGCTCGTCGACCACCACGGCGCTTCGCTGATCGTGACGGCCGGTCATTCGGCGAGCATCGAAGAATTCTTCGACCGCTCCCGCCAGCAGAGCAACCCGTCGACGTTCCTCACCCGGCTGAAGGTCGGCGAGAAGCTTGTGGACGCGAAAGCTGTTGCCACGCTGTACCGGAACCACATTTCCGGCGGCGCCATCGCGATGCTCATCCTGGCGGTGTTGCTCGCGATCATCGCTGCGCTGTGGGTGTCGCGGGCCGACACATTCGTCATCGACTGGATCGTGACCTACTGGAACCGCTTCTCGCTGTGGGTGCAGAGCTGGGTGACCTAGGCGTAGAGCAGAAAGGCTCACCGCTGTGATTTCGCTACGCCACCATGCCATTTCGCTGGCTGCGGTGTTCCTTGCGCTGGCCGTCGGTGTCTTCCTGGGCTCCGGCGTGCTGTCCGACACGTTGCTGTCCGGTTTGCGCGACGAAAAGCAGGACCTCAACAAGCAGATCATCTCGTTGACGGATCAGCGCAATGCACTCAACGAAAAGCTCGGGGCTGCTGACGATTTCGACAAGCAGATGTCGAGCCGGATCGTCAAGGACGCGTTGGCCGGCAAGTCGGTGGTGTTGTTCCGCACCCCTGACGCCAACGACGACGATGTCGCAGCGACAAGCCGGTTGGTCGGGCAAGCCGGCGGAACCGTCACCGGCACGGTCGCGCTGACGCAGCAGTTCGTCGACGCCAACTCCGCGGAGAAGCTGCGCTCGGTGGTCAACTCCGCGATCGTGCCCGCGGGTGCGCAGCTGAGCACCACGCTGGTCGACCAGGGCTCGCAGGCGGGCGACCTGCTCGGCATCGCGCTGCTGATCAATCGCAACCCCGCGATCCGACCGGCGGATGACACCCAGCGCGACACCGTGCTTGCCGCGCTGCGTGACACCGGCTTTCTGACCTACCAAGGCGACCGCCTTGCCGCGGCCAACACCGCGGTCGTCGTGACCGGGGGAGCGCTGGGCGATGACGCCGGCAACCAGGGCTCCACGGTCGCCCGGTTCGCCGCGGGGATGGCCCCGCACGGGTCGGGAACGGTGCTCGCGGGCCGGGACGGTTCGGCCTCCGGAACCGCTGCTCTTGCGGTGACGCGGGCCGACGCCGGGATGGCGGCCGATGTGACCACGGTCGATGACATCAGCTCCGAAGCCGGCCGCATCACCACGGTGCTGGCGCTGCAGAACCTGATCAACGGGGCGCCGTCGGGCAAGTTCGGTATCGGACCGGGCGCAGCGTCGCTCACCGTCCCGCAGTAGACCGCGGGCAACCAAGACGGTAACGAAGGCCACCCGCGTGTTAGCGCCGGCTTGTCGGCGTCGGTGTTAGGGTGAGATTCCGTGGGTAGGCAGGCCCCAGGTAGTTCCCAGCGATCCCCTGCCCGACGTCACGGAGGTTGCTCTTGCCCCCACTGCGCAAGCACCCGCAGACCGCCACCAAGCACATCTTCGTCAGCGGTGGCGTTGTCTCGTCCCTCGGTAAGGGCCTGACCGCCAGCAGCCTCGGTCAGTTGCTGACCGCGCGCGGTCTGCAGGTGACGATGCAGAAGCTCGACCCGTATCTCAACGTCGACCCGGGAACGATGAACCCGTTCCAGCACGGTGAGGTGTTCGTCACCGAGGACGGTGCCGAGACCGACCTGGACGTCGGGCACTACGAGCGCTTCCTGGACCGCAACCTGTCCGGCTCGGCCAATGTGACCACCGGGCAGGTGTATTCGTCGGTGATCGCCAAGGAGCGCCGCGGCGAGTACCTCGGCGACACGGTGCAGGTGATTCCGCACATCACCGACGAGATCAAGGGTCGCATCCTGGCGATGGCCGAGCCCGATGCGTCCGGCAACCGGCCCGACGTGGTGATCACCGAGATCGGCGGCACCGTCGGCGACATCGAGTCGCTGCCGTTCCTGGAGGCCGCGCGCCAGGTTCGCCACGAAGTCGGCCGGGAGAACTGTTTTTTCCTGCATGTTTCGCTGGTGCCGTATCTGGCGCCGTCGGGCGAGCTGAAGACCAAACCCACCCAGCACTCGGTGGCAGCGCTGCGCAGCATCGGTATCAGCCCCGACGCGCTGATCCTGCGCTGCGACCGTGACGTGCCCGAGCCGCTGAAGAACAAGATCGCGCTGATGTGTGACGTCGACATCGACGGGGTGATCTCGACGCCCGATGCGCCCTCGATCTATGACATTCCGAAGGTGCTGCACCGCGAGGAACTTGACGCCTATGTGGTGCGCCGGCTCAACCTGCCGTTCCGCGATGTCGACTGGACGCAGTGGAACGACCTGCTGCGCCGGGTGCACGAGCCCAAGGAAACCGTCCGAATCGCCTTGGTGGGCAAGTACGTCGACCTCTCGGACGCCTATCTGTCGGTGGCGGAGGCATTGCGCGCAGGCGGGTTCGCTCATCGCGCCAAAGTCGAGATGCGCTGGGTCGCCTCCGACGACTGCGAGACCGATAGCGGTGCGGCCGTTGCGTTGGGTGACGTGCACGGCGTGCTGATTCCCGGTGGGTTCGGCATCCGCGGCATCGAGGGCAAGATCGGCGCGATCCGGCACGCCCGCCATCGCGGGCTGCCGGTGCTGGGCCTGTGCCTGGGCCTGCAGTGCATCGTGATCGAGGCGGCCCGCTCGGTGGGGCTGACCGAGGCCAACTCGGCCGAATTCGACCCTGCCACACCGGATCCGGTGATCTCTACGATGGCTGACCAGCGTGAGGCCGTCGCCGGTGAGGCCGATCTGGGCGGCACCATGCGGTTGGGTGCTTACCCGGCGACGCTGGAAGTCGGTTCGATCGTCGCCGAGGCGTATGACTCGACGCACGTGTCCGAGCGGCATCGCCACCGCTATGAGGTCAACAACTCCTATCGCGACCGGATCGCGCAGAGCGGTCTGCAGTTCTCGGGCACCTCACCGGACGGTCATCTGGTCGAGTTCGTCGAGTACCCCCGCGACGTTCATCCGTTCCTGGTCGGCACGCAGGCCCATCCGGAGCTCAAGAGCCGGCCGACCCGCCCGCATCCGCTGTTCGTGTCGTTCGTCGGTGCGGCGATCGACTACAAGGCGGGCGAGCGGCTGTCCCTGGAGATCCCGGAGCAGCACTCCAACGGCAAGGAACACCCGGAACAGGCGGCCCAGCCCCTGGCCGAGCAGGTTCCAGAGCACTCAGCCCGTGGCTGACCACGACTTCGAGACCGTCTCCTCCGAAACCGCTTATCGCGGAAACATTCTCGCCCTGCGGGTCGATCAGGTCCGGATGCCGGGTGGCAATATCGCCAAACGCGAGGTCGTCGAGCATTACGGTGCCGTCGCGGTCGTCGCGGTCGACGAAGCCGGTCGGGTGGCGATGGTTTACCAATACCGGCACCCGATCGGGCGCCGGCTGTGGGAATTACCCGCCGGGCTGCTCGACGAGCCGGGGGAGGACCCGACCGAAGCGGCGGCCCGCGAACTGCGCGAGGAAACCGGCCTGAGCGCCGAACGCTGGGACGTGCTCGTCGACCTGATGTCCTCGCCAGGGTTCAGCGACGAGGCATTGCGCGTGTATCTCGCCCGGATCCTCACCGACGTCGGACGGCCCGAGGGCCACGACGAAGAAGCCGACATGGAGGTGCACTGGGTCCACATCGCGGACGCGGTTCAGCAGGTGCTCTCCGGGGAGATCGTGAATTCCACTGCGGTAGCGGGCATTCTGGCCGCGCACGCGGTGATCGTGGACGACCAGCCGACCCGGCCCGCCGATGTGCCGTTCCCGGACCGCCCGACGGCGTTCGCCGCGGGGAAGGCCGGCTCATGACGACGTTCTCGGCCGATCTCCCCGGTCGCTCCGCTCCTGCCCTCCGGACCGATCTCCCGGGTCGCTCCGCTCCTGCCCTCCGGACCGATCTCCCGGGTCGCTCCGCTCCTGCCCTCCGGACCGCATTAGACGGCCAGCTGCAGGGCTATCTCGACCACCTCACCATCGAGCGGGGGGTGGCGGCCAACACCATCAGCTCCTACCGGCGTGACCTGCGCCGCTACGTCGAGCATTTGTCGTCGCGCGGCATCGACGACCTGACCAACGTTGATGAGAACGATGTCAGCGAGTTCCTGGTGGCCCTGCGCCGCGGCGATCCGGACACCGGCGTGGTGCCGTTGTCGGCGGTCTCGGCTGCGCGCGCCCTGATTGCGGTGCGCGGTTTTCACCGGTTCGCCGCCGCCGAGGGGATCATCGGCATCGACGTCGCCCGGGCGGTCAAGCCGCCGACGCCGAGCCGTCGGCTCCCGAAAAGCCTCACCCTCGACGAGGTCCTGGCACTGCTCGAGGGCGCCGGCGGGGACAGCCCGTCGGACGGGCCCCTGACGCTGCGCAATCGCGCCCTGCTCGAGCTGCTGTATTCCACCGGCGCGCGGATCTCCGAGGCCGTCGGCCTCGACGTCGACGACGTCGACACCGAAGCCCGGTCGGTACTGCTGCGCGGCAAGGGCGGCAAGCAGCGCCTGGTGCCCGTCGGCCGCCCGGCTATCGCGGCGCTGAACGCCTACCTGGTGCGAGGCCGTCCAGACCTGGCGCGCCGGGGCCGCGGCACGCCGAAGATCTTCCTCAACGCCCGGGGCGGGCAACTGTCGCGGCAGAGCGCATGGCAGGTGCTGCAGGACGCCGCCGAACGGGCAGGCATCTCCTCGGCGGTGTCGCCGCACACGCTGCGGCACTCCTTCGCCACCCATCTTCTCGACGGCGGCGCTGACGTCCGCGTGGTGCAGGAACTGCTCGGACATGCCTCGGTCACCACAACCCAGATCTACACGCTGGTCACGGCGCATGCTCTGCGCGAGGTATGGGCCGGCGCACATCCGCGGGCATGATGTCGCGGGTCTGCCTCGTGTGGCGGCGACACACCGTTAGACTTTCGCGGATGTTCGCCACGCCGCCGAAAAGCCTGCTGATGGGGGGTACGGCGTGACCGACGAGGCAGACGAAGCCACACCGATCGGTCTCACCGGCCGCCCGCCCCGCCAGATTCCCGAACCACAGCCGCTGACCTCGCACGGGCCGGCCACGGTCATCTCGATGTGCAATCAGAAGGGCGGGGTCGGCAAGACCACCTCGACGATCAACCTCGGGGCGGCGCTGGCCGAGTACGGCCGGCGGGTGCTGTTGGTGGATCTGGATCCGCAGGGCGCGCTGTCGGCGGGGCTGGGCGTGCCGCACTACGAGCTGACCCACACCGTGCACAACCTGATGATCGAGCCGCGGGTGAGCATCGACGAGGTGCTGATCAACACCCGGGTGAAGAACCTGGACCTGGTGCCCAGCAACATCGACCTGTCGGCCGCCGAGATCCAGCTGGTCAACGAGGTCGGACGCGAGCAGACCCTGGCCCGCGCGCTGCATCCCGTACTCGACCGCTACGACTACGTGCTGATCGACTGCCAGCCCTCGCTGGGCCTGCTCACCGTCAACGCGCTGGCCTGCTCCGACGCGGTGGTCATCCCGACGGAATGCGAATACTTCTCGCTGCGTGGCCTGGCTCTGCTGACCGACACCGTCGACAAGGTGCGTGAGCGGCTCAATCCGCGGCTGAAGATCAGCGGCATTCTGATCACCCGGTTCGACAACCGCACCGTCAACGCCCGTGAGGTGATGGCGCGGGTGCTGGAGCGCTTCGGCGATCTGGTGTTCGACACCGTCATCAGCCGCACCGTGCGCTTCCCGGAGACCAGTGTCGCCGGCGAGCCCATCACCACCTGGGCACCGAAATCCGTTGGTGCACAGGCATATCGGTCGCTGGCCCGCGAGGTCATCGACCGCTTCGGCAAGTGACCGAATCGCAGGCGCCCGAAAAGGGCTTCCGTGTCAGGCTGACGAACTTCGAGGGCCCGTTCGATCTGCTGCTGCAGCTGATCTTCGCCCACCGCCTCGATGTGACCGAGGTCGCGCTCCATCAGGTCACCGACGAATTCATCGCCTACACCCGCGAGATCGGCCCGAAGCTCGAACTCGACGAGACGACCACCTTTTTGGTGATTGCTGCCACACTGCTCGACCTCAAGGCCGCGCGACTGCTGCCCGCCGGCGATGTGCACGACGAGGAGGACCTGGCGCTGCTGGAGGTCCGCGACCTGTTGTTCGCGCGGCTGCTGCAGTACCGCGCCTTCAAGCATGTCGCCGAGATGTTCGCCGAACTAGAGGCCGCAGCACTGCGGAGTTACCCCCGGTCGGTGACGGTCGAGGATCGCTTCGCCGACCTTCTTCCCGAGGTCATGCTGGGTGTCGACGCCGCCGCCTTCGCCGACATCGCGGCCGCGGCGTTCACCCCGCGCCCGGTCCCCACGGTCGGAACCGAACACCTGCACGCATCGCAGGTGTCGGTGCCCGAGCAGGCCGAGCTGCTGCTGGAGTTCCTGTCCTCGCGCGGGGTGGGGCAGTGGGCGTCGTTCAAGGAACTGGTGGCCGACTGCGAGGCGCCGATCCAGATCGTCGGACGGTTCTTGGCGCTGCTCGAACTGTATCGGGCCAGGACGGTAGCATTCGAACAGCCAGAACCACTTGGTGTGCTCCAGGTTTCATGGACCGGCGACCGGGTTGTGAACGAAGAGCTGGTCCGAGCCGAGTGGGAAGAAGAGCAGAACCAATCATGACCGACGACGCAGCCGACGTACCCGACGTGGACCTGGGGTCCGACTCGGGGCCCGATCCGGGAATCGACGGCGCCCTCCCCGAGATGGACGACGACGAACTGGGCCGGGTGCTGGAGGCGCTGTTGCTGGTCGTGGACACCCCGGTCAACACCGAGACGCTCGCGTCGGTGACCGAGCAGCCGCTGGATCGGATCGCCGCCACGCTGGAGCGCATGGCCGCACAGTTGGCGGACCGCGACAGCGGTATCGACCTGCGTGAGGCGGGCGGCGGCTGGCGGATGTACACCCGGGCGCGGTTCGCGCCGTATGTGGAGCGGCTGCTGCTGGACGGGTCGCGGTCGAAGCTGACCAGAGCGGCGCTGGAGACGCTGGCGGTGGTCGCCTACCGTCAGCCGGTGACCCGGGCTCGGGTCAGCGCGGTCCGTGGCGTCAACGTCGATGCGGTGATCCGTACGTTGGTGGCGCGTGGGCTGATCACCGAGGCGGGCACCGACGAGGACACCGGCGCGACCACGTTCGCCACCACCGAGTTGTTCCTCGAGCGGCTCGGGCTGTCGTCGCTGACCGACCTGCCCGACATCGCGCCGCTGCTTCCCGATGTCGACGTGATCGACGACCTGAGCGAAAACCTCGATGCGGAACCACGTTTCGCCAAGCTGGCCGGAGTCTCGGCGTCCGACCCGAACGTCTCGATCGATGTGGACACCGATGCCTGAACCAGATGGAGTGCGGCTGCAGAAGATCCTGTCGCAGGCAGGAGTGGCGTCGCGGCGGGTGGCCGAGCGGATGATCACCGATGGCCGGGTAGAGGTCGACGGCCGCATCGTCACCGAGTTGGGCACCCGGGTCGACCCGGCCAACGCCGACATCAGGGTCGACGGGTCACGAATCGTCGTCGACGACTCGATGATGTACCTGGCGATCAACAAGCCGGTCGGAATGCATTCGACGATGTCGGACGAGCGGGGCCGGCCGTGTGTCGGTGACCTGGTGGAGCACCGAGTCCGCGGCAACAAGAACCTCTTTCACGTCGGACGGCTCGACGCCGACACCGAAGGCCTGTTGCTGCTGACCAATGACGGGGAGCTGGCGCATCGGTTGATGCACCCGTCGTTCGAGGTGCCCAAGACCTACTTGGCGACGGTAACCGGTTCGGTTCCACGGGGTTTGGGTAAGACGCTGCGCGCCGGCATCGAGCTGGACGATGGACCGGTCAAGGTCGACGACTTCGCCGTTGTCGACGCGGTGCCGGGCAAGACGCTGCTGCGGGTGACATTGCACGAGGGGCGTAAGCGGATCGTGCGTCGGCTGTTGGCTGCGGTGGGTTATCCGGTTGAGGCGCTGGTGCGGGTGAGCATCGGTGAGGTGACGCTCGGTGAGCAGCGGCCCGGCAGCATCCGCGTGTTGACCCGTAAGGAAGTCGGCGATCTGTACAAGGCGGTGGGCCTGTGAGCCGATGCGTTGTGGCGGTGGACGGCCCGGCCGGTACCGGAAAGTCTTCGGTGTCGCGAGGATTGGCGCGTGCGCTGGGAGCCCACTACCTGGATACCGGTGCGATGTACCGCCTCGTGACGTTGGCGATGCTGCGCGCCCGTATCGACTTGACCGACGCCGACGCCATCGCGGCGGCCTCCGATGTGACGCTGTCGGTGGGCTCTGACCCTGAGGTAGACCGGGCTTACCTTGGCACTGAGGATGTTTCGGCCGAGATTCGGGGCGACGAGGTCACCAGAGCGGTTTCGGCGGTCTCAGCGGTCCCTGAGGTGCGCACCCGGATGGTGGCGCTGCAGCGTGAATTGGCGGCGGCCGCCGACAGTGTCGTGGTCGAAGGCCGTGACATCGGCACGGTCGTGCTTCCTGATGCCGACGTGAAGATCTTTCTGACCGCCTCGGCCGAGACGCGTGCACGCCGCCGCAACGACCAGAACGTCGCGACCGGGTTGCCGGATGACTACGAGACGGTGCTGGCAGATGTGATCCGCCGCGACCATCTGGATTCGACCCGCACGGTGTCACCGTTGCGTCCGGCGGAGGACGCGATCATCGTCGACACCAGCGACATGACCCAGGACCAGGTGGTGGCCAGTCTGCTTGATTTGGTCGAAAAGCGAAGTGGTGCAATGCGATGAGTGAGGACGGCACGTGGTCTGACGAAAGCGAGTGGGAGCTTTCCGACGAAGGATTCGACGACGACGAGGAGGCGCTGGCTCCGCCACCGGTGGTGGCAGTGGTCGGTCGGCCCAACGTCGGCAAGTCCACGTTGGTCAACCGCATTCTCGGCCGCCGTGAGGCTGTCGTGCAGGACTTGCCGGGGGTGACCCGCGACCGGGTGTCCTACGACGCGTCCTGGACCGGGCGGCGCTTCGTCGTGCAGGACACCGGCGGGTGGGAGCCGGACGCCAAGGGCTTGCAGCAGTTGGTCGCCGAGCAGGCCTCGGTGGCGATGCAGACCGCCGACGCTGTGATACTCGTCGTCGACGCGACGGTCGGTGCCACCAGTGGCGACGAGGCGGCCGCGCGAATCCTGCGCCGATCGGGTAAGCCAGTGTTCCTGGCGGCCAACAAGGTTGACAACGAGAAGGGTGAAGCCGACGCGGCCGCGCTGTGGTCGCTCGGGCTGGGGGAGCCGCACCCGATCAGTGCCATGCACGGCCGCGGGGTGGCGGACCTGCTCGACGAGGTGGTCGCGGATCTACCTGCGCAGTCCGAGGTGGCCCAGGCCACCGGCGGACCGCGACGGGTGGCGCTGGTGGGCAAGCCCAACGTCGGCAAGAGCTCGCTGCTGAACCGGTTGGCGGGCGCCGAGCGTTCGGTGGTGCACGACGTCGCGGGAACCACGGTGGATCCGGTGGATTCGCTGATCGAATTGGGCGGCAAGACATGGCGTTTCGTCGACACCGCCGGTCTGCGCCGCCGGGTCGGTCAGGCCAGCGGCCACGAGTTCTACGCGTCGGTCCGCACCCACAGCGCGATCGACGCGGCCGAGGTTGTCGTCGTGCTGATCGACGCGTCGCAACCGCTGACCGAACAGGACCAGCGCGTCCTGACGATGGTGATCGAAGCGGGGCGGGCGCTGGTGCTGGCGTTCAACAAATGGGATCTCGTGGATGAGGACCGGCGTTATCTGCTGGACCGCGAGATCGACCGCGAACTGGCGCAGCTGCAGTGGGCGCCGCGGGTGAACATCTCCGCCAAGAGCGGCCGCGCGGTGCAGAAGCTGGTGCCTGCGATGGAGACCTCGCTGGCGTCCTGGGATTCGCGCATCTCGACGGGGCAGCTCAACACGTGGATCAAGGAGGTGGTCGCGGCCACTCCGCCGCCGGTGCGCGGCGGTAAGCAGCCGCGAATCCTGTTCGCCACCCAGGCGACCGCGCGCCCGCCAACGTTTGTGCTGTTCACCAGTGGTTTCTTGGAGGCGGGCTACCGGCGGTTCCTGGAGCGGCGGCTGCGTGAAACCTTCGGTTTCGAGGGCACCCCGATCCGGATCAATGTGCGGGTGCGGGAAAAGCGCAAGCTCAAGCCGCGTTGATTCGGCGGGTTTGACGGTATTTGGCCGCTGCTGGGCATAGATTGCCGGTCATGGAGTTTGCTACCTCATTGGCGCCCAGCCGCCGACTGGTCTATGGCATTGCCGGTTTGATGATCGCCGCGGCGCCTGCCGTCGCCGTGTTCTCCGGAGCATTCGACGGTGCGATGCCCCGAGTGCTGGCGTGCTCGGAATCCGACACCGAGGACAGCTTCTCAATGAACTGCGCGCCGTCGGTTATCCCCGACACCAGCGACATGCTGACCGAAGCCGAGGTCGCCGAGCCCGGGTGGAACGGCGGGGACCACGGCGGCGGTCCGGCCGGTGGCGCACCCGGAAGCGGTGGCCACCGCTAGGTCGTGAGGCCGCGGTTGCCGTACGTGTCGAAGTGGACGACGTCCTCGACCGGCTTGCGGGTGGTCGGACCGTAGCGCCCGCGCGGCCAGCCGAGCGGAACCACGCAGATCGGGGTCACCGAAAGCGGTAGGCCCAGGATTCTGCGCGCCGAGGTGACGTTCCACAGCGGCATCGTGATCAGCGATGCACCCAGTCCCATCGCCCGCGCGGCGAGCAGCAGGTTCTGCACGCTGGGGTAGATCGAGCCGAAGTACGACGTCTCGCCCACAAACGGGGTAGGGACGTACGGCACGCGGGTGCCGCCACGCAGGCACGGAACCACCAGGACCGGTATCTCGCTGAAGTGCTCGACCTGCCACTCCACTGCCTTCAGGATCTTCAGCATCGACTCGTCGTTGGCGGCTTGCCGCCTGCCGAGGGCGCCATAGATCGACCAGGGCTGCCGGTAGCGCTTGCCGAGTTGATCTTTGACCCGTTGGTCCTTGACGACGATGAACTCCCAGTTCTGACCGTTGGACCCGGTGGGAGCGCGAAGTGCAAGCTCGATGCACTTCACCACGATCGCGTCGTCCACCGGGTCGGGTTTGACCCGCCGGATGGCACGCTGGGTCATCATCGCATCGAGCAGGGGCATGGAGAGGTTGGCCAGCGCCTCGTCAGTACTCGGAATCTCGCTCATGGGAACTACACGCTAGGTGGCCTGCGGCTTGCGTAGGGCTGTGTGCTGTATCACGCTGCAGCGGAGCATGTTTGGTGGCCGCTGCGGGCGCGGTCGGTGCTGGCCGGTTCGCCGGATAGGGTTCTTTGGTGTCCGTTGCCCACATGATCGTGATCGTCCTGGCCGGGATGGGGGCCGGCGCCATCAATTCGCTGGTCGGTTCCGGCACGTTGATCACCTTCCCGACGCTGGTGACGCTCGGGTTTCCGCCGGTGACGGCGACGATGTCGAACGCGATCGGCCTGGTGGCCGGCGGCGTGTCCGGGACCTGGGGCTATCGCAAGGAACTCCGTGGGCAATGGGATCGGCTGCGCTGGCAGATCCCGGCGTCGCTGATCGGCGCGGGGATCGGTGCGTTCCTGCTGCTGCACCTGCCGGAGAAGGTGTTCACGCAAATCGTTCCGGTGCTGCTGGTCGGCGCGCTGGTGCTAGTGGTGATCGGGCCTCGTATTCAGGCCTATGCCCGGGCGCGCGCCGAGGCCGCAGGCCGCTCGGCCGAGCATGTGTCGCCGAAACGGATGACGGCTCTGGTGGTCGGGACTTTCGCGGTCGGCATCTACGGCGGGTACTTCACCGCGGCCCAGGGCATCCTGCTGATCGGGGTGATGGGCGCGCTGCTGCCCGAGGACATGCAGCGCATGAACGCGGCCAAGAACTTGCTGTCGCTGCTGGTGAACATCGTTGCAGCGGTGGCCTACACCGTCGTTGCGTTCGACCGGGTGAGTTGGGAGGCGGCCGGGCTGATCGCCATCGGGTCGCTGGTCGGCGGCTGGCTGGGTGCACACTACGGACGGCGGTTGTCGCCCAACGTGTTGCGGGCCGTCATCGTGGTGGTGGGGCTGATCGGACTGTACCGGTTGTTGACGGTCTGACCGCACGACCAGCCAACAGAGACCCTCTCGCGCGCAATCATGTTGCGCCGTCGAGATCGGTCGGGCTGACAGGATTTGAACCTGCGACCCCTTCACCCCCAGTGAAGTGCGCTACCAAGCTGCGCCACAGCCCGCGTGCCCGCCGAAACTACCGACGGACGCCAGGGAACGATACATCAGTGGCAGCTGAAACTCCGAAACGGTCGACACGTGCCGGACCGGGGGGCGGCAGCCCGATAGTCCGTTCACGGAGCCGGTTGGGAGAGAGATTCGTCCGCCAGTGCGGCACTGAGTCCGCGGGTGGCCGCGGCGAGTTGCTCGCCCATCCGGGTGACGTCGGCGCCGCTCATCGGCTCGGGACTCGGAACCAGGCTCAGGATCAGGGCAATGGTTGAGTCCGCCGCCAGGACCGGCGAGTCGATATGGCTCACCTCGTAGGTTCGGTCCTTGTCCAGGCCGGCCGGAAACCACTGCTCCTGATGGATCAGCTCGTCGGTCAACGCCTGCGCCAGCTCGCTGAGCCGCGTGGAGCGGACCTCGGCACTACGGACGATGAGCGCCAATTCCTGCAAGCGCAGGTCGGGCAACAGATGAAGCCCGACCGCGTAGCCACGCTGTTGGGCGGCGGCGATGGCATCGCGGTATCGCTCGCGCACGTCGTCGGGCAGCGCGGCCAACCACCGCTCCCGCGCGTTCACCCCGGCCCACGCCACCGTCGATGCCCCATACGGCGGGCGGTGCGGGAACTGCGTGCCGATCGGCATCGGATGGCCACCGCCGAGCCGGCTCCGAACTTGGTCGACGACGGTGGAGTGGTCGTCACCCACCGAGAAGGCGACGCAGTGCGCTCCCGTCGCCGCGGACAGTTCGATCATGGCCGAGCGGGCCAGCACCAGAGCCGGATAGTGGCCTGCCGCCTCTCGGCCCAGACGGACCAGCGCGGGGCCCAGGTGATACGTCTTGCGAACCGGGTCGCGCAGCAGCCAGCCGGCCCGCAGAAGTTCCGCCAGCATCGAATGGCAGCTCGCTTTGTGAACGCTCAAATAGCGTGACACCTGGGCCACCGTCAGCCCGTCGCCCCCCTCGCCGGCCAGGTGCTCGAACAGATTCACGACCCGTTCGGTCTGCGGAGATGGGCGCGGCGGCATCGATCGATGGTCGCATAGTGCGACTGCTTGCGGTGATATACGCGACCATGTGACGATGCCCACAATGAAGGACCTACGAGGCGCAGTGGCGGTCGTAACCGGGGGCGCCGGCGGGATCGGACGCGCCATGGGCAGGCGCTTCGGTCAAGAAGGCATGAAGGTGGTGCTGGCCGATGTCCTCGCCGAACCACTCGACGAGGCAACCCGAGCGTTGACGGCCGAGGGCATCGAGGCGATCGGCGTGGTCACCGACGTCACCGATTACTCCTCGGTCGAATCACTGGCCGAACAGGCTCTCGATCGCTTCGGTGCCGTGCACGTGGTGTGCAACAACGCCGGCACCGGCGCGGTGTCCGAGGGCTACATGTGGGAACACGACCTTGCGGACTGGCGCTGGGGCATCGACGTCAACGTGCTCGGCGTCATCCATGGCATCAAAGCGTTCGTGCCGATCCTGCTCGACCAAGGCGAGGGACACGTGGTCAACACGTGTTCGGGGAACGGTGGTTTCGCGCCGATCGCCCGCGGCGCGATGGGCGGCCCCGCCACCGCGGTGTACCCGATGACCAAAGCCGCCGTGCTGTGCCTGACCGAAAGCCTTTACACGCACCTGGAAATGACCGGGACCGGAGTCCGGGCCCATGTGCTCTTCCCCGGCGGCTTCTTGAACACCGGCATCTGGGAATCGTGGCGGCACCGCCCGGACCAGTACGCCCCAACGCAGGAGCGCCGAACCCCCGATCAAACTCTCGCACGGGTCGTGGATCGTTTCGAATCCGCCGGTGTGCACGTCGAATTCACCCCGCTGGAGACGGTTGCCGATCTGGTCGTCGAGGGCATCGGCAAGGACACCTTCTGGATGATGGGGCCGCCTGCGCCGTCGGATGAAGTCGTGAGCAAGAAAGCGGCATCGATCCTGGCGCGTGGTGAACCCGACTACCTGGTGGACGTCCTCGGCAAGCACGCCGGGCGCAGCGCCGACAACGAAGGAGAAAAGTGATGAGCGTCAATACCGTTCGCTACGGTCCTCGCCCACCCCAGGCGCGCGTCGATCACGAGATCGACGCCACCAAGGCGCCCATCGCCACCGAGGCGGTCACCGTCACCTATCTCACCGATCCGGAGATCGTCGCCGCGGTCCTGCCCAAGCCGCTCGAACCGGCAGCCGAACCCCTGGTCCGCGTCCAGTTGCAGCGGGTCCAGATCGAGGGTCGGCCGCCATTCGGGTCGGCGGTGTTCTCGGTGGCGGCCCGCCACGGCGACGTCGACGGCGACTACCCGCTGTTCATGCCGCAATCCACCGAACAATCCGTCACCGGTGGGCGCGAAACCTTCGGTGAGCCGAAGAAGTTGGCCGACATCCGAGTGGACCGCGCCGCCGACGATGTCACCGCCACCGTCGCCCGGCTGGGATATCCGCTCGTCACGGTGAGCGGACGGGTGACCGGCCCCGCGCAGTTGCCGCCCGATCAGGTCAACACTGAGTTCTACTTCAAGTTTTTGCGAGCACCCGATGGGGACGGCATCACCGATCCGCACCTTGTCTACGGCGAGTACCACCGGCACTACGAGTTGCTGGAAAACATCGACGGCACAATCGAGTTGGGGGAGTCTCCGCTGGACCCGGTGGCCGACATCGTTGTCCGCCAGCTCAAGTCGATCACCTGGTGTCGGCGGCGGACCGTTCAGGTCGGCCGGATCGCCGAGCGCGTTCCGGCGGAGTGGCTGTTGCCGTACGTCCACCAGCGCTACGACGATGTCGCTCTGCTCGCTGCGCCGAGGCCCGAGCCGACGCGGGTGTAGCGGATGGACCGGTACACCGTCATCTCTGCCGACTGCCACGCCGGCGCCGACCTGCTCGACTATCGCGAATATCTCGACCCGGACTTTCGCGACGAATTCGACAGTTGGACAAAAACATACGTCAATCCGTTCGCCGATCTCGCCGACGCCGACGCCGAACGCAATTGGGACAGCGACCGCCGCAACGCCGACCTGGACGTCGAGGGTGTCGCCGGCGAGGTGATATACCCCAACACCATTCCGCCGTTCTTTCCTTCGTCAAGCCTGGCCGCCACTCCACCGGAGACCGCCCGTGAGCTCGAGCTGCGCTGGGCCGGCCTGCGTGCACACAATCGTTGGCTGGCCGACTTCTGCTCGTTGTCGCCCGAACGGCGCGCCGGGGTGGGGCAGATCCTGCTGCAGGACCTTGACGAAGCCGTCGCCGAGGTGGCGCAGATCGCGAAACTCGGTCTGCGGGGCGGTGTTCTGCTGCCGGGGATACCTCCCGGGGCGGCCATCCCACAGCTGTACGCCGAGCACTGGGAACCGCTGTGGGCGGCATGCGCCGACGCCGGGCTTGTGGTCAACCACCACGGCGGCAATGCCGGACCCAGTCCTCTCGACGGGTGGGGCAGCTCATTCGCGGTGTGGGTGTACGAGACGCACTGGTTCGCGCACCGCGCGCTGTGGCACCTGATCTTCAGCGGCGTGATGGATCGTCATCCGGACCTCACCGTGGTCTTCACCGAGCAAGGTGCCGGGTGGATCCCGGCCACCCTGGACTCCCTCGATGTCGCCGCGGCTCGCTACGCCCGAGAGGGGTCCGCCATCGCCCGGTTCGCCGGACCCACCGCGGGGTCGCTGAGCCTCAAGCCCAGCGAGTTCTGGGCCCGCCAATGCTATGTCGGGGCCAGTTTCATGCGGCCGGTCGAATGCGCCGAACGTCACGAGATCGGCGTCGACCGAATCATGTGGGGAAGCGACTACCCACACCTGGAGGGAACCGGCTTCTTCACCCGAGAAGCGTTGCGCTACACCTTTTCCGGTGTAGCACCCGAGGAAGTCGCGGCCATGCTCGGCGGTAACGCGGCAGCCGTCTACGGCTTCGACCTGGCGGCACTCCAACCTCTGACCGACCGGATCGGACCCACGGTCGCCGAGGTCGCCGAGCCGCTGACGGAGGTGCCCGCAGGAGCGAGCAGCACCGTCTTCGAGCCCGACCCCATTCGCACCTGGTAATTGAAAGGCACATCGTGACCAACGCCGCCCCGTACCTCATCATCTCCGCGGACACGCACGCCGAGCTTCCGACCGAGCGCTACCGCGAATACGTCGACCCCGAATACCGGGAGGACTTCGAGGCCTACCTCGCCGAGAAGCAAGCCGCGGCGCAGGCCGGTGGGTTCATCGACGAGGAGTTCGCGCAAACCTGGTTCGACGAACACGGGGAGGGCATCGCCGGCGGATGGGATGTCGCCCAACGGGATAAGGAACTCGACGGGGACGGTGTGGCCGGCGAGGTCATCTTCCCCGACGCTGATGCGGTGACGGGCGTGGCGGGAGCTCCGTTCGGGGCCGGCCTGGGCCAGTCCGGCGACCTCGACCCGGGACGGGCGATGGCCGGGGCGCGAGCCCACAACCGGTGGCTGTCCGAGTTGTGCAGCCACAGTCCGGAGCGGCGGGCCGGAGTGGCGGTGATCCCGATCCTGGCCGACGTCGATGCAGCGGTCGCCGAGATCACCCGCGCGGCCGAAGCCGGCCTACGGGGCGGGATCCTGATCCCCGTGCTCTGGGGTGACTACCCGCCGTATCACGATCGTCGCTACGACAAGGTCTGGGCCGCCTGCCAGGACCTGCAGATGCCGGTGCACACCCACGTGGGTCCCGCGCCGAGTGCGGAGTACGGCGAGCACCTGGGCATCTACACCACCGAGGTCAGGTGGTGGGGAGCCCGGCCGTTGTGGTTCGCCCTGTGGGCGGGGGTTTTCG
The DNA here is from genome assembly GCF_002086695.1 of Mycolicibacterium rhodesiae. Taxonomy (GTDB): domain Bacteria; phylum Actinomycetota; class Actinomycetes; order Mycobacteriales; family Mycobacteriaceae; genus Mycobacterium; species Mycobacterium rhodesiae. Next base: position 24,750 of record NZ_MVIH01000027.1, read on the forward strand.
AGCGTTTCCCGGCGCTGCGCTGGGGTGCCACCGAGTGCGGCGCGTTCTGGGCCAACGATCTGCTGTGGCTGATGGACACCCGCTTCCTGCGGGAGCATTCGGCGAAGAAGATGAGCCGGGCGCTCGAGGGGGATCTGACCATGCCGCCCTCGGCGTACTTCGACCGGAACTGCTTCATCGGGGCGACCACGACCGAGCGCCGCGAACTGGCGCGCCGGTACGAGATCGGTGTTCCGAATATGCTGTGGGGCAACGACTATCCGCATCCGGAAGGCACCTGGCCGAACACCCGTAAATGGCTGCGGCACGCGTTCTGGGATATCCCGATCGACGAGACCCGACAGATGCTGGGGCTGGCGGCGGCCGAGATCTACCACTTCGATCAGAAGGCTCTGGCTCCGCTCGTCGAGCGCATCGGCCCGACGCCGGACGACCTCGGGCAGGACGACGCGGTGAGCATCCCGAAGTGGGAGGCGGCGCGGCAGGCCGGGCGGCACTGGCTCACCGACACCGAGCCCCGCGCCGACCTGGTGGAAAACTGATACATGCGTGCGCCACGGTTCACGGGACGGTAAGAGGGTGGGTATGGAACACACTGGGCCGCTGCGCGGTATTCGGGTTCTGGAGTTGTCGCTGGCGCTGACCGGTCCCTACATCGGTGCGCTGTTCGCCGACCAAGGTGCCGACGTGGTGAAGGTGGAACGTCCCGACATCGGCGACATCCTGCGCTGGATCGGCCCGAGTGTGAACGGGTTGAGTGCCGTCTTCCGGGTCTGCAACCGCGGGAAGAAGTCGATAGCGGTGGATGTCCGAACCGACGCGGGACGGGAGATCGCGCTCGAGTTGGCGACGCAGGCCGACGTGGTGATCCAGAACTTCCGTCCCGGCGTGGCCAACCGGCTCGGTCTCGGGTATGCCGACGTGGTCGCAATCAATCCCGAGGTCGTCTACGTCTCGCTGACCGGTTTCGGTGAGGTCGGGCCGTATCGGGACCGCAGCGCCTACGACACGGTGATTCAGGCCTACGGCGGTGTGGCGTCCAGCCAGGCCGCACCCGACGTCGGGGAGCCGATCTTCTTACAGCAGGTGCTGGCCGACAAGGTCACCGCGTTGTATGCCAGCCAAGCCGTCACCGCCGCGCTGTTCGCCCGAGCGACGGGGCGCGGCGGACAACATGTGCACGTCTCGATGGTGGATGCAGTGGTGTCCTTCTTGTGGACCGATGCGGCAGGCAACGAGGTCCTGCTCGACTCGGACAACTCGCAGCCGTCGAGTTTCACATCGGGATTCAAGCCGTTTCGCTTCACCGATGGATGGGGCGTGGTGACCCCGATCTCGGATTCCGACTTCACCGGCATGTGTCGCGCGCTGGACGCGCCCGGCGCTGACGACCCGCGATTGCAGACCGCCGAACTGCGAAACCAGCACCGGCCGTTGATGGCCGAGGTGATGGCAGCGTGTTATGCCGGCGCGGAAAAGCTCTCGGTGCACGAAGCGACGGAGAGATTCGAAGCCGCCGACGTACCGTACGCGATGATCGTGCCGCCCGACGAACTGCCCGACGATCCGCACGCCATCGCGATGGGGCTGTTCGAGGAACGCGACGACCCGGTGGTGGGGCGGGTCCGAATCCCGCGGCATCCCGCCCTCTTCGACGGCACTCCGGCTCGATTGGCCGGTCCGGCACCGAAATTGGGCGAGCACACCGAGGAGATACTCACCCAGATGGGCCGCGTGGGTCAGGGGTCCGGCTTGAGGGAATCGGGGGTCATCGCGTGACGTCGGTCGTCTAGACCGCGACAGCCTCCAGAATGCTGATCGGGCCGACGGTGTCGACCACTCGCTCCAGCCGGAATCCCGCTCTCTCGAGCAACTGACCGTACTCGGCCGCGGTGCGCTCGCGCGCGTTGGCGACCACCAACATCTCGATGTCCACCCACTTGCCGTGGAAATTTCGGTCATGGTCGGGAATGACGAACTCGATCAACAACACTCGTGCGCCCAGGCGAGCGGCAGTGCGGACACTCTGCAGAATGCGGACCGCATCGTCGTCGGGCCAGTCATGGATGACGTGCTTGAGCACGTAGGCGTCGGCGGCCTCGGGAGCTGATTCGAAGAACGATCCCGGATCGATCCTGGTGCGGTTTTCGACCCCGTACTCGCGGAGCAGAGCAGGTGCGCCGGCTACCACCTCGGGTAGATCGAACAACACACCGTGGGCCTGCGGCGCCGATGCGAGGATGGCGGCGAGCAGCCTGCCGTGACCGCCACCGATGTCGGCGATCGTCGCGAAGCGGCTGAAGTCGTAGGCCGCGACGACAGCGGTGACCGAGGATTCCGACAGCCCCGTCATGGCCTGGTTGAAGATCCCACCGAGCGCCGGCTCATCGGCGAGATAGTCAAAGATCGGCTTGCCGCGCAAAGCCGGAACCACGGCGGAGCCTGTCCGTATTGCGTCCGCCACGTGACTCCAGTGCTCGCGGTGTTGTGCTGAGCCAACCCAGCGGGCCATGCCGGCCATCGAGACGGGGGAGTCGGTCCGCAACGTTTCGGCAAGGGCGGTGAGCTCGTAGCGCCCGTCGTTGCGGTGTCGGAACACACCGACACCGATGAGTGCCCGAAGCATCCGGCGCAGCGCGTCCTGGTCGACATTCAGTCGCCGCGCCAGCTCCTCGCCGGTCGCAGGTCCGTTCGCCAACTCGTCGGCAATCCCGAGTTCCGCTGCAGCGGAGATCAATTGGGCAGTCCATGCTCCCATGATCAGTTCCATCATCGACGCCGCCGGAGGCGCTGCGCGCTGGTGCGTTCGGTACAGGACGTGACGGGCCCGTTCGATGACCCGCACGAGTTTCGTCGGTGGTGCTTTGGTGGACGTCACGGGACCATCCCTTCTCGGTGGCTCACGTAGTCGACAAGCGCCCGAACCGTAACTCCGCTTCCCATTTAAAGCAAGTGGAGACTTGCATTAAGATTCGGGTGTGCCGAAACGCATCGACGAAGATGGTCTGTTCCGAACGACGGTCGCGGTATTCGCCGAATCTGGCTACCGGGCCACCACGACACAGGAGATCGCGACGCGGGCGGGGGTCAATGAAGCGACTCTGTTCCGCCGCTACGGAGCCAAGGCGGATCTGATCAACGCGGCCCTGACCCATGTGTTGGCGGATTCATCGTTCGCAACCGTGGTGGCCAGTGACGATGTGACAGCGGATCTCACCGCGCTGGTTCGGTCGTATGTCGAGACCGCGCAGCAGTATGGCGGTGCGGTCACGACCCTTCTTGCCGAGGTGCCCCGCAATCCCGAACTGCGCGAAGCGATTGCGGCGTTGATGCCCAATCTCGTCAACGCCGCCGGCGTGATCGCGGCGCATCAACGCGGCGGGCGACTCGCGGCGGGCGACCCCCTACACGCGTTGGTGGCGTTGATCGGACCCCTGTTGGTGTTCGGCCTCTGGGCGCGCACCGGGGCGACACCGGCGGTTCCCGATATCGACGCGGGCAGGGTGGTGGCTGCTTTCCTGGACGGGCACCGCGCCCGTGGCTAGTCGATGTGGGTGGTCGGCAGGCCGAGCTCGTCCGCCGGCGCGCTGAGGTAGCGCTGCACGCTGGGGCCGATGAGGGTGACCACCTCGTCGGGGGTGAGCGTCGACAGCGGCGGCACCCGCATGACGTACCGCAGCATCGCCGTGCCGACGAGGCTCGTGGCGGCAAGCATCGCCCGGAGCCGCGCATCGTCGGCGCCGCCAAGTGCGTCGGTGACCGCGGTCATCACATAACTGTGCAAGAACTCCCGAAAAGCCTCGTGCGCATCACTGTTCGACGTTGCCGACTGCAACATCGACACCATGCTCGCAGCAGTGTCGGGTTGCTCCCAGATGGTCAGGTAGGCACGGACGATGCGGAACCCCAACCCGTCATCATCGCCGGCCGTCAGTTGGTCGGTGAAGAGTTCGGGGTCGAGAACCAGCTTCATCGACTCTCGGAAGAGTTCCGCCTTCGAACCGAACAGATACAACACCATCGACGGATCCACGTGGGCTTCGTCGGCGATCGCGCGCAGCGTCGTCTTCTCGTAGCCGTGTTGAGCGAACTGGTTTTTGGCCGCGCGCATGACCACGTCCCGAGATACCGGTTCGCCGTGGCGTCTGCCGCGTCGCTTGTCCATCGCTGCACGTGAAGGCATGTCTGACGATATCATTTCAATATCCATTGAATTATTCCGGGCGATGGTCTACGCTCTGCTCATGATTTCATCCGTCGTTGAAAAAAATCCGGAAGCTCTGCCGGGGCACGCGGCGGAGCGGGTACGAAGAGGCTCGGCGGCCGCGCGCGCGATGGGCATCGTCGTCGGCCTGTCCGTCGTCGTGGTGCTGTTGGCCATCGCATTCGCGCTACCGGCGGCCCGCAGCAAGCCACACGACTTACCAATCGGCGTGGCCGGTCCGCACGCCGGCCAGATCGCCGCCCTGCTGCAGCAGAACACTCCTGGATCGTTTCGCGTCACCACCTACTCCGACGAGGCGGCGTTGCGGGCCGCCATTCGTGGCCGCGACGAGTACGGCGGCGTGACCCTCGGTCCTGCCGGCCCTGTCCTACTTACCGCCACCGGCGCCAGTCCTGCTGTGGCCCAGTCGCTTTCCCAGCTCGGCAATCGGGTGTCGGCAGCGATCGCAGTCCCACTGCGGACCGAGGACCTTGCGCCTCCGACCGCCCAGGACCCGCGTGGAGCGGGGCTCATCGCCTCCGGTTTGCCCATCACGCTCGCGGGCCTACTACCGGCGATCCTGCTGGTGTTGCTGCTGCCGACCCAGATCTGGCTGAGAACCCTTGCACTGCTGATATTTTCAGCGACCGCAGCGGTGGCGATCACCGCGGTCCTCTGGTGGGTCGTTGGTTCAGTGGATGGGAACGCCGGCGGTGTCGCCGCCGCTCTGATGCTGGGTTTGGCCGGTGCGGGTCTGGCCGTGCTGGGGTTGGGTACGTTGTTCGGACGCATCGGGCTGGGGCTTGGTTCAGCGTTGGCGCTGTTGCTGGGAAATCCGCTGTCAGGCCTGGCCAGTGCGCCGGAACTGCTGCCCCGGGGTTGGGGCGAGCTCGGCCAGTATCTTCCTCAGGGAGCGACGGCGACGCTGCTGCGTTCGACGGCATTCTTCAACGGGGCAGGAGGCGGCGCCGCGGTAGTGGTGTTGATCGCGTGGGCAGCCGCAGGCGCGGTTCTCATCGGGATCGCGTTTCTCCGGTCGGGGGCACACCACAGCTCGAGCGCCCGGCCCTTCGGCGGCCCTCTTGTCTGGTTGGGTGCCGGCGCGATCACCGTCGGCATCGGCGCCGCTCTCGCGCAGGGGTCTGCGTCAGCGAGCGCCGACACCGGGCACAGCGGTAGGAGCGAGGCCGGCGCCGGTGCGAACACCGGACCAGCCTCACCCACCCGCCACGGCGATGCCGTCAAAGCCAACGCGCCGAAGGCAATTCCGCCAGCGGCCGGCGCCAATCGCAGGACTCCCGCCGGCTCGGCCGAGAGGAACCCAAGACCTCATGACGTACTGGGCTGGGTCCGGCGTGAGTTGCGCTACACCCTGTTCAACAAACCCCCGGTGATCGCGGCTGTTCAACATTCGCAAGATCCGGTCACCGGTGTCGTCACGGGTGATCTCCACGGCACCAACGCATCTCGGAGCGGATTGACCTACGACGTCACCCAGCCTGACAACGCGGTGGTCCAGGTCCATCCCGACGGTACCTTCACCGTCACTCCCGACGCGACCACCGCCCACCTTGGCGGGTCGGTGAGCTTCACCGTCACCGCCGACAACGGGAGCACATACCGGCTACCCGGCCTCCTGGGCCGTATCCAATCGGTAATCCACTATTACGCACAACGATTCGGCATCAGTGGCCGCGACACGGCCACCGCAGAGGTGACCGTCGACGTCGCGTCCATCAACAAGGCGCCGACCATCAGTGGATATTCGGACGACACGTCCTCGATCGACGGCACCGTCGCCGGCCACATCGAGGCTGAGGATCCCAACCAGGACAGCCTGCACTTCAGCGGACCGGCGACGAGCGCACTCGGGGGAGCCGTCACCGTCAACACCGACGGTTCGTTCAGCTACGCGCCGACATTTCAGATACGCCACGCCGCAGCCGCTGACAATGCACCCGATACGGCAACCACCGACAGTTTCACGGTTACTGTCAGCGATGGCTATGGCGGTTCGACCACCCACACGATCACGGTGCCGGTGAGTGCCGTCAACGGAAACCCCAGCGGCGGTGCCATCACCGAGCTGGGCGTTGACGAGGTCATCGGTTCCGTCACCGGATCCGTCATCGGAGTCACCGACCCGGATTCGGACCCGTTGAGTTACAGCGTGAATCCGACCACTGCCGGAGGCGGCGTCGTCGATGTGTACGGAGACGGTTCATTCACCTACAACCCGACGGCCGAGCAACGGCACCTCGCCGCGGCGTTGGGCGCCCCGTTCGCCGTGACCCACGACAGCTTCACCATTTCGGTCTCCGACGGTCACGGCGGCAGCACCGCGATCACGGTTGTGGTCCCGGTGCCGCCCGAGGCGGACGAACCCCCGACCGGGGTCGCGGCTGGCTGACGGCGGCGAATGTCGAGAACGGACACAGGTGTCGAATAAAGGACTAGAGTTCGCTCGCCGGTCGAGAGTCTCGGCGACGGAAGGGCGGCTCGATGACGACGAGGTACCTACCGAGCGCTGCCGGGGTGATGACTGCGCTCATGGCCATCGGCTCGGCAGCAGCGAGTCCCACCGCATCGGCCTTGCCCGCGTGCACACCCGGTGCGATCGGTCTGAGTACCAGCGCTCCCGCGTCACCCGGGGATGCGACGCAGATCCACTTCGACGTGATCTTCACGAACATCTCGGCGCAATCGTGTGACGTGCAGGGTTATCCCGGCGTGCATCTCATTGGACCCGACGATCCGATGTGGGGTCCGGACTATCAGTTGCCGCAGCAGGCCGACGTTGCTGCGCCGGTCACGCTCCCACCGGGAGCCTCCGCCGGCAGCCGTCTGACGTTCCTCCCGGACCCGAACGGCTGGGTGCCGGATACCATCGCGGTGACTCTGCCGAATGCGCCTGGTCGGATGGACGTTCCCTGGATTGCCGGGCGGGTCCCGGTTGCCCGACAGGACGCCGCGAGTCACCCCGGGACGTACATCGGACCGCTGCAACCGATGACCGCCTGATGGATAAGCGGGAGCTGGCGGCCGAGCTCAGCCATCCGGGCGCATGGAAACAGTCGACGGCGTCACCGAGGAGCATCTCAGTCGGCGCAGGCCGATTGCCCACGTTCCTCTCGGACCTGATAAGCGACAGCAGGAGAGAAGGTGACCGCGTCAGCCAGTGTGCCGTCTCGTACGCCGCGCCCGGCGAGTCGCGTACGAAACCGCACGCTCGACGATTAGGCCGTGATGCTTTGGGCGTAGCTGAACACATTGTCGGGGTCGTAGGCAGCTTTGATCTGACGTAGCCGCTCGACGTTGGTGCCCCAGTAGGCGCGTTCCCAGTCCGGCATGCCGGCGTTGGGCACGTTGACGTAGGCGCCGTTGACGTAGGGGGCCAACGCGTCGGTCAGCTCCGCGACCCACGCGAGAACCGCCTCGGTCTCATCGTCCGAAGCCGGCGGGCCGCCGCGAACACCCCAACCTGCGCCCGGTTCGGCGTAGTACAACGCGCCGCGGTGCGCGAACGCCGACCCGCCCGGGGGCTCACTGTCGGCCAGCACGCCACCGAACGCGTTGGTGAAGTAATTGCACCCCGCGGGTGCCTTCGCCATGAATTCGGCAATGATGCGCACCGCGTCGGAAGGCAACGGCTCCGTGATGAACTGCGAGGAGAACTTCCAGTTCGCCGGTTCGTCGGTGATCGGGATCTGGAACCCCGCGTAGATCTCCGGCCACGTCGCGTCCTGCACGACGACCTCAGGTCTGCCGATCGACAGCATCGGTGAAAGTAGTTGCAGGGCTTCGGCTTCCGTCCCACCGGCAAGCAAGGCATGTAGCCCGACCTTGCCACCCTCGATCTCCAGCTGACTGGTCAGCCGAGGGTCCACGTACGGCGCGGACTGCTGCCAGGCCTGGAACACCGTCTCCAGATCATCGAATCCCGGCCACGTGGCGACGACGAAGATCGTCTGCCGCAGAGGATGAATCCGATACGTCAACGACGTGACGATGCCGAAGTTTCCGTTGCCCGCACCCCGTAGCGCCCACAACAGGTCGGGGTTGTTCTGTTCATCGGCGACGATCACCTCGGCGCCGCCGTCGGTTGAGGCGACCACGATCTCCACCGCCAGCAGGTTGTCCGACGCCATCCCATAGTTGCGCGTCAGCAGGCCGAAGCCGCCCCCGAGTGTCGCACCGACCAACCCGACGCTGCCTTCTGTTCCGGTAGGCGCCGCGAACCCCGCTTCACCGAGTCCGGCGACCGCCTCCAGCTGGTTGAGTCCCGCGCCGACGGTGGCGGTCCGGGCGTGCGCATCGATCGCCACCGACTTCAACCCGCTGACATCGATCACCACGCCGCCGTCGACGCCCGACCAGCCTTCCAGCGCGTGGCCGCCGCTGCGTACCCGGACCGCGAGTCCCTCCTGGCGTGCAAAGGTCAGTGCGTTGACGACATCGTCTGTGCTGCAGGCGAATACAACAGCCGCGGGACGGTGGGTGAAGAAGTGGTTCCAGCCTCGGCTGGCGTCCGGGTAGTCGGCGTCACCGGGGTGGACCACCCGGCCGGTGAGGACAGCAGTCATGATCACTCCACCTCCGCGAACATGTTGGGATCGCCGGGCTCTTCCTCGAGCACCGAGCGGTTGAACTTCCACATGTAGAGGAAGTACAGCCCGCCGGCGGCGGACAGCCCGAAGGCCAGCACGATGGGCGCCCATCCCGGGGACGTCGTGATCACCACGAAGAGCGAAATGATCACCCAGACAAGGGCTCCGATCGCGACAGGCCACTCCCAACGACCGAGGTCGAATCCGCCCGGCCTGCGATCGAGCTTGTGGCGTGTTGCCAGATACAAGATGATCGTGAACAGGTAGGGCAGGATCGTGACGATCGCGCCGGCCATGATCAGTTGCAGCAGTGCGTCTCCCGGCATGACCGCCATCAGGATCACGCCGACAGCAAGGACCAAGAATGTGGCGGGAATCGGTGTGCGGGTGCGGGGGTTCACCCGGCCCATCACCTTGTGACCGGGAAAGCGCCCGTCACGCGACATCGCGTAGACGTAGCGGGCTCCCGACACCATGCTGACCAGGGCGGCCCCGAAGAACGCCAGGGCGATCGCAGCCAGCAGTGGCCGCTCGAAGCCCGGCCCGAAGCGCTGGTTCATGATCTCGGCGACCGGCGATTCGGTGTTGGAGACCTTGGCCATGTCGGTGATCGACACGGTCAGGATGATCACGAACACCATGCCGAGTACCGAGGCCGCGACCACGGATCCGATGATCGCCCGCGGAACGGTGCGCGTCGGATTCTTGGCCTCCTCAGCCATATTCGATGCCGTTTCAAAACCCACCAGGGTCGACAACCCCATGATCGATGCCGCCATCAATCCGCCGCCGACGACCCAGAAGTTGGGGTTGCCTTCGGTGATACCGCGCGAGAATAGGTTCGCAGGTGCGGCGTTGCCGCTCGCCATGATCGCGATGGTCAGGGCGATACCGATGACGAGCAGGATGGCCAGTTCGACGCCGACGGACAACGAGTTCACCCAACCGACGATGCGCGTCGCGGCGACGGCCAGGACGAACTGAATGACCAGCAGCGCCACGGTCATCACTCGCGCAGTGGTTTCGTTGGGCTCCATGCCGAACAGCGGCATCAGGCACTGGCTGGCCAGGGCGTTGTCGATCGTCACCGGACTGGCGACCGCACTCAGGACGGCCAGCCAGCCGAAGGCCCACCCGAGCTTCGGGCTGGCCAGGCGCGACGCCCACGCGTACGACGACCCGCTGAGCGGGATGCGCGCGGCGAATTGCGCGTACACCAGCGCCACCAGGATCTGTCCGATCGCGACGAGGGGGAACAGCCAGATACCGACCGGCCCCGAGTCGCGCAGCACATCGTCATAGGTGGCGAAGATTCCCACCGCGACGGACAGGGAGGCGAATGAAATGGCAAATACCTGAAAGCCATTCAGCGTTCGCTTGAGTTCCGGCTCATAGCCGCAGTCTTCGCAGAAATCGTCGGCGGCCTCGTCGCCGGTGAAAACTTGTGTCACGTGCGTCACCTTGCTGTTCGGTGTAGAGGGGACTCTAAGTCGTGGAAAACATTTACTTGCCGATATGCGCCGTACTCGAGTGAGCGGCACCCGGGAGGTGACCGGCGCCCGGGCCGCTGTCGTCGCCGTGAATCGGGATCGGGTGATCGCGGGGAACGACTTCCTGGTCGCCGCGGTCGTAGGACTGGAATTGGTGGGTGCCGATCGCCGGTACCGCGGAATCGGCCTGTGCCATGCCGGCGCCGATGCCCAGAGCGGCAGCGGCGATGCCGCCGAAGAGTGCGCCGAAGGCGGCTGACTTTGTGATGCCGGTGATCGTGTTCATGCTGTTCAACGTATGGCGCTTCGGCACACCCACTCTTCGGCTGAACTATGTGTTCTCCACCGCGGCGTATGGGTCAAATGATGTAGGCCGTCCATGACGCGACATGAACCGGAAACGGCGATAGCGTGACAGTTCGGCGAGGTGCTCGGCGATTCGACACTCTCGGCCGGCCGACGCACGATATGAATCAACGGTGAGCAACCACCACGTGAACCTGACCCCGCAAGAAGACTCGCTGATCGGTGAGAGTCATCCGGAAGCGCTGGCCCGCATGGACGCCAAGCAGCTCAAAGAATTGCAGGGCCGGCTCCGCCAGGCGCGGGAGAAGAATTTCAGCCTGTTGCGGCGCGAGGGCGCAGCGCGAGTGGAGGCCGAGGGCGGCCGCGGCGCGGCCCAGCCGGCCAACGAGAAACGCTCGGAGAAGGTAGAGGTGTTCGACGAAGCACTGGCTCGGGTGACCGAGCGCCTGGACGCCGTGGGCGAGTAACGGCTACCGGGCGGGGTCGCCCGGGCTGCCGCCCCGGCCACCGATGCCTCCGTTACCGCCGGAACTTCCGTTGGGCGGACTGCCCGCCCTGGCGCCTCCACCGGCTCGCGTTCCGCCTACGCCCAGCGCACCGTTGGCGCCGGAGCCACCGGCACCGCCTGGCCCGGAGTTACTGTTCCCGCCCCTACCGCCGAACCCGCCCGAGCCGCCGACAATTCCGCCGGCCCCACCGACGCCTCCGCTGCCGCCTTGGCCGCCGGTGCCGGTGGTCGCGCTGCCGCCCTGACCCCCTACACCGCCTGGGCCGCCCGAGATTCCGCCGGCGCCGCCGACTCCGC
>NZ_MVIH01000028.1 GCF_002086695.1 Mycolicibacterium rhodesiae
TAAGCAGCTCGCACTTCACTCGGAGGTCTTCGTCATGTCACTACGCCACGCCGTACTTAACGTCCGTGGTCAGTACATCTAGTCCGGCGCCGGTCCACTACGACTTGTCGGACTTGCCCGTCATGTCGATCTGCTCGGTCGGCTCGTCGCGCTCGGCGGTGGCCACCGGCGAGGTGTGCGCCTCGGTCGCCGCGGACTCGTGGTGCTCCAGACCCGCGATCGGTCCGGTGCGGTCGTCTTCGCCGCGTGCGGCGTCGAACACGTCGCCGGTGCTGCCGTCCTCACGACGACGCTCCTGCGGCGGCCGCTTGCGGTCGACCAGGAAACGCCCGAGCGCAACGGCCGCGATGGCCGGGATGAACACCATCAGCGCGGTGAACGCCGCGAAGGTGGTGACCTCGCTGATCAGGCCCTCGGCATATACGTTCTTGTAGAACAGCGACACGATCCAGGTGATCAGACCGCTGACGATGCCTGCGACGAGTCCGGCCAGCAGCCAGGTCATCGCCAGGTCGCGGCGCCGGTCCGGGTCGGGGTTGGCATTGGCGTCGGAACGACCGTCGATCAGACCCCACAGGAACGCCGCGATACCGAACAGCACGACCAGCACGATGCTGATCAGTCCCGCCTTGGTTTCGTAGATGTTGATCAGCGTGCCTTGCACGAGACGGACGATCACCATGCCGGCAGCGAACGCCAGGCCGCGCAACAACCACGTAGTCATGAGGGACCAGCGTAGCGAGTACCGTCAGCGACCGTGACACATTGCCAACGTCGGGATCGGCTGGCCGCCCGGCTGTCCGCCGACGGACTGGACGCGATCGTGGTCAGTGACCTGGTCAACGTGCGTTATCTCTCCGGTTTCACCGGCTCGAACGCGGCGCTGCTGGTGTTCGCGGGCGACACGCCCGACGTGCTGGCCACCGATTCGCGGTACCGGACCCAGGCCGCCCAGCAGGCCCCGGACCTGGAAACCGTCATCGAGCGAGCCTGCGGACGTCATCTGGTGGGTCGCGCGGTCGCCGACGGCGCCCGACGGATCGGCTTCGAGAGTCACGTCGTGACCGTCGACGGATTCGACGCCCTGGCCCGCGAAGTCGACGAACAGCCCGCCGCCGAGCTGGTGCGGGCCTCCGGCACCGTCGAGGCGCTGCGCGAGATCAAGGACGCCGGTGAGCTCGCCCTGCTGCGGCTGGCCTGTGAAGCCGCCGACGCCGCCCTTGCGGTGCTGGTGAGCAGCGACGGGCTGCGGCCGGGCCGGACCGAGCGCGAGGTCGGTCGCCAGCTCGAAGCGCTGATGCTCGAGCACGGCGCCGACGGGCCGTCGTTCGAGACCATCGTGGCCACCGGAGCCAATTCGGCGATCCCGCATCACCGGCCCACCGACGCGGTGCTGGCCGGCGGGGACTTCGTCAAGATCGACTTCGGCGCGCTGGTCGGGGGCTACCACTCCGACATGACCCGCACGTTCGTGCTCGGGGCGGCGGCCGACTGGCAGCTGGAGATCTACGAGCTGGTGGCGGCGTCCCAGCGGGCCGGCCGCAACGCTCTCGAGGTGGGTGCGGATCTTCGTGACGTGGACGGTGCGGCCAGGCAGGTGATCGTCGACGCCGGCTACGGCGAGTTCTTCGGGCACGGCCTCGGGCACGGTGTCGGACTGCAGATCCACGAAGCGCCGGGAATCAACTCCGCCGCCGCCGGTACACTGCTTGCTGGCTCCGTGGTGACCGTGGAACCCGGTGTCTACCTGCCCGACCGTGGCGGTGTCCGCATCGAGGACACCCTGGTCGTCGGCGAACGAAGCCCCGAACTACTGACCCGGTTCCCCAAGGAACTGACCGTCCTGACTTAGGAGAACGACCTACCGTGGCATCCACTGCCGATTTCAAGAATGGCCTTGTGCTGAACATCGACGGCCAGCTCTGGCAGATCACCGAGTTTCAGCACGTCAAACCGGGCAAGGGCCCCGCATTCGTGCGTACCAAGCTCAAGAACGTGCTGTCCGGCAAGGTCGTCGACAAGACCTACAACGCCGGGGTGAAGGTGGAGACCGCGACCGTCGACCGGCGCGACGCCACCTACCTCTACCGCGACGGCTCGGACTTCGTGTTCATGGACTCCGAGGACTTCGAGCAGCACCCGCTGCCCGAGGCGCTGGTGGGCAGGCTGGCAGATTTCCTGCTGGAGGGCATGCCGGTGCAGATCGCGTTCAACGAGGGCTCACCGCTGTACCTGGAGCTGCCGGTGACCGTCGAACTCGAGGTCGCCAGCACCGAGCCCGGCCTGCAGGGCGACCGTTCCAGCGCGGGCACTAAGCCTGCGACGCTGGAGACCGGAGCCGAGATCCAGGTTCCGCTGTTCATCAACACCGGCGACAAACTGAAGGTCGATTCCCGCGACGGCAGTTACCTGGGGCGTGTGAACTCCTGATATGGCCGACCGCAAGGCCGACAAGGGTCGGCATCAGGCGCGCAAGCGCGCCGTCGACCTGCTGTTCGAGGCGGAGGCCCGGGGTCTGACCCCGGCCGAGGTGGCCGAGGGACGCAGTGCGCTGGCCGAGGCGAACGCGGACGTGTCGGCGTTGAACCCGTACACCGTGACCGTCGCGCAGGGAGTCACGGCAAATACGGCCCATATCGACGAACTGATCACCTCGCACCTGCAGGGCTGGACGCTGGAGCGGCTGCCCGCCGTGGACCGCGCGATCCTGCGGGTGGCGGTGTGGGAGCTGCTGCACGCCGAGGACGTTCCGGAGCCAGTGGCCGTCGACGAGGCAGTCGAGTTGGCCAAGGAGCTGTCCACCGACGACTCGCCGGGCTTCGTCAACGGCGTGCTCGGCCAGGTCATGTTGGTAACCCCGCAGATCCGGGCGGCCTCGCAAGCAGTCACAGACGCAGTCCGGGGTCCCGGCCCCGAGGCGTGACCTCCCCGCGTCCAGGTCGCGACTCGGCCCTACCGGTTAGCTGGTTCCGGCTGCGTCCTGGTGTGTGACCGCGCGACGGCTGTGGCGGCAGGAGGAACGGCGCGTCGGCTCAGCTCCTGGCGTTGGCCATCAGCTCGGCGACCCGTTCGCGCTGAGCCGGGTTCTCGAAGATCCCGTCCTTCTTGAAGTAGGTCCCGACGATGGCACCGTCGGCGACGGCCAGTTGGTCGGCGACGTTCTCGGCCCTGACACCGGTGTTGACGAACACCGGGACGGTCCCCGCGGACTTCTTGACCACGGACAGCGCCTCGAGATCCGTTGGGGCGCCTGCCGTCAGCCCCGATACGCAGATCGCGTCGGGGAGTGTGGCGAACACCGTGGTGCGGGTGATCGACGCGAGATCGCGCTGCGCGAGGTAGGTGGCGGACTCGGGGACGATGTTGAAGAACAGCTTCACCCCAGCGCCGCCGATGCGGGTGCGGTGACGGGCAACCTCACCGATGTTGGTGTCCCACAACCCGAAGTCGCTGGCGTACACGCCCGTGAAGATCTCACGGACAAACTGTGCGCCGGTCGCGACGGCGAGGTCGATCGAGGCGCGACCGTCCCACAACACGTTGACCCCGTAGGGAATTGAGATGTCGCCGAGCAATTGACCGATGATGCGGGCCATGGTGATCGCGGTGATCGGTTCGGTCTTCGTGAGGTAGGGCAGGCTGAACTCGTTCGAGATCATCACCCCGTCGACGCCGCCCTGCTGAAGCGCGTCGAGTTCCTCCTTGGCGCGGTCCACCACGGCCGTGAGTCCGGCGCGGGTGTCGAATCCGGGGTCGCCGGGCAGCGCGGAGAGGTGAAGCATCGCGATGACGGGCTTCTGTACGGAGAAGACCTCTCGCACCCAGTCGGCCATGTGAACCCCTTTCGATTGAGACTGTCTGTTTCTAACGCACCGTCGTGGCGTTCTGCAAGAAAATTACATCTTGTTCTAAATCTGCCGGTAATTGTTGCAGGCAAGTCGTGAAGACTTTACATTGAGTCCCACACTTCGTGAATCACTCACAACAAGGAGCGGGCGAACTGGTGTCAGCCAAGACGCGGCGTGCGCAGATAGAGCAGCGGGTCCTCGACGAGGGCGAGATCGAATACGCCTCGTTGGCACAGGAATACGGCGTCTCCGAGATGACGATCCGCCGAGACGTCGACGCGTTGGAGGCATCCGGTCTGGTCCGGCGCGTCACCGGCGGAGCGATCAAGGCCTATCAGAAGGCCGAAGAACCATCGTTCGAGAGTCGGGCGTCGCGATCGGCCACCGAGAAGATGCACATCGCCGAGGCGGCGGTGGAACTTCTCGAGCCGGGTGAGACCGTCATCCTCGACAGCGGCAGCACCGTACTGGCAGTGGCCCGCGCCATCCGCGGTCGTAAACTCGGGCTCACCATCGTCACACCGAGCCTGCTGGCGGCGATCGAGCTCGCAGACGAACCGGATACCACGATCATCGTCACCGGGGGACACCTTCGTCCCGGCGAGCTGAGCCTGATCGGCTTCGAAACCGAAGCGGTGTACCAGATGTACAACTGCGACACCTACATCATGGGTGTCGCCGGAGTCGATCCGGTCCGCGGTCTGACCGACTATCACCGGGTCGAGGGCAGCGCCAAGCGGGCCGCCGCCGGCGCCGCCGACCGCATCATCGTCGTTGCCGACGAGTCCAAACTCGGCCGGGTGCAACTGCTGACCGTTGCCCCGCTGAGCGCGGCGGGCCACATCGTCACCGACAGCCCGCCCGACCATCCGACCCTGGTGGCTGCCCGCAACCTCGGCGTCGAAGTGCTGTGCGTGGATCGAGACGGCAAGGCCGCCGACGGTGATCTGGACGAAGCCCTGTGAGCGGCTACACCATCGGCGTGGACATCGGCACCACGGGCACCAAGACGGTGCTGCTGGACACCGAAGGTGGCATCGTCAGTCAAACCAGCCGCGAATCAACACTTTTCAGTGACCGGCCCGGCTGGGCCGAGGCGGACCCGGACCAATGGTTGGCCAATGTGGTCAGCTCGCTGCAGGAGGTCGTCGTTGCGGCGGGTATCGCACCGGCTGACGTGAAAGCTGTCGCCACCACGGGCATGGTGCCTGCGGTGATTGCCATCGATGCCGACGGCCGACCGCTGCGCCGGGCGATTCTGCAGAACGACGCCCGGGCCGCCGACGAAATACGGACTTTGGCAACAGCGCTGGCCGACATCGACCTCGTCGAACTGACGGGTGCCGCACTGACCCAGCAGTCGGTGGCCCCCACCGCGCTGTGGCTGCAGCGCAACGAGCCCGACATCGTCGCCCGGACAGCGTATTTCGTCGGCTCGTACGACTGGCTGCTGGTCGCCCTCGGTGCCGCCGCTCACGTCGAGAAGAACTGGGCCCTGGAGTCCGGCCTGTTCACCATCGACGGGCAACCGGTCGGCGCGGTGATGTCCGCCGCCGGTCTCGATCCTGCTCTGCTGCCGCCCGTCCGGTCGCCCGGAGAGGTTGCCGGTGGGCTGAGCGACCAGTTCGCCGAACGTACCGGCCTGCGGGCGGGCACCCCACTGGTCGTCGGTGGAGCCGATCATGTGTTGTCGGCATTCGCCGCGGGCGTCGAAGAACACGGCGACTGGCTGGTGAAGCTGGGGGGAGCCGGCGACATCCTGGTGGCCAGTGACGATCCCGTCGTCGATCGACGTCTCTACCTGGATGCCCATCCGGTGCCCGGGCGGTGGCTGCCCAACGGCTGCATGGCCACCAGCGGCAGCCTGATCCGCTGGTTCCAAAGCCTCGTCGGCGGTGAGGATCTGCTGAACCTCGACGCCGAGGCGCAGCACCGGCGTCCCGCCGAAGTGCTCTGCCTTCCGTACTTCCTCGGCGAGAAGAGCCCACTGCATGACCCCGATCTGCGCGGTGTCTACGCCGGTCTGCATCTGGGCACCACCCGGGCCGACATGTACCGCTCGACCCTGGAGGCCATCGCCTTCGGCTTCCGTCACCACGTCGAGGTGTTCGGCGAACTGGGTATCGAACTCGGTCGTGCGTCGATCACCAACGGTGGCAGCAAGTCCACGCTGTGGAAGCAGATCCACGCCGAGGTTCTCGGCGTGCCGGTTCATCCCATCGTCGACCATCCCGGCGCCTCACTGGGGGCCGCTCTGATCGCCGCGGTCGGTGTCGGAGCGCTGGCGGGATGGGACCAGTGCCGGCACTTCGTCCGGCTCGGGGAACCCGTGGTGCCGAACCCCGACAACGTCGCGGTGTACGACGCCGCCTATCAGGAATGGCGCGACCTGGCCACCGCCACCACCGCCATCTCGCACACGCTAGCCGAAAGGACTCGTCAATGAGCAAGACCGTGGTCGTCACCGGAGCCGGATCGGGAATCGGTAAGGCGATCGCTACCGTTGCGGCCCAACGTGGTTGGCGAGTCGTTGTCACCGACATCGATCTCGACGCCGCCACCGCGGTCGCGGCCGGACTGGACGACCCGGCCGGCGTGGGCCACGAAGCCACTCAGCTCGACGTCACCGACCCTGCGCAGGCCGCCATGGTCGCCGACGACGTCGCCGACCGGCTCGGACTGGACGCGTGGATGAGCAACGCCGGCATCTCGTTCATGGTCCCGTTCCTCGAGGTGTCGCTGGACAACTACGACCTGACGATGGACATCAACCTCAAAGGGGTGTTCATCTGCGGGCAGGCGGCAGCCCGCGCGATGGTCCGCACCGGACGCCGCGGGACGATCGTGAACACCGCGTCGATGGCGGGCAAGCAGGGCCGGGTGCCGTATCTCTCCGACTACGTCGCCTCCAAGCATGGTGTCGTCGGACTGACCCAGGCGATGGCATACGAGCTGGCCGAGCACGGCATCACCGTCAACTGTGTGTGCCCCGGATTCGTGGCCACACCGATGCAGTCGCGCGAACTGGACTGGGAAGCGGAGCTTCGCGGGACCACGCCCGACAAGGTCAAGCAGATGTGGATCGACGACACACCGCTCGGCCGTCTCCAGCAGCCGGAGGACGTGGCCTACAGCGTCGCCTTCCTGCTCTCCGATGACGCCCGGTTCATCACCGGCGAGGCGCTTGCCGTCAACGGCGGCGCCTACATGGATTAACCCTGATGTTCACCACCGAAAAGGGGAAGCAATGAAGTTCAAAACTCCAGGGTTGCGGCGCGCCGCAACATGTCTGGGCGCCATCGGCGCTTCAGCGCTCCTGCTGTCGGGGTGCGCGGGCAGCGGCGGGCCGGAAACTCCGTCTGCCACCGGGTCGGGTCAGGTCCCGACCGACATCACGGGCACCGTCAACATCCTGATGGAGAACGTGCCCGACACCGACATCGTCAAATCGATGATCCCCGAGTTCAACAAGAAGTATCCGAACATCAAGGTGAACATCGAGCCGCAGACCTACGACCAGATCCGCGACAAGCTGGTCGCATCCTTCCAGGCGCCCAAGGCGACGTACGACCTCGTCGTCGTCGACAACGTGTGGATGAAGGACTTCGTCGCCGCGAACTGGCTGCAGCCGTTGGATTCCCGCATCGACTCGACAACCGACTACGACTATGCGGACTTCTTCAAGCCACTCACCGACATCGACACCGTCGACGGCAAGCGGTACGCGGTGCCGTTCTACAACTACGCGCTCGGGTACATCTACAGCGTGCCCGACTACCAGAAGGCGGGTCTGAGCGAACCCAAGACGCTCGACGACCTGGTGGCCAACTCCAAGAAGCTGGTCTCCGGTGACCGGGCCGGCATCGCGATGCAGCCGCAGCGCGGCTACAAAGTGTTCGAGGAGTGGGCCAACTTCCTGTTCGCCGCGGGCGGTTCGATCTACGACGACTCGGGCAAGTACACCCTCGACACACCCGAGGCCAAGAAGGCGCTGACGGCCTACGTCGACCTGTACAACACTGCCGCCCCGAAGAACAGCCTCAACTGGGGCTTCGACGAGGCCGGCCGGTCGGTGTCCAGCGGGCAGTCGGCGTCGCTGGTGAGCTACAACTGGAATCTGCCGTCGCTCAACGCCCCGGACGGCACGGCCGCCAAGTCCGGTGTCGGCCCGTTCAAGCTGACCGCCATGCCCGGTGGCGTCGATGTGCTGGGCTCGTGGAGCTGGGCGATCCCGCAGAACTCCGGGAACGCCGATGCCGCATGGGCATTCGCGTCCTGGCTGACCTCCAAGCCGGTCGACCTCGAGCGGGTCGTCAAGGGCGGCGCGGTCATCCGCAGCAGCAGCACGCAGGATCCGAAGGTCCTCGCTGACGGATTCGGTGCCGACTACTACGCGGTGGTCTCCGACATCCTCTCCAAGGCCAAACCGCTGAGCAACCAGACCAACGCCGAGGAGATGATCCAGGCCGTCGGAACGGAACTGAACGAGGCCGTGGCCGGCACCAAGAGCATCGACGACGCACTGCGCGACGCGCAGGCGGCCGCCGAGAAGACCCGAGGCTGACCCCGATTCTCACACTGTGGGAGCCGGCGACCGTGACGAGTAGGAAGGACCCGGCATGACCAGATTCAAATACGGGATGTTGAGTCCACTGCTGGCGCTGTTCGTCGCGGTCGTCGGATTCCCGCTGTTCTACGCGCTCTACCTCAGCGCCACCGACTACAAACTGACCGATCGGCGTGCGCCCCGATTCGTCGGATTCACGAACTACGTCAACACCCTCACCAACGCCGACTTCTGGCAGGCGTTCGGGACCACCGCCACCTACGTACTGGTGGCGGTGGTGCTCGAACTGGTCATCGGCCTGGTGCTGGCGATGGCGTTGCAGCGCCAGAAGTGGGCCCGGGACGTCACGCGCGCGATGCTGCTGGCGCCGATGTTCATCACCCCGGTCGCCGTCGGCCTGACGTTCCGGTTCTTGCTGAATGACCAACTCGGCGCTATCCCGTTCGTGCTGAAGAAGTTCGGCGTCGACATCGACTTTCTGGGTACCGGTCATGCGCTGTACACGCTGGCGCTCATCGACGTCTGGCAGTGGACACCGTTCATGGTGTTGCTGTTGCTCGCCGGCCTGGAATCGATCCCCAAACAGCCGCTGGAGGCGGCCCGGGTGGACGGTGCACCGCCCTGGTATGTGTTCTGGCGGGTCATCCTGCCCCTGCTGCGGCCCGTGCTGGCCGTCGCGGTGCTCCTGCGGGCGCTGGATGCGATGAAGGTCTTCGAGTACGTCTACGCCACCACCAAAGGCGGTCCCGGCACCGAAACCCAGACCCTGCAGTACTACACGTATCAGACCGGCGTGCAGTTCTTCCGGCTCGGCAGTGCGGCGTCGATGGCGTTCGTGGTACTCGCCGTGGTGCTGACCGCGGTTGTGATCACATTCCGGCTGCTGGAGAGGAACCGCGACGCATGAGCAGCGTGAAGGGATACACCCTGGCTCGCATCGTGGTGCTGTGGGTCGGTGTCGTCGTTGTGGTCATGCCGATCGCCTGGATCGTGCTGGCGAGCTTGAAAACTCCTGTGCAGCTCAATGATCCGGGTCTCGTCCTGTTCAGTCCCAGCCTGGACAGCTGGCGTTCGGTGCTGTCCTCCGGCATCCTCGACGCGGCGGCACGCAGTTTCGGAGTCGCCTTCATCAGCGTGGCGATCAGCCTCGTTGTCGGCTGCATGGGTGCCTACGCGATCACCACGTACCGCGCCGGCGGAACCGCCACCCGATTCGGACTGCTTGCCGCGCAGATGATTCCGCCGGCCGTGCTGGTCTTCCCGTTCCTGACCATGGCGTACGCGTTGCGGCTGCAGGACAGCCTGGTGCCGGTGATATTCGCGCACCTGAGCTTCGTCGCGCCGGTGGTGACGTGGTTTCTCATCGGCTTCTTCGAGGCGGTGCCGAAGTCGATCGAAGAACAGGCCCGAGTCGACGGCTTCGGCCGGTTTCGAGCGTTCCTGCTGGTGGTCTTGCCTCAGGTGTTACCCGGAATCGGCGCATCGGGCGATCTTCGGCTTCACGCTGTCATGGAACGACATGTTCTACGGGCTGATCCTGGCGCCGGGCAACGCCAAGATCCTCCCGGTGGCGATCGCCGGGTTCAACACGTTCCGCGGGGTGCAGATCGGGTCGATGTGCGCGGCGATCCTGATCGCCGTCGTCCCGGTCGTCATCGCGAGCTTTTTTGTTCAGCGCCGCCTGGTCCAGGGCATCAGCGGCGGCGCGGTCAAGACCTAGCACGGCAGGAGAGAACGAAAGCAGAATGGCTACAGTCACTTTCAGTGGTGTCAACAAGGCCTACGGCGATGCTCAAATCGTCCATGACCTCGATCTCGAGATGTCGGACGGGTCGTTCACTGTGTTGGTGGGTCCGTCGGGATGCGGTAAGTCGACATCGCTTCGGATGCTGGCCGGACTGGAACCTGTCACCGCAGGCACCATCCGGATCGGCGACAAGGACGTCACCGCGCTGGAACCCAAGGACCGCGACATCGCCATGGTGTTCCAGAACTACGCGCTGTATCCGCACCTGACCGTCGAGCAGAACATCGCGTTTCCGCTGCGCGCCAAAAAGATCGCCAAGAAGGAAGCCCGCGATCGTGCCGCGGCCGTCGCGGAAACGCTCGGCCTCACCGGCGCACTGTCGCGAAAGCCGAAGGACCTCAGCGGCGGTCAGCAGCAGCGCGTCGCGATCGGCCGGGCGATCATCAGGGAGCCCGCGGTGTTCCTGTTCGACGAGCCGTTGAGCAACCTCGATGCCAAGCTCCGCGTCGAAACCCGCACCGAGCTGCTGCGCATCCAGCGTCGGCTGGGCATCACATCGCTCTACGTCACCCACGATCAGGAAGAGGCGATGACGCTGTCCGACCGCATGGTCGTGATGAACGAAGGGCGCATCGCACAACAGGGCGCCCCGCTGGAGGTGTACAACAAACCGGCCAGCACCTTCGTCGCCGGCTTCGTGGGCAGTCCGAAGATGAATCTGGTGCCCGGTGTGATCGACAGCGGTGTCTTCCGCTCATCGGACGGCCTGGCGCTGCCGGTCGGAGACGTCGCCCGGCACTCCGAGCCGGTCATGGTCGGCTTCCGCCCAGAGCATCTCGTTCTGAGCCGGGTGCACGGCGATGTAGCACCCGGTTCCACCGGCCGAGTGGCCCTGATCGAGCATCTCGGCCCGCGCGCGATCGTGGCGGTCGAGGCGTCCGGTTGCACGCTGGTCAGCGTTCTCGACATCGCGCAGCTCGGCGATCTCGCCGAAGGCGCCCCGGTCGCGATGTCCGTCCGCGACGGCGGACTGCACGTGTTCGACAAATCCACCGGCGCGCGCGTCGACTCGTGATGGACACTTCGGAGTTGCTCGACGTCGCCCTGGCGGCCGCGCGCAGCGGCGCGGACGTGCTCGCCGCGGGCGCCCGAGGCGATCTCCAGATCACGACCAAGGGTGAGCACGGCAACCTGGTCACGAACGTCGACGTCGCCGCCGAGCATGCGGTGCGCGAGGTGATCGAGGCGCGGCGGCCCGCCGATGAGGTCACCGGGGAGGAACTGCCCCCCGCCGGGCGGCAGACCGCTGCGGTCAGGTGGTCGATCGATCCGCTCGACGGGACCACCAATTTCACCCGGGGAATCCCGTACTACGCAACGTGTGTCGGTGCGGTAGATGCCGACGGCCGCTGGCTCGCCGGGGCGGTCGTGGCCCCGGCGCTGGGCAAGACCTACTTCGCCCAGCGCGGCGGGGGTGCCTGGCTCGCCGACGGCGCCGGGGTGCGCCGGCTCACCGGGCCCTGCCGCGAGCCGGGGGCGCGTCTGCTGGGAATGGGTTACTCGTATTCCGCCGATGTCCGACGCGAGCAGTTCACCTTGACCGCGCAGCACATGCACGACTACACCGACGCGCGGATCTTCGGGTCTGCGGCGTTGGCGATCTGCGCCGTCGCCGAGGGCGCCATCGACGGGTTCGTCGAAACCGATCTCGCCGAGCATGATTGGGCCGCCGCGGTCGTGGTCGCCGAAGAGGCCGGGCTTCGGGTCAGCCGGCCGGGCCCGGGGTCGTCGGCAGTGGCCGTCGAACTGGGGGAGCGCTAGAGACCGAGCGCGCCGTAGGTGCGCTTGACGAACTTCGGCTGAACCGACTGCAACTTGGCCAGCGAGGTGTTGCCGGCCACTGCCTCGGCCGGCGCACTCATGTTCGGATAGTTCTGGATCAGATAGATCAGGATCAGGTCGTTGGCCGGGTCGGCCTGCCACCAGGTTCCGTACGCGCCGGGCCAGCTGAACGTGCCCAGCCCGCCGGGGCCGTACAACTGTGCGGATTTCGCCGGATCGGTCACCACCGAGAGGTTCAAGCCGAAGCCGCGCCCCACCCAGAACGGAAGACCCAGGAACGGGAACTGTTTTTGCTCCGAGGTCAGCCGGTCGGTGCGCATCGACTGCACCGACTCCGGCGACAGGACCCGCACCCCGTCGACGTCCCCGCCGCCCAGCAGCATGCGGGCGAAGCGCAGATAGTCGTCAACGGTGGTGACCAGACCGGCCCCGCCCTGACAGAACCGCGGCTCGGTCACCGGGATGGGCCCCATGGCGTCGTGCTGCAGGCCGGACTCCGGGTCGAGGCGGTACATGGTGGCGGCGCGGGCGCGCTTGTCGGGAGAGATGAAGAAGCCGGTGTCGGACATGCCGAGGGGTTCGAAGATCCGCTCGGCGAGGACGGTGTGCAGCGGTTTGCCCTCGATGCGGGAGATCGCGATGCCGAGCATGTCGGTGGCTTGGCTGTAGGTGAGCCGCTCACCGGGCTGGTGCACCAGCGGCAGCTTGGCGATCTCGGCGAGCCAGTGATCCTGGTCCTGGCGCAGCGACACCTGCCCGTAGGCGCGGCTGATCGGGCCGGCCACCGAGAACACGTAGGCCAGCCCGCTGCGGTGGGTCATCAGATCGTCGATCGTGATGGCCCGGCGCGCGGGCACCGTGTGGTCCAGCGGGCCGGCCGGGTCCACCAGGACCTGCATGTCGGCCAGCTCCGGCAGCCAGCGGGTGACCGGATCGGTCAGTGTGAGCTTGCCCTCGTCGACGAGCGCCATCGCGGCCGCCACCGTGACCGGCTTGGTCATCGAGGCGACCCGGAAGATCGTGTCGCGCTGCATCGGTAGACCGGCCTCGACGTCGCGATACCCGATCTCGTTGACCTGCAGCACGTTTCCGCGCTGCCAGGCCAGGGTGACGGCGCCGGCCAGTAGTCCGGAATCGACTGCCTGCACGACGGAGGTGCGGTTGTCCCCGAGGTTCACGGTAAGAACTCTACTGACGGGCGTGTTTCGGGATCCGCAGGCAAGGGGTGTTACGCTGCCCGACAGTTCGACATCCTTTAACGATCCGTCCAGAGAGGCGGAGAAGGAGGTCCGGAAAGCTCGTGGGCTCCACCGACCGCGAATTGATGTCCGATGCGGACGTCGGTAGAACCGTTTCCCGCATCGCCCACCAGATCATCGAGAAGACCGCTCTCGACGCCCCCGATGCACCTCGCGTCATCCTCCTCGGCATCCCGACCCGGGGCGTCACTCTCGCCAACCGGCTGGCTGCCAAGATCCACGAATTCTCCGGCGTCACCGTGGAGCGCGGCGGCCTCGACATCACGCTCTACCGCGACGACCTCGACTTCAAGCCGCCCCGCGCCCTCGAGGAGACCTCCATCCCGGCGGGCGGAATCGACGGCGCACTGGTGATCCTCGTCGACGACGTGCTCTACACCGGACGGTCGGTCCGCTCGGCGCTGGACGCCCTGCGCGACATCGGCCGTCCCAGGGTGGTTCAACTGGCGGTCCTCGTCGACCGCGGGCACCGCGAGCTGCCGCTGCGGGCGGACTACGTCGGCAAGAACGTACCCACCTCGCGCAGCGAGAACGTCAAGGTGCGGTTGGTGGAGGACGACGGCGTGGAAGGTATCTGGATCGCACCGCAGGGAGGCCCGGCTAGATGACGATCAGGCATCTGCTCTCGGCGGCCGACCTGACCCGCGACGAGGCGACGGCGATCCTGGACAACGCCGACCGGTTCCGGCAGGCGTTGCTCGGGCGCGAGGTGAAGAAGCTCCCGACGCTGCGCGGACGCACGATCATCACGATGTTCTACGAGAACTCCACCCGCACCCGGGTGTCGTTCGAGGTGGCAGGCAAGTGGATGAGCGCCGACGTGATCAATGTCAGTGCCTCGGGGTCCTCGGTGGCCAAGGGTGAATCCCTGCGCGACACCGCGCTGACGTTGCGCGCCGCAGGCGCCGATGCGCTGATCATCCGCCATCCGGCATCCGGTGCGGCTCAGCAACTGGCCGAGTGGACCCTCGAGGACGACGGCACAGGCCCGTCGGTCATCAACGCCGGCGACGGTACCCACGAGCACCCCACCCAGGCACTGCTCGACGCGCTCACGCTGCGGCAGCGCCTCGGCGACATCGAAGGCCGGCGAGTGGTGATCGTCGGCGACATCCTGCACAGCCGGGTGGCGCGGTCGAACGTGTCGCTGCTGGCCACACTGGGCGCCGAGGTGGTGCTGGTCTCGCCGCCGACGCTGCTGCCGGTCGGGGTGGCCGACTGGCCGGTGACGGTGTCACACGATCTGGACGCCGAGCTGCCCGCCGCCGACGCGGTGATGATGCTGCGCGTGCAGGCCGAACGGATGAACGGCGGATTCTTCCCCTCCGAGCGCGAGTACTCGATCCGGTACGGGCTGTCCGATCGCAGGCAGGCGGTGTTGCCCGGACATGCCGTGGTGCTCCACCCCGGGCCGATGCTGCGCGGCATGGAGATTTCCTACGCGGTGGCGGATTCGTCGCAATCAGCTGTGCTGCAACAGGTTTCCAACGGTGTGCACGTCCGGATGGCAGTGCTGTTCCATCTGCTGGTCGGCACGGACGAGGCGGTGTCGGTATGAGCGTGTTGGTCAAGGGCGTTCGGCTCTACGGCGAAGGTGACCAGGTCGACGTCCTGGTGACCGACGGCCAGATCGCCGAGATCGGACCCAAGCTGGCGGTGCCCGATGACGCCGACGTGATCGACGCCACCGGGCAGGTGCTGCTGCCGGGGTTCGTCGACCTGCACACCCACCTGCGTGAACCCGGCCGCGAATACGCCGAGGACATCGAAACCGGTTCGGCCGCAGCCGCTCTGGGTGGCTACACGGCGGTATTCGCAATGGCCAACACCGACCCGGTCGCCGACAGCCCGGTGGTGACCGACCATGTGTGGCGGCGCGGCCAGCAGGTCGGCCTGGTCGACGTGCACCCGGTGGGAGCGGTGACCGTAGGGCTCAAGGGCAAGCAGCTCACCGAGATGGGCCTGATGGCAGGCGGGGTCGCCCAGGTCAAGTTGTTCTCCGACGATGGTGTGTGCGTGGACGACCCGCTGGTGATGCGTCGGGCGCTGGAGTACGCCACCGGCCTGGGCGTGCTGATCGCCCAGCACGCCGAGGAACCGCGCCTGACCGTCGGCGCCGTCGCGCACGAAGGCCCCAACGCCGCGCGACTCGGCCTGGCCGGCTGGCCGCGGGCCGCCGAGGAATCGATCGTGGCCCGTGACGCACTACTGGCCCGCGACGCCGGCGCCCGGGTGCACATCTGCCACGCCTCCACGGCCGGCACGGTCGAACTCATCAAATGGGCTAAACAACAGGGTATTTCGATCACAGCCGAAGTCACCCCGCATCACCTGCTGCTCGACGACAGTCGGCTGGCCAGCTACGACGGGGTGAACCGGGTGAACCCGCCGCTGCGCGAGGCCGCCGATGCCGAAGCCCTGCGCCGGGCGCTTGCCGACGGGGTGCTCGACTGCGTGGCCACCGACCACGCACCGCACGCCGAGCAGGAGAAGTGTTGCGAGTTCTCCAAGGCCCGGCCGGGCATGCTGGGTCTGCAGACCGCGCTGTCGGTGGTCGTCGAGACGATGGTGGCGACCGGGCTGCTGGACTGGCGCGGCGTGGCACGGGTGATGAGCGAGAACCCGGCCCGCATCGTCGGGCTCGACGACCAGGGCCGCCCGCTCGAGGTCGGCGAGCCGGCCAACCTGGTCGTGGTCGATCCCGACGCCACCTGGGTGGTCGATGGAGCCGACCTGGCCAGCCGCTCGGCCAATACGCCGTTCGCATCGATGACCTTGCCCGCCACGGTCACCGCGACCCTGCTGCGCGGTGTGGTCACTGCGCGGGACGGGAAGAGCCCCGCATGAATACCGGCACGGCGATCGGATCGTTCGTCTTCGCGTTCGTGATCGTCGTCATCATCGGTGTGCTGATCGGCCGGATGTTGCGCGGCTGGAAGCGACGGGCTCGTCGGCAACATGACTTGCTGGGCGAACTGCCCGCGCTGCCGGACATGCTCGGTTCGGCGACTGTCGCACCAACCCGCGGGCTCTATGTGGGTAGCACACTGGCGCCTAATTGGCTGGAGCGCATCGCCGCCGGCGATCTAGGGTATCGGTCGAAGGCGGTGCTGACCCGCTACCCCGAGGGCATCCTGCTCGAGCGCTCCGGCGCGACGCCGATCTGGATCCCGCAGGATGCCATCACCGCCATCCGCACCGAGCGCGGACTGGCGGGAAAGGTCATCCCCGGCGGCCGCAACAAGTCCGACTCGCAGGCAGGGATCCTGGCGATTCGGTGGCGGCTGCCGTCAGGCACCGAGATTGATACGGGTTTTCGCGGCGACGACCGCCGCGACTATGCCCGGTGGACGACAACAGGAGAAGCAGCGTGACGGGTAAAGCCCATCTGGTACTGGAGGACGGGCGGGTCTACACCGGCACCGAATTCGGTGCGCTCGGAGAGACTCTCGGCGAGGCGGTGTTTTCCACCGGGATGTCGGGCTATCAGGAGACCCTCACCGACCCCAGCTATCACCGCCAGATCGTGGTGGCCACCGCCCCGCAGATCGGCAACACCGGCTGGAACCACGAGGACGCCGAGAGCCGTGGCGACAAGATCTGGGTGGCCGGCTACGTCGTGCGCGACCCGTCGCCGCGCGCCTCGAACTGGCGCGCGACCGGCACCCTGGACGACGAACTCAAACGGCAGGGCATCGTCGGGATCGCAGGCATCGACACCCGTGCGGTGGTGCGCCACCTGCGCAGCCAAGGCTCGATGAAGGCCGGGGTGTTCTCGGGACCGGCACTGGCCGGCACCGAGGAACTGCTCAGCCGGGTTCGCAACCAGCCCTCCATGCTGGGCGCCGACCTGGCCGGTCAGGTATCCACCGACGCGGTGTACACCGTGGAAGCCGAAGGGCAGCAACGGTTCACGGTTGCGGCCATCGACCTCGGCATCAAGACCAACACCCCGCGCAACTTCGCCAAACGCGGCATCGCGACCCACGTGCTGCCCGCTGACGCGACATTCGAGCAGATCGCCGACCTACGTCCGGACGGGGTGTTCTTGTCCAACGGCCCCGGCGACCCGGCGACCGCCGACCACATCGTCGGGGTCACCCGTGAGGTACTCGGCGCCGGAATCCCGCTGTTCGGCATCTGTTTCGGGAATCAGATCCTGGGCCGGGCGCTGGGCCGGTCCACCTACAAGATGGTGTTCGGGCACCGCGGCATCAACGTGCCGGTGATCGACCACCAGACCGGCACCGTCGCGATCACCGCGCAGAACCACGGCTTCGCGCTGGAAGGCGAAGCGGGCGAGGTCTTCGACACCGACTTCGGGCCGGCGATCGTCAGCCACACCTGTGCCAACGACGGCGTCGTCGAGGGCATCAAACTCGTTGACGGACGGGCGTTCTCGGTGCAGTACCACCCGGAGGCCGCGGCAGGCCCACATGACGCGAACTACCTGTTCGACCAATTCATCGACCTGATGGCGGGGGAGAAGTAGATGCCACGTCGCGACGACCTCAAACACATCCTGGTCATCGGTTCCGGCCCGATCCTCATCGGGCAGGCCGCCGAATTCGACTACTCCGGCACCCAGGCCTGTCGCGTGCTGCGCGCGGAAGGCCTCGAGGTCATCCTGATCAACTCCAATCCGGCGACGATCATGACCGACCCGGAGTACGCCGACCACACCTACGTCGAACCGATCACCCCGGCGTTCGTCGAGAAGGTGATCGCCCAGCAGGCGGCGCGCGGCAACAAGATCGACGCCGTGCTGGCCACCCTGGGCGGCCAGACCGCGCTCAACACCGCGGTGGCGCTGTACGAGAACGGCACGCTGGAGCGCTACGACGTCGAGATGATCGGTGCCGACTTCGACGCCATCCAGCGCGGCGAAGACCGGCAGAAGTTCAAGGACATCGTCGCCAAAGTTGGTGGCGAGTCCGCCAAGTCGCGGGTCTGCTACACCATGGCCGAAGTCCGGGAGACCGTCGCCGATCTCGGTCTGCCGGTGGTCGTGCGGCCCTCGTTCACGATGGGCGGTCTGGGCTCGGGTATGGCGTACTCGGTCGAGGACGTCGAGCGGATGGCCGGTGACGGGCTCGCTGCGTCGCCCACCGCGAACGTGCTGATCGAGGAATCGATCTACGGCTGGAAGGAATTCGAGCTCGAGTTGATGCGTGACCACCACGACAACGTGGTGGTGGTGTGCTCGATCGAGAACTTCGACCCGATGGGCGTGCACACCGGTGACTCGGTGACGGTGGCCCCGGCGATGACGCTGACCGACCGCGAATATCAGGTCATGCGGGATCTGGGCATCGCGATCCTGCGCGAGGTCGGCGTCGACACCGGCGGCTGCAACATCCAGTTCGCGGTGGACCCGAAAGACGGCCGTCTCATCGTGATCGAGATGAACCCGCGGGTGTCGCGGTCCAGCGCACTGGCGTCGAAGGCCACCGGCTTCCCGATCGCCAAGATCGCGGCCAAGCTCGCGATCGGCTACACGCTCGACGAGATCGTCAACGACATCACCAAGGAGACGCCGGCCTGCTTCGAGCCGACGCTGGACTACGTGGTGGTCAAGGCGCCGCGATTCGCGTTCGAGAAGTTCCCCGGCGCCGACCCGACGCTGACCACCACGATGAAGTCGGTCGGTGAGGCGATGTCGTTGGGTCGCAACTTCGTCGAGGCGCTCGGAAAGGTGATGCGCTCGCTGGAGACCACCCGCGCGGGTTTCTGGACCGGCCGTGACGACGACGGTGCGGTTGACGAGGTGCTGGACCGGTTGCGCACCCCGACCGAGGGCCGGCTCTACGACATCGAGCTGGCGCTGCGCCTCGGCGCCAGCGTGGAAGACACCGCGGCGGCATCCGGTGTCGACCCGTGGTTCGTCGAGCAGATCGCCGGTTTGGTGGCGCTGCGCCAGGAGCTGCTCGAGGCCCCCGTTCTGGACGAGGACCTGCTGCGCAGGGCCAAGCACAGTGGTCTGTCAGATCGTCAGATCTCCTCGCTGCGCACCGAATTGGCGGGGGAGGCCGGCGTCCGCGCGCTGCGGCAGCGGCTCGGCATCCACCCGGTGTTCAAGACCGTCGACACCTGC
This sequence comes from Mycolicibacterium rhodesiae, assembly GCF_002086695.1. Taxonomy (GTDB): domain Bacteria; phylum Actinomycetota; class Actinomycetes; order Mycobacteriales; family Mycobacteriaceae; genus Mycobacterium; species Mycobacterium rhodesiae. Next base: position 19,358 of record NZ_MVIH01000028.1, read on the forward strand.
GCCGCGGAGTTCGAGGCCAAGACCCCGTACCACTACTCCAGCTACGAGCTGGATCCCGCCGCCGAGACCGAGGTGGCCCCGCAGACCGAGCGGCCCAAGGTGCTGATCCTGGGGTCCGGGCCGAACCGGATCGGGCAGGGCATCGAGTTCGACTACAGCTGCGTGCACGCCGCGACCACGCTGAGCGAGGCCGGCTTCGAGACCGTGATGGTCAACTGCAACCCCGAGACGGTGTCCACCGACTACGACACCGCCGACCGGCTGTACTTCGAGCCGCTGACGTTCGAGGACGTCCTCGAGGTGTACCACGCCGAATCGCAGTCCGGGCAGGGTGGCCCGGGCGTGGTCGGAGTGATCGTGCAGCTCGGCGGCCAGACCCCGCTGGGCCTGGCGCAGCGGCTGGCCGACGCCGGGGTGCCGATCGTCGGGACCCGGCCCGAAGCGATCGACCTGGCCGAGGACCGTGGCCGCTTCGGGCAGGTGCTGCACCAAGCCGGCTTGCCCGCACCGAAATTCGGCACCGCCACCAGCTTCGAGCAGGCCCGCGAGATCGCGGCCAGGATCGGCTATCCGGTGCTGGTCCGGCCGTCCTACGTCCTCGGCGGGCGCGGTATGGAGATCGTGTACGACGAGAAGACGTTGCACGGCTACATCACCCGCGCCACCCAGCTCTCACCCGAACACCCGGTCCTGGTCGACCGGTTCCTCGAAGACGCCATCGAGATCGACGTCGACGCGCTCTGCGACGGCACCGAGGTCTACATCGGCGGCGTGATGGAGCACATCGAGGAGGCCGGCATCCACTCCGGCGACTCGGCGTGCGCGCTGCCGCCGGTGACGCTGGGCCGCAGCGACATCGAGGCGGTGCGGCGGGCCACCGAGGCGATCGCGCACGGTGTGGGGGTGGTCGGACTGCTCAACGTGCAGTACGCGCTCAAAGACGACATCCTCTATGTCCTGGAGGCCAACCCGCGCGCCAGCCGCACCGTGCCGTTCGTCTCCAAGGCCACCGCGGTGCCGCTGGCCAAGGCCTGCGCACGAGTCATGCTGGGCGCCAGTATCTCCCAGCTCCGCGCGGAAGGTGTGCTGGCCGCGACCGGCGACGGCGCCACCCCCGCGCCGAACGCCCCGATCGCGGTCAAAGAAGCGGTGCTGCCGTTCCACCGGTTCCGCAAGGCCGACGGCACCGGTATCGACTCGCTGCTCGGGCCGGAGATGAAATCCACCGGTGAGGTGATGGGCATCGACCGCGACTTCGGCAGTGCGTTCGCCAAGAGTCAGACCGCCGCCTACGGGTCGCTGCCCAGCACCGGGACGATCTTCGTGTCGGTGGCCAACCGGGACAAGCGTTCGCTGGTCTTCCCCGTCAAGCGTCTCGCCGACCTCGGCTTCCGCGTGCTGGCCACCGAAGGCACCGCGGAGATGTTGCGGCGCAACGGAATTCCGTGCGACGTCGTGCGCAAGCATTTCGAGGAGCCGGGCGACGGCCGCCCGGCCATGTCGGCGGTGGACGCCATCCTCGCCGGCGACGTCAACATGGTGATCAACACCCCGTACGGCAACTCCGGGCCGCGCATCGACGGCTACGAGATCCGTTCGGCCGCGGTGTCGATGAACGTCCCCTGCATCACCACGGTGCAGGGCGCCTCGGCGGCCGTGCAAGGCATCGAGGCCGGCATCCGTGATGACATCGACGTGCGCTCGCTCCAGGAACTGCACGCCGCGCTGGGTCATGACTGAGATGGCTCATGACTGAGACCTTCGGCGCCCGGCTGGCCGCGGCGATCGGCGAGCGCGGTCCGCTGTGCCCGGGCATCGACCCGCACCCGGAACTGCTGCGGGCCTGGGACCTGCCGGTCAGCGCCGACGGTCTGGCGCGGTTCAGCGAGATCTGTGTGGCGGCCTACACCGGTTTCGCGATCGTCAAGCCGCAGGTGGCGTTCTTCGAGGCTTACGGCTCAGCGGGTTTCGCCGTCCTGGAGACCACGATCGCCGCCTTGCGCGAGGCAGGTGTGTTGGTGCTCGCCGACGCCAAGCGCGGCGACATCGGGTCGACGATGGCGGCCTATGCGCAAGCGTGGGCGGGCGAAGGCCCGCTGGCCGCCGACGCCGTCACCGCCTCGCCCTATCTCGGGTTCGGTTCACTGCAACCGCTTTTCGAGCTCGCCGCGGACAACGGCCGCGGCGTGTTCGTGCTGGCCGCGACGTCCAACCCGGAAGGCGCCTCGGTGCAGCGGGCCATGGCAGGGGAACGGACCGTCGCGCAGGCGATCGTCGACGACGCCGCCGCGCTGAATCGGGGCCGGTCACCGCTCGGTTCGGTCGGCGTCGTGGTCGGCGCCACGCTGGACGTGGTGCCCGACCTCAGCGGGCTCGGCGGGCCGGTGCTGGTGCCCGGCGTCGGCGCCCAGGGCGGACGCCCCGAGACGCTCGGCGGTCTCGGGGGCGCCCTACCCGGGCAGGTGCTGCCTGCGGTGAGCCGGGAGGTCCTGCGCGCCGGGCCGGACGTCGCGGCGATCCGGGCGGCAGCCGAGCAGCTGCGTGACGCGGTGGCCTACCTCGCCTGAGTCATTCCCCGGGTCGCTGCGCTCCAGCCCCCGGAGCTCTACAGCGGGATCCACACCCCGAACAGCCAGAAGCCCCAGGCCTGGTAGCCCTGGTCGAACACCGGGTTGACCCAGTTGCCGTTGTAGTTGAACGGCTGATGGTCCCAGCGGCCCTGGTCGATCCCGCGCCACCCGAGGTCGGGCGGCGGCGGGCCGGGCCGCCAGCCGCGGTCGTCGTCCCCGCGCCATTGCGGGCCGCCAGGCCCGCCACCAGGGCCGCCGCGCCAGTCCGCCGGGCCAGGTCCGCGGCGATCGCCTCCGGGTCCGCCCACGCCACGCTGGCCGGGTCCCTGACAGCCCTGGAAACCGCACTGGCCAGGGCCTGGTCCGGGGCCTCGGCCGGGATCGGCCAGCGCGGGCGCCGCTCCCACCGACAGCCCCGCGATGGTGATCCCGACTGCCAGTGCAGCAGCCCTGGTGGAATGTGTGATGGACATGGCACGCCCCTTCGAGGGTCGAATTTCTCGCTGAACACCCCGACATCGCCCACGTTAGGTAGCTGGGCTATGCAAAATCTTTCGCTCAGCTGTGCGTGCGGTAAGCGCGCGGACGGGGCCGTCTCGACACGCCCGACACGCCGTGACCTGCCTGTGAGGTGAAATTCGGCCCCGACCCATCCGGTCGGACGGGTGTCCGGTCCCGGGCGAACCACCCGGCGGGCAAGAACATGCAGGTGGCGCCACATTTTGCGGCCTGCTCGCGAAGATCGGCGCGCCGCCCCGGAGTGGGCGGACGGCTGTCTCGACAGCTGTCCGAACAAGGTGATCTTGGGCCATATCCTGCGGCTTTGCACCGGTAAGCAGGGGGTGGGGTTAGATTTCGTCAGAGAGCGTGGGTACGGTCGGCGTCGCTGGCTGAAGTACCCGGCCCAGGCAAAACAATGATGGTGATGAGACGGAGGAACCCGTGGCCCTTCCCCAGTTGACCGACGAGCAGCGTGCAGCCGCGTTGGAGAAGGCTGCTGCCGCGCGTCGCGCACGAGCTGAGCTCAAGGATCGGCTCAAGCGTGGTGGCACCAACCTCAAGCAGGTGCTCAAGGACGCTGAGACCGACGAGGTCCTCGGCAAGATGAAGGTTTCCGCACTGCTGGAAGCCCTGCCCAAGGTGGGCAAGGTCAAGGCGCAGGAAATCATGACCGAGCTCGAGATCGCCCCGACCCGCCGTCTGCGCGGACTCGGCGATCGGCAGCGCAAGGCATTGCTGGAAAAGTTCGACTTCACCGCTGACTAGACAGTCGGTGAATGCCGGCGGAGGGCCGGACAGCGCGGGCGCTACGCCTGACCACCGCGGCCGTGGCCGAGTGGTGGTGCTGTCCGGGCCGTCCGGGGTAGGGAAGTCGACGATCGTCCGCCGCCTGCGTGAGCAGGTGCCCGACCTGCATTTCAGCGTGTCGGCCACCACCCGGGCCCGCCGCCCGGGTGAGGTGGACGGCGTCGACTACCACTTCGTCACCCCCGCACGTTTTCAGCAGTTGATCGACGATGGTGAGCTGCTCGAATGGGCAGAGATCCACAACGGTCTGCAGCGCTCCGGCACCCTGGCCGCGCCGGTGGCCGAGGCCGCCGAGACCGGTCACCCGGTTCTGATCGAGGTAGATCTGGCCGGCGCCGACGCCGTCAAACGGGCGATGCCCGAGGCGTTGACCGTGTTCCTGGCGCCACCCAGCTGGGAAGCTCTCGAACAGCGATTGGCCGGTCGGGGCACCGAAACCCAAGAGCAGGTCGAGCGTCGTCTGGCCACCGCCCGGGCCGAGCTCGCAGCTCAGGGCCGGTTCGACGTGGTTGTCGTGAACAGCCAATTGGAGTCGGCCTGCGCTGAATTGGTATCCTTGCTGGTGGGCCGCGAAGATTCATGACAATCCAGCCCCCGAAGCCGGCGTGAGACACCGCCTCACCAGACCGAGTCAGACCCACAATCCGCCAGGAAGAAGTTCTACGTGACGCAAGCCAGCACGGATCACTACGATCCGGCCCCGGGTGCCGCAACCGCCTATGACACGCCGTTGGGCATCACCAACCCGCCCATCGACGAGTTGCTGGACCGGGTGTCGAGCAAGTACGCGCTGGTGATCTATGCGGCCAAGCGTGCCCGGCAGATCAACGACTACTACAACCAGCTCGGCGACGGCATCCTCGAATACGTCGGCCCGCTGGTCGAGCCCGGCCTTCAGGAGAAGCCGCTGTCGATCTCGATGCGCGAGATCCACGGCGACCTCCTCGAGCACACCGAAGGCGAGTAGCCCAGAAGCCCGGGCCAGTTGATGAACCGCAAGCGGATCATCGTCGGCGTCGCCGGTGGCATCGCCGCTTACAAGGCGTGTTCAGTGGTCCGCCAGCTCAGCGAGGCCGGCCATGACGTCCGCGTCATCCCCACCGAATCGGCACTGCGGTTCGTCGGCGCTGCCACGTTCGAGGCTTTGTCCGGGCATCCGGTCCGCACCGGCGTCTTCGAAGATGTCGACGAAGTCCCGCACGTCCGGCTCGGGCAGGAAGCCGACCTCGTCGTCGTCGCCCCGGCCACCGCGGACCTGCTGGCCCGCGCCGTCGCCGGCCGCGCTGACGACCTGCTGACCGCGACGTTGCTGACGGCCCGCTGCCCGGTGTTGTTCGCACCGGCCATGCACACCGAGATGTGGCTGCATCCGGCGACCGTCGCCAATGTGGAGACGCTGCGCCGCCGCGGGTCGGTGGTGCTGGAACCGGCTTCCGGGCGACTCATCGGCGCCGACACCGGCCCCGGGCGGCTGCCCGAGCCGGAGGAGATCACCACTTTCGCCGAGCTTCTGCTGGCCCGCGCCGACGCCATGCCCTTCGATTTGAGCGGCATCAAACTCCTGGTGAGTGCGGGCGGCACCCGCGAGGCGATCGACCCGGTCCGCTTCATCGGCAATCGCAGCTCGGGCAAGCAGGGATACGCGGTGGCCAGGGTGGCCGCCCAGCGTGGCGCCGACGTCACGCTGATCGCCGGCAACACCGCCGGGCTCGCCGACCCGGCCGGCGTACATGTTCTGCGCATCACGTCCGCCGAGCAGCTGCACGAGGCCGTCACCAAGCACGCGCCGGACGCCCACGTACTCGTGATGGCCGCCGCGGTCGCCGACTTCCGGCCCGCCCACGTGGCCACCAGCAAGATCAAGAAGAAGCTCGACGTGACCGAAGGGCCGGCGATCGACCTGGTGCGTACCGACGACGTGCTGGCCGGGGCGGTGCAACAGCGCGCCGACGGGCAGCTGCCGAATATGCGGGCGATTGTCGGCTTCGCCGCCGAAACCGGCGACGCGAACGGTGACGTGCTGTTCCACGCCCGGGCCAAGCTGGCCCGCAAGGGGTGCGATCTGCTGGTCGTCAATGCGGTCGGCGAGGGCCGGGCGTTCGAGGTGGACAACAACGACGGATGGTTGTTGAGCGCCGACGGCAGCGAGTCCGCGCTGGAGCACGGGTCGAAGACGCTGATGGCAAGCCGTATCGTGGACGCGATCGCGATGCTCCTGCGGCGCGAGGCCTAGCGTCGCAAGAGGAAGAAATGTGCGCAGAAGCCTTGCGCGGGACGTACCGTGCCGGTTTGGTCTGTCAGGGGCGAATATAAGATTCGCCGAACTAAGTTCTTGAAAGGAAAACACTGTGAGCACAGGTCGGCTGTTTACCAGCGAGTCGGTCACCGAAGGACACCCCGACAAGATCTGTGACGCGATCAGCGACTCGATTCTCGATTCGCTGCTTGCCGCGGACCCGAAGTCCCGCGTCGCGGTGGAAACCGCCGTCACGACCGGTCAGGTGCACGTCATCGGCGAGGTGACCACCTCGGCCAAGGAAGCGTTCGCCGACATCAACGACACCGTGCGCAAGCGCATCCTGGACATCGGCTACGACTCCTCGGAGAAGGGTTTCGACGGCGAGACCGCCGGCGTCAACATCGGCATCGGCCGGCAGTCGCCCGACATCGCCCAGGGTGTGGACACCGCCCACGAGACCCGCGTCGAGGGGGCCGGCGACCCGCTGGACCTGCAGGGCGCGGGTGACCAGGGGCTGATGTTCGGCTATGCCATCAAGGACACTCCCGAGCTCATGCCGCTGCCGATCGCCCTGGCGCACCGGCTGGCCCGCCGGTTGACCGAGGTACGCAAGAGTGGCGTGCTGGACTACCTGCGCCCCGACGGCAAGACTCAGGTCACCGTGCAGTACGAGGGGACCACGCCGGTACGGCTGGACACCGTCGTGCTCTCCACGCAGCACGCCGCAGGCATCGACCTGGAGAACACCCTGGCCCCGGACATCCGGGAGAAAGTGGTCAACACCGTGCTGGCCGACCTCGGCCACGACACGATGGACACCTCGGACTTCCGGCTGCTGGTCAACCCGACCGGCAAGTTCGTGCTGGGCGGCCCGATGGGTGATGCCGGCCTGACCGGCCGCAAGATCATCGTCGACACCTACGGCGGCTGGGCCCGTCACGGCGGCGGTGCGTTCTCCGGCAAGGACCCGTCAAAGGTGGACCGCTCGGCCGCGTACGCCATGCGCTGGGTGGCCAAGAACGTCGTCGCCGCCGGCCTGGCCGAGCGGGTCGAGGTGCAGGTCGCCTACGCGATCGGCAAGGCCGCCCCGGTGGGCCTGTTCGTCGAGACCTTCGGCTCCGAGACCGTCGACCCGGCCCGCATCGAGAAGGCCATCACCGCGGTGTTCGACCTGCGCCCGGGCGCCATCGTGCGCGACCTCGACCTGCTGCGCCCGATCTACGCGCCGACGGCGGCCTACGGCCACTTCGGCCGCACCGACATCGACTTGCCGTGGGAGCGCCTCGACAAGGTCGACGACCTGAAGAACTCGGTCTAGTCCGCGGCGCCTCGGGCGCTAGATGACGAAACCGCCGTCGACGTTCCAGGTGGTGCCGGTGACGTAACCGGCCTCCGGTGACGCCAGATAGGCCACCGCACTGGCGATGTCGCGCGGCTGGCCGTAGCGGCCGACGGCAATGAACGGCCGCACCTGGTCGGAGAACCCACCGACCTCGGGATTCATGTCGGTGGCCACCGGCCCGGGCTGGATGGTGTTGATCGTGATACCGCGCGGCCCGAGCTCGCGTACCAGACCGCGGCTGAGGCCGGCGACCGCCGCTTTCGTCAGCGCGTACACCGCCAGCCCGTTCATCGGCACCCGGTCGGCGTTGACGCTGCCGATGGTGATGATCCGGCCGCCCTCACCCAGATGCGGGACGGCGCGCTGGATCGCTGCGTACACACCGCGCACGTTGACCGCGAGCAGCCGGTCGAACTCCTCGAGTGGAAAGTCCTCGATCAGCCCGGCGGACGCGATACCGGCGTTGTTGACCAGGATGTCCAGCCCGCCCAGGGCCGCGACGGTCTCGTCGACCGCGGCAGTGACGGCGGACGGGTCGGCGCTGTCGGCCTGGATCGCGACGACCTTGCCACCCGCGGCGACCAGCTCGTCGGCCAGGGCCTGAGCCGTCTGCGCCGACGATTGGTAGGTGAACGCCACCGCGGCGCCGTCGGCGACCAGGCGCCGCACGATCTCGGCGCCGATACCGCGCGAGCCGCCGGTGACCAGTGCGCGCCTGCCGGCCAGGGGTGTCGTCATGGGGTTCCTCCGTTGCGTTGTCCAGCTGTTGGAATGCCAAACCAGAACAAGCGGCGGAAAGCCGAGATCATTCCGCAGGGACGGCCAGCCGGGTCGGCGACGAGCGGCCGCGCAGCACGACCTCGTCGCCCAATGTCCAGAAGCGTTGCTCGGCGGCGTCGGCTGCTTCCAGGGCGGGGGCGGACGCGAGCACCCCCGCGCCGGTCTTCTTGGCCATCTCGCACAATCGGGACGCTTCGTGCACGGGGTCGCCGATGACGGTGTACTCGAAACGGTGGTGAGAGCCGATATTGCCGGCCACCACGATGCCCGCCGCCACCCCGATGCCCACGTTGATGTCGGGCACGTCGCGGCGGAGGCGATCGGCGATCGCCCGCGCGGCGGCCAGCGCGTTGGTCTCGGGGTGCTCCTGCGCCACCGGTGCGCCGAACACCGCCAGTGCGCCGTCGCCTTCGAATTTGTTGATCAGCCCGCCGCAGCGCTCGACCTCGTCGACCACGACGCCGAAGAATTCGTTGAGCAACTCGACGACCTCGACCGGCGGCCTGCTGCCCACCACTTGAGTCGATCCGACGATATCGACGAACAACACAGCGGCCGAACACTCTTCGCCGCCGAGGTTGATGTTGCGCTGTTCGGCAGCCCGCGCGACGTCGCGCCCGACGTGGCGTCCGAACAGATCCCGGACCCGGTCACGTTCGCGCAATCCCTCGACCATCCGGTTGAACCCGCGCTGCAGTTCACCGAGCTCGGTGCCGTCGAACACCACCACATGGGTGTCGAGATCACCGTCCTCGACCCGCTGCATCGCGGCGCGCACGACCTGAACCGGTGTGGCGATCAACCAGGAGGCGATCAGGATCAGGATGAAGCCGAAAATCGCTGCGGCACCGGCCAACAGCAGCACCGCGACCGAAAGCTGGGTGACCGTCATGTTGCGCAGTGTCAGCGTGAAGCCCGCCGCCAGTGCGATCCCGATGACGGGCACACACGATCCCAGCACCCACGCCATGATCGTCCGGCCCAGCACTCCCGGGCCGCCGCGGTGCTCGGGCGTGCCGGTCTCGAGGGCTTGGGCGGCGACCGGGCGCAGCGCGAACTCGGTGAAGAAGTAGCAGCTCGCCGACACCACGATCCCGCTGAAGGTGATCCCGAACAGCATCTTGGGGATGTATCCCGTGTCGACCATGCCGTACAGCGTGGTCAGCAACGCCGCGCCAACACCCCAGAGCACCAACGGGATAACGGTCAACTGCCAGGGGGCGCGGAAGGTGTTGCGCTGATCGCGGGGAGTCGGGGTGCGGTCCTCGATCGACCACCGCAACGCGTCGAGGATGCGGCGGGTGGCCCACACCCATCCGACGATGACCGCGACGACCACGTAGGCCGGAGCCACGACCGTCGTGATGACGTGGGCACGGCCGGCAAAAATGTTGGGCACCGGGATGGCGACGGTGATCACCGACATCGCGACGGCGACACCGATGAGGTTGGCCACCACCACGAAGACCGTGAGGATGACCTGGATTCGAATACGGCGGCGGCGCTGGCTCTCCGAGACTCGTCCCAGCAGCCAGGAACCGTACTCCGGGGTGGCCGATGCCTGAGCGCTCTGCTGGGTGAGCCACTCCAGGACCCGGTGCGTTCGTGGTGCAGGCATCAAACAGTCAGCCCGGCCGTCGAGTCATAACGGCCGGGCTGTACTGGTGAGGCGGAGTTGATCAGCCGACGAACTGGTCGAACGCCCACTGATACTGCGGCGGGATCACCTGGACGCCGCACTGCTTCTGCAGCGTTCCGAGCGGAGCCAGGAGCGCGGTGAACTCCTGGTACTCCTGCGGGTTCGACTGGGCGTAGGCCTGCAGGGTGGCAGACGCCTGGGCGCGCGGCTGCAGTGCCGCGGTCATCAGCATCCGCTGCCCGTCCGGGTGCGAATTGAGGTAGCCCTGGATCGCGCCCTGCGACTGGGCGACCTGGGCGTCGACGGCGGGCTTGCTGCAGTCCGGCGCCGCGACGGCGGCCGGAGCGGCGATGACGGCCGATGCCAGACCGACTGCGACAGCGCCGAGACAGATGCCGAGCGTGCGCCGGGCTCCGGCGGCTTCAGCAATGTTCATGGGGTAGATCCTCCCGATTGTGGCGATTGGTGCCATTCTGGCCTGTCCGGACGGTCCCGACAAGGTTTGCTGCTAGCCGTGCGTTTTCGTCCGCTCAGGCGTGCAACGCTGCGCGCAGAGCGGCTAATCCACGGTCGGTCGCCTCAGTGGCGGCCGGCACCACCCCGGCGTAACCGAGGTAGCCGTGCACCAATGTGTCGGCCAAATGCAGCTCGACTGTTACACCTGCGGCCGCAAGCAGTTCGGCGTAGCGGGCGCCGTCGTCGCGCAGCGGGTCATGGCCTGCGACGGCGATGTAGGCCGGGGGCAGACCGGAGAGGTCGGCGGCGCGGCCCGGCGCCAGGCCCGCGGGCGGGTCGGTCAGGTCGACATGGCCGGCATACCACCTGGTGAACGCCTCGATGGCGGCATTGTCGAGCACCGGCGCGTCAGCATTCTCGGCGAATGACGGCAGCGAGTTGTCCCACATCGTCGACGGGTACCAGAGCAGCTGGAAGGCGATCGGCGGGCCGCCGTTGTCCCGGGCCAGCTGGGCCACGACCGCGGACAGCGTGCCGCCGGCCGAGTCGCCGGCCACCGCCAGCCGCGAACCGTCCGCGCCGAAGCGCTCGGCGTTGTCGGCCACCCACCGGGTGGCCGCCCAGACGTCGTCGACCGCGGCCGGGTAGGGATGCTCCGGGGCCAGCCGATAGTCGACCGACACAACCAGGGTGCCTGCGGCGACGGCATGTTCGCGGGCTGTGCCGTCGTGGGTGTCGAGATCGCCGACGGCGAAACCGCCGCCGTGGAAGTACATGGTCACCGGCGGCGGAGGGCAGGAGCGAAGCGACCCGGGATCTGATTCAGTCTCGACGTCGACGGGCCAGTACACCCGGATCGGAATCGGGCCTGCCGGGCCGTCGATCTGGTGGTTTTCCACCCGCAGGTCCGGGTGTACCGGACGGCGCGGGAGATTGCGCAGGCGGCGGCGCGCCTCATCGATCCCGCCGTCAACGGTCAACTTGAAGGGCACCGCGTCCAGTACCTTCTGCAGGATGGCATCGACCGGCGGTGTGTCCGAGCTGGGCATGAAATCACCGTACTTACGCACGCTGACAACCTGGTGGGCGGCCGGTGCCGCGGTCGCGATCGGCTACGGCGTCTTCCTGGCCGTCGAGGCGCTGCGGCTGCCCGACAATGCCGAGCTCACCGGCCGGTTCCCCGGCCAGCCCGCCGCGAAGGCGCTGATGGCCGTACTGCTGGCGGTGGCCGCGCTGTGGCATCCGCTCGTCCGGGAGCGGCGCTGGCTGGTCGCGGCGCTGCTGCTCTCGGCGTGCGGCGACTTCTTCCTCGCGATGCCGTGGTGGCAGCCGTCGTTCGTGCTGGGCCTCGGCTCGTTCCTGGTGGCTCATCTCTGCTTCCTGGGCGCATTGCTGCCGCTGCGCGCACCGACGACGCCCCGGCTGGTCGCGTCGGCCGTCGTCGTTGTCGGCTGCGTGGGTTTGCTGGTCTGGTTCTGGCCGCGGCTGGTGTCCGACGGGCTGACCATCCCGGTCATGGTCTACATGGCGGTGCTGGCCGCCATGGTGTGCGCGGCGTTGATCGCCCGGCTGCCCACCCCGTGGACCGCGCTTGGGGCGGTGTGTTTCGCGGTGTCCGACGGGATGATCGGCATCGGCCGGTTCGTGCTGGATTCGCAGGCACTCGAGGTGCCGATCTGGTGGGCGTACGCCACCTCGCAGGTGCTGATCACCGCGGGCTTCTTCTTCGGCCGCAGGGCCGGCGACTGAACGTTTGTCGGCGTCGTCGTTAGTCTTCGACGATGCCGATCCGGCGAGCCGCCGAGCACGAACCCATCGCCCGGGTGCTGCCGATGTTGTCGGTGCCGCACCTGGACCGTGAATTCGACTACCTGGTGTCGGCCGAACAGTCCGACGATGCCCAACCCGGGGTTCGGGTGCGGGTGCGCTTCCACGGCAGGTTGGTCGACGCCTTCGTGCTCGAGCGACGGTCCGACACCGACCATGTAGGCCAGTTGGGCTGGCTGGACCGGGTGATCTCGGCCGAGCCGGTGCTCACCCCGGAGGTACGCCGACTGGTCGACGCCGTGGCCGCTCGCTACGCGGGCACCCGTCCGGACGTGCTGCGGCTGGCCATTCCGCCGCGGCACGCCCGCGCCGAGAAGATGCAGGCGGAGGCGCCGCTGCTGCCCGTCGTCGAACCGGTCGACCCGGCAGGGTGGGCCCGGTACGGCCGCGGCGACCAGTTCCTGGCCGCGCTGGGCGAAGGCCGGGCTGCCCGCGCGGTGTGGCAGGCGCTGCCCGGTGAACATTGGTACGAGCGGATCGCCGAAGCCGCCGCGGCCGCGGTCGGCGGCGGCTACGGAGTGCTGGCGGTGGTTCCCGACCAGCGCGACATCGACGCGCTGTGGCAGGCCGCCACCGCCCGGATCGACCCGGCTGCCGTCGTCGCGCTGTCGGCAGGCCTCGGGCCGTCGGCGCGTTACCGGCGCTGGCTGTCGGCGCTGCGGGGACACGCCCGCCTGGTCATCGGCACCCGCAGCGCGGTGTTCGCGCCCGTCGAGCGCCTCGGTCTGGTGATCGTCTGGGACGACGGCGACGACACCCTGGCCGAACCCCGCGCCCCGTATCCGCACGCCCGCGAGGTCGCGATGCTGCGCGCACATCAGTTGCGCTGCGCGGCGGTGATCGGCGGCTTTGCCCGCACCGCCGAGGCGCACGCGCTGGTACGCAGCGGCTGGGCGCACGACCTGGTGGCAGCCCGGCCGCTGGTGCGGGCGGCGGCACCGCGGGTGGTGGCCCTCGACGACGAGGGTTTCGCCGAGGAGCGCGACCCGGCTGCCCGCTCAGCGCGGCTGCCGTCCCTGGCTCTGCGCGCAGCGCGTGGTGCACTCGAACGCGAGACGCCGGTGCTGATCCAGGTGCCGCGACGGGGCTACGTGCCGTCGGTGGCGTGCGCCCGGTGCCGAACGATCGCCCGCTGCCGACACTGCATGGGGCCGCTGTCGCTGTCCGAGCGGGATGCCGCCGGAGCGGTGTGCCGCTGGTGCGGCCGGATGGACACCGCGCTGCGCTGCCGGCGCTGCGGCTCGGACGCGATCCGCGCGGTGGTCGTCGGCGCGCGGCGAACCGCCGAGGAGATGGGGCGGGCCTTCCCGGGCACCACGGTGATCACCTCGGCAGGCGATGCGGTGCACACCGAGATCGAGCCGGGACCGGCGCTCGTCGTCGCCACTCCCGGCGCCGAGCCCCGGGTGGCGGGCGGCTACGGCGCTGCGCTGCTGCTGGACAGCTGGGCGCTGTTGGGCCGCCAGGACCTGCGGGCGGCCGAGGACACCCTGCGGCGCTGGATGGCCGCCGCCGCGCAGGTACGGCCCCGCGGCGACGGTGGGGTGGTGGCGGTGGTCGCCGAATCGGCCATCCCGACCGTGCAGGCGCTGATCAAGTGGGATCCGGTCGGCCATGCCGAAGCCGAGCTGGAGGCCCGCGCCGAGGTCGGGCTGCCGCCGAGCGTGCACATGGCCGCCGTCGACGGCGGGGCGGCCGCGGTCGGTGCGCTGCTGGACCACGCCGAACTACCCGAGGACGCCGACCAGCTCGGCCCCGTCGACCTGCCGCCGGGGGTCCGCCGGCCTCCCGCCACCGCCCCCGGTGAACCCGTCATCCGGATGCTGGTGCGGGTCGGCCGGGACGAGGGGCTGGCGTTGGCCGCTTCGCTGCGCAGCGCCGTCGCGATCGCCAGCGCCCGCCACGACCACGACGCAGTCCGGGTACAGATCGATCCGTTGCACATAGGGTGAAACTCGTCGAAACGGGGGAGGCGCGATGAAGTGGACCGGTCGGATCATCTGGGTCTCGATCGCCGTCCTGCTCATCGTCATCGGGCTGCTGTGGCCGCTGGTACTCACCGGCAGTGCGCAGGGCGGCCCGCCATCGGATCCGGTGGTCATCACCGACTACCGCGCCGAGTTCGTCGTCGACCGCGACGGCCGGCTGGACGCCACCGAGATCATCACCGGGCGGTTCCCCAGCGGACGGCACGGCATCTTCCGGTATTGGGACGTTGCCAACCTCAACAGCCCGCGTGTCCGCCAGGAGCCGCACGTCACCGAAATCCTGCTCGACGACCAGCCCGTGCCGTTCACGTTGCAGTGGCAGAGCGGAAAACGCTTCCGGGTGGCCAAGATCGGCGATCCGAACAGCTACCTCGACTACGGCACCCACGTCTACCGGATTCGCTACAGCATCGACGGCGTCCTCGACCCGGGCGACACCGGCGCCGGCAAGCAGTTCGCGTCGTCGACCGGTGACCCGTCGTCACGGTCGGCGTTCTTCTGGAACGTCGTCGCACCGGGCTGGAACAACGTCATCGAGCGGGCCGAGATCTCGGTGACGCTTCCCGGTGGCATCAGTGGCGCCCAGTGTTCGGTCGGCTACGGCGTCGGCCGGGCCTGCGACGGCCTCACTGTCAGCGGGGACCGGGTCCGCCTCGCGGCCAGCAACCTGGATCCGCGTACACCGGTCACCGTGCGCGCCGCAGTCGATGTGCCGACCCCGCCGCGGGCCGAGTTGCCATGGTCCTACCGATGGGACCCGGTACTGGGCCGGTCGCTGCCCACCGCGCTGTGGGTGTTGGGGACGTCGGTGGCCGCCGCGCTCGGTGCCTTCCTGTGGTGGCGGACCACGGTCGAGCCGGCCCCCGGCTTTCCACTGCAGTACGCGCCGCCGGCCGGCCTGGGCCCGGTGCAATGCGAATACATCCGCACCGAGAAGGTGCCCGCCAACGGGCTGACCGCGACGCTGTTCTACCTCGCCGAACGCAAGCTGATCAGGCTGCACCAGGTCAGCGACAAGAAGTGGACCATCACCGGCAGTGCGCCGTCGGCGGCGTGGGCCGACGTCGACCCGGTCAGCATCGACGTCGGCGGGGCGCTGAAGGTGATCGGGCCGGACGGCCGCTTCGACGCCAACGGCACCGTGGCGGCCGGCAAGAAGCTGACCAAGGCCAAGGAGGACATGGCGGCGTCGGTCAAGAAATGGGCTTTCGACGGGCTGATGGTCAAGCGCTCGAAGGAACTCTGGCTGCGGTTCTTCAACTTCCTCGCCCTGGTGCTCGCCGTCTGCGCCTTCATCTGGTCCCCGGCCACGCTGTGGGGGCTGCCGTTCGCGCTGTTCTTCCTGTTCTCGGCGAGGTCCTGGACCGACGGCGTGGGCAGCAGGCGCACCGCCGCGGGACGCGAACTGTGGTCGCAGGTCGGCGGCTTCCACCGGATGCTGGCCACCGACTCGGCCGAGGCGCGCTTCGACTTCGCCGCCCGCAAGGACCTCTACACCGCCTACATCCCGTTCGCGGTGGCCGGCGGGGTGGCCGCGCTGTGGGCGCGCAAGTACCAGACCGCGACCGGTCAGGTCGATCCGCAGCCGGACTGGTACCACTCGTCGTCGGGCACCGGCTGGCACACCGCGACCAGCGGAGGTGCTAGTTTCGACAGCTTCGAGTCGGCATTGTCGTCGTCGATCGGCGCCTACACCGCCTCGCAGTCCTCGTCGTCGTCCAGCAGTGGCGGCGGTGGGGGCGGAGGCGGTGGAGG
>NZ_MVIH01000029.1 GCF_002086695.1 Mycolicibacterium rhodesiae
ATCCACTGGGCCTACGCGCGCATTTTCAATGAGGCAACGAATCCCCATTTCGCGCGCATTTACGACGAGTCAACGCGTCGAATTCGTCGGTGGTGGGTCATAGAATTCGAACATGCTTTCGATCGAGGTGGGTGAGGCGTTCGCCTCGATCAATGCTGGGTTGGCGACGTTGGCGAAGGTGGATCTGGCTGGGTTGTCGGTGATGGAGTTGTTGGAGCTGGCCGCGGAATCCGAGAGGGTGACTCGGTATCACGATGTGGTGCGCTACGACGTCAGTCACGAGGTGCATCGGCGTGAGGTCGGTGAGCTCGGGGGTAAGTCGGGCAAGGTGTTGGCGGATTGGTTGCGGATCACCCCGGCCGAAGCCAAGCGGCGTGCCGAGGCTACTGAGCCGTTGACGCCGCGGACCAGTCTGACCGGTGAGCCGTTGGCGCCGCGCCATCCGGGGACTGCGTGCGCGTGGCGTGACGGCAAGTTGGATGTCGAGCATGTGCGGGTCATTGACAAGTTTCTGGCGGCGTTGCCCTTCGATGTTCCCGACGAGGTCCGCGCGAACGCGGAACTCTTTCTGGCGGAGAAGGCGACACTGATGCGGCCGGATCAGTTGACGCGGGTGGCGCAGCGGCTGGCGTTGGAGATCAATCCCGACGGTCGGTTCTCCGATGAGGACCGGGCTCGCAAGCGTTCGGCGGTGGTGGGTCGTCAACAACCCGACGGCATGACCGAGATCCGCATCCAGGCCACCCCGGAGTTCTGCTCCTATGTCGAGGCGGTGTTCGCCAAATATGCGGCGCCGGGCATGTGCAACCCGGCTGATCAAACCGCGCTCACCGAGGGTGAACCCGCCGCCGAACAAGTACAGGCCGATACTCGCACGATCGGGCAGCGTCAGCATGATGCGTTGATGGCGATGCTGCGTGGCCAGCTCGGGGATCCGAAGCTGGGCCAGCACAACGGCCTACCGGTGACGGTGATCGTCTCCACCACCCTGCAGGAACTGCAGACCAAGACCGGCCATGGCATCACCGGCGGCGGCACCATCATGCCGATCACCGACGTGATTCGGATGGCGCGGCACGCCTACCATTATCTGACGATTTTCGATCGCGTCACCGGTCAAGCGTTGTGGTTGGGTCGCACCAAACGGATCGCCTCGGCTGATCAACGAATTGTGTTGCATGCCAAGGATCGTGGCTGCACCAAACCCGGCTGCACCGTGCCCGGGTACGCGGCCCAGGTCCACCACGCCGCCAAGGATTGGAAACACGGCGGCGCCACCAACATCGACGAACTGGCCTTCGCCTGCCCACCGGACAATCAACTCGTCGAAACCGGCGGCTGGACCACCCGCAAACTACCCAACGGCGATACCGAATGGATCCCACCACCACGCCTACCGATGCTCATCGGTGGGGTCAACACCTACCACCACCCCGAACGATTCCTCCCCAAAAGCGACGAAGGCGGCTAAGCCGGGAAGGTCTCGTCGCTGTCCGCAATCGACGGGTCGGATAGGGACAGTCGGAAGATCAGCGACATCAGCCACAGGATGATCACCGCGGAGATGATGTCGAACCACTGGAACGGGTAGAACGCCCCGTCGATCGAGAGCACGAGGACGACCTCGGTGAATCCGAACACCGCGAGGAATGCACCGATGCGCCACCGCCTCATGCTCCGATGTCGTTGAGTGCGGCGTAGTTCCACTACGAGAGTCAGCAGAAGCACCGGCATCACCTGAGCCAGCGTGGCTGCGGTTCTGCTGTCCACCAAGACTATCGATATAGGGTGCGCCACGCGGCCGACCTCCTGTCGATGAGAGTGTCCCACCGGATCGCGCAGGAGGGTTAGATCGACATATGCGTGTCAACCGAGTCATAGCCGATCTGCAGGTGGCCGACATCGAAGCGGCCAAGGGTTTCTACACCGACTATTTGGGATTGACGACCGAGGAGTTCAACCTCGGCTGGGTGGCCCGGTACACCAACCCAGACACCGGTGCGAACCTGCAGCTGGTCACCACCGATGCAACGGCGCCGGTTGCGCCGGTCATCTCGGTGGCCACCGACGACGTCGACGCCGCCTACGAGCAGGCCCGCGCACGTGGCTACCAGATTGTGCATCCGTTGACGACCGAGTCGTGGGGGGTGCGCCGGTTCTTCGTTCGCGATCCGGACGGCAACGTGATCAACGTTGTGGCGCATCGGGATTAGCCGGTCGGCGTCGCGCCCAGCACCCGTTGCAGATCGCCCTTCATCGCTTGCAGCTGCGCGCCCCAATACCCCCAACTGTGCGTGCCGCTCGGCGGGAAGTTGAAGACCGCGTTGCGGCCGCCGGCGGCCTGGTACTTGCGCTGAAACTCCTTGTTGGTGTTCAACGTGATGTTCTCCAGATACCCGGCAGTGAACAGGCCACCGAACGTCGGGTCGTCGGTGTTGTCGAGTTCTGACGGTGCGCCCGTACCGCAATAAATCCACACCGCGGTGCCGTTGGCGACCAGCCGGGCCACGTTGACCATCGGATCGTTGCGCTGCCAGGCCGGATCGTTGGAGGGCCCCCACATGTCGGTGGAGCGGTACCCGCCGCCGTCCTTCATCGCCAGCCCGATCAGGGTGGGCCACAGGCCGAGTGACGGGTTCAGGAAACCGGACAGCGAGCCCGCGAAGATGAACTGCTGGGGATGCCAGATCGCCAGCGTCAGCGCCGCACTGCCCGACATCGAAAGCCCGACCACCGCATTGTTGATCGGAGTGATCGCCTTGTTGAGGGCCAGCCAGGATGGCAGTTCCTGGGTCAGGAAGGTCTCCCATTTGTACGTCAGCGTCCCGTTGGATCCGGCCGCCGGCTGATACCAGTCGCTGTAGAAGCTCGACTGGCCGCCGACCGGCATCACCAGAGACAGCCCGGACTGGTAGTACCACTCGAACGCGGCGGTGTTGATGTCCCAGCCGTTCTCGTCATCCCGGGCGCGAAGGCCGTCGAGCAGATAGACCGCGTGCGCGCCGCCGCCCTGGAACTGGACCCGGATGGTGCGGCCCATCGCCGGCGACGGCACGTCGAGGGCTTCCACCGGCAACCCGGAGCGGGAGTAGGCCGCCGCGGGTGCGGTCGGGCCTGCCAGGCCGGCCATGCCGGGGACCAGCAGCACCGTCGCGGTGAGGACACCGAGGCGCTGCACCCAGCGGGTCACGCGGTGCACGAGGTTCCTCACGAGCAGCAAGGTAACAATGCGGCCGCCGTTGAGACGGGCTGGCACGCCTGCCGTAATTGCTTTGTGATCGGCGACAATTCACGCGGCGCGGGTCCGCACCCCCAACACCGGTTGCCGGCTTTCCCGATCGCAGAAGTCCGCGGCCCACGGCCACCGGCCGCGCCCATCCGACCAGACCAGCTGCAATGCACGGATCTCCCTGCCGTAGAGGGCGGTCGCGAAACCCATGTGCGCATCCGGATGTTCGACCTCGACGACCTCGAGCATCGGACCGCCGCAGAGGGTGAACTGCTGGCCCGCGGTCAGCTCCGCTCCCCGGACCACGAGCTCGGCCGACTTGCTCAGCAGGCGCGCGGCCCGCTGCGGTGACACGTTCGTCATCAGCAGTTCGGGGACGTCGTAGTCGCTCAAACCGACCGTGTAGGCGAACGGCATGCGCGGCGACTCGACGTACTGCACTGCCCACCCACGCCGCAGGATCTTGGCGCGGACCTCGTCGAGATAATCGGCGACGGTGTTGTCCGGGTGGTCGCACAACCAGCACATTGCTGGGCCCCTTTCGTCAGTTCGACGGCGTAGGAGACACGATGCACCCCGGGTACGACAAAAACTCGAACAGACGTTCGTCGTGCTCAGCGCGGAACCCACGTACCGCCGCACAGCACGTCGGTGACTGCGAGGTCGGCATCCAGCGCGACCAGGTCGGCGCGTGCGCCCGCGACCAGTTCGGGACACGGAAGTCCCAGTGCGCGAGCTGGATTCAGCGACGACTGGCGCACCGCGAGGAGCAGCGCCTCGTCGCGGGGCAGCCCGCTGTTGGCGACGGCGAACGTGAACACCCGGTCCATCGTCGCGGTGCTGCCCGCGATCGTCGCCGTCCCGGCCAGCCGGGCCACCCCGTCGGCCACCTCGACGTCCATTCGGCCGATCTGGTACCGGCCGTCGCTCACCCCGGCTGCGGCCATCGCGTCGGTGACGAGCGACAGCCGGTCGGGACCGGCCGCACGGACCACATGCCGGTACAGCGCGGCGTCGACGTGCACTCCGTCGGCGATCAACTCCACCGTCACCCGGGGGTCTTCGAGTAGCGCGATCACCGGGCCCGGCTCCCGGTGGTGGATCGGGCGCATCGCGTTGAACAGATGCGTGCCCACCGTGGCACCGGCACTGATCGCCGCACGGGTCTGCTCGTAGGTCGCCTCCGTGTGTCCGACCGCGGCGACCGCGCCTGCGGTGACGATCCGCTCGATCGCGGCCGACGCACCCGGACGCTCCGGTGCGAGCGTGATCATCCGGATGGCTCCGGCGCCGACCTGCAGCAGCGTGTCGACTTCGGCGGTGTCCGGATCACGAAGCAGGACCGGATCGTGCGCACCGCAGCGCTGGACGGACAGCCACGGGCCTTCCAGGTGAATCCCGGCGAGCACGCCGTCGCGCACATGGCCGGCCAGCACCTCGACCTGGTGCAGCAGTTCGGCAGGTCCGGCCGACACCAGTGAGGCGATCAGGGTGGTGGTGCCGTGCCTGCGGTGAAGTTCCACAGCGGTCGCCGTGTCATCCGTCGTCGCCACCGAGAAGTCGGAGCCGCCGCCGCCGTGGACGTGGGTGTCGACGAAACCGGGCACCACTGTGTCCAGTTCGCGGTCGGCGGCTCGCGGCGGCGAGCCCGCACCGAGTGCCAGCACCGATGCGCCGGACACCTCAATCCAGGCTGGCCGCAACAACTCTCGGCCGGTCAGCAAGGTCGCAGCGGCGATCAGCACTCAGATGCCCTGCCATGACGGCTTGGACAGGTAGGTCTCGCGGTAGTAGTCGGCCAGGCGCAGCCGCCGGGCTGCGCCGCCGTCGAGGAGGACGGTCACATGCGGGTGGTGCTGCAGGATGGTGGCCGGCCACATCGCGCTCACCGGTCCCTCCACGAGCTGATGCACCGCCTCGGCCTTGCTCCGGCCGAGGGCCACCAGGACGATATGACGGGCCGCCATGATCGTGCCCAACCCCTGGGTGAGGCAGTGCGTCGGGACCCGGTCGACGTCGTCGCCGAAGAAGCGGGCGTTGTCGATTCGAGTTTGGCGCGTCAGCGTTTTGATCCGGGTGCGCGACGCCAGCGACGACCCGGGCTCGTTGAAGCCGATGTGGCCGTCGGTGCCGATGCCCAGGATCTGCAGGTCGATGCCGCCGGCTGCGGCGATGGCCGCCTCGTACTGGGCACACGCCGCCGGAATGTCTTCGGCCAGCCCGTCGGGACCGGCCACCGCGCCCGGCGCGAAATCCACGCGTGAGACGAACACCGTGTCGATGACGGTGCGATAGCGCTCGGGATGGTCGGCCGGCAACCCGACGTACTCGTCGAGGGTGAAGCCGCAGGCGTGCCGAAACGAGATGCGCCCCGCGTCGCACCGGGCGGCCAGCTCGTCGTAGATCGTCAGCGGGGACGAGCCGGTGGCCAGTCCCAGCACCGCGGTCGGTTTGCGGGCGAGCAGCTCCTGAACGGCATCGGCGGCAAGGGCGCCGATCTGCGCGGCGTCGGGGAGGATGACGACTTCCATCAGACCTACTTATTGGCAGTGAAAAGTAGTGATCCTGCGGCGATTTCGGCACCGTTGGCGACGTCGTCGCCCACCGCGACGTTTCCCGGCTCGCGTTCGTCCATCACGACGACCGGAACGATCGGGTTCAGCCCGGCCGCCACCACCGATGGAACGTCATAGGTGATGATCGTCTGGCCGGCGGTCACGGTGTCGCCCTCGCTGACGTGGGCGCTGAATCCCGCCCCCTGCAACGCGACTGTATCGAGCCCGAGATGAACCAGCACTCCGACATTCTCGCTCGTCATGATGATGTAGGCGTGCGGCATCAGCTTCAGGACGCGTCCGCTGACCGGTGCCACCGCATTGATCACTTCGCGTGGCGGATCGACCGCGGCGCCGTAGCCCACCATGCCTTGGGCGAAAACGGGATCGGGTACGTCGCCGAGCGCGACGGCACGCCCGGAGACCGGCGCGTGGACGGACGTTGTGCTCATTGTCGAAGACAATAGAGAGTCGACCCACGTAGCCGCGGCGGAAACAACGCCTCACCTCCGGTGATTTGTCTAAGCTTCGGCTGTGCTGCGACAACGGGAGGCCGGCCGGTCATGAGTGAAACCACCAAAGACTCAGGCGCACAGCAAAAGTCGGGAATGCACATACCAGGCTTCGCGCAGCTGCAACGGCTCGGTAAGAGCCTGATGCTCCCGATCGCCGTGCTTCCGGCGGCAGGCATCCTGCTGCGGCTCGGTCAGGACGACCTGCTTGGCCGGATCAAGGCGCCGGTGATCGGCCCGTTCTTCCAGGCGATGAGCGCGGCGGGCGGAGCGCTGTTCAACAATCTAGCGTTGTTGTTCGCCGTCGGCGTCGCGATCGGGTTCGCCCGCAAGGCCGACGGTTCCACCGCGCTCTCGGCGGTGGTCGGCTACCTGGTGATGCAGGCGGTCTTCAAGACGATGTCGCCGTTCGTGCTTGCGGGGCAACTCGACAAGGCCGGCGACCAGGCGCAGATCAACTACAGCGTGTTCGGCGGAATCGTGGTCGGGCTGCTCACCGCGTGGCTGTTCGACCGGTACCACACCATCGCGTTGCCGCCGTACCTCGGCTTCTTCGGTGGCAGGCGCTTCGTCCCCATCGTCGTGTCGCTGGCGAGTCTCGTGGTGTCGTTCGCGATGAGCTACTTCTATCCGATCTTCGACGCGGGCCTCACCGGACTGGGCCATTTCATCGGCGGTGCCGGCGCACTCGGGGCGTTCGTCTACGGCTTCGCCAACCGCATGCTGATTCCGTTGGGCCTGCACCACATCCTGAACTCGTACGTGTGGTTCATCTACGGCAGCTACCCGAGCGGTGACGGTCATGTGGTCACCGGCGAACTCAGCCGGTTCGCCGCGGGCGACCCCAGCGCCGGACTGCTCACGTCGGGCTTCTACCCGATCCTGATGTTCGGCCTGCCCGGCGCGGCGTTGGCGATGATCCACGTGGCGAACAAGAAACAACGCAAGGTCGCGTTCGGCATTCTGTCCGCCGCCGCGCTCACCGCGTTCCTCACCGGTGTCACCGAACCGCTGGAGTTCGCTTTCATGTTCGTGGCATTCCCGCTCTACATCGTGCACGCGGTGCTGACCGGGCTTTCGCTGGCCATCGCCTACCTGCTCGACATCCACCTGGGCTTCTCGTTCTCGGCCGGGCTGATCGATCTGCTGCTCTACGGCACCGCACCGGCGGCCAAGAACATTCCGCTGCTGATCGTCATGGGCCTGGTCTTCTTCGCGGTGTACTACCTGCTGTTCCGGTTCGCGATCACCCGATGGAACATGCGCACGCCCGGCCGTGAACCCGATGCCGAGTTCGACGCCGAGGAGCGGGCGAACCTGGGCGAGGGCGCCGAGTCGGCAACCGCGGTGGAGGCCGCGGGCCCGGTGAAGACCGCTCCCGCGATCACGGACAGCAGGGCTGAACAGCTGATCGCGGCCTTCGGCGGGCGAGAGAACCTGCGCAGTGTCGACGCGTGCATCACCCGACTGCGGATGGAGGTCGTGGACGCAGCCAGAGTCGACCAGAACCGGCTGAAAAGCCTGGGTGCCGCCGGTGTGATCGAGGTGGGCAACAGCGTTCAGGCCGTTTTCGGGACCCAGGCCGAGGTGCTGAAGAACAAGATCAACGACGCGCTGTGACGGCCGAGCGGGCAGTATCGCTGAAACGGGGAAGTGTCGCACCCGCAGCGCATAGATCGCGTAGAGGAAACGCATAGGCTTCGAACCTTTACGGTTCCGTGCCCAAAGTGTGACCTGAGTAGACCACTGTTACCGAAGTGACATCAGTGGCTCTTGCTGTGAGCCGATCGAGCCAGAGTTGGGGACCCACATGACCGTGCACATTTTCGATCGTGAATCGACCGGCGGCACCTCCTTTGCACTGCGATCGCTGATCGCCATGACAGGTGCATTTCTCGCCGCCGGAGCGTGGCCGGTGCCCGCCCATGCGGACACGGCCGGCGTCAGCAATCTGCTCAACTCCACCGGTATCAGTCAGCTGATCGAGCAGATCGGCCAACAGATCTGTCCGATGCTGGTCAAGCCGGGTAGCAGCCTGGTCTCCAATGCCACCACAGCCAGCGGGCACGGCGGTCTTGCCTCCCAGGTGACCGGGTTCGTGGCCGAGCAGGCCATCCGGTCCCAGTGTCCGGCGGTGATGACCGAGCTCGCCAATGGGAACTTTGCGCCGCTGATGCAGATGCTCAGCACCGCCAACCAGGCGTCGGGCGCACTCAATACCCTCAACGGCGTGAGCGTGCCGTCGGTGCCGTTGCCGGCTGCCGGCGTGCTCAGCCCGTAGCGGCGCCCCTGGCAAACGCTAACGAATCTGGCTGCGCCGTCGATATCGTGGTTAAGTGATTGGACCCGAGGCCTGCTCGAGGCGGAATCAGGTGACTGTGAAACGACTTCTCATCGGCGCGTGTGCGGCGGCGCTCACGTCGGGATCGCTGGTGCTTGCCGCACCGGCGTCCGCCGACTGCCCGAATGGGACGGTCCAGAGCCGGTTCCCCGGGGTGTGTACGTCCGGCCCGTCCGGCGGCCAGGTCCCGCAGGCGATCGGCCCGGACAACGTGACCACCAATATCCAGCCCAATCAGATCCCCACGATGAACGGCATCCCCTGCAACCTGTGGCACTCGGTCACGTGCTGGGCGATGGCGCAGAACGGCGGCTAGATCTGCGCCGTCACGCTGCGCAGCCAGTCGATTCCCTGGTCCAGGGCGGCTTCCAGGTAACTCAGGTCGCCGGTCGCGAGCATGATGCCGACCCCGCCCTGGATGCCGGCCAGCAACGCTGCCGCGGCTCGCTCGGCGTTCACCGAATCGGCCACCTTGCCCTGTTCCTGCATCGACCGGATGCCGGCCGCAATCGCGCCGCTCCACGCGACGATGAGCTCGGCTGTGACAGCCTCGGCCCCCGGGGTGGTGCGCCCGATCTCCGACATCAGCACCGCGATCGGGCAGTTCTGGCCCTGCTTGCGGTAGCGGTCGACCACGGAATCCCGCCACCGATGCCACGCCGCCCAGGACGTCAGCGCGCCGAGATGAGGCTGCTGGTCGTCGAGCACCATCTGGGACTCGAGCGCCGCGACCGCCAGCAGCAGCTGCTCCTTGCCGCCGGGGAAGTAGTGGAAGAGCTGGCTTTTGGAGGTGCGAGTGCGCGCCATGACGTCTTCGAGGGTGGTCAGCGCGACGCCGCGGGCGCGAATCTCGGCGGCGGCTCCCTCGATGATCCGCTGCCGCGTGGCCCGGCCCTTCGGCGTCAGATTTTGGACTTGCAGGTCCATTTTTAGAGGCGAAGCATATGGACTCATGAGTCCAAAAGATACCCGGTTGGCCGGGCGCAGAGCACTTGTCACCGGTTCAACAGGCGGCCTCGGGGTCGCCATCGCAAAGGCACTGGCCGCTGAGGGGGCGTTCGTGGTGGTGAGCGGGCGGGACAGCACCCGCGGCGACGCCGTCGTCACCGATATTCGTTCGGCAGGCGGGGACGCCGCCTTCGTCGCCGCCGATCTGGGAGCCGGGGGTGCCGCCGCCCGCCATCTGGCCGACGCCGCCACCGATGCGGCAGGCGGCATCGACATCCTGGTGAACAATGCGGCCACCTTGCTGATGCCCACCCCGACCGCCGAGATCACCGAGCAGGAGCTGCGAGATGTGTTCGGCGTCAACGTGTTTGCGCCATTCCTGCTGACCGGTGTGCTGGCACCGTCCATGGTTGCCCAGGGTGGCGGCGCGATCGTCAACATCGGCTCGATCACAGGGCTGCGCGGATCCAGCGGGTCGGCCGTCTACTGCGCCAACAAAGCCGCGATCCATTCGTTCACCCAGTCCTGGGCCGACGAGTACGGCCCGCACGGTGTTCGGGTCAACGCCGTGGCCCCCGGCCCGATCGGCACCGAACGGCAAGCCGAGTTCGCCGACCACATCGCGCCGACGCTGAGTCGCCTGCCGTCGCGGCGGGTCAGTACCCCAGAGGAGGTCGCGGCCGCGGTCGTGTTCCTGGCCGGTGACGACGCCGCCAACATCCACGGAGCAGTCCTCAGCGTCGACGGTGGCTGGGCGGCAACCTGATTCGAGGGTGGGCGGCAAGGAACCCCGAATTGGGTCGGGAAATCCGTCGTCAACGCCGGTGCCGACCCGCGCGGTGTCGCCTCGATCACACCCCAGCAAACTGCTGGGCAGGGCGGTGTCCAGCAACCCCACAGCGTTGCAAGGCCGGGTCGGCGACCGCCGCGCTGATAGGCTCCCAGGTGAAATCGCGGGGGCGGCGGGGTCCGACCCGTCTGACGAGGTGGCGTCGAAACGTAAAGCAAGAGTCGGATTGGGTTCGGAATGGGTTCTGTGCGAACCGGAGAAATCAAGGCGCTGACCGGTCTTCGCATCGTCGCCGCCCTATGGGTGGTGCTGTTCCACTTCCGGCCGCTGATCTGGGAAGCGTCACCGCGACTCAAGGACGACCTCGCGCCTCTGCTCAACGCCGGCGCCCAAGGCGTCGACCTGTTCTTCATCCTCAGCGGATTCGTGCTGACGTGGAACTACCTGGACCGGATGGGATCGCATTTCTCCGGGCGGGCCACCCTGCACTTCCTCTGGCTGCGGCTGTCCCGGGTCTGGCCGGTCTACCTGGTGACCATGCACCTCGCCGCCGCGTGGATCATCTTCACGCTGCACTTCGGCGTCACACCGTCGGCGGATGTCGAGAAGCTCACCGCAATCAGCTATGTGCGTCAGCTGTTCATGGTCCAGCTCTGGTTCGAACCGTTCTTCGACGGCACCAGCTGGGACGGCCCGGCCTGGTCGATCAGCGCGGAATGGCTGGCCTACCTGCTCTTCGGCGGGATCATCCTGGTGATCTTCCGGATGGCGCGGGTGACCCGGGCGCGCACGCTGCTCTTCCTTGCCTTCGTCGCCGCGCTGCCGCCCACCCTGCTGTTGCTGGCCAGCGGCCACTTCTACACACCGTGGAGCTGGCTGCCCCGGATCGTGGCTCAGTTCCTGGCCGGCGCGCTGGCCTGCGCGGCGGTGCGACGGCTGCAGATCGGGCGGCGCGGCCAGCACATCTCGGGCATTGTCGCGGTACTGCTGACCGCCGCCATGGTCGGCATTCTGTACTACTACGACGCCAACCCGGTGGCCGGGATGATCGACCCCGGCGGCCTGGTCGACGTGTTGTTCATGCCGCTGGTCGTCACGCTGGCGATCGGCGTCGGAACGCTGCCTGCGCTGCTGTCCACTCGGCTGCTGGTGTATGGGGGCCAGATCTCGTTCAGCCTCTACATGGTTCACGAGATCGTGCACACCTCGTGGAACTGGGCGGTGCAGGAGTACCAGATCGACCTGCCGAAATCGGTGCAGAAGATCGTCGTCGTCGGACTGATCCTCGCCGCGGTGGCCGGCGCGATGGCGCTCTATCACGGTGTCGAGGAACCGGCGCGGCGCTGGATGCGCAGGATGGTCGACTTCCGTGACGTCAAGCACGACAAGCACACCGGCCCGCCGGGGGCCGAGAGTGGCCGGCTGGCGTCCATCGACCACGCCCGCGATACCCACCCTCCGCAGACCTCGGCGCGGGCCGGGTAGTAACGAAGCCAGCGTCGGTGTGCGACAACACCTTCGGAGGCAGTAGGCTGCCTGCGTCGGGCACGAGATTCAGTGGGGTGTCATTGATCCGCAAGCAAGGGCTTGTGCGCGTCATCACGACCGGCCTGTCGGCCGTCGCGGTGCTCGCCGCCGTCGTCGGCTACACCCGCCCGGCCGTCACCTACGAATTGGCCAATCGCGGTTCGGGTTTCAGCCGGATCGCGGTGATCGGCGATTCGTACACCACCGGCACCGACGAGGGCGGCCAGGGGCCGCAGTCGTGGACATCGCGGGCCTGGCTGTTGCTGGCCGGTCAAGGCGCCAGGATCGACCCCGACGTGGCCGCCGAGGGCGGTGCCGGCTACGGGATCCGCGGCAACCACGGCAACCTGTTCGAGGACCTCACCGTGCGGGCCGTCGACCGCGACGACTCGCTGGTGGTGTTCTTCGGATCCCGCAACGACCAGCCCGTCGACATGCAGAAGTACCCGGTACTGGTCGGGGAGACCTTCCAGATCGTCCGCCGGGCGGCGCCCAAGGCCAAGCTCCTGGTGATCGGCCCGCCGTGGCCGACGGCCGACCCGCCGGGCGAGGTGCTGGCCCAGCGCGACATCCTGCGCGCCCAGGCCAGAGCCGTCGGAGCGGTCTTCATCGACCCCATCGCCGAAGGCTGGTTCGTCGGCCACCCCGAACTGATCGGTCCCGACGGCGTGCACCCCACCGACGCGGGACACGCCTACATGGCCGAGAAGATCGCGCCGCTCATCCGGAGCCAGCTGGCCATCCCGCTGTGAGGATCAGGGCCCGATCCAGGGCTGACTGTTGCCCAGGTTGTTCGCGTCCACCTGGTAGCACTGCTGCGGGGTGTTGAACCCGAACGCGCCTCCGGTCTCGCAGCGCTGAAAGAACCCGTTCGCATCGATCGGGCCGTCGCAGCGCTGGCCGCCGCCCCACGGTGTCCAGAGTCCCTGGCATCCCGCGCTCGCTGCGGGCGCGCCGATGATGCCGATACCGATGGCGGTGATCGTGCAGACCACCACTGAACCGAGTTTCTTCACCGTCCACCTCCTCGACGACAAACCTCAAGTGAAGTTCGGATACCCGGTTCATCGCGGTGGCCGGCGAGATCGTTATCCCATCGCGTCCTCCGCGGTGCGGCAGGCCTCAGTGTGGGATCGTTTCGGTGATGCTGAGACGCTTGTGGGAACGGCGTCGGCGGGGGCGACCGCTGACCCCGTTTCTGGCGACGCTGGCGGTCGTCATGGTGGTCTCCGCCGGAGACCGCCCGACGCCGCCGCTGCCCTACAACCTGATCGCCGGGCCCTTCGCCCGGCTGCTGGGTCAGGCCGCCGATCTCGGCCCAGCGCGCACCCAGCGGGTCCAGTTGACCGTCGAACTGCGGGAGGCCGCCCGGCCTACGGCGCTGACCGCGTGGGCCGACTCCCACGGATTGTCGGTGGGCTGGCGCGACGGCGATGCCTGGGCCGTCGTGGAGGGCACCCCGCGAGCGATCGCGCGCGCATTCGACGTGGCCGTGCACGACTACCGACGCAGCAACGGGGTGGTGTTCTACGCCTCGCCCCAGCAGCCCGTCGTCCCGCAGCAGCTGAGCAGCGAAGTGACCGAGCTGGGCCGGATTCTCGGATACACGCCGTCACACGAAGGCGTTCCGCCGACCCCGCCGCTCGACGTCCCCAATGCGGGGCTCGCGCCGACCGAGTTGCTCACCGCCTACAACGTCAACCCGCTGACGTCGGCGGGGTACACCGGAAAGGGTCAGACGGTCGTCGTCTTCACCTTCGACGGCGTCGACCAACGCGACCTGGACAAGTTCTCCGAATGGTTCTCGCTGCCGAAGTTCAGCCTCGAGGTGATGGGTGGGATGCCGCCCGAACGGCGCGGTGAGGCGAGCATGGACGTCCAGTTCGTCCACGCGATCGCGCCCTCGGCACGGATCGTTTTGGTCAACGCCCGGCCCACCGCCGAAGGTGACGCGACGTACGTCAAGCTCGGCAAGTTGATGGAGGAGGTCGACCGGACCTATCCGGGGGCGGTGTGGAGCTTCTCGATCGGCTGGGGTTGTGATCGACTGCTCTCCCGCGCCGACCTGGCACCGGTGCGCTCGGCGCTGGCCCGTGCCCAGCGCAACGGGACGACGGCCTTCGTCGCCAGTGGAGATCTGGCCGGTCTGGAATGCAAGGGCGGCAAAACCTGGTCCGATCCGCCGAGCCCCGACGACTACGGAGTCGACGTGATGGCCTCGCTGCCGGAGGTGACCGGTGTCGGAGGCACGACGCTGTCCACCGATTCGCAAGGCCAATGGCTGGCCGAACAAGGGTGGTACGACGTCCCGTTGACCCAGGGCAGCGGGGGCGGCGCGTCGGTCTTGTTCGCCCGCCCGTCGTGGCAGGACACCGGAACCCGGGCCGGCCCGCACGACAAGCGGCTGGTGCCCGACATCGCCGCGGTCGCCGACCCGTTCACCGGCGTCAAGTTCGTGTTCAACGGTCAGATCCTGGTCGGCGGTGGCACCTCGCAGGCGGCACCGATCTGGGCCGGGATCGCCGCGGTGATGAACCAGTTCCTGACCGCACGCGGCCTGGAACAGCTCGGCGACTTCAACCCGCTGCTCTACGACATCGCCGCGGGCGCCGAGGTACCCGCCTTCCGGGACATCTATCTCGGTGCCAACGCGGTGACGCCCGTCATGGTCGGCTACGACATGATCACCGGGCTGGGAACACCGAACGTCGACAACCTGATCAAGGCCCTTCTCGTCCTGAAGTCGTTGCGCCGATGAGTGACCTGAGCGCGGACTCCGATGCCGCCGACTCGTTCACCGGCTACGCGGTACCCGCGGGCAACTACCGGGCACGCCGACAGCGCGGCCCGGGCTACTTCGTGACCATCGGACTCTGGGTCATCGTCCTCGTCACGGCGATGATGGCGCTGAGCGTCCTGGCCACCCGCATCAAACCTACCGTGACCACCTATCACTGCCCGCCCGACTGCGGCAGCCCGCCGACGGGGCTGCCGGTGGCCATCAACCCCCGCTACTTCGCCCCCGACGGATCGTTCTCGGTGTCCTATCCGTCGCCGGGAACCGCCTACGACGTGACCATCGAACCCAACGGGGTGCGCGCGGAACTGACCGTCGGCGACGGCGGGACGTTGCGGTTGTTCAGCGAACCGGCGAACGGCCGCGACGCACGCCAGGTGGCCGACGACCAGCTGCGCCAGATCTTCCCCGACGCGGTGACGTCCTACGAGCTGCCCAACGCGATCCTCGGGTACGAGCCGGGCTACGGCGAGGTCGCCGACGACTGGCCGAAAGGCACCGCGGTCGACTCCCGCCACCAGCGCATCATCATCATCGTCGCGATCAAGAACGACCTCGCTCTGGTCGCCGGCGCGGTGGGGCCGTTCCACCAGTTCGGGCCCGACGACGGGCCGGGTCCGCCCTCGCCGGCGAACCTCGACATCGCCAAGGACATGGGCAAATACGTGAACAGCTTCATGTGGCGCGGCGACCCGCCGAGATAGTTTCTCTCACTTCGTATCTCAGTCCTGCACGGCCTTTGCGACGGCAATGCATCTGGTCAGCCAGCCCGGCTGTTGCGCTCCGGAATCCTGTATCGCCCACATGGCATTGAGCACCGCCCGCACCACCACCCAGGCCCGCGCCCGATCCTCGTCGAACCCCGCCGCGTCGATCAGCGTGTAGAACCGCCGGCGCACGCGAAGGCGGACGTCACCGGCCAACTCGTCGAACCGGTTCCACAACATCGGGCCGACCTCGTAGTGCGGATCGCCGTTGACCGGTTTGGGGTCGATCACCAGCCAGGGCCGACGCCGCCCGGCGAGCACGTTCGCGTAATGCAGATCGCAATGCAGGACCCGCGCCGTCGCCGCGGCGTCGGCGGTCAAGTCCGCGCACTGGCTCAGCGCCTGTTGCACCAGCCGGTGCGGGATCGGCGCGCCACGCGGCAGCTGGGCCAGGTCGGCGGTCCACCGGTCGAGGTAGAACGTCAGCGGTCGTAGTTGCGGCAACGCCGGGACATGGAGGTGTCGATACAGATCCGCGACGATTCGGCAGGCCTTGACGTCGTCGACTGTCGTCAGGTCCTCGCCGAGTCGTTCCAGCAGGATGGCCCGCCGGTGCGGGTCGGCGCTGAGTAGCCGGACGGCACCCTCGCCGCCCCAGCGGCGCAGCGCCAGGTGCTCGTGTTCGGACTCGTCGTCGGGGAAGCCGAGTTTGAGGATCGCGGCGGTGCCATCGGCCGTGCGGACCGGCAGCACCAGTGCGCAATAGCCGTGGGTGGCGAAACCGTCCGGACGAAGCTGCCACTGCGCGACGACGTCACGGGTGAGTCGGGGTAGTGCGTCGACCCACCTCGCCCACTGCGGGCCGCGATCGGCCATCGCCCGCACCCCGGCGGGCAGATCGCTCACGCCCCGGGTTCATCCGGGTGCTCGCCGGTCGGCTCGCGTGGCGGGGCCGGTTTGTTCAGCCAGTCCTTCAGCCGGAACAACTGGCTGGCCACGATTCCCAGGCCCACCAGCAGCAGACCCAAGACGATCCAAATGGTCATTGCCGTCGAGCCTACGCACACGCCGGCGCCTCCGGCGGCGCTCGCCGCTATTGTGGCGCCAGTGTCCGAGGTCTCCGCCCAGCAGGTGCGTCAGCTGCGCGCCCGCCTCGATGGCGTGTCGTTTCGTGATGCAGCCCGGTTGGGGCGGCGGCTGAAATCGCTGCGCGGCGAGGTGTCGGCGGAAACCCTGAGGAAGCTCGCCGACCAGATCGGAGCCGCCGAGGCGTTGGTCGCCACCCGTCAAGCCGCGGTTCCGGTCATCACCTACCCGGACCTGCCGGTCAGCGACCGCCGGGACGAGATCGCCCGCGCCATCACCGACCACCAGGTCGTCGTGGTGGCCGGTGAGACAGGGTCGGGCAAGACCACCCAGCTGCCCAAGATCTGCCTGGAGCTCGGCCGGGGGATCCGTGGAACCATCGGCCACACCCAGCCGCGTCGGCTCGCCGCGCGCACGGTGGCTCAGCGTATCGCCGACGAAGTCGGCACCCCGCTGGGCGAGACGATCGGGTACACCGTCCGCTTCACCGACCAGGCCAGCGACCGCACCCTGGTCAAACTGATGACCGACGGAATCCTGCTCGCCGAGATCCAGCGCGACCGGCGGCTGCTGCGCTACGACACCCTCATCCTCGATGAGGCGCACGAACGCAGCCTCAACATCGACTTCCTGCTGGGCTACCTTCGCGAACTACTGCCGCGCAGGCCCGATCTCAAGGTGATCGTCACGTCGGCGACAATCGAGCCGGAACGGTTCGCCGCGCACTTCGATGGCGCGCCGATCGTCGAGGTGTCCGGCCGTACCTACCCGATGGAGATCCGCTATCGGCCGCTGGAAGTGACTGTGCAGGTTGATGATTCGGACGATCCGGACGATCCCGACCATGAGATCGTGCGCACCGAGATTCGTGATCAGACCGAGGCGATCGTCGACGCGGTTCGCGAGTTGGAGGCGGAGCCGCCCGGCGATGTGTTGGTGTTTCTGTCCGGGGAGCGAGAGATCCGAGACACTGCCGAGGCGCTACGCGACCTGAAGAACACCGAGGTGTTGCCCCTGTATGCCCGGCTGCCGACCGCCGAGCAACAGCGGGTGTTTCAGCCGGCGCGGACCGCCAGGCGAATAGTGTTGGCCACCAACGTCGCCGAGACATCGCTCACCGTGCCGGGTGTCCGATACGTGATCGACCCCGGCACCGCACGGATCTCCCGATACAGCAGGCGCACCAAGGTGCAGCGGTTGCCGATCGAACCGATCTCCCAGGCCTCGGCCGCGCAACGGGCCGGGCGGTCCGGTCGCACCGCGCCCGGGGTGTGCATCCGGCTGTACTCCGAAGAGGATTTCGCGGGCCGGCCGCGCTACACCGACCCGGAGATCTTGCGTACCAACCTCGCTGCGGTGATCCTGCAGATGGCGGCGCTGCAACTCGGTGAGATCGAGAGCTTCCCATTTCTGGATCCGCCCGAGCAGCGCAGCATCCGTGACGGCGTGCAGCTGCTACAAGAGCTCGGCGCGTTCGACGCCGCCGGCGCCATCACCGATGTGGGTCGCAGGCTGGCGCAGTTGCCGGTCGATCCGCGACTCGCGCGGATGATCGTGCAGGCCGACACCGAGGGATGCGTGCGTGAGGTGCTGGTGCTGGCCGCGGCGCTGTCGATTCCCGACCCGCGCGAGCGGCCCGCCGAGCGCGAAGAGGCGGCCAGGCAGAAACACGCCCGATTCGCCGACGAACACTCGGACTTCGTGTCTTTCCTGAACCTTTGGCAGTATCTGCGCGACGAGCGGAAGGCACGTTCCGGCAGCGCATTCCGGCGGATGTGCCGCGAGGAGTTCCTGCACTACCTGCGGATCCGCGAGTGGCAGGACCTGACCGGTCAGTTACGCAGCATCGCCCGTGACATCGGCATTCGGGAGTCCGACGACCCCGATCCGGCCGATCCGGCGCGTGTACACGCCGCCCTCGTCGCCGGGTTACTCTCGCACATCGGTCTGCGGGAAGGGGATTCGCGGGAATACACCGGGGCGCGCAACACCCGGTTCGTGCTGGCGCCGGGATCGGTGTTGACCAAGCGCCCGCCACGCTGGCTCGTGGTGGCCGACCTGGTGGAGACCAGTCGGCTGTACGGACGCATCGCGGCCCGCGTCGAACCCGAGATGGTCGAGCGGGTGGCCGGGCACCTGGTGCAACGCACCTACAGCGAACCGCACTGGGACGCCAAGCGCGGCGCGGTGATGGCTTTCGAACGAGTCACGCTCTACGGGCTTCCACTCGTGGCACGCCGACGGGTGGGGTATGCCGCCATCGATCCCGTCGTGTCGCGCGAACTGTTCATCCAGCACGCGCTGGTGCAGGGGGAGTGGCAGACCCGCCACCACTTCGCCGCCGACAATGCGCGGCTGCGAACCGAATTGGCCGAACTGGAGGAGCGCGCCCGCCGCCGCGACATGCTCGTCGGTGACGATGAGATCTACGCCTGGTTCGACAGCAGGGTTCCGCCGCAGGTGGTCTCAGCACGCCATTTCGACGGCTGGTGGAAGAAGCAGCGGCATCGCACCCCGGATCTGCTGACGTTCACCCGCGACGACCTGTTGCGTGTCGACGACGAGGACGCCGAACGGCCGGACAACTGGCAGACCGGCGACTTGTCCCTACCGCTGACCTACCGGTTCGAGCCCGGCGCCGCCGACGACGGGGTGACTGTGCACATCCCGGTCGAAGTGCTGGCTCGGCTCGGCGGTGACGAATTCGGTTGGCAGGTACCGGCACTGCGCGAGGAACTGGTGACCGCGCTGATCCGGTCATTGCCGAAAGACCTGCGGCGCAACTTTGTTCCCGCCCCGGACACCGCGCGGGCGGTGCTGGCCGGTATTCAGATCGGAGGCGAACCGCTTCTGGAGGCTCTGCAGCGTGAACTGCACCGGCGCAGCGGCATTCTCGTGCCGATCACAGCGTTCGATCTGGAGAAGCTGCCGGCTTACCTGCGGGTGACCTTCGCCGTCGAGGGGCCGGACGGCACCGAGGTGGCTCGCGGCAAGGACCTCGATGCGCTCCAGCGCAAGCTCGCAGGCTCGGCCCGCAAGGCGGTGGCCGATGCAGTGGCCAGCGATCTGGAACGACAAGGGCTGCGGGCCTGGCCGGACGACCTCGATGAGTTGCCCCGCACCGTCGAACGCACCGTAGGAGGCCACATCGTCCGTGGTTATCCGGCGTTGGTCGACGCCGGCAAGAGCGTCGACGTTAGGGTTTTCGCCACCGACGCCGAACGCGACGCCGCGATGCGGGCAGGCACCAGGCGGCTGCTGCGCTTGGCGGTGCCGTCTCCGGTGAAAGCGGTGGAGAAAGGACTGGACCCGCGCACCCGGCTGGTGTTGGGCGCCAACCCCGATGGGTCGCTGACCGCGCTCCTCGACGACTGTGCCGACGCCGCCGTCGATGTTCTGGCTGTCAAACCGGTATGGACGAGAGCACATTTCGCGGCGCTGCGGGACCAAGTAGCGGAGGCACTGCCGTCGACCACGAAGGAAGTCGTGACCCGGGTGCAGAAGGTGCTGGCCGCGTTGCAGGAGGTGAATCTCGCCCTTCCCGACAATCCGCCGGCCGCGCAAGCCGACGCCGTTGCCGACATCCGCGCGCAACTCGCCGGGTTGGTCGCCACGCCCTTCGTCACCAGCACCGGGGCTGCGCGCCTAGCCGATCTGACCCGCTATCTGACGGCGATCGTCGGCCGCCTCGACCGGCTGGCCCAGGCGCCACAGGCCGACCGTGAGCGGATGGACCGTGTGCACGCTGTCGAAGACGCGTATGCCGAACTGCTGCATGCGCTCTCGCCCACCCGCGCAGCCGGCGCCGACGTTCGCGAGATCGGGTGGCAGATCCAGGAGTTGCGGGTCAGCCTCTGGGCCCAGCAGCTGGGCACCCCCCGGCCGGTCAGTGAACAACGGATCTACCGCGCGATCGACGCGATTCTGGCATGACAACGAAAGAGGGGCACCCTGTTCGGGTGCCCCTCCCATGGAGTTCGTTGTCGATCAACGGCTTCCATGCACGGTTGTGTCTACATGGGGCGCGGTCGCGGTCGGGCCGATGTTGTTGACCCAGTCGTTGTGACCGAGGTCGGCCTGGGCGGGTCCGGCAAGGCCGAGAACGGCTGCGGTCATCGCGCCTGCGATCGCTGTGGTGATTGTGTACTTCAACATGTCATTCCCTCTTCTTCGTCTGCGCCCGGTGTGGGGTTTCCGGTGCGCTGATGGTGTTAACGCCAGGTAAGGGCGCGGTAATTCCGCTGGCAGCAGGTGATCGTCGGTTGGCAGAAATTGAGCGGTGTCCGCTGATCGGGGGACAACTTATTCCCCCGGGTAATCCGCCGGCTGCCCGACAGACAGCAGAACTGCGATGCGAGACCGTTTTAGGCACTGGCGAAACGCAAAGGCCGAGACACAGTCAACGACGATCACAAGGAATGACATGACCACCATGACCTGGATGAAGCGATTCGCCGCCGGGAGCGCACTCGCCGCGGGCTCCGCACTGTTCGCCTTCGGTTCGGCCACCGACGCGCTGGCTGAGACCAGCCCCTTCAGCAGCGGACCCAACATGCATCAGCCCGGCCACCATCAGACCTTCCCCGGCCAGCACAACCAGCCGGTGCCAGGCTCCGCCGAGCACCACCATCACCAGTGGAACCACGCCGGTTGACGGGCCGCTCCTAGCATGGGGCGATGGCCTCTTCTGTGACGAAGCCCGTCGACCTGGTCCTGGCCGGCGGCGGGGTGAAAGGTATCGGTCTGGCCGGTGCCGTCGTCAGGTTGATGGAGGCGGGCTATCGGGCCCACCGCGTCGCCGGCTCCTCGGCCGGGTCAATCGTCGGCTCGATCGTGGCCGCGGCCGCCACGAACGACCAGCTGACCCCCGACGATGTCCGAGATCTCGCGCTGAGCATCGACTACCGCAAGTTCCTGGACCCCGGCCCGGTCGAACGTGTGCCACTGCTCGGCGCCGGGTGGGCGATCTTGCAGGGCACCGGCATCTACCGGGGTGACTACGCGCACGATTTCATCGCCCATCAGCTCCGCGACCTCGGCGTCAGCACGTTCGGTGATCTGCGGCTCGACGACGACGAGCTGCCCCCGGAACAGCGCTATCGCCTGGTGGTGACCGCGGCCGACGTGACGACAGGACAGTTGGTCCGCCTGCCGTGGGACTACCAGCGGCTCTACGGCCTGGACCCCGACGAGCAACCGGTCGCCGACGCGGTGCGCGCGTCGATGTCGATTCCGTTCGTCTTCCGGCCGGTGACTCTCACCAGCGCGACGGGCCGCGAGTCGACGCTCGTCGACGGCGGACTGTTGTCGAACTATCCGATCGACTCGCTGGACCGCTGCGACGGGAAGAAGCCCCGGTGGCCGACGCTCGGGGTGACGCTGCTGCCCGAACTGCCCGAGAACAACCACAAGGTGATCCCGGCGCTGGCTCCGCTGCGGTTGTTCGGCGGTCCGAGCCTGCTCGAGGACGTCATCACCACGATCCTCGTCGGCCGCGACCAGGCCTACCTCAACCTGCCCTGGGTCAGCGCCAGGACCATCCGGGTGGATGCCACCGGGGTTGGTGTGCTCGATTTCGAGATCAAGCAGGCGCAGATCGACGCCATCTACACCGAGGGCTACGACGCGGCCACGACGTTCCTGTCGACCTGGGACGAGCGCGCTTACCTCGAACGGTTCCGCACGTAGCCGGGGATCTGACGGCAGGCAGCCAGCAGGCCGCTGAAGTGGTCGTCGTCGGCTTCCTCGGCCGGTACCGGCAGGTTGATACCGCTGCACAGGCCCGAATACCACTGTGCGAGCACGTCGGGAATCTCCTCGTAGGTGCCCTGCGGTACCAGCCGCTCCACCACCTCATCGGTGAGAACGCTTGGCAGAGCATCCCATTCGTTGCGTTGCGCCATCGCGGAGAGGGCCGCGCCGACGTCGGTGAGGCCGAAGTCCTCCAGCTGCCTGCGGTAGGCCGGCGTGCTGTACAGGAAGGCCAGTTCCGAACGCCGTTGGTCGCGTAGCGCGTCGACGGCGTCGCGGGTGGCGGCGGCCATGACGTGTGGGTTCGCGACGACAGCAAGGTCTGCCAGCGTTCGACCGGCTCGCGACGCACCCTCGGCGAGGGCGGGAAGGGTGCGCGATCGCAGCACCACGGGGTGCGAGTTCGTCGGATGGCACACGAATCCATCCGCCAATTCCCCTGCCATCGAACACATTCTGGCGTTCACCGCACCGGTCCAGATCTGCGGCGCCGGGTGTTCGAGCGGTCCGGGGTTGAAGTAGGGCTGCAGGCGTTCGAATCGATAGTGCGGCCCGACGTAATCCAGCTTGGCGCCGGTTTGGAACGAGGTGAAGATCGCTCGGAGCGAGCGGATGTAGTCGGCGAGGCGGGCGACCGGCTCGGACCACTGGGCCGAGAACCGACCGACGATGTTGCCGCGCACCTGCGAAGCGATGCCGAGCTGGAACCGGCCGGCGGAGTACTGCGCCAGGTCCCATGCCGCATAGGCGGTGATCATCGGGCTCCGCGGAAAGGCGAGCACCATGCTGGTCCGCACCGTCACCCGCTCGGTGTGCTGCAGAGCCAGCGCGGCGACGGTGAAGGGGTCGTGGATGGTCTCGGAGATGTGCACGACGTCGAACCCGAGCCGTTCCGCACGGGCTGCCCACGGACCGATCTCCCCGGGCCCCATCGCCGCGGGGGCGGAGGTGACCAATTGCATCGCGTCAGCGTACTGACCGGCTCCCCTGATCAGTGGACACCGGTTTCACCCCCGCTTTGGCCTGGTCAGCCGACAGACATCGGGATTGTCGTAGGCGATTCTTGTCGTACCCGGCAAACCGGGTGAAGCACGAACAGAACGAGCACAACATCATGACCATCACGACCACCACCTCGACCACGATCTGGTTCAAGCGCATCGCCGCTGGCGCGCTCCTGGCCACCGGCTCCGCGCTGGTCGCCCTGGGCGCTGCACCTGAGAGCTTCGCGGACGCAGGCGGCCCCAACATGAGTCACCCGACGCCGCACCCGGCGTTCCCGCACCAGACCAATCAGCCCCAGCCGGGGACCTCGATCCATCACCATCACCAGTGGAATCGCCATCGCGGCTGACGAGCCGGGCGTACCACGAAACAGTTCGGGTGCGAGAAGTTCTCAGCACTTCTCGCACCCGAACTTTTCGTATGTACGCCTCAGACAGGCAGGCCGTCGGCCACCCGGGTGGCGTCCTCGGCACTGGCCTGGTCCAGCACGATGTCGGCGATCCGGGTGCGGTGCTGTTCGGCGTTGCCGAGCAGCGCGGCAGCAGTGGCTGCGCGCTTGAAGTACAAGTGCGCCTGGTGTTCCCACGTGAAGCCGATCCCGCCGTGCACCTGGATGGTGTCGGCGGCGACATGGCTGAGCGCGGCCGACGCGGCGGCCTGAGCAATGCTGGTTGCCAGCGCCGGATCATCGGAGCCGTCGGTCAACGCCCATACCGCGTGGTAGGCGGCTGAGCGGGCATGCTCGACGTCGACGAGCATGTCGGCCAGCTTGTGCTTGATCGCCTGGAACGAGCCGATCTGCCGGCCGAACTGCAGGCGAGATTTGGCGTACTCGACCGACAGATCCAGCAGGTGCTGTGCGGCGCCGACCTGCTCGACAGCCAGCAGCGCCGAACCCACCTGCAGTGCGTGAGTGATCACCCGCTCGGCATCCTCCGGGCCGGCCAGCAGCCGGGCGGGTGATTCGGAGAAGGTGATGTTGGCCTGCGGCCGGGTCAGATCCAGGGTCGACAACGGGGTGCGCGCAACGTCTTTTGCGTCCACCGCGTACAGCCCGACGCCGTCGGAACCCGTTGCCGCGACCAGGATCACGTCGGCGGCGGCACCGTCGACAACGCGCTTGACGGTGCCGGAGACGGTGTCACCGGCGGCTGTCACGGTCACCGCGGCGGGATCGAACGCGCCTGCCTTGTCGGCGACGGCGAAGGCCGCGGTGGCGGTGCCCTCCACCAACTGGGCCAGCAGTTCGTCACGCGCCGGACCGGTCGAACTGGCGACCAACGCGGGGATGGCGAGGTAGACGGTGCCGAACAGCGGCCCGCAGGCCAGCGTCGCGCCGAATTCCTCGACGGCGACGGCCTGATCGACCAGCGAGCCGCCGACACCGCCGTCGTCCTCGGGAACCGAGAGCCCAAGCACTCCGAGCTCGGCGCCCAGACGGTTCCACACCTTGGCGTCGAAAGACACCTCGGACTCCATCAACCGGCGCACGGTCGACTCGTCGAAGTTGTCGGCGCAGAACTTGCGCACCGCGGCGCGCAGCTGCTGTTGCTCCTCGGTGAACTGGAACTCGCTAGCCACGGGGAATCTCCTTCCACGGCATGCCGGCGTCGGCACGCAGATCACCGGGCAGACCCAACACCCGCTCGCCGAGGATGTTCTTCATGACCTCGGTGGTGCCGCCCTCGATGGTGTTGGCGCGGCTGCGCAGGAAGCGCTGCTGGATCGGCCCGCGCCAGTCGCCCGCGTCACCGGCGTCATCGGCCAACGCGTAGCGGTCGTACAGAATGCCTTCGGGCCCAAGCAGATCCATGCACCATTCGTAGATGTGCTGATTGAGCAAGGCGCCCACCAGCTTGCCGACCGACGCCTCCGGGCCGGGGCCGCCCGCGGTGGCCGAGGCGCGGGAGCGCTCGGAGGTCAACCGCTGAGCTTCGGACCGTAACCACAACTGTGCCAATCGGTCTCGCAGCACCGGCGTCTGCAGGTCGGGACGTGAGGCCCACAGCGAGGTGGCCTCCTTGATGGTGCCGCTGCCGCGGCGGCTGCCGCTGGCGCCCAGGGCGCTGCGCTCGTTCATCAGGGTGGTCATCGCGACGTTCCAGCCGTTGCCGACCGCGCCGAGGCGGTGGCTGTCGGGGATGCGGGCGTCGGTCATGTAGACCTCGTTGAACTCCGCCTGCCCGGTCATCTGGCGCAGCGGACGGGTCTCCACACCCGGAGCGTGCATGTCGAGCACGAAGTAGGTCAGACCCTTGTGCTTGGCGATGTCGGGATTGGTCCGGGCCAGCAGCAGACCCCACCGGGCGCGGTGCGCCAGACTGGTCCACACCTTCTGACCGTTGATCACCCACTCGTCGCCGTCGGGCACCGCGGTGGTGGCCAGGCCCGCCAGGTCCGAGCCGGCGCCCGGCTCGGAGAACAGCTGGCACCAGATGTCCTCGGTGGTGGCCAGCGGCCGCAGCAGCGCCTTCTTGAGGTCGTCGGACTGGGCGTGTTCGCGCACGGTCGGCGCGGCCATGCCGTAGCCCATCGGGTTGAGGCCCAGCG
Source organism: Mycolicibacterium rhodesiae (assembly GCF_002086695.1). Lineage (GTDB taxonomy): Bacteria > Actinomycetota > Actinomycetes > Mycobacteriales > Mycobacteriaceae > Mycobacterium > Mycobacterium rhodesiae. The sequence goes on from NZ_MVIH01000029.1 coordinate 25,799, forward strand.
GCACCGGGCCGCCGGCGCCCTGCAGGACCCGGTCGGCGACCGCCTGCAGGCCACGCGACAGGCCGAGCCCGCCGAGACCTTCAGGGAAGTGCACCCAGGACAGGCCGGCGTCGTAACAGGCGCCGAGGAATTCCGGAATCGGGACTTTCTTCGGGTCGTGGTCTGCCACGACCCGCCGGGCCAGGTCTTCGACCCGCTCGGCATCAGCGACGGTGCTCATTCCGACACGATAAGCAGGCCCCCGTCGGCCGTGGTTGGCAGGTGTCAAGTTTTGGGATGGGGGTCGAGATCGCCCCGCCAAACGGCAACTAGAACGTGTTACAGTTCGGCCGCGGTAGGAGGCTGGAAATGGTGGACCGAAGCAAAGCAAAATCGCTGTGGCTGGTCACTGCGGCCTACGTCGTCGCGGTCGCGGCCGGCGCGGGCTGGCTGTTGTATGGCCCGTCAGCGACCGGACGGTTGTGGCTAGATGCGTTCATCGCCGACATCATTGCCACCCTGGTGGTGTTCGTCTTCAGCCGGGCGTATCGAAACTCCAGCTTCTACGACGCCTTCTGGAGCGTGATCCCGCCGCTGCTGCTGATCTATTGGTGGGCCGCCGGGCCGCTAGGCCTGGATTCGGTGCGGTGCTGGCTGGTCGCGATCGTCGTCATGTACTGGGCGATCCGCCTGACCGGCAACTGGGTGTACAGCTTTCCCGGCCTGCACCACGAGGACTGGCGATACCCTCAACTGCGCGCCGGCGCGGGCCGGTGGGAATTCCTGGCCGACCTGTTCGGTATCCACCTCATCCCGACCGTTCAGGTCTTCCTGGGCATGCTGCCGGTCTACGTCGCGGTGACCCGACCCGGTGACGGCATGGTCTGGCTGAGTTGGGTCGCATTCGTGGTGGGCATCGGTGCGGTGACGCTCGAGCTGGTGGCCGACACCCAGATGCACCGCTTCGTCCGCGACAAGAACCCGGGCGCGGTGATGGACCGCGGGTTGTGGGCCTGGTCGCGGCACCCGAACTACCTCGGCGAGATCGGCTTCTGGTTCGCCATGGCGTTGTTCGGCGTCGCCGCCGCACCCACCGACGCCTGGTGGCTGTTCGTCGGGGTGGTGGCCATGGTCGCGATGTTCCTCGGCGCCAGCATCCCGATGATGGAGAAGCGCAGCCTGGCTCGCCGCCCCCAGTACCAGAACGTCATCGACCGAGTACCCATGCTGATTCCCCGCCCGCCCCGAAAGGCCAGCGTAGGAGGAGATGTATGAGCCGCAAGCCCCGCGTCGTGATCGCCGGCTTGGGTGACAGTGGGCTGCTCACCGCGATCAAGCTGGCCCGCCACGCCGACGTCGTCGGCATCTCGGTCAAGCCGGCTCTGGTCAGCGGTCAAGAGCTCGGGCTGCGGCTGGCCCGGCCGAAGGACTGGGCTCGCGACAACTGGATCCCGTTCGACAAGTACCGCGGTCTGGACCGGGTGCGCACCGTGCAGGCCACGCTCACCGGTCTGGATCTGGAGAACCGCACCGTGCTGGGGACCGCCCCTGACGGCTCCTCGGTCACCGAAACCTATGACGTGCTGGTGATTTCGACCGGAGTGCGCAACGGCTTCTGGCGCCAACCGACGCTGCAGACCCCCGAGGAGATCGCCGCGGATCTGACCGCAACGCACGAACGGCTGGCCGGCGCCGAGTCGGTGATGATCATCGGTGGCGGTGCCGCGGCGGTCAGTGCGGCCGCCAACATCGCAACCGCATGGCCGGGCAAAACGGTGGATCTGTACTTCCCGGGTGAGCGCGCCCTCACCGAGCATCACCACCGGGCGTGGGAACGGTTGCACGACAAGCTGATCGGCTTGGGTGTCGGCGTGCATCCCGGACACCGCGCGGTGCTGCCCGACGGGTTCGACGGCGACGAGATCACCGACGGCGCGGTTCGGTGGAGCACCGGGCAGCCGGAGTCCAAGGCCGACGCGGTGCTGTGGGCGATCGGACGGGTCAAGCCCAACACCGGCTGGCTGCCGCCGGAGCTGCTCGACGAGCAGGGCTTCGTCAAGGTCACCCCGGAGTTGCAGCTGTGCGGTCACCACCACGTCTTCGCGATCGGGGACGTGGCCGCCACCGACCCGCTGCGGGCCTCGGCGCGGGCGCGGGCCGACTCGCTGCTGGCGCACAACATTCGCGCGACGCTGACCGACCGTCCGTTGAAGAAGTACCGCGCACCGCGGCGCCGGTGGGGTTCGATCGTGGGGATCCAGGCCGACGGGCTGGAAGTGTTCGCGCCGAACGGCACCGCCTACCGATTCCCGGCCTGGTCGATCGACCGGGTGCTGATGCCGTGGATCGTGCGCCGCGGCATCTACAAGGGGGTCCGACGGAATCAGCCGTTGACCTGAACGGCCTGGTAAACGGTCCACGGCCGAACTGACAGCGCAGCGATCGACGGTAGGCTCCCTAAAGTGGCGATCTTCGGTCGGAACACGGCGCGCCAGCGCCTGAAGAGGGCGACGCGTCAAGCGCTCTCCGCACCGGCCTTTGATACGCCGCCAGACGCCACGCCGTGGGTGATCGGGGGGTTGTGGCCCGCGGAACTGGAGACGGTGACGCCGGCGACCGCGGCAGTCGCCGCACACCTGAAGAACGACCTGCAGCGCATCGCGGACTCGGCCAACGAGCGGTTGCGCGCCCTGAGTCACGCCGACGTCCCGGACTTCGCGCGGCGGACCGAGGAAGTCCGGATCATCGAGACCGCCAGAGCCTATGCGGTGCAGCGCGTCGAGTCGACGATCCGCCAATTACGTTCCGCAGAAGATGATTTCGATACCGATCCGGCGATGCCGAAGATCACACCGGAGCAGGTGCACGAGGTAGGTGTGATCCCGGCCCCGCTGGTCGAACCCGTCGAAATCAATCCCGCACCCGAACCTCCTCCCGCACCCGCACCGGCGCCGGAGCCGGAGCCGGAGCCGGGCGATCGCCAGCTGGAGACCGTGCTCGAGTTCGTCGCCCGCCAGGAGCCGGGGTTGCGGTGGGCGGTCGGGGAGCGCGCGGACGGGACCACCGTGCTGGTCACCGATCTCGCGCACGGCTGGATCCCGCCCGGCATCGCAGTGCCCGCAGGTCTCGGTCTGTTGCCGCCGGCCAGGCGCGGCGGGCGGGTCGGTGAACTGCTCGGCGACGTCGTCCGATCCGCGGTGTATCACCCCGGTGACCCATTCGGTGCCGCGCGCCCCGATGCGCCGACCTCGCTCGAGGCCCGCGAATTACCCCGGGTGGACGACCTGGGGTGGAAGCTGGTGGAGGCCACTCACTGGCGGGATGGGTTGCCCCGGATGGTGCACACGCTGGCGAAGGCCGGCGCGGCCCGCACCGGCATACTCGACGCCGAGGTCGACGTCCTGCGCGTGCATTCCGACACCGCTCGCTATCAGCTGATGGCCCAGTATCCCGATGTCGACGCCGCACTGTTGAGCAACTGCCTGTTGTTGGCCGCAACCGAAGCGATCGCTCTGGGCGACGAGGTGTCGGCCAACTATCACATGGCCTGGTTCGAGGCGCTCACTGCGCCGCAGCCAACCAACTGGGGCACCGCGCCATAACCGAACCTATGGTGCGAGGTTGCTGGAGTGTTTTGCGCCGGTGGCGGGCGCCGATGCTGAAGAAGTGAATTGACGCAGGTAGCGACGGTCGACATACTTGTGACGTGGCGGGATCGGGCAGCGGTCGCGAGCTTAGCGACAGGGATCTCGTCGACGCGGTCTTGAAGGAGCTGAGCGAGGCTGCCGAGCGCTGGGAGGCGCTCGTCGCGCAGGCCGAGACGATCACCTACAGCGTCGATCTGGGGGATATACACGCGGTGGCCAACTCCGACGGCAAACTGGTCGAACTGACTTTGCACCCGGCTGTCGTGACCGATTACACCCACGGTGAGCTCAGTGACCGGCTGAACCTGGCCTTCGCCGCACTGCGCGAGGAGGCCGAATCCGACAATCAGGCACGGTACGGAGGTGGATTGCGGTGACCCCTGCAGACCTGGCGGAGGGACACCACCCGTGCCGCTGAATCTGGTGAACCAGTTGCTGGTCGCCTTGGAGGTGCACCGGTTCGACTTCTGTTTCATCGGCGCCGGCTATGAGAAGGAAGTCGATGAATTCCTCACCGTGAACCCGGGTTTGGCGGGACGCTTCAACCGTAAGTTGCGGTTCGAGTCGTACAGCCCCGACGAGTTGGTACAGATCGCCGTCCGCTACGGCGGGCCACGCGCCACAGTGATCGAACCCGCCGCGCAGGACGCGCTCAACGCGGCCTGCCGCAAGCTGCGGGCCTACCTCGCCCCCGACGGCACCCACGGTATCGACGTCATGCAGAACGGCCGCTTCGCCCGCAACGTCGTTGAGCGCGCCGAGCGACTTCGTGACTCACGGGTCGCCGCGCAGAACCGCACCAGTCGCGGCTCGGTGACGGTCGAGGACCTCGAGACGCTGCGCACTCAGGATCTGATGGCCGCAGTCGCGGACGCGTGCGCGGAAAAGCATGTGCCGATCAGTCTTTGACGCCTAGCGCGGCATCGGCGGAGCGCGCAAGCTCACCCGCGCTCGAGTAACGCGCGTTCGCGTGCTTCGCCATGGCGGTGGCGATCACGTTGTCCATCGCAGGCGGAAGCCACGGTGCGAACCGGGTGACCTGCGGTGGTTCCCGGTGCAGCTGGGCCTGCACCACCTCGTCCTTCGAGCTCGCGTCGAAGAACGGCGGCTTGCCGGTCAGCAGCCGGAACAGCGAGCAACCCAACGAGTACACGTCGGTGCGTCTGTCGACCTCCTTGCCGCGCAACATTTCCGGCGACGCGTACGCCGCCGATGCCAGCACCATTCCGTTCGCCGCGAACGGGCGCGAGCCGAAGTCCGTCAGCAGCGCCCGGTCGTCCTCGGCCAGCAGGAAGTTCGACGGCTTCACATCGCCGTGTACCACGCCATGGGCGTGGGCGAAGTCCAGCCCGCGGGCGATGTCGGCGATGATGTGGACCGCGCGCGCCGGCGACATCCGCCCAGCCCGCAGTTCGCTGTCGGCATCACCGCCCGGAACGTATTGCATTGCCAGCCAGCGTGTTCCGGAACCCAGAATGCGGACGATGTTGGGATGGTCCAGTAGAGCGGGCGCGGAAGCTGCGGAATGTAAGACCTTCAGGGCGACAAAGCGATCCGCATCGCGTGCCAGGTACACCGTACCCATCCCGCCGGTGCCCAGCACCGATTGGATCTCGTAGCCGCCGATACTAACGGGGTCCACGGGGCGGAATGGTCGCGAAGAACTGCGAAATGACCGCCGCCACTTCGACGAACGCACGGCGGGTCGGCACCGACATCTCAGCGGTGCTGTTGATGACACCTCCTGGGCGGAGACCCGGATCGAACGGCACCTCCACCACCGCCTGCCGCCGGGAGCGGAACTGGTCGGCGAGCACCCCGCGCGTCTTCTTGTCGGAGTGCCCGTCGGAATCGTTGAGCACGATCACGGTGCGCTGCATCAAGCCGGTCTTGCCATGGGCGGCAAGCCATTCCATCGTCTGTGCAGCCGCGGACGCCCCGTCCGGCCATGGCGACGACACGACGATCAGCGCGTCCATGTCACGCATCGCCTCCTGGGTGACCGGGGCGTCCATCGTCGAACCGCAGTCGACGATGGAGATCGTGAAGTGCCGATCCAGCCGCATGGTCGCCTCGCGATAAATCGCCGGGTCGAGAATCCCGCGGCGACTGCCGTTCTCCCCGGCCAGCACGAACAATCCCGACGAGTTGCTGCCCATCCGGGTGAGCACCTCGGCGAACGAGCGCAGGTTCTTGTTCTTGGCCAACTCCCAGTACGAGCCGTCGGCGCGCGGATCGATCCGGCTGCCGAGCCGCCCGAACGCGGTGTCGGCGTCCACCGCCACCACCCGGTCACCACGGCGCAACTCGGCCAGCACACACCCGACGCTGGCTGACACCGTCGTCTTGCCGACACCGCCCTTGCCCAGCACGCCGATCTTGTAATGGCCGCGCAACGGCGCGGCCACCATGGCCTCCATCGCGGCCTGACGCTTGTCCTCCCGCGACGGACCGGGGTTCACCAGCCCGAACGTCGCGGCATGGACGCCACGGCGCCAGCCCCGGGTCGGCTTGGGCTTGGCCGGCCGGAGCGCTGGGGGAGCAGGCTGCGCGGGATACGGCGCCCGCGGCATCGGCGGCACGGGCGGCGGCATTTCGATGCGGGGCAGCCGTTCGGTGGGCGGGCCGCCGTACCCCGGCGGGGGCGGGCCCTGCCGGTATCGGTGGTCGTCGCGGTCGGTCATCGTATCCAGTATCGCTGGTCGTTCGAGATCGACGTTTTGCCGGGCTTCACCGGCGCTTTCTCTGCGATTTATTTCTCCTATGTCAAGCGGCGAGGGGTTCGCTGGTGTGGTGGCGTGATTTCTCGTCGGCGTGTAGTCGGTTGAACA
>NZ_MVIH01000003.1 GCF_002086695.1 Mycolicibacterium rhodesiae
CTCCGGAGGCACCGGCGCCCGCGCCGGCCCCGATCGCCCCGGTGATCCCGGCCCCGATCCTGCCGCCGCCGATCATCGTGTTGCCGCAACCGATTCTGCCGCCGTTCCTGCGTCCGCCGCGGCAGCGGGACTACCCGTCGTACCCGTCGTCGCCGAACTACCCGTCGTCGCCGCCGCAGACGCCGACCTACCCGTCGTCGCCTCCCACGCAGCAGCCGTCGTATCCGTCGACCCCGCCGACGCAGCAGCAGCCGCCTGCGCAGCAGCCGCAGGCACCGGTGACGGAGGCGCCGAGTAATCCTCCTCCGGCCGCCGGCGGTTCGGGCGGCTACGGCTCGGGTGGCTACGGCGGCGGTTCGGGCTCAGGTAGCTACGGCGGCGGTTCGGGCTCAGGCTCGAGCTCGGGGTCCGACGGTGGTTCGCGCTCGGGTGATTCCGGTGGATCGCGCAGCGGTCGGGGATCGCAAAGCCCGCTGTGGCCGTTCCCGAGTTTCGGCCACTGACACCCGAGTTCATCCGGCGTTAGCCTCGCGCTCAGTGTCGCGATGCGGCCAGCTCATCGCGACTGCGTACAGAGGCAGTATGCGTTGCACTGTCTTTGGCACCGGGTATCTGGGCGCGACCCACGCCGCGGGAATGGCCGAGCTCGGCCACGACGTTGTCGGCATCGACATCGACCCGGGCAAGATCGCGAAACTGTCCTCCGGGGACATCCCGTTCTATGAGCCCGGACTGGCAAAGATGTTGCAGGACAACCTCGCTGCCGGTCGTCTGCAGTTCACCACCGATTACGACGTGGCCGCCGACTTCGCCGACGTGCATTTCCTCGGCGTCGGAACTCCCCAGAAAAAGGGCGAATACGGTGCGGATCTGCGCCACGTCAACGCCGTCATCGACGACTTGGTGCCGCGGCTGACCCGGCCGTCGGTAATCGTCGGCAAGTCAACGGTTCCGGTGGGGACGGCCGCCGCACTGAGCCGCCGCGCCCGGGCGCTGGCAGCCGACGGCGTCGACGTCGAAGTCGCCTGGAATCCCGAGTTTCTCCGCGAGGGCTTCGCGGTGCAGGACACGCTGCATCCGGACCGCATCGTTGTTGGCGTGCAACCTGATTCGCGGCGGGCCGAGGCGGTGTTGCGGGAGATGTACGCATCCCTGCTCGCCGAGGACGTGCCGTTCCTGCTGACCGACCTGCAGACTGCGGAACTGGTCAAGGTTTCCGCCAATGCGTTCCTGGCCACCAAGATCTCGTTCATCAACGCAATCTCCGAAGTGTGTGAGGCGGCCGGTGCCGACGTCCGCGTCCTCGCCGACGCGCTGGGGCACGACCCGCGGATCGGACGGCGATTCCTGAACGCGGGATTGGGTTTCGGTGGCGGCTGCCTGCCCAAAGACATCCGCGCCTTCATGGCCCGCGCAGGCGAACTCGGCGCCAACCATGCGTTGACCTTCCTGCGTGAGGTGGACAGCATCAACATGCGCCGCCGCACCCGTATGGTCGAGCTGGCCACCACCGCATGCGGGGGATCGTTGCTCGGGGCCAACGTCGCCGTGCTGGGGGCCGCGTTCAAGCCCGAATCCGACGATGTCCGGGATTCCCCGGCACTCAACGTCGCCGGCCTGTTGCAGCTCAACGGCGCCACCGTGAACGTGTACGACCCGAAGGCGATGGAGAACTCCCAGCGCCTGTTCCCAACGCTGAACTATTCAACCTCCGCCCTGGAGGCCTGCGACCGCGCCGATGCGGTCCTGCTGCTCACCGAGTGGCAGGAGTTCGTCGACATCGACCCCGACGAGCTGGCGCAGACCGTGCGGGCCAGAGTTGTTGTCGACGGGCGTAATTGCCTGGATACCGCCCGTTGGGCCACCGCGGGATGGAAGGTTTACGCCTTGGGCCGCCCGGCGTTGACGTAGGTTTTCCTTCGTGGACTTCGCAACAGCCCTGATTGCCGAAAACACCGCGCTCGCCGACCTTCTGCGTGACGCCGACCTGTCGATCCCGGTGCCGACCTGCCCGGAGTGGACGCTCGAGCAGTTGATGCGCCATGTCGGGCGCGGCGACCGCTGGTGCGCCCAGATCGTCGCCGAGCAGTCGATGGACTTCATCGACCCGCGCACCGTCGAAGGGGGTAAGCCCCCGGCCGGCCGGGACAACGAGATCGCCTGGCTGCAGGCCGGTCCGCGGCAACTCATCGACGCCGTAGCCGCCACCGGCGCAGAGACCCCGGTGTGGACATTCCTGGGCCCGCGTCCGGCCGCGTGGTGGATCCGGCGGCGTCTACACGAGGCCGTGGTCCACCGTGCCGACGTCGCCATCGCGTTGGGCGTCGGGTTCGAGGTCGAGCCCGCCGTAGCGGCGGACGCGATCACCGAATGGTTGGAACGCGTCGAGATCCAGGCCGACGAGGAGGGTCCCGCCGGCGGCGACCGGCCGGTGGCCGACGAACACTCGATACACCTGCATGCCACCGACCCCGGACTCGGTGAGGCCGGGGAGTGGACCATCCTCGGACGTCCCGACGGCATCGCCGTCGAACAGGGCCACGGCAAGGCCACTGTGGCGCTGCGCGGCCCGGCGCGCGATCTGCTGCTGGCCATCGTGCGCCGTCGCAGCGCCGCCGAGCAAGGCCTGGAGGTCTTCGGCGACGCGGGCGTCTGGGACACCTGGCTGGCACGCACGCCGTTCTAGACCGGTAGTTTTAGCCAAATGAGCACTTCAGAGATCGCCACCGTGCTGGCCTGGCACGACGCGTTGAGCACCTCGGACCTGGACACGCTGATCTCGCTGTCCAGCGACGACATCGAGATCGGTGACGCCGACGGCGCCGCGCAGGGCCATGCCGCACTCAGGGACTGGGCGCAGCGCGTGGCGGCCAACGTCGAGGTGGGCCAGATCTATTACCGCGACGGCGTCGTCGTCGTCCAGGAGCGGCTGACCTCGAACACCGACCCGGCCGACGTGCGCACCACGGCCGCGGCATTCCGCGTGGTGCATGACCACGTCACCTCCGTGTTCCGCCACGACGACCTGGCCTCGGCCCTGGCGGCCACCGACATGTCCGATAACGACCTGCAGGTCTGACCGACTTGCGCGGGATCATCCTGGCCGGTGGGTCGGGGACGCGGCTGCATCCGATCACCCAGGGTGTGAGCAAGCAGCTGCTGCCCGTCTACGACAAGCCGATGATCTACTACCCGCTGTCCACGCTGTTGATGGCGGGCATCCGGGACATTTTGGTGATCACCACCGGCCACGACGCCCCGGCGTTCCACCGCCTGCTCGGCGACGGCTCCCAACTCGGCGTCACCATCAGCTACGCCGTGCAGGACCGGCCGGACGGGCTCGCCCAGGCATTCCTGATCGGCGCCGAGCACATCGGCACCGGACCCGTCGCACTTGTGCTGGGCGACAACATCTTCTACGGCCCCGGCGTCGGCACGAGCCTCAGCCGATTCCGAGATCTGCAGGGCGCGGCCATCTTCGCCTACCGGGTGGCCGACCCGACGGCGTACGGTGTCGTCGAATTCGCACCCGACGGCACCGCGCTGTCTCTGGAGGAGAAGCCGGCCAAACCCAAGTCGAGCTACGCCGTGCCGGGGCTGTACTTCTACGACAACGACGTCATCGAGATCGCTCGCGGGCTGCGGCCGTCGCCGCGCGGCGAACTGGAGATCACCGAGATCAACCAGACGTACCTGGACCAGGGCCGGTTGACGGTCGAGGTGCTGCCCCGCGGCAGCGCGTGGCTGGACACCGGAACCTTCGATTCGCTCTTGGATGCAAGCGATTTCGTGCGCACCATCGAGTACCGCCAAGGGCTCAAGGTGTCCTGCCCCGAGGAGGTGGCCTGGCGGATGGGTTTCATCGACGACGAGCAGCTGGCCAAACGCGCGGCGGCGCTGGTCAAGTCGGGCTATGGCGGTTATCTGATGAAACTGCTGGACCAGGGGTAGCCAGCACCGCGGCGATCGCGGTGGTCAGCGGTACCGACAACGCCAACGCGATACCGCCGACCGCGGAGCGCGCGATTTCGATGGCCACGCTCTCACTGGTCAGCACATCCGACAGCGAGCGGTTGGCCACGCTGAACAACAACAACAGCGGCAGCGAGCTGCCCGCGTAGGCCAGCACCAGCGTGTACACCGTGCTGGCGATGTGATCGCTGCCGATTCGCATGGCGCTGACGAAGATCTGCTTGCGGGAACCGTGGCCTGAATGGGCGAGCTCGAACACCGCTGAGGCCTGGGTGATCGTCACGTCGTTGAGCACACCCAGTGAACCGATGATGAACCCCGCCAGCAGTAAGCCCTGGATGGACACGTGACCCATGTAGGCGGCAACCTCATTGTTCTGGTCCTCCGAAAGGCCGGTCAGGTGCGCGAGTTCGATTGCCGCCCAGGACAAGCCACCGGCCAGCAACATCGCGGTCAACGTACCCAGCAGGGCGGCACTGGTACGCAGGCTGATGCCGTGCGCCAAATAGATGACGGCGTAGAGGATCGCCGCTGAGGCCACCAGAGCCAGCGGCACCGCGGGAGCGCCGTCCCTCAATGCGGGCAGCAGGAAGACCACCAAAACCAGGAAGGCCACGACGATCCCGACCAGGGCGCGCAGCCCCCGCCAGCGGGCGACTGCCACGATCACGATCGCGAACACCGCCGCCAGGGCGATCAGCGGCCAGGTTCTCTCGTAATCGTAGAACCCGTAGCTGGTCGCACCCTGCTGGTCGACCTGGCGGAAGATCCGAATCGAATCACCCGCCAACAGGTTTGGCTGACCCGGGCCCGGCGAGAACTCCAACATCGTCGACGCGCCCCGATTGGGCCCGCTGTCGATCGTCACCACGGTCTGTACACAGGTGCCGCTGCCCGCGACGCCCGGTGCCGGGGCTGCGGTGAGCACCTGGCCTGCCGACGGGCTGCCGCAGTCGGCCAGACTGCTGGACGTCACGTGACCGCCCTCGGTGGTGACCGCGCCACCCGCACTGTTCTGGAACGGCAGCGGAATATCCGCCTTCGACCCGCTCGGCCACAGCAGCGCCGCACCGATCACCACCGCCAGCCCGATCACGGCCAGCGCGATCACGACGACACGGGCCGCCAGGGGACCCAGCGGCGCCGGGCCGGTGTGCGAATGCGAATGCGAATGCGCCACCCGGACAGGGTAGAGGCGTTGATTGGGGATGAGCTGGCGGACCTCACCGCGGCAGCGTCGGAGAAGTCGAGTAGCCGACTACGCTAAGCGGCCTCCGCGGCGCACCCCATGCTCAGGTGACCAGGGGCGAGGAGGAGCGGATGGCCGTCGTCGGGGACCATGCCATTGTTCTGGGTGCCAGCATGAGTGGCTTGCTGGCCGCGAGGGCACTGAGCGATTTCTATCGAACCGTCACGGTCATCGACCGGGACGAGCTGCCCGACGAACCGGTCAATCGGCGGGGCATCCCGCAGGGCAGGCATGTCCACGCGCTGCTCGGACGCGGTGGCCAGATCGTCGACGAGCTGTTCCCGGGGTTCCTCGATGAGCTCGTCGACGCCGGGGGAGTATCCCTCGACGACGGGGACTTCTCGAAGATCTATGTGTCCTTCGGCGGTCATACGGTCGTCAGGTCCGGTCTCTCGCGGCAACCTGGCTCGGCGATGTACCTGTCCAGCAGACCGTTCCTGGAGTATCACGTTCGGCGCCGGCTGCGGGCCATGCCCAATGTGACGATTCTGGACTGCCACGACGTCGTCGACCTGATATCGACGCCCGACCGGACCCACGTCACCGGGGTCCACACGGCCGAACACGATGGGGGCGCCGAGCGCTTGCTGATGGCAGACCTGGTCGTCGACGCCATGGGCCGCGGATCGCGGACGCCGGCGCTCCTGGAAGCGCTGGGATATCACCGTCCGCCGGAAGACCGCATCGTCGTGCGCACCACCTACGTCAGCCAGTTGTTGCGCATTCCGCCCGGACTCGTCGAGCAGATGGTTGTGATCGGCGCCGCTCCGAACCGGCCCAGCGGATTGTTCTTGTCGAGGTATGAGAACGACCAGTGGATGTTCACTGTTTGGGGCATGCTCGGCGACGAACCACCGTGCCACCGTGCCGGAATGCTGGAGTTCGCCTACAGCTATGCGCCACAACATGTTTGGAGTGCCGCCAGCGCGGCGGAGCCGCTGGGTGAGGTGATCCGGCATCGCATGCCGTGGAGCCAGTGGCGGCGCTACGACCAGCTGCGGCGCTTTCCGGGCGGTCTGGTGGTGTGCGGCGACGCGATCTGCAGCTTCAACCCCGTCTACGGGCAGGGGATGACGGTGGGGGCGCTGGACGCGATCGCCCTGCGGGACTGCCTGCGCTCGGGCGCCGACGATCTGCCGCGGCGATACTTCCGGACAGCCGCGAAATCCATTGCGGTGGCATGGCAAATGGCGGCAGGGGCGGACTTGGCCTTCCCGCAGGTCGAAGGCCGTCGTACCCTTGCGACCCGAGCGGCGAACCGGGCCACCGACTGGGTGTTGGAGGTCTGTTCGTACGACGCCGTTGTCGCCGAGAAGTTCTTCAGGATCAACAACTTCCTCGACCCGCCGGCTCGGCTTCTGCACCCCGCGTTCATCTGTGCGCTGGTGAAGGCGAAACTGCGCCGACGGCGCGGCCGCGGCGAGCTACTGCCGGTAGCCGGCCAGAAAGTTGCCTAGCCGTTCGATGGCCCGACTCAGGTCGCGGGCCCACGGCAGTGTCACGATTCGCAGGTGATCGGGTGCCGGCCAGTTGAAGCCCGTGCCCTGGGTGACCAGAATCTTCTCCTGCAGAAGCAGATCCAGCACCAACTGCTCGTCGTCGTGGATGTCGTGAACCTCGGGGTCGAGCCGTGGGAACGCATACAGCGCACCGGTGGGCTTCACGCAGGACACCCCGGGGATCTCATTGAGTTTGGTCCAGGCCACGTCACGCTGCTCGAGGAGGCGCCCCCCCGGCAGGACCAGATCGTCGATGCTCTGGTGTCCGCCCAGGGCCACCTGAATGGCATGCTGCGCAGGCACATTCGGGCACAGGCGCATGTTGGCCAGCAGGCTGATGCCTTCGATGAAGCTGCTGGCGTGTTCCTTGGGTCCGGTGATGATCAGCCAGCCCGACCGATAACCCGCCACCCGGTAGGCCTTGGATAACCCGTTGAACGTCAACGTCAGCAGATCCGGCGCCAGCGTGGCCAGGCTGATGTGCTTCGCGTCGTCGTACAGGATCTTGTCGTAGATCTCGTCGGCGAGCAGCAGCAGTTGATGCTTGCGCGCCAATTCGACCATCTGCTCGAGCACTTCGCGGCTGTACACCGCGCCGGTGGGGTTGTTCGGGTTGATCACCACGAGCGCCTTGGTGCGGTCGGTGATCTTGGATTCCAGGTCGGCGACGTCGGGCATCCAGCCGTTGGTCTCATCGCACAGATAGTGCACCGGGGTGCCGCCGGCCAGTGCGGTCGACGCCGTCCACAGCGGGTAGTCGGGCGCGGGAATGAGCACCTGGTCGCCGTTGTCGAGCAGCGCCTGCAGCGTCATCGTGATGAGCTCGGAGACGCCGTTGCCGAGGTAGACGTCGTCGATGTCGAAGCGGGGAAAGCCCTCGACCAATTCGTAGCGGGTGAACACGGCGCGACGTGCGCTGGGAATGCCTTTGGAGTCGGAGTAGCCCTGGGCGTCGGGCAGCGCGGCGATCATGTCGCGCATGATCACGTCGGGGGCCTCGAAGCCGAACGGCGCGGGGTTGCCGATGTTGAGCTTGAGGATGCGATGACCCTCGTTCTCCAGCCGGTTGGCGTGCTCATGGATCGGTCCGCGGATCTCGTACAGAACGTCCTGCAGCTTGGTGGACTGCGTGAACGTACGTTGCCGGGGGTGCTGGCTGGTGCCGTGCCACGGTAACTGGTGCGTACTCACCGGATAAGTGTCCCATTGCGATGCAACTTGGTTTCCGGTGCGCCGTTTTGTGTCTTTGCTGTGACAAGAGAAGTCACGGTTCGAATTCAATTGTGGGACGCCTCGGACACAACTGTGATTTCGCTGAACAGCAGCAGTGATTGCCAGGTGAATCGGCTGCTAACTTGGGGCTTCACTACCGACGGCCCAAAGGGATGAACGTGAAGATCGCACGCACATTGATGACCGCCGCTGCCGCAGCGGCGGTTACCGCGCTGGGATTTGCTGTTTCCGCGTCTGCCGATCCGGCTCTGATAAATGGCACATACGCCGTCCGCGGCGGCGACGACGGCGCTGTGGTGACGGCGACGTCGAGTTGCCCGGCAGCCGTCAACGGCTGTACCGCTAACCTCAGCAGCACCCTGGGCTGGACCAGCGTCGCCACCTTCACCGATGGCCGGTGGAACTTCACGGTGACCAAGCCCGACGGCGTGGTGTGCGACGACGGCAGCTATGCGCCGGTCCGCATCGCCTACTCGGTCGATGCCGCGACCATGGCCGGCACGATCACCGCCGACTCCAACGGTGACTGCCCGGGCGGGCAGATCACCCAGGCGCCCTTTCAGCTGATCAAGGTCGGCTGAGTCTCGCCCATGCTGTAGCCATCGACACGACGTGCGGGACGCGGTGTCGATAGCTACAGGCTCGTTGGACTATCGCTTGCCCGGTGGCCGGGCACCCTTGGCGATGCCGAGGCCCTTCACCGGAGGCTCGTCGGCCTTCGGCGCTTCCGCTTTCGGCTCCTCAGCCTTCGGCTCGGCCGCTGCCGGTTCGGCCGCCGCCGGCTCAGCCGCTGCTTCGGCCGGGGCCGGGGCAGCCGCAGCCGGAGCCTTCTTGGCGCCCGGGCGACGTGCACCTGCGGCGATGCCGAGGCCCTTGACTTCCGGCTCCGCCTTGGCCGGCTCGACCGTCTCGGCCTTGTCCGGGTCGACATTCGGCGGCTGCTTCACGGTGGCGGCCTCAGCCTTTGGCGTCTCCGCCGCAGCAGGCGCGGCGGCAGACGACTTCTTGGCGCCGGGCCGCTTGGCGCCCGCGGCGATACCCAGTCCCTTGACCGGTGCTTCGGCAGCAGGCGCTTCGGCAGGTGCCTCAGCGGCGGGAGCAGGAGTCGATGCCTCGGCGGCCGGTGCGGCAGCCGCGGACTTCTTGGCGCCCGGTCGCTTCGCGCCGCCTGCAATGCCGAGTCCCTTGACGGGCTGAGCGGCGGGAGCTTCGGCAGCGGGAGCCTCGGCGGCAGGAGCTGCGTCAGCGGCCTTCTTGGCACCGGGGCGCTTGGCGCCGCCCGCGATGCCCAGCCCCTTGACCGGCGCGGCTTCCTTGGCCGGTGCCGGCGGCGCGGCCGCGGCAGGCTCGGCCGCCGGAGCCGCCTCGGGCTCGGGCTTCGGCGCGGGAGGTGCCTGGGCCGGTGCCGCAGCGGCGGCAGCTTCGGCCTCGCGTGCCGCCGTGCCCTTCTCCGGCAGTGTGACCGTGCTCAGGTCCAGCGACCCCAGCAGCAGCTGTGCGACGTCGAGCACCTCGACCTCGTCGGCCTTCTCGCGGTCGCCGACACCGTCGGTGATCATCACGCGGCAGAACGGGCAGCCGGTGGCGATCTTGTCCGGATCCAGCGTCAGCGCCTCGTCGACGCGTTCGTGGTTCACGCGCTTACCGATGTGCTCTTCCATCCACATCCGTGCGCCGCCGGCGCCACAGCACAGGCCGCGATCGGCGTGCCGCGGCATTTCCGTCAGCGTCACGCCAGAGGCGTCGATCAGCTCACGCGGCGCGTCGTAGACCTTGTTGTGCCGGCCCAGGTAGCACGGGTCGTGATAGGTGACGTTGGCTCCACCGTCCACGGTCTTCACCGGAACCAGCTTCTTGTCGCGCACCAGACGGTTGAGCAGCTGGGTGTGGTGGACAACCGTGTAGCTGCCGCCGACCTGCGGGTATTCGCGGCCCAGCGTGTTGAAGCAGTGCGGGCAGGTCACGACGATCTTGCGGTCGACCCGCTCGACGCCCTCGAACAGATCGTTCAACGTCTCGACGTTCTGCGCGGCCAGCTGCTGGAACAGGAACTCGTTGCCGGAGCGGCGAGCCGAGTCGCCGTTGCAGGTCTCGCCGTCGCCGAGCACCAGGAACTTCACGCCGGCAGCGGCCAGCAGTTCGGCGACGGCCTTGGTGGTCTTCTTGGCGCGATCCTCGTAGGCGCCCGCACAACCCACCCAGAACAGGTACTCGAAGCCGGCGAACGACTCGACGTCCTTGCCGTAGACGGGGATGTCGAACTCAACCTCGTCGATCCAGGTGAGACGCTCCTTGGCGTTCTGACCCCACGGATTGCCCTTGGCCTCAAGGTTTTTGTAGAGCACGCCGAGTTCACCGGGGAACTCCGACTCCATCATCACCTGGTAGCGGCGCATGTCGACGATGTGGTCGATATGCTCGATGTCCACTGGGCACTGCTCGACGCAGGCACCGCAGGTGGTGCAGGACCACAGCACGTCGGGATCGATAACGCCGAGCTGTTCGGCGGTGCCCACCAGCGGACGGGTCGCCTGCGCCGGGCCGGACCCCATCACTCGCTCGAAACCCGATTCCGGAACGTGGTCGTGCTCGTCGTGCTTGGTCTCGACGAAACCGCCTTCGGCAGAGGCGAACTGTTCGGCCTCGTTCTCACCGTTGGGGATCGGCTTGCCGCCGATGATGTAGGGGGCCTTGGCGAACAGATGATCGCGCAGGTTCATGATCACGAGCTTGGGCGACAACGGCTTTCCGGTGTTCCACGCCGGACACTGCGACTGGCAGCGACCACACTCGGTACACGTGGTGAAGTCGAGGTAGCCCTTCCAGGTGAAGTCCTCGATCTTGCCGCGGCCGAGCACCGCATCCTCGGCGGGATCCTCGAAGTTGATCGGCTCACCCTTGTACTCCACGGGCAGCAGCGGGCCCAGCCCGTCGGGCAGGCGCTTGAACGTGACGTTGATCGGTGCCAGGCCGATGTGCAGGTGCTTGGAGTGCAACACGATCAGCAGGAACGCCAGCATGACGCCGATGTGGCCCATCAGCGCGATGGTCTCGATCCACTCGTTGGCGGTGTGGCCCAGCGGTGCGAGCGGCTTGGCGAGGGCGTGGGAGAAGAAGGCACCCCAGCCGTAGGGGAACGCATCGCCGAGTGCGTTGACCGAGGCGGCACGGAAGATCGCGTAGGTCAGGATGACCAGGAAGATCATCAACAGGATCAGCCAGGCGCCGCCGGTATGCGAGCCGTAGAAGCGAGAATCCCGTCCATATTCCTTGGGCTCGGAGCGCAACCGGATGATCGCGAACACGATGATGCCGAGCAGCACGGCGACGGCGAAGAAGTCCTGCAGGAAGCCCAGCGCGTCCCACCTACCGACGATCGGGATGTGGAATTCCGGGTTGAACAGGACGCCGTAGGCCTCGAGATACACCGTCGCGAGGATGAAGAAGCCCCACATGGTGAAGAAGTGAGCGATGCCGGGGATGGACCACTTCAGCAGCTTCTTCTGGCCGAAGACCTCGGTGAACTGCGCTTTGATGCGGTCCGGGATGTCGTCCTTGCGGCCGCTCTCATCGCTGATCGGCTGACCGGACCGGATCAGGTGGGTGAGGAACAATACGCGCCGTGCGGCAAACACCAACACGATGGCGGTGGCCAGCAGGCCGATGATCAGTCGACCCCAGTCGAGAGCGGTCACGGACAGCCTCCCTGTCGTAAGTTACCCTATAGTAACTTAGCGTAAGTTACCGACCAGTAACTTAACTTCAATCCAGCTCATAGTTGCATCTCGGCATTTGGCGCCGCTACAAAGGCTGTCCTAACTAGCAGCGGGCGCGGCCGCGATCTCAGGCCTGCGGGGACAGAATCGCCCGGAGCATCGACAGCATTTCCGACCGGGACTCCGCGCCGAGCCGACGACGGATCCTGGCGACGTGATGTTCAACGGTCTTCGCGGAGATGAACAGCTGCGCGCCGATATCGCGGTAGGGCATGCCCAGCAACAACAGCTCGGCCACCTCGCGCTCGCGATCCGACAGCGGGGAGGACGCCTGTCGTGCTCCCGCCGCAGGCCCTGCCGCCTCAGGTACCAGCGGCTGCCCGCCGTCGTCGCCTGCGCTGTCGCCGGCAGACAGTTTCAGGTCGCGGGCGACCTGCAGCATGAGTCCCGACACTTTGGGGTCGGAGGTCTGCAGTGCTGCTTGGCCGGCCAGCCGGGTCGCATCAGCAGTCAGGCCGAACTGGGCCAGTCCGCGGGCGGCGGCGCCGACCTCTTCGCCGTCGACCTGTCCGGCGAGCACCCGCAACCACGTCCGGCCGGCCACGGCCAGCGCCTTGGCGAACGGGCTGTGCGCCGCCGACGCGGTCAGCGCCTGCCCATGCGGCGCCACCGCGGCCGGATCACTGGCCAGGATCCCGGCGTGCACGCCGGCCCACCGCAGCGGCACCGACCAGGTGGGCGGACTGCCCAGCGACTCCAGCAGACCGAACGCCTGCTCGAGAGCGGGCGTCAGCCGGTCCTGCTGGCCGATCCGGGCCGACGCCACCCACAGCTCACCCAACGGAAGCAGTGAGAACAGGTCGATCGAATACTCGACCAACACCTCCATCGCCGCATACCAGTGCTTCTGCAGGGCGCCCGCATCGCCGCCGCGGCGGGCCAGTGCGGTGCGCAGGGCGGCTGTCCACAGCGCGTCGCGGCGATGCGTGCCGTCGAGTCCGGCGATATCGGCGGCGGACGCCGCGAATTGGCCGTCCTGCATCTTGGTCCAGCCGAGCAGCAGGCGGTGCCGATGCCCGTACAGCGGCTCGTCGGCGTCTCGGTCGGCGCGCACCGCGCGGGCGATCACGCTGCGCGCACGAACCGGGTCACCGCCGTGCAGTGCGGCCAGCGTGACCAGAGCCGCCGGGCTGTCCGGGAGTACCTGCGCCGCCGAATACTCAGCGGCCATCGCCGCGCCGAGTTTGGTGACCGCCGTCGAATACGGACCTTGCAATGTCGCCAGCAGACCCTCGGCCAGGGTGCGGGCAGCGCGGGAAGCCGCGGTCGGGGGGCCCGCGCTCGGCACGGCAAGCGCGCGTTCGGCAGCGGCGGCATCACCTGTCGCGGTGAGCACGATCGCCGCGGCCGCACCCACAGCTGCGTCGGGATATGGGCCGAGCCAGCCGAAGAGTTCAGACGCCTGTGCCGCGTTGCCGTTGAGCATCGCGACGCTGGCCGCAACCCGGACCGCCGCCGCGCGCTCGGCGGGATCCTCGGACGCCAAAAGACTGTCCGCTTCGCTTGCGGCCCCGGACGATTCACCGGCCAGCGCCAGCGCATCGGCCAACTGTGCCCGCAGCTCGACCGCACCGGCATCGACCGCGGCGCGGAGCAGGGCCGGGTCGGCACGGCCAGTGGCAACCTGTCGGCGCAGGACCTCGGCCAGTTGTTCGTCGCGCACACCGTGTTCGGCCAACCGCAGCGCCAGGTCCGGGGACAGGGTCGACATCGCGATCTGTGAGCGCAGCAGCGCGGTCTCGACGTCGTGGTGGCGCGCGTTGCCAAGAATCTGCGCGACTGCGCGGTGCACGCCACGCAGGAAGTGCGGGCTGTGCGCGGGTTCGACCAGTCCGGTGGCGCGGGCCCGGTCGATGAGCATCCTCGCCTCATCTGAGGGAACCTGAAGTGTCGCAGCCAGATCGGCGGCTCCGAGATCGCGGCTGAGCGAGGCGATCAGCAGCGCATCGAGGTCGGGTTCGCTGAGCCGGCGTAGCCGGTCGTTGAGCGCGATCAGCGCAGCCTGTCTGATCGACGCAGCGGAGTACGGGCGCGCGGAGGCCAGCGCGGCGTCGACCAGGAATGGGATGCCTGCCGTCGCGACGAGAATGCTGGTCACCAACTCGGTGCGCGGCGGATGGCCGGACGGGTCGGTCATCCGCCGGGACAGCATGGCAGATGTCATCGGCCCCAGGGCAATTCGGGATCGCTCACGCTCGATCGCCGTCATCAGCGCCTGCAGAGCCTCGTCGTGGTCGCGTGGCTGCGTCGCCACCACGACCGTCGACGACGGATCAGCGACGAGCTCGGTGAGCCGCTGCAACTCGGCCGCGGGCAGCAGGTGCGCGTCGTCGACCACCACGGCGGCATCGGCACGATCACCGTCCGCCGGTGCATGGGTCACGACGGCCGAACCCGCCCCGCGCAAAGCGTCGCGCACCGCGACGAGCAGTGTGCTCTTCCCCGTTCCGACTCCGCCGGTCACCAGCATCTTGACCGGCTCCGACCCCAGTGCGCTGATGGCATTGCCGGCACCCGGCGGAAGATGCTGCGCTGGAACCGAATCGGGCACCGGCGTCACGCCCCCGGGGGCGACGTCACGCCAGTGATGATGTCGCGGGTGGTCGGCGGGGCGACCGTGGTGGTGATCGGTTTGACGGTTGTCGTCGGCGGGGCCTGTGTGGTCGTCGGCGGTTGCGTCGTGGTCGTCGGAGGCGCAGTGGTCGTGGTGGGCGGCTGGGTGGTGGTCGTGGTCGTCGTCGGCGGAGTCGTGGTGGTCGTGGTCGTCGTTGTGGTGGTTGTGGTCGTCGTCGTAGTGGTCGACGGCGTTGTCGTGGTGGTGGTCGTGGTGGGCGCGGTAGTGGTGGTGGTCGGGATGACCGTGGTCGACGCCGGGATCGTCGACTCGGTGGGCACCCCGTCGTTACCGGTGATCGTGACCGTCTGCGGCGGAACGACACTCGTGGCCGGTGCCTCGGTGGGATCGCCGGGTTTGGTGACCCGGGTTGTCGTGGTGCTCGGCGTGCTGTCGGCACTCGTGAGGGTGATCGCCAGTCCGCCGACCGCCACTGCGGCCAGAGCGGCGGCGATACCGAACAGCAGCGGCGGGCGCCGGTACCACGGCACCGGCGCGGCGACCAGTTCGGTCTCGGAGTCCGGCGGCTCGAACTCGACCATCGGGCGCATCCCGGTGGCTTGCGCCTGCTGAGCGTAATCGAAGGTGTAGTCCTCACCGGAATACGGCACCGGCTCGGCGCCGGGAGCATCGTCCTGCGACCAGGCCAGCGCGCGGAACGTCGCCGACGGCGAACCGTCGGTGGCCGATTCGGTTGCGGCCGCGCCCGCTGTCCCGGCCGCCCACGCCGCCGGAGCCAGACCGGTGGGTGCGTCGGCGGCGGCCACCGCCATCCCCGTCGGCGCATCCGGTGCTCCGCCGCGTGCGGCGATCACGGCCGATCCGATAGCCGCGTTGAGACCCGGCAACGGCGTGGTGATCACCGGAACGCGCAGTTCCTCGGAAAGCCGTTGGGTCAGCAGCGGTATCGCGGCACCGCCACCGACGGTGGCGACCGCGGCAAGGTTGACTGCCGGAATTCTGTTGCGCTCCAGCACATCTCCGAGTGCATCCAGGAAACCCGCAAGCGGTTCGGCGAGCAGCGCTTCCAGTTCCGGGCGGGTGACCCGGATATCGGAGCGGAAGCCGGGCAGTTCGACCGGCACCACGGTCGCGGTCTCGGAAGACAGTCGCTCCTTGGCCTGGCGGCACTCGTCGCGCAGCCGGGTCAATGGGCCCACGGCGTTGGTGCTGGCGGGGTCGAGATTCGCCTCGTCGCGGACGCCGGCCAGCACCTGGGTCAGCAGCGCCTGGTCGAGATGGTCGCCGGAGAGGTCGGTGACGCGCACCGTCTCGCCGATCGGCTGCAGGTTGGCGCCGGCGTCGGCGAGGGTGATGTTGGCACCGCTGCCGCCGAAGTCGCACAGCGCCACCACGCCTTGCGACGGCAGCCCCGGATCAGCCTGCAGGGCGGCCAGCGCGGCCGTCGCATCGGAAATCAGCATCGGCGGAATACCATTGGGCGACAAGGCAGGCCGGGTGCGCAGCGCACCACGCAAGGCACCGACGGCACCGGCACCCCAGTACGCGGGAACCGCGACGACCACAGTGGAGGCCGGTGAGCCGTCATCGGCGGCGCGGGCCATCGCCTCGAGCGCGTCGGCGATCAAGTCCTCGCCGCGATGCGGCGAACCGTCGGCGGCCACCAACGGCACCGGGTCGCCCGCCCGCTCGACGAAACCGCGGAACACCTGACCGGCCTCGGTGATATTCGGGCTCGTCAACTCCGGGTTCTGGGAGGGAACGCCGACCTCGGGAGGCCGGTTGTCCCACAACGTCAACACCGACCGGCGAGTGACCGGCCGGCGGCCCGGACGTGCCGCCGCCAGGTTGGTCGCTCCGATCGACAACCCCAGCGATTCGCTCAATTCGCACATCCCTCCGCTGCCTGGCCGGCAGCCGTCATCACCATATCCCCTAATGTCTTCTGAACCCCTAAGGCTGCACCCCCTAATGGTGTCGCGGTTCGAGTGGCTTCGACACCGATCACGGCACGCGCGTCCGCCGATAACATTCTTGGCAGCAGCTGGGATTCCACTGTGACTATCGGTGGCGGGAGAGAAGGCGTTTCCATGGCAAATTCGTTGCTGGACTTCGTGATGTCGCTCGTGCGGGATCCCGACGCCGCCGCACGCTACGCCGCGGACCCGGGCGGCGCCATCGCCGACGCCCATCTGACCGATGTGACCAGCGCTGACGTCAACAACCTGATTCCGATGGTTGCCGACTCGCTGTCGGGTCCACTGTCGGGTGCCGGGTTCGGCCCCGGGGCCGGCACGGGCGACGGCAACGTATGGGCGAGCGGAGCGGCGACGGCGGCCTTCGACGCCTTCGATCACCTGCCCGCGGCTGCCACCGCTCCCGACGTCCACTCGGTGATCACCGATGTCGCCCAGCACGCGGATCAGGCTCCGGCTTTGATCACCGATCTCGGTGCCGACCCTGGCGCGCTGGACCTGCCGGACACCGCCTCGCAGCTCACCGACACGCTCGCCGACCATGGCGTCTCTCCCGACGCCGTCCAGGACTGGGCCGACCACACCACCTGGGACCACGGCCATGTCGACGACAACCACACTCAGGTCGACCACTCCGGTTTCGACTTGTTCTGATCCCCCGGCAAATCCCCACGTCCACCGTGACGTGGGGATTTGTCGTTTTCCGGGGTCGTCCCTAGGGACCCCCTAATCCCCTAGGGACCCACCCCTGGCCGGCCCTAGTGGGGGTGTGGTGAAGAGGGGTTTCGGCCCCGTTTTCGCCCGTCGCTCGCGTCCATAACGTGGTCTCCAGATCGCCGGAGTCACCGGCGAACACACCGAAAGGTCCGACCATGCTCTCTCTCCTCGACTGGATCCTTGACCTGTTCCGCAACGAGGACGCCGCACGTGCGTTCGTCGCCGCGCCGGAGCAGACCATGCGCGACGCCGGGTTCGCCGGAGTGTCCGCCGCCCAGGTTTCGACGCTGGCCGCCACCGCCGTTCCCGGCCTGGTGCTCGGCGGCGGTGACCCGGTCGTCGGCCTGCAGCGCGCGGTGGCCAACAACTACGGATTCGCACCCGCCTACCAGCCGGTCTACGCGCCGTCGCCGACCTTCGCACCGCAGACCGACCTGGCCAGCCACAACGACACCTCGCTGCTGAGCCCGGATCAGAACGCCGGCGGCAACGCCCAGCAGGGTGGCTTCAACCTCGGCTTTGGTGACATCACCTTCGGCAACAAGACCACGAACACCGCCACCGACGGCGGCGTGGTGGTCGACGGCCACAACAAGGGCGACATCGTCAGCGGGGACGGCGCGGTCCTGGGCAACGGCAACGACGTGAACAACGGTCACGTGGTTGCCGGAACCGGGTCGAACGTCGCGATCGGTCACAGCCACATCCACGATGACGGCACCACCGCCACCGGCGGCAGCACGGTGATCAAGGACAACAGCGGCACGGTCTTGCACGATGTCGACGCCAGCGGTGGCAACGGCGGCGGCGCGTCGGCCGGCGGCAGCCTGATCGGACTCGGCGGCGGGCACGCCTCCGGTGGCAACGCGGGTGGCGGCGGCATCACGATCGTCGACAACCACCCGACGACCAACAGTGGGAACACGGCCAGCTCGCCGGTCAACACCCAGACCCACACCGCCACCACCGTGACCGACCACTCCGACAACTCGGTGCACTCGGTCGTCGACAGCTCGACGCACGACTCGTCCAGCCACTCGCTGTTCGATGCCGGCCACGACACCACGCTGGTGAACAGCCACCTCGACAACAGCCACGACATGGCGTTGGCGTCTGGCAACCACCTGCTGGGCCTGTAAAGCAATCCGACGACGGCGGGGACCTTCAGCAAGTCTGGAGGTCCCCGCCGCCTGTCTGCGCATACGGTGGATCACTGGGAGGACATGTGACGCAACCACAGCAAGACCCGCGCCGGGTGAAGGTGATCGTCGAGCTGATCGATCACACCAGCGCGATCGCGGACCTGAATGACCGCGGCGATCTGGTTGCCCGGTTGGCTGTCGCCAAAGAGCGCATCACCGACCCGCAGATCCGGGTGGTCATCGCGGGCCAGCTCAAGCAGGGGAAGAGCCAGCTGCTCAACTCGCTGCTCAACATGCCGGTCGCCCGGGTCGGCGACGACGAGACCACCGCCCTGGTCACCGTCATTAGCTACGCCGAGCAGCCGTCGGCGAAGCTGATCGTGTCGCTCGGCGAGGGAGTGCCCCCGCACAGCATCGACATCCCGATCGACGACATCCGCCACGACCTGCGCCGCGCCCCGCAGGCGCAGGGCCGGGAGGTGTTGCGGGTGGAGGTCGGCGCACCCAGCCCCCTGCTGCAGGGCGGACTGGCGTTCATCGACACCCCCGGTGTCGGCGGCCACGGCCAGCCGCACCTGTCGTCGACACTGGGGCTGCTCCCCGATGCGGACGCGATGCTGATGATCAGCGACACCAGCCAGGAATTCACCGAACCCGAGATGCGGTTCATCCGCCAAGCCCATGAGATCTGCCCGGTCGGCGCGGTCGTCGCCACCAAGACCGATCTGTACCCGTACTGGCGCGAGATCGTCTCCGCCAACACCGCGCACCTTCAGCGCGCAGGACTGCAGTTGCCGCTGATCCCGGCGTCCTCACTGCTGCGCAGCCACGCAATCCAGCTCAACGACAAGGAACTCAACGACGAATCGAACTTCCCGGCGATCGTCGCATGGCTTTCGGAGAAGGTGCTATCCCGGGAGAGCGACGCGGTGCGAGACCACGTCGTCGGCGAAATACGTTCGGCAGCAGAACATCTCAACCTGTCAGTGAACTCCGAGCTGTCGGCGCTCAGCGACCCGGACCAGGCCCGTCGGCTTACCGAGGACCTTGAGCGCCGCAAGCAGGAGGCACAGGACGCGCTGCAGCAGACCGCACTGTGGCAGCAGGTCCTCAACGACGGCATCGCCGACCTGACCGCCGACGTCGAACATGATCTGCGCGCCCGATTCCGGGCCATCACCCAGCACATCGAGAGTGTCATCGACGAGGGCGACCCCACCCAGCACTGGGCGGAGATCGGTGCGGAGGTGGAGGATTCGGTCGCCAACGCCGTCGGTGACAACTTCGTGTGGGCCTACCAGCGTGCCGAGGCGCTGGCCGCCGACGTCGCGCGGACGTTCGTCGAGGCCGGCCTGGACGCCATCAAGATGCCCGAGGTGAGTGCCGCGGAGATGAATGCCGGTGTCGGTCGGCTCAAATCGCTGGCACGTCTCGAATCGAAGCCGATCGGCAAGGGCCACAAGGTGATCACGAGTATGCGTGGCTCCTACGGCGGTGTGCTGATGTTCGGCATGCTCACCTCGGTGGCCGGTCTGGGCATGTTCAACCCGCTGTCGTTGGGTGCGGGTCTGCTGCTTGGGCGGAAGGCCTACAAGGAGGACATGGAGAACCGCATGATGCGGGTCCGCAACGAGGCCAAGACCAATCTGCGCCGCTTCGTTGACGACGTGCTGTTCGTGGTGTCCAAAGAATCCCGCGACCGGCTCAAGAACGTCCAGCGGCAGCTGCGCGACCACTACCGTGACATCGCCAACCAGACCACCCGCTCGCTCAACGAGTCGTTGCAATCCACGATCGCCGCCGCGCGGATGGAGGAGACCGACCGCAACAACCGCATCCGTGAGCTCGAACGCCAGGCCAATATTCTCGGCCAAGTCATCGATAACGCCGAAAAGCTGTTCCCCACAGCACTTTCTACGGCGAGGACGACCGAGTCTCGTTGAGCCGCGGCCCGGATCTGGTGCCGGGCGGGTGGGTGACGCGGGTGGGGAAGGTGCCCGGGAACGTCGGCGCCACCCGCTCCGACGGCGGAACCTCCGAGGACGGGGTGCTCGACGTCGGCGACGAGGTGCCGCTGGTCGTGCTCTCGCCCGGCAACCCGATATCGGTCGTCGACAGCTGCACGCTGGGATAGGACGTGCTCGTCGAGCCTGAGGTGGTTTTCGCGATGTGCGGCGCGTCGGGAATATGCGTGCCGGGCGGAAGGACGGTCTCGGTGTCCGTCGTGCTCCATTTGCTCGACATCGTCACCACCGCGTACACCAGGATCGCGACCACCGCGAGCCCGAGCAGCCCGGCGGCTGAGGTGGCCGCCGCCGAGCGGTACCACGGCGCCTTGTGCTGGGGCATGGCGGCTGATCCTAGCCGTGATGCGGGTGGACCGCCGGACCGTAGACTCGTCGTTCGATGAGCACCAGCGATCAGGTTCGCGCCATCCTGGGCGGCACCCGTCGTGCGTACCAGGGCGAACCGGCATACCGCGAGCGGCCCGACGTCTTCAACGAGCTGGACCGGATCGCCGGGCGGCTCAACCAACCGATCCGTATCGCGCTGGCAGGCACGCTCAAGGCAGGCAAGTCCACTCTGGTCAACGCGCTGGTCGGGGAGAACATCGCGCCCACCGATGCGACCGAGGCCACCCGCATCGTCACGTGGTTCCGGCACGGCCCGATCCCGAAGGTCACCGCCAACCACATCGGCGGACGCCGCTCCAATGTGCCGATCGCCCGCGATGGTGGGCTGACCTTCGACTTCGGCCGCCTGGACGCCAACGACATCGTCGACCTCGACGTCGAGTGGCCGGCCGCCGAATTGATCGACGCGACGATCATCGACACTCCCGGCACGTCATCGCTGTCGCGCGATGTCTCCGAACGAACCCTGCGGTTGCTGGTCCCTGAGGACGGCGTGCCGCGAGTCGACGCGGTGGTGTTCCTGCTGCGCACGCTCAACGCCGCGGACATCGCGCTGCTCAAGCAGATCGGGGAGTTGGTCGGCGGATCCTCGGGTGCGCTCGGGGTGATCGGGGTGGCCTCCCGGGCGGACGAGATCGGCGCGGGCCGACTCGACGCGATGCTGTCGGCCAAGGATGTCGCGCAGCGTTTCACCGGTGAACTGGACCGGACCGGCATCTGCCAGGCGGTCGTTCCGGTCTCGGGACTGCTCGCGCTGACCGCCCGCACCCTGCGGCAGAGCGAGTTCGCCGCGCTGGAGAAGCTCGCCGCGGTCGACGCCAACGAACTCAACAACGCGATGCTGTCGGTGGACCGGTTCGTCCGCGAGGACAGCGCACTGCCGGTCGACGCGCAGACCCGTGCCCAGATCCTGGACCGGTTCGGCATGTTCGGGCTGCGGATCTCGATCGCCGTGTTGCGGGCAGGCGTGGCAACGGATTCGGTCACCCTGGCCGACGAGTTGCTCGAACGCAGCGGGCTGGTCGCACTGCGTGACGTGATCGACCAGCAGTTCGCGCAGCGCTCTGAACTACTCAAGGCGCACACCGCACTGGTCTCGTTGCGCCGGTTCGTCGAGATGCACCCGATCACCGCGACGCCGTACATCACCGCCGACATCGACCCGTTGCTGGCCGACACCCACGCCTTCGAGGAACTCCGGCTGCTCAGTCAACTACGTTCTCGTCCAACGAGTTTGACCGACGACGAGATGGCCTCGCTACGCCGCATCATCGGCGGTTCGGGCACCGACGCCGCAAGCCGGTTGGGGCTGACCGCCGAAACGCCCGGCGACGGGCCGCGCGCGGCGTTCGCGGCGGCACAACGCTGGCGTCGTCGCGCCGACCATCCACTGAACGACCCGTTCACCACCAGGGCGTGTCGTGCCGCGGTGCGCAGCGCCGAGGCGCTGGTCGCGATGTACGCCGGGGCTTAGCCGCCTGGCCGCGGTAGCGGGAACGTCGGCAGGAGCCGCTCCCTGGTGGTGGTCACCGTCTCGGTCACCGTGCTCACCGAGGTCGACACCGACGTGCTGGTACTGGTGCTGGTGCTCGTACTGGTGCTGGTCGACGGCGGTTCGGTGGTCGTCGTGGTGGTCGGCGTGTCCGTCGTGGTCGCGGGGGGCTGCGTGACGGTCGGGGATTCGGTCACCGTCTGGGTGACTCCGGGTTCCGGCGCAACAGATGCCGATGTCGCGGCCGTGGTCGACGTCGTCGGGGAGGTCGTCGTCGTGGTCGCCGGGCTGGACCCGTCGCTACCGGTGAACTTCACGATCGCGTACACCAACAGCGCCAGGATGACCGCGGTCAGTACTCCCAGGCCGACGAGCGCCGCAGGCTTGCGGTACCAGGGGGTCGGCTCGGGCGGCGGCGGGTAGTCGCCGTACCCGGTCGGTGCGCCATACCCAGATTGCTGGTAGTCGCTATATGCCTCGCCGCCGGTACCGCCGTAGTTTGCGTACTGCGTCGGGTCACTGTCGGAGTAGTTGTTCGGGTCGTCGGGGGATCCGTCGCGCGCCACGGGATCAGATTCTAACCGTCAGCCGCCACCCGGTTGATTGGGGAAGGCCGGGCGGTGGGTGGGACGGACGCTGATCTGCGGCGGCCGCGTCTGCGGGGTGGTCACGTTCGGGCGGCCGCCGTCGTTCTGCTGCGGATAACGCGGGTACCAGGTGCCCTGCGGCGGTGCCGGCGGCGGACTCTCCGGTGGTGGTGGCGGAGGTGGCGGCGGCTCGGGCGGCTGCGAACTGGTCAGAGCGGTGGTGGTCGGCGGGCTGGTGGTCGTCGATGGCGTGGTGTTGGACGGCCCTGAATCATCGGAGTCCAAAACCACCAGGAGGATCGCGGCGATCAGGATCGCGACCCCAGCGACGCCGATGGCTGCTAGTGCGAGCGTCGCCTGCTTCTTGCGATACCACGGCCGTTCCGGGAACCAGAACGCGTCGGGAGCGAACGGGTCGAAGCCGTCGTCGGCGGTGACCACCGGCAGCGCGGGATCGGTCGGCGGGTCGGTGTCATCCACCGCGGGTGTGTCGGCGACAGCGGCAGACCCCGGATACGGCTGCTCGGGATAGGGCCCGAACGGATCACCGAACGGGACGGGCGATGCCTCGTCGACATCCCCGGCGGGGTCGTGCTTCGCCACGGCTATTCATGCTAAACGGCCCGCCAGGGCCGATGCAGCGTTCGGCAATCAGGCGAGTTGGCGGACCACCTCGGTGGCGAACAATTCGACGTGGTCGAGATCGGACATATCCAGCAGCTGGAGGTACACCCGCTGCACTCCGGCCTCGATGAACGGTCCCAAGCGGTCGACGATCTCGCCAGGCGTGCCGACCAGCGGCGTGTTGGTCCGCAGCTCGTCGACCTCGCGGGAGATCGCCTCAGCACGACGGCTGATCTCGGCGTCATCACGCCCCGCGCACACCACGAACGCCGCGGAATACACGATGTCCTCAGGTGCACGACCGGCGTCGCTCAGCGCGGCCCGCACCCGGGCGTACTGGGGTTCGACAAAGTCCAGGGCCGGGAAGGCGAGGTTGTACTCGGAGCCGTACCGGGCGACCAGCGCCGGTGTCCGCTTGGGGCCGTTGCCGCCGATGACGATCGGCGGATGTGGATCTTGCGCGGGCTTGGGCAGCGCGGGGGAGTCTTTGACGGTGTAATGGCTACCGGCGTAGTCGAAGGTCCGGCCCGCCGGCGTGGTCCACATGCCGGTGATGATGTCGAGTTGTTCGCGCAGCCGCTCGAACCGCTCGCCCAGCGGCGGGAACGGGATCGCGTAGGCGAGATGCTCGGCGTCGAACCAACCTGCGCCGATACCGAGATCGACCCGCCCTGAGCTCATCGCGTCGACCTGTGCCACCGAGATGGCGAGCGGTCCCGGATGGCGGAAGGTGGCCGACGTGACCAGCGTGCCGAGCCGGATCGTGCTGGTCTCCCGGGCGATGCCGCCCAGCGTCACCCAGGAGTCGGTTGGCCCGGGAAGGCCGTCGCCGCTCATCGCCAGATAGTGGTCGGATCGGAAAAACGCTGAGTAGCCCAAAGATTCGGCGGCCTGAGCCACTGCAAGCTGATCGGTGTAGGTGGCACCTTGCTGGGGTTCGACGAAGACGCGGAAGTCCATATCGCCCAGCTTAGAAAACCTGGGCCCCTTGTGTGCCGACGACCATTCCGTGGCCGGTGCTGTCGTTGGTGAAGCGGGTCCCGTCGCTGCGGGCGTCGATCGTCCAGCCGACCGCGTGATATGTCGCGTAGTCGAGCGTCGTGGTGGGGATGTCGCCGAGGTTGCCGAGGATCCAGCGCAGGTTGCCCCCGGCGGTCACCTCGACACCGTTTGCGGGGGTGCCGTTGATCGCGGGTGCGTTCGTGAAATTCGATTCGCAGCCGACCGACTCCGAGTTGAGCTGGCAGCGGGTCTGGCCGGACTTGGTTTCGATGTAGACGTAGCCGGTGTCGCTGGGCGGCAGGGTCTGGCCGCCCGGGTTGGGTACCGAGGGCGACGGGGTCGGCGACGGCGTCGGCAGCGGGGTGGACACGGTCGGCTTGCTGGTGGGGAAACTCGGCTCGCCGCCCGGTCCGCAGCCCGGGCATCGGGCCGCGCCGTCGGTGGTGGAGCTACACCCGGCAGCAACGCCGGCAGCCATCAGCCACACCACCGCCACACCGGCCTTCATGCCGTTGGATATCCGCACGCCGAACTCCTGCCGTCGGATGTCAGGGTACGCATGTAGTGACGGAAGTGACTCCAGTGACTCGCGGGGCTGAGTTCGACGACCCCTGGCGATCTCGGAACCCCCGACCAGTGATCGGGCTAGATTCGGTGCAGCTATGAAAGGGTGCGTCCATGACCGACACCGGCCGCCTGTTGTTCAACCCGAACACTTACGACCCGCAACAGTTCGATCCCGAGACGCGGCGCCAGCTCACAGCGTTGATCGGGTGGTTCGAGGAGCGCGGCAAGACGCGCCTGCTCCAAGACGACCACGACGCGGTATGGGTGTCGGACTTCCTGGACTTCGTGGGGCAGGAGAGGATCTTCGCGACGTTCCTGACCCCGTCGGAATTCGGACTCGGGGATGACAACAAGCGGTGGGACACCTCCCGCAACGCCGCGCTCAGCGAGATCCTCGGTTTCTACGGCCTGGCGTACTGGTACGCCGAACAGGTCACCATCCTCGGGTTGGGCCCAATCTGGCAGAGCGACAACATCAAAGCGAAGGAACGGGCGGCCGCGCAGCTCGACGCCGGCGGGGTGATGGCCTTCGCGTTGTCCGAACGCGAGCACGGCGCCGACATCTACGACACCGACATGGTCCTCACGCCGGCCGACGACGACGGCCTGGCCTTCCGTGCCAGCGGCGAGAAGTACTACATCGGCAACGGCAACGTGGCAGGCATGGTGTCGGTGTTCTCCCGCCGGGCGGACGTCGACGGCCCCGACGGCTATGTGTGGTTCGTCGCAGACAGCGCGCACCCGGCCTACGAGCTGATCGGTAACGTCGTGCGCGGCCAGATGTTCGTCAGTACGTTCGCGTTGCACGACTATCCGGTGCGTGAGGAAGACATCCTGTGCGTTGGGCCCGAAGCATTTTCGGTGGCGCTCAATACCGTGAACGTCGGAAAGTTCAATCTGTGCACCGCGTCGATCGGAATGTGTGAGCACGCGTTCTACGAGACGATCACCCACGCCAACAACCGGATCCTGTACGGCAACCCGGTCACCGACTTCCCGCACGTGCAGGCCGGGCTGGTCGAGGCTTACGCCCGGCTGGTCGCGATGAAGCTGTTCAGCGATCGCGCCATCGACTACTTCCGCAGCGCCAGTCTCGAAGACCGTCGCTATCTGCTGTTCAACCCGGCGACCAAGGCGAAGGTGACGTCCGAGGGTGAGAAGGTGGTGGTCCAGCTGTGGGACATCATGGCCGCCAAGGGTTTTGAACGCGATACCTATTTCACTCAGGTCACTCGGCTGATCGGTGCGCTGCCGCGACTGGAAGGCACGGTGCACGTCAACGTCGCCCAGATCCTCAAGTTCATGCCCAACTATCTGCTCAACCCGGCGGACTATCCCGAGATCGGCACCCGCGATGACGCGCGCGACGACACCTTCTTCTGGGCGCAGGGCCCGGCGCGCGGTGCCTCCAAGGTGCAGTTCGCCGACTGGGTTCCGGTGTTCGAGAGTGCCTCCGCCATACCGAACGTCGCCCGCTTCCTCGAGCAGGCGCGGGCGCTGCAGCAGTTGCTGCTCACCGCCGCGCCCGATGCCGAGCAACAGAAGGACCTCGACTTCATGCTCGTCATCGGTCACCTGTTCACCCTGGTGGTGTACGGGCAGCTGATCTTGGAGCAGGCACAGTTGCGCGGCATCGACCCGGATCTGGTGGACCAGATCTTCGACGTGCAGGTGCGGGACTTCTCAGCCTACGCGGTGGCGCTGCACGGTAAGGCGAATTCGACCACGGCGCAACAGGAATGGGCTCTTGGTGCGGTGCGCAAGCCGGTCACCGACGTTGACCGCTTCGACCGGGTGTGGGGGCAGGTCAAAGCGTACGACGGCGCATATTCGATGCGCCCATAGCCGGCCGCGGTTCACGAGAAGCTCTTGAACCGTTTGAACTTCCACAAATAGGGTGCCAACCGCCGGGCCGGTAACGAACCGGGCCAGTCGTCAGCGCGGAAGTAGGCGTCGGATCCGCCGTCGACGAATAGAACACTGCCACACAGGAAATCCGCGGCATCCGACAACATAAAGACCACCCAGTCCGCTAACTGGCCGGCGTCACCGAAGCCACCGATCGGCACCGGGAACGAATGGATCGTCTTGGCCTCGGCCGGGGTGGACAGCTGCTTCTCCAGCAGCGGGGTCAGGATGGCACCCGGAGCGATGGCGTTGAGCCGGATTCCGGCACCGGCCCAGTCGCGGGTCACCGCATTGCGGCGAACCCAGCGGCTCACTGCGATCTTCGACGCGCCGTAAGCCATCGACGCTGCGGCACGGCCGAAGATGCGTAGGATCCGCACGGCCTTCTCGCCGTCACCGTCCAGCATGGCCCGGATGGCACGGCCGGGTATCGCTGGAATCGTGGTGGTCGAATTGCTGGAAAATACTACGACTTTGGCGCGCTCGGCGGCCGCCAGCGCCGGCCGCCACGCCTGCAGCAATTCGATCACGCCGAAGAAGTTGACCTGGATGATCCGGGACGGCTGGTCCTTGCCGGGGGTTGGGCCGAGCCCGGCCGCCAGCACCGCACCGTCGAGACGTCCGCCACAAGTGCTGAGCACGGCGTCGACGGCCGTACGGCGACCGGCCGGAGTGGACAGATCGGCCACCACGTCGGCGGCCTGGATGTCCACCCCGATCACGGTGTGCCCGTCGGCCCGCAGCCGCTCAGCGACCGCCCGACCCATGCCCGAAGCAGAACCGGTGACGACGTAGGTACCCATCGGAGTGAGTATGGCCCACCGGTGCCGTGGTCAGGCCACCAACACCGAGGGCTCGTTTTGTGTCGCGACCGTCGGCGGATCCTGCGGATAGCCCTGCGCGAAGATGTCCACCCCGGTCATCCAGGCCACCAGTTCGGCAAGCGCGCTGGTGGCTGCGACCGACACATTCCCGAGAACCTGCACCACCGCCTTGGCCACCGCCGCCAGCTGGCTGATCAGGAACGTGTTCTGATCGACGATGCCCTGCAGCGTGGCGGTGAGGCTGGTGATGCCGCCGTCCAGGAAGTACGGGATGCTGGCGAAGATCGTCCGCACGCTCAGCGCGACATTGGTTTGGATGTCCGGCCAGCCGTTGCGCGCAATCGCGTCCTTGAGCGCCTGCTGAAGATCGTTCGGGGTGACTGAACTGGAACCCAGCGTGGTCAACGACACCCCGTTGGATCCCGGTGGCGGGGGAGCGCCGAACAGGTCCAGGACGGTGGGCGTGACGTCGACGATCGAGTACGCCAGGTTCATCTGACCGGCGTCGAAGCCGGCGCCGTTGGCGATGACCCATGTCGAGGTCTCGTCGGGGGACTGGAAACCGTGTCCGAAGCCCAGTTGCGGCTGATGACCATGATCGGTGACGACGATGACGGTCCAGTTCTCACCAGAGGTGTTGACCGCGTCCATGATTGCGCCGAGGTTCTCGTCGGTGCGATGGATGGCATCGGCGTATTGCTGTGAGCCACCGCCGAATTGGTGCCCGGCCTCGTCGACCTGCACCAGGTAGGAGAACAAGAAGTTCGGGGGCTCGCCGCTCTGAATCGCCGCGACGGTCTGGGCGGTGACCTCGGCATCGGTCAGTGACCAGTTGGAGTCACCCGGTACCTGCGGGACCAGTACGGGGGTGTCGACCGGGTAGAGGCCCGCCTTGGCGATGTCGGTGATCACGCTCCAGTCCGCGATCGCCATGGTGTCGATGTCGGAGTTGTAGGCCTCGAGTTGGTTGAACACGGTCGGCCACTTCATGTAGGTGTCGGCGGTGAAGAGGTTGTTGATGACGCCGGTCTGGTTGTCCCACGCTCCAGTGAGGATCGCGGTCCACGACGGGTTCGAGATCGTGGTGTGGCCGACGATCGATGCAATGCCGGTGGTGCTGGCGTTCATCAGACTCACGAAGTTCACGTTCACGTCGGGCTGGGCGAGGATTCGCCGCATGTTCGTGCCGTCGACGCCGATCACCAGGACGTGAGTGTTGGTCGGGTCGGCCGCGTTGTTGGTGACGACCACGGCCGACGCACTGATGTTGCGGTCCCGGTAGGAGTAGGCGGTGCTCTTGGCCCCGACGGGCGGAGCCGGCAGCGGCGGCAGGGGCAGCGCCGGAAGCTTCGGAAGTGACAGCGCTCCAGCAACTTTCAGTGGCGCAATGCTTGCAGTGGTCCGCTTCGCGGTGGGGCCTGCCACCGACGCCTCAGGTGCCTGCGCCCGTCGCGGACCGGTGACCGTACTGCCTGCCTTCGTCACCGGCTTACGCGAGCGGGCAGTCGACGCCGACGATGTCGACGCAGAGGAACCGCGCGATGCGCTCTGCGAATCAGGTGAACCGGTGTCGGCGGAGGCCACCGCGGTCGCGACCGCAGAGCCGGCCCCGGCGACCACGCCGGCCACTGCAACTCCCAGACACACCTGCTTGATCGTCGTCATGCTTCCCCGATCTCTCGCCCACAGTTATTGCACAGCTGTCGCACAGACTAGATCTGCGACGCAACCGCGCATGGCGTTTCGGTGACGCCGTTACGATCTGTCCGGTGGACGTCGACGTCATGACCACTGCGCTGCCGCTGGGAGAAATCGGCAGCCTCGCCCAGCGCACGCAGGCTGCCGGCTTCTCCGGCATGCTCTTCACCGAGACCGGCCGGACCCCGTATCTCAACGCCGCGGTGGCATCGCAGGCTGCGCCGGGACTTGCGCTCTCGACCGGTGTCGCGGTGGCGTTTCCGCGCAGCCCGTTCATCACGGCCGCGACCGCGTGGGAGCTGCAGGAGGGCAGTGGCGGACGCTTCCGGTTGGGACTGGGCACCCAGGTGCGCACTCATGTCGTGCGGCGCTACGGCACCCAGTTCGAACGTCCGGGCCCGCGACTGCGCGACTATGTGCTGGCCGTCAAAGCGTGCTTTGCCGCCTTCCGCACGGGCACTCTCGACCACCACGGCGAGTTCTACAACCTGGACTTCATCACCCCGCAATGGAGCGCCGGACCCATCGACGAACCGGACCCGAAGGTCGACATCGCCGCCGTGAACCCCTGGATGCTTCGGATGGCCGGTGAGGTGGCCGACGGTGTGCACGTCCACCCGATCGGAGAGCCCGGGTACATCGCCCGCCATGTGGTGCCCAAAGTCGCTGAGGGAGCGGCGAAAGCGGGGCGCTCCCCGTCCGACGTCGCGCTGATCGTGCCGGTGATGACCATCGTCGGCGACACCGAGGAGGACCGCGCGGCCGAGCGGGAACGGGTCCGGTTCTCGATGAGTTTCTACGGCAGCACCCCCAATTACGCGTTCATCTGGGACGAGGCCGGATTCGAGGGCACCACTGCCCGCATCCGCGAGAAGCAGAAGGCCGGCGACCTCAACGGGATGGCGGCTCAGATCACCGACGACCACATCGCCACGTTCGCCACCGAGTCGACATGGGACGGACTGGCCGGTGCGCTGGCCGAGAGATACGGCGACACTGCGACCCGCATCGTCCTCTACAACGCGTTGGGTGATCCAGAGCGTTTCGAGCGGTACGGCGAGGTGGCGCGACAACTGGCGCAACGCAGCGCGCCAGGTCGTCCGGCGCGGTAACCTGCCGCCATGCCGGCGTGGATGTGCCCATGAGCACGCATCTCGCGGTCATTGCGACGCTTGCGCTCGCGCTGTTGTTCAGCCCCGAGACACTGGTCCTCGGACTGGTGGTCGCCAGCGACAAGAAGGTTCCCCGACAGGCGACCCTGGCGTTCTCCGGAGGTGCCGTCGCGGGCATCGCCTTCTCCACCGGGATCGGTGTCGGTATCGCCGCGCTGACCGGGACGCCCGCGTCTGAAGGTGACCACACCTCGTGGCCGGGCTTCATCGTCCGGATCCTGATCGCGGCGGCGCTGTTGGCGATCGGTATCCGCCGGGCGACCGGCGCGCTCCGACACAAGCCGATCACCGACGTGTCCAAGCCGCAGCACCAGCCGGGCCGGTTACGGGCCAGGCTCACCAAGCGCCTCCCCGGCCTGGATCCGAAGGCGGATCTGCCTGCCCACCAACGGATCACCCGCGCGGCGATGGCCGGCTTCGCAGTCTGCGGTCTGCACCCCAAAGTCTTTCCGATCGCGATCGCCGCTGGCCACCAGATCCTGCAGATCAGCGACCGTCCCGAACGGGCGCTCGGTGCTGTGGTATTCGCGGTGATCGCGCTCATCCCCGCGCTGACGCCGACGGTCATCGAGTTGGTCCGGCCGGGTGCCGCCGATCGGATCAAGGAGGGATACGAGCGCATCATGAAGGTGCATGGCCGCTGGATCGTCGCGGTGCTGCTTTTGGCCGCGGCAGCGTTCGTCGCTCACGGCGCCTTCGAGCACATGCCGAGGCGCTGATGTGAAGCTAGGGGCAGGCGAGACCGATTCGGCGCGCCTCGGCGGACTGCTCAGCGGCGTCCTGCTGACCCAGATCGCGAACAGTGCAGTGCATTTGGCGCAACCGCTGCTCGTCGCTGATCTGTCCGGGTCACTGGGCAGCGCGGCGTTCTTCTCGGCATTCGGCACCGCCTTGCACATGGTGGGTACCTACCTCGGCGGCTGGCCGACCGAGCGGTTCGGGGCTCGCCGGGTACTGGTCGCCACTACGCTCCTGCGAGGCGTGGTCCTGGCCGGCATACCCGCTGCGATGGCGTTCGGCTTCGTGAACCTGACGTGGGTGATGCTGTGTTACAGCGCCGAAGCGCTGATACGCGGATACGTCGACACCTCCGTGCACACGATTCCCCTCGAACTTGCCGGGCACCGGCCGCAACTGCTGGACAGGATCAACTCCCGTTATGAGTTGGCCTTCGAAGTCGGTGCTGTCGTAGGACCACTCATGCTCAGCGGGCTGATGGTGTGGTCGGCGGAGATCGTGTCCCACATTGTCATCCCGGTCGGCTTCGCTGTGTCGGCGGCGTGCTATCTGCTGATTCCCGAACGACCGGCCATCCCCGTCGACGACCGCAACCACACCCACGGCGGGGCATGGGCTGGGGTGAAGTACATCCTCAAGAATCGGTACCTGCTGATGGTGGTCGTCGGTTTGATGCTGTTCCACCTCTACGAGTTACGCAAAGACCTGAGTGCATTCTTCGCCAAAGGCCTGCTGCACCAACCGCATATGGCCGGTCACGTCGGATCAGCCTTCGCGCTCGGCGGGGTGGCGGGTGCACTGCTGTATGCGGTCACTCAGCGCCGCGGCTCCGGACGCGGGTGGATGTTCGCGGGAGTGGGCGGGACGTTGTTGCTGGCGGTGGGCTGGATGCCGGTGAACCTGTGGATCATGGTGGTGGCGGTGTTCCTGTTCGGCGTCACCAACGTCTGCGCCCGATTGGTCCTGACGCGCTGGCGCCAAGAGCTGACCCCGCTGGAGCACGCGGGCGGTGTCACCGCCGCCTCGGAGTTCGGCCGGACGGCGGCCTCGGTGGGGGTGGACAGCCTGGTCGGCGGTGCGTTCACCGCGGGATCCACCGCTTACGGGTCGTTCGGGATCGTGGGCGCCGCGCTGGGAATCTTCGCCCTCGCCCAACTGGCGCTGGCGCGGGCGCTGAAACGCCTGCCCGGCAACGAAATACCGGCGACCAGTGACAACTAGGCTGCGTCGACCGTGATGGTCGATGGGTCGACGGTCGGCAGCGACAGTTCCACGTTCGAGACGGTGACCGAGCCCAGCGCCCCGACCGCACGGTAGGAGGCCGACGACCCGAACACCTGCAGGGTGACCTTCTGACCGGGTCTGAGTGTCTGGGCCACCATCTCCAGGTCGACGTCGGCGACGCGCTCGGTTCCGTCCAGGGTCACCTTGATCGGGGTGACCTGGTTGCCCAGCACCTGACCGGTGGAGTTGTCGACGAGTTGAGC
Source organism: Mycolicibacterium rhodesiae (assembly GCF_002086695.1). Classification (GTDB taxonomy): domain Bacteria; phylum Actinomycetota; class Actinomycetes; order Mycobacteriales; family Mycobacteriaceae; genus Mycobacterium; species Mycobacterium rhodesiae. The sequence continues at coordinate 32,653 of NZ_MVIH01000003.1, forward strand.
GTAGAGGTGATCGCCCGAGCCGGTGCCCGAGTAGGTGAAGCTCAGGTGCGGTGCGCCGACGACATAGGTCGTCGAGGTGACCGCCGGTGTCGTGTAGTTCAGCGCGTCGATGGCCCGCGATGATCCGATCGGCACCACTCCGAACAGCCCACCGGCTCCCAGGAATGGCACAAGGGGCAGGGTCCGAGTCGTGGTGCTGGACACCACCACTGGGTCGCTCGGCGTCAGATCGTAGGATGCCGACGAAAGGTGTTGGCCCCGTTGGTCCACCCACTCGAACTGGGGGCCGGTCTGCACCGTCGCATCTTGTTTGACGTAGTGATCGAGCCACTCGAGGGTGCGCTGTTGGACCAGTACACCGCCGGTGTTGAACAGGTCGTTGGTGCACAGACCGTGGCCGCCGCAGAACCAGATCACCTTGGTGTCAACGTTGTTGCCGATCAGCGCCAGTGCGTTGGCGTTGGCCTCCTGCAAGGTGAACAGGGTGTCGACGGTGCCTTCGATCAACAGTGTGGGTGCGGTGATCTGGCTGAGGAGGTCTGTCGGGAGGCCGGGTCCGCGCTCCTCCAGCAGCGCCACGTCTGCCGGTGTCAGGTGTCCGGTCAGATCGCCGTAGATGGTGGCCGGAATGATCTTGGGATTGGTGCGGGCCAGGGTGAGGACCAGCACGGTCGACAGCAGCGTTCCCCAGCCGCTCTTGAATGACCCAGCCTTGTAGAGCGAGCTGGTCAGGCTGTTCCAGGCGATCGTCGGAACGATCGCGTCGACTCGGTGATCGGTTGCCGCCGTGACCAATTGGATGCCGCCCCCGTAGGACGCGCCGACCATGCCCATCCGCGGGTCGAGCTCGGACGGTTGGCCGTCGAGCTTGACCTCCGGTTGGGTGGCGACCCAACTGATGATCGCCGAGACGTCGCGGGCCTCGTAGTCGGGTGAGTCGATCTGCAGCTGGCCGCCCGAACTGTATTCGCCGCGCGGGTCCCATGTCACGACGTTGTAGCCGGCCTTGCGCAGGGCGAGGATGCTCGGCATGCCCAGGGCGTTGGTGAGGACGCCGTCGACGACGCTGCCGTCGATGCTTGTCTGGCCGGGCATGCCCAGTCCGGGTCCGTAGAAGATCGTCGGCGCCTGGGTACCTTCCTGCAGCCCGGACGCCGGCATGAAGTGGACGTAGATCTGGGTGCCGTCGAACGAGACCACCTTGACGTCGCGAGGTTGTGCGGCATTCGGCGATGCCCCCGGGTGCACCGGATAGCCGAACAGGGGGTGGAGCACGTCGCCGAACACTGGGATCTGGTGGATGAACGCCACAATCGGGGTGAACAGGACCGGACCCAGGACCGGGATGTGTTGCAGGAATGCCAGCGGCGCGATCTGCGGGATGGCCACCACTGGCGTGGGGATGGCGGGCACATCGGCGGTGGGCGCCGCAGTGGTGGCGGCGACCGGGGTGCGTTGTGTCTGCGTGGTGGCCTGCGACTCCCGGCGGGATGCGGCGGCCAGCACCAGCGTCACCGGGGAGTCGACCGGTGCCGTCGGATCGTCGGTCACGGTGCGGGTGGCCGTGGCTGTGGCGGTGGCACGCGGCATCATCACGGACCGCACGGTCGCCCGCGACGCGGTCTTGGTTGCGGTCGTTGCGGAAACGGAGCTGACCGTCCTCGCGCTCTTCGCAACACCGCTGTGTTGCGCCGAGGACCGCGTCCCTGCCGAACTGGCCGACGACGAATCACCGGAGCCGGCCGGCGCGGCAGAGGCCTGGCCCGCTCCGGCAGCGATCGCGACCCCGATCCCCAGCGCTACCGCAAGCCCACCGATACGACCGACAAACGCCCCTGCACCCATTCGTCTATAAGTAGCTTGGCGTGCCCCGGTGTGTCTGGCGGTTCGTCCAACCTGTGCCAAGTCTGACGTCGTCGTCAAAAGTGGTGGGCGAGAAGGAATGGCTCAGCACTGGCTGTCGGGGCCGTGATGGAGCAAGCTGACCATGGGTCATAAAAGCCTGCATCCAGGACTGCGGAGGGAACCAGTCATGCCCACCATCAGCACTTCCGACGGCGTCGAAATCTTCTACAAGGACTGGGGTTCCGGTCAGCCGATCGTGTTCAGTCACGGGTGGCCGCTGACAGCCGACGACTGGGACGCGCAGATGACGTTCTTCCTGCAGCACGGCTACCGGGTGATCGCGCACGACCGGCGCGGGCACGGCCGTTCTGATCAGGTCGGGACCGGCAACGACATGGAGCACTGGGTCGCCGACCTTGCCGCGCTGACCGAGCATCTCGACCTGCGCGAGGCCGTTCACATCGGACACTCCACCGGTGGCGGCGAGGTGGCCCGCTACGTCGCGCGTCACCAGGACCGCGTCGCAAAGGCGGTGCTGGTGGCGTCGCTGACGCCAAACATGTTGCGCAGCAACGACAATCCTGGTGGTCAACCGAGGGAGTGGTTCGACGCGGTGCAGACGGGGGTCCTGACCAACCGGTCGCAGTTCTACCGGGAGGTGCCCGAGGGTCCGTTCTACGGATTCAACCGTCCCGGCGTGGCGCCAAGCCATGGCAGGCAGTGCCCAGGCCCACTACGAGACGGTCTTCACCTGGCTCGAGGACTGACAAGTTGAAGGTCGACGTCGACGGCCTTGTCCGTGGTGGATCAGATATCGGCGAGCAGGCCTCAGTCCTATCGGGTTCGCACCTACTGTCCATGCTGGGGCTCAGTGACTCTGAGTCCGGATGGGTGGGCTCGTCCGCCGACGCGCTGGTACGGATGGCCGACACTTGGCAGCGGGTCGCTGATAAGCACCATGCCGCTCTGACTGAGCAGGCGGCTCATGTCGTCGACACCGCCAAGGGGCTTCGCGCCATGGATGACCACGGCGCGACTGATCTTAGACAGCTCGGCGACCGAGCAGACGGCGTCTAACTCACCAAGAGGATCGGTACGAATACTGCTTCGAAGACCGCTACTCCCAGACACGCGTAGAACGCGCCACGAGCGACGTGCCAGTGATTCTTGAAAGGCAGCACCGCGGACGCACCGGCGACCACAGCGGGAAACAGCGGCGCGAGCGGCCACAAGAATCCGAATGTCAAAACCACCGATGCGAAGCCCACGAAAAGTCCGATGAGTAACGGGATCGGATGCTGCTCCTCAAGGGCTGGCGTGCTGTCGGGTGCGGGCGACGGAGTAACCATGGGCGGTAGTCAGCCTCTCCAGGAGATCGCGTGGGTCAAGACTCCGGGGAGTGAAACGGCGAGCACTGGCGTCAGGCCGGTAAGCGGAGCCAGGATCAAGCCCATCCCCAAGGCACGATTGCGGGGACTGGTGCTGCGGCGGTAGATGAAAGTTCCCACGGACACGACGATGACCGCCGTAATACAGATCGCGATGACAGCCGTTGTTGATGCTTTCGAGGCCAGGATGGCTCCTGCAGCCAGTCCCCAGAACGCCCCACCGCCGAGCGCGCCGACCAATGTGGCTCTCCGCCAGTCCACGACCGGATATGCCATCTCAGCCCCTCCAAAATACTTCGAGCGATGAGTAAAGGGGTCTCCACCCCGGATCGACTGTAGGACTTGCCATTTTCGACGCTCCTCGGTCTCAGCGCGGGGGAAGGAATTCGTCACCCTGAAATGGGGTGAACGTTCGGACGACCGGCACCTCGCCGGCCGCTGGTCCAAAGGGGGTGAAGTTGCCGGGCGGCACGATTGACATTGGTGGTGTGATCGGTACGGCTTGGGGGCCATGTATTGGTCCGGGCTGTGCCGGCTCGAGCTGCGGAACTACGCTGTTGAAGCTCGGGATGATGGTGGATTCACCCACGTCTTTATGCGGCAGCAGACCCACCATCGGACCCGACGCGTCGTCGGTAAAGCTTGGCCACGACTGCAGCAACGGGGTTGTGGCTCCGTTCCGGTCGCTGTAGATCTCAAGCGCCGGAAAGGAAGTGACATTGCCACCCACTCGTGGCCCGTCAGCACTTGGGCTGATGCCGAGTGTGCCGTTGACGCTGAATGGAATGGCTTTTGCCGGCACCTCGCCACCTGGCGAGAAGGGATCAGCGGCGTTGTAGCGGAGCAACACTGCACCGTTTGACTGTTGGACTGCCGAAATATCGGGCGTACCAGCCCTTACTTGTCCGGTGTCGGCATTTACTGATGGATTCTGGCGGGCGACGATGATCCCGTTCTCAAAGTCGGTGTAGATGGCCACGCGGGACTCTTCTGGTCCCACGGTGGGAGAGAAGCCGCGATTGTCGCCGACATTGTTGTCGTAGGGCAACAGGTGACCATTGTTGAAGGGCGGGAGTTCGACCGACGGCGCCCACACGTCCTTGCTTGGTATGAATAAGTTCGACCGCACGACACCTTGTCCAGGCACTGGCTTGATGCGGGCGACGACGATGTTCGCATCAACGCCCTTGTTCTTCGGGTCGTAGCTGTGCGGATCTAGAGCGGCCGCAGTCGTCCAGTCGCTCTCGCTGACAGGGTCGCGCCCGAATATCCTTCGGAATGCCTCCGTTTGGTTGCTCCTCTGCACGGCGTCAGATGCCAACGGTGCTTCGGCAATGTCACCGTCGGCCATCTCCCTTGTGGCGTGGTCGAGTGCCGTGGCGAGGTGCTGATCGGTGGAGTTGGCTCGCCGCAGTAAGTCGACGATGGCATCGTGAACGGTCTGCATATGCCGCTCGTTCTCAGCCTGTTGTGCGGGATCTGCCGCGCGAAAGCACTCGAGCGAGCTGGTGGCTATATCAATCGTGATGCCCCACCGGTCGGCCATCCGCTGGATCCGGTTCCACTCGGCCTTGATGGACTCCACTTCGGTGGCCGCGGACGTGACTTCGCGTGCGGCAAGGTCGCATTCGTCGGCGTGCTGAAGGAGGCTGCTGCTGATGGCCTGGGCTTTGGCCGTCGCGGCTTCGTGGGAGGCGCCCTCCCACTCGAGCTTCGCGACGACGGCGCTTTGGTCATGCGCGACATCTCGAAAATGCTCAGCTCGAGTGGTCGTTGTGGTCGCGACACCGCGAACCGCCCCCGGGTCCCACCTGTCCAGGTCGGCTAATGAGATCCCCACAGCTGGCAAACCTACTGGCGTTCGTGTGCGGCCGGTACTCACTACCGGCCGCACACGCTCAGGCCGTCCAAAGTGCGGGTTGTTGTCGATGGATCGCACTCCCCCCGACGAAAGGTCGCACGCTCGGCGACGTTCCACCGCTGAGGTCCGCGAGTGTGTGTTTTCATCCGCGACGCGCCGGTCGCGGTGGATCAGACCGCACACTCGCAAACGCAGAGCCGGCGGCGCCGGGAACAAATCCGGAACACCCGCCGTTGACGGATTCGACAACTTGAGTGAAATCGACTCAACTCTGGCTTGACAGCCGCCCGGCAAGAGGGGCAGTCTTGAGCCTGGTTCGCTCAGACCCAAAGACGTAACTATCAGGAGGAATCAACATGGCTCGTGCGGTCGGCATCGACCTCGGGACCACCAACTCCGTCGTGGCGGTACTGGAGGGTGGCGACCCGGTCGTCGTCGCCAACTCCGAAGGGTCCCGCACCACGCCGTCGGTGGTCGCCTTTGCGCGCAACGGCGAAGTGCTGGTAGGCCAGCCCGCCAAGAACCAGGCAGTGACCAACGTCGACCGGACCATCCGTTCGGTGAAGCGGCACATGGGCACCGACTGGTCCGTCGAGATCGACGGTAAGGACTACACCGCGCAGGAGATCAGCGCCCGCGTGCTGATGAAGCTGAAGCGGGACGCCGAAAGCTACCTCGGTGAGGACATCACCGACGCGGTCATCACCGTGCCCGCGTACTTCAACGACGCCCAGCGTCAGGCCACCAAGGAAGCCGGCCAGATCGCCGGCCTCAACGTGCTGCGCATCGTCAACGAACCGACTGCTGCGGCGCTGGCCTACGGCCTGGACAAGGGCAGCAAGGAACAGACCATCCTGGTCTTCGACCTCGGTGGCGGCACGTTCGACGTCTCGCTGCTGGAGATCGGCGACGGCGTCGTCGAGGTCCGCGCGACCTCTGGTGACAACCACCTCGGTGGTGACGACTGGGACGACCGGATCGTCGAATGGCTGGTCGACAAGTTCAAGGGCACCAGCGGCATCGACCTGACCAAGGACAAGATGGCCATGCAGCGGCTTCGTGAAGCCGCCGAGAAGGCCAAGATCGAGCTGAGCTCCAGTGGCAGCACCTCGATCAACCTGCCCTACATCACCGTCGACGCCGACAAGAATCCGCTGTTCCTCGACGAGCAGCTGACCCGTTCGGAGTTCCAGAAGATCACCCAAGATCTGCTGGACCGCACCCGCCAGCCGTTCCAGCAGGTCATCAAGGACGCCGGCATCTCGGTGTCCGACATCGACCACGTGGTGCTGGTGGGTGGTTCCACCCGTATGCCCGCGGTGACCGACCTGGTCAAGGAGCTCACCGGCGGCAAGGAGCCCAACAAGGGCGTCAACCCGGACGAGGTCGTGGCCGTCGGTGCTGCGCTGCAGGCCGGTGTGCTCAAGGGTGAGGTCAAGGACGTTCTGCTGCTCGATGTCACCCCGCTGTCGCTGGGTATCGAGACCAAGGGCGGCGTGATGACCAAGCTCATCGAGCGCAACACCACTATCCCGACCAAGCGGTCGGAGACCTTCACCACCGCCGACGACAACCAGCCGTCGGTGCAGATCCAGGTCTATCAGGGTGAGCGTGAGATCGCCGCACACAACAAGCTGCTCGGCAGCTTCGAGCTGACCGGTATCCCGCCGGCTCCGCGCGGCGTGCCCCAGATCGAGGTGACCTTCGACATCGATGCCAACGGCATCGTGCACGTCACCGCCAAGGACAAGGGCACCGGCAAGGAAAACACGATCAAGATCCAGGAAGGCTCCGGCCTGTCCAAGGAAGAGATCGACCGGATGATCAAGGACGCCGAAGCGCACGCCGAGGAAGACCGCAAGCGTCGCGAAGAGGCCGACGTCCGCAACCAGGCCGAGTCGCTGGTCTACCAGACGGAGAAGTTCGTCTCCGAGCAGCGCGAAGCCGAAGGCGGCTCCAAGGTCCCCGAGGACACCTTGACCAAGGTTGACGCCGCGATCTCGGAAGCGAAGACGGCGCTGGCCGGCACCGACATCGGTGCGATCAAGTCCGCCATGGAGAAGCTGGGCCAGGAAAGCCAGGCTCTGGGCCAGGCCATCTACGAGGCGACCCAGGCCGACCAGAGCGCCGGCCCGTCGGGCGGTTCGTCCGCTGACGATGTCGTGGACGCCGAGGTCGTGGATGACGATGATCAGGAGCGCAAGTGAGCGAAGGTCGCGAGGAAGAACCGGTAACTGTCACAGACAAGCGCCGAATCGACCCCCAGACCGGAGAAGTTCGCGAAGCCTCCGGCCCGGCCCCCAGTGGGCCGGAGCCGGGGGACTTTGCGGGCGAAACGCCGGAGGAGTCGGACAAAGCCGCTGAACTGCTCGGTGACCTGCAGCGAGTGCAGGCCGATTTCGCCAACTACCGCAAGCGCGCGCTGCGCGATCAGCAAGTGGCCGGCGAGCGCGCCAAGGCCGCCGTGGTGAGCCAGTTGCTGCCCATCCTCGATGACCTGGACCGGGCACGCAGCCACGGCGATCTGGAGACCAGTCCGCTGAAGTCGGTCGCCGACAAGCTCACGGCCGCGCTGGCGGGGCTGGGTCTGACAGCCTTCGGCGCCGAGGGCGACGAGTTCGACCCGTCGTTGCACGAAGCCGTGCAACACGAGGGCGAGGGCTCGAAGCCGGTGCTGGGCACGGTGATGCGGCAGGGTTACAAGCTCGGCGAGCAGGTGCTGCGGCACGCGCTCGTCGGGGTGGTCGACACCGTCGACGAGGGGTCCGCGGCACCTCGGAAGGCCGACACGCCCGTCAACGGCGACCAGAGCGGCGCGCAGAACGCAGAATCGAATTAACAGCATGACCGACGGTGAGAGGAGGTGACGCGGCATGGTTCAACGCGAATGGGTTGAGAAGGATTTCTACAAGGTGCTCGGCGTCTCCTCTGACGCCAGCGAGGACGAGATCAAGCGGGTGGCCCGCAAGCTGCTCGCCGAGAATCACCCCGACCGCAACCCGGACGACAAGGCGGCCGACGAGCGCTACAAAGAGGTTGGCGAGGCCAGGGACGTCCTGACCGATCCGGCCAAGCGCAAGGAGTACGACGAGACCCGGCGGATGTTCGCCGGCGGCGGTTTCCGCCGCGGTAACGGCGGCGGCGGTGGGTTCGGCGGCTTCAGCGGTTACGGTGCCGACGGCGGCGAGTTCAATTTGAACGACCTGTTCGACACCGCCAGCCAGACCGGCGGCACGAACATCGGCGACTTGTTCGGTGGCTTGTTCGGGCGCGGCGCAGCGCCGCGCCCGAGCCGGCCGCGGCGCGGCAAGGACCTGGAGACCGAGACCGATCTCGATTTCCTGGAAGCGACCAAGGGTGTCGCCATGCCGCTGCGGCTGACCAGCCCGGCGCCGTGCACGAATTGCCATGGCAGCGGCGCACGTCCGGGCACCAGCCCGAAGGTGTGTCCGTCGTGCAATGGCTCCGGTGTGATCAACCGCAACCAGGGCGCGTTCGGGTTCTCCGAACCGTGCACCGACTGCCGGGGTAGCGGCTCGATCATCGAGCACCCCTGCGACGAGTGCCACGGCACCGGGGTCACCACCCGGACCCGCACCATCAACGTCCGGATCCCACCGGGCGTCGAGGACGGGCAGCGTATTCGGCTGGCCGGTCAGGGCGAGGCCGGTTTGCGCGGTGCGCCATCCGGCGACCTGTACGTCACCGTGCATGTTCGGCCGGACAAGGTGTTCGGCCGCGACGGCGACGACCTGACCGTGGCGGTTCCGGTGAGCTTCACCGAGCTGGCTTTGGGGACAACGCTTTCCGTTCCGACGCTGGAGGGCAAGGTCGGAGTGCGGGTGCCGAAGGGCACCGCCGATGGCCGGATACTGCGGGTGCGTGGGCGCGGTGTGCCCAAGCGCGACGGCGGTCACGGCGACCTGCTGGTCACCGTGAAGGTGGCGGTGCCACCGAATCTCGAGGGTCAAGCGCTCGAGGCGCTGGAGGCCTACGCGGCCGCTGAGCGGGCGAGCGGGTTCGACCCGCGCGCCGGATGGGCGGGGAACCGGTGATGGGTGCTTCCAGCGAGTCCCGAGAGACCCGGACGTTTCTGATCTCGGTGGCCGCCGAGCTGGCCGGTATGCATGCGCAGACGCTGCGCACCTACGACCGGCTCGGCCTGGTCAGTCCCCGGCGTAGCTCCGGTGGGGGACGGCGGTATTCGGAGCGCGACGTCGAGTTGCTGCGCGAGGTGCAGCGGCTGTCGCAGGACGAAGGCGTGAACCTCGCAGGGATCAAGCGGATCATCGAGTTGACCAATCAGGTCGAGGCTCTGCAGTCCCGCGTCGAGGAGATGATGGGCGAGCTGGAGTCGTTGCGCGCCAACCAGCGTCGTGATCTGGCGGTGGTGCCGAAGAGCACCGCGCTGGTGGTCTGGAAGCCGCGCCGCTAGTCGGCTCCGAAGCCCGTTCTGCTCCGCTTCAGGACGCCGGCTTCGTCAGGAACTGGCCGTCGAGGAACTGGTTGTAGTCAGGCAGCGTGGTAGCCGCGTCGATCGACTTCTGAGTCTTGCCCCATTCGGCGAGCGCGCTCAGGTCGGCGGCGAGGTCGGGTTTCAGCTGAACCGTGAAGTCGAACTCGGACAACACGGTGTTCAGCAGCTGCGCGTCCAGTTGGGTGGCCTTGGCGACGGCGGCCGTCGCGGCGGCATCGTGGGCGGACAGCGCTGCGCTTGCGTCGCCGAGTGCGGCGAAGAACGACGTGATCTCGGCCCCTTTCGACGAGATCGCCGACGGGGTGGCGATGAACAAGCTGTGCTGGATGTAGGTGCCCCCGTTGAGCGGCACCGCGTCATCGCCGAGCGCGGCAATCGTCTGCGCCTGGTACGGCTGGAAAATCGAGACCGCGTCGACGTTGTGTTGGGTGGCCGCGGTGACCATGGCCGACGGTGAAACCTGGACGAGATCCGCCTTGATGTTGGCCTGGGCCAGCGCATTTGACACGTAGTACGCGGCGCTGGTGCCCAGCGGGGTGCCGATCGACTTGCCTGCGAGGTCGGCGACGTCGGTAATGCCTGCGCTGCGCCGGGCCACGATACGGGAACCCTCCCAACGGGATCCGTCGGCGACGATGCGCAGCGCCGGCGAGCGGGTGAGCGCCGCCGCCGTCGGCACGTCCGCCGCGGTGGTGATGTCGACCTGGCCGGCGCTCACCGCCTGCAGTGCTTCGACGCCGGATTGGAAGTTCACAACCTTGACGTTGACGTGGTGCTTGCTGAACATCCCGCCGTCGGCGGCCACGGGAATCTGGGCCCAGGAAGGATCCACGACGAAGCCGACGGTCAGTTCATCGGCATTGCTGCTGGAGTCGTGGGCGCAGGCGGTGATCGAGGTGGCCATTGCCAACGCGACAATGGCGGCCGCGGCGAGTCGTTTCAGCGTTGTGTTCACTAAGTCGTCCTTTGCGAGCAGGGATGGATGTGTCAGTGCACGGCGTGGTCGATGCCGAGTCGGTGGTGCAGGGTCTTGCGAATCGCTCCGTAGCCGGGCTGTTCTGCGAGCGTGTCCGCCGGACGCGGGCGACCTAGGGGGTTGGTGATCTGGTCGACGATCTGTCCGTCCTGCAGCACATTGACGCTGTCGCCCAGTCGTATCGCCTCGTCGATGTCGTGGGTGACGAAGACGATCGTGCGGTTCAGACGTGACCAGAGTTCGATGAGCAGGTCTTGCATGCGCAAGCGGGTCAGTGCATCGAGGGCGGCGAAGGGCTCGTCCATGAGCATCACGGACGGCTCACCGGCAAGCACGCGTGCGATGCTCACGCGCTGGCGCATACCGCCGGACAGCTCCGCGGGGCGCTGCCTGCACACGCCGGCGTGCAGGCCGACGGTGTCGAGAAGTTCGGCGATCCGTGCTTGCCGTTGCCGCCTGTCCAGTTTTCTTGCAGCCAAGGCGAAGTCGATATTGTCGGCGACGCTCATCCACGGAAACAGAACGTCACGCTGGAAAGCGACGCCTCGCCGAGGGTCGGGAGCGGTGACGGCCTGGCCGTTGTCGATCACCGTGCCGGAGGTGGCGGTTATCAGTCCGGCCAGGCAATGCAGCAGTGTCGACTTGCCGCTGCCGGAGGCGCCGACCAAGACGGTGAATGACCCGTCGTTGACGCTCAGCGATATCCCCTTGAGGGTGGGAGTCGCCGCGCCCGGAAACTGCACGACGAGATCGCGGGTTTCCAGCGCCATCTCAGTGCTCCTCTTGTGCCCAGCGAGTCAACGGTGCGCTCGCCGTGTCGATCAGGGAATCGCATGCCGCTCCGATGACGCCCAGCACGATCAGGCAGAAGATCAGCCGGTCGGCCTGCGAGAAGAGCTGTGCTTGGTAAATGCGGTAACCGATACCCGCAGTGGTCCCGGTCATCTCGGCGACGACGATGAGTACGAATGCCATCGCCGCTCCCACTCTCAGGCCGGACACGATGTCGGGGGTCGCCTCGGGGAGGATGACTTTGCGTAAGGTTTGCCACCGGCTGGCACCCAGGCAGCGTGCGGCTTTCAGATAGTCGGTCGGCGTTCCGGCCAGACCCCCGTGGCTGTTGATCCAGACCGGGACGAAGACTCCGAGCGCGATCACCAGAGTCTTGCTGTTCTCCCCGAGCCCGAACCACAGGATGGCAAGGGGGACCAGGCCGATGGTCGGTATGGGCGCGAAGATCCGCAACACAGGCTGCAGTGCCCGACGCCCGGCGGTGGTGGTGGCGGTGACGACTGCCACCCCGATTCCTGCCACCGCGCCCAGAAGGAATCCCGTCCCGGCCCTGCTCACACTGGCAGTGATGTCCGCGGCCAGCAACCCATCGGTCCACAGGCCGTGTCCCGCTGCCAAAATCTCTGGGACACTTGGGAAAAGCTGACGGGGAAAGCGGCCGCTGGCCACCACGAGCGACCAGACCCCTGACGCGAGGACCAAGCCGGTCAGCATCCACCCGAGGGCCTTGAAGCGGTTCAGCACACGTCTCGGCAGAGTCGAACGGTGGGTCTGATGGCGAGTTCCCGGCGTCCGCGCAGCCGAGGTGGACGCGATGGGCAGCACGCCGATGTCGGCGCTCATCGGCGTAAGTCGACTTTCCGTGGCGCGGTTCGCGGGGCCCCTGCGGGGACCCAGTCGAATGGAACAGCCTGCGACCGGTAGATCAGGGCGGTACGGCTGAGCCGGTCGACGTCAGCCACTCGGGGCTGGCTCACTTCGGGCTCGCCCGCCACGCCGTAGCCCTGATAGGGGCTGTGATACTCCCAGACCACGTCACCGCCCGGGGTGACCTGGAAGAGCCGCCCCTGCATGCCTTCGGTGATCAGTGTGTTGCCGTTGGGAAGTCGTTGCGCGTTGCTGACGAAGGAACTGAAGAACGTCCATGGCGGCAACCCGGAGTCTTCAGCGGTGTATTGCCACACGATTTCTTTTGTCGTAGGGCATATTTCGAGTACCCGGGAGCCGGCGTAGATGCCGAGTGGTGCGGGTGGGTAGCCCGCGCCGCCCTGGTTGTCGAACACCAGGATGTTCCCGGCGCCGGGCAGATCCGCCGCGATCATGTGGGGGTTGTGCTGGCCGGAGGTCTGGTCGAGCGGGCGAGGCACCTTGTGCACGCTGATCCGTTGATGCTGTGCGCCGGCCTCGGCAGCGTAATAGGGGCCGATTCGCCAGGCGACGTTCGCTGTCGACTTGTCGATGAGTGCGACGATATTTGCTTTGCGGAAACTGACAAGGATGTTGTCGGGGTGGAAGGTCGGGTCGGAGTGCTCGGAATACCAATGGTTTTGGCCCAGTGATTTCGCGCTGTTCATCTCCAGATAGCCCCACGGGTCTTCGGGGTCGCGGGCAACGGTCTCACGCAGGGCGCTCCAGCCGGCCTCGGAGAACCCGAACTCGTCGAGGTGATCGCCGGCCAGCCATTGCCAGACGATGTGGCCGTCCGGGGTGACCTCGTAGAGCCCCTGGTCGCCGACGATCAGGTCGCCGAGCGCCGGTACCCGCCGGGGCACCGTCACCAGAATCAGTCGGTTGCCGTTGGGGAGCAGTTCCCAGTCGTGGTTCTGCCGCGCGGCGCCGCCAGGCGCGTCGGCGCCCCATTCCCAGATGCGTTCGCCATCCCAGTCGAGCTGACCGATGGTGCCGTTGGCGTAGATGCCGCCCCGACCGTCTCCGCTGTCGGCGAGCTGGACGATGACGTCACCGACTCGCCCCGCATTGAGTGCCGGATCGAGGATCCGGGCAGGGACACCGGCATAGGGCCATTCGTGAACGACGTCACCGTTGAGATCGATCAACCGGGTGACCGAGTCGGCGCCGGTGAACAGGACGTAACTGTCGTAGGCGAGTTCAGGGTCGAGGTAGGTGACTCCCGCGAGTCGTACGAATGCCATGTCAACCACTCCACCAAGAGCTTGTTACGACCACGAGTCCTCCCAGTAAATCTTCTAATCGATTAGCGTAGGCTCGGCGACGATCGGGCGGAACTGTCACAATCGGTGTGATTTCAATGCTTGGCGGTGGCGTCGCGGACTAACGAAGGGGGTCACTTGAGCGGTAAGCGGCCGACGTTGGCTGACGTGGCGAGTCGGGCCGGCACGTCGACGGCTGTCGTGAGTTACGTGTTGAACAACGGACCGCGGCCAGTATCAGAGACGTTGCGCGCCAGGGTGATCAGCGCCATCGACGAGCTGAACTATCGCCCGGACCTGCGTGCGCGTGCACTTCGACGGCCGCGACGCTGGCGCCAGATCGGGCTGCTGGTACCGGATCTGATGCTTCCGCTCTTCGGGGAGTTCGTCGGCCGGATTGAAGTGGAAGCGCGCGCTCGCGACCACCTCACCATGATCGGTAACACCGGCTACGACCCGGAGCGTGAGCTCGAGTTCGCGACGGCCTTCGCGGAGGTCGGGATCGACGGGTTGGTGGTGATCGGTGCCGCCAACCCGCAGCAGACCGCCAAGCTGTGTGTGCAGGAGCGGATCCCGGTGGTGTGGATGCACAGCGTCCGTGGTGAGGTGGCGACCGAGATCGTGGGCATAGACCATGTTCAGGCCGGCGAACTTGTTGCGCGCCACCTACGCGATGTGCACGGCTGTTCTGAGATGGTGTTCGTCGGCGGCTGGACGGCCGCCGACGTCGAACACGGCGATCGCGAGACGGTACATCAACGGTTCATCGGCGTCGCCACCGTCGCGGGCGACGGAGTCCGGGCGGTGCGCACCGATCTGACCCCCGGCGGCGCCTACGCTGCGGTCAGTCACTGCCTTCGTGACGCGGCGGACCCACCACATGCCTTTGTCGTCGGGACGTTCGGGCAGACGGCGGCGACGATTCGGGCGGTGATCGACGCCGGGTATGCGATTCCTGGTGACATCCGGGTGGTGGGGTTCGACGGCAGCGACAACGACTACGGTGTGTTTCGGCTGACTGCCGCACAACAGCCGGTCGACGCGATCGCCCACCGCGCCCTTGCCGAATTGCTGGGAGATGTCGTGCCGGATCTCGGCGCCCTGGAACCAACCCTGCGGGTGGGCAATACATGCGGATGCTGAGTGGTCCGCCCCGAACTGCCGAAGTGCCCGACGGCACCGCAGGGCGGTTGATCAGTGCACCCGGATGGTGAACACCGAAACCGCAGGCCGGCCCGGCGTCGCGGTGTCATAGCCGCCGGTGCTGAGCGCATTGGTCGGCGCGGCCATCGGCTCCAGCCCCACGACATCGTCGTTACCCGGTGCGAAGATCTGTGCGGCCGGGAATCCGTTGGCGAAAACCACTTCGATGCGACGATCACCGCCGGCGAGCGCGAACACCCCGCCCACCGGCACCCCGCCGAATCCGTCGTCGAATGTCTTGTCGCCCAGCTTGTCCGAGTAGGCCGGCCAGTCCACCCGTTCGCCGGTCGGAAGACCACGGTCGTCGACGAGCAGATGCTCGAGCGGCGGCGTCTCCAGCGTCCATTCCGATCGGGGAACTCCGGGAACGGTCAGGTAGGGGTGGAAGCCGTAACACAGCGGCACCGCCGCCGACGTGCTGGCCGTGACGGTGGTCTGCACTGTCAGCGCCCGGTCTGCCAGCGTGATGTCGAGGGTGACCACGTGCGGGAATGGGAAGCTGGCCAGCAGGGCCGGCCGGCTTCCGTAGTCCAGATCAGCGACCAGCCGATTCTCCGACTGCTCGGTGACCTGCCAATCCGGATATGCGGCGAGTACGCCGTGGATCGGCAGGCCGTTCGGGTCGGTCCGCACACCGCCGACCCCGGGGGTCAGTGTCACCCCGCCCCCGTCGAGCCCATAGCCGTTGGCGCTCAGCCGATTAGCCCATGGATACAGGATCGGGACGCCGAGCGTCTTACCGTCGCTGACGTAGGCCTGTAGGCCGCGGCGCTGCCCGAGTAGTTCCACGCCGTCATCGGACAGTGACGTGCAGACCATGCCGGCCGACGGAACATACGTCGCCGTCAGCGGAGAGGACGGATCATGCAGAAGGACGGACGGCAACTCGGCCACCGTCGAAGTCTAGCGGTGCACGCCGATGTAGCTCGTCAAGTCCTCGATGGTGCGTAGCGAGGCGTACTCCGACTCGGGGATCTCCACCTCGAAGCGCTTGTGCAATCGGACCAGAAAGTTCAACCAGTCCATCGAATCGAGGTCGACCTGATCACGGAGGAGTTCGGTATCGGACAGGTCGCCCTCGTCGATCTCCGGCGCGATCGCGAGCAGTTCCTGCACAACCTGGTCACGGATCTCGGCATCGCTCACGTCGGGCACCTCCTACAGCTCTTGGGGCTGCTGCAGCAACCGGTTGATCTCGGCAAGGAACAACGCGCCGCGATGACCGTCGCTGGCGCGATGGTCGGCGGCCAGGCTGGCGTGCACCGTTGTGGCAACCCGGATTCCACCGTCGACCACGACGACGCGCTGCGCGGGCCTGCCGAAGCCGACCAGCGCCACCTGCGGCGGGTAGATCACGCCGAAGACGGAGTCGACGCCCTTGTCACCCAGGTTGGTGACGGTGATGGTCGGATCGGACATCTCCGAACTGCGCAGCGAGCCCGCCCGGGCGCGGGCGACCAGGTCGGTCAGGTCGCTCATCAGTTCGTCGAGCTTCTTCTCGTTGACATCGTGGATGGCCGGCGCGACCAGCCCGCCGCCGCGTAGCGAGATCGCCACGCCCACATGCACACCCGCGGCAGGCTGGTAGCCGTCGTCATGCCAGAAGCCGTTGAACTCCGTGAACCGTTGCGCCGCCAGCGCCACCGCCTTGAGCTGCAACACCGCGGGCAGCAGCCGTTCGGTGATCGGCCGGTTCACGTTCTGCTCGGTCAGCCAACCCAGCGCGGTGTCGAGGATGATCTCGTCGGCCAGGTAGTAGTGCGGGATCTCGCGCTTCGAGCGGCCCATCGCCGCGGCGATCGATGCGCGCATGGCGGCACCGCGCTGCTTGGCCTTCTCCGCCGCCGACTTCGGCTCGGGACTCACCACAGGGGTGGGCGGTTTGGGCTCGGCGTGATGCTGCGCGGCAGCGGCATGCTCGACATCGATGAGTGTGATCGCCCCCTGCGGGCCGGTTCCGGTCACAGCGCCCAGGTCCACGCCCAGCGAGGCCGCCGTACGCCGTGCGACCGGGGACACCCACAGCCGGTGGCCGACGGGCGCGGCCAGGGTCGGTCGGTTTACGACAGGGGCCTCAGGGTGGGGCGCCGCAGCCGGTGCGGCAACCGGTGAGGCGGTGCGTGGTAGCACCGCCTCACCGGGCGCGGCCAAGGTTGCCAATGGGGTGCCTACTGCCACCGTCTGCCCGACCGGGACCAGCAACTCGGCGACAACACCTTCATGCCAGCATTCGATTTCCACTGCGGCCTTGGTGGTTTCGACGACCGCGACGATCTGTCCGCGGGTGATTGTGTCGCCGGGTTTGACCAGCCACTCGTCGAGTGTGCCCTCGTCCATGTCCGCGCCGAGGGCGGGCATCGTGAACTCGATCATCCGCCGGTGCCCCCTCCGAACAGCCCCCGCACCGCGGCCACGATCTTGTCCGGCTGCGGCAGTGCCGCCTCTTCAAGGTGCTTGGCGTAGGGGATCGGCACCTCGACGCTGCATACCCGGGCGATCGGCGCGTCCAGGTCGTAGAACGCCCCCTCGACGATCCGCGCGCTGATCTCACCGGCCAGGCTTCCGGTACGCCACGCCTCGTCGATGATCACCGCGCGGTGCGTCTTGCGCACCGACTCCAGGATGGTGTCATCGTCAAGGGGGCGCAGCACGCGCAGATCGATCACCTCGCAGTCGATACCGGCCAGAGCCAGTTGGTCGGCGGCATCGAGTGCCTTGGGCACGCAGCCGCCGTAGGCGATCAGCGTGACGTCGGTTCCCGTGCGGCGCAGCGCGGCCCGGCTGATGTCGGTCGGCACCAGGGTGTCGATGTCGATGGCGGTGTTGTAGAGCTGGACATGCTCGAACACGATCACCGGGTCGGGATCGTCCAATGCGGTGAGCAGCATCCCGTACGCGTCGGCCACCGTCGCCGGGGCCACCACCGTGATCCCCGGGATGTGGGCGTACCAGCCCTCCAGGCTGTGTGAATGCTGGGCGGCGAGCTGCCGGCCGGCACCCGTCGCCATCCGGACGACCAGCGGCACCGAGAACTGCCCGCCCGACATGTGTCGAAGAGCCGCAGCGGTATTCACGATCTGGTCAAGCGCCAGCAGGCTGAAGTTCACGGTCATGACTTCGACGATCGGGCGCAGACCGTTGATCGCGGCGCCGATGCCGATGCCGACGAATCCCAGCTCGGACAGCGGGGTGTCACGGATCCGGTCCGGGCCGAACTCCTCGAGAAGTCCCTTCGACGCCGCGTAGGTGCCGCCGTAGCGCCCGACGTCTTCGCCCAGCAGAACGACTCGCGGGTCGTTGCGCATCGCTTCGCGAATCGCGTCGTGGACGGCGTTGCGGTAGGTGGTCTTCACGACAGTGCCCCGGCGGGGGTCATCAGATCCCGGGTGAGGTCTTCGATGCTCTCCAACGTTCCAGCCTCGGCGTAGGCCACCGCATCGTCGACCTCGGTTGCGGCGCGTTCTTCCATGGCCGCGACGTCGTCGGCGCTCAGAGTTCCGTCAGCCAGGCACTTCTCGGTGAACAGCCGGATCGGGTCGCGTTCACGCCAGTGCTCCACTTCGGTCTTCTCCCGGTACAACTCGGGGTCGAACATCGAATGCGGGCGGAACCGGTAGGTGCGGAATTCGAGAAAGAACGGGCCGCCCTCGGTGCGGATGTGGTCGACGGCGGCAACCGTGGCGGCATGACAGGCCAGCACGTCCATGCCGTCCGCCGATGCGGTGGGTATCCGGTAGGCGGCCGCGTTGGCGGTGACGTCGGTCTGGGAGAGCTCACGGTCGATCGCGGTCCCCATGGCGTAGCGGTTGTTCTCGCAGAGGTACAGCACCGGCAACTGCCACAACTCGGCCATGTTCAGCGATTCGTGGAAGGCGCCCTCGGCGATCGCGCCCTCCCCGAAATAACATGCGGTGACGCGGGTTTGCCTGAGTTGAGCGTCGGCGAAGGCGAGACCGGTGGCCAGTGGCAGGCCGCCCGCCACGATCGCATTGCCACCGTAGAACCGGCGCGAAGCGTCGAACAGGTGCATCGACCCGCCGCGCCCGCGAGAGCAACCCTCCTGCTTGCCGAACATCTCGGCCATGATCGAGGTGAGTGGGATCCCGCGGAGCAGGGCGTGGGCGTGGTCTCGGTAGGTGGCCACGACGGCATCGTCGGGTCCCAGCGCACGCAAGGAGCCTGCGGCCACCGCTTCCTCGCCGACGTACAGGTGGAGGAAGCCGCGAATCTTTGCCGCACTGTACATCTCGGCGCACTTCTCTTCCATTCGCCGCACCCGGATCATGTCCGAGAGCAGCCCGCGGGCAAGGTCCTGATCGGTCATGCGGTCACCTCGTTGCCGTGCCGGACGGCAGCGGTCTCGACCGTCGAGGTGTCACCTTCCGGCAGGCCCAGCTCGCGGGCCTTGAGGAGCCGACGCATGATCTTGCCGGAGCGGGTGTGGGGCAACGCATCCACGAAGTCGATCTCCTTGGGTGCCACCGCGGCTCCCAACCGCTTTCGCGCATGGCCCATCAGGTCGCGACGCAGCTCATCGCTCTCGGTGTAACCCGTCTTGAGCGTCACGAAGGCCTTGACGAGTTCGCCGTAGGTGGGGTCGGGCTTGCCGATCACCGCCGCCTCGGCGACCGCGGGATGATCGGTCAGTACGTTTTCGACTTCGAATGGGCCGATGAGATGACCCGACGATTTGATGACGTCGTCGGCCCGCCCGACGAACCAGAGATATCCGTCGGCATCCCGCTTGACCAGATCGCCGGACAGGTACAGGTCGCCGGCAAAACTGTTGCGGTAGCGCTCGTCTTGGTTCAGGTATGCGCGGAACATCGACGGCCAGCCGACGCGCAGCGCCAATTCGCCCTCGACGTTCGGCTCATCGATCACAGTGACCGCGCCGGAGTCGTCGCGGTGCACCACGCAGGCGTCGACCCCGGGCAGCGGCCGGCCCATCGAGCCGGGCTTGATGTCGAAGGCGGGGGTATTGGCCACCATGATTCCGCCGGTCTCGGTCTGCCACCAGTTGTCGTGAATCGGCAAGCCCAGCACCCGCTTGCCCCACCACACCGCTTCGGCGTTGAGCGGCTCACCCACACTGGCGATGAACCTCAGGTGCGGAAAGTGGTACTGCGCAGGCAGTTCCGGGCCGGCTTTGATGAGCATCCGGATCGCAGTGGGTGCGGTGTACCACACCGTCACCTGCTCGTCCTGCAGGATGCGGTACCACCGTTGCGCATCGAACTCGGCCTCGTCGATGATCGAGGTGACGCCGTGCAGCAGCGGGGCGATGATCCCGTATGAAGTGCCGGTCACCCAGCCGGGATCGGCTGTGCACCAATAGATGTCGCCGGCATGGAGATCGAGGGCGTAGCGGCCGGTGATGTAGTGCATGGCGACCGCGCCGTGGACGTGCTGGGCACCCTTGGGTGTCCCGGTGGTGCCGCTGGTGAAGTGCAGCAGCGACGGATCGTCGGCGGTGGTGTGCTCGATGGGTGCGTCCTCGCCGGCGGCGTCCATCAGCCGATGGAAGTTCTCGGTTCCCTCGATATCGTCGCCGACCACCAGCACGTGTTTGACCGACGTCAGCTCCCCGCGGATCTTGGCGATCTTGCGCTTGTAGATTGCCGCGGTCGTGACGAGTACGTCCGCTGATCCGATGTTGACGCGGGTGGCGATCGGTTCGGGGCCGAACGCGGAGAACAGCGGCGAGACGACGCTGCCGTTGCGAAGCGCACCGAGCATGGTGGTGTAGAGCTCCGGCACGCGGCCCATGATGACGAACACTCGATCGCCTTTGCCGATTCCCAAGCCGCGCAAGACATTGGTGAACCGTCGCGACAACCTGCCCAGCTCGGCGTAACTGATGTCGTGGGTGGTCAGTTCGGGCGAGTCGGGGGTGTCGGCGATGAAGCGCAACGCGGTTCGACCGGCATCCGGGCCCTCGGCGTGCCGATCGACGGCGGCGTAGGCGATGTTGCAGCCGCCCTGGCCCATCGCGGCGCACAGGTCCGGCACGTCCGACCAGCGGAACGAGGCGCGGGTCTGCGCGTAGTCGGTGAGGTTGGGGGTGACCTTCAGGTCGTCGTCGCCTTTGTGGATGACGTCCATGGTTTTCCTCAGACCTGCGGTGGGGCCAGGACGCCCTTGCGGCGAGCCTGCCCCAGGTTGGCCATCACGCGGTCGCGCAATACCGCGTAGGCGGCACCACTGTTGAGGATGTCGTGGCGGTCCTCATGGCGGAGGTAGGCGTCGAGTCGCCGTTCCAGCGACCAGTCCCAGTAGATGCGTCCGGTGTATGGCGAGCAGAGGAATTCCCAAGCAACGGCGTCGAGTTCAGTCTCGTCGGCCAGACCTGAATTCATCTCCACCCCTCACTACCACCCCCACAAATGATGGTGGCCGAGGCCGCTGCGGGCTGGAAGGGACGAAAGTCCCCGAACTCGGGGCTAACGGGCTGCGACCGGGCGGGTCAGTGCAGCGGGTCGTGCTGGATGCGCTCCGGCGGTGCGCCCTTGGCGAGCAGAGCGTCGCGTGTGGCGCGCACCATCGCGGGACCTCCACAGATCAGGATCTGCCGATCGCCCCAGCCACCGTATTTGGTCACCACGTCGGGCAGCCGCCCGGTCTGGCGTACATGCAGGCCACGCGGCGGCTGGACATCGGGGTAGTCGGACGCCCACGGGGGATCGCTGGAGTACTCCGACACCGGCGATACCGACAGCCACGGGTTCGAGGCGGCGATCTCCCACAAGGTCCGCAAGTCGTACAGCTCGCAGGGATAGCGGGCACCGAAGAACAGGTGCACCCGTGGGTTCTCGCCGAATCGGCACAGGTCCATGATCAGAGCCCGCAACGGCGCCAGTCCGGTACTGCCCGCCACCATCAGGACGTCGCCGCCGTCGCGGTCCACCTCCATCGCACCGTGCGGGCTGGACAGCCGCCAGCGATCGCCCGGCCGGGTCTCGGCCACGATCGAATTGCTGACCATGCCGCCGAGCACCGAGCGCACATGGAACTCGATGAAGCCGTCCGGGTCCGGTGGCATGGCGGGTGACAGGAAGCGCCAGCGGCGCGGACATTGCGGAACGTGGACGTTGACGTACTGCCCCGGGTGGTAGGGCATCGGCCGGTCCAGGTGCAGGCGGACGACCGCGAGGTCGCGCGACACCCGGTGGTGTTCGAGGACGGTGCCGTCCCACCACGCCGGGCCGTCCTCGGCGTCGGCCGCGCCGCCCATGATTCCGGTGATCAGGTTGACGGCCTGAATGGCGGCGTCGTCGACGGCGGGGGTCCAACGGTCGCTGAGGTGGCTGCGCATCTCGGAGTACCACGCCTGCCGCATGCTGTCGTAATGCCGTTGTGTGACACCGTATTTGCGGTGATCACGGCCAAGCTGGGCGAGGAAGGCCACCGGGGCCTGGGCGCGCTGCGCGACGAACTCACCGAACACCCAATGCATCGCCTGACCGAACGCCGCCCGCTGCGGCGCAAGTTCCGGAGGGAACAGGTCCCGCACTTCGGAGTCCAGTGCGAACCAGCGGGTGTAGAACCGGTTCAGCAGCTCGTGGGAGGCGGAGTGGGGAGCCGCGGAGTCTTCGAAGGCAGCCTGCAGCACCGCGAGAGCATCACGATCCTCCAGACCCACGGCCGCGAGTGTAGGCCCGCCGGCTACAGGCCGTGAATGCCCTTGTACAACACCATGACGCCGATGACCACCAGGATCACGGCGACCAGCGTCGCGTGCTGGGCCTCCATCCAGTCCTTGAGTTTGGTCAGCGGTCGGTCCAGCCGCTCACCGGCGACCAGATAGGCCAGGACCGGCAACGCCACCGAGGACGCCGCGACCGCGGTGAACACGGCGTCGGCCGTCCACGCTCCGGTGGTCCCCAGCCCCGCCGAGCCGATCGCCAAACCCGCTGCGGCACACATGAACAGGACCTTCGGGTTGACCACCACCAGCACTACCGCGGTCACGAAGGCGCGGGGCGGACCGATGCTGGTCATCGAGGTCAGCCATTTGGGGGTGTGCTCCGAACGCTTGCGGGTGAACCATCGGTAGAGCCCGAACGCGACGAGCGCCGCCCCGATCACGATGCGGACGTACGGCGCCCATGTCGGCTGTTTGTTGAGCCCGCCCAGCGCGTTCGACACCAGGACGAACGCCGCGGTCAGGCCGCCGATGCCGAGCACCCAACCCAACAGGAACGCCATGCTGGTGGGTCGGGGTGAGGGCGTATGCAGCATCAGAATGCCCGGGATGATCGTCAGCGGGGACAGCGTGATGACGAGCGCCAGGGGAATCAGTTCGGTCAACTCCGAACCGAGGCTGGTCGTCACAGATGCCTCCTGGGGCGTAGACGGGCAACGCTCGATCACGGCTGACCGTACTATCTCTGCGCGTGGGCATGGATGCCGACGAAGAAAAGGGTGATGGCGGCCACGACGGCCAGCAGAACACCCTGGTCTACGTCTCCGGGGTGGCAGCGTTGGTGCTGCTCGCGATCCTGGTGTACGCGGTACTGGACACCTCCGAGAGCTCGCAGCGGCGCGACGGGCCGGTCACCTATGCGCCGGCGATCAGCACCACGACGTCATCGAGCAAGAAGACGTCCACCACCTCGCGCACCACGTCGACGCGGATCTCCACCACCGATCTGAATCCGGGCTCGGCGTCCTCGACCTCGACGTCGCCGTCAGACACCTCGAGCGAAGTGGTCATCCCGTCCGAGACCGAGTACACCACTCCCACGACGACGGTCACGTTGACCAACCCGTACGCCACGACCTCGGTGCCGAACGCCGGGCGGACCTAGCCCATGGGCACGGCGACCGTCGTCACGATCTTTCACCCCGCGAACGACCCCGCCGACTTCATCGAGTGGGCCGACACGATGCGCGCCACCGCATCGGAGTCGACCGATTTCCGGATCTCCGTGCTGGCTGATCCGCACCTGGACTGGGGACTCGCCGTCACCTTCGTCAATGCGCGGGCGTTGCACCATTGGTTGGACAGCTCGGCCCGCCAACGCTCGCTGAACGACGGCAGGCGGCGCGGAATTCTTCGTGCCACGGCAGACATCGTGATCGTCGAGGACAGCGGGGTGCCGCCGGGCGTCGGCTTCTTTCGGCACATGGTGGCGGCGGACCGCGCCGCCGACTTCGTAGCGGCCGAGGCCCAGCTGGCGGAGGTGAGCGCGCGGTTCAGCGGGTTCGAAGGATGTTGCACCTTCGCCCCGGACACCGGCGGCGATTCGTTCGCGGTGCTGCGATTCCGTACCGAACACCAACTCGTGACGTGGCTGGAGTCCCCGGAACGCCGCGCCGCGCTGGGGCCGCTGCGGTTGAGCCTGACGCGAGAATTCTCTCTGGTGTCTTCGATCACGACCTTCGGCAGCACGGTGCGGACCGAGAACGGCCACACCGCGGTCACTCCGAGATGGAAGACCGCGATGCTGATCCTGCTGGTGCTCTACCCGACAGTGATGCTGCTGTCGCGGTTCATGGGCCCGGTCCTTGACGACGCCGGTGCCCCACCCTGGTTGGCGATGTGGCTCAGTCAGGTGATCAGCGTCGCTGTTCTGCAGTGGGCGCTGATGCCGTGGGTCGGGCAGTGGTTCCGGCGTTGGCTCGATCCGATCGATGGGGCGGGGGTTCGCATCAGCGTGCTCGGCGCGAGCGTGATCCTCGTCGGTTACCTGGTGACGCTCGGCGTCTTCGCGATCGTGCGGTGGCTGCAGTACTGGGATTTCTCGCGCGGCTAGCGCTAGCGGCGCTTGAGCGTCCAGGCTGGGACCCAGTGCGTGACCGCCTTGCGTTTGGGCCCGTAGGAGATGTCGTAGGTGACCAGGCCCCACCAATCGCCCTGCTCGCACAGGCCCCAGCAGGACAGCGTGCCCCTGACCACCTTGTGCATCTGCAACCCATGCGGGTGGTAGCGGCCGGTGCGGTGCGGTTCGCGGGGGAAGAGCACCGTCAGATCGACGAGCACCGGTTCGGGAGGGGACACCGGCCGAAACGGCGGCCGCAGCGGCTGACCGTTGTATCCGATCGACGTCAGCTCGCCCACTGATCGATCATATGTTCGAATCGGTCGGTGTCCACCCCCCGGCGTTCAGTCCAGTTGCTCGCCGATCGCCCGCAGTTTCCGGTGCGTTCCGCCGTAGGGGTTTGCCGGCGGGAGCAGCGTCTTGGCGATCTTGGTCACGGCGCTGTAGTTGACATCGACCACGTTCGCCAGCGGCGACAGGCACAGTTGGCTGCACAGCTGGTAGGCGTCCATGGTGCTCAACCCGTAGAGCTCTTCCAGCCAGCGCACCATCTCGACCTGGCTGCACCGCCACGCGTCCTCGAGCGGACGTGCCGAACCTACCGTCAGCAACGCGTCGTCGTGTTCGAAGCGCGGCCACGCCGGCGCACCGCCCTTGATGAGGTCGACGACCAGGGTCACGTTCATCGCCCCTTCCAGGGCTGTCCCGCAGGTCTCACCTTCGCCTTGGCGGTAGTGCCCGTCGCCCACTGAGAACAGCGCGCCCTCGGTGTTCACGCCGAGGTAGACCGTGGTGCCCGCGCGCAACTCCGGGGTGTCCATGTTCCCGCCGAAGTAGTCCGGGACCAGGGTGGTCCGGACCTCCCGCAGGGCGGGTGCGACGCCGACCGTCCCCATCATCGGTGCCAACGGGATGTCGAGGGTGAAGTCGCTCTCGTGTGCGGTGAAGGTCGCGGTACCCCGGGCTCGGTCGATCCGGTAGATCCAGGCCAACTCGGGCAGCGGCGCCTGCAGAGTGGCAGTGCGATCGGTGCCGGTGAGGGCGCCGAAGAGCGGGATCGTCGTCGAGGCGGCCCAGTCCCTGGCCGGCTCGATCGACACGAAGTGAAGCGCCAGGGTGTCGCCGACCTCCGCGCCGGTGACATAGAACGGGCCGGTCTGTGGGTTGAGCTCCTTGGTGTTCAGCACCTGGCTGGGTTTGTCGGTGCTGGAGGTGACTCGCCCGGCGAAGGCGTCCTCGGTCCATAGCCGCATCGCGGTGCCGGGCGAGACCTCCAGGACGGGCTCGGCGCCCCCGAAGGTCCAGACATATTGATCGCGGGTGGGAGTGAACTCAACGACGCGCATCGACCATCCTGGTGCTGAGGACGCGGGGCAGCAGCGCCGCGAACACGGTGCCGAGTACCAGCCACATGAGCGCCTGGGTGAGCAGTGAATTGATCCGGAAGTCCGCCAGCAACGCGGCCGGGAAATGATCGGAGACCTCATCGAAGCGGGGGAGCAGGAGCGCGACGGCGCTGATGCTGACCAGGTAGCCCCAGCCTGCGACTGCGACTGCCGACCACGTGCCCAGACGCGCACTGAGCCGCACGGCGACTGCGACGGCGACGATCGCCAGCGCCACTGAAGCCAGCAGGATGACCAGATACGCACTGGTGCGCGCGCCGATGGTGTCTGCCTGCCCGACGCCGGGCGGATTCGCCGGGAAGCACAGGGCCGGAACGAGATTGACCGCGACGAAGCCGATCGCCGCCACACCGCTGACCGGCCAGCGGAGGTCGGTACGGATTCCGCGTCGGCTCAGATGCATCGACAGTGCCGCGACCGCGACGGAGAACAGCGCGCCCAGCACGACGGCGAACATCACCGTGCCGACACCGGCGCCGACATTCTCTTGCAGGGCGCGGCTGAATATCTCGTGGTCGTCACCGTGGTGGTGCGCCTCTTCGTGGCCGATGGCCGCATCGACGAGTGGGGATACCAGAATGCGCGCGAAAACGAATGCGGCGATCCCACCCGCCAGGCCGGCTGTCAGGCCGAGGCCGATGATTTTCTGCATGGCTCGACCTTTCAGTGGCAGGGGAAGCCGAGCAGGTGCCGGGCGTCGTGGACGAACTCATGGATGTGGGTGTCGGAGCCGAATACCGACACCGCACCCTGGTCAAATCCGATGAAATAGAACGCGATCAGGGCCAGCACAGTGGTTACCGTCAGCTGCAGGGCCATGCCTGCGGTGTGGGTGTCGGGCAGCTCGAACGTCGCGCTCGGCCGCGCGGCGGACCGTCGAGTAGTCGAAGACATCATGTCCCTCTCGGTAGTTACTTCCAAATTGCAAATATTTCGCTTGCTCTGAATACCCGGCGGAGTTCCGAGCGGTCAACCGGAGGAGCCTGGTCTGGCGGCGCCGAAATCCAGGTTTAACACCAGGCCGGTCGTTCGTAAATCCTGTGTTACGCATGGCGGTACGGATTGCGTGACGGTGCCGATGGTGCGCATAGTTCCAAATGAAAGTATTACGACCGTGAACTAATGATTGGAGAGCCGGATATGCACGGTCCACACGACCTGGGTGGGCGCGACGGCATCGGCCCCGTCGCCACTGAATTCCTCGAACCGGGGATCCCGGACTGGCGCTACCCCTTCGAAGGCCGGATGCACGCGGTGACCGCCATGGCGATCGCCAAAGGTGCCTTCAACCTTGATGAACAACGCCATGGCATCGAGTTGATGAAGTGGAGTGAGTACCTCGACTCCACCTACTACGCCCACTGGTTGTTCTCGGTGGAGAAGCTGCTCAACGACAAGGGTTACGTCTCCCACGAGGAGATCGACGCACGGATGCAGGAACTGGGCGCTCCGTCGATGACGCCGCATCCGCAGAAGCCGGAGAACCTGTCGCCGTTCGCCCAGCAGATGATCGACATCCTGTGGAAAGGGACGCCGCATGATCTGCCGGCCGACACCCCGCCACGTTACGGCGTCGGCGACAAGGTGGCGGTGCGCAATCTCAACGAGGTGACCCACAACCGGTTGCCCGGCTATCTGAATCGCACCGTGGGCGTTATTGCCAAGCAGTACGGGGCATTTCATGATCCCGCCGACAGCGCGCACAAGCAGATCGACACTCCCCATCAGCTCTACATGGTCAAGTTCAACTCCGTTGACCTGTGGGGTGACGAGGCGGTCGAGGACTTCAACCTGTACGCCGATCTGTTCGAGAACTACCTCGAACCGGCCTGAGAGTAGGAGAAATGAGCGAAATGGATTGGCTGTCGTTGTCCGACGTCGAGGCGCGAGTGAACGCGCTCGAGTCGCTGATGGTCGAAAAGGGCTTGGCCGAACACGAGGCAGTCGATGCTGTCGTCGCCTCGTTCGAGAACGATATGGGCCCGGTCAACGGGGCAAAGGTGGTCGCGCGGGCGTGGACCGAACCCGGGTACCGCGAGTGGTTGCTCCGCGATGCCACCGCCGCGATCGCTGACATGGGTTTCACCGGTCTGCAGACCGAACACATGGTGGCAGTGGAGAACACCGATGAACGGCACAACGTGGTGGTGTGCACGCTGTGCTCGTGTTACCCATGGACGCTGCTGGGCATTCCGCCGGCCTGGTTCAAGTACCCGCAATACCGTGCTCGCGTGGTCAAGGACCCGCGCGGGGTACTCGGCGAGTTCGGACTCGAATTGCCCGCCGAGACCAAGATCGACGTCTGGGACAGCAGCGCGGAGATCCGCTATCTCGTGATCCCTCAGCGTCCCAAGGGCACGGAGACCATGACGGTAGAGGAGCTGATCCCGCTGATCAACCGCGATTCGATGGTGGGCACCGCGCTCGCCTCCGCGCCGGGGGAGTGAACCGATGACCACGACCCTCGATCTGACCGGGTTCGACGATCTCGGCGGCACAATCGCGCTGCCGCGTTCCAACGGTGAGCTGGTGTTTGACGCACCCTGGCAGGGAAGGCTTTTCGGGCTCGTCGTGCACCTGTGCAAGTCCGGGGCCTTCGAGTGGGACGAGTTCAAGGCGCACCTGATCGCGGCGATCGGTGACTCCGGGGTCGACGAGACCTGTGACCCGGAGATCTACTACCGCCAGTTCGCGGAGGCGTTCTGCCGACTGGCCGCGCAGAAGCAATTCTTCGACGCCGACCAGTTGGAAACGCGGACCGTTACCGAGGCGCAGCGCCTCGCCCACGATGACCATGACCATGACCACGAGCACGAGCACTGAGGCAGAGGGGATTTCGCGGATGTCGAAAATTTCTGCGCTGGCGCTGAGCGTGGGAGTGCTTGGGGCGCTGTCGACACTCATGACGGCAACGGTCTGGAAGCTTCCGGTGTGGGTGCTGTTCCTGGCGTGGGCATCATTCTTCTTCGTGGGAACAGGGGTGTCCGGGCTGTTGAAGTCGGTGGCGTGCAACTGGACCGGTATCGCGATCGCCACGCTCACCCTGCTGTCGGTGCACAACACCTCCAGCGCGGTGCTGCTGGCCGTCGCGGTGGGAGTGGGCAGTTTCGCCATGGTGCAGGTATCCCGGCTGGCCTGGGTATCGGCTACTCCGGCGATCGTGTTCGGTTTCGCGATGACCGTCGGAACCATTGCGGCGACGGGGAATTCCATCACGACCGCCGGTGTGTCCAATCCCGCGCTGATCGCGGCGACGACGGCTCTGGTAGGTGCATGCTTCGGTATCGCCTCGGAGTGGGGTGCCGCGGCGCTGGGGATGATCTCGCAGGTTACGGTCCCGCGGCGCGTGGTCCAGTGAGATACGCTGTCGCGCAGACTAGTTGTCACCGCAGAAGCGATCGAGAGCTGGGAGCGTCGTGCTGACATCGACGAGCAATCTGGACAGTATTGCCGAAGTTTTCGTCCGTGCCGAGCGCCGGTGGACCGATGCGCTGTGCAACGGGTTGCTGGACGCCGACGTCAACACGATCGAGGGTTGGCGGGTGCTCGGCGCGCTGCGCACCGGTGACGGTTTCACGATGAGCGACATCTCGGCGGCGATGTCGATCCCCCCGCCGACACTGACCCGGATCGTGGACAAGCTCGTCGACTCCGGATTGGTGCTCCGGCGGGTCGACGCGGCGGATCGCAGGCGGGTATTGGTTCACCTGTCGGCGCGCGGTAAGGCCAAGGTGCGCAAGCTGACCAAGCAGGAAGCTGGGCTCAAGGCCGTGCTGGTCGACGAACTGGGCGAGGACAATGCCGCACAGTTCATCCAGACCCTTGCCCGCGTCGGCGACCTGTTTTCCACCCCGTGAACGGTCGCGCAACGCGCTAGTAACGCGGCAGGCCGACGATGGGTCGAGGGTGCGGTCGGAAGACAGCTGGATGGAGGTCGATGGTGCACCAGACACCGGCGATCAACGTCGCCCTGGTCATCCCGCGCTCGGGATCGGCCGGTATCTATGGCCCGTCGTGTGAAGCCTGTGCCGAGCTCGCCATTGCCGACGTCAACGCGACGGCCGGCGTGTTGGGCCGGCCGGTCCATCTGGTTCCGGTGGACGGCAGCAGGCCACCGCCGGTGGTTGCCGCCGACATCGCACGCCTGGTCGACCTCGGCGCGATCGATGCGGTCACCGGCTGGCACATCTCCCCGGTGCGGCAGGCAATCGCCAAGGTGACCGCCGGTCGGGTGCCGTACGTATACGGGCCGCTCTATGAGGGTGGCGAACGCACCGCGGGACTGTTCCTGACCGGTGAGACGCCGTCGCGCCAACTCTTGCCCGCGATGGACTGGATGACGGACCAACACGGCGTCGATCGCTGGATCGTGATCGGGAACGACTACGTCTGGCCCCGGCAGACGGGTGCGGCGGCGGCAGGGCATGCGCGCGCCAAAGGCAAACCCCTGGCCGGCGAGATCTACGTCCCGCTGGGAACCGAGGACTTCTCGGCCACGCTGCGTCACGTCGAGAGCAGTGGCGCGACCGGGGTGGTCTTGTTGCTCGTCGGACGTGACGGGGT
The DNA here is from genome assembly GCF_002086695.1 of Mycolicibacterium rhodesiae. Classification (GTDB taxonomy): domain Bacteria; phylum Actinomycetota; class Actinomycetes; order Mycobacteriales; family Mycobacteriaceae; genus Mycobacterium; species Mycobacterium rhodesiae. The sequence continues at coordinate 63,099 of NZ_MVIH01000003.1, forward strand.
GATGTTCAACCGGCAGTTCGCCGAGGTCGGGCTGGACGCCGCCGTGCCCCGGCTGAGCCCGCACGTCGAAGAGAACATGCTGATGGCCAGTGGCAGCGAGAGCAACCGGGGGTTGTTCGCGGCGGCCGGCTATTTCGAAGCGCTTCACACCACCGCCAGCCTGGAGTTCGCCGCGCACTACTACGCCACCTTCGGCCCGGCCGCACCGGCACTCAACAGCATCGGAGAGTCTTGCTACGAGGCGATCACCTTGCTGATCGCACTGGTGTCGCGGGCCGGTTCCCTGGCGGTGCCCGACCTGACCGCGGCGGCGGTCGGCCTGACCTACATCAGCCCGCGCGGTGAAGTCACGATGCGTGGCAACCAGATGAGCCAGGACGTGTATGTCGCCGAGGCGATCGACCTCGATTTCGAGATCCGGGCGCGCATCTCTGCGGCCTGAACCCAAATTCTGGTGTCAAAAGCCTCTTGGATGCTGCCCCGAATATTCGTTAAAGTTGAGCGGAACAGACTCAACCTTGACGACGTTGAAGAAGGCGACAAGCATTTTGCCGTGCCCTGCCGACTGTCCGCGGGCACGGTCTGACCGAAAGTGAGGTGTCGTGGATTCTTTCAACCCGACAACCAAGACTCAGGCGGCACTGACCGCCGCGTTGCAAGCTGCCAGTGCGGCAGGCAACCCGGAGATCAGGCCTGCCCACCTGCTGTTGGCGCTGCTCACGCAGGCCGACGGCATCGCTGCGCCGTTGCTCGAGGCTGTCGGTGTCGATCCCGCCACGATCCGCACCGAAGCGCAGCGGCTGGTCGACCGGCTGCCGTCGAGCAGCGGTGCGACCTCGCAGCCCCAGCTCTCCCGTGAGTCGCTGGCGGCGATCACCGCCGCCCAGCAGCTCGCTACCGAGATGGACGACGAATACGTCTCCACTGAACACCTGATGGTCGGTCTCGCCACCGGCGACTCCGACACTGCCAAGTTGCTCACCGGGCACGGGGCCTCCCCCCAGGCGCTGCGCGACGCGTTCGTCAAGGTCCGCGGCAGTGCCCGGGTCACCAGCCCGGACCCCGAGGCCAGCTACCAGGCGTTGGAGAAGTACTCCACCGATCTGACCGCACGCGCTCGGGAGGGCAAGCTCGACCCGGTCATCGGCCGAGACACCGAGATTCGCCGTGTCATCCAGGTACTGAGCCGGCGCACCAAGAACAACCCGGTGCTGATCGGCGAGCCCGGCGTCGGCAAGACCGCGATCGTCGAGGGCCTGGCGCAGCGGGTCGTCGCCGGCGACGTGCCGGAGAGCCTGCGCGACAAGACCGTCATCTCCCTGGACCTGGGGTCGATGGTGGCCGGGGCCAAGTACCGCGGTGAATTCGAGGAGCGGCTCAAGGCCGTGCTCGACGACATCAAGAACTCGGCCGGGCAGATCATCACCTTCATCGACGAGCTGCACACCATCGTCGGCGCCGGTGCCACCGGTGAAGGCGCGATGGATGCGGGCAACATGATCAAGCCGATGCTGGCCCGTGGCGAGCTGCGGCTGGTCGGTGCGACCACCCTCGACGAGTACCGCAAGTACATCGAGAAGGACGCCGCCCTGGAGCGCCGGTTCCAGCAGGTGCTGGTCGGCGAACCGTCGGTCGACGACACCGTCGGCATCCTGCGCGGGCTCAAGGACCGCTACGAGGTCCACCACGGCGTGCGTATCACCGACTCGGCGCTGGTGGCGGCAGCCACGCTGTCCGACCGCTACATCACCTCGCGCTTCCTGCCCGACAAGGCCATCGACCTGGTCGACGAGGCGGCGTCTCGCTTGCGCATGGAGATCGACTCGCGACCCGTCGAGATCGACGAGGTCGAGCGGATCGTCCGCCGCCTCGAGATCGAGGAGATGGCGCTGGCGAAGGAATCCGACGACGCGTCCAAGGACCGCCTCGACAAGCTGCGGGCCGAATTGGCCGACAAGAAGGAGCAATTGGCCGAGCTGACCACCCGGTGGCAGAACGAGAAGAACGCGATCGACGTCGTGCGCGACTTCACCGAGCAACTCGACAAGCTGCGCGGTGAGGCCGACCGGGCCGAGCGTGACGGCGATCTGGCCAAGGCCGCCGAACTCCGTTACGGCCGCATCCCCGAGGTCGAGAAGAAGCTCGACGCGGCGCTGCCGGTGGCCGAAGCCCGCGAGAACGTGATGCTCAAGGAGGAGGTCGGACCCGACGACATCGCCGACGTGGTGTCGGCGTGGACCGGTATCCCGGCAGGCCGGATGCTCGAAGGCGAGACCGCCAAGCTGCTGCGGATGGAGTCCGAGCTGGGCAAGCGGGTCGTCGGACAGGTCAAGGCCGTGCAGGCCGTCTCGGATGCGGTGCGCCGCACCAGGGCCGGAGTGGCCGACCCGAACCGCCCGACGGGCTCGTTCATGTTCCTCGGGCCGACCGGTGTCGGTAAGACCGAACTCGCAAAAGCGTTGGCGGAGTTCCTGTTCGACGATGAGCGGGCCATGATCCGCATCGACATGAGCGAGTACGGCGAGAAGCACTCCGTCGCCCGGCTCGTCGGTGCGCCTCCCGGGTACATCGGCTACGACCAGGGCGGCCAGCTGACCGAAGCGGTGCGCAGACGGCCCTACTCGGTGGTGCTGTTCGACGAGGTCGAGAAGGCGCATCCGGACGTGTTCGACGTCCTGCTCGCCGTGCTCGACGAGGGCAGGCTGACCGATGGTCAGGGCCGCACGGTCGACTTCCGCAACACCATCCTGGTGCTCACGAGCAACCTCGGCGCCGGTGGCACCGAGGAGCAGGTGATGGCGGCGGTGCGCTCGGCGTTCAAGCCCGAGTTCATCAACCGGCTCGACGACGTGATCGTCTTCGACGCCCTGCAGCCCGACGAGTTGGTGTCGATCGTCGACATCCAGCTGGCTCAGCTGCAGAAGCGCCTTAGCCAGCGGCGCCTCACCCTCGAGGTGTCGTTGCCTGCCAAGCAGTGGCTTGCCGAGCGCGGGTTCGACCCGCTCTACGGCGCCCGGCCGCTGCGCCGGCTGATCCAGCAGGCGATCGGCGACCAGCTGGCCAAGCTGTTGCTGGCCGGTGAGGTGCATGACGGCGACGTCGTGCCGGTCAACGTCAGTCCGGACGGCGAGTCGCTGATCCTCGGCTGACTTCTCTGCGCGAGCAGACGCAAAGGTCCCCACACCACGGCGTGTCGGGGACCTTTTGCGTCTGCTCGCGTTATGCGTCCGGCATACCCAGCGCGGCGAGTGCGCCGGTGACCGTCGCCTCTCGAAGCCGCCGCTGTGAACTGTCCGGAAATTGAAGGCAGCAATCCTGCAGACCGCCGAACGCGATGACGCCGCGGGCCGACTGCTCCAGCGTGGGGCGTGAACCGAACACCAACCGGCACAGCCGCTCTCGCCATGCCAGCAGCGTGTCGATCAAGCCGAGGTCGGCCAGCGTGGTCAGCTCAGTCACCACCAGCATCAGGTCGGCTCGGTGCCGGTAGTGGAAGTCGAAGTAGCCCTCGAGCAGTTCGCGAGGGGTGGCGCGGGCGGCCGGCGCGCGGTTCTCCTGCTCGGTGACGAAGCGCTCGCCCTCGTCGATCAGCGGCTGCAGAATGCTGCGGACGAGGTCTTCGCGGGACTTGAAGTGGTAGTACAGCGCGGGCTTGGTGATGCCGAGCCGGTCGGCGATGTCCTGCAGGCTGGTGCGTTGCACACCCTTCTGGCCGAACAACTCCCGGGCGACGTCCTGGATCCGTTCGCGCGTTCCTGACGCGGGCCTGCTCACGTGACCACCCTAACTGACCGATTGTTAAGTAAGCTCGCGAAGGATATGCTTACCGACCGTTAAGTAAGTGAAGTGGAGGCAAACCAATGCGCGTGCTCGTCTCAGGTGCCAGCATCGCCGGACCTGTCCTGGCCTACTGGCTCACTCGCCGCGGCTTCGACGTCACCGTCGTCGAACGCGCTGCGGCACTGCGTAAGACCGGCGGTCACGCGGTCGACCTGTTCCGGCCCGCGATGGAGATCTCCGAACGTATGGGGGTGATCGACCAGGTCCGGGCTCGCGCGACCGGCACGACTCGGATGATCCTGCAACGCACCGACGGGCGTCCTCCGGTCGACGTGGACTACCTGAAACTGGTCGGCGTCATCTCGGACCGGCACGTCGAGATCATGCGTGACGACCTGAGCCAGATCTACTACGACGCCGGTCGTGACGACGTCGAGTATCTGTTCGGCGACCAGATCACCGCGATCGCCGACGACGACACCGTGGACTTCGTCAACGCCGGTCGGCGCCGCTACGACATCGTCGTCGGTGCGGACGGACTGCATTCCGGTGTGCGCCAACTCGTCTTCGGTCCCGACGCTGGACACAGCCGGTTCCTCGGCGGCTACCTTGCGGTGCTGTCGGTGCCGAAAAGCCTTGCGCGCGATGGTGAAATGACGAACTTCATCGACACCCGCCGCTGGGCGATGATCTATACGACCGACCACCTCGACGATGCTCGCGCGGTGTTCCTGTTTCGGCCCGAACAACCGCTGGACTATCACCATCGTGACGACGCACGGCAGCGAGTGCTGCTGCGCACCGCGTTCGCCGGCCTCAACCCGACCGTCGATCGCTGGCTCGCCGAACTCGACGGTCCAGGCTCCTTCTACTTCGACTCGATCACCCAACTGGAGCTGACCAGTTGGTCGCGGGGCCGGGTCACGCTGGTCGGCGACGCGGGGTACTGCCCTGGACCCGCCGTCGGCGGCAGCACCAGCCTGGCGGTGCTCGGTGCCTACGTGCTGGCCGGTGAACTCGAGCGGGCCGGGGGCGACCACATCACGGCGTTCGCCGCGTACGAGGCGGTGATGGCCGACCCGGTGCGGCACAGCCGCGCGTTCGCCCGCACGGTGGCCAAGAGTCTGGTGCCGCGTTCGGAATTCGGGGTGTGGGCGCTGGTCACCGCCGGCCGCACCCTCGACGCGCTCCCGGCCGGTCTGACCAGGGCAGTCGCCAAGCTCAACAGCAGCGGCGTCCGGTTGTACGACGCCATGAGCTATCCCGACTACCCGGTGCCCGCCTCCGCTGTGGATTGATGGTGCCGGCCGGAAATGCGCGGACCCGCCGAGGCGACCGGCCCGTAATAGGTCTGTGACCTGCTGGAGTTCTCGCTTCCGGGCAGTGAGCAGATACGCTAGGGCTAATGGTTCCGTTCTGGTTCACGCTGTCCGCGCTCTGCTTCGTGGGTGCGGCGGTGCTGTTGTACGTCGACATCGGTCGTCGACGTGGTCTGGGCCGCCGCCGTAAGTCGTGGGCGCGGTCGCACGGGTTCGACTTCGAACCCGAGTCCGCCGAGATCATCGACCGCTGGAAGCGCGGGGTGATGTCCACCGTCGGCGATGTCACCGCCCGCAATGTGGTGCTCGGGCAGATCCGCGGTGAAGCGGTCTACATCTTCGATCTCGAAGATGTAGCCACCGTGATCGCGCTGCACCGCAAGGTCGGCACCAACGTGGTGATGGATCTGCGTCTCAAGGGCATCGCCGAGCCGCGGGAGAGCGACGTCTGGCTGCTCGGCGCCATCGGCCCGCGGATGGTCTATTCGACCAACCTCGACGCTGCCCGCCGGGCCTGCGATCGCCGGATGGTGACGTTCGCCCATACCGCGCCGGACTGCGCCGAGATCATGTGGAACGAGCAGAACTGGACGCTGGTCTCCATGCCGATCTCGTCCACCCGCGCCCAGTGGGATGAAGGCTTGCGCACCGTGCGGCAGTTCAATGACCTGCTGCGGGTGCTGCCCCCGACCGTGCAGCCTGCGCTGACTCAATCCGCCGGGCGGCGCAACGCCTCCCCGGGTCGCCCGCTGGCCCCCGCAGGGCGCCGGGAACTGCCGCCGGGACACGTTGACGCTCCGCCTCCGATGCGCCCGCAGCAGCCGCGCGGTGTCGGCCAGCCTGGCACTCAGGCTCCCAACTACCAGCGCTGACCCGGTAGGGTCGCGGCGTGCCCCGTCCAGTCGCCCTGATCACCGGCCCCACCGCGGGCCTTGGTGCGGGCTACGCCCGCCGCTACGCGCGGGACGGCTACAACCTCGTACTGGTCGCCCGCTCCGTGGACCGACTCTCCGACCTCGCCACCGAGCTGAGGGCCGCCCACGGTGTCGATGTCGAGGTACTGCCCGCCGATCTCACTGAGGCCACCGACCGCGCCCGAGTCGCCGACCGGCTGGCCGCCGGGGTGCAGGTGCTGGTGAACAACGCCGGGTTCGGCACGTCCGGTGAATTCTGGACCGCCGACCCGGCCCAGCTGCAGGCCCAGCTCGACGTCAACGTCACCGCCGTCATGCACTTCACCCGTGCGGCCCTGCCGTCGATGATCGAGGCCGGGTCGGGCACCGTGATCAACATCGCCAGTGTCGCCGGGCTGCTGTCGGGTCGTGGGTCCACCTACTCTGCGTCGAAGGCCTGGGTCGTGTCGTTCACCGAAGGGCTCGCCAACGGTATCGCCGGCACCGGTGTGAGTATCCATGCGGTCTGCCCGGGATTCGTGCACACCGAATTCCATGAGCGCGCCGGCATCGACATGAAGTCGATCCCGAACATCTTGTGGCTGAACGTCGATGACGTTGTCGCCGAGAGCCTGGCCGATGTGGCCAAGGGCAAGGTCATCAGCATTCCCGGCCTGCAGTACAAGGTACTGACCTCGGTGGGCCGGCTGGTTCCGCGGGGCCTGGTCCGCGCGGTCAACAATACGATGGGAAGAGGCCGTGGCCGCACCTGAACTCAACGCCACCGAACGCGCCGAACTCGCCGAGCTGGTTCGCCAGCTGTCTGTGGTGTTCGGCCGGGTGACCCTGTCATCGGGCAAGGAGGCCGACTACTACGTCGACTTGCGCCGCGCCACCTTGCATCACCGGGCCGCGCCGCTGATCGGTCGGCTGATGCGCGAACTGACCGCGGACTGGGATTACGCGGCCGTAGGTGGGCTGACCATGGGTGCCGACCCGGTCGCAAGCGCGGTCATGCACGCTCCGGGCCGTCCCATCGACGCATTCGTGGTACGCAAAGCGGTGAAAAGCCATGGGATGCAACGTCTGATCGAAGGCGCGGAGGTGTCGGGAAAGCGAGTGCTGGTGGTCGAGGACACCAGCACCACCGGCGGTTCGGCGCTGACCGCCGTGCAGAGTGTGCGCGAGGCGGGTGGGACCGTCGTCGGTGTTGCGACGGTGGTTGACCGGGCAACGGGGGCGGCCGAGGCGATCGAGGCCGAAGGGGTGCCCTACCGAAGCCTGCTGGGTCTGGCCGACCTGGGCCTGCCGACCACCTGATACCTCAAGGTGAAAAACGACGAGGAGCCCATCGAGGCTTGGGAATGGCAGTGGGATGACGTCGTCGACGTGATCTGCGCCGGCGCGGGTCCCGGCGCTCTCGCCCACGCGATCAGCTGCGCCGATCACGATCTGGACGTCGAGATCGCTGATGCTGAGATCCCCTGGCAGGCAATGGACCCGGACACCGCTGCCTATCTGGAATCGATGACCGAGGACCTCGGGTTGACCGGTACGCCGGCCCGGGATCTCGAGCTCACGGCGGTTCGGGCTCAGCCCGTGCCGGTCAAGACCGATCGCCGCGCCACGATCGAACCATTCTTCGGCTCTCGGCTGCGCGACTGGTCGGTGCGCTGCCTCGCCTCGCCGTTCGGCGTGATCTACAGCCAGGTTCCCGACATCATGACGCCGATGCGCGCCGACTCCGCCGAGACAGTCCGGGTCGCGGTGCTTGGCGACTACCAGCCCGACTCGGAGCGCCCCGGTCTTGCGCTGGCCGAGTGGCTGCGTGGGCAGGCCGAGGCGCGCGATATCTACGGTGCGCCCGGTACGGTGTTGCAGCGGTTGATCTTTGAGCACGGGCGCATCGCGGGTGCGGAATTGGCCAGCCCGGAACGGACGCGACTGGTGCGTGCGACTGCGGGCGTGGCGCTGTCGGTCGGACCGTTGCCCGCCGAGACGGACTGGCCTGTCCAAACTGAACTTGCCGACGGTGCACAGGTCGCGGTGGTGAGTCGTACAGCCAGTCGATTCGGTCGCGTCGAATTGCTGTACAGCGTCTTCTGAATCAGTTCCGGATCGGCACGGAAAAGTCCACGGGAATAACGCCTTTGGCGAACAGCTCGGCCATGGCATCACTGGGGATGGGCCGAGACAGCAAGAAGCCCTGCGCGCGGTGGCAGCCGTGCTGGAGAAGAGTCATCGCCGCGGACGGCAACTCCACGCCCTCGGCCACCAGTTCGAGGTTGAACGCCTCGGCCAGTGCGATGATCGCTCGGACGATCGCCAGATCCTCCGGGTTGGTGCCCAGTTCGAGGACGAAACCCTTGTCGATCTTGAGAGTGTCCACCGGAAGCGATTTCAGATGTGTGAGCACGCTGTAGCCGGTACCGAAGTCGTCGATGGCGATGCGCACACCGACCTCTTTGAGCCCCGCCAGAGTGATGCGGGTGGTCTCGATGTCCTGCACCACAACACTTTCGGTGATCTCCAGGCACACCGATTTACCGTCTAGACCGAACTCGGCGATCGTGTCGGCGACCGACTGGACGAATCCGTCCGCGACAAGCTGCACGGGGGAGACGTTGATTCGGATGACCGCGTCCTTGGCGATGCCACTGGCCTGCCAGCGACTGAACTCCTCGCATGCGGTGCGCATCACCCAGCGGCCCAATTCGCCTGCCAGATTGATGGATTCGGCCACGTGAATGAACGAGTCCGGCAGCAGCAGACCGCGGGTCGGGTGCTGCCAGCGCACCAGCGCCTCGGTCGCCAAGATCTCCCCGGTGCGCATGTCGACCTCGGGCAAGTAGTGCAAGATCAGGGACCCGGTGTCGATCACGTTCTGCAGGTGTAACTCGATGTCGTTGCGGAATTCGCTTCTCAACGACATCTCGTCGGTGAAGACGGCGATCTTGTTGCCGCCGGCGTTCTTGGCGTTGAGTACAGCCTGGTCGGCGCGGCGCAAGAGGTCCGAGGTGGTGTCCCGACCCGGAACGCCCAACGCGACACCGGCACTGACAGTGCGGGTGAGCGTCTCTCCGCCGATCGTCACCCTGTCGCGCAACGCATCCTGTAACCGGTGGGCCAGTGCCTCAGCGGCATCGGCGTCCACCGAACCGGCCGGCACGATCACGAACTCGTCGCCGCCGAGGCGGGCGATCACGTCGCCATCGCCGGTCTCCTCGCGCAACCGCTGCGCGAACGCCTGGATGAACCAGTCGCCGGCATGGTGCCCCAGATAATCGTTGATCGCCTTGAGCCGGTCGAGGTCGAGGAACAGCACCGAGACCGGGCCCTGCTGACCCACCCGCAGACGTTCATCGAGGTGGGCGAGCAGTGCCCGCCGGTTGTGCAGTCCGGTCAAGTCGTCGTGCTCGGCGAGGTAGCGCAGCTGATCTTCGGCGACCACGCGGGCCTGCACCTGCGCGAACAACGACGCAATTGCCTTGAGTGCGTTCAGTTCCTCCGGTGTCCAGTCCTTGATGCCGAACTTGATGAACCCGATGCATCCGGTTGTCGTGTCGCCGGACAGCAGCGGAACCGATGCCATCGAGGTCAGGGCCATGCCCGTGCCCTCCTCGACGAGGCGCTGGTACTCGTCTTCGGGAATCGGATCGGGGCGGAAGAAGACCGGCTCCTTGGCGTGCTCGGCGGCGGCGAAGACCGGGTCCGCATCGGTGAAGTAGATGAGTTCGAGGGGGTCTGGGTCGCGTTCGTGTGGTGGCCACTCTGCGATCAACCGGGTCGCCCGAATGCTGTGGTCGTTGTAGCGGAGAAAGCACACATCCACACCGAAGGATGACGACAGCTGGCCGAGGACTTGCTGGCTAACACCGGGCGACGTCGCGGCATCGACAGCCATCAGCTGCGTCGCGACATGCGTGACGAGATTCTCCAGGCTGTCAGCAGTCCCGGTCTCGGAAGGTGTGGTCATCCTGCCATCTCGTGATTAGTGGAGCTTAGGAGATGGTATCGGTTTGTTGGTGTTGTGCTAGCTTCCGCTCCCGGCCAGCAAGCCAAAGCCGCTGAACTCGTCGGAGATGTCGGCCAGCATGCGCATTTCCTTGACGATCTTGGCCAATTGCTTGGGCTCGGCGTGGTTGGCGAAGGTGCGCCGATCCCACCACATCATCTTGGTGCGGTAGCGGTCGCTGGGGTAGGGCGCAGCCGGGATCTTGGTGGCCACCACGCCACCCGAGGTGCTCCACCGGTCCAAGACGTGCGCGGCGGCGGTCGCCAGGATGAACTGGGCGCCTAGGAGGGTCATCGTGGGAAACGCGGTGCGCGCGAACACCCGGGTGAGCTCACCGCTGCGCGCGGGATCGTCGCTGACCCAGGCCGACTTCATCTCCACCACACCGAACGGCAGGCGGTCGGTGATCATCTTGCGGACGGCGTCCTGACCGGACTGGCCGGCCCATTCGACGATTGCGTGCGATTCGTCCGCGCTCAGATACGGTCCCTTGGCACGCAGCCCGCCCAGCATCTTCCCGTCGTCGTCAACGGCGGTATAGAACAGGGTGGTGTCGCGGCCGTCCCGGAATGAGTCGATGTCCAGCGCAGCCTCGACGCCGTGCTTCGCATAACTATTCAGTGCTCCCTGCAGGTAGTCCTCCCATAGCCCGGGTTCGCTGTCCGGTTGGGCGAGCACGATCGTGCAGCCGGTATCGGCGTCGCGCCAGCTAATGGTTTCGGGCAGGGTGTAGAGCTTTTGTTCCGGAAAGGCCAGCACGGAGGCGTTCATCATTTCCCATCTTTCGGGGGGCCTGCGGTAGGGGGTTCCGCAGCGGGTACCGAGGTGGAACAAGGGGTATTTATTCGATCTTGCAAATATCAGTATCTCGCCGAAACGTGCTAAGACTCCAGCCGTTAGCCGGAAAAGCGCTGGTTACCGGGGGGTAGCCGACGAAATCCGCAGTGTGCCCCGGCCGATGCGACGGCTTGCGTGAACACCTGTGCGCACAGAATTCCTGGTCAAGGGCGGCGGACCTGCCAAGCGAGCTGGAGACCCTAGACTCCCTATCGGCCGAGACCGATCTGTTATTACCGGCGCCGTGGCGGGCGAATGGTATGTGCCGAGCGTGATCTAGGGGGCCGAAAGGGCGTTGGGTGACCTGTATCGCACTTCTCGCTTTGCCCCCTGGGACCGCCGCGCCGCGGTCGAGAATCACCACCCCGGGACGGCTATTCCGGCTGCTGTAAGTCCCATCTGTGCAACGGTGTGCGCAGAATCCGCCAGCAAATCGAGCTGTAGGGCTGTCAGGGCAAAGATCGGTGAATCGCCGGCACTGGCGGCCCGGAACATCGGAGTTGCTGAATCTCCTTGGAACGGCGAATTCGGCCGGCCCTGAACCGGGCGCGCGGCCTATGGTGCTTGGGTGCTTATCCTGCCGGACGCCTGGCCCGATGCGGTGTTGTGGGTCACCCGTGACTGAAGCCGGCCCCACCGAGTGGAGCACCGGCGCCCCCGGTGTCGGGCCCTGGGTGGGTGACCTGCCCGACGATCCTCGCTACGACCCAGACCTGTTGCGCCAGGGCGACACTCGCAATGTCGTCGACGCCTACCGCTACTGGACTCGGGACGCGATCATTGCCGACATTGATCGGCGCAGGCACGCGTTGCACATCGCGATCGAGAATTTCGGCAACGACGCCAACATCGGGGCGGTGGTCCGCACCGCCAACGCATTCGCTGTCGACACCGTGCACATCGTCGGCAGGCGGCGGTGGAATCGCCGCGGCGCCATGGTCACCGACCGCTACCAACGACTGGCCCATCATGAGAGCACCGAGGACCTGTTGGCCTTCGCGGCCGGTGCCGGACTGACCGTGGTCGCTGTCGACAACGTCCCGGGCGCGGTGCCGCTGGAAACCACCGAGCTGCCGCGGGATTGCGTGTTGGTCTTCGGACAGGAGGGGCCGGGCATCTCCGAAGCCGCCCAGACGGGCGCGGCGGTCACCGTGTCGATCGCACAATTCGGTTCGACACGCAGCGTCAACGCCGCTGTCGCCGCCGGCATCGCGATGCACGCCTGGATCAGGCAATGGGCCGACCTTTCGCAGGCCTGGTAGGGCAGGATTGGCGACATGGACCAGCTGTGGGCGAATCGTGCTGCCAGCGCCGAAACAGCCGTCGCGAAGCGGCACCTGCGCCGGGTTTGGGGACTGCCCGGAACCCAGCTCGGCGTCGTTGCCTGGCCGTCCACCCGCCGGGACCGGCTGTTCGGAACATGGCATTACTGGTGGCAGGCGCACCTGCTCGATTGTCTCGTCGATGCCCAGTTGCGCGACCCGCAGCCGCACCGGCTCGGCGAGATCAAGAGGCAGATCCGCGGGCATCGGCTGCGCAACAACGGACGCTGGACGAACAGCTACTACGACGACATGGCCTGGCTGGCCTTGGCGCTCGAACGCGCCGACCAGGTGGCCGGGTTGGGACGGGTGCGTGCGCTGAAGGCAGCCCAAAGAACCCTGTGCGACCAGTTCATCACGTCCTGGGTGCCGGAGGACGGCGGCGGAATCCCTTGGCGCAAGCAGGATCAGTTCTTCAACGCTCCCGCCAACGGCCCGGCCGGGATCTTCCTGAGCCGCTATGACGATCGGCTGCGCCGCGCACAGCAGATGGCCGACTGGATCGACGAGACCTTGATCGACCCAGAGACTCACTTGGTGTTCGACGGCATCAAGGCCGGCTCGCTGGTACGCGCGCAGTACACCTATTGCCAGGGCGTGGTACTCGGGCTCGAGGCCGAGCTGGCCGCGCGCACGCGCGATGAGCGGCACGCGGAGCGGGTGCGGAGACTGGTCGCGGCGATCGGTGAGCACATGGCGCCCGGCGGAATCCTGAATGGGGCCGGTGGCGGCGACGGGGGCCTGTTCGCCGGGATCACCGCCCGCTACCTCGCACTCACGGTGACGCTTTTGCCCGGCGACGCGGCGGCGGACACCCGCGAGAGCGCCCGCGCAATCGTGTTGGCGTCGGCGCAGGCGGCGTGGGACAACCGCCAAAGCGTGAACGGTTTGCCGTTGTTCGGCCCCTCGTGGGGCAGCATCGCCGAGATCCCCGCCGCGGGCGGCGGGCAGGCACAGTTCGTCGAGGGCGCGGTGAACTCATCGCAGACTCCCGAGCGCGATCTGTCTGTGCAGCTGTCGGGTTGGATGTTGATGGAGGCGGCGCATACGGTGACAGCGTGAGAGGTAGCCGGTTGGGTCGCGACCCGACAGCGAAACGTTTTGGCGAGAACGCAGCCGCGGCACTTCTGCTGACATTCACCCTCGCGGCCATCCTGTGGGCGAATTCGCCATGGACACACACCTATTCCGAGTTCTGGGAAACGCATGTCGGCCTGAGCTTCGGAAATCTGCATGGCGAGTTGACGGTCAAGGAGCTCGTCAACGACGCGTTGATGGCGTTCTTCTTCTTCATCGTCGGCCTGGAGGTCAAGGCCCAGTTCACCATCGGCGAACTGACGGAACGCTCCCGCGCGCTGGTACCGGTGGTCGCCGCGATCGCCGGACTGACGATGCCCGCGGTGATCTTCCTGCTGTTCAACCCCTCCGGTGAGGACGCCAGCGCGTGGGGCGTGGTCATCTCCACCGACACCGCGTTCCTGGTCGGGGCGCTGGCCATCATCGCGCCCAAGTATCCGGCGCGGCTGCGGACGTTCCTGCTGACGTTGGCCGTCGTCGACGACGTGGGCGCACTGGCCGCTATCGCGCTGTTCTATTCCGAACAGATTCGGGTCATCCCGCTGGTGTTCGCCGCGGTGCTCGTCGGTGCGTTGATCGGCGTGCGCTACCTGCCGGCCGCCATTCGCGGGGTGTCGTATTCGATTCTCGCCGTTGCCCTGTGGCTGGCGCTGTTCAACGGTGGCGTGCACCCCACCCTCGCGGGCGTGGTGGTGGCGCTGGTGATCCCGGTGTTCACCCCCGAGCGCCAGCGGGTGGAGGCGGCCGTCGACGTGATCCGGGCGTTCCGTCAATCACCGAATTCGGAGTACGCCCGCGCCGCCACCCGCAGCCTGCGCGATTCGATTTCGATCAACGAGCGGCTGGTGACCGGTTTCGGACCGTACGTCTCGTTCGGCGTGCTGCCGTTGTTCGCGTTGGCCAATGCCGGCGTGCGGCTGGACGCCGACACCGTGCTGGCGGCCGTCCGCTCGCCACTGACCTGGGGTGTGGTGGCAGGCCTGGTGCTCGGCAAGCTGATCGGCATCACCGGGGCGACCTGGATCGTGCAGCGCACCGGGCTCGGCCGGCTGTCTCCGGGCTTGACGTTGCGGCGCGTCGCCGGCGGTGCCGCACTGTCCGGTATCGGATTCACCATCTCGCTGTTCATCGTCGACCTGGCGATCCCCGATCCTCGTTCGGCCGACCTGGCCCGGGTCGGCGTCCTGGCTGCGTCGGTGATCGCATTCACGTTGGGCTGGGCCGTCTTCCGGCTCACCGACAAGCTGAGCCCACCCGTGCCCGTGGGCCTCAAGCTGGTCCGCGACGTCGACCCGGAACGCGACCACATCCGCGGGCGCGCCGACGCGCCGCTGACGCTGGTGGAGTACGGCGACTTCGAATGCCCGTTCTGTAGCCGCGCCACCGGATCGATCGACGAAGTCCGCGAGTACTTCGGCGACCGGTTGCGTTACGTGTGGCGTCACCTGCCGCTGGAGCGGGTGCATCCCCGTGCGATGGATGCCGCCCGGGCCAGCGAGGCCGCCGCCCTGCAGGGCAAATTCTTCGACCTGGCGGCGCAGATGTTCGAGTTTCAGGACCATCTCGAATGGCAGCACATCTACCGCTATGCCGATCAAGTCGGTTGTGACATCGCTCAATTCGATGACGACCTGCACTCATCGCGGGTGCTGCACCGCGTCGACGACGACGCGCAGGACGGCGAACTGATGGATCTCAACGCGACACCGACGTTCTTCGTCAACGGCGTTCGGCACAAGGGCCCGTGGGACGCAGCCAGTCTGATCCGCGCGCTGGAGGGCGGCAGGCAGGCCTGAAACCGGGCTTGAGTCAGCTGGTCTACGGAAGCGGACGTCGCCGGCTGCGGACCGATGCGGGCCCCGCGTGTGCCAGCCGGAGGATCAAGACCAGAGATTCCCCCGGCTGGATACCGACCAGTTCGGTGAACCGCGACTTGATCTCGACCAGCTGGGGAGCGAAAGCCGGTGCCAGCTCCGACAATTCGTGGTGGTGCACAGCATGCAGGAACACCGGTGAGATGGGGTGCACCGCCAAGCCGTGTTGCTGGGCGACGATCCACACGGCTTCGGCGGCCGAACCGCCGCGGGCGTAGTCGATGAGCTGATGCCCGGTCGTGGTGATCACCGCTACCGCCGACGTCGCATGCACGCGGTCGGCTACATCGTCACCGAGGGCCTCCCCGGCGTCCCAGTCGGCCAGCAGCCCCATCACGTCCGAGCGCCGCAGGATATCCATCACCGCGAAGTCGCCAGGGGCGAGTTCCAGCCCGCGGACGTCGATTCCGCTGTCCGCCGGTTCATCACCGGGCCAGCGCATCTCTGAGATCATCTCCCTGTGCAGCCGCGGGGTGAGGAACCGGAGCCTGTCGGTCGCTGCAAGAATCGTTGCCGCGGTGTCGATGTCGCTACGTTCGGTGAGCAGATGCAGTCCGGCACCCTCGCGGGCCGCCCACTCGTTCAGGGCGTCGATCGTTGCCGTCGCCAGTGGCTGCGGAGTGCCTTGGCGGCGGTTGGTCTCCCGTCGCAGCATCGGCTTGTACAGCCCGGCGAGTTGGGCGTCCCCGGCGGCGCCCAGCCGCAGCGTGGCCTCGAGGAGAGTGGCATCATCTGAGGACCACTGCACCGGGCCGAGCACCCCGGCGTGCGCCGCCGCGATCCGGGCGTTGAAGGTCGCCGCACCCACCGCCACCGCGCTGCCACGGAACGCAACGTCCATCATCGACTTGTATTGCGGTGCAATCCGAATCCGCACGGAGTCCGCGGCGGCCTCGATCTCCCAGGGCTGGGCATTGCCCCCCGAGGGAGCACGAACCGCGGCGCGGGCGATCGCGACTGCCGCGTCACGTGGCTCGTCGACATCCGGCGCCGGCGCGTCGAGGCCGGGGTGTGCCGGGGCGCCCAGGTCCGGTTCGGAGATCTCGTCGAGCGCCTGGCCGATGTCGATGCGGACCTGGCCGGATGCCAGCGGTTCACCGAGGCCGATGCGACGGGCGCCCTCGGCGACGATGGTGGCGCCCAGAGTGACCTCGCCGGCCAGCTGCGGCCAGGTGGACAGCGTGTGGCCGACTTCGACGAGCGACGCGGTCAGTCGGCTCGACGAGCGGCTGGCGTCCAGGTGGCGCAGCATGTACGGGATGCGGTCCTGCTGGGACAACGCGGCCAACTGTGCGGAGTCCACCCCGCCGAGAACGCCGTGCATGACCGCACGGTGCGGTTCGAGGTCGAACCGCTCGACGTCGATCAGCCCGCGATCACTCGTGGCCATGAGCACCGGGAGCCGCCGGTCCCTGGCCGCCTCGCGGATTCGGACCTTCATGTCCAGTGAATCGCATTCCTCGACCACGATGTCGATGTCGTCGAGGAATTCGTCGAGGGAATCCGCGCGCACACCCGAGGTCATGACCTCGACCCGCAGATACGGATCGAGTTCCGCGATACGCCGGGCCGTCACGATCGCCTTGTTGAGACCGATGTCCAGGATCGTGGCAGGCACCCGGTTCAGATTCGAAAGCTCGAGATGGTCGAAATCAGCGAGACGCAGTGTGCCGCACAGCCCTTCGGCGGCAAGCGTGTGGGCGATGACATGACCGACGCTCAGCCCGGCAATCGCGATCCGCATGGTGTGCAGCTGTCGTTGCTCCGCGGCGGTGATCAGGTTGCGGTTGCGGTCGGTGCGGACGGCGTGAAACCCGTTCGGCCCCAGGATGGCAACAACCGTTCGACGCCACGGATAGTGCGCCCACCGGGTGGGCTCGTCGAGAAGCTCGGGTCCCGGTGCGGGCTGCAACTTCCGAAGGTCTTCGAGCAACGCCGCACGATGGTCGATGAACTCGATACCCGGGTCCTGCCGAAGCGCATCGAGGGCGGCGTCGCCGTCGCTCAGGATGTGGGCGGAGTAGCCTGCTGTTTCGTCAACGGCCATGTGTCAGCGCTTTCGGACTCGGGCGCGAATCGGCGCGCCGGCGATCATCGTGAAATGCAATGCGAGCGGGAAATCCGGTTCGAGCGATGCGATTTCGGCCCGGCGGATGATGCTTGCCAAGGCGAGCGTGACTTCCAGCATGGCGAAGTGGTCACCGATGCAGGAGCGAGGACCACCGCCGAACGGGATGTACTGCCACCGTTCGAGCTTCTTGGCGGCCTCCGGGCCGAACCGGTCGGGGTTGAAGCGCAGCGGATCATCCCACAGGGTCGGATCGCGCTGGACCGCCATCCTGCCGAGCACCACCATGGTGCCGGCCTCCACGCGATAACCGGCGATGTCGAGGTCTCGGCACGCCATCCTGGTGCCGGTGGGCGCCGGCGGGCACAGCCGCAGCGACTCGCGCACCACCTGCGCGGTGTAACCCAGGTTCGGCAGATCGTCGGGGGTCAAGGGCCGGTCGGGCAGGGCGGCCACCTCGGCGACGACGCGGTCCTGGCAGGCCGGATCGCGGCCGAGTGCCCACAACGCGTAGGCCAGCGTGGTCGCGGTGGTGTCGTGGCCGGCGAACATGAAGATGATGATCTCGTCGCAGATCTCGTTGTCCGACAGCCGCTTTCCGGTCTCGGGGTCCTCCGCGGCGATCAGGGCGTGGACCAGCGGCGCAACCCGATTCGGATCGCGCCGGCATTCGCTGACGATGTCACCGGCGAGACGATGCAGCTTCGCGCTGGCCTCGCGTGCCCGGCGCCGCGCCGGGGTGGGCAGCCAGCGGGGGGCACGCACCGGGCGGGTGGCGCGGGAGATGGCGTAGGACAGCGCGACCCGCAAGGGTTCGGCGACATCGTCGGCGCGCGCTTCCAGATCTATGCCGAGCACGGAGCGGCCCAACGCCCGCAGGGTGAGCGCACGTGACTCGGCGTCGAGATCCACCTCGCCGCCGTCCGGCCAGGCCTCGCACACCGAGTCGGCGGCTTGCGCCATGTGGCCGCCGAATTCGCGGACCCGCTGCTTGGTGAAGACCGGCTGGATGGTGCGCCGCCGCGGCCGCCACGGCTCATACGGGAGGTCGGCGAGGTTGGCGCCGATGATCCGGCGCATCTCGTCGAAGACCGGGCTGGTCTTGTCGACCGACCCGTCCTTGATGCTGAGGACGTCGCGCAGCGCGGCCGGCGAGGTGACGAGGACCATCGGCGGCATCAGCCAACGCGGGCCGACGGTGAACCGGGTGACCGGGCCACCGGCGTCGCGCAGTCTCTCGGTGCCCGTGCTGAATTCCTTGACGGCTTTGAGGCGCTGGCGCAACGGCATCGGATTCACCGGCGCCAGCGGCAACGATTCGAGGCCACCGCTGGATGGGGCCTGAGTCACGTGGTCCTCCACTATTTCACTGAGGAACGAAAGTGTACCGATTGAGTCCGGGTTTAATGATGGGGGCGTAAACGGGCGCGGGAAGAAGGTTTCGGGAATGGGGATTCGGCCGCTGTGGCGGATACCAGGGATCGTCATGCGTGAACGGCGGCATTCGCCCGGGCGTGAACGCATTCCCGAACCGATGGTGATGGACGACGCCGAATCCGTCGCCTACTTTCACGCCGGTGGCGGGGCGAATCCGGGAATGCGTGCTGTGTATGACCTGTGTGCCCGGGCGCTGGATGTGATGCTCCCGCCGGGCGGCCGGCTTCTCGATCTCGGCATCGGCTCCGGCCGTGCGCTGAGCGCGGTGCTGCGTCGTCGCCCGGACATCACTGCCGTCGGTGTAGACCTGGCTCCCAACATGCTCGCGACAGCGCGGGATCTGTTCGCAGCCGAGGGTCTCGATGGCCGGGTGGAATTGGTGCAGGCGGATATCACCGCGCTGCCGGATTCGATCGCGGGTGCGCCATGGGACGCGATCTCGTGTATGTGGACCCTTCATCAACTTCCGGATGCCGACGTACTTGCCGCCGCCCTCCGCCAGATCGCCGCGGTCAAGCGGGGCAGTGGCGCGGCCTTGTGGATCTCCGATTTCGCCCGGCTGCGCGACCCGTCGGCGTGCCCGGCGATGTTGCAATGTGTGGACCCGGACTCGCCGATGGGCTTGCGCCAGGACGCGATCGCCAGCGAAGCGGCCGCGTTCACCCGAGAAGAATTGTCGGCGGCACTGGCCGTGGCCGGTCTCGGCGGATTGGCCTCGGGTCATGCCACACCGCTGCCATATCTGCAGGCCTACTGGGCGTTTGGCGCCAACGGCAAGCCCGCATCCGCGGGGCAACGTCCGGCGCAGCTACACGGTCAGGCGCGGCGTGAGGCCGCCTTGCTGCGGTGGGGCTTCACCGCCAAACCGTTTTGACCACTAGACCGGAATAGTTGTGCCGGTTTCCTTTTCGGCGAACTCCACCACTCGGGCCGCCGCGTCGTAATCGCATGCCCCGGGGGAGCGACCGATCAGCGCCGGCTCTCCGCGCAATCCCAGACGCGCGCTGGCCCCGACGTAGCTGCCCGGGGGGATCGGCTCGCTGATGCAGTACAGCGTCGGTGCCGCACCCTGATCAATGTCATTGCCGAACCGGTCGGCCACTCCCTTGGCCACCTTGTGCGCCAACGACATCAGCGGTGAATCGGACGTGTGCGTCAGGTTCGAGGCCACCCAGCCCGGATGGACAAGTTGGGTGACGACGCCGGAGTTCGCGGCGCGCAGCCGCCGGTCGAGCTCCAGGCCCCACAGCATCATGACGAGCTTCGAATGGGTGTAGGCGCCCATCGACGTCCACTTGCTGTGGCGCAGGTGCATGTCGTCCAGTCGGAGCGTCGCCTGGCGGTGGCCGTCGGAGGAGACGTTGATGATCTGCGAACGGACCCTGGGGAACATCAGGTTCGTCAGCGCGAACGGGCCGAGCACGTTGGTTCCCAAGGTGGTCTCGAAACCGTCGACGGTCTCGTGGCGCTTGTCGGTCAGTGCGCCGGCGTTGTTGATGAGGATGTCGACGTCGCCGTCGAGCCGGTCGGTGAAGCTGCGGACCGATCCGAGATCGGCCAGGTTCAGCTCGATCACCTCCGTGGATCCGGGGATCTCGGCGGCCCGCTGCTCGCCGAGGGCGGTGTTGCGGACGGCCATGATCACGTGGGCCCCCGCGTGGGCCAGGGCCCGCGTCGTGCCCAGCCCCACGCCGTTGGTCGCGCCTGTCACGATGATTCGCTTACCGGTGAGATTGCCGAGCCGGGCCGGCGACCACTGAGTCACGCGGGCGAGCATAGCGGCAATTCTGGACAAACAAGCCCATCTAAGCAATTGCTCTGCAATCATCGCCTTGACATGAGCGACAGTGCGCAAGCGATCACCAACCTCATCTACGTCTATGCCGAACTGATCGACGCCGGCGACCTCGACGGGGTCGCCGACCTGTTCGCGCACGGGCGCATCTGCGGCGTGGAGAACGGGCCGCCCGAGACGGTCTTCGAGGGGCGGGACCGGGTTCGGGGCATGTACGAGATGGCCACCCGCCTCTACGAGGACGGGACGCCGAAGACCAAGCACAACACCAGCAATGTGCAGCTGTACATCGACGACGAGGCCGGCACCGCGCGCAGCAGGTCCTACTACTGCGTCACCCAGGCCACTCCGGAGCTGCCGTTGCAGGTCATCGTCACCGGGCACTATCACGACACCTTCCATCGGATCGACGGCCGGTGGTGGTTCGACTCGCGCACCATGTTCGTCGACCAGGTCGGCGACGTGAGCCAGCACCTGAAGTTCTGAGCTGATGGCTGACGCGGGCACCTTCGCGATGGCGGCCGTCCTGGCCGACGCGCAGCGCAAAGAGGGACTGACCGAGTGGGGCCCCGGCGAGTTCGAGGAACCCCTGGGGGTCCTGCTCGACGACTATCCCGGTGCGGGGCTCAACGCGATCGGTGAGCACATCCTCCGGTCGGGCATCGTGCACAGCCTCCGCATGCGGCTGCGCTCGCAAGCCTGGATCGAGCGTCACCCCGAGATCCTCGACGAACAGATCGATGCGCCGATCGTGGTCGTCGGGATGATGCGCAGCGGGACGACGCTGCTGCAGCGGCTGCTCGCCGCCGACACGCGACTGCACTGTGCCCGCGGCTGGGAGGTGGTCGAGGCGGCGCCGAAACTGGACCACGACTTCGACGGCACCGACCCGCGTATCGCGATCAGCGAAGCACGGGAGAACAAGTCCCGTGAGCTGGCCCCCGAGCTGTTCGCCATTCATCCGATGTATGCCAGGGAAGCCGAGGAAGAGATCGTCTTCCTGGCTGACGCCTTCCTGTCGCATGTTCCGGAGTCCGGCGCCAATCTGCCCAATTACCGATCGTGGCTGAACACCCAGGACTTCGCGCCGGCCTACCGTTATCTGCACCGCATGCTCAAATTCCTGCAGTGGCAGCAGCGCCGCCGCGGGATCACCGCCGGTCGCTGGGTGCTGAAATCGCCTGCCCATCTCGGATACTTCGATGCGCTGCGGGACGAATTCCCCGACGTACACGTCGTCCATATGCATCGCGATCCGCGTACCACCGTCGCCTCCGGCGCCAGTCTCAACGCGACCCTGCACGCCATGCACGCCGACGAGGTCGACCCGCGGCGGGTAGGGGCGCAATGGCTCGAGCGGATGGGCTGGACCAACGACCGCGCAATGGCCGTGCGGGACAGTTGGTCCGACGAGTCGGCCCGGGTCACCGACATCCAGTACGAGGATGCGGTCGGCGACCCGATCGGCGAGGTTCGCCGGGTGTACGACGCGGTCGGGCTGGAGCTCACCGGCACCGCGGCCGCCGCGATGTCCGGCTGGCTGGCCAACCGGCCGCGCGAAGTTCCGCGCCCGCCGTACGACCTGGGCGCCTACGGGCTCAGCGACGGGCAGGTCGACGAACGCTTCTCCCTGTACAACAAGCGGTTTCGAAAGGACAACCAATGAGCGCCGACGACCCGGTCGCGACACCGTCACAGCACGAGCAGGAGCTAGCGGCACTCGAGCTGACCGAACACCCGACCGTCAAGGAGGCCTACCGAACGGTCGCGGAGAACTGGCTGAGTCGCGCCAAAGCCTCCGACGCCATGCGGGAGCGGTTCGAGGCGGCGTTCGCCGAGGTGATGTTCTCGGCGGCGGTGTGGTCATCCAACCAGGACAAGCTGCGGCCGAAGGTCAGCTGTATCACCCGGCTGGCGCATCCGGTCGCAGATCGGCAGATACCCGGATCACGTTGGGGCATCGACAATCCGGACACCGTGTACCGGGTGATTCCGATCTCGGGCGATGAGCGCTACGAGATCCGCGGTCGCGTCGGCGAACACCGGATGACCGAGAACTATTTCACGCTGTGGGATGCCAACATGGGCACCGTGGCAGTGCTCAACGGCAAGACCATGGATGTCGACAGCGATAACAGCTACACCATCACCGTGGACTCCGAGCCGGCGAACGGGCGGCGCAACCATGTGCAGACCACCTCCGAGGCGCACGAGTTCTACATCCGAGATGTCCTGTTGGACTGGGCAAATGACGATCCCAACCACATCACCGTCGAACGTCTCGGTGGTGCGCCGGGCTCCCCGGCACGCACCCGCGACGAGCAAGCCGAGGCCACCGCGGAGATGATGGCGTACTTCGCGAACTTCACCGGCAAGCTCAGCCACGGCATCTACAAGATGCCTGCCAACCACTTCAACCTGGCCTGGTCGGCGGACAAGGTGGGCGCGATGAAGAACCAGGTGTATGTGATGGGCCGGTTCGACCTCGGCCCTGAGGAGACCTTCGTGGTCAACGTCAATGACGGTGGCGCGGAATACTTCACGGTTCCGTTGAGCAACATCTGGGGCACCACGCTCAACATCGTCGATGCCACCGGCAGCCTGAACAAGGCGCAGTCGGTGCCCGACGCCGACGGCAGCTACACCTACGTGATCTCCCCGGTCGATCCCGGGGTGGCCAACTGGATCGACTCCGACGGCCTGCGCGAAGGCGTACTCACGCTGCGGATGGCGGAGTTCGGCGAGGGCGGCCCGACACCCGATCTCGGCGCGACCGGCCGCGTCGTTCCGCTCGACCGGCTCGACGACGAGGTGCCCGGCCTCGCCCGCGTCACCGTCGAACAGCGGGCCGAACAGTTGGCGTCTCGGCGGCAGGCGTATCTGCGCCGCCTGCCCGAAGGCACCCCGAACGAGAGGACCAACTGAGATGGGTTGCTGGCTGGTTACCGGATGCTCGACCGGCATTGGGCGCGAGATCGCCCGTGCCGCATTGGAATCCGGAAACAATGTGGTGGTGACGGCTCGGCGGATTGAGTCGGTCCAGGATCTGGCTGACGAGTTCGGAAATCGTGCCCTGGCCATCGCGCTCGACGTCACCGACAAGGACCTGATAGCCGACGCGGTGGCCGCGGCCGATGCCACGTTCGGTGGGGTGGACGTACTGGTCAACAACGCAGGCAACGGCTACCTGTCGGCAGTCGAGGAGGGGGAGGACGCGAAGGTCCGGCTCTTGTTCGACACCAACTACTTCGGTGTTGTCGACACCATCAAGGCGGTGCTGCCGTCGATGCGGGAACGTGGAGCCGGGCACATCATCAACATCTCGTCGATGACGGGACTGGTGGCCAACCCGCCCAACGCGTATTACTCGTCGACGAAATTCGCGCTGGAAGCGCTCACCGAGGCGCTTGCCCAGGAGGTCAAGCCACTCGGGATCAAGGTGACGGCAATCGAGCCCGGCGCCTTCCGCACCGATTGGGCCAAACGGTCGATGTGGGAATCGTCCACGCCGATCGGTGATTACGACGACAGCGTCGGCAGCCGCAAAACCTTGATCAAGGATTTCGCCGACCATCTGCCCGGGGATCCGCGCAAGGTCGCCGAGGCAGTGCTGATGGTCACCAAGCTGGAGGACCCGCCGCTCCGGTTGTTACTCGGCCGCGACGTCCTCAAGGCGGTCCGAGACAAGCTCGCTGCGTTCTCGGCGTCGATCGACGAATGGGAAGCCGTCACCAAAAACGTCAACTTCCCAAGCTAGTCGCGCCAGCACGTCGATCTCGACATCAACTCCACAGCGTCACATGCACTTTCGGCCGGAACCTGGTCACCCCGACGCCGGTTCCGCGGATCATCGCCTGCGTGCAGCGCGGGGTGGTGATGAAGTTCACCAGCTCGGTGACCGCGGGCTGACGTGCGCTCACCGGCAGTGTCGAGGCGCACCACTCACCGGAGAGCTGCAGGCCCGGCCCCTTGACATGTACCAGCCGGCCGGCCGAGAGATCCTTGCCGACGGCGAATCCCACCGCCAGCGACACCCCGCCGACGCGCTGGAGCTCTTCGAGCGCGGCGGCATCACTCTGGAAGATCCGTTGGTTGGCTTCGGGAATCGCCAAAGACCTTAGGAAAGAGGCGATTTCGCCGTCGGCGCCGCCCGCAGACGGGCCGAGCATCCAGTGCTGGTCGCGCAGCAGTGCCGGCGTCGGTGTGCCGGTGACCAGTGGACTGCCCGGTGAGGCCACGGTGATGATCTGGTACTTCAAGAACGGCCGGACGGTGATCTCGGCGCCGGGATCGGTGGCCGCGGGCCCCAGTGCGACGTCGACGGCCCGGGATTGAATCAGGTCGCGGAACCGTCCTGTCGGATGCACGCTCAGTTCCACCGACAAGTCGTCGGCCCGCGACGAGAACAGCTCGATCAGTCCTGGCGCGGCGTGCTCGGCGAACGCGCTCGACGCGGCGATGCGCAGCAGCCGCCGGCCGTGCGCCGCCTCGGTCACCTCGATGGCCGTCTGCTGCTGCAGGCCGAGGATCTCGATGGCCCGGGAGGCCAGCCGTAATCCGCCCGGGGTGAATGCCAGCCCGGCCGAGGTACGGCTGAACAGCGGGTCGTCGAGTTCCTTTCGCAGCTGGGCCACGTGCATCGAGATGCCGGCGTCGGAAACGCCCAATTCCTCGGCTGCTGCTCGCACGGAGCCCAGTCGCACCACGGCCGAGAAGGCCCGAAGTTGCGCCGGTGTCACGAAATCAGCCTACGTTTGAAACCGTGCAGGACGTTCTCGCGGAACTGGCGGCGATTTGGCGAACCGGCGACACGGCGGGTCTGGGCACCGTGGTGCGCACCTTCCGATCGGCGCCGCGCCAGCCGGGTGCGGCGATGGTCGTCGCCCCCGACGGCTCGGTCAGCGGCTCGGTCTCGGGGGGCTGCGTGGAGGGCGCGGTCTACGAATCGGCCACCGAGGTCGTCGCGACCGGGATGCCCAGACTGGAGCGCTACGGTGTCAGCGACGACGATGCTTTCGCCGTCGGTCTGACATGTGGCGGGATCCTCGACATCTTCGTCGAACCGGTGTCGCAGCGCAGCTTTCCGCACCTCGAACAGGTCATCGACGCCATCGCCGAGCACCGGCCGGTGGCGATTGCCACCGTCATCACCCACCCGGACCCGGACTGGTTGGGGCGCCGGATGGTTCTGGGACCCGAGCACGTCGAAGGGACGCTGGGCTCGGGCCGCGCCGACGCCGCAGTGACCGATGATGCCCGCGGATTGCTCGCGGCCGGTCGCAGCGAAGTGCTCACCTACGGCCCTGACGGGCAACGCCGCGGCGAGGGCATGGAGGTGTTCGTCGCCAGCCACGCACCACGCCCGCGCATGCTGGTCTTCGGGGCCATCGACTTCGCCGCCGCGGTAGCCCAGCAGGGCTCGTTCCTGGGCTATCGGGTCACGGTGTGCGATGCCCGCGGGGTATTCGCCACCCCGGCGCGATTCCCCACCGCCGACGAGGTGGTCGTCGATTGGCCGCACCGGTACCTGGCTGCGCAGGCCGCAGCCGGAACCATCGACTCCCGCACTGTGATCTGCGTTCTCACCCACGACGCGAAGTTCGACGTGCCGTTGCTGGAGGTCGCCCTGCGCCTCGAAGTCGGCTACATCGGTGCCATGGGGTCGCGGCGCACCCATGACGACCGGCTGGACCGGTTGCGCGAAGCCGGCCTCACCGAGGACGAGCTGGGCAAGCTCGCCAGCCCGATCGGACTGGACCTCGGGGCACGTACCCCCGAGGAGACGGCGGTGTCGATCGCCGCCGAAATCGTCGCCCGCCGGTGGGGTGGCGGTGGCCAGCCACTGTCGGTTCTCGGCGGCCGGATTCATCACGACGATGACGGTAGCCCTTCGCTGCCAGGGGAGTTAAGCGATCACTTAAGTCGCTATTGACGCTTCGGAATGAGCAGGCCGACACTGGGGTCCCATCCGCGGACGTGAGGTCGGTCACATGCAAGTACCGGGTCCATTCGAATACGAGCGCGCTACCAGCGTGGACCATGCCGTCGGCTTGCTCGACCGCCTGGGGGAGGGCGCGTTCGTCGTCGCAGGCGGGCACAGCCTGTTGCCGATGATGAAACTGCGCATCGCCAACCCCGAGTATCTGATCGACATCAACGACCTCGCCGGCGAGCTCGGCTACATCACGGTGGAGCCCACCCTGGCCCGCCTCGGCGCGATGACACGGCACCGCGAAGTGCTCGCGTCGACCTCGCTGCGTGACGTCTGCCCGATCTTCGCCGACGCCGAACGGGTGATCGCGGACCCCGTGGTGCGCAACCGCGGCACCGTCGGCGGGTCGCTGTGCCAGGCCGATCCCGCCGAGGACCTATCCACGGTGTGCGAAATCCTCGACGCGGTGATCGTGGCCCGCGGACCGGGTGGCCAGCGCCAGATCGGGATCGACGATTTCATCCTCGGGCCCTACGAGACCGCGCTGGCCCACAACGAGATCCTCACCGAAGTGCGGATCCCGGTGCGACACAACACCTCCAGCGCCTATTTGAAAGTAGAACGGCGAGTAGGGGATTGGGCGGTGGCCGCGGCGGGCGCCGCGGTGACGCTCGACGGTGACCGGATCGTTGCCGCACGCGTCGGTCTGACCGCCGTCAACGCCGTGGCCGAGGGGCTGGTCGCCGTGCGCGACGCACTGATCGGGGCACCGGCGACCAGCGACACCTTCGCCGAAGCGGGCCGGCTGGCCGCCCAGGCCTGTGAGCCCGCCACCGATCAGCGCGGCACCGCCGATTACAAACGGCACCTGGCCTCCGAGTTGACCATCCGAACACTGCGCACCGCGGTCGACCGGGTTCGCGCAATACCCGCACCGAAGGGGAATTGACTGATGCACGTGACCATGGCCGTCAACGGCGAACAGGTCAATGCCGAGATCGAGCCCCGAATGCTGCTGGTGCATTTCCTGCGCGACCAGTTGCGCCTGACCGGAACCCATTGGGGCTGCGACACATCAAATTGCGGCACCTGTGTGGTGTCGGTGGACGGTGAACCGGTGAAGTCCTGCACCATGCTGGCCGCAATGGCGTCCGGGCACGATATCCGCACGGTCGAGGGGCTGGCCGACGGCGCCACGCTGGACCCGGTGCAGGAAGGCTTCATGCAGTGTCACGGCCTGCAGTGCGGATTCTGCACTCCGGGCATGATGATCACCGCCCGCGCCCTGCTCGACGAAAACCCGGATCCCACCGAAGAAGAGATCCGCGAAGCCATCTCGGGACAGATCTGTCGCTGCACCGGCTACACCACGATCGTCCGCTCGATCCAGTGGGCCGCCAAGCACTCGACCGAGGAGGTGCAGGCGTGACTACTGTTGAGCATCGGCCCGAGGACACCGCCGACAACAACAAAAAGCCCTGCGGCTACGGCCGGATGCTCCGCAAGGAGGACCCCCGGTTCATCCGCGGCCGCGGCAACTACGTCGATGACGTTCAGCTGCCGGGCATGTTGCACCTGGCGATCCTGCGCTCGCCGTATGCACACGCCACGATCAACAGCATCGACGTCACCGCAGCCCAGGCCCACCCGAAGGTCAAGGCCGTCGTCACGGGTGCCGACCTGGCCGAGAAGGGGCTGGCCTGGATGCCCACGCTGTCCAACGACGTCCAGGCAGTGCTGGCCACCGACAAGGTGCGTTTCCAGGGCCAGGAGGTGGCGTTCGTCGTCGCCGAGGACCGCTATTCGGCGCGAGATGCGTTGGAGCTCATCGACGTCGACTACGGGCCACTGGATCCGGTGATCGACGTGCGCACCGCACTGGACCCGTCGGCTCCGGTGATCCGCACCGACCTGGACGGCAAGGCCGACAACCATTGCTTCGACTGGGAGACCGGTGACGCCGCGGCCACCGAGGCCGTGTTCGCCAACGCCGAAATCGTCGTCAAGCAGGAAATCATCTATCCCCGAGTACATCCCGCGCCGATGGAGACTTGCGGTGCGGTGGCCGACCTCGATCCGGTGACCGGCAAGCTGACCCTCTGGTCGACCACCCAGGCGCCGCACGCCCACCGCACGCTCTACGCATTGGTGGCCGGCCTGCCGGAGCACAAGATCCGGATCATCTCGCCCGATATCGGGGGCGGGTTCGGCAACAAGGTGCCGATCTACCCGGGTTATGTGTGCGCGATCGTCGCCTCACTGGTGCTGGGTAAGCCGGTGAAGTGGATGGAGGACCGCAGCGAGAACCTGACCTCTACCGGCTTCGCGCGCGACTACATCATGGTCGGCGAGATCGCCGCCACCAAAGAGGGCAAAATCCAGGCCATCCGCTCCACGGTGTTGGCCGACCACGGCGCGTTCAACGGCGTTGCCGCCCCGGTGAAGTACCCAGCCGGCTTCTTCGGGGTGTTCACCGGCAGCTACGACATCGACGCCGCCTACTGTCACATGACCGCGGTGTACACCAACAAAGCGCCGGGCGGGGTGGCCTACGCCTGCTCGTTCCGCATCACTGAAGCGGTTTACTTCGTCGAGCGGCTTGTCGACTGTCTGGCTCACGAGCTGAAGATGGATCCGGCGCAGCTGCGGTTGGCAAACCTGTTGCGGGCCGAGCAATTTCCGTACAAATCGAAGACCGGCTGGGTGTACGACTCGGGTGACTACGAGGCCACTATGCGGCTGGCCATGGACATGATCGGCTATGACCAGCTGCGTGCCGAGCAGGCCGAGAAACGGGCCCGCGGCGAGCTGATGGGCATCGGCATGTCGTTCTTCACCGAGGCGGTGGGTGCCGGCCCGCGCAAGGACATGGACATCCTCGGCCTGGGTATGGCCGACGGCTGTGAGTTGCGTATCCATCCGACCGGCAAAGCGGTGCTGCGGCTTTCGGTGCAGACGCAGGGCCAGGGGCACGAGACGACGTTCGCCCAGATCGTCGCTGAAGAGCTCGGCATCCCGCCCGACGATATCGACGTCGTACACGGCGACACCGACCAGACCCCGTTCGGGTTGGGCACCTACGGCAGCCGCTCCACCCCGGTTTCGGGTGCGGCAGCGGCGTTGGTGGCGCGCAAGATCCGCGACAAAGCCATGATCATCGCCTCCGGCATGCTCGAGGCGTCGGTCGCAGACCTGGAGTGGGACAAGGGTTCCTTCCACATCAAGGGCGACCCTTCGGCCGCGGTCACCATCCAGGACATCGCGATGCGCGCGCACGGCGCCGGAGATCTGCCGGAAGGTCTCGAGGGTGGTCTGGACGCCGAGGTCTGCTACAACCCGGAAAACCTGACCTACCCGTACGGGGCGTACTTCTGCGTCGTCGATGTCGACCCCGGTACCGCGGTGGTGAAGGTCCGTCGCTTCCTGGCGGTCGACGACTGCGGCACCCAGATCAACCCGATGATCATCGAGGGCCAGGTGCACGGCGGCATCGTCGACGGCATCGGGATGGCGCTCATGGAGATGATCGCGTTCGACGAAGAAGGCAACTGTCTGGGCGGATCGCTGATGGATTACCTGATCCCGACCGCGGTCGAGGTGCCGCACCTGGAGACCGGGCACACCGTGACGCCGTCACCGCATCATCCGATCGGGGCCAAGGGTATCGGTGAATCAGCGACCGTCGGCTCACCGCCCGCGGTGGTCAACGCAGTGGTGGATGCGTTGGCCCCCTTCGGTGTCCGGCACGCCGACATGCCCCTGACCCCGTCTCGGGTTTGGGAAGCCATGCAGGGCCGAGCCACTCCTCCCATCTAACGAGAGTACCGATGACAATCGCCGAGCGCGCCAAACAGCTGCTGTACGAACGCAAACCGTTCGTACACGCGACAGTGGTGCGTGCGCAGCCTCCGACGTCGGCGCGCGCGGGCGATGAGGCGATCCTGCTCGCCGACGGCAGTATCGAGGGATTCGTCGGCGGGCAGTGCGCGCAGAGCTCGGTACGCAAGGCTGCGCTCGGCGCGCTACAGGCCGGCGAGAGCGTGCTGTTGCGGGTGCTGCCCGACGGCGACGTCCACTTTCCCGACGCTCCCGGCTCGTGTGTGGTGGTCAACCCATGTCTGTCCGGTGGAGCGCTGGAAATCTTTCTGACACCGCAGTTTCCGGCCCCCCTCGTGCGGATTTGTGGCAGCACTCCGATTGCCGAGAGCCTGGCCAGGGTATGTGAGGTGCTCGGCTATGAGGTCCGCCGCGACGGTGACGACGGAGATTTCGACGGCGCCACCGCCGTCGTCATCGCCACCCACGGCGGCGCGGAAGCCGAGGCCGTGGGCGCGGCGCTGGACGCCGGCGTCGGCTATGTCGGGTTGGTGGCCAGTCGCATCCGAGGAGCATCGGTACTGGAATCGATGGATCTCGACGATGCCGAGCGAGCCCGCGTGCACACCCCGGCCGGATTGGACATCGGCGCCAAGACGCCAAGCGAGGTCGCGGTGTCGATCGCCGCGGAGGTGATCGCCGGCGTGCGTCACGGTGGCCTGCCGGTGGCGCCCCGCCCGGACGCGCCCGCAACCGCGGTGGATCCGATCTGCGGGATGACGGTCACGGTCGGACCCCAGACGACACACCTGCAAATCGGCGCCGAGACCCACTGGTTCTGCTGCCCGGGTTGTCGAGACTCCTTTGCGGCGGCGCAGGCGTGACTTTCACCAGCGTCGAGGACGTCATCGGCCGATTCGATGAGGGCGGATACCTGCTCGATGAGGGCACGGCGTCGGCCTTCTACCTCGCCGCTGCGCTCAACCGGCCGCTGCTGCTCGAAGGCGAGCCCGGTGTTGGGAAGACCACCGCCGCGAAAACCCTTGCCGCGGTGCTTGATACGCCACTGATCCGCTTGCAGTGTTACGAGGGACTGACCGCGGCCGAAGCGCTCTACGACTGGAATTACCAGCGCCAGCTGCTCGCGATCAAGCTGTCCGAGTCGCGCGGCGCGCCGATCGAAGAGTCCGACCTCTACAGCGAGACGTATCTGGTGGACCGGCCGATCCTCGCGTGTGTGCGTCACCGAGGGCCGGTGCCGCCGGTTCTGCTCATCGACGAGATCGACCGTGCGGATGACGAATTCGAGGCGCTGCTGCTGGAAGTCCTCGGGGAGTCTGCGGTGACGGTGCCCGAGCTCGGCACGTTCGTCGCGCAGCGTCCGCCGCTGACGGTGCTGACGTCCAACCGGAGCCGCGACCTGCACGACGCCTTACGTCGGCGCTGCCTCTATCACTGGATCGACTACCCGCAGCCGGCGCGGGCGGCGGCGATCGTGCGGCGCAGCGTGCCGGGTGCGACCGCACCGTTGATCGAGCACGCCACTCAATTCGTCGGCCGGGCCAGGGAGTTGGATCTGGACAAGCCGCCGGGCGTCGCGGAAGCGATCGACTGGGTGGCTGCGCTTATCACTTTGGGGGTTAGTGATCTGGTCGACCCAGGCGCCCTGGCAGGGTTGAGTGCACTGGCCAAAACCCCCGACGACAGCGCAGTCCTGCGCGACGCGTTCACCGAATATCGCACCGAACTGGCCACCGGATGAGGGAGAGCCCATGAAGATCGACAACGAGTTCACCGTCAGCGTCCCGCTTACGAAGGCCTGGGAAGTGCTCAGCGACATGGAACAAGTGGTGCCGTTGATGCCCGGCGCGCAGCTGGTCGGGCGGGAAGGCGACGACTTCCTGGGCAAGGTCAAGATCAAGGTGGGCCCGGTGAACTCGGAGTTCACCGGCAAGGCGCACTTCGTGGAGCGCGACGAGGCGGCCCATCGGGCCGTGGTCGACGGTCGGGGCAAGGAAGCGCGCGGCACGGGCAACGCCGCGGCAGTCGTGGTCCTGCAGCTGCACGAGGCGGGCGACAACACCCGCGTGACCGTCGAAACCGACCTCAAGATCGTCGGCAAGTTGGCCCAGTTCGGCAGCAGCATGCTCCAGCAGGTGTCGGAGAAGCTCCTCGGGCAGTTCGTCGACTCGCTGGAGGCCAAGCTGGCTGCCGGCGAGGAAGGTTCGGTGCCCGCAGCGGATATCGTCGCGACTCCCGCCACTCCTGGCGCCGAAGGACTGGGAACGGCCGCCGCCCCGGCAGCCCGGATGGCACCCGCCCCCGAGCCGGAACCAATCGACCTCCTGCAGCTCGCCGGTGGCACCGCTGTCACGAAATACGCGGCGGCGGGCGTCGCCGCGCTGGCGCTGCTGATCCTCATCGCGATCCTGCGGCGGCGGCGCACCGAGTGACCGCGCCGGCGCTGCTGCGCGGTGTCGACCTGGCCGCCTTCGCGGCCGCGCTGGTCGCCCGCCTGCGCGCCGGAGGTGTTGCGGTGGCAGCCAGTGGTCCGGCGGCGTTCGTCGCCGCGATGCGGGCCCTGGTGCCGACATCGCGAACCCAGCTGTACTGGGCCGCGCGCCTGGCCCTGGTGAACCGCGTCGAGGATCTGGGTGCCTTCGAGGCGGTCTTCGAGGCCGTGTTCGCCGACGCCGTGCTGCCGCTCGATCCGGTGACACGGCGCGTTCAGCGGGGGGTTGCGACCAGCCCGGTGCCCGCGGCCGGCCGTCGCGACGATTCGGGCCCGCAGCCCGACGGGCTACCGTGGACCACCCGCCCGCCGGCACTGCGTACCGCCGACTCCGCAGGCGACGCCGCCGCGGTTCCCGACGTGCTACCCAGCCGGATCGTGGCGCGTGCCGAGGAGCCCTTCGAGAAATTCGACGACGCCGATCTGCGGGTGATCGGACGCTGGCTGGAGCGGGCCGTCGCGCTGTGGCCGACGCGCCGCACCCTGCGCACCGAAGCCAACCGGCACGGCAAGCGCATCGATTTGCGGGCGACCATGCGGGGCGCTCGCAATACCGGGTGGGAACCGGTGATGCTGGAAAGGACCCGGCCGCGGCGGCGGAGGCGGCGGGTGGTGCTGGTGTGCGACCTCAGCCGGTCGATGCAGCCCTACGCGGCCATCTATCTGCACCTGATGCGGGCTACGGCGCTCCGGCAGGCGGGTTTTCATCCCGAAGTGTTCGCGTTCTCGACCACGCTGACCCGGCTGACCCCGGTCATGGCCCACCGCTCACCGGAAACCGCGCTTGCCAGAGCCAACGCCAAGGTCACCGACCGCTACGGCGGCACCCACCTGGGCGGCTCGATTGCGGAGCTACTGGCCCCACCGCACGGCGCCGCACTGCGAGGTGCAGTGGTGATGATCGCCTCCGACGGCTGGGACAGCGACCCGCCCGAAATCCTCGAGCGTGCCCTGGGCCGGCTCAAACGCCGTGCCGCACATCTGGTGTGGCTCAACCCGCGCGCGTCGGCACCGGGCTTTCAGCCGCTGGCCGGCTCGATGGCCGCGGCACTTCCGTACTGCGACCTGTTCCTGCCTGCGCACTCGCTGACCGGGCTGCGGGAGTTGTTCGACGCGCTGGCTCGACTGTAGGAGCGGTTACGGGACGGCTTTGTCCTGCGGTGCGGCGACCATGAGCGGGCCGCTCATAGATCCATCGACGGCCGACTTGTAGTCGCCCTGGGTGCCGTCGGAATCGATCCCGGCGCCGCCTGCACCGCTGTCGCCGTCCTGCACGGCAAACGTGGTGGTGGGGCTGCCCGCCGATGCGACGCCGATCCCGCCGAAGAGCGCGGCCAGGCCGATGCCTGCCGAAGCTAGGAGTCCACTGAGGATGATCTTGACCATTTGCTGTGACCTTTCACACGATCAGCGCAAACTAGCCGCCGATGCTGTGAGGACCGCTGTGCGCTAGCTGGCAAACGGCTGGGTCACCTGCGTGTGTACCGGTCAGAGCGGTGCCGCGGACCGATCAACCGGCAAATATTTACGACCCGGAAACCGGATCGGCCGCATCCTTCGCGGCTTTGCGGCGTTTGTACCACTCCCAGATCATCGGCGTGATCGATGCGACCGCGATGAGGATGAAGATCGGTTCCAGCAGCTTCTGGATGATCTCGAATTGCCCGAGCCCGTAGCCGAGCAGCGTCAGGCCGACACCCCAGAGCACCGCGCCGATGACGTTGTAGAGCGTGAAGACCGGGTATTTCATCTTCGCCGCGCCAGCGGTGATCGGGGCAAGGGTTCGCACGATCGGGACGAAACGAGCCAGCACGATCGCGAACGGCCCGCGCTCCTCGAAGAAGAGGTGCGCCTCGTCGAGGTAGCGCTGCTTGAGGATCCGCGCGTTCGGCTTGAACATGGCGGTGCCCAGGAAGCGGCCGACGACGTAGCCCACCTGGCCGCCGAGTACGGCGGCGATCGGGATGAACACCAGCAGCTGCCACAGCTGGAAGTTGGCGTTGACGTCGGCGCCCTGTGCGGCGGTCCCGGCGGCGAGCATGCCCGCCACGAACAACAGGGTGTCGCCGGGCAGCACGGGGAAGAGCACGCCGGACTCGATGAAGACGACGACCAGGATGCCGACCAGGGCCCAGGTGCCGAACTGCTCGATCAGCTTGAGCGGGTCGAGGAAATCGGGCATGAGCGCCAGGGTGGTGGTGGTCACGAGGCCCAAGGGTACCGGTGGCGGTCGAGACGTCCCTGTCAGCGACCTGTGCCAGTCGATCGGCTTCTTGTCATACTGACCTCGTCAGCCGGACAGTCGGAAGGAAGTGCCATGCCCATCGCCACGCCCGAGGTCTACGCCGAGATGCTGGGCCGCGCCAAGGAGCACTCGTTCGCGTTTCCGGCAATCAATTGCGTGGGTTCGGAGAGCATCAACGCCGCCATCAAGGGTTTCGCCGACGCCGGCAGTGACGGCATCATCCAATTCTCCACCGGCGGAGCCGAATTCGGATCCGGTCTCGGAGTCAAGGATATGGTCACCGGCGCCGTGGCCCTCGCCGAGTTCGCCCACGTCGTCGCCGCGAAGTACCCGATCACGGTGGCGTTGCACACCGACCACTGCCCCAAGGACAAGCTCGACGGCCTGGTCCGTCCGCTGCTCGCGATCTCCGCAGAACGGGTGAGCAAGGG
This sequence comes from Mycolicibacterium rhodesiae, assembly GCF_002086695.1. Taxonomy (GTDB): domain Bacteria; phylum Actinomycetota; class Actinomycetes; order Mycobacteriales; family Mycobacteriaceae; genus Mycobacterium; species Mycobacterium rhodesiae. Next base: position 98,452 of record NZ_MVIH01000003.1, read on the forward strand.
GCAGAATCCGCTGTTCCAGTCGCACATGTGGGACGGCTCGGCGGTCCCGATCGACGAGAACCTGTCGATCGCGCAGGAACTACTCAAGCAGGCGGCCGCCGCCAAGATCATCCTGGAGATCGAGATCGGCGTCGTCGGCGGTGAAGAGGACGGCGTCGAGGCCGAGATCAACGAGAAGCTGTACACCTCGCCGGAGGACTTCGAAAAAACCATCGAGGCCCTCGGGGCCGGTGAGCATGGCAAATACCTGCTGGCCGCGACGTTCGGCAATGTGCACGGCGTCTACAAGCCGGGCAACGTCGTGCTCAAGCCCGAGGTGCTGGCCGAGGGCCAGCGGGTGGCATCGGCCAAGCTTGGTCTGCCCGAGGGGTCCAAGCCGTTCGACTTCGTCTTCCACGGCGGCTCCGGCTCGCTGAAGTCCGAGATCGAGGACTCGCTGAAGTACGGCGTGGTCAAGATGAACGTCGACACCGACACCCAGTACGCCTTCACCCGCCCGCTGGCCGCGCACATGTTCACCAACTACGACGGCGTATTGAAGGTGGACGGGGAAGTGGGGAATAAGAAGGTCTACGACCCGCGCAGCTACCTCAAGAAGGCCGAGGCTTCGATGGCCGAGCGTGTCGTCGAGGCCTGCAACGACCTGCACAGCGCAGGCCGCTCCGTCTCGGCCGGCTAGTAGGGCGGACCCGCCCGCGAGATCGACGTCAGGGTTGTGGATCAGCCCGCTTCGCGACCCTGGTGTCGATCTCGACGGTCATCGGGCTTAGAACGCCTGGCAGATCTTCCACTGGTTGTCGCGGAACTGCAGGTCGAAACTGCGGGTCGATCGCGTCGCCGGGTCGAACGCCATGAACGACGTGACGTTGGCTTCGGCGTGGTCGCCGTTGACGACGATTTCATCGATGCTGGCCACCACCGGGTACTGCCGGGCCGCAGCCACCCGCGCGTGGGTGTCCGACCAGGCCGCGTCGTCGTACTTGACGTAGCTGTCCCTGGTCTGGCCGCAGGTGATGCCGCGCAGGGCGGCCAAGTCGCCGTTCTGCACGGCGGTGTCGAAGTTCTGGATGGTCGCGCGGACCATGTCCTCCTGCGACGCCTTCGCCGAGTCGCGGCGGGTCAGCAGAACGGTGACCAGGACGGCGATCGCGGCCAGCGCGGCGATCACCGCGATCACCGCCAGCACGAAAGCCCAGCTGCGCCTGCGGGTCGCAGGCGGGCGCGGCGGGATGGCCTGCGGCCCGGTCCGCGGCGGCCCCGACGCCGGGAAAACCTCGGTCGGCGTGGAAAAGATCTCGGTTTCCGGATCGGGTTCGCGATGGATGATCTGCGTCGACCCCGCGTCGAATCCTGGTGCGGTGAAACGACGTTCGGCCGATGGCTCGGTGGCCCTGAACACCTCGGTGGCGGGGTCGGTCTCCTGAGGAGCCTCCTCGTCGCCGGCGGGCGCGACGGGGCCGGTGACCTCGTCGTGGTCGGGCCCAGATGGGTTCGACATGGGGTGCTGCCGTCCTCCTGAAGTACTGGTGCTTCTGACCCTAACCGTTGGGTCCGGCCATCGGCGGACGGCGGCACCGGCACAATAGGGCAATGACATCGTTTGGTGACCTTCTGGGCCCCGAGCCCGTGCTGCTGCCTGGGGATATCGAGGCTGAAGCGGAACTGCTGGCCGGGGAGAAGGCGGCCATCGTCGCCGCGGCGCACCCGACCGCCTCGGTGGCGTGGGCCACGCTGGCCGAGGAGGCGCTGGCCGATGACAAGGCGATCACCGCCTACGCCTACGCCAGGACGGGCTACCACCGTGGGCTGGACCAGTTGCGCCGCAACGGCTGGAAAGGTTTCGGTCCGGTTCCGTATCGCCACGAACCGAACCGCGGCTTCCTGCGCTGTGTTGCGGCGCTCGCTCGGGCCGCCGACGCCATCGGGGAGACCGACGAGTTCGCCCGGTGCCTGGACCTGCTCGACGACTGCGATCCCGCGGCGCGCGTCGAATTGGGCCTCGCCTAGTCCTGGGCCAGCGTTTGGCGTAGTTCGGTGACCTCGTCGGCCAGGAATGGCAGGGGGTCGCCGCGCTCGGGTGCCGTCGCGCCGGTCCGTACTGCGGTTGCGAGCGCCGCAAGCGCCTCGACGTGCGGCTGGGCTGATCGGCCGCCGAACAGCGACCGGCCGAACTCGACGCCGTCAGCGCGGTGCTCGATGGTCCAGCAGGCGGCGATCGTCCGGTAGGCCAGCTGCTCGGTCGCGGTCACGGCAGGCAACAAATGCTCGGCGGCCTCCCGCTGCCGTGCCGACCCGGCCATTGCGGCCTCGTCGGATTCCATCAGCGCGATCGCGGCGATCTGCAGATCCCGGCGGGCGGCCCGGGCCGCCAGCCCGACCGTGTCACCGGCGGCGACGTAGGGGAGTACCTGCGCGGCTGCGTCGAGGGTGCGCGCTATCGCGTCGGTCAACCGGGTGGACTCCTGCCAGCGGACAGCGACCAGGTAGACCGCCACCCCGATCCCGCAGCCGATCAGGGTGTCGATGCCGCGCGCCAGCAGAAGGTGCCCGACGTCGACCGCATGCGTCCCCGACGAGATCGTCAGCGCCGCAGTGGTGATGAAAACCGTTGCCAGAGCATAGTTTCGGACTACCAGCACCTCGATGACGAAGTTCAGCAGCGCCAGCAGCAGCACCAGCCACAGGTCGTGCGGGTGCAGCGACAGGATCAATCCGGCCAGTCCGAGGCCCACCCAGGTGCCCAGCAGCCGCTCGCCGCCGCGACGCAGCGTGCGGCTGCGGTCGGTGCCCTGATGCAGCACGAGCACCGCGGCCGCCATCGCCCAGTACGCGTGGTCGACACCCAGGGCCATCGCCGCCGCACCGGACAGCAGGGCGCCGACGGCGACGCGCTGCATGATGTGACCGACCAGCGATCCCGGGCTGATCGCGCGGCGCAAGACCGTGAGCACCGGCGGACTGCCCAGGGGTATCCGGCCGGCGTCGCGGGTCGCGACGTCCTCCGGCGGCGACTGCAGAGTGCCGAGCCGGCGAGCCAGTTCGGCGGTCCCGGGAGTCGGCTCGGTGCCCTGGGCGGTCGCGGTGACTGCCGTCGTGAACAACACATGCACCGCGTGATTGGCGGCACGCAGCCGGTGCAGCACGCTGCTCGGACGGGCTTGCAGCGGTTGATAATTCACCAGCACGCTCCACGAACGGTGCAGCGCGGCGGCGGCGCGGTGGCGGGCGGCGCGTTCCTGCGGCGAGTTCGCGGCCTCGATGTAGCAGGCGACGGCATCAGCGGCGGCGGCGACCGCGGCACGCTCGGGCTTGCGAAAGCCGAACAGCGCCCCGGCCATCTGGACGAGCCAGGCCACCGCGCCGCCTGCGAGTACCAGCAGCCCCAGCGTCCAGGGCGCCAAGTGGGCCGCGGAAGCGCCGATCCCGGCGGCGCAGGCGACGACGAAGATGTACGCCCCGGGTGGTCCGACGGCCAGTGCATTGCACAGCCACACCGCTGCGACGGCGACCACGGACACCGTCAGCACCCCGAGCCATGGCACCTGAGCCGACCAGCCGCCCAGGGCGACGGCCGCGGCCAGCGACACCGCGACAGTCGCCAGTTCGATGCCGCGGTTGGCGTAGGGACGGTCGGCTCCGAATCGCGACGTGAAGGCACCGAGGGTGGCGATGAGTCCGGAGCCCATCGCCCCCGCGGTCCAACCCACGGTGACGGGAATGGCGGTGCTGATCGCCGCGCGCAGGCCGATGGGCCAGCGCGGCGGGGCGTTCAACTAGCTCACCAGTCGGTCTGGCCGGGGCAGTCGTCAGCGCATCCGGGCGGCTCCACCTGCACCGTCGCATGCTCGAGTCCACGGGCGGACAGCACCGCCCTGGCGTCGTCGAGCACCCGGTCGGAGTCTCCGGTGCTGGTCAGGTGCGCGGTGACCATGTCCTTGCCCGGCACCAGCGTCCACACGTGCAGATCGTGCACCTCGGTGACGCCGTCGACGGCGGCCAGCGCCGCCCGCAGCTCGTCGACGTCGATATGGGCGGGCGACGATTCGGACAGGATGCGCAGCGCGGCCCGGGCCAACCCGATCGCCCTGGGCAGCACCCAGATCGCGACGAACACGGCGACCACCACGTCGGCGTAGGGCCAGTGCGTGGTCACGTTGACGATGCCCGCGATCAGCACGCCGATGCTGCCGACGGTGTCGGCCACCACCTCCATGTAGGCGCCCTTGACGGCCAGGCTTTCCTCGGATTGCGAACGCAGCAGCAGCACGACTGCCAGGTTGGCGACCAGGCCGGCGACGGCGACGACGATCATCGGGACGCCGGGGATCTCGGGTGCGTTGCCCAACCGGTCGATCGCCTCGTAGAGGATGAATGCGGCGACCCCGAGCAACAGCACGGCGTTGGCGACGGCGGTGAACACCTCGGCCCGGTGCCAGCCGTAGGTACGCGCCGCCGAGGCCGGTCCGTGGCGGGCGAGCAGCACAGCGGTCAATCCCATGAACATCGCGACCAGATCGGTCAGCATGTGTCCGGCGTCGGCCAGCAGCGCGATCGAATTGATCATCAACGCGGTGGTCAGCTCGATGACGAAGAACACTGTCAGGATGCCCGCGGCGATGAGCATCCGGCTCACCCGCGCGTCACCGCCGTGGCTGTGGTCGTGTCCGGCTCCCATGCCAGGAATATATGCGGAAAAGCGCATATGTTGCAAGCTTCCCTGATTCGGGTTGGGCCGGGTGCCCGCACCGCTATGGTGTGTGTCACATACATTCGAGCATGTTTGTAATTCCACCAGGCTCGGTTTGCGTCAGGAGTTGTGATGAAGCGTTGTCGTGCCGGGGGAGTGCTTGGCGTGGCGTGCGGTGTCCTTGCGGCGGTGACGGTGACTGCGTCCGTCGTACCGCCCGGGTCCGCGCTCGCGGATCCGCCGATAGCCTCCACGGCTGGCGACGTGCTGGTGGTCGGTGGGACCGGCAAGAGCGTGCCGTCCGAGTCGATGATGCATGCCCTGTACGAACAAGGCATCTTCGGCGATCCGGATCCGATCGGCGTGCAATACCCGGCGCAGCTGTGGCCGATTCAAGGGAAGTTGACGCTCGATGAGTCGGTCGCCGTCGGGGTCGCGAATCTCGACAGCGCGCTGGTCGACGCGGACGGACCGGTCACGGTCGTAGGACTGAGCCAGGGGGCGGTGGTGGTCAACTATGAGAAGCGGGCTCTGATGGCTCAACCCGACCCGCCGGCGGACATCTCATTCGTCACGATCGGGGACCCCACCAACAGCGACGGGGGCCTGCTGGCAAAGCTGCCACACGTGCACATTCCGATACTGGACGCCACCATTCCCCGGGCTCCAATCGAAACACCCTACGACACAACGGAAATCGTGCATGAGTATGACGGCTACTCGGATTTCCCGGATAACCCGCTCAATCTGCTGGCCGACCTGAACGCGCTTGCCGGGGTGATTTACCTGCACCCCAACAAGGGCGGCGTGGATCTCAACGATCCCCGCAACGTGGTCACCTCGAGCACGAATTCCCTGGGGGGTACGACGACCCACATCGTGGTACCCACCGATGAGCTTCCCCTGACGAGGCCACTACGGGCACTCGGTGTCCCCGATGCGGCCGTGGACGCATTGGACAGACCGTTGCGGAAGATCATCAACACCGCCTATGCCGGCGAACGACCCGGGCGCAAAGCACCGAGATCGGGTCTCGGATCCTCTCCGGCGCATCGCTCCTCTGAGCCGGCTCGCCGTCCGGCGAGTGCAACGGCGCACTCGAAACCCCGCACCCAGTCATAAGGGAGCGTCATGGCGGGCCGGTCGACCCCGTCGTTAATGACCCTGACCCCGCGGCGCCTTGACCCATTTTCGTGATCTATATTACAGTCAAAACAAACATGCATGACGGTTTGTAAATAAGCTTCGGAGGAACCATGGATAGGTCAGTGGAGGGCAACCAGCGCGCTAATCGGGGTGGCCGGTTGGAGCCGTACGGCTGGCTGGGGCTGAGCGCGATCACGCTGGGTATGGGCGCCGCGCTGGCCTACGGGGCAGGCGTTGCCCACGCTGATACGACCGGTTCCACCGCACCGGCCGGAGCATCGGCTGCTGACCACGGACCCAAGCACGCTACCGCTGCGGGCAGGCGAACGCCGTCGGCGGCCACGCTCGCCGGCGCCAAGGATCCGACGTCGCGGTCAAATGTTGTCGCACCGAAATCCGCCGGTGCGCCGGTGATCATGCGACGAGCGTCGGCGACACTCGATCGACGCACGACGCCTCCTCGCGCCGTCCTCGCGACGGTTCCGACCGCGCCCACGCCGACAGGATCCCCGGCGGGTTTGGCCGACGTGTTGGCCTATGCCGCTCGTGACGTCGAGAACATCGCCCTGCCGCAGCGACAACCCGCGCCCGGGCACCCCGGTTCGATGAACCTCGCTGCCTCCGCACCGGTGCCCCAAGTGGCCTTCGACGCGGTGGTCGCCGGGCCAATCCAGCAGGCCCTGCACTCACTCGTCAGACACATCGAGGCCGCGGTGGCGACGACGGTGCGCTTCGTCAGCAGCGCGGTGCGGGCGACGGTGCAGGCCACCGTTGTGGCAGTGCGGACGATCACGACCGCAATCACCAATGTCGTCGAGATCGCCTTCCATCCCGCGCCGTACGCGGATGGTCCGACCGTCGGCATGCCCGACGCTCCCACTGGTGCGGTCACCGGCGATCTCGGTTTTCGGGCGCCAGGCGAGCTGCCACTGTCCTACACCGTCACGACAGCGCCGACGCGCGGGACGGTAACCGTGAGCAACTCCGGTGTGTACACATACACCCCCACGCAAGAGGCGCGGCTGGCCGCCGACGGCGCTACGCCGATGACCGATACGTTCGTGGTGACCGCAACCGACCGGTTCGGGTCCGTCTCTCAGACGGTCACTGTTCCGGTCGCCCCGGCCCGTTACGTGGTACAGGTGCCCGACAGCGTGCTGGCGCCCCGCGAACCCAACTTCACTCCCGACGGCAAGTCCTTGGTGTTCTCCGCGACTCCGCAGGGCGGCGGCAGGTCCGAGATATATCGAATCGACGTCGACGGCACCAACCTTCGGTGCCTCTCATGCGGACTCGCCCCCGACGTCACCGAGGATCTCTCGAAACCCTTCGCCATGGCCAACGGGACGGACTACCTCCTCAGCGGTGGCACGCAGTCGCCGACCGGAGGAACGTCGGCCGACCACTTCATCCTGCACTGCACCGGCGGGGACGGTGGCTGTGGCGAGGGCTCGTCGCTCTCGTTGATCAATCTGCCGACCCAATACGCTCCGGGCGTGGTCGTCGTCCAGACCCGCGAGATGCGCATGGCTCCGGACAGCACGCACATCGCCTACACCCAGCTACTCGCTTCGGGAACCAAGACTGTTCTGGTCACCAGTGTCGGCACGTTGCAGGCCGGCCCGAACGGCTACGACATCGTCGACTCGCGGGTGGTGTACGACGCCGGTGAAATCAAGGCCTTCACGCCGGACGGCAAGGGCGTCATCGTCACCGACTTCTATGGCCGCTACAACCAGGGCAACGCCGACGACGTCGTGGTGAACCTGCAGAACGGATCGATCACCCGGCTGACCGCCAACCTGGACTACGACGAGAGCGCAAACCTGTCGCCCAATGGGCAGTGGCTGGTCATCGGAAGCTCCCGCACGCTGAATTACCTGACGCCGATGACGCAGATCGTCAGGCCGAGCTTCGTCCCCGCCTACGTGGTGTTTCCGACCTTCTTGGCAAAGCGCGGCACCACGAACCAGACCTGGGTCGTCTCGCCCGCGGATGAGTTGGCCGGCGAGAACGGTATCTTCCTCGGGGATCCGACCGGGACGTATATCTCGCGGCCAGTGGCGAACTGGGGCCCTGACGGCACCGCGGTCGCGCTCTGGGAAGCGCAGGCGTCCGACGCGACCCGAAGCCGACTGGTTGTGGCGTACCTCAGCGAGACCGGCGGCGGCGCACTGCCCACCGACACCTCCACGCCCGACATGACCGGATGGGCGCCGGCGCTATCGGGATTCGTCCCCACGCTGCCGCAGCTGGAACCGGGACGGGCCGGCCTCGTGGGCGGCGACGCGCAAGTCGTCAAGACCACGAGCGGCAAACTGACAACGACGACGGTCACCTACACCAACTTCGAGGACAGCTCTGGCTACATCCTGAACGGGACCGAATCGACTGTCGCCAACGCCACGCTTACGTCGATCACCTACAACGCCAACATCACGGTCACCGATGCTGACGGTAATGAAATCGGGTGGCTGCGGGCAGACAAGGTGGTGATCACCAACCAGCAGACGATTCAGGGCACCATCGAGTCATCGATGAACGGCAACCATCTGGTGATGGGGACACCGGCCGTCTGACGATGCCGACCGACCGTTTCGGCACGGCGGGAGCACCAATACGCGACTCGATCGCTACGATGTCCGACAAACGACGATTCTCATGAGGATCGGGATGTCGTAAGGCGGCAATGGTTGTGGTGAGCGTGGGTGAGCGCCGGACTCAAGCTGAGCGCACCGCAGCCATGCGGACTCGGCTGCTCGACGCGACGATCGAGTGTCTGGTGACCTACGGATACGCCGGCACGACCACTCCGCGGATCGCCGAGATTGCCGGTGTGACCCGCGGGGCGCAGGTGCACCATTTCCGTTCAAAAGAAGATCTGGTCGTCGCCGCCGTCGAGTACCTTGCGCAACAGCGGATTCAGAAGGCCATGCGCCAGGACGCCGGCATCTGGAAAGGACCCGACCCGGTTGCGGGGGTACTCGAATTCCTGTGGAATTCGCACCAGGGTGACATGTTTGTCGCCACCATCGAGTTGTGGGTGGCCGCCAGGACCGATGACGTCCTGGCGAAGGAGGTGGCACGGGTCGAACCGATGGTCAACAGCACACTGATCACGGCCGTCGCTCAACTGTTGCCCGATCACGCGGCACGCAAGAATGTCCGCAATGTGTTGTACACCGCGATGGATGCGCTGCGGGGGATTCTGGTCGTGGGTTTCGTCGATCGGGACCAGGCCCAAGCCCGTCGGCGGTGGGACCGCGCGTGCGTCTACCTGGCCGCAATGCTCTCAGAGGCGTTGGCCGCCAAGGCCTCTGACTAGTCGAGTCCCGGCCAGTCCGCTGTCGCCGATATCGGTTCCGGCACTTACATACACTCCGGTACGCATGTAGTATCCCTGCGCACAGCAGCGATCGGAGGACGTGGTGGCCGGTGCCGGCATGCCCGACGCGCCCAGGACGCAGTTGGAGCGAACCGCGGCAATGCGATCGCGTCTTCTCGCAGCCACCGTGGAATGTCTTGTGGCATATGGCTATGCCGGCACAACCACACACCGCATCGCGGCCATCGCCGGTGTTACGCGCGGCGCCCAAGGGCATCATTTCAAGTCAAAAGAGCAGCTCGTGGTGACGGCAGTCGAGCATCTCGCCGAACAGCGGATCCAGGCGGTCGTCCGTGAACGCTGCCGTCTACGCAACAGCCCGGACATCGCCGGCAGCGTGTTGGAGCTGCTGTGGGAAACCCATCAGGGCGCGGTATTTGTTGCGACTATGGAACTTTGGGCTGCATCTTGGACCGACGACGTCTTGGCTGCGCATGTCGCACGGGTCGAGCCACGAGTCAACGGCGCGATCGTCGAAGCCATCGCCCAGTTCGTGCCGGGCCAAGTGTCGAAGAGGGAACTGCGCAACGCCATCTACACCGCCATGGACGCACTGCGCGGAATCCTGGTCGCCAGCCTGGCTGACCGCAATCAACTTCGCGCACGCGATCGTTGGGAGCGGGCGGCCCTGCACCTGCGGCCCGAGATCTCGCGTGCGCTGCTCGACGACTGACCACCAGGCGCGTCCGAATCGGCCCTTGCGAAGATACGTGCCGGCCGGTATGTTTCTGGAATCGGCGTCTCACTGATGCCAGCGATGCCGGGAGAGGGAGTGGTGATGGCGAACAGAGTGTTCGTGATCGGCGTGGGAATGACCAAGTTCGAGAAGCCTGGCCGGCGAGAGGGATGGGACTACCCCGAAATGGCCCAGGAAGCCGGCAGCAAGGCGATCGAGGACGCCGGAATCGATTACGACGAGATCGATCAAGCTTTTGTCGGCTACGTCTACGGGGAATCGACATCCGGACAACGCGCACTGTACGAGCTGGGTATGACCGGTATCCCGGTGGTCAACGTCAACAACAACTGCTCGACCGGATCGACGGCGCTTTACCTTGCCGCGCAATCCATTCGGGGTGGACTGGCCGAGTGCGCGCTGGCCCTGGGCTTCGAGAAGATGCAGCCGGGCTCGTTGGGTTCGACGTTCAACGACCGGGCGCAACCGATGGAGAACCACTTCCTGGCGCTGGCCGAGATATCCGAGGTTCTGTTCCCGCCGGCCCCTTGGATGTTCGGCGCTGCCGGGCGTGAGCACATGAAGGAATACGGCTCCACCGCAGAGCATTTCGCCAAGATCGGCTACAAGAATCATCGACATTCGGTCAACAACCCCTATGCACAGTTCCAAGAGGAGTACAGCCTCGAGGACATCCTCGCCGCGCCGATGATCTACGACCCGCTGACCAAGCTGCAGTGCTCGCCGACCTCGGATGGCTCGGGAGCGGCGATCCTGGCCTCCGAAGCATTCGTCGACCGGCACGGCCTGGCCGGGCAGGCCGTCGAGATCGTCGGCCAGGCGATGACCACCGACTTCACCAACACATTTGACGGAACCTGTAAGGCGTTGATCGGCCATCACATGAATGTCGAAGCGGCGCGGCGGGTTTACGATCAAGCGGGTCTGGGCCCCGATGACTTCCAGGTCATCGAACTGCACGATTGTTTCAGCGCCAACGAGCTGCTGCTCTACGAAGCCCTCGGCCTGTGTGGTGAAGGTGAAGCCCACAAGCTCGTCGACTCCGGTGACACGACCTATGGCGGCCGATGGGTGGTGAACCCGTCCGGTGGCCTGATCTCCAAAGGTCACCCCCTAGGAGCCACCGGCTTGGCGCAATGCGCGGAGCTGACCTGGCAGCTGCGCGGCACCGCGGACAAACGGCAGGTGTCGGATGTGACCGCCGCCCTGCAACACAACATCGGCCTCGGCGGCGCGGCTGTCGTGACCGCCTACCAGCGCGCTGAGCGCTGACACCGGAGACGAAAGGAAACATCTGTAATGGGACACATCGAAGCGACACGGGAGCTGGCTGCCAGCCCGGAAGCGCTGTGGGACATCATCTCCGACCCGAACACGTGGGGTCAGTGGTTCACCGTTCATGACAAGTGGCTCGACGAGCCGCCGGCCACCCTGACCACTGGAGCCCGGCTCACCGCCAAGATCGTCATGCTCAATATGGCCAACAAGATCGAATGGGCGGTGAAGTCTGTCGACGCACCCACGAGCCTTGCGCTCGGCGGCACCGGAATGGCTGGCGTGAAGGCTGATTTCAGGTTCACCATCGAGCCGGTAGGAACCGGATCGCGCTTCACCGTCGCCGGTGACTTCGAAGGTGCGCTCGTCAAGGGTGCGCTGGCCAAGGCCGTCGAGAAGGACGGTGCCAAGCAGCTGGACAAGACACTGGCCAAGCTCGACGAGTTGGCCTCGGCAGCCGTCTGACATGACCGACACGCTGCAATTCGACGACTCGGGACTGGACACCTGGACCGAGGACGACCACTTCGAGGTTACCCGGGATCGCATCGCGGAATATGCTGCGGCCACCAACGATCCGATCACCGCACATCGGTCGGGAGATATCGCGCCGCCGGTCTTCGCGATCGTCCCGGTCTTCGAGGCGATGATGATGCCGACAGTGGATGTGCTGCCGGTCGAACTGGTGCCGCGAGTGGTGCACGGCGAGCAGGACTTCTTCTTCCACCGGGCGATCCGGCCGGGCGACAAGCTCGTCTCCCGGGGCAAGATGATCGGCTACGAGGGCCTCGACAACGGCACCCGCGCAGCCATCCTCGTCGAATGCCGCACCGAGGACGGCGAGCTCGTCAACGAGCAGTACGTGACGTGCTTCGTGCGAGGTTTCAACGCAGGCAAGAAGATCGGCACGCTGACCCCGTCACACAAGTTCGAAGAAGGGTTACGGGCGAACGCGCCGATCGCGAAGGTGAACCAGCACGTCGACCTCGACCAGACGTTCCGGTACTCACCCGCCTCCGGTGACCCGATGCCGATCCATCTCGACGAGGAAGTGGCCCTTGATGCGGGCCTGCCGGGCATCATCGCGCACGGCCTGTGCACCATGGCGTTCACCTCGTGGGCCGTGCTGACCGAGGTGGCCGATTCGGACGTCAGCCGCCTCAAGAGGCTGGCGGTGCGATTCTCCAAGATGGTGCTCCCCGGTGACGATCTCGAGACCCAGATCTGGAAGCAGTCCGGCGGCGACGGTGTGACGACCTACGCGTTCGAGACCAGCCGGGCCGCTGCCGGCGAGATGGCGATCACCGACGGTCTGGCCGTCATCGCCGACAAGAACTGAAACAACACAGGAGTAGACAGATGGGAATTCTGGACGGGCGGGTTGCCGTCATCACGGGTGCCGGCCGCGGAATAGGCCGCGAGCACGCGCTGCTGTTCGCCCGCGAGGGCGCCCTCGTGGTGGTCAACGACCTCGGTGGATCGAACACCGGTGAGGGTGCCGATTCCGGGCCGGCACACGAGGTGGTCGCGGAGATCACCGCCGCGGGTGGCCGCGCAGTCGCCAACGGCGACAACGTTTCCAGCTGGGCGGGTGCCAAGGGCCTCGTGCAGCAGGCGATCGACGAGTTCGGCCGCCTCGACGTTCTGGTGAACAACGCCGGCATTCTGCGCGATGCGTTCATCGCCGGAATGGACGAGTCGCAGTGGGACGCCGTGGTCACCGTGCACCTGAAGGGCCACTTCGCGATGCTGCACCACGCCTCGGAGTACTGGAAGGCACAGTCCAAGTCCGGTGACCAGCCGGTCGCCGCGGTGATCAACACCGCGTCGGGCTCTGGGCTCACCATCCCCAATGCGGGTCAGGCCAATTACGGTGCGGCGAAGGCCGGAATCGCGGCATTGACTCTGATCGCCGCCGAAGAACTGGAGCGCTACGGCGTCCGGGTGAATGCCATTGCTCCCATCGCGCGGACCCGGCTGACGTTGGCGACGCCCGGCATGGGGTCGTTGATGGCCGAACCGGAAGATGGTGGGCTCGATCTATTTTCGCCGGCCAACATCTCGCCGTTGGTGGCGTACCTCGCGAGCGAGAAATGCTCGGCCACCGGCCAGGTCTACGCCGTGCAAGGCGGTGCCATCTCACAGTTGCGTGGCTGGCACGACGTGGAAACGATCGAGACCGACAAGGTCTGGGAGATCGACGATATCGCCGCACGATTGCCGGGAGCCTGACCATGATCGAATGGTCGGACACCGACATCATCATGCGCGACACCGCGCGGGAGTTCATCGCCAAAGAGATCCGTCCGCATCTCGAAGATCTCGAGACCGGACGCCTGTCACCGTATCCGATCGCGCGAAAGCTGTTCAGCGAGTTCGGCCTGGACGTGATGGCCGCCGAAGCGGTGAAGACGATGCTGGATCGTGAGCGCGCGAAGGCAGAATCCGCAGATGCCGCGCCGCGCACCTCACGGGGCGGCGGGATCGGTGCGGTCGGCGCGCAGGCCTCGATGGCCGCAGTGTTGGTGACCGAACTCGCCGCGGTGAGTATCGGTCTGCTGTCCACCATCGGGGTCAGCCTCGGCCTTGGCGCCTCTACGATCATGTCGCGCGGGACGCTCGCACAGAAGGAACGGTGGCTCCCCGAACTCATGACACTGGAGAAGATCGCGGCATGGGCGATCACCGAGCCCGACGCCGGCTCCGACGCCTTCGGTGGCATGAAAACCTATGTGCGAAAGGATGGTTCGGACTACATCCTCAACGGTCAGAAGACCTTCATCACCAACGGGCCCGACGCCGACGTGATCGTGGTCTACGCGAAGCTCGATGACGGGGCCAGCTCCGGCATCGACAAGCGTGACCGGCCCGTGCTCACCTTTGTGCTCGACGCCGGCATGCCCGGGCTGACCCAGGGCAGGCCGTTCAAGAAGATGGGCATGATGTCGTCCCCCACCGGCGAGTTGTTCTTCGACAACGTCCGGCTCGGACCGGACCGGCTGCTCGGCGAGACAGAGCAGCACGGCGGTGGTGACGGACGTGACAGCGCCAGGGCCAACTTCGCCGGTGAGCGAATCGGTATCGCGTTGATGTCCTTGGGCATCATCAACGAGTGCCACCGGCTGTGCGTCGACTATGCCAAGACCCGCACTCTGTGGGGTAAGAACATCGGCCAGTTCCAGCTGATCCAGCTGAAGCTGGCCCAGATGGAGGTCGCGCGAATCAACGTGCAGAACATGGTGTTCCAGACACTGGAAGCTCTCAGCTCAGGCCGGTTGCCATCGCTGTCTGAAGCATCGGCCATCAAGCTCTACTCCTCGCAAGCTGCCACCGAGGTGGCCATGGAGGCTGTCCAGCTTTTCGGCGGCAACGGATACATGGCGGAGTACCACGTGGAACGGCTGGCGCGCGACGCCAAGTCGTTGATGATCTACGCGGGCAGCAATGAGGTCCAGGTGACGCACATTGCCAAGGGACTGCTCTCGGCATGATCGTTACCGGGACGGGTTGCTACGACGGCGTGCGAACCCGGGTCCTCTCGGTGGACGGTGACGGCCTTCCGGTCCTGCTGCTCCACGGCTACGCGGATTCGGCAGACACTTGGCGGACGGTGCTCGATCACCTGGAGTCCGCGGGCCGTCGTGCCATTGCGGTCGACCTTCCCGGGTTCGGGTGGGCAGACCGGCGCCGGCCGGGCCCGCTGCTGCCGCAGTTCGACGCCTTCGCCGACGCGCTGCTAGCAGAGTTCGGGTCTGCCATCTTGGTGGGCAACTCGTTGGGTGCGGCGACGGCGATACGGGCGGCATCCCGCAACCCAGCCGCCGTACAGGCGGTTCTGGCACTCAACGACCCACTGAACGCGCGCCACCTGCCCGCTCGGCTGGCTCGCCACCGGCGGCTTCCGCCGCAGGTATGGCACACCGCGGCGAGGCTGCCGATCCCGGCGGGCGTGCTGCGATGGGCGACCGAAAAGGCTGTGCGCCACATGCTCTACGGTCCCGACGGTCGCGTCGACCCTGCCGTCGTTGCCCGATGGCGACGCATGGTCGGTGGACCTGAGGCATTGGCATCGCTGGGCCGTTACGCATTTCAGTACGCGCATGAAACAGCCGACGGGCATCGCGATCTGCAGATCACCTGCCCGGCGGTCGTCGCGCACGGAGCCAGGGATCGCATCATTCCCGTCCATGCCAGTCGTACCCTGCACAAACAGCTCGCGGGCAGTGATCTCGTGGTGCTGCCGCGCTCGGGACACTGCCCGCAACTCGACGACCCGCGCGAGGTCGTGCGACTGATCTTGGGGCTGCCATGAGCGGGCAGCTGGTGAACCTGTTACGCGCTGTCGCGGTGCTGCAACGGCGACGCATGATCAACCTGGCCAATCCTGCCGAGTTGGTAACTGCGGCAAAGGCTCTGCGGCACTATGGTTCGTTCGGCGGGTTGGTCACCTACACCGCCGCGCGTCACGGGGACTCGCCTGCGCTGACCGACGATCGCGGAACACTGACCTTCCGCGAACTCGACCAGCTGTCGAATGCCGTGGCACGGGTCTTGGTCGACCTCCGGCTCGGAGGCGGTTCGACCATCGGCTTGCTCAACCGCAGCCACCGCGGTGTGATGGTCGGCCTGGCCGCCGCGGGAAAGGCCGGCGTGCGAACGGTTCTGCTGAACACCGGGTTCGCCGGCCCCCAGTTGCGCGACGTATGCGTGCGCGAACGGGTCAGCCTCGTGCTGGCCGATCAGGAGTTCTCGGACGCGTTCGCCGCGCTGTCGGATGGCGTGGACGTGCTGCTGAACTGGGCCGATGAAGCGCCCACTCGTCCCACCCTCGACGACCTGGCGTCGAGCCGGTCCGCCGACCCGATGCCGTATCCACCCCGTCCCGGCGGCGTGGTGTTGTTGACCAGCGGGACCACCGGCACTCCCAAGGGTGCCCCGCGCGACCGGATCAGCCCGGTGCAGTCCGCTCAACTTCTTGACCGCATCCCCTGGCCGGCAAACGGCTGTTATGTCGTCGCCGCGCCACTCTTCCACGCCACGGGGTTGGCAACGACCACAGTCGGTTTGGCTTTGGGCAATCACATCGTGCTGTCCAGGAGGTTCGATCCTCTGACTGCTCTCGCCGCGATCGAGCAGCACCGAGCCGGTGCCATCGTCCTGGTACCGACCATGCTCAGCAGGATCCTCGACCTCGGACCGGACATCATCGGCCGGTACGACACCTCGTCACTGCGGGTGATTTTCGCGGCCGGGTCCGCGCTTTCCCCTCAAGTGTGCCGTCGCACATCAGAGGCGTTCGGCGACGTGCTTTACAACCTCTACGGCTCGACAGAAGTCGCCACCGCCGCGGTGGCCACGCCCGGGGAGCTGCGCGCTGCGCCGGGCACGGTCGGTCGACCTCCTGTCGGATGCCGTATCGCGGCCTACGACGCGAACGACCGTCTGATCACCCGCCCGGGGCAGAGCGGAACGCTGTATGTGTCGAGCGGCCTGAGCTTTTCGGGATATACCGACGGCGGCAGCAAGAAGGTCATCGACGGGCTGTTGTCCTCTGGCGACACTGGACATTTCGACGATCAGGGCCTGTGGTTTGTCGACGGGCGCGACGACGACATGATCGTTTCCGGGGGCGAGAACGTCTACCCGGTAGAGGTGGAGAACCTACTCAGTGAGCATCCCTCCGTTGCCGAGGCCGCGGTCGTCGGAATGCCTGACGACGACTTCGGTCAACGTCTGTGTGCCTATGTCGTGGTCAGGGACGGTGCCGGCCTTGGTGCCGACGACGTCAAGGACTACGTTCGGAATAGGTTGGCCCGCCACAAGATACCGCGAGACGTGGTCTTCGTCGATGCGTTACCGCGGAACGAGACCGGCAAGGTGCTCAAGAAACTCTTGATGGCTGGGCGGCAGAGTGACTGACACGGTCACGTCGGTGAGCGCGGTCGTCGCACAATTACGGGACAGCCAACGGCGCTGGGCGGCACTGCCGGTCTCGGACCGGACGCGGTGGTTGTCGGAGTATCGGGACTGGCTGTGGGACAACCAGTCCCGACTTGAACGTCTGCTGATGCAGGAGACCGGCAAGCCGCCCGCCGAGGCGGGGTTGGAAGTTCCCTACGTCATCGAGGCGATCAACTATCACAGCAAGCGGGCGCCGCGGCTGCTGGCCGAGCGCCGTCCGAGTCCACACGGGTTGCTGGCAATCACCAAGCGCCAGCTGATCGTTCAGCGACCGTATCCGGTGGTCGGCGTCATCACACCGTGGAACTTCCCGGTGGGACTGTCACTTCTGGATGCGGTGCCCGCGCTGTTGGCCGGCTGCGCTGTCGTTGTCAAGCCGTCGGAGCTGGCTCCGTCGGCGGTGTCGGCCGCGGTGGACGGCTGGGCCGCCATCGGCGCACCGCCGGTGCTCGACGTGGTGTGCGGCGACGGCAGGCACGGCGCGGCGGTAGCCGCCACCGTCGACTTCATCCAGTTCACCGGTTCCGCGCGCACAGGACGAGCCATCGCGAGGGTGGCCGCGGAGCGCTTGGTGCCCTGCGCACTGGAACTCGGCGGCAAGGACGCCATGATCGTGCTCGACGACGCCGATGTGCCGCGGGCGGCCAACGCCGCGGTGTGGGGTGCGATGGCCAATTACGGCCAGATGTGTGTCTCCGTCGAACGGGTCTACGTCGAATCGGCGGTCTACGACGAGTTCGTCGCTCGGGTTGTCGCCGAAGCGGGTCGGTTGCGCACCGGGATCGACATGGGCGGATTCACCAATCGGGCCCAAGGGGAAGTGGTGCGCCGACACCGTGATGACGCGATCGCCCGCGGCGCAACCGAGTTGATCGGCCATGGCGAAGGCCCAACGGTGCTCACCGATACCGACCACAACATGCTGTGCATGACGGAGGAGACCTTCGGACCGCTGCTGCCGATCGTGCGGGTGGACGATGAAGACGAGGCAGTGCGGCTGGCCAACGACTCCCGTTACGGCCTGTCGGCCGTGGTGTTCAGCGGTGACGCGCGCCGCGCCGAACGTATCGCGCGACGCATCGACGCGGGCGCGGTCAATATCAACGATGTCTTCGCCAACTTGTTCACCTTGGCGTTGCCGCAGGCCGGGTGGAAAGAGTCCGGCCTGGGATCGCGGGGCGGCAGCGACGCGATCCTGAAGTTCTGCCGGCCGCAGGCGATCGTGGCCGCGCGAGTCGCGCCCGCCCGCGAACTCACCTGGTACCCGTACACGCCGCTGCGCCGAGCGATCATGCGCCGGGTTTCGCGGTTGATCGGCGCACGCGGGCTGCGGCGCCGGTTCGCATAGAGGAGAGAGACGACATGGCAACAACGAACCTGAGGGATCGCGTCGTGGTGGTGACCGGCGGCGCCCGCGGAATCGGAGCGGCGACCGCGTCGGCGTTCGTCCGGGCCGGAGCCAAGGTGGCCATCGGCGACGTCGACGTCCAGCAGTCGGAGCTGACCGCAGCCGCGATCGGATGCTGGTGGGGCGAGGTCGACGTCACCGACCGTGCCAGCTTTGCGGCTTTCCTCGACTCCGTGACCGATGCCCTGGGTCCCCTCGACGTGTTGATCAACAATGCCGGGATCATGCCGGTGGCGCCTGCAGTGGATGAGACGGCCCAGTCAATCCAGCGTCAGCTCGCCATCAACGTTGCCGGGGTCATCTACGGAACCCAACTCGCGATGGAGCGGATGGCGTCGCGGCATTCCGGCCACGTGGTGAACGTCGCTTCGGCGGCGGCCAGGATGGGCTTTGGTGGTGTGTCGACGTACACCGCCACCAAATTCGCGGTCGCCGGCTTCACCGAGGCCGTCTCGCTCGAAGCCGCTGCAACCGGCATCACTTTCACCACCGTCTACCCGGGCATGGTCAGGACTGAGCTTTCCGCGGGTCTGTCCGACCACTGGCTGATGCGGACGTGTGCTCCCGAGGTTGTCGGAGCTGCGATCGTGGAGGCGGTACGCCGCGGAAGGCGCTCGGTGTACGTGCCACGCAGGCTTGGCCCGCTGACTGCGGTCTACGGACTCTTGCCCGCCCGTGCGCGCGCTACGGCGATGGGGCTGCTCGGTGCCGACCACCGGATGCTCGAAGGAGACGGCGATGTCCGGCGGACGTACGACTCGCGGATCGAACAGTCCACCCGGCACTGACGCAACGGGAAATTTCTTGCCAAGTCGCTGCCCGGCGTTCGCTTTCGTGGATAAGTTGAGACTGCCAATCCGGGGGATGGACCGAGCCGGGGGGCAACGACGGAGGGGATCGCTGCCCCCCGTCTTGGTGCCTGAGATCAGATCCAGGCGGACCAGAACCGGGTCAGTTGAGACCCGATGGACGCCAGGCCGCCGGGCACTCCGGAGAGGTCGAAGAACCAGAACACCGCCGAGAAGAACCATTGGTTCATGGCCGGGGCCAGCAGCAGAACCAGCAGGAACAAAAACCCGAACTGCTTGGCCGGGGCCACCGCGCGTTGTGTTTCGGGACTCAGGTGGGGCTCGAGCGCGCCGTAGCCGTCCAGACCCGGAATCGGCAGCAGGTTGAGCAGCAAGGCGGTGATCTGCAGGAAGCCCAGGAACGCCACCGCTGACCAGAACACGCCGTGGGCGGGGTCGTAGAACATCCGGGTGGCCACGAGCAGTACGACGGCCAGAAGCAGATTGGCTGCCGGCCCGGCCAAGCTGACCATGGTGCGCTGTCGCGGCGTCATGAAGAAGGTGCGGACATAGACCGCGCCGCCCGGCAGCCCGATGCCGCCCAGCGCTATGAACAGCAGTGGAAGAGCCAGCGACAGCAGCGGACTGGTGTACTTCAGTGGGTTGAGGGTGAGGTAGCCGCGGATCGCGACGTCATGGTCACCGAAGCGCCAGGCCGTGTACGCGTGGCCGAACTCGTGCAGGCACAGCGAGACCACCCAGCCGGCGATGACGAAGATGAACACCCCGACGTAGGCCAGCGGCCGCACGGTTTCGGCGGCCAGCCAGGCCAGCACTCCGCCGGCAACCGTGATCGCGACGATCACCAGGAAGACGGGGCTGGGCCGCACCGATTGGCGCAGCGGTCGAACGCTCACCTCACGAAACTACCGGAGACACCGCCGCGACCTGGTCCTTACGAGACCCGCAGCCACCCCGTCGTGTGCCGGTAGAAGGCTGAGCGCTTCACCTCTCGCGGCATCAGGGACCCGTCGCGCACCACCCGGGCGCCGGTGGTGCCGAGCTGGACGGCGCGTCCGGTCAGCCAGCGCCGCGGACGCATCCGGCCGGTCAAAGCCGCCGCCCGCAGGCCGGGCATCGCGGTGATCGGCTCGACCCGCACCGCGGTCACCTCACCGTCGAAGAGCACCTGGTCATCGACGACGGCTTCGCCCCGGATCACCCGTTCATCGCCGGGCGGCAGCCAGAACGCGGCGTCCACCACCGCCGTTCCGGTCTCGTCGCGGATCAACGGAATACGTTGTGCCACACCGGTCAACGCTCGCCGGGCGCCGCGCCACCGGGACACCCTGGCGACCTCCACGTCGAGGCGCTCGAGGCGCATCAGCCGGGTCAGCACCGCCGCCAGGTCGGCTGTCGAACCCACCACGATCACCCGCGAGGCCCCCGCGACGGCGGCATCGATTTCGGCCGGATCGTCACCGTCGCGGTGCTCCAGGGAGGCCAGCGCGCGGGGCAGCCGGCGGCCCCCGAAACGCAACACGGTGATCGTGGTGTTGGTCAACGACACTCCTCGTGCTGCGCTCCGATAGGGTAGGTCACCGGCTGCACCACAATAAGCAGGAGAAATACCATGCCGGCAATCGTCCTCATCGGCGCCCAGTGGGGTGACGAGGGCAAAGGAAAAGCCACCGATCTGCTCGGTGGGCGCGTGCAGTGGGTGGTGCGATACCAAGGCGGTAACAACGCCGGCCACACCGTCGTACTGCCGACAGGCGAGAACTTCGCCCTGCACCTCATCCCATCGGGCATCCTCACACCCGGCGTCACCAACGTCATCGGTAACGGTGTCGTCGTCGACCCGGGCGTACTGCTGGGCGAGCTCGCCGGGCTCGAGGATCGGGGCGTCGACACCTCGGGCCTGCTGATCTCGGCGGATGCGCACCTGCTGATGCCCTATCACGTGGCGATCGACAAGGTCACCGAGCGCTACATGGGCAGCAAGAAGATCGGCACCACCGGTCGTGGCATCGGGCCCTGCTACCAGGACAAGATCGCCCGGATGGGCATCCGCGTCGCCGACGTCCTGGACCGCGACCTGCTGGCTGCCAAGATCGAGGCCTCCCTCGAGCTCAAGAACCAGGTGCTGGTCAAGATCTACAACCGTAAGGCGCTCGACGCCGAGGAGGTGCTCGAGACGCTGCTGGCCCAGGCCGACGGCTTCAAGCACCGCATCGCCGACACCCGCCTGCAGCTCAACACCGCGCTGGAGTCCGGCGAGACGGTGCTGTTGGAGGGCTCCCAGGGCACGCTGCTCGACGTCGACCACGGCACCTACCCGTACGTCACGTCGTCGAACCCCACCGCAGGCGGCGCCGCCGTCGGGTCCGGCATCGGCCCCACCCGGATCACCACTGTGCTCGGGATCCTGAAGGCCTACACCACCCGGGTCGGATCGGGGCCGTTCCCCACCGAGCTGTTCGACGAGAACGGCGCATATCTGTCCAAGACCGGCGGCGAGGTCGGCGTCACCACCGGCCGGGCGCGCCGCTGCGGCTGGTTCGACGCGGTGATCGCCCGCTACGCCACCCGGGTCAACGGCATCACCGACTACTTCCTGACCAAGCTTGACGTGTTGTCCAGCCTGGAGACCGTGCCGATCTGCGTTGGCTACACCGTCGATGGCAAGCGCACCGACGAGATGCCGATGACCCAAAGTGACATCGCCCGCGCCGAACCGGTCTACGAGGAGCTGCCCGGCTGGTGGGAGGACATCTCCGGCGCTCGCGAATTCGACGACCTGCCTGCCAAGGCGCGGGACTACGTGCTGCGTCTGGAAGAGCTTGCCGGGGCCTACGTTTCGTGCATCGGGGTGGGACCGGGACGGGACCAGACGATCGTGCGCCGCGACGTGCTGGCTCCCCGATGACCGACCGAGACGAATACGATCTCGACCCCGACTACTACAAGCACGGCGGCTTCCCGAAATTCGAAGTCGCCCGGCCCGGTGAAGGCTTCGGCAGGTTCCTGACCGCGATGCGGCGGGCGCAGGACCTGGCGGTCTCTGCCGACCCGGACCCGGACACCTGGACCGCGGCCGCCGACCTTGCCGATCAGCTGGTTGCGCTACTCGGACCGTTCGAAGCAGCCGAAGGGGTCGGACCTGCCAACCGGGTGCCCAGCCTGCCCGGTGCGGGCAGCCTGCTGATGCCCCCGTATCGGGTCACCCAATTCGATTCTGAGGCAGTCGAATTGACTGTCCGGTTCAGCCGGTTTCATGTCGGTGGCAACTACGCCGTGCACGGCGGCGTGCTGCCGTTGACGTTCGACTCGGTGTTCGGGATGGTTATTCACGCCACCGGCCGCCCCATCAGCCGCACCGCGTTCCTGCATGTCGACTACCGCAACGTCACCCCGATCGACACCGAGCTCACGGTGCGCGGCTGGCTCCGGGAAGCCGAGGGGCGCAAGGCCTTCGTCAACGCCGAGATGAGAGATCCGGACGGCACACTCTGCGCGGAAGCGCACGGATTGATGGTGCGTCTGCTGCCCGGCCAGCCCTGACGTCTGTCACGATAATCGTGTGGCCGGCTCCAACATTGACACCAAGCGCTCGTCAACCCTGAAAAGCCTGACCACGCCGCGGGCTGCCGCGGCGGCCGGGGTCGCGTTCGCGTTGTTGTTCGGCGCCAACCTGATCCTGATCCGCTCGTCGCTACCCGAGGGGGCGCAGCCCGGGTCGCAGTGGCTGGACGCCGCCAGCGGCAAGATGAAGATCGCGGCGGTTCTGATGCCATTCGCGGGGATCAGTTTCCTGTGGTTCATCGGCGTGGTGCGCGACGGCCTTGGCCGGCTCGAAGACCGGTTCTTCGGCACGGTGTTCCTCGGCAGCGGACTGCTGTTCCTGGCCATGATGTTCGTGACGAGCGCGATCGGAGCGGGGCTGGCAGCGGGCAACAGTGCGCTCGGCCACGATCTGCTCGGCAACAGCGAGGTGGCGCTGTTCGGGCAGATGGTGGTGCTGACCCTGTCGAAGACCTATGCGCTACGGATGGCCGCGGTGTTCATGATCTCGCTGGCGACGATCTGGTTGCGCACCCGCCTGATGCCGCGGTGGCTGGTGTATGTCAGCTATCTGCTCGCGGCGGCGTTGTTGATCGCCAGTGATGTCAGCATGTGGCTCACCTTGAGCTTCCCGATCTGGGTGTTGGTGGTGAGCGTTCTTCTGCTCGCCCGCGCGGGCGTGTTCGAGGATCACCAGGCGACCGCCAGGGACCGCAGGCCGTAGATGAAGTGGAACGGCTTGAACTCGATCTCGTCGAACGGCTCGGCGCAGGCCAGTGCCGGGAAGCGCCGCAGCAGTGCCGGGAACGCGATGCGCATCTCCATCCGGGCCAGCGGCGCGCCCAGGCAATGGTGCACCCCATGACCGAATGCCAAGTGGCTCACGATGTCTCGTCTGATGTTCAGCACGTCGGGATCGTCGACGAAGGCCGCGTCCCGGTTGCCGGACGCCAAGGACGCCAGCACCAGACTGCCGGCCGGGATCGCTACGCCTGCGACCTCGGTGTCGGTGGTGGCCAGGCGGGGGATGCTGCTGTGCACGATCGACAGCCAGCGCAGCAGTTCCTCGACGGCGGGGGCGACCGCGTCGGGGTCGTCACGGACCGCGGCGAGCTGTTCGGGGTGGCGCAACAACGCCAGGGTCCCCAATCCCAGCATGTTCGACGTGGTCTCGTGGCCGGCGAGCAGCAGCAGACCGGCGATGCCGATCAGTTCGTTGTCGCTCAGCTCGGTGCCGTGGTCACGCACCAGCATGCCGAGCATGTCCTCACCTGGCGCGCGTCGGGCCGCCGCGACCAGGGTGCCCATGTACTCGCGGCCCTGGCGCACCAGCTCCAGGCGTTCGGGAATCGGGATGGACAAATCAAGCTGACGGGCGCTGCGTCGCTGGAAATCCTCCCGGTCGGAATACGGCACGCCGAGCAGTTCACAGATGACCAGCGACGGAATCGGCAGGGCGAACTCGGCCACCAGATCGGCCGGCGCACCGGCAGTCTCGAGCGCATCCAGTCGTGACTCGACGATCTCGACGATGCGCGGTTCGAGCGCTTTCATCCGGCGCACGGTGAACTCACCGGTCAGCATCCGCCGCAATCGGGTGTGCTGGGGTGGATCGAGGGCGAGCAGGTTGCCTGCGCGGGCGGTGGCCTGTTCCTCCTCGGGCACCCGCGGTGCACCGGGCAGCACGAAGCCCGGTGGCCGTCCGTTGGCGAAGTGCTCGTGATCGGAGAGCACCGCCCGGACGTCGTCGTAGCGGGTGATCAGGTACACCTGCATGCCGAACGCGTTGACGGTGGTGACCACTCCGCTGCCGTCCCGGATGTCGCGCAGTTCCGGTGTGGGATCGAACCCGTTGCGCCGCATATGCAGTGGTGGCGGTGCGGCGGCAGATGTCATGCCACGACGTTACGCGCGTTCGGCGGGTTCGATCTCTGCGCGGGAGAACGCCGGCCACCAGATCGCCGGGCCGATCAGGGTGAACAGCGCCGGGATCACCACTGTACGAACCACGAAGGTGTCCAGCAGGATGCCCAGGCCGACGATGATCCCCAGCTGGGTGAGCACGATCAGCGGCAGCACGCCCAGCACGGTGAACACCGCCGCCAGCACGATGCCGGCGCTGGTGATGACCGCGCCGGTCGCTGACACCGCCCGCACGATCCCGCCGCGGGTGCCGTGCTGTGGGGTCTCCTCGCGTGCCCGGGTGACCAGGAAGATCGTGTAGTCCACGCCAAGGGCGACCAGGAACAGGAAGGCGAACAGCGGGGTGGTGTTGTCCAGCGCGGGAAAGCCGAGCAGGTGCACGCTGACCCAGCCGCCAAGGCCGAGTGCGGCCATGGTGGACAGCACGGTGGCGGCGACCAGGATCAGCGGTGCCAGCGCAGCCCGCAGCAGGATGTACAGCACCGCGAGCACGACGATCAGGATCGCCGGGATCACCACCCAGCGGTCGTGTACGGCTGCATTCTTGGCGTCCAGTGCCTGTGCATCAGATCCGCCGACGAGCGCGCCGGGATCGGCGCGGTGGACTGAATCACGAAGGGCAGCAATGGTATCGAACGAGGCCTCGGAGGCCGGCTCGGCGGCGAGCACGACCTGCCATTGACCGAGGCCGCTGGCCGAGTTGCCCGCCGGATTGACCGAGATGACGCCCGGGGTGCTCCGGATGGCCGCCTCCAGCGCGACGCCGGCGTCGCTGCGACCGATGACCCGCGTCGGGTCGGTCAAGCCGCTGGGGAAGTGCGCCGACAGCGTCCGATAACCGGCCACCGAGTCGGCGCTGACCCGGAACTGGTCGATCTGGTTCAGCCCCACCGGGGTTGCCAGTAACCCGGTCGCCAGCACGATCAGCACCGCCGTGGAGGCGACGGTGACCCGGCCGGCATGGTTGGACACCCAGTCGGCGACCCGATGCCAGGCGCCGGTGGCGGTGATCTGTTCACCGCCGGGGCGAGGTATGAACGGCCAGAACAGCTTCGGGCCGAACAATGCCAGCAGCGGCGGAAGCATCAGCAGCACGAACACGGCCGCGACCACCAGCCCGGACGCCGCCTGGACGCCGAGGCTACGGGTGCTCGGCGACGACGCGAACAGCAGCGTCAGCAAGGCCAGCACCACCGTCGCGTTGCTGGCCGCGATCGCAGGCCCGGCGAACCGGACCGCCGTGCGCAGCGCGGCACGGTGATCTCCGGTCGAACGCAATTCCTCCCGATAGCGCGAAATCAACAGCAGCGCATAGTTCGTCCCGGCGCCGAACACGAGCACGCTGGTGATGCCGGACGTCGAACCGTCGGCGGTCATGCCGGTGCCTTCGGCGATCGCCGAACCCAGCACCGCGGCCACCCGATCGGCGAACGCGATGACGAGAAGAGGAACCAGCCACAGCACCGGGGATCGGTAGGTGATGATCAACAGCAGCGCGACCACCGCGCCGGTGACGGCCAGCAGCGTGATGTTCGCCCCGGAGAACGCATTCGCGATGTCGGCGCCGAATGCGGGTCCACCGGTGACGTTGGTTGTCAGGTCACCGGGCAGCCCCGACTTGGCGGCCTCTCGCAGCGATTTGACTTGATCGTTGAGTGCGAACCCGGACAGCGTGGAGTCGATCGGCACCGGCGCCAGAGCGGCCTTGCCGTCCTCGGACGCGGTGACCGGAATCGGGGGACCGCCCGTGCCGGTTTCGGCAACCATCCGCCCGCGGGCCGCGTCGGCGGCGGCCAGGTCGGCAGGGGTCAACGCCTCGCCGTCGGTGCGCGTGACGACGAGGATCACCGGCGCCGCCCCGCCACCCGGAAATTCCTTGAGCACCGCGGCGGCCTTGGCGGATTCCGCGCTGGGGGGAAGGGCGACCGGTGACTGATCGGCCGACGAGCCCTGCCCTATGACGCCCATCAATCCGCCGCCGATCACCGCGATGATCAGCGCCAACAGCCAGGAAAGTCGCTTGCTGACAAGCTCGCCGACGCGGTCCCAGACGGGTCGCCGGCCCTCGAGTCCTCGGTGCATGACCCCAACATAGCTTCAAATTCTTAACATTTCATCTACTTAATGGATACTCTGGTGGCATGGATCCCTCCGGCAGGCCCGCCCTGGAGGCCGCCGTGGTCGCCGACGTGCAGGCGCTGTCCGCCGAATCGGATCAGATCGGTCGCGCCTTCGCCGGTATCCACCAGTTGTCGGCCAACGATTTCCGCGCACTGGTGCACGTGATGGTCGCCGAGAACGCCGGCACCCCGCTGACCGCCGGGGAGCTGCGCACCCGGATGGGACTCTCGGGTGCGGCCATCACCTACCTGGTCGAGCGGATGATCGAATCCGGCCATCTGCGGCGCGACTCCGACCCGGCCGACCGCCGGAAGGTGCTCCTGCGCTACGCCGACCACGGCATCGAGGTCGGCAGGGCGTTCTTCACGCCGCTGGCCACCCACACCCACCGCGCCCTGGACGAGATACCCGACTCTGATCTCGAGGCGGCCCATCGCGTCTTCACCGCGGTGCTGGCGGCAATGGCGGACTTCCGCGCCGATCTGAATTCATAGCCGGTCCACTTGGCGGCCTCGTCATTTTTGCCGACTTTGCTGCGGGCCATGGTGAAGTAGGCAAAGCTATTGGCGTCTAACGGGTCTTGGGGAATCGAGTGATTGCGCGATGAAGCGAACCAAACAACTCTGCGTCGGCGTCGCGGCGGCAGGCCTCTTCGGTCTCGGGTCGACGGTCGCGACGGCGGTCGCCTACGCGGACACTGGCGCCGCCGGCTCCGGTGGCGGTGCATCGGCGAGCGCAGCCAAAGGCGGCCCGTCCAATGCGGGGCCGAAGGCCCGCAATCGTTCGACCACCGCGGGTGCGGTGAGTCAACCCGCGAAGTCGTCCGCGGTCCGTAAACCCGCAGCGGGGGTGCGGAAATCGGCAAGTCCAGCGGCAGAGGCTCTTTCGGCGGCCCTGTCCACTCTTGGCATCACGCCGGTGGCCTCCGGCAGCGGCGCGGGCTCGTCGACGGTGTCGCCCGCGGTCGGTCGCAGCCGTCGCGGCCTGGTGATGACGGCAACCGCGTCCGCGGCCGCGGCGAGCAACGGCGGATCGGTCAGCACGCTGGCCGCAGGCACGCCAACCCACGTGCTGGTGATCGGGATCGACGGAACGAATCTCAGCGCCATCCTGTCCAACCCCGACAACGTCAACCTGCAGGCCCTGATGACCACCGGCACCACCGCGGCGTCGACCATGGTCGGGCACACCACGATGTCCAACCCGTCGTGGACTGGCATCTTGACCGGCGTGTGGAGTGAGAAGACGGGTCTGTTCAACAATGTCTTCACGCCGTGGACCTACGATAAGTGGCCGACGGTCTTCAACCAGCTCGAAACTGCCGACCCCAACATCGAGACCACGGCGATCGCGGACTGGGAGAACATCGCCCAGATCGCCGGGGCCGGTTCGATTCCCGCCGACGTGATCAAGTTCTTCCCGAAGTACAACAACAGCTGGCTGGATACCGACGACCTGGTGGGCCAGGCGTCCGTCGACGCGATCAACGGCACCACCGCGGGCGTCTCGAGCTTCAACTTCACCTACTTCGTCGGTGTCGACAACACCGGGCACGAATACGACGCCGGGTCGCAGCAGTACAAGGATGCGCTCAAGAACGTCGACGACAACGTCGGCGACATCATGGCCGCGGTCACCGATTGGAACTCCGCGCATCCCGATGAGAAGTGGACGGTGCTGGTGACCACCGACCACGGCCAGGTGCCGTGGCCGACGATCCGGCTCGGGTCGGACATGCGCGCACACGGCTTCCAAACACCCTGGGAGACGACCACATTCGTGATCGCAAACGGCGCCGGCTTCACCGCCGGGGCGATCAACAACACCTATTCCAACATCGACATCACCCCCACGGTGGACGCCCTGTTCGGGCTGACGCCCCCGTCCTATTCGGCCGGTTCACCTCTGATGGACCTCGCCGGAAGTGATTACAAACCCCTGGTCCCCGGCTTCGACGGGATCAACCAGGCCTTGACCGACGCGATCGCGATGTACGGCTATCCCGACGTGGCGACGAACATCGCCCTGGACCTGCGCACCGTCGCGGGCTTCGTTCCCTATTTCGTGTACTCGGTCTTCAACGGACTCACCGCGGACATGACCGGACCGTTCAAGCTGCCGATCCAATTCGTCGGTGCGGTGCTCTATCAACTCGTGAACATCCCCGCGCAGATCATCGCCCGGTTGACCGGGGTGACCGGCAATCAGATCATCCCGCCGGACCTGTGGCCGTACACGCCTGTGCCCGGCGTGCAGCCGCTGCCCCCGGCGACCGCGGTGCCCAGCCCGGAGGCCATCGCAGTCTGAGTGTCGGCCCCGCCTGGTTAGGTGGGGGCGTGCTCGACACCGTCGCCGTGGAGAACTACCGGTCGCTGCGCCGGCTGATCGTGCCGCTGCGCGGGCTCAACGTGGTCACCGGCGCGAACGGCGCAGGCAAATCCAGCCTGTACCGGGCGCTGCGGCTGCTGGCCGACTCGGCGCGCAACGGCGCGGTCAGTGCGCTGGCCCGGGAGGGCGGGCTCAGCTCGACGATGTGGGCCGGGCCCGGCATGACGGGTCCGGTGAGCCTGAAGCTCGGCTTCGCCGGTGAGGACTTCGGTTACGCCGTGGACTTCGGCCTGCCCCAGGAGACCGAAACCGCGTTCAACCTGGACCCCGAGATCAAGTCGGAAGCCGTGTGGGCCGGTGCGACGCTGCGGCCCTCGGCACTGCTGGCCCAGCGGTCGGTACGCACCGTTCTGCTCCGCGATGCCGACGACGGCTGGCACCCGACGGCCACACTGCGGCCGTTCGACAGCATGCTCAGCGAGGTCGCCGACCCGCAGGCGGCACCCGAACTGCTGGCATTGCGCGAGCGGGTCCGGTCGTGGCGGTTCTACGACCACGTCCGGACCGACAGCGACGCGCCGGCCCGCCAGCCGCAGATCGGCACCCGCACAATGGTTTTGAGCCATGACGGGGCAGACCTTGCCGCGGCACTGCAGACCATCGCCGAGATCGGCGACGCCGCTGCGCTGGCTGAGGCCGTGGACAACGCGTTCCCCGGCAGCAGGGTGCAGATCCGCACCGAAGGCCGGTTCGAGGTGACGCTGCGCCAGCCCGGCATGCTGCGTGCCCTCACCGCGGCCGAGCTGTCCGACGGCACGCTGCGCTACCTGCTGTGGGTCGCGGCTCTGCTCACGCCGCGACCGGCCGAGCTGACCGTGCTCAACGAACCGGAGTCCAGCCTGCACCCCGACCTGTTGCCCGCACTGGCCGCGCTCATCGCGCGGTCCTCGGAACGCACGCAGATCGTGGTCGTCACGCACTCCGCCCCGTTGGTCGAGGCGCTGCGCAGGCGCACGCACGACATCAACGCCATCGAACTCACCAAGGAACAGGGCCAGACCGCGATCGTCGGCCAGGGCCTCCTGGACGAGCCGTCCTGGCACTGGCCTACGCGGGGATGAACCCACCTATCCTTGGGCATCATGCGTGTGATGCTGGTCGGGTCGGGTGAGCTGAGTCGGGAGTTGGTGCTGGCGTTCCAGCGACTCGGAGCCGAGGTGGTCGCCGTCGACCGCTACGCCGACGCACCAGCCCACGACGTCGCCGACGAGGCGCTGGTCGTGAAGATCACCGACCCCGACGAGCTGACCGCGGCCATCACCCGCGTCGAACCCGAGTACGTTGTCGTCGACACCAATGCCGTGGCCATCGACGCGCTCCGGGCGGCCGCCGACAGCGGGGCCACCCAGGTGGTGCCGGGTGTGTACGCCACCCAGCTGAGCCTGGACCGCGAGGGCATGCGCCGGCTGGCCGCCGACGAGCTGGGCCTGCCGACCGCGCCGTTCTGGTTCGCCGGGTCGGTCGCGGAGCTGACCGCCGTCGCCGACCATGCCGGGTTCCCGCTCGTGGTCAAGCCGGTGATCGGGGTGCCGGGCCAGGGCCAGTCGGTGCTGCTGCGCCCCGACGACGTCGAGCCCGCCTGGCAGCGCGCCGTCGCGGCCGGTGGCAGGGTGCCGCACAACCGCGTGCTGGCCGAGACCGTCGTCGAGATCGACTACGCCGTCACCTTGCTCACGGTGCGGACCGACGGGCCGGCAGGGCCCGCACTGCACTTCTGCGAGCCGATCGGACATCGCCAGGTCGACGGCGGTGTCTTGGAGTCCTGGCAGCCTCAGCAGATGACGCTGGCGGCGCTCGGGGCGGCGAAGTCGGTGGCCGCACGGATCGTGCGGGCGCTCGGCGGCCGCGGTGTGTTCGGGGTGGAGCTGCTGGTGCGCGGCGACGAAGTGTATTTCTCCGATGTCAGTGTGCGTCCCTACGACAGCGGGCTGGTCACCATGCGCACCCAGCGACTGTCGGAGTTCGAGCTTCACGCCCGTGCGGTTCTGGGGCTGCCGGTGGACACCATCATGATCTCGCCGGGCGCCGCGGAGGTCACCTACGGCGGTTCCGAGGAGAGCGCCGGCCGCGCCGACATCAACCCGGCGGTGCTGGCCGAGGCCATGGCTGTGCCGGAGAGCGACGTGCGGCTGCTGGGCCGACACGAGGGCGCCGCGCGGTTGCGGCTGGGCGTCGCTCTGGCCACCGCATCCGATGTCACCGCCGCCCGCGATAGGGTTCGCCAGGTGTCGACCGCCCTGCACCGCGTGTGGCAGCCATGACCGAACCCGAGGACGACGGCGCCAGTCCGATGCCCATTCTGATCGCGCTGGGTGTCGCGGTACTGGTGCTCGCCGCGGTGGGGATCGCCTGGCTGGTCGACGACAAGAAGCCGATGAGCGAGGACGTGCTGGTCGGTCGCGCCGCGGTCGGGCAGAACGACGCGCTGCAGCGCGACAACTACCCGGATTTTCGCAAGTTCACCTGCGCCGCGCAGCAGGGTGTCGAGGCCGATGTTCTTGGCAGCCAACAGAAGTCGAAGGCCGCACGCGGTGCGCGATACGTCGATGACGTCACCGACGTGAAGATCGACGGTGACAGGGCCACCGCCACCGTCGTCTACCACTTCGAAAAGGCGGCGGACACCAAGCTCAAGACCCCGATGACCTTTGCCCGGGAGAACGGGGAGTGGACCGTGTGCTCGCCCGGTCCGGTCTGAGAACCATCCAGATTCGTGTGGAAGGATCGGACGGGTGAGTTACGCAGGAGATATCACCCCTGAAGAGAGCTGGAAGCTGCTCAGCGAGAACCCCGAGGCGGTGCTGGTGGACTGCCGTACCGACGCCGAATGGCGCTGGGTCGGCGTCCCCGATCTGTCCAGCCTGGGCCGCAATGTGGTGTTCGTGGAATGGAACCGCAGCAATGGTCAGCGCAACGAGGACTTCGTCGCCGAACTGAACGCCGCGGGTGTCACGGCCGGCGAGCGCCCGGTGGTGTTCCTCTGTCGCTCCGGGAACCGTTCCATCCCCGCTGCCGAGACGGCGACCGCCGCGGGAATCGCTCCCTCCTACAACATGCTTGACGGCTTCGAAGGCCAGCTCGACGCCGACGGCCACCGCGGCAGCAACGGCTGGCGTGCCCTGGGTCTGCCCTGGAAGCAGTCATGACCGACGCGACCGATCCGGTGCCGTCGGTCCGGATCCCCGCGCCGCTGCCCGACGGTGTCAGCCAGGCGACCATCGGGGTTCGGGGCGGCCTGCTGCGCTCGGGGTTCGAGGAGACCGCCGAGGGGCTGTATCTCACCTCGGGGTACGTGTATTCCTCGGCCGCCGAGGCAGAGAAGGCGTTCACCGGCGAGATCGACCGGTACGTCTACTCCCGCTACGGCAACCCGACGATCTCGATGTTCGAGGAGCGCCTGCGGCTGATCGAGGGTGCGCCTGCCGCGTTCGCGACCGCGTCGGGGATGGCTGCGGTGTTCACCTCGCTGGGTGCGCTGCTGGGTGCCGGCGACCGGTTGGTGGCTGCGCGCAGCCTGTTCGGCTCGTGCTTCGTGGTGTGCAACGAGATCCTGCCGCGCTGGGGTGTGGAGACCGTCTTCGTCGACGGTGACGACCTGTCACAGTGGGAAGCGGCGCTGTCGGTGCCGACGCAGGCCGTGTTCTTCGAGACCCCGTCCAACCCGATGCAGTCGCTGGTCGACATCGCGGCGGTTTCCGAGATGGCGCATGCTGCCGGCGCAAAGGTGGTGCTGGACAACGTGTTCGCCACTCCGCTGCTGCAGCAGGGCATCCCGCTGGGCGTGGACGTGGTGGTGTATTCGGGCACCAAGCAT
Source organism: Mycolicibacterium rhodesiae (assembly GCF_002086695.1). Lineage (GTDB taxonomy): Bacteria > Actinomycetota > Actinomycetes > Mycobacteriales > Mycobacteriaceae > Mycobacterium > Mycobacterium rhodesiae. The sequence continues at coordinate 131,609 of NZ_MVIH01000003.1, forward strand.
ATCGACGGTCAGGGCCGTGTGCTCGGCGGCGCGATCCTCGGTGACAAGGAGTACATCGACGGGCCGGTGCAGAAACTGATGCGCCACACCGGCCCCGCGTTGAGCGCGTTCAACGCCTGGGTGTTGCTGAAGGGCCTGGAGACGATGGCGGTGCGGGTGGACTACTCGAATCGCTCCGCACAGCGCGTCGCCGAGTTCCTGGAAGCCCAGCCCGGCGTCAACTGGGTGAAATACCCCTTCCTGGAATCACATCCGCAGTTCGATCTGGCGAAGCGGCAGATGCGCGGCGGCGGCACCGTGGTGACGTTCGAACTGGAGGGCGGCAAGGCACGCGCCTTCGAGGTGCTCGACAAGCTTCAGGTCATCGATATCTCGAACAACCTCGGCGACGCCAAGACCCTGATCACACATCCGGCGACCACCACCCACCGGGCGATGGGACCGGAAGGGCGCGCCTCGATCGGGCTTGGTGACGGGGTGGTGCGGATTTCTGTCGGGCTGGAAGGCACCGAGGACCTGATCGCCGACCTGGATCGCGCGCTGGGCTAGCGGTGTCCCGGAAATCCGATGCCAAGAAGGCCCGCCGCAAAAAGCGGCAGGCAAGCCGTGACGAGCGCTGGTTGCCCGGCGACGTGAAGGGCGCCCTCGACGACGTTGACGTCGAATTGGCCCAAGCGGTCGAGACATTCGACGAGTGGCTGACATCGCGCGGCTGGGCGTTCGACGCCGAGTTCTCCACCGACACTCTGATCAGCTGGTTCTTCGAGCCGTCGGCTGCCGCGGTGATCGACGAGGGATACGAGCCGGTCACCCGGATCTGGATCACGGCCTCCGGTGAGGACGATGACTTCCCGGAGCGGGTCAAGGCGGTGCTGGTCGGCACCGGCGAAGACGCGGGTGCGCTCTACACCGTCGAACCGGAAGTGCTTCTCGCCCAGATCGACCCGATCGAGGCCTACCGGCCAGGGGATGCCGTGCCCGTCCTCGGCTGATATCGACGAGACTTAGGACAACAGCAGCAGTGCGGCGGTGACGAGCATGACCACAGCGGTGGCGCCGTGGACGCCGAGGCTGATGGACTTGGCTCCGCCGTTGCGATGCACGATGACCGCGTCGGCCACGGGAATCACTGTGGCGGCCACCAACATCCAGCCGAGCAGATGCGTGGCGCCGGCGACCATCAGGATGATGACGATCAGTCCCGACGCGATATCGCGTACGCCCTTGACGTTCAGATAGGCACTGACGGCCTGCTGGCCGGGGTCGGCAGGCACGCCGTATCCGGCGGCGGCGACACGCGGTGCGACGATGAAGCGTGCACCGATGAAGATGATGGCAGCGGCGATCAGGCCCGAGAGCGCGTAGCCGATGGTAGTGATCATGTGAAAACCTTTCGCGTATCAGTGAAGTGGATCGAGCAGAATCGTCTGGACGTCGATGATCTGGGCGGTGTCGAAACCCGCCATGTCGGCGGCGAATTCCGCGCTGGCCATGATGTGGTGGGTGAGCTGTTCGGGGTCGGCACCGGCCGGGTAGCGGACCAGGGCGACGAGTCGGCGCGCCTCGCCGGAACATTCGGTCCACACGCCTTCGGTACTCACCCCGAACCTCGGGAACGTGGACAGGTGCCGCTTCCAGTGCACCGTCGCGTATTGCTGCAGGGCTTCTGCGGATCGAAGCGTGTAGATCCTGAGCTGAAGCACGGTCAGATCGCCAGTGCCACGCACAGGGCGGTCACCGCAAGACCCTGAAGAGCCGCGCGGGCGTTGATGACCTGGTCCCAGTTCGCCTGTAGCGCACGCGCATTCGGGAGGTGTTCACCGCCGATGGCGGCCGCGGTCAGCTGGCGGTTGATCGGTGCGCTCACTCGGGTGTAGATCGTGAGCCACACCAGCAGCAGGGCCACCGCGACGCCCGCGGCAATCGCCTGCGGCCCATGACCACTCGACGCTGCCAGTACCGCGCTTATCGCGCCGGCGAGAACGCCGAGCACACCGGGCACCGGCATCCGCTTGTCACCGTATTTGTGAATCAGGCCGGTGATCACGACCAGTGCGTCGTTGTCGACCGCCGCCAGCGCCGGCCTCAGCACAATCGCGCAGAACACGTCGGTGCCGTACACCACCGCGGTACCCAAGACGGCGATCGTCGCGGCGATGCGGGTGATGACATCCAGATCCATGGGGAACTCCTATCGAGGGCAAGTGCTAGCAACGCTAACCCTTCGATTTGTCGTTGGCAATAGCAGTGCTATTTGTTCTAGCCGTGCTACCGTTCGGCATGGCCATCGACGACCGCCGTGAGCGTGAACGAGCAGCCCGCCGGCGTCTGATCGTGTCGACGGCGCGCAGCGTCGCCGAGGCCGAGGGCTGGGACGCCGTCACCACCCGCCGGTTGTCAACGGAGATCGAGTACAGCCAGCCGGTGTTGTACAAGCACTTCACCGGGATGGATCAGATCGCCGATGCGGTCGCGGTCGACGGCTTCGGTGAGCTGGCGCAGGCGATCCGGGCCACCCACTCCGTCGCCGACGATGCAGGCGGTTCCCTGACCCGGGTCGCGTACGCCTACCTGGACTTCGCCCGGGACAACCCGGCGGTCTACGACGCGATGTTCACCCGGGCGACCGGTCTGCGATTCGCGGCCGAGGACACCCCGCCCGAGCTCGAGGCGGCGTTCGGCGAGGTGCGGCGCGCGGTCGCGGCGGTCGCCGGTGAACGGGACGCGGACACCCTCACCGAGGTGTTCTGGGCGGCGGTGCACGGATTGGTGACGCTGAGCCGGGCCGGCCGGCTCCGGCCCGGGTACGACGCGGAGCGGGTTCGGCTACTGGTCGACGAGTTCACCGCCGGGCCGAGACACTAGTTCTGCTGCGGGTCCTCCACGACGCCGGTAGCGCTCTGGGCCCGCTTCTCGTAGGCGGCGCGGGCCGTCGTGTCGAAGTCGAGAAACACCCGATCGGTGCCCATCTTGTTGGACAGCCAACGGCGGCCGCGCGGCGGCAGGAACATCACGGCGGCGGCCAGGAAGCGCGAGTAACCCGGAACAGAGATCGATGTTGTCGGGTTGTCCAATGCCTTGACCACGGCGGCGGCGATGTCCTCGGGCTGGACCGGCTTGGTAGCGGCGGTGGTGTGAGTGCCCGAGATCAGCTCGGTATTGGTGAATGTCGGCATGACACAACTGATCTGGACACCTTGAGGCGCGTACTCGTCCGCCAGCCCGGTGGACAGTCCGACCACGGCGAACTTCGTCCCGGCGTAGAGGGCCTGGCCGGGTACCGCGAGCATGCCGGCCATCGAGGCGATGTTCACGATATGACCGCTGCGACGCCGGACCATCTCCGGCAGGACCAGGCGGCAGCCGGTCAGCACGCCGTAGAAGTTGACCTCCACCGCGGTGCGCACCGCCTGATCGGAGTGGTCGAGGAAGGGTCCGACCGGCATGACCCCGGCGTTGTTGATCAGCACGTCGATGTGCCCGTCGCCGTCGGCGCGGGCCTTGTCCAGGAACGTGGCGAACGACTCCGGATCGCTCACGTCGAGCGGGTAGCCGGAGACCGGTCCGAGCTTGCTGAGCTGCGCGACGGCCGACTCCTCGAGCGCGACGTCCCGGTCGCCGATGACCACCCGCGCGCCGCGTTGCAGAAGGGCCCGCGCTGTTGCGAAACCGATACCCCGAGCGGCGCCGGTGATCGCGATGGTCTTGCCCCGGATGTTGTCCATGACCCGAAACTTTACAGGTGTCAACTTTTGGATGAAAGAGGCAGAATGGACAGGTGAACGGTTTGCGCTTCGTCCCGGTCGACGAGGGCGACGCGCTCGCCCAGCCGCTATTGGCGGAGCTGGCGGTCGAGTACGCCACCCGGTACGAGGCTCCCGAAGCGGCGGTCGCGCGGTGGCTGCGCGACCATCCGGCCGGCCAATTCCACCCGCCGGACGGCGGCATGCTCATCGGACTGCTCGGCGATCAGCCGGTGACCGGCGGAGCGTTCTGTCGCTTCGACGACGACACCGCCGAACTCAAACGGATCTGGACCGACAGCCGGCATCGGCGTCATGGCCATGCCGCCGCGCTTCTCGCCGCCCTGGAGGCCGAGATCTCGCGGCGCGGTTATCGCCGCATTTACCTCACGACCGGCAACCGGCAGCCCGAGGCCGAAGCGTTGTACGACAGCGCCGGTTACACACGTCTCGATCAACCGCTGCCCAGCGACGCCGAGCAGTACCCGATCGCCTTCGTCAAAATGCTGTGAGGGCAGGCGGATTCACGACTCAGGCCTTAGTCGCCTGACGCGCCGCTTCGCGAACAGGTCCGATCCACAGGTCGCCGTGCCCGGGAATCAGCACATCGACGTCCAGTGCCGCCAACGCTGACAGGCTGCGCACACAGCCCGGTTCGTCGTGGTTGAACACCCGGTGCAGTAACTGCGGACCCTTGGTCGGGGACAACGGGTGTCCGGTCACCAGAGCGTCGCCACTGACGAGGACGTCGTCGACGATGTAGGAGCAGTGCCCGCCGGTGTGGCCCGGCGTCGGAACGGCCCGCGGCCGGCCCGGCAGCGTCTCGGCGACGGCCGGCGTGAGGACGCCGGCTGTAGGGATGCCATCGTGGATGAGCGCACCCTTGCGCACAATGTCCAGCGACCACTTCACCCAGCGGGGCTGCCAGGCGTGCAGCACCAGGTCGACCGGGGACGCCTGCTGCAGATACTCGCGTTTGGCGTGGCCGACCTCGTCGGCGTGGCAGTAGACCGGTGTGCCGTGCGTGTTGGCGAACCAGATCGCGGTGCCGAGGTGGTCGACGTGTGCGTGAGTCAGCAGAATTGCCGTCACATCGGTCGGGCCGAACCCGAGTTCGGTCAGCGAGGCCAGGACGTCATCGCGGCTGCCGGGGAATCCGGCGTCGATCAGCATCACGCCCGCGTCGTCGGCGACCACCGTCCAATTGACCAGCGGCGTCTGCACCATGTGCACGCGATCGGTGATAGCGGTCAGTGCCACGGCCATGCCGCGAGTGTAGGCCCGCGCCCCCGAGTAGGACTCGGCCACTCGCTGTGCACCAAAGGGGAGTAGAAACGAGAGCGTGGCTGAACTGAAACTGGGATACAAGGCGTCGGCGGAGCAGTTCGCGCCGCGTGAGCTGGTCGAGCTGGCGGTGCTGGCCGAGGCGCACGGGATGGACAGCGCGACGGTGAGCGACCACTTCCAGCCGTGGCGGCACGAGGGCGGGCACGCACCGTTCTCACTGGCGTGGATGACCGCGGTCGGTGAGCGCACCAAGCGGCTTATCCTCGGCACGTCGGTGCTGACCCCGACCTTCCGGTACAACCCCGCCGTGATCGCCCAGGCGTTCGCCACGATGGGGTGCCTGTACCCGGATCGCATCTTCCTCGGGGTCGGCACCGGAGAGTCGCTCAACGAGATCGCCACCGGCTACGAGGGGGAGTGGCCGGAGTTCAAGGAACGCTACGCCCGGCTGCGCGAGTCGGTGCGGCTGATGCGTGAGCTGTGGCTGGGCGACCGGGTCGATTTCGACGGTGAGTACTACAAGACCAAGGGCGCCTCCATCTACGACGTGCCCGAAGGCGGCATCCCGATCTACATTGCCGCCGGTGGTCCGCAGGTGGCCAAGTACGCCGGCCGCGCGGGTGACGGATTCATCTGCACCTCCGGCAAGGGCGAGGAACTCTACAAGGACAAGCTGATCCCGGCGATGAAAGAGGGCGCCGAGGCAGCGGGCAAGAACGCCGACGACATCGACCGGATGATCGAGATCAAGATCTCCTATGACACCGATCCCGAACTGGCGCTGGAGAATACGCGGTTCTGGGCGCCGCTGTCGCTGACCGCCGAGCAGAAGACCAACATCCACGATCCCCTCGAGATGGAGAAGGCCGCCGACGAGCTGCCCATCGAGCAGGTCGCCAAACGGTGGATCGTGGCATCCGATCCCGACGAAGCGGTCGAAAAGGTCGGCGACTACGTCAAATACGGTCTCAACCACCTGGTGTTCCACGCCCCAGGGCATGACCAGCGCCGGTTCCTCGAGTTGTTCCAGAGGGATCTGGGGCCGCGGCTGCGCAAGTTGGGTTAGGAGCGGTCCGAATTCTCGAAACCGGCAAAGCGCAGCCACTTTCCGGCCGCGGTCATCAGTTCATCGAACGGCTTGAGCTGCAGACCGGGATAGTGTTCGGCGAACTTTGTTGACGGCAGTTTTCTCGCTGTGCCCTGAAGCCACCAAATCTGCTTGCTCACATCGGGTTCGGGGACGATCAATTGTGGTTCGGAAATCGGCGGCGAGAGCCGATCCCGCAACGCTTGCTTGATACGGCCCTTGGTGTCACCGGTCATCCGACGTTTGACGGCGCGCGCGGGTGCGACGTTGAACAGCTTTTGCCGCACCGCATGAAGTCGGCTCTCCCGGAACGCTGATTCGGGCAGCATCCGGACAGTCGACGGGTCGACGCGCACTTCGTGGGCGATCGCGCGATAGAACTCTGCCCACGTGTGCGTCTCCGCGTCGGAGATATTGAAGACACCGGAGCTGGGGTGGGGGGAGTCCGCGAGTTGAAGGAGATGGGCCATGAGGTTGTCCACATGGATCAGATTGCAGATCCCGCGCCCTTCGTTGAACAGGTAGGCGGTGCCGTCGAGCAGTGCCTTGGCGGGATCGACCAACCATCCCGCACCCGGTCCCCAGACCAGTCCCGGGCGCAGAATCACCACCTTCACCGGACCATCCGGCTGGGACCGCAACCACGCTTCGGCTGCCCGTTTTCCGTGGGCGTACTCCATCCAGTGCGGGCTGTCGGCCACCGAATCATCGCTCAGCTCGGGCTCTTCGGCTCTTCCGAACACCTCACCGGAGCTCATGTGCACGAACAGCGGAACTTGCGCCTCCTGGCATGCGGTGTACATGGCTTGCACGTCGCCGAGGATGCGCCGATCGTCTGCCAGGGTCAGGTTCACCACCATTCCGCATCCCCTGAGCAGTGGAACCAGAGATGCCGCATCGCCGGCGTCACCGAGTGCGAGCCGCGTGCCGAACCGCGCCAATCGCCCTTGACTGCGCGGTGATCGGACGATGGGAACGATCGGTATGTCTTCGAGGAGTTCGGCACGTTCGACGAGGCGGGCACCCACGAAGCTCGCCGCTCCGATGATTGCGATGGGCTTCGTCACGGACGGCCCGCCTTCCAGTGCTTGGCTCGCGCGGCTGCCTGTTCGTCTTCCGGCAGCCAAGAACAATCCAGTGCTTCTGCGTTTTCGTAGGCCTGCTCGATCGCGGCTTGGACACTCGCGGCCTGAACACCGGTGACGGGAAACGGTTCTCCGTAGCGAATGCACCGCAGCATGGCGACCAGTTCGGCATCGAAGCAGGGACGGAGATTGCCGGGCCGGATTCGCTTGCCGCCTCCTGGCGTGAGGTCCGTGGGCCAGGACGTGGTGGTCGGTATCAGTGACCATCCCTGTGGGGTCTTGCGGCTGTAGGTGCGAAGGTCTCCGCCGTCGAGCTTCACCTCGCCCAAGGGTCCGCGTATCCACAGACCGTTGTTCAACGGGTACTCCCAGCTGACCTGCATGATGCCTCGTGCTCGCGGAAACATCAGTTCCAGAAGCGAATTCGTCTCGACGCCATCGTCCAGGCTGTCGTCGAACGAGCGAGTGACCACCGGGTCGCCGAAAATCCAGGTCAACAGGTCCAGCATGTGCACACCGATATCCAACAGCGCGCCGCCGCCTGCTCGTTCGCGCCGGAACGCCGCATCGGTGGCCGCCTGCCAGCCGTAGGTACTTCCTTCGCGATAGGTGAACTCGAGTTCAGTCCCGAGTTCGCCGCTCGCGACAAGCCGTGCGACGTCGGCGAAATTCGAGTAGAACCGCCGGGGATATGCCACCCCCAGCACCCGGTCGGCCTTTGCGGCCGCGGCGTTCATCCGATCCGCCTCGGCCACTGTCGTCGTCATCGGCTTCTCGCACAGGACGTGGCAACCGTGTTCGAATGCCACACACGCATGCTCGGCATGGAAGCCCGGCGGAGAGGCGACGATCGCGAGATCGTAAGAGTTGTCCTGAAACGCCGCGTCGCAATCGGGGAAGTGGCGAGCCCGCTTGAACCGAGACGCGATTTGGCGTCCTCGCGATTCGTTGGGATCGACGACGCCCAGGACCTCGATGGCCTTGGCCTTTTCCATCCGACGCAGGGGTGGTCGGTAATGCTCCCCGACCACCGCTCCCGCGCCGATCAAGAGGACTCTGATCATCGACAGCCTTTCCCCCCGGCCAACAGGCCCAATTTCGCGGTCAAGCCTAGTACCTCAGGGACTCACGCACGATCAATCCTGCTCTGCGCGCTCTGTTGTGGGCGGTGACACCGGCCCCACGATGAGAGAGGCCAACGGCCGCGCGCGGGCCGGAACGCGCGAGAGGAGTCGACGTGCCAGCTCCGGATCCACCAGCCGCATCGCGCCGAACACGCGCAAAGCAACCAGGTACGTGACGACCGCGGCGGGTGTGGCCACCGCCAATGACCAAGCACCGCCGGTGTTTACGACGATGACATAAGCGACCGCGCCCTGTGCCACTGCGGCGAGCCCTATCACGCCCAATGCGCGATAGGGCGGATGGAATCCCAATTGGACTGCTGCGCAGACCATTTCGATGGCAATGACCAGAACCATGACGATCCCGCGCGACCAGGCCGCCCCCATCAGGTCGTAGCGGGGTATCAACACAAAGCCAAGCAAGACCACGCCAACCAGGCCAACTGCATTGGAAAACAACAGGATCCGAGTCTTGCCCAAGCTCAGGATGAGCTGCAGGGTGGTGCCGCCGAGACTGCTGAATGCCAGGGCGATCAGTAGTATGGACGCAACGGGGGCGGCGTCGGCGAAATCCGCGCCGAAAATGAACGGTATCAAGGCTGGTGCGATCGCCGCGAGACCGAGGCAGAGTGGCAACATCAGCATGGCCATGAGCGCCGTCATCGTCTTGTAGAGGCTCATCATGTGGGCGTGCGCGCCCTGGCCGCTCTGCTCGCTGAACCGTGGCAAGAGTGCCGAGAGCAGGAGCTGGGGCAGCTGTGCCGCTATCTCGGCCACCGTCAGCGCCACTGCGAACAAGCCGACAGCCGCGAGGGTGGCGTAGTGCTCGAGGAAGATGACCTGCGTTCGGCCGAAAACGAGATTGCCGATGATGGCGATCGTCCAGCTGACCGCCGTGAATCCGATGAGTTCTCGTCGCAGATCCCGCTCGACTCGAGGCTTCTTCCGCAGCTGCGAGAAGACTCGGCTGGCCGGCACAATGGTGCCCGCGACATTGCCTGCCAGGGCTCCCGGAATGCCGAACAGCCACGCGCCCACCACGGTTGTTGTGACCCTGAGCCCGGCCGAGACTGTCGACACCCGTGCGAGTGTGTCGAAGCGCTGTTCGCCCCTCAGATTGAACAGATACAAGTCGGACATGCGCCAGCAGATGAACCAGGTCAACGCGACCACGATCACGATGATCTGCGATTGCGCAGAACCCCCCCGGAGTGCGCCTCTGCCCGGCCCGTCGAGCCACAAGAACAACACCACGCCGACCACGAGCGCGACCACCATCGACAGCCGGGTGATCGCCCCGATGAGCCCATCGACCTCATCGTTGCGGTCCGCCGCGCGGAGGTTCGGAATGAAGCGTTGCTGCACGACATCGCTGCCCATGGTGGCGACGGCTATCGCGACCGTGACGCACCAGATGACGTACGCGACGACGCCGAGATCGTCGGGCCCCAGCAGCCGCGCCGCGATCGCGCTGCCGACGAAACCGGAAAGCGTGATGGCGGCGCCCGAAAGGGCGCCGAGAAGCGTGTTGCGGGCAAAGTTCGGCGCCATCTACCTCATTCCCCTAGTGACGCCTACCGCAACCGGCGCGATGCACGGCGATCATGTTGCTACCTCCGCGATTTCGCCGATGCCCCCATCGATGACGCCCTCATTTCTGTTGATATCAGAACGAGAGGCCCGTCAGCTGTGCCCAAGATATCGCGGCGGCGGTCATGGCACTGGGATGATCGCAGATTCGTCGGCGCGCGTTGAGCTCTTGGTGGCCAGATCCCGCGGCTAGACTTCGGCATGGCGAAGGTACGGAATCTGCCGCCACATGCGGGTTTCGTGAATGTGGACGAGGGGGCCCAGTGTGCGGCATAGCCGGAATTCGCCGGTTTGACGGGGAGTCCGTCGACCGGGAGACGCTGGAGCGCATGGCGGCGACCATTCGTCATCGGGGCCCGGATGCGATGGGTTTCTGGCTGGACGGTCCCATCGGGTTGGCGCACACCCGGCTGTCCATCATCGACCTGCAAGGCTCCCAACAGCCGATGGCCGATGCCGGCGGACAGCGTCACCTCGTGTTCAACGGCGAAATTTTGAACTACCAAGAGTTGCGCGCCGAGTTGTCCTATCCATTTCAGACGCACGGCGACACCGAGACACTGCTCGCTGTCTATGACAAGTACGGGCCTGCGGGAGTCAATCGCCTACGAGGCCAGTTCGCCTATGCGATCTATGACGCCGGTACCGGTGAAACCCATCTGTTCCGCGATCGCCTGGGGGTTTTGCCGCTCTACTACTACGCGGATAACCATCTGTTCGCCTTTGGTTCCGAGATCAAGGCACTGCTGCCGGTCATCAAGGGACCTGCGGTAGATGACGACAGCCTCAACGACTACCTGGCGCACCGGTCGGTACCTGCGCCCCACACCCTCGTCAGAGGTGTGCGCAAGTTGCCGGCCGGCCATCACCTCGTTGTCGCCCTCGACGGCAGCATCCGGGTGTCGGCCTATTGGGAATTGGCCGCTCGAGCCTCGGGCCGGAAGGTGGCCGCCGAGGAGGCTGTTGATCTCGTCGACCAGGCGCTGCGAACGTCGGTCCGCGACAATCTCGTCGCCGACGTACCGGTGGGCATCTACCTCTCGGGCGGGGTCGACAGCAGCCTGTTGACCGCCATGACCCGTCGTGAACACCCAGGGGAGCTGCTGCACACGTTCGGGGCGAGTTTCGGCGATGAACGCTACGACGAGACAGTGTGGGCCCGAAAAGTGGCCGAGCTCAACGGAACAACCCACCACAACGTCGTGGTGACCGCCGACGACTTCATGAACAATTGGTCGAAGCTCAGTTGGCAGCGGGACGGGCCGCTTTCCGAACCCGCGGACGTTGCGGTGTACCGGCTGGCGCAACTCGCACGCGAACAGGTCAAAGTCGTCCTGAGCGGGGAGGGCAGCGACGAGCTGTTCGCCGGCTATCCCAAGTACAAGTTCGCCGGCGCGACCCGCTGGCTCGGCGCCGTTCCCTCACTCGGGCTCCTCGGCCGCCTGGAGAACGCACTGCCGGCGAGCAAGGCTCGACTCCGGATTGCGATGCGCGCCATGGACGAGAGCACCTACGACGAGCGGCTGCGCGGCTGGTTTGCCCCATTCACGGTGGCCGAACGCAGCCGAATGACCGGTCGCCCGGCACTGCGCGGCGCACCCGCCGCGTACAGCAGGGGGCGTGGCGACGCCCTGCGCCGGATGCTCTACGCGGACACCCTGGTCTGGCTCGCCGAGAATCTGCTAGAGCGGGGTGACCGGATGTCGATGGCCGCGTCGCTCGAAACGCGCCCACCCTTCCTCGACCATCGCTTGGTAGACCTCGCGTTCGACCTACCGAGCAACGTCAAAATCCGTGACCGCAAGACGAAGTGGGTCGTCAAGCAAGTCGCGCACCGCTACCTGCCGGCCGAGATCGTCGATCGCCGCAAGGTCGGTTTCAAAGTCCCGTTGGATCGTTGGTTTCGGCATGGGTTGCGGGACATGGCATTCGACCTGCTGACCGGACCGTCGTCTTATGTGGGAAACAACTTCGACAAGGGGATGGTTGCCGCACTGTTGAGTGGTCATGCCGAAGGTGTCCGCGACGAGGAGTCGCGCATCTGGACGTTGCTGTCCCTGGAGGTGTGGCACCGCGAGTTCGCCGCGAGGACGAGCTGCTAACCGGTTCGCGTATATCCTTCGACCTGATAGTTGAAAAGCCCCGCAAACTGCCCGTACGCATAGAAAAGACTGAAGTACGGTCGGGCCTGGATTCCGCGGCGCCTGGCGAATTCCACCGGCAGAAACACGATGCCGTAGATCGCGCTCCTGACGGCTCTGCCCAGAGCAGCCAACAGCGAGTCGTGGTGCTTGCGCAGTACGCGGGTCTCGTTGGCGCCCTCGCGAATCGCGCGGCGGCGCACCCACTGCAGCGTCTGCCGGTCGGGTGGCACTTCTTCGTGCACCACTGCCTCCGCGCAGAAGAGCATCACCGCACCCGACAAACTGATCCCATAGAAGAAGTCGGTGTCTTCCCCGCCCGTCTTCGAGAACGACGGGTCGAAGCGCGGCGAGCCTGCGCGAACCCACATATCCCGTACCAGCAGAGTGTTGTGTGTCGGCGCGTGGCGGAGGCGATCACCGGTGGCGTGTGCTCGTCCGGTGAAGAAGCCACCACGAACCACCCATTCCGGTGCCGGCTGGAGGAAGGCGCTGACGACCGGCCCCACCACCACATCTGCTTGCGATTGCGTGGCGAACGTCGTCAGGGCGGCCAGCCACTCCGGCTGAACCCACTCATCGTCGTCGACGAAGATGACTGCGCGGTACTGATCGCCGAAGTGATCGAGCGCGCGGTTTCGGGCGGCTGAGATACCCGGCTCGGGCTCGACGACATACGTCGCCCCAATCGGATGTGTGGCTGCCACCGAACGGCCTGATTCCTCGGCGTCATTGTCCACGACGACGATATCCACGTTCAGGTTCGTCGACGCGATGGCCACTTCCAGACTGTCGAGTAATCGCTGAAGGCCGGCTGGGCGGCGGTATGTAGCGATCGCGATCAGGTAGTTGTCGGCCACAGAACGATTGTTCCATCGCCGGTCAGGGCCAGAACCGCATTCTCGATCAGCCGGCCGGTAACATGCACGACGAACCCGTGTGCCGTCATCTCGGCAACTTTGCCCGGGCAGCACGAGCGGAGGGCGGATGCAAGGAAGAGGCCGGCTGTTCATCACGTGTGATGCCGCGGCCGTTCTCCTCATCGTCTTCCTGTGGCTCCGAACAATCGGCTCCTTCACAGCGCTGTCGTTGACCGCAGAGAAGGTGTTCGTGCCCGTCGGCGCGGATCCGATCTGGCCACCCGCCGCCAACATCGTTTCAAAGGTGTTCTACCTGCTGGCGGTAGGTTTGAGCTTCTTCATCATTTTGTTCCGGATGAACGACATCACCCGTCCAGGTCTGTGGCGCATCGCTGTCTTGTTGGCGCCCTGGCTCTACATCATGACCCGGGGCCTGTACGCCGGCGGCGAGCTCAACGCCGAAACCGTTCTCTACGTGGTGGTGATATTGGCGTTGGCCGCCCTGCGCCCTCGCCCGCGCGTGCTTGCCGCATTGGGTGCACTTGTCGTGCTCACGGCGATCATCGCGATTGCGTTCGGATTCCTGGATCCGGATGCCGGCTTGGCGCACGGTGCAGATGGGACTCTTTACGACCGCCCTGACAAGGCGGTGTTCCCCTCGTTGGGATTGCTGCAGGGAATGTTCACAGCCGAGAACAGCCTTGGGGTGTACCTCGCAATCGGACTGGCAGCCGTGGCCATGCTGCCGCGTTGGTGGCGGTTCCTCGGGATAGCCATCGTCGGATTCGCCATCGCGTGGTCGTCGGCTCGGAATTCGATGTTGGCCACCGGCTTCATGCTGCTGCTTGGGGGCCTGGTCTGGGTTGTGACGCAGCTCGGATGGCCGCGTGCGGCGTCTTTGGTGGCTCGGTTGGCAGCTGGCGGGTTGATTGTGATCATGTGCGCGCTCCCATTGAGCGGCTGGCTTCTGTCACCGACGGGATGGGACGGCGACGCGTACACGGGCCGTGGTGTCATCTGGAATGGCTCGCTGACGGAATGGTCGACGAAGGGGATGCTCTTCGGTTTCGGGCGAAAATGGTATGAGCGGATCGTGGAAAGCGACACGTCCACGTTGATGAACGGAGCCTACTCAGGCCACAACGAGTTGGTTCACCTGCTCGCGACCGGCGGAATCGTGTTCGCGTTCTTGGCCGTTGGCGCCCTTCTCGTGCAGGCGTATGTCATCACAACGCCGAGAAGCCGCTATCTGGCGGTCGGTGCCATGTTGGTATCCGGGATTGCGATCAGTGGCTGGCTCGAGGTGCCGCTGCGCTTCGTCGACGGGTCGATGTACTGGACCGTGACGGTGATTCCCCTTGCGGTGTTGTTCCTGGCACCACGCGGCGATGGCGGTCATGAAATCCCTGGTCGATGAGAGGCAAACGAACTCGTCCAGTTTCGTCGTGGTGGCAGCGGGTCAATCCACGCGAACGACGATTGTTCGTCGCGATACCGGCCGCGATGATCGTCACCACTGTGTTGGTGGCGATTGTCGCGCTCGCAAACCCGCCCGAACGGCCGTATACCGACGGTCCGGGGATCATAGGGGGTAGTACCCCGGTCTACACCACGTTGTACAAGGATCCCGACATGCTGGCGATCGCTGCGGCGCGAGAGGATTCGCGCTTCGACCCGATTGCCCAAACGCCGCAAGCCAAGTGGTTCAGCGACTGGACCACGTCCGCAACGATCCGCACCGAGATCGGCGACTACCTCGCCGCCGCCGAGGCAGCGCACGCGGTCCCGACGATCGTGCTGTACCGGATCCCGAACCTGGACTGCGGCGGCGGCGCGCATCCTGAGCAGGTGTACACCGGTGCGCACGATGAGCAGGAATACAAGGACTGGGTGGACGGCGCTGCCGCAGCGCTCAAGGGGCACGATGACGCGATCGTCATCCTCGAGCCCGATGCGCTTCCGCAACTGGGGCATTGCGAGCAGGGCGACCGCCTGAACACCTTGCGTTATGCGGTCGATGCGCTCTCAACCACCCGCGCCCGGGTCTACATCGACGCAGGGCACGAAAAGTGGTTGAGCGCAGCCGAAGTCGCGGACCGGTTGAAGAAGGTGGATGTCGACAGGGTCACCGGATTCAGCCTCAACGTCTCGAACTACAACAAGACGGAAAGCGAAGTGGAGTACGCACAGAGCGTGCTATTCGAACTCGACAAGCTCGGTGTGAGCGGTATGCACTACGTGATCGACATCAGCCGCAATGGCGCGGGCGGACAGGACGATTACTGCAATGCGCCGGGCGCTCGGATCGGGCATGCACCGCAGCTGTATCAGGGCGGTGCGCTCGACGGCCTTCTGTGGGTGAAGAATCCGGGCGAGACCGACGGCATGTGCCATGGCGGCCCGATACTCGGGTTCTGGCCAACCGGTGCGCTGCGTCTGCTCGAGGGGGATGAGACTCAGGCAACCGGGGCCTGGACAGTCGCGGAGTGGATCGCGGTGGTCGCGGTCGCGGTCGACGGCGTCGCGGTGGCAGCGGTGCTCGGCTTCCTGGCCGTCAAGAGGCGTCGCGCCCGTCTGTAACGCCGAAAGGATGTGAACGCGTTCAGCTCACCTTCCCGCGGCATCACGCGAATTCTTCTACGATCGTTTCGTGACAGGCGGGGGCATATGAAGATCGCTGTTTTCGGGTTGGGTTATGTCGGCGCGGTTTCGGCGGCGTGCCTCGCGTCAGAAGGACACCAGGTAATAGGTGTCGATCCGAATCGAACAAAGGTCGACCTGATCAACGCCGGCAAGACGCCGATTATCGAGGCTGATGTCGGCGAGATGATCGATGCCGAGGTCAACCGCGGCCGGCTCCGCGCGACAACCGAAACCGGTGAAGCGGTCGTTTCCAGTGACATCTCGCTGATCTGCGTGGGTACGCCAAGTCAGCTGAACGGCAACCTTGACCTGAGCTATGTCCGTCGGGTGTGCGAACAAATCGGTGAGGTGCTGCGGGGCCAGGACAGCTACCACGTTGTGGCCGCGCGGTCCACGATGCTGCCGGGCAGCATGCGCGGTGTCGTGATTCCTACGTTGGAGGCTGCGTCGGGCAAAACGGCCGGCGTCGATTTCGGGGTGTGCAACAACCCGGAGTTTCTCCGCGAGGGCACCGCCGTGTGGGACTACCACCACCCGCCGAAAACGGTCATCGGCGAGACGGATGCCAAAGCGGGCGAGCTGCTTGCCAGTCTCTACGAAAGACTCGATTCGCCGATGATCCGAACCGGGGTCGAGGTGGCGGAAATGGTGAAGTATGCCGACAACAACTGGCACGCCATCAAAGTGGCTTTCGCCAATGAGATCGGTGCGATTTCCAAAGCAATCGGAATCGATGGCCGACAGGTGATGGAGATCTTCTGTCAGGACACGAAGCTCAACCTGTCGCCGTACTACCTCAAGCCCGGCTTCGCCTTCGGCGGGTCGTGCCTACCGAAGGATGTGCGAGCGCTGACCTACAAGGCCCGTGAACTGGATCTTGATGTACCGCTGTTGAATTCGGTTCTGCCGTCGAACCGCCGCCAGGTCGAACGGGCGATCGCGATGATCACGGCCAAGGGCAAGCGAAAGGTCGGTGTGCTCGGGTTCGCTTTCAAGGCCGGTACCGACGATCTGCGCGAATCGCCGGTCGTCGATGTGATCGAGCATCTGATCGGCAAGGGATACGACCTTCGACTGTACGACGACAACGTCAACATGGCGGCGCTGACCGGGGCGAACCGTGACTACATCCTCAACCACATCCCACACATCGCCCGCCTGATGGTGGACACCGTCGACGAGGTCATCGACTTCGCCGAAACGATCGTGGTGGGCAATGGTGCCACCGAGTTCCGCTCGGCCATCGAGCGCCTGGGGGACGATCAGATAGTGATCGATCTGGTACGCGTCGCCGACCGTGCGAGCGACGGCAGCTACGACGGAATCTGCTGGTGAGGGCCCCGGTGCCGAACAAATCGGGTGGTCCCAAGCGGGTCCTGATCCTGGTCGAGAATCTGCCGGTACCTTTCGACAGGCGCGTCTGGCAGGAAGCGACCACACTGCGGGCGCACGGCTGGCAGGTCAGCGTGATCTGCATTACCGGCGACGGGTACGAAAAGACTCGGGAAGTCGTGGACGGAATCTATATCTACCGTTATCCGTTGCCCACGCAGGGAAGTGGCGCCCTCGGCTATCTGGCTGAGTACTCGGCTGCGCTGTGGCACACGTTCCGCTTGACATTCCGGGTGCGCAAAGAGCGCGGCTTCGATGTCATCCATGCGTGCAACCCGCCCGATCTATTGTTCGTCGTGGCGGTCTTCTTCAAGATTTTCGGCAAGACCCGATTCCTGTTCGACCACCACGACATCAACCCCGAACTCTACGAAGCGAAGTTCGGGCGTCGCGATTTCTTCTGGCGACTGATGGTCTGGTTGGAACGCTGGACATTTCGGACGGCGGACGTCTCGATCGCGACCAACGAGTCCTATCGCCGCATTGCGATCGAGCGAGGCGGCATGGATCCGGAACGGGTCTTCGTGGTGCGCAGCGGACCTATGCTCGAACGGCTCAAGATTCTGCCGCCGAAGCCTGAGTTGAGGTGTGGCAAGAAATACCTCGTTGGCTATGTGGGCGTCATGGGCAAGCAGGAAGGCATCGATCTTCTGTTGCTCGCGGCGAAGCACATCGTTCACGACATGGACCGTCACGATGTGCACTTCGGCTTGGTCGGTGGCGGCACGTCACTGGCCGAGATGCGCCAGATGGCGGTCGATCTCGGCATCTCCGACTATGTCACCTTCACCGGCCGCGTTCCGGACGAAGAGCTTCTCGAAATGCTCAATACCGCCGACATCTGTGTCAATCCCGATGTCGCCAACGAGATGAACGACAAGTCGACGATGAACAAGATCATGGAATACATGGCTCTCGGCAAGCCGATCGTGCAGTTCGACCTCACCGAAGGGCGGTACTCGGCGGGGGAGGCATCCCTGTACGCGGCGAAGAACGATCCTCTCGACCTGGCGCAGAAGATCGTCGAATTGCTCGACGACCCGCAGAAGCGCGCTGCCATGAGCGAATTCGGTATGCGCCGCGTCCGGGACGAGTTGGCATGGGACTACGAAGTTCCCAACCTGATCCGCGCCTACGACAAGGTGATGTCATGACCACCCCGGCCGAAAGTCCCCTCTCCTACGCGCTGGTGACACCGAGCTTCCGCCTGGATGTGGACCGCTGTGCGTTGCTGGTCGAGAGCGTCGAGCGTTGGGCCGCACCGTATTTGCAGCACTATCTGGTCATCGACCGGCGTGACGTGCCGATGTTCAAATCCTTCGAGTCGTCCCGGACGCGAATCCTCGTCGTCGAGGACATCATTCCGAGCTGGCTGGTACGGATCCCTGGTATCCGCCGATTCTGGTTCAGCTTCCGCACCCGGCCGGTCAAGAACTGGATTCTGCAGCAGATCGTCAAGCTGTCGATTCCGAACGTGGTCAACGACGACATTCTGCTCTATACCGACTCCGATGTTTTTTACGTCGCCCCCTACGATCCCCGGGCCTACGAGCGAGATGGCAAGGTGCCGTTGTTCATCGAGACCGGGCAGCGCGGGCTGATTGCCAACAACGATCAGTGGCATGCCGTCGCCGCCGGCCTGCTCGGGATCCCCGCGGAGAAGGAATACGACACCAACTTCATCGGCAATGCGATCTGCTGGCGGCGCGAGAATGTGCTGAAGATGCAACGGCGGATGGAAAGTGTTGCCCACAAGCAGTGGGAACGGGCCATCGCGCCGCTCAGCGGGTTCTCCGAGTACATCCTTTACGGCATGTACGTCACCCAGGTGCTGGGCGATGAGTCAGGGCACTGGGACGACGGCACGGTGCGGACTCTGAATCATTGGGCTCCTGTGCCGATGACCGTGCCCGAACTGCAGGAGTTCAAGGCGAAGCTGACGCCGGAGTATGAGTCGGTGATGATATCGGCGAAATCGAGAACTCCGGTCGCCGATATTCGCGAAGTCTTCTTCCAGTGAGCGCGACGCTGGTTCAGACCTTATAGGCGTCGCGCCAGAAGCCCAGCGGGTTGCGTAGCGCCCGCCCCAGCTTCTCCCGCTGAATCCGGGCGTGCTCTCGCTTTATCTCACGCGCGAACGGGCCGGGGCCGGCGCTGACATACCCCCACACCACCGCGAAAAAGCCGACGACGTAGGGACGCCGAAAGATATAGCGGATGCAGTGCAAGACGAAGTAGGGGAAGGAGTAGCCGGTCCATCGGCACGTCCGGCCATTGCGGTAGCGCCCGTTGATTTCGCCCTCGCTTGCGCCGACAGCGCGGGTCAAGTCGAAATGCGCATCGGTGTCCACATATGTCTGCAGCCCCGCCAGGCTGGCCGCCATCTCGTCCACGGCATCGAAACCGTGCTCCTCCGGCATCGACTCGGTGGCCCGGTACGCCTCGATCGTGTAGAGCTTGACCGAGCCCTGAACGTGAAACTTCTGCTCGGCCATGCCCTTGGTCACGACGATGCCGCCCGCAATACCGATCGGGCCTTGAGCTCGCGCCACGATACGTTCGAGGTAGTCCGGAGCCAGTCGCACATCGGCGTCCATTTTCATGACGTGCGTATACGGTTTCTTCGGCAGCGCGGTCACGACGCCGTGCCGCCATGCTTTGAATTCCGAGCCGGTCAGCAGGCCGCCGGAGTTGTCCTTCGCCAGTATCGTGGCCATGTTCTCGGTGTCGACTTCCCTGAGGCGTTCGGCGGTGCCGTCGGTGCTGCCGTCGTCCACGACGACCCAGTCGAAGTCCTGGAAACGCTGCGCCCGAAGGGTTTCGACGAGCCCGGCCACGTTGTCGATCTCATTGTGCATCGGCGTGACGATGAGCAGTGTCATAGGACCACCTCACTGACGTAACGGCGCGGGAGTCGCACAGGGTCAGTCACGGAAGGCGTGAAACCGGCGCCCGGTCAGTCCTTCGAGTGACCCTCTTGATCAGCCGGCGCCGACTGCTCGTCCCGGCGAACTCGCGACAATACAACACCGAGAATCCTAGCTCCGCTGTGACGCAATGAGCGGGTGACTCGTTGCAATTCGGCACGCCGCGTTTTCGCGGCCTCCGCGACCACGACGACATTCGAGATGTTCTGTGTGAAAAGGGAAGCATCACTCAAATTGGTGATGGGAGGGGCGTCGACGATGACCACATCGAAACGGCGGGCGAGATCCCGCATCAGCCGACGGAACGTCTCGCCGGCGAGCATCTCGCCGACATCGATGGCGCTCCCGCCGCACGGTATGACCGTGAAACCACCCCACTGCGCATCGAACATCGATTCGTCGAGTTCGATTCGGCCCGAGACCAAGTCGGTGATTCCCTGCGCCTGCGGGATGCCGACCTGAGCGGCCAGGCGCCCTCCCCGGACATCGGCATCGATGAAGGTCACTCGATTTCCGGCTTCGGCAAGTGCGCCTGCCACGTTGGCGGCCACCGTCGTCTTTCCCGCGCCCGCCCTGGGTGAGGTGAAGAGCACGAATGGCGGTGTTTCATCGGCGGCATACAAAATGTCGATGGCGATGCGATGAAGGAGCGAACGCATTTCCGGTGCTTGTTCCGTGAACTGCAATACATCCCAGGCCTTCGCGTCACGCATCTTTGGTATCCCGCCGAGATACGGAACATTGAGAGCCGTGACGTCGCGACGACTTCGCACCCGGGTATCGAAGTTGTCGATGATCAACGCCGCGAATACCCCGGCGAGCAACGCGAGCATCACGGCAACGACGAGGTTCAGCAAGAAGTTCGGCGACGACTGGAACAACGGAATGCCGGCGGGCTGGAGCACCGAAACCTGGATCGGTGACTCTGCGGGCACGGTGGCGCCCTCAAGGCCGGCTACCGCGCCCGGCATCTCGTTGGCAATGCGGTTGGCGATCGAGGCGGCATCCGCGCCCGTGCGTGCCGACGCCTGGACGTCGAGCACCGACGTGCCTGTCGGGATCGTGATCTTCAACTGCTCGGCCAGGTCGGGCACCGTGGTGTTCAGACCGAGCGAGTCGATGACCGGCTGCAGGACTTGGTTGGTCGTCACCAGTTGTGCATACGTTTTCATGCGACTCGTGACATACAGGTCAGCAACCTGGCGAGTCTCCATCCCCGTGGTCACGGAGAGGTTGGGGGCGAACACCATTCGGACGCTCGAGGTGTAGGTCGATGGAATGAAGAATCCCGCACCGACCAACGCCGCACCGACAAGGACGAAAACCGACAGAAGCACCGGCCACCGCCGCAATAGCCTACGAAAGTAGCTACGAAGGTCCATATCCCACCAGACTTGTCGGCATCAGACAACACGAAGCCCGCACGTCAGCGGTGGCCGGCTTCGTGCAGAGACAATAGCGCGGAGAATGCGCGCCGGGTGCAACGGCTACGCAAGTGTCCCGAACGCAGTTTCCCACGAATATTATTCGCTCTCTCGTTCACGAATCTGGGCCCGCGCATTCGCCGCAATCAGCACAAAATCGAGCGCGCCGGACAATCTCGGAAGTACATTTGGAACCACCTGCGACATGTTTGGCCCGACGTTGGC
Organism: Mycolicibacterium rhodesiae; assembly: GCF_002086695.1. GTDB lineage: Bacteria > Actinomycetota > Actinomycetes > Mycobacteriales > Mycobacteriaceae > Mycobacterium > Mycobacterium rhodesiae. Next base: position 153,137 of record NZ_MVIH01000003.1, read on the forward strand.
GCCAGCACCCCGGACGGGGCTGCTGTCATCGCTTGCTGGCATGGCAGCGAAGCGACTGCAGCCGAAATTCGCGCGCGGCAAGGCGAGCGTCGGGGCTCAACGATTCGCCACGCATGGTGATGACGGTAGCACCCAACTATTCGCCCGCACCTGGCGAAACATGCGGGTGTGCGCTTGCGGGTGGGGTTCGGACGCGGACCGTGTCCCACCCATTCGATGCCCGGTCGTGGCTAAGTCACCGCGATTTGCCGCCCACGCCCTGCTAGGCTACTGAGCCGGTCAGCGTGTATGGGTTGGAAGATTCGTGAAAGTGGAACTGCGTGAATTCGATCGGTGCGGTCCGGTTTGCGGCTTCGCAGGAGCTCGGGGCGCAGGCGTCCCGTAACGGAAATGGTCGTTCACGCGTCGGGCGTCAGGGCCTGCGACGAGGGATGTTCATGAGCCGGCGAGCTATGGCGCGCGGGCTCGCCTCAGTGCTGGTGCTCGTCCTGCCGATGATGCTGGCGGGATCACTCGCGGGCCCGGCGTATGCGGCACCCGGGGACGCCGGCGACGTGGCATCGGTGGAGAACGAGCCGACTGCCACCGGCCTGGCGCTGCCCTGGTCCGCCCTCGGCTTGCCTTCCTCGGTGAATCTGTTCGGCGAGAATGCCAGCGGTTACACCGTGGCGCTGCCCGACGGGCTGACTGCTACGCGGTTGCAAGGGACCGTTCATGCTCCGATCAACATCGACGCCGGATACCTCGAGATCGACGACGGTGAGGGAAAGTTCCTCGGTGCGGTCGATCTGCCTCCGGCGGGCTCCGGCGCGGTGATGACACCGTTCGATGTCGACATATCGGCGGCGCGGGTGAAGAGCTCTGCGGTCGACCTGTCGTTCACCATTCGCCCGCGCGATGACCGCGACCGATTCTGTCGGCCGCTCCCGCAACTCCAGATCAGTGATCTGAGAACGGTGTTCGCCGGCACGCAGCTTCCCGTGACCACGGTCGCGAACTTCTTCGCGCCGGTGCTGGGGAAGGTCACCTTCTACGCGCCGAACGATGCCAGTTCCGCCGAACAGCAGGCGGTGCTGGCACTCACCGCGGCGCTGGGCCGCTACTACGCGACCCAGCCGGTGGCCATTTCGGTCGTCAGTCAACCGCGTGGCGCGGTACCGCCACCGACCGGGGGGCTGGACCGGGCGATCGTCGTCGAGAAGGGCGACCCGGGTCTGACGGTGGAAAACCCCGGCACACCGGACGCATATCTTCGGGTGTCGGGTGACGGCGACGGACTCGTGAAGCAGGTGTCGCTGATCGCGACCCAGCTGCAACCACTGGCGCAGGCGAGCGCGGTTCGCGTCGACCAGGCCGGATCCAGCACTGCTCAACTCGGCGACACGGTGACGTTCTCCCAGTTGAATCTGGGTGACGAAAAGGTCGATACGTTCGGCACGAGCAATCTCGAGGTCGGATTTCAGCGGACGCTGTTGGGCCAAAGATTCGACAGCGTTCAGGTGCATCTGCTGGCCGACTACACGCCGGTGGCCGACCGCGCCGCGGCCTCGGTCGTGATTCGTTCGTCGAAATCCGTCGTCTATCGAGCGTTGCTGAACAACACCGGCCGTCTGGACGCGACATTCACGTTGGACAGCTCGGTCCTCGACCAGCAGTGGGTCAATCTGCAGTTCGCTCTGACCTACACACCGGATCAACCCTGCGGCCCCTTCGTCGCGCCGCTGACCTTCCAGGTCAACCCGCAATCAACACTGACCATGCACCGGGGTGGTCCTCCGCTCGGCGGCTTCGCCGCATTCCCGTCCGAGCTCAGCCCGAAATTCGTGGTGGCGCTTGACGGTAGTGGTCCCAATCAGCTCAGCTACGCGGCGCGGATCGTGGCCGCGGTCGCGCGTCTGAGCAAGGCCGAGCTCATGCCACAGGTTGTGGACGTCCAGAAGGCCGCATCCGCAACGTCAGGCGCACTGATCATCGCGAATTCCGATGCCATCAAAGGAACTCCGCTGACCCCGCCGGTGGGTGCCAACGGCTCGACTCTCAACATCGCGCTCCCGACCCAGCTGCAGCTCAATATCGACAAAGGACTGGGATCCATTCAGGCCTTTGCCGATCCGGCACGCAACCGCTCGGTCATCCTTGTCACGACAACGTCGAACTGGGCGTTGGTAGACCCACTGTTCAACTATTTCAACGGCCCAAGTGGCGACGACTGGACGCAGCTCAGGGGTGACGTGCTCGCCGCGGGCGAGTCCGGCAACCCCGTCAACGTCGCTATCCGGCAGGCCGGCGGCGGCGCCGCTTCCGGGCAGCCGGCGTCCAGTACATCCCGCTGGTCGGCATATGGCTACATCGCCGGTGGCGTGGTGGCGCTTGTGGCCTTGGCGGCATTCGTAGTGACCCTGTTGTTGCGTCGGCGCAGAACCCAGAAGGAACTCGTCGGTACCGAAGGCACAGGCAATTCGGACTGACTAAACTCGGCCGAGTCGCACAACCGATAGGGGAGGGCTGCGGTGTTGGGGCGGGTTGAACTCCAGGGACCGCAGTTGACCGTGAGCGCGGTCGGATTCGGATGCGGTGGCTTGATGCAGTCACCCTCCCGCAAAGAGCGAATGGCTGTCCTGGGCAGCGCAGTCGACAGCGGGATGACCCATTTCGACACCGCGCGCATGTACGGACTCGGGATGGCGGAGGCTGAACTCGGTGCGTTCCTGCGCACCATCGACCGAGACAGCGTCACCATCGGCACCAAGTTCGGTAACCCGGTCGGTGGCCTCGCCAGTCGGCTGGCCCGGTTTCAGGCTCCCGCGCGGGCGCTGCTTCGTAAAGCACCCGCGCTACGCGCGGCCGTCAAGAGCCGCCAGGCGCCGGCCCCGATCCCCCGGTCGTACGACGCCGCCATCGCGGCACGCAGTCTCGACGAAAGCCTTGCCGCCCTAAGGGTTGATTACGTCGACATCCTGTTCGTGCATGGCCCGCGGCACATCGACACCGTGGCCGCCGACGAACTCCGCGAGTTCTTCGAGCGCGCACGCCAACAGGGCAAGATCCGCGCGTGGGGGGTGTCTCAGGACGAGGACCTCGAGGTGGACTTCGCCGGACGGTTCGGACCCGAGGCGGTCGACCAGCTCCGCAGCGACGTGCTCCATCCTTCGCCGCGTGCGTCGGATATCACGTTCGGTGTTCTGAATCGGCCACTCCAGCTGATCTCTGCCGCGTTGCGGGCCGATACGCGAATGACGACCCGCTGGCGTGAGGCTCTGCAGCTCGATCCATTGGACCCCGGCGTTTTGGCGAAGCTGATTCTCGGATCGGCCACCAGGGCAACGGAATCCCGCGCGATTCTGTACAGCACCACCAATCCCGAACGCATCACCGAAGCGGCCGGCGCCGTCTCGTCACCATACGATGCCGAGACGTTGTCCCGGTTCCTCGAACTTGCCGCAGAATTCCGACTCAGTGGCCGGATGGTCCGCAAGACCGAGGACTTCACGGCGGGCACGACGATAAAGACGGACGTCGCCGTCGTCGGCGCAGGCCCGATCGGTATCTCCACCGCGCTGGAGCTCGCGAAGTCGGGCGTCGAGGTGGCACTGATCGAAAGTGGTCTGGAACGCGCCGATGACACCGCCCAGGAGTTGTCGTCTTTCGATTCCCGGCAAGACGATGTCTTCCATGCCCGTAGCGATCTGACGGTTCGCCGCGCGGTGGGCGGTGCGTCGGCGCTATGGGGTGGCCGCTGTGTCGCGTTCGACCCGATCGACTTCGAGCATCGCCCGCTGACCGCGCAGGCACCGTGGCCGATCACGTCTGCTGATGTCGAGCCCTACATGCAACGCGCCTGCGATTGGGCGCAGTGCGGCCAGGCAATTTTCAACGCCCGGGATGTTCCAGAGCTTGCGCACCGCGACTTGGTGGCCGGGCTCGCTGACGGTGACGTGCGCACGACGGACCTCGAACGGTGGGCATTGCCAACCCGATTCGGCCGGGAGTACCGGTATGCGCTTCGCGACACTCCATCCCTATCGCTGTGGACCGGGGTGACGTGCACTGAGATCGTGACCGGAGAGGGCGGCGACTCCGTGGACCACCTCGTCGTCAAAACCCTTGACGGCAAGGAGGGCAAGGTGGTCGCGAACGACTATGTCATCGCGACCGGCGGCGTGGAGGCAACCCGATTGCTGCTGGCATCCGACCGGCACCACCCCGAAGGGCTGGGAAACGCGGGCGGGCACCTCGGGCGCTGGTATATGGCCCATGTGGAGGGTCGATTCGCGCGCGTGAAGTTCAACACCGACGACGTCATCTACGAGCACGAGCGCGACCGCGACGGAGTTTACGTCCGTCGCCGGTTCACCTTCAGCCCGAAATTGCAGCGTGATCTCGAAATCCCTAATGCCGCAACCTGGTTGGTCAATCCGCCGATCAGCGACCCGGGACACGGGAGTGGGATCCTGTCGGGGGTTTACCTGACTCTGATCTCCCCAGTCGGTCGCTTCCTGCTCGCCGAGGCAATTCGCGAGGCCCACACCAAGACCGAGGGTCGGCCTGAGATCATGGCGCACGTCCGCAATATTGTGCGCGATCTGATCCCGTCGATCCGGTTCGCGATCACGTTCTCCTACGCCCGTCTCATCCGCAAGGGGCGCAAGGCGCCGGGCTTTTTCATCAAGAGCGCCGATAACCGGTACCTGCTTCACTACCACGGCGAGCATCTCCCGCACTGGGAGAGCCGGGTCGAACTCACCGATGAACGTGACGCGCTCGGCATGCGCAAGGTCCGGACCCATATGCACTTTTCGGATGCCGACTACGAAAGCGCCCGCAAGGCAATCGAACTCATCGACGCCCACTTGCGCGCCACCGGCGTGGGAAACGTGGAGTGGCTGACCGACGACCCCGAAGGTTCGGTGCGGGAGTTCATGCACGGGTTCGCCGGCTACCATCAAGCCGGGACGACGCGGATGTCGGAGACTGCTGACGGCGGGGTCGTCGACTCCGACCTTCAGGTCCACGGAGTGCGCGGGCTGTACATCGCAAGCACCTCCGTGCTGCCCACCTCCAGTCAGGCCAACCCGACGCTCGTCGGAATCGCGCTGGGCGTGCGGCTGGCTGATCACCTTGCCGGTGCCCGCAAGGCCGGCGGGGCTTCGGAACGTTGATGCCGGTCCATTTGGAGGGGGTTGTTCATGACGGCTGACAATTCGGTAATAGTCACGGGCAGTGCGGGTTTCATCGGCAGTGCCCTGGTCTCGTACCTGCGCGAGATCGGTCGCCCCGTCGTGGGGATCGACCGTGCCGCCGAGTCGGGCGCCGACTCGTTGCGTCTGGATCTGAAAACCATCACCGCAGCGGACCTGCCCCGGCCGTGCCCGCCGACGATCGTGCACCTTGCCGCGCTGTCCAAGGAACCCGGATTTCCGTGGCGGGACTACTTCGCCAATAATGCCGAGGCGACGCGTCGGCTGTGCCACGCCGCCGACGAAGCAGGCGTTCAGAACATCGTTTTCACCAGTTCGATGATGGCCTTTGCTTCCGGTCCCTGGCGGCGCAGCGAAAGCGATTTCGGCGACGCCGACACCGCCTACGGCGCCAGCAAGTTGCAGGCCGAGGAGATCTTGCGGACGTGGCAAGCCTCAAAACCGGGACGCCGCCTGCGCATCGTGCGCCCGGGTGTGGTGTTCGGACCCGGCGACACAGGCAATATGAGGCGGCTGATCCTCGGCCTGAGCAAAGGGCGCTTCGCCTACATCGGCCGCGACGACACGGTGAAAAGCTGTATCTACCTCAAGGATATGGTTCGGCTGCTGGTTCTCCTCACCGAAGACGACGGGCCGCACGACACGTACCACGCCGTCTACCCGCAGCCGACCACCATCCACGACCACGTCGATGCCATCAACGCGGCCTGGGGATGGGACCGGCACCCGCGGACCGTTCCTTACCGTTTCGCCCTGGCGGCGGCCTCACCGTTCGCGGTGGTCGATCCGACGGGGGCACGTTTCGGCCTGCATCCCAGGCGTATTCAGAAGTTGCAGTTCGACACCAACATCAGCTCGGACCGTCTCGCCGACATCGGCTTCACCGCTCAGTATTCGCTTCGCGAGGCATTCGCCGATTGGCGCCGGGACTGCGGCGGTGGGTTGCCGCAGTGAGCGGTATCTCAGCGCGGTGGCTTGACGGGCTCCACGGCTGAGACCGGTAAGGGTGCTCCGGGCGTGCCGGCCGGATCGACGGGCTTGCCGATCACCTCATAGACACGGAACATCTCGTCGCTGGTCGCGCCGTCTGCCGAGTAGATCAGTCTGGCGATGCCCGCCCCGGTGGACCACAATTCCGGGTAGCGGCGGTTGATCGCGTCAGGGATGTTGAGCCGGGGATTTGTCGCCACGATATAGCGGATTCCCATGTCCCACGGTCGATTCAAGGCGGTGGAGAAGTCGTAGTCACTGGTGATCACAAACTGTTTCGGGTGGTCCGAGGACAGCCAGATCCCCCACGCGAGGAAGGTGTCCATCAACACCGTGCCGTCCGGAAGCTTCTTCGCGTCGAGCCATGCGGCGAGTTGTCGCTCACTGATCAGCCGCCGACGTGCGGGCTGTTTTTCGGGGGGATGGCCTACCGGATCGACGAGGGAGATGAAGCTCGATTCCAACTGCCCGTAGGCAATATCCTCGTTGACGATGAGCGGTGTCGTCACCGGGATCGCCACCACCACCGACGCGGTGAGCAGTAGGGCGGCGGCTTGGGTGGAACGCTTGTCCGCCGTGCTGCGGCTGGTCCTGGGCCGCGTCGCGGGCCAACACGCGACTGCGATACACACCACCATCGGGATCGCCAGCAGATAGAAGCGGAACCATCCGAACGTCATGGAAAGATGCTGTGCCACAGCGGCGAAGGTCAAGGTGGCGCCCAGGACCGCGACTGGAACGACAGCGCTGACCTGCCGTCGCAACACCCCGACCAGAATCGCCATCGCTACGGCGATACCTGTCAGAGGCTGCATGCCGAAGAGGCGTGCGGCGATGACCAGCCATCCGGAACCGGGGTCGCCGCGGCCCACGTGTGCCAGCCGTTGAGCCACCTGGCTGCTGTTCCCGTACTGGGACGAGAAGGTGGCGAACAGTTCCCCGTTGATGATCCAGCCGGTGACCGCCCATACGAGGATGGCGGTGGCAATGGGGAAACCGATGATGGCGAGATTGAGGACGGTCGACTGCACACGGTCGGAATACCGCGAACGGTGCCAGGTGACCGCACCCACCAGAAGTGCGGCTCCGGCCGCGGCCGGGACCACCTCGTAGCGGGTGAGATATCCGCAGCCCAACGCGATGCCGGCCCAGGCGAGGTCACCGACGCGCTCGCTGTCGCACCATCGCATCAGGTGACGCACGCACCACACCAGGCAGAACATTTCAGCGGCCTCGCTCAGACCGGAGCCGCCGTACAGAATGATCATCGGGTGCAGGGCCACCGCGCCGACGGCTAGCCACCGCCACCCCGTCGGGAGTCCGCGGTCGAGCGCGATACCCCGGACCATCAGGACGGCGCCGGCCATGAACAGCGAGCTCTGGATGACACCGGCGATTCCGTAGTACTTCAGCGCCGGCCACCAGTGACTCAGTGCAACGAACGGTATGTCGACCATGCTGGGCAGCGGATTCCAGACGAACCCGATGGCCGACAGGTGCGGATCGCGGGCGTATATCGCAAAACCGGCGTTGGCCACCCGGTTGGGCGCATCCGGCTCGAAGATGTTGTACCGCAGCACCAGAACGGTGCCGACCACACAGTAGAGCGCAGTGAGGGCGGTGAACAGCAGCAACCCCGGCCAGCGCGGCCGGCCCGGGGCCGTCTGGCCGGGATCGGCCTCGGTCGGGGCGACTACGACTGTGGTCACAGCTCAGGGCGGGTGGTGGTGCGCCTGCGTAACCGGATCACCAGCACTGTCGCGGCGATGACGAGCGCGGCGGCGCCGACGCCGAGACTGACCCACGCCCACCATTTCCAGGCGTCGCCGGGGTGGGGCTGGCGGGCCATGGGGCCGCCTTCGTTGATGGACATGTTCACCGTGCGGCCTTGAGGTCCAGTCGCGACCACGTCGCCGACGACTGATGCCCATCGACTGGGCAGGCCTCGGATGTAGTCGAACGACGCGTCGACCAGAGACCAGTCACCGGTGGCCGAGATGGCCAGGACCGTGCGGTTATTGGAGGTGAACGCTTGGATGGCGCCGACCTGGCCGTTGATGTTGAGATCAGTGGTCGGGTCGCCGTTGACGCCGACGTCGCTTGCTCCGTTGGGAACCAGCGGAGCCTTCATGCCGGCCCTCGACAGCGCGGCACCGGTGGTGACGGCCAGCAACCCGGTGCGAGAACCGGCGGCTTGACCGAAGGTCGTCACCTTCGGACGCAGGGTCACCGATGTCTGCTGCGCCATGAGGTTGATGGCTTGCGCGGCGAACCTGATGTAGTCGGGACTGTCGAGCGTCACGTTGAAGTCTGGGGTGAACGCCATCGGCAGCACAGGGAACCCGCCGCGGTTGTTGGTACCCGGCGTGACGGTGACGGTCGATTGCCCGTCCAATGCGAACGTCATGCGGTCATTGAGGGGAGCGCACTCCTGTTGCGGAATGTAGCGAAGCTCGAGTGCGAGTCCGACGTTCGACGCGATTTCTTCGGCAGGGATCACGCCGCTGATATCCAACGTGCCCGAATTGTCCAGCCTGTGTGTGGCCAAAACCGTTGATCCCGACCGGATCAGCACGGATGCCTGGCCGCTGCCGACCGGGGTGTACTTGGCCATCAGGTGGACGTTGGCACTGCTGATCGGACCCGCGCCGAAGGCGCTCACGTCAAAGCCGGCATAGATCGTGGTGACCCCGAGGACTGACGCCTGGCCGTTGACGCCGAGCTGGTCAAAAGTCTTGGTGTTGCTCGACAGGGTGGTGTCGTCCTTGGACGACAGCACAACGGCTGCCGGTGCCTGAGCCAAATCTGTTCTCTGGTCGGCGAATAGCTGAACCTGTCGAGCCAGGGTCTGTCCGGTGCCGCTGATCACCAGCGTGGCCGCGGGCGTGCCCGAGTTCTCGACGATCACCCCTGGCTGGCTGTTGTCGCGAATGTCGATCACCCGGACAGCGGGTTCCGGCGCGGGTGCGATGTCCAGGGTGGTGACGTCGATGCGGACCGGCATCGGACGGTACTTCTTGGTCAACCGTGCCACCAGGTCCAGCGCCGCCTGCTGCTGAACGTAGGTGGGATTCGGGCCAACGTTGATCAGGATCTTGTCGAGAAAGCTCGGCAGGTAGTCGGCTACCGATGCCGGGTCGGTCGGCGGCCCGGCGAACGAACTGGCGAGCTGGCTGATCGAGAGCGCCGGTATCTGCGTGCAGTTGTTGACGTTTTGGTTGTTGTCACGGATGACGAAGCTCAGCTTTGCCATGCCGTTGGCGACGAGCGCTGGGCTGATGTCGATCTGGAACGGTACGGTCGTCGCGTCGGCCGGTACCGGGATGGTGCCGAGCACCATGCCGCGGTCGTCGAGAACGTCCACCCGTCCGCTGACCACGTTGACGACCGCGCCGATGACGCCACTGAGCACCGTCGGCACCGTGCCTGCCGGGACCGGGATCGCGGTCTCGCTGGGTTGATTGGCTCCGAGTAGATCGATCCTGTCCGGCAACCCCAGCTGGGGCCACCCGATCAACCGCGGGGGCTCAGGTGCGGGTTCGGTGGAGATCACCTCAACCACGTCAGTGTCCGGGTCTGCCGACGCAGGAGCAAGTGTGCTGCCCAGCATCGGTGCCGCAAGCAGAACCGACACCATACCGAGAGTGCCGAGTCTCGCGAAAAGTGTTCTCACGAAGGATTTCCCGTCGACTCAGGGACAGTGTGCTTGTGAGACAAGCCGTGGACGGTCTTCTCCCAGAAACACGGTTTGGTCACCAGCTGATAGAGCGCCTTCACCGCCGCGATGGATTGCAGGAACCAATACAGCGGGACCAGCGCAGCCGCCCACCAGAGGTGTGGTTTACCCAATGCCTGCGCGACGATGAGGCCGACGAAAATCGACATGGGCGCGCCGATGAGAAGCAGAATCAGGCAGACGTAGTAGGTCATCGGTGGGAACACGACTTCGACGGCGTGCGGCCGGCCCAACATCCACGTCGCCAGGATGAACCAGAACAGCAGATTGCACGCCGCGGTAAGCGGCACACCGCCCGTCATGTTGATCAGGCGCCAGGTGCCCTTCAACCCGATCTCGCTGCGCAGTGCCGCGGGATTTCGCAAATGGACCAGCATGGTCTGCAAGTAGCCCTTGTACCAGCGCGACCGTTGCCGAATCCAGTTCACCACATCGGAATTCGCCTCTTCCAACGTCACCGAATCCAGGATCCGGGTGCGGTAGCCGCAGCGGGCAAGCCGCACACCGAGATCGGCGTCTTCGGTCACGTTGTACTCGTCCCACCCGCCGATCTCCCTCCATACGTCGGCGCGCATGTGGTTCGAGGTGCCGCCGAGTGGCACGACGCAGCGGGCCCGTTCCACCGCAGGCAGCACGACGCCGAACCATTGGTCGTACTCCAATGAGAAGAATCGCGTCAGCAGATTCTGGCGCTCGTTGAAGTAGCCGAGCCGGGCCTGCAGGCACCCGACCTCGGCGGGGGTCTGTCGGAACGCTGCGACCGCACGTCGGAGTTGCAGCGGGTCGGGGATGTCCTCGGCGTCGTAGATGGTCATCAACTCACCGCGAAGGCCGGGCGTTGCCATGCCGTAGTTGCACGCCTTCGGCTTTGTCTTCGGCATGCTGTGCGGAACGATGATCACCCGGATCGACGTCAGATTCGCGTCGAGCAATGCCATCTGGGTTGGCAGATCGTCTTCCTCGACGAGCAGCAGGATCTCCAGTTTGTCTCTGGGGTAGTCCAGGCGCCCCACTCCGTTGAGGAGGTTGGCGACAATCGTGGGCTCGTCGTAGACGGGCAGCAACACGGTGTAGACCGGCAACTCGTCATCGGTGAGTGCCAGCGCCTCGGCGTCTGAGATCCGGATGAGCGCCGACGAGCGAATCCCGCGCAGCAGAAGGTAATTCCGGTCGATGCTGGAGGCGAGGTAGAACGCCGCAATCAGTGCGGTCAACGCGGGCGCGACCGCATACGGAAACACGACGCCGCCGACGATGAGAGCTGCGATGAGAACGCCACAAGCAGTCAGGGTGCGGGCACCGAGGAGATTCCGAGCCGAAAACCGCGGGTGCAATTGCGCGGGCTGCAGTGTTTCAGTCACGTCGGTGGGAGCCTCCGGGAGATGGAGAGTCGGAAACTGCGCTGACCGCGGCCGTCAGCGTGGCGGCGCGTTGGCTCACCAGCGGATCGACGTGATCGAGACCCTGGGGTCGCTGACGCGACAGCCACAGCCACGAGCCCACCGATGCGTCGAGCGCGTCGGGCGGCTGAGGGGTGGGTGGTGCCTGATCACCCGACAGCGACTGACTGACGATCACGGTCACCCGCTGGAAGAGTGAGCCGGCGCGTTGGGTCCAGGTCAGCGCATACCAGTCCACCCCGCGGGCGTCTGCGGCGGCGTCGGCGTCACTGTGGAGCACACGTGTACCGGCCGGAATCCCGGCGGAGGCGGCGACCGCCCGATAGCTCACGGGCCGGGCCGCCGGATACCAGACGACGTCGGAGAGATCGGCTAGAACGGCTTCGCTGGGTGTCGACAGCACGTCCACTGCGGCGGCCGGCATGCCCTTTTGGTCTGGCGCGGCAAACCGGACCAGAGTCGAGTCGGGCCCGGCGAACTTGGTGACGAAGTCGTAGGACGCGATGCGGGACAGGCCACTGCGTGCCGTCCAGTCCGTTGGGATTGTCCGCGGGGCCGCCGCGTCGTGCTGGTGTAGCCCAGCGGCGGCCAAGATTGCCGTGCCGACGGCGAGGACGCCCACCGTCCGCACGGAGCGATGGGGCATTGCCGCGCTGATGGGGCGTTCGGTGGGGTCTGCCGATCGGGAATTCGGCGTCAGCCGGGCACCGATCACCGACAGGACGGGAATGACTCCGGCGGCGACGATGATCGTTGGCAGGAACCAGGAGGCGCAGTTGACGACCAACGGGGCGCTCGCCGCGAGGCTGATGGCCGTGGCGGCCAACCGACGACGCATGGCGAGGGTCCGGGTGGCCAGGAAAACTGCCACGGCGCCGATCGCGGCGGCGACGATTGCACCGTCGATGGGTGTCCCGCCCAGGGCGGCCGTGGCGGCCAGATAGGGCACCGGCGTGGCGAAGCACGCCAGGAAAAGCCACAACGACCACATCGTGAGCGCGTGACGCATGCCGAACAAGATGATGACGCAGCACACGGCCCACACCAGGACCGCCAGCGACTCCAGGCGCCACCACGCCGACAGCGTCGGCATCCGGCCGATCAACAGATAGATGGCGGCCAGCCCGAGAATGCCGATCAACGCGGCGACGATCCAGTCCGATTCACCGTCGCCGACGCCGTGGGAGGTGGTGCGGTACCCGGCGGCGATCAGAAGAGCCAGGACAGGCAGGACGACCAGATACGCGGTCCGAGAGCCGGCGACCGCGTCGGCGAAGATGTGCGCGTAGCTGGATGCGTACGCGACCATGCAGAGCAGAGCCACGGCCGTGCCTCGAGGCAACACGCCGAGACCGGTTGGCTTGGCCGGGGCGTCAGTCGAAATATCGTCTGGGAGTTCGCGGTCGGAAACCGGCCGCGGCGCAGCCGTGGCAGTCACATCGATGTTTGGCATCTATCCATCCGGAGTCCGAATAATGTTGCAGTAGCTAACTTGCGTTTGCATCATTGCGTACGGCAGGTATGGGCTTTCGGTGAATCATGGGCATAACTAGGCAAAAGTTACGGCATCAACAATTACAGCAAACAACCATTACATCGCTGATAAACCCGGGCGAGTGTGGCGAAGCTCACGTTTGCGCTGTGAACGGCGGGTGCGGCCGGTACGAAGCCGATGTGGATGCGGAATGCTGAAGACCGTGACCGCCGCGCGCACCACCACGTCGATCTACATCGCCTCCCCCGAAGGTGACACAGGCAAATCAACCGTCGCACTGGGCATCCTGCACCGCCTGACCGCGATGGTGCCGAGGGCGGGAGTGTTCCGTCCGATCACCCGGCGGGAGAACCGGGACTACATCCTGGAGTTGTTGCTGGCGCACAGCAACGCCGGCCTGACCTACGACGACTGCGTCGGGGTGACCTATCAGCGGTTACATGCGGATCCCGACGGCGCGATCGCGGACATCGTCGACCGGTATCACGAGGTGGCCGCCCGCTGCGATGCGGTGGTGATCGTCGGATCGGACTACACCGACGTGGCGAGCCCCACCGAACTGAGTGTCAACGCGCGCATAGCGGCCAACCTCGGAGCGCCGGTGCTGCTGTCGGTGCGCGCCCGGGATCGCTCCCCGGCAGAGGTCGCCGAGGTCATCACGTTGTGCCTGGCCGAGCTGGCCGCCCAGCACGCACACACCGCCGCGGTGGTGGCCAATCGCGCCGACCCGGCGCAACTTGATGCGGTGGCCGAGGCGTGCGCGAACCTGGGCCCGCGCGTGTACGTCCTCCCCGAGGAGCCGCTTCTGGTAGCCCCGACCGTCGCCGATCTGAGCCATGCGGTGGACGGAGTTCTGGCGCACGGGGACACCTCGCTGCTCGGCCGCGAAGTAATGGGTGTGCTGGTGGCGGGCATGACCGCCGAGCACTGTCTGGAACGGCTCACCGAGGGGGTTGCCGTCATCACGCCGGGAGATCGCTCCGACGTGGTCCTGGCCGTCACCAGTGCACATGCTGCGGAGGGTTTCCCGTCTCTGTCGGCGCTCATTCTCAACGGTGGGCTGCCGCTGCACCGTTCGATCGCCGAACTGGTGACCGGGCTGGGCCTGCGATTACCGATCATCGCCACCGAACTCGGCACCTTCGAGACGGCCAGCGCGGTGGCGGGAACGCGCGGGCGGGTCACCGCCACATCGCAGCGCAAGATCGACACCGCGATCACGCTGATGGAGCGCTACGTCGATATCGACGAGCTACAGAACCGGCTCAGCGTGCCCATCCCGACGGTGACCACCCCGCAGATGTTCACCTATCAGCTGATGGAACGCGCCCGTGCCGACCGCAAGCGCATCGTACTGCCCGAGGGGGACGACGACCGTATCCTGCAAGCGACCGGACGGTTGTTGCTGCGCGGCGTCGCCGATCTGACCATTCTCGGGGAAGAGGCTCAAGTACGTTCCCGCGCAGCAGAATTGGGTGTCGACCTGACGGCAGCGGTAGTCATCGATCCGCGCACCAGCGAGCTGTGTGATGAGTTCGCGGAACAGTACGCCGAACTCCGCAAGAAGAAGGGCGTGACGCTGGAGCAAGCGCGCGAGATCATGCACGACGTGTCGTACTTCGGAACGATGTTGGTGCACAACGGAATCGTCGACGGAATGGTTTCCGGCGCGGCGCACACCACGGCGCACACCGTGCGGCCTGCCTTCGAGATCATCAAAACCCAGCCGGATGTCTCGACGGTGTCGAGCATCTTCTTGATGTGCCTGTCCGACCGAGTTCTGGCCTACGGCGACTGCGCGATCGTGCCGGATCCGACCGCTGAGGAACTCGCCGACATCGCGATCAGTTCGGCGCGCACGGCCGCGCAGTTCGGTATCGATCCTCGAGTGGCCATGCTGTCGTACTCCACGGGCGACTCAGGAAGCGGCAGCGGTGTGGAGAAGGTCAGGGCTGCCACCGAGTTGGTCCGCGCACGGGCGCCGGAGTTGTTGGTGGAAGGGCCCATTCAATACGATGCTGCCGTCGACCCAACCGTTGCCGCGGCCAAGATGCCCGGCTCTCAGGTAGCCGGGAGTGCGACCGTGCTGATCTTCCCCGACCTCAACACCGGCAACAACACCTACAAGGCGGTCCAGCGCAGTGCCGGCGCCATCGCGATCGGCCCGGTGCTGCAAGGGCTCAACAAGCCCGTCAACGACCTGTCACGTGGCGCGCTGGTCGAGGATATCGTCAACACCGTCGCCATCACCGCGATCCAGGCTCAGGGGCAGTGATGGCCGATACCGTTCTGGTGCTCAACTCCGGTTCGTCGTCACTGAAATACCAGCTGGTGCAACCGGATACCGGTGCATCGCTGGCATATGGGCTCGTCGAGCGGATCGGCGAGGACACGTCCACCGCGACGTTGAAGTCGGGCAACGACGAGATCCGCCGTGACGGCCGGATCGCCGACCACGAGGCGGCGCTGCGCACCGCGTTCGACTTGTTCGCCGAGTCCGGCCGGCACCTGGACGATCTGGGGCTCGTTGCGGTCGGGCATCGGGTCGTCCACGGCGGCCAGGATCTGTACCGTCCCACCGTCGTCGACGATGCGGTCATCGCCAAGCTGAAGGACCTCGCAGCGCTGGCTCCACTGCATAACCCACCGGCGGTACTCGGAATCGAGGTCGCCCGCCGAGTCTTGCCCGACCTGCCCCACGTCGCGGTGTTCGACACCGCGTTCTTTCATGATCTGCCGCCCGCCGCGGCCACCTATGCGATGGACCGGGAATTGGCCCAACGCTGGGATATTCGCCGTTACGGCTTTCACGGGACGTCGCATCAGTACGTCAGCCACCAGGCTGCACGGTTCCTCGAGGCCCCGATCGAATCTCTCAACCAGATCGTGCTGCATCTGGGCAACGGTGCGTCGGCGTCGGCCATTGCCGGCGGCCGACCGGTCGACACCTCGATGGGACTCACGCCGATGGAGGGGCTGGTGATGGGGACCCGCTCGGGCGACATCGACCCCGGCGTTCTCATATATCTCTGGCGGACCGCGGGTCTGAGCGTCGAGGAGATCGAAACCATGCTCAATCGGCACTCTGGAATGTACGGCCTTGGTGGTGAGATCGACTTCCGGGTGGTGCATCAGAGGATCGAATCGGGCGATGAGGCAGCACAATCGGCCTACGAGGTCTACATCCACCGACTGCGCAAGTACGTCGGCGCCTACCTGGCCGTTCTCGGGCACACGGATGTCGTGACCTTCACCGCCGGTGTGGGTGAAAACGACGCACGGGTGCGGCGCGACGCGTTGACCGGGCTGGCGCCGCTGGGCATCGAACTCGACGAGCACCTCAACGACAGCCCCGCTCGTGGCGCGCGACGGATCTCGGCCGACAAGTCACCGACGACCGTGCTGGTGATCCCGACGAATGAAGAGCTGGCGATCGCGCAGGCCTGCCTGACGGTGATCTGAGGGCCGGTTATGCGGCGCCGGGCATCGGGATCGGCTTGACCCCGGGGGTCCCGATCTTGCCGGCCAGCCACGGCAGCGCATCCGCGAATGCGTAACCCGCAGACTGCAGATCGTGGCCTGCGTGGAAATTGACCACGGCACACTCGATGCCGTAGCTGCTCGCAAGGTCGCACATGGCGTGTGCGATGTCGGCGTGATTCTCGGAATCGGTGTCCCACTTGGCGGGTGGCGTGGGGACGGCGCCAGAGTGGTCGCCGGGCCGGTATTCGGGCTTCGTGTCCGATGACACGGCGAACCACGCGGACACACCGGTATAGGTGCCGTGCCGGGTGATCGCCGTCTTCGGGTCGAAAGCTTCCCAGGCGCTGACGTCGCCGCCGAACAGTCGCCCGATGGTCTGATCCTTGGTTCCGGCGTTGGGTCCGAGTTGACCGTCGATGTCGACGATCGCGCTGAACAACTCGGGGTGCACGACCCCCAACATCAGGGCGCAGGTGCCCCCCGACGACCAGCCTGCGACTCCCCAGTTCTCCGGCTTGGGACTGACGCCGAACGCCGAAGTCACATACGGCACGACTTCTTTCACGAGGTGATCGGCCGCGTTGCCGCGCGGACCGTTGACGCACTCGGTGTCGTTGATGAACGATCCGCCGACATCGGGAAAGACCAGCACGGGCGCGTTGCCGTGATGTCGCGCCGTGAAATCGTCCAGTGTGGTGAGCACGTTGGATGACCGCAGCCAGTCGTCTGCGCGGCCGAACTCGCCACCGAACATCATTACCGCCGGTAAAGACGGCGGGGGTGTGGTCGCGAACCAGGCCGGGGGCAGGTAGACGTACTCCTGGCGATGCGAAAAGCCGGACTCCGTATCCGGTGTCGTCATCTTGACGACGACGCCCTGGGTGGGCCTGACCCCGCGCCGCTGCATATCGGCCAAGGTCGCCTGGTCGATCCAACGGTCCGGTTCGGCACCGGTGACCCGGTCCCACGCGGACTGCACGGTGGGGAAGTAGCCGACCCAGGTGTTCACCGCCAGCGCTGTGCACAGCAGACAGAGCGGAACGGCGAGTATCGCCGCGCTTCGGCGGGGCCACCCGGCGCCACGCCAGCCTGCACCCAGGATGATGATCGCAATCCCCAGGCCGACTACCCACACCCAGAACGCCGCGGGGGCGGGGTCCTGGGACATCCCCTGGTCCTTGATGAACCAGAAGGTCAACGCCGCACATACGCCGCCGACGAGCACCGCGACAGGTAACCAAACCCGAAGCCACCGTGGCGATCTGCGACCGATCGCGGCCAGCAAGACGGCCGCGGAGAGCAGTTGTAGGCTGATCACCAACCAACCATGCGTCAAGCTCACGGGTTGCGGCCTTCGCAATCATTGGGTGCTGGAACCGAATTGACGCGTTGGTTCATCCAGTCCAAGGCCTCCGTCATGTCGAACTTGTCGGGGGCATCGGCCGGTAACCGGCGTATGGTGATGACGGCGCCCGCTGCGCAGGCGTTGTTCACGGCGAGGTCCGTCCACGCGGCGGGAACCAGCGGATCCTGATCCCCGTAGATCACCAACATCGGTGCCTGCGTGGGCCCTTGGGGAAGGCTGACCTTCTTGAGGAAGCCGCGCAACGTCTCCAACGCGGCGGGCGACTTGGGCCGCAGGTCATCGGGAGTGATCTGAGCCGCGATCGCACTGCGCGCTTCGAGGCCCGCCGGGTCGCAGGCCAGAAGCGCGTCCCACTTCTGCGCGACGATGCCGCTGCGGTAGTCGTCGAGGTTGAAGTCGCGAGGGTACGAACTCTTCAAACCGGCAAGGAATGCGATCAGATCGAGTTCTTGCTGGGTGTTGAGCGTGCCTGCCGCGGCCGCGTCAGCCAGTCCCGTGATGTCGGCCACCGGCGAAATCGCGACCGCACCAAGCAAAGTGAGGTTCCACCCCTCGTTCCCCGCGAGTTCGTCGGCCGCCCATGCAGCCTGTCCGCCTTGACCCATTCCGAAGGCCAGCCAGGAGGTGGACGACGGGGTATTGGCCTTGTCGAACAGCTTGCGCGCGGCGCGCACGGCATTGATCAGGTTGTAGCCGGCCGTCATCGAGTCGAGATAGGGGTGATAGGTGTCGAGGTCGGGCTGATCGTGGGTCTTGTCAAGGCTGCCCAGTCCTTGATAATCCGACACCACCACCGCGAAGCCGGCTTGCAGAAGTTGTTTCACTGTGTCCGCGGAGCCGAGCAACGTCGGCGAGGTCGATGGTCCGCACCCCGGCAGGATGCCGGTGGCAGGATGACCGAATGCGACGATCCGCCAGCCTCCGTCTGGGGGTGAGCCCTTGGGAACCAACAGGATTGCCGTCACATGGGTGCCGCTGTCGTTGACTCCCGACCGAGAGTGGTAGGTGAAGCGCTGCGCCCATTCGACCGTTGACTGCAACGACGGATCGAGGTCTCGTACGCCCTCGCTGTTGAGGATGGCGCCAGATTCCTCGAGCGGGGCGGGCGACGTCGGAGTGCGCGATGTGGAGCCGCCACAGGCCGTGCCGATCAGAGCGGCCACCACGAGCATGGTCAGGGCCATCAGAATTCGTCGCACGACCCAGATGTTAATGGTCCGGGGAGCCACTTCGGCCCTGGTTGACGTGCTTTCGTGCCATTAGGTGCGGCTCGCGCCGCCGAGATGGCACGACCCGCGTCGTTCGGTCAGCGCGGTGGCCGCGGATCGTGGGGGTCCTCCGGGTCCGGGTCGCCGAACCAGCGCGACGGGGTGTGCTCGGGGTAGTGGTCGTGCCAGGCCCACCATTCGTAGGGCTTGCTCTGCGGATAGCCCTTCGGCGAGTCCTCCCAGGTCTCCTGGCGGCCCAGGGCCGTCATGTCGAGGAAATGCCATGTGTTGACGAATATTTCGTCGCCGCGGCTGTCGATGAAATACGTGCGATAGATCTGCTCGCCGTCACGGATGAAGGCATTGGTGCCGTGCCACTGGTCGACACCGAAATCGACGTCGAAGACGCCCTCGGGGCCGGGCACCATGGTGTACCAGGGGATGTCCCAGCCCATCCTGGCCTTGATCCGTGCGATATCGGGCTGTGCGCCGCGGGATGCGTAGACGAGTGTGGTGTCGCGGGCGTTGAGGTGGGCGAGATTGCCGATGTGATCCGCCATCAGGGAGCAGCCGACACAGCCGTGGTCGGGCCAACCGTGGACACCGGGGTCGAGGAATGCTCGGTAGACGATCAGCTGACGTCTGCCGTCGAACAGGTCGAGCAGGCTGATCCTGCCGTCCGGCCCGTCGAACACGTAGCTCTTCTCGACGGGAGTCCACGGCATACGCCTGCGCAGTGCCGCCAGGGCGTCGCGGGCCCGCGTCAGTTCTTTTTCCTTGACCAGCATTTGGTTGCGGGCGGCCTCCCACTCGGGTGCCGACACGACGTCGGGCATCTGCACGGTTGCTCCTTCGAATCGTTCAACAAGTTAGTTGAGTATCTGAGCCTCAGCGAACCACTCTGAGCGGCTATAGTCAACAAGATGGTTGAAGATCAAGTGTTGGACCGGGCCTACGCCGCCCTGGCCGACCCGACCCGCCGCCACCTGATCGAGGTGTTGCGGCAGGGCGATGCGCGGATCACCGACCTTGCCGCGCCGCTGCCGATGACGTTCGCGGGAGTGTCACGCCACGTCGGGGTGCTGGAGTCGGCCGGGCTCATCCAGCGGGAGGTGCGCGGGCGCGAACACTGGGTGTCGCTGCGTCCGGAAGGGCTTACCGCAGCTCAACACTGGATCGACGAGCAGACCCGGTTCTGGTCGACCCGCGCTGATGCGCTGGCCGCGCGACTGCGCCGCAAGAAGGCCGACGGCCGATGACCGACACGGTGACCGTCGTCGTCTCGCGCGTCATGCCCGCCCCGCCCGCGGTGGTGTTCGACGAGTGGCTCGATCCGGAAGCGCTGCAGGAATGGATGTGCCCGAACCCGGTGCGCGTCGTCGAGGTCACCATCGAGCCGCGCGTCGGGGGGACCGTGCGCTTCGACGTTGACGATTCGGGCACCGGGGTGCTCATCAGCGGGCAGTTCCTGACCATCGACCGCCCGCGTCTACTGCGGTTCACGTGGAGCAATTCGAATTGGGAGGATCCGTCTCAGGCCAGCATCGTCGCCGTGACGTTCGAGCCGGTCGGGGTGGGCGAGACCCTGATGTCGATCGAGCATTCGCTGCTGCCGACAAGCGAATTCGAGTCGTTCCACAGCGGCTGGATCGATACGTTCGCCCAGCTCGACGCCCGGCTGGCATCGACTGTGCGGTGACGGCGCATCATGCCGCCGTGAACGCACAGTCGATCCCAAGCTGACCGGTTTACCGTCGGCAGCTGTGGTTCGCTGGTCATGCTTGGTGCTGGGCATAGCCGTGTGGGCGTTGGCCACGTTCAGCGCCGTCGGCGAGTACGCACCGGTCCTGTTCTGGGTGCGCGCGTTGCAGGTGCTGCTGCTGTTGTTCGTCGCGCCGTTTCTGCTGGCATCAGCTCGGCCGGTGGCGTGGGTGTGCGCGCTCTCGCCGCCCATCGGACGAATCGTGGACCGGACGCTGGGCTCGCGGGTCATGCGGGTGGCACTGTCCCCGCTGGCGACGTCCGCCGCCATGCTGGCCACGCCGTGGCTGCTCTACCTGACACCCTGGTATGTCGCCTCGATGACCGGACCACTGGCGGCGGGGACCCGAGTGCTGCTGGTGCTCGTCGGGTTCGGGTACTTCTACACCCGGCTGCAGGTCGACCCCGTGCCGCGACGGTTCTCCCCGATGCTGTCCATCGGCATCAGTGTCGTGGAGTCCTTGGCTGATGGCCTGCTCGGCATCGTGCTCTGGCTTGGCCCACTGATCGCCGTCGACTACTACGCTGCGCTGCACCGTGATTGGGGACCGAGCCCACGGACCGACCAGTCCATCGGTGCGGGCATTCTGTGGATCGTCGGCGATGTGCTGAGCATTCCGTTCGTGGTGGCGCTGATGCGTCAGCTCGGAAGCGACGAGCGTCGAAAGGCCAAGCGGACGGACGTCGAACTCGACGAGGCGACCGCGGCCGGGGTCTCGGGGTTGTGGTGGGAGAATGACCCCACGCTCCGTGAGCGCTTCTCGCGCTAGAACGTACTGGTCGGTCGCACGTTGTTGGCCATGTCGACCAGTGCGTAGCGGTGAGCCTGACTGGTCGCCACCCGCGCGAGGCTGCGCAATGAGGCCTCGACGCCCAGGCGCAGACCGTGCTCGGTGAACGGGAACCCGAGAATGTGGTTGGTGCTGGCCGTGTTCTCGCTCATCCAGTCCATCGCGGTGCCCAACACCAGTGCGCGAATCTGCAGCACGCGCGGTTCGGAATCAGGCAGCGCTTCCACCCGGTGCGCGGCATCGCGGATCTGCTCCTCGGACAGCTCGTGGGCTGACCGCCCGGACAGCAACGTCACCGCGCTGGTCAACCTGGCCGTCGTGAAATGCCTTGATGCAGCAGGGACTTCGTCGAGTGTTCGGACCGCGGCTTCGCGATCGCCCTCCACCGACAGGGCCCGGGCCAAACCGAACGCCGCCGAGATGGAGTTGTTGTCGGTGTGCCAGACGGTCCGGTAGAACGGCAGCTCGTCGGAGGTGGCGGCCAGCTCGGCCGTTGCCGCCAGGGCCAGCTTCGGCGCCAGCTCGCCCGGAAATATGTCCAGGACCTCGGTGAAATGCTTTGTCGCCGAATCGTAGTCGCCGGTGAGTAACTCGGAGACCGCCTTGAACCAGATCAGCCGCCAGCGCCAGCCCACCCGCTCGGCCAGGTCGTCGAGCTTGCGGTTGGCCTTTGCGACGTCCCCGAGGTCCAGCAGAGCGCGGACCTCCATGAGCGGCAATTCGATCGACTCCGTTAGGTCGACCCCTTCGGAGTCGAGTACGCCGTGCCGGGCCGCGCGCAGCGAGTCCAGCGTCTGAACCGGTTGCGACAGCACCGTCGCGGACAGCACGGTCGCGGCGATATCGGTGGGATCCACCAGGGGAACCGGTAGGGCGGTGACGATCTCGGCGGCGGTCAGCTTCTCGGCATGGGCCAGTCCGTCGAGGTACACATCGGTGTGCGCCACCAGCAGCTCCACCCCGAACGCCGCCCGGGTGCGGGTGAAGACGTTCGACAGGCCGGGCCGCGGCACACCGGTGTCCTCGGCGACCACCTCACGCAGTACACCCAGCAGCTGCGACGACATCTCCTCGGCGCTGGCGAAGCGGCGGCGCGGATCCGGGTCGATCGCCCGGCGCAGCAGCCGCGCGAACGAGTCATACTTCTTGAGCACCGGGTCGTCTTCGGGCAGCCCGTCGACGTAGCGGCCCTTGCGGGTTCGAAGGTTCAGCGTCAAGGCCGCCAGGGTGCGGCCAACCGTGTAGATGTCGCTGGCCACGGTCGGTCCGGTCCGGACGATCTCGGGCGCCTGATAGCCGGGGGTGCCGTAGAGGTAGCCGAACGAGTTGATCCGCGACACCGCGCCGAGGTCGATCAGCTTGAGCTGCTCCTCGGTCACCATCACGTTCTCCGGCTTGAGGTCGTTGTAGCACAAGCCGATCGAATGCAGATAGCCCAGCGCAGGCAGGATCTCCAGCACGTAGGCGATGGCTTCGGACACCGGAAGCTTCTCGCCCTTGGGCAGTTTCAGAGACTTTCCGCCGACGTACTCCATCACGATGTAGCCCACGGGCTCGCCATGGGAGTCGGGGTGTTCGACGAAGTTGAAGATCTTGACGATCGACGGATGGACCACCTCGGCAAGGAACTGCCGCTCGGCCATCGCGATGGCCTGCGCCTCGGCATCCCCGGAATGCACAAGACCCTTGAGCACCACCGGTCGCTCGTTCACGTTGTGATCGACAGCCAGGTACACCCAACCCAGGCCGCCGTGCGCCACGCATCCCTTGATCTCGTACTGGTCGGCGACCATGTCACCGGGAACTAGCTGCGGCACAAATGAATACGGGCTGTTGCAGTGCGGGCACCAACCCTCCGACGGCGCCTCACCGTCCTCGGTCGAGCGGCCCACCGGACGTCCACAGTTCCAGCAGAACCGCTTCGCCTCGGCGACAACGGGATTGACCATCAGCGCCTTGAGCGGGTCGATCTCGGGGTACCGGGGAATCTCCACCAGACCGCCCCCGAGCCGCCGGGTCGGCGACAGCTTGCGGGCGACGGTGGGGTGATGCATGGCCTCCGGCTCGGTGCCCACACTGCCGATCGAGTCGTCGTCGTCCTCGAACTGCGGCCGGTAGATCGCTTGGGTGGCCATCGGCCGCATCGTCGACGCCGAGTCCATGGCGAAATCGTCGAACGACGCAGGCTGGGTTCCGACGTCGAGGTCTGGCTGATCGGAGCCGGCCATCAGTCCAGATACCTCGGCGTCGGGGGAGCGGGCGCGGGTCCCAGTACCGTCAACCACTTGCGGTACAGCGTGTTCCACGTGCCGTCCCGGCGGATGCGCTCCAAGGTCCCGTTGACGAACCGCACCAGCCCGGTGTTGGCCAGATTGATCCCGATGCCGTACGGCTCCTGAGCCATGTTCGGTCCGATGATGTGCAGATACGGATCCTGGGCGACCAGGCCCGCCAGAATGGAGTCGTCGGTACTGACCGCGTCGACCTCGCGTTGCTGCAACGCGACCAGGCAGTCCGCCCAGCTCACCACCGTCACGATGATCGGCGGCGGGGCGATCTGACGCACCCGGTCCAGCGACGTGGTCCCGCTGGCCACGCACACCCGACGGCCGGACAGGTCGGAGGCCTGTGAAATGGCCGACTCCCGCGGGGCCAGAATGCGTTGGTAGGCCATGAAATACGCGGTCGAGAAGTTCACCTGCTTGCGGCGCTCACAGGTGATCGTCATGGTCTTGACCACGATGTCGACGGTGTTGTTCTGCAGCGCCGTGATCCGGTCGGCCGACGACAGGATGCGGTACTCGACGGCCGACGGCGTCCCGAAGATGTCGCGGGCCACCTCGCCGGCGATGTCGACGTCGAACCCGGTGATCTCCCCGGTGATCGGATCGCGGAACGAGAACAGGTTGCTGCCGACGTCGAGCCCGACGATCAGCCGGCCCCGGGCGCGGATCCCGGCGACCGCCGCGTCGGCCTCGGCCTTGGTGGGGAAGGGCCGCAGGCTGGCGGTGCGGTCGCAGGAATTCTCCGACGGATCGGGCCGCTGGGGCGGTTCCGGCGCGAGCTCCTGCATCCCGGCCGGCGTCGGCGGGGCCAGGGTCGGCACCGGGGGAGCCCCGATGAACTCCGTCTTGCCGCAGCCGCTGAGCACGGTCGCCGCGGCGACCGCGATGCAGAGCAGCCTGCGCATCCTCATCCCCACTCGTCTGTTCTTCGCGCGGGCGCTCATCACCGGTACTCGCTGAGCCGCGGCCACAGCCCGAGCGCCACCGACACCGCCGCCCCGACCGAGAGCACCACTCCGCCGACGGTGGTGCCGGACAGCACCCGGCGAGCGGACAGGATGTCGTTGCGCAGTTGGTTGCGGCTTTGCCGGATGCCGCTGGACAGCGCCGCGTCGAGCTTGTCGAATGCCGGTGTCGAGTCGTCCTCACCGGTGCCCAGCGCCACCTGGGTCGCGGCCTGGTAGTTGCCGACCGAGATGTAGGCGTTGATTCGTTCGTCGGCCTGCCGCCACTTGGTCAGCAACTGGTCGGCACCGGCCAGGTCGTCCTTGGCGATGGCGTCCTTGCGGCCGAGGTACTCGGTGAGTTGTGTGTGCATGGCTTCGACGCGTTGGTAGTAGGAGCGCTTGCGGACGTCTTCGTCCCCGCGCCGGATCAGCGACAACGTCTCGTCGGCGCGCGCCTGCTGGGCGGTGATCGCCAGATTAGTCACTGTCTTCAGCGACTCGGCCGCGGTGTTCTTGGCAGCCCGGCTGCCTGCGGTGGAGATGAGCAACGCCGAGCCCACCCAGATGATCATGACCACGATCGCCAGCCCGCCGGCGATCAGGCCGACGTTCACCCGGCGTTTGGTCCGGTCGGCCAGCCACCGATGACCGAACGCCCCGAACAGCAGCGTGATGGCCACGACCAGGATCACCGGTGCCGGGATGCGGGTGGAGGCCGTGGTCTCGGCGTCGACTCGCGCCGAGGTCTGCTCGTACAGCCGCTGCGCGTCCGGCAGGATCTGCTGCTGCATCAGGGCCGAGGCCTCCGAGAGATACGACGAGCCGACCGGATTGCCCATCCGGTTGTTGGTCCGCGCCGTCTCGATCAGGCCGGTGTAGACGGCCAGCTGCGCGTTGATCCGGCCCAGCAACTGCACCAGGGGTTCGTCGGTGAGGCCGCTGGATGCGCGGGTGACGGCGACGGCCGCGTCGGTGATCGCCTGCTCGTAGCGCTGTCGTACCGCGCGCGGCTCGGAGCCGGCGATGAACGCGGTCGCCGCGGCGGCGTCGGCCACCGACAGGGTGGTGTAAAGCTGGCCGGCGGCGAAGGACAGCGGCTCCGTGTGGTTGAGGACCGCGGTCAGTTGCGTTTGCCGGTCGGTGATCGTCGTCGAGGTGGCGAACGCGCTGAGGATGCCGAGCGTGGCGAGGATGACGCCGAGGGTCAGGATGCGTCCGGGCGTGGTGCGGACGAACCACCACCGGGGATGAGCGGGCGGCACCGTCGACCGCTGGCCCAACGGCTCGGTCGACGGGTGCGCCAGCTCGACGGTCACGTTCGCGGACCTCATTCCGTGTTGTCCGGATCCACTGCTGCTCTTTGCCGGTATACCCGGCACGCTTTCTGAGACAATCCTAAGAGGTGCTGTGACGGATGGGGCGGGATCGACCGACCTAAGTCGGGCGTGGCGTGCTTATCCTGAACGCGTGCGCGGGGATGGCGACGGTTGGGTGGTGTCGGATACCGGCACGCCCTATTGGGGACGGCATGGCGCCGCGGGTTTGTTGCTGCGGGCGCCTCGCGCCGACGGTACGCCTGCGGTGCTGCTTCAGCACCGGGCCCCGTGGAGCCACCAGGGCGGCACCTGGGCGCTGCCCGGCGGCGCCCGCGACAGCCACGAGACCCCCGAGCAGGCCGCGGTGCGCGAGGCCCACGAAGAAGCCGGCCTGCTCGCCGAACATGTCCGGGTCCGCGCGACCGTGGTGACGGCAGAGGTCGTCGGCGCCGGCGGCGCGCAGTGGAGCTACACCACCGTCGTCGCCGACGCCCCCGAACTGCTGAGCACTGTCGCGAACCGGGAGAGCTCCGAATTGCGCTGGGTCGCCGAGGACGAGGTGATCGAGCTCCCGCTGCACCCCGGGTTCGCCGCCAGCTGGGAACGCTTACGCATCACGACGATGCTGAGCGCCCACGATCACGAGGAATGCCTGCTGCCGGTTCCGCACACCGTGGAGATCAGGGCCGGAGTGTTCGCCTGGTGCACCTCGACAGCCGCGGAAGTCAGCTAGCCGGCTGGTCGAGCGCCGCGCGGAGTCGCTCAGCGGCGGCCTTCGGGTCGTCGGCCCCGGTGATCGCCCGCACCACCACAATTCGGTCTGCCCCGGCTTCGAGCACCTCCGGCAGGCGCGTCTCGTCGATCCCGCCGATCGCGAACCACGGCTTGGCTGAACCCATGGCCGCGACGTCGCGCACCAGATCCAGGCCGGGCGCGGGCCGGCCCGGCTTTGTCGGCGTCGGCCAGCACGGGCCGACGCAGAAATAGTCGACGTCCTCGGTGAGCGCGCGCGCGGCCTCGCCGCTCTGATGGGTGGAGCGGCCGATCAGGGCCCTCGGGGCGATGTCGCGGGCCACGGTCAGCGGCAGGTCGTCCTGACCCAGGTGCAGGATGTCGGCGCCCGCCGCGCGGGCGATGTCGGCGCGGTCGTTGACCGCCACCAGCGCTCCGTGCCGGTGGGCGGCCTCGGTCAGGATTTCCAGTGCGGCCAGCTCATGGCGAGCCTCCAGCGGGCCGAATTGCTGCTCACCGGCTGAACCCTTGTCCCGAAGCTGGATGATGTCGACGCCGCCGGCCAGCGCAGCGTCGGCGAACTGGGCCAGGTCACCGCGTTCGCGGCGGGCATCGGTGCACAGGTACAGCCGTGCGGTTGCAAGCCTGGAGCGAGGTTCGTGCACACCGCGACGGTAGCGGCTAGCGTGGAGGATCGGCACGGGAGCCCCGGGGCGGGGCTGAGAGTGGAGCGCAACGCTCCAGACCGTCACCACCTGATCCGGGTCATGCCGGCGAAGGAAGCGAAAGGGATATGTCGAAGAATTCTCTGGCCGTCATCGGTGGCGGCGTCATCGGACTCGCGGTGGCACGGCGCGCCCTGCTCGACGGGCTGTCGGTCCGGGTGCACCGAACCACGACGTGGGGCGCGTCGTGGGTGGCCGGTGGGATGCTGACTCCGCACAGCGAAGGCTGGCCGGGCGAGGAACAACTGCTTGCGGTGGGTTTGGAGTCGCTGCGGCTGTGGCACGCCGGCTTCCTCGACGGTCTGCCCGCCGATGTCGTCACCGCGCGCGAGTCGCTGGTGGTCGGTGTGGACCGGGCCGACGCCACCGATCTGCGGACCGTCGCGGACTGGTTGTCGGCCCAAGGGCATCCGGTCACCGTGACGACCACCGCCCGCGACACCGAACCGCTTCTGGCCCAAGGTATTCGGCACGGATTCCTCGCCACCGACGAGCTGGCGGTGGACAACCGCAAACTGGTGGCGGCCCTGGAGGCCCACTGTGAGCAGCTCGGGGTGCAGTGGGCCGCGCCGGTGGAACGTCTCGACGACGCCCGCGACGGTGTCGACGCCGTCGTCATCGCCAACGGCATCGACGCGCCTGCACTGTGGCCGGGTTTGCCGGTGCGGCCGGTGAAAGGCGAGGTACTGCGGCTGCGCTGGCGGCGCGGCTGTATGCCGGTGCCGCAGCGAGTGGTTCGGGCCCGCGTGCATGGCCGTTCGGTCTACCTGGTGCCGCGCGCCGACGGGGTGGTGGTCGGTGCGACCCAGTACGAACACGGCCGCGACACCGCGCCCTCCGTGGCGGGGGTGCGCGAACTGCTCGACGACGCCTGCGAGGTGATGCCCGCGCTTGGCGAATACGAGTTGGCCGAGTGCGCGGCGGGTTTGCGGCCGATGACACCGGACAACATGCCGATCGTCGGCCGGCTCGACGAGCGCACCCTGGTGGCCACCGGACACGGCCGGTCCGGATTCCTGTTGGCGCCCTGGACCGCGCAACGCATCGCCGCAGAGCTGATGGGAGCACACGCGTGAAGCTGATGGTCAACGACGAGGAACTCGAAGTCGACGACGGCACCACCGTATCGGGGCTGCTGGACACCCTCGGCTTTCCCGAGCGCGGTATCGCGGTCGCGGTGAACTGGGCGGTTCTGCCACGCTCACAATGGGATTCGGCGGTTCCCGACGGTGCTCGAGTGGAAGTGGTGACGGCGGTGCAAGGTGGTTGAACAACTCACGATCGCGGGACGGACGTTCGGCTCGCGGTTGATCCTCGGCACCGGTGGTGCGCCGAACCTGACCGTGCTCGAGGAGGCTTTGGTGGCGTCGGGCACCGAGCTGACCACCGTCGCGATGCGCCGGGTGGACGCCGAGGGCGGCACCGGCGTACTGGATCTGCTTGCCCGCCTGGAGATCACCCCGCTGCCGAACACCGCGGGCTGTCGCGGAGCGGCCGAAGCGGTGTTGACCGCACAACTGGCCCGCGAGGCGTTGGGCACCAACTGGATCAAACTCGAGGTGATCGCCGACGAGCGCACCCTGTTGCCCGATGCTGTCGAATTGGTCCGGGCAGCAGAGCAATTGGTGGACGACGGCTTCGTGGTGCTGCCGTACACGAACGACGATCCGGTGCTGGCCCGCCGCCTCGAGGACACCGGGTGCGCGGCAGTGATGCCGCTGGGCTCACCGATCGGAACCGGGCTGGGCATCTCCAATCCGCACAACATCGAGATGATCGTCGCGGCCGCCGGTGTGCCGGTGATTCTCGACGCCGGGATCGGCACCGCCAGCGACGCTGCGCTTGCGATGGAATTGGGTTGTGACGCAGTGCTTTTGGCAAGTGCTGTGACGCGGGCCGCCGATCCGCCCGCGATGGCGGCGGCGATGGCCGCCGCGGTGACCGCGGGCCTGCTGGCCCGGCACGCCGGACGCATCCCCAAGCGGTTCTGGGCGCAGGCCTCGAGTCCGTCCATTGCCTGGCAGGACGCGTGAGCCGTTATGTGGCTCTGGGAAGTTCGATGGCAGCCGGCCCGGGGATCCGGCCCAGGGCGGCAGGTTCTCCGATCGCGGCCGGCCGGTCGGCCCGTAACTACCCACACCTGACCGCCGAACGACTGGGCCTCGACCTCGTTGACGTCACCTACTCCGGTGCCACCACCGCCCACGTGCTGCGTGACCGGCAGCACGGTGCGCCACCGCAAATCGACGCCCTGAACGGCGCGGAGGAACTGGTCACCGTCACCATCGGCGGTAACGACGTCGGCTACGTCCCGTTGTTGTTCGCCGCGACGCTCCCGCCGGTCCTGCACAAACTTCCGGTGCTCGGCGCGCGACTGGATGAACTCCTGAACCCGTCGGCCAGGGGCGCGGCGCTGAACCAGGTGGGTGCGTCGCTGCGTGAAGTGGGCCAGGTGCTGCGGGAGCGATCACCGCGAGCGCGCATCCTGTTCGTGGACTACCTGACCCTGCTGCCTCCCGCGGGAACACCTGCGCCACCACTTCCGGACGACATCGCCGACCTGGGTCGCCACATCGCAGCGCGGCTGGCCGATCAGACCTTCGAAGCCGCGCTCGCGACCGGGTGCGAGGTGATCCATGCCGCGGAGATGAGCCGCGACCACCACCCGTGGTCGGCCGAACCGTGCACGGTCGGCGCCGGTTCCTTGCTGCCGTGGCGGCCGAAGCCATGGCACCCCAACGCGGCAGGCATGCGCGCGGTCGCCGATCTCATCGTCGCGAAGGTGCGTCAGCCGTAGGTGTTGGCCGGTGGGTCGATCCGCACCACGCTGGTCACCTCGAGGGTGGGTATCGACCCTGTGCCGGAATAGGTTTGGCCCGCCGGCGCCGTGCCCACCACCCGCAGCCAGGTGTTCTCCGGCATCGCGGCGGCAGCCTGCGCCGCAGGCCCGGACAGGTGCAGCCGGGCCAGCTGAGCATCGGCGGCACAACAGACGATCACGATCTTGGCCAAGTCGACGCGATCGCCGTCGCGCATCGTGAAACCGGTCGTGGTGATCGGGTGGGCGTCCAGGCCGCCGACCTTGCCGACCGCAACCCGCATCAACACCTCGGGCAGCGACAGCGACGGCGCAGGCCCCGGCGGCAGCGGCGGGAACGACCGGGCCATCGACACCGTCGCGGGAGCCGCTGCCCGCGCACTCAGTGCCGGTGGCACCACAAAAATCAGCAGGATCACCGGCAGCATCAACAACCAGACGATGCCGTTGCGGTGATGGTGACCGCCGTGCTCGTGGTTGGGGCCGCCGCGCCGGACGTCGCGCGCGATCGCGGTCAATGCCAGCCCGAGAAGCACGACTGCCGAGATCGCCAGCCACAGAAGCATTCCCGGTTTGACGTATCGGGTGTAGGCACCGGTGACGGTGACCATCACCAGGGCGATGCCGACGATCAGAAGTAGCGTGTTCTCGGTTTCGCGTCTCACAGCAGCACCAGTCCGACCGCCGTCGCCAGCACCGTCGCCACCACCAGGGTCACCGGGGCGAAGCGCAACGCGAAACTCCGGCCGAACAAACCCGCCTGCATGGCAACGAGTTTGATGTCGACAGCCGGGCCGACCACCAGGAACACCAGCCGAGGCACCAGCGGCACCATGGTGAGGCTGGCCGCGACGAAGGCGTCGGCCTCCGAGCACAGCGCCAGGACGAACGCCAGCAGCGCCATCGTGATCACGCCGATCACCAGGTGGCCGGCCACATGCTCGAACATCCACGGCGGCACCACGACGCGCAGCGTGGCGGCGGCCGCGGCCCCGATCACCAGGTAGGAGCCCGCCTGCAGGAAGTCATGCCGGGCGGCCTCGGTGAACGCGACCCAGCGGGACTGATCCGCGTCGTCGGAGCGGGGCAGCCTGCGGGTGACCCAGCCCGGCCGGCCCCAACGCGACCACAACATTCCCATCACCACCGCGGTAGCCAACGATGCGGCGCAGCGGGCCGCCACCATCTCGGGTTGACCCGGGAACGCCACCGCGGTGGCGACCAGCACCACCGGATTGATCGCCGGCGCGCTGAGCATGAACGTCAGCGCCGCCGCACCGGTCGCTCCGTCGCCGAACAGACGCCGGGCCACCGGGACAGACCCGCACTCGCACCCCGGCAGCGCCGCACCGGCCACGCCCGCGGCCAGCACCGCCACGGGCGCGCGGCGCGGTAACCACCGAGCCAGCCGCTGCGGGGACACGAACGCGGCGATCAGTCCGCTGATCACCACGCCGAGCACCAGAAACGGCACAGCCTGCAGAAACACCCCGGCGAACACGGTTCCCGCAGTGGACAGCCGCGGATCACCCGCGACCCCGTCGCGCATCCAGGTTCCCGCCAGCGCACACACCACCAATGCGGCCACCAGCACCTCGGTGGAGGTCACCAGGCGGCGGCGCGGGGACGTGACGGTCATCGGGCATATGGTGCCACCCGAACCTGCGCACTCGCCGATACGTACCCTGGGCGCGATGAAGTACAGACACGCGGCCGTCGCGCTGGCCGTCGCCGTCACCGCCGTGGCCGGATGCAACCGGCCTGCCGACTCCGGGCAACCACCCGCGCCGGCCAAGGCCGCCGCGCAGTTCGCCGATGAGCTCCGTCAGCGGGTCACCACCGACGCCATGATGGCGCACCTGCAAAAGCTTCAGGACATCGCCAACGCCAACAAGGGGACCAGGGCGGTGGGTACCCCCGGCTTCGATGCCAGCGTCGACTATGTGGCCGGCGTGCTGCGCTCGAAGGGGTTCGATGTCCAGACCCCCGAGTTCCAGGCCAAGGTGTTCAAAGCGGGTAAGCCGGAGCTGCGGGTGGGCGGCGACACGGTCACCGCGCAGGCCGCGGAGTTCAGCCTTTCCACCCCGCCGCAGGGCGTCACCGGGCCGTTGGTGGCCGCCCCGGCGGACGACACTCCGGGCTGCGCGCCGGCCGACTACAACGGTCTTGCCGTCCAGGGCGCCGTGGTACTCGTCGACCGGGGTAGTTGCCCGTTCTCCGACAAGCAGGCCATCGCGGCCAAGCTCGGTGCGGTCGCGATGGTGGTCGCCGACAACGTCGACGAGCCGGTGATGGGCGCCACCCTCGGAGAGACCACCGACGTCAAGATCCCGGTGGTCGGGGTGAGCAAGGCCGACGGCGCGCGGCTACGCGCCAATCCCGGGCCGACGATGCTCAAGCTCGAGGCCAGCACGCAACTGGTCAACGCGCGCAACGTCATCGCGCAGACCAAGACCGGATCCACCACTGACGTGATTATGACCGGCGCCCACCTGGACAGCGTTCCCGAGGGCCCTGGCATCAACGACAACGGCTCCGGGGTGGCCGCTGTGCTGGAGACCGCGGTGCAGCTCGGCGCCAATCCCGATGTGAAAAACGCTGTGCGGTTCGCGTTCTGGGGTGCCGAGGAGCTCGGGACCATCGGATCCAACAAGTACATCGAGTCGCTGAATGTTGACCAGCTCAAGGACATTGCGCTGTATTTGAACTACGACATGATCGGCTCACCCAATCCCGGCTACTTCACCTACGACGGTGACCAGTCCACCGCCCCGGGGCGCGGGGAGCGCGCTCCGCGGGTGCCGGAAGGCTCGGCGGGTATCGAGCGGACGTTGGTCGCCTACCTGAAGTCGGCCGGAAAGACCGCCCAGGACACGTCTTTCGACGGCCGCTCGGACTACGACGCGTTCACCAAGGCAGGAATTCCCTCGGGCGGGCTGTTCTCGGGTGCCGAGGAGAACAAGACCGCCGATCAGCAGAAGCTGTGGGGCGGTACCGCCGACGCGCCGTTCGATCCGAACTATCACAAGGCGACCGACACCATCGATCACGTCGACAAGACCGCGCTGGGCATCCTCGGCGGCGGAGTTGCGTTCTCCGTCGGTCTCTACGCCCAGGACATCGAGGGCCGCAACGGCATTCCGATTCGCGAGGACCGCACCAGGCACGCGGGCGCGCTGTCGTAATGCATTGACATCGCACTCAGATCGCTTTTTCGGCGGAGATATGGATCTGAGTGCGACCTCAGTGCCGTGAGCGCAGCACCCCCAACGCCCGCATGCCGTGGTAGATGACGAGTGCGGCGATCGATCCGAGTGCAATGCCGGTGAACGTGAGATTGCCGATCTTCCAAGTGAAGTCGGCAATGCCGACGATCAGCGCGATCGCGGCGGTCATCTGGTTGACCGGCAGGCTGAAGTCCACCCGATTGGTCAGCCAGATCCGCACACCCAGCACGCCGACCAAGCCGTAGAGCACGACGGTCGCACCGCCGAGCACGCCGGGCGGGATCGCCGAGATCGTCGCTCCGACCTTGGGGCACAACGCCAACAGGATCGCGGTCACACCGGCCACCCAATACGCGGCCGTGGAGTACACCCGGGTGGCGGCCATCACGCCGATGTTCTCGGCATAGGTGGTGGTGGCCGAGCCGCCGCCGAAACCGGCCAGCACGGTCGCGACCCCATCGGCCGCCAGCGCGCGGCCGGTCAGCGGGTCGGTGTCGACCCCGGTCATCTGGCCCACCGATTTCACGTGCCCGATGTTCTCGGCGATCAGCGCGATCACCGCGGGCAGGAACATCGGCAGGACCGAGAGGTTCAGCGTCGGCGTCTGGAACTCCGGCAGTCCGATCCACCCGGCCGCCGCGATGCCCGCGGTGTCCACTTGGCCGACCGCCAGCGCCAACAGATAACCGGCGACCACGGCCAGGAAGATCGCCAGCCGTCCGATGATGCCGCGGAAGAACGCCAGCGCCGCCACCAGCAGCACCAGCGTGACGATGCCGACCAGCGGGCCCTTCTCGAAGTTCGTCTTGGCGGCCGGTGCCAGATTGAATCCGATCAGCGCGACGATGGCGCCGGTGACGACCGGCGGCAGCGCGATGTCGAT
Source organism: Mycolicibacterium rhodesiae (assembly GCF_002086695.1). Classification (GTDB taxonomy): domain Bacteria; phylum Actinomycetota; class Actinomycetes; order Mycobacteriales; family Mycobacteriaceae; genus Mycobacterium; species Mycobacterium rhodesiae. The sequence continues at coordinate 187,498 of NZ_MVIH01000003.1, forward strand.
CCAGCGGGTGCCGGCCAGGTGCACGGCGAGGCCGATGACGATCAACAGCACCCCGACCGCGATCAACCCGCCCAGCGCGCTGCCTGCGCCGTGCGAGGCCACCGCGGCGGTCACCGGCGCGATCACCGAGAAGCTGGAGCCGAGATAGCTGGGCAACCGGTTGCCGGTGATCAGCAGGAACAGCAGCGTCCCGATACCGGAGAACAGCAGCGTCGTGGCCGGCGGGAATCCGGTGAGCACCGGCACCAGGAACGTGGCACCGAACATGGCGACCACGTGCTGGGCACCGATACCGAGTGTGCGGGGCCAGCTCAACCGCTCGTGCGGGGCGACGACAAAGTTCTGGTCAGCCCGGCTTTCCACCGGTGTCCAGGTCATGGGAATCACGGTCATACCGTAACCGCCGCACCGCGTAGATCACGGCGCCAAGGATGAGCACCCCGGCGCCGGACAGCACCGCCGGAAGTGGCAGTGCGACCGACAGCACCACGCAGCCGGCCAGCCCGACGGCGGGGATGATTCGGCGACCCAGCGTCCACGCCGAGGCGTTGGCGACCGCGTAATACACCAGCACCGCGAACGACGAAAAGCCGATCACCCCACGGACATCGGCCACCGCGGCGAGTACTGCGACGACCACACCGACAGCGACCTCGGCGCGGTGCGGAACGCCGAAGCGCGGATGTACGGCGGCCAACCCGACCGGCAGGTGGTGATCGCGCGCCATCGCCAGGGTGGTTCGCGACACGCCCAGAATCAACGACAGAAGGGAGCCCAGCGCCGCGACCGCCGCGCCGACCCGGACCACCGGTTCGAATCCGGCCGCCCCGGCGATCCGCACCGCATCTGCCAATGGTGCTGCGGCCGTTGCCAATCGGTCCGGACCCAATGCCGTGAGGACCGTGACCGCGACGGCCACGTAGATGACGAGCGTGAGCCCGAGCGCCAGGGGGATGGCCCGCGGGATGGTCCGGGCCGGATCGCGCACCTCCTCACCGAGGGTGGCGATCCGCGCGTAACCGGCGAACGCGAAGAACAGCAGGCCCGCCGCTTGTAGCACGCCCAGTACCGTGCCGTGGCCGAGCCGCAACTGGTCGACGTCCCCGCGTCCCGAACCGGCCACGATCACCACGACCGCGGCCAGCACCGCCAGAACGACAGCGACGATGACGCGGGTCAGCAGCGCCGATTTTTGAATGCCGCGATAGTTCACCGCGGTCAGCGCCACCACCGCGGCAACAGCCACCGCGTGGGCGTAGGCGGGCCACACGTAAAAGCCGACGGTCAATGCCATCGCCGCACACGACGCGGTCTTGCCGACCACGAAGCTCCAGCCGGCCAGATAGCCCCAGAAGTCGCCGAGCCGTTCCCGGCCGTAGACGTAGGTGCCACCCGATTGCGGGTAGAGCGCCGCCAGTCGGGCCGAGGATGAGGCGTTGCAGTAGGCGACCACGGCGGCGACCGCCAGCCCGACCAACAACCAGGAACCCGCCGCCGCGGCGGCCGGCGCCAGTGCGACGAAAATGCCGGCCCCGACCATCGAACCGAGCCCGATGATCACGGCATCGGTGGTGCCCAGACGGCGCTCAAGCGTGCTCACGGCCGGGATGCTAGGCGCTCAAGATGAATGCGGACCGGCGAGGGAGCGGTCACCCGCGCCCAAGCCGGTCCGGCACGGTCCCCCGACCCATTTCGCGTGGCATCCTCACAAACCAACGACGTACGCGTCGCCGTGCTTGATCAATGTAAGCGAAAAATCTGACGGTGCCGTAAACCTTGTCGGAACTGTGATCTTGAACGTCAGCGGTTGCGGACGATGTTGGCACCCAGATAGGCGCCGTAGGCCAGCAAGCCGGCCAGCGCGAGCTTGCGCGTCTTGGGTGCGATCAGAGCCAGGCCGATCGCGGTCTCGATGCCGCCGTCGATGTAGGTGTGCTGCAACGTGTTGTCCGGAAACGCCGACTTGGTGGCGGATTCGAACAGCTCCGGGCGCACGAAGTGCGACAACCCGGTGGCGGCCACGACCAGCCCGGTCGCTTTGATCAACGGCTCTGCAGACATCGACGTCCTCTCGCAGGTCAACTGATGTGGTAGTCGGAGACGGGGTACGTCGACGCTTCGCGTAGTGCTTCGTGCGTAGTCATCGGCCGCAACAGCGTCGCCTCACCACTGGGATTGAAATAGTACGACCGCGCTGTCGCGCAGTTGCCGAGGGTGAACAAAGAGGTGCCGAGCAACTCCGTCATCTCATCCAGATAGCGGGCGTTGGCTTCCTCGGTGATCTCGAACGTGGTGGCCCCGCGCTGCTTCAGTTCGCCGAAAAGCCGGTCCATGTGCCGCATCTGATATTCCATCGAGTTGAAGAAGTTCAAGCCGAGGAACGCATACGGACTGGCCAGGCTCAGGAAGTTGGGGAAGTACGGAACCGAGACACCCTGGTAGGCCTGGAATCGGGTCTCGCGCCACCACTTACCCAGGTTGCGGCCGTCGCGCCCGATCACCTCGATGGCCGGGAAATTGGCCTCCCAGAGATCGAAACCTGTTGCCAGCACCAGGGTGTCGATGACGGACTTGGTGCCGTCGTTGGCGACGATCCCGTCGGCCTCGATGTGGTCGATGCCGCTGGACTGCAGGTGCACATTCGGCCGGGTGAACGCCCGGTAGAACTTGTTGGAGAACGTCGGCCGCTTGCAGCCGAAGGCGTAGTCCGGGGTGAGCTTGCGCCGCAGTTCCTTGTCCCGGATGACGGCGAAGCGCCACACCTTGGACAGGTAGGCCGCTGCGCGATTGCCCAACGGGAAACGGCTGTAGTGCAGGATGCCCCAGTCGACCAGCACCTCGTAGACGAAATCGGTGACGGCGCGAATGACGCGCTGGGTCAGCGGTACGCGGGCGAACACCCGCTTGGCCCTGGCGGAGAACTTGATGTCGATCTTGGGCACGACATAAATGGCGGTGCGCTGATACACGGTGAGATCGGCTGCGTCGCGGGCCAATTCGGGGATCAGTTGGACCGCGGTGGCGCCAGTCCCGATGATGCCGATCTTGCGGTTGGTGGCGTCGTAACTGTCGTCCCACGCCGCGGTGTGGACGATCTTGCCCTCGAAGGTGTCGATGCCCGGGATCTCCGGCGTGCGCGGCTGCGACAGAAAGCCCGTCGCGGTGATCAGGTACCGCGCCGCCAGGGTGTCACCGTCGGCGACCGTGACCCGCCACAGCTTGTCCTCTTCGTCCCAGCGCGCGCTTTCGACGGTCGTGTTGAACCGGATGTGGCGGCGCACGTCGTACTTGTCGGCGACGTTGTCGGCGTACTGCTTGATCTCGGCGCCGGTCGAGAACAGCCGGTCCCAGTTCGGGTTGGGCTCGAAGAAATACGAATACGTGGTGGTGGGGACGTCGACGGTCAGACCCGGGTAGTGGTTGACGTACCAGGTGCCGCCGAGATCGTCCTCGCGGTCCAGGATGACGAAGTTGTCGAATCCGAGGCGCTTGAGCTCGATCGCGGCGCCGATTCCGCCGAAACCGGCACCGACGATGATCGCGTCGTACTGCGTTGGCATGCGAACAGACTACCGTATCTTACTCGCCAGTAAGATAAGCCGTTGGGCCCCAAATCCGGGGACTGATGTCGACTACCCATCAGTCCCGCGGATTGGTCAGCTCGCAGTCGTCGGCGTGGGAGCCGGCGGCAACGGCGTGCGAAGGGGCTTGGGCGGGTACGGAGCCCGCTGCGGTGCGGTGGGCAGCGAGTACTTGGTGTACGTCGGCCGCACTCCACGCTTCTTGTTGCGCACCCAGGCGGCATACCGCTTCTTGTAGACGTTGTAGTTGTACGCGTTCAGCTTGTTGATGTAGTTGAAGCGGTTGACGTAGTTGGCGTAGTTCGTCTTGTACTGGCGGTCGATGTAGTTGACCTGGTTCTGCCAGCTCTGCAACGCGATGTCGTCGGCTCGCTGGATCTCCGCGACCCGTTCGAGGTATTGGCGCATGGCGATGTCGTCGGTGTCGGCCGCTGCCGCGGCAGCACTCACTCGGGCTGCGACGGGTTGCACGGTCGTGCTGTCACCGGCGTCCGCCGCCGCGATCGTCCCGTCGACACCGGCCCGGCCGCGCAGTCCGAACAAGCCACCGGTGCCACCGGACTGGCCGATGCCCGCGGATGCGGTTCCGGTGCCGAACGCGTCGGCGTCACCGCCGCGGCCGCCGTTCCCGCCGATGGCGAACAATGTGCCGCCACCACCGATCCCGCCGTCGCCACCCTCGGCGTTGCCGTTGGCGTAGGCGACCGCCAGGCCGCCGGCACCCGCCGCGCCGCCGACGCCGGCGAACACCTGACCGCCGTTGCCGCCGAAGCCGCCTTCGGCGTCACCGTCGTCGGAGTAGCCGTCGCCGCCGAGGCCTCCGGTGCCGCCCATGCCGAATCCGGTATCGCCGCCGGCGCCACCGCTTCCGCCGAGGCTGTCGGCCGCGTTGTATGCGGCGCCGTCGCCGCCGGCGCCGCCACGTCCACCGATCCCGAAGGCGCTGGCGCCACCGCGGCCCCCGTCGCCGCCGAACGCGGCGTCGTCCGGGTTGGCGCTCTCTGCGTCGCCGACCCCGCCGTTGCCGCCCAATCCGCCGAGTCCGAAGATGCTGGCGCCACCGGCGCCGCCATTGCCCGCGAGTGCGGTGCCGGCGTCTGCTACGGCCATGCCGCCATTGCCGCCCCGCCCGCCGGTGCCGTACCCACCGCTGCCGCCGGCGCCGCCATTGCCGGCCACCGCGATTCCGTCGGCCGAAAACGCGGTGCCGCCGTCGCCGCCGTCGCCGTTCGTGCCGAAGTAGAAGCCACCGCTGCCACCGGCTCCGCCGTCGGCTGCGACGGCGTCACCGCTCGGGCCGTCGACATCCCAACCGCCGTCGCCGCCCCGGCCGCCGTTGCCGACGAGCATGCCGCCCCGGCCGCCGGTGCCGCCGCGGGTGGCCTCGGAGGTGAGGGTGCCGTCGACGGCGTAGACGGCGTCCACCCCGGTCCCACCGGCGCCGCCGTTGCCGAACCAGCCGGCCGCGCCGCCGTTACCGCCGTTGAATCCGTTGCCGCCGTTGCCGAAGATGCCACCCCGACCGCCATTGCAGGCCGCGCCGGCGCTGCACGTCTCTGCGGTCCAGGAGTAGCCGTTGCCTGCGATGATCCCGCCGTTGGGATGCGCGGCGGTGCCGTTGCCGAAGAAGACGCTGACGATCGACTCGAAACCGCCCAGCGCACCGACCGCGGCCGAACGGGGCGTGGTGGTCACCGCCGCGGCGGTCGGTGTGGTGGTCGCGGTCTTCGCTGACGACACCGTGGGGTCGGTGGCGGCGCCACTGAGTGGCTGCTTATCGGAGCCCGAATCCCGCTGCGTGACAACGGTCTTCTTGACCGGACTCGAGGTGCGTGCTGAGCCGGCCTTCGTCGACGGCTTCGTCGTTCCGGAATTCGCCGAGGACTTCGCCGGGCCTGACGCCGACGAACTCGCCTTCGAGGAGCCGCTGCCGGCGCCGGACGAACCGGTGTCTGCCGACGCGACCGCCGGGTTCGACGCGATCGCGAGGCCGACGCCGAGGGCGATCGCCGACGCCCCCATCCAGCAAATCAGGCCTGAATAGCTGTCGACACCGATATTTGCTATCGAGCGAATTCGGGCCCGCGCCTCGGCGGTGGAATTGCGCTGCGAATGAGCAGTTTTTGCTGCATGACGAAGATTCATGTGTCCCTCCCCGACGGAACAACGCACAGAAGTTGGGTTAGCTAACGTATATTGACGCAAAGTCTGCGCGAAGCATAAAACGGATGTGCCGATACGTCTAGCGATCAGCAGAATCGGCGCTCGATGCCGTGGTGAGCCGAATCCCGCTTACCGTACCGGCTTTCGTCATAGAGATCAGGACAGTGCCGACAGCGCGGCGTCGACAGCGAGGGCCGGCACGTCGAGCCTCTTCGAGCCGAGATCGTGGCGAGCGCCGGTGACTTCGACGATCGCCACCGGCGCGGGGATGAGTGTGGCCGCCTCCCGAAGTTCGTCGATGGTGCCGAACGGATCGGCGGTGCCGTGTGTGAACACCGTCGGCACCGTGATGCCGCCGAAGTGTTCGGTGCGCAACCGGTCCGGCTTGCCGGGCGGATGCAGGGGATAGGAGAACGGGGTCAGCACGTCGACAAGGCCGGGATTCTCGGCGACGACCATCGAGGTCTGCCGGCCCCCGTACGAATGTCCGCCGGCCAGCAGCGGTCCCGTTGCCAGCGAGCGGGCCAGCGCGAGTGCGTCGACGATCCCGTCCCGGTCGCCGGCAGCCGATCCCGAGGGCGGTCCCTTCGGGCGGCGTCGTCGATAGGGCAGGTTGTAGCGGACCGCGAGCCAGCCGCGGGATGCCCACTCGTCGCAGATCCGGATCAGCAGAGGCGACTCCCGGCTCCCGCCGGCGCCGTGGGTGAGCACCACCACGCCGGCCGGGGTGCCTTCCGGTTCGTGTGCGACGCCGGCGATCTCGTCGAGGTCGGTCATGACTGCAGTCGCCACAGCGCCGACACCGGGCCGTGGCCGCTGCCGAGCGGATACGCCGCGCGGAGGCACTCGGTGACCCAGGCCTTGCCGAACGCCACCGCGTCGGGCATCGAATACCCGTGCGCCAGAGCGCACGCGGTGGCCGCCCCCAACGTGTCACCGGCGCCGTGGTCGTGGCCGGTGTCCACCCGCGGGGCATCGAACTCGTGGAAGTCGGTGCCGTCGTACAGCAGGTCCGGACTGTGCGTCGATCCCCGCAGATGACCACCCTTGACCAGCGCCCACTGCGGACCCAGTGCGTGCAGCGCCTTGGCGGCATCGCGCTGGGTCTGCTCGTCGACGACGTCGATGCCCACCAGCAGGCGGACCTCGTCGAGATTGGGGGTGACCAGACTGGCCAGCGGGAAGAGCTGGCTGCGCAGCGTCTCCAGCGCCGACGGGTGCAACAGCGGGTCGCCGTGCATCGAGGCGCAGACGGGGTCGACGACGAACGGCGTGGTGCCCGCCAGACCGAGGTCACGCCACGTGCCCGCCACGGTTTCGATGATCGCCGAGCTGGCCAGCATCCCGGTCTTGGCGGCCTGCACACCGATGTCGGTCACCACGGCCTCGATCTGGCCGGCGATCACATCGGTGGGAATTTCGTGAAACCCCTTGACGCCCAGGGAGTTCTGCACGGTCACCGCGGTCACGGCGACCAGCGAGTGCACCCCGAGCAGTGCGAAGGTGCGCATGTCGGCCTGGATGCCCGCGCCGCCACCGGAGTCGGAGCCGGCGATGGTCATGACGCGCAGGGGCGTCTGGCCCGGCGGGGTCAGGGGGAGCACATTCACGGCACTGAGTTTTCCAGAGGGATGTACACCCGGTTGCCGTGTGCGGCGAACTCCTCGGATTTGGTGGCCATTGCGTCGCGAATGTCCTGCGTGATGCGCATCGAGCAGAATTTCGGCCCGCACATCGAGCAGAAGTGTGCGGTCTTTGCGGGCTCGGCGGGCAGGGTTTCGTCGTGGAACTCGCGCGCGGTGTCGGGATCCAGGGACAGCGCGAACTGGTCGTGCCAGCGGAAGTCGAACCGGGCCCGCGACAGCGCGTCGTCGCGTTCCTGCGCGCGCGGGTGGCCCTTCGCAAGATCGGCGGCGTGGGCGGCGATCTTGTAAGCGATCACGCCGTCCTTGACGTCCTTGCGGTTGGGTAGGCCGAGGTGCTCCTTCGGCGTGACGTAGCACAGCATCGCGGTGCCGGCCTGGGCGATGATCGCCGCCCCGATCGCCGACGTGATGTGGTCGTAGCCGGGCGCGATGTCGGTGGCCAGCGGCCCCAGTGTGTAGAAGGGGGCCTCCTCGCACAGTTCTTCCTCGAGACGCACGTTCTCGACGATCTTGTGCATCGGGACGTGGCCGGGGCCCTCGATCATCACCTGCACCCCAGCGGCTTTCGCGATCTTCGTCAGCTCGCCGAGGGTGGCCAGTTCGGCGAACTGGGCCGCGTCGTTGGCGTCGGCGATCGAACCCGGACGCAAGCCGTCGCCCAGTGAGAACGTGACGTCATAGCGCGCGAGGATCGTGCACAGTTCTTCGAAGTTGGTGTACAGGAACGACTCTCGGTGGTGGGCCAGGCACCAGGCCGCCATGATGGAACCGCCGCGGCTGACGATCCCGGTGACGCGGTTGACCGTCAGCGGGATGTGGCGCAACAGCACGCCGGCGTGCACGGTCATGTAGTCCACGCCCTGCTCGCACTGCTCGATCACGGTGTCGCGGTAGATCTCCCACGTCATCCGGGTCGGGTCGCCCTTGACCTTCTCCAGCGCCTGGTACATCGGGACGGTGCCGACCGGAACCGGGGAGTTGCGCAGAATCCACTCCCGAGTGGTGTGGATATCGGCACCGGTCGACAGGTCCATGATCGTGTCGGCGCCCCACCGGGTGGCCCACACCATCTTGTCGACCTCCTCGCCGATCGAGGAGGTGACCGCCGAATTGCCGATATTGGCATTGACTTTCACGGCGAAGGCCTTGCCGATGATCATCGGCTCGCTCTCCGGGTGGCGATGGTTGGCGGGGATCACCGCCCGCCCGCGCGCCACCTCGTCGCGCACAAGTTCGGCGTCGACGCCCTCCCGCGCGGCGATGAACGCCATCTCCGCGGTGATCTCGCCGGATCTGGCCCGCTGCAGTTGGGTGCCGCGGTCGGTGACGATCCCGGACCGGGCAGGCAAGCCGGCGTGCAGGTCGATCACCGCGTCGGCGTCGGTGTAGGGACCCGAGGTGTCGTAGAGGTCCAGGTGCTCGTCGTTCGACAGGTTCACCCGGCGAAACGGAACGCCGTCGCGGTAGATCTTCGTGCTCCCGGCGATCGGGCCGGTGGTGATTTCGGGATCAACAGCACTCATTACGCATCTCCCTACGCCGGCATTACCCGGACAGGTTCTACGGTCGACGGCCGGTCAGCCGTCCTCTCAGCGCACTCGTTGTGCGCTCCCGTGTGGTTGGTTTCCGTCGCCCACGCTAGCAGCCGGGCCGCGAGTTTCACTTTTGGCAGCGGACTTCTCGATCTTTGGCTGCGAAAAGTGAAATTCGATTCGGGCTCTTGCTCAGGGCTGCCAGCCGCGGGACAGAAGAAGTGTTCGAGCACGCGCGATGATCTCGCCGTCGCGATCTTCCTTGATGACGTGGTCGACCGCCCAGCCGAGGCTCTCCAGCTTGGGACGCAGGCGAAAGTCCTTCACATAAGCACGACGATTCGTGCGGTGTACATCCCCGTCGTACTCCGAGCCCACGCGGAATTCCTCCCAAGCCATGTCGAGGATGCGTACCGCCTCCCACCCGTCCAGGACGGGGACTTGAGTGGTAGGACGTGGCAGGCCGGCGTCGACGTACAGCAGCCGTAGTCGCGTCTCTTGCGGCGAGGCCGCTCCGCCATCGATGAGGGGCAGTACATCGGCCAAGCGCTTCATTCCGCGCACTCCGGGATATCGCTTGGTGAGGATGAGAACGTCCTCAGTTGAGAACACTTGGTTTCGCATGAGCGCGTCCAGCCGGGCGACGGCTTCGCCGCGCGGCAGATGCCGGCCCAGGTCGAACGCCGCACGGGCGCGCACGACGACAGGGATGCCGGAGACGGTGGTGATCTCGTCGGCTGCGATCGACTCCTGGCGGATGGCCAAACCCGGTTGCGGCCGGGCATGCCGCGGCGATATCAGCTCGATGGTGGTGTGGGGGTCGACCCAGTTCGCGCCGTACAGGCCGGAGGCAGCCACGCCGGTGATCACCGCTTGCCGGCCGGTCGCCAGCCACGCCGCCTTCGCGCGATGCCACAACGTAACGGTCGAGTCCTTGGGTACGTACACGCCGCGAAAGAGCGGCTCGTACCAGCGGGCCAATTCACTCCTGGTGAGCCGACCATCGGTCAGCGCCTCGCGGCCGATGAACACCTCCCGCTTGGCCATGCCGGGAGGATGTCATCGGGGACCGACATCGCAGGACGAAGGCGTCGAGTTTCACCTTTTGCCGTTGCCTACTCGATCTTTGGCTGCAAAACGTGAAATTCGAGCGGGACCAACGATTGGCTCTGAATGATTTGTATAGCTAACATATGCGTTATTGCGCCGGAAGGCGCCCTTTGCTTTTTGCTGGACGATTGCACACGAAACGAGATTTGCCCGTGACGACCGAGCTTGACCCGGCCCTGGCCGAGACCGACCGGCGCCGCCGTCGGATGGACCACGACCACCCGCACTACAAGTGGGTGGTCCTGTCCAACACGACGCTGGGCATCCTGCTGGCGTCGATCAACGCCTCGATCGTCCTGATCTCCCTGCCCGCGATCTTCCGGGGTATCGGGCTCAACCCGCTGGCTCCCGGCAATGTCAGCTACCTGCTGTGGATGCTGATGGGCTATCTGGTGGTGACCGCCGTGCTGGTGGTGCCGTTCGGCCGGCTCGGCGACATGTTCGGCCGCGTGCGGATCTACAACATCGGCTTCGTCGTGTTCACCCTGGCGGCCATCGCGCTGTCATTCGACCCGTTCCACCTCGACGGCGGCGCGATCTGGCTGATCGCCTGGCGAGTGGTCCAGGGCGTCGGCGGCGCGATGCTGATGTCGTCGTCATCGGCCATCCTCACCGACGCCTTCCCGGCCAACCAGCGCGGCATGGCGCTGGGCGTCAACATGGTCGCCGCCGTCGCCGGCTCGTTCCTTGGCCTCCTGATCGGCGGTGTGCTCTCCGAGGTGCACTGGCAGGCGATCTTCTGGGTGGGTGTGCCGATCGGCGTCATCGGCACCCTCTGGAGCGTGCGTTCCCTCAAGGAACTCGGTGTGCGCAGTCCAGGCCGGGTCGATTGGGCAGGCACCATCACCTTCGGTGTGGGGCTGACCGTGCTCCTGATCGGGATCACCTATGGCATTCAGCCGTACGGTGATTCCACGACCGGCTGGACGAGCCCGATGGTGCTGGGCTCGATCGTCGGCGGCCTGTTGCTGTTGGTGGCGTTCTGCTTCATCGAACTGCGGGTCGCACAGCCGATGGTCGACATCAGGCTGTTCCGGTCGGCGGCCTTCGGCATGGGCAACCTCGCCGGGCTGATGTCCTCGGTCGGCCGCGGCGGCCTGCAGTTCATGCTGATCATCTGGTTGCAGGGCATCTGGCTTCCGTTGCACGGCTACAGCTTCGAATCGACTCCGCTGTGGGCAGGTATCTACTTGTTGCCCGCGACATTCGGCTTCCTCGCGGCCGCTCCCATCGCCGGCTCGCTGGCGGACCGATTCGGCGCGCGGCCCTTCACCGTCGGCGGGATGGTGTTGATGGCGGTGACATTCGTTGCGTTGCTGATGATTCCAGTCAATTTCAACTACTGGGTGTTCGCGGTTCTGGTGTTCCTCAACGGTCTCGGCGGCGGCATCTTCACCGCGCCCAACACGGCGGCGATCATGTCCAGCGTTCCTGCCTCCCAGCGCGGCGCGGCCTCCGGCGTACGAGCGACGTTCTTCAACGCGGGCTCATCGCTGTCGATCGGAATTTTCTTCTCGCTGATGATCGTCGGGCTCGCCCAGACGCTTCCGGGCGCGATGAGCGAAGGTCTACAGGCGCAGGGTGTTTCGGCATCGGTCGCACACGACGTGGCCAATCTGCCGCCCGTCGGAAGTCTGTTCGCAGCGTTCCTGGGCTACAACCCGATTGCCGAACTGTTGGCACCCTACGACGCCTTGCATCAGCCAGGCGTCAACGCCGACGTGCTGACCGGGCAGACCTTCTTCCCGAACCTGATCACCGGGCCGTTCCACTCCGGGCTGGTGGTGGTGTTCGGTGCGGCCGCGCTGATGATGGTGATCGGTGCGATCGCCTCGCTGTTCAATCCGGGCCGCTACGGCGGCGCGGAGGTCACCGAAAACCAGGCGCCCGCGACGACGACGTCCGAGTAGCCGGCGGCGGGGCGGTCCCCTCAGCGACCCAGCGATGCAACCGTCCCGCGGTGCGCCACATTGCGGCCTGCAGTTCGGCAGGCCCGACTTCGGCCTGCGCGCATGCCGTGAGGCGGTCGGAGATCCTGGACAGGGTGAACGCGCCCATCCGGGCGGTGCGGTCCCGCGAGGCGCGCATGCTCTGCGCGATCGCCTCCCGGAACTCGAGGAGATCGCCGACCGTCCTGGACCCGCCGGACGGTCGCTGCCGTCGATACTCTTCGATGAGCGCGTCGATACAAGTCAACGCCTGATGCGCAGTGCTTTTCGGAATCGGGATGCTGAGGTCCGAGCTCACCCTCTGAGCCCAGCACACCCGCTCGAACGGACCGTGACGAGCCGAGAACGGCTACGAATCACGAATCCGAACGGCCGACCAAGATGAGGTCACGAAGCGCAAACGCCGGGACCGCGAGCGCATCGGAGAGCTGGGCTGCGAAGGAACGGGCGATGCGGGGACCGTCACGTTGTTCGTCGAAGTCACCGGTCAGATCGACGGCGATCCGGCAGCCGAACGTGTCGCTGGCCTCGACAACGTTGATGCCCTGAACGCCGACGGGCATCGGAAGTTTCCCGGCGACCGCACGAACGTGCTCCACCGTCGCTGCCCAGTCGACGTACACCGACACAAACGACCCCATCTCGACCATGGTTGTGCCGCTCACCGACGGTCGCCACCCGAATCGCCGAATGTTCACTCACCGGTTACCCGGCGACAGCTGACGAGGACACCTACGGGGCCGATCACCCGTCGTGGGAGATGTCCACACTCGTCGGCGCATCGGCGGTCCGGCGCCGGCGGACCACAACGACGGTGATGGCGACACCGGCCAGAACCACTACGACCGCGGCGATCCCGCCGCCGATCAACAGCGTGCGGTTGTTGTGTTGTTGCGCCTGTGCCGGGGACGGCTGTTGGCCCGCAACGAGTTTGATGTCGTAGCCGGGCAGCGGATCCTGAGCCGGCGGATCGACGCCGGGCAACAGCTGTGTCCGGGAGATCTGGAACAGCGCCTCGCCGTGTTCGTCCTTCGACCATTGACCCCAGGCGGGAATCTCGCCATCGAGAAGAACTCGCGTGGCATCGCCGACGGCGGGGTCCTTACCCAGATCCGTCAGCGTGCGCACTCGGAACGGCGCGGAGGTGCCCTGGTCGAATGTGACTTGGACAAGGGCGTTCTTGACGATGTTCAGCGGTGCCGGCTTCTGCGGGGGCGCCTGCCCGGGCGCGGGCTTGAAACCGCCGCCGGAAAAACTGCCGACCGAGATGTTGGTCGGTGGGGCCGAGCCGGTTTCGGTCGATGCGGTAAAGCTGTAGACCCCGGGTCCTGGGGTGTCGATGACAGCTCGCTGCAGCGGTGGAACGGTGAATGTCCTTGGCGTACCACCGGATTCGTACACCACCCGCAGCGGGGCCTGGTACGGGTTGATGAAGACCGGCCGGTAGTACCGGTCGTATGAGGTCCAGCGCGAGTTCCATTTCTTGACCGGACTGTTCAGCCGCCCGCCCCTGGAGCGGGCCGGTCGCGGGACGGCGGACTTCACCTTGTTGGCGTAGGAGCGGGCACCTCTGGTCGTCGTCTTCGGGCCGACGACCCGGCCGCGCCGCGCGGTGGTGCCATCGTCGCGCGGGACCTCGGCAGTGTCCGGCTTGGGCTCGGCGTCCGGTTCGTCGTCGGGGTCGGCGGTCGGATTCGGTTCGTCGTCCGGGCTGCGCGTCTCCGGAGCGGAGGGCTCCGGGGTTTCGGCGCCCGACGGCTCCTGGGGTCCGCCGTCGGGCCGCTCGTCCTCGGTGCCAGGGTCCTCGCCCGTGGGTTGCGGCGCCTGCTCGGGCTCCTGCTGGTCCTCGCCGGGCGAGTCCGGTGCGTCCTCGTCGGCGGGGTCGTCCGCCTCGGGCGCATCGTTAATGCCGCCGTCGTCGACGTCGCCCGGGTCGTCGAAATCCACGCCGCCCTCGTCGTAGCCGCCGCCGTCGTCATAACCGCCGCCGTCGTAGCCGCCGCCGTCGTCGTAGCTGCTGCCACCGTCGCCATCGTCCGGGTCGGCGGAACTCACCGGTATCCCGGCGAACAACGTCGACATCGACAGGGCGACGGCTGCGGTGAAAGCTGCAGGCTTGTAACAGAACATTGCGGTTGCGCGGCGCACCGAGACCTCCCCCTTGACCGCCACGGACGGCCGTGGCATTGCCATCAAATCATCCTGACCGCGATGATGGAACGTCTTCGCCGTTTGCTGGGCAGTGGTGGCGTGTCCTGCGGCAGTATCGTGACTGTCCCAACTGGCCTCCGAATCGGCGCTGCCTTCGGTAGCTTCACTGACCGTGCCCGCGCTGACGAACCGCCAGATCCTCCTTCGCCGCCGCCCCTCGGGACTGGTGCAGTCGACCGACACCGAGCTGGTCACCTCGCACGCACCCGACCTCGCCGAGGGGGAGGCGCTGTTGCGCACCACCTACGTGGGCCTGGATGCCGCCGTCCGCACCTGGCTGGACGATCAGCCGAGCTACCTGCCGCCGGTGCAACTCGGCGAGGTCATCCGCGCCGCCGGTATCGGTGAGGTGGTGGAGTCGCGCTGCGACGCGTTCGCGGTGGGCGACATCGTCACCACCCTGACCGGCTTTCAGGACTACGCCGTCATCCGCGACGACCTGTTCAGTACGCCCATCCCGGGTGAGACCGATCAGCTGGCCATCATGAGCGTGTACGGGCCGACCGGGGCCACGGCCTATTTCGGGATGACCGACATCGGCCGTCCGAAAGAGGGAGAGACGGTGGTGGTGTCGGCGGCGGCCGGCGCCACCGGTTCGGTGGCCGGGCAGATCGCCAAGATCGCCGGTGCCCGGGTCGTCGGCATCGCCGGCGGACCGGACAAGTGCCGGGCGGTGGTCGAGGACTTCGGCTTCGACGCCTGCATCGACTACAAGAACGACGACATCCCTGCCGCATTGAAACAGCACTGTCCCAAGGGTGTTGACGTCTACTTCGACAACGTCGGCGGGCCGATCCTCAACGCCGTGCTGGGCCGGCTGGCCCCCAAGGCCCGAGTCGTGCTGTGCGGGGTCATCTCCAGCTACCTGACCGGTGAGCATCCCGGTCCGGCCAACTACGTCAACCTGCTCGCCAAGACCGCCTCGATGCAGGGGTTCAACGCCCTGGACATGTGGGGCCGTTTCGATGAGGCGTTCGCCGATCTGCGCCGCTGGGAGTCCGAGGGCAAGCTGGTGCACCGCGAAACCGTATTCGACGGTCTGGAAGCCTGCGTCGACGCGCTCAACGGACTGTTCACCGGAGCCAACATCGGCAAGATGCTGGTGAAGGTCAGCGAACCGTCCAGCTGAGTCAGCGCTGCAGATCCACCAGCACCGGTGCGTGGTCGCTGGGGGAGGGATCGCCCTTCTTGCCCGGGCGGCGTTCGTCCTTGACGATCTCTGCGTGTGTCACACGTTCGGCCAACGCCGGTGAGCCCAGGATGAAGTCGATTCGCATGCCGCGACGCTTCTGGAACGCCAGCTGGGTGTAATCCCAGTACGTGTAGACACCGGGGCCGGGCGTGAACGGGCGCACCACGTCGGTGAACCTGGTCTCGACGATGGCGTTGAACGCCTTGCGTTCCGGTTCCGACACGTGGGTGGCGCCGTCGAATACCGAGATGTCCCAGACGTCGTCGTCCATCGGCGCGATGTTCCAGTCGCCGACCAGGGCGATCGGGGCCTGCGGGTCGTCGTGCAGCCATGACTCGGCTGTATTGCGAAGAGCGGCAAGCCATTCCAGCTTGTACTGATAGTGCGGATCGGCCAGGGTGCGGCCGTTGGGCACATACAGGCTCCACACCCGCACGCCGCCGCAGGTGGCCGCCAGGGCGCGGGCCTCGGCCTTGGCATCGTCGTCCTTGCCCCACGAGGGCTGCCCCTCGAAGCCGACCTCGACATCGTCGAAGCCGACACGCGAGGCGATCGCCACGCCGTTCCATTGGTTGAACCCGCAGTGCACCACCTCGTAGCCGGCTTCCAGGAACGGCATGGTGGGGAACTGGTCATCAGCGCATTTGGTTTCCTGCATGGCCAGCACGTCGACGTCGGCGCGGCCGAGCCAGTCGACGACCCGGTCCACCCTCGCGCGAATCGAATTGACGTTCCAGGTGGCCAGGCGCAAGACGTCGGCGGACATGGCCTACAGCGTACGGGGGCTCAGAGACCGGGCATCGACGTAGCGGTGGTGATGATGCAGTCGAAAACCGAGCGAGTGATACAGCGTGATCGCGCCCGAGTTGTCGCTCAACACCTGTACATACGCCCGGTCGGCGCCGCGCTGCGCGCCCCAGTCGAGCAGGGCCAGGCAGAGCCGGCGGGCATGTCCGCGCCTGCGGTGCGCGGAGTCGACGTGGACGGCTGAGATGCCCAGCCAGCGGGTGCCGTCCGGGGCGGTGGTGATCGCGCCCCGGCCCACTGCGGCACCGGCCGTCGAGGCGAAGACGACCTCGCCGTCGACCACCGCCGTCAGTACCTCGGGCGGCACCTCGCGCTCGTAGCAGCCCAGCCAGGCCGCATCCGGGCTCGGCAGGAAGGTCACCGCCGCGTCCGGCGCGGTGGCGGTAACGTCGGTGACCATCACCCGGGTGTGCTTGATGCCGTCGGCGCGAACCGGCAGCAGTCGCTCCGGCAGCGCCAGCCACGGCTCCAGGTCGCGCTGCGCGTACCAGTCGACGATCGCGGGCAGGGCGGTGATGTTCGACGAGAAGTCCAGGGGTACAGCCGAGTTGGCGCGGCTGGTGTAGCCGCCCGCGGCCCGCAGCAACCAGCCGTCGTGCCAGCTCTGCTCGGTGCCCGGCCAGGCCAGCGCCGCCGCGTGCTCGACGTTGCGGATCTCGGAGGTGCGCACGGGAACCCCGCTGAGCTCCCGTACCGCGACCACATCAGCGTGGCGGACCTCCACCACTCCGTCGGACTTGGTGCGCACCACGATCACCGGTTCCTGCGCCAGCAGCTCACCGATCACGTCGGACATCGGCGGAGTGGTGCCCGCCTGCAGGCGGTAGCGGATGCTCACTCGACTGCCGACGGGCGGCAGGCTGGTCATCAGTGACCGAACGGGTCGGGTACCTCGCCGGGCGTCCATGTCAGGCCGGGCACCCCCCAACCGTTCTTCTTCACCGTCTTCTTCGCCGCGCGGGCATGCCGGCCGATCAGGTGGTCGACGTAGAGGAACCCGTCGAGGTGGCCGGTCTCGTGCTGCAGCATGCGGGCGAACAGGTCGTGGCCTTCCAGGGTGACCGGGTTGCCGTCGGCGTCCAGGCCGGTGACTCGCGCCCACTTGGCGCGGCCGCGTGGAAACGATTCGCCCGGCACCGACAGGCAGCCCTCGTCGTCGTTGTCGGGGTCGGGCATGGTCTCGGGAATCTCCGATGTCTCCAACACGGGATTGATCACCACTCCGCGGTGGCGCGTGGTCTTCCCGCGCTCGTCGGCGCAGTCGTAGACGAACAACCGCTTGCCGACGCCGATCTGGTTGGCCGCCAGCCCGACTCCGTTGGCCGCGTCCATCGTGTCGTACATGTCCGTGATCAGATCGGCCAGATCCGCGGGCAGCGAACCGTCGTCAGCGACGGGCACAGGCTGCGTCGGGGTGTGCAGAACGGGATCACCCAGGATCACGATTGGTCTAACCGCCATGACCGGCAAGCTTAGTCAGCCGACGCGCGGGCTTGGCTGCCGTCCCAACCGGGACAACCGTGATTGAATGAGCGCCGAGCACAGGGAAGTCTTTTGCAGGTCTTCGAAAGGGTCTACAGATCGAAATGGACGGCGCCATGGCACGGGCCGAGCGGTCCAATGACGACGCTGACCTTCCCGATGGGTTGACTCGCCGCGAATACGACGTCCTGGCTTTTGAGCGGCAGTGGTGGAAGTACGCCGGCGCCAAGGAAGAGGCCATCAAGGAACTCTTCTCGATGTCGGCCACCCGCTATTACCAGGTGCTCAACGCCCTTGTCGACCGCCCCGAGGCGCTTGCCGCCGACCCGATGCTGGTCAAGCGGCTGCGACGGCTCCGGGCGAGCCGGCAGAAGGCGCGTGCGGCGCGGCGACTCGGCTTCGAGGTCCCCTGATTTTTCTCCCGTGGCGGACCCGCTGGTTACAGTGGGCGCGATGAACGACCGCGTACCTGATTCCGCCGGGCTGCCGTTGCGCGCCATGGTCATGGTGCTGCTGTTCCTCGGGGTGATCTTCCTGCTGGTCGGGTTCCAGGCCATGGGCTCGGGCACTGACAACAGCAGCGACGACACGTCGGCGCGGACGGTCACCACGACGACTTCCAAGACCTCGGCCGCGCCGGCACCCAAGGCCGACGTGCGGGTTTTCAACGTCGGCGAAGGCGAAGGCGCCGCCAGCCGGATCGGTGACCGGCTGCGTGAAGCCGGCTGGAATGTCACCGAGACCAGCAACCTGCAGGTGCCGCCGCTGCCGGCGACCACGGTCTATTACGGCACCACCGACGGGGAGCAGGCCGCCGCGGAGGCGGTGGCCAAGGTGCTCAACGCGCCGGTGGCGCCGAGAATCCCGGAAATCGCCGAGCAGCCACCGGGCGTGATCGTTTTGGTGACCGGATAGGCTTCGGCTCATGGTCACGACCGTCAGCCCGCGCAGAACTGCCGCCGCCATCCTGTTCGTCGCTCCCATCGCCGTGTTGAGCGCGTGCAGCCCGAATGAACCGATCGCCTCGCAGCCCGGAACCAACCCTCCGGTGTGGACCGGATCCCCCGCGCCCGCCGCCGCGGGCGAGGGCACCCACGGCGCAGGCCACGGTGAGGACACCCACGCGGCTCCGCAGGCGTCCGCGTCCAGCGCCGACACGCTGACCGCACAGATCAAGGCCCCCGACGGCACCCAGGTCGCCGCGGCGACCTTCGAGTTCCAGGACGGCTTCGCGACGGTCACTGTGCAGACCACCGGAACCGGCAAGCTGGCGCCGGGCTTCCACGGCCTGCACCTGCACTCGTTCGCCAAGTGCGAGCCCAACTCCGTCGCCCCGACCGGCGGCGCGCCCGGTGACTTCCTCTCCGCGGGTGGCCACTTCCAGGCCGGCGGCCACAGCGGACATCCCGCCAGCGGTGACCTCGCCTCGTTGCAGGTGCGCGAGGACGGTTCGGCGATGCTGGTGACCACGACCAACGCCTTCACCAAGCAGGATCTGCTGGGCGGCAACGGCACCGCGATCATCATTCACGCCGACGCCGACAACTTCGCCAACATCCCGCCGGAGCGTTACCAGCAGATCCAGGGCGGCGCGCCCGGCCCGGATGAAGCGACGATGGCCACCGGCGACGCCGGCAAGCGGGTGGCGTGCGGTGTCGTCGGCACCGGCTAAAACACCTCCGGAGAAGCCCGGCCGCATCGACTTCGCCGGGTCACCGCGGCCGACACTCGGCGTCGAGTGGGAGTTCGCGCTGATCGATGCGGTCACCCGCGACCTCAGCAACGAGGCGGCCGAGGTGATCGCCGATGTCGGCGAGAGCCCCCACGTCCATAAAGAGTTGTTGCGCAACACCATCGAGGTCGTCACCGGGGTCTGTGACACCGTCGACGAGGCGATGGTCGACCTCAAGGGCACCCTGCGCAGCGCGCGCGAGATCGTGCACGGACGCGGCATGGAGCTGTTCTGCGCGGGCACCCACCCGTTCGCGTCGTGGTCGACGCAGAAGCTCACCGACGCGCCGCGCTACGCCGAGCTGATCAAGCGGACCCAATGGTGGGGACGGCAGATGCTCATCTGGGGTGTGCATGTGCACATCGGGGTGTCGTCGGCGCACAAGGTGATGCCGATCATCTCCTCACTGCTCAACCAGTATCCGCATCTGCTGGCGCTGTCGGCTTCCTCTCCGTTCTGGGCAGGCGAGGACACCGGGTACGCCAGCAACCGGGCGATGATGTTTCAGCAGTTGCCGACCGCGGGCCTGCCGTTCCAGTTCCAGACCTGGCGGCAGTTCGAGCGGTTCGTGCACGACCAGAAGAAGACCGGCATCATCGACCACATCAACGAAGTCCGTTGGGACATCCGGCCGTCGCCGCATCTGGGCACCATCGAGGTGCGGGTGTTCGACGGGGTGTCCAATCTGCGGGAGCTCGCGGCACTGGTGGCGCTGACGCACTGCCTGGTGGTCGACCTGGACCGCCGGCTGGAAGCCGGTGAGCAGTTGCCGGTGATGCCGCCGTGGCACGTGCAGGAGAACAAATGGCGGGCCGCGCGGTACGGTCTGGACGCCATCATCATCCTCGACGCCGACAGCAATGAACGGCTGGTCACCGAGGACCTCGACGATCTGCTGACCCGGCTGCAGCCGGTGGCCGAATCACTGCACTGCGCAGATGAATTGGCTGCGGTCGCCGACATTCCGCGACGCGGCGCGTCCTATCAGCGCCAGCACCGGGTCGCCGAGGAGAGCGGCGGCGATCTGCGCGCGGTGGTTGACTCGTTGGTCGGGGAGCTGGACATCTAGCCCGCGTCACGACGATGCGGGCTGCAAGCCCGAGGAGGAGTGGTGCAATGGACCCGAGGGAGGCGCCCATGAGGATTCGACGACTGGGACTCGCGGTGGTGGCGACGGCTGTCGTCCTGACCGGTGGCGGTTGCGCCAAGGCGATCACCGGAACCCCGGTGGCCACCCCCGGCGAGGCGGGCAAGGGCATGGTGCCCGCCGATCTGCTCACCACGACCTGCCGTGAGTTCTTGACCATGGACACCGTGACCCGGCGCGAAGTGATCGTGGCGATCGGGAAGAGCGGGAATCAGCTGGTCTCGATGAACCCGCAACTGTGGGCGGGAGTGGCCAGTGCGCTGTGCGGATTCGTCGACCCCAGCGCGCCGGTCAAGGATGTCGTCATGGGGCAGGGCATCCGGTAGCTATGACAGCCCAGCCGATGTTCCCGCTGCAGTCGGCGCTGCTGCCCGGAGAACCGTTGCCGCTGCGGATCTTCGAGCCGCGATACTCGCAGCTGGTGCGGGACTGCCTGGAGATGAGCGATCCCGCATTCGGGGTTGTGCTGATCACCCGCGGCCTCGAGGTCGGTGGTGGCGACGTCCGCGGCGACGTCGGGGCGCTGGCCCGCATCACCGAATACGCCGACCACGGGATGGGCCAATACCAACTGGGCACTGTCGTCGGTGAACGAATCCGGGTGCGCGAGTGGCGCAGCGACGACCCGTATCCCCGCGCTGTCATCGAACCCTGGCCCGACGAGCCGGGCCCACCGGTGACCCACGAACGCATCGGCGAGATCGTCGATGCGATGCTGGCTCTGTTCGAGCGGATCGTCTCCGCGCGGGGCGCGCGGCTGCGGCCCGATGCGCTCGCGGTCGAGCCGGAGGTCGCCGACGATCCGTCCCGGCACATTTATGCGCTCGCCGCCAGGGTGCCGATGGGACAGGCCGACCGGTATGCGGTCCTGGCGGCACCGACACTCGCCGAGCGGGTCGACGTGCTGGCCGACGCGATCGAAACAGTCTCTGCCATGGTCGAATTCCAGATCGCCTCCGACGAGAACGGGGAATAGGAGCTCCGCGGTCTTCTCCCGGGCCGACTCTGCGGTGAGGCTGTCGGGGTGGGATGACACCATCGGTACATGACGTCGATGGAACGGCCGATGCCGCCGTTGAATGCCGATGAGCGCACCACACTGGAGAGTTGGCTGGACTTCTACCGCACGACCTTGGCCGCCAAATGCGAGGGCCTCGCCGACGACCGGTTGCGCTTCGCGTCGGTGCCGCCGTCGCCGTTGACGTTGTTGGGCTTGCTTCAGCATGCCGCGGAGGTGGAGCGGAACTGGTTCCGTCGCATACTCGTCGGCGAGAACGTGCCGCCGATTTTCGGACCGGCCGATCAGCCGGAGGGGCACGACGGTGGGTTCGCAGTGTCGGCGGAGTCGTCATATCGCGCCGCCATGCAGATCTGGCAGGACGAAGTCAGGCACGCGCGTGCGAACTGCGCGGCGCGGGCGCTCGATGACACCAGCCCCTTCATGGGCGGCGAGGTGAGTCTGCGCTGGATCTACACCCACATGGTGACCGAATACGCCCGCCACTGCGGGCACGCCGACCTGATCCGTGAACGCATCGACGGGGTGGCCGGGGTCTGAAACCTGTTGGCCTGTCGGCCTTGAGTTCAGAGCTTGTGCGCATCCAGCAGGACGGTGTCGGGCACCGGGTCCTCGAGATCGTCGGGTGCGGGCCGCTTGTAGTGCGCCATCAGGTCGACGGCCGAGGTCGCGGTGACCTCCCAGCCGCGCTCGGTGAGCCACTTCTCGACGTCGGTTCGCGCCTCCATGTACCAGAGCCGGGTGACGTCGGGCAGCTCGGGACCACCGGCCTCGGCCGCATCCCGGCGTGCCTGCGCCATCCGCTCCTGGCGGCGAGCCAGCTGTTCGGCGGAGTAGAACGTCTCGCCGAACGCTTCCACCGAGAGCCTGCTGCCGGGGGCGCTGAGTTGGTCGATCTGCTCGAAGAGCGAGTCCTGCGCGGCAGCGGGTAAGTACGGCAGCAGCCCCTCGGCCGACCATGCAGTCGGGATAGAAGGGTCAAAACCGTTCTCGCGCAGTGCGGTTGGCCAGTCGTGGCGCAGGTCGACCGCCACCGCGACATACCCGGCGGCCGGCTTTGCCCGATGCTCGGCCAGCACCCGCTCCTTGAACTCGAGCACCTTAGGCTGGTCGATCTCGTAGACCGTGGTGCCACTGATCCACGGCAGCCGCCAGGCGCGGGTGTCGAGCCCGGCGGCCAGGATCACCGCCTGATCCAGCCCGTTCGCACCCGCGGTGGTGAAGAACTCGTCGAAGAACTTGGTGCGGGATGCGATGTAGGCGGCCATGGCCTGTGCGCGCACCGGGTCTTGGTCCAGAAACGGTGAGCGCCAACCGGCCTCGACGGCCGCCTCGACGAAGAAGTGGGCGTACGGGTCGAGGTAGAGCGGACATTCGGCGCCGGTCTCCGTCGCCCGTGCGCGGGCCACGCTCAGCGCGGTGGCGCCGACCCCTTCGGTGATGTCCCAGGTGTCATCGTCGGTTCGGCTCACGGTTCGGGCTTCGCTCCTTCGGTGTTGTCCTCGCGCATCTCATCGACCGTCAGCCCGTCGCTGACGCGCTGTTCACGGTAGGCGAGCTGCCCGACTCGATGCGCGATCACCGGCGCGGTGATCAGGGTGAACATCGCGGTCAGCACCAGCATGCCGACGTCGACGTTGCCGCGCAGCCGGATCGTCGCGCCGGCGAGGACCAGCAGCAGTCCCAGCACCTGCGGTTTGGTGGCGGCGTGCATGCGGGTCAGCGTGTCGGGAAAGCGCAGCACACCGATGGCCGCAGTGAGGGCCAGTGCCGATCCGGCCAGTACCAGCACACCCGCCAGCAGATCGAGGGAGTTCATGAGTCGTCCCGCCGCGCCACGTCAGGCACCCGGAACCTGGCCACGCTGACCGAGCCGACGAAGCTGATCAGCGCCAGAGCGGCCAGGCTGTAGGTGACGGTGGTGTCCAGGCTGAGCGCCGCCCACGTGCCGATGCCGCACATCGTCACAGCAACGAGGGTGTCGACCGCCACCAGCCGGTCCAGCGTGCTGGGCCCCATCAACAGCCGGATCATCGTGACCGCGGCCGCGGCGACCAGCATCACGCCCGAGAGCACCCACACGATCGTCATGCGCGATCCGCCTCCTCGGCTTCGCTTGTCGCGGGACGCCATTCGGAGTCCCGCTCGAACGCCGCGACCAGCATCCGCTCCAGCTGGGTCAGCTGGCGGTAGAACCGCTCCACCGATCGCGGCGAGCCCACGTCGAGAACATGGACGTACACCAACCGTCGCGCCTGGTCGATCTCGAGCACGATCGTCCCCGGTGTCAGGTTCACGATATTGACCGCCAGCGCCAGCACCAGATCAGACTTCAGCGCCAGGTGGCCGCGTAGCACCGCCGACAGCGGTGGCTTACCCGGCCGGATCGCCAACCAGGCCACCTGCACCGACGACTGCGTCAGCCACCACGCGACATGCAGCGCCAGCCGCAGCAGCGACAACGGATGCAAGCGGCCCTGCACGGGAACCGAAGGAAGCGGCAGCAACAGCGTGATCAACAGCGCGACCGCCAGCCCCGACAATGCATTGGCCACCGATACGGTGCCCCACAGCAGCAGCCACACCAGTGTCAGCCACACCAGCGTCCAGACCCGAAGCGCCCACGTTCTGTTCACGGGCTCATCGCCCCTCTCCCCAGCACCGCGGTGATGTACTGCCCGCGGTCGAGCACCTCGGTGGCCGCGCGATCGGTGTAGCCGAGGATGGGTCCCGCCGCCACCGTCAACACCAGCCCGACCGCGATCAAAGCCATTGTGGGGACCAGCATTCCGACCGGCATCCGGCCGACATCGCCGCGGTCGTCGAACGCGACGTCTTGCGCGTAGTCGTCGAGCAGAACCGACGGTGCGGAGTCGGCGAGGGCGCCTTCGGGTGCGTCGACCCGCGCCCGCCAGAACGCCTTGGTCCACACCCGGGCCACCACGTACAGCGTCAGCAGGCTGGTCACCACCGACCCGGCGACCAGCAGCCAGGCCAGCACCGAACCGTTGGCGGTGCCCGCCTCGAGCAACGCAACCTTGCCGATGAACCCCGAAAATGGCGGGATACCACCCAGATTGAGTGCCGGCACCATGAACACGAACGCCAGCAGCGGGCTGGCTGCGGCCAGGCCGCCGAGGCGGCGCAACGTCGACGCCCCGGCCTGGCGCTCGATCAGTCCGACGACGAGGAACAGGGTGGTCTGCACGATGATGTGGTGGGCGACGTAGTAGATCGCCCCCGACATGCCCAGGCGGCTGGACAGCGCGATGCCGAACACCATGTAGCCGATGTGACTGACGAGTGTGAACGACAGCAGTCGCTTGATGTCGCTCTGTGCGATCGCACCGAGGATGCCGACCAGCATCGTCAGCAGCGCCGCGACCAGCAATACGTTGTCCAGTCGGCCGGCGGGGAACAGCAGCGAATGCGCCCGGATGATCGCGTACACACCGACTTTGGTGAGCAACCCGGCGAACACCGCGGTGACCGGGGCCGGCGCGGTGGGATAGGAATCCGGCAGCCACGCCGAGAGCGGGAACACCGCCGCCTTGATGCCGAACGCGACCAGCAGCACCGCGAAGATGGCGCTGCGGGTGCCGGTGGTGACGTCCTGCAGCCGCAGCGACAACTCCGCCATGTTCAGCGTTCCGGTCGTCGCGTAGATCAGTGCGAGCCCGATCAGGAAGATCAGCGACGACACCATCGACACCATGACGTAGGAGATGCCGGCGCGGACCCGTTCCTTACTCGCGCCGATGGTCAGCAGCACGAAGCTCGCCGAGAGCAACACCTCGAAACCGACGTACAGGTTGAACAGGTCACCGGCCAGGAACGCCGTGCACACGCCCGCCGACAGCACCAGATAAGTGGGCAGGAAGATCGACACCGGCTGGTTCTCGTCGCCGTCCCGGATGCCCTGTCCGATGGCGTAGAACACCACCGCCAGCAGCACGATCGCCGACACCACCAGCATCAGCGCCGAAAGGCGGTCGGCCACAAGGGTGATGCCCAGCGGCCCGAGCCCCGCATCGGTCGGGCCCCAGCCGCCGACGTGCAATGCCTCGGTGCCGTCGCGGTCGGTCAGGTAGAGCAGCACCGAACACACGACCACCACACCGGTCAGCGCGGCCAGGGCGATCAGGCGCTGCAGGCGTGGCTTTCGACCGGCGATCAACGTCAGGGCGGCCGCCACCAACGGGATCAGCACCGGCAGCGGCATCAACACCGCGGTGGTCGTCATCGTGAACCGTCGTGTCCGGGCAGGGCGTCGAGTTCGTCGGGCTCGTCGGTGTCGCGCGCCGGGACGTGCTGGGGTGCGTCCTCGTCGATCGAGGCCGCTTCGGAATCGGACAACTTGGACACCCGGGTGTCCTCGGGATCGTTGCCGACGTCCTCCTCGGTGGTCAACCGGAACGAGCGATAGGTCAATGCCAGCACGAACGCGGCGATGCCCATCGCGATGACGATCGCGGTCAGGATCATGCCCTGGGCCAGCGGGTCGGCCGTCGTCGTCTCCGTGCCGCTGGTGCGGCCGCGGATGGGCGGGTTCCCGGCTTGCCCGCCGACGGTCAGGATCAACAGGTTGACCGCGTTGCCTGCCAGCAGCAGACCCAGCAGCATCCGGGTCAGGTTGCGCGAAAGCAACAGGTACACACCACAACTGGTGAGACCACCGATGATGATCAGCGGAACCAGGTAGACGATCATGACGCTTTCGCTCTCAGCGCGGGGCGGGCGGCGGTGGCCAGTTCCTCGTCGATACGGGCGCCGAGGCTGCGCAACACGTCGAGCACCAGGCCCAGCACGATCAGGTACACGCCGAGGTCGAAGAACAGGGCGGTCACGAACTTCACCGAGCCCAGCAGCGGCAGGTGCAGCGAGATGACCGCCGAGGACAACGCGGGCGCACCCATCAGCATCGAGCCGACGGCGGTGCCGCCGGACAGCGCCAGGCCCGCCCCGAGGATCTTCCCGGCGTCCAGCGGCAGTGTCTCGCCGAGTTCGTAGCGCCCGCCGGCCAGGTAGCGCAGCACCAGCGCCAGCCCCGCGGTCAGTCCGCCGGCGAACCCGCCGCCGGGAGTGTTGTGTCCGGTGAAGAAGAAGTACACCGACAGCACCATGATCAGCGGGAAGATCAGCCGGGTCGCCACCTCCAGGACCAGGGAGCGGTTGCGCGGGTCGCGCAGTTCGCTACCGCGCAGCCAGGTGGTGTCGCCGACGGCGGGGCTGTAGGCCAATGCCGGTAGCGCCCCGATATCGGGCTGGCCGGCATCGGAAACCCGAGGCGCGGCGCCGAACCGACGGTTACGGAACACCAGTGATGCGACGCCGGTGGCTGCGACCACCAGCACCGAGATCTCTCCGAGAGTGTCCCAGGCGCGGATGTCGACCAGCAGCACGTTGACGGTGTTGGCGCCGTGCCCGCGGTAGTAGGCCGCGTCCGGCAGCAGATCGGCGATCGGGGTGCCGGTGCGGGCGGCCATCGCGAACGCGGCCAGGGTGGTGACTCCTGCGCCGACGGCGAGCGCCAGCGCGATCCGCGGGAGCCGGAAGCGCGGCGATTCCTCGGCCTCGGCGGGCAGTGTGCGCAGCACCAGAACGAAGATGACCAGCGTCAAGGTCTCCACCAGAAACTGTGTCAACGCCAGGTCGGGGGCGCCGTGGAAGGCGAAGATCGCGCCGCAGCCGTAGCCGGTGATGCCGACCAGCAGTACGGCCGCCAACCGGTTGCGCATCACGGTGGCGGCTACCGCAGCGGCCAGGATGAGCAGGCCGACCACCGGCTGGACCAGCGAATCCCACAGCCGGAACTCAGGACGGTCGAGTGGGCCGAACGCCAGCACGCCGACGGGGAACAACACCAGCGTCGACAGGATCACCGACTGCGTGACCGGAATCGATCCGCGTTGGGTGACCGCTGTCAGCCGGACCGAGGCAACGTCCGCGCCGCGGATCACCGCGTCGTAGATTCGGTCTGCGTTGCCCAGCGGCAACCACGATCCCAGCTGGGCCAGGCGCAGCCGCTCGCGGCTGACGAACGCCCCGATGCCGATCGCCAGCACCAGTGCCGACAGCAGCAGCGGCAGGCCGACGCCGTGCCACAGCTCCAGCGTGTAGTGGCCGTCTTCGGCGCCGGCGGCCGGCATGGTTGCCGCGTAGCCGTCCAGTGTGGTGTCCAGCCGGCTGGGCACCAGACCGAAGAACAATCCGGCTGCCGCCAGGATCGCGGGCGCCACCAGGAATGCCGCCTTGGGGCGGTGCAAATTGGCCACCAGCGTCGTGGGTTCGTGAGATCCCTTGCGCGCGAACGCACCCCACAGGAATCGCAGACTGTAGATCGTGGTGAACACCGACCCGGTCACCACGCCGGTGAGCACGACCGGTGCCCACGCGCCGAGTGATTGGCTGTGCGCGATGGTCTCGAAGTCGGCCTCTTTGGCGACGAACCCGAGGAATGGCGGGACGGCAGCCATGCTGGCGGTCGCTGCCGCCGCGATGACGAACAATCCCGGCATGCTCCTGCCCAGCCACGCCAACCTGCGGATGTCGCGGGTGCCGGTCGAATGGTCGATGACGCCGACGACCATGAACAGCGTCGCCTTGAACAGCGCGTGCGCACACAGCATGGCAAGCCCGGCCAGCATCAGATCCTGACCGCCGCCGCCCACCATCACCGTGATGAAGCCGAGCTGGCTGACCGTGCCGAACGCCAGGATCAGCTTGAGATCGTTCTCGCGAACCGCGCGCCAGCCGGCCAGCAACATGGTCAGCACACCCAGGGTGATGACCGTGGGTCGCCAGCCCGGCGAGTCGGCGAACCCGGGCGCGAGCCGGGCGATGAGGTAGACGCCTGCTTTGACCATGGCGGCTGCGTGCAGATACGCGCTGACCGGGGTCGGTGCGGCCATCGCGCCGGGCAGCCAGAAGTGGAACGGCACGATCGCGGACTTCGACAATGCGCCCACGAGGACCAGCAGGACGCCTACGGCGACGGCGGTCCCGTGTGGAGCCTTGACCACAAGTTCCGAGAGCAGATAGGTGCCTGCGGAATGGCCGAGGATCACGATGCCGGCGAGCATGGCCAGCCCGCCTGCGGTGGTCACCAGCAGAGCCTGCATGGCGGCCCGGCGGCTGGTGGCCCGCTCCGCGTAGTGCCCGACGAGCAGGAACGACAAGACCGTGGTCAGTTCCCAGAACGTGTAGAGCAGCAGCATGTTGTCGCTGACCACCAAGCCGAACATGGCCCCGGAGAACGCGACGAGTTCGGCGGCAAAACTGGGCAGCCGGTTCTCGGTGTGACCGTCACGGTGGTGGAAGTACTCCGCGCAATAGAACAGCACCAGCGCCCCGATGCCCAGGACGAGGACGCTCATCACCGCGGACAGGGTGTCGAATCGCAGAGTGATGTTCATCGACAGCTCGGGCGCCCACGGGATGTCCAGGGTGGGTGCGGGGCGGCCGGGTTGCGGCCAGTTCAACCCCACCCAGACCAGTGATCCCGCCGGGACCAACGCCAGCGGGTAGAAGGCCAGCCGCCCCCATCGCCACACGAGAGCCGGCGCCACGGCGGCGGCAATCGCGTGCGCGATCAGGATGACGAGCATGGCACTCCGATCTTGAGGACACGCCAGCGCGTCGTGGATCTGTTGGGCGCGCCAGCGTGTCGGGATCTACCGGTCGGTCGGGGTGTCAGCCAAAGGTTTTCGGCTATGTCCTTCGTGCAGTCTACGTGGTTGACTCTTGCGCAGAATGTCCGGCCGGAATGCCGTGGTGCTCAGCGTTGCGCAGCTGTCGCTGAAAGTGCTTGTCGAGCAATACGTTTCAGCATGTTGCCGACGACCACCCGGTGTCCGCCGGATCCGATCACCAGGGCGCGGTAGATCCTGCCCGTGAATCCGGGAAAGGCCGCCCAGGTCTGCGCCGCCACCCGGGTGCCGCCGGCCGGATCGTCGTCGAGCAGGAAGATCAATCGGTAGACCGAGAACGGGTGCCGTCCCGTGATGGCGAAGCGTTCGTTTTGCTCGGCGGCCTCGAGGGTGAATCCGAGCGGCACCGTCTCGGGATCGTCGGGGTTGCTGCACATCGTCCGCAGCACCGCGCGCCAGGTCGCTGCCCGGTCCGCAGGCACCGTTATGGCATGCTCGTCGATATAGGGTAAACGTTCCATATAGAAGGACTGTACTAGATCGTGGCACCCCCGCGGAAGCATGAAACCGACGCCATCCTGGACGCGGCGCGCGGCCTGATTCTCGCCGAGGGGCCTCGCGCGGCCAGCGTCGCGGCCATCGCCAAGGCCAGCGGTGCGCCGGTGGGCACGCTGTACCACCGGTTCGGCAATCGCGACGCGGTGGTGACGGCGGTGTGGCTGCGGGCGCTGGAGCGCTTCCAGGCCCGGGCGATGGCTGCGTCGGGATCAGGGCCGGTGGAGGTCGCGGTCGCGATGGCGTTGGCTGCGGTCGGCTTCGCAACGGAGTGCAAGGAGGATGCGCGCCTGCTGTTGACCATCCGCCCCGGCGATCTCCGCGACGCCCAGCCGGACCCGGAATTCACCGCGACGCTGGCGGCGATGAATGCGCCGCTGGCCGACCGGGTGGCTGAGCTGGCTCGCCAGCTGTACGGACGCTCCGACGCCCGCAGTGTCGACGCCGTCACCAGGGCGGTCGTCGACCTGCCCTACGCGGTGGTGCGGCGCCACGCCCACGGCGAGGGGATACCGCCGTGGGCGCGGGCCGATCTGTCGGCGTCGGTTCGGGCGCTGTTGACCGCGCCCATGCCGGACGGACCGGCCTAACGCTGCATGTACGTGATCGTCTGGACGCTGTTGACGGCCGGGTTCGCAGTATGGAGGACTTCGGTGGTACCCGTTGAGCTGGCCGTCATCCGGGCGCGACGCGCGTCGGCGCTCGCGGCGATCGCGATGCCACCGGCATTGACCAGGTGATCCGGGTGCCGGTAGGCGAAGTTACAGTTCGCCGGACCACCGTTGGCGCGGCTTTTTCCTTTGAGGAATGCCGTTGCGCCCGCGGCGATCCGGGGCGGATAGCTCGCGACGTTGGCGGTGATGTCGGCGACGAAGACCAGATCGTGGTCGGTCGTGTTGGTCAGCTCGAACTCCCACCCGTCGTAGTTAGGACCCCAGAGGTCTGGCTGATCCGGCATCGCGGTCATGGTCGCGTTCATGGGTGTCCTTCTGCGCTCGAGTTAACTGCCAAGTGCCAGTAAGGATCCCGTAGACGGTGACGGCTGCGCATCGGCCGATCGGAGGGTGAGAGGGAGGAAACCGGTGTCCCCCAATCGGACTACCGGCAGTACGTACGGACCGGGAGGACGTGCCCCAGCAGCCCGATCGCCCCGCCGAGGATCGGCCACACCGGCCAGAAATACGCTGTCTCGCCCGTGGTGAGGGCCACCGCCAGCCACACCGCCAGGACGATCGCGACCATCGCCAGATAGCCGGCCGCATGCAGGCGCACCGAGGCGCGGGCCGCTCGCTTGCGGGCGGCCACGCGGCGGGGGTCGGTGCGTCGCAGGTGATCGACCGGAAGGTCGACGAGGACCCGGCGCAGCTGCTCGGTGTTCTCCGCGGCGAAGGCGGCCTGGACGCGGGTCTCGTACTCGGCGAGGTCGACGTATCCCTGCGCGAGAGCGTGGGAGAGCAGGTCAGCGGTGTTTTCCCGGTCGCGGTCTCCGACCCGGACGGCGGTGGTGGTCATACCGTCCAACTCTGACATGTCACTAATGGACTGTCAACGGGTGTTGTTGAATTGGGGCATGGCCGATCAGGACAGAATCGTCAGCGCCACCCGACGGATTGCCGCACCCGCCACGACCATCTTCGAATTGATCGCCGACCCGGCGCGCCAGCCGGAATGGGACGGCAACGACAACCTCGCGCAAGCAGCCCGGGGCCAGCGGGTCCGCGCCGTCGGGGACGTCTTCACCACCACGCTGACTCAGGGCCCTAACCGGGAGAACCACGTCGTCGAGTTCGACGAGGGCCGGCTGATCGCGTGGCGGCCTGCGCCCCCGGGTGGCGCCCAACCGGGTCACCTGTGGCGCTGGCGGCTCGACCCCGCCGACGACGGCACCACTGTCGTGACGCACACCTACGACTGGACGGAGCTG
The DNA here is from genome assembly GCF_002086695.1 of Mycolicibacterium rhodesiae. Taxonomy (GTDB): domain Bacteria; phylum Actinomycetota; class Actinomycetes; order Mycobacteriales; family Mycobacteriaceae; genus Mycobacterium; species Mycobacterium rhodesiae. Next base: position 219,196 of record NZ_MVIH01000003.1, read on the forward strand.
ACCGACCCGGACCGTCTGCCCCGGGCACAAGCCACCACCACGGACAAACTGGCGGCCTCGATCGACCGGCTCGCCGCGCTCGCCGAGGGTTCCCAGCGGTAACGCCCCGCCGGGTGTGCGGTTTCATTCGCAACACGCCGCCGTGGGCGTATGAGGTCGCACATTCGAAACCGCTCAGCGGCCGGCAGCAAACTCTCTCAGCGACTCCACCTGCGCCGCGTCCAGCGACGGCCGCACCGTCTCGCGAGCTTTGGCCACATCGGCAGCGGTGACGTCGGCGGCGTCGATCGAGCGGCGCATCGCGGTCAGCGCAGCCTCCCGCAGCAGTGCCACGCAGTCCGCCGCGCTGTAGCCGTCCAGTTCGCCTGCCAGCGCGTCGAGGTCGACGTCCGACGACAACGGCACGGATTTGCCTGCGGTGCGCAGGATTTCGCGCCTTGCGTCGGTATCGGGCGGTTCGACGAACACCAGTTTCTCCAACCGGCCCGGGCGCAACAGTGCCGGGTCGATCAGATCCGGCCGGTTGGTGGCGCCGAGCACCACGACGTCGCGCAGCGGCTCGATGCCGTCGAGCTCGGTCAGCAGCGCTGCCACCACCCGGTCGGTGACACCGGAATCGAAGCTCTGCCCACGTCTTGGCGCCAGCGCGTCGATCTCGTCGAGAAAAACCAGCGACGGCGCAGAATCCCTTGCCCGCCGGAACAATTCGCGGACAGCCTTCTCCGAGGAGCCGACCCACTTGTCCATCAGCTCGGCGCCCTTCACCGCATGCACACTGAGCCGGCCTGAACTGGCCAGCGCGCGCACCACGAAGGTCTTGCCGCAGCCTGGCGGGCCGTACAGCAATACCCCCCTGGGCGGCTCGACGCCGAGGCGGGCGAAGGTGTCCGGATGCTGCAGCGGCCACAGCACCGCCTCGGTCAGCGCCTGCTTGACCTCGACCATGTCGCCGACGTCGTCAAGGGTCACCGATCCGACGGACACCTCCTCGGTGGCGGACCGCGACAGCGGCCGGATCACGCTCAGCGCGCCGGTGAGATCCTCCTGCGTGAGTGCAGGCGGCTTGCCGTCGTCACTGGCGCGGGCGGCGGCCCGCAGGGCGGCCTCCCGGACCAGGGCGGCCAGGTCGGCGCGAACGAATCCCGGTGTGCGCTCGGCGATTTCGTCGAGTGCCAGACTCCCGGCCGGGACATCACGCAGCAGCACCTCCAAGAGCGCCTTGCGGGTCGCGCCGTCGGGCAGGCTCAAGCCCAGCTCACGGTCACACAGATCCGGTGCGCGAAGCCGCGGATCAGCCGCGTCCGGCTGCTGGGAGGTGGCCACCAGCACGACGCCGGGAGCGACGACCGCCTTGCGCAGCTCGGTCAGGATCATCGCCGACACCGGCTCGGCCGGGGTGGGCAGCAGCGCGTCGATATCGGTGATCAACAGCACGCCACCGCCATTGGTGACCGTGGCGACCGCGTCGGCAACCGCGCGCTGTCGATCCTGCGCGGCCAGTGCCCCGGTGTCGGGCCCGTCGAGCTCTACCAACCGTCGCCCTGCGCACACCGCTCGCACCAGTGTCGCCTTGCCGACCCCCGCCGGACCGGTGACCAGCACACCCAGATTCGGTTTGGCGCCAAGCTTTTCCAGCAGCTCCGGCTGATCGAGCGCCAGTTTGAGCCATTCGGTGAGCCGACCGGCCTGCACGTGCTGGCCCTTGAGGTCGTCGACCGACACCGCCGGGGCTTCCGGCCACGTCATCGGCTGGCTCACCGCCGCGGTGGGTCCGGGACCGCCGGCCGTCGGCGTCACACCGTCACCCCAGGTGACCGACGAATTCGGTTGCACGCTCACCGGCCCGGCCGGATCAGTGCCGGTCACGGTCAACAATTCCGAGGTCCAGGTGATACCCACCGACGAGGTCAGCGCCGAGCTGGCCGCAGTGGTGGACGTTCCCGGACCGAGGTCGCGCGGGAGCAGCGATACCGTGTCGCCGACGGTCATCACCTTCCCGAGCAAGGCCTGGCGCAATGTCGCCGACGTGACCGACTGGGTGGCCAGGGTGGAGCCACGCAACGTGACCGAACGTGCGCCGTACACGGTGACCGGGGCGACCAGCACCGTGGTGTCCTCGCGCAGGCCGGCGTTGGACAACGTCACGTCGTCGAGTAGCGCGGTGCCGGCCGGAACATCCGCGGGAGCGATCGCGGCGACCGCCGAGGTGGTTCGGGAGCCGGTGAGCGACACCGCATCCCACTCGCGGATGCCGAGCGCGGCGAGGGCCTCCGGATGCAGCCGCACCACACCGCGCCGGGAGTCCAGCGCGGAGGTGTTCAACCGTGCGGTCAGCGCCAGGTTGGACGGCGCCATGTCAGCGACCGGGCTTGCGCAGGCCGAGCCGGGTCGACCGGCGATTCGGCTGACCACGACGATCAGCGCGCCGCGCCGCGCGCCGTTGTTTGGGTGCGTCGTTCCATGCCTCCGGCCGCGCCGCGACCCAGCGTTGGCTGCGGATGGTGAACGGGATGATGACCAGGTAGCCCGCGATGATCAGCAGGACCAGGATGTACGGGAACAGCAGCAGCGCAGCCGCGGCGGCAGCGATCAGAATCAACAGGATCGGCGCGGCATTCGGCGGCATCTTCACAGCCTTGAGCGCCAGCGTGGGCACCCGGCTGATCAGCAGCGTGGCGTTGGCGGCGAACCAGAAGCAGACGAACCACGGCGAGGTCCACCAGCCGTGGCCGAACTGCAGCATCGCCGCGAGCGGTCCGATCACGCCGACCGCACCGCACGGCGCAGGCATACCGGTGAAGTACTCGCGGGTGTAGGCCGGGCGGGTGTCGTCGTCGAGCAGTGCGTTGAATCGGGCCAGCCGCAGCACGATGCACACTGCGTAGAGCAACGCGAAGATCCAGCCGACCGGCGAGGTGGGCAACAGCGTCACATAGACCACCAGCGCCGGCGCGACACCGAAGTTCACCGCGTCGGCCAGCGAATCGATCTCGGCGCCCATCCGCGACTGAGCGTCCAGGGCCCGCGCGATGCCGCCGTCGATGCCGTCGAGCACCGCCGCGGCACCGATCAAGGCCAGCGCTATGTGCGGGCGCCCGTCGAGTGCGAACTTGATCGAGGTCAGCCCGGCACAGATGGCCAGCACCGTCGTCGCGCTCGGCAGAATGCGCATGGCGGACGGGCGGGGTTTGATCACGGCAGCTGCGCCAACACCGTCTCGCCGGCCAGCGTGCGCTGACCGGGTTCGACCAGGATCTGCGACCCGGCAGGCAGGTAGGTGTCCAACCGCGAGCCGAATCGGATCAGTCCGTAGGTGTCGCCGATGGCGACCTGGTCGCCGGGGTGCAGTTCGCAGATGATCCGGCGCGCCAGCAGGCCGGCGATCTGCACGACCACCACATCCTGTCCGTCCGGCGTGCGGATCAGCACGCTGTTGCGCTCGTTGTCCTCGCTGGCCGCCGCCAGTTCAGCCGAATGGAATCGGCCGGGCCGGTATTCCACGGCCAGCACCTGGCCGCCGACCGGAACCCGTTGCACGTGGGCGTCGAGCAGCGACAGGAAGATGCTGATCCGTGGCCGGGGCCCGGGCGGCAGACCGAGTTCGGCGGGTGGTTCAACCTCTTCGACCAGACAGATCAACCCGTCGGCCGGGGCGACCACCACACCGGGGCGGCTCGGGGGAGTCCGGGTCGGATGCCGGAAGAACCCGGCGTTGGCGGCGGCGGCGGTCAAGCCCGCGCGCCGCAGCCAGCGGTTCTTGCGGCCCACGCCCGCCACCGCCAGGCTCGCCGCGATGAACGGCAGGCCGGCCGGGTGAACTGGGGGAACGGAGGAACGCACCAGCGCGACCAGCCGCTGGGGGCCGGACTTCATGTTGTCTTCCGCGGTGCGGGGGCGTCTGGCCATCGGCGACGATTCTACGTGCGGGCTGTGATTGTGCGGGGCAGACCTACGACAGGTCCCAGAGTTGGACGTGCTCGCCGGCGGCCACCTCGGTGACGTCCTCGGCGAGCTCCAGAAGGCAGTTCGCCGAGGCCAGCCAGCGAAGATGGTGCGATGCCGGCGGTCCATAGGTCGTGACGGTGCCCGCCTCGGGGTCGTAGACACCGCGGCGGAACTGCCGTTTGCCCTTCGGCGATGTCAGGTCGTCGGCCAGCACGGCGGTGCGGCGCGGCCGGTTCGGGTTGGCCAGGCCCATCGCCGCGCGCAGCGCGGGCCGGACGAACACCTCGAAGGAGACCAGAGCGCTCACCGGGTTGCCCGGCAGCGTGACGATTGACGTGCCTTCGGCTCGGCCCGCGCCCTGCGGCATGCCCGGCTGCATGGCGACCTTGACGAACTCCACCGCGCCGGCACCGAACGCATCCTTGACCACCTCGTAGGCCCCGGCGCTGACCCCGCCGGTGGTGATGATCAGATCGGCCTGCCCGGCGAAGCCCTCCAGCACGGTGCTGAACTGGACGACATCATCGCTCGACGTCGGGGTCGCGACCACGTCGGCGCCGGCCTCGCGGACCGCGGCGGCCAGCATGATCGCGTTGGACTCGTAGATCTGCCCGGGCTTCAGCTCGGTTCCCGCCGACACCAATTCCGAACCCGTCGACATCACCAGCACCCGCAGCCGTGGCTGCACGGTCAGCGAGCCCAGGCCGAGGGCGGCGGCCAGCCCCAGTGCCGCCGGGGTCACCAACTGGCCGGCGCGCAGCACCGTGGTCCCCGCGGTCACATCTTCACCGGCGCGTCGCACGTGCTGCCCGGGTTTGGACGCGATGCGGATCTCGACGGTGTCGATACCGGCGTCGGTGGCCTCGACCGGCACCACCGCCGTCGCACCTGCGGGCAGCGGTGCGCCCGTCATGATCCGGTGCGCGGTGCCCGGCGCCAACGTCAAGGAGTCAACACGTCCAGCCGGAATGTCCTCGGCGACAGGCAATCTCACCGGACTGGCCGCAGAGGCAGCGGCGACGTCCTCGGCGTGAACCGCGTAGCCGTCCATCGCCGAGTTGTCGAATACGGGCAGCGACATCGGGGCTGTCACGTCGGCCGCGAGCACCAGGCCCTCGGCGTCGGCCAGCCCCACCGTGGCCGCCGGACGCGCGGTGATCAGATCGGCGACGACCCGCTGATGTTCGGAGACAGTGCGCATCAGACGGGGAATTTCACGCCGGTCAACTCCTCGGACACCGCCCAGAGCCGCTGCTGGACGTTCCGATCGTGGGACTGATCGCTTGAGCTCACCAGCTTGGGGTGGCCGCGCAGTTCGCGGAACCCGTCGGGCCCGTAGTACTGCCCTCCGATCACCGAGGGGTCGGTGGCGGCCCGCAGCGTCGCCAGCGCGCCCATTTCCGCGCTGTTCAACAACAGCCCGCTGATGAGCTTGACGCCGGGTAGCGAGCTGCCGGGGACGTGGCGGATCAGTTCGGTGTCCGAGACGCCCGGGTGTGCCGCCACGGCAATCGTTTTCGCGCCGGCGGCGGCCAGGCGCCGTTGCAGTTCGTAGGCGAACATCAGATTGGCCAGCTTCGACTGCCCGTAGGAGGCGACGCGCTCATAGCGGCGGCGCTCCCACTGCAGGTCGTCGAACGCGATCTTGGCGCGGATGTTGTGCGCGACGCTGGCCACCACGACCACCCGTGACCCGTCGACTCCCAGCAGATTGTTCAGCAACAGTCCGGTGAGCGCGAAGTGGCCCAGATGGTTTGTGCCGAACTGCAATTCGAAGCCGTCGGCAGTGGTCTGCTTAGGCGGATACATCACCCCGGCGTTGTTGATGAGCAGATCGATCCGGGGATAGGCGGTGCCCAGCTCGGCCGCGGCTTCCCGCACCGATGCCAGCGAGCCCAGATCCAGCTTGTGCACCGTCACCTCGGCCGAGGGTGCGGCTCGCCGGATCTCGGCTGCCGCCGCCTCACCCTTGGCGGTGTCGCGAACCGCCATCACCACCTGAGCCCCGTGCTGTGCCAGCACCCGGGCCGTGTCGAATCCGAGCCCGGTATTGGAGCCGGTCACGATCGCAATGCGTCCGCTCTGATCGGGGACGTCCGCCTCGGTCCACTTCTGTGCGCTCATGGCACGACGATAGACGGCCCAAGTTGCGGACAATCGGTGGCCGTTTACTGTCGCGGTATGGCTATCGGTGGGGTGCTGTTCGACATCGACGGTGTCCTGGTGACCTCGTGGACGCCGATCCCGGGCGCCGCCGAGGCGCTGGCGGTACTGGCCGACCACCAGATCGCGCGGTCCTACCTGACCAACACCACCACGCGCACCCGCGGACAGATCGCAGCGGCACTGTGTGACGCCGGAATCGACGTCCGGCCCGACGAGGTGATCACCGCGGCGGCGCTGACCGCCGACTACGTACGGGCCCACTATCCCGATGCGCGCTGCCTGCTGGTCAACAACGGCCAGATCACCGATGACATGCCGGGCATCGACATCGTCGATTCGGGGGCGTGCGAGGCCGCCGATATCGAGGCCCCTGACGTGATCCTTCTCGGCGGCGCCGGCCCTGAGTACAGCCACCGCACGCTGAGCCGGGTGTACGAATGGATGGCCCAGGGCGTGCCGGTGGTGGCCATGCACCGCAGCACAGCCTGGACCACCACCGAGGGCCTGCGCATCGACACGGGCATGTACCTGATCGGCATGGAGGAGACCTCCGGGCGCAAAGCCACCGGTGTCGGCAAGCCCGCGCCCGCAGGCTTTCTGGCCTCGGCGGCCCGCCTCGGCGTCGATCCCGATGAGATGTACATGGTCGGCGACGACCTCAACAACGACGTCCTGGCCGCCCAGGTGGTCGGGATGACCGGTGTGCTGGTGCGCACCGGCAAGTTCCGCCAGGACACCCTGGACCGTTGGGCCGCAGACGAATTTGCGATGCAGCCCAACCACGTCATCGACTCCGTTGCTGCCCTGCCGGAGTTGCTCGGGCTATAGCTGTCGTCGCCTACCTGCCCAGCGCTCGACGGGTGCGATGAGTTTCTCGGCCGGGGCGGGTCTGTCTGGCTATGACCGAAATTCTGATTGTCACCACCACCATCGACGCACCCTGCAACGCCGTATTCGGAGTGCTCGCCGATCCGAGCACTCACCAGGACATCGACGGCACCGGCTGGGTTCGGGAACCGTTGGACGACGGCCGGGAGCTGACCGAAGCCGGACAGATCTTCCGGATCGCCATGTACCACGACAACCATCCCGACAAGCACTACGAAATGGCCAACCAGGTCACCGTGCTCGAACCCGGCCGGGTGATCGGGTGGGCGCCCGGCGGGCTGGCCGACGACGGCAGCATCGAACTCGGCGGGTGGACATGGCGTTACGACCTCGAGCCCCTCGGCGACGAACAGACTCGGGTCACCTTGACCTACGACTGGTCGAGTGCCACCCCGGAAATCCGGAAGAACATCGTCTTCCCGCCGTTTCCCGTCTCCCACCTCGACAATTCGCTGGCGAATCTGGGGAAGCTGGCCGTCGACCGGGGATGAGGCGGCCGACCGCCTCGACAAGCCCTGGCGGATAGGCCCCGACGCTCGGTGACCGGGCTCGGCGCAACGTGAATGTAAATTTGCTGCGTCTGCCTGCCGGCGTGCCACTGCGTGTGGTAAGCATTCAGCCATCGGTGGTGCCGAAAGGGGCCATGGGCTTTACCTGTCGGGGGAACGGTCATGCCGCATGTGAATTCAATATTTTCGAAACTTGGAACCGGTAGCGGAACTGCGTCCCTAACGTCGGCACCCGATCTCATCGCTTGAGATATCGCGGAACTGACACGAAGGGCGCGCGGTGCCACTCCTCCTGACCGGGCAAGAATCCGACGAGCAGCTCCGACTACTGGCCGGCGGCAAAGCGCGCAACCTGTGTGACCTGACGGCCGCCGGTTTCCCCGTGCCACGGTGGGTCATCCTCGGCATCGACGCGTTCGAAACAGCCTGTGCGGCCGCGGGCGTGACCATCAGCCAAGCACCGCTCTCGCTGGCCGAACGTCTCACTGAGGCGGCGTTCGCCGAAACCGCGTTGTGCGAATTGAGCATGCCTGCCGAAATTCGGGACGCCATTGCGGCGGCCATCGATTATGTGGGTGCCGAAACTGTCGCCGTTCGTTCGTCGGGACGGCAAGAAGACGGCGACCGTGATTCGTTTGCGGGACTGTTCGACACGTTCTTGAATGTGGCCGGGCTCGATGCCACCGAAGACGCGGTGCGGCGTTGCTGGGCGTCGGCCTTCTCCCGCCGGGCCACCCAGTACCGCCACGTCCGCGGCCTCGACTTCCGCGATGTCGCACTTGCGGTCGTCATCCAGCGATCGTTGACACCGCAGAGCAGCGGGGTGATGTTCACCGTCGACCCGCTCACGGGCTCGACAGACCGACTGGTGATCAACGGCGTGCTGGGACTTGGTGAAGGTCTGGTCTCCGGCGCTGTCGACTCCGACTCGGTCAGCATCGAGAAGGAGACCGGCCGCATCCTCGATGAAGTGGTGTCCGCGAAGAGCGAGATGATGGTCGGGACCACAGGCGGCGGAGTCGCCACAGTGGGCGTGCCGGTAGAACGCCGCCGGGAAGCCAGCGTCGGCCCTGCACTACGTGCCACGCTGTTGGACTTGGGGATTCGGCTCGAACAGTATTTCGGCTGCCCGCAGGATGTCGAGTGGGCGTGCGACGACATCGGCACCTGGATCCTGCAATCTCGGCCGGTCACCACGCTGGATCGCGAATTCGGCCTCACAGCAGAACATTTCGGTGAAGTCACCGACGGAGTCCGCATCTGGGACAACTCCAACATCATCGAGAGCTTCGCCGGAGTCACGTCGCCACTGACCTTCACCACGGCCCGCAAACTGTACGGCGACGTCTACCGGGCCTACGCCCGCAGTCTGAAGGCCCCGCCCGCCCAGCTCGAGCAGATGGAGTCGTGGCTGCCGGTGATGCTCGGCCAGTTCCACGGCCACGTCTACTACAACTTGCTGCACTGGTACCGGATGGTGGGCATCGCGCCGGGATATCCGCTGAATCGACGGGTCCTGGAAGTCGCGCTCGGCGTCAGTGAACCACTCGACCGTGCGACGGCAACTCAGTTGCGTCCGTTCACCTTCGCCAATCCCATCGCCAGGGCGGTGTCGCGTGGCCGCACGACCATCGCCTACCTGCGCAGCATCAGATCCGTCGATGCCATGATCGACGACTTCGACGAGACGTTCATCGACTTCATCGACCGGCACGGTCTGATGGACGTATCGGCGATGGACGGACCGTCGGCATACCGGATGTTCCGCCAGATCTACGACGAAGTCGCCGATCTGTGGGGCCCGATGATGGTGCTGGATGCCATGTTGCTGACCATGGTCGGGTCGCTGGCCGTCCTCACGAAAGTGTTCCTGCGGGGTGCGCCGGAATGGGTCCAGTTCGCTGTCGTCAACCCCGAGCCCGACGTGATCTCCGTCGAACCGGCCAGGGAGCTGGCGGGCATCGCCGCCTTCGTCGCCGAACACCCCGAACTCGATGCCTTCATCGCATCAGCCGAGCCCTCGACTGCGTACGCGCACCTCACCGAGTGCGCCGACGATTCGGGCTCGCCGATCTGGCAAGAGCTGCATTCCAAGATTGAGAAGTACATCGACCGCTTCGGGTATCGGTGTCTGGACGAACTCAAGCTCGAAACACCGGACCTGCGCGAAGATCCCGCCGGAATCTTTCATCTGCTGCGGATGGACACCGCGGGGCGCGAGCACGCCGGGAACTCGGTCGAGGATTACCTCGATACCCATCTGCGGGGCTGGCGCCGAAAGGTGTTCGACGCGTTGCGAAGGAAGGTCCGACGGGCGGCGACGCACCGTGAGCACCTGCGCTTCTGCCGCACCCAGGGCTTCGGCATCCTGAAATCACTTGTGGGGGTGATGGCTCGGGAGTTGGAGCACCGAGGAACGATTCACCACCGGTCCGACGTTTTCCTACTGCGTATCGACGAGCTGTTCGATCTCCACGAGGGCACCATGACCGCGGCCGCCGCCCAATCTGTGATCCGGCACCGAAAGCTGCTGCAGGAGAGCTACTCACGGTTGTCCGCACCCGCCCGGTTCACCACGACCGGATCGGACTACTCAGAGCGCGAGCTGGCCCAGGCCGGTTGGCGGCCTGCCGAAGAGTCGGCGCACGCGTCCGCAGGCACGGTACTGACCGGGACGCCGTCCAGCCCGGGTGTGGTGACCGGCCGCGCGGTCGTGGTCGAGAAGCCGCAGGACTTCTCCAGCGGCATCCTGGTGGCATACCGGACCGATCCGGGCTGGGCCTCGGCCTTGCCGTTCGCATCCGCGCTCCTCATCGAACGCGCATCCCCCCTCACCCACGTTGCGATCATCGCCCGCGAACTCGGAGTGCCGACCGTCGTGCAGATCGACGGCCTCACCGACGCGGTTCGTACCGGGATGACGGTGAGCGTCGATGGAGCCACTGGCCGGGTGGTCTTGGTGGAAGAGCCCGGACCATGAACGACGTCGACCGCATCCGCGGCTGGTTGATGGAGCCACGCGACCACACCGGGATTCACCTGGCCAATGAAACGAACGGCTGGGACTTCGTCACCTACCGCGTGCTGGCCGACAACGCGCGACGCATCGCGCGCCGGCTGATCGACGACGGTGTCCGCCCAGGCGACGTCGTCAGCGTGTTGATGCCGACCTCCGACCTGTGTTTGTCGACGATGTTCGGGGTGCTCGCCGCCGGCGCCACTCTCACCCCGATCGTGCCGCCGATGTTCCAACCGCCAGATCAGTACATTGCCCACCTGCGTGGCATCCTGGGGGCAGCGGGGTGCCGCGCCATGGTGGCCTCGCCTGCGTTCGTCGAGCTGGCGCGCCGTGCGATCGCGGGTCTGGCTCGCGAGCCGAAACTGATTGCGATCGACGGTGTTCCGCAGTGTGACCTCGTGGACGAGCTTGCCGAGCCTGCCCCCGCCGTGCTGCTACAGATGACCTCGGGTTCGACGAGCGCTCCGCGCGGCGCCGCCATCAGTTGGCACAGCCTGGCCACCAATCTCAATGTGATGGAGGAACTCTGCGGCATGGCCGATGGCCAGGTCGGGGTCTCCTGGCTTCCGCTGTATCACGACATGGGGCTGATCGGCGTGCTGTTTCAAGCCATGACGCGTCAGCGCCATCTGCAACTGATGCGTCCCGACCAGTTCATCCGTGACCCACTGCGGTGGCTGAGAGCCGCGGCCACCTCGCAACACACCGCCTCCCCGTCGTTCGGGCTGGTGTACACCAGCACCAGGCTCACGCCGGACGACCTCGGCGACATTGATCTGTCGGGGCTTGCGACGCTGGTCGTCGGGGCCGAGCCCATCAACCCGGCACATCTGCGGGCGTTCACCGAACTCACTGCGGGCCACGGCTTTTCCCCCGATGCCTTCATGCCGTCGTACGGTCTTGCCGAGCACACGTTGTTCGCCACCTCACATCGTCTGGGCGAACCGCACCGGATGGTTCGGGTGGACCGGACCGCGTTGCGTCACGGCCATCCGGTCCGGGTGCTCGCGCGCGTGACAGGCGATATCACCGCCGACACCGGTAGCGATTGGGTGGTGTCGGTCGGCAAGGCCGCGCCGGGACATGCGGTCTGGATCGCCGACGAGTCCGGTGACCGGCTGCCCGACGGGACGTTGGGCGAGATCGTCCTGTCGGGGCCGTCGGTGGGGCAGGGATACCACGGGGATGTCGACAGCACCACCCGATTCGTCGGCGACGAGCTGCGCACCGGCGACGCCGGATTCCTACTGGACGGCCAACTGCACGTACTGGGCCGGATGGGGACCAGCCTGAAGATCAACGGGCGCAGTGTCTTCACCGAAGACCTGGACGTGACCACCGCCGAGGCGCTCGGCATCGCCCCGAGTCGGGTGGTCGCCGTGGCGGTCAACGAGGCCGAGCGGCCCGGTGTCGCGGTGTTCATCGAACACATGAAGGTGACGCCCGAGATGGTCGCCGCCGCAATCCGATCCCTGCAGGCGAACATCGGTGAGGAAGCCCCGCTGTGGCTGATCAGCACGCCGCGCGGAACGCTGTCCCGGACGTCGAGCGGTAAGCCGCGTCGGGCGCACATGTGGCAACAGTGGCGCGCTGGTCGATTCACCAGGTCGCGACTGCTCGCGATCGGTGGCGCCAATCGAGAAGTGCAGGGGCTGCAACGGGTCCGCGCACTGTTCGAGAAGGCCCGCGAGCTCGCCGTGATTCCCGATGACGCGACAGTGCATTTCGAGGGATCGCTCGCCGAGGGCTTCGGCAATGAAGGCTCGGACATCGACTTCCTGCTGCTGGTGCCCGGCGCGACCAAACAGGCGGTGATGCCCACAGTTCTTTTCGTCGACGGTCGCCGAGTGGAGGTTCGGGCCCAATCGCACGAGCAGATCCGCGAACGGCTGCTGAAGGTCAGACGGGCGATCGACACGGGTTCGGTGGCCGGGGTGTCCGAGGACCTCCTCAACCGGGTTCAGCGGTTCCTGCGCGGCATCCCGCTGTACGTCGGATCCGACTACGCGCAGCTCCTCGACATCGTCTCCTACGCCGAGTTCACCATGCTGCTCAGCGCCTGGTGGCGCAGGCGGGCCTGCGGATGCCTGCGACATGCCGTCGCGCTGGCCCTGCTCGGTGACGAGCACGAGGCGGTGCGGTGGGCACGGGAAGGCGTGGCGCAGCAGATGAAAGCATTCCTCGCCGCGCGCGGTGAGGGGTACATCGAGATCAAGTGGCTGCCGGAGCAGATCATTCGGCTCTCGCGCGACGCCGACGCGACCGTCGCGGCGCTCCTGGATGACTACCAAGCCCTCGACGCGACACCCGCCACACCGGATTCGAGCCGGGACGTCTTCGAGCGGGCGCTGGCGCTGGCCATGCGATTGGGCGGCCCGAGAATCACTCTCGATCCCACGAACGTCGTCTTACGGCGGGTGCCCGGAGTCACGACCTGGCCCATCGGAACCGCCACCCATGTCGTGCGCGATAAGGCCGACGTGTTCGTCCTGTCCGCCGACTGCGCGCAATCGTGGCGGAAGGTGATCTTCGGTGAGTCGATCGCCACCACACAGGCTGCCGTGAACCACATCGCTCTATTCGTCGACTACGGGCTCGTCGGGTTGGCCTGGCGCGGCGGGACGGCGATCACACCGGTGGCGGCGATGTGCACACCGGGCCGGCCGCTCACACCGCTGCCGTCCAACCAGCGCCCGGTGGTCACGATCGATGGTGCCATCACCGACCGGGACATCGCCCGATCCCCGCTGGGCGCAAAGGCATTCGCGGAATGCGCTGGAGCGCTGCTGTTGGCCAACATGGTGCTCGAGAACGCTCGCGAAGATTTCAGCGGTGCGGTCAAGGACGGGCAATGGCAGGTCGCGTCACTGTGCGGGCGACGGATTGTGACCATGGCAGTCCGAATCCTGGCCAGCGCCTGGGGAATCACGCCGCTGCCTGCCGACCCGGTACTGGTGAGCAGGCTGGAGATGCTGGTACCTGAGCATCCCCGGTTGGCCCAGACCGCCCGCACCCTCAGCGAGCGTTCCATCGCCGATGAGGACGACGCTGGGTCGCTACATCAGGAACTCGATGCGTTCGTCGCCGAGGTGCGCAAAGTCACCCGCGGTGAGAACTTCCCGTCGTCGTTCGCGTCGCGAGACGAGTGGCAGCGCACCATCAGGTACGGATACCACTGGCTGCGGATGGGCGGATACTTCGGTGCTTACGTCGAACTGGACGAGGCCCGCGATCTGCTGACCACCGGCGGAGCCCAACCCTGCGCGAGGCCGACGCCATGACCGACATCGGTGATGAGGTTCTGGCGCTGGTCGCGGCGATGGCCCCCGATACGGCCCGCGAGCCCGACCTGAGCAGCGCACTGATCGGCGATCTCGGATATACCTCACTGCGGCTGCTCGAGCTGTCGATCGCCGTCGAGCGAGCCTTCGAACTGCCGCAGCTCGATCAGGAGATGCTCGCCGGCGTCGCAACCGTCGGTGATCTGGTGAATCTCGTTAACGCCCACAAGGAACCGACATGAGCGGGACCGTGCTGGTCACAGGTGCCGCCGGACACGTCGGTGCCGGAGTCGTCGCCCGCCTGTCCCGGCGCGGGTACACCGTCATCGCGCTGACACACGATCGGCCGGTCGTCGCCGCGCGAATGCTGACCGGTGATGTGCGCAGTGAAGACTTCGGTCTCGACCGGCAGACCGTGGCGAAACTTGCGAACGAGGTCGACGTGGTGGTGCATTCCGCTGCGGTGACCGACTTCGGGCTGCCGGAGCAGCGCTATACCGAGATCAACGTCGACGGAACGGCCAATGCGCTTGCCTTGGCACGCTGCTTCGATGCCGGTTTGGTCTATGTGAGCACCATCTACGTCTGCGGCGAGACCGAAGGGGTTTTCTACGAGGACCAGCTCGATATCGGTCAACGGTTCAGCAACGCCTACGAACAGAGCAAGTATCGGGCCGAACAACTGGTCGCCGCGGCCGGAGTCCGATCGGTGGTCGTCCGGCCGGGCATCGTCACCGGCGAGTACCGCACCGGGAACACCGGGGTCTACAAACACATCTACCAGTTGCTCAAGGTGATCGTCGAGGGCAGATTGCGGACGCTGCCCGGAAACTATTCTGCGACACTGGGACTGGTCCCGATCGGCCACGTCGCCGACGTCGTCGCGGCCGCGGTGGAGAGCTTCGACGACAACATCGGACGAACATTCCATGCGGTGGGCGCCAACGCCCTCTCGCTGCGCACCGTCTCCGACGTCCTCGCCGAATATCCGTCCTTCTGCATCCCTGATTTCGTTCCGCCCAGTACGTTCAGCGAGTCTTATCTCGACGAGATCGAGCGACGCTATTTCGACAAGGTCGGGATCCTCTATACGAGCTACCTGAGGCGACACCTGGAGTTCGACAGCACCAACACTCGCGAGCGGCTCGGTATCACGCCGCCCGCCATCGGACCGGGCTACTTCCGGCGCCTTCTCGACTCCTGCTTACGCACTGGCTATTTGGGACGGCCGGAGCCGTCAGTGGCCGAGGTTTTGGCCCGCCTGCAGGCCAAGAGGAGTTCCGCATGATCAGTATCGGCAGCAGGTATGACTCGGACACCTACTTCATCGAGACGTGCGATGCGCTCGCCGCAATGAACGTCGACCGTGACACGTTCGCTCACGAGCATGCACTGATGCTGCTCAAGCCCGATGCGGCCGTCACCGCAGCGATGGGATCGGCCATCACCTGGCTGCTCGATCACGGCTATCGCATCGTCGGGGCGTATCCGGTGCAGCTGACGTATCTGCATCTACGGGCGTTGTGGTATTTCAACTGGCACCGCGCGACCGCCGAGCGCCGCCGGGTTGCGGACCGTCTCGCCGGGTTGTCGCCGTCGCTGGTTCTCGTCGTCGGCCATCCCGACGGTGAGCAGCCGGTGTCGGTCCGGCTCACGGCGGACAAGGGACCTGCCGACCCCGCGCAGCGGCAGCCTCATCATCTCCGGCATGCGCTGGCGGCCGGAACTTACCTGCTGAACAAGGTTCATACCCCCGATGATCCCGACGACGTGCTGCGGGAAATGAGTATCTACTTTCCGGATCCGCAACTGAGCGCCGTGATTTCCGCTTGCGTCCAAGGCGCCGACGCGACAGCAGATGCCGCTCGGATCGTTGACGGCATCGAGTCCGGCCTTGACCGCAGGAGCGGTGACCTCGCCGCCGCACAGGATGCCGTCTGGCAGGGCCTTGGTGGGGTCGGCGGGTGGGACCGGCCCCGAACCGGTGAGGAATGGCTGGCTGCATTGGCGGATGCAGAAAAGCGGGGCATCGACGTCGATCCGTGGTTCCGGATCGTGATCGAGTCCTCGTATCTGCCGATGCACCGACAGGGAAGTGACGGGATATGAACGGGGAGAACTATTCTCAGACGATTCGGCGGGAGTTGGTGCACAAGCGCGCTGTCTCCGAAGTGCTGATCACCTCGATGGGTGGACGGGGGGACACCTGGACGGCGCATGCCCAACTGCCCCGCCTGCACAGCTTTCACTCCGACGGACTGGGGCGGCAGGGGTCGTACTACGATCCGCTCCTCGTCCTGGAGGCGTTTCGGCAGGGATGCATCGCGGGCAGTCATCTGTTCTATGACGCACCGCCGGACGCCCGGCATACCGTACGGCTGTACGAACTGGCCGTTGTCGACTTCGACCATCTGGTGTGCGGTGCCGAGGTGCTGGATCTGGAGCTGAACATGGCGGTGCAGAAGGAGTTTCGTCGCGACGGCCATGATGCGGTGCATGGTCTGGAAGTCCGTTCCGTCGTGGCCCATGAGGGCACCAAGACGATGGAACTGTCGGCAGCGTTCAACTGGATGCCGCTGGAAAAGTGGGACCGGCTGCGGGCCGGCGCGAGTTGGGACCCGGGCCCGCAGCCGGCTCCGGCCGATCCTCGGTCGGTCGGCCGGACGCGGATGGCGAACGTGGTGATCGGTGCTCCCGTCCACGCGGCGGCGAGTGGCGCGGCGAGCGCGCCGCTCGTTGTGGACATCAGTCACGCGATACTCTTCGACCATCCCCTCGACCATCTCCCCGGCGGACTCATCATCGAGGCTGCTCGACAGCTTTCCCTGGTGATCGCCGATTCGCGGGCGGAGGATCTCGTGGGTCCGTCGTGGCTGAAGATCGGGTTCCAGTCGTTCGCCGAAATGGATTCGGTGAGCGTGGTGTCGATGACACGCGATGGTGCCGACCCGCTGACGTTCCGAGGTGACATCACGCAGTCGGGGCAGACCAGGGCCACCGTCGAACTGGCATTCATGGAATGACGGTCCTGCGGCGGACGGGCGGTATCGGCGCGTTCCTGATCGAACGATGCCTGCCGGTCTATCCCGTCTATCTGGCGCTATGGGTGATCGCCGTCGAGGGCATGGTCGTGATGGTCGGGCAGTCGCCCGGACCGTGGCGGCCGTCCTGGGATACCGCGCTGAAGATCGTGGCGCTCAACGCCGCCGGCGCCTTCCTGCGCATGGTCGACGATCAGAAGGATCTGGATTACGACAGGGTGTACAACCCGGACCGGCCACTGGTTCAGGGTCGTATCAGCACCCGTGAGTTGCGGATCGCGATGATCCCGGCGGCAGTGCTGGCATTGCTGCTGGGGGCGACAGTCTCGTTCTGGACGTCCGTGCTCGTGGCGCTCGTCCTCGGCTACAGCCTTGTCCTGTGGTGGTTGGAGTCGCGGGTTCCGGTGGTGCGCGACAACCCGTTGGTGAACCTGGCGGCGGCATGCCCCGCGCAGTTCCTGGCAACGGGTTTCGCGATGACGGGCCTGCCGGGTGTCGGAGATGCATCCTGGGTACAGCTGGCCGCCGTCCTGCTGGTGTTCACCAGCGCATTCCTGCATGTTGAGTTGGCGCGCAAGACCACTCGGGCGGCAGCGGCCGATGACCTGCGGTCGTATTCGCGGGTCATCGGGTCCACCGCAAGCGGACTCGCGGTGTTGGTCCTCGGGTTGTCGGCCGTGCTGGTGGAAGTGCTGCTCACGTCGCCGTGGAGCTGGGCGGGGCACTGGTGGCCGATTGCCTGGTCGCCCGTCGCGGCGGGGGTGTTGCCGTGCATATCCGCGTGGATCTTCTTCGTCCGGCGTCCCGACAGTCATCCTGGTGGTCTGCCAACAGCTTTCGTCATCGTGTTCTACCTCGCCATCATCGGCCAGGGTTTGGTCTACCACTAGAAAGGGGCCCTAGAGTGCGGATCCTCATACCGCTGGTCGGTAGTCGCGGGGACGTTCAGCCCGGGGTGGCGCTCGGACTGGAACTCGAGCGTCGCGGCCACGACGTGATGATCGGTGCACCACCGAATTTCGTCGACTTCGTCGCCAGAGCAGGTCTGACCGCGCGCCAATTCGGCCCCGACGTCCATGCGTTGTATTCCTCACCGGAGGGGCAGAGGGCATTGGCGGCCGGTAGCACGTTCAAGCTGATGTCGATGGTGTCGAAGCAGATGTCGGAATACGCCGACCGAATGGACGACGAGTTGATCGACATCTCCAAGGGCGCGGAGATGATCGTCTGCACCACCTTCAGTGAGGACCGGTCGGCGATCGTGTCGGAGGCCCTGGGTATCCCAATGGTGACACTGCACACCTACCCGTGCCGCAAGAACAGTCTGTACGCGCCGCCCGGATCGGTGCCGGCCAACTGGACGGTGCCGGGCGTCTTCAACCGCGTGGCTTGGTCCGCGATCGAACGACTGCGGACGGTGGTGTTCGGCAAGTACCTCAACAACCTTCGCGGCAAGCTCGATCTACCGCGATCGTGGGCCAGCACGGAATCGACTCTCGCGGGGCGCAATGTCCCCGAACTGCAGATGTACGACCCCGCGTTCGTGCCGGGCTTGGCGCAGGAGTGGGGCTCGTCGCGGCCCATGGTCGGGTTTCTGTGGTTGCCGCAGTCGGCCCGGGCGGCGATCGGTGAATCGGCCGAAGATCATGCCGAGGTGCTCCAGTGGGTGGACGGTGGCACACCACCGATCTTCTTCGGGTTCGGCAGCATGCCGATTCTGGATTTCGGGTCGGTGCTGGGCATGATCGAGCACATCTGCGACAGAACCGGCGAGCGGGCGCTGGTCAGCGTCGGCGGCGCTCACTTGGACCCCGCGCTGCGCAACACCTCCGACAACGTGAAGGTCGTCGACACGCTGGCACACGATCTCGTCTTCCCGCACTGCCGAGCCGCGGTACACCACGGCGGGATCGGCACCCTCTTCGAGAGCCTGCGGGCGGGGCTGCCGACGCTGGTGTGCTCGGTGTCGTTCGATCAGCCGGTATGGGGACACCAGGTCGAAAAGCTCGGTGTCGGCGCGCATGTGCCGTTCACCAAGTTGCGGGCCGACACCCTCGGGTCAGGCATCGACACGATTCTGGATCCGCAGATGCGCCTGCGCGCTGAGGCGTTCGGCGCTCGCCTGCAAGCGACCGGCGATGGTGTGCCGCGGGTCTGCGACATCGTGGAGAAGACGGCGGCCCGTTAGCCGGGCTTTCGAGGCGAGAAGACCACCGGCAGCGACGCCGGCGACAGGACGAAATCCTTGGCTTGTGGCTTGACCTGGAAACCGGAAGGCAGCCGGATGTCCCAGCGCGAGAACAGTGCCGCGGCCTGCAGGGTGATCGACAACAGCGCGAATTGGCTTCCGGGGCAATGTCGTTGGCCCAGGCCGAACGCCATCATGACGTCGCGATCCACCGAGTCGGATTCCCAGCGGTCGGGGTCGAAGGTCGAGGCATGGGGGAAATACCGGTCCTGCAGATGAATCATCAACGGGCTGAACAAGATGTTGGTGCCATCTTCGAACTCCGCCGAGCCGATGCGGACCGGCCCGTCGGCGGTGAGGATGCTGATCCACGGTGCCCACAATCGCAGTGTCTCGGTGAGAACGTTGCGCAGGTAGCGCAATGCGGGCACATCGCCGACTTCCACAGGGCGAGAACCGACTACACAGTCCAGTTCGTCGCGGATCTTCGCGGCGATGTCGGGCGCGCGACTTGTCTCGTAGATGAGCCAGGAGAACATCGACGACTGGGATCCGATGCTCGCCGCCAGTGCCAGCAGCAGTTCGTCGACGAGGTCGTCATCGGAGAGCGTTGCCCCGGTCTCCTCGTCGACGTGATGCAGAAGCGCCGAGAGCATGTCGCCCTCGTCGGGTGCCTGGCGCCTGCGCTCGATGAGCGAGCGCAGCGCGCGGCGCACCCGCCTCGAATCGGAGATGAATCGGCGGTTGGCCAGCACCCGCAACTGCCTTGCGGTCTTGGGCAGGGCGCCGCGGATGATGACTTCGCTGAGCAGCCAGGGGGTTCGCTCGCGGATGACGTCGATTTCCTCGGCGTCGGATTGGGCGCGGAGCAGAGTTGCCAGCATGGTGCGCATCACCAGCTGATGCACGCTGGCCCGCAAGTCGGTCTGGGCGCCGCCGACAAGTGAGCCCGACCATTCGTCGGCGATCGCAGCGACCGTGAGGCCGTACTCGTTGAGGCGGCGTTGCCGAAAGACCGGGGCGATCAGCCGGCGCCGCAGGTCGTGTTCCGGCCCGCTGAGCACATTGGTCGCGCCGCTGACCAATTCGTGGATGGCCTCGCGCATCGGCTCGCGGTGGAACGCCCCCGCCCTGCCGAGGCTGACGTCGCGGATCAGCTCCGGGGTGGTGAGCAGGTAGGAGGCCCGCGGGCCCAGATACACCCGGACGATCGGACCGATGCCGGCGGCGCGCAGCAGCAACTCGCGGGGATCACCGGTGACCATATGGGCGTGGCCGATCAACGGCAGACGCCCTGGCGCCGTGGGGATTCCAGAGAGGCCGGCTGGCGTCATGGCGGCAGCGTAGCGGGTTTACGACGAGGTCAGGCTACGAACGGCTTCGATGCGGGCCTTGAGCTGATCGGTGGTGGCGGCGGCCACCGGTGGTCCGCCGCAGACCCGGCGCAATTCGTTGTGAATCTGACCGTGCGTCTTACCGGTGCGGTGATGCGCCAGCGACACCAGGGCGTTGAGTTCGCGGCGCAGATCCCGCAGCTGACCGTGCGTGGTCAGCCGGGGCACCTCGCCACTGGCGGTTCGCTTCTCGATCTGCTCTTCTTGCCTGCGCCGCAACAGATCTCGCATCGACTCGGCGTCGAGAAGGCCAGGAATGCCGAGGTAGTCCGCCTCCTCGTCGCTACCTGCCGGCGTCGCGGTCCCGAACGACGACCCGTCGAAGATGACCTGATCGAGCTCGGCGTCGGCGCCCAGATACTCGATCTTGTTCTCGCCCTCGTCTGGCTCGTCGCGGTTCTGCTTGGCCAACTCCGCCTCGAGCGGATCGTCCTCGAGGTTCTCCCGGTGCGGCTTGCCCAGCACGTGATTGCGCTGCGCTTCCATCTCGCTGGCGAGCAGCAGCAAGTTGGGCACTGACGGCAAGAAGATGCACGCGGTTTCACCGGGGCGCCGGGACCGCACGAACCGGCCGATCGCCTGGGCGAAGAACAGCGGAGTCGAGGCGCTGGTGGCGTACACGCCGACCGCCAGGCGCGGCACGTCGACCCCTTCGGACACCATGCGCACCGCGACCAGCCAACGCGATGTGCTCGCCGAGAACTGGGAGATGCGATCCGAGGCACCCTTGTCGTCGGAGAGGACGACGGTGGGCGCTTCACCGGTGATCTTGAGCAACAAATCGGCGTACGCGCGCGCGGCGGTCTGATCGGAGGCGATGATCATGCCGCCCGCGTCGGGCACGTGTTCGCGAAGCCCGCGCAGCCGGGTGTCGGCAGCGGCGATCACCGCGGGCATCCATTCGCCGGCCGGGTTGAGCGCGGTCTTCCACGCCCGCGCGGTCTGCTCGGCGGTCAGCGGCTCGCCGAGGCGCGCCGCGTGCTCCTCGCCGGCACTGTCCCGCCAGCGGGCCTCACCGGAGTACGCCATGAACATGACCGGGCGCACGACGCCGTCGGCCAGCGCATCGGAGTAGCCATAGGTGTGGTCGGCGGACGAGCGGGCGAAGCCGTCGGGTCCGACTTCGTAGTTGATGAACGGGATGGGGCTGTCGTCGCTGCGGAACGGGGTCCCGGTCAGCGACAGTCGCCGCGTCGCGTCGTCGAACGCCTCCCGGATGGCGTCGCCCCAGGTTTTGGCGTCACCGCCGTGGTGGATCTCGTCGAACACGACGAGCGTCTTGCGATTCTCGGTGCGCACCCGGTGCCGGGTGGGGTGGCTGGCAACCTGGGCGTAGGTGACCACGACGCCGTGATACTCCGCGGAGGTCTGCGAATTCGAGTTGGAGAACTTGGGGTCGAGAGCAATGCCGTGCCGTGCCGCGGCCTGCGCCCACTGGATCTTGAGGTGCTCGGTCGGGACGACGATGGTGACCGCTTCGACTGTGCCCTCGGCGAGGAGCTCGGCGACGATCCGCAGGGCGAAGGTGGTCTTACCGGCGCCGGGGGTCGCGACAGCGAGAAAATCGCGCGGCTTGGCGGCCAGATACTTGACCAACGCCCGTCGCTGCCAGCCCCGTAACGCCTGGGTGCTGGGCGCATCAACTGCCCGCACCCCTGGGACTCCTCTCGGTCGAGATGGACTCTAGCGCAAGCATATCCGCCTGCGCACTTCGATCCGGCGTGTCGTCGGACCAAGCACGGATGGATTGTTTCGGAGGCCCAGCGGTGGCCTGACCAACACCGGGCGGAACTTCCCGACGTCGAGTGGTGCAAACACCGTACAGGTATTCGCAAAGACACAGAATTCGCGCAGTTCGAGGTGGGGAAGGGGACATCGCAAGCACGAATGGCAAGGTGCGCGCTTTGAGGAATGGTCGCTCCGTGGGCGTCGTTGCGGCCACGTTAGCCGCGCGGACTCACGAATTCGGTTGTTCGGCAATCCTATTCAACGCAGCGGCCAGCCCGGCGCGGGAACGGATGGCCAGTTTTCGGTAGACGCTGGTGAGGGTGCTGTCGATTGTTTTCTCGGCGAGAAACAACTCGGCGGCAATCTCGCGATTCGACAATCCCCTGGCGGCGAGCCCGGCTATTCGGCGCTCCGCGGGAGTAAGTTGCTGGCCGTGGCTGCGGGTAGCCTCCAGGCGCTTCAATTCGGTCCGTGCCCGTTCGACCCATATTGGCGTGCCAAGTTCGTCGAACGTCTCGAGCGCGGAGGTGAGAGTGGCGGCAGCATCGCGGCGTCGACGTCGCCGACGCTGAAGCTGACCAAGAAGCAACTGGGTGCGCGCCCGTTCGAACGGCATGGCCAATCGCTGGTGATGCACCATCGCTTCATCCAGGGCCTCGTGTGCGGCGGCGAGGTCACCGCGTGCCGCGAGTAGTGCGCCCCGGCCTCGTGCCCCGACAGACCTCATCCAGGGCCGGTCACGCTCTAAGCCGTGCTGCTCAAGTG
Organism: Mycolicibacterium rhodesiae; assembly: GCF_002086695.1. GTDB lineage: Bacteria > Actinomycetota > Actinomycetes > Mycobacteriales > Mycobacteriaceae > Mycobacterium > Mycobacterium rhodesiae. The sequence continues at coordinate 242,120 of NZ_MVIH01000003.1, forward strand.
CATCGACCACCTTCTGTGCCTGTGTGAGGTCTCGCAGTGCGATGAGTGCTTCCACCGCGTCCGGAAGATGTTCGCCTCCTTCGATTTCTAATTCACGGGGCGGATCGAATTCCTCGAGCAGCGGGGTCAGCAGGGTCAGTGCGGCGGCATAGTTTCCGCGGGACACCTCCAGGAAGGCCAGCACCCGGGTCGGTTCCTTCACCTGGCGTAGCGCTCCGATGGCGCGCGCGGTGTCGATCGCCGCCATGGCGTCGGTTCGAGCTTCGCGGTCACGTCCGCGATACGCCGCTACAGTGGCGCGCTTGGTCCACGCGGTCGCCAACGATAGTCGGGCATCAAGTTGCTCGGCGCGCTGCACCGCGGCGCGCGCCCATTCCTCGGCGGCGTCATAGCGACCCGACCAGATCGCGACCGCGGCGAGACGGTTGTCGACCCACACCAGATCGATCTCATTGCCGACCGTGCTCATGCTGTGCTTGACCGCCTGCAGCTGCGCCTCGGCCGTCTCGAGGTCACCGATGTAGGCGGACATCACCGCTTGCACAGCACCGGCACGCAGGAACGTGGTCGCACCACTGTTGGGATCTTCGAGCTGCACAGCTTCGCGCAGCGCGTGGTCGTGCACACCTTGTCCTTGGATGAACGCCGCAGTCACCCACAACGCCAAGGCCTGGCTGTGCAGGCCGGGAGCCTCGAGGCCCTCGGCGAGTGTGATGGCGCGCTGAGCGCGCTCCACTGTTTCGGTCATCCGGCCGGCGATCGCGAGTGCCAGCGCCAGACGTATTTCGCAGACCAGGCGCAGCGCCGGGGCGTCGGCAGCCTCGTCGGCGGCCTCGGACAGTGCGTTGATCGCGCCGGTCAAGTCGTCGGCGTAGGCCATCACCGCGCCCAAATGCGCCAGCGCCAATCCGCGGACTACGCCCGGCTGCAGGCCGTCGAGAGTGGACAACAGATGTGCCCGTGCGGGCGGGATCGACCCCGAGCGAAAGTGCAGCTCGGCCGCGCGGATGCGTCGCATCGGGGTGTCGCCTCCGCGTGTCAGCGCAAGCTCGATCAGATCGGCCGCGGCGGCCAGCGCGCCGCGTGCTGCTAGAACGTCAGCGCCTAGGTCGATCGCGGTCAGGGTGGTCTCGTCGTTGGTTGTCGCGGCGAGGGCGAGATGGCGAGCGCGTAGTTCAGGTTCATGGACGGTCTCGGCCAGGGCGCGGTGTATGGCACGGCGATGCGCAGGAAGCGCGTTGGCGGCCACGCCGGTCGCAAATAATGGATGACTGAACCGGATTCGGTTCCCGGCTAGAGCGACGACGCCGAGATCCGCCACCGAGTCGAGTACAGCCAGGACGCGATCCGCGGGGAGGTCAACGGTCCGGCTCACCATCTCGACCGTGGGCTCGGCAGCGCAGGCCACAGCCAGCAGCACCCGTTGCTCCTCATCGCCGATGTCTCTCAGGCGATCGCGGACCAAAGCCGCCAAGCCATCTGGCACGCCCGTCGTCCAACGAGAGGTGTGCAATTCGGCGCGAGCCAATTCCAGGGCAAAGAGCGGATTCCCACCCGAGACTCGATGAATCCGGGTCACGACCGGCCGTGGAAGCGGGCGACCCAATCGGGCGGCGATAACGTCATTGACGCCGCCCACGTCGAGAGGACGCATGCGCACACGGGGACCCGCGGCGGCCAGCTCGGAGAAGAACTTCCGGGCCGCACCGTCTGGATCATGTTCGTCGATGCGCAGCGTCAGCAAGAGGGCGACGCTGCCTGCCAGACGCTGTCTCACGAGCCCGAGAACCAGCCGACTCGAAGGATCCAACCACTGCCCATCGTCGACGGCCAGCAAGACCGGTGCCCGGTTGCTGAGGTGTTCAAGCACATGGAGAAACGCGGCGGCGGTGGTGCGTTCGTCGGTTGCCGGACCCTCGACGACGTGCTGGTCCCATCGGACTCGCTCCAACGCCAGCCGTTGCCGCAGCGGAAGCACGTCCGTCAATGCGTCGTCGATACCGGAGAGCAGGTCTGCCACCGCCGCGTACGCATAACCCAGTTCCGCCGGCGACCCATGCGCGGTCAACACGGCGAATCCCAGCGCTCTGGCACGATCGGCTGCTTCCAGGAGCAGCGTGGTCTTGCCGATGCCGGCCTCGCCCTCGACGAGCAGGACCGCAGGCCCGTGCTGTGCGCAGGACAGCAGCTCCGCTACTGCATGTCCCTCGGCGCCGCGGGCGATGCCCTCCCACACGTTGCTCATCCTCGCACCGCTGCGGCCTCCGAGGCATTTTGACACCAGCCGTGCTGCAAATCGGGCGACGAGCAAACGCGAGCGGTCGGAGACTAAATATTGCCCGGCATGGGAAATACCTGCGAAGATGCTGACTGTGGGGGGGATTGTCGGCCGTATCGGTGAGCTGCAAACGATCCAGGGCATCATTCAGCAAGCCCGGCATGGGCCTGCGGCGCTGGTCCTCGACGGAGAGGCCGGCATCGGCAAAACCACGTTGTGGCGCGCGGCCGGCCAATGGGCGAGGACGATCGGGTTCGTGGTTTTGACGGCCACCGGTGCGGCCATCGAAATGTCGATGGCCTGGGCTGGGCTGGCCGACCTCTTGGCCGGCATCGATGAAGTGGTACTGGCAGGGTTACCGCTTCCACAACGTCGTGTTCTGGAATCAGTGAGTGTCGGCCGGCTTCACACCGGCGCGGATCAGCGTTTGGTGGCGACCGCGCTGCGCGGCGCCCTCGATGCGCTCTCCCGCCACCAACCGGTGCTGGTAGCCATCGATGACGCCCACTGGCTCGATAACGCCAGCACGACGGCGTTGGGGTTCGCGATCCGCCGCCTCACCGGACCGATCGGAGTGCTGGCCACTTTTCGCAGCGGTACGCCTGACCCTCGAGACGATTCGTGGGTGGCGCCGCGTGACCCCAAAGTCCTTACCCGGCTCACACTGAATCCGATGAGTCCGGGCGACCTGCGGGCCCTCATCGCCGACCGCGATGGATCCACACCGCCGCCCCCTGTCCTGCAGCGCCTCCACACTTTGTCGGGCGGCAACCCGTCCTATGCATTGGAACTGTCCCTTGCCTGGAATCAGCAACGGGGAAGCAGCGCCGAGTCGGTGGTACTGCCCCCGAGACTGGCCGCCGGAATGCTTGGACGCATCGGCGAGCTCGATTCGGAGACAACTGAGGCGATCGTCACCGCTGCCGCCGCCGTTGAACCGACCGTCGAGTTGATTGCCGCAGCGACCGGACGTAGCTCCGCCGAGCTGGTCGACCTCCTGCAGCCTCTCGAATCGCGTGGGGTGCTCGTCTTCGAGGGCAACCAGATCCGATTCATCCACCCCTTGATGGCGGCTGCAGTTGTCGACGCCGCCGACCCGGGCAGTCGCCGTCGCGCACACAGCCGCCTGGCGGGTGTCGTCGATCATCCAGAATTCCGTGCCCGCCACCTCGCACTGAGCGCACCCCACGGGGACTCGAACACGTGGGCCGCTCTGGACAGGGCCGCTGAAGGTGCCGCCGAGCGCGGCGCGTTCAGCGAAGCTGCTGACCTCCTCGCGATCGCGATACGGACGGGCGGGGACACGCCGCTTCGGCGGCTGCGCGCAGCCGACTACAACTTCCGCACCGGCGCACTCAGTGAAGCCGAGGTGTTGGTCGCTCCGATCGTTGACAGTCTGCCCGCGGGGTCCGCCCGGGCATCGGGACTGTTGCTGCTTGGCGGGGTGCGTGGTCAACGCGATGGGTGGGCCAGTGCGGGCGAGTTGCTGCAACGAGCGTCGATCGAAGCAGCCGATGACTCGGTGACGGGCATCCAAGCGCTCGTGTGGTTGGCGCTTGCGACCGGCCTCGGTGGGGACATGCCGTCCTGCGTCGCGCTCGCCCGCCGTGCGCGCGAGGAGGCGGACCACACCGGCATTGCGCATCTTCGTAGCCAGGCGCTGTCCCTGTGGGTGCTCGTCAGTTTCATGCACGGACTCGACACAGACACCGAGGCGTTGCAAACCGCCCTCGAGATCGAAGACGCCGGCGGACCAGCCCCCGCCCACCTGCAGCCGTCTGCCGTGTACGCCCTGATCTGCGCGTGGACCGGCCGACTCGAGGAGGCCAGGTCCGCCATGCTCGAGGTGGCCCGCAGATGCGGCGAAAGCGGCCATGACGCCGACGCAGTATGGGCTGCAGAGCAACTCACCACGATCGAAATCTGGCTCGGGCGGTATGCAGCGGCCCGACATACTGCCGACGGCGCACTTGGACATGCCCGCCAGCTCCGGGCCGGATTGCCGTTGATCAGGGCCTGGACATCGTTGTCCTTGGTCGCCGCCCATCAAGGCCGCGTTGACGACACCTACGAAGCTGCTCGGCAGGCAATCGAGCGGGCCACCGCCGCGAACCTGACCTACCTCGTTCGCATCCCCGTCATGAGTCAGGCGTTTGTCGAGGTGTCCGCCGGTGAATATGCGGCAGCACTGAGCACGTTGCGGCCCCTGCTCGACACCTTCGATCCGGCCCATGACGCCGAGATCGCCACCGGCAGGTACTTGCCCGACGCGGTGGAAGCGCTCGTCGCGCTGGGTCGGCTCGAGGAAGCCGAGCCATTGGTTGCTGCCCTGGAAAGCAACGGATCTCGTCTTGATCGGCCGTGGATGCTCGCGGCTGGAGCGCGGTGCCGAGCACTCCTGGCCGCTGCCGAGGGCGACCTCGAGCGTGCAACTCGCCACGCCGAGCAGGCGATGGACCACCACGATCGGCTGCCCATGCCGTTCGAGCGTGCTCGAACGCAGCTGGTTCTCGGTCAATTGCAGCGCCGCCGGCGCCGCCTGAGCGCCGCGTACGACACTCTGCGCCAGGCCGCGGACGTGCTGGAGGGGTTGGGCAGTTCCCTATGGGCTGCTCGTGCGCATCGTGAATTGGGCCGACTCTCGAGCCGTTCGGCAGGCGGCACGCTGACTGACAGCGAACGGCAAACCGCCGAGAAAGCCGCGGTGGGCCTGTCGAACAAACAGATCGCCACCGAACTTTACTTATCACCGAAGACCGTAGAGATGCATCTCTCTACCGCTTACCGCAAACTCGGCATCCGGTCGCGCGCACAACTCGCTCATCGGTTGCGGCAATTGGACACCGAGGAGCCCGGTGATGAGCCCACCCCATCATCGGCGCCGTAGAGCTGGTCCGAGAGTGGGGTAGGTCAGACCAAGAAGTTGTCGTTGCGAATGAAGAACTCGCGGCGTTCGTCGTCGGTCAGCTCGCCGAGCTTGGGCAACCCTTCGAAATAGAACTCGCGCGGCGCGCCGGGAGCGAACAGCATCAGGATCGAGGCGGGCTCGTCGGACTGGTTCCCGAAGCCGTGGATGCCGCCGGGCGGGACGTAGAGATAGTCGCTCTGCTCGCCGACGGTCCAGTCGCGGCCGTCGAACAACTGGATCCGGCCGGACAGCACGAAGAAGGACTCCGACATGGCCTTGTGGAAATGCGGGCCGGGTCCACCTGCCCTGGGGCCGAGGTCGACGCGGTACAGACCGAAGTCGCCGCCGGTCGATTTCTCGGTGGCCAGGTAGGTGTAGCTGACCGGGCCGACTTCGAAGTCGGCCGGGGTGTCAGCCTTGCGCAGGGTGGCGCTGACGTCGCCGTCCCCGTCGTACCGCGGCGGGGGATAGGGCGGCACATGCAGCGACATGGCTACATTGTGCCGCTCAGCCGAGCGGGTAGGTCACGCCTGTCAGTTCTTCGGACACCGCCCACAATCGCTTCTGCGCCGCGACATCGTGCGACCGCCGATTCGAGGAGACGAGCTTCGGATAGCCCCGCATCTGCAGAAGTCCGCCGGGTCCGTAGTACTGGCCACCGCGCACCGTCGGGTCGGTGGCCGCGCGCAGCTGCGGGAGCGCGCCCATCTCCGAACGCTGCACCGTCAGGCCGAAACCCCACTCGACGACCTTGGGGAGATTGCGGCCCAGCTCGGTGGCCGAGCTTCCCGGGTGGGCAGCGACAGCGATGGTGTCGGTCGCGGCCAGGCGGTTCTGGAGTTCGTAGGTGAACAGCAGGTTGGCCAGTTTCGACTGGCCGTAGGCGCGGGTGCGGTCGTAGCTGCGTTCGGACTGCAGATCGTCGAAGCGGATGCTGCCGAAGCGGTGGCCGTTGCTGCTGATCGTGACGACCCGCGAGCCGGGTGCGGCGAGCACGCGGTCCAGCAGCAGGCCGGTGAGCGCGAAATGGCCGAGGTGGTTGGTGCCGAACTGCAACTCGAACCCGTCCTGGGTGGTCTGCTTCGGCGTCATCATCACGCCGGCGTTGTTGATCAGCAGGTCGATGCGGTCGTGGCGGGCGCGCAGCTCGTCGGCGGCGGCGCGGATGGACGTCAGCGACGTGAGGTCGAGTTCTTGGACGCTGACGTCGGCCCCGGGGTATCGCCGCACGATGAGGTCAGCGGCGGCCTTGCCCTTGTCGAGGTTGCGGACCGCGAGAACAACGTGCGCGCCCTTGGCGGCGAGCGCGCGGGCGGTTTCGTAGCCCAGTCCGGTGTTGGCTCCGGTGATCACGGCCGTCCGTCCGGTCTGGTCCGGGATGTCGGCGGAAGTCCAGGGTGCCATGCAGTTCTCCTCGGTTAGACTGGCTAACCGGAGCGTGCGCCCCGGTTTTGTTCGACTATACGGAACGCGCGCCCCGCTTTGTCAACGCAGGAGAGGTGTGAGGTGGGTCTGAGCTGCCGGCCACTACGGGCGGATGCCGCGCGCAACCGTGCCCGCGTGCTGCAGGTTGCCTATGAGGTGTTCGCCGAGCAGGGGCTGGCCGTGCCGATCGACGAGATCGCCCGGCGAGCGGGCGTCGGCGCCGGCACCGTCTACCGGCACTTCCCGACCAAAGAAGCGTTGTTCGAAGCCGTTATCGGTGAGCGGATGCGGTTCGTCGTGGGGCGAGCACGGGAGTTGTTGGCCGCTGATCCGTCTGGCGCGCTGTATGAATTCCTCCGCGAGATGGTGCGCGAGGGCGCGGCCGACCATGGCATGGTCGAGGCGCTGGCCAGCTACGGAATCGACCTCGACACTGCGGCGCCCGGCGCCGAAGCGGAATTCCTCGGCATTCTTGGCGAGATGCTGGCGGCGGCCCAGAAGGCGGGGACCGCCCGTGCCGACGTCGGCGTCGCGGAACTCAAGGCGCTGATGGTGGTCTGCAAGAGCGGGCAGTCCTACGGAGAAGACGTCGCCGACCGGATTACCAACGTCATCGTGGCCGGTCTACGCGCCGGGTGAGTCTGCGAGATACCAGGGAAATCCCTGTATCGCTGCTGGGGGCTCAATCCCTATACCTGTAGTTGCGCGCGCACGGCGCGCAGTGCTGACAGGGCGGGGGCCAGGGCATGAGCTCATTCAACGATCCAACGAGGCGGAAGCCGACAGTGGCGCAGCCTCGGTTCGAGAAGTCGATCGGCCGGATCGGTGCGCTGGCCGTGGCGTTGGGCGTCGGTTTCGGCCTCGGCGCTCCGCTTGCCTGTGGCGTCGCCAATGCCACGGGGCCTGACGCGGGCTCGAGCGCCGACGGGGGAGCATCGAGTGGCCGCACTGGAAGCGGCACGGGGAACAGCGGTCGACAAGGGGTGCACCTTCACAAGCCGAGTCGCGGTGCCTCGAAGTCCGGCAGCGCGGTGCAGCAGTCGGAGCGTCACACCAGCACACCCCGTGCCGCATCCAGCGTGTCACCGAAGTCCGAGACCGCGTCGCCGAAGCAGGTTCAAGACATTCGTCCGGCCGTCTCGGACGACACCGATGGGGGCGCTGAGGGGTCGTTGTCGTCGGTGACCGTCAGCGTCTCCGCGGCGGCGCGGCCCAGTGATCCCGGCGGACCTGCGTCCCCTCCGATCACGCTCAAGAGCATCGTCACCGACGCGCTCACCTGGGTTGGATTGCGCGGTCTTGCACCTTCCCTGCCGGTGCCCGATGTGCCGGTACCGCCATTCTTTGAAGGCCTCTGGCTCGCCGTGCGCGGATTCCAGCGCACAGTCAACAACCAACGGCCCGCCGCCCACCCCACCCTGCTCGAGCCGGATCCCGACGGCACGATTCGCGGCAATGTGAACGCCACGGACTTCGACGGCGACCCGCTGAGTTATTCGGTGTCCAAGCCGGCGACCAAGGGCGACGTTTCGGTGGATTCGGACGGCAGCTTTACCTACAAACCAGGTGACGAGATCGTCGCCACCGGCGGCACGGACAGCTTCACGATCAAGATCGACGACGGTGCCACTCATGGCTTGGCGGGGCTGCTCGGCCTGAGCGGTCCGGCCATGGCGACGGTCAAGGTCACAGTGGCTGCGCCAGTGGGACCGGTCAATCACGCGCCGGTCAATGGTGTTGCCGACGTGCACGATCCGGATGGCGACGGCAAGGTGACCGGGACCGTCACGGCCACGGACCCAGACGGTGACACGCTCAAATACGCGCGAGGCACGTCACCGGGCAAGGGCGCCGTGGTCGTCAATGAGGACGGAAGCTTCACGTACACACCGACAACCGAGGCGCGCCACGATGCGTCGGCCAATGCGGCGGGTGTGGTGCGTGACGGCTTCACGGTGACCGTCAGCGACGGCAACGGTGGCACACTGGCGGTGCCGGTGTCCGTGATTGTCAGTGCGAAGAACTCCGCACCAAGCGGGATCTCGGTTGATTCCGGCAGTCCGGATGCCGTCACGGGGCTCGTAACCGGTGCGGTTCACGCTACGGATGCCGATCAGGACACGCTGACGTACACGGTGTCGACGCAACCCGGTCATGCGCAGCAGTTCGATTTCGACAGCAGCACAGGCGCTTTCACCTACAAGCCAACTGACGACGCGCGGCACGCGGCATCTAGTGGTGGGTCGACGACAGACTCGTTCGCGGTCACCGTCGCTGACGGGCACGGCGGTACGACCACGACCGACGTCAGTGTGACGGTGGCGCCGTCAGCGCCGGTCAACCACGCACCGGTGGCCAATGACGATTCCGCGACCACCAACGAAAACGTCCCGGTGTCAATCTCTGTTCTGGCCAACGATTCGGACGCTGACAGTGACGCGCTGGTCGTCACTGACGCGGCAACTCCGTTGCACGGCAGCGTCACTCATAGCGATAGCGGTGTCACGTACACCCCGAACACCGATTACCACGGCGCCGACAGCTTCACCTACACCGTCAGTGATGGCCACGGCGGCACGGCCAGCGGCACGGTCAGGGTCACCGTGGCACCGGTCGACGCACCGCCGCTGACCGGCGTTCCGGTCGGCGGGCTACCGCTTGGCGCGCCGGTGACCACACGAGACGGTACGGTCTATCAACTGCTCTCTGACCTCGGCGGCGGGACCGGCAGCGTCGCGATCATCGGCAACAACGGCTCCACCACGGTGGTGGCGCTCCCGGGATCTCGCACATCTGGCCTGTTCGCCAGGCCGGGCGGGGATGTCATCATCACGACCTTGAGTCAGGTCGGCGAGGACGAGTTCGACGACAGCTCCTATCGCACGCTTGTATCGGTGGTGCGACCCAACGGCACCATCTCCACTACCGAAATCACCGGTTTGGCCAAGAGCGCGCCCGTCGTCGCGGCCGACGGCACCGCCTACCAGATCGTGACGACGGCGGTCGATACCGGGATCGTGGCTGACGGCACGCCGGTGACTGCCAGGACGATGGTCGTCCTGCGGGTCGACCCTGGCGGCACGGTCAGTATTCAAACCCTCCCCACAGTGCCCGGGGGCACCGTGTACGGGCTCCCCACAGGCAATGTCGTCACGGATGCCCAAGGCAATGGATACGTGGCTTTTGGCGGAGCGAAGTTGAACACGGCCGGCTATTCCTACGCAGCGGGGATCATGGTTATCCCGGCCCACGGCTCGGCCTATCTGTCGGATGTGGTGTCGAACAACTTTCTGGCCAGCCCGATGGCGGTCGCTCCCGACGGCACCGCGTATGCGGCGTTCCTCGAGAACGACGAGTCGACGATGGTGATGAAGCTGTCGGGTCACACCACCACCTTCTATCGCAATATCGTGGGCGCTCCCGCACGGGAGGTCCCGCCCTTAGTCGTTGGTGCCGACGGTTCCGCGTACCTGGTCACAACTTCGTCCTCCACAGAAGGCGACATCATCGCCAGCCACATCACCCGAATCGGCGGGAACACTATCGACATCCCCGTTCCGCTGGAGACACCGTTGTTGGTCGCACCCGACGGCGGGGCCTTCCAGATGATCTCGTTGGGCCAGGTCCTGGCGATCAGTCCAGGCGGGGCCCACACCACCCTGTCGATCGATGCCACTCAGTTCGTGCTGGGGCCGGACGGAAAGGGTTACGCACCCACCGCCGGCCACGTCACCGTCGTAACCACCGGCGGCGCAACCTCCGATATCGAGATCGGCGGAATCGGTGCGTCACCGCTGGTGTTCGGGCCGGAAGGGACACCGTTCGCGGCGGTCGACACCGGCTCGAGCTATGTCATCAAAAACCTGGCCACCGGCGCGAGCAGCGACCCGCTGGCCAAGTCCGACAGCACTTCTGGCATAGGAACGTTGGCGCTCGGACCGGACGGCACCGCCGTGTTCGTTCCGGCGGGCTCCGCCACCGACTCCCATCCCGTGCAGATCCTCACCTACACTCCCGACGGGGCGACCGTCATCAGTTCTCCGGTCAACGGTGTCAGTTCGGGCGGGATCACGTTCGGCCCTGACGGCACCGCCTACGTCGGCGTGCTCCAAAAAGGCGACGACGGCAGCTTCGGCACGACCATCGTCACTGTCACCTCCGCTGGAGCCACTACGGGACCGACGGTCAGCGGACTCGCGATCCAGCTTGCTGCTACATACCACGGTTTGTACGCGTTCGCCGCGTCGATCACTGGAGAGGGCACCTTCGGGAATACCCACTTGGTCTCACTGCCAGCGGTTCCCAACACTGTCGTGCCGGCGACGACCGTTGCCAAGACCGTGAACAACGCTACGGGTGTCGTCACCGGGCAAGTGACCGCGGGCTCCAAGCTCGGCGAGGGCGTCACCTGGTCCGGTTCGACCACGACCGCGCTGGGAAGCCTCGTGGTGGGGTCTGACGGAACGTTCACGTTCACGCCCAGCGAGGCCGCGCGTGCGTATGCCCAGGAATCGGGCAAGGTGTACAACGTCATCGGGTCGTTCACCGCCACCAACAGTGCGGGTCAGGTCTACACCATCCCGTTCAACGTGCCCCTGCTGCCAACCAATTACCCCGTGACGCCGTCGACGTCACAGCTATACCCGCTGCACACTTTCAACGGCGCAGGTACGACATTCAGCAACGACCCCGACTCTCTGCTGGGTCAGGACGGCGTCGTCAGCTCCTGGTTCGGCGAGCCCGCGTTGGAGTGGACCACCATCCACGACATTCTGACCGACGGCCGGGATTTCGCAGAATGCAACCCCTGCAGCGGCAAAGGTGAGTGGGATTGGGACTACTCCGAAGTCAAGATCTCCTACACAGGGCATCCCGACCTCACCCAGACCGCCGACGGCACTCCGATCAACGCCGAGGTGTATGTCGTCAGTCTTCTGCACGTGCCCGGTATGAAGTATTACGAGGCCTATGTGATCGGCTACCGCAAGATGGAAAAAGGTGACTTCATCTACGTCAAATCCGACAGCGCGAATCAGGCCAGAGTCGACGGCGGCACCGGTGTCGTGAAGCAGGCCTTCGTCGACTATGAAGCCATCGAGGTCGTGCCCGGCACCTTCCCCGAAGATTGGTTCTACCAGCGCGACCCGGGTGACGTGGGCGGATTCATCTTCGACAACGAATTGCCCAGTGACGCTTTGAAGCCTGAGGAGGAGAAGCAATACACCGAGGGTGTTGGGCAGATTCTTGACTATTATCAGAGCATTCACAACGGTCTCGAAATCGGTGGAAACCTCGCGTCCATTTTCGGTTCGATGGTCGTTGATCCTGAGACCGGTGTCTTTACCGCGGTGGAGGGGGGCAAAAAGGTGAAGCTGGCTCTCAAAGTCGTCAAAACTGTCGGTTTGCACCTCGAAGACATCAAAGACCCCGAAGCATTCTTGAATTCGGCGATGTTCCTCGCTGAGGGGCCGGAGGTCGGATCAGTGCCCAGTGTCGGCATCCCGGACTGACGCTCGATAACGGGCCGGTGACCGACCAGAGCAGCACGCTGACGGCGTAAACAGATTCCTTGCACTCGACTGGGGCGAGTGCTAAAAAGGTGGTTGGCACTCACGACCAGTGAGTGCTAGGTCGGGACGGTGAGACCGAAGTCGTACACACCTACGGTCGTCCGTCGCGGGCACTGCGTCCGGCCAAGAGACGTGTAACCCCCAACCGGAGGATTCACTTCGCAATGTCCAAGATCATTGCTTACGACGAAGAGGCCCGCCGCGGCCTCGAGCGGGGCCTGAACGCCCTCGCCGACGCGGTAAAGGTGACGCTGGGCCCCAAGGGTCGCAACGTCGTCCTGGAGAAGAAGTGGGGCGCCCCCACGATCACCAACGATGGTGTGTCCATCGCCAAGGAGATCGAGCTCGAGGACCCGTACGAGAAGATCGGCGCTGAACTGGTCAAAGAGGTCGCCAAGAAGACCGACGACGTCGCGGGCGACGGCACCACCACCGCCACCGTCCTGGCTCAGGCTCTGGTTCGCGAAGGCCTGCGCAACGTCGCTGCCGGCGCCAACCCGCTCGGCCTGAAGCGCGGCATCGAGAAGGCCGTCGAGAAGATCACCGAGACGCTCCTCAAGAGCGCCAAGGAGGTCGAGACCAAGGATCAGATCGCAGCCACCGCCGGGATCTCCGCGGGCGACCAGACCATCGGTGACCTGATCGCCGAGGCCATGGACAAGGTCGGCAACGAGGGTGTCATCACCGTCGAGGAGTCGAACACCTTCGGCCTGCAGCTGGAGCTCACCGAGGGTATGCGCTTCGACAAGGGCTACATCTCGGGCTACTTCGTGACCGACGCCGAGCGCCAGGAAGCGGTCCTCGAGGATCCGTACATCCTGCTGGTGTCGTCGAAGGTCTCGACCGTCAAGGACCTGCTTCCCTTGCTGGAGAAGGTCATTCAGTCGGGCAAGCCGCTGCTGATCATCGCCGAGGACGTCGAGGGCGAAGCCCTGTCGACCCTGGTGGTCAACAAGATCCGTGGCACCTTCAAGTCCGTCGCCGTCAAGGCCCCGGGCTTCGGTGACCGCCGCAAGGCCATGCTGCAGGACATCGCGATCCTGACCGGTGGCCAGGTTGTCAGCGAGGAGGTCGGCCTCTCGCTCGAGACCGCCGATGTCTCGCTGCTGGGTCAGGCCCGCAAGATCGTCGTCACCAAGGACGAGACCACGATCGTCGAGGGTGCCGGTGATTCCGACGCCATCGCCGGCCGGGTGGCTCAGATCCGTGCCGAGATCGAGAACAGCGACTCCGACTACGACCGCGAGAAGCTGCAGGAGCGCCTGGCCAAGCTGGCCGGCGGTGTTGCGGTGATCAAGGCCGGCGCTGCCACCGAGGTGGAGCTCAAGGAGCGCAAGCACCGCATCGAAGATGCCGTGCGCAACGCCAAGGCTGCTGTCGAAGAGGGCATCGTCGCCGGTGGCGGCGTGGCTCTGCTGCAGTCGGCTCCGGCTCTGGACGAGCTGTCGCTCTCCGGTGACGAGGCCACCGGTGCCAACATCGTGCGCGTCGCGCTGTCGGCTCCGCTGAAGCAGATCGCCTTCAACGCGGGCCTGGAGCCCGGCGTTGTCGCCGAGAAGGTCACCAACTCGCCTCAGGGGACCGGCCTCAATGCCGCGTCCGGTGAGTACGAGGACCTGCTCAAGGCCGGCGTCGCCGACCCGGTGAAGGTCACCCGCTCGGCGCTGCAGAACGCGGCGTCCATTGCGGCGCTGTTCCTCACCACCGAGGCCGTCGTCGCCGACAAGCCGGAGAAGGCCGCCGCACCTGCGGGCGACCCGACCGGTGGCATGGGCGGTATGGACTTCTAAGTCCCAGTACGAGAAAAGCCCCGGCCCGCTTGGCGAGCCGGGGCTTTTTCGTTTGTCTGTCCCCAGTGTGGGCTTTATGCACAGAATTTAACGAAATCGCGTGCACAGCACCCACAGTCGAGAGGGAGGCAGTGATCGTGTCGAGGTGCAACCATTTGTCGGAAGTGCTGCGGTGCGCCGCGGTGAGATCACCAGACGTGCGCTGGCGCGTGGATACAAAGCGGTCTACCGCGATGTCTACCTACCCCGCGACGTCGAACTGACCGCTCAATTGCGAGCGCGGGCTGCACATCTGGCTACCGGGGCTACGTTGTGCGGGCTGTCGGCTGCAGCTGCATTCGGCACGAAGTGGATAGATCCCTTGGCCCCAGAGGAAATCATTCGTGCCGACCGGCATGCCGCCCGCGGCATCGTCGTGCACACGTGGGACCTCGAGTCCGACGAGACGTGCCTGACCGCAAGCATGCCGGTGACGACGGCGGCGCGCACCGCCTTCGATATCGGCCGTCGCGGTCAGTTAGTCCAGACCATTCCCGTCCTCGACGCACTGATGAACGCTACTGGGCTGAAGCACGCCGCGGTGGAGGCGATTGCCGAAAGGCACCCTCGCGCCAGAGGCGTGTCCCGACTGCGCTCGACACTGCCGTTGGTGGACGGCGCCGCCGAATCGCCGCAAGAGAGCAGGTTGCGACTGCTGCTGGTCCAGGCCGGCCTGCCGCGGCCGGAGACACAGATCGAATTCCGAGATCTACATATTCGCGTGGACATGGGCTGGCGGGAATGGAAGGTCGCCGTCGAATACGACGGTGTTCAACATTGGACTGATGGCCGGCAGCGGGCGTGGGACCTGGAGCGGATTGCGCAATTGGAAGCTGCGGGTTGGGTGGTCGTGCGAATCAGCGCCGAAATGATGAAGCGACCGAATGTCATCGTCGAACGGGTGGCAACGAAATTGCGCGCGGCGGGATGCGCGATTTAGCGCCGAGTGTGGGCCTTGTACACGGTTTTTCGGCGATTTGCGTGCATAGGGCCCACAGTCGAGGCGAGGGTCACCCCAGCGGAACGCAGTCGTCGCCGCAGCCAGATGCCGTGGCCACACCCGGGACGGCAGGCCGGTGCAGCACCGCTCGCTGCGGGATGACATGCAGTCGGTCGTCGGTCAGCTCGCCGCGGCCGTCGACGATCAAGCTGTACCCACCGGGCTCACGCGGCGGCCAGACCATCGTGACGTCGGGGTGCGCGAGCGTGTTGCGGCGGGTGCTGTTGCCCACCGAGCCGACGTCGAGTACGCCGCCGACGAGCCGAGGGTCTACCGCGACCGTGTGCGCGCGGTGCTCGTCGCTCACGGTGATCAGATAGCCGAACGGATAATCGGCCAGCGTGCCGGCGAGCTGATCGAGATCCACCTTGACGCTCATGGGCCGACGATAACCCCAAGCCATCTAGGGAATACCGCCGCTGTGCCCTAGGGTTGCCAACCAAATGCCGCTGCCTACGCCGTCTCCCACGTCCACTGCCGTCGTCACCGGGGCCTCGTCGGGCATCGGCGCAGATCTCGCCCGCGAACTCGCCGCCCGCGGGCACGGGGTCACTCTCGTCGCCCGCCGCGAGGACAAGCTCAGAGAGCTCGCTGCCGAACTCGGCGACCAAGTCCGCGTCGAGGTCATCGCCTGCGACGTCGCCGACGCTGACGCCCGTGCCGCCCTGTTCGACGAGGTCGAGCGACGCGGCCTCACCGTCGACATCCTGATCAACAACGCAGGCATCGGTGTGGTCGGATCGGTCGCCACCGCACCGGTCGCCGACGAGATCGCTCAGGTGCGCGTCAACGTCGAAGCGGTCATCGACCTCACCTCACGCGCTGTCCAGCAGATGGTGCCGCGCGGTCGGGGCGCGATCCTCAACGTCGGATCGACCGCGGGCTTCCAGCCGTTCCCCGGCCAGGCCGGCTACGCCGCCACCAAAGCATTCGTCCGCAGCTTCACCGCCGGGCTGCGCGGCGAGCTCGCCGGCACCGGGGTGACCGCAGCGGTCCTGCACCCCGGGCCGGTGCGCACCGAGTTCCTCGCCGCCGCCGGAATGGACGAACGCGAATTCGCCTCCGCGTTTCCGAAATTCATGTGGATGCCGTCGCGGACCGTCGCGAAGATCGGCATCGACGCGCTGGCAGGCGACCGCGGCGACGTGATCGCAGGTATTCAGAACGTGATCAGTACCCGGATCTTCCAGGCACTTCCGCATCGCGTGCTGCTGCCCCTGCTGTCCAAGAGCCATCCCGCGCTCAAGCGCGACACAAGCCGACACTGACGTTCAGTAGTTAACTACTGAGTCCGCCGGGCACTCGTGGCGACTACAGTTTGAATGCTCCTTCGGGGGTGTCGGTGAGTGTTGGGGGAGTGCCATGAAGTGTCATCAGCGACGTCTGTGGTTGGCCGCAGGCGTGATGTCCTTCGGCGTGGGCGCAGCGGTGACCGGTGGCGCGGCGTTTGCCCATGCTGACACCACCGAGTCCTCGCCCGCCTCTGGTCCCGCGAAGCCGCGCGCTACTGCCGGCACTCCGCATCTGCGCGGCACGCACCCGTCTGTCGCGTCCCCCAGTGCTGCGCGTACCCCCGTCTCGGCGCGCGCATCGAAGGCGGATATCGCGATAACGGTTGCCTCCGTTGGGCATTCGCCGCGTGTCCGCACCGCAACCGCCAGCCGAGCGGCAGTGCAGCCCTCGGCGTCTGCGCTTCCAGCGCCACCGCCGCTCGGGGCGATCCTCCCGCGATTGTTCAACGTGTTGGTGCCGTTGATCAACAACACCCCGGTACGCGACCTGCTCAACATCGTCGATCCGCCGGGAACGCCGGGGGCCACGGTGATCCGGCTGGCCGGGACACCGTCCAGCGCGGTGTTGAGCCCCACCGGCAATCTGCTGTTCGAGCTCACCGTGCCGCCGAATCCCCTCGGGGGCATCTTCTACGTTCCCCCGACGTACTCCACGCTGACCGTGATCAACACGGCGACGAACACGGTCGTGGGAGTGCCCGTCAACGTCCGCGGCGTCCCCATCGGGGCCCCAGTGATCAGCGCGGACGGTACCCGCGCCTACCAGAGCTCGTCGGTGGCGGGCGGGGTGAACACGACGTATGTGACGGTGATCGACACCGCGAGCGGCAACGTCGTCGGGAAACCGATCCGGCTGGACGGCTGGTCGGCCGGCAGCGTGGTGCTCAGCGCCGACGGCCACTACGCCTACCAGGCGACCACCATCAGTGTCGGGAGCGTCTTCACCACCGCGGTGAGCGCCATCGACACCAAAAAGGTCGCTACCGTGGGCGACCCAGTGAGTGTGCAGGGCTGGATTCGGGGGTCGATGGTGCGCAACCTCGACGCCACTCGGCTCTGTCTGACTACCACCGACGAGGTTGCCGTGATCGACACCTCGGACATGTCGCTCGTAGCTCCGCCGATCGCTGTTGACGGCTCCCCGAACGGCGGCGTCGTGGCGAGCCCAGACGGCACCCGAGCTGTTGTGACGACCGACCGTGGCAACTTTCCCGACAACACCGTCGTCGTCACACTCGTCGACCTCGCCAGCGGATCCGTGATCGGAACACCCACGGTCATCGAGGGTTTCACCAATAGCACCGCAGCCGGGATTCCGATATTCAGCGACGGCGGCGCGCGGCTCAATCAAATCACCGGGGCCTACGACCAGAACACCAAGACCAGCTCGACCGTCCTGACCATCATCGACAGCAGTACCGGCAACCTCGTCGGTGCCCCAATCGCTCTGCCCGGCAACGACACTCGCTTCATGGCGGTACAGGTTCCCGACCCGGCGGACAGCCACCTGTTCGTCGCCTCCGGGATCACCCAGACCTACGACTCGATGGTCATCACCGTCGTGGATACCTCCGACGGCACGGTCGTCGGAACGCCGCTGGTGACCGGCTACGGCACACTGGTGTCGGCACCCGGCGGCAACAGTGTGTACGTGTCCGCGGGGTTTGGCGGGTCGACGCCTACCGGAACTGAGGTCAGTGTGGTCGACAGCGACGGCGTCACCACCGGTACGTCTCGGCCACTCTTCTCTCCGCCGATCGCGCTCTTGGCGAGCCCCGGAGGCTCGCGGGTGTATCAACTCACCGCCGTCGGCTCCCATATCCAGATCTTCGCGCTTGATGCCGTGACTGCCGCCGGCTCAAGCGTCCCGGTCAGCGTTGGCGGCACTGTGAACAGCGCGCTGATCACGCCCGACGGCACGAAGATCTACGACACCAACAACGGATCCTCGCCGTTGCTCTCGCTGTCGTTTCCCTATCGGGTGACGGTCGTGAAGACGAGCGCGATCAGGTAACTGCTGACGGCCACGGCCGCATCCAGCCTTCGACCGGCAGGGCGAGACCGTTGCACAACGTGCACACGGTCCGGTACCAGCCGACGGCGATCAACAGCTCCATCCGCTGCTCGTCGTCGAAGCTGTCACCCAGCGCGGCCCAGGTGGACGCCGACCATGAGCCGGTGCGCTCCAACTCGTCGACGGCCTCGATGAGCACCCGCTCCGCAGCAGTCCACCGCGCGTCGTCAGCAGAACCGACCGCCAGTGCATCGGCCTCCGCACCGGACACCCCGGCGATCGGTCCCCAGAACGCGGCCTGCCCGCCCCACTCGTAGGCACAGCGCACCAGCCCGCAGATGCGCAGGATCGCGATCGTGCGGACGCGCGGTGGCAGCCGGGTGTCGACGTAAAGAGACTCGCCCATCTTGCGTAGCTTGCGGGCCATGTCGGGGTGGCGCTGCAGACACCGCACCAGCAGCAACGGCTCATAGGTGCGATCGGGGTGTCCCCAGCTGCCTATGTCGGCGGCGTCGGCGTCACTCCACGGCTGTGCCAGCGGCGCCACCCGGCTCACAGGGAAGGCGCCGGTTGCCGTCCGCGGATCAGCTTGCCCGGCAGCGCCGACGTCGGCACTCCGTTCTCCGAGATGACCTCACCGGCGACGATCGTTGCGACATAGCCGTCGGCGGTCTGGTCGAGCCGCCGCCCGCCCGCGGGCAGGTCGGCCTTGACGGTCGGCTGGTGGAGCCGCAGCGCATCGGCATCGATCACATTGACGTCGGCTTTGTAGCCCACCGCGAGCCGGCCGCGGTCGGCCAGCCCGGCGATGCGGGCGGGCACCGAGGTCAGCTCCTGGACCACCCGTTGCACCGACAGCCGGCCAGACGGCCTGTCCCGCACCCAGTGCGTCAGCATGTAGGTGGGAAAGCTTGCGTCGCAGATCATTCCGTAATGCGCGCCGCCATCGCCCAAGCCCAGAACCACGTCGTCGCGCTGGATGAGTTCGGCCACCGTGTCCAACGAGTTGTCCCGGAAGTTGGCCAGCGTCACCAGCAGCATGGCGTGACCGTCATCGTCGAGCAGCCGGTCGTAGGCCTCCTCGAGCGGGCTGACGCCGCGCGCGGCGGCCCGCGCGCCGATCGAATCCTCAGGCGACGGTTCGTAATTCGGCGGGTCGCCGAGCGGGAACATGTAGTTCCAGGCCTGTGCGGCGAACATCAGCGGGTGCCCGTCGCTGGCGGGCTGGTCCTTCAAAATACGTTCACGCACTTCGGGTTTGCGCATCTCGGCGACCCGCTCGGCCAGCGGCAAGTCGGCGATCTCCCGGTATGCCGGGTACATGACGAACGGGTTGCCGGACAGGTCCAGGCCGAGAACCAGGCCGATCGGTCGCGGGAAGATCTGCCCCGTGACGTCGCCGCCGTTGGCGTTGGCCTTCTCGACCATCCGCAGTGCGTCGAGGTGAATCGGCGGTCCCGCGTTGCCGATCGCCAGCGTGAACGTCACCGGCAGCCCCACGTCGGAGGCGACGTCGAACACCGCGCTCAGCGCACCCTCGTAGTCACCGGCCATCAGATCCGGCACGAACTGCAGCAGTCCGCCGCCGGCGTCGTCGACACCCCGAGCGATCGCCTCGATCTCCTCGTACTGCGCCTCATAACTCGGAATCGGTTGTCCGCCTGAGGTTTTATGCAGGGTGAGCCGGGACGAGGCAAAGCCCAGCGCACCGGCGCGGATCGCTTCCTCGGCCAGCTTGCGCATCAATGCCAGATCCTCGGGAGTGGGCAGCTCGCGGTTGACGCCGCGCTCACCCATCACGTACACCCGCAGCGGGGAGTGCGGCAGGAACGCCGCGACGTCGATGTCGCGCTGTCGCGAATCCAGCGCGTCAAGGAATTCGGGGAACGTCTCCCAGGTCCACGGCAATCCGTCGACCATCACGACGCCGGGGATGTCCTCGACACCGGCCATGACGTCGACGAGCGTGTCGTGGTCCTCCGGGCGGCACGGTGCGAAGCCGACGCCGCAATTGCCCATGACTGCCGTGGTCACTCCGTGAGCCGACGACGGCGTCATCCGATCCGACCAGATCGCCTGCCCGTCGTAATGGGTGTGCAGGTCGACGAAGCCGGGGGTGACGAGAAGGCCGGTGGCGTCGATCTCCCGCCCACCTTTTTCGGTGACGGTGCCCACCGCGGCGATGACGCCGTCGGACACCGCGACATCACCGGGGTAGGGCTCGCCGCCCAGCCCGTCGACGATCGTTCCGTTGCGGATGACCAGGTCATAGCTCATACCGACGACATTACGTCGCCACCCCCTGTCACGATGGAGGTGTGATCGATCACTTCGGAATCAACTGTGACAAGTACGCCGAATCCCAGGAGTTCTACGACAAGGTCCTGCACGTCTTGGGCTACCACCGGGTGATGGACTTCGGTGAAGCCATCGGTTATGGCACCGACGGCAAGCCGACGTTCTGGATCGCCGATGCATCGGCCGGCGACGCCGACGGACCGAACCGGGAGGTGCACATCGCGTTCGCGGCCAAGGACGCCGAATCGGTACAGGCGTTCTTCCATACCGCCCTGGCGCTCGGTGTCGAGCCGCTGCACGAGCCGCGACTGTGGCCCGAATACCACCCGGGCTATTACGGCGCCTTCGTCCGCGACCCGGAGGGCAACAACGTCGAAGCGGTCTTCCACGGCGCCCAGCCTGAAGCCCAGACCCCGACGAACTCCGCGTAGCGTCTGACGTTATGGCCGACTCATTGTCCGACGCAGACGCCGCCCGCGAACTCCTGCGGGATTCGTTCACCCGCATCATCGAGCACGTCCAGGAAATCACCGACGATCTGACCGAGGAGCTCTCGTTCTTCCGGCCGACCGCGACGGCCAACAGCATCGCGTGGCTGGTGTGGCACAGCGCTCGGATTCAGGATGCGCAACTCGCCGATATCGCCGGGACCGAGCAGGTGTGGTTCAGCGGCGGGTGGGTGGACCGCTTTGATCTGGACCTGCCCCGCGACGCCCACGGTTACGGCCACACCCCTGAAGAGGTCGGCAAGGTTCGGGCGCCCGCCGACCTGCTGGCCGGCTACTACCACGCCGTGCACAAAGTCACCCTGGAGTATGTCGCCAGTGTCACCACCGAGGAACTCGCGCGCGTGGTCGACGAGAATTGGAATCCGCCGGTGACGGCAAGCATGCGGTTGGTCAGCATCATCGACGACTGCGCCCAGCACCTTGGTCAGGCCGCGTACGTACGGGGCATCGCTCGCTGACCACCTCCGCGGTCCGCTGGTGGCCGCCGGTCGGGTTGGTTGCGATGATGCTGCTCGGTTGGGCGGTGGGGAAGGGCTCGACCGCGCTCGACGATTGGTTCCAGCTCGCCAACGGCAGCGGGTTGGGACGCCTGCTGTTCTTCACCGATCAGCGCACGATGGCGGTGATCCTGGTCGGCGTCCTGGCGCTGGCCGCCTATCGGCGGCGCTGGCCGCTGGTCGTCGCGGTCGCAGTGAGTCCTGTTGCTGCCGTGATCCTTTCGCGCCTGTTCAAGGAGATGTTCGGCCGGCAGAAGGGTGGCGCGGTCGCCTACCCCAGCGGCCACACTACGCTGATGGGGGTGGTGATCGGCATGCTGCTTCTGGTGGTGGGTGCGCGGTTGTACGTCGGGGTGGTCGCCACCGTCTGGGTGCTGCTCGGGATGCTAGGTCAGGCCGTGACCTATCACTACTTCACCGACGCCGTCGGCGGGCTGCTGCTGGGCAGCGCGATTGTCTGCCTGGCCGCCGCGATCCTCGGCGGGACCGGTCGTTCACCGCAGCGTCACCCTCGGTTTCCTTCACGCTGCTAATTTCCGCGCGTGTCACTAGACAGCCACGGCTACACGGTTTTCGATGACGACGACGACGACCCGGTGCTGCTCGACGCCGCCGGCTTGGCCGTCGACACCTGGCGGGAGAACTACCCGTACGACCATCGGATGTCGCGCAACGAGTACGAGGAGCAGAAGCGGCTGCTGCAGATCGAGCTGCTGAAGCTGCAGAAGTGGAGCCAGACGCACGGCCTGCGGCACGTCCTGGTGTTCGAAGGGCGCGACGCGGCCGGCAAGGGCGGCACCATCAAACGCTTCATGGAGCATCTCAACCCGAGGGGCGCGCGGGTGGTGGCGCTGGAGAAGCCCACCGAGAAGGAACGCACTCAGTGGTACTTCCAGCGCTACGTCAACCACCTGCCTGCGGCAGGTGAAATCGTGATGTTCGACCGGTCCTGGTACAACCGCGCCGGGGTGGAGCGGGTGATGGGGTACTGCACGCCCAAGCAGCACGCCGAGTTCATCCGGCAGGCGCCGTTGTTCGAGCAGATGCTGGTCAACGACGGCATCAGCCTGACCAAGCTGTGGTTCTCGGTGTCCTCGAGCGAGCAGCGCACCCGGTTCACCATTCGCCAGGTCGACCCCGTGCGGCAGTGGAAACTGTCCCCGACGGACCTGGCGTCGCTGGACAAGTGGCACGACTACACCTCCGCCAAGGAAGACATGTTCGCCTGGACGGACACCGAGATCGCGCCGTGGACGGTCATCAAAAGCAACGACAAGAAACGCGCGCGGATCAACGCGATGCGCCACGTGCTGAGTAAGTTCAACTACGACAACAAAGACCATGAGGTGGTCGGCCAGCCCGACCCGTTGATCGTGGGCCGCGCAACTCACTCCGACTGAGGCGTCGCGTCCCCGCAGAGGAGGACGCGTGCGGTTCGCGACGACGCTACTGATGTGGCTCGTCACGACGCTCTTGTTGGCGGTCGCGCTGCCGGCGGCCTGGGTGCAGCAACACCTGGTCGACGAGGACGGCTACGCGGCACTGGCGCAGAAGGCCGCGGCCGATCCCGGGCTGCAGTCGGCAATGGCCTCGGAGTTGACCTCGCAGGTGGGTCGGCTGGGTACCAGCGTGAACACTGGAACCGTAAGTCTGGTCGCGGCCGCCTACACCGCGAGTTCGACGTTCCCGGGACAGTTCGCGCAGGCGAATCGCTTCGCACACCGCTGGTTGTTCACCGACCGGGTGCGCTCGAGTGTCGATTCGCAAGGCCGGTGGGTGATCGATGCAGCGCCGATGCTCTCGGACGCCGCGTTCAAAGAGACGCTCAGCGACTACAACGTCACGTTGCCGTCGTCGATACCAATCCCGTTGACCGACAACGCTCCTGCGGCATTGCGGCCCGGCGCGTTACGTCCGGTTGCGACGTTCGGCCCGTGGGTCAGTGTGGGCGCCGCGGTGGTGGCCGGGCTGTTCGCCCTGCTGACCCTTTTCGTGGCACGCAGTCGGGGCAAGATGCTCATAGGACTGGGCGTGTCGGCTCTGCTGGTGGGCGCGGCTGGTTGGGCGGCAATCGAATTCGGCCGCCGACGCCTGGATGCGGTGTTGAACAATTCGTCCGGGGATATCCGGCGGATCGCCGAGGTGATGGTCGGCACCGCGCAGGACAGCATGCATCAGTGGTTGAACATCACTCTGATTGCCGGGGGCGGGCTGGTGATCATCGGGGTCATCGTGTCGCTGCTGGTGAGTCTGGCCAGGACGAACTAGGCGGACGACTCTTCGTCGTCTTCACGGGCGTAGTGCCGGGCGACCGGGTCTCGTAGGCCGTAGCCCATCGGTCGGATCGTGCCGATTCGATAGCCGATGAGATAGAGGATCGGCGGCAGGAACGCCATCGAAACCGACAGTGCCGCAGCAATGATGGCCTGGGTGTTCTGCCCGCGCGCCTTCGGGAGTTTGCGTGTCGCATCGTCGATACCCGACACGAGGGCTCCCAGACAAACTATTAATGCTGCGGGGAGGGTCTTTGCATTCCACTCCGTCAGGGCGCCACCGAAGCCGAACAACCCGACGCATGCGACGAACAACCACCACGTCTTGGACGCGGTGACGCGACCGGGGTAGCTGTCGCGTGGTGGCATCGATGGCTGATCATCGTCGATGGCGTCGGTTGGATCAGGCGCGCTGTCCTGCATCGAGAAGGCATGGTTGCGTCCTCGAATCCTGATGTAGGGGGTCTTGAAATAGGCCTGCAGCACAGCGACAAAAGCGATGCAGACTGCCGCGGCCACCACAACCTTCCATCCCCGGCCTGCCAAGCTCAGGGAGATGAAGGCGCCGCCGAGCAATGAGCCGAACCAGTACAGCCAACGCTCGTATTGACGGTCTTTGACGAACGCGGTGCCGAGCCAGGCGCAGATGAGCAGTGCTGCGCCGCCGATAAACAGCCAGTGCGACCAGGTTTCAAGAGTCATGGTCGGCGGAAGGGTTCGTGCGTGAGTTCCTCACGCGGCGTCGGCGTGGTCATGTAGTAGGCGACGAAGTACACCAGCGTCGGCCACAGCAGCGTCGGTATTGATGACAGGACCACGATGGCAAATGGGACATAGCGCCCTCGAGCTACTGGATACCGGTCCTTTCTGTCTAGGTAACCGATTAAGGCGAGCGGAGCAGCGAGGAGCGCACCGCCCATGATGCCAACTGGGGCAAGCCATCCCATCGACAAAGCGAACCCGCCTGTGATGACGCCAACTAGGGCTAAGTTCCACCACATGCTGGGAGCTGTGACGCGCTCTAAGTAACTGTCTGGCGGAGAAGGCGGGGTGTCCGGGTCCTCGCGAGCGTCGCTGATCCAGAACGTGCGAACTCGACCGCCGATTTTAATAAAAGGTGTGAAGTAAAAGGCAAACAAACCGCCGCCCACGACAGCTACTAGAGCGGCAATCCCAGCTTCCGCGATGCCGCGTCCTACGCCGCTTAGCGCCAGCAAGATGGCCGCTGCGATCCAGCACGTCCAGAATGTCCAGCGCTTCCGCTTGATGCTGATCGGCAAAGCAGCACTGGCAACCGCCAAGAAACCCACGGCGAGACCAGACACAAAGAAGGCCTGGCTCCAATGTGATAGTGCCAGAGCCGACATCGCTGACGGGTAGAGTCCCTGACCCGACTCAACCATGCTTCATCTCCCGGACGACCCAACGGCTCGTTTGTTCTCCCCAAGTTCCCCCCGCCAAGCCCCCCACCATTGTGCCGACGAAGGCGCCGCCAGGACCGAGGGCCCACCCGCCGAGGAAGCCGAGTGCTGCACCTCCGCCAGCGCCACCGAGCAAGCTTCCTCCAAGTCCTGCAAACGTCTCGTCGGCGGGTGCACCGTGCCGCCAAGCGTCAATCGCCAAACCGATTTCCAGCAGCGAGCCTGCTCCTTTGAGGCCCTTGCCAACGTTGCCGATCGCTCGGATCGTGTCAGGGTTGAAACCATCGAGAGCGTGGCGCCCGACCGGAGCCCGACCGTCGATGTCTGTCGCGGCATCGCCGGTCACATTGGCGTATTGCTGCAGATCCTGCCAAGTTAGCCCAGAGGCCAGGGCGGAGACGACGGATTTTGCTCTCTCCGTGGGCATTCCGGAATCTTCAAGAGCCTTCTGCGTCGAATTCATGGTGGCCAGCCGCGCCTCGGCCTCTTGCTGGTCCATCCACCGCGTTGCCTCGTCGGGTGTCATGGGGGGCATCCAAGGTTGTCCCTGTTCGAGCTGCTTTTGCCATTCCCTTCGCACAAGAGCACGTCGCGATGGTGGAACTCCCAAGATCGGGTCGGGCGCCCAAGGCCCCGAACGGGTGCTCTTAACGTAGTCATCAAGCCGTTCACCAGCCAGCCGCACAGCATCGGGACTAGCTCCAGGTTCGGTGATTGTGGCGTAGTCACGTAGGCGTGCAGCTGCTTCTGCTTTCTCAGGCGTCATCGGGCCAGCAGAGTCCAGTAGAGCTTCATCCTGAGCTCGTTGGCCTTCGCCGTACGTGTTGGCCGTCGACTGGGCGTCTCCTGCGGCGTTCGCCCCGTCACCATCAACTCCATCAATGACATCAGGTGTGTATCCCTCAGACTCCATCTCTGCCATCGCGCGGGTCAGTTCGCCGCTGTACGAATCGCGGCTTGTCTCGATCTGCGCGAGCGCTTCCCTGGTGTCTAGGACGGCAATGTTTTCCAACGGCTCGAGGTCGGCCTCAGTCAGCTTGGCGCCTTGTTTAAGTGCCCTGTCGATGGCGTCATCGATCTCTTTGAGGCTGGAATCCAGTGCCGCAATCGCGTTTCGTGACGAACGTTGTGCCTCTGCGAGCGAAGCGGCGACTTTCTCCAAATCGACTCCGATTTTGGTGAGCTGTTGCTTGTCGAGATGAAGTGCCAACGTCCTCTGCTGGACCTCTGCGGAGTCGTTTATCGGGTGGTTGCCGTTCTCTCGGTTCCAAGACGATTCGAACCTGATGCGCGCATCTGTGAATGCTTCTGATGTCTCGGTCATGCACACACCCGCTTTGTAGAAGGCGGTCGCGAGATCTGCTATCTGCTTCGGCTCGCCGCTTGCAAGCGTCGCGTCAGTGCGCCAGGGATCCCCACCTGCGCCAGCGATGAGTTCCGCAATGCTGATGTATCTCAGGCTTGGGTACTCGGCCACAGCACCTCACGCACTGCTTCGGTGTTGAGCTCCTCCATATCGCTGAACCCAGAGGCAGCGCGGTGGGCCTTATCGCCGAGCGCTCCGAGCCCAACAGAGTGGTCCGCCATGCGAGTCACATGGTGGGTGTGCTTCTGGCTCAGTGAAGAGTGAAACGCTTCCGCGGTCTCGAATGCGCCAAAAATCCCTGGCGCGACTGCCGTGCGAGAAAGCGCACTGGCACCTTCTTGAGCTCGATCAGCGGCGTTGTACGAGCGGTTTGCGCCCGACCGCATTTCACCGAGGTCGACCTGCATGAAACACCCCCAAGCGAGTTAGCTGTTAGCTAGAGGGTACTACGTCGTCCGCCCTGGTCAACTCACCCGATCAGCCCAGCATCCGGTGCAGGAACGAGTAGCTCAGGGCAGACTTGAACGCCGTCTGCGCGTTGTCGGCCGCCCCGGCGTGACCGCCCTCGATGTTCTCGTAGTACCAGACCGGATGCCCGGCCGCCTCCAGCGCCGCCGTCATCTTGCGGGCATGGCCGGGGTGCACCCGATCGTCACGCGTCGACGTGGTGATCAGCACCGGGGGATACCGTTTGTCGGGCGAAATGTTCTGGTAGGGCGAGTACTCCGAGATGAACGCCCAGTCCTCGGGCTCGTCCGGGTCGCCGTACTCGGCCACCCACGACGCGCCGGCCAGAAGCAGATGGAACCGTTTCATGTCCAGCAGCGGCACCTGGCACACCAGCGCGCCGAAAAGATGCGGGTACTTGGTCAGCATGATGCCCATCAGCAGGCCGCCGTTGCTGCCGCCCTGTGCGCCCAACTGCTCGACGGTGGTGATACCTCGGTTGACGAGATCGCCTGCGACCGCGGCGAAGTCCTCCGCCACCTTGTGCCGACCATCCCGCATGGCCTGGGTGTGCCAGCCCGGTCCGTACTCTCCGCCGCCGCGGATATTCGCCAACACGTAGGTCCCGCCCCGCGATAGCCACAGCCGGCCCAGCACCCCGTCGTACCCCGGAGTCCGTGACACCTCGAATCCGCCGTAACCACCCAGCAGCGTCGGGCCCGGCGCCCCATCGTGCTTGTGACCGACGACGAAGTAGGGGATGGCCGTGCCGTCGTCGGAGGTGGCGAAGTGCTGGGACACCTCCAGGTCGGCGGCGTCGAAGAACGATGGCGCCCGCTTGATCTCCGTGAGCTCGCCGCCCGCCCTTCCATGCAGCAGTCGTGACGGCGTGATGAAATCGCTGCTATCCAAGAAGATTTCGTCACCGTCTGGATCGGTGGCAACGATGATGGTGTTGTCCCCGACGCCCGCGACGGGTTCACGGGTCCAGGAACCCGGTGTCACGATCTCGACCCGACTGGCGACGTCGACCAGACTCACCAGCAGCAGGCGATCGAGCGTCCACGAGTATTGGTGCAGACTGGAATGCTCGTCAGGTTCGAAGACCACCGCTAATTCGGCTGTCCCCGAGAGAAATTCGTCGTAGTCGGCAGCCAGGAGCGACCCGGCGCGATATGACGCGGTGCCGGTCTCCCAGTCGCTGCGCAGTTCGATCAGTAGCCAGTCGCGGTGCACCGACACGCTGGCATCGGTCGGGGCGTCGATGCGGATCAGCTCGCCGGCGCGCAGCTCGTAAACCTCGTCGTTGAAGAAGTCGATCGCGCGGTGCAGCATCGTGCGCTCGTAGCCGGGTGTGCGGTCCACCGATGCTCCGACGATCACGTCGGTGACCGGTCCGGTGAAGACTGTCTCCGCCTCGGTCAGCGGCTGCCCGCGTCGCCACCGCTTGACCACCCGCGGATAACCGGACTCCGTCATCGAGTCGGGTCCGAAGTCGGTTCCCACCAAGACCGTGTCGTGGTCTTCCCACGACACCTGCGACTTCGCTTCCGGGAGTTCGAACCCGTCAGCGACGAATTCTCGTGTGATCATGTCGAATTCGCGCACGATCGCCGCATCCGAGCCGCCTGGTGACAGGCTGACCAGCGCCCGTGTGTAGTCCGGCTCGATGACATCGGCGCCCGCCCACACCCACTTCTCGCCGTCGGCGGCGGCGAGAGCGTCGACGTCGATGACCACATCCCAGTCGGGGTCCTCGGTGAGGTAGCTCTCCAGCGTGGTTCGCTGCCACAACCCCCTCGGGTTGGCCGCGTCGCGCCAGAAGTTGTAGAGATACTCGCCGCGCCGGCGCACATACGGAATCCGCGCGTCGGTGTCGAGAACCTCCAGCGCCTCGGCGCGCATCTGCTCGAACCTTTCGTCGCTGAATTCGGCGACAGTCGGATCGTTGTGCTTACGCACCCAGGCGAGCTGCTCGTCACCAGCAACTTCTTCGAGCCAGAGGTAAGGGTCGTCTTCGGCCATGCCCTCTATTCTGCGGGCGGGGCCTCAGCTCAGGTGATGCACCTCCTGCAGCCCGTACACCGGTGTGGGAATTCCTTCGTAGCGAGCCTTGAGCTGCAACGCCAAATACAGCGAATAATGCCGCGACTGGTGCAGATTGCCCCCGTGGAACCAGAGGTTCTGCTGCTGGGTGGGCTTCCACATGTTGCGCTGCTCGCCCTCCCAGGGGCCGGGGTCCTTCGGGGTGTCCGAGCCCAACCCCCACACCTTGCCGACCTTGTCGGCCACCTCCTGGCCGATCAGGTCGGCCGCCCAGCCGTTCATCGACCCGTACCCGGTGGCGTAGACCACCACGTCGGCAGGTAGTTCGGTGCCGTCGGCGAGGACCACCGAATCCTCGGTGAGCCGATCGACCTGGCCGTGAGCCAGCTTGATCCTGCCGTCGGCCACCAGGTCGCAGGCGCCGACGTCGATGTAGTAGCCGGAACCGCGACGGAGGTACTTCATGAACAACCCGGATCCGTCTGCACCCCAGTCCAATTCGAACCCCGCTGCTTCGAGCCGGGCGTAGAACTCCTTGTCGCGCTCCCGCATCTGGTCGTAGAGCGGAATCTGGAACTCGTGCATGATCCGGTACGGCAGCGACGCGAACGTGAGGTCGGCCTTTTCGGTGGTCATTCCCGCCGCCAGCGCGCGTTCGGAATACAGGTCACCCAAACCGATGTCCATCAGGGTGTCCGACTTGACGATGTGCGTCGACGATCGCTGCACCATGGTCACGTCGACACCGTTTTCGTAGAGCGCCTTGCAGATGTCGTGGGCGGAGTTGTTCGAGCCGATCACCACCGCCTTCTTGCCCACGTACGGGTCGGGGCCGGGGTGGGCACTGGAGTGATGCTGATCGCCGCGGAAGATGTCCTGACCCGGCAGCGCCGGCACGTGCGGCTTGCCTGACATGCCCGTCGCGAGCACCAAGTGAGTGGGATGCAGGGTCAGCCGCTCACCGTCGCGGTCGACCTCGACGGTCCACTGCTGGGCGGCCTCGTCGAAAGTCGCCGACAGGCAGGTGGTCTTCGACCAGTACGGCACCTCCATCACCCGGGTGTAGAACTCCAGCCAGTCGCCGATCTTGTCCTTGGGCGCGAACACCGGCCAGTTCTGCGGGAACGGCAGGTACGGCAGGTGGTCGTACCAGACGGGGTCGTGCAGGCAGAGCGACTTGTACCGCTTGCGCCACTGGTCCCCGGGCCGCTCGTGACGGTCGACCACGATGGCGGGCACCCCGAGCTGGCGCAGCCGCGCACCCAGGGCGATTCCACCCTGACCGCCTCCGATGACCAGTGTGTAGGGCTGCACCGTGCGACCCAGCTGGGCTTCTTCCTCGGCGCGCTTCTCCGCCCACGACCGGGTATCGGGGTCGTCGCCGTGAACCGCACCCAGCACCCGGGAGGCGCCCTTGCGCTCCTCGTGTCCCTTGAGTTCCTGCAGCGCGGTCAGCAGCGTCCACGCCTCATTCCCCTTGAGACGCAGGTGTCCGGTGCCGCGTCCCGCGCCGGTCTCGAACTCGATGAAGGCGGACGTGACATCGCCGTCGACGGTGGGTTCCTCACGAGTGCGGAAGCCGGACGGGTCGGTGTCGGACAGCCGCGCGCCGAGCATCTCGGCGATCCGATCACGGCCCTCCATCGTCTTGATGTTCCAGGTGAACGACACCAGGTCACGCCAAAAGCTGTCGACGGCGAACATGCCGACGACGCGCGCGACGTCGCGGCTGCGCAAGGCAGCTTCGAAGTCGGCGAGCCAGGCATCGACGCGCTGCTGCGGCGTCACGGCGCTGGTGGTCTGGGGTTCGAGAGTTGAAGTCATGTGAGCCACACCACACCCGATGCGCAAGACCTGGCAAGAGTTGCGAGCCGTTGCAACTAGGGCGCGTGCAATCCGGGTGGGACCGTTCGGGTCATTCGGGCACGACGGACCTCGTTGCGGATTGCCACCGCGACCTCCCGCCCGGTCGTACGGATCTCACGAGGTCGGGTGCGGACGGCGCGTCCCACGGCGACGGCGAGACGGCGTGGCGCGAGAAGTTCTCTCGGTGCGACCTCGTGGTTGAGGACACGCATCAGGGTTCTGCGCGCCTCCGGGTCGCCGGAGATGTCGCGGAGCACCTCGGTGATCACGGGGGTCGGCGCACCGGGCGCGCCCAGGTCGGAGGCGAACCAATGCATCGCGTAGGCGTCGCGGTCACGCCACCGCCACCACCGCTGGTTCGCGGCGTCGAGGTTGGACGCGTTGCCGAAGTCGGCGGGCAGGGTCTGGTCGAGCAGCTCCACCTGGCACAGCGCATCTGCGATGCCTTGGCCCGGTGTGAAGTCCTTGAAATGACCGGCGTCACCGATCAGCACCCAGCCTGGTCCGGCCGCCTGGCGGAGATAGCCGTGCCACTTGGCCATGACCCTCAGCGGTCCGATCCGGCGGCCGCCGGAGAGGGTATCGGCGAGCTCAGGCCAACCTTCCAGCGCGGCAGCGAACGCCTCCTCCCGGTGGGCGCCGCTGTCGGTGCCCGCCGCAACACAAACCATGTACAGACCGTCATCGGTGGGGCTGGCCAGGTAGGCGTTCTCTCCAAGACGTGCGAGCCGCAGGCGCCCTTCGCGATCGGCGACGCCCTCGAAGTACCCCCACACCGGAACCCTTCCCATGGGGGTGATCGAATACTCCTTCGCACCAACATCTTTGGCCACCTGCGAATGCCGACCATCGGCCCCGACCACCAACCGCGCGCGAATCGGTCCGTGATCGGTCTCGACGCCTGCGACCCGCTCGCCGACGGTGATGAGGCCGGTGGCCTTGACGCCGGTGCGCACGTCCGCGCCGGCGTTCGCGGCGGTGTCGACCAGGACCGCGTCGAGCGTGACGCGCCGTACGCACAACCCCGGTAGGGGAAACGTCGACTCGTCGAACTCGCCTTCGATGCGCACGTCGTCGTTGACCATCGTGAAGCTGTTGATGGTCGCGGCTCCGGCCGACAGGACTGCGTCGAGCGCTCCGATCCGCTCGAGGGCCTGCGCGCCGCGCGGCTGGATGATGTGGGTCGATGGCGTCTCGGACGGGAACTGCGCCTTGTCCAGCAGGCAGACGTCCAGCCCGCGCCGCGCCAGCCTTGCGGCCAGCGGCGATCCGGCGCATCGAGCCCCAACGATGACGACGTCGAACACCTTCATGCAGAACCGTCCTCCCCCGTACGCAACGTACCAACGTCGGCTGCAACCCCCTGCAACTCTTTCCGATGTGGTCGTCGTCACATAGAACTGCGGCATGAAGGCAGCTGTGTACTACGGACCGAACAAGATCGAGATCGATGACGTCGCCGAACCCGAGCCGCGGCCGGGCACCGTCAAACTCAAAGTCGGCTTCAACGGGATCTGCGGCACCGACCTGCACGAGTACTACGCTGGGCCGATCTTCATCCCGACCCAGCCGCATCCGCTGACCGGCGCCGAACTGCCGCTCACCATCGGGCATGAATTCTCGGGCACCATCACCGCGGTCGGGGACGGGGTCACGGGCTGGGCGGAAGGCGACCGCGTCGCCGTCGAACCCATCTACAGATGCGACCACTGCGCACCGTGCCGGGCGGGCAACTACAACGTCTGCCAGCAGATCGGCTTCCACGGGCTGATGTCCGACGGTGGGATGGCCGAGTACACCGTGGTGCCGACCGGCATGCTGCACAAGCTCCCCGGCAACGTCTCGCTGGAACTCGGGGCGCTCGTCGAGCCGATGTCGGTGGCGTACCACGCCGCCACCCTGGGCGACGCACACCCCGGCGACACCGCGATGGTGTTCGGTGCCGGCCCGATCGGGATAGGACTGTGGTTTGCGTTGCGCGGCAAGGGCCTTGACGACGTCCTCGTGGTCGAACCTTCTCCGACCCGGCGCGCCGCCATCGAAGCACTCGGCGCGACGACGCTGGATCCAACCGCCCTCGACGTCGCGGGCTTCATCGCAGAGCACACCGGAGGACGCGGGGCCGATGCGGTGTTCGATGCCGCCGGCGTCACCCCCGCGGTGGCGACGGCGCTGGCCTGCGTGGGTTCGCGCAAACCCATGGTCAGTGTCGCGATCTACGAAAAGCCCTTGGAAACACCACTTCTCAACTTGGTGATGAACGAGTCCCGCATCCAGGGATCGCTGTGTTATACCGGCGCCGATTTCGACGCGGTCATCGCGCTGATGGCCGACGGCAGGTACGACACCACCGGTTGGGTGACCCGGATTCCGATCGACGATGTGGTCGACGAAGGATTCGAGGCGCTGCACGCCGGCACCAAGATGAAGGTTCTGGTCGACCCGAACGGAGAATCATGAGGTTGCATGGCAAGGTCGCACTGGTCACCGGAGCGGCGCGAGGTATCGGACGCGGCATCGCGCTGCGACTCGCCCGTGACGGGGCCGATCTCGCTCTCGTGGATGTGCGACCAGACGGCATTGACGCCGTCGCCGAAGAGATCAAAGAGATCGGTTGCAACGCAACCACTTTCGTCGCTGACGTCAGCGAACGCGAACAGGTCTTCGCCGCTGTCGACCATGCCGCCTCGTCGCTCGGCGGCTTCGACATCATGGTCAACAACGCCGGAATCGCCCTCGTCGGTCCGATCGTCGGCGTCACGCCCCAACAGATCGAGAAGCTCTGGGCGATCAACGTCAACGGCGTGCTGTGGGGCACTCAAGCCGCTGTTGCCAAGTTCAGGGAGAACGGCACCAAGGGAAAGATCATCAATGCGTCGTCGATTGCCGGCCACGACGGCTTCGCCATGCTCGGCCCCTACAGCGCCTCCAAGTTCGCCGTGCGTGCACTCACTCAGGCCGCCGCCAAGGAACACGCCGCCGATGGGATCACGGTGAACGCCTACTGCCCGGGTGTGGTCGGCACCGACATGTGGGTGGAGATCGACAAACGGTTCGCCGAACTGACCGGCGCCGCCGAAGGCGAGACCTACAAGAAGTTCGTCGGTGGTATCGCCCTGGGTCGCGCAGAAACCCCCGACGACGTGGCGGGCTTCGTCTCGTATCTGGCCGGCCCGGACGCCGACTACATGACCGGTCAGTCGGGCCTGATCGACGGCGGCCTGGTTTACCGCTGAGATGCGGAGCACAATCGGCAGTAATGCAAGGGGTCTACGTGCCTGAGCCCGCAGTCGCGCTCGGCGAGGATCCGCGCAACTATGCGCGGCTGATGTCGGCTGTCTACGACGCGACGATGGCGGGCCATCGCGCCCCGGCCCGCCCGCGAGACGTCATCGGCGAATCGTGGCAGCGGCTGATGTCGGCCGGTGTGGACCCTGACCGCCGCGCCCAGCCCGTCGTGGAAGCCGGCGGCCTGGAGGCGCTCCGTCGAGCCTCGGGCTTGATGGCGGTCCTCGACGACGTTTCCCGCGGGCTGGAATCGCTGGTCGCTGATGGCACCAACATCCTGGTCGTCGCCGACGCGCAGGGCCGGGTGCTGTGGCGGTCGGGATCGTCCGCGGTTCTCACCAACGCCGACCGGTTGGGCTTCATCGAAGGTGCGCACTGGGGCGAAGGAGAGGTCGGTACCAATGCCATCGGCACCGCGCTGGTGTCCAATCGCGCCGTGCAGGTGTTCTCCGCCGAGCACTTTCTACGGACCCACCACTCGTGGACGTGTGCGGGCGCACCCATCCGCGATCCGCGAACCGGGCAGGTGATCGGTGTGGTCGACGTTTCCGGCCCCGCCGCGACCGTGCACCCGACGACCGTGGCTCTGGTCGACGCTGTCGCCCGGCTCGCCGAGTCACACCTGCGCGAACAACACGACCGCACCCTGAACCGGCTGCGCATGGTCGCGGCCCCGATTTTGGCCCGGATCGGCAAGCCCGCGTTGGCGGTCGACGCCGAGGGTTGGGTGGCGGCCGTCGATTCGCTGCCGTTGCACCATCGCATCCTGTTGCCCGAGGACGTCGCGGCAGGCCGCTCGTGGATCCCCAGCTTCGGTATCTGCGATATCGACGTGTTGCCCGGCGGTTGGCTGGTTCGGCCGGCTGACGACGACGATGCGCCCGCGTTGGCGCAGGCCTCGTTGGACTTGACCGTCGCAGGCGCACCGGCGTTGGACATGACGGGACAGTTCGGGCGTTGGCGCCATGACGTCTCGCTGCGCCACGCCGAGATCCTGCTGATCCTGGCGCGGGACCCGCGCGGCCGATCGGCGCCCGAGTTGGCAGCCGACCTCTATGGTGATCGTTCCCGGGTCGTCACGGTCCGCGCCGAATTGTCCCGGCTGCGCAAGCAGTTCGCCGGTCTGCTTGCCGCCCAGCCCTATCGCTTCGCCGGCGGAATCGAGGTGACGGTGCGCTATCCCGCGGACCTCTCGATGGTGTTGCCCGCGTCGACCGCACCCGCGGTTCGCGCCGTTCGTATCAATGCAAGTGTCTCGTAGAGGAGTACCTATGCCAGTGTTCGCCCGCCCCGGAACGTCGGGATCTGCCATGTCTTTTCAGTCCCGCTACGAGAACTTCATCGGTGGTGAGTGGACTGCGCCGGTGGGCGGTCAGTATTTCGAGAATCCGACGCCGGTGACCGGTGAGGTGTTCTGCGAAGTCGCACGCTCGACCGATGCCGATATCGAGAAGGCGTTGGATGCCGCGCACGCCGCGGCGCCGGCATGGGGTAAGACGTCGGCGGGGGAGCGGGCGGTGATCTTGAACAAGATCGCTGACCGGATTGAGGCGAATCTGGAGTCGATCGCGCTGGCCGAGTCGTGGGATAACGGCAAGCCGATCCGGGAAACGCTGAACGCCGATATTCCGTTGGCGGTGGACCATTTTCGCTATTTCGCCGCCGCGATACGCGCTCAGGAAGGCGCGCTGTCGCAGATCGATGAGGACACCGTGGCCTATCACTTCCACGAGCCGTTGGGGGTGGTGGGGCAGATCATTCCGTGGAACTTCCCGATCCTGATGGCGGTGTGGAAGCTGGCGCCGGCGTTGGCCGCCGGTAACGCGATCGTGCTGAAGCCTGCCGAGCAGACCCCGGCGTCGGTGCTGTATCTGATCTCGTTGATCGCCGACCTGCTGCCCGCCGGAGTCCTCAACGTGGTCAACGGATTTGGTGTGGAGGCCGGCAAACCGCTGGCGTCGAGCAATCGGATCGCCAAGATCGCGTTCACCGGGGAGACCACCACCGGTCGGCTGATCATGCAGTACGCCTCCCAGAACCTGATCCCGGTCACGCTGGAGCTGGGCGGGAAGAGCCCGAATATCTTCTTCTCCGATGTGATGGCCGCCAACGACGACTATCAGGACAAGGCGTTGGAAGGGTTCACCATGTTCGCCCTCAACCAGGGTGAGGTGTGCACGTGTCCGTCGCGGTCGCTGATTCAGTCCGATATCTACGACGACTTCCTTGCCATGGCGGCGATCCGCACCAAAGCGGTCCGGCAAGGGGATCCCCTCGACACCGAAACCATGATCGGCGCGCAGGCGTCCAACGACCAGCTCGAAAAGATCTTGTCCTACATCGAGATCGGCAAGAGTGAAGGCGCTCAAATCCTGACCGGCGGTGAGCGTGCCGAGTTGGGTGGTGACCTCAACGGCGGCTACTACGTGCAGCCCACCATTTTCACCGGCGACAACGCGATGCGGATTTTCCAGGAGGAGATCTTCGGACCCGTGGTGTCGGTGACGTCGTTCACCGATTACGACGACGCCATCCGGATCGCGAACGACACCCTCTACGGGTTGGGGGCCGGGGTGTGGAGCCGTGATGGCAACACTGCCTACCGCGCCGGGCGCGACATCAAGGCCGGGCGGGTGTGGACGAACTGCTACCACGCTTATCCCGCGCACGCGGCGTTCGGTGGCTACAAGCAGTCCGGCATCGGCCGGGAAAACCACAAGATGATGCTCGACCACTATCAGCAGACCAAGAATCTGCTCGTCTCGTACTCCAACAAGGCGCAGGGGTTCTTCTAGTGACGGAGCAGGCGCCGCCGCGGGCACTGATCACCGCAGCAGCCGCCGAACTTCTGCACCGCTTGCAGCAGCGGCACGGGCCGCTGATGTTCCACCAGTCCGGCGGCTGCTGCGACGGGTCGTCGCCGATGTGTTACCCCGACGGCGACTTCATCGTCGGCGACCGTGACGTGCTGCTCGGGGTGCTCGAAGGCACCCCGGTCTGGATTTCCGGCCCGCAGTTCGAGACGTGGAAACACACCCAACTCATCATCGACGTCGTCCCCGGTCGAGGCGGCGGCTTCAGCCTCGAGGCCCCGGAAGGGATGCGCTTCCTGAGTCGCGGACGGGCGTTCAGCGATGCCGAAAACCGGTTGCTGGCCAGCGATTCTCCGCTGAGCGGAGCCGATTACGAGCGCGGCGAGCGTCCGGCCGAACGGACCGATCTGGTGGTTGCCGAAGCGGCAGACGCATGTGCAATCCCTGGTCGGCGCGCCGGAGTCGTTCAGCAATAGACCGCGTCACTGCACGTACCCTCGTAAGCGTGATACCCCTGCCTCGGGCATGGCTGCTCACAAGTGCATTGCTGGTGGGCACCGTGACCGGACTCATTGCGGCGGTCGTGGCCACCCTGCTGGTCAAGACACCCGTTCGCCCCGACCTGGTGGTGGGCTTGGTGGTTGCTGTTCCGAGCGTCATCGGCATGCTCCTGATCCTGTTCTCGAGGCGCCGCTGGATGACGACAGCGGGGGCGTTCATTCTGGCGATGGCGCCAGGTTGGCTGGGGGCATTGGTTCTGGTTCAGGTGGTGTCTCATGGCTGAAAAAACGTCCCTCCCGTCGACCGAGCCCCACCACGCGCCGATCTTCGACACCGGCCCGCATCCCCACGCGCTCCGCTCACTGACCGACGAACCCGAGGCGGAAGTCTCCGAGGAATCCATCGCCTTCAGCGAGTTGGAGAACTTCGACACCGATGCGTTCCTGCACCGGGTCGAGGGTTCGCTCCACGCGGAACCGGTGGTCGTGCCGCCCGCGTCGACGGCCGCCGCAGGCACCTACCAGTACGTGAAGCGGTGGCAGTTCGTGTTCATCGTCGCCGCGGTCTGGGTCCTGGCCGCAGCCGCCGGCCTGGGCTTCTACTTCTGGTGGTACACCTCGCTGCAGAAAACCCCCGCGGTGTTCTGCGTGCTGATCTACCTGATCGTCTGCTCGGTCGCCAGCATGCTGGTCTCGATGGTGCAGAACCGGCCACCGGTAACAGCGCTGGCCATCGCGCTGATGTCGGCGCCGTTGGCCTCGGTGACCACCGCCGCGCTGCTGCATGGCGCCTACTACTTCGAATGGATCGCCCGTCCGACGATAGGCTGAGGTCGTGACTCACTATGACGTCGTCGTTGTCGGAGCCGGTCCCGGCGGATACGTCGCGGCGATCCGCGCGGCACAGCTCGGACTGAACACCGCCATCATCGAACCCAAGTATTGGGGCGGAGTCTGCCTCAATGTGGGCTGCATCCCGTCGAAAGCGTTGCTGCGCAACGCCGAGTTGGCCCACATCTTCTCCAAGGACGCCAAGACATTCGGCATCAGCGGAGAGGCCACCTTCGATTACGGAGTCGCCTTCGACCGCAGCCGGAAGGTAGCTGAGGGGCGCGTCGCCGGCGTGCACTTCCTGATGAAGAAGAACAAGATCACCGAGATCCACGGGTACGGGAAGTTCACCGGCCCGAACAGCATCGAGGTCGACCTCAACGAGGGTGGAACCGAGAAGGTCGAGTTCGACAACGCGATCATCGCGACCGGTTCGAGTACCCGTCTGGTTCCGGGGACCTCGCTGTCGAAGAACGTCGTCACCTACGAGGAGCAGATCCTGTCCCGGGAGCTGCCCAAGTCGATCGTCATCGCCGGCGCCGGCGCGATCGGCATGGAGTTCGCCTACGTCATGAAGAACTACGGCGTCGACGTCACCATCGTCGAGTTCCTGCCGCGCGCGCTGCCCAACGAAGACGCCGAGGTCTCCAAGGAGATCGAGAAGCAGTACAAGAAGCTCGGCGTGAAGATCCTCACCGGCACCAAGGTGGAGTCCATTGACGACGACGGGTCGACTGTGACCGTCGTGGTCAGCAAGGACGGCAAGACCGAGGAGCTCAAGGCCGACAAGGTGTTGCAGGCCATCGGTTTCGCCCCGAACGTCGAAGGCTTCGGGCTGGAGTCGACCGGTGTGGAGCTGACCGACCGCAAGGCGATCGGCATCGACGACTACATGCGCACCAGCGTGCCGCACATCTACGCCATCGGCGACGTCACGGCCAAGCTGCAGCTTGCCCACGTCGCCGAGGCAATGGGCGTGGTGGCCGCCGAAACCATCGCCGGCGCCGAGACGCTGGCGCTCGGTGACTATCGGATGCTGCCGCGCGCGACGTTCTGCCAGCCGCAGGTCGCCAGCTTCGGCCTCACCGAGCAGCAGGCCCGCGATGAGGGCTACGACGTGAAGGTGGCCAAGTTCCCGTTCACCGCCAACGGCAAGGCGCACGGGCTGGCTGACCCGACCGGGTTCGTCAAGGTGATCGCCGACGCCAAATACGGCGAACTCCTCGGCGGCCACCTGATCGGTCCGGACGTTTCGGAACTCCTGCCGGAGCTGACCCTTGCGCAGAAGTGGGATCTGACCGTCAACGAGCTGACCCGTAACGTGCACACCCATCCGACGCTGTCGGAGGCACTCCAGGAATGCTTCCACGGTCTCGCCGGCCACATGATCAACTTTTGAGACCGACGCTGATCGCCGGTATCGGCGGAATCGTGCTGGGCCACATCCTGTGGCTGATCGGTATCTCGTTGGCGACCAGCGGGCAGGATGTCAGCTTCTGGGTGCTGATCCTCTCGGCGGTCATCCTCGTGCTCGCCGCGGCGGTCGGCTATCTGGCGTGGCGG
The DNA here is from genome assembly GCF_002086695.1 of Mycolicibacterium rhodesiae. Taxonomy (GTDB): domain Bacteria; phylum Actinomycetota; class Actinomycetes; order Mycobacteriales; family Mycobacteriaceae; genus Mycobacterium; species Mycobacterium rhodesiae. The sequence goes on from NZ_MVIH01000003.1 coordinate 282,154, forward strand.
GAGTATCAGCGCAAGCGCATGGTGTGGGCGGCGTTCCTGGGCTGCATGCCGGTCTCGCCGGTGATCTTCACGCTGATCGTCCTCGGCGTCACTTACCTGTAGCGCCTTCTGTCAGCTCTTCGGCAGGTCCGTTCCAGGCTGCTGCAAGCATCGCGGTGTCAACTGCCTAACAGCCGGTTCCGACAGAATCCGGCTGTGAACGGGGGGTTGTGTCATGGCGGAGTGGCGGGGTGCTGTGAGCACCAAAGTGCTGATGGCAATGATCGGCGGGAGCGCCGTGGTCGCGATGGGGGCAGTGACTGTTGCGTTCGACGATGGCGTCCCCGGGGATTCGTCGCCTGTGGCGGCACCGATCCTGCCGGGCCCGATGACGCAGGGCGAGACGGTGACCACCACGATTCCGCCGACAGTTTTGGACACGGAGAAGGCCGTCGTCACGCACAAGGCCCAGCCCTACAAGGGATAGTTCGGCCCTAGTCGGGGAAGTCCATCGGCACCCGCAGCGTGGCCAGAATTCCTGCGATCGCGTCGTAATGCCCTGCCAGGGCGCAGAATTCGATCACCTGCTCGCGGCTCAAGTGCGTCGACAGGGTTGCGAACGTGTCATCGGACAGATCGCGATGCAGAATGAACTCGTCCACCGCCGTCAGCAGCGCGCGCTGACGGTCAGTCAATCCCTCGGCCGTCGGGCCGGCAAAGATCTTGTCCTGCAAGGCCGCATCGACGCCACGGCTGCGGGCCAGCCTGCGATGCTGCTGCAGCTCGTACTCCGACCCGCGCAGGTGACCGACGCGCAGGATCACCAGTTCCTTGTCCCGCTTGGGTAGCTTGCCCCAGTTCAGCAGCACGCCCGAATACGGCAGAAACGACAGGAACAGCAGCTTGTGCTGCCCCAGGACTTCGAACAGGTGCATGTGCGGAGCGCGAATCGATCGTGCGCCCAACCGAGAGATGCCCCAGTTGAGCAAGCCGAGCTCACGTCGGCCACCGGGCGGAATACGTTGACCCATCAAGACTCCTTGACCAGATAAGGCGACACCGTGCTGCGGTGCTCATCGAGATCCAGCGCCCGGCCCAATGCCGGGAAGGCCCGCTGCGGGCAATTGTCCCGTTCGCACACCCGGCAGCCCGCGCCGATCGGTGTCGCGCTGTCTGACGACAGATCAAGACCCTTCGAGTAAACCAACCGACTGGCATGCCGCATCTCGCAGCCCAGTCCGATCGCGAAGGTCTTGACCGGCTGGCCGTAGCGTGACGCCCGCCGTTCAACCGTGCGCGCCACCCACATGTAGTTCTGTCCATCGGGCATCTGGGCGATCTGCACCAGGATCTTGCCCGGGTTCGAGAACGTCTCGTAGACGTTCCACAGCGGGCAGGTACCGCCGGCTGAGGAGAAATGAAAACCCGTGGCGGACTGGCGTTTCGACATATTGCCGGCCTTATCCACCCGGACGAACGAGAATGGGACGCCGCGCATCGACGGCCGCTGTAACGTCGAGAGCCGATGGCAGATCGTCTCGTAGCTGACCTGGTAGAAGGCCGAGAGGCGTTCGATGTCGTAGCGGAAGTTCTCGGCCATATTGTGAAACTGCCCGTACGGCAACACCGTTGCGGCAGCGAAGTAACTGGCCAAGCCCAGGCGGGCGAGTTTTCGCGACTCATCGCTGGTGAATTTGCCCTCGTCGACCAACTTGTCGATCAGGTCACCACACTCGAGGTACGCCAACTCGGTGGCCATCTTGAACACCTGCTGGCCCGACGACAGGTGGTTGCTGATCTCGAGGGTGCGCGCGACCGGGTCGTAACGGTGCAGCACCGTATCGCCCATGTCGATACGCCGGATGATGTGTACACCGTGCACCATGGTGAGGCGGTCGGCCAACTCCCGCGACAGCTCGGCACGGTGCATCCGCATTCGGATGGTGAGATCCTCAGCGGCGGTATCGAGTTCGTGCAGATAGTTCTGTCGTTGATAGAAGTAGTCGCGGACTTCCTCGTGCGGCATGGATATCGATGCCGAGCCACTGCCGCCGGTGTTGAGGTTGAACCGATCCTCGGTGGCCGCCGCCAGCTGGGCGGTGGTGATCCGGTAGCGGCGATGCAGGTTCACGATCGCGCGGGCGATCGCCGGGTGAGTGCCGACGATGTCGGCGACCTCGGTCATGTCGACATCAAGGTCTAGGTCGCGATCCATCGTCACTTCACGCAGTTCGGCCACCAGTCGGGTGTCGTCCTCCGACGAGAAGAACGTGGCATCGACCCCGAAGACCTCGGTGATGCGCAGCAGCACCGCAACGGTCAGCGGCCGGACATCGTGCTCGATCTGGTTGAGATAGCTCGGCGAGATCTCCAGCATCTGGGCCAGTGCGGCCTGACTGAATCCGCGTTCGCTGCGGAGTTGTCGTATCCGGGAGCCGACGAACGTCTTGGCCACGCGCCCAGCCTACTCACGGCTGCGAAGGAGGCTTCGCAGCGTTGGCAACCGAGGCTGGTTGGCATCCCGGAAGGCCTTTGGCATGATCGCGCTGGGACGGGATGGGAGAGGACGACAGACCACATGACCACCAACACCACCAATACCGGCTTGGCGAAGGTGTTGATGCCGGTTCCCGATCCGCATCCCGATGTTTTCGACCGCGAATGGCCGCTGCGCGTCGGCGACATCGACCGTGTCGGCCGGCTGCGCCTGGACGCCGCCTGCCGTCACATCCAGGACATCGGCCAAGACCAGCTCCGCGAGATGGGCCACGAGGAAACGCATCCGCTGTGGATCGTCCGGCGCACCATGGTCGACTTGATCTGCCCGATCGAATACCCGGAGATGTTGCGGCTGCGGCGCTGGTGCTCGGGTACCTCGAACCGTTGGTGTGAGATGCGGGTCCGAATCGACGGCCGCAAGGGCGGTCTCATCGAATCCGAGGCCTTCTGGATCAACATCAACCGCGAGACACAGGGCCCGGCCCGCATCGCCGACGACTTTCTGGAGGGCTTGCAGCGCACCACCGATGTGAATCGGCTTCGCTGGAAGGCCTATCTGACTGCCGGTTCCCGGCACGACGCCAACGAGATCCGCGACTTTCCGATCCGCGTCAGCGATATCGACCTCTTCGACCACGTCAACAACTCCGTCTATTGGAAAGTCGTCGAAGAGTTTCTCGCGGCGCTGCCGGAGCTCTTCGAATCGCCGCTACGGGTCGCCATCGAGCACGATGCGCCGGTGGCATTCGGCGACAAGCTCGAAATACTTCTGCACGTGTATCCGCCCGGAACGACCGACAAGTTCGGTTCCGAGCTGACGGATCGGACTGTTAGAACGCTCACATACGTCGTCGGCGATGAGGTCAAAGCCGTCGCGTCGATCTTCGCGCTCTGAGCGTCGCGGTTTAACAGTACGGGCGTACTGACCAGCGCTTATCTGCTACTGGACGGTAACTTCTGAACCGGTTCAGGTGTTGGCTGTCTTCGCAACCTTCGCAGAGTTACCGACCCGCTTGGCGAAAATTGGCACTCTTAATGGCTTGAACTGCGCTAATGGTGCGAGGCATGCTCGTGTCAGCACACCAGCCAAGCCGCGTTGACGTTAACAGTTCACTCCCTGTCAAGGTGGCCCACCGATGCAAAGAAGGAGCGCAGGCGCCCATGACACTGTCCAACGTTGGCCAGCCGAAGAGCCCGGAAGAAATCCAGAAGGACTGGGACACCAACCCCCGCTGGAAGGGAATCACCCGTACCTACACCCCGGCCGACGTCGTCGCGCTGCAGGGCAGCGTCGTCGAGGAGGCCACCCTGGCCCGTCGCGGCGCCGAGGTGCTGTGGAACCAGCTCCACGACATGGAGTTCGTCAACGCCCTGGGCGCCCTGACCGGCAACATGGCCGTTCAGCAGGTCCGCGCGGGCCTGAAGGCCATCTACCTGTCGGGTTGGCAGGTCGCCGGCGACGCGAACCTGTCCGGCCACACCTACCCCGACCAGAGCCTCTACCCGGCCAACTCGGTGCCGCAGGTCGTGCGTCGCATCAACAACGCGCTCATGCGTGCCGACGAGATCGCCAAGGTCGAGGGTGACACCTCTATCGAGAACTGGCTCGCTCCGATCGTCGCCGACGGCGAGGCCGGCTTCGGTGGCGCGCTGAACGTCTACGAGCTGCAGAAGGCGATGATCGCCGCCGGTGTCGCCGGTTCGCACTGGGAAGACCAGCTTGCCTCGGAGAAGAAGTGCGGCCACCTCGGTGGCAAGGTGCTGATCCCGACCCAGCAGCACATCCGCACCCTGACCTCGGCCCGTCTCGCGGCCGACGTCGCCGACGTCCCCACGGTCGTCATCGCCCGCACCGATGCCGAGGCCGCCACGCTGATCACCTCCGATGTGGACGAGCGCGACCAGCCGTTCATCACCGGTGAGCGCACCGCTGAGGGCTTCTACCGGGTGAAGAACGGCCTGGAGCCGTGCATCGCGCGCGCCAAGGCTTACGCGCCGTACTCCGACCTGATCTGGATGGAGACCGGCACCCCGGACCTGGAGCTGGCAGCCAAGTTCGCCGAGGGCGTCAAGAGCGAGTTCCCGGACCAGATGCTGGCCTACAACTGCTCGCCGTCGTTCAACTGGCGCAAGCACCTGGATGACGCCACTATCGCGAAGTTCCAGAAGGAACTCGGCGCGATGGGGTTCAAGTTCCAGTTCATCACGCTGGCCGGCTTCCACGCCCTGAACTACTCGATGTTCGATCTGGCGTACGGCTACGCCCGCAACCAGATGAGCGCCTACGTCGAGCTGCAGGAGCGCGAGTTCGACGCCGAGGAGCGCGGCTACACCGCCACCAAGCACCAGCGCGAGGTCGGCGCCGGCTACTTCGACCGGATCGCCACCACCGTCGACCCGACCAGCTCGACCACCGCGCTCGCGGGTTCGACCGAAGAGGGTCAGTTCCACTAAATCCCTACCGAGCAGACGCAAAGGTCCCCTTCACCGCGGTGTGTTGGGGACTTTTGCGTCTGCCGGCGTGTCTAGTAGAAAGTGACTTCGTGAGCAGCCAGAAAAGCATTGAACGAGTAGGTGTGGTCGGAGCCGGGCAGATGGGCTCGGGCATCGTCGAGGTGTGCGCCAAGGCGGGCGCGAACGTCGTCGTCTACGAGCCCACCGACGCATTGATCAACTCCGGACGGGACCGCGTCACCTCCTCGCTCGAACGCGCGACGAGCAAGGGCAAGCTCTCGGAAGCCGATCGCGACGCGACGGTCGCCCGACTGACGTTCACCACCGATCTCGCGGATCTGTCCGATCGCCAGCTGGTGATCGAGGCCGTCGTCGAAGACGAGGCCGTCAAGGGCAAGATCTTCGCCCAACTGGACGAGCTCATCACCGACCCCGACGCCGTCCTCGCATCGAACACCTCGAGCATCCCGATCATGAAAATCGCTGCGGCGACCAAGAATCCGAGCCGGGTGCTGGGCCTGCACTTCTTCAACCCGGTCCCGGTTCTGCCGCTGGTCGAATTGGTCAACACATTGGTCACCTCCGAGGACGCCATCGCCAGGGTGGAGCAGTTCGCCGGTGAGGTGCTCGGCAAGAAGGTGGTGCGCTGCGGCGATCGCTCCGGGTTCGTCGTCAACGCCCTGCTGGTGCCTTACCTGCTGTCCGCCATCCGCATGGTCGAGGCCGGTGTGGCGAGCATCGAGGACGTCGACACGGCAATCGTCGCGGGCCTGTCGCACCCGATGGGTCCGCTGCGTCTTTCGGACTTGATCGGCCTGGACACGATGAAGCTCATCGCTGACTCGATGTACGACGAACTCAAGGATGCGCACTACGCACCGCCGCCGTTGCTGCTGCGTATGGTCGAAGCGGGACAGCTGGGCAAGAAATCCGGCCAGGGGTTTTACAGCTACTGAGCGCGCCGCCGCGCCGCCGCTTGTGCATTTCCTTCGCCGATTGGCTAGGCTCCTGGGGTTTGGTCGGGGGGCCGCGCAGCAACATCGCATTTCGCGGCATCCGACCGTGCACACAATTGCGTTGGAGGTAGCTGTCGATGGTCGATGTAGACACGGATCTGACTCCCTACTACGAGGAATCACAGTCCATCTACGACGTCTCCGACGACTTCTTCGCTCTGTTCCTGGGCCCGACCATGGGCTACACCTGCGGCTATTACGAGCGCGAAGACATGACGCTCGACGAGTCCCAGGCCGCGAAGTTCGACCTGGCGTTGGGCAAGCTCAACCTGGAGCCCGGCATGACACTGCTCGATGTCGGTTGCGGTTGGGGCGGGGCGCTCGAGATGGCCGTGCAGAAGTACGACGTGAACGTCATCGGGATAACGCTGAGCAAAAACCAGTCGGAGTTCGCCCGTAAGCGCCTGGCCAAACTCGACACCAACCGCTCAATCGAGGTGCGGCTGCAGGGCTGGGAAGAGTTCGACGAGCCGGTCGACCGCATCGTGAGCATCGGCGCCTTCGAGGCGTTCAAGGTGGAGCGCTACCCGCTGTTCTTCGAGAAGGCCTACGAACTGCTTCCCGACGACGGCCGCATGTTGCTGCACACGATTCTGGCGCACACCCAGAAGTTCTTCCGGGACAACGGGATCAAGGTCACCATCAGCGACCTGAAGTTCATGAAGTTCATCGAGCAGGAGATCTTCCCGGGTGGACGGCTGCCCGCTGTGGAGGACATCGAGCAGCTTGCCGTCGACTCGGGCTTCGCCCTCGAGCGCATTCACCTGTTGCAGCATCACTATGCCCGCACGCTGGACATGTGGGCGGCCAAGCTGGTCGCCAACCGTGACGAGGCCATCGCGATCACGTCGACGGAAATCTACGACCGCTACATGAAATATCTGACCGGCTGCGCGGACTTCTTCCGCCGCGGCATCACGAACATCGGTCAGTTCACCCTCGTGAAGGGTTAAGCCTCCGCCAGTTTCTTCTTCTCCGCCTCGACGTCGAAGTCGGCCGGTGGCCACTCCAGCTTCATACCTTTGAGCGCCTCGATCAGCAGCTCGTTGATGGCCAGCCGCGAGTACCACTTCTTGTCGCAGGGGATGACGAACCACGGGGCGTAGTCGGTCGAGGTCCGATCCAGCATCGCCTGATAGGCCTCTTGATACGCCGGCCACAGCTTGCGCTCGGCAACATCGCCCGGGTTGTACTTCCAATACTTGTCCGGACGTTCGAGGCGTTCGGAGAGCCGTCTCTTCTGCTCGTCTAGGGAGACGAACATCGCACATTTGACGATGGTGGTCCCGGAGTCGACGAGTTCCTTTTCGAACGCGTTGATCTCGTCGTAGCGCGGCTCCCAGACGTCGCGCGGAACCAGCTCGTGCACCCGCACGACCAGGACGTCTTCGTAGTGGGACCGGTCGAATACCCCGATGTCGCCTGCCGCGGGCAGCGCTTTGCGAATGCGCCACAGGTAGTGGTGGGCGCGTTCCTCCTCGGTCGGCACGCCGAAGCTCGTGTAGTGGATGCCCTGCGGATTGCCGGCTCCGACAACGTGTTTGACGGTGCCGCCCTTGCCTGCGGTGTCCATGCCCTGCAGGACGAGCAGCAGTGAGCGGCGGTCGCCGGCGCGGCCGTTGGCGTAGAGCATCTCCTGCAGGCCGGCGAACCGCTCGTTGCGTTCGTCCTGCAGTTCCTCCGACCCGTCCTTGCCGTCGGAGTAACCCGGGCTCGAATCGGTGTCGATGTCGGCCACCTTGTCACCCGGATTGAATCGCAGGACCTTGCGGGGCTCATGGGTCCATTGCGCCGGCAGATCACTCATAGCCGACGAGACTAACCCTCGATCACCCGCCTGCGCCGCGGCGCCGCGAAACCACCATGAACCCGACCACGGCCAGGGCCAGTACGCCGGCCGCGACGGCCACGCTGATAAGGACGGTCCGGTTCTTGTCGATCCACGACGTGGAGTGCGAGACGGCGGCCAGCTTCACGTTGTACCCGGGCAGGGGTTCCTGGGCAGGACGCTGGATGCCGGGCAGCAGCTGCGTCTGATTGATGACGAACAACGCTTCGCCCTTGTCGGTCTTCGACCATTCGCCCCAGGCCGGGACCTCCTCGTCGAGCAGCACCTTGGTGGTGTTGTTGACGGCCGGATCCTTGCCCAGGTCGGTCAGCGACGTCACCCGGAAGGGTTCGGACTGTCCCCGGTCGAACTTGACCTGAACCAGCACGTTCTTCTGGGTGTTCACCGGCGCCGGCTTCTGCGGCGGCGGCTGGCCCGGAGCCGGCTGATAGCCGCCGCCCGAGAAGCTGCCCACGGACAGGTTGGTGGCAGGCCCGGACGCCGGACGCGTCATCGCGGTGAAGTTGTAGGTGCCGGTATTGGGCACGTTCAGCGCGGCCCGCTGCAGCGGAGGCACCGTGAAGACCTGGGTGCGGCCGCCGTAGTCGTACAGCACGCTCAGTGGCGTGCGGTACGGATTGGTGAACACCGGACGGTAGAAGCGGTCATAGCTGATCCAGCTCGAATTCCACAGTGTCACCGGGCTAGTCAGGGTCATACCGGTGGTCATGGTCGAGGTGCTCACCGTGGACGAAACCGACTCCTGGTAGGTGGTGACCTCCTCGGACGTCACCTCGGTGGACGTGGTGGTCTCCACCTCGGAGGCCAGCGCCGTGGCGACGTCCTCCTGGGATACCTGCGGCTCTGCCGGTTCGGCGAGTCCGCCGGCGTTCGTGGGTTCCTGCGTTCCGCCGCTGGGCGCAGGTGCCTGGGTGCCGGGCGCCTCGTTCGTCCCGCTGCCGCCGGGGGCTTCGGCGCCGCCCGGTTCTTCGTGGGTGCCGCCGGGTTCGTCATGCGTGGCACCGGCCGGCGGTTCGGCTCCGCCGGGCTCGTCGTGCATTCCACCGCCCGGCATGTCGATGCCGCCCGGCTCGTCGTGAGGAGCTCCGGCGGGCGGTTCGGGGGCGGCAGGGTCCTGATGCATGCCGCCGTCCGAGGGCTCCTCCATGCCGCCGCCGGACGGGGCCTCGGGCGCGCTGCCGCCGTCGTCGCCACCGCTGTAGCTGCTGCCACCACCATCGTCGTCGCCGAACGGGTCCGCCGCGCTGACCGCGGTGCCAGCAAACAGCGCCGACGTCGAAATCGCGACGGCGGCGATCACTCCCACCGGCTTACGAAACTTTGCGGCGTTGTCGTTGTCCACCCCGGCCTCCTAGACCCATATGACGCGAAATCATTCCGCCCGAGGGCAAATCTCACAGGCAGCCCCGAGGGATTGTTTTACATGATCCGCGGCGCTTTCATGGGAGGTTGAGGCTCGTGGCCTCGTGCGCGTCCATTTTCGCGCCGGGGCAGTTAACATCATCTCGCTTACGTGCGGATGAACCTCGGGGGGATTGGTGCGGGCACGAACTGCAATCAGCGTCGCGGCGCTCACGTTCGCGATCACCGCTGCCGGTTGTGGACACGACAAGTCGGCCACACCGCCGTCGGAGTCGGCGGCTACGCCCGCGACGGCCCAGGCGTCACCCCAGCCCTCAGGGCAACCGGATGTCAACGACAACGGCGTGCCGGACAACTCGGGTGACGACAAGGATTGGCCGGGCAAGATGACGGTGACCTACGAGGACGCCACCTCGCCGGAGGCCGTCACCGGCCGCGACCTCATCAAAAACGACCACCTGCTGGAGGACCTGGCCGACGGAATCACCGAGTCGCTGAAGCTGCCGTTCGACATCCCACTGATCGGCAAGCAGTGCGGCACGGCCAACGCGTACTGGAGCCCCGACGCCAAGTCGGTCACCATCTGCTACGAAGACGCCGCCGACGCGTTGAGCATCTACACCAAGGCCGGTGACCCCGACCCGAAGGCCTCGGCGATCAACTCCGAGATCGCGACGTTCTATCACGAGACCGGGCACATGGTCATCGACATCTACGACCTGCCGGCGACCGGGCGCGAAGAGGACGTCGCCGATCAGCTGGCCGCCTACATCCTGCTGGCACCCGGCCCCGACGGAAAGATCGACCCCGAATCGGTCCAGGCGGTCAAGGACTTCGCCCGGGAGTTCAAGGGATACAGCGACCAGCGGGGCGGCGAGATCGACGAAGGTCAGCTCGCCGACGTCCATACGCTGGATCTGGCCCGGATGTACAACCTCGAATGTTGGGTCTACGGCGCCGATCCCACGGGCAACGCCGATCTGGTGAGCAGTGGCGCGCTGCCTCAGGACCGCGCCGACGGCTGCGAGGACGAGTACACCAAGCTGAGCAGCTCGTGGGACACCCTGCTCGGCCCGTATCTCAAGTGAGCGGTGGCAGCGACGGTGACGGATGCGGACCGGAGTTGAACCGGTTCAGCGATCCGCCCGCCTCGACGATGCCGCACAGGGCGTTCCAGCACAGCATCGTCAGGTAGTCGATCAACTCGTCGCTGCTCATCCGCGGGCTCGACATCCACGAGTGCGTCGCCAACTGCACGCCGCCGACGATCAGATAGGCCCAGGGCTCGACACCGCCGGTGTCCATCCCGGCTCGCTGCATGCGCCTGCGCAGCACCACCGCGAGCATCCTGGCGATGATCTGCTCCGAGTCGGCGATGACTTTGGTTTTGCTGGCGGAACTGTTTGCCATCACGAATTGATAGGTTGCGGGCTCAGCTGCGACGGTGTCCACGTACACCCGGATGATCTCGCGGGTGAGATCGAAACCGTCCATGTTCGACGACAGTGCGGCGGCCATGTTGGGGATCAGCGTGGTTTGCGCGAAGCGCATCATGACCGCGGTGGTGAGGTCGTTCTTGTCGACGAAATAGCGGTACAGCACGGTCTTCGACACGCCGATTTCCGCAGCTATCTCATCCATGCTCACGTCGCGGCCGCGCTGGCGGACGGCCTCGAGTGCGCCGTCCACCAATTCAGTGCGGCGCTCGACCTTGTGCTGATGCCAGCGTCGCTTGCGACCATCGGTCTTGGCCCGGGTGCTGTCCAGGCCATGGCTCATATTCTGTGCCACTATCGCGGAGTCCGTTCCCCTCGTTCGCAACGATTCTACGGTCTGATCAGAGGGCAGGGTCACATTAACTGGGTGGCGGGATAGCGGATGATGGTGGAGTGGCAGCCAAACATCGCCTCCCGGGGTTGCCGGCGGAGGCAGTCCGCACAGGTACCTCGCTCGCGGAAACATTCGCCGGAGCCGACCCGGAGGCCGACGCGCAACGGGCACGTGCCCTGCGCCGGATGAAGGCGGTGGCGCTGAGCTTCCTGATCGGTGCCACGGTGATCTTCTTGGCCTGCCGCTGGGGCCAGTCGCAGGGCGGCCCGGCCTGGATCGGGTATGTCGGTGCCGCCGCCGAGGCCGGGATGGTCGGTGCGCTGGCCGATTGGTTCGCGGTTACCGCGCTGTTCCGTCACCCGCTGGGGCTCAAGATCCCGCACACCGCGATCATCAAGCGCAAGAAGGATCAGCTGGGCGAGGGCCTTGGGACCTTCGTGCGGGAGAACTTCCTGTCGCCCGCCGTTGTGGAGACCAAGTTGCGCGACGCCGAAGTGGCTGGGCGCCTTGGTAAGTGGCTGTCCGAGCCGTCACACGCCGAGCGGGTCGCCACCGAGGCCGGCACCGTGTTGCGTGTCGTGGTGGAACTGCTCAACGACGACGACATCCAGCAGGTCATCGACCGAACCATTGTCCGTCGTCTCGCCGAACCCCAATGGGGGCCGCCGGTGGGCCGGGTGCTGGGGCAACTCCTGGCGGAGAACCGCCAGGAGGCCCTGATCCAGCTGCTGTGCGACCGTGCTTTTCAGTGGGCACTCAATGCCGGCGACACGATCGAGCGGGTGGTCACCCGTGACTCACCGAGTTGGTCACCGAAATTCGTCGACCAGCTGGTGGGGGACCGGATCCACCGCGAACTCATGGATTTCACCGACAAAGTACGGCGGGACCCGAATCACGAACTGCGCCAATCGGCCAACCGATTCCTGTTCGAGTTCGCCAGCGATCTGCAGAACGACGACGCGACCATCGCGCGCGCCGAGGCGGTCAAAGAACAGCTGATGGAACGCGACGAGGTCGCGCGTGCGGCTGAGACAGCGTGGAAGACGTTGAAACGCTTGGTACTTGAGGGTGTGGATGACCCGTCGAGCACCCTGCGAACCCGGGTCACCGAGTCGGTGATGCGGATCGGGGAGTCGCTGCGCGACGATGCCGAGCTGCGCGACAAGGTGGACAACTGGATCGTGCGCGGGGCGCAGCACCTGGTCGCCCAGTACGGGGCGGAGATCACCACGATCATCACCGACACCATCGAGCGCTGGGATGCCGACGAGGCCAGCCGCCGCATCGAATTGCATGTCGGACGCGACCTGCAATTCATCCGGATCAACGGCACCGTGGTCGGCTCGCTTGCCGGCTTGATCATCTACACCGTGGCGCAAATACTCTTCTGACCTGCGCTAGCAGGAGTGCTTGCAAAAGTTAGCACCCCCGCGTAGGGTGGCGTTCGTACGCACCGGACACCCATCGCGACGGGAGGGAACTCATGGCGCAAGACGGCGATCTTCAGGCCGTGGTGTCCAATGCCGCGCATGACATCGGTGGCTTCATCAGGGCGCAGCGTGAAGCCGCTCAGGTCTCGGTGCGGCAGTTGGCCGAGAAGGCCGGTGTCAGCAACCCGTACCTCAGTCAGATCGAACGGGGACTGCGGAAGCCGTCTGCGGAGGTGCTGAGCCAGATCGCCAAGGCGCTGCGGCTATCGGCCGAGGTGCTCTATATCCGGGCGGGAATTCTCGAGCCCGGGGAGGCGAGCATGGTGCACGACGCGATCATCGGCGACACCGTGATCACCGAGCGTCAGAAGCAGGTACTGCTCGATATCTACACCTCGTTCTGTCAGCAGAACGAAGCTGCCCGTGAGGAGCTCATCCCTGAGTAACAGACCAGCAACTGACGAAAACTCTTAACTGACAACAACATTCAATTCGAAAGGAGCCACTACGATGGCTGAGAACAACCCCAATGTCGAAGACCTGAAGGCCCCGCTGCTCGCTGCGGTCGGCGCTGCCGATCTGGCCCTGGCCACCGTCAACGAAATCCTCGCGACCCTGCGCGATCGTGCCGAAGAGGCCCGCAGCGAGGCCAGCACCCGCGTCGAAGAGCGCCGCGCCGCGCTGACCAAGCTGCAGGAAGACCTGCCGCAGCGCGCCGAGGAGCTGCGCGGCCGGCTGTCCAGCGAGGAGCTGCGCAAGGCTGCGGAGGGCTACGTCGAGTCCGCCACCGCGACCTACAACAGCCTCGTCGAGCGCGGCGAGGCCGCCCTGGAGCGCCTGCGCAGCCAGTCCGACCTCAAGGACGTCGCCGCTCGCGCCGAGGGCTACGTCGACCAGGCCGTCGAGCTGACCCAGGAGGCCCTGGGCAACGTGTCGTCGCAGACCCGCGCAGTCGGTGAGCGCGCCGCCAAGCTGGTCGGCGTCGAACTGCCCGCCAAGGCCGCCCCGGCCAAGAAGGCTGCTCCTGCCAAGAAGGCCGCCCCCGCCAAGAAGGCCGCTCCGGCCAAGGCTGCGGCCAAGAAGGCTCCCGCCAAGAAGGCGCCGGCCAAGAAGGTCACCCAGAAGTAAGCAGAAGTAATTCGCTGTAGGGACAAGACCCGCCTACGCTTGTAGCCGTGATGCTGCAAGGTGTGGCGGGTCTTGTTCTTCAGGTCGTCTTCTGGGCGGTCACCGCGGTGACCATCTATGCGTTCGTCAATGCCGCGATGCAGCGACCTGATGCCTACACCGCAGCCGAGAAGCTCACCAAGCCGGTCTGGCTGGTGATCCTCGGTGTCGCGGGTCTGCTGTCGCTGTTCCTGGGAGTCATGGGCGTGGCGATCGCCGCCGTGGCCACCGGTGTCTACCTGGTGGACGTACGGCCCAAGCTGCTCGAGGTCCAGGGGAAATCGCGCTGAGCGCTCGACGCTGCCTGGCCGCCGTACTGCTGGCCGTCCCGGCGGGGCTGAGCCTCGCCGCTCCGGCCGCTGCCACCCCCATCCCCGCTCCGCCGTACATCGACCATGTCACCTGGGTTGACTGGGGCGATCTGAAGAGCCTTCGGGTGTATCCCACCCCGGCCGGCCGTTCGGTGGCCGGTATGTTGCTCAAGCCGCAGACCGATATCGACGAAGCCTGGGGCGAGGTGCTGGCCCTGGCACCCGAGGCCGACCTACCCGGGATGCGGGCCCAGTTCGTCTGCCACTTCCGGTTCGCGGAGCTCGGTCAGCCCGGCAAGAGCAGCTGGAATCTGGAGCCATGGCGGCCGGTGGTCGACGACCAGACGATGACCGAAGCCGGCTGCAATCCGGGCGGCCTGGAGGAGCCGTTCTGATGCGGCGATCGCAGGTCGCCGCACTGGTCGACCACACACTGCTCAAGCCCGAGGCCACCGACGCCGATGTGATTGCGCTGGTCGACGAGGCCGTGGACCTGGGCGTGCTGGCGGTCTGTGTGTCCCCGTCGATGGTGTCCGACGCCGCAAAGGCCGCGAGCACGCACCCGGAGAGCCTTGTCATCGCCGCTGTCGCCGGGTTCCCATCAGGCAAGCACCTGCCTGCGATCAAGGCGCAGGAGGCTCGCGTGGCCGTCGACGACGGCGCCACCGAGATCGACATGGTCATCGACGTCGGGGCTGCCCTGGCCGGTGACATCGCGCAGGTGGCGGCCGACATCGCGACCGTCCGCTCCGCGGTGCCCGGTGCCGTCCTGAAGGTCATCGTCGAATCGGCCGCGCTGCTGAGCCTCGGGGACGAGAACACGCTTGTCGCGGTGTGCCGGGCCGCCGAAGAGTCCGGAGCCGACTTCGTCAAGACCTCGACGGGCTTTCATCCCGCCGGCGGTGCATCCGTGGTCGCGATCGAGATCATGGCGGCGACCGTCGAAGGTCGGCTCGGCGTCAAAGCCAGCGGTGGTATCCGCACGGCCGAGCATGCGATCGCGATGCTCGATGCGGGCGCGACCAGGCTGGGCTTGTCCGGGACGCGTGCCGTGCTCGACGGGTTGGCGGGCTAGACCCCGGCGAAGCAGGGATCCTGCTGGCCGTTGGGGATGGTCGCGTTCTGGGTGACGAACTTGGCCGTGACACCCTCGTCGGTGACCGCGACGCTGTCCGCGTGAATGCCCATCGGCAGGTTCTTCGTCAGCGTCGACATGAAGGCGTCCAACGCCGGCTGCACGGTTTCCCGCGGCAGCGTGAAGCCCAGGCCGGTCAGATTCACCACCTGAAGGGTGAGGCCGCCGTTGGCGATCGCGGGTTTGGTGGTGATGGAGCCCATCGCGCTCTGCAGCTCGATCGTGCCGTTCGACGGGCTGGTGCTCACGCCGCTGACCAGGCTGCCGAAGAACGGGATGGCGTTCTGCACGGTCTCCTTGATGCCGTCCTTGGTCCAGGCGATCGTGGCGTCCAGCGAACCCATCGTGCCGGCCGAGTTCGCGGTCTGGTTGATCCGGATGTCATCGAGCCACAGATCGAGCTTCATGCCCTTGGCCCCGCGAATCTGATTGCCCGCGGTTTGCACGTGGATGTCGCTGTAGTGCTTCGACAGGTGCTGGAGCAGGAAGGGCCGGGCCCCGAACGAGACATCGGCCTGGTCCTGCACCACACAGGAGACGGCCCGCGACACCACGGTGTCGGCCTCGTGGCGCACGTAGAGTTCGGTGCCCAGCAGGCCGGCGATCACCACGGCCACGACGATGACCAGCACCAGCACGATCGACAGCGGGTCGCGCAGGAAGCCCCGCTTACCCTCGTCCGGCTCCTCGCCGGGCGGCGGCGGCGGTGTCTGCGACGGCGGGGGCACATGCGGGATGTGCTGAGTCGGCGCGTCAGCGGGGCCGCCTGGTCGGGGGATGTACTCAGTGGGTGTGCCTTGACCCGGGGCGGCGGCCCATGCCGGCGTGGTCGGGTCGCCGGGGCCGACGGGATGATTGGGGCCCTGTGGCGGATTCGTCACCTGGGCGATTCTGCCTTATCAATCTGAGCGAACTCTGAGCGGTTACGCAGCACCGCGAGTGTTTCCCGGGTCGGCGCGACCCGATCGATGTCGATGTCGGTCACCAGGAGCTGCGGATCGTCGCCTGCCGCGGCGACCACCTCACCGAGCGGAGAGGCCACCACACTGCCCCCGACGCCGGTCGGCGCCTTCGTCGACGTCGCCAGTTCGTCGCCCGGGTAACCCTGGTCGACGGCGGCGACAAAAGACTGCGAGTCCAGCGCGCGAGCGCGGGCCAGCAGGGTCCATTGGTCCAATTTGCCAGGACCGGCGCCCCACGAGGCGTGCACGGTGATCAGCTGCGCGCCACGATCGGCGAGCTCGGTGTAGAGCGCGGGGAACCGGACGTCGTAACAGAGGGTGAGTCCGACGCCGACACCGTCGACGGAGATGACCACCGGCTCCCGGCCGGGGGCCACCGCGTCGGATTCAGCAAATCCGAACGCGTCGTACATGTGGATCTTGTGATAGTGCGCGTCGACGTCTGGTCCCGTCGCCAGGATCGTGTTGGTGACCCGGCCGTCGGGAGCGGGAGTGAACATGCCGACCAGCACGGTGATGCCCGCGCTGTGCGCGATGCGGCGTACCTCGTCGGCCCAGGGGCCGTCGAGCGGTTCGGCCACCGGAGCAAGCGGCACACCGAAGCGGCACATCGTGCCTTCGGGAAAGGCCACCAGCCGGGCACCGGCGTCGGCGGCGCGACGGGTGTAGTCCTCGACCAGTTTCAGGTTCACGGCCGGGTCGGTGTCCGACAGCAGCTGGGCCAGCGCAATCCGCATGCGGTCAGCCTACGTCCGGTGCGACCGTCGACCATCCGACGGTGAGCACCGCATCGCGGACGCTGCGCCGTTGCGCCTCGATGGGGGCACCGGCCGCCCGAAGCTCCGCGAGCATCGCACGCCAGCGATCACGCGGACCGAACACCGAATGCCCGGCTGCGCTCGCCCACGCGCGGTCCGCCGACGACAGCAGATCGTGGATCGGTTGTCCCGGAACATTGTGGTGGATAAGCACTTTCGGCAATCGCTCGGCCAAGTCTGACGGGCGGTCGATATGCCGGGGGTCGCACGCCAGGGTCAGGCTCACCGGACCGTCGCGGTCCAGCAGCACCCAGCAACAGCGCCGCCCGAGCTCGTCGCAGGTGCCGTCGAGGATCAGTCCGCCCGGCGCGAGTTGGGCTCGCATCTGCGCCCACGCCTGGTCCACCGCATCTTCGGGGTATTGCCGCAGCACGTTGAACGCCCGCACCAGAACCGGATGCAGGCCCGCGAGTTCGAATCCGCCCACCTTGAACTCGACCCCGTCGACGTCGGGCACCACCCGTTGCGGGTCGATCTCCAACCCGACGACCCGCACATCGGGACGGACCGCACGAAGCCGTGCGGCCAATTCCAGTGTGGTGACCGGCAATCGGCCGTACCCCAGGTCGACGATCACCGGGGCGATGGCCGACTCCAGCGCCGCGCGCACCCGGGGGGAGTTGACCATCCAGCGATCGGCGCGCCGCAACCGGTTGGCGTTGGTGGTGCCGCGGGTGGGAACGCCCACCGGCCGTGGTGGTCTAGTGATGGCTGGCGATCCAGTCGCGGGTGAAATCGCGTTCGTTGTCGAACAATCCGCGCAGACCGTCCAGCACCCATTTCTCGATCTTGCCGCCCACGAGTGGCACGTTGACCTTGCAGAGACTGCTCAATCGCAGTTCGCTTCCCGCGGCGGTCTGTTGCAGCACGTAGGTGCCGTCGAAGTTCATCGGGGCTGCGGGTACCAATGCCCGGTAGTGCCCGTCGGCGGAGTTCTTCGCGGGGTCGAAGGGGGCGAAATGTTGTTCGCGGGTGATGGTGAGCCGCAACGGAACCACGGCGGCGATCATCGACGGCATATCGCGGCGCGACACGGTGTGGGTGAACACGATGTCGGTGCCGCCCGCGTCCGAGTGGAAATGCGTCATCTCTGAATCCGTGTGCTGCTGATGTTCGGCGACCAGGTCTTCCCAGTACTCGCGGCTGGTGAAGCTCTGGTAGAGCTCAGCGACGGGCTTGTCGAGCCCGATGACGTAGTCCATGCGGCGGGACATGTGCCCAACGGTACCTGTGACGTCAGCTGTTCTCGGCGATCCACCTGGTGGTGAACTGCTGCTCGGCAATCAACAGGTCGACGAGTTGGTGGCCGATGAAGTTCTCCACCTTGCCGCCGACCAGGGGGATGCGAACCTCGACGGTCGCGCGAAAAGCCAAGTGCGCCTGCAACTCTGCCGGTGTCAGCTGAGCGCTTCCGGTCAACGACACCGGCGCTCCCGGGATGGAGCCGCTGACGCTGGCTTCGGCGGTGCCGTCGACCAGTCCGGTCCAGCTCTCCACCCGGCGAATTTCCAGATCGCCGTGGTGGAACTGGGTGACCACGGCAGGCAGCCGGTCAACTCTCAGCACCTGGGTGGTTGCCACGTCCACGCCCCCGTTGGCCGTCAAGCGGATTGAGTCGAGCGACGCGTGGTCGGCGCCGGAATCGGCCAAGCGCGCCAACCAGTACCGCTCGTCGCGCAAAGCCTGGTGCACTTGTTCGACGCTGCCCTCGTAGGCGGTGGCCATGTCGAATGAGCGCGGCATAGCTGGTGAGGCTACCGTTACGGGCCGTGGCAGCTGGGAACTCATACGGTGGCGCGGCGGTTGCCGAGAACGTGTCGCTGGCTCCGCTGACCACCCTGCGGGTCGGTCCGGTCGCTCGTCGCCTCATCACCTGCACCACCAGCGAGCAGATCGTGGCGGCGTTGCGCAGCCTCGATGCCGACTCCGACGGGCAGGTTCTGGTGCTGGCCGGCGGTTCCAACGTGGTGATCGCCGACGACCTCACCGATGTGACCGTCGTGCTGCTGGCCAGCCGCACCATCAGCGTCGAGGGCGGGCTGCTTCGCGCCGACGCCGGCGCGGTCTGGGACGACGTGGTCATTGCCGCCGTCGCGGCCGGCCTGGGCGGACTGGAGTGCCTGTCGGGGATCCCCGGGTCGGCCGGAGCCACCCCGGTGCAGAACGTCGGTGCCTACGGCGTGGAGGTGGCCGACTATCTGACCCGTGTTCGGCTGCTGGACCGGAGAAGCTCGCTGGTCCGGTGGGTGGCCGCCGCGGACCTCGGTCTCGGCTACCGGCACAGCGATCTGAAGAACTCCTCCGACGCGGTGGTGCTGGAGGTGGAGTTCGGCCTGAACACGGACGGTCGTTCGGCGCCGCTGCGGTATGCCGAGCTCACGGCGGCGCTCGGCGTTTCCGCGGGGGAGCGGGCCGCACCAGCCGACGTGCGCCGGGCCGTGCTGGCGTTGCGCGCGCGCAAAGGCATGGTGCTCGACGCCGACGACCACGACACCTGGAGTGTCGGATCGTTCTTCACCAATCCCGTTGTCTCCGCCGAGCAATTCGAGGAACTGCAGGGCCGTTGGGACGGTCCGGTTCCGCACTACCCGGCCGACGACGGGGTGAAGCTGGCGGCCGCCTGGCTGGTCGAAAACGCCGGTTTCGGCAAGGGCTACCCCGGCCGCGACGACGCGCCGTGCCGGCTGTCGACCAAGCACGCGCTGGCGTTGACCAACCGCGGCGGTGCGACGACCGCCGACGTGCTGGCGCTGGCGCGAACCGTCCGAGACGGTGTGCGTGACAGCTTCGGCATCACCCTGGTGCCGGAACCGGTGCTGGTCGGCTGTTCGCTGTAGCCACGCCCGCCGCCGGCCGCCAATATTTCGATAATTAACCCGCGCGACGAAAAATGCGGAGAATGGTGGGTGTCAGCCCGTCAACGGGTTTGCTTAGATCATCTACGGGGGATGTGAAATGGCCACTGCCAGCACCAAAACTGTCAATCGCGGACGCAATCGCACACTGGGCGTCAAAACGTGGTTGGGCGCCGGGGCACTGACCCTCGGCGTCGGCGCCGCGCTGGCCGGCGCGACTGCTGTCGCTTCGGCCGACACCGGCGGCCATTCGGCCTCGAGTTCGGCCTCCTCGAGCTCGTCCACCAAATCTGACGCGGGGCCCAAGCGCACCGTGGCCGCCTCGGCCCGCACGGTCGCCAAGGTGACGACGGCTCCGTCGAGCGCGGCGGTCTCGAAGCCGGCCGCCAGCGCCAAGCCGGCCGCCAGAAGCAAGACCGCCACCGCCAATGCGAGCCTGCCGCCGATCAACCAGACCATCGACACTCCGTTCGGTCCGATCTCGTTCGTCGCGAACGTAACCGCCCCAACCCCGCCCGACAGCGGGGCGGTGGCGATCGACGTGACCGCGAAGACTCCGCTCGGCGGCGCCAAGTTCTCGATCGGCGGAACGTCGACGTTCACGGCAACGCCCACGCCGACCAGCACGACGGCGTTGACCGACGGGACCCTCCAACTGCCGCCCGCGGTGGCGTTCGCCGCCAGCGCGGCCGGGGCGTTCGTCGGCGCCGGGCTCAGCGCGGCCGACAGCCTGAACACCTTCGTCAACGCGGCACGCAGCGGGAACATCGTGGGGGCGTTCGTCGCCTGGGCGGCAGCCGCGCCGAAGTTCACGAACGCGCTGCTGTTCGGCACCAGCACCCTCGACCTGCCGATCCCGACCGGTGGAACCGGTCCGGCCATCGTGGCGCACATCCCCGTCGGCGGGTTCTTCTCGCCGGCTCGGTCGCTGTCGGTGACGTGGGACGAGTTCAGCACCGACCAGTCCGGCGTGACGATCACGCTGGCCGCCGGTGACATCGTGTTTGCGGGATCGAAGTTCGGCGGCGCCGCACCGGCGTTCCTGGCGATCTTCGGGCTCTGATCTCGGCGGGGTGGGGCGAAGCCCACACTGCGCCGATTGGCAGCCGGGCGGCTGGGTTCCGTATCTTGGATTGACGTGAGCCCAGCCGACCGACCGCCGATCAACCGGCGACGCGCTTTGACAGCGCTGGCGGTCGGCGTTGCCGCGCCCAGCGCGCTCGCGGCCTGCATGAGCACGCCTGGCAAACAGGCTGCGAAGCAGGGACCCCCGCCCAAGGCGTCGCTGAACTTCACTCCGGCCGATGCTGCCAAGGATGTGCTGCCCACGACTCCGGTGAGCCTCGAGGTCAAAGACGGCTGGCTGCAGCACGTCGCGCTGACCAACGTCGACGGCAAGCCCGTGGCCGGCACGCTCAACCGCGACCGCACCGCCTTCACCGTCACCGAACCGCTGGGTTACGGCGCGTCCTACACCTGGACCGGTTCGGCGGTCGGACGCGATGGGCAGGCTGTGCCGATCGCTGCCGCGTTCACCACGATCAACCCCACCAAGCAGGTCAACGGGCAGTTCCAGCTGTCCGACGGGCAGACCGTCGGCGTTGCCGCGCCGATCATCCTGCAGTTCGACGCCGCGATCGACGACGAACACAAACCGGATGTCGAGAAAGCGCTGACCGTCACCACCACGCCTCCCAATGAGGGCAGTTGGGCCTGGCTGCCCGACGAGGTGGGTGGCTCGCGGGTGCACTGGCGCACCAAGGAGTACTACCAACCGGGCACCAAGGTCCACGTCGACGCGCGGCTCTACGGGGTGAAGTTCGGCGACGACTCCTTCGGCGCGACGGACTCCACGCTGGACTTCGAGATCGGCCGTCGTCAGGTGGTCAAGGCCGACGCCACCTCGCACCGCATCCAGGTCATCACCGACGAGGGCGTGATCATGGACTTCCCGTGCAGCTACGGCGAAGCCGACCAGCCCCGCAACGTGACCCGCAGCGGCATCCACGTCGTCAGCGAGAAATACGCCGACTTCTACATGACCAACCTGGCAGCTGGATATTCGAATGTCCATGAGCGATGGGCGGTTCGGATCTCCAACAACGGCGAGTTCATCCACGCCAACCCGGCCAGCTCCGGGGCGCAGGGCAACACCAACGTCACCAACGGCTGCATCAACCTGTCCACCGGCGACGCCGAGCAGTACTTCGGTACCGCCGTGTACGGCGACCCGGTCGAGGTGACCGGCACGTCGATCCAGTTGTCCTACGCCGACGGCGACATCTGGGACTGGGCCGTGGACTGGAACGAATGGAAGTCCATGTCGGCGCTGTCCGATACGCAGCCCGAGACCAGCATCCCGAGCAGCGCACCGGCCACCCCGTCCGACGCCCCGACCCTGTCGGGCACGCCCACGACGACGACGCCGACAACGACGAGTTCGTCCTCGACGAGTTCGACCACCTCGACGACGAGTTCCACGTCGACGGCGACGGCGACGACGACCGGTTCGGCTACGTCCGGCGGTTGAACCGGCTGGCGCTGGCCTGATCGCGGGGCCGCAGCACGATCTGGTCCAGGTTGACGTGCGACGGCCGCGACGCGACGAAGCCGATCACCTCGGCGACGTCGGCGGCGACCAGCGGGGTGATTCCCGAATAGACCGCGTCGGCGCGCTGTTCGTCGCCGCCGAAGCGCACCAGCGAGAACTCCGTCTCCACCGCCCCGGGTGCAATCTCGGTGAGCCGCACCGGTTTTCCGAGAAGTTCGCCGCGCAGAGTCCGGTGCAGAGCGCCTTGGGCGTGCTTGGCGGCGGTGTATCCGCCGCCGTTGTCGTAGACCTCGAGTGCGGCGATCGAGGTGACGGTGACGATCAGTCCGTCGCCGGAGTCGACGAGCTTGGGCAGTAGCGCCCGCGTCACCCGCAGTGTCCCGAGGACGTTGGTCTCCCACATCCAGCGCCAGTTGTCCAAATTCGCCTCGGCGATCGGTTCCAAGCCTTTGGCGCCGCCGGCATTGTTGACCAGGACATCCACCCGCGGCACGCTGTCGGCCAACGCGGCGACGGCGGCATCGTCTGTGACGTCGGCCACAATCGCCGTGCCGCCGATCTCGTCGGCCAGCCGTTCGATGCGATCGGCCCGGCGCGCTACCGCGACCACGTGAAAGCCAAGGGCGGCAAGAGTTTTGGAGGTCGCCTCGCCGATGCCGGAGCTCGCGCCGGTCACTACCGCTACACGGGAATGGGCGTCTGGAGTGATCATCGAACCAACTCTAGTAACTGTGCTAGGTTCCCCAACGTGATCCGGATCGGTCTGACCAGTTGTCTGGTCGCGCACACCGCGTGTTGTTGTCACGCGACCCGCTGCGCCTGACTCGACCGGACTTTCTTCTCTCGTCCCGCTCACGTCGCCAGGTGTGGCATAGGCCCCCGCCTCCGACTCGAGAAGGACACCCCGATGCGTACCGTCGCCCTTTCGTCCCGCGATCCGCTCCGCACTTCTGCGCATGACGCGGCCCGCCTGCATCCGCTACGGACCCGCCACCACATCGTGGCCCCGTCGCTGCGGATCCCCGACGGGGCTGCCGCGTCGGTCTTCGCGGCCGTCCGCCAGCGTGGCGCCGTCGGCCGCGATGTGATCGCCCAGGTCACCAACCTGTCGATCGCCACGGTGAACCGCCAGGTCACCGCCCTGCTGGATGCCGGGATCCTGCGTGAGCGGGCCGATTTGGCCGTGTCGGGCGCGATCGGCCGCCCGCGGGTTCCGGTCGAGGTCCACCACGAGCCGTTCCTGACCCTCGGCATCCACATCGGCGCGCGAACCACGAACATCGTCGCGACCGACTTGCTCGGCCGCACCCTCGACGCGGTTGAGACACCGACGCCGCGCGGCGGTCAGGCCGCCGCGCTGGCGTCGTTGGCCGGCAGCGCCCGTCGCTATCTGAGCCGCTGGCATCGCCGGCGTCCGCTGTGGATCGGCGTGGCGATCGGTGGTGTGGTCGACAGCGGAACGGGCCACGTCGACCACGGCCGACTGGGTTGGACACAAGCCCCCGTCGGACCGGTGCTGGCCGAGGCATTGGGTCTGCCGGTGTCGGTGGCATCCCATGTGGATGCGATGGCAGGTGCCGAACTCCTGCTCGGGCTGCGTCGTCAGCCTGCTCCGGCGTCGAGCAGCCTGTACGTCTACGCCCGTGAGACGGTCGGCTTCGCGCTGGTGATCGGCGGCCGGGTGCACAGCCCGATCAGCGGTCCAGGCACCATTGCCGCCCTGCCGGTGACCTCCGAATCGCTTGGCGGCAGTGGACAATTGGAATCAACGGTCAGCGACGAGGCGGTGCTGGCCGCGGCCCGTAAGCGTGGCATCCTGCCGGGCTCCGGACCGGTCGCGTCGATGACCACGCTGTTGCGCACCGCCCGCCAGGGCGACACACCGGCCGCGATCGGCGCCCGGGAACTGCTGGCCGAGCGGGCCCGCGTTCTGGGCGGGGCGGTGGCGTTGCTGCGCGACATGCTCAACCCCGACGACCTGGTGGTCGGCGGCCAGGCCTTCACCGAATACCCCGAGGGCATGGCGCTGGTCGAGGCCGCGTTCGCCGAGCGGTCGGTGCTGCCGGGCCGCGGTATCCGGGTGACCGCGTTCGGCAACCGGGTGCAGGACGCCGGCGCCGGGATCGTCTCACTGGGCGGGCTGTACGCCGACCCGATCGGTGCGCTGAGACGGGCGCAGAACCGTCGCGAAGCAGCGGTGTAAAGATGGAGGCGTGCGGCACGCCCGGGAACTGAGCGACAGTTCGACCGATTCGTTGCCGCGGCGCGTCGCGGTGTTGTCGGTGCACACCTCCCCACTGGCACAGCCTGGGACCGGGGACGCCGGCGGGATGAACGTCTACGTGCTGCAGACCGCGCTGCAGATGGCCCGGCGTGGGGTGGAGGTGGAGATCTTCACCCGGGCGACCTCGTCGTCGGATCAGCCGCTGGTCCGGGTGGCGCCCGGGGTTCTGGTGCGCAATGTCGTGGCGGGGCCCTTCGAGGGGCTCGACAAGTACGACCTGCCCACTCAGCTGTGTGCGTTCACCGCCGGAGTGCTGCGCGCCGAAGCCAACCACGAGCCCGGCTACTACGACATCGTGCATTCGCATTACTGGCTCTCCGGCCAGGTCGGCTGGCTGGCCCGCGACCGGTGGGCGGTGCCGCTGGTACATACCGCCCACACGCTGGCCGCGGTGAAGAACGCCGCATTGGCCGACGGTGACGCGCCCGAGCCACCGCTGCGCGCGGTGGGTGAACAACAAGTGGTCGACGAGGCCGACCGGCTGGTCGTCAACACCGAAGATGAAGCGCACCAACTCATTTCGCTGCACAATGCCGATCCCCGGCGGATCGATGTGGTGTACCCGGGCGTCGACCTGGACACCTTCACTCCCGGGGACCGGCGCACCGCGCGGGCAGCGCTCGGCCTGCCCGACGGCGAGCGCGTGGTCGCCTTCGTCGGGCGCATCCAGCCGCTCAAGGCACCCGATGTGCTGCTGCGGGCCGCCGCCCGACTCCCCGGCGTGCGGGTGCTGGTGGCCGGCGGCCCGTCCGGCAGCGGCCTGGCCGCACCCGATGTGTTGGTGGGTCTTGCCGCCGAACTGGGTATCGCAGACCGGGTGACCTTCCTTCCGCCCCAGTCGCGCGAGCAACTGGTGAACGTCTACCGCGCCGCCGATCTGGTCGCCGTGCCGAGCTATTCCGAGTCCTTCGGCCTGGTCGCCGTGGAGGCGCAGGCGTGCGGTACTCCGGTGGTCGCCGCCGCGGTCGGCGGGTTGCCGGTGGCGGTGGCGGACGGAGTCAGCGGCGCGCTGGTCAACGGCCACGAGCCCGGCCAGTGGGCCGACGCCATCGCCGCGCTGCTGGCCCGCGACTCCGACGACCTGAGCCGAGCGGCCGTCGCGCATGCGCAGGGGTTCTCCTGGGCGCACACCGTCGACGGGCTGCTGACCAGCTACGGCCATGCGATCGACGACTACGCCAGCGCCCGGCACCGCCGTGCGGCCGGTGACGCGCTGGCCAAGCGCAACGGGCGGCGCTGGTCGATGCGGCGCGGTGTGCGGTTATGAGTCAAGCCGACGTCCATCAGATCATCGAAAAGGCGCTGGATGAGCACGGGCTGGTCTACACCCGCCACGAAGGTGCCCACGGCGGGCTGCCGGGACTGATCGTCGAACTGCCGGGGGAGCGCAAGCTCAAGACCAACACCCTGCTGAGCGTCGGTGAGCATTCGGTGCGCGTCGAGGCGTTCGTCTGCCGTCAGCCCGATGAAAACCACCAGGGCGTCTACCGGTTCCTGCTGAAGCGCAACCGCCGGCTCTACGGGGTGGCCTACACACTGGACAACACCGGCGACATCTATCTGATCGGGCGGATGGCGCTGGAGTCGGTGACCGCCGACGAGCTGGACCGGGTGCTCGGCCAGGTGCTCGAAGCCGTCGACACCGACTTCAACACGTTGCTGGAACTGGGCTTCAAGTCGTCGATCCAGAAGGAGTGGGCGTGGCGGGTGTCGCGCGGCGAATCGCTGAAGAATCTCGCGGCCTTCGAGCACCTCATCGACGAGGACGACTCATCGGCGTCATGAGAGGATTCCGGCATGGCTGACTCCACACTGATCCTGCTGCGGCACGGCGAAAGCGAATGGAACGCGCTGAACCTGTTCACCGGCTGGGTGGACGTCGATCTCACCGACAAGGGCCGCGCTGAGGCGGTGCGCGGCGGCAAGTTGATGGCCGAGCAGGGGCTGTTGCCCGACGTGCTGTACACCTCGCTGCTGCGCCGCGCGATCACCACCGCCCACCTGGCGCTGGATGCCGCCGACCGGTTGTGGATCCCGGTGACCCGCAACTGGCGGCTCAACGAGCGGCATTACGGGGCGCTGCAAGGGCTCGACAAGGCCGAGACCAAGGAAAAATACGGCGAGGAACAGTTCATGCTGTGGCGGCGCAGCTACGACACCCCGCCGCCGCCCATCGAGAAGGGCAGCAAGTACAGCCAGGACGCCGACCCGCGCTACGCCGACATCGACGGCGGCCCGCTGACCGAATGCCTTGCCGACGTCGTGGCCCGCTTCGTCCCGTACTTCACCGAGACGATCGTTCCGGATCTGCAAGCAGGCAAGACGGTGCTGATGGTGGCGCACGGCAACTCGCTGCGGGCCCTGGTGAAGTACCTGGACAACATGTCCGACGCCGACGTCGTTGGCCTGAACATCCCGACCGGCATTCCGCTGCGCTACGACCTGGACGCCGATCTGAAGCCGCGGGTGCCGGGCGGCACCTACCTGGATCCCGACGCGGCCGCCGCCGGTGCAGCCGCGGTCGCCAGCCAGGGCGCCAAGTAACTCCGGTGTTCACCCCGGGTTTGGCAAACGCCGGGTAAACGGGGGCGGAATACATGCGCGCTGAGAGTGTGACGTGCACCGATTTGGCTGCACGCTGCTGGGATGACGTTCACCGGATGCGTACGATTTTCCTGTGAGTGTTGGCTCGGTGGTAGTACTGGCCACCGCCGCGGCGCTGGTAGCGCTTGCTTGCGGACTCGGGATCGGGGCCGCACTCACCCCACGGATCATGGAGCGCCGGCAGCGCCGCGCGATCACCGAGGCCGGCATCACGGTGTCGCAGATGCTGCAGCACGTCGTATCGCTGGCGCCGATCGGGATGGTGGTCGTCGACTCCCATCGCGACGTGGTGTTCATCAACGACCGCGCCACCGAACTCGGCATCGTGCGGGACCGCCAGCTCGACGAGCGGGCCTGGACGGCCGCCCAAAGCGTGTTGGCGACCGGTGAGGGCGTCGAGGTCGACCTGTCCCAGCCGCAGCGTGCGTCAGCCGGCCGCTCGGGGCTGTCGGTACGCGGGCACGTTCGGCTGTTGAGCAAGCAGGATCCCCGCTTCGTCGTGGTCTACGTCGACGACCAGTCCGAGCAGGCCCGCATGGAGGCCAGTCGGCGTGACTTCGTGGCCAACGTCAGCCACGAACTCAAGACCCCGGTGGCCGCGATGGGTGTGCTGGCCGAGGCGCTGCTGGAGTCGGGCGACGACGCCGAGACCGTGCGCCATTTCGGCCAGAAGATCCTCACCGAGTCTCAGCGGCTGGCCAACATGGTCCGCGAGCTGATCGAACTGTCCCGACTGCAGGGTGCCGAGCCGCTTCCCGACCTTGACAGCGTTGACGTGGATTCGGTTGTCAGCGAAGCGATTTCGCGGCACAAGGTAGCCGCTGACAATGCCGACATCTCGGTGACAACCGACGCGCCGAGTGGGTTCCGGGTGTTGGGCGACCAGTCGCTGTTGGTCACCGCACTGGCCAACCTGATCTCCAATGCGATCGCCTACTCACCGGACGGATCGAAGGTGTCGATCAGTCGCCGCCGTCGCGGCGACAACATCGAGATCGCCGTCACCGACCGGGGTATCGGGATCGCCCGCGCCGATCAGGAGCGGGTGTTCGAACGCTTCTTCCGGGTCGATAAGGCCCGCTCGCGGGCCACCGGCGGAACCGGCCTCGGGCTGGCCATCGTCAAACACGTGGCGGCCAATCACAACGGCAGCATCCGGCTGTGGAGCCAGCCGGGCACCGGCTCGACGTTCACCCTGTCCATTCCCGCCTATCCACATACCGATGACGACGAACCGGCCGACCTGTCGGCCATTGACGAGGAGGCACTACGCCAATGACCAACGTGTTGATCGTGGAGGACGAAGAATCGCTGGCCGACCCGCTGGCTTTCCTGCTGCGCAAGGAAGGGTTCGAGGCCACCGTGGTCGGCGACGGCCCGTCCGCGCTGGCCGAATTCGACCGGTCGGGGGCCGACATCGTGCTGCTCGATCTGATGCTGCCGGGCATGACCGGCACCGATGTGTGTAAGCAGCTGCGGGCCCGCTCCAGCGTGCCGGTGATCATGGTGACCGCGCGCGACAGCGAGATCGACAAGGTCGTCGGCCTGGAACTTGGCGCCGACGATTACGTGACCAAGCCGTACTCGGCCCGCGAACTGATCGCCCGCATCCGGGCGGTGCTGCGCCGCGGCAGCGACACCGAGGATTCCGGCATCGGCGATGCGATCCTGGAGGCCGGCCCGGTCCGGATGGATGTCGAACGCCACGTCGTGACCGTCGCCGGCGAACCGATCACCTTGCCGCTCAAGGAATTCGACCTTCTCGAGTACCTGATGCGTAACAGCGGACGGGTCCTCACCCGCGGTCAGCTGATCGACCGGGTCTGGGGTGCGGACTACGTGGGGGATACCAAGACCCTCGACGTCCACGTCAAGCGTCTGCGCTCGAAGATCGAAGGCGACCCCGCCAACCCGGTGCATCTGGTCACCGTGCGCGGTTTGGGCTACAAGCTGGAAGGCTAGTTGCCGGGCGGGTGGGCCTAGTAGGCCCCTTCGCCGCTCAGGACGGTCTTGATGGTCTTGGCGATGATTACCAGATCGCGGATGGGCGACCAGTTTTCGATGTAACTGAGATCGAGGCGGACGGCATCCTCGAGCGGAAGGTCCGACCGTCCGCTGACCTGCCAGAGCCCGGTCAGGCCGGGCTTCACCGTCAGGCGCCTACGGACCAGGTCGTCGTATGAGTCGACCTCGCGGCGCACCTGCGGGCGCGGCCCCACCACGCTCATATCGCCGCGCAGCACGTTGATGAACTGCGGAAGTTCATCGATGCTGTATTTGCGAATGACCTTGCCCACCTGGGTGATCCGCGGGTCGTTCTTGTCTTTCCAGAACACCGGGTCGCCACCGGCGGCGGCGATCATCGCCGGCGCTTCTGTGTCTGCGCCGTCGACCATGCTGCGGAACTTCAGCATCTTGAATGTGGTGCCCTTGAATCCGATTCGCTCGGAGGCGTAGAACACCGGCCCGGGTCCGGACAGTCGCACCGCCAGCGCGGCGAGTAAGAACACCGGCGCCATGACCGCCATCGCGGCCAGGGTGAACACGACGTCGAACAACCGCTTGGCCGCAGAGTTGGCGCCGTCGTACTGCGGCTTGGTCACTTCGAACATCGCCATGCCGGCGACGGGTCGGCTGTGCAGCCGATCTTCGGCGATATCCACCAGTCCGGGGGCGATCATCAGGTCTACACCCAGCGAGTCGAGTTCCCAGATCAGCCGGCGGATCTCGGTCGGATGCAGATGATCGGTGGCGGCCAGTGCGACGGTGTGGGCATCCGTGCGGCGGACGGCGTCGGCAATGGCCTGGTCGATGCCCACGATCGGGATGTGGTGTCCGTCGACCTCGATGCCGTCGTCTTGCCGGATTGGTCCGGTGGGTGTGCAGATGCCCACGACGCGGTAACCGGCGCCGGGATCTCGCACGAAGTTGGTGGCAACGTCGGTAGCGGTCCGCGCGCTGCCCACGACGAGCACGGAGATCTGGTGCTCGGCGCGGCGTAGTTCGGCGGCTGCCACCCGGCGCCAGCACATCCGTCCGGTCAGGAGGCCGAGCAGGCCGACCACGAAGGCGATCCCGAGATAGGTTCGCGACACGTCGACGTCAAGGAGCAGGGCACCGATCGCGATCAGTCCGAAAAGCTGGAGTGTGGCGAGGATGACGCTCATGTACTCGCCGACGTCGCGGCCCACCACCCGGCGGGCGCGGTATCCGGTGAGGCCCAGCGCGGCCATCCACAACGCGGCCAGGGCGGCTGAGCCGACGGCGTAGGTCAGCAGGGCCGTGGGATCGCCGGCGAACACCGTCACGGTCGCGACGGCCGAAGCCAGGCAAATGACGATGGCGTCAGTCAAGATCAGTCGCTTGGAGTGGCGGAAGCGCCGGGTCTCGCGCCGCGAGGCCTGCGCCTGCTGCCAGAGCGGCGGGATGCTGCTCTCGTCAAATAACGCTGAGGTAGAGATTTGGCGAAGATTATTTGGGCAGTTGTTACCGACTGATATCTGATTATCAGACTGTTCAGCCAACACAGCGAAGATCCGCTCCCATAGTCACCGAACTGCTATTAACTGCACCGTAACTCTACTTAGGGCGCAAGGCAACCTTGGAGACCCATGACGAAGATCACGAGTTTTGTGCAGAGTGGTGCAGAACTAGCAAATAACGCTTCTACTACACGGCGTGGTCGGAACGCCGGGGCTGTAGATCTGCGCTACTGCGCGGCGCGAGTGGCCGGATGGATGGCGATCAGGGGGAAGCCGCTACGGCGCCGGCACATCGCCGCCAACTCCGAGTACGCCTTCGCGCCGAGCAACTCGGTCAATTCCGGGGCGTAGGACTGCCACACCTGCTTGGCGCCGACGTGGGCGCCCGGGTCACCGGTGCAGTACCAGTGCAGGTCGGCCCCACCTTCACCCCAGCCGCGGCGGTCGTATTCGGTGATCGTGGATTTCAGGATCTCCGAACCGTCCGGCCGGGTGATCCACTCCTGGACGCGCCGGATGGGGAGCTGCCAACACACCTCAGGCTTCATGGTCAGCGGCTCGACCCCGAGCTTGAGCGCCTTGGTGTGCAGCGCGCAGCCGATGCCAGTCGGGAAACCCGGCCGGTTGAGGAAGATGCAGGCGCCCTTGTATTTGCGGGTGCGCAGGCTCGGTTTGTCGTCGAACTCGTCCATCTCGAGGTAGCCCTTGCGGCCCAGTCCCTTGTCCCGGAACTGCCAATCCTCGTCGGTCAGGTGCTTGACGGCGTCGTCGAGGTTGGCGCGGTCGTCGTCGTCGGACAGGAAAGCCCCGTGCGAACAGCAACCGTCGTCCGGGCGGCCCTCGACGGTGCCCTTGCAGGCCGGCGTGCCGAACACGCACGTCCAATTCGACAGCAGCCAAGTCAAATCCGCGGCGATCAGATGTTCCGGATTGTCCGGGTCGTAGAACTCCACCCACTCGCGGGGGAAGTCCAGGTCGACTTCGTGCACGTGCGCATCTGTCACAGCGCCCAACCGTAGTCCAAGTGCGCGCCACCTTCGCGCTGGCATTTGCCCCATGTCGCAGGTGCCGCGCAGGGAACGCAGGCTAGTTTTGTTCACGTGCGATTAGGCGTGCTCGACGTGGGCAGCAACACAGTTCATCTACTGGTGGTCGATGCCCACCGCGGCGGCCATCCGACTCCGATGAGCTCGACCAAAGCCGCGCTGCGGCTCGCGGAGGCGATCGACGACTCGGGCAAGCTGACCCGCCGGGGCGCCGACAAGCTGATCGAGACGATCGACGAATTCGCCAAGATCGCGGCCAGCTCGGGCTGCGCCGACTTGATGGCCTTCGCCACCTCGGCGGTGCGGGACGCCAAGAACTCCGAGGACGTCCTGGCGCGCGTGCTCGCCGAGACCGGGGTGAACCTGCAGGTCCTGTCCGGTTCGAACGAGTCGCGCCTGACGTTCCTGGCGGTGCGCCGCTGGTACGGCTGGAGCGCGGGCCGCATCATCAACCTCGACATCGGCGGCGGCTCACTGGAGCTGTCCAACGGCGTCGACGAGGCGCCCGAGGTGGCGCTGTCCCTGCCGTTGGGCGCAGGCCGGCTCACTCGCGAATGGCTCCCGGACGACCCGCCGGGCCGCCGCCGCGTCGCGATGCTGCGCGATTGGCTCGACAATGAGCTGGCCGAGGCCAGTGCATTCGTCCTGGACGCCGGCCTCCCCGACCTCGCGGTCGCGACGTCGAAGACCTTCCGGTCGCTGGCGCGACTCACCGGCGCCGCCCCGTCAGGTGCCGGCCCGAGGGTCAAACGAACGCTGACCCTCAACGGCCTGAGGCAGCTCATATCTTTCATCTCTAGGATGACCACGACAGATCGTGCCGAGTTGGAGGGAGTCAGTGCCGAGCGGGCGCCACAGATAGTGGCCGGTGCTCTGGTGGCGGAGGCGAGCATGCGAGCACTGTCATTGGAATCCGTGGACATCTGCCCGTGGGCGCTGCGCGAGGGTCTCATCCTGCGCCGACTCGACAGTGAAGCTGACGGAACTGCCCTGGTGGAAACCGCCGTGGGGGATGCTGGAAGCAAGAATTTTGATCGGTCGACTGCCCGATCGAGAGGCACACGATGACAGCACCAGATGACAGCGAGAACAGCCGGCCCATCTCGGTGGCCGAGCTGCTCGCCAAGAATGGAACGATCGGCTCACCGCCGGTCGGGGGGCGCCGCCGTCGTCGCCGCGGCAACAGTGACGCCGTGACTGTCGCCGAACTGACCGGCGAGATCCCGATTTTTCGGACCGGCGAGATGCCCGTCGTGCGTGCGGACGAGGTCGCCGAGGAGCCGGCCGAGCAGGAGCCGCCCGCCCAGGGGACCGCCGCCACCAACGGGGCGGCCGCCGCCACCGAGGTGGTCGACGACGAGGCAGACAAACACCACGAGGAACACGAGGACGAAGCGCCGGAGCGCCCGTTCGACGGACCGCCACCGCGCTCGGACAGCCCACTGCCGCGGCGCGAGCCGGGCCCGGAACGCGCGTATGACCCGCGCCCGCTGCGCCGGCCCGAACCGGCCCCGGCCGACGAATCGGACTCCGACGCCGAGCAGATGGCGTTCGACCCGGTCGATGAGGCGGCGCCCGTCCTCGACCTGACCGCTGAGGAACAGGTCGACGAGGCCGCCGAGCTGCAGTCCTATCTGCGGTCCTCCGCCGGTGCTTTGTTCAGCGGCCAGACCGTCGCCGACGACCTCGCCCGCCGCGGTGTGGCCGTCGACGAACTCGACGGCGACGCGGCGGAAGACCTCGACGCCCAGGCGGACCACGCCGAGGACCACCCGCGCGAGGGCAAGCTCACCGCACTCTGGCGTGGGCTGCTGGTGGCCGGGCAGTCGATCCTCGCCGTCGCGTTCGGGGCCGGGCTGTTCATCGCGTTCGACCAGCTGTGGCGGTGGAACAACATCGTCGCGCTGGTGCTTTCGGTGTTGGTCATCCTCGGCTTGGTGGTGGCCGTCCGAATCGTCCGTAAAACCGAGGACATCGCCAGCACGCTGATCGCCGTGGCGGTCGGTGCGCTGGTGACGCTCGGCCCGCTGGCGCTGCTGCAATCGACCTGATTCGTCAGTGCGCCCAGCCATCAAGGTCGGTCTGTCGACGGCCTCGGTCTATCCGCTGAGGACCGAGGCCGCATTCGAGTACGCGGCCGAATTGGGTTACGACGGAGTCGAACTCATGGTGTGGGCCGAAACCGTGAGCCAAGACATCGGCGCCATCGCCACGCTGTCCCGGCGGTACAACGTGCCGGTGTTGTCGGTGCACGCGCCGTGCCTGCTGATCTCCCAGCGGGTGTGGGGCGCCAATCCCATCCCGAAGCTGACCCGCAGCGTGCAGGCCGCCGAGCGACTCGGTGCGCAGACCGTCGTGGTCCATCCGCCGTTCCGATGGCAGCGTCGCTACGCCGAGGGTTTCAGCGAGCAGGTCGCCGAGTTGGAAAGTCGCAGTGACGTTCTCGTTGCAGTGG
The DNA here is from genome assembly GCF_002086695.1 of Mycolicibacterium rhodesiae. Taxonomy (GTDB): domain Bacteria; phylum Actinomycetota; class Actinomycetes; order Mycobacteriales; family Mycobacteriaceae; genus Mycobacterium; species Mycobacterium rhodesiae. The sequence goes on from NZ_MVIH01000003.1 coordinate 316,246, forward strand.
AGAACATGTTTCCGTTCCGTGCCGACAGGTTCTTCGGTTCCGGCGACCCGTCGATCGAGCGCATGCGCAAGCGCGGCGGCCGTCCCGGGGTGGGCATTTCGGCGTTCGCGCCCTCGTACGACCCGCTGGACGGCAATCACGCCCACTACACGCTGGACCTGTCCCACACCGCGACAGCGGGCACCGACGCCCTGGAGATGGCCGACCGGATGGGTGAGGGTCTGGTGCACCTGCATCTCTGTGACGGCAACGGTGCCTCCACCGACGAACACCTGGTGCCCGGCCGGGGAACTCAGCCGACCGCCGAGGTGTGCCAGATGCTGGCCGCGAGCGACTTCACCGGGCATGTGATCCTGGAGGTCACCACCTCGGGTGCGCGTACCAAGGCCGAGCGCGAAGCGCTGCTGGTCGAATCGCTGCAGTTCGCGCGCACCCACCTGCTGCGGTGAGTGCCGCGGCGCGCGGAATTGTTGTGTGAGAAAGGCATTGATGCACCCCCGGTTCGCCGACGCGATGAAGTTGACCCCTGCCGAGGATGGCTTTGAGGCAAACCTCAACGAGCACTGGACAATTGGACCCAAGATCCACGGCGGCGTGATGTTGGCCCTGTGCGCCAATGCTGCTAGAGCGGCCTACGAGCAGGAAGGCTTTGAACCGGTTGCCGTATCGGCGGACTTCCTGTCGGCGCCGGACCCCGGTTCGGTGCAGCTCGTCACAAGTGTGCAGAAGCGTGGCCGCCGAATCGGTTTGGTCGATGTGGCCCTCACCCAGGGTGGGCGCACGTGCGTGCGCAGCGTCGTCACCCTTGGCGATCCCGAACATCACGTCGAGCCCCTGCTGTCGGCCAATCCGGTGACACCGCTGATGAGCGTCGAGCCGCCGGAGCACATCGAACCGATCGGTCCGGGCCATCCGGCGGCAGCGATCAACAATCTGGCGCGCGGTTGCGATATCCGCCCCGACCTGGACGAGACCCGCACCGAGTCCGGTGCGCCGGTGTTCAAGATCTGGGTGCGGCCCAAGGACGGGCCGGTGGACGTGTTGTTCGCGCTGATGTGCGGCGACATCTCGGTGCCTGCCTGCTATGCGGTGGGCCGCCGCGGCTGGGCGCCGACCGTACAGATGACGGCGTATCTGCGGGGCCTGCCCGACCAGGGTTGGCTGCGGGTGGCGTGCACGACGACCCAGATCGGCCAGGACTGGTTCGACGAGGACCACACCGTGGTCGACAGCGCCGGGCGCATCATCGTGCAGACTCGCCAGCTCGCACTGGTGCCCGCCCAGTGATGGCGGTGCGCTAACCGCCGCTGAAGCGAACGAGAGCGCGCCGAAAGCGTGGGGATCTCGGTCGGCCGCTCAGGCCAAATCATCGGCCTCCTCCTCGTGCCGCAGGCGGCCCGCATCGGTCGGCCGATAGGGTCTCCGGCATGGCCAGAATCGCGATCATCGGCGGCGGCAGTATGGGCGAGGCGATCCTTGCGGGGCTGCTTCGGGCGGGCCGGCAGGTGAAGGACATCGTCGTCTCCGAGCGCATGCCGGAGCGTGCCCGCTTTCTGGGCGAGAAGTATTCGATCCAGCTGGCGTCGGTGTCGGAGGCAGTGGAGACCGCGACATTCGTCATCGTGGCGGTCAAGCCCGGTGATGCCGAGTCCGTCGTCGCCGAGATCGCGGAGTCCGCAGCGCGGGCCGAGAGCGACACCGTCGAGCAGGTGTTCGTCACCGTCGCCGCAGGGGTGACGATCGGCTTCTACGAATCGCGACTGCCCGCGGGATCACCGGTGGTCCGGGTGATGCCCAACGCACCGGCTCTGGTCGGTGCGGGCGTCAGCGCCATGGCGCCGGGGCGGTTCGCCACCGCTGAGCAGCTCGCTGACGTCGCGGCGGTGTTCCGCTGCGTCGGCGACGTGTTGACGGTCCCGGAGAGCCAGCTGGACGCCGTCACGGCCGTCTCCGGTTCGGGGCCCGCCTACTTCTTTCTGTTCGTCGAAGCATTGGTCGACGCGGCGGTCGCCAACGGGCTCGGGAGGGCCGTCGCCACGGACCTTGCCGTCCAGACCATGGCCGGATCCGCGGCGATGCTGCTGGAACGCCTCGACAGCCAGCGTGCTGCTGGCGAAGACGTCGGCCTGGACACGTCGCCGGCTCGGCTGCGGGCGATGGTGACGTCGCCCGGCGGGACGACGGCCGCTGGCCTGCGGGAACTCGAGAACGGTGGGCTGCGGGCGGCCCTCGCAGCTGCCATCGATGCCGCAAAAACCCGCTCTGAGCAGCTAGGAATTACATCAGAGTAGTTCAAAGAATTTCTGATGGATTGACCCACACCCGTCGCAGTAACCCCATCCGCCACGCTATTCTCCTCGTGTATGCACGGCTGGGTGCCAGCGGTGGGGAAGCCGCTGGAACTGCCCGTGCCTGACGGATTGGGTTGCGATGACGTCTATGAACGGGCCATCAGCGCGGGATTCGGCTGGAAAATCGGCGCGTGATGCCGGCGCCGACAACCCGCCCGCCGCTCGAGCTCAATTTCTCACCGTCGCCGAGGTCGCCGCGCTGATGCGCGTCAGCAAGATGACGGTCTACCGCCTTGTGCACAACGGCGAGCTGCCCGCGGTGCGGGTGGGCCGGTCGTTCCGGGTGCACGCCAAGGCCGTCCACGATCTGCTGGAGACGTCGTACTTCGACGCGGGTTAGCCAGCTCGTCGGCAACAGGTCGTTTTCCGTTCCGCATGCCTGCTTAGGTAGGGTGTTCGGGACATAAGAAGCTTGCTCTTGTGCAGGCACTGCGAGGATTTAGGTAACGGATTTTCATGGGTTCAGTCATCAAGAAGCGGCGTAAGCGCATGTCGAAGAAGAAGCACCGCAAGCTGCTGCGTCGTACCCGGGTCCAGCGCAGAAAACTCGGCAAGTAGTCGTCGCACCCGGCTGGCTCGGCCATCGTTGTCGAGCCGTGCCGGGTCTCGCGCAGGCCGATAGGCTGTCCTGATGTCTTCCGGCGGTATCGACAACGAAACCCCGCATTACCCGAAGGTCGTGCTGGTCACCGGAGCGTGCCGCTTCCTCGGTGGATACCTCACCGCGCGTCTGGCGCAGAACCCGCTGATCAACAAGGTCATCGCTGTGGACGCCGTCGCGCCAAGCAAGGACTTGCTGCGCCGGATGGGCCGCGCCGAGTTCGTGCGCGCTGACATTCGAAACCCGTTCATCGCCAAGGTGATTCGCAACGGCGAAGTCGACACCGTGGTGCATGCCGCCGCGGCGTCCTACGCCCCGCGCTCGGGTGGGCGCGCCACGTTGAAGGAAATCAACGTGATGGGCGCCATGCAGTTGTTCGCAGCGTGCCAGAAGGCGCCCTCGGTGCGGCGGGTGATCCTCAAGTCGACCTCCGAGGTCTACGGCTCCCATCCGCACGATCCGGTGGCGTTCACCGAGGACAGCAGTAGCCGCCGTCCGCCCGCGGAAGGGTTCGCCCGCGACAGCATCGACATCGAGGGCTATGCCCGCGGACTCGGCAGGCGCAGGCCCGACATCGCGGTCACGATTCTTCGGCTGGCCAACATGATCGGCCCGGGCATGGACACCGCGCTGTCGCGGTATCTGGCCGGCCCGCTGGTGACCACGATGCTCGGCCACGATGCCCGGCTGCAGCTGCTACACGAGCAGGACGCTCTCGGGGCGCTGGAGCGGGCCACGATGGCCGGCAAATCGGGCACCTTCAACATCGGTGCGGACGGCGTGATCATGATGTCGCAAGCGGTCCGGCGGTCAGGACGCGTTGCGATTCCGTTGCCGAATTCCGCGGTTTGGGCACTGTATTCGTTGCGAAGGGCGGGCCGCGCTTCCGACCTCAACCGTGACCAGATGGATTGGCTGAATTACGGCCGGGTCATGGACACCACCCGAATGCGCTCCGAGTTGGGCTTCATGCCGAAATGGACGACGATGGAGGCGTTCGACGACTATGTGCGCGGCCGAGGTTTGACGCCGATCATCGATCCGAAATGGGTACGATCTGTGGAGAGTCGCGCGGTCGCCGTGGCGCAGCGGTGGGGCGGCTGACAGGCCGATGGCGGGGAGAAGGTACCGAAGTGGCGGGTGAGTCAAAGGCGAAAGTGATTCCGCTGCACTCGAATACGAGTCGAGTTGCGGCGGCCCGTCGTGCTGCGCAGCGCGCCGATGCCGCGCGCCGGCATCCCTCGCTGCTGTCGGACTCGGGCACCCGTGCCTCGGCGGAGGAGATCGCCGCCGTCGTCCGGGAAATAGACGCGCGGCGCGGTGCAAGTGGAATCGGGCTCGCCGAAGACGCGCCCAACGAACTGGCGCAACGCATTTCGGCTGTCGCGGAGTATGTCACCAAACGACTCACCGGTGACTATTCGGTCGACGAATTCGGGTTCGACCCGATGTTCAACAATGCGATCGTATTGCCTTTGCTCCGGCCGCTTTTCCAGAATTGGTTCCGGGTCGAGGTCAGCGGCATCGAGAATCTGCCGAAAGAGGGCGCCGGACTGGTGGTCGCCAACCATGCCGGAACGTTGCCGATGGATGGGCTGATGTTGTCGGTGGCGGTGCACGATCATCACCCGGCGAATCGGGACGTCCGGTTGCTGGCGGCCGACATGGTCTTCGATATGCCGATGCTCGGCCCGATCGCCCGCAAGGCCGGCCACACCATGGCGTGCACCACCGACGCCCATCGTCTGCTCGCGGGCGGTGAACTCACCGCTGTCTTCCCCGAGGGCTACAAGGGTTTGGGCAAACCGTTTCGGGACCGCTACAAGTTGCAGCGATTCGGCCGCGGCGGCTTCGTCTCGGCGGCGCTGCGCACGAAGGCGCCGATCATTCCGTGCTCGATCGTCGGGTCCGAGGAGATCTATCCGATGATCACCGACGTCAAGCTCCTGGCGCGGGTGCTCGGGCTGCCCTACTTCCCGATCACACCGCTCTTTCCGTTGGCCGGCCCGGCCGGACTCATCCCGCTTCCGTCGAAGTGGCACATCGCCTTCGGCACACCCATCGAAACCGCCGGCTATGACGAGTCCGCCGCCGACGACCCGATGATCACGTTCGATCTCACCGACCAGGTGCGCGAGACCATCCAGCAGACGCTGTATCAGTTGCTGACGAAACGTCGCAACATGTTCCTGGGCTGAGCCCGGTCGCTACGCGCTAGGTTTGCCTGCCCATTGCCGCCGCGGCGATGGCCGCGACCTGAGCATTGGTTTCCTCGTCGCCGCCGGCTTCACCGATCATTGTCACGACGGTCGTCATCACCGGTTTGCCTTCTTCGTCGGTGACTTCGCTGCGCAATTCACTGATCACCGTGCCGTGCGATTCGACAACCGAGTCCAGCCACGAATCGAAGAACAATTTGTCGCCCGCCACGATCCGGCGGTGGAATTTGATCTTCTGGTCGCGATGAATGACGCGGGCGATATTGATGCCGACATCGAAGTTGCGGAAGATGTCGAGCTGCACCTGGCGGCCCGGGATAGCGATGAACGTCAGCGGCGCCACCACGTCGGGGTAACCGGCGGCCTTGGCCGCCTCCTCGCTGTAGTGCAGAGGATCGTCGGACTGGATCGCCTTGGCGTACTCGCGGATCTTCTCGCGACCGACGAGGTAGTAGTCCGGATAGCGGTAGTGGGTTCCGATGATGTCGCTGGCGATTGACACCCGGGGAGCCTATCAGCGGGTATTGCGGACGCTGTGAATCAGCGCCGTCGTGACACCGCTGCCGCGAGCGCGCCGCCGACCGCGCCCAGCGCCAGCGCCGACGGCACCCCGATGCGTGCGGCCTTGCGCGCGGTGCGGAAGTCGCGGATCTCCCAGCCCCGCTCGCGGGCCAGCTCGCGCAGGTCGGCATCGGGGTTGATGGCGACGGCGGTGCCCACCAGTGAAAGCATCGGCACGTCGTTGTAGCTGTCGGAGTACGCGGTGCAGCGCCGCAGGTTCAGCCCTTCGCGAACGGCCAGCTGCCGCACTGCGTGTGCCTTGCCGACGCCGTGCAGGATGTCGCCGACCAGCCTGCCGGTGAAGACCCCGTTCTCCGACTCCGCGACCGTCCCCAGCGCGCCGGTGAAGCCAAGCCGGCGGGCGATCGTGTCGGCCAGCTCGTACGGCGTCGCGGTGACCAGCCACACCTGCTGGCCTGCGTCGAGGTGCATCTGCGCCAGCGCCCTGGTACCCGGCCAGATCTTGTCGGCGATGATCTCGTCGTAGATCTCCTCGCCGACCGCGATCAGCTCGGCCGTCGACCGTCCCTCGATGAACGCCAGCGCCTTGCGCCTGCCCTCGGCGACGTCGTCGCTGTTCTCCCGGCCGGTGAGCTGAAACTTGGCCTGCGCGTAAATGAATTTGGCCATGTCGCCGTAGGTGAAGTACTTGCGGGCGGCCAGCCCGCGGCCGAAGTGCACCAGCGACGAGCCCTGCACCAGGGTGTTGTCCACGTCGAAGAACGCGGCAGCGGTGAGGTCGGCAGGCGGCGGCACGGCCGGCTCGGCGGCCGCCGGCCCCGGCTCGCGAACCGCGGCGATGCTGGCGTCGCGCGCCACCGCGCTGGCTTGCTCGGCGACCAACTCGTCGACGGCCAGCTCGGCGCTGGCTTCACCCGCAAGCTCCTGGTCGTGGTCCCCAGAACCCATGGGTCAACCCTAACTGCGACACTGGGTCAGGTGAGCCGCGCACACGTCGAGCTGTTGACCCGGGCCGGGTGCACCATCTGCCAGCAGGTCTACGGGCGCCTCACCGAGCTGTCCGACGAACTCGATTTCGAGTTGTCGGTCACAGACGTCGACGCCGCTGCGGCCGCGGGGGACAACGCCTTACGAGCCGAATTCGGCGACCGGCTGCCGGTCGTGCTGCTCGACGGGCGCGAGCACAGTTACTGGGATGTCGATGTCGAGAGGCTGCGCGCCGACCTGTCGCTGCGGTGAACATCGGCGGAATTTGGCCAGCTGCCTGCGCAGCGTTTACCGTGGAACTAAGTTTCACTAACGGAGCATTCCGTCACAGCGAGGGAGCGGGCCAGGTGATCGTGCCGTGAGCGTGCTGCTGTTCGGAGTTTCGCATCGCAGCGCTCCGGTTTCCGTTCTCGAGCAACTGTCCACCGATGAGTCGGACCAGCTCAAAATCATCGATCAGCTCCTGCAGTCGCCGCTGGTGACCGAGGCGATGGTGCTGTCCACCTGCAACCGCGTCGAGGTCTACGCGGTGGTCGACGCCTTCCACGGCGGCCTGTCGGCGATCGGCCAGGTCCTCGCCGAGCACTCCGGCATGCCGATGGGCGATCTGACCAAATACGCCTACGTCCGCTACGCCGAGGCCGCCGTCGAGCATCTGTTCGCGGTCGCCAGCGGCCTGGACAGCGCCGTGATCGGCGAGCAGCAGGTGCTCGGCCAGGTCCGGCGTGCCTACGCCACCGCCGAAGCCAACAAGACCGTGGGACGGATCCTGCACGACCTGTCCCAGCGCGCACTGTCGGTGGGCAAGCGGGTGCACTCCGAAACCGCGATCGACACCGCCGGTGCCAGTGTGGTGTCGGTCGCACTCGATATCGCCGCCTCCCGCATGGACGGGCTGGCCGGGCGCACCGCTGCCGTCGTCGGCGCCGGATCGATGGGCGGGCTGTCGGTCGCGCATCTGCTGCGCGCCGGCATCACCCACATCGACGTCGTCAACCGGTCGTTGCCACGCGCCAAGCGCCTCGCGGAGAGCATCCGCCAGCAGGGCGCCACCGCACAGGCGCTCAGCCTCGAGGAGCTTCCTGTCGCGCTGGCCGCCGCCGACGTGGTGGTCAGCTGTACCGGCGCGGTCCGTCCGGTGGTCTCGCTGGCCGATGTGCACCACGCGCTGGCCAGCGTCCGTCGCGACGAAACCGCCCCTCCGCTGGTGCTCTGCGACCTCGGTATGCCCCGCGATGTCGACCCCGCCGTCGCCGGTCTGCCCGGGGTGGCGGTCATCGACATGGACCGGGTGCAGCGTGAGCCGTCGGCCAGGGCCGCGGCCACCGACGCCGAAGCGGCCCGGCAGATCGTCGCCGCCGAGGTTGCCAGCTACCTGACCGGTCAGCGGATGTCGGAAGTCACGCCCACGGTCACCGCGCTGCGTCAACGCGCCGCCGATGTCGTCGAATCGGAATTGCTGCGGCTGGACAACCGGTTGCCGGGCCTGGACGACGCCCAGCGCGACGAGGTCGCCCGCACCGTGCGGCGGGTGGTCGACAAGCTGCTGCACGCCCCGACGGTGCGCGTCAAGCAGCTGGCCAGCGCGCCCGGTGGCGACAGCTACGCCGAGGCGTTGCGAGAACTCTTCGAACTCGATCCGCAGGCCGTCGATGCCGTGGCCGCAGGTGAATTGCCCCTGCTGGCACCGGAATTCGATCAGGGCCGAACCGACGGCACCGGGTAGCGCGGTTGGCCGGCAGTAACGACGCGGTGATCCGGATAGGTACCCGGGGCAGCCTGCTGGCGACCACGCAGGCGGGGACCATCAGAGACCAGCTGATCGAGCGCGGGCACCGCGCCGAGCTGATCATCATCAGCACTGCCGGCGACCGATCGAATGCGCCGATCGCCGAAATCGGGGTCGGGGTGTTCACCGCCGCTCTTCGGGAAGCCATCGCCGACGGCCGCGTCGACATGGCGGTGCACTCGTACAAGGATTTGCCGACGGCCTCCGACGACCGGTTCACCATCGCCGCGATCCCGCCCCGGGAGGACGCTCGCGACGCCCTGGTGGCCCGCGACGGCATGGTGTTGGGGGAGTTGCCGGCGGGCTCGGTGATCGGCACGAGCTCGGTGCGACGGGCCGCGCAGCTTAGAGCACTGGGTCTCGGTTTGGAAATCCGCCCCCTACGAGGCAACCTAGATACCAGGTTGAACAGGGTAAGCAGTGGTGATCTCGACGCCATCGTGGTTGCCCGGGCGGGCCTGGCCCGTCTTGGACGACTCGGCGATGTCACCGAGACGCTGGAGCCGGTGCAGATGTTGCCAGCGCCGGCCCAAGGTGCGCTTGCGGTCGAGTGCCGCGCGGGCGACACCGAGCTGGTGGCGCTGTTGGGATCACTCGATGATCCCGACACCCGCGTCGCGGTCACCGCGGAGCGAACCCTGCTGGCCGAACTGGAGGCGGGTTGTTCCGCACCGGTGGGCGCGATCGCTGAAGTGGTCGAGTCCATCGATGACGACGGCCGCGTCTTCGACGAGCTGTCACTGCGCGCATGCGTGGCGGCAGCAGACGGATCCGACGTGATTCGTGCGTCCGGTATCGGCACGCCCGGCCGGTCCGCAGAGCTGGGGCTCTCGGTCGCCGCGGAGTTGTTCGAGCTCGGTGCGCGTGAGGTCATGTCGGTACAGACTCCGCACGTAGAGCGGTAGGCGGGAGTGAAGCGATGACTGGTCATGTGAGCGGTCGGGGACGCAAGGCGAAGCCGGGAAACATCACGTTCGTCGGCTCGGGTCCGGGTGACCCCAACCTGTTGACGACGCGAGCCCGCACCGTGTTGGCCAACGCCGCGCTGGTGTTCACCGATCCCGACGTGCCACCGGCCGTCCTGAGTGTGGTCGGCACCGACCTGCCACCGGCGTCCGGCCCCGCGCCGGCACCGGACGGTCCCCCTGCCGACGGCCATGACGAGACCGCGCCGCCCGTGGTCTCCGTCGGCCCGGACATCCGGCCCGCCCTCGGCGACCCGGCCGAGGTGGCCAAGACGCTGGTCCACGAGGCCAAGGCCGGTTTCGACGTGGTGCGCCTGGTCGCCGGGGATCCGTTGTCGATCGATTCGGTCATCACCGAGGTCAACGCCGTCGCCCGGGCCCATGCCGAGTTCGAGATCGTTCCCGGCCTGCCCGCCACCAGCGCGGTCCCGACCTACGCAGGCCTGCCGCTGGGGTCGGCGCACACCGTCGCCGACGTGCGCGGCGAGGTCGACTGGGCGGCCCTGGCGGCCGCACCCGGCCCGCTGATCCTCACCGCGAGCGCCTCGCACCTTCCCGAGGCCGCGCGCACCCTGATCGAGTACGGCCTGGCCGAGGCCACCCCGTGCGTGGTGACCTCCAACGGCACCACCTGCGGCCAGCGTTCGGTCGAGACCACCCTGCAGGGCCTGACCGACCGCGCCACCCTGGCCTGCAACAGCGATCCGGCCGGTCCGCTGACCGGGACGCTGGTGGTCACCATCGGCAAGACGGTGGCGCACCGCGCGAAGTTGAACTGGTGGGAGAGCCGGGCGCTGTACGGCTGGACCGTGCTGGTGCCGCGCACCAAGGATCAGGCCGGCGAGATGAGCGACCGGCTGGTCGGCCACGGCGCGCTGCCCATCGAGGTACCCACGATCGCCGTCGAGCCGCCGCGCAGCCCGGCCCAAATGGAAAGGGCCGTCAAGGGTTTGGTGGACGGCCGCTACCAGTGGGTGGTGTTCACCTCCACCAACGCGGTGCGTGCGGTGTGGGAGAAGTTCGGCGAGTTCGGTCTGGATGCCCGCGCCTTCTCCGGCGTGAAGATCGCCTGCGTAGGTGAGGCGACCGCCGACCGGGTCCGCGCCTTCGGCGTCAGCCCCGAGCTGGTGCCCGCCGGTGAGCAGTCCTCGCTCGGTCTGCTCGACGAATTCCCGGAGTACGACAGCATTTTCGATCCGGTGAACCGGGTGCTGCTGCCGCGCGCCGACATCGCCACCGAAACGTTGGCCGAAGGCCTGCGCGACCGTGGCTGGGAGATCGAAGACGTCACCGCCTACCGCACCGTGCGTGCGGCGCCGCCGCCGGCCGAGACGCGGGAGATGATCAAGACCGGCGGGTTCGACGCGGTGTGCTTCACCTCGAGCTCGACCGTGCGCAACCTGGTCGGCATCGCCGGCAAGCCGCACGCCCGCACCATCGTGGCGTGCATCGGGCCGAAGACCGCGGAGACGGCCGCGGAGTTCGGTCTGCGCGTCGACGTGCAGCCGGAGACCGCCGCCGTCGGTCCCTTGGTCGACGCGCTGGCCGAGCATGCCGCCCGGCTTCGTGCCGAGGGCGCGTTGCCGCCGCCGCGCAAGAAGAGCCGACGCCGCTAAACGGGAAGAAGGCATGTCTGTGCCCGGCTATCCGAGGCAGCGCCCGCGCCGATTGCGCTCAACTCCGGCGCTGCGCCGGTTGGTGGCCGAAACCACTGTGGAGCCACGGCATTTGGTACTCCCGATGTTCGTCGCCGACGGGATCGACGAGCCGCGGGAGATCGCCTCCATGCCGGGGGTCCATCAACACACCCGCGACTCGCTGCGCCGCGCAGCCGAACAGGCGGTGGCGGCAGGCGTCGGCGGTGTGATGCTGTTCGGCGTTCCGCGTGAGTCGGACAAGGACGCTCTGGGTTCGTGCGGGGTGGATCCCGACGGCATCCTCAACGTGGCGCTGCGCGACCTCGCCAAGGACCTGGGCACCGACACAGTGCTGATGGCCGACACCTGCCTCGACGAGTTCACCGACCACGGGCACTGCGGTGTGCTGGATGCCCGCGGCCGGGTCGATAACGACGCCACCAACATGCAGTACGTCAAACTGGCTGTGGCGCAAGCGGAATCAGGGGCCCACGTGGTGGGGCCCAGCGGCATGATGGACGGCCAGGTGGCGGCCATCCGCGACGGGCTCGATTCGGCCGGGTTCACCGACGTGCTGATCCTTGCCTACGCCGCGAAGTTCGCCTCCGCGTTCTACGGCCCGTTCCGCGATGCGGTGGCCTCCAGCCTGCAGGGCGATCGGCGCACCTATCAGCAGGAGAGCGGCAACGCGCGGGAAGCGTTGCGCGAGATCGTTCTCGACCTCGACGAGGGCGCCGACATCATCATGGTCAAGCCGGCGATGGCCTACCTGGACGTGGTGCGAGCGGCCGCCGACGTCTCGCGGGTTCCGGTCGCCGCCTATCAAGTATCGGGGGAGTACGCGATGATCAGCGCGGCCGCGGCCAACGGATGGATCGACGGGCGGGCAGCCGCGCTGGAGTCGCTGACCAGCATCCGGCGCGCCGGCGCCGACATCGTGCTGACCTACTGGGCCGCCGACGTCGCGGGGTGGCTGGCATGACGCATCAACCGCCGCCCACGGCTCCCGCGCGTCCCGCCGACGTCGACACCGGCTTCTGGCTGTGGCTCATCGCCCTGCCGCTGATGGTCATCGGCTACCTCGTCGACGCGTACTTCACCGCGAGCAAGCATTCGTCGTTCTTCGTCATCGGGATCACGGTGTTGTTCGCGGTGACGGTGTCGGCGGTGGTCGTCACGTTCCTGTTCTTGATGCGATCCGGCTATCGCTGGACCCGAACGGTGCTGACCGGTGGGGGCGTGGCCAGCGTCATCTACACCGCGGCCAGCCTGTTCAGCACCGAGCGGGAGACCGTGCAAGCGGTGGTCTTCGCGGTCACCGGCATCGTCGGCTCGGTCTTGATCATGGGCGGCGCCTACCTGCTGCACCGGCCGGACGCGCACGGGTTCTTCAGCAAGTGACCCGATAGGCTGGCCCGACCATGACCGCAACCCAACCCCGACCGCGCCTTGTCTCGATCGCGTTCTGGTGCTGGCTGGCCGGGGCCATCGTGCTGATGTTGGGCGGCCTACTGCTCGTGTTCTCCAACGGCCCGGTTCCGGTGTTCTTCCGGGGCGCCGGTGTGCTCTGGATTGTGGCCGGCGCGCTGTTGAGCTACATCGCGGGCCGAACCCGCGGCGGCGACACCCGCTTCCGGCGGGCCGCGGTGGCGCTCTCGATCGCGCTCGCGATCCTCTTGGCGCTGTTCTCGGTGATGACCGGTGGCCTGGTGTGGCTGTTCGCCCTGGTGCTGGTGATCGTTCCCGCGGTGCTGATCATGCGGCCCGGTGCCCAGCAGTGGTACACCCCGGAGTCCGATGTCTGACGGTCAGCTGCAGGAGCGGCCGGAGCGGCTGTTCTTCGAAACCGGTGCCAGTTGGTACTGGCTGGTCGCCGGCCCGGCGTCGGCGATCGCGATGCTGCTGATCCAGTTCAAGGGCGGGGTGGGCTTCCAACCGGTCGTACCGCTGATTTTCCTGGTACTCGTCACCGGCTTCCTCTACATCCAGGTCAAGGCCGCGCGCATCCACACCAGTGTGGAACTGACCCGTGAGGCACTGCGCCAAGGCACCGAGGTCACCAAGCTGAGCCACATCGTGCGGGTGTTCCCGCCGGCCGAGCATTCGGTGAAATCGCGTGAGCCCCTGGAGAAGTGGCAGACGTCGCGGGCCCTCGGGGAGTTGTCCGGGGTGCCCCGGGGCCGGACCGCGATCGGCGTCGAGCTCACCGGCAAGCGCACCGCGCAAGCCTGGGCCCGCAACCATCGCGCCCTTCGTGCCGCGCTGACCGCACTGGTCGAGGGCGAGACGGTGGACGCCTCGTGAGGCACGTCGTCCAGGTCGTTCTGGCTGCGCTGGCGCTGTCCGGCGCCGTGGTGACCGGTTTGGCTGCGCGCAGCGTGGCGGTCGTGGCGCCGGTTACCGACGGGCAGCCCTCGACGACGTCGGCGGTCTTCGACCCGCCGCTGATGATGCTGACCTGGTTGCTGGTCACCCTGGCCGGGGTACTCGCAGTGCTGGGTGTGGCCGGTCTGGTCCGGGCCCGGCGGGCCCGTACTGCGGTGCAGCTCAGAACACCCGAGTCTGTCCCTCCAGCACTGGAACCGTCGTAGGCAGCTTGTAGGTCTGCACCCCGTTGCGCCACATCACGGCGTCGCGCGCATGCTCGGGCAGGTGCTTGACCAGCCAGCGTGGATCGTCGAACGTCCAGTGCGGGTAGTCCGAGGAGAACAGCAGGATCTTCTCGCATTCCATCCATTCGAAGGCCCGCAGCAGTTCGGTCTTGTCCTCGGGATAGTCCAGTGGCTGGGTGGTGAATTTGATGTGGTCCTTGACGTATTCGCTCGGCTTGCGCGTGATGTCGACCCACGATTTGCGCGCTTCGTAGATGGCGTCCATCCGCCACATCAGCGGCAGGATCCAGTTGAAGGCGTGCTCGACGAACACGATCCGCAACGTGGGGTAGCGGTCGAACACGCCGTCGAAGATCAGGCTCATCACCTGGTTGGCGGCCAGCAGTGAGTAGCTGACCATGAAGTCGTGGTTGTAGCTGGGGAAGCCGACCGGCGGGATCGGCAGGGTTTCGAACATGCCTCGGCCCAGGTGGCAGCTGACGGTGATGTCGTGCTTAGTGGCGGCCGCCCAGATCGGGTCGTATTTGGGGTCGCCCCACGACGGCCGCGGTTCGGCCTTGATCAGGATCTGCGACATATACGGGTGGCCGGCCCACTGCTCGATCTCGCGCGCCGCCCCGGCGGGATCTTCGATCGCCACCGAGATCGAGCCGCGCCAGCGCTGGTGCCAGTTGTTGCGGCTGTCCAGCCAGTGTTCGTCGAGCCAGCGGTTGGTCGCGATGGCCGACGCCTGCGCCGCGTCGGCGAGCCGCGCCCCGGGAGCCAGCGGTTCCAGGATGCAGATGTCGGCGCCTGCGTCCATGACGAGTTGGCGAAATGCCAGATCAGGGTCCGTACCGGCGAACTCGCCGTCAGGCGGGAAGGTGTCTGTGCGCATCGCATAGGCATGCGCGTAGTCGGGGGCGTCGTAGTAGATCTGCTCCCCGATGGGGTGCGAGAGGAAGTACTTGGTCCGCCAGGGCTCGGGGATGTAGTCGATCAACACCCCGCGGCGCGGTACCGGGTGGACGTCGGAATCCACGCACCGCACGTCGATGTGTTCGGTCGGTGCTGACCGCGCCGCGATGTGGGTCAGAGTCATCCGGGTCATCTCTTCGTCGTCGGTGTGTCCAGTGTCCCACTCCAGGCCACCCAAATCGGTACGAAAATTGAGTAGTCCGCTACGCATGTCCTCGCGCGGTCGGTGGCCCACAGTTGGAAACGGGGAGCGAGGAGGGGGCATGGGGCGCATCGGCGATCCGTCGTCTGAGTTCTCGCAGGTGCCCTCGACCCTGCACGGGCAGCTTTTCCTGCTCGCGTTCGACCCGCGGAGCGGTCGGTTCGACGGCCACGATCCTGGGCTCTTCGGCTTTGCGCTGCGGGCCGCGATGCTGACGGATCTGTATCTGCGCGGCTTCCTGGTGGAACGTGCAGGCAAGCCGGTCCCGGCCCGGGCGGCCAGTCCCGACGATCCGATTCTGCGTGCCGAATTCGCCCAGGTGGGCGTCCACAATCGGTCGACCTGGGCGCAGTTGGTCGCCGGCAACCAGCACGAAGCGATCACCGCGGTCCGGGAACAGTTGGTCACCGAGGGTTGGTTGCGCACGCGGCGGCAGCCCGGCCTCCCGGTGTGCGACGCGGGTCTCGAGCCGTTCGACCCCAGCCGGGTCCGCGCCTTGGCCGATGTGGCGCGCGGTGCGCTGCGGAACGCGCTTGTCGGGCTGCCCGCGGAGCCCTGGCCCGTGGCGTGCGGTTTGCTCGCCGCGACCGCCGAACTGCCGGTCATGGACGAGTTCTCCGCCGACGTCCAGGGTTGGGGCCGCCTCGACGCAGTGGCGGCCGGCCGCCTGGTGCCTGTTTCGGGGCTGATCGAAGCGATCCGCGACCGTCGCGGGTACGGCCGTCCGGGGCTTATGGGCGGGGCATCGTGACCGGCGGCCGGCCTCCGCACCTGTGGTCGGTGCCTGCTCCGGACAACCCGGACGATGATCTCGACCCGCCGAACCACGAAGATCCCGAACCGCCCGAAGACGAAACCGGTGTGCTGTTGTGGTGATCGGGTAGGCACTGGACAAGATACCCCCTAGGGGTATCATCGCGACTATGGCGACGACCGACCTCCAATTGACCGGCATGAGCTGCGCGTCCTGCGCGGCCCGTATCGAGCGTGGCCTCAACGACCTGGACGGCGTGCAGGCCACGGTGAACTTCGCCGTCGAGCGTGCACACGTCGAGCACGGCCCTCAGGTGTCGGAGCACGATCTGATCCACGCGGTGGAATCCACCGGCTACCACGCGTCGGTGCTGGACCACTCCGGCCACGGCGACGACCACATGAACCACGACGTCCCCAGCGAACAGCTGCGCCCCCGGCTGATCGGCTCGGCGGTGTTGGCGGTCCCGGTGGTGGCGCTGTCGATGGTGATGGCCTGGCAGTTCTCGGGATGGCTCTGGGTTGTGCTGGCGCTGACGACCCCGATCGTGTTCTGGGGTGGCTATCCATTCCACAAGGCCGCGCTCAACAGTGCGCGGCACGGGGCGTCGACGATGGACACCCTGGTGTCGCTGGGCACGCTGGCCGCCTACCTGTGGTCGCTGTACGCGGTGGTGACCGGGGCCGCTGCGCACGGTCACGGCCACGTCTACTTCGAGGTCGCGGCCGCGGTGACGGTGTTCCTGCTGGCCGGCCGGTATGCCGAGGCCAAAGCCAAGCGGTCGGCCGGCGCGGCGTTGCAGGCGCTGCTGTCGCTGGGCGCGAAGGACGCCACTGTGTTGTGCGACGCCGCTGAGGTTCGAATCCCGGTGCAGGACTTGCACGTTGGTGACGTCATCGTCGTGCGGCCCGGCGAGCGGGTGGCCACCGACGGCGTGATCCTCGACGGTGCGTCGGCGCTGGACACCTCGGCGATGACCGGGGAGTCGGTGCCCGCCGACGTCGGCCCTGGCGATGAGGTACTCGGCGGTGCGGTCAACACCTTTGGCCGGATTCTGGTGAGCGCCAAGCGAGTTGGAGGTGACACCCAACTCGCGCGGATGGCCCGGATGGTCTCGGACGCACAAAGCGGGAAGGCGTCCATTCAGCGGCTGGCCGATCGGGTGTCGGCGATCTTCGTGCCGGTGGTGTTGGCCATCGCGGCGGTCACCCTGGGTGCCTGGCTGGTGGCCGGCGGGTCGGCCACGGCGGCGTTCACCGCGGCGGTCGCCGTGCTGATCATCGCTTGCCCGTGTGCGCTCGGCCTTGCGACACCGACGGCGATCCTGGTCGGCACCGGTCGCGGCGCTCAGCTCGGGGTGTTGATCAAGGATCCGCAGGTTCTCGAAACGGTCACCGGCATCGACGCCGTCGTGCTCGACAAGACCGGCACGGTGACCACCGGCTCGATGGCCGTGGCGGCCGTCGAGAGCGAAGCCGGCGTCGACGCCGACGCGGTGCTCGCGCAGGCGGCGGCGGTCGAATCGGCCTCCGAGCACCCGGTGGCCGCCGCAATCGTGGCCGCTGCCCGGGAGCGCGGCCTGACCGTGCCCGCGGTGCGCGACTTCGCCAACGACCCCGGGACCGGCGTCAGCGGCGTCGTCGACGGCGTGCGGGTGCAGGTGTCCCGCGCCGCCGAGCAGTTAGTCGACGATGGGCGCACCAGCGTCGAGGTGCGTGCCGACGGTAGCCGCCGAGGGGTGATCCGGTTGGTCGACGCGGTCAAGCCGACCAGCGCGGAGGCCATCGCCGAGTTGAAGGCGATGGGCATCACGCCGATCCTGCTGACCGGCGACAACGCCGCGGTTGCCGCCCGGGTGGCCGCCGAGGTCGGCATCGCCGCCGAGAACGTCATCGCGGGCGTGCTGCCCTCGGAGAAGGCCGACGCGATCACCCGACTGCAGGCGCAGGGGCACAAGGTCGCGATGGTCGGAGACGGAGTGAACGACTCGGTGGCGTTGGCGACCGCCGACGTGGGCATGGCCATGGGCACCGGGACCGACGCCGCGATCGAGGCCGGCGACGTCACGCTGGTTCGTGGGGACCTGCGCACCGTCCCGACCGCACTGCGGTTGTCGTCGCGCACGCTGCGGATCATCAAGCAGAACCTGTTCTGGGCATTCGGCTACAACGTGGCGGCCATCCCGCTGGCGGCGCTGGGCTTGCTGAACCCGATGATCGCCGGCGCGGCCATGGCGTTCTCCTCGGTTCTGGTGGTGACCAATAGCCTGCGCCTCAAGCGGTTCAGCTAACTGCGCCCAAAGACACCTCGCAGGAGAAGTGCGAGTAGATCCATGCAGAACGTCGATCTCGGCGGCCCGTGACGCTCGTCACGAAGGCGTTGGTACAAAGTGCGAAATCTGTAACACTGTTGCTCATGACGGATCTTGCCGAATCACGCTCGGCCACCGACGCCCTGCCGCTGGGCCCGCAGTCACTGGTCTGGCGCTACTTCGGCGACAACCGGATGTTCCTCATCGGCCCGCGCCCGGCGGTGCTGCAGAACATGCTCGCCGAACTCGGCCAAGGCGTGCTCGACCACTCGGTGTGGTTCGCCGATACCGCGGCCCGGATCAAACGCTCGTTGCCGCCGATCTTCATGACCGTCTACGGCACCGAAGACGACAACGCAGGCACGCGGGTCCGCGACTTCCACCACACCATCAAGGGCGACATGCCCGACGGGAGCCGCTACCACGCGCTGGATCCCGACACCTACTTCTGGGCACATGCCACCTTCTTCGATCAGGCGCTGTATTTCGCCGACACCTTCGTCAAGCGGCTCTCGCGCGAGGAGAAGGAGCAGATGTATCTGGAGTCCAAGACCTGGTATCGCCGCTATGGGGTCAGCGACCGCCCGATGCCCGCCGACTACGCCGAATTCGAGCGCTACTGGGACCGGATGATCAACGAGGTTCTGGTCGCGCATCGGACCGCAGCCTACGGAGTTGGCTACGTCACCAAGGGATTTCCGAAGCCCAAGGCCGTCAACCCGATCGTCTGGCGGCTGGTGGCGCCGGTCTTCAATCCCGTCGCGGCGTTCCTGACGACCGGTGGGATGCCGCCACGTACCCGCGAGATTCTCGGCCTGCCGTGGAGTGACCGCAAGGAGCGCAATTACCAGCGCTTCGCGGCGTTCTGGCGCTCGCGTCCGGTGAACTGGGTGTGGGACCATCTCCCGATGAATGTCCGCTACAACCGCTACGCTGCACAGGGTTTCGCGCAGGCAGGGCATGCCTGACCAGTCGACCGAAGCGATCCTCGACGCCGCGCTCGTCGAGTTCGATCAGCATGGCATCCGCCGGGTTGCCCTCGATGACGTCGCCCGCCGGGCCGGGGTGAGCCGGACGACGATCTACCGGCGATTCGCCAACAAGGACGACCTGGTGGCCGCGGTGATGGATCGGGAGAACCTACGGTTGTTCCACGATATCGCCGAGGACGTGAAAAACGCTCGCCCCCAGTCGAATTACTACGTCGAAGCGTTCACGCAGGCCATCCTGCGAACCCGGCGGCACCGGGTACTCAACCGCATGATCGTCGACGAGCCGGCGCTGACGCTGGAGCTGGCCCGACTGCACTACGGTGCCGCGGTCGAACGCGTCGAGGCGGCGCTGCAGGTGATCTTCCCGCCCGGCTTCGCCGACAAGATCGGACCGCAGGCCGTGCATGAGCTGGCCGACAACATCTGGCGTTACGCGATGATGGCGATGCTGTTGCCCAGCCCGGCTCCACTCGAAACCGCCGACCAAATACGGGCTTTCGCCACCAAGCACTTTCTGCCGAGCCTGCCCGAAGCGCTGCGCGTCGTACCGGTCTAGTTACCTGCTGGACAGTCGATGTCGACGTACGCCGTTGGCGCCGCCTGATGCACACCGGTGACGGTGCACTGGGACAGCCCGCCGGTCGGCTGGCCGTTGAGTTGAACCTCGTAGCCTTGGCTCTGTAGTTGGCTGATGATGTCGGGTGCCGAACCGGTTCCCGACGAGGACACGATATGTGCGACGCTGACGAGTGCTGCTGCAATGAGGTTGCTGTACATACCTGTAGATAGGTAGGCGGGTTACAGCTCTCAGGTAGTCTGCGGTGGTGGCGCGAGCACCTCCACGACGCCGTTGCGCTCGCGGACCTCGAAGTGCGGCAACGGTTTCGGGGCTATCGGCAGAGCATGCGTGACGACGGTGCCGGCCGGGGAGAACGACGTCGAATGGCACGGGCAGTGCAGCTGGTCGTCGCCCTTGTCGAACCACAGCTTGCAGCCCTGATGGGTACACACCCCGGACACGGCGTCGACCCGGCCGTTGACCCGGCGGACGAATCCGTTGACCGCGCCCAGATCGAATGCGCGCACCGCCCCTTCGGAGAGTTCGGCGCTCGACGAGACGGTCTGCCACGCCCCGTCGGTGGGCACCAATTCCGCTTCGGCGACTTGCTGCTCGTCGGTGTGTGGTCGAATCACCAGCCGATCGACCGACACCCCGGCCACCGCGGCCGTTGCTGCCGCGGAGGTTCCGACGATCACCTGTCGGCGGGTGGCTGACATCGCCCGCTTCGGCGGCGGAGCATTGGTCAAAGGCGATGACTCCGAGGACATTTCGGCGGCCAGCCGGGCTTTGAGTCCGTCGACGAATTCCGGTCGGGGTTCGCCGGCGTCCTCGCGAGCGGCGGTGAGGTCGATGGCGGTGCGCAGCTGGGCAGCCTCGAACTCGTCTGGTGTGAAGCCCTTTGGCTGCCGGCCTGCGAGCATGTCGTCGATGTAGTGGCGAAGATCGCGGCGGGTCATGGCAGAGCCCCCTCGCTGATCTGTGCGGCCAGCCGCAACGCCCGATGCTGCAACACTTTCGCGTTCGCGACGCTGATGCCGAGCGTACTGGCCGCCTCCCGCACCGAACAGCCCTGCAGGAAACGCAGTTCCAACACCCGGCGATAGTTGTCGGGTAAGGCGCCGAGCAGGGTGGCGACGCGCTGCGGGGCGGTGCTCGGCGCGGCGGGCCCGAACACGGTGGCCGGCACGTCCTCGATGGTGGTGATCTCGGTGCCCAGGGTGGCCCGCCAGTGCGCGGCCAACACGGTGCGGGCGGTGGCCCGCAGGTAGGCCCGCACTTCGGCGATGCTGGCGGTCAACCGCAGCGGGCGCATCGCGGCCAGGAACACCTCCGAGGTCAGGTCCTCGGCGTCGGCGCGGTTTCCCACCCTGCCGAAGATCAGCCGGTAGACCCACGTGACGTTGTCGTCGTAGACGGCTTCCCAATCGGGATAACGCGCCTCGGCGACCAGGCGTAGCTCTGGTCGCGGGCGTGGATCGTCCTCCGCCGCCATCATCGTGTGCCTTCCGCTCATCGATAAGAGATAGGCGGCGGGGTTACCCGATGGTCCGCGTGTAACCGCTGCCCTACCTCTTGATGAGACGGTCCGCGCCGCGGACTTGGTTCAGCCGAGGAGGCAGGTTTCATGCACCACACCCGTATCGCGCTGGCGTGCCTGGCGGTCGTTGCCGGCGCCGCCGCGTGTTCCACCCCGGCGAAGGCTCCGCCGCCGACGGTCGACTTCGGGCCCAACGGCGGCACATCGGTTGGCATGCCAGGGATGTCGAGCAGGCCCGGTATGCCGATGCCACAGGCCACGACGGCCGCGCCCGCCCCGCCCGTCGCCGGAACGGCGGTGAACATCACCAATTTCGCGTTCGCACCGGCGACCCTGAGCGTCAACGTCGGCGACACCGTCACCTGGACGAACACGGACGAGGAGCCGCACACCGTCGTCGCAAACGACGGCTCGTTCCACTCGCCGGGCCTGGACGCCAACGCCACCTACAGCTTCACGTTCACCAAGGCAGGCAGCTTCGACTACATCTGCAGCATCCATCCGTTCATGCGCGGCACCGTGGTGGTGAGCGCATGAGCGGCGACCCGCAGCAGATGAGCAGGCGCCAACTGATCAGGCACGGAGCCTGGTTCGGCGCGGCCGTCGGACTGGCCGTGGTCGGCGGCGAGGTGCTGTCCCACGTCGCGAGCGCGCCTGCCGCCATCGACGCCCGGCCCACTCTTCGGTTCGCTCAGATCAGCGATAGTCACATCGGGTTCACCGGCGCCGCCAATACCGACGTGACGGGATCCTTCGAGCGGGCCATTCGGCAGGTCAACGGTCTCGGGTACACACCTGACTTCGTCATTCACACCGGTGACCTGACCCACCTGGCCACCCCCGCCCAGTTCGACCAGGTCAAGCAGATGCTGGGCGCCCTCAATACCCCGCACGTCTTCACCGTGCCGGGTGAGCACGACTCGGTGGACGACGCCGGGCAGAAGTACCGGTCGGTGTTCGGTGCGGGCACCCGCGGTGACGGCTGGTACAGCTTCGACATCGCGGGCGTGCACGTCATCGGGTTGGTCAACACGTTGAACCTGAAGAAGCTCGGGCATCTCGGCACCGAGCAGCTGGAGTTCATCGAGAAGGACGTGGCGACGCTGTCGCCGGACACCCCCATCATCGTGTTCAGTCACATCCCGCTGTTCGCGATGTATCCCGACTGGGGCTGGGGCACCGACGACGCCACCCAGGCGCTCGGCTACCTCCGTCGGTTCTCGTCGGTGACGTGTCTGAATGGTCATGTCCATCAACTGTTTTCCAAGACCGAGGACAACGTCACGTTCTACAGCGGCACCACCACGGCCTATCCGCTGCCGCATCCCGGCGACGGGCCCGCCCCCAAGCCGCTCACCCTGCCTGCCGGTCAGCTGCGTGACGCCCTCGGCATCCGCGAGGTCAGCTACACCCGCGGCCAGAGCGTGCTCGCCCTGAAGGAGGAGACCCTGCAATGACCCGTCTGGTGAATCTGGCAATCGCCGCGAGCCTGCTGGTCAGTGCGGCCAGTCACGGCTATCTCTACCTGCACGGATATTCGTACATCCCGGCCATTGGGCCGGGGTTCCTGGTGCTGACGAGTGTCTTCGTCGCGTTGGCGATCCTGATCGCGCTCGGCGGCCCGGCGTGGTTGCGTGCGGTGGCGTTGGTGGCCGCGCTCGGTTCGCTGGGGGCCTTCGCGATGTCGCGCACGGTCGGGCTGCAGGGGTTCGTCGAACACGGCTGGCAACCGGCGCCGCATGCGGTGATAAGCGTGCTGGCCGAGGCGATCACCGTGGGACTGTGCGGGTGGTCGCTGGTCATTCAGCCGAAGAAGATGCAGGTTGGATCCTCGGAAATTTCACGAAGTAACACGTCGACCTCATCTGTCGGGTCTAGGGACTCGTAGGCGTGAAATCGCGAGTTGCGGTCCGACCAGTACAACTCCCACCCTCGGGAACGGGTGAAGCGTAGCCGGGCAAAGGGTATGCGGAACCATTCCCCGTCGGGTCGATCGAGATCAACAAGGCGGCACTCGACCAGGGTGACCGCATTTCGGTACACCTCGGTTTCGTACCGGAGCTGGGTTAGCACGTGCGCGGGCAGGTCCGAGTTCAGTCCGTCGGTCCAACGGGCAATGTGCAAGAGGTCAGGGTCCGGAATCGGCATGGATCAGCTGCCCCGAGTCAGCAGTACCGCGTTCTCGAACGGCAGCACCGTGAACAATGGACGCCACGCTGCCGAAACGTGAGGGGCGGCTTCGGCTTTGGGCATCACCCGAGGATTGCTGACCGCGAAGGTCCGCCCGTAGCGTTTGAGCCGTCCGCCGCCGGCTGTGGTGATGTTCTTGAGCCAGTCACGGTTGGGCCCGTAGGTCAGCAGGATCGCGATGCCGTCGTCGGTCGTGAACACGGTCAACGGGGTGCGGTAATGCGCGCCGGAGCGGCGTCCGACGTGTTCGAGGATCCCCATCGTCGGAACGAAGCCGGCCCACATCCGCTGCACCGGATTGGTGACGTACCGGTTGAACCTGGCCAGCCATTGCGGCAGTTGCATCCCCCGATCAAACTCCGACCCATGGCGTACCTCAAGGCCCCGTGTCCATCGCGGGCGACGAACGCCGCGGGTCGTGATCTTGGACACAAGTCCGCGCGAGATTGACGCCACGCAGAGGTCCACTCGCACGTTCGCTGCATGAGTTCAATTTCACCGCTGTCCTGCGCACTCTCCGCTGGTCCAGCCCGCTCCTACACCCTGTAGTTGGGCATGCCCGCAGTCTGGGACACTGGTGGCCATGAGCAGTACGGATCAGGCCGCCTCGACCGCGGCATCGGCCAAGCTGTTCGCCGACGCCTGCGCAGTCATCCCCGGCGGAGTGAACTCGCCGGTCCGGGCCTTCAACTCCGTCGGCGGCACGCCTCGCTACATCACCTCCGCCAAGGGCTACTGGCTGACCGACGCCGACAGCAACCGCTATATCGACCTGGTGTGCTCGTGGGGCCCGATGATCCTGGGGCACGCGCACCCGGCGGTCGTCGAGGCGGTGCAGCGCGCCGCCGCCGACGGCCTGTCGTTCGGGGCGCCCACCCCCGGTGAGACCGAGTTGGCCGCCGAGATCATCGCCCGGGTGAAACCGGTCGAACGGGTGCGCCTGGTCAACTCCGGCACCGAGGCCACGATGAGCGCGGTGCGCCTGGCCCGCGGCTTCACCGGCCGTTCCAAGGTCATCAAGTTCTCCGGCTGCTATCACGGCCACGTCGACGCGCTGCTTGCCGACGCCGGTTCGGGTGTCGCCACGCTCGGTCTGCCGTCGTCGCCCGGGGTCACCGGCGCCACGGCCGCCGACACGATCGTGTTGCCTTACAACGACGTCGCAGCTGTGGAGGAGTCGTTCGCCAAGTTCGGTGACACCATCGCGGCGGTCATCACCGAGGCCTGTCCGGGCAACATGGGTGCGGTGCCGCCGCTGCCCGGCTACAACGCTGCGCTGCGGCGCATCACCGCCGAGCACGGCGCACTGCTGATCGTCGACGAGGTGATGACCGGGTTCCGGATGAGCCGAAGTGGTTGGTACGGGCTCGATCCCGTGGATGCGGACCTGTTCACCTTCGGCAAGGTGATGAGCGGTGGGCTGCCTGCCGCGGCATTCGGCGGCCGCAAAGACGTGATGGAACGCCTGGCCCCGCTCGGCCCGGTGTACCAAGCCGGCACGCTGTCCGGGAATCCGGTGGCGGTGGCCGCCGGGCTGGCCACCCTGCGCAACGCCGACGACGCGGTCTACGCCGCCCTCGACGCCAACGCCGACCGGCTGGCCAGCCTTCTCGCCGATGCTCTCACCGAAGCTGGTGTGGCCCATCAGGTTCCGCGGGCCGGCAACTTCCTGTCGGTATTCTTCACCGACACGCCGGTCACCAACTTCGCCGAGGCGAAGGCCAGCGAGACGTGGCGTTTCCCGGCGTTCTTCCACGCTCTGCTCGACGCCGGGGTGTACGCGCCACCGAGCGCATTCGAAACCTGGTTCGTCTCAGCCGCACTCGATGACGCCGCCTTCGACCGAATCGCAGGCGCCCTCCCGGCGGCGGCCCGCGCGGCCGCGGGAGCCAAGCAATGAGTGAACGAACCGTCGTGCACGTCATGCGCCACGGCGAGGTTCACAACCCCGAGGGCATCCTCTACGGGCGGCTTCCTGATTTTCACTTGTCAGACCGTGGACGTGCGCAAGCCGCCGCGGTGGCCAGTTGGCTTGCTGCCCGGGACGTCGTCTATGTGGTCGCCTCGCCCCTGGAGCGCGCTCAGGAGACGGCCGCGCCGATCGCCGCGCACCACGGCTTGGCCATCGACACCGACGACGAACTCATCGAGTCCCACAACGTCTTCCAGGGCGAGAAGGTCTCCCCGGGTGACGGGGCGCTGCGCGACCCGCGCAATTGGTGGCATCTGCGCAATCCGCGCACACCGACCTGGGGGGAGCCTTACCGGGAGATCGCCGAACGGATGCGGCGCGCGGTGCAGCGGGCCCGGGTCAAAGGTGCCGGGCACGAAGCGGTGTGCGTCAGCCATCAGCTGCCGGTCGAGACGCTGCGCCGGTCGATGACCGGTGCCCAGCTGCACCACTTTCCGACGCGACGGCTGTGCAACCTGGCATCGTTGACGTCGTTCTACTTCGATGGGGATCAGTACGTCGGCTGGGGATACTCGGAGCTCGCCGGGCAGTGAAGTGGCTGTTGGTCTTCCTGGTGGCGGCGGCGGTGTTGGTCGGCTGCTCCACCGGTGACGACGCTGTGGCCCAGGGTGGCACTTTCGAGTTCGTTGCTCCCGGCGGCAAGACCGACATCTTCTACGACCCGCCCAACAGTCGCGGCACCCTCGGACCGCTGTCCGGTCCTGAGCTGATGGACACCTCGAAGACCGTGTCGCTGAAGGACTTCGAGGGCAAAGTCGTCGTGATCAACGTGTGGGGTCAATGGTGCGGGCCGTGCCGGTCCGAGATCACCCAGTTGGAGCAGGTCTACGCCCAGACCCGTGATCAGGGGGTGGCGTTCCTCGGAATCGACGTGCGTGACAACGACATCAGCGCACCGCAGGACTTCGTAACCGACCGCAAGGTCACCTACCCCTCGATCTACGACCCGGCGATGCGCACCATGATCGCCTTCGGCGGCAAGTACCCCGCCACCGTGATCCCGTCGACGGTCGTGCTCGACCGGCAGCACCGGGTAGCCGCGGTGTTCCTTCGCGAACTGCTGGCCGAGGACCTGCTGCCGGTGGTGCAGCGGCTGGCTGCCGAGCCGAAACCGGGCACACCATGACCGGTTTCGCGCAGACCGCCGCCGCGGGCCCGCTGCTGCTGGCCTTGGGCGTCTGCGTGCTTGCCGGCTTGGTGTCGTTCGCCTCGCCGTGTGTGGTTCCGCTGGTTCCCGGTTACCTGTCCTACCTCGCGGCGGTTGTCGGTGTGGACGACACGTCCGGTCCGGTGGCCGTGCGGAGGCAGCGCCTGCGGGTGGCAGGGTCGGCGTTGCTGTTCGTCGCCGGGTTCACCGTGGTTTTCGTGCTCGGCACGGTGGCTGTGCTGGGTATGACCACCACGCTCATCACCAATCAGCTTGTGCTGCAACGCGTCGGTGGCGTGCTGACCATCGTCATGGGTCTTGCGTTCATCGGCTTCATCCCGGCCCTGCAGCGCCAGGCGCGTTTCACCCCGCGCCGGCTCGCCGGGGTGGCAGGTGCCCCGCTGCTGGGTGCGGTGTTCGGGCTGGGCTGGACTCCGTGCCTCGGTCCGACGCTGACCGGAGTGATCACCGTCGCCTCGGCCACCGATGGCGCCAGCGTGGCTCGCGGCGTCGCCCTGGTGATCGCCTACTGCCTGGGCCTGGGCATCCCGTTCGTGGTGCTGGCGCTGGGATCGAGTTGGGCGACCAACGGATTGGGCTGGCTGCGCAGGCACACCCGGACCATCCAGATCGTCGGCGGTGTGCTGCTGATCGCCGTCGGGTTGGCCCTGGTCACCGGGGCGTGGAACGACTTCATCTCCTGGGTGCGCGACGCCTTCGTCTCCGACGTGAGGCTGCCGATATGACCACCGCCCCGCCGCGAGCAGACACAAAATCGCCCAAAACCGGGGGTTTTGGGGCGATTTTGCGTCTGCTCGGCAGGTCAGCCCGCACCCTCTGGCGGGCGCTGACCTCCATGGGCACCGCGTTGGTGCTGCTGTTCCTGCTCGCGCTCGCCGCCGTCCCCGGGGCGCTGCTGCCGCAGCGCAGCCTGAATGACGCCAAGGTCGAGCAGTACATCGCCGAGCACAACATCATCGGGCCATGGCTCAACCGCCTGCAGTTCTTCGAAGTGTTCTCCAGTTTCTGGTTCACGGCGATCTACGCGCTGCTGTTCATCTCGCTGGTGGGTTGCCTGACCCCACGGATGGTCGAACACGTCAAGAGCATGCGCGCCGTGCCGGTTCCGGCCCCGCGCAACCTGTCCCGGCTGCCCAAGCACGCCACCGCCGAGGTGACGGGGACGCAGCAGACCGTCGCTGCCGGCATAGCCCGGCGGCTCAAGGGCTGGCGACGGGTCACCCGCGACACCGACGACGGCATCGAAATCTCCGCCGAGAAGGGTTACCTTCGCGAGTTCGGCAACATCGTCTTCCACTTCTCGCTGCTCGGCCTGCTGGTGGCGATCGCCGTCGGCAAGCTGTTCGGCTACGAGGGCAACGTCATCGTCATCGCCAACGGCGGCCCCGGTTTCTGCTCGGCCTCGCCGGCGGCGTTCGACTCGTTCCGTGCCGGCAACAGCGTCGACGGCACATCGCTGTACCCGATGTGCCTGCGAGTCAATGACTTCCAAGCCCACTACCTACCCAACGGGCAGGCGCTGTCCTTCGCGTCGAACATCGACTACCAGGCCGGCGACGATCTGGCCGCCGGAACGTGGCGGCCCTACCGTCTCGAGGTCAACCATCCACTGCGCATCGGCGGCGACCGGGTGTACCTGCAGGGCCACGGTTACGCCCCGACGTTCACCGTGACCTTCCCGAACGGACAGAAGCGGACCCAGACCCTGCAATGGCGCCCGGACGATCAGCACACCCTGCTGTCCTCGGGCGTGATCCGGGTCGACCCGCCCGGCGGTATGTACCCCGACCCCTCGGAGCGGCGTAAGCATCAACTGGCGATCATGGGCCTGTTCGCGCCTACCGCCGAACTCGACGGCACCCTGCTGTCGTCGAAGTATCCGGCGGCCAACGACCCGGCCGTGGCCATCGACATCTACCGCGGCGACACCGGGCTGGACACCGGCCGGCCGCAGTCACTGTTCACCCTCGACCCGCGCCTCATCGAGCAGAAGCGGCTGACCAAGGTCAAGCGCACCAACCTCAAGCAAGGCCAAGAGGTCAAGCTCGACGACGGCACCGTGGTCCGGTTCGACGGCGCCACCCCGTTCGTCAACCTGCAGGTTTCCCACGATCCCGGGCAGGTGTGGGTGCTGGTGTTCGCGATGTCCATGATGGGCGGCCTGCTGGTGTCGCTGATCGTGCGCCGCCGCAGGGTCTGGGCGAAGATCTCACCTGGAGGTACGGCCGGTACGGTAAACGTCGAGCTGGGCGGTCTGGCCCGCACCGACAACTCCGGCTGGGGCAACGAGTTCGAGAAGCTCACCGAACGGATGTTGGCGGACCTGCCGGAGCCGTCGAAAGAGAAGGTCTGAGCATGAATACCGAGCACATCGACATCGGGCTGGCCCGCTACTCCGACTGGGCGTTCACCTCGTCGGTCGTCGTCCTCGTCCTGGCGCTGCTGCTGCTGGCCGTCGAACTCGCCTACAGCCGCGGCCGCAAGGTCGAGGCCCGCGAGCTGGTGTCGGCCGGGGCCGTCTCCGCCGACAGCGACCGCCCCGGCGTAGTCGTCGACACCCCGAAACGCTCCGCCGACGAACGCATCGGCACCGCCGGCCTGTCGCTGGTGTACCTCGGCATCGCCTTGCTGTTCGTCTGCATCGTGCTGCGCGGGCTGGCCACCGCCCGCGTGCCGTGGGGCAACATGTACGAGTTCATCAACCTGACCTGCTTCTGCGGTCTGATCGCGGCGTCGATCGTGCTGCGCAAACCGCAGTACCGCGCGCTGTGGGTTTTCGTACTCGTTCCTGTGCTCATTCTTCTCACCGTCTCGGGCCGCTGGCTCTACACCAACGCGGCACCGGTGATGCCGGCACTGCAGTCATACTGGCTGCCCATTCACGTCTCGGTCGTCAGCCTCGGCTCGGGTGTCTTCCTGGTCGCCGGTGTGGCAAGCATCTTGTTCCTGCTGAAAATGTCGCCGCTGTCGGCTCCGGACCGGGAAGGCCGGCTGGCGCAGATCGTCCAGCGGCTGCCCGACGCCCAGACCCTCGACCGAATTGCTTACCGCACCACGATTTTCGCGTTCCCGATCTTCGGCTTCGGCGTCATCTTCGGTGCCATCTGGGCCGAGGAGGCATGGGGCCGGTACTGGGGCTGGGACCCCAAGGAGACGGTGTCGTTCATCGCCTGGGTGGTCTACGCCGCATACCTACACGCCCGCTCGACGGCGGGATGGCGCGACAAAAAAGCCGCGTGGATCAACGTCATTGGCTTCGTCGCGATGGTCTTCAACCTGTTCTTCATCAACCTGGTGACGGTCGGGCTGCATTCCTACGCCGGAGTGGGCTGACACGAGCGTGCGCTAGGGTTCAAAGGACCCACGAACCACCACTCGACCCGAAACGATATGTCAGGGGGAAGTGCACGTGTCCACTCCTCATGGGTCCCGCCAGGGCCATGAATTAACCGATGCGACAACGGTATTCCGCGCCGAACAGCGGTTCACCGATCCGGCGACCGCCGCACCGGAAGCCGAACCGGACTGGCTGGCCTCCACGCCGCCGATCGGCATCCCGATGGAGTCGCTGACCGCGGCCGCGCCGGTGTTCAACCAGTACGTCGCTGAGCATCCGGTGCCGTCCTATCGCCCTACGGTGCCGCCGACGCCGTATCCGGATCTGTCGACGAGCGCGCTGCTGCGGCAGGTGAAGCCGCCGCCGTCCGGTGGCTGGCGCCGCTGGCTGTACCTGGCGTCGGGGAAGCTGATCAATGTCGGCGAGGGCCGGCGGGCTGCGCTCCATACCAACCTCGTCGCACAGGTGAACCGTCCGCTGCCGGGCTGCTACAAGATCGCGCTGCTGTCGCTGAAGGGCGGGGTCGGCAAGACGACGATCACCGCCACCCTGGGCGGGACGTTCGCCACCATTCGCGGCGACCGGGTGATCGCGGTCGACGCCAATCCCGACCGCGGAACGCTGAGCCAGAAGGTGCCGCTGGAAACTCCGGCCACCGTGCGTCATCTGCTGCGCGACGCCGAGAAGATCGAGCGCTACAGCGATGTCCGCAGTTACACCTCGCAGGGCCCGAGCCGGCTGGAAGTCCTGGCGTCGGAGAGCGATCCCGCGGTGTCCGAGGCGTTCAGCGCAACGGATTACGACAAGGCGCTCGCCGTGCTCGAGCGGTTCTACAGCCTGGTACTCACCGACTGCGGCACCGGGCTGCTGCATTCGGCGATGTCGTCGGTGCTCTCGCAGGCCGACAGTTTGGTCGTGGTGAGTTCGGGTTCGGTGGACGGCGCGCGCAGCGCGTCAGCGACGCTGGATTGGCTCGACGCCCACGGCCATCAGGATCTGGTGCGCCGGTCGGTGTGCGTGATCAACGCCGTCCGGCCGCGGTCGGGCAAGGTCGACATGCAGAAGGTGGTGGACCATTTCTCGCGGCGGTGCCGCGCGGTGTGCGTGGTGCCGTTCGACCCGCATCTGGAAGAGGGCGCCGAAATCGACCTCGACCGGTTGAAGCCGAAAACCCGTGAGGCTCTGGTTCAACTCGCTGCTGTAGTGGCCGACGGCTTTCCCGCCGTCGAGGCGAACGAACGGTTCGGCTAGCGGCGGTTAGCGAGGATTGTTGTCGCCGTGGCTGAGTCGCCACAGGAAGTCGGGATCGTCGTCGGGGCCGACAACCCTGGTCTTCGGCCGGTGCGCCTGGGCGCGAACCGCGCGCCAGCCGACGTAGACCGCGGCGGCGATGATGAGAACTAACAGCAGGTACAGCACGAAAACCTCCTTTGTCCGAATATACGCGCGTCGGTAGGCTCGGCGCGGTGTCGGACAATTCGGACAACAAGACCCCGGGCGCGGGCGGTCGCTTGGCGCTCGACGTCCTCGTATACACCGCTGCGCGGATCGCCTTGGTGGTCGCTCTGACGGCTGCGATCTACTACCTCGGCAAGCTGATCGGGATCACCGAGTTCCCGCTCATCGTGGCGTTGTTGTTCGCGATCGTGCTTGCGCTTCCGCTGGGGATCTGGCTGTTGGCACCGCTGCGCAAGCGCGCCACCGCCAGCATCGCCGCGGTCGATGAGCGTCGTCGCCGTGACCGCGAGCAACTGCAGGCCCGGCTGCGCGGCAAAGAGTCGACCGACTAGCCGAACGCCAGTGCCAGCGCCACCGCGCTCGACCAGACCAGCATGGTCAGGCCGGTATCGCGCAGCACCGGGATGAGTTCGCGGCCACCGAGGCCGCGGCGTACCGGGCCGGCGGCACGCAGGGCCAGCGGCGCGGCGACCAGACCGGCCGCGCACCACGGCGTGGCCAGCATGAGGGCCAGGGTCAGCACGCCGGCGACGGCGAGCATGGACTGGTAGAGGATCCGGGTGCGGCCATCGCCCAGCCGGACCGCCAGGGTGACCTTGCCCGCCACGCGGTCGGTCGGGATGTCGCGCAGGTTGTTGGCCACCAGCACCGCTGATGACAGCGCACCGGTCGCCACAGCGAGCGCCAGGCCCACCCAATCGACCCGCAACGCCTGGGTGTACTGCGTGCCGAGCACGGCGACAAGGCCGAAGAACACGAACACCGCGACCTCGCCGAATCCGGCATAGCCGTAGGGCCGGGAGCCGCCGGTGTACAGCCAGGCTCCCGCGATGCAGACGACGCCCACTGCGATCAGCCAGGGCGCACTGACGACGGCCAGCGCCAGCCCGGCGAGCGCACCGACACCGAGGCTGACGACCGCGGCGGCCAGCACCGCGCGCGGCGATGCCAGCTTCGAGCCGACCAGGCGCAATGGCCCGGCACGGTCGTCGTCGGTGCCGCGGATCCCGTCGGAGTAGTCGTTGGCGAAGTTGACCCCGACGATCAGCGCGAGTGAAACGGCAAGTGCCAGCAGCGCCTTCCACCACACGAACCCGTCCAGCCATGCCGCCGCACCGGTGCCCGCGATTACCGGCGCCACCGCGTTGGGCAGCGTCCTGGGTCTGGCCCCTTCGACCCACTGCGCGATGCTCGCCATGCTCGCAATCGTCGCACGCAGGTCAGCCCGGTTGCTCAGGTGTCGTGCGGCTCCTGGGCGCAGATATTTGCTGGTCGGGTGAGCGTTCCGCTTATCGGCGATAGCTGCCTGCCGACGCCGGTTCCGCTTCGCTGACGCGTGGCGTTTCCGGCGTATGCCGACGATAAGCACATCAAACTAAAGTGCGAGGATTTGCCGACGGGTCCGTCTCGGAGGTAGCTGACGGCGGCGAGAAGATCGATCTCGAGGCTGGCCGAGTCGGGCCAAACTAGCACGTCGGCAAACCGCTGCTGCTGAAGAGAAGACCGTAGTGGTCGCGGGATCTCGAGAAGGCTGATTGCCGGCGCGGCTGGACGGCGGCCGGTGGGCACACACGACTGGTTGCACGCTTAAATAATTCACGCGTCAAGGGAGTTTGCTGGTTGGCACGCGCATCGCGTTCACCTGCGACTCTCGTAGGCGCTGTGATTGCGAGCAGTGCCGTTGAACTGACTGACCGGTAAGTTCTGCGCGAAATACCGCCAACCCGCTATTTCCCCTCGGGTAACTTTTGCCAAGTCCATTCCAGACCCCTCGACAGGAGTAATAATGCGCATTGCTGTGCGGTCGTCCATCGCATCCGGGGTGGCGCTGGTGGGAGCCGGTGCTATCGCGTTCGCTCCGATGCAACCGGTCGCCTCCCCGCTGTCGAACATCCACATTCCGTCGGCGTTCTCCAGCGTGCAGCTCACCGCGACGTTCGATCCCGTCACCCCGTGGGTTGACCTCGTTACCGCCGCAGTGAGCAACGTGGCGACGATCGGACAGGACTGGCTGGCCGACCCGGCGCCCGCGCTGCGCCAACTCGGCACCAACTGGTTCGGCTACGCCCAGACCACCGGCACGGCACTCGGCGGAGTCGCCACGGCCACCTATGACTACTTGACCACGACGGTGCCGCAGTCGCTCACCACCGCGTTCCAGCAGATCGCCGATGGCAACCTCTCCGGCGCCGCCGCCACGATCAACAACGCCCTGGGCACCGCCATCCTGACGATCGGTCTTCCGCTGTTCCCGGTCCTCGACATCCCCGGCAAGATGGCCGACAACTTCGCCGCCGTGGTCAAGACGGTCACCGGACTCACGACGGTATTGCCGGCTCTGATCGGCGTTCTCGGCCCGATCGAGGGTTCGATCCAATCCCTCGGCGACAGTGGTCAGGCCGTGCTCGACGCGCTGGCGGCGGGGCAGACCGTTGCCGCGCTGAACGCCGCGGTCAATGCACTGCCGAAGTTCATCGGCGCCGTCGTCAACGGGTACGAGTCCACGGACGGCAGCCTGTATCCGGGCCTGTTGTCACCGCCGGACGAGAACGGCAACAACGCGGGTATCGCGTACACGCTGCTGGTCTCGATCCCGAAGGCGATCGCCACGGCGCTGGGCGCCCCGGCTGCCCCGGCCGCGGCGCTCAAACCGGCCGCAGCGAGTGCCAAGGCCGTCGCAGCGGAGCAGCCAGCAGCGGTCGAAAGCGGGTCCGACCTGGCGTCGCAGACCTCCGAGGCAGCCGACGCCGCCGCACCGGCTGCGGACAGCGGTGCTTCGACGACCGTGAAGGACGGGAACAAGGTCACCCCCGGCAAGTCCGGTGTCTCGAGTGCCCGCGCTGCGAAGGGGTCGTCGAAGCCGGCCGGGTCCGCGACCGCGGGCGGCAAGAGCTCGAGTGCGGGAGCTTCCGGCAAGGGCCACTCCGCCCGGCACGGCGCCGGCGGGGCCGACTAGTCCAACTTCAGCAGTACTGACGAGGTAAACGGCAGCCCCCGCGGCGACGCGGGGGACTCGCCGTGTCGTTCCAGGCACGCGGAGGATCTGTGTCGACACGTCGACCGGGTGACGGAGGGGGTCGATCGGTTCAACAACGCCGCCACAGACTGGGCTTCGACGACGTCGAGGCCCATGCGTGGGTGCAGTTCGAGTCGGTCGCCATCGCATTGCACGGGCTGGTCAATCGAGCCCTGCTGCATCACCACCAGTTGAGTCTCGCCGACGTCCAATTGCTGACCCATCTGAAGAGTCATGGCCCCAGCCCGATGGGTGTTCTGGCCGAGATGCTGATGGTCACCCCGAGTGCGTTGACCCAGCAGATTCAACGCCTCCAGCGGCGCCGGCTGGTCGAACGGGAGGCGAGCAGCGATGACGGCCGCCGAGTGCTGGCGACGATCACCCGCGACGGGCTCCGGCTGATCGCGGCGTCGTTGGAGACCTACGCCCGCGTGGTGCGCGCGAATTTCCTCGATGAGCTGAGCAGGAACCAGATGATCGCACTCGGCGACGGTTGCCGGCGGATCAGCGCCCGGTTGAAGGCGGCCGATTCAACCGGGGAGACGTCCGACAGCCAGTGATCGGCGAGATCGGAACTGCCTGCACAATGGTCGGATGCTCGGAGTAATCGGCGGCAGCGGCTTCTACACCTTCTTCGGGTCTGACGCGCGCAGCGTCAACCTGGATACGCCCTACGGTGAGCCGAGTGCGCCGATCACGGTCGGGCGGGTTGGCCAGCACGAGGTGGCCTTCTTGCCCCGCCACGGCCTGAGCCATGAGTTCTCCCCGCACAAGGTGCCGTACCGGGCCAACATGTGGGCGTTGCGTGCGCTCGGCGTGCGGCGGGTGTTCGGGCCGTGCGCGGTCGGCAGCCTCACTCCCGAGCTCGGTCCCGGCGCCGTCGTCGTTCCCGATCAGTTGGTCGACCGGACCCGGGGCCGGCTGGACACCTACTTCGATTCCGGCGGTATCCATGTCGGCTTCGCCGATCCGTACTGCCCGACGCTGCGCTCTGCGGTCACCGGGCTGCCCGGTGTGGTCGACGGCGGCACCATGGTCGTGGTGCAGGGGCCGCGGTTCTCCACGCGCGCCGAGAGCCAGTGGTTCGCGCGCGAGGGCTTCAGCCTGATCAACATGACCGGGTATCCCGAGGCGGTGCTCGCCCGCGAACTGGAAATGTGTTATGCGGCAATTGCTTTGGTGACCGACCTGGATGCCGGTGTGGACGTCGGCGCGGGTGTTCGCGCGGTCGACGTCTTCGCGGAGTTCGAGAAGAACATGGGACCGTTCAAGCAGCTGGTGCTGGAAGCCATCGACCAGGTGGCGTCTGACCGCGTGTGCGAGCACTGCCTCGCGCACGAAGGTGTCGAGCTGCCGTTCGACCTGCCATGAGAATCCTGCTCACCGGCGCGGCCGGGTTCATCGGCAGCCGGGTGCGCGCTGCGCTGCTTGCCGACGGGCACGAGGTGGTCGCCGCTGACGTCATGCTCGACGCCGCCCACGGTCCCGGTGCCGAACTGCCCGACGACACGCACCGGGTCGACGTGCGGGATGCGGATGCTTTGGCGCCCTTGCTGTCCGGGGTCGACGTCGTGTGCCACCAGGCTGCTGTGGTGGGGGCCGGTGTCAACGCCGCCGACGCGCCGTCCTACGGAAGTCACAACGACTATGGGACCGCGGTTCTGCTGGCGCAGATGTTCGCCGCAGGCGTGCAGCGGTTGGTGTTGGCGTCGTCGATGGTGGTGTACGGCCAGGGTGGCTACCGCTGCCCGGAGCACGGCGCCGTCGAACCATTGCCACGCACCCGTGCCGATCTCGATGCCGGTGTGTTCGAGCATCGTTGTCCGGTCGGTGGTGAGGAACTGGCGTGGCAGCTGGTGGGTGAGGACGCTCCGCTGCGCCCGCGCAGCCTCTACGCCGCCAGCAAGGCCGCCCAGGAGCATTACGCGCTTGCCTGGGCCGAGTCGACCGGTGGCTCGGTGGTCGCGCTGCGCTATCACAACGTGTACGGCCCCGGCATGCCGCGTGACACCCCGTACTCGGGAGTGGCTGCGATCTTCCGGTCGTCGCTCGAGAAGGGCGATCCGCCAAGGGTTTTCGAAGATGGCGGCCAGATGCGAGATTTCGTGCACGTCGACGACGTCGCAGCAGCCAACGTCGCGGCCGTGCGCTCGGAGGTCGGCGGGTTTCTGCCTGCCAACGTGTGCTCGGGGCGGCCCGTCTCGATCATGACGGTCGCGACCCGGATCTGCGAGGCTCGCGGTGGCCCGGCGCCGTTGGTCACCGGGCAGTACCGCAGCGGCGACGTCCGCCACATCGTCGCCGATCCCGCCCGGGCGGCGGAGTCGCTGGGCTTTCGGGCCCAGGTCGACCCGGACCAGGGACTGCGGGACTTCGCCTTTGCGCCCTTGCGGGCGTGACCCGCGCCACAGCTTTAAATCCCTTCGCTCCGAAGGTATTTCATGGCCGGTGACCGCGGTCCCCGGAACTGGTGACAATCGTCACCTTCGGCGCGTGGAAGCCTGACTAAACCGCACCATGATGGCAGAATCTGGATTGGTTCCAATTTAGCTATTCAAGGAGTGGTGACGATCATGGCTCTGTTGACAATCGGGGATCAGTTCCCGGCCTACGACCTCAAAGCGGTTGTCGGGGGTGACCTGTCGAAGGTCAACGCCCAGCAGCCCGACGATTACTTCATTCAGGTGACGAGCTCGGACAGCCCGGGCAAGTGGCGCATTATCTTCTTCTGGCCCAAGGACTTCACGTTCGTCTGCCCCACCGAGATCGCCGCGTTCGGCAAGCTGAACGACGAGTTCGAGGACCGCGATGCCCAGGTGATCGGGGTATCGGTGGACAACGAGTTCGTCCACTTCCAGTGGCGCGCGCAGCATGAGGACCTCAAGAAGTTGCCGTTCCCGATGGTGTCCGATCTCAAGCGCGAGCTCGCCCTGGCGACCGGCGTGCTGAACGCCGACGGCGTGGCCGACCGCGCCACGTTCATCGTCGACCCGAACAACGAGATTCAGTTCGTCTCGGTGACCGCGGGTTCGGTCGGGCGCAACGTCGACGAGGTGCTGCGGGTCCTCGACGCGCTGCAGTCCGACGAGCTGTGCGCCTGCAACTGGAAGAAGGGCGACCCGACCATCGACGCCGGCGAGCTGCTGGCCGAGGCGGTCTGAGTATGGGCATCGACGCCGTCAAAGAGGCGCTGCCGGAGTACGCCAAGGATCTGAAGCTCAACCTGGGCAGCATCGTCCGCTCGACCGAGCTGACCGAACAGCAGCTGTGGGGCACGCTGGTGGCGACCGCCGCGGCGACCAAGTCCGAGCGGCTGCTGCGCGAGGTTTCCGAGGACGCCCTGGATGTACTGTCCGAGGAGGCGTATCACGCCGCGTTGGGCGCTGCCGCGATCATGGGGATGACCAACGTCTTCTACCGCACCAAGTATCAGCTCGAGGGTCGGTACGACGACCTGCGGGCCGGTCTGCGGATGAACATCATCGCCAACCCGGGCGTGGCCAAGGCGGACTTCGAGCTGTGGTCGCTGGCCGTGTCGGCGATCAACGGGTGTGCGCAATGCCTGACCGCACACGAGGACGAGCTACGTAAGGCCGAGGTGTCCCGGACGGCGATCTTCGAGGCCATCCGGGTCGCGTCGATCGTCTCCGGGGTGGCCCAAGCCCTGCTCACGACGCAGGCGCTCGCCCCCGCCTGATCAGAATATGCACTCGACCCCCTTCCCAACCCGGTAGTTGGTCGGGAAGGGGGTCGAGCGCATACTGGGCGGCGTGAAGACTGAGATCTGCGACCAGTTCGGCATCGACTTCCCCCTGTTCGCCTTCAGCCACTGCCGCGACGTCGTAGCCGCGGTGACCAACGCGGGCGGCTTCGGCGTGCTCGGCGGCACCGCCTACACGCCCGATCAGCTCGACCAGGAGCTCACCTGGATCGACGAGCAGGTGAAGGGCAAGCCGTACGGCGTGGACATCATCGTGCCCGCCAAGTTCGAGGGCAAGGGCGAGAACCTGTCGTTCGGTCAGCTCGCCGAGCGCATCCCCGAAGATTTCCGCGGCTTCATCAACGACCTGCTCGCCGCCCATGACATCGACGTCAGCGATCAGCCGCGGATGGCCGCGTCGTCGCTGAGCGGGGACACCGGCGCGAGCCTGCTCGAGGTCTCGCTGAGTCATCCGATCAAGTTGATGGCCAACGCACTTGGCGTCCCGCCGGACTACATGATCGAAGCCGGTAAGCAGACCGGCATCCCGGTCGCGGCACTCGTCGGCGCCAAGGAGCACGCCATCAAACAGGTCAACGCCGGCGTGGACCTGATCGTCGCGCAGGGCACCGAGGCCGGCGGCCACTGCGGTGAGGTGACCACCCTGGTGCTCATCCCGGAAGTCATCGAGGCGATCGAGGCGATCGGCAAGCCGGTACCTGTCCTTGCCGCCGGCGGGATCGTGACGGGCCGCCAGATGGCCGCGTCCGTCGCGCTTGGTGCCGCCGGCGCCTGGACGGGTTCGGTGTGGCTGACCACCGAGGAGGCCGAGACGGCCCCGTACACGGTGCAGAAGTTCCTGGCCGCGACGTCGCGGGACACAGTCCGGTCGGCCGGCCGCACGGGAAAGCCGTCGCGCCAACTGGTTTCGGATTGGACCGATGCATGGGCACCGCATGAGGGCGGTCGCCAACCGCTGCCGCTGCCTCTGCAGAACATGATCGCCGAGCCGGTGTTGCGCCGGATCGACAAGCTTGCCGAGGGCGGCCATCCGGGTGCTCAGGCGTTGGCGACCTATTTCGTCGGCCAGGGCGTCGGACTGATGAACAAGGTCAAGCCGGCCCGCGAGGTGGTTCTGGAGTTCATCGAGGATTACCTGGCGGCCGCCGAGCGGCTCAGCAGGTCACTGGACGACTGATCTAGAGCCCCTTGGGCGCTGCCTTCACTGCTTGGACGTCCGACGGGTCGCCGTCGAAGTCGACGTGGGCCGGCCGTCCGGTCGCGAACAGCAGCAGCTCCTCGGGAGCACCGGTCACCGTCACGGCCGGACCGTGGCCCGCGGTCAGCACGGTCTTGCCGTCCGGGGTGCGCAGCTGCACCCGGGCCGGCATCTTGGCCAACGTCAACCGAGCCATCATTCCCAGAGTGCGCCGCAACCTGTCGGCCAAATCCGCGTCGAGCACCCGCGGCTGCCAGTCCGGCTGGGCTCGCCGAATGTCCTCGTGGTGGATGAACATCTCGGCGACATTGGCCACCGAATCGACCAGCTTGAGCGGTGAATAGAGCGGCGGACCTGCGGCCACCTTGTCGACGAGGTCGTCCCACTGCGTCTGGCCGGCCACCGCATCCTGCACCTTGGCGGTGTGCCCGGCGAACAGCGGAATGAGGATGCCGGGCGCGGCATCGACGCGATACTCGCGAACCATCAAGTGCGCGGCGAGATCTCGAGCCGTCCAGCCCTCGCACAAGGTCGGCGCGTCTGGTCCGACGTCGCGCAGGGCGGCGACGAGGGCGGCACGTTCACGTTGGGCTACGGACATCTCGATCTCCATCGGTCGGCGACTGTCGACGTCTTACGCTACCCATCGCAGCACAGGTGGCCCACCCCCGCGAGCGTCGAGCGTGCGGTTTGTCGTCGAAGAATGTCCTTGGGTTCAAGGGTCTAGTGCAACAGCTCCTAGCTGAGGAGTTGTTTGATGCGTCCTGGTCATCCGCCTTCGACGGTCCGTTTGTTCTGGGCTCATGTCCGCTTGGGCTGCTCGGTTGATGAGGCTGCGGTAGCTGCCGGCGTGCCACCGACGACCGGTAGGCAGTGGTTCGGTAACGCTGGTGGGGTGAAGCCGAAGATTGTTTCCGGTGTGGCCCGGCGATACACACGGCTGAGTTTCCTTGAGCGGGAACAGATCGCGCTGGGAGTTGCCGCCCAGGAGCCGGTCCGCTCTATCGCCGAGCGGTTGGGTCGGTTAGCCTCGACGATCAGCCGCGAAATCAGACGCAACAGTTCCGATGGCCGCAATAAGTACCGTCCGCAGTTCCGGTTCGGCGCACCCTGGCGGGGCGGGCCGTTGCGGCGGCCGCACTATTTCGCCAGTGCCGCTCAGGGCCGCGCGCAACGTAACGCCCGACGTCGGCACCCACGCAAGCTGGCCGCCAACGCCCGCCTGCACGATCAGGTGCAAACTTGGTTGAAGGATTTTCTCAGCCCCGAGCAGATTGCCCAACAGTTGGTGGCTCAGTTTCCCGACGACCTGGAGATGCGCGTGTCTCACGAGACGATCTACCAGTCGATATATGTGCAGGGTAAGGGGAATTTGCGTCGCGAACTGCACCTGTGCCTGCGCACCGGCCGGGCGTTGCGTCATCCGCGGCGCCGCCCGGGGGAACGCCGCGGACGCATCCCCGGCATGGTCAATATCAGCAAGCGTCCCGCCGAAGTCCTCGACCGCGCGCTACCTGGGCATTGGGAGGGGGATCTGATCTTGGGCAGCACGGAGTCAGGATCGGCGATCGGCACCGTGGTGGAGCGCTCGACCCGCTACGCGCTGCTGCTGCACCTGCCCGAGAATCACAGCGCTGAAGCGGTGCAGAACGCGATCGTGGCCAAGATGTCGCAGTTGCCGGCGCTGCTGCGCCAAACCCTGACGTGGGATCAGGGCTCAGAGATGGCCAATCACGCCAAAATTGCTGAAGCTCTCGATCTGGACATCTACTTCTGCGACCCGCACTCTCCGTGGCAACGCGGCACGAATGAGAACACCAATGGCCTTCTGCGCCAATGGTTCCCCAAGGGAACCGATCTATCGGTGTTTCCCGAGGACTATCTCGACTACGTCGCCGCCAAACTCAACAACCGGCCACGCAAAACCCTCGGCTGGAAAACACCCGCCCGAGCCCTCGACGAACTACTGTCCAAACCGTCCGATCCACCCGCTGTTGCACTAGCACCTTGAATACGCCGTCTCGTCATCACCAATAACTCGCACGGTCGACGCCGTCGCGGCTGGAAAGAGTGGTTCCGCGAATGTACTCAGTCCAACTTCGGCAGCCGGACCTCGAAGCGGGCACCGTGTGCGGTGTTGTGCGCCGACAGCGTGCCGTGGTGTGCCTGCACCAGCCCGGCTGCAATCGCCAAACCGAGGCCCGAGCCACTGGGCAGTGACGAATCCTCGCGCGGCACACGCCCATTCGACCCGCGATAGGCGACGTCGAACACCCGGGGCAGGTCCGTCTCGTCGATCCCGACACCGGTGTCGTCCACCCGCGCCCACGCCCCGCTGGCGTCGCTGCCGAGCGCCAATGTCACCGCCCCACCGGACGGGGTGTGTGCGATCGCGTTCGCCACCAGATTCGACAACACCCGGACCAGCGCCCGATCGCTGCCGATCACCCGGACAGGGTCGGCCGGTACCGATGCGGTCAGGTGCACCCCGGCCCGCTCCGCGGCGATCCTGTGGGCCGCAATCACGTCGTCGACGACCTCGTCGAGCGCCACCTTCTCGTATGGCGCGTGGACCGCTCCGGCGTTGATCTTCGACATCTCGAACAGGTCGTCGACCATCTCGGAGAGTCGAACCGATTCGTGTTCAATGTGTTTGGCCTGCACCCGCACCTCGTCGTCGCTGACCACTCCGTCGGCGATCGCTTCGGCCAACGCGCGGATACCGGCCAGCGGAGTGCGAAGGTCATGGCTGACGAACGCCACCAACCGGCGTCTGGATTGTTCGGCCATCCGCTCGGCGTCGTGAATCTCCCGCTCCCACACCGTGCGGCGGGCCTGATAGCGGGCCAGCATCACCGCCGCGGGCAGTGTCACGATCGCCACGATCAGCAGCACGACGGCGATCGACGCGAATGTGCTGGTGATCATGAAGCCGCTCGCGCCCAGCACGCCGGTCAGGGTCGCCAGCGTCGGGATCAACACCAGGGCGACCATCGTGACCGTCATCGACCAGGACCGGGCCAGCCGGATGACCAACGCGCCCAACAGGACTACGGGCAGCGAGCAGGCCAGCGCAAGTACCGCAATCTGGGCCAGATCATGCGGTGGCACGGTCACCGCCGCCGGCTTCACCGCGCCACAGGTACCCACGGCCCCAGACCGTTTGTACGCGGTGATGATCGCCGAGCTTGGACCGCAAGCGCTTGACGTGCACGGTGACCGTCGACAGGTCGCCGAAGTCCCAATGCCACACCTGCTGCAGCAACTCCTCGCGGGAGAACACGGTGTCGGTGTGAGTCAGGAAGAACAGCAGCAGGTCGAATTCGCGGTTGGTCAACCCAACCGGCTTGCCGTCGATCTGCACGGCGCGTGCGGCCGTCGATACCGTCAGGTCACCGACGGTCATCTCCAGCGGAAGAGCAGCCGCGGGCGCCGGTGCCCGCCGCAACACCGAACGCACCCGCAGCGCGAGCTCGCGCGGGCTGAACGGCTTGGTCAGATAGTCGTCGGCGCCGGCTTCCAGCCCCGCGATACGGTCCTCTTCCTCGCCGAGTGCGGTCAGCAGGATCACCGGCACGCTGAAGTCGCCCTGCTGGCGCAGGTTCCGGCACAGCGACAGACCGTTGGGTCCGGGCATCATCACGTCGAGCACGGCGACGTCGATCCGCTGGGTGCCCAGCACCCGCAGAGCCTCGTTTCCGTCGCCCGCCACCGCCACTTCCAGGCCGTCGCGTTCGAGGTACCGGCGCACCACGTCACGGACGACGGTGTCGTCGTCGGCGATGAGCACGCGTGCGGGCATAGGGAAAGGTTAGCCAACAGCAGCCCTCACCTGCACCAACGTCACGGTTTTGTCATTCCCTTCTGCGCGGATTCGCCAATGCTCGCCTAGGTTGGCTCCTATGCCCGACTGTCCGGTCACGGTGGTGTTGCCCTGCCTGAACGAAGCGGATTCGCTGCCCACCGTCCTGGCCGCGATGCCGGCCGGTTATCGCGCGTTGGTCGTGGACAACAACAGCACCGACGGCACCGCGGAAGTCGCGCAGCGGCATGGTGCGGACGTGGTCCGCGAGTCCCGGCCGGGCTACGGATCGGCCGTCCACGCCGGGGTGCTGGCGGCCACCACGCCCATCGTCGCGGTGCTCGACGGCGACGGTTCGCTGGACCCGGCCGACCTGCCGCGGCTGGTCGCCGCGCTCGACGGCGGCGCCGACATGGTCATCGGCCGGCGCCGTGCGCTGCCTGGGGTGACATGGCCCTGGCATGCCCGTTTGGGTACCGCGGCGGTGTGCTGGCGGTTGCGGACCCGGCATCGGCTGCCTGTCCATGACATCGCGCCGATGCGGGTGGCCAAGCGTGACGCGTTGCTGACGCTCGGGGTAGCCGACCGCCGTTCGGGGTACCCGCTCGAATTACTGGTCCGTGCCGCTACCGCGGGATGGCATGTGGTGGAGGTCGACGTCGACTACGGCCCGCGGGTCGGCGGCAAATCGAAGGTCAGCGGGTCGGTGCGAGGAAGCCTCACCGCTGCCGTCGATTTCTGGAAGGTCATTTCGTGACGCCGAGCCCGGTACCGATCCCGGTCACCGTGCTGGTGGTGGCCAAAGCGCCGATACCCGGGCTCGCCAAGACCCGACTGGCCGCGACAGTGGGGGACCGGACCGCAGCCGACATCGCCGCCGCCGCGCTGCTGGACACCCTTGACGCGGTGGCCGCGACTCCGGTCACCCATCGGGTGGTCGCGATGACCGGTGAGCTGGATCAGGCCTGCCGGGCCGGCGAAATACACGATCGGCTCGCCGACTTCACCGTGATCACGCAACGCGGTGACGGCTTCGCCGACCGGCTGGCCAACGCGCACGCCGACGCCGCGACGGCTCGTCAACCGGTGCTGCAGATCGGGATGGACACCCCGCAGGTGAGCGCGGCGCTTCTCACCGGCTGCGCCCGACGGCTACTGCAGGTCCCGGCCGTCCTCGGACTGGCACGCGACGGCGGCTGGTGGGTG
Source organism: Mycolicibacterium rhodesiae (assembly GCF_002086695.1). GTDB lineage: Bacteria > Actinomycetota > Actinomycetes > Mycobacteriales > Mycobacteriaceae > Mycobacterium > Mycobacterium rhodesiae. The sequence continues at coordinate 360,312 of NZ_MVIH01000003.1, forward strand.
CTCGGCGTAGCCGACGGCGCGAGTGCCGGGTGTCTGCGTGATGTGCCGATGTCGCGGGCGGATACCGGCGCTGTAACGCTCGGGGCCTTCGAGCACACCGGGATTTCCGTGAGTCTCGTCGAAGAACTGCACGACGTCGACACCGTCGACGACATCCCTGCCGTCCGCGCTGCCTGCTCGCCCTCGAGCCGGTTCGCCCAAGTCACTCGAGGACTATGAATGTTGGGACAGCTATACGACGACGCGCTCGACGGCGAGCGATGTTGGTTGCGCCACCGCGACGGCCGTCGTCACCCGCTTCCGGTGCGTAGCTGGCTGGGCGGTCAGGACGCCGATAGCGTGTTCGACGCGGCCATCGTGGCGCTGTGCGACGGGCCGACGATCGACTTAGGTTGCGGCCCAGGGCGTTTGGTGGCGGATCTGATCCAGCGCGGCATACCTGCCCTTGGCGTCGACCAGTCGGCGACGGCGGTCCGGCTCGCACGGCGTATCGGTGCACCGGTATTGCTGCGCGACGTATTCGAGCCGCTACCGGGAACCGGCCGCTGGCAGACGGTGCTGCTCGCCGACGGGAACATCGGTCTGGCGGGTGATCCGCGCCGGGTCCTGCGCCGGGCCGCGGAGCTGCTGCGGGCCGGCGGTCGCTGCGTGGCCGAGTTCGATCCGGGCACGGTCGGGGTGCGGACCAGCTGGGTGCGGTTGGAGTCGTCGAACAACATCGGCCCCTGGTTCAAGTGGGCCTCGGTGGGAGTGGACTGCGCGGCCGCGCTGGCCGAGGAAGTCGGGTTGACGTTGGTCGGGATTCACCCGATCGGCGGGCGAGTGGTGGCTACACTCACGCTGACGTGACGCCGCAGATGGGATCCACCACGAAGGCCACCGCCTTGCGTGGCACAGCAGTGACGGCTCGGGTCGGGGTCGCCCTCGGTGTCGCCGTGGCCGTCTGCTTCGTCACGGGATTGATCAGTCACTTCATCCAGCATCCGCAGCCGTGGTTCTTCTGGCCGACGCGCCCGGTCTGGCTGTATCAGCTGACCCAGGGCCTGCACGTGATCTCGGGCATTGCCGCGATCCCGCTGCTGCTGGTCAAGCTGTGGTCGGTGTACCCCAAGCTGTTCGAACGGCCCATCGTCGGCGGACTGACCCGCCAGGTCGAGCGGGCGTCGATTCTGGTTCTGGTGGGGTCGATGATCTTTCAGCTCTCCACCGGCGTCATGAACATCGCGCAGTGGTATGCGTTCGAGTTCTTCTTCACCACAAGCCATTACGCGATCGCCTACGTCGCAGCCGGCGCGGTCCTGGTGCACATCGGTGTGAAACTTCCGGTGATCCGCCGGGCCCTCGGTGAGCCTCTCGAGGAGCCGCCGACCGGTGAGCTGCGGGTCGGCCCCAGCCGGCGCGCGGTGCTGTACGGCACCGGGCTGGCCGTGGGCGTCGCGACGATAGCCACTGCGGGGCAGACGATTCCGTGGCTACGACGGGTGTCGCTGCTGGCCCCCCGCTCGGGCCGCGGTCCGCAGGGTGTCCCGGTGAACCGGTCGGCGCTCGCGGCCGGGGTGCTCGGCAGCGCCCGCTCGCCGGACTACCGATTGACCATTGTCAACGGTTCGGCCGTAACGGCGATGACCGTCGACGAGTTGGCGGCGATGCCGCAAACCACCCACCGGCTTCCGATCGCGTGTGTGGAGGGCTGGAGCGCCACCGCGGACTGGACCGGCGTCGTTCTCGCCGATCTGCTCAGAGCTGTTGGCGCCAAGACGGATTCCGGTGTCAGGATGATCTCACTCGAACCGCCCGGCCCGTACTCGCGCACCGTGTTGCCCGCGCGCCACACCCGCGATTCGCAGACTCTGATCGCGCTGAAGCTCAACGGGCAGACGCTCGACCTCGACCACGGTTATCCCTGCCGGCTGATCGCGCCGACGAGACCAGGTGTGCTGCAGACGAAATGGCTGTCCAGAATTGAGGTGGTGACGTGACGTCGGTCCGGGTTTTCCTGGTTGCGCTGGGCGTGGCGCTCGGCGTCTACGGTGTGGTGCTGGTGGCACAGAACTCGACTGACGTCATCATCCGGATCGTGGTGTGGGCACTGATCGGTGTGCTCCTGCACGACGCGGTGTTCGCGCCGGTGTGCGTCGCCCTCGGGTTCGCCGGGCGGCGTCTCTTGCCGCACAGGTGGTGGACGCCGGTGCTGGTGGCCGCGCTGCTTACGGTGGTGCTGGTGCTGCTGGCGATTCCGGTCTACGACAAGCCGGGACTGCATCTGGACAATCTGACGGTGCTCGACCGCGACTACGAGGCCGGCTTCTGGATTGCGCTGGCCGTGGTCTGGGGCGCGGCGCTGCTATACCTGGTCGGCGACCGGGTGCTACCAGTTGGTGAGAATGAAGTGGTTGAGAAGAAGCGCGCCGATGACGTTGAGCCCCAGCCACCATCGGTGGGCCCGGACCGGCAGCAGGGCACCGGCGGCGGTGAGCCACACCTCGAACGGTAGCCAGATCCGTTCGGTCTCGGCCTTCGACAGCATCGACAGGTCGGCGAACAGGATCGCCACCAGCGCGGCCAGGATCACCAGGTGCAGCCCGGAGCGGCGTTTGATCGCGGCGATGTCGAATACCCGGCCGATGCCGGCGACGCTGCCCAGCCCGATTGCGCACACCACCGAGGCCAGGTTGGCCCAGCTCCAGTACTGGAACGGCCGATTCAGTGCGATCCCTTGCCAATAGCGCTGCTGCACAAGGGTGTAGCCGTCGAACCACCAGAAGCCGGCGATCACGAACACGCCGACGACCGCCAGTGCGCCCAGTGCTGCTGGGATCAGCACCCGAACCGCGCCGCGCCATGACGACGCACAGATCAATACCGCCAGCGCGGGCACGGCCATCAGGGCCAGGCCATAGTTGAGGAAGATCGCCCAGCCCAGCACCACACCCGCTGCCACAGCCACCAGCAGGGGCCGGCGGACCGTCTGGCGAACCGCCAACGCCAGCAAGGCGATTCCCCACGCCGCGACACCCGCGAAATAGCCGTCGGCGGAGACCGCGATCCAGATCGCAGTCGGTGCGACGGCCACGAACGGCGCAATTAGGCGCGCGGTCTGCTCACCGTTGAGTGCCCGCACCGCGACCACGATGGCCGCCGCGGCGGACGAGCCGACCAACAGGCACCACAGCCCGGCCCACGCGCCGCCGCCCAGTCCGATGCGGTCCAGCCAGACGAACGTCAGCAGCGCACCGGGCGGGTGGCCGGAGACATGGGTGATCCACGAATTCGGTTGGAAGTCCAGGATCCGGCTGGCGAATGTGCGGACCGCTTCGGGGATGTCGGTGATCGTCGGCACTTGATTGAGGTATTCGTGCCGGGCGGTGAGCCGGCCGGCGAAGCCGCGCTGCCAGCCGTCGATCATCGCCAGGGAGAACGCCCACAGCATCGACGTCGCCCACACCGACAGCGTCAAAGCCCGCCAGGGCAGGCGCCCTGCGAGCGAGGCGCCCCAGATCACGGTCGCCGCGCCGATGAGGATCGCCGGCACGGTGCCCCAGCCGACGTGGGCGTTCCACCATCCGAAGATCGGCGCGGTATCGGCGAAGCTCTTGATCTGGGCCGGGGAACTGTTGATCAGCGGAGTGACGATGCCCAGATTCAGGTGCGGAACCACGAATGCCGCGACCACCAGCAGCACGCCGACGGTTACCGCGACCGCTTCTTTGCGACCGATGCTCACAAGTCTCCAGCGTACGGGCGTTGCCGGTCATAACAGCCGCGAGATCGACTACAGGGTTGTGACGTCACGAGATTCGCGACCGTGACGTCGATTTCGGCGCCATGCGCACCGAGACGCGGTTCAGCCCCAGGACGACCACTGATCGACGTCCACCGCGATCACCGGCCCGTTCAGCGGAACATGGTGGTACTGCGGATATTTCGCACGCAACAGCTCATAGCCGCGCTCGCATGCCGAATCGTCGTGGTGGATCGCCGCGATCCCGTCGGCCCGCACCCACCACAGCTGCGACCAGTCGTCGTCGTAGTGGTCGACCAGGATGCTCACCCGGGGGTTGGCCTCGATGTTGGCCAGTCGCCGCAGCCGTTGAGTGGTTTTCGGCTTCCCGTCCACCGCGGTGTAGATGGTGGACTCGGCGACCGCGAACACGATCGGCACCACATGCGGCGGGCCGTCCGGGGTCACCGTGGCCAGCCTGGCCACCGCCGCGTCGGCGAAACGGTCGGCCGGTTCGGTCACGTCTGGGTGGCGGGCTGTTCGATATCGGTGCCCGCGGTGGTGGCGATGAAGTCGTCGATCAGCTCGACAACTTCCATCGGGCGCTCCACCTGGGGGAAGTGCCCGACGCCGGTCAGCACCTCGAGCCGGACGTCCGGCCGTGTCTCGTGCGCGGAGTACGCGTGCTCGACGGGAATGATGGCGTCCTGATCGCCCCAGATGACCATGACCGGCATGGTGGCGACGTGCAGCCGGTTCAGGGCGCTGACGGCCTGCCCGCGGTAGTCGACCACCGAACGCAGCGTGCGCAGGAACGCCTGCCGCGTCTCGGCATCGGCGAAGGAACTGTAGGCGTTCCAGATCTCCCCGCCGCGCGGCGAGGTGATACCGAGCTTGCTGAACAGCGACCTCACCTTCTCACCGGCGGCGAGCACCGGCGGCGGTGCGATGATCGGCATGATCAGTTCGGCGCCGGGCGCGGAGAGCAGTCGCAATGTCCACCCGACATCCGGACCCAGACCGCCGCTGTTCATCAGGACCAGCCGCCGGCAGTAGTCGGGGTGCTGATAGACGAACTGCATGGCGATGCCGCCGCCCAGTGACTGTCCTACGACGGTGGCGTGTGTCACGCCGAGTTCGTCGAGCAAGTCGCGCAGAAACACCGCGAACGCACCCAGCGAGTAGTCGCTGCGCGGCTTGTCGGAACGCCCATGGCCGGGCAGGTCCGGGGCGATCACCCGGTATCTGCGCGAGAGCGGGCGAATCATCTGGCGCCAGGTCTGCGAGCTGCCTGCCATACCGTGCAGCAGCAGGATGACGTCGCCCTGGCCTTCGTCGAGATAGGCCACCTGGTCACCGTGCAGGTCGAGAAACTTCAGCTCGTCCATACTCTTCTGTCCCCTCTATGTGGCTGCGTAAACCATTGTTCACCAGCCGTAGCCGCCGGGTAGGTCACCGCCGTTGGCGAACCGCTCGCGCAGCGCGCGACGATCCAGCTTGCCGATGCCGCGGCGCGGCAGCTCGTCGAGAATGTGCAGTTCACGGGGTGCGGCCGTCGGATCGAGCGACTCGGCCAGGTACGCGCGGATGTCGTCCAGGCTGGGTTCGACGGCCCCAGTGACAAGCACCACTGCGGCGGCCACCCGCTCGCCGAGCCGGTCGTCGTCGAGACCGAACACCGCGCAATCGGCGATCGCCGGGTGCTGCGAGAGCACTGCTTCCACCGGCGCGGGCATCACCGTCAGCCCGCCGGTGCTGATGCCTTCGTCGACCCGGCCCAGCACGCGCAGCCGGCCCTCGGCGTCGACGGTGCCCAGGTCGTCGGTCCGGAACCAGCCGGCTTCGGCGAACGGATCGGGGTCCGGTGGGTTGCGATAGCCCAGCGCCAGGGTGGGGCCCCCGATGACGATGCGGCCCTCGCCGGGCTCGGCGCCATCGTCCAAGCGGATCGTCACCCCGGACAGCGGAACACCGTCGTACACGCATCCACCCGCGGTCTCACTGGAGCCGTAGGTTCGCACCACCGTGATTCCGGCCGCCGCCGCACCGTCGAGCACCGGCCGTGGCGCGGGCCCGCCACCGAGCAGCACCACGTCGAGTTCGGCGAGTGCCGCGGTGGCCTCGGGGTCCAGCAGCGCCTTGGCGAGCTGAGTGGCCACCAGCGCGGTGTAGCGCCGGCCTGATCCCAATTGTGCTACCGCCGTTGGCAATTGGGTCACGTCGAAGCCTGCTGAGACGTCCAGCTCGACCGGCACCGTGCCGGCCTGCAGGCTGCGCACCAGCACCTGGATCCCGGCGATGTGGTGTGTCGGCAGCGCGAGCAGCCAGGTCCCCGGGCCGCCGAGGTGATCCAGGGTGGCCGATGCGCTGGCAATCAACGCCGCAGGGGTGAGCATCGCGCCTTTGGGCATACCGGTAGTGCCCGACGTCGACACCACCAGCGCGACGTCGTCGTCGATCTCCTCACCGACCCGCAAGGAGGTTGTCAGCAACTCGCTCTCACGCAAGTCGCCGGCAGGAATCGGAACCAGGGGTGCGTCGCGCCCGTCGAGCACGCCATCCAGGGCGGCCATCACTGACTGCGCTGACGGGCCTGGCGGTATGGCGAGCGCTCGCAGAGTGGTTATTCGACGTCCTCACTGTCTCGCGGATCGTCCAGCGGCCAGCCGTAGTTGGCCAGCCTGTCGTGGACCCGATCGATGTCCTCCGGAGTGGGCAGCGCGTCGGTGATCTCAGTGATCAATACCCCGATGTCGATGTGGTCGAACGCGCCGCGCTCGAGCAGTGCGTTGGCCACCGCGATGACCTCGTCGTCGCTCAACCTCCGCCGCAGCAGCGCGAACAACGGCACCTGGTCGGGGTGCGGGACCCCGTCCGGGTAGCCGGCTTTGATCCAGGCCACGATTTTGGTGATGAAGTTGGTCACCGCAGCATCTCCCTCGCGGGGGCGTGTGGGCGCCCTGTGGAATGCACGAAATTCTAGTCGGCATCGATTGCCGCGCCTACGTTGTACCCCCGTTGCGTCGGTCGGGAGAAACGGGTGAGGGCTGGTAGGTTAACGCGCGATGAACACCTGCGGGACGTTCGCAAATGCCCAGTTCGAGGACTTTTGGCAACTGGTCAAAGTACCGACGCACCCAGCAGAATCTCAGTCATGAGCACGGAGATGATCATCCTGGTGTTGTTGATTGCCACCGCGTTGGCATTCGATTTCACAAACGGATTCCACGACACGGGCAATGCCATGGCGACGTCGATCGCCACCGGCGCGCTCAAGCCCAAGACTGCCGTCCTTCTGTCCGGGCTCTTGAACCTGGTCGGCGCGTTCCTCTCCGTCGAAGTGGCGGTGACGGTGACCACGTCGGTGTTGAAGGTGCAGGACGGCAAGACCGGTCACCTGCTGCCCGGCATCTCCTCCTCGACGGGACTGACGATTATTTTTGCCGGCCTCATCGGCGGCATCCTGTGGAACCTCATGACGTGGTTGTTCGGCATCCCGTCCAGTTCCTCGCACGCGCTGTTCGGCGGATTGATCGGCTCCGGTCTCGCGGCCCTTGGCGCCGCCGGCGTCAACTGGTCGGGCGTCACGCAGAAGGTCCTGTTGCCTGCGGTGGCCTCACCGTTGATCGCCGGCCTTGTCGCCGGCTGTGGTACGTGGCTCGTCTACCGCATCACCCGCAAGGTGCTCGCGAGTCGGCGGGAAACAGGCTTCCGGTGGGGTCAGATCGCCACCGCCTCCCTGGTCTCACTGGCGCACGGCACCAATGACGCGCAGAAGACGATGGGCGTCATCGCGCTCGCCCTCATCACCACTGGTCACCTGACCGGTGACGTGAAGAAGGACGGTCTGCCGTTCTGGATCATCTTCAGCTGTGCGCTGGCGATCGGGCTCGGCACCTACATCGGTGGTTGGCGGGTCATCCGCACTCTGGGCAAAGGTCTGGTCGAGATCGAGTCGCCGCAGGGCCTGGCCGCCGAAGCCTCTTCGGCCGCAGTCATTCTCACCTCCAGCGCTGCCGGTATGGCGCTGTCCACCACGCACGTCGCCACCGGGTCGATCCTCGGTAGCGGTGTCGGCAAGCCGGGTGCCGAGGTGCGCTGGTCAGTGGCCGGTCGCATGGTCGTGGCCTGGCTGATCACGCTGCCTGCCGCCGGACTGGTTGGTGCGCTCTCGTACTGGCTGTCCGCTCTGGTCAAGGACATCAGTGGTTCTCAACTGATGGGCGACGGCCTGATCTTCCTGATCCTCGTGGGTCTGTCGGGCTACATCTGGTGGCGGGCTCAGCAGCAGAAGGTCGACCACAGCAATGTCAACGCCGATTGGGATACGTCGACCAACTCCGTGGTTCCTGCCGAAGTGCGTGCGGCAACCAAGGGTGTGTCGTCGTCCGAGCCCACCGCCACGGTCTGACCACCGCGACAAGCCAAAGGACACGTTGATGACGTACTTCGAATCCATCCTCAAGGTGCTGGTGGTCGGGCTCATTCTCGGCGCGGGCCTGCCGGCACTGTTCGCGACCGGGATGTTGGCCTACTCGTTCGGCGCCGGCGGCGAGGAAGCCGACCACGTGATCCACAAGCCGAACCCGGCGCTCAAGTTCGCGGGGATCGTGCTGTTCCTGTTCGTCGGCCTGGTGATCGTGACGGCCGTCGCCTGGATCACCCGGGCGACGATCATCCATCACTTCGGCATCGACCTCTTCCCGATGCTGAAGAAGTGAGACTGCGATGACTGTCGATCAACAGCAGCCGACTTTCCTCGAGAACGTCCTGGCCTGGTTGCACAAGGGTTATCCGGAAGGCGTTCCGCCCACGGACTACTACCCGCTGCTCGCCTTGCTGAAGAGGTCGCTTTCGGAGGACGAAGTGGTGCAAGCCGCCCAATCTGTCTTGCGCTCAGCCGATCTGGACGCTCCGGTGACTGAGGAGCAGGTTCGTGACGCGGTGCGTATGGTCATCGAGAAGGAACCCAATCCAGAAGAGCTGAATCAGGTTGCTGCGCGGCTGGCTTCGGTCGGCTGGCCGCTCGAAGCGCACTAGCCTCGGCTGTCGCGGCGCAGTGGGTGGTCGTCGGGCACCTGCACGAAGATCAGCGTGATCCCGTCCGGATCGTTGACGTGCATCTCGTGTAGACCCCACGGTTCGCGCCGGGCTTCGCGGGCGATCTCGACTCCGCGGGACGTCAACTCCTGTTGGGTGGCATAGAGATCGCGCACCTGCAGCCACAGCGCGCCGGGAAACGGACCGTCCGCGTTGGCGGGCGTGCCATGGCCGGCGAGTTCGATCAGCGACTGCCCGGCGTAGAACACTGTGCCGCCGCCGTATTCGCGGGCGATGGCCAGACCGAGAGCGTCGCGGTAAAAGTCCACTGAGCGTTCGTAATCCGCCGGCCGGAGCAGCATTCGGCTCGCAAGGATCTCCATGCCGTCGTGTCTACCTCAGTTCGGCTGTAGGCGCTGACGCTTCATCGCCCGGTTCATCGCGCCGGGCGCGACGACGTCGAGCGCGCGGGCGGTGACGGCCATCCGCGGCGCGATTCGTACCGGCCGGTGCCGGGCCGCTTCGATCATCCACTGACCGGCCTCTTCCGGGGTCAGCGCGGGCAGCCCGTCGTATTCCTTCGTCGGGGCGATCATCGGGGTGGCCACCAGCGGGTAGTACAGCGTCGTGGAATGCACGCCCTGGCCGGACCATTCGGTCTCGATCACGCGGCTGACCGCGCTGAGTGCTGACTTCGACGCGTTGTAGACCCCGAACAGCGGAGAGGCTTCACTGAAGACGCCCCAGGTGGCGACGTTGATGATGTGTCCGTCGCGGCGCTCCAGCATGGCGGGCGCCAGCCCGCGGATGAGGCGCAGCGGCGAGAAGTAGTTGAGCATCATGGTGCGCTCGACGTCATGCCACCGGTCCAGCGATTCGGCCAGCGGCCTGCGGATCGAGCGGCCTGCGTTGTTCACCAGGATGTCGACAGCGCCGACTTCCTGCGCCAGCGCGTCGACGGCGTCGAGGTCGGACAGGTCGCAGGGGATCGCGGTCGCGGATCCGCCGGCGTCGGTGATGCGGTCGACGACCTCGGCGAGCAGGTCCTCGCGGCGGGCGACCACGATGACCTCGCACCCTTCGGCGGCGAACTGCTCGGCCCCGGCGGCACCGATGCCCGACGAAGCGCCGGTGATCAGCACCCGCTTGCCGCGCAGGTCGACGGTCACGCCGGTCGGCAGGCTCAGCGGTGGTCGCATACCGGTCAGCGCGATGGCCTCGGTGATTCGGCGCAGGGGATTCACGGCCGGAGTCTATGACGGCAGGGCCGGCCGGTCGTACCGGGCGTCGGATGCTCAGCCAGGTGTTCCGAAGCGACCCGGCATGGCGGGCTTTGTTCGCTGAAGCGTGTGCGCGCGAGGGTGTGGTTCAGGTTCACCCTGTCTGGCGGTTTGCTGATTCCAGCCAATGCAGACGAGGCGGGCCGTATTATCGCGAACGTCAATTGTGTGGCTCTGGGAGGAGCGTCCCGATGACCGGAACCAACCGCCGCAGCCGCACGCCCTACCTGTGGCTAGGCGCGGGTGCCATCACCCTCGGGGTCGGGACGGCGTTGGCCGGCGGATCTGCTGTCGCCCACGCCGACAGCGGGCAAGGTGGTCCGGCGCCCCACACCTCTAAGCAGGCAAGCGCAAAGCCGGGCGCCGGTCACGTCCCGCCTCCGGCTGCGGTCGCACGCCCGGCCGTCGTGACCTCGGGCCATAAACCATCGGCGGTCTCGGTCCCCCGCACCCCGGCAGCGACCGAACAGGCCGTGGCCGACGGGATCAACGCCGCCATACAGACGTTGACCGGGCGGCCCCTGGTGGGCAATGGTGCCGACGGAACGACCAATGCGCAGGGTATGGGCACGGCGGGCGGCGCAGGCGGCTGGCTGTATGGCAACGGTGGTGCCGGCGGTGACAGCACTGCCGCAGGCGCGGTGGGCGGCAACGGCGGCTCGGCGGGATTGTTCGGTTCCGGCGGCGCCGGCGGTACGGGCGGCTGGGGAGCGACCGGCGGTACCGGCGGTGCGGGCGGTGTGTTGTACGGCAATGGCGGCGGCGGCGGCGCCGGCGGGCCAACGGGCGCCGGTGGGGTCGGCGGCAACGCGATATTCGTCGGCACTGGTGGCGTCGGCGGCGCTGGAGGCGAAGTCGCGCAGGGCGGCACCGGCGGTCGCGGCGGATTGTTTTCGGGCGCTGGTGGCGCCGGTGGTGCCGGCGGAGTACTCGGTGCGGGTGGGGCCGGTGGCGCCGCCGGGCTGTTCGGATATCAGGGCGCGGCCGGCGCTGCCGGCGGATCGCCCAGCATTGCCTTGACTTACACATCGTCCAACGGTTACTCCACGGTGGGCGTCTCGATAGGCGGTGCACCCGCGGCGCAGGTGGAAGTCGACACCGGCTCGAGTGGTTTGATCATCCCGATCACTCAGGTCAACCCCTCCAACATCGGCCAGCCGACGGGTAAGAGCGGAATGATCCAGTACTCCGACTGGGGCCAGTTCTATTACGACGTGTACTCCACCTCAGTGGATTTCGGCAACGGGATCATCAGCGGCCCAACCAATGTCGGCGTGGTCTACAAGGTCGAGGAATCGACTGACGGTGGCGTGCACTGGAACCCTGTCGACCAATCCAAGTGGTCCGACCCGCAGTACGACGTGAACGCCACGATGGGGGTCGGCGTCGGGAGCACTGACGGGCTGAGCAGTGTCATCCGCGCGTTGCCGACCGGTCTGAACGAGGGCTTCTTGATGAACGAGCCCGCCAAGCAGATGACCTTCGGTGCCAATCCGCTTCCCGCCGTGACCTCTTTCCCGAGTTGGTACACCGCATCGTTGGGCGTGCAGATCACCTATGGCAGTGCTTCGAGCGGGCCAACCGAGATCACCGACGATGTCGTCGTCGACAGCGGCGGTGTCGGCGGTAACGTGCCGCAATCGACGTTGCCTTCGACCCTGTCGCACTTGAAGCCGAACGACAATCTTCCGGTCGGCACGACTATTTCTTGGTATTACGGAAGCACCTTGCTCTTCACCTACACAGTCACCGTCGACATGTACAACGCCGGCAATGGACCCGATATCGTCAACAACGACGGCGCCAACACCGGCTTCCAGCCTTTCCTGCAGGGTCCGATCTACTTCTCCTACAGCACAGATCGCGGCGTCACGAGCTTCGACTATGCGCCAACCGTGTCGGCCTAGCGGGCAGGGAGACAACGACTTCGGCGCGGTTTCGTGTGCTGGCCGCCTGCGCCACGGCAGCGGACGTAGGCATTCCTCAGAAGTATCGGGGGAACGGACTCCAATCGGGATCGCGCTTTTCCAGGAACGCATCCCGGCCCTCGACGGCCTCGTCGGTCATGTAGGCCAGCCGGGTGGCTTCCCCGGCGAACAGTTGCTGTCCCACCAGCCCGTCGTCGAGCAGGTTGAAGGCGAACTTCAGCATGCGTTGGGCCTGCGGTGATTTGCCGTTGATCTCCTTGGCCCATTGCACACCCACGTTTTCCAGCTCGGCGTGGTCGACCACCTCGTTGACCGCACCCATGTGGTGCATCTGCTCGGCGGTGTAGGGCCTGCCGAGGAAGAAGATCTCCCTGGCGAACTTCTGGCCGACCTGCCGTGCCAGATAAGCGCTGCCGTACCCACCGTCGAAGCTGCCGACGTCGGCGTCGGTCTGCTTGAACCGGGCGTGCTCTCGGCTGGCCAGCGTCAGGTCGCACACCACGTGCAAGCTGTGCCCCCCGCCGGCCGCCCACCCGTTGACCAAGCAGATGACGACCTTCGGCATGAACCGGATCAGCCGCTGTACCTCCAGAATGTGCAGTCGCCCCGCCCGCGCCGGATCGACCGACTCGGCGGTCTCTCCTTCGGCGTACTGGTATCCGCTCCGGCCTCGGATGCGTTGGTCGCCGCCCGAGCAGAACGCCCAGCCGCCGTCTTTCGCCGACGGCCCATTGCCGGTCAGCAGCACCACGCCGACATCCGGCGACATCCGGGCGTGGTCGAGCGCGCGGTACAGCTCGTCGACGGTGTGCGGCCGAAATGCGTTGCGCACGTCGGGACGGTCGAAGGCCACCCGCACCGTGCCGTCGGAGACGTGGCGGTGATAGGTGATATCGGTCAGGTCCTCGAAGCCGTCGATGGCTCGCCACTGCGACGGGTCAAACGGATTGTCAGTCAAGGGTTTTGAACTCCATCGTTGAGGGGATCGAATCGGAATACCGCACAGCGGCCGGCCAGGGCCTCGAATTCGTCGGGCTTGCCGTCGGTGACCAGCCCGGCGTTCTTCATGAAGCTGACCCCGGTCGGAACCAGCACGGGGAACGCCCGAAGCAGCGGGCGCGCCTCCTCGGCCGGCAGCTCCACGATGCGCACCGCTTCACTGCGCCTGCCCGTAGTCAGGGTGACGACGCCGGCGGCGCGGGCGTTGCGCACCCAGTCCGCGCCGGGGAAGCCACCCACCACGTAGCGTTTGCCGTCGACGGTGAACGGGGTGATCGGCGTCGACCGTGCCTTGCCCGACGTGCGACCTGGAACGGTCAGCACGATCGGCGACTCGCCGCCAAAGGACGTCAGGCCCAGACGCATCGCCGCCATGAAGATCTTGTTCATCGGCTTGAGCCACCACGGCGGCCTGATGCGCTCGGAGTCGGCCATGCCCAAAAGGTACGCCAACCGGTTTCGGCGCAACCTAAGGGCCGAAGCCGTTGTAACACCAGCCCCAACAGGCGCGATCGAAACATATGCCACATTTGACGAGTGCGTCAGCAGCCGACAGTGGACAGGCGGAACACTTCCGGCGCATTCTCGCCGAGCGCCGGGCCGAACTCGATGCCCGGTTGGCTGACGACGCGCGTCGGTTGGCGGCCCGTCGCCGGGCAGGCAGCACCTGCGGGGTCAAGGCGATTCGCTACCGCATGCGCAAGCTGGAGCGTCAGCGCGACGAGATGGATCGGATGCTGACCGGACTCGACGCGCTGGCAGCAGCCTCGGTCACCAGCTGATGCCGCGGTCGCGCAGCGGGTCGACGAGCCCGGTGGGGCGCTCGGCGACCGGCAGCGGGTCGACCAGGATGAAGTCGCAACCGAGGCGACGCGCGGCGCCGTCGTTCTCCTCGCTGTCACCGACCATCAGCGCATCTTCGGCGGCGACGCCGAGGCGCTGTAGCGCAACCTCGAAGATCCGCGGATCCGGTTTGACCACACCGACTTCGAAGGACAGCACGAATTCGTCGGTGTCCGCCCCTGCCGTGCGGAACGCGGGCCGGATGTCGAAGGCGATGTTGGACACGATCGCGGTGCGCAGGCCCTGCGTCCGAAGCGATCGCAGCACCTCGACGGTGTCGGGGTAAGGCACCCACGACGCCGGGTCGACGGCCCGCTGGTAGAGCGTTTCGGCGTGGTCGTGGGCCAGGCCGGCGTCGGTCAGCGCGTGCAGGTAGGCCTCCCGGTGCAGAGCGGGGGCGAGGTCGCGATTGACCCAGGCTCGCTGCGCCTCTTCGGTTCTCGTCACCGAACCGCCGGTGGGGTGGGTGAGGCGCTCCATCAACTCGGCTCGAGTGTGCTCGTCGACAGCGCGACGGCCGTCCTCGTCGATCAATTCCATGCCGTCGAACCAGCTGTCGTCCTCCTCGAGACGAAACAGGGTCCCGGAGAAGTCGAACAGCACAGCGCGTACGGGCATGGCCCCATGCTGCCAGTGCGTTGCGTAACGCTGTTCAGGGGCTGTGGTTGATCGCCGTGGGATTGGTCATGCCGGGTGCATTCGAGGTCGGCGCCGGGTGATGCACTCGGTTCTCCAACATTGATGCGCCACGGTAGTACGCAAACGCCATGCCCAGGGCGATCAGACCTGCCATGAACGCGACCTGCAGCGCCACCGAGACCGCGCGAGGCACGGCAGGGACCGTGAACCTGCTGCGGATCCTCGGAGCGATTCGTTCGGCACGCGGCATGATCGGCTGCTCTTTGCCGCGCAGGAACTGCATCACGACGTCCGTGGCTCGATGGATCTGCTCGCGGTCCACGTAGAGCTGGACGCCATGTGCGGGCGCGCCTTTCAGACCGCTCGGGCGCGCCACGTACCCGCCGATATCGGCGTCGTGCAGGAGCGCGAGAACCGGTGCCGCGTGGGCAGATTCAAGGTCGGCGAGGATGACCCAGGTGTCGGCCCACACGTCGTTGTCCTGGCCGCCGGGCGGCAGCCAGAACATCACGTCGCGCTCTTTGAGGTACTCGAGCGGGATGACGCGGGACAGCATCACCCAAGTATGCGCCGCGGAGCTAGCCGATGGCTCGCGATGACCCTTCCCAGAACTGCGCCCGTACGGCCTTCTTGTCCGGCTTGCCCAGTGCGGTCACCGGCACCGAGTCGACGATGATCACCTGCTTGGGTGACTGCACCGAACCCTTGCGGTCCTTGACCGATGCCTGGATCTCGGTGGTCAGCTTTGCGACCGCGTCGTCATCGGTCGGATGGTCGGGCCGCAGCACGATCACCGCGGTGACGGCCTCGCCCCACTTCTCGTCCGGGGTGCCGATCACACAGACCTGCGCGACGGCGGGATGCTCGGCGACGACGTCCTCCACCTCACGCGGGAACACGTTGAATCCGCCGGTGACGATCATGTCCTTGACCCGGTCGACGATGAACCAGTAGCCGTCCTCGTCTTCGCGCGCCATGTCGCCCGTATGCAGCCAGCCGTCCTTGAAGGTCTTGGCCGTCTCCTCCGGCAGGTTGTGGTACCCGCCGGACAGCAGCGGCCCGGACACGCAGATCTCGCCGACTTCGCCCTGGGGCACCTCATTGCCGTCCGCGTCGAGCAGCGCGGTGCGGGCGAACAGGGTGGGCCGCCCGCACGACGTCAGCCGCTTCTCGTCGTGGTCCTTCTTGCCGAGGTAGGAGATCACCATCGGGGCTTCGGACTGCCCGTAGTACTGCGCGAAGATCGGTCCGAAGCGGCGGATCGCCTCCGCGAGGCGCACCGGGTTCATCGCCGAGGCGCCGTAGTACACCGTCTCCAGCGACGACAGGTCGCGGGTGTGCGAATCGGGATGGTCCATCAGCGCGTAGATCATCGACGGCACCAGCATGGTGGCGGTGATCTTCTGCTCCTCGATCACCCGCAGCACCTCGGCCGGGTCGAACTTGGTCAGCACCACCAGCTCGCCGCCCTTGACCACGGTCGGCACGAAGAACGCCGCGCCGGCATGCGAAAGCGGCGTGCACATCAGGAACCGCGGGTTCTCCGGCCACTCCCACTCGGCGAGCTGAACCGTCGTCATCGTGGTGATCGACTGGGCGGTGCCCAGCACACCCTTCGGCTTACCGGTGGTGCCGCCGGTGTAGGCCATGCCGCCGACGTGATCGGGCGGAAGGTCGGCCGCCACCAACGGCTTCGGCGTGTACTTGGCTGCCTCGGCGATCAGGTCCACCGCGGAATCACCAAGGGCATCCGGCACCGGGCCGAGGGTCAACACCTGCTTGAGCGCGGGCACCTTCTCCAGCAAGCCCTGCGCACGCTCGATGAACATCGGGTTGGGGTCGATGATCAGCGATGTAACACCGGCGTCGTTGAGCACGTAGGCGTGGTCGTCGAGCGAACCGAGAGGGTGTAGTGCCACCCGGCGATAACCCTGGGTCTGGCCGGCACCGATGATCATCAGCACCTCGGGCCGGTTGAGCGAGAGCAGGCCCGCCGTCGCGCCGGTTCCGGCGCCGAGCGCCTCGAACGCCTGAATGTACTGGCTGATGCGGTCGGCGAGCTCGCCTCCGGTAAGGGTGGTGTCACCCAAATGCAGCACCGGCTTGTTCTTGTTGCGCTTGAGCGCGCCGACGGTCAGGTGGCCAGAATGGAGGGGATGGCGAAGCAGCTCGTCACTCATGCGGTCCACATTAGAACGTGTTCCAGTTCGGAAGGAAGGGCGTCTCACAACCGGAGCAGTCGTCACGTGTTTGACGCCGACGCAATGCGGTGAACCAGCGTCGTTGACGTCCGCGAGAGGACACAGCTTGTTCACTGCATTCCGGGGTGCCCGGCAGCGTCGCGCGATCGTCATCGACGCGATTCGCAGCCGGTTGTGGCCAGTGCCCGCGATCGGTGTGGTCGCCGCCGTAGCGCTCGGAGTTGTACTGCCGGAGCTGGACGACGCGATCGACGACAACATGCCGGTGACGCTGGCCGGGTATCTGTTCGGCGGTGGCGCGGACGGGGCCCGCGAAGTGCTCGCGGCCATCGCGACATCGCTGATGACGGTCACGTCGCTGACGTTCTCGTTGACCTTGGTGACGTTGCAGCTTGCCAGCAGCCAGTACTCGCCACGACTGTTGCGGACCTTCGCCTCCGACCGGTTCGTCCAACGCACGCTCGCGCTGTTCCTCGCGACGTTCGCCTACGCGCTCACCGTTTTGCGCACCATCCGCAACGCCAACGACACCTCCGGCTTCGTACCCCGGATCGCGGTCACGGTCGCCTACCTCCTGGCGACGGCCAGCGTCTTGGGCCTGGTGTTGTTCCTCGGCCATCTGGTCCGCCAGATCCGCATCGAGACGATGCTCGACCACGTTTCGGCCGACATCCTCGACACCGTCGGCCGCACGGCGGAGTCCTTCGACGAAGAGTCCTCGGGCGTGCCACCGCTACCGCGCAGTTCGGCATGCGTCATCACCGCCGAGTCCTCGGGCTTTCTCACGCAGATCGACGAAGCCGACCTTGTCGCCGCCGCCACAGCTGCCGACGCGGTCGTATTCCTCGATCGCCCGGTCGGAAGCGGCGTCGTCGCGAATGTGCCGGTTGCCTTCTGCTGGTCCGCCGACGGCGGCGGCGAACTCGACGACGACAGCCTGAAATCGCTGCGCAAGCGCGTCGCTGGCGCACTCCACACCGGTGTGGAACGTACTGCGACTCAAGACATCGGATACGGTCTGCGGCAGCTGACCGACGTCGCGATCCGTGCGCTGTCACCGGGGATCAATGACCCGACCACCGCCGTCCATGCGCTGCAGTCCTGCACCGCCGTGCTCTGTGAGGTGGCCGGCTACCGGCTCGGACCGCGAGTTCTGCGCGCCGACGACGGCGCCGTCCGGGTGGTGTTGCCTCGCCCCGACCTTCCGGAATTACTCGACCTGGTCTGCACCCAACCGCAGATCTACGGAGAGCGCGATCCGCTGGTGCTCGGCGGGCTTCTGGTCCTGCTGCGAGACCTTGCCTGGGTGGTGCGGGAGCCCGAACACCGCCAAGCCATTGCGGACCGGTGCCGGCGGCTGCGCGCGAGCGCCGCGGCGCAGCAGTTCGATTCCGCCGAACACGCCGAGCTCGAACGGCTCGCAGGTCAGGTCGACGATGCCCTGGCCAAGGAATGGTGCCCCCGATGGATGACATAGCGAAGCGGCTGAGTGCCGTGATCCTCACGATGACGGCCGAGCGTGCTCCGCGCACGATCTGCCCGTCGGACGCCGCCCGGGCGGTGGACCCCGACAACTGGCGCGACTTGATGGAGGCGACCCGCGAGCTCGCCCGCGAACTGGCGCGCAGCGGGGATGTCGTCATCACCCAGAAAGGTGAAGACCTCGATCCGGACGCCCAGTGGCGTGGACCCGTCCGGATCCGACGAGCCGGCACCTGAACGTTCGCCGACATGGCAATCTGGCTCGTATGCAACCACCCGAACCACGCTTCCTCGATGACCGGCCGGCGTACTGGGCGCAGCACAAGCCCGACGGCCAGGCCATCAGTTACCTGGACCGCAGCTGGACCTGGGCGCAGTGGGACGACCGGATCCGGCGCCTCGCAGGCGCTCTGGCCGAGCGCGGAATCGGCCGCGGCGACGTGGTGGCGTTCCTGGACAAGAACCACCCGGCGTGCGTCGAGCTGACGCTGGCGGCGGCGTCGATCGGCGCGGCCACTGCCGTCATCAACTTCCGGCTGGCCGCCGGTGAGATGGACTACGTCCTCAACGACTCCGGCGCCAAACTGTTGATCGTCGGCACCGAACTGATGGGCGCAGTCGACAAGATCCGCGACAAGCTGACCAACGTCTCGGAGGTCATCGAGGTCACGCCCGACGGCGCGGACGGTGACGGATACGAGGCCCTGCTGGCCGCCGCCACCCCGGTAGGCCGCCCGGCCGATGTCGATCCGGAGGACGCCTGCCTGGTCATGTACTCGTCGGGCACCACGGGCAAGCCCAAGGGTGTGGTGCTGTCGCACCGAAATGTGTTGGCACACACGATCAACGCCGCGACGTTCGAGTTCGGTGACGACGACAAGAACATGGTGGCGATGCCGCTGTTCCACGTCGGCGGGTCGGCTTACGTGCAGTACGGCATCCACGCCGGCATCCCGACGATCATGACGCGCGAGGCCGACGGTGCGTCGCTGGCCGGTGCGCTCCTGCAGGGCGCCAACCGGACGTTCCTGGTGCCCGCCGTGCTGGGCAAGGTGCTGGAGTCCGGCGAGGATGCGGTCAAGCTGTTCAGCGGCCTTCGCACGTTCGTCTACGGTGCGTCCCCGATGCCGCCGGCGCTGCTGAAGTCGGCGCTGAAGGCCTGGCCCGACACCGATTTCATTCAGGTGTACGGCCTGACCGAGGTGTGCGGCGCGATCACCCAGCTCTCCCCGGAGGTGCATCGCGACGACTCGCGACCGGAGCGGCTGATCAGTGCGGGCCAGCCGTCCCGTGAGGTGGAGGTGCGGGTCGTCGACGTCGATACCCTGGCCGAGGTGCCGGTCGGTCAGCCGGGCGAATTGTGGTTCCGCACACCGCAGTTGATGAAGGGCTATCACAACAAGCCGGAGGCCACCGCCGGTTCCATCACCGAGGACGGCTGGTTCCGCTCCGGTGACATCGGCCGCGTCGACGAAGACGGTTTCATTTTCGTCGAGGACCGGCTCAAGGACATGATCATCTCCGGCGGTGAGAACATCTACTCCGTCGAGGTCGAGCGGGTGCTCACCGATCATCCGGCGGTGCTCGACGCCGCGGTGTTCGGTGTCCCGGACGAGAAATGGGGCGAGGCGGTCAAGGCCGTCGTCGAATTGTCCGCCGGGGCAGAGGCTTCCGAAGAGGAACTGGTGGCCTGGTGCCGGGAGAGGCTGGCGCACTACAAGTGCCCGCGCAGCGTGGAGATCTCGCCTGCGCTGCCGCGCAACCCCACCGGCAAGCTGCTCAAGCGTGATCTGCGCAACCCGTACTGGGAGAACCGCGGCCGCGCGATCTGATGGCAGTGGCGCTGGACGATCTGCTGGACCGGTTGCACGTTCTCGCCCTGCCGATGCGGGTTCGCTTCCGCGGCATCATGGTTCGCGAGGTGGCCCTGATCGACGGGCCCGCGGGCTGGGGTGAGTTCGGCGCGTTCGTCGAGTACGAGCCGCCCGAAGCGGCGCACTGGTTGGCGTCCGGAATCGAATCGGCCTACCGGGCACGGCCTTCGGTCGTTCGCGATGTGGTGCCGATCAATGCGACGGTCCCCGCGGTGGATGCCGATCAGGTGCCGGAGGTGTTGGAGCGCTTTCCCGGGACGCGCACCGCCAAGGTGAAAGTCGCCGAGCCGGGTCAGACGTTGGCCGATGACGTCGCCCGGGTCAACGCGGTGCGGGCGGTGATCCCGACGGTGCGGGTGGACGCCAACGGCGGGTGGACGGTCGAGCAGGCCGTGGCTGCCGCGGCTGCGCTGACCGCCGATGGTCCGCTGGAATACCTTGAGCAGCCATGCAAAACGGTGGCCGAGCTGGCCGAGGTGCGCAGCCGGGTGGACGTCGCGGTGGCCGCCGACGAGAGCATCCGCAAGGCGGCCGACCCGCTGGCCGTGGTCCGTGCGCGGGCAGCCGACATCGCTGTGCTCAAAGTGCCGCCGCTGGGCGGCGTGCGGGCACTGCTGGATATCGCCGCCGAGATCGACATCCCGGTGGTGATCTCGAGCGCGCTGGATACCGCGGTCGGCATCGCGGCCGGACTGACCGCGGCGGCGGCATTGCCACAACTGGAGCACGCTTGCGGGCTGGGCACCGGTGGGCTGTTCATCGAGGACGTGGCAGACATCAGACTTGTCGACGGCGGGATGGCCGTCGGCGACGTGGTGCCCGACCCGGCGCGCCTGGCCGCACTCGCCGCGCCGCCCGCCCGTCGCGACTGGTGGATCACCCGCGTCAAGGCATGTCACGCTCTCCTCGCCCGAACCGACGAACCGCAGGGCAATCGCGAGTAAACCTCTGCGCAACGTCGATCTCGGCGCTACATACTCGCCTTCAGGTCGGCGACCGCGGCTCGGATGAAGTGGGCTAGGTCGTACTTGTCGTCGGCCAGCCATTGCTCGAAGGCGAGGTGGAACACCGCGGCCCCGGCCTCGGCCGTCAACCGCGCGGTGGTCTCGGCGACGCCGCGGCTCACCAGCCCGTCGGCCATCGCGGCAGCCAGCGCGAAGCGCTTGCTCAGTTCGCGTTCCCGCAGCGCGGGATTCGCGTCGATCACCGCCTGGCGCTGGCGTGATCCGTCGCGTCCACCGTCGAAGAATGCCGCCGCCTGCTGCAATGCCGTGCTGACCGCGTCTAGCGGACCGGCCGAATCAGGAGCTTCCGCAACACCTTTGGTGAACTGCTCAAGGAGCTGACGCTGACCGCCAAAGAGCACCTCACGCTTGTCGGCGAAGTACCGGAAGAAGGTGCGTTCGGTCAGCCCGGCCCGCTCGGCGATCTCGGCGACCGTCGTCTGGTCGAAGCCGCGCTCGGCGTACAGCGCCATGGCCGCCTGTTGCAGACGGCCCGGCGCGTCCGGTTCCCAGCGGCCCATGCGGGAATTTTAGCGGGATGACAGTTGCTGACATCAGCGCTAGGTTCGATGACAGCGACTGACATGGAGGTTTTCATGAAGATATTCGTCACCGGAGCGTCCGGCTGGGTGGGCTCGGCGGTGGTGCCCGAGCTGCTCGCGGCCGGCCACCAGGTACTCGGCTTGGCCCGCTCCGACGCATCCGCCGAGAAGCTCACTGCCGCGGGCGCCCAGGTTCACCGCGGCGACCTCGCGGACCTCGATAGCCTGCGCAGTGGCGCCAAAGACGCGGACGGCGTCATTCACCTGGCGTTCCACCACGATTTCGACAACTTCGTGGACGCCGGCGAACTCGACCGCAACGCGATCGCCGCCCTCGGTGAGACGCTCGCCGGTTCCGGCCGGCCACTCGTCGTCACCAGCGGCACGGCCGGACATGCACCCGGCGAGATCCTCACAGAGGACCGTCCCGCCAGCCCGCAGTCGCCGCGAACCTCCGAGTCCGCGGCGCTCGCGTTCGCCGAGCGCGATGTGCGCGTGTCGATCGTGCGTCTCGCGCCGACGGTGCACGGCAACGGTGACTACGGCTTCATCCCCGTTCTGATCGACGTGGCCCGCGCCAAGGGTGTTTCGGCTTTTCCCGGCGACGGCACCAATCGCTGGTCGGCCGTACACCGCGATGACGCCGCGATATTGTTCCGGCTCGCTGCCGAGTCCGCGCTGACCGGGACCATCCTGCACGCGGTCGGCGAGCAAGCCGTCACCACCCGTGACATCGCCGAGAGTTTCGGGCGCCACCTCGGTGTGCCGGTCATCAGCGTCGCGCCGGAAGCGGCATTCGACCACTTCGGTTGGATCGGAGCGTTTTTCGGTATCGACATGCCGGCCAGCAGTGAGATCACCCAACAACGGTTCGGTTGGCAACCGACCAACATCGGCCTGCTCGAAGACCTCGAACAGGGTCACTACTTCGCCGCCGAGGTCAGCCGCCGATAGGCTTGGCATGTGCTGCGTCCAGGTGATTCGTTCGCCGACTACGTCGTCGAACGAATACTGGGCCGCGGCGGTAACGCGATGGTGTACCTGGCTCACCGGCAATCCGAACCCGGCGTGGCGCTGAAGATCCTGACCGACGATCATCGCGACCCGGCGGCCATCGAACGCTTGCACCGCGAATTCGAGATCGCCCGGGGCCTGCAGCACCCGCACATCGCCGCGATGTTCGACCACGGACCCACCTGGCTCGCCATGCAATATGTCGACGGCGGCTCTGTCGCTGCCTTGGCATCGTTGGCCGACAAGCTGTCGGCGCTCGCGCAGGTCGCCGAAGCGCTGGACTACGTGCACCACAACGGCGTTGTGCACTGCGACGTCAAACCGACGAATATCCTTGTCGCCAAGAGCTTTCTGGATGTCGGTGCAGTCCTGATCGATTTCGGAGTTGCCCATGTTATGGGCGAGCAGTCCCCGCCGGTGGCCGCCCGACCGTCCCATGTACAAGCGTCCCTACCGTACGCCGCACCAGAGCTGTTGACCGGGTCGACGCCGTCGCCCGCCACCGATGAGTACGAACTGGCCTGCACCGCAGTCGAATTGATCGCCGGCGCTCCACCCTTCACGGCTGCCACCCCGATGGGGCTTTTCGACCGCCACCTTCATCACCCGCCGCCGCGGCTGTCGTACAGGATCGATTGGGTGCCCCGCGCGTTCGACTCCATTCTGGCGAAAGCAATGGCGAAACGTCCGGAGTCCCGGTACCAGACGTGTACGGAATTCGTCCGGTTGATCACCCGAGCGCTGACGTGACACCCGGGAAACGTTGCGTAACCGAGGTTTAACCGCAGGTGCGTTTGGGGTAGGGCGCCTGCTGGATATTCCCGGCCAATGGGAGCGCCAACTACATACGACAATTCCGCGTTGGCCCACGAGGACGTCGGCTATCACAAGGGGCTCAAGCCCCGGCAGTTGCAGATGATCGCCATCGGGGGAGCGATCGGCACCGGCCTGTTCATGGGTGCCGGGGGGCGCCTTCATACGGCAGGCCCGGGACTATTCATGGTGTACGCCGTCTGCGGTGTGTTCGTCTTCTTCATCCTGCGCGCGCTGGGCGAGCTGGTACTGCACCGGCCATCATCGGGGTCTTTCGTGTCTTACGCCCGAGAGTTCTTGGGGGAGAAGGCGGCCTACGTGGCCGGCTGGATGTACTTCTTCAACTGGGCGTGCACGTCGATCGTCGACGTGACGGCCATCGCGCTCTACATGCACTACTGGGGCGCCTTCAAGGCAATCCCGCAGTGGACCATCGCGCTGATCGCCTTGGTGATCGTGCTGACCGTCAACATGATCTCGGTCAAGGTCTTCGGCGAGATGGAATTCTGGGCCGCCCTGATCAAGGTCGTCGCACTCGTCACGTTCCTTGTTGTCGGCATCGTGTTTCTCGCCGGCCGCTTCACCGTCGAGGGTTCGACCACCGGACCGTCACTCATCGCCGACCACGGCGGGATCCTCCCTACCGGTCTGCTGTCGTTGGTGGTCATCACCTCGGGGGTCATATTCGCTTATGCAGCAGTCGAATTGGTAGGCACGGCCGCCGGTGAGACGGAGAATCCGGACAAGGTCATGCCGAAGGCCATCAACTCGGTGGTGTTCCGCATCGCGGTGTTCTACGTCGGCTCGCTGATCTTGCTGGCGCTCCTGCTGCCGTACACCACCTACAAGCAGGGGGAGAGCCCGTTCGTGACATTCTTCTCCCGCATCGGGGTCCCGGCGGCCGGCACGATCATGAACTTCGTGGTGCTGACCGCGGCGCTGTCCAGCCTCAACGCGGGCCTGTATTCCACCGGCCGGATTCTGCGGTCGATGGCGATGAACGGGAGCGCACCGCAGTTCACCGGCCGGATGTCCAAACGCGGCGTGCCGTTCGCCGGTATCGCGCTCACCGCCTGCTTCACGGTCGTCGGCGTGTTCCTCAACCTCGTGGTCCCGGCCGAGGCGTTCAACATCGCGCTGGACCTCTCGGCGCTCGGCATCATCGCATCGTGGGCGACGATCGTCATTTGCCAGATCCAACTGTATCGCTGGTCGCAGAAGGGGATCTTGAGCCGGCCGGCGTTCCGCCTGTGGGGGACGCCGTATACGAGCTATGCCACGCTGGCTTTCCTGGCGGTCGTCACCGGGCTGATGTGTTACGAGAATTACTGGAATCTGGTGGCCATCGTGGCCCTCGTCCCGTTGCTGACAATCGGCTGGTATGCGGTCCGCGGGCGGGTGCTGGAGATGGCACAGGAGCGCGTCGGGTACACCGGCGACTACCCGATCTCCGCCGAGACCCCGTTGATGGACGAGTACTTGCGCGAGGACCGCGAGCCCCGCTGACGGGCAGCCTCAGCGGAATTGAAGGCGGAATTGAAGTAGGTCGCTACGCAAGTCGACCGTGGCGGCGGCCCCGACACTGAACCGATGTCAACTCTCCGCGTCGGAATGATGGACCCCATCGTGGCGGCACGCCCCACGGTCGACTTCCTCACCAAAGCCAACTACGCGGCCGCGGCCGCCGCACGGGTGGACTCGTTCTGGGTGCCCGATCACCTGAATTCGTTGTTTCCGCGGTCACTGTGGAACAACCCGAAATACTGCGGTGGGGCCACCCTGCTGCCGCGCGGCGACGCGTACCTGGAGCCGTGGACCATGCTCGGCAACATCGCCGCGCGCAACCATGCACGCCTGCGCCTCGGCATCGGAGTGACCGACACGGGCCGGCGCAATCCGGCGGTCACCGCGCAGGCCGCGGCCACCCTGAACTTGCTGAGCCGCGGTCGCGCGATCCTCGGAATCGGCAGTGGCGAACGAGAAGGCAATGAACCGTACGGCGTCGAATGGTCCAAACCGGTGGCGCGGTTCGAGGAAGCCATGGCGACGATACGAGCGTTGTGGAATTCCAAGGGAGTTGGTCAATCGCGACTCGCCGTTCTTCCCACTGCGGAATGCGCTCTTCGATCTGCCGCCGTACAAGGGCAAGTGGCCGGAAATCTGGATCGCCGCTCACGGTCCGCGGATGTTGCGCGCGGCCGGTCGCTACGCCGACGGCTTCTATCCGGCGTTCCCGCACACTCCGCAGGAATACGCGCAGCGCCTCGAGGCCGTGCGCACCGCAGCTTCTGACGCAGGGCGCGACCCGATGTCGATCAAGCCGGCGCTCTGGTTGATGACGTTGGCCGCCCGGAATCGCGACGACCTCGATGAAGCGCTCGACTCCGAAGTGGTCCGAGCAGCGGCACTGAATGCTCCCGATCACTTCTACGCTCGCCACGGCGCCCAGCATCCACTCGGCATCGGCTTCACCGGCGCGCAGGACATCCTGCCGCAGGACATGGACGAACAGACGGCGTTGTCACACGTCAAAGCCATCCCCACCGAGGTGGTCCGCGACTGCCTGCTGTGCGGGACGCCGGAGGAGATCGTGGAGCGGGTTGCCCAGTGGCGGGATTGTGGCGTCGAGTACGTGGTGCTCGCGAACGTGGGGCCATTGCAGCGCAGTCTGCGTAAAGGCGCAGCGTCGATGCTGCCGCTGATGCAGGCCGTGCGGCGCCTCAGGAAGCTGTGATGTCCTGATCTGTGGGGTGCATGGCCTAGACGCCATCACCGCCGGCCTCGACACTGAACGCATGGCGCGATCGGTGGTGATCCTCGGGTTTCCCGGCGTGCAGGCCCTCGACCTGGTCGGGCCGCATGACGTGTTCACCGGTGCCGCGCTGCTCACCGAGGGCGGCTACCGGGTCAGCGTCGCCTCCGTCGACGGCCGCCCGGCAAGCACCCCCACCGGTTTGGCCTTCGTCACCGAGGCGATGCCCGAACCCAACGGCATCGACACCCTGGTCCTGCCCGGCGGTCCCGGCGTGGACGACGCCCGCGCGGATCCGGCCACCATGGCCTGGATTCGGACGGCCGCGGCCAACTCGCGCCGCGTCGTCAGCGTGTGCACCGGCTCGTTCCTGGCTGCCCAAGCCGGCCTGCTCGACGGCTGCCGCGCCACCACGCACTGGGCGTTCGCCGACCGGATGGCCCGCGAATTCCCGGCCGTGACCGTCGACCGCGAGCCCATCTTTCTGCGAAGCTCGGCCACGGTGTGGACCGCGGCCGGGGTGACATCCGGCATCGACTTGTCGCTCGCGCTCGTCGAGGACGACTACGGCACCGAAGTCGCCCAGACCGTCGCGCGCTACCTTGTGCTCTTTCTGCGCCGCCCCGGCGGCCAGACGCAATTCGCGGCGCCGGTGTGGATGCCGCGGGCGCGGCGTCAACCCATCCGCGAGGTCCAGGAGGCCATCGAGGCCGAACCCGGTGCCGCCCATAGCATCACCGAACTGGCCCGCCGCGCCGCGATGAGTCCGCGGCACTTCACCCGGGTGTTCACCGAGGAGGTCGGCGAGGCCCCCGGCGCCTACGTCGAACGCGTCCGCACCGAAGCCGCTCGTCGTCAGCTCGAGGAGACCGACGACACCGTCGTCACCATCGCCGCCCGGTGCGGTTTCGGAACATCAGAGACGTTGCGCCGCAACTTCATTCGCCGGGTCGGCGTCTCACCCGACCAATACCGCAAAACGTTCGCATAAAGGAGAATGTCATGCAGATCGCCATCGTGCTCTATCCCGGTTTCACCGCTTTGGATTTCATCGGACCCTACGAGGTGCTGCGCTGGCTGCCCGACGCCGAGGTTCGCTTCGTGTGGCACGAAACCGGTCCGATCACCGCCGACTCCGGCGTTCTCGTCGTCGGCGCCACCCATTCATTCGACGAAACACCCTCTCCCGACGTGATTCTCGTGCCCGGTGGGATGACGACGATCGAACACTCCCGCGACGAGAAGCTGCTGGAGTGGGTCCGTCAGGCGCACCGCACCGCGACGTGGACGACATCGGTGTGCTCCGGGTCGGTGATCCTCGCGGCAGCGGGACTGCTGAAGGGCAAGCGGGCGACGTCGCACTGGGCGGCACTGACCGCGCTCAAGGCGCTCGGGGCCACCCCGGTCAAGGACGAGCGAGTGGTCCACGAAGGGAACATCGTCACCAGCGCCGGGGTGTCGGCAGGCATCGACCTCGCGCTGTGGCTGGCCGGACAGATCGGCGGCGAGGAGCGCGCCAAGGTGATCCAGCTGTCGATGGAGTACGACCCGCAGCCGCCGTTCGACTCCGGGCACATGTCGAAGGCATCGGCGGCAACCAAGGCGTCCGCAGCCGCGCTGATGGCCAAGGATCTGGCGACGCCCACCCAGCTCAAGGCGATGACATCGCTGCTGTGGTCCGGCGCCATCGACGCCGCGCGGTCGAAGGCACGGCGGAAACGGGGTCGCGTAGCCTCTGCCAGGTGATCAACCTGGCCTACGAGGACAACGGCTCCGGCGATCCGGTGCTGTTCATCGCCGGCACCGGCGGCGCCGGCCGGACCTGGCACATCCACCAGATTCCGCGGTTCCTGGCGGCGGGCTATCGGTGCGTCACGTTCGACAACCGCGGAATCGGGGCCACCGAGGAAGCCGGCGACTTCACCCCGGAGCAGATGATCGCCGACACCGCGGCCCTCATCGAGGACGTGATCGGCGGACCCACCCGGATCGTGGCGATCTCGATGGGCGCCTACATCGCCCAGGAGTTGATGCTGACCCGCCCGGAGCTGGTCACCCAGGCCGTGTTGATGGGCACCCGCGGCCGTCTGGACCGCACCCGCAAATCGTTTCGGGCCGCCGACGTCGAACTCACCAAGGCCGGCATTCAGCTGCCGCCCGCATATGCGGCGAAAGTGCGTGTGCTGGAGAACTTCTCACCCAAGACCATCAACGACGAGAAGGCGATCGGCGACTGGGTGGAGATGTTCACCGCTTTCCCAATCAAGCGCACTCCCGGGCTGCGCGCCCAGCTCGAGGTCTACCCCAAGGACAACCGGCTGGCTGCTTACCGTTCGATTACCAACGAGGTGCTGGTGATCGGGTTCGCCGACGACCTGCTCACCCCGGCGGCGCTGGGCCGTGAGGTCGCCGACGCCATCCCCAACGGCCGATATGTGCAGATCGGGCACACCGGCCACCTGGGATTCCTGGAGCGCCCGGACACCGTGAACAACGCGATGCTGGACTTTTTCGCAGGCACTCTTGTCTGATGTCGAGCCCGATCGACGTGTGACACGCTGTAGTAATGAACCCATCGACGGCCCAGGCCCGCGTCGTCGTCGACGAATTGATCCGCGGCGGCGTCCGCGACGTCGTGCTGTGCCCGGGTTCCCGTAACGCGCCGCTGGCCTTCGCACTCTCCGATGCCGACCGGGCCGGCCGGCTCCGGCTGCACGTCCGCATCGACGAGCGCACCGCAGGCTTCCTGGCGATCGGTCTCGCGGTCGCCGAACGCGCCCCGGTGTGCGTGGCGATGACCTCGGGCACCGCGGTGGCCAACATGGGTCCCGCCGTCGTCGAGGCCAACTACGCCCGGGTTCCACTGATCGTGCTGTCGGCCAACCGGCCGTACGAGCTGCTGGGCACCGGCGCCAACCAGACCTTCGAGCAGCTCGGCTACTTCGGCACCCAGGTCCGCGCGTCGATCAGCCTGGGCCTCGCCGAAGGGGGCCAGGACAAGCTCGACTCACTGAACGCGCAATGGCGCTCGGCCACCTGCCGGGTGCTCGCCGCGGCCACCGGTGCGCGCTCGGCCAACGCCGGGCCGGTCCAATTCGACATCCCGCTGCGGGAGCCGCTGGTGCCAGACGCGGAGTCTGCCGGTGCCGCGGTCCCCGCCGGCCGGCCGGACGGCAAGCCGTGGACGTACAGCCCGCCGGTGGCCTTCGACCAGCCACTGGACATCGATCTGACGCCCGACACCGTCGTGATCGCCGGGCACGGCGCCGGTGTCCACCCGAACCTGGCCGCGCTACCGACGGTCGCCGAGCCGACGGCCCCACACGCCGCCAACCCGCTGCATCCGCTGGCGCTGCCGCTGCTGCGGCCCCGCCAGGTGATCATGCTGGGGCGCCCGACCCTGCACCGGCCGGTGTCGACGCTGCTGGCAGACCCGTCGGTTCCGGTGTTCGCCCTGACGACAGGTCCGCGCTGGCCGGATGTGTCGGGCAACTCCGCGGCCACCGGCACCCGTGCGCAGACCAGCGGCACTCCCGATCCGGCCTGGTTGCAGCGCTGCGCGGAGGTCAACGCGCACACCATGGCGGCGGTGCGCCGGCAGCTGAGCGCTCACCCGCTGACCACCGGCCTGCACGTCGCGGCGGCGGTGGCCGCCGCGGTGCGTCCGGGGGATCAGTTGGTGCTCGGCGCCTCCAACCCGGTCCGTGACGCGGCCCTGGTCGGACTGAACACCGAGGGCATCAAGGTGCGCTCGAACAGGGGAGTGGCGGGCATCGACGGCACGGTCTCGACGATCATCGGCGCGGCACTGGCGCACACCGGCCGGACCATCGGTCTGATCGGGGACATGACATTCGTGCATGACAGCTCGGGGCTGCTGATCGGCCCGACCGAGCCGACGCCGAAGAACCTGACGATCGTGGTGTCCAACGACAACGGCGGTGGCATCTTCGAACTGCTCGAACAGGGCGACCCGCGGTTCTCCGATGTGTCGGCGCGGATATTCGGCACCCCGCACGACGTCGACGTCGGCGCCCTGTGCCGGGCGTATCACATCGACGCCCGCCAGATCGAGGTCGACCAACTCGGCGGCGCGCTCGCCGAACCCTTTGAGGGTATGCGGGTTCTCGAAGTGAAAGCCGATCGATCGTCGTTGCGGCAGCTGCACGCCGCGATCCGGTCGGCGCTGTGATCGCCCGGCTCCAGGCCCTGCTGGCACAGGCTCTGCCCCGGCGCGAGCCGGACATCGTCGACACCACGCGCCGGAAAGTGTTGCGCTGGAGCAAGTGTGCGGTGTGGATCCTGGTCGGGTTGGTCACCCTGCAATCAGTGCTGTTGGTCGCCGGTGCGTGGCGCAACGATCAGCAGATCGAACACAACATGGGTGTGGCGCAGGCTGAAGTCCTCTCGGCAGGCCCGCGGCGCTCGACGATCGAGTTCGTCACCCCGGACCGCGTCACCTACCGTCCCGAGCTCGGTGTGCTGTATCCCTCCGAGCTGGCCGAGGGAATGCGCATCTACGTCGAGTACGACCGCAAGAACCCGGATCTTGTTCGCGTGCAACACCGTACGGCTGCGCTCGCGATCATTCCGGCCGGCTCGATCGCGGTGGTGGCGTGGCTGATCGGCGGGCTGGTATTGACGGGCCTGGTTCTGCTGGAACGCCGGTTGGATCAGGTCGACATCAGCTTGGACAACCAGTTGTTGTCGTAGATGTCGATTTTCTCGTTGGTGTTGAGGTCGAACACCGTTGGAGTACCGGTGTTGATGGGGTCGACCTCGTAAAGGTATTCGAAGTTGGTGTCCGCCATCTCCTGGACGTCCAACGCGGGCTTGCCCGCCCGCATCGCATCGACGGCGGGGGCAGGAATTCCACTCTCGCGAGCCATGTCGGCGATCTGAGCGTCGCTGGGTCCCTTGCCGCGCGAATCCTGGTGGCCCCAAAGATCTTGCACGAACGCCTGGAATGCCTTGCCTGACGTGTTCGGTCCCGGCGCCAGGAACATCGCGTTGCTCACCCGGTCGGAGTAGCCGCCGGGCTTGTCGTCCAGAAATGTCAACGGGCGATAAGTGACGGCGAGCTGGCCGAGATTGATGTAGCGGGCCAGGTCGTCGCCGAAGTCCTTCTGCAGATCGGCGCAGTGGCTACATTGCGGTTCGGTGTACAACTCGATGTGGACCCGCGCGTCCGGGTCGCCGGCCACGATGCCGAAGCCGTCCTTGCTCAGCGCCGTCCCCGGCCCGCGCGGATCCATCTGTGCCACACCGACAATTTCCCTGCTACAACCGGTGATTAGCACGACCAGCGCCACCACGAGCACAGACCAGAACCGCATGCTCGCACGGTACCGCGTTCCACCTGTTTTTCGTGTCGTGTATGCCTGGGCGCAACCTCGCTGACAGTCGCCGCTGTCACTCTCGAAATCGTGCGCGTTGCAATTGTCGCCGAGTCCTTCCTGCCCAACGTCAACGGAGTGAGCAACTCGGTGTTGCGGGTGCTTGAGCATCTCCGCCGCACCGGCCATGAAGCACTCGTGATCGCCCCGGACAGCCCGCGTGGTGAACCGGCGGCGGAACGGGTCTACGACGGGATCCGGGTACACCGGGTGCCGTCACGGATGTTCCCCAAAGTGACGTCACTGCCGCTGGGGGTGCCGCGGCCACGCATGGTGGGAGTGCTGCGCGGCTTCGATCCGCATGTGGTGCATCTGGCCTCGCCTGCACTGCTGGGATATGGCGGGCTGCAAGCCGCCCGGTTCCTCGGCGTGCCGACGGTTGCGGTGTACCAGACGGACATCGCCGGATTCGCCCAGAGCTACGGGATCGGCGTCGCGTCGCGCGCGGCCTGGGCGTGGAACAAGCATCTACATTCACGCGTCGACCGGACGCTGGCACCGTCTACCGCGGCGATGGAAGACCTTGCCGCCCATGGCATTCCGCGGGTGTTTCAGTGGGCCCGCGGTGTCGACGTCACCGGCTTCGCGCCATCGGCACGGAGCAACGAGCTGCGGGCGCGCTGGTCACCGGCCGGTAAGCCGATCGTCGGCTTCGTCGGGCGGCTCGCACCGGAGAAGCATGTGGAGCGGCTGGCGGTACTTGCCCGCCGCGACGATCTGCAACTGGTGATCGTCGGCGACGGTGTCGACCGCGACAAGCTTCGCGCGCTGATGCCGTCGGCGGTGTTCACCGGAGCGCTGTACGGCGAGCAGCTCGCCACGGCCTACGCCAGCATGGACGTCTTCGTCCACCCCGGCGAGCACGAGACGTTCTGCCAGGCCGTGCAGGAGGCGATGGCCTCGGGTTTGCCGGTCATCGCGCCGAACGCCGGTGGGCCGCGAGATCTGGTGGCACCGTACCGAACCGGACTGTTATTGACGGTCGCGGAATTCGAAGCGCGCCTTCCGCAATCGGTAGATCATCTGCTCGACGAGCGGGCGCGCTACTCGCTCGCCGCGCGCCGCAGTGTGCTCGGCCGGACCTGGCCGGTGATTTGCGACGAGTTGCTGGGCCACTACGAAGCGGTGCGGCTCACCGGGCGTCGCCGCCGCGCGGCCTGAGTCTGGCGCCACCCAAACGACTTCCTTAATTGTTCCTGAGAAGCCTTTTCATAGCATGTGAGCGGGCGCACACTTAACGCAAGCGGGGGAACGCTGAATGCCAAAGAAGGCAATGACAACACCAACTCTCCAAGACCCGGGGGCGTCCGAATGAACGACGCGTCGTATCGCCAAGATCTCAGTGAATTCGCACTCGAACTCCGTAAGTTGGCTTACACCATGCCCGCTGGGCACGAGGATCGACTGATCCACCTCAGCGAACGTATGGCGAGTCGTGCGCGTCAACTACCGAGAGTCGACGCGCACGCGATCTGATCAGCCCTGGGCCTCGACGGCGACCGGCTGCCACTGTTCCCAGTTGGCGATGCGGCTTTCGTAGTCGGCCTTCGCGGTCTGCAGCGGTGACTCGCCGAAGAACACCCGCAGCGGGGGAGTCGGTGCGTCCACCACCTTGAGAATGGCCGACGCCGACGCCTTGGGGTTGCCGGGCGCAGACCACCGTTGCTTGCGGGCCTCGTCGACCTGGCGGTGCAGTTCGGCGTAGTCCGGCAGTTCGGCCGAACGCTTCGAGGACGAGCCGGACCAGTCGGTGTCGAATCCGCCCGGCTCGATCAGCGTGACGTGAATGCCGAACGGGGCGACCTCCTGAGCCAGCGCCTGCGAGAAGCCTTCCAGCGCCCACTTCGAGGCGTGGTAGATGCCGACGAGCGGGAAGGCGGTGATGCCGCCGATCGACGACACCTGGATGATGTGTCCGCTGCCCTGGGCGCGCAGATACGGCAGCGCGGCCTGGGTGATCCACAGCGCGCCGAAGACGTTGGTCTCGAGCTGGTCGCGCGCATCGCTTTCGGACAGTTCCTCGATGAAGCCGAAATGCCCATAGCCGGCGTTGTTGACGACGATGTCGAGGCGCCCGAAGTGGTCGTGCGCCTGCTTGACGGCGGCGAAGTCGGCATCCCGGTCGGTGACGTCGAGCTGGATCGGCAGGATGGCGTCGCCGTAGGAGTCGACCAGGTCGGACAGGCTGTCGGTGTTGCGCGCGGTGGCAGCGACCTTGTCGCCGCGGTCCAGGGCAGCGATCGCCCATTCCCGACCGAAGCCGCGCGATGTCCCGGTGATGAACCACACTTTTTCGCTCATGCGTCTAGCCAACGCATCGACAGGCTCCGCATTCCCGCTCGGGTAGCGTCGGCACCGTGAGCCGCGCGACGCTGGACAAGGATCCCCGCGATGTGGCGTCGATGTTCGACGCCGTCGCGCGGCGGTACGACATCACCAACACCGTGCTGTCGCTGGGGCAGGACCGCGTCTGGCGGCGGGCGACACGCTCGGCGCTGGGCATCGGACCCGGTGACCGGGTGCTGGACCTGGCGGCGGGGACCGCGGTGTCGACGGTCGAGCTGGCCCGCTCCGGCGCGTGGTGTGTGGCCGCGGACTTCTCGGTCGGCATGCTGCGGGCCGGCGCCGCGCGGGCGGTGCCGAAGGTGGCGGCCGATGCGACCAAGCTGCCGTTCGGCGACGCGGTGTTCGACGCGGTGACGATCAGCTTCGGGCTGCGCAATGTCGTCGACCACCCGGCGGGTCTGCGGGAAATGGCGCGGGTGACCCGTCCCGGCGGGCGGCTGGTGGTGTGCGAGTTCTCCACCCCGGTGGTGCCGGTGTTCTCCACCGTCTACAAGGAGTACCTGATGCAGGCGCTGCCGCGGGTGGCCCGCGCGGTGTCGAGCAACCCGGACGCCTACGTCTATCTGGCGGAGTCCATCCGAGCCTGGCCCGACCAGGCGGCGCTGGCCGCGCAGATCCGCGACGCCGGCTGGTCGGATGTGCGGTGGCGCAACCTCACCGGCGGGATCGTCGCGCTGCACTACGCCGTCAAGGCCTGATCCGCCGAATCGGGCGCGCTAACCGGTGCTCTACACCGGAAATCGCGCCAGATTTCAGCGGCCGGCGTCCTCCAGCACCTGATACCCGGCGTTGTAACCGGGAATGAACGTGATGCCCGGTCCGCCGTGGCAGCCTGCGCCGCCCAGGTAGAGGCCCTCGATCGGGATCGGCTCGTCGATGAACCCCTTGGGTCCGGGCCGGTTGACCCCCATCAGTTCGGGCTGCAGCAGGCCGTGGCAGAAGTCGCCGTTGGGTGCGGCGAACATGGTGTTCATGTGATACGGCGCGAACGTGATGTCGCGGATCAGGATGTCCTTGAAGTTCGGGGCGTAGCGGTTGATCTTGTCGACAACCCGTTCCGCCATAACGGTTTTCAGGTGACCGTGCTGATCGCGCGGAGCCTCGATCGGGAAGCCGTAGGCGTACACGCTGGCGGCGTGCTTGCCCTCCGGCGCCATCTCGGGATCGCCGACCGTGGGCATCTGGATCGACAGCGCGGGGTTGTCCGGTACCTCGCCGCCCCGGGCCATCTCCCACTGGCGCTGCTGTTCTTCCGGTGACCCGAACATACCCACCGACATCTGCATGCCGGGCGCGTTCAAAAAGTCGTAGGGGGCGGCGTACTGGGGTAAGCCGTCCAGGGCGAAGTGGATCTGCATGAACGACGCGCGGTGATCGCGGCCGCCGAGCCGGGTCACAAGCGACGACGGAAGATGGTCGACACCAACAAGATCCAGCAGTGTGGTCTCGGGGGCGAGGTTGGACACCACGATGGGTGCGTTGATCACTTCACCGTCCTTGAGGCGCACCCCGGTGACGTGGGCGTCCTCGACGAGGATCTGTTCGACCTTGGTGCGGTAACGCATCTCCCCGGCGGCATCGACGAACAGGTCGCGCAGATGCTCGGCGAGCACGCCGATGCCACCCTTGAGTTTGGTGGTCATCTGGCCGCCCTCCGGGGGCATGGCCATCGCGAACGCCAAACACGTTGCGCTGCCCGGGGTGTACGGGCCGCGATAGGTGGAGTTCACCGCCAGGAAGGCCAGCATGCCGCGGATCACGGAGTGCTTTTCCTTGTCGGGCAGGAACCGGTCGACAACGTCCATCGCCGAGCCGAACAGCATCTCGTGGATGGCGCGCCGCTCGTTTTCGTCTGCGGCACAGGCATACATCTCGTCGATGGTCTTCGGCGCCGCCAGCGCGTCGAAGCGGCCGAGTGCCTTGCCGGGGCCGGTGCTCCAGGCGTACAGGTTGGCCATCGCCATCACGGCGTCCATGCCGTGCTTCTCGCTGAGATGGGTCATCATCGCCATCGGGTCGCTGTGGAAGACCATCGCTTCCTCGCCGTTTTCCCCGAGGTTGACCGACATGATCTCCGACGAGATGGTCGGCAACGTGTCGAGGCCGAGCTCGCTGTTGATCTTCTGCGCGGTGGGGAAGCGCACTGATCCGGCGATCTCGTACTTGAACCCGTCGATGAGCTCGACGGTGGCCGACATGCCGCCGCTGTAGGTGTTGGCCTCCAGGCAGAGCGTGCGCAAGCCGGCTCGCTGCAGCACCACCGCTGCGGTCAGACCGTTGTGTCCGGCCCCCACGATGATCGCGTCGTAGTCACTCATGCGGCGGAGCTTATGCCGCAACCGCTGCGATGTGAAGAAGTTTTGTCAAATTTGTCATTTCTGTGAGCGGCGGTCCTCACAGCGCGTCAGGGTCAGCTGAACGGCTTGCGCCGGTCCAGGATTCGCGATCCCATGCCCGCCACGCGCCATGCCCGCGCCACCAGGTCGGCGTCCTCGTCGGTGACCAGGTTGCCCATCACCCGCACCGCGACGCCCATCAGCCGCGAGGAGCGCATCGCGACCGGCCCGGTCAGCGGCAGGAAGCGCGGCAGCGTCAGCAGCAGCCCCAACCGCCGGGCCACCGAGAAGCCGCGCCCGTAGTGCGCCTGCAAGACAGCGGGCCACGCCAACGACAGATCTCCAGAACCCAGCATCTCGGCGGCCAGTCGACCGGTTTCCAGCCCGTAGTCGATGCCCTCGCCGTTGAGCGGGTTCACGCACGCCGCCGCGTCCCCGATCAGCACCCAGTTGGGTCCGGCCACCCCGGAGACCGCCCCGCCCATCGGCAAGAGCGCCGAGGACACCGCGCGCGGCGGGCCGTCGAATCCCCAGGCGGCGCGCTTCAGGTCGGTGTAGTGCTTGATCAGCGGCCGCAAGGCCACGTCGGCGGGCCGCTTCGCGGTGGCCAGGGCGCCGACGCCGATGTTCACCTCGCCGTTGCCCAGCGGGAAGATCCAGCCGTATCCGGGCAGCACCTGCCCGTCGACGGACCGCAACTCCAGGTCTGAGGAGATCCACGGCTCGCCAGCCCGCGGCGACGCGAGGTATCCGCGCACGGCCACCCCGTACACCGTCTCCTGATGCCATTGCCTGCCGAGCGCCCGCCCGAACGGTGAGCGTGCGCCGTCGGCCACGATCACCCAGCGGCATGACACTTGCGACCCGTCGGCCAGCACCACCGCCTCCACGCGGCCGCGCGAATCACGCCTTACGTCAACGGCTTTGATGCCGAGCAGCATCGACGCGCCGGCGTCCTCGGCGACCTTGCGGATCCGGTCGTCGAGTTCGGTTCGGGGTACCGCTGAGCCAGAACCAGGAAACGACGGCCCGGGCCAGGGGACCTCGACGTCGGCGCCGAACCCGGACAGCCGCAGCCCGTCGTGGCGGATGTGGCCGTCGAGCCAGTCGCCGAGACCGAGCCGCTGCAACTCGAGCACCGCGCGTGGGGTGAGTCCGTCGCCGCAGGGCTTGTCGCGGGGGAACTCGGCGGCGTCGATGACGAGCACCTCGTGGCCGCGGCGGGCAGCCCAGGCGGCCGCCGCGGAGCCGGCCGGACCGGCCCCGACGATGACCACATCTGACCGCAAGTCCATGTCCCCAGTATGTTGGCAGGGTGAGTACTCCGGCCACGGTGGTAGCAGGGGTGGACTTTGGTGATCCGGCCTTCGCCAAGAACGTCCGCGACGGGGTAGGTCGTGTCGAAGAGCTCATGAGCACCGAACTGCGCGGCGGTGACGAGCTGATGACCGAAGCCGTCGTGCACCTGTTCGAGGCCGGCGGCAAGCGCTTCCGTCCCCTGTTCACGGTGCTGTCCGCGCAGATCGGCCCGGAGCCCGATGCCTGGCAGGTCACGGTGGCCGGCGCGGTGATCGAGATGGTGCACCTGGCCACGCTGTACCACGACGACGTCATGGACGAGGCCCAGATGCGGCGCGGGGCGCCCAGCGCCAACGCCCGGTGGGGCAACAACATCGCGATCCTGGCCGGCGACTACCTGTTCGCGACGGCGTCGCGGCTGGTGAGCCGGTTGGGCCCGGACGCGGTCCGGATCATCGCCGAGACGTTCGCGCAGTTGGTCACCGGTCAGATGCGCGAGACCAAGGGCAACACCAACGGTGTGGACCCCGTCGACCACTACCTCAAGGTGATCTACGAGAAGACCGCCTGCCTGATCGCGGCGTCGGGCCGATTCGGGGCCACGTTCGCCGGCGCCAACGACGACCAGATCGAGCGGCTGAGCCGGCTCGGCGGCATCGTGGGTACCGCGTTCCAGATCTCCGACGACATCATCGACATCGACAGCGATCCCGACGAGTCGGGCAAAACCCCGGGCACCGACCTCCGCGAAGGTGTGCACACCCTGCCGGTGCTATACGCGCTGCAAGAGACCGGCC
The DNA here is from genome assembly GCF_002086695.1 of Mycolicibacterium rhodesiae. Lineage (GTDB taxonomy): Bacteria > Actinomycetota > Actinomycetes > Mycobacteriales > Mycobacteriaceae > Mycobacterium > Mycobacterium rhodesiae. Next base: position 398,618 of record NZ_MVIH01000003.1, read on the forward strand.
CGGACGCCGAGCGGCTGCGTGAGCTGGTGAAGGGCCCGATCGAGGACGACGACGCCCTGGCCGAGGCGCTGGCACTGCTGCGCGCCGGCGACGGCATCGCCAAGGCCAAGGCCACCGTGCAGCGCTACTCCGAGCAGGCCGGCGACGAGCTGGCCGGTTTGCCCGACGGACCGGGCCGGCGCGCACTGGCGTCACTGATGGATTACACGATCAACCGGCACGGCTGACGGCGTCGCGGAACCTCACGGTCTGTTCGAGGCGTTAACCTCCCGGAGAGTGCGTTTGCTCGGAGGAGGAATTGATGACTTGGCATCCGACCGCCAACACGTTCAAGACGTTCGCGCTGCTTGTTGGGATGTCGGCGCTGATCGTCTTCCTCGGTTCGCTGTTCGGGCGCAACGTGATGTTCCTCGCGCTGGTCTTCGCGATCGGCATGAACGTCTACGTGTACTTCAACTCCGACAAGCTCGCGCTTCGCGCCATGCACGCCCAGCCGATCACCGAGGTTCAGGCGCCGCAGATCTACTCGATGGTCCGCGAACTGGCGACGACGGCGCATCAGCCGATGCCGCGGCTCTACATCAGCGACACGGCCAACCCGAATGCATTCGCCACCGGTCGCAACCCGCGCAACGCGGCGGTGTGCGTCACCACCGGCATCCTGAATCTGCTCAGCGAGCGTGAACTGCGTGCAGTGCTGGGCCACGAACTGTCGCACGTCTACAACCGCGACATCCTGATCTCGTGTGTGGCCGGTGCGCTCGCCTCGGTGATCACCGCGCTGGCCAACATCGCCCTGTTCGCCGGGATGTTCGGCGGCAACAACCGCGAAGGCGGTGCCAATCCCTTTGCACTGTTGCTGGTTTCGCTGCTCGGTCCGATCGCTGCCACGCTGATCCGGATGGCCGTGTCCCGCTCCCGTGAATACCAGGCCGACGAGTCCGGGGCCGAACTGTCCGGCGACCCGCTGGCGCTGGCGTCGGCCTTGCGCAAGATCAGCGGCGGGGTGGAGAACGCGCCGCTGCCTCCCGAGCCGCAGCTGGCCGACCAGGCGCACCTGATGATCGCGAGCCCGTTCCGCTCCGGGGAGAAGATCGGCAAGATGTTCTCCACCCATCCGCCGATCCAGGATCGCATCGCGCGGCTGGAGAAGATGGCCGGCCACTGATCGGCTTGGCGGTAACGAATCGCGACCGCTATGCCGAAGGACCAGGTGAGTCCGCAAACTGCGCCATCGGTGGCGCTTACGTAGGGTGTGATGATGCTGAGCAGAATCCTGATCGGCCTGGTGAGCGTCGCGGGGGCGGCGGCGATCGGTACGCCGGGTATGGCCGCGGCCGATCCCGAGCCGGCGCCCGCCCCGGTCCTTCCGAACGTCAATGCATACAAGCCCGTGAGCCCGGTGGACTACACGGCGATGGGCGGCAACTGGTACGCCTTCGCCGGCCCGCCGGGAGTGGTCTGCGTGCTGGACAAGGGGAACGGCGGCTACGGCTGCAGTGGACCGCTGCCAGGCGCACCCGATGGCGCCAACCTGGTCAGCGCCGGTCCGTCCGGCCAGCCTGGCTTCTCGAGCAGCCCCGCGCCGCTGTATGCGGTGGCCGGTGACGTCAAGCCGTTGCCGCCGAACACCCGGCTGAGCTTCCGCGACGTCAGCTGCGGCGTCGACGGCGGCGGGGTGGTGGCATGCGTGAACAACCACGACCAGGTCGGCTTCGTCGTCGGACCCGGGGCGACGTTCACGTCGGGCCCGAGCCCGATGCTGGATCGGCCGAAGAACTCGAACCCGCTGTTCCCGTCGTTCCCCGGCTGAGCCGTGTCAGAAGTGTGAGTCGTTGACCTCGTGGCCGGGCTTCTCGGCCATCAGGCCGCGGTAGGCCTGTTCGACGTTGGCGCCGTGGTTGACCACGGCATCGACCTCGCGCGCGATCGGCATATTCAGGCCGTACTTCTCGGCGAACTCCATGATCACGCTGGCGGCTTTGACGCCCTCGGCGACTTGATTCATCGAAGCGATGATCTCCTCGATGGTCTTGCCGGAGCCCAGTTGTTCGCCGACGTGACGGTTGCGGCTGCGTTGTGAGGTGCAGGTGACGATCAGGTCACCCATGCCGGCCAGGCCGGCGAAGGTGTCGCGGTGCCCGCCGATGGCTTCGCCGAGCCGTGACATCTCCCGCACGGCACGAGCCATCACCAGCGCCCGGGTGTTCTCGCCGATGCCCAGCGAGTAGCCCATGCCGACGGCGATGGCGTAGACGTTCTTCAGCGCGCCTGCGATCTCGATGCCCACGACGTCGTCGGTGGTGTAGACGCGGAACCGCTTGGTGCGGAACATCTTCGCGAGGTTGGCGGCCAGGTGCTGGTCGGGCATGGCCAGCACGGCGGCGGCCGCATACCCGTCGGCGACCTCACGTGCGATGTTGGGCCCGGCCAGGATGCCGGCCGGGTGACCGGGCAGAACCTCGTCGATGATCTGACTCATCCGCATGTTGGTGCCCTGCTCGAGGCCCTTGACCAGGCTGACGACGGGAACCCAGGGGCGCAGCTCCTTGCTCAGCTCGGCCAGCACGCCGCGGAAACCGTGTGACGGCACACCCATGACGACGACGTCGGCGCACTCGGCGGCTTCGCTGAAATCGGTGGTGGCCCGCAGGGTTTCCGAGAGTTCGACCTCGTCGCTCAGATAGCGCGAGTTGCGATGGTTCTCGTTGATGTCCTTGGCGGTCTCCTCCGAGCGCACCCATTGCAGCGTCGGCCCCCGGCGCGAGCAGATGGATGCGACGGTGGTACCCCAGGACCCGCCACCGAGCACGACGACCTTGGGTTCGCGGCGTTGAGAAGTCATGGTGGTCAGCGTATTGCGAATAGCCGGTTGTTCATGGGGAGTTCGTGCAATCGGGGAATGTGCACCCACCCCATCCGCGGCTGGGCTATCCGGCCACCCGCGCCGGGGACGCGATCCGTCCGAACGTCATGTCCTCGTCGATCTTGTCGATGAAGTGGTGGTCGAAGGCGTCGGCGAGATAGTTCTGCCGAACCACCCACGGTCGCTTGAGACCGGACTTCGGCAGGGCGTGCAGGTTGCGCAACACGTAGCCGGCCTGGATGTCCCACGCGGGCTTCTCGGCGATGGGTTCGCCGCCCCGGTGCGGGAAGGCGTGGGTGTAGCCGTGTGAGTTCATGTATTCGATCAGCTTGGCCGCCGCCCGCGCGGTCATGTCCGCGCGCAGCGTCCACGACGCGTTGGTGTAGCCGATGCACCAGATCAGGTTCGGCACATCCTCGAGCATGTGGGCCTTGTAGGAGAACAATTCCTGAGGCTTGATCTCGTTGCCGTCCAACGTGATTCGCACACCACCGAGGGCCTGCAATTGCAGACCGGTCGCGGTGACGATGATGTCGGCCGCGAGGTGCTTACCCGACTTCAGCGTGACGCCGGTGTCGTCGAAGCGGTCGATGTGATCGGTGACGACCTCAGCGCGGCCGTCGGAGATCACCTCGAACAAGTCACCGTCGGCCACCAGGCACAGGCGCTGATCCCAGACGTTGTAACGCGGCTTGAAGTGCACGTCGACCGGATAGCCCGCGGGCAGCCGGCTGAGGTTCTGGGCGCGGATGATCTTGCGGGCCAGGCCGGGCACGGTGCGGGCAAGGAACCACACGACGCTTTCGAAGGCGACCGCGAAGTAGCGGGCGAACGCGTGAGAAATCTTGCGGGGAAGGACTTTCCGGACCGCTTCGATGAGCGGGTTGACCCGGGAGCCGGCCAGTAGGTAGGTCGGTGAGCGCTGCAGCATCGTGACTTTGGCCGCCTTCTGCGCCAGCGCGGGGATCAGCGAGACCGCGGTGGCCCCGCTGCCGATGACGATCACGTTCTTGCCGGTGTAGTCGAGATCCTCCGGCCAGAATTGTGGGTGCACGACGGTGCCGCCGAATGTTTCGAGGCCCGGGAAGTCGGGGGTGTAGCCCTCGTCGTAGTTGTAGTAGCCCGAGCCGAAGAAGACGAAGCGCCCGCGGTAGGTCTTGCGTTCGCCGTTCTCGTCCGCGTGCACGGTCCAGGTATCGGTGGCTGAATCCCAATCGGCCGACTGCACGTGGGTTCCGAAATGGATGTTGGACAAGATGCCGTGCTTGCGGGCGGTGTTTTCCATGTATTCGCGGATGTGGTCGCCGTCGGCGACGCCTTCCTTGCGCACCCACGGTTCCCACGGCCAGGACAGCGAGAAGATGCTGGAGTCCGAGCGCACGCCGGGGTAGCGGAACAGGTCCCAGGTGCCCCCGATCCGCTCGCGGCGTTCCAGGATCACGTAGCGGGTGCCGGGGTTGCGCTCGGCGATGCGGTAGGCGGCGCCGATCCCGGAGAAGCCGGCGCCGATGATCACGACGTCGTAGGACCCGCCATCGCTCTCGGCGGGTACGGGGGCAGTCTCCGGGGTGGCGGTCATCGCGGTCCTCGCTTCGCGTGGGTGGTGATGCTCACCACACTAGGCACTGACCGGTTGGTTGAGCGAGGGCTCTTTGTCTACCGGTAGTTGACGAACTGCAGGGCCACGTCGAGTTCGGCACCTTTGAGCAGGGCGATGACGGCCTGCAGGTCGTCACGCTTCTTGGAGCTGACCCGGATCTCGTCGCCCTGGACCTGGGACTTCACCCCTTTGGGGCCTTCGTCGCGGATCAGCTTGTTGATCTTCTTGGCGTGCTCCTGGTCGATGCCCTGCTTGAGGGTGCCCGACACTTTGTAGGTCTTTCCGCTGGCCTGCGGTTCGCCGGCGTCGAAGGCCTTCATGGAGATGTCGCGACGGATCAGCTTCTCCTTGAAGACGTCGACGGCGGCTTTCACCCGCTCCTCGGTGGAGCTGACGAGTTCGATGACCTCGTCGCCCTTCCAGGCGATCGTGGTGTCGGTGCCGCGGAAGTCGAACCGGGTGCTCAGCTCTTTGGCCGCCTGGTTCAGTGCGTTGTCGACCTCTTGGCGGTCGACCTTGCTCACGATGTCGAACGATGAATCCGCCATTGGACTCGTCCCTTCGGTTGATCGGCCGGTTTGTATCTGAGGTACATGATCGTTGTACCCTGCTAGTCGCACCAAACCGGATCCCCGGCGCGGCGCACCCAGGCAGGTTGCCCGAGCGGCCAATGGGAGCGGACTGTAAATCCGTCGGCGGAAGCCTACACAGGTTCGAATCCTGTACCTGCCACCAATTTCAGGCCCGGTTTTCCACCGGGCCTGAATGTGTTCAGGCCCATCGAAATCGTGCTCAGGGGCTCCCCAGTGTGTCGGGGGTGAGTCGACCGGGGGAATCGTCGACTGTCAGCTGATAGCCCAGCAGTTCGCCCGTGTCGTCTCGCACCGAACGGAGGAGAGCTCCGGCGGGCGAGCCTGCGGGGGTGGTGGTTTCGATCGCGGGGAATGGCTGACCGAGTAGGTCGGTAGCGCGAACCTCGGCGAACGCTTCGGGAGTGATCGCCATGAGTTCCCAGATGTGATGGCCGATCGCGGCACGAGCTGCGCTGTCCACAGCCAGCAGCTGCTCGAACGCACGGTTGCAGGCGACGACCGAACCGGCCACGTCCATGAACGCGGTCGCCGGTGCATCGGGGTTGGTCAAGTCCCGATGCTCACGGGCGACGCGTTCGAGCTCGAGGGCCAGCGACGCGGAGGCGGAGGCGGTGCGTGGGGCGGCATCCTCGCCCCACAGCTGCAGGACCTGCTCCGCCGAGGTGGGACGACCGAACAGATACCCCTGGGCGAGTCGTCCGCCCATCTCGCGCAGCATGTCGGCTTGGCTGGAGTTCTCCACCCCTTCGGCGACCACGGCCAGTCCCAAACTGTGTCCCAGGCTGATCACCGCGGCGACGATCTTGCGGCTCTGGCGGTGCTCGGTCATCGCAGTGACGAAGCTGGTGTCGATCTTGAGCTTGGAGAACGGCAACGCGCTCAGCCAGGTCAAGCTGGAATAGCCCGTCCCGAAATCGTCCATCGCGATCATGCAGCCCAGGTTGACCAGTTGCTCGAGAGTGCGTTTCGACTGGGCCAGATCGTGAATGACCCCGGCCTCGGTGACTTCGATATGGACGCGGCCAAGGGGGAAGGACAGATCCTGCGCGGCTGCCGCGATGCGGCGCGGGAGGTCGGGGTCATGCAGTTGGGCGGGCGACACATTGAACCCGAGAAATATGGACGGCGGCCATTGCTGCGCGGCGGCGAAGGCTCGTCGCAACAGGGTGTCCAGCAGTTGGTCAAGCAGCCCGAAGCGATCCGCGACCGGAATGAAACGCGCGGGGCTGACGCGCCCCCACTCGGGATGTTCCCAGCGGGCAAGGACTTCCAGGCCCAGGATCCGCCCGTCATCCAGGGCGACGATCGGCTGAAAGTACGGCTCCACCGCGTCGGCGCGCAACGCTTCAGCCAGCGCCCGCGCCATGTCCTTCTCACCAATCACGCTCGACCTCCGCGCGCAACGCCAGCACGGTGAAGCCTCGCGAAACTCCGAAGCGGCAAGTAGTGCTGAAGGTCCCGAGAAAAGAGTCCCGGAGCCTCAATCTGAGGTGTCGTGTGTTGCAGATGCCTTACTCAACCGACGCTCACTTGATCATCAGGTTGACGATGATCACCGCCACCCCGAGACCGGTGTTGGCCAGTCCGACCACACACGAACCCCAGCGGGAGTAGCCGCTTATCCGGCCGGCCACCACACCCCAGCCGAAGAGCAGGCCCGCGTTCATCATCAGCGCGAAAGAGGTGTAGCCGACCGCGAGCGATCCGCCCACTCCGATCACGTCGTCCCGCCATCCGGTGAGATGGGCCACCCACAGGACAATCAGGGTGGGGATCGACGCGAGGACCATGGGGATGCCGGTCAGCATGAACGATCTGAGGTCCTTGACGAAGCTCGTCGTGGTGCCGGCCTGGTGGGTGGAGACGTGCTGTCCGTAACTCCGGGTGAGTGCCGCGATGGCGACGCTGGCGGCCACCCACACCGCTGAGTAGCCCGGTGATGGGCCGATGGGTATTGCCGCGAGCGTGGCACTGGCGAACACCGTACCGATCACTCCGCCGTAAATGTCGTTGGCGGACAGCACTTTTGCCAGGGGAGTCTGCTCCCGCGGCGGAGATTCGATGGTCGTTGAGTCAACTGTCATGGTGTGGTCCTGATTCTGGGATGAGCTATCTGCCGGAGTCGAGGCGCAGCGCGTCGACCAGACGTCGATACAACTCGCAGCGGCCGATCAGTTCGTCGTGGCTCCCGCGGTCGACGATTCGCCCGCGATCCATGACGAGGATCGTGTCGGCGTCGATGACGGTCGAGAGCCGGTGCGCGATGGTGATGACCGCGCGTTGCCTCGCCTGGTGCCGGATGACGTCGTGAACCGCCGCCTCTGAGAGCCCGTCTATTTGAGCCGTGACTTCGTCGAGGAGCAGCACGTCGGGCTCACCGAGCAACGCCCGCGCGAGCGCCACTCGTTGCCGCTGCCCACCCGACATGGTCACCGACGCGACATCGGTGTCGAGCCCCAGTTCGAGTCCCTCGACGAAGTCGACGAGCTGGAGCCGGCGCAGAACGTCGTCGATATTGCGCTGTGTGGCTGATTGATTGGCGAAGACGAGGTTCTCGCGCAGGGTGCCGGGTAGTAGCGGACTGTCCTGCTCCACGTAGCCGAGGCGCGCGCGGACGCCGGTGATACCCAAGTCCGAGTACGGCTGGCCGGCCATCAGCAGGCGCCCGGCGTCGGGCTCGATGAACTTGAGGATCAAGGCGAACAGCGTTGTCTTGCCGGCCCCGGAGGGCCCGACGATCGCCGTGTGACCACGCCGGGGCACCGTGAAATCGACGCCGTGCAGCACCGTAGGTCCGCCTCGGCGATAACGTGCGCTGACTCGCTCGACGGTAAGTGCGGGGGCGTCGGCATCGGATGGGTCAACCTGCGCCAGCGTGTCAGCGGATCGCTCCGGGGTCAGCGCCTGCACGTCACGGATGCGACCCGCCGCCGCAATACCCGCCTGCAGCGTGGTGAGGTGCGTGCTCAATTCCATTGTGGGGCCGAGCAATCCCACCGCATACAACAGGAACGCCACGAGCGTCGACATGCTGAGTTGTCCGATCGACACCAGATACGCGCCACCGCACACGATGACCAAGGTCGCGGCCTGGATGCCGGAGAAGGTCACACTCCACACCAACGCCTCGCGGCGAACGGCGCGCAAGCTGTGCCCCCTCGACTCTTCGGCGAGCGAAAGCAAGGCGCGCGATTGCCGGTCTTCGGCGGCGGCGACTTTGACGGTCTTGATGGCGCGCAACGTCGTCTCCAACAGCCCGCCGAGTGCGCCCAGTGAACTCTGAGCGTCTTCCTGAGCCTGCCCGATGGCCGGCATCAGTGCCCCGAAGATGACCGCGATCACGACGATGGCGCCGATGGTGACGGCTGCGAGCAGGGGATTGAGGTAGACCATCAGCACCAAAGTGCCGACGACGGTGATGGTGCCGTTGACCAGCCCGACCGCACTCGAGGACGCCGCCTCGCGCAGCAGCACCGTATCGCTGGTCACCCGGGTCACCAGTTCGCCGTTGGGCCGTACCTGGAGAGGGATCAGGCGCGCTCGCAGGAATCGCCGGACCATGCCCTGGCGGGCGTCGTAGACCACGTCCTCGGCCAGGCTGCCGAGCATCACCCACTGCTGCCAGCTCAGGACGGTGCCCACGACGATCAGGCCGGCCAGCAACAGGATCGGGCCGACGAAGCGGCTACCCGTGCTGCCGATCGAGTCCAGCACCCACCGGGTGACGAGCGGCGTCGCGAGTTCGGCTGCCGAGACACCCAGGCCCAGCACGAAGGCGAAGGCCAGGCGGCCCTTATGGGGTCGGGCGAACCCCCACAACACGGACAACTTGGTCGGTTGCGCCGGTGTGGTCGGGTCGACGTCGAGAAGTGCAGCCATCCAATTATTAGGACAGTGTGTCCTATTTTAGTCAAATCCGTCCCATTTTGGGTTCATCGGGCACGATGGGCGCATGGCGTCTACCGATATGCCGCCGCGGGTCAGGGACCGCACGCGGGCGGCCCTGCTGGCAGCGGCCATAGACGTGCTCACCGAGAACGCGGCTGCCTCGATGAGCGAGATCGCCGCGACCGCCGGCGTCGCCCGGAGCACCCTCAACCGCTACTTTGCCGATCGCGCGGCGTTGACCGAGGGCATCGAGTCGTTCGTCGAGGCGCAGTACGAGGACGCAGTCCGGGCAGCCCGGACTGCGGAGGGCACCGGGTTGGCGGCATATCTGCGAATCGTCGACGAGATGCTTGAGCGCCTCGACAGCTTGGGGTGGTGGATGCGCGCGACGGCGGACTACGACCTCGACGACTTCGACTGCGAGGCCGACCAGGGCTTGATCGCGGTCATCCAGCGCGGCCACCGCGATGGCACAGTCGACACCCAGTTCACCCCGATGTTCATGGTCGGCGCGACGTGGTCGATGCTGACCGCGGCGTACTACGACGTGCGGCACGGAAAGCAGCCCCGCCGCGAGACTCGGGACATGTGTCACCGAGCGCTGATGAAGCTGGCCGGCGCAGCCACCGCGGAAGGGTGATCAACGAGTCGCCTGTCGTGGTTCTTCGCTGAATGTGTGAAATTATTGACGAGTGCGTAATACAGGTCGGTTTGTCCCGCTCCGTCGTGGTAGCTGAACCGCGATGGATCTGATCGCCCTCGGCCGCGCCCGCCAAGCGGTACTGCGGCTCGGTGTCGTGCTGATCATGGTCGGCGCGATGATCGTCGGCACATCGCCGGGCGACTGGATCGCGGAGTGCATCTGGATCGCGGCCTATGCGCTCGCCGCGATCGGTGCGGCCGTTCTGGCGGTATCACCAGTCGGCAAGCGGATCAGCGGACCACGCTGGCGCATCGCGACCGCCGCCACCGACATCGTGGCGCTGGCGGGTTTCCACCTGCTGACCGAGGGCGGGTATGTTCCGCTGCTGCTGATCGGGCTGCTTCCGCTGATGGTGATCGTCGAGCTGTCCTGGCAGCGCGCGGCAATCGTGTTGTCGCTGAGCGTGGTTGCATTCGTGGGGACGCTGATCGCCGACTCGTCGATACACCAGAGAATCGGCTGGCCGACGGCGTGGTTCCTCGTCGTCGTGTACGTATACCTGTGCTGTGCGGCATTCCTCGCGACGTATGTTCACGCGCGCCAGATTGCCGAAATCTCCTCCGAGCGCACTGCAAGCGAGCGGCTGGCCCATCAGGCGACCCACGACGACCTGACCGGTCTGCCGAATCGGGCGTATGTGCTCGCCCGGATCACTGACGCCCTCACCCGAGACGGCCGTGATGCGTTGTCCGCCGTGCTGTTTCTCGATATCGACAACTTGAAAGTCATCAACGACTCGTTGGGGCACGACGCCGGCGACACGATGCTTCAGACCGCGGCGCAACGCCTTGCGCGTTCGGTACGAGCCGGGGATGTGGTCGCCCGACTTGGCGGCGACGAGTTCGTCGCGTTGCTGTTCGGTCCGACCACCCCCGAGGCGCTGGACGGACTCAGCGAGCGAATGCACGCTGCGTTGGCCGAGCCGGTCCGCATCAACGACGCCACCCTGCGCATGACTGCCAGCATCGGAATCGCCCCGATCAACGAACGCGACGACAACACCGCGGCCGCCATCCTGCGGGACGCGGATCATGCGATGTACCAGGCGAAAAGGCTGGGACGCGGCAAGAGTGCTTACGCCGCTGACCAACTCGTCGACACGAACGGACCGGCGTAGTCACGGCGGCCCTGCTCACACCGACAGGATGTGCCCCTCGTTCGCCGGAACGGTCCCGTTCAGCAGCGCCAGATAACACTGCTCGACGGCATCGCGACCTTCTGACCTCACCACCTTCATCCACGGCTGCTCCGCGTCGTCGATGCGAGCAAGGAATGCCGTCCACGCCGATGCCAACCGCTCCTGCAGTCCGTCCGTGCCCCACTCCGCCGCGCGCTTACGGGCTTGTTCGGGCGCGAAGAACAACTGCGGCGGCGGGCCGGGTAGGTCACCGCCGCCTCCCATCGCATCCCAATGTGTGGCGCCCACTGCGCAGCTGTAGGCCAGCAGATCGCCAAGTCTGCGGTGAACGGCCCCGCGTACCGCGGTGTCGCCGCTCATGTCGACGTACACCGATGCGACCTCGGGAAGGGTGCCCGCGTCGTCGTAGCAGAGGACGTCGTCGTAACAGCCAAGGGAGCGGGTGAATTCGGCGTTCGCCGGTGACGTCAGCCCGACGACGGTGACATCCCCGCCGCGCTGTGCGAGGCAGAACGCGGTGCCGTACGCAGTCTTGCTGGATGCGCTGGACAGGATCACCGTCGTGGCGCCGAAGAATGCGTTGTCGGCCAGGAAGTCGTCGATGAGGAACGACGTGGCGAACAGCGGACGTAGCAGTGCCTGCTGTGCCTCGCGGTCGGCGCGATAGCCGGGGTCGGCGCTGCACCGGATGTACTGGTTGTAGACCGCGTGCAGGGCGCGGCGATGCTCGGAACCCTCGGCGAAACCACCGGGGTGCACATCGGTGGCCCGCAGCACCACCTCGTCGGCGATCGGCCAGTAACCGTAGAAGCGCTCGTCGACTTCCACTCCGGGACAGCGTGATTCTACGACGGTTGCGAAACCCCATACCGGGACGTGGCCGGTATCCGATTCGCCGGTCGGATAGAACTGCCAGTAGTTCATCACGTCGCCGAGGGCCGCGTAGGTGATGTTGTTCGACGTCAGGGCGAAGGCGTCGATCCGCAGACGCACATCGCCATCGTCCAGGCTTGCCGCGGGTGACTCGTCCCAGTGAGTGGTGCGCAGATCATTGCGTTGCACCACGAAGCTCGTCGTCATGGTTCTCCCATCACTCAGGGACACCCACCGCCAGCACGGCTGTGTCGTCCTCGATGCCGGATCCGAAAGAGTCCAGCAATTGCCGGATTTCGACGATCAACTCGTCAGCGCCTACCGGGCCCAGGGCCGTGACGAATCGTCGCAGGGCGCCGTCGTCGTCGTATCGGCGGGTGCCGTCGCCGACCCGCGCCTCGGTCAGCCCGTCGCTGTAGAGCAGCAGGGTGTCGCCCGGCGTGAGTCGCAGCGTGGCGTCGACGAACCTCGGCCGGACGGTCAAACCGACTGCCATACCGCCGGTGAAATCCAGATAGCCGACCTCGCCGGAGTGTTCCATCAGCAGCGGCGGCGGATGGCCACCGCTGGCCAGCCGCACCTCGAACCCCTCGTCCTTCTGGGTGAGAGTCCCGAAAATCACTGTGCAGAACCGCGTTTGGCCATCGCGGTACTCCTGGCCCAGCACGGTGTTCAATCGGTGCAGCACGGTGATGGGTTCAGGGTCGACGACGGCAGCTGTGCGCAGCGTGTAGCGGGTCAACGACGTGATCGCCGCGGCCGCCGGGCCCTTCCCGCACACATCACCGAGGAAGAAGCCAGACACGTTGTGGGACAACGGGAAAAGGTCGTAGAAGTCGCCGCCGATGTCTTGCACCGATGCATGGTAGTGGGCGGCGGCGGTGAGCCCCTGGGGCACCGACAGTGACGGCGGCAACAGCGATCGCCGCAGCGTCTCGGCCAACGACTCGGCCCTGGCTTGCGCGGATTCGGCGCGTTGACGCTCGACGAGCAGCTCCCGTTCGTACGACCTGCGTTCCCGGGCATCCTGGATGTCCACCCGAAGTAGCTCCGGCCGCCCGTCGTCCCCGCGCTTGACGTTGGCGGTCAGGAAGACGGATCGCCGTGAGCCGTCCGCGGCCCGCAACTCCACGCTGATGCCGTCGAGCTGGCCGCTCATCTGCAGCAGCGGGGCGAAGTGGGTTTCGAAGTGGATGCGCCCACCGGCGGTGAGCAGATCGGTGATCGGCTTGCCGCGCAACGCATCCGGCGTTGTCCCGAGCCAGGACGCCAGTGTGGCGTTGGCCTCGACGATACGGCCGTCCGTGGTCGCCGCCAGCTGACCGCTTGGCGCGTGCTGCCACAGATCCTCGGTGTCGATCATGGGGAGGCGAATTCCGCAAGGGCCTCTGCAGTGGCCTCGGGCGCGCTGACGTGCGGGCAGTGGCCGGTCGCGTCGAGCGTGACGAGCTGGGCGTCGGGGATGTGATCGCGGACGTAGGCGCCCACTTCGGGCGGGGCGATGACATCCTGGCGGCAGTCGATGATCAGCGTAGGGACCGGGATGTTGGCGAGGTCGGCCCGGTTGTCGGAGAGGAATGTGGCGCGGGCGAACACTTTCGCGGCGGCGGGGTTGGTGCGGCAGAACGTCGCGGTGAGATCCGCCGCGAGCTCGGGGCGGTCCGGGTTGCCCATGATCGCCGGGGCCATCGACTGCGACCAGCCGAGGTAGTTACTTTCCAGCGATTCGAGGAGCTCGTCGATGTCGGCGCGGCTGAATCCGCCGCGGTAGCCGTCGTCGTCGATGTAGCGCGGCGACGGGGTGATCATCGCGAGCTTGCTGAATCGGGCCGGTGCGGTGGATACCGCAAGGGCGCCGATCATCGCGGCCACCGAGTGCCCGACGAGTGTCACGTCGTACAGGTCAAGCGCTTCGGCAATCTCGACCACGTCGTCGGCGTAGCCCTGCAACGAGGCATATTTGGCCGGATCCCACGCGGCGGGGTCGGCGTTGCCCGAGCCGACGTGGTCGAACAGGACGATGTCGAAGCGGTCCTGCAGCCGGGACGCCACCGGGTGCCACAGGTGCTGATCGCAGCCGAAGCCATGGGCCAATAGGAGCGTCGGCCCGGTGACGTCACCGAGACGGGTGACGTTGTTGCGGAGAGCGACGTCCATCAAGGCATGATAGTTGGCCCCCACGAGCTGGATTTTAGGGGAAATAGCGCGGTCAGCGTAGGCAATGAACAATTCGCATAAGTGCGTTTACGCGTACACACTCACGTCACCCACGGCGTGTGCTATACCCCTAGCAAATCAGCTTTTTCGTCAACATCGGGGGTTCATGCCATGGGTCTGGGACAGCAGAGTCGCTACGTCGGTCGGGTTGGAGCGTTGGCGGTGGCTCTCGGTGTCGGCGGGCTGATCGTCGCGTTGCCGGCGGTGGCCGGCGCGGACAGCGGGGCGGGGGACTCGGGCAAGACCACGTCGTCGGCAGGCAAGGCCGCCCCGCGGACCGCGGCGAAGGCGGGTCCGCGTGCCCCGAAGACGTCGGCGTCGACGCCTGCGGCCGCGGTTAAGCCGGCCGCATCGATCTCCGTGGCGAGTCGTCGGCCGCTGGATCGGGTCAGCGGCAGCGGCGATCCCTCGGCGCCTGCCACCGAGCCGCTGTCGTTTGCGGTGCTGGCGGCGACTCGCCGGGACGGGACCGCCCGCTCGGCACGCTCGGTCGTCACCGGTGGAACCGCTTCTGCAGCAGCCGCTTCGGTGCCCACTGCCGCCGTCACAGGAAGCACCCCGCCGCCCGCGGGAGCGACCGCGGGCAGCGCGCTCGGCACCGCGGTGCGCAACTTCATCGACTCGCATTTCCCGGGTTGGAGCCCGATCGCCGGCGACTTGGCGCCGATCGTGGCCAACGGAATCCAGGACCTGCTCGCCAACGGCAAGGTCAGCGCCGAGGTGAATCAGCTTCTCGCGAATAACGCGATCATGCAGTTCGTTTCGACGAAGATCTCGACGGCACTGAACACGTACCTCGGTGTGCCGTCACCGGTCGGCACCGTCGTCGGCAATGCGGCGGTCAGCTTCGCTCGCACCGTGCTCGGCAACACCGGCGTCCAGGCCGCGCTGGACGTGCTCGCCACCGCCGTGCAGCCGGACACCGCGCAAGCCACCGCGATCGCGGCCGGTCTGGCGACCAACGACATTGCGCCGCTTGCGAATTACCTCAAGGCAGTGGTCGCCAACTCCTCCGACGAGATCGCGACCTTCCTGAGCACCCCGGCCGTCCAGGCTGCGCTGGCTTCGGGGGTGTCTGGTGCAGTGATCGATCTGACCAGCGGTGCGGTCATCCCGGCGTGGCTCGGCACTGCCGTCGACGGCTGGGTGACCTCCGCGCTGGGCGGCGACGCCACCGCGACTGCCGTCGGCAACGCGCTGGGCGCGGCCGTCCAGGGCTTGCTGAGCAACACCAAGGCGATCAATGGTGTTGCCGCGGTGGCCGGTTCGGCTGTCACCGACATCTTGTCCGCGCCGGGCGTCCCCGCCGCGCTGGCCGACTACATCACGCACTTCGGCACCGCCCTGCTGGCGGGTGACAACTGGATCGATGCGCTGGATGTCGCGTGGCAAGGGCTGGAAGGCAATTCGGCGTTCCTGTCGGCGCTGGCTCCCGCCGCGGGTGACGTAGTGTCCTCGCTGGTCACCAACGCCGATGTGGTCGCCGCGCTGGCGTCGACGGCGAAGTCTTTGGTGGTCAGCTTGGCCGCCGACGAAGGCTTCCGCGCTGTCGTCTCTGAGTTGTTCGGGCCGACGTACGGCCCGACACTGGCTGAGGCCCTTGCCGATCCGAAGTCGGCGGCGCAACTCGGTGCGACGGCCGGCTCGGTGATCACCAGCTTCCTCGCCCAGGACGGGGTGGCGGCGACGTTGTCTTCTGCCGCCGAGCAGATCGTGGCGGCGCTACTGTCCGGGGTTTCGCCCGTCGACGTGCTGGAAGGCGGTGTGCAGCAGCTGGCTTCCGACCCGGCGTTGGTCGCGGCATTCAACGCCACCGTGCCGGACGCTTTGCAGTCGGTGCTCAAGGCGCCGGCCGTTCGGGACGTGATCAGCACGGTCGCGCAAGGTGTGGTCAATCAGCTGATCGACTCGACCCCGCTGAACAACACGGTCCTCGATCCGGTGGTGAGTCAGGTCGCGAAGGCGACGGTCCAGGCCTTCGTGTCCAACCCGGCCGCGCAGGGCTTGATCGGTGACCTGGCCGGGGATCTCCTCGGCGGCACGCCGCCGGCCGATGTGGTGCAGACGGTGATTTCCCGGGTCGTGGACAGCCCGGCGTTGCAGATCGCGCTCGGGCAGTCGCTGGGGCAGGGCTTCGGTGCGCTGCTCGGCGACAACCCGGTTGCCTACGCGGTGGGTCAGCTGGCCGGTATCGGCGCGGCGCTGGCGTTGGTGTTCAGCTTCGGGGCGGCGAACCTCCTCGGCCTGACCGGGGGTCTGTCGGCGGCGTCCTCGGTCCCGAGTGGCAGCTCGTATTTCGTGACGCTGCAGATTGCCTGATCGAGAATCGGGCGCAAACACGGGCGGTTGCGCCATACTCATTGCTGTCGTATAGCAAATCCGCCAACGGCGCTCTTGGCTTGATCGGGGAATTGTCATGATCAGTACCGCAAAGACTCGTTACACCGTGACCGGTGTGCTCGCCGCAGGCGCCGCTGCCAGCGCATTACTCGCCGGCGCCGCGCTGGGGTCAGCCCCCAAGGCCAACGCGAGCTGCGCATCGTTCTTCGGTCTCGGGAACAGCGCCGACTGCTCCAGCACACCGCTGAGCATCGCGATCGCGGTCGGCAGCGGCGCGACCGCGCATGCCAGCGGACTGTTCGGCGGCGCCTTCGCCCTCGGCACCAATTCCGCCGCGACCACCGGCGATGCCTTCACCTTCGCCACGGCTGCCGGGAACGGATCGGTCGCCACCGCGAATGGACTCTTCGGCATCGCCGCGCAGCTGGGTCCGAATGGCTCCGCCACCACCCAGGGTTCGGGCCTGTTGACCAACCCCGGGTTCAACATTGCGCTGAATGTCTCGGCACTCGGTGCGCCTACCGACAGCAGTAGCGTCATCGCCGGCGGTCCGGGTGCAGCCGGCAACATCGCCCTCAATCTGTTCGGCCGGGGGACCGCGAACAATCCGGACAGCATGAAGGTGGTCTCGCACGGCCTGCTCAACATCGCCACGAACTGGGGCGGCCACGACAACGTCATCGAGGCCGGTGATGCAGCGACGAGCTCGCTGCTCAACTTGACCACGAATTTCTTTGGCAGCAATACCAGCGTCACGGCCGAGGGCGGCATCTTCAACTGGGCCACCAACCTCCTCGGCAACAACAACACCGTTGCCACCAGTGGCAGCCTGGTAAACACCGCGAGCAATCTGCTCGGCAGCAATAACACCGTCACCACAACGGGCGGCTACGGGAACTGGGCCCGCAACATTCTCGGCGATGGCAACACCGTCACGATCACCGGCGGCTACGCGAACGCGGTCCGAAACCTGTTCGGCGGCGGCAATACCGTGACAGTGGCGGGCGGCGCCTATGGAAGCACCGCACAGAACTGGTTCGGCACCAACAATGCCGTGACCGTTGCGGGAGGCATCTACAGCTCGGCCACTAACTTCCTCGGTGGCAACGGCAATACGCTCACGTCGACGACCGGGTACAACAACTCGGTGGTGAACATCATCGGGAACAACAACACGCTGTCCGCTGGTGGCGCCGGCAGCAACTACAACCTGACGTTCAATTCGTTGGGCAGCAACAACCAGGTGTCCTCGGGCGGCGCCGGCGGCAACCTCACGGCCGGGTTCAACTTTGCGGGTGGCACCAACACCGTGACCGCGGGACCGGGTCCGCTTGCCTTCGCAGGCACGATCTTCAACAACGGTGCAACTGTCACCAAGACGGGTCCCGGTGTCGCGATCAACAACTTCCGCATCGGCGGGGCGCAGGCGACCGGCGGCTCGAGCAGCAAGGCTCCGGCGGCGAAGACCGGCGACAGTGGCAAGAAGAAGGCATCCGCAGGAAGTGCGCGGGGTAAGCGCTAGCGGCCTCGCGACTCAGGAGTAGGGCATAGGGTTGGTGCCCGCCTCTGAGCGACAACGGATTCGGCGCGCGCGGTCGCCGTCGAAATTGACGTCACGCAGACGAAGTGCGAGTGCACTGCTGCGTCAGATCAATCTCGCAGCGCAGCGCCAGCCGTCTTGTCGCTCAGAGGCGGACACCAACCGTGCCAACCCCGACGGGCTCAGCCCATCGGCCCCATGTCGTCGGGCATCGGTGCGTCGCAGCGGGCGCGGAAGTCCGCGGCCGGCTGCCGCACGGCCTTGATCTGGTCGCGCACTTCAGGATTCGCCTGCAGGTAATCGGCGACGGCTGTACGCATCTCGTCGCGCGACTTGCCCTTGAGCCCGGTGAAGAAGGCATTCACGTCAGGGTGGGTGAACAGGTACACCGACATGCCCGCGTTGACTCCGGACAGGACCTGGGTGAGGTCGCCCGCCGTACAGTTCGGTACGTCGGCAGCGGCGGTTGCCGCGCTGCCGATCAGCATTGCGCCTGAGATGATGCCGGCGCTGATCAAGTTGCGGACCAACATTCGACTGCTCCTAACGATGAGGGATGGACAGATTAGCGCGGACCGATTCCCGGTCGACCCGGCCGGATCGGCGGAGACGGTGGATTCGGTCGGGGGTTGAGGTCGATGTCGATGCCCCAGGCGTCGTCGCAGTACCACGGGTCTGCGCAGTAGCCGGGGTACGCCGGTCCGGCAATCGGTGCGGTGGGACCGCCGCCGCGGACTTCGCCTTGCGCGCAGACGGTGGCCGCGCCGGCATTCGTGCAGTCGGCCGAGGCGGGTGTGGCCGAAATCAGGCTGGCGGATCCTGTCGCGATGACGATCCCGAATGTCATGAAAGTCAGAGCTTTTCGCACGGCCGTACACCCCGATTCTCCGGGCGCGCCTCCACGACCGCAGTGGCCGGGTGGACTCCCCGAACTGCCAGAGTGTAGTACCGCGCGGGGGCTATTGCGTGATATCGACCGACATCCCGCGATTTACTGTCCGTTGGACAGGCGGCGGCACGATCTCGGCGCGATAGTTGCCGCTGCCGTCGGGGTTCGGGCTGTCGAAGTACACGTCCTTGAGGATGAAGGTGGTGTCGCCCACCGAGACGGTGAAGTCGCCGTACACCCGGAATATCGGTGTCGTGCCATAGACCTGCATCGTCTGCCCGGGCTGGATGGTGACATCGAGTTCGTCGGTGAAAGTGTGCGTGGTGGTCCACGTGTGCCCGTAGGCCGCCGTGATCTCGGCATTGAGGATCTCACTGATCTTCCAGCCAACCTTGGTGGTGATTGTGACACTGTCGCTTTGCGCCACCGCATCCGAGATGTAGATCTTGTTCGTCAACGGCGACGAGGTGTTGTTGGTGACCGAATGCCCGACCGGGTGTGGGCCAGTCGTCGTTTCGATCTGGCTGGTGGGCGTGAACGCGCAACTCATTGGCGGCCCGCCACTTTCACCGCAGTACGCGTTGAGGATGTCGGCTTGCTGCTGGGCGTTCGAGGCAGGCACCTGCACCGAGCTACCCGACGGGTTGAGGACGTACGCGGCTATGCCCCAAGGCGTCAACGGCGAGCTCGACACCGCGGTGATGTCCACGATGCAGTTGCCGATCTTGCAGGAGACGTCGGGAAGTACCCGCTGAGTGGCTCCGAGCATCTCGGCGCGGATGGACACCAGGTGGTTGAAGTTGGCGTCCTGCGAGGTCAACGTGTAACCAACGTCGAAGTAGCTGGCGCCCAAGGGGCTGTAGTCCTGGCCGATGTAGCCCAGCACCGTCACCGAACCCCCAACGGGGATCGTGGTACCGAGAGACGGCCCGGACAGGTGCAGACTGCCCTCGTCGGACGCGACCTGAATGTGGGAGACGAACACCGGTTGGTCGGTGAGGTTGTAGAGCTGGACGTTCAGCAGGGTGAGAGTGCGTTCGTCATCGAGCACCGCCGGAGTCTGGCTGCCCGGCGTGAGAGCCAGGTAGGTGACCGTGCCGCCGAGCAGGTTGGGGATGTACAGCTTGGTGTCGTCGCCGCTGAGGGCCAGCGCGCCCCCGAGGTCGTTGATCGCGACGCTGTCCAGCACCTTGTTGGTGCGGGTGTCGATGGTCGCCAATGTCGACGCGTCCGCGGCGGCGGCATACAGGCGGGTGCCGTCGCCGCTGAGGGTCAATGCGTCGAAGCTGTGCACCGTGGGAACGACGCCGGTGGCGGCTCCGGTGCTGGCGTCGAGCGCCCAGATGGCGCCGAGCGTCGCGACGTAGAGTTGCTTGCCGTCCGGGGTAACGACGACGGCTCCCGGAATGCCACCCACCGAGTAGTTGGCTGTGACCGTATTGGTCTGGGTGTTGAGGACTGCGACGGCGCCGTCATTGGTGCTCGGCCCGTTGACGGCGACATAGACCTTGGTGCCATCGGGCGCGACGGCCAGTGCCGTCGGGGCCGAGCCGACGTTGACGGTATTGAGCACCGCGCCGGAGGCGACATCGATGATCGAGACCGACCCGTCGCCAGAGTTGGCCACGTACAGCCGAGTCTTGTTGCTGTTCAACGCAAGTGCTGTCGGGTTGTCGCCGACGGCGATAGTCGCCGCGACGGTATTGGTCGCCCGGTCGATCACCGCGACGCTGCCGCCGAGCGCGGAACTGACGTACACCGACGAGTCGGTGACCGCCAACGCCGACGGGAGATCCCCGACCTCGATGGTGGTGATCACCGACCTGGTGGTGACGTCGTAGACGGCGACTGTGTTGTCCTCACTGCTGGTGACATATACCTGTTTGCCGTCGCGGCTGGCGGCGACGGCCTGCGGTGCCCGGCCTACACCGATCGTGCCGTAACCACCGGGTGCGACGGTCACCGAGACCGGAACGACGGTGGCGCCGGTTCCGCCGGCCAGATGGAAGTGCAGGGTGGTGTTGTCGCTGACCACCACGGCGAACGTGTCGGTTCCGCCGGTGGCGCCGAAGTCGGCGTTCGGCTTGTAGAGGAACGTGCCGTCGGCGTTCAGCGTGACGGTGCCGTGCTGCGGTTGGGCCACAAGCCCGTAGGACAGCCGGTCACGGTTGGGATCGGTGACGTTGAGGGTGCCGATGACACCGGACGGCCCCTGCGCCAACTGAATTGGCGCAGCTTTCGGCGTCCCGTTGAAGAACGTGCTCTCGATGGTGTCGCCGATCTCGCGCCGCACATACGCTGCCAACACCCACAGGCTCGGGGGAGTTGTCGGATTCGAGTTGGCGAGTGCTTGCAGGTAGCCGGCGACACTGGTCGCCACGACGTTCGCGATGCGGGTGACGACGAGCGGTATCCCGACGACCACGGCTTCGACCACCGCGTCCGGCGGGGGCGGCTGGGTCCCGCCTGCGCCGATCGGGGGCGGGGGTGCGTCAACGGAGCCCGGCGCCGGCCTCGGCGGCCACGAAATCCGGCGGTTGGCCGTCAGGCGCGGGGGAGTCACCCGCAGCTTGGTCGTGGGTGGGGTGGTGACCTCAGCGCCGTGGGCAGTTTTGGCGGCGGTGTGCTGCCGCGTGGAGCTTTGTCGCGCGGACTTGGCTGTGGTCGACTTCGACGAGCCCGGGCTCGCCGAGCTTTCGGACGGATCAGCCTGCGCGACACCGTGACTGGTGAAGGCTGCGACGCCTAGGCCAGCTACCGCCGCGACCGTCCGTGTCCACCATGCTGTTGGCTTGCTGCCCATAACGGCCCCCGACGTCGCGCATATTGACGCTCTCGGTATATCGCTTCTAGTCAGCGGTGGACAGGGTGAGCCGCAAACATTCACCCAGGCGTCGAACGTGCGTAACGTTGCTTATGCCCGGGTGATCAGAATGCACCCGGCTCGCCGGGCTCGGACTCCAGCGCCTCGCGGTTGGTGATCAGCAACGTGACGAAGTACAGACCGCCCACCGCGAGCAAACCGAGCACGATCAGCCCGGGAATCCTTGCCTCACTGGGTGATACGAGGGCGAAGATCGAGAAGGCCACCCAGACGAGCGCGGTGTAGGCCACCGGTGTTTCGAACCGCCCGAGGCTGAACCCGCCTTCTTTGGTGTTGAGGCGTTTGCGTACGCACAGATAGAGCACGACGATTCCGGCGTAGAGCAGCGCAGGCAAGATCGTCGACGCGACGATCAACTGCAGCAGCGCATCACCGGGCAATGCGACCATCAAGACGACCCCGATCACCAGGATCAGGACCGTCGCGAACACCGGCGTCTGTGTCCGTGGACTGACCTTGCGCAGCACGCTGTGGGCGGGAAAGCGCGAATCGCGCGCCATGGCGAAGGCCTGCCGCGAGCACGCGGCGATCATCACCATGCCCGCCCCGAACATCGCAAACGCGATGCCGGTCAGCAGAATTCGTTCGACCACCGGGCCGAGTTGGCCGCGGATGATCGTCGCCACCGGCGATCCGCTGGTGGTCACCGCGGGAATGTCCTTGATGGCCAACGTGAGGATGATGATGAACACCAGCCCGAGCGTTGCTGATGCCACCACTGACGAGACGATCGCGCGCGGAACGCTGCGGAACGGATCCTTGGCCTCCTCAGCAAGATTCGCCGCGGAGTCGAAACCGACCAGCGTCACCAACCCCATGATTATCCCGGCCATCAGTGGACCGCCGATCGCGAAGTAATTCGGCGCATCAGCGGCCACACCACGGGAGACCAGGTTGGCGGCGGTGCCGCTGCCCGAGAACACCATCACCGCCCCCAGGCCGACGATCATCACCGCCAATATCGTCAGCTCGAGTCCCACCGTGGTCGATGTGACCCTGCCGAGCAGTCGGGTAGAGGCGATGACGAGTGCGGCCTCGGCGAGCATCAGTGCCAAAGTGATCAATCGGGCGGCACCTTCGTCGGGCGCCATCCCGAAAAGCGGCATGACGGCCTGGCTGGCCAGCGCGCTGTTCATGGCGACCACCCCGATCGCCAGGAACCAGAACGTCAGCCAACCGAAGAACCACCCGACTTTCGGATTCGCCAGTCGCGACGCCCACTGATACGACGAACCGGTGAGCGCGATGCGGGCGGCGAATTGGGCCACCACCAGGGCGACGAGCGTCTGGCCGACGGCGGCGATGATCCACAGCCAGATGCCCACCGGCCCCGAATAATTGAGCACCGCGCCGTAGGTCGCGAAGATCGCGACGAGCACGGAGATGAACGCGAAGGAGATTGCGAACACCTGGAATCCGCCCAGGGTGCGTTTCAATTCGGGTTGGTAGCCCGAATGCCGAAGTTCCTCGTCGGTCGATTCGATCATTGCGGCACCGGGCCTTCCTCGAAGTCATGGCAACGATATTGGACGCCACGGTGTTCACGCGGCGGCTTGAGCAGCATCCACACCGCGGCCGCCGACGCGAGCAGTAGGGCCGAGCCGATTCCCGCGGCGACGGCCACCCCGTCGGCGAAAGCATTCTGGGCTGCGGTCAGCAGGGCGTGCGCCTCGTCGCCACCGAGGGTTGCGGCGGCGCGGTGCGCGGCGGCGAGCGATTGTTCGGCGTGCGCGACGACGTCGTCGTGGATGCCGGGCGGGCGGTCCAGCCCGCGGTAGACCGCGGCGATCACGCTGCCCAGCAGCGCGATACCCAGCGCCATGCCCAATTCGTAGGCGGTCTCCGACACACCCGCCGCGGCGCCTGCGCGTTCCGGCGGGACGCTGGCGATGATGAGGTCGTTGGCCACGGTGAACGCCAGCCCGAGGCCGGCGCCGACGATGAACAGCGCGATTCCGAGCGGCCCGTACGGCGTCGCCGGGCTGATCAGCGTCAGCGATGCCAGTGCCACACCGATCATCGCGAGCGCGGTCGTGAGGACCGCGCGCGGCGACCAGTGCCGCACCGCCACTCCCGCCAGCACACCGAACACGGTCGCCGCCAGAGCGGCGGGCAGTTCGGCGAGCCCGGCCTGCAGCGGGCTGTACCCGTCGACGAGTTGGAAGAACTGCGACAGGAAGAACAGCACCCCGGACAGGCCGAGGATCGACAGCATGTTCGCGACGATGACGCCGGAGAACGCGCGGTTGGTGAACAGGCGCACGTCGATCAGCGGGTGGGCGGCGTTCAGCTGGCGTCGTACGAAAAGCGTTAGCGCGGTCGCGCCCACCAACGCGGTCGCGACGATGTCGACGTGCAGTCCATGGGCGGCGCCCTGTTTGGCGGCGTAGACCACGCCGAGGATGCCGACCAAGGACAGGCCGACGCCGATCGGATCCCACGGCCCGGGCGTCGGATTGCGCAGTTCGGGCAGCAGCAGCCAGCCCCCGATTACGAGCACGATCACCACCGGCACGTTGATCAGGAACACCGCACCCCACCAGAAGTGCTCCAAACACAGGCCGCCGATCACCGGGCCCACCGCGGTGCCTGCCGAGAACACCGAGGCCCAAATGCCCACGGCGACAGCGCGTTCCCGGGGCTTCGGAAACAGCCCACGGATCAGCGCCAAGGTCGACGGCGCCAGGCTGGCCCCGGCAACACCGAGAAGGGCACGGGCGGCGATCAACATGCCAGCCGTCGGCGCGAAGGCCGCCGCCAGCGATGCCAGGGCGAAACCGGTTGCGCTGCAGAGCAACAGCTTCCTGTGTCCGATGCGATCACCGAGGCTACCCATGGTGACGAGCAGTCCGGCGAGCACGAATGAATAGATGTCACCGATCCAGAGGATCTCGGTGGCCGTCATCCCGAGATCTCGGCCGAAGATCGGTGCCGCCACCGCGAGGACGGTGCCGTCGATTCCGATGAGCAGCACGCCCAGGCTGAGGACACCGAGAGCGGACCAGCGGTGGGTCATTGCTCAGGCGTGGCAGAACACGTCGACGTAGGCGGTTTCGAAGGCGTCGCGCTGCTGGCCGCCGTGATGCTCGTGGCGATCCTGGTGCACCGAGATAACCGAGCAGTTCTCCAAGGGGGTGCCGCCGTCCTTGTTGACGACAACGTGGATGCCTTGATCCCGCAGCTGGGTCACGGTGTCGGCGGCGGTGACGGTTCCACCGTCGGTCTCGGGGGTTTCGGCGGCGGCGTGGCCGGCCAGCCCGATCGCGAGGGCGGCCAGGACCGGGGCGGCGAGGGAGGTGAGTGCGAGCTTCGTGCTGTTCATGCTGATGACGTTATGGCCGGCGGCCACCCCGCATCATCAGCCGAACTATGCGTTTGTGCAGGTACGGCATGGTGCAAATTATGTAGACGCGCCGTGCAGCACCTTGTTCTCGTGCGCCCAGGCCGCGGCCGCGGTGCGGGAGGAGACGCCGAGCTTGACGTAGATGTTGGCCAGGTGCCGCGCGGTGGTCTTCTCGCTGATGAACAGCTTCTTGGCGAGGTCGCGGTTGGACAGGCCGGTGGCGACGCCGACGAGCACTTCGAGTTCACGTTTGGTCAGTCCGCCGGGCGCTTCGGTGGACTGCGCTTGGGCGTGGGCGACGCCGAGCTGTTGGTAGATGGCGGCGGCGTTGGCTTTGTCCGCCGCGGCTCCCTCGGGATCCCCGGAGTCGCTGCGGGCCAGCGACATCCAGTCGTAGACCTGGGCCATCTCGTAGCGGCATTGCGTGCTGCGGTAGCGGCGCAGGGCGTCCTGCAGAACGGGCAGTGCGTCGGCGGGGTTTCCTTGTTTGACGAGGACGGCACCGCGGGCGTGGCGGGCCCAGGCCCGAAAGCCGGGGGAGTCGAATCGCTCTGCGCCGGCTTCGAGTTCGGCGCAGTAGCGGTCGGCTTCGTCTGGTTTGCCTCGGGCTAAGGCGATTTCGACGGCGGCGGGCAGCAGCCGGAGACGGTTGATGTCGTCGTGCTCGGCGTCCATCCGCATGCGCAGGTCGGTTGCGGCGGCGTCGGCCTCGCGGAGGTGGCACCTCAAGAGGGCTTCACCCGGCTGGGGGTCTTTGTTGTGGTCGCGTGCTTTGGTGAAGGCTTCGCGGGCGCCGTCGATGTCGCCTTTGCGGCGGCGGATCTCGCCGAGCTCGTAGTAGCCCTTGCCGACGGTGGCGGGGAAGTCGCCCATGGCGGCGATCGCGTCGATCAGCCGCTGCTCGACTTCGCTCAGGGTTTTGGTGGCGCTGTGCAGATCCATCTTGTGGACCTCGCAGGTGGTGCCGTACCAGGAGGCGGTGACCTTGGGGCCTTTGCGCCAGACCTCCATGGCGTCAAACCAGGTTTTCATCCGGGTGAGGTCGGCGAGGCGGTGGCATTCGTGGATGACGGCGCAGTAGATGTCGCCGGCCCAATCGACGGGCACCTGGTCGGCGAGGACAGGCATCATCGCCTCGTCGAGTTGGGCGAAGGCTTCGCTGGTGCGGGCGAACGGCAGCATGGTGACGCCGCTGGCGGTGAAGCAGAGAGCGTTGAAGCCGGGATCGTCGAGTCGTTTGGTGACCTCTTCGAGTTCCTCGGCGAGGGTTTTCGCGACGTCGTTGCGGCCTTCATCGATGGCGACGAGGGAGTCGACGTAGAGAAGGTAGGCCAGGATCCGGTCGTCGGGTTGTTTGTCGTGCAGGCGGCGGGCGCGGTTGATCCAGACGCGGGTGATGGTGAGGTCGCCGCCGTTGAACCACTGCAGGGCGACCTCGACGGCTTTCATGGCGGCGCCGTGGGTGTCGTTTGCGGCGTTGAGGCGGTTGAAGGCCTGCTCAGAGAGCTGCATGGAGTGCCGGCCGTGGCCGAGGCGCCAGGCAGCCAGGCCGAATGACGACAGATCCTCGGTGGTGAGCTCGTCGGTTTCTTGGGCGCTGGTGAAGTGGTCGTAGGCGGTGCGCCAGTCGCCTTGGGCGTAGGCGGCGCGGGCTGCGTCGAGCTCGGTGGGATTCGCCATGGTGATCGCGTTAACGGTAGCGCGGGCGGCGGCGATGTAATGGCTGAACAGTGCGGGTGCTTCGGCGGTGTGGCGGGTTGGCTGCGGAGTCTTGTACTGCAGGTTTTCAGGTTGTCGGGATACTGTGACAGCCGTTGACTTCGGAAGGGGTTGCTCATGCGGGCTGGCGGTGTCGCTGCGGTGGTGTGCGGGCTGGCGTTGGCGCTTGCGCCGACGGCCTCGGCGGCCGACGACCTGATGAGCGGCAGCTACACCGTGAAGGGCCCGAACGAGATCATCGACACCTGGACCATCTCGAACCTGTGCAACGTGATCGAGACGGGCTGCCTGGCCAACATCAAGTCCCCGCTGATCGAGGGCCAGGCCGTCTACCAAGGCGCGCACACCTGGATGATGCGGGTCATCGGCCAGGTGCCAGTGTGTCCGGACCGGTCCAAGACCAAGGGCGCCATGGTCTTCACCTGGAACACCCAGAGCCTGACCGGTTCGGTGACCGAGATCCAGCAGGGGAACTGCGTGTTGACCCGGCCCGGGCAGTCGCAGATTCCGATTACGTTGGTGGCTGCTTAGGGGATGGGTGTTGCGCAGCCACGTTGCGGCATCTTCCTGGCCATACGTTACGTCGCACCGTAGCGAGGAATGCTAGACCTCGACACGCTTCTCGGGGACTAACACGACGCGCGAGGCAAATAACTCTCGGATGCCATTAGCTCTCGTCGTATGGTCGGCGAGTGGGGGAGATGCATTCTGGGATCTACGAAGTACTCATTACCGAGGAGCTGCATGCTCAGCTCGGCTCACTTGGACCTCAAGCCCAAAGACGCTCGCTGCACACGGCTGAGGCCGCGGACCGCATCGCGCTACATCTGAGTCGCGAAATCGAGCGGTCGCTTACGTCCGTGACCGATAGCGACCGAGTTGAGGTCGGAATTCAGGTCGCGCGTGACCTGATTGCTCGACTCGCCGAGATCGTTCGGCAGGCCGACACCTCCGCAGCCCCGGTCGAGCCGGCTGAGGTGCTGCACGCGATCCTTGAACGACGGCCTGACGGTACCGCTCAGCCGATTGCCGAACCACTCATCCCGCTCCTCGATTCCACACTGCTCACTAACGCTCCCGGTGAGCCCGGTCTGCTCAACCAGATTGGCGCTGAGATCGAGTCGGCCGACGGCATCGACGTGGTGATGGCCTTCATCCGCCGCAGCGGTATCAACCCGCTGCTGGCGCGTCTTCGCCGTCACTGTGAACGCGGCCGTCCGCTGCGCGTCCTTACCACCATCTACACCGGTTCCACCGAGCGTGCCGCGCTCGACCAACTCGCCGCTCTGGGTGCAGACGTCCGCGTCTCTTACGACGTCAGCACTACCCGGCTGCACGCTAAGGCGTGGGTGTTCCACCGCCGCTCGGGCTTCTCGACCGCCTACGTGGGTTCGTCGAACTTGACCCATTCGGCCCAAGTTACTGGGCTTGAGTGGAACATTCGAGCCTCCTCGGCGCGCAACCCCGACATCCTCATGAAGTTCGAGGCGGTGTTTGAAAGCTATTGGCAAAGTTCCGATTTCGTTGCTTACAACAATGAGGAGTTCGACAAGCGCGCTGACCGGGTCGACACCGGTCCCGCGATTGTCCTCAGTCCCATCGAGATCCGTCTCGAACCGTTCCAGGAGCGCCTGCTCGAACAGATCGCGGTATCTCGTGGCCGCGGCCATCACCGCAATCTGCTCGTTGCCGCCACTGGCACGGGCAAGACTGTGATGGCTGCGGTCGACTACGGGCGTTTACGTGACGAGTTGCCGCGCTCTCGCTTGCTGTTCGTCGCGCATCGCAACGAGATCCTCGACCAGAGCATGGCCACCTTCCGCCACGCGTTGCGCGACGCGTCGTTTGGCGAGAAGTGGATCAGCGGGTCGCGCCCTCAACGCTTCGAGCACGTCTTCGCCTCGATTCAGAGCCTGAACGCCGCCAGCTTCGACGACCTGCCGCCCGATCACTTTGACGTGGTAATCGTTGACGAGTTCCACCACGCAGCGGCGCCGTCATACAGCAGCCTGCTTGACCACGTCCAACCCCACGAACTCCTCGGCCTGACAGCCACGCCCGAACGCAGCGACGGGCTGTCCATACTGCACTGGTTCGACGACCGCATCGCTGCCGAATTGCGGCTTTGGGACGCTATCGACCAGCAGCGGCTCTCGCCATTCATGTATTTCGGCATCCACGACGGGCTCGACCTGACCGACATCCCGTGGCGCCGCGGCCAGGGCTACGACATCGACGCTCTAAGCAACCTTTACACCAGCACCGACGCCTGGGCTCGTACCGTTCTGCAGGAAGTGCTGCGACTCGCAGAGGAGCCAGGTGCCATGCGTGCCCTTGGCTTCTGCGTCAGTATCGACCACGCCCAGTTCATGGCTAAGCACTTCAACCAGCACGGTGTTCGTGCTGTAGCGGTGTGGGGCGACAGCTCGCGCGTGGAGCGCGCAGCGGCCCTGAAAGACCTTGCCAGCGGCAGAATCCGTGCCGTTTTCTCCGTCGATCTGTTCAACGAGGGTGTCGACGTGCCGGCGGTGGACACCGTGCTCATGCTGCGCCCCACCGAGAGCCCGACCCTGTTCCTTCAGCAGCTCGGCCGTGGTTTGCGCCGCTCGGCGGGCAAGACATTTTGCACTGTGCTGGACTTCGTGGGCACGCATCGACGTGAATTCCGGTTTGACCGTCGCTACCGCGCCCTTCTTGGTGGCACTCGTCGCGACATAGAACGGGCAGTGCAGCAAGGCTTTCCATTCCTGCCTGCCGGCTGCTACATGCAGCTGGACGAAGAGGCGTCGGAGATCGTGCTGCGCAGCCTGCGGGAGGCGATTCCCTCGCGCTGGCCCGCTCGCGTTGAGGAACTGCGAATCGTCCATAGGGCCTATCCCGACGTCACGCTGTCCGGGTATCTGGAGGAATCCGGACTCGATCTGCCCGATGTGTACGACGGCTCACGGGGATGGTCGGATCTGTGCGAGGCCGCCGGAGTGCCGACCGCGCCGGCGGGAGCTCATGAGAAGCCGCTGCGCAAGGCGTTAGGCCGTCTGCTGCACGTTGACGACGACGAGCGAATATACATATACCGGAGCCTTCTCGAATCATCAAGCCCACCTGTGGTTTTAACGATGCCGAAGCGGCAGCAACGCCTGGTACGCATGCTCGTCGCCAGCCTGAGTGATCAGGTGCTGACGAAGGAGCACTCGGTGCAGGACGGCGTCGACCTTCTCTGGAGCCACCCACAAGTCCGCGCGGAGCTCCGCCAACTCCTGATTGAGCTCGATGACCGGGTCGATCACTTGCACGGCCCGCTCGCGGGTCATCCCGATGTCCCGCTGCAGGTGCACGCCCGCTATACGCGCATTGAGATCCTCGCTGCCTGCGGCATCGGGGCTGCGGCTACAGCACCGCCGTGGCGGGAGGGTGTCTACGAAGCCAAGGAGGCCAATGCCGAACTGCTGGCGTTCACGCTCGACAAGAGCAGCGGCGCGTTTTCGCCCACCACCCGCTACCGCGATTACGCCATCAGCCCCACGCTCGTCCACTGGGAGAGCCAGTCGACGACACGGGCCGATAGCGATACGGGTCTGCGATATCGGCACCACGAACGCGACGGACGCTCGATCATGCTGTTCAGCCGGCTGCGCGCCGACGATCGCGCATTTTGGTTTCTCGGTCCGGCCACTTATCGCAGCCACGAAGGCGAGAAGCCGATGGCGATCACCTGGGAGCTGCATAGCCCCTTGCCTGGAGATCTATATCAAGCGTTTGCAGCTGCCGTCGCGTGACATTGCGGATATGGTCGCGCCGACGTCGGCAGAAGAATACCTCCGGGTGGTCGAATGATCGCGATAACTAAGCAATTCGACGATGAGGTTCTCGAGCGAGTCTGCGCGGCAGTACAAGTAGGCGACGTGATTTCAACGCTGGGAATTTCACGACCCAACTGGGTAACTGGCATCCGCGAGGAAGGCATCCTTGTCGAAACGTGCGTTCTCGACAGCTAGGCTCGGGGCCACAGCTCGTACCGGCATGGATGATTAGTCGTGCGTGGCACCATTTGTGCGAGCATGGGCAGCTCAGCCAGTGGGTTTCGTTGCGGCGCAGCTCTTCATCATTACACTGCCACTACGCGAACCAGATCCCCGAGACCTGCGAAGTCATCCGCATTGCGGGTGTACAGGTCAAGACCATGGGCGTGTGCAGTAGCAGCTATCAGCAGATCTGCGAATCGGCTGCGGGGTTTGCGACCTTCGCTGATGACGGCCGCAACGACGAGGCCGTAGCTGCGAGCAGCCCTGTCGTCGAACGGGATTGGCGCCATCAGAGATTCGATCTCCTGCAGCCTTGATTGGCGTTTGGCGGCTTCTACCGCCGTACTCGCCAGGAGGGGGCCGGCGGCCAGCTCGGCTGCGGTGATGGCCGAAATTGCCATCTCGTCCGGTAGCTTGTCGGCGACGGCCGGATCGTGCCAGTCGATCACCACAGATGTGTCGAGCAGGCCGGCCGCCATCTACACACTCTGATCGATCGCGGCGTCGAGGTCCTGACGAAACTGGTCAGGGTCGATCCGAACACCCGCGACCGCGATACGTGCCAAGTCGTCGCGGCTGATGAACGTCTTGCGGGCGGACTGAATAGGGCGAAGCTCCGCGACCGGCTCCCCGCGGCGGGTGACGACGAACGTCTCACCCGCTGCCACCGCATCCATGAGCTTCGCGTTCTCGTTGCGCAGCTCGCGTTGCGGAATCGTCCTGGCCATAGTGGCCAGTGTAGCGAGATGTGCTACACGGCGCTACATGTCCTTCGACGGGTCTGTCGTGCAACGGGCATCCGGCGAACCAGTGCCAGCTACGCTGGCTCGGCACCGACGAAAGGGAGACGCCCCATGCGACTGTTCATCACCGGAGTCGACGCCGACGGCAAGTCTTGCGTCGTCAGCAGTGACGAAGTCGAAATCAACTCAGTCGCACCCGGTTTCGGTATCGCGATTCCCTACAACACCACCCAGGCCCCGCCGCCGGCGCGTCCGGCGGGCAATGCCGACCTCATCGACCAGTACCTTGAGCCTGGCCATGTCCGCTGGATGGTCGTCGACCAAGGCGCCAACACCGAGACCCCCAAGCACCACACCGACACCCTCGATCTCGAGCTCGTGCTCAGCGGAAGCGTCGACCTCATCCTCGACGACGGGGCCCACCGCATCGAAGCCGGCGACCTGGTCCTCATGACCGGCGTCGATCATGCCTGGAAGGCTGGCCCCGACGGCTACCGCATGGCCGCTGTCCTCATCGGCACCCCACCCCCGATTGATCTGGCGTAGATAACAGACACCGTCCAATGACGCTCGCCATGAAGCGAATTGGTGGACTGCCTAGAGCTTGAACTCGGGCTTAGAACAGGTTAGGTGTCGGCCCGCCAAGTGACTTCAACATCGTCATCTTTGAGAGTCACCAGCGCTTGGGTCACGCCGTCTTCGTCCGCGAACTCCACCTTATAGGCCGGCGGGAGCCCTGGATCTCGGTAGACCATTACGACCGTACCCTGAGCGCCGACAGCAAGGTCGTATTGCGGCAGCGGCCGCAGCAGGCGGACGACGTCGTTTTCCTGTGGGCTCATACCCCGCACTTCCTGATCGCTTCGTCGGAATCGCCGTGGCCAACCGGACCACACCATCAAACCGGTACCCTGCCGCTCGCATAACCAGTGTTAGGGCGGCGTCGCCCCTAGACAACGCCGGTTGTCAGGCGAAAGAATTGCCTATGCGCATGTGGCCAGGATTCGCGACGGCACTCATCGCGGCAGCCCTCACCGCGCCAATCGCCAACGCCGACAACCCAACCCCGTCGCTCCCGCAGTTCGTACCGCACGCCTCCGACTGGCAGCCCGACACAACCGTCTATCCCTACAACCTCTGGCAGAACCGCGTCACCCCCGAGCAAGTCACCGCCATGCGCGACTCCTGCCAATGGTTCAACGCTCAGTACGACTCGCTGATGAGCCAAACGCTCGGCTTCCAACACTTCCTCGACAGCCAACACGACAACTGGCAAGCCCCCGGCGTCCAACAAACCGCCAATAACATCGAAGCCAACCTCGACCAGTCCGCAGCGTTCCTCGGCCCCCGCGCCCACACCCTCTTCATCGTGAATTACCCCGACCAGAGCGAGTATTCGCCTGTCTACAACGGGGATTCGATGTACCACCTCTGGTATCAGCTCACCCAGATCAGCGACAACATGAAGCATCAGTTGCCCTCGGGTCAGCTCAACGCGCACATCGCCACCGTCAACGTCTACGGCACCACCATCCGCGATTCCGGAGTGTGCGCCGGAGCCTGACGCCAGGCCGTAGCCTCAAGCGGTGATGATCGGTGTCCTGGCCGCGCTGCTGGCGTGCGTCGGCTACGGCGTCTCCTCGGTGCTGCAGGCCTACGGCGCACGCCGATCAGCCGCCGCAGCCCGCGACCGCGGCGCGACCGGACACGTCACCGCCACCGGCGGTCCGACCCTGCGCTCCACCCTGCACGCCGCGGTCACCGCAGCGTTCATCATCGGAATCGTCCTGGACGTCGTCGGCTTCGTCGGCAGCGCGGTCTCGGCGCGGCTGATCCCACTGTTCCTGTCCCAGACCATCATCAGCGCCAACCTCGTCGTCACCGCGGTACTCGGGATCGCCGTCCTCGGCATCGGATTGCGCAGCCGCGACTGGATCGCCATCGTCGCGGTCATCGCCTCCCTGTTCGTGCTCGGCCTCGGCTCCGGTGAGCGCGGCGAGGTGGATCCCGACCGGCTTGTCCACTGGATCGTGCTGGCGGTGTCGGTGCTGATCCTGCTCGGCGGGATCGCACTCACCCGCATCCTCGGGTCCCGAAGCGCGGTCATGGCCGGGCTGATCGCCGGCGTGCTGTTCGGCATGCTCGCGATCGGTGTGCGCGTGCTCGATGGCGTTGAGCCGCTGCAACCATTGGTCGTGCTGGCCGACCCTGCCGCGTGGACGGTCGCCGTCGCCGGCATCGGCGGCTTCTACCTGCACACTGTGGCGCTGCAACTCGGCTCTGTGAACGGCGCGACCGCGGCACTCGTCGTCGGCGAGACGGTGGTGCCCGGAATCGTCGGCGTCGCGTTCCTCGGCGACAGCTCCCGGCCCGGACTCGGCTGGGCGGTGGCCCTCGGATTCGTCGGCGCCGTCGCCGGTGCGGTGGCCGTCGCTGTCTTCGGCGCTATCGGGCATCAAGCCGAGCCCGAAACCGAAGTGCCGCAGGCACTTGATTCCAAGTAGCAGCAACCGTAGCGTCTCTCTATGTAGAAATCTACCATTAACCGGTAGACTTCTACCATGAGTCTGAACATCAAAAACCCACAGACGGTTGCGCTCGTCAGGGAACTCGCTCGGCGTACGGGACTTAGTCAGACGAGCGCCGTCGAAGAAGCGGTGCGCGCTAGGCTCGCCCAGGTCACCGCTGGCGAGGGCGGAGATACTCGACGCCAGAAGGTCGATGACTTGCTCGCCGAACTGGATCGGTCGATCACCGCGCATCAGCGCAAATCGATTATGAAAGACCAAACCAACCTGTACGACGAGAACGGGCTGCCTGCGTGATAGTCGATACCTCGGCGATCGTGGCCATAGCGCTCAACGAGTCGGGGCGCGATCGGTTAGTCGAGGCGCTGATGGGTGCGGCCGAGCCGAAGATGTCCGCTGCCACGCTGGTCGAGGTGGCGGCGGTCCTCATGAGGCGACTGAAACCCGAAGATCTGCGACGTGTAGAGCGCCTCATCGACCAATTGGGCATCGTGACAGTGCCTTTCGATGCCGAGCAGGCTACGAATGCCGCACGCGCCTACCGAGAGTTCGGGCGCGGCAGCGGCCACCGTGCCAGCCTGAATCTGGGTGACTGCTACTCCTACGCCCTTGCCTCGGTCACCGGTGAACCATTGCTGTTCGTCGGCGACGACTTCATTCATACGGACATCACCGCTGTTGCACTCGAATGAGATATAGGATGCCCACGCCGCCACACTCGACAAAAGGCGACTGCGCGCAGACTCGTTATCGGGCACCATGATCATGTGCCGCTCTCCGAAACCACGCTGCTCCGGGCTGCCGGCGAGCGGGTCTACGGCCGGGGCGAGGATTACGTGCGCTATGTCCGAGGGCTCCGCATGACCGCCTCCAAGGCTTATGCGTCGATTCAGGCCAAGAACGTCTACACCGTAGAGCTCGATTGGTCCGGACCCTCGCTCACCGGATTTTGCACTTGCCCGCACCATGGCGACGGCAACTTCTGCAAGCATTTGGTTGCGACGGGACTCGCGGCGATCGACACGGGAAGGGTCCCTGCCGACGACACAGCAACCACCACGGTCGAAGCGGCGGTGCAGGCAATGGAAATCGCTGAGTTGCGCGATCTCGTCATGACGCTTGCGCAGCGCGATGCCGGCGTCCGTCGAATGCTGGAGGTTCGCGCGACGGCCGCGTCCGGCGACAACTCGCAGACCAAGGCCGAGTTGGAAGCCTACGTGCGAAATGCCCTGACATTCAGAGGCTTTGTCGACTATCGCCGTTCGTTTGAGGTCGCGGAATCGGCCAGTGACATGCTCGACGAACTCGAAGTCCATTTGGACAGTGGTTTTGCGGAACTCGTGCGTCCTGCCCTGTTGTACGCGCTGACCCGGTTACGAAAGATGCTCGGCAACGTTGACGACTCCTCAGGCTCGATCGGCGATCAATGCCAACGCGCTGCCGATCTCTACGCGCGAGCCTGTCGATTGGGTCAGCCTGACTCCGTCGAACTGGCGAAGTGGCTGGTGAAATTCCGGGCCGACTCCCCGGGGTGGCCGCACGTGGTGCTGGCCGACTTCGTGGGTTCTTTCGACGAACAAGCACTCGAAACCTATCGCCGTGCGGTCGCGGCACTGGATCGAAAGCTGGCAGACCGCGATCACTGGCAACGGTTCGAAATCGACGCAATGTTGCTCGAGCTCGCTGATCACGACGGTGACGTCGACCGGGCCGTCCAGTTGCTCGCCCACCGGGAGGAACACCCGCAATACGGGGCGATCGTCGACCGGTTACGCGGCGCCAGCCGCGCTGAGGAAGCCCTGGCATGGATCGACCGCGCAGTGGCCCAGGGGAGAGTCAGCAGTCAGGGCGGCGGCAACGAATACTGGCTGAGCCCCGACGATGTCGCTGCGACTTACCGAGACCTTGGCCGGATCGATGATGCGGTCGGCGTGCTTCGAACGGACTTCGTCCGAAGATCGTCGGTCGCCACCTATCGAGTCCTGATCGATTTCGCTGCCGGCATCGACCGTGCCGATACCGAGCGCACCTGGGCCTTCGATCACGCGCGGCAACTGGCAGTGTCTGACCGCTTCGCGTTCGGCGCGGTTTTGGTTCAGCTGTGTTTGAGCGAGGGTGACGTCGACGCTGCGTGGCACGCGGCCGAGCGTTATGGCCCCGGCTGGGCATGGAAGGAACTCGCCGACCGCGGCGCGGAGGCTCGGCCGGTGGAAGCCGCAGACCTGTACCGTCCGCAGCTCGAGAGCGATCTCCGCTACCCCGATACCAAGCTCTATCCCGGTATTGCCGCGACGCTGGCGACGATGAAGAAACTTTATGACCGCGGCGGTTGCAGCGCCGATTTCGCGTCCTTCATCGCGCAGATTCGCCAGGACTACGCGAGGCGACCCTCGCTGATGAAAGCCCTTGACGCTAAACGACTTTAACGCTATTCCAGAGTGAACCGGATCGCCGCCAGCTTGTTCACCTCGATCGCCTCGCGGAACTCTTCGACCGTCGGAATCCGATCATCGCGGAACTGAAGCCCCATCATCCGTTGCGCCCGCTTCACTCCATACGCCGACGCACACCGATGAAATAGCGACACCGTCTGCTCACGGTCCTCGATCAGCTCGCCGCGCATCGGCCGCTCAACACCGTCGTACAACACCGACGCAGGAGCGCCGCCGCGGAAGTTCAGCTTCCACACGCTCCCGATTAACGCATACAGATCGCCGTCGATGTGATGCGCAGAAACCGGCACCACGAACTCCCGCCCGGTCTTGCGCCCTTTGAACGACAGCACCATGAATTGCTTACGCAGCCCACCGGCGAGCGGGGTGCGCAACAGATACCGCATGAGCGGGTTGACGGCCCGCATGATCGCATCCGGCGGAGGCGCCGGCGTGATCGCCGCTGTCTGATCTGCCACCCGACAACGGTACGACCGCAACAGGCATAACCGCAGCTCAATGCGCATACAGCCGACCGCAAGGTTGCGCCCAGTCCAACGCAGCGGCTTTCATGGGTCCATGGATCGTCGCCAGATGCTCATGACCGCAGGCTTCGGCCTGCTGGTCGCCGCCACCAAGATCCCGCAGGCCGGCGCCGCCCCGTCGCGACCCGTCCCCGAGGCCCCGGCACCGCAGAACTACATCTTCCACGACGAATTCGACGGCCCCGCCGGCTCCGCCCCCGACCCGTCGAAGTGGACTACCGCGCTGGCCCGCGAATCGATGGAAGACCCCACCTTCTGGGAGCTGCCCGGCAACGTTGGCCAATACCGCGACGACCGCCGCAACGTCTACCTCGACGGCAACTCCAACCTCGTCTTCCACGCCGCCAAAGACGGCCCCACCTACTACAGCGGCAAGATCTTCGGGAAGTGGCAGGGCGGCATCGGCCACACCTGGGAAGCCCGGATGAAGATGGACTGCCTGACCCCAGGCTGCTGGCCCGCGTTCTACCTATCCAACGAGAGCCCCGTCAACGGCGGCGAAGTCGACGTCATGGAGTGGTACGGCAACGGCAAGTGGGCCCCCGGCACCGCGGTGCACGCCAAGCTCAACGGCGGCGAACACGTCAGCCAGACGATCTCCGTCGACAGCGCCTGGCACACCTGGCGCGTGGTGTGGGACGACGCCGGCATGCGGTTCTCCAAGGACGGTGCGGCGCCCTACTTCAACGTGCCGGCGCGTTCACTTCCGGACTGGCAGTTCAACGACCCGGGCTACTCGATGATGCCGGTGTTCGACCTCGCGGTCGCCGGCTCCGGTGGTGGTGATCCCACCGGCGGCAGCTACCCCGCCAACATGCTGATCGACTACATCCGCGTCTGGTAAACGCCTCATCGAGACTGCGCTCAGATCGCAAATTGGCGAAAAATGGCGATCTGTATGCAATCTCGATGTGCTGACCGCAGAGTCGAAACCCTAAAGCGCGCTGGGGTAATGGGGTTGTCCAGGACGCGATATCGCCGGTGATATCACGTTCCAGAACAACGCCATAACCACCGGGAGCGTGCGGACTCGATCGGCGGACGCCCAGCGCCGAGCGTGCGCCCTATCGGTGGCGAATCGTCAAGAAGTCGACGACAACGCCCACGCTGGGCGGGGAAGCATCTCGAGTGTGGGCCTCGTGCACGCATTTTGGCGATTTCGCGTGCATAGGCCCCACAGTCGAAACCCCTACCGTCGACGCCGCACCGGCCGGCCCAGCAGCGTGACCTCCATCAGCCGCCGGATCGTCGCCACCGACTCCGGCCCGGATTCGCGCGCGAACAGCCGCCGGAAGTCCACCGTCAGCGCCAAGGCTGCGCCCACCGCATACCGTGCAGCGCCGACCTTCATCTCCGGGCGCGCAGTCGTCACCAACCGCGCCCACGCATCCATCGTCGACGATTCGATGGTCTCCAATACGCGAAGATCGCCCGGCGGAACATTGTGCCGCTCCGTGTAATACACGTACGGCAGGTCCGGCCACTCCATCACCCGGCCGAGGTACTCGTCGATCACTTCGTCCAGTGCCTCCTCCGGATCGGAGGTGCGGGACAGCGCGGCGGCGGTGTCGCTCGAATGCTGGTCGGCCGCGCGTCGATACGCCAGCGCCAGAATGTCCGCCTTACCGGGGAATGACCGGTACAGCCCCGACGCCTGGATGCCCACCGCCGACGCGATGTCCTCCATGCTCGTATTGCGATACCCGTTCTCGTAGAACAACCGCACCGATTCGAACAGCACATGCTCGTACATACCGGCCTCGGCGCCGATGGTCAGAGGCTCGGGCCGTGACACCGCGCGGCGCCGCCCCACGGGTAGCTCGGCGGCCAGCACGTCGGCCGTCATCGTGTTCAACACCGACCGGATCTCGCCCACGGCAAGCGGATTGGAGTGATCCGTGATGCTGCCGATCACGGTCAGGGCAGCCGACGACAGTGTCCACGCCTGACTCGCGCGCAGTTTGGGCCTCAGCGCGAG
Organism: Mycolicibacterium rhodesiae; assembly: GCF_002086695.1. Classification (GTDB taxonomy): domain Bacteria; phylum Actinomycetota; class Actinomycetes; order Mycobacteriales; family Mycobacteriaceae; genus Mycobacterium; species Mycobacterium rhodesiae. The sequence goes on from NZ_MVIH01000003.1 coordinate 437,459, forward strand.
CAACGGAAGGTGCAGGCGCTCGTTCACGACCTTGAGCTGGTGAACCAGGATCGCACGGTCGTCGTCCTTGAGATACCGCGCTTCCCACCGATACAGCCCACCGGCCGCCCGGTTCGTGATCGTGGCGTCGACCAATGCAGATATCAACGCCTGCAACGTTTCTGCGGGATTGGCGTCGGCTGCGTCATCGGCGAACGCGGTGACGTCGACGAGCATCTGACTCAGCCCCAGCACGGCGTCGCGGAACAGGTCGTACTTGCTGGGGGAGTGCCGATACAGCGCGGCGGGCGTGATGCCGACCCGGGCGGCGATGTCCTCCATGCTGACGGCGTGATAACCCTGCGACCCGAACGCATCGGCCGACGCCCGCGCTATCTGCGCCTTGCGATCCTTGGGCCGCCGCCGAACACCGGGTTCGCCTTCTGACACGGATTCCACGCTAGATCACACCCCGCCGAACTCGGGCCGCAGCACCGAACTCAGCGCCGACAATGGAATGTGCACCTGCACGGTGCCGCCGTCCATCGACCACTGCATGGTGCCGGGCGTGTAGTCGAGCGGCGTGTCATGGGCGACCGGATAGTCCGGCATGTACAGGATCAGCTCGTCACCGCTCAACGCCCACGCCTTGTAGCCGCCGGAGTACACCTTGTCCGGCCCCCACCGGTCCGCCACGAACGGATACGTGCCCGGCTGATGCTGCGGCGGCGCGGCGTCCAACGCATCCTGAACGAAGGGCGCGCCCAGCGACGCGATCGCTCCGAGGTCCACTCCGGGCTTGAGCACGTCGACCAGGCCCAGCCGAACGCCGCGGCCCATGTCCCAGGTGAACGTGCGAAAAGCGTTGTTAACTCTGGGTCCGTCGGCGTGATAGTCCTCGTGGAACACCACGCTCAGCACGTCGCCGCGTTGCAGGATCTGGAAGTTCTCCTCACCGAAGCTGTCGGCCACCATGTGCACGCCGACGTTGCGCCAGTTGTTGACCAACTGCGTGAGGTAGTCGCGAATGGTCGGTCCGGTCACCGGGTTGTCGACCAGATCGCCGGGCACCGCCACCTTGATATCGCGGACGGCCTTGCGCTCCGAGAGCACCGAGGTGTGACAGTAGGCGCCGTCCCAATCGGTACCCAGACCGGCGCACAGATCCGGTGCCGACGCGCCGGCCACCGGAGCCGCCGCAACCGCGGCCGCAGCGAGAACGCCGGACAACCGAACAAACATCAGGGGAGTTCGACTTTGCTTGCCCGCCAGGCTCCGTCAACCTTGTCCATCGTCATCTTGACCCGGCTGCGGTCGATCCGCGGGTCCGGCGCCGCCTTATTGGCCACCGTCTGGTCGACGAACATCAACACGACCACCTTGTCGGGCGTCGCCGACTTGACCGCCGAATCGATCACCACACCATGCGCGGTGGCCTTGTTGTCCAGCAGCAGCTGACGCAGTTGCGCGCTGGATTGCGAGTACATGTCCTTGAATTCGCCGGTCGCCCCGTTGAGGACGTCGGCGAAGTTCTGGTCGACGTTGTTGGAGTCGATGCTCGTCAGCACCTGCGCATAGCGCACGGCCGCGGCCTGCCCGTCGCGGGACGCCACCTCGACCCGATGCTGCTGCCACGCCTGCCAGCCCAGGAAGCCGGATCCGCCGAGCAGCGCAACGATCAACGCGCCCAGCAACACTCGCCGGATCAGAGGCCAGCGTCGCCGCGTGTTCGGCTCGTCGGAGGCAACCTCGTCAGCCGTCTCCTCCGCGGCCGAGACCTCGGGTTCGATGTCAGTCGTCGCAGTCATCACAATCTCCTCAACTCGGCGGTTCGATCGGCAGCACAGGGCCGCCGTACGGGGTCGGAATGGTGTAGCGGCCCTTGGGTGTCGGGTCCGTGGTGGCGCCCAGGTCGGCACCCGGGGGCGGCCCGGCGGTGTCGTCGCCGGCCGGCCGCGGTGCGTTCTTGGCGCCGCGGATCAGCACCGCGGGATCGTCGTCGCGGCAGTAGGTGTACAGGTAGGGCTCGGGGTAGTCGGCTGACGACGCAGGCCGCCGAGGCGTGCCGTAGTCACACGCGTAGCGCGGGTAGATGTCGGCGGTCGCCCACAGGCCGTGGTCGTGCATCACCGTGCTCCACGCGTCGAGCAGCGACCCGCGATAATCCGGGAACAGCGCGTTGAGGGCCGGCACTCGGACGTACAACAGTTGCGACGCGGTGGCCATGCTGGTCAACAGCCCCACCATGGTGTCGGAGTTGTCGGTGAACAGGTTGTCGGTGGCCGACAGTGTCTGGGGCGTCTGGTCGACCAACCGCCGGTACCCGTCGACCATCTTGTTCACCCCGACGAAGGTGCGCGCGAGGTTGCCGCTGGCTACCTTGATGCCCGCGTTCTTGTCGGCCGCCGTGGTCAGCACGATCCGGCTGGTCCGCAGAATGCTCGTGGTCTGCGGCAGAACCGAATCCAGGGTGGAGAGCAGGAATGTGCCGCCGTCGATGATGTCGGCCAGCTTCTGCGGGCCCTCCTTGGTCAGGCTGAGCTCCTTCTTGATCAGCTCGAGCTTGGCCGGGTCGACCTGCTTCAGCATCCCGTCGGCATGGGCGAGGACGTCGGCCAGACTGACCGGCACCGACGTCTTGCTCTGCGCGATCACGCTGCCGTCGTGGAGGTAGGGGCCGGCGTCGGAATCCGGTGCGAATTCGATGTACTGCTCACCGGCCGGGGACAGCCCCGATACCCGCACCGGGCTCGCCGCCGGGATCCGCACGTCCGAGCGCACCGTCGCCACCGCGTTGACGCCGTCGGGTGTGATCGCCAGCGACTGCACCCGCCCGATCGCCACCCCGCGCAGTGTGACGTCCTGATTGGGCAGCAGGCCGCCGGATTCCGGCAACTGGATGGTCACCCGGTACGCCGAGTCGAATGGTGACACCCGCAACGCGCCGAGCATCACGTAGGCGGCGCCGACCACCAGGGTCATCACCAAACCCGCTGTCGAGAGCCATAATCGCTGTCGATAGCCGAATCTGACCACCCGGACCAGGAGGTCGGCGGCGTGAGAGATCATGGCGGCGGCTCCGACGGCGGCGGTCCCGGCGGCGGCCCCTGGGGCGCGACGATCAACTGCCCCGGATCAGTCGGGCTCGGCAGCACCGGCACCTGCGGCACACCGGGACCGGACCCGACGACCCGCTGCTGCAAGCGCCACAGCGTGTACTTGAACGAGCCGACCATCTGCGCCCAGTCGTAGCGCTTGGGCCCGTGGAACCCGGGGTCGCCGAGGAAGCCGGCATCGGGCATCGAGCCGAGCACCAGCCGGTCGATACTGGCCCGCACCGAAAACGCGTTGCTGGCAGTCGCTTTGATGATCGGCGGCATCAACCGGTTCAAGGCGGCCAGATTCGCGTCCGGCGCCAGGACAAGGTCATTCCACGACCGCGCGATGGTGTTGGCGTCGCCGATCACACTGCGCCCGCTGGTGTCGGTGCCCGCGATCGACGGGAACTTCTCCAACTGCTTGCTGGTGTCACCGGCCTGCTGGACGACGTCGGCGACGGTGTCGGCGTTGGCGGCCAGCGTATCGGTCGCCGGACCCGCAGCCACCATCACCTCGGTCAGCGCCTGGTTCTTGGCGTCGAGTTCGCCGGCCAGTCGCGAGGTTTCGGTCAACGCATCCGAGATCTGGTCGGAGCGCGCGGTCAGCTTGGACAGTGTGCCGTTGGTCTTGGCGATCAGGTCGCCGAACGCCTGGCCCTGATCTCCGGTCGCCTTACCCATCCCGTTGATGATGTTGGTGAAGTTGCGCACCGCGCCGCCGTTCACCATCACCGCCGCCGAACTGAGCACCGATTCGACCGTCGCCGCGGCGGCGGTCTTGTCCAGGCCGATGGTGTCGCCGTCCTTCAACAACGGCGTCGCCGGGGAGGCTCCGGGAGGGGGCTTCAGCGCGATGAACACATCGCCCAGCGGGGTGGCCGAGCGCAATTCGGCTGTGCTGCCCTGCGGCAGCCGCACTCCGTCCATGATCCGGATGGTGGTGACGGCGGTGTAGTTGTGCGCCACCATCGATTCCATCTGGCCCACATCGGCACCGGCGAGTTTCACCTTGGCCTCCGCGGGCAGGTTCAGCGCGTTGGAGAACACCGCGGTGATCCGGTAGCCGCCGTTGCCGACGGTGGGTGCCGGCAGCGGCAGGCTGGACAGCCCATTCGACGAGCACGCCGTGGCACCGACCGCCACCACCAGAATCGCTACGCAGCGCTTCATTTCTGGCCCATCGCAGCCATGCCGTCCAGCACATAGGACAGGCCAAAGTCCGGCCCGAAGTCCTGCAATGTGCCGGTGCTGCAGCCCAACTGGCGCAGGCCCATCAGGTTGCAGATCTCTTTGGTGTACTGGCTGTCGAACAGCACCCGGTCAGTAAGCACCCGGGCGCGCGCGGCGCCGTTGTTCTGGTCGACGACGTTGTACATGTTGTCCAGCGTCAGCGGCGCGACGTCGATGAACTCCTTGAGATCACGCTGCCGTTCGACGAGGGTGTTGGCCGTCGTATTGCCATTGTTGACAACGGCTTTGATGTTGTCCCTGTTCTTCTCCAGGAAGTCACCGACTTGGGTGAGCAGGGTGTTCATCGTCTTGCCGGTGGTGCCGCTGCCGAAGTCTTCGTCGTTGACGATCTGGCTCAGCTGGCGCACCGTGGTGCCGAAGTCGCGCAACGTGGCGTCATTGTCGGCGGCGGCCTGCAACAACGAGCTCAGGTTGCGCACGATCGTGGTCAGCTGATCGCGGGTCTGTTCGCCGCCGTCGGCGGACAGGCGCAACGCATTCGACAGCTGGCCCAGTGCGTCCTTGATCTTCTGCCCGTTACCGTCGGCGATCGCCGCACCCGAGTTGACCACGTCGGCCACCGGACCGTTGCCGTTCCCGTCGCCCTTGAGCGACGTCGAGATCTTGTCCAGCACTCCGAGCACCCGGGCGAACTCGACCGGCGTCTTGGTGCGCGGCAGGCCGATGGTGTCGTTGTTCTTCAGCACCGGGCCGCCGCGGTACGGCGGCGTCAGCTCGATCTGCCGGTCGGTGAGGATCGACGTCGAGATCGTCACCGCCTGCGCATCGGCCGGGATCTGCACGTCGCGGTCGACGGTGAACTGCACCTCGACGTAGCCGCTCTTCGGGGTGATCGCGGTGACCTTGCCGACCGGCATGCCGAGCACTGCGACCGTGTTGTCGACATAAAGCCCTGCGGCGCTGTCGAATTGAGCGGTCAGCGTGATGTGGTCAGTGGTCGAGCGGAAGTACACCCACGCCACCGTGACCACGGACGCCACGACCACCACGGCCACCGTCACGAGAGCCAACAGCCGCGCGCTCACTTGCAGTCCTTGTAGTACGAGATCATGCCGAACTGCTTGGCCCGCCCGCTGATTGCGCACATCCACGAGTCGACGGCGATTCCGTTGGGCGTGTTGAAGTCGACCGCGTTGCCCGTGCCGCTGGCGTTGGCGAAGCCGCGTAGCGCCACCGGCCCGGCCTGCAGGGTGCTGCGGAGGAGATCGTCGTGCTGGGCCAACAGGTCGGACAGCCGGCGCAGATTCGTGATGGTTTGATCCAGCTCGCCGCGGTTGGCCACCACAGTGGTGCTCATCGTGTTCACAAGGTTGGTCAGCGCCGCGAGCATCGCGTGGAACGTCGCACTGCGATCGACGAACCGGCCGATCAACTCTTGGCCCTGAGTGATCATCGCGGCGATGTTGGCGTGCTGACGCTCCAGGGTGCTGCTGATCATGTCGGTGCTTTTCAGTAAGGCGCCCAACTGGTCTCGACGGTCGGCGATCACCGTGGACAGGGTCTGGATGTTCTGCATGGCCTGCGGCACGACGGCGGGCAGCCCCTGCATCTGCGTGCCCAGGATCCCCAGCGACTTCGCGAACGCGTCGGTGTCGACCTGCTCGTAGGTGGTCGTCACGTCGGCCAGCGCGGCCTGCAGATCGTAGGGCACCTCGGTGTGGGACAGGTCGAAGGTGTTGTCCGGCAGGCTACCCCCGTCTTCAGGCTCCAGCGCGAGATAGCGTGAGCCCAGGATGGTGGCGACTTTGATGACCGCCTTCGAGTCCTTGCCGAGTGTGACGTCGTCGCGCACCTCCAAGCCGGCTTCGACGTGATCACCGGCCAGCTTCATGCTGGTGACCTTGCCGACCTGGATGCCGCCGATGGTGATCGGGTTGCCCACCTGCAGCGCCGCGGCCTGCAGGAATTTCGCGGTGTAGTGCCGGTGAGAGATGTTGGCCGCGTTGGCAATCAGCATCGCTCCGACGATGACGGTGACCACGGCGACGGCGATCAGGCCGAGCCAGGTCTTGTTGTAGCTTTCCAGCGTGCGCCTAGCCATTGGCCATGTTCCTGCATCGTGGGGTGTACATCGCCTTGTTCCCTGGGGTCGCCGCGTTGACGATGATCGGCGTGATGTCGTTGAGGCCGGGGAAGAAGCCGGTGCCGTTCAGGTCGCAGGCGTAGGCGTTGGCGTACGCGCCTTCATTGGTGATCCGGGCCAGCCCCTTCAGCAACAGCGGCAGGTTGGCGCCGGTGAACGCGAGCTGCGGCTCGATGTCGACCAGGTGGCCGGTGAAACCTGGTTGGCGGGTGATCATGTCGTTCAGCTGCGGGTTGACGGTGTCGGAGATCGTGGACAGCTGGCGGATCACCCGCGCCAGCGCGCCCGTCGAGTCGACGAGTTCGGGGCGCCGCGCGTTGAAATCAGCGACCACCTTGCTGGTCTGGGACAGCACCTGATCGAGGCTCTTGTTCTGCCCGGCCAGGTTGCTCATCACCGTGTTCAGCTGGGTGATGACGTCACCCAGTGTCTGATCCCGCCCGGCGAATGTGTCGGTCAGCGTGGATGTTTGGTTCACCAGGTTCACGATCGAGGCGTTGTCGCCCTGCAACGACTGGATCACGCCCTTCGTCAGGTTGTCGGCGTCGCGGGGGTTCAGCACGCTGAACAGCGGCTCGTAACCGTTGAGCAGGGTGCCGACGTCGAACGACGGGTCGGTGCGTTCGACCGGGATGGTGGCCTCCGGTGCGAGGGGACCCGGGCTGCCGAGCGTGCCGAGCGACAGCCCGAGGTACCGCTGGCCGACGATGTTCTGGTAGGTCACCGAGGCGACCGTGTTGCCGAACAACGGCTGATCGTTCTGGACGACGAACGACACCTTGGCCAATGTGCCTGCCAGTTCGATCTTTTCGACGCGCCCGACCCGCACGCCGGCCATCCGGACGTCGTCACCTTCCCGCAGTCCGTACACGTCGGTGAACATCGCCGCGTACGGGGTGGTGGGGCCGGCGACGTCGCGGCGCAGCGTGACGTACACCAGCCAGGTCAGCGTCACCGCCACGATCATGAACAGCGACAGCCCGATCAACGGGGCACGGAATCTCATCAAGACCCTCCGGCTTCGGCGGGTAGCGGCGCAGGCGCAGCCGGTGGCGGCGGCACGTTGTTCGGGTCGGCGGTGCCGGGTACCGGCGGAAACGGCGGTGCCCACCACGGCGTCGGGGGGTTCGGGTCGGTCAGGTTCGGCGTCGGATTGATCAGCGGCGGACCGACGGCGACGAGGTTGCCACCTGCCCCGACGACGGTGCCGGGCGGCGGGGCCAGATCCTTGGGCGGCTGGTAGTTCTGCGGCAGCAGCATCTCCGGCAGGTCGGGGCGCACCACGATCTTCGGCGCGGTGTAGCAGCTGTTGCCCAGCAGTTGGCCGTACCGGGGGCAGTCGGCGCGGGTGTAGTCATAGCTCGGTGTCAGCGACAGGTTGACGCGCATGTTGCCGGTGTCCAGCGCCGGCATCCACACTTCGTCGAAGAACTTGCGTGACAACCCGTTCAGTTTGGTGAACGCCGGCACGAACTTGCCTGCATTCATCGCGAGGCTGCCCACCACCGGCGTCAGGTCGTGGCTGATGCCGGTCAGCTGGTCGATGTGATTGTCGAGCGCGGTGCGCGTGGTGCCCAGAGTGTGGGTGCCGCCGGTCACCAACGCGGTCAACGCCGAACGCTTCTCGGCCAGCACCTGCATGGGTCGGACGGCCTGGTGCAGGGCATCGACCAGATCGGGCGCGGTCTGGGCCAGCCCGTGCGTGGCGTCGATCAGCGCTGAGACCGTCGAGGGTCCGTCGTCGGTGCTGACCACCGAGTTCAGTTGATCCAGAAGCCGATTCAGCTGCGCGCCGCCGGTGAGCAGCTTCCCGCGGCGGTTTTCGGTCGCGGCGTTGACCGCGGCCAGGATGCCGACGCTGCGGTCCTCGCGGCCGCGGCCGGTGGCAGCGAGCACATCGCGCAGCTTGCTGATCGTGGTCTGGAACAGCACAGTCGGCAGCGCGGTGTCCTCGGGGATGTGCTCACCGGCGCGGATCGCCGGGCCCGCGCCGTCTGCGACGAGTTGCACCGACGACACCGCGAACACATTGGACGGCACCACCCGCGCGGTCACCGACGCCGGAATCGAGCCCGCGTACTCGGGTTTGAGGTCGATGTGAACGTAGTTGGGGTGGCCGTCGGCCGCGGGGACCACACTGTCGACCGCGCCGACGAGGACACCGTGATACTTCACATCCGACTTCTGCGGCAGCCCGTCACCGACGTTGAGCAGATCGGCGACCACCCGCACGTAGTTGTCGAGTTTGCCGTTCGACTTGGCCAGCAGCAGCGTCGTCACCAACGCGGCGACCACCACGACGGCGACACCGCAGCCGAGCAGCTGACGATCCGTGGGGCCGCGCCCGTCGGTGTCAAAGGAATTCGCCATCTACCCGCCGAACCTCGCGCCGGCGTCGACGCTCCACAGCGCCATGGTCATCAGCATGTTCACCACGATCGTCACGGTGATGGCGGCCCGCATCGCGTGCCCGGCGGCGATGCCGACGCCTTCGGGTCCGCCGCTGGCGTAGAAGCCGTAGTAGCACTGGATCGTCGAGGCGATCCAGACGAACACGACCGCCTTCAGCAGTGAGTACAGGATGTCCGTGCCGGACAGCATCAGCGTGAAGTAGTGCATGTACGCACCGTTCGATCCGCCGCTGATCACCTCGACCACGATCTGGGTGGTCAGGTAGCTCACCGCCAAACACAAGACGTAGAGCGGGATCACGGCGACCACCGACGCCATCAGCCGGGTGGTGACCAGATACGGGATCGGCCGGATGGCGAGCGAGTCCAAAGCGTCGATTTCCTCGGCGATCCGCATGGACCCCAGCTGCGCGGTGAAGCGGCAACCACCCTGGGTGGCGAACGCCAGCGATGCCGCGATCGGCGCGAGCTCGCGGGTGTTCACCAGCGAGGAGATGATTCCGGTTGCGGGTCCGAGGCCCAGCAGGTTCAGGAAGTTGTAGCCCTCGATGCCGACTATGGCACCGACCGTCACGCCCAAGACCAACGCGACGCCTGCGGTGCCACCGCCCACCACCAGTGATCCGTTGCCCCAGGCGATGTCTGACAGCAGCCGGGCGAACTCGGCTCGGTAGTGCCGTAAGACGATCGGCACCGCGGCGACCGCACGGATGAAGAACACCAGCATGTGGCCGAGTCGGAGGATCGGCGAGGTGAGCATGCGTGAGAGCCGCGCCCACGGGACCCGGAACGGACTGTAGGTCGATACCGTCACGTCACAGCCCCACCCGGGGGAACAGCATGTTGTAGAGCTGGCTGATGACGACGTTGACGACCATCAGGATCAGAATCGATTCGACGACAGCGGCATTCACCGAGTTGGCCACCCCGGTCGGGCCGCCTTTGGTGGACAGCCCCTTCTGGCTGGACACGATCGCGACGATCGCGCCGAACACCACCGCTTTGAGCAGCGCGAGCACCATGTCGCCGGGGGTGGTGAACGAGGCGAAGGTGGCCACGAAGCTGCCGGGTGCGCCGTTCTGGAAGTAGACGTTGAACAGATAGCTCGCCAGGAACCCGACGAAGCACACCACCCCGGTCAGCGCGACGCCGATCATGATGGCGGCGGCGAATCGCGGCACGACGAGGCGGCGGATCACCGAGACACCCATGACTTCCATGGCGTCGATCTCCTCGCGCATGGTCCGCGAGCCGAGGTCGGCGGTGATGGCGGAGCCGACGGCGGCGGCCATCAGGATCGCCGCGACCAGTGACGCGGCCTGCCGGATGACGGCCAGGCCGCTGGCCGCACCCGCCAGCGAGGTGGCGCCGACCTGGCCTGCGAGCAGGGCGAACTGGATCGACAGCGTCACGCCGACCGGTAGCGCCACCAGCACGGTCGGTACCACCGCGGTGCCGGCCTGGAAGGCGCCCTGGCGGACGAACTCCTGGAACGGGAAGCGGCCGGTGACGAGGTCGAGGAACAAGTACTGCAGAGTCCGCACACCGAGCACGAACTGATCGCCGACAGTGGTCAACGATGCGAGCGGATGCCGCTTCACATAGCCGACGGTCCAGTTCTCGATGGCTTCGACGCCGCCGGTGTTCGGCTGTTGGGTTGCGGCCAGATCCTGCCTAGGCATCGACGTGCATTCCTGAGGCGGTGAGCGCTCTGAACGTCAAATGACCTACGCACAAATGCATTTGGTGGACACAGAAGATGAGGAATTCACATCCGTTCACTGCTTGATGCCGACGTCGTCACGTGACGCGTTTCATGGGTTGCCGTTTGCACCGTATGACTGACCGACTTGTGACGTCAAGGTATTGAAGAATATTCATTCACATACTGCTCAACTGATCAGGGTGTTGCCCGCTGCCGACCCGAGGTGTGGGCTCCGCCCACCGTCAGCTGCCGAGCTGATAAGTGCATCCATAAGCGCACTTACGGATGACGGTGTTGGGTGTGCGCCGCGTCGGCGGGCGCAGCATCCGTGCGGGAACGAACCCGATTCCGTGCGATGGCCTCTGGACTGGCCATTCACATCGCGGCGGCAAAAGGCTTAGGGCCTGATCAGCGTCCCCGCCAGCGACGCGGCCTGCAACAATTGCGAGATCGTCAGCGTGCCGTAGCCGTCCTCGACCGGCCCCATCGGTAGCCCCAGCCACGGCACCACCGTCGGATCCGGGGCGACGTCCAGGTTGTGGGCCTGCATGGCGGGCAGATGATGTTCGAAGAAATTGCCCAGGGTGTCGATCATGAAGATCGCATCCCCGATGGGTCCGTATCCGTATAGAGCAGACGAATTGAACAGCGGCGCAACCGCATCAGGGTCACCGATCATCACGATCGGTCCGTAATGCGGTTTGGTTCCGCCGCCGGGGACATAGGCGGGCATGAACGGCTGCAGGCCGGGCAGGTCGCTGGCGAAGTACGCCGCGGGGTCGCCATAGGTCTCGATATTGACGAAGCCGGAGTTGGCGCCGTTGCCGTCGACGATGGTGTTGATGCCGGGACTCTCGAAGCCTATTCCGCCCAATCCGGTTTGCTGCGAGACGTATTCGGCTTCCCAGCCGCCGAGCGAGTGGCCGGTGACGAAGATGTCGGAGGTGCTGTAACCCTGTTCGGTGGCCAGGCCCTGCACCCGCTGTTCGAACCGCAGCGCGTCGGTGAAAGCTCGGGGCGTGGTGCCGGTGAACAGGATCTGGAGGTCGGTGACGATCTGCGAGATGGCGATCAGCGGGTTGAACAACAGGTTCGTCCCGCCGGTGGTGCCCTGATAGGCGATGATGATCTGATTCTGCGGCGTCACCCAGACCTGGGCAGACTCTCCGGACAGAACATTCGTCGACGTCACCGGGACACCGTTGACCGTGAACTGACGCAGGCCGCCCGGGACACCTCCCAGGACATATTCGGCCGCCGCCGCATTGAGGAACTGCGCCACCGTCGGCGTCAGCGCCGTCGTGGAACCGGTGTAGGTCATGGTGGGCGGGATCGGCTGATTGGTTGGCGTCGCGTCCAGTCCCGCAACGTGTTCGATCCTGCGGAACGCCGCGAACACCAGTTGGTCGATCGGTGCGAAGTTGAGCGGGCTCTGCGGGCCGGTGGTGGCGGCAGTCATGTCCAGCGACTGCAGCACCGTGTTCACGACGTGCCCGGGCAGGCCGATGAGCCGAGCGATCGGGGACAGCTGTCCCGGCGGGGTAGCCGCTGATGTGGTGACCGGTGTCGTCGAGGTGAGCTGTGGGGCAGTCGAACCGGTGTGGACGGCACTGCGGCGGCTGGTCGCCAGCCCGGCGCGCGGCGCGGCGGAGTGGGCGGTAGACCGAGACACCTCACGGTGTGCGCTGTGACCGCCGGTGGACGTGCGGGCGGCGGTCGCCGTGGAATGGCTCGACGACGAGGCTGACGAATCGGCGTGACCGGTATCCGCCCAGGCCGGGGCCTGTCCGCTCAAGACCCCTAAGCCCAGACCGATGCCGAGCGCGGCCGCGGCCAGACCGCACCGGTGCGCCGTGTTCGTGCGACGGTCCGCTCGGTCTCGCAGCCGTGCCGTCACGCATCCCCCCGAAGTGTCCCGGCGTAATCCCGGTGGATGTGCCCGCCCGGTGTCGCCCTACCTTGCCGACGAGCGTATGACAACGCGCAATGTCAGTCCCGGTTTTGGGTGAGTGTCCATCCGATGGCATGCGGTGTCCGACGATCCATGCCGACCTTCGGCGTCCCTGGCAAAGGTGCGGTAGCTTCAACCTCCACGGGAGCTGCCGAGGAGTACAGGGTGGAGGCGACACCATTCGGGCACTATCAGCTGCAGGAGCTGATAGGTCGCGGCGGCATGGGCGAGGTCTACCGGGCTTTCGACACCAAGACCGATCGCGTCGTCGCCCTCAAGGTACTTCCGCACCGGCTGGCCGAGGACCAGACGTTCCAGCAACGTTTCAGGCGTGAGGCGCAAGCCGCCGCCGCCCTCAACGAACCGCACGTCGTCCCGATCCACGGATACGGCGAGATCGACGGCAGGCTGTACCTGGACATGCGGCTGATCGAGGGCCACACGCTGGGATCGATCCTGTCCGACACCGGCAAGCCGTTGGACCCCGCGCTCGCGGTCAGCATCGTCGAGCAGGTCGCCGCCGCGTTGGACGCCGCCCACGCCGCCGGCCTGATCCACCGCGACGTCAAGCCATCCAACATTCTGATCACCGGTCGTGACTTCGCCTACCTGATCGACTTCGGCCTGGCCCGCACCGCCAGTGAAGCGGGGCTGACCACAGCAGGCAGCACCCTGGGAACGCTGGCGTACATGGCTCCGGAGCGGTTCAGCGGCAGTCAGGCCGATCACCGATCCGATGTCTACGCCCTGGCATGCGTCCTCTACGAATGCCTCACCGGCGACCGGCCGTACCCGGACGACAGCTTGGAACAGCAGATCGCGGGGCACATGACCACCCCCGCGCCGCGACCGTCCGAGAAGAATCCCAAGCTGGCCGCGTTCGACGGCGTCATCGCCAAAGGAATGGCCAAGAAGGCCGCCCAGCGTTACGCCAGCGCCGGCGAGCTGGCCGCTGCCGCGCGCCAGGCCCTGACCGCGCGGATTCGTAAGACCGGCAGTTCCGGTCGGCACGTGTTGGCCGAACCGCGGCCACACCGGCGGCGCGCGTTCGCCGCCATCGGCGCCGCCGTCGTGCTGGTGGCCGCGGCGGGTATCGGCGCCTGGCAGTGGCAGGGATCGGACAATCGGTCCAGCAGCGCAACGAGTTTGGCGGGCACCGCATCCAGCTCGCAACCGCTACCGCAGGCCGACGGCGCGGTGCCGTCCATCGCCGCCCTGGTGCCCGCCAAGATCCGGGAGTCGGGACGGCTCGTCGTCGGCGTCAACATCCCCTATGCGCCAAACGAATTCATCGACGCCGACGGCAAGGTGGTCGGGTTCGACGTCGACCTGATGAATGCCGTCGCCCGCACGCTGGGGCTGACACCGGAATATCGCCAGACCGCGTTCGAGGCCATCATTCCGTCGGTACGAGCCGGCGACTTCAACCTCGGGATGTCGTCGTTCACCGACACCAAGGAACGCGAAGCCGCAGCCGACTTCGTCACCTACTTCCGGGCCGGCACGCTGTGGGCGCAGCGGCAAGGCGCCGCGATCGACCCGGACAACGCGTGCGGCCTCAGGGTCGGGGTGGCGTACCCCTCCCTGCAGGAGTCCGAAGAGTTGCCCGCCAAGAGCAAGGACTGTGTGGCGGCAGGCAAGCCTGCCATCAAGAAGGTCGTCTACACCCGGCAGGACGACCTCAACACCGCGCTGATGGCCGGGGAAGTCGATGCCATGTCGGCGGATTCGCCCGTCACCGGGTTCACCATCAAAACCAGCGGCGGGCAACTCGAGGCCGCAGGCACGGTGTTCGACTCCGCACCGTACGGATGGCCGGTGGCCAAGGATTCCGGCCTCGCCGAACCCCTCCGCCAGGCGCTGCAGCATCTGATCGAGACCGGGGAGTACCGCACCATCGCCACGATCTGGGGCGTCGAGAAGGGGATGATCGACAAACCGTCGATCAACGCCGCAGTGCGGTAGTCAGTTACGCGGTTGTGTGGAGCATCCCCGCGATGTCGGGGTCGAGTTGTTGCAGCGCAACGATCACCGCGATCGGTGCGTCGCGGCCGATGGTGGACCGAACCGTGGTGGTGCGGCCCTGCCGCTCCGGCGGACGGAGTTCGTCGATACGGGCGACCAAAGCCTCGGCGAGTTCGTCGAACTCGGTGATCAAGCCGGCGACGATGACCAGTTCCGGGTCGAGCAGGGCCTCGATCATCGTGGCGGTGTGTGCGACGCGGTCGATGACATCACGAATGATGTTCTGTGCGCGCTCGTTTCGAGAAGTTTCTGCGCGTAGCGCTTCGATGTCGACGTCCTCGTAGGTCTGGCCGACGGTCTGCGGCGCGGCGGCCTGCATCGCGTACATCGACATGTCGGCTTCCACGCAGCCGGTTCGCCCGCATCGGCACGACGCGGTGCTGCCGTAGACGGGCACATGCCCGATGGCGCCGGCGACGCCCGTCGAACCCGAGTAGGGCCGTCCGTCGATGATCAGTCCGACACCCAGCCGGCCGCCGTGATCCAGGACCACCGCCGAGCGCGCCTCTCGGGCTGCGCCCGCAATCGTCTCGGCCAACGTGATCGCCTTGGTGGTGTCCTGAACGGCCACCGGGATGCCGAGATCACGCGAAAGCAACTTGCCCAGTTCGACATTCGCCCAGCCGACCTCGTGCGATGCGATGACCAGCCCGGTGGTCTCATCGACGAGTCCAGGGATGCAGACGCCGACGACGGAGGCCTGCTTACCGTTCGGGTCGCTCACCAGCTTCTTGGCGATGCGGGTGATCGAGCGGATCACCGCCGCCGCTTCCCTGTCGCCTGTCGGGGTCTCGCCCTTATCTGAGATGTTCCCGGTGGCGTCGGCAAGGATGACCCGCGCGCGGACGCCGTCGATTCGAATGCCCAACACCCGGCGGGCTTCCGGGTTGCAGTCGAGCAGGATGCGCGGCCGGCCGCGCGAGTTGACCCCCTCGACGCGCGACTCCAACTCGACGAGAGTGCCGTCCTCGATGAGGTCGGCGACGAGCGTGGTGATCGATGGCCGGGGTAGGCCGAGCCGGTCAGCCAGGTCTGCTCTGGCCAGCGGACCAGAGGTGCGCAGCAGATGAACGACGCGCTGGCGCTGCAGGAGGCGCGCAACCTGCCTGCTCTGCTTCGTCGACTCCAACGGTTTCAGTGCACCCTTCTTGACTGCACGGCTGACGAACTGCTATTAAATTCGTCACACCAACTAAATCGTATTAAGTACGTCACACCAATTAAACCGGGGAGTCCTCCAATGCCTGCTGATCGTCGACCTGCCAAACCGCTGCCGATCTCCGTCCAGGATGCCGCCAAGGTCGGCGCGTACGGCGGCATAGCGGTGGCCGCATGGCTGGCCGGGGCGGTCGCGGCTGGTCACGGGGTTGCGGCGGCCGACTCGACCGGGAGCTCCTCGGGTGCATCCTCGTCCGCTTCCTCCGCCGGTGGCTCGTCGTCCGGTGGATCGTCGTCGGCCCACGCCGGGCCGCGTGCCACCGGTACCGCCAAGGCTAGAGGCAGCCGGCTCTCGAAGCCCTCCGCCACGACGAAGTCGCGCGAGTCGAGCGGCACCGGAGCGGTGGCAGCGGCCGTCACGCCGGCCGCACCAAAGCTGAAGGCCGGCAGCCTGCGGACTGCTGTCTCGTCCGTGCCCGCCGCGGTCAGCGCACCCGTCGTGGCCCCTAATCCGGCCGGATTGCTCAACGGCATCGTCACCTCGCTGCTCAACCCGTTCCTCAAGCCGCCGCCGACCAACAGCGGACCCATCGTGCCGGTCATCTGGACGGCCCTGGGGTCCGTCCGGCGCGATCTGTTCAACCAGGCGCCGACGATCGGAACCCCGAGTACCACGGTGCAGACCGGCCAGACCGTGACCGGCAACATCGGCGCCACCGACATCGAAGGCGACGCGCTGAAGTACACCGTCACCCAGGGGCCCAAGTACGGCACGCTGACGATCGACCAGGCCACCGGCAACTTCACCTACGCGCCGGACGACATCAACTACACTGCCGCGCAAGCCGATTCGTTCACCATCTCGGTGACCGACGGCAAGTTCAACGTTCTGATGCCGTTCAGTTCGCGCACCGCATCGGCCAGCAGCAGCCTGACAGTGCTCAGTCCGCAAGCCACCCGGGTGATCCTGAACGTGCCCAGCACGATCACCAGCCCCCAGATCCCGCGGTTCAGCCCGGACGGCAAGACGCTGTTCTTCTCCGGCACACCGGCGGCCGGCGGGCGCGCCGAAATCTACTCGATCAGCGCCGACGACACCGACGGGTCGACCGTCACCTGCATCACGTGTGGGGTGTCGACGAACATCACCAACGATTTGCGCAAACCGGTTCCCGCCGCAGACGGCTCGGGCCGCATGGTCCTGCAATCTGAGAACCCGGCCACCGGCGTCTACACCAACGTCGTCTTTCAGCCCGCGACCGACTCCGCCCCGGCCTCGCTGATCCCCATCATCACGCCGCCATCGGGATCCACCGCGATCGACAAGCAACGCGAGATGCGGATCTCGCCCGACGGCAAGTACGTGCTGTTCAGCCAAATCCAGCTGGGCACAGGCAATCTCATCACCGCCATTCCGGTCGTCGGCAAACTGAATCTGACCACCAACGCGGCCACCGGTGCCCCGGAGTACCACATCGACGACGCAAGGGTGGTCTACCCGGTCGGCGAAGGTAAACAGTGGACGCCCGACGGCAAGGGCGTGATCATCCTCGGAGGCCGGTATGAGTCGGGCAACGTCGACGACATCGTCGTCGACCTGGCCACCGGGAACGTCACGCGTCTGACCGGCAACCTCGACTATGACGAGGACGTCGACATGTCGCCCAACCAGCAGTGGATCGCGATCTGCAGCACCCGCGGACTCGACGCCCTGACCCCGATGACTCGGATCGACCGGCCGGCGCTGCTGCCCGCCGACATCCAGGGCGCGGTGTACACCGCCTATGCCGGCGGGCTCAAGACCCCCGACTATCCCAATGGCACCGGCATCAACGTGTCCAACCAGGAATGGCTGGTCGCCGTCGAAGACGATCTCAAGGGCGAGAACGGAATCCCGCTGTTCGTCAACGGCGACGGCTACACCGCGCGCAGTATGCCCAGCTGGAACGCCGACGGCACCTCAGTAGCCTTCTGGGAGCGCAGTATCACCGACCCGTCGGACACTCGACTGGTCATCACCAACCTGAAGTACACGACCAGCGTCGGCGCCGTGCAGGGTGATCTCGCAACGCCGAATCCGGACTGGGCACCGACGCTGAGCACGTACAAAGCCGGACCGGCACCGCTGCCGCCGGTCGGGGCGTACACCAGTCAGTACGGCGGCACCGCCTACGTCTCCGAGGCGCCGGATTCCACCACCGCCGGCAACACGATCCGCACCGTGACGTACACCAATTACGTCAACTCCGAAGGCATGATCCTCAACGGCACCGAGTCGACGAGCGCTGGGGCCAGCCAGTCGTCGATCGTCTACAAAGCCAACATTGTCGTCACCGGCGAACACACCGGCTCCTTGACGGCCGACGCCACCATCAACAAGCTGACCCGATCGATCACCGGCACGATCTCGTCGACACTCGACGGCAACACCCAGGTGCTGCTCGATCCGACGAAGGTCATCGACGACCAGTTGAGCGCCTAGTCACCATCCTCGATGACGTGCATGGCGGCCTCCTCCGCGGAGGCCGCCCCGCCATCGATACCGACGTCTTCGGCCACGAGCTCGGACTCGTCGTCCTCACCGAAGCCCGCGTCAGGTGCGACCAAACGCCCCGACCGAGCCCGGCCCACCTCGTCGTCCTCCGGATAGTCGGAGTCGTCGGAAACTCCGTCCAGCTCGTCGAGCACGTTGTTCAGCCGGGACACCGGATCGGGTTCCTCCTCGGCCAGCAGCTCGTCGAGCGTCTCCGGGCCGGGGTGGTCGAGGTTCGTGCGGGCGACCGGCCGCTCCGGAGGGGAAATACCCTCGTCGAGGATGTCGTCGACGCCGCGGTCGACCAACGTGTCCTCGGGCTGGAGCTGGTTGTCGTCCTCGACGCTGTATTCGCCGGTGTCAGTGCTGTCGTCCCAGGTGCTCACCGCTCCAGAATGTCACGACCTCGGAGCAGGGCCACGGGGACTTTCGTCACCAGTTCTTAGAGGCCATAAAGAATCGACCGCCACCATCAACGCATGGACTCACCTCGTTCCGGATTCCGCCGGGCCGCCGTGACCTCGTGGGCGCTGGCCGGCATCGGCATCGCCGGAGTGGCAGGCGCATCGGCGTTGGCCTACGGCGACACCGTCAAGCCCGTCGTTGCCGAGCTTCCGCCGGCAGACCCGGTCGCAACCGACCCGGCAGTGGACCTGCCTCCGGCACCTCCCGTCGTCGACCCACCCCCGGCGCCGGTTCCCGCGCCGGACACTCCGGCGCCGCCGAGCCCGGAGCCGACGGTCGCGCAGGCCCCTGCGGAGACCTACACCCCGCAGCCGACCTACACCCAGAAGCCGGCCTACACGCCGAAGGCGACTGTTCAGGAACAGGCTCCCGCACCGGCTGCCGCGCCGAGCACCAAGTCGCAACCCGCGTTCCCGATCCGGCAGAGCCATGTCCCGGCCGGTGGCGGCGGGACATCGGGCGGCAACAGCTTCTCGCCGCACGTCACGGTGTCGCGTGGGTCATGACGAACGAGGCTCTATGGGCGCTGGGCCGCGGCAACGGCGTGGTCGCGTTGGTGTTCATGACGGTGTCGATGGCATTGGGCATCGCCGCGCGGTCTGGACGCCCGCTGCTCGTGCTGCCCAGATTCGCGGTCTCTGACGTCCATCGCTTCGCCGCGCTGTCGTCGACGCTGCTGGTGGCGCTGCACATCGGCCTGCTGTTCCTCGACCCCTACGCCAAGCTGAAACTCATCGACATCGTCGTGCCGTTCCTCGGCGCCTACCGCCCGCTGTGGCAGGGCCTGGGCACCGTCGCGGTCGACGTGCTCGCCGTCGTTGTGATCACCGGTCTGCTCCGCCACCGCATCGGTCCGCGAGTGTTCCGGTTGGTGCACTGGGCGACCTACTCGTTGTGGCCGGTCTCGATGGCGCATGCGCTGGGAAACGGCACTGACAGCGGACGCGTGTGGTTCCTCGCGATCGCCGGCGGCTGCGCGGTCGTCGTGGCTGCCGCGCTGACGTGGCGGTTGCGCGCCAACTTCAATGAGTATGCCGATGCCTAGCGCACCGCGGCTGCTGGCCGCTGCCGGACCGACTCTGCCCGACCACCTCGACTGCTTCGGCGCTGCACCGAAAATCTCCGGCAGTCAACTCATTTCACGTCTCAACGACGCCGGGCTGTCCGGGCGGGGCGGCGCCGGTTTCCCGACCGGGCGCAAACTCGCCGCGATCACCGGCCCGGACCCCGTGGTGGTCGCCAACGGTGCCGAGGGAGAACCATTGAGCCGCAAGGACGCGTTGCTCCTGACGCGGGCTCCGCACCTGGTGATCGATGGTCTGCACATTGCTGCCGCCGCGATCGGCGCCCATACCGGCTACCTGTACGTCCATTCCGACGCCGTGGCGTCGGTGCGCGCAGCGCTCGACGAGCGACGGGCGGCGCGGCTTGACTCAGACCGTGTCGAGCTGACGGTGGTCGAGGCTCCCGACACCTTCGTCGCGGGCGAGGAATCCGCTGCGATCCGGCACATCGAGGGCGGACCCGCGCTGCCGCGTGACCGCACTGTTCCCGTTGCGATCTCGGGGGTGCGTAAACGCCCGACCCTGGTGAACAACGTGGAGACGTTGGCGCACATGGCTTTGATCGCCCGTCGGGGAGCCGCCTGGTTCCGCTCGATCGGCGACCCGACCGACCCGGGCACCATGCTCGTCACCCTCTCGGGCGCGCTGGACGGTGAAGGCGTTCTCGAGGTTCCGACGGGCGTCCCGCTCACCGACCTGATCGACACCCGGGCAGTGTCGGCGGTTCTCGTCGGCGGCTACCACGGAAGTTGGCTTCCCGCTGAGACTTTCGCGGAGATCCGGCTCTGCCGCGCGGGCCTGAAATCGCTGGGCGCGTCGCCCGGGGCCGGGATCGTGCACGCCCTGGGCGTGACGGAGTGTGGATTGGTCCGCACCGCCGAGATCGCCGGCTACCTCGCCGACGAAAGTGCACGCCAGTGCGGCCCGTGCCGCAACGGCCTACCCCGGTTGTCCGAACTGATCGACGAGCTGGCCTACGGGCGCGCCAGTGACCATCTGGTCAAGGAGATTCGGCGTATCACCAGGCTGGTCGACGGCCGAGGGGCGTGTCGGCACCCGGATGGGACCGCGCGCATGGTCCGCAGCGCGTTGCGCGCCTTCGCAGCCGACATCGAGCAACACCGCATGGGCCGGTGTTCCAGCGTCGTGCCCGCGGCGCGGCGATAGCGGCGCGAACTACGTGACAAGCGCGAGCGCATGTGCTCGACGCAGTTTCCCCGACGGGGTCTTGGGGATCATCCCTGGCTCCAGCACGACGACATTGCGCGGCCGCGCATCGACCTCGGCGAAGACCTCGTGGATCACCTGCCGTTCGATGCGGCGTACGTCGGTGCGGTCCTGCCACGCCGATGACTCCACCGCCACGGCAAACGATTCACGCGAATGCCCGGCGTCGATGCGGACCGCGACCGCACATCCAGGTCGGACTCCGGTGACCCGTGCGGCGGCACGCTCGATGTCGGTGGGGTAGATGTTGCGCCCCGCCATGATGATGACATCTTTGACCCGGCCGCAGACCACGACGTCATCGGCCTCCGTGAGGTAGCCCAGATCGCCCGTGTCATACCAGCCCTGATCATCCTGGGCCGCAACGAATCCGGCCACCGTTGTGTATCCCGCTGTCACCGGCTCGCCGCGTACCTGGATGACGCCCACACCGCGAGCGGGCAGCAGTCCGCAATCCTCGTCGACCACGCGCGCTTGCATGCCGTTGAGCACCTGGCCGAGATTCGCCAGCCGACGCGTCTTGCCCTTGGTCGCCGGCACCGCGCGGTGCAGCACGGCAAGCAGATCGGCATCGACCTCATCGACGCTGAGTCCGCCGCCGCACTTGCTGAATGACACCGCGACCGTGGTCTCGGCCATGCCGTACGCCGGCACCACCGCATCCGGCCGCAACCCGAACGGTTTACCGGCGGCGAGGAGGTCTTCGACGTCAGCCGGTTCCACCTGCTCAGCCCCGGACAACGCCCACCGCAAGCTGGACAGGTCGAACTCGCCCGGAGTCGCTTGCCCGCGAAGACGTTTGGCGAACAGCGTGTATGCGAAGTTCGGTGCTGCGGTCATGGTGCCCCGGTACTTGTCGATCAGCTTGGCCCACAACAACGTGTCACGCATGAAGTCCATCGGGGTGGCCTTGATCAGTTCAACCCCGAAGTACATGGGAACGGTCAGGAATCCCGTCATCCCCATGTCGTGGAACAGCGGCAACCAGCACACGATCACATCATGATCGAGGTCTACCTCGGCGCCGATGAACATGGCCTCGGCATTCGACACGATGTTGCGATGCGTGATCTGGACGGCCTTCGGCGATCCTGTTGAGCCCGAGGTCAATTGAAGCAGCGCGATGTCGTCTTCCGCGGTCGGCACCGGGTCGATCGGCGCGCTGTCGAACAGTCGCTCGATGGTCAGCACCTGCATGCCCAGCTCGGCGAGCAGTGGTGCAGTCGGCAGGAACGGGTCGGAAATCACAACGGCTTTGGCTTCGATCATTCCGATGACGGCCGTGGTCTCGGCGGCCCAGCGCTGCAGGTCGGTGCGCGGTGTCGGCTGATGCAGCATGGTCAGACTCGCCCCGCGCATCCAGATCGCCTGCGCGATCGGGGCGATTTCGACCGGTGCACCCGCCAGCACCGCGACCGCATCGCCGGGGCCCACCCCCGCGCCGGCCAGGCCGCCGGCGAGTCGTCGGGCCCGCTCGTGCACCTCGCCCCAGGTATGCCGGACCGGTGCGGCGGGCTCGCCGGTGACCATGCCCTTTCGGCTGTTCATCGCGCTGGCGTACATCGTGTCGGTAAATCTGCTCACGCAAGGGTCCTTCGGGTCAGCTGCGACGGTGTGAGCTCGCGGACGGTGGCGGCACATCACGGCGATGAGCCTGCGGGGTTCGGAAAGTTAGCCCTGAGGTCGCGATAGCATGTCGTGAAACATGCTGTGCGTCAGAGAATTTGCTCAGCGCTTGGTGGTGTTGACCACGGTTTCACCCGGTGAGCGGTCAGATTTGCTGCGCTTGTCGGCCCGCTTTTCCTTGAGGGACTTGCCGGATTTCTTTGACATTGCCTGGCGCGGGGATTTGTCGGACATCGTCCGCCCTCCGATTGCGGGCCTGATGGTGGGCCCGATCTGCAGGACTCTACGCCGGAATGTGCGACGCGGAGGGTGGCAAGCCGCGTACAGTGAGACGATCCGAGCCGGTCGTGCTGCGGTCATATTGATGACGCTCGACGGTTGGCGCCGAATTCGGATTTCCCACGCTCAGGACCGGATGCCTTCTTGCTTGCACCACAAGATTTTTCGGCCGTGCGGCGGGCGTGTCAGCGCCGAGGCGGCGCAAGCTTCGTGAAGGCAGATCGAGCCCGCACCGGGATCAGCCGAACTTCCCACCACCCGGGGTGTAGTGTCAGAGCAGATCCGTTCTGCATTGGCGGGGACCGTGAGGCCCGGGCTGCGTTCCCGGGTCGACCCTGCTAACGCGTGAGGAATTTCCCAGATGGAAAACTCCGACCTGTTCTCTCATCCTGTCGACACGACGGATGTTGCGTATGAGACGGCCAATGTGCCTGTCCCGCACCCGATCTTCTCTGGGCTCACCGAGTCCGGCTCGCCAGAATCAGCGTCGTCGTGAACGGCATGTCCGGGAGTCGGCGCCTTGCCAGCCCGGTGCGTGTCACCCTCAAACCCACCCTCGGTGGCGACATCGATGGCGCCTGGTGGCCGCATTCCTTCGCGCTTGCCCGCGAATTGCCGGAACTCATCGAGGCATTGCATCCGGTGCTGGGTGAAATCGTGGATATCAAGATCAACTGGTCCTCGTCGTCCGGCACCCCGGTTCTGAAGACGCTGACGTCGGGAGCAGTGTCGATGCACGGTTGGAACGACCGCCAGCATCGGCTGATGATCGTCTCCGGCCGTACCGGCTGCGCACGGCTCCTGGTGGTGCCCAGCTCCACGTCAGTGAACCTGGGGCGTCTGGTGATACGCCGCGCGGCGGCGATGGATCCGGGAGCCGAGCACGACAGTTCGCTGTGCGATATCGCTGATGCCGTGGTCCGGGCCGCCGAGGCCGAGTGCTCGCTGTGGTCAGCCCAGGTTCTCGAGGCGGCGGCGAAGGTCGAAGCCGTCGCGCCCTGACGGCTTCGGCCGGTGGCTAGCACCCCGCGTGAGCCGCAACCGGCCCGGTCATGGCGGGTCGGATCGAGTCCGTCACCTCGAGGATGCCCAGGCCACGTCCGGCGGTTTCGGTCAGCAGCAGCACGCTGATCAAGCTGACCACCGTGAAGCCGGCCATCATCGCGGTGATCGTCCAGCTGCCGTATGAGGACAGCAGCATGGGGGAGAGCACCGGGGGTAGTGCGCCGCCGATGATGCCGCCGACGTTGTAGGACAGGCCGGCGCCGCTGTAGCGGTAGCGGACCGCGAAGATCTCCGGAATGAATGCGGCCAACGGGCCCATCATGATTCCGATGATGCCGTAAGTGCCGATGATGGCGATGCCGTAGCGGACCGGGTCACCCGACTGAATGAGCGGGAACAGGATCAGCGTCCACGGCAGGGCCAGTGCGGCACCGACGGCGAGGATGCGGCGACGGCCGTAGGTATCGCTGAGGATCGCCGACGCGGCGACGAACACCAGCGAGCACACCCCGCCGGCCACGCCCACGAGCAGGATCAGATCCTCGTCGAAGTGCAGGTGCGTCGCGGCGTAGTTCGGGAAGTAGGTGCCCACCTGGAACGCCAGCATGAACAAGCCCATCACCGCCCCGGCCGCCAACACCACCTCGCGACCTTGGTGCCGGACCGCCTCGGCGAGCGGAACACCGCTGTGACCCTCAGCGGCCGACTCGGCGAAGACTGCACTCTCCTCGACGTGCAGCCGGATGTAGAGCGCAACCGCCACCAGCACAGCACTGATCAAGAACGGGATGCGCCAACCCCATTGCAGGAAGGCCGTTTCCGCGTCACCGAAGGCGCCGTGCACCCCAAGGAACACCAGGTTGCCCAACACCAGCGCGGTGCCGAGACCCAACTGGGTGAACATGCAGTAGTAGCCGCGCTTTCCCTGCGGCGCCTGCTCGGCGCTCATCAGCGCGGCACCGGCCCATTCGCCGCCGACGGCGAAACCTTGTAGCAGTCGCATGCTGATCAGCAGTAGGGGCGCGGCCGCGCCGATGACCGCGGTGCTGGGGATGAGGCCGACGCAGACGCTGGATGCGCCCATGATCAGCAGCGTGAACACCAGGGTGTTCTTGCGTCCGATGCGATCGCCGAAGTGGCCGAACACCGCGGCCCCGATCGGCCGGGACAGGAACGCCGCGGCGAAGGTGCCCAGCGAGGCGATCGTGGCCATCAGCGGGCTCAGACTGGGGAAGAACACGTGCGGGAACACCAGTGCGGCAGCGGTGCCGTAGATGAAGAAGTCGTAGTACTCGATCGCCGAGCCGACGTAGCTGGCGAGCGCGACCCGGCGGATACGTGTTTCCATGACGCAATCGTCGCCAGTGGCGTGCGCCACAGGTATCCGCTGGGCAGAGGATCTTGCTTCCCCCGATTGGTGGACGGTCACCCGTCCAAGCCGGCATCTTTGAGCGCTGTGCGTGTGCGACGAACGATTCCCGCGCGATCGAACTTGAGGTGAGTCGAGCTGACGCGAACAATCCGCCAGCCGAGGCGGGCCAAGAACTCGAGCCGATCGATATCGCCGGCGTGCTGCGCCGCGTCCGTCCAGTGGTGAGCGCCGTCGTACTCGATGCCGACTTTCCACTGCGGCCATCCAAGATCGATCCGCCGCACAATGCGACCCTGTGGGTTTCGAATAGGAATTTGAGTGACGGGCCGCGGAAAGCCCTCTCGTACAAGCAATAACCTCAACCTGGTCTCCTGTGGCGACTCGGCACCGCCGTCGGCAATCGTGAGGACGCGACGTAGTCGCCGAATGTTCCGAGCACCAGGGTTGCGCCGCGCGATCTCGGCGATCGCGTCCACGCCGACGCCCGTGGCGGCGAGCACGGAGTCAACGCGAATCACGCCGACGGTGAACGAGCTGCGCCGGCCCAGGTCGTACGCCGTCCGTGCGGGAGTGGTGCACGAGATACCCCGCACAGTGCACACTTCATTACCGCCGACAGCACCGGAATGCACGACGATGCCGGACGGGTGACGATGCTGTGTCCGCACCAACTCGGGCGGATCGTCGTCGGGCAACCACCGAACCCCGAGCAGCGCAGCCGCAGAGATCCCGGCGAGAGTCGCTGTGCGGCCTGACCACATCCACGCGGCGATCGCCCGGTCCGCGGCGGTCAGCGTCATGTCGCGTGGTGCGTACACATTGCGATGAACCTTTATGAACCTGTTGCGGAGGTCGCGTCGTGTCACGGTTCCCGCGGCCAGCGCCTCGTTGGCCATGATCAGCTTCACCACGCCGATATGGTCGACACCGTCGCCGTTTCTGGCTATTCATGGCTGTGGATGGCGCCGAGGCTGCAGATGTTGAACACGAAATGCGAGTAGACGCGTAAACAAGTGCACTCTCGGCGCGCGAAACCGCTAGAGCCGGTACATCTCTCGCGACATCCTCGAGTGCTCCACGAAGCCGGCGCGCGGCGGCGGGGAGTTGAGGTTCTTACCCTGTGGTTCCTGCTCGGCGAATGCGGGCGCGCGCAACCATGCGGCGACCCGGCTCAGGAAGCGTCCCGGCGACAGTCCGCCGGCTCCGATAGCGACCATCACGGTCCTCCGTTCGATCGACCCCTTCGCGCTAGACTAGATCGTCTAGACTGATAGGTCTAGACGATGTGGTCTAGGCCACATCGTCTAATTGCGGACGAGTGCGACCTATAGTTGGGAAAGCCCAGTTCATCGATGGTTCGAAGGCGGTTCGGATGACAACGCAGCAGGAAGCAGCGCTCTCGCACAAGGAGCGACTGTTCCGCGCTGGGGCGAAGTTGTTCTACGAAAACGGCTTCCACGGCACGACGATCGACGCGGTCCTCGCGGAGGCCGGCGTACCGAAGGGCTCGTTCTACCACCACTTCGGATCCAAGGATGCGTTCGGCCAAGCGGTCTTGAACCGATACATGGGGTTCCAGGGTGAACTCGTCGCCACCTGGGCCGGCAGAACCGACCTGTCGACCGCTGACAAGGTGACCGGGTACTACCGCGACATGTCCCAGGTCTTCGTCAAGTCAGGTTTTCAGACGGCCTGTCTGACCGGGAAATTCTCCACCGAGGTCGCTGCCACCTCCGACGTCTTCCGTCCACAGTTGGCCGGGCAGATCGAGGGGTGGAAGGTGCGGCTCTCGTCGTTGTTCGCGGCGGGCCAGGAGCGTGGAGATGTCCGCACGGACCGCTCCGCGGAAGATCTCGCCGATGTGGTGCTCGCGCTCATCCAGGGTTCGTTCGTGTTGACCTTGTCGACGCGCGACGAGCACACGCTCACGGCGGTGTGCGACGCGATCCGAGAAATCATCGAACCCCCGAACTAACCCGCCAAAAGCGAAGGGCTGGCGCGGCATTGCCGCACCAGCCCTTGCTTGTGGTTTTAGGTCCGAGTCAGACCGCGGAAACCCGCGTCGCCTGGGGGCCCTTGGGTCCCTGTCCGACCTCGAACTGGACACGCTGGTTCTCCTCGAGCGACTTGTAGCCGCTGCCCTGGATCTCCGAGTAGTGCACGAACAGATCCTGCTCGCCACTGTCAGGAGCGATGAAGCCGAAGCCCTTTTCGCCGTTGAACCATTTCACAGTTCCCTGTGCCATCTATTTCTTCTTCTCTCATTCAGATGGATGCCGAAGGCATCCCTTGCTCGAACCGGCGGGCCCGCCGGAACGAAATCTAGTTGGTGCCAACCGCTGAGCGCGGCCGACGGGCACGACGGCGGCCGGGCTGGCCACCACCGTGAGACTGGTTGCTGCCGGGCTGGCCACCACGAGACTGGCCGCCACGAGCCTGGCCCGACTGGGCGCCACGAGCCTGGCCGCCACGCCCGCGGCCCGGTGTGGACGCGCGGCGAGGCGCAGCAGGCGCCGGCGCGGGCGGCGGCGCCTGGTATGCGGCGACCTCGCCGACCAACGCCTGCACGGGCTCGGAATCTGCCGAAACCTGTTGCGGGATGGCCTTGATGCCGGCCTTGCGCAGCAGGGCCTGGGTGTCGCGGCGCTGCTCGGGCAGCACCACAGTGACCACGTCGCCGGTGCGTCCCGCTCGCGCGGTACGACCTGAGCGATGCAGGTATGCCTTGTGTTCGGCGGGCGGGTCGATGTGGACGACCAGCTCGACGTCGTCGACGTGGACACCGCGGGCGGCGATGTCGGTCGCGACCAGAACCCGGGCCGTCCCGGCGGCGAACGCCGCCAGGTTGCGGTCGCGGGCAGGCTGAGAAAGGTTGCCGTGCAGATCAACTGACGGGATACCGGCCTGGGTGAGCTGCTTGGCCAGCTTGCGGGCGTGATGTTTGGTGCGCAGGAACAAGATTCGGCGTCCGGTGCCTGAGGCCAGGGCGTGCACCAAGTCCTTCTTGGCATCGACGCCGGCCACATGGAACACGTGGTGGGTCATCGCGTCGACCGGCGACGTGTCCGAGTCGACCGCGTGCGACACCTGGTCGCGCAGGAACCGGGCCACCAGCTTGTCGACGCCGTTGTCCAGGGTCGCCGAGAACAGCAGGCGCTGTCCGCCGGCCGGGGTGGCCGCGAGGATTCGCGTCACGCCGGGCAGGAAGCCCAGGTCGGCCATGTGGTCGGCCTCGTCGATCACGGTGATCTCGACGGCGTCGAGCGTGATCAGGCGCTGGCGCATCAGGTCTTCCAGACGCCCCGGGCAGGCGACGACGATGTCGACGCCGGCTTGCAGCGCTTTCACCTGCTTGTTCTGCGGAACGCCGCCGAAGATGGTGGTGACTTTCAGGCCGGACGCTTCAGCCAGCGGTTGCAGCGTCGCGGTGATCTGGGTGGCTAGTTCGCGGGTTGGTGCCAGGACCAGACCCGAGGGTCGGGATGACCGTCGGGTGGTGTCGGCCAGCCGGCTGACCAGCGGAATGGAGAACGCCAGCGTCTTGCCGCTGCCGGTCTTGCCTCGACCGAGCACGTCGCGGCCGGCCAGAGTGTCCGGCAGGGTCGAGACCTGGATCGGGAAGGGATGGGTGATGCCGCCGTCGGACAGTGCGCGCACCAATGAGGGGCGCACGCCGAGATCGGCGAACGTCAATTCGGGATTCATGAAGCCTTTCGGGCATCGATACATGGCGAGATTGCCGGAGGGCAAAATCGATCGCCGCGAGACTGTGTGCTTGGTGGCACTGATCAGCTGAACTCGGCTTCCGCAGAGCGGTTGTGCCGGTGAAGTGAAGGTGTTCCACGACGTGCTGGCGGCCGTTTCGAGCAGCCAACGTTGATGCAAGCATATCAGCTTGACGCCGGTATATATTCCCGGAGTAGCGGGTATCCCTCGCGTCACCTGGACGCGACCGAAGGGGTCAGCGGTTATGACAGCGTTGCGGACCGGCGACGGACTCGCCGATGTGGTGGTCACGGCAGTGGCCTCGACGACTGCCCTGGCGGCGGACGCCGAAGAAACCTGGCAGCAATTGCTCGAGGGCGCCAGCGGCATCCGCCAGCTCGACAAGTGGTTCATCCACGAATACGACTCGCCGGTGCGGATCGGCGGGGCGCTGCGCGAAGACTTCGACGAACACCTCAACCGTGTCGAGCTTCGCCGGCTGTCCTATCTGGGCAAGATGTCGACGGTGGTGGGCCGCAGGCTCTGGACGGCCGCCGGCTCACCCGAGGTCGACACGAGTCGGCTGCTCGTCTCGATCGGGACGGCCCTGGCGAACACCGAAGAGATCGCCGAGGGTGCTGTCGACTGGCACGCCCGCGGTCTGAGGGCGATGTCACCGCTGGCGGTCCAGATGCACATGCCGAATGCGCCTGCTGCCGCGGTGGGGCTGGAACGCAAGGCCAGAGCCGGTGTGATTGCGCCGTTGATGGGCGATGCATCCGGTGCCGGTGCGATCGCGCAGGCATGGCGGCACATCGTGCTGGGCGAGGCCGACATCGCGATCTGCGGGGCCGTGGAAACCCAGGTCGAGGCGGTGCCGGTGGCGGCGTTCCACGAGTTGGGTCTGCTCTCGACCAATAACGACGATCCGGCCGGCGCGTGCCGCCCCTTCGACCGGCACCGGGACGGGATGGTGCTCGGTGAGGGCGCCGCCATGTTGCTCATCGAAAGCGAGGAGCACGCCAAGGCCCGCGGCGCCCCGATCCTGGCCCGCCTGATGGGTGCCTCGACGAATTCCGACGCGTACGACCTCGTCGAACCGGACCCGACGGGCGAGACGGCTGCTGCCGCGATCGCTCACGCCATCGACCTGGCCGGGCTGCAGCCGTCCGACATCGGTCACGTCAACGCCCACGCCACCGGAACCACGTTCGGCGACCTTGCCGAGGCCCGCGCGATCCGGCGCGCCTTTGGCGGCCACATGCCTGCGGTTTACGCGCCCAAGGCCGCGCTCGGCCACTCGCTGGGCGCCGCGGGTGCGATCGAGGCGGTGCTCACTGTGCAAGCGCTGCGCGACGGTGTCGTACCGGCCACCCGCAACCTGAAGGACCTCGATCCCGAGATCGACCTCGATGTGGTGGTCGACCGGCCGCGCAGGGCCGATTACCGCTACGCGATCAGCACCACGATGGGCATGGGCGGTTACAACGTCGTGCTGGCCTTCGGTGCTGCCTGATCAGCGCTTGACCAAGGTGAACTGCCCGACCTCGGACACCCCCCGGCGGAAGAAGTCCGAGCAGCCGACCAGGTAGCGCATGTAGCGGTCGTACACCTCGACCGACGTCACCTCGATGGCCCGATCACGCGCGGCTTCCAGCCGCTCCGACCAGATGTCGAGGGTGCGCACATAGTGCGGCGTCAGGTACTCAAGCTCTTCCACCGCGAAGCCGGCCTTCTCCGAGAATTCGACGACGTCCTCGTCGCAGGGCACCGCCCCGCCCGGGAAGATCTCCTTGGAGATGAACCGCATGAACTTCAGGTCCGACATCACGATCGGGATGCCGAGCTCCGGCCAGCGTTTCAGCGGGTGGCCCATGATGGTCTGCAACACCATCCGCCCGTCATCGGGCATCACGCGGTGGCAGGTGTCGAAGAACGCGGCGTAGCGGTCCTTCGGAAACGCTTCGAACGCCTCGATACTGACGATCCGGTCGACCGGCTCGTCGAACTCTTCCCAGCCGCGCAGCTGAATTTGCCGTGACCGCTCGGTCTCGACGGCGTCGAGCACCTCTTGGCCCAATGCGCGTTGATTTCTGCTCAACGTCAAACCGAGTGCGTTCACGTCGAATCTTTGCACCGCGCGCTTCATCACCGAGCCCCAGCCGCAGCCGACGTCGAGCAATGTCATTCCGGGCTGCAGGCCCAACTTGTCCAGCGCCAGATCGATTTTCGCGAGCTGCGCTTCTTCGAGTGAGGAGTCTTCACGCTCGAAGTACGCGCAGCTGTAGGTCCGCGACGGATCCTGGAAGAGCGCAAAGAAGTCGTTCGAGAGATCGTAATGCGCCTGGACATCCTCGTAGGCGGGCCGCAGCTTCGTTGAGCCTGAACCACTTTCCGTCATCGTCGGCCTGACCCCCTCTACTAGAGATGTGTACGCCGTCACGACGCCGACTTATGAAAAAAGGCTAACCGATTGCCTTTTCACACGTGAACTGGCATATGTCGGTGTAGCCGTTGCGGAACAGGTCCGCACACCCGGTGAGGTACTTGTCGAAGCGCTCGTAGATCTCTTCGGACGTGATCGCGATCGCCTCGTCCTTCTTGGCTTCCAAGTTCGCTGCCCAGGTGTCCAGCGTGCGCGCGTAGTGCGCCTGCAGGTGCTGCTCGCGGGTCACGTTGTAGCCGGCGGTGACGGCGTGCTGACGGACCATCGAGGCGAGCGGCAACCGGCCACCGGGATAGATCTCGTCCATGATGAATTTGATGAAGCGCACCCGCGACATCGTCAGCGGAAGCTTCTTGGCTTTGATCTCCTCGTCCTCCGGAATGATGATCGTGTGTAGCAACATCACGCCGTCGTCGGGCATCCAGCTGAAGGTCTTCTTGAAGTAGTCGTCGTACTTGTTGAAGCCGAAATGCTCGAAGGCACCGATCGACACGATCCGGTCGACCTTTCCGTCGAACTCCTCCCATGGCTGCAGCCGGACCTCCATGCTGCGGCTGGTGTCGATGTTCGGGAACCGGTTCTGCTCGATGTGCTGCTTCTGGTTCTCCGACAGCGTGAGGCCGATGACGTTCACGTCGTACTTCTCCACGGCGCGCTGAATCGTCGAGCCCCAGCCGCAACCGATGTCCAACAGCGTCATGCCCGGCTCCAGGCCCAGCTTGCCCAGCGAGAGGTCGACCTTGGCCATCTGCGCTTCTTCGAGGGTCATGTCGTCGCGCTCGAAGTAGGCGCAGCTGTACGTCTGGGTGGGGTCCTGCCAGAGCTTGAAGAAGTCGTTGGAAATGTCGTAGTGGAACTGCACTTCCTTCTTGTCCGACCCGCGGGTCTGGGACGCGGACTTCGACAGCCATTGCGATGAGGGAGACGATGTACGGGGTGTGTCAGTCACAGGCGTTCCGTCCTCAGTGCGTGGGTAGCGATCCGACGCGGTGTACCCATTCAGACTGATCTCAATCATCGCTGTGCGAGGGCATTTCGCCGACTAGGTTGGTCGGCGTGGCCGAGGCCGACGGTGTCCGCTGGGACGGCAAATATGCGGGCCGCGAAGCTGGGGCGCCACGTCTGCCCGACGTCTTCGCGCCGTACGCCGACGAACTTCCGACTGCGGGTCACGCGCTGGAGTTGGCCTGCGGATTCGGGGAGGCGTCCGTCTGGCTGGCTGAGCGCGGCCTGACGGTTCGGGGCGTGGACGTCTCGGCCGTCGCGATCGATCAAGCGCGGGAATTGGCAGCTCGCCGCGGTGTCAGCGAGCGCTGCACGTTCTCCGTCGCCGATCTCGACGACGGACTTCCGCCGGGGCCGCCGGCCGCGGTGATCGTCTGTCATCGGTTCCGCGACCCCGCCTTGTACTCCGCGATCGGCGACCGCCTCGCGGCAGGCGGCCTGCTGGCGATCAGTGTCCTCAGCGAGGTCGGCGCCGAGCCGGGTCCGTTCCGCGCCCGCGCCGGTGAACTCCGGGACGCATTCGCCGGATTGCAGTCGCTGGCCGCGGGGGAGGGCGGCGGCCAGGCGTGGCTTCTGGCACGCCGGCCCCGCCGCTAACGCAGCTTGACCATCCGGGTGGTGGAGCTTTCGTCGAGCTCCACGACGTCGGTGCGGGATCGCAGGAAGTCGCTGAACGACTTGAACCCCAACGACTTCTCCGAAAACGACGGATCCATCCGCTTCATCTGGGCCTTGACCGCCGAGTTGTGCAACCAGTCGGCGTCGTCCTTGCCCAAGCCGATCTGCAGCGCCCGCTGCAACAGCGCGGTCGCGGCGGTCTGCGGATCGGGCGAATCCTTGTCGGCCGACTTCGCGCGCCTGGTCCGCTTCGGTGATTCCTCGGTTGCCGTCGGCTCGACCTCCGGGACACCGGGCAGCGAGTCGTAGATGACGAAGTCGTCGCAGGCCGCCGCGAGCGCCCGGCTGGACGAGCCGGCCACACCGATGCCGACCACGTAGCGGCCCAGCCGTTTGCAGCGCTGCGCGAGTGGGATGTAGTCGGAATCGCCGGCCACGATCACCACGTGCGTGAGGTCGGGCAGCCGGAACATGTCCTCGACGGCGTCGACGGCCAGCCGAATGTCTGCGCCGTTCTTTCCGTACGCCGCGGCGGGAAACAACTGGACCAGGTCGACCGCCCGCCCAACCAGCTGCTGCTGGTATTCGGCGTTGACCTCGGCGGACCAATCGGCATACGCGCGCGTCAATACCACCGTCCCGAACGACGACGCGAAATCGAGGATCGACCCCACGTCAACACGCGCGCGGGCCAACTTGGCGGCTTCCAGCCCCTTGGCCTTGTCGCGTTGAAAAGAGTTGCGGCCGTTGACCTGGTCGTAGCGGGAGATGACGATGTTGTCGAAGTCGAGGTACACCGCAACGCGTGCAGCGCCAGGTTCGGTCATGTGCTCGAGTCTTGTCCATGTTGTGACGCGGCACGCGCCTTTGCCCGAACGTGCAGGCCTCCCGGTGCGTCTATGCTTCAGGGGCCCGGTCGATCCGGGTATCCCGCCAACAGTGGCCAACCTCGTGGATTTCGCATGGAGCAAACAAGTTGACCGTGAGTCGTCGTGCCCGTGGGGCCAGCCTCGGCGTGGTTCTGGCGGTGCTGGCCGTGCTCGGTGGTGTCGTGGTCACCTCCGCCCCGCACTGCCCCGAGCACTGCCGCACTGAGGCCGCCGCCCTCACTCCACGGCCGGCGCCGTCGAAGGACCCGGCCGCGGTCACGCTCACGCCCGCAGACGGTGCGACCGACGTCGATCCGCTCGGCGGGATCACGGTCGTCGCGAACACCGGCATGCTGACCCACGTCACGATGGTCAACGACGCCGACAAGTCGATCCCGGGTGTCGTCACTCCGGACTTCAAGACCTGGAAGCCGACCGTGCCACTGGGCTACGGGCGCTCCTACACCCTGACCGTCGAGGCCCGTGGCCCCGGAGGTGTGCCGTCCACGATGTCGTCGACGTTCCAGACGTTGGTGCCCAGCGATCAGACCCAGGTGTCGTTCACCGCGGCGGGCTGGCAGCCGATCGACGGTGCCCGGCTGGGGATCGGCACCGTCGTCGTCGCGCACTTCGGTGAGCCCATCACCAACCGGGCCGCCGCCGAGCAGCACCTGTCGGTCACCACCAACCCGCCGGTGCACGGATCCTGGTATTGGATGGATGACCAAACCGCCCATTGGCGTCCCGAAAAGTATTACGCCCCAGGCACTTCGGTGACAGTGAAAGCCAACATTTACGGGGTTCCGCTCGGGGACGGCCTGTACGGCGAACAGGATTCCTCCGCGACGTTCACCATCGGTGATTCGCACGTCTCCGTCGCCGACGACACGACCAAGCAGGTCAGCGTGTTCGACAACGGCAAGCTGGTGCGCACCATGCCGACCTCGATGGGCCGCGGCGGCACCGAGACGGTCGGCGGGCAGACCCTGTCGTTCTGGACCCCGCCCGGTGTCTACACCGTGATGGACAAGGCCAACCCGGTGATCATGGACTCGTCCACCTATGGGCTGCCCATCAACTCGCGGCTGGGCTATCGCGAAACAATCCCGTACGCCACGCGCATCAGCCCGGACGGCATCTACCTGCATCAGCTGAACGCGACCGTGTGGGCGCAGGGCAATACCGACACCTCGCACGGCTGCCTGAACCTCAGCGGGGAAAACGCCGCCTGGTTCTACGACTTCTCCGTGCCCGGTGACGTGGTGGAGGTGAAGAACACCGGTGGGCCACCACTGCAACTGACGCAGAACGGCGACTGGACAGTGCCGTGGAACGAGTGGCTCAAAGGCAGTGCACTGCACTGAGTTGGTATCGGGGGAAATTAAATTTCGCTAATGAATGGATATTTGCTGCAGGTGGTCACCGAGTCGGCGTTCTTCAGGTGACGATCCGGGCTTGCGGACGTCTATGATCTCAGGCGTCAAAGGTGACGCCGGCAACCCATCGTCGACCTGTTCTGGAGTGATTTTCGGTGGTCTTTTCCCGTCCCGCACGCACGGCTGGGCTGGTGGTGGGAGTGTTGCTTCTCGCGGTTTTGGTGAGCGACGTCGCCGGGCTGCCGGGATGCCAGGGTGTGTGCAAGACCGCCACGGCGACCGCGCAGGTGCAGTTGCCGCCCGCGCCCCCGAAGCCACCGATGCTCGGCATCTCACCGGCGAACGGCTCGACCGAGCTGAGCCCGCTGAGCCGGGTCTCCGCGCAGGTGGTCGGCGGCAGCCTGACCAACGTGTCGCTGGTCGACGACTACGGAAACACTCTGACCGGCGCCCTGTCGCCGGACGGGACGTCGTGGCAGCCTGCCCAGCCGCTCAAGTACGGGCGCACCTACACGATGCAGGTCGCCAGCCAAGGTGCCAGCGGCGTGCCGTTGACGCGGACGACCAAGTTCTCCACCGCCTCACCCGACTACCTCACCCACGTGTACCTCGAGACGCCGGGCGGGCTGCCGATCCACGACGACATCCGCTACGGCATCGGCACGATCATCGCCGCCCGCTTCGATGAGGACATCTCCGACAAGGCGGCCGCGGAACGCAACCTCGTGGTGACCACCAACCCGCCGGTGCAGGGATCCTGGTACTGGGTCGACGACAGGACCGCCCACTGGCGCCCGGCCAAGTACTACGCGCCGGGTACGACCGTGTCGGTGGCCGCCAACATCTTCGGGGTGCGCGTTGGCGACGGGATGTACGGCGAGGAAAACGAGAAGGCCACCTTCACCATCGGCGACGCACACGTCTCGATCGCCGACGACACCACCAAGACGGTCAGCGTGTTCGACAACGGCAAACTGGTTCGGTCGATGCCCACGTCGATGGGGCAGGGCGGCTACCAAACCATTGCGGGACGGACGTTTTCGTTCTGGACGCCACCCGGGGTGTACACCGTGATCGACAAAGCCGAGTCGGTGACGATGGACTCGTCGACCTACGGGCTGCCGGTGGCCTCATCGATGGGCTACAAGGTGAAGATCCCGTACGCCACCCGGATCAGCACCGACGGCATCTATCTGCATCAGCTGAACGACACGACGTGGGCGCAGGGCAATACCAACGTGTCGCACGGCTGCCTGAATCTCAACGGTTCGAACGCCTCGTGGTTCTTCAATTTCTCGCAGCCCGGTGACGTGGTGGAGGTCAAGAACACCGGCGGTCCGAAGCTGGAGATCTGGCAGAACGGTGACTGGTCGCTGCCGTGGGGCGAGTGGTTGAAGGGCAGTGCGCTGACGCCGAAGCCGTAGCGAAACCTCGCTTGGCTGGCCGACTTTGGCCACGCCGGCGGTGATGATTGCGCCTGCGGCGCCAGCAGTGATTTCTCTCAGTGAGTTCTCTTGCTCGTCGCGCGCCCGGATCCTGCGGTTCCTGTCTGCTTCTTGTCCGTGGTCTTAGACGTGCGCTGCGCCGTTCGATGCGGCGATTCTTTCTGGGCGGTAGACGAACTCGCTCTCGTGCGTCCTGATTCTGCCAAGCCGTTCTTGGCGGGACGGTTGGTGAGCACGGTTCGAGACGCGGGAGTGGAATTCGACTTCACCGAAGTGGACGTCGATTTTGGCGTCGCAGTCAACGCAATCAGCGGAGATGCCAGAAAATAAGGGGCCAGTACGAAACTCGCCAGGCTCGATTGGAGAATGAAAACGGGGTCGAGTGTGATCGGCTGCATGCTGACGCCTTTGACCAACACGTTCAACAATACTCCGATGCCGACGCTCAGCGGCAAAGTGACCGGGAACGTTGCATACCAAGCCGACGCGACAGCGATCACGCCGATGGTCGCCACCACCTGCTGCGGAGTGGGCGGTGCAAAGTTCAGTTGCGGAATCGCCGCGGCACTACGGTCGGATGTTGCGGTGGTTGCAGTGGGGTGTGCCACAGCGGTCAGATCAACGGCGATCGTGGACAGCTGTATCGCGTGAGGGTGCCGCGGGGCTGCAACGTCTTGTGCGATCGGCGCGGACACCAGGCTGACCGCAACCACCGTCGTCATGCCAGCTGCGGCGAGCCGAAATATATTGGCGCTGTTGGTAATCGATTTAGTCATGTGATCGTTCCTTCATCATGGTCCGGCCTGATCGGGCGGCTTGGGGGTGCACTGGTCTCCGCGAGTTCGCGAGACCGTGGGCGACGTTGCGTCCCGGGCCATGTGCGCGGAACTCGGTGGAGTGCCTTCTCGTGGCGGCGGTTGCTGCGGTATTTCGCTGTGAGACAGGGCCTGTGGCGGCGTACCGGATGAAGTTCAACGGGGCGTATACGAATATGTCGAGCGCCGCTTTCACGAGCCATGGGTCGGCGACTTTCGGGTTCCGGGCGTCGCCTCCCAATGCGTAGACACCCAGCCATCCCGCGAGCAAGAAGCTGACCGGCACGGTGACTGGGAAGGCCAGGTACCAGAGGGTCGCCAGTGCGATCGCCTTGATGCCATTGGATGTCGCTTCAGGCGAGAGGGTCTTTGCGGCAGTTGGCGGTGCGGGGACGGTCAGGTCAACGAAGGCGGATTGCAGGTCGACCGAGAATTCGTGGCGCGTTGGGTCATGTGGCTGGGCGAGCGTGTTCGGCGCGGCCAGCAACCCGATGGCGACGATCACTGCGACGGCGGCCGCGGTAATACGGGAGCCAGGTCCAACCACGTCAAGCAGTCCACACACGCGATTCCCCCCGAGAGATCGACTACGGACGAGGGTATCTGACCCTTAGGTAAATATCAGGTTTTTATCAGGACTAGCTCAGGTGTGTCGCCGGTCACATCAAGCGTATTCTGGGAGGCCTCTCGAGAAGGGAGACGAGATGAAGGGCGCATATCGGGATCCGGTGGATCACTCCCGCACGACACAGCCGCACGCCGGCGAATCTTTCATCGACACGCTCTGGCTGCCCGGCCTGTTCCTCATCGCGCTCGGCGTGCTGGGTCTGGTCGGCGTCATCGCTGCGCTGGCCTATAACCATCATGAGCTGCTCTTGATGCTGGGCTCGATTGCCGCGGGGCTGCTGATTGTCGGGGCGCTGCTGATCATGGCCGAGCATCACCGGGTGGTGCGGGTAGAGCGTCGTTGGCTGGCGGAGCACCCCGGCCGTACGTACCGCCACACTGCGTAGCCAGACGGATATCGGGGCACTCGGGCGGTCCGGGTGCGGAACCTCGGTGCGCCATCCAAATACCGATTCACGTGCAGATTTGCGCGATGCCACTTTGCTGAAAATTACCTGGATGTCAATAAGCGGGTAACGGTTGTGAATCAGTTCACAGTCCGCCCTTGCTCATGATTGGTGCCTTGAACAGTATTTATACCGATCCGACTGACAGTGTTCTGCGAAGTCGCGGCGGACACCCTAGCAATCCCCTAACCCCCTAACCGGGGTTGCTGGGATATCCCGGTACAACCCGTATCGGGTAGGGGACCGCGCCCCATTTCGGGGTGCGCGTCATCTCCATACCGTGGCTAGTAATCACCGGGCGGGGCCGGCGATCGAGCTTTCCAAGAAGACTAGGAAGGAACGTCCAATGGACTCCCTGCTTCAATTCATCCTTGACCTGTTCAACAACGAGTCTGCAGCGCAGTCGTATGTAGCCGACCCGAATGCGGCGCTGGCGAACGCGGGGCTGGCCAACGTCAGCCCCGAGCAGATTCAGTCGGTCGCCGCGTCCGCAGTCCCCGGCCTCCAGCTCGTCGGCGCGGACCCGGTGTCCGGCCTGGCTCAGGCTCTTTCCAACCAGTACGGCTTCGCGCCGGTCGAAGGACTCCTTTCGGCCCCCGGGGCAGCGGCCGGCGTTGTCGCCGACCAGGCACTGAATCTTGGAGTCGACGGTGGCTCGAATCTGGCCGCCGCGGTCGGTGACGGACTCGGTGTCGGCCTGGGCGAGAGCCTCGGGGCGGGCCTCGGTGCCGCGCTCGGCGGAGGTGTCGAGACCGGCCTCGGCCTCGGTGGAGCAGTCGGTGGTGGAGTGGAGACCGGCCTCGGCCTGGGTACCGGCCTTGGCGGCGGATTCAATACCGGCGGCGGTCTGCAGACCGGATTGGGTGCCGGAATCGGCGCCGGGTTCCAAGCCGGGCTGAACGTTGAGGTCGAGGCGGGCTTCAACGCCGGCCTTGGTGCCGCGGTTGGCGGCGGCTCCGAAATCGGTGGCCAGACTGGGGTTGGTCTGGGCAGCGGTTTCGGGACCGGCTTTGGCGCCGGTGGTGGCTTTGAGGGTGGTGCTGAGCTTGGCGGTGGTTTCAATGCCGGGCTTGGTGGTGGCTTTGAGGGTGGCACTGAGGTTGGTGGTCACTCGGGCGTCGGCCTGGGTACGGGCTTTGGCGGCGGTGTTGGTGCCGGTGCTGGCTTTGAGGGTGGTGCTGAGCTTGGTGGTGGTTTCAATGCCGGCCTTGGCGGCGGCTTTGAGGGTGGCACTGAGGTTGGTGGTCACACCGGTGTCGGCTTGGGTTCGGGCTTTGGCGGCGGTGTTGGTGCCGGTGCTGGCTTCGAGGGTGGTGCTGAGCTTGGTGGCGGTTTCAATGCCGGCCTAGGCGGCGGCTTTGAGGGTGGCACTGAGCTCGGTGGTCACTCGGGCGTCGGCTTGGGTTCGGGCTTTGGCGGCGGTGTTGGTGCCGGTGCTGGCTTCGAGGGTGGTGCTGAGCTTGGTGGTGGTTTCAATGCCGGGCTTGGTGGCGGCTTTGAGGGTGGCACTGAGGTTGGTGGTCACTCGGGTGTCGGCTTGGGTTCGGGCTTTGGCGGCGGTGTTGGTGCCGGTGCTGGCTTCGAGAGCGGCGCGGAACTCGGCGGCGGTTTCCAGAGCGGAGCCGAGTTGGGTGGGCACAGTGGCATTGGTGTGAACACTGGCTTCAACGGTGGTGCTGAGCTTGGTGGCGGTTTCCAGGGCGGCGCGGAACTCGGCGGCGCCGCGGCTGCAGGCGCAGGGGCCGCAGCCGGCCTCGGTGGCGGCGCTAATGTCCAGGGACAGACCGGTTTTGGTGGTCACCTCGGTGGACAGTTCGGCGGCGGCGTCAACGCGGGCAGCAACTTCGCCGCCGGTGGCGGCAGCCAGCTCGCCGGCGGTGCACAGATCAATGACCGCGCTCGGGTGATCGACGCCAACGAAGTCGACGCCGACCGGCGCGCCACGCTCAGTGGTAGCACCAACACCACCGCCAGTGGCGGCGCCGGCGGCTCTGCCAATGTCGGAACGGGTCTGAGCGCTCAAGAGAATGCGAACTTCGGCAGCACGTCCAACGTCGGCTTCAGCAGCCCGCTCGGCGGCGCCAGCATCGGCAGCCAGACGGCTGCGGCCGGTGGCGGTGCTATCGGACTCGGTGGCGCCGGCGTGACCGCGGCCGGCAATGCCGCGGCGAGCAGCACCACTGCTGCCGCCTTCACCAGTCCGCTGGGTGGCGCGACCGCCGGCGCGCAGGTGGCGGCGAGCAACACTGCGGCAGCGAGCTTCCTGCACAACGACGGTGCGGCCCTCGGCGGCCAGACCAACGTCGCTGCAGGGTTCGGTGGGCAGACCAACCTCGGTGGCATCGTCGGCGGCCAGACCCACGTGGCGGCGTCAGAGACGTCGGCCGCGCACGCTGGTGCCCAGACCGGAATCAGCGGTGGGTCGAGCATCGCCGGCGGAGCTACTGCCTCCGGCGGGGGAAGCGCAAACTTCCTCAACCACGAGGCGTCGAGCCTGAATCTGCACAATTCGGTTCAGGCGGCCGGCTCGACGAGCGGTTCGGCAGCGGCCGACCACGTCTCGGCGGGCGGAAACACGTCGTTCCAGAACGCCTTTGGCGGTCAGGCCGACATCCTGGGTCACGACACCGCGGCCCTCGGCGGCCACGGCTCGGTCAACACCGGTGCCGGCGCAACGGCGTCGACGGGCACCCACAGCTCGGCGACCACCCCGTCGCAGGGCAGCGTCATTCACACCGGTGGTTCGGCCACCGGCGGCGGCCAGGTCGCAGCCGGATCCAACGGCGGCTCGGTGATCACCACAACGCAGGGCAGCGCGAACGGCGGCACGTCGAGTTCGGTTGACACCAGCCATACTTCGGCGACGGTCGATCAGCATTCGGCCCTCGACGCGTCGAGCCACGCAGCGTTGACTCCGGTGCCCGATCACTCGACGTACGACCAGTCGACTCACGCGGGCACCGACTACTCGAGTCACTCGCTGTACGACACGAGCCACGACAGCGCGGCGTCGCACAGTCAGGCGAGCGCCGATCTGTCGGCACACAACCAGCTCGATCAGCACCACCCGGGATTCTGACCGGAGAGGCTTGACACAAAATCGGTGGGGACCGCATGGTCCCCACCGATGTGTTTGTGGCGCAAGCTAATCGACTACGGGATCCGGTGCGGCACGTCGCTGATCAGACCGCCGTCCATCACGAACTCGGAGCCGGTCGCATACGACGACTCGTCGCTGGCCAGGAACAACACGAATGACGACACCTCGTCCGGCTCACCGAGGCGACCCATCGGGGCAGCGACCAGATCGTCGGGCATGTGTGCGGTCATCGGGGTGCGGATCATGCCGGGGTGCAGAGAGTTGACTCGAATGTTGTTGCCCGCCAACTCGAGTGCGGCAGATTTGGTCAGCCCCCGGATTGCCCATTTGGATGCGACGTAACCGTGATTGCCCGGGGTGCCGCGCATGGCCTGGATGGACGACATGTTGATGATGGAGCCACCGCCCGCATCAGTCATCGGCTCGATCACCGCCTTGATGCCGAGCATGGTGCCGGTGAGGTTGACGTCGATAACCCGTTGCCAGCGTTCACGTTCCAGGTTCTTCAGGGTACGCCGGTAGACGATGCCGGCATTGTTCACCAGAACGTTGAGTATGCCGAACTCGCTTAGGGCCAGCGTGACGGCCGCGGCCCAGTCGTCGGGATCAGAGACGTCGAGATGGATGTAGCGAGCGTCGTCGCCGAGCGCGGCGGCCACCGCGGCTCCCTCCTCATCGAGGACATCGCCGAGGATCACCTTGGCGCCCTCGGCGGCCAGAAGCCGGGCATGGGCGGCGCCCATCCCGCGAGCGGCACCAGTGATCAAGGCAACCTTGCCGTCGACGCGTCCCACCCGCCGCACGGTACCTGCCTGCGGCGCCGAAGGGACTACTTCGGCGCCAGCTGTGCCCAGGTGTCCAGGACGTTCTCGTAGGCCGTCGGCTGCACCGCGATGGAACCCACGAACGGATGCTCCATGGCAAACGTCAGATACAGCACGAATGCCAGCAGGGAGCCGGCCAACGCGATCAACGCGCCGTGGATTACGACGTCGGAGGAGGGAAAGGTGTAGGTGAACAACAACATCACCATGCCGCCGCCCAGCAGCAGCACCCACAACTCGCCGGGAATCTCCGACTGGCTGCCGGAGATTCGCGTTTTGCGGGCGCTGCCCAATTCGTCGAGTCGGGTGATCGATTCCTGGTAGAACGCGATCTCGCTCTGCTTGGCCGGTTCGATGTGCAGGAAGCTGTTCCACACCGCGGTCAGGTGCTCGGATTGCTGCTCGATGGTCTCTCCGCGGCGCATGCGGGGAAATTCGTCGTCGACGACGTCGTTGGTGTAGTCGATCAGGCTCTGCTGAATTTCGGCGCGGTCGGCGACCGGCAGGCCGGTGGAATCGCGCAGCAGGTCCGAGATTGCGGACGCCTCGGCCTCGGTGCCCCGTTCGGCCTGATTCAACTGTTCCCACACCACCACGACGACGAAGGCCACCAGCACGGCGTAGAGCACCCCGGCCAGATCGAACACATGACCGGCCACCGAGCCCGACCGGGCCAACCGCCGCTGCGGAAGGATGCGTCGGCTGAGCACCAGACCCAGCACGGCCAGCCCGACGGTGATGATGACCACCACGAATCCGACCAGCGGTGCGGGCAGCTGCAAGAGCCAGATCACCGGATATCTATTACCGCGGCATTCGTCTGCCAAACCGCGGCCTGCGTCGATAGGGTGCGGCTGTGCTCGAGGTGATCGACAAGGGTGCGGCCACCCCCACCCACCCCACACCGCTGCTGTTCGTACACGGCGCCTTCCACGGCGCCTGGTGCTGGGACGACCACTTTCTCGACTACTTCGCCGATCGCGGCTATCACGCTCTTGCGCTGAACCTGCGCGGCCACGGAGCCAGCCCGTCGTCGGTGCCGATCAACTCCTGTGGCGTCCTCGACTACGTCGAGGATGTGAAGACCGTCGCCGACCGCCTCCCGGTGCCGCCGGTGGTCATCGGTCACTCGATG
The DNA here is from genome assembly GCF_002086695.1 of Mycolicibacterium rhodesiae. Taxonomy (GTDB): domain Bacteria; phylum Actinomycetota; class Actinomycetes; order Mycobacteriales; family Mycobacteriaceae; genus Mycobacterium; species Mycobacterium rhodesiae. The sequence goes on from NZ_MVIH01000003.1 coordinate 481,102, forward strand.
GGCGGCTTCGTGGTTCAGAAATACTTGGCGGTGCACGAGGCGCCCGCCGCGGTGCTGGTCGCATCGGCCCCGCCGACGGGTATCGCGCCCGCGACGGTGCGGGTGGCGTGGCGGCATCGACGCCAGTCGGTGCGCACCCGTTCCTTCAGTAGGCCCTTGGATTTCTTTGCAGCGCAGGGTGTTTCACGGGCAACCTTCTACCACTCGGCCACCCCAGAGGAGATCGTCACCGCCTGCACGTCGCGGCTGAGCGCGGAAAGTGCCCGGGTGCTGTATCGCGATCTGCTCTACCGGCGCCTCGCCCGACCCAAGCACGTCAGTGCTCCGGTGCTGGTGCTCGGCGCCGAGCTCGACGGGTTCTTCACGCCCAAGGAAGTGGCTGCAACCGCGCGGGCTTACCGCACCGAGCCGGTGATGTTCCCCGGCATGGGCCACAACATGATGCTCGAGCACGGCTGGGAATCCGTGGCCGACCGCATTGACAGGTGGTTGACAGCAACCGTGCGCTGACGGGGCGGTTGGTTCGGCCTCGGAACGGGAAAACACCGGCACCACCCACCAAGGAGCCCGAATGTTGCACAGCGTCGTGCTGGCGGCCAGCGAGAACATCGAAGCGGCGGGATTCATCCTCCGCGGCATCAAAGGCATCTTCGTCGCGATCGGCAGCATCATCGCCGCGGTCATCTGCGCCGTCATCGCCGGTGTCAAGGGGCGAAACCCGTTCGGCTGGGGCATTCTCGGGCTGTTCTTCTCCATCCTGACGCTCATCGTGATCATCGTGATCCCCAGCAAGAAGTCCTAGGCCGGGCCTGGCGCCGTCAGACGTGAAAGCCCGCGAGCACCGCCTGCACGCCGACGTCCCAACGCCGATCGACCGAGGACGCTGACGTCCCCAGCCAGCGCCCGGCCTCCTGGACCGCCAATCCCTGGGCCAAAGCCAGCAACACGTGGGAGATGTCGACCGGGTCGCCCGCCAGCAGGCCGGCGTCGACGCACCGCTGCACCTTTCCGACGAGAATCTCCCGCACCGTCGGCGCGGACGCCAGCTGGTCGGGGTCGGGGTCGAGCTCCTGGAACGGTCTGCTGAACATCACCCGTGCCAGTGGCGGGTAGTCGAGGCAGAACCTGCGAAACACCGGAATCACCGCCCGGAGGTCACCCAGTTCGTCAGCCGTCTCGGGTATCGCGACCAGCTCGCCGCCCAGACGGCGGAAGCCCTCGAAGAACACTGCCCGCAGCAGTCCGTCCTTGTCGGAGAACAACTCGTAGACCGCGGGCACGGAGGTGCCCGCGCGTTCGGCGACGCGGCGGGTGGTGAAGCCCGACATCCCGTCCTCGCACAGCGTGCTCACCGCGACGTCGACCACGCGGTCGCGCAGCTCGGGAGTTCGCTGCTTGACCCTGGGCACGAACTACTACATTCCGAACTCGGAACGGATGTTGTCGATACCTTCGCGCATCGCATCCAGGGTGGCCTGGCGGGCGCGCAGCTTGCTGGCCAGGTGCGCACTGGCGTTCAGCGCGGTGAACTCGTGAGCGGCTTCCTCGGCGCGCGCCAAAACCTGGTCATTCATCGCGATCTCGTCGATCCAGCCGCCGGCCAGTGCGGTCTCGCCCAGGAAGTTCTTGGCCAGACCGACCGCCTGCTGATACGCCGACGGCGTCAGCCGCAGCCGCATGATCTCCAGGGCGGGGTAGGGCAGCACCATCCCGATCGCCACCTCGTTGGCCTGAAAGTTGTAGGTGGGACCAGCAATTCGATGGTCGACGCTGCACGCCAGGAACGATCCCATCGCGATCGCGTGACCGGTGATAGCGGCCACGACGGGCTTGGGGAACGACAGCAGCCGGTGGGACAGGTTGAACCCGCCTTGCAGCATCTCGACAGAGGCGTCGATGTCGCCGGATCGGAACACCTTCAGGTCGAAGCCGCCGCTGAAGACGCGGTCATTGCCTGCGATCACCACGGCGCCGGCGTTGTCGCCCTCGGCACGGTCCAGGGCGTCGTTGATCTCCTTCAGCATGGCCGGACTCAGCACGTTGACCTTGCCGTCATCCAACGAGATGACCGCGACCGTGTCGTCTTTGCGATAACTGACCGACCCGCTCATGGATGCTCCTTCGTCGCAGCGTCTAATTTCGTATCGACGTTACGTAACGAAGTTCCGATTGCCAAGAGGCAACTCCGCGTTATCCGTGTCGGGGTAGCCGCACGACTTCGGTGGGCTGCTCGAACCGCTCACGCCGCCACCGGCTCTGAGTCTCCTCGGCGGCCCGCTTCATCCGGGCGATCTCCTCGCGCAGGACATCGACGCGCGTCTCTTTGGTAGCGAAATGGAAGTAGTCGAGCATGTTGCGCAACAGTTCGAGCTTCTCGCGCTCGCGCCGGGCCAGATCGTGTCCGGTCATCATCTCGACGCGGTGCACCGGTTGCAGGGTGTCCCAGTCCAGCGCCACCTTGGTGCGGTACACCGTGCGCTTGCGCTCGAAGGTCCTGGCCCACCAGCCCTGCGGCTCGGGTTGGTCGTGGTAGGAGACCACCCCGTCGAACCGGGAGTCGATGGACTCGCCGAACTGGCTGCGGTCAAGCGCCGAATCCCACACCGTGCGCCACTCCTGCGCGGGTGCGAGCTCGGGAATGCTTTGGGGCAGAGTCAGTTCCACGATGTCGGTGAACCCGTCCTCGGTGTGCTCGTACCGAGCCACCGTGGGTGGTTTTGGAAAGGCGAAGCCCACGTCGTAGGCGGCCGTGCTGCCGTAGTTGCGGACGACCAGTTCGATGACGTGCCAATCCGCGGAGTGCGGCTCCATGAACATCGCGACGTGCGGGCGCGACTGTTTGGCGTTGACTCTCTGTTGTCGACGAATCTGCCGATGCGCGTAGATCAACGCCGCCAGCCCCAGCAGCACTGCTGCCCAGGCTGCGACCGCCAACCACGTGCCGGCCCCGACTCCGGTGACATCTCCCCACAGATCCGCGAGATAACTCGCGTTTTCCACCCCATGCTTATATCACGGCAAATGGGTGTCTTCAGTATTGACGAGATCGAAAGTTATTGTCGCGCTGGGCCAATCGGCGCTGCATCGCTAACGGGCTCGCGGCCATCGATGCCCGGCGCCGGCGCGCAGCCAGCGCGACCGGCAGTACCGGAGAAATGCCGCAGGCCTGCGCGAACTGCTGTGCGGTCAGGCCGTCCGCCGAGTTCATGTCGCAGCGGCCGAACGGCGGCGCCCCTTCCGGTAGTCCGCCGCCGTAGCCCTGCCCGTCGGTGTACTGGTGGGCGACTTTGCCCGGGTAGGGCGGATTCGAGCCATACGACGCGACGACCATCCGGATTCCGTCCGGTTTGGTGGGCCACAACCGATTCAGGTCTCCGACATTGCCGTAGCCGATCACCTTGGCGGTTGAGCCGAGGTAGGTGCTCACCTCCCGGTAGGCCGCATTGATCCCGGCGGACTGGTCACCGGAGATCTGGCCGCCCCACGACTCGACGTCGAGCATCACCGCCATCTTCGGATGTGGCGCTCGCACTTGGGATTTGAACGTCTCCACGGTCTCGCGCCAGTTTGGCCGCCACACGAAGTAGACGATGAAGAAGGTCAGGCGCCCGCTGTCGACATTGCTCAGGCACCAGCCGTAGTTGTTCACCCAGCGGCGGTCGCGGTAGGTGCCGTCATTGGAGCGGATGCACAACACCGGATACGGATACGTGTCGTTGACGCCGACCTGCCACTCCGAGACGTCGGCATACAGGGTGTCGGCCATAGCTAATTATGGCTATTGCCAACGGGATTGGAAGTGTCAGGCACCCATCAGTGTGCGCCACTGGTCCAGGCTCGACGCCTTGTAGACGTAATTGGACCGCTTGACCTCGGACAGCGCGGCGCTGGGCTCGATCGAGTACCAGTGCCCGGGGAACACCGTCGGATCGCCGGAAAGTGCGGCCAGCTGCTGGAGACTGCGGAACATCTCGTCGACGTCGCCGCCGGGGAAGTCGGTACGTCCGCAACCGTCCAGGAACAGCGTGTCGCCGGCAACCAGGCGACCGTCGAGCAGGAAGCACTGGCTGCCCGGCGTGTGGCCCGGGGTGTGCAGCAGCTCGATGTCGATGGCGCCGACGGAGACCTTGTCCCCATGCTCGTGCGCGGTCAGGCTGCTCATCGGGATGCCGGTGACACGCGAGACCCAATCCGCTTCGTGGGTGTTGACATGCACCGGGACCTCAGCCCGTTCGAGTAGCTCGGCGAGGCCTGCCAGGGTGAAGCCCATCATCGAGCCGCCGACGTGGTCGGGGTGGTGGTGGGTGACCAGCACGCCGGACAAGTGCATACCGTCGGCCTCGAGCGTGTCGACCAGGTCGCCGGCGGCGTAGGCCGGATCGACCACGACGGCGTCGCCGGTTTCGCGGTCACCGATCAGGTAGGCGAAGTTGCGCATCTGCTGCGCCATCATGTCGCCGGCGGCAAAATCCCGGCCGGAGAGCAGCTGGCGAAAATACAGACGGTCCGTCGATGCCATGGCTTCACAGTAAGCGTCTCCGCCGGCCGTGCTCAGCCCGGCCTGGGGGGCTGATCGGGCGCCCCATCGAGCGGTTTGGCTGAGCCCATCCGCAGGCTGTACCCTCTTTAAGGCCCACGGCTGTTCGTCGCTCGCGGGTCAGGCCCCCTTAGCTCAGTCGGCAGAGCGTTTCCATGGTAAGGAAAAGGTCAACGGTTCGATTCCGTTAGGGGGCTCGGTGGACACTCGGATCTCGTGGCTGACCTCTGGGCGCCGCGGAGCTCCGCAAGTGCCCATCGGGGCGGTGTAGCTCAGCTGGTTAGAGCGCACGACTCATAATCGTGAGGTCGGGAGATCGAGCCTCCCCACCGCTACAGGTAGACGCAAACGAGAACGTGAAAGAAGGCAACGAACGTGGCCTCCAGTACCGACGTACGGCCGAAGATCACCTTGGCCTGCGAGGTGTGCAAGCACCGCAACTACATCACCAAGAAGAACCGTCGTAACGACCCCGACCGGCTCGAGCTGAAGAAGTTCTGCCCGAACTGCGGCCACCACCAGCCGCACAAAGAGTCGCGCTGATTTCGGCTGGCCGTCTATACGACGGCCAGTGATCAGTGCCGAGGTTGACTAGATAGGTCCTGCTCCGTGGCTTTGTCCCAAGAATTGGTCGGGCGGCATTTTCGCTATCCCGATTACTACTTGGTCGAGCGGGAAAAGATCCGCGAGCACGCCAGAGCCATCCAGAATTCCGATCCGGCGTTCTTCTCCGACGAGGCCGCCGCAGACCTCGGCTATGACGGCGTTTTGGCGCCGCTGACGTTCACGTCGATGCTGGGCTACGCCGCGCAGCTCGCCTTCTTCGAGCACGCCGACATAGGGATCACCGACAAGCAAATCGTGCAGGTCGACCAGGTTCTGAAGTTCCTCAAGCCGATCAAGGCCGGCGACAAGCTCTACTGTGACGTCTACGTCCACGACATTCGTCAGGCGCACGGCACCGACATCATTGTCACCAAGAACGTGGTCAGTAACGAGGACGACGAAGTAGTACAGGAGACCTACACGACGCTCGCCGGGCGGAGTGAGGAAGACGGAGAGAGTGGCTTCAACGATGGCACTGCGTGAGTTCAGCTCGGTCAAAGTGGGTGAGGAACTGCCGGAACGGGTGATCACCCTGACCCGCGCCGATCTGGTCAACTACGCCGGCGTGTCCGGCGACCTGAACCCGATCCACTGGGACGACGAGATCGCCAAGCAGGTCGGTCTGGATACCGCGATCGCGCACGGGATGCTCACGATGGGCCTCGGCGGCGGTTACGTCACCAACTGGCTTGGGGACCCGGGCGCGGTAACCGAGTTCAACGTGCGCTTCACCGCGATCGTGCCGGTGCCCAACGATGGTGTCGGTGCCGAGATCCTCTTCACCGGCAAGGTGAAGTCGGCTGACCCCGAGACCAAGACCATCACGATCGCGCTGGTCGCCACCACAGGCGGGAAGAAGATCTTCGGCCGCGCCGTCGCGATTGCGAAGCTGGCGTAACCATGGCCCTCAAGACTGATATCCGCGGAATGGTCTGGGAGTACCCCGACACCTTCGTGGTCGGCCGTGAACAAATCCGGCAGTACGCCAAGTCGGTGAAATCGACCGATCCGGCCTCGATCGACGACAAGGCCGCCGCTGAGCTCGGCCACGCCGGCTTGGTCGCGCCGCCGACCTTCATGTCGATCCTCGCGGTGATGATCCAGAACCACTTCTTCCAGCACGTCGACGTCGGCTTGGAGACACTGCAGATCGTCCAGGTGGATCAGAAGTTCAAGTTCTACCGGCCGATCGTCGAGGGTGACGCCGTGCGCGGCACGATGTACATCGAGTCCGTCGAGGAGCGGTTCGGCGCCGATATCGTCACCACCCGCAACGTCCTCATCGACCAGCACGGCGAGATGATCATGGAATCGTTCACCACGCTGATGGGACACGAGGGCGACAACTCGATCTCGGCAGGCTGGGACCCGGAGACCGGACAGGTCCTGCGCAAGCCGGTCACCCACGACTGACGACTGATTAACACCTGCTTGGTGTGCCGTTGTACACTCGGACCTCGGGGTTTTCCCAGATAAGCGCGCTGTCCGTCGGTTGGGGTTTGACCGGACGGGGAGCGCGCGAATCATGTGGGGGGAAACCGGTGTAGTACAGAGGGGCGTAGCTCAACTGGCAGAGCAGCGGTCTCCAAAACCGCAGGTTGCAGGTTCAAGTCCTGTCGCCCCTGCTCCAACTGAATAAAGCTGGAATGAACATGGTGGACACTGGAGGGTGCACACCGGGCTGGGTACTCCAGCCCACACGTACTCGACACAAAGGAGCATGCGGTGAGCGACGAGCGCGAAAGTGCTGACGCCGCAGGCGCAGGCGACGGTTCTTTGGCTGGCAACGAGGACGCCAACGGCGGTCAGACCGTCGTCGTGACCCGCCCCGCGCGTCCCACCGGCAAGCGGTCCCGGCGCGCCGGAGCCACTGCGCTGGCCGAGCCGGAGGAAGTCGAATCGACCGCCGAAGAACTCGGCGTCGAGGACAAGCCCGGCAAGAAGACCAAGGCCAAGAAGAAGAAGGCCAAGTCCGGGCCGTCGCGCAACCCCATCCTGTTCGTCTGGAACTACCTCAAGCAGGTCGTTGCCGAACTGCGCAAGGTGATCTGGCCCAACCGCAAACAGATGGTCAGCTACACCAGCGTGGTGCTGCTGTTCCTGGCCTTCATGGTCGCGCTGATCGGCGGGGTCGACCTCGGCCTGGCCAAGCTAGTGCTGTGGACGCTCGGCTAGCGAACGCTGACGTTTTTAGAGAGGACTGACTACCGTGACAACCCCCGAAGGCGACACGCCCACGGGTGAGGCCCTCGTCGACGTGATCGACGAGGACACTGCCGCACCTGAGATCGAGGCGGCGCCTGACGCTGAGGCGACGGACGCCGCCGGCGAGGCTGCTGCCGAGGAGGAGCTCGATCCGGCCGCCGCGCTCAAGGCTGAGCTGCGCAGCAAGCCGGGCGACTGGTATGTCATCCACTCCTACGCCGGCTACGAGAACAAGGTGAAAGCCAACCTCGAGACCCGCGTGCAGAACCTCGACGTCGGCGACTACATCTTCCAGGTCGAGGTGCCCACCGAAGAAGTCACCGAGATCAAGAACGGCCAGCGCAAGCAGGTCAACCGCAAGGTGCTGCCCGGCTACATCCTGGTGCGCATGGAACTGACCGACGACTCGTGGGCCGCGGTGCGCAATACCCCGGGTGTCACCGGCTTCGTCGGCGCGACGTCACGGCCGACGGCGCTGTCACTCAACGACGTGGTGAAGTTCCTGCTGCCGCAGGGTGCGGCCAAGAAGCCCGGCAAGGCGGCTGCCTCGTCGGCGTCCGCTGCCTCGTCCGAGGCCACCCTGGAACGCCCGGAGATCCTGGTGGACTTCGAGGTGGGCGAGTCGGTCACCGTCATGGACGGTCCGTTCGCGACGCTGCCGGCCTCGATCAGCGAGGTCAACGCCGAGCAGCAGAAGCTCAAGGTGCTGGTGTCCATCTTCGGCCGCGAGACACCCGTCGAACTGACCTTCAACCAGGTCGCCAAGATCTGATCGCGTTCTGCGATCGCTAGAAAGGAAACAACCCCGAATGGCCCCGAAGAAAAAGGTCGCCGGGCTGATCAAGCTGCAGATCCAGGCCGGGCAGGCCAACCCCGCCCCGCCGGTCGGCCCTGCGCTCGGCCAGCATGGCGTCAACATCATGGAGTTCTGCAAGGCGTACAACGCCGCGACGGAAAACCAGCGCGGCAACGTCATCCCCGTGGAAATCACCGTCTACGAGGACCGCAGCTTCACCTTCGCGCTGAAGACCCCGCCGGCCGCCCGGTTGCTGCTGAAGGCTGCCGGCGTGCAGAAGGGTTCGGCGGAGCCGCACAAGACCAAGGTCGCCAAGGTGACCTGGGATCAGGTGCGTGAGATCGCCGAGACGAAGAAGGAAGATCTCAACGCCAACGACATCGACCAGGCTGCCAAGATCATCGCCGGCACTGCCCGGTCGATGGGTATCACTGTCGAATAATTCGTTCGGCGCCGCATTGGGCGGCGTCGAGCACGTGGCAGGGCTGGCATCGGCCCGCAGAGACCACGACCTCATCAATTAGGAGAACGAAATGAGCAAGACGAGCAAGGCCTACCGCGAAGCCGCGGAGAAGGTCGACAAGACGAAGCTGTACTCGCCGCTGGAGGCCGCGAAGCTGGCCAAGGAGACGTCGTCGAAGAAGCAGGACGCGACCGTCGAGGTGGCGATCCGGCTCGGCGTCGACCCGCGCAAGGCCGACCAGATGGTCCGCGGCACGGTCAACCTGCCCAACGGCACGGGTAAGACCGCGCGCGTCGCGGTGTTTGCGGTGGGGGAGAAGGCCGAACAGGCCAAGGAAGCCGGTGCGGACATCGTCGGCAGTGACGATCTGATCGAGCTGATCCAGGGCGGCATGCTGGACTTCGACGCCGCGATCGCCACCCCCGATCAGATGGCCAAGGTCGGTCGCATCGCCCGCGTGCTGGGCCCGCGCGGTCTGATGCCGAACCCCAAGACCGGCACCGTCACCCCGGATGTGGCCAAGGCCGTCACCGACATCAAGGGCGGCAAGATCAACTTCCGCGTCGACAAGCAGGCCAACCTGCACTTCGTGATCGGCAAGGCGTCGTTCGACGAGAAGAAGCTGGTCGAGAACTACGGCGCCGCGCTCGACGAGATCTTGCGTGCCAAGCCCTCGTCGTCCAAGGGCCGCTACCTGAAGAAGATCACCGTCTCGACGACCACGGGCCCGGGCATCCCGGTCGACCCGGCCGTCACCCGGAACTTCACCGAAGAGGCGTAACGCTTTTCGACCGGTGGCCGTCTACTTCGGTAGGCGGCCATTTGTCGTTTCTACGACGCGGTGGGGTCGATGGGCACCCTGATTGTGGCAAGCAGGGCGCGGTGGTCGGAGCCAGGAACCGCGATGGTGCGCACGGATTCGGCAGCTGCGTTGCGGGTGAGAACGTGGTCGATGGTGATGAGCGGCGGGATTTTCCGGTTGGAGGGGAACGTCGGCGCGAACCCTGATCCGCTCTGTTCGACCGCGTCGCGGTAGCCGTTGGTGAGTAAGTCGCGGAACTGGCGCATGTCCGGGGTGCTGTTGTAGTCGCCGCCGATGATGACGGCGCCGCCTCGGGCGATACGGGCGAAACTGTCCAATTCCGTTTTGGCGCTGGCCATTCCGCTGCGCCAGCCGTCGATCGTATTACTTCTTCCGGCAACGGGCGAGTAGACGTGAACACTGGCGAGGACGGGATCGAAGCGCAGACCCGGTATTAGCAGGCGTGCCGCCGGAATGCTCACACCCTCTTCTTCGTCTCTAGTTGACGCGAGGATGTCGAGAGGATATCGACTCCATACCCCCGCGCCCCCGGCACCAGGCGCCGGGATGAGGTGTGAGTACGGGAACGCCGCGTCGATTCCTGACTGCTTTAGCCGTTGAATCGCTTCGGGAGTCAGCTCTGACACGGTAACGACATCGGCATCGTCCTTGGTCAGGTTGACGATGAAGGCTGGATCCGCTTGTCCGTATCGGAGATTCGAGGAGAGCACCCGAATGTTCTGGTAGGCCTCCGCGATAGGCGGTTGGCCGACGTAGTACCAGGAGATCTGAACTGCGATGCTGACTCCAACCACGCCGGCGGCAAGCACGGTCAGCACGATTCGCCGGCATGCAACAGCCACCAGCAAGCCTGCGAGAGCCGCCAACGGCGTGTAGGGCGATCCGACAGCCAGGACCAGGCTTGGGAAATTCGCTATCGGTTGAGTGCGGGCGAAGACAGAAGCAACAGTAAGAAGCACGCTGACGATGACTAGTACCGTGAGAAGCGGTCGGCTACTTTTCTTTGTCTTATCAAGGGGGCGACCCTTACCTATGCGCTGCGCGTTGATCAATCGCTCTTGCAGAGTGTGAGTATCGGGGGGAGGAGCTCGGCGATTTGGGTACCGACCCTTGCGAAGAACTCGGAGTCCTGACCGATCGGGTCCGGGATATCGGCTGCAGCAGCCGACGGCAGCTGCGGCCGTAGCGCCGCCAGGTCGGCGACAGTTTGCGCATTCCGCTCCGACACCAGGAGTGCTGCTTCGCTCAGTGTGAAAGTTCTGTGAAGTTGGCGTGGAGCGAGTCCCAATACCGCGTCGCGATGAGCTCTCGTCATGGTGATTATGAGGTCAGCGTCGCCAACAATTCGGGGTGTGAGTTGTCGTGCAGCGAAATCTGATGCGGTCCCGCCGAGGTGCTCGAGTATCCGAGCCGCCTCAGGGTGGATGGGACTTCCGATAACGGCGCGAGTCCCTGCGCTGGACGTGGTGAGTGCCCCTATCCGCAATTGAGAGCCCAGAACAAGGGCGAGTCGCTCCGCCATCGGTGACCGGCAGATGTTTCCCGTGCAAACGAATAAGATGTGCAGAGCCGACTCCCTTCCGCCGGACCAACCTACCGTTGACCCGCGCTGTCCGCGCCGACAGACTGAGAAAACCGGCCAGCGCTGCAGTCTAGGTCATATCTGTCGCAGCAAAACATCGGATCCTCGACGATCGCTCCGTCCAGAGTCTCAACGCTTTAGCCGTAAGAAGGCTACATAGAGTGGTGCCCCGCTCCCGCTCAAGCGCCGAATAGAGTTTTGGCGCCTACGTCTACCGGTGGCCTTAGCGGGTGGTGTGGGCTTCATCACAGAACCTGCTTCCTGCAAACGGCTTCGTGATCCCTTCGAGCTCATGCCAACGGAGGCGGTGCGAGCTCTGGCAACCGATCAGATCGTTGCCCTAGCCCTGCGGAGTCCGCCCAACCACTTCAAATAATCCACAGTCGGGCAGGAATCCGGCAGCACTAAAGGGACATTTCGGGTTCGCGGCTGGGCCTCTGTCCTTGCCGGTTTCGCGGCCGCCGTCTGGACGGTCATATTAGCGACGAAACCAGCTTGCTACATGGTTGTTTTGGGATGTCCGTGTGCACCTTCAACTGGTTCTGACAGCGACTTTGAACGAATGCTGCAGCGTGTGCGAATTGCGATCGACGGTGCGGCCAACGTACGTCAAAGGGGCCTAGGCGCGAGGGTCGGCGCTTAGGCGCAGCAAATCCCGATAACCATGTGTGACAGGCGTGATCAGCTGCGACGGCAAATCTTGTCAGGTGCCAAGGAAATCAGCTCATCCCATTACATGGCGGGTTCGGCGGTGATAGCGTTACCACATCCGTCGGGGGCGGCGCTTCGGGGAGAAGGTCGGCAAGTCAGCGCTCATCTCCTTGGGCTACGCCTCTTGATCAGCTTTCGATAGATGGCCGACGCTGCCACAGTTGCGCCGGGCCAGACGTCGTAGTTAATCGGAAACGCTCAGAAGGCGGCGGAACCGAGGGGGGACATGCGGCGACGCGCGGTTGTAACGGGTGGTGCGGGGTTTGTCGGCTCGCACCTCGCGGAGCGGTTGTTGGCGCACGACATCGACGTGGTCTGCTTAGACAACTTCGTGACCGGTTCGGCCGATAATGTCGCTCACCTACAGGGACACGACGGATTCCGGCTTGTGAAGGTCGATGTCAGCGACTACATCTCCGTCCCGGGGCCGGTTGACTACGTCCTCCATTTCGCGTCGCCCGCGTCACCTGTCGATTACGCGGAGCTGCCGATCCAGACCATGAAGGCTGGTTCCCTGGGGACGCTGCACACCTTGGGACTGGCGAAGGAAAAGGGTGCCCGGTACCTCCTCGCGTCAACGTCGGAGACGTATGGAGACCCGCTCGTTCATCCACAGCCCGAGAGCTATTGGGGCAATGTCAATCCTATTGGGCCGCGGGCGTGCTACGACGAGGCGAAGCGCTTCGCCGAGGCTCTCACGATGTCTTATCGGAGAAAGCACGGCGTCAACACCGCGATCATGCGGATCTTCAATACATACGGCCCTCGCATGCGCCCTGACGACGGTCGCGCAATCCCGAACTTTATCAACCAGGCGCTGGCGAACATACCGATCACCGTTCATGGCGACGGCAGTCAGACGCGCTCGGTCTGTCATGTCGACGACCTGGTTGAGGGTGCCCTGCGGTTGTTGTTCTCCGATCTCGCCGGGCCGGTCAACATCGGGAATCCACACGAAGTCACGATGCTGGAGCTGGCCGAACTCATCCGCGAACTTGCCGGGTCTGATTCCCCTGTGGAGTTCACCGCCCGTCCCCAGGATGATCCATCCCAGCGCCAGCCCGATATCACGCTCGCGCGCACCGAATTGCACTGGGAACCGACAGTCGACGTGCGCGACGGGCTGAGGGAAACCATCGCATGGTTCCGCAATCGGGCGGACCTGGGAGTCAAAGCCGGCGATTCCGCAGCGTCACAAACCAACGTCGAGGTTGACCGCCGTCGACATAAGGTCGCCGTCATCGGGACCGGCTATGTCGGAGCGGTCACTTCAACCTGCTTGGCGTTCCTTGGGCATTCGGTATGCGGCCTGGACATTGATCCGGTACGCGCAGGCCAACTCAACGACGGTCAAGTTCCCTTCCATGAGCCTGGCCTGCCCGAATTGCTGCTGGAGACTCTGAGGACTGGTCGCCTACGGTTCACCGACCGTCCGGCTGAAGCCCTTGCTGATGCGGACTTTGTTTTCCTCTGCGTCGGAACGCCGCCGGGTTCCGACGGTGCGCCGGATCTGGCGCAGCTGGAAAGTGCCATCCAATCGCTGGCGCCGCATCTGCGCAGCGATGCGGTGATCGTCAACAAGTCCACCGTGCCGGTCGGTTCAGGCAACTGGACGCGCACGATTCTGGAAGACGCACTCGAGGGCAATCGCCAGTTGTCCTTCCACGTCGTCTCCAATCCGGAATTCCTGCGCGAAGGCTCCGCGATTGCGGACTTCATCTATCCCGATCGAATTGTGTTGGGCGGCAACGCGTCAGATGTCAGTCGGGTTGCCGAGCTCTATCGACCGGTGCTCGACCAATCGTTCGAAGGGGGACGGCGAGGCCGTCGTCCGACCCTGATCACTACCGAATTGGCCTCGGCCGAAATGATCAAGTACGCGGCGAACGCATTTCTCGCAACGAAGATCAGCTTCGCGAATGAGATGGCGCAGCTGTGCGAGTTGTTTGGTGCTGATGTACGTGAGGTACTTCCTGCGATCGGTGCGGACCACCGTGTCGGAAACGCTTTCCTGAACCCCGGAGTCGGTTGGGGCGGTTCATGTTTCGGCAAGGATGTCTCGGCGCTGATCTCGTCCGGCGAGGAATACGGCTACCTACCGTCGATGCTTCAAGCGACGGTGGAGATCAACAAGATGCAGCGGGCCCGGACGGTCCGCAAGCTCCAACGAGAGCTTCACATTTTGAAGGGCCGTCGGATCGCATTGTTTGGGCTGACTTTCAAGCCCGGTACAGATGACTTGCGCGATGCGCCGGCGTTGGACATTGCGCGGCGGCTACTGTCCGCCGGTGCGGTGGTCTCCGCTTTCGACCCTGTCGTGAAAACTCTGCCCGAGGAATTCCGAGCGGTTCGGCTCGCGCGAGACGTTTACGAGGCGGCTGACCGGGTGGATGCCGTTGTCGTGACGACGGAATGGCCCGAGTTTGCCCTCATCGACCCTGCCGAGCTGCGGAGGGTCATGCGCGGCGACCTCGTAGTCGACGGCCGGAACTGTCTATCCGAAGCGAGCTTTGCCACGTCAGGCCTACGATTGATTGGCTTCGGCTGGTGATGTCACCACATCCTGGGGGGGAATGAGTTATGAGTCTTGACGTGCCGCCAAGGCGACCTGCTTCTGTATTCGGTGGACAGCGCACCTCGCCGGTGCCACGTAAGGTCGAAAGAAACACCAGAGTCGCGATCGACAGCAAAAAGGCGAGTAGGCACGGCCTTCGACACCGCCAGCTATTACGCGTGTCGGATTCAGTGACGGTGGCGGCCTCCGCGGCCGTAGGTGCGGTGTTAATTCACCACATTAGTGCGGCACGCGCGGGGGACCTCAGTGTCCGAGATGTAATCGTGGTCGCAGTCGCGATGGCAGTGGCACTCCATCTGCACGGGCTGTATCGCAGGCCTGACGCGCGGTTGCGGCCGAGCGAATGGTGGAGGCCCACGGTAATTGCGCGATGTCTGCCGACGGCTGCCCTTCTTGCACTTGCTGCCGACGCGTTCGTCCTCCGCGGCGAGCGAGCGATGACTCTGACTGCTGCAGTGGCCATGACTCTGCCCGCGATCGTGCTGGTCCCATTTGGGCGTCGATTGGTGGTGCGCATGTTCGATCCAACGGTCAGCCGCATCGTGGTGATTGGCACGGGACCCATCTCCGATCGATTGACCTCGAGGTTGCAGCGGTGTCCAGACACTCTCGTGGTCGGGCATGTCGACGACAATCCCGCACCGGGTGTCGCAGTCCTTGGTGGGCTCGCCGACCTACCCGAAATTTGCGCCCTGCACGCGATCGACAGGGTGATCGTTGGTTTTCCGAACACCAGCGACGCGATCGTCCTCGAGTCATTGCGTCGGCTTGAGGGCCAAGTACCAGTTTCTGAGATCCCACGCTATTTCGAGCTGCACAACTGGCGCAGTGAAGCCGAAGAGCTACATGGGTTGACTCTGATGCACTTGCCCACCCCGTCACTGGCTGCAAGTGCCCGAATCACGAAGCGTTTCATGGATGTTGTTCTTGCCACCTGTGCTCTGATCGTCGCTTCGCCGGTAATGATATTGATTGCGGGGGCGATCAAGCTCGATTCTCGCGGGCCCGTCTTCTTCCGCCAGGAGCGAACTGGACGGGGTGGCCAACCGTTTCGGATTTTCAAGTTCCGCTCGATGACCGCCGACGCGTGGGACCGGCGCATGAGCGTCTCCGAGCTCAATCAGTCGGATGGACCGCTTTTCAAAATGGCAAGTGACCCGAGAGTCACGCGTGTCGGTGCGCTAATCCGGAAGACAAGCCTCGACGAATTGCCGCAGCTCATCAATGTGGTTCGCGGTGAAATGTCGCTCGTCGGCCCGCGTCCGCTGCCGACCGAGGAGGCAGATCGGCTTGACGGCGCCGCATTGGCTCGCCTCGACGTAAGTCCGGGCATCACTGGACTGTGGCAAGTCTGCGGCCGCAGTGACCTGACGTACGCGGACCTTCAGCACCTGGACTCCGTATATGTCAGGTCGTGGTCGTTGACGTGGGATCTACGGATCTTGCTGCAGACACCACAGGCGGTGTTCGGCCGTAACGGCGCTTACTAGCAAACTAGCTTTTATCGTAGATATAACACTGTTGCTATTCTCGGCGAACAGTGGCCGGAGATCCTTCGCTCGGACCGCACCCGAATATTGTGGAACCCTGAAGCGAAATGCCGGCAAAATTTGTCGAGCTCCATTGAGGCCACGGCCTGGCTGGAATGGGGATCGGTGGAAAGCTCTGCTAGGTGCCCGCTGCAGGCCTTGCTGTGCCGTGCAAGCGGGCGGAATGAAGACTGACCGGATCTGCGATCGATTCCAAGTGGACACGGAGCCTGTGCCGTGACGCCCACCGCTCCTAAGTCGTTGTGAGCGTTTGCCTTTGGTTCTGGCAACTATGGGGTGGCTGGATGCGAACCTGCGTAGAACTTGCGTCTGCCGCATAACCGCGCCGTCCGATGCGGTGTATAGGAAGTTCGAGTTCGGCCGAACTCGTTTGGCTGCAGGTTCGGAACCTGGTGCGCGGATTTCAGCGTTCCGCGAATTTGGTGGAAGCGGTATGAGGGCCGACATGGCTCTCGGCGGACAAAATCAGAGCGCCCGCTTCGGGAATTACCGTACTTGGCTCGCGTTCGCAAACTAATTGGCGATATGATCGCAGCTGCCACAGGGAGGCTATAGTTTTGCACGAAGGGGGACGGGTATGAAGATCTTAGTTACCGGGGCGGGCGGGTTCATCGGAGGACACCTTGCCGGCGCGCTCATCGCGGACGGGCATCAGGTGCGAGCGGTCGATGCTAAGCCGCTTGACGAGTGGTACCAACTGCATGACGAGGCGGACTCACGCGTTGGCGATTTGTCGCTGCTCGAAACGGCACGCGCATCGGTCGAGGGCGTCGAGCACGTATACAACCTGGCTGCCGATATGGGTGGCATGGGTTTTATCGAGAATAACCGCGCGCTCTGCATGCTGTCGGTGCTCACGAGCACACACGTATTGCAGGCAGCAAACGAGGCTGGCGTCGAGCGTTATTTCTATAGTTCGTCTGCGTGTGTTTACGCTGGTGAGAAGCAGACAGATTCCGATGTCAAGGCCTTAAGAGAGTCTGACGCCTACCCCGCCGACCCGGAGGATGGTTACGGATGGGAGAAGCTTTTCAGCGAACGGATGGCTCGGCATTTCCGCGAAGACTTCGGCATAAAGACCCGTACGGCGCGCTATCACAACGTATACGGTCCCAATGGCACTTACGACGGCGGGCGCGAGAAGGCGCCGGCAGCTCTGTGCCGGAAGGTTGCGCTTATCGCGCTGGGTAGATCAGATTCGTTGGAGATCTGGGGCGACGGAGAGCAGACAAGGAGTTTCATGTACGTGGACGACTGTGTTCGCGGGACGCGGGAAATTCTCAATGGTGACTTTGCTGAGCCCGTGAACCTTGGATCGTCCGAGCTAGTCACCATCAACCAGTTGGCAGACATTGTCGAGGAAATCGCCGGGATCAAGGCGAAGCGCAACTACAAACTAGACGCGCCGCAGGGGGTTCGCGGGAGGAACAGCGACAACTCGTTGTTCCACTCTGTGTACGGCTGGGAGCCGTCGATTACTTTGAAGGACGGGTTGGAAAAGACCTACGCATGGATTTATGACCAGATTGCTTCGAGTGGGCGCGCCAGAGAGTCGCTCAACGCGCAGTGACTGCTACACCATTGCGCGTCCATATTCATGACTGGTGTGGCCATCCGTTCCAGGCTCAACTATCTCGTGCGTTGGCGCGCAGAGGGATGGTGGTGGAACATTGCTACAGCAGTGAATATGTTGGCGGGAAGGGCCGCTTAGAACTCGAGCGGGACGATCCCAAGACTCTCTCGTTTACGTCCATAACAGCGGAGCGCCCATTTGAGAAGTATGGCCCCGTCGGGCGATTTCGCTACGAGTTAAGTTACGGCAGGGCGTGGACCGATCGGATAAGAGAGGCGCGGCCTGACGTCGTCATTATCTGCAATACCCCGCTCTTTGCCGCGGAACGTTTTCGCAGATTCGCGCGCCGGACGCGTACCCCGTGGATCCTGTGGCACCAAGACATCATTAGCCTCGCTCTCGGAGAGGAGCTTCATCGGAAGTTCCCAAAGTCGATTGCGCAGGTCGGCGCACGGGTTCTCTCCGCTCTTGAGCGGCGGATCACGAAGTCGGCAACCCGCGTCGTGGCCATTGGCGAGGAGTTTCAAAGTCATTACTCGCAGCAGTGGAAGCTGAATCGTCCTGGGGTCTCGGTGATTCCAAACTGGGCTCCGCTTGAGGACATCACGCCTAGGTCGCTCGAAAATCCATGGAGCACTGAGTGGATCCCTGAGCGTGGATCGCTGACGCTGTTGTACGCGGGCACTCTTGGTCGAAAACACAACCCCCATCTCCTCGTTGACCTGATCAAGGCAGCTCGATGTCGAGGACTGGATGCGCGCCTGGTCGTGGCATCTGAAGGGGAAGGCGCCGATCTGATCCTTGCTCGCACCGGCGATTTTCCGCAAGGCACGATCCGCGTGATTGCTTTCCAACCGGCCGACCAGTTGCCTGACATGCTGAGCGCAGCGGATGTGCTCGTCGCCATTCTGGAGCCCGAAGCATCGAAGTTCTCGATCCCAAGCAAAGTTCTCTCGTATCTCGCAGCAGGCAGGCCCGTTCTAGGGCTTATGCCTGCCCACAATCCGGCGGCCAACGACATCGCTGCCGCGGGTGGGCTTGTTGCTCCGCCGACGCCGGAAGGGGTGGCGCACGCCGTGGAGTGGCTCGCATCGATCAGTAACGATCCTGCGTCTCGAGCGCAGCTCGGCATACGTTCGCGAATGCTCGCTGAGCAAAGATTTGACATAAATAAAATCGCTGACCAGTTCTACGATCTCCTAGTTGCAGCGGCGACGGACGGAACACCGCGAGCGGAATATGGCACGGGATTCTTTCGTAAAAGCCTTCCTCGTGATGGACTGGGTCGGCTTCGTACTTGACGATGGTATGTGTCTGAGCTCCTGCACCTCTGAGGCCCGTTGTTCGTTCGTACGTGGAAGATTCCACCACCACGAATTTGCAGATTAGGGGTGTTTGCGGCCAGACCTTTTGACGTTCTCGCCGCGATCAGTAAAGCTGACAGAATTGACTTTTAAGCCTGGCTCGCATTGTGCGGGCTTAAAGTCGTAGTTATGGGGCTGCTGATCCAGATTGGCCTTTGTCTTCGCCGTCTTACGAGCGCAGCGATCGTGCCGAGATCCACCCGGGCCGGTGACTGCTAAGCTCATCCGCCACTGCGCTAGGTGCACATAGTATTGATAGTTCGAGTTAGTAAAGGTGCAGGTCGACTAATCAAAAGGAAGCTATAGCCTGCTGTACGGCCGCGGAACAGTGGTCGAGGTTTTTGTTGCACATCACCTTGCAGTACTGATCCAGTGGTGCGGAGCATTTCTCAGGATTGTCGTTGAAATAATTAAGCTGGGCGAGATCGTTTTTTGTCTGTCGGCCTTCCGGGGAAGCTGCTGAATTGCCAGGCTTCCCAGGTTCGGCTAGCTTTACATTGCAATTTAGATATAACGAGATTTGGCTGGTAGTGGATCTGCCGCTGGAATCCAGCTTAATGGCTTTCGGCGATCGGGTGACGATGCAGTCGTCCAGTGGAAGCTGATCTCCGATCACTCCTGCGATAGCGACTTTGTAGCCCCACTTGGGAATGTCCTCAGCCGCGTGTGAATACGTTTGACCAGACCAGTCGGGCGAACCAGCCGCGATGCCAGCGCCGAAGAACAATCCCATAAGCAAAATGCCGGTGACGTTAATAGCGCCGAAACCGAACCGTAGCCTCATTTTCTCCCCCAGATTCGCTGCAGTCGCACGTACAGTACCTCCTTGGCGCCCGACTGTCATTCATCCAGGTCGGGGGCCGGCCCCGTGGAATTGCCAGACCCTCGACCTAGCCGATGCCTCACTCGCAGGCCGCCATTGCCGGTTACGACGATGTCCACATCTTGCGCTGGCCAATCTACCCCCTTGCTCGCGGGACGTTGCCGAGAGTTGGCTAGCCAGGCGCGACGGGCGCGCGATCATGGAGCTGGAGGCGGATCGGCCGCCGCAACAAAGCGCACTATTCGTGAAACCCACAGAGCTACCGCGACTCAGTGGCGGCCGGGAAGCGCGGACCTGACGCCGTCGTGACACCAGCCAAACAATCCGGGGCGACGTGCGGCGAGGCGGAGCCTGGGGTGATAAAGTAACTGCCTGTTGCGGGGCAGCTGTTAAGGGGAGTCGGGGATGTATTGGCGCGAACTGACGCTGACGGAATGACGAAATGACAGTAAAGCACAAAATTCGTCGATTTGTCCAAAAGCGGTTTGGTCTCGATATCATTCGTTATCCTGCCCATGATTTTCTGGCGCGTACAGTTCAGATGTTGGACTACTGCGAGGTAAATTGCGTAGTTGACGTCGGCGCTAACAACGGGGGGTTCGCTTCTTCCATACGTGAGGTCGGCTACGCGGGCCGTATAATCTCCTTCGAACCTGTATCTGAGCCATTTTCCGCATTACGCAAACGAGCCGCACGTGATGACAACTGGGATGTCTACCGGCGAGCGATCGGCAGTGAAAAGGGTCGCGTCACGATCAATGTCGCTGGGAACGCGGGTCTTTCTAGCTCAGTTCTGCCGATGCTCGATACCCATCTAAATGCAGGGCCGGAATCGCGCTACGTCGGCAGTGAAATAGTCGATCAAGATTGTCTCGATTCATTACTTCCTCAACTGGGCGTGTCAGCCGAGGACCGGACCCTTTTGAAGCTCGACGTGCAAGGGTACGAAGCAGCCGTGCTGGATGGTGCTCACGGCCTCCTCGCCGGCGCGGGGATTGTCGGACTATTGCTAGAACTGTCTCTGGCCCCCCTGTACGAGGGCGGGATGATGTATCGCGAGGGGCTGGCGCGGGCCGACGCCTTGGGTATGGGCCTTATGGGTCTAAGTCCAGTCCTCACAGACCCTGAATCTGGTCGACTCTTGCAAGCAGATGCGGTGTTCTTTAGGTCCGAGCTCTTCGGCCGCGCGGAGCGTGAATCGTGAGCGGCAAACTCAATGGTTCTGACACGACTCGATTGACGCTCGTGGTGGAGCCCAATCCAGAAGGACACCATCTCGACTATGTTGGCCTGATAGTCGACTCATGCCGTTCTCGCGGTCGACGTGCCGTCGTGCTCACGACCGCAGATGCAATCGAAAGCACCCAGTGGAGCGTACATCTTGGGACGATCGCACCCGAGGTAACAATTCAACCTGCGCGTGCATTCTCGCTCGCAGACATCGCGCGGGTTGCGACCGAGGCTAGCGCTGATCTCACGATCATCCCCGACGGAGACAAGTACCTATTCGATATTTTCCGCAAGGGTTGGACAGGTCCTGGCAAACTGTCGGTGCTGTCGATGCGTGCCGACGGGCAACCCAAGAAATCGATCTGGCCGCTCCGCCTAAGAGGCATCGCGAAGAAAGCCTTGATCTTGGGTGCTGATCTACGTCCGAGGGTACGGGTGTCGGCCCTTCGCAGCCCTCATGTGCGGCGCAGCGAACCGCTGCACTGGATCCCAGATCCAGTAGTGCTGCGTTGCACAAGCGAGGAGCGGCACAAAGTAAGGGACGACTTGCGCTCCCACGGTGACCGCTATTGGGTCGGAGTCTATGGGGTTATTACACCCAGAAAGAACCTACCGCAGATCATCCATGCACTTCTCGGACAGCCTAATGTGCCGAATATTGGATTATTGATTGCGGGCTCCATAGACGAGGAAGTAGTGGAAGCCGCGGAACCGCTGTTGCGGACGTTCGACGCCGCGGGAGGGCAGGTCGTGCATCTCTCAGGGACTTTGACGGATGCCGAGTTCGACGCAGCCATCGGTGCAGTCGATTGTGTGGTGGTCGCATACACAAATGAAGGCCCGAGCGGAATCGCGTTGAGGGCTGCGGCATCTGGAAGGCGTCTTGTGCTCGCCGGAGCCAAATCTCTCAATCGAGACGCACGCTACCTGGGTGAGCAAGCTATCTGGTCAACATTGGACGTCGAGTCACTGAGTCGAGCAATACAGCAGGCGAGCTCATTACCCCCGCCTCGTGAAAGTGTCGTGAGTGTTGGCGCTGAAGCGTTCCTAGCTGGTCTTACTTAACTGTGCCTTCAGATACGCGGTCATTTGGCCATCAGCTTCTAGTCGCGGCCTCGTGATCTGAGTAGGCCACGGTTGAAACAACCACGATCGCTGAATTTTCAAGCTCTGGCGCTTGTGCTTGGCATGGGGGCATCGCAGCTGCTGGCGGCCGCTCTGTACATCCTGACGGCACGAGGAATGCGACCGGATGAATATGGATCAGTGGTTACGGCAGTCGGTCTCGGCCTAGCGGGCGCCGGATTCGCTGACCTAGGTGCGAATGCGTACTGGGTTCGGGAGTTGGCTAGCCAACAGATCACCCAGCGGGAATTGAATGTTCGAGTATCAGCACGGTTTTTCATCGTTTTCGCGGCGTCTGCGGTTATAGTGATACTTGCTCTAAGTTTTGCGCCGGAATTCGTCGGCACGGGCCTTTTATTGATGTCGACAACCATTGCTCAGACTGTGCTGGTTCCATTGCGGGCAGCTCAACGCTCAGAGTCGGTTGCATGGCTGATAGTCGTCGGGCGGGTATCTTCGGTGATGATATTTTTCGGGCAGGCTGCCATTGGCATTCCGTCTGGCGTCTCACTGTCGTTATCCTTAGCGCTTGGCGACGTAAGTTTAGCTATCTGTGCATTTGCGGTCACGTCAAAGCCCGATCGGCTGCGTATTCGTTTTCACGCCATGAGGAACCCGTGGCTGGGTACAAGGTGGTATGCCGTCACGAATCTGAGCGTCAGTGCGCAGCAGCTGGACCTGCCAATCGTGGCTGCACTCGCAGGTCCTGGCGCGGCGGGGATTTATGGCGGAGTTAACCGTTGGACCCAACCTTTGTCGCTCGCGATCGGAGCATTTGCGTCGGCTGCGGCGCCGTTCATCGCGGCTGAGCCGCGATTGAGAGAGCTTAGGCCGCAACTTATGCGAGCAAGCTGGATTCTTGTGGGGGCAGTTGCGCTTAGCGTGGCGGTATTCGCGATGGCGCCTTGGCTAGTTACGTCGTTGTTGGGTGCCGACTTCAGTGGCTCGGCTCCCATCCTGCGCCTACTTAGTGTAGCTATGTTGCTCAATTGTTTTACCCAACCCTTGCTGGTGGCCTTACAGTCGAGACGGCGCGACCACCTCGCCGCGGGAATCTTGGCTGTCGCCGTAGCGGCGCAATTGATTGTGGTGCTTGCGCTCGCTTCAAATCTCGGCGCGTTGGCCGCTGGCATAGGCGTCCTGATTGCGCAGGTTGTATCCCTCATTGGAACTGCGATCTGTATTGCCACTATCGTATTTCGTCGCCGGCGAAATGCGTCGGAATAGCGCGAGGATGAGACTGCGCTGAAGTGGACTAGCTAGTTGTACTGACCTGAGAGGTTAGGTACGCGGGTGGCGGGTGGTTGGCCGCCGAGTGCGGTGTGGCCGCGATGGTGATTG
>NZ_MVIH01000030.1 GCF_002086695.1 Mycolicibacterium rhodesiae
CCACCCCGCTGCCCCCACCGCCTGTCGGGTAGCTCAGTGGATCGTCAGGGTGACGGTCTGAACCAGCGTTGCCGCCGCCAACGCGTGCGCGCCTGCGGCAGGCAACGCCACCAACACCACCCGGTCATCGCCGGCGCCGGCTGCCTTCTGCTTGGGTGAAACCAGCACCACGACGGCGTTGGTGGCCGCAAGCGTCGGCTTCGCGTCGCCGCCGGCATCCGCGGCGCCCATGACGTCGACGACGTCGCCAGGCCGGATCACGTCGAGCACCGCCGCGTCGGCAAGATGCAGCGGGACCACCCGGGCGTCGGGGCCTGCGGTGAGACCGGTCAATCGTGAACCGAGCACCCTGACGTCGGTGAGTACCTCACCTCGTCGCGCCGGTCCGGCCAGGGTCACCCCGACAACATCGTCGACTCTCACTTGGGCGCCGTCGGGAACCGTTGCCGCAGAACGCTTCTCCACCGTGACATCGTCAACGGACAACGCCAGCCCCGGGCTGAGATCATGCGTTGTGACCACCACGTCGATTCGGTGGTGGTCGGGGTCGGGCCGCAGCGCGGCAATGCCGGCGAGAACGACCAGCGCACCGGCCACGACCCGGCGCGCCACGACGGTGCGGGTGAAGTCGGGGCGGAGCATGTGCCGGATCCGGCTCGGCAGTGTGGGGTTGAGCGACTCGCCCATGACGCAACCGTAGAGCGCGGGAAGCGACGGTGGTTTCGCGTCGTATGTTCGCCTGTTGACAACTGCCGCGGCGGAGGAAGGATTGTTTGCAGGCGGGCGTCTTTGTGCTTTCTGGACGCCCTGAGTGATGTTTGCCTGTACCGTATCCAGCTGTAGTTCGGCGCCTGTGCTGGGGAGAGGGGGCGCAGTAGTGAACGCTGATCAGCTTCTTGCGCGCAGACTCTTGGGGGCTCTTGCGACCGGCGTGGTGCAGCCGTTCTTTCAGCCGATCGTGTCCCTGGACGACGGGCACGTCCTGGGATTCGAAGTCCTCGCCCGGTGGAACGATCCGGAGCAGGGCTACATCGCTCCCGACCGGTTCATCCCGATCGCGGACCGGTTCGGACTGCTCGATCGCATGCTGGATCAGCTGATGCGCGCCGCGTTTTCGGCCGCCGCGGACTGGCCGCACCATCTGTTCCTCGGCTTCAATGTCTCACCAACCCAGCTGCGCAACCCCGAGCTGGCCACCAGGATCGCCAAAGCGGCGATGGACTCGTCATTTCCGTTGAGCCGCGTGCACATTGAAGTCACCGAGTCGGGCTTCATCGACGACCTGGCCCAGCCACGACGAACGCTCGACCGGCTGATCAACCTCGGCTGCATGATCGCCATGGACGATTTCGGCACCGGTTACTCAAGCCTGACGTGGCTCAGCACGTTGCCGTTCTCGAAATTGAAGGTCGACGCCAGCTTCGTGGCGGCGATGGAGGAACACCGTCAGAGCCGCAAGATCGTGCACGCGGTGGTGAGCTTGGGTCACAGTTTGGGCCTGGCTGTCGTGGCGGAAGGGGTCGAGACTCCCGGGCAGGCCGAGTTGTTGCGGACGATGGGTTGCAAGCTGGCGCAGGGCTATCTGTTCGGGCGACCGATGCCGGCTCAGCAGGT
Source organism: Mycolicibacterium rhodesiae (assembly GCF_002086695.1). GTDB lineage: Bacteria > Actinomycetota > Actinomycetes > Mycobacteriales > Mycobacteriaceae > Mycobacterium > Mycobacterium rhodesiae. The sequence goes on from NZ_MVIH01000030.1 coordinate 1,615, forward strand.
GCCAGATGTGTTGGCACAGATGGCTTCCGCACGGGCCGCCGAGAATCTGTCGGTGCCGATGTCCCTGGAATTGCGCGCCCATCGGTTGTCCGAGAGCTACGCTCCCGACGCTGCTGTCGCGTTCATGGATCCGGCAGGCACCGTCGTGGCGTCCAGCGCCGCGTTCGACAACACGCTGGACTCCGCCGGGGGAGAAGTGGCCGGACGCCCCATCTGGGATCTGATCGGGGTCACTCCGGACACCATGGCCGAGCTTCGCGCCTCCGACCTGCTCGACGAGCCTTTCCCGGCGTTCGACGAGAAGGCGTCCGACGGATCGGTGGAACAGGTTCATATCCGCCCGGTCAAGGACGAGAGCAGTGAACTGGTCGGCTTTTCAATCGAATTCGGGGACAACCCCGATCCGGCTGGAATGGCTTCCTGAGCGCGCCGAACTCTTTGCGCCCCAACGATGTTCGGAGTGTCAGCTCGATGCTGCGGCGGCGGGCGCCGAGGACGTGGACGAACTCGACGAACTGGATGAACTCGACGAGCTCGACGAGTCGCTGGAGCTCGTCGACTTCTCCGAAGTCGACGACGAGGACGACTCCGACTTGCCGCTGCTCTTGCCTGCTTCGCGGCTATCCGTGCGGTAGAAGCCGCTGCCCTTGAAGACCACGCCGACCGAATTGAACAGCTTGCGCAGCCGACCCGAGCACTCGGGGCACGTGGTCAGGGCGTCATCAGTGAACGCCTGTACCGCGTCGAAGCGGTTGTCGCACTCGGTACACGCGTAGCTGTAGGTCGGCACTTGAACCTCCGGAACGAGACTTGGTCTTTTAGCACTCTACCGTGCCAAGTGCTAGAACCGCCACGTGGCACGTATCATTCCCCCAAGCCGCGCCGGGGGTACGCCGCGACGAAATGGGGAAAAAACCCTTCGAGGGGGAGCGTGCGGGTGCATGGTATGCGCAATGGCCTCACGCTGTGTTGGCCAGCGCAGAAAGACCGTGTTTGGGGGTGAGGACATGGGTCATCCGAACGTCATGAGGTTCGCTGGGCAGTTCGTCGACAAGCTCCACGTCGCGAACCACCGCGACCAGCTTGGCGGTGGGTTGGCACAGCGACAGCGAGCGATCGTAGAAGCCGCCGCCGCGACCCAGCCGCACTCCTCGGCGGTCCACCGCCAGAGCCGGCACGAGCACGAGGTCGGCGTCGCCCACGGCCGAGCTCGGCAACACCGGCTCGGCGGGCTCACGCAGCCCGTATCGTGCGGCGACCAGCGCGCCGGGCACGTAGATGCCCCACTGCAGGGCCAGGGGTTCACCGTCGGCGGTGCGCGTCACCGGCAACAGCACGCGGGCGCACAGTTCGCGCAGCCGGTCCACCAGCTGGGGCGAACCCGGCTCGGTGCCCACCGGGAGATAGGCGCACACGGTGTCGTTCCGGCCCACGAACTCCTCGAGGTGCGCACAGAGCGCCACTGCCTCTGCCGTCCGCACCTCGGCAGGCACCTCCCGGCGCGCCGCCAACAGGGCAGCCCGGTGTTGGGCTTTAGTACCGGCGAGCACGCCGTCCACCATGTCAGCGCGCAACTGCATTGCGCCAGAGTGAAGGACCAACATGTTGCCGTTAGGGTGTGAACGATGAGGCCGCCAGAGGTCCCGATTCCACGCACAGCGATCGTCCCCGCGGCCGGATTGGGAACGCGATTCCTGCCCGCCACCAAGACAGTGCCCAAGGAATTGCTGCCTGTCGTCGACACGCCCGGTATCGAACTCGTCGCCGAGGAGGCTGCGGAGGCGGGCGCCGAGCGGCTGGTGATCGTCACCTCGGAAGGCAAAGACAGCGTGGTCGCCCACTTCGTCGAGGATCTGGTGCTGGAAGGCACGCTGGAGGCTCGCGGCAAGAAGGCGATGCTGGAGAAGGTGCGACGCGCCCCGGCACTGATCAAGGTCGAGTCGGTGGTGCAGCACGAGCCGTTGGGGCTGGGCCACGCGGTCGGTTGTGTGGAAGCGGTGTTGTCGCCGGACGAGGACGCGGTCTCGGTACTGCTGCCTGACGACCTGGTGCTGCCGACCGGTGTGCTCGAGACCATGGCGAAGGTGCGGGCCAAGCGGGGCGGCACGGTGCTGTGTGCCATCGAGGTGACCGAGGACGAGGTCAGCTCCTACGGTGTGTTCGATGTCGAGCCGGTCCCCGATGCGGCAAATCCGAACGTGCTCAAGGTCAAAGGCATGGTGGAGAAGCCCAAGGCGGAGGATGCGCCCTCGCTGTTCGCCGCCGCGGGCCGCTACATCCTCGATCGGGCGATCTTCGACGCGCTGCGTCGCGTCGATCGGGGTGTCGGCGGGGAGATCCAGCTGACCGACGCCATCGAGTTGTTGATCAAGGAGGGCCACCCGGTGCATGTTGTGGTGCACCGCGGCTCTCGACACGACTTGGGAAATCCCGGCGGCTACTTGAAGGCTGCGGTTGACTTTGCCTTGGATCGTGACGACTATGGCCCGGATTTGCGGCGATGGTTGACGGCACGCCTGGGCCTGGCGGACAAGACCGAACAGTAGAAGCTGCGGCGGGCCCGCGCGAGGAGAAGCTCGAGGCAGAAAGGCGCCCGGTGCGTTCGGTAGAGGAACAGCAGGCCAGAGTGGCGGCCGCGGCGGTGGCGCCACGCCCGGTACGCGTGCCGATCGCCGAGGCGCAGGGCCTGATGTGCGCCGAGGAAGTGATCACCGAACATCCGCTGCCCGGTTTCGACCAGGCCGCCATCGACGGCTATGCGGTCCGCAGCGTGGATGTCCAGGGTCTCGGCGGCGACGCCGATGACGAGCCGGGCGCCGACATCAGCCTGCCGGTGATGGGTGTGATCGAGGCCGGCGCGCGTACCCCGAGCCGGTTGCAGCCCAAGCAAGCCGCCCGGGTGCAGACCGGCGCGCCGATGCCGACGCTGGCCGATGCGGTGCTGCCGTTGCGCTGGACCGACGGCGGTCAGGCGCGGGTGCGAGTGCTGCGCGGGGTCCGGTCGGGCGCCTACGTGCGCCGGGCTGGTGACGATGTGCAGCCCGGTGACGTCGCGGTGCGCGCCGGGGCGACGATCGGCGCCGCGCAGGTGGGACTTCTGGCCGCGGTCGGCCGCGAGCGGGTGCTGGTGCATCCGCGTCCCCGGGTGACCGTGATGAGTGTGGGCGGCGAGTTGGTCGACATCTCCCGGACGCCCGGCAATGGCCAGGTGTACGACGTCAACTCCTATGCGATCGCTGCCGCGGCGCGCGATGCCGGCGCCGAGGTTAATCGGGTGGGCATCGTCAGCACCGATCCGAAGTCGTTGCGCGAGGCCGTCGAGGGTCAGCTCAACCGAGCCGAGGTGGTCGTGATCGCCGGAGCGGTCGGTGGGGCTGCGGCCGAAGGTGTGCGCGCGGTGCTGTCCAAGCTCGGCGAGATGGAGGTCACCAGGATCGCCATGCATCCCGGGTCGGTGCAGGGCTTCGGTCAGCTGGGCCGCGAACGGGTCCCGACGTTCCTGTTGCCGGCGAACCCGGTCAGCGCGCTGGTGGTTTTCGAAGTCATGGTTCGCCCGCTGATTCGGCTCTCGCTGGGCAAGCGGCAATCGCTCCGGCGTGTCGTGCAGGCCCGGGCGTTGTCGCCGATTTCGTCGGTGCCCGGGCGGAAGGGATTCCTGCGGGGACAGCTCATGCGGGATCAGGACACCGGCGAATATCTGGTGCAGGCGCTCGGCGGCGCCCCGGGTTCGTCGTCGCATCTCTTGGCGACGCTGGCCGAGGCCAACTGCTTGGTCGTGGTGCCGACCGAGCTGGATCAGGTCCGAACCGGCGAGGTCGTCGACGTCGCCTTCCTGGCTCAACGAGGGTGAACCGCGGAGCATAAGTGAATTTGTGGCGAAACAGTTCCCTGCACCCGGGCTGGCCCGCTTCCGTCGGTCCGCTGCGGGTCGCCGCAGGGGTGATCCGGTTGCGTCCGGTGCGGATGCGCGACGCGGCGATGTGGAGCCGCATTCGTCTGGCAGACCGCCGCTACCTCGAGCCGTGGGAGCCCACCGCTGAGGTGGATTGGACTGTGCGGCATGCGGTTTCGTCCTGGCCGCCGGTGTGCTCAGGCCTTCGGGCGGAGGCGCGCAAGGGTCGGATGTTGCCGTATGTGATCGAACTCGACGGGCAGTTCAGCGGTCAGCTCACGATCGGCAACGTGACGCACGGGGCGTTGCGCTCAGCGTGGATCGGCTATTGGGTGTCCAGTGCCGTGACCGGTGGCGGGGTGGCCACGGGTGCGCTTGCGCTGGGGCTCGACCACTGCTTCGGGCCGGTCGGGCTGCATCGGGTGGAGGCGACGGTGCGTCCGGAGAATGCGGCGAGTCGCGCGGTGCTGGCCAAGGTGGGGTTCCGTGAGGAGGGCTTGCTGGAGCGGTACCTCGATGTCGACGGTGCGTGGCGCGACCACCTGCTGGTGGGGATGACGGTGGAAGAGGTCGAGGGCTCGGTGGCGGGTCGGCTGGTGCACCGCGGGCTGGCGCACTGGGCGTGATTGCCGAGGCGACTTGTTACTAATGTGACATTTGTGGCTGTTGGTGCTTGTCAAGGGCAAATTACAAGTGTGTAATTGACTCCGGCGCGCCGTCCCGGGTTGCCAAGGTCACGGACCTAGCCTGGACGCGAAAGGAGCAGGCCACCATGCCAAGCATCCCCCAATCATTGCTCTGGATCTCTCTTGTGGTGCTGTGGTTGTTCGTGTTGGTCCCGATGCTCATCAGCAAGCGTGACAACGTCCGCCGGACCAGTGACGTCGCGCTTGCCACCCGAGTGCTCAACGGCGGCGAGAAGTCGCGCCGGTTCAAGCGCAGCGGCCCCTCGGCCGGTCATCGGCACGACCCGGACTGGCAGCCCGAAGAGGACCAGTTTGACGAGCTGGACTCCGACGACGAGGTGACGCCGTCGCGGACCCGCACGGTCGTTGTGGTGGCCGCGGTCACCGAGGAGGCCGAGTCGGATTACCTCGACGTCGACGTGGTCGACGAGGATTCCGGTGCACTGCCGGTCGGAGGCGCCGCGCGCAGCGCCCAGGTCCAGCCGAGCCTGTTCGACGAAGCTCCGGCGCCGGTGGTGGCCGAACCGGTGGCGGAGGTCGACGAGACCAGCGACGAGATGCAGGACGACCAGGCCGACCCCGCGCCCGCGAGCGACGACACCGATCAGTTCCAGGCGGTCACCGAGGATCAGCCGCAGGACGGCACCGAGGACGAGTACGAATATGTCGAGGACACGTCCGGTCTGGAGGCCGAGGACGAGCCGGCGACGACCGTGACGCCGCGGGCCGGCCGGCCGCGTCGTGCGGAGTCCACGACGGCCGCGGCGGTCAGCGCTCGCAAGTACCGCTTCCGCAAGCGGATGCTGATGGCGATGGCGGCGGTCATGGTCGTCACGGCCGCGCTGTCCTTCACCGTCAGCTCGGATCTGTGGTGGGTCACCGGCGCGGCCGGTGCCGTGACAGTGCTGTACCTGGCGTATCTGCGCCGTCAGACCAGGATCGAGGAGCAGGTGCGCCGGCGTCGCCAGCAGCGGATGGCGCGCTCGCGGCTCGGGGTCGAGAACACCCAGGACCGCGAATTCGACGTCGTGCCGTCCCGGCTGCGCCGTCCCGGTGCAGCGGTGCTGGACATCGATGATGAGGACCCGATCTTCGAGCACCTCGACGAGGTCGCGTTCGCGCGGCACTTCGACCTCCCGCGGGCGGCAGGCCAGTAGGTCTCCGGTTTCAACAAGGCGGGCTGCGACTGGTAGCCTGCTAGCGACCAAGGGGCTATAGCGCAGTTGGTAGCGCGTCTCGTTCGCATCGAGAAGGTCAGGGGTTCGATTCCCCTTAGCTCCACAGAGTTTGGGCAGTTCAAGGCTGCGGTCAGCGGCAGGTATCCCGTCGAACCGGCACAAAGCTCGGCGCAGGCAGGGTGATCAACGCCTCAGCTCAACGGAAATTGTCGCGCGCGACGGCGAGTAGGGTACGGGTTAGGAAACCGCTACCCGAGGAGGCTGCCACGTCCGCCGACCGGCCCAATCTGGGCCAACTCATCATGTATTCGTACGGGTTCCGGCGACTGCCCGATTCCATGCGGGAGTGGGTCGCGAACGACCTCGCAGGCCCCGGTGCCGTCAAGCGGTTCATGCTCAAAGCGGCGATCCCGCCGTTCTTCCTGCTGGCGCCGTTTTGGCTGCTGCCGGTGGAGAACAACTCGTTGTACGTGCACGCCGAGATGACGGTGCCGCTATATCTGTGGACGCTGGCGATTTCGCTTGCGCTGAACAAGGTTTGGCGGCGCCATCGGTTGGCTGTGCACGGCCTGGACCCGAACCTGGTCGACGTGATCAAGCGGCAGAAGAACGCCCGGATCGAAGAGGATTACATCGCCCGGTTCGGCCCGCGCCCGCAGGAAGCCGAGCACCAGAAGAACAGCAATCCGTTCTTCTGATCAGCCGGCGACGTCGAACGCCTTGATCACCTTCGTCGGGGCCACCCGCACCACCAATTCACCCGGCACCCCGTTGCGTCTGCCGAATTCCTCGGCGCGCTCGGCTCCCATATAGCGGGCCGCGATACGGGTCGCGAGGTCGAGCAGTTCGTCGGGATTCTCGCTGAGCGACGCGGTGCCCTGCACCTGAACGAAGGAGAACGGCGGATCCTGGTCGTCGACGCAGATCGTGACCCGTGGGTCGCGGCTCAGCGCGCGGCCTTTGGCGGTCGCCTTCCCGGTGTTGAACACGAGTTGACCGCCGTCGACGATGAACCACACCGGGGCGACGAGCGGCCTGCCGTCTGCCGCGACATAGGCCAGCTTGGCCGTTCGGGTGCCCTCGGAGAGGAATGCGGACACATCGTCGGAGAGTTCGTCCATACCGTCGAGGCTAGGCGCTTGACCCGCGAAGCGTTTCGACCCGCGCCGCAGGTGGCAATACTCGAGTGGCGCGTCGTCGGGTTTGGCAGGCAAGGTTGAAGCAAGACAAAGTCAGGAGTCTCATGTCGCAGACGGTGGAGTCCACATCTGATGGGCTGCCCGACGATGGACCGCCCGACGAGGGTGAAACCGGCAATGCGCCCGCCGAGATCACCTACGACGAGCATCTGCACCCCGCCCGACCTCGAACGTTGCGGTTCCGCCCGCGCGTGCGAAACCCGTTCGTACGCAGGTCGATTGCGCAGGACGGTTCGCCGACGGCGGACAACCAGGCCTACGTGTCGTGGCTGTTGTCACAGTCGATGCTCGCCGACGCCAACGAGATCAGCCAGCAATTCTCGGGCCAGGGTTCGATGTGGCAGAACCCGTACGCCACGCCCAGTCCACGCAGTGCCGTCGATGCCGCGTCGGTCTGGTTCACCGCGTACCCGCTGTCTCTCATCACCCGGCCCGAGGAGTCGTTCCTCAAGGCCATGGCCGATGAAGCGATGTGGAAGGCATTCGCGGAGATCGGTATCGAGGGAATCCACACCGGCCCCGTCAAACGCGCCGGTGGCATCGCCGGCTGGCAGCTGACGCCCAGCGTCGACGGTCACTTCGACCGGATCAGCACGCAGATCGACCCGGCGTTCGGCACCGAGGACGAGTTTCGCCAGATGTGCGGCACCGCGAACTGGTACGGCGGCACGATTCTGGACGACATCGTGCCCGGGCATACCGGCAAGGGCGCGGATTTCCGGCTTGCGGAGATGAAGTACGCCGATTACCCCGGCATCTATCACATGATCGACATCGATCCGCTGGACTGGGAGCACCTGCCCGATGTTCCGCACGGCCGGGACTCGGTCAACGTCGACGCCGCGACGGAGGAATGGCTCGACAAGGCCGGCTACATCATCGGCCGGCTGCAGCGCGTGATCTTCTACGCCGAGGGCATCAAGGAGACCAACTGGAGTGTCACCCGCCCCGTCGTCGGCATCGACGGCGTCGAGCGGCGATGGGTGTATCTGCACTACTTCAAGGAGGGGCAGCCCTCGATCAACTGGCTCGACCCGTCCTTCGCCGGTATGCGCCTCGTCATCGGTGACGCACTGCACTCGCTGACCGATCTCGGTTCGGGTGGGTTGCGCCTCGACGCCAACGGCTTCCTCGGCGCCGAGAAGACGTCCGGGGACGACGGCGTGGGATGGTCGGAAGGCCACCCGCTCTCGCAGGCAGCCAATCAGTTCATCGGGAGCATGGTGCGCAAGCTGGGCGGTTTCACCTTCCAGGAACTGAACCTGACCATCGACGACATCAAGGAGACCAGCGGCACCGGCGCCGATCTGTCCTACGACTTCGTCAACCGGCCCGCCTATCACCACGCGCTGGCGACCGCCGACACCGAGTTCCTGCGTCTGACGCTGCGGACCGCCATCGAACTGGGTGTGGACCCGGCATCACTGGTGCACGCGCTGCAGAACCATGACGAGCTGACCTACGAGCTGGTGCACTGGTCCAACGGCCACAAGGACGACATCTATACCTACAAAGGCCTCGAGATCACCGGCGAGGCGCTCGGCGAACGTGTGCGCGCCGATCTCACCGAAGCGCTCACCGGACCGGCCGCACCGTACAACCGCGTCTTCACGACGAACGGAATCGCTTGCACCACAGCGACAGTGATCGCAGCGACGCTGGGATATCGCGACCTCGACGACATCGACGACGACATCGACCGCATCCGCCGGGCGCACCTGCTGCTGGCCATGTTCAACGCACTTCAGCCCGGAGTGTTCGCGCTGTCCGGCTGGGACCTGTGCGGCATGCTCACGTTGCCATCGGCCGAGGTCGCCGACCTGATGCACGGTGGCGACACCCGGTGGATCCACCGCGCCGCGCACGACCTGATGGGCGTCAACCCGGGGGCGACGAAGTCGAACGCCGGAATGCCGCGCGGCCGAAGCCTGTACGGGTCGATTCCGGAACAGCTCGCCGACGACACCAGCTTCCTGCGCCAATTGCAGGCGATACTGCGGGTGCGGGCGCACTACGGCATTGCCACCAGCCGGCAGGTCGACATTCCTGAGGTGTCGCATCGCGGCATGCTGGTGATGGTGCACCAGCTCGACGCACCCGAGCAGTATCAGCTGACCGTCCTGAACTTCGCCAACGAGGACATCGCAGGCACTGTCCGGTCCAAGACTCTGCCGCCGGGTGCGACCGTGCGCGACATGTTCACCGGAGCGCAGATCGCGGTCGTCGACGATCTGCACAGTTTCGCGGTCGAGATGATCCCGCATCACGGGATGGCGCTTCTGGTCGAGGTCGAGCCTGCCGACGGGGACGGGCACGCGCACTAGACTCCAGCTGCTGTGTGTTGACGGGGGAGTTGCCGATGAGTGGGTGGATCGTCAGTCACATCCCGCCGGGCCTGCTTCTTGTCGTCCTGATCGTCGTGATCGCCGGGGGAGCGATGCTGCTCGCCGCGGGCGTGCGACGCCTGTTCCCGGCTCTGACCCGTGACGAGCACAATGACGTCACCAAGTTCACCTATAGCTTCATCGGCTTCATCTACGCGTTCTTCATCGGTTTCATCGTCTCGTCGATGTGGGGACAGATCTCCACCGCCGACGCCAACGCCCGGGCCGAGGGTTCGGCAGCTGTCGAAATGGCCAGGGATCTCGGGGTTTTCGAGAAGGCTGATGCCGACCGGATCCGGCAGAGCCTGCTCGACTACGAGAACGCCGCCATCGCGGAGTGGAACAGCGACCGCAGCGCCCGGTCACCGGACGCCGACGCCGCTCTGGCGAAGGTGTCGGCGGCCTACCACCAGGTGACCGCGACGACCGACAGCCAGAAGGCTCTCCTGTCGAGTTCATACGCCAACTTGGACAAGGTAAGTCAGGCCCGCACCGTCCGCCTGCTCACCGCACGCGAAGACACCGGTCCGCCGTGGCCGCTGTGGGCGGTCATCTTCCTGACCAGCGCAATGGTTCTCGGCACTGTGATCCTCTACGGAGTGGAGAAGGCCGGGATGCACTACCCGATGGTGGCGATCGTCGGCCTCATCGTGGCGACCAATCTGTTTCTCATCCTCGAGCTTTCCCATCCGTTCATCGGTGGCATCTCCACGTCGCCTGACCCGCTCTACGAGGTTGTCTCGATTCTCACCACCAAACAATGATGGCTCCCGGCTCGTTGCTCGGATCCGATTACCGTGTCTCGAACGCGGGTGCCACGAAGCGCTCCAACACCGCACGCTCCTCGCGCACACTTGCTATCGGTGAGTAGGCGAAGGACACGACAACCCGCACAATCCACTGTGCGGCCAGCGGGTCGTCATCGGTGATGCCGGTCAGCTCGGCCGCGAGATGGGCGAGCATGGGTGAGGAATGCAAGTCCCTCAGGTCTGGTGAACTCCCCGCGCTGAACATCAGGCGCCGCAGCGGGTCGGATCGAATCTGCTGGAGCGCCACGGTGATTGCGGTGATCACCCGTTCCGCGCCGGTGAGCCCCGCCACGGATTGCCGAACGGTGTCGATGATGCCCGCCGCGAGGCGCATCAACACCGCGTCACGGATCTGGCCCTTGCCGCCGGCGTGGCGATACACCGTGGCGCGTGAACAGTGCACCCTCGCGGCCAGGGTGTCGATGTCCAACGCGTCCAGCCCGTCGCGGATGACGAGCTCGGTTGCGGCGGCGTAGATGCGCTCGGCCGCTGCTGCGGCGCGGTCACCGCCCAACACCCAGTCGCTGCGAGCCATGGCAGACATGTTCTCAGGTATGAGACGACAAACTCGCGCGAATGGACTGTTTGCCCAGGTAATCGCCCACCAGTGAGACGCGGCCGCCGTCGAGAGTGCAGGCGCGGTATCGACTTCTTGCTTCACGATTGACGCGGCGCCCGGCCACCACTCAGCGTGAAGAGATGACATCGGCGGACACGGGCCTGGGGCTGGCGCTCTTCGAGGACCGGTACATCCAGGATCCGCACCCGCTGTACGAGCGCATGCATCAGACCGGCGCCGTCCACCGGATCGGGAATTCGGGCTTCTATGCCGTGAGCAGCTGGGACGCCGTCAACGAGGCGGTCGCTCGCCCCGATGACTTCTCCTCGAATCTGACCGCCACCATGATGTACGAGCCGCCGTGTTCCGTCACCGCCTTCCCGGTCGGCGAACTCGGCGGCGATATGCAGGCCTTGGCGACAGCGGACGAACCAGTGCATTCGGTCCACCGGAGACTTCTGCTGCCGCAACTGGCGGCGAAACGCATCCGCGCCGCCGAAGCATTCATCGCCGAAACTGCAGGGGCGCTGTGGAAGACGAATGCCGATGACGACGGTATCGAGTGGATGGGTGCGATGGCCAATCGGCTGCCGATGATGATCGTCGGCCGGATCATCGGGGTGCCCGACACCGACATCGACAGGATCATCCAGTGGGGATACTCGGCCACCCAGGTGGTCGAAGGCTTGGTGACCCCGGCCCAGATGGAGTCTGCCGGCGTCGCTGTGATGGAGCTCAGCGCATATGTTGCAGGGCAATTCGGCCAGGCGGCGGCCGAGCCGCGCGACAATCTGTTGGGTGACCTGGCATCGGCCTGTGCGGCCGGCGACGTCAGTGACCTTGCGGCGCTCGCGATCATGATCACACTGTTCAGTGCAGGCGGTGAATCTACGGCCTCCCTGATCGGTTCTGCCGCTTACCTTCTCGCAACGCAACCCGATGTGCAGCACAGGCTTCGCGATCAGCCCGGCCTGTTGGGGGCGTTCCTGGAGGAAGTGCTCCGGTACGAGCCGCCGTTTCGGGGGCACTACCGTCACGTCGTCAACGACACCGAATTGTTCGGCGTCGAACTCGAGGCGGGATCACGATTGCTGCTGTTGTGGGGCGCCGCCAACCGGGACCCGTCACACTTCGATGACCCCGAAGAGTTCCGACTCGATCGACCGGCTGGCAAGGGCCACATCACCTTTGGCAAGGGCGCGCACTTCTGCGTCGGAGCCGCGTTGGCTCGGCTGGAGGCTCGGATCGTCGTCGGCCAGCTGCTGGAGCGCACTGCGACGATCGACGCCACCGAAGTGGGACGGTGGCTGCCGAGCCTTCTGGTGCGCCGCCTCGAGCGGCTCCAGTTGACCTTCACGTGACCGAAAGCTCCACAGCTGCATACTGTTCGACGTAGACCTGGTCGCCTGAACCGAAGTACGTGCACGTTCGGTGGTCGAGGTCCACCACCCAACGAAGTACGCCGGCACGCCACGCCGCCAGCGCGAACTGCGGGAACGTCGTCTGTCCGGCCTGGTCGGTGCGCAGTGCCTCGATCAGCGCGGCACGGTCGAAGTCCGGTACGTCCGCCATACCGTCGAATAATGCGGGCGACTGAACGACCACGCAGCCGAGTTCGGTGTCGTAAACACTCTGCATCGACGGCAGCCACCAGGTGTTGGTCCGCACGCCGGCCCTTCGCAGTGTCTCGGCGAGATGCGGAAATCCCTGGGTGGCAGGGCGGTTGGCCGCCGCGCTGCGCAGTGCGCTGTCCACATTCGTCATCGCGGGGCTTGCGGCTAGCATGACAGCATCAAATCGTAATGACAATATGTTGTCAAGTGGCGGAGGTGTGATGGCTGACGAGATGGCCATGCTGGTGGCCGACGTGTACGAGCTCGCCGGTTTGTTGCGGCGTTCGGGAGAGGCGATTGCGGCGCGAGAAGGGCAGACGCAAGCCCGGTGGCAGTTTCTCAGTGTCATCTCCGATGACGGGCTGACGGTGCCTCAGGCGGCTCGTCGTCTGGGCGTGACGCGGCAGGCGGTCCAACGAGTCGCGAACGAACTCGTCGATGACCTGCTTGTCGAACTGGCGTCGAATCCCGATCACCGGACTTCGCCGCTGTGCCGGTTGACCGGCGACGGCCGCCGTATCCTGGCTCGTATCAACAAGATCGCCGAGGTGGAGAACAGGCGGCTTACGCAAGCGGTCGGCGCCGAGGTGCTCAAAGCCACGGACCGGGGCGTGCGCAGCGTGACGTCCGCGCTACGGGGTCAGTGGTGACCCCCGCCGCCGACTTCGGCGGGCAGCGGCGGCGGCAACGGCGTCGTCGACGTGAGCGTGGTGCTGGTGGGCGCAGACGACGTCGTCGGTGACGACGATGTCGTAGGCGACGATGATGTGGACGGCGTGGCCGACGTCGATGTCTGCGGACCGTGGTAGTCCACCCACGATTCTTTGCGGACCACCGTGGTGCCGGAGCTGACCACCAACGCACTCGAATTCACCGTGTAGGTGATGCCGTCGTTCACCGCGCTGTAGGACCCGTCGCCAGAACTGGAAGCGGACAGCACCAGCTTGGCGCCATCGCGCACCCGCACACCGCGGTACTCGTATCCGCCCGTCGTCTTGCAGATCGCCACCCGGGAGCTGTCCGTGCTGCCGAAGAGCACCGCGGCTCCCGGACAGCGGGCTGTCGAGTCCAGGTAGCCGTAGGTATCGAAGCTGGGGGCGGCGGCGGCGTGCGGCAGGGCGGTCATCAGCAGAGCGGCGCATGCCGCGGCCGCCGCAGCGCCTGCGGCGCGGATCGCAGAAGAAGACATCGACTTCCACGACACCATGCCCACGCCGGGCGGGCGACTGCCGATGCCGACTCGCCACGCGATCGTTAGTTCGCCGAGACCCGCGCGGGGTGCTTGTAGACAGATTTGCCATTGTGTACTGTGACCGCGCGCACAGTCGGTAGGGTCTGAGCGCGTATCACTGTCGGGGATCAGATGGAGTTCGGGATGCGAAATCAGGCAGGCGTTCGGCATCGGGCACTGAAAGCGCTGGCGACGATCGTCTCGGCGATCGCGTTGTTGGTGATGTCGGCGCTGCCCGCCTGGGCCGCCGACTCGATCACCCTGACCTGGGTGCGGCACGCCGAGTCTTACGGCAACGTGGCCGGCGCCGGGATCGACACCAAGGTGCCCGGCCCGCACCTCACCGAACTCGGCGAGCAGCAGGCCGAAGCCATCGCCCAGCAACTCAAAGACGGCGGGTACGACAGTATCTACGTCTCCGACATGATCCGCACCCACGAGACGGCAGCCCCGCTCGCGACGGAAACCGGACTCACGCCGATCCAGGAGGGTGGCTTCCGGGAGATCAGCGCCGGCATCTTCGAGGGATCGTCGATCGACAGTGGCCTCGGCCGCATCGGCTATTTCCTGATCCCGGTGGCCTGGACCCTGGGGCTGCGCAGCCTGCCCATCCCACTCGGCGAGACCGGCAACGGCTTCGAGTCGCGGGTCAACGGTGCGATCGCCTCGGTGATCGCCAATGGTGACACCAAGCCGGTGATCTTCTCGCACGGCGCGACGATCATGGTCTGGACGATGATGAACGTCGACAATCCCGACGTCATGTTGATGCTCACACATCCGCTGGGCAACACCGCTGTCGTGGTCGTGACCGGCAACCCGGACGACGGCTGGACGCTGCAGAGTTGGGATGGTGTTGCCGTAAGCCAGAATCCGTCGCTCGCCGGCAAGTTGTTCGTGAACACTCGCAGCCTGATCGTGGCGCCGCAGACCGCGGCCTACGACGTCGTCCAGGCCGTCAAGACCGGCGATATCAACAAGGTGGTGGCCGCCGTACGCGACGGCGTCGCCCTCGTCGCCAAGGCCGGCGTCGACTTCGTCAAGAACTCGGTCACCGATATCGCGCAGGCGATCCGCGGGGCACTGCCCGCCTCGGCGAGCCCGGTCGTCAGTCCCCTTGCCGCCAAGGTGAAGTCACCCGCAGCAGCGGCTGCCAAGGCGGAGCCGGCCAAGGCGGAGCCGGCCAAGGTCAACGCCGGTTCCAACCGCAAAACCTCTCCCAAGGCCGATGCGTCCGGGCAGGGCGCGGGCAGTGCCAAGGCGGACGGCGGAGCCAAGAAGGGCACCGGCTCCAGCCGGCGGGCCGCGCACAAAGCGGCTGCCTGACCCACGGTTTGGTACTCAGCGGCGATACTGCGACTCGAGCACCAGGTCGGGCACCAGGTTCTGGTACTCCATATGGGTGCGGTGTTCCACCGTCGTCCAGCCATTGCCCTCGTGGTCGTGCATGAAGGCGCGGTACTTCGGGGATCCGGGAAAGCCCACATTGTCGGCGACGACGATGGCCCCGTTGCGTAGCCAGCCCCGCTCGACGATGCTGAGCAAGTCCGGCAGGTAAGCGTTCTTGTCGTGGTCGATGAACAGGAAATCGACTGTGTCCGAGTCGAATCCGTGCTCACCATGCAGAACGTCGAGGGTGTGCCCGCCGTCGCCGACCGTCCCGACCACGCAGGTGATCCGGTCTGCCACCCCCGCGTGCGCCCAGATCCGCCGGGCCACTGCGGCATTCGCCGATGCGAGCTCGACCGAATACACCCGCGCCGTCGGGGCAGCTCGCGCGATCCGCAACGCGCTATACCCGCAGTAGGTGCCCAACTCCAGCGCCAGTCGGGGATCGGCGCGGCGCACCGCGGCATCGAGCAGCCCGCCCTTTTCGTCGCCGATGTTGACCAGAAACGACTTCGCGTAGGCGTACTCGTCGATGGTGGCCAGCACGCTGTCGATATCGCCGCGACGGGCGTTGGCCTCGACGTAGTCGGCCGCCGCGGCCTCCCGGCCGTCGCCGATCTGGCCCGTCCTGGTGAAGTTCCGGATCCCGATGCCGGTGCGCAGCACCGACCATCGCAGCAGTGGCAAACGCTGGCGAAGATTCATGGACTCACGCTACGTTGTGCTCGCGGGTGCCAGTGACGGGCTTGCGAGAGGTGTGTGTGCGGGCAATAGCGTCGTCGCCCGTCGCCCGGAAAGGCGGCGGCCGGACAGTCCTGGCCGTGAGTTACGGCGTCGTTTGTCATGCGCTGTTCGCCGTGGCCGTCGGGTCGATGGTCGTCGCGATGTACTTCGGCATGAGCCGCTCGTTCGGCAGAGTTCCCGCCCCATGGAGTTGGGTGGCCAACGCCGCGCTGCTGATTCAGTTCCCGGTCGTCCATTCGTTGCTGCTTACCGCCCGCGGCCGGACAGTCCTCGCCAGGCTCGCGCCGCGCGGCACCGGCGCCACCCTGGCGCCGACCACATACGTCATCGTCGGGTCACTTCAGCTGATCGGTTTGTTTGCGCTGTGGACGCCGAGCGGCACCATGTGGTGGCAGGCGGACGGTTCGGCATTGATCGTCATGGTTGCGCTGTACGTGTTCGCCTGGGTGCTGCTGGGCAAGTCGATGCTCGACGCCGGCCTCTCGCTGCAAACCGGCAGCTTGGGATGGGTGGCCCTGCTTCGTGGCCGCAAGCTGGTTTTCCCGAAGATGCCGACGACCGGTCTCTTCCGGCTCAGCCGGCAACCGATCTACGTCGCGTTCGCGCTGACGGTCTGGACGGTGCCGACCTGGACTCCCGATCAGCTGGTGCTGGCACTGGTATTCACAACGTATTGCCTGGTAGGGCCGCTGCTCAAGGAAGCCCGCTTCCGTCGCGTGTTCGGTGCCGAGTTCGACAACTATGCGCGGGGAGTGCCCTATTGGTTACCGTTACCAGGTAGGTTGCGAGGCCGTTCGGGGAGGCGTTGTGAACCTCCTGCTGGTCGTATACGTATCAGCAGAAGGCAGGGCTGAACCTAAGGACGGACCATTGCTGCGAGCGATTGCCCGGCTAGCTATTGCAGCACCGCGTCAGGTGGTCGCCGTAGCGATCCTCGTCATGGTGGCGATCGGCGTCTTCGGCGTACCGGTCGCCAAGAGCCTCTCGCCCAGCGGCTTCGCCGACCCGAACTCGCAGTCGTCGCGTGCCACGCAACTGCTCACCGACAAGTTCGACCAGGGTGATGTCCAGTTCCTGGTCGTGGTGACCGCGGCTGACCGATTCGACAGTCCGGCGGCACGGGCGGCTGCGCTCGACGTCATCGACCAGCTCAAACGCTCCGGTCATGTCACCGGCATCTCGTCGGCATGGACCTCGCCACCGCAGGCCGCGGCCGCGCTCGTCAGCCGCGATCAGAAGTCGGGACTGATCACCGCCGGCATCACCGGAAATGAAGCCGACCAGCAGACCTACGCCAGAGATCTGTCCGCGCAGGTCAGCAGGGACCGCGCCGGCATCGTCGTGCGTACCGGCGGGGTGGCGATGGTCAATCTGCAGGTGACCGAACAGTCGCAGCACGATCTGCTGGTCATGGAGTCGATCGCGATACCGCTCAGTTTTCTGGTGCTGGTCTGGGTGTTCGGCGGCGTGTTCGCCGCCGCACTGCCGGTGGCCGTGGGGCTGGTGGCAATCCTGGGTGCGCTGGCCGTGCTCCGGGTGACGACGTTCTTCACCGACGTCTCGATCTTCGCGCTGAACCTGACCACCGCCATGGGGCTGGCGCTGGCGATCGACTACACGCTGTTGATGATCAGCAGGTATCGCGACGAATTGGCCGAGGGGGCGGATCGGGAGGCGGCGTTGATGCGGACGATGGAGTCCGCGGGCCGCACCGTGCTGTTCTCCGGAACCACCGTCGCACTGTCCATGGGCGCCATGGTGCTGTTCCCGATGCACTTCCTGAAGTCGTTCGCCTATGCCGGCGTGGCCACCGTCGCGCTGGCCGCGGTGGCCGCCATCGTGATCACCCCCGCCGCGATCAGCCTGCTGGGTGATCGGCTCGACTCGCTCGACGTGCGCCGCCTGGTCCGTCGCGGACTGAGTCGAGCCGAACCTGTCCAACGCCCGGTCGACGAGCAATTCTGGTATCGCTCAACGAAATTCGTGATGAAGCGCGCGGCGCCGATAGGGTTGGCCGGCGTCGTTCTGCTGGTGATCCTGGGCGCGCCCTTCCTGGGAGTGCGGCCGGGATTCCCCGACGATCGGGTGCTGCCCACCTCGGCATCGGCGCATCAGGTGGGCGACCTGCTGCGCAGCGAGTTCACCAACAACTCCGAGACCGCGATCCCGGTGGTCATCCCGGATGCGTCCGGCCTGTCCGAGCCGCAGATCGCCCGCTACGCGGCGGACTTGTCGCGCGTCGCGGACGTCCCGTCGGTGTCGGCGCCGATGGGAGCGTTCGTCGACGGGAACCTCGTCGGGCCGCCGACAGCGGCGACCGGATCGGCGTCGGGCAGCGCGCTTCTCACGGTGGAGAGCACCGCCCCGTTGTTCTCGGATCGTTCGGAGAATCAACTCGCCCGGCTGCACGACGTTCCGACGCCGGGCAACACGACGGTCGAATTCGCGGGCACCGCACAGACCAACCGGGACAGCGTGGATGCCATCACCTCGCGGCTGCCCTCCGTGCTCGGTCTGATCGCGGTGATCATGGTGGTGCTGCTGTTCCTGCTGACCGGCAGTGTGGTGCTGCCGCTGAAGGCCCTGGTGCTCAATGTGCTGTCGCTGACGGCGGCCTTCGGCGCGATGGTGTGGATCTTTCAGGACGGTCATCTCGGTGCGCTGGGCACCACCTCGACCGGCACTCTCGTGGCAAACATCCCGGTGCTGTTGTTCTGCATCGCGTTCGGCCTGTCGATGGACTACGAGGTGTTTCTGGTGTCGCGGATCCGGGAGTTCTGGATGGCATCACCGCAGGGCGGTGTCGCCGACAACGACGAGAGCGTCGCTCTCGGGGTGGCCCACACCGGCCGCGTCATCACCGCCGCAGCGCTGATCATGGCAATCTCGTTCGCCGCGCTGACCGCAGCGCAGGTGTCGTTCATGCGGATGTTCGGGCTTGGTCTGGCGCTGGCCGTACTGGCCGACGCCACGCTGGTTCGCCTGGTCCTGGTTCCGGCGTTCATGCACGTCATGGGGCGGTGGAACTGGTGGGCGCCGAAGCCGCTGGCCTGGATGCACCAACGGGTGGGTTTTCGTGAAGACGGTGCACTAAGGCATACTGGGCGACGTGTCAAATAAAGGGCCGCGGGCAAACATCGGTGAACCAGTGTCGGACGATGTTCGTGTCAACCACATGCGTCCAATCAGCGTCATCGCCGGAGTGCGCGGCGAGTTGCCGCCGCACCGGTACACCCAAGCCGAAGTCACCGAAGCGTTTCTCACCATCGGCGGCTACGGCGACTACGAAGAGATTCTTCGCAAGCTGCACCGCAGCGCCAAAGTCGACAATCGACATTTCGTCCTGCCGCTGGATCAATACCCCGCGCTGAAGGACTTCGGCGAAGCCAACGACCTGTTCATCTCCAACGCTGTCGAGCTCGGCTCGGCCGCCGTTGCCGGTGCGCTGGAAGAGGCCGGTCTGCGGCCGGAGGACGTCGATCTGATCGTGTCGACAACCGTCACCGGTGTCGCGGCACCGTCGATCGAGGCCAGGATTGCCGGCCGGCTGGGACTGCGTCCCGATGTCCGCCGGGTGCCGATGTTCGGGCTCGGTTGTGTCGCCGGCGCGGCGGGCGTGGCCAGGCTGAACGACTATCTGCGTGGCGACCCCGACGGCGTCGCAGTGCTGGTGTCGGTCGAGTTGTGCTCAATGACCTACACCGCGAACAAACCCACACTGCCCGGCCTGGTCGGAAGCGCGCTGTTCGCCGACGGGGCGGCGGCCGTCGTCGCGGTCGGTGAACGCCGGGCGGAAAAGATCAATGCCAGTGGACCCGATGTGATCGACTCGCGCAGCCATCTCTATCCGGATTCGTTGCGCACCATGGGCTGGGACGTCGGAGCCGACGGTCTGGAGTTGGTCCTGTCCGCCGATCTGCCCGACGTCATCGAGCGTTACCTGCCCGACGATGTCACTGAATTCCTTGGCGCACATGACCTCGTGCTTGACGACATCGGTACTTGGGTCTGCCATCCCGGGGGCCCGAAGATCATCGAGGCGATCGTCAACAGCCTGAAGCTGCCCGACGAGGCACTCGAGCTCACCTGGCGCTCGCTGGCCGACATCGGCAACATCTCGTCGTCGTCGGTGCTGCACGTGTTGCGTGACACCATCGCCAAGCGTCCGTCAGCGGGTCCGAGTGTGATGATGGCCATGGGTCCCGGGTTCTGCTCGGAACTGGTGCTGCTGCGCTGGCACTGATGACCTGGTATGTGCTGCTGGTCGCGGCGGTGGCGCTGGAGCGCCTGGCCGAACTGGTCGTCGCGAAGCGCAATCTGGCCTGGAGCCGGACCCAGGGCGGTGTCGAGTTCGGGGCGAGTCACTACCCGCTGATGGTCGTGCTGCACACCGGTTTTCTCGCGGGTGCGCTGGTGGAGGTTATTGCCCTGCACCGCCCGTTCCTGCCCGCCCTCGGGTGGCCGATGCTGACGATAGTGGTTGGCGCGCAAGTCTTGCGGTGGTGGTGCATCACCACGCTCGGCAGGCAGTGGAACACCCGCGTCGTGGTCATACCCGGTGCTGCGCGCGTCGAGGGCGGTCCGTACCGGTTCTTCAACCACCCCAACTATGTCGCCGTCGTCGCCGAGGGCATCGCCCTGCCGTTGGTGCACACCGGGTGGATCACCGCACTGGTCTTCACCGTGCTCAACGCGGCGTTGTTGCGCACGCGTATCCGCACCGAAAACGCCGCGCTGGCAAGCCTGTCGTGATCGATCTGCTGGTGGCTGGCGGCGGCCCGGCCGGTCTGGTCACTGCATTGCATGCCGCCCGCGCCGGGCTGAGCGTCACCGTCGTCGAACGCCGGCACGCACCGATCGACAAGGCCTGCGGCGAGGGAATGATGCCCTACACCGTGGCGCAGCTCGACAAACTCGGAATAACTCTGCCCGGCAAGCCGTTTCGGGGCATCACCTATGTCGATCCCGCGCGACGGGTGGATGCCCCGTTCCGTGCCGGTCCGGGAATGGGCGTGCGCCGAACCGCGTTGCACACCGCGCTGACGGATGCGGTGCAGGCCGCAGGTGTCGACGTGGTAGATGCCCACATCGGCTCGATCACCCAGGAAGCGGAATCGGTGCAGTGCGGGCCTTTTCGTGCCCGCTACCTGGCTGCGGCCGACGGCTTGCATTCGCCGATCCGGCGCTCGCTCGGCCTGGACCGACCGGGCCGGGGGCCTCGCCGGTGGGGCCTGCGACGGCACGTTCACACCACACCGTGGAGTGACCGGGTGGAGGTGTACTGGGGCGAGCACGGCGAGGCCCTTGTCACTCCGGTGGCCGATGACTGTGTTGGCATTGCGATCCTGACCGCGCGGCAGGGCCCGTTCGAGAGCAGGCTGACCGAATTCGGCGGCCTGCACGAGCGGGTGACCGGATGTCCGCGCGGACCCGAGCGGGCAGCAGGGCCCCTCCGGCAACGGGTGGCCGCGCGCCGAGCAGGCCGCGTCCTGCTGGTTGGTGATGCCGCAGGCTACGTCGATGCGTTGACCGGTGAAGGCCTCGGCATCGCGTTCGGCGGCGCCGAGCTGTTGGTGAATTGTGTTCTGGCAGAACGACCGGGAGATTACGATCGGCAATGGCGGCGGATGTCGCGGCGCTACCGCCTGTTGACAGCAGGCCTGCTGCTGGCCGTCGAGTTCGGTCCCGCCCGGTCCGCGATTGGGCCCGCAGCAGCGGTGCTACCGAGCGCGTTCGGCAAGATTGTGAACCTGCTGGCCTACTGACGGCGTAGGCTGCGCCGCTATGAGCAACGGCCCGCACGGTGTCGTACACATCCCGGAGATACCAGACTGGAATCGTCTGCTGCAGGGCCGCGTTGCGGTCGTGACCGGCGGCGGCGACGGTATCGGCGGGTCTATTTCGGCGCTGTTCGCCGCGCACGGCGCCGTCGTCGAGGTCGCCGAGATCGACCCGGTCCGCGCCGAACGCGTCAGCCGCGAGGTGACGGCGGCCGGCGGCGAGATCCGCAGCCACGTCGTGGACGTGACCGTCGACGACGATGTCGCCCGCCTCGCCGATGCCGTGCTTGGGACACACGGGCGGGTGGACATCGTGGTCAACAACGTCGGCGACTACCGGCCGCTGGTGGGTTTCGAGGAGTCGACACCGCAGACCTGGCAACGGATGTACGACATCAACCTGCGCCACGTCTTCGCGGTGACCCGTGCGTTCGTCGGAGCGATGATCGACGCAGGCAGCGGCAATATCGTCAACGTCCACTCGGTGGAAGGCATGCGCGGCTTTCCGCGTGATCCGGTCTACGGCGCGATGAAAGCCGCTGTCGCACACTTCACGACCTGCCTGGCGGTCGATCTGGGCCGCCACGGAATCCGCGTCAACGGCATCGGGACCGATCTCACCCAGACGCCGCAGGTGGACTATCTCACCGGTTATGAGGATGTCGAGCATCTGTGGCAGTCGTGGGCGCCGGTCGGTCGTGTCGGGTGGCCCGAAGATCAGGCACGGGTGGCGTTGTTTCTGGCCTCGGAGTTGTCAGGTTTCGTCACCGGCCACAACATCCCGGTCGACGGTGGTACGAAAGCCGGTGGCGGATGGCTGTTTTCGCCGCGCGCCGGCCGCTTCGTCAACCGGTCCAAGCACCTGTAGGTCTCAGCGCGCGGAGTGCCCCGTTGAGCTGTGACTGGTGGTACCGCCCGGCGATGACCGAACGGCGCGCTGCTGAGCGGGCTTGGCGCGGCGTTGCGCGCTCGGTGTGGACGCGGACGGGCCGAGCACCGGTTGGCGCTTGCTGGTTGCCACCGCCCGGCGCGGGGTCGGTGCGTCGGCGGTAGGTGTTGCTACCGGAGCCGATCGCGCGGCCGCGGCGTTGGCGGTGCGGCCGGCGACCGGGATACCCAGCGCCCCGGCGATGGTCTTCACTACTGCGCTCACCACGCTACTCACCAGCTGCACAACGAATTTCGGCACCACGAGCGCCTGATTGATCAGTTGACGGATGAACACCTGGACGCCCTGCAGGAACGGATTGGCCGGCATGTACGGTGTCACGTCGAAGGGCTCGGCTGTGCCGTCCGCAAGATCTGCGATCAACGCCTTGATGGTCTGGGCCGCCAGCTTC
Source organism: Mycolicibacterium rhodesiae (assembly GCF_002086695.1). Taxonomy (GTDB): domain Bacteria; phylum Actinomycetota; class Actinomycetes; order Mycobacteriales; family Mycobacteriaceae; genus Mycobacterium; species Mycobacterium rhodesiae. Next base: position 24,419 of record NZ_MVIH01000030.1, read on the forward strand.
GGGGTCCAGTTGGTCGTGAAGATGCCGAAGTTGGCCTCGTCGTCGAAGGCGCCGGTCGCGGTGTCGCGTGTCGTGTAAATGAACATCGGGCCTGCGCCGGTCACCTGCTGCCAGGCGACCACGAAATCGTGGATGTAGGCGGCTTGCTGGGCCTGCGACACCACGCTGGTCGGCAGCCCGTATTCGGTGGCCCACAATTTCAGGTCGGCGTCGCCGTTGGCAGCCATCAATGCGCGGATGGCCGCGACCTGTCCGATGGGTTCGCCGGCCATCGTCCCCTTGGAGAACGGGGTGACGTAGTGGTACGGGTGGAACGACAGCGCGTCGAAGAAGCCATGGGCCCCATCGGCATACATCTGATCGACGAACTTGACCGCACTGGTCGACACCCCCGGAATGGTGCCCACCGCCCCCAGCACACCGCCGATGACCGTGGCGCTCGGGTCGGCTGCCTTGATCGCGGGGTAGGCGGCCTTGAGCAGGTCGGTGTAGGCCTTCGCACTCACCGGTGACCAGAAGGTCACACCGTTCGGCTCGTTCCAGACTTCGTACGCCGAGATCTTGCCCCGGTAGCGGGTCGCGACGGCCGCGGCGAACGCGGCGTAGGTGTCGGGATTGGGGTGCCCGTTGAGCGGGAAGCCCGCCCAGGCCGGGGTCGCGCTGATGACACCGAGCACGCCCATATCGCGTTCGGCGACGGCGTTGACCACCATGTCCAGTTTCGACCAGTCATAGCTCTGAGAACTGTTGGGCTGCACGAAGATCCACGGGACCGCGATCCTGACGTCTTTGACGCCGAGGGATTGGAGTTCGTCGAGGGTCTTGTTCAGATCCGCCTCGGACAAGGTGTACAGATTCGAATCGGCGATGCCCAGCGTGGTCGGCGACTCGTCGATCGCGGCCATCAGCACCACCGGCACGTGGATCGGTCCATGCGACAGCGACCGTCCCACCGCGGTGGGAGCCGGGATCAGCGTGGCCGCGATGATCGCCGCCGCCGTCACCGTCGTCACGACTTGCGTGGCCGCCGTGAAGCGGCAGGATTGAGCAGGCATACGCAGCACCCCCGACGTTTGCGTCCTGTGTCAGCAAACACTAGCGCGGGCCCGCGCCGTCGGGGCGGTAGTTTGAGCAACCCGACACGGTCGGTGTGCCGAATCGGTCCGCCGGGTTGCGGCCCATCGGTAGCCTCGAAGTCGATGGCTAGGGAGGTCGCATGACGACGGAGGGCGGCGAAAGCGGCCTCGCGTCGGCACTGGGGGCGGCACCGGAGTTGATCACCGTGCGCGCCGAGGGATTGGCGCAGATGGAGGTGTTCGCGGGGTGCCGGCCCGAGGTGCTGCGCCCGCTGGCCGAACGGCTACGGCCATTGCAGGCGCCGCCGGGCCGGGTCCTGATGCGCCAGGGCGAGCAGGCGGTGTCGTTCCTACTCATCGATACCGGCCGAGCCGAGGTGCGCCACGTCGGCGACGACGGTGACATCGTCCTGGATACGGTCTCCGCCGGTGTGATCGTCGGTGAGATCGCACTGCTGCGTGACAAGCCCCGCACCGCGACGGTCACCACCACCGAGCCGCTCACCGGCTATATCGGCGACCATGCGGCGTTCGAGACCATGGCCGAGCTGCCGGGAATCAGCGAGCGGCTGGTTCGCACCGCCCGGCAGCGACTGGCGGCTTTCGTCACCCCGATCCCGGTGATCCTCAAGGACGGCACCGAGCTGTGGCTGCGTCCGGTGCTGCCCGGTGACAGCGCCCGGACGTCGAACGGTCCCGTCGAGTTCTCCTCCGAGACGCTTTATCGCCGGTTCATGTCGATGCGGGCGCCGAGCATGGCGCTGATGAACTACCTCTTTCAGGTCGACTACGTCGATCACTTCGTGTGGGTCCTCGTCGACGGTGCGGACGGCCCCGTGGTCGCCGACGTGCGGTTCGTCCGAGATGAGGCCGATCCGTCGGTGGCCGAGATCGCGTTCATCGTCGGCGACGCGTATCAGGGCCGCGGCATCGGCAACTTCCTGATGGACGCGTTGATCATTGCGGCCCGGGTCGGGGGAGTGAAGCGATTCTCGGCGCGGGTGCTGGGCGACAACCTGCCGATGCGAACGATCCTCGACCGATTCGGCGCGCATTGGGAGCGCGAGGAGCCCGGAGTGGTGACCACCGAGTTCGACGTCCCGAAAGACAGTGGGATACAGATTGATCCGGAGCTCGCCGCCGAAATTCGCAGCATGGCACGCCAGGTGTTGCGGGCGATCGGATGACATGGCCAAGCCTGCGCTGAACAAAGACACCCGGCTGTGCATCTCGCTGGCCGCGCGGCCCAGCAATATCGGGACCCGATTCCACAACTATCTGTACGAGCAGCTGGGCCTGGACTTCATCTACAAGGCTTTCACCACAACCGATATCGCGGCCGCCATCGGTGGCGTGCGGGCGCTGGGGATTCGCGGATGTTCGGTGTCGATGCCGTTCAAACAGGATGTACTGGAGCTGGTCGATCATGTGGAGGACTCCGCGCGGGCGATCAACGCGGTGAACACCATCGTCAACGACGACGGTGTGCTGACCGCGGCCAACACCGATTACACCGCTGTGCAGCGGTTGATCGCCGTGTACGGCCTCGACCCCGACTCGGCGGTGCTGATCCGTGGCAGTGGCGGGATGGCGAGCGCGGTGGCAACGGCGTTCCGGGACAGCGGATTCGGCGTCGGCACGATCGTGGCCAGGAACTCCGACAGCGGCCCGGAGTTGGCGCAACGGCTGGGCTACGACTGGCGCAGCGAGGTCGGCGACCTCCGCGCTCCGGTGATTGTCAACGTGACGCCGATCGGCATGGCCAACGGCCCCGAGGAAAACGAGCCTGCCTACGATCACGATGTGATCGCAGCCGCGCGAACGGTTTTCGATGTTGTGGCGGTGCCGTCGGAGACGCCGCTGATCGCCACGGCGCGTTCGGCAGGGAAGCAGGTCATCACGGGTGCCGAGGTGATCGCGCTGCAGGCGGCCGAGCAGTTCGAGCGGTACACCGGGGTTCGGCCCACCCCTCAGCAGGTTGCTGAGGCGTCGGCGTTCTCCCGGGCTTAGTCGCCGAGTAGTCGTTCGGGGTGGTGGTAAGTGTTGGTACCCGCCGCTAGAGGGAGTTGTGGTGGCGGGATCCACTCAGTATCGCCGTTGGCGAGTTTTCGGGTTTTCCAGCCCTGGTCGAGAAGTCGGTGGTCGGCTCGGCAGGCCAGGGTGAGTGTGTCGATGTTGGTCAGCCCGCCGTCGGCCCATTCG
>NZ_MVIH01000031.1 GCF_002086695.1 Mycolicibacterium rhodesiae
TGAAACGGCTTCCGAAACACAAACCGCACCGCATCCGCCGACATCGCAAACAAGCCACCAATAGCCTGCATCGGACCCGACAGCCCACTCAGAGCGATGCCCGGCGACCAACGATTCGATGTGGGATTAGCCATGGGTGTCTTCAGAACCTCCAACGTCATCGTGTTCATCGCCCCAGCGTCATGGCACTAACCGGTCCAAAACTGGAACGTGTTTCAACGACGCCAACGCAGATTAGTGCACTTAGCGCCTGGGCGGTAGCGAATCCCGGCAATCGAGATCTGTGACGGGTGGTGTAGCTGATTCTCGCCAGCTATTCGAGACGACTCGGCCAGAAGTGTCTCGTTCATCGACCCGCAACGTCGTCGTCACCGGTTCCGGTCAGCGGGATCCACCTCGCGCACCGATCATCACGGCCCACAATGTTGGGCGACTTCATCCACACCGAACAGGAGTAGATCCGTCATGGCGACCTTGCAGCGTTACACCGATCGTCGCGTGCTGGTCACCGGTGGCGGGTCCGGGATCGGGCAAGCCTGCGTACTGCGCATCCTCGATGAAGGCGGCCGGGTGGTGGCGGCCGACATCAGCGAGTCCGGCCTGAAGGACACTGTCGCCAAGGCCGGCGACGCCGGCGAGCGGCTGACCACGGTGGTCGTCGACGTCGGCTCCGAGGACTCGGTGAAAGCGGCTGTGGGTGAGGCGATCTCCACGCTCGGCGGCCTTGACACACTCGTCAATGTGGCAGGCATCCTGCGGTCGGACCATTTCCTGGACACCACTCTCGCCTCATTCGAACAGGTGCTGCGGGTGAATTTGGTCGGCACCTTCCTCGTCACCCGCGAGGCGCTTCCGGCCCTGAAGGCCGGCACCGCCCCGGCCGTGGTGAACTTCAGCTCGACGTCGGCAACGTTCGCTCACCCCTATATGTCGGCCTACGCCGCGTCCAAGGGTGGCGTGCAGGCGATGACGCACGCGTTGGCCGCCGAGTTCGCCAAGGACGGCATCCGGTTCAACTCGGTCCAGCCGGGCTCGATCTCGTCGGGCATGACCGACGGCACCGGCGAGTCCAAGCAGAGCGTCGGCCCCGGGCTGCCCGACGATGTCGACTACAGCCTGTTCGGCCGGGTCGCTCCCCTGGTGCCGCTGCCCAAGGGCGAGATCTTCGCAAAGCCCGACGCGGTCGCCAACGTCGTTGCGATGCTTGGCAGTCCGGACGCCTACTTCGTCTCCGGCACCGAGGTCCGGGTCGACGGCGGCGCCCACATGTGAGTCACGCGTCGATCCCGGATGTGAGGATGGCGGCCAGTTCCCGGTAGGCCGCGGCATCGTCGAGTCCGGTGGTGGACCGCACGATTCCCTGCTGGATGCGGACCATCATCGCCGCGGCCAGGTCGGCCGCGAACGCTGCGTGCACATCTCGGAACTCCTGCGCCGCAACACCTTCGGCGATCAGTTCGCTGACCCGGCGGGCGGCGATCGCGGTGTTCTGCTCGTAGACGGCTCGCGCAGGCGGGAACGCGTCCAGGTCGGCCATGAAGCGGTCCGACGCGACCGCCAGCGCTGCGCCGACCGCGGCGAGATAAGCGGTGATTCGCGCTCGCGCGTCCCCAGCCCGGGCAACTTCCTGCTCGACGTCGTCGGTGGCGCGCCGGAAGAAGTGGACTGCGACGGCGTGGACCAACTGCTCCTTGCTGCCGGCGAGCGTGTACAGCGTTCCTTTCGAGCAGCGCAGCCGGGCGGCGATGTCGTCGAGGGTCAGGTGCGCGAAACCCTCCGCGAGAAAGAGTGCGAGAAGCGAGTCGAACAATTCGCCGCGGCGCCGGGTTCCGAAACTCGGGCGGTTGGCCATGAATCGGATAGTACTGATAGATGTAAGTCAGTACTATTTCGAGTATCAATCGAGAGGTCCCTCATGCCCGTCGACCGCCTATTGCCCAACCCGGACGCCGCGGATCTCATCGCGCTGACCCGCGACATCTGCTCTCGCGTGCTCGACCCGATCGTCGACGAGCACGAACGCACCGAGACCTACCCCGAGGGCGTCTTCGCCCAACTCGGCGCGGCCGGGCTGCTGAGCCTGCCGCAGCCGGAGGAATGGGGCGGCAGCGGGCAGCCGTATGAGATCTACCTGCAGGTCCTCGAGGAGATTGCCGCGCGGTGGGCCGCAATCGCGGTGGCGGTGAGCGTGCACAGCCTGTCGTGTCATCCGCTGCTGTCGTTCGGCGACGACGAACAGCGCGCGCGGTGGTTGCCGGGCATGTTGTCCGGCGAACAGGTCGGCGCATACAGCCTCTCGGAACCCCAAGCCGGGTCGGATGCCGCCGCACTGCAATGCAAAGCCGTGTTTTCCGCCGGCGAGCCGGCTCCCGGATACGTCATCAACGGCTCGAAGTCGTGGATCACCCACGGCGGGCGGGCCGATTTCTACACCCTCTTCGCTCGCACAGGTGAAGGCTCGCGTGGCATTACGTGCTTCTTGATCCCAGGCGACCAGCCCGGCCTGAGCTTCGGCAAGCCCGAGGAGAAGATGGGCCTGGCCGCGGTTCCGACGACGTCGGCGTTCTACGACAACGCGGTGATCGATGCCGAGCGCCGGATCGGTGCCGAGGGCCAGGGCCTGCAGATCGCCTTTAGTGCACTGGACTCGGGCCGGCTCGGCATCGCCGCCGTTGCCGTCGGCATCGCCCAGGCGGCCCTCGAGGACGCCTGCGCCTACGCCAACGAGCGGACCACTTTCGGCCGCAAGATCATCGACCATCAAGGGCTGGGTTTCCTGCTCGCCGACATGGCCGCCGCGGTGGCCAGCGCCCGGGCCACCTACCTGGACGCCGCGCGGCGCCGCGATGCCGGCCTGTCGTACTCGCAACAGGCCAGCGTGGCCAAGTTGGTGGCGACCGACGCCGCGATGAAAGTCAGCACCGATGCCGTCCAGGTACTCGGCGGCGTCGGCTACACCCGCGACTACCGGGCCGAGCGCTACATGCGCGAAGCGAAGATCACCCAGATCTTCGAAGGAACCAACCAAATCCAGCGCCTGGTTATCGCACGGGGGCTCACGACGGCCTGAGCCGGGTTACGATCCGTCCCAGCGACGACCCTGAGCCACCTGGGCCCGCGCCGAAAGCCGTGCCCCAAACCGGGTCGCGACGAGCGAATCCATCGAAGAATTCATATTTCGTTGCGGAATCGGTTGCGAAGAGCACGCAAATCCGCAATCGTTTAGGGGCGGAGTCGACGGGTCATGTCTCGTCGGCCCGCGGGATGAAGGAGGACGGGCCCTGACCGACACCGGCGCCACCGCCACCCAGCAGACCCCCGGACACACCGGACCACGACGCGCCAGCGGCGCACCGGTCATCGAGATCGACCACGTCGTCAAACGTTTCGAGGACTACGTCGCCGTCGCCGACGCCGACTTCTCGATCGGCGCAGGCGAGTTCTTCTCCATGCTCGGCCCGTCCGGCTGCGGAAAGACCACCACCCTGCGGATGATCGCCGGCTTCGAGCAACCCACCGAGGGTGCGATCCGGCTAGAGGGCGTCGACGTGTCCCGGGTGCCTCCGCACAAACGCAACGTCAACACCGTCTTCCAGCACTACGCGCTGTTCCCCCACATGACGGTGTGGGACAACGTCGCCTACGGGCCACGCAGTCAGAAGAAGGACAAAGCAACGGTCAAGAAGAGCGTCGACGAGATGCTCGAGGTCGTCCGGCTGACCGACTTCGCCCAGCGCAAGCCCGCCCAACTCTCCGGCGGTCAGCAACAGCGCGTAGCCCTGGCCCGCGCGCTGGTCAACTACCCCAGCGCCCTGCTCCTCGACGAGCCGCTCGGCGCCCTGGACCTCAAACTGCGTCACGTCATGCAGTTCGAACTCAAACGCATCCAGCGCGAGGTCGGGATCACGTTCGTCTACGTGACCCACGACCAGGAGGAAGCGCTCACGATGAGTGACCGCATCGCGGTCATGAATCAGGGCAACGTCGAGCAGATCGGCACCCCGACCGACATCTACGACCGCCCCGCCACCGTCTTCGTGGCCGGCTTCATCGGCCAGGCCAACCTGTGGCACGGCCGCCAGACCGGCCGGGTCAACCGTGACTTCGTCGAGGTCGAGGTACTGGGCGCCAAGCTCAAGGCGCGACCGGGCGACACCACCATCGAACCCGGCGGCCAAGCCACCCTGATGGTCCGCCCGGAGCGGGTCCGGGTCTCCATGGATCAACCGACCGGCGACGTCGCCACCGTCGGGGCCAAGGTCGTCGACCTCACCTTCCAGGGCCCGGTGCTGCGACTGTCCATGGCCGCCCCCGATGGATCCCCGATCCTCGCTCACGTCGGTCCCGAACAGAACCTGCCGATGTTGCGCCCCGGCGACGACGTGTTCGTGGCCTGGGCCCCAGAGGCATCCCTGGTCCTGCCCGCAGCAGACATCCCGACCACCGAAGACCTCGAAGACATGCTCGACGACTCCTAGACAACGATCCGCTCTTCGTCCCCTCGACCTTCCCCTTACGAAAGGCATTACGGCACATGGCCACAGAGAACGACCCCCGGATCTTTGCCTCGAACGCGTCCCGGCGCCGGTTCATCGGCGGCGGTGCCGCGGCCGCAGCGGCGCTGGTCCTCGGACCCTCATTCCTCGCGGCGTGTAGCAAGTCCGACAACAAGAGCAGCTCGAGCGGCCCCGCCACCCCATCCGACGACGGCTCCCCCGCCACCGGAAAGCTCCGGATCTCCAACTGGCCGCTGTACATGGCCGACGGATTCGTCGCGGCGTTCCAGACCGCGACCGGGATCACGGTCGATTACAAAGAGGACTACAACGACAACGAGGAGTGGTTCGCCAAGAACAAGGAGCCGCTGTCGCGTAAGCAGGACATCGGTGCCGACCTGGTCGTGCCCACCCAGTTCATGGCGGCCCGGCTCAATGGCCTCGGCTGGCTCAACGCGATCAGCGAAAGCCGGTGGACCAACAAGAAGAACATGCGCGAAGACCTGCTCAACGCCAAGGCCGATCCGGGCCGCAAGTTCAGCGCGCCCTACATGTCCGGCATGACGGCGCTGGCCTACAACCGGGCCGCGACCGGTCGCGACATCACCAAGATCGACGACCTGTGGGACCCCGCGTTCAAAGGCAAGATCAGCCTGCTTGCCGACACCCAGGACGGCCTGGGCATGATCATGATGTCGCAGGGCAGCTCGGTGGAGAACCCCACCAGCGACGGCGTGAACAAGGCCGTCGCACTGATCAAGCAGCAGAAGGACGCCGGCCAGATCCGCCGGTTCACCGGCAACGACTACGCCGACGACCTGGCATCCGGCAATGTCGTTATCGCCCAGGCATATTCGGGTGACGTGGTGCAGCTGCAGAAGGACAACCCGGACCTGAAGTTTGTGGTGCCGGACACCGGTGGCACCACGTTCGTCGACACCATGGTGATCCCCTACACCACCCAGAACCAGAAGGCCGCCGAGGCGTGGATCAACTACGTCTACGACCGGGCCAACTACGCGAAGCTGATCGCGCACACCCAGTACGTGCCGGTGTTGTCCGACATGACCGACGAGCTCAACAAGATCGATCCCGGCCTGGCCTCGAACCCGCTGATCAACCCGCCGAAGGCGACCCTCGACAAGCTCAAGACGTGGGCCGCGCTCTCCGACCAGCAGACCGACGAGTTCAACAAGGCCTACTCCGCCGTCACCGGCGGGTAACGCGATGGCAGGAGTAGCCAGTAGCAACAGGCAGCGGAGCAAGCTCGCTCCCTACCTGATGATCCTGCCCGCCCTGGCGTATCTCGGGGTTTTCTACGTCATCCCGTTCGTCTCGCTGTTCCGGACGTCGCTCTCGACCATGGGTGGTTCGATCTACCTGCCCGAGTTGACCTTCGCGTGGGAATTCAGCAACTACGGCGACGCGCTGAGCCAATACCGGGAGCAGATCCTGCGCTCGTTCGGCTATGCGCTGATCGCGACGGTGCTGTGCCTGCTGTTGGCCTTCCCGCTGGCGTACGTGATCGCCTTCAAGGCGGGGCGGTACAAGAACCTGTTGCTGGGCTTGGTGATCCTGCCGTTCTTCGTCACGTTCCTGATCCGCACGCTGGCCTGGAAGACGATCCTGGCCGACGACGGCTGGGTGGTCCACGCGTTGGGGACGGTCGGCCTGCTGCCGTCCGAGGGCCGCCTGCTGTCGACGGGCTGGGCGGTCATCGGCGGCCTGACCTACAACTGGATCATCTTCATGATCCTGCCGCTGTACGTCAGCCTGGAGAAGATCGATGCCCGACTGCTGGAAGCGTCCCGCGATCTGTACGGCACCAACCGCCGAATGTTCGGGAAGGTGATCGTGCCGTTGGCGATGCCGGGCATCCTGGCCGGCAGCATGCTGGTGTTCATCCCGTCGGTCGGTGACTTCATCAACGCCGACTATCTGGGCAGCACCCAGACGAGGATGATCGGCAACGTCATCCAGAAGCAGTTCCTGGTGGTCAAGGATTACCCCGCCGCGGCCGCACTGAGCTTCGTGCTGATGGCGCTGATCCTGGTCGGTGTGCTGATCTACACGCGGGCTCTGGGTACGGAGGACCTGGTATGACAGCGGAGCGAGAAGCGAAGCGGGATCGCGCATGACTACCGAGGCGGGCGCGGCGATCGCGCAGACCATCGACCACGGCGGACTTGCCAAGCCGGGGCGCAACATTCGCGGCACGTTCAAACTGGGCGATATCGCCCTGCGCGTCATCGCCGGTTTGGTGCTCTTCTATCTTTTCCTGCCGATCGTGGTGATCGTCGTCTTCTCGTTCAACAAGCCGGCCGGGAAGTTCAACTACACCTGGCAGGGCTTCACGCTGGACAACTGGGCCAACCCGTTCAAGTACCCAGCCCTGACCGAAGCGCTGAAGCTGAGCCTGAACGTCGCCGCGGTGTCGACCGTCATCGCCGGCGTTCTGGGCACCTTGGTCGCGGTCGCCCTTGTGCGCCAACGCTTCCGCGGCAGCAAGGCGGTTGACACCTTTTTGGTTCTGCCGCTGACCTCGCCCGAGGTCGTCATGGGTGCATCGCTGTTGACCCTGTTCCTCGATCTCGGCTGGGCCACCGGATACACCACGATCGTGATCGCACACGTGGCGTTCGAGATCAGCTTCATCGCGATGACGGTGCGCGCCCGGATCCGTGGCTTCGACTGGACCCTCGAAGATGCCTCACTGGATTTGGGCGCCGGGCCGAGCCGGACGTTCTTCAAGGTGACGCTGCCGCTGATCGTGCCGGGCATCGTCGCGGCGGCGATGCTATCGTTCGCGCTGTCGTTGGACGACTTCATCATCACCTATTTCGTCAGCGGCTCGACGGTGACGTATCCGCTGTATGTGAATGCGGCGGTGAAAGCCGCTGTGCCACCCCAGATCAACGTGCTCGCCACCGCGATCCTGGTGATCAGCCTGCTCCTGCTGGCCGCCGGAACGCTGTACCGGCGTAAGCGCGACACCTGATTTCGACACGCGAACCAGCGGGTTCGCCCCGGTAACGGCGGTCGGTACGGCATCCTTGGCGGGTGACGGTCGACGCGATACTGGAATCCATCCCACCGCTGGCGGTGTACCTGGTCGTCGGCCTCATCATCGGCCTGGAAAGCCTGGGCATTCCCTTGCCCGGCGAGATCGCCTTGGTGAGTGCGGCGCTGCTGGCCAGCAGGCACACTCTCGACATCAGTCCGGTGTGGGTCGGCGCGGCCGCCACCATCGGCGCGATCATCGGCGACTCGATCGGCTACACGATCGGTCGGCGATTCGGGATGGGGTTGTTCGAGCGGCTGGGTACCCGTTTCCCGAAACACTTCGGTCCCGGGCACGTGGCGCTGGCCAAGCAGCTGTTCTCCCGCTGGGGTGTCTGGGCGGTCTTCTTCGGCCGATTCATCGCACTCCTGCGGATTCTGGCGGGCCCGCTGGCGGGTGCCCTGCACATGCACTACGGCCGCTTCCTCGCCGCCAATGCCTCCGGTGCCGTCTGCTGGGCGGGCGGCACCACCGCGGTGGTCTACTACCTCGGACTGGCGGCCGAGAAGTGGCTGGCGCGGTTCTCCTGGGTAGCGCTGGTCATCGCGATCATCGCAGGCATCGGGTTGACCCTGCTGTTGCGGGAGCGGACCCGCACCCTGATCGCCCAGCTCGAGTCCGAGCACGACTGGGAGACCCTGCGCAAACGCGAATGATGTGAGGCAGCTGCCCCATGCCGTGAGCCACTGCGAGCGGCAAGCATTGGCCGATGACCACACCTTTGAGCGCACTACGCGCCGTCGCGGATCATCCGAGCCTGCCTACCGGCACCGATGACAGGGTCACCGGTTTCGGCATCATGGGTCTCCCGTTCGACTCCGGGCACTATCTGGCATACCGGGACTTCAGCGCATCCTCGTTCTCCCCCGCCTACCGATCGGTGTGGCACCGCGACCCAGACGGGCGATGGACCTTCTACGCCACCACACCCGCCGAGCAGAGCTGTTCACGTTATTTCAGTTCGGCCACAACGGTTCCCGCCGTGCAGTGTGACATCACCGTGTCCTGGACCGATCCCTGGTCGCTGGACATCGTCATTCCCGGGGTGCTGCGGTGGACCGTGGGCATGGGCAGCACGCCGATCACGCGCGCGGTCAGCCGGCTCGGCCATGCCGTGCCCGAACGAGCGTGGGCCAGCGTGCCGGTACTCGAAGCCATGGGTCGGATCGCAGGCCCGCTGCTGCGGACCGGTGGAATGCGGTTGGCCGGTTCCGCCCCGAACGGTCAGGCGTTCCGGGTAGCGCCGCGCCAGATCTGGGCGGTCCGCCGCTCCCGGGCGGTGCTCGACGGAGCCAGCCTGGGTGCTGTCGCACCGTTGGCCACCCAAAGCAGGCTGGCCGATTTCCGGCTCCCGCAGCGTGGGCTGTGCGTAATCGGTACCGCGCGATTCGACAGTTTCGACCCGGGGCGGCACGCCCCGGCGTCCCGGACCGCGCCAACCGAACCCCGCACCGCGTGTTAGGGAGCACAATCGAGCTCGTGGCAGCGCCGAGGACGCCCACCGGCCCGCCGTCGCGGGCGCCGAGCCGGGCCGAGATGCTGGCCGCTCTGTCGGTCGCGATCGACCTCGGCCTCGGCCAGCCTGCCGAGCACATGCTCCGGGCCGCGCTGATCGGAACCCGCATCGCCGACCGGCTCGGCCTCGACCGCGAGCAGCGCGATTGCGTGTACTACAGCACGCTGGTGATGTGGATCGGCTGTCACGCCGACTCGCACGAGTTCGCAGGGTGGTTCGGCGACGACATCTCGGTGCGCCGCGACGCCTACCATGTCGACTGGGCGGGACTGCCCTACTACCGATTCCTTGCCGCCAACATCGGCCGGGGCGAACCGATCACGCACCGTCTCACCTCGATCGCGACGCTGTTCCTCAACGCCCGCGGCAACATGTCGGCGCTCATCCACTCGCACTGCACCTCGGCGGCACTGCTGGCCGAACGGATGGGCCTGGGCACCGGCGTGCAGAACGCGCTCGAGTTCAGCTTCGAACGCTTCGACGGCAGCGGCTTGCCCCGCGGCGCCGGTGGCGCGGACATCCCGATCGAGATGCGGGTGGCCCAGCTCGCCGACATGGCCGAAGTGCACCACCGAACGGGCGGCGTGAGCGCGGCCGTGGACATGGCCGCGCAGCGCCGCGGCAGGCAGTTCGACCCCGATGTGGTGGATGTCTTCGCCGCACACGCCTGCGATATCCTTGCCGGCCCACCCGCAGGCGAGGTCTGGGACGCCGCTCTGTCCTGCGCGCCCGATCGCCACGAACCGCTGCAACAGCAGTCCCTCGACGAGCTCCTGATCGCACTGGGCGATTTCGTCGATCTGAAATGCCCTTTCACACTTGGCCATTCGCGCGCGGTTGCGCAGCTCGCCGGTGACGCCGCCGAGGCTGTCGGCTTGAGCGCGGACACCGCGACACTGGTCCGGCGTGCCGGTCACGTCCACGATCTCGGCCGCATCGGCGTCTCCAACCAAGTCTGGTCCAAGCCCGCCACCCTCTCCGCGGCCGAGTACGAGCGGATGCGACTGCACCCGTACCTGACCACCCGGATTCTGAGTCGGATCAACGGGCTCGAACAGGTCGCGCAGATCGCCGGAAACCACCACGAGCACATCAACGGGTCCGGGTATCCGCGCAACCTGCCGGGCGCCGCACTCGGTATGCCCGACCGGGTGCTCGCCGCTGCCGTGGCCTATCAATCAGCCTTGGAGCCAAGGCCTTACCGCGCCGCGCTCGATCCCGCGGCGGCCGCTCGACGGGTCCGGGACCGGATCCGCACCGGTGAACTCGACGAGGTCGCGGCTGAAGCGGTCCTGCACGCGGGCGGCCACCGCAGCCGACGTACCGCGATCAGGCCCGACGGCCTCACTCCGCGAGAGATCGAGGTGCTGTGCCTGGTTGCTCGTGGCGCCTCCAACAGGGAGATCGCCGCCGCGCTGGTGATCAGCGAGAAGACGGCCCGAAACCACGTAGAACGGACCTACTCCAAGATCGGGGTGTCGAACCGGATCGGTGCGAGCATGTACGCGTTACGCCACGGCCTCACGGAGCCGTTGGGCTGAGCGGCAGTTGGGGCGGATGCCCCATGATGGCGGCGGCCTCCTCCGACGAGCATCGTGGCTATGACACACAACCCAGCGTCCGCGCGAGAGCGGACCCGCCGCATCATGATTGCGGGCTACGGGCTGGCGAGTTACCTCGTCTTCCTCGTCGCCTTCTGCTACGCCGTCGCCTTCGTCGGCGGCATCGTCGTGCCCCGCACCGTCGACCACGGCATCGACGGTGCCCCGTGGGGCCTTGCGTTCCTGATCAACACGGCACTGCTCGGGCTGTTCGCCGTCCAGCACAGCGTGATGGCCAGGCCCGCGTTCAAACGGTGGTGGTCACGTTTCGTGCCGCAGGCGATGGAACGCAGCACCTATGTTCTGCTGGCCAGTCTTGTTCTGCTGCTGCTGTATTGGCAGTGGCGGACCATGTCCGGGGTGATCTGGCAAGTGGACCAGCCTGCGATCCGGGCGTTGCTGTGGACAGTGTTCGCGGCGGGTTGGGCCACCGTGCTGGCGGCCACCTTCATGATCGACCACTTCGAGCTCTTCGGGCTGCGCCAGGTGTTCGCGGCGTGGCGCGGCTCCCCTCGCCGCAAGACGGGATTCCGGGCGACGTTGCTGTACCGGCTGGTGCGCCACCCTCTGATGCTGGGTTTCCTGATCGCCTTCTGGGCGACTCCGGTGATGACCGTGGGTCATCTCCTGTTCGCGATCGGTACGACCGGCTACATCCTGCTGGCGCTGCAGCTCGAGGAGCGCGATCTGATCGCCGAGCTTGGCGACAGCTACCGGGACTACCGCACGCAGGTGCCGATGCTGGTGCCCGGTTTGCGGTCTCGGTCATGCCCAGTGACCGGCGCGGTGGAGGACGGTTTTTCCCCTGCCCCGCCGGGGTAACCCGAATGTCGTGGCTGACAATGCAATGCACGGTGCTGCGCGAGCAGCTACCGGAAGCAGGCCTTTCGAGCTCGCGGCCAGAGCCGGCTACAGCATCAGTGGCGTGTTGCATCTGGTGATCGCGTACATCATCGTGCACGTGGCTTTCGGAATGGCGGGAAACGCCGATCAGTCGGGCGCGATGGCGACGTTGGCCGCCCAGCCCGGCGGGGCGGTGGCGCTGTGGGTCGCAGCCGTAGGGCTTGCTGCCATGGCGCTGTGGCGTGTGGCCGAGGCGATCCTGGGTTCCCATCCCACCGAGCCGGGTCGCGAACACGCCGGCGCCTCCGACGCATTCGACCGGATCAAGTCCATGTCGTTGGCGGTCCTCTACATCGGCCTCGCACTGGCCGCCGTGCGCTTCGCCGGTGGCGGCGGCCAGTCGAGCAGCAAACAGAACACCGGTCTCACCGCACGACTGCTCCAAACCGGTTGGGGCAAAGGCATTCTGCTGATCGCCGCGGTCGTGATCATCTGCATCGGCGGCTATCACGTCTATAAAGGCCTTTCGACGAAGTTCGAGGAGGACCTCACCGTCACCGGGGGCGGCCCGCTGATCACTCCGCTCGGCATCGCCGGATACACCGCCAAGGGCGTGGTTCTGGGGGGTGCCGGGGTGCTGCTGGTGATAGCCACCGTGACCACCGACCCCGCCAAGGGCGCCGGGCTGGACGCCGCGGTCAAGAGTCTCGGCCAGGCCCCGTTCGGCAAGGTGATGCTCATCGCGGCGGCGGCCGGCTTCGCCGCTTACGGCGCGTATTGCTTCGTCCTGGCCCGCTTCTCGCGGATGTAGCGTCGCGGCCGGCTACTCGACAAAATAGCGAAGCCGGGTGATCGCCCCACCGGATGTGCCAAGTTCGGCGATCAACACGCCGGCCCGCGGTCCGCCCAGGGATGCGGTCACCGACGAGCCTGCGGCGATCATCTTCGTCCAGGAGGCACCCGCCAGCTCGTCGACGAACGCGCCGAACTTCACCGGGTTCTGTTCACCGCGGGTGATCAGCGCTCCCGGGCCCAGCGCGCGCCAGGCCCGCAACTGATCGCCGGTGGTGACCGCGTCGAGAAAGCCGCGCACCGTCCGCTTGCCCCGAAACCGGGCACCGCGAAATCCCGAGGCGAACCCCAGCGTCCCGCGCCACCGCTGATTGCGGATCAGCGCGTGACTCAGATCCACCGCCTGGGGAACCGCGGCCAGCCCGTTTCGGGCGAACTGCACCATCATCGCCGGCAATTCCCAGTAGGCGCGCAACCGCTCGATGCGCCAGTCCTCGGTGAGCTCACGCAGGTCGTAACGGAGCACCGCCGGGATGTGCATCGTTACGGCGGGACCCATCCCGACGTCGAGGACGACGTCGCGGATGACGGTGGCGCCGGAGACGATGTCGGCCTCGTGACGGAAGACGATCCGGCGCGGTGCGATGAACGTGTCGTAGAAGCGGCCGATCTGCACCGGCCCGACGTGCGGGCGCGATCCGACGGGGTCCTCGACCCGGCCGTCGTCGGTGAACAACCCCACCCAGCCGGCACGGTCATGATCGGCCGCCATCAACGGGGAACGGTCGACGACGTCGATGAGTGTCGCTCGGGGCGCGGCCATCAGGCGGTGTGGACCAGTTCGACGCCGCGACCGCGCATCTCGGCCAATGCGTCGGCGGTCGACCCGGGCGCAACACCGGCTGTAAGGTCAACCAGCACACGGGTTTTGAAGCCGGCGCGAGTGGCATCGGCCGCGCTTTGGCGCACGCAGTAGTCGGTGGCGATCCCGGCGATGTCGACTTCGTCGACGCCGCGGTTGCGCAGCCAGTCGGCCAGCGAGGTGTGGTCCACGTGTCCTTCGAAGCCGCTGTACGCCGCGGTGTGCGCGCCCTTGTGGAACACCGCCTCGATCGGCGTTGTGTCCAACTCGGGATGGAAATCGGCCCCGGAGGTACCGGCGACGCAGTGCGCAGGCCATGAATCCTTGAAGTCGGGTTGCTCGGCGAAATGCGCACCCGGATCCACGTGATAGTCCTTGGTGGCCACCACGTGGTCGTAGCCGTGGTCGCCGGCCAGCAACGCGTTGATCCCGCGTACTACGTCGCCGGCCCCGGCGACGGCCAGCGATCCGCCCTCGCAGAAATCGTTCTGCACGTCGACGATGATCAACGCCCGCATCTGCCCACCGTATCGGCAGATCCGAGGCTGTCCACCCGCAGTACAGTTCGTAGCGATATGACACGGTTCGACTTCTTCCAGGCCGAGGAGCTGCCGGTGCCGGCGATCACCGCGGCGCAGGCCCATGACATCGCCACGACGCACTTCGGGATCGACGGCGAGGTGACCGCGCTGGGCAGCCAGCAGGACGCCAACTTCCTGCTGAGCCAGCTCGACGGCCGGCCGATCGGGGTGCTCAAGATCGCGAACCCCGCGTTCTCCCGCGTCGAGATCGAAGCCCAGGACGCGGCGGCCGAATACCTCAGTCAGGCCGGGTGTGATGTGCGGGCCGCCACGAACCTTGCGTTTGCCGGCGTCGACCCGATCGCCGAGGTGCGCGACGGCAACGGCGCGGTGTTGTATGCCCGGGTCATCGCGCACCTCGCCGGCGGCACCTTGAGCGGCGACCGGTACATCACGCCGATGCGGTCGGCGGCGCTTGGCGCGCTGGCCGGCCGGACCGTTCGTGCCCTGGCCGACTTCGACCATCCCGGCGTCGACCGGGTATTGCAGTGGGACCTGCGGCACGCCCTGCGCACCGTTGAACTACTCGCCGAGCACGTGCCCGATCCCGGACGCCGGGAGACCATCGAGGCCGCGGCGGCCGCGGCGTGGCAGGTCGTGGCCGATCTCGCCGACGATCTGCCGGTCCAGGTGATCCACGGCGACCTCACCGACGACAACGTCGTGTGCAGCACGCCGGAGAACGGTCAGCTGCCCGATGGTGTGATCGACCTGGGCGACCTCACCCGGTCCTGGACCGTCGGCGAGCTGGCCATCGCGGTCTCCTCGCTGCTGCGCCACGAGGGCGGCGAGCCCGTCGCGACCCTGCCTGCCGTGGCCGCCTTCCACGCGGTGCGTCCGCTGAGTCCCCCCGAGATCGACGCACTGTGGCCGCTGGTCGTCCTGCGGGCCGCGGTGCTGGTGGTCAGCGGTATCCATCAGGCCTCTATCGACGCCGACAACGCTTACGCCGCAGGCGCCCTGGACTACGAATGGCGGATCTTCGAACGCGCGATCGGCATTCCCACCGAAGTCATGACCGCCACCATCCGCGCGGAACTCGGGGCGGCCCAACCCATCGAGCCGCCGCCCGTCACCATCCCGTTGATCGATGGGCTTGCGGCGGACGCCGTGGTGCGACTGGACCTGTCGTCGGAGGCCGACGCGATGGATGCCGGCCGCTGGCTGACCGCGGACTGCGAAGACGATCTGGCTGCCGAAGCGCTGGCCGGCGGTGCAGGTGCCGTCGTGACGACCTTCGGTCAGCCCCGCACGACCCGCTCGGTGCCGCTGAGTCCGGAGTCGTCAGCCACCGTCGGCACCGGCCTGGACCTGTGGCGGGCGGCGCCGTCGACGGTCACCGCACCCTGGGATTGCGTGATCGACGCAGCAGGCGACGACAGTCTCACCCTGACCGGAACCGCGGGAACCGTGCAGGTGCGCGGACGTCTGTGTACCGGCGAGCAGGTCCGGCCCGGCGAGGGCGTCACCGCGGGCACCGCGCTCGGCACCGTTGAGGGTCGGATCTGGATCCAGTGGCGCAGCAGGCCCGACGTGGCGGTCCCCGACTTCGTTCGGGCCGAATACAGCGCGGGCTGGCTGAGTCTGGTGGAGGACCCGAGCGCGCTGCTCGGTCTGCCCGCCGTGGCGGCCGAGGCCGACGACAGCGAGGCGTTGTGGCGCCGCCGGGCGGATTCGTTCGCCACGGTCCAGGAGCACTATTACCTCGATCCGCCCCGCATCGAACGCGGCTGGCGCGAGCACATGGTGTCCACCGATGCCCGCAGTTACCTGGACATGGTCAACAACGTCGCGATCCTCGGCCACGGCCATCCGGTGCTCGCCGACGCCGTCGCCCGCCAGTGGCGGCGGCTGAACACCAATTCACGATTCAACTACGCCGCGGTGGTGGCGCTCTCGGAGCGGTTGGCCGCCACCCTGCCCGATCCGCTGGACACGGTGTTCCTGGTGAACTCCGGCTCGGAGGCCGGCGACTTGGCGTTGCGGCTGGCGATGGCCACGACCGGGCGTCATGACATTGTCTCGATGGCCGAGGCCTACCACGGCTGGACGTACGCGACCGATGCCGTGTCGACGTCGGTGGCCGACAACCCGAATGCCCTGGCCACCAGGCCGAGCTGGGTCCACACCGTGCCCTCACCGAACGCCTACCGCGGCGAGTACCGCGGGCCGGACGCCGTGCGCTACGCTCCCGAGGCGGTCGAGATCATCGAACGCCTTGCCGCGCAAGGCAATCCGCCGGCAGCGTTCATCTGCGAGCCGTTCTACGGAAACGCCGGCGGGATGTCGCTGCCGGACGGTTATCTCTCGGCCGTCTACGCCGCGGTCCGCGCAGCGGGCGGGCTGGCCATCGCCGACGAGGTGCAGGTCGGCTACGGCCGCACCGGGCGCTGGTTCTGGAGCTTCCAGCAGCAGGACGTCGTGCCCGACATCGTGACGGTGGCCAAGGCGATGGGCAACGGTCAGCCGCTCGGCGCGGTCATCACCACCCGCGCCATCGCCGAGCGATACCGCACCCAGGGATACTTCTTCTCCTCCGCAGGCGGCAGCCCGGTCTCCTGCGTCGTCGGCCTGACGGTGCTCGAGCAGCTGGAGAAGGAGGGCCTGCAGCACAATGCCCTGGTCGTCGGGGACCATCTGCGGGCCCGCATCGAGGAGCTGGCGACCCGCCACGAGCTGATCGGCACCGTGCACGGCAGCGGGCTGTACATGGGCGTCGAGCTGGTCCGCGACCGCACGACGCTGGAACCCGCCGTCTCCGAGACCGCGGCGATCTGCGAACGGCTGCTCGAACTCGGGGTGATCGTGCAGCCGACCGGTGACCGGCAGAACGTGCTGAAGGTCAAGCCGCCGATGTGCATCACCCGGGAGTCGGCAGACTTCTTCGTCGACATGCTCGAACGGGTGCTGAACACCGGCTGGTGAGTCAGCCCGACGAGGTTCGCGCCGCCAGCCAGTCCCGCTGAGCGCGGACGAACGGCGCGTCGACCACCGCGCCGTGCCCGGGCACGTACAGCGCGTTCTCGCCGCCCAGTTCGAGGAGCCGGTCCAGGGCTCGCGGCCAGGCAGGTAGGTCCGAGCCGGTGTCGATCGCCGGGTCGGCGGATTCTTCGACCAGATCGCCACAGAAGACGACCGTCCGCCGGCCTGTCACCACCGGCGGAACGACCACGACCAGGTCGTGGTCGGTATGACCCGGTCCCGGCAGTTCGAGATGCACGCTGCGGCCGCCGAGGTCGACATCGACGGCCGTCACGGTGTGGTCGGGTGCGCGGACGCGGGCGATCGCCTGGTCCAGCAGCACCGGGTCGGCCCCGTATCGCAGGGCGTGGGCCCGAACCGCGCCGATACCGGTGGTCAACGCGCGGGTGACCGCGGCAGGCGAATACAGGACGGCCGTGCCGAAACCGGACGAGCCCAGGATGTGGTCGAAATGGTGGTGGGTCATCACCACGTCGGTCACCGGAGCACCGGTGATGTCGACCACGTCGGCGGCGATCTGAGCCGCTTCGGAAAGTGTTGTACCACAATCGATCAGCAAATTCCGGCGCTCACCGCGAACCAACCCGACCGTGACATCGAGAAAGGCCAGGCGGCAGCGGTATACACCATCGGTCAGGGTTTCCCAGAGGAGGTGCATCACAGGAAAGATAGACCCTGGCCTACGGTGGTAGCGGGCACTTACGTTGCACTGTGTAGCTAAGCGAATTATAGTCCAGACACATGTCCAGACAGTTCGCTGACCGTGTCCGGTTACATACACGATGACATATGCGAGCTCGGCGGGTAGTTCAGCCGTATCAGTCACGGACGTTGCAGGAGCGTGAACATGCGGATTGCGTTGCTGTCCTACCGCAGCAAAACCCACTGTGGCGGGCAGGGCGTCTACGTCCGGCACTTGAGCCGCGGACTGGTCGAACTCGGCCATGACGTCGAGGTGTTCTCCGGTCAGCCCTATCCCGAGATCCTCGATCCTCGGGTTCGGCTGACCGAGGTCCCCAGCCTGGACCTCTACCGGGAACCCGATCCGTTCCGCGTCCCGCACCCCAGCGAGATCCGCGACCGCTTCGATGCGCTGGAACTGGCCACCATGTGGACATCCGGCTTCCCCGAACCTCGCACCTTCAGCCTGCGCGCCGCGCGACTGCTGGCCGCCCGCCTCGACGAGTTCGACGTGGTGCACGACAACCAGTGCCTCGGCACCGGCCTGCTGCGCATCGCCGACATGGGCCTGCCCGTCGTGGCCACCGTCCACCATCCGATCACCCGGGACCGCGTTCTGGACCTCGCAGCGGCCAAATGGTGGCGAAAGCCGTTGGTGCACAGGTGGTATGGCTTTGCGCAGATGCAGAAGAAAGTCGCCCGCCGCATTCCCGATCTGCTCACCGTGTCCTCGTCGTCGGCCACCGATATCGCCGACGACTTCGGTGTCAGCCCCCAGCAACTGCGCGTGGTGCCGCTCGGGGTGGACACCGAACTGTTCAAGCCCTCCGACCTGCCGCGGGTGCCGGGGCGCATCATCGCGATCTCCAGCGCGGATCGCCCGTTGAAGGGCATCGGGCACCTGCTGAATGCGGTGGCCAAGCTGCGCACCGAACACGACCTCGAGTTGCAGTTGGTGGCCAAGCTGGAGCCCAACGGGCCGACCGAGAAGCTGATCGCCGAATTGGGTATCAGCGATATCGTGCACACCTCCAGCGGCTTGTCCGACGAGGAGCTTGCAGGCCTGTTCGCCTCGGCTGAAATCGCCTGCATCCCCTCCCTTTACGAAGGCTTCTCACTGCCCGCGGTGGAGGCGATGGCCAGCGGCACACCCATTGTGGCCAGCCGGGCCGGCGCGTTGCCCGAGGTCCTGGGTCCCGACGGTGAATGTGCCGACCTGGTGACACCGGGCGATGTCAAGGAGCTGACCGCCGCACTCGGCCGACTGCTGGAATCCCCCGCCCGCCGGCAGTGGCTGGGCACCGCGGGCCGGCGCCGCGCGCTCGACGTGTTCAGTTGGGAGTCCGTGGCCGCGCAGACCGTGCGGGTCTACGAGCAGGCGATCGCCCGCACCGGGCGCGTGACCAACTCGGTCGAGGCGATGGACGAATCATGCTGACCGTCGACTTCGACCGGCTCGATGTCGGGCCGGGTACCACCGTCATCGACGTGGGCTGTGGCGCCGGACGGCACAGCTTCGAGGCCTACCGCCGCGGCGCCAACGTGATCGCCTTCGACCAGGACGCCGAAGAACTGGCTAACGTCGACACCCTGCTGCAGGCGATGGGCGAGGCCGGTGAGGCGCCCGCGTCGGCCAAGGCTCAGGTCGTGGTCGGTGACGCACTGGCACTGCCGTATCCCGATGCGTCGTTCGACTGTGTGGTCGCCTCGGAGATCCTCGAGCACATCCCCAACGACGACGGCGCGATCGCCGAGTTGATTCGGGTACTCAAGCCCGGCGGCAAGCTCGCGGTGACGGTGCCGCGCTGGCTTCCCGAGCAGATCTGCTGGCTGCTGTCCGACGAGTACCACGCCAACGAGGGCGGCCACATCCGGATTTACAAGGCGGATGAACTGCGCGACAAGCTGGTTCGCGGCGGCCTGGAATTCACCCACTCCCACCACGCGCACGCACTGCACTCACCGTTCTGGTGGCTCAAGTGCGCGGTCGGCGTGGAGAAGCCGAACCACCCGGCCGTCAAGGCGTATCACCAGCTGCTGGTGTGGGACATGATGTCGCGACCGGCGCTGACCAGACTTGCCGAATCCGCGCTCAATCCGTTGGTCGGCAAGAGTGTGGCCCTCTACTTCGAGAAGCCGATCACGAATGCCGCGCCCCAGTGATCTCGAGGGTGTGCCGGGCGTAGCCGACATCCTCACGCCGCAGCAATGCCGTCAGACAGCGGAATCCATTGCCGCCGTTCAGGAATCATCGGGTGAGATACCGTGGTCGGAGATCGGGCACACCGATGTGTGGGATCACGTCGAGTGCGCGATGGCCCTGACCGCGGCGGGACTTCTCGAGCCCGCCCAGGCCGCCTACGAGTGGTGCCGCCGCGAGCAGCGCGCCGACGGGTCCTGGCCCATCCAGTATCGGCGCGGCGTGATCGAGGACGCCAACAGCGACAGCAACTTCTGCGCGTACATCGCCGCCGGCGTCTGGCACCACTTTCTGGTGACCGGCGACGTCCGGTTCGCCGACCACATGTGGCCGACAGTCCGGGCGGGAATCGACTTTGTCCTCGGCCTACAGGCCGGGACCGGTGAAATCTATTGGGCGCAAGGGCCATCCGGTGTCCTCGAGGAGGCGCTGCTTACCGGCTGCGCCAGCGTGTACCACAGCATCCGTTGCGCGCTGGCACTCGCCGATCGGCTGGACGATCCGCAGCCCGAATGGGAGGTGGCGCTGGGACGGCTGGGCCACGCCATCGCCGAGCACCCGGACGCCTTCACCGAGAAACCGCACCACTCGATGGACTGGTACTACCCCATTCTGGGCGGTGCACTACGCGGCGAGCAGGCCAGCGCCCGCATCGCCCAGCGCTGGGACGACTTCGTGGTCGACGGGCTGGGCATCCGCTGCGTTGACGACCGGCCATGGGTCACCGGGGCCGAGACCTGCGAGTTGGTCATGGCGTTGGACGCCATGGGCGAGACGTCGCGGGCGCTGACACAGTTCAGATCAATGCAGCACCTGCGCGAGAAAGACGGCTCCTACTGGACCGGACTGGTTTTCGCCGACGGGAAACGCTGGCCGGTCGAACGGACCACCTGGACCGCCGCGGCGGTCATCCTGGCCGCCGACGCGTTGTCGTCGACCACCGGCGGCAGCGCCATCTTCCGGGCCGCCGACTTGCCGCGCGGTCTCGAGGGCGAGTACGACTGTGAATGCGTCAGGCGCTGACCGCTTCTCCGGCGGCCCCGCGGACACGCTCGAGCACCCGCAGCGAGCCGGTACAGCCGACTTCGGTGAACTGACCGGATTCGATTGCGCGGCAATAGATGTTGTAGGGCGGGCGGCCACCGTCGCGCGGGTCGGGGAAGACGTCGTGGATGATCAGCGTGCCGCCCGGGGCCACCCACTTGGCCCAGCCGTCGAAGTCCTGCTGAGCCGCGGTCTCACTGTGCCCGCCGTCGATGAACAACACGTCCAGCGGCGTGCGCCAGCCGCGCGCGACGACCGGCGACTTGCCGACCACCGCGACGATTGTGTCATCGAGCTCGGCAGCGTCCAGCGTGCGCCGGAAGGTGGGCAAGGTGTCGAACCGTCCGCTGACCGGGTCGACCATCGTCGTGTCGTGGAATTCCCAGCCGGCCTGGTGCTCTTCGGATCCGTGATGGTGGTCCACGGTGTACAGCACACTGCCGGTCGCCGCGGCGGCGGCGCCCAGCATGACCGTGGACTTTCCGCAATAGGTGCCGATCTCGACTGCGATCCCGGCGTCCAGGTAGCGCAGCGCCGCGTCGTACAGCGCCCGTCCCTCGTCGGCCGGCATGAAGCCCACGACTCTCTCCGCCAATTCAAAGAGTCGGGAAGTTTGCGCTGCATCGGCAATATCGGGGCGGCTCATGATCCGAACCTAGCCGTTACGCACGGTCCATGGCCAGCGCGCACCTTGTCGGTGCAGGTCAGTTGTAGTAGCGTCCGGACATGTGTCTGATCCGGTAGCTCGGGAATCAACGCGACGCCGGTTAACCGTAAAGCAGGCCGCCACGGTGGACCGCTTGGGCCGCGCCGCGGTCGAGGTCCTGAGCCGGGAAGGTTTCTCCGGGCTGACGATCCGGATGGTCGCGGCCGAGGCCGGGGTCGGCGCTGCCACCGCCTACACGTACTTCTCGTCGAAAGAACATCTGGTCGCCGAAGTGTTCTGGCGCCGGCTGGCCTCGACACCGGCACCGCCGGACGATTCCCCCGACCCGGTCGACCGCGTGGTCGGCGTGCTTCGGCATATCGCACTTCTGGTGGCCGATGAGCCGGAACTGGCAGGCGCGGTCACCACCGCTCTGCTCGGCAAGGATCCCGATGTCGAGCATCTGCGTTTCCGGATCGGCCGCGAGATACACCAGCGACTGAGCACTGCCCTTGGGACACAGTGTGATTCGGATGCCGATGTCATCGAGTCACTCGAGCAGCTCTATGCGGGAGCGCTGGTGCGAGCCGGCATGGGGTACGCGTCCTACACCGAGATCGCCAGCCGGCTCGAGGCATCCGCGCGCCTGCTGCTGACCTGATTCGGCTGTGACTACGGTCTCAAAACCGTTGGACGGGCCTTTGATCCGGCTGTGACGGGTACGCGTCACCATCCGAGGCGCGTGTGCGCCGCCGCCCGACGACGAAGTCTTCGATCCCGGGAGTGATGCCGTCTGATGCCCGAACACACCGAATTGACCTCCGCCACCAACCTCGCGATCGCCGCCGTCTGGGTGGGCGGCTCGGTCGTCGTGGCGTATGGGGCCGCAATGTTGCTCTCGTGGGCGCTGCAGCGGCTCGGCCGACGAAGCGAGCTGCTCGCGGACGTGGCACGGCTGACCCGCGGTCCGGCTCGGGCGACCCTGGTCATGATCGCGGCGCTGACCGCGTTCGACCGGGTGGCCGGCTCCGACGCACCGTGGCGGGGGATGGTCCACCAAATCCTGGTAATCCTGCTGATCGCCGCCGTCACATGGGTGGTCAGCAGTCTCGTCATGGTCGCCGAGCAGCGCGTCATCGCCCGTTTCGGTGGCGGTGACGCCCAGATGACCGATGCCGATCGCCACCGCCGCAAAATCCGGACCCAGGTCACGCTGCTGCGGCGCATCGCCGTTGCCGTGGTGGTCCTGATCGGCACCGCCGCCGCACTGATGACGTTCCCGTCGTTCGTCGACCTCGGCCGGACCCTGTTCGCCTCTGCGGGCTTGCTGTCGGTGGTCGCCGGCCTGGCAGCGCAGACCTCTTTGGGAGCGGCATTCGCCGGCATCCAGATCGCCTTCTCCGATGCGATTCGAGTCGGCGACGTCGTCGTGCTCGAAGAGGAATGGGGGCGCATCGAAGAGATCACGCTGACCTACGTCGTCGTGCACCTGTGGGATGAGCGCCGGCTGGTGCTGCCCTGCACCTATTTCACGACGACGCCCTTCCAGAACTGGACCCGACAGGCCACCGAATTGCTCGGCACCGCCGAACTCGACGTCGATTTCACCGTCCCTCTGGACAGCATGCGCGCTGAACTGGATCGGTTGCTGTCGGCAAGTGACCTGTGGGACGGACGTGTCGGCGTCCTTCAGGTCACCGATGCGGTCGGTGGTCATTTGCGGGTC
Source organism: Mycolicibacterium rhodesiae (assembly GCF_002086695.1). Taxonomy (GTDB): domain Bacteria; phylum Actinomycetota; class Actinomycetes; order Mycobacteriales; family Mycobacteriaceae; genus Mycobacterium; species Mycobacterium rhodesiae. Next base: position 23,032 of record NZ_MVIH01000031.1, read on the forward strand.
CGGATGCTGGTCAGTGCCGCCAACGCCGGTGCACTCTTCGACTTGCGATGCGCGGTGCGGGAAGGCATGGTCCGATGGCTGCAGCGCACCAATCCGGGCGCTCTGCCGCGCTGGCGGGTGGAGCAGTTTCGCGGCACGTCCGACAACCTTCAGACGCACGAACCGATGGGCCGCGGCGGCCGCGTCGACTCCACGTTGTTCACCGGAAGCCCGCAAGCCGAGCGGCGTGGACGCGCATTCGAGGGCCCCGGACCGGACGCGCTGGCCGAGCGTGCCGAGTCGGCTCATCTGGTTCACGCGACGAACAACGACGACTCGTAGTCCAAGAGACGTTTCTGCCTCGGACAGCGGGGAATCTCCCCCAAATGGATGTCGACCATCCCGAGGCCGACCAGCGCTGGAACGCCGCGGCCCGATCCGAGACCGAGGCCGAGCGGCTGGACCGCAATTGGTCCAACCTGCTCCAGGAACTTCGCGTCACGCAGACCGGCGTCCAGTTGCTCACCGGTTTACTGCTGACCCTGCCCTTTCAAAACCGGTTCACCACCTTGAGTGCCGAGTTGCGCGCGGTCTACCTGGCCACCGTGGTCTGCTCGCTGGCGGCCACGGTGCTGTTGGTCGCACCGGTGGGCATGCACCGGATGTTGTTCCGCAGGCACCGGCTGCGTCCCCTGGTCGCGATCGCGCATCGTTTCGCGTTCTGTGGCCTTCTGCTGCTGGGTACCGCGCTCACCGGCGTCGCCGTCGTGGTGTTCGGGACCGTGCTGGGTGACGAGGCCGGAGTGGTCGCCGGGGTCGTGACCGCCGTGCTGATGTTGACGGCCTGGGTGGTGTTCCCGCTGTGGATGCGCCGCCTCGAGGGGTGAGGCTGCGGGTTTGATCGGCGGGCCGGTTGGGAACACCCGCGCCATGTTGATTCGCAGAGTTGCCCGGCCAATGTTGGCAGCGGTGTTCATCGGCCAAGGATTCGAAGCGCTGAAAAGCCCGAAACCGGCCGCCGAAGCGGCCCGCCCGGCGCTCGAAGGTTTGCAAAAGCTGCCCGAACCGGTCAGCGCGAATGTGCCCAACGATCCGGAAACGCTGGCGAAGATCACCGCGGCCGTGCAGATCGGCGGCGGCCTGCTGCTTGCGTCGGGTCGCCTGCCCCGGGTGGCCTCAGCGGCGTTGGCGGCCACGGTAATTCCGGCCAACCTCGGTGCGCATATGTTCTGGGATGAGCCCGACCAACAGCTCAAGGCCGAGAAGCGCCGCGCATTTTTGACCGATATGAGCCTGCTCGGTGGTTTGATCATCGCCTCGGCCGACACCGCCGGGAAGCCGTCGCTGGGCTGGCGTGGACGCCGCGCGGCCCGGAAGGTCAGCGAGGCCGTCGCCGGCACCCTGCCGGGCTCGAACCACGGCGTGCTGGACAGCGATCTGCTGGATCGGGTCGGCCCGAAGGTCGGCCACGGCCTTCAGATCGGCGCCGAGCGTGGGCGTGAGCTGGCACTGACCGCCGGTGAGCGCGCTGCCCCACTGTTGGAGACGGCACGTAAGCGCAGCGCCGACTTCGCCGAGATTGCCCGTGAGCGAGGTGCCGAGCTGGCCGACATCGCCAGTGAGCGTGGCGCCGAGTTGGCCGATGTTGCCCGCAAACGCGGCGCGAATTTCGCCGACGTCGCCAGTGAGCGCGGGGCGGACCTCGCTGACGTCGCCCGCAAGCGCGGCGCCGAAATCATCGACGTCGCGCGGGATCAGAGTGGCGAACTCGTGGACACCACCCGGGCGCGTGCCCGCAAGGCCAACAAGAAAGCCAATAAGAAGGCCAACAAGGAAGCCAAAAAGCTGGCCAAGCGCTGAGGCGAGTCGATCGCACCGCGGGCGGA
>NZ_MVIH01000032.1 GCF_002086695.1 Mycolicibacterium rhodesiae
CCCGCCGACGCGCCGCCCATGGACGGCCCTCCGGCTCCGGCCGCTCCCGCGGGCCCGCCGCCCGGGCCCGCCGACGTCCCCATTCCCCCGCCGGCCTAGTGCCCGTCCGGATGGATCCGGCGCGGTTCGAGGAATTGGTCGGTGACGCACTGGATCTGATTCCGCCCGGGCTGGCCAAAGCGATCGACAACGTCGTGATCATGGTCGAGGATCACCACCCCGACGACCCGGACTTGCTCGGCCTCTACGAAGGAGTCGCGCTGACCGAGCGTGATTCGAGCTACGCCGGCTCACTTCCCGATACCGTCACGATCTATCGCGAACCGCTGCTGGACATGTGCGACACCGAAGCCGATGTGGTCGAGGAAGTGGCGATCACGGTAATCCACGAGATCGCGCACCATTTCGGCATCGATGACGATCGATTACACGAATTAGGTTGGGGCTGAATGACTTCAGCGCGGCGGGTCACCCTGCCAGGCGAAGCTGTTGACGTACTTGCCCATATCCTGGGCGATCTGCAGATTGGCGCCTGACGGTAGGCCGGGACCGAAATCGGGACCGAATGCGTGGTACGGGCCGACAGCGCCGGCCACCAGCGCCAGATCGTTCTTGACCGCCACCAGCAGAACGGTGCGGATGCGAATGTAGCTGTTGGATGTGCCCTGCGGCCAGGTATCGGCGACCTCGCCGTAACCGGGTTGATAGCCGACCATCGCGTTGGGGATCTCGTAGGCGATCTTCGCATCGGGGAACTTCTGCTTCAGCAGATCGCGGGCTATGGTCTGCGGGTCACGACCTCGTGCCGGTTCGGAAAACAGTTGCAGCACACCAGTATCCCCGCCAGTGAACTTCGCGGTCACACCGTTTCCTGCGGTCGAGACCTCATAGGCCGAATTCGTTGTCGGGTACGACACCGAAAACGATCCGTCCGCCGCGGTGAAGCGGGGGAGTCCCGTGACGGGCGTGCCCATCGGCGGGGCACCGCATTCGGGCGGACACATGTAGCGCGGCACCTTTTTGGTGACCGACAGAGACACCCCGACCAGAATCAATGCGACGACGACGATCCCGGCCGTCCAAATACCCACTGTGCGACTGAATTTGGGGCGCCGCACTTCCGGAGCGACGTAGAGGCCGGCCGGCAGCGCGTAACCGACGAACTTCTCCTCGCCGGAAGCGGCCGAGGATGCGGTCACGTCCCCTCCGCGGCGACCTGCCGAACCGGACGCACCTCACGCCGCTCATGTCGCGACGCACGCGACGACGCTCGGGTGGCCGCGCCGCACGCCGGGCAGAACGCCATGTCAGGGACCACGTGCTGACAGTGGATGCACAGCAGCGGCTCGTCCAGCTCGATCGGATCGTGCGCTTCGTGAAGAAGCGCGAGCTGCAACGCGATTCGCAGCAGAACCAGAACGACCAACGTCATGACGACGTGGACGGTCAGCATCCGGAGCTGTTCCATCCCCATGATGTCGGTGATCGCGACCCCGGTGTGGATCACCACGACCACGATCGCCAGCGCGAACAGCACGGCGCGGAGCCGCCCGGGATGCTCGTGCGGGTTGGAGTTCTGGCCCTTGAACCACAAGGCGATACCGATCATCCCGCCGGCCACGGCGGCGGTCAGCGGAATCGTCACGCCGCACAGCAGCGCCTCGACGAGCAGGCCCTTCATCGGACGACTGCGCGCCAACAGCCCGGTGGCGAACTGTGGGGCCAGCCGGGTCAGCGTGGCACCAGCGGCGAACATCAGCGCGGACAGTGCCCCGACGACGAATCCGTCCAACGACTCTCGCGAGTTTGGCCGCAGCAGCCGTACCAGGACCGTGGGCACCAGCATCAGGATCATCCCGCCTGCGGGGATGATCATGCCTTCACGCACGAGGTGGTGGATCGCCATGCCCGCGGCCATCGGCACGCCGTAGGCGCGGGCCACCATCTGACCCGTCAACAGCGTCCACCCCACCCCGAGCGCCGCGCCCAGCGTGCCGGCGAACAGCATTGCCCAGGTGGACATGTCGCGGTACACGGCTGATTCGGCGAGGTACAGCACGAACAACAGCGGCAGCCCGAGCGCGGCGACGGTGATCAACGCCGCGGGCATCTTCACCACGGCGAACAGGACGAGCCCCACCAGCACCAGTGCCAGCCCCACCCGGAACGGTGTCCGGGACCGCTGCGGCAGATGCGGGAACAGTGAGCTGGCGATCGCGGGCATCAGCACGCTCTCCCCCGGCGATGCGCCGAACGTGTCGCCGCGCAGCCGGTCCAGCCACCGCGGTCCGCGGTGGGGTTCGTCGGACGCGTGCGCGCCGCAGTAGCCGCAGAACGCCCCGGCGGGGACGTCGATCTGACAGACCCGACATTCCATCGTCGGCACGTCGTCGATGCCGTTCTCCGGCGAACTCATCCGACCACCTTCTGGGTCACAAGAATATTCTGCGCCAGGTTCTCGACATTGGGTGTCCCCAGCCCGGTCACCAGGTCATATCCCGGTCCGGCGTTGGCCACCGCGTTACCGCCGAGCACGACGTCACGAAAGGCGGGCAGCGGCGTGCCCTGGGCGATCGTGTAGAGCACCGGATTGATGTTGCCGATCAGTGAGCCGCCCTTGTCGACCACGAACTGGTTCATCAACGCGGTCAATCCGGCCCAGATGGGGGCCGCCAGCGAGGTGCCGCCGCCGACGATCACCTGCTGGTTGAACACGATCTGCACTCCGGTGAACGGGTCGGCGACGGCCGCGATATCGGGGGTCAGCCGCTTGCCGTCACCTTTGGGGGCGCTGAGGTGCTGCTGCCACTCCGGGCGCTCGAAGAGCGCCGATACCCCGCCGCCGGTGCCCTGTGAGAGCGGCGCGTCGAACCAGGACTGCTCGGCCAGCCAGTCCCCCTTGTCGTCGGTGGACACCGTCGTACCGCCGACGTCGGTCATCTCCGGCATCGACGCCACGGCGTCCAATCCGACGTCGTTGTCACTCGGCGGTGACGACCATTCGTCGCCACCCTTGCAGTCAAGCCCGGCCAGGTCACCGCTGGCATCGAAAGCGGTTGTGCCCGAACGATGCGCGGACGTCAATGCCGCGCGCACCGGTACCAGGTCGGCGGCGGTGATGAGCTTGTCGCAACCCCAACCGATGGAGAAGCTCCACACCGCGCCCGGGTAGGTGCGTTCGGTGTCCTCCATGAGTTTGGCGATCTTCTCGTAGGAGCCGTCACCCTCGACGGTGGGACGCGCATTGACCAGCACCTTCTTGGCATCCGGGGCGATCGCGTGGATGGCCTCGAGGTCCATGGTCGCCTCGCCGCGCCGCGCCGACGGCATGCCGCCCACCACATCCGGCGTGAACTTCGGCAGGTTGAACATCGTCGCGAAGGTGTCGAGATCGGCTTGGTCGAAGCCGTCGAACGCGAACACCACGACCGTGGTGCCCTTGCCGGTGTAGCCCTTGTCGTGCAATGGCATTGCGTTGTAGGTGCGCAGCAGTGCGCTGGGGCTCAGCCCTTGGTCGGGCACCTCCAGCGGCAGCATCCAGACCTTGGACTCTCGGTGCGGCGTGTAGCCGAGGATGCGGCCCAGGCCGGCGACCTCCACGCTGAGCGACTGAGGTACCGACGGCTGCTGGGGTGAGGCGTAGAACACCTGGCCCCTCTTGCCCCGGTAGTCGTGAACGTCGACATCGAATGCACCGGATACCGCGTCGGGCGCACCTTCGAGGATCGCCCAGCTGTCACCGGGGCGCCAGCGCACTGAAAGGTTCTGTTGGACAGCCCATCCCATCAATAGGTCGGGCCGAGAATCATCACGCAGCGCAGCGGTCAGCTGAACGTGATCGGTGCGCGCCGGGCCGAGGTCGACCGAACTGGCGAGCAGAGACGCGTACGGGCCGCTGATCGCACCGATGTCGGCGGGTGCCGGTGGACGGTGTAGATCAGCGACCAGTACTACGGCAGCGGTCAGAACTCCGAGCAGCCCCACCGCGGACAGCGCCCGGAGGCGATTGACCCCGATCACTGTCGGCGGAGGGTGGCTGCGGACGGATACCGACCGAACGGCTTAGTTACCGCCGGTGATGACGTTGCCGGGCAGCGCGGTCGGCGCGGGCGGAGCCTTGACCGTCGGCGTGAAGGAGTTGGGGCCACCGGGCGCCACTGCCTTCTCCGTGGGCGACGGCGCGGGAGCGCTGGTGGTGGTCGGCGTGGTGCTTTCCGGCGCCTTTTCCTTGTCCTTACCGCAAGCGGTCAGCGTGCCCATACCGACAATCGCGAGGCCGCCAGCGAAAAGCGCAATCTGCCGAGTCAAACGACCTGACATCATGATCAGTCCTTACTTCAGTATTGCCGGGGTTGATCGTCGAATTGCTGGCTGGCCCGGCAGTTAACCAGCCCACCCCCGAAGGGCCGAGGACACTCAAGATATCTCACCACGCCAGCTATTGCATAGCTAATTTCGCGACGGGCGAAAATTAGCTTGCTGACGTCAGCGTGGCAACCACGCCGTGTCGGACCGCAGTGCTATGAACGAACCATGGAATCGAGTTGCCGAGAATGCGCTGCTGGCCTGGCACATTGCCACGGTACCTTGATCGTCCACGAGCTGCATCGCGGCGAGTGCACGGAGCCGGATTGCGACGGGCCCGAGCTGGTACTTCACTTGTTGGTAATCGATTGCGACGCAGTCGGGTGCGCCTGCTCTCAGCAAACGAGTCACCCGTTGGCTGTGTGAGGTCTTCTCAGCCCATCGGATCGATGGATTCGAGGGCATCCTCGATCGGATGTGCGTCGGGCTCCGGGTAGAACGGCGGGCTGAGCGATCCCCACTGCACGCAGCTCCACCGGCCGTCGGTGATCGGCGCCAAGACCACCGACTCGGCGTTGGCCAGATGATGGTCGAGCACGAAACTGCTTTCCACCCCCGCCAAAGTCGCGGCGATCAGCCGGATCGCCGCCCCATGACTGACCACGACGATGTCGTCGGTCCAGGCATGGTCGTCCAGGTAGCGCAACCTCAGATCCGTGATCGACGGTAGGTAGCGCTCCAGCACATCGTTGGCGCTCTCACCGCCGGGCATGGGCACCGCGAGTTCCCCTTGATGCCAGCGCTGGTAGATGGCATTGAACTCGGCAATCGCATCGTCGTCGTTGCGGTTCTCGAGTTCGCCCGCCTGCACCTCGTGGATGCCCTCGAATTCCTCGGCGGACAGCCGAAACTGCGCACCGATCTCCTCGGCGGTCTGAGCGGCCCGCCGGGCGACCGAGTGCACCAGGAGTCCGGGACGGCGACCGCGGGACAACGCGAACTCGCGCGCCTGTTCCCGGCCCAGGTCGGTCAGGTCCGCACCGGGCGGACGGGTGTCGAGGCGGCGTTCGACGTTGCCGTGCGATTGCCCGTGCCGCAGCAGAATCAGCCGCCCACTCATGTCGGGTCACCTTCCCGCAGCCGGATCAGCCAGCGATCCGCTTCGTCCGGTTGCGGCGGCGTCGCACCGGCCGCCGATTCGGTCGGCCACGATCCCAGGAAGCGCACGTCTGCGCAGCGGCGGTGCAGCGCTTTGAGCGCCTCGGCCACGGCGGAGTCGTCGATGTGGCCGACGCAATCCAGGAAGAACACGTAGGTGCCCAATTCGATTCGGGTGGGCCGGGATTCGATCCGGGTCAGGTCGATGTCGCGGATGCCGAACTCGGTCATCGCCGACACCAGTGCCCCGGGCGTGTTGTCGATCCGCAACACCACCGACGTGCGGTCGGCTCCGGTGCGCGGTGGCGGCGGGCCGGGCCTGCCGACCAGGACGAACCGCGTCCGGGCGTTGGGCTCGTCGACCACACCGTCGGCCAGCGTGCCCAGCCCATAACGTTGCGCGGCCAGCGCCGTGCTGACACCGGCGTCGGCGCGGCCGGCGGCCACCTCCTGGGCGGCGGCCGCGTTGGAGTGGGCCGGAACCAGTTCCGCGTCCGGCAGATTTTCACTCAACCAGCGACGCACCTGCGCGGCGGCGATCGGAAACGCCGCAACGGTCCGTACGGCTGCACGGTCCTGGCCGTCACGCACCACGATGCTGAACGCCACATCCAGCGTGAGCTCCGCGTAGATCTGCAGCGGAACACCCGTCGCGAGGCTGTCCAGGGTCGGCAGCACGCTTCCCTCGATCGAATTCTCGATCGGCACGCAGGCGAAATCCGCCGTACCGGCCCGGACGGCCGCCAATGCCGCCGGGGTGCTGTCTGTCGGCTCGGGCTGCGCGGCACCGTCACCCGGGACGACACCGGCCGCACACATTTTGAGCAGCGCCGCTTCGGTGAACGTGCCCTCGGGACCGAGGTAGGCGATGCGGGCCACGGTTCAACCCTATCGGTTCCGTCTCGCGGGAAAGCCTTGCGCGACCCCACGTCGGTAGTTAACTTAGGCTTACCTCACTAACTGGAAGGTGCGCGATGACCTCAGCGACGCTCACAACACCAACCACCGCCGAACGCGTCCGCAGTGCCTGTGCGCGTGCGGCCGGCGCGATGCTGGTCGCCGACGACGTCGCCCCCGCCACTACGCCCCTGCATCACCTGCTGCCCGGCGGTTCCTTCGCGGTCAGCCTGGACGCCGACTCAGCGCTGGCGACCCGGGCCCGCTGCGCCGGTACCGACGGCATCGCCGCGGTGCTCGAGCTCACCGACTACGCCCCGCTGCCGTTGCGGGAGCCGGTGCGTTCGCTGGTATGGATCCGCGGACGAGTCCAGAGCGTGCCCGGTCACGCGGTACGCACGATGGTCGACATGATCGCGACCGACCACCCCAACCCGGCACTGCTGGACATCGGGTCCGGGCAGGCGCTGTTCCTGCTCGAAGTGGAGTCGGTCGTTGTCGCCGATGCCGCAGGCGCCGAAACCGTCGGTCTGCACGAATTGCTGACGGCGCAGCCGGATCCGTTCTGCGAGTTCGAATCGGCCTGGCTGCGTCATCTGGACAACGACCATCCCGAGGTGCTCGCGAGACTGGCCGGCAAGCTGCCTGCCCAATTACGCCGCGGGCGGGTGCGTCCGCTCGGTCTTGATCGCTACGGGGTGCGGCTGCGCGTGGAGGGCACCGACGGCGATCACGACGTCCGCCTGCCCTTCAGCGCCCCGGTGCACGACGTCCCCGCGCTGGGCCGCGCGATCCGCCTGCTGATGGGCTGCCCGTTCGTCAACGGGCTGCGCGCCCGCCGCATGTAGGGCCGTTACCGTGTCGGGGTGACCACCGCCCGCGACGACTTCCTCGCCACCGACCGGCGCGGGCTGCGCATCGAAATCGGCGTCATGCTCGCTGTCACGTTCGGTGTCAGCGCCGTCACTGCGATCCTGCAGTTGCTCGACGGTGTCCTGTCCGGATTGGCTGGGCGCCGAGTTCGGTTGAATCCCAACCTGTCTCGTTACGACCTGATCAATCTCGGCCTGAATCTGGCCTCCGTCGCCCAGCTGGTGGCCTGGGGCGCGCTCGGCCTGTATCTGTTGTGGCGCACCGGAACCAGTCCGGCACGACTCGGGCTCGGCCGGGTGCGCTGGCGTTCCGACATCCTGGGCGGTCTGGGCCTGGCGGCACTGATCGGCATTCCCGGTCTGCTGCTGTATCTCGCCGCGCGCTGGTTGGGGATGAACGCCCAGGTCGAGCCGTCAGCACTGCACGACACCTGGTGGCGGATCCCGGTACTGATCTTCTCCGCGTTCGCCAACGGGTTCGCCGAGGAAGTAGTGGTGGTCGGGTACTTGATCACCCGGTTGAAGCAACTGGGGTTCAGCCAGAACAGGGCGATCCTGGTATCCAGCGTTCTGCGCGGGATGTACCACCTCTATCAGGGGTTCGGAGCGGGCCTCGGAAACCTGGTGATGGGCCTGGTCTTCGGCTATACCTGGTGCCGCACGGGGCGGTTGTGGCCGTTGGTGATCGCTCATGGCCTCATCGACACCGTCGCCTTCGTGGGTTATGTCGCACTCGCCGGTCATGTTGGCTGGCTCAAGTGAGTGCGACACGTAAATTGACCTGGTGAGCGACGACTGGCGGCCGCGCCCCGCGCCGGATCCGCCGACCGAGCGGATACCGCGTGCCACACCGCCGCGCCGTGAGCCCTCCGAGGTGATCCGCCGCGAACCCGGCTATCGGCCACCACCACCTCCGCCACGCCAGGCACCGCCTCCCCCGCCCCGCCAGTCACCACCACGCCAGTCACCACCGCGCCAGGCACCGCCACCTCCACCTCGGCGACCTCCACCTCCCCCGGCCGCGGCGCGCCCACCGGTTCCACCACCGGCCGCCACGGCGCCGCCCAAGCGCAAGAAGCGTTGGGGCCGAAGAATTTTCGCCACACTCACGATCATCGTGCTGCTCGCGGTCGGCGGGCTGGTCGGTGGTGCCGTCTGGATCGACACCGCACTGCGCCGGGTCACCGTGTTCGACTATGCCGACCGGCCGGCAGCCGGTGCGGGTACGACGTGGCTGCTGGTCGGATCCGACAGCCGGGCGGGTCTGACCCCCGAGCAACAAGCCCAGCTCGCGACCGGCGGAGACCTCGGCAACGGCCGGACCGACACCATCCTGGTGGTTCACATCCCGGGGCTGGGCTCCGGCGCACCGACCACGCTGGTCTCCCTGCCACGCGACTCCTACGTGAACATCCCGGGCCACGGCAAGGACAAGATCAATGCCGCGTTCGCCGAGGGTGGCGCGCCGCTGCTGGCACAGACCGTCGAAGAAGCGACCGGGCTACACCTCGACCACTACGCCGAAGTGGGTTTCGACGGTTTCGCCGTGGTAGTCGACGCGCTCGGCGGTGTCGACGTCTGCCCGGCCGACCCGATCGACGATCCGCTGGCCGGGATCACCTTGCCCGCGGGCTGCCAGACCCTCGACGGAAGCAAGGCGCTGGGCTACGTACGCACCCGGGCGACGCCACGGGCCGACCTGGACCGGATGGTGCATCAGCGCGAGTTCATGGCCGCCGTGATGCACCGGGCGAGCAGTCCTCTGGTGTGGCTCAATCCGTGGCGCTGGTACTCGGTGCCCAAAGCCGCCGTCGGATCGCTCACCGTCGACAGCGGCGACCACGTCTGGGATCTGGCCCAGCTGGGCTGGGCGCTGCACGGCTCGACCACCGCGATCACGGTGCCGATCGGCGAGTTCACCGGAAACGACTCGGGCTCGGTGGTGGTGTGGGATTCCGACGCCGCCGACCAGCTGTTCCAGGCGCTGCGCACCGATTCGGCCATCCCGAAGTCGGTGCTCGACGCTCAGCCCTGATCGCCCGGGACCGCCAGCGGGTTCTGCAGCCAGGCTTTGGTCCGGCCCGGATGGTTGGTGGCGATCCAGCCGACGCCGAGGTCGCGGCAGTACCCGACGTCCTCGTAGTGATCGACCGTCCAGCAGTACATGGCCCGTCCCTGGGCGGCCGCGCGGTCGACCAGCTCGGGATGCTCGCGCAGCGTGGTGATGGACGGCCCGACGGCTGTGGCCCCGACGGTGGTGGCGGCGCTACCGCCCAGATAGCGCGATGTCTCCCCCAGGAGCACCGTCGGCAGCAGCGGTGCGGCACGCCGGATCCGCCAGACCGCCGCCGCCGAGAACGACATCACCACCGCGCGGGACAGATCCGCGGAGGCCGGCGCGGCGATCCCGTAGCGATGCAGCAGGGCCAGCACCTTGCTCTCCACCAGACCGCCGTAGCGCACCGGATGCTTGGTCTCGATGAACATCTTCACCGGCCGGTTCCAGTCCAGAACCAGCCGGACGAGGTCGTCGAGGGTGAGCAGCCCGGTCCCCTCCGGCGGCCTGTCGGAGTCGGCGCTGCTGTGCCAAGCACCCCAGTCGAGGCGTTTGAGCTCGGCGAGTGTCATCTCGCTGACCAGACCCGTGCCGGTCGAGGTGCGATCCACTCGCCGGTCGTGCACGCACACCAGATGACCGTCGCGCGTCAGGCGGACATCGCACTCAACTCCGTCGGCACCTTCGGCCAGCGCGAGCTCGTAGGCGGCGAGGGTGTGCTCGGGGCAGTCGGCCGACGCGCCCCGGTGGGCCACCACGAAGGGGTGCCCGCCGTGCGGTTCACCGGCCGAGTGCATAGGCCTATGCTGCCGGTTCCCGTTGGTCTGTCTCAACCGCTGGCGGCGTTTCCGATTCGACGGGCCCCGGCTGATCCGCACTGGGCCGGCATTGTCCGACCATCACCCACCGGTGCAGCGGCCGTTCGACCGGCTTACGCACGAAGGCGTTGAACACCTGCCACAACAACACCAACACCGCCGCACCCAGCAGGTAGGCGATGACGACCGTCACGGTGTTGTCGGCGATTCCCTGCGGCTTGGTGGTGAAGCTGGTGGCGATCCCGAAGATCGACACCGCGGTCGACAGCACCCACGCGATCCACCAGGCGGCGATGGGTCCACGCAGCCGGGCCTGCGACTGTTCGGCGTGGGCAAGTTCGATGACGTACACCGGCGCCCACACCAGATTGACGATCGGCACCAGACAGCCGACCCACAGCGCCCAGGCCGGCCGCGGATCGTCCTGTCCCAGGTGCGCATAGACCGCCGCGCGGCGGGTGATCAACCACCACGCCATAACGGCCCCGGTCAGGATCACCGACACGATGGCGGCCAGACTGAGCAACACGCCGAGCCAGAGCGCCGCGCCGGCAACCAATGGGGGCAGTAGCGTCGTCCGATTGATCAGCAGCAACACATAGCGAACGATGTGGATCGCCGCGGCCAGGCCGAAGATGGCGATCGCCGACAGCAGCGCTGCGCGCACGGTGACGAGCGCCGGCCCTTCTTTCGCTTTGGCCTCGCCTTCCAGGAGGGCCTGCGGAGGATTGTCGGCGAGCCCCCAGCGCGGGATGTAGGCGTAGCGCGGCGTCGGTCCGAGATGACGACGACGACGGCGCGGCGGCGGGGGCGGCCCAGGCCTGACCGCTATCCAGCGGAATCCCGACGGCAGCCGGGGCGCGCCGGTCTGCGGCGCAGGGGAACGCGTCGGCGGATGTGTGGTGGCGCCCGGGCTCCAGCGCGGATCCGGTGGAGCGGTCGGTGCCAGCAGGGCGCCGTTGCAGCGGGGGCACCAGGCGCGCTGGCGGTCGCGCACGTTCCACCGCGTTCCGCATTGGGAGCACACCTGAATCACGCGGACCAGCCTAGCGAGCGCGCGCGCAAGTCGGAGCGACCCGGCAGACCACCGTCGAGCCGGAATTGTGGCACGCAGTGCATGTTCGGCCTTCTGGGACGTGCAGCAATGATCGGCTATCCACAGTTTCCACAGGTTTATCCACAGCCCGCTACGCCGGTCAATGGGCGTTGAGCGCACCATCTCGCTATGGAGACGGGCAGTATCTGTGGATAACAGCGCAGCCGTCGAGCGCGCTGATCAACAACTTGGTTACGGACGAGCGAAATCGGTTGGCACGCTAACCGTCCGATTCCGCGCCGCGACGCGCCGCACGACACGCCGACACGTTTCGACCAACTGTGATTTTCGATACCCCGCCCCGCGAAACTCCAAACAGAATTTTTGGCCGCGCTGGTCAAGACGGTGGGCCAATTTTCCTACCGCTACAGATGGGGTTATGATCGCGCTCACAGTTAACCTGTGACGATTTTCACTAGGGGCGGTAGTTGAACATGCTGGTCAGGACGGTTTGATGGCGTATCAGCAGCCATACCGGGCACAATCCGGGTCGCAGCAGTCGCACTGGTATGCGCCGTCCGCGACCTGCAACCGCTCGTACATGCTGGCCGCGTTGCGCGCCGGCGTCATCGCCCTCGTGCTGCTGGGCATCCTCGCCCTGATCGTTCTGTTCTGAGCTCGCGTCCGGGCGCTTGCGCCCGAGGGCGATTTCTCTGTCGTTAGCACTCGTGTCCGCTTGCGTGCCACGCGCTACGTGCCGCATCCTGAATCGAACCGACCCACTGTCGAGTCGCACTGGCATACCGAGTGTCGCGGAGGCGAGATGGAAAATGGTTCCGGGCGTTCGGTCGAAGTCGCCCCATTTCATTCTCGTGGTGCCCTCAAGGGCTTTGTCGTCTCCGGCCGCTGGCCGAACTCGACCAAAGAGTGGGCGCAGCTTCTGATGGTCGCCGTGCGGGTCGCATCGCTGCCCGGATTGCTGTCCACGACAACGATTTTCGGTGTCCGGGAAGAACTGCCCGACAAACCGCAGCCGGGCACCGTCGGCCTGGTGCTTGCCGAGGGCACAGTGGTCGGTGAATCTGCTGTTCCGCCAGGGCATTTCGCCGACCGTCAGCCGCCGGCACTTCTGATGCTGCATCCCCCATCGGAGACCACGCCGTCACTGCCGGAGTGCACGGGTGCGGCGTCGGGCTGCGTTCTGTTGCCCGGCATTCCACATCTGGGCCTCGAACACCGTGCCGCCTGGGTCGAGGCGGAATCCGATGGCACCATCACCGGCATGGTCAGCCGGGTGGGCGTGGACCCGATCAGCCATCCCGACACGGCGATTCTGGCGATGTTGCTGGCCGCTTAGCGTTGTGAGGGCACCCGAACTTTCTGGCACGGTGCCCCAAAGTTATTGCTGCGGTTAGGCTTTCGTGTATCAGGAGTTGCGGGCATCGCGTAGCGGCACGTAGAGTTGGCGCCAGCGAAGGGGAGTAGCCCCCAATCGGACAATCGACATACTGGCCCGGCATGCATCGCGGGCCCGGTTGTCCGGCCGGCGCACTTTTACCGGTGGGCGAGACCTTCGGCCGTTACACCGTTAGTGGTTGTCGGCCGGAGGCGTCTGTACCGCCCCTGGCAGCAGCCACCCGATCGAGGAGTCTCGGGTGCTTGCCGCACTGATCCTGAGTTTCGCCGTCATCTTCGTCGCCGAACTGGGCGACAAGTCGCAGCTGATGGCTATGACCTTTGCCCTGCGCCATCGCTGGTGGGTGGTGCTGTCCGGCATCACCGTGGCGACCACGGCGGTGCACCTGATCTCGGTCGCCGTCGGGCACTACCTCGGCGCGGCCCTGCCCACGCACCTACTGGGCATCCTCGCCGGCGTCGCCTTCGTCTTGTTCGGTCTGTGGACGCTGCGTGGCGACAAGCTGTCCGAGGACGAGGCAGGCAAGGCCCAACGCAACAGCGCCCCGGCGTTCTTCGCCGTCACCTCAGCGTTCCTGCTCGCCGAGCTCGGCGACAAGACGATGCTCGCGACGATCACCCTGGCCGCCGACCATGACTGGGTCGGCGTCTGGATCGGCTCCACGATCGGCATGGTGGCCGCCGACGCACTGGCCATCCTCGTCGGCGCGCTGGCAGGCAAGCACCTTCCCGAGCGGTTCATCCAGCTCGGCGCGGCGGCGCTGTTCCTCGTCTTCGGCGTGTCGATGTTGATCGAGGGGGCATTCCCGGCGGCATCGGGCATCGTCATCGGGGCGATCTCGGTGGCGGTGGTCGCGGTGGCCGCTGTCGCACTGCGGGCACTGCCGCCCCGTCTACGCCCGGCTGCCCTGCGGCCCGCACCCGAGGTGGCACCGACGCCTGACGATGTCCCCGAGTCGGCGTCGTCAGCGGTCGGTGGCGACGACGGCCGGGCAGCGGCGCCGAGGCCGCCCGCCGGGCCTGCATAAGCGCACTTACAGCAAAGCGGTTTCCGGCAACTGCCCGCTACAGCCTCGGTTGCTCAGGGTACTCTCAGGTTCTTGACTGAGCGATTATCGATCACGCGCTGTGCCAAGAAGCGTCCAACCTTGCGTTTCTTTGCCTAACGCCCCGCTCCGAGCGCCTGTTCACCACGCGATTCGCCCGCGTCGTTGTTTGCCACATCTTCGAAAAAGCACGCGCGCGTCAATTATCTAGTAGTTTGCACTTGGTTGTCGGCGAATGTGTCGCTACGATGATCAGCAAATAAGCCAACGGAAACGACCGCTCCTGGCGCATGTGGAGGTCAAGAAGATGAGCACGACGTTCTCGGCGCGACTGAATCGCCTGTTCGACACGGTGTATCCGCCCGGCCGGGGTCCGCATACCTCCGCGGAAGTCATCGCCGCACTGAAGTCCGAGGGCATCACGATGTCGGCTCCGTACCTGTCCCAGCTGCGTTCAGGCAACCGGACGAACCCGTCATCGACCACCATGACGGCGCTTGCCAACTTCTTCCGTATCAAGCCGGCCTACTTCACCGACGACGAGTACTACGAGAAGCTCGACAAGGAACTGACCTGGCTGGCCAACATGCGTGACGAGGGCGTGCGTCGCATTGCCGCGCGTACCGTCGGGCTGTCCCCGGAGGCCCAGCAGGACATCGTGACCAAGGTCGACGAGCTGCGTCGTCGGGAACACCTCGACGATTAGCCCGCTATTCCCGAACCGGGATAGTCGGCAACGTTGGATCTCTTTCACAGCGCAACGGTCGGCGTGCTCTGATCCAACGCACGGTACTGCCGTGCGATTTCAAGGATCCATTCCCTGTCCGAATAGCTTTCGGGCTGCCCGAGCCAGCTCATTCCGGGGAACCGACCTTGGCCTGCGGGCAGCGCCACGCGCGGTGTGCGACGGCCCGCATGGATCCACTTCGCGATCGCCATCGCCTGCGCGTCGGGGCTCACGCCGGTGCGCTCGACGTCGGCCAGCACATCCACCGTCGCGCTGTCCGACCCACCGGCGCGTAGGTGCTCGGCCATGGTGGCCTCCATGTACAACGCGTCGGAAATCAGGGACAACCGCTCGGCCACCCGGAAAACCAAGGGCCCGCGCGGCCGTTCACCTATCCCGACCTCCGGCTGCCGCCGCTCCAACTCGGTCAGCAGCGGGTCGATGAGACGCAGCTCGCGCCGCCCGCCGAACCAGTCCTCGATCGCGGGCAACAGCGATCCGGCCGCCACGATCGCCATCGCCGCGCCCAGCAGCGTCGCCGCGGTGCCCACGCCGACCAGGCGCGAGGTGCCCACCGCCCGGATCAGAAAGAACGCGGTGGCCGCGACCAGCAGTGCGATTCCGAGAGTGAACACGAACAGTGCGCGACCGCGGCGGGTCCGATTGGAATGGCGCATCCCCGCCCACAGCACCAGCGTGAAGGCCAGCATCACGTACAGCAGCGGCAACAGCCACGGCAGCGAGGTACTCGTCGATCCGAGATTGCGTCGCAGATATTCCTCCGGCGACATCTCCGGCTGCTGACCGGACAGGAAGAACAACACCAGGCTCGCGACACCGATCACTGCGGCCACGGCGTATTGGACGGCGGCGATGCGGCGGACGGCGGCGGGGCTACGCGTCGACGCGACGCTGGTGATCATCACGCAGCTGCCCGCCGCGCAGCCGATCAGCGCCAGCTGGCTCAGCCCGATCGAGATGTTCGACCAGTGCAGGGCGCTGTCGATCAACAGGGTCAGCGGTGGCCAGTTCAACGCGGCGACCGCGGCCAGGCTGCCCAGGGCGAGGATCATCGCGGAGCTGACCACCGACTGCTTGTTGACCAGTGCCCACCCGATGCGCAGGCCGGTGGCCATCCCGAGCAGACCGGCGATCAACCAGACGATCAACCAAACGCCTCTCCGAGGCGAACTTGCACGATCGACGACCTGTCCGACGGCGACCGGCCCAGCCGGTACAGCAGCAGGGCGGCGAAATCCTCAGCCTCCTGCTCGATGTCCTCTCCCCCGGGTCCCATGCACCCCGTCCGCTGGTTGAGCATGTACCCGATGAGGTCGTCGCTGGCCAGCTCGGCGACATCGCGGGCGGCCTCGGTGACCGGAATCCCGTAGTGCCCGAGCACCAGGTGCCCGAGTTCGTGCGCCAGCGTGCGGTCCCAGGTCGGCAGGCCGTTCTGGATCATGAATACGTCGTGATCCGCGTATTGGCGCCACTGGCCGCACACACCGGGCGGCAGGTCGGCCATCGTGACCTCGATGGGACGGCCCCGGTCGGCGCTGACGGCGGCCACCAGCCGGGTCAGGGAGATCTCCCCCTGGCGGGGTGCGAGGTCAAGGACATCGTTGACCGCAGTCGTGACGCGGCGACTGGCCGACATCTCGTCCCCCTTCCCCGACGGCGGGTTGCGATGCGAACTGCGCTACTGCATGAACCGCGTCGTCCCGGCGGCCCGTACGAGATGGCCGGCCTTCGCCTGGCGGTATCCGAGAAATCCGCCGAGTCCGGTAAGAGCGAGGAGCCCGGCGAAGCCGGGTAAGGCTACCGCCGCGACCTCGCCGATCTTGGCATCTTGGAGGTATTTCGGATAGCCAACCCTAGACGACGGCGGCACTTCTGTACCGGCTCCCGCGGACGTGGCGGGTGGCCGTTCGCGCGTCGACGGGGATTCCCTCCCGGGGCCGCTGCGCGGGGCCGGCTCGGAGCCCGGACCGACCGGACGCAGCGGAACCTCGAGCACCGGAGGCAGTCCGATCAGCGGCGGCATCGTGATGGGTGGCGGCGTCAATCCACTCGACTCCACCGCGCCGCTGTCGGCACTGACCACGGGCGGCTCCCCTGGCTCGCCAGGCTCCCCGGGCGGCGGAATCGTCCGTGGAGCGGCGTCGATGAGGCCTCCGCTCCCGCCACCGCCGCCACCGACCTCGGGCGGCGGGGCGATACGTGCGCTCGGCGGCGCCTCGACGCCGACCCCGTCTCCTGTTGCGGCCCGCGGCCAGTGCAACGGCGGCAGCGGGGGTAGCGGAGGTAATGGCGGGAGCACGATCGGCGGGAGGTGCGGTAGCGGCAGACACGGCCAGTTCGACGGTCCACCGGGATCACCGGGATGCCAACCGCCGCCCGGAATTTGGCCGGCCGGGGCGAGGACCCGGCGTGGGCCGTTCGCGACGCCGCTGCCCGGCCGGTCTGTGCCCGAGGTGATGCCACTGCCGCGCGGTCTGTGCGGCCCGTTGTGTCGACGGCTGTTGTCCGGCCTGCCGGTCGGCGAGGTGTTGCTGTCCGGGCCTGGCTTAGCCCCTTGCTCGCCGTCACTGTTACCGACCGTGCCAGGGCCGGCAGCCGCCGGCGTCGCCGCGAGCATGGCCCCGCCACCGCAGAGCAAACCGCAGGCGATCACCCAGCTAATCGCTGCGGCGCCGATCGGCGAGCGGTTCACGACGTTCCTCGAGTTAGCGGCGCAGGTCGGCGCCGGGTCTGGCGGTTCGGGATCATTGTGGCATATCCGCAGGTCGTGACAGGCCCCGTTGAGCCGGGCGATAGGGTTAGCTGACCCGATCGCGAGCGCGTCTCGCCGATCGCCGACGACCTACTCGGGAGGCATCAGGTATGGGCCTGTTCACCAAGCGCAAAAGCCGTGCGACGCGCCGCGCGGAGGCTCGCGCGATCAAGGCCCGCGCCAAGCTCGAGGCCAAGCTGTCGGCCCGCAACGAGGTCCGCCGGATCAAGGCCGCCGAGCGCTCCGAGAACAAGGTGCTCAAGGCTCAGCTGAAAGCCGCGCGCGACTCCGACCGGGCGGCGGTGAAAGTCGCCGAGGCGCAACTAAAGGCGGTCCGGGAGGGCAAACTTCTGTCGCCCACCCGGGTGCGGCGGGCGCTGACGGTGTCGCGGCTGCTCGCCCCGGTCATCGTCCCGGTGGCCTACCGCGCGGCGATCGCTGCCCGAGGCATGATCGATGAGCGACGTGCCGACCGTCTCGGCGTCCCGCTGAGTCAGCTCGGGCAGTTCTCCGGCCAGGGCGGCCAGCTGTCGGCTCGCATCGCCGGCGCGGAGAACTCGCTGCGGATGGTTGCCGAGAAGAAGCCCAAGGACGCCGAGACCAGGCAGTTCGTCGCCGCGATGACCGAACGGCTCAACGCCCTGTCGGCGGCCATCCCGGCCGCGGAGAACATGCCTGGACAACGCCGCCGCGATGCGCACGCCGCGATCGCCGAGCAGCTCGACGGAATCGACGCCGATCTGATGGCGCGCCTCGGCGTGCTGTGATGGCACGCCATCAGATGGTGACCCGTGCGCTGACCTTGGCCACCCTCTTGACCCTGAGCTCGTGGACGGTCGCGGCGACCGCAGGCGCGCACGTCCATGTCGACGCCGATCACGCCGTGCGTGGCGACTACGCGCTGGTGACCTTCCAGGTTCCCAATGAATCCGAAAAGGGCGTTCCGACAACGAAAGTCACGATCACGCTGCCCAACGTCGCATCGGCGAGCACCGATGTGATGGCGGGCTGGACCGCCACCCTGGACCGCGACCCGGCGAGCGGTGCCTATCGCTCCGTGACGTTCACCGCGGCACCGAACGCCGGCATCGGCGTCAGCCAGTTCGAACTGTTTCCGGTGTCGATCAAACTGCCCGACGCCGATTCGGTGTCGTTCCCGGTGGCGCAGACCTACGCCGACGGCACGACGGTGAACTGGGACCAGCCGCCCCTGCCCGGCGGTGCTGAGCCTGACTATCCGGCCCCGGTCTTGCCGCTGGCCGCCGGCCCACGCGAACCGGAGGAGCACCACGCGACACCACCGGCCACCGCCAGTCCCTCGGTGAGCGCCGCGCCCACGGCCGACGCGCAAGCCCCTCCGCGCGGCGGTGCCGACAACACTGCGCGGGCACTGGCCGGCGGTGCGCTGCTGGTGGCCGCGATCGGGGTCGGCGTCGCATTGGCCCGCCGGCGAACATGACCGCGCTGCGGCGGGTGGTCGCCATGGCGGTGCTGATCACCGCGATGGCGATGGGCGGCACGGCGGTGGCGTGGGCGCACGCCACGCGGGTGTCCGCCGACCCGGCGCCGGACGCGGCGCTGTCCACCGCACCGACGCGTATCACTGCGACCTTCAACGAACAGCTGCAGAGCGATTTCGCCGCGATGACCGTGGTGGGCCCCGACGGAAACCTGTGGTCCGACGGGACGCCGCAGGTCCAGGGCGCCACCGTCAGCGTCGGGGTGCGCCCCCTCGGCCCGGCCGGGTCCTACACAGTGAACTACCGGGTGACCTCGGCCGACGGCCACGTGGTGTCCGGCTCCTGGGCGTTCACCATGACCGTCGCCGGCAGCGGCGCCCCTGGCCCGTCGGCAACGGCGTCGACACCGGCCGCGGACCGCGCGCTGCCGGTCTGGCCGTTCGTCGCCGGTGCCGTGGCGGTCATCGCCCTCGGGGTGATCTGGTCGCGGCTTCGCCGCACGTGACCCTGGCATGATGGGTGCCACTGCCGGCGACGAGTTACGAAGAGGAGCGCATCTGATGGCAGACGCGCAGGACCTGCCCGACGAGAGTCGCGACGCCACACCGCCGGGGCCGCCGCCTCCGGAGACGGCTCCCGAAAAGGCTGTTGCCAAGAAGCAGCCGGCCAAAAAAGCACCAGCGAAGAAAGCGGTGAAGAAGGCACCGGCCAAGAAGGCGCCCGCGAAGGCCGCCGAACCGGCCAAGAAGGCGCCCGCGAAAAAGGCCCCGGCGAAGAAGGTGGCCCCGCCGCCACCGGAACCGGTTGCCGATGCCGCCCCGACCGTTGCGGGTAACGGCTCCGCGCCGCTGACCGAGGGTGCCCGGGCCGCGGCCTACAGCGCCAAGGCATCGGTGGAACAGGCCACCGACCCGGTATCCACCCCGGCGATCGTGCCGGCGCCGGAATCCTCGCGCTCCCCCCTGCCGTTCGCGGTGGCCTTCGCCGCGACGGTGCTGATCGCCCTGCTGGTGCGCCGGCTGCGCCAGCGGAACGCGGAGTGAGCGTGGCGGTCGACTTTCGTCCCACCGCCGATCTGGTCGACGACATCGGCCCGGACGTCCGCAGCTGCGACGTTCAGTTCCGGCAGTTCGGCGCCAACACCGAATTCGCCGGACCGATCAGCACGGTGCGCTGCTTCGAAGACAACGCGCTGCTGAAGTCGGTGCTCTCCGAACCCGGCGACGGCCGGGTCCTGGTGATCGACGGCGATGCCTCGGTGCACACCGCCCTCGTCGGAGACGTGATCGCCGAGCTGGGTCGCTCCAACGGCTGGACCGGTCTCATCGTGCACGGCGCGGTCCGCGACGCATCGACATTGCGGACCCTCGAGATCGGCATCAAGGCACTGGGCACCAATCCCCGCAAGAGCACCAAGACCGGCGCCGGCGAACGCGATGTGCCGGTCAGCTTTGGCGGCGTCACCTTCACGCCCGGCGACATCGCCTACAGCGACGACGACGGTATCGTCATCACCTCGGCGGATTAAACGCCCACGGCGACACGGTTTTTGGTGAAGCTCAGCGCGTCGTCGGCGACTTTGCCATGCCGGATCAGCCGTAGGTCCAACAGGTAGTTCTGCTTCAGCCGCCACGGCGCGCGGGAGCCCGCCTTGGGCAGCCGGTCCAGTGCCCGCAGCACATAGCCCGGCGTGAAGTCCATCAGCGGTCGTTCCTCGATGTCGGCCGACGGCTGACTCGGAGCCACCCGGTCGTACCCGTTGGCATCCATGTAATTGAGGACACGGCAAACGAATTCGGATACCAGATCGGCCTTCAGCGTCCAGGATGCGTTGGCGTATCCGATGGTGAACGCCATGTTGGGCACGCCGGAGAGCATCATGCCCTTGTAGGCCATCGTGGTGTTCAGATCCAGTGCTTTGCCGTCCATGGCGATCTCGGCGCCGCCGAATAATTGGAGGTTCAAACCCGTTGCGGTGACGATGACATCGGCCGCCAGCTCTTGCCCTGACGCGAGCTTGATACCCGTCGCCGTGAAGCGCTCGATGGTGTCGGTGACCACATCGGCCCGGCCCTTGCGGATCGTGCGAAACAGATCGCCGTTGGGCGCCAAGCACAGTCGCTCGTCCCACACCCGGTAGCTCGGCCCGAAATGCTTGTTCACGTCGTAGCCTTCGGGCAACCGGCGCTTCGCCATCGTCATCAGCTGCTTGCGCATGAAGTTCGGGAATCGGCGAGCCAACCTGTACTGCATGGACTGGAACACGATGCTCTTCCACCGGTTGGCCACATAGGCCGGTTTGGCGGGCAACAACTTGTTCATCCGTACCGCGAACGGGTCGACGTCGGGCAGCGATCCGATGTAGGTCGGTGAACGCTGCAGCATCGTGACGTGTTCGGCGCCCGAATTGGCAAGGGCCGGAATGAGAGTCACGGCGGTCGCACCGCTGCCGATGACGACGATCCGCTTGCCGGTGTAATCCAGATCCTCGGGCCAGTGCTGCGGGTGAACGATGGTGCCGGTGAACTCGTCGGCGCCGGGGAACTGCGGCGAGTAGCCCTCGTCGTAGTTGTAGTAGCCGCTGCAGGCGAACAGGAACGAGCAGGTGATGTCCTTCTGCTCGCCGTCCGCCTCGACCCGCACCGTCCACAGGTTGTCGGCACTGGACCACTCGGCGCGGACCACGCGGTGACCGAAGCGGATGTGCTTGTCGATGCCGTACTCGCGCACCGTTTCCTTCAGATACGACATGATCGACGGCCCGTCGGCGATCGACTTCTCCGATGTCCACGGCTT
The DNA here is from genome assembly GCF_002086695.1 of Mycolicibacterium rhodesiae. GTDB lineage: Bacteria > Actinomycetota > Actinomycetes > Mycobacteriales > Mycobacteriaceae > Mycobacterium > Mycobacterium rhodesiae. Next base: position 21,361 of record NZ_MVIH01000032.1, read on the forward strand.
GAACCGGAAGCCCAGGGTGAACATGTCGGAGTCCGACCGGATGCCCGGGTACTTGAACAGGTCCCACGTGCCGCCGAGATTCTCGCGGCGCTCCAGGATCAGGAAGCTCTTGCCCGGGCAGCGGTCCTGCAGATGCCAGGCGGCGCTGATGCCGGAGATGCCTGCTCCCACGATCACCACATCGACGTGTTCAGTCATGGCGGCGACGTTATCAACACCGTGTTGAATAGGTCAACACCCTGTCGAGAAAATCGACACGCTGTAAAGTAACGCTCGTGCCAGCTGTCAGCCCGGCCCGCGTCCGCGGGCGCCGCGCCACCCGCCCGTCCGGCGACGATCGTGAAGCGGCCATCATGGGCACGCTCGAAGAGATGCTCGCCGAACGGCCGTTCGCCGAGATCTCAGTGGACGAACTCGCCAAGGGCGCCGGGCTGTCCCGGCCCACGTTCTACTTCTACTTCCCGTCCAAGGACGCGGTACTCGTGCGACTGTTCACCCGGGCGATCACCGCCTCCGGCCCCGGGCAGCAGCAGGGAGCCGACCCCGGGCAGCCCCGGCAGGCGTGGCGGGACGGCATCTACGCCTTCTTCGATTCGCTGCGTCCGCACCGGGCGGTGGTGCTCGCCGGGCTGGGCGTCATGACCACCAACGCCGAACTCCGTGAGGTCTGGGCGGCCTTCATGACGGGTTGGATCGACTACACGGCGGCACTGATCACCCGGGAACGGGAGCGCGGCGCGGCACCCGACACCATCCCGGCGCGAGACCTGGCGACGGCGCTGAACCTGATGAATGAGCGCGTCGTGGTCGCCGCCCAGGGCACCCAGCAGCCGACGCTGGCCGAGGACGCAGCCCTGGAATCCGTCGCCCACATCTGGATCACCAGCATCTATGGCGGGGCCCCGGACTCGGTTTGATTCCGGCTTCGCATATTCGAATTCGCCGTCCGAGCGGCTGGCCCTAGTCTGGCGGCATGTCGGAGCCACACCCATCGAGGGGTGCCACGGTTGGCAAGCTCGCGTTGTACTGCCTGCTGGCCGGCGTGTTGATGGCGGCCATGTTGTTCCCGCTGGCCGGCGGCGCGGGCATCGTGGTGAACCACGCATCCGACGTGGCGGCGCAGGATTCCGAGCAGTTGATGGAAGGCGAGGTTCCCACGGTCTCCACGATGGTGGACGCCGCCGGGAACCCGATCGCGTGGATCTACGCCCAGCGCCGATGGCCGGTGCCCAGCGACCGAATCGCCGACACGATGAAGCTGGCGATCGTCTCGATCGAGGACAAGCGCTTCGCCGAACACAACGGCGTCGACGTCCAGGGCACCCTGACCGGCCTGATCGGCTACCTCAGGGGCGACCTCGACACCCGGGGCGGGTCGACCATCGAGCAGCAGTACATCAAGAACTACAACCTCTTGGTCAACGCCCAGACCGACGCCGAGCGGCGGGCGGCGGTCGAGACCACACCGGCGCGCAAGCTGCGCGAGATCCGGATGGCGCTGGCCCTGGACCGGGCGATCTCCAAACCCGAGATCCTCACCCGGTACCTGAACCTCGTCTACTTCGGCAATGGCGCCTATGGGGTGCAGGACGCGGCCAAGACATACTTCGGGATCAACTCGACGGATCTGAACTGGCAGCAGGCCGCGCTGCTGGCCGGCATCGTGCAGTCGACCAACGCGCTGAATCCCTACACCAACCCCGAAGCCGCGCTGGCCCGCCGCAACTTGGTCCTCGACACGATGATCGAGAACCTGCCGGACCGGGCCGAGGAGTTGCGCGCCGCCCGTGAGACACCGCTGGGCATCCTGCCGCAGCCGAACTCACTGCCGCAGGGCTGCATCGCCGCCGGCGACCGCGGTTTCTTCTGCGACTACGTGCTGCAGTATCTGGCGCGCGCGGGTCTGTCCAAGGACGACGTGGCGCGCAACGGCTACCTCATCCGTACCACGCTGGACCCGAAGGTCCAGAACAGCGTGAAGAAGGCGATCGACACCGTTGCCAGTCCGCGACTCGACGGGGTGGCCAGCGTGATGTCGGTGATCCAGCCCGGAAAGACCACTCACAAGGTGCTCGCCATGGGCGACAACCGCAACTACGGTCTGCAGCTCGACGCCGGTCAGACGGTTCAGCCGCAGCCGTTCTCGCTGGCCGGCGACGGCGCCGGATCGATCTTCAAGATCTTCACCACCGCCGCCGCCATGGACATGGGCATGGGCACCAGCGCCCAGCTCGAGGTTCCGGCGCAGTTTCAGGGAAAAGGCCTGGGCAGCAGCAATACCCCGGGTTGCCCCAAAGAGACCTGGTGTGTGAAGAACGCCGGCAGCTACCGCAGTCCGATGAGTGTGACGGATGCGCTGGCGCAGTCGCCCAATACCGCGTTCGCGCGATTGATCGGCCAGATCGGGGTGCAGCGTGCGGTGGACATGGCGGTCAAGCTGGGGCTGCGCTCCTACGGTGAGCCGGGAACTGCGCGCGCCTACCAGCCGGACAGCAACGAGAGTCTGGCCGACTTCATCAAACGCCAGAACCTCGGCTCGTTCACGCTCGGCCCCTTCGAGCTGAACGCTCTCGAATTGTCGAATGTGGCAGCCACATTGGCCTCGGGGGGCACCTGGTGCCCACCGAGCCCGGTGGACAAGATCTTCGATCGGCACGGCCGCGAGGTCGCCGTCGAGACGCAGGCCTGCGAGCAGGCCGTGCCCGAGGGGCTGGCCAACACGCTGGCCAACGCCCTGTCCAAGGACGCCACCGGCGGCACCGCGGCCGGCTCAGCCGGTTCGGTCGGCTGGAGCCTGCCGATGTCGGGCAAGACCGGCACCACCGAATCGCACCGCTCCTCAGGCTTTCTCGGCTTCACCAACCGGTACGCCGCCGCCAACTACATCTTCGACGACTCCACCAATCCCGGTGGACTGTGTTCATTTCCGTTGCGCAAGTGCGGGTACGGCAACCTGTATGGCGGCAACGAACCCGCGCGCACCTGGTTCCTGGCGATGAAGCCGATCGCCGAGGACTTCGGCCCGATCGCGCTACCGCCCACGGACAAGCGCTACGTCGAGGGCGGCCCGGGCAGCACGGTGCCGAGTGTGACCAGTCTGAGCTTTGAAGCAGCACGGAAACGCCTGCGGGAGGCCGGTTTCCAGGTCGCGGATCTCCCCACCCCGGTCAACAGCTTCTCCTCGCGGGGTGCGGTCGTGGGGACCACCCCGTCGGGCAAGACCATCCCGGGCTCGATCATCACGATCAACACCAGCAACGGAATTCCGCCCGCGCCGCCGCCGGACCTGGCGCCGCCACCGCCTCCCCCACCGCCGGAC
>NZ_MVIH01000033.1 GCF_002086695.1 Mycolicibacterium rhodesiae
ACACAATGGCGCACCGGGAACGGGTAAGAGCTCACGCGGGCGTCGGTAGCGCGATCGTCAGTCAGGGTCGTCCTGTGATCGCGATGACGGCCTGAATGATCACACCAAGGACGGTGCTGATGGCGCGTCCGGTATCGACGATGGTGACCTTGGATTCCGGGTTGCGGGCATGAAGACGATCTGCCAGGACGCAGATGCTCACGACTATGGCGACAACGCCGAGGATGGCAACAATCGTCACTGTCAGCTCAGTTCCGCTCATGGTTGGTGCTCTTTCTCTGGATGGTCGGGAAGGCGGCTCCCGGAGCGGGGCGCTTGAGCTCCGTTCTCTTTTTGTGGGCAGAACTGCTCTGTTTTCCATGGCATTGCCTGGCGCCTTTCTCGTCGTGCTGCTGCCGAGAGGTGTACGCCAGTGCGGTGCAAAGACCTGTTGTCGCCAGACGTGGGCAGGGGTGGCTGTGTATTCACAGCGCCTTCTGTCCTGCCGTTCGGCCGAAGTCCCGAACGGCAGGACAGTGGTCACAAATTGACGACGATTCGAAGAAATGTAAGTTGAGCTGCGGTGACGTAATGACGTAATGGCGTGTTGACGTAGTTGCGTCATTACGCTGTGACGTATGGTGTAGGCATGTATACGGTTTCTTTGGTCCACACCAAGGGCGGCGTTGCGAAGACGACGTCGGCGGTGTACTTGGCTACTGCTGCGCAGCGCCGCGGCCGCGATGTCGTACTTATTGATGCCGACCCGCAGGGTTCTGCGCTGGAGTGGGCGGCGGCCGCCCAGGAGGATCCGTTGCCATTTCCGGTGGTGCCGGCGCGTCGGCCTCTTGACGTCGGTGGCCGCCAGGAGTTGACGATCGTGGACACTCCCCCGGGTACTGCGCAGGTTATTCAGGAAGCAATCGAGCTGGCCGATCTGGTCGTGGTGCCAACCGGGGCCTCACCACTGGACGTTCGACGGGTGTGGCCAACTTTGGAAATCACTGCGCACCGCCCCACAGCGGTGCTGCTGACCGGGGTGGATCTGCGGACCCGGTTAGCCGATGAGGTGAAGACACTGCTGGAGGACGAGGGGGTGCCGGTCATAGAAACGCGGATTGTTCGCCGTGAGGGAATCCGGCGGGCGTTCGGGGCTACACCGGATCACCTGTACGGCTATGACGACGTGTTCGATGAACTGATGGGGGCGCTGGTTCATGTCTGATTTGACTTCGAAGATGGCCGCGCGGGTTAAGGCAGAACCGACCAAGCGGGCCGCTGAAGCATTCCGCTCCCCGACTGACGATATGCAGCGTGCCACCGTCTATCTACCGCGTGCGACGGTGCGCGGGCTGAAGCAGGCTGCCTTGGACCAGGACACGAGCATGAGCAAGATACTTACTGATTTGGCCGAGCAGTGGCTGGCCCAGAACGTAAAAACGTAATGACGTAATAGCGTTCTTACGTCATTACGTTCAGTTCGCCAAGGTGCAAGTTCTAGCACGGTATAGAACTTTGCACCCCTGATATGTACACTTCTAGGCAGATGCAGTCAGTGATGGCTGTTCGTGAAGAAGCCTCCCTCCTCTCAGAGGGGGGCTTCCTTGTTTGTCTGGCACAGTGATCGCTCATGACGGTGATCCCGGCAGAGGTGTTCAAGTGCCTGCATGCGTCGCGGTTAGCTCATTACCGGGCGGTGGCCGGCGGTCAAGACGCCGACGCACTGGCTTTGTACGAGTGGAATATCGAGCTGGCTTCAGCCTTGCAGGACCCTCTAGGCATCACCGAGGTGGCGGTGCGCCACGCGATCGACACCGAGCTAAGCGGTTGGGCGCAGCAGCACGGCCAGGGCGCCGACTGGATCAACCACATCGCCCACATCCCATATCTGTCTGCCCAAGGCGTGTTCACCACGACACGTCACAAGCTGTACAAGGCAGCAGACCAATCGCGCCGGTCCCGGCCGACGAGTCATCCACGGCATGGAGACGCGATCACACACAACGACCTGGTCGCACATGTCATGTTCGGGACATGGGCCAGCCTTCTGCCGGAGAAGTTCGACGCGAGCTGGGTGGATCCGAATGGAAACCCGGTCCAACAGCAGGTGAATCTGCAAGCCCGGCGTGATCTGTGGCGCAACTGCCTGCACGTCGGGTTTCCGAACGTCAAACAGGACCCGCGGGGCTACGGCACCGGCAACAAGGTGCGGGATCTTCGCAAGCTACGAAACCGTGTGTCTCATATGGACTCATTGCTATATGTCGATGTGAAGCACTTGCACGACCGCGTGCTGTTACCGTTGCTGAACTCAATCAGCCACGACTTACACGACTGGGTTAAGGGGCGGAGCAAGGTCCTAACTGGCTGTAGGTCGTGTCAAGGCTTTGGATGGGCATGCTGGATCGACATCCCGTTCGGGATGCATTGAGGTGGCTGCTGCGGTGACCAGGGGGTCTGAACGCGGCGGGTGCCTGGCGCCCACGTTGACGTATGCGACCTCGTGTGGGGTCATCTGGCGTCGTTCGGGCTGCCATGGAGGCGAAGAGCCGGGTGCCAAGTTAGGAGCGGCGTAACCCGAGACGGGTCCGCCATAACCGCAGCGGCATCTGATCCGGCCCTTCGTCCCGTCTGTCCAGCGTGGCACTGCCGGCCGTGGTTGTGAAGAGTGTTCTCCCGAGCTCCTTTCGGCCAGGGCTGGCGCTTCTGGTGGTTCAGCTCCAGCGGGCGGGGTCGTAGACGGCGTGGTCGCGGACCAGAGCGTGAGCGATGCGGTTGGCGCGGTGAGCCAGTGCACAGGCGATGACGCCGCCACGCTTGCCGCGGTCCTTGAGTCCGTGTGCGTAGGTCTTGGCGGTCGGCTCGGTCAGCCACAGACCGATACCGAGGTCGATCAGTGCTCGGCGCAGCGCCACGCTGCCCTCGCGGCTGATCGATCCGTCCCGGCGTTTGTGCGCGGATTCGTACTGCATCGGCGAGAGCCCCGACGCGCGGTAGATCTGGCGTGATCCCGGCCATCTGTTCGGATCACCCAAGGCGGCAGCATAATTGGAGACACGGACCACGCCCCAGCCCGGCACCGTCGTCAGGGTGCGAAACGGGCTCGACGGTAACAGTCGGGCAAGTTCGGTTTCGGCCTCGGCGATCGTGGTGTCCAGGTTGGTCAACAAGGCCATGTCAGCGGCCAGCACACGTCGGGCCACTACGGCATCGCGGGTCGGCAAGGCGTCCTTTGCCGCGGCGATCAGACGCTCGGCGACCGGGCGGCGCAGCTGCACATCGCGGGCCGCCGCGAAGCGGATCAACCGATTCACCCCTAACCCCGACAATCGCGCCGGATCGGTGAACTCGGCGGCGACCAGACGCCCGATCTTGGTACCCAACACATCCGGCAACGCCAACGTCAGTCCGGGAAACGCCCGATCGAGTTGACCGAGTAACTGATTTTTCGTCGCCGTGCGGGTCGCGACCCGCCGCGACCGATGCTGGGCCCACGCCGCCATCTCTCCGATGAGCACGTCACGCTCACCGATCACCCGGCCCCGGCCAGCCAGCATCAACTCGGCGATCGCCTCCAGATCGATCCCGTCAGTCTTGAGCCGCCGCCGGCCCATCACCCGACGCTGCTCAGCCACATGAGCAGGGTTGAGTTCGCGCACCTCCCACCCTGGCGGCCAGTGGAAATCGGCCACCGGTCGGTGGTAGTGCCCAGCCGCTTCTATACCCACTCTGACCTGCGCACACGATGACGTCACGGCCAGCAGGCGCTGCGTCGCAGCGTCCAGACCCGAGCGGGTCATCGCGAACTCAACCGGGCCCATCAACTGTCGATGAGCGCTATCGGTCACTGACACCATCAACGAGGTCTTGCCGACATCGACGGCAACGACGATCGTGGACACCGTGACTGGAGCATTCAGCACAGACACAACAACACCTCCGGGGCGTGCCAGGAGAACTAGAGCGCGCCAAACGCTCAGGTCCTCGAAGGATCTTTGACAATCCCTTCCTGACACCCCCGGAGGCGTTTGTGAAGGCCTGGCTCAAGTCATATCAACCGTTCTAGCTCAACGACCCTAGCGGTTACGTTGTGACGTAATGACGTATATGCGCCATTACGTCAGGCGTAGAAGAGCTCGTGTCCGGTGAGGGAAACACGGATGTGGTCGACACATGCATCGTGACGTAATCACGTACTTACGTCATTACGTCCTCACTCGGTTGTCCTCCGACGGGGATTGAAGTCGTAAGTTCGCCCGGTACACCCGACGACCGTCAAGGCAACTGAAGCAACGGATTATGAGTCCATTGCTCCGCTATACCGGGGCAAATTCAGACCTAGGGATTATAAGGCCCTTGCTCTCGCGCACGCCGGACCCGCTGATTAAGAGTCAGCGGGTATGAGCGAGGCCTTGGTTCCGGGCCACGACCGACCAACCTGGGACCTGCGGATTAAAAGTCCGCAGCTCAGACACTCCAACGGGCGAGGGCGACCCACTGACCGTCACCTGGCAGCACTGGCTCGAGCCGTATGCGACCTCTCTCAACGCGTCCCTCAAGTCAAGAATGATCCGTGAACAAAAGGGCAGCAACTTAGGTCACAGACACCCGATGAAGGGAGCTCTGTCTCAGTCGAGAACGCGCTTAACGGCCCCGTCGGCCCCAGATGATCAGCAGTGTCACCGTCGCGATCACCGCGATGGTCACCAGCAGGATCGTGGCGCCGATGATCACCGCGTGGTGGCTGTATTGCGGCAGCGGGGGCGACGCCACAGCCAGCGAGCCATTCAATCCAACACTCACGTCCGGCCTATGGACTGGTGCCTGGTTGGTTCGGGACATGTCATCCGCCGCCGAGTTGCACGGCTTTGACGATCAACAACACGGCGCCGACGACGAGGTAGCCGCGTAGGGCGAGCATGCCGAGTTTCGTTCCGGCCGACCAGGTGACGGGTTCCAGCAGCGCCAGGGGCGGCATCCGCCACCGCATCTTCTCCGGGCCGTCCACCGCTGGCGGGGGAGCTGGCGCCGTGGGGCGACGGCGTTGCAACCACTTGAGGGTGCCCACCGCGAAAGCCGCTAGGACGACGATTCCCGCCGCGAGATATTCGGTCACCGAGACGACGTCCAGATCCGGGAACAGCGTGGTGGCCATCAGGATCCCGGACAGCAAGAGCAGCACCGAGACGATGAACACCGCGACGACGTTGAGCCAGCGGCGGTTCACCCAGGGACCCAACACCTCCCGGTCATTGCACAACAGCAGCAGGAACACGCTCGCGCTGGGCAGCAGCAGCCCGGCCAGCGCCTGCACCGCGGTGGTGATCAGTCCCAGCGGGGCACCCGGTATCAGCACGATCCCCGCGGCGGCGGCGACCATCGCGATGTAGGAGACGTAGAAAGGTTTGGCGTCGGAGAACCCGCGGTGCAGGGAGTGCTTGAGACCGAACACATCGCCAAACGCGTAGCTGGTGGCCAGCGTCACCGCGGCTGCGCCGACGATGGAGGCATCTAGCAGCACGATCGCAAAGACCGGACCCAGCACACTGCTATGCGCCGACAGCAGACGGGCGATGTCGCCGGCGTCGCCGAAGGTGCCCTGACTGCCGGTGGAGCGGGCCGCCCAGTCCGCGGTCATCATCAACGCAGCCGCACCGATGACCACCACGAACGCGCCGATGGTGGTGTCGGCGCGCTCGTAGCCGATGAAGCGCGGGGTGATGCGCTTGTCGACGATGTTGGACTGCTGAAAGAACAGTTGCCACGGCGCAACGGTGGTGCCCACGATCGCAATGATCAGCAGCACCGCATCCGAGCTGAGCCCACCCTTGATGCCCGGAACGACGAAAGCCTGGGCGGCCGCCCCCCACTGGGGGTGCGACAGCAGCAGCATCGGTATCTGCAGCAAGGTGATCGCGATGAACACGAACATGGCGCGTTCCCAGCGCCGGAAGCTGCCCGAGGCCATGATCGCCACCAACGCCACGGCGGCGGTGGGCACGACGATGTACTTGGAGATGCCGAAATAGGTGGCGGCCAAGGAGACGCCGATGAACTCGGTGACGATGGTGAGGAAGTTCAGCAGGAACAAGTCGCCGACGGAGAACCAACCCCAGCCGCGGCCGAAGCGTTCGTTGATCAGCCGGGCATGGCCAACCCCGGTGACCGCGCCCAGGCGCACCACCATCTCCTGGTTGACGATCAGCACCGGGATCAGCAGCAGCAGTACCCAGAGCAGGCTGTAGCCGTAGTTTTGGCCGGCCTGGGCGTAGGTGGCGACACCGCCGGCGTCGTTGTCGCCGACCATCACGATGATCCCTGGGCCCAGGATCGCCAACAGGGTCAGCAGCCGGGTCTTGAACGTGCGGCTCTGATCACTGTCGCCGACGCTGACCCGACCGAACGCACCCTCGATGTCACCCAGATGGGCGGTATCCAATACCGCCGACGCCTGAGGCGCTGCAGGGGCCGGAGTCGGCTCGGGACCCGGCGCGCTGGTGGACGCGGCCTGTGGGGTGACATCAGCAGCGGGAGCCTGATCCGGCGCGGTGGGGTCGGTGGTGCCTACCGGCGGGTGGGAGTCAGCCATGACCGGCCCCGTCCTGGGCACCGACGACGTCGACGTCGCGGATCGGGCGCGGCGCGGGTTCGCGGCGTCGCCAATCCTCCGGGATGGTGGCCTCCAGGACGTCATCGAAGGTCACCACACCGACCACCCGGTCGCCCTCGTCGACGACGGGGATGGCGACCAGGTTGTAGTCGGCCATCAGCAAGGCGACGTCGGTCAGGTCGGCTTCCGGGGTGACTCGGATCGGGTCGACGTCGAGCAGCTCCGAGACCGGGGTGTGGGGGTCGGATTGCAGCAGCCGGATCACCGAGACCACCCCGACCAATTCGCCGGCCTCGTTGACCCCGTGCATCTTGAGCAACGCCTCGGGTTGCATCGCCCGGGCGGCGGTGATGATCGAAAGAGCTTCCGCAGCAGTGGCATCCGTATAACACGACGCCACGTCGACGCTCATCAACCCGCCCGCGGTCGAGGGGTTGAACCCCATCAGCGTGATTACCTTGGTGCGCTGACCCGCTGGGAGCAGATCCAGCACCCGACGACGGCGGGACTGGCGCAAATCGGCGATCGCGTCCGCCGCGTCGTCGGCCCGCATCCGGGCCAATACCCCGGCGACCTCGGTATCGGTCATGTCGCCCAGGATCTTGGTGGCCTTGTCGGGGTCGAGTTCCTCGAAGACGTCGGCCTCCAACTCCGGGTCGGAGTGGAGGCGGTCCAGGATCTCCCCGCCCTCGTCCTTGTCGGCGTCCTCCAGCAGGTCCGCGATCTGGGCCGGCTTCAGCTTCGACATCCGCCCGCCCGCGCGCTCCAACACGCTCGCCGTGTGCCCGATGAGCGGTTCGAAGGACTTCCAGTCCCGGCTGGCATGCCCCCCAACGGATTTGATCAACCCGAACAGCCGCGCCGGCCGGCGGGTATCCAGCCGTGCCAGCACCCAGCCCTTTCCGGTGTCCTCGAGCTCGATGTCGTAGGCGTGCACCAACTCCGCGGACGCGACGTCGATGAGCCGGTGATCGAGCACGTCAGTGCGCAACAGAACCTCGCCGTCACGGCGTTCGAACTCGCGCAGATCCACCTTGTTCTTCGACAGATCTACGTGTTCCTGGGTCAGGTCGGTGATCTGCCCGGACGACACGTACACCCGACGGCCGCCGATCCCCACCACCAGGCCGGTGACCGGCGGATACCCCTCGGCACCGCGCAGGCTGACGATGACGTCATCGACCCGGCCCACCGCGTCACCGGCCTTCGCGACGACCGGACGACCCAGGAGATCGGACAGATGGATCACCGGACGTGACGCCGTGGGCACTCGACCATCAGGCGGGACTTCACTCATAGTGACTCTTCCTTCTCGATGAGACGAACGCGGCCGTGCCCGAATGCGCGGTTCCATATGCGCACGACCACGTGAACACTGGGCGACACCAATCTCGACCACAGTCGGTAGACACCCAACCTGGGACATGTGGAGGGATCGTCCACAGAGGTCGTTAGTCACCGGACCCTCGATCACGACCCTTACGCCGGGCCGCGTACCGAGGGCTGTAGCCAGTGCGAGATCGCGTAGGGGTCGCGAATCTGGCTACCACGTAGATGGCAAGGAGAAGCGCCGACCCGATCATGCTGGCCAGTAACCCCAACCCGGCGAGGTGCCCGATCAGCGCGATCAGGCCAACGACGATGTTCGCCACCGCGGCGACCTCCATGATCAGCACGGCGATCATGACCCGGCGGCGGCGCCTCACGTCGTCAACGGTGGCCTGGCGCTGCTGATCGAGGTCGGCTTCATCGGCGACTTCCGCGCGAAGCAGCTCAAGCAGGGCGACCGGGACATCGGTCGCCACGCTGACATCACCGACGTCGTCTCCGCGGCGCAGCATCAGCGCCGCAAGTCGGACCCGCACGCTGGCGTGGCGATCGTCATCGGCCTCCGGCAGTGGGGCCGTTGATCGCTCCGGAGTCATTCCAAGGTCACCGAGGAACGCCGGGTTCGATCCGGCGGACGCCGCCCGCGGGGGATTGCGCCGCGTGCGGGACCATCGTTTCTCCGGCATGCCCTCAGTATGACCAGGTCGTACGGCTCGCAACATCGAGCCATTCCTGTCAATCTCCTGTCGCCACAGGTGCGTATCGGCGGGTACACCTGCTAGACGCGCGGCGGGCCGCCCACCACATCGCCCAGAGGTGCTGGGTTGGGAATTTGGACGGGTAGAGGTGTCGGCCATGTCGGCCATCACCTCGACCAACACTTGCGGGACGCGGGTTGTGGTGGCGACCACCGCCGGGTCACCACCGTGCCGCAGCATCGCCCGGGCGGTGAGCATCCGGATGGTGGCGGTCAGCGTTCCATCGGCCCGCTGGCCTGACACCCTTTGCGGCGCTGCAATTTTGGCGGGTTTATCGATCGCGTCGTGCGTCTGATCATCGTGGGAGTCCATCGGTGGGCCTCCTCGCGCGGCGGCGTGTGCCGGGGCGGGCCGGGGTTGTGATGCACCCCAGCCCGAACCGGTCAGCCGACGTGCCCACCCAATGACGCCGTGATCAGCGCGGGCGGGGTGTAGGACGCCAACAGGTACGCCCGCTCCTGTGGGGTCAAATTGCGCCGGACCCACACCCGTCGACACGCCCTGTGGCCCCAGGTGAACCATCCGTGTGCGGCACGGGACGCCATCGACACCATGGGTATGCGAAGACGAGACAGAACAACAACCATGACAAAACTCCTTGACGCAAAGAAAAATTGGGGTGTCGCGGCATCTTTGAGTGTCACGCGGACCTCGAGCAGGCAGCAGCGTCGTAGGAGTGCATCGTCTGAACAATGGTGCACTCGAACAATTAACGATGAGAGGGGCTTCAGGCCTCGATCGACTCAAGCTGGCCACGTAGCGGGAACAATTCCGAACCCGCCGACGGCGGTTTATCGCTGGTACTCAACGGTGTTCCTCACCTCCTCGCAGCCAGGACGCACGCGGGCGTCACATCGAAAAGCACCACATGGGGCGGACGTGCGGCACAGTGACCGCACCTACACCCCTCTCGTCAGAGCTTCGGCACTGCACGGCGTATCGGCCACCAGAAACACTCGGTGCTCGAAGCCACTTGGGCTCAACCCTTAATCCGGGAAGAGCTGTCCTGACCCGGGGCGTCTTTCGACGTTCGGGGTCAGTGGCCTTTATCCGCGCAGACGCCTCACCTAGCGAGGTGCTTGCACCGATCAGTGTGGACCTCCAGACCACAACCCGTCAAGACGAACCAGACGACGCGCGTGTGACCTCTCGTCCCTCACGCCATCGGCGCTGCCGACAAGTAGCGATAGGCGGTCGCCCGTCCAATACCGAAGGCTTTGGCCAGTTCTCGTACGGGTTCGCCAGTCTCGGCGAGCCGACGAAGCTGCTGCTGTCGCTCAAGGGAGAGTTTGGCGGGCTTTGTGGCTGGCAGGCGGCGCGTCCGCCTGGACTCACGCGAAGCAGCACGGCGCTCGCGACCGAGTTCAAGCTCTAGCTCGGCCAAGGTAGCCATGATGGCAGCCACGGCACGGCCGGTTGGAGTGCCCGTATCCACACCTTCACGCAAGGCGCGCAACAAGATTTGACGCTCATCAAGTTCAGTGATGGTGCGAGTTACTTCGGCGACGGAGCGGCCCAGTCGATCGATCGCAGTGACCACTACGGTGTCGCCCTCACGGGCGTAATGCAGCATCGCCGCCAATCCAGGCCGATCAGTGCTCACCGCTCCCGAGAGCTTGTCGGTGAACATATGGCCGGACTCGACGCCAGCGGCATTGAGCACAGCCAGTTGCGCGTCGAGCTCTTGGGCTGCAGTGCTCACGCGGGCGTACCCGAGAATCGCCGTCACACCACTACCGTCTCATCTCCTCCGACAGCGAGGATCTGGGACACGCGGTGTGAGACAAGAAATGAGACAACGCGACCTGGAGGTTATCCAGCAGGAGTGGCCCGTGAGTGGCTGTCTCGTTTCTTTAGATGCGAGACAGACTAGAGGCTTTTTGAGTAGTCAGAGGTCAGCAGAGGTCGAGTTGAAGGGTGCCACCGCCGCGTAAGCCGTACCGGCCGCGCCCTCGACCGGCGATCGACCAACATGCTGCGGTCGTCGATGGGTGGCTGATCGCCGATCAGCATGCTCCCCGCAAGCAGCGTCACACCGCACGCCGGATCTGGCAGCGCCTGGTCACCGAACACGGTGCGACATGCTCCGAAGTAACCGTGTCACGATACGTCGCCAAACGACGAATCGAGCTGGGCCTGAACAGGATCGAGGTCGCGGTTCCACAGAATCATCTGCCCGGTGCGGAAGCGGAAGTGGATTTCGGAGAGTTCTGGACCCACATCGGCGGCGTGCTGGTCAAATGCTGGATGTTCGTGATGCGGCTGTCCTGCTCGGGCCGGGCCTTCCACGTCGCGTTCACCACCCAGGGGCAGGAGGCGTTCCTGCAGGGACATGTGTTGGCATTCAACCACTTCGGCGGTGACCTTCGGGACACAGGATCTGAGCCGCCCGCAATCTCTAGATGTGATACGGCGGTGCTGTTATCCGTTGTCTCGGAGCCGCTCACGCCATTCGGTACGACTCCATCGGCAAGCCGGCTTCATCTGCAGTCCGATCGCGCATCGCGTACCGAAGATTCGTGTACTTCGCTGAGCCATGTCCGGCGTTGACGGTTTAGGGTCCGGAACAACAAGAGGCCCAGATTAGCTGGCCGAGGGTGGCGGGGCGGTCTGGGGGGATGCTCGCAGGACGGCATGCACCACCGGCCAGGTGGGGGATAAATCTGCGAGCACCAGGTCGGCGCGCATACCCTCGCGCAGCGCACCACGATCGTTAAGGCCTACGCAGACAGCTGGGCCGAGTGTCACCAGCGTGACGGCCTGAGGGAGGGAGAGCAGGCCTTGGCGGGCAAGGTGAACGGCCGCCGCGAGCATGGAGGTGGGCAGATAGTCACTAGCGAGTGCGTGGACAAGTCCGGCGGCTACAAGTTCAGCGGCGGATACGTTGCCGGTGTGTGAGCCACCCTGGACGACGTTAGCAGCTCCCGCCACGACAAATAGGTCGCGGTCACGCGCTGCCTTGGCCGCCTGCATTGTGGTGGGAAACTCTGCGACCAGGCCGCCGCGATCAGCCAGCTCAGCGATATCATTGCCGGTGGCGAGATCGTGACCAAAGAGTCGGATTTGCCCTGCGCGGGCCAGCGTGCTGAGCCAAACCAGCGTCTCGTCGCGCACATCGGCGTACCTCTCGCGCTCGGCCCGCCAGCGGGTGACGTGGCTTGCCGCCTGGGTCTCGCTCATTCCCTCCTGGATCATTAGCCAACGACACATCGTGGCTGGGTCGGCGAACTGACCCAGCCCGGGGGTGTGGTCTTCATGCGACACCACAGGCGCCACGGCGGGCCGTCGCGCCTTATAAGCAACTAACTGCTCCTCGAGAAGGGCGCGTCCCTGCTCACACCGAACGTCAAGCCGGTGCAGCACGCGGTGATCGACGTGGTAGTCGTCGTCACGCTCACACAACGCCGCCGACAGCTCTGACGCGTTCGGGGAGCCGATCGGCATACCGACAATCGAACGTCGCTGAAACGCCAGCCCGTGGAATACGGTCGTGACCCCGCTTGCTCGTAGCCGAGAACCCGTGGAGGCGAGGGCGAACGTAGCGTCGATCTCAGTTCCGGGTCGCGAACGCAGCTCCAGGCCAAGAGCGTCGCTATGGGCATCGACCAACCCCGGTAGCAAAGCTGCCCCACGGCCGTCGAGGTCGTACCTCAAACCGGGCGAGTGCGGGCCGACTTCTGCGATCTTGCCCTCACGAACAACCACATGCGCATCGTCCACGAGCCGTTCCGGCAGAACCGCAATGACGTGCCCAATAACGTAGTCGGGGAGAGGCTGGCCGGGAGTCCAGGCGGTCATGGCAGTACAGCTTTACGCGCTTGGGTTGCCCGAACGTGAAAGCGCTTCACCTGCTCACCAAAGATCGACAGAAGTTCAACATGCGTTCACCACGCCATCTCTCAGATAGGAAAATCCTCTATAACAATTGACTCGAATAATCGAAACCTACTGAGGAATTTTACATTGCTGGAGCTGGCTGAGGTGAGCAAGACCTACCCCCGCGGCGTGCAGGCGCTGTCCCCCACCTCGCTGGAGATCCAACCCGGCGAGGTCACCGTTTTACTCGGACCGTCGGGAGCCGGGAAGTCCACGCTATTGCGCTGCATGAACATGCTGGTGAGACCGACGACGGGCACGGTGAGAGCCGACGGACTGCCGGCGCTGGACTCACGTCGGGCACTGCGCGAGCATCGCCGGCAGACGGGCATGGTCTTTCAACAGCACCAGCTGATCCTGCGCTATACCGCGCTGCGTAATGTCCTGCTGGGCAGGGTGGGCTACCACCATCTACTTCGCGGGTTTCTACCGGCTCGTCGAGGCGACCTAGACATCGCACTGAAGGCCCTAGACCAAGTGGGATTGCTCGACAGGTCGTTGGAGCGAGCAGACCATCTCAGCGGCGGCGAGCAACAACGGGTCGGTATCGCCCGCGCGCTTGCTCAGCAGCCCCGCCTAATTCTGGCCGACGAGCCGGTCGCCAGCCTCGACCCTGGCACCGCCCAGCGGGTCATGACTCTGCTGCGGCGGGTGTGCACACAGAACGGCATCACCTTGGTAGCCAGCCTGCATCAGGTTGAGCTCGCGCTGCAGCACGCTGACAGGATCGTCGGCCTCGCCCACGGCGAGATTGTGTATGACGGCCCACCTGCCGACGTCGCCGAGCCGGTACTACGGCTGATCTACGAGGGCGGCCCGGACAAGTCGACGTCGGCAAGCGCCAACCCCAGTCAACACCCCGGACGTCCCTATCAAACCGACCCTCAACTGACCAAAGGAATTATTGATGTATAGGCGGCCTGATCGGCCTCAATGTGCTGCAGCTCTGGCGACCATCCTGGTCCTCGTGATGGGTCTGGTCGGATGCGGCTCAAGTTCCACCCCGGCTAGCGGATCGGTGCCCGACACCATTCGGGTGGCCCTGCTGCCCGATGAGAACGCCGCCGAAGTGATCAACAAGAATCAACCGCTCAAGACCTACCTTGAAAGCAAGTTGGGACACAAGGTGGAGTTGGTGGTCACCACTGACTACTCCTCGATGATCGAAGCGATGGCTCACGGCCGACTCGAACTGGCCTACTTCGGGCCCCTGTCGTACGTGCTCGCCAAAGAGAAGGCCGATATCGAACCCTTCGCCGCCTTGACCGAAGTGAAGGGCCAGCCGCCGACGTACCGCGCGGTCTTTGTGGCCAACCCGGCATCCGGAATCAAAAACCTCAAGGACGTGGCCGGGAAGACCGTCGCGTGGGGGGACCCGGCAAGCACGTCCAGCCACCTGATTCCGAAAGCCATGCTAGCCGATGCTGGCCTGAGAGTGGACCGCGGAGACTATCAGGAGCAGCACGTCGGGGCCCACGACGCCGTCGCTTTGGCGGTGCAGAACGGCAACGCGCAAGCTGGTGGGTTAAGCAAACCCATCTACGAGCAACTCGTCAAGAACGGCACCATCGACCCAAGCAAAGTGGTGGTGATCGCCGAATCCAATCCCTACCCGAACTATCCGTGGACCGTACGGTCGAGCCTGCCCGAAGACTTCAAGAACAACGTGCGTGCAGCCTTTCTCGGACTCGACGACAAATCAGTGCTCAAACCGTTCAAGGGCGCAGGGTTTGCCCCCGTTAAGGACCAGGACTACGACGTCGTACGTCAACTCGCCCCGCTCCTGAACATTAACCTCGCCGAGTTCAGCCGGTGAACCGCGTCTTATCACCTCCGGCCGCGGGGGATGAGCACGATCGATTCGATTCCGTATCGCGCAGAACGCGAGTCGGCTGGGGCCGCGTATTCGGTGAGGTGAGTGCGGTGATCATCCTTATCGTGCTGTGCGCCTACGCCGTCGGGCTGCTCGACGCGGGTCGGATGGCCGCCGGCATGGTCGACATCGTCGACCTGCTGACCCAGTCGTGGCCTCCTGATTTCACCGATCTCGATTCGTGGTGGCATCCGCTGTGGGACTCACTGTCGATGAGCGTGGCGGCGACCGCGCTCGCGATCCTCTTATCGGTACCGATAGCTCTGCTCGGCGCTCGCAACACCTCACCGCACCCGGCCGTGTACTGGGCGGCGCGCATGATGCTTAACACCCTCCGATCGGTGCCGGAACTGATCATAGCGATCGTGTTCGTGGCCGCCGTAGGTTTCGGTGCACTTCCTGGTGCGCTCGCGCTGGGCATCCATTCGGCCGGAATGGTCGGGAAGTTCTTCGCAGAGGCCATCGAACACGCCGACCAAGCCCCGATCGAGGCGGCGCGCGCGGTCGGCGCCACGCCACCGCAGGTGATCTTGCACGGCGTGCTGTCTCAGGTGTTACCCCAGATGGCCGACGTGACTATCTACCGGTGGGAATACAACTTCCGCGCCTCGGTCGTCGTCGGGGTCGTCGGCGCCGGTGGAATCGGGTTCGAGTTGATCGCTGCACTGCGTACCCTGCAGTACCACAAGGTCGCCGCCATCCTCCTCCTTATCTTGGCGACCGTCACAGTCGTTGACGGTTTCGGCGGATTTCTCCGAAGGCGGTTCGCGTGAATACACATCAACGACGTCCGCTCGTCGTGCTCAGCCACCGCGTGCATCCGCAGGTCATCACGCTGCTCAGCCAACGCTGCGAAGTGATACCCAATCAGCACGAGGACAGCCTTCCCGCCGCCGAGCTCCAGCGGCGCGCCGCGAACGCCGACGCGTTAATGGTCTTCATGCCCGACCGGATCGATGCCGACTTCCTCGACGCTTGCCCGCGACTACGCGTGATCGCCGGTGCGCTGAAGGGCGACGACAACATTGACCTTGAGGCATGCACCTCCCGCGGGATCTGGATGACCCGTGTCGAGGACCTGCTCACCGACCCCACTGCCGAACTTGCCGTTGGACTCCTCATCGGCCTAGCGCGCAACGTAGCACCTGGAGACCGCCGCGTCCGCGCCGGATTTCCCGGATGGCGTCCCGTGCTTTATGGGCAATCCCTCATCGGGGCGACGATCGGCATCATCGGTGCAGGCGCCGTCGGGCGAGCGGTCGCCCGGCTGCTTCGTGGATTCGACGCCCGCCTGCGCTACAGCGATCCCGCACCTGTGCCGGCAGCAGTCGCCGATTTCCTGGGACTTGAACAGGTGACGCTGACAGAGCTGCTGACATCCAGCGATGCCGTCATCGTCTGTGCCCCACTCGGGCCGGACACCATGCACTTGCTCGACCGCGCCGCCCTGGCGTCAATGCGGGCAGGTGCACTCCTGGTCAACGTAGGGCGCGGGTCGGTGGTGTGTGAAGACGTCGTTGCCGAGCTGCTGCGCCTCGGCCATTTAGGCGGATACGCTGCTGACGTGTTCGAGTTCGAGGACTACTCTCGCCCCGAACGGCCAGGACATCCCCACCCTGGGCTCATCGGCCAGCCGGAAAAAACGCTGTTTACCCCTCACCTCGGCTCAGCCGTCGACGCGGCGCGGCTCGCGATCGAACAACGCGCAGCTACCTCAATCCTGCAGGCGCTGGCCGGCGATGTGCCCGAGGGCGCTGCCAATAGCGTCCACCAAGGATCGGCCATTATGCCCTTGCCGAGAGAATGACGCCGCCCGCCGACGGCGCCGAACCCGAGCAGACCGCCACCCGGATGCCGATGTACTTGGTTGTGGCCGAAACACTTGCAGCACAGATCGCTGATATGCACGTCGGCACCCGTCTCCCTCCCGAGGACAAGCTTGCCCGCCAATTGGGTGTGAGCCGCCTTACTGCCCGCGCCGCGCTGGCGGAGCTAGAAAGCCGCTATCTGGTACTTCGGCGACAGGGATCAGGAACCTTTGTCTCTCGTCGCATCGACTACACCATCTCGCGAGACAACCCACCCAGCTGGAGCGCCAGCGTCCGCAATGCCGGCCGCACCCCAGCTATCCGCACCACATCGTGGCGGCTCGACAAGCCACCCGTCGAAGTGCGGCGGCGCATGCGGATCGACGCTCGCCGCCAACTGCTCGCCGTGTCCCGCGATCGCTATGTCGATGACGAACTCGTCGGCTTCGCCGACTCATGGCTCGACCCCGAACTCCTGCCCGACCTGCCGCAAACGCTTGATACGACAGCCTCGCTGCACGACGTGCTCGACCGGCATTACCGCCTCGAGCCCGTCCGGGGCTGGTTCGGCGTCGCAATAGATCCAGCCCCACCCGAGGTCGCCCGCCACCTCCGATTACATGGACACCCCCCGGTCATTGCGATCCGAAGCCGAACCGACGCCGCCGCACGCGGCCACCGCCCAGTGGAACTCACCATCTCCTGGCTGCGTGCGGACATCTTCCGCGTCGACGTCGACTTCGACACCAACCCGTAAAGACCGTTGATGCTAGCGACGGCGACCATAGGCATGGGTGGTTAGAGGCTGAGGTCATAGCCCTGCTCTTGGTCGCGGTGTCGGCTGCGATCCAGGCCGAGGTGCCGATCTAATTCCCGATCACGTTGTGTGCGTTGGGTTTTCTGGTAGGCACTGCGCCGTTGGGTGAGCGCCTTATGGTGTTCGGCTACAAGGGCGGCGACCATCTCGGGCAGCAGGTGGGTGGGGGTGGTGGCGGCGATCTGGTGTGCGGTGCGGGCGGTTTCGTCATGGGCGATGACCTGTCGTAGCGCCCGGGCGGCTTGGGTGGGGGTGCCGCGGCGCGCCAGATGCACCCCCTCCACCTCGGCAGCCTGGTCACTGTGGTGGGCGTGGTCGGCCTCGGCCGGGTCGCGGGGGTAGAGGTAGGCGTGGTTGGCGTCGCGGCCGCGGGTGAGGGCGACGTAGGCCAGGTTGCGGCTGGCGGTGTCGGCCAGCACCGCATGGGTGGTATCGGCGGTGACGCCTTGGGCGGCGTGCACGGTGACCGCATGCCCGAGCTGCACCTGCTCACGGAGGTAGTCGTCGCTGAAGACCGCCCACGCCCCGTCGCCCAGGCGACGGGCGGCCAGGCGCGGATGCGCGGGGGTGTCGTCGACTTTGACCACCTGCCAGCGTTGCCCGTTACGCACCGGCGCCTCCAACAACTGTTGGGTGCGGTCTTCGGGTTGGTAGACGGTGATCGTGGGGTCGTTGCGGCGGGTGACGATGATGTCGCCGACCCCGATGTGGTGGCCACGCGGCCCGGGCACCGTCGTGGTGTCCCGGCCCGCGGCGGCACGCTGGGCGACGGTGTGGTCGTGGACGCGGCGGTTGAGCGCATCACACATCTCGATGGTGTCTGCCAGCAGCAACGCATCCTTGCCCGCGGCGAGATCCTTCTGGTGGGCGGCCAGGGCGTCAGCGGCCATGGTGACCTGATCCCCGGCGTGCAGCCGGTCATGGTCGCGATACCAGCTGATCGCGCGGCGCACGGGGGCGGGCCCGCCGTCCCGCACCGCCAACGACGCCGTCCGTTCGGCCGGGTCCTGCATGCGCCACACTTCGGAGAGGCGTTGGGTCCAGGGCAGCTCCTCGCAGAGTTGGGCGAACATGCCGCCGCGGGCTTTGACCGGTTCGAGTTGGTGGGCATCCCCGACCAGCACGGTTTTCGTCCCGGACTGCGTGGTGTGGGTGAGCAGGTGTCGCCAGTGGTCGGTGCCGACCATGCCGGCTTCGTCGACCACGACGACGTCGAACGGACCGAGCTGCAGCCGGCCGTCGGCGAGGCGGCCCAGGGCGTCGTGCACGGTGTAGCCCTCGCTGGCCACCCCTTCGGCCAGGGCGACATCGACGGCTTTGCCGGTGGGGGCAAGCACAATCATCCGCGCCTTCTGGCGGCGCTCGATGATGGTGCGCAACGCCCGCATCGACGTCGTCTTCCCCGCACCCGCCGGCGCGCTCAACGGCATCACCAACTGAGGGCTGGCCGCAATCGCCGTGACTACCTGGTGCTGCTGATCCGACAACCCCAGGGCGGCGGCGGTGTGCTCGTCGGGGCGCACCCAGGCCATGGCGCGCAGGTTGGTGGCGTCGACGAGGTCGAACACCCGGCGTTCCTCAGCCACGATCACATCGACGGTGTAGCGCGCGGATCCTTCGCGCTGATGCGCCAACCGCGGCCCTGTCAGCCGCATCCCGACCGCATCCACGCACGCTTCGATGAGCTGACGCGGCAACCCCGCACCCACACCGCCAGCGCTGTCGAAACCGGCCGCGTCGGCGCTCATCAGGGGCAGTTGAGCGCCGATGACTTCGACCAGATCCGCCCGCGTTAACGCGGCTTTGTCGGCGCGGGCCGCCATCGCCGCCACCGCGCGCCGATCCACCACCAGCGCACCGCGTGACAGGCGCGCTGCGGCATCCCGCGCCGCCTGCAGGCGCGCTTCCCGCGCCTGCTGTTGGGCGGGGCGCGACACCCGCAAGCCACGCGCGTCGGCGCGCCACTGCTCCCGCAGTTCGGTCCACGACAGCGACTCGGGTTTGCGCGGTCGGGTGGCTTTCTGCGCAGCCGCCAACTGCGCCTGTGACAACTCCGCCGCGGTGTCGACGACGGTCAAATTGTTCGCCGCCCACTCGCGTAGCTGAGTGCTTCGTTTCGACCACGCGGCGATCGTTGTGGGGTCAATTCCGGCGATCTCGGCCATCCCCGTGCGGGCGTCGACCGGGCCCCATTCGATCCCGGCGAGGCGGTGCAGTTCGTGGCGCAGGGTGGCCTGATAGATGATCCCGGCAGCCCTGGCTTCGTGGAACAAACTGGTGCCGTCAATCGACACCAGCCGGCCATCGGCGCGGGCTTGGCGGTTGGGCACCAACACGTGGGTGTGCAGGTGCGGATCGCCCGCCCGGGAGGTCTCATGCTGGTAGGCCGCGGCCACCAAACCGGGCAGTTTCTGCAGGTCTTTGTCGCCGGTGACGGGGTTGTGCACCCGGGTGTAACCGGCATGCGCCGCCAAGTATTCGAGCGCTTCGGCGATCGCGGTCTGATGCGCCGCGGAGACCGCTTTGTCGATGACGTCATCGCCAAAAACCCGCACCAACGACACACTCTTGGGCGCGCAAAACGTCAAATCAAACCCATGCACCCCGCCCGTGCCGTGCGCGCGTCCGCACTCCCCACTGGGGGCGACGCCGGCATCGAGCCAGCGCGCCACCACGTCGGGATCGGCATCCCCACCGGAGCGTTCACCCTCGGCTAAACCCACCAGTTCCGCGGCCACCCGGGAGTCGCCGGCGCACGCCCATACCGGTGTGCGGGTGTCGCGTTCGGCGTAATACTCCGCCAACCCCCCATTCGCCTTCTGGCGGTCTTTGAGGGCGTCGTCGACCGCCCGGGCGGTGTCGTTGTAATAGTTCACCGACCACAACGACAACTTCGCCACCGTCAACACTCAGACCACCCCCACACACTCAGGGGCGCCCGCCGACCACCAGGCGTAGGAGACAACCGACGGACGCCACCACCAGCCTCGCACAACTTGTGCAAATGTGCCGTCAGTATGGACGACGTGAAATTGGTTAGGTTGGTGTAGGGGTAAGAGGTGGGGATCGTTGGCGGTGCTTGCCAGGAATGGGGGTGTCAGGGTGGGGCGGATACCGGTAGAAACGAGGGTGCTGACGGAGTTGCTACGAGTGCTGGAAATGCAGGGAGATAGCGTCGGCCTGGCCGCGCTAATGGGCTACCTCGCCGAGGGTGTCAACGCCACCGTGCAACCGCCGGTGCGACCGTGGGACATCGCCACCGTCGCATCCGAGACGCCACCTCATGCCAGCGGCCGGATGTGGCCCTGCCCGAGGACTCCGGGACCATCACCCTCACCGCTCCCCTGAGCCGCTGCTCGTTGGGGCATCGAGGAGGCTGGATCTCGTTCGTGGTTAGGTTCGCTAACTGATGGCAAGTGGGCAGCCCGAGCGAGTGCACGCAGTGTGCGGTCGGGACGTTCGATCGCGGGACGGTGCGGGCGGTCGCGGAGGACGCGGCGGATCTCCTGTTGGGCGGCGGTGATGCGGGCCCGCTGGGCGGCCGTCGGTGGTGCGGGTGGGGGCTCCTGGTCGAGGCTGCCGGCGGCGTAGCCGCCGGCCTTGCTCGGGTGCTGTACGGGTGACCAGTCGAGTCGGCGCAGGCGGCTGAATAGGAACGCGCCGGGGTTGGTGATGTGATCGGGCCAGGTCGCGCCGCGGGTGCGCATGTCGGCGTTGAGGGCGTCGGTGATGGCGCGTGCTGTCCACACCGTGGGGTCGACGCCGGCGGCGGTCAGCGCATCGCAGATCGTGCCGATGTGGCCGCGATGCAGCCCGTGAGTCGCGGCGACCAGGGCCGCGGCTAGGCGCTGGAGGGTCAGCGGCCGGGGAACGCTCGGTCTGGGCGGTGATGGGCAACGGGTTTTGAATCCGTTTTGTGTCAGCTGCTGGGCGGGTGCGCTCGCGCGCCCGCTTGGTGAGTAACTCCCTACGGGAGAAAAACAATTCACACCGCCTGACGGCGGTAGGTGGAAATCATCCCCAACCCAGGGTGTGCGCAGGGGATGGCGCTGCGCCGCCACCGGTGGCGGGATCCGGCGGGAAATCAGGTGGTACACCGAGGGTCGCCGGCCGATGCTGGGGGTGCCGGGTGAGCCGTGGCCGCGTTGGGCCTCCACCGCCCATTGGGAGGCCCGTAGGACCCGCCAGGCGGCGGTCACGGTGCGTACGTCACATCCCACTCTGGAGGCGATCGTGGCGCGGGTGACGGCCACATGGCGGCCGGTGGCGTGGTCGGCGTGCTCGGCCATCACCGCCGCGATCGACAACAAGGTGGCCGCGGTGATCGACACCCGCTGCTCCACGCACAACTGGCCCATGGCCGGCGACCGGGCCCAGCGGTTGAGCCCAGCGAGCCAACTGGCACGGCTAGTCCACATCGGCGCCCGCGGCACACACGCACCAGCACGCTCCACCCAGCCGCGCCGGCGTTCGTTCGCGAGCGCGCGCACGACATGCGATGTGGGTGCGATAGCGGCGCCCAGGGGCGCCGGCCACGCACTGCTCGCTCGATGCGATCGCGCGTTGAGGAAGTCACGATTTGCGCACTGATTGCGCGCCATATCTGGAACGCCAGGCAGGCGTGCGCTACCGTGAGAGCTGTCCACCAAGACAGTCCCTTCGGGGAAATGGGTACGGGGACCCGCAACCGAGCTACCAACTCGGTTCGAACCTCCAGACGTGGCCCCCCTCAGGCGGGGCCTTCGTCATTCAGAGTGGATTCCGTACCAGCTATTCAGATGTCACGTGTTGGCCCAGCGCGTCGTCCTGCATCCCTGGGCGCATACGGTCACATCGCCAGCGGCAATTCCTCCCTCGATTTGTGAAGTGCAAGAACCAGTTCCGGGTGCCCGACGTGCTCGGCCAGTAGGTCGGCGACGTATTGGCCCATCGGAATACCGAGCTCGGCCGCCCTCTGTTTGACAATCTCGTAGACCATACGAGGGGGGCGCGTCATGATCTGGGCGCGGTCACCTTTATGCGGTTGAGCCATGAGCAGGACTCTGCCAGTCGAAGCATGCTGTAACTGATAACGACACGCGGTTTGGTGCGGACCGATGTGACGCGTGGGAAGTCACGGGGCCCCGACTGCACCGTCCCTGCTTGCCCCTTCCTCATAGTGGCCTCGTCTGTGCGTGGTGGGGGTGGCCGTCAAGGCTCGTTCTCGATCGCGGTGGGAGCGGCATGGCCTTGACAGCCGCTCCCACCGCGATCGACACAATGGCGCACCGGGAACGGGTAAGAGCTCACGCGGGCGTCGGTAGCGCGATCGTCAGTCAGGGTCGTCCTGTG
>NZ_MVIH01000034.1 GCF_002086695.1 Mycolicibacterium rhodesiae
GCTCGGAGAGTACGTGTCGGTCGCTAGCCAACGTGATAGCGAAGCCGCCCTAGTAGACAAGGAACGCCGGGAGCTACGCGAGCTGCCCGACGACGAGCATGCCGAGCTAACTGCGATTTATGAGGCCAAAGGACTCTCACCGCAGACCGCCGCGCAAGTCGCCGCCGAGTTGAAGAACCACGACGTGCTGGCCGCACATCTCGACGCCGAACTGAATATCGACCCCGATGACCTCGCCAACCCGGTTCACGCAGCGGGCGCATCGGCGGCAGCTTTCACTGTCGGTGCGTTGCTGCCGCTGCTGGCCATCTTGCTGCCCCCGCCCAGCTTGCGGGTGCCGATTACCTTCGCGGCCGTGCTGGTTGCGCTCGGCCTGGCCGGAGCACTCGGCGCGCGCATCGGCGGCAGCAACATTCGCCGCGCCGTGCTGCGTATCGTGATTGGCGGCGCGCTTGGATTGGCGTTCACCTACGGTATTGGGCATCTTTTCGGAACGGCAATCACCTGACCCTCCTCACAACCCAACATGTTCAAATATCGTGACGGGATGGGCTAGCGGTGACCCGACCGAACGCTGCAAATCGGCGACATTCGAGATCCTGTTAACGAAGCGAGGTCATTGCCGCCGCCCTGCTAACTGCGCGAAAGGAAAGAAGAACGGTGCACACAACTGACAGTAACCGGTGAGCCGCGCGCCAAGGCAATGCGATCCGAGAACCCGTCGCGACGCCGACTGGTCGGCAGCTCGTGTGACCGTCGACGACCAAGGCGTCACCTACCGAGTCCTGTGGTCAGCCGAATACTGCGTGTACCTAGGGCTGTGTGACTCCTACCCCAGGCTGTCATGGCAGGCGGAGAACGTAAATGACGCACTCGACGGAATTCGGCGGCAAGTCCAGGAACGCGCACAACGGTGAGTCGCTAACGCATTTGCACGGTGAAACCGAAACTAATTACCGCTGTTGGCGTTGTCGCCCCATACCGCCCGGGACCCGGCATCACCGATCCGCACGACTGCAACGATGGACGAAATTCCTACGACTACCGCCAGAAGCAGCACCGCGATATTGGCGGCGGCTCGGCGCTTGTCGGATCGGCCCTCCAGCCAGTGCAAGAAGGCCAGCGCAACGGCGACTAGGAGAAGCGCAATCGAGAAGTAGATCATCTGTTCGCCGCGCTCGGCGTGTGTCTGCAGTATTGCGGTCGGGTCTTTTTCCTGGTCCAGTAACCACTGGCCCGCTTCGGTGGTCAGCGGCGTCAACACGGTTGTCACTACTGCCATGGCCAATACCAGCCAGACCAGCCGACGCCTGGCTGCCGGCCAAAGTCCGCATAACATCTCCAAGAGCGCGGTCGCTGGCGCGAGGACGACGACGAGATGAACCAGCAGAACATGGGCCGGCAGGCCTGCGATCGTGGTAATTGTCAACTCCTGATTGGGTCGGGCCTTCATTTGGCGAAGGGAATCACCGGGCTAACTTCGAGGGCCTGGGTCACGTCGGGAAGCAGTTGACACGTCAAGGACCTGCATGACGAGCGTGCGAGTTGATAGGTCCAGCACACCTTAGCTATTGGCCCGGTACCTGGCGTGCCGATACCGATTCATCTCCGTACATCGGTGCGGTCATCAGGCGTCGGAGGGTTGGCCTGCTGCGGAGTTCGTGTCCGTTTTGCCCTGTTGGTTGCGCACGCCTGATGCAACGGCGTCGCCGAGGTTGTGGTCCACGTTGTGCCAGTAGGTGAATGCGCGTTGCAGAATCGGTTCGGATACGCCGTCGAGTAGGTGGCCGACGATGTTGTCGATTAGTCGCTGGCGCTGCTCGTCGGTGAGTACCTTGCGGACTAGGGTGCCGGCTTGGCCCCAGTCGTCGTCCTCGGAGCGCAACGTGTACGCGGCGCGGACCATGTCACCGTCGGCGTGCCAGAGCCCGGCATCGTCGGTGCGGGACGGGTCGGCCGTCGGGCCGCCGTAGGAGTTCGGCGCGTACACCGGGTCGGCGACGTTATGGACCCGCATCGGCCCGTCTTTGCTGTAGCTGTGCACGGGTGCGTGCGGGGCGTTCACCGGGATCTGCTTGTAGTTGACACCGAGGCGGGCGCGGTGGGCATCGGAGTAGGCAAACCCCCGGGCCAGCAGCATCTTGTCGGGGCTCAAACCAATACCCGGCACGAGGTTGTTCGGTTCGAACGCGGCCTGTTCGATCTCGGTGTGGTAGTCGGTGGGGTTGCGGTCCAGTGTGAGGCGGCCGACCTCGGTGAGCGGGTAATCGGCGTGCGGCCACACCTTGGTCAGGTCGAAGGGGTTGAACCGGTAGGTCCTGGCGTCCTCGTAGGCCATGATCTGAACGTTGAGCGTCCAGCTGGGGAAGTCGCCGCCGGCGATGTGTTCGTAGAGGTCGCGGGTGTGATAGTCGGCGTCGGCCGCCGCCATCTGATCGGCCTCGTGCTGGGTGAAGCATTCGATGCCCTGGTTGGTTATGAAGTGGTACTTCACCCAAAACTTCTCACCGTGCGCGTTGGCCCACATGTAGGTGTGGCTGGAATAGCCGTTCATGTGCCGCCAGGTCCGCGGGATCCCGCGGTCTCCCATCAGCCAGGTGACCTGATGCGCTGACTCCGGGGAGAGCGTCCAGAAGTCCCACTGCATGTCGTGGTCGCGCAGGTTGTTGTCCGCGCGGCGCTTCTGTGAGCGGATGAAGTGCTGAAACTTCAGCGGGTCGCGCATGAAGAACACCGGGGTGTTGTTGCCGACCATGTCGTAGTTGCCCTCGGCGGTATAGAACTTCAGCGAGAACCCGCGGGGGTCGCGCCAGGTGTCGGGGCTGCCGCGCTCGCCGGCGACGCTGGAGAACCGGATCAGGGTGTCGGTCTTGGTCGCTGGCTGAAACACCGCCGCCCGGGTGAAGGCGCTCACGTCGTGGGTCACTTCGAAGTGGCCGAACGCACCGCCGCCCTTGGCGTGGGGCTGACGCTCGGCAATGCGTTCCCGGTTGAAGTTCGCCATCTGCTCAATGAGGTAGTGGTCGTGCAGCAGGATCGGCCCGTCGGGGCCGACGGTGAGCGAGTGCTCGTCACTGGGGACCGGGGCACCGGAATCGGTGGTGGTGGGGGGGGTTGGCTGCGGTCGGGTCATTGCTGGTGTCTCCTTGTGTACTGGTGACGACTTGTTGTTTCGAGAATCACTGGACTGGGGTCGAGGGGGGATTCAAAGGCGACTCGATCGTGGGCGCCGGTTGCGCGTAGCGACCGGCGGACTCTCGGACTATCTCGGTGGCCGGTGGCGGGACAGGGCCGTGGTCGTCGGCGTTGACGAGGCGGAAGACCAACGCAGCAACAGCGGCGCCAACCAGCTCGGCCACCAGGTAAAGCCATAGGTTTGACCACGAGAAAATCCCGATGACGCTGCCGCCGATCGCGACGGCCGGGTTGAACACCCCCCCGCTGACTCCGCCCACGGCTATCGCGCCGGCAGCGACGGTGAAGCCGATCGCGAGCCCGTAAAACGAGTTCACCGGATGGTCCTTGCTGGTGGCGACGTTGAGCACGACATAGGCCAGCGCGAAGGTGAACAGAAACTCCGCCAGCAAGGCTGCACTCATGGTTCGGCCGGTGAAGCTCAGCGCCGCCGGGGTCGACGAGGTCGGACTGATGACCAGGTTGGCCGCGGCTGCGGCCAACCCGCCGCCGAGAATCTGGGCCAGCCAGTAAGCAGGTAAGTCCATCAGCGGCAGCCTGCCGCGCAGATACACCGCCAGGCTGACGGCCGGGTTGTAGTGTCCGCCCGAGACATGGCCGCCGGCGTAGACCATGACCATCAACACCGACCCGATGGCCAGCGGGGCCAGCGCTGACGTGGTGAGGACAACACATGCGACGGTGAACACCAACCCGAACGTGCCGATGAACTCCGTCGCGTACTTGCGCATCTTCGCTCCAACCAATCGTGGGTGCGGCGCCGAGGTGGTGAGCCGCCCGCGAAACCCACGCCGGGCGGCCAATTTGGCATCGCTCGCGACATCGGTTCCTGACCCAGACAGTGCCAACCAGTTCTGCGAAACTTCTGGGAGACCACAGTTCACCGCCCTCTACCGTGCGAGGATTCGCGCTATGGCATCTGCCCGCACCGGCGCTGCCTGCTCCACGCCGGCCGCTGACGGCCACCTCCTAGTGATCGAGGACGACCGCCAGCTCGCGGCGCTGCTCGAACGCTTGTTCCTCGGCCAGGGGTACACCGTGGACCTGGCCCACGACGGCCAGGCCGGCTTGCACCGAGGACTCAGCCGCTCGTACACCGCGATGGTGATCGACCGCGGATTACCCGTGCTCGATGGGGTCGAACTCCTGTCACGCCTGCGGTCTCGCGGCGTGGTCACCCCGGCGCTGGTCCTCACTGCTCACGGCACCCTGTCCGACCGTGTCGAGGGCCTGGATGCCGGCGCCGATGACTACCTGGTCAAGCCGTTCGAGATACCCGAGCTGCTGGCGCGGCTGCGCGCGCTGCTGCGCCGCCACAGCGAACATGCCACGTCGCTGCCGGTCTGCGGGCGACGGTTCTACCCGCAGCAACGTCACGTCGTCGATGACGACGATAGCGGGGACCCCGTCGAGCTGACCGCCCGCGAATGCGCACTCCTGCAGGTCCTGGCCATCAGACCGGGACGCACTTTCACCCGCGAGGAACTCCTGGCACGGGTCTTCGACGGCGCGGAGCGTCCCGGCGCGGTGGACACCTACGTCAGTTACCTGCGCCGCAAGCTCGGTAAGGACGTCATCGTGACCATCCACGGCCTCGGCTACCGCCTCGGTTCCGCGTGACGCGCCGCCGCGAAACTCAAACCCCCGCCGAGCTGGCCGATGCCGCGGTGCTGCGAAGGGCAGGACGCAGCGCCGCACTACGGTCGGCTGTGCTGCTGGCCGCGGCGCTGGTCGTCATCGGTCTGCTGGTCTACCTGGTCGACAGCCACCGCCAGCGGCAAGCCACCGATCGGGAACTCGCTGACATCAGCCGCATCGTTGACGATGTGACCGATCCACCGCCGGGTATGGCCTTGGCGTTACGCAGCCCTAATGGAACGGTCAGCCTCAGTGCGAACGCCCCACCAGGTGCCACCTCGTTTCTTGATCTGCCCACCGGGTACAAGGACGTGTCGGACAACGGCGTCGACTACCGACTGTTGGTGCAGGACAACAAAACTGGACGAGTCGCGGCGCTAGTCGACCAGCGACCCCGGAAAGCGGATGAACAACGCCTGCTCGCCTCATTGGCCGGGGCCGAGATCCTCGGGATGCTCGGCGTCGCAGCTGCGCTGGGGATAATGTCGCGCCGCGCCGTCCGGCCCCTCGCCGACGCCCTTGCGCTACAGCGCCGATTCGTCGCCGACGCCTCCCACGAACTGAGAGCACCGCTGACCGTGTTACACACCCGCGCTCAGATGCTCGCGCTGGAAGCCACCCACGAACCGATCAGCGAGCCGATGCAGCGCGAGATCGCCGGCCTGGTCGCAGACACCCGCGCGCTGGGAGAAGTGGTGAACGACCTGCTGGTCTCCGCTGAACGCGCCGCACACCCCGAGAGATGGCAACATCTCGATCTCGTCGCCCTCGCCAAGCAGGTGCGAGACAGCTACCGCGCGCACGCCGCCGCCGCAGGCGTCGGCCTCGAGGTCGTCAGCGACAGCCGGACCGTGCCGCTGACAGGATCAGGCCCGGCACTGCGGCGAGCAGTCTCAGCCCTCGTCGACAATGCGATCGCACACGAGCGACCCGGTGGCCGGGTGGAATTACGAATTGATCACGATGACAGCGCTATTCGCCTGGCAGTCGCCGACAGCGGAATCGGCCTCAACCCTGACCAGACCCAGCAGTTATTCACCAGGTTCGCCCACGGTCCCACCCGACCCGACGGTCAGCGCCGCTACGGGATCGGGCTGGCCCTAGTACAGGAAATCGTCGCCGCACACGCCGGACGCCTCGTCGTCGAAGGCGCTAGCGGCCGCGGCGCCACATTCACCATCCTCCTGCCCCCCACACCGCAACCGAACCCCACCCACACACTCATCGGCAAAACTAGACAGACACTCCGCCGCCCATTCCGACAAGGCCCCGACCACCGCGGTAGCGCGCGGACCGACGCGTGCTGCCGGAATGCGCGCCGCCGTTGGCGGATAGGTCGGCGCGACAGCGTAAAAGCTGAACAGGAACGCGGCGAGCGTGGCGAGTCTGATGCCAACAGCGATCATTGATCGTGTCCTTCTCGACGGCGGCCTCGACCACCTGCCGCGCAATCGGTTAACGCGTCGCGATCCAAGCGCAGCCCGCGCATCCGCGCGCTACATCGCCGCCAGCTCGACCCACTCCGAGCGGTGTGACCGTGGTGTCCTCAGTCGTGGGGATGCGCCTCAGCGACCGCGTCGATCCGGCCGGTGTCAAGTACGGCCGCCGGGTCAGAGGCTGAGGTCATAGCCCTGGTCCCTTTCCTGGCTCCGGGATTGGCTCTGGTCGAGCCCCAGTACGCGGTCGAGGGCTCGATCCCGTTGTCTACGTTGAGATCTCCGATGGCTGATGAGTCGGGCGGTGACGGTGCGGTGATGTTCGGCGACGAGGGAGGCGACCCGGTCGGGTAGCTCATAGTCGGGGGTCTCGGCCGCGGTGTGGTGGGCCGTGCGGGCGGGGGTGTCGTGGCCGATGATCTGGCGCAGCACCCGGCCGGCTTGGGTGGGGCTGCCGCGGTGGGCCAGGTGTACCCCGTCGGTCCCGGATAGGTCGCGGTGTTGGTGGTCGCCTTCGCCGACCGCGCGGTGGTAGAGGTAGGCGTGATTTGATGCGCGGCCGCGGGTCAGGGCGACGTAGGCCAGGTTGCGGCTGGCGGTGTCAGCCAGCACGGCATGGGTGGTCTCGGCGGTGACGCCTTGGGCGGTGTGCACGGTGACCGCGTGCCCGAGCTGGACATGCTCACGCAGGTAGTCACCACTGAACACGGCCCATGCTTGGTCGCCGTGCCGGCGGGCGGCGATCCGCGGATGCTCAGGGTTGGTGTCGACGGCGACGACGTGCCAGCGTTGCCCGTTGCGGACCGGCGCATCGGCCAGCGGGCCGCTACGGTCGGCGGCGGTGACGGGGAGGGTGGGGTCGTTGCTGCGGGTGACGATGACGTCGCCGGCGCTGATGTGATGGTTGCGCGCCCCGGTCACCGTCGCCACCTCGAGCCCTTCGCGGGCGCGGTCAGCGACGGTGTGGTCGTGGACCCGGCAATTCAGGGCGTCGGTGATCTCGACGGTGTCGGCCAGCAGCAGGCTGTCTTTCCCGGCCGCCAGATCGCGGTGGTGGGCGGTCAGCGCGTCGGCGGCCATGGTGACCCGATCCCCGCACGCGAGGCGGTGGTGCTCTTGGTACCAGTCGATCGCGCGGCGCACCGGGGCGGGCCCACCATCACGCAACGCCAGGGACGCGGCCCGCTCGGCAGGGTCGTGCTGGCGCCACACCTCGCTCAGGCGTTGGGTCCAGGGCAGCTCGTCACAGAGTTGGGCGAACATCCCGCCGCGCGCTTTGACCGGCGCCAGCTGGTGGGCGTCACCGACCAGCACGGTTTTCGTCCCGGCCGCCGTCGTCGCGGACAGCAGTTGGCGCCAGTGACCGGTGCCGACCATGCCGGCTTCATCGACGACGACGACGTCGAACGGCCCCAACTCCAGCTGGCCCTCGGCCAATCGTTTCAGGGCGGCGTGCATGGTGTAGCCCTCTGACGCGGCGCCTTCGGCGAGGGCGACATCGACGGCTTTGCCGGTGGGGGCGATCACGATCACCCGCGCTTTCTGGCGGCGTTCGACGATGGTGCGCAACGCCCACATCGAGGTGGTCTTCCCGGCACCGGCCGGCGCGCTCAACGGGACCACCAACTGCGGGGTGGACGCGATCGAGCTGACCACCTGGTGCTGCTGTTCGGACAGCCCCAACACCGCGGCGGTGTGCTCGGGACGCACCCACGACATCGCCCGCACATTGGTGGCGTCGACGAGGTCGAACACGCGTCGTTCCTCGGCCAAAATGAGGTCTACGGTGTACCGCTGCGAGCCCTCCCGCTGATGCGGTAAGAGTGGCCCGGACAGCCGCATCCCGACCGCGTCGACGCACGCTTCGATGAGCTGGCGCGGCGTTGCCGCGCCACGGTCGCCGGCACTGTGGGAGCCTGCGACGGGGGCGTCGATGAGGGGGAGTTGGGCGCCGATAACTTCGATCAGATCCGCGCGCGTCAACGCGGCCTTATCGCCCCGGGCGGCCATGGCCGCCACCGCGCGCCGATTCACCGCCACCCCGGTGCGGGTGACCCGCGCCGCAGCCTGGCGGGCGGTGTGTTCACGCTCGGTGCGGGCCTGGCGTTGCGCGGTCTGCGACACGTGAAAACCACGCTCGTCGGCGTGCCATTGCGCGCGCAATTCCTGCCAAGACAGGGACTCGGGTTTGCGCGGTCGGGTGGCCTTCTGCGCGGCCGCCAACTGCGCCGCCGACACCTCCTCGACAACGGTCAGATTTGACGCCGCCCACTGCCGCAACTGAGTCGACCGCTGCGACCACGCAATGATGGTTGTGGGGTCGATTCCGGCGAGCTCGGCCATCCCCGTGGAGGGGTCGACGGGGCCCCATTCGATACCGGTCAGGCGGTGCAGTTCGTGGCGCAGGGTGGCCTGGTAGATGATCCCCGCCGCACGCGCTTCATGAAACAACGACGTGCCGTCGATGGACACCAGCCGGCCATCGGCGCGGGCCTGCCGGTTGGGCACCAACACGTGGGTGTGCAGGTGCGGATCCCCCGCCCGCGAGGTCTCGTGTTGGTAGGCCGCGGCTACCAAACCGGGCAGCTTCTGCAGATCTTTCTCTCCCGTGACCGGGTTGTGCACGCGGGTGTAGCCGGCATGGGCCGCCAAGTACTCGAGCGCTTCGGCGATCGCCGTCTGATGCGCCGCCGACACCGCCTTGTCGATCACGTCGTCGCCGAACGCCCGCACCAACGACACCGACTTGGGCGCGCAGAACGTCAAATCGAACCCGTGCACACCGCTCCTGCCGTGCGCACGTCCACACTCCCCTGACGGCGCAACCCCGGCGTCCAGCCAGCGCGCCACCACGTCGGGATCAGCATCCCCACCCGCACGCTCACCGTCGGTCAAACCGACCAGTTCCGCGACCA
This sequence comes from Mycolicibacterium rhodesiae, assembly GCF_002086695.1. Lineage (GTDB taxonomy): Bacteria > Actinomycetota > Actinomycetes > Mycobacteriales > Mycobacteriaceae > Mycobacterium > Mycobacterium rhodesiae. The sequence continues at coordinate 9,185 of NZ_MVIH01000034.1, forward strand.
CGCGAACGTCCCCCGCGCACGTCCATACCGGGGTGCGGGTGTCGCGTTCGGCGTAGTACTCCGCCAACCCCCCGTTGGCCTTCTGCCGGTCGGCCACAGCGTCGCCGACCGCCCGCGCGGTGTCGTTGTAATAGTTCACCGACCACAACGACAACTTCGCCACCGTCAACACCGCACCACCCCCTTCACCGGCGCCAAGGGAACTCCAAAAACGACGACAACACCAAGCATCGCACACAATTGTGCAAATGTGCCATATCGTTAGAGCGGTAGAGCAGTACTGAAGTCGGGGGTGGGTTGTGAGAGGGGCAGCGGGGATGCGGGGATGCGGGGAACGGGCGAACATGGGAACAGCGAGAGGGGTGGGAGAGAAGCGGGAGGCAGTGCGGAAGACGTGAGTGAAAAGCGACGAAAAGGCCGCTGGTGGGGGTGCTGAGAGTGGCGTCTGGCCGCACCGTCAGCGCGCCGGTTCGCAACCACTAGGCGCCTCGTCGACCGAACGTTCAACGGTGCGCTCCATCGCGTCGCCGCGGACCGCACGGTGGTCTGCTGCGAGTCGGTTCATCGCGCCGCCGTGCCATGTCTGGACCGACAGCCCGATGTCGCGCCGCGCCGTTGGGCGCGTTCGGTGAGCACTCGGCGGATCTCTTCTTGGGCGGCGGTGATCCGGGCCCGCGCTGCATCGGTGAGCACCACTGGGTGCGGCGTCTGGTCGATGCTGGCGGCGGCGCAGCCGCCGGCCTTTGTCGGCGCCGTCTCGGGGGGTGTCCAGGACAGCCGTCGCAACCGGCTGGCCAGGAACGCACCGGGGTTGGCGATGTGGTCGGGCCAGGTCGTTCCTCGGGTGCGCATGTCGGCGTTGAGGGCGTCGTTGACCGCCCGCGCGGACCACACTGCGGGGTCGATGCCGGCGCCGGTGAGTGCATCGCAGATGGCACCGATGTGGGCGCGGTCGAGACCGTGGGTGAGCGCGACCAGTCCCGCGGCGAGTTTCTGGGTGGCCAGCGGTCGCGCGGTAGCGCGCCGCGGCCGGGCTTGTCGCGTGTTGTCGCAGCATCGGTTGGCGGGCGCGCTTGCGCGCCCGCTTGGTGAGTAACTCCCTACGGGAGAAGAACAACTGACACCGCCTGACGGCGGTAGGTGGAAATCATGCACGAGCGGTGGGGTCGCTGGACGGGCTTCGCGACGCGGGACCAGGTGGTACACCGAGGGTCGGCGGCCGACGCTGGGTGTGGTTGTCGAACCGTGGCCGCGTTGGGCTTCCACGGCCCATCTGGAGGCCCGCAGCACGCGCCAGGCGGCGGTGACGGTGCGTACGTCGCAGCCCACCTTGTCGGCGATTGTCGCGCGGGTGACGGCGACGTGGCGGCCGGTGCCGTGATCGGCGTGCTCGGCCATCACCGTGGCGATCGACAACAGCGTGGCCGTGGTGATCGACACCCGCGCCTCAGCGCACAGCTGTCCGAACGCCGGGGAGTGCACCCACCGAGACAGCCCGTCGAGCCACCCGGCGCGACTGGTCCACATCGGCGCGGACGGTGCGCAGGAGCCCGCGCGCGTCACCCAGTCACGACGACGCTCATTGGCGTGCGCACGAGCCACATGGGGGCTGCTGGAACCGGCGCTGCTGAGTGCAGCGCCGAGTGGTGCCGGCCGCGCGCTGCTGGCGCGCTGGGAACCGGTGTGGAGGTCACGATTCGCGCACTCTTTTCGCGGCGTATCTAGAACCGCAGTAGAACGTGCGCTACCGTGAGACGTGACCGGCAAAGTCATCGTCCCTTCGGGGATATCGGGTGCGGACCCGGAACCGAGCGCCAACTCGGTTCGAAACCCCCGACAGGGCCTCGCTAACGCGGGGCCTTAGTCATGTCAGCGGGAGAATCCGCACACCAGCTATTCAGATGTCACGTAGGCCAAGACGCCCTGCCCTCCAAGCAAAGTTTGGGGTCCTGGCGGGTGATCACATCGCCAGCGGCAGAACCTCCTTGTCGAGTTCGCGAACAGCCTCGGGACGCCCGACCGCGATAGCGAGCAGGTCGGCCGAAAGCTGGCTGACGCTTGTGCCGCGTTCGGCGGCCATTTCGCGAAGCCGGGCGTAGACGGATGCGTCAGCGCGAACCTTGATCTGCTCGCGCGGACCTTTGTGCGGTTGGGCCATGCACCTGATCTTCACGCAGAAAGACCCATGTACCTGGTACCGACACGCGCACATCCCGCCTCTCCTTTCACACGGCTACCGTTCGGCTTGTGATCGATGCAGCCGAGCTGGAGGCGGCCATCACGGCGGTGTACACGGCCCAGCTCCCGATCCCGACGTGGTGGCCGGCTGAGGCGCGGTCGGCGTTCATCGAGGAATACGCCAGCGAGGCGGCCTGCATGGTGCTCTCGGAGATGGACTCGATCGGCGACCGGATGAGCGACTGGGCGGCCCGATCGCCTCGGCGCAACAGGTTCTGCTCAACGAGGCCTGCAGCGAAGTGCAGTACGACCTGACCGAGATGATCGCCAACAGGAGCGCCCAATTGACGGCCGAAGCTGTCTTCAACCACGGTCCGCCTCGCGCGCAGCAACACGTGGTGTGGCCGATGGCTCATCAGGGCCGACTTTAGGCCGCCGCGCCGACGACGCGCGCGGCGTTCGAACCGGTGCAGCATGGGCCGCCGAGCATGTCCAGGATCGGGGCGCCGGTCGATGCGGGTCCGTGGATCACCGACCGCAACACCCGTTCGAAGGCGAGATCCACTGCCGGGGCGTCCTCCAGGAGCAGATCGAGGAGCTTCTCTGCGGCGGGGGTGTTGAACGGATTGGCTGTCAGCTGCGCACACAGCGCACGGACCTGGGACGCGAAGTCCCGAACCGCACTCACGTCGTCTTGGACCGTGCCGGGAGTTTCCATGCCCTCACTGTAAGAGCGTGCGTGCATACATGCAAGCAACTTGCGTGCAAACTACTCCTAGTCCTGCATGTAGGATGCGTGCATGCCCAATTCGGCTGGGGATGCTCTCGACGGCGGTATGCCCGGCGCTGCCGGTAACGCGCTGCCCTTGCGTAAGCGGCACCAGAAGGTGCCGTTGAACACCTATGTGCGGCCAGGCACGCAGCAGCGCGTGGAGGTGTTGAAGGACCGCGGGTATGCGGTCACCGACATCGTGGATGCGGCGCTCAACGAGTTTCTGGACCGGGCCGGCGTGCCTCAGTCCGAATAGCCCTTCGCTCCCCCTCATGACCAGCTTTTCCGCTACTTCCTCGTAGTGGCCCGTGTGCGCGGTGGGTGGTGGCTGTCCAGGCTCGACCGTAGGTCGACCGCGCAGCGGCGGTTACCGGCCTTGACGGCCACCACCCATCGTTTCGCCACAATCGAGGCCGAGGAAGACGTACGTGCGCAATTGAACGCTTTAGCGTTATAGCGCTATAACGCTAAAGCGTTGTTTAGGCGCGTTTGCGGCCGGGGCCGCTATGGGTGGCGGCGCTGCGTTGCAGCTCAGCGACGATTTCTGCTGGGGTGAGCTGTTCGGCGAGCCGGGTAAGCGCCAGTCGGACGACGGCGCTGCGAGTGGCGTCGACGCGTGGCTTGGTCGCGCGGGCCGCTGCGCGCACAGCCTCGAGGGAGGCGTCCGTGGTGTCATCGAGGTAGATCGACACTTTCGTGAGGTCGGTGCCGGAGGCCGGCGGGGTCGTCGTCGAGGCAACAGGGGCCGCCGGCGGCTGCGCCTTGGGCGGTTCGGATACGGCTGCTGGCGATGGTGCGGCGGGCATGTCGACCGGCGTGCGACGCGGTTGGTGTCGCGGCGGCGGGATTGTGCGGCGCGATGTGGTCGACTTCGAGCGCATGGCGGTGAGCGAGTCCAGGCCGTCAGCCATTGACGTACTCCTTCACGAAGGTGCTGAGACCGGTGAGCGCGGCCGCGACTTTCTGTAGCGACTTCGCAGGTGGCGCTTCGGCGGTGATGGCGATGCGCTTCTTGCGTGTTCCTACGTGCAGCGCGGTCGGTATCGGTGGAGCGACCTGTACGGGTGTGTTGGCGATGATGCTGCGCAGTCGCTGAATTTCGGCGGCCGGTGGTGTTGTGGGGACGAAGTTGGGGACGATGACGAGCGGGTAGTCGGCCGCCTCATTGACCAGCTCGGCGGTGGCGTCGAGTTCAGCGGTGCGTAGCGCAGTCGGGGCCAGCACGATGTTGGCCACGGCCAGGGCACCGTGGGCAGCTGGGCTGGCGCCGGGATGGGTGTCGACCACGATCCACGGTTTGCCCCATTCGGATGCCCATTTGGTGAGGGCATCAGCCATGGTGTTGGCGTCGGGCTGGTGGTCATAGAGATCGGGATGACCTGGAATGAGGTCGGGCTTCTTGAATCCGCGTAGCGGCCGCGGCGCGGTGGCGCCCGCTTCCAGTGCATCCAGAAGCCGTGATCGTGGGTGATCTTGGGGGCGATACCCCCACTTGGCCGTCACGCCTCCCCCGTCGTGCTCTAGATCGACGAGAACCGCATCCAGCAGATGGGCCAGCTCGTAGGCCAGGAAAGACTTGCCCACACCACCCTTACGGGAGTGGCACACAGCAATGTTGACTGTCACATCAGCATTATAGCGCTGTAACTCTGTAACGCTTAAGTGCTACAACGTTTTACCGTTTAAGTTCTATAACGTTAGAACGACAGAAGGTTATAACGCTTTCCGGGCTCACGCCGTGGACCCACTCACGGCTTCCGACACGTACGCGCGGCCTTGGTTTCGTCCGCTGGGCGTTGTCCTGTTCTGAGTCAACTTCCACTGCGACAGATCGCCCATCTTTGCTGCTCAGAGTGCTATCGGCCGAAGTCCTGCACGGTGGTTTACTAGCTTCCCGCTTATGCAACGAGTAGGGCAGCTTCCCTGCACACCCTGTATTTCTGCCTGCGGCGACCTCGAAAGTATGGACCGCGCTGACCGCGCGGCGCCGGAGCCGCTCCGCCGTTCCGGTCGTATACGCCCAATGGAGCACCGCCCATGAGTACCAACGCCGCCGTCGTCAGCATCGTTGCGATCGTCTGCTTCTGCCTTCTAGCAGCCTATGTCGTTCGCACCACCGGCTCGACCACCGGCATTACCGATATCGGCCGCGCAGTAGCCGACATAATCGATGCGCTTACCGGGCGACGGTGATCTCGCTCATGCACCACGTCAAGGACGTGACTGCAAGAGCGAGTCGACGGTGCTGGTCTGTCGGATGTAGTGCCGGAGGTCGGGAGAGATGTAACCGGCGTAGCGGCGCATTCGGCGAATCAGGTTGTTGACGTCGGCGACGCGGACGGGCTCGTGGTGAGCTACCCGGTTGCGCGCCTTACGCATGTCATCGAGGCCGGAGTGAATTTTGTGTCGCTGGGACCCGGCCGGGTAGAGAGCTTCCAGATGTGGGTTCCAGAGAAGCGTCGTGTGCCGCGAGCTGGTCAGCAGGACCCAGAACCCGAAGGTCAGCTCGGCAAGGATTTTTCCGGGAGGGGCGGACGGGCCGCCGGCCTTGGTGCGTGCGGAGGCCAGGTCGGCGTGGGTGCGGGCGTCGTTGCCCGGTACCGCCGGGAATAGCGCGGTGAATGAAGCTGGGTCGGTCCAGTGGGCTTCGCCTGGCTGGACGGCGTTCATGAGTGCCCGGTCGTAGAAGTTGCGAAGGCCAACTTCGAGGTGGGCAAAATCGTGCAGCAGTGCGGCGTTGAGCTGGGTGTTCCATTCGTGCAGGTCGAGAGCACGGGTGCGGTCCCCACCGGCCAGGAGCATGTACGTGTGGAATCGCTGGGGGCTCAACCATTGTTCAACCCAGGGGCCCGGTGCCGTCACCGTTGAGTTCTATCAGGGGTCCACGTACGATTGGGTGCATACAGACCGGTGTGACGTGTAGCGCGTGCCCGGTTAAAGCCAGGAAGAGCCCGGTATTCGGTCCTTGCGACCGACCCGGGCTCTTTGCTTTGAGCAGCGCTGTCTGCGGCTGAAAGGCCATCTTTCGGTCGCGGTCCAGGGCCCCAGAGCCCTCCGCTATGCCGAAACATGTCGGTTCGACCTGGGACAATGGTCGCAGCACGGCCCGCGACCACTTGCCTGGAAAAAACTTTCTCCAGATTTCAGGGGTAGGCCGTACGCGCGGACTTAAGAGGAAGCGACAACCGTAGGGATCGGTTGTCTCTTTCTCGCCTCCTGGAGATGTAGCCATGGATCGACCGGCACGCCGCCCCGGCCCGCCCGTTGATGCCGCGCGCTTACAACCGGACAACCAGGGCGACATCCAGGACGTCGACGAGGGCTTGGTCGGTGCCTGGCTCGACGACCCTGATCTGGCCGCCGAACTGGCCGCCGAGCTGGAACGACTGCGGCGTCTTCAAGCCGATGAGGAGCTGCTGCTGGCGCTGCAGTTGGAGCAATTCACCGGCCGGCTGTGGGAGCGGTTCTCCCGCGAACTGACCCGCTACGGCCTCGGCGTGCTGCGCGCCTGGATCCGCCACGGCACCATCTACGGCAAGGCCAAGACGCTGACCGGCTACGGTCTGGGCCGCATCGAGGGCTGGCCCGACGACCAGACCATCGACGACATCGCCACCGACACCGTGGTCGCCGCGCTGATCTACTTCCGCGACAAGGTGCTCAAGACCCACCGCTGGCAACCCTCGGGAGGTGCATCGCTGAGCACCTTCTTCATCGGCCAGTGCCTCTATCAGTTCGCCAACATCTACCGCAGCGCACTGCGGGCCGAGAAAGAGCGCATCCAGGAGGCCACCACGCCGATGGACGAACTCCCTGAAGACGAGTTCGACGTCATCAAGGGCATCGAGGAGACCATCGTCGCCAACGACACCGTGGCCGAAGCGATGGCCCTGCTGACCACCGACCGGGCGCGCCAAGCACTGTTCCTGCAGGAACACGGCTTCACCCAGCGCGAGATCGCCAACAAGCTGGGGCTGCGCGACGCCAAGAGCGTGGAAAACCTCCTCGGCCACCAACTCCGCCAACTCCGAAACCGAAAGAGGACGTCGTGACCACCATCAAGCACCTCACCGCACTGATCGACGCCAGCTCGTTGGGCACCCCCACCGCGCGGGCAGCCCGCAGGTCGGTGACCGCCGCCGAAGGCGACGCCCTGGCCCGCCGCGCCTCCGAGGGCGACCGAAACAATTCCGGGGAATTCAGGGATCGAGCCGACGAGCGCACTTATAGACCGGTATCCGGCTCAACACCGGGCCGGACAAACCGAAAGGACAAGACAATGGCCAAGGGCCATCACCGCAGCGCGACCACCGGTCGCTACGTCAAGGCGTCCACCGCGGCGCGCAACCCCAAGACCACGGTCACCGAACGGGGCGCCAACCGCAGCAGCGGAACCCATCACCGCAGTGCCATCACCGGCAAGTTCGTGAAGGGCTCCACGGCCGCACGTCACCCCAACACCACCGTCACCGAACGCGGTTGAGCATCAACCAGATTCGGCAGTGTCCCCTCGGCTCGACAGGCGGGTCGAGGGGACACCAGACCGACCCACTTCCGAAAGGCGAAATCCCATGATCCGTACCACCGTTGAAGCCCTCGGCGGCGCGCAAGCCGTCCCCAGTGAGCTGATCCCAGTCCGCGAACTGCATCAGCGCCTGATCAATCAGGTGACCACCAGTGGCGGCAACATCGTCCTGGCCGACACCGCCGGCAAGCCCGCCGCCGTTGTCATGTCCCTTCAGCGCTACGAGCAGCTGCTCAACGAGCTGAACACGCTGCGCCGCATAACCGCCGACAACGCCTGATGGCGGGGGAGGGGCATCACGTGCTGACCGCCGACGACGTGCGAGCTCTCGACCGACGCGCACGCAAGGTGGGAGACGTTATCGGCTGGGATCTGCAGTTCGTCGTCGCCCCCAACGCGGAGTACGTCGGTCTGGCGGCCGGCGGCGGCGCTGAACACACTGACGAGATCATCGTCCTCGGCCCCAGCCGGATCACCGATCTCGCCGTCCACGAGATAGACCTCGCACTCGACGCACTCCAGCGCGGCGAACGGCACATCATCCTCGACGAAGACGGCGACCCCCGGCTCATCTGAACAGGCGGGGCGTTCTTTTCTACGGCTCGCCAGTCCGACCCGCATAGCGGTCCCGGGCGGCTCGGCGTTCACCATTGGCGGTGTCGCTGTTGAACTCCGACGCCAGCTGGGCGTAGCCGACATCGAGGTCATCCGGGTCGGGCTCGACTTCCACGTGAATCACTTCGACCTCATTTTGGGGGAAGGCCGTAGCGGGCGCGGATCTCGTCTTCGCCGAACGTGCGGCCGGCGGCGATGTCGGCGTCTGCTTCTCGTAGCGTTTCGCGGAGACGCGCCACGTCAACGGATGGATCATCGATGGGCCAGTCATCGAGATCATCAACAGGCCAGTCGTCCTCGGCAGACGGCTCATCGCGGTCATCCGGGATACCGAGGTCGGGCCGTTGACGCACCGGCGCGGGGGAGCAGCGGCCCTGCACCACCCCGGTATCGCCGCTCTCTTCCGTCACCTTCGCAGGATAGGCCGCCTCGCCGAACACGGGGAGCTAGCCGCAGTTCGCCAACCGTGCACGATCATGATCCAGAGCAGTAAAGATGTTCGGATGGCTCAGAGCGACCGCATCTCCGCCGACATCCTGCTGTCGTTGCCCGTGGAGTTGAAAGAGCGGATGGTCAACACCATTACGTGGACACGGCCGTACACCGGCATCAGTCACCAGCAGAAGTTCATCCGCAAAGCCATCACCGACCTGTGCGACCGCTTTGAAGAGGAGTTCAACGCCGGTGAGGCGTTCGAGCCGGGAGCCGTCATCCCCGACGAATGACACATCGTCCCCGACGAAGCAGCGCAACACGCCCAGGTTGCCTGCTTCCATTCGGATGCATCTAGCTGCGAGTACAGTGAACGGGGTGCCGTTAGTGCGCCCAAAATCCGGTTGATGCCAGCACATTCCCCAGACTTTTCTGTCACCCCGCTTAGGCCTTGATGCCGGTAGACTTGCCGCACAATCGCAGTAGCACGACTGTGTCCACATCCGGTCGCTACCCTCGAAAACCTTCTCTCCCGCCCCGTTAGCGGGCTCACCGAACAACTGCACACACAGCCAGTTCCGTAGGTTATCCAGCCATCGAAATGTACTGCTGGACTGATCTTTTCATGGTTTCACCCATGAGAAGGCGCGTTATTTGCGCGTCGAAGCCGGGTCTTCCCGGCTTTTTTTGTGCCCGGCCCCGGTCGGGCACTTTCTGTTGGTACACCTCGCAAGGAGGTCAATATGGTCGTCTCGGGCGCGTGGAATCTGATCTGGATTCTGCCTGTGCTGGTGATGGTCTACCAAGCGGTGTTCTGCCGGCGCGATGAGCCGTCAGAACGCATCGTGGCCATCCTCGGTGGGCTCGCCGAGATCGTGGGCGCCGCCGCGGCTGCGCTTCGCGAGTGGCTTCGGTAGCCCCCTGAAATGAGCGTCCTTTCCGCCGGGAGAAAGCTGCCGATGCCGCCGTAGCCTCCTTGTGCGCGGACGTCCCCGTCAGCGGCTTCACGCGCATTACCACGCTGGCTTTCGCCTCGCAGTCGTCGAATCTCGATTTCGACGCGCGAGGCTTTTTCATGCCCAGACACGGCCAGGGGCCGCTCCTGCGCGGTCACATAGGCCGTCACATGGCGGACCAGCGACCAGTTGCGGGCGGCCTACTGCAGCACTCGACGGACCCATGTACCGATCGGGGCATTAAGGCAGCGACCGGACCCGGGCTCGCCCGACACCAGACGACGCCAGTGCTGCGCCGGATGTGGCTGGCAGCTGAGGACCGGCCAGCTCGACTGTGAGTCCTGGTCGAAAAGGACGTCGTCAGCCTGAATTGCTTCGATGAGCACCCACTGAGTGCTGATCTGGTTTCTCATGCCCGTGAACGGTAGTTCGACGCCGAATACTCTGCTGCACAGCTTTTTGGCGGCCTCGCGCGCTCCTGAGTGGGGCACGGGATTTTCAGACCCAACCGGGCCGCTTGCGGGCCGGGCGGGAGCCGTCTCGTGTCTTTTGCGCCAGACCGGGGGAGCCAGGCCCCGCTCGAAGGCTAGCCGCGGCGCGACGGGTGGCGAGCGTCTGCGATCTGCTGCAGCTCGTCGAGGGACAGCAGGTAGTCCTCTCGGTGGAATCCGCGGTCGCGGCTGGCCTTGATGCGGCGGTGTTCGGCAACCATGCGCATGTAGGTGTCGAGCATGAGGGAGTGAGAGTTCCCCTCGTCGTTGCTCTTCCACTGTTCGTGCAGTTCAGCCCACCGGCCGTCGCTCATGAGGAACTCGACGTAGCGGGCCATGTGGTTTTCGAGGCCGTCGTTGCCGTCGAAGCCCCGGAATTCCAGCTCGTACTTGAGGTCCTCGTCGACTGCGGTCCCGTCCTTCTCCAGCCGCCGGATGCTGAAGGTGATGATGCGGAACATGTCGAGGATGTCCAGGACACGGCCACAATCACGCTTGGACAGCTCGGGGCTGAACCCGGCGACTTCACGCCAGTACTCCCCGGTGTAGCCCGCCTCGATCACCCGCGCACGCCCCAGCTGATAACCGAGGTCTCCGTCCACGTCGTCGTTGTCCTCGGGCAGCACGCGCGCGAGGATGCGGTGAAGCAGGGAAAGCACCTGCCGGTCAGCAATCCGCATCGTCTCCGGCGCCGGCAGGTCACCGTGGTCCTCCTTGGACTCATAGCCAGGGACGAGCGCGGCCATGAGTAGATCGCGGACGTACTCGCTGACGGTGACACCCTCGGCGTCAGCCATGTCCTTGAGTTCAGCGCGGACCTGATCGTCGACTCGGATATTCAAGACAGCCATATCGCCCTCCTTAACGTAATTTTGTATGACAAACAATAAACAGTGTCACACAACACTACGTGTGTGACAAGGGTGTTCAGGGGGACACGGTGTCGCCAGGAGCTGTTCTCGTTTCTAGAGAAACGAGACAGCAGTACGCGGCCCACCTTGCGGTCGAATAGCGCCAGGTCGCACCGTCTCATTTCTTGTCTCATACCGCGTGTCTCAGATCTTCAATGTCGGAGGTCGATGAGACGGTGGTGGCGTGACAACGATCCTTGGGTATGCGCGGGTGAGCACCGCGGGCCAAGACCTCGATGGACAGCTGGTCGCACTTGCTGCCCAGGGCATCGAATCCGGCCAGATCTTCACCGACAAGCTCTCGGGTGCGGTGAATACCGACCGGCCAGGCCTGTCGGCCCTGCTGCACTACGCCCGCGAGGGCGACACCGTGGTCGTCACCGCCATCGATCGTCTCGGGCGTTCCGTCGCCGAAGTTACTCGCACAATCGCGGAACTCGGCGAACGTCGAATCCTGTTGCGCGCCTTACGTGAAGGCATAGATACCGGCACACCGACAGGCCGCGCGGTGGCCGCCATCATGGCCACCCTGGCCGAGCTGGAGCTCGAGCTCGGCCGCGAGCGCCGTGCCGCTTCTCGTGACTCCAGGCGGGCGCGCCGCCTGCCGGCCACTAAGCCCGCCAAACTGACCCTTGAAAGGCAGCAACAGCTCCGTCGTCTCGCTGAGACCGGAGAACCCGTTCATGAACTCGCTAAAGCGTTCGGCATCAGCCGAGCCACGGCATACCGGTACCTCGCTGCACCCGTGGACAGTCAAGTCCTGGAGTCGAGGCAGCCGTCATGAATCTGACCGAGCTGGGCGCGGCCCTTGGCCCCTTTTTCGATATCTCAGGCAGCCCCTCACACCAGCAGCTCCGCGATGCATTCGCCCGCCACGGCCTCGGTCATCTCGACCCCGCGCCAGAGGGAAGGACATCGAACGGGTCCCACCTGGGCAAGATGAAGCGAATCCGACATGTCTTCGCCTCACCAGCAGCGCACAACGCGACTGCGGGGCTGCCCTTGGCCCGAGAACTTGTGGCGCTGTGTCGGGCCCACGGGGGCTTCAACCCTGACAGCGAGAGTTACGCCGGCAGTGCGAGAGTGACCCAGCTCGTCCAACGCCTTCGCTCCGCTCGGCTTCACACTCGAACCCGACGGGTCCACACGGCCGACCGTCATCGACAACCTCAGCGGCACAGAACTCACAGTGACGCTGCGCAGCTACGTCGACAGAATCAACTCCAGCCCCGACGACGCACCTCTACAGGTCGGCACTGGCAAGGAACTCGACGAAGCCGCCGCCCGGCACGTTCTGACAGAACTTCTGGGTGACTACCCGGTGTCGGGCAACTTCCCGGTCACGTTGACCAGTGCTTTTACCGCTATCGGCATGGCCACCCCCACGGAGCTGCCGAAGCTCGATCCCGACCCGCACCGCGCAGTGCATCAATGTCTGTTCCTGCTGGCCACCGCGGTCAATCGACTCCGAAACGACGCCGGCACCGGCCACGGGAACTCGACGGCGGCTGAGGCTCTAGCGGCCAGGACCCACTCCTGACGGCAACCCACGATCACATGTAGGCAAAGCCCCAGCCTCCCTATACTGTCTAGATGCACCCCACCAAAAGCGGGGTGGTCCAACAAATTCAGTCCGGTTCACGGGGGCGGGGTCTCTGTTCTTTTGCATTAACTGGTGAAATTGTTGCCTTTGCGATTGAGTGGAGCCCCATGGAGGACGATCCGCAGCCGAGCTTGGGGGCGGCCCCCACGCCGCCGGCGGAAAGGCGGCGGGATATCTCGGCGATGGCGGGTGCAGCGGACCATTCCGGCGAGCCGCACGGTGGCGGCGTTGCGGGCAGGTTGAACTGGTTGCGGGCGGCAGTTCTTGGCGCGGACGATGGGATCGTGTCGGTCGCCGGCATCGTGGTCGGCGTCGCGGGTGCCACCACTTCCCGCGGCCCCATTTTCACTGCCGGATTGGCTGGGTTGGTCGCGGGAGCGGTATCGTGCGCTCGGAGAGTACGTGTCGGTCGCTAGCCAACGTGATAGCGAAGCCGCCCTAGTAGACAAGGAACGCCGGGAGCTAC
>NZ_MVIH01000035.1 GCF_002086695.1 Mycolicibacterium rhodesiae
GGTCGTCTCGGTCACCCTGCTCATATCCCTGGCCATCTACGGCTCCAACGGCAACTTCAACCTGTCCGGATAGGGAGGAGCGGAGATGAAATCAGGTGCCGCGCGCCCGATCGCCGGTCTGGCGACCGTGGTGGTCATTGCCGCGATCATCGCCCTGGCCGTTGGGCTGTTCCAGGACAGCTTCACCAAAACCGTTCCGGTCACTGTGATCTCGGATCGCGCCGGTCTGGTGATGTATCCCGACGCCAAGGTAAAGCTCAACGGTGCGCAGGTCGGCAAGGTCGCCTCCATCGACTCACTGCCGGACGGCAAGGCCGCGTTGCATCTCGCGATCAATCCTGCGCGGGTCAACGACATCCCGGCCAACGTCAGCGCCGACATCACCTCGTCGACCGTGTTCGGCTCGAAGTTCGTCGAATTGAACCCGCCGTCGGATCCATCGGTGAAGTCGATCCAGGCCGGGCAGGTGATCGACGGGAAACACGTCACCGTCGAGATCAACACCGTCTTCCAGCAGCTGGTCTCGGTGCTGTCCAAGATCGAGCCGACCAAGCTCAACCAGACGCTGGGGGCGATCTCCAAGTCGCTGGACGGGCGCGGCGACAAATTCGGCCAGACGCTGGCCGACCTCGACACCGCACTGGCCAAGATCAACCCCAGCCTGGACACGCTCAACCACGAATTGGCAGTCGCGCCACAGGTGTTCGACGCGTACGGCGACGCCTCAAGTGACCTGCTCGACACCGTCAAGAACACGGCGAAGATCAGCGACACGATCGTCGACCAGGACCAGAACCTCGACGCACTGCTCGTCAGTGCCATCGGTCTGGCCGACATCGGCACCGAGGTGCTCGGCGAAAACCGGGAACCGCTGACCAACGTGATGCACCTGCTGGTTCCCACCACCGACCTGCTCAACAAGTACAGCCCGGCATTGAACTGCGGTATCGGCGGCCTGATCCCGCTGGCCACCGGACCGGGTCTGCCCCTGCCGGGAGCGGTCCTGCTGCAGTCGTTCTTCCTCGGCCGTGAGCGCTACCGGTACCCGGCCAACCTGCCCAAGGTCGCCGCCACGGGCGGTCCGCAATGTACCGACCTTCCGAAGGTGCCGTTCGAGACCAGCCCGCCGTTCGTGGTGTCCGACATCGGTGCCAACCCGGCCCAATACGGCAACCAGGGCATCCTGCTGAACTCCGACGGTCTCAAGCAGGCACTGTTCGGCCCGCTGGACGGCCCGCCGCGTAACTCCGCACAGATCGGACAACCGGGATGACCGCGCTGTGGAAGACGATCGTCAAAGTCGGCGTCTTCGGCGTCGTGATGATCCTGCTGACAGCCGCACTGTTCGCGATCTTCGGCCAGTACCGGACGGGTTCGGACAACTCCTACTCGGCGCTGTTCGCCGATGCCTCGAGTCTGAAGTCGGGAGATTCGGTGCGGGTGGCCGGCGTTCGCGTGGGCACCGTCACCGACGTTGCGCTGCAACCCGACAACAAGGTGGTCGTCGACTTCGACGCCGACCGCAAGATCGTGCTGACCTCCGGCACCAAGGCGACGGTGCGTTACCTCAACCTGGTCGGCGACCGCTACCTGGAGCTGGTCGACAGCCCGGGGTCGGCGAAGGTCCAGCCGCCGGGCAGCCGGATCCCGCTGGACCGCACCGAGCCCGCGCTGGATCTGGACCTGCTGCTCGGTGGGCTGAAACCCGTTGTCCAGGGGCTTAATCCGAACGATGTCAATGCGCTGACGAACGCGCTGATCCAGATCCTTCAGGGCCAGGAGGGCAACCTCGACTCGTTGTTCTCCAAGACGCAGTCGTTCACCAGCTCACTGGCCGACAACGGTCAGACCGTGCAGCAGCTGATCGACAACCTCAACACGGTGATCACCACCATCAGCAAGGACGGCGACAAGTTCTCGGGTGCCGTCGACAAGCTGCAGAACCTGGTGACACAGCTCGCCAATGACAAGGACCCGATCGGTGAGTCGATCACCGCGCTCGACAACGGCACGGCGTCGCTGACCGATCTGCTCAACCAAGCTCGCACTCCACTGGCCGGCACCGTCGACCAGCTGGGTCGCCTGGCTCCGCTGCTGGACCAGGACAAGGAACTGCTCGACATCTCGATCCAGAAGGCGCCGGCGAACTACCGGAAGGTGGTGCGGCTCGGGTCGTACGGCAGCTGGATCAACCAGTACCTGTGTGGCTTGTCGTTGCGTGTGAGCGACCTGCAGGGTCGCACCGCCTACTTCCCCTGGATCATCCAACACACTGGAAGGTGCGCGGAGCCCTAATGCTCAAATATCGTGGGTCCTCGCTGATCAGGGCAGGCTTCATCGGCCTGGCGCTGATCGTGCTCGTCATCACCATCGGGCTACAGCCCGAGCGGTTGGTGTCGCTTGCCACGTCGATCCGGCATCAGGCGCTGTTCACCGAAGCCGGTGGCCTGCAGGCCGGTAACGACGTCAAGGTGTCCGGCGTGAAGGTCGGCACGGTCTCTGATGTGTCTTTGCAGCACGGCAAGGCGCTGGTGACCTTCATGGTCAAGGGTTCGGTTCGGCTCGGCTCGGACACGGAAGCCCATATCCGAACCGGAACGCTGCTGGGACAACGGATCCTGACGCTGGAGTCCAACGGCAAGGGATCGCTGCGGGCGAGCGACGTCATTCCCGTGTCGCGCACCGGGTCGCCGTACTCGCTGTCGCAGTCGCTGGAGGATTTCGCGGGCAACACCGCCGACACCGATACCGCGGCGGTCAACCAGTCGCTGGACACCCTGTCCGATACCCTCGATCGGATCAGCCCGCAGTTGGGGCCGACCTTCGACGGCATCAGCAAGCTGTCGCGGATGATCAACGAGCGCAACGAGTCACTGGGCAATCTGCTCAAGAGTGCCGCCAACGTGACCGGGATTCTGTCGCAACGCAGTGCGCAGGTGAACACCTTGCTGCTCAACGCCAACGACTTGGTCGGCGTGCTGTCGCAGCGCCGCTACGCGATCGCGAACCTGCTGGCCTCTACCTCGGCGCTGGCCAAGCAGCTCAGCGGACTCGTGGCCGACAACGAAAAGGATCTGGCACCCGCTTTGGAGAAGCTCAACTCCGTGACCTCGATGTTGGAGAAGAACAATGCCAACATCACGGCGGCGATGAAGGGCCTGGCCAAGTTCCAGCTGACTCAGGCCGAAGCGGTCAACGGCGGGTTCTACTACAACGCATTCGTCGCCAACCTGAACCCGGCCCAAACCCTGCAGCCCTTCCTCGACTACGCGCTGGGCTTCCGGCGCGGCACCGATGCGGGGCAGCCGGCCGACAATGCCGGACCGCGAGCGGAAATCCCGTTCCCGTACAACGGAATACCGCAGCCCAATGAGCGATGGGGACAGCCATGAAGTCTCGCAGGGGAGTGACGATCGCCGTATCCGCGGTGCTCGCGGTGTTGATCGTGGGCGGAATCGCGCTGCTGGTCCGCCAGGCGTTCTTCAAGCCGAACACGATCACCGCGTACTTCACCAGCGCCACCGCGATCTACCCCGGTGACGAGGTGCGGGTCGCCGGGGTCAAGGTCGGCAAGATCGACTCGATCGACGCCCAGGGGACCAAGGCCAAGTTCGTGTTGGCCGTCGACCGGGACGTGCCGATTCCGGCCAATGCCGAGGCGGTGATCGTCTCGCAGAACCTGGTCGGTGCCCGCTACATCCAGCTCACCCCGCCCTACGACGACAAGGGCCCGAAGATGGCCGACGGCGCGGTGATCGGGTTGGACCGGACCGCGGTTCCGGTCGAGTGGGATGAGATCAAGACCCAGTTGATGCGCCTGGCCACCGATCTCGGCCCGAAGGGCGACGGGCAGCCGACATCCATCGGCCGCTTCATCGACAGCGCGGCCAATGCGCTGGACGGTAACGGGGAAAAGCTGCGGGACACCATCAAGCAACTGTCCGGGGTCAGCAAGGTGCTGGCCGACGGCAGCGGCAACATCGTCGACACCATCAAGAACCTGCAGATCTTCGTGACGGCGTTGCGTGACAGCAACACTCAGATCGTCCAGTTCCAGGATCGGCTGGCGTCGCTGACCAGCGTGGTCGACGGCAGCCGGTCCGACCTGGACGGCGCGCTGACCAACCTGTCCAGTGCCGTGGTCGATGTCCAGCGGTTCATCGCAGGTTCGCGCAATCAGACCGCCGAGCAGATTCAGCGGCTGGGCAACGTGACCAAGAACCTCGCCGACAACAAGCTTGTCGTCGAGAACCTGCTCCATGTGGCGCCGAACGCGATCGGCAACGCGTACAACATCTACAACCCCGACTCCCAAAGCGCGATGGGCGGATTCGCGCTGGCGAACTTCTCCAACCCGCTGCAGGTCATCTGCTCGGCCATCGGTGCGGTGCAGAACGCCACCGCTCCGGAAACCGGCAAATTGTGCGCGCAGTACCTCGGGCCTGCGCTGCGGCTGCTCAACTTCAACTATCTGCCGTTCCCGTTCAACGCCTACCTCGGCAAGTCCACCAGTCCGGACAAGCTGATCTACAGCGATCCCGCGCTGGCCCCGGGCGGCACAGGCGGCGTCCCGCCGGGCTACGAGGTTCCGCCTGCTGTCTCGGCCTACACCGGCTACAACGGTGACGTGCCCGGCCCCGCCGGGTGGGGTGGACCGCCGAACACACATCAGGGTGCTTACGCCCCGAACGGTCTGCCCGCCGACCCGTCGCCGGCGCTGTTCCCGGGCGCACCGATCCCGCCCGGTGTACCGGTCGGCCCCGCCGCCCAACCGCCGTCGAACCTGCAGGGCATGCTGCTGCCCGCTGAAGCGCCGCCGCCTGCTCCGGCTCCGGCCGCCGCTGAAGGGAACCCGCCGTCATGATCCGTCGCGGTTCGGTGCAGCGCCTGGTGGTGACCGCCTCCTGCGTCGCGGTCACGGTGACCGGTTGTAGTTTCGGTGGTCTGAACTCCCTGCCGTTGCCGGGGACCGTCGGACATGGCAAGGGTGCGAACACCTATCACATCGAAATCGCCAATGTGGGCCAGCTGGAATCGAATTCACCGGTCATGGTCGGTGACGTCGTGGTCGGCAGTGTCGGCGACATGACGGTCACGGACTGGCATGCCGATGTCGAGGTATCGGTCGAGCCGGGTGTCGTGATTCCGGCGAACGCGGTGGCCTCGGTGGGGCAGACCAGCCTGTTGGGCTCGATGCACCTGGCGCTGAACCCACCGCTGGGTCAGGCGCCGACCGGGGTCCTGCAGCCCGGCGCCACACTCGGCCTCAACCGTTCGTCGACCTACCCGTCGACCGAGCAGACCCTCTCGGCGTTGTCGGTGGTCGTCAACGGCGGCGGACTCGGTCAGATCGGCGACATCATCCACGAGTTCAGTGCCGCGCTGGGCGGCAGGACCGACCAGATCCGCGACTTGCTCACGCGGCTCAACGATTTCGTCGGTCTGCTGGCCACCCAGCGCGACAGCATCAACGAGGCGGTGAACTCGCTGAATCGCCTGGCCGGTACGTTCGCCGCGCAGCAGGGGGTCCTCACCGACGCGTTGAATCGCATCCCGCCTGCGCTCGACGTGCTGATCAAGGAGCGTCCCCGGATCACGACGGCGCTGGAGAAGTTCCGTGATTTCTCGAACCTGGCCACCGGTCTGGTCAACGACACAAAGGCCGACCTGGTGCGCAACCTGCAGAACCTGGAGCCGACGCTGAAGTCACTGGCCGATGTCGGGCCGAAGCTGGACACGGCGCTGGCCTACCTGCCGACGTTCCCCTACACCCAGCAGGTGATCGACCGGGCGATCCGCGGCGACTACCTGAACCAGTTCATCATCTTCGACTTCACCGTGCCGCGGTTGAAGAAGACCCTGATGCTGGGTACTCGCTGGGGCGATGAGAACGCCAAACTCGTTCCCGCGCCTGGTGATCCGTGGTATGCGACCTACACCTACGATCCGCTGAACGCTCCGTTCAGCCCGATGCCGCCCCCGACGCAGGTGGCGGATCTTCCGCAGCAGTTCGGTCCTGGTCCCGCGCCGGTACCGGGGCAGGCGTCGCTGACCGGCGCCACGGCGCCCGCTCCCGGGACGGGCACCGGCCCGCTACCGGGTCCGGCGACCGGCCCGCTGCCTGGCCCGGCTCCGGAAGCAGCACCACAGGACGGGGGTAACTGATGCTTACGCGTTTCGTCCGCAATCAGCTGATCATTTTCACCATCGCGTCGATCGTCGGGATCGCCGTCATGGTCGTGGTGTACATGCAGGCGCCGACCCTGCTCGGAATCGGCCGGATCACGGTCAAGCTCGAACTGCCGAGAACCGGTGGGCTGTACCAGTTCTCGAACGTGACCTACCGCGGGGTGCAGCTGGGCAAGGTCACCGAGGTGGTGCCGACCCGCTCCGGAGCGGTGGCCACACTGTCGCTGGCCAGCAATCCGAAGGTGCCCGCCGATCTCCAGGCCCGGGTGCTCAGCGTGTCGGCGGTCGGTGAGCAGTACGTGGATCTGGTGCCGCACACCGATTCCGGGCCGTTCCTCCAGGACGGCTCGGTCATTCCCGCCAAGAACGCGACCGTCCCGCAGGCCGTCGGCCCGGTGCTCGATCAGACCAACGAGCTGCTCAAGAGCATCCCCACCAACCGCATCCCCAATCTGTTGGACAGCGCGTATCAAGGGCTCAACGGCGCCGGCGACGACCTCACCACGTTGAACGACTCGGCGTCCCGGCTGGCCGCCGATTTCAACGCAACCGCCGATCAGACCCGCACCCTGGTGGAGGACAGCCGTCCGCTGCTGGACGGCCAGCTTGCCTCCACCGATGCGATCCGCACCTGGGCGCACAGCCTGGCCGGCATCACCGGCCAGCTGAACACCAACGATCCGCAGTGGCGCAGCATCCTGGCCAACGGGCCCGGAGCGGCCGACGAAGCCTCCGCGTTGTTCAACCAGGTGAAGCCGACGCTACCGATCCTGCTGGCCAGCCTGTCGACGCTGGGGCAGGTCGGTGTGACCTACAACAAGAGCCTGGAACAACTTCTGGTGCTGTTGCCGCCCTACATCGGTTCGATCCAGGCGGTCGGCTCGCCGCTGAACAACCCGACGGGTATGACGCTGGGTGACTTCACCCTGACGATCAGCGATCCGCCCGCGTGCACGGTCGGCTTCCTGCCACCGTCACAGTGGCGTTCGCCGGAGGACACGTCCACCATCGACACTCCGGACGGCCTCTACTGCAAGCTGCCGCAGGACTCGCCGATTGCGGTCCGCGGTGCGCGCAACTATCCGTGCCAAGCCGAGCCGGGTAAGCGGGCACCGACGGTGGAGATCTGCGACAGCGACAAGCCTTTCGAACCGTTGGCGATGCGTCAGCATGCGACCGGTCCGAACCCGATCGATCCCAACCTGATCGCACAGGGGATCCCGCCTGACGATCGGACGACGTTCCAGGATCACATCTACGGCCCGCTGCAGGGCACCCCGCTGCCGGCGGGGCCTGTCCCGGCGCCGGCCGGTACGCCGATACCGCCCGTTCCGGACACGTTGGCGCCCAAGGGCGTTCCGGATATCGCGCCGACCGACCAGGGCGGCGGACCGGCGGTGGCGCCAAGCGCGTTCACGCCGGGCTCGCCAGGCGGTCCGTCGGTGGCGATCGCCACCTACGATCCCGCCACCGGGCATTACGCCACGCCCGACGGCCACGTGGGCCAGCAGACCAGTCTGGCGAAGGTGAACGGGGACATGTCGTGGAAGGATCTGCTGCCGACGACATGACCACAGATCAGGGGAGAGGCCACATGCGTAAGTCACGAACGCTGATCGGCGTCACGGCGCTGACCGCCGCGGTGCTCGGCGGCCTCCTGAATCCGGCAGCCGCGAACGCCAACGAAAAGTGGGCGCTCAACGGCACATTCCAGGCGACGTCCAACGGCGAATGGGCTACCACAAACGACGTGTTCCACGACGAGCGCAGCATCCGCAGCATCTGGACGATCAACTCGACATGCAGTTATCCCACCGAGTGCACCGGCACGGTGAGCAGCGACGCCGGGTGGACGGCCCCGATCTATCAGACCGGCGGGGACTGGCGGGTCAAGCGGGTCATCGAGGACTGGATGCCATGTCAGGACGGCACCAGCGCGCCGGGCTTACAGGTGATCCGATTCCACGGGTCCACCCCGGGCGGTGATCAGACCGATCCCACATCCAACATGCTGGTGGGTCAGGACTCGACCACCGGTCAGCCGGGAGCCTGCGGGCGTAGCCTGGCGCTCTTCATCAACATGCCGTTCAAGTTGATCAAGCTGACCTGATGTCGCCGGCCATGTCGAGTGCGGCCACGTAGCTGAACAGCATCGACGCGCCGATCGGATTCCCGCCGCCGGGATAGGTGGTTCCGCTGACCGCGGCCATGGTGTTGCCTGCCGCGTACAGGCCGGGGATCGGCTCGCCGGATTCGTCGAGCACCCGTGCCTTGGTGTCGGTGCGCAGGCCGCCCTTGGTTCCGAGATCGGAGAGCCCGAATGCGGCCGCGTGAAACGGGGGTGTATCGATCGCGACCAAGGGCGATTCGCCCCCGGAGAATGCCCGATCGTACGCCTCGTCGCCGCGGCCGAAGTCGGTGTCGGCGCCCGCAGCGACCATCGCGTTGTACCGGGTGACCGTCTCGGTCAGAGCGTCGGCGGGCACCCCGATCAGTTCGGCCAAGTCGGCCAGAGTGTCTGCGCTGCGCCATAATCCGGCGGCTCGATAGCTTTCGGTGTCGACCATTGAGACGTTGGTCGCTTTCACCGGCGGCACGTCGCCCTCGCGATTGTCGTAGACCATCCAGTACGGGACGTCCAAGCGCCCGGCCTGCATCTCGGTGATGATCTGCCTGCCGATCCGGTCGTAGGCCGCGGACTCGTTGACGAACCGCCGCCCTGCCTGATTGACGAAGATGCCACCGGTGAACCACAGCGCGAACGCCGAGCGGCCGTCGGGGTGGGTCAGGCCCGGGGACCACCACGCCTGGTCCATCAGATCGGTGGCCGCGCCGATCCGGATCGCGGCCTGTAACGCCGCGCCCGTACTGCCGGGTCCGCCCATGGTGTCACGGGCTTCACCGGGCACCCCGTACGTCCGTCGCAACTCGGGATTGTGCTCGAATCCGCCTGCGGCCAAGAGCACTCCGCGCCTGGCGCCGATCCGCACCGGGTTGCCGTCGCGCTGCACCACCGCACCGACCACCCGGCCCTCCTCGGTGATCAGGTCGGTCAGCTGGGTGTTGCGGTACAGCGCCGCATCGGGGTAGCCGGCCAGCGCGGCGAGGAACCGGCCGATCAGCGCCCGCCCGCCGAACAGCTTGTCGGGAGCCGGCGCGCCCAGACGGTCGTGGTCGAGCGGCCCTCGCACGAAACCGGCGTAGGGGCCCAGCTTCTCACCGCGAATGGGGGCCGCCACGATGTGGCGTAAGCCGTCGCTGCGGGAGTCCGGCACCGAGCCGTAGTAGTCCGGCCAGGGCAGCACGCTGAACACGAAGTTCTGATCGGCTTCCAGGTACTCGATGAGAGCGGGTCCGCGGCGGATATAGGTCTCCTGCAGCTCTCGCGGTGTGCGATCGCCGATCACGGTGTGGAAGTAGTTCAGCGCCTTGTCGATCGTGTCATCGCTTCCCGCGCGCTGCAGGACGGGGTTGCAGGGAAACCACATGCCGCCGCCGCCGGAATACGCGGTCGTGCCGCCGAACTTGTCGGTTGCCTCCACCAGCGCCACCGACAGACCCTCGCGGGCCGCGGTGTAGGCGCCTGTGATACCGCCGCCGGAGCCGGCCACAATGACGTCGACGATCTCGTCGAACGGGGTGTCCTGCGCAGTCATCGGCCTCCTTTGTCGCTGGCACCCACTGTGATCGGTGCCCGCTTGGGAAGCAACAACCACTCCCGGTGAGCGGGGTGCCGCTCAGAGCGCGATGTGCTCGCGACTAGGCCGGGCGGCGCCCGTGTCGGCGTCGAAGAAGTAGGTCCGTTCCGGTGGCATCTCCAGACCGATGCGGGAGCCGGCAGGCAAATCGGTGCCGGCGGGTGCATGGACGATCACCCGCGCGCTGCCCGCGTCACCGGTGTCGACCAGTGCGGTCACCAACACGTGGCTGCCCAGCGGTTCGACGAAGTCGACCCGCGCCGCCAGCAGCCCGTCGGTGTAGGTGTCGTGCAGCCGTAGATGCTCGGGACGAACGCCGACCGTTACCGGTCCGTCCGGTGTCGACACCGCTGTCACGGCGGTGTCGGCGAGGTGCAGCACTCCCGAGTGGACCTCACCCGCAACGAGGTTCATCGGGGGACTGCCCATGAACGCGGCGACAAAGGTGTTGGCCGGGCGGTTGTAGATCTCGTCGGGTGTGCCGATCTGTTGGATCGCCCCGCCGGACATCACACACAGCCGGTCGCCGAGCGTCATCGCCTCGACCTGATCATGAGTGACGTAGATCGAGGTGACCGGCAATTCGCGGTGCAGTCGCTTCAGATCCCCGCGGACCTGATTGCGCAACTTGGCGTCGAGGTTCGACAGTGGTTCGTCGAGCAGGAATGCCTGCGGCTGGCGGACCAGTGCGCGGCCCATCGCGACCCGCTGGCGCTGGCCGCCGGAGAGCTGGCCGGGCTTGCGGTCCAACAGCATGTCGATCTCGAGCAGGGCGGCGGTCTCGCGGACCCGCCGCTCGATCTCGGCGCGCGGTGTCTTACGTTGCGCAAGCCCGTAGGCCAGATTGCGGTAGACCGTCATGTGCGGGTACAGCGCGTAGTTCTGGAACACCATCGCGATGTCACGCTCACCAGGTGCCATGCCGGTGACGGTCCGGTCACCGATCCTGATCTCGCCGGACGTCGGCTTGTCAAGCCCTGCAAGCAGTCTCAACGCCGTGCTTTTGCCGCACCCCGACGGTCCGACCAGGATCAGAAACTCCCCGTCCGCAACCGTCAGGTTGAAGTCCTTGAGGGCGACCACCCCGCCCGCGTACCGCCGTGTGACGTCCCGGAATTCGACTTCTGCCATGCTCAGCCCTTCAATCCCTGGCTCGCGACCGATTGCACGAAATAGCGTTGCGCCCCGACGAATACCAGCAGCATCGGCAACAGGCTCATCACATTTGCCGCCATCAGCAGCGGCCATTTGACGTGGTGCGCGCCCTGGAAGTAGCTGAGCCCCAGCGGGATCGTCATCTGATCCTGCGATGTGATGACGATCAAGGGCCACAGGAAGTCGTTCCACGACGTGAGGACGGTCAGCGCGGCCAACGTCGACAGCGCCGGCAACGACAGCGGGAGGATGATCTTCACCAGCACGCCGATTCGCGAGGTCCCGTCGACGCGCGCGGCTTCCTCCAATTCGACGGGAACGGTCATGAAGAACTGACGCAGGAAGAAGATGCCGAATGCCGTCGCCAGATTCGGCAGCATCAGTGCGCCGATGTGATCGATACCCAGTCCCGCCCACACGTTGTCGCCGAACCACTTGACGATCAGGAACACCGGGATCATCGTGACCTGGAACGGCACCATCAGCGTGGCCATCAACGTCACGAAAAGTGTTCCACGACCGAGGAATCGGATGCGCGCGAACGCGTATCCCGCCAGGTTGCACACCACGAGGTTGCTCACCAGCACCACACCGGTGACCGCCGCGCTGTTGAGGAAGAAGTGCCCGAACGGCGCCGCGGCCCACGCCTCGGAGTAGTTCGAGAACCGCAAACTCTCCGGAAACAGCACCGGCGGGAAGCGGTTGGCCTCACCCTCGGTCTCCAACGACGTGACGAGCATCCACAGCAACGGCACCAACAGGATGAACGTCAACGGGATCAGGACAAGATGCCACGGGCTGAACGGCAGCCGCCATCGCGATGTCCGGCCTGATTCGACCGGGTCGGCCGGGGCGACACTGCGGGATGGGAGAACGCCGGTCATGAGTGCACATACCTTCGGGCCAGCCGGAACTGGACGGCCGTGACGATCAGGATGACGACGAACAGCGCGTAGGCCATCGCGGCGGCATAGCCGGCGTCGAACTGGACGAACGCCCGGTCCCACAGGTAGTAGACGATCACCGTGGTGGCCCGCAGCGGACCGCCGCGGGTCGTCACATAGACCTCGTCGAAGAGCTGCAGGGCATTGATCGTCAGCCACACGAGGAGGAAAAGGTTCGCCGGGCCGAGCAACGGCACCGTGATGGTGCGGAACCGGGTGAACGCCGACGCGCCGTCGATCGCGGCGGCCTCGTGCAACTCCGCCGGAACGCCCTGCAGCGCAGCCAGATACACGATCACCGAGAAACCCGTCCAGCCCCAGATCGTCATCGCCACGATCACATAGAGCGCTTGCGACGGGGACGCCAGGAACGGCTGCGACGAGACACCGACGGCGTTCAGAGCGGCGTTGACCAGACCGTAGTCACGGTCGGTCAGCCACAGGAAGATGATGCCCTGCGAGATCGTCGACACCGCCATCGTGATGTACGCGGCGGTCCGGTAGACGGAGATGAATCGCACCGAGCGGTTCAGGGCCGCCGCGACGAACAACCCCACCAGCATCGTGCCGGGCACGAACAACGCCGTGTAGATGATGGTGTGCTTGATCGCATCAAGGAAGACGGGGTCGTCGGCCAGCTTCTTGTAGTTGTCGAAGCCCACCCAGGGCGTCTCGGCGCTGAGCAGGTCGGACTTCTGGAACGACAACTGCAGCGACATCAGTACCGGGAGCAGCCCGAAGATCCCGATGAGAAGCGCCGCCGGGCTGGCCAGCGCCCACCCCGACACGGTGTCTGTGCGGCTCAGCCGCCGAAGCAGTGCAGGCATCGACTCCCTACTTCTCAGCCAGCTTCGCGTCGGCGGCCTGGGCGGCGGAGTCCAGTGCGGCCTTGGGCTGGTCCGTGCCGAGCATGACAGACATGACTGCCTGACCGAGCGCTTCCGACACCGCCGGGTACTGCTCGACCTGCGGCCGCACCATGTGCACGTTCTTCAGGTTCTCGACGAACGCCGCGGTGCCAGGGACATTCTTGTCGAGCTCGTCGAGCACGGACTTGTCGTCACCGACCGAGGCACGGATCGGCAGATCGCCGGTGCCCAACGAGAACTTCTTGACCTGTTCGGGTGCCGACAGCCACTTCACGAAGTCGATGGCCGCCTGCTTGCACTTGTCGCCGTTGTTGAACACCACCCAGTTGTCAGGTCCGGCGATGGTCTGATGTCCGCCGGCGGATCCGGGATAACTGGGCATCACCTGGACGCCATAGTCGATGTCCGACAGTGAGGACAGGTCCCATGGGCCGGTGACCAACATCGCGACCTTGCCGCTGTTCATCAGCTTGGGGCCGTTCTCGTTGGTGGTGTCCAGGTACAGCGACTTGTCGGTCACCGCCATCTGCTGCAGCGTCGTCAGCGCCCGCACACCGGCGTCGGAGTTGAAGACAGCCTTGGTGTTGTCGGCGTTGAGGATGTCCCCGCCGGCTTCCCACAGCATCGGAATGTAGTGCCACACGGTGTCTTCGCTGCCGTCGGCGGGGATGAGCCAACCGAACTGGCCTTTGGCGGGGTCGGTGAGTTTGGCCGCGGCCGCGCGGAAGTCGTCCCAGGTCCACTCCGGGGTCGGCGGTGCCACGCCGGCGTCGGCGAACAGCTTCTTGTTGTAGACGATCGCCAGGTTGTCGACCAGCGCGGGTACGCCGACGACCTTGTCCCCGACCGTCGCCGCCTTGCGTTCGGCCTCGTAGAAGTCGTCCCACTTCCAGTCGGGCTTCTTGACCTCGTCGGCCATGTCGACCAGCGAGGGAATCTTCGCGATGTTGGGCGACCACGACCCGAACATGTACGCCACATCCGGTGCGCTGTTGCCGCGCACCGCGGTCAGAACCTTTTGCAGCACAAGGTCGTTCTTGGAGTACAGCTCGGACACCTTGACGTCCGGATGCTCCTTGTTGTACTGATCGACCAGGCTCTTGAACACCTCGCCCTCGGTGTCCTGATAGCCGTGCCACACCGCGATCTCGGTGGGGCCCGACGACCCGCCTCCGCCACCGCACCCGGCGAGAACGACGGTGAGGACGGCGACCAATGCGATGCACAGCTGGCGTCGAATCACGGTGACACTCCTTAGTTGGCGAGATCTCGGGTGGATCGGGAACGCAGGGGCGGGGGCAGCAGGTCGCCGTGCGCCTCGGTCAGCTCGTCGCACAGCGCCCAGATCTGATCGACGGTCAGCGTCGCGGCGGTGTTCGGGTCGACCATCGCCGCAGCCCGCACCAGCCGCGGATCGCCGTCGACGGCGGCCCGCACGGTGAGGTCGACGGGGCCGAGGAAACTCCGGTTGAGCGCCGCGCACTGTGGCGGGAGGTCGCCCACCTTCATCGGATGCGCCCCGAGGGAGTCCAGCAGGGTCGGCACCTCGACCGCCAACCCGTCGGGCAGGTTGGTGATCAGCCCGTCGTTGATGACGTTGGCGGAGATGACCCGCGGTGTCCCGGTCTCCAGGGAATGGATCACCTGCGGGGCGTACTCCGTGGAAGTCGTATCGATCGGCAGTGCATGGGAGTCCGCCAATTCGGCTCGCACACGGGAGTATTCGGCGAGATTGGCTTCACT
The DNA here is from genome assembly GCF_002086695.1 of Mycolicibacterium rhodesiae. Classification (GTDB taxonomy): domain Bacteria; phylum Actinomycetota; class Actinomycetes; order Mycobacteriales; family Mycobacteriaceae; genus Mycobacterium; species Mycobacterium rhodesiae. The sequence continues at coordinate 14,599 of NZ_MVIH01000035.1, forward strand.
GATCGATACGTATTCGCCCACGTTGATGCGCAACCGCTCGATCTCGGCGGGATCGTGCAGGTACCAGCCGACGTATTCGCTGCTGTGCTCGCTGGTCTCGGTGGGGTAGTAGCCCAGCCGCCGGTACATGTCGACCCGGACCCGTCGGCGCAACTCCGGGTCGCCCGCGATGCGTTCGTCCAGTAGGGGATAGAGGTTCTGGCCGCCGCGTTCCCACCGCAGCACCCAGGCCTGGTGGTTCACTCCCGCCGACCAGTAGGCCACCTCGTCGTAGGGCACGTCGATGAGCTCACACAGTCCGACCATCGTCCAATAGACGGAGTGGCACAGCCCGAGCACTTTCAGCTTCGGCGCGACAGCGTGCAGGAACGAGATGTTCATCGCCATCGGATTGGTGTAGTTCAGCAGCCACGCGTCGGGGCAGACCTCTGCCATGTCGCGGGCGATATCGGCCAGCACCGGGAAGGTACGCAGCCCGCGGAAGATTCCGCCCACTCCGATGGTGTCGCCGATGGTCTGCTTCAATCCGTAGCGTGCCGGGATCTCGAAATCCCGCACCGTGGCCTCGTGCATCCCGACGGCGATGACGTTGATGACGTAGTCGGCACCGTCGAGCGCGCGGCGGCGGTCCAGGGTGGCCACGATCTCGGGCTCCGCGCCGGCGGCCAGCGCGGTCGCGCGGGCGATCGCCTCGGCCGTCTCGAGCCGCTGCGCATCGATGTCGTGCAATACCACCCGGGTCGAGCCCAACTCGGGGAACGACAGGATGTCGCCGAGCAACTCACGGGTGAACTCGACGCTGCCCGCGCCGATGATGACGACGGTGGGTTTCATCGCACGGCCTCGGTGAGCGACTCGCCACGCTTCTCGTCGGCGTAGACCATCAGCGTGGAGCCCAGGAGTGCGAGCACGATGCCGATGGCCCCGTAGGGGCTGGGTAGCGTCTGGTAGGCGACCAGTGAGATGACGACGGTGAGTGCGGGCGCGAGCGCATTCGTCGTCGGCGCCACGATCGACGCCTTACCCCGGGCGAGCGCCATCACGAGAAACAGTGCCCCGATGGCGTTGAGCACCTGGGTCCCTGCTGTCAATGCGGGTGCCTGCCAAGGGAAGTCGGTGGGGATGCCGCCGAGTGAGATCAATGCCACCGGAATGAGAAGCAGCCCGCTGATCGTCATCCACCCGAACGTGGTGGCCTCGTTGATCCCGAGGGTCGCGGACTTGCGCATGAAGTACGCCTGCACACCCCACGCGACGCAGATCAGGATCGACAGCAACAGCCACGGTCCCGACGAGCCTTCGGAGTCACCACCGGTGATGGTGAACAACACGATCGCCGCGAGCGCGAAGATGAGACCTACCACGGCCAGCGGCGAGATCCGTTCCCGCAGCAGCACCATCGCCATGATCACCGTGATGGCCGGCGAGATCGACACGATCGGGAAGATCAGGTAGGCCGGGCCCATCGTGAGCGCCTGGAACAGGATCAGCTGCCCGCCCGCGCCGGTGAGGCCGATCAACAGGCCGTAGATCGTCGCGGCCGGGCGGCGATCCCACTTCTGCCCGCGCAGTGCGACGGCCGCCGGGATGATCATCGTCAGCGCCCAGATGCTGTAGATCATCTCGTCGGGATAGCCGTACTTCGACGACGGCAGGGCAGAGAATGCGCCCCACACGCCCCAGAACAGGATCAGCAGGGCCGCGTAGAAGATCCAGCTGCGGGTCCGCGGTGCGGTGGTAGTGGTCATGGTGACGTCACCTTGTCGGGTTGTGGTCGGAAAGGTGTTGTACGGCAGCCGGGCTCAGCGGATGGCCGCTGTGCTTGGCGGCGTAGAGCGCGCCGCCTACCGCCGGGTCGAGTCGGGGAGTCTGGAGGTCGTACGTGGCCGAGGTGCTCTGCAGTGCGGCGACGAACTGGTCCAGGAAGCCGTCGTTGGAGAACATCCCGCCCGAATAGGACACCGGCACGGTCTCGGTATCTGTGAATCCGATCAGTGTTCGGGTGGTCTCGATCAGGGTGACCAGCTCGGCGACGGCCGCGGACAAGATGCGGGAAGACGACTCGTCGCCTGCTTCTGCCGCTTGGCAGACCGTCGTGGCCAGCGACGCGATCTTGCTGCGGTTGCCCTTCCACGTGTCGATGACCAGACTGACGACGTCGAGATCGCCGCTGACCTCCAGCCGCTTCTTCATCAGTCCGTGCAACGGGCCCTTCGGCAGCCTGCCGTCGCTCATCCGGGAGAACGCGTTGAGTGCTTGTGCGGCAATCCAATACGCCGACCCTTCGTCGCCGAAGAGTTCTCCCCAGCCGCCGACGCGGTGGCCACGGCCCTGGCGTTCGCCGTAGGTCATCGACCCCGTGCCGCTGATGACGTTGATTCCGTCCTCGCCGGCGAGTGAACCGGCCCAGCCGCAGACCATGTCGTTGTCACAGCTGTAGCGGTCGTGGCCCAGCACGCCGGCGGGTACCGCGTCGAGGGCGTCGATGTCGCCGCTCGCCTCGCCGTACCCGGGAAGACCGAAGAAGGCGGCGTCGATGTCGGCGGGGGTGATACCCGCCTGTGTGCAGATCTCCGTAACACCCTGCGCGAGCGACTTTTCGACGATGTCGAATCCGTCGTTGAAGTAGTAGGACGTCGGGGCCGTCGCACGGGCGATGAGGCGGCCGGTGTCGTCGACGAGCGCCAGCGCGGTCTTCGAACCGCCGCCGTCGACCCCGAGATAACGTGCCATCGTCTACCGTCCGTTCTTGGTCATGGGATAGATCGTGACGCCCCGCACGACACGGCTGACCTCGCCGGAGGGGAATGGATTGTCCGGTGTTTTGCCGTGTTCCAGTGCGGTGAACAGTGCCAGGTATTGCGCGAACACCAGGTAGGCCAGCGCGACCAGCGCATCGTCGCGACCGGCGAGACCCGGTAATACGACGGCATCCCCGTACCCCTCGGGCAGCGGCTCGGTACTGATCACCGCCACCGCGTCGTCGCCGAGCTGGGCGCGGATCTCGGCGATGATGTCGAGGTCGTAGCGGTGGGTGTAGGGGTCGGTGGAGGTGTAGACGACAACGAGGGTGTCACCGTCGAGCACCGACTTCGGTCCGTGCCGGAAGCCGAGTGGGGAGTCGAAGTAGGTGTCGACCTCACCGGCGGTCAGTTCCAGCATTTTCAGCGCGGATTCCTGTGCGAGCCCTTCGAGCGCTCCGCTGCCCAGATAGACCAGCCGATTCTTCTTGGTTCGTGCCAGCGCCGCGATGTCGCTCTGCAGCCCCGCGACATATTCGGCCGCGACTGCCAGTGCCTCAACTGTGTCAGGGTTGGCCGGTCCGAGAAGCTGCAGACACGTCAACAGCATCGAGGTCAGGCTCGATGTCATCGCGAAGCCGGTGTCGTTGGCACGCTCGGGCATGCAGACCACGGCGGAGTTCGCCCGGCCGGTGTGCGCCTTCGCCAGCGCGCCGTCGGCGGCACAGGTGAGGACGAGATGCCAGACATCATCGATCAGCTCGTCGGCCAGTGCGGTGGTCGCCAGGCTCTCCGGGCTGTTGCCGGAACGGCCGAACGACACCAACAACGTGGGGACATGCTGTTCGAGGTGATCGAGCGGGTTGCTGACGATGCTCGTCGTGGCGATCGCGTCGACGCGCCGCCCGAGGCGCCGTCGAAGCGCGGCGGCGGCCATGTCGCCGATGAACGCGGAACTGCCCGCCCCGGTCAGGATGACCCGGATATCCGGCCGCTCGACGATCGTGCGTACGAAGTCGGCGATCGTGGAATCGCTGCGACGGGCAACCTCGCGCCACACGCCGGGCTGCTGGCCGATTTCGAGAATCGTTGCGCCGCCGTCCTCTTGAGCGGGCGTGGAACTGGTCATCGATCGTCTCCGGTGGTGTTGTTCTCAGTGAGGCAGGCACGCGCGTAGGGCCGCATGGCATCTCGAATCCTGTCGATCACCAAGGCGTTGGCGGTCAGGTCCAGTTCGCCGGCCCGGACGCGGTCGTACTGATGGGGGAGGAACTGACTGACGAGCGGCAACGGGATGCCGACCCGGTCGAGGTTGTCCAGAAGGTGTCGGCGCGCGGCGTCGACCTCGTCGTCGGCCCAGTAGTACCGCAGCCGGTCGCTGTAGCTGTACCGTCGGGCCGTCTGCTGGGTCTGGGGGTCGCCGTTGTAATAGGCCTGCCAATACTGGGGATTGGCGAGCATGCGCCGTTCGACGACCTCGATCAGGTCGGACCGGGACTGTTGCGGTACGAGCTGGTTCTCGATGTGGGCGAGCGCGAAGAGCGCCTCGCGCATCGCGAAAGTGAGGCCGGGGCCGACCTTGAGGACGGCCCAGTGGTCTTCGACGAGCTCGCGCAATTGTGTGGGTCGCTGATAGTCGGTGGAATGCGCTTCGAACACCAGATGCGCTTCGTCGTCGAGAACGCGCCGGAGGCCCTCGGTGGCGTTGCGGCGATAGTCGATGACCTGAAGATGGTCGAATTCCACGCCGGGCTGAACCACCAAAGCCATCACGCGGGGCCACACGTGATCGAGCCCCGAGCTGGTGAACGCGGCGCGATGCGCGTCGATGGTCCGTTGCGCACGGTCCGCGGGGGTGGGGGTCAGGACGCCGAGCGTCTCGTGGGCCCCGCCCGGAACCGGCACCTCGGTGCCGATGACGTACATCGGAAGGCCGGCGCCGCCGCGTTGCGCGGATTGTTCGGCGACGTGCAGCAGGCGTGCGGTGCGTTGTGCGACGGTTTCGTCATCGAGGACCGCCGGATCGTCAGCGCAGGACATGCTGCAGTCGAGATGAATCTTCGCGTAGCCGGCCTCGACGTAGGCGGCGATGAGCGCGTCCGCCTTTTCCATTGCTGTGTCCGCGGTTTCGCCCTGCCAGCGATTCGGGCCGAGATGGTCGCCGCCGAGCACGACTCGGTTGCGCGGGAACCCGCACCGGTCGGCGATGCCCAGCACAAGGTCGCGGAACTCGGCCGGTCGCATACCGGTGTAGCCGCCGTACTGATCGACCTGGTTGGACGTGGCTTCGATGAGCACTGGAGAGTCGTCGGCGGCGGCCTGCACGATAGCGGCTTCGACCACGGTGGGGTGCGCCGAGCAGACCGAATAGACACCGACCGCGTCGCCGGATTTGTGTCTGCGGATCGTGTCGGCGAGCCAGCTCGTCCGCTCTCCGGACATTTGCAACATTGCTCGATCATGGGAAGCTCGCTCAGAGTGCGCAATGCAATCACGTCAAGTGATCACTAAAACTGATCGTTTGGCGCACTGCCCGGCCTGCGCAGCGGAGGAGGCACTGCCATGTCGACCAGACGCACCGATCGGATGCGTGAGGTGCTCTCGCTGCTGCGGGCCCGGGGCGAGGTCGACTCGCAGGTGCTTCGCGCCGAATTGCGGGTGTCGGCGGCGACGCTGCGCCGTGACCTGAGCGAGCTCGAGGACCAGGGACTGCTGGTCCGTACGCACGGCGGGGCACGGGCTCTCGACCCGAGCGGCAGTGAGATTCCGGTCCGGCTGCGTGATCACCGGATGATCGCCATCAAGCGGCGGATCGCCCAGCATGCCGCGGCGCTGGTGCCCGCCGGACCTCAGGCGGTGGCCTTGACCGGCGGAGTCACCACCAGTGAGGTCGCTCGATCGCTCAAGGGCCGCCCGCAGATGACGATCGTGACGAACTCCCTGACAATCGCCGCGGACTGCGCGGTCGACGCGCACATGAAGGTGATCGTCACCGGCGGCCTGGTGCGGGCGAATTCGTTGGAGGCGGTGGGACCGATGTCGGAGCACGCCTTCCAGGTGATCAATGTCGGCACTGCGGTTCTCGGGGCGGACGGGATGTCAGCGGAGGTGGGGCCGACCACCTTCGACGAGGCTGAAGCCCGCACCGCGATGGCCATGGCCGCCAACGCCCAACAGGTGATCGTGGCCGTCGACGGCTCCAAGATCGGCAAGGTCACTCTGGCAAAGATGGTGAGACTCAGCGAGATCGATCATCTCGTGACCGATTCGACCGCCGATCCGGCGCAGCTGGAACGAATCGGTGCGTCCGGGGTGCACGTTCATGTCGTCGAGGTGGGCGACGCCTGAGGCCGAGCGGCTACCCGTTGATCGCGGTGATCAGCCCGGCCACTGCGTCTGCGATCGCCTCGCGTGCGGGCGCGAGATAACGGCGGGGATCGCTGACGTTCGGGTCGGCGGCCAAGAAGTCCCGCACCGCTGCGGTGAACCGGACGTTGAGCAGCGTGCCCACATTGATCTTGGTGATTCCCGCCCCGACGGCGTTGCGTAGTTCGCTGTCGGCGACGCCTGAAGAACCGTGCAGCACAAGGGGAACCGGTACTGCCGCGCGAAGCGCTCTGATGAGCTCGAAATCCAGGGTGGCGCTGCGTTCCGCCATCGCATGAGAGCTTCCTACCGCCACAGCCAGGGCATCGACGCCGGTCGCCGCGACGAATTCGGCCGCCTCGCCGGGATCGGTGCGCACACCCGGAGCGTGCGCGCCGTCCTTGCCGCCGACCTCGCCGAGTTCGGCTTCGAGAAACAAACCCTCTCGATGTGCCCACTGCGCCGCGGATTTCGTGGCGGCGACGTTGGCGGAATAGTCCAGAGCGGACGCATCGAACATGACCGACGATGCACCGGTGCCGGCGCACGCGTGCAGAAGGCGCTCGTCCTCGACGTGGTCGAGATGAACCGCGACGTCGACAGCTGCGGCCTCCGCCACGGCGCACGCCGCGGCGGCGATCGGGTGAAGCCTGCCGTGGTGGAAGTTGATTGCGTTCTCGCTGAGCTGCAGAATCACCGGTCTGCCAACAGCTTCGGCGCCGGCGACGATGGCCTCGGCATGTTCGAGCATGATGACGTTGCACGCGAGAACCCCGAAGCCTTCACGGTATGCGGCGGCGACGAGATCGGCGGTTCGAGCGAGCGGCATCTGCCTGTCCTATCAGCGTGCTGCCGTGGTGTCCAGCAGGGGTGATGTCCGTCAGGACAGTTGTCCTTAATGCGCAGGTGTTTGCTGGCAACGGCGATCTGTGTTGGAAGACCCGCGTCACAGGAGATGTATGGGTGCGACAGCAACGCGCACACGTGAGCCGTGGGGCGTGGACTGGTCGGCGCGTCCGAGATGTCTCCCGCTGACTGGGAAGCAGATGTGGCCGGGAGCACATTGTGCGGTGCACTCAGCCACCGTGACGTCGCACCGTAGCCCGACCAGGACAAGCAGCGGGACCACGCCGCTTCGGATCGGTCTTTGCCGAGACGGTGTGGACACCCATGTCTGATTCCTCATCGAATCGTTGGTCGCCGGGCATCGCTCTGAGTGGGCTGTCGGGTCCGATGCAGGCTATTGGTGGCTTGTTTGCGATGTCGGCGGATGCGGTGCGGTTTGTGTTTCGGAAGCCGTTTCA
>NZ_MVIH01000036.1 GCF_002086695.1 Mycolicibacterium rhodesiae
TTGTGAGCACACACACCAGGTGAGAAGAACCCAACCACCACAACAGCGGCATCACCAAGATGACACTGAGTCGGTTTCGGCGAAGCAAAGCTAAGAATCCGACCAGAGTTTGCGCAAAGTCCCGGGCCGGACCGCCGTATGCCTCGTGGTGCCGGTGACGACGGCTGATGTGAGGTACACCGCAGCCGCCGGGCGGCCACCCTACGCCCTCAGCAAACAACCACCGCCAGGGCGAACGGAGCTACCCGTCCGTCCCCCGGGGCGCGAACCGGGCATCTGGCCATCAAAAGGGGTCTTGGACAACGGATTCCGCAGCCAAATGGCCCCGGTGATCACGTCTTCGATTCCCACCTCAGAGCAACCAAGTAAGCCTAGACTAAGTTGGCATGTCAGGCGGGGTTTGACATATCGTTTTACAACTTGTTGACACCACAGTGGAGCCCCGTTCAGTGACGCACGGAGGAATCCCTGGCGGGGCGCGGTGACGTCGACGAACCACCGCGCACAAAAGCTTGTGAAGGGTCAGGTGCGAATGCCCAGGAGTGTCGGGCTGTACAACCCCGCATATGAGCATGACTCATGTGGCGTCGCCATGGTGGTGGACATGCACGGCCGTCTCAGCCGCGACATCGTGGACAAGGCCATCACCGCCCTGCTGAACCTCGAGCACCGCGGCGCTGCGGGGGCCGAACCGCACAGCGGTGACGGCGCGGGCATCCTGCTGCAGGTGCCCGACGCGTTCCTGCGTGCGGTGGTCGACTTCGAGCTTCCCGCCGAAGGCTCCTACGCCACCGGCATCGCGTTCCTGCCGCAGTCGTCCCGCGATGCGTTGACCGCCTGCGAGGGCGTCGAGAAGATCGTCGAGGCAGAGGGCCTCGACGTCCTCGGCTGGCGCGACGTTCCCACCGACGACTCGTCGCTGGGCGCGCTGTCCCGCGACGCGATGCCGACCTTCCGCCAGGTGTTCATCGGCGGCGCATCCGGCATGGACCTGGAGCGCAAGGCCTACGTCATCCGCAAGCGCGCCGAGCACGAGCTGGGCAACAAGGGCCCGGGCCAGGACGGCCCCGGTCGCGAAACCGTTTACTTCCCAAGTCTTTCCGGGCAGACCTTCGTCTACAAAGGCATGCTGACCACCCCGCAGCTCAAGGCGTTCTACCTCGATCTGCAGGACGACCGGCTGGAGAGCGCGCTGGGCATCGTGCACTCGCGCTTCTCCACCAACACTTTCCCGTCCTGGCCGCTGGCCCACCCGTTCCGGCGGGTCGCCCACAACGGCGAGATCAACACCGTCACCGGAAACGAGAACTGGATGCGCGCCCGTGAGGCGCTCATCAAGACCGACATCTTCGGCACCGACGTCGAGAAGATCTTCCCGGTCTGCACCCCGGGCGCCTCGGACACCGCCCGCTTCGACGAGGTGCTCGAACTGCTGCACCTCGGTGGGCGCAGCCTCGCGCACTCGGTGCTGATGATGATCCCGGAGGCCTGGGAGCGCAACGAGTCGATGGACCCCGCCCGCCGGGCGTTCTACCAGTACCACGGCTCTTTGATGGAGCCGTGGGACGGACCGGCCTCGGTGTGCTTCTCCGACGGCACGGTCGTCGGCGCGGTGCTCGACCGCAACGGCCTGCGTCCGTCGCGTATCTGGGTCACCGAGGACGGCCTCGTGGTGATGGCCTCCGAGGCCGGCGTGCTGGATCTCGATCCGTCGACCGTCGTCAAGCGGATGCGCCTGCAGCCGGGCCGGATGTTCCTGGTGGACACCGCCCAGGGCCGCATCGTCTCCGACGAGGAGATCAAGGCCGAGCTGGCCTCCGGTGAGCCCTACCAGGAATGGCTGGACGACCAGCAGTTCCACCTTGACGATCTGCCCCAGGGTCCGTACGTGCGGATGCCGCATCACCGCGTGGTGCTGCGCCAGCAGGCCTTCGGCTACACCTACGAAGAGCTCAACCTGCTGGTCGCGCCGATGGCGCGGACCGGGGCGGAGCCGCTGGGCTCGATGGGCACCGACACCCCGATCGCCGTGCTCTCGTCGCGGCCGCGGATGCTGTTCGACTACTTCCAGCAGCTGTTCGCACAGGTGACCAACCCGCCGCTGGACGCCATCCGCGAAGAGGTGGTGACCAGCCTGCAGGGCACCGTCGGCCCGGAGGGCGACCTGCTCAACCCGCAGCCGGAGTCGTGCCACCAGATCGGCCTTCGCCAGCCGATCCTGCGCAACCACGAACTGGCCAAGCTGATCAACCTCAACCCGGACGACACGGTCCGCGGCCGTAAGCACGGCATGCGCTCCGCCGTCATCCGATGTCTGTATCCCGTCGCCAAGGGCGGCGAAGGCTTGCGCCGTGCGCTCGACGACATTCGTGACGCGGCGTCGAAGGCCATCGCCGACGGCGCCCGGATCCTGATCATCTCCGACCGCGAGTCCAACGAGAACCTGGCGCCGATCCCGTCGCTGCTCGCGGTCGCGGCCATTCACCATCACCTCGTTCGCACCCGGACCCGCACCCAGGTCGGCCTGGTCGTGGAGGCCGGCGACGCCCGCGAGGTGCATCACATGGCGGCTTTGGTCAGCTTCGGCGCCGCCGCGATCAACCCCTATATGGCGTTCGAGTCGATCGACGACATGATCGGCCGCGGAGTGATCGAGGGCATCAGTCGCGAGAAGGCGCTGCAGAACTACATCAAGGCTGCCGGCAAGGGTGTGCTGAAGGTGATGTCGAAGATGGGCATCTCCACTCTGGCCTCCTACACCGGCTCGCAGCTGTACCAGGCCATCGGCATCTCCCAGAAGGTGCTCGACGAGTACTTCACCGGGTTGCACTGCCCGGTCGGCGGGATCGACCTCGACGACATCGCCGCCGACGTCGCCACCCGCCATCAGCTGGCCTACCTGGACCGCCCCGACGAGCGAGCGCACCGCGAGCTCGAGGTCGGCGGCGAATACCAGTGGCGCCGCGAGGGCGAGTATCACCTGTTCAACCCGGACACGGTGTTCAAGCTGCAGCACTCCACTCGCACCGGGCAGTACAAGGTCTTCAAGGAGTACACCCAGCTGGTCGACGACCAGAGTGAGCGGATGGCGTCGCTGCGCGGGCTGCTGAAGTTCAAAGATGGTGTGCGGCCGTCCATTCCGATCGAGGAAGTCGAATCGGCCAGCGAGATCGTGAAGCGGTTCTCCACGGGTGCCATGAGCTACGGCTCGATCTCGGCCGAGGCGCACGAGACCCTGGCGATCGCGATGAACCGCCTCGGCGGGCGGTCGAACTCCGGCGAGGGCGGCGAGGCGGTCAGCCGCTTCGAGCGCGAGCCCAACGGCGACTGGCGCCGCAGCGCCATCAAACAGGTGGCTTCCGGCCGCTTCGGTGTGACGTCGCACTACCTGACGAACTGCACCGACATCCAGATCAAGATGGCCCAGGGCGCCAAACCAGGTGAGGGCGGCCAACTTCCGGGTCACAAGGTGTACCCGTGGGTGGCCGAGGTGCGGCACTCCACGCCAGGCGTCGGCTTGATCTCGCCGCCGCCGCACCACGACATCTACTCGATCGAGGATCTGGCACAGCTGATCCACGACCTGAAGAACGCCAACCCGCAGGCCCGCGTGCACGTGAAGCTGGTGAGCGAGAACGGTGTCGGCACCGTCGCGGCAGGTGTGTCCAAAGCGCACGCCGACGTGGTGCTGATCTCCGGCCACGACGGCGGCACCGGTGCGACGCCGCTGACGTCCCAGAAGCATGCGGGTGCGCCGTGGGAGCTCGGTCTGGCCGAGACCCAGCAGACGCTGCTGCTCAACGGATTGCGTGACCGGATCGTGGTGCAGGTCGACGGCCAGCTCAAGACCGGCCGCGACGTGGTGGTCGCCGCTCTGCTGGGCGCCGAGGAATTCGGCTTCGCCACCGCACCGCTGGTGGTGTCGGGCTGCATCATGATGCGGGTCTGCCACCTCGACACCTGCCCGGTCGGCGTCGCCACCCAGAACCCGGTGCTGCGCGAACGTTTCGACGGCAAGCCGGAATTCGTCGAGAACTTCTTCATGTTCATCGCCGAAGAGGTCCGCGAGCTGATGGCTCAGTTGGGCTTCCGCACCGTCAACGAGATGGTCGGCCAGGTCAATGCGCTCGACACCGCGCAGGCCGCCGAGCACTGGCGAGCGCACAAGCTGGACCTGACCCCGGTTCTGCACGAGCCGGATTCGGCGTTCATGAATCAGGATCTGTACTGCAGCTCACGCCAGGACCACGGCCTGGACAAGGCCCTGGATCAGCAGCTGATCGTGATGAGCCGCGAGGCGCTGGATTCCGGTACGCCGGTGCGCTTCTCGACGACGATCGCCAACACCAACCGGACCGTCGGCACGATGCTCGGCCACGAGCTCACCAAAGCCTATGGCGCCAACGGGCTTCCGGACGGCACCATCGACATCACTTTCGACGGTTCGGCGGGCAACAGCTTCGGCGCGTTCGTGCCCAAGGGAGTGACGCTTCGGGTCTACGGCGACGCCAACGACTACGTCGGCAAGGGTCTGTCCGGCGGACGGCTCGTGCTGCGGCCGTCGGACAAGGCGCCGGAAGACTATGTGGCCGAAGCCAACATCATCGGCGGCAACGTGATCCTGTTCGGTGCCACCAGTGGTACCGCGTTCATCCGCGGCACGGTGGGCGAGCGGTTCGCGGTGCGCAACTCCGGTGCGCACGCCGTCGTCGAGGGCGTCGGTGACCACGGCTGCGAGTACATGACCGGCGGACGGGTGGTGATCCTCGGCGAGACGGGCCGCAACTTCGCTGCGGGCATGTCCGGTGGCGTCGCCTACGTCTACGACCCTGACGGCAAATTGCCGGCCAACCTCAACACCGAGATGGTCGACATCGACGAGTTCGACGACGCCGACGTCGAGTGGCTGCGCGACATCATCGTCGCGCATGTGGACGCCACCGATTCGGTTGTGGGCCAGCGCATCTTGGCTGACTGGTCCGGACAGGTAGGTAATTTCGTGAAAGTGATGCCGCGCGACTACAAGGCCGTGCTGCAGGCGATCGCGGCGGCTGAGGCCGCCGGCGAGGATGTCGATAAGGCGATCATGGCGGCCGCTCATGGGTGACCCGAGTGGCTTCCTGAAGATCACCACGCGTGAGACGCCGGTGCGCCGACCGGTGGATCTGCGCCTGCGGGACTGGAAAGAGGTCTACGAGGACTTCTCCCAGGACACCCTGGAGAAGCAGGCGTCGCGCTGCATGGACTGCGGAATTCCGTTCTGCCACAACGGCTGCCCGCTGGGCAACCTGATCCCGGAGTGGAACGACCTGGTGTACCGGGACCGGTGGCGCGACGCGATCGAGCGGCTGCACGCCACCAACAACTTCCCGGAGTTCACCGGCCGGCTGTGCCCGGCGCCGTGTGAGGCCTCCTGCGTGCTGGGCATCAATCAGGACCCGGTGACCATCAAGCAGGTCGAGGTCGAGATCATCGACAACGCCTTCGACGAGGGCTGGGTCGTCCCGATGCCGCCGCACGTCATCACCGGCAAGAAGGTCGCGGTCGTCGGCTCCGGCCCCGCCGGGCTGGCGGCTGCCCAGCAGCTGACCCGTGCCGGCCACGACGTCACCGTCTTTGAGCGGGCCGACCGCATCGGCGGGCTGCTGCGCTACGGGATCCCCGAGTTCAAGATGGAGAAGCGCCACATCGATCGGCGCCTGGCCCAGATGGAAGCCGAGGGCACCAAGTTCCGCGCCGGCGTCAACGTCGGGGTCGATATCAGCGCCGACCAGCTGCGGGCCGACTTCGACGCGGTCGTCCTCGCCGGCGGAGCCACCGACTGGCGGGATCTGCCGATCCCGGGTCGCCAGTTCGAGGGCGTCTACCAGGCGATGGAGTACCTGCCATGGGCCAACAAGGCCACCCACGGCGACCCGGTCCTCGACGAGGACGGTCAGCCGCCGATCACGGCCAAGGGTAAGAAGGTCGTCATCATCGGTGGCGGCGACACCGGCGCCGACTGCCTGGGCACCGCCCACCGGCAGGGTGCGGCCAGCATCCACCAGTTCGAGATCATGCCGCGGCCGCCCGAGACCCGGGCCGACTCGACCCCGTGGCCGACCTACCCCCTGATGTTCCGGGTGTCCTCGGCTCATGAAGAGGGCGGCGAGCGGGTGTTCTCGGTCAACACCGAGAAGTTCGTCGGCCACGAGGGCAAGGTCACCGGTCTGCGCGCGCATGAAGTGGTGATGAAGGACGGCAAGTTCGAAAAGGTGGACGGCACCGACTTCGAGCTCGAGGCCGACCTGGTGTTGCTGGCGATGGGCTTCGTCGGGCCGGAAAAGCCAGGCTTGCTCACCGACCTGGGCGTGGATCTCACCGAGCGGGGCAACGTCGCCCGCGACAACGAGTTCGGCACGTCGGTGCCGGGTGTCTTCGTCGCCGGCGACATGGGCCGCGGCCAGTCGCTGATCGTGTGGGCGATCGCGGAAGGCCGAGCCGCCGCCAAGGGCGTCGACCGCTACCTGATGGGCCACTCCGCCTTGCCGGCGCCGATCAAACCGACCGCAGCCCCGCAGCGCTGATCCACTTCGCGTCACACTGGTAACTCCAGTCCCACCAGAATCATCGGATTAATCGGCGGCGCGCCTCTTGCCGTTTGCGGTGTGATCTGTGTCTAATTGCTGGAGTGAGCGTTGCGGTAACGTGGGCTCCGCTTGAGTTGATATCCGACCACAGGAGTGATCCTTGTGTACCTCAACCCGATATCTCGTTCGCGGGTCGGGCGTATTGCCTGGTCCTTCTTCCGTCACCCGGTGAGGAGCCGTGAGTGGCCGGCCAAGCACGAGCGCCTGGTGACCGCCGACGAGCTCGTCCGCTTCGGTTTCTAGCAACGCCAATCCGCCGATAGTTGACGCCGGCGCAGCTTTGCCGGCCGTTACCCGGCTGTTATCTACAGGCCTGAGTCTCGGATCGCTTCGGCCAACGGCTCCAGCACCGCCGGGTTGTGCGGTGGGGGCAGATAGACGATCGCCAAGTCCAGACCCTCGGCCGCCAGTGCCGCGGCCTCGTCGATCGCCTTGGCGTAGTCGTGATCCTCACTGAGCCGGACGTGGGCGGAGGTCATGATCTCGCTCGGATCGCGGCCGATGTCGGCGCAATGCGATGCCAGAACGCTGCGCTTGTGGGCGAACTCCTCAGGGGTGCCGCCGGCGAAATTCCAATGCTGGGCGTATTTCGCCACGATGCGTAGCGTGCGCTTTTCGCCGCTGCCGCCGATGCAGATCGGGGGGTGCGGCCGCTGCGGACCCTTCGGCTCGTTGCGGGCGTCCTTGAGTTGGTAGTAAGTCCCGTCGAAGTCGGTGGTCTCCTGGCTGAGCAGTCCGATGAGCACCTGGCAGGCTTCTTCGAAGCGGTCCAGACGCTCTTTGACGCTGCCCAGTTCGATGCCGTAGGCGCCGGACTCCTCTTCGTTCCAGCCGGCGCCGATGCCGAGTTCGAGACGGCCGCCGGAGATGATGTCGACGGCGGCGGCCATATTGGCCAGCACCGCGGGATGCCGGTAATGGATGCCGCTGACCAGGTTGCCGAGCCGGAGCCGCGTGGTCGCCTGCGCCAGCGCGGTCAGTGTGGTCCAGCCCTCCAGACAGGGGCCGCTCGAGTCCGAGAAGATCGGATAGAAATGGTCGAAGGTCCAGCCGGAGTGGAAGACGTCGATGTCATCGGCGGCCTGCCAGACCGCCAACATGTCGGTCCACGTGGTGTTTTGGGGGGAGGTTTTGAAGGCGAATTGCACTGTGCCGAGCTTAGTCCGGTTCGCTGACCGGCACCTGTCAGGCGGCGTCCACGCGGATCAGTTCGCTGCGGCCGGCGGACTCGCGGCGCAGTGTTTTGGCGAGCGCGTGGACGAGCAACCACTGTGCCAAACCGGCGACCACCAGGGGCCAGAGTGCGCCGGCAAGCAGGGCGGGACCGGCCGCCACGTCGGGCGCCGCGAACTGGCTGCGGCGAGACCAGGCGGCGAACGCCACGGCGCCGCCCGCGACGAGCGCGGCGATGCACAGGTAGGCGATTACCCACTGGACCGAAGACATGGCAAATCTGTACCCCATCGTTCTCAGGGATAAACCGCCCGTGCGACGTGTGAGCGTGCGTGGGCGACTGCCTCGTCAAGGGAGTCGATCAGATGATTCTCGTGGCGAAGGGCATCGACGATCCCCATGTTGGCGAGCAACGCCATGTGCTCGGGCCGCACGCCCTTGATGATGACGGTGACGCCGCGCGCCTCCAGATCTTCGGCGATCTCGGCGAGGGTGTGCGCGCCGGTGGCGTCCAGCATGCCGAGCTGGGACATCCGGATGATCACCACCGACACGTCGGGGTAGTTGGTGATCGCGGTGGAGAGTCGCTCGGCGGCGCCGAAGAACATCGCGCCGTCCAACCGCAGCAGCGCGATGCGTTCGTCGCCGGGGCGGGCCGGCCCGGGTAGCTCTTCCCGGACCACGCTGCTGCGCCGCGCGACCGTCCGCAGCGCGAAGAACGCCGCGATCAGGATGCCGATTTCGACCGCCTCGATCAGGTCGAAGCACACCGTGACGACCGCGGTGAGGGTGAACGCCAGCGCGTCCGAGCGGGTGGAGCCGACGATCTTGGCGACCGTGCTCAGCGAGATCATCCGAAACGACGTCACCATCAGCACACCGGCCAAGGCGGACAACGGAATCGCCGCGACCGGGCCGGTCGCCAGATAGACGACGCCGAGCAACAGCAGCGAGTGCACGATGGCCGACAGCCGGGTACGCGCTCCTGCCCGCACGTTCACCGCGGTGCGGGCGATCGCGCCGGTGGCCGGCATGCCGCCGAAGAGGCCGGACGCCATCGACGCAAGACCCTGTCCGACGAGTTCGCGGTCCGGATCGTAGGGGCCGGTCGGCGACATGGTCGCCGCCACCCGCGCCGACAGCAGCGATTCGATGGCGGCGAGCGCTGCGATGGCCACTGCGGCGCCGAGCAGCGTGCGCAGCGCCGCGGGATCGGCGTGCGGCACCAGTGGCGCGGGCAGATGCGCAGGCAGGTTCCCGATTGTGGTGACCGGGAAGTGGACGGCGACGACGAGCAGGGTGCTGACGATGACGGCGGTCAGCGATTCGGGAATTGCGCGGTGCACGCGCGGCAGACCGACCATGACTGCGGCGACGAAGGCCACGACGGCGAGGGCGCGCCACGCCGTCGACCAATCGGCCCGGGCGACGACCGTCCAGGCGGCGACCAGCGTGCGTTGCCCGCTGGGAGCTGCGACACCGAAAGCGGCGGGCACCTGTTGGAGAAAGATGATCGCCGCGATGCCGAGCGTGAAGCCCTCGATCACCGGCCATGGGATGAACGTGACCGCACGGCCCAGCCCGGTGATACCGGCGGCCAGCACGATCAACCCGGCCAGGACCGTGGCCAGCGCGACGCTGCCGACACCGTGCTGTGCCACGATCGGCGCGAGCACCACCGCCATGGCTCCCGTCGGCCCCGACACCTGAACATGCGATCCGCCGAAAATCGCGGCGACCACCCCGGCGATCACCGCCGTCACCAATCCGGCGGCCGCCCCGACTCCGGAACTGATGCCGAACGCCAACGCCAGCGGCAGGGCCACCACACCCACCGTGATTCCGGCGAGAATGTCGCGGCGCCACGATCGGGGCAGGTCGGCGTAGTCACTCAGTCGTGGAAGCAGCCGCGACAGTTGACCGGCAGCCCGGGTGATCACTGCGGATTTCCCACCGGAGGTAATGCATCGAAGGCCGAGAGCTGCTCGTGACGGGCTTTGAGAGTGTCGGCCAGAAAGCCGCGCGCAGAGACGAGCAGATCCCGGATCGACGGGTGGGCGAGTTCGTAGTGCACGGCATTGCGGGTCCTCTCCGACGACACGACGTGATGACGTCTGAGCACTGCCAGGTGCTGCGACAGCAACGTCGGTTCGATCTCGGTCGCCGCGAGAATGTCACTTACCGGCGTCGGCCGGTCACTGGCCGACAAAATCTCCAGCACGCGAATACGCGCGGGGTGCGCCAGCGCCTTGAAGAGGTTGGCCTTGATCTCGTAGAGCGGCCGTTCGTCGCCGCCGGGAAAGCTGGTGGGCACTACGCACCTCGGATTGATGACTTTATGGATTGAGCAAAATCGCAATCAGCTTAGCGCGGACGTGCTCGCCGGCCAAACGGCGTCATGTGCGCGGGGCACACTGGAGCCATGGACCCGGTGGCCGCGCTCCGCGAAATCGCCTACTACAAGGACCGTGCCCGGGAGGACTCCCGGCGTGTGATGGCGTACCGCAAAGCCGCCGACATCGTCGAGGCGCTGGACGAGCAGACCCGTGACCGGCACGGCCGCGCCAACAGCTGGCAGAGCCTGCCGGGCATCGGGCCGAAGACGGCGAAGGTGATCGCGCAGGCCTGGGCCGGTCAGGAACCCGACGTGCTGGTCGAATTGCGCGACTCCGCCGAAGACCTCGGCGGCGGCGACATCCGCGCGGCGCTGCGCGGCGACCTGCACCTGCATTCCAATTGGTCGGACGGGTCGGCTCCGATTCCCGAGATGATGGCCGCGGCGGCCGCGCTCGGCCACGAGTACTGCGTGCTGACCGACCATTCGCCGCGACTGACCATCGCCAACGGGCTCTCGCCGGACCGGCTGCGCCAGCAGCTCGACGTCATCGACGAGCTGCGGGAGAAGATGGCCCCCTTCCGGATTCTCACCGGCATCGAGGTCGACATCCTCGATGACGGGACGCTGGACCAGGAGCCTGAGTTGCTGGACCGCCTCGACGTGGTCGTCGCCAGCGTGCATTCGAAGCTGGCGATGGACGAACCGTCGATGACGCGGCGGATGGTCCGCGCGGTGAGCAACTCGCGGGTCAACGTCCTCGGCCACTGCACGGGCCGGCTGGTGACCGGCAACCGCGGCCTGCGGCCCGAGTCGAAGTTCGACGCCGAGAAGGTCTTCACCGCGTGCCGGGACAACAACACCGCCGTGGAGATCAACTCACGGCCCGAGCGCCGCGACCCGCCGACGCGGCTGCTGAAGCTGGCGCTGGATATCGGCTGCGATTTCTCGATCGACACCGACGCGCACGCCCCGGGCCAACTGGACTTCCTCGGCTACGGCGCACAGCGCGCGCTGGACAGCGACGTTCCCGTCGAGCGAGTCGTCAACACGTGGCCGGTCGAGAAGCTGTTGGGTTGGGCCGCAAGCTAACTGCCGACCGGTGCCAGCTCACGCTTCCGGCTTGGCCACGGTTGCGGCACCGGCCGCGGACGGACCCGCTGCGGCCACCAGAACCAGCGACCGAGCAGTGCTGCCAGCGACGGTGTCATCAGTGATCGCACCACCAAGGTGTCGAACAGCAGACCGAGACCGATCGTCGTGCCCACCTGGCCGATGACGATCATGTCGCTGACCGCCATCGAGATCATCGTGAACGCGAACACCAGCCCCGCCGAGGTCACCACCGACCCTGTCCCCGCCATCGAACGGATGATCCCGGTCTTGAGTCCGGCGTGGAATTCCTCCTTCATCCGGGACACCAACAGCAGGTTGTAGTCGGCGCCCACCGCGAGCAGCACGATGACCGACATCGGCAGCACCATCCAGTGCAGCGGTATGCCGATCAGGTGCTGCCACAGCAGGACCGAAAGGCCAAAGGAGGTACCAAGACTCAGCACGACCGTGCCGACGATGACCGCTGCGGCCGCCACCGCCCTGGTCAGCACCACCATGATCAGGAAGATCAGGATCAACGACGCCACCGCTGCGATGAGCAGGTCGTAGTCGGCACCGAGCTGCATGTCCTTGTTCATCGAGGCGCTTCCCCCGACGTACACCGTCGACCCTTCCAGCGGCGTCCCCTTGATCGCGTCGACGGCGGCGGTGCGCAGCGGGTCGATGTGCGAGGTGCCCTGCTCGCTGAGCGGGTCACCCTGGTGATTCACCGTGAAGCGCACCGCATGGCCGTCAGGGGAGAGGAACAACTTCATACCGCGCTGGAAGTCGGCTGTTCCGAACGCCTCTGGTGGCAGGTAGAACGTGTCGTCGTTGCGCGCGGCGTCGAAGGCCTGGCCCATCGCCGTCGCGTTCTGCTGCTGCGCGATGTTCTGGTCCTGCTGGGCCTTCTGCGCCTGATACTGATTGAGCATCATCTGCTTCTGGTTCTTCATGGTCTGGATCTGCGCAGGCAGCACCGCGGCCATCTGGGGCGTCAGGTCGGCCATGCGCTCGATGTCGGGCACCAAGTCCTGGAAGTCGTCGGACATCTTGCCGATACCGTCGAGGCTGTCGAACACCGATCGCAGCGCCCAGCACATCGGGATGTCGAAGCAGTGCGGTTCCCAGTAGAAGTAGTTGCGTAACGGCCGGAACTGGTCGTCGAAGTCGGCGAGATGATCGCGAACGTCGGCAATGTCAGCAGAGGTACCCTTCATCTTGTCTGCCATCCGGCGGGTGACGGCGGCCAACTCCATTGTGATGCCGTACATCTGGGTCATCGAGTCGATGGAGACCTGCATGTCGTTGGCTTGTTTGAGGGTGTTGTCCAGGATCGTTTGCTGGTAGTCGTTGTTCATGAGTTGGCCTGTGCCGCTTTGACTCATGCTGTAGGCCAGCGAGGCGTGTTCGATCGGCTTGCCGTCGGGGCGCGTGATGGTGGTGACCTGCGCGATGCCGTTGACCCGAGACATTGCCTTGGCGATCTTCTCGATCACCAGGAAGTCGGCGGGATTCCGCAGATCGTGGTCGGCCTCCACCATGACGAGCTCAGGATTCATCTTGGCCTCGGAGAAGTGCCGGTCGGCGGCCGCCTGCCCGACATTGGCCGGGATGTCGTCCGGCAGGTAGATCCGGTCGTTGTAGGTGGTGTGATAGCCCGGCAGCGCAAGCAGTCCGACGAGGCACAGCACCACCGCCGAGACCAGCACTGCGCCCGGCCAGCGGACCGTCGCGGCACCCACACGGCGCCAACCCCGAGACTTCTTGTTGCCCTTCGGTTCCAGGACTCGACCGAACCGGCTGACGATCGAGATGACTGCAGGACCCAGCGTCAGCCCGGCCGCCACCACGACGGTCATGCCGACCGCCAATGGAATTCCCATGGTCTGGAAATACGGCAGCCGGGTGAAGTGCAGGCACAGAGTCGCCCCGGCGATCGTCATACCCGAGGCGAGCACCACGTGTGCGGTGCCGTGGTACATGTCGTAGTAAGCCGATTCGCGATCCTTGCCCTTGCGCCGCGCTTCCTGGTATCGACCGATCATGAAGATCGCGTAATCGGTCGCGGCCGCGATGGCCAGTGTGACAACCATATTCGTGGCGAAGGTGGTCAGTCCGAACACATTGTGATAACCGAGGAACGCGACGGTGCCCGTAGACGTGAGTAGCCCTACCACGACCATGCCCAGCGTGATCACCGTGGTGACCAGTGACCGGTAGATCAACAACAGCATGATCGTGATCACGCCGAAGGTCAGCGCCTCGATCGTCTCCATACTGGCGTCACCGACGGCGTTCTGGTCTGTCGTCGTCGCCGACGGACCCGCCACGTAGGCCTTGACCCCCGGCGGCGCGGGGGTGTCGGCAGCGATTTTGCGGACGGCGTCCACCGATTCGTTGGCGAGAGTCTCGCCCTGGTCGCCGCTGATGTACACCTGCACGTAAGCGGCTTTGCCATCGATACTTTGGGCGCCGGCCGCCGTCAGTGTGTCACCCCAGAAGTCCTGGACATGCTGGACGTGCTTGGTATCGGCCCGCAGGGAACGGACCATCTCGTCGTAGAACGCATGGGCGTCGGGACCCAACGGCTGCTGACCTTCGAGCACGATCATCACCGAACTGCTGGTTTTGTACTCTCCGAACACCTCGCCGACCCGTTTGGTCGCGATGAGTGACGGGGCATCGTTGGGGCTCATCGACACCGCGCGCATCTTGCCGACCACTGCCAGCGGCGGCACAGTGATCGTCAGGAACGCGATCAGGGCGATCCACGCCAGTACGATCGGGATCGCGAAGGCGCGGATCAATCGAGGCAGCGCAGGGGGTTTGGCGTGCCGGGCCGACGGGATGGCGTCGGTCGGGGCATCGTCGACACCAGTACTCATGCGGCCTTCACCAAGCAGTACGTTGCGGCGTTCACTCCCTGGGCCGTCCTTTCGTCCTTGACCTTGTCGTCGACGAGCACGCGACAGCCGATCGATTGACCGTCCCCCTGAACCACCAGATTCGGCATCACAGAGGGAACCGTTGTCTCGAGCCGCAGCGACCACGGGAGGCTGACTTCGCCTGTCCGCTGGGGTAATCCGTTGAGATCGGTGTAGTTGACCACCGCGGTCGTACCGCTCCCGAAGACTTCGTAGACGACGACCTTCGGATTGAACTTGGCGGCGCTGTCGGACCCCACCGGTGTGACGACGGCCCCGTCGGAACCGAACACCGACCGAAGCTGGCTCACACTGGCGATTCCGACCACGACGGCCAACACCATGAGAGTGGGCAACCAGACCCGTTTGACGAAAGCAATCAAGGCCCAGGCCTTTCTCTGACAGCCGCAGGTCGTCCGACGCTCGCGATCTAGGTAGGCAATCTAAGAGGTTAAGTGGATAGAGTCAATCCGGTTATTGGCTTACGTTAGGCACATCACTAAACTCGGACGAGTGATTGACAAACCGTGCCGTGGGCTGCGCAAAGACGCTGAGCTCAACCGGCAGCGGATTGTGCAGGCGGCCCGTGAGCTGTTCGCTGTCCGGGGCCTGGAAGCGACGCTCAATGACATCGCGCACTACGCAGGGGTTGGGGTGGGCACGGTGTACCGGCGATTCGCCACCAAGGAGGAGCTGCTCGACGCGATCTTCTCCGACGGCATCGACCAGGTGGTTTGCCTCGCGGAAACAGCTGCGCAGCAAGAGAATTCGTGGGATGGCTTCGTGTGGTTCGTCGAGCATCTCTGCGAATTGACGGCGACCGACCGTGGTCTGCGCCAGATGGTCTACAGCTCGGCCTACGGCGGTCAGGGCGTCGAGTGTGCGCGGCTGCGCCTCACTCCACCGATCTCGAAGCTGGTCGAGCGCGCCCGCGACGACGGTTACCTGCGTCGCGACGCCGAGTCGACCGACATGCCGATCCTGGGCATGCTTGCCGGCACAGTCAGCGAATGGGCCGGCCACGTCGAGCCCGAACTGTGGCGGCGGTACGTGGCGCTGCTGCTCGAAGGCATGCGCAGCCGGGACGGCCAAGAGCCGTTGCCGGTCGACGCACTCGACGATGACCAGATGGATGCGGCGATGCGCGGATGGCACCCGGCCGGCTAATCCGGCAGGTGCGGCATCTCCAGACCTGGGTCACGCCCGACGAGCACACCGCGAGTCAGCATCGCGTTGCCGTACCGCCGCCGGACCCGGTCGACCGTCGCGTCGAGGTCCAGCGTCTCGACGCGCCCGCCATCGAGCGGAAGCTCCAATTGCTGGGCGCCATCGTGGTCGATATTGGCCACGGCAAAGCCGATCAATGTGATGCCGCGCTCGGCGATCAGGGGCTGGGCGGCAGCGACCAGGTCACGTGCCGCGGCCAGGATGGATGCGGTGGACCCGGTGGGTCTGGCCATGGTGTGTGATCGAGTGATCCTGGTGAAGTCGTCAAAACGCAAGCGCAGCACCACTGTTCGGCCGGTGCGCTGGGCTGAGCGCATCCTGCGCGTGATCCGGTCCACCAGTCCGACCACCACGGTGTCCAGCTCGTCAGGAGTGATCCCCCGCCGGCCCAGCGCGCGTTGGGCGCCCACCGACCGGCGGCGACGGCCGGTGTCGACCCGGCGCCGATCGATGTTCCGCGATAACGAATACAGCTGCCTGCCCATCGCCGGGCCGACCATTGACGCCAGCATCGACTCCCCGAGCTCAGCGACCTGGGCGACGGTGTCGATGCCGTACGCGTGCAACTTGTCGGCAGTCTTGGGCCCCACACCCCACAGTCTGCGCACCGGCAGCGGATGCAGGAATTCCAGCTCCCGCTCGGGTGGCACCAGGAGCAGTCCATCGGGTTTGGCTTCCTGGCTGGCGACCTTGGCCAGGAACTTGGTACGCGCAATGCCCACCGTGATCGGCAGCCCGACTCGGTCGCGAACCTCGTTCCGCAGCCGCGCCCCGATCTGGACCGGGTCGCCGGACAGTCGGTGCAAGCCGGCAACGTCGAGGAAGGCCTCGTCCACCGAGAGCGGTTCGACCAGCGGTGTGGTGTCGCGGAACACCGCGAAGACGTCGTCGCTGGCCTGGCTGTAGGCCGACATCCGCGGCGGGACCACGACGGCCGCGGGACACAGCCGGCGGGCCTGGTGGCCGCCCATTGCGGTGCGCACTCCGTAGGCCTTGGCCTCATAGCTTGCGGCGAGCACCACACCCCCGCCGACGATCACCGGACGGCCGCGCAGCGTCGGGTCATCGCGCTGCTCGACCGAGGCGTAGAACGAGTCGAGATCAGCGTGCAGGATGGTCGCCCGGCCGCCGGACACGAACATATGTTCGCATGCCGGTCCGACAATTGCCTACGGTGGTGCGGGCCCGTCGGCCGGCGGCGGGGGCGGCGGGGGGGGGGGGGGGGGGCGGGGGGGGGGGGGGGGGGGGGGGGGGGGGGGGGGGGGGGGGGGGGGGGGGGGGGGGGG
>NZ_MVIH01000037.1 GCF_002086695.1 Mycolicibacterium rhodesiae
TGAAACGGCTTCCGAAACACAAACCGCACCGCATCCGCCGACATCGCAAACAAGCCACCAATAGCCTGCATCGGACCGGCCGCACTGCTCAGCGCAATGCCCGGCGACCAACGATCGGCCCCCTTACCCGCCATGGCCACCCGGTCCTTCCAGAATCGTCACCGCAGCGACTGCTGTCGGACCACCAATGTTGTGCGCCAGCCCGATTCGGGCGCCATCCACCTGGTTGCCGGCGTTCCCGCGCAACTGGTCGAAGAGTTCCACGCACTGAGCAACTCCGGTGGCTCCCGGTGGGTGGCCCTTGGCCTTCAGGCCGCCGCTGGGGTTCACCGGCAATGCTCCACCCACACAAGTCACCTCGGCCTCCATTAACTTGTAGGCCTCCGCGGGTTCGGCGAAGCCGAGATCTTCATAGCTGATCAATTCGATGCCGGTGAAGAAATCGTGAACTTCCGCCACATCGATGTCGGCGGGCGTCATATTTGCCATTCGGAACGCTCTTTTCGCCGCGCGGGTCGTCGCCGGGAACGTCGTCATGTCCGCTTTGTGCTGATGCATCACGGAATCCAGCCCCAGTCCCACGCCGCGGATCCACACCGGCCGGTCGGTGAAACGGTCCACCACGTCCTCGGCCGCCAGTAAAAGTGCTGCGGCACCGTCACTTTGAGGTGCACAGTCGTAGACGCCGAATGGTGTGACCACCATCGGCGCGGCGAGCACCTCATCGATGGTGACCTCGAAGCGGAGCCGCGCCTTCGGATTCGACAGCCCGTGCCGGTGATTCTTGACCGCAACCATCGCCATGTGTTCACGGGTGGCAGGCGTTTCGTGCAAATAACGCGCAACATGGAGGGCAAATCCCGCGGGCGCGACCAATCCCAACGGATAATCCCACGCCATGTCGCGGGCCATCGCCTCCCACTCCCACAGCAATTGCTTGGACGCGGTCTCCCGCAATTTGTCCGCGCCCATCACCAACGCGACATCGGCCGCACCGGAGGCGATGCCGTATAGGGCGTTGCGGACCGCGTCATTGCCGGTCGCACAGGAGTTCTCGATCCGGGTCACCGGCAGGTCGGGTAGGCCGAGCGAATCGGCGAGGATCCCCGCCGGGAAGCCGTCGGCCGTTCCCATCGCGCCGAACCAGGCGGCGTCGATCTCAGACTTGTTGACGCCCTTGTCAACCCGAGCAGCGCACTCGGCGAACGCCATCGGTAGCAGGTCCTTCAACCCGAGGGCGAAATGCTCGCCGAAAGCCGTCATTCCGGCACCGACGATGGCGACACGCCTCATGCCGCACCCCATGATCGAACGGAGGGCGCCCGCGGAGTCGCGGGGGCATACGGCTCGAACGCGTACCCGTAGTCGGGCACGCCCGATCGCACGGCCACCCGACGCAGCGTCAGCCGGCCACGATCGCCGATGTGCACCGCGCCCGCCTCGACGCCGGTGACTTTGACGAGTGCGCGCACACCGACACCGTCGAGCTCGACGATCACCAACGAGTAGGGCGTCCGCAGACCCGGCACCGGGATGTGAACCGTGACTTCGGTGTAGACGCTTCCCGTCCGGGGCAGCGGCACCAGTTCGTAGTCGGTGGCCAGCCGGCCGGCCTCGTCGAGGTGGTAGCGGGGCGGGAAGTCCAAATCCTCGCTGCCGCTGTGGCGGCCGGCCTCCCACCGCACCTTGGCTTCGAAGGCCCGCTCGTAGGCGGCCAGGGAGATCGGGATGTCGGCGCCGGCGACAGTCCTGGTCTGCGGTCGCGGCTGCGCCGCCGGCTCCCGCCGGTAGACGGCGGCACCGCCGCCGGCCACTGTCACGCCAGACAAGCTGGCCTGTTCGACGGCCACCAACGGGCCGTTGACATTCGAGTCAGCGAGGGCGGCCAGCGCGAACAGTCCGGCGCTGGCACCCGCGGTCGGCACGACAGGCGCTTCGCCGCCGCACAGTTCGATCGCGCGGTCGTGGTCGACGCCGGCCAGCGCGACCGGAGTGTCGAGCCACGCCGCCGCCAGCGAGGCGACCAGCCCGCGCTCGTGGAGCAGCCGCGGGTCGCCGTAGTCGTGTACCACCCCGTCGGCATTGCGGGTGCGGACGGGGAGACTGCGGGCCACCCGCGCGGCGGTGCGAACCTGCAAGCCGTCCTCGCCAGTCAGGATCGCCGCTGCCCCAGCCGGATCCAAGTCGGAGCCGATGACCAGCGTGCGCGGCCGGGCCGAGCTGACCGCGTCGAGCGTGGCCGGCGCGCCGCCGAGCCGCTCGTCGACCTCGAGCTCGGGATCCAATCCGAGACCGGCCAGGAGGACCGCGGCATTACTGCTCTCCACCAGCGGCAGGTCCCGGCTGACCAGCACCACCCGCTCGACGGCGCCACCCTCGGACAGCGCCGCCCGGCCCGCTTCAACAGCGAGTGTGATGGCGTCCTCGTCATCGCCGGCTATGCGATGTGCGTCACACCCCCATGAGGGTAGGTAGGTGCCAATGGCGACGATGTGGGGCATGGATTCTCCGGCGCGACCTAGGTGACCGCGCCAGCGGTCTTGAGTTCGATGATGCGGTCCCAGTCCAGGCCGAGCTCGGCGAGGATCTCGTCGGTCTGCTCGGCGAATCCCGGGGCCGGGCCGCTCTGCGGTGCGGCGACGTCGAACTGCACCGGATTTGCGACCAGCTCCAATTCGCCTGCCCTCACCAGGTATTCGTTGGCCCGCACCTGTGCATCGGCCGCGGCCTGCAGGGTGTCCTGCACCGGCGCCCACGGGCCGGCCAGCGTGGCGAACCGCGTCGACCATTCGGACAGGGTCCGGGTGGCCATCGCTTTGCCCAGGATCTCGACGGCGTCGGCGGTGTTAGCGGCGATCTGCTCGACGCCGGAGAACCTCGGATCGTCGATGTACTCGGCGATATCCATATGCCGGCACACGTCCGCCCAGAACTTGGTCGGCTGCATCATCACGAATGAGATGTAGCGGCCGTCGGCGGTTTCGTAGAGGCCCACCAGTGGATTGATCGGTGAGCCGTGCACGCCCGGCACCGGTGCCACCAGCCGCTCACCGAGATGCTGAGTCAACGCGATGGTATGGCCCATCGCCCACAGCCCGCTGCCGAGCAGTGACACGTCTACCACCGACGCTTCGCCGGTCCGTTCGCGCTTGAACAACGCCGCCGCGATTCCGCCTGCGAGGTTGGTACCGGAGATGGTGTCACCGTAGGCAGGTCCGGGCGGGGCGATCATGCCCTCGGTCCCCGGCGGCGTGATCGTCGCCGCGGTGCCGGCCCGGCACCAGAAGGCGGTCATGTCATAGCCGCCTTTTTCCGACTCCTGGCCACGCGGACCGAAGGCGCTGCCGCGCGCGTAGATGATGTTCGGGTTCACCGCACGGATGTCTCCGACGTCGATGCCGAACTTGGTGCGGTGCCCGGGCAGGAAGCTGGTCAGGAACACGTCGGATCGGCGGGCGAGTTCGTAGAGAACCTCTTTGCCCTCCGGGACCGACATGTCCAACCCGATGCTGCGCTTGCCCCGATTGGCATGCTCCACATTGGGATTCGGGTCGCCCTCGACCCGCAGCGGGCCGGTCTGCCGCAGGCCGCGTTGCGGATCACCGGTGACCGCATGCTCGACCTTGATGACTTCGGCGCCCCACTCCCCCAACACCGCACCGCACGACGGCACGAAGCCGTACATCGCCACCTCGAGTATGCGGACCCCGTCGAGCGGCCTCACGACACCACCGCCGCGAGGGTCTTTCGCTCGAGGAATTCCTCAAGGCCGGCCACACCCATCTCGCGCCCGACACCGGATTGCTTGTATCCGCCGAACGGACTGTCCGGGCCAAAGTAGTTGCCGCCGTTGATGCCCATCGTGCCGCTGCGAATCCGGCGGGCGATCGCCAGTGCACGGTCGTGGCCACCGAACACTCCACCGGACAGCCCATAGATGGAGTTGTTGGCGATTCGCACCGCATCGTCATCGTCGTCATAGGCCAGGACCGCCAGGACCGGGCCGAAGATCTCCTCTTGGGCGAGCTCGCTGTCGGGGTCGACTCCGGTGATCAACGTGGGCTCATAGAAGAAGCCCGGGCCGTCGACCTTCTTACCGCCGATGACGACGGTCGCACCGGCCGCCGCCGCGCGCTGGACCATGGCGTCGACCTTCTCGCGCTGGGTGTCGTTGATGAGCGGCCCCATGTAGGTGGCCGGGTCGGCCGGATCCCCGTAGCGGACCATGCCCATGAAGTTCTTCACCAACTCGACGATCTCGTCGTGGTGCACCCGGGGTACGAGCAGCCGCGTCGTGATCGCGCAGCCCTGGCCCGCGTGCGAGCAGATCATGAACGCCGCCATCATGGCGCAATTGCTGAAATCGGCGTCGTCGAGCACCACCATGGCCGACTTGCCGCCGAGTTCCAGGAACACCTTCTTGATGGTGTCGCTGGCCGCCGCCATGATCTTGCGTCCCGTCGCCGTCGACCCGGTGAAGGTCACGACGTCGACGTCGCGGCTGGTGGTCAGTGCGGCACCGACCGCGGGGTCGGTGGAGCTGATCACGTTGATGACGCCCGCGGGGATGTCGGTGTACTTGGCGATCACCTCACCGAGCGCGAGCGTGGTGAGCGGGGTGTCCGGCGCGGCCTTGAGGACGACCGTGCAGCCGGCCGCCAGCGACGGACCCAGTTTGGCCAGCGCCAGTTGGTTCGGATAGTTGTAGGCGATGATCGCGGCCACCACGCCCGCAGCTTCCTTCTCCACCCAGCGGTGGTGGCGCTGCCCTCGACTCTCGATCTCGCCGAGGTCTTCGGACATCTCATAGGTCTTCAGCAGGTCTGCGTAGTAACCGATGATCCGGATCGGGTCGTCGAGTTGGGCGCTTTCGGTCAGCGCTTTGGTCGCTCCCACCTCGGCGATCGTCAGCGCACGCAGTTCGTCGCTGTGCTCGACGAGCGCTGTGTGCAACTGCTCGAGGCACCGGATTCGCAGCTCGACGTTGGTGGACCAGTCGGTGGTGTCGAAGGCCGTTCGGGCCGCGGCGATCGCGCGCTCGGCGTCGGCGACGTCCGCGTTCGGCGCATAGCCCACGACGTCTCCGGTGGCGGGATTGATCGACGGATAGGTGTGGTGGGCGCCGACGAGCTGACCGTTGATCAGCATGTGCCGGTCGGACACCTGGCTCTGCCCCGCTTGCTCGCCGCTCGCGATGGTGGCCGTCGTGTCCTGGGCCGACATCAGCAACTCCTCCAGTCGTCGGATAACTCGGTTCTCATCTCCGGCGAATCATACATTCGGTGCGAGAGAACTCAAGCCGCGTTCACCGAACACGTCACATCCCAGAGGCGCCCTCGTGATGCGGTCAGCTACCGCATCTCCGCAGTTAGACACATTGCGTCGAAGTGTCTTGCGAAATGGATCACACCGAGAGTAGCGTTCTCATATCAGAAAGGGCGATTCTTGACCTACGAGATCCGCTGGACCGGCGACACGACCGGACGTGCACGCCGTGGTGAAGCATGTCCGCCCCTTCCCGACCGCGACGGAGATGGCCGGTGACGACGGCGTTGGCAACCAGTGTCGTGTCGCGCCGCACCTCGTTTCGGCGATTGCTCGACATCGCCCACATCTGAGTACTGCCACCACAAGACTTTTCACGACAACACGACAGAAGTCAGAGAGAGGAATACCTGTGGGACGAGTCCAGGGCAGAGTCGCCTTCATCACCGGTGCCGCGCGCGGGCAGGGCCGCAGCCATGCCCTGCGGCTGGCCGAAGAAGGCGCCGACATCATCGCTGTCGACCTGTGCAAGGACATCGACACCATCGGCTACAAGATGGCGACCCCGGAGGATCTCGAGGAGACCGCCGAACTGGTCAAGAAGACCGGGCGCGGCATCGTCACCGCGCAGGCCGACGTTCGTGAGGCCACCCAACTCAAGGCGGCCCTCGACCAGGGCCTCGCCGAGTTCGGCAAGGTCGACATCGTCGTCGCTCAGGCCGGCATCGCCGGGATGAAAGGGCAGCCGCCACTGCAGGCGTGGTGCGACGTCATCAACACCAACCTGATCGGAACCATCAATGCGATCCAGGTGGCGCTTCCTCATCTGGAGGAGGGGGCCTCGATCATCGCCACAGGATCCACCGCGGCGCTGATGGACGCACACCAGAAGGACAACCCAGGCGCGGACCCGGGCGGGATGTCGTACATGGTCGCCAAACGCCTTCTCTCGCATTATGTTCATGACCTCGCGACCGAGCTCGCGGTACGCGGCATCCGGGCCAACGTCGTCCACCCGACCAATTGCAACACCGACATGCTGCAGAGCGACCCGATGTATCGCTCGTTCCGGCCGGATCTCGAAAACCCGACCCGCGCCGACGCCGAGCCGGTGTTCGGCATCCAGCAGGCGATGAAGGTCAACTTCGTCGAGCCGCTGGACATCAGCAACGCGGTGTTATGGCTGGCGTCGGACGAGGCCCGCTACGTCACCGGCATGCAGCTGCGCGTGGATGCCGGCGGCTACCTCAAGTGGTACGACTACCACGTCTGAACACCGGAACTATCAACAGATTTGAGAGGGAATCCGTGAAGGTTCGGGTTGACCAGGACCGCTGCCAGGGGCACACGCTGTGCGCCATGATCGCTCCAGACATGTTCGAGCTCAGCGATATCGACGGCAGCTCGTCGCCGGTGACCGAAGAGGTTCCGGCCGACCAGATCGAGCTCGTGCGCGAAGCGGCGCACTCCTGTCCGGAACAGGCAATCCTCATCGAAGAGGACTGACCTCCAGCTTTGCCAGCCAAATATCAAGGGAGACAATGCCTTGAGTATCGATGACGTCACTGACGACACCGAACGAAAGCAGCCGACCTATCACTTCGATCGGCACACGCCGGAATATCGGCAGCAGTTCGAGAAGATCACCGAGGAGATGCAGTCCCGCTGCCCGATGGCGTGGACCGATGTCTACGACGGTCACTGGGTGGCCGCCGGCAGCAAGGAGGTCTTCGAGCTCGCACGCTGTCCGGTGGTCTCCAACCACCACGACCTGACCGGTGAAACACCCTACAAGGGCATCACGATCCCAAAGGCCCAGCGAGCCACGGTGGTTCGCGGCGGCATCTTGGAGATGGACGAGCCCGAACACAGCTCATACCGTGGGGCGCTGAATCCGTACCTGTCCCCCGCCGCGGTCAAGCGCTGGGTGCCGTTCGTCGACGAGATCGTACGGGCGTCGCTCGACGAGAAGATCGAGTCTGGGCACATCGACTTCGTCGATGACCTCGCGAACATCGTGCCGGCGGTGCTCACCCTCGCCATGATGGGTATCGAACTGCAGAAGTGGCCGGTATACAGCGAGCCGGCCCACCTGTCGGTGTCCACCCCGGAACACTCGCCGGATGCCGCGCGCGTCGCCGAGATGAACCGGCAGATGGGCCTCGACATGGTCACCACCATGATGGAGGTCCGAGAGAATCCGCGGCCCGGCCTGGTGAACGCACTGCTGCAACTGCGGATTGACGGTGAGCCCGCCCCCGACCTGGAGATACTGGGCAACCTCGGGCTGATCATCGGCGGGGGCTTCGACACCACCACAGCCCTCACCGCTCATTCACTGGAATGGCTGAGCGAGCATCCCGCCGAGCGAGACCGGCTCAGCCGCGAGCGGGACGCGTTGCTGGACTCCGCCACCGAGGAGTTCCTGCGCTACTACACCCCCGCCCCCGGTGACGGCCGCACGTTCTCGGGGGACGTCGAGGTCGAGGGGCACCGCTTCAAGGAGGGTGAGCGGCTGTGGCTGTCGTGGGCGATGGCCAACCGCGATCCCTCGGTCTTCGACAGGCCCAATGATGTTGTGCTGGATCGGAAGGGTAACCGTCACTTCAGCTTCGGTATCGGCGTGCACCGCTGCGTCGGCTCGAACGTGGCTCGGACGGTATTCAAGTCGATGGTCACCGCCGTGCTCGACCGGATGCCGGACTACGTCTGCGACCAGGAAGGCACCGTGCACTACGAGACGATCGGCGTCATCCAGGGCATGAAACACCTGCCTGCCGATTTCACTCCCGGACCGCGCCTCGGTCCCGGACTCGATGAGACGCTGGCCAACCTGCAGCGGATCTGCGAGGAGCAGGGTCTGGCCCGCCCCATCACCGAGCGCAAAGAAGTCGCCGTCATCGATTGGTGAACGGTTGAACCAACGACTGTGGCCCCCTCCTTTCGGAGAGGGCCACAGTTCGTTTCGTGCTGGTTAGGCAGCGCCCTTCTTCGCACTGCCGGCGGATCCGCTCTTGGCCGAACCCGAGCCCGAGCCCTTGGCCGAGCCCGAACCCGAGCCCGAACCCTTGGTCGAGCTGTCTGCTTTGGTGCCGGCCTTGGTATCCGAGGATCCCTTGGTCGACGGCTTCGGCAGCGACGGCAGCGACACCTTCGGCGGCGCAGGCAACGAGATCTTCGGCGGCGCGGGCAGCGAGATCTTCGGCGGCGCAGGCAGCGAAATCTTCGGCGGTGCCGGGAGATTCAGCTTGGGAGCCGAGACCTTCGTGCTCGGAGCCGAGGTCGTCGGCGTCGTGTCGGCGGTCTTGTTCGCCGTCGGCGCGGGAGTGCTTCCCGGGACCTTCAGCGAGACCGTCGGCGCATTGCCGGCGATACCCGTCACCGTGTCATTGATGCTCTTGACCGTTGCAGCTCCTGCGGCTCCGGCGGCGGCGAGGGCCGCAGCCCCACCCCCTGCTCCGGCGTTGATGCCACCACCGATGTGAATGCCACCGATGTCGAAGCTGATGTTGATCCCCAGGCTCGCGTTGATCCCCTTGACCAGGGTGTTCAGCCCTGCGGCGATCTGTGCGCCCGCGTTCGCCAGCGCGTTGACCACGATCTCCGGGTTCGGGAAGGCAGCCAGCGCAGCGTTGATCGCCGCGTTCAGAGCCGCACCGCCCTGGACCAGGCCGTTGCCGAGTGCGTTGAGGAGCTGGTTGCCCACCTGCACCCCGGCGTCGATTCCAGCCTGGAGTGCTGCTGCACCCTGGTTGAACACCTGCTGTGCGACCTGCAGACCGCCACCGAGCGCTCCGGTGACCGCAGTGACGAACTCGCCCGGACTCGGGAGGTCGCCCAAAGCCGCGTTGAAGGCCGCTGCCAGCTGCGCACCCCCGTTGGCCAGCGCGTCGATGATCGCCTGCGCCCCATCAAGGTTGACGTTGAGCGCTGCCTGCAAGGCCAGTGCCAGGTCGACATTGATATTGCCCAGAGCGTCGACGAGCGCGTTGACGAACGCCTGCGGGCTCGGGAACGCGGCCAGAGCCGCCTGGAACGCCGCCGACAGCGCGGTGGCACCATTGCTCAACGCGTCGAGCACCGCCTGGAAGGCGGTCCCACCGGCCGCGATGCCGGCCTGGATGGTGGTGGCCAGCTGACCGGTGAACGTGGTGAACGCGTTGGCCAGGATGCCCAGCGTCGGGTTCAGCGCCGCCAATGCGTTGGCGAACGCCTGCACGAACGCCTGCGGCGTCGGGAAGTTGGCCAGTGCGGCGTTGAATGCCGCCGCCAGCTGCGCCCCACCCGACACCAGCGCTTCGAGGAAGGCCTGCGGGCCCTCGATCGAGGCGTTGATCACGGCCTGCAGTGCCAGACCCAGGTTGACGTCGATGTTGCTGAACGCCTGAACCAGAGCATTGATGAACGCCTGCGGGTTCGGGAACGCCTCCAGCGCCGCTTGGAAGGCCGCCGACAGCGCGCTCAGCGGGTTACCGAGCGCGTCAAGCAGCGCCTGGAAACCGGTGAGCCCGGCCGCAATTCCGGCCTGGATGGTCGCATTCAGCTGACCGGTGAACGTGGTGAACGCATCCGCGAGCACGCCGAGGGCCGGGTTGATCGCTGCGAATGCCCCGACCAACGCGTCGACGAACGCCTGCGGGCTCGGGAAGTTGGCCAGTGCGGCGTTGAACGCCGCCGCCAGCTGCGCTCCACCGTTGACCAGCGCGTCCACGAAGCCCTGGAGCCCGTCGACACCGACGTTGAGCGCGGCCTGCAAGGCCAGACCCAGGTTGACGTCGATGTTGCTGAACGCCTGAACCAGAGCGTTGATGAACGCCTGCGGGTTCGGGAACGCCGCCAACGCTGCCTGGAAGGCCGCCGACAGTGCGCTCAGCGGGTTACCCAGCGCGTCGAGCAGAGCCTGGAAACCGGTGAGCCCGGCCGCAATTCCGGCCTGGATCGTGGTCGCCAGCTGACCCGTGAACGTGGT
>NZ_MVIH01000038.1 GCF_002086695.1 Mycolicibacterium rhodesiae
TAAATTGTGTTCGGCGGTGTCCTACTTTTCCACCCTGTTGGGTAGTATCATCGGCGCTGGTAGGCTTAGCTTCCGGGTTCGGGATGGGACCGGGCGTTTCCCTGCCGCTATGGCCGCCGTAACTTTATTCACTCGTTTTTGAGTGTCCCCTGTGGGGGAGGTTTAGTTTTGGTGGTGGGGTGCGGTGTTGTGATTGTTGTGGTGTGGTTGCGGGCGTTGATGTGCGTCTTACAGTGTCCGAATCAACTGGTTTGTTGTTTGGGTTGTTGTAAGTTTTCGGCCGGTTAGTGCCAGTTCCCTGAACACCTTGCGGTGCGTGTAGGTCTGGTCTATCGATCCCGTGGTCTGCGGGGGGCCTTATCCCTCTAAAAGGGTGAGAAACCTGGTCTTGGAGAAGGTTTCCCGCTTAGATGCTTTCAGCGGTTATCCTGTCCGAACGTGGCTATCCAGCGGTGCCCCTGGTGGGACAACTGGTGTACCAGAGGTTCGTCCGTCCCGGTCCTCTCGTACTAGGGACAGGTTTCCTCAAGTTTCTGACGCGCGCGGCGGATAGAGACCGAACTGTCTCACGACGTTCTAAACCCAGCTCGCGTGCCGCTTTAATGGGCGAACAGCCCAACCCTTGGGACCTGCTCCAGCCCC
This sequence comes from Mycolicibacterium rhodesiae, assembly GCF_002086695.1. GTDB lineage: Bacteria > Actinomycetota > Actinomycetes > Mycobacteriales > Mycobacteriaceae > Mycobacterium > Mycobacterium rhodesiae. Next base: position 643 of record NZ_MVIH01000038.1, read on the forward strand.
AGGATGCGACGAGCCGACATCGAGGTGCCAAACCATCCCGTCGATATGGACTCTTGGGGAAGATCAGCCTGTTATCCCCGGGGTACCTTTTATCCGTTGAGCGACACCCCTTCCACTCGGGGGTGCCGGATCACTAGTCCCGACTTTCGTCCCTGCTTGACATGTCCGTCTCGCAGTCAAGCTCCCTTGTGCACTTGCACTCAACACCTGATTGCCGTCCAGGTTGAGGGAACCTTTGGGCGCCTCCGTTACATTTTAGGAGGCAACCGCCCCAGTTAAACTACCCACCAGGCACTGTCCCTGGACCGGATATACGGTCCGAAGTTAGAAGTCCAATACGATCAGAGTGGTATTTCAACAATGACTCCACCCACACTGGCGTGTGAGTTTCACAGTCTCCCACCTATCCTACACAAACCGTATCGAACGCCAATACCAAGCTATAGTGAAGGTCCCGGGGTCTTTTCGTCCTGCCGCGCGTAACGAGCATCTTTACTCGTAGTGCAATTTCGCCGAGTCTATGGTTGAGACAGTTGAGAAGTCGTTACGCCATTCGTGCAGGTCGGAACTTACCCGACAAGGAATTTCGCTACCTTAGGATGGTTATAGTTACCACCGCCGTTTACTGGGGCTTAAATTCTCCGCTTCACCTTACGGTTAACGGGTCCTCTTAACCTTCCAGCACCGGGCAGGCGTCAGTCCGTATACATCGTCTTGCGACTTCGCACGGACCTGTGTTTTTAGTAAACAGTCGCTTCTCACTGGTTTGTGCCACCCCCCACCGCTGCCGGCAGCATGTGCCATGACAGTAGGAGGTCCCCCTTCTCCCGAAGTTACGGGGGTATTTTGCCGAGTTCCTTAACCATAGTTCACTCGTACGCCTTGGTATTCTCTACCTGACCACCTGTGTTGGTTTGGGGTACGGGCCGTGTGTGCGCTCGCTAGAGGCTTTTCTTGGCAGCAAAGGATCACCGAATTCGCCTCACTCGGCTATGCATCACCTCTCAGGATATATGCCAGACGGATTTGCCTATCTGACTCCCTACGGGCTTGCCCCAGTATTACCACTGACTGGTACGGCTACCTACCTGCGTCACCCCATCGCTTGACTACTACCCACCCGGGTCACGCGCAGCCGGTAACCCCCGCTTCCCGAAGGAATTGGTAGGCCACCATTTGGGCGTTTAGCAGAATGGATTCATCAGGGACGCTCACACACGGGTACGGGAATATCAACCCGTTGTCCATCGACTACGCCTGTCGGCCTCGCCTTAGGTCCCGACTCACCCTGGGCGGACTGGCCTGGCCCAGGAACCCTTGGTCTTTCGGCGGGCAAGGTTCTCACTTGCCTTATCGCTACTCATGCCTGCATTCTCACTCCCACACCCTCCACAGCTCCATTACCAGGCTGCTTCACCGGTGTGCAGGACGCTCCCCTACCCATCAACAAAGTTGATGCCGCGGCTTCGGCGGTGTGCTTGAGCCCCGCTACATTATCGGCGCACAATCACTTGACCAGTGAGCTATTACGCACTCTTTCAAGGGTGGCTGCTTCTAAGCCAACCTCCTGGTTGTCTCTGCGACTGCACATCCTTTTCCACTTAGCACACGCTTAGGGGCCTTAGCCGGCGATCTGGGCTGTTTCCCTCTCGACGTACGGAGCTTATCCCCCGCCGTCTCACTGCCACGCTTTCACTTACCGGCATTCGGAGTTTGGCTGACGTCAGTAACCCTGTGGGGCCCATCGGCCATCCAGTAGCTCTACCTCCGGCAAGAAACACGCAACGCTGCACCTAAATGCATTTCGGGGAGAACCAGCTATCACGGAGTTTGATTGGCCTTTCACCCCTACCCACAACTCATCCCCTCAGTCTTCAACCTAAGTGGGTTCGGGCCTCCACGCGGTCTTACCCGCGCTTCACCCTGGCCATGGGTAGATCACTCCGCTTCGGGTCCAGAACACACCACTACACCAAGCCCTACGACTTGGATACGCCCTATTCAGACTCGCTTTCGCTACGGCTACCCCACCCGGGTTAACCTCGCGACATGTCCCTGACTCGCAGGCTCATTCTTCAAAAGGCACGCCATCACCCCACTCAAAGAGAGGGCTCTGACGGATTGTAAGCGCACGGTTTCAGGTACTATTTCACTCCCCTCCCGGGGTACTTTTCACCATTCCCTCACGGTACTAATCCGCTATCGGTCACTGAGAAGTATTCAGGCTTACCGGGTGGTCCCGGCAGATTCACAGCAGATTCCACGGGCCCGCTGCTACTCGGGAACAGTTCCACAGGAGCCGTGATGTTTTCAGTTACGGGGCTCTCACCCACTACGGCAGACCATCCCAGGCCACTTCACCTAACACCACGGTTTATCACTCCCGCCCCGGCCGGCAGACCGAAGACGAAACGTCCCACAACACCGCACACACAACCCCTGCCGAGTATCACATGCATACGGTTTAGCCATCCTCCGCGTTCGCTCGCCACTACTAACGGAATCACAATTGTTTTCTCTTCCTACGGGTACTGAGATGTTTCACTTCCCCGCGTTCCCCCCCACTACCTATGTATTCAGTAGTGGGTGACACGACATCACTCGTGCCGGGTTTCCCCATTCGGACATCCTCGGATCAACGCTCGGTTGGCAGCTCCCCGAGGCATAACGCAGCCTCCCACGTCCTTCATCGGCTCCCAGTGCCAAGGCATCCACCATGCGCTCTTAAACACTTACAACACAAAAAACCAATTCGAAAAAAGAAATTGCACATCAAAAACACACAACAGACCCAAAGAGATCTCCTGCGTGCTAGATGCTCGCAACCACTATCCACAAATCAAACACCACACCCCACCACCAAAGATGGAGCAACAACACGCCGACCCCGCCAACGCGGAGCCACCCGGAACCCCGGGCACGGGCCTGTTGTCTCAAAGCCCAACAGTGTGTTTGGCAGCACCAGACAACCCCCCAAAGGAAGGTCCCCGTCCTGGACGATTGCTTGTCGTGCACCAGACCCCCACCCACTACAGGTGATAAGGGCCGTCCAACGAATCGCCTGACTATCAGCTGATCCCACACGATGTGGGGCCGGCCAGGTCTCGTGGTGCTCCTTAGAAAGGAGGTGATCCAGCCGCACCTTCCGGTACGGCTACCTTGTTACGACTTCGTCCCAATCGCCGATCCCACCTTCGACGGCTCCCTCCCACAAGGGGTTAGGCCACCGGCTTCGGGTGTTACCGACTTTCATGACGTGACGGGCGGTGTGTACAAGGCCCGGGAACGTATTCACCGCAGCGTTGCTGATCTGCGATTACTAGCGACTCCGACTTCACGGGGTCGAGTTGCAGACCCCGATCCGAACTGAGACCGGCTTTGAAAGGATTCGCTCCACCTCACGGCATCGCAGCCCTTTGTACCGGCCATTGTAGCATGTGTGAAGCCCTGGACATAAGGGGCATGATGACTTGACGTCATCCCCACCTTCCTCCGAGTTGACCCCGGCAGTCTCTCACGAGTCCCCACCATAACGTGCTGGCAACATGAGACAAGGGTTGCGCTCGTTGCGGGACTTAACCCAACATCTCACGACACGAGCTGACGACAGCCATGCACCACCTGCACACAGGCCACAAGGGAACCGACATCTCTGCCGGCGTCCTGTGCATGTCAAACCCAGGTAAGGTTCTTCGCGTTGCATCGAATTAATCCACATGCTCCGCCGCTTGTGCGGGCCCCCGTCAATTTCTTTGAGTTTTAGCCTTGCGGCCGTACTCCCCAGGCGGGGTACTTAATGCGTTAGCTACGGCACGGATCCCAAGGAAGGAAACCCACACCTAGTACCCACCGTTTACGGCGTGGACTACCAGGGTATCTAATCCTGTTCGCTCCCCACGCTTTCGCTCCTCAGCGTCAGTTACTGCCCAGAGACCCGCCTTCGCCACCGGTGTTCCTCCTGATATCTGCGCATTCCACCGCTACACCAGGAATTCCAGTCTCCCCTGCAGTACTCAAGTCTGCCCGTATCGCCCGCACGCCCACAGTTGAGCTGTGAGTTTTCACGAACAACGCGACAAACCACCTACGAGCTCTTTACGCCCAGTAATTCCGGACAACGCTCGGACCCTACGTATTACCGCGGCTGCTGGCACGTAGTTGGCCGGTCCTTCTTCTATAGGTACCGTCACTTGCGCTTCGTCCCTACTGAAAGAGGTTTACAACCCGAAGGCCGTCATCCCTCACGCGGCGTCGCTGCATCAGGCTTGCGCCCATTGTGCAATATTCCCCACTGCTGCCTCCCGTAGGAGTCTGGGCCGTATCTCAGTCCCAGTGTGGCCGGTCACCCTCTCAGGCCGGCTACCCGTCGTCGCCTTGGTAGGCCATTACCCCACCAACAAGCTGATAGGCCGCGGGCCCATCCCACACCGCAAAAGCTTTCCACCACAACCCATGCAGGCCATGATCCTATTCGGTATTAGACCCAGTTTCCCAGGCTTATCCCAAAGTGCAGGGCAGATCACCCACGTGTTACTCACCCGTTCGCCACTCGAGTACCCCGAAGGGCCTTTCCGTTCGACTTGCATGTGTTAAGCACGCCGCCAGCGTTCGTCCTGAGCCAGAATCAAACTCTCCAAACAAAAACAACCCAACCCACAAAGCAGGCAGGTGAATTCGAATCAGAACAAGCCTGAAACCAAACAAAAGACACCAAACAAACTGGCATCACAAACCGCACCCCAACACGGGGGTATCAGGGCACGGCAAAAAACAACAACAAACAAAAACCACCAAACACACTATTGAGTTCTCAAACAACACACCC
>NZ_MVIH01000039.1 GCF_002086695.1 Mycolicibacterium rhodesiae
TTTTTGATGCTCCTATTGGTGTCAAGCGGCTTTGAGCCAGGTTCTGTAGGTGTCTGCGAACTGGTCGTCTCGTTGTAGGCCGCGTTCGATGCGGGAGATGACGGTGGGCCAAACGCCAAAGTGGTTGGCCGCGGCGGTGACGGTGATGTTCTTGGCTTGTCGGGCCGCTCGGAGGTCGCCGTATTCGGGGACTGCGATCTGGCGGGTGAGGAGCTTGAAGACTTCACGAGCGATGGCGCGTTTGAGTTTCCGCAGGATCTCCATTTTGCCGTGACCGTTGAGTAGTTGACGCTGCACGTAGTCCTTGGTCGGTTGGTGACTCGACATACGCACCAAGGCGATGCGGTGCAGCGCATGGTTTGCGGCGCGGTCACCTCCGCGTGAGAGTCGGTGCCGAGTGGTTTTGCCTGATGAGGCAGGAACCGGTGCTGCTCCGCAGAGCGCGGCGAACGCAGCTTCACTTTCCAGCCGGTGCGGGTTGGCCCCTGCGGTGATCAGCAGCTGGGCCGCGGTGTCTGGACCGATACCGTAGGCCGCTCGCAATCCCGGATTGGCCTCGGTCACGAGCGCGTCGATCTGGGCCTGCAGGATCTCGGCTTGGGACTCAAGGAACTGCACCCGTTGGGCCAGCAGCTTGGCGGCGACAAGCACCGACTGGGCCCACGGATCAGCCATGGCATCGGGGCGACAACGAGCGATGGCTTCGATCAACTTGAACGTCGTTAAGCCACGGTACTTTTCACGCACAGCATCAGGCGCCGAGACCAGCATCGCCTTGAGCTGATTGATCGCCGCGGTGCGATGCTTGACCGCCGAGCGGCGAGCAATGTGCAGAGCCCGCAATCCACTGGTCGCATCGTCCTTCGGGATGGCCAGCCCGTCGCCAGCCAACGTCGTGCGAGCCGCACTGTAGGCATCGAGCGGATCAGATTTGCCTTTAAGCCGGCGAGTGGACTTAACCGCCCGGGTCACCTCGACGACGTCAATACCCGCCGCCATCAGCGCCCGGGTCAGCCCGGCACCGTAGCTGGCGGTGCCCTCGACCCCGATCCGCTCAACCCGGCCCAACGAGGACAGGAATCTGATTGCCGCGCTGTAACCCGCACGCGTGGCCGGGAACTCGCGGTCACCGACCGCGGTGCCGGTCGACGTAATCGCGGCGACATGGACCGTGTCGAGGTGAGTGTCAGCCCCGGCAATGAGGAGCGCGGATTCTGCCAAGATGGTGATGTCCCTTCTGACCAGTATTGGGTGGGGCACACACCGGCAGGGCGGGCAGACAAGACATTGATGAGGAACGGCCAGGCTCCTGATTAAGTCATGTCCGTCCTGACCGGCGTGCTCAAGGCACGCACCACGCAGGATGGACAAATCAAATGGAAGACAACCCAGCAGAGCGTCAGTCAGACCCAGAGTCACAACCTGCGCGGTAACGCTCTTCCATCATCAATGTCGGACCCTGCTGTCATGATGTTGTTATGTCCTCGACCGCCGTGCTCAGTCCGAAGGAGCGCCTCGAGGTGGTGTTCGAGGAGTTGGCCGAGTTGGCCGGTCAACGTAATGCGATCGACGGCCGCATCGTGGAACTCGTCGCCGAACTGGATCACGGAAACCTGTGCGGCATGACCGGAGCGCGTTCGGTCGCCGCGGTGGTGGCCTGGAAGCTGGGCACCTCGTCGACCAATGCCCACACCATTTCCGCTGTCGCGCATCGACTTTCTGAATTTCCGCGATGTGCGGCGGCGTTGCGTGAGGGACGGCTGTCGGTGGATCAGGTCGGCGTCATCGCCGAACGCGCCGCCAACGGCTCCGATGAGCACTACGCGCAGTTGGCGTCCGTCGCGACGGTCAGCCAGCTACGCACAGCAATCAAACTCCAACCCCGGCCGCCCAAACCCGGCCCCCAACCCGACCCGCCACGCTCGGTACGCAAGACCGTCGGCGAGGAGTCCACCACCTGGCGCATCACCGTGCCCAACGTCGAAGCAGCCACCGTCGACGCCGCCCTGCAATCCCACCATGATGCGCTGATCGCCGACTGGAAACGCGACCACGACACCGACTCTGCCGACAACGCGCCACCACTACCCAACACCACCGACGCGTTCATGAGCCTTATCGAGGCCGGCTGGGACACCGACGTCGCCCGACGCCCACACGGACAACGCACCACCGTCGTCGTCCACCTCGACGTCGACAAACGCACCGGCGAACTACACCTGGGCCCCCTTCTCACACAAGCCGACCGCCAGTACCTGACCTGCGATGCCACCTGCGAAGCATGGTTCGAACGCGACGGCCACCCCATCGGCGCCGGACGCACCACCCGAACCATCAACCGGCGGCTCCGCCGAGCCCTCGAACACCGCGACACCACCTGCGCAATCCCCGGCTGTGGCGCCACCCGCGGACTGCACGCCCACCACATCCAACACTGGGAAAACGGCGGCCCCACCGAACTACACAACCTCGTCCTGCTATGCCCCTACCACCACCGAGCACACCACCACGGCGACATCACCATCACCGGACCCGCCCACCAACTCACCGTCCTCGACA
>NZ_MVIH01000004.1 GCF_002086695.1 Mycolicibacterium rhodesiae
GCGGGGTGGTGGGCGACGGAGGAGGAGGCGGCTGGATCGCGTCCATCACCATGTCGGCGATCTCATCCGACGACGAGCTGCTCACCGGGCCGGGCGCCGGCGCGGGACTCGGCGCCGCCGCAGCGATGCCACCGGCCACCGCGAGCGCACCGAACGCAGTCGCGACCCCCAGTGCGCGAGTCCACATGGTCTTCCCCTCCGAGAACGTCTGCAGCCAAGCTAACAGCACTCCATTTCCCCTGCCTGGCAGTACTACCCTTCGAGATCTCGGGGCAGAGAGTGAAAGGGGCAATACCGTGTTGAAGGGATTCAAGGAGTTTCTCTCCCGCGGCAACATCGTCGACCTGTCGGTCGCGGTGGTGATCGGCACCGCGTTCACCGCGCTGGTCACCAAATTCACCGAAAGCATCATCCAGCCACTGATCAGCCGGATCGGCGCGGGGAAGGATACGAGTTACGGCCTCCTGCGTATCGGGATCGGCGGTGGGCAGGCCATCGACCTGAACATCCTGCTGTCGGCGTTGATCAACTTCGTCCTGGTGGCGGCCGTGGTGTATTTCTTCGTCGTCGTGCCCTACAACCGGCTTCGGAAGAAGGGCGAGGTCGAGCAGGCCGGCGATACCGAGTTGAGCCTGTTGACCGAGATTCGCGACCTGCTGGCCGATGCCGGGGGCGCGCCGAAGAAGACCACCGGCCCGGGTACCGGTCCGAGCCCTGACACCGCAGAGATGACGAGCGCCGACAAAGACTGACGACGGGCGAACAAAACAAAACGGCCCCCGGCGTGAGCCGGGGGCCGTTTTGTTGACGTGCCAAGGAGTTAGTTCATGTTCCAGGGTTCGCCGTAGGTGGTGACGCTGTCGCCGGCCTTGGAGATCAGGCGGGCGAAGGGGCGCAGCAGCACGCCGCCGGCCGCGCCGGTGACGGTGCCGTGGGCGTTGGCCACCGCGACCGAACCGTTGGGGCCCGAGACGTCGACGGAGAACGTGGCGACTTCCTGGATACCGGGGCCGTTGCCCAGGTCAGCGGAGATCGACACACCCGGGAACAGGTTCGGGGTGATCACCGAACCGAGCGGGTTGAAGCCCGTCGGGGAGATGTTGGCGTCGTCGAGCAGGATGTTGGGGGTGGTGTAGCTGAAGTTGATGCCCACACCCAGCGACCACGGGAAGCCCACCTGGTAGCCCAGCTCCAAGGTGCCCGCGAACTCATCGGCACCCGGGCCGACCACGCTGTAGACAGCCTTGCCGGAGTGGAACCACTCCCGGGTCAGCCGGTTGCGGTCCAACGGGAACACCCCATTGAGGAAGGTGTCCCACTGCTGCACCGTCATCGTCCGGCCACCGCCGTCGACCAGACTCAGCTCATTATCCAAACCCGCGTGCGAGGTACCTGTCCCGACGAACAACGCCGCGACGGCAGCGATCATCGCCACCAGTACCCGACCGATTACCTTCATGTTCTCCCTAGCTATGTCGACGGCTGACCCAAGGGCTAACCGAGTGTGTTTTCGTGCTCGGGTCACAACATGCTGACACCGCCCACGGCGCACAGCAGTTCAATGAGAGTCCCTCACACACCGCTCTTACGCTCTGCTCATCGTTGACACGAGGAACATAACGGGATGACATCGGGGCGGCAACGCATAGCGTCGCCGTGTGCCGAACCGGTGTTTGCGCGGGGAAGTTTGCTGGAAAGAAAGCCCCGGTTAACCGGGAACTGAATCCGTTGAGCGGAAACGGGCTCGAATCGGGCGCGCATGCGGTCTGAACGGAGCCGCCGGCCAACTTCGCGGGACGCCCCGACCTGCCGATCACCACCTGCTGATCATCCGCCGTGGTGCGGCGGGACGTTGTCCCGCAACCACTCGTCCCGGTCGTCGCGGTCGCGATGTGAGTCCGGGTCGCGCTCGTCGGAGGACTCCTGAGGCAACTCGGAACCGAAAATCTTGTTAACTGCGATTCGGTTCTCGCGCGGACTCCCCATCACAGGAACCGAAGATTGTGATAAAGATCACAATCTTGATATTTGTGCAGTTCACAGGCTGTTAACACAACGCCTCCAACCCCGGTAGTGATGCCCGTAATTGACGTTACGCCGCGGTAATAATCGCCCGTCGGCGCGCCGGGTGGAGCTTGCTTAGATCTCGAGGCTGGACAGCTCGCCGATGACATGTGTCGCCAGCGGGTTCAGCGTCGCCATACCGTCGCGGACCGCGTACCGAGAGCCTGCGATGTTGACGACCAATGTGCTGCCGGAAATCCCGGCCAGACCGCGCGACAGGCCCGCGTCGGTGATTCCCGCGGACAGCCCGGACGCACGCAATGCCTCGGAGATGCCGAGCAGTTCACGGTCGAGGATCGTCCTGGTGGCTTCCGGCGTCACGTCGCGGGGAGTCACACCCGTACCACCCACCGACACCACGAGGTCGACACCGCCGATCACCGCGGTGTTCAGCGCGTTCCGGATCTCGACCTCATCGGCGGATACCGCCACCACGCCGTCGACCACGAAACCCGCCTCGGCGAGCAGTTCGGTGACCAACGGTCCGCTGTGGTCCTCCTCATCGCCGTGGGCCGTGCGGTCGTCGACGACGACGACAAGCGCACGCCCCACCAGCTCCCCTGGCTGTTCCATGGATGTCACCGTATATCTGCCCTGCGACAGCGCGGCAGCCGCACCACTGGCCGTCATGGGATGTTCACCCACCACCCGGATCATTGCGCGGCCTTTCCGAGCGTGACCTGCACCGTGCGGTCCGCCCCCGACGGGTCCTTGTACGTCAGCGTCACCTGATCCCCGGGTGCTCGTGACCGGACCGCGGCGACCAGAGCGTCGGCGCTGCCGATCACCCGGTCGTCGACCTTGGTCACCACGACGCCATTGGGCAGTCCGGCGGCCGCGGCCGCGCCGCCCTTGCTGACATCGACGATCTTCGCTCCGTGTGTCGTGGTGTCATTGCTGACCTGGACACCCAGCGACGCGTGAGTGGCCGTGCCGGTGCTGATCAGTTCGTCGGCGATCCGTTTGGCCTGGTCGACCGGGATTGCGAAGCCCAGTCCGATCGAACCGCTCTGAGCGTCGGGCGAATCGCCGCCCATCGTCGCGATCGCCGAGTTCACTCCCACGAGCTCGCCGCTCATGTTCACCAGCGCACCACCCGAGTTGCCCGGGTTGATCGCGGCATCGGTCTGAATGGCGTCGAGCACCGTGTTCTGGTTGTTGGTGTCGCCACCGGTGGCGACCGGGCGGTTCAACGCGCTGACGATGCCGGTGGTGACCGTGCCCTCCAGGCCGAGCGGTGAACCGACCGCCACCACGTCCTGGCCGACCCGCAGGTTGGCCGACGACCCGAGGCTGATGGGCGTCAGACCGGACACTCCCTGGGCCCGGACGACTGCGATGTCACTGGCCGGGTCGGTACCCACGACGGTGAAGGGTGCGGTGCGACCGTCGGCGAACGTCACCGTGGTGGTCGGCGCACCGCCAGGACCCGCACTGGGACCGCCGGACGGCGGAGTCCCCGGGCCACCCGGCGCGAGCGGGATACCCGGCAGGCCGGGGATGTTCGGCGCGGCCGGCGCCGGACCGCCACCCTTGGCGGCCGCGACGACATGGTTGTTGGTCAGGATGAGCCCGTCGGAGGACAGGATGATGCCCGATCCCTCTTCGGACTGACGGCCGAACTCGGTCTCCAACTTGACGACGCTGGGGACCACCTTGGCCGCAACCTGCTCGACCGATCCCACCGGCAGGCTGGCCGCAGGCACGTTGGCTCCCGCCTTGGGCGAACCTCCGAGCCCCGAGCCGACGGTCTGATGATCTGGATGCGCCAGCAGCACCACACCGCCACCGATTCCAGCCGAGACGATCGCGATCGCCAGCGCGCCTGCCACCAGTGCCCCGGCGCGCGAGCGAGGGCGCGGCGGCATCGGAGCGTAGCCCACCGCTGTCGGCGGATTCCCTTGGCGCGCAGCCTGATACGGGTCATACGGTTGCCGGTATTGCTGCTGGTGCGACTGGGTGGCATAGCGCCAGTCATACGGCTGCTGATAACCGGCGGTCCTCGGCTGGGGTGAATACCCCGGCGCCGCAGGCTGATTCGGCCCGGGGGGCCCGGGCTGCTGCGGCGGCGAATACCTCGAATGGTCGGTCATGTCGTCAGGTCGCTCTTCCTGTTCACAAAATGCTCAAAACTGCTGCCCACAGCTTGCCTTGCACTACTGAGAATCGACTGAGATAACACTCGGTCCAACGTTGGGTTTTTTCTCATGAAATCGGCGATCGCCATTGGTCCTGGCCATTTTGGCCGCGTTTTCGCTTTCGGCTGAATCGTCGGAGTACGCCTCGGGGATGATCGGCAGGCCCGGCAGCAGGACGAAGAACGACGTGCCCGGCGGCTGTCCGCCCGGAACCGTTTCTCCGATGCGGATCATGCCTCCATGTTTGACCACGACCTGTTTGACGATCGCCAGGCCCAGCCCGGAGCCCGGCATCGCCCGCGCCGACGCCGACCGGTAGAACCGCTCGAACACCAGCCCGCGTTCCTGCGGTGGGATTCCGGGCCCGTAATCGGACACCACGAGCTCGGCGTGCGCGGCGTCCACCTGACGGAGCCGGACGCCGACGTGCGCGCCCGACGGGCTCCACTTGGCCGCGTTGTCAAGCAGATTGACCACCGCCCGCGACAATCCGGCCGGATCCCCGTAGACCTGCCATCCGACGACGTCGACGTCGAACTGGACATCGTTGCGGCGCCTGCGCGCCCGCTCCAGACTGCGGTCGACGATATCGCTCAGATCGACCGCCTCGTGGACCAGTCCGCCGGCGTCCTCGCGGGTCAGGTCGACGAGATCGCCTACCAGCGTGGACAATTCCTCGATCTGACCGATCACGTCGGTGCGCAGGTCGGCCATCTCGCTCTCCGGCAGCCGCGGAGCACCCGGCTTCATCGAGGCCATCAGCAGCTCAACGTTGGTTCGCAGTGAGGTCAGCGGCGTGCGCAGCTCGTGTCCGGCATCAGCGACCAGCCTGGCCTGCCGCTCCCGCGATTCGGTCAGCGCACGCAGCATCGTGTTGAACGTCTCGGTGAGCCTGGCGAGTTCGTCGCTACCGAAGACCGGGATGGGACGGAGGTCGTCGGTTCGCGCCACCCGTTCGGCGGCCTCGGTGAGCCGGGCCACCGGGCGCAAACCGGTGCGCGCCACCATCCCGCCGGCGATCGCCGCGACCACCACGCCGATGCCACCCACGGCCAGCAGGACCCATTTCAGCTTGGTCATCACCGCGTTGGTCGGCGCCAGGCTCTTGGAGATCAGCAGCGATCGGTTGTCGGGGAGATGAACCGCGAGCACCCGCTGGTTGCCGACGGTGCGGCGAGACATCAACAACTCGCCGTTGATGACGGATTTCTCCGGCTCCCCGACGGGTAGTTTCTGGCCTTGCTGGTTGGCGGTGTAGGTCGAGCGACCCGGGTTCACCAACATCGCGTTGACGTCGGAGTACGCGGTGCCCTCAATGGCCTTACCGGGGTCGGCGGCCAGGGAACCGCTCGCGATGAGCAGGCTCGCGCGGCTCTGGAGTTGGTTGTCGATGTCGGTGTAGAGCGCGGCGGACACCACGGCATACACCGCGACCGCCATCAGCACCACGACCATGGCCACCATCGACATGGCCAGCAGCATCACCCGCCATCGCAATGACAACGATGACGTCGGCTCTTCCGGCGCCCGCTCAGCCCGCGCGCGCCGCCTCAGTGGTGACATCAGGGCGGTGTCTCACGCAGCACATAGCCCACACCCCGCACGGTGTGGATCAGCCGCGGCTCTCCTTCCGCTTCGGTCTTTCGGCGTAGGTAGCCGACATATACCTCCAGCGCATTGCCCGAGGTCGGGAAGTCGAAACCCCACACCTCCTCGAGAATGCGGCTGCGGGTGAGCACTCGGCGCGGATTCGCGATCAGCATCTCCAGCAACGCGAACTCGGTGCGGGTCAAGCTGATGGCGCGTTTGCCGCGATGCACCTCGCGGGTCACCGGATCCAGCGTCAGATCGCCGAACGTCATCACCGCGGAATCGGACTGCTCCTCGGGGCCGGTCCGGCGCAACAGCGCGCGCATCCGGGCCAGCAACTCTTCGAGGGCGAACGGCTTTGGCAGATAGTCATCGGCCCCGGCGTCCAGGCCGGCCACCCGCTCGGACACCGAGTCGCGTGCGGTCAGAACCAGGATCGGGAGATCGTCGCCCGTACTGCGCAGCTGCCGACAAACTTCGAGACCGTCGAGGCGGGGCATCATCACATCGAGCACAAGCGCATCGGGCCGGTCATTGGCGATCGCGTCGAGAGCTTCGACCCCGTCCTGCGCCAGGTCCACGGAATATCCGTTGAACGACAGCGACCGGCGGAGCGACTCGCGCACAGCGCGATCATCATCAACGACAAGTATTCGCACAGCCACAGTCTCAACCCAACGCCTGAGATAGGCCTGAGAGGCACGCCGCGCGAGCAGGCAATTCGCGACCGGCGAACGGCGTCAGCGCTTGTCGAGATCGATCAGTCCGAGGCGCGCGGCCTTGAGCAACCGGCGGGGAACCTTGTGCTGGCGACCGCCGACGGAAACGTTGACCAGACCGGTGGCCTCGGCCTTCCACTGCGCGCGCCGACTGCGGGTGTTCGCGCGCGACATTCTGCGCTTGGGCACAGCCATGACGTGCTTCTCCTTGATCAGGGGTGTCGCCGCGCAGAGACTCTGACATGCCGGCGGCCAACAATTGCATCTCAGGATAGCCGCTCACCTGCGTCGGCTCCAAAACACCCGGGACGAGTGACCTCAACCCTTGACGGGGAACCGGCGGTCCCAAGTAACCTACCGGTTGGTTGGTCTGGCGGGCAGGAGCGGAGCGACCCGGGATCGGGTGCAATGAAGGGAAGACAGCGCGCGTGGCAGATGCGGTGCGGATCGGTAACTGTTCCGGCTTCTATGGTGACCGCCTCGGCGCTATGCGCGAGATGCTCACCGGCGGCGACCTCGACTACCTGACCGGCGACTACCTGGCCGAGCTCACAATGCTCATCCTGGGCCGGGACAAGATGAAGAATCCGGAGCGTGGCTACGCCAAGACATTCCTGACCCAACTCGAGGAATGCCTCGGACTCGCCCACGAACGCGGGGTCCGCATCGTCGCCAACGCCGGCGGCCTCAACCCGGCCGGGTTGGCCGATGCAGTTCGCGGGCTGGCCGAGCGGCTGGGCATTCCGGCAAAGGTCGCCTACGTCGAAGGCGACGACCTTCTCCCCCGCGCGGCCGACCTCGGTTTGGGTTCACCGCTGACGGCCAACGCCTACCTGGGCGCGTGGGGCATCGTCGACTGCCTGCAGGCCGGGGCAGACATCGTGGTCACCGGCCGGGTCACCGACGCGTCGGTGGTGGTCGGCCCGGCTGCGGCGCACTTCGGCTGGAACCGCGCCGACTATGACCGGCTGGCGGGTGCGGTCGTCGCCGGCCACGTCATCGAATGCGGAGCGCAGGCCACCGGAGGCAACTACTCCTTCTTCACCGAGATCGCCGACCTGGGCCATGCCGGCTTCCCGCTGGCCGAAGTCCACGCCGACGGTTCCTCGGTGATCACCAAACACCCCGGGACCGGCGGGCAGGTCAGCGTCGGCACCGTCACCGCGCAGCTGCTCTACGAGATCGGCGGCACCCGCTACGCCAACCCCGACGTGACCGCCCGGTTCGACACGATCGCGCTGTCCGGCGACGGCCCCGACCGCGTCCGCATCAGCGGCGTGCGCGGTGAGCCGCCGCCCCCGACGCTGAAGGTCTCGCTGAACAGCATCGGCGGGTTCCGCAACGCGGTGACGTTCGTGCTCACCGGGTTGGACATCGAGGCCAAGGCCGCCCTGGTGCGCAGTCAACTGGAGTCGGCCCTGCGCGTGAAGCCCGCGGAGATGGGCTGGACGCTGGCCCGCACCGACCACCCCGACGCCGATACCGAAGAGGCGGCCAGCGCACTGCTGACCTGTGTCGTGCGCGACTCGGATCCCAAGACCGTGGGGCGCCAATTCTCCTCGGCTGCAGTCGAACTCGCGCTGGCCTCTTACCCGGGCTTCACCTCGACAGCACCGCCGGGCGACGGGCAGGTCTACGGCGTGTTCACCGCAGGCTACGTGCCCGCGAGCGAGGTCGAGCAGGTCGCCGTGCGACCGGACGGCAGCCGCGCCGAGATCGAAGCCGCGGCGACGACGGTGGAACTCGCCGACGTCGAGCCGGCCGCGTTGCCCGAACCACTGGCGCCCGGACCGGTGCGTCGCGTGCCGCTGGGCACGATCGCCGGTGCGCGTAGCGGCGACAAGGGCGGCGCCGCCAATGTAGGTGTGTGGGTACGCACCGACGAGCAGTGGCGCTGGCTCGCCCATGCGCTGACCGCCGACATGCTGCGTGAATTACTTCCCGAGACAGCACATCTCGCGATCACTCGGCATCTGCTGCCGAACCTGCGGGCGGTCAATTTCGTCATCGACGGCATCCTCGGACAGGGTGTCGCGTATCAAGCGCGATTCGACCCGCAGGCCAAAGGTCTCGGCGAATGGCTGCGCAGCCGTCACATCGACATCCCGGAAGAGATTCTGTGAACATCTGGAACACCCCCGAACGCCAGCAGCTGCGCAAGACGGTGCGCAGCTTCGCCGAACGCGAGATCCTGCCGCACATCGAGGAGTGGGAGCGTGCCGGGGAACTCCCCCGCGACCTGCACCGGCGCGCCGCAGCCGCCGGCCTGTTGGGCGCCGACCTCCCCGAGTCGGTCGGCGGGGGCGGTGGAGACGCTGCGGACTCACTGATCATCTGCGAGGAATTGCACGAATCCGGCACGCCCGGAGGCGTTTTCGCCTCGCTGTTCACCTGCGGAATCGCGGTTCCGCACATGGCCGCCACCGGTGACGAGCGGTTGATCGAGACATTCGTGCGGCCGACGCTGCGCGGCGAACTGATCGGATCGCTGGCGATCACCGAACCCGGCGGCGGCTCCGATGTCGGCCACCTGCGGACCACAGCCACCCGAGCCGGTGACGAGTTCGTGGTCAACGGTTCCAAGACCTACATCACGTCCGGCGTGCGGGCCGACTACGTCGTCACCGCCGTGCGCACCGGCGGCACCGAATTGCCCGGGGCGGCAGGCGTTTCGCTTCTCGTCGTCGAGAAGGGCACACCGGGCTTCGACGTCACCCGGCGGCTGGACAAGATGGGCTGGCGCTCCTCCGACACCGCCGAGCTGTCCTATACCGACGCCCGCGTTCCTGCGGTCAACCTCGTCGGCGCCGAGCACACCGGCTTCGCGCAGATCGCGCAGGCTTTCGTCTCCGAACGCATCGGCCTGGCGGCTCAGGCATATTCGTCGGCACAGCGCTGCCTGGACCTGACTCTGCAATGGTGCCGGGACCGCGAGACGTTCGGCAGGCCGCTGATCTCCCGGCAGGCCGTGCAGAACACACTGGCCGAGATGGCGCGGCGCATCGACGTGGCACGGGTGTATTCACGCAGTGTCGTGGAACGGCAGATGGCCGGCGAGACCAACTTGATCGCGGAGGTGTGCTTCGCGAAGAACACCGCGGTGGAAACCGGCGAGTGGGTGGCGCACCAAGCGGTTCAGCTCTTCGGAGGGATGGGGTACATGACCGAGTGCGAGGTCGAACGCCAATACCGGGACATGCGAATCCTGGGTATCGGCGGCGGAACAACCGAAATCCTCACCGGCCTGGCCGCCAAGGCACTTGGATACCAGGCATGACCCGGCTCACGAGCACCATCGACCCGACGGCGCCAACCTATGTCGAGGCGGCCGAGGCGATGAGTGCCAAGCTCGCCGAAATCGACGGCGAGCTGGCCAAGGCACTGGCCGGCGGCGGGCCCAAGTACGTCGACCGGCACCACGCCCGCGGCAAGCTGACCGCCCGCGAACGCATCGAACTACTCGTCGACCCCGATTCGCCGTTCCTCGAACTGTGCCCACTGGCCGCATACGGCAGCGACTTTCAGGTTGGCGCCAGCTTGGTGACCGGTATCGGAGTAGTGGAAGGCGTCGAGTGCCTACTGGTCGCCAACGACCCGACCGTCAAGGGCGGCACCAGTAATCCCTGGACGCTGAAGAAGATTCTGCGGGCCAACCAGGTGGCCTTCGAGAACCGGCTGCCGGTGATCTCACTGGTGGAGTCCGGCGGTGCGGATCTGCCCACTCAGAAAGAGATCTTCATCCCGGGTGGCCAGATGTTCCGCGACCTGACCCGGCTGTCCGCGGCGGGCATCCCGACGATCGCGCTGGTGTTCGGCAACTCCACCGCCGGCGGCGCCTACATCCCCGGCATGTCCGATCACGTGGTGATGATCAAGGAACGTTCCAAGGTGTTCCTGGCCGGGCCACCGCTGGTCAAAATGGCCACCGGCGAGGAGTCCGACGACGAGTCCCTCGGCGGCGCCGAAATGCACGCCAGGGTATCGGGTTTGGGCGATTACCTGGCCGTCGACGAAGTCGATGCCATCCGGATCGGCCGGCGCATCGTGGCCCGGCTGAACTGGACCAAACAGGGCCCGGCACCACGCCCGGTCGTCCCGCCGCTCGCCGACCCCGACGAGCTGCTGGGCATCGTGTCTGCCGATCTGCGCATCCCGTTCGATCCTCGTGAGGTGATCGCGCGCATCGTCGACGGCTCGGATTTCGATGAGTTCAAAGCCATGTACGGACCGTCCCTGGTGACCGGGTGGGCGACCCTGCACGGCTACCCGGTGGGCATCCTGGCCAACGCCCGCGGCGTGCTGTTCAGCGAAGAGTCGCAGAAAGCCACCCAGTTCATCCAGCTGGCCAACCGGTCCAACACGCCACTGTTGTTCCTGCACAACACGACCGGTTACATGGTCGGCAAGGCATACGAGGAAGGCGGGATGATCAAGCACGGCTCGATGATGATCAACGCCGTATCCAACTCGCGGGTCCCGCACATCTCCCTGCTGATCGGCGCCTCCTATGGGGCCGGGCACTACGGCATGTGCGGCCGCGCCTACGACCCCCGCTTCCTGTTCGCCTGGCCCAGCGCCAAATCCGCGGTGATGGGCGGTGCCCAGCTGGCCGGCGTGCTGTCCATCGTCAACCGCGCGGCCACCGAAGCCCGCGGTGGCGTCGTTGACGACGCCGCCGATGCTTCTCTGCGCGAAGCCGTCGAAAAACAGATCGAAGCCGAGTCGCTGCCGATGTTCCTGTCCGGCCGCATCTACGACGACGGGGTGATCGATCCGCGTGACACCCGCACCGTCCTGGGAATGTGTTTGTCCGCCATAGCCAATGCGCCGATCGAGGGGACGTCGAACTTCGGCGTCTTCCGGATGTGAGGGCCCACCCATGATCACACGAGTTCTGGTCGCCAACCGCGGCGAGATCGCCCGCCGCGTGTTCGCCACCTGCCGACGGCTCGGCATCGGCACGGTGGCCGTCTACACCGACCCGGACGTCGACGCACCCCACGTCGCCGAGGCTGACGCCCGGGTCCGTCTCGAGGGCAACAACGGTTACCTCGACACCGCCCAAATCATCGCAGCCGCGCAGGCCTCGGGCGCGGACGCGATCCATCCCGGCTACGGATTCCTTTCCGAGAACGCCGATTTCGCGAAGGCCGTCCTCGACGCCGGTCTGGTCTGGATCGGGCCGCCGGTGGCCGCCGTCGCGTCGATGGGCTCGAAAATCGAGGCGAAGAAGATGATGGCCGCCGCCGGCGTGCCGGTTCTCGACGAGCTCGACCCCGCCACCGTCACCGCATCCCAGCTGCCGGTCCTGGTGAAGGCGTCGGCCGGTGGCGGAGGCCGCGGCATGCGGGTGGTGTCCGAACTGGCCGATCTGGCCGGTCAGGTCGAGGCCGCCCAGCGCGAGGCCCAGTCGGCGTTCGGCGACCCGACGGTGTTCTGCGAGCGGTACCTCGCAGGAGGCCACCACGTCGAGGTCCAGGTACTGGCCGACGAGCATGGCACGGTCTGGGCGGTCGGCGAGCGCGAGTGCTCGATTCAGCGTCGGCATCAGAAGATCATCGAGGAGGCCCCCTCCCCGCTGGTCGAATGCGTTGCGGGGATGCGGGAGCGGCTGTTTGACGCCGCCCGGCTGGCCGCCGGCGCGATCGGCTACACCGGTGCCGGGACCGTGGAGTTCCTGGCCGACGACGAGGGCGAGTTCTACTTCCTGGAGATGAACACCCGGCTTCAGGTCGAACATCCGGTCACCGAGCTCACCACCGGTCTCGACCTCGTCGAGCTGCAGCTGGCGGTGGCCGACGGCGAGCGGCTCGGCGCACAGCCCCCGGCCGCACGCGGACACGCCATCGAGGCGCGCATCTATGCCGAGGATCCCGCCAAAAACTGGCAGCCCCAGGCGGGGCGCATTCATCAGTTCGACGTGCCCGGTGTGACAACGGCTTTCGGCCTGGTCGCCGGTACCGGTGTCCGGCTGGACTCCGGCATCGACGGCCAGGCAACGGTGTCGATCCATTACGACCCGATGCTGGCCAAGGTGATCTCGTTCGCCCCCACCCGACAGCGCGCCGCCCAGGTGCTCGCCGCCGCACTGGCCGGTGCGCGACTGCACGGCATCCGCACCAACCGCGACCTGCTCGTCAATGTCCTTCGCCACCAGCATTTCCTGGACGGCGCCACCGACACCGCCTTCTTCGACACCCACGGCCTGGCCGACTTGGCCCGCCCACTGGCCGATGATCGTGCGACGCGGCTCTCGGCAGTCGCCGCCGCGCTGGCCGACAGCGCCCATAATCGCGCCGGCGCACGGGTATTGGGCGAGATCCCCAGCGGCTGGCGCAACGTCGTGTCGGGCAATCAGGTCAAGACCTACTCGGCCGGCGAGCGGGAACACCAGGTCAGCTATCGGTTCACCCGAGACGGGGTGGTGCTGCCCGACGATTCCGCTGTGACTGTGCTGTCGACGCAGCCCGGCCAGGTCGTGCTGGCCGACGACGCGGGGGTCGCCACCGCGTTCAATGTGAGCCGTTACGGTGCCGAGGTATTCGTCGACTCACCGCTGGGCTCGGTCGCGTTGACCGCCGTGCCCAGATTCCCGGAACCGGGCTCGGCCGTCGAGAAGGGCTCGTTGCTGGCACCCATGCCCGGCGCGGTGATTCGGCTCGGCGCGGCACTGGGTGACACGGTCACGCTCGGTCAGCCACTGGTGTGGCTGGAGGCGATGAAGATGGAACACACGATCACCGCACCCGCCGATGGCGTGGTGACCCAACTGGAGGTCAGCGTCGGCCAGCAGGTCGACGTGGGGACCGTCCTTGCGCGGGTGGAGAGCCAGAACGAAACAGAAGGAGAGCTGTGAATTCCTTGAGGACCGACACCGGCTTCATCGAGAGTGCCGAACGCCAGGAGCTTCGCAAGGCGGTCGCCGCGATGGCGGCGAGCTACGGCTCGGACTACTACCTGGCCATGGCCCGCGCCGGCGAGCACACCGACGAATTGTGGGCCGAGGCGGCCAAACTCGGCTTCGTCGGAGTCAACCTTCCCGAGGAGTACGGCGGCGGCGGCGCAGGCATGTACGAGCTGTCCCTGGTGATGGAGGAAATGGCCGCCAACGGTTGCGCCCTGTTGATGCTGGTGGTGTCGCCGGCGATCAACGGCACCATCATCAGCAAGTTCGGCACCGACGACCAGAAGAAGCGTTGGCTGCCCGGCATCGCCGACGGATCCATCACGATGGCGTTCGCCATCACCGAACCCGACGCCGGCTCGAACTCGCACAAGATCACCACCACCGCGCGCCGCGACGGCAGCGATTGGGTCCTGTCCGGGCAAAAGGTCTACATCTCCGGCGTCGACCAGGCGCAGGCCGTGCTGGTCGTCGGCCGCACTGAAGAGGCGAAGACCGGCAACCTCAAGCCGGCGTTGTTCATCGTGCCGACCGACACCCCCGGGTTCACCTTCACCAAGATCGACATGGAGATCGTCAGCCCGGAAAGCCAGTTCCAGGTGTTCATCGACGATGTCCGGCTGCCCGCGGATGCCCTCGTCGGTTCGGAAGACGCCGCGATCGCGCAGCTGTTCGCCGGTCTGAACCCGGAACGGATCATGGGTGCGGCCAACGCGATCGGTGCGGGCCGCCACGTGCTCGGCAAGGCGGCCGAGTACGTCAAGACCCGTCAGGTGTGGAAGACACCGATCGGTGCACATCAGGGCATTGCACATCCATTGGCGCAGAACTACATCGAGATCGAACTGGCCAAGCTGATGATGCAGAAGGCGGCCGCGCTCTACGACGCCGGTGATGACTTCGGTGCAGCAGAGGCGGCCAACATGGCGAAGTACGCCGCGGGCGAGGCGTCCACCAAGGCCGTCGATCAGGCTGTGCAGTCCCTCGGCGGCAACGGGCTCACCAAGGAGTACGGCGTCGCCTCGATGCTCACCGCGTCCCGTCTCGCGCGCATCGCCCCGGTCAGCCGGGAGATGATCCTGAACTTCGTCGCCCAGACGTCGCTCGGCCTGCCCCGGTCGTACTGATGAACCGGCTCGTCACCTACGCCGTCGACGGCCACGTCGCCCGGCTCACGCTCGACTCCCCGCACAACCGCAATGCGCTGTCCACCCGGCTGGTGGAGCAGTTGCACGCCGGACTGCGTGAGGCGGCCGCCGACCCGGCGGTGCGGACCGTGGTGCTGGGTCACACCGGCGGCACGTTCTGTGCCGGTGCCGATCTGAGCGAAGCATCCGACGGGGACCCGTTCGCGGCCACCGCCGCTCGGGGCCGCGAAATGGCGGCGCTGCTGCGGGCGATCGTCGAATCACCGATGCCGGTGGTGGCGGCCATCGACGGTCACGTCCGGGCCGGCGGTCTCGGGCTGGTGGGGGCGTGTGACATCGCGGTCGCAGGCCCGCGTAGCACGTTCGCACTGACCGAGGCGCGCATCGGTGTGGCCCCGGCTGTCATTTCTTTGACCCTGCTGCCGAAGATGACGGCACGCGCGGCGGCCCGCTACTACCTCACAGGTGAGACGTTCACCGCACCGACAGCCGCCGAGATCGGCGTGATCACGCTGGCCGCCGACGACCTGGACACGACGATCGCAGGCATCGTGGCCGACCTCGGCCGCGGCTCGCCGCAGGGGCTGGCGGCATCGAAAGCGCTGACCACGGCCGATGTCCTGGCCCGTTTCGACCGCGATGCCGAAGAGTTGGCGAACGAATCGGCGCGCTTGTTCGTCTCCGAGGAAGCCCACGAAGGGATGCTCGCGTTTCTGCAGAAACGTCCGCCGCGCTGGCTGCGATAACACCGGCGTGAGAGAACAGCGAACACTCTTGCGGTTGCCGGTCAGAGTCGTACCCTCGTAAGCGATGAGCAACTTGACACCGCGGGACGCATCGACGCGGGCTGCTGACACAGACCGCATCCAGGTTGCCCAATTGCTCACCGAGGCCGCCTCTCGTGGGCGCTTGGCGCTCAGCGAATACGAGCAGCGATTGGCGAAGGCCTACGCCGCGCAGACCTATGAGGACCTCGATCGACTCACCGAGGACTTACCGGAGGCCGCCGACGCCTCGAATCGGCGCGGTGCATCGAGTCCAGCGCCCAAGACGCTTCTGCTGGCGATCCTCAGCGGGTTCGAGCGCCGTGGCCGATGGAATGTTCCCGGCCGGATCACGACCTTCACCTTGTTCGGCGGTGGCGTTGTCGACTTGCGCTACGCCGACTTCACGTCAGCGAACGTGGAGATCCACGCGTATTCGATCATGGGCGGCCAGACCATCCTGCTGCCGCCCGAGATCAATGTGGAGGTCCACGGGGTCGGCGTGATGGGTGGCTTCGACCATGACGTCGACGGCCCGGGTACGCCGGGTGCGCCGAAGGTCACCATCCGCGGCTTCTCGTTGTGGGGCGGTGTCGGCGTCAAACGCAAGAACCGCAAGCCCAACGCCCCCGAGTCCCGCTGACCGCTCCGCAAACAACTTCGGCCCCTTCCGAATCGGAAGGGGCCGAAGTTGTTTGTGCGGGTGTTACTTCGAGCTGCCGCTCGAGCCCGAGCTGCTCGACGACGAGCCCGAGGACGAGGACGAGGACGAATCGCTCGACGAGCTGGACTCCGACTTGGTCTTCTTGCCACCGCTGAGCGCATCCGAGATCCGCTTGCCGATCTTGGCGAGCGGGTTCTGCGGCTTGGCCGGCTTGGTGGTGGGCTTGGTCGACGACGTCGGCGCCTTGGGGGCCACGGTGCCGGTCGACTTCGCGGGGGTGGTGGCGCTGTCGTCCGTCGACGTGGTGGTGTCGGTCGACGACGTGGTGTCGGTCGACGTGGTGTCGGTCGAGGTGCCGGCCTCGGTTGTCGAACCGGTGGTCTCGGTCTCGGTCGTCGTGCCGGTGGGCTCGGTCTCGGTCTCGGTCTTGACCTCCGCGGCCACCGTCGACTTGGCGGGGGACTTCGCGGCCGCGGACGATGCCGTGGTGCTGAGGCCGGCCGCGGACTTCACCGCGGTCTCGAGTCCCTTGATGTCGTTCTGAATGGTCGTCGCTGCCGCGCTGACCGCTCCGGCCAGTGCCGCGCCCGAGGGTGCACCGGGCAGGTTGTCCGAGATGGACGTCGCGACGTAGGCCAGGATCGCCGACAGCCCGTTGGTGCTGTAGCTGAAGCCGGCGCCGGTGGTGGGGTTGTAATCCGGGGTCTGCCCGTAGAAGAACAGGCTGGCCAGGATGCCGCCGCCGAGCTTGACCGGGCCGAGATCGAACGTCGGGACCAGCTGCGCGGCCGACGAGACGATCGAGTTGATGACGTTCGGGATGCCGTAGTAGAACGTCGCCTGCGCGGCCTGGAAGATCGGCGAGCTGGTGCCGAAGAGCTCACCGGCGCCCACGTACGGAATCGACGGGAAGCCGACCTCGAAGAAGTAGTTGTCGAGGTCGAAGCCGGGGAGGAACGTCTCGGCGGCGTTGTCGACCAGGTAGTACAAGACACCCGACGCGCCGCTGACGTAGACGTCGCTCACACCCGGGTAGTAGGTGTTGTCGGCCTGGATGTAGCCGCCCCAGCCGAACCAGTAGGCGTCGTTGATGCCCTGGATGGTGATGTCGGTGATCGCCGTCAGCTCGTACTTGGCCGTCGACAGCGGCAGCGGGGTGGAGGCACCCAGCGCGATGTCGTGAGTCGGAAGGTACGCCGGTGCGGCGGCGACGATGGCGGCGGCACTGGCCAGTGCCGCGCCGGTCATCAGGAAAGGCCGAGTCCTTGACGCCATTGCTAATTCCCCTTGTTGGTGCGGTTCGCCAGGGTCGTGACGAACTCGGTGCTTTGCTGATACGAATCTTAGAAGATCCTGATAGATACTAGGGGGCTGTTTGCCCCTCGGCAAGCGGTACCACGGAATTCAGGGACTTAAGTACTTCGCTTTTTTCACACCAATCACGCAGGATGGGCGGGCGTCCGGTAGCCAATTGACGGTGGAGAAACATTCGGGTTACCGATGTGTTGCACGTGTTCGCTAACGCCGTAGGTCCCAGAACCTTGACGTCAATAACAAACTGGTTTGCCACGCCCTTTGCTAACCACACGATCGACAGGGCCGCCGAGCAGGGGTGCCCCGGATTTGCTGAATGCCTGAGAACTTCTCAGCTCAGCGTCGGCGCCGGCGCGACCGCAGGTAGTCGCCCACGACCGCCGCGCCCAGACCGTCGAGGTCGGGAACCACCACCCGACCTTCGACCCGGCGAGCGACCTGATCGATGAATCTGGCCAGGCCGGGGTCGTTTCCGAGCCGGAAGATCGTCACCTGCGCACCGAGTCTGGCGACCTCGTCGAAGCCGCGCACAGTGTGGGCGATCGTCCGCGGATGGGGAGGGTAGTCAAAAAACACCGACGAACCCCGACCGTCGAAATCCTCCAGGTGCGCCGTCGGCTCACCATCGGTGACCACCAGCACCACCGGTTGGGCGTTGGGGTGGCGGCGCAGATGCCGGACCGCCAGCGCCAGCGCATGGTGCAGATTGGTGCCCTGCTCGTAGACGCCCTCGAGCCCGGTCAGCTCGGCCGCGGTCACGGTGCGGGCGTAACGGCCGAAGGCGATGATCTGCAGCGCATCCGAACGGAACCTCGTGCTCACCAAATGATTGAGCGCCAGCGCGGTCTGCTTCATCGGCAGCCACCGGTTCTCCATCACCATCGAGAACGACGTGTCGACCAGCAGCGCCACCGCCGACTGCGTGCGAGTCTCGGTTTCCGACACCTCGACGTCGTCGACACTGATCCGCAGCGGCCCTTCGGTCGGCCCGCCGGCCCGCCGAAGTACCGCGTTGGTCAGGGTGCGGGTGACGTTCCAGGGCTCGGTGTCGCCGAACGCCCATGGCCGGGTGGCACCGGTGAGTTCGCCGGCCGCGCCGGCACGACGGGTGTCACGCTCGCCGTGGCGGCCCGAAAGCTGTTGGGCGACATCGCGAAGCGCGGTCTGCCCGAGTTGACGCATGGCCTTCGGCGAGAGCCGCCACTGCCCGTCGGAGCCGCGGTCCAGGAAGCCCTGGTTCATCAGGGCCCGTTCCAGTTCGGCCAGCGTCCGCGCATCGATGGCGGCCTGATCACCGAGCTGGCGCGCCAACGCGTCGAGGTCGACGTCGTCCATGGTGGCACCGGCATAGCTCTGCGAGAGCTGCTCGGCGAGCTGTTCGAGTTCGGCGATGTCGGCCATCGCCTGGGCACCCTCCCCCATGCCGAGCGGGTTGTCGCCGGAGAATTCCGACGAACCGGTCCAGTCCTCGCCTGGACGCGCTGCCTGCAGGTGGGAGTCGAGCCGATTCAGCGCGTTCATCAGTTGCGGCGAACCGAAAGCCTGCTGCGCCAACGCATCCAGCTCGGCGCGCTGGTCCGGGGTGAGGCTGTTGCGGAAGCGCTGCGCGGCGGCGGCCCGCTGGGCCAGCGAATCGAGTAGTTCCTCGACGTTCTGCGGATTCTCCGGAAAGTACTGGCCGTGCTTGCGCATGAAGTTGTCGAAATCTTGCGCGCTGTCCTCGCCACGAGAGTGCTTGTCCAGCAGGTCGTTCAGGTCGTCGAGCATCTCGTTGACCGCTTGCCGGTCCTCATCGGTGGCGTTCTCCAGCGCCTGCTTCATGCCGGCGAACCGCTGATCGAGCATCTCCCGGCCGAGCAGATCCTTGATCTGCTCGTACTTCTGGCGCGCTTCGGGGCTGCGCCAGTTGTAGTCCGACAGCTCTTGCACGGCCTTGGCCGGCGACGGTGACAGCGACTCTATCTGCAGCTCCTGGAATCGAGCGTCATCGTCCAGTGCGCGCGCCAGCTCTTTGCGCTCGGAGAGCACCGCGTCGTCGAGCAGCTTCTTGATCTCCTGCAGAGTGCCGTCGAGGTTGTTGCGGTTCAACAATTCTCGACGCCGACGGTTCACCTCCGCGGCGAGCCGGTCGGCGCCCGTGGTGTTCTTGGTTCCGCGGCGCAACAGCTCGGACAAGGCACGCCGCGGCGAGGTGCCTTCCATGACGTCCTGCCCGATCTGTTCGAGCGCATCGCGCAGATCCACCGGCGGGGCAAGCGGATCAGGGCCCCCGGTATAGGCCGAATACCGGGAGTCGTGTGAGTGTCCCCGATCCGCTTTAGCCATAGACGGTTTCGCCTTCTCCTGTCACCTTGTCGATCCGCTTGGCGAGATACAGTGCCTCCAGGGCCAATTCGAGCGCCGCGGCGCGTTCGCCTTCGGTTTCGGCATCCAGCCGCTTGGCGATCTCGTCGATCACCGGCAGGTCCGGCAGCGCCGCGAGCACGTCCTTGGCCGCGACCTGCTCACCGGTGGTCACCGCGGAGCCACCCTCGACGGCCGCAACCAGCGTGCCGACGTCGATGCCGCCAAGCACCCGCTGCGCGGTGTCGGCGGTGGCGCGCCGCAGCAGGTGCTCGAGCACCGCCTGTTCGCGCCCTTCCTCGCCGGACTCGAACTCCAGCTTGCCGCGCAGCACGTCGATGATCGTGCCCAGGTCGACCACGCGCGCCACCGGCTCCTCCTCGCCGAGAATCGCGCCGCGGTGGCGAGCCGACGCGGCGACGGTCTCGGCGGCGGCGATCGCGAAGCGCGCCGACACACCGGAGCGCTGGTCGACCGAATTGGACTCGCGCAGATAGCGCGCGAACCGGGCAATGATCTGCATCAGGTAGGTCGGAACCTGCGCGGACAGGTGTGCCTCCTGGGTGATCACGCCGACCTCCGCATCCAGCTCACGCGGATAGTGGGTGCGGATCTCCGCGCCGAAGCGGTCCTTCAGCGGGGTGATGATGCGCCCACGGTTGGTGTAGTCCTCGGGGTTGGCGCTGGCGACCACCAGCACGTCCAGCGGCAGCCGCAGCGTGTAGCCACGCACCTGGATGTCGCGCTCCTCCATGACGTTGAGCATCGAGACCTGGATGCGCTCGGCCAGATCGGGCAGCTCGTTGACCGCGACGATGCCGCGATGCGCCCGCGGGATCAGGCCGTAGGCGATGGTCTCCGGGTCACCGAGACTGCGACCCTCGGCGACCTTGATCGGGTCGATGTCACCGACCAGGTCCGCCACGCTGGTATCGGGGGTGGCCAGCTTCTCGGTATAGCGCTCGCTGCGGTGGCGCCACTCGATGGGCAGATCGTCACCCGACTCCCCTGCCCGCCGGATCGACTCCGGCGTGATCGGCGTGTAGGGATGCTCGCCGAGTTCGGATCCGGCGATCACCGGCGTCCACTCGTCGAGCAGATTCTGCAACGAGCGCAGCAGGCGGGTCTTGCCCTGCCCGCGTTCGCCGAGCAGAACGAAGTCGTGCCCGGCGATCAGCGCTCGTTCCAGCTGCGGCAAGACGGTGTCCTCGAAGCCGAAAATGCCAGGCCAGACATCATCTCCTTCGGCCAGCGCGGTCAGGAGGTTCTCTCGGATCTCCTGCTTGACGCTGCGCTCGCGATGCCCGGTTGCGCGCAGTTCGCCAAGAGTGCGGGGGAGGTTGTCAGCTGAAGTCACCTCTCCACGCTACGACTGCCACGCCACCGGGGCATTACGCGGTCAGCGCAAAGTCATATTTGACCGTGCCGGAATACCCCGCGGTCAGTGCGCGAAGTGCCGGGCCCCGGTGAGGTACAGCGTGATCCCGGCCTTCGCCGCGGCGTCGGTGACCAGCTCGTCGCGCATCGATCCGCCGGGATGCACGACGGCCTTGACCCCGGCCGCCGTCAGCGTCTCCAGGCCGTCCGGGAACGGGAAGAACGCATCGCTGGCGGCGACCGCACCGCGCACCCGCTCACCGCCGCGCTCCACCGCAAGCCGGGCCGCATCGACGCGGTTGACCTGGCCCATGCCCACCCCGACCGTGGCGCCGTCGGCGGCCACCACGATCGCGTTGGACTTCACCGCGCGGCAGGTGCGCCAGGCGAACTGCAGGTCGGCCAGCGTCGCGGCATCGGCCGCGGCACCGGTCGCCAGCGTCCAGTTCGCCGGGTCGTCACCGGAGGCGTCGAGGGCGTCGCGCTCCTGAATCAACAGGCCGCCACTGATCTGGCGCAGCTCGGCTCCGCCGACCGGCGGCTCGGAAGCGACGAGCACGCGAATGTTCTTCTTGCGGGCCAAGATCTCCACCGCACCGGGCTCGTATGCCGGCGCGATGATCACCTCGGTGAAGATCTCCGAGACGAACTCGGCCATCTCGACCGAGACAGCGGTGTTCGCCGCGATCACTCCGCCGAACGCGCTCAGCGGATCGCACTCGTGGGCCTTGCGGTGCGCATCGGCCACCGACACCGACGAGATTGCGATGCCACACGGGTTGGCGTGCTTGATGATGGCCACGCAGATCTGCTCGTGATCGAACGCCGCCCGCCAGGCCGCGTCGGCATCGGTGAAGTTGTTGTAGGACATCTCTTTTCCGTGCAGCTGCTCGGCCTGCGCCAGACCCGGCCAGCCGGACTCGTCGCTATAGAGCGCGGCCTGCTGATGCGGGTTCTCGCCGTAGCGCAGCTGCGACGTGCGCCGCCAGGTGCGTCCGACCCACGCCGGGAGAAGTGTCGCCCCGTCTTCTTCGGGCGCCAGCACCGAGCCCATCCAGCCGGCAACCGCGACGTCGTACTCGGCGGTGTGCCGAAAAGCCAGTGCCGCCAACTTCTGTCGCTCGGCGAGCGTGAAACCGCCGGACCGGACCGCGGCCAGCACTCCGTCGTACCCGAGCGGGTCGACGACGACGGCCACGCTGGCGTGGTTCTTGGCCGAGGCACGCACCATCGACGGACCGCCGATGTCGATCTGCTCGACGCACTCCTCCACTTCGGCGCCCGAGTCCACCGTTTCGGTGAACGGATAAAGGTTGACCACGACGAGATCGAACGGCTCGATCTTCAGCTCGCCGAGAGCCGCGAGGTGTTCCGGCTTGCGGGTGTCGGCGAGCAGGCCGGCGTGGATGTGCGGGTGCAGTGTCTTGACCCGGCCGTCGAGCACCTCGGGGAAGCCGGTGACGAACTCCACCGGAGTTACCGGAATGCCCTTGTCCGCAATGGTTTTGGCGGTCGAGCCGGTGGAGACGATGGCGACACCCGCCTCGTGCAGACCCTGTGCCAGCGGAATCAGTCCGCTCTTGTCGTACACGCTGATCAGCGCGCGCCGGATCGGCCTCTTGCCTACAGTCCCCGCGGTCATCCTATGGTCGCCTTTCTGCCGCTCCAGGTCACACCGCGCTGCGCCAGCGCGGCCAGCACATCCACCAACAGC
This sequence comes from Mycolicibacterium rhodesiae, assembly GCF_002086695.1. Lineage (GTDB taxonomy): Bacteria > Actinomycetota > Actinomycetes > Mycobacteriales > Mycobacteriaceae > Mycobacterium > Mycobacterium rhodesiae. The sequence goes on from NZ_MVIH01000004.1 coordinate 22,740, forward strand.
CGCCGTTCGGTGACCTTGATGCGTTCGTGCAACGTGTCTTCGTCGTCATCGTCGAAAATCTCGATGGGCTCCTGAGCCAGGATCGGGCCGGTGTCCACGCCGGCGTCCACCAGATGCACCGTGCATCCGGTGACCTTGACCCCGTAGGCCAGCGCGTCGGGCACCGCGTGAGCGCCCGGAAACGCCGGAAGCAGCGCCGGATGGGTGTTGACGACGCGGCCCAGGAATCGTGAAAGAAATTCCGGCCCAAGTATTTTCATGAACCCTGCCGAGACGATCAGGTCGGGACGGTGGGCTTCGGTGGCATCGGCGATCGCGGTGTCCCAGTCGGCGCGGCTCGGGTGGTCCTTCAGGCGCACACAGAACGTGGGGATGGACGCGGCCTGCGCTATCTCGACGGCGCGGCAGTCCCGGTCCACCCCGACCGCGGCAACCCGCGCGGGATAGTCGCCGACGGCCGCGTTCAGCAGCGACTGCAGCAACGATCCGGTTCCCGAGGCCAGGACGACGAGTCGGGCCGGCGCACTCGGCGGTATGTGGATCGGATGCTGCACGGCGATGAGCCTAACGGAGCGTGTTTGTGCCTACCGGCCGCCGGGCACCCGAGGTTCACCGACGAGTTTTGAGGAGCATCGCCAATGTCGATCTGCGACACGTGCGGAAACGATTACGACAAGGCGTTCACCGTCACCTTCTCCGACGGGCGAACCGCGACCTTCGACAGTGTTGAATGCGCGGCGGTAGAGCTGGCCCCGGCGTGCGCCCACTGCGGATGCCGGATCCTGGGCCACGGCATCGAGACCGAGGACGCGATGTTCTGTTGCGCGCACTGCGCCCGCAAGTCGAGCAACGCCGACGTCAACGACCGCTGGCCGGTGCCGGCCGGCGCCTAGCGTTCGGCGGGCCCGGATTCGATGTCGTCATCGACGACCATCAGGTCCTCGACGTCTTCGAGATCGGGTGCCGGCCGGACCGGCTGAGGCGGCGAGGCCGGTTCCGGCTCGGGTTCCGGTTCGGCCTCGGTGGCCGGGTCCGGCTCGGCCGCCATATCCGGGATCGGCGTGGTGAGCGCCTCGTCGTCGTCGGCGGCGAACTCGTCGTCGAACAGCGGTTCGTCGACCGGTGCCGCCGGAGCGGGCGGCTTCACCCGTCTCGGACGGCGCCGTACACCGCCGGTCAGGACCACGGTCAGCGCGCCGATGGCGAAGAACCAGAAGAACACCGCCGGACCGAAGGTGGCCTGGTCCACCCCGACGTCGCCGAAATTGCCGAGCTGCCCGCCGCCGGCGTAACCCAGGACGGCCATCGTGGCCGCCGCCAGCAGCGACGCGACCGCCACTTTCGCCAAAGCCGTCGGCCAGGGCAGCGGTCTGCGCGCGCACTGCTGCCCGACCGCCACCCCGGACGCGGCACCGACGATCAGCAGCGCCACCCAGACCGGACCGAGCGGTGGCGTCGGAACCGCGGCCAGGATCGGTACCGCCGGGATATCACCGCCGAAGACGGTGAACGAGCTGAACGTGGCGAACCCGATGTGGGCGCTCGAGCCGACCGCCATCGCCGAGGTCCCGACGATCACGTTGGGCACATACAGGGCGGACAGCAACGTGAGGCTGAGTTGCCCGAAGAGCGAATCGGTGACCGCGTACAGCTCGTGCATGGTGCCCCAGTGCACGACCAGCGACACCGCGGTGACCGCGCCGGACAATCCCAGCAGCGCCAACAGGCCCGCCATCGCAGCCCGCACGGTGTCGCCGAGCCACAGCGGCAACCGCAGGGCCGTCAGGGCACGCCACCCCACCTGAGAGCCGACACCGATCACCGCTCCGAGTCCGTGCACGGCCAGCACTCCGGAGAATGCGCGCAGCGCGCTCGGGGTCTGCAGCTCGGTGATCACCGACGAGGCATCGTGGATGACGGCCAGCGCGATCGCGGCGAACAGCAGCGGGCCGCCGACGGCCGACGCGACGATCCAGCGGGTCACGAACCAGGAGGCGTGCGGCGAGGTCGCGTGAGCGCAGGTCCGTGCGGTGCCCGCGACCATCAGCAGCACGGGCAGCAGCGGCAACACCGCAAGCTGGTGGCCTGCGATCGAGATGGGCACCTGGTGCACGGCCAGCCACATGCTGGCGATCGCACCCAAGGTGCCCGTCATGTCGCTGTTGGCGATGACGAGCTGCAGCAGAGTCACCGCGGCGATCACCACAAGCGCGACCACCGACGGGCCGAACGCAACCCGGACCAGGTCACGCGCTTGGCGCGCGCCGACTGGCCGCTTGTCCTCCATCCGTGTCACTCGACGCGCCGGTCAGGCGTGGTGCGCGAAGAGCGCCCGGTTAGGACGGGCTCTGACCCGACGGCGACGATGACGGCGCCTGGGGCTGCTGCTGTTCCGGCTGTCCGGCGGGCTGCTGCTGGCCCGAGCCGCTCGACGGCGGCGGGCTGAAGCTCGGGAAACCGGTCGGCGGGGTGGGCGGACCGCTCTGCGCGCCGCCGAAGTTCGACGGACCGGACGGGTATCCGCCGCCGTACTGGGACGGGTAGTTCGGCCGCGGCGGGAGTCCCTGCGGAGGGCCCTGCGGACCGGGCTGGCCGTAGTAACCGCCGGGAGGCGGGCCGTACTGACCGAACTGTTCGTAGCGGGGCCGGGGCGCGGGCGCGGTGATGATGCCGGCCTCCAGCAGCAGGGCCGCCACCGCGGCGATGGCCTGGAGCAGGGTGAAGGCGAGCAGCAGCCACAGCCCCCAGCCGACGGAGAAGCCGGTCGGCTTGCTGATGACCTGCGCGATCGCCATCAGCACCGCGATCACCGATGCGGTGGCGATGACGCCGCCGTAGTCCCGGGCCTTGGGCAGCAGGGCGGCCGCCGCGAGCAGCGCGGCGACCAGCGTCGCGACCACCGGGTAGCCGCCGCCACCGCCGGTCAGCTCGGCGCCGCCGAAGGGACCGAGATCGGCGTGGACCGTCAGGATCGGCCCGAAGCTGGCCAGGTACGCCGCCAGCCCGAGCACGATGGCTGCGACGTTCAGGTACTGCGGCAGCTTGCTCGGTCCGGCCTCGGCCGGCGCGAACGACGACGTGGGCGCACCGTAAGGACCGGTCGGCTGCGACGGTTGGTAGCCCGGATTCGTGGGCGGGTAAGTCATGGCCTCTCCTTCAGCCTTGTCACGCCGCGCATCCCCCGCGGCGCTGCGTCGGTTGTGGCTCGCGAACGGACCCGCAGGTCGGCGTTCCCACACCACGCTATCGCACAGCGCCGTGGCCGCCACGACCATCGGCGTGTCACACAGACAGTTGGCAACCCGCCGGCACCCGTCAGGCGGAGGCCTGAAACGGCGGTGCGATCGAATCGCGCTCGGCTGCTTCGATTTCGCGCACCAGCGGCAGCACCCGCGTGCCGAAGTACTCGATCTCCTCCTGAAAATGCAGGAAGCCACCGAGGATGAGGTCCACACCGCGCCTGCGGTAGGCCGAGATCCGCTCGGCGATCTGTTCGGGGGTTCCGATCAACTGGGTGCGGAAGCCGTCGTTGTATTGAACGAGGTCTTCGTAGGTCGAGTCGGCCCACATCCCGCGTTTGTCGGCGGTGGAGGCGCCGGCCTGCTGCACGGCGGCGCGGAACCCGTCGACCGCCGGCTTGTCGGCCTTGGCGACGATCTCCCGAAGGACTTCCTTCGCCTCCCTTTCCGTGTCCCTGGCGATGATGAAGCCGTTGAGCCCGAATTTGACCTCCCGGTTGGCGTCGCGGGCGTGGTCGCGAACCTCGACGAGTTGCTCGGTGACGCCGTCGAAGTCCTTGCCGTTGGAGAAGTACCAGTCGGCGTAGCGACCCCCGTTGCGGCGCGCGGCGGTGGAGTTGCCGCCCTGAAAGATCTCCGGGTTGGGCCGTTGCGGTGTGTTGAGCGGCTTGGGCTTCAGCGTGAAGTCGTGGATGCGGTAGAAGTCACCGCGGAAATCCACCTCGTCTTCGGTCCAGATCTTGCGCAGCACCTGCAGGAATTCGGCGGTCCGCCGGTAGCGCTCGTCGTGCTCGAGCCAGGGCTCACCCAGGTGGGTGAATTCATCTTTGAACCAGCCGGACACGACGTTGACGGCGAAGCGGCCACCGGACAGATGGTCGGCGGTCGCGCCGAGCTTGGCCAGCACCCCGGGTTGCCACAGGCCGGGGTGGACGGCGGCGATGAGCTTGAGCCGCTCGGTGGCCAGCAACAGCGCCAGCGAGAAGCTGATCGATTCGTGCTGGAATTCGGCGCCGTAGCTGGCCTCGTAGCGGACCTGCGACAGTGCGTACTCGAAGCCGTTGTTCTCGGCGGTCCGTGCGAGCTTGACGTTGTACTCGTAGTTCCAGTCGGTGCGTTGCTCGATGGTGCTGGTCACAAGGCCACCACTGACGTTGGGCACCCAGTAGGCGAATTTCACGTTCTCGGCGATGCGTTCGGTCGTCATGGTGTGCATGGTTGCGACGACCGTCGGCGAGGTCACCCCTTTTACTCGCCGAGAGTGCAGATGTCGCCCACTGAGACGCCGCCTTGCCCGGGGTTGGGCAACTCGTTCTAATGCAGCCCATGGATTACGGGCTCGTTCTGTTCACCAGTGACCGCGGCATCGCCCCGGCGGCGGCAGCCAAACTCGCCGATGACCACGGATTCACGACGTTCTACGTGCCCGAGCACACGCACATTCCGGTCAAGCGTGAGGCCGCCCACCCCACCACCGGTGACGAGTCGCTGCCCGATGACCGCTACATGCGCACCCTTGATCCGTGGGTGAGCCTGGGCACCGCGTGCGCGGTGACCTCGAAGGTGCGGCTGTCCACCGCGGTCGCACTGCCCGTCGAGCATGATCCGATCACCCTCGCGAAATCGATTGCCACCCTTGACCATCTGTCCGGCGGCCGGGTCAGCCTCGGCGTCGGCTTCGGCTGGAACACCGACGAACTGGCCGACCACGGCGTGCCGGCCGGGCGCCGCCGCACATGTCTGCGCGAGTATCTGGAGGCGATGCGGGCGCTCTGGACGCAGGAAGAGGCCGAATATGACGGCGAATTCGTCAAGTTCGGCCCGAGCTGGGCATGGCCCAAGCCGGTTCAGTCGCACATCCCGGTGCTCGTCGGCGCCGCAGGCACCGAGAAGAACTTCAAGTGGATCGCCCGCAGCGCCGATGGCTGGATCACCACGCCGCGTGACTTCGACATCGACGAGCCGGTGAAGCTGCTCCACGACACCTGGGCGGCCGCTGGTCGCGACGGCGCCCCGCAGATCGTCGCGCTCGACTTCAAACCGGTGCCCGAGAAGTTGGCGCACTGGCGCGACATTGGCGTCACCGAGGTGCTGTTCGGACTGCCGGACAAGCCGGCGGACGAAGTGGCCGCCTACGTGGAGCGGTTGGCAGGCAAGCTCAGCGCACTGGAGCTCTAAGCCAACGTCGCGCGGTTTTTGCCGTCCTCGCCCGCGGTGACGTTGATCGCGGCGCCCAGCGGGTCGCCGTCGCTCATCAGCGCGATTAGGGCCGGGTCGGTGGTGATGGCCATGAAGCGGCTGAGGTCGGCGTCGAGGCGGCCGATGATGACCCCGGTGCGCTCAGGCCAGTCGTAGCGCACCGAGTACGTCTCGATCACGCCGCTGCCGTTGGCGTTGCGGGTGACCGGCACCTTCGGCAGGGCAGCGATGTCCGCCTGCAGTTCCGTGCTGCGGTCCGGCGCCCAATCAACGGGCGTGGTGGAGTAGACGCCCACCGAGTATTTGCTCATCACCCCGCCGTTGGCGCCAACCAGACCGAAAGCGCCTGGCCTGTCACGCATCGCGGCGACGGTCTCGGCGATGCCGTGCAGTGAATAGCTGTTGCCCGGTCCGCCGAAGTACGGCAGGCCGCCGGTGAGGGTGAGCCCGCGCGGGTCGTCGGCGGCCAGCTCGAAGTCGTCGCACACCGCGAAAACCGGGAATGGGAAGCAGCTGTAAAGATCGAAGGTGGCCACGTCGTCCATGCCGATGCCCGCTACCCGAAGCGCTTCTGTCACAGCCTGTTTCGACGAGTAACTGACACCGACGTCGGCCCGGTCCAGCAGGTCCTGCTCACGCTGATCCGCGTGACCGTGCAGGTACACCCACTTCTCCTCGGACACACCGAGTTCGCGGGCGGCCGACACCGACATCAGCAGTGCGGCGGCGCCCTGGTTCACCGTGTCGCGGGCCACCATCAGCCGGGGATACGGATCGCAGATCATCCGGTTCTCCGCGGTGACCGTGGCGATCTCGTCCACCGAGCGCTCGACCGGCGACGACGAAAACGGGTTCTTGGCAGCGACTTTCGAGAAAGGCGCGAACAACTCGGCCATTTTGCGCCGATAGGAGTCGACATCGAGGCCAAGCCGGGCACGCCGCGCGTTGTCCAGCAAGCCGTACTGCACCGGCGCACCGGTCAGCCCGTGGTTGGCGGTGTACTCGCTCATGTACTGCTCGAAGCCGTACCCGCGGTCCTCGAGCTGGCCGCCCACGGTCTCGCTGTGATCGGGCTTGTCGTCTTTGCCCGAGAAGGTCTTCAGCGTCGAACCGTTCTCCGAGCCCAGGATCAACGCCACCTCGATGTCACCGGCCGCGATGGCGCCGGCGAACTCGGTGACCAGCTTCTGCGGGCCGTTGCCGCCGATCGACTCCAGCACGGCGCGCTTCGGGTCGGCGCCGACGCGACGGGCGACCGAGCGGATGTAATTGTCCGAGCAACCCAATGGCGCGCTCGCATACGGCGTGCAGATCTCGAACTGCCGCAGCCCCGCGAACACCTCAATGGACTTGGCGACCGCAGCGACGTCCGCCCCGGTGTCGGCCAGCGCCGCGCTAACCGCCTCGGTGGCCAGCTCGACCGCCGACATGCCGCGGTAGTCCGGGTCGTCGATGCGCTCGGTGAACTGCCCGACGCCGACGATGACGGGGGTGCGCGGATCGACCATAGTTCGACAGGCTAACCGAAAACTAGAACGTGTTCCAAACACAAACGAGAGTGCGGCCAGATCGCGAAGCCCAGCTCATCCGCGATCTGACCGCACACTCGATGGCGAATTACAGCCCCGCCAGGATCTCCCTGGCCAGGTTGGCGGTCTCCGACGGCGTCTTGCCGACCTTGACCCCGGCGGCCTCGAGGGCCTCCTTCTTGCCCTGCGCGGTGCCTGCGCCGTCCGACACGATCGCGCCGGCGTGGCCCATCGTCTTGCCCTCCGGGGCGGTGAACCCGGCGACGTACCCGACGACCGGCTTGGAGACGTTGGCCTTGATGTAGGCGCCGGCCTTCTCCTCGGCGTCGCCGCCGATCTCGCCGATCATCACGATGATCTTGGTCTCGGGGTCCTTCTCGAACGCCTCGATGGCGTCGATGTGGGTGGTGCCGATGACCGGGTCGCCGCCGATGCCGATGGCGGTCGAGAAGCCGAGGTCGCGCAGCTCGTACATCATCTGGTAGGTCAGCGTTCCGGACTTGGACACCAGGCCGATCGGGCCCTTGCCGGTGATGTTGTTCGGCGTGATGCCGACCAGCGACTCACCCGGGGTGATGATGCCTGGGCAGTTCGGCCCGATGATGCGGGTCTTCTCACCCTTTTCGACGTTGTAGGCCCACGCATATGCGCTGTCCTGCACCGGGATTCCCTCGGTGATGACCACCAGCAGCGGGATCTCGGCGTCGATCGCCTCGATGATGGCGTCCTTGGAGAACGCCGGCGGCACGAACGCGATCGACACGTCGGCGCCGGTCTCCTTCATGGCCTCGGCCACCGAACCGAACACCGGCAATTCGATGTCATTGCCATCTTTGTCCTTATGGGACACCGTCGTACCGGCCTTGCGCGCGTTCACGCCGCCGACCACCTGGGTGCCGGCCTTGAGCATCAGCGCGGTGTGCTTGGTGCCCTCGCCGCCGGTGATGCCCTGGACGATGACCTTGTTGTCTTTGTTCAGAAAAATAGACATTGGTTCTGAGTCCCTTACTTGTTGGCCAGCTCGGCGGCTTTGTCGGCGCCGGAGTCCATGGTCTCGGCCTGGATCACCAGCGGGTGGTTGGCCTCGGCCAGGATGCGCCGGCCCTCTTCGACGTTGTTGCCGTCGAGGCGAACGACGAGCGGCTTGTTGGCCTCGTCGCCCAGGATCTGCAGCGCCTTGACGATGCCGTTGGCCACCGCGTCGCACGCGGTGATGCCGCCGAACACGTTGACGAACACGCTCTTGACCTGGCTGTCGCCCAGGATCACGTCGAGGCCGTTGGCCATCACCTCGGCCGAGGCGCCACCGCCGATGTCGAGGAAGTTGGCGGGCTTCACGCCGCCGTGCTTCTCACCGGCGTAGGCGACGACGTCCAGGGTCGACATGACCAGACCCGCGCCGTTGCCGATGATGCCGACCTCGCCGTCGAGCTTGACGTAGTTGAGGTCGTTCTCCTTCGCCTTCAGCTCGAGCGGATCGGTGGCGTCCTTGTCCTCGAACTCGGCGTGGCCGGGCTGGCGGAAATCGGCGTTCGCGTCGAGGGTGACCTTGCCGTCCAGGGCCAGGATCTGATCGTCGGGGGTACGCACCAGCGGGTTGACCTCGACCAGGGTGGCGTCCTCGCCGGTGAAGACCTCCCACAGCTTCTGGATGGTCACCGCTGCGGCGTCGAGCACCTCGGCGGGCAGGTGGCCCTTCTCGGCGATCTCGCGCGCGAAGGCCAGATCGACACCCTTGACGGCGTCGACGGGCACCTTGGCCAGCCGGTCCGGCTTGGTGGCGGCGACCTCTTCGATCTCCATGCCGCCCTCAACCGAGCACATGGCCAGGTAGGTGCGGTTGGAACGATCGAGCAGGAAGGAGATGTAGTACTCCTCGGCGATGTCGCTGGCCTCGGCGACCAGCAGCTTCTTCACGACGTGGCCCTTGATGTCCAGGCCGAGGATGTTCTTGGCGTGGGTGTAGGCGTCCTCAGGGGTCGCGGCGTACTTGACGCCACCAGCCTTTCCGCGGCCGCCTACCTTCACCTGGGCCTTGACCATGACGGGCTTGCCGATTTCCTCGGCGATGGCCTTGGCGTCCTCCGGCGAGTCGGTGACCCGGCCCGGGGTGGTGGGAACGTTGTGCTTGGCGAACAGTTCTTTCGCCTGATATTCGAAAAGATCCATGAGCTCACTGTCTGGTCGGCGCTGACTGTTGTGTTGACGAACTTGTGTTAAGGAAGTCGCTCCGGGGGGAACTGTATCTAGACCGTCCGAGGACTCCGTCCTCGCGTACCGCTCATGTGGTACATCTCACCGCGGAGTTGAAGTGATTCAACTCACAATCCTCCGTGGAATAACGCCTTGGGTTGCGACCCGTGTCTGATCTTCGTTAACGTCGTCGGGGTCTGAGATAACGCTTTGGTCACGACTAAGGGACATCGAGTTTTGACGCAGCATCGGCCGGCACCGACCTCCATCGGAGCTTCTTCGGCCTCGCAGCCTTTGACCAGGACTTTCGATCGCCAAGCGCCAGCCAAGCGAGCCCTGGATCCGGAGCGGCTCGACGTCACCGACATCATCCCGTTCAACGAATTCGGCGATCTCTGCGATATCGATTTCCGCGAAAGCACCGCTTTCGCCAGCCTTCAGGTGGCGCGCTGCCCCGAACTCGATGATCTGCACGACGCCGACGACGCCCGGCCGCTGCGACTGGCGGTGCCCACCGAGTTCGCCGCGCCGCGCGATGACCGCGCCGAGGTACCGCGCTTCATCAACAACGACAACACCGACGTGCTGCCCCGCACCCCGCAGCACCGCAGGCAGCCGACCGGCGCCGTCAAGGGCCGCGTGATGATCGCGGCGATGGCCGCGGGCGCCGCCGCCGCCGCGGCCTACACCGCGGTCAAGCCCGCCACCGACACCACCACCCAGACCGTGCTGGCCGCCGACAAGACCCCGATGGACGGCTCGGTCACCACGCCGCGCGGCGTGCAGCTGATCGCGGTGAAGCCGATCGCCGACGCGGCCGTGCACGGCGAGGAGCTGGCCAATGGGCAGGCCTTCGCCCAGGAACGCGCCGAGCGCGAAGCTCGGCTGCAACGGCCGCTGTTCGTCATGCCGACCAAGGGCGTGTTCACCTCTGGCTTCGGTTATCGCTGGGGCGCGCTGCACGGCGGCGTCGACCTGGCGGCACCCATCGGGACGCCCATCGTCGCCGCCTCGGACGGTGTCGTCGTCGACGCCGGGCCGACGGCCGGGTACGGCGCCTGGGTGAAGATCCGCCATTCCGACGGCACGGTCACCCTCTACGGCCACGTAAACACCTGGACGGTCCAGATCGGCCAGCGAGTGTTCGCCGGCGATCAGATCGCGACCGTGGGCAACCGGGGCAATTCGACCGGCCCGCATCTGCATTTCGAGGTTCTGCTGGGCGGCACCAACCGAACCGATCCGGTGCCGTGGCTGGCGAAACGGGGACTCTCGGTCGGCCCCTACGTCGGCTGACCCGGTGTCTGAGCCGAACGACCCGCACACCCGCATCATCCGGCGCCAGCCGTCCGGACCGATACCCCGACCCGAGGAACCGCGCACCGGCATCATCCGGCGCGCACCCACCGGGCCGATCCCCGCGATGCCCGATGATCGCACCACCAACATTCCTCGTCCGCCTGCCGACGAGGCACCGACCGGATTGATCCGCCGCGCCACCCCGGTGTCGGTGCCCGCCCGGCCGGGCGCGGTCGACATCTCCACCGGGCGGACCGCGATCGCGGCCGGCGCGGTGAGCATCATCAGCGGATGGGCCACCGGCGTCGTGGCCACCGACCTGATCACCGGGTGGTGGGGCACCGATCGGCTGTTCTGCGTGGCGGTCGGATTCCTGACCCTGCTGTTCGCGGTCACCAGCATCGCCGGGGTGATCGCGTTACTGCTGCGCCGCTCAGTCGGCCGCTACCTGATCGCGTTCGGCGCCGTCATCGCGCTGCTGACGTTCGGCAGTGTGTTCGTCGCCGGAGCGCGAATCCCGTTGGCGGTGTACTTGATTCCGGTGTTACCGCTGGCCAGTCTGGTCCTGGCGCTGCACCCGTCAACCCGGCGCTGGTGCCGGCTGCGCTGAGCGCCTTCGGCTCTCCCACCACGCCCCGACGACGATCACGCCGATCGCCCACGCCGCACCGAGGAAGGCCCCGGCGACGACGTCGCTGACGTAGTGCACGCCCAGATAGACCCGGGAGAACCCGACCATCCCGGCGGCGGCTGATGCGCTCGCCCACAGCGCCACCCGGGCCGTCCACCCCCGGATGACCCAGCCGGCCATCCAGGCGAGCAGCACCGCGACGGCGACACCACCGGTGGCGTGACCGGAGGGGAACGAGAATCCGTCTTCGACGATCACGGCAGTCCACGACGGCGGACGACTGCGCCCGACCATCCACTTGGCCACCACCAGCACCACCCCGACGCCGAGCAGCCCGGACAACCCGAGCACCGCCGGCAACCAGGACCGGATCCGCCAGCAGACCCACGTGCTCACGATGACGGTGATCACCACCAATGACACCGGATCAGCAACGTGGGTAAGCACTTTCAACACCGCGGTCAGCCCCGCCTCACGGTGGCCGGCAACCCACTGGCTGACTGGCCGATCGACATACGAGTCGATCTCGCCCTCCAGGACGTCGTCGAGCAACTCGGTGAAGCCGGCCGCCAACAACGCGACCACCACGATGCCCGACATCAGCCCCAAGACCGCGGTCACGTCCACTGACAGCCACTGCGCCACCCTGGTCGCCGACCCGCCGAGGTGCCGGACCGCCCACGACCGTACCGTCACCGCTACACGGGTCTCCCGCACGCGAGCGATCGCCGCCAGGAAGAAACCCTGATGACGCGCGACCCAGATGCACACCAGGCTCCAGAGGAGCAGCGCGGCCACCACGAAGGCAGTCACGATCGCACGGCCGCGGTCAGAGCTTCTGGATGGGTGCGTGGTTGTGCATCAGCTTCACCCGGCCTGCACTCCCGAAGTCGATCAGGGACATCGCGGACTCCCCCATGCCGGACACCTCCTCGACGCGGCCGAGACCGTACTTGTCGTGGTTCACCCGGTCACCGGGTGCGAGGACCACCAGCGCACGCTTACCGCCCCCGACAGGGCGCGTCGGCGACGGTCGCGGAGTGCCGGCCAACCCACCCGCTCCAGGAGAAAATCGGCCCGGCGCGCTGTAGGACGGTGTGGGATCGGTACGACGCCAGTCCAGGAGATGTTCCGGAATCTCGCGCAGGAACCGGGATTCGGGGTTCAGCATCGGCTGGCCCCACGAGGAGCGCACCTTCGCGCGGCTGAGGTAAAGCCGTTGGCGCGCACGGGTAATGCCCACATACGCCAGGCGGCGTTCTTCGGAGAGCTCGGCCGGATCCCCCAGTGCCCGCATGTGCGGGAACATGCCGTCCTCCCAGCCGGTGACGAAGACGACCGGGAACTCCAGGCCTTTGGCGGTGTGCAAGGTCATCATCGTGACCACCCCGGAGCCGTGCTCGGGCAACTCGTCGGAGTCGGCGACCAGCGACACCCGTTCCAGGAACTCGGCGAGGATGCCGGTCTGCGGCACGTCCTCATCGGCATCGGTGCCGGCGTCCCCCTCCTCCGCCGCCAGCGCGGCGGCGTTGGCCCGATCGATGCTGAATTCGTGTGCGACGCTGACCAATTCGTTGAGGTTGTCCAGCCGGGCCAGATCCTGTGGGTCACTGGAGGATTCCAGCTCGTTGCGGTAGCCGGTGCGGTCCAGCACCGCCTCGACCAAGTCCCCGAGCTCGTCGTCGAGCTTGCCGCGCAGGTCGTCGAGGAGGTTGACGAAGCTCGCGATCGCCTTCTCCGAGCGGGTGTTCAGCATCGGCACCTTGCCTGCGGCCGCGGCGGTCAGCGCGTCGGCGAAGGTGCTGCCGGTGTTCTCGGCGTAGACCGCCACGCAGGCCTCGGCGCGGTCGCCGATACCGCGGCGCGGGGTGTTGAGGATGCGCCGCAGGCTGACGGCGTCACCGGGGTTGTCCAGCACCCGCAGGTAGGCGACGATGTCGCGAATCTCCTTGCGCTCATAGAATCGGACGCCCCCGACGACCTTGTACGGGATGCCGGCCCGGATGAACACCTCTTCCAGCGAGCGCGACGAGTTGTTGGTGCGGTAGAACACCGCGAAGTCGTTGTACGAGAACCCGCCGCGATCGGCGAGCGCGTCGATCTCGCTCGCGACGAATCTGGCCTCGTCGTGCTCGTTGTCGGCGACGTAGCCGACGATCAGCTCGCCGTCACCCTCGTCGGTCCACAGCCGCTTCTCACGGCGGTTGGCGTTGCGGGAGATGACGGAGTTGGCCGCGGTCAGGATGTTCTGGGTGGACCGATAGTTCTGCTCGAGCAGGATGGTGGTGGCGTTGGGAAAGTCGCGCTCGAAGTCCTCGATGTTGCGGATCGTCGCTCCGCGGAACGCGTAGATCGACTGGTCGGCGTCGCCGACCACGCACAGTTCACTGGGCGGCACAGTGTCGGTATCGGGCGCGCTGACGCCGACGAGCTCGCGCACCAGCACGTACTGCGCATGGTTGGTGTCCTGGTATTCGTCGACCAGGACGTGCCGGAACCGCCTGCGGTAGTACTGGGCGATCTGCGGGAAGTTCTGCAGCACGGCGACGGTCTCGCCGATCAGGTCGTCGAAGTCCAGCGCGTTGGCCGCGCGCAGCCGACGCTGGTATTCGCCGTAGACGCTGGCCACGGTGCGGGCCAGGTCGTCGGACCCGGGCTCGAGCGCGGCGACCGCATCCTCCGGCACGATCAGTTCGTTCTTCAGGTTGGAGATCGCATTGGCCAGCAGTCGCGGCGTGTACCGCTTGGTGTCCAGGCCCATGTCCTTGGCGATCATCAGCAGCAGGCGCCGCGAATCGTCGGCGTCGTAGATCGAGAAGTTCGAATTCAGCCCCGGCAGCAGCGAGGCCTGGTTGCGCAGGATCCGCACGCACGAAGAGTGGAAGGTGGAAATCCACATGTTCCTGGCCCGGGGACCAACGAGCCCGACCACCCGCTCGCGCATCTCGGCGGCGGCCTTGTTGGTGAAGGTGATCGCCAGCACCTGGCCCGGCCCGACATCGCGGGCAGCCAGCAGGTACGCGATCCGCCGGGTGAGGACCGCGGTCTTGCCCGACCCGGCGCCGGCCACGATCAACAACGGAGACCCCTCGTGCAGCACCGCCTGCCGCTGCTGGGGGTTGAGGCCCTCGAGGAGTTCGGCCGCGTCGGCCGGGGGTTTGAAATCTGTCACGTGCACACTCATGTCCGGCCCAACTTACCGCTGTATGGCGACAGTTTTTTTGCGAAGCCGGGCTTCGGAGTGGCACACTCGACAACGTGCTTTCTCCGCAGCGTCGATTTTTCTACGGGTACCGGTCCGCGGTGCCCGTGGGTATCTAGCTGCTCAACCCGAGAGCCCCGCGGTCCGCATCGGCGACCCGGGGCTCGTCTCTTGTGTGAGGCCCGGGATCGAATGAGACCAGACCCACACACGAGGAGAACGAAGCGATGACTCTGGAAATGGTTCCTGAAGCCGAGAACAACATCGACAGCCTGCGCGGCGAGATCGACCGTCTCGACGCCGAGATCCTCGCGGCGGTCAAGCGCCGCACCGAGGTGTCCCAGGCGATCGGCCGGGCCCGGATGGCCTCCGGTGGCACCCGACTGGTGCACAGTCGTGAGATGAAGGTCATCGAGCGCTACAGCGAGCTGGGCCAGGACGGCAAGGATCTGGCGATGCTGCTGCTGCGCATGGGCCGCGGCCGGCTCGGGCACTCCTAGCGCACGGCGTCAGCGCACGGCGTCCAATAGCCAGGGCGTCATCCACTTGACCGCGTTCGGCGTGGGGTGCACCCCGTCTATGCGGACCTGAACACCGTTGATCTTGTTGGTGTAGCCACCGTTCGGCGCGAGCTTCTTGTTCAGATCGAGCACGGTCACGTTCTTGCGACCGGCTACCACCCTGCGCAGCAACGCATTCCACTGGTCGACCCGGCTGGGCTGATCCTCGGGGTAGAGGTTGCCGTTCGTCTGCTCACCGTGCCGGCTGTACGGCTCGGTCGTCACCACCACCAGCGCCCCGGTGGAGCCGAGGATGTCCAGCGCGTGCCGCAGCTCGCTTTCCAGATACTTGTCGAAATCGGGCTGGCCGATGTGGGCCCATTTGCCATTCCATTTGCGGTCCACCACCTCCCAGCGCCCGATCATCATCAACACCACATCGGGCCGGTCGTGGCCGATCCGCTGCGCCCAGCGTTCCGGCCAGGCGTCGCACTCGGGCTTTTGTTCCAGGCTCTGCCCGGAGTAGCGGTACGGCCCCCCTCGGACCAGGCCGCAGCCGATCGTCGTGCGGTCCAGGAAGCTGATGCCGGGCGTGGGCGGCAGATAGCGCATCATCGTCCACCCGATGGAGTCACCGAAGACCGACACGGTGTGCGGGCGCGGCCCGGTCTGCAGCGGCGCAGCTAGGCGCACGGTCTCCACCGGAGAGACCAGCGCGGCCTGGGTGATGTCGGGGCTCGACGCATCGATCCGGGTTCCCACCGGCACGACGACGACCGCGACGGCGACGGCCGTGGCCATCGTTGCAGCGGCGAGCCGAAGCTGGGGAACGTGCACGGGTCGCCAGCGCCGGACGGGGCGTTCGATGAGCCACCACGACCCGACCGCAGCAAGCAGCGTGATCGCGCAGCGGGCGGCGAACAACGGGTAGCCGGTCCAGCCGGTGCGCTCCCCGGTGAGCACCAGGAACACCGGCCAGTGCCAGAGGTACACGCCGTAGGAGACGACGCCGAGCGCCACCAGCGGCGGGGTGGCCAGCACCCACGCCACCGGACCGTTCTGTTCGAGCGCGACGCCCGCGATCACCGCGACGGCGGCCACGGCGACGACGATCAGCAGACCGTTGCGGAATTCGGCGGCGCTGCCGGTCGCGACGTGTGTGATCGCGGCCAGTACGGCCACCCCGGCCACCGGGACTGCCCCGGCCAGCCACCGGCCCCACCGCGACCTGATCAGCGGCCAGCCCGCCATCATCGCCGGCCAGTCCCGCACCAGCAGTGCGGCCGCGGCGGCGCCGATCAGCAGCGCCTGCGCGCGGGTGTCGGTGCCGAAGTAGACGCGGTTGAGCGAGTCATCGTCGGCCATCAGGATCGCCTCGGTGGCCGACGCCGCCGTTCCGGCGAGGGCAAGGACCAGCACAGCCCAGCGGACCACGGTGATGGTCGGGGTCTTCTTGCGCCGCCGGGCGGTAACCGCCAGCAGTACCGCCACCGCCGCGATCAGCACCGGCCAGATCAGGTAGTACTGCTCCTCGACGCCGAGTGACCAGGTGTGTTGCAGCGGCGAGGGCGGAGCACCCTGGCTGAAGTAGTCGGTCTGGTGCGACACGAACGCCCAGTTAGCCATCCACAGGAACGCGGCGACCGCATCGTTGCGCAGGCCGCTGACCGCGTCGGGCGGGAACAGCAGTCGCGCGGCGATGACCGCCAGCACCATCACCAGCAGGGCGGGCAGTAGCCTGCGGGCGCGTCGCACCCAGAACGCGCCGAGGTCGAGTTTTCCGGTGCGGCC
Organism: Mycolicibacterium rhodesiae; assembly: GCF_002086695.1. Classification (GTDB taxonomy): domain Bacteria; phylum Actinomycetota; class Actinomycetes; order Mycobacteriales; family Mycobacteriaceae; genus Mycobacterium; species Mycobacterium rhodesiae. The sequence continues at coordinate 39,323 of NZ_MVIH01000004.1, forward strand.
GATCTCGTCCAGCAGCAGCGAGGTGATCAGGAATCCGCTGAGCACGAAGAAGACGTCGACGCCGATGAATCCGCCTGCGACACCGGGGATTCCGCTGTGTCCGATCAGAACCAGAGCGACGGCGACGCCACGGATCCCGTTCAGCGCAGGAATTCCCTCACCGCGTGGCCGTGGCCTGCGCAGTTGGCTCGGTTGCGAGACGGGATCAACCCAGGGACTTTGCGCAAAGAAGCGCGCCGTCACACCCATGTCCTCCTAGTTCTTCAGTGCTGAGAAATCTAGTTCGCCGCCGCGGCTGATCAGCGCAGGCGCGCGGTCGTTTACGTCAATTCCTTGCCGTGCCCGGCATACACTTCGGCCGGGGTGACTATGACCAGCGGCATGTATCTGACGCAGGGCGTGCATCGGGCGCTGCGCGCCGCGCCGCACGAGACGATGACGATCTGCGCCGGGCGCGTCCGTACCGTCGCCGAGGTGGCCGATCGAGTGGCCCGGCTGGCCGGCGCATTTCAGGCGCTCGGCGTCGGCGCGGGTGATCGCATCGGCATCCTGTCGCTGAATTCGGATCGCTACTCGGAGTATCTGCTCGCGACGCCGTGGGCAGGCGCGGTGGTCAACCCGATCAACATCCGCTGGAGTGCCGCGGAGATCGCGTACAGCCTGCGCGACTCCGACACCCGCACACTGTTGATCGATGACACGTTCCTGCCATTGCTTTCCGAATTACGTTCGCAATCCAGTGATTTGGTGAACGTCATCCATTGCGGCGACGGCGCTGCGCCGGATGGACTGCTCAGCTACGAGGAACTGGTGGCAGCCGGTGACCCGGTGCCCGACGCGCACCGCTGCGGCGCCGATCTGGCGGGCCTGTTCTACACCGGCGGCACCAGCGGTCACCCGAAGGGCGTCATGCTGACCCACGACAACCTGATGACCTCGGCGCTGGGGTGCTTGGCGTCGGGTTTGTTCCTGACCTCGGGCGGCCCGCTGCTGCATGCCGCGCCGATGTTCCACCTCGCGGATCTGGCGATCTGGCTGGCCCAGGTGTGCCGGGGTGGCACCCACGTCTTCATCCCGGCGTTCCGGTCCGACTGGGTGCTCGAGGCCGTCCAGGCGCACCGGATCACCGACCTGCTGCTGGTGCCGACGATGGTGCAGATGCTGGTCGACGATCCCGCGGTCGGCGACCACGACACGTCCAGCCTGCAGGCGGTGCTCTACGGCGGATCGCCGATCTCGGCGGCGCTGCTGGAGCGGGCCGCGGTGCGGTTGCCCACCGCGTCGTTCGTGCAGGCCTACGGCATGACCGAGGTCTCCCCCGTCGCCACGCTGCTGGCGCCGCAGGACCACCACGACCCGATCCTGCGCCGGTCCGGTGGGCGCGCCGCACCACACTCGGAGGTCCGCATCGTCGGCGAGGACGGCACCGAGTTGCCTGCCGGTGAAATCGGCGAGATCACGGTGCGCGGCGGCCACGTGATGGCCGGGTACTGGGGCAAGCCCGAGGAGACCGCCCCCGCGCTGCGGGGCGGCTGGATGCACACCGGCGACGCCGGCTACCTCGACGAACGCGGCTACGTGTTCGTCGTCGACCGCATCAAGGACATGATCGTGTCCGGCGGGGAGAACGTGTACTCCGTCGAGGTGGAGAACGCGCTGGCACGCCACCCTGCGGTCGCGACCTGCGCGGTCATCGGCGTCCCGGACGAACGATGGGGTGAGCGGGTACACGCCGTGGTGGTGCTGGCCGCGGGACAGCAGGCCGAGCCTGACGAACTGCGGGAGTTCTGCAAGACGCTCATCGGCGGCTACAAGATCCCCCGCAGCTTCGAGGTCGTCGACGCACTGCCGGTGTCGGCGGCAGGCAAGGTCCTCAAACGAGAACTGCGAGCCAAATTTTGGAGCGGGTCCGACCGCTCGGTCAGCTGAGCGTCAGCAGCGCGTCAGGTCCCGGTCGACGATCTTCGGGCGCTGCGGAGCCTCGGGCAGCAGCTGATCAAGGGCCAGCATCAGGCCGGCGACCGCGCCGGACAGCTGCGCGGTGACGAGCTCAGACACCCCTCGACGCGCGGGAGCCTGCGAACTGCTGATCTTCATGGCGCTTGGTTACCCCACGCTTGCAATTGCAAGCGTGAAGCGCACCACAGTTAGCACTACTTGGTCAGCGCGATGTACTTGGTGTCCAGATACTCGTCGATGCCTTCGATGCCACCCTCGCGGCCGAAGCCGGATTCCTTGACGCCACCGAACGGCGCGGCCGGGTCGGAGATCACGCCCCGGTTCACCCCGACCATGCCGGATTCGATCGCCTCGGCGACTCGCAGCGCGCGGTCCAGCGACTCGGTGTAGATGTAGGCCGCCAGCCCGTACTCGGTGTTGTTGGCAGCCGCGATGCCGTCTTCCTCGGTGTCGAAGCCGATGATCGGCGCGACGGGCCCGAACACCTCCTCGGTGAGGATTCGCGCGGTGGGCGGGATGTCGGTGAGGACGGTCGCCGGGTAGAAGTTCCCCGGGCCGCCGGGGGCCTCGCCACCGAGCGCGACCTTCGCCCCTTTGTCGACGGCATCGTTGACCAGTTCCTGAACCTTGTTCAGCTGCTTGGTGTTGATCAGCGGACCCAGCTTGCTCGACGGGTCCAGCCCGTTGCCCAGGGTGACCTCGCCCATCCGCTTGACGAACTTGTCGGTGAACTCCTCGATCACCGCATTCGCGACGTGGATGCGGTTGGCCGCGGTGCACGCCTCGCCGCCATTGCGCATCTTGGCCAGCATCGCGCCGTCGACCGCGGCATCGACGTCGGCGTCGTCGAAGACCACGAACGGCGCGTTGCCGCCCAGTTCCATCGAGGTGCGCAGCAGCTTGTCGGCCGACTGCGCGACCAACGCCTTGCCGACGCCGGTGGAGCCGGTGAACGTCAGCTTGCGCAGCCGGCCGTCGTCGATGAGTGCCTTGGTGACCTCACCGGGCCTGCTCGTGGGCAGCACGGACAGCACACCCTTGGGCAGACCCGCGTCGGCCATCAGCTTGGCCAGCAGCAGCATGGTCAGTGGGGTCTCCTGGGCCGGCTTGATGATCATGGTGCAGCCCGCCGCGAACGCAGGCCCGATCTTGCGGGTTCCCATGGCCAGCGGGAAGTTCCACGGCGTGATCGCGTAACACGGGCCGACGGGCTGCTTGGTGACGATGATCCGCCCTGTGCCGGCCGGCGACGGGGTGTAGCGGCCGCCGATGCGCACCGCCTCCTCGGCGAACCAGCGGAAGAACTCGGCGCCGTACTTGACCTCACCCATGCTCTCGGCGACGACCTTGCCCATCTCCAGAGTCATCAGCGCGGCCAGATCGTCGGCGCGGTCGATGATCGTCTCGAACACCGAACGCAGGATCTCGCCGCGATCCCGGGGTGGGGTGGCCGCCCACTGCGACTGCACCGCGCACGCCGCGTCGAGCGCGGCGACGGCGTCCTCGGCGCCGGCGTCGGCCACCGTCGCGATGACTTCGTCGTTCGACGGGTCGAAGACCTCGAAGGTGGACGACCCCGGCCGCTCTTCTCCACCGATCCACAGTCCGGTGGGGACCGAGGCCAACAGCCGTTCAATGTCTGGAGAACTCATACCCTCCATCATCTACTCCCTTGGACACTTCTCCGCACTAGGGTCGAAGGAATGACTGGAGACATTTCCGCTACGCCGCAATGGAACGCGCTGAGTCGCCACCACGACCAGATCGCCGGGAAACACCTCCGCGAGTTTTTCGACGAAGATCCCGCCCGCGGCCGCGAGCTCACCCTGACCGTCGGTGACCTGTACATCGACTACAGCAAGCACCGCGTCACCCGGGAGACGCTGTCGCTGCTGGTCGATCTCGCCCGCGCTGCCGACCTCGAGAAGCACCGCGACGCCATGCTGTCCGGCCAGCACATCAACACCTCCGAAGACCGTGCGGTGCTGCACACCGCGCTGCGCCTGCCGCGCGACGCCACGCTGGAGGTCGATGGTCAGAACGTGGTCGCCGACGTGCACGAGGTGCTCGACGCGATGGGCGATTTCACCGACCGGCTGCGCAGCGGCGAGTGGACCGGCGCCACCGGCGAGCGGATCAAGACCGTCGTCAATATCGGCATCGGCGGCTCGGATCTGGGCCCGGTGATGGTGTATCAGGCCTTGCGGCACTATGCCGACGCCGGCATCTCGGCACGGTTCGTCTCCAACGTCGACCCGGCCGATCTGGTCGCCAAGCTCGACGGACTCGACCCTGCCACAACGCTTTTCATCATCGCCTCCAAGACGTTCTCGACACTGGAGACACTGACCAATGCCACCGCCGCGCGCCGCTGGCTCACCGACGCCCTCGGTGACGCCGCGGTGTCGAAGCACTTCGTCGCGGTGTCGACGAACAAGAAGCTGGTGGACAGCTTCGGCATCAACACCGCCAACATGTTCGGCTTCTGGGACTGGGTGGGCGGCCGCTACTCGGTGGACTCCGCGATCGGGCTTTCGGTGATGGCGGTGATCGGCAAGGAGGCCTTCGCCGACTTCCTCTCCGGTTTCCACCTCGTCGACCGCCACTTCGCCACTGCCCCTTTGGAATCGAACGCGCCGGTGCTGCTCGGGCTGATCGGCCTGTGGTACTCCGATTTCTTCGGCGCCGAGACCCGTGCGGTACTGCCGTACTCCAACGATCTGTCCCGCTTCGCGGCGTATCTGCAGCAGCTGACGATGGAGTCCAACGGCAAATCGGTGAAGGCCGACGGCTCCCCGGTGACAACCCCGACCGGCGAGATCTTCTGGGGCGAACCGGGAACCAACGGCCAGCATGCGTTCTACCAGCTTCTGCACCAGGGCACCAGGTTGGTGCCCGCGGACTTCATCGGGTTCTCCCAGCCCATCGACGACCTGCCGACCGCCGACGGATCGGGCAGTATGCACGACCTGTTGATGAGCAACTTCTTCGCCCAGACCCAGGTGCTGGCGTTCGGCAAGACCGCCGAGGAGATCGCCGCCGAGGGCACCCCGGCCAATGTCGTTCCGCACAAGGTGATGCCGGGCAACCGGCCGAGCACGTCGATCCTGGCCGACCGGCTGACGCCGTCGGTGGTGGGCCAACTGATCGCCCTCTACGAGCATCAGGTGTTCACCGAAGGCGTGATCTGGGGTATCGACTCGTTCGACCAGTGGGGCGTCGAGCTGGGCAAGACCCAGGCGAAGGCGCTGCTCGGGGTGATCACCAGCGACGGCTCGCCGGCCAAGCAGACCGACAGTTCCACCGACGAGCTGGTGCGCCGGTACCGCGAGGAGCGCGGCCGGACCCGCTAGGCGAACAGCTTGGCGAACCGGGTCGGCACGACCTTCATCAGCGCCACCAGCGGAATCCACGGCCATCCGGGGACGATCGCCCGGCCGGCTTCCCGCTCGATGGCCGCCACGATCTGGCGTACGCCGGTGTCGGTGTCGACCATCAGCATGGTGGTCTTCGACTTCGCGGTCATCTCCGACTCGATGTAACCGGGTTCGATGACGGTGACTTTGATTGGGCCAGAGGCATATTCGGCCCGCAAGGACTCGCCGAGTGAGCTCAGCCCGGCCTTGCTCGCAGCGTAGGCGGCCTTCACGCCGGGAACCCCGCGGTTGCCCATCACGCTCGACATCAGCACCAGATGTCCCGAACCCGTCGCCGTGAACATCGCCAACGCCGCTTCGATCTGCACCAGCGCCGAGACCAGGTTGGTCTCGATGGTGGCCTTGTTGGCCCACAACTTGCCGGAGCCGAGCAGGGCGCCCTTGCCGATCCCGGCGTTGACGATGACCCGGTCGATGCCGCCGAGTTGGTCGGAGAGCTCGGCGAACACCGTCGGCACCCGGTCGTGGTCGTTGACGTCCAGGGCGGCGACGGCGACGGTGATGTTCGGGTGGCGCTGGCCCAGTTCGGCCTTGAGCTCGTCGAGGCGGTCCAGGCGGCGGGCGCACAATGCCAGATCGCGACCCTTGGCCGCGAATGCGCGGGCCATCCCGGCCCCGAGTCCGGAGCTCGCACCGGTGATGAGGATCTTCTGTCTGGCCACAGGGTCAGGTTATTTGAGCAGCTTCGACATCCGTCTATCGGCCAGCACCTTGCCTCCGGTCTGACACGTCGGACAGTACTGAAATGACTTGTCGACGAAGGACACCTCGCGCACGGTGTCACCGCACACCGGGCACGGTAAACCGGTGCGGGCATGCACCCGCAGTCCAGATCGCTTCTCCCCCTTGAGAGTTGCGGCCTGCTGCCCCACCGAACGCTGCACGGCGTCGGTCAGCACGGTGATCATCGCGTCGTGCAGGGCGGCGAGTTGCGCGGCGGTGAGCTTGTTGGCGGTCGCGAACGGCGACAGTTTGGCGACGTGCAGTATCTCGTCGCTGTAGGCGTTGCCGATCCCGGCGATCACCTTCTGGTCGGCGATCACCGTCTTGATCCGCCCGGTGTGCGGTTTGAGAATGTCCGCCAGCTGGTCGGGGCCGATCTCCAGCGCGTCGGGACCCAGCGTTGCGATGCCGGGCACCTTGGCCGGGTCGTCGACGATCCACACCGCCAGTCGCTTCTGGGTGCCGGCCTCGGTCAGGTCGAAACCGGGGGCCTCGCCGGGCGTTCCGAGGTGCACCCGCAGGCCGATGGGGCCCTTTCCCGGCTTGAGCGGCCCGGCCGCGAGCTTGTCGCTCCACTTCAGCCAGCCTGCCCTGGACAGATGGGTGATCAGCCAGAGCCCACCGGCTTGCATACCGAGGTACTTGCCCCAGCGGGCCGCACCGGTCACGGGTTGTCCGTGCAGCGCCGTCGGCGGTGGATCGAACGTCTTGAGCACCGACAGCGCCGCGATGTCGACGCGCCCGACCGTCCGGCCGACCGCGTGCCGGCGCAGATGGTCGGCGAGGGCCTCGACTTCGGGCAGTTCGGGCATACGTTCAGGTTAGCGGCGGTCGGCGTCACGCAACGGCAGCGAGAACAGCCATCCCACGATCGACAGCACGATCGCCGCCCAGATGGCGGTCCACCAGAACTGGTCGATCTGCAGTCCCCAGTGCGTGGTGTGGTCGGTGATCCAGGCCGTGATCCACAACATCAGCGCATTGATCACGATGTGGAAGAGCCCCAGAGTGAGGATGTACAGCGGTATCGACAAGATCTGGACGACGGGTTTGATGATCGCGTTCACCACGCCGAAGACGATCGCGACGACCAGAATGATGCCGGCCCGCTGCAGCGTGGTGTCACCACCCACGAAGCTGATACCGGGCACGATCAGCGTCACGACCCACAGCGCCAGCCCGGTCACCGCGGCGCGGAGGAGGAACTGTCCCATGCGGGAATCCTCCCAGAATGCGCCCGCCTAGGCCCGCAAGAGGTAGATGTCCATGATCCAGCCGTGTTGCGCGCGGGCAGCGGCGCGCAGCGCGGCGATGCGCTCGCCGACTTCGCCGACGGTGCCCGACACCAACATTTCGTCTCCGGTACCGAGGTAGGCGCCCCACCAGATCCGGGTCTGCGGTGGGCAGCCGAGAAATGCGCAGTCGCCGTCGAGCATCACCACCGCCGAGCCGGTCAGGCCGGTCTTGCGCAGCTGCCGCCCGGTGGTGATCAACACGGGTTCGCCCACGTCGTTGAGCGGGATCCGATGCCGCGCGGTCAGCGCCTGGATCGCGGTGATACCGGGGATGACGTCGTAGTGGAATTCGATGTGCCGGGCTACCTCGTCGAGGATCCGCAGGGTGCTGTCGTAGAGCGACGGGTCCCCCCACGCCAGGAAGGCACCGACGCCGTCGGGGCCGAGTTCGGTTTCGATGGCCCGGGCCCACAGCTCGGCGCGGGCGGAATGCCAGTCGGCGACAGCCCGGGTGTAGTCGCCCTCGGCCGCGCGTTTCGGGTCGGGCAGTTCGACGAAGCGGTAGCCCGGTTCGTCGATGAACCTGGCGCAGATCTCGCGCCGGAGGGCGACGAGGTCGCTCTTGGCCTCGCCCTTGTCCATCGCGAAGAACACGTCGGTGTGGTTGAGCGCGCGGATCGCCTGCGATGTCACGTAGTCGGGGTCGCCGGCTCCGATACCGATGACGTGGATGGTGCGCACCGGGGCAGCCTAACGAAAGCGCCGCAGCGCAAGCGGAACCAGCAGCACAACCGCAAAACATGCGCCGACCGCGCCCGAGATCAGTAAGGGCAGCCGGCCGTCGCCGCCCCACAGGAACCCGGCCCACAGCCCCGCGGCCAGCACCGCGAAACCGGTGGCGCCCTGAAACACTCCCTGCGCACCGGCCTGCTGGTCACCGCCGACGAGCGAGGAGATCCAGGCCTTACCGACGCCGTCGGTGCATGCGGTGAACATGCCGTACGACGCGATCAGCAGCCACGCCGCAATGGAATCGGTGGTCAACCCGAGCCCGATGTAGCCGACGGCGAAAAACACCAGCCCGAAGCCGAACACCGCCGACCGTGGCAACCGGTCGGCCAGTACACCCGCCGGGAAACTGCCCAACGCATACACCAGGTTGTAGCCGACATAGGCAAGGATTACCTGCACGACGCCGAAGCCGATCTCGTTGAGCCGCAACAGCAGTAACGCGTCGGGGAAGTTCACCACGCCGAAGCCGACCAGCAGCGCGGTCACCCGCCAGTACCTGCGTGGCAGTTCCCGTACCCCGGCGAACACCGGCCGCCGCGGGGCCCTGGGCTCCGCGCGCCGGGGCTCGCGGACCAGCACGACCAACAGCACGGACAGCGCCGCAGGAACGATCGCGATGTACAGCAACGGCGCAATGCGGTGATCCAGCAGCTCGTAGCCCGCCAGACCGAGCAGTGGCCCGACCACCGCACCCAAGGTGTCCATCGCACGATGGAAGCCGAACACCCTGCCGCGCAACGGTTTATCGATTCCTTCCACCAAGAGCGCATCGCGCGGCGCGCCCCGGATCCCCTTGCCGAGGCGGTCGACCACGCGGCCGGCGAGCACACCGGGCCAGGCGCCGGCGACGGCGATGATCACCTTGCCCAGTGCGGCCATCCCGTATCCCGTTGCGATCAAAGGCCGTTTGGCGAACCGGTCGCCGAGCGGTCCCACCGCGAGCTTGGTCATCGACGCCGCGCCCTCCGCGGCACCCTCGATGGCGCCCACGACCGACGGCGGCGCGCCCAGCACCACGGTCAGATAAATCGGAAGCAGCGGATAGAGCAGTTCACTCGCGGCGTCCTGCAGAAACGACACCGCCGAGAGCACCCGCACATTGCGGGTCAGCCACGCAGTCATTACGGCCGATTATGTACCACCGGCGCAGTAGTATTCGCCCGTGTCGACGTTCAACGGCCTGCCCGCTCACGTCCTGTTTGTTCATTTCATCGTGGCCCTCGCACCGCTGACCGCGGTCTTGGCCATTCTCTGCGCGGTGTGGCCCGCGGCCCGACAGCGTCTGGTGTGGCTGGTGCTCGCCTTGTCGTTGATCGTCACGGTCTTGACTCCGTTGACCACGGAGGCCGGGGAGTGGCTCGAAGACCAGGTCGGACGGTCGCCGATGGTGCACACCCACGCCGAGCTGGGCGACACGATGATCTTCTTCTCGCTGGCGCTATTGGTCGGGGCGGTGCTGTTGGCGGTCGTGCACGTGAGCGCCGCCCGCGGACGCTCGCTGTCAACGGTCTTCGCGGCCGTCATCACCGTGTTCGTGGTGGTGGTCGGTATCGCGACGATCGTTCAGGTCTACCGCATCGGCGACTCGGGAGCGCAAGCCACCTGGAGCCAAAAAGCCTGACCCGCAACCGCTTCAGCCGTGCAGGGTGACGCTGGGTGATTCCCCGAACTCGGCGCGGTAGACCTGGCTGAACCGCCCGGTATGGGCGAAGCCCCATCGGGTGGCGATAGCCGAGACGGTGTCGTGGGCCGGGTCCGCGGCCAGAAGATCCCGGTGCGCGCGGTCCAGGCGGACGCGGCGCAGATACGCCATCGGGGTGGTGTCGAGGTGCCGCCGGAACATGTACTGCACGGCTCTGGGTGTGACGTTGATGGCGGAGGCGATATCGGACATCGAGATGTCCCGTACGCAGTTGGCCTGGATGAAGTCGATCGCCTGGCGCACAAGCGGTGCCGAGACCTGCGGGTGCTCGACGTGTTTGGCGTCGGCGAAGGTGTTCGGGAAGACATGCAACAGCGTCGATGCGAGCAAGGAGACGGCACCGCCGACCACCAGCGTGGCGTCCTCCGGGCACAGGACACTGGTCAGAGTCGCGTCACATAGTCGACCGTCGTTTCCCACTGCGCCGCCGCCGCATCCGACCGAGGCCGGTTGGAGATGAAGCGGACCCCGGGTGCACCGTCGGTCGCGTGATCGCCGGTGATCCGCTGCAGTGCCTCCGGCGACAGTGCTGTCAATGACACCTCGGCGTCTTCGGTGTTCGCCGAGCATGGACGTCCGGGGCGCACCGCGAGCGCCACGTCACCCGCGGCGCATCGCTCGGCGCGGGCGGTGGCACCGATCTGGACCGTGCCCGCCTTCACCTCGGCGACGAGATAGCAGGGCCATTGGTCGGTCTGGAAGTGCAGAGCACCCGGGAACTCGGCCTCGGTGACGCTGACGTGGTCGATCTGCAGCCGGGCTATCCGAATCGGACGACCGGGATCGAGGCCGTCGACACGGCCGTGGGCGCCCCACGCGCTCGAGATGAACGCGGCGGCCGCGTCGGGGTCGGCCGTGGTACAGGTGGTGTGCTGCGGGGGCGCAACGATACGAGCGGTGATCGTTCTTCCTGACTTCACATGAACGCTTGAGCCACCAAGACGGGAACCGCAGTTCGCGTGGTGCACGCGTTGGATGACCATGAATGAGCGTGGGCTCAGCTCGTGGAGTCGACACTACTCCCGGCACGCGCGGAATCGATGACGTTGACTTCCCGGCCATCAGGATCTTGCACCGCGACAGGTAGAACACGTTCTACTATCGCCCCATGCGATTCACCTACGCCGAGGCGATGATCGATCCGTCTTTCTACATCCCGCTCGCCAAGGCCGTCGAGGCCGCCGGGTACGACGGGATGACGATTCCGGACAGCGTCGCCTATCCGTACGAGTCGGACTCCACCTATCCGTACACCCCCGACGGCAACCGGGAGTTCCTGGACGGCAAGCCGTTCATCGAGACGTTCTTGCTGACCGCGGCGCTGGGCGCGGTCACCGAACGGCTCAAGTTCAACTTCTTCGTGCTCAAACTGCCGATCCGCCCGCCCGCCCTGGTGGCCAAGCAGGCCGGCTCGTTGGCCGCGCTGATCGGAAACCGCGTCGGACTCGGAGTCGGGACCAGCCCGTGGCCGGAGGACTACGAACTGATGGGGGTGCCGTTCGCCAGGCGGGGCAAGCGGATGGACGAGTGCATCGAGATCATTCGCGGCCTCACCAGCGGTGACTACTTCGAATTCCACGGCGAGTTCTACGACATCCCCAAGACGAAGATGACCCCGGCACCGTCTGAACCGCTACCCATCCTGATCGGCGGGCATGCCGACGCGGCGCTGCGCCGGGCGGCCCGCAACGACGGCTGGATGCACGGTGGCGGCACCGATGATCTCGACGACCTGCTGGTCAAGCTCAACCGGTACCGGGAGGAAGAAGGCACGACCGACCGGCCTTTCGAAATCCACGTGATCTCCCTCGACGCGTTCACCGTCGATGGCGTCAAACGCTTGGAGGACAAGGGAATCACCGACGTGATGGTCGGGTTCCGGCTGCCCTACATCAAGGGACCCGATCTCGAGCCGCTGGACGACAAGATCCGCAATCTCGAGATGTTCGCCGAGCGCGTGATCGCAAAAGTCAACGGCTAGAGAGCATCCCAGTTCGGCGCCCGCTTCTCGCGGTGCGCCATCGCAGCCTCGCGCGGGTTGTTGGTGAACCCGGTCAGGATTTGCGTCCGGTTCTCGATCTCCTTGGCGTGCCGCAGACTTGGCGCGTCGAGGGCCGCGTTCAGACCGGTCTTGGTCTGCCAGACGCCGAAGGCGTTGTTGGCGGCGATGGTGCGGGCCATCGCCAGAGCCGCGCCTACGAGCGCCTCCTCGGCGACCACCTCGTGCGCCAGCCCGATCCGGTAGGCCTCATCGGCATCGATGATCCGTCCGGTGAGCATCATCTCCCGGGCCGCACCCGCGCCGACGATCTTCGGCAGCAGGTAACTGGTGCCCATGTCCAGCGACGAAAACCCGGCCTTGATGAACACCGAACCGAACCGCGCGGTCTGCGACGCGATCCGGATGTCGCAGTGCAGCGCATAGGCCAATCCCCCACCCACGGCCACTCCGTTGACCGCCGCGACCACGGGGATGGGCAGCTCGTAGAGCCGGGTCAGCTGATCGGCCAACCGCACCTGGGCGTCGTAGGTCGTCTTGAATTCGGCGGCGGCCGGCTCGGTCCACGGCTTCCCGGTACCGCTGAGGTCGGCGCCCGCGCAGAATCCCCGGCCCGCCCCGGTCAGGATCGCAACCCGGTACTTCCACGAACTCAGCTGGTCCAGGGCGTCGTCCACCCCGTCCATCAGTTCACCGTCGATCGCGTTCAGCAGATTCGGCCGGTTCAACGTGACCTGAGCAATTCCGTCTTCGAGCTCTTCGAATTCCACCGCAGCCATGTGCTGCACGTTAGCGGTGGCGCAGGAGCGGGTACAGGGCGCCCATGGCGACTGTTGACGTATCCGTGCCTTCCGACGTGACGCCGCAGCAGGCCTGGAAGCTGGCCTCGGACCTGAACCGCTTCGACCAGTGGATGACGATCTTCGCGGGCTGGCGCGGGTCGGTCCCGGAACAGATCGGCGAGGGCACCGAAGTCTCGTCATTGATCAAGGTCAAGGGGTTCCGCAACACCATCCACTGGCGGGTGACCAAGTACGACGAGCCGCGCACGATCGAGCTGCGTGGCACCGGCTGGCCTGCCGTGCGGATCTGCATCACCATGAACGTGGCCGAAATCGATCAGCGAACCTGCTTTCACCTGATCGCCGACATCTCCGGCGGGGTGCTCAACGGAGCGGTCGGGCGTCTGGTGGCGCGCGTGCTGGAGTCTGATGTGCGCAAATCGGTGTCGAATCTGGCCGCGCTGGCCTGACGGCGTGCCGCTCGGCGCAGATGCCGGTGCATTCGGCGACAAACGACTGATAGGTGACGGCTGCGTCACATGATCGCGCTACCGTGCTTACACCCAATGACGGGAGGAAGCCGGGATGGGCGGGTATCGCCAGTTGTTCGACGCCAGCGTGGCTGATGCGGGAGAGTTCTGGGCGCGGGCCGCGGACGCGGTCGCGTGGACTCGTGCGCCGCAGCGCATTCTCGATGACAGCAACCCGCCGTTCTACCGGTGGTTCCCCGACGCCGAGCTGAACACGTGCGCCAATGCCCTCGACCGGCATATCGAGGAACGCGGCGACCAGGCCGCACTGATCTACGATTCGCCTGTCACCGGCAACCAGCGGGTCTACACCTACCGCGAATTGCTCGATGAGACAGCACGCTTCGCCGGTGCACTGCGCAACCTCGGGGTCGGCAAGGGCGACCGCGTGGTGCTGTACATGCCGATGATCCCCGAAGCGGTGATCGCGATGCTGGCCTGCGCTCGTCTGGGTGCGGTGCACTCGGTGGTGTTCGGCGGGTTCGCCGCGCACGAGCTGGCCACCCGCATCGACGACGCGCAGCCGACCGTCGTCGTCTCGGCGTCGTGCGGCATCGAACCGACCCGGGTGGTGGAGTACAAGCCGATGCTCGACCACGCGCTGGAGTTGGCGTCGCACAAGCCTGACGCCTGCGTGATCGTGCAGCGGGACAAGCACGCCTGCGATCTGGTCGGCGGCCGCGACGTCGACTGGTCCGATGCGATGGCGGCGGCTGCCCCCGCCGATCCCGTGCCGGTGGCGGCCACCGATCCGCTGTACGTGCTCTACACGTCCGGCACCACAGGCAAGCCCAAGGGCATCGTCCGCGACAACGGCGGCCATGCCGTCGCGCTGCTGTGGAGCATGCGGCACATCTACGACATCGACCCCGGCGACGTGTTCTGGGCGGCCTCCGACGTCGGGTGGGTGGTGGGCCACTCCTACATCGTGTACGGGCCGCTGCTGGCCGGCGCCACCACGGTGCTCTACGAGGGAAAGCCCATCGGCACACCGGATCCCGGCGCGTTCTGGCGAGTGGTGTCCGAGCACGGGGTGAAAGCGTTGTTCACCGCACCGACCGCGATCCGCGCGATCCGCAAGGAGGATCCGCAGGCCTCGCATGCCGATCGCTACGACCTGTCGTGCCTGAAATATCTGTTCCAGGCCGGTGAGCGGCTGGACCCGGACACCTACGCCTGGGCATCGGCGAAACTCGGTGTGCCCGTGGTCGATCACTGGTGGCAGACCGAGACGGGCTGGGCGATCGCCGCCAATCCCATGGGAGTGGAACACCTTCCACTCAAGGCGGGTTCACCCACGGTACCGATGCCGGGCTACGACGTTCAGATCCTGCGGATGGACGGCAGCCGGTGTGAGCCGAACGAAGAGGGCGCCATCTGCATCAGTCTGCCGCTCCCGCCGGGAACGCTGCCGACACTGTGGGGTGACGACGCGCGGTACGAGGCGTCGTATCTGTGCGAGCACCCGGGTTACTACCTGACCGGCGACGGTGGGTACCTCGACGAGGACGGCTACCTGTTCGTGATGGGCCGCATCGACGACGTGATAAACGTTGCGGGACACCGGCTTTCGACCGGATCTATCGAAGCGGTGCTGGCCGGGCATCCCGCGGTGGCCGAATGCGCGGTGATCGGGGTGGCCGACGAGATCAAGGGTCAGGTGCCGCGCGGCTTCGTGGTGCTGAAGGCGGGCGCGTCGGCCGAGGGGCTGGCCGATGAGCTGGTGGCCGCGGTCCGCGAGGAGATCGGTGCGGTGGCGTGCTTCCGGTTGGTCGATGTGGTTCCGGCACTGCCGAAGACGCGCTCGGGCAAGATCCTGCGCAAGACGATGCGGGGTATCGCGCACGGCAAGGACGAGCCAGTGCCGTCGACCATCGAAGACCCGGCCGTGCTGGACACCTTGCGCCCGATCCTGCAGGGGTAGGGCGGCGGTGACCGTCACCATCGACGAGATTCACGTCGGCGATCCCGCCTCCGCGTGGCGCGATGCCGGGTTCACCGTGGATACGGATTCGGTTGCCCGAATCGGTGACGTGCGGGTGCGCCTGGGTGGGCGGGGATCCGGCATCGTCGAATGGTCTTTACGCGGGCTGCCGGCGGACGGTCACATCGACGGGATCCCGACGACGTCGTCGGTGACCGATACCCCCGAGCCGGCGGTGCACCCCAACGGCGTGACCGAGATCGATCACGTCGTGCTGTTGTCTCCCAACCTTTCCCGGACCGTCTCGTCACTGTCCGCCATCGGGCTCAAACCACGCCGAGAGCGCGACGCCGAACTCGGCGGTCAGCCGATGCGGCAGATCTTCTTCCGGCTGGGGCCGGTGATCCTCGAGGTCGTCGGCTCCCCCGGTGCGACCGGCGGCGGACCATCCTCGTTGTGGGGCATCACATACGTCGTCACAGACATCGACGCGACGGCGGCGTTCTTCGGAGATCACGCGCTGCGGGTGAAAGATGCCGTGCAGCCGGGGCGTCGGATCACCACCGTGAAGCATCGCGATCTGGGCATGTCGGTGCGCACGGCGATGATCTCGCCGCCTATTCTCGGCGCATGAGCTCGGAGGTCAGCGAGACGGTTGTCATCCACACCGACGGGGGCTGCCGGCCCAATCCCGGCCCCGGTGGCTGGGGGGCGGTGCTGCGCATGCGCGAACACGTCCGCGAGATGTGCGGCGGCGAGGCCGGTGCGACGAGCAACAACCGGATGGAGCTGACCGCGCCGATCATGGCGCTGGAGGCCCTGACCCGACCGGTGTCGGTGCACCTCTATACCGACAGCACGTATGTCCGCAACGGCATCACGAAGTGGGTTCTCGGCTGGGAGCGCAACGGCTGGATGACGTCGGCGAAGCAGCCGGTGAAGAACGTCGACCTCTGGCAGCGCCTGCAGCTCGCCTGTTCGCAGCACCGAGTCGAATGGTTCTGGGTGAAGGGCCATTCGGGCGTCGCCGACAACGAGCTGGCGGACCAGTTGGCGACGCGGGGATTGGAAGAGGCGGTCGCTGCGGCGGCGCTCGCGGCGGCGGCGCTCGCGATCTAGTTATCCACACATTCGGCTTCATCCACAGATGAGGTTTGAACCCTCGTTTCTTGTCGGCGCGCCGGAGTAGTCTTTCGAACATGAGTTCGATCGATGTGGTATTGGAGGCGCTCGACGATGCAGTCGAGGCCTTGGCCGCGGTCGATCTCGAGATGCTCGATCCACCGGAGCGGTTTGCGGTGCTGGAGCGGTTGGAGACTGCGCGTCGGCGTCAGGTGGCGGTGTCGCATAGGCTCGTCGCCCGGCTGGAGCGGTTCGAAGGCTGCCCGCCGGTCCCCATCACACTGGCCGATGTGCTGCGGATCAGCACCCGGGAAGCCAAGCGTCGCATCCGCGACGCCGAGCAGTTGGCGCCGCGGCGAGCGTTGACCGGCGAGCCGCTGCCGCCCGTACTGCCCGAGACATCGGCGGCATGGCATGCCGGACTGCTGGATGGCGAGCATCTGCGGGTGATTCAGAAGTTCTTCCGCGATCTGCCCGAGCATGTCCCGCCGGATCAGGTGGACAAGGCCGAACAGACACTGGCGCAGAAGGCTACGGCGTTGCGGCCCGATCAGCTGGAGAACGTCGCCCACCGCTTGGCGCTGCACCTCAATCCCGACGGAACGTTCTCGGATGAGGACCGTGCCCGCAAGCGCGGCTTTGTCTGGTGCGGCGGTCAAGGTGTGGACGGGATGAGCGTCGGCCGGCTGATCGCCGACCCTGAGCTGCGATCCGAGCTCGACGCCTGGCTGGCTAAATTCGCCGCCCCCGGAATGTGCAATCCCGCAGACGACAACCCCACGATCGCACCGTCTGACGAGGTCGTCCAGCGGGACTCACGCAGCTACGCCCAGCGCCAACACGATGCACTCAAAGCCCTGGTCCGCGGGCAGCTCGGCGACCCGAAGCTCGGGCAGCACAACGGGTTACCGGTAACCGTGATCGCGACGGCCACCCTGCAAGACCTTCAAGACAAGACCGGGCACACAGTCACCGCCGGCGGAACGCTGCTTCCGATCCCCGACCTCATCCGGATGGCCAGCCACGCCTACCACTACCTCGCCCTGTTCGACGGCGTCGATGGCCGCGCGCTGTGGCTGGGCCGCACCAAACGCATCGCCACCGCAGACCAGCGAATCATCCTGCACGCCAAGCACCGTGGCTGCAGCAGACCCGGCTGCGACGCCCCCGGCTACCACAGCGGAGTGCACCACGCCGCCAAGGACTGGGCCAAAGGCGGCCTGACCGACATCGATGACCTCACCCTGGCCTGCCCACCAGACAACCAACTCGTCGAAACCGGCGGCTGGACCACCCGCCAACTCCCCGACGGCACCACCGAATGGATACCGCCGCCGGGGTTACCCATGCTGCGCGGCGGCACCAACGACTACCACCACCCGGAACGACTGCTGGGGAACGACCGGCCACCCGACGGCGCGGACGACGACGCGGCCTGACCCGGCACCGCCGCGCTCCTCATCTTCGGACCGCACTCGTGATGATGAGCGCCGTGGCGAAGGCGCCCGACAACTGTTCGCAGTGGCCACGTCATGATCCGTCCCGCTGCGCTCGCAACCACGCTTCTTCCTCACCCGGTGCGGGCAGCACCCGACCACCTTCGATCGCAAAGTGAGCCGGGCTGTTCTGAATGACTACCAGCACCCGTTGAGCAGGGATGCCAGTGACCCGTGTTGCCGCGGAAGCGATTTCGGCGACCAATTGGCTGGTCTGGGCCTCGGGATGCCCGGTGCGGACCCAGCCGTTGATCAGCAGTGGCTTCGCAGGCTCACCGTCGGTGTACACCTCGTCGGCGGCAAGTTCATGGAAGACCACGTTGACGTACGTGCCGGGCACGTGATTGATCATCGAATGGATTCTGGTCAGTTCCCCGGCCAGGTTGGCCCGGGTTTGCGCGTCAAGCGTCGATTGCACTGTCGTGCACGTGTAGACCGGCATCGTTCAGCCCAGGAACGGCAGGTGCGATTGAGTGGGAACCACCAGGACGGTGGGCCCGTCGGCAGCCAGTGCTTCGTTGAATTCGCGCACGAGATCCTCGGTGCCGTCAACGGTAGCGGTTCGACATCCGAAACCGGTTGCCAGCGAGGCGATATCAAGACCGGGCAAATCCATACCGGGCACGTTGGGCGTCTTCTCGAGGAGCGCGAAGGACTTCAAGACGCAGTACTCGCCATTGCGTTGCACCACGAACACGATGGGTAGCTTGTGTTGTGCGGCGGTCCAGATGGCCTGTATCGAGTATTGGAACGAGCCGTCGCCGATCGAGGCGACGACCGTCCGCTTCACCCCCCGCGCCCGGTCCCCGAGCGCGATGCCCACCGCCGCAGGCACTCCCCAGCCGATGCCGCCACTACCTGTCGCGAAGAAGCTTCCCGTTCGCCGGGTCGGCCACCAGGTGATGAGATCCGCGAGCGTGGACGTGGATTCCATCACGACCGCCGCGTCATCCGGCTTGACCGAGCTGAGCACCGCATAGACGTCGTTGGGCGTCAGTGGCGCCGAAGCCACCGGTAGGTCACCGCTGAGGTTTCTGGTCAACCCGGGGGGTGCTGTCCGATCACTCGGCACCTCGACGAGATCCAGGAGCTCTTCCAGGACCGTGCCCATGTCGCCGATCAGACTGTCGCCCACCGGGGCGATGGCCGCAAGATGGGGGTCGGCGGTGATGTGCAGCACTTCGGTCCCCGCCGGCAGGTATTCGCCTGCGACGTAAGGGTAGTACCGGAACACCTGCGCCCCGATCACGATGACCAGGTCGTGGCCGGTGAGGGCCTCGTTGACGCCGGCGATCGTCAGCGGCAGCGGCCCACCGTACAGCGGGTGGTCCTCGGGGAACGAGCACCTGTCGGACAGCCCACTACCCCGGACCGACGCACGCAGCTTCTCGGCGAAGGCGACCCCAGCGTCCCACGCGCCGGCACGGTCGACTTCGGGTCCGAGCACCAACAGGGGACGCTCCGCCTGGCTGATCCGAGTGGCGAATTCGCGCAGGCGCGCGGCGTCCGGTTGCACGCGCTGGCTGACCGTCCGCACCACCGCCGGGCCCAGCGCCGGCTTGTTCCAGTCATCGAGCGGGATCGACAAGAACACCGGACCTGCCGGCGGCTGCATCGCGACCGCATAGGCACGCATGAAGGCCGCCGGTACGTCTTCTGCGCGCGAGGGCTCGTAGGCCCACTTCACCCAGGGTTGCGGCAACACAGTCGCGTCGGGGTTGTTCAGGTACGGGTCGACAACGGACATCTCGCGGGTCTGCTGACCCGCAGTGACGATCAGCGGTGTGTTGGCGCGGTATGCGGCAACCAGGCTGCCCATGGCGTTACCGGTGCCCGCCGCCGTGTGCAGATTCACCAGGGCCGGCTTTCCGGTCGACTGCGCGAAACCGTCGGCCATTGCCAACACCGACGCTTCTTGCAAGCCCAACACGTAGGTGAAATCGTCCGGGAAGTCCTGCAGGAAGGTTTGTTCGGTAGAGCCGGGATTGCCGAACACGGTTGTCAGTCCGAGTTTTCGGAGCAGATCGTAGGTGACCTCGTGGACGGTCTTGGCGCTGGTCATTGTTCAAGCCCTTCGTCGATTACATACACAGAAATTCGATGTGGAGATCTGGAGAGCACACGTGCGACACATCACCCACCGGCGGTTCTCAAAGCCTCTGCGGCAGTCGTCCGCCGATGTGGTCCAGCAGTGTGCGTCGGGCGGCCCGTCCTTCCGGCACGGGCAGCAGCGGGTAGACGTGTATCGCCCCGGGCTGTTCGTGGTAAGTGAGCCCGCCCCCGCCGATGGTGTCGCGCAGTCGACGGCAGTCGGCGAGGAAGATGTCGCGGTCGCCGACGTAGAGATCGATCGGCGGAAGATTGTGCAGCACACCGAAGATGGGGCTGACCCGGTTGTCGTCCGTCGCCAGCTTCGCGGCCCATACCTTGCCACATTCGCGCAGACCGGGAACCGCCAGCCAGGGGTCGCGGATGGCGATCGGGGCGATGGCGGGATTCGTCAGTTCGATGTCCAGCCAGGGGCTGATCAGGGTCAGTCCGACGGGTGGGGCGGCCGCGTCGCTGATCATCGTCTGCGTCGCCGCCAGCGCAAGCCCCGCGCCCGAGGAGTCGCCGACCATGTAGAACGGCCCGTGCCGGGCGGCGCGCCCAGTCACCGCTCGGAGGAAGTCAATCGCCTCGCCGGCGCAGTGCTGGGGCGCGAGACCGTACAGCGGCACGTGCACAGGGCAGCCCGTGGTATCCGCGATCGCGCAGATGATCTTCCAATGCGCCGGTTGGATCTGGTTGACGTAGGCACCGCCGTGGACATAGACCACCGACGGTCCGTCCCCGCCAGCGGTGCCACAGTTGGTGGATTGCACGGTGTAGCAGTCGAACCCGCCCACGATCTCGTGGCTGACACGATAGCGGGTGGACCTCCCGAGGTGCGCGGGAGGTTGGCCGCGGCCCTTCGGTTTCGCCAGGTAGGCGCGGGCAGCTTGAGTTGTCGCGTAGGTGCGGGGCCGGCGGACCAGACGCCCGTAGGCGGCAAAGGCGTGCATCTGCCAGGACATGGCTCACCTGACCACAGCGATTTTGAACACCGCGCGAGTGATCGTTCCGAAGGCGTTGCGGCCGCCGATGAACAGCCGCTTGGTGTCGTAGCCGGCAACGTCTTTCATGTTCTGGCCGCCGAAGCTGGCCGCGGCGCCGTCGGGGAGGACGACGTCGACGCCGAGCAGAGCGTGGCGTACGGCGAGGCGTTCTGCGCCGCCGGCGTTGGCGATCAGTTCGCCGACCGTGCGCTCGGCGCCGGCCGCCGGGATCGCCGGGCATGTAACGCCGTATTGGTCAAGCTGTTTCACCAGATCGCCGAGGGTGACTGCGCCACCGACTACCAGATTCAGGTTGCCGGTGTTGACCTCGACCGAGGTGTCGTTACCGTCGCTTTGCCCAGCCGACAATGGTGTGCGTTCCAGCGCTGCGCGCACGGCGGCTTCGAACGCCGGAAGTGCGGGTTCTTGCGGCGACACGTCCGGGAGCATGATGCCGGGGTTGAAGCGGTGTGCGGGATCGAAGTGCTGCTTGAGGATGCGCTGGGCGGCGATTTCGACCGGCGTGAAGCGTTTGGTCATGAACTGGATCTTCTCGGTGCCGACCCCGTGCTCACCGGTGATGGTGCCGCCGAGTTGTAGTGCTGCATCGATGATTTCGTTATTGGCGGCTTGCAGAGCCACGGCGGCGGCGGGGTTGTCCTTGTCGTAGAACGTGGTCGGATGCAGGTCACCGTCGCCGGCATGTCCGGTGACGGCGATGAACAGCAGTGCGTCGGAGTGTCGTGCGGCGGCGTCCTGGATGGCCTGCTGCATCTCCGGGATGTGCTGGCGGGGAACGGTGACGTCGCCGATGAAGAAGCCTTTGCCGCTGCTCACCACGGCATCCGGGGCGTGCAGGCGTCCGTACCACAGCTTGGCACGGGCGTCGTCGTCATCGGCGCGGCGCACCTCGACAGCGCGTTGCCGCAGTACCCCTTCCACGACGCGGGTGTCCCGGTCGACCTCGTCGGCGGTGCCGTCGACGTCGATCAGCACGATGGCGTCAACGTCGGTGGGATAGCCGGTGTCGGTGTACTGCTGCAGCCCGTTGATACCGGCGCGGTCGAGCCATTCGACCGCGGCGGGGACGGTGCCGGTCTGAATGATCGCGGCGATGGTTTCGGCCCCGTCCTGGGCGGTGGCGAAGCTGCCCATCAGGCTGTGGGTGACCGGCGGGATCGGCCGCAGCGCGACCGTGGCCTCGGTCAAGATCGCGAGTGTCCCTTCGGAGCCGATGAGAATGCCCAGCAGATCGGGGCCGTCGTCGTCGGCGCTGAAGCGGACGACTGAACCGTCGGCGAGCACCGCCTCGACGGACAGTACGTGGTTGTACGTGACGCCGTATTTGAGAGCGTGTGGGCCGCCGGCATTTTCGATGATGTTGCCCCCGATGGTGGCCAGATGTGCCGATACCGGGTCGGGTGAGAACACCAATCCGTGGGGAGCCAACTGCTCTTGCAGGTCGGAGTTGATGACGCCGGGCTGGACCCGAGCGGTGCGGGCGGCCGGATCGATGTTCAGGATCTGGTTCATCCCGGTCAGATCGAGCACTGCCCGGTCCGGGCCCGCCATGACTCCGGCGCTGCAGTTCGATGCGCCACCGCGGATGACCAGCGAGACATTGTGTTCGGCTGCGACTTTGACGATTTCGATGACTTCGTCGCGGCTGCGCGGATGCAACACCAGGCCGGGCCGCTGGCCGAAACCCCAGTAGTCGAAGGTGTTTGCGGCCAGGGTGGTGGCATCCGCGGCCACCGCCTGGCGTCTGTCGAGTACATCGGTGAAGGCCGAGACGACGGTGCTATCCATGGTGGGTGCTCCTAGTTTTCGAATCCGGTGGGGACAGGGATGGTGTATCGGGCTGCGCAGCGGTGAATACCGGCGATCGGGCGCGGTCGGCGGGTTCGATCACCGCACGGTTCGCGGCCCCAGACGATGGTGAGATCAGCCAAAGACGTCATGACACGAATGGTCATCAACCGGCGCGCACTTCACCACGAACTGCAGCCCAGACTTCGCACCGCGAAATCTGTGCCCGCGCACAACGGCGCGCAACGCTCTACGATCCGTTCATGGTGGAGCAGCGACCACTGACAGTTTTGGTCAATCGGGTCCGCCAACAGTCTGATGCGATTGTCACCAGGACCCTCGCCAGGCTTCGCAGCGAGGTTCCCGACTATCTGCACAGCAGCGGTGATGACGACGACACCGTCCGCGTCAACACCGTCAACTATCTCGATGAGATGCTCGAGTGGATTGACCGCGGCGTTGAACCGGTCGACATCAATTTCGACTCGGCCATCCGTCGGCGAGCAGGCAGGGGGCTGACCCTATCTAGTTTGCTGCATGCCTATCGGCTGGGGGCGGCGACCATCTGGGACGAGCTCGCGGATCTGGCTGCCGCGGGTGAAATCGACAAGGCGGCATTGATCAAGGCGACACCGACGATCTTCGCCTGGATGAACGTCAATTCGCTTCGCGCACAAGCAGTTTTCCATGAACTTGAGATCCGCGACGCACGGCGCAACGAGCAGGTGCGGGCCGCCCTGCTGGACACCGTGCTCTTCAACGAATCGAGCACCGGAGCGCCCTTCTGGGACGCCGTCGCCACCCTGGGCCTGCCCCGCTCGGGTGAGCTGACCGTGATCGCAGCCGCGCCCACCGCGCCCGTCATCGAGCAATCGCCACACGACATCGAGGCATTGATCTCGGCGCATCCCGCGGTCCAAGGTTCGTGGTTTCGTCTCGCCTCCCACTCGCAACTGGGAATCGTCGCGCTACGCCCGAACCGCACCGAGGTGCTGGACGGCGTCGCCGAGAACATCTGCGCCGACGTGCCGATCCTTATCGGCCTCAGCGGACCTTTCACCACGATCGCGGACTGCTCCAAAGCCCGCGCTCAGGCACAGGTCGCCATGTCAGCCTGCGGCGACGCACGACCAACTGCTCGCTACAACCGCGACGTACTGCCCGTCTTGCTCGCCAGCTCACCCGACGCCGCGGAGGCGGTCGTGACTGCGACCCTGGGACCGATACTCCAGCTACCATCCGAACGAGCCCGGCCCCTGATCGAGACCGTCCATCGCTGGCTACGACTGGGCCAGTCGGTGTCAGCTACCGCAGAAGCCATGCATTGTCATCGCAACACCGTGAACTATCGGCTGCGCCGATTCGCCGAACTCACCGGACGACCTTTGACCGACACCATCTGGTTGGCCCAAGTCGCCCTGGCACTCGAGGCGTTGGGCGCGCGGTCCTGAGCTCGACGCGCAACTGAGCGGAGGCGCCAGGGAGCCAAAGGGCGGCTTAACTCGGCGACTCGAGCTCCACGTCGCCCGGCGCCTTGTCCGGACGCAGGCCACGCCAGCTCGGGTGCCGCAGTCGGCCGTCGGACGTCCACTCACCGAAGCGCACCTCGCCGACCAGTTCGGGCCGCACATACGTCACGCCTTTGGCGTCCAATCTGGGAAGTGCTGTGGCGAAGGGTGATTCGTCGGTGTGCAGTGGAGCCAGGATCTTCTTGAGCCGGGTCAGCTCCTTGTCGGTGAACCCGGTGCCCACCCGGCCGATGAACCGCAATCCACCGTCGTCGGGGATGCCCAGCAGCAGCGCACCGATGCCGCTGGAGCGACCGCCGTTGCCCTCGCGCCACCCGCCGATCACGGCCTCCTGCGTGTTCCAGTTCTTGTCCTTGATCCACGCCGCCGACCGGCGGCCCGGCTGATACGTCGAATCCCACTTCTTGGCGACAACACCCTCCCACTTTTTCTTGCGGGAGAACTCCAGCGCCTGCGGACCATCCCCGTCGAGCAACGGGGGAACGATGAGATCGGTTCCCTCGGCGAAGGTTTCGAGTACCTTGCGGCGGTCGCGGTACTTGGCCTTCAGCAGTGAACGCCCGTCGAGCCGCAGAATGTCGAACGCCCAGAATTCGATCCGGGTGGCCCGCACCCGGTTCTGCATCTCACCGAAGTTCGGTACCCCGTCGGCGTCGAGCGCCACCACCTCGCCGTCGAGGATCACCTCGTGATCGGCGAGATTGTCTGCCAGTGAGCGTAATTGGGGATAGTCAGCGGTCAGGTCACGCCCGCTACGCGACTGCGCCCGGAGCTGCCCGTCGGAGATCTCGACCAGCAACCGATACCCGTCGAACTTGCCCTCGAACGCGTACTGCGCCGCGGTCAGCTTCTCTACCGACCCGAGCGTGGCCAGCATCGGCGAGTAGTCCTGCAACCGGGGAGCCGGCTGCTCCTTCATCCGGTGCGCCAACCATTGGTCGCCCTTGGTCTGAATCAGGGCATACCGTCCCGAAATCCGTTGGCCGCGAAGGTCGACGATCACCTCGCCGCCCTTCTCGGCGCCGGAGTCCCGGAACTTCTCGGCCTCATACGTCCCGGAATCCCAGATGATCACCTTGCCGCCGCCGTACTCCCCTTTCGGGATGTCACCGGAGAATGTCCCGTACTCCAGCGGGTGATCCTCAGTGTGTACGGCGAGATGATTGACGGCCGGGGTGTCCGGCAGATTCTTCGGCACCGCCCACGACACCAGCACGCCGTCGTGTTCCAGCCGGAAGTCGTAGTGCAGCCGCCGCGCATGGTGTTCCTGGATGACGAACGTGTTGTTCTGACCGACCGCCGGCGTCGCCTTGGGCACCGGCTCGGGTGTCTTGCTCGCATCACGCATGCTGCGGTACGTGGTGAGCCTGTCGTACTTGGGCATGTCGTCGTCCAGCCCGGCCAGCAGGTCACCCTGCTCGGCGACCCGCGCCAGCACTTCGTGATATTCGAGGTGCCGCAGCGCGGGATCGCCGATCTCCTCCCACGTCCGCGGGGCAGCCACCGTCGGCGTCTCGCGGCCACGAAGCGAATACGGCGCGATCGTCGTCTTGGAACCGTTGTTCTGACTCCAGTCCAGAAAGATCTTGCCGGCCCGAAGACTCTTGGTCATCGTCGCGGTGACCAGCTTGGGCATGCTCTTCTCCAGCTGTTCGGCCACCCGGCGGGCCACCACCACCGCGCCACTGCTGCTGACCGGATCGGCCAGCGGTGCATACAGATGCAGCCCCTTGCTACCGCTGGTGAGCGGGTAGACCGTCAACCCGATGTCGTCCATCAGCTCGCGCACCGCGTTGGCCACCTCGCACAGCTGCGGCATGGTCACGCCTTCGCCCGGGTCGAGGTCGAACACCAAACGCGTTGCCGGGCCTATCTTTCCGTCCGCGGTGAACCGCCATTGCGGCACATGGACTTCCAGCGAGGCCTGCTGCGCAATCCACGCCAACCCGGTCGGGGTCTCGATGATCGGGTAGGTCGTGCTGCCCGACCGGTGGTCCACCGTCGCGCGCTCGAGCCACCCCGGTGCCGAACTCGCCAGCTGCTTTTCGAAGAACGCAGGTTCGTCGACGCCGTTGGGCCAGCGTTTTCGGGTGACGGCCCGCCCGGCGATGTGCGGCAGCATCACGTCGGCGATGGTCGTGTAGTAGGAGAACACGTCGGCCTTGGTGGTGCCGGTGGCCGGGTAGAGCACCTTGTCGGCGTTGGTGAGCACCACTCGCGGTCCTCGCGTCGCCCCCGGCGGCCACACGTCATTCACCATCCCACGGTATTACCCGCTGTTACCGTGGACTAGTGATCAAAATGCTGGCGGCCGCCGTTCTGGTGCTGCCCGCGGTGATTGGCGTTCCGCAGGCGGCCGCCGATCCAGAGGATCACGTGCCGTACTGCTCGGGTGATCAGACCCCGATGAACAACAACTGCCAGTACGCGCCCGAGCAGGGCTACATGAGCGGCGCGCCGGGCGCCAACCCGGATACCCCGCTCGGGCTCACACCGCTGGACGAACCCGCCATCTAGCCGCGGCAACTCCGATCGGCCCTGCATACTGGACAGATGCGTTCCATCTGGAAAGGCTCGATCGCATTCGGTCTGGTGAACGTCCCTGTCAAGGTGTACAGCGCCACCGAGGACCACGATCTGAAGTTCCATCAGGTGCACGCCAAGGACAACGGCCGCATCCGCTACAAGCGCGTCTGCGAAGTGTGCGGCGAGGTCGTCGAATACCGGGACATCGCCAAGGCCTTCGAATCCGACGACGGCCAGACCGTGGTGATCACCGACGAGGACATCGCCACACTGCCCGAGGAACGCAGCCACGAGATCGAAGTGGTGGAGTTCGTGCCCGCCAGTGAGATCGACCCGCTGATGTACGACCGCAGTTATTTCCTGGAGCCCGACGGTAAATCGTCGAAGTCCTATGTGCTGCTGGCCAAAACGCTGGCCGACACCGACCGGGTCGCCATTGTGCATTTCGCGCTGCGCAGCAAGACCCGGTTGGCGGCGCTGCGGGTCAAGGACTTCTCCAAGCGCGACGTGATGGTCATCCACACGCTGCTGTGGCCCGACGAGATCCGCGACCCCGACTTCCCGGTGCTCGACAAGGAGGTCGAGATCAAACCGGCCGAACTGAAGATGGCCGGCCAGGTCGTCGAGTCGATGGCCGACGACTTCCGCCCCGACGAGTTCCGCGACACCTATCAGGAGCAGCTTCGGGAACTCGTCGCCGCCAAGCTCGAGGGTGGCGAGGCGTTCACCACCGAAGACCAGCCCGCCGAACTCGACGAGACCGAGGACGTCTCCGATCTGCTGGCCAAGCTGGAGGCAAGCGTCAAACGCCGCCGCGGTGAAGCCGGCGACGACGACGGCGAGGCCAAGAAGGCTCCTGCGAAAAAAGCCGCCGCGACGAAAGCCCCCGCCAAGAAGACCGCCGCGAAGAAGGCACCTGCGAAGAAGGCCGCCAAGAAGTCCTGACGCCCTCAGGATGTGAATTTTTCGCCGATTCCTCGAACTCGGCACCAAAGTAGAACGTGTTTCAGTTACGTTCCGAAAGGAGCGTCATCAACCGCAGCGGTCTTGTTACGGTGTTCGCCGACAAGGGAAGAGAGACACGTGATACTCGACAAGTTCAGACTTGACGGTCAAGTTGCAGTGGTCACCGGCGCGGGCCGCGGCCTGGGAGCGGCGATCGCCGTCGCATTCGCCGAAGTCGGCGCCGACGTCGTCATCGGCTCGCGCACCCAATCCGAGTTGGAGTCGGTGGCCAAGCAGATCGAGGCGGTCGGCCGACGCGCCCACATCGTCGTCGGCGACCTCGCCCACCCGGAGACCACGGCCGAGTTGGCAGGCAAGGCCGTCGAGGCGTTCGGCAAGCTCGACATCGTCGTCAACAACGTCGGCGGCACCATGCCCAACGCGCTACTCAACACCAGCGTCAAGGACATGAAGGACGCGTTCACATTCAACGTCCTCACCGCTCACGCCCTCACCCTGGCCGCGGTACCGCTGATGCTCGAACACTCCGGCGGCGGCAACATCATCAACATCACCTCGACGATGGGCAAGCTGGCCGGACGTGGCTTTGCCGCCTACAGCACCGCCAAGGCCGCCCTCGCCCACTACACCCGGCTGACCTCGCTGGACCTGTCGCCCAAGATCCGGGTCAACGCGATCGCGCCGGGCTCGATCCTCACCTCGGCGCTGGAGATCGTCGCCTCCAACGACGCGCTGCGCGACCCGATGGAGAAGACGACGCCGATGAAACGACTCGGCGATCCGCTCGACATCGCCGCGGCCGCGGTGTATCTCGCCTCGCCGGCCGCCAGTTACCTGACCGGCAAGATCATCGAGGTCGACGGTGGCCTCATCGTGCCGAACCTCGACCTTCCCATCCCGGACCTGTAAGCCCTGACCTGAGGAGCACCATGCCCATCCGCGTCGCACAAGTCGGCACCGGCAATGTCGGTGTCCACGCGCTCAAGGGATTGATCACCAACCCGGAGTTCGAACTCACCGGGGTCTGGGTTTCCTCGGACTCCAAGGCGGGCAAGGACGCCGCCGAGCTGGCCGGGCTCTCCCAGGCCACCGGCGTCACCGCCACCACCGATCTCGATGAGATCCTGGCCGCCAAGCCGCAGTGCGTGGTCTACAACGCGTTGGCCGACAACCGGCTGCCCGAGGCGCTCGAGGACTACCGCCGCATCCTGGCGGCCGGCGTCAACGTGGTCGGCAGCGGCCCGGTGTTCCTGCAGTGGCCGTGGGAGGTGATTCCCGAGGAGATGATCAAGCCGCTGGAAGATGCTGCGCAGCAAGGTGATTCGAGCCTGTTCGTCAACGGGATCGACCCCGGCTTCGCCAACGACCTCCTGCCGCTGGCGCTGGCAGGCACCTGCCAGCGCATCGAGCAGATCCGGTGCATGGAGATCCTCGACTACGCCACCTATGACAGCGCCACCGTGATGTTCGACGTGATGGGCTTCGGCAAGCCACTCGACGACATCCCGATGCTGCTGCAGCCCGGTGTGCTGAGCCTGGCCTGGGGTTCGGTGATCCGTCAGATCGCCGCCGGACTCGGACTCGAACTCGACGGCATCGAGGACATGTACGTGCGCGAGCCCGCACCCGAAGACATCGAGATCTCCGCAGGGACCATCGCGAAAGGCACTGCGGCGGGACTGCGTTTCGAGGTGATCGGCCTGGTCGGCGGCGCTCCGGTGATCGTCCTTGAGCACGTCACCCGACTGCGCGAGGACCTGTATCCGGAGTGGCCGCAGCCGTCCCAGCCCGGCGGCAACTACCGCATCGAGATCACCGGCGAACCGTCGTATGCGGTGGACGTGTGCCTGGGATCGCCGAACGGCGACCACAACCACGCCGGATTGGTCGCCACCGCCATGCGACTCGTCAATGCCATTCCCGCGGTGGTGGCGGCACCGGCCGGGATCCGCACCACGATCGACTTGCCGCTCGTGACTGGCAAAGGGCTGTACGCTCCTAGTTAGGGAACTGCCAGGAAGGGAATGTCCATGCGGCAAAGGCTCCGCTATGTGTTTCCAATCATCATCGCGGCCGGAGCGGCCGCCGGTGCGCTCGCGCCGGTGGCGGTTGCGGACACGACGCTGATCAACCCGACGCTCCCCACTTGTGTAGATACCGGCGGCAGCACCGTCATCGGCGGCCAGAACACCGAATGCGCTACCCCCGGCAACGTCGAGCTCAACTCGACCCCGGAAGTTCCGGAGGATTTCGCCTACCCCTGGGGTGACGAATTCTACGGTCCTGCACTGATCTTCGGCGGCCCCGGCCCCGTCAACAACGGCGGCGGCGGAGGACATGGCGGCGGAGGCCGCTGACAGATCGCCCGGCCATAAAGGAGGCCACCATGCGGACCAAGATCGTTCTTGGCGCTCCCCTGATGATCGTGTTCGCGAGCGTGGTGCTGGCCGTCCCGGCGGCTGCCCGCCCGGCGCAGTGCACCGACACCGGCCCGAGCACGACGGTCTGCGAGACGCCCGGGCATGCCGCGATCGTCACGTCGCCCAACCCGGCTTTGCAGAATCCGCTGGCCGGCTGGGGTTACGGCGGCTTCGGCATCGGGCTGGGCGGGATCTTCATCGGTTTGTGAGCAGCCTTTTCGGTTACCCTAACTTTTCAGTTTGAGTGACCGGATAGAAAGCTCGGCGGTTGGCAGAGGTGACGCGGGCCCGCACGGCGGGCTGGTATCTGCTCGGCCCCGCCTTTGTCGCGGCGATCGCCTACGTCGATCCGGGCAATGTCGCCGCCAACATCAGCGCCGGAGCCCAGTTCGGATATCTGCTGGTGTGGGTGATCGTCATGGCCAACGTGATGGCCGGACTGGTCCAGTACCTGTCGGCCAAACTCGGTCTGGTCACCGGGCGCACCTTGCCGGAAGCCGTCCGGGACCACACCCGCACACCGACCCGCATCGGGTACTGGCTGCAAGCCGAACTGGTGGCCATCGCCACCGATGTCGCCGAGGTGGTCGGGGGCGCCATCGCGCTGCGACTGCTGTTCGGCTTGCCGTTCCTGGTCGGCGGAGTGATCACCGGCGTGGTGTCGCTGGTGCTGCTGGCCGTGCAGGACCGCCGGGGCCAACGGGTGTTCGAGCGGGTGATCACCGGCCTGCTGCTGGTCATCGCGATCGGCTTCCTGTCCAGCCTGTTCGTCCGGACGCCGCCGGCCGCCGAGGTGGTGGGCGGCCTGCTGCCCCGCTTCGCCGGCCCGGAAAGCGTGCTGCTGGCCACCGCGATG
The DNA here is from genome assembly GCF_002086695.1 of Mycolicibacterium rhodesiae. Lineage (GTDB taxonomy): Bacteria > Actinomycetota > Actinomycetes > Mycobacteriales > Mycobacteriaceae > Mycobacterium > Mycobacterium rhodesiae. Next base: position 70,207 of record NZ_MVIH01000004.1, read on the forward strand.
CTCGGCGCCACCGTCATGCCGCACGCGGTCTACCTGCATTCCGGCCTCGCCCGCGACCGGCACGGTCACCCCGAGGCGGGTGCCCCGCGGACCCGGCTGCTGCGGATCACGCGGTGGGACGTCAGCATCGCCATGCTGGTGGCGGGGGCGGTCAACATGTCGATGCTGCTGATCGCGGCGACCAATCTGCAGGGCCGCGATGACACCGACTCGATCGAAGGGGCACATGCGGCTGTCCGCGACGCGTTGGGGCCGGGAGTCGCTTTGCTTTTCGCGATCGGGCTGCTGGCCTCGGGCCTGGCGTCGACGTCGGTCGGCGCGTATGCCGGGGCGATGATCATGCAGGGGTTGCTGCGCAAGACGTTCCCGTTGCTGGTGCGCAGGCTCGTGACGCTGATCCCGGCGCTGGTGGTGCTGGGCACCGGCATCGATCCCAGCCGCGCGCTGGTCATCTCCCAGGTGGTGCTGTCGTTCGGGATCCCGTTCGCCTTGGTGCCGCTGGTCCGGCTGACCAGCAAGTCCACGCTGATGGGAGCCGATGTGAACAGCCGGATGACCACGGCATTCGGCTGGGCGGTCGCAGCGGTGATTACGCTGCTGAACGTGGTACTGATCTATCTGACCCTCGCTCACTGAGGTGAGACACCCGTACTTCGCCTACGGGTCCAACCTCTGCGTGCAGCAGATGGCCCGGCGCTGTCCCGACGCCGCCGACCCCCGGCCTGCGACGTTGGCCGACCACGACTGGCTGATCAACGAGCGAGGCGTCGCGACCGTCGAGCCCTTCGCAGGCAGCGAGGTGCACGGGGTGCTGTGGTGGCTGACCGACCACGACCTCGCCACCCTGGACAGCGCCGAAGGGGTGCCGGTGCGGTACCGCCGCGACCGACTGACCGTGCAGACCGCCGACGGCCCCGCCGCGGCGTGGGTGTACATCGATCACCGCACCGAACCCGGCCCGCCCCGGCCGGGCTATCTGGAACGCATCATCGACGGCGCCCAGCACCACGGCCTGCCACAGCGTTGGGTGGACTTTCTGCGCCGCTGGGACCCAGCACACTGGCCGCGACCGCTGGCATCGAACAAGACTGGACCACAATCACTTTCGGAGCTGCTCGCCGACCCGTCGGTCGTCGAGGTGAGCCGGCTGCGGTCACGGTTCGGGTTTCTGGCCATTCACGGCGGCGGCCTCGAGCAGATGACCGACGTCATCGCCGAACGAGCCGCCGATGCCGCCGGGGCGTCGCTGTATCTGCTGCGCCACCCGAAGGACTACCCACATCACCTGCCGTCGGCACGCTATCTCGGCGCCGAATCAGACCGTCTTGCTGCGTTTTTGGACCACGTCGAGGTGGCGGTCTCCCTGCACGGGTACGGGCGCATCGGCCGCAGCACCGAACTGCTGGCCGGTGGCGGCAATCGGGAGCTGGCCGACCACCTGGCCGCCCACATCGAGCTGCCCGGCTACCGCATCGTCACCGACCTCGACGCGATCCCCGCCGAACTGCGCGGTCTGCATCCGAACAACCCGGTCAACCGGGTCAGCGGCGGCGGCACGCAGCTGGAATTGCCGACGCGGGTGCGCGGTATCAGCCCGCGCAGCCAGCCGCCGAATGCCGACGGCCTGTCCCCCGCCACCTCCGCGCTGGTACAGGGACTGGTCAGCGCAGCACACGCGTGGACGCTCTAACCGTCCGGGATACGAACTCCAGCAGTCGAATCGGTTAACGCCGACCCTGTCGGCTGCGTATCGACCCGGCGTTGCGACAGGATCCACGCTATGGCCGACGTCGACTTCTCGCTTCTGGACCTGCCCCGCGAGACCCCACCGCCGGATCCGGAGGCATATCTGCGCGCGGCGATGGCCTGGCACTTCGGCGCCGACACCGGCTCGCCGTACTGGCTGCGCACCGCACAACGCCTGGACTTCGACCCGCTCACCGACGTCCGGACTTTCGCCGACCTGCGGCGGTTCCCGAACCTGGTCAACGAATTACGCGACGTCCCGGCGCACGACCTGATCCCGCGCGGCTATGGCACGCCGCCTCCGGTCCCGCTGATATTCGAATCCGGCGGCACGACAGGCGCACCCAAACGGACAGCGCAGCTGCCCGACTGGGTGGCGCAGGTGGTCGACTGGCAGACCGACGATTTCCGGCGCGCCGGGTTCGTGCCCGGCGGCGGCTTCCTGTGCCTCATGCCCAGCGGCCCGCACGGAGTGGGTCACTTCTCCAGAGCCGTGTCCGCCCGGCTCGGCTCGATCTGTCACACGGTCGATCTCGACCCCCGCTGGGTCAAAAAACTCGTCGCCCGCGGCGCCGCGGCCGAGATGTCGGTCTACCTCAACCATCTGCTCGAACAAGCCGAACACGCTCTGCGAAGTCAGCACATCGTCAATCTGCACACCACTCCCCCGCTGCTGGACGCGATCGCTCGTGACGGCACGCTCACCCAGTTGGTCGGTGACACGGTTCGCTTCATCATGCTCAGCGGTGCGCATGTGGACCCCGACACCCTCGATGTGCTGCATGACGTGTTCCCCGACGCCGCCATCGCGATGGTGTTCGGCAGCACGATGATCCTGTCTCAGGCCCAAACGCGCTCCGGTGGTGAGCAATTCGTGTTCGACCCTCGTAGCCCCTACGTCGTGTTCTGGGTGGTCAATGCTGACACCGGCGAGCCGGTGGGGTACGGCGAACGCGGCCAGGTGGTGATGAACCACATCAGCAAGGGCATGTTCATTCCCAACAATCTCGAGCGGGACACGGCAATCAGGCTGCCCGGCCCCGACGGGCACGTCGGCGACTCGGTCGCCGAGGTCGCACCCGTCGCCACCCTCGACGGGGAGGCCGTGATCGAGGGCGTGTACTGACGTGATCGACCTGCCCGGCCTGGTACCGAACGGTGAATACCGTTCCCGCAGGCGCGAAGTCATCACCGATACCGCAGGCGTCCCAGTTGCCGAACTGAGCCTGGCGCCACCGCTGTACATCGCGCGGACCATCGCGGCGCAGCGCACGACCATGCCGCTGCCCATCGATCAACGACGCACCGCGCTGGCCGAAGCGGGTGCGGCATTCGTCGACTCGACGGCCGCCGGGTTGAACTTCGAGTCGTATGTGCAACTGGTGAGCCGAGTTTCGGGTTTGCCGATCGGCGTTGCCCGCGCTCAGGCCCTCGACGTGAGCGAGGCCGTCGGCGCCGCGTTCCGCTCGGTGCAGCCGGCCCGGCCGGTCGGCGCGGTTCCGGATTGGCAGGTGATGAGACCTGGGCAGGCCGGCGCGATCTGGTCGCGGCGCGGCGCGATATTCGGGGTGCACGCATCCGGCAATGCGCCCGGCGTCCACGGGCTGTGGCCGCAGGCGCTCGCGTTGGGGTACCGGGTGGCGATTCGGCCGTCACGGCGTGAGCCGTTCACCGCGCACCGGCTCGTCACCGCATTGCGGGACACCGGGTTCCGCGACGACGACGTCACCTACCTACCCACCGATCACGCCGGAGCCGACGAGATCATCAGCTCGGCCGATCTCGCCCTGGTGTACGGGGGCGACGACGTGGTCGCCAAGTACGGCAGCAACCCGAGCGTCTTCGTCAACGGTCCGGGCCGCACCAAGATCGTGCTGACGGCCGAGCAGGACTGGCACGAGCACCTGGACGTCATCGTCGACTCGATCTCCCGGCTGGGCGGCATGGCCTGTGTCAACACCACTGCCGTGTTGGTCGAGGGCGACGCGGCGGGGCTGGCCGCAGCGATCGCGCAGCGGCTGCGCACCATCGAGGCACTGCCCGCCGATGATGAGCGCGCAGTACTGCCGACTCAGCCGCTGGCGAGTGCCGAGGCCATCGCCAGACGGGTGGCCGCGCGAGCGGCGGGCACGACCGCGCTGCTCGGCGCCGACCAGATCGTGGCCGACCTCGGTGACGGCCGGGCAGCACTGCGCCCGGCCGTCCACCTGCTTGCCGGCCCGGATTCCGAGAAGCTCGGCACCGAGTTGCCGTTCCCCTGCGTCTGGGTCACCCCGTGGGAGCGTGTGGCGGGGATCGCCGTGCTGCGCAATTCACTGGTGATCGGTGCGTTCACCGAGGACGACAGCCTGGTGACCGCACTGCTCACCGAGCCCACGATCGCCAACGTGTACCGCGGACCGGTACCGACGTACTACACGGCGACCGGGCTGCCCCACGACGGTTTCCTGGCCGATTTCCTGATGCGCACGAAGGGGTTCGTCCGCGGCGAATGATCACGCGGGTCACACCCATCCAAGCGTTCGGGTGCTCCGAATACCGGATGTGGAACCGACAAGCACCCTCACAGGCCGCCCGACGACCGCGCTGTACCGGACCCGCATCACACAATTGCGCAGGTCACCGGTGCACCACCACACCGAGCGGTGCAGCTACAGCTGGTACGTCGACATCGACGACCTGCCGCGGCTGCCCCGGTGGCTGCAGCCCTTCGCCCGCTTCGAGGGCGCCGACCACTTCCAGGGGGCGCCTGACGACACCTTGCGCCAGCGGGTCGACGCGGTTCTGGCCGACCACGGCGTCCACCTGCCGGGTGGGCGGATCACCGCACTGCTTCTGCCGCGCGTGCTGGGCCGGACCTGCAACCCGCTGAGCCTGTTCTGGTGTCACGACGCCCAGGGCGTCCTGCGCTGTGTGCTCGCCGAGATGCAGCACGGCGGGCGTCGGCATGCCTACCTGCTGCCTCCGGGTGAATACGCCTCCCCTTTCGACGGGTCGGGAGGCCAGTACGTGATCCGCGCGCCATTGCCCGACGAAGAAGTGGACCTGCGGATGTCACTGCTCCGCGATCACCAGACCGCCGTGGTTGCCACCATCCGTGGCACTCGTCGGCCCGCCACCGTCGCGCAGATCCTGCGACTGCAGGTGACGGCGCCGCTGGCTCCGCAGATGACCGCGCTGAGCATGCGGGTCCACGACGTCGTGCTGCGGCTGCGCGGCGTCCCGGCGATGCCGCGACCGGCCGAGCAGCTGGAACGCTCGCCGCACACCGTGGCCATCCGTCCGGGTTGGACCGCGCAGAAATGTTCGTGGATGCCATCGTGACATGTGCGGCCGGAGGGGCCGTTAGGCTACGCGACGATGCCAGCAACATGTGGATGGCGGCGTTGACGACCGCGGCTGCTGAACTCGACGCACTTCTGCGCCGGGTGGCTCAGCGCGACGCCGATGCCTTTGCCTCTTTTTACGACGCCACCCGCTCGCGGGTGTACGGACTGGTCACCCGCGTACTGCGGGATCAGGGGTACAGCGAAGAGACGACCCAGGACGTCTACCTACAGGTATGGCGGACCGCGGAAAGCTACGACCCTGCCTCGGGCAGCGCGGTCGCCTGGCTTCTGACACTGGCGCACCGCCGCGCCGTCGATCGGGTCCGCTCCGAGCAGGCCGCCACGCAGCGCGAGTCCCGGTATGGCGCGAGCAGTGTCGAGCCGCCGCTGGACCACGTGGCCGACGCGGTGATCACCGAAGACGAACGGCGACAGGTGACCGCCTGCCTCGACGGGCTCACCGAGGTGCAGCGCGAGTGCATCGAACTCGCCTATTACCAAGGAATGACTTACGTGCAGGTGTCGGAGCGCTTGGCCGCCAACCTGGCTACGGTCAAGTCCCGAATGCGCGATGCGCTTCGTGGCCTGCGTAATTGTTTGGGTGTGCGATGACTGAACCACACGAAACCGACGTGCTGGAGCTGGCGGTGCCGTATGCGCTGCATGCGGTGTCCGACGCCGAGCGCGGCGAGATCGAGGACCGCCTGGCGCGGCTGGCGCGGCCCGAAGCCGACGCCTTCTACGACGAGGTGCGGGCCGTCCGCGAGACCATGGCTGTCGTCTCCGCGGTGAGCGCCAGTGAACCTCCCGCCGATCTGCGGCGCCGGCTGCTGTCCGCGGTGGCCGAGGACAACGTGCGCGGTCTGCCTGTGGCCCAACCTGTTTCGACGGGCCGGGGCTGGCGGGGCGCGGTGCTCGCGGTGGCGGCGGCGTTGGTGATCGGCCTGGGCGCGGTGGGTGTCGGTATCGCATTGCGGCCGGAGCCTGCAAAGGTGTCAACCGCGCAGCAGGTCTTCGGCGCTCCCGACGTGCACACGGTCTCCGGCGCGATTCCCGGCGGCGGCACCGCGACGCTGGTGTTCTCTCGCGAGAAGAACGCCGGCGTGCTGGTGATGAACGATGTGCCGAAACCAACGCCGGGCACGGTGTATCAGATGTGGCTGGTCGGCAACAGCGGCGCCACGTCGGCCGGGACGATGGACGACAAGGCGGTGACGCCGTCGACGACGGCGGTGCTTCCGGACCTCGGCAATTCGACGGCGCTGAAGTTCACCGTCGAACCGGGAACGGGATCCACCCAGCCGACCGGTGCCGTGGTGGCCGAACTGCCGCTGGCCTAAGTTTCCACAGTGGCCGCCGCGGCGACGGCGACGACGTCGGCGATGTCGTGCCGTTCCCGCCACGCGGCGCGCTGCCGCATCGCCCCGTTGCCGTCCCGCAGCAAGCGGCCCATCTCGGCGTGCACCCATTCGCCGTCACCGAGTTCGTCCAATGCCGGCTGCAGCAGGCCCAGCCATTCGCCCAGCACCCGTGACGTCGGAGCCGTCGCCCACCCCTCGATCACGTCGATGGTCTGGCCGTCCAATCCGTCGTGCGCGGCCTTCCAATAGGCGGCGCGCAGGACGTGGTCGTCGACCTTGGGGGCCTTCTCGCCCCCGCGGTGGGCCGCGAGCGCGGTCATCACCGCGGCACGGCTGAGTGTCGCCAGCAGAACGGTCTCAGCCGCGGTGGCCGGGACGTCGGCGACCCGGATCTCGACCGTCGGGAACTTCTCGGACGGCCGCACATCCCAATAGACCATGCCCTCGTCGAGCATGGCGCCCGAGTCGTTCATCAGTGCCACGATCGCGTCGTAGTGCTCGGCCGAATCGAAGTGCGGCGGCGGTCCGGCGCTGGGCCAGCGGCCCCACAGCACGCTGCGCCAACTCGCGTGGCCACTGTCGGCGTTGCGGTAGATCGCCGAGTTGGCGGTCAAGGCCAGCAGCATCGGCAGCCACGGACGCAACCAGTTGCTGACGGCAATCGCCGCGTCACGGTCGGGCACCTCGACATGGACATGACACCCGCAGATGCCTTGCTCATGGGCGATCATGCCGAACCGCTCGGCGATGTCCCGGTAACGCGGTTTGTCGGTGATGGGAAAACTGTGCGGCACCGTGGGCGGCAGACCGACGGCCAGCAGTCGCGCACCTGCCTTCTCGGCGGACTCGGCCACGACCGCCCGGAGCTCGTTGATCTGTTGGCGCAGTTGCGAACTCGTCTGCGCCACCTCGGTAGCCGTCTCGACCTGACACGAGGTCAGTTCCAGTTGCAGCTCGACCCCGCGTTCGGCCGCGTACCTGGCGACTTCGGTATTGCGGGCGACCGGTTCACCGGTGCTGGGATCGACGAGGAGGAATTCCTCCTCCACGCCGACGCTGGGTGGATTCACGAAGCACAGACATGCCCACGCCACAGGGCGGCCAAACCCAAAGGTCAGCAGTGCCACATACCGAGACCGACACTGTCGATCGCGCTGAGCCCGGCCATAGCATGCCGGGATGGTCAAAGACTTTCGCTTCGGCATCGGTGTGCGGTCGGTCAAGTCGGCACAGCGGCTGCGCGAGACGGTGCGCAGGTTCGAAGATCTGGGCTTCGACGTCCTGCATGTCCCGGACCATCTCGGCCGCTTCGGGGTGCCCGCGCCGTTCCCCACCATGGTTGCCGCGGCCGAGGCCGCCAAGACCATGCGGGTGGGGACGTTCGTGATCAACGCGGCGTTCTACAAGCCGGCGTTACTGGCTCGCGACGCCGTCGCCGTCGACGTCCTCAGCGAGGGCCGCCTCGACCTCGGCTTGGGCACCGGCTACGTGCGCGAGGAATTCGAGGCAGCCGAGATGGCGTATCCGAGTGCCGGTGAGCGGGTCGACCATCTGCGGCACACCACGCAGTACCTCAAGCAGACCGCGCCGACGATCCCGATCCTGATCGCGGGCAACGGCGACCGGGTGCTGCGGATCGCCGCCCAGCATGCCGACATCATCGGCTTGACCGGGGGCGGGGTGCCGGAGTACCCGGGCCATGACCCGCTGGCCGAGCGCATCGACTTCGTGCGGGCCGCGGCCGGCGACCGGTTCGCCGACCTCGAACTGAACATCGCCATCACCGGGGTGCCGACGGATTCGTCGGGCATCCCCGACCTGGCACTGACCCGCGGGTACGCCCCCGATGCCACCGAGGAGCAACTGCTGGCGCTGCCGACCGTGCTGACGGGAACGCCGCGGGACATCGCGGATACCCTGCGGGCGCGGCGCGACGACTACGGCATCACCTACTTCACCGTGCAGGACTACCACGCCGAGTACTTCGCCAAGGTCATAGCGGAACTGCGCTAAGGGGTTTGCGAGGCCGTCAAACTGGCAATGGCTCCACGATTGGAGGCGTACGGCATGGCGGCATTACGGGGCTACTCGATGGAACACAACGGTTATGACGGCAGCAGAATGCAGCACGCTGAGGGCGTTCTCGTGGGGCTGAGGCGCTGCTCGGTGGATGCGGCGTCCGGGGAGATCGACCAGGTGTCGCGGCGGCACCGGGTGGACGGTGGACGGGTGGCCCAGGCGTTGGTCCGGTTGGCCCAAGAGGTGGAGCCCGAGGCGGACAGCAATGCGACCGCGGTTGCCCGGTACGAATGGGGCGCGCTGCTGGCGGGAGGACGACGCTCATGATGCGCCGCTTCGTCGCCTGGGTTCGTCAGGACTACCCCAAGGCCGCACCGGCGCACGGCCACTGCTATCTGGTTGCGCTGTACTCGCCGCGCGGCGCGGTGCGCTGACCCGCGGGAATGATGGGCGCGCGGCCGGCAGGCGGTAAGCTGCCAGCCGTTGCGCCCCCGTAGCTCAGGGGATAGAGCACGGCTCTCCTAAAGCCGGTGTCGCAGGTTCGAATCCTGCCGGGGGCACTTTTTTCTTGCGCTAGGCGATCGACTGGCTGGCGTCACCGCCGACGTCCGGTCGGCGCCGGTCGATCGGGTCGGTGTTCTGGTGCCGGCAGCTGTTGCCGCCGGCACGCTTGGCGCGGTACATCGCCCAGTCGGCGTTGCCGACCAGCCGGTCGAGGAGCACCTTGTGGTCTCCGTAGGTGTCGGACAACCGGACCGCGGTGGTGCCGACGCTGGCGGTGACCCCGGCCGGCGACTCCGCGATGGCGGTGCAGATCCGCTGCGCCAGCTCGTTGCAGTCCGCGCTGGGCAACGCGGCCGCGACCACGAACTCCTCACCTCCGCTGCGGGCGACCACGGCCTCGGCACCGGCAGCCTGCTCGATCGCGCGGGCGACATGCATCAACGCCTCGTCACCGGCGGCGTGCCCGTAGCGGTCGTTGACCGACTTGAACTTGTCCAGGTCGATCAGGGCCACAGCGAGGTGAGCATCGGCATGACGTCCCGACTCGATCAGCCCGCACGTCTGAGTGTGGAAAAGCCGCCGGTTGAGCAGCCCGGTCAGCGGATCACGCTCGGCGCGAAGAAGATCGACGCCAAGCGCGTTCACCAGAATCTGAATGGCCAGCGGCAGCGCGATGTTGACCTGGATGATCAGCCACCAGTCCACGCCGGCGAGGATCAGCTGCCCGTCGGCGGCCATCCGGACCGCACCCCAGGTGGCCACGGTGGCCGCGACAAAGAAGTTGTACAGCACCAAAAGGGTGGTGTGAAAGAACGCGATGTAGGCGCCGATCGTCGCGAATGAGATGCAGCCGACCAGGGAGTGCAGTGGACTCGGATTGGCGACGCAGGCCAACGCCATCGATGCGTTGGTGACGAACACGAACAACACCGACTCACGCCGGGTCGGCCACTTGACGGTGAACAGCGCTGCGCCGGCCACCCCGCCGGCGATGGCCAGCCACGTCATCGCTCTGGGGACGGTCCCGATCGGCCCGTCCGGCGAGTTCAGCATGCCCAGCAGGCACGCGACCATCGAGACGGCGAGAAATGCCATCAGCGCACGTGCCGGACCGCGCATACCGCGGTCAGCGAGATAGCCGCTCAACCACTCGTAATGAGTGGATTGCTGCCACCAACGCCTGAGCGCATCCCTCACCATCGAGCGACCCCCACCAGCACCAGGAACTTCGGTCCAACGATACCGCCGGTTCCGGGACGCTCGTGCCGACTACGTGCCTCTGGTCGCGATTACCCGGTTCGCGATGTCGACCAACCTGGTGTTGGACGTCTGCGACAGCTCGCGCAGCATCTCGAATGCGCGCATGGCGTCGACGTTGAACCGTTCCATGATCACGCCCTTGGCCTGCCCGATGACATCGCGGGTGTTCAGCGCCGATTCGAGTTGCTCACCGTGCCTGCTGGCCAGGATGGCCGACGCGGCGTGGGCGGCCAGCACCGAACCGATCGCCTCGGACTGCCCGTCGAAGGCGTGCGGCTGCATACCGAACAGATTCAGTGCGCCTGCCGTCGTTTTGCCGGTGTAGAGCTTGAACGACAAACCGCTGCGCACTCCGAGTTCGGTGACCGCGGCGCTGTACTTCGGCCAGCGCCGCTCGGTGGTGAAGTCGTCGGTGCGCACGATCAGCTCGTCGACGGCGGCCTGGATGCACGGACCTTCCCCGCAGGCCTCCTGCAGTGCGTCGAGTTGGTAGATCAATTCCGACGTCCCGAACAGTGACTCGAACTTGCCGCCCTTGCCGATCAGCAACACACCGCAGGTGTCGGAGCCGGGAATCATCTCCGTTGCCGCGGCGGTCACCCCGGCCAATACCTCGTCGACATTTCGGGGTGCTGCCGTCGCTCTGGCCAACTCCGCCATCCGCAGCGCCAGATCGTGGTTGGGCACAGACATGGTGCCAAGTCTTCCTCACGGTTGCCGGATTGACGAACGCGGCTGGCCAATCGAGACGTTTGCGGATTTTCTACCTGGGCATGCTGCGCGGCAAGCGAGCGTGGTGGTCGACACCCACGCTCGCGAGGTCCTGTCGGTTCAGACCGTGAGCCGACGGGGCCGCCCCTAACTCGTGCGCTCTGCCCAATCCGGCCCGGCACTCTCTTAGCTGTAGTAATTTCGGCGCTGTGGCGAGCAATGTCTGGATTCTTGGCGGCTATCAGACCGACTTCGCCCGCAACCTCACCCGCGAGAGCCGCGATTTCGCCGACCTCACCACCGAGGTCGTCGACCTGACGCTGCGCGAGGCGATGATCGACGCCGCCGACATCGACGTCGTGCACGTCGCCAACGCGTTCGGTGAGATGTTCGCCCGCCAGGGTCACCTCGGCGCGATGCCCGCCACCGTTCACGAGGGTCTGTGGGACACCCCCGCGACCCGGCACGAGGCGGCGTGCGCCTCCGGCAGCGTGGCCGCGCTGGCGGCGATGGCCGATCTGCGGGCGGGCAACTACCGCACCGCGCTGGTAGTCGGCGTGGAGCTGGAGAAGACGGTGCCCGGCGACACCGCGGCCGCCCACCTCGGCGCCGCGGCATGGATCGGCCACGAGGGTGCCGACGCCACCTACCTGTGGCCGTCGATGTTCTCCAAGGTCGCCGACGAGTACGACCGTCGCTTCGGGCTCGACGACGCGCACTTGCACGCGATCGCGGCGCTGAATTTCGCCAACGCCAAACGCAACCCCAACGCCCAGACTCGCGACTGGGCCGTCCCCCATCTGGCCACCCAGGGCAGCGACGACGCGGTCAACCCACCCACCGAGGGCCGGATCCGCCGCTATGACTGCAGCCAGATGACGGATGGCGGCGCGGGCGTCGTCCTGGTCAACGACGACTTCCTGCGTGATCACCCGGGCGTGCGCCCGATCGGGCTGATCGAGGGCTGGGGCCACCGCACCGTCGGTTTGGGATTGCAGCAGAAACTCGACCGTGACGCGGCCAATCCCTATGTGCTGCCGCACGTCCGGGCTGCCGTGTACGACGCGTTCGGCCGGGCCGGCGTCGGTCTCGACGATCTCGACGGCATCGAGGTGCACGACTGCTTCACCCCGAGCGAGTATCTGGCGATCGACCACATCGGCCTGACCGGACCGGGCGAGTCGTGGAAGGCGATCGAGAACGGGGAGATCGAGATCGGCGGGCGACTCCCGATCAACCCCAGCGGGGGCCTGATCGGTGGCGGCCACCCGGTGGGTGCGTCCGGCATCCGGATGATGCTCGACGCCGCCAAACAGGTCAGCGATCTCGCCGGCGGCTACCAGGTCGACGGCGCGCGCCGCTTCGGCACGCTCAATTTCGGCGGAAGCACGGCAACCACAGTCAGTTTCGTGATCAGATCGGCAGACGATGGACACTGAGATCGTCGGCAAATTCCTGTCGACGCTACCCGAGGACGACGACCACCCCTATCGCACCGGCCCGTGGCGGCCGCAGACCACGGAGTGGCGCGATGACGACCTCACCGTCGTCGACGGGGAACTCCCCACCGACCTCGACGGGGTGTACCTGCGCAACACCGAGAACCCACTGCACCCGGCACTGAAGGCGTATCACCCCTTCGACGGTGACGGCATGCTGCACATCGTCGGCTTCCGGGACGGAAAAGCGTTCTACCGCAACCGTTTCGTCCGCACCGACGGATTCGAGGCGGAGAACGCCGCAGGCGGTCCGCTGTGGCCGGGCCTGGCCGAACCGCTGTCGCTGGCGAAGGTCGACTACGGCTGGGGCGCACGCACCCTGATGAAGGACGCCTCCAGCACCGACGTCGTGGTGCACCGCGGCACCGCGCTGACGAGCTTCTATCAGTGCGGCGACCTGTACCGCGTCGACCCGTACTCGGCGGAGACGCTCGGCAAGGAGACCTGGGGCGGCGGATTCCCGGGCGACTGGGGCGTCTCCGCCCACCCGAAGGTCGACGACCGCACCGGGGAGATGCTGTTCTTCAACTACTCCAAGAACGCGCCCTACATGCACTACGGCGTGGTGGACGCCAACAACGACCTGGTGCACTACACCGACGTGCCGCTACCCGGGCCCCGGCTGCCGCACGACATGGCGCTCACCCGAAACTATGTGATCCTCAACGACTTCCCGCTGTTCTGGGATCCCGAACTGTTGCAGCGCGACGTGCACATGGCGCGGTTCCACCGCGACATACCGTCGCGGTTCGCAGTGCTGCCTCGACGCGGAACCAGCAGTGACATCCAATGGTTCGAAGCCGACCCGACATTCGTTCTGCACTTCGTCAACGCCTACGAAGACGGCGACGAGATCGTGCTGGACGGGTTCTTCCAGGGCGATCCCGAGCCGACCGACAACGGCACCGGCACCAAGTGGCAGCGGGCGTTCCGGTTCCTCGCGCTGGACCGCATGCAGGCCCGGCTGCACCGCTGGCGGCTCAACCTCGTCACCGGCGGACTCACCGAAGAACCGCTGTCGGACAGCATCACCGAGTTCGGCATGATCAATACCGGCCACCTCGGTGAGCCGTACCGCTACACCTGGGCGGCCAGCGGCAAGCCGGGCTGGTTCCTGTTCGACGGCCTGGTCCGTCACGACGTGCGAACCGGCGACGAGGAGCGCTACTCCTTCGGTGACGGGGTCTACGGCAGCGAGACCGCGATGGCACCCCGGGTCGGCAGCCGGGCCGAGGACGACGGCTACCTTGTCACCCTGACCACCGACATGACCGAAGACGCCTCGTTCTGCCTGGTGTTCGACGCGGCTCGGCTGGCAGACGGTCCGGTGTGCAAACTCAAGCTGCCCGAACGGATCTCGAGTGGCACCCATTCCACCTGGGTGGCCGGCTCCGCGTTGCGCCGGTGGCAGACCGCCGACTCGGCCGCCGACGCGATCGGTCTGTAGTGGCCGAAGTGCACCCCGCCGAGACGCCCACCGTCTTGGCGCCCGACAGTTCCAATGCGATCGGGCGGATGCTCGGGCTGCTCGGCGACGAGTGGAACCTGTTGATCATCCAGCAGGCGTTGCTCGGCGCCAGCCGCTACAGCCAATTCATGTCGCGGCTGCCGATCTCGAACTCGGTGCTGACCAACCGGCTGCGCACCCTGGTCGGCGACGGTCTGCTGACCCGCAAGGTGCATGCCTCGACCCGCGCGCGCACCGAGTACCTGATCACCAGCCGTGGCCGGTCACTGTGGCCTGCGATGCTGGCGATCTGGGAGTGGGAACGCAACTGGGTCACCGAACATCGGGAGACGTTGCCTGACATGCGCCACATCGCGTGCGGCTCGCATTTCGCACCGTTGTTGCGCTGCAACACCTGTCATGCCGTCGTCACCGGATCCGAGGTCGAGCTGACCCTGGGGCCGAGTGGCGACTGGGCCCGGTCGGCGCCGGCCGCCTCGACCCGACGCCGCTCGGAATCGGACACCAGCGCGCGCCAGGCCGGGTTGTTTCCCGAGACGATGAGCGTATTCGGTAATCGTTGGGCGGCGGCGCTTTTGGTGGCAGCGTTCCTCGGCACCACCCGCTTCACCGATTTCCAGACTCAGCTCGGGGCGCCGCCCAGCTTGCTGGCCGAACGTCTCCAGACGTTCTGCACTCTTGGCGTGTTCACCACGTCGCCCGCGGAGCGGTCCGGTCCGGAGCGGGCCGCATACCTGCTGACAGACAAGGGCCGGGCGTTCTTCCCGGTGTTGACCGCGGCACTGCAGTGGGCGCAGTGGTGGTTCCAGGCGCCTGAAGGTCCTGCCGTGGTGATGACCCACCACGATTGCGGAGCCGGGTTCACCGGCGAGCTGGCCTGCGACCGGTGCACCGAACGGCTCACCGGCGCCGAGGTCAGCACCGTCGCTATTTAGCCGGGACGATCTGGAATCCCTTGAGGATCGTCGCCGAATCGGCTGCGTACGTGGGGTTGTCGGGCTTGATCGTCTGCACCGTCAGTGTGCTCACCCAGTTCACGTCACCGTCGGTGAAGACCACCGCCAGAGAGGTCGCGCTGCGGGCCGGGATCTTGCCCATCGCCGGGGCGGTGTAGGACGTGGACTGGGCCGTCGACCCGCAGACCGTCGCAGAACTGTTCTTCAGATCCGTCACCTTCAACCGCGCCACCAGCTGTTTGTTCTGAATGTCGAGGATCTGCTGGGCGTTGCCTTCCTTGGCGGCCACCTTCTGCAGGGTGACGACCGCGTTGGGTGTGAAGCCCTCCTCGGCCAGTGCCGGGTTGCGAATCGCGAAGCGGATGGACTCGGAGTCCAGCTTGTCGGTGCGTTCCCAGCCCGGTGGCTGCGGCAGCCGAAGCCTCGGTTCCTGGTCGGTTCGTGTAGGGACGTCCACGAGCGGCGCCGACACCTCGTCGCATTTGGCCGCGACCGGCTTATTGTCGTCGGAACAACCCGTGATCGCCACTGCCAGTGCGGCCGCCAACACGGCCGACACGATTCCCGTCCGCTTGCGCAAAGTCATCCCTTCGAAAAGCCCGGCCCAGCCTACCGGTGGCGAGAGAAAAACCGGTCGAAAAGTATTAGCACTCGCCACCATCGAGTGCTAATCTGGCCGTGCACAGTAAAGCTGCCCGCCAGGGTGGTGGGCTTGCGTTCAGCGATGCAGGAGGTGAGTACTGTGCTCCGCTTCGATCCGTTCAATGAAATTGAAGCCATGACCCGGGGACTGCTGACCAGCCAAACCGGAACCGATCGCAGCCCCCGATTCATGCCGATGGACCTCTACAAGGTCGAGGACCACTATGTGCTGACCGCCGATCTTCCCGGTGTGGATCCCGGTTCGATCGACGTCAACGTCGACAACGGCACCCTCACGCTGACAGCACACCGCTCGGCCCGTTCCGAGGACTCCGTGCAGTGGCTGACCAGCGAGAGGTTCTTCGGCACCTACCGTCGCCAGCTGGCACTCGGCGAAGGTATCGACACCGCCAAGATCTCGGCCACCTACGAGAACGGCGTGCTGACGGTGACGATCCCGCTGGCCGAGCGGGCCAAGCCACGCCGCATCGAGGTCACCCGGTCCGGCGAAAGCAAGCCGATCGAGCCGACCACCATCGAAGCAGGCTGAGGCCCAACTGATTCCGTGACGTTCCGTGCTCAGCCGCCATCTTCGGCGGCTGAGCACGGATACGTCGTGGCCTCATGGTCGGCAGGCGCGGATCGCCTGCCGCACACCATGTTCAGCCGGCGAGGTCGACGACATCGGACGGTCTGCCGAGGTGGAAACCCTGGCCGTATTCGATGCCGAGACCGATCAGCGTCTTCAGCTGGCTGGATGTCTCGACGGCCTCGGCCACCGTCTTCGCCCGCAGCTCGGAGGCGAGTGACTTCAGTGCGGTCGCCATCGCCCGCTTGACCGGGTCGTCGTCGATACCGGCGATCAACTCGCCGTCGATCTTGATGATGTCGGGACGTAGCCGCAGCAGCTGGGTGAAGTTGGCGTAACCGGCGCCGGCGTCGTCGACTGCGATCGATACGCCGCGATCCCGCAACGGTTTCAAACCGGGGCCCAGATCAGTGGGAAACGGCTCGTGCTCGGTGATTTCGACGATCAGCGCCCGGTCCTGGGCAGCGAGCGCGTCGTGAATCGCGGGCTCGAGCGCCGCGCTCGGACTCAGGTTGACGGCCACCGGGCGGTCACCGGGGATCGGGTGCGCCGCCCGCAAGATGGTGCACAGCGCGGCATATTCCAGGTCGACGCCGCGGCCGAGCCGCCGGGCAGCAGTGAACCAGTGCATCGGGGTCACATCCGATGACTCGGGAAACCTCATCAGTCCCTCGTAACCGGCGATGGTGCCGTCTTCCAGACGGACGATGGGCTGGAAAACCGCCCTGAGCGCGTCCGGCTGCGCGAGCAACACATCGAGTCGTTCTTGCAGCCCCTCGGTCTCCACCGCTTCGGGGACCATGACCGAGGCGACGAAACGCGCCGTGAGTGCGCGTTGTCCTCGCTCGTCGCCGTCGGTCATCACCTGGGTCAACAGCGCCGACAGTTGCAACTGGGCGCCGACCAGCGCCGAGACGAACTCGCTGATGGCCAGGAGCGCGTCGACATCGGAGTCAGAGAACGCGCCGACGCTGGTGGCCGCCAGCAGAAGCGAACCGATCGGGTCGCCGTTGTACGTCAGCGGAATCACCGCCCACGACCGGGTGCCCCACTGCTTGTTGATCGCGCGGACACGTGCCGTCAGACGTTCGTCGATCAGCGCATCGTGGATCAACATTGGGCGGTTCTCCCGGGCTGCGAGGCCCTGGAAACTGTTGTCCCTGGGCACAACGAAACCCGTGGTCGCCGCGATCACGCCGTGCGCGGACACCGTCACGTACGCGTTATCGGGGCCGCGAAGCAGCGTGACGGCCGCCCCGTCGGCGGCATGCATGAACGCGCACACCTGTTCAGCGACGCGACCGACCAACGACACCGGGTCCATCGAGGCCGTCAGTGCCCGAACCAGCCGCTCCACAGCACCCCCATCTCCGCGCCACGACAGGACCGTGGCGCCGTGAGGCGTATCTCTCACTCCACGCACGACAGTACTGGTTGAGGCGGTGGCAACCGTCAAGAATGGCGGCTGAGCCGAAACGTCAGGTTGTTGCGCACCGCAGGCCATTCGATGTCCAGGATGGAGTAGACCACGGTGTCCCGGCGGGAGCCGTCGGGCAGCAGTTGATGACTGCGCAGCACGCCGTCGAGTTTGGCGCCCAGGCGTTCGATCGCCGCCCTGCTGACCTGATTGAAAAAGTGGGTGCGGAATTCCACAGCGACACAACCCAGTTCGTCGAAAGCGTGGCTGAGCAGCACCAATTTCGCCTCGGTGTTGACCCCGGTTCGCCGCGCCGCGGCGGAGTACCAGGTGTGGCCGATCTCGAGCCTGCGGTTGGCGGCGTCGACGTGGAACAAGCTCGATGAACCGACGGCGACGCCGTCGGCGCGCCGGCGGATCACATAGGTCACGCCCTCGTCGGCGGCCTGCATCGCCTGCATCCGGCTCACCCACGCCGCGGCGGTATCCGGCGTAGGTGCGCTGGTGAACCACAACTCGCCCACGTCGGCCGCGGCGGCGGCAATCTCGGGAATGTGAGACTCTCCCAGCGGCTCGAGGGAAACCCATTGCGCGCCGGTCAAAGTGACCGGTTCGACGAATCGGCTCATCTGCGGCGCACCAATGCCGAGATCAACGCCCACACCGAGCAGATCAGTGCGCCGGCCGCGCACACCGCCCCGATATAAAAGCCGTACGCCACCGACACCGATCCGCCGACGTTGAGGTGGTAGTACCAGTAGGTCAGCACGCCGAGCAGCACCGAGATCACCAGCGCCGCCGCGGCGGCCAGGCGCGGGGACAGCCCGCGCGCCACCATCGCACCGGTGACGATCAGCGCCGAGGCCAGCAACACGATCAACTGACCGGCGCCGAACCGGGGCGGGAGCACGATGCTGCCGACGGTACCGCCGATGGCGCTGGCCCGGCCACCGCCCGCGACCGACGTCGTCAACCACGGCAACCAGGCGCTGACGGCCAGGACCGCCGCGCAGAGCGCGACGAACCAGCCCGCGCGCAGGTGTGCCATGGTCCGACCCTAACCCGCCGCATCCAACACGCCGGGGTGCCGCATCGACAACGTCCGGTCCAGATCCAGCCGGGACAGGAACTCGTCGTCGTGGCTGACCACGATCACCGCGCCACGGTAGGCGCGCAGCGCGTCGACCAGCTGGTCCACGCTGGCGAGGTCGAGATTGTTCGTCGGTTCGTCGAGCACGATCAGCTGCGGCGGCGGATCGGCGAGCAGCAACCGCGCCAGCGCCACCCGGAAGCGCTCCCCACCGGACAGCCCCGCCACCGGCCGGTACACCGAGTCACCTCGCAGCAGGAACCGGGCCAGCCGGGTGCGAACCAGGGCGGTGTCGGCACCGGGCGCGGCGGCGCGCACGTTGTCCAGGACGCTGCCCTGCTCGTCCAGGCCGTCGACGCGCTGCGGCAGATAGCCGACGCGGTCGGTCAGCAGGCGACCCGCTGTTCCGGCGATCAGATCGTCCAGCAGCCGGGTCTTGCCGATGCCGTTGGCCCCTACGATCGCAATACGTTCGGGACCCATCACCACCAATGGTCCACGCACGCCCGGCAATTCGGCGATCCTGCGGCTGGCAGGCACCTCCGGATCGGGCAAGTCGACGCGAATGTGCTCGTCGTTGCGCACCCTCGCTTCGGCGGCCTGCAGCGCGTCCGCGGCCTCGGCGGCCAAGGCGTCGAGCCCGGTGCGCAGTTTGCCCGCCGCCACCTCCGCGGATGACGCCCAGTTGTTCATCACGATCTTGGGCGCGCGTTTGTTGGCGTAGTCCTTGCGCGCCTTGCGGTTACGCCGAGCCAGCTTGATCTCGGCGGCAGCGCGCTGACGCTTCTGCGTTCGTACGCTCTGTTCGGCGGCGGACACCGCCTGTGCCGCCGCGGCCTGTTCACTGTCCAGGTGGGCACGGAATTCGCGGTACGGACCGCCGAACGAGGTGAGCCGGTGGTTGTGCAGCTCGGCGGTATGGTCCATCCGGTTCAGCAGCGCGACATCGTGACTGACGATCACCAGCGTGCCCGGCCAGTCCGCGACCAGATCGAACAACCTGGCCCTGGCGTCGCGGTCGAGGTTGTTCATCGGCTCGTCGAGCAGGGTGATGGCCGCGCACTGAAGCCGAACGGCGCTGACCGCCAACAACATCGCTTCCCCGCCCGAGACCTGCCCGACGGTCCGGTCCAGGTCGTCGGGCCCCATGCCGATGACGCGCAGCGCGTCGGCGGCGCGGTCCGCGACGTCCCAGTCCTCGCCGATCACCTCGAAGTCGTGTTCGGTCGCCGAGCCTGTCTCGATCGCGCGCAGCGCGGCGAGCTCGGCTCCGACACCGAGCACGTCGGCGATCGACACATCGACGTCGAGCGTCAGCGTCTGCGGCAGGTAGGCGACGTCACCGCCGGTGAGGATCCGGCCTGCCGTCGGTGTGAGTTGACCGGCGATCAGCCGCAGCAGGGTGGACTTGCCGCTGCCGTTGGCGCCGACCAGGCCGGTGCGGCCGGCGGGCAGCGTCGCGCTCAGCCCGTCAAGCGCGACGGTTCCGTCCGGCCAGGCGAAGTCGAGGTCGATCAGCGTGATGGCGAAGTCGGTAGGCATGGGTCTCCCAGTGGTGGTCGGCGAGCAGGTGAGCTGCGCTGTGATCCACGACGGGGACCCTCCTCACTGGACTGAAAGACTCGAACGGGCGCCACGCTAATGGCACAACGCCGACGCGGGCAACCGATTTATCCCTACGCTGAGGCCATGACGGATCTCCCCGACTGGGTTCGCGAGCTGGAGATGGGACCCCATCCCGAAGGTGGCTTCTTCCGCGAGACCTGGCGCAGTGACCTGATTGTCGGCGAATCAGCGCTGCCGCCGGACTACAACGGCCCGCGCAACGCGGGCACCGCCATCTATTTCGTGCTGCTGCCCGGCCAGCAGTCCGCCTGGCACACCGTGCGCAGCGCCGAATTGTGGCTCTATCACCGCGGCAGCCCGCTGCTGCTCGACATCGGCCCGGAAAAGGACAGCGCCACAACGGTTCTCCTGGGCCCCGATATCGTCGCCGGTGAACGGCCGCAGGTGCTGGTGCCGCCCGGTCACTGGCAGCGTGCCCGTCCCCGCGACGATGAGCCGACGTTGGTCAGCTGCGTGGTGGTGCCGGGCTTCGACTTCGCCGACTTCGCCCTGGCCCCGCCTACCGACTGACGTTCCGCAGCACGTCGAACGCGGCGGCGACCAGTTCGGCGTTGCCGGGGGCCGGTGACCCGTCCGGCATCGCCACGGTGTCTTCCAGCCCGATTCGGGTTTGCACTCCGCGCAGTCCCGCGTGGGCCAGCAGTGGCCAGCAGCTGTCGTCGAGGCCGTGCAGCAACACCGGCGCCGGCGACTCGGCCCGGCGGATCCGCGCCAGCAGGTCGTCGGCGGTCGCCGTGTCCCCGTCGGCCTGGAGCTCGATCATCACCCGAAGGCAGTGCGGGGCCAGCGGTGAACTCGCCCAGGATTCGGCGGCGTCAGCATGAAAGATGCCTGCCTCCACGCCGATTCCCCGGCTCAGCAGCAGCTCCGCCAGATCCTGCGCACCGGGCTCATGCCAGTTGACGGAGGCGAAGTCGGGCAACACGGTCCAGGACTCGACGGCACGTAACCGGCGCTGTGGATCGGGCAGCGCCCAGAATCCGGTCGTCACCCCCAGCGGCAGGCCCGGCACGGCGTGCCGAACAGCGCTGACCGCGGCGCCCACCGTCTCCGGTTCGAGGGAGTCCACCCCGTCGGCGGTCTTGGGGTGCAGGTGAACCGCCATGGCCCCGGCAGCGTGCGCGGCGACGGCGGCAGCGGCCAGTTGCTCCGGCGACACCGGGAGTCCGGCGTGCTGGTCGGGGGTGCGGGCGCCGTTGATGCAGGCTTTGACGTAGGGGGTAGAGGCCATAGCTCATTCTCACCCGCCATGACGACACTTTCCGAAGTAGCGTTCCCTCATGCGGGGCCACACCATTGTCTGCGGCGACGACGCGCTCGGGTTGCGGATCATCGACGAACTCAACAACGCCGGGGTCAGTGTCGCGATCTCGCAGGCCCCCGAGGATCTCGAGGGCGCCGGGATCGCCACCGCCGATGCCGTGATCTGCGCTGACGACGACGATGCGCTCAATCTGGAGATCGCGCTGCTGGCGCGGCAGGCGAACCCGAGGGCACGAATCGTGGCGCGGCTGTCCAATGCGGTGCTGCGCGAGGCGATGGCCGACGGCAACGGGCCCGGCGCCATCCTCGACGTCGCGGACCTGGCGGCGCCGTCCGTGGTCGAAGCACTGCTGAAGCGCACCACCCACACCATCTCGGTGGCCGGGGTGGACTTCGTGGTCACCGGTACCACCGCGCGGCGGGACGGCAGCCTGCGGGAGATCTTCGGCGACCTCGCCCCGGTCGCGGTGATCCGCGGCGAGGGCTCGGACAACCCCGGCGAGGTCATCGCGTGCCCGGGCCGCGACGTTCAGGTGCACGCGGGTGACTGGACGGCGATGATCGGCACCGCCGACGAGCTCGCCGAGCGGGGTATCGAGGTCGCCAAGCCGATACCGGCATCGCCGCGGGCACGCCCGCTGTTCGTCCGGATCTCCGACGCGGTCCGCGCATTCGCCGACGACCTGAACCCGATGTTCTACCGTGCGCTGGCGGTGTCGGCCACATTGCTGGTCGGCTCGACGGTCATGTTGCGCTTCGCCTACAAGCAGCCAGGGATGGACTGGATCGACGCGCTGTACTTCTCCGCGGAGACCATCGCCACCGTCGGGTACGGCGACTTCAACTTCCTCGACCAACCCGACTGGCTGCGACTGTGGGGCGTCGTGATGATGTTCGCCGGTGTCGCCACCACCGCCATTGTGGTCGCGTTCGTGGCTGATGTGCTTCTCTCGCACCGTATTTCGCAGGCCGCCAACCGGCAGAAGGTGCGCCACCTCCAGCGTCACGTCGTGGTGGTGGGACTCGGATCGTTCGGGATCGGGGTGGCAGCTGTTCTCAAAGCGGCCGGGCACGACGTGGCCGTGATCGAACGCGACGAGGACAACCGCTACCTGTCGGCGGCGGCCGAACTGGGTGTCCCGGTGATCTTCGGTGACGCCACCCTGCGCCAAACGCTCGACGCCGCCCGGATCGGTGATGCCCGCGCGGTAGCGGTGCTCACCCAGGACGACGTGGTCAACATCGAGACCGGCATCGTGGTGCGCGAGATGCTCGGTCCACGAGCACTTCCCGAAATCCAGCGCCCCGACGTTCCGATCGTGCTGCGCATCTACGACCGGGCGCTCGGATCGGCGGTCGGCACCCGGTTCAAATTCGAGTTCGTCCGCTCGACCGTCGACCTGGCCACCCCGTGGTTCATCGGTGAGGCGATGGGCCTCGACGTGCTGGGGACCTTCTCGGTCGGGCAGCGGTCGTTCATGGTGGGTGCGGTGCAAGTGCAACCCGGCAGCGAACTCGATGGCATCCGGATGTTCGAGCTGTCGACCCAGACCCGGGTCATCTCCATCGCCCGGGAGGGGTCACCGCTGCGGCTGCATCCGCGCCGCGACACCCCGCTGATCGCCGGCGACACCGCCTACCTCGTGGGGCCATACCGTGAATTGATCGCCACGCTGCGCAAGGGGCAACACAGACAGGTTGATCACCTACCCTCTGCTCATGACGGAGTCGGGTGAACCGGTCGGCACCAGGCGGCGCCTCGAGGAGCGCTACCGCCGTCTGCAGGAGTCTCGGCGGCTGAAGCCGCTGACGGCGTTGGTCACGCGGTACAACGAAATCGACGGCGGCACCCAGGGAGCCGTGGTGTCCACCCAGCTGTTCACCACGGTCATCCCGCTGATGATCATCGGCTTCAGCTACATGCAGGGGTTCGCCGACAACGCCAGCCCCGGCACGATCTTCACCCGTCAGTTCGGGCTCGAACATCCGCTGTCCGACCGGTTACGGGAAGCCTTCGGCAATTCGGCCGGCCTGCGGGCGGATTGGACGCTGATCGGCGTCGCGAGCTTCCTCGTCTGGGGTATCCCGATGGCGGCCTCGGTCGCGACGATCTTCGCCAAGGCCTGGCGCCGCGAGCAGTACAGCCTGGTGACCCGATTACTGCGCGGCACAGCATGGTTCGCGTTGTACCTCGTCACCATCGCCGTGCGCGAGCGGATCATGTTCGGCCATCACCACCACGGTCTCCCCCGCGCGCTGCTGTTCGTCGTGGGCCTGTTGCCGGTGTGGCTGTTCTGGTCACTCACCCCGGTCCTGCTGGTCCGCGACGGCGGCCGAGGCGTGAGTCCACTGGCCCTGGCCGGTCTGGCCGGCGTGCTGATCGACGGCGTCGCGATCCCGCTGGGCTCCCGCCTGGTGTTCCCGTCGCTGCTGCACGACTGGGATGGCTTCGGCCCGATCGGGGTGGCGATGGCACTGCTGATCTGGTGCGGCGCGGTCGGCACCGGCTGGGTGCTGACGGCCTGCGCGGGCGCGGTGCTGTGGGAACGCAACGCACCGTCGGAGATGGTGGTCGAATCCCAGGTCGCCTAGGCCAGGCGCAGCACGCGCAGGGCGTTCTCCTTCAGGATCTTTCCGGCCACCGCGGTGTCGATGCCGAGCGTCTCGAAGTCCTGGCGCCAGCGCTCCAGCGCGATGTAGGGGTGGTCGGTGCCGAACAGGGCTTTGGTGGCGAGCTGCCGTCTCAGGGCCGAAACGAGTTGCGGCGGGAAGTATTTGGGCGACCACCCGGACAGGTCGATGTACACGTTGGCTTTGTGTGACGCGATCGCGATCTGCGAGTCGACCCAGGGCACCGCGGGGTGGGCCATCACGACGGTGAGATCGGGGAAGTCGGCGGCGACGTCGTCGAGCAGCATCGGGTCGGAGTAGCGCAGCTTGATCCCGTGCCCGCCGGGCAGCGCCGACCCCAGTCCGGTCTGCCCGGTGTGAAACAGCGCGGGCACTCCCGATGCGGCGATGGCCTCGTAGATCGAATAGAACCGGCGATCGTTGGGCTCGAAGCCCTGCAGGCTGGGGTGGAACTTGAAGCCCTTGACCCCGTAGTCGCCGGTCAGCTCGACCACCCGCCGCACCGCGCCGGTATCCCACGGGTCGACGGACCCGAACGGGATCAGGACGTCGTTGTTGCGCACCGTCCCCTCGATCAGCTCCTCGACCGAGTTCGGCCTGCGCCCCGACACCGTGTGGGCGTCGATCGTGAACACCACCGCGGCGGTGTTGTGCTGCCGGTAGTGCGCGGCGAGGTCGTCGACGCGGCTGAAGTAGTCGGCACCGAGCTTGAAGTAGCGCCCGGTGGCCTCGGCCAGCTCGTCGTCGTAGGCACAGTGGCCGCTCGCGTCGACCTCGACGTGGGTGTGGAAGTCGACGGCGTCGACCGCCGAGAGGTCGATCGCGGGTTCGTACCTGACCGTCACCGACGCAGTCTAGGAGAGCTCGGAGGTTCCTCCGCTGATTTCATGACCAAAGTCCCTACCGGCCGGTAACCGTCCCGGGCTTCACTGCTTTGTGCTCAAGGTGTTCCTGGTCGACGACCACGAAGTCGTGCGCCGTGGTCTGGCGGACCTTCTCAGCGCCGATCCCGAGCTGACGGTGGTCGGCGAGGCGGCGACGGTGGCCGAGGCACTGGCCCGCGTCCCGGCTGCCGCACCCGACGTCGCGGTGCTCGACGTCCGGTTGCCCGATGGCAGCGGGATCGACCTGTGCCGGGATCTGCTGGCTGCCAACGACGACCTGCGGTGCCTCATCCTGACGGCCTTCACCGACGAACAGTCCATGCTCGACGCCATCCTGGCCGGTGCCAGCGGCTACGTGGTCAAGGACATCCGCGGGATGGCGCTGGCCGAGGCGATCAAAACCGTGGGAAGCGGAAAGTCGTTGTTGGACAACCGCGCCGCGGCCGCCCTGATGTCACGTCTGCGCAGGGACACCGAGCAGGACGAGCGGCTACGGGACTTGTCGTCCACCGAACGCACACTGCTGCAACTGTTGGGCGAGGGCCTGACCAATCGGGAGATCGGCCAGCGGATGTTCCTGGCCGAGAAGACGGTGAAGAACTACGTGTCGCGGCTGCTGCTCAAGCTCGGCTTCGCCGGGCGCACCCAGGCCGCGCTGTTCGCCGCCGAGAACCTGCGGCGCCCCGAGCCCGGCCCGGCGGTGACGCCGTAAGTCAGACGGAGATCTCGACGGCCGGTTGCAGGACGAACGTCGCGCGGCAGAAACGTTCGACGAACAGCGGCACGAACTCCCTGATCCTGGCGTCGTCGAACCGGCGATAGGTGCTGTCCACCGTCTCGGTGATGATGTGGTCCGGCACGTAGGGGAACGATTCGGTCAGGCGGCTGACCACCTGATCGATCTGGCGCTGCTCTTCAGCACGTTCCACGCCGGACATCATCGGACGAAATACGCGGTTTGCGCAACTATCGGCACGACAGCGCATGACGAACGGGTAGCGGGTCGATGAACAGCGAGCGGTGAAGTTTGTGTAATTCCACCCGGTGCGCGCGCAGTCACCCGGTCGGATACAGTTCGGCCGTGACCTCACCGAGCAATGTGGACGCAGGCGACCAGACGCCCGAATCCGCGAATCGCCTTCAGGCCGAACATCTCCGGGAGATGCTGCTGGCCCAGTGCGAGCAACTCGACGCCGACCTGGCCACCTACGGCTCGGCGCTCGAGCGTTACCAGCGGCGCGGCGAGCAGACCCAGGCCCGGCGCATTCGCGGCATGATTCGCGCCGCCGAACGCGAGCGTCGCTCGGTGCAGGATCTGATCACCGGACTGGAGTGCCGGTTCCTGGTCACGGAGACCGCACGCAGCGAGCAGGCCCGGCGTCTTCCCGGCCTGGGCGGCGCCCGCCAGAACGCGCCTCGCGTACATCCGTACCCGACCCCGCACCGGGTCATCCGGAACTAGCGCTGCGACGGACGCGAAGGCTAGGACGGAGCAAAGACGGCCACAAAGCGGTCCAGCGACTCCTTGATGTCACCCTTCAGCGCGCCCGCGACGACCATGCCGATCGGGCCGAACAGTGCCGCGCCGCCCAGGTGGACGTCCATGGTCACCACGGAACTGTCGGCGTCCTTATCGTGGGCCCGCACCTTGCCGATCAGCTTGACCTTGACCCCGCCCACACCTGCGCCGTTGAGTGTCATGGCCTCCGGCGCCTTGAAGTGGACGATCTCCCACTTCACCCGGTTGGGCATGCCTTTGACCTCGACGATCGACTCCACGACGGTGCCCTTTTCGAGGGTCTCGGGCAACTTGGAGCGCCACACCCGGTGGATGGTCAGCCAGTCCTTGTAGCGCGACAGGTCGGAGGCGTGCTGCCACGCCTGCTCGGGCGGTAATGGAACATCTACGGATACAGAGAGTTTCGCCATAGGTTAGCTTGGTTCGTTGCCCTTGTCGGTGCGGTTGGACTCGACGTAGTTCTTGGCAGCGTCCTGCACCTTGTCGACGGTGCCGGAGTACTTGCCCTGCGTCTTCTGGTCGATGATGTCGCCGGCCTTGTCGATGGCCTGGCCCACTTTGTCGGCATTCTCACCCAAGACTTCCTTAGTCTTGCCGAGGGCTTTGTCGAGGAATCCCATCGGTCAATCTTGCACCGCGGGCTCGGTTCGCCACAACATCCGCGGTTCGCCCAGCACCCGGCCCTGCACCCACCAGGCCACCTCGACCAGACCGGCGGCGAGCAACCCCATCGCGACGCCGGCCGAGGTGATCTCCAGGTTGGACGGATCGAGCATGAACGCCGTGCGGGCCGCCGGTATGGCGAAGATCACCACATAGGCCAGGCCTGAGGCGGCCACCAGCGCGACCCGCCACCACTGGTAGGGCCTGGCGACCACCGCGAGCACCCAGACCGCCCCCATCAGCAGGGTGATCAGCGCGGCGGTCGAGGCCTGGGTTTGCTCGGTCACAGTTGCGTCGGTCTTGTGGTTGGCGATCAGGTACGAGGTGTAGGTCATCACGCCGATCACCACCCCCGACGGCAGTGCCGAGGTCATCACACGCCGCACGAACCCGGTGTGAGCACGCTCGTTGTTGGGCGCCAGCGACAGGATGAAGGCTGGGATGCCGATGGTGAACCACGCCGCGATCGTCACGTGGATCGGCTGGAACGGGTACAGCAGCGAGGGCGTGCCGAAGATCTTGTGGGACAACCCGGCCAGCCCCACCAGCAGGGCCAGCAGCACCGAGTAGACCGTCTTGGTGAGGAACAGGTTGGAGACCCGCTCGATGTTGCCGATGACGCGCCTGCCCTCGCCGACCACATAGGGCAGGGTGGCGAACTTGTTGTCCAGCAGCACAATCTGGGCTACCGCCCGCGACGCCGGGGAGCCCGAGCCCATCGCCACGCCGATGTCGGCATCCTTGAGGGCCAGCACGTCGTTGACGCCGTCGCCGGTCATCGCGACCGTGTGGTCGCGTGACTGCAGGGCATGCACCATGGCGCGTTTCTGGTCGGGACGCACCCGGCCGAACGTCGTGTACGTGGCCATCGTGTCGGCCAAGGCGTCGGGGTCCGTCGGCAGCCGGCGGGCGTCCAGGGTCTCGCCGTGCAGGCCCAGCGTCCCGGCCACCGCGGCGACCGACACCGCATTGTCGCCCGAGATCACCTTGACTGAGACATGTTGCGAGGCAAAGTATTCCAGTGTGTCCCGGGCGTCGGGGCGGACCCGCTGCTCGAGCACCACCAGCGCCACCGGGGTGACGCGACCCGGCGCATCGGGACTGTCCACGGGCAGATCGCCGGCACCGAGCAGCAGCACTCGCATGCCGCGGGAACCGATCTCTTCGGCCTGCGCTGAGGCCGCGGAGTCGGGATCCAGCAGGACGTCGGGGGCACCGATCAGCCAGTTCCCCTGCTCGCCGTAGGACACCCCACTCCATTTTGTTGCGGACTTGAACGGTGCTGCGGCCGTTGCGGTCCAACCCGGCGCATGCGGATA
The DNA here is from genome assembly GCF_002086695.1 of Mycolicibacterium rhodesiae. Taxonomy (GTDB): domain Bacteria; phylum Actinomycetota; class Actinomycetes; order Mycobacteriales; family Mycobacteriaceae; genus Mycobacterium; species Mycobacterium rhodesiae. The sequence goes on from NZ_MVIH01000004.1 coordinate 98,703, forward strand.
CGCCTCGGCGATCGCCTGCATGCTGGCGTTGGGCTTGGGGTCGTCGGCGGCCAGTGACGCCAGCACGTCGGCCACCCGATGGTCGTCGTCGCCCAGTGCGGTGACCTCGGCCAGTCGCATGCCGTTCTCCGTCAGGGTGCCGGTCTTGTCGGCGCAGACCACGTCGACGCGGGCCAGCCCCTCGATGGCGGGCAGTTCCTGCACCAGACATTGCCTGCGCCCCAACCGGATAACCCCGACCGCGAACGCGATCGATGTCATCAGCACCAGGCCCTCGGGAACCATCGGAACCAGGGCGCCGACCATCCGCAGCACCGATTCCCGCCAGCCCACGTCCGTCGTGAACAGCTGGGTGTAGATGACCAGCAGCCCGGTGGGCCACAACAGGTAGGTGATGAACTGCAGGATTTTGTTGATCCCGCTGCGCAGTTCGGATTTCACCAGGGTGAACTTGCTGGCCTCCTCGGCGAGCTTGGCGGCGTAGGCTTCCCGCCCCACCTTGGTGGCGCGATAGGCGCCGGCGCCGGCGACCACGAAGCTGCCCGACATGACGGTGTCGCCGGCGTGCTTGGCGATCGGGTCCGCCTCACCGGTCAGCAGTGACTCGTCGACCTCGAGATTGGCAGCCTCGAGCAGTTCGCCGTCGACGACGATCTGGTCTCCCGGGCCGAGCTCGATGATGTCGTCGAGTACTACCTCGTTGGGCGGCAACGGTTTTGTCCCGGTCCGGCGGCGCACGGTGGGTCTGGCCTGCCCGACGATGGCGAGGTTGTCCAGCGTCTTCTTGGCGCGTAGTTCCTGGATGATGCCGATGCCGCTGTTGGCGACGATGAGCAGCCCGAACATGCCGTTGATCAGTGATCCGGTGGACAGCACGATCAGCAGCAGCACCCCGAGGATGGCGTTGATGCGGGTGAAAACGTTGGCCCGCACCACCTCCGCGACACTGCGCGAGGCGCGGGTGGGGACGTCGTTGGTCTGGCCCGCGGCGATCCGGGCGGCGACGTCGTCCGCGGACAGGCCTGCTGCGACAGCGGCCGTCATCGGGTAAAGGTTCCCATCTTGTCCTCGTCGTAGTACTCGAGCGTCAGCTTGTCGCCGTCGAAGGTCGCCGTGGAAATGCTTCCGGGCGGGAAGTTCTCGGAGGGGAACGTGAACGTGAAGACGTCACCGTCCCAGTGGCTGAGTTCGAGGGTTACCGGCCGCGGCCCCAACGACAGCGTGAGCTTGCCGTCCTTGTCGGCGACCACCGCCGCACCCCAGTAGTCGTTGCGGTAGGTGCCGGCATACCTGGCGGCTGGTTGGGCGGGGGCCGGGTTGACCGGCGGTGTCTTGCCCGCGAGCGAGCCGAACGGTTTGTCCATGTCGGCGAACGCGTGCGCGTACAGCGTGCGCCAGTCCTGGCGGACCTCGCCGAACTGGACGAGGTCGGCGAATTCGGCGGTCAGCGTCTCCGGGATGCCCGTCGGGGTGGCGTTGGTCAGTGCGACGATCGCGACGTCGGCCGACGGGATGATCACGAAATTCGTTGCGGCACCGAGGTCGAAGGCCCCGGAATGGCTCAATTGCACGCGGGCGGCTGACGTGGTGCCGACGTTGAACCCGTACCCGTAGAAGCCCGAACGCATAGCGGGTTGCTCCGGCGGGCTCGACACGATCTGCGGGGACACCGCCGGCAGCAGCGCGGCGGAGTCGACGATCTGCTTGCCGTTGTACTTTCCGTCGGCCAGCATCATCGTCAGCCAGTGGGTGAGGTCGTTCACCGAGGAGCTCACCCCACCGGCGGGCGCTTCGGGGTCGGCATCGCGCGTGTAGAGCGGCTTGTAGGCCCCGTCGATGCGGATGTGCCCGACCGCCTTGTCGGCCCTGGCCTCGTAGTCGGCGAACCGGGAACTGGTGGACGCCATGCCCAGCGGCCGGTACAGCACCTCGTCGCTGAGGTCCTCCCAGGACTTGCCTGCCGCCACCGCCACCGCCTCGGCGGCTGCAGTCAACCCGAAGTTGGTGTATGCGTAGGAGATTCGGAACGGCGCTAACGGAAGCTGGCGCAGGCGTTCCAAGATGTAGCGCCGGTCGTAGCCGAGGTCCTCGAGCTGATCCCCGGCGTGGTCGGGCAATCCGGAGCGGTGCGAATACAGGTCACCGACGGTGACCATCCTGGTGGCGGCCGGGTCCGACAACGCGAACCAGGGCAACTTGTCGGTCACCGGGGTGTTCCAGCCGATGGCGTGCCGGCTGACCTGATGGGCGACGACGGTGGCGCCGATCGGCTTGGACACCGACGCCAGCTGGAACACCGTGTCCGGATCGACCTTGTTGGCGGGGTCGTCGACGGAACGGCTGCCGTCCTTGACGCCGAATCCCTTGGCGTACACGGTCTTACCGCCGTGCACCACCGCAACCGCCATCCCGGGGATGCCCGCGGACTTCATCAGGTCGGCGGCGATCCCGTCGAGCTTGGCCACCGCGTTGTCAACGGCGTTGTCCGGCAGCGCCATGGCGGGCACCAGCGGCGGTGGCTGGTCGGACAGCGACGGGCGCGCCTCGGGCTTGGACGCCGGGCCGCTACACGCGGTGAGTGCGGCTACCAGGGCGACGATCGCGGCACGCGCGGCCAGAGCGGTCATGGCTTGCACCGTAGTGGCTCACAGTTGCCACCACTTGTCTATTGCTCCCGCGGCGCCCGCCACGACCCGGCCACCCGGCCTCGGCACCGCCGCCTGCACCCCGGCGTCGTCGGCGGCCGCCAGCATCCGTTCGACCGGCTCGGCCCAGGGATGGGGAGCCAGCCGGAACGTGCACCAGTGGATCGGGACCAGCAGCCCGGCATCGGTGACATCGCGGTGGGCGCGCACCGCCTCCTCGGGGTTCATGTGGATGTCCGGCCAGGACTTGTTGTAGGCCCCGATGGGCATCAGCGTCAGATCGAAGGGTCCGTGCTCGGCGCCGATGTCGGCGAAGCTGCGGGTGTAGCCGGTGTCGCCGCCGAAATAGGCGCGGTGCTGCGGACCTTTGATCGCCCACGATGCCCACAGCGTGGTGTTGCGCGTCAGGAACCGGCCGGAGAAGTGCCGCGCGGGTGTGCAGACCAGGGTGAGGTCCCCGATGCGGGTTTCGGCGTTCCAGTCGAGCTCGATGATCCGCTCCGCCGGGACGCGCCATTGCCGCAGGTGCGCGCCGACACCGAGCGGTACGACGAACGGCGCCCGTTGGGTGCGGACCAGCCCGAGCACGGTGTCCATGTCGAGATGGTCGTAGTGGTCGTGGCTGATCACGACGGCGTCCAGCGCGGGAAGCGCCTCCAGCGGGGCGGGCACCGGGTGCAGCCGCTGGGGCCCGACCGTGCGCGACGGCGAGCATCGCTCACTCCACACCGGGTCGGTGAGCACCCGGTAGCCGTCGATCTCCAGCAGCGCCGTCGAGTGGCCCAGCCAGCTGACGGCCAGCGGTTCGGACGCGGTGGCCGCGGGCGTGACCAGCGGCACGGTGCCGGCGGGGCGGCTGGCCGAGCGGGTGGAGAACATGTCGAACAGGACGAGGCGGCTTTCCTCGGAGTCCAGCCGCAGGGCGGAGGCCGGTTCCAGGTTGTGGAAGATGCCCTCGCGGTAGTGGGGCGATCCGTCGGCGACCGGCCGGATCTCGCCGGGCCCGGCCCCCAGCGATGCGGGCGCGTCGTTCAGGGCGCGCAGCAGCCAGCCGCCGCCTGCCAGCGATGCCGTGCCTGCGGCCAGCCGCACCGCGGCCCTCAACAAGTCAGGCGCCCTTGAAATCGGCGGCACGCTTCTCGATGCGCGCCACCTGGGCTTCGATGACGTCCTGGCTGCCCCACGCCTTCTCGAACAGTTCCTTGTGGGTGGGCCACTGTTCCTCGTACGCGCCGTCGTCGTTGAGCACCCGTTTGGACGCCTGCAGTGACAGCGGCGCCAACCCGGCGATCTCTTGCGCCCAGGCCTGGGCGTCGGCCAGGTCGCCGAGCCGGTTGGCCATCCCGGTCATCAACGCGGTGTCGGCGTCCAGCTTCTCGGCGCCCAGCAGCATGCCGCGGGCGCGGCCGTAGCCGGCCAGCGAGGACAATCGGCGCACACTCCAGTTGTCGAGCGCCAGACCGTATTTCGCGATCGGGAATTGGAAGTAGGCGCCGGGCGCCACCACTCGCAGGTCGCAGATCATGGCCAGCTGGACGCCCGCGCCGATCGCAGGGCCGTTGATCGCCGCGATAACCGGCATCGGTGCGGCGTCGATCGCCTTGTTCAACGCGATCGCCTTGTCGGGGAAGTCGGCGGCGAACACGTCTCCGGACAGATCGGCGCCTGCGCAGAACACGGTGCCCTGGCCGGTCAGCACGATCACGCGGACATCCTCGGCGGCGGCCTTCTCGACCGTTTCCCGCAGCGTGTCGACGAGTTCGGAGTTGAGTGCGTTGCGTCGTTCCGGACGCTGCAGCTCGATGGTGGTCACATCCCCCACGCGGTTGATACCGATCATGGTTCGAGGGTACTGGCCCGATAGCGTGAGCTCATGAGTCGGATCGGGGCTGCCGAACTTCGCGACGCCGCGCTGGACACTGGCTCCTTCCGGAGCTGGGACTCGGCGCCGCTCGACGTCGGCGCCGACGACGCCTACGCCGGTGAGCTCGAACGAGCCCGCGCCAAGACCGGCTTCGACGAGGCGGTGCTGACCGGCGAGGGGACGGTCCACGGCCGCCGGGTCGCCGTCGTGGCCTGCGAATTCGATTTCCTCGCCGGATCCATCGGGGTGGCCGCCGCCGAGCGCGTCACCGCGGCGATCGAACGCGCGACCGCCGAGAAGTTGCCGCTGCTGGCCTCGCCGAGTTCGGGTGGTACCCGCATGCAGGAGGGCACCGTCGCGTTCCTGCAGATGGTGAAGATCGCCGCGGCCGTCACCCAGCACAAGCGGGCGAACCTGCCGTATCTGGTGTATCTGCGGCATCCGACGACCGGCGGGGTGTTCGCGTCCTGGGGCTCGTTGGGTCACATCACCGCCGCGCAGCCCGGTGCGCTGATCGGATTCCTCGGGCCGAGGGTGTACGAGCAGCTGTACGGCGAACCGTTCCCGCCGGGCGTGCAGACCGCGGAGAACCTGTTGCGGCACGGCGTAATTGACGCGGTTGTCGGTCTCGAAGCGCTGCGTGCGACCTTGAACCGCGCGCTGACGGTCATCACCGGCGCCCCGGGTGAACCGCCCGCGGCGCTGCCCCACGAAACGATCCCCGATGTGCCGGCGTGGGAGTCGGTGATCGCATCGCGACGTCCGGACCGGCCAGGGGTGAGCTGGCTGCTGCGCGAAGGCGCCACCGACCCGGTGCTGTTGTCCGGCACGCACGGCGACGCGGCCACCACCGCACTGGCGCTGGCCCGCTTCGGCGGCCAGCCTGCGGTCGTCGTCGGTCAGCAACGCGTCGTCGGCGGGCTTGATCAATTCCCGAGTCGCTTCGCTCCTGCCCTCCGGACCGGCCCGGCCGCCTTACGCGAGGCCCGTCGCGGCATGGCCCTGGCCGCCGGGCTGCGGCTGCCGCTGGTGCTGGTGATCGACACCGCCGGGCCCGCACTGTCCGCCGAGGCCGAACAGGACGGCCTGGCCGGTGAGATCGCCCGCTGCCTATCGGATCTGGTCATGCTGGACACCCCGACGGTGTCGGTACTGCTGGGTCAGGGCAGCGGCGGACCCGCACTGGCGATGGTTCCGGCCGACCGGGTGCTGGCCGCCCAGCACGGCTGGCTGGCGCCGCTGCCACCGGAGGGTGCCAGCGCCATCGTCTTCCGCGACACCGCCCATGCCCCGGAACTGGCTGCGGCGCAAGGCATCCGGTCGCTCGACTTGTTGCGCAGCGGAATCGTCGACGCGATCGTTCCCGAGCATCCCGACGCCGCCGACGAGCCGGTGGAGTTCGCGCGCCGGTTGTCCGTGGCGATCGCCCGCGAGATACACGATCTGCGCGAGACCCCGTCCGAACAGCGGTACGCTGCGCGGCTGGCACGCTACCGCCGAATCGGATTGCGTTGACAGCGCAGTGAGAGCGAACTCTCGGCCAAATCCTCGCTCTCAGTGCGATGTCAACGCTTGGCGCGCTCCAACAGGGCGGTCACCTGCTCGTCGGAAGTCTGACGGAAGTCGTCATAACCCTGCCCGACGGCACTGAAATTGCGCGGCGCCCCCGGACATACCACTTCGTCGGCGTAGGAGCGCAGTTCGGCGATGGTGTCCGGAGCTCCGATCGGGGCGGCCAGCACCACCTTCGCCGCGCCCCGCGCGCGGGCGACCAGGCACGCCGCCCGCGCGGTGGAGCCGGTGGCGAAGCCGTCGTCGATGATCAGCACCACCCGGCCGGCCAGCGGCAGCGGGGTCTTGCCGCCGCGGTAGCGCGCGACTCGGCGCGCAAGCTCGGTGCGCTGCTCGGCGTCCACCTCGGCGATCTCGGCATCGCTGATCACCACGTGCCGCAGCACCGCCTCGTTGATCACGCGCACACCGTCCTCGCCGATCGCACCGAAGGCCAGCTCGGGCTGCCCGGGTACGCCGAGCTTGCGCACGACGAGCACATCGAGCGGGGCGGCCAGGGCCTTGGCGACCTCGAAGGCCACCGGCACGCCACCGCGGGGCAGACCGAGGACCAGGACGTCGGCATCACGGTAGCCGGCCAACGACTCGGCCAGCTGCCTGCCCGCGTCCGCTCGGTCGGCGAAGCGCTGCATGGCTTCGAGTATTCGCCTAAGCCAGCGATTCCAGCCAGGCGCGGTGCAAGGCGGCGTAATGGCCCTCGGCATCGATGAGGTCACCGGGCGGACCGTCCTCGACGATGCGCCCGTGCTCCAGCACCAGCACCCGGTCGGCGATCTCGACCGTCGACAACCGGTGGGCGATGATCAGCGCCGTGCGGTCGGCCAGCACCGTGCGCAGCGCCCGCTGCACCAGCCGCTCGCTCGGGATGTCCAGCGACGATGTCGCCTCGTCGAGGATCAGCACCGCGGGGTCGGCGAGGAATGCCCGCGCGAACGCGATCAGCTGCCGCTGCCCGGCCGACAGCCGCCCGCCGCGGGTGGCGACGTCGGTGTCGTAGCCGTCGGGCAGCGCCTCGATGAACTCGTCAGCCCCGACCGCGACCGCGGCGGCGTGCACCTGCGCGTCCGACGCCGACGGGCGGCCGAACCGGATGTTGTCGGCCACGGTCCCGGAGAACAGGAAGTTCTCCTGGGTGACCATCACGACGTGGCGGCGCAGGTCGCTTTGCGCGAAGTCCCGCAGATCGACGCCGTCGAGGGTGACCGCACCCGAGGTCGGGTCGTAGAACCGGGCGATCAGCTTGGCGATCGTGGTCTTGCCGGCACCGGTGGTGCCGACCAGCGCGACGGTCTGTCCGGCCGGCACGACCAGCGACAGGCCGGGCAGCACCGGGCGGGCCGGCACATAGTCGAATTGCACGTCGCGGAAGGCGATTTCGCCGTTGATGCGGTCGAGGTGGACAGGCTCCGACGGATCCGCGATCGCAGGCTTCTGGGCCAGCACACCGGCAAGCTTCTCCAACGCACTGGACGCGGACTGGAAAGTGTTGAAGAACTGCGAGATCTCCTGCATCGGTTCGAAGAACATCCGCAGATACAGCAGGAACGCCGCCAGGGTGCCGATCGTCATCTCGCCGTGCAACACCCGGTAGCCGCCGTAGAGCAACACCACTCCGGTGGTCAGGTTGCCGACGAGCTTGACCGCGGGCATGAAGATCGCCAACAGCCGGAAGGTGCGTTCGTTGTCGAAGCGGTAGCGATCGGCGACGTCGTCGAAGATCTCCTGATTGCGTGGCCCGCGGCGGTAGGCCTGGACGGCTTTGATGCCGGTCATCGTCTCGACGAACTGCACGATCACCAGCGCGGCGCTTTCTCGCACCCGGCGGTAGGTCTTGGCCGACTCGGCCGAGAACCACCACACCAGCGCGACGAGGATCGGGAAGGCGGCCAGGCACATCAGGCCCAGCTTCACGTCGAGGGTGACCAGCAGAATCGCCGTGCCGAACAGCGTCAGCACCGCGGTGATCAGGCTGTCGAAGCCGGTCTCCAGCATGTCCTGGATGGCGTCGACATCGTTGGTCAGCCGGCTGACCACCCGACCGGAGGTGTAGCGGTCGTGGAAGGCGACGTCGAGGCGCTGGAAGTGCCGGAACACCCGGCGGCGCACCTCCAGCAGCACACTCTGGCCGATGCGGCCGGAGCGCTTCAGGAACGTCATCCGGCTGATCGCTTGTACACCCACCACGCCGCAGAGCGCCGCGACGACGATGATCAGTTCACGGGCCGATCCACCGGCGAGCAGCGGCGGGATGGCGTGGTCGATACCGCGCTGCACCAGAAGCGGAACCGACAGCCGCGCAGCGTTTTCCACCACGACGACCAACGCCAGCAGCGCGACCGTCGCCTTGAACGGCGTGAGCAGCGAGCCCAACAGCGCGCGGGCCTCACGTTTGCGCGGCGCGGCCTCGTCGATCGGCAGGTCGTCGGGTTCTTCGTCGAGCTTGCCCCGCCATTCGGTGGCGGTCATCGCTGTCTGCCCTCCGACGCGGCGTAGTCGGATGTGCGCCGGGCGGCACCGCGCTGCTCGCACGCCTCCTCGTAGGCATGATCCAGCCGCTGCCGCTCGTCGTCGTCCTCCCAGTCGCAGCGCACCTCGCACCCGTCGTCGAGCTCGTCGTCGGCGGCGAGCAGGAAGCGGTAGCGCGGCACTTCGGCCAGCAGTTCGGCGTGGGTGCCGATGTGGGTGATGGTGCCCGCACCGTCGACGGTGTCGAGCAGCGCGACCCTGTCGGCCAGCAGAACCGTCGACGCGCGGTGGGCTACCACCACCGCTGTGACGCCGGCCAGCACCCGCCCGAGGGCCTCGGTGACGGTGGCCTCGGTGTGCACGTCGAGTGCGGACAGGGTGTCGTCGAGCACCAGGACGCGCGGTGCGGCCAGAATGGCGCGGGCCAGCGAAAGCCGTTGGCGCTGACCGCCGGACAGGCTCATGCCCTGTTCCCCGATGCGGGTCTGCAAGCCGTAAGGCAGGTCGTAGACGAACTGTGCGGCGGCAATCTCGACGGCGCTGCGCAGTTCGTCGTCGGTCGCGTCCGGGCGGCCCAGCCGCAAGTTCTCGGCGACCGACATGGAGAACAGCGTCGGATCCTCGAACGCGGTGGCCACGGTGGTGCGCAGCGCATCCAGCGACAGCTCGCGGATGTCGGTGCCGTCGATGCGGATCGCGCCCTCGGTGACGTCGTAGAGCCGCGGCAGCAGACCGGCCAGTACAGACTTGCCCGAGCCGGTGGCGCCGACCAGGGCGAGGGTCTCCCCCGGCTCGACGGTCGCGGTGACATGCCGCAGCGCGAAAGTATCGGCATCGGGGAACTTGAAGCCCACATCGTCGAACTCGAGCCGCCCGCCGCGCGGTGCCACAGTGCGCGGCCCGTCGGTGATCTCTCGGGGGGCGTCGAAGATCTCGGCGATCCGGTTGGCCGCCGTCATCGCCTCCTGCGTCATCGACAGCAGGAAGCCCAGCGACGCGATCGGCCAGACCAGCGACAGCATCATCGTGATGAACGCGACCAGCGTGCCCATGGTGACCAGGCCGTGCCCGGCGGCGTATGCGCCGAAGCCGAGCACCACGATCAGCGCGAGGTTGGGGATCACTTCGAGCAGCGTCCAGAACTTCGCCGAGACCGCGACCTTCTGGATCTGGGTGTCGTACAGCGTGCTTGCCTGCTCGTCGAAGCGGTCGTACACGTAGTCCTCGCGGCCGAAGGATTTCACCGCGCGCAGCCCCAGCGCCGACTCCTCGACGTGGGTGGCGACGTGGCCCGCCTGGTCCTGGGCCTGCCGGGCCAGTTGGGTGAAGGTGCGCTCGAAGTGCAGCACGATCAGGGTGATCGGCGCGATCGAGACCAACACCACCACACCGAGTGGCCAGTACATCGCCAGCAGGATGATGGTGACGACGGTGATCTGCAGGATGTTGAGGATCAGGAACACCAGGCCGAACGACAGCAACCGCCGAATCACGTTCAGGTCGTTCATGATTCGCGACAGCAGCTGGCCCGATTGCCAGCGGCCGTGAAACGACATCGGCAGGATCTGCAGCCGGGCGTAGAGGTCTTTGCGGATGTCGGCCTCGACACCCATGGTGGCCCGGGATACCAGCCAGCGTCGGATGAACCACAGGACCGCCTCGGTGACGCCGACCGCCATCGCCGCGGCGCCGACCACCCACAGCCCGCGCTGGTCCTGGTGGCGGACCGGTCCGTCGATCACCGCCTTGGTCATCAGCGGGATCGCGACGGTGGCCGCCAGGCTGCTGATCGCGATGACGAGCATCGCGATCCACCGCGCGCGATACGGCAGCAGATACGGCAGTAACCGGAACAGATCGGAGGCGGCCCGCCCGGACGTGCGCGGCGCGGCGATCGCCGGTTCCGGGCGCAGCCCTGCTTCGGAAGTCACCTCGTCCACCCCACCAACTGTTCCCTCGTCACCGACACCGCTGAACCTATGCGTCCAGTCCGACATGACTCCCCTGCATTCGATGATCCCATGGGCGTGCAATCGGTTATCGGACGAGATTTTTCAACGCTAGAACCTCAACAACGATTGAGGTCAAACCCTTCCGGCGCAGGCCACCGTGTCGCGTCGGCCTCCCACTGATACGGGCGTCGATCAGGCAAGATAGTGCCCATGGACAGTAGTTCGGCCGCACCACGGGTTCTGGTGGTCGATGACGACCCCGACGTGCTCGCCTCGCTGGACCGCGGGCTTCGGCTCTCCGGATTCGAAGTGGCCACCGCCGTCGACGGCGCCGAAGCCCTGCGCTCAGCCACCGAAACCAAGCCCGACGCGATCATCCTCGATATCAACATGCCCGTGCTGGACGGCGTCAGCGTGGTGACCGCGCTGCGCGCGATGGACAACGACGTGCCGGTCTGTGTGCTCTCCGCGCGCAGTTCGGTCGACGACCGGGTCGCGGGCCTGGAGGCCGGCGCCGACGACTACCTGGTCAAACCGTTCGTGCTGGCCGAGTTGGTGGCCCGGGTCAAGGCGCTGTTGCGCCGTCGGGGGTCGACGGCCACGTTCTCCTCGGAGACCATCCAGGTGGGGCCGCTGGAGGTCGACATCCCTGGTCGGCGCGCCAGGGTCAACGGCGTCGACGTCGACCTCACAAAACGTGAGTTCGACCTGCTGGCCGTTCTCGCCGAGCACAAGACGGCGGTCCTGTCCCGCGCGCAGCTGCTCGAGCTGGTGTGGGGCTACGACTTCGCCGCCGACACCAACGTGGTCGACGTCTTCATCGGTTACCTGCGCCGCAAGCTCGAGGCGGGCGGCGCACCCCGACTGCTGCACACCGTGCGCGGCGTCGGTTTCGTGCTGCGCACCCAGTGACCGGCCCGTGACGCTGCCGCGCATCTTCCGCCGCACGCCGTCTCTTCGCACCCGGGTCGCGTTCGCGACGGCGATCGGCGCGGCGATCGTCGTCACGATCGTCGGCGCGATCGTCTGGGTCGGGATCACCAACGACCGCCTGGAGCGCCTGGACCGGCGACTCGACGAGGCGGCCGGCTTCGCCGTCCCGTTCGTGCCCCGCGGTCTCGACCAGATCCCGCCGTCGCCCAATGACCAGGACGTGGTGATCACCGTGCGCCGGGGCGATCAGGTCCGGTCCAACTCCGACGTCGTATTGCCGCGACTGAACTCCGACTACGGCACCGCCGTGGTCGACGGGGTCCGCTACCGGGTACGCACGGTCGAACTCTCCTACCCGGAGGCCACCAGCCTTGAGGTGGGCGCCACCTTCGACGACACCATTGCCGACACCAACAACCTGCACCGCCGCGTGCTGATGATCTGTGTGTTCGCCGTGTGCGCCGCCGCGCTGCTGGGCTGGGTGCTGGCGACCTTCGCGGTGCGGCCGCTGCGGCGACTCGCTGCCCAGACCCGGGAGATCCAGGCCGGCGACAAGGCGCCCGACGTCGACATCGGCGGCGCCACCGAGGCGGTGGAGATCGGTGAGGCGATCAAGGGTCTGCTGGAACGGATCTGGACCGAGCAGGAGCGGACCCAGGCGGCGCTCGCCTCGGCGCGCGACTTCGCCGCGGTGTCGGCTCACGAGCTGCGGACACCCCTGACCGCGATGCGCACCAACCTCGAGGTGCTGGCCACCCTGGACATGACCGACGAGCAACGCGAGGAGGTGCTCAGTGACGTCGTGCGTACCCAAACCCGGATCGAGGCGACGCTGGGTGCGCTGGAACGCCTTGCCCAGGGCGAACTTTCGACCGAAGCCGACCAGGTCCCGGTCGACATCACCGAGCTGCTCGACCGCGCCGCGCACGACGCCATGCGGGTCTACCCCGACCTCGAGGTGACGCTGGTGCCGTCACCCACGTGCATCATCATCGGCCTGCCCGCCGGCCTTCGGCTGGCGGTGGACAACGCGATCGCCAACGCGGTCAAACACGGTGGCGCGACCCGGGTGCAGCTGTCCGCGGTCAGCTCGCGCGACGGTGTGGACATCGCGATCGACGACAACGGCTCCGGCGTCCCGGAGTCGGAGCGCGAGGCGGTGTTCGAACGCTTCGCCCGCGGGTCGACAGCGTCGCACTCTGGATCCGGACTCGGCCTGGCATTGGTCGCGCAGCAAGCCGAAATCCACGGCGGCACAGCCTTGTTGGACGAGAGTCCGCTCGGCGGTGCGCGACTGATGCTGCGGTTACCCGCACCCTCCTAGGCGGCCGGGGTGGCCCGAATCGGCCCCTTCACACGCCGAGCGTGGTTGTTATCGTTGAATTTTCGTCGATCTCCAACGACAACCCGCACGCTCGCTGATCGGGACCACTGCGAATGGACTAATGACTCAGGACACTAGGCGGCCGGGGTGGCCCCGCAGATCGCGTTGCCGCCGTCGATGATCAGGGTGGTGCCGGTGACGTAGGACGCTCCGGGGGTGGCCAGGAAGGCGACGCCGGCCGCCACCTCGTCCGCGGTGGCCGACCGTCCGATCGGGGTGGCGTTCCCGGCGGCGACCTCCGAGGGCAGCTGGGCGGCTGTCGCGATCCAGCCGGGCAGCACGAGGTTGGCGGTGATGCCGTCCTTGGCGTAGTCGACGCTCATCGAGCGCGTCATCCCCAGCATCGCGGCTTTGGCGGTGTGATATCCGACGTCGCCGGTGTAGGCGGTCAGCACCCCTGCCGTCGAACCGACATGGACCACCCGGCCGTAGCCGCGTTCGACCATTCCGGGTAGTGCCGCCCTGGTGACGAAGAACGCACTGTCGAGGTTGCGCCGCAAGGCAAGTGACCATTCTTCGTCGGTCATCACCATCAACGAGTTGGGCTCCTCGGGGCTGTTCACCGAAGCCAGACCGGCGTTGTTCACCAGGATGTCGAGCTTGCCGAACGCGGCCTCCGTGGCCTCGACCAGACCGCGTGCCGCATCGCGGTCGAACAGGTCGGCGATGTGGGCCTGCGCCCGGATACCGTCTGCGGCGAGCTCCTCGGCTCGCTGATGCACTCGATCCGTGGTGCCGGTCACCATCACCGCCGCACCCAGTTGCCCCAGCAGCCGCGCCGAGGCGAAGCCGATACCGAGCTCACTGCTCGATCCGGTGACCAGAGCCACCTGACCGCTCAGGTCGAACGCGCTTGGCGTAGCGGGCATTGCGCTTGCTCCCTCCGTAGTCCAGCTGTACGACGCCGACACTAGGGCCTCGCCGCAGACGTTTCTAGGTCGAACGTCCAAAACTTGGACGTTCGTACAAGGTGGTAACCGTCATGTCACACAGTCGAAATCAGCCGACCTGAGACTTGCCCGATGAAACTCACGTCGGGAATCGCACCGCTGGCGCTCGTCGCGCTGCTGTTCGCCGGGACGGCATGCTCGGGAAAAACCAACAGCCCCAACAACACTGCCGCCGAAGCATCGACGGTGCGAACCCCGCTGATGTCGGACCCGCCGCCGCTGGATCCCGACACGTTCTACCAGCCCGAGGGCCTGCTAATCATGACCTCGGCCTACCAGGGGCTACTCCAGTACGCACCCGGGACGACGAAGATCGCACCCCTGCTGGCCACCAAGTGGGACGTCACGCCGGACGGACTGACGTATACGTTCACCCTGCGTGACGGCGTCAAATTCGCCGACGGCACCCCGTTCGACTCGGCGGCCGCCAAGGCCAGCTTCCAACGGCGGATCGACATGAATGGCGGTCCGGCCTACATGCTCGCCGACGTCAAGGACATGCAGACGCCGGACCCGCGCACCTTCGTGGTCACCCTCACCAAACCCGTTGCGCCGTTTCTGGATTACCTCGCATCCCCGTACGGCCCGCTGATGACCAGCCCGACCGCCGTCGCACAACACGCCACCGGCGGCGATCACGCCTCGGCGTGGCTGGCCTCGCACACCGCGGGAACCGGTCCCTACGAATTGACCGACGCCGTGCAGGCCAGCCACTACACGATGAGCGCGAACAAGAACTACTGGGGACCGGCGCCTCAGATCACGTCGGTGCAGATGCCGGTGGTGACCGCCTCCGCGGTCCAGCGCCTGCAACTCGGCAACGGTGAGCTCGACATGATCCTGCACGGGCTGTCCAAGGGCGACTACGAGGCCCTGGCCAGCGGTCCCGACACCGAGGTACTGCAGCAGAACGCGCTGATCAAGACCATGATCATGGTGAATCCGGCGTCGGCGGTCTTCGCATCGAAGGACGCCCGCGCGGCACTGTCCGCCGCACTCGATCAAAAGGCGCTGACAACACAGGTTTTCGGTGCGCAAGGATCACCGTCCACGCAGTTCTACCCGACCGGCATGATGCCGGACGGGGCGGTACCCGACATTCACACCTATGACCCGTCGAAGCTGGCCGCACTCGGCCGCAATGGCGGTGACGTCTCGATCGGCTACCCGTCCGGCGACAGCAGCCTGCAAGACCTGGCCAACCAGACCCAGGTGATCCTGCAGGCAGCGGGCTTCAAGGCGACGGTCCGCGACTTCCCGTCGGCGCAGCTGTTCGCACTGCCACAGAACCCGGACCAGCGCCCCGACCTGTTCGCCGAGTCGTGGAATCCTGATGCCGCGCACCCCGATACGTTCTCGCGGATATACCAGTACACCAACGCACCGGTCAACATCCAGGGCTGCTCGGTACCCGAGGCCGACAAGCTCCTCGACGCAGGCAGTGCCGAACCCGACGCGGCCAAATCACAGGCCCTGTATGTCGAAGCCGCCAAGGCCTACCGCGACTCGCTGTGCTGGATCAACCTGACCGACCTGCACAACACGGTGGCCGCCCGCAAGGGGTACTCCGGGTGGCAGAGCCAGCCGGCCTGGATGTGGGACACCGACTTCTCCACCCTCAAGCACCAGGGATGACGGCTGGCACCACCGCTCGCGGCGCGGCACGCCGAACCGAGATCATCGACGCGGCAATCGAAGTGATGGCACAGGTCGGCCTGGCCGGGCTCTCGATGCGCTTGGTGGCCAACCAGGCCCAGATACCGCTTGGCGCGCTGAGCTACTACTTCGACGACAAGTCCGATCTGATCGCACAGTCGTTCGCGCAGCTGTCGGACCGCGAAATCGAACGGGTCGTCGCCACCGCGAAGCGGCTCGAACCGTCCATGCCGGCCGAGCGACTCGCCGACCTGGTCGCCGACATGATCATCGACGGGTTCAGCTCACCGCCCGGGGCAATCGTCACCCGTTACGAACTGGTCACCGAGGCCAGCCGCGACGAACGCCTGCGTCCGATGTTCGAAGCCTGGTACGCGGCAATGATTCCCGCGCTCAGCAGGCTCTTCCGGGACATCGGCTCGGGGCAACCGGAACTCGACTCGCGCACCGTGATGGCGGTGATGGCCGGCCTGGAGATCGACAACCTCTACCGCCCGCTGGGTCCGGTGGACAAGCGCCGAATCCGGGCCACCCTGCGCCACGTATTCACCGCAGTGATCGCACTGCATCAGACCTGAGCAACGAAAGGCAGCACACATGGCAGGCGTCCTGTTCGGCCCGGACATCACCTTTCTCGGCGTCCCCCGATGCGACCTCGCCGACGAATCCAGTTATGCCGACGCCGATATCGTCATCCTCGGCGCCCCACTGGACGGCGGCACCAACTACCGCTCCGGCGCCCGCTTCGGGCCATCGGCATTGCGTCAGGCCTGTTATCTGCCGCAAGACGGCTCTCGCCCCAGCCTCGCACTGCGGGTCGACGGCCTGAAGGATCTGCGTGTCTACGATGCCGGCGACGTGATGCTCTACAGCGGCGATATCGAGCGGGCCGTGAAGATGATCGAGGAGGACGTCTACAAGATCACCGCCGCAGGCGCCATCCCCATCGTCCTCGGCGGTGACCACACCATCGCCTGGCCGGACCACACCGGTGTCGCCCGCCACCACGGGTTCGGCAAGATCTCGATGATCCACTTCGACGCCCACGCCGACACCGGCGACATTCACAACGGGTCACTCATCGGCCACGGCACCCCGATGCGCAGGCTCATCGAGTCCGGCGCGCTGCGCGGAGATCGGTTCCTGCAGCTGGGATTGCGCGGGTACTGGCCCGACGAGCCCGTACTGCAGTGGATGGCGGCGCACGGCCTGCGGTCCTATGAGATGACCGAGATCGTCGCCCGTGGCCTGGAACCCTGTCTGACGGAGGCGTTCGAGATCGCCACCACCGATTGCGACGGTGTGTTCATCTCCGTCGACATCGACGTGTGCGATCCCGGCCATGCCCCGGGCACCGGAACACCCGAGCCGGGCGGCTTCTCGGCCCGCGAACTGCTCGACGCCGTGCGGCGCATCTGCTACGAGTTACCCGTCGTCGGAGTGGATGTGGTGGAGGTGGCGCCGCCCTACGACCACGCCGATATCACCGCATTGCTCGGCAATCGTGTTGTCCTGGAAGTCATCTCCGCGATCGCCCGCCGCCGCAAGGACAGGGCGGCCGGCACCACCTGGGATCCCATGCAACCGTTGCTCGCCGGACGCGAGGCGGACGAACAGCTCCGGCTGATCACCGAGGGCGAGCAAGCGCGCCGCCGCGGTGACGGCGGCGCCCGGCCACACCACCACCACTGATGCCCGAGACACCCGTCGGCGCGACGCCGTCGACCCAGGTCCCCCGTTATGCGGGCAAGGGCACCTTCGCGCGGATCGCCGACATTCACGAGGTCGCCGAGTACGACATCGCGGTGGTGGGTCTGCCGTTCGACGGCGGTACCTCCTACCGGCCGGGCGCACGCTTCGGCCCGATGGCGGTGCGCCAGGCGGCGCGTACCCTGCGTCCCGGTTATCACGTCGAATTCGGGATCGCCCCGCTGGAGCAGGTGCAGATCGTCGACGCCGGAGACGTGACGATCACGCCGTTCGACATCCCGCAAGCCTGCACACAGATCGAGAACGGCATGCGCGACATCATCGGCCGGCGGGAACGCAGGTTCGTCGCGATCGGCGGTGACCACACCGTCGCACTGCCGAATCTTCGCGCGCTGCATGCCTTCCACGGACCGCTCGCACTCGTGCATTTCGACGCCCACCTCGACACCTGGGACACCTACTTCAAAGCCCCGGTCACTCACGGCACCCCGTTCCGCCGGGCGTTCGAGGAAGGCCTGCTCATCGAGGACCACTCGATCCACGTCGGCATCCGCGGCCCGATCTACGACCGGATGGACCTCGAAGACGACGCCCGGATGGGGTTTCGGATCATCCGGGCCGGCGATCTCGACGTGATGGGCGTCGAGGCTGCCGTCGACGTCGTCGCCCGGCGCGTCGACGATCTGCCCGTCTACCTCTCGATCGACATCGATGTCCTCGATCCCGCGTTCGCACCCGGAACCGGCACACCCGAATCCGGTGGGCTAACCTCGCGGGAACTCCTGCGAATGCTGCGTCGTCTCAACGGAATCAACGTTGTCGGAGCCGACGTCGTGGAGGTGGCGCCCGCCTACGACCACGCCGAGATCACGTCGATCGCCGCCGCGACAGTGGTGTTCGATCTGCTGAGTCTGATCGTGGCGAACAGCTGAGCCTCAGACCGAGTCGGGAACGTACGTCCGTTGCGCCCATTGGAATACCTGCCAGGCGGCGACCTCGTCGAACATGTCGTGCACCCGCCGGGCGGCCTCGGCTCCGATCGGCTTCGCGTCGCGCGCTTTCACCTGGACTTCCGCGCTGCGCTCCATCATCAGGAAGTACCCGACCGCCGCGTCGACGCTGCCACCGACGGTCAGTAGGCCATGATTGCGCAGGATCGCGGCTCTGGCTCCCCCGAGAGTCGCCGCGATGCGCTTGCCGCCGTCGGTCGAGGAGATGTTGACCTCATCGTCGTCGAAGATCTCCTGGTCGCCGAAGAAGGCGCAGGCCTCCTGCGATATCGGCGCCAGCGGGGTGACCATCGCCGAAAACGGTGTGCCGTAAGGGGTATGGCAATGCGCGGCAGCAACGACGTCAGGGCGGGCCTCGTGTAGCGGGGCGTGGATGTAGTAGGCGGCTACATTGATCTCGCCGCCGCCATCGACTGTCCCGTCGGCATGCACCAGCACCAAATCGTCGGGGGTCATGAACCGGAACGGCACCCCGTAGCGGCCGAGCCAGAAGCACTCGGGCTGCTCCGGATCGCGAGCCGAGATGTGCCCGTCGCCCAGCGAACCCCAACCCATGGCGCCGAACACCCGGTACGCCAGCGCCAGACGCCGCTTGCGATGCTCGCGCAGTTCGATCGGATCGGCGATCACCGGTTCGCCGGCGTACGGGTCGAGAAATGTGCTCGGGTCGGTCACGATGGTCCTGTTCACTGGCTTTCAAATACGATATCGAAATTGTTCGCCCGCGTCGCGGTGAACCGAACGGAGCAGAGTGTCGAGTCGTCCGCGGGTGCTGGTCATCGCCGAACCCGACCCCGAACTGCCACCCCCGCCGCTGGCGCTGATCCCGCCCGACGTGGACGTCGTCGAGGTGCGCGGAACACCCACCGGTGACCAACTCGCAGGGGCCGAGGTGCTGTACGTCTGGGACCACCGCTTCGCCGATCTGGCGCCGGTGCTGCGCAGCGCCGACCGGCTGCGCTGGGTGCACGCCGCGTCGGTGGGCGTCAACCGGCTGATCTGCCCTGAGCTCGCCCAGCACCAGATCACGCTGACCAACTCGCGCGGCGTCTTCGATATCTCCATCGCCGAGTGGGTGCTCGCCGCCGTGCTCAGCTTCGTCAAAGGACTACCCGACACTCTCGCGCTGCAGCGCGAGCACACCTGGCTCTACCGCACCACCGGCAGGCTGGCAGGCAAGCGGGCGGCCGTTGTCGGCACAGGTTCGATCGGGCGAGCCATCGCAGACCGTCTGAGCAGGCTCGATGTTCACGTGACGCTGGTTGGCCGCCATGAATCCAGTGACCTGACAGCCGTCGCCGCCGAGGTCGACATCCTCATCGCCGCGGTACCGCTGACCGCGGCCACCACCGGGCTGATCGACGCGGAGGTGCTCGCCGCGCTGGGGCCGGCCGGCTTCGTGGTCAACGTCGGCCGGGGGGCCACTGTGGTCGAGGACGAGCTGATCGAGGCGCTGCGGGCGGGGACCATCGCCGGCGCCGCGCTCGACGTGTTCGAGGTCGAGCCGCTGCCTGCGTACTCGCCGCTGTGGGCGATGCCCAACGTCTTGGTGTCGCCGCACATGTCCGGCGATTACGTGGGGTTCGAGGCCGACATGATGGGCGTGTTCGTCGACAACCTCCAGCGCTGGCTGCGCGGCGAAAAGCTGCACAACATCGTCGATCCGGACTCCGGGTACGTGCGGGGCTGACGGTGTTTCGGGCGCGAGAACCCGCTGTTTCGATAATGTATCGAAAATGCCGATATCACGCCGTCGTGTTATCAATTGTTCGTCTTCGAATGAATAAAGGTGAGCGATGACCGACGACCTGATGAGACCTGCCATCGGCCCAGGCACCACCGAATACGAGTGGATGACGTGGCCCGAGATCGCAGCGGCCGCTGCCGCCGACGCCCCGGTCGTGATCGCGGTGGGTTCGACCGAACAGCACGGGCCGCACCTGCCGGTGAGCGCGGACTGGGTGATCCCGCAGACGCTGCTGCGGCTGGCCGCCGCCAAACGTCCGTTCGTGGTGGGTCCGGCACTACGGCTGGGCTACCGGTCACGGCCGGCCAGCGGCGGCGGGCAGCAGTTCCCCGGCACCCTGTCATTGCGCGCGACCACCTTCATCGCGATGATCGAAGACCTGCTCGACGAGTTGATACGCACCGGATTCCGCCGAATTATGTTGTACAACTGGCACTTCGAGAACACGAACTTCGTCTACGAGCCGGCCTACCTGGTGTCCGGCCGCTCCCCCGGCGTGAAGATCGTCGTCGTCGAGAACGCGATGCCGGAATTCGGGGACGCCGACCTGGATGTGCTGTTCCCGGACGGTTTTCCCGGCCTGGCGCTCGAGCACGCCGCGGTGATCGAGACGTCACTGTTCGAATACCTTCGGCCGGCCACGGTGCGAATGGATCGCATCGTCGACGACGCCCCGGCCCGAAACGTGCCGTGGGACGTCCTGCCGATCGACGAGTCGATGTCCACCGCCACCGGAGTGCTCGCGTCCGCGACCCAGGCCTCTGCCGCCAAGGGCGAGTTGCTGACCAAGCGGATCGTCGACCACATCGTGTCCATCCTCGACGCCGAGTTCGAGCCGATCGAACGCGACGCGATGCTGCTGACCGCCGACCGGGACAGCTGAGATGGCAGGCACAGCCCTGGTCACCGGCGGCGCCACCGGGATGGGCCGGGCCACCGCGTATCTGCTTGCCGCACGCGGCTATCGGGTTGCCATCGACCACCTCGGTTCGACGGCGCAGGCCGAACAGGTCGCCGACGACATCGGCGGCATCGCCTACGAGGCCGACGTCGCCGATATCGGGGCGGTCGACGCACTCGTCGCCGCCGTCGAGTCCGATCTCGGCCCGATCGACGTCGCGATCGCCTGCGCGGGTTTCGACGTCGACGTACCGCTGGCGGAGGTGACCGAGGACCTGTGGCGCCGCAGCCTCGAGGTGATACTCGGCGGCTGCGCCAATGTGATCGCGACGGTCGGTCCCCGAATGCGGGCGCGGCGACGCGGCTCCATAGTCGGGATCTCCTCGGAACTGGCCTTGCTCGGCGACGAGAACCATGTGCCCTATGTGACGGCGAAGTCGGCGATGATCGGGCTGGTTCGCTCGATCGCCCGCGAATACGGCCCGGACCAGGTGCGCGTGAACATCGTATGCCCGGGCCCCACCGACACCGCGATGCTCACCGAGCGATGGCGCGGCGAGGATTACCGGAACAGCATCGCGCTCAACCGGTTCGGCACACCAGACGAACTGGCCCGCGCGATCGTGGACGTGGCCGAGTGGACCTGGCTGACCGGCCAGGTGATCTCGCCCAACGGCGGCGTGGTGATCCAGTGAGCGGGCCGATCGCACTGGTGACCGGTGCCGCGGGCGGAATAGGTCGCGCGATCGTGACGGCGCTGGCCGACGCGGGCTGGACCGTTATCGGCACGGACCTGCCCGGCACCGGCGAGATCCCCTGCGCCGCAACGACAATCCCCGCCGACCTGCGCGGCCGGACCGCATGCCACGCACTCGTGGACGCCGTCGTCGCCGACGTGGGCCGGCTCGACCTGCTGGTGAACAACGCCGCGACGATGACGGTCGTGGAACCGACTGCTACCACGATGGAGCTGTGGTGGCGCGATATCGACGTGAATCTGTCGTCGCCGCTCTGGCTGACCCAGGCCGCGGCACCGGCACTGCGGGCGGCCGGCGGGCAGGTGGTGAACATGTGCAGCATCTCCGGCCTGCGCGGCGAGCCGGGCTTCAGCGCCTACGCGGCCAGTAAAGCCGGCCTGCTCGGGATGACCCGTTCGCTGGCCCGCGAATTGGCTCCGGACGTGCGGGTCAACGCGGTCGCCCCAGGCCCCACCGACACCGAACAACTCCACCGCGACGCCGAATTTCGCGGGGTCAGCCTGCCGCAGATGCACCGCGAGTACAGCGCCGACATGCCGATCGGACGGCTGATCCAGCCCGCCGAGGTGGCCGACGTGGTGCGCTTTCTGGCCGGTACACGGTCGTTCACCGGCGAGTGCGTACAGATCAACGGGGGGATGCTGATGTCGTGAGGAGTGAATTCGACCGCCGCGGCGACATTCTCGTCGTCGCCGCCCGGCTGTTCGCCGAGCGTGGGTATCTCAACACCACGATGACCGAGATCGCCCGCACCTGCGGACTCGGCCAGTCGTCGCTGTATTACTGGTTCCGGCAGAAGGAAGACATCCTGCTGGGCCTGCTCGCCCTCAACCGGGTATCGCTGGACTTCGCCCGGCAGATGGTGGCTGCGCCGGGCTCACCCGCGGTACGGCTGTTGCGCCTATTGCGATTGGACGTCGGCGAGTTGTGCTCGGCGGCGGTCGACATCTGCGAGGTCGAGGTGCTCGCCGAAGCGCAGCCCGAGGTGTTCGCCGAGTTCTGGGCCGACACCGCGGAGCTGCACCGGCACATGGCCACGCTCATCAGCGAGGGCATCGCCTGCGGCGAATTCATCGACTGCGACCCCGAGTTCGCCGCACTGAACATCTGCGCCGCCGAAGAGGGTGTGCAGCGCCGGTACCGGAACTCCGCGGCGCACTCACCCGGCGGCGCCAGCCCGTTCCGGCACCCGACCTACTCCCGCGAGCACATCGCCGAGGAGCTGGCCGCCATGCTGGTGCGCGGCCTGCTGCGCGACCCGTCGACGCTGCCCACCGTTCGAGCGCAGGCCGGCGACGACCACGCCGGGTATCCGGCTAGCGGGTTGACAGCAGGTCGATGACGAAGATCAGAGTTTTGCCGGACAACTGGTGTCCGCCGCCGGCCGGGCCGTAGGCCTGCTCGGGCGGGATCGTCAGCTGACGGCGGCCGCCCACCTTCATGCCGGGGATGCCGTCCTGCCAGCCCTGGATCAGCCCGCGCAACGGGAAGGAGATGGACTCGCCGCGGTTCCACGAACTGTCGAACTCGGCGCCGGTGTCGTACTCGACCCCTACGTAGTGGACGTCGACGACGGCGCCGGGCTTGGCCTCATCGCCCTCGCCGACCACCAGATCCTTGATGACCAGTTCGGTGGGCGCCGGGCCGTCGGGGAATTCGATCTCGGGTTTGCTCGTCACCGCTCACACAGTAGTCGCTCACGCGCTGCTGACCGAGCGTTCCACCCGCCCGTCGGTACCGCGGCGCTCCCGCGCGGTGACCGTCGACGTGGTGGCCGTCAGCCGCACCCGGTCGGCTCGGAACAGGTCGTAGGCGTACTCGAACGGCCGGTCGGCGGCATCGCGCGTGATCCGGGTGATCGCCACCAACGGTCGCCGGTGCGCGATGCCGAGCCAGTCGGCTTCGCGCGGGCTGGCGCTGACCACCTCGATGGTCTCGCTGGACGTCGCGGGCACCAGACCGTACCGAACAGCGAACAACTCGTACAGCGAGCCGCCGAGCGGCTGCTCCAGGAGATCGACGGCGTGCTCGGCGACGAAGCACGAGAAGTCCACCGAAAGCGGAACCCCGTCGGCGAAACGTAGCCGCCGGATCGCGAAAACCTCGTCGCCGGGCGCGATTTCCAGCGCGGCGGCCTCGGCGGGAGTGGGCGGCCTGCGGTCGGTGGCCAGCACCCGGGTGGCACTGGTGTGCCCGCCGCTACGCAACCGCGCAGGCAGGCCGGCCAACTCGGCGGCGTTACGTTCCACGACGTCGGCGCGCACGAACGTCCCCCCGTTGCGCCCGGTCCGCCGCTCCAGCACCCCGGCACGGCTCAGCGGCAGCAGCGCGCTGCGCAGCGTGGAGCGGGAGACCTCGAAACGGTCGGCCATCTCGCGTTCGGTGCCCAGCCGGGAGCCGGGCCGCAGGGTGCCCTGCGCGAGCATCGACAGGATGCGCCGTCGCACATCCTCCGCGATCGGGCCCCCATCCGACTCCTCCATCGGACTAGGTATTCAGCGCATCCGGCGATTCGGGCAGAACCTGACCGCCGTCGACGGCGATCGCCTGACCGGTGATGTAACCGGCCTCGACGGTGGCCAGAAACGCGGCCAGATGGCCGATGTCCTCCGGCTTGCCCAAGGCCCCTGCGGGGATCGCCTTGGTCATCCCGGCGATGTAGTCCTCACCCATGTCCGCGAGGCCCTCGGTGAAGATGTTGCCAGGCAGCACGGCGTTGACCGTGATCCCGTGCGGCGCCAATTCGATTGCCGCGGTGCGCATGAACCCGAGCTGAGCGGCCTTCGACGCGCCGTAGTGCGACCACCCCGGAAAGCCGGTGATCGGTCCGGTGATCGAGGACGTCAGGATCACCCGGCCCCGCCCGGAGGCGATCAGCGCGTCCAGACAGGCCTGCACGGTGAACACGTTGCCCTTGACGTTGACGTCGAGCACTTCGGCGAGTTGGGCCGGCGTCATGGTGGCCAACGGTGCCTCGGGGAAGATTCCGGCGTTGGCGCAGACGACGTCGATGCCGCCGAACGCGTCGACAACCGAGGCGGCCAACTCGGCACATGCCACCGGATCGGTGACATCGGTCTGGATTCCCAACACTTTTCCGCTTCCCAGCGCGTCCAGCTCCGCGACAACCGAGTCCAACTCGGCCGTCGATCGCGCCGCGATCGCGACATTGGCGCCCGCGGACGCGAACACCGCGGCGATGCCCCGCCCGATGCCCTTGCTGCCACCGGTCACCACCACGGACGTCGACTGCAGATCGAACACGCGTATCTCCTTGTGTTATAGAGTTTTTCAGACCCGGGATCCGAAGATCGCGTCCTGCAACCAGGTACGATCCTCCAGATAGCGCTGAGCCAGCGCAGCGGTGTTGGGTGCGAAGTCCGGGCCGAGTTCAGCCGCGGCGTCGGCGTCGGCATGCGAGGCGATCCACGCGGTGAGGTTGATTCGGCGCAGCATGACGAACGTCGGGATGAGCGCCAGGTGGTCGGCGGGCAGGGTGCCAGCCTCGAAATAGCCGTCGAGCCATTCGGCGATGATGCGCTCGCCGGCCGCGGTGTCCTCGATGAACGACACCGCCGCCCCCAGATCGGCGAGGTACCACGACCAGCCACAATCGTCGAAGTCGATCACGGTGATGCCTGCGCCCGCATCGGCCGGGTCGACCATCAGGTTGGCCAACCGAAGGTCGGCGTGCACCAGCCCGAAACGGTCTGGCGCAGAACCGAAGTCGGTGAGTTTCACCGCGATGTCGTCGGCAGCGCGCTGGATCATGACGCGGTCGTCGTCGGTCAGGCCGGGTGCCAGCCGCCAGTTACCCCAGCGGGCATCTGGCCCCAGGATGGTGTCGAGGTCCCAGCGGAACCGGGTGAAGCCCGACGGAAAGGCCCAGTTCCTGGCGTGCTGGTGCATGATCGCGGTGAGTCGGCCGAGCTGCTCGAAGCCGACGACGTCGGGATTCTCCTCGGCGGTGCAGCCCGCGACGAAGGTGACCGCGTCGACGTGCAGGACCTCCCCGTCAACCTCGGCAGCCACCACATCGGTGCCGTCACGGGCGGCGAGCAACTCCGGCGTTGCGACCGGGGTCTGGGTCCGCAGTGCGCGCATCCACGCCAGTTCGGAGCGGATGGCCTCCAGTGAGTGATAACCGGGCCGATGCACTCTCAGCACGATCGGCTCATCGTCGTCGACCAGGTACGTGGCGTTCTCGGACAGGCTGAGCAGCCGCAATGGCGTGGTGTCTGCGCGACCGTACGCGGGCAGTGCTGCACGCGCGAAGGACTCATGAGTCGGCGGCAGTCCCGGCATGGGCACCAGTGTGGACCATTACCGGGCACCGAGCAGACCAAATCGGCATATTTAACCTCCTTGTTTCGTAACCGGGTTTTGGGAAACACACAGGAAACATCTCTTGCGCATTGCCTGTAAGTTCCTGTTGACCAGGGCATCTGGCGGGGGTAACAATGTCGTCGTCGCACCACAAAGCCGTGCCGACATCACCTTCGCTCCCCGGGTGCAGTCGTAACCGGGAAATACCAGACCAAAAAACGGCGCGACCAAGAGTCACGTTCGAGATGGGAATCCACACCATGAGCGACATCATCGATCCGCCGGCCGCGGCCGACACCGATGCCAAATCCGATTCGGTCCAACGACTCAAGCCGAATGCCGTCGGGCTGATCGGCGTGCTGTTCATGGCCGTCGCCACCGCGGCACCGATCACGGCCATGGTGGGCAACGTGCCGATCGCCGTCGGATTCGGCAATGGCGCATACGCGCCCGCCGGGTACTTCGTGGCCACGATCGTGCTGACGCTGTTCGCCATCGGCTACGCCGCGATGAGCAAGCACATCACCGCAACCGGAGCGTTCTACGGGTACATCTCACACGGGTTGGGCCGGATCGTCGGGTTGGGCGCGGGCTTCCTCACCGCCATGGCCTACATGGTGTTCGAAGCGTCGCTGATCGGTATCTTCGCCTTCTTCGGCAATGACACCTTCAATTCCCTGTTCCACGTGAACATCCCGTGGATCGTGTTCGCCATCGGCATGCTGGTGGTCAACCTGGTGCTGACCTACTTCGACATCAACGTCGCCGCCAGGGTGCTCGGGGTCTTCCTGATCACCGAGATCGTCATGCTGTCGTTGATGGCGTTGTCGGTGCTGTTCACCGGTGGCGGCCCGCAGGGCTGGTCGTGGGGATCGCTCAACCCGCTCAACGCTTTTCAGAATCTGTCCGGGTCGGTGGCCGGGGCGGACGGCAGCATGATCACGGTGGCCGGCTCGGCAGGCATCGGCCTGTTCTTCGCATTCTGGTCGTGGGTCGGTTTCGAGTCCAGCGCGATGTACGGCGAGGAGTCGAAGAACCCGAAGAAGATCATCCCGATCGCGGTCATCAGCTCGGTCGTGGGGATCGGCGTGTTCTACGTTCTCATCTCGTGGCTGGCGATCGTCGGCACCGGACCGCAGAATGCCATTGCGCTGGCCCAGGATTCGACGACGGCCGGTGACATCTTCTTCGGCCCGGTCGGCGCACATCTGGGAACGTGGGCAGTCGACCTGTTCAAGATCCTGCTGATGACGGGTTCGTTCGCCTGCGGCATGGCATTCCACAACTGCGCCGCCCGCTACATCTACGCGATCGGCCGCGAGAACGTCATCCCGGGCATGCGTAAGACACTGGGCGCCACCCACCCGACACACGGCTCGCCGCACATCGCCGGACTGATCCAGACCATCTTCGCGACCGTCGTGGTGCTGTTCTTCGCACTCACCGGTCGCGATCCCTACACCGGTCTGTACGGGTTGATGGCACTGCTCGGCACGACGGCCATCATGATCGTGCAGGCGCTGGCCGCCTTCGCCGTGATCGCCTACTTCCATGTCGGCAAGAACCATCCCGAGACGGCCAACTGGTTCCGGACCTTCCTGGCTCCGCTGCTCGGCGGCCTCGGCATGCTCTACGTGATCTACCTGCTGGCCAAGAACGCATCGTTCGCGGCAGGTACCGCCTCCAGCGACTGGGTTTTCGAGATCATCCCCTACGTGGTGGGCGTCGTCGGCATCGGCGGCATCGTGCTGGCCGTGGTGCTGAAATACACCTCGCCCCAGCGCTATTCGGAGCTGGGCCGCACGGTGCTCGAAGAGGCGCACGAACGGCAGTGAGTGCAGTCACGGGCCGCGTCGACGAGGGAGTAGCACGATGAGCTTTTCCAACATCATGGATTCCAACAGCTACTCGGCGGATCACCCGGTCGATTCCGCCACCGAATCGTTGATCGCGGCCCGTGACCGCATTCTGGGCCCGGCGTACCGGCTGTTCTACCAACGGCCGGTGCACCTGGTCCGCGGCGAGGGAACCCGGCTCTACGACGCCGACGGCGCCTGCTACCTGGACGCCTACAACAACGTCGCCAGCGTCGGGCACTGCCACCCGCATGTGGTGGAGGCGGTCACCCGCCAGCTGTCCACACTGAACACCCACACCCGCTATCTGCACGGCGGCATCGTCGACTACAGCCGGCGCCTGCTGGACACCCTGCGGTCCGAGGGGTCCGACCAGATCGACCAGGTGATGTACGCCTGCACCGGCTCCGAGGTCAACGACCTGGCGCTGCGAGTGGCCGAAATGTACACCGGCGCAAAGGGTGTCATCGTGACCACCGACGCCTACCACGGCAACACCGCCGCGGTGACCGCGATCTCGCCGTCCATCGGCGGGGCCGCCGTGCTCGGTGAACATGTCCGCACGATCCCACCGCCGGACAGCTACCGCATACCCGCCGACGAACTCGCGGGCCGATTCACCGCCGACGTCGTCACCGCCATCGACAAGCTGGTCGCCAGCGGCGCCGGCTTCTCCGCCCTGATCGTCGACACCATCTTCTCCTCCGACGGCATCTACCCCGACCCCTCGGTGCTGGCGCCCGCGGTGGACGCGGTGCACCGCGCGGGCGGGGTGTTCATCGCCGACGAGGTCCAACCCGGCTTCGGCCGCACCGGCGACGCGATGTGGGGCTTCCTGCGCCACGGCGTCGCGCCGGACCTCGTCACGATGGGCAAGCCGATGGGCAACGGCATGCCGATCGCGGCGATGGCGGCCCGCTCGGAGATCCTCGAGACCTTCGCCCGTGAGATCCCGTACTTCAACACCTTCGGCGGCAATCCGGTGACGGTGGCCGCCGCGGCGGCCGTCCTCGACGTCATCGAGGACGAAAAGCTGATGCGCAACGCCGCCGAGGTCGGTTCGCAACTGCGCGACGAAATCGCGCGACTCGCCGCTGACCACCCACGCATCGGCGACGTCCGCGGCACCGGCCTGTACGTCGGCGTCGAGGTGATCGACGAGACCGGCGCACCGGACCGGGCCGGCGCGCGGGCACTGGTCAACACCATGCGCGAGCGCCGGGTGCTGATCTCGGTGTGCGGCCGCGACGGCAACGTCCTGAAGATCCGTCCGCCCTTGGTGTTCTCCAGCACCGATGTGGACTGGTTCTGCACGGAGTTCGCGGGCGCCCTCGCTTCTGAGTTCTGACTCGCTTTCGTCGGGCACACTGGAACCGTGGCTGAAGACAACGAGACCCTTTCCCGGATCCACGACCTGGTCGCCCAAGAGCGCGAACTGCGTGAGCGGGTGGTGAACGGACAACTCGACCCCGCCGAGGAGCACACCCGGCTGCGGGCCATCGAAACCGAGCTCGACCAGTGCTGGGACCTGCTCCGCCAGCGTCGCGCGCTGCGTGAGACCGGCGGCGACCCGAGCCAGGCCAGCGTGCGCCCGGCCGACGAGGTCGAGGGCTACCTCAGCTGATCACCCGGGCCAGGATCGTCCGCAACGCCTGAAGGTCCTGGTCGTCGAGCGACGCCAAGACCTCCGGCGCCGGGTCGTCGGTGTCGTCGAGGACGGCGATCACGTCGCGGCCCGCGTCGGTGAGCGATACCAGCTTGCAGCGCCGGTTGTCCGGATGAGGTTGGCGGACCACCAGTCCGCGCGCCTCGAGATCATTGACGGCGACGGTGGCGGCCGGTGCATCGATGGTGGCCGCCTCGGCGACCTGCTTGACCGTCATCGGCTGCGACGCGAGCCGTCGCAGGATGCGAATCCTGCTGAACGGCAATCCCGTTCGATCGACGACCGCGCGACGCCAGCCGTCCTTGTTGTCCAGCACCAGGCTCGACATCGACCGCCACACCTGATCGGCCAGCGGATTACCCGACATGAGCGGGCTCGCTTCGGGTGTCGTCGATCAATGGAGCCAACCGCTGCGCCGACAGCTTGGCCCGGGCCGAGGTGGACACGATGGCGAGCACCACGATCACCACGCCGAGGCCCAAGTTCATCCACCACAGCGGCCTGGCAGCGGCGGTGAAGTCCGCACCCGCGACCGCCAGCGCCGAACCGGCGACCGAACCGCACAGTGCCACACCGATACTCACGCCTACCTGCCTGCTGGTCGAGGTCACCGCCGAGGCCGCGCCTGCCCGGTCGCGCGGCATCCCGCTGACCGCGGCATTGGTGATCGGCGCGTTGACCATGCCGAACGCGATGCCGTACACCGCGAAGATCACCAACAGCGCCCACACCGGCGTCGTGGCGGTGAGGAAGGTCAGCATCACCGACGCAGCGGTCATCAGAACACCGGACACCAGCAGCGACGGGCGCGCGCCGAACCGGCCCACCAGCCGGCCCGACAGCGGCGAGAAGAATAGGGCGCCGATCGCGATCGGCAGATAGATCAGGCCGGTGTGGGCGGCCGAGTAGCCGCGCTCACCCTGCAGGTACAGCGACATCATGAACAGGAAGGCCCCCCAGGCGGCGAAGGCGCACACGGCGATGACCGTAGCCGACGAGAACGGCACGCTGCGGAAGAACCGCAGATCGATGAAGGGGTCGTGGCGGCGTGATTCGTACCGCAGGAAGGCCAGCAGGGCCACGGCGGCGCAGGCTGCGATCGCGATGATGCGCGGGTTGGTCCACCCCATCCCCGGCCCTTCGATCAGGACGAAGACGATGCCGAACAAGGCCAGCACGGCCAACAGCTGCCCGACCGGATCGATGTCGCGCATGGTGGCCGACTTGGTCTCGGGCACGAAGATCGCGGTGAGGATGATGGCGGCCGCGCAGATGGGCAGGTTGATCCAGAACACCGCGCGCCAGCTGATCGCCTCGATCAGGAAGCCGCCGACGATCGGGCCCAGCGCCATCGAGATCCCGACCACCGCGCCCCACAGGCCCAGTGCGCGGGCGCGCTCCACCCTACCGACGAAGATCTGTGAAATGATGGACAGCGCAACGGGATTCATCATCGATCCGCCGAGACCTTGAATCAGCCGGGCACCGATCAGGGTGTCGATGTCGGGGGCCAGGCTGCACAGCAGCGAGCCGACCGCGAAGGTGGCCAGACCGATCTGGAAGATACGACGGCGCCCGAAGCGGTCACCGGTGGCGCCGGAGAGCATCAGCAGTGAGGCGAGCACCAGCGTGTAGATGTCGATGACCCACTGCATCTGTGACGAGGTGGCGTGCAGATCGGCGCGGATCGCCGGGATCGCGACGTTGACGATCGTCGAGTCCATCGACACGATCAGCAGGCTCAGGCAGCAGGACGCCAGGATGATCGTCTTGCGCCGTGCGCTCAGCTCGCCAACAGTTGTAATCACACAATCATTGTGAAACTACAACCGTTGATGGTCAAGCCGGTGTGGCCCAGCAGACACAAAAGTCCCATGACACGCCGGTGTCAGGGGACTTTTGTGTCTGCTCGCGCAGGAAAAAATCAGCCGCGGGTGTCGATGGTGGCGTAGTCGCGCTCGGTGTAGCCGGTGTAGATCTGGCGCGGGCGGCCGATCTTGCTGCTGCCCTCGTCGTGCATCTCCCGCCAGTGCGCGATCCAGCCCGGCAGCCGGCCGAGCGCGAACAGCACGGTGAACATCCGGGTCGGGAAACCCATCGCGCGGTAGATCACGCCGGTGTAGTAGTCGACGTTCGGGTACAGCTTGCGCTCGATGAAGAAGTCGTCGGTCAACGCGATCTCTTCGAGCTGTTTGGCGATCTCGAGCAGCTCGTCGTCGCCGCCGAGCTTGCCGAGGATCTTGTCGGCCTGCTCCTTGACGATGCGCGCCCGCGGGTCGTAATTCTTGTAGACCCGGTGACCGAAGCCCATCAGCTTCACGCCGTCTTCCTTGTTCTTGACCTTCTTGACGAAGGTCTGCACGTCGTCCTGGCCGACGCGGATCTTCTCCAGCATCTCCAGCACCGCCTGGTTGGCGCCGCCGTGCAGCGGGCCCCACAGCGCGTTGATGCCACCAGAGATCGAGGTGAACAGGTTGGCCTGTGAGGAGCCCACCAGGCGCACGGTCGAGGTCGAGCAGTTCTGCTCGTGGTCGGCGTGCAGGATCAGCAGCATGTCCAGCGCCCGGACGATCTCCGGGTCGACCTCATAGGGCTCGGCCGGGAATCCGAACGTCATCCGCAGGAAGTTCTCCACCAGCGTCAGCGAGTTGTCCGGGTACAGGAACGGCTGACCCTCGGACTTCTTGTACGCGTACGCCGCGATCGTCGGCAGCTTGGCCAGCAGCCGGATCGTGGAGAGCTCCACCTGCTTCTTGTTCAGCGGGTCCAGCGAGTCGGGGTAGTAGGCGCTCAATGCGTTGACCGTGCTGGACAGCACCGGCATCGGGTGCGCATCGCGCGGGAAGCCGTCGAAGAACCGCTTCAGGTCCTCGTGCAGCAGGGTGTGCCGCTGAATCTGGGTGGTGAACTTCTCCAGCTGCTCGGTGGTCGGCAGCTCACCGTAGATCAGCAGGTAGCTCACCTCGATGAAGGTGGACTTCTCGGCGAGCTGCTCGATCGGGTAACCGCGATAGCGCAGGATGCCGGCGTCACCGTCGATGTAGGTGATCGCACTCTTGGTCGACGCCGTGTTCACGAAACCCTGGTCGAACGTCGTGTAACCGGTCTTGGCCAGCAACGAGCCCAGCGCGAACCCGTCAGACCCCTCCGTCGCTTTCACGATGTCCAGGTCCAACTCGCCGCCCGGGTACTTCAGGGAGGCGGTCTCGTCGGTTGCGGCCACATGAACCCCTTCTGAGCTCGTCGACGCCCGCGAGGCGTCCGTATGTAGGTGAAGGTAGTCGCTATTCTGCCGATACGCCCGCGGGGGTCGGGCCCGGGGTCACCCACGGCGCCCAGAGCCGGGCGAAAAGCCCGTACACCGACTCGATTCGGCGGCACACCACGTCCGGCTCGATCGGTGGACCGTCTGGCGTTCCCAGCCCGTTACAGGCCACTCCCATCACCACCGCCCAGGTGTCGAACAGGATGCGGATCGACGGGTGGTCAGCTGTCACACCCATCCGTTGCGCCGCGACGTCCATCGCCCGGTGGTGGTAGCCGCCGGCCCGGAACATGAACGGCGCGAGGCCGAGCGCCGGGGCCGAATTCACGATCGTCAGCAACAGCCGCATGCGCTCGAACGACGCCGTCGACCCGTACTGCTCGGTGCTGAACGTCTCGACGTGCGCACGGGCCAGCGCGTCGTACTGGGTGATGTCGAGGGGCTGGCGCGCGAGGGCGGCGGCCACATCGCCGACGACCTCGTCGAGGATGGCGACGAGCACCGCTTCCTTGTTCGAGAAGTACCGGCTGAACGTGCGCGGGGCGACCTCGGCGGCGGCCGCTATCTGCTCCACGGTGGTGTTGTCGTAACCCTGGTCGATGCACAGCTGGACGGCCGCGTCGATCAGCGTCGCCCTGGTTCGCTGCTTCTTGAGTTCGCGCAGGCCGGGAACGGGAATCCGCGCGACTGGGGCCATGTCGCGCCTCCCCCCCGCGCCGTCTCGGCGCCCCCCGACGTCAAACAGTAGAGGGTAGCGCCCAGCCCACTTCCAGCGCGGCGATATCGGCGAATTCGGTGAAGGCGAGGTGCAGCCGGTCGGCCATGATGACCCCGCAGTTGTCGTAATCGCCCGGCCCGATCACCAAGTTCCCCCACGCCGCGGCGGTGATCGCACCCCACACCGACACGATCAGCGCCACCCGCCGGTCCCTCGGTTCGGCGCCCATCCGCGCGGCCACAGCCACGACCAGCGGCTGCAGCCGCGTCGCGGCCGCCGCCAGCCGCAATGCACTCGACGACGAGATGACGTTGACCATCAACACCAGACGGTGCGTGGTCAGCGACGTCACCGCGCCGGAAGTGACGCCGCGCAGCGCCACGGTGTGCGCGCGGGCCAGCGCCGTCAGTGGCGGAACTCCCGGGTCGATCGTGGCGAGGGCGGTGACGGCGGCGTCGACGAGGTCGTCGAGCACGGTCATCATCACCGCATCTTTGGTCGGGAAATATCGGCTGAATGTTCGCGGGGACACCTCGGCCGCGGCGGCGATCTGCTCGACGGTGGTGTTGTGGTAGCCGCGCTCCATGCAGAGCGTGACGGCCGCGTCCACGAGCATGGCGCGCGTGCGTTGCTTCTTCCGTTCGCGCAGTCCCGGAGGTGGCTGCGCGATCACGTCGGCCACTGTTCGATCGTAGCCGTAACGTGCCGATTTACGGGTTCGCCGCAGGCACCCGATAGCGAACGAAAATCGGGACGGCAGCGGCCGCGATCAGCACACCGACCACCACCAGCGCTCCCCCACCGGCCGCGGCGATCGTGGTGCCGACCACCGCGGCGGCGGCGCCGTGCAGGGCGTCGGCCAGCCGGGGACCGCCCGCCACGACCACGGTGAACACCCCCTGCAGCCGGCCGCGCAGGTCGTCGGAAGCCACCTGCTGCAGGATCGTCGAGCGGAACGCCGCCGACACCATGTCCGCTGCGCCACCAATCGCCAAGAACACCAACGCAATCCACAGCATCGTGCCGGTATGGCCATGTGCGAGCCCGCCGGCGACACCGAAGCCGACCATGGCCGCGCCCCACACCACGATCGAGATCACGACGGCCAGACCCTGACGCTGGATGCGGGGGAACCAGCCGGAGAACACCCCGCCCGCCACCGCCCCGACCGACATCGCAGCCGCCAGCAGCGCAATCGTCGTGCCACCCTCGATCGGAGCGCCGAAACTCTGATGCGCCATCTCCGGGAACAACGCCCGCGGCATGCCCAGGATCATCGCGATCAGGTCGACCACGAACGACATCAGCACGACCTTGTTGCCGGACAGGAAACGGAAACCCTCGATGACCGAGCGCAGGGCGTCGAAGCCCATGCCCCGGCCGCCGACCGAAGGCGGGATCGGCGCGAGCCGCAACGCCACCAGAACCGGGACCACACAGGTGAGCGTGTCGATCAGGTAGAGGGTGGACAGGTCGACCCAGCGCAGCATCACGCCGGCCATCAGCGGCCCGACAATCGCGCCGAACTGGAACACCGTGAAGTTCAGCGAGTTGGCCGCCGGCAACTGCGCGCCGGGCAGCATCCGTGGGATGGCGGCCGCGCGGGTCGGGCTGTCGATGGCATAGAACACCTGCTGCACCGCCAGCAGGCACAGCACCGCCCACACGTTGTTCAGGCCCAGGGCGGCCTGCAGCCACAGCAGCAGCGAGGAGACCGTCAAGCCGCTGGAGGTGATGATCAGCAACACCCGGCGATCCATCGCGTCGGCCCATGCCCCGCCGAGCAGACCGAAGACCACCAGCGGCACCAACGCGAACACGCCGGACAGCCCGACGTACGCCGAGTTGTGGGTCAGTGCGTACAGCTGGACGGGGACGGCGAAGATCGTGAGATTGGCCCCGATGACCGTGATGACGCCGGCCACCCACAGCCGGCGGAAATCCGGCGTTCTCAGTGGCGTGGTGTCGGCAAAGAGCCGCGCCACCTACGGCTGCAGCCGCTCGACGCTTGTGCCCGTTACCCGAATTCGGTTGTGAACCCGGTTCTCCCGGCCCTGCCAGAACTCGACGACCTCGGGGGCGATCCGATAGCCACCCCAGTGCGGCGGCACCGGCACCCGCTCGTCGGCGGCAAAGCGTTCGGTGGCTTGCGAGAGCTGAGCGAGCAGTTCGGCACGCGAGCCGATCGGGCGCGACTGCGCCGACGCCCACGCCCCCAGCTGGGATCCGCGCGGGCGCTTCGACCAGTACTCTTCGGTCTCCTGCGCGCTGACCTTGGTCACGGCGCCGCGGATGTGTACCTGGCGCCCCAGCGCATACCAGGGGAACGTCACGGCGGCATACGGAGTCGCCGCGAGCTCATCGCCCTTGGCCGAGTCGTAGTTGGTGTAGAAGGTGATCCCGGTCTCGTCCACGCTCTTGCACAACACCGTGCGGCTCACCGGTCTTCCCGCGTCGACCGTGGCCAGCACCATGGCGTTGGGCTCGGCGATCCCGGCCGCCTCGGCGTCGGCTATCCACCTGTGCAACAGGGCAAGCCAGCCGTCGGCGAGCCAGTCGACATCGAGGTCGCTGCTGCCGTCCTTCTCCACCGAGCCGTACTCAACGCGCATCGCCGCGAGGCGATCGTCCCTGGGCGTCTCCACGGCCCAACGGTACGCCGCAAACATTCGGCCGCCGGTTACCGACCGGCAGCGACGACCCGATCGCCGAGTGGGAGAATCCCCCCATGACGGTGGTACCCGACGACTTCGTGCCCGGCCTCGAAGGGGTGGTGGCCTTCACCACCGAGATCGCCGAACCTGATCGAGACGGCGGGGCCCTGCGCTACCGCGGTGTGGACATCGAGGAACTGGTCGGCAATGGCGTGACGTTCGGCGACGTCTGGGCGTTGCTCGTCGACGGCAAGTTCGGCAACGGTCTGCGCCCCGCCGAGCCGTTCCCGCTACCCATCCACACCGGCGACGTCCGGGTCGACGTCCAGGCAGGCCTGGCGATGCTTGCGCCGATCTGGGGCTACGCACCGCTGCTGGACATCGACGGCGAAACTGCCCGCGATCATCTCGCGAGGGCATCGGTGATGGCGCTGTCCTACGTCGCCCAGTCAGCCCGCGGCATCTACCGGCCTGCGGTGCCGCAGCGCGTGATCGACGAATGTTCCACTGTCACAGAACGTTTCATGACCCGCTGGCAGGGTGAGCCGGATCCGCGGCACGTGGCGGCCATTGACGCCTACTGGGTGTCCGCGGCCGAACACGGGATGAACGCCTCGACGTTCACCGCGCGCGTGATCGCCTCGACCGGAGCGGATGTCGCGGCCGCCATGTCGGGTGCGATCGGCGCGATGAGCGGCCCACTGCACGGCGGCGCTCCCGCCCGGGTGTTGCCGATGATCGAGGAGGTCGAACGAACCGAGGACGCCCGCGCGGTGGTCAAGGGCGTGCTGGACCGCAACGAGAAGCTGATGGGCTTCGGCCACCGGGTGTACCGAGCCGAGGATCCGCGAGCACGGGTGCTGCGCGCCACCGCCAAGCGGTTGCAGGCACCGCGCTACGAGGTGGCCGTCGCCCTCGAGCAGGCGGCCCTGGCCGAGCTGCGCGAGCGGAGGCCGGACCGGGCGATCGAGACGAACGTGGAGTTCTGGGCCGCGGTCATCCTGGACTTCGCCCAGGTGCCCGCCAAGATGATGCCCGCGATGTTCACCTGCGGCCGCACGGCCGGATGGTGCGCCCACATCCTGGAACAGAAGCAGCTCGGCAAGCTGGTGCGGCCGTCGGCGATCTATGTCGGTCCGGCACCCCGGCCACCTGACGCGGTCGAGGGCTGGGACGAGATCGCGCACCAGCCGGTCTAGCGACCGATGCCGCCGAGGAACGAGGCGGAGGAGGAGCGAGACAATCAGGCACGGTCTGAGGCTGCTCAGGCCCGGAACGCCGAACCCCGTTCGCGGTCCAGGTACGTATCGGCCTTGTTGCGCAGGAAGAACACGTACACCACCAGCGACACCGCGATGCAGACGGTGACATAGCCGATGAACAGCGGTACCTGGCCCTGCTCCTTGGCCGCCTGGTAGATCAGCGGCGCCGTCCCGCCGAAGATCGAGTTCGCCAGCGCGTATCCGACGCCCACTCCGAGCGCGCGGACCTGCGCAGGGAACAGCTCCGACTTCACCAGCGCGTTGATCGACGTGTACCCCGTCAGGATCACGTAGCCGGCCGCGACCAACGCGAAAGATGCCAGCGGCGAGCGTGTCTGGGGCAGGAAGGTGATGA
This sequence comes from Mycolicibacterium rhodesiae, assembly GCF_002086695.1. Taxonomy (GTDB): domain Bacteria; phylum Actinomycetota; class Actinomycetes; order Mycobacteriales; family Mycobacteriaceae; genus Mycobacterium; species Mycobacterium rhodesiae. Next base: position 136,352 of record NZ_MVIH01000004.1, read on the forward strand.
GGACATAGGTGTAGAACACGCCCCCGACACCGAAGAACACCAGCATCGGCTTGCGACCGATCCGGTCGCTGATGATCCCGCCGACCGGCTGCAGCAGCATCAGGAAGATCAGCCCGGTCAGATTGATCCATGTCGCCGTCATGCCCTCGCTCTTGTAGGCGGTCTTGACGATCGCCGGAGCGTTGACGCTGTAGGTGTAGAAGGCCACCGTCCCACCGAGGGTGATGAGGAAGCACAGCAACAGCGGCCGCCAGTACTGCGTGAACAGCGCCCGCATGGATCCCGCACCGCGGTCCTCGCCTGCCTTGGCCGCCTCGATGACCTCCTCGGACAGCGACTCGTCCATCGTGCGCCGCAGCCAGAACACCACCACCGCCGCCACGCCGCCGACGGCGAACGCGATGCGCCAACCGAATTCGCGCAACTGGTCATCGTCGAGACCCGTCTGCAGGATCAGCAGCGTGAGCTGCGCCAGCACGTGCCCGCCGATCAGCGTCACGTACTGGAACGACGAGAAGAACCCGCGCCGCTCCCGCGTCGCCGCCTCCGACATGTACGTCGCCGACGTGCCGTATTCACCGCCGGTCGCGAAGCCCTGCACCAGCCGGGCAACGATCAGGATGATCGGCGCCGCCATCCCGATCAACGCCTGCGACGGCACCACCGCGACCACCAGCGAGCACAGCGCCATCAGCGACACGCTCACCGTGAGCGCCGCCCGCCGGCCTCGCCGGTCGGCGTACCGGCCGAAGAACCACGACCCGACGGGGCGCATCACGAACGTGATCGCGAATATCGCATAGACGTACACCGTCGAGTTCTTCTCGGACTCATCGAAGAACTGGCCCTCGAAATACGTTGCGAACACGGTGTAGACGTAGACGTCGTACCACTCGACCAAGTTGCCCGACGACCCTCGGATCGTGTTCCAGATCGCCCGCCGGGTTTGGGCGGCGCTCGAGCGCGGCACGGTCGTGGTGGTCATCGTCGGCCTCCCCTGTGTCAGCCCGAACCGTACTCCACGGCGGGTCGTTTCTGTCGGTACCCGGTGGTTGCATGCGAGGCGCCGATGAGTTTTCCCCGACCGCGGTGTCTACATCGGTGGCGGCCCGGCCGGCCGCTTCACACCACAGGAGGCTTCTATGGCGATCGAGATCCAACCCACTCTGTCCCCGCACCTGGTCGTCGACGACGCACCCGCGGCGATCGACTTCTACATCAAGGCGTTCGGCGCCACCGAGATCGGCCGGGTGCCCCGTCCTGACGGGAAACTGATCCATGCCGCGCTGCAGATCAACGGGGCCATGATCATGCTCAACGACGACTTTCCGGAGATGTCCGAGGGCAGGTCGATGACGCCGCCTGCGTTGGGCGGCACCCCGGTGACGATTCATCTGACCGTCACCGACGTCGACCAGAAATTCCAACAGGCGCTCGACGCGGGCGCCACCGTGGTGATGCCGCTCGAGGATCAATTCTGGGGCGACCGCTACGGCATGGTCCGGGATCCGTTCGGGCATCAGTGGTCACTGGGGCAGCCGGTGCGCGAGGTGAGCTACGACGAGATCCAGCAGGCGATGAGTCAGGCATAATCCAGGCGTGACGCAGGGGCCACGCAAGATCCTCTACATCGACCTCGACAACACGATGGTCGACTTCGCCCATCGGATCGAGGGCCTCGACCAGGTGGTGGCGGACAAGTACCGCGGCCGGATGGACGAAGCGCCGGGCATCTTTGCATTGATGAAGTCGATGCCCGGCGCGATTGCGGCGTTCACCGAACTGTCGGAACTGTTCGACACCTATCTGCTGTCGACCGCGCCGTGGCGCAACCCGTCGGGCTGGCAGCACAAGCTCGAATGGGTGCACGAGCACCTTGGCGTCGAAGAGGATTCACCGGCGTACAAGCGGCTGATCCTGACCCACCACAAGGACCTCAATCGCGGCGACTTCCTCGTCGACGATCGGCCCAACAACGGCGCCGAACGCTTCGAGGGCGAGTGGATCCACTTCGGGTCCCCCGAATTCCCGGACTGGGACGCCGTTTTGATCTATTTGCGGAACAAGGCTTAACGCAGCAGACCGGCGAGCAGTCGCTTGGCCAGCGGGGCCGCGGGCGCGGCCGCCGCCGCGACCATGTCGGCCACGTCGGTGAACTTCACCCGCACCCGTCCCTGCTCCTCGCCGCGCGCGGTCTCGGCGGCGTCGATGGCCCGCCAGCCTCGCGCATCGACAACCTCCGGCTGCCGCGAACGAATCAGGTTGTCCAGCAAGGCCGGTCGGGCACTCGGGTCGGCGAGCAGGCCCGCGTTGAAGTCGTCGACCAGGTTCGAGACGGTCTGCATCGAACACGACTTGTTGGTGCCGATGAATCCGGTCGGTCCGCGCTTGATCCACCCCGCGACGTAGGCCCCGGTGACGGCCGCGCCGGTGGCGGGGTCGATCACGCGTCCGTCCCGGTTGGGGACGACGGCGTCGGCCTCGTCGAACGGCAGATCGGCGATCGGGGCGCCGCGGTAGCCGATCGAGGTGAGTAGCAAGCCGGCCTCGATCCGCACGGTCTCGTCGGTTCCGGTGCGCAGGAACTCGACGCCGCTCACCCGGTCGGTGCCGAGCACCCGGTGCGGGGTGAGCCGATAGGCAAGTCGAATGCGGGGGCGGCCGGTGAGCTCGGCGGCGACCGGCAGCTTGGCCAGGATCTCGAGCTTGGCTTTGGCGAGGGTATCGGTGGCAGTGGCCAGATCCTGCTCGACCAAGTCGTGGTCACCGGCGTCGAGGACGACCTCGGCGGTCGACGTCAGCCCGATCAGCTCGGGCAGGGTGAAGGCCGAGTCGACGGGCCCGCGGCGCGCCGCGATGACCACCTCGCGCACTGCCGAGCCTCTCAGCACGGCCAGCGCGGTATCGGAGATGTCGGTGCGAGCCAGGTCGTCGGGATTGGCGGTCAGAATCCGCGCCACATCAAGGGCGACATTGCCGTTGCCGACCACTACCACCCGTTCGTGGCGAAGATCGACATCCAGTCCGGCGAAATCCGGGTGGCCGTTGATCCAAGCGACCGTCTCGGTGGCGGTCGCCGTGCCGGGCAGTTCCATGCCTCCGATGTCGAGCCTGCGGTCGTTCGGCGCACCGACGGTGTAGAGCACCGCGTGGTGGTGCTTCAGTAATTCGTCGTGCGAAATATGCTGCCCCACTTCGACATTGAGGTAGAACGTGAAGCGTGGCTGCTTGCTTATCCGATCAAAGAGCTTCGTGACCCCCTTGGTGTGCTGGTGATCGGGCGCCACACCGGCGCGCACCAGACCGAACGGGGTGGGCAGCTTGTCGAAGACGTTGACCCGCACGCCCTTCTGGGTGAGCAGTTCGTCGGCGGCGTACATCCCCGCCGGTCCCGAGCCGACGACGGCCACCGTCAGTTCCGCCTCGCCACGGCGCACCTGCGGTGCGGGCAGCACCGGGGCGAGCTTGGAGGTCGGCGGCAATTTCACGCCGGCAGGCCGCTCGGGGTAGAACCCGGCATTGAGTTCGATGAACGGCAGCTGCTTGTCGGTGAGTTTGCTGTCCGGTGCGATCGCACCGACCGGGCAGGCGCTGACGCACGCCCCGCAATCCACGCAGGCCACCGGGTCGATGTAGAGCATCTCGGCGGTCGCGAAGCCCGGCTCGTCGGGGCTGGGGTGGATGCAGTTGACCGGGCAGGCGTAGACACAGGACCCGTCGCTACAGCACGACTGGGTGATGACGTGAGGCACAGGCGTGAGTCCTTCGGTTTACGCGACGGCGACCACGTGCTGGCGAGCCGGCTCGCTGCGGAAGCGACTCGGCGCACCGTCGATCCGGCAGATCCGCCAGATCAGCTTCGCCAGCGGGTTCATCAATCCGGTGTCGTGGCACAGCATCCGGACATCGCCGAACATGTCACGCAACATCTGTCGCGACGGCGCCGAGGAGAAGAAGATGTCCTTGCGCACCGAGCGCGGGATGTCGAACTCCTTCCAGAACGCCTTCGGCGGCACGATGATGGCCGAGCACAGCACTCGCATCACCACCGGCACATAGAGCGACAGCCAGAAGCGCTTGCGCCGCGACAGGTGCGGCACCCGCTTGCGCAGGTACTCGTGCGCGAACGAGATGTGCCGCGCCTCCTCGGCTACGTGGATGGCCATCACCCGCTCCATGATCGGGTGCAGGGTCTTGCCTTCGCGCAGGACGTTTTTCTGGGTGTGGTCGATCGGTTCCTCGCCGGCGAGGATGCCGAACCAGAACGGGATCGGCAGCGGGCCGGCCACCAACGGGATCGCCGGCTGAACCCACTTGAGCAAGCGCGGCATGCCCGGCACGTCGGCGCCGATGTGGTTGACCATCTCCTGGAACATCATCGTGTGATTGCATTCTTCGACCGCCTCGTGCAGGCAGTACCGGTACTCCGGTGAACCGTTGGGCGCCCAGAACGCGTACTCCATGAGGCCCCGGATGAGGATCGACTCGAAGTGCAGGCCGACCTTCGCGACATTGGACTGACGCCACATGCCGATCTCGATCTGCCGCTCTTTGGATTGCGACTGGTACCAGGGGTGCTGGCCGATCGGGTCGGTCGCAGGCAGGATCCAGCGCTCGTCGTTCGGGACCACGGCGAACTCGGGCGCATCCCAGTCGATGTCGGTGTAGGGGTTGAAGTTGCGCCGCACCGACCCTTCGGACAGCGTCATCAGCTTCTCGACGTATTCGGTGTCGTCCAGCACGTCCATGTTGCGGCGCCAACGCTGAATGATCTTGGTTCTCGCCATGACAGTCTCCTCAACAGAGGTTTACATTTGGGCGGGTGATGTACAAACGGTACCGCAGGTATCGCATACTGTCCATACCCCGAATTCGGGTCTCCTGAACGCCTCGGTGTAATACCCGCCTGCGTCGACTCCTAGGCTTGGGTCATGGCTGATTCGCTCACGATCCCCGCTGATCTCAAGCCCGCTGACGGCCGCTTCGGCTGCGGCCCCTCGAAGGTGCGCCCCGAACAGCTCGAGGCACTGGCCGCATCAGCCGCATTGTTCGGCACGTCGCATCGGCAGGCGCCGGTGAAGAACCTGGTCGGCCGGGTTCGCGACGGCCTGCGTGAGTTCTTCTCTTTACCCGACGGCTACGAGGTCATCCTCGGCAACGGCGGCGCCACCGCGTTCTGGGACGCCGCCGCGTTCGGGCTGATCGAGAAGCGCTCGCTGCACCTCACCTACGGCGAGTTCTCCTCGAAGTTCGCCTCGGCCGCTACGGCCAACCCCTTCATCGACGACCCGATCGTGATCAAGGCGGACGCGGGCAGCGCGCCGGAGCCGCAATCCGATCCGTCCGTCGACGTCATCGCCTGGGCGCACAACGAGACCTCGACCGGAGTCGCGGTGCCGGTCAGCCGGCCCGACGGCGACGCCCTGGTGCTCATCGACGCCACGTCCGGAGCCGGTGGTCTGCCCGTCGACGTCCGCGACGTCGACGCGTACTACTTCGCGCCGCAGAAGAACTTCGCCAGCGACGGCGGCCTGTGGCTGGCCGTGGTGTCCCCGGCCGCGCTGGCCCGCATCGAGGCCATCTCCGCCTCCGGCCGCTGGGTGCCCGACTTCCTGTCGCTGCCGATCGCGGTGGACAACAGCCTGAAGAACCAGACGTACAACACCCCGGCGATCGGCACGCTGGTGCTGATGGCCGAGCAGGTCGACTGGCTGAACGGCAACGGCGGCCTGGATTGGGCGGTCAAGCGCACGGCGGACTCGTCGCAGCGGTTGTACTCCTGGGCCGAGGCATCGTCGTATGCCACCCCGTTCGTCAGCGATCCCGCACTGCGCTCGCAGGTGGTGGGCACGATCGACTTCACCGATGAGGTCGACGCCGCGGCGGTGGCCAAGGTGCTGCGGGCCAACGGCATCGTCGACACCGAGCCGTACCGCAAGCTGGGCCGCAACCAGCTGCGGATCGCGATGTTCCCCGCGATCGAACCCGACGACGTCTCCGCGCTGACGCAGTGCGTCGACTGGGTTGTCGAACATCTCGGCTGACTTCTCGTCACCGCCGCGTGTCCTAACCGTAATCAAGTCGGGGCTGAGTTAAAGTCCGGGCGAAGGAGGTCGACATGCGAGAACTCAGGGTGATCGGACTCGATGTCGACGGCAGGCACATTATTTGCGAAGGTCCCGACCCGGCCGACAAGTTCACCCTGCAGGTCGACGACCGACTGCGTGCCGCGGTTCGCGGTGACCGGTCGCTGGGCCAGACCCCGAGGGACAAAGAGGTCAAAGGCGTGTTGCGGCCAAGGGATATTCAGGCGCGCATCCGTGCGGGTGCGTCCGTCGAGCAAGTTGCCTCGTCTTCCGGCATGGACATCAGCAAGGTCGAGCGTTTCGCCCACCCGGTGCTCTTGGAGCGCTCACGGGCGGCCGAGCTGGCCGGCGCTGCGCATCCGGTGCTGGCCGACGGTCCGGCGGTGACCACATTGTTGGACACCGTCACCACCGCCCTCGTGGCGCGCGGACACAGCCTCGAGTCGACGTCGTGGGACGCCTGGCGCGGTGAGGACGGCCGGTGGGTGGTGCAGATGTCGTGGCAGGCCGGACTCTCCGACAACGTGGCGCACTTCCGCTTCAGCCCCGGCGCGCACGGTGGCACGGTGTCGGCTCTGGACGACGCCGCGAGCGAGTTGATCGACCCGACGTTCGAGCGCCCGCTGCGCCCGGTGGCCGTCGTCGCACAGCTGGAATTCGAGGAGCAGCAGCCGCAACCGGCACCCGCCCCGGTCGAGGAGAAGCAGGCACCCGCTCCTGCCTCGGCTCCCGCCCCGGCGCCGAGGGCCAAACGCGCCAAGGCCAAGCCGTCCGTACCCGGCTGGGAGGACGTCCTGCTCGGGGTGCGTTCCAGCGGCGAGCGCTGACCGCCTACTGAGCGGCGGCCATAGCCAGCAGGGTGATCCACCCGCCGGCGACGCCGATACCGGCACCGAGGACGAACCAGCGTCGTACCGGAATGCGCCGCCACCCCCATAACGTCGGCGCCAGTCCGCCGACCGCGATCAGGTTCAGCACGATCGCCACCAGCGGATGCACCCGCAGCATGCCGAGGCTGAGCACCACGATCGCGGCGCCCGTCACCGCGGCGACGAAGGCCGCCACGGTCAGACCGGTCCCCCACGGCGTCGACTCGTCGATCATGTGGCGAGCCTAGTCATCGCGACCGCTCGTAGAACGCCAGCGCTGCCGCGGTTGCGACGTTGAGCGAATCGGTGCCCCGCGACATCGGGATCCGAACCCGGACGTCGCTGGCCCGCATCACCGTCTCGGTCAGCCCGGGCCCCTCAGCGCCGACCAGCACCGCGACCCTGTCCCCCGCCAGCGCGGCCATCGCCTCGGCCAGGGTCTGTGCCGCGGGGTCGGGTGTCATGGCCAGCAGCCGGAATCCGCGCTCGCGCAACCCGCCGAGGTCGGCCGGCCAGTGCTCGGCACGGGCGAACGGCACCAGCAGGGCATGGCCCATCGACACCCGGACCGCACGCCGGTACAGCGGGTCGGCGCATCCGGAACCGAAGATGACCGCGTCCACCCCGAGGCCGGCGGCGTTGCGGAAGATCGAGCCGAGATTCTCGTGGTCGTTGACACCTTCGAGCACCGCGACCGTGCGCGCCCCGTCGAGCACGTCGGCCATCATCAGCTCCGGTGGCCGGCGGGCCGCCGCGAGCACACCGCGGTTGAGGTGGAAACCGACGACCTCGGCCATCACCTCGGCGGTGGCACGGTAGTACGGCGCCCGCACCCGGGTCAGGTCGTCACCGAGTTCGGCCAGGCGGCGCTCGGTGCCGAGGAACGCGTGCGGGGTGAAGCGCGAGGCGATCATCCGCTGAGCCACCAGCACGCCCTCGGCGATCACCAATCCCTTGCCGCTGGGCAGGTCCGGTCGCCGGTCGACACTGTTGAGGTCGCGGAAGTCGTCGACGCGGGGGTCACCCGGATCGGTGATATCGACGACTTCTATCGCGCCAAAAGCCTTGTCGCTCACGCGTCTTCGTCGACAAGGACGGTCATCAGGTCCGCGGCCCGCAGTAGGATGTCGCGCTCGTCGCTGTCCAGGGTGGCCAGCCGATTGCGCAGCCACTCTTGACTGGCCCGCCGCTCACTGTCGACCAGCGCCGCACCGGCGTCGGATACCGCCACCAGAACCTGGCGGCCGTCAGAGGGATGGGAGGTGCGCACGACCAGACCGAGGTCGGCCAGTGATGCGATCACCCGGGTCATCGACGGCGGCCGGACCCGTTCCCGGATCGCCAGCGCCCCCGGCGTCATCGCCCCGTCCTTGGCCAGGGTCGCCAGCGCGGACAGCTGCGACAGCGTGACCGGTGACTCGGGCCTGCGGAAGCGCAGTTGGCGCGCCAGACGCATCACGGCCAGCGACAAATCACTGGCCAATCGCAGGTCACCGTCTTTCACGACGCAAACAGTACGACACGACAACACCTGATCAATGATGAACCGGCCAACTCCGGTAGCTGGACACCTGGCCATCTCACCCATCGGTTACCTTGGACGACAATGCCTTCCGATCAGCGCGAACCGAGTCGAGAGCCGGTGGCCGAACCCGAGCCGCCTGCGCTGCCCGCGGCGTTGCTCGATCCGTGGCCGGTGATCATCGTCGGGGCCACGCTGTGGGCGCTGGTGACGATCGCGGCGTTCACCGTCGCGGCGTGCGAGTCCTGGCGCCCGATTGCGCTCGCCGGACTGGGCACCGGGGTGGTAGGCACGTCGGTGTTCCTGTGGCAGCGCACCGCAGCACGGCGCGGGGCGCGAGGAGCGCAGACCGGCCTTGAGTCGCGCGAACAGTAACCAGTCACCACGAAGGGAAACCAATGGCAGCGCCGCTGTTGCAAGCAGAAATCGAGATCAACGCCCCGGTCGCCACGGTGTGGACTTTGCTGTCGGACCTGGGCAACATGCCCAAGTGGAGCCCACAGTGCCGGCTCATGAAGCCACTTGGCCCAGTGAAACCGGGCACCCGAACCGTCAACCTCAATCGTCGCAACAACCTGTTCTGGCCGACGACGTCGACGATCACCGAACTGATTCCGGAGCGGAAGCTGGCGTTCCGGGTCAACGCCAACAACACCGTCTGGAGCTATGAGCTCTCCCCGACGGCCACCGGCACTCGGGTCGTGGAGACCCGCCACGCCGAGAACGGCGTCAAGGCCGTCTCCACGATGACGGTGAATGCGGTGATGGGCGGCGTACCCAACTTCGAGAAAGAACTGGTCGAGGGGATGAACCTGTCGCTGGCGCGCATCAAGGCCGCCGCCGAAGGTTAGGCCTGCTCGCCCGGTTCGGACGCTTCGGCACCGTCGGCCGGCTTCGCGCTCTCGGGCACCTCCGGGGCGCTCTCGGGCACCTCCGGGGTTTCGGTTTCCGAAACTTCCGAGGCCTCCACGACTTCGGGTGTCTGCGAGACTTCTGAGTCTTCCGGCGCCGCGGGGGCATCGGCGACGGTCGCGACCACCTCGACCACCTCGAGCACACCGTCGTCGTACGGGTCGTACAACGGCGATCCCGTGCCCGCGGGCTGCGGGGTGTCCGAGTGCGCACCGCAGCCGTACTCGAAGTCGACGACGTGGGAGTCGGCCGCCAGCTCGTTGCAGCACACCCCGAACATGGCGCCGAGCGCGCCGGCCAGCGGCACCATGAAGCCGCAGTCGCGGCAGACCCGCTTGGTCGCGCGGGCCATCGGTGAATCGGGACCATGATCACCGTCGTGCCAGCGCTGGGCGGTCTCGTCGCGACCAAGCGCGCTGAGCACCTGACGACGCCCGAAGCCGACCTCGAAGGCGGTGTCGTCGATCAGCGGATCCCCGGTGGCGGTGTAGCCGGGGGCCAGCCGCGGGTCATCCTTGCCGGGAGCCAGCAGATCACCGGGGCTCAGGTCACCGGGCTTGATGCGCTCGTCCCAGGGCACCCAGGCCGGAGCCAGCAGCGCGGTCGGGCCGGGCACCAGCACGACCTCGCTGACCGTCGCGTGATCGGCGCCCTCATAGGCCGCGACCACCACCGCCCACTGCCAGCCCTGATAACCGGGCATGTTCGCCAAGAAGCGATGCGTCGCCGCCGTCTCGTCCTCGAAGCTGACACCGAGGTACTCGCCCACGGTGTCGCCGCTGTGCTCGACGATGGCCTGCCGTGCCTGCTCCACCGCACCGCTCAGTACGGCGGCAACCGCGTCCGACGGCGCGGCGGCCTGCGCCGGTGCCGTGGCTTCTTTCGCGTCAAGGGTGCTGTCCATCGTCACCAATCTTGCCTCACGGTCCATGTGTGCAGCCACACCGGTCACGTGCGAGCCCGGCATGCCGGGATAGGGGACAATCGTGAGGTGTCTGAGAGCCGGCGTGACGAACTCCGCGCGAATCCGGCGTTCGGCCCCGACCGCCGCTACTCGTCGGGCGCATCCGGAGAACACCCGGGCATGGCCAACTATCCCTCCGACGGGGACGGCTACCCGCGGTCGGAGGCCACCCGCCGGTCCAGCCCCACGCCCAGCTCCAACCGCTACCTGCCGCCGCTGGGCGAGCCTCGCACCGAGAACATCGGGCCGCCGCCCGGACCGCGCAGCGCCGACGAACGGGCGACTCGTGGCCGCGGCGCCGCGTATCGCAGCCGCGAGATGGGCACGAAGGTGTATTCGATGGTGCACCGCGCGGCCACGGCCGACGGCGCCGACAAGTCCGGCCTGACCGCGCTGACCTGGCCGGTGGTCGCCAACTTCGCGGTGGACTCGGCGATGGCCGTCGCACTGGCCAACACGCTGTTCTTCGCCGCCGCCTCCGGCGAGAGCAAGGGTAAGGTCGCGCTCTACCTGCTGATCACGATCGCGCCGTTCGCCGTGATCGCACCGCTCATCGGGCCTGCGCTGGATCGCGTCCAGCACGGCAGGCGCGCGGCGCTGGCGATGTCGTTCGTCCTTCGCGCTGCGCTGGCGTTCGTGCTGATCATGGACTACGACGGCGCCACCGGCAGCTATCCGTCGTGGGTGCTCTACCCCTGCGCGCTCGGAATGATGGTGCTGTCCAAGTCGTTCAGCGTGCTGCGCAGCGCGGTCACCCCCCGGGTCATGCCACCGACGATCGACCTGGTGCGGGTCAATTCGCGGCTGACGATGTTCGGTCTGATCGGCGGCACCATCGTCGGCGGCGGTATCGCGGCGGGGGCCGAGTACCTGCTCAGCACCGTGTTCCGGCTGCCCGGCGCCCTGTTCGTGGTCGTTTTCGTCGCGGTGGCGGGCGCGTCGCTGTCGATGCGGATCCCGCGCTGGGTGGAGGTCACCGAAGGTGAGGTGCCTGCCACCTTGACCTATCACGGCGAAAGCGGACCGCAGGGCTGGATCGACGAACCGGCCGCGAAAACCGGCAGACCACGACAACCTTTGGGCCGCAACATCATCACCTCGCTGTGGGGCAACTGCACGATCAAGGCGATGGTGGGGTTCCTGTTCCTGTATCCGGCGTTCGTCGCCAAGGCACATCAGGCCAGCGGCTGGGTACAGCTGGGTATGCTCGGCCTGCTCGGCGCGGCCGCAGGCATCGGCAACTTCGCGGGTAACTTCACCGCGGCCCGCATGCGGCTGGGCAGGCCCGCGATGCTGGTGGTGCGGTGCACGGTCGCGGTGACCGTCATGGCGCTGGTGGCCGCGGTCACCGGCAACCTGATCGTCGCGGCAGTGGCGACGCTGATCACCTCCGGCGCGACCGCGATCGGCAAGGCGTCGCTGGACGCCTCGCTGCAGGACGATCTGCCGGAGGAGTCGCGGGCCTCGGCGTTCGGCCGCTCCGAGTCGGTGCTGCAGCTGGCGTGGGTGATGGGCGGTGCGATCGGAGTGCTGGTGTACACCGAACTGTGGGTCGGCTTCACCGCGATCAGTGCGCTGCTGATCCTCGGCCTGGCACAGACCATCGTCAGCTATCGCGGCGATTCACTGATCCCCGGCTTCGGCGGCAACCGGCCGGTGCTGGCCGAACCGGAGGGCGCATCGGCGGTGACTCACCGGTGAGCCGCCTGACCCGATGGCTTTTGGCGATCGTCGTTGTGTTGGCGTCGGCCGGTGCCGGCGTCGGCGCCTGGGCACTGACCCGCGGCACCGAATCGGCCTTCCCCGAGATCAGCGCGTATTCGCACGGCCAGGCGGTGCGCGTCGGGCCGTACGTGTACTGCAACGTGGTGAACCTCAACGACTGCCAGAACCCGCAGACCCAGGGCCAGCTTCCGGTCAGCGAGCGCTACCCGGTCCAGCTCTCCGTTCCCACCGCGATCGGGCGCGCACCGTGGCAGTTGCTGCGCGTGTACGAAGACGAGCGGAATTCCACGACCACCATCTATCGGCCCAATACCGAACTGGCAGTGACGATTCCGACGGTCGATCCGCAACGCGGCCGGCTCACCGGGGTTGTCGTGCAGTTACTCACGTTGGTGCAGGATCAGAATGGCGAACTGCGCGACGCCCCGCACGCGGAGTGGTCAGTCCGCCTGGCCTGGCCCTAGCGTCGGCGACGACGGCTGCGAGCACCAGTCCCGAATGGCGGCGGCGAACTGTTCAGGGGCATCGGATTGGACGAAATGACCTGCGCCGTCGGCAATCACGGTCCGATGGTTGGGAAAGATCCGCTCCCAGTGCCGTCGATCGCTTTCCCTGAAGGCGATGTCGGCATCACCCCAGATGATGAGCGTGGGGATGCCTGCGATCGCCGGCTGTCCGGCTTCCACCTCGGCGAGGAACGCGCGGCTGGCAGTGAGCTCGCGGGGGAAGATGGCCGACGCATCGCGCCGTGACGGGCTGTCGAGTGCCTTCTGATAGTGAGCCATCTCGTCCCGGCTGGGTTTGGCCAGCCGGTGCCCCGCAGGAATCATCAGGTTGACGAACAGATTGAACTGCCGGATCAGTAACCGACCGAGCGGTCCGCCCATCACATGGGACATGATCTGCACGTGCGGCGCATCCGTCGGCCACGCCCAGGTGTTGCCCACCACCAGCCGGTCGAACACTTCCGGGTGTTTCTCGACCACCGACAGCCCGATCGGGCCGCCCCAGTCGTGTACCACCAGCGTCACCTGAGTCAGCTCGAGAGCATCGATGAACGAGCCGACGACCTCGGCGTGCTCGTTGGGCAGATACCGGTAACCCGGCGCCGCGGTCGACAGTCCGAATCCGGGGTAGTCGATTGCCACGCAACGAAATTCGCTTCGCAGGGCCGCGATGACGTCGCGGTAGACGAACGACCAGGTCGGGTTGCCGTGCAAGAACAGCAATGTCGGCCCCGAGCCTTCGTCGACGTAGTGAACGGTATGGCCGGCGATGTCGACGAACCGGCTCACGAATGGAAACAACTCGTCGTCGACCCACCCGGGCCGCTGCGCCACCGCCATATGGATCCCTCCTCAGCGTCGCTTGATATAATCAAGCAGACATTAATTTAGCAACCGGAGCGGGATGAGTCGAGACTACGGCCAGTACTGCGGACTGGCCCGGGCGCTGGATGTGGTCGGCGACCGGTGGAATTTACTGATCGTCCGGCAGCTTCTCCTCGCCCCCGCCCGCTACCGGGAACTGCGCGACGGGCTGCCGGGCATCGCGACCAACCTGCTGACCGACCGGCTCCGCGACTTGGAGAGCGCGGGCGTCGTCGAGCGGCGGCTGGCCGAGGACGGCAACGCGATCACCTACGGCCTCACCGACTGGGGCGCCCAACTTCGCGAACCCATCGAGGGACTCATCCGCTGGTCCACGCCGCTGATGGTTCGCGGTGCCGAGGGCGACGAGTTCCGCATCGAGTGGCTTCTGGTGGCGCTGCCCGCACTGTTCACCGGCCGGGCGCCGACCCGATCGGTCACCGTGGGGATCGACGTCGGCGGCGAGGTGCTCCAGGTGCGCGCCGGCCGATCCGGTGTGTCCGTCAGTCTGCCCGACGGGCGCGCGCTCGACGCCGTCCTGCAGACCGAGGCGTCGATCGTCCTCGGCCTCGCGACCGGGCTGCTGACCCTCGATGATGTTGCGGCACAAATCCAGATAGACGGCGACCGGACCGCGGTGAAGACCGTCTTCGCGCGTTAACCCGCGCCGTGCCCGGCAGGCACCCGCTCCCCCTCGGGCGTCGGCCCCGGCGGCGTTCCGTCACCGAATGGTCTGCCGCCCAACGCTTCCCGTCCGTGCGGAGTCAGCCAGTTCGACAGGTCCGGCCCCTTCGGCACGACCCCGGTGGGATTGATGTCCGAGTGCACGATGTAGTAGTGCTGTTTGATCTGGACGAAGTCGGTGGTATCGCCGAATCCGGGTGTCTGGAACAGGTCTCGGGCGTAGGCCCACAGCACCGGCATCTCCGCCAGCTTGGACCGGTTGCATTTGAAGTGGCCATGGTAGACCGGATCGAAGCGCGCCAGCGTGGTGAACAACCGCACGTCGGCTTCGGTGATGGTGTCTCCCACCAGATATCGCTGATCGGCCAGCCGTTCGGAGAGCCAGTCCAGCGCGGTGAACAACCGGTCATAGGCGCGTTCATAAGACTCCTGCGAGCCGGCGAACCCGCAGCGGTACACACCGTTGTTCACCTCGGTGTAGATCCTCTGCGCCACCTCGTCGATCTCGTCCCGCAGCGGCTCGGGGTACAACTGCGGTGCACCCTCGCGGTGGTAGGCGGCCCACTCGGTGGAAAAGTCCAGCGTGATCTGGGCGAAGTCGTTGGTGACCACCTGGCCGGTGGACACTTCGACGATCGCCGGGACCGTGATGCCCTTCGGGTAATCCGGGAACCTCGCGAAGTAGGCGTCCTGCAGCCGCGGTATCTTCAGCACCGGGTCCACGCCACCGGGATCGAGATCGAAGGTCCAGCTGCGTTGGTCGTGCGTCGGCCCGCAGAACCCGATGGACAGCACGTCCTCCAGGCCCAACAGGCGGCGCACGATGATCGTCCGGTTCGCCCACGGACAGGCGCGCGCGACGATCAGCCGATAGCGGCCTGGCTCGCTCGCATAACCGTCAGCTCCGTCGGCGGTGATCCTGGTGGTGATGTAGTTGGTATCGCGATTGAACTCGCCGCCTCCGGCGACATAGGCACCCACGAGTCCAGTTGTACCCGCTTAGGCGTCAAGTTCCCGGGCGACGGCCTTGACGACTTCGGACACCCGCCGGGCGACTTTGCGGTCCGGGTAGCGGCCCTTGCGCAGCTCGGGCTGTACGGCG
The DNA here is from genome assembly GCF_002086695.1 of Mycolicibacterium rhodesiae. Classification (GTDB taxonomy): domain Bacteria; phylum Actinomycetota; class Actinomycetes; order Mycobacteriales; family Mycobacteriaceae; genus Mycobacterium; species Mycobacterium rhodesiae. The sequence continues at coordinate 151,586 of NZ_MVIH01000004.1, forward strand.
CCTTCGAGCAGCGTGATCATGTCCTCGACCATGCCGTGCAGTTCGTCGGGGGTGTGCTTGCGCTCGACCGGGGGCGCGGCCTCCCGGCGCGTGCGGCTCAGGCTGGGGGGCGGGTCAATCAGCTTGACGCTCAACGCCTGCGGGCCGCGGCGCCCGGATGCCAGCCCGAACTCGACCCGCTGGCCCGCCTTCAGACCTTCGACGCCCTCAGGCAGTGCCGACGCACGGACGTAGACGTCCTCGCCTTCCTCCTGGGACAGGAAGCCGAATCCCTTCTCGGCGTCGTACCACTTCACCTTGCCGGTCGGCACTGGTCTCACCTGCTTGTCTGACGGGGTCCATGACAACATGACGAAGCGTCCCGCCGGTGCAGGACGCGTGCCGGTGATCCTACTCGGGAAGACCTACGGCCAGCACCTGAGTTTAGTTCGGTAGGCTGGGCAAACCGCTGGAGGAGACATGCGCCTGATCCTGAACGTCGTCTGGTTGCTGTTCGGCGGGCTCTGGCTTGCCCTCGGCTATCTGTTGGCCGCGCTGGTCAGTTTCGTTCTGATCATCACCATTCCGTTCGGCTTCGCCGCGCTGCGGATCGCCAACTATGCGCTGTGGCCGTTCGGGCGGACCATCGTCGACAAGCCGGGCCCGCGGCCTGGTGCGCTGGTCGGCAACGTCATCTGGATCGTGCTGTTCGGCGTGTGGCTCGCGATCGGCCACCTGGTGAGCGCGGTGGCGATGGCGATCACGATCATCGGGATCCCGCTGGCCCTGGCCAACCTCAAGCTCATCCCGGTCTCCCTGGTGCCGCTGGGCAAGGAGATCGTGCCCGCCGATCATGCTCGGGTGGCGGCATGACCGTCGTCGGGCTGGGAGTGCCTACGATCCGCCGCGACGACGACGCGCCTGCGGCGGACATGCCGCGCAGCGGGCCGCTGGTCGACACGTTCGGCCGGGTGGCCACCGACCTGCGGGTGTCGCTGACCGACCGGTGCAATCTGCGCTGTACCTATTGCATGCCCGCCGAGGGACTGGACTGGCTACCCGGCGACGACCTGCTGACCCTCGACGAGCTGGTGCGGCTGCTCACCCTGGCGGTGACCCGGCTCGGCATCACCAGCGTCCGCTTCACCGGTGGCGAGCCACTGTTGTATCGCGGGCTCGAAGACGTGGTGGCCACCGTGGCCGCGCTGCGCCCGCGTCCCGAGATCGCACTGACCACCAACGGGATAGGCCTGGCCCGTCGGGCCCGGGCACTGGCCGATGCGGGTCTGAATCGGGTCAACGTGTCGCTCGACAGCCTCGACGCCGCGCAGTTCGCCGCCATCACCCGGCGGGACCGCCTCTCCGATGTTCTTGACGGCCTGTCCGCCGCGTCGGAGGCCGGCCTGGGACCGGTCAAGGTCAACGCGGTACTGGACGCGGTCAGTGGCCTCGACGACGCCGTCGAACTGTTGGAGTACTGCCTGCGCTACGGCTACCAATTGCGCATCATCGAGCAGATGCCGCTCGACGCCGGCCACCTGTGGCGTCGGGACGCCAACCTGAGCGCCGACGAGATCTACGCGGCACTGGCCGAGCGCTTCACCCTCACCACGGATCCGGCCCCGCGCGGGTCGGCTCCGGCCCAGCTCTGGCAGGTCAACGGTGGCCCGGCGACGGTCGGGATCATCGCCTCGGTCTCGCATGCGTTCTGCGCGGCCTGCGACCGGACCCGCCTGACCGCGGACGGTCAGATCCGTAACTGCCTGTTCGCCGCCGAGGAGACCGATCTGCGGGCGCTGCTCCGCGACGGCGCCGACGATTCCGTGCTGGAGGCGGCATGGCGTGGCGCGATGTGGCGCAAGGCGGCCGGCCACGGCATCAACGATCCGGATTTCGTCCAGCCCCGACGGCCGATGAGCGCGATCGGGGGCTGAAGTGGCCGAATCGGTACAGGTGACTGTGCGTTTCTTCGCTGCGGCGCGCGCCGCAGCGGGTACCGAGTCTGATCACCTCACCGTGCCGTGCGGCGCGACCGTCGCCGACCTGGTGGACGAATTAGCTTGTCGCAACGCGGAATTAGCGAGGGTGTTACAGCGCTGTTCATATCTGCGCGACGGCATCGCGGTGCGAGACAAGGCGACGACCCTGCAATCCGGGCAGACGCTCGACGTGTTACCCCCGTTTGCCGGCGGGTGAGCGTGATTTGCGTCACATCACGATCAGGTAACGAGATGGCCACGGTGCGGTTTAGTGCCGGAACTACCTGGGGGAACGTCGGGCTGTCTAGGCGCTTTAACCTTTTTTAAGGTTTGCCAGTACCAGAAACGCCCGGATTTGCAAAAGATGACGGGTCTCGCCGATCCCATTACCGTCTCTCGAAGGTCAGCCCCCTCAACCCGGGCAGACCCTCTTCGCTCTTAGCGCTGAGCTCCATCCAAGGAGCGGAGAGACCAACGAACACCATGGATGGAGGCGGGGGACCCACCGGTCCACCGATAGGACTCGGAGCCACAAAGCTCCTTGGGGTGAAGCCGAAATCGTTTCCACCAGAGACGACCACGGCCGGGCGACCTCTCCAGCCCGAACCCGACAGCTGACCTCGCAGGCGCATTGAAGAGAGGAACACTTCGCCATATGAGTGGACGGCATCGCAAGCCCACTTCATCGTCAGTCAGCGTCGCCAAGATCGCGGTCACCGGTGCGGTCATCGGAGGCGGCAGCCTCGCCTTCGCCAGCCAGGCCCAAGCGGCCCCGGATGCCGAATGGGATCAGGTTGCCCGTTGTGAGTCCGGCGGAAACTGGGGTATCAACACCGGCAACGGTTACCAGGGTGGCCTGCAGTTCTCCCCCAGCACGTGGTCAGCGCACGGCGGCGGTCAGTACGCCCCCGCCGCGAACATGGCCAGCAAGGACCAGCAGATCGCCATCGCCGAGCGCGTCCTGGCCAGCCAGGGCCGCGGCGCCTGGCCGGTGTGCGGACGCGGCCTGTCGGGTGCGACCCCGCGCAATGTGGTGAACGAGCCCACTCCGGAAGACGCGCAGATTCAGCCCGCCGGCTTCCAGGCGCCCGCTCCGGACGCCCCGGCACCGGATGCGCCGGCTGATCTCCCGCCAGCCCCGCAAGACCTCCCGCCGGCCCCCCAGGACCTGCCGCCCGCTCCGGCACCGCAGGACCTGCCCCCGGCACCCGCCGACCTGCCGCCTGCTCCGCAACCGGACGTCGTCCCTGCCGCTCAGGACGTCGCTCCTCCGGCGGCCGCGCCGGTGATCGACACCGCCCTGCAGGTACCCGCCCCCGAAGCGCCCGCGAACCCTGACGAGCAGACCGTCACCGTCCAGGCGGCGTCGATCCACTTCGTACCGCAGGCTCCGGCCGACCCCGCGGTTCCGCCGACCTTGCCGCCGGCGCCCGCACCCGCCCCGGCCGATCCCGCCGCGGCGCCCGCACCGGGCACCGACGTGGTGGCCGCCGGCCCGGCAGGACAGCCGCCTGACGGCATGCCGCACCTGACGAGCCCGGAGAACCTGCCGCCCGGCACCAGCGATCAGCCGGAAGGCCCGCAGGAAGGCCCGAATGTCACGTACCTCAAGGAACTGTGGCACGCCATCCAGACTCAGCAGGTCAGCAAGGGCGACGCGCTCCTGGCCCTGACCCAGCGTCCGCTGAACACCCCGGTGACCAACGATCCGAGCATGGGCACCCCGCCCGGTGATCCGAACGCGCAGGCGCCGGCTCCGGCCGACCCGAACGCGCCGCTGGTTCCCGCTGCCCCCGCTCCGGCTCCGGCTCCGGCTCAGTAAGCGCTCACGCCGAGTTCACCCACTCGTCGGTACCGTCGGCGAAAAACTGGTGCTTCCACACCGGTAGCCGCTCTTTGACGGTATCGACGAGCAAGGCGCACGCCTCGAACGCCGCCTGCCGGTGGTCGGCCGCGACGGCGGCTACCAGCGCGGCGTCTCCGATGTGCAGCACGCCCACCCGGTGGCTGGCGGCGATCGCCCGCACCCCGGTGGCTTTTCCGGCCACCTCGGCGACCGCCTCGAACAAGGTCTGCTCAGCCAGCGGGTGCGCGGAGTACTCCAGCCGCACCACGTCTCGACCGCCGTCGTGGTTACGCACCATTCCGGAGAAACCCACCACCGCGCCTGCGGCGTCGTCGGCGACCAACTCCTCGTGCTCAGTGAGCGAGATCGGGCCCTCGACGAGCGCGGCCCGCAGAATGCGTGTCATCAGCGGTGGTCCCCTCCGGACAGTTGGTCCAACGCGTGGTCGAGCACGTCGGCGAGCACCGACAGGCCGTCGCGCACCCCGCCCGTCGAGCCGGGCAGGTTGATCACCAGCGTGTGGCCCGCGACGCCGCACACCCCACGGGACAGCACCGACGTCGGCACCGTCGGCAGGCCGGACCGGCGGATCGCGTCGGCCAGACCGGGGATCTGGTAGTCGAGAACCCCGAGAGTCGCCTCCGGGGTGGCGTCGGTCGGCGAGATCCCGGTGCCGCCGGAGGTGATGACGACGTCGGCCCCCGCGTCGATCGCCGCGCGCAGCGCATCGCCGACGGCGCTACCGTCGACCACCACATGTGCCTCGGGCACGTCGAAACCGCGCTCGGCGAGCCAGGCGACGACGATCGGGCCGGTCCGGTCGTCGTAGACACCGGTCGCCGCCCGGGTGGAGGCGATCACGACCCGTGCGGAGCGCGTCATGGCTCGCGCACCCACAGGCCGGTCTTACCGCCCTCCTTGCGCAGCACCCGGATGTCCTCGATGCGCGCGCCCGGGTCGACGGCCTTGATCATGTCGTAGAGGGTCAGGGCGGCGACGCTCACGGCGGTCAGCGCCTCCATCTCGACCCCGGTGCGATCGGTGGTGCGCACGGACGCGGTCACGCCGACGACGGCGTCACCGATCGCGAACTCGATGTCGACCCCGGTCAAGGCGAGGTGGTGGCACAGCGGAATCAGATCGGACGTGCGTTTGGCAGCCAGGATGCCGGCCACCCGCGCCGTGGCGAGGGCGTCACCCTTGGGCAGCCCGCCTGCCGTGATCAGCTCCACGACCTCGGCGGTGGTGTGAACAGAGCCGGCCGCCACCGCGGTGCGCGTGGTGGCGGCCTTGTCGGTGACATCGACCATGTGCGCCGCACCGTGCTCGTCGAGGTGCGAGAGGCGGCGCTGCGGTCCGTCGGTCACCGGTTACTTGTTGACGACGGTGACCGGGTGCAGGTACGGCAGGTCAGAGGCCGGCAACGGGAACGTGATGTCGCCGAACGGGGACAGCGCGCCGGTCCGATCGGCGGCCAGCTCGCTCACGGCGTGGTCGTCGGGGTCGCTGGTCGGCCAGCCATTGTCGACATACCTTGTCTTCTTCTCAGCCACGGCAACATTCTGTCATCTCACGGCCCGGCTTGTGCACACAGGCGGCTGTTTTACGCTGGTCAACAATGAGTGCACAGTCCGGGCGGCCGGCGGGCAGGAGCGAAGCGACCCGGGAAGACAGCCCTGGTGTGCCGCTGGGCGCGTGGCTGGCCGATCTGCCCGACGACCGGCTGATCCGCCTGCTGGAACTGCGGCCGGATCTCGCCCAGCCGGCTCCCGGCAGCATCGCCGCGCTGGCCGCCCGCGCGGTGGCAAGGCAATCGGTCAAGGCCGCCACCGACGAGCTGGACTACCTGCGGCTCGCCGTTCTCGACGCCCTGATCGTGCTGCACGCCGAGACCGCGGCAACCCCGGTGGCCAAGCTGCTCGCCCTCATCGGCGAGCGCGCCGACGAGAAGTCGATCCTGGCCGCGCTCGACGACCTACGTGAGCGCGCGCTGGTGTGGGGCGAGGGCGAGGTGCGGGTGTCGGCCGAAGCGGCCGCGGGACTGCCCTGGTATCCCGGCCAGGCGATCGGAGAGGACTCGTCGCGGTCGGCGGCGGAGATCTCTGCTGCGATCGACGCCCTCGACGAGCCCCAGCTCGAACTGCTGGACCGGCTGCTGATGGGTTCCCCGGTCGGCCGTACCCGCGACGCCGCGCCGGGCGCACCCGCCGACCGGCCCGTCCCGCGGCTGCTGGCGGCCGGACTGCTCCGACAACTCGATGCCGAGACGGTGATCCTGCCGCGGCAGGTCGGTCAGGTGCTGCGCGGCGAGGAACCCGGCCCGGTGAGCCTGACGGCGCCCGACCCGGTCTCGGGCACCACCACCGTGGCCGACGTCGACTCCGCCGCGGCCGGTGCCGTCCTGGACCTGATCCGCGAGATCGAACTGGTCATCGAATCTCTCTCTGCCGCACCGGTTCCCGAGCTGCGCAGCGGCGGCCTGGGGGTGCGTGAAGCCAAGCGGCTGAGCAAGCTCACCGGTATCGACGAACAGCGCCTCGGGCTGGTCCTCGAGATCAGCTCGGCGGCAGGCTTGATCGCCAGTGGCACACCCGACCCCGAACCCCAGGACGGCGCGAGCCCCTACTGGACGCCGACGGTGGCCGCGGACCGATTCATGGAGACGCCCACCGCCGCCCGCTGGTATCTGCTGGCCAGCAGCTGGCTGGAATTGCCGTCGCGCCCAGGCCTGATCGGCAGCCGCGGCCCTGACGGCAAACCCTATGCCGCACTGTCTGATTCGTTGTATTCGACGGCCGCCCCGCTGGATCGGCGCCTGCTGCTGGAACTGCTCGCCGAGCTGCCGCCCGGCGCAGGCGTGGATGCGCAGCACGCCTCACGTGCGCTGATCTGGCGCCGGCCGCGGTGGGCCGCCCGGTTGCAGCCTGAACCGGTCGCACACCTGCTCGACGAAGCCCACGCGGTGGGACTGATCGGCCGCGGCGCCCTGAGCACCCCGGGGCGGGTGCTGCTCGACGGCGACGAGGACGCCGCGATCGACGCGATGGGCAAGGCGCTGCCCGCACCGATCGACCACTTCCTGGTGCAGGCCGACCTCACCGTCGTGGTGCCCGGACCGCTGCAGCGTGACCTGGCCGACGAACTGGCGGCGGTGGCCGCGGTGGAATCGGCTGGTGCCGCCATGGTGTACCGGGTCAGCGAAGCCTCGATCCGGCACGCCCTGGACACCGGACGCACCGCGGGCGGTCTTCACACCTTCTTCGAGCGGCACTCCAAAACACCTGTCCCGCAAGGCTTGACGTATCTGATCAACGATGTCGCCCGTCGGCACGGCCAGCTGCGCGTCGGGATGGCGTCGTCGTTCCTGCGCTGCGAGGACCCCACGCTGCTCGCCCACGCGGTGGCCGCACCTGCTCTGGAACATCTGGAGGTGCGGCTGCTTGCACCCACGGTGGCGGTGTCACAGGCGCCGATCGGTGACGTGCTCGCGGCGCTGCGCGCGGCGGGCTTCGCACCGGCCGCCGAGGATTCCTCGGGGGCGATCGTCGATCTCCGGCAGCGCGGTGCACGGGTGTCCACACCCCAACACCGTCGACCGTTCCGCACGTTGCCCAGGCCGAGCACGGACACCCTGGCCTCGGTGGTGGCAGTGTTGCGACGCGTAAATTCGACCACCCCGTTCGCCAACGTCCGCCTGGATCCGGCGGTGTCGATGGCCCTGCTGCAGCAGGCGGCCATGGAACAAAAAGACGTGGTGATCGGTTATGTCGACGCGGCCGGGGTCGCCACCCAGCGGGTAGTACGGCCGCTCACCGTCAGCGGCGGTCAGCTGATGGCCTGGGATCCCGCTCAGGGCCGCCCGCGGGAGTTCGCGGTGCATCGCGTGACGTCGGTGATGTCGGCCGACGCTGGATAATGGAGCGTTATGAGTTGTGAACACATGGGCCTGGCATGACCGAAGGCCCGTTGATCGTGCAGTCCGACAAGACCGTGCTACTCGAAGTCGACCACGAGCTTGCGGGTGCGGCCCGGTCTGCGATCGCCCCGTTCGCGGAGCTCGAACGCGCCCCTGAGCACATCCACACCTACCGCATCACCCCGCTGGCGTTGTGGAACGCCCGAGCTGCCGGCCATGACGCCGAGCAGGTCGTCGACGCGCTGGTCAGCTTCTCGCGTTACGCCGTGCCGCAGCCGTTGCTGGTGGACATCGTCGACACGATGGCCCGGTACGGCCGGCTGCAGCTGGTGAAGCACCCCGCACACGGCCTGACTCTGGTCAGCCTCGACCGGGCGGTGCTCGAAGAGGTGTTGCGCAACAAGAAGATCAATCCGATGCTCGGCGCGCGGATCGACGACGACACCGTGATCGTCCATCCCAGTGAGCGCGGCCGGATCAAGCAGATGCTGCTCAAGATCGGCTGGCCGGCCGAGGACCTGGCCGGCTACGTCGACGGCGAGGCCCACCCGATCGACCTCGACCAGGACGGTTGGGAACTCCGCGACTACCAGCAGATGGCCGCCGATTCGTTCTGGGACGGCGGCTCGGGTGTGGTTGTCCTGCCGTGTGGCGCGGGCAAGACACTTGTGGGCGCAGCGGCGATGGCCAAAGCCGGTGCGACGACGTTGATCCTGGTCACCAACACCGTTGCGGGCCGGCAGTGGAAGCGTGAGCTGATCGCGCGGACGTCACTGACCGAGGAGGAGATCGGCGAGTACTCCGGTGAGCGCAAGGAGATCCGGCCGGTCACCATCGCCACGTATCAGGTGATCACCCGCCGCACCAAGGGCGAGTACAAGCATCTCGAGCTGTTCGACAGCCGGGACTGGGGCCTGATCATCTACGACGAGGTCCACCTGCTGCCCGCACCGGTGTTCCGGATGACGGCCGACCTGCAGTCCCGCCGGCGGTTGGGGCTGACGGCGACCCTGATCCGCGAGGACGGCCGCGAGGGCGACGTGTTCAGCCTGATCGGTCCCAAGCGGTATGACGCACCGTGGAAGGACATCGAGGCTCAGGGCTGGATCGCCCCCGCGGAGTGCATCGAAGTGCGCGTGACGATGACCGACAACGAGCGGATGTTGTACGCGGTCGCCGAACCGGACGAGCGCTACAAGCTCTGCTCGACCGCGCACTCCAAGATCGCGGTGGTGAAGTCGATTCTCGCCAAGCATCCCAATGAGCCGACGTTGGTGATCGGCGCCTACCTGGATCAGCTCGACGAGCTCGGCACCGAGTTGGGCGCCCCCGTGATCCAGGGTTCGACGAAGAACGCCGAGCGCGAAGAGCTGTTCGATGCCTTCCGCCGCGGTGAGGTCAAGACGCTGGTTGTCTCGAAAGTGGCGAACTTTTCCATCGACCTGCCGGAAGCTTCCGTGGCCGTTCAGGTTTCGGGAACCTTCGGCTCACGCCAGGAAGAGGCCCAGCGGCTGGGCCGGCTGCTCCGACCCAAGCACGACGGCGGTGGGGCGGTGTTCTACTCCGTGGTCTCCCGCGACAGCCTCGATGCCGAGTACGCCGCGCACCGGCAGCGGTTCCTGGCCGAACAGGGCTACGGCTACATCATCAAGGACGCCGACGACCTGCTCGGCCCGGCCCTCTGACAGCGCTTCACCAAACGTTGCCCGCCGCCCCCGGCAGCAACAAACCGTTGCCCGTTGACCTGCGCGCTACGATCGCGAAACGAATGTGACAGCGAACGTCACGGCAACGGGCTAGTCTTCGCCAAAGACACGTGGTCGGGTGACGAAAAAGGGGTACAGCGTGCGCGCAGCGGGCTTCATCGGTCGGGTTGGCGGGCTGGCGGTTGCGCTGGGAGTGGGTGCCGCGGCGTTCGGCGGCGCCACAGCCTGGGCGGACGGTACCGACTCGGGCGGCTCCTCGGCTCACGCCGGTTCCGCCCGGTCGGGGTCCAGTCAGGCCACTGCGGGCCCGGCCAAGCACAGCGCCCCGAAGGCGGCATCGGGGAGGTCACGGCCGGCTTCGACAGTGCGTGCCCAATCGATCACCTCGGTGCCCGCCGCCACGGCGACGCCAACGGCGCAGTCGGACCCCTCGGTTCCGCAGACACCGCCTGCCGATTCGCCGTTGGAGCTGGCGGCGCTGGCCTACAGCCGTCGCGACACCGGCATCTCGGCCCGCCCAGCCGCGGCGACGTCGTTGGCGCCGGAAGCCCTGGTACAGGCCTCGGCCGCGCAGAACACCGCCGTGATCATGGGACCCAGCGGTGTTCCGATCCCCAAGCCGAGCTACATCAGCAGCGTCTTCAATCTCTACATCGCGCCGTCATACCCGGGATCCATTCCCTTCCAGCTGGACACCCCCGAAGGCTTGTACCCGATCACCGGGGTGAAGAGCCTGCCACTGAATGTGTCAGTGCAGCAGGGCATTCAGATTCTGGCCGCGTCAATCGCCGAACAGGTCGCCGCGGGCAACACCGCCACGGTGTTCGGTTACTCCCAGAGCGCGATCATCTCATCACTGATCATGAGTCAGCTACCGCCGGGCACACCGGTCGACTTTGTCTTGGTCGGCAATGAGATGAACCCCAACGGCGGCATGCTCTCCCGCTTCCCGGGGTTGAACCTGCCCAGCCTCGGCCTGCCGTTTTATGGCGCTACACCGGAAAATGCCTTCCCCACAACGAATTACACCTTAGAGTACGACGGGTTCGCCGACTTCCCGCGCTACCCGCTCAATGTCCTGTCGGTGCTCAACGCCGGGCTGGGCATCATCTTCGTGCACACCAAGTACGCGGACCTGACCTCCCAGCAGGTGAATTCAGCCATTGCGCTGCCGACCACCGACCCCACCCAGAAGTACTACATCATCCCGACCGCAGATCTGCCGCTGCTCGAACCGCTGCGCCTACTGCCCGTGATCGGCACCCCGGTGGCCGATCTGTTGCAGCCCGCGCTGAAGGTGATCGTGAACCTTGGCTACGGTGATCCGCAATACGGTTGGTCCACCAACGGATTCGCCAATCAGCAGACCACCTTCGGCTTCATCCCCGATGTCGACTGGGGCCAGGTGGCCAACCTGTTCGTCGCCGGCATCGGGCAGGGCCTGCACGCCTTCGCCGCTGACGTCAGCCCGGGCGGGGTGATGTGGCAGGAACTCGCGGCGCTGAAGCCGCCGACCCTCGGACCGGCACCGGTGCTGCCCACCCCCGCGGGCGTCATCGCCACCCTGCAGACGGTGATCACCGACATCGCCTACACCATTTCCAATTCCGCTGCGGCACTGTACGCGGCGGCACTGCCGACGGCCGATATCGCCAACGCCATCGTCACGATGCTGCCCGCGTACGGAATCACCCTGTTCCTCGATGGAATACAGCAGGCGCTGTCCGGCGACGTGATCAACGGGCTGGTCAACGCGATCGGACTTCCGATCGCGGCCGCCACCGGGTTGGTCACCACGGCAGGCCTGATCGAGGTGCTCGTCCTGATCCAGGCCGTCCAAGGAATCCTGGGTCAGGAGACCAACGTCTAAAGCGAAAGTATTGTCGCCGAGGCGGTTCCGGGCGCGCCGTACACCTGCGCCAAGCCCACCCGTGGGTTGCCCGGCACCTGACGTTCGCCGGCCTCGCCACGCAGCTGGCGCACCAGCTCGTGCATCTGCCGCAGACCGGAGGCACCGATCGGCTCCCCGTTGGCGATCAGGCCACCATCGGTGTTGATCGGCAGCGAGCCGTGGATCTCGGTGGCCCCGTCGGCCAGCAGCTTCTCCTGCTCGCCGTCGGCGCACAGACCGGTCTCGGCCATGTGGATGATCTCGGCACCGGCATCGGTGTCCTGCAGCTGCGCGATGTCGATGTCCTCGGGACCGATCCCGGCCTCCTCATAGGCCGCCTTGGCGGCATAGACGGTCGGCGACACGTCCTCGTCGAGCGGGGCCGAGGTGCCGTGAACCTCGTATGCGCCGAAGGTCCGGGTACGAATCTCACTGGCGCGCACGTAGACCGGCTTGTCGGTGAATCGGTGCGCGATGTCGGCGCGGCACATGATGACCGCAGCGGCGCCCTCGTCGGGAGCACAGAACATGTACTGCCGCAGCGGGTAATTCAGTACCGGCGACGCCATGATCTCCTCCACGGAGATCTCCTTGCGGCGGAAGGCATTCGGGTTCAGCACGCCGTTGCGGAAGTTCTTGTTGGCCACCCGCGCCAGCGTCTCCTCGGAGATGCCGTGATCGTGGATGTATCGGTTGGCCTTGATACCGAAGAACTTTGTGGTGACGAACTGCCCGTTCTCGGCATACCACTGCGGCAGCGCCAGCTTGGCCGGGTCGTCGGTGAACGCGCCGCGCGGGTGCTTGTCCAGGCCCACCGCGATGCCGATGTCGTACTTGCCGAGCCGGATGGTGTCCGCGGTCTGCTGGATCGCGCTAGCCGCGGTGGCACAGGCATTGAAGACGTTGGTGAACGTGATGCCGGTCAGGCCGACCAGGCGCGTCACCGCGTCGGGATTGGACACCTCGTAGCTGCCGCCGAAACCGAACTGGATGTCCTTCCACTGCGCACCTGAGTCCTGCAGTGCCAGCTCGATCGCCTCGGCACCCATCTGCATGGCGGTCTTGTCGAACCGGCCGAACGGATGCAGGCCGACGCCGATGATCGCAACGTCATTGCTCATGCCGCTCACGCCTCCACGGGTGCGAAGGCGAACGTGACGACCTCGTTGCCGTCGGCGTCGGTCGCGAACGGGATCATCGTGAGCTCAACGTCCATGCCCCACTTCAGCTTCTCCGGGTCGTTCTCGGTGAGCCGACCCTCGACGCGCACCACATCCTCGAGTTGCACCAGGCCGACACCGAACGGCACGAAATCCTTGCCGGTGGGGCCGATATAGGGCGCGCCGGGCGGGAAGCCCTGCGTGGTCCAGGCGACCAGGGTGCCGCGCCGCGGCAGCATGACCTCGTTCATGCCGCCCGCGCTGCACCGCGGGCACCGGTCCTGGCTGGGAAAGACCACGGCCGAACAGCTGGCACATTCACTGCCGATCAGCTGCGGGTTGTCAGCGGGCCAAGTGGAGATTTCGGGCGCCAGGGCCTTTTGCATAGCGGCATCCTTCGTAGTCCAAATCGGTAGCCGGATCGTACAACACTGTTGGCCACGAATGGAAACCGCATTCTCATCTGAGTGCACGCCCTTCTCGGACTGGCGCGGGCTCATGTGAGCGCGGGCATCACCTCACGCTCGAACAGTTCGATGCCGGATCGGTCGTAGGCCGCCTCGGGGAAGTAGCAGATGACGTACTCGCAGCCCAGTTCTCGCAGCGCCGTCAGGCTCTTGATGACCTGCTCGGGCGTGCCCGCCGCCGAACCCGGCGCATTGACCGTCGTCATCATTGCGTCGGCGGCCGCATCACCGCAGACCCCGGCCAGCCGCTCGCGAACCCGCTGCACCCGCGCCGCGACGTCGTCGGCCGAGGTGCCGAGGATCGCGTTGACGTTGGCCGAGCGGACGATGGCGTCGAAATCCGTGCCGACCTCGCGGCAGTGCTCGGCGAGCACCTGCGACTTGTGCGCGAACCCGTCGGGCTCGGACGTGAAGTTGGTGTACTGCGCGTACTTGGCCGCGATCTTGAGCGTCACCTTCTCACCGCCACCGGCGATCCACAGCGGAATCCCGTTCTCCTGCAACGGCTTCGGGGCAACAATGGCCGCGTCCACCTGATAGTGCTTACCGCCGAAGCTCACCTTGCCGTCGCGCCAGGCGTCCCGCATGATCTGGACGCCCTCGTCGAGTCGGGCCAACCGCACGCCCGCGGAGGGGAAGCCGTACCCGTACGCACGCCACTCGTGCTCATACCAGCCGCCACCGATGCCCATCTGCACGCGGCCGCCGGAGATGATGTCGGTGGTGGCGGCGACCTTGGCCAGGTAGGCGGGGTTGCGATAGCTCATCGCCGTGCACATCTGGCCGAGCTTGATCCGGGAGGTGGTCGCCGCGTACGCCGCCATCAGCGTCCACGCCTCGTGGGTGGCCTCATCGGTCGGGATCGGCACGGTATGGAAGTGGTCGTAGACCCAGAGCGAATCCCATGGACCCGCATCGGCGTGATCAGCCAGATCACGCATTACCTGCCAGTGCTTTTCAGTGGGAATGCCGGCCAGATCCAGTCGCCAGCCCTGCGGGATGAACAGTCCGAAGCGCATGGCCCGACTCTACGGACGAGCGCGTCACCCGACCAGGGTGCCGTCAGGGCATCCGGGAGTGCCTCTACTCCGGAAGAGTTAAGACCCCTGGACGGCAATCGGCCCCTCCCATACGGGAGGGGCCAATGCTCCCCCTTGCCTCCTCATTCCCCTGGCGTAATGCCCATCACACCGCAAAAACTAGCTGAGAGCAAGCTGAGACGATGGAATTCAGCAAAAAATCTTGATCACGCAGGCAAATGCAGCGCGAACAGTTGACCCGCTATCCACTTTGGACATACCACCAGATCAGGCACGCACTATCGAAACAGGTCTCGCGGCAAATGGTGCGCCAAGTGCCGAATAGGGCAATTCGCTCAGCAACTGAGGTCACGAGTTGGCATATGACCGAACGCACCGGAATTTGCTCTAACTGACGGCGCTGCACATTTATCCGAGGTCACACTTATCGGAAAGTTGAGGTAGCGGATTTGCAATCTCGCCGCGGAGTGCCCGCGAGGGGAACCGCCCGGCGCGACAGCGGTTGGCACACTGACGTGCGTGCCGGCAATGCTCCGGATCGGACCCCGCCTACCCCGCACCGCCGGAGTACATCGCGGCTATGTCAGGAAGCGAAACTTTGAGCGAGTGGTTGCGCGGAAGCTCGGCGACGACAACCACCTCGACGGGCACATGATGTTTGGGCAGCGCACCGCGGACCAGAGCCAGCAGGTCAGCCGGGTCGGGTGCTGGGGCGCCGGGAACCGTCTCCACCGCCGCGAACGGCACCTCGCCGAGCCGGGGATCGGGAACGCCGACGACCGCGGCGTCGCGCACCGACGGGTGGCCCACGAGGACTCGGCGAACGGTCTCCGGCAGGACCTTGAAGCCGCCGCGATTGATCGCCCCGTCGGCGCGGCCGTGCAGGGTGATGAACCCGTCGGCGTCGACCGACGCCAGGTCGTTGGTGCGGATCCAGTCCGGATCCATGGACGCGATCTTGGCTTCCAGGACACCCTGTTCGCCGGTCGGCACCTCACTGTCTCCGTTCGGATCGATGATGCGGACCTCGGTGTTGGGCATCACCCGACCCGAGCTTGCACGCTTGGCTGCGCCGAACTCCCGATAGAGATCGGGCGTCCAGGTGCACACCGATCCGGCGAATTCGGTTGCGCCATAAGCCAGCAGGACGGGCACGCCGTACCTCTGCTCGAACGCGTCACGGGTCTCGGGATCCAGCGGTCCCGCGGCGCTGATGACGTAGTCGAGCGAGGCGAGGTCCTCGCTCGGCAGGTCGGCGTCCAGAAGCATGCGTACCGCGGCCGGCTGCAGACCGCAGCGCCGGATGCCGTAGGTCTTCACCACCCTCACCCAGTCGGCGACGCTGAACTTCTCCAGAAGAGCAATCCGCTTGCCGAGGTAGGCACCGGTGATCAGCTGGCACACCCCGCCTATCCCGCCGAGCGGCCAGTACATCAGCTCAGGTGGCTCGTCGGCGGAGGCACCGGTGATCGCCACGCTGGACACGGTGTGTTCCAGCACCGACGCCGAGATCGGGTGCCGTTTGGGCGGTCCGGTGGTGCCGCTGGTGAGCACCTGCAGACCGGTCGACCCGTCCCGGCCCGATGAGCTCAGCCGCGGTGCCACCCGCTCGAGTCCAGCCACAAGCTCCACAGCGGGCGACGACAGTGACACCGCGATACCGGCGGTGCCTGCGCGCCGGGCGGCGGCGATCACCGGCTCGGTCCAGTCCTCCCGGTCGGCGACGACCGCGGCAGGCTCCAGCTGTTCGATGTCCCGCCCGATCGCCTCGGCCGACTGGAACGAATAGATCATCGGCACCCACCGCCCGCCGCCGAGCAATCCGATCACGGCCGCCGCATGGGGCGGGCGGTTGCGGGCCACCACTGCCACAGTCGCGCCGGCCGCGACTCCCGCCCGCGCCAAGGCATCGTCGATGGCACGGGCATAGGCAGCGATCTCGTCACCGGTGTACCAGCGACCGTTGAACTCGATGCACGGCGCGCCGCCGTAGCCTGCCAGGCTGGCGGCCAGCTTGCTGCTGATCGTTGCGGCGCCCTCGCTCACGCGCCCCACGCTAACGGTCGCCTGCCGACCAGACGCAAAAGTCCCCGAAACACCGAGGTTTCGGGGACCTTTGCGTCTGGTCGCGATGGAACAGTTACAGCAGCGACGCCGGCGGGTTGAACCGCTCGCCGTACTTCTCCGCCAGTTCCTTGGCGCGCGCCACGAACCCGGCCTTACCGCCGTGCGGGTAGCCGACGATCAGCTGTGCGGCGCCACCGGTCCACGGCGGGAAGCCGATGCCCATGATCGAGCCGATGTTGGCGTCGGCCGTCGTCGTGATCACGCCCTCGTCGAAGCACTTCTGGGTTTCCAGCGCCTCGGCGAACAGCATCCGGTCGATCATGTCCTGCAGCGGCGGCGTCGAAGTGCCCGAGGAGAAGGTTTCCCGCAGCCCCGGCCACAACTGGGTGCGCTTGCCGTCGACGTATTCGTAGAATCCGGCACCGGAAAGCCTTGAGGGACGGCCGAGTTCGATCATCTTCTCGACAACGGCCTCCGCCGGGTGCGGCTCGTAGGTGCCGCCGGCGTCCTCGACGCCCTTGCGAGTGGCGAGAGCGATCTTGTGCATCAGTTCGAGGTTGAGCTCGTCGGACAGCTGCAGCGGCGGGGCCGGGTAGCCGGCCTGGGTGCCCGCATGCTCGATCGACGCGGGCTCCACACCCTCGCCGAGCATCGCCAGCGCTTCGTTGACGAAGGTGCCGATGACCCGGCTGGTGTAGAAGCCGCGGCTGTCGTTGACCACGATCGGGGTCTTCCCGATGGCCAGCGTGTAGTCGAACACCCGGGCCAGCGCTTCGTCAGATGTCTTCTCGCCCTTGATGATCTCCACCAGCGGCATCTTGTCGACCGGGGAGAAGAAGTGAATGCCGATGAAGTCGTCCTGGCGCTTCACCCCGGTCGCGAGTTCGGTGATCGGCAGCGTCGAGGTGTTCGAGCCCAGCAGCGCGTTGGGCTCGACGATGTCCTCGATCTCCTGGAACACCTTGTGCTTCAGCTCGACCGACTCGAAGACCGCCTCGATGACGAAGTCGACGCCCTTGAAGTCGGCGGCGTCGGCCGTCGGGGTGATCCGGCCCAGCAGGGCGTCGGACCGTTCCTGGGTGGTCTTGCCCCGCTCAAGGGCCTTGGCCTCCAACTTCTCGGAGTAACCCTTGCCCTTCTGGGCCGCTTCGAGCGTGACGTCCTTGAGGACCACATCGAAGCCGGCCTTGGCCGACACGTAGGCGATACCGGCGCCCATCATGCCCGCACCGAGCACACCGATCTTGGTGATCGGGGTCTTGCCGATGCCGTCGGGCCGCGATCCACCGGAGTTGATGGCCTGCAGGTCGAAGAAGAACGCCTGGATCATGTTCTTGGCGATCGGCCCGGTGACCAGCTCGGTGAAGTACCGGCTCTCGATGCGGCTGGCGGTGTCGAAGTCCACCTGCGCGCCTTCGACGGCGGCGGCCAGGATGGCCCGCGGCGCCGGCATCGGCGCGCCCTTGAGCTGCTTGCGCAGCAGCGACGGGAACGACGGCAGGATCGCCGCCAGCGACGGGCTGGCCGGGGTGCCGCCGGGCATCTTGTAGCCCTTGGCATCCCACGGCTGGGTGTGCGATTCGGGGTTTGCCTTTATCCATGCCTTGGCGGCGGGCACCAATTCCTCGACGCTGCCGACGAGTTCGTCCACCAGGCCGTTGTCCTTGGCAGCGGCCGGCTTGAACCGGGTGCCCTGGCTCAATACGTTGACGAAGCCGTTCTGGATACCGAGCATCCGGGTCACGCGGGTGACGCCGCCGCCACCGGGCAGCAGGCCCAGGGTGACCTCGGGCAGACCGATCTGAACGCCCTTGACGTCAGCCACAATCCGGTGGTGGCAGGCCAGCGCGATCTCCAGGCCACCGCCGAGGGCGGCGCCGTTGATCGCGGCGACGACCGGCTTGCCGAGGGTCTCCAGGGCGCGCAGGTCGCGCTTGATGTCCTCGACCTCGGCGAAGATCTCACCGGCGTTCTCCGGACCGGCGGTGATCATGCTCTTGAGGTCGCCACCGGCGAAGAAGGTCTTCTTGCCGCTGGTGATGACCACACCGGTGATCGAATCCTTCTCGGCAACCAGGCGTTCTACCGCCGTGTGCATGGACTCTTTGTAGTGCTCGTTCATCACGTTGGCCGAACCGGTCGGGTCGTCCATCGTCAGCGTGACGATGCCGTCGGCATCCTTGTCCCACGCAATCGTGTTCTCTGCCATGACTTTTCCTTAAACCCTCTCGATGATGGTGGCGACACCCATGCCGCCGCCGATGCACAGCGTGATGAGCGCGCGCTTGGCGCCGCGACGCTCGAGCTCGTCGACCATGGTGCCGGTGATCATGGCGCCGGTGGCACCAAGCGGGTGGCCCATCGCGATCGCGCCACCGTTGACGTTGAGCTTCTCGCTCGGGATGTTCAGGTCCTTCTGGAACTTCAGCACCACCGACGCGAAGGCCTCGTTGAGCTCGAACAGGTCGATGTCGTCGACGGTCAGGCCGGCACGGTCGAGCACCTTGCGGGTGGCCGGCGTGGGGCCGGTCAGCATGATCGTCGCGTCCGAACCGCTGGTGGCGGTGGCCACGATGCGCGCCCGCGGGGTCAGGCCCTGAGACTTGCCCGCGGCTTCGCTGCCGATGAGCACCAGAGCGGCGCCGTCGACGATGCCGGAGCTGTTGCCGCCGGTGTGGACGTGGTTGATCTTCTCGACCCAGTGGTACTTCTGCAGCGCCACGTCGTCGAAGCCGGCCATCGCGGCCAGTCCCTCGAATGCGGACTTGAGCTTGCCGAGGCCCTCCACGGTGGTGCCGGGGCGCATGTGCTCGTCGTGGTCGAGGATCAGCAGGCCGTTCTGGTCCTTGACCGGGACCACGGACTTGGCGAAGTAGCCGCCCGACCAGGCCGCGGCGGCGCGCTCCTGGGACTGCGCGGCGTAGGCGTCGACGTCCTCACGGGAGAAACCCTCGATCGTGGCGATCAGGTCGGCGCCGATGCCCTGCGGCACGATGTAGTTGTCGAACACGGTGGCCGGGTCGGTGAACATCGCACCGCCGTCGGAGCCCATCGGGACGCGGCTCATCGACTCGACGCCACCGGCGAGGACCATGTCGTCCCAGCCGGAGCGGACCTTCTGCGCTGCGGTGTTGACGGCTTCCAGACCGGATGCGCAGAAGCGGTTCAGCTGGACGCCACCGACGGTGTCGGGCATGCCTGCCGCGATCACCGCGGTGCGGGCGATGTCGGCGCCCTGGTCGCCGACCGGGGACACGCAGCCCAGGATGACGTCGCTGATCAGGTTCTCGTCGAGGTCGGGGAAGCGCGAGCGCAGTTCCTCGATCAGGCCGACCACGAGGTTCAGTGGCTTGACTTCGTTGAGCGATCCGCCGCGCTGCTTACCGCGCGGGGTTCGGATGGCCTCGTAGATGAAGGCTTCTTCGGACATGTGTGTTTTCTCCAGGTCCTGTTCGGAATTGGGCGTGACGACCTACTCGACAGTCGTCCTCTGCCCGCGAAGCCTACCAAGGCCGCCCAACCGGATGGTTGGGCAGTCGCTCAGGTCAGGCCGGTGCGGTGAACCCAACTGCCGATGAGAATTGACGAAACCGCTGATAATCGAGCCTCCGGCTAAGCTCCGCACCATGACGGGTTCGCATGAAGGCGGCCGTCCGGCTCCGGTCGACCGGTTGCAGCCGTACGCGGTGACGATCTTCGCCGAGATGTCGGCACTGGCCGCCCGGATCGGCGCGGTGAACCTGGGCCAGGGCTTCCCGGACGAGGACGGCCCGGCCGGGATGCTGGCGGCCGCGCAGAAGGCGATCGCCGAGGGCGTCAACCAATACCCGCCCGGGCTGGGCATCGCCCCGCTGCGCGAGGCGATCGCCGCCCAGCGCAAGCGGCAGTACGACGTCGACTACGACCCGGAGACCGAGGTGCTGGTCACCGTTGGCGCCACCGAGGCGATCGCGGCCGCCATCCTCGGCCTGGTGGAGCCGGGCTCGGATGTGCTGTTGATCGAGCCGTTCTACGACTCCTACTCCCCTGTCATCGCGATGGCCGGCAGCCGGCGGGTGCCGGTGCCGCTGGTGCCCGACGGCCGCGGCTTCGCCCTCGACGTCGACGCCCTGCGCGCCGCGGTGACGCCGAAGACCCGCGCGCTGATCGTGAACTCGCCGCACAACCCCACCGGCATGGTGCTCGCGGACCGAGACCTGCGGGCGCTGGCGGCACTTGCGGTCGACGCCGACCTGCTGGTGATCACCGATGAGGTGTACGAGCATCTGGTGTTCGACGACAAAAAGCATCTGCCGCTGGCGGCCTACCCCGGCATGGCCGAGCGCACGCTGACGATCTCCAGTGCCGCCAAGATGTTCAACTGCACCGGCTGGAAGATCGGCTGGGTGTGCGGCAGGCCGGATCTGATTGCCGGGGTGCGGGCGGCCAAGCAATACCTGACTTACGTGGGTGGCGCACCGTTTCAGCCCGCGGTCGCCTACGCGCTGAATTTCGAAGAGGCCTGGGTGAGTGCGCTGCGAGATTCATTGCAGGCCAAGCGGGATCGGCTCTCGACGGCGTTGTCCGAGTTGGGCTTCGGCGTCCACGACAGCGCGGGCACCTACTTCCTGTGCGCCGACCCGCGGCCGCTCGGCTATTCCGACAGCACCCAGTTCTGCGCGGAGTTGCCTACCAAAGCCGGGGTCGCGGCAATCCCGATGTCGGCGTTCTGCGATCCACACTCTCCCCATATCGGCGAGTGGAATCACTTGGTGCGCTTCGCCTTCTGCAAGCGCGACGATACTCTCGACGAGGCGATCCGCAGGCTCGGCGCGCTAGCACGCGGCCGCGACCTCGCCTAGCGACTATTCGCGCTGAAGCGATCCCTTGCCGCTGAGTACGAAGCCACGGAGGCCTTCGGTCGCGGCGATCAGGACCGCTTTCTTCGCCCGCTTGACCAGGAAGTGCGGCAACGGTGTGGACGGTTCCAGGGTGAGATCGAACCGGACGCGGGTCGCCTCACCCTCGGGGTGCAGGGTGTATTCGCCGTGCTGGGCATGCTGTTGCGCGGTCCGGTCGGCGTCCCAAACCACCCAGTCTGGTCCCCAGTGGTATTCGACGATTTCGTGGTCGATGATCCCGAGCACCTTGACGGTGACCTTGACCCGCCGCGGCCGTCCGTCCGGATAGCGATCCACGACATGGGCATGCTTGTGGACCGACGACCACGTCGGCGCCGCCTCGATATCGGCGATGGCATCGAGGATGGCCTCCGGCGGGGCGTCGATCACGATCTCGCGCGATGCCCGTACCGCCACAATCAGCAAACTTAGTTACTCGGTGGGCCCGCTGTGTCGGCTTTGGCCCAGTTGAACCATTACCAATCTATGTCGGCCAGCGATGTGGTGGTTTGCGGCGGCTGCCCCACCGGTCCGGCGGCGCTGCGGGAAAACCGCGGCGCCGGAGCTGCCTGGTCGGTGCCATCAACGTTAATAACGGTGCGGCGCGCCAGAAGATGCTCGTTGCAGGCGGCCTCGGTCCAGCTCAGCACCGGCGTGACGCACGCGTCGGTGCCTGCGAAGATCGCGGTCCACTCCGCACGGGTCTTATCGGCGAAGGTCGTCGCAAAGAGCTCACGCATCTCGGGGTAGCGGTCCCGCTCGAATTGGCCGGGCACATCTTCGGCCGGCAACCCGAGCCCGGCCAGCAATTGGGCGAAGAACTGGGGCTCGATCGACCCGACCGCCATGTACCCGCCGTCGGACGTCTCATAGGTGCGGTAGAACGGTGCACCGCCGTCGAGCAGGAAGGACTCACGCTGGTCTGCCAGCGAGCCGGTCGCCTTCATCGTCCACATCATCTGGGCCAGCACGCTAACCCCATCGACCATCGCCGCGTCGATCACCTGGCCCTGGCCGGACTTCTCCCGTTCGTAGAGGGCGGCGACGATGCCGAGCAGCACCAGCATCGAGCCGCCGCCGAAGTCCGCGACGAGGTTCAGCGGTGCCACCGGCGGCCGGTCGCGGTAGCCAATCGCGCTCAGCGCGCCGGTCTGCGACAGGTAGTTGATGTCGTGGCCGGCGGTCGACGCCAGCGGCCCGTCCTGACCCCACCCGGTGATGCGGGCGAAGATCAGCCGCGGGTTGACCGCCGCACAGTCGTCGGGCCCGATGCCGAGGCGCTCACAGGTGCCGGGCCGGAAGCAGTCCAGGAGCACGTCGGCTTTCGCCGCCAGGCCGAGCAGCGCGCCGGGTTGGTTCTTGACGTCCAGGTCGACGACCCGCTTGCCGCGGTGCATGAGGTCGACGTTCTCCGGCGGCATCTGCAACCCGCCAGGTCTGCGCACCCGCACCACGTCTGCGCCCAGGTCGGCCAGGATCATGCCGGCGTGCGGGCCCGGGCCGATCCCGCCGAGTTCGATCACTCTCACCCCGGCCAGGGGTCCGGTATTCGTCACGACTGAAAGGTAGCTCAGCCGTTCTTCTTGGTCCGCAGAACCTGCTTGCGCAGCCCGTCTGTTGCGGTCTCCATCAAACCTTTGGCGCCGCGCTTGATCACGAACCCGGGCAGCGGAACCAGCGGGTCGACGGTCAGCTCGAACCTAACCCGCGTCGACTCACCGTCGGCGGTCAGCGTGTATCGACCCTCTTGTGCGCGTTGCTGTTTGGAGCTGGCCAGGGTCCAGCTGACCCCGTCGGCATGGACGGCGTAATCCAGCACCTGCTCGTCGTTGATGCCGACGACCTTGACCGTCTGGCGGGACTTGCTCGGGCGACCCTCGGAGTCTCGCTCGAGCACCTCCACCTTCTGGTGCGCCTGCGACCACTTCGGCAGGGACTCCAGGTCGAACAGCACGGCGAGGATCTCCTCGGGCGTCGCCTCGATGGTGACCTCGCGAGTTTCGGTGACGGCCATGTCCGCACCATTGCCCGCGAGCGCGATTCCGAAACTATCCCTTGTTGACCTTCAGCACCTGCTTGCGCAGTCCGTCGGTCGCGGTCTCCATCGCACCCTTGATGGTGCGCTTGACCACGAACCCGGGCAGCGGCACCGCCAGGTCGATCGACAGGTCGAACCGCAACTTGGTCTTGTCGCCGTCGGGCGTCAGCGTGTACTTGGCGTCCTGCGAACGCAATTGGCCGGCCTTGACCAGCGTCCAGCTCACCTCGTTGTCGGCCCAGGTGTATTCGACGATCTGCTCGTCGGTCAGACCCGCCGCCTTGATCTTCATCTTCACCTTGTGTGGTCTGCCGTCGTCGTAGGCCTCCAGCACCTCTGCGCTCTGGTACTGCGGCGACCAGGTGGGTGTCGATTCGACATCGGCGATGACATCGAGGATCGCTTCGGGACTGGCCTCGATCACGACCTCGCGGGAATCTTTGACTGCCATGGGCGTGACCATAGTTGGTGCGGACGATTTGCACGTGAGTTCTCCCGTGAGGGCCAACTGTTTTCGCGGCCGCGTCCCCTAAGCTCGCAGACATGGCTGAAGCGGTAGATCCGTCGGTTCCACCGAGTGGCACCGGATGCGTCGAATGCGACGCCGCCGGCGGATGGTGGGTGCACCTGCGGCGCTGCGCCGCCTGCGGGCATATCGGCTGTTGCGACGATTCGCTGATGCGGCATGCCGCCGCGCACTGGCGGTCGAGTGGACATCCGATCATCAGATCGTTCGAGCCGGGTGAGGACTGGTTTTGGGACTACCAGACCAACCAGTACTACGACGGTCCGGATCTGGCCCCGCCGGAGAGCCGGCCGTCCGAGGAGACCACCCCGGGTCCGCGCGGCCGGGTACCGAGCGACTGGGTGGAGATCCTGCGCAGCCGCGCCGACTGAGTCAGCGCGTCGGCGCCGCCGCGGGGCCGCACGCACACGGTCGCGTAGAGGTCGTCGCGGGAAGCCAATGTCTCGTCGTCGACGATGACCCGCTTTTTGCGCAGCACCGAGCGGCCACACGCGACGAACGGAACGGGGGTCGCCCGGCCGTCCGCGGACACTTGCACCGAGTCCGCGAATCGGGTGCCGAGCTCTCCCGCCTCGAAGTGCACGATGTACCGGATGGTGAAAAGCCAAGTGCCGTCGGGACGCAATTCACCGCGGACGATCAGGGAGTCGTCGCCGATCCGCGCCATGCCTCATAGTGCTCCGCCGGCGCGGCGGATGTGCGGACCCACGCCGAGGATTACGCCAATCCGGCGGCGGCCATTTCCTTTTCAAATTCCACGGCCATCAGCTCGGCGAATTTCGTGACGGCCTTCAGCGGGCGCAGCATCACGGTGAACTCGTCGATGAGCCCGTCCTCGCGGACGTGCAGGAAGTCACAGCCGTTGATCTCGAGGTCGCCGACCTTGGCGACGAACACCAGCGCGTGGTCGGCCTGGCCTTCGCCGCCGATCTCCTTCACGTAGGTGAGGTCGGCGAACACTCGCGAGACCGCCCGCAGGATGACGCCGATCTGGTCGCGGCCCTGGTAGGGCTTGTGCGCGATCGGGCTGCGGAAGACCACGTCCTCGGCGCAGAGAGCGGGCAGGGCATCGAAATCACCGGCTTCGACGGCGGCGCGGAACGCATGCATGTGGTCAGCATGCCACGGGTACCCCAGCGGGGATGACTGCGACGAAGAACCTCCTCGGTGAAGACGCGGCCGGCGCGGCGCAGGGTGAGAGCACGAAGACGGTGGCCATCGCGTTCGGCGCCAACCTGGTCGTCGCGGTGGCCAAGACGCTCGCGGGTGTGATGTCCGGGTCCGCATCGATGGCGGCGGAGGCCGCGCACTCGTGGGCCGACACCGGCAACCAGGCGTTTCTGATGATCGCCAATCGCCGCGCCAGTCGTGCCGCGGACCGGGAGCGCCCGCTCGGCTACGGCCGGGAGGCCTACGTCTGGTCGCTGCTGGCGGCAGTCGGACTGTTCGTCGTCGGCGGGACGGTCTCGGTGTGGCGCGGGGTCAACGAACTGCTCGACGACCGGCCTGCCGATGAGCACTACCTGGTGGCCTATGTGGTGCTGGGGATCGCGCTTGTCATGGAGGGCATCTCGTTGACGCAGGCCGTGCGACAGCTACGCACCGCTGCTCATGTGATGGACCGCGAAGTGCTCGAGTACGCGATGCAGACGTCCGATCCCACGGTGCGCGCGGTGTTCGCCGAGGACACAGCCGCGTTGATCGGCATCGTGCTGGCCGGTGCCGGTATCGGTCTACATCAGCTGACCGGGGTGGCGGCCTGGGATGCGGTCGGCTCGATTCTGGTGGGGCTGCTGCTCGGCGTGGTGGCGGTGCTGCTGATCGACCGCAATCGCGGGTTCCTGACCGGAGAGCCGGGGACCCCACAACTTCGTGACGCCGTGGTCGCGCGGATCGAGGCGCTCGACGAAGTGGCGTCGGTGCGCTTCGTTCGGCTCGAATTCGTCGGGCCACGACAGCTTTTCGTGGTGGCCAGCGTGGACCTGGTGGGCGATCAGATCGAGTCGCGAATCGCGCACACCCTGCGCGAGCTGGAGGGCAAGCTCGAGGCCAACCCGCATATCGTCGATGCCGTGTTGACGATCGCGGAGCCGGCCGAACTCGACGACACCGTGCGCCACTGAGCCTCGACCCTCGGAAAAATCCGAATGCGATTCGACCGAGGATGTGACAGCGTCGCAGGTGTGGCCGGCCCGATTTCGACATCCCCCGATGTGACGTTGCGATTCGCCGGCGATGACGACTGGCCGGCGATGAGACGGTTGGCAGCCACCTGCTTCGGGTCCTTCCGTGACGCCGAAACCACGGCTGTCTGGCGGTCGATGGCCGCGCGCGACGGCGTGGTGATCGCCTGTGACGGTGCCGATCTCGTCGGCATGGCGCTGCCGTTGGATCTGGAGCTGACGGTGCCGGGCGGGAAACTTCTGCGCGCTGCCGGCATCACGTGGGTGGCGGTCGCCCCGACGCACCGCCGGCGCGGTGTACTGCGGGCGATGTTCGTCGAGCTGCACAACTGGATCACGCGCGCGGGGTACCCGATCGCCGCTCTACTGGCCAGCGAAGCCACCATCTACAGCCGGTTCGGATACGGGCCGGCCACCGATGAGATCAGCGTGTCGGTCGATCGCCGAGGCGCCGAAATGCACAGCTCCGTCCCCCGCATGGGCGGGGTTCGGGTGGTCGACCCGGTCACCCACCGCGACCAGCTCGCCGACATCTATGAGCGATGGCGCAGGCGCACTCCTGGCGGGCTGCACACGCCCGCGGCCCTGTGGGATGAGGTTCTGGCAGATCGCGAATCCGCCCGCCGCGGTGGTAGCCCGCTGTTCGCACTGCTGCATGCCGACGGCTTTGTCATGTATCGCACGCACGTCGCGGAAACGAAGTCCGTCGAGGTCACCAAGTTCACCGCGGTGACCCCGGACGCCCACATCGCGTTGTGGCAGACGCTGCTCGGACTCGATCTGATGACGTCCATCACAGCCGACATTCATCCCGGCGATCCGCTGCGGTACCTGCTCGCCGACCCCCGCCGGATGCGCACGGTCAACACCGAGGATGCGTTATGGCTGCGGATCATCGACATCCCCGCAGTGTTGGAGGCCCGCTCGTACCTCCATGAGGTCACGGCCGTCCTGGACGTCTCGGACGATGAGCTCGGCGGCGGGGGCCGCTATCTTCTGAGCATCTCCGACGGCCGCGCCCGGTGCGTGCCCAGTGACGCGCCAGCCGATGTGCGCCTTGATCTTTCGATACTGGGCAGCATCTATCTCGGGGCGCACCGGCCGTCGGTGTTCGCGGCGGCACATCGCCTGCAGTGTCCGGATCCACAACTGCTTCGCGGGCTCGATCTCGCCTTCGGGTCCGAGGTCCCCGCCGAACTCGGCTTCGGGTTCTGACCCGACCCGGTCACTCGTCGATGATGCCCTTGCGCAACGACTCCAACGCGGTGCGGCACAGCCTGCCCAATTCGGCCAGTGACGTGTCTTCGCCGATCATCCAGAGTTCCATCGCACCGAAGACCGCGGCGGCGATGCACCGTGCCGTCACGATCACCCGCAGACGCTCGTCGGGCGTGGTGGCCGGGGCGCTCTGCGACAGCTGGTCTGCAATGGCGTCGGCGAATTCGGCCTCCACCTGGCGGGTGTGCCGAACGATTCGACCCGCGTCGAGTTCCTTGGCCCGCAGCGCCGCGATCTGCGCGACGGCTTCGGGGTCATACGGCGAGGCGTCGATGGCCGATTGCACCGACTCGATGATCGATTCTCCGGGCGAGCGGGCCTGCAGGGCGGCCCGGAACCACTCCAACCCGACGTCATAGTCGGCGAACAGCAGGTCGTGCTTGGAGGTGAAGTGCCGGTAGAAGGTGCGCAGTGATACCCCCGCGTCGTCGGCGATCTGCTCAGCGGAGGTGTCCTCGACACCCTGGGCCAGAAAACGCACGAGCGCCGCACGGCGCAGGGCGTCGCGCGTGCGCTCGCTGCGCGCTGTCTGAGCAGGGCGAACCACGGAGGTAACCTACCTCAAAAAGAATTGTCAAAATTGACAAAACGATTACCCAACTTCACTACAGTTACGAAGCCATGACGCTCCTCGTTCATGCAGTGCTGGCCGTTCTCGTCATCGCGTGGATCATCGGATCCAATTCGGCGGTATTCCGCCGGCCGGCCAACGGTCCCGCGGTCAGTGCCCTCGAGATCGTGTACTACCTGGTGGGCATCGCGTCGGTGGCGCTGGGCTGGTACTTCAACATTCAGTTCGTGCATCAATACGCCGACGGCTCGGGCAACGTGTTCACCGGCGCGGGCAGCTGGTGGCAATTCATCACGTTGGGCTACGACAACCCGGCAGCGGCGTCAGCCAGCCAGGACTACACGATCGGCAATGTGATCCTGCTGCCGCTGTTCACGATCGTCGACGGTTACCGGCGCGGGATTCGCCGGCCGTGGCTGTTCTTCGTGTCGAGTCTGTTCACCAGCTTCGCTTTCGCGTGGGCGTTCTATCTCGCCACCGTCGAACGCCAGCGGCTGCACGAGAAGTCAGCTCAGGCAGTCGGCGCCAGCGTCGGGTAGTCGACGTAACCCGCCGGGCCCGGCGAGTAAAACGTCGCCACGTCGGGCTCGGTCAGCTCGGCACCGGTGCGCAGCCGTTCGATGAGGTCGGGATTGGCCAGGTATGCCCGGCCGACCGCGGCGGCGCTGATGGCACCCCAGTCGGCCAGGTTCTCCAGCTCGCAGAAGCTGGTGTCGACTTCGCGACCGGTGTTCAGGACGAACGGTCCTGACCACAGCGCCCGCACGATTCCGAACTCCGGAGAGTCGGGATTGATCAGGACGTGCAGGTACGCCAGACCCAGCGGCGAAATGCGTTCCAGCAGAGCCTCATAGGCCGAGACGGTGTCGACCTCGTTGACATCACCGGCCCCGTTCCCGGGCGAGATGCGCAGACCGACCCGATCGGCACCGATCTCGGCGGCGACCGCTTCGACGACCTCCGCGGTCAGCCGAGCCCGGTTCTCTGCCGATCCGCCGTACCGGTCGGTGCGGGTGTTGGTGGCGTCGGCCAAGAATTGGTGCAGGAGATAGCCGTTGGCGGAATGGATTTCGACGCCGTCCAGGCCCGCGTCGACAGCGCGGCGTGCGGCAGCGCGGAATTGCGCTACCACTCCGGCGATTTCGTCGGTAGCCAACGCCCGCGGCACCGGCAGCGGCTTCTTGCCGGTCGGGGTGTGGGCGAGCATTTTCGCCGCGATTGCGGACGGCGCCACCGACTCCGCACCACTGATGTCCGGGTGCGCCATCCGGCCGACGTGCCAGATCTGCATGAACATCAACCCGTCTTGGGCGTGCACGGCGGAAGCCACCTCGGCCCACTTCTCCTGCTGGCTGTCGGTGTAGATGCCAGGGGTGTTGACGTAGGCCCCGTTGCCCGCCTGGGAGATGGCGGTGGCTTCGCTGATGATCAGCCCGGCCGACGCACGCTGCGCGTAGTACTCGACCTGCAGGTCGCTCGGCGTGCCGTCCGGTTGGGCGCGCGACCGGGTGAGCGGCGCCATGAAGAGGCGATTCCGCGCGGTGTTCGCCCCGATGGTGATCGGCTGGAGCAGGGCTGAGTCGTCGGTCAGCGTGAACGTCATGCTTGCCTACAAGCCCCACGAGGCTCCATTCATTCCCCGGCCTCACGGATCCTCGTCTTTCGGCAGGAAACGTTCAGGGTGGTGATAGTCGTTGACCCCGCCGATCAGCATCGGTAGGTGTGGCGGTGGGATCCATTCGGTGTCGCCGCCTGCGAGTTTGCGGGTCGTCCAGCCGCCGGTTTCCACGAGCTGATTATCCGGTGGGCAGGCGAAGGCCAATTCGTCGATATCGGTGGCGCCGCCGTGTTTCCAGTCTTTGGCGGCGTGGTGGACTTGGGTGGCATATCCGGGCACCGTGCAACCCGGCTTGGTGCATCCTCGATCTCTGGCGTGCAACACAATTCGTTGATCGGCCGAGGCGATGCGTTTGGTGCGGCCCAACCACAAGGCTTGGCCGGTGACTCCGTCGAAGATGGTCAGGTAGTGGTAGCTGTGCCGGGCCATCCGGATGACGTCGGTGATCGGCAGCATCGTGCCGCCGCCGGTGATGCCGTGGCCGGTCGCGTTCTGCAGTTCCTGCAAGGTGGTCGACACGATCACGGTGACGGGTAGGCCGTTGTGCTGCCCGAGTTTCGGATCACCGAGGGCGCTGCGCAACATCGCCATCAACGCATCATGCTGGCGCTGCCCGATCGTACGAGAATCCACTTGTGCCTGTTCGTGGGTAGGCTCACCCTCGGTGACCGCGGTTTGATCGGCCGGGTTGCACATGCCCGGGGCAGCGAACTTGGCGAACACCGCCTCGACGTAAGACATCATCTCCGGGGTGGCATTGATCCGGATCTCGGTCATCCCGTCGGGCTGTTGGCGGCCCGCCACCGCGGAGCGTTTGCGGGCTCGGTCCTCATCGGAGAACTGACCGTCCGGGTTGATCTCCAACGCCAACCGATGCGCCACCCGGCTCAATTGATCCGGGCGCATCTGTGTCGCCTTCTCGGCCAGGAACAGCTCGGCGCCGTCACGGACCTCGGCGGGCACATCAAAGGGCAACTGTGCGAGGAACTTCGCAATGATCCGCACATGCTCGCCATCGAGGTTCCCGTCGCGCCACGCCTGCGCCGTACCGGGCTGACGCGGCGCCAGCGGCTCCCCGCTCAACGCGGTGCGCGGGCTCAGAGGCTCAACTACCTCGGCGCGGCGCTTGGCCTCCGCCGGCGTGATCCGCAACCAATCGGCCAGCACCTTGCCCGGCTTACCACCGATCTCGCTGACCTCACGCCGATGCAACTCATGACTGAGGTCGTAGCGCACCACATCGTGATGGCGGGTCGCCTTCTCACACCGGGCGGCCAACTCCAACACATCCATCACCGCAAGCCCGGCCACATCCACCTTCGACAACGTGGACAACGCCGCATCGATCGCGTCGAGCGCCTCACCCACCTCGATCGAAAGCATGTTGGAATTTTATCCCGGGCAACCGACAAAAACAGACGTCGAAATCGATCTGTGGATGAAGTCGGATCTGGGGATAAACCACTGAGCCCCAGAAGAACTCAGCCCGCGCGCACCTCATCGAGAAACGCACGTGCGGTGTCATCAGACGCGGACGACGGCAACCCGATCATCACCCGGTCGATGATCCCGTCGCAGCGCTCCCGCAGCGCGGCAGCCAGACCGTCCAGGGGCGCCACAACCGCGAACGTGGACAGGATCTCATCTGAGATCAGCGTCGCCATCGTGTCCCACTGGCCGTCCAGCGACAGGCGGTGCAACTCGGTCTGCAGATCGCCCCAGCCGTGCAGCTCCAACACCTTTCGGTAAGCGGGCGTGGAGGCGTAGAACGCGATCTGTTTACGCGAGGCTGCCGCCGCGGCCGCCATCTCGGCCTCATCCGCACCGGTCACCACGAATACCGGTGCCATAATCTGAAATTCGTGGCGGGCGCGCCCCGACGTGGCCAGCCCCCGCTGCAATGCAGGAATCGTCACCTCGTCGAAATACCGCTTGGTGGTGAAGGCGTGCGCGATCAGACCGTCGGCCACCTCGCCGCACATCTGCGTCATCAATTCACCGACGGCGGCGATCATCACCTTCGGCGACCCGTACGGGTGCGGTTCGGGGACGAACATCGGTGTCATGAGCCGATGGGTGTAGAACTCGCCATCGAACCTCAGCTTGGTGCCGTCGCGCCAACTGGCCCAAATCTCGTGCAGCGCAGTGACGAACTCGCCCATGCGTCGGACGGGATGGCTCCACGGCATGCTGAACCGCTTCTCGATGTGCGGTTTGATCTGCGTTCCCAGTCCGAGCAGGAGCCGACCGCGTGAGTAGTCCTGTAGATCCCACCCGATGTTGGCCACGGTCATCGGATTGCGGGCGAAGGCCACCGCGATCGACGTTCCCAATTCGATCTGCGTGGTGTGCTCTGCCGCCAGCGTCAGAGGAAGGAAAGGGTCATGGTTGATCTCCGCCGTCCAGCACCCGTCGTAACCGAGCCGCTCGACCTCGCGGGCCCCGTCGACAACGCCGGCAAGCCGGCTGATCACCCCTCGGTCGACTTTGAGACTGCCGACCTCGCCCATGTCGGCAGACGCTACAGTAAGCAATTCAGTATGGTCAACGCCGCCACGGTAAGGACACGTCGATGAGCAATGCGCAGGACTGGCAGGAGACGCTCCACGACCTGAGCCGACGCCGTCAGCATGCGCATTCCATGGGCGGCGAGGAACGCCTGGCCAAGCACCACGGCAAGGGAAAGCTCGACGCCCGCGCGCGCATCGACCACCTCCTCGACCCCGGCAGCTTCCAAGAGTTCGGCACCCTCGTCGGTGGCGAGGTCGCGGCGGACGGCTTGGTTGCGGGTGCGGGTCGCGTCGACGGGACGCCGGTCATGGTGGGCGCCGAGGACTTCACCACCCTGGCAGGCAGCATCGGTCCTGGCGGCAATGCCAAGCGCTATCGGCTCGCCGAGCTCGCGCTACGCAACAAGATCCCGTTGGTGATGTTGTTGGAAGGGGCCGGTTTCCGCGCCGCCGGCGGCGAACACTATGGCCGCACACCGACCGATCTGATCGCGCAGGCGCGTTGCTCAGGCAAGGTTCCGACCATCTCCGCCGTACTGGGCCCATCGGCGGGCCACGGCGCACTCGTGGCTCCGGTCTGCGACTTCTCGATCATGAGCGAGCAGGGTGCAATCTTCACCGCAGGCCCTCCGGTCGTCAAAGAGGCGACCGGCGAAGACATTTCGAAGGAGGAGCTTGGCGGACCGACGGTCGCGCTGCCCAGCGGTGTGATCCACAATGTCGCCGACAGCGATGAGGCGGTACTCGACGACATCCGGCGCTACCTGTCCTACTTCCCGTCCAGTGCGTGGTCGTATCCCCCGACTCGGTTGTACGACGAGGAAGCCGGGCCTCGCCCTACCCCCGAGCTTCTCGACATCATCTCTCGTGACAACCGCAACATCTACG
Source organism: Mycolicibacterium rhodesiae (assembly GCF_002086695.1). Classification (GTDB taxonomy): domain Bacteria; phylum Actinomycetota; class Actinomycetes; order Mycobacteriales; family Mycobacteriaceae; genus Mycobacterium; species Mycobacterium rhodesiae. Next base: position 184,129 of record NZ_MVIH01000004.1, read on the forward strand.
ACATGCGCACTGTCCTCGACATCGTCTTCGACGAGCCGGACTGGTTCGAGATCCAGCCGAAGTTCGGCCAGGCCATCATCTGCGCGCTGGCGCACCTCGGCGGCTATCCCGTTGCGGTCGTCGCGAATCAGCCCACCGAGCTGGCCGGGTCGATCGACGCCGACGCCGCCGACAAAGCTGCGCATTTCATCATGGTCGCCGACTCGTTCCACCTGCCGATCGTGTTCCTGGCCGACAACCCCGGCATGCTGCCGGGCAGCCAGTCCGAGCGCAACGGCGTACTCCGAAGCGGAGCAAGGATGTTCGCCGCCCAGACGGCAGCGACGACGTTGAAGCTGCATGTCACCCTGCGCAAAGCGTTCGGGTTCGGATCGATGGTGATGTCGCTCTTGGGTTTCGACAATCAGGTGGCGACATTCGCCTACCCCGGAGCCACCATGGGGGCGATGAGCGCGGCCGCGTTGAGTCGCGCCTCACACGCCAACGAAGACGTCACCGAGATTCTCAAAAGCATGGAACTCGAGGCCTCCTACCGTTCGGCAGGCAGCCTCGGCTTCGATGAACTCATCTCGCCGGAGGAGACCCGCAACGCATTGGTCCTCGCCCTGCAGCGCGGCATCTTCAGCCGTCAGGAAGTGGCGGAGCCGGTGAGCCGGACGGTGATCACGCCCTAGCCACCCTCAGAGCACAAAGGCTTGCGGTGGCCCGGACAAGGTGGCCTTGGCCCGCAAACCGATCGCGTCGGCGATCTCGATATCGCCTGCTTCCAGCCCGTCGAGGGCCAACTCGACGAGTGCGGCAGGTTCGGTGACCGAACCGTCGGGGAACTCGATTCCGGCACTGCGCGCGAAGTCGAACAATGTCTCGGTTCCGATGAGTCCTGGCATCAGACCGACGACTTGCGTTCCCTGACTTGCCAATTCGACGCGCACACCGTTGGTGAGACCCCATTCGGCCGACTTGGCCGCAGCGTAGGCGGTGTTGCCGTCCACAGTGAGCCACGCGGCCGCCGACAGCACGTTCACGATGGCTCCGCCGCCGTTGCGTGCGAGAACCGGCGCGAACGCCCGGATGACGTTCAGTGTGCCGAAGTAGTTGGACTCCATCACCCGCCTGACGGCCGCCAGGTCGCCCGTTACCAGGTTGCCGCCCGCGGTATCGGCGGCGTTGTTGATCAGGACGTCGACGTCGCCGGCGATCTCGGCGGCGGAGCGCACCGATTCCGGGTCGAGGATGTCCAGGCGCAGTACCTCGGCCCCCGGAATGTCGACGAGCTCGGGCCGTGGCGTACACCCTGGCCCCGCGACGGAGCAGTTCAGTCGTGAACTGCGCCCCGATTCCGCGATTGGAGCCGGTGACCAAAGCTGTGGAACCTGCCAATTTCATCTGTTCTCCGCGTGATTCGAGGCCGGGGGGATAACCTGACCGGTCGGTCATGTTGACTTCTCCACCGTATGCGAAAGATGACCGCACGGTCAACTTGCTAGCATACGGGGGTGACCTCATCCGCTCGTGCCTTGCGTGCCGACGCCGCGCGTAACCGCGAGTCGCTACTGGCTGCGGCGGAGGAGGTGTTCGCCGAGCGCGGCGTGGAGGCTTCGGTCGCCGATATCGCGCGTCGTGCTGGGGTGGCCAAGGGCACGGTGTTCCGGCACTTCGCCTCCAAGGAGGATCTGATCGCCTCCCTGGTCTGCGACCACCTGGTCACCCTCACCGACGCCGCGCACCGGTTGGCGGATGCCCAGGATCCTGGCGCGGCGCTGCTGGAATTTCTCACCATCGCAGCCGACCAACGGCGTCAGCACGACCTGACCTACCTGCTGACGTACAGCGCGAATGACACCAGGGTGGTAGCGATCCGCGATGAGGTGCATGCCGGCGTGGAAAAGCTCGTGTCGAACGCCCACGCTGCCGGCGCGATCCGCCCCGATGTCACCGGGACCGACGTCTTCCTGCTGATGTGCGCACCGGTGCACGTGATGGATGGTCTTTCCGATCCGCCGCCCGACTTGTGGCGGCGCTACCTGGCGATCATTTTCGACGGGTTACGTCCGGAGGGTGCAAGCACGCTACCGCTGCCTGCGCCGGAATTGTCCTGAGCCGTAACGCCTTCGGCTACCCCACCGCATGCCGGTAGGCCGCGACCACCGGCTCCAACTCGTCCGGGGTGGCGCCGTGCATGATCACCGCGTCGGCACCGTAGTCGAACTCCTTGCGGATGCGGTGGACACACTGTTGCGCCGACCCGGTGGCCGACGGCTCCAGCCACTCATCGGGAATCAGCGTCGCGATGTGCTCGATCTGTTCAGCCGTTGCCTTGTGATCGATCCCGCCACCCACCGACTGCACCACGGAGTCCGCGCGGAAGCGTTCCAGCACAGCGGGATCCCAGTTGTTCGTGGTGACCATCAGCTCGCCGTAGCCCTGCAGATAGGTGGCCAGCCGCGCGACGGTCTTCTTCAGCCGCAACTCCTCGGGCAGATGATCGCCCACGGTGGCGAAGCATGACCAGACCCGCACGTCGGCCGGATCTCGGCCGGCCTGTTCGGCGGCGTCCTTGACCGTCTTGACGCAGCGAGTCAACGTCTCCGGGGTGAAGTAGGTGTGCAAGATGACGTCATCGAATGCCCGGCCGCCCAGCTTCAACGTCTCCGGGCCGAACGCCACCAGCGCCAGCCTGATGTCCTCGTTGAAGTCCGGATCGAGGAACAACACCGGGTACTTTCCGAGTGGCCCTTCATGATTGAAGATCAGCTCGCCGTGCCACAGCCGCCGCATCACCTGGGCGAAGTCTTCCATCTGCGCGGTGGTCACCGGTGGGATACCAAACGCCCCGTAGATCGCCGCAATGCCGCGACCGATGCCGAGCGTGAACCGGCCGCCGGAAAGGCGGTGCATGGTGGTCGCCCACGAGCCGGTGATCAATGGATGACGGGTGTTGTGATTGGTTGCCGCGGTGGCGATCTGCATGCGGCTGGTGACGGCAAGCGCCGCACCGACCAATGACGACGCCTCCTTGACGTTCCAACGCTCGGAGATGAACCCGGTACCGAAGCCCAGCTCCTCACCGCGGCGCGCTTCGTCCATCAGCGTGGCCGGCCCCTCGCCGCCGGCTCCGGCCAGCAGGTAGTAGCCGAGCTCATCGAGCACGCGTTCACTCACGCCCAAACTCCTTGTTTGTAGCCGCAGTTCCATACTTCGGTGATCCGGCCGTCGACGACGCGGAAGATCTCCATACTTCCCACGTCGACTCGCGTGCCGTCTTTGAGCGTCATGGGTGACTGGTAGACGATCGCGACGTGCTCGCCGTCATCGCCGGCCACCATCAGGTTCAGGTCGAAGCGGATCTCGTCGAACATCTCCAGATGGTCGACGACGCGCTGAACGGCCTCGGCATGGGTGAGCACCACGGCTTCACCGACCTCGTGCCGAATCACACTGTCGCCCAGCAGTTCCTCGGCCAGCGCGACATCCCGGTCGTTCCAGACCACCAGGTTGTACAGCTCGACGACCTCGCGTGCGCTGCGGCTCATCCGAACACCTCGAGCGCATCGATGTCGGTGATCGCCGCCACGGCCCGATCGGTCAGCGTCAGACAGAGGTCACGTGAGCGCTGCGGCAGCGCATCCCAACCGAGCAATGTGATGACGGGCAACACGATCAGGAATCCTGTCGCCAGCCGGTAGTGCCGCCACGCCTCGTCGAACGAGTAGCCGATGTCGCCGAGGTCCTGGAGGTATCCGCGCACCAGCGTCTCGTCCTGGCCGCGCCGGATCTCGGTGGGTAATCCCTGGCTGACCAGGTAGGCGATATCGGCCGCACCCGCACCGACACAGGCGAACTGGAAGTCCACCACCTTCATCTCCTCGCCCGAGAAGAACATGTTGTCGGCGCGGATGTCGCCGTGCAGCAACATCGACCGCTCAGTCAAGCCGTCGAGCGCGCTCGCAGCATGCTCGGTGAACCGCTCCGCGAAACGCGACACCGACTCGGGCAACGGTGCCGCCGAGTGCGTTCGGTAGATCTCCCAGCCGGGCCCGAAGGCTGGCACCAGTAGATCGCGGACGGCGGGCATGTCGAAACTGGGAAATACCCGCAGCGCAGCGATATTGGACGGTTCGACCGACCAGGCGTGCAATCCGGCCAACTGCTGGATGCACAGCCGCGCGCGTTCGATCGACAATCCGGCGAGGTGGTCGGCGTTGTCCCAGTCTCGGAGGTCCTCCATCACCAGCACGAAGTCGGCGCAATCGTCGGCCATCCGAGCCGCGTAGACGTGCGGCGAGTCCATCGGTGCGCGGCTCGCGATATCGCGATAGAACGCCAACTCCCGCCGGTAGCCGCCAAGCAGCTCCATCGCGCCGCGGGCTTCCGACTGTGCGGCCAGCTTGGCGATCACCGTCGGCGGAACTCCCTCGCCGGTGAGGTGCAGGCGATACAGCAGCGACGAGAATCCGCTGTCCTGGGCGATCTGCTCGGCGACGACGTCGGTCACGGTCGCGCCCAATGCCTCGGTGAGCCATGCCGGGTCGACTGCGTGGATGCTTGACGGCACCCTTGCCGTCGCTGAAGTCACCATCGCAAGATAGTTGCGAGGTGTTTAATATGCAAGGGTGCCCTCCCCCGCACGCGGTCTGACGCAGCCCGAACGAGTCGAGACGTCCCGGCGCCGCCTGATGGAAGCCGCCGCCGAGCTCATCGTCGAGAAGGGCTGGGAGGCAACCACTGCCGCCGAGATCGGGCGCCGAGCCGGCTACAGCCGCACCATGGTGCACGCCCGTTTCGGCGGCAAGGAGGCGATCCTCGAGGACTTCCTGCAGGAGTACGTCAGTCGGCTCAACCCGGAACTCGTTCCGTACCCGACCGGCATGGACCAGGTGCTTGCCCACATCGACCGGATACGTGACCTGTACGCCCATGACCGGGACGTATTGCGCGCGATGTTCGTCTCCACCTTCGAGGCGATGAAGACAACCTCGCCACTGCGCGACCGCGTCCAGGGCCAGTTGACCGGGGGCATCGCCAACGTGGCCGACGGACTACGGAAGGGACAGCGCGACAACTCGATTCGACCGGACATCGATCTGGACCGCGCGGTCACCGATATCACCGCCGCGTTCTTCGGTCTCGCCTTCCAGTGGGTCGCGCTGCCCCCAGGCTTCGACCTGGACGCCGAGCTGGTGCACGCGCGGGAGCGGATCGTCCGCGACTACGGCGCCTGAGTCAAGGCCCGCAGGAACTGCTCGGTCTGGGCGTGTACCGCACCCGAGAACAGATGCCCGACGTGCCCGCCGTCGTGCCAGTACAGCTGCCCGCCCCAGCGTTCGTGCAGAGCCAACGCGGACTGCCGGTAGGCCATCTGGTCGTGCCACGCCCCGACGATCAGCCGCCGGTCCGGAGGCGGTAACGGGTCGAGGGCGAGCGGGTCGATCACCGAGGTCAGGTCGGACACGATGTCGGATGCCATTGCCGCACCGATGATGTCGGCCGCCGACCCCCACCGGTGCAGATGCCGGGCGATCATCCCATTCAGTCCGAGGATCGGCGTGTAGAGCGCGACGGCGCGAACCCGGTCGTCCAGACCCGCCACCAGCGCCGCGACCGCACTGCCCAACGACAACCCGGACACCGCGATCGTGGTCGAGTCGGGTTCGAGCCAGTCGATCACCGCACGTACTTCGGAGACAGCCCGGACCATTCCCGCGACGTTCGCGACCGGGTCGGTGCCGGGATACGCCGGCCAGCGGTCGCGCCGCGGACCATGTCCGGGCTGGACGGGCAACGCGACATTGAAGCCGAGCTCCCGGTGGATGCGCCCGACCCTGGCGACGAGGATGTCGGACATGCCGCCCTGGCCCGCGCCGTGTACCCACACCAGCCAGGGCCGCGGTCCGTCGGAGTGGCGGAACAGCACGACCTCGGCTCCGGCGGGGCCGTCGTGACCTTCCGCGGCCAGCGCCGTGGGCAGATGCGGGTCGTGGTCGTAGCTCATCCGGTCATAGGAAAGCACCCCGGCGCTGACCTGACGAATGCTCTTGACCTCCAATGGCTCCGGCACAGGATGCGCTCCGGCCACGCCGAGCGCGGCCACTTCGGCCGCGACCCCGGCATAGTCTTCGACCGGCCGGTCCAGCCGCGGTGGCGACGACATCAGGGTCATCCCGGTGACCACCAGTTCGTCAAGGGCGACCTCGGCGACCTGCCGTAGACCGCGCCCGGACAACGGACTCCAGTCCTGCGACAGCTGCAACGCGGCCAGCGACCGCGGCAGCACGCCGCCCAGTTGGGTAGCCAGCCGGTGTGCGCTGCTCAGCCCCATCCCGCTCACTCCAGCAGGAAGCCGGCGTAACCCGCGTCGGCGATCTCGTCGCAACGGCGCCGGTACTCGGGAATGCCTGCCGTGTAGCCCATGTACATCCGTTTCTTACCGGGAACGTTGGCGCCGTTGTACCACGAATTGCAGCTCGGGTGGACCAGAACTGTCGCTGCCACAAGTGATGTGGTGTGCTCGATCCACTCGCGCTGCGCCTCGGGCGTCGCCTCGATGGTCCGGTGGCCGTTGGCCATCAGGTAGGCGATGCAGTCGCCGATCCATTCGACATGCTGTTCGAGCGCGGTGACGAAGTTCGTCGCCGCCGACGGGCTGCCCGGTCCCTGGACGGTGAACAAGTTCGGAAACCCGGTGACGGCCAACCCGAGGTAGGACACCGGACCCTGTTCGGCCCATACGTCCCGCAACAGCACGCCATCGCGGCCGCGCACATCGATGCGGGTGAGTGCACCTGTCATCGCGTCGAATCCGGTGGCGTAGATGATCACGTCGAGGTCGTAGTCCTGAGTTGACGTGGAGATACCCGCCGGGGTGATCGTGCGGATCGGATTCCTGCGGAGGTCGACCAGCGTGACGTTGTCGCGGTTGTAGGTCCGGTAATAGCCCTGGTCGATGATCGGCCGTTTGCAGCCGAATGGGTGGCTCGGCACCAGCGCCGCGGCGGTCTCCGGATCGTCGACGACCCTGGCGACGGCCTCGCCGTACAGTGCGGTGGCCATCCGGTTGGCTTCGATATCGAAGAAGATGTCGCCCCAATTGAGTGCACCCATCACGCCGCGCTCCTCGACGGCACGCAACTGCTCCTCGCGGCTGGCCGTCTTGATCGGCGGGCTGGCGAGCATGTCGATCAGCACTGAGAAGGCCGAGAGTCGTGCCGCACCGACCGGGTGCTGGCGCTGCGCTTGCCGGATCTCGCTGTAGTTCGACTTCAACTCGTCGAGTTCGCCGGCCTCGAACTGCCGAACCTCCCACGGCAACGTGAACGCAGGCGACCGCTGAAAGACGAAGAGCTGCGCCACCTCCCGCGCGATCACCGGGATCATCTGCACTGCGGTCGAACCGGTGCCGATGATGCCGACCCGCTGGCCGGACAAGTCGAAACCGCCCTCGGGCCACTGGCTGCTGAACAGCGAGTCGCCGGCAAAGGTACCCATCCCGGGGATGTCGGGTTCCAGCGGGATCGACAGGATGCCCGAGCCGGATATCACGGCGCAGGTCAAGGCGGTCGGCGACGAAGTTGAGGTACGCCTCGATCTCCGGCTGGGCGGGCATGGTCTCGGTCCACACCCACTCCTGCTGAATCTCTTCGGAGAAGCTGTACGAGTACTCGATACTCTCGATGTCGCACCGGGCGCCGGGATATCGGTTGAACAGCCAAGTGCCGCCGATCTTTTGGGCCTTCTCCAGCACCTGCGCCCGGAGCCCGAGCTGCCGTAGCCGGTGCAGCATGTACAAACCGGAGAACCCCGCTCCGATCACAAGCACATCTGCACGATCCATCATCCGACCCTTCGCCGCACCGCACAGCGGATGCGACTGTAATGATTACAGTATTGGAACCGGCCGGATCGCCGGTTCCGCCAAACCCTCAGGTGGGCGATGCGGTACACATCGGTTCGAGGAGGTTCCGCGTGAAGGTTCCGTTCACTTGGAAGGTCACCGGCTGGTTCATGATCGGCTGGTCGGCGGAGTACGCCGTCGGTGACGTCCGGCCGCTCCACTACTTCGGCGAGGACATGGTGATCTATCGCGACCAATCCGGCGAGCTGCACGTGCTCGAGGGCCACTGCAAGCACCTCGGCGCGCACATCGGGCACGGCGGCACCGTCGTCGGCGACTGCATCGAGTGCCCGTTCCACGGCTGGCGCTGGGGGCCCGACGGTGCCAACACCTATATCCCCTACCAGCCGGATCGGCCCAATAAGGGACTACGCCTTCGGACCTACCCCGTCGAGGAGCAGCACGGCTGCATCTTCCTGTGGCACCACCCGGGCGGTGAGCCACCCCGGTGGGAGCTGCCCGACATGTTCGCCAAGTTCCCGCAATTCACCGCCGCCCCGGACGAGTACTACCGCCCGTACCCGGAGTTCTCCCGCTTCGCCGGGAACGAACCGGTGCACCCGCAGATCGTGGCCGAAAACGGGCCGGACAGTTCCCATTTCCACTACGTCCACCACGCGACGGTCACGCCGGTCTGCCTGGAGTGGGAGGCAGTCGATGAGGAGTGGCGGTTCGTCACCGGCTGGCCCGATGCACGCAGCGGCGACCCGAACGCCATGGCCTTGCGGATCCACAGCCACTTCTCCGGGCTTGGCTTCGCCATCAGTGCGTTCGAGGGCACGTCGAACCACCGGCTGATCTTCGCCTGCACACCCGTCGACGACGAAGTGTCCAATATGTTCTATTCGATCTGGTGGCCGCGAAAGACTGGGGACACCAGTGACATTCCGCCGGCCGACATTCGCGAACGGGTGGAGAAGCAGTATCTGGGCACGGTGTGGGACGACCTCGAGATCTGGCGGTACCAAAAGTACGTCGAACACCCGGCGCTGGCGAAAGTTGACGCGAAACCCTATATGGCAATGCGCAAGTGGGCTCTGCAGTTCTATGACGTCTCGGCGGCGGCACCGGTATGAACGCCGATCTCGTCGACCCGGGCCATACCGTCATCGTCACCCAGGAGTTACAGGGCGCCGTCGTCGGACCCGGTGCCGGACTGGCAGCATTGGCCCGCGAAGCCGAGCGTGAGGCGCTACCCAACATCACCCGCCTGTTGCCCGCGGCGCGGACGGCCGGGGCGACCGTGGTGCACTGCCTGGCTCAGCGCAGGCGTGATGGACTCGGCTCCAACCACAACGCCACGCTGTTCGCGATCGGCGCGCGGGCGGTGGACATCGCGCCGGGCAGCCCCGGTGCCACGCTGTTGCCGCAATTCGGGCCGGAGCCAACCGATCTCGTCCTGAGCCGGTGGCATGGCCTTGGCCCGATGGGCGGTACCGATCTCGACCCGATCCTGCGCAACCTCGGTGCGACCACCGTTGTCGCCGTCGGGGTGTCACTGAACGTGGCGATTCCGAATCTGGTGATGGACGCCGTCAACGCCGGCTACCGGGTGGTGCTGCCGCGCGATGCGGTGGCCGGGGTACCCACCGAGTACGGCACCGCCGTCATCGAGAACACCCTGGCCTTGCTTGCCACCATCACCACCACCGACGAACTCATCGCGGCCTGGGAGGCATGATGGACACCGATACCGCAGTGCCGCAATTGCCTGCTGATTATCTGCGCGATCCCTATCCGTTCTTCGCCGAGATGCGCCGCGGCCCTGGGATCTTCCGCGGGACGGTGATGGATTACTCGAAGACGCCGGAGTCGCTGCGCCCGAAACAGGAGTATGCCGCGGTGTCCTTCGACGCCGTGAACAAGGTGCTGCGCGACGGGCGGGTGTTCAACTCCTCCATCTACGACTCCACCATCGGACTGTTCATCGGGCCGTCGTTGCTGGCGATGGAAGGCAAGGCCCATTGGGATCACCGCAATCTGGTCTCCGCGGCATTCAAGTCGAAGTCGTTGGCGCGCTGGGAACCTGAGGTGGTCCGCCCCATCGTCAACGGTCTGATCGATGAATTCATCCGCGACGAGCACACCGACCTGGTCCGGGCATTCACCTTCGAGTTCCCAACCCGCGTCATCACCCGGCTTCTGGGTCTACCCGAAGAAGATCTGCCCACCTTCCGGCGCCGCGCGGTCCAACTGATCAGCTACGCCGTCGATTACCGGAAAGCATTCGAGGCCTCGACGGCGCTCAAGGACTATTTTCTCGAGCAGATCGACAAACGTCGGTCGACGCCGACCGACGACATCATCGGCGATCTGGTGAGTGCCGACATCAACGGGGAGAAGCTGACCGACGAGGCGATCTACTCGTTCCTGCGACTGCTTCTGCCGGCCGGGCTGGAAACCACCTACCGGTCGTCGGGCAATCTGCTCTATCTGTTGCTCACCCATCCCGAGCAGTTCGCGGCGGTACAAGCCAACCGGGAACTGCTGGCGCCGGCCATCGAGGAAGGCCTGCGCTACGAGACCCCGCTGACCACCGTGCAGCGGTTCGCCACCGAGGACAACGAACTGGAAGGTGTTGCGATAAAAGCCGGTTCGGTGATCGACGTGTGCATGGGCTCGGCCAACCGCGATGCGAACCGCTGGCCGGACCCGGAGAAATTCGACATCTTCCGCAAACACACCCCGCACATCACGTTCGCGGCGGGTGAGCACACCTGTATGGGGCTGCACCTGGCCCGGATGGAGACCCGTGTCGCGCTGGAGTCTCTACTGGATCGACTGCGCGACATCACGCTGATCACCGACGGCGATCCGCACATCCACGGCCAGCCGTTCCGGTCACCGACCGCGCTGCCGGTGACTTTCACCGCGGTCCGCTAGGCGACGGCAACCTTGTTGTCCAACTTGCTCATTGGGCCTCCTCCTATGACTGGCGTGGGGCGCGGAACGCAAGTGTCTTTGTTTCCAGGTACTGCTCGAATCCCTCGAGGCCGCACTGGCGGCCGACGCCGCTGTCCTTGTAACCCCCGAACGGGGCATCGGCGCCGTAGAACATTCCGCCGTTGACACCGACCGAGCCGGTGCGGATCCGGCGCGCGACAGCGGTGCCACGCTCCACGGACCCCGACAGCACCGCGCCGGCGAGCCCGTAGACGCTGTCGTTGGCGATGCGGACGGCTTCGTCGTCATCGCGGAACGGGAGCACCACCAGCACGGGCCCGAAGATCTCCTGCTGAGCGATCGCGGACCGGGGGTCGGCACCGATGATCACCGTGGGTGCGACGAAATACCCACCGGCGAGGTGCTCCGGCAGACCGTCGACATCGCCTCCGCCGACGACGATTTCGGCGCCGTCACGACGAGCCTGGGCGCACGCGTCGAGCACCCGCTGCTTCTGCGTGGCGCTGACGAGCGGGCCGACGAATGTGCTCGGCAGCGCCGGGTCACCGACCGGCACCGACTGGAAGGCCGCGGTGATCGCGGCCAGTGCCTCCGGGTAGCGCGATTCATGGATCACCAACCGCGTGGTGAGCGCGCAGGCCTGCCCGGCATGCACGCATACCCCGACCGCTCCACCGACGATGTGCGCCGGGTTGGCATCGTCGAGCACGATCAGCGCCGACTTGCCGCCCAGTTCCAGGAATGTGCGCTTCATGGTGTCGGCACCGTCACGCATCAACTGCTTGCCTACCGCGGTAGATCCGGTGAACGACACCATGTCCACCCGCGGGTCGGTGGCCAGCAGTCCCGCGACACCGTTGTCGGGGGTGGGCACCACGGCCAGGACACCGGGCGGGACGTCGGTGTGCTCGGCGACCAGCCTGCCGATGCGGGTGGCGTTCCACGGGGTGTTGGGATCGGGTTTGAGGACGACGGTGTTGCCGGCCGCCAGCGCGGGGCCGAGCTTGTTGAGGATGACCTCGATCGGGTAGTTCGACGGGGTGATCGCCGCGACCACGCCGACCGGCTCCTTGACGACGGTGCGGACGTTGCGATCGCCGAAGAGACCCCCGCCGTCCAGCGTTCGCTCCCAGCCGAATTCGTCGATCAGCCGGGACGGGTAGCGCAGCGAGTCGGTCAGCGACCACTCCAATTGAGCGTCGCCCGTCGACATCACCGGGCACCCGACCTCCGCGACGAGTTCCTCGCGCAGGTCTTCCTTCTCGGACTCCAGGGCGGCCTGTAGCTGGGCCAGGCACCGCTTGCGCAGCGGGCGGTTGGTAGACCAGTCGGTGTCGTCGAAAGCCCGCCTGGCCGCTGCGATGGCGCGGTCCATATCGGCGGGCCCGGCGGCGGCAGTCGCCCCCAACACCCGTCCGGTCGCAGGACTGACGTTGTCGAACTCGGCGCCGTCGGCCGCCGCAGCGAGTTGCCCGTCGATGAGCATCCGGGTTTCGGCCCGCTGTGCCGCCCGCAGCCCGAGCTCCACGCTCGCTCCCTGCTCACACACTTCAGACACCACCTTCCGCTCTGGGATGGTCAACGGTAAACGTTACAGTAGCCGCCTGGAGGGGTGTTGAGCCCATTCCTCGACCCGCCGAGTCCGGGGTGTGAGAATGTGGTTACCACGGTCGGGCGAGAGGAATGATCTTGATCAAGGTGATGGACGGCATCCGGGTATTGGAGGTCGCGCAGTTCACGTTCGTTCCGGCGGCCGGGGCGATCCTGGCGGACTGGGGCGCCGACGTCATCAAGGTCGAGCACCCGGTCCGCGGCGACACTCAGCGCGGCTTCATCAACATGGGTGGTTTTCAGCTCGACCCGAACCGGCACCCGCTGATCGAACATCCCAACCGCGGCAAGCGCAGCGTCGGCATCGACGTTTCCACGCCGGACGGCCAGGAGGTGCTCTACGAGATCGCCAAGACCGCCGACGTCTTTCTGACCAACTACATGCCGCAGGCCCGGCAGAAGAACAGGTTCGACGTCGAGCACATCCGCGCGGTCAACCCGAACATCATCTACGCCCGCGGCAGCGCGTATGGCGACAAGGGACCCGAGCGCCTGGTCGGCGGCTTCGACGGCACCGCGTTCTGGACACGCAGTGGCGTCGGCCACGCGCTCACCCCGGAGGAGCTCGGAGGCGCTCTGCCGCAGGGCATTCCGGCGTTCGGTGATTCGATCGGCGGGATGAACATCGCCGGCGGCATCTCCGCTGCGCTGTTCCATCGGGAGCGGACGGGCGAGGCGGTGGAGATCGACGTGTCGCTGCTGAGCACCGCGTGGTGGGCGGCCGGCGCAAGCGTCACCCAGGGCATGGAGACCGGCGAGACCATGCGGTCGCTGATGCCGGGCTCCATGACATCGGTCAATCCGTTCATGGCCAACTACCTGACCTCCGACGGCGGCACGATCAACCTGTGCATCGTCAGCCCGACCGGCTACATCCGCGACACCTGGGAACATCTCGGCTTGGCAGAACTCGCCGACGACCCCCGGTTCTCCGACGTGATGCCGCTGATCCAGAACGCCGAAGAGGGTGTCCGGCTCATCACCGAGGCCATCGCCGCCAAGCCGTTCGAGTACTGGCGTCAGCACCTCAAGACGATGAAGGGCCAGTGGGCGCCGTTCCAGAGTCTGGTCGATCTGGCTACCGACGAGCAGGCGATCGCCAACGACATGATCGTCGAGGTGGAGGCCGCTGATGGCGGGGCACCGTTCAAGGTGGTGCGCGGGCCGGTCCAGTTCAATCATGAAGCGCTGCAAACCACCCGCGCCCCGCAGGCCAGTGAGCACACCGAGATCGTGCTGATGGAGATCGGCATCGACTGGGACCGCATCGAGGCGCTCAAGGAGTCCGGCGCGATCGCTTAGGTGTCGACTCGCTCGACGCGAACCGGGACGCCGGTCAGCCAGGCCATCCCCGCCAGCGACTCGACGTCTTCGGGCTCGCTCGACGTCAACCGGTTGACGTTGGACCCGCCTGCGCGATTCGCCAGTTTCCAGGTACCGGTGCCGGTGTGCCCCCAGCCGTGCGGAACGGCGATCACTCCGGCCATCAAGTCCTTGGTGGTCATCACCTCGACGGTGATCTGGCCGTACGGCGACGATACCCGCACCACGTCGCCGTCAGCGATGCCGTGTTCGGCTGCGTCGTCGACTCCGATGAGTGCCCGGTGACCCCGCTGGCCTCGCATCAGCAGGGGCGCATTGTGCATCCACGAGTTCTCCGACCGCGGCTCGCGCATCCCGATCATCCGCAGTGGATAGCCCTCGGGATGTCCACTGCTGCCGAGCTTCTCGACCTCGGCGCCGATAGCGGAATGATTCAGCCGGACCCGGCGGGACAGATAGGCCACCGAGTTGCGCAGCGCACCGGTGCGGATATGCGGTGCCACCACCACACCGTGCGGATGGTCCTCGATCAACCGGCGATGGGTCAGCCCGCCGCGACGCAAGCCGAACAGGTCACCGCCCTGTGACAATCGGATCAGCGCGTCGATCATGATCCGCGGCTGGAGGTTCACCCCGAAGCGGCCCAGTACTTTTCGGGCAGTCGTGAACACCGCGAAGGCCGGTATGCCGGGGGCCAGCCGGGCCATCAGATCGGCAATGATGTCCCATTCCGGCCGGGCCTGTCCTGCCGGGGCGACCACAGCGTCGGTGGCCTGCCGAAACGGCGTGGCCTGGAAGGCCTGGAAGGTGTACGGGAAGTCGTCGCGTTCGTACATCGTGGTCACCGGCAGGATGTAGTCAAACCTGCCGGTCGTCTCGGTGACGTAAAAGTCAAGGGCGACAGACAATTCCAGGGAGTCGAAAGCCGACTCGAGTTCGTCGCCGTTGGGCACCGACAGGACCGGGTTGCCCGCCGAGACGAACATCGCCCTGATCTGGCGGTCGCCCGGCGTCATGATCTCCTTGGCCATCAGCGCGGCCGGTTCCATCGCGACGGCGATGGGGATCCCCCCGATCCGCGACCGATTGCGATACGAGCGGCGCATCGCAAGACCCATCATCGTGGCCTGCCAGCGTCCACCGACGGTCTCCATCGAGCTGAACACCGATCCGCCGGGCGCATCGAGGTTTCCCGCAACAAGATTCACCGCATCGATCAGATAGGTGGTCAGTGTGCCGTAGCGACCGACGCACGTCCCGAGCCTGCCGTAGACGGCCGCCCGCGGTTCGCGCACCAGATCCCGGGCGAGGGACCGGACACTGTCGGCATCGATGCCGGTGTGCGCCGCGGTGACCTCCGGGGTGAACGGCGCGCACAGCGACTGCAGCCAGTCGAGGCCGTCGGCCTGTGCGTTCACCCGTGCGGTGTCGACGAGGCGCTCGGCGAACATCACCTGCAGAAGCGACAACAGCAGGAACGAATCGGCGTCGGGCACGATGGGCAACCACTCGAAGGCCGCCGCCGTCTCGGTGCGGCGCGGGTCGACCACGACGACACGCCCGCCCTTCTTGACGATGTCGTGCATTCGATCTTTGATCCGCGGCGCGGTCAGGAAGCTGCCATGGGAGACAACGGGATTCGCGCCCATCATGACCAGAAGGTCGGTTCGGGTCAGATCCGGGATCGGCACCGACGTCGGAGACCCGTACAACATCTGGCTGGCGATCAGCCTGCTGTTGGTGTCCTGCGATGACGCCGTGAAGTAGTGGCCGCCGCGGCCGAGGCCCTTGATGAACCCCAAGGCCGCGAAGGTGTGCGCATAGCTGAAAGCACCGGGGTTGCCCATGTACCAGCCGACCGCCCCCGCCCCGTGGGCGTTCAGGATTCGCGTCAACCGGGCGGCGATATCGGACAGCGCCTCGTCCCAGCTCACGGGTTCGTAGCCAGCCCGGCTTTTGCGAAGCGGTGTCGTGACCCGGTCCGGATCGTTCTGCACCTCGGTGAACGCGATGCCCTTCTGGCAGGCGAAACCGGCCGAGAGCGGATGGTCCTTGTCCGGGCGCAGTGCCGTCAACCGGCCGTCCTCGACGGTGGCCACCATGCCGCACAGCGGTTCGCAGATGCGGCAGAAGGTGGTCTTGTGCTCGATCGTGGAAGCCACGTAGGACACGATACTGTAAGTGTTACAGTTCCTGCGCGTCTCCGCGGATCCCGAGAGGAAGACCATCGATGAACGATGTCGCCATCATCGGCGTCGGCCTGCACCCCTTCGGCCGGTTCGAGGGTAAGTCCGCGATGCAGATGGGTGTCGACGCGATCTTCGCCGCCGTCGCCGACGCCGGCATCGAATGGAAGGACGTGCAGTTCGCCACCGGCGGCAGCTGGACCGTCGCCAACCCGGACGCCATCGTCGGCATGGTCGGGTTGACCGGGATCCCGTTCACCAACGTCTTCAACGCCTGCGCCACAGCGGCCAGCGCCGCCAAGGCGTGTGCCGACGGAATCCGGCTGGGCGACTACGACATCGGCATCGCGATCGGTCTGGACAAGCACCCGCGCGGCGCCTTCACCGAGGATCCCGCGCTGGTCGGGATGCCGCGCTGGTATGCCGAGAACGGCCAGTACCTCACCACGCAGTTCTTCGGCATGAAGGCCAACCGCTACCTGCACGACCACGGTATCTCCCAGTCCACCCTGGCCAGGGTGGCCGCCAAGAACTTTCGTAACGGCGCACTGAACCCGAATGCGTTCCGCCGCAAGCCGATCCCCGAAGACCAGATCCTCAATTCGACGATGCTGAACTACCCGCTGACCCAGTACATGTTCTGCGCGCCCGACGAGGGCGCCGCGGCGGTGGTGATGTGCCGGGCCGACATCGCGCACCGCTACACCGCCAAGCCGGTGTACCTCAAGGCCGTCGAGATCCGCACCCGAACCTACGGCGCCTACGAGGTCAACACGACCTTCGGCCCCGTCGACGAGGTGCCCGCACCGACGGTGTTCGCCGCCCGCGCCGCGTTCGAAAAATCCGGTGTGTCACCACACGACGTCGACGTGATCCAGCTACAGGACACCGATGCCGGCGCGGAGATCATCCACATGGCCGAGTGCGGGTTCTGCCCGGACGGCGACCAGGAGCGGCTGCTGGCCGACGGCGCGACCGAGATCAACGGCTCCATGCCGATCAACACCGACGGCGGGCTGATCGCCAACGGCGAGCCGATCGGCGCGTCCGGGCTGCGGCAGATCCACGAGATCGTCCGTCAGTTGCGCGGCGAGGCGGGCGACCGGCAGGTTCCCGGTCAGCCGAAGGTCGGTTTCACCCAGCTCTACGGCGCACCGGGGACCGCGGCAGCGACCATCCTGACGCGGTAGACCCATGGGCGTTCTCGACGGGGTGCGGGTGCTGGACTACGGCAGGTTCATCGCCGCGCCCTGGTGCAGCGCGCTGCTGGCCGACATGGGCGCCGACGTCCTGCGCGTCGAGAAGCGGGAAGGCGGCGAGGACCGCTGGGTGCAGTCGGTCACGAGCGGAGGTGAAGGCGGCACCTTCCTGCAGTGCAACCGGAACAAGCGCTCCTTGACACTGGACTCGACGACGCCGGAGGGCGCCGACATCACCCGCCGGTTGGTGGCCCGCTCCGACATCGTGATCGCCAACATGCCCGCAGCAGGCATGCGGGCCAGCGGGCTCGACTACGAGTCCCTGCGTGCTGTCAAGCCCGACATCATCCTGGCCAGCGCAACGGCATACGGCGAGGGTGGCCCCTACAGCGATCGGATCGGATTCGACGGGGCGGGTCAGGTGATGTCCGGCGCCGTCTACCGCCAGGGGCTCCCGGAGCTGCCGATCCGAACGGTGGTCCCCCAGGCCGACTTCGGCACCGCCCTCACCTTGACCATCGGCGTGATGATGGCGCTCTACCACCGCAGCCAGACCGGGGAGGGCCAGCACGTGGAAGGCGCGCTGCTGCCCACGGCGTTGATGCTGTCCAACGCCTTCCTCATCGAACGTGAGCTGCTCGGCGTCGACAAACCCCGCGCCGCCAACCGCGGCACCTCGGTCGCACCGTGCGATCTGTACGAAGTCACCGACGGCTGGGTGCTGCTCCAGGTCGCCGGCCGGCCGATGTTCAAGCGGTGGTGCCGGCTGATCGGCCGCGAGGATCTGTTCGACGATCCGCGCTTCGCCGACGACGACTCCCGATGGCGGCACGGGGACGTCCTCAACGATCTGATGCAGCAGTGGTGTTCGGGCAAGACGAAAGCCGAAGTGCTCGCAGCGCTCGAAGCTGCGAAACTGCCGGCGGCGCCCCTGAATTCGCCGCAAGAGGTGCTCGACGATCCGCACGTCGAGGCGATGGGCTACCTCAAACGGGTGCCGTTCCCTGGTGCGGCCAAACCGGTGCCGCTCATCGAGACGCCGTTTCGCCTCTCGGCGACACCCGGCTCGATCCGGCGGCGCGCCCCGCTGCTCGGCGAGCACACCGACGAGGTGCTGGCCGAGATCGGTTACGGCGCCGACGAGATCGCTCAACTGCGGGGCAATCGCATCGTCTAGGCACTTGACATCGAACATATGTTCGAATACTGTGACGACATGAACGCCGCCACCGCGGAACTCATCCGGATCGCCGAGGAACTGCGCGACCTGGAGCTCGATGGTGCTGACGTGATCGAGGAACTACGGGCGGTTCTGGCGGTACGCCATCTCGCCGACCACCGTGCCGCGATGCTGGCCAACGTTCTGGCGGGTCTTGATATCGCGGCTCGTGGCGGCCGACGGCCGCGAGAAGTCCTGATGTCGTTGGGGTGCGCACCATCAGTGGCCGCGCGGCTGCTCCGTGTCGGGGCAGCTGCTGAGGCGTTGCCAGTGGCGATGGCCCACGCTGCCGACGGGGCGTTGTCCGGTGAACATGTGGATGCAGTCGTGAAGGGCGTCAACCATATACAGGTACGGGCGGCGAAGCCGGTTGATGAGGACACCCGGTATCAGCATCAAGTCGATCTCTTGAGTCAAGCCTTATCTGGCGCCACTCCGGCCGAGATCGGGGATCGGGCAAGAAAATTGGGCAACCAGATCGCCGGGGAGAAGGGCGGGCTACCGGCGGCGGAGGACCGCTCGATTAACGAAATGCACTGTGTCAAGACTTGCGACGGGCGTTGGCGGGTGCGGGGAGATCTGGATGCCGAAGTAGGGGTGAAACTCGCCGCCGCCCTGGAGGAAGGGTCAGCGCCACGCCCTGAGCCAGATGGCACACCCGATTTGCGGAGTGCTGAGCGACGCCGCGCCGACGCCCTGGAAGCGGTACTCGACACCGCCTCACGCGCCGGTGACAGCGCATCACCGCCCCGCACGCAGTTGTTGCTGACCGTACCCGCCGACACCCCTGATGCCGCCGAGTTGGAATTCATGGGACCGATCAGCCTTGCCAGCCTGAGCCGGTTGTCCTGCGATACCAGCGTGACCACGATAATCGTTGACGGCCAACAGGTTCCCCTCGAAATGGGACATGACAAACGTCTGTTCCCGGCGCATCTGCGTAAAGCGCTATATCTGCGTGATCGGTGTTGCATCAAGTGCGGTGCTCCCGCCAGCAGGACCCATTGCCATCACATTCAGCACTGGATCCACCACGGTGAAACGAGCCTGAACAACGGCTGTCTGCTCTGCCCAGGCTGTCACGCCGATATCCACCACAACGGCTGGGACGTCATCCTCGGCTACGACAAACACCCCTGGCTCATCCCGCCCGCAACGGTCGACCCACAGCGAAGTCCACTACCCGCATACAACCGACGCACCATGCATCTCGACGCCGCGGCCTAGCGGTCAGCACTGAAAAACGTCTTGCAGCTTGATAACTCCACAGTGGCACCACCATCGCCAACGTCGCCCAGTACTGAAAACCGGTGGCCTCACCGGCTGGTCAGGCGAGCACCCTTACCGGCACATTGCTCCATCCTGCGACGTTCTGCATGTTGACCCGGCGGCACCCGTCGAAGTCCACCTCATATTTGGGCATGAAGTCGAGCATCTTCTCCAGTGCGATCGTGCTCTCCAGGCGGGCCAGGGCCGCGCCCAGGCAGCTATGAATTCCGTAGCCCAGCCCCAGATTCTGGGCCTCGGTGCGATCCCGCTCGATGTCGAATCGGTCCGGGTCGGTCCACGCCAGCGGGTCGCGGTTCGCGGACCCCCCGACCAGGAAGACGGGCTTGGCCGCCGGAATAGTGGCGCCGTGCAGAGTCACCTCCCGCAGCGAGCAGCGTACGTTGTACTGCGCCGGGGCCTCGTAGCGCAACAGCTCCTCGACGGCCAACGGTATCTTGCTGCGGTCACTCTGCAGCAAGTCCCACTGGTCCGGATTCTGCGCGAAAACCACCGCCGCGTTGCCGATCAGCTTGGTCACGGTCTCCGCGCCGGCACCACCCAATAGCGTTGCGAATTCCGTGATTTCAATATTGTCCAGCGGCTCCATCCGCCCGTCATCACGTTCGATCTCGGCACAGATCAGCTTGCTCAACAGGTCGTCGCCCAAGTTCCCGCGCCGCTTCTTGGTCAGCCGGAAGTAGTAGATCGCCATGTCGACGGCGGCCTTCTGGCCGGCTTCGGTCATCTCGACGTCACCGCTCTCGCGGTGCAGCAGTTCGTCGATCCACAACCGGACTTGTTGGCGGTCTTCGGCGGGGACGCCCTGCATGCCGGTCATCACGTCGACCGGGAACAGCGCCGAAAAGTCCTGCACGAAGTCGAATCCGGCAGGGTCGACGGCCGCGAGATGCTTGTCGACCAGCTCGATGACCAGGGCCCGCTGCGCTTCGATCGCCCGCGGCGTAAACACCTGGTTGAGCAGGCTGCGCATCCGCCGGTGCGCAGGCGGATCCATCGCGATGATCGACCCGTGCTTGGTGACCTCACCCTTGCGTACCTGACCGAGATCCACACCGTAAGCCGAGGAATAGGTCTCGAAGTCCTTGAACGCCGCGGCAACATCGTCGTGCCGGGTCAGCGCGTAGAAGTCGTATTCCTGGCTGTAATAAACCGGGGCCTCCTCACGCATCCGCCGGTACGTCTCGTAGGGGCTGAGGAAGAAGTCTTCCGAGAACGGGTCGAAGACGACGGTCATTTAGCTGCCGGGACTTTCGGTGGGAAGTAGTTCGGCTTGCCGAGCCCGAGCACGTGTTGGGCGATCATGTTGCGGAACACCTCGAGTGTGCCGCCGTAGATCCCGAACAGCGGCGCGAACCGGAAGGCATATTCGGAAGCACCGTTGTCGGCCGCCCCGTCGGTGTCCACCGGCAACACCGAGGCCGCTCCGGCGAGATCCATCAGGTCCGGTGCGATGTCGCGCATCGTCTGGGCCTGGGCCACCCGCCCGAAAATGCTTGGTGTGGAGAGGGATGCCTCCAGCCGCGCGGCACAGCGGCCGAGCCGGTAGGCGACGGCGCCGTCGTCGACCATCCGTCGTCCGGCGGCGTCGACCCGTCCGGCCCGGGCAGCAACGGCGTCGACGGCGGCGGCAAGAACGCCGGCCTGATGAGCCATGATCGACACGTCGGAGAGCCCATCTGCTTCCGTCGGCGCGGCCCCGTGTTCGGCGTCGAGCGGTCCGCGCAGCACCGTCCAGCCCCCGTTGGCTTCGCCGAGCAGATACTTCTCATCGACCCGAACGTCGGTGTAGTACACGATGTTCGTGCGGTCGCCGTCGACGGTTCGGATGCCCTGGATCTCGATGCCCGGAGTGTCCAGGGGAACCAGGAACATGCTCAGGCTCTTGTGTTTCGGCGCGGTCGGATCGCTGTTGGTCAGCAGGAACAAGTACTGGCAGTTGTGCGCGCCGGTGGTGAACATTTTCGAACCGTTGATCACCCACTGGTCACCGTCGCGGACGGCGCGGGTCTTGCAGGTGGCCACGTCCGAGCCACCCTCAGGTTCGGTGTAGCCCAGACACATTCGCGCGGTGCCGTCGAAGACCCGCGGCAGCACCTCGTCGACCAGCTCGGGCTTGCCGAACGCGGCGACCGCCCTCGCCACCATCACGGTGGTCCCCCACGTCACCCACGGCACATGCGCCCTGCGCCGTTCGAGATCCCAGATGCGGCGGCGGATTCGGCTGAACCCGCCGTCGGTGCCCGTCTTGAACTCGGCCTCCAGGTACCCGCGAGCACCGAGTGCCAGGTGCACCCCCTCGTCGAAGTTGTCCCCTGTCTGCCGGTCCCGCAGACGCACCTCGTCGGTGACGATGCCGGACAGGAATGACCGCAGGTCGCGCTGGAAGGCCGCGTCGTCGGCGCTCAGCTCGACTTCGGTGAAATCCATAGCAGCTCCTCAATACGGCGCGGCCAACACGGGTGGCTCGAGTGCGGCCGGGTCGGGGTTGGCCAGCGGCAGACCCATGAACCGCCGGGCGTTGTCGCCCATGAAGTCGTAGGTTCGGCGTTCGTCCATACCTTCGGCGTACTTCCAGAACCCGCGCGGCTCGGCCAGCCCCTCCGGGTGCGGATAGTCCGACCCGAACAGCACCCTGTCCCAGCCGACGGTGTTCACCACATCCGAGACGCTGCCCTCCCAGAACGGGCTGACCCAAATGTTGCGCCGGAATACGTCGTGCGGGTGCTCGGGGAAATTCTGCGGCATCTTCCTGTAGAGGTCGTCGAAATCGTTGAAGAGCTGGCCTATCCACGAACTGCCGTTCTCGACGCTCGCGATCCGCAGCCGCGGGAACCGCGTCAGAGTGCCGTGGCAGATCAGGCTGGTGATCATGTCGGCGATCTCGCGGTGGCCCAGCACCATCCACCGGAACGCACTCATCGCCATGAAGTTCTGGGTGTGCGGCGGCTCCCACTTGTTGACGTAGGAATCGAGCGGCGGGTAGCTGGCGTGCAACACGATCGGCAGGCCGGCAGCCTCGACATCACGCCAGAACGGATCGAATTCCGGTAGTGCCGGGGAACGCCAGCCGCGTACGCCGCGGACCGGTCCCGGTTTGATCAACGCCACTCTGGCCCCGTGGGACAGGATGTAGTCGAGTTCGGCTTGCGCGCCTGCGACTTCGGACAGATTGATGATCGGGGTGGAGAACAGCCGGTCGTCGTAGACGTAGGACCAGTGCTCGGCCATCCACTGGTTGAGGGCGTGGATGATCGCCAGCGTCAGCTCCGGATCGTCGGCCGACGAGTGCTCGACGAGGCTGGCCAGCGTCGGATAGTTCAGCGCCTGCACGACACCCTGGCGGTCAAGCTCGGCGATCCGGTCCGCCGGGTTCCTGGTGGCCGCCGGCGCTTCGATTGCCGGGCCTTGCATTTCGCGCAACGTCAGGCCTTCGGAATTCTCCCCTGCGAAGAACTTCTCGTGCGCGCCAGGGGCGGCGACCCGCTCGAACGTCGGGTTCGGGATGAAGTCGCTGACGTGAGAGTTGATGACCAGCCTGGTCTGCTTGCCCATCTGCGCGTACTGCACCGCATAGCGATACCGTTCGGGCAGATACCTGGTGAGCGCCTCGCGTTTTTCGTACATGTGCTGATCGGCGTCGAAGATCGGCACGTCGCGCCGCTGCGCTTCGGTCATGACACCTTCTTCGGTTGCGGTGCGTACGCGGGCTTGCCCAGCCCCAGCACGTACTGGCCGATCATGTTGCGGAAGACCTCCAGCGTGCCGCCGTAGATCCCGGACAGCGGCGCGAAGCGGTACACGTACTCCGACGCGCCGTCGTCGGCAGCGCCGTCGGTCTCCACCGGAAGCGTTGCGGCAGTACCGAGAATGTCCATCAGGTCCGGTGAGATGTCCCGCATGGTCTGCGCGATCGCGACCCGGCCGTAGAGACTCGGTGAACTCAGGGCGGCCTCCATCCGGGCCGTGCTGCGCCCAAGCCGGTAAGCCACCGATCCGTCGTCGACCGCACGGCGGCCGTTCGGGTCGGACCGGCCGACGGCGGCGGCCACCTTGTCGACGGCAGTAGCCATGAAGTTGGCCTGGTGCATCATGATCGACACATCGGCCAATCCGTCGGCTGCCGCGGCCACCGCCCCGTGCTCGACGTTGAGCGGTTCCCGCAAGACGGTCCAGCCGCCGTTGACCTCACCGAGTCGGTACCTGTCGTCGACGCGGACGTCGCTGTAGTACACGATGTTCGTCCGGTCACCGTCGACGGTACGCAGACCCTGGATCTCGATGCCCGGAAGGTTCAGCGGGACCAGGAACATGGTGAGGCTCTTGTGCTTCTGCGCATCGGGATCGGTGTTGGTGATCAGAAACACGTACTGGCAGTTGTGCGCGCCGGTGGTGAACATCTTGGAGCCATTGATAACCCACGTTGATCCATCCTTCACCGCGCGGGTTTTGCAGGTGGCGACATCCGAGCCGCCTTCGGGTTCGGTGTAGCCCAGACACAGCCGGATGTGCCCGCTGAAAACCCCCGGTAGCACTTCGGCTTTGAGCTCATCGGAACCGAATGTGTCGACCGAGTGTGCCACCATCGACGTCGTCCCCCAGGTGACCCACGGGACTGCGAACCGTCGCTTCTCGAGTTCCCAGATCCGCCGGCGCACCCGGGTGAAGCCGCCCTCGGATTCCGGCTTCCACTCGGCCTCGAGGTAGCCGGCCGCTCCGAGCGCCAGATGCACGCCCTCGTGGAAGTTGTCACCGGTCTCTCGGTCGTGCCGGATCACCTCGTCGGTGATGTGCGTCGTCAGGAAGTCGCGGACCTCGTCGAGGAACAGCTGGTCCTCGGCGGTCAGCTCTACGCGTGAGAAGTCCATGACGGTCCTAGGCGGTTTCGCGGTCTGCCAGGATGCGCCCGATCTGCTTGGCGCTGGCGCCGGGGTCGCCACCGGCCAGCGGCCAGCCCCTTGCCCGCACCAGGTACGCGGTCGCGGCGGCCTCCGAGGACACTCCGAGGCCACCTTGGATGTGCACGGCCATCGTCGCCGCCTTGGACGCCTCTTCTGCCATGAATACGAACGCCGACGGCGCCAGTTCGCGACGCGCCTGCGGCTCGTTGTCGAGGAACCACGCAGCGCGGCGGGCCAGGTTGCGTCCGCCTTCGACGGTGATCACCATGTTGGCCAGCGGGTGCGAGATGGCCTGTAGCGTGGCGATCGGGACGCCGAGCGTGTAGCGGGACTTGGCGAATTCGGCGGCGATGGTCATGGTCTCCTCGACGAGGCCGACAAGCGCCGATGCCGTCAGAAGTCGCCATTCATCCAGTGCGCGAGCATATTCGGCGAGCGCGTCCGGCCCACTGCCCAGCACCGTGCGGCTGTCGGCGGCCGCCGGGTCGACCCAGGCCATCGGGAGGCGGCCGATGTTGTCGACCTTGGCCGGACGCGTGCCGAAGGTCAGCGCGACGACCTCGTCGCCGTCGCGGATGATGATGTGGTCGGCGATCGACCCGGTCGGAATGAGCCGCACCCCGGAGACGCTGTCCAGCGAGGCGTCCAGGCCGGCGATCTGGTTGCCGCTCATCACCTCGTCGGTGAGGGCGCCCAAGCCGGCCAGCAGACGGGCAGCGCACACATGGTCGATCCACGGTACCGGGGCAATGCAGCGTCCGAGTTCCTCGGCCACCAGTGTCAAGTCCACCAGCGTGGCACCGTCGCCACCCGCCGACTCCGGGACGGCCATCGTCGTTGCGCCCATGGTGCACAACCGTTCCCACAGACTCTTGTCGAATCCGGTGGCCTCGGCAGCCCGCACCGTCTCGATCGTGCTGTGGGTCTTGAAGAATTGCCGATAGGCGGTCTGCAGATCGGTGTGGTCCTCGGAGAGGCTGTAGTCGAGCCTGCGCAGTTCGTAGCGGTCCATTCAGCGCTCCCTGAAGAAGAAATCGTTGGCGTTGTCGTACAGATAGTTCTCGAGGACGTCCGGCGGTAAGTCGAGTGCCTCGGCTTCCGGCACGACGCGGTGCATCCTGAGGACCGGCCAGTCGGAGCCGAACATCACCTTGTTCGGTCCACGGGTGCGCATGTAGTGAAGCAGGCTGTCCGGCAGCCGCTTCGGCGACCACGCCGACGTCATCATCCGCAGGTTCTCGTACTTGATCATCAATCGGATCGCGACGTCCCACCAGGGGTCGGCGCCGTGGATCATGCACAACCGGAGTTCGGGGAACCGCACGCACACCCGGTCCAGGTGGATCGGATTCTGCACCTCACCGGGAATCGGCGGACCGGGCAGTCCGGTGTTCAGGCACAGCGGCAGGTCAAGCTCCGCGCATTTGGTGTATAGCGGGTAGTACACGGCATCACTCGGCGGATACTGAGCGTCGCCCCAGAAGCTGGGTCCCACGGCGGCATACACAACCGGTAGGCCGGCAACCGCCGCCGTCAGCTCGCGCAAGGTGGGCATCGGTGTGAGCAGGTTGAGGCCACCCATCGCGAGGGCGAACCGGTCCGGGCGCGTTTCGGCGAACTTGCGGGCGGTCGCAGACGGCTTGACGAGGTTGTCCATCAGGACGGCCTTCTGCACGCCCTGGGCATCCATCTCGTCGAGCAGTTCGGCCATGTCCACCTGGGCGAACATCGACTTCGGGCCCTTGAAGTAGTCATCGCGGACCTTGAGCATCCACGTCGGCTGTTGTTCGATCTCACCGAAGTGGACGTTGACCAGACCGTCTATCACCTTGCGCGTCATGGCAGCGAAACCTTGCTGTTGGCAGTCGCTTTGGCCCAGCGATAATCGGCCTTGCCGTTGCCGAGGCGCTTGACCTGGTGCACGACGATGAACTCCTTCGGCGCCTTGTAGCGGGCCAGTTGCGCTGTGCAGTGCTCGTGCAATGCGTCATGGGCAACGTCGGTATGCAGCGCCACCAGCGCGACGAGCTCCTGACCCCACCGCTCGCTGGACCGCCCCACCACCAGAGCGTCGGCGACATCGGGGTGCGCGCGCAGCACCTCTTCGACCTCCTCGACGAACACCTTCTCCCCGCCGGTGTTGACCACCAGTGAATCTCGGCCGAACAGCCGCAGCGTTCCGTCCGGCGCCAGCGAGCCGCGGTCACCGGATATCACCACCCGCCCTCCGCCTACCTCGGGGAAGGTCCTGCGGGTGGCCTCAGCATCGTCGAAATAGCCGAGCGGGATCCGGCCCGCGCGGGCCACCCAACCGACCTGGTCCTCGCCGGCGTCGAGGAAGCGGCCGTAGTCCTCGGCGAGAACCAATGCGCCGTCCCGTAATTCGAAGGTGTCCTTGTGGTCACCGCGCATGCTGCGCCCGAACCCGACGTTGCCGGTCTCCGACGAACCGTAGCCGTTGATCAAGATGATGTCGGGCAGCAGTTCGAGCAAGGCGTGCTGATGCTTGGGGTTGGTCGCCGCGCCCCCGGTCGCCAACGCGAACAAGGAGGACAGGTCGTAGTCGCCCCGCCGCAGCTCCTCGACCAGAGGGGCGGCGTAGGCGTCGCCGACCATCGTCATCATGCCGACCTTGTGCCGCTGCGCCGTCGACAGAACGCGTTGCGGATCAAACTTCGGGGAGTCGTAGAGCACCACGGTCTGCCCGTTCAGGACTCCGGCGAACGCCGTCCACATCCCGGCCGCGTGCATCAGCGGGGACACTGCGAACCACGGCGCACCGGGCGTGCCGAGCTTGTCGTGGATCTCACTGACCGACTCGTGATCGGCACCGTTCATCGAGATGGCATAGGTGTCGGCTTGCCGCCACATCACCCCTTTCGGTCGGCCCGTGGTGCCGCCCGTGCAGATCATCAGCACGTCGTCTGGCGAGGCCTCGATGCCCTGATCCTGATCACCCTGCGCCAGAGCGTCATTCAGATCTATCGCACCGGGAAGATCGGGTCCGGCACTGGCGTCGTCGATCGAGATCAGCAGCTCGGCACTCTCCGGTGGTAGCACGTCGGCGAACTTGACGCCCAGTGAGCGGTGGTAGATCACGCCGCGCGGCTTGACATAGTCCAGCAGTTCGGCGACTTCACGCGGCGTGTAGTGGTGGTTGACATTGACGGGTACGACTCGGCCCTTGAGGCAGCCGATGACCATGTCCGGGTAGAGATCGTTGTGCATGATCAGCGCGACCCGGTCCTGACCGCACTCCCAGTTCTGTAGGTCGGAGCGTTCGCGGTGCGCGCCGAATCCCCTGCCGGCCAGGAAGTTCGCCAACCGGCGCGTGCGGTCGGCCGCATCGGCGAAGGTGCTGGTGAGTTCGCCGCAGATCGTCATCGGCCGGTCTGGAACGACCTCGGCGATGGCGTCGAGCACCGCACCGATCGTCCATTCGGGCACGCTCAGACCGCCGACGACACGGAGACACCCAGCAAGTCCAATGCATTGTCCCGCATCACCTTCCGGGTGTCTTCGGCACTGAACTCCGGGAACTGCGGGATGTCGGCGGTGAAGCTCATCGGATCGGCCAATCCCTCACCGTGCGGCCAGTCCGAGCCGAACAGGATCTTGTCGACACCGATCGTGTCCGCCAGCAGCTTTACGTCATCCTCGTAGTACGGGGCGATCCACACGTTGTTCTTCAGCTGCGCGACCGGGTCTTCCGTGAAGTGGTACGGCGCGGTGTTGGCGGCCTTCTTCAGCCGCTTGATCAACCGGTAGACGAAGTAGGAGCCGTTCTCGATGCTCGCCACCTTGAGCTTGGGATGCCGGGTGAAGACCTGGTGCACGATCATCGATGCCATCGAGTCGTGGATCGCGCGGTCGTCGAGTAGCACGTTGTCGAGCGGATCCCGCTTCCCGAATCCCTCGAAGGTCCCGGTGCCACCCCACAGCGCCGAGATGGCCAGGTAGCCACTGTCGGACAGGTGGAAGACCACCGGTGCGCCCGCTTCGGCCAGCCGGGCCCACACCGGGTCGTGCACCGGATCGCCCAGTGAGCGCGGCTTCACTCGTCCCGGCACCGGCGCCGGCCGCACGCAGACGATCTTGGCACCGCGACTCAGCACGAACTCGACCTCGGCCACCGCCAGGTCGGGGTCGGCCAGCGAGATGATCGGGGCCGATAGGAACCGGTGGTCGGGGCGGTCGAAGCCCCAGTCCTCGTCGAGCCACAGATTGAAGGCATGCACCGAGGCCATCGTCGCCTCGATGTCTCGCTTGAGCGCCTCCTCGACCCCGCACGCGAAGGTCGGCAGCATGAACACGGTTTCGAGATTCTGCTTGTCCAGGATCCTAATCCGGGCATCCCGGTTCTGGTATTCGGGATGATCGGCCAACCGGTCGACCTTCATCAGCGACCCCGGGTCGACACCGTCGGGGATCTCGCCCCGGAACAACAAGTCCAGACATCCCGGCTCGATGATCGGGTCGAACGTCGGGTTGGGGATGAACTGGTTGACGACGCCGCCGATGACGGCGAACGTGCGTTTGCCCTCGGTGAGCATCTGCACGCCACGGCGCTTGAACTCCTTCGGCAGATGCCGGGTGAACGAATCGATCGGCTCGTAATAATGGTTGTCGACGTCAATCGCCCGGTAATCCAAACTCATCGGTGTCGTCCTCTCACGTCGGGGGCGGGAAGTTCGGGGTGCGCTTCTCGAAGAACGCGGTGATGCCCTCGATGAAGTCGGGCCGGTGCATGGACTCGTGCATCAGCGCCTCGGCCCGCCCGCTGGCGTCGGCCGCCTCGCGCAGCGCGTCGCCGTAGACCTGGCGTTTGATGACGGCCAGTGAACTGGGTGCGCAGTTGGCGGCGATATCCTCCGCGTATTCGATTGCACGGCCCAGCAACTCGTCCGGTGCGACGACTTCTTTGACCATGCCGAGTTCGAAAGCCTCCTCGGCATAGAACACCCGGCCGCTCAACAACAAATCCAAGGCAGCTCCCCAACCGACCACCTTGGGCAGGATCCACGAGATCCCGTACTCGGCGATCAGGCCGCGGCGCACGAACGAGGTGGTGAACTTCGCTCCGGCAGCGGCGAATCGGATATCGCACATGAGCGCCTGAGTCAGCCCGATGCCGGCGCACGCACCGTTGATGGCCGCGATGACCGGCTTGCTCACGGTCGTGACGAACAGCGGGTGCCGCTCTCCCACCATCTTGGTCAGGTCGGCTTCTCCGGCGGTGCCGACGCTGGCCGAACTGATCGACGACAGGTCGCCCATGTCGGCTCCGGCGCAGAACGCCCGGCCGCTGCCGGTGACGACGATCGCGCGAACGTCCGGGTCGGCTTCGGCGGCGTCCATCCCCGCGTAGAAACCCGCGGCCAGCCCACCACCCCAGCCGTTCATCCGCTCCGGACGGTTGAACGTCAGAACCGCGACGCCGCGCTCGCGTACCTCGTACAGAACCGGCTTGGCCGCAGCGGAATTCGCGGTGAGATCGGCGTGGGTGTCGCTCACCTACGGGTACCTCCGGGAATGGCCGGGCAACGTGCGGATTTGTCCATACTGTACACCTATCGGTAACACCTTCCGCAATGGCCGCTCGAGCCGGCCGAGCTGCTGGTGGGCCTGCTCGTTCTGAGCCCTTCCAGCCTCGGGCAATTCGGTCCGCGGCGGGCCCGAATACGGATAGTCGCCGATCGGCAATCCCACGGCCTGGCGTCGCGTGCCGTCACCATCACCGCTCCTCGGTCTCACGCTCAGGTGAAGTCGGATCCGCCGTCGACGTTGACGTTGGCGCCGGTCATGTACGAGTTGCGTCTCGACGCCAAAAAGGCGACCACGGGCCCGATCTCGTCGGGCAGCCCGGCTCGCGGCAGATGTGCTGGATGGCCGAAATGCTCGTCGATGGCGGCCATCAGCGCATTGGGGTCGGAGCCGTCGACTCCGACGGATTCGGCCCAGCCGGTGAGCGCCTCGGACGCGATGCTGCCCGGCGAAACGACGTTGACCAGGATTTCGTCGGGCGCCAGCGACAGCGACAGGTTCTTGGAGACGCTGGTGACCATCGCTTTGGCCGCGGTGTAGGCCGCCAGCCGCGGGCTCTGCCGTTGGGTCGACTGAGCGGCGAAGTTGACGATGCGCGCCCACTCCGCGGCCCGCAGCAGGGGTAGCGCCGCGCGCACGCAGCGCACCATGCCCATCGCACCCTCGTCGATCGCGGTGTGCCACTGCGCGTCGGTCAAATCGCCGAAAGTGCCGTGCACACTTGGCCCTACCGCATTGATCAATATATTGAGCTGCCCTCCCCAGCGCTCACCGATGCGACCGAACGCGCGCTGAACCTGCGCGTCATCGCCGGTGTCGGCCACCACCGCCAGCGCATCCGGGCTGCCTCGTCCGCTCAGCTCGTCGGCCGCGGCGTCGAGCACCGCCGAACTGCGGCCGATCAGCGCGATCCGCGCACCGTCGTCGGCCAGGCACCGTGCGGCAGCCAAACCCATTCCGCGGCCGCCACCGACCACGACGGCGGTGGCGTCACCGAGCCCGAGATCCACGGCCTTGGCGTTCCCGCGGAACTGCGTCCGACATCCGCGGCTCCTCCATGGTGCTTCGCTGGTATCGGTAAAACCTACTATAGGCTTTACAGTAACGGGCCGAGACTGACGGATCCGGAGCGGGGACGGGGCTCCACACACCACTTCCGGGGTAAGGTTTCCACCCGCTGATTCTCGAACGGAAGGGTGGACCTGCAGTGGCCAAGCCAGCGACCGCCGCCAAGCGGCCCCGGCGCGAGCGTGGGTCGATCAATCCCGATGACATCATCGCCGGCGCTTTCGAACTCGCCGAGCAGGTGTCGATCGACAACCTCAGCATGCCGCTGCTTGGCAAGCACCTCGGCGTCGGAGTCACCAGTATCTACTGGTACTTCCGCAAGAAGGACGACCTGCTCAACGCGATGACCGACCGCGCACTGGGCCAGTACGTGTTCGCCACGCCATACGTCGAGGCCGCCGACTGGCGTGAGACTTTGGCCAACCATGCGCGTGCGATGCGAAAGACGTTCATGGGCAACCCGATCCTGTGCGACCTGATCCTCATCCGCTCCGCACTGAGCCCGCGC
This sequence comes from Mycolicibacterium rhodesiae, assembly GCF_002086695.1. Taxonomy (GTDB): domain Bacteria; phylum Actinomycetota; class Actinomycetes; order Mycobacteriales; family Mycobacteriaceae; genus Mycobacterium; species Mycobacterium rhodesiae. Next base: position 215,770 of record NZ_MVIH01000004.1, read on the forward strand.
GCGGTGCGGGTAGGCGAGCAGGAGGTCGAAAAGGCGATCACCAGTCTGGTCGAGGCCGGCCTGTCCGCGGAGGACGCGTTCGACACCTATTCCGCGGTCTCGGTGCATGTTCGCGGTTCGGTTGTGCTGCACCGGCTTTACGAGAAGAACCGGGCCGCCGGCGAGGATGCCCACCAGCTCGAGGACGCGATCATCGGCACCGCCGAGAGCACCCCGCTGCTTGCCAAGGTGAGCGCAGAGGGGCACCGGATCGGCGGCGCAGACGAGCGTAACTTCGAGTTCGGCCTCGAGTGCATCCTCGACCACGCGGCCGCGCTCATCGAGGAGGGCAAGAAATCCTCCGCGAGCAGACGCAAACGGTCCTGAACCACCGGAGTGTCGGGGTCGTTTGCGTCTGCTCGGCGTAAACCTAGACCTCGACGACGACGGCGCCGCCCTGGCCGCCGCCCGCGCACATCGCCGCGACACCGATGCCGCCGCCGCGACGGCGCAGCTCGTAGATCAAGGTGGTGATCATCCGGGCGCCCGACGCCGCGATCGGGTGGCCGAGGCTGCAGCCGCTGCCGGAGAAGTTCACCAATTCCTCGTCGATGCCGTACTCCTTGCAGGCCGCGATCGGCACCGAGGCGAAAGCCTCGTTGATCTCCCACAGCGCGATGTCCGACGGCGTGAGCCCGGCCCGGTCGAGCACCTTGCCGATCGCGGCGACCGCGCCGAGGCCGGTGTCGCGCGCGGGCACGCCCGCCGCTCCCCACGCCTTCACCGTGGCCATGACGTCGAGCCCGTTGGCGCTCGCGTAGTCGCGGTCGGTCAGGGTGACGGCGGCAGCCGCGTCGTTGGTGCCGCTGCTGTTGCCTGCGGTGATCGAGAAGCCCTCGATCTCCGGGTGCAGGACCTTCAGCCCGGCCAGCTTCTCGACGGTGGTGTCACGTCGCGGGTGCTCGTCGACGGAGAACTCGGTGACCGAGCCGTCGAATTGCTCCACCTTCAGCGGGATGATCTCGTCGGCGAACTTGCCGGCATCCTGGGCTGCCACGGCACGCTGGTGGCTGCGCGCGGCCCATTCGTCGAGCTGCTCGCGGCTGATGCCGTAGGACTGCGCGGTGTTCCAGCCGACCGTGATCGACATGTCGCGAGCGGGCGCGTCGGGGGTTTCGACGTGGATCGGCGGTAGCCAGCGCTCCTCGAACTTCAGCTCCGGCCCGGGGATGCGCTGGTTCATCAGCGGCGTCATCGACAGTGACTGCACACCACCGGCGACGAGAACCCGCTCCATCCCGGAACCGATCTGCGCCGAGGCGTTGCCGATGGCGGTCAGGCTGCCCGCGCAGTGCCGGTTGACGGCCTGGCCCGGCGCGTTCTCGAAGCCGGCGACGAGTGCGGCGTAACGGGCGAGATCGCCTCCGCCATAGTGCGATTCGGCGATGATGATGTCATCGATGGCACTCGGGTCGACGCCTGCGCGGCGGACCACCTCGGGGAGCACCGCACCGAGCAGGACATCGGGCGGGGTGTTGGCCAGCGTCCCCTTGAACGAACGACCGATCGCGGTCCGGACGGCACCAACGATGACTGGTTCGGGCATGTTCTCCACCTCGGGATCGGCAGCTCTACGGCGTTACAAAAGTAGCAGATAATGTATCGGTATCGGGAGGGGGTACGCCGCTCACGGCTCCGGCACGTAGAAGTGTTCGTCACGCAGCCGGAACGCCTCTTTGGTGCCGACCTGCGCCCGGGTCTTGACGAAGTTGAACTCCCCCGGCGCGAACTGCAGGTTGGTTCCGTACGCGTGGAACAGATAGCTGGCCACTTCCTCGCCCTGGTAGGCCTGGCTCTGCTCGACCAGCCGGAAGGCTTCTTTGGCGATGACCACACCGTCGGCAGGCATCTTGGCCGCCTTCTCGGCCCAGTACCGGGCCCGGGCGCTCACCGACGAGGCGTCGCAGGTGTCGGTGAAGACGCCAAGATGCTCGACGTCGCCGGCGGTGATCGTGTCACCGGTCAACAACAGCCGCCGGGCCAGCACGGGGCCGAGTCGGTGAAAGAACATGTGCAGGCTGCCCAGTGCGGGCCCCAGGAACCGGGTGGCCGGCATGCCGATCTTGGTGTCGCGGGCGATGACCGAGATGTCGGTCATCAAGGCCATCTCGAAACCACCGCCCAGTGCGTAGCCGCAGATCTCGCCGACCGTGACCTTCGGAAAGCCCATGAGGTTGTGGTAGAAGCCGAATGACTTGCGGTCCACCGTGAGTCGGCGACGTTGACTGGGACGCCGGTTGGCCTGCGCCTCAGATTGGTCGCCGTACCAGGCATACGCGTTGTTCATGTTCGCACCGGTGGAGAACACCCCTTCGGCGCCGCGCAACAACACCACGGTGATGTCGTCGTCGTCGGCGACGACATCCAGGTAGCGGCCGACGGTCTCGCGCATCGCCGCGTCGTACGAGTTGCGCTGGGCAGGGTTGTTCAGCGTGATGGTCGCGATGCGCGTATCGCGGTCCATTTCGAACAGCACACGGTCGTCGTCGGTCATGATCGGTTCCTCACCTGGTGTCCGGATTCGAGATGAGCTTGGCCTCAATGGTTCTGTCCCGGCCGAAGGCCAAGGTGGTGCGGCGCGCGGCGGCCAGATGATCCTGGGCCAGCCGGACCGCCCGCTCGGCGTTGCCGTCGCGGATCGCGGTCAGCATCTTGTGATGGTCGCTCAGCGCGGCCCGCATGGTCTTGTGCCGCATCGGGTCCGGTTCGTCGCTCCACACCGACGACTCGTGGGCCGACCAGATCAGTTCGAGCGACCCGATCAGCAGGATCATCGGCTCGTTGCCGCAGCGCGACACCATCGCCTCGTGGAAGCGCCGAGCATTGGGAACGTACTGCGAGGTGTTCTCGAATTGCGCTTCCTGGCGGTCGATTTCGGCCTGCAGATAGGGCACGACCTCGGTCATGCGGTCTTCCCGCGCGGCGCACATCCCCGCACAGATCGGCTCCAGATGCATCAGCGCCCCGCTGACGTCGGCCGGGGTGGACGAACGCGATTGCAGCACCATGCTGATCATGTGGGCGGTGCGGTCGGCCGACGGCAGATGCACGACGGCACCACCCACGTTGCCGCGCCGCACCGACACCAAACCGTCGACCTCGAGGATGTGGATTGCCTCACGCAACGCGGGCGGGCTGACGCCGAACTCGGTGAACAGGTTTTCCTGGGTGGGCAGGACGTCACCTTCCCGCAGCCGGCCGGACAGAATGTCGTCGCGCAGCCGCGACGCGACGATCTCGGCGACGCGGGGCTGGCGGATACGCGGAACGGCTGCCATCGACTCCCCTCGCCACACCATCCTTGCTATCTTGTACAAGATAGCACTACTGTTGGGCTATCCGTAAAGTCGCAGAGGGCGGAGTTCTGGGTGGGTGACGAGGCCCGATCGGCCGACGGAGTAGTGACCACATCACGCGATGGCGCGGTCCTGCACATCCTGCTCGATCGGCCCGGGCGCCGTAATTCATTGAGCCCCAGCATGATCGACTCCCTGAACAAGGCGTTGGTCGCCGCGGCCGGCGACGACGAGTTGCGCGCGGTGCATCTGAGCGGAGCCGGGCCGGACTTCTGCGCCGGAGTGGACTGGGTCGGCTCCAACAGCGGCGGTCAGCGCCCACGCACCGGCGACCTCGTCCGCCGCATCCCGCACACCGCGCACCGCGCCATCGAACTCATCCACACACTGCACCTACCGGTCGTGTGCGCGGTCCGCGGCTGGGCCGCAGGGATGGGCTGCAACCTGGCGCTGGCGGCCGACTTCACGGTGGCGGCCGCCGATGCCGTGTTCTGGGAACCGTTCGTGGCCCGCGGCTTCAGCCCGGACTCCGGCGCGACATGGCTGTTGCCGCGACTGGTGGGTGTAGCCCGCGCCAAGGAAATGCTGCTGCTCGGTGAGAAGGTCGAAGCCGCGACTGCTGTGCAGTGGGGCCTGATCCACCGCAGCGTCGACGAGTCCGAGCTCGATACCACCGTGGCCGCCCTGCTGGACCGGCTGGCATCCGGCCCGACGGTTGCGATCGGTCTGGCAAAGCAGGCCATCAACCACGTCCAGCACGCCACCCTGAACCAGGCCATGACCCAGGAGTTGTTCAACCTCGAACTGTCCTGCCGGACATCGGACTTCAAAGAGGGCCTGGCGGCATTTCGGGACAAACGCCCGCCCGGCTTCACCGGGCGATGAGAGATAGGGAAGCACAGATGTCGGCACAGTCGTACGCCACCATCGGCTACGAGGTCACCGGCCACACGGCAACGATCACGCTGAACCGGCCTGAGGCGCTCAACGCGCTGAGCCCGCACATGATCACCGAACTGCGCAGCGCCTACCACCGGGCGGAGACTGACGACAACATCTGGCTGTTGATCGTCACCGGCACGGGGCGCGCATTCTGCACCGGTGCCGACGTCAAGGAAATTCCCGAAGACGGCAAGGTGATCGACGAGCGGCCCTATCTGTCCACATACGACCAGTGGGAGGCACCGCAGGAAGGCACCCCGCCGTTCCGGCGAATGGCCAAACCGGTGATCGCGGCGATCAACGGAATCTGTTGTGGCGCAGGCCTGGACTGGGTGACCACCGGTGACATCGTGATCGCCTCGGACAAAGCGACGTTCTTCGATCCGCACGTGTCGATCGGTCTGGTGGCCGGCCGGGAGATGGTACGGCTGGCCCGGGTGTTGCCACGCACGGTGGCGTTGCGGATGGCGATGATGGGTAAGCATGAGCGGATGGACGCTACTCGCGCCTACGAGCTCGGACTGATCACCGAAATCGTGGAACATGACCGGCTTCTCGAGCGGGCTCACGAAATCGCCGAGATTGTGACGCGCAATGCGCCACTGGCGGTTCGCGGCACCCGCTTGGCGATCATCAAGGGACGGGAGATTCCGATGCACGAGGCCGAGATGCTCGCCGAGGCGTTCCGGGAGCGCAATCTGCACACCGAGGACTCGCTCGAAGGGCCCAAGGCCTTCGTCGAGAAGCGCACACCCGAATGGCAATGCCGATGACCGCCGCGTTCGAGACCATCCTGCTCGACTTCGACCGGGTCGATCACGTCGCCACCATCACGCTGAACCGACCTGACCAGCTCAATGCGTTCAACCGCACCATGTGCGAAGAGGTCGCCGCCGCATGGCGAATCGTGAAGAACGACAACGCGATCAACGCGGTGGTCCTGCGCGCGGCCGGCGAACGCGCGTTCAGCGCAGGTCTGGACATCAAGACCCCGTACGGCCAGCCGCAGAACGTGTGGAACCACGAGGACCCGGGCGAGCTGCTCAGCCCCAAGTGGCAGAAGATGTGGAAACCCGTCGTCTGCGCGGTGCACGGCATGTGCACCGCCGGGGCGTTCTACTTCGTGAACGAGTCCGACGTGGTGATCTGCTCCTCCGACGCCACGTTCTTCGACTCCCATGTCAGTGCCGGCCTGGTCTCTGCGCTCGAGCCGATCGGCCTGATGCGCAAGATCGGACTCGGTGAGTCGCTGCGAATCGCGCTGATGGGCAACGACGAACGTGTCAGCGCCGATACCGCACTGCGCATCGGTCTGGTGTCAGAGGTCGTCAAGCCGGACGATCTCTGGTCGCGGGCCCACGAGATCGCCGCCACCATCGCTGCCAAGCCGCCGTCGGCCACCCAGGGGACGGTCAAGGCGATCTGGGAGTCCCTGGACAAGCCATATCGGGTGGCCATGGAGCAGAACCTGATCTACACCCGGCTGGGCAACCCGCTGGGTCAGGCCGAGCTGGCTGAACAGGAGAAGACCCGGATCGTCCCGAAGGTGCGGTAGTGCACGCCCTGAGCCGCCGGATCAGCGACGTCCTGGGGCTGGACCCCGGGGTTCACGCGATCGAATACGACGGCCACTGGTACACCTGGCGGCAGCTCGCGGACGCGAGCAAGCGAATCGCCTCGGCCGTGCAACCCGGTACCGACGTGGGACTCCTGCTGCGCAACAGCCCCTCTCACGTGGCCGCACTGCTGGCGGTACTGGCTGCGGGTGGCTCTGTCGTCGTCATCAACCCGTCGCGCGGCGACGAACGGATCAGGGCCGACATCGCCGCGTTGGCCCTGCCGGTCATCGTCGGCACCGAGGACGACATCACCCTGCTGGCGCACCCGGCCGATGTCGCCACCGTGGTGTCGATCGGCGATCTCGACACCGCTCCGCGGATCCGCCCGGGGGTGCCAACCGATGCCGGCGCAGGGCGGGTGGCCGTCCGAATGCTGACCAGCGGCACCACCGGACCACCCAAACGCGTGGACCTCACCTACGACATGCTGGCGGTCTCGGTGATCGGCACCGACTTCACGACGGCGCCCGAACCGACCGGGGTTTCCGGCAACGTCGCGATCGTCAACGCACCACTGGTGCACATCGGTGGGGTCTACCGGGTGTTGCAATGTATCTGCCAGGCAAGGCCGTTCGTGCTCCTGCCGCGCTTCGAGCTGGCATCCTGGGCCGCCGCGGTGCGCCGCTACTCCCCCAAGGCGGTGTCGCTGGTGCCTGCGGCGCTACGGATGGTGCTGCAGTCCGATCTCGGTCCGCACGACCTCGCCGGGGTCCGCGCCGTCACGTCCGGGACGGCACCGTTGTCGGCCGAGGACGCCGACGCCTTCTTCGAGAAGTTCGGGATCCCGGTGCTGACGTCCTATGCGGCAACCGAATTCGGCGGTGGGGTGGCCGGTTGGACGCTGGCCGACCACCGGAAGTACTGGAAGTCCAAGCGCGGCAGCGTCGGCCGGGCCAGCTTGGGCGCCGACCTGCGGGTGGTGTCCGATGATGGGGTGCCCCTGGGTGCGGGCCAGGTCGGACTGTTGGAGGTCAAGCCCGGGCAACACGGCCGCGACGCCGCGTGGGTGCGCACCACCGATCTGGCACGCATCGACGCCGATGGGTTCCTGTGGATCCTGGGCCGGGCCGATCAGGCCATCATCCGGGGCGGCTTCAAGGTGTTGCCCGACGACGTCCGCGCGGCGCTGGAGAACCACCCCGCAGTACTCGGCGCATCGGTGGTGGGGATGGCCGACGAACGCCTCGGTGAGACACCGGTGGCGATGATCGAGCTGCGCCGCGGCGAGTCGGTCACCGATGCGGAGCTGGTGGAGTATCTGCGGTCCCGGCTGGCGCCCTACGAAATCCCCTCGGAGATCGCGATAGTCGAGGCGATCCCGCGTACACCGTCGGGTAAGGCGGATCTGACTGCGGTTCGGCGACACTTCACCGGCCGTGACCGCTGACACCGTCGGACGGCTTCTGCGCCATCAGGCCGCCGCCCGTGGCGAGCACCCCCTGCTCGTCTGCGATGCCGAGCGGCTCACCTACCGCGAGGCCGATGGCTCCCGACCGGCTGCCACTGATGTCCAGCGGCAAGCTCGATGTGCACCGCCTGCGTGAGCTGTTCGCCGGACAGGCGTAACTTTTAGGTCCATGACGCTGCAGGCGCATGTCGAGACGTTCCGCCGAGCCGGTGACCACGCCGTGTCGGTGGCTGAGCAGGTCAAGCCCGACCAGTGGGATTCTCCCGCGCTCGGGACATGGAGCGTCCGAACACTGGTCGGCCACATCAGCCGCTCGTTTACCACCGTGGTCGACTACTCGGCACGGCCGGCCGACCGGGTGGATGTCTCCGATGCCGCTCAGTACTACGTGGTGATCGCGCCGATGCTCACCGACTCCTCGCAGATCGATGCGCGCGCCGTGCAGGCCGGCCTGGCGCTGGGGGACGATCCGCTGGATACCCTTCGCGAACTGCAGGATCGCGCTGCTGCCGTGCTGGACATCGACGATCAGGTCATCCAGACGATCGCCGGAGGTATGCGCCTGTCGGACTACCTGCCCACGCGAATCTTCGAACTCGGTTTGCACAGCATCGATCTGGCCCGCGCCATCGGCGCGTCCGAGGCTCTACCGGCCGAGGTCGCCGACAGTATCCTTGCCCTCTCGGTCGCCGTCGCCCAGCGTCGTGACGACAGCCAGGCGCTGCTGTGCGCGCTCACCGGGCGGGGCCCGCTCACGCCGGGCTATTCCATAGTCTGAAAGCGCTGCGCCACACCCTGTTTGACGAGGTGCTCGATCAGCGGAGCCGCACCCGCCGCCAGGTGATCCGACATCGCGGCCCGGGCCCGATCTTGGTCGTGCAACTTGAGCGCTGCCAGGATCCGCTTGTGATCGGCGATCGACTTGGCCGGCCAGCCCTCGATGGTGGGAAACACCGATTCCGGTGCGTACCGGGTGATCTGAGACATCAGCTGAGCGAGCTTCGGTGAATCAGCCGCGACATTGATCGCACGATGGAATTCATGGTTGAGCCGCACCGCACGCGCATCATCGTCCGCGTAGGCCGCGACCAACTCGTCGTGAATCGACGACAAGACGGCCAGTTGGTCGTCGGTGATGTTCAACGCCGCCCGGGCGGCCAGCTCACCGCCGACATAGGCCTGCAGGTTCGAGACATCGGTGATGTCCCGATCGGTGAACGGCAGCACGACGAAGCCGCGCCGCGGCAACTGGTCCAGCAGGCCCTCGCCGCGCAGCTCGAACAACGCTTCCCGGACCGGCGTGACGCTGATACCGAGCTCGGCGGCCAACTGCTCCAGCCGGATGTACTGACCGGCGGGATAGGTGCCGTTGAATATCCGGGTCCGGACAAAGCGCGCGACGTCCTCGGCCAGCTGCGGGCGAGGAGCGAAATCCGGTGCGCTCATGTCAGATCCGGTAGTCGGCCAGCAGCCGCTTGCTGATGATGTTCTTCTGGATTTCGCTGGTGCCCTCGCCGATGAGCAGGAACGGCGCGTCGCGCATCAACCGCTCGATCTCGTACTCCTTGGAGTACCCGTAGCCGCCGTGGATGCGGAAGCTCTGCTGGGTGACCTCGGCGCAGAACTCGCTCGCGAGATACTTCGCCATCCCGGCCGCGACATCGTTGCGTTCGCCGGAGTCCTTGAGCCGCGCGGCGTTGACCATCATCAGGTGTGCGGCCTCGACCTTGGTGGCCATCTCGGCCAGCTGAAACGCGATGGCCTGATGCTCGGCGATCGGCTTACCGAAGGTGTTGCGCTGCTGGGCATACCGCACAGCCAGCTCGAACGCGCGGATACCGACACCGCAGGCACGGGCCGACACATTCACCCGGCCGACCTCGACCCCGTCCATCATCTGGAAGAAACCCTGCCCGGGCTTGGCGCCGAGAACGTCGTCGGCGCCGGCGACGTATCCGTCGAAGATCAGCTCGGTGGTGTCGATGCCCTTGTAGCCGAGCTTGTCGAGCTTGCCGGGGATCGTCAAGCCCGGAGCGACTTCGCCGAAGCCGGAGGGCTTTTCGATCAGGAAGGCGGTCAGGTTGCGATGCGGCTTGTCGGCACCTTCGTCGGTGCGCACCAATGCGGCCACCAGTGTCGAACTGCCGCCGTTGGTCAGCCACATCTTCTGGCCGTCGATGGTGTAGGTGCCGTCGCCGTTGTCTCTGGCCCTGGTGCGGATGGCCGCGACGTCGGAACCGAGCTCGGGCTCCGACATCGAGAAGGCGCCCCGGATCTCGCCGGTGGCCATCCGCGGAAGGAAACGCTGCTTCTGCTCATCGGTGCCGTGCTGACGAATCATGTAGGCCACGATGAAGTGGGTGTTGATCACCCCGGAGACGCTCATCCAGCCGCGAGCCAGCTCCTCGACGCACAGCGCGTAGGTCAGCAGCGACTCCCCCAGCCCGCCGTACTCCTCGGGGATCATTAGCCCGAACAGACCCATCTCGCGCATCTGGTCGACGATGGCCTGCGGGTAGGTGTCGGCGTGCTCGAGCTCTTGGGCGTTGGGGATGATCTCCTTGTCGACGAATTGCCGCACTGTGGAGATGATTTCGGCCTGAACCTCGGTAAGGCCGAGCGTCTGGGCAATGCGTGTCATTCGCTCCCAACCCTTTCGAACACCGCGGCCAGGCCCTGGCCGCCGCCGATGCACATCGTCTCCAGGCCGTAGCGTGCCTCGCGCCGGTGCAACTCCCGCGCCAGCGTGGCCAGCATCCGCCCACCGGTGGCGCCCACCGGATGCCCGAGCGAGATCCCCGAGCCGTGGACGTTGGTGCGCTCGTGGTCGGCAGCGGTGAAGTTCCAGGCCTTCATACAGGCCAGCGCCTGGGCGGCGAAGGCCTCGTTGAGTTCGATGAGGTCGATGTCGGCCATCCTCAGATCGGCTTTGGCCAAGGCCGCTTCGGTGGCCGGCACCGGCCCGATGCCCATCACCTCGGGGCCCACCCCCGCCGACGCCCACGACACCAGTCGGACCAGCGGAGTCAAGCCCAGTTCGGTGGCCTTCTCCGGAGTGGTCACGATGCACATCGACGCGGCGTCGTTCTGCCCGCTGGAGTTGCCCGCAGTGACGGTGGCCTCCGGATCCTGCTTGAGCAGAACCGGTTTGAGCTTGGCCAGCGATTCGACGGACGTGTCGGCGCGGGGATGTTCGTCGGTGTCGATCACGTCCTCACCCCGGCGGGTGGTGACCGTGACGGGAATGATCTCCTCGGCCAGGATGCCATCCTTCTGCGCGGCGACCGCCCGCTGATGGGACGCCACCGCCAACTCGTCCTGCTCCTGGCGGGAGATGCGGTACTCGCGGCGCAGATTTTCGGCGGTCTCGAGCATGCCGCCCGGCACCGGGTGGAACTTGCCGCCGGCCGTCGTGCGACCCCGAGCCAGACCGTCGTGCACCTGCACCCCGGTGCGGCCGCCGCCCCAACGCATGTCGGTCGAGTAGAAGGCGACGTTGCTCATGCTTTCCGCGCCGCCGGCGACGACGAGATCGTTGTCCCCCGAGGCGACTTGGAGGCACGCCTGGATGACGGCCTGCAGGCCCGAGCCGCAGCGCCGGTCCACCTGCATGCCGGGTACCGTCACCGGCAGACCGGCGTCGAGTGCGACGACGCGGCCGATCGCGGGCGCCTCGCTGTTCGGATAGCAGTGCCCGAGGATCACGTCCTCGACGGCGCCCGGCGCGACCCCGGTGCGGTGCAGCAGACCCTGGAGCGCGGCAACCCCGAGATCCACGGCCGTCAGCGACGCGAACATGCCGCCGTAGCGGCCGATCGGCGTGCGGACCGGCTCGCAGATGACGGCCGTGCGTGTCACAGGTGCCGTCCGCCGGTGACCTCGAGGACCGTTCCGGTCATGTACGACGACAGGTCAGATGCCAGGAACAGCGCCACCTTCGCAACCTCGGACGGCTCACCCGCGCGGCCCATCGGCACCTCGGCCACCTTGGAATCCCAAATGCGTTGCGGCATGGCCTCCGTCATCGCCGAACGGATCAATCCCGGCTGGATGGCGTTGACCCGCACCCCGAGATGGGCCAGTTCCTTCGAGGCCGCTTTGGTCATGCCGACGATGCCGGCCTTGGCGGCCGAGTAATTGGTCTGCCCGATCATGCCGACCTTGCCGGAGATCGATGACATGTTCACGATCGCGCCGCTCTTCTGCTCACGCATCACCGCGGACGCCTTCTTCAGTCCGTTCCAGGTGCCCTTCAGATGCACCGCGATGACCTGGTCGAACTCGTCCTCGGTCATCTTGCGCAGCGTCGCGTCGCGGGTGATGCCGGCATTGTTCACCATGATGTCGAAGCGGCCGAACTGTTCGATGGCGGAATCTACGAGTGCGTCGACGTGGGCATAGGAGGTGACGTTGCACTGCACCGCTCTGGCGACGTCGGCACCACCGAGTTTGGTGACCGCCTCCTCGGTGGCGTCGAGATTGAGGTCACCGAGTATGACGCGGGCGCCCTCGGCGATGAACTGCTCCGCAATCGCAAAGCCGAGGCCCTGCGCTCCACCGGTGATGACCGCGGTCTGGCCGGCCAGCAGCGACATGTGAACTCCTATGTTCCTCGAACGGACCCCCGATTGGGCAACATCATATTTCATATATGATCGCGCCTGGCAGCGCCCCCGGACCCAAGGAGCCTGATGACCGGCCCGACGACCGACGTCAGCGACGACGACTTCCGCGAGATCCTGGCTCAGACCCGTCAGTTCGTGCGTACCGCCGTGGTCCCGCGCGAGGCCGAGATCCTCGCCGAGGACAAGGTGCCCGACGATCTGCGCGACCAGGCCAAAGCGATGGGTCTCTTCGGCTACGCCATCCCTCAGGAATGGGGTGGCCTCGGCCTGAACATCGCCCAGGACGTCGAGCTGGCCATGGAACTGGGCTACACCAGCCTGGCGTTGCGGTCGATGTTCGGCACCAACAACGGCATCGCCGGGCAGGTCCTCGTCGGGTTCGGTACCGACGAACAGAAGTCACGCTGGCTGGAGCCGATCGCCTCCGGCGACGTGGTTGCGTCGTTCGCACTGACCGAGCCGGGCGCCGGATCGAATCCGTCCGGCTTGAAGACGAAGGCCGTTCGCGACGGCGACAGCTGGGTGATCAACGGAAGCAAGCAGTACATCACCAACGCCCCGGTGGCGAACCTGTTCATCGTGTTCGCCCGCACCAGGCCCGCCGATGAGAACGGCGCCGGGATCGCGGTCTTCCTGGTGCCCGCCGATACGCCGGGCGTCGAGATCGGGGTCAAGGACGCCAAGATGGGCCAGGAGGGCGCCTGGACCTCGGATGTGAACTTCACCGACGTGCGGGTGGGTGACGACACCCTGATCGGCGGCAGTGAGGACATCGGTTACCGCGCCGCGATGACCTCATTGGCCCGCGGCCGCATCCACATCGCCGCGCTGGCAGTCGGTTCCGCCCAGCGCGCGCTCGACGAGTCCGTCAGCTACGCGGCCACGGCAACCCAGGGCGGCACGCCGATCGGCAGTTTTCAGCTGGTGCAGGCGATGCTGGCCGATCAGCAGACCGGGGTGATGGCCGGACGCGCACTCGTGCGTGACGCAGCACGCAAGTGGTTGGACGACGAAGACCGCCGGATCGCACCGTCGGTGGCCAAGTTGTTCTGCACCGAGATGGCAGGCACCGTAGCCGATCTCGCGGTCCAGGTGCACGGCGGCGCCGGGTACATGCGTGGTGTGCCCGTCGAGCGGATCTACCGGGAGGTCCGGCTGTTACGGTTGTACGAGGGCACCAGCGAGATCCAGCGCCTGATCGTGGGTGGCGGACTGGTCAAGGAAGCGCAGCGCAAAGCATGACGGGAAAGCTCAGCGGCAAGGTCGCATTCATCACCGGAGCCGCCCGCGGGCAGGGCCGCGCACACGCGGTGAAGATGGCCGGCGAGGGTGCCGACATCATCGCCGTCGACATCGCGGGCAAGCTGCCGGACTGCGTCCCGTACAACCCGGCCACCCCGGATGATCTGACCGAGACCGTGCGCCTGGTCGAGGCCACCGGTCGGCGGATCGTGTCGACCGTCGTGGATACCCGCGATCTCGATGGACTCAAAGACGCGGTGCGAGACGGCGTGGCAACGCTGGGCCGCCTCGACATCATCGTCGCCAATGCGGGCATCACCTCGCCTGCCGCCTGGGACCAGATCACCCCGGAAGCCTTCCGGGATGTCATGGACGTCAACGTGACCGGCACGTGGAACACCGTGATGGCTGGTGCGCCCTCGATCGTGGAAGGTGGTGCCGGAGGTTCCATCATTCTGATCAGCTCGGCGGCCGGGATCAAGATGCAGCCGTTCATGGTGCATTACACCGCCAGCAAGCACGCCGTCACCGGGATGGCCAGGGCGTTCGCCGCCGAGCTCGGCAAGCACAACATCAGGGTCAACAGTGTTCACCCGGGACCGGTCAACACCGACATGGGGACCGGCGACATGGTGGCGGAATTGGGCAAGGCGATGGAGACCAACCCGGCGTTGCAGAACATGATGCTGCCGTTCCTGCCGATCTACATCGCCGAGCCGGAGGACATCGCCGATACGGTCTGCTTCCTGGCCAGCGATGACGCGAAACTGATTACTGCTGAGGCAATTTCAGTCGATCAGGGCTCGACGAAGTACTGAGAGTGCGAGTCAGGAAGGCGACCTGGTCCCCGACTGCCTTCTCGAACCAGTCGTGCCCGGGCCACACATCGAAATGATCGCAGGGATAGTGATGCACCTGTCCCCGGCCCAGCACCGCGGTCTTGACCACCGATTCGGCTGGCACATAGCGGTCGAAGTCGGCGATCTGCACCAGCAGCGGGCAGCGTAATCGCTTGGCGGCGTCGGCCGTTCGAATCGATGCGATCTGCAGACCCACCGCGGAGTCGACCTCGTTGCGCCAGGTCGGTCCGGCCATCGCGGTGTAGCTCTCGTAGGCTCCGTCCAGGGCCAGCGCTCCCGGCTCGCCGGGCCGGCCTACCAGGGGCATCAGCGTCGGGCGACGGCCGCGCGATACGTCGATGCGGCTCTTGAGGCCTACCGCCGTCCATTTCAGCGCCTGGCCGACATCGCCGTGTTCGACGGCCGCACGGCTGACGGCCACGCCGCTGGTCAAGGGTGTCATCGCGAGGACACCCGCGACATCGGTGTGGCCGGCCGCCACCCGGATGACATGACCGCCGGACATCGAGGATCCCCACAGCACAACGCGATCCGGGTCGACGCCGGGTAGCCGCTTGGCCGCGGAGATCGCGGCCTCGAAGTCGGCTATCTGCCCGGAAACCGAAACCGTCTGCCGTGGTTCGCCTTCCGACGCCCCGAAGCCCCGGTAGTCGAAGGCTAGTACGTCCACGCCTGCGGCGCTGATCCGCTCGGCGAACGGCTCCAGTCCGGAGTCCTTGGTGCCGCCGAAGCCATGGCCCATCACCACCACCGGGCGCCCGGCCGGGCCCGCCAACGAGTCCCCTTGTCCGGGGAAATGCCATGCACTGCACCGCACGCCGGACGACTCGAAGGTGATGTCGGTGCGGCTCATACGGCGACTCTCCGGCGACGCAGTTCGGCCCGCTTCATACCGGCCGGCAACTCTCGGGTGCGAATGTCGTGGTCGTAGTGGAAGTAGTCGACCTGCTGGGTGTGCCGCGGGCGATCGGTGCAATGCCCCACGTAGAGCTTCTGGTCGGCGTCGATCACCCGTTCCATCTCGGCGGTCGGTGGCAGCGCGTACCGGCCGACAGCGTAGGCCGCCAGCAATTTGGCTTGGCATTCGATGAACGGGAACAGCGTCGGCACCGCCTGGGCGAAGCCGATGAAGACCAGATTGTCCATGCCCGGCTTGAACATTCGCTTGTACAACCGGATGGCGTTGTCCGGCGCATTGATGAACTCCGGATCGAAGAACGGGAACGTGATGTTGTAACCCGTGGCGTAGACGATCACCTCGAACACCCCGCTGGTGCCGTCGTCGAAGTGGACGGTGTCCCCGTCGAGTCGGCTCACGTTGGGCTTGGGGATGACGTCGCCGGATCCCAGCCGCAGCGGAAGTTCCACCGACTGCGTGGGATGCGCCTCGAAGAGCTTGTGGTTCGGCGCGGGCAGGCCGTACAGCTGCGGATTGAGGCCCATGGCGGGCGCCAACAGCTGAACGGCCTTGCGCTGCCAGGACAACGGGATATGCGGCGACGTCTGCCATACGCTGTCACCGGGGCGGCCGGCGATGTATTTGGGCACGATCCAGGCGCTCGAGCGTGTCGAGAGCGTCACCGTGTTCTGCAGGGTACGAGACGACAACTCGACGGTGATATCAGCGGCGCTGTTGCCGATGCCGACCACCAAGATTCGTTTGCCGGTCAGATTCAGCGGAGTTTGCGGGTCGATGTAATGGTGGGAATGGATTGTCTCGCCGGTGAATTCACCTGGGAAGTCCGGATAGCGGGCATCCCAGTGGTGGCCGTTGCCGACGACCAGCAGATCGAACTCCCGCGTCTGACCCTCCTGGTCGATGATGTCCCAGCGGCCGTCACCGTTGAGCGCCGCGTGCGCGACACCATTGTTGAACTCGATGTTCTCCAGCAGACCGAAGGTCTCGGCGTAGGAGTCCAGGTAGGTCTTGATATCGCTGTGGTGCGGGAATGACGGAAAGTGTTCGGGAATCGGAAAGTCCCGGAACGACAAGCGTTGTTTGGACGTGTCGATGTGCAGCGACCGGTAGGCGCTGCTCAATCCGTTGGGGTTGGCGAACGCCCAGTTGCCGCCGATGCGGTCGGACAGTTCGAAGGTGGTGTAGGGCACGCCATAGTCCTTGAGCATTTTGCCCGAGGTCAGCCCGCTGACGCCCGCGCCGATGATGGCGGTGCGCGGCATGGAATCGCCCAACGCGTACTCCTAGCTTGTGATGAGCTCTAGTGTGCCGAGGTCGCGGATGGCCGCGCATCCCCGGCGCAGCATCGTGGCCATCATGTCGTCGCCACGTTCGGTTTCCACCGCGAACGCGCAACCCAGAGCCGAGATCAACGGAACCTGGATCATCCCCAGAAGGTAGTCATGCCAGCAGGTGGCCGCGTCGTAATCGGCAACCCCGGTATCGAGCAGGGCCCGGTGGTACTCCGCGACGAGGTCCCTCTCGGCCTCGGCCCGCAGCGCGGGTTCCAGGCTGGTTCCGGTGAAGTACGCGAGGTCGCGGCCCGCAAGCCCGACACCGAGGGTCTGCCAGTCGACGACGCTGACCCGGTCGCCGTCGAAGAGCAGGTTGTCCAGCCGGTAGTCACCGTGCAGCAGTGCGAACCGGTCTGGCGCGTTCAGCAGCCATGGCGTCACCAGATCCATTGCTGCTACCAGCGTTTCGGCATCCTCAGTGCCGAGCCGAGTCCCGAGCTTCTCGATCGTGATGCCCGCGGCCATCGTCGAGATGTCACCGAGACCGCGGATGGCGTCCTCGCCGACGACCGACATCGCCAGCCCGGGGAAGGTCTGCCACCGCTCGTCGCACCAGGTCGGTCCGTGCAGACCGGCCAGGGCCCGCACCGCCAGGCGGGCCTCGGGCAAGCCACATCCGGCGATCTGATCGCCCTGAACTGCCGGCGCCTGATCGGCCAGCAGCAGCGCGTAACTGGCTCCGTCATCGGCGATCTCGACGTGGTAGCACTCCGGGATCGGGATTGTCACCAGCTCGGCGACGGACTGGTAGAACGCACACTCGCTGCGGTAACCCAGCGTCACCCGGTCTCGCACGGCGTCGTCATTGGCGGGCAGTTTCAGGATGAAGCTGCCCGGCAGACCATCCGGGTTGTCGACATAGGTGGCCGTGACGCGGAACGTCGCGCCCGTCTGGCCGGTGCCCACCGGCGTCACCTCGACGGCGTCGACGTCGGCCGTCGAACCGGACCTGCGCAGGACGCCTGCGAGCCAGTCGCTGGTGACATCGGTCGGGTAGCGAGGGATCGCGGTCGCGGCGCTCATGGTGTGGGCTGCCTTCCGTCGGAGCGTTGTCGGTCGACGAAGCGCACAGCCATCCGGTTGAGCAAGCCGGGTGCCAGACGCGCGAAAAACCATGCCGCGCGGGCCTGACGGGGTGCGACCAGAAGGGCCTTGTTGCGTTCGATTGCCCGCAGCGTATCGGCGGCCAACCGGTCCGGGCTATAGAAAGTCCCAGTGCGCTGGCCCATCCGGTAGAACCCGTGGCCGAGGGCTTCGGTGCGCAGTGCCAGCGACAGGCCGACGACGGCATGCTTTGTCATCACGTAGCTGGTGATCCGGCCGGCTGCCGCGAGACCCGCCATCGATGCGGTGTTGATGATGTGGCCGCTGCGCTAGCGGACCATCTGCGGGTAGGCGGCGTGCACCCGTGCACGACACCGCGGATGTTCACGTCGATGATGTTGTTCCACTGATCCAACGTGAGCAGCTCGGTGTCGCCGCCCCAGGTGATTCCGGCGTTGTTGAACAGCAGGTCGATTCGCCCCGCGCGTTCGACGACACCATCGACCGCCTGCTGGACGGCGGTGGCGTCGGTGACGTCGAGTTGCAGCGCGGTCCCCCGCGTGCTCAACGAGGCGGCGGTGTGTTCGGCGGCGACGCCGTCGATGTCGGTGCACAGCACGTCCGCCCCGGCATCGGCCAGCGCCCGACACAGCGCCGCGCCGATCCCCGAGCCGGCGCCGGTGACGATCGCCCGCTTGCCGACGAACCGCGTCACGCCGACATCCCGCCTCCTGTGGACACTCGCGCGGGTTCGCTCAAGTCGGGTCTACTGTAAGTGATACGGCAAGAGTCGCGGTAGAGCGGCTTCCTGATGCGGTGGAAAAGCCCAGAACGGGCTGAAGAACTTTGAGTGGCCAGGGCCGGGATCGAACCGGCGACCTTCCGCTTTTCAGGCGGACGCTCGTACCAACTGAGCTACCTGGCCGGAAGGCACTGCGTCAATCCAATGCCTCACCACATACATGGCGACCCTGACGGGACTCGAACCCGCGACCTCCGCCGTGACAGGGCGGCGCGCTAACCAACTGCGCCACAGGGCCTTACTTGTACTGCTCGCTCCGGCGTTGCCGCCGTCACGCGTACCCCCAACGGGATTCGAACCCGTGCTACCGCCGTGAAAGGGCGGCGTCCTAGGCCACTAGACGATGGGGGCCAGAACCGAATCACTCCGGGGTACTCACAACGAGTGCACGTTAGAGCGTCGTTAGCTTAGGGCACCACAGGCTCAATCCCAAAACCGAGGGCCAACATCGGAGGCAGTATTGTGTGCGACGCGCCCCTATAGCTCAGTCGGTAGAGCTACGGACTTTTAATCCGCAGGTCCCAGGTTCGAGCCCTGGTGGGGGCACAACAGGGGGATGAACGGGTTCTTCGCAGGACAGGATAGGGACCTTTCTGAGATTGCCCCTGCGCCGTCGGGGGTGACCTATCGTGAACGACATGAGTGAGGGGGCCTCACAGCCCGGGGGTGGCGCTGGGCACGGTGCGCGCCACAGCGTCGACCGTCAGACCGGCCGCCATGTGATCGCGCGTCTGGCCGGCCCTGAACACGACCAGACCGTCCAAGCCGTCGTCGACCAGCTTTCCGGTGAGCAGGGTGCCGTCGACGCGATCGTCGACGACGCCGTGTCGGACCCCGAACGCCTGGAGATGCTGGAGCGGTTGGGCAACCACGACGACTTCCGCAGCACGACGCTGGATCGCGTGGCGGCCCTGACCGCCGAGGCGCTGGGCACTCCGATGGCAGCAGTGTCCATCGTGTACCCCGACCGGCAGGTGCTGGCCGGGAGCACCGCGAGCGACGAAGCGCTTCCGCGAGTGCGGCCGATCGAGATGTCCATCTGCAAGTTCACCGTCGCCAGTCGCGAGCCGCTGGTGGTCGACGACACCCGCGCACATCCCCTGCTTGCCGACCATCCAGCGGTCAAGGAAGGAGTTCTGGCCTACGCCGGAATTCCGTTGATCGACAGCAACGGTCATGTGGCGGGGACGCTCTGCACGTGGGACACTCGCCCGCGGCACTGGTCCAGCGGCCAAGTTCAGATACTCAACGACCTCGCCGCCGTCGCACGCCAACGCCTACTCGCCGAGCCACGCGACGCGTAATCTTTGCCAAAATGCGCCACACGGGGGATATGTGACTCGACGGGTCCTGACATCGGGTAGCGTCCCGCGTGTGGTTCGGTGGGTGAAGTGAGCGGTCATGGCGACACGAACTCTTCACGTCGAGAATCCGCCGGCCGCGCCGGCTCGTAACGGTACGTCGGGGCCGCGGAAGAAAACCTTTGCCGAGCGGGTCCGAACCGATCCGTTGAGCACGATCATCACCGTCGCGATCGACGTTCTGTCGGTATCGACCGCGACCGCCCTCGGCGCGTGGTGGGCGATATCCACCAACGACTATCCCCCGGACCTGTGGCTGGCCATCCTGTTCGTGCCGGTGGTGATCGCCACGCTCGGCGCACGCGGGGTCTACCGGCGTCGCCTGAACCGAGAGTTCCTCGACGAGATCGGGCCCATCGAGGCCACCGTCGCCATTTCGACGATGTTCCTGCTGGCCGGCATGCTCCTGACCCACGAGTCCGGTCGACCGGGGTCGACCGTACTGAAGATCTGGCTTTGCGCCGCGGTACTCATGCCGTTCGGCCGTCTGATCCGGGTGATCATCCAGCGCAGCCTGCGGCGACACCATCACCTCGTGGCGCCGACCCTCATCGTCGGCAACGGCCGCGTAGCCGGTCACATCATCAACCGCCTCGAAGAGTTCCCGGAATACGGTCTCGGGCCGGTCGGGATCATCGACGCCGAACCGTGGTTCGGACAGGCGGGCGACCCGCGGCCCGATATCCCCTACCTGGGTCCACCGGAGGACATCGACAAGGCGATTCAGGAGACCGGTGCCCAGAACGTCGTCATCGCGTTCTCCCGGACTCAGGACCAAGTGCTCACCCATGTGGTCCGCGCCGCCCATCAAAATGGCTTGCGCGTCTGGGTGGTGCCGCGCATGTTCGACACGATCGGCGAGCGGGCCCGGATCGAGCACATCGGCGGCACTCCGCTGCTGGCACTGCCGCATACCAACCCGCGCGGCTGGCAGTTCACCGTCAAACACATCTTCGACCGGGTGGTGTCTTTCCTTCTGCTGCTGTTTATCTCGCCGGTTTTCCTGACCCTGGTGCTACTCGTGAAGTTGAGCTCGCCGGGGCCGATCTTCTTCCGCCAGCCGCGGGTAGGCCGCGACGGACGCGTCTTCGACTGCCTGAAGTTCCGCACCATGCGGGCACCCGACGCCGCCGATGCGGCGTTCCAGCTCAAGACCGGCGCCGCCCCCGGTGGCGTGGAAGGTGCCGACCGCCGCACAAAGATCGGCAAAATTCTGCGCGCCACGTCGCTCGACGAGCTGCCGCAATTCCTCAATGTGCTCAAGGGCGAGATGAGCCTGGTGGGCCCGCGGCCCGAGCGGCCCGAGTTCGTCGAGCTGTTCGAAGCACAGATCCAGCGATACGGCGAGCGTCACCGCGTTCGAGCCGGCGTCACCGGGTGGGCTCAGGTACACGGACTACGTGGGCAGACGTCGATCGCCGATCGCGCCGAGTGGGACAACTACTACATCGAGAACTTCTCGATCGCTCTCGACCTCAAGATCTTGGCGCTGACGATTCCGGCGGTCCTGCGTCGCGCGGAGTAAAGCTTCGATAACGGAGCGGTTAGCTGGTGTGTGAAAGATACCCGGACCGGGTAAGTCCCAGTTAACGCATCGGGGAGCGGGGCAGTCCTGTTTCACGCGCGCCTCAGGAGTTAACATGAGTCACCCTCTGCTCACGTCGACCGATGTAATTCGCCACGCGATCGCCGACCAAGTCCGGCGCCTGGGCGGCAATGACGAGAACATCGACGACATTGCCTTCGCCGCGTCCTATGCCGTGATGTGCTGGGGTTTGGCTGCGGCCGAAAGCAATTGACGGTCGCGTCGTCCCGGGGCACCGCCTGCCGCGAAGGGGCCGTCGTCCCGGCCGCCGATCGACCTGGCGCGGCCGGTGGGTTCTCCGCAGATGCATTTCAGGCTCTGCGCGACGGACCGCGATGTTCGACCCGCAAATTTTGCGCCGGCAACCATCACCGGATGCCCGATCGACGTAGCTGACCGGTAGCTCTCAGTGCCGCTTTCGTCGGCGAACCGTCAGGACGCCACGGTTTTCGTCGGGCATGCGTTGCCCAGGTAATGAATTCCCTTGTCGCGCTCGCCTACCGGCGGCAGATTGCGGGCCGGGGTGTGGATCAGCGGGGCGTCGTGGGGAATCCGGCCGGTGGCGCGATCCCAGCCCGCACGCGCACGCGGGTGCATCCGACGACGCTCGGGCAAGATCTTGAACGCCATATTGACCATGCGGCCGAACAACCTGTGCAGCCGCTCGTCTCGCTTCGACCACCGGTAGCCCATCAGGTCGCGGACCGGCTGATCGTAGAGACCGACGGTGATCCACACCGCGAATGGACCGAGCACCTTGAGGTAGGCCGCCCACAGGAAGTCCGGAACCCATTGCAGTGAAGGATGTTTGGGCATCGTCGACAGATCGAGAACCTCGCGGGTAGCCCAGTTGTTCTCGAGGACGTTGCGGCACATGTGATCCCAGTAGACCTGGAACTCTTCCCAACTTGCCGGCACCGGCCGCATGCTCATGCCGTACATCCGGTACCACGTGACGTGCTCGTCGAAAAGTTGGCGCTTCTGGTCCTCGGTCAGACCGTCACCGAAGTGCTCGGCAGTCAGGACCGTGCCCATGAAAAACGTTGCGTGGGCCCAATAGAAGACGTCGGGGTTGAGTGCGCTGTAGCGGCGCCCCTGGGCGTCCACCCCCTTGATCGGAATGTGGTAGTCACGCACTTCCGCTCCCGTCGCCGGCGACCGATCGCCGTCGAACACCACACCCCCGATGGGATACAGCGATCGCAACAGTCGGGGCAGCCGCTCCATGAAGAAGATCGAATGCTGCTCGACGGCGGCGCCGAGCTGAGGATGCATGTTCTGCATCGAGCCGGCCCATGGCCCCTGGAGCAATCCGCGCCAGTCACCGAAGTATTTCCACGTCAGCGACTCGGGACCAAGAACCGCCGGCGGGCTGTCATATCCTCCGTCGGTCACCGGGCAGCCGGACGCAACGTGCGCGCCCTCGCTGGTGACGGGGCACGATTCGGAAGTATCTTGACTCAACTGGTGACCTTCCCGAGGAAGTCTGTCATTTTGACTACATGCGTTGTCACCAAGAGCTTAGGAGTGATGTGACGCCGGGTCAACGACGGGGCCGCTGGTCCGGCGTCCCGCTGCCGGACCGGCAGGCGCTGCGCCGCGACGAACTGATCGGCGCCGGCGTCACACTGCTCGGCAGCCCCGGGGGGCCGGCGCTGACGGTGCGTGCGGTCTGCCGCGACGCCGGCCTGACCGAGCGGTACTTCTACGAAAGCTTCTCCGACCGGGACGACTTCGTCCGAGCCGTCTACGACGACGTCTGCACTCGCGCCATGAGCGCGCTGATGTCGGCCACCACGCCGCGGGCGGCGGTCGAACAGTTCGTGAGTCTGATGGTGGACGATCCCGTTCGCGGCCGCGTGCTGCTGCTGGCACCGCAGGTCGAGGCCGTGCTGATCCACTCCGGCGCGGAGTGGATGCCCAGCTTCATCGAACTGCTGCAGAGCAAGCTGACCACGATCAGCGATCCGGTACTGCAGAAGATGATGGCCACCGGGCTGATCGGGGCGCTGACTGCGTTGTTCACCGCCTACCTCGACGGCCAGCTACCGGCGTCGCGCGAGCAGTTCATCGACTATTGCGTGGACCTGCTGCTCGCTCCCACGGCGAGTTACCCGCCGGCGACCTGACCCGCCTCACCCGGAACATTGCCGGTTTGATCCAACTCGCTCGACTCGCTCTGCGCCGCTTCAGCCTGGGCCTTGGCGAGCTGCTCCTCGTAGTCGGCGCGAGCCGCACGTCCTTCCGGGCTGCCGATCGAGTTACCCGGCACGCCGGCCGTCGCAAAGGTGTTGTTGCAGTTCAGGTAGAGCAGTACGCGGTTACCGGGGTTGGTGCCGCTGGAGTCGAGGAAGTCGGCGCTGCGCGATCCAGTGACCATGCATTGATCGGTCGGCAGGAAGCTGCCGACCCGGGTGGCGATGGTCGCCGACTGACCGGCGTCGCTGATCGCCTGCGCCGCATCAGCATAAGTCTGACCAGCGTATTCGTTGGTTGCCGACGCGGTGCCGCAGCCGAACATCGCCACCGCTGCACCGAGCGCACCAACGCCGAGGACCAAGTAGTTCTTCATCGCGACCTCCGGGATGTGCGTTGCCTGTGCATTTGCGTACCAAACGCTGGATATTTCTGGTGCGCAAATAATACGCCGAGGGGCCGGAGTCTGCAGTACGGAAATGAGGTGACGAACCGTTACCAACATGCCGCAGGGGGAACTTGAATGTCACCGAGATACACAGATATATTGAGTGCAACCACTAGGAACAGATAACTGGAGGGTTCATGTCGAAAGACCTGACCGACCTCGATCTCCTGCACGAGCTGGAACCGGTGGCGGAGAAACTCATCAACCGCCACATGACGATGATGAAGGACTGGAACCCCCACGACTACATCCCCTGGTCGGACGGCAAGAACTATTACGCCCTCGGCGGCCAGGACTGGGATCCCGAACAGTCCAAGCTCTCCGAAGTCGCCCGCACGGCGATGGTGCAGAACCTCTTGACCGAGGACAACCTGCCCGCATACCACCGCGAGATCGCGATGAACTTCTCGATGGACGGCCCCTGGGGCTACTGGGTCAACCGGTGGACCGCGGAGGAGAACCGGCACGGCATCTCGATCCGCGATTACCTGGTGGTCACCCGCAACTGCGATCCCATCGAGCTCGAAGAGCTGCGGATGGAGCAGATGACCCGCGGCTTCTCCCCGGGCCAGAACCAGCAGGGCGATCTGTTCGCCGAGAGCCTGTTCGACTCGGTCATGTACGTCAGCTTCCAGGAGCTGGCCACCCGGGTGTCGCACCGCAACACCGGCAAGGCCTGCAACGACCCCGTCGCCGAGCAACTGCTGGCCAGGATCTCCAACGACGAGAACCTGCACATGATCTTCTACCGCGACGTCAGTGAGGCCGGTTTCGACGTGGCCCCCAACCAGGCGATGAAGTCGCTGCACCGGGTGCTGCGCAACTTCAAGATGCCCGGGTACACGGTGCCGGACTTCCGGCGCAAGGCCGTCATCATCGCGATGGGTGGCGTCTACGACCTGCGCATCCACCTCGACGACGTCGTGATGCCGGTGCTGAAGAAGTGGCGCATCTTCGAGCGCGACGACTTCACCGGCGAGGCGGCGGCAATGCGCGACGACCTGGCGAACCTGATCACCGAGATCGAAGAGGCCTGCGACAAGTTCGAAGAGTCCAAGGCCCGCAAACTCGAGCGCGACGCGCGTCTCGCCGAGAAGCGCAGCGCCAAGGCATTGGCAGGGGCGGCAACATAGTCGACATCGCACCAGCGGCCACCGGGCTGCGGATTGGGCCCTTCGCCCTCCGCAGCCCGGTTGTCTTGGCGCCCATGGCCGGCGTCACCAACGTCGCATTCCGCACCTTGTGCCGCGAGCTGGAGGAGGCACGGGCCGGAACCGTGTCGGGCCTTTACGTCTGCGAGATGGTGACCGCCCGAGCGCTCGTCGAACGCCACCCGGTCACCATGCACATGACGACGTTCGCTCCGCAGGAGTCACCGCGTTCGTTGCAGCTCTACACGGTTGATCCAGCGACGACCTACGAGGCCGCCCGGATGATCGTCACCGAAGGTCTCGCGGACCACATCGACATGAACTTCGGCTGCCCGGTGCCCAAGGTCACCCGTCGCGGCGGCGGTGCCGCACTGCCCTACAAGCGACGCCTCTTCGGCCAGATCGTGGCCGCCGCCGTCCGCGCCACCGAAGGCACCTCGGTGCCGGTGACCGTGAAATTCCGGATCGGCATCGACGACGATCACCGCACCCACCTCGACGCAGGCCGGATCGCCGAGCAGGAGGGCGCCGCGGCGGTCGCGCTGCATGCGCGCACGGCCGCCCAGCGCTACTCCGGGACCGCCGACTGGGACGAGATCGCCCGACTCAAAGACGCCGTCACGACGATCCCCGTGCTCGGCAACGGCGACATCTTCGAGGCCAACGACGCCCTGGCGATGATGGCCTCGACCGGGTGTGACGGAGTCGTCATCGGCCGCGGTTGCCTGGGGCGGCCCTGGCTGTTCGCCGAACTCTCGGCGGCCTTCACCGGCTCGCCGACGCCGACCCCGCCCACGCTCGGCGAAGTCACCGACATCATCCGCCGCCACGGCGAGTTGCTGGCCGACCACTTCGGCGAGGACAAGGGCATGCGCGACATCCGCAAGCATGTCGCCTGGTATCTGCACGGCTTTCCCGCGGGTGCCGACATCCGGCGAGCGTTGGCGCTGGTCAAGACCCTGGCCGAGTTGGACAGCCTGCTCGACCGGCTCGACCGCGACATCCCGTTCCCGGACGCCGCGACGGGACCGCGGGGACGTCAGGGGTCGGCCTCGTCGGTCACCCTGCCGGAGGGCTGGCTCGACGACCCCGACGACTGCACGGTGCCCGCAGGGGCCGACGTGATGAACTCCGGAGGCTGAACCGAGACGGTCCCGACACCTGTGCGAGCTAGCGGTTCGACAGCTTGTCTCAGTACGATGGTGATCTTGTCTTGTCGCGGGCCGCTGGAGTGGCGGACAGCCACCGACTGCTGCTACAAGACATAGGACAGTTCAGACGGCCGCGCATCGATGCCGGCCGAGGTCTCGGTACAACCAGACCATCATGTGCACGCGCGTCGATGCGCACGACCTAGAGTCGGAGGCGACTGGAACATGAGTGACGGCGGCAACGCCACTCCTGGCCAGCACCGCGCCCCCGACGAGGGCCAGCGAGTGACCAGGACGCCCAGAGCAGCGGCCGGCGCCGCGCCCTGGGAGCGGATGAGCGTGCCCGCTCCCCCGGGCGGCAACCACACCACGGGCGTAACCGTCGCCGACCTGATCGCGAAGGTGTCGGGTTCCCGGGCTGCGATCGAGCCCACCCGGCACCGGGCCGACGACGAGCACGACCCCGTCTCCCCTGATGCCACAGACGTCCCCGACCTGACCGATCTCACCGAACCCATCCCGGTCGTCACCGCCGCCTACGCCGACGAAGTGCCCGACCTGGAGGCGATCGGACGCGCGCGCGGTCCGCTGGCCGCTGACCCCGATCCGGCGCCGTCGAGCACCAAGAAGCCCAAGTCGCGCCGCAAGCCCGTGCTGCTGGCCGGGCGATCCGCGGCGGCGCTGTTCGCGGTGTCGGCCTTGGTGCTGACCGGCGGCGCCTGGCAGTGGCAGTCCACCAAGAACGATCTGCTGCGCAATGTGGCGGCCCTGGACACCAATTCGCGCGACATCATCGACCCCAACGCACAGTTCGGTGACGAGAACTTCCTGATCGTCGGCGTCGACAGCCGCACCGGCGCCAACGGCGAGATCGGGGCAGGTACCACCGAAGACGCAGGCGGCGCCCGGTCGGACACCGTGATGCTGGTCAACGTCCCCGCCGACCGCAAGCGCGTCGTCGTGGTGTCGTTCCCCCGCGACCTGGCCATCACTCCCGCCTACTGCCAAGCCTGGGACCCCGACACCGGCAAGTACGGACCGGTCGCCGATAAGACCACCGGCGAGATGAGCGACGACTACCGCTACACCGAGACGAAGCTGAACTCCGCATACGCCTACGGCGGCCCGAAATGTCTGGTCAAGGTCATCCAGAAGATGTCGGGGCTGTCGATCAACAGGTTCATGGCCGTCGACTTCGCAGGCTTCTCCAAGATGGTCGACGCGGTCGGCGGCGTCGAGGTGTGCAGCACCACCCCGCTGAAGGACTACGAGCTTGGCACCGTGCTGGAGAACGCGGGCCGCCAGGTACTCGACGGGCACACCGCGCTGAACTACGTCCGCGCTCGCCAGGTCACCACCGAGCTCAACGGCGACTACGGCCGGATCAAGCGCCAGCAGCTGTTCCTGTCCTCACTGCTGCGATCGATCATCTCCAAGGACACGTTGTTCAGCCTCACCAAGCTCAACAACGTGGTCAACGAATTCATCGACGACACCTACGTCGACAACGTCCGCACAAAAGACCTGGTCGACCTCGGCCAGTCGCTGCAGGGCGTCAACGCGGGCCGGATCACGTTTGTCACGGTGCCCACCACCGGAATCACCGACGCCGACGGGAACGAACCGCCGCGCACCCAGGACATCCGCGCGTTGTTCGACGCGATCATCAACGACGATCCGCTGCCCGGCGAGAACGACACCAATGCGACGACGAGCCCGATGACGGCCTCGCAGAACGCCATTGCGGCGACCAAGCCCAGCCAGGTCGAGCAGCCGGGACAAACGACGCAGACCGAATTGGTCAACGCCGTGACCACCGACCCGCAGGACATCACGGTGCAGGTGTCGAACTCCACCGGCCAGGACGGGCTGGGCTCCACCGCCGCCACCGCGCTAAAGCAACACGGCTTCCACGTGCTGGCCCCGGACGACTACACCGGCACCGTCACCGCGACCACGGTGATGTTCTCGGCAGGCAACGAGCAAGCCGCCGCCACCGTCGCAGCGGCGTTCCCGGCCGCGCAGATGGAGCGCATGGACGGCCTCGGCGACACCGTCCAGGTGGTGCTCGGGCCCGACTTCAGCAGTGTGGCCGCCCCGCCGCCGAGCGGATCGGCAGTCAGCGTGCAGGTCAGCCACAACTCCAAGAGCACCCCCACCGAGTTGCCCGAGGACCTCACGGTCACCAACGCCGCGGATGTCACCTGCGAATAAGCAGGCTCGAGCAGGACGGGCGTTTGCGTTCATTCACCGTTCGTTCACTCCACCTCGGCATACTGGGTGCACTGGCAGAAAGTAGGGTGGACGCTATGCGGACCGCATACCACGAGCAACTTGATGCGCTGACCAACCAGCTGGCCGAGATGTGCCGGATGGCGGGACTCGCGATGGAACGAGCCACCCAGTCGCTGCTTCAGGCCGACCTGGTGCTGGCCGAACAGGTCATCACCGACCACGAGCAGATCTCGGCGGCCAGTGCGCGCGCCGAGGAAGCTGCCTTTGTGCTGCTGGCATTGCAGGCGCCGGTCGCCGGCGACCTGCGGGCGATCGTCAGCTCCATCCAGATCGTCGCCGACGTCGACCGGATGGGAGCGCTGGCACTGCATGTCGCCAAGATCGCCCGTCGCCGGCATCCGCAGCACACGCTGCCCGAGGAAGTCAACGGGTACTTCGCCGAGATGGGCCGTGTTGCAGTCGATTTGGGCAACAGTGCGCGGGAGGTGCTGCTGTCCCGGGATCCGGAGAAGGCACGTCGCATCCGCGAGGAAGACGACGCGATGGACGACCTGCACCGGCATCTGTTCACCGTGCTGATGGACCGCGAGTGGAAGCACGGCGT
This sequence comes from Mycolicibacterium rhodesiae, assembly GCF_002086695.1. GTDB lineage: Bacteria > Actinomycetota > Actinomycetes > Mycobacteriales > Mycobacteriaceae > Mycobacterium > Mycobacterium rhodesiae. Next base: position 244,631 of record NZ_MVIH01000004.1, read on the forward strand.
GGCTGCCGCCGTCGACGTGACGCTGCTGGGCCGCTTCTACGAGCGGTTCGCCGACCATGCCGTCGAGATCTCCCGACGCGTGATCTTCCAGGTGACCGGACGGCTGCCCGAAGAAGAGGAAATCGCCGCGACCTAGACGCATACGAAAAGGCCGGTATAGCATCCGCGATACCGGCCTTTTCTGTTGTGCAGGCTCAGCCGAATCGGCCGGAGATGTAGTCCTCGGTGGCCTTCTCACGTGGGTTGGAGAAGATCTTCTCGGTGTCGTCGATCTCGACCAGGCGTCCCGGCTTACCGGTTGCCTCCAGGTTGAAGAACGCGGTCTGGTCGCTGACCCGCGCGGCCTGCTGCATGTTGTGCGTGACGATCACGATCGTGAACTCCTGCTTGAGTTCACCGATGAGATCCTCGATGGCCAGCGTCGAGATGGGGTCCAACGCCGAGCACGGCTCGTCCATCAGCAGCACGTCGGGCTGCACAGCGATGGCGCGCGCGATGCACAGCCGCTGCTGCTGACCGCCGGACAGGCCGCCGCCGGGCTTTTCCAGCCGGTCCTTGACCTCGTTCCACAGGTTGGCGCCCTTGAGGGAACGCTCACACGTCTCGTCGAGCACCTTCTTGTTGCGGACACCCTGCAACTTCAGGCCGGCCACCACGTTGTCGCGAATCGACATGGTGGGGAACGGGTTTGGCCGCTGGAAGACCATGCCGATGGTCTTGCGCACACCGACCGGGTCGACACCGGATCCGTAGATGTTCTCACCGTCAAGCAGCACCGAACCCTCGACACGGGCACCGGGGATGACCTCGTGCATGCGGTTGAGCGTGCGGAGCACCGTGGACTTGCCGCAACCCGACGGACCGATGAAGGCGGTCACGTTGCGCGGCGGCACCGCCAGCGACACGTCGGCGACAGCGTGGAATGCGCCGTAATAGATGTTGACGTCTTTGAGATCAAGCCGCTTGGCCATGGTCAGTAGTCTCCTAAACCTGCTCAGACCTTTTTAGGGGCAAAGAATTTGGCGATGAAGCGGGCGCCGACGTTGAGGATCGCGATCAGCACGATCAGCGTCAGTGCGGCGCCCCACAGTCGGTCGGTGGGAACGGGGTTGGCACCCGCACCGGCCGATGTCTGGTCGTACATCATGCCGGGCAGCGAACCCATGAACCCATTGAACATGTCGAAGTTCATCGCCTGCGAGTAGCCGACCAGGATCAGCAGCGGCGCGGTCTCGCCCATGACGCGGGCCAGCGCCAGCATCACACCGGTGACGATGCCCGAGAGTGCGGTCGGAATGACAATGCGCGCAATGGTTTTCCACTTCGGCACACCGAGCGCATAACTGGCCTCGCGCAGGTCCATCGGAACGATCCGCAGCATCTCCTCGGTGGAGCGCACGATCACCGGGATCATCAGCAACACCAGCGCCAGCGACACCGCGAAGCCGGAACGCTGAAAGCCCAGCGTCGCCACCCACAGTGCGTAGATGAACAGCGCGGCGACGATCGACGGCACGCCGGTGAGAATGTCCACCATGAACGTGGTGAGCTTGCCCAGCCGGGTCCCGCCGCCGTACTCCACCAGATAGATGCCGACGAACACACCGACCGGAATCGAGATCACCGCGCAGAACAAGCCTTGCAGCAGCGTTCCCACCAACGCGTGGTAGACGCCACCGCCGGCCATGAACGCGGTCATACCGGACTGTGAATGCGTCCACCAGCCACTGTCGAGAACAATCTTCAGGCCCTTGGTGATCACTGAGTACAGCACCCAGATCAGCGGCACCACAGCTATGACAACCGACAGCGTCACCAGCACGGTGGCGGTGTTGTTGGTCAGCTTGCGCCGCAGGCTGACCGCCTGGAAGGTCGGCGCCTTGACCGGCTTGTCGAGGGTCGAGGTCATCGGGCACCCCTTCCGGCCACCGCGGCGCGGGCCGCCGAGTTGACCACGAACGTCAGGATGAACAGCACCAGACCGGCGGCGATGTAGGCCCCCGCTTTGTACTGGTCATTGAATTCCGAAGCGGCCGAGGCGATCTTGCTGGCGAAGGTGTACCCGGCGTCGAACAACGACCAACCGAACGCCTTCTGCGTGCCGCGCAGGATAATCAGCAGCGCGATCGTCTCACCCAGGGCACGACCCAGGCCGAGCATCGCGCCGCTGATGTACCCGGACAGACCGAACGGCAACACGGTGGTTTTGACCACTTCCCAGCGGGTCGCGCCGAGCGCCAGCGCGGCCTCGATCTGTCCGCGTGGGGTCTGCACAAACACCTCACGGCTGACGGCGGTGATGATCGGCAGGATCATCACGGCCAGCACGATCCCGGCGGTGAAGATGGTGCCACCGCCTGCCACCGAGGCATTGCCGGTGTCGAACAAGAACAGCCAGCTGAGGTTGCCGTTGAGCCACATGGCGAGCGGCTTGAGCACCGGAGCCAGCACGTAGAGGCCCCAGACGCCGTAGATGATCGACGGCACGGCGGCCAGCAGATCCACCATGTAGCCCAGCGGCCCGGACACCCTGCGCGGGGCGTACTGCGTCAGGAAGATCGCGATACCGAGCGCGACGGGCATCGCCAGGACCAGGGCGAACAGTGAGACGAACACCGTCACCTGCAGCAGGTCCAGGATGCCGAACTTCATGTGGGCGGTGTCGGTGGTGAGCCAGGTGCCGCCGTAGGTGAAGAAGTTGGCGTCGTTTCGGCCCAGCGCCGGTACCGCACGCCAGACGAGGAACAGGCCGATCGCGGCGATCAGCGCGATGACGAGAATGCCGGAACCTTCGGACAACCCGCGGAAGATCCGATCGCCGAGGCGCACCTTGGCTGTTCCGGACGGGTTCGTCGGGATCGAGGGCTTCTCGGGAAAGGGCTCAGCCACGACCTCACCGGCTCCAGCCTCCGCTGGATTAGGCCCGGGCATGTCTTGGGTCACATCCACCCCATCGCTCACTGATCTCTCCATCGTCACCGCTATCGACCTGCCTCGCCAGCGCTCTTACTGAATTGCTTTGACGGCGGTCAGCAACCGCTGCTTGAACGCGTCCGGCAGCGGGACGTACCCGGCCGCCGGGAGCCCTGCCTGGCCGTCATTGGCCGACACGGTCAGGAAGGACTTCACCGCCGCGGAGGTTTCCGCGTCGTAACCCTTCGAGCACACGATCTCGTAGGTCGCCAGCATCAGCGGGTAGGCGCCCGGAGCTTTGGTGGAGTACAGCGACTTCAGGTCCAGCTTCAGATCGTTGCCCTCACCGGCGAACTTCGCGGAGTCGATGGCGGCCTTGGCGGAATCGTCGCTCAGCGCCACCGGGCCGCTGCCGGTGTCGATCTGAGCCATGCTCAGCTTGGCCTGGTCGGCGAAGCCCTTCTCGATGTAGCCGATCGCACCCGGGGTGGCCTGCACGGCCTGCACGACGCCGGCAGTCTTCTGCGCGCCTTCACCCGCACCGCCCTGGAACTCCTTGCCCGCACCCTTGGTCCACGTCTCCGGAGCTGCAGCGCCCAGGTACGTCTGGAAGTTGTCGGTGGTGCCCGAGGAATCCGAACGGTAGATCGGGGTGATCTTCTGGTCGGGCAGCGACACACCGCTGTTCAGCGCGGCGATCGCCGGATCGTTCCAGTTGGTGATGGCACCGGTGAAGATCTTGGCCAGCACGTCGGCATTGACGACGAGCTTGTCGACACCCGGGAGGTTGTAGCCCATGGCGACCGGACCGAAGACCATCGGCAGGTTCCAGGCCGGGTTCCCGCCGCAACGCTTGGCGGCGGCGTCCGGCTGATCCTTGGACAGCGCGGAATCCGATCCGGCGAAGTCCACCTGGCCGGCGATGAACTGGGTGACGCCGGCGCCGGAACCGGTTGGGTTGTACGACAGGTTCTTCCCCGGGCACTTCTGGCCCCACACCTGGTTGAACACCGCGATGGCGTTCTGCTGCGCGGTCGAGCCCTCGGCGGTCAGCGCGTTCTTGCCACCGCAGTCGGCCGAAGCGCTGGACGAACCGGACGCGTTGGTCGAGGACGACGTTCCGGCGTTGTTGTCGCTTCCGCAGGCGGTGAGCGTCAGGCCGGTGATGGCCGTTGCTGACGCGGTCACGAAGAACGCCTTGCCAAACCTGTTCAGATTCACCTATCCCACTTTCTCCAGTGTTGCCCTGTTCGCCCCGGTAGGAGCACATGCACCACCCGGGAAGTTAGGCGTTGGTAGTGGACGGAACCCACCCGGAATATGAACGGAAGGTGAACAGGTTGATGAACGACGCATTGCGGGCAGCCGCTAACTAGCTGTGACTACCGCCACGGTCAATATTTGCTGTTCCAGCGGCTTGGTACGCGGTGTCGACGTTGGAGACAGCAAATCCGAGCCGCTCGTAGGTCTTGACCGCGGCGGTGTTGTCCGCTTCGACGTAGAGCATGACTTTCGGCTCCTGGTGTGGCCCCAGCACCCGCGCCAGATGCTCGATACCCACCAGGGTGAGCAGACGGCCCAGCCCGCGGCCCTGCGCGGCGGGGTCCACCCCGACCACGTAGACCTCGCCCAGCCCGGGATGGTCGTCGTGCACTTTGGTCCAGTGGAAACCGAGTAGCCGGCCGGTGTCGTCGTCGACGGCGAGGAACAGACCCGCGGGATCGAACCACGATTCACGACGCCGTTCGTCGAGGTCGGATGGACCCCAGCCGCCTTGCTCGGGGTGCCAGGAGAAGGCGGCGTTGTTCACCCGCAGCAGCTCGGCGTCATCAGCCGGGCCGGCGTAGGTTCGAATCCGAATACCTTCGGGCACAACGACTTCGGGGATGTCGCGCAGCGTGCGGCGCATCTGCATGAGTTCCCGGACCACGGTCATGTCGAGCGCGTCGGCCACCGCTCTGGCCGCGGGCAGGGTGCCGTGGGCCCAGAACCGGACCGCACCGCCTGCGGCGTCGCCGGCGGCCTGCAGCAGCGCCGAGCCGATTCCGCGCCGTCGGGCCTGCGGTGCGACGACGAGCTCGCCCATCGCCTCGGCGTCGTCGCGTCCGGCCGTCAGATTGAGGTAGCCGACCACGTCATCGCCGTCGGTGGCGATCAGGTGCCGGGTGCGGGTCTGCGGCAGCTCGCGCAGAACCTGCTCACCCACCGGCGCAACCCCGTCGGTTCGGGTGGCGGCCTCGATCACGGCGCGCACCTGCTCCTGTTCGGCCTGGGTCAGGGCGGTGCGCCAGAGCGGGGCGCTCACTGACTGCGCAGCGGCTGCGAGACCGGGCCTGACCGCACACTCATCGAGTCCGAGATGTCCTCGCCGTCGTCAAACGCGTCCTCGTCGTCGTCGGTGAAGTCCGACTCGACGGGCGCCGGACGGCCCCGGGCCGGTCGGACCGCTTTGTAGCCCACGTTGCGGACCGTTCCGATCAGCGATTCGTATTCCGGGCCGAGCTTGGCGCGCAGACGCCGCACGTGGACGTCCACGGTGCGGGTGCCGCCGAAGAAGTCGTAGCCCCACACCTCCTGGAGCAGCTGCGCGCGAGTGAACACCCGGCCGGCGTGCTGAGCCAGGTATTTCAGGAGTTCGAATTCCTTGTAGGTCAGATCCAGCGGGCGGCCGCGCAACCGGGCCGTGTAGGTGCCTTCGTCGATGACGAGCTCCCCGAGGCTGACCTTGCCCGCGCTCTCCTGGGTGGCCACGCCGCCGCGCCGGCCGACCAGCAGGCGCAACCGGGCGTCGATCTCGGCGGGGCCGGTGCTGGGCAGCAGGATCTCGTCCAGACCCCAGTCCATGTTGACCGCGACCAGGCCGCCCTCGTTGACGACGGCGACCACCGGAACCGACGTGCCGGTGGTACCGAGCAGGCGACACAGGCCACGGGCGGCAGCGAGGTCGGTGCGGGCGTCCACGATCGCGATGTCCGCCGAGCCCGCCTCCAGCAGCGACGAGACTTCGGTGGGCGCCGACCGCACATTGTGCGCGAGCAATGCCAGCGACGGCAGCACCGATTCTGGGTGCGGGTCGACGGTGAGAAGTAGCAGGTCCAACAAACTCTCCAATGCCCCGGATACTCATCGTCGACAGCGCCGTCGCGGTGACCCACCAGACTCATGGGCGACATATGGCCGTTACCCGGCCATGGGTCATCTAACTTTAACCCGCTACCTGCTATTTAGCTGATTTGAATGAGTCCACCTGCCGTCGAGGGGGTGCGCGACGGTGGTTGCGCGCCGGTTGTAGGCCAGAATGTGCAGGTGCGAAAGCTGCTGATCACCCTCGGTGCCACGCTGCTCGCCGTGGTCGTCGGGGCGGTCGGAGTCGATTTCGGGACGACGATCTACGCCGAGTACCGGCTGGCACGCACCGTGCGCAGCGCCGCCGGCCTGTCGTTCGACCCGTCGGTGGCGATCCTGGGCTTTCCGTTCATTCGCCAGGCGATGCGGCACCACTTCAACGAGATCGAGATCAAGGCCAACGGGGTGGGACATCCCGTGGTCGGCAAAGCCTCCCTGGAGGCCACGTTGCACAACATCGACCTCACCCAGGCATCGTGGCTGATCAGACCCGATGCGACCCTGCCCGTCGGCAAGCTCGAGAGCCGCATCATCATCGACTCGCTGCACCTCGGCCGGTTCGTCGGGATCACCGACCTGATGGTGGAGGCCCCGTCGAAGGAGACGAACGACGCCACCGGCGGCACCACCGAGTCGGGCATCTCGGGTAGCAAGGGGCTGGTCTTCACCGGGACGCCGAAGAAAGCCGACTTCGACAAGCCGGTCAGCGTCGCCGTCGACCTGTCGGTGGCAGGCCCGGAGCAGACCACGCTGGTTTTCACCGCGACGGATGTGCAGACCGGTCCCGGCACCGCTGACCAGCCGGTACCCGACGACAGAAAGGCGGCGGTGCTGGCGGCGTTCAGCGGCAGCCTGCCCGGCCAGAAGCTGCCGTTCGGGGTGCGCCCGACCACCGAGGGTGCTCGCGGCTCGGACATCATCATCGAAGGCATCGCCGAGGGAGTAACCATCCGGCTCGACGGGTTCACACAGTGATGAGCCCCGCCTTGATCACCGCGTTCGTCGCCATCGCCGCCGCGCTGAGCGTTGCGATCGTCGCAGGCGTGCTGCACAACCGCCGATCCGGAGTGGTGCGGCAGGCCGAACCGCAGGACGTCGACGTCAGCGACCTGGGTTTGTCCCGGACCGGTCCGACTGTCGTGCATTTCAGCGCGGTCTGGTGCGGACCCTGTGCAGGGGTCCGGCGCGTGGTCGACCAGGTCTGTGCTGACCTTCGTGATGTCGCCCACGTCGAGATCGACATGGATGCCGATCCGGCTGCCGCGCGCAAGCTTTCGGTGCTGTCGCTGCCAACGACGTTCATCTTCGACGCCGACGGCCGGCAGCGGTACCGCACGGCGGGGGTCCCCAAGGCCGCTGACCTGCGCGCAGCCCTCGAGCCTCTGTTGGCCTGAGACCCCGGTCATTGGGTAGCATGACTCGCGTGTTGACCCGCCTCGAGCTCGCGCTCACCAAGCGCCGCGCAGTCGATCTGTGCCGCGTTGCGGGTTGTTGCTGTTGTTGCTGTAGCTGCTGAGTCGCCGCGCCCTTCTTTCGCGCCGCCACTCTGGAGCGGCCGTTTGCGGCGCGTCTCCGTCCAGCCCGATCAGCAACAGGAGAAAAGATTATGTCGACAAGCATCGCCAACACCCCCGCCGTCGCCCAAGTGGATGTCCGCGGCCCCCGATTTGCGGCCTGGGTCACCACCGCCGTCCTGGTCGCGGTTCTCGTCGTCTCGGGATTCAGCACCATTGCGGCGGCCGTGCTCCTGGGGATGCAGGCCGTCGTGTTCGCGATCGGAGCGCTGCGCGGGCCGCGTCAGCACCCCTACGGATTGATCTTCGCCAACGTCGTCGCGCCGCGGCTGAGCCCCGTCTCCGAGCGTGAGCCGGTGCCGCCGTTGAAGTTCGCCCAGTTGGTGGGTTTTGTGTTCGCCGTCGCCGGCACCGCCGGATTCGCTTTGGGCGCACCGCTGCTCGGCACCGTCGCCACCGCATTCGCACTGTTCGCCGCTTTCCTCAACGCGGCCTTCGGCATCTGCCTGGGCTGCCAGATCTACCCCCTGGTGGCCAGGCTGCGCACGCCGGCCACCACCTGAGCTTCTCCAGACACGCAACCGAAAGGAACTACTTCATGGCACGCTCCGACGTCCTGGTCTCCACCGACTGGGCCGAGAGCAATCTCGACGCGCCGAACGTCGTCTTCGTCGAGGTCGATGAGGACACCTCGGCTTACGAAGACGGCCACATCGCCGGCGCCGTCCGGCTGGACTGGAAGACCGAACTGCAGGACCCGGTCAAGCGTGACTTCGTCGATCAGCAACAGTTCTCGAAGTTGTTGTCCGACAAGGGAATCAGCAACGACGACACCGTGATCCTGTACGGCGGCAACAACAACTGGTTCGCCGCGTACGCGTACTGGTACTTCAAGCTGTACGGCCACGAGAACGTCAAGCTGCTCGACGGCGGCCGCAAGAAGTGGGAACTCGACGGACGCCCCCTGGTGACCGAGGTGCCCGACCGGCCCGCGACGTCATACGCGGCGAAGGCCCCCGACAACACCATCCGCGCGTTCCGCGACGAGGTGATCGCCGCGATCAACGCCAAGAACCTGGTGGACGTGCGGTCCCCCGACGAGTTCTCCGGCAAGATCCTCGCGCCGGCTCACCTGCCGCAGGAGCAGAGCCAGCGCCCCGGGCATATCCCCGGCGCCATCAACGTTCCGTGGAGCAGAGCTGCGAACGAGGACGGCACCTTCAAGTCCGACGAGGAACTGGCCAAGCTCTACGCCGCGGCCGGCCTGGACGGCGAGAAGGAGACGATCGCGTACTGCCGAATCGGCGAGCGGTCGTCGCACACCTGGTTCGTGCTGCAGGAACTGTTGGGGCACAAGAACGTCAAGAACTACGACGGTAGTTGGACCGAATATGGCTCCCTGGTGGGGGCCCCGATCGAGTTGGGAAGTTGATCATGTGCTCTGCACCTAAACAAGGACAGACTCTGCCCGCCGGTGTCGACCTCGAGAAGGAGACCGTGATCACGGGCCGCGTGGTGGACGACTCGGGTCAAACGGTGGGCGGTGCTTTCGTGCGGCTGCTGGACTCGAGCGACGAGTTCACCGCCGAGGTGGTGGCCTCGGCGACCGGTGACTTCCGGTTCTTCGCGGCACCGGGCACCTGGACGGTGCGCGCGCTGTCCAAGGTCGGCAACGGCGACGCCACCGTCGCGCCGACCGGCGCCGGGATCCACGAAGTCGACATCAAGGTCGCTTGATCGAGGGCGGCTCGGGCGGCACCTCCGCCCGAGCCCCAGATAGACTGTCACCGTGGTTCTTCTCTACGAGATCCTGCTGGTTGCGACGGTCGTGTTGATCACCTGGTTCGCGTTGTACGCGCTCTATCGACTGATCACCGACGAGTCGTGAGTTCCCCAGACATCTCCGGTAGCGGCGATCGCGCCGTAGCGGCTGCGGCCGAGCGGGCGAAGGAGACAGCCGGCCGCAACATTCCGGTTTTCGACGACCTGCCGGTGCCCGCCGACACCGCCAATCTGCGCCTGGGCGCCAACCTCAACGACGCACTGCTGGCCTTGCTGCCGCTGGTCGGGGTGTGGCGCGGCGAAGGCGAAGGTCGCGGCGCCCACGGCGACTACCACTTCGGACAGCAGATCATCGTCTCGCACGACGGCGGTGAGTATCTGAACTGGGAGTCCCGATCCTGGCGTCTCGACGAGGCCGGCGAGTACGCCTCCCCCGGGCTGCGCGAGTCCGGCTTCTGGCGGTTCGTCACCGACCCTGCGGACCCGGGTGAATCGCAGGCGATCGAGTTGATGCTGGCGCATTCCGCCGGCTACGTCGAACTGTTCTACGGGCGCCCCCGCAATCAGTCGTCGTGGGAGCTGGTGACCGATGCGTTGGCGCGCAGCAAGTCCGGTGTGCTGGTCGGCGGCGCGAAACGGCTGTACGGAATCGTCGAGGGCGACCTGGCTTACGTCGAGGAGCGGGTCGACGCCGACGGCGGACTGGTTCCGCACCTGTCCGCGCGGCTGACGCGCTACGTCGGCTGATGCGCCGCGTTGCCCTCGGGGTCGCCACGGCGGCCACCGCGCTCCTCGCCGGGTGTGTCCCGGCCCCGTCTCCGTCACAGCCGACGGCGATCAGCCCGGCGCCGAGCACCACCAGTCCCGTGCCTGACACCGCGCCTCCCGCCACCACGACTCCTGGTTCCGCCGAGCATGGCTCGCTGGCTCGCTGCCTGCACGAGCACGGCGTCCCCGACTCGGCAGGCACCGCGGTCCTCGGTCCGCCGTCGGGAGTCGACCCCGGCGTCTGGGATCGGGCCATGAAAGCGTGCTCGCCGCTGGAGCCGGGACCCGCCGGCTAGTTTCCGCTCGTACCCTCGAGTCATGACGGCGTTGTGGGCGATCGGCCTCATCGCATCCGCGACCGCAACCCTTGTCACCGCCGTTCCGGCGGTGGCCGACCCGATCTGGCCGGTGGCCGGTGCGGAGTCCGCCGCCGACACGATCCGGGATCTTCAGAGTCAGGGTTACCGCGTCGGCATCAACTGGGTGTTCGGATACACCCATACGTCACTGGATAGGTGTGCAGTGACCGCGATCCACAACCCGGGCGGACCTCCCGTTGAGTCCGGCCCACCCGCAACGGTTTTCATCGATGTGTCGTGCCCCGATCACGACGACTGGTGATTCGTACCCGGAAAAGGGGGCGGCCCCCGAGCCGTTGTTCCCTGGTCGGACTAACCAAGAGCTCGGGGGCCGGGTAGCTGCCTGGAATTCGCCAGCGCGCTCAGAGCGCAGGTGAAATCCCGGCACCTGGTGCTGCTAGCGGGCAGCCACCTCACATGTCCTAGAAGCTATCAATTTTCCGGACCACCTCCCTTCTTGTGTACCGACGAAAGTACCCGCGTCAGAAAGGTTGTGCCAACAGATTTTCGCGATCAGCGATCACAGACGATCGCGGCATCGACCAGCGCGGCCACCTCGGCGGCCAACCGAGTGGGCGGCAACGCCTGACCGTCGAGCGTGTGCACCCGCGCTGCGAGCGTCATGCTGGACACCAGCCAAACCCCCTGTGCGGCATACAAGTCGGACGGTCGCAGCGCACGGAAGTCGCAGTCGTAGCCTTTCTCCCGGGCTACCTCGAACAGCGCCTGCTGCGTGGTGCCACGCAGGATCGGGTACCACGGCGGCGGGGTGAGCAACATCGTGCCCGAGCCCTCGTCGGTGGCGATCACCACCGTCGAGCGCGGACCCTCGAGCAGGTACCCGTCGGAGCTGACGAAGATCACGTCTCCGGCGCCCCTGTCGGCGGCATGCCGCAGCGCGGCCATGTTCACCGCGTACGACAGCGTCTTGGCGCCGGCCACCAGCCACGGCATGGCATCCACTCCGCTGGACGGCAACCCGCGATCGAGCAGCACTGCGGCGATACCGTCGCGGCGGGTGGCCACCACCCGGTCCGGCACGGGATTGACCGTGAGGTAGGCGGTCGGATCCGAGCCGCTCTCCCGACCGCGGCTGTACACCAGCCGCAGCGCGCCCTCGGACGCCGTTGACGACGTCCACTGCCCGACCGCAATGCCGATGGCCCGCCGCCAGGCCGACAGGTCCGGTTCCGGAAGGTCCATCGTCTTGGCCGACTGGGTGAGCCGGCGCAGATGCGCGTCCACCAAGCACGCGCGGCCGTCGCGGACCAACAGGGTTTCGAACACGCCGTCACCCCGCACAGCAGCGAGGTCGTCGGCGAACAGCAGCGGCTGCGCCGGGTCGCGCACCGCGCCGTCGAGAGTGACGAGCACCGACGGTCCGGACATGAGGTCACAGCGTAGTGGCAGCCCCGTAGAGTTGATGTGTGTCAGCAGTCCCCGCACCTGACAACTCCCCCGATGCCGGCGCGATCTGGCACTACGGCGACCCGTTCGGTGAGCAACGCAGCGCCGAGCACGACGCCGTCGTCATCGATCGCTCGCACCGCGCGGTCGTCACACTCACCGGATCCGACCGGCGCAGCTGGTTGCACTCGATCTCCTCGCAGCACGTCAGCGAGTTGCCCGACGGCGCCTCCACCGAGAACCTGAGCCTCGACGGGCAGGGCCGTGTCGAAGACCACTGGGTGCAGACCGAGTTGGGCGGCGTCACCTATCTCGACACAGAGCGCGGCCGCGGCGAACCGCTGCTCGCCTTCCTGCGCAAGATGGTGTTCTGGGCCGACGTCGCCCCCGAGGCCGCCGACCTGGCCGTGCTCTCGCTGCTCGGCCCTCGCCTCGCCGACGCCACGGTCCTGGGCGCGCTGGGTGTCGACGCGTTGCCTGCGGAGTCGACGGCCGTTCCCGTCTCCGGCGGCGGTTTCCTGCGCCGGGTGCCCGCCGAGGCCGGTCAGATCGAACTCGACCTGGTGGTCCCCCGCGCCGAGGTGACGACCTGGTTGGGCAGGCTGGACGCGGCCGGGGTGCGCCGCGCCGGGGTGTGGGCGTACGAGGCGCACCGGGTCGCGGCACAGCGCCCACGTCTGGGCGTGGACACCGACGAGCGGACGATCCCGCACGAGGCAGGGTGGATCGGCGGCCCCGGACAAGGAGCCGTGCACCTCGACAAGGGTTGCTATCGCGGCCAGGAGACTGTCGCGCGGGTGCACAACCTGGGAAAGCCGCCCCGGATGCTGGTGCTGGTGCACCTCGACGGATCCGGTGAGCGCCCGGTCACCGGCGATCCGCTGCTGGCCGGTGGGCGTGTCGTGGGCCGGCTCGGCACCGTCGTCGACCATGTCGATCTAGGACCGATCGCCTTGGCTCTGGTGAAGCGGGGTATTCCGGCCGATACGGCTCTGACCACGGGCGGAGAGCACGAGGTGGCCGCCGAGATCGACCCGGAATCGCTGCCGCCGACCGACGCCGTGGGGGCTGGGCGGCTCGCGGTCGAGCGTTTGCGTCGCGGCGCGAACTGACGTTCTCCCACGGCCGAACGGGCCTGCCAGCACATCGCAGCGGGGCACGGTAAGGTATGGACAGGACAATAACGAACACACAGATCGGAGCCGCCTGCATCCCGGGCCGCTCCGTTATTGCGCGAGGGGGTTCCCCCATGGGCCGCGGCCGGGCAAAGGCAAAGCAGACCAAGGTTGCTCGGGAGCTGAAATATAGCTCCCCACAGACTGATTTCAGTCGGCTCCAACAGGAGCTGTCCGGGTCGGAGTCTGAGTCGGATGAGCCTGACACCGTAGACAACGGGTTCGGCGATGACCCGTGGGCCGACGAGGGTAGCTGGCGGCGCTGAGCCGCCGCCCCCTCCTCACAAGCGCTGGGCCTGCTCCGCTAGAAGCGGGGATGTAGTCCTACCAGCTTCGCTCTCGGGCCGTCCTTGCCCTTGGTGACAGTGCCCAGCGTCCAGCAGTTCAGGTGGCGTGCAGTCAGAATCGCCAGCGCGCGGTCGGTGTCCTCCGGCGCGACGACGGCGACCATCCCGACGCCCATGTTGAACGTCTTCTCCATCTCCGGACGATCGATGCGGCCGCGCTGCGCGATCATCGCGAACACCGGCGCGGGAGTCCACGTTCCGCGATCCAGTTCGGCGACCAGACCGTGCGGGATGACGCGTTCCAGATTGGCGGCAAGGCCGCCGCCGGTGACGTGGCAGAACGTGCGCACCTGCGTCTCGGCGGCCAGCGCCAGGCAGTCCTTCGCGTAGATCCGGGTGGGCTCGAGCAGTTCCTCGCCGAGCGTGCGGCCGAACTCCTCGACGTGGCCGGCGAGGTTCATCCGGTCGATCTCGAGCAGGACCTTGCGGGCCAGCGAGTAGCCGTTGGAGTGCAGGCCGGACGATCCCATCGCGATGATCACGTCACCGGGGCGCACGCGGTCGGGCCCCAGCACGTCATCGGCCTCGACGACGCCAACACCGGTGGCGGAGATGTCGTAATGGTCGGGTTCCATCAGCCCGGGATGTTCAGCTGTCTCCCCACCCAGCAACGCACAGCCGGCGATCACACAGCCCTCGGCAATACCCGAGACGATCGCGGCGACGCGTTCCGGAACGGTACGACCGACGGCGATGTAGTCCTGCAGGAACAGCGGTTCGGCGCCGCAGACCACGAGGTCGTCGACCACCATCGCGACCAGGTCCAGGCCGACGGTGTCGTGCTTGTCCATCGCCTGCGCCACGGCGAGCTTCGTGCCGACCCCGTCGGTCGACGCGGCCAGCAGCGGTTCCCGGTAGTCCCCACGCAGTGCGAACAGCCCGGCGAAGCCGCCCAGTCCGCCCCGCACCTCGGGCCTGGTGGCCCGCTTCGCAAGCGGCTTGAACAGCTCGACCGCGCGGTCACCGGCCTCGATGTCCACCCCGGCCGATGCGTAGGAGATCAGGTTGTCTTCCTCGCGATCCGTCATCGGGCATAAGGCTACCGGTCGGCGTCCGCCGCCGAAACGGGCCAGCCGTCAGCCGACGTGCCGGGCCAGCCAGTCGCGCAGCGGCGCCCCGGCGCGCAGGGTGGTCACCACCCGGTCCTTGGCCTTCGCCGTGCCCAGCCAGGCGCCCACCGGCCAGGTCTTCATCATCGCGATGCCCTTGTGGCGCAGCAGGTCGATACGCGGATGATCCTTCGGATAGCCCCGCGGCGCGGTCTTGAGCACATCGTGGGCCATCGTCTCGTAGCCGCCCGTGCGCAACGTATCGACGATCCCGGCCAGCTCGGCGCCGGACTTCTCGGCGTCGACCGCCGCCCGGTACCGAGCCAGGGCCGCGGCATCGGGCATGTACAGACCGCTGCCCACCGACAGCCCGTCGGCCGAGAACGACACGTAGCCGGAGCCGAGTCTGGCCGCGCAGTTGGTTTTGTACGGGGATTTGTCGGCGCTGAAGCGCACGTCGCGGTGCGGCCGGAACAGCGTGCCCTCGCCGAACTCACCGGCCAACTCGGCGAGCAGCTCCTCCATCGGGGCCTTCACCTGACGGTCGTAGACGGCGCGATGCCGGGTCCAGTAGACCTTGGAGTTGTCGGCCTCAAGGCCCTCGTAAAACTCCACGGCCTCGATCGGCCAGCCCCGAAACGCCATTCCCACATTGTGTGACACCCTGGTGCCCGATGAAACCAGTGCGGTGTTTCCCTGCGGCGTTGACCATCGCGATAGCCGGTACGGTGTTGTTCCCCGCGTCGGCTGCGTCGACGCCCAGCTCGGGCATCGAGGCGGACACCCTGGTTCAGTCCACCCTCGACGGCAGGGACTTCGTCACTCGGGAGCTCACCATCGCCCCCGGCGGAACCACCGGCTGGCACTACCACCCGGGCCAGGTGTTCGGCGTGATCAAGCAGGGCACCTTGACCCATTACAAGGGCGACTGTTCGGTCGACGGCGTGTACAACGCGGGCGACTCGATCAGCGAGGGCAGCGGCACCGGCTACATCCACGAGGGCCGCAATGAGGGGCCCGTCCCGGTGGTCATGTGGGTGCTCTACATCAAGCCCGCGGGCAGCGCGCTGGCAGTTGATGCGCCGAATCCGGGTTGTCCGTTCGAATAAGTGGCAATCCAACCGGTCCTCGGCTCCGAATTACGGAGGCGACGAACGGAGGATCCATGTCGGCGAAGCAGATCCGATGCTTGGTGACCGGTGCCACCGGTTACATCGGCGGCCGTCTGGTGCCGCGACTGCTGGAGGACGGCTTCACGGTGCGCGCGCTGGCGCGAAATCCGGACAAGCTCGCGAACGTGCCGTGGCGCGACCAGATCGAGATCGCCCGCGGTGACCTCACCGACGCCGACTCGCTCGCCGAGGCGTTCACCGACGTCGACGTCGTCTACTACCTGGTGCACTCCATGGGCACGTCGGCCGATTTCGCCGCCGACGAGCGGCGTGCGGCCCAGAACGTCGTCACCGCCGCCCGCAGCGCAGGCGTGAAGCGGATCGTCTACCTCAGCGGCCTGCACCCCGAGGGTGCCGAGCTGTCCACGCATCTCGCGTCGCGCACCACGGTCGGCGAGATCCTCATCGCCTCAGGCATCGAGACGGTGGTGCTGCAGGCCGGGGTCGTGGTGGGCTCGGGATCGGCGTCGTTCGAGATGATCCGTCACCTCACCGACCGGTTGCCGGTGATGACGACGCCGAAATGGGTGCACAACAAGATCCAGCCGATCGCGATCCGCGACGTGCTGCACTACCTGGCGGCCGCGGCCACCGCCGACGTGCCGAAGTCGCGGGCCTGGGACATCGGCGGGCCGGACGTCCTCGAGTACGGCGACATGATGCAGATCTACGCCGAGGTGGCGGGACTGAGTCGACGACACATGGTGGTGCTGCCGGTGCTGACCCCGCGGATCGCCGCACTGTGGGTGGGGTTCGTGACACCCATCCCGTCCGGTCTGGCCCGTCCGCTGGTCGAATCCCTGCACTGCGATGCGGTGATGGCCAACCACGACATCGACACCGTCATCGACCGGCCGGCGGCCGGCCTCACCCCCTACCGGCGGGCGGTCTCACTCGCCCTGGCCCGGATCGCCCGCGGCGAGGTGGAGACGACGTGGGACACCGGCACCGCCGCGCCGCTGCCGAGCGACCCGGACTGGGCCGGCGCCATCGTCTACACCGACACCCGGTCGTGGCGCACGACGGCCAGCCCGGAGCGGCTGTGGGACGCGGTCGAGCACAATGTTCCGCAGCGCTGGCATGTGGAGAGCCGCGACGAGGGCGCGCTGCTGCGGCTGCGGTCGGACGACCGGAGCCCGGGCGTCCGGTGGCTGGAGATGCGGGTCGCACCCGAGCAGGGCGGCAGCCGCTACGAGCAGCGGGCGATCTTCTATCCGCGCGGGCTGCTCGGCCGGTTGTACTGGCTGGCCGGACGTCCGCTGCATTCGGCGACGCTGGGCGCGCAGATGCGCAAGGTCAGCGAGGCTGCCGGCTGAGCGTCAGGGCCTGCTGAGCGCCGAAACGTTGTCGTTGTCGACGGACACCGGCTGGATCGGCAGGCCGGTTCGGGCCGCCGTGGCCAGCATGTGCTCGACGACGTTCTTGCCGAGCGCGGTCTCACCGGGCAGTTCGATCGGGTAGCTGCCGTCAAAGCAGGCGCAGCACAGCCGCGTGGCGGGCTGTTCGGTCGCCGCGATCATGCCCTGCTTGGAGATGTAACCCAGCGTGTCGGCACCGATCGCGTGGCGAACGGCTTCGAGCATCTCGCCCTCTTTGTCCACCGCGTTCGCGATCAACTCGGCCGGGGTGGCGAAGTCGATGCCGTAGAAGCACGGCCACTTCACCGGGGGCGAAGCGATCCGCACGTGCACCTCGACGGCGCCGGCTTCACGCAGCATGCGCACCAGCGCGCGCTGGGTGTTGCCGCGCACGATCGAGTCGTCGACGACGATGAGCCGCTTGCCGCGGATCACTTCCTTGAGCGGGTTGAGCTTGAGCCGGATACCGAGCTGACGGATGGTCTGCGATGGCTGGATGAACGTACGCCCGACGTAGGCGTTCTTCATCAGCCCCTGGCCGAACGGGATGCCGGACCCCTGGGCGTATCCGACCGCGGCCGGCGTCCCGGATTCCGGAACGCCGATGACCAGGTCGGCGTCGACGGGCTGCTCAGCGGCGAGCCGGCGGCCGATGTCGACGCGGGTGGCGTGCACCGACCGGCCGCCGATGACACTGTCGGGCCGCGCGAGGTAGACGTACTCGAACACGCAACCCTTGGGGGTCGGGTTGGCGAACCGGGTGGACCGCACGCCGTCGGCGTCGATGGCCAGCAGCTCACCGGGCTCGATGTCCCGCACGAACGAGGCGCCGACGATGTCGAGGGCGGCGGTTTCGGAGGCGACCACCCAGCCGCGGTCGAGCCGACCCAGCGACAGCGGGCGCACACCGTGCGGGTCCCGCGCGGCGTAGAGCGTGTTCTCGTCCATGAAGGTCAGGCAGAACGCCCCGCGCACACTGGGCAGCAGTGCCAGGGCGGCCTGCTCGATGCTGGAGTCCGCCGCGCCGTGGGCCAGCAGGGCGCCGAGGATGTCGGAGTCGGTGGTGGCCGCGCCCGGCATGTTCGGGTTGATCAGGCCGGCGTCGCGGGCGCGGGCGGCCAGATCGGTGGTGTTGACCAGGTTTCCGTTGTGGCCCAACGCGATTCCGGTGCCCGCTGCGGTGTTACGGAACACCGGCTGGGCGTTTTCCCAGGTCGTGGACCCGGTGGTGGAGTACCGGCAGTGGCCGATGGCGACGTGTCCCGGCATGGCGGCCAGCGTCTGCTCGTCGAACACCTGGCTGACCAGACCCAGATCCTTGAACACCAGAACCTGCGATCCGTCGGCGACGGCGATGCCCGCGGCTTCCTGGCCCCTGTGCTGCAGGGCATAGAGACCGTAATAAGTGAGCTTGGCTACATCCTCGCCTGGAGCCCATACGCCGAAGACGCCGCACTCTTCCCGAGGGTCGTTCTCCACTTGTTCGGTCACGATATGGGCTGCTCCCTGGCGCAGGTTGGTGACGTAAGCCAGTTTACGGGCAACAGCGGCAAACACGGAACTGAACGCCGGGTGTCGGGGCCTCAGTCGGTGAGTGTCACGACCGGAAGCCAGGACGCCACCTCGCCGGCCCGGGATCCCGACAGCCGCAGCGCGCCGAGTCGGGACGCCTCGTCGACGCCGAGCAGACCCGTCGCCAGCCGCAACCAGGTCCGCGGGTCGGCCTCCACCACGTTGGGGGGTGTACCGCGGGTGTGGCGGGGCCCGGAAATGCATTGCACCGCAACAAAAGGTGGCACCCGCACCTCGACACTCGCGCCCGGTGCGAGCGCGGCCAGAGTGCGGGCGGTCAGCCGGACCGCCGCGGCGATCGCCGGGCGGTCTGGGGCGGGCGCGGTGTCGTCACGCAGCCAGCCGGATACGGCGCGCACCGCGGCGACGGTGGCTTCGGGGTCGGCGCTGCTGCGGGCGGGCACCAGTCGAGTATGCGGTATTGACGTCAACCGAAGTTGAGGTCCTACGTTGGGGTGATGGCGTTCAAACCACACGAAATCGAGTACCTGAGGTCGACGGATCTCGGCAGGCTGGCCACCATCGCACCGGACGGCACGTTGCAGAACAGTCCGGTCGGCTTCTCCTACAACGACGCGCTCGGCACCCTTGACATCGTGGGCTACAACATGGCCAGGAGCCGCAAGTACCGCAACCTGGCCACCAACAACACCGTCGCGTTCGTCGTCGACGACATCGCGTCGCGCAGTCCCTGGCGGGTGCGGTGTCTGGAGATCCGCGGCACCGCGGAACAGGCCGAGACCGACTCCCCCGGCGACGGCATCGACACTGCGATCATCCGGATCACACCCAAACGGATCATCAGCTTCGGCATCGACGACACCGAGACCGAACCGCACGACTTGGTTCCGGACAGCCGGGACGTGCCGACGACCGGCGACTAGCGCCGCTGCAGCACGATCGCGGCCACCGCGGCGGACTCGTTGAACGCCGTGTGCGCGAGCACCGGCGCCAGCACGCTCCCCGACCGTCTGGCAAGCCAGCCGAACACCCATCCGGCCACGCCGGTCACCACCACGGTGCCCAGCACCGGGTCGCCGACGCGGCGCGCGTCGGGGATGTGCCAGAGCCCGAAGGCAACCGCTTGCGCCAGCGGGCCGAACGTCGGCCCCAGCACCCGCATGGCGACGGTCTGAAGCAGGCCCCGAAACAGCATCTCTTCGGTCCAGGCCGTGGCGACCGGAATGTCCAGCGACAACCAGCGGACCGGATTCGGCGGCACCGTTCGGTCGACCATCCCCTGGTGCACCCGGGGCACTCTCGTCAGCGCCCCGACGGTCAGGATCACCAGCCCGGCCGTGACCCCGCCGGTCCGCAGCCCCGACCACACCTGGGGCGGGCGCAACCCCAACGGCGCACCGACGGCCGCCGCCAACCCGGTGCTGACGATCGCGCGCACAGCCGGTGCGCCGGAATCCTTGGTGATCATTGGAATTCGGGCCCGCCTGCCGCAATGAGCTTGTCGAGGGAACGCCGCACACGGTCGGTGTCGGCATGTGTCCAGCCGTCGGGTGCGGCGACCGCGACCCAGCCGTCGAGCGGGCTGTCACCGTAATTGTGGCCGTGCCCGTTCGGTGCCGCCTGCGAGCTGGTGACATTGCCGGCCATGTCGGCGCTCACCTGCCAGAACGTGACGATCGGGTACCACTGCATGGCGGGGCTGCGGTCGAAGCCCGGCGGCTCCCGCAGCCAGTCCGGCCGGGTGAACAGCAGCCGCGGTGACCACCACACCACCGGGTCGGACGGGTGCTGCAGGTACAGCACCCGGGTGCCCTTCCACGGTGGGGACGCCGCGACCCCGGCGATCTGCTCTGGTCCTGCCGCTTGCGCGAACCGCACGGTGCGCCCGCCGTCATAGCGCGGTTGGTACTCCGGGCTGCCCGGGTCGCGCCGCGCGGTCAGCGCTTTCCACAAGACGCTGGCGTTGGGCGGCCCCACCCACAGCACCGACGAGAAGCCTTTGTCGACGACGTCGGGCAGGTATCCGAACGCGCCCTGACCGGCCAGCGAACCCAGGCTCTCGCCGTAGAGCATCAGCTTGGGCCTGGCGGCCTCCGGCCACTTCAGCCATCGGCGTTGGATTCCGTTGATCATCGCCCGGCCGGCCTCGACCGACTTGTCGCGGTCGGCCAGGAACGAGATCCAGCTCGGCAGGTACGAGTACTGCATGGCCACCAGCGCGGTGTCGCCGTTGTACATCGACTCGATGGCGCGGGCTGCCACCGGGTCGACCCAGCCGGTGCCGGTGGTGGGGATGATGACCAGGATCTTGCGCTCAAAAGCTTTGGTGCGCTGCAACTCCGAGAGCAGCACCGCCACCCGGCCCTCGGTGGTGTCCGCCGTTTCCAGGCCTGCGTAGATCCGGATCGGCTCCTTGGCGGGCCGCCCGTTGAGATCGGTGAGCTCGGCGGCATTCGGCCCGGTGCCGACGAAGTTGCGGCCCTGGAATCCCAGGGTGTCCCACGAGGCGAATGATGCTGAGCTGCCTGATCTTTCGGGTTGTACGGGTTGTTCGACGCCCGCGCGGGTGGTGTCGTTCTGTGGTTGGAACACCGCGCTGGCACCGGCGATGAAGCCGCGGTAGAGCACACCGTTGACGAGGGTGATGATCAGCACCACGACGATCGCGGTGCCGATGAACATCGCGACCTCGTCATTGATGTGCCAGCGCCGGATCATCAACCGCGCCAGAAACTTGATGGCGTCCTTGATCACTCGCGCGACACTGACGAACAGTGCCCCGGCGACCAATGCGACGGCCAATGTGCGCAGGTAGATCAGCGTGGACGGACCTTCGATGCCCATCACGGCCGCGATCTGGCGCTGCCAGGCGGCGGCAGGCACGAGCATCAGCACGCTGGCACCGATCGACAGCACCACGGTCACGGCCTTGAGGCGCGCCGAGACCCGCGCACTCGGCGGCCACCACGGCTGGTGACCGAGGAAGAGCCGGCGAACCACCTTACCGGCGAGCACCCCGATGCCGTAGCCGATGGCGGCGTTGATCCCGCCGATAACGCCGGCCAGCACCCAGTCGCGCGGCACCAGCGACGGAGTCAGGGACAGACAGAAGAACAGCGCGCCGACGGCCACCCCGACGAAGTCCAGCCGGATCAGGCTCCACGCCCATTCGATCAGCGACTCGCGGCGGGGCTGCGTCCCGGTCGGGGACTGCGCCTCACCGGTGACGTCGCCGACCGCACTGGTCATCCGAACAGCCCGGGCAGCACTTTCTCGGAGGTGGCCCGCAGCTCGGCCAGCGTCACGGTGAACAAGCCTTGCACGTCAACGGAATCCGACCCGGGGTCCGACACCCCGATCCGGGTGACCGGAAGTCCGCGGGCCTCGCACATCGACACGAAGCGGCTCTCCTCGGTGCGCGGCACAGCGACCAGGGCACGGCCCGCGGACTCGGAGAACAACGCGACGAAGGGGTCAGCGTGTTCGGGAAGCACGATGCGGCAACCGGTTTCACCGGCCAGCGCCGCTTCGACGACCGCCTGGATGAGCCCGCCTTCACTCAGGTCGTGGGCTGCCGAGGCCAGGCCGTCGCGGGACGCGGCCGCCAGCACCTCGGCGAGCAGCTTCTCCCGATCCAGGTCCACCTGGGGCGGTACGCCACCGAGATGGTCACCGGTGACCTGTGCCCAGATCGAGCCGTCGAACTCGTCGCGGGTGTCGCCGAGCAGGAGCAGAGTTTCCCCCGGCTCGTTGCCGAGTCCGGTGGGCAGCCGGCGCGTGACGTCGTCGAGGACGCCCAGCACACCCACCACCGGGGTCGGCAGGATGGGCGTCGCCCCGGTCTGGTTGTAGAAGCTGACGTTGCCGCCGGTGACCGGAATACCAAGGGCTGCACAGCCATCCGCCAAGCCGCGGACGGCTTGCGAGAACTGCCACATCACCCCGGGGTCTTCGGGTGATCCGAAGTTGAGGCAGTTGGTCACCGCGACCGGCGTCGCCCCGGTGACCGCGACGTTGCGGTAGGCCTCGGCCAGCGCCAGCTGTGCGCCGGTGTACGGGTCGAGCTGGGTGTAGCGCCCCGACGCGTCGGTGGACAGCGCGATGCCGCGGCCGGTGGCTTCGTCGATGCGCAGCACGCCGCCGTCGGCGTGCTCGGCCAGCACGGTGTTGCCGCGCACGTAGCGGTCGTACTGCTCGGTGATGAACGCTCGGCTGCACAGATGCGGACTGCCAACCAGCGCAAGCACAGTCGCGCGAAGCTCCTCGCCGGTCTGCGGCCGGGTGAGCTTGGCCGACGTGTCGGCGATCAGCGCATCCTGGGTGTCGGGCCGTACGACCGGGCGCTCGTAGACCGGGCCCTCGTGGGCCACGGTCCGCGGCGGCACGTCGACGACGGTCTCGCCCTGCCAGGTGATCTGCAGACGGTCGCCGTCGGTGACCTCACCGATGACGGTGGCCAGCACATCCCATTTGCGGCACACCGCCAGGAACGCGTCGACGTTCTCCGGGGTGACCACCGCGCACATCCGTTCCTGCGACTCGCTGGAGAGCACCTCGGCCGGGGTCATGTCCTTGGCCCGCAGCGGCACCCGGTCCAGCTCGATGCGCATTCCGCCATCACCGGCGGAGGCCAGTTCGGATGTCGCACAGGACAATCCGGCTCCGCCGAGGTCCTGGATCCCGACCACCAGGCCGGCGGCGTACAGCTCCAGGCAGCATTCGATGAGCACCTTCTCGGTGAAGGGGTCGCCGACCTGGACGCTCGGCAGCTTCTTGCGGCCCGCGCCGGACTCGTCGCCGGAGAAGGTGTCCGACGCCAGCACCGACACGCCGCCGATGCCGTCGAGGCCGGTGCGCGCGCCGAACAGGATGATTTTGTTGCCCGTTCCGGACGCGAACGCCAGGTGCAGATCCTCCTTGCGCAGCACACCCACGCAGAGCGCGTTGACCAGAGGGTTGCCGGCATAGGAGGCGTCGAACACCGTCTCGCCGCCGATGTTCGGCAAGCCGAGGGAGTTGCCGTAGCCGCCGATGCCGCGAACCACGCCGTCGAGCACCCGGCGGGTGTCGGGGGCGTCGGCCGCACCGAACCGCAGCTGGTCCATGACCGCCACCGGGCGCGCACCCATGGCCATGATGTCGCGCACGATGCCGCCGACACCGGTGGCCGCACCCTGATAGGGCTCGACGTAGGACGGGTGGTTGTGTGACTCGACCTTGAACGTCACCGCCCAGCCGTCGCCGATGTCCACCACGCCGGCGTTCTCGCCGATACCGGCCAGCATCGAGGACCGCATGGCCTCCGTCGTGGTCTCACCGAAGTAGCGAAGGTGGACTTTGGAGGACTTGTACGAGCAGTGTTCGCTCCACATCACCGAGTACATGGCGAGCTCGGCGTCGGTGGGCCTGCGGCCGAGGATGTCCCGGATCCGCTGATATTCGTCGTCTTTGAGGCCGAGTTCGCGATACGGCTGCGGGTGCTCGGGGGTGGTTGACGCGTGGTCGACGGTGTCGACTGCTCCAGAGAGCCCAGATGTCACGCCAGACAGTCTAGTGGCGCAGCTGCGCAGCGCCGTGCCGTCGCGCTTGGCTCCGAGCGAACGCATGCGCGACGCCCCCGGCGGACAGGCCGTGGACGACCACGCTGCTCAGCACCACCAGCACCATGATCAACAGCACTTGCTTCTCGATGCCGCCTTCGAGCACGTTGAACGCCAGCAGACCGAACACGATCGAGGTCGTCCCCCGGGGTCCCAGCCAGCCGACCAGCAGCCGTTCGCGCCAGTCCATCCTCGATCCGAGCAGCGCGAACATCACCGGGATGAGCCGCACGACGGTCACCGCGACGACCGTGTAGCCGACGATGCCCCACGTGACACCGCCCGACATCAGCGCGATCACGCCGATGCCGGCCACCACGAACCACATGAACGCGGTGAGCAGCACGGCCACGTCGTCGATGAGCTCGAGTTCCCGGCGTTTGTCTTGGGCCTTACGCACATAGTTCAGCGCCATCCCGCACAGGAACGCCGACACGAACCCGTTGCCGCCCAGGCCCACGCTCAGCGAGTAGGACAGCAGCGGCGCGGCCACGTAGATGATCCGCTTGGACTGGTCGGTCATCAGGTTGCGGCGGTCGGCGGCGTTGGCCAGCCTGCCGAGTAGCCACCCGACCGCCGGGCCGACGACCAGTGCGATGCCGATCTCGGGAAGCGCCTCGGCGAGCGCCTCCATCGGCGGCTCTTCGTCGTTGGGACCCGATGCCAGTGCCAGCGCGAAGACCAGCACCGGCGCGATGATTCCGTCTTTGTAGCCCGCCTCGACGTTGAGCAGGTCGCGCACCCGCTCGGGAATCCGGGCGTCGCGCAGGATCCGGGACGCGGGCGCGAAATCGGTCGGCACCACGATGCAGGCCAGCACGAGCAGCACCGGCCAGGTGACACCGGGCAGCAGCAACCAGCCAAGGGCGAAGGCCAGCCCGATGCTCAGCGGCAGTGCGACACCCAGCAACCGCAACGCCGAGCGCGGGTCGCGGCCCAACAGCCCGCCGCGCACGTCGGTGGAGTCGACGAACACCAGCACCGCCAGGATCAGCTCCGCCAGATGCTGGGCGACCTGGGAGTTCAGCGTGTCGGCAACCGCGTGGTAGGTGCCGTATTCGATACCCGCCCCGACGACGACCAGCAGGATCGGCGCGGTGATCCGGCCCCGCTGCATCGGCCGGGCCAGCAGCGCCCAGACCGCCAACACCACCGAGAGCGCGATCAGCGACTGCACCACAGCAACGCATCTTTCCGCAGACACCCGGCCTGCGCGCGCTGACCCGCCATGACCTCGCGGGTAATTGAGCGGCCGCGCCGACGGCGACAAGCTGGCGATGACGCGCTCGACACCGAGCGCCCGATGCAGGAGGCCGACCATGACCGATATCCGAACCACGCACAAGTTCAACGCGCAGATGTGGGCCGCCTTTTGGGCCGCGCCCGAATTGTCGCAGGGCCAGGACATCCTCGCCGACGACATCGTCGGCTACTGGCCCGGACAGCAAGAACCGGTTCGGGGTCTCGACGGCTACACGCAGAAGATCGCCGATCTGCTGACGGCCTACCCCGACCTGCAGCTCGAATTGATCGACAGCGCAACGGTTCCCGGGGAATCGGCGAATGAGGAGCTGGTGTTCCTGCATTACGTCGGGACGGGAACAGGTCCACGCGGGCCGTTCCACATCCGCGGGATCGACCGCGTTCGCACCCGCGACGGCATCGTGGTGGAGAACGTCATCCGCTACGACCCGGCGGAGTTCCCCGGCTGAGCGCAGCTACTGCGGCGCCAGAAATGCTTGCAGCGCAGCGGCATACGCGATGATGTCGGCCGCACCCATCAGTTCGCGGGCCGAGTGCATGGCCAGCTGGGCCGCTCCGACGTCCACGGTGGGAATGCCGGTACGCGCCGACGTCATGGGCCCGATCGTCGAGCCGCACGGCAGGTCGGCACGGTGCTCATAGCGCTGCAGCGGGACGCCGGCCTGCCGGCAGGCCAGTTCGAAGGCGGCCGCGGTCCGGCCGTCGGTGGCATAGCGCAGGTTCGGTTGCACCTTGAGCACCGGGCCACCATCGACGGCGATCAGGTGCCCGGGTTCGTGGCGGTCCGGGTAGTTGGGATGCGTCGCATGCGCCATGTCGCCGGAGGCCACCATCGACGCGGTGAGCCGTCGCAGGAAGTCCTCGCGGTCGCCGCCGGCCGCCAGCACGATGCGTTCCAGCGTGGTCAGCAGCAAATCCGATTGGGCGCCGTGATCCGACGTCGAGCCGACCTCCTCGTGGTCGAACAGTGCCAGCACCGGCAGGTAGCCGCCCGGCTCGGCGGCCAGGAACGCTTCCAGCCCGGCGTAGCAGGTGCCCTGGTTGTCCAGCCTGGGCGCGCTGACGAACTCGCCGGCCACACCGGTCAGCGCCGACGGGGTCAGGTCGTGGGTCATGAGATCGGCCGACAGCAGGTCGGCCGGGCTCACGCCGGCATGCTCGGCGACGTAGGACAGGAACGAGCGGGGCGTGTCCCCCAGCCCCCACACCGCGTTCACATGGCGTTGCGGATCGAGCTTCACCGCCGCGCGGTCTTCGGCGAGATGGATGGCCAGCTGCGGCACCCGCAGGATCGGGGCGTCGATGCGGACCAGCCGGTGCGACACCCCGCCGTCGGTGCCGCGGTCCCGCACCGAGAGCCGACCGCTGATCCCGAGGTCGCGATCGAGCCAGGAGTTCAGCCACGCCCCGCCGTACGGCTCGAGGGCCACCACCTGCCAGCCGGCCACCACCCGGTCCGGATGTTGTTTGACGCGCAGGTTGGGGCTGTCGGTGTGGCCGCCGACGATGCGGAACGGCCTGCCGGGGTCGGTACTGTCCCACGCCACCAGCGAGCCGGCCCGGACCGTGAAGTACCGGCCGCCCCGGTCTGGCCACCGGTCGGTCTCGGCCAGTTCGGTGTAGCCGGCGTCGCGTAGCCGCTGCGCCGCCGTCTGGCAGACGTGGAACGGCGACGGCGACGCGTCGATGAACTCGCACAATCCCCGCGCGCTGGCAGCTGTGGACATGATCACCATCATCGCCGACGTCGTTTTCGTTAGGGTCAGACGGTGCCCACCCCGCTACCGCAACCGGTACTGGCTCCCCTGACACCCGCCGCCATCTTCTTGGTGGCCACGATCAACGACGGCGGCGAGGCCGCGGTGCATGATGCGCTGCCCGACCTGGCCGGGCTGGTCCGCGCGATCGGCTTCCGTGACCCGTCCAAGCACCTGTCGATGGTGACGTCGATCGGATCGGACGCGTGGGATCGCCTGTTCTCCGGGCCGCGCCCGAAGGATCTGCATCCGTTCGTCGAGTTGCACGGCGCCCGCCACCACGCCCCGTCCACTCCGGGTGACTTGTTGTTCCACATTCGGGCCGAGGTGCTCGACGTCTGCTTCGAGCTGGCCGGCCGGGTCGCCAAGGCGATGGCGGGTGCGATCACGATCGTCGACGAGGTGCACGGTTTCAAGTTCTTCGACAACCGCGATCTGCTCGGCTTCGTCGACGGCACCGAGAACCCGGACGGCCCACTTGCGGTGAGCGCCAGCCAAATCGGGGACGAGGATCCGGATTTCGCCGGCGGCTGCTACGTACATGTGCAGAAGTACCTGCATGACATGGCGTCGTGGGAGTCGCTGTCGGTGACCGAACAGGAACGCGTAATCGGCCGTACGAAACTCGAGGACATCGAGATGGCCGACGACGTGAAGCCGTCCAATTCCCACATCGCGCTCAACGTCATCGAGGACGCCGACGGCAACGAACTCAAGATCCTGCGGCACAACATGCCGTTCGGGGAGATCGGCAAGGACGAATTCGGCACGTATTACATCGGCTACTCGCGCTCACCGGCCGTCACCGAGAAGATGCTGGAGAACATGTTCATCGGCGACCCGCCGGGGAACACCGACCGGATCCTGGATTTCTCCACCGCCGTCACCGGCACCCTGTTCTTCACTCCCATCACCGATTTCCTCAACGATCCGCCGCCGAGGCCGGGCTTCGGCGGCGTCGACGCAGCTCCCCCGGCACCCGCCCCCACCTCCGACGGCTCATTGGCGATCGGCAGCCTGAAAGGACAGTCCTGATGAACAACCTCTACCGCGAGCTCGCTCCGATCACCGAATCGGCTTGGAGTGAAATCGAATTGGAGGCTTCGCGCACATTCAAGCGGCATATCGCCGGCCGTCGCGTCGTCGACGTCAGCGAGCCGGGCGGTCCGGTGACGGCCGGGGTCAGCACCGGTCATCTGCGCGATGTGGCGGCGCCGGCCGACGGCGTGGTGGCGCACCTTCGGGAGTCCAAGCCACTGGTCCGGCTGCGGGTGCCGTTCACGGTGTCGCGCACCGCGATCGACGACGTGGAGCGCGGCGCGCAGGACTCGGACTGGGATCCGGTCAAGGCCGCGGCCAAGAAGCTGGCGTTCATCGAGGATCGCGCGATCTTCGAGGGCTACGCCGACGCGTCGATCGACGGCATCCGGATGTGCAGCTCCAACCCGGCGCTGGCGCTGCCGGAGGACGCCCGCGAATACCCGGACGTCTTCGCCCAGGCACTCTCCGAGCTGCGGCTGGCCGGTGTGGACGGTCCCTACTCGGTGCTGCTGTCCGCCGACGCCTACACCAAGGTCAGTGAGACCACCGAGCACGGCTATCCGATCCGCGAGCACCTCAACCGGCTGGTGGACGGCGAGATCATCTGGGCGCCCGCGATCGACGGCGCGTTCCTGCTGAGCACCCGCGGCGGCGACTTCGACCTGCAGCTGGGCACCGACGTCGCGATCGG
Source organism: Mycolicibacterium rhodesiae (assembly GCF_002086695.1). Taxonomy (GTDB): domain Bacteria; phylum Actinomycetota; class Actinomycetes; order Mycobacteriales; family Mycobacteriaceae; genus Mycobacterium; species Mycobacterium rhodesiae. The sequence continues at coordinate 273,486 of NZ_MVIH01000004.1, forward strand.
CTACCTGAGCCATGACGCGGAGACGGTACAGCTGTACCTGGAGGAGACGCTGACGTTCCTGTGCTACACCGCTGAGGCCTCGGTCGCGCTGACCGCCTGAGTTCTCCTTCGCGCCTTCGGCGAGATCGACGCCAGCGAGGAAAAGTACGAGATGGGTCCGCGCCCGCGTCAATCTCGGCGCGGGTCCTCTCGCGCGCAGGTGCTTACCCCTGCCTGAAGTTCACACTCAGTGATGGTGCGCCCGAACTCGCCTAGGTGGCGGCGAGCACCGCGTCCAGCGCGGAGTAGAAGATGCCGAGCCCGTCGTCGGACGGGCCGGTCAGCGCTTCGGTGGCGTGTTCGGGGTGCGGCATCAGCCCGACCACCCGCCCGTTGGCGGAACTGATCCCGGCGATGTCGCGCATCGAGCCGTTGAGGTTCTCGGCGTAGCGGAACACCACCCGGCCTTCGCCTTCGAGTTCGTCGAGCACGGCCTCGCCGGCCACGTAGCGGCCCTCGCCGGACTTCAGCGGCACCAGCAGTTCGGCACCGGATTCGTACCGCGACGTCCATGCGCTGGTGATCGAATCCACCCGCAACCAGACGTCGCGGCAGATGAAGTGCAGCCCGGCGTTGCGGGTCAGCGCACCGGGCAGCAGTCCGGCCTCGCAGAGCACCTGGAAGCCGTTGCAGATGCCGAGCACCGGCATCCCGCCCTTGGCGGCGGTGATCACCTCACCCATCACCGGCGCGAACTTCGCGATCGCACCACAGCGCAGGTAGTCGCCGTAGGAGAAACCGCCCGGGACCACCACGGCGTCGACGCCCTTGAGGTCGGCGTCGCCGTGCCAGAGATTGACCGCCTCGGCGCCGGCGAGCCGTACCGCGCGGGCGGCGTCGACGTCATCGAGCGTGCCGGGGAAGGTGATGACCCCGATCCGGGCGCTCACTGCTGCTCCCGGACGACCGACCAGTCCTCGATCACGGTGTTCGCCAGAAGCGATTCGGCGATCTCCGCGAGCGCCGAGTCGCTGATCGAATCGTCGACCTCGAGCTCGAATCGCTTGCCCTGCCGGACATCCGAGATGCCGGTGTGTCCCAGACGGCCCAGTGCACCGACGATCGCCTGACCTTGCGGGTCGAGGATCTCGGCTTTGGGCATCACGTTGACCACTACTCGGGCCACAGGCACTCCTGCTGACGTCGGGGAATGTTGCGGTGTAACTCTACCGGCGGCTCATCAGCAGGACCCGATGTAGGCGGTGCACAGCGGCGCGCCGAGGGCGTCGAGCAGGTTGTCGTCGCTGGCCATCGGCCATGGCGTCTGCGGCGGTGCGGTTGACCACATCGCCAGCTCCGTCACCGTGCTGTTGGCCGTGTTGACCACCACGTACTGGCGCAGGATCACCGGACCGCTGATCACCGCGGCCATCCGGTCGGGCTCGTTGACGGTCAGCGACGGCGAGGCTGTCGGATTGGTGCGCTGGCAGGACCGCAACGCGGCGACCGCGGTGTGGAAGACGTCCTGCGCCAGCTGACCGCCGCGCCACGTCTCTCCTCGCCAGTGCATCACCTGCGCGTGCAGCTGCCACTGGCCGTCGGGGTTGGCGACGGTCGCGCGTTCGGCGACGGCGTAGGCGCGCGGATCCTGCGCCACCGGCGGGGTGCCGCACAGCTCCTCGAACCGGAACCGGGGCGCGACGGCGGTAACCGCCACCCCGGCCAGCCGGGGCCAGGCGTAGCGGGCGTTCAGCGGTATCGCCCACGGGGCCACCCACGCCGCGTCGGGAATGCGGTCGCAGTTGGGCGGGCAGGTGTCCGGGTCGGCGGCAGCGTGCGGCGGTAGGGCGAGCCCGCAGGCCACCAGCATCACCGCGATGACCAACCGCATGTATTCGACGCCTTCCAGTGCGCGCACAATCGTAAGCATGGAGCTGACGCATTTCGGGCATTCATGTCTTCTCGCCGAGTTTGACGGCGCCACCTTGCTGTTCGACCCGGGTAATTTCTCGCACGGCTTCGAGGGCGTGACCGGCCTCTCGGCGATCCTGATCACCCACCAGCACCCCGACCACGCCGACCGCGAACGGCTGCCGGCGCTGGTGGAGGCCAACCCGAACGCGGTGCTCTACGCCGATCCGGCCACCGCGGCCGAGCTGGGCGAACCCTGGCGTGCCGTCCAGGTCGGCGACGAACTGAGCGTGGCGGGTCTGACCATCCGCGGGGTGGGCGGGCGCCACGCCGTCATCCATCCGGAGATTCCGGTCATCGACAACATCTCGTATCTGGTCGGCGACGCCGAACACCCGGCCCGGCTCATGCACCCCGGTGACGCGCTGTTCGTGCCCGGCGAGCCGGTGGATGTGCTGGCGACTCCCGCGGCCGCCCCGTGGATGAAGATCTCCGAGGCGGTGGACTATCTGCGGGCGGTCGCGCCGGAGCACGCGGTCCCGATCCATCAGGGGGTGGTGGCCCCGGAGGCGCGCGGCATCTATTACGGTCGGCTCACCGAGATGACCGACACGGACTTCCGGGTGCTGCCGGAAGAGAGTTCGTTCCGGTTTTGAGTCCACAAGGCGGACAGGCGAATTGACCAACTGATGTTCGACAACTGGCGGGTGCGTCGACGCGGACAACACTGTCAGGCGACCGTCGTGCACGCGCAGCAGGCCGCCAAGATCGCGACCAACGACTACCGCAAGTACCAATTCGTCGTCGATGTTCACCCACCGGGTGCCGAACCCGTCCGCCTCGAGATCACCGAGACGTTCACCGTCGGCGGATTGAAACCGGCGGTGGGCGACATCGTGGGAGTGCGGTGGGATGCCACCTCGAACCGAGCCGTCTTCGATCTGGACGGTGACCCCCGCTACGACATCAAGGCGCTTCGCGCACAGCAGGACGCGCGGCGCAAAGACCTGCTCGACCAGCCGCCGGACTAGAGACACAGGGAGATATTGATGAGCACAGCCGACCTGACCAGACTGTTCGGCCTGTCCGGGAAGACCGCGTTGGTCACCGGCGGCAGCAGCGGCATCGGGGTGATGATCGCCCGCGGGCTGCTGCAGGCCGGCGCCGAGGTGATCATCAGTTCCCGCAAGGCCGACAAGTGCGAGCAGGTCGTCGCCGAGTTGTCGGAATTCGGGACGATCCGCGCGATCCCGGCCGATCTATCTCGACAGGAGGAGTGCAAGCGGCTGGCGGCCGAGGTCCTGGCCGGCACCGACAAGCTCGACATCCTGGTCAACAACGCCGGGGCGACGTGGGGCGAGCCGCTGGAGTCGTTTCCGACCTCGGCCTGGGACAAGGTGCTCGACCTCAATGTGAAGTCGCCGTTCTGGCTGGTGCAGGAACTGGTCGGCGCGCTGCGCAAGGCCGCGACCGCCGACGACCCCGCACGGGTGATCAACATCGGCAGCATCGACGGGATCCACGTGCCGGTGATGAACACCTACTCGTACTCGGCCAGCAAGGCGGCCGTGCATCAGTTGACTCGGGTACTCGCCAAAGAGCTTGGCCCCCAACACATCACGGTGAACGCGGTGGCACCCGGGCCGTTCCGGTCGAAGATGATGGCCGCCACCCTGGATGCGTTCGGGGACGCGATCGCGGCCTCGTCGCCGCTGGGGCGGATCGGCCGCGACGATGACATGGCCGGTATCGCGATTTTCCTGGCCGGCCGGGCCGGGTCCTACGTGAACGGGGCGATCATCCCGGTCGACGGCGGCATGGCGACGACGGCGAGCGGGTCCGGCTCACGCGGCTGATATTGCGGGGATCTGCGGGTCCCACCGGTACACCGTGGGCGTGCAACCGTGCAGCAGAGCGAGATCGATCGCGTCGAGCATGGCCTGACGGGGCCCGACCTTACGCAATTGCTTTGCGGTGACGGCCAATCGGACGTTCCCGCCACGGCGCGCGGTGCGTTCCGCCGACAGGACCAGTGTGCGGCACCACCAGGGTTCGGTGACGAATCCTTCGCCGATTCCGACCACCCGGGAGCGTGTCGTGGTGCCGGTGACCAGGTCCGTGATGCCGTGCAGATCGACGAGCAGTCGGAAGCCGTTGCGCGGCAACGCCAGTGCCGTCCCGGCGGACACGGTCCAGCCGGGGGCGGCGAACAGCCGACTCCGCAGACCGACGTGTTCGAGCACCCGATCGGCGCCCATCAGCCGCAGGTTCGCCTCGTGCGCGGGCAGCGCACCGAACTCGCCGCGGCGCTTCTTGGTGGCGGCGGCGTCGAAACCGTGCAGCACCACCGCATCACCGCCGGACCGTCGGCTCGTCAGCCAGCTGATGGTGCGAGCGTCGGATTCCAGTCGGTAGCCGTCCTTGAGCCGGGGGGCGACGAGCAGCGACAGCGGAACCGCGCGACTGTCGAGCGCCGCGCAGAACTCTTCGACGTCGCTGCGCGTCCGATCACTGATCCCGGACACCGACACGATGAGTTGTCCAGCCACACTCGTAGTCTGGCAACTCCAGGTGTCCACACGGTGTCTGCCACCTTGAAGTCAGGCGACCATTGGGATCAGCCCGGCAGAACCGCCTCGATCGCGGCGATCACTTCGGGGGCGTCGGGCTCGGTCTGCGGCCGGAACCGGTTGACCACCGTCCCGCCCGGCGCGATCACGAACTTCTCGAAGTTCCACGCGATGTCGCCGGCCTTGCCGTCACCGTCGGCGACGCCTGCGAGCTCGGCGTACAGCGGGTGCCGGTCGTCGCCGTTGACGTCGGTCTTGGCCAACAGCGGGAACGTCACGCCGTAGGTGGTGGAGCAGAACGTCTGGATCTCCTCCGCGGTCCCCGGCTCCTGACCCATGAACTGGTTGCAGGGCACCCCGATCACGGTCAGGCCGCGGTCACCGTAATCGCGGGCCAGCTGCTCCAGCGCCCCGTACTGAGGGGTGAGGCCGCATTTTGACGCGACGTTGACCAGCAGGATCGCCCGGTCGGCGTAGTCGGCCAGCGAGGTCGCTTGACCGTCGAGGGTGGTGAGCGGGATGTCGGTCAGACTCATGCCGGTGAGGTTACCTCGTGCTGTTCGGCGCCGGCGGTGGCCAGCAGCCAGGCGTACTGGAACGCCGCTTCCTTCCAGCGCTCGTAGCGGCCACTGATGCCGCCATGTCCTGCGGCCATCTGTGTTTTCAGCAGCACGGGATGCTCGTCGGTCTTGGTGTGCCGAAGCGCGGCAACCCACTTCGCCGGTTCGACGTAGAGAACGCGGGTGTCGTTGAGCGATGTCATCGCCAGGATCGCCGGGTATTCCTTGGCTTCGACGTTCTCGTACGGCGAGTAGGACTTCATGTAGAAGTAGACGTCCTTGTTCTCCAACGGGTTTCCCCACTCGTCCCATTCGGTCACCGTCAGCGGCAGCGAAGGGTCGAGGATCGAGGTGAGCGGGTCCACGAACGGCACCTGGGCGAGGATGCCGGCGAACAGGTGCGGCGCCAGGTTCGCCACCGCACCCATCAGCAGACCGCCCGCACTTCCGCCGAGTGCCACCAGATTCTGCGGCCGGGTCAGCCCGGTGTCGACCAGATGCTGTGCGACCGCGATGAAGTCGGTGAAGGTGTTGCGCTTCTGGAGCAGCTTGCCGTTCTCGTACCAGAGCCGTCCCATCTCACCACCACCCCGAATGTGGGCGACCGCGAAGACCATCCCGCGGTCGAGCAGCGAAAGGCGCGCCACCGAGAATCGCGGATCCTCCGAGGACTCGTACGCACCGTACCCGTACAACACTGTGGGAGCAGGGAATTCGATGCCCGCTTTGTGGACGATCGAGATCGGCACCCGGGTGCCGTCCTCGGCGGTCGCCCAGTCGCGGCGCTCGACGTAGTCCTCGCTGCGGTAACCGCCCAGCACCGGTTGCTCGCGCAGCAGGGTGCGCTCGCCGGTGGCGAGATCGAGATCGTAGATGCGCAGCGGAGTCACGAACGAGGTGGTGCCGACCCGCAATTTGGCTGTCGACCAGTTGGGGTTGCCTGCCAGACCCGCTGAGGCCAGTTCGGAGTCGAACGCGATCTCCTCCGGCGCGCCGTAGCCGTCGGCGCCGATGGGCCACAACTGAATCCGCGGCAACGCCTCCCGCCGGTAGCTGACCACCAGGTGATCGGCGAAAGCGTCGACCCCGTCCAGGCGGACGTCGTCGCGTGCGGCGATCAGGGTGCGCTGGTCGGTCGGGTCACTGACCGGCGCCTCCACCAGGGTGAAGTTGACCGCACCGTCGTTGTGCAGGATCAGGAAGCGGTCCTCGCCCCCGATCACCGCGTGCTCCACCGAGTACTCGATACCGTCGCGGCGCGGCAGCACCGAGGTGAACTCCGCGTTCGGGTCGGCGGCGTCACCCACCCACACCTGCGAGGTGATCGCCGATCCGGCCGCGATGATCACGTACTTGTTGCTGCGGGTGCGGCCCATGCCGACCCAGAACCGTTCGTCCGGTTCGTGGAACACCTGCTCGTCGGGCTGGCCTGAGCCGAGCCGGTGCCGCCAGACGGTGTCGGGCCGCCACGCCTCGTCGACGGTGGTGTAGTAGACGCATCCGTTGTCGGCCGCCCACGTCACCCCGGACGAGATCCCGGCGATCTGGTCGGCGTACAGCTCACCGGTGCGTAAGTCCTTGAACCGCAGCGTGTATCGCTCGTCGCCGACGGTATCGACCGAATAGGCCAAGAGGTGGCCGTCGAGGCTCACACTGCTGGCGCCGAGCGAGAAGAACTCGTGCCCCTCGGCCAACGCATTCTCGTCGAGCAGTACCTGCTCACCCGGGACGTCGGTGTCCTCGTCGAACACCGGCGGATCCCAGTCGTCGGGACCGGCGACCGGGCAGCGGCAGTGTGCGCCGTACTGCTTGCCTTCGAAGCTGCGGCCGTAGTACCACCAGTCACCGCGTCGCGTCGGAATCGACATGTCGGTTTCCTTGGTCCGCGCCTTGATCTCGTCGAAGATCTTCTGCCGCAGCGGTTCCAGATGTGCGGTGGCCTCGTCGGCGTAGGCGTTCTCCGCTTCGAGGTGGGCGATGACCTCCGGATCGGTCTTCTCACGCAACCATTCGTAGGGGTCCATGAAGACGTCGTCGTGGAAGACGCGCCGGGTGTCGACCCGCTTCGCGACGGGTGGGTTCATGCGCCTGCTCCGATCCAGTCGTCGAACGACAGTCCCGAAATGCGTTCGTATGCCTCAATGTATCGCGCGCGGGTGGCCTCGACGATCTCGTCCGGAAGAGGCGGCGGGGGCGCCGAACCGTAGCGGTCCCAACCCGATTCCGGCCCGGTGAGCCAGTTGCGGACGAACTGCTTGTCGAAGCTGGGCTGCACCACACCGGCCTGGTAGCTGTCGGCCGGCCAGTAGCGCGACGAGTCCGGGGTGAAGACCTCGTCGGCCAGCACCACCCGGTCGTCGGCGTCCACACCGAATTCGAACTTGGTGTCGGCGATGATGATGCCCTTGGTCAACGCGTGGTCGGCGGCCTGGAGGTAGATCTGCAGCGTGCGCTCGCGAAGCTGGTTGGCGCGCACCGGGCCGACCAGTTCGATGGCCCGGTCGAACGAGATGTTCTCGTCATGCTCGCCGAGTTCGGCCTTGGTCGCCGGGGTGAACAGCGGCTCGTCGAACCGGCTCGCCTCGACCAGGCCCGGCGGCAATGCGATGCCGCACACCGTGCCGTCGCGCTGGTAGTCCAGCAGGCCTGAGCCGGTCAGGTAGCCGCGGGCAACGCATTCGATCGGCACCATCTCCAGCTGCCGCACCACGAGCGCGCGACCCAGCACGTCGGCGGGGATCCGCGGGTCGTCGGGCGGGCCGGCCAGATGGTTGGGCGCGTCGATGAAATCGAAGAAGAACACGCTCATCGCGGTGAGGATGCGGCCCTTGTCGGGAATCAGGCTGTCCAGGATGTGGTCGTAGGCCGAGATCCGGTCGCTGGCGACGAACAACAGGTGTTCATCGTCGATCCGGTAGATCTCGCGGACCTTGCCGCTGGCCAGGTGCTGATAGTCGCTCAGAGCGGGGCGGGACATCGCGTCAGCCTAACGGCCGCTGACTTGGCGCGACTGTGCTGGGATCGAGCCATGAGATCGCGGTTCCTGCCCTACGCCACCACCCCGGGCCGGCTGCTGGCGCAGTTGGTCAGCGACGTGGCAGTCGCCTCGTGGATCACCGTGTGGGTCATGGTCGGGCTGGCGGTGCACACCGCGGTCACCACGATCGCCGACGTCGGCCGCCAGGTCAAAGACGGCGCCACCGGGATCTCGGACAATCTGCATTCCGCCGGCGACAGCGCGCACAAGATCCCGTTGGTCGGCGACACCGTCGCCAAGCCGCTGCGGGCCGCCAGCGAGGCCGCCCTTGATGTCGCGGGCGCGGGCCACAACCTGGACACCACGGCCAGCTGGCTGGCGGTGGTGCTGGCGCTCGCGGTGGCCGCACCGCCGATCCTGGCCGTCGGCATGCCGTGGCTGTTCCTGCGGATCCGGTTCTTCCGCCGCAAGTGGACGGTCATCGCGCTGACCCGGACCCCCGCCGGTGAACAGCTGCTGGCGCTGCGCGCCCTGGCCAACCGGCCGCTGCGCAAGCTCGCCGAGGTGACCGTCGACCCGGTCGGCGCCTGGCGGCGCGAGGACCCGTATGCGATCCGCGGCCTGGCCACCCTCGAACTGCGCTCGGCAGGTGTGGCCGCCCCGCGCTATTGGCGGAATCCGGCGCGCTAACCGGGGCTGTACCCCGGAAACCGCGCCCGATTCGGGTGGGAACCAGCGCGAGGCTGCCTGCGTCCGATCTGGTGTGCTCGAAGATCACCTTCGCCGCCAGGACGGGGTCGTCACGCTGGCGCAGGCGCGTCGGTCGGGGCTCAGCGAGGACGCGGTACGACACCGGGTCAGCGCCGGGCTGTGGCGGCGTTGCGGTCCCGGGGTGTACTTCGCCGACGATCGTCCGTTCACGCCTGCAGCCAGGATCCGGGCCGCGGTATGGAGTCGCGGGCATCGCGCCGCGGCGAGCGGACTCGCCGCCGCGTGGTGGTTGGGGCTCACCGTGACAGTCCCCGACGTGGTCGAGATCACCGTGCCGCGCAACAGCCACGGTCGCGCCGCCCCGGGGACCCGGGTGCGGCGGCGGGATCTCGCCGAGGTCGATGTCGTCGAGCACCGGTCGCTGCGGGTCACGGCGCCCGCGCTGACCGTGATCGAAGCAGCCGTATCGCCTGGCGGTGGCGCGGCCATCATGGACACCGCTCTGCAACGGCGCGTCGAACTGCCCGCCCTCGAACGCGCACACGACCGTAACCGCGGCCGCCGCGGGTCCACCGCAAGCCGGCAGCTGCTGGACGCCGCCGCCGGCGGCGCGCGCTCCGAGGCCGAGCGGCTGATCATTCGCCTACTCACGCAGGCGGGTATCACCGGCTGGCGCGCCAACTTCCCGGTCGGCAATTACGTTGTGGACGTTGCCTTTCCGGCTCAGCGGGTGGCCATCGAGATCGACGGCTGGGCGTTCCACAGCGACCAGGCCGCTTTCCAGAACGACCGCACGCGGCAGAACCGGCTCGCTCTGCAGGGCTGGCAGGTCCTTCGCTTCACCTGGCTGGACCTGACGCAACATCCCAGCCGGGTGCTCGCTCAGGTACGCGCCGCCATCTCGGCGCGATAACCGGGGCTGTACCCCGGAAACCGCGCCGCATCTTTCACTAGTAATCAATCAAACGATTGATTACTATCGCCAGCAGACCACGAGAGGGGTTCATCGATGACGTCTACCGCCCTGCCCGGCGAATGGGTCGACCACGCACCGGGACTCGACGATCTGGCGGGCAGATTCCAATCCCGGATCTCCGCGGACCGCTACCGCTCGCGGGAGTACGCCGACCGCGAGCGTGCGGCGATCTGGATGAAGACCTGGCAGATCGCCGGCCGGGTGGACGACCTTCCCAAAGTCGGCGACTGGATGGAATACAAGATCTACGACCAGTCCTTCCTCATCGTGCGGGGCAAGGACGAGCAACTGCGCGGTTTCGTCAACGCCTGCCGGCATCGCGGAAATGCCATCTGCCAGGGCCGCACCGGCAATGCCAAGCGCGGGTTCCTGTGTCAGTACCACCTGTGGTCTTACGACCTCGACGGCCGACTCAAGGGACTGCTGCGGGAACAGAACGCGGGCGGCATCGACAAGAACGACAACTCGCTGATCACAGTTCCGGTGGACACCTTCGGCGGCTTCATCTTCATCAACCCCGACCCCGCCGCCCAACCGCTTGCGGACTGGATCGGTGCGGAGGCGATGGCGACGCTACAGCCGTATCACCTCGAACTGATGTCGACGGTGATGAACGTCCGAGAAGCTCTGGACTGCAACTGGAAAGTCGTGATGGACGCCTTCAACGAGGGCTATCACGTCAATGGAGTCCACCCGCAGCTGCTGGCAGTGCTCAACATTGCGCCCGAGACCACGCGCTACAAGTTCTTCGAGAACCACACCATCGCGATAGCCCCCTTCGACGTCGTCGGGGCGACCCCCGAAAAGCAGGTCGAGGGCACGCTGTCGCTGCCCGAGACCTTCCCGGGCACGGTCGCGGTGATCCCACGATTCCAAGAACTCGTCAAGGAGTACACCGCCGATGACGGCTCCATCGGCTTCCCCGACGGGGTTACGGCGCGCACGCTGCTGCAGAAGGCGACCCGTGCGCACCTCACCGAGATTGGCTTGGATGTCAGCGGCCTGACCGACGCCCAGATGAGCGACAACCACGGCTGGTTCCTGTTCCCCAACTTCATGATGACCATCAGGGCCGGCGAGTGCCACGTGATCTTGGCGAGGCCGCACCCCGACGGCGACCCCAACCGGTGCGTCTGGCATGTCGCGAGCTACATGTATCTGCCCAAGGAGATAGCCGACCAGTTCTCGGTGGACCTGACCGAGGTCGACGAACCAGGCAGCTACAAGTATTTCGAAGCGCTGCAACAGGATTACGAGCAGATGCAGCGTCAGCAGGCCGGGTTGCGCAACGAGAGCCTCGATCACCTGATGCTGGTGAGCGAGGAGATCGTCGTCGCAAAGTTTCACGACACCATGGATCGATGGATGGCAGGAAAGGCCGCACAGTGAACCTCGAAGACCGCATATCGCTGCACAATCGGATGGCCAGGGCCTACGGTGACGCCTACCTGCGCCAGGGTGTGCAGGACGGCGAGAAGTTCGTCGACGTCTGGAAGTTTCACCCGGACTGCATGTATGCCTCGCCATACTTCACCGGCGATGAGGCGTTCAAGCTCAGCGAGTTTCCCGAAGAGTCCGCCCGCGCGTCGACCATGGAGGCCAAGGTCTACTCGTTGCGCTTCCCGGATTGGAAGCCCGTCGACTTCAAGCACTGGCCTGCCGACAACGGCTTTGTGATGAAGACCCGTTGGCAGGGCACCAACAAGGACACCGGTGCCGTAATGGGCTTCTACTCATACAGTTTCATCGACACCGACGACAACGGTGAGGTCGTGCGCTGGGAGACCCACGTCAACAGCGAGTACAGCGACTTCCTCGACGTCGCGATCGGGGTGCACGGCCCGTTCCACGGAACGCACGAATACACCGACGCATTGGACCGACGGCTGGCCGAGGAGAGGCTGACCGTCTGATGACCCTGTCGCAGACCGTGCTGGACTACAGCGCTCTGATGAAGCGGCTGGTCGACGAGGCCAAACAGCCCGGCTTCTCCACCGAGAGCTGGGCGCCGCTGGCCGAGCTCATCGACACACCGAACTTCGTGCGGGTGGGCAACTTCAAAGAGGTGATGAACTGGGACGACTACGTCGCGTTCCTGACCAACTGGGCGACGTCGTCGGAGTGGGAGTCGGAGTTCAAGCGGGTCACCGAAGCCGGCAACGTGGTGTTCCTCGAGCTCGAAGAGCGCAGCAGAATCGGCGATTTCAGCAACTCGGTCAACTCGGTGTCGGTCTACGAATTCGACCCGAGCGGAAAGATCACCCGCATCGGCGTATACCTCCAAATGGCACTCCCCGATCCCGACATGCTGGCGAGCTACTGCGGCGTCGAGATCTAGCGGAGCGGCGGACCGGTCGCGCAGTACAGTCCACAACCGTGGCCCACTACGACTACGTCGTCATCGGTGCAGGGTCGGCGGGCTGTGCGGTGGCCGCCCGCCTGGCCGAAGGACATGCACGGGTCCTGCTGCTGGAAGCAGGCGGTTCGGACCGGCGCCTGACGGTGCGGGCGCCGCTGGCCTTCGCCGCGCAGATGGGCGGCCCGACCGACTGGGACTACCGCACGGCTCCGGAACCGGCGTGTGACGGCCGGGTCATCCCGCAACCCCGGGGGCGGGTTCTCGGCGGGACCAGCTCGATGAACGCGATGGTCTGGATCCGGGGCACCCAACTCGACTACGACGGCTGGGACCTGCCCGGTTGGGGGTGGGCTGATGTCGAGCCGGTGTTCCGCCGGATCGAGTCGCACTATCTGGGCGGCCCGTCGCACGGCACCGCCGGCCCGGTCCGAATCACCCGGCTGGCGGAGCCCGACGTGACCTCCATTCGATGGGTGGACGCCGCTCGCGCCGCCGGTGTCAGCGACAACGAGGACATCGGCGGACCTGATCTCGATGGGTCTTCCGTTGCGCCGGTGACGGTCTGGAAGGGGCAGCGCTGGAACGCCGCTCGGGCGTATCTGCCTGCGGCCCGGCGCCGTGCGAATTTCACCGTCGTGACCGGGGCGCTGGTGCACCGGGTGGTGATTCGCGACGAACGCGCGGTGGCCGTGGAGTACGAACGCAAGGGGCGGCGGCATATCGTCTCCGCCGACCACGAGATCGTCCTGTCGGCGGGGGCGTACGGAACGCCACAGCTGCTGCAGCTCTCCGGCATCGGCGCGGCCGATCACCTCAGCGCGGCGGGCATCACGCCGGTGGTCGAAAGCCCCAGGGTGGGAACCAACCTCACGGATCATCCGGCGGCAGCGATGAGCTGGGACGTACACCCCGGCTTCATCGGCCTGTCGGATGCGCAGAAACCACAGTGGTTGCTGCGATGGTTGTTTCGGCGTACCGGAAAACTCACGAGCAATGCGATGGAGGCGATCGCGCAGGTCCGGTCCCACCCCGACCTGCCTGCCCCGGATTTCCAGCTGATCCACTCCCCCAGCTACGTCAACCTGATCGCGATGGAGCAAGAGCTTCGCCGCGCCTCGTCGGTGCTGCAGTCCTACTGGACCCCGAAAAGCCGCGGCACCGTGCTGGCACAGTCCGCGGATCCACATGTGCCGCCGGAGATTCGGCTCAACACCCTGGCACACCCGGACGACGTGCAGGCGTTCATCCGCATCGTGCGACGCACCCGAGAGATCGTCGGCACCGAGCCGTTCGCCTCGGTGATCACCACCGAACTGCACCCCGGCTCGGACACCGTCACCGACGGCCAGATCGAGGCGTGGCTGCGTAGTTCGGTCGCCACCACCGGGCACCCCGCCTGCTCGGCCGCGATGGGCAGCGAGACCGACAGCGTACTGGACGAGAACCTGAAAGTGCGTGGCGTCACCGGCCTGCGGGTGGCCGACGCGTCGGTGTTCCCCCGTATCCCCCGCGCCAACACCAACGCCCCGGCAATCCTGGTCGGTGAGCGGTGCGCCGATTTCATCAAGGCCGACCGGTGACCATCTTTGACGCGCATTTCCACATCATCGATCCCCGGTTTCCTCTGGTGCCCAACAACGGTTACCTGCCGGCAGCGTTCACCGTCGCCGACTACCGCGAGCGTGTCGACCCACTCGAGGTGACCGGCGGTGCCGTGGTCAGCGGATCCTTTCAGGAATTCGACCAGGACTACCTGAAAGATGCTCTGGCACAACTCGGTCCGGGATTCGTCGGCGTCACCCAGATCGCCGGCGACAGCACCGACGGCGAGATCCTCGCACTCGACCGCGCCGGCGTCCGCGCTGTCCGGTTCAACCTGTACCGCGGCGGATCGGCGACACTCGACGACGTCGACACCCTGGCCCGCCGCGTGCACGAGGTTGCCGGCTGGCACTGCGAGTTCTATCTCGACGCCGCTGATTTCACCGAGCTGGCACCTATCCTGGCCGCCCTGCCCCAGATCAGCATCGACCACCTGGCCATGTCCGACGACACCGGCGGAGCGCTGCTGCGGCTGGTGGAGTCCGGCGCGGTGGTGAAGGCCACCGGCTTCGGCCGGATCAGCGTCACCGACCCCGACGCCCTGATGCGCGACATCGTGACCGCGAACCCCGCCGCGCTGATCTTCGGCAGTGACCTGCCCTCCACCCGAGCGGCAATTCCATTCCAGGACAGCGATATCGAGCGGATAGCCAATGCCGTCGGCGCCGACCACGTCGATGCGGTGCTGGCGACGAACGCGCGGAACTTCTACCGGCTCTGACCGAAGAGCTGGCCCCGCAGCAGCTGTTTAAGCGCAGCCACCGTCGCGTGGTATTCCTCGGGCGGCGGTGTGCTGGCGGCGTATTCGTTCAGACCCCGGAAGATCATGTACACCGCGTTGGCCGCACTTTCCACGTCGACCCCGCGACCCAACACCTTTTCGCGGGCACCCTGGGAGAGGATGTCCCGGATCAGGTTGCGCAGCGCGACGAATCGGGTGTCGCTGTTCTCGGCGAGGTGCAGGTGCTGCGGGCTCTCGGCGCGGATGGCCCGGTCGAACGCGACGGCGAGCGGGTAGTCCTGCATCACCCGCACGCTCTCGTCCAGCACAGCCATCAGTTTGTCCAGTGTGGCCGCGTTGTCTTCGGCGGCCTGTTCCAGGCGGGGCACCGCGATGGTCGCGACCTCGTCGAAGGTGGCCTTGACGAGTTCAGCCTTGTTCGGAAAGTAGTGATAGAGACTGCCGCTGGTCATGTGCGCCTCGCGGGCGATCTCGCGGATCGTCGTCCGCGAGTAGCCGACGGCCGCGACGCAGCGCATGGTCGCCTCGAGGATGCGCCGCCTCGTCTCCTCGCTGTTGGCGCCCACCGGCCGGCCGAGGAGCGAGGAATTGGCCGACGCTGCACCTTTGGGTTTCGCCATCGCTTTCAGAAGCTTCTCACAGACGTGAGCCGATCGGTTAGAGTCCGCGTCGTGGCAGACCTCATCGACACCGTCGCAGTAGTCACCGGCGCAGCCCGCGGCCAGGGCCGCAGTCATGCCGTCGCTCTGGCAGCCGAGGGCGCCGACATCATCGCGATCGACCGCTGTGCCGACATCGACTCGATCCCCTACCCGCTGGCCACCAAGGACGATCTCGACGAGACCGTCCGCCTCGTCGAGGCCCAGGGCAGGCGCATCGTTCCGGTCGTCGCCGACGTGCGCGATCTCGACGCCGTGACGGCCGGGGTACGCAGCGGTGTGGACGCGCTCGGGGAGATCGACGTCGTCGTGGCCAACGCCGGCGTTGTCGCGATCGGCCTCAAGGATCCGCTGGACACCGAGGTGTACCGCGACATCGTCGAGACCAACCTCAACGGGGTGTGGCACACCATCGCCGCCACCGTGCCTTCGATCATCCGCAAGGGCCGCGGCGGCTCGATCATCTTGACGAGCTCGGCGCAGGGTCTGGTCGGCAAGGGTGGCGACGGTAGCGCGGCGATGTTCGCGTATGCCGCGGCCAAGCACGGCGTCGTCGGGCTGATGCGCTCGGCGGCCAATGCCTATGCCCAGCACAACATCCGGGTCAACACGGTGCACCCCAGCGGTGTCGGCACCCCGATGATCCTCAACGACCACACGCTGCGGACGTTCCAGGAGAACCCCAACGGTGCCGCGTTGTCGGCCAATCTGCTGCCGGTCCCGTTCGTCGAGGCCGAGGATGTCACCAACGTGGTGGTCTTCCTGGCCGGCCCCAAGGCCCGTTACATCACCGGCGTCGCGCTACCGGTCGATGCCGGTCACGCGGTGATGTGACCGCAGGTAGAGCAGCCCACCCGCGGCCAGAATGACCCATGCGCTCAACGCCAACCAGAAGAACACCAGCGAGACGGTGGTCAATCCGCGCCACCCCGTTTCGGCTGCCGTCGCGAACGTGGCCGCCGAGTACATGCCGAGCGGGAACACCATCGCCCACCACACTCCCCTGAACTTCCACCCGCCCGGGTGGTAGTCGATGCGCCGGATCGCGAAGTAGGCCAGCACCGGAATCCACAGTGTCGCAACCACCCAGGTGAACACGGTGATCGCGACGACGGCGTCCGACGGCCAGATGCGGTGGATCCGCTCACCGGCGAGGGTCGCGATCGCCAAGCCGCCCATCAGGATCCATCCGTCCGGGTCGAACCCGTCCGGGTTCAGCCGCTCGTGGAAGGCCCGCCAGAGGATCAGCGCCGTCATCGCGACGTATGCCACCAGCGCCAGCACCCAGAACAACAGTGCGCCGAACAGCCAGTGCAGATCCGCGGACAGGATGGCCAGCCCTGAGGTGGCCACACTGGCCAGCTCCCACGCGCCATGCGAACGGTCGCGCAACCCGACCCAGCGGATCCGCCACATCCGCCGGACCACCAGTGGCGTCAGCGTGAGCCAGAACTGCAGTGCCAGACCGGCGAGGATCCACAGCACAGTGCGGTAGTCCGCCAGGCGTGTACCGAGCACCGCGCACGCCGCGACGTAGGTGAACAGCCGCAGCAGCACGTCGGGGTCGCCGAAGTCCGGTGTTGACCGCCGCCAGCTGAGCGCGCACGCCACGACGAGCACCGGCAACGCAACCGTGGCGATCACGGCCAGCGCCACGCTGATCCAGCGATATCCGTGGTCGGCGGCAGCTATCGAAACGATGCCGGTGGCCATCACCGCCGCGAACACGTCGGGCGGTGGCCGCATGTCAGCCAAGCTCGACGAAGAGGTGCCGAATGCCGGTGTGCCGGTTGCTGCGGGCCCATTCGACCGGCTTGACCACCGCGATCTCCGGGAAGCGGGTCAGCAGTTCCTCGTAGAGCACCCGCAACTCCAGCCGGGCCAGGTTGGCGCCAAGGCAGTAGTGCACACCCTGCCCGAACCCCAAGTGCGGGTTGCGCTTACGGCCCACGTCGAAAGAGTCTGGGTCGTCGAACACCGAGCCGTCGCGGTTGGCCGAACCCTCCCACACCAGCACCTTGTCGCCCGCCCGGATCGAGCACCCACCGAGCTCGGTGTCCCGTGTTGCGGTGCGCCGCTTGGACGGTGACGGCGAGGTCCAGCGGACGATCTCCTCCACCGCGGTCGGCAACAGCGCGGGATCCGCCCGCAGTCGCATGCGCTGATCGGGGTGCTGCGCCAACGCCAGCAGGCCGCCTGCGACCGCATTACGGGTGGTTTCGGCTCCCGCGCTGAACAGCAGATTGAAGAACAGGTACAGCTCGATGTCGCTGAGCGACGGCGCATCCGGATCGTCGACGGTGGCATTGGCCACCACCGACAGCATGTCGTCACCGGGCTCGGCACGCTTCTTCGCGATCAGCTCGGAGCCGTAGGCGTAGATCCGTGATCCCGCCTCTTCGATCGACATGGTGCCGATCTCACCTTTGCGGGAATCCCCGAAGTCGAAGCTCGGTTCGATCGCACGGAACAACCAATGTCGTTCGCTCTCCGGCACTCCCAGCAGAATGCAGATCATCTGCATGGGTAGTTCCGCGGCGACCTCGACCAGGAAATCGAAGGGGACCCCAGGCTCGACCGCGTCCAACAACACGCGGGTACGCTGCCGCAGATCGTCTTCGACCCGGCCGATCATCCGCGGGGTCAGGCCCGAGCTGACCAGTCGTCGGATGCGGGTGTGGCGCGGGTCGTCCATCATATTGAGCACTTGACCGGCGATCGACAAATCCTGCAGGAGCGTGCCGCCGAACGGGCGGTCACCGCCGGTCACCGACGAGTAGGTGTCCTGATCCCGCAGCACGGCAAGGGTTTCCGGATGGGTGGCCACCGACCAGAATCCTTCGCCGTCCGGCGTGTTGTCGGTCGGTGCGTGCCAGTACACCGGCGCGTCACGACGGTGGATTGCGAACAAGTGATGCGGGAAACCCTCGGCGAAGTTGTCGAGGTCGGTGAAGTCGATGTCGCGCAGCAACATTGGTCTACAGGATCGCGCCGGGCGTGTACTTCGCGGCGTCGGGGTAGTCGCTGACCACACGGTCCACCGCGACGATCACCTGGTCGACCTGACTTCCCGCCGCCCCGGTGAACGCCGCCTTGTCGGCCAGCGCCGCGTCCAGTGCCGCCCGGTCCAGCGGCAAGCGCTCGTCGGCGGCCAACCGATCCAGTAGGTCTGGTTCGGCGCCCTTCTCCCGCATCGCGAGTGCGACAGCCACGGCGTGTTCCTTGATGACCTCGTGCGCGGTCTCGCGGCCCACACCGGCCCGCACCGCCGCGATCAGCACCTTGGTGGTCGCCAGGAACGGCAGGTAGCGATCCAGTTCCCGCTGGATCACCGCGGGATAGGCGCCGAACTCCTCGAGCACCGTCAGGAACGTCTCGATCTGCCCGTCGATGGCGAAGAACGCGTCCGGCAGCGCCACCCGGCGCACCACCGAACAGAAGACGTCACCCTCATTCCATTGCGCGCCGGCCAGTTCCGCGGCCATCGACGCGTAGCCGCGCAGCACCACCTGCAGTCCGTTGACCCGCTCACAGCTGCGGGTGTTCATCTTGTGCGGCATCGCCGAGCTGCCGACCTGTCCCGGCGCGAAGCCCTCGGTGACCAGCTCGTGTCCGGCCATCAGCCGCACGGTGTGCGCGAAGGACGACGGGCCGGCACCCAGCTGAACCAGCGCCGAGAGCACATCGTGGTCCAGCGACCGCGGGTAGACCTGGCCGACGCTGGTGAAAACGGCTTTGAAGCCCAGGAATTCGGCGACCCGGCGTTCCAGTTCGGCCAGCCGGACGGCGTCGCCGTCGAACAGGTCGAGCATGTCCTGAGCGGTGCCCATCGGGCCTTTGATGCCCCGCAGCGGATAGCGATCGATCAGCTCACGAACCCGCGTCAGAGCGGTCAGGGTCTCCTCGGCGGCCGACGCGAACCGCTTACCCAGCGTGGTGGCCTGCGCGGCAACGTTGTGGCTGCGGCCGGCCATCACCACATCGCGGTAGAGCACCGCGCGCTCGGCCAGGCGTGCCACCACGGCCACCCCGTGGGCATGCACGAGTTCCAGCGAGCGGCGGATCTGCAGCTGCTCGACGTTCTCGGTGAGGTCGCGACTGGTCATGCCCTTGTGCACGTGCTCGTGTCCGGCCAGGGCATTGAATTCCTCGATGCGGGCCTTGACGTCGTGGCGGGTGACCCGTTCGCGGGCGGCGATCGACGCGAGGTCGACCTGATCGAGCACCCGCTCGTAGTCCTCGACCACACCGTCGGGCACGTCAACGCCGAGTTCGGACTGGGCGCGCAGGACCGCCAGCCACAGCCGACGCTCGGCGACGATCTTGGCTTCGGGCGACCAGATCGCGACCATGTCCGCGCTGGCGTAGCGGCCGGCCAGCACATTGGGGATTGTCACAATGCCACAGCTTACGGCCCTGGTACGGCAAGGTAGACGGATGCACTTTGTCGGCCTGGATCTGGCCTGGGGTGAACGCAAGCCGACGGGCGTCGCCGCGCTCGACGACGACGGACGGCTCGTCCATATCGCTACCGCGCAAGACGATTCGAGCATCCTCGACGAGGTCCGCCCGTTCGTCGACGGATCCTGCCTGGTCGCCATCGACGCCCCGCTCATTGTGACCAACGCGACCGGCCAGCGTGGCTGCGAGACGGACCTGAACCGTGACTTCGCCAAATTCGAGGCCGGCGCGCACCCGGCGAACAGGGGTAAGCCCGAATTCGCCGGAACCCCGCGCGGCGCGCGGATCGCCGAAGCGCTGGGCTTGGACATGGACCCACACTCACGGGCGGCACGGCGAGCCATCGAGGTCTACCCGCATCCGGCCACGGTGGTGCTGTTCCGGCTGGGCCGCACGCTGAAGTACAAACAGAAGCAGGGCCGCAGCCTGCCCCAACTGCGCACCGAGCTGCTGAGGTTGATGGACGAGATCGAGCGTCTCGCCCACGCCACGGTGCCGCTGCGGGTCGGCGATCACCCGGACTGGATCGCCATGCGCGCGACCGTCGAGAACGCCGAGCGCAAAAGCGAATTGCGCCGTGCAGAGGACCCGATCGATGCGGTCGTGTGCGCCTACGTCGGGTTGTACGCCACCCAGCGGCCGGGTTCGGTGACCACATACGGAGACTTCGCCACCGGTTACATCGTCACGCCGACACTGCCGTCGGATCTGACGCCCACACCCCCGGAACCCATGCCCGGTGTGGTCGGTGACGCCGTCGCCCGGTACGCCGAGCGACGGCCCGCCTTGGTCGCCACCACCGAGCACTACCTGGCGCTGGTCACGCGTCTGCTCGACGATGCCGGCATCAACTACCTCAGCGTGACGGCCCGCACCAAGAGCGTGGCGTCGTTCGCGGCCAAGGCGGATCGCAGCAGCAACGGCCGGCGGCTCTATACGGACCCGTCATCGCAGATCACCGACCAGGTCGGCCTGCGGGTCATCACCTACCTGCGCGAGGACGTCACCGCCGTCGGCACCCTGCTGTCGGAGGAATTCGACGTGTTGACCGACCTCGACATGGGGCAGGTCACGGCTCGCGAGGGCCGCTGGGGGTATGCCAGCAGGCACATGCTGATCGCCAATGACGCTGAGACGCAGCCGGCCTCGGTCCAGATACGCACCGTCCTGCAACACGCGTGGGCGGAGTTCGAACATGACATCCGGTACAAGGGAACGGTCCCCGAGCAGGACGCCGCGGAACTCGACCGCCGGTTCACCCTGGCCGCGGGCCTGCTCGAGTTGGCCGACCGGGAGTTCACCGAGATCCGTGACCGATTACGCACATCCATGGCCGAAGTGCGCAGCCCGGGCACGGCGGAGGCGGGCATCGCGACGCCGGTGCTGGCCACCTACCTGGGGCACCGCTTTCCCGAAGCCGGCTGGTCGCGAACCGAGCATTACGGCTGGATGGCGGCACTGCTCGTCGACCTGGGCATCCTCACCCTTGACGCTCTCGAGGAGCTGTTGACCAATGTCGACACCGAGGCCGTCAACAAGAAGATGGACTACCGCTTCCCGGCAGGCGCGGTGCGACGCTTGGACGACGCACTACTGGCCACGTTCGCCGACCGCTACGTCGGTCTGCCGGGCAACGCGCATCGGGTAGCGCTGCTGCAGAACCGGCTCCTGCGGTTGCAGGG
Source organism: Mycolicibacterium rhodesiae (assembly GCF_002086695.1). Lineage (GTDB taxonomy): Bacteria > Actinomycetota > Actinomycetes > Mycobacteriales > Mycobacteriaceae > Mycobacterium > Mycobacterium rhodesiae. The sequence continues at coordinate 294,675 of NZ_MVIH01000004.1, forward strand.
CCCGCCGAGCTGACGCCGAGATCGACGTAATGCTCACGCCCGCAGGCCGGTCCACTCGTCCGACGTCCCGGTCAGCCTGCTGACCTGTTCGAGCAGGCGCCGCACCTTGGCCGGATTTTCGTGACGTTGCCAGCCGAATGTGGTCGGCCGCTGGCGACGGTCATGCCAGAAATGCCCGGGCTTGGACTCCGGCCGGGTGGCGACCAGCCAGACGGCGGTGTCGGCGCCGTCGGCCACGTCCCTCAGCAGCGGTCGGGTGAGGACCCGAAACCGCGGCAGGTACTCGGCCACACCGGGGGTGTCCACCCAGCCGGGATGCATGCTCTCCACCCGGATGTCGGTGCCTGCCAGTCGGCGTGCCCACGAATCGGCCAGCACCACTTGCATCTTCTTGGTCCGCGCGTAGGCCCGCACCCCGTTGTAGCCGCGCCGGTACTCCAGATCGTCGACCACCAGCGGCGAGCCGTACATGCCGCCCGAGGACACCCACACCACCGACGCCCCGCCTGCCGCCCGCAGCAGCGGCAGCAGCCGCTCGGTCATCAGATGTGGACCCAGCACGTGCGTGGCCAGCTGCACCTCATGGCCCTCACGCGTGAGGACGCGGTCCTTGGGCATCAGGCCTGCGTTGTGGACCAGGCCGTTGAGCGCAGGCACCCGGTTGGCGAAGTCGGCTGTCCAGTCCCGCACCGCATCGAGGTCCGAGACGTCGCACACCTCGCCGACCACGTGGGCGCCGGCGACCGATTCCCGGATGGCGGCGCACGACGTCTCCACCTTGTCGGGATTGCGGCCCAGCAGGTGGACGGTCGCACCCAGCGCGGCGAACGAGCGCGCCATCGCCAGGCCGATCCCGGCCGTCGCGCCCGAGATCACCACCCGTTTGCCCAGCAGAGCCTGCGGGTCGGCATCCGCCGCCCACCAATGCCTGCGCAGGCCCGAGCCGATCTTGGTGTAACCCACGACCAGCGCCCGGTCCATCGCGCCGTCGAGCAGTTCGGTAGCCGGCCGGGCGAGCCCGGAAAGATCCATGTCTTCGAACGTAATCGTTCAGACCCGGACAGTGCGCTCGTCGATCGGGACCAACACGTCGATCACGTCCATCACCGTGGCCCTGGCCGCCTCTCGCGGGCCGTCGCCGTCGCTGACCAGAGCCGACACCACCGAGCCGTCGACGGCGTTGACCAGAGCAGTCACCAGATCGGTCCGCACATTGCGGCCCGACCGCGCCATGGCCGACACCACGGCATCGACTCGCTGCTGGGCCAGCCGGTGCTGGATCTCGCGCAGTTCGGGGTGCCGGGCGCAGGCGATGTAGCGCTCGTATCGCGAGATCAATTTTTCGCTGCTCGCCTCCCCGTCGGGATCGCCGACCAGCAGGTCGACCAACACGTCGGCAATCGCATCCGCACCGCGCCGCCGCCGCGGGAGCGCGTCCACCCGGGCCCGCAACTGCGCGGTTTCCACTGCGCAGATGTATTCGACGGCCTTGAGCACCAGGTCGTCGAGTGAGGAGAAATAGTAGGTGGTGGACGCCAACGGTAACCCTGCGCGACGCGCCACCGAACGATGGCGCACCGCTTCGAATCCGCCTTCGCGAAGCAGCTCGGCGGCAGCGCTGATCAGCGCATACCGTCGCCGCTCGCCTTTGGGCGTCATCGCTGCTGTCACGTTCAGCAATGCTGCCAGCAGCATCAACGGGACATCGCTCTTTGGAGAAGAATCATCACCTGGCATCGCCGTGCCGCTAGGCTCGATCGCCCACTCCACGTCGCGATGGCAAGATGGCCCGCATGGCGAACCTGAGCCGTCGCGCAGTTCTGCGACTGGGCGCCGGAGCCGTTGCAGGTGCCGCAGGTGCCTTCGCTGCCGGCCGTGCCCTGGATCCCTCGACTCAGCTCGCACGGCCGGACGTCGCGATGACCGGCGTCGGCGCTCCCCTGGCACCGCCCGCCCCGCTGGAGCCGCCCGCGGCGGGAGCCGCTGCCCCGACGATGGTCACCGGGTCGTTCGTCTCGGCCGCGCGCGGTGGGGTGAACACCAACTGGGCGATCGCCCGCCCGCCCGGGCAGACCGCGCCGTTGCGGCCGGTCATCGCCCTGCACGGCAAGGGCCAGGACGCGGCGGGTGTGATGGCCGGCGGCGTCGAAGAGGGTCTGGCTCAAGCGGTTGCGGCCGGACTCCCCCCGTTCGCGGTGGTTGCGGTCGACGGCGGTGGCAGCTACTGGCATCAGCGGGCCTCGGGCGAGGACTCCGGAAAGATGGTGCTCGACGAGTTGATCCCGATGCTCAGCAGCCAGGGCCTGGACACCTCTCGGGTGGCGTTCCTGGGCTGGTCGATGGGCGGTTACGGCGCCCTGCTGCTGGGGGCGCGGCTCGGCCCGGCCCGCACCGCGGCGATCACCGCGGTCAGCCCGGCCCTGTGGTTGTCGTCCGGAGCGGCGGCGCCCGGTGCGTTCGACGGTCCCGACGACTTCGCCGCCAACACCGTGTTCGGGCTACCGGCGCTGGCGTCGATCCCGATCCGGATCGACTGCGGCACCAGCGACCCGTTCTATTCAGCAACCAAGCAATTCATCGCCCAGCTGCCCACTCCACCGGCCGGCGGATTCTCGCCCGGAGGCCACGACGGCAGCTATTGGAGTTCACAGCTGCCTGGCGAAATCGCCTGGATGGCGCCGCTGCTCACGGCCTGAGGCCGCCGCAGTCCTTCGTGAAATCGGGCTTCTCCGACGATTGTCTCCCGTTGTGGAATTGTCTACAGTCGCAGTTACTGTCACCCATTCGATAAGACTCTCGACAGCCCCGGCGAGGAGATCATGACCGTCGAAAGCCCCCCGCTCTCCCCGCGGCCGTACCACCCCCTCGATATCTCGGCGCCGGACTTCTGGACCGCCGACTTCGCCACTCGGGACCGGACGTTCGCACAACTGCGGGCCGCCGACGGGCTGTCGTGGCATCCGCCGGTGTCCTCGGTCTTCCCCCATTCGGAGACCGGCTACTGGGCGATCACCCGCCACGCCGACATCAAGTACGTCAGCCAGCACACCGACATCTTCAGCTCGGCGATGGGCATGAGCGTGGATCCCCTGCCCGCCGAGATCCAGCAGGCCACCAGCTTCTTCCTGGCCATGGATCCGCCGGAGCACACCCTCTATCGCCGGTTGATCAGTGCGACGTTCACACCCAAGCAAGTTCGCCGCATCGAGGCCCAGATCCAGGCCAACGCCGCCGATATCGTCGACCGGCTGATCGAAAGGCTGCGCGACGGCGACGAGATCGACTTCGTCGCCGAATGCTCGGCGAAGCTCCCGATGCGCACGGTTTCGGACATGATCGGCATCGCCCCCGAAGACCAGCAGGCGGTGGCCTACGCAGCCGAAAGCCTGTTCAGCGCAACCGATGACGACTACGCCTCTTTCGAAGAACGCGCGACGCATGCGCTGACCCAGATCGGGATCCTCACCAGTTCGGGAATCGAACTGGCTCAGCTGCGCCGCCGCGAACCGCACGACGACCTGATGACCAACATCGTCAACGCCGAAGTCGACGGCCACCAGCTCACCGACGTCCAGATCGGGTCGTTCATGGTGCTGCTGGCCTCGGCGGGCAACGACACCACCAAGCAGACCACGTCGCATGCGTTCAAGGCGCTGGCCGACAATCCCGACCAAAAAGCTTGGCTGATGGACGATTTCGACGCCCGCATCGCCCCGGCGGTCGAGGAGTTCATCCGATGGGCCACCCCGGTGCTGAACTTCGCCCGCCATGCCACTGCCGATACCGAACTGGCAGGCACCCCGATCAGGGCCGGGGAGAAGGTCGCGCTGTTCTATTGCTCCGCCAACCGCGACGACGCGGTGTTCGACCGGCCCGGCGAATTCGACATCACCCGCTTCCCCAACCCGCACTTCGGCTTCGGTGGCGGCGGGCCGCACTTCTGCCTCGGCGCGAACCTCGCGAGAACCGAGCTGCGGCAGCTGTTCCACCAGCTGCTCACCCGACTACCAGAGGTGCAGGTCGGCGAGCCGGAGTACTTGCACAGCAATGTGATTCACGGCGTGAAGCGGCTTCCGGTCAAGCTAGTGTAATGCGGCCCTCGGCGGCCGCCAGTGCAATGTCACTGCGGAAGTGGCTGCCCGGCAATCGGATCGAGGACACGATCCGGTAGGCCTCCTCGCGGGCGGCGACCAGGTCGGCTCCGGTGCCGATGATCGAGAGCACCCGACCGCCGGAGGACACGACTGCGCCGTCGTCGCGCCGGGCGGTGCCGGCATGCAGGACGCCGTCGGCCTCCGACCCGGTGATCACATCCCCGACCCGAGGACGGCCGGGATAGTTCTCGGCGGCCACCACCACGGTGACGGCGTATCCGTCGCGCCACAGCAGTGGGCCTGCGTCGGCCAGCGTCCCGGTCGCGGTGGCATGCAACAGCTGTCCCAGCGGGGATTCCAGCAGGGCCAACACCGCTTGGGTTTCGGGATCACCGAAGCGGCAATTGAATTCGATGACGGCGGGTCCGTTCGAGGTGATCGCCAGCCCCGCATACAACAGCCCGGAGAATGGACAACCGCGCTGAACCATCTCGGCGGCGACGGGTTCGACGATTCCGCTGACGATCGCCGACAACACGTCGGCGGGCAGCCACGGCAGCGGCGAATAAGCGCCCATCCCACCGGTATTGGGCCCGGCGTCGTTGTCGGCGACCCGCTTGAAGTCCTGGGCGGGCAGCAGCGGCACCACCGTCGCACCGTCGACCAGACAGAACAGCGACACCTCGGGTCCGTCGAGGAAGGACTCCAGCAGGACCGGGTGCCCCGAGTCGAGCAGCGAGGCGGCGTGCGCACGGGCCACATCGCGATCGGCTGTGACCACTACACCTTTGCCTGCGGCGAGGCCGTCGTCCTTGACCACCCAGGCGGGTTGGCCGGCCGCGGGGCCGAAGCGATCCAGCGCGGCATCGAGGTGCGCCGGGTTGTCGACGGTCTCGCTGCCCGCGGTGCGAACACCGGCGGCGGCCATCACGTCCTTGGCAAACGCCTTGGAGCCCTCGATCCGGGCGGCATCCTTCGACGGGCCGAAGCAGGCGATGCCCGCCGCACGCACCGCGTCGGCGACACCGAGAACCAGCGGCACCTCGGGGCCGATGATCACCAGGTCCACCTCGAGCTTGCGAGCCAGCGCAGTGACGGCTTCGGCCGAGGTGACGTCCACCTCGTGCTGTTCGGCTACCGCCGAGGTGCCGGCATTGCCGGGCGCGACGGCGAGGAAGTCGATTTGCGGATCTCTGCGCAGGCCCAACAACAGGGCGTGTTCGCGGGCACCGGATCCGATCACGAGGACGCGCACAGGTTCACACCCTATCGCCCTGCCCCGCTACCAGGTGTCGACGAACCGCCTCGGCGGCGGGAGTTCACCGCGTGCTGCGGCGGCGGCCAGTGTCGCGACGATCAGGTCGCGGGTCTCCGACGGGTCGATGACATCGTCGACCTCGAAGATCTGGGCGGCGTTGAGCGCTTTGGCGTTCTCCTCCATCGCCGCGGTGGCCTCGGCGACCCGCCGCTCCCGCTCGGCCTCGTCGTCGATGGCCTCCAACTCCTTGCGCATGCCCAGGCGCACCGCGCCTTCGAGCCCCATCGGGCCGAGGTGGGCGCCTCCCCACGCGACGGTCAGCAGCGGCTCGTGCAGGCTGCCGCCGGTCATCGCCTGCGCGCCCAGTCCGTAGCCGCGGCGCAGCACGACCGCCACCAGGGGCACCCGAAGCGCAGCGCCGGCGACCAGCATCCGCGACGCCCGCCGAACCAGCGCCTCCGCCTCGGCAGCCGGGCCGACCATGTAGCCCGGGCAGTCGATGAGCGAGACGACCGGCAGTGCGAACGTGTCGCACAGTTGCAGGAAGCGCGCCGCTTTGTCGGCCGCCGCGGCGGTGATCGCCCCGGCCATCACCATTGTGTTGTTGGCGATGACACCCACGGGTCGGCCGTCGATGCGGGCCAGCGCGGTGACCATCTCGGCCGCGAACTTCTCCCTCAGGAAGGTCACCGAGTCTTGGTCGGCGATCGTCTCGATGACCGGCTTGATCGGATATGCGCGCCGGGCCCGCTCGGGAATGACTGTGCGCAAAGCGTTTTGGTCGGCGACCCCACCGGGCGCGGTGACGCCCTGAAAGTAGCCGAGGAGCCGTTTGGCGACCGCCACGGCCTCGGCCTCGTCGGCGACGACGACATCGACGACGCCGTTGGGCGCCTGTACCGAGATCGGGCCGACGGCATCGGGTTCGACGTCGCCCAGCCCGCCGCCGGCGATCATCGCCGGCCCGCCCATGCCGATCGAGGTGTCGGCGGTGGCCACGATGAGATCCGAGCAGCCGGCGATCACCGCGTTGCCCGCGAAGCAGCGGCCCTTGACGACCGCGATGCGCGGCACCACGCCCGACAGCGCCGCCCACAGTTTGAAGGCCCTGGTCTCCAGCGAGGAAACCGTGGGGACGTCGGTGTCGCCGGGCCGGCCGCCGCCGCCCTCGGCGAAGAAGATCGTGGGCAGCCGCATCCGCTCGATGAGTTCGAAGAGCCGGTCTTTCTTGCGATGCCCGACGTAGCCCTGGGTGCCGGCCAGCACCGTGTAGTCGTAGGACAGCACCGCGCATGGCTTGCCGTCGACCTGTGCGGTGCCGGCGATCAGCCCGTCGGCGGGGGTGCGGGCGATCAGGTCGTCGAGGTCGCGGCGGCGGCGCTGCGCGGCGATCGCGAAGCGCCCGTACTCCACGAAGGAATCGGCGTCCACCAGGTCGGCGATGTTCTCGCGGGCGGTCCGGCCGCCGGCGGCGTGCCTGCGCTCGACCGCGTCGGGGCGGGCCGCGTCTTCGGTCAGCGCGCGGCGGCGCAGCAACTCCGCGAGGTCGGGACGATCCGTCATCGATCGAACCTAACGGGCATACACTCAGCGTCGAGGTGTATGGTCGTTTCAAAGGTGCGCTACATCACAACTACAGCGAGGTAGACCATGACCACCGCCAGCGTGTGTCCGTTCGGAGCTGACCCCAATTCCCGGGTCGCTGCGCTCCTGCCCTCCGGCTTCGACTTCACCGACCCCGACCTCATCCAGGCGGGCATGCCCGTCGCCCAGTTCGCGCAGTTGCGCAAGACCGCACCGGTCTGGTGGAACGAGCAGCCGCTCGGGAGCACCGTCTTCGACGACGGCGGGTATTGGGTGATCACCAAACACCGCGACATCCGGGACATCTCCCGCGACGGCGACCTGTGGTCGACCAACCAGAGGGGCGTCGTCATGCGCTTCGCCGACGACATGACCGCAGACCAGGTCGAGATCACCAAAGCACTGCTGATCAATCACGACGCGCCCGAGCACACCCGGCTTCGCAAGCTGGTCTCGAGGCTGTTCACCCCGCGCGCGGTGGCCAAGCTGGAGGAGAAGCTGGCCGACGCTGCACGCGACATCGTGGCCGCTGCCGCCGCGAAGGACACCGGCGATTTCGTCGACGACATCGCGATGCAGCTTCCGCTGTTGGCGATCGCCGATCTGCTCGGCGTTCCGGAAGAGGATCGACAGAAGCTCTTCCACTGGACCAACAGCATCATGAACACCGACGATCCGGAATTCAACGACGTCGACCCGATCGAGGCGAACGCAGAGCTGATGGGCTACGCGTACTCGATGGCCGAGCAGCGCAGGCAGTGCCCGGCCGACGACATCGTCACCCGCCTGGTGGAGGCGGACTTGGATGGCGAGTCCTTATCTGAAGTCGAGTTCGCGTTCTTCGTGATCTTGCTGGCGGTGGCCGGCAACGAAACCACCCGCAACGCGATGACCCACGGGATGAACGCGTTCTTCGAAAATCCGGACCAGTGGGAGCTTTTCAAGCGCGAACGCCCCGAGACGACGGCCGACGAGATTGTCCGTTGGGCCACGCCCGTGCACTGCTTCCAGCGCACCGCGACCAGAGACACCGAGATCGGCGGTGTCACGATCCGCGAGGGGCAGCGGGCCGGCCTCTTCTACAGCTCGGCCAACTACGACGAGGAAGTCTTCGACAACCCGTTCGGATTCAACATCTTGCGTGACCCGAACCCCCACCTCGGCTTCGGTGGCAACGGCGCACACTTCTGCATCGGCGCCAACCTCGCGCGGATGGAGATCAAGCTGATCTTCAACGAGATCGCCAACCAGATCCCGGACATCAGCAAGCTTGGCGAGCCGCAGCGATTGCGGTCGGGCTGGCTCAACGGCGTCAAGCATTTGCCGGTCACCTATCGCTAGCGCGATAGCATCCCGGGTCATGGGCTACCCGGGCTATCCGCCCTACCCCGGCTATCCGCCGCCGCCGGCCGCGCCGCCACGCTCGGCGGCCGACCTGACGATCTCGATCATCTTCATGGTCCTGACGCTGGTGGTCGGCGCCGGCGCTGCGTTCCTCGGCCTGTTCTCACTGGCCTTCCTGGACTACTGCCCGCCGGCGACATGCAGTGCCGAGGGCGCGGTGACCGCAGTGATGACCTCGGTGGCCGTCGCCGCGGGAATCGGTGTGATCGGAGTCGTCGTCGCGATCGTTCAGCTCGCGCGGCGCAAACTGGCGTGGCCCTTCGCCGTTGGGACGTTGGCGCTGTGCTTGATCGTCCTGCTCTTCGGCGGCGTCGCCTACTACTCCGCGGTGGGCGGCTGACATGCGGACACACGGATGGTCCGGGGCAGCCCCCGCCACCGACGAGGAGGCCGTCGCGAGGATCCTGGCTGCGGCCAACAAGGCCATCGACTCGCACGGTGCCGACCTCAGCATCGCCGACGTCGCTCGCACGCTGGGTGTCACCCGCCAGACTGTGTATCGCTACTTCCCCAGTACCGACGCGCTGTTGCAGGCCTCGGCCATGGCGGCCGCGACCGGGTTCCTCGACCGGCTGGCCGACCACCTGGCCGGCATCACCGACCCGGCCGATGCGGTGACCGAAGGCATCGCCGCGGCGGTGGAATGGTTGCCACACGACAAGCACATGGGGTTGTTGCTCGGGCCCGAACGGTCGAGCACGTTCAGCGCCGAGGTCACTTCCGATGTCGCTCTAGCGTTCGCGGGTTCGATGCTGCGCCGCTTCGACGTCGATTGGGGCGCAGCGGGTTTCAGCGACAGTGATCTCGACGAGCTCGGCGAACACCTGCTGCGGATCATCCAGTCGTTCGTGCTCGATCCGGGCCGCCCGCCGCGACACGGCGACCACCTTCGCCGGTATCTGCGCCGCTGGGTCGGCGCGGCGTTGCTCGCGCCGGCTAGGGAGCCGGAGCGCTCTGCTGCACCTGGGCGTTGACCGGCCCGGAAATCGCTGCATGGCCGACGAGTTCACTCGGATCCTGGGCAGGCCACACCACGGCGGCGAAGATCGCGCACGCCGAGACCACCGGCGGGCAGAGTACGGTCACGGTCGTGTCGATGACACCGGCCCACTTTGATGCCTGACGAACGACCCTGCCGCGCTTGGTCGGCGGCTCCGTCCAGAGGCTGAGCATGGTCGGGGCCGTCCATGACTGGTCGTACATCGCCATAGAAGTCATAGCCACTCCCATCCCTCACCGAGGCCCGCGGCGCTCGATTTCACTTCGGTAACACTGGTGCACAAATGTCACATTTGTGACACGGCGCGATAACCGTTTGCGATCTGCGCGTTTCCTTACCGTTGTCTTACCGACCTCTTTGTTATGCGCCGGCGGCCCGTTGGAGCCCCCAGACGGGCTCCAGCGGGCAGCGGCTCAGTTCTCGGTTCGGCCGTTGTGGACGGCCGCGGCGACATCGCGTGCCGCCTGTCGCCGCGTCGCGGTGATCTGCTGGTGTGAACCGGCCATCGCGACGCGGTTGCCGGCGATCTCGGTGTGGCCGCTTTCGCGGTGCGCACTGATCTGTTGTGCGGCTTCCTGCTTGCTTATGTCGCCGGCGCGCGCACTCTGTCGCACCGCGACATTCTCGCTGGCGACGGTCCTGCGAACCGCCGCGTTCTCCTGGGCGTCGGCGACGATCGCGGACCGGGTCATCGCGTTGTCCTTCTTGGCCGTGTCGAGGATGGCCCGCACATCCTCGACCGTGCCTCCGTCGTGGCTGACGGTGATGATGTCGCGGATATCCGCTGCCGCGCTCTGCCGGGTCTGCCGGATGTCGTCGCGCGAGACGCCGATGGCCTGGTGTTCATCGTGAATCGCGCTGCGGGCAGCCTCGGTGATCGCCACGATCTGGCCCTCGCCCACTGCGCCGGCCAGGACGCTGGACCCGATGGCGTGGGCGGCGTCTCGTCGGGTGACACGGATCGCCTGCCGATCGGCCGCGACGTCACTCCGGTCGGTGTGCACGGCGGTGTGCGCGGCCGTGAGCACGTCGTGGATGGCCGACGATACTTCGGCCGGCAGTGCTGTCAGGCGAGCCGACATCGTCGAACTCACCGGCCCGGTGGCGAGTGTGGTGAGCGACATTGCCGCCACGACGCTAAGTGCGGCGACCGCCGCGACGGACGAACGCGGAGCCTGTTCTCTCAAGATCATCTCTGTTCCCTTTCCCTGGATCGTGTCGACGTCCACGATGGGCGCCACGAGGAACAGTCGACCACCACAGATGTTGGTTGCGTGTTTGCGGCACAACCCGATTGGCTGGACGAACCAACTACCGAGCCTTGGGGAACACCACGTCCACAGTCAGTCCACCGCGGGGGCCAGGGGTCGCGGTGACCCGCCCACCGTGGGCGTGGGTCACCGCGCGCACGATCGACAAACCCAGACCGGCCCCGGTGAAGACGGTGGTGTCGGACTGCTCTCCGTTGGCCAGCCGGCGAAATGGCTCGAACATGACGTCCAGGTCCGACGGTGCAACGATCGGCCCTGCGTTCTGCACTCGCACCCACGCAGCGCGCGCATCAGCTCCCACGCTGACGTGCACCCACCCATTCTTCGGAAGGTTGTAGCGCACGGCGTTGTCGACGAGGTTGTCGATAAGGCGTTGCAGCAGAGCCGGATCGCCCGCGACAAGTGCGGGGCCGATACTCACGGTGACACGGACGCCGGCCTGTGAAGCACGTTGCCCCACATTTGCGATCGCCTGGTTCGCCGCCTCGCCCAAGTCCACCTGTACCAGTCGGTCGATGCGCTGGTCACTGCTGGCCAGTACCAACAGTCCGTCGATCAGGCGCTCATGCCGCTTGTTGACACCTAGCAGCGTCTCGGCGAGATGACGCGTCGACTCGACGAGTTCGGGATCTTCCAACGCCACTTCAATAACCGTGCGGTTGATGGCGAGCGGTGTACGCAATTCGTGAGACGCGTTGGCTACGAATCGATATCGACTCTCGAAGGCACGGTCCAGTCGCTCCAGCATCGCATCGAAGGTATCGGCCAGCTCTTTGATCTCATCGGGTGGACCGGTCAGCGAAATGCGCTCGTGGAGATTACGGTCGACGACTCGGCGGGCGGTTGCGGTGACCTCCTGCAGTGGTTGCAGGAATCGGCCCGCCAGCACCCAGCCGAATGCGAAGGCCGCCAGCCCGATAACGGCCAAGCACACCAGCGACCAGACGAGCACCGCGCGCAGCGTGTCACGACGCTGTTGCTCAGCCTGAGCGCTCAGACTGGTCACCAAATCTTCGAGGAGCGGATGTGCCTGCATCCCCCGCTGCCCCAGGAAGCTCTGCGCTGTCGCCAACGCATTCGCCCCGGGACTGTTGTCCAGAGACTGGCGCACATAGAAATACATCACCGCCACCAGCAGTGCGCCCGCGACGAAGAACGCCCCACCGTAGAGCACGGTCAGCCTCGTTCTGATGGTCCTGCCCCGCAGCGGCCAACCCAGCAGGTGCGATAGCCCGAATGACTGCATGCAGTCATCGTCGCCGATCTGGTGTTTGGCCGCCGTGGGGAAGCCCAGTGGCGCGACCGGCGCGGTCACCCGCCAAGCGGTCCGGCCGGTAGTGACACACCGCAGCGCTGGGCGAACTCGTTCAGCGGTGAACGCAGCTGCTGCAGGTCGGCGCGCACAGCGGGGTTGGCGTTGAGGTACTGCTGTGCGTCGGCACGCATCTGCGCACGAGGCTCGCCCTTCAGTTTGGTGAAGGCGTTGTTGACGTCGGGGTGGGCGTCGAGATAGTCGGCCATACTTGCCGACACACCCGATACCGTCCGGGCCAGCCCGCTGGCGGTGCAGTCGGCTGCGGCAGAAGCGGGCGCCGCCTGCGCTACGGCCGAGACCGCGATGGCGGCCGCGATACCGATGAGGGTTCGGCGCCAGGTAGACGCCGCGGTGGTGATGCTGATGGCCATGAGTGCCGTCCTTCCAATCGTTCACATGTGCCGGCAACGCCGGTCGGGTATCAGATTGCCGCCGAGGCTGTTTGGTCGGCGTGAGGACGGACCTCACCGGGACTGAACGCCGTCCGCACAACACTGACGGCTGCACGAATCCACCAACATGGAAGGAAAACTCATCATGGGTTATCGAAGAATCACGGTGCGGGCGCTGGCCGGGCTGGCGGGCGCCGCAGCTGTCGTCACTGTGCCATTGACGGTCATGTCCGGGGTGGCCAATGCCGACCCCGGTCTGGGCTGGGGCGCTCCCGGTCCCGGCATCCTGCCCGGCCTCGGCTTCGGCGGTGTCGGAGGCCCGGCATCGGGCTTGGGCTTGTTGCCAGGAGCCGGACTCGGCGCTCCCGGAGCCGGTCTGTTGCCCGGACCGGGGCTCGGCGGGCTCGGCGGACCGCTGTCCGGGCTCGGCCTGCTGCCCGGTGCGGGCGTCGGGCTTCCCGGTCCCGGTCTGATCTGACCGGCTGAGCGGCGGGCGTGCGGCGAGTTCGACAGCTCGCCGCACGCCTGCCCGCCAAACAGCCACCAAACGCGGCGGCGAGCATACTTTGTCGCATGCGGGTCCTGGTCGTCGAAGACGAAGTCGTGCTCGCCGACGCGATCGCGGCAGGCCTGCGGCGCCACGCGATGGCGGTTGACATCGCGTACGACGGAGCCAGCGGACTGGAACGCGCGACGGTCAACGATTACGACGTCATCGTCCTCGATCGGGGCCTTCCGGTGCTCTCCGGCGACGATGTCTGCGCTCAACTGTCCGGCAACGGGCGTCTGGCCCGGATCTTGATGCTCACAGCAGCCAGCGCCGTCGCCGACCGGGTCAGCGGTCTGCAACTGGGCGCCGACGATTATCTGAGCAAGCCGTTCGCGTTCACCGAACTGGTGGCACGTGTGCAGGCGCTGAGCCGCCGATCGCAGGCCGCGGTGCCACCGGTACTGGAACGCAGCGGCATCAGGCTCGATCCTCACATGCTTATCGTGACTCGAGACAACACTCCAGTGAGTCTGTCCCGCAAGGAATTCGGGGTGCTGGCGGAGCTGCTTCGCGCCGAGGGCGCGGTGGTGTCGGCCGAGCATCTCCTCGAGAAGGTCTGGGACGAACATGCCGACCCGTTCACCGGCGCCGTGCGGTACACCATCATGATGCTGCGCCGAAAACTCGGATCGCCGCCGATCATCGAAACCGAAACCGGTGTGGGATACCGCCTCCCGTGATGGAACTGCCTATCCGCCGCATTCGGCGATTCGCCGGCACAGGAAGGCGCGTCCCGGCTCCGAGCCGTTAAGGCTGAGCGCTTCCCGGTAGGACTGCACTGCCTCGTCGTGCCGGCCCGCTCGGCGCAACAGGTCCGCACGCACGGTCGGCACCAGCGCGGATCGGGCCAATCGCGGATCGTGGGCGACCTTCTCGAGCGCGGCGAGCCCCGCCTGTGGCCCGTCCCGGAAGCCGATTGCCAACGCGCGGTTCGCCCGCACCACCGGGGAGTCCGTTTGCCGTAGCAGTTGGTCATATGCCCGGCAGATGGTCCACCAGTCGGTCCGCTCCCAGCTCGGGGCGGTCGCGTGCGCGGCGGCGATCACCGCCTGCGGCAGGTACGGACCGCTCGCACCCTCGGCGCGGCGCAGGGCGTCGACGCCGCGGGCTATCCGCGCCCGATCCCACCGGGACCGGGCCTGCTCCTCCAACGGCACCAAGACCCCGGCGGGATCGACTCGGGCTTTCCTGCGTGAATCATGGAGCAACACAAGGGCATAGAGTGCACGGGCGTCGAGATCGTCAGGCATCAACACGCACAGTTCACCGGCCAGCCGCACACCTTCATCACACAGCTCGTCGCGAATCGCGGACGGACCGGCGGTGGACCAATACCCCTCGGTGAACACCGAGTAGATGCAGGACAACACGTGCGGGACTCGTTCACCCAGCAGCTCCGGCGGCGGCACCCGAAGCGGGATGTTGGCATGTCGGACCTTGTTCTTGGCTCGGGTAATGCGTTGTCCCACCGCTGTTTCGCTGATCAGAAGCGCTCGGGCTATCTCCGGCACCGTCAAGCCCGACACCAGTCGCAGAGTCAGCGCGAGCTGCGAGAGCCGTTCGAGGGCGGGATGAGCACAGGTGAACATCATCCGTAGCTCGTCGTCGCGGACCCGATGCACCACGCGGTCGTCCGCCCAGCCGTCGCCCTGCACCGCCGCCAATTCCTTTCCCGGCCGCGCCGATTCGCGGCGCAGACGATCCATGGCCCGATTGCGCGCCACCGTCATCAACCACGCGCCCGGATTGTCAGGAACCCCGTCGCGACGCCAGCTCCGTAGCGCTTCGGCGCAGGCTTCCTGGACGGCGTCTTCGGCGACGCCGAGATCACCCGACCACCGCGCGAGTGCGGCCACCGTGGGACCCCACTCCCGCCTGAAGACGCCGTCCAGGGAACGCATCTACAGCCCGGACACTCCCGCCATGCGGCGCAGTTCCACCACCGACGCCGGGATCATCGACGCGATCTTGGCCGCCTCGTCGCGATCACTCGCCGACAAGACGTAGTAACCGTTGGCGACCTCGACGCCCTCGGCGTAGGGCCCATCGGTCAGCAGCAACTCTCCGTCACGCACGCGCACCGTCGTCGCCGTCGTCGGAGGATGCAGGGGCGCCCCACCGAGGATGTGAGACCCGGCCGCTCTACCGAACTCGGCGTGCTCGGCCAGGCCGCGGTCCCACTCCGGGCTGCCGGGCACGTTGACGTCATCGGCGGGTTCGAGCAAAAGCGCCAGCCAGTCCGAATCGGTCGTCGGCCGCCCCACCGCGGTCCAGTGGACAGCAGGCCACACCTCGACCGCACCATATTGGGCCGCCGGGATCTGCCGGGCCAGCTGCAGCGCCTCGTCGAGGTTTTCGGCCTCGAACATGTAGTAACCGCCGGCCACCTCGGCGCCCTCGGCGTACGGACCGTCGGTGATCACCGGCGCATCCGGGCCGCCGGTGATCCGGACCGCCTCGGCGGCCGGGCCCAACGCGTCGCCCTCTCGAATCGCCGCCGATTCACGCGCGTGGAACTCGGCGTAGGCCTGCATCTCCCGGCCCGCTTCCTCGGCGCTGAGGTCACGCTCCGGGGTCTGCAGCAGTGCGAAGTAGTACATGGCGACGTCCTCTCACGGTAGGGCGTGAAACCCCGCTGGTCTCACTCTCTACCTCTACGACGAACAGCGCTTCGCGAATCCGACATCAGGTCGACATCGAGTCAGACACCCGAGCGACGATTCTCGCGGATTCGTCGCTCACGATTCTGAATCGACGACGATTCAGTCCGGACGGTGGCGCTGATAGTGGCGCGCCACCCGCGTTCTGTTGGCGCAGATGTTCTGGGTGCAGAACTTGCGACGCGCGTCAGATGCGACGAAAAGCATGCTGCAGGCCGGGTTCTGACATCTCCGCAAACGGTCTTGAGCAGGCCCGGTGAGCACGTCGATCAAGCTTTCGGCGGCTGCGGCGAGCGAGAGCCGGTAGGGGCGATCGACGGGCGCGTGGCGTGTGCTGATGGCTGCCCAACCGGCCGAGGTCTGCACAAGCGACCGGGTCGAGGGTGCGCAGGCGGCGGCGTCGTTGACACGGCCGATCGCAGCGTCGTCGGGCGCCACCCCCGCCAATCGTGCGTCCAGGATGTGCCGGATCGCCTGGCGCAGTTCGACGGTGGGCTCGAGCGGCGGGAGCGGACCGCCGGGCAACCGGTCCTGCTGCAGGCTCCACCACAACCGATTCGCCTTCTCGTCCGCGAGAAGGTCCACGGCAGGCTCGCCGACGGTGATGAGGGTGTCCGCCAGGTCAACAGCTAGAGGCTCTCCGGCCACGATGAACCCCGCCGCTTGCGCCCTGTGCAGCAGAGAACCCGGTTCCATCGCACTAATGCTAGCAGCGGGTTGACAGCGTTAGGGTCGGCGCCGTAGAAAGGCTAACGTCAATATCAGTACATAACCGTTAGAAACGAGGAATTGTCAATGGACCCACTGGACGTGCTGCGTCGCGCCGATCGCCGCCTGGTTGACCTGGTGACCACGCTCGACACCACTGATCTGGGCCTGCCCAGCCCCTGTACAGGCTGGGATGTCCGATCCCTGCTGAGCCATACCATCGCGTCGATCGATGCCTTTGCCGCCGCCGCGGACGGCGGCGACGGCCCCAGCGAAGAGGAATTGTTCAGCGGCGCCGACATCCTCGGCTCCGACCCCCTGGCCGTCGCGCGGCGTTCCATCGAGCGCTCACAGCGAGCCTGGGCGACGATCACCGACTGGCAGCACCCGGTCACATCGGTGCTCGGTGAGATGCCCGCCGGCCAGGCGCTCGGAATCGTCACCTACTCGACGCTCATCCACAGCTGGGATCTGGCCGTCGCGGTCAACCGGGCAGTCGAGTTCGACGACGCTGAGGCGGCACTCGCCGAAAAGGTGGGATCGGCACTCGTCCCGGCCCTGCGGCCCCAGGAACTCTTCGGCCCCGAGATATACACAGACGGCGCGGCCACCCCGACCCAGCGGGTCGTCGCCTTCGCCGGCCGCCACCCCCTCTGACGAGGATCAGGCGTAGCTATGACGCATGAAGAACGGCTCGCCGCTGTGGGATTCCACAGCGGCGAGCTGGCCGTCCAGAGACGAGCGGGCGTTGGTGCGCGAGCGGCGCGACTCGCACCCATGGCGAGTCGAGGCCGCCTCGGCGATGGCACCGCCGCCTTCCTGGCTTCGGCACGGCTGGTCGCCCTCACCGCGCGCGACCCCGAAGGGCGGCTGTGGATTTCGCCGCTGCAGGGCGAACCCGGGTTCCTCCGAGCCGCGACACCGACCAGACTTCACATCGACGTCGAGCTCCCCGATATGGATCCATTGGCTGGAGCACCGACCGATCAGCCGGTCGGCGTGCTTGTCATCGATCTTGCCGCACGGCGCCGATATCGCATCAATGGACAACTGATGCAACGGGATTCGGCCGGTTTGGCAATCGACGTGGACCAAGCCTATGGCAACTGCCCGAAGTACATCGACCCGTCCGCCCAGGCCACGGCAGACCCGCGCCGGCCCGATCGCACACGGGTCTACACGGGCACCGCGCTACGTCCCGAGGATCGTGAACTCATCGAAAGGTCGACGGCGTTCTTCCTGGGCACCACCCACCCCACATCCGGCAACGACGCCTCGCACCGCGGCGGACCCGCCGGCTTCGTGCGCGCAGATGCCGGCAGACTGTGGTGGCCGGATTACCCGGGCAACAACATGTTCAACAGCTTCGGCAATCTGACCGTGGACCCGAGCGCGGCGCTGTTGTTCGTCGACGCAGGTACCACTCTGCAGTTGTCCGGTAGAGCGGAAGTGGTTTGGGACGCCGAGCAGTCCGACGCTAACCTACGAACCGGACGTCGGGTGATCTTCGCGGCTCAACGCGTCATCGCCACACGCCGCTAGTCGTCGAGCTTCGTGCCGCTGTGCATCTTGAGGGCGTCGTTGACGTTGGCCTTCTTATCCTCGCCTTGACCCGCCTCGGCGGCCTTCTTGCGCTTGGACACGACCTTGGTGACAACCCCGTCCAGCTTCGAGCCCAGCGGGAATCCGAGGTAGTGCGTCAGGAAGATCGCCATCTCCTTGAGCTCCTCAGGCGTGAGCTCCTCGTTGTGCAGGGCGGCATTGGCCTGGATCTCGGCCAGATCGGATATACCGAGCGCGGTGACGACGGTCAGCGTCATGATCCGCTTGTCGCGCATGGACAATCCCGGGCGCGACCAGATCGTGCCGAACAGGTGGTCGGCGGTGAGCGCGAAGTAGTCGCCCGGCGAGTCCGGCATCTCCCAGCCGTAGACCTCGTTCATCTTGTCCAGGCCTTTGCGGCGCAATTCGTCCATCGTCACTCCTTCGTGTTGGGCACACCGAGACCGGCCGCCAGGTCCCGTAGCGCGATCTCGGCCAACGGCAGTTCGACGCCGTTGGCCGCACCGAGGCCCAGCGCCAACTTCAGATCTTTCTCGGCCAGACCGCGGGTGTGAATGAACATGTTGTAGACGAAGTGGTCCGGCTCCAGCGGCTTGGTGTCGTCGCGGACCATGATCGCGCCCGGTCCGCCGCTCTGGGCGTCGCTGTGCCTCACCACCCGGCCCAGCTTCTGCAAGTCGATTCCCGACGCTTCGGCAAGCCGCGAAGCCTCGCACGCGGCCGTGAAACCAATGTAGGTCAACATGTTTCGAGCGATCTTCATCCGGGTGCCCGCTCCGGGCTCGCCGGCGCGAACCACCAGTGACGCCCACTTCTTGAACACCGGCTTGACGATGTCGTACGCCTCGTCGTCGGCGCCGACCATCACGGCCAGTTCACCCTTGTCGGCGGCACCCGCTCCCCCGCTGACCGGGGCATCGACAACGTGAATTCCCTTGGGGCGCAGCTGCTCGGCCAGCTCGGCGGCAGTGTCCGGCTCGATCGTGGAATGGATGGCGATCACCGTGCCCGGCTTGGCGTGTTCGGCGAGATCGCCGACGACGTCGCGGACCTGCTCGTCGTTGAGCACGGTCACTTCGATGACATCGGCTTTCGCGACATCGGCGACAGAATCCGCACGCTCGGCACCCAGTTCGGCCAGCGGTGTCATGGCCTCGGTCCGCACGTCGAAGACGATCAGCCCGCCGGGCCACTCGGCCAACCGTTTCGCCATCGGCAAGCCTTGATTTCCGAGCCCGATGTAACCGACCTTGACCTCTGTCATGAGCGGAAGATCTGTCCACCGTCGACATTGAAGATCTGGCCGGTGATCCACTTCGCCTGATCGGACAGCAGGAACAGGCACATCCCAACCAGGTCGTCGACTTCACCCATGCGCGACAACGGAATCCCCTTGACGATGTCGGCAACCATCTCCTGAGGCGTTGTGGTGCGGTTGGCCTCGGTGTTGATCGGCCCCGGCGCGATCGCGTTGATCCGGATGTTCTGACCGCCGAGTTCGGTGGCCAGCTGCTGGGTGAGGCTGTTGACCCCGGCCTTGGCCAATCCGTAGAAGTTCGAGTACAGCCAGGCCGCGGTGGAGGATTGGTTGATGATCGCACCGCCGCCGCGCTTGGCCATCTTCTTGTACACCGCCCTGGTGCAGACCAGAGCGCCGTCGAGGTTCACGCTCATGAACTTCTTGTAGTAGTCCCAGTCGACGGTGATCAGGAAGTCCAGCTTCATCCCGCCGAAGATCGCGGCGTTGTTGACCAGATAGTCGATGCCGCCGAACTCGGCGAGCGTCTGGTCGGCCATCGCCTTGGCCGATGCCGGATCGCTGACGTCCACCGGTAGCGCCAGCGCGGTGCCGCCCTCACCTTTGATCCCGTCGGCGACCTTCTGCGCGCCATCGGTGTTGATGTCGGCGACCACCACGGCCGCGCCTTCCCTGGCGAGGGCCTCGGCATACGCCTGACCGATACCGCTGCCTGCGCCGGTGACGATGGCCACCTTGTCGTCGAACTGTCCCATACGAATTCCTCTCTAGTCTGTGGTGCGGTCAGACCGCTGTGGCAATGACTTTCAGCTCGAGGTATTCCTCGAAGCCGGCCAGACCCATCTCCCTACCCACGCCGGACTGCTTGTAGCCGCCGAAAGGTACGTCCGCGGAATACCAGACGCCGCCGTTGACGTTCACGGTGCCGACCCGCATCCGGTCTGCGACCCCCTGCGCCCGCTCGGGATCACCGCTGAACACACTGCCCGACAGGCCGTACGGCGAATCGTTGGCGATGTTGACCGCATCGTCGTCACCGTCGTGGGCGATCACCGTCAGCACCGGGCCGAAGATCTCTTCGCGCGCGACCCGCGCGGAATTGTCCAGGCCTGCAATCACCGTCGGTGAGATGAAGTACCCGGTGTCGCGGTCGGCCGGCCGCCCGCCTCCGCACGCGAACCGACCGCCCTCGCTGATCGCGAGGTCGAGGTAGGACTGCACCCGGTCACGCTGACGCTCGGAAATGACCGGCCCGCAAATGGTTCCGGGGTTGGTCGGGTCGCCCGCCTTGATGCCGCCCATCGTCGCCGCGGCCGCCTCGACCGCTTCGTCGTAGCGGGCGCGCGGCACCACCAGACGAGTGGTGATCGCGCAGCCCTGTCCGGCGTGCATCGACGCGGTGAACGCCGCCATCGAGCAGGCGCCGGCCAGGTCGGCGTCGTCGAGCACCAGGAACGCGGACTTGCCGCCGAGCTCCAGGAAGACCTTCTTGATGGTCGCGGCGCCGGCGGCCATCACCGCCCGGCCGGTGTTCGTCGAGCCGGTGAACGACACCATGTCGATGCGCGGATCGCTGGACAGCATGGCTCCGACCGAGTGGTCGTTGGAAGTGACGATGTTGACCACGCCCGGCGGTATGTCGGTGTGCTCGGCGATCAACTCGCCGAGAACCGCTGCACACCAAGGGGTATCGGGAGCAGGCTTGAGCACGATGGTGTTGCCCGCCGCCAGCGCCGGGCCGAGCTTGGCGAGGTTGATCTGGTGCGGGAAGTTCCACGGCGTGATCGCACCGACCACGCCGACGGCCTCGCGGACGATGGTCCGCTGAGTCTTGATGCCCATCGGCGCCGCGACGCCGAGATCGTGGCGCCACGAATAGCTCTCGGCGGTGTCGGCGGAGAACGACAGGTCTTCGACCGGCCCCTCGAGTTGGGCGGCCGCGGTCAGCATGCGCGGCGCACCCACCTCCGCCATCGTCATCTCGCGCAGTTCCTCGACGTGTTCCTTCATCGCATCGCGCAACTGGCGAATGCCGCGCACCCGAAGTTCGGTGTTGGTGGACCAGTCGGTCGTGTCGAAGGCACGGCGCGCGGCGTCGATGGCGCGGCTCATGTCCTCGGCATTGCCGTCGGCCGCGGTACCCAAGACTTCTTCGGTCGCCGGGTTGATCGTCGGGTAACGGCCGTTGCCGCCCGGCACCAGTTCCCCGTCAATGAAGAGGTCGCTGTTCCTGTCCGCCGCAATCGCCATCCCGATTCCCGTCTGCTTCGTTGGACACGTGTCCGAGATTTCGTCTTTCGCACCATAGCGGCAGACGCGGGGACGGTGCAAGGGTATGGCGTTCGACCGCGCCAGGACGCATACGAACAGGTAATTTACCGCGACCTCTTGCCTTGTCAGACACGGTTCCGATAACCTGGACATGTGTCCAGCGATGCCGCGGTAGCCGCCACCCCCAACGGGGACGACGCGCCGCGCAATCGTCGCCAGGAAGAGACCTTCCGAAAGGTCTTGCGGGCAGGCATGGAGATGCTGCGGGAATCGTCGTACGCCGACCTCACCGTCCGCGCCGTCGCCGCACGCGCCAAGGTCGCGCCGGCCACCGCCTACACCTACTTCTCGTCGAAGAATCATCTGATCGCCGAGGTGTACCTCGACCGGGTTCTCGAGGTGCCGTACTTCACCGACGTCAACGACACCCGGCTGCACCGCGTTCAACAATCGCTGCGCAGCCTCGCGCTGGTGATCGCCGACGAGCCGGAGTTCGCCGCAGCCTGCACCACCGCGGTGCTGAGCAACGACGCCGGGGTGGTCCGAGTCCGCGACCGGATCGGCGCCGAGATCCACAAACGCATCAAATCGGCGCTGGGACCGGACGCCGATCCGAAGATCGTGTCCGCACTGGAGATGACGTACTTCGGCGCGCTCGTGCACGCCGGCAGCGGCTCGATGAGTTACCGCGAGGTCGCCGACCGGATGGAATACGTCGTGAGCCTTATCCTGGGAGAGAACGAATGAGTGTGCAGAGTCCGGATATCGTGCTGGACCCGTACAACTACGACTTCCACGAGGATCCGTACCCGTACTACAAGCGGCTGCGCGACGAGGCTCCGCTGTACTACAACGAAGACCTGAAGTTCTGGGCGCTGTCCCGGCACGCCGACGTCCTCCAGGGATTCCGCAACAGCACGACTCTGTCCAACAAATACGGTGTCTCGCTGGACCCGGCCTCCCGCGGGCCGCACGCCTCCAAGACGATGTCCTTCCTGGCGATGGACGACCCGGCCCACCTGCGGCTGCGGACCCTGGTTTCGAAAGGCTTCACGCCCAGGCGGATTCGCGAGCTCGAGCCGCGCGTCACCGAGATCGCCACCAAGCATCTCGACGTCTTGATGGAGAAGGCCGCCGCCGGAGGGACGGTGGACTACGTCGACGAGTTCGCTGGCAAGCTGCCGATGGATGTCATCTCCGAACTGATGGGGGTGCCGGAAGCCGACCGCGTGCAGGTGCGGGCGTGGGCCGACGGTGTGATGCACCGCGAGGAAGGCGTCACCGACGTGCCGCCGGAGGCCGTCGAGGCATCGCTGAACCTGATCGTCTACTACCAGGCGATGGTCGAAGAGCGCAGGAAGAACCCGAGCGATGACCTGACGTCAGCGTTGCTGGACGCCGAGATCGACGGTGACCGGCTCACCGACGACGAGGTGCTGGGCTTCATGTTCCTGATGGTGATCGCCGGCAACGAAACGACCACCAAACTGCTTGCCAATGCCGCATTTTGGGGTCACAAGAACCCCGACCAGCTGGCCGAGGTCTACACGGACCTGTCCCGGGTGCCCCTCTGGGTCGAGGAAACGCTGCGCTATGACACGTCCAGCCAGATCCTGGCCCGCACCGTCGCCGGTGAGCTGACGCTCTACGACACCGTCATCCCGGACGGCGACGTCGTTCTGCTGCTGCCGGGATCGGCGCACCGTGACGAGCGTGCCTTCGAGCGTCCCGACGACTATCTCATCGGCCGCGACATCGGCGCGAAGCTGCAGAGTTTCGGCAGTGGCGCGCACTTTTGCCTCGGTGCGCACCTCGCCCGGATGGAAGCGCGAGTTGCGTTGGAGGAGTTGTTCAAACGTATCCGCGGCTATGAGGTCGACGAAGCGAATTCGGTGCGCGTCCACTCCAGCAACGTCCGCGGTTTCGCCCATCTGCCCATCACAGTGCAAGCTCGCTAGAAGGACGCCCCGAAAGGTTCCCGAATGCCCCGTTTCGCCCCTCTCCCCGACCGCAGGCCGGCGATCGTCGCCGGTGCCTCGTCCGGTATCGGTGAGGCCACCGCGTTCGAACTCGCGGCGCACGGATTCCCGGTCGCGCTGGGTGCGCGGCGCGTCGAGAAGCTCACCGACATCGTCGGCAAGATCAACGCCGAAGGTGGTGAAGCCGTCGGCTTCCACCTCGACGTCACCGACCCGAACTCGGTGAAATCCTTTGTCGCCCAGTCCACCCAGGCGCTCGGCGACATCGAGGTGCTGATCGCCGGCGCCGGTGACACCTACTTCGGCAAGCTCGACGAGATCACCAGCGACGAATTCGATTCGCAGCTGCAGATCCATCTGGTCGGCGCCTTCCGGTTGGCGAACGCCGTGCTGCCCGGAATGCTGGAACGCCGGCGTGGTGACCTGATCTTCGTGGGATCCGATGTCTCGTTGCGCCAGCGCCCGCACATGGGTGCCTACGGCGCCGCCAAGGCGGCACTGGTTGCCATGGTGAACAACTTCCAGATGGAGCTCGAGGGCACCGGCGTCCGCGCGTCGATCGTGCACCCCGGACCGACCAAGACCTCGATGGGCTGGAGTCTGCCCGCCGAGAAGATCGGCCCCGCACTGGAGGATTGGGCCAAATGGGGACAGGCGAGGCACGACTACTTCCTGCGCGCGGCCGATCTTGCGCGGGCCATCACGTTCGTCGCGGAAACACCCCGCGGCGGGTTCATCGCCAACATGGAGCTCCAGCCCGAAGCTCCGCTGGCCGACAACACCGAACGTCAGAAGCTCGCCCTCGGCGAGGAAGGGATGCCATCGTGACCATCACGAAAGAGGTTCAGCGAGTCTCCGGTGGCGAGGAGGAACACGGCCACCTGGAGGAATTCCGCACCGATCCAATCGGCCTGATGCAGCGCATCCGGGATGAATGTGGTGACCTCGGCTGGTTCCAACTGGCCGACAAGCAGGTCATCCTGCTCACGGGTTCCGAGGCCAACGAGTTTTTCTTCCGCTCCCCCGATGCCGACCTGAACCAGGCCGAGGCCTACCCGTTCATGACGCCGATCTTCGGCGAGGGAGTGGTGTTCGACGCCGACCCCGAGCGGCGCGCGGAGATGCTGCACAACACCGCACTGCGCGGTGAGCAGATGAAGGGTCACGCGGCGACCATCGAGAACGAAGTCCGCCGCATGATCGAGAATTGGGGCGACGAAGGCGAAATCGACCTGCTCGAGTTCTTCGCCGAGCTGACCATCTACACCTCGACGGCATGCCTGATCGGTCTGAAGTTCCGGAACCAACTCGACTCGCGGTTCGCGAATTACTACCACTTGCTCGAGCGCGGGACCGATCCGCTCTGCTACGTCGACCCGTACCTACCGATCGAGAGCTTCCGCATTCGTGACGAGGCAAGGACCAGCCTGGTGGCGCTGGTGCAGGAGGTCATGAACGGCCGAATCGCCAACCCGCCCACCGACAAGAGCGATCGCGACCTGCTCGACGTCCTGGTGTCGATCAAGGACGACGACGGCAATCCGCGGTTCTCGGCCAACGAGGTCACCGGCATGTTCATCTCGCTGATGTTCGCCGGGCACCACACGAGTTCGGGCACCTCGTCGTGGACGCTGATCGAGTTGCTGCGCAACCCCGAGTTCTATGCCAAGGTGCAACAAGAGCTCGATGATCTCTACTCCGACGGTCAGGAGGTGAGTTTCCATGCGCTACGCCAGATCCCGAATTTCGACAACGCGCTCAAGGAGACGCTGCGGCTGCATCCCCCGCTGATCATCCTGATGCGGGTGGCCCAGGACGAGTTCGAGGTCGAGGGTTACCCGATCCACAAGAGTCAGATGGTCGCCGCCTCGCCGGCGATCTCCAACCGCATCCCCGAGGATTTCCCCAACCCGGACGCCTTCGATCCGGACCGCTACGAGAAGCCCCGGCAAGAGGACATCGTCAACCGCTGGACCTGGATTCCGTTCGGCGCCGGACGGCACCGTTGTGTCGGAGCCGCGTTCGCGCAGATGCAGATCAAGGCGATCTTCTCGGTCCTGTTGCGCGAGTACGAGTTCGAGATGGCACAGCCGCCCGAGTCCTACCAGAACGATCACTCGAAGATGGTGGTTCAGCTGGCCCGGCCTGCGAAGGTGCGCTACCGCAAGCGCGTGAAGGCGTGAAGGCCTGACATGGGTTGCTACCGAATCGAACTCGACGAGGATCTCTGCCAGGGGCACGCCATGTGCGAACTGGAGGCGCCCGACATCTTCAAGGTGCCCAAGCGCGGCGTCGTCGAGATCGTCGACTCCGAACCACCCGACGAGATGCGCGACGACGTCGAACGAGCCGTCGAAATGTGTCCTACCCGAGCACTATCCATAACAGAAAAGGAAAACTGACAATGGCGTCACGCGAACAACTAGAAGACTGGGCCGAGCGTTGGCTGCAGGCCAACAAGGACTCCGAGGCGGCCGGCGACTGGACAAATCTCGCGGAGTTCTACACCGAGGATGCCACCTACGGCTGGAACATCGGCCCCAAGGAAGACGTGATGTGCGTCGGCAAGGACCAGATCCGCGAGGTCGCACTCGGGCTAGAAATGGAAGGCCTGGAGAACTGGGTCTACGAGTACCAGAAGGTCCTCATCGACGAGAAGCAGAACGAGATCGTCGGCTTCTGGAAGCAGATCGCGCATAAGAGTGACGGCGGCACCGACGAGATCTACGGCATCGGCGGCAGCTGGTTCCGGCTCAACGACGATCTGCTGATCGAATGGCAGCGCGACTTCTTCGACTTCGGCCACGTGCAGAAGGCCTTCGTCAAGCTGATCTCGTCGGGCGACCTGACTCCCACCATGCAGAAGCGCATCGAGCGCAGCGTCGCGGGCGAAAAGCTGCCGGGTTACTACCCGCTGGGTCAAGCCCCCGTCCCGATCTGGTAGAAACTCGACAGCTGTCAAGAACCGGGCCCCGACCGCTAGGATGAAGTGACGGAGGTCATAATGTTCCACAGGACAGGAACACGTTCTAATTTTGACCTAGATTGACCATCCGGCACGGCCGGCCGCCCTGGAAAACCCCGGGGTCGGGTTTTGCGAGTGGAGGTTCGCTGTGAAGACAAAAGGTGCTCTCATCTGGGAGTTCAACCAACCGTGGTCGATCGAGGAAATCGAGATCGGCGACCCGGTCAAAGACGAAGTCAAAATCCAGATGGAAGCTTCGGGCATGTGCCACAGCGACCACCATCTGGTCACCGGCGATATCCCGATGGCCGGATTCCCGGTTCTCGGCGGTCATGAGGGCGCGGGCGTCGTCACCGAGGTAGGCCCGGGCGTCGAGCATCTGGCCCCCGGCGATCACGTGGTGCTCTCGTTCATCCCGTCGTGTGGTGAGTGTCCGGCCTGCCAGGAAGGGCTGCGCAACCTGTGCGACCTGGGCGCGGGCCTGCTGGCCGGCACTGCCGTGTCCGACGGCACCCACCGCATCCACGCCGTGAAGAACGGCCAGCCGGTCATCCCGATGACGCTGCTGGGCACCTTCAGCCCGTACATGGTGGTGCACAAGAGCTCGGTGGTGAAGATCGACCCGTCCATCCCGTTCGAGGTGGCCTGCCTGGTCGGCTGCGGCGTGACCACCGGTTACGGCTCGGCCGTCCGCAGCGGTGACATCCGCCCCGGCGACGACGTCGTGATCGTCGGCGTCGGCGGCGTCGGCACCGGCGCCCTCCAGGGTGCGCTGAACGCGGGTGCGCGCAACATCTTCGCTGTCGACCCGGTCGAGTTCAAGCGTGACAACGCACTCAAGTTCGGTGCCACCCACGCCTACCCCGACATCTTCAGCGCGATGGCCGGCGTTGCCGAGGTCACCCAGGGCCGGATGGCGCACAAGACCATCGTCACCGTGGGCGAACTCAAGGGCGAGGACATCGACCACTACATGAACATCACCGCCAAGGGCGGCACCGTGGTGGCCACCGCGGTGGCGAACATGGCCGACAGCAATGTCACGCTGAACCTGGCGATGCTGACCCTCATGCAGAAGCGCTTGCAGGGCACCATCTTCGGCGGCGGCAACCCGCACTACGACATCCCGCAGCTGCTGTCGATGTATAAGGCAGGTCGCCTGAACCTCGACGACATGGTGACCCGGCAGTACCGCCTCGAGCAGGTCAACGAGGGCTACAAGGACATGCTCGAGGGCCGCAACATCCGCGGCGTCATTCGTTACACCGACGAGGACCGCTGACCTGCGCGTGTCCTGTGCGGATCTTCCGGGCCGTGCCCGCCTTGCCCAAAGGCGCGGGCACGGCCCGGAATTCATGGCGCAGCGTCCATGAGCAGCTTCCCGAACCTGTTGCGTGAGGGCCGCATCGGCTCGATGACGGTGCGCAACAGGCTCGTGATGTCTCCGATGGAGACCATGTACGGCACGCCCGAGGGTCTGCCCTCGCAGCGCACGCGCGACTACTTCGCCGCTCGCGCCAAGGGCGGTGTCGGGCTGATCACCGTGGGCGCCACCGGCATCGACCACCTGCAACCCGAGACTCCGGGCGGGCTACACCTCGGCACCGACGAGGCAGTGAGCGTCCACCGCGCACTGGTCGAGGCCGTCCACGAGCACGGCGCGAAGATCCAGCCGCAGATCGTGCACGCCGGCCCGGACGGGCTCGGGCCCGAGATGCACGGCGTGACGTCGCTCGGCCCGTCGGTGATCCCGTCGTATCTGACCGGACGTCCCTCGGCCGAGGTGACCGAGGCCCAGCTGACCGGGATCATCGACTTGTTCAAAGCCGCGGTGCGCCGCGCGGCCGAGGCCGGCTATGACGGCATCGAACTCCACGCCGCACACGGGTACATGTTCCTGGGGTCTTTCCTTGCCCCCCAGCGCAACCGGCGCACCGACGAGTACCGCGGCGACTCCGCCGACGGGCGCATCCGGGTGGTGTTGCAGACACTGGCGGCCATCCGCTCCGAGATCGGCGACACGCTGCCGGTCACGCTGCGGATCTCCGGCTACGAGCGGGTGGCCGGCGGCCGGCCGAGTTACGAGACGGCTCAGATGGCACCGCAACTGGTGGCCGCCGGCGTCGACGCCTTCCACGTCAGCGGTGGGGTGATCGACCGCCTGGTCACCGGGATGGTCAACGCCGCCGACGACGGCGACGCACTCAACGTCGGCGCCGCGGCCGCGGTCAAGCAGGTGGTCGATGTGCCGGTGATCGCGGTGGGCCGCATCCACGACCCCGCGCGCGCCGAGCAGATCCTCGCCGACGGCCACGCGGACTTCATCGCGATGGGCCGGCCGATGCTGGCCGACCCTGACCTGGTCGCGAAAGTCCAAGCGGGCCAGGCTGCTCGGGTCCGTCGCTGCATCTCGTGCGAGAACTGCATAGACGCCATGGAACAGCGGTTCGCGGTCGACTGTGCGGTGAACCCCCGCACCGGCAAGGAGCGCGAGCTGGCGGTGCACCCGGTCACGCAGCCCAAGCACGTTGTGGTCGTCGGCGGCGGGCCCGGCGGACTGGAGGCGGCAAGAGTGGCCGCCGAACGGGGGCACCGTGTCACGTTGTTCGAGCGCAACGCCGAATTGGGCGGTGCGCTGGTGTGGGCGTCGATCGTGCATCCGGAGAACGAACCGTTCCTGAAATACCTTCGCAGCGAAATCGCCGCCAGCACCGTCTCCGTCGAGATGTCCCACCCGGTCGGCGTCGACGACGTCGCCGAGCTGGAACCCGACGCGGTGATCGTCGCGACCGGCGCCGACATCGTGGTGCCCGACATCGACGGCGCCCGGAATCCCCGGGTGATCAGCGGTCACGAGGCGCGCGACCTGCTGATGAACCCCGCCGCGCTCCCGGCCGGTCGCCAAGTCGTGATAGTCGGCGGCAGCCTCGCTGCGATCCAGCTCGCCGAATATCTCTGTGCCCAAGACCGATTCGTCACCGTGCTGGAATCCGGACGCACCATCGCCGCCGAAGTCGGCCTCAAGCGCCGCACCGAACACATGGACCGGCTCGACCGCCTGGGAGTCCCGGTGCACGTGCGCGCCGAGGTGCACCAGATCACCGACGACAGCGTGGTGTTCACCCCGTATGGCGGTACCCGCCGCGGGCTCGCGGCCGACGCCGTGATCATCACGGGACGCCTCGAGGCGGACACCGTCCTGTTCGACGCCATCACCGACCGGTTGCCCGGCGCCAAGGTGCATGCCGTTGGCGACTGCACAGGTCTGGGATTGATCCGAAAAGCCACCGACGATGGCGCTCGCGCCGCCTGCAGTATCTGACAAACCCCCAGTATCTGACAACCCAAGGAGGAACTGATGTCCACGACCACCGAACAAACTCCCGCGCTGGCCGCATCGCAGGCATCCTGGCGATGCGTGATGTCGCACGACCGCGAGGGCTGGCTGGCCCTGATGGCTGACGATGTCGTGATCGAGGATCCGATCGGGCAGGCCATCACCAACCCCGACGGCAACGGCGTGCGCGGCAAGGCGGCCGTCGCCGACTTCTACGACGCGAACATCTCGGTCAACAACCTTCGGGTCACCTGCGAGGAGACGTTCCCATCCAGCTCCGCCAACGAGGTGGCGCACATCCTGGTGCTGCGCAGCCAATTCGAAGGCGGGATGACCAGCACGGTGCGCGGTGTGTTCACCTACTCCGTCAACGATGCCGGGCTGATCACCAACATGCGCGGCTACTGGAACATGGACGGCATGCAGTTCGGTCAGGCTCCCGCCAGCGGTGAGTGACCGCCCGCTCGAGGGATTCGGCGCCGTCGTCGTCGGCGGCTCTCGGGGCATCGGGGCCGCCGTCTCCGCCTTGCTGGCCGAGTGCGGCGCCGGCGTGGTGGTCAACGGTCGCGACGAGGCGGCAGCCGAGGCGACCGCGGCCGCCATCACACAGGTCGGCGGCCGCGCCGTCGCACACACCGGTTCGGCCGCCGACGAGACGGTCGCCGAAGAGTTGATTGCGCTGTGCGAGAGCGAGTTCGGCGCCGTCGATGCCCTGGTGAACTGCGCGGGTGCGCCCGAGCCCCGGGGCTCGTCGATACTCACGGTCACCCCTGCCGAGTTCCGCGCTCTCCTCGACGTCCACGTCGGTACCACGTTCGCGACCTGTCGGGCGGCCGCCCCCAGAATGGTCGTCCGCGGCCGGGGCGCGATCGTCAACACCAGTTCCTTTGCCTTCCTTGGCGATTACGGCGGCACCGGATATCCGGCGGGCAAAGGTGCGGTCAACGGCTTGACGATGGCGATCGCGGCCGAACTGGCCGAACACGGCGTGCGCGCCAACGTGGTGTGCCCGGGTGCCAAGACCCGGCTGTCCAGTGGGCCGGACTTCGAGGATCAGATCGGATCGTTGCGGCGACGCGGCATCCTCGACGACGTCAGCGCCCAGGGTGCGCTGGACGCCGCGCCACCGGAATACGTCGCCCCGATGTACGCCTACCTGGTCAGCGACCTTGCCAGCAAGATCACCGGCCAGATCTTCATTGCCGCAGGCGGTTTCGTCGGCCGGTTCGACAAGCCCTCGCCGAAGTTCATCAATTACCGGGACCATCACGACTGCCCGCCCTGGACGGTCGGCGAGATCGCGGCGATGTTGGCCTGACCTACGTCGTGAGGTCGTAGATCAGTACCCTGCCGACCCGCATCGGGGTGAAGTTGCGCTGAACCCATTGCTGGATCAGCGCATTGGTGTCCAGGTGTCCCCACTTGTCCTCGTGGACCGGATTGGTGACGATGAAATAGTGGATCTTCTTGGACAGCGCCATCCGTAGGAACTCGTCGGGTGCCGGGGACGGATCGGTGCCGTTGAATCCGCCGACCGGCATCACCGGGTGACCACTGGCCAGTTGGTAACCGGCCGCGCACATCGATCCGATTGTCGCGGCCACCCAGGTGTACCGCTGCGCGTCGGCGTCGAGCAGACCGACGAGCTGCCGGTCGGGCACGCCGGAGTCCAGCAGACTGCAGCCGACCAGATGCGTTCTTGCGGCGGATGATCCGGCGGGCAGCAGGAATCCGGGCCCACTGGCCGACGTGATCTCGGCGCGCTGGACCGGCGCGACACCCTTGGTCATGGCGGTGACAATGCGGGGAACCGGTCCGGCGATCGGCAGTGCACCGGAATTGCCTCGTTCGACGGTCGTGACGCTGTAGGCCACGGGTCCGCCGAGAGCGACCAGTGCGCCTGCCGCGACGATCACCGGCATCGGGATGACGGCGGTCATCAGCCCGACCAACACCAGGACGGCGGCGAGCGGGATGGCCCACCGCAACCACGGATAGAAGGTTGCGACGTGCCGCAGCACGACCACCGCGGTGGCGGCCGTCAGCACCACCGCGACCGCAAGTGCCGCCTTGACCCACAGCCGTTGTCGTTCTTGCCAACTCACGGCAATGCCGATGCCGGTCAGCGCAGCGATCGGCGGGGCAAGAGCCACGGTGTAGTACGGGTGGAAAATGCCGGCCATGTAGCTGAACACCCACGCCGTCACCAGCAACCAGAGCACCCAGACCAGAACGGCGGCGCGGCGCAGATCCCGCCGCGCGGCCCGGCCCCGCCACACCAGCACGACGACCGCGAACACCAGCGCCGCGGGCAGTAGCCAGCCGATGCCACCGATCTGCTCCGGCTCGAACAACCTGCCGATGCCGGGCTGACCCCACGGGTGCGGCGAAGTCCGGCCACCGGTATGGACCGGCGAGATGAAGCCGGGTGAGGCGAGGCTGCCCGGCTCGTCGCCATTGAGCCGGCCGAAGCCGTTGTAGCGCAAGGTCAGTTCGAGGATCGAATTGGTCTGCGTCCCACCGATCCACGGCCGCGTGCTCGCCGGCCACAGCTGCACCAACAGCACCCACCACCCGGCCGCGACCACAACAGCTGCCAGCGCCACCACGAGTTGCCCCAGCCGGGTGAATAGCGATCGCGGACCGGCCACCAGATACGGGAGCCCCAGGGCGGGCAGCACCAATGCCACCTCGAGCTGCTTCGCCAGATACCCCAGTCCCACACAGCATCCCGACACCAGCAGCCAGCGCAGCCGCCCGTCGTCGATCGCCCGCAGCACCGCCCACACCGCGGCGAGCATCAACAGGACCAGAAGCGCGTCAGGGTTGTTGTAGCGGAAGATCGTGACAGCCATCGGGGTCAGCGCCAGGACCGTGCCGGCAATCAGTGCGGCTACTTCGCCGAACGGCCTGCGAACCGCATCCCAGAGCAGGGCGACCGAGGCCACCCCGATGACCGCCTGCGGTGCCAGGATGCTCCACGAATTGAGCCCGAACAGGCGGATGGACAGAGCCGGGAGCCACAGCGACAGCGGCGGTTTGTCGACGGTGATCGAGTTTGCGGCGTCCGACGATCCGAACAGCAGCGCCTTCCATGACTGCGACCCCGCCTGCTCGGCGGCGGAATAGAACGCGTTGGCCCAGCCTGACCGGTCCAGTGCCCACAGGTAGAACACGCCGGTCGCGGTCAGCAAGACGACAAGCGCCCAGCGCTGCGGACCTATCCGTGTTCGTCGGGTGATGGCTTGTGCGACGCCGACTTCCGGCGACTCGACGGTGATCGTCATATCAGCGGGTGGACGCGCCGAACACCCGTCGCAACGCCACAAATCGCACGAGCGTGGCAACCAGGTTGGCCACCACAAGAACTGACAATTCGACGCCCTTGCCGACCGTCGGATCGTAGCGGTGCAGCAGATACAGCGAGCCGCTGGTGATCGCCAGCCCGAACGCGAAGATCACCAGGCCGCGCAGGTGGTGGCGAGCGACATCGGCGCGGCCGCGGATACCGAAGGTGAACGCCCGGTTGGCGGCGGTGTTGGCCAGTGCGGTCAGCAGCAGGGCGATCAGGTTGGCGGCCTGCGCACCGAGCGCGGGGTGCAGCGAAAGATACAGCAGCGCATAGGCGATGGTGCTGGCGATGCCGATCAGCCCGAAGCGCACCATCTGGCCGACCATGCCGCGCGGCACACCGGGCACCAGCGGTTCGCGGCCCAGTGCGGCCTGCAGGTCGCGCAGGGGCAGCGCGCCGGTGGTCAGCGCCCGGCCGACTCGCCAGCAGCCTTTGAGGTCTTCGATCGCGGTGGCGAGGATGTCGACGCGGGAGTCCGGGTCGTCGATCCAGTCGACCGGCACTTCGTGAATTCGCAGGCCGGCCTTCTCGGCCAGCACCAACAGTTCGGTATCGAAGAACCATCCGGTATCGGCGACCAGCGGCAGCAGCCGACGGGCCACGTCGGCGCGCAACGCCTTGAAGCCGCATTGGGCATCGGAGAACCGCGCGCCGAGCAGGCCGCGCAGCAGCAGGTTGTAGCCGCGCGACACCACTTCCCGCTTGATGCCACGGACCACCCGCGACGAGGCCGCCAGCCGCGATCCGATGGCGATGTCGGAATGCCCGGACACCAGCGGCGCGACCAACGGCATGAGGGCCGAAAGATGGGTCGAGAGGTCGACATCCATGTAGGCGACGACGTCGGCCGGGGACGACGCCCACGCGGCGGCCAGCGCGCCGCCGCGGCCCTTGGCGTCGAGGTGCATCACCTCGACGTCGGACAGTTCCTCGGCGAGCTGTCGCGCCACCGACAAGGTGCGGTCGGTACTGGCGTTGTCGGCCACCACGATTCGGGCCCGGTAGGGCACCTCGTCGAGCAGGAACTGGTGGAGCCGTCGCACGCAGGCCGCGACGTCGCGCTCCTCGTCGTACACGGGGATGACGATGTCGAGAATGTAGCGACCCCCGACGCCGATCGCAGCCGTGTCCTGCTCGGCCGGCAGGGTGTCGGTCATACCGATGATCGTCGCGTTGCAAGCTGCCGTGGCACTGGGCCGGATCTGAGGGGTTGCTGTGAGCCAGCTACATGATCGACCCGGGGCGGCGACTCATATGCTTGGGCTCATGGCCTCCGTCTTCACCAAGATCATCAACCGCGAACTGCCGGGACGCTTCGTCTACGAAGACGACGAGGTCGTCGCGTTCCTGACCATCGAGCCGATGACGCCCGGGCACACGCTGGTGGTTCCGCGGGCCGAGGTCGACAACTGGCAGGACGTCGAGCCTGCCGTGTTCAACAAGGTGATGGCGGTGTCCCAGCGGATCGGCAAGGCGGTGTGCGCGGCGTTCGGCGCCGAGCGGTCCGGGCTGATCATCGCCGGGCTCGAAGTGCCGCACCTGCACGTGCACGTGTTCCCCGCACGCAACCTGTCCGACTTCGGCTTCGCCAACGTCGACCGCAATCCCTCTCCCGCGTCGCTCGACGAGGCGCAGGCCAAGATCAAGGCCGCACTGGCCGAACTCGGCTAGATCGCCGGGGCCACCGGGGCCGCGACGTCGGCGATGCGCGGCAGGCTCACCCGGAAACAGCAGCCCTGCCCCGGCGCGGTCGACACCGTGACGCGCCCACCGTGGGCGTAGACCAGCGAGTCGACGATCGACAAGCCCAGCCCGGTGCCACCACTGGCGCGGGCGCGGGATGAGTCGGTGCGATAGAACCGCTCGAACACCCGCCGGGCGTCCTCCGGTGTCATGCCCGGGCCTTCGTCGGCGACCTCGAGCACCGCGTCGTCGGACGACGTGCCCACCCGCACACTGATTCGGGCGGTTTCCGGGGTGTGCTGCAGAGCGTTGGCCACGAGGTTGCCCAGCACCTGACGCAGCCGGGCCTCATCGCCGATGACCTCGGGGGTGCCGGGCCCGTCGAAGACCTCCATGGTGATGGTGCGCTTCGGGGCGATCGACTGGGCGTCGTGCACCGCGTCGGTGGCCAGGGTGAGCAGGTCGACGCGGCGCTGTTCGAGCGGGCGCTGCGCGTCGAGGCGGGCCAGCAGCAGCAGGTCGTCGACCAGTAGGCCCATCCGGCGCGATTCGCTTTCGATTCGGGACATCAGCATCTCGACGTCGCGGGCCGCACCCTGGCGGTAGAGCTCGGCGAAGCCGCGGATGGTGGTCAGCGGGGTGCGCAATTCGTGGCTGGCGTCGGTGATGAAGCGCCGCATGCGTTCTTCGGAGGTGCGGGCCTGCTCGGCGGAGTCCTCCGATGACGCCATCGCGGTCTGGATCTGGGCCAGCATGCCGTTGAGCGCCAACGACAGCCGGCCGACTTCGGTTCGTGGATCACGTTCGGGCACACGGCGATCCAACTGTCCGGCGGCGATCGCGGCGGCGGTCTTCTCGACTTCGACGAGCGGCCGGAGGCTGCGGTGCACCACCCAGTAGCCGGCGACGCCGAGGATGATCAGCACAGCGATGCCGATCGCGAATTGCGACCACGCCAGACTGCGAACGGTGGACTGGATGTCGGACATGTCGATCGCCACCGTGGTCAGCTCGCCGCTGGGCCCGCGCACCGACACCGCACGCCACTCGACCGGCGAGTGCTCCAGGGAGCCGACGGTCACCGGCACCGGCCCGACGTCGTTGTCGTCGGGCAGCGCGGGTTCGGCGTCCCGGTCGTTGACGGCCATCCAGATGTGGCCGTCGGCGTCGACGCCGCGGACGTAGAAGTTGGACGGCGGACGGGCCGGGTTGGGCTCCTCGTCGGGCGGAGGCATCCGGCGGGGCGCCTGGGCCCAGCCCCGGGAGGCGTCCAGCAGGGTCTGGTCGGCGCGGTTGATGAGGTCGTGCTGGAGCGTCGAGGTGACGGCGATCCCGGAGGCCAGCAGGCCGCATCCCACGAGCAGCAGCATGGCGGCCACCAGGCCGACTCTCAGCGGCAACGCTCGGTGGTAGGGCGTGGGCATCTCTCTATTGTTCGCGCCGACCGGCGCGATGCGCCGGATTACCGCGGCTCCCGCAGCACGTATCCCACACCGCGCAGGGTGTGCAGGAGGCGCTTTTCGCCGGTGTCGATCTTGCGGCGCAGGTAAGAGACGTAGGACTCGACGACGTTGACATCGCCGCCGAAGTCGTAGCGCCAGACGTGGTCGAGGATCTTGGGCTTGCTGAGCACGGTGCCGGCGTTGATGACGAAATAGCGCAGCAAGGTGAACTCGGTCGGCGAGAGCGAGACCGGCTCACCGGCCTTCCACACCTCGTGAGTGTCCTCGTCGAGCTCGATGTCGGCGAAGCTCAGCCGGGAATTTCGCGGCTCCTCCACACCCTTGCCTGCGCGGCGCAGGATCACACGCAGCCGGGCGACGACCTCTTCGAGGCTGAACGGCTTGGTCACGTAGTCGTCACCGCCGAGGGTGAGTCCGGCGATCTTGTCCTGGAGGCTGTCGCGGGCGGTCAGAAACAGCGCCGGCGCGTCGATGCCGTCGGCTCGCAGCCTGCGCAGCACACCGAAGCCGTCCATGCCGGGCATCATGACGTCGAGGATCACGGCGTCTGGCCGGACCTCCCGAGCGCGGTCGAGGGCCGCTGGGCCGCTGGAGGCGGTGTGGACCTCGAAGCCCTGGAACTTCAGACTTACCGACAGCAGTTCCACGATGTTGGTCTCGTCGTCCACGACGAGGACACGTGCCTCGGGTTTGGTTTCGGTTGTAACAGGTGCGGCCATGCTGACAATCTCCTCTCACATTGGTGAACTCACGCTGCCTAGGCGCTGTGAGCTTCCTGTGAGTTGGTTTTCTCGTCGGTTAGCCGATACCTCCGGTTACAAACTTCGTCCGCTCCTACACTTGTGAAATGGACCTGGCGAAGACGCTCGTTGGCATCGCGAGCGCACCGGTACGGGCCGGACTGGCCGCCGCCGAGGTCGGGCTCGACGTCGCCAAAGCCGGTGTTGACCTCACCAAACAAGCCCTTGGCGGGGCTGGGGCGGCAGCTTCGCCGAGTTCGATGGCGCAGATGTTCGGGTTGGAGGACACCATCTCCCGGGCGAACAAACTCGCCCAATTACTCGACGACGACGCCCCGCTGGGACGGGCCCTGGCACCGGACGGTCCGCTCGACCGGCTCATGCGCCCGGGCGGGCTGATCGACCGGCTGACCGCGCCGGACGGTGTTCTGGATCGGTTGACCGCCGAGGGTGGCGGCCTGGACCGGTCGCTGGCGCCGGGTGGGCTTGTCGACCAGCTGCTGGACGAGGACGGCCTGATCGAGCGGATCCTGGGCGAGGAGGGTCTGGCCGACCGGCTGATGGCCGAGGGCGGCCTCGTGGAGAAGCTGACCGCGCGCAACGGCCCGCTGGAACAGCTGGCCGACGTCGCCGACACGCTGAACCGGCTGGCCCCGGGGCTGGAGGCGCTGGCGCCGACGATCGAGACACTGCGCGAGGCGGTCACCACGCTGAGCCTGGTGGTCAACCCCCTGAGCAATATCGCCGACCGGATCCCGATCCCGGGCCGACGTCGCAGCTACACACCGCCACGCACGATCGGCACCGAGCGGGTGCGCAGCGAGCGGTTGGTCATCGACGACGACGAACAGTGAGTTCGCTAGTCTGTTAGACGTGTCGGGGCTATATGCGCCGGCCAATGCCTCCTTAGCTCAGCGGTAGAGCAACGCTCTTGTAAAGCGTAGGTCATCGGTTCAATCCCGATAGGGGGCTCTCGTATTGAGAGCATATGCGCTGGCAAAGATCACTTTTTCGAACTTCGATTGCTCCCGATGCCAGGCGCGATTGCGCTGTCGTCAACATCTGCAGCAAACTTTCGTTAATACGACTGGCCGTTGGCGTAGCGCTGGCGGCGGTAGTGCCGACCGCCACCGCGATTTTTAGCCTTGAACGTGGGCAGCTGGCTGTCGCGTGCTTACCGGGTTTCGTCGGACGCCATGATCACGCGGTTGCGGCCGTTCTGCTTGGCTTGGTAGAGCGCACGGTCGGCGGCGTTCAGAAGATCCTTGGGCGTCGTCGTGTTGCTGTCGGTGGCGGCGACCCCGAGGCTGATCGAAATCGCGCGTTTGGGCCATGGCGCCCGTTGCACCGCGCGCCGAAACCTCTCGCCCAGGACAAAGGCACCTTTGCATGTGGTGTCGGGCAAAATGACGGCGAATTCTTCTCCGCCATAACGGAAAAGATGGTCCGATACCCGCAGCTCGGATTTCAACAGGTGGGCCACCCCACGCAGGACCTCATCGCCTGCCGGATGCCCGAAGTCGTCGTTGTACCGCTTGAAGGTATCGACGTCGATCATGATCAACGACACCGTCGTGTGGCGGCTTTGCGCTCGCATACATTCCTCTTCCAGCCTGAGGTCGAACGAGCGCCGGTTCTGCGCACCGGTCAGGACATCCGTCACAGACTGCGACTCCAGGTGCACCCTGATCTTCTCGATGTCCCGCTGATACTCCTGCATCAGCTCCACGTACTTCTCCTGGTCCAGCACCGCCTGCTCCAACGTATCGATACTGCGGCGCAGCTCGAGTTGCACGACGACCTGGCGAGACAAAATTTCCAGGGCTTCCCGCTGACTCTCGGTTAGCTTGCGGGGTTGGCGATCGATCACGCAGAGGGTCCCCAGGGCCTCACCCGTCGGCGCCACCAGCGGAGCGCCCGCATAGAAGCGGATCCCGGGGTCCCCCGTCACCAGCGGGTTGGCGGCGAAACGCTGGTCGGCGGTGGCGTCCTCGACGGTCATCACATCGTCTGGATTCATGATCGCGTGCGCACAGAACGCTTGTGATCGGGGTGTTTGGTTGGCGTCGAGACCGATGTTGGCCTTGAACCATTGCCGCTGCTCGTCAAGCAAGGTGATGAGAGCGATCGGCGTGCCGCAGATCGCCGACGCCAACCTGACGAAGTCGTCGTAGGCCTGCTCGGGCAACGAATCCATGATGTTGTAATCCGCGAGGACGCTAAGTCGTCTGGCCTCGTTCTCGGGAATCGGAAAAGCGCCTTCCGACATCTGCTCCCCACATGTCGTATGTCCTGGCAACTACGGTTGTCGGACTCAGGATGCCCACAGTGAGCCGAAATTTTAACCTGTCGATTCGGGATTGCCGTGCGGACGGCTCGACCTGTGCCGCCGTCACGGTCACGCCAGGGCAGCCCGTTCGACATCGAGCATCTGCTCACCGCGCCGTTCGTCGTCATAGGCTTCGCGGCCGCCGCGGAGGCCGAAGAGCCGCTTGGACACCAACAGATAGATGACCGCGGCCACGTTGATGACGAATGCTCCGCCGCGCGTGAACGTGACCCCTTTGACCAGAAGGTCGTACACCTCCAACGGCAGGAAGATCGACGTCGCGACAACGGCGAAGTATTCGCCCCAGCGCGACAGCAGCCACAGACCGACGCCCTCGACCAGTTCCAGGAGCGCGTAGACGAGCAGCGCGACGAACACCAGCATCAGCGTGCTTGGCTTGGTGGCCAGCGCCTTCTCCAATTCGTGCACGGCGGTCATCTGGTCGACCTTGATTCCCGAGGCCCGGAGCAAGGGCAGGTCGCGCTCGACGGCGGCCTGGATCGAGCCGCGCGCGCCACGGAATTGCCACACCGCCCACGCGGCAAGCGCGATCAGCAGCGCCCGAACCCACCGCTCCACCGCCAGCGCCCGCACGATGATCGCCTGCCGCAACGCGCTGCCGCGAACGATCAGCGGGGCGCGGTCGGCGGGCCCGCGGCCATGCGGAGGACCGACGATGAACTCCCCGCACCGCAGGCACCGCCACACTTCGCCCAGGCCGGTCATCCCGCTCAACCGCTCGGCGAGAGCGGCGTCGTCAGGTGCGTAGGTGACGTGTCCGCGCCGCGCACAGGTGAACAGTTCCCAGCGGTTCATGCCGCGGACCGGGTTCGCCGCCGTGCGCTGCTCCTTCGAGGTCGCCATCGACCCATCATGTCGCTTCACGATGTCAACTACCTGGGGCTGTCACGATCGGGCGGACTTCGCGCGTAACCGCTCCCGAAAGGCGTCGACGTAGCTTAATATTCGCTGAGAAAGCAAACGGGTGCTCGACCGCCACGGCGGTTCGGCGCCTCTATCGGGGGGTTTGCCTGAAGTCCGCCGACTTCACCGGCAACAGATAACGCACGAAGGCGGTACTTTCATGGCAAATGTCCAGCGTGGCGCACGGGCTGGTGCGGCCGCCGTCGCATTGGGCCTGTCTCTGGCGTGGCCGACCATCGCCATTGCCAGCGCCGACAGCCCCGACCAGGGTTCGTCCTCGGTATCGGCCGGTCCGGCAAAGGCCAGTAGCGGGACCGGGAAATCGGCCCGCACGGCCAGGCCCAGCCATGACAGCGCCGCATCGTCGTCGTCGAAGGCGGCGTCCACCGCCGGCAGCAGCACCCGCAAGCCCACCTCAGCGGCGCGCGTCCACGCCAGCACCCCCAGCGCGACCACCGTCGAGAAGCCCACGGCGCAATCCAGCCGCACGGTGTCCGAGGCCACGTCCGTCGCGAGCTCCGACACCAAGAGCACCACGGCGCAGACAACCGACAACCAACAACCGACCACGAGTTCCGCCACCCAGTCGGTCACCGTCACCCCGGTCGCCGCCGCCACGACGACAACGACGACGATCACCGCTTTCCGCGTGCCCTCGGCCAGCGCCTCGCCCGCCGATGTGTTGACCGGTCTGGTCGGCTCGGTGCAGGGGCTCTTCGAGGGCGCAGCGCTGTTGGTGCGCCGCACGTTCTTCAACGAGGCACCGAAGGTCACCCCGGTTCAGCTCACCGGTGAAGTCACCGGACCCATCACCGGCAAGATCGGCGCAACCGATCCTGAAGGCGACCGCCTCGTCTACAAGGTGACCCAGCAGGGCCACTACGGCACCGTCGCCGTCGACGCCGCGGGGAACTACACCTACACCCCGAACGACCCGGGCTCCAACATCGTCGACTCCTTCGTCGTGTCGGCGACCGATACCGGGCCGCACATCAACCTGCTCAACTGGTTCCGGACCTCCAGCACCTACGCGGCAGGCTCGATCTACCAGGAGCCCGTGGGCACCCCGAAAATCACGTACACATTCACCTACGGCAACGGCTCGCAGTTCTGGTCGAGCGCCGCTCGCGCGGAGTTGGCAGCGACGGCGATCTACCTGTCGAGCTACTTCGAGCCGCAGCACAACGTCAACATCACCTATTCGGTCACCGGCCAGTACTCGCTGGCGGGCGCGACGCTGGCATCGGCAGGCAGCGACCTGATCAGTGAGAGCGGCTTCGCCTCGACTGTCGTGCAGAACAAGATCCTCACCGGCGTGGACTCCAACGGATCGGCCGCCGACGGCACGATCGACTGGAACTTCGGCTACGGCTGGGGCTACTTCACCACCGTTCCCGGCGGAAGCTACGACTTCCAGTCCACCGCGATGCACGAACTGCTGCACACCTACGGCTTCCTGTCGGTCGTGGACAAGGCCGGCAACAACACCGTCGAGAACTGGACGGTGTTCGACAGTCACATGGTCGACAAGAACGGGAACTCGGTGTTCTTCGGACCCGATGGCACGACGTTCAACACCGCCTACAACCCGAACCTGACCGGCGGCGTCAGCAACGGCATGTACTTCGGCGGCGCCAACGCGATGGCGGCCAACGGCGGTAACCCGGTGCCGCTCTACAGCCCGAACCCGTGGGAATCCGGCAGCTCGATGTCGCACCTGAACGACGACTACTACACCGGCGCCAACGAGAAACTGATGAACGCCTCATCCGACACCGGGCTGGGCGTCCGGACGCTGAGCACCATCGAGATCGGCATCATGAAGGATCTCGGCTACACGATGGTGTCGGCGTCCCCGACCGTCGCGGTGCTGTTCATAGGCCTGATGCTCGTCCGCCGCCGCAGGCAGTAGCCACCCGCAGGATCAGTTGCTGCCTGGGCAGGAGATCGTCAGGAACACCGTCGTGTTGGCGGGCGGGTGATCCCCTCGCAAGCCGTCGACACCGGTGATCTTGCACTCCGACAGCGGCCGGTCACTCCCGCTTCCGGCGGAGAAGTTGTATTGGACGTTGTAGCCCTGACTCTGCAGCGCCAGCATTCCGTCGGCGGCGTTCTGATTCTGGTTGAAGGCCCGCGGCGGCATCTGAATGACTCCCTTCTCGACGGGAGACGGTGCCGGCTTGCTGGTCGAGGCGCTGCTCGAGGTGGTGGACGACGGGCTCTCCTTGGACGACTGCCCGCAGCCCGCTGAAAGACCGGCTACCGCAATGACTGCCAGAAAGCCGCCGGCCAGCGTGAGCTGACGAGACATCGTGACCGACCCATTAATGCCGTGCTTGACCATGCCGCAAAACCTATCTGCCTGCGCAGAACCGTCAAACCCCATCAGCCCATTACCTGGCCCGCGTCAGAAGATGTTCGCCCGCACGCAACCTTCCCGACATCACCATCCAATCGCGCCGCCGCTGATAGTCTCCCGACAAATCGGGGGTGCGGCGACGATGCCCATGGGGTCAATCCGAACACGAAGCGCCAGTCGGGCGACGCGGATCTCGCTGCTCGCTGTCGCCGCGGCCCTTGTCGGCCTTGTGCATTCGGTCTCCCCGCCCGACCGGACACCAGCTCTGCCCGGCGCCATCAGCGGTCCGTACGCATCGCTGCTGTCGGCATCCACCGACCTGGGCCCATCCAGCGCAACCGCGGTCCAGCTGGTTGCCGGACTTCGCGACGAATCCCGGCCCGACGCGCTGATCGGCTGGGCGCAGCAGCACGGCCTGTCGGTGCGCTGGCGTCCGGGCGATCACTGGGCCGCGGTGACCGGCGCGCCTCCCGCGGTCGCCCTCGCGTTCGCTGTCCCCGTGCACGACTTTCGTGGCCGGACCGGTCGGGTCTTCTACGCCTCGCCGCAGCAGCCCGCAGTGCCCGCGCCCATCGTCGGCGATGTGACCGAGCTCGGCCGGATCCTCGGCTACGTCCCGCACCACGAGTCGGTGCCGGTCATCGTGCCGCTGGACGTACCCGATCAGGGCCTGGGGCCTGCCGCACTGCTGCGCACCTACAACGCTGCGCCGTTGCGCGAAAGCGGATACACCGGTCAGGGTTCGACGGTCTTGGTGTTCGCCTTCGACGGGTTTGACCAAGAAGACCTCGACATGTTCGCGTCCTCTTTCGATTTACCCAAATTCACTCCAGAACTGTTGGGCGACATGCCATCTCAGCGAAGCGGGGAAGCGACCATGGACCTGGAAGCCATCCATGCGGTGGCCCCCGACGCCAAGACGGTACTCGTCAACGCCCGCGGCACCGTGTCCGGCGACGCCACCTATCAGAAGATCGGCGCTTTGATGGAGGAGGCGGACCGTCGTTATCCCGGTGCGATCTGGAGCTTTTCGATCGGCTGGGGCTGCGACAAGATCGCGACCGCAGCCGATCTGGTTCCGGCCCGTTCCGCGCTGCGGGCCGCACTGCGGCGCGGCACCACCGCGTTCAACGCCAGCGGTGACCTCGCCGGGCTGGAGTGCAAGGGCGGCCACAACTGGTCCTCGCCACCGTCGCCCGACGACGTCGGCCTGGATTCGGTGGCCTCCGTGCCGGAGATGACCGATGTCGGCGGTACCACACTGTCGACCGACGCCGACGGGCGTTGGCTCGCCGAACAGTCGTGGTTCGCCCCCGCGATCTCCCACGGCACGGGTGGCGGAGTGTCCAACTTGTTCGAGCGACCGCCATGGCAGTCGGAGCTACGCGTGGCCGCTCCACCCGGGCGGCGGCTCACCCCGGACATCGCCGCGGTCGCCGACCCGTACACCGGTGTCCGCATCGTCTTCCGACGCCAGCACGTGATGGGCGGCGGCACCTCCCTCGCCGCGCCGATCTGGGCCGGGATGACCGCGCTGATAAACGACTACCTGCGCCGCAACGGAGGCGGCCCTATCGGTGAACTGAACCCGCTGCTGTACGAGATCGCCCAGGGTGCACGGCTTCCTGCTTTTCGCGACGTCACCCTGGGCGGCAATGCCGTCGACGACGCCGGCCCCGGCTACGACCTCGTGACGGGGCTGGGAACGCCGGATCTCGACCACCTGGCACGCGACATCCTGGCGCTGCAGAAGTGCGGTGTCGGATGCGGGTGAGCATGGCATGCCCGGTGTGCGGCACCGAGGTTCCCGCCGGGGTGTTCTGCGGAACCTGTGGCGCACACCTGAATCCGCAGCCCGGGGATGGCCCGCAGTGGCTGCGCCCGCGCGCGTTCTGCGCCGCGCCCGACGAGCACGTGTTGCGGCCGGCGATTGCCAGTTCGTTGTTTCCCCACCTGAGCCAATTCTCGCGCACACCATTCAATCTGGGACTGATCCTCATCGTCGCGACGATGGCGGTCGCCGTCCAGTTGGCCCTGCCCGGCGCGCTGGTGACCGTCTCGGCTCTCGGCCTGCCGCTGCTGTTCGCGATCTACCGACACCAGTCCGGGATCTACCGCGACATTCCGCGCAGTTCGCTTGCGATCACGGGCGTCTTGGGCATTGCGATGGGCGTCGGCTGGGTCTTTCTGACCGGCGATCTGGTGATCCGGGAAACGGGCGCACCATTCGATGCCGGCATCGCCGGGCACCGAGTGCTGCGCGACGGCCTCGGGGTCGCCGAGGGCGGCGCTCTGCTGATGATGATTCCCGCCGTTGTGGTGCGGTTGTTCCGGCCGGGAGTACGAGAATCCTTGAACGGCTTCGTAATAGGCGTTCTCTCGGCTCTGAGCTTCACCGCGGCAGCCACCTTCACCCGGCTTGCACCGCAATTCGCTGCGGCCACCGTCGCCAAGAACCGGCCGGTGGAGTGGCTACTGGTGGAAG
Source organism: Mycolicibacterium rhodesiae (assembly GCF_002086695.1). GTDB lineage: Bacteria > Actinomycetota > Actinomycetes > Mycobacteriales > Mycobacteriaceae > Mycobacterium > Mycobacterium rhodesiae. The sequence continues at coordinate 339,619 of NZ_MVIH01000004.1, forward strand.
CCGGTATCCGTGGGTTGGCCATACCGCTCACCGCGGCCTGCGCCGGCGGATTGATCGGTGCCGCACTGTGGTTCAAGCGCCCGGCCGGTGCGGTCAAGCTACGGCGGTCGCTGGTGGTTGCAGCCTTGACGATCTTCGGGGCGATCGTATTGGGGGTCTACGCGATCGTCGGCATCACCGATGTGGCGGGCCTGGCGCAGGAGAAGATGCTCGCCCTGCACATCGCGATGGCGTTGGTCGCACTGCTCGCGCTGCGAGTCGGTCTGCAGCTCACCCTGCTGCACGAGCAGCCCGATCCGGTCCGCGGCGGATCGCTGCTGTGTCTGCACTGCCGGAACGTGGTGCCCGAGATGGCATTCTGTCCGCCCTGCGGCGCGGCCAACCACGCATCGTCGGCCAAGTCCCGGGCCGAACGGCGCGCGGTCATCCCGCAGACAGCAGCGCAGGAGGATGCGTCGGCCGAAGTCTGGCCGGGTTACTCGACGGAAGCACAGACATACACGTCAGCGCCGTTGTCCCGCACGTCGAGTGCCCGCGTTCTGAGCTGGTGGCTGGTGGTGATCGTGGTGATCACCACGCCGTTGATCGCTCTGTCTGCGAGCATCTCCGAGCCGGCCGTTGTCTATAACTGCCCCCCGGACTGCGGTCGGCCGCCGACCGGAACGCCGGTCGCGGCGCTGCCCCGGTTCACTTCTCCCGACGGGCGGTTCTCGGTGTCCTACCCCGCACCCGGCTCGGCCTACGATCTCTCCTTCGCCGACGACGGCGTGACGGCACGCTTCACCGGCGGGGACGGCGGCACGATGAAGCTGTGGGGCGTACCCGCCGACGGGAAGTCGGCCAGAGAGGTCGCCGAGACATTCCTGGCAGCGCGCTATCCGGACGCCCGCACCGCCTACGAGATTCCGAACGCGATGGTCGGCTACCAGTTCGGCTACGGCGAGGTCGCCGACATCTGGCCGCAGGACGGCGACGCCAGTTACCGGCATCTGCGGCTGGTCATCCTCGTCGCGGTCAAGCACGACCTGGCGCTGATCGCCGGCGCCATCGGTCCCTACCGCGAGTTCGGCCCGACGTTCGGCCCGGGCCGGCCGGCCAGCGCCAACCTGGAATTGGCGATGGACTTGGACAAGTACGTCAACAGCTTCTCCTGGCAAGGCGATCCGGTGCGGTGACGACCGGCGCCCAGGACGTCGGAGGGATCCCAGTCAACGGCCGAACGCTCCGGTGAGTAGCAGCACCGCGCCGATGACCACCAGCGCGACCGCGCTGATCTCGGCTTGGCGGCGCTGTATCCAAGCCCGCAACCGCTCCAGCGATCGGTCGAATCGCTTGGCCGCCATGGCGTGGGCCAACACCGGCAGCAGTGTTCCCGAACCCGCCACCGCCACGAAGTACCCCACCGAGACAGTCTGACCGGGCAGGCCGAGCGAGGCCGCATCGATCGCCAAACCCGCTGCGGCACAAGCGACGATGATCTTCGGATTGAGAACTCCGAACGCCAGTCCAATCGCCGCGGTGCGGGCCGGGGACCACCTGCCGATGGCGTCGAGCCAGTGCGACGATCGCACCGCTTTGTTTCGCCGCAACCACAGCCACCCTCCGGTCACGATCAGCGCGGCGCCGCCGACCAGCCGCAGTCGCAACTGCCACACCGACGACGTCTCGGCCGAGCCGCCCAGGAGCCTGGGAACATTCAGGAACAGCACCGTCAGCACCGTCAGCCCGGTCACCCATCCGGCCGCGAACGCCAGTCCCGCGGCGCGGGGCCGTGCCGAATACAGCACCAGCAGCAAGGCGGGCAGTATCGAGATCGGTGAGAGCGCCACCACCAAAGCCAGCGGAATCAGCTCGGCGGACACCGCAGCCCAGTTACCCGACACCCATCACCTCCGGTCAGCAGCGCAAGTTACGCAATCCGGGCCGCCGGCGACAGCCTTGCGCGCAGCGTAATTCGAGAGCGGTCAGTCCTCGTCGGCGGCGTCGGATCGTGGCCTCGGGTCGCCGAACAACGGGCGCCGTAGTGGCTGATGCCCGTGAACACCCTCGGCGTATGCGGTTTCGGCGTGCTGGGTGAAGTCCACCCCAGCTGTCTCGTCTTCGGGGCTGAGCCGGAAGCCGATCGTCCGATCGATGAGCTTGGCGAGGGCGAACGACATGATGAACGCGTACGCCGCCACCACGACCATCGCGACCGCTTGCTTGCCCAGTTGAGCCAGACCGCCGCCATAGAAGAGCCCTTGTGGCCCGCCGGTCATCACCGCAGTGGCCAGGAAGCCGATCAACAGCACCCCGACCACGCCGCCGACGAAGTGCACACCGACCACGTCGAGCGAGTCGTCGTAACCGAACCGGAATTTCAGGCCGATCGCGAACGAGCACACGACACCCGCCGCCACCCCGACGATCGCGGCACCGAGGGTGTTCACGGTGCCGCACGAGGGCGTGATCGCGACCAGCCCAGCAACGACGCCGGAGGCCGCACCGAACGTCGTGGGGCGGCCGTCGCGGATTTGCTCGACCGACAGCCAGCCGAGCATGCCCAGGCAGCCGGCCACCAATGTGTTGAGGAAGATGGCCGCCGCCGTCCCGTTCGCAGCGAGCGCGGATCCGGCGTTGAAGCCGAACCAGCCGAACCACAGCAGTCCGACGCCCAGCAGAACGAAGGGCAGGTTGTGCGGACGCATCGCGTCGACCTTGAACCCGATGCGCGGACCCAACACCAGAGCCAGGGCCAGCGCGGAGGACCCGGAGACGATCTCGACGACCAGGCCGCCCGCGTAGTCGAGCACCCCGAGCTTGAACAGCCAGCCGCCGGGAGCCCAAACCCAGTGCGCGACAACGGCGTACACCACGATGGACCAGACCGGCACGAAGATCATCCAGGCCGCGAACTTGGCCCGGTCGGCGATCGCACCGCTGATGAGTGCGGCGGTGATGATCGCGAAGCTGAGCTGGAATGTGGAGAAGAGCAGTTCGGGAACCTGGCCGTGGACGGTGCCGGGGCCGATTCCGGCCATCCCGACGTGCGACAGGTCGCCGATCACTCCGCCGAGGCTGGTTCCGGAGAACGCCAGCGTGTAGCCGAACAGCAACCAGGCCACGGTGACGAGCGGGATGGCGATGAAGCTCATCATGATCATGTTGAGCACACCGGTGGTGCGGACCATGCCACCGTAAAAGATGGCCAGTCCCGGGGTCATCAACAGGACGAGCGCTGTGCTGGCCAGCAGCCACGCGGTGGCGGCAGGATCGATCGCTTGCAAAGTCCGGCTCCTTCGACGGTCCCGACGAGAATGTCGGCGCGAAGTTTCGGCAGTGCGGCGATCGTGTTTCAGGGATGTTTCACGCCCCCACGCCCGCGTCACCACCCCATCGAGCCGGGGATTCCCTTGAACGGACCGACCACTCGGCTGGTGATCCAGCCGCCGTAGAAGCCGCCGGGTTGGGGCACGACCGTCTCACCGTCGACCGAGCACCGGTCGACCATGCCTGCCATCACCGCGACGGCTCCGGCAATCTCGGCGAACGGAGGCGTCGGCCGGGGATAGGTCCACGCCGCCCTGGACGCCACCGTGTCGCCGGCCACCAGGTCGTAATAGCGCGCCTGACCTTTCCATTCACACATCGACGCACCCGGCGCAGCGCGCAGCACACCGTCCTCGAACGCCTCGCGCGGCAGGTAGTAGGTCGGCGGATGACTGGTCTCGAGCACTCGCCAACTGCGGGTGGTGGACGCGATCACACGTCCGCCGAGTTCGACGGTGATCGTGCCCGCGAACGGCTCCAGGCGCGGCGGACGCGGGTAATCCCACACTGATTCCTGGCCCGGGCCTGCCCGTTCCGGTGTCGGCCACTCGTTCATGTCTCGACGATACGAAGATGGACGGCGTGATGGGCGACTGGTGGCTGATTCCGGTCTCGCTCGCCACCGCCCTCGTCGTGGCGTGGCTGGTCCTGGCGGTCACCCTGTGGGTGACCAAACCCGACCAGGTCGGCATCACCGATCTACTTCGGCTGCTTCCCGACACGATCCGGTTGCTCAAACGCCTGGCCGCCGACCGGCAGCTGCCGCGCCGCATCCGCGTCGGTCTCGCCGGCGTGCTGATATTTCTGGCCTCGCCCATCGACCTGATTCCCGACTTCATTCCGGTGCTCGGTTATGCCGACGACGTGATCATCACCGCCCTCGTGCTGCGCTGGGTCACCCGCACCGCGGGACCGGAGGCCCTGGCCAAACACTGGCCGGGGACGCCCGACGGCCTGGTCGCGCTGCGTCGGCTGTGCCGGTTGCCCGAGCCGGTTTGACCAACCCTTGATGACGACCACGACCTCCTTGGGTACGCTCTGCTGAGCGACTGCTTAGCGCTGTCGTGATCCGGCTCGCCGACGACGCATTGGAGCGAACGCCATGGCCGCACCCGCCACCCGTTACGCGGGAACCCGTGTCCCGCGGGTCGAGGACACTCGCCTGCTCACCGGACACGGCACCTATGTCGACGACGTCGTCCGGCCGGGAATGCTGCACGCCTGCTTCGTGCGCAGCCCGTTCGCGCACGCCGGGATCACCAGCATCGACGCTTCGGCGGCCCTCGCCATGCCCGGTGTCCACGCGGTCCTCACCGCGGCCGATCTGAACGACGAGGTCCACGAGGCGTGGCACGCGGTGGCGGGCAAGGACGTCGCGGACACCCCCCGCCCGCCGCTCGCCGAGGGTGAGGTGAAGTTCGTCGGAGACCCCATCGCGATCGTGATCGCCGAGAACCGCTACCTCGCCGAGGACGCCCTCGAACTGATCGACGTCGAGTACGACCCGCTGCCCGCGGTCGCCGATTTCACCAAGGCCGTCGGGCACGAAGCGGTGGTGCATCAGGCCTACCCCGACAACGTGGCGGGCGGCCTTGCCGGTGCGCCGCCGGACGAGGAGGCGTTCGCCGCTGCGGCCTACGTCGCCGACGAGCGGATCTATCAGCAGACCCACGTACCGGTGCCCATCGAGACCCGCGGCCTGGTCGTCGAATGGGTCGCCGCCACACAGGAACTCACGCTGTGGGCTTCCACCCAGACCCCGCACGAGTTGCGTGCCTTCGCCGCGCGACTGCTCGGCATCCCGGCGCAGGGTGTGCGGGTGATCGCGCGGGACACCGGCGGCGGCTTCGGCCAGAAGGTCGTCCCGATGCGCGAGGACATGTGCATCCTGCTGGCCGCGCGCAAGGTGTCCGCACCGCTGAAGTGGATCGAGGACCGGCGCGAGAACCTGATGTCCGCCGGGCAGGCCCGCCACGTCGACGGCCGCGCGCGGATGGCGTTCGACGCCGACGGCGCGATCACGGCCGTCGACATCGATTTCATTCAGGACATCGGCGCCTACCCCACCCCGTACCCGGTCCTGACGACCGCGGCGATCGGAATGTTCTTCCCCGGGCCCTACCGGGTGCCCAAGTCGAGCTTCAATTACCAGACGGTGTTCACCAATACCAGCGGCCTGGCCGCCTACCGCGGGCCCTGGCAGTACGAAACCCTCACGCGGGAAATACTTCTCGACATCGCAGCCCGCAAGATGGGTATCGATCCGGTTGAGCTGCGCCGCAAGAATCTGCTCCGCCGGGATGAGATGCCGTTCTTCAACCCGAACGGTATGCCGTATGACCATGTCGCGCCGATGGAGACCTTCGAGCAGGCCGTCAAGATCCTCGACCACGAAGGCTTCCGCAAGGAGCAGGCCGAGGCGCTGGCACAGGGGCGCTACCTCGGGCTCGGATTCTCCGCCTACATCGAGCCGACGGGCGCTGCGACGGGACACCTGGCCACCGAGGGCTGCACCATCCGGATGGAGCCGACCGGCAAGATCAACGTCTACGTCAACGGCGGCTCCAGCGGCAACAGCATCGAGACCACCGTCGTGCAGTTGACCGCCGATGCGCTCGGCGCCGACATCGCCGACGTGTCGACGATTCAGGGTGATACCGCGGTGACGCCGTACGGTGCGGGCACCCAGGGCAGCCGCAGTGGACCGATGACCGCGGGTGCGGTCAACGACGCCGGCACGATCCTGCGCGGCCAGCTGGTGGCGATGGCGGCCCACGTGCTCGGTGTCGAGGAGTCCGACATCGAGCTCGCGAACTCTCGGGCCACCTCGCGCGAAGACAGTTCCAAGAGCGTGACTTTCGCCGATCTGGCCTACCGGTCCTACTACGAGCCCCAACAGCTCGCGCCGGGGATGGCGGCCACATTGGAGGCCACCGCGCGATTCACGTCGCAGACGATGATCCACTGGGCCAACGCCACTCACGCCTGCACGTGCGAGGTGGACGTCACCACCGGGCGGGTCACCCTCACCCGCTACATCGTCAGCGAGGACGTCGGTCCGATGATCAACCCCAATATCGTCGAGGGGCAGATCGCCGGCGGCACCGTGCAGGGCATCGGCGGCGCACTGTTGGAGAATCTGGCGTACGACGACGAGGGAAACCCGTTGTCCACCACGTTCGTCGACTACCTGCTGCCCACCGCGACCGAGGTACCGCCGATCGAGTACGGGCACGTCGAGGTGCCCAGCCCCGGCGTGGGCGGCTACAAGGGATGCGGCGAGGGCGGTGCCATCGGCTCGACCCCCGCGGTGATCAACGCGATCAACGACGCCTTGGCGCCGCTGGGGGTGACGATTACGAGGCTGCCTGCCACGCCGTCACAGATCGTGGCGCTGATCGAGGCGGCCGCGACGGACTAGGTTGCGGCCGCGCCGCTTTCCGCGGCCTGGTGCACCGCGTTGACGATGCCCTGATAACCGGTGCAGCGGCAGAAGTTGCCCGACAGGCCCTCACGGATCTCCTCGTCGGTGGGATGAGGGTTGTCGCGCAGCAGCGCGGTGATCGACATGACGAATCCCGGTGTGCAGAAACCACATTGCAGACCGTGACAATCTCGTAGGGCGGCCTGTACCGGCGACAGCTCACCGTCGGCCGAGGCAACCCCTTCGACGGTGGAGACCTCGGAGTCCTCGGCCTGCACCGCGAACACCAGGCACGACCGCACCGCGGCCCCGTCGAGCAACACCGTGCAGGCGCCGCACGAGCCGTGCTCGCATCCCAGGTGTGTTCCGGTCAGTCCGCAACGCTCGCGCAGGAAGTCGGCCAGGGTCAGCCGCGGCTCGACGGTCGCCTCATACGGAGTTCCGTTGACGGACAACCGGATCGGACGTTCATGCATCGAATGCCTCCTTGACCGCAGCACGCCAGGCTTGTGCGGCCATGGCCGCCCCGACCTTTCGCCGGTAGGCGGCCGAACCCTGCAGGTCGGCCGGAATGTCGTCGAGTCCACTCATCGCGAGCTCACCGATCTCTTCGGCGGTGATGTCGCCGACCGGGCGGCCTGCGATCGCCGCCTCGGCGGCCGACGCTCGCCTCGGTGTGGCGGACAGTCCCAGCAGTCCGATGGCGCTGCGCCGAACCTTGTCGTCGTCGTCGAGTTCGACGGCGGCCACGGCACCGGCGATCGCGAAATCGCCATGCCGTCGGGCGAATTCCTCCACCGCGAAGCCGCACCGGCCGGACCAGACCGGGAAGCGCAGGCCCACCAGAACCTCGTCGGCCTCCATAGCGGTCTCCCACACCCCGGCGAAGAATTCACCTGCCGGGATCTCGCGTCGCCCGGATGCCGACACCACCTCGATCGTGGCGTCGAGCGCCAGGGCGACAGCGCCGTATTCGGCGGCCGGGTCGGCATGGGCGATCGACCCACCGATGGTCCCCCGGCTGCGAATCTGGAAGTGGCCGATCAGCGGCGTGACCCTGGTCAACAGCGGCACGCTTGTGCGCACCCGCTCGTCGGCGCCGACCGCCGCGTGGGTGGTGCCACCGCCGATCCACAGCGAGTCGCCGTCAGTTCTGATGCCCTTCATCTCGTCGAGGCGCGAGATGTCGATCAGGTTGTCGAAGAACGCCAGCCGCATCGACAGCATCGGAACCAGGCTCTGTCCACCACCGAGGAGCTTGGCGTCATCGCCGAATTCGCTCAGCAGCTGCGCCGCCGCGGCGACGCTGTCGGGCCGGTGATAGTCGAAGGGCGCCGGCTTCATCGGCGGCCGCCGCAGCTGGTCATGCTAAGCATGTGCTCAGCATAGCGGGCAGCGCAAGGCCTGCGGCGGAGAGAACAGTCCGGGTCGCCTGGGGCCGCCCGGCCTAGCTGGGGCCTCGCCAGCAATTGCCCGCATACTGTCGATCATGGATCCGTCGCCGCCCTCACGAGCGGCCGCCGCGGGCAACAACCGCCGCGGCCGTCATCGAGAGAGGTCCGACACCGGCCGACGGACACTGCGCATCCTCACCCGAACCGTGATCGGACTGGTCTCGGTGGTCGTGGTGACGCTCACCGGTCTGGCGTACTCGCAAGCACACGGACTGCTCAGCGGGATCACGGTGTCGCAGGCGCTGGGCTCCGACGAGCCGCGGTCCAGCGGTGGCGCGATGAACATCTTGCTGATCGGGCTGGACTCCCGAAAAGACCAGGATGGCAACGAACTGCCCGACGAGGTGCTCGACAAACTTCACGCAGGCGATTCCGACTCGGGCGGCTACAACACCAACACCCTGATCCTGGTGCACATCAGCGCCGACGACCACGTCGTCGCGTTCTCCATCCCGCGCGACGACTACGTCGCCGTCAGCGGGATCAAGGGCTACAGCCACATCAAGATCAAAGAGGCCTATGGGCTGACGAAGTTCCAGACCGAGCAGAAGCTGGTCGACGAGGGTATCGGCGACCGCGCCGAGCTGGAACGGGCCGGCCGGGAAGCCGGCCGCAAGGCGACCATCCGCGCGGTGCGCAACCTCACCGGCCAACCCATCGACTACTTCGCCGAGGTCAACCTTGCGAGCTTCTACCACCTCGCCGACAGCCTCGGCGGCGTGGATGTCTGCCTCAACCACGCCGTACACGACGACTACTCCGGCGCCAACTTCCCGGCAGGCCCGCAGCGACTCAACGCCGAGCAGGCGCTGGCGTTCGTGCGGCAGCGACACGGGCTGGAAAACGGAGATCTCGACCGCACCCATCGCCAGCAGGCCTTCCTCCTGTCGGTCTCGCGCGAGCTGCAGCAGTCGGGCTCGTTCACCGATCTGGACAAGTTCAAGCGCCTGATGGACGTCGCGCGCCAGGACATCGTGTTGTCGCAGGGGTGGGGTGAGGACCAGTTCCGCAGAATGGCTGCGCTGGCCGGGGGCGACGTCGAGTTCCGGACTCTGCCGGTGGTGCGCTACGACACCATCAACGGCCAGGACGTCAACATCGTCGACCCGGCGAAGATCCGCGCCGAGATCGCCCGAGCCATCGGCGGCGACTCCGCGTCGGTGACCACTACCGCTGTGTCAGAACCACTTCCCCCGCCGAATCCGCACACCGTCGTCAGCGTCGTCAACGCGAGCGACACCTCGGGGTTGGCTTCCCAGGCGGCAAGCCTGCTGGGCAAGCACGATTTCACGATCAGCGAGGTCCGGGACCGCGAGTCAGGCGAGCCGATCGACACGGTGATCACCTACGGCGCCGGGGCGCAGACCGACGCCCAGTCGGTGGCCACGCTGCTCGGTGTTGACAACGCCCCGCAATCCACCGGCTCGGTGGCCGCCGACCACATCCGGGTGGTTCTCGGTCAGGGCTACGACCTTCCGCTGGAGCAGCCGCAGTCCGAGGACACCGTTGCAACGTCGACGACGCACAGCTGGTCGGAGATGACGATCACACCCACTCCTGACCAGGGCGCTCCGATCGACGGCGGCAAGGTGCCGTGCGTCAACTAGGTTGAGCTCTATGCGCATCGGAGTCATCGGGCTGGGAAACATGGGCGCGGGCATGGCCGCGAATCTGATCAAGGCAGGTCACGACGTGACCGTCTACAACCGCTCCCGGGCGAAGGTGGACGAATTGGCTGCGGTGGGGGCCCGACCCGCCGACAGCGTGTCCGACGCCTGCGGCGGCGAGGTCGTGCTGACGATGCTGGCCAACGACGACGCGGTGACAACGGTGACGTTCGGCGACGGCGGCATCATCGGCTCGGCCGGACCGGAGACCGTCCACATCTCGTCCAGCACGATCAGCGTCGCCCTGTCGAAACGCCTCACCGAAGCGCACGGCGCCGCCGGCCAGAGGTTCGTCTCGGCACCTGTGTTCGGCCGTCCGGAGGCTGCCGCGGCGGCGGCGCTGTTCGTCGTCACCGCGGGCCCATCAGACACCGTGACCGCGGTGACGCCCGTCTTCGATGCGATCGGCCAGCGCACGTTCGTGGTGTCGGAGGATCCGTCGGCCGCCAACCTGGTGAAGCTCAGTGGCAATTTCCTGATCGGCTCGGTGATCGAGTCCCTCGGGGAGGCAATGGCACTGGTGGACCGCGGCGGGGTCGACAAGCATCAGTACCTGGACATCCTGACGTCGACGTTGTTCTCGGCGCCGGTGTACAAGACCTACGGCGGACTCATCGCCAGCGAGCAGTTCGAGCCGGCCGGATTCGCTGCACCGTTGGGGCACAAGGACATCGGACTGGTTCTGGCCGCCGCCGAGGAGCTACGGGTGCCGTTGCCGATCGCCAGCCTGCTGCGCGACCGGTTCCTGCGTCTGCTTGCCGCCGGTGGCGACCACCTGGATTGGTCGGCGGTCGGCAGCCTCGCGGCGCGGGACGCGGCGGCCTCAGACCACTCCGCGTAGTCCGTCGGCGCCGAAGGCCGGCTCGAGCATCGCCGAGTAGTCCGGCCCGCGCCGCAGGTTCTGCCCGCCGTCGACGCCGATGATCTGTCCGGTGATCCACTGGGCTGCATCGCTGAGCAGGAACAGTGTCGCGTTCGCGACGTCGGAGACCTCACCGGGGCGCGGCAGCGGCGTGCACTCGGCGTAATCCCCGCTGATCTCGGGTGAGTCGAGAACCATCTGCACCAGTTCGGTCCGGATCAGCCCGGGCCGGATGCCGTTGACGCGCACCCAGGACGCCCCGAGTTCGTCGGCGGCCAGCTGGATCAGATGGTCCAAACCCGACTTCGTGACGCCGTACGGCCCGAACCATCGATGGGTGTTACTGGAGGCGATCGACGAGATACCGACGAAGGATCCGCCGCCGCCGCGCACCATCTCCCGGGCCGAGTGCTTGAGCACGTACATCGAACCGTTGATGTTCAGGTCGACCGTGGCGCGCCACGCTTCGGAGTCCATCTGGGTGATGGGGCCGATGGTCTGCGACCCGCCGGCGCAGTGCACCGCGCCGTGCAGCCGGCCGTTCCACGCCCTGGCAGCGTCCACGACCGCGGCGATCTGGTCCTCGTTGGTGACGTCGGCGGGCTGGTATCTGACGTTGCCGTTCGGCGCGGCGGCGTTGATCTCGTCCGCGGTTGCGGCCAGCCGATCGGCTCCGCGGCCAACGATCATGACGTTGGCGCCGGCTTTGGCCAGGTCCTCCGCCACACCTTTGCCGATACCGCTGCCACCACCGGTGACCAGGTACGTCCGATCCTCGAACGAGAGCTGCACGCCGACTCCTCACGCGAAACTGAAACAGGTTCTACGTATAGAACCACGGCGGCACGTCGCGGCATAGAGGCCGTCCCACCACCGCTTCCAGCGAACTTCCCGACGCGCCATGTCCGACGTTGCGCGGGACCGGGCAAGCCGGAGGAAATCAACCTGCGATACGCCCCGGAGCACTAATTCGGACGCACTCCACGGCCTTCCGACATTCCGACGCTCGCATTTTCTCCGCCCGCAGTTATGCGCCTTGATCAGTGCCTCAACCGCGTCAGAATTCACCGCGTCCGAATATTAACCCCGGTGTAACAACCTCGGTTCCGCTATCGATAAAACCGCCGAACAACTGCGGGACCCTTACGGCAGTCATACACTGCCTCCCACGGTCACTCAGCAAACCGAACAGAAGGCACAATCATGGCTAACTTGAAGATCGCGACACGGCGCCTGGCCCTCGCGGGCGGCTTCGCGCTCGCGGTGACGGCAGCGCCCGCGCTGTCCGTCGTCGCCGTTCCGTCCATCGCACCGCTGGCCGCGTGTCCCGCCGGCCAGGCCGTCAATCCGGCGACCGGTGGATGCGAGGTCGCGCCCAACGCCGGTCCGCAGGGCGGCCTGCCCGAGGTCCAGGGCATCCCTTGCACAGGCGCAAACACCGGTCAGTGCATAGGATTGCAGCAAGAGCAGCAGGCTCCTGCGGTGCAACCCCGCTCGACCGTCAGTCCGTAAAAACGGAGGGCCGACTTCGGAACTCCGTCAACTTCTCAAGAAAGCGTGAAGTATGGCGATTTCCTCCTCAGTCGGCCGCCGCATCCTCCTCGCCGGCGGGTTCAGCATCACCATCGCGGCTGCGCCCGCGGTTGCGTTCTTCGCCGCGCCGTCGGGAGCGCCGGCGGGCCCGGTGATGGCATGCCCTGCCGGCGAGTCCGAGGATCTCTACACCGATCAGTGCATTCCGGAACTGGTGCCCAACCAGCCGGGCGGCAATTACCCCACGACGTCCAGCGGCGGCGGTAACGTCACGTACTCGACGCCGGGCGATTCCAGCAGCCTCCCCGAGGTTCAGGGGATTCCGTGCACCGGCGCCAACACCGGCCAGTGCATCGGGCTGCAGGAGAACCAGGTTCCGGCTGTGTCTCCGCACTCGAGCATTTCGTCTAGCCCCTAGTCCGGGAGCAGATCAGAGAGGGCAACGATGCCGATCCACTTGACCTGGGTGACAAAGCTGCTCACCGCGGGCATGTTCACGCTCGCGGTGGCCACAGCTCCGCTGGCGCAGGCAGAAGGCGAAGGTGGGATTCCCGAGCCGCAGCCGGTGCCGGTGCCCCAGCCGGTGGATACCCAGCCGGGCGGGTCGGCGGGTTGCCAGTCGGGTGAATCGCTGGACCCGTCGACCGGGAACTGCACACCCACCATGACCCCGGTCGCCACCACCAACGGTGATGACGCGTTCGACGATCTACAGCCGCGGACCACACAGGACGTGACGTCGACCTCCGAAACCGGCATCGGCGCCGACCTCGTCCCCAACATCAACGGCACGCCGTGCACCGGCTATTGGGAGTCGGCGGCCTGCTACGAGACCAGCCAGGACGAAGTCGCCGTCCAGCCCAGGTCGACCATTTCCTCGAGCCCGTAGCGGCTCAAATCCCCTTCGCTAAGGTTGAGCAATGCCTGCAAAAACAAATCCCACGGATATCGACGATGTCGAGCCGCTGGCCGACAGCACGGCGCGCCAGGCCCGTCGCGTCGTCGCGGCCTACGCGAATGACGCCGACGAGTGCCGGGTCTTCCTGTCGATGCTCGGCATTGGGCCCTCAAAGCTCGAGGCGTAACCGGTGTCCGGGGGCAAGGACGCCGCCCGCTCCGGAGATTCTGATTTCGTGGTGGTCGCCAACCGGCTGCCGATCGACATGGAGCGGCTGCCCGACGGCAGCGTGACGTGGAAGCGCAGCCCGGGCGGCCTGGTCACCGCACTGGAGCCGCTGCTGCGTCGTCAGCGCGGCGCGTGGATCGGTTGGCCGGGAATTGTCGACGGGCCCGAGGAGCCGATCGTCGAGGACGACATGCAGCTCGTCCCGGTTCGGCTGTCCGCCGAAGACGTCGCCGAGTACTACGAGGGTTTCTCCAACGCCACCCTGTGGCCGCTGTATCACGATGTGATCGTCAAGCCGATCTACCACCGCGAGTGGTGGGATCGCTATGTCGAGGTCAACCGGCGCTTCGCCGAAGCGACGTCGCGGGCCGCCGCCGAAGGCGCCACGGTGTGGGTTCAGGACTACCAGCTTCAACTGGTGCCCAAGATGCTGCGCACGCTGCGTCCCGATTTGACCATCGGGTTCTTCCTGCACATTCCGTTCCCGCCGGTGGAACTGTTCATGCAGATGCCGTGGCGCACCGAGATCATCGAAGGTCTGCTCGGCGCCGATCTCGTCGGTTTCCATCTGCCCGGTGGCGCCCAGAACTTCCTGTTCCTGTCGCGAAGGCTGGTCGGCGCCAACACCTCTCGCGCCTCGGTTGGTGTGCGGTCCCGATTCGGCGAAGTGCAGTTGGGCTTCCGCACGGTGAAGGTCGGCGCCTTCCCCATCTCGATCGATTCCGCCGAGTTGGACAGCAAGGCCCGTAACCGCGACGTTCGCAAGCGGGCGAAGGAACTGCGGGCCGAACTCGGCAACCCGCGCAAGATCCTGCTCGGCGTGGATCGGCTGGACTACACCAAGGGCATCGACGTTCGGCTCAGGGCGTTTTCGGAGTTGCTTGCCGAGGGACGCGCCAAGCGCGACGACACCGTCCTGGTGCAGCTCGCCACCCCCAGCCGCGAGCGGGTCGAGAGTTATCGGGTGCTGCGCAACGAGATCGAACAGCAGGTCGGCCACATCAACGGCGAATACGGTGAAGTCGGCCATCCGGTCGTGCACTACATCCACCGGCCGGTACCGCGTGAGGAATTGATCGCGTTCTTCGTGGCGTCCGACGTCATGCTGGTGACGCCGCTTCGCGACGGCATGAACCTGGTCGCCAAGGAGTACGTCGCCTGCCGCAGTGATCTCGGGGGTGCCCTGGTCTTGAGTGAATTCACCGGTGCCGCAGCGGAACTCCGCCAGGCTTACCTGACCAACCCGCACGATCTCGAGGGCGTCAAGGACACCATCGAAGCCGCGCTCAACCAGACTGCCGAGGAGGGCCGGCGGCGGATGCGGGCGCTACGGCGCCAGGTCCTGGCCCATGACGTCGACCGGTGGGCGCGGTCCTTCCTCGACGCGCTGGCCGGTAAGCCGGTCACTGGTGAGGCGGAGTAGTCCGCTCAGGCCCGTTCAGTCGCGCAGCAGGCCCATCACGCCGAAAGTGCGCTCGGGGTCGCGGTCAGCAAAGTAGGCCCCCATGGCCGCGCCCAGCGTCCCCGGATCCCAGGCCGCGCCGTCAGCGTCGAACTGATGCTCCGTGGTCGGGGCGGCCACCAACGCGACCGACGGCCCGTAGACCACGAACACCTGTCCGTTGACCTTGTCCGAGGCCGGCGAGGCCAGGAAGCGCACCAGCGTCACCACGTGTTCGGGCGACAAAGGATCGACCTCGCCGTCGGCGAGATCGGGCGCATCGCCGAACACGTCGGCGGTCATCGCGGTGCGCGCACGCGGGGCGATCGCGTTGGCCCGCACACCGTAGCGCCCGAGAGCGCGGGACGCAGTCAGAGTCAGTGCCGTGATGCCTGCCTTGGCCGCACCGTAATTGGCCTGGCCGATCGGTCCCGACAGCCCGGCTTCCGACGTGGTGTTGATGATCCGGCCGTAGACCGAGCCACCGTTTTCCTTGGCCTGATTGCGCCAGTACGTCGCCGCGTTGCGGGTCAGCAAGAAGTGTCCGCGAAGGTGCACCGCGATGACCGCGTCCCAGTCCTCGTCGGTCATGTTGAACAACATGCGGTCCCGGGTGATACCGGCGTTGTTCACGACGATGCTCAGCCCACCGAGCGAGTCGGCGCAGGACACCAGCTCATCGGCCGTCGAACGCTGGCTGATGTCGCCGGCCACCGCGACGCCTTTGGAGCCGGCAGTACTGATCTCATCGAGAACGTCGGACTCATCAAGGGCCTTGGCCATGTCATTGACGACGACCGTGGCGCCGGAGCGGGCCAGCCCGATGGCCTCGGCACGGCCGAGCCCCGAAGCAGCGCCCGTCACCACGGCGACGCGTCCGGTGAGATCGATGGCGTCGCCGGTCACTTCTGCAGTCACTTACTAATACCTCTAGTCTTTGCGGGTCAGTGCGGCGCGAGGGCATTCGGCGATGGACTGCTCGGCCAGCGCCTCCTGGTCTGCGGGGATCGGATCCTTGGTGACGATCACGTAGTCCTCGTCGTCCAGTTCGAACAGGTCCGGCGCGATTCCCACACAGACAGCGTTACCTTCACAACGATCACGGTCGACTTCGACTCGCATGACAACCTCCTTGGCTGACAGACCCCGACGGCCGGGCGTTCGCAGCACCACGATACGACCAGATCGATCCGTATCCCGGCCGAACGGGCGCTGGACCACAAGACTAGAACGTGTTACAACCAGGAGTGTCGGCGGGTCGTCGACAGCTTGCAACTTTCAGCGGAGGATCGAGTCGATGCGGATCAGTTACACCCCCGAACAAGAGGAGCTGCGCCGCGAGTTGCGCTCGTACTTCGGCAAGCTGATGACGCCGGAGCGCCTGGAAGCACTCACGTCGACCTCGGGCGGCGAGATCGGCACCGGCAACATCTACCGCGAGACCGTGTCCCAGATGGGTAAGGACGGCTGGCTCACGCTGAACTGGCCGGAGGAGTACGGCGGCCAGAACCGCGACCCGATGGATTCGCTGATCTTCACCGACGAGGCGGCCATCGCCGGCGCGCCGGTGCCCTTCCTGACGATCAACAGCGTCGCGCCGACGATCATGGCGTTCGGCACCGAGGAGCAGAAGAAGTTCTACCTGCCCAAGATCGCCTCGGGTGACCTGCACTTCGCGATCGGCTACTCCGAGCCGGGCGCAGGCACCGACCTGGCGGCGTTGCGCACGACCGCCGTGCAGGACGGCGACGACTACGTGGTCAACGGTCAGAAGATGTGGACCAGCCTGATCCAGTACGCCGACTACGTCTGGCTCGCGGTGCGCACCAACCCCGAGGCGAAGAAGCACCGCGGCATCTCGGTGCTGATCGTGCCGACCACCGCCGACGGTTTCTCCTGGACTCCGGTGCACACGATGGCCGGCGTCGGCACCAGTGCCACCTACTACCAGGATGTTCGCGTGCCCGTGAGCAGCCGGGTTGGCGAGGAGAACGGCGGCTGGAAGCTGGTCACCAATCAGCTCAATCACGAACGGGTCGCACTGGTCTCGGCCCAGCCAATCTTCCTGGCGCTCAACCAGGTTCGGGAGTGGGCGCAGAACACCAAGGACGCCCACGGCAACCGCCTCATCGACTCCGAATGGGTGCAGCTCAACCTCGCGCGCGTGCTGGCCAAGGGCGAGTACCTCAAGCTGATCAACTGGGAGCTGGCATCCGCCAAGAGCGGGACGCTGAGCCCCGCCGATGCCTCCGCGGCCAAGGTCTTCGGCACCGAACTGGCCACCGAGGCCTACCGGTTGCTGATGGAGATCCTCGGCCCCTCAGCCACTCTGCGCCAGGATTCGCCCGGCGCCCTCCTTCGCGGCCGGATCGAGCGGATGCACCGCGCGGCCCTGATCCTCACCTTCGGTGGCGGCACCAACGAGATCCAGCGCGACATCATCGGCATGGTCGCCCTGGGCCTGCCCCGAGTCAACCGCTGACACGACCCGAGACGACTTAGGACCAACATGGACTTCACCAGAACAGAAGCAGCACAGGATCTTTCGGGTCTCGTCGGCACCATCGTCGACGCCGTCTGCACCCCGCAGCATCAGCGGGAGCTGGATAGCCTCGAACAGCGCTTCGACACCGAACTGTGGCGCAAGCTGATCGACGCGGACATCCTGTCCACTGCCGCACCGGAATCGGTGGGCGGCGCCGGGTTCGGCGTCCTGGAGCAGACGGCGATCCTGGCGGCGCTGGGCCGACAGTTGGCCGCGGTGCCCTACCTGGAGTCGGTCGTCCTCGGCGCGGGAGTACTGGGCCGCGTCGGCACGCCCGAGCTGCAAGAGCAGTGGGGCGCCCCGGCGGTGGCCGGCGACAAGATCCTGACCGTGGCCCTCGACGGGGAATTCGGTCAGGGCCCGGTGCAGGCCGCCGCTTCCGGTGGCGGGTTCCGCCTGACCGGCACCCGTACCCAGGTCCCGTTCGGTCCGGTCGCGGACGCGTTCCTCGTTCCCGCCGAAACCGATTCCGGCACAAAGGTATTCCTGGTGGCCAGGGACGACGCCGGAGTATCGGTGACGCCGCTGCTGACCACCGGACTCAACAGCGCCGGCGAGCTCGACCTCGCGGGCGTCGAGATCGGCGCCGACCGGATCGTCGGTGACGCCGAGGTACTGGCGTGGTTGTCCACGCACAAGACGTTGGGCTACACCGCCTTCCAGCTCGGCGTGCTCGAGCGCGCGCTCGAGTTGACGGCCGAGTACGCCCGCACCCGCGAGCAGTTCGACCGGCCGATCGGCAGCTTCCAGGCGGTCTCCGCCCGACTTGCCGACGACTACATCGACATCAAGGGCCTTGGCCTGGCACTGGTGCAGGCGTCCTGGCGATTGTCGGAGGACCTGCCCGCCGACCCTGAAGTGGCCACCGCCGCGTTCTGGGCAGCCGAGGCGGGGCACCGAGTCGCCCACACCACCGTGCACGTCCACGGCGGTGTCGGGATCGACGTCGACCATCAGGTGCATCGGTACTTCCTCACCGCCAAGCAGATCGAGTTCGCGCTGGGCGGTGCGACCGCGCAACTGCGGCAGATCGGCCGTGAGCTGGCCGACACACCGGCTTGACCGGATCGCTGAGCCAGCCGACCGTCACCGACCTGCTGGCGCGGCTGGCTGACGTCGACGATCGCGGCATCCACGCCGACGATGGCTCGTATTCGACCTGGCGCCAACATATTCAGGACGCCGCCGACCTGGCGGCGGCGCTGACCGCACGGCTCGATCCGGACAATCCCCCGCACGTCGGCGTGCTGCTGGGTAACACGCCGTTCTTCTCGTCGCTGCTGGTGGCGGCGGCGATGGCCGGGCTGGTTCCGGTCGGGCTGAATCCCACGCGCCGCGGCGAGGCGCTGGCGCGGGACATCGAGACCGCCGACTGTCAGCTGGTTCTCGCCGACGGTGATCTCGATGGTTACGGCGCCGGGTTCGCGCCCGAGGGTATGGCCGTCATCGACGTGGGTTCACCCGCGTGGGCGGACGAGCTCGCACGATTCCGTGGCTCCCCCATCACATTCGCGCCCAGCACCCTCGACGATCTGTTCATGCTGATCTTCACCTCGGGCACCAGCGGCGACCCGAAGGCGGTGCGGTGCACCCACGAGAAGGTGGCCGTCCCGGGTGTGATGCTGGCCGAGCGGTTCGGGCTGGGGGCCGCCGACACCTGCTACCTGTCGATGCCGCTGTTCCACTCCAACGCGGTGATGGCAGGTTGGGCCGTGGCGGTGGCGGCGGGTGCATCGATTGCGTTGCGCCGTAAGTTCTCCGCCTCCCAGTTCATCCCTGACGCACGCAGGTTCAACGCCACTTACGCCAACTATGTGGGCAAGCCGATGTCGTACATCCTGGCCACCCCGGCGCGCCCCGACGACGCCGACAACCCGCTGCGGATCGTCTACGGCAACGAAGCCGCGCCGCGCGACATCGACCGATTCGCCAAGCGCTTCGGAGTGACAGTGGTCGACGGGTTCGGGTCCACCGAGGGTGGCGTCAACATCGCCCGCACCCCGGATACCCCAGAGGGTGCGCTGGGCCCACTGCCCGAGGGTCTGGAGATCGTCGACGTCGACACCGGCGAGCCGTGCCCGCCCGGGGTCATCGGCGAACTGGTGAACCTCACCGGCCCCGGCAACTTCCGCGGTTACTACAACGCCCCGGACGCCGAGTCGGAGCGCATGACCGGCGGCGTTTACCACAGCGGCGATCTGGCCTACCGCGACGACGCCGGCTATGTGCACTTCGCCGGCCGCCTCGGTGACTGGATGCGGGTCGACGGTGAGAACCTTGGCACCGCACCGATCGAACGGGTGCTGATGCGCTACCCCGACGTGACCGAGGCCGCGGTCTACGCCATCCCCGACCCCGCGGTCGGTGACCGGGTGATGGCCGCACTGGTCATGCCCGAGGACGCGACGTTCGACGTGAACGAGTTCCGGGAGTTCCTGACCGCCCAAAGTGACCTCGGAGGAAAGCAGTGGCCGGCGTTCGTGCGGGTCAGCACCTCCTTACCGCGTACCGAGACGTTCAAGATCATCAAACGCCGCCTGTCCGCCGAGGCACTGGACTGCGCCGACCCGGTGTTCGAAATCCGGCACTAGCCGGTGATCGACGGCATGACCGCCTCGATGAGGTGCGGTCCCGGTTCGTCGAAGGCCCACCGCAGCGCATCGGCAAGCTCCTCGGCAGTGCCCACCCGGCGGGCCGGAACACCCATGCCCTTGGAAATGCGAACGAAATCAAGTGTGGGACTGGTCAAATCGAGCAGTGACTCGGCTTTCGGACCGGGCCGCTCCCCCACCGCCTCGGCGCCAACGCGCTGTAGTTCGATGCGCAGGATGTCGTAGGCGCGATTGGCGTAGACAACCGTGGTGACGTCGAGTTGTTCGCGGGCTTGGGTCCAGAGCGCCGAGATCGTGTACATGGCCGAACCGTCGGACTCCAGGCACAGCACCGGGCGCTCCGGCGCGGCGATGGCGGCACCGACCGACACCGGGAGCGCATAGCCGATCGCCCCGCCGGTCAGGGTGAGCCAGTCATGCGCGGGGGCACCGGCCGTGGCCTGCGCCAGAAGGACTCCCGAGGTGTTCGACTCGTCGACGACGATGGCATGTTCGGGCAGCAGCGCACCGATGACGTCAGCGGAGGTCACCACGTTGAGCGGACCGCTCGGCAACGACGGCCGCGACAGCGCCGCAATGGCTGCGGTCTCGCCCGGCGCGATCCGATCGGCGAGCACGCTGAGTGCGGCCCTGGCGCCGACCGGCCCGGCCAACGTGTGTACCGCACAGCCGTCGGGCACCAGATCACTCGGCTTGCCGGGATAGGCGAAGAACGACACCGGGTGCGGCGCACCGGCCAGCACCAGATGTCGGGCACCGGCGAGCTGGGCGGTGGCCGCTTCGGCGAAGTAGGCGAGCCGTTCGACAGCAGGCAGACCGGCCCCGCGCTCCAGGCGCGTGGGGAACGTCTCGCACAACACCTGCGCCCCGCACGCCTGCGCGAGCCTGACGGCCGCGGACAGGCCGTCGGCCCCGGTGGCGTCACCACCGACCATGATCACCGTCGGCTCACCGGAACGCAGCGCCGACTCGATCTGTTCGGCTTCGTGAAGGACCGCGGCCGGCTGTGCCGCAACCTCTTTCACTTCGGACGCGCCCTCACCCCACGAGACATCGGCGGGCAGGATCAGTGTGGCGATGTGCCGGTGGGCACGCGCGGACGCGATGGCAGCTGCGGTATCGGCGGCTACGTCGGCGACCGCCATGGTGCGGCGCACCCAGCCCGACACGGTCTGCGCCACCGAGTCGATATCGGACTCCAGCGGCGCGTCGTATTTCTTGTGATAGGTGGCGTGGTCGCCGACGACCACGACCGCAGGCACATGCGCCCGACGTGCGTTGTGCAGGTTGGCCAGGCCGTTGCCCAGTCCGGGGCCCAGGTGCAGCAGGACCGCGGCGGGCTCGTCGGCGATGCGGGCGTAACCGTCGGCGGCCCCGGTGGCGACACCCTCGAAAAGGGTGAGCACACCGCGCATCTGCGGCACGGTGTCCAGCGCGGCGACGAAGTGCATCTCCGAGGTGCCGGGGTTGGCGAAGCACACCCGCACACCGTGGTCGACCAGGGTCGAGATCAGTGCCTGTGCGCCGTTCACCCGACCGAGCTTAGTCAGCCTGTTGGGCTAGCTGTCGCGGATCGTGTCCAGTTTCCGCGTCGCGGCCTCGAAGCCGGTGACCAGTTCGGCGATGATGTCGGCAACCGGGCGGATCTCGTTCATCCGGCCCACGATCTGGCCGACCGGCATCGCGACGGTGGTCGGGTCCTCCGAGGCGCTCATTCGCTGATGCGCCTCGGAGACCAGGATGTTCTGCAGCGGCATCGGCAGCGGCTCGGGTGCGCCCTCGGCGTCCCATGCCTCGGTCCACCGACTCTTGAGCAGGCGAGCCGGCTTGCCGGTGTAGATGCGGCGGCGGACGGTGTCACTGGAGCTGGCGGCCAGCAGCGCCTCCTGGATCACCGATGCTCCGCCTTCGGTGCGAACACCGAGGTCGTATTCAGCGGCGGTCAGGAACGCCGACCCCATCCAAACACCTTGTGCACCAAGGGCGAGCGCGGCAGCCACCTGGCGGCCGGTTCCGATACCACCCGCCGCGAGCACTGCCGCCTTACCGTCAAGTGCATCGACGACCTCCGGCACCAGCACCATCGAGGCGATCTCACCGGTATGCCCGCCGGCCTCGTGGCCCTGGGCGATCACGATGTCGACACCGTTCTCGGCGTGCCGCTGCGCGTGCTTGGCGCTTCCGGCCAGCGCGGCCACCGGAACCCCGGCCTCGTGCACCTGGTCGATGACGTCCTTGGGCGGTGAACCGAGCGCGTTCGCGATGAGCTTGATGGGGTGCCGCAGCGCCACCTCGACGTGGCTGCGGGCCACCGAGTGAAGCCACCCGAGCACGCCTTCGGATTTCGCCTCGTCCTCGGGCAGGGGCGGCACTCCGAGGTCGGCGAGCGTCTTGGCGACGAAGTCCCGATGTGTCTGCGGGATCAGCTTGTTGATGTCGAGCGACGAGCCTTCGGTGGGGATCTTGGCCGGCATCACCACGTCGACGCCGTACGGCTTACCGTCGGTGTTCTCGTCCATCCATTGCAGAACAGCTTCCAGGTCATCGGGATCGTTGAACCGAACGCATCCCAACACGCCCATGCCGCCGGCCCGGCTGACCGCGGCGGCGACCTTCTCCGACGGGGTGAAAACGAAGATCGGGTACTGGATGCCGAACCGATCGCAGAGTTCGGTGTGCATCAGCTGGCAGCCCCCGCGTGCTTGGCGTGCACCTCGTCGGCCGGACGAAGCTCGGTCTGGTCCTTGGCCCACTTGTAGTCGGGCTTACCGGCCGGGGAACGCTTCACCTCGTCGACGATCCACAGGCTGCGCGGCACCTTGTAGCCGGCGATCTCCTTGCGCACGAAGACATCCAGATCGGCCAGCGACGGGCGGGCTCCCTTGCGGGGAGCGACGACGGCGGCGACATGGTTGCCGAAGCGCGGGTCGGGCACACCGACCACCAGGGCGTCGAAAACGTCCGGATGGCCCTTGAGCGCGGCCTCGACCTCTTCGGGATAGATCTTCTCGCCGCCGCTGTTGATCGACACCGAGCCGCGGCCCAGCATGACCACGGTGCCGTCCGCCTCGACCTCGGCGTAGTCGCCAGGAATCGCATAGCGCACACCGTTGTAGGTCTTGAAGGTCTCGGCGGTCTTCTTCTCGTCCTTGTAATAGCCGACCGGGATGTTGCCCTTCTTGGCGATAACGCCGCGGACCCCGGACCCGGGCTTGACCTCGTTGCCGTCCTCGTCGAGCACGACGGTGCGATGGTCGATCGTCACCCGTGGGCCGCCCATGTGGTGCTCGCCCTTGGCGACGATGCTGGTGCCACCGAAGCCGGTCTCCGACGAACCGATCGAGTCGGTGATCACCCGGTTGGGCAGCAGTTCGAGCAGCTTCTCCTTGAGGCTGGTGGAGAACAGCGCGGCAGTGCTGGCGAGCAGGAACAACGAGGAGAGGTCGTATTCCTTGCCGCTGTCCAGTGCGGACTGCAGCGCGTCGAGCAACGGCCGCGCCATCGCGTCACCGGTGAAGAACAGCAGGTTCACCTTGTGCTCGTGGATGGTGCGCCACACCTCGTCGGCGTCGAATTCCGGTGCCAGCACGGTGGTTTGGCCCGAGAAGATGGACATCCAGGTCGCCGACTGGGTGGCGCCGTGGATCATCGGTGGGATCGCGTAGCGGACCATCGGCGGGTTCTCCGCGGCGGCCCGGGACAGGTCGTACTCGTCCTTGACGAACTCACCGGTGGCAAAGTCGGTGCCGCCGAACAGAACCCGGTAGATGTCCTCGTGACGCCACATCACGCCCTTGGGGAAGCCGGTGGTGCCGCCGGTGTACAGCAGGTAGATGTCGTCCTCGCTGCGCTCGCCGAAGTCCCGCTCGGGCGAGCTCTCGGACAGTGCCGAGTAGAACTCGACGCCGCCGTAACGCTGGTAGTCGTTGTCGCTGCCGTCCTCGATCACGAGGATCGTCTTGACGTCCGGCGTATCCGGCAGCACGTTGGCGACCCGGTCGGCGTACTGGCGTTCGTGCACCAACGCGACCATGTCGGAGTTCTCGAACAGGTACCGCAGTTCACCCTCGACATAGCGGAAGTTGACGTTGACCAGGATCGCGCCCGCCTTGATGGTGCCCAGCATCGCGATGACGATTTCGATGCGGTTGCGGCAGTACAACCCGACCTTGTCGTCCTTCTTGACGCCATGGTCGAGGAGGTAGTGCGCGAACCGGTTCGCCTTCTCCTCCAACTCGGCGAAGGTGATTTTGTCGTCACCACAAATGAAGGCGACGCGGTCTGGCACGGCGTCGATGGCGTGCTCGGCTAGATCAGCTATGTTCAGGGCCACGGACCCAAATTAGAACGTGTTACATTTCCTGACAAGTCTGTGGCAGTGACGCTGGAAGGCAGGTACCCGTGAGCGAGTCCGAAAAAAGCCCCGATGCCCTCATTGAGCAGCGCGGACACACTCTCATCGTCACGCTGAACCGGCCGGAGGCTCGCAACGCGCTTTCCACCGAGATGCTCTCGATCATGGTGGAGGCCTGGGACCGTGTCGACAACGATCCGGAGATCCGCACCTGCATCCTGACGGGAGCCGGCGGCTACTTCTGCGCGGGCATGGACCTCAAGGGTGCGACCAAGGCGCCTCCCGGCGATTCGTTCAAGAGCGGCGCCTTCGATCCGACGAAGATCGAAGGTCTGCTGAAGGGCCGCAGGCTGACCAAGCCGCTGATCGCGGCCGTCGAAGGCCCGGCCATCGCCGGCGGCACGGAGATCCTGCAGGGTACCGACATCCGAGTGGCCGGCGAGAGCGCCAAGTTCGGCATCTCCGAGGCAAAGTGGAGCCTGTATCCGATGGGCGGCTCGGCTGTGCGCCTGCCGCGGCAGATCCCGTACACCATCGCGTGCGATCTGCTGCTGACCGGCCGGCACATTAGCGCTGCGGAGGCCCTGTCCTACGGCCTGATCGGGTACGTGGTGCCGGACGGCACGGCGCTGGACAAGGCGCTTGAGATCGCCGAGGTCATCAACAACAACGGGCCGCTCGCCGTGCAGGCGATCCTCAAGACCATTCGCGAGGCCGAGGGCATGCACGAACTCGACGCATTCAAGCCCGACACCGCCAACGGCATCCCAGTGTTCCTGTCCGAGGACGCCAAGGAAGGTCCGCTGGCGTTCAAGGAGAAGCGGGCGCCTCAGTTCAAGATGCGCTAGTCGTCTTGGGGGCCGTCGCCATTCCCGCGACGATCTTGTCCGCCGCGAAAGCGGCTGCCTGCGCGGTCATTCCGTCGAAGGCGTACGCCTGGTGGGCGCCGTTGTTGCCGCCGGTAGGCGAGCAGATCGGGTCTTCGGGAATACATTGGTCGATGGTTTTGGCCGCGTAGAGACTGCCCACCGTGATGGGCGGCACGCTCCGGTCGATCGTGTTCAAGAACCCGTTGGACGGCTTACCGAACAGCGCGACGGCGGAGACGTGCTTGGCGATCTCCGGCGCCATGGGCCCGGTGATGCCGTCGGGCGGGATGTAGCCATCGGGGATCTTGTCGGCCGTGACGTAGCCGGCCACCGCCGCGCCCTGCGAGTATCCACCCAACACCATCTTGGTGTCGGGGCACCGTGTCGCCATATCGCGGACCCGATTGCTGGCATCGATCACACCATCGGCCGCGGTCGAAAACTGCAGTGAAGCAGGGTAATTCACCGCATACACATCGACGGACTTGCCTGCCAGCTGCGGCTGGGCCCGCAACTCGTCGACGAACGCCTGACCGATGCCCCCGACACCCGGCGGTTCGAAGGTGCCGCGCGCGAAGACCACCTCGACGTCAGGACACCCCTCCTCTGCCGAGGCGACCGGGCTGCCGGTCGGTGCCGTCACCAGCGTCGCGGTAGCCAGCATCGCGGCGACAAAGAGTCGCCGCAGGTAATGGGCCTGGTCAGATTCGGTAACACTCATGTCGCCCCACAGCTAGTAACGATGTCGCCCCGGTCCGGCAAGCAACACCGCTTACCCCGAGATGGGGTCGTGGTTCCCACAATCGGGAGTGATCAAACAATCACCCCGAGCGTC
Source organism: Mycolicibacterium rhodesiae (assembly GCF_002086695.1). Taxonomy (GTDB): domain Bacteria; phylum Actinomycetota; class Actinomycetes; order Mycobacteriales; family Mycobacteriaceae; genus Mycobacterium; species Mycobacterium rhodesiae. Next base: position 365,650 of record NZ_MVIH01000004.1, read on the forward strand.
ACCCCAGCGTCACGCTGGGCGTCGGCCGTGACTGTGGTGCGACGGTCGCGCGAGTCTAGGCGAGCACCGGGCGCGACGGAGTGAACACCACCGGCATCTCCTCGAGGCCACTGACGAAGTTGGCCGGCCGCAGCGGCAGCGCGGACTCGTCGGCCAGGCGCAGGTCCGGCAGACGTTCGAGAACCTTGCGCACCATCGTGCTCAACTCCAGCCGGGCCAGCTGGTTGCCGAGGCAGAAGTGGGTTCCGAAGCCGAAGGCCAAGTGACTGTTCGGATTCCGGTCGATACGGAAATTCTCCGGATCGCCGAACACCGACTCGTCGAAGTTGGCGGCCTCGAACATCAAGAGCATCTTCTCGCCCTGGCGCAACTGGGTGCCGTGGAAGTCCACATCGCGCATGGCGGTGCGGGCCATGTTCTTCACCGGCGAGGTCCAGCGCAGCATCTCCTCGATGGCGCCGGGAATCAGGCTCGGATCCGCGACCAGGCGCTGCCACTGATCCCGGTGGCGCACAAGCTGTTCGGTGCCGCCCGACAACGTGTGCCTGGTGGTCTCGTCGCCGCCGATGAGAATCAGCAGGGTCTCGAAGATGATCTCGTCGTCGGCCATACGCTGACCTTCGACCTCGGAGTTGACCAGGATCGAGAACAGATCGTCGGTCGGCTCCGCCCGGCGCTTGGCGATGGTCTCGGTGGCGTACGCGGAATAGCCGGCGAACGCGTCCATCACCGCCTGCAGTGTTTCGGCGTCGGCCGCCGAGTTCAAGCCGCACACCAGGTCATCGGACCACTTCAGCAGCGTCGAGCGCTCCTCGGGCAGCACACCGAGCATGTCGCCGATCACGGCCATCGGCAGCGGCGCGGCGATGTCGCGGACGAAGTCGCACTCCCCCCGCTCGCACACCGCATCGATCAATGTGTCGCACAGCGTGTCGATCCCGGCGACCTTGTCCATCACCCGCTTACGGGTGAAGCCTGCATTGACGAGCTTGCGCCGCAACAGATGTCCGGGATCGTCCATGTCGATCATGTAGGGCATGCCCGGGTTGTCGGGCCGGATCCCGCCGGTGTTGGAGAAGGTCTCGGGATCGCGCTCGGCGTCGATCACGGCCTGGTAGGTCGTCGCGGCGGCGAGACCGTTGCGGTCGCGAAACACCGGCTCGTTGGCCCGCATCCACCGATACGCGTCGCGTGCCGCACCGTCGGCGTAGAAATTGCCGTCAGTCAGATCAACATTCGGCTTCGCCGGCGCCAAAGTGCCTGTCATTCCGTTCCCTCCACTACTTTTCGTTCACGTTGGATGTCAAAGCGGTTTACAGTGGCCGCATGTCTGATTCGCAGCACACGATCGCCGGCACGGTGCTCACCATGCCGGTGCGGGTTCGCAAGGCCGACGTTCACACGGCTATGTTCTCGGTTCCGGCCGATGCCGCGCAGCGACTTGTCGATTACAGCGGACTGAAGGTCTGCGAATTCCGCCCCGGCCGCGCGGTGGTCAACCTGATGCTGGCCCGCTACATCGACGGCGACCTGGGCAAGTACAACGAGTTCGGAACTTGCGTCATGGTCAATCCGCCGGGCTCGAATGCCCGCGGGCTCAAGGCACTCGGCGACGCCGCGGCGTTCATCCATCACCTGCCGGTCGACCAGTCCTTCACGCTGGAGGCCGGCCGCACCATCTGGGGCTTCCCCAAAATCATGGCCGACTTCAATGTGCGCGAAGCCAACCCGTTCACCTTCGATGTCAGTGAGAACGGATCGCTGATCGCCGGAATCGAGTTCCACCGCGGTTTGCCGATCCCGTCGCTGCGCCCGCGCACCCAGGTCCTCAAGACCTACACGTTCGCCGACGGCACCACTCGCGAGGTGCCCTGGGAGATGAAGAATTCGGGTGTCCGCTTCCGGCCGGGCGGCGCCACGCTGCGACTCGGCGACCACCCGTACGCCAAAGAGCTGGCCACACTGGGGCTGCCGAAGCGCGCGATGGTCTCGGGCTCGGTCGCCCACGTCGACATGACGTTCGGCGACGCCCACGTGCTGAGCTGAGCCGAGCGTCATCCGGTCAATGTAGAGCCCCGACTAGACACCTCGCAAGAAGTGTCTACAACAGCGCTGCGGCCTCGCGGATCTGCTCGGGCGTGCGCGCGCCGATGACCATCATCGTCACCCCGGCGGCCTCCCAGGCGACGATCTGTTTGCGCACGTAGTCGATGTCGCCGACGATCGCCGAGTCGTCGACGAGTTCGTCCGGAACGGCCTTGGCCGCGTCGTCTTTGCGGTCGCTGCGGAACAGTCGGGTGACCTCGTCGACGACCTCGGAGTAACCCATCCGCCGATAGACGTCGGCGTGGAAGTTGGTGTCCTCAGCGCCCATTCCGCCCATGTAGAGCGCCAGGTGGGGCTTGATCAGGTCCATGATCGACGCCCGGTCGTCGGTGACGACGACCTGCGCGGTCGCGCAGATCTCGAAATCCTCCCGGCTGCGGCGTGCGCCGGGACGGGCGAAGCCTTCGTCGAGCCACTCGTTGTACATCGGCGCCAGCCGCGGCGAGTAGAAGATCGGCAGCCACCCGTCGCAGATCTCGGCAGCCAGCGCGACGTTCTTCGGACCCTCGGCGCCAAGCATGATCGGGATGTCGGCCCGCAGCGGGTGCACGATCGGCTTCAGCGGCTTGCCCAACCCGGTGGTGCCCTCACCGGACAGCGGCAGCGGGTAGTGCGGGCCGGCGCTGGTGACCGGCGCTTCACGCGCCCAGACCTGCCGGATGATGTCGATGTACTCGCGGGTGCGCGCCAACGGCTTCGGGAACTTCTGCCCGTACCAGCCCTCGACCACCTGGGGTCCGGAGACACCCAGCCCCAGGATGTGCCGGCCCCCCGAGAGGTGGTCCAGCGTCAGCGACGCCATCGCGCACGCGGTCGGGGTGCGAGCCGACAGTTGCACCACCGAGGTGCCCAACCGCATCCGGGTGGTCTCACGCCCCCACCACGCCAACGGGGTGAATGCATCCGAGCCCCACGCTTCGGCGGTGAACACGGTGTCGAACCCGGCCTCCTCGGCCACGGCCACCAGCTCCGCATGGTTTGTCGGGGGTTGTGCGCTCCAGTATCCGAGTTGCAGACCCAGCTTCATCGGTGCCGCCTTTCTGGCCGGGACACGGTCCTTGCCACGATTCTTAGAACCTGTTCTACTCGATAATGTGACCACCAGCCAAAGCAGCCCGGTGCAGATCGACGCGCATCAGAAGCCCCTTTCGGCACCGCTGAAGCTGTCATTCGACTACACCCGTTCAGTCGGACCACTCCTCGGCCAGTTCTTCACCGCATTGCGTGAGCGACGCATCCTCGGTGTCCGCGGCTCGGACGGGCGAGTGCTCGTACCACCCGCTGAGTATGACCCGGTGACTTACGCGCCGTTGACGGAGGTGGTGCCGGTCGCCGGTGTGGGGACCGTCGAGTCGTGGACCTGGCAGTCCCACCCGCTGGAGGGCCAGCCCCTGGACAAGCCGTTCGCCTGGGCGTTGATCAAGCTCGACGGCGCGGACACCACCCTGCTGCACGCGGTGGCCGCGGAATCGCCCGACGCGATCAGCACGGGTGCGCGGGTCCACGCGCACTGGATCGACGAGCCCGTCGGCGCGATCACCGATATCGCGTATTTCGCGCTCGGGGACACCGAAGAACCCGCGCAACCATCCTCTGATGACCGCGAGCCGGTGACCATCCTGGTGTCGCCCAGCAGCATCGAAATCCAGCACACCGCATCGCTTCCCGAGAGCGCTTTCCTGCGCGGGTTGGAAGACGGCAAGCTGCTGGGTGCTCGCACCGGCACCGACGGCAAGGTCTATTTCCCGCCGAAGGAAGCCGACCCGGCCACCGGCCTCGAGTTGGACAACTTCATCGAGCTGCCGGACAAGGGCACGGTGACGACGTTCGCCATCATCAACATCCCGTTCGCCGGGCAGCGCATCAAGCCGCCGTACGTCGCGGCCTATGTGTTGCTTGACGGCGCCGACATCCCGTTCCTGCACCTGATTCAGGAGATCGAGGTCGCTGACGTGCGGATGGGCATGCGGGTTCAGGCGGTGTGGAAGCCCCGCGAGGAGTGGGGTCTTGGCATCGACAACATCGAGTACTTCAAACCGACCGGCGAACCCGACGCCGACTACGACACCTACAAGCACCACCTCTAAAGGGACTCGCCACATGACTTTTCGCGATGTAGCGGTCGTCGGCTTCGCGCATGCTCCGCATGTCCGGCGCACCAACGGCACCACCAACGGCGTCGAGATGCTGATGCCGTGCTTCAAATCGCTCTACGACGAGCTCGGCCTGAAGCAGACCGACATCGGGTTCTGGTGCTCCGGTTCGTCGGATTATCTTGCCGGTCGCGCGTTTTCGTTCATCTCGGCGATCGACTCGATCGGCGCCGTTCCGCCGATCAACGAATCCCACGTCGAGATGGATGCGGCCTGGGCGCTGTACGAGGCGTACATCAAGATCCTGACCGGCGAGGTAGAGACCGCGCTGGTGTACGGCTTCGGCAAATCGTCGGCCGGCACGCTGCGCCGGGTGCTCGCACTGCAGACAGATCCGTACACCGTCGCGCCGCTCTGGCCCGATTCGGTGTCGATGGCAGGCCTGCAGGCACGGTTCGGCCTGGACTCCGGCAAGTGGACCGAAGAGCAGATGGCTCAGGTGGCGCTGGACGCGTTCGCCGCAGGCGGCCGCACCGACAAGGTGGCACCGACCGGATCCATCAGCGAGCTGCTGGATCAGCCATACTTCGCAGATCCGTTGCGGCGCCACGACATCGCTCCGATCACCGACGGCGCGTCGGCCATCGTGCTGGCGGCCGGCGACCGAGCGCGTGAGTTGCGGGAGAACCCGGCGTGGATCACCGGTTTCGAGCACCGCATCGAAACGCCGGTTCTCGGTGCACGCGATCTGACCACGTCACCGTCGACCGCGGCATCGGCCAAGGCGGCCACCGGCGGAGACACCAGTTCCATCGAGATCGCGGAGCTGTATGCGCCGTTCAGCCACCAGCAGCTCATCCTGACCGAGGCGATCGGCCTACCGGAGTCGACGAAGATCAACCCGTCGGGCGGCGCCCTGGCCGCCAACCCGATGTTCTCGGCCGGCCTCGAGCGGATCGGGTTCGCCGCCCAGCACATCTTTGACGGATCGGCTGGTCGCGTCCTGGCTCACGCCACCAGCGGCCCTGCGCTGCAACAGAATCTGGTCGCCGTGCTGGAGGGGAAGTAGTCATGGCCAAAAACCTCGCCGCAGTTCTGGGAACGGGACAAACCAAGTACGTCGCCAAGCGCAAAGACGTCTCGATGAACGGTCTGGTCCGCGAGGCGATCGACCGGGCGCTGGAGGACTCGGGGTCGACCTTCGACGACATCGACGCCGTCGTCGTCGGCAAGGCGCCCGACTTCTTCGAGGGCGTGATGATGCCCGAACTGTTCATGGCCGACGCCGTGGGCGCGACCGGCAAGCCGTTGATCCGGGTGCACACCGCGGGTTCGGTGGGCGGGTCGACGGCCATCGTCGCCGCCAGCCTGGTGCAGTCGGGCAAGTACAAGCGCGTGCTGACCATGGCGTGGGAGAAGCAGTCCGAGTCGAATGCCATGTGGGCGTTGAGCATTCCGGTGCCGTTCACCAAGCCCGTTGGCGCAGGTGCGGGTGGCTACTTCGCTCCGCACGTGCGGGCCTACATCCGCCGCTCCGGCGCACCGCTGAACATCGGCGCGATCGTCGCGGTCAAGGACCGGCACAACGGCGCCAAGAACCCACTGGCACACCTGCATCAGCCCGATATCACCGTCGAAAAGGTGATGGAGTCCCCGATGCTGTGGGATCCCATCCGCTACGACGAGACCTGCCCGTCCTCGGACGGCGCGGCGGCCATGGTGATCGGTGACGAGGAAGCTGCCGATGCCCGCGTGGCCGACGGACATCCCGTCGCGTGGGTGCACGCCACGGCGTTGCGCACCGAGCCACTCGCCTACGCCGGCCGCGACCAGGTCAACCCGCAGGCCAGCCGGGATGCGGCTGCCGCACTGTGGAAGGCGGCGGGGATCACCAGCCCGATCGACGAGATCGACGTGGCCGAGGTATACGTGCCGTTCTCCTGGTACGAGCCGATGTGGCTGGAAAGCCTGGGCTTCGCGCCGGAAGGCAGCGGCTGGAAGCTGACGGAAGCCGGCGAGACGGCGATCGGCGGCAAGATCCCGTTCAACCCCTCCGGCGGCGTGCTGAGCTCCAATCCCATTGGCGCCTCGGGCATGATCCGGTTCGCCGAGTCGGCGATCCAGGTGATGGGCAAGGCCGGCGAGCATCAGGTCGAAGGTGCACGCAAGGCGTTGGGCCACGCGTACGGCGGCGGCGCGCAGTACTACTCGATGTGGGTGGTCAGCTCGGACAAGCCTGCCGCGAAATGACGCGCATGCAGTACACGGTCAGCATCGCGTTCAGCCCGCTGGACCAACTCATCGAAATTGCCAAGGCAGCAGAGGATCTCGGCTTCGACAATATCGCGCTGCCGGACTCCATCTTCTATTTCGAGGAGCAGTCCGTCGACTATCCGTACACCGCGGACGGCAAGCGGATGTTCGACGAGCACTCGCCCTGGGTCGATCCGCTGATCCTCGCGGGCGCACTCGGCGCGGTGACCTCGAAGCTGCGGTTCTACACCAACGTGATGAAGCTCGGCTCGCGCAACCCACTGCTGTTGGCTCGCCAGGTCGGTTCCGTGGCGAACCTGACCAATAACCGGTTCGGCTTCGGCGTGGGTATCGGTTGGGCGCCTGAGGAATTCGAGTGGTGCGGGGTGCCGTATGCCAAGCGCGGCAAGCGTGTCGACGAGATGATCGACATCATCAAGCTGGTACTGGCCGGCGGTATGGTCGAGCACCACGGCGAGTTCTACGATTTCGAGCGACTTCAGATGAGCCCGGCGCCGTCGGTGCCGGTACCGTTCTACGTCGGCGGCCACACCGATGTCGCACTCAAGCGTGCGGTCCGGATCGGCGACGGCTGGACCAGCGCGATGATGACCTGCGACGAGCTGGCCGAGACGATCTCAACGCTCAAGAAACTGCTGGCCGAGGCCGGTCGCGGCGACGACCCCTTTGAGTACCAGGCGGTCTGCATCGACAAGTTCGGTGTCGACGGTCACCGGGACCTGGTCGAGGCGGGCGTCACCGACTACATCGGGATTCCGTGGGTGTTCGAGGGGCTGCCCTTCGACGCTCCGGTGGACAAGAAGATCGACTCGATGAAGCGGTTCGCCGAGACGTACATCCACTCGGGCTGGCAAGAGCAGTGAGTTCACCGGCCCACGAGGCGGGACGGCGATCCCGTGCGGCCGCCATGGCTCGCGACAAGCAGGCGTGGCTTGCGGTGTTCGCCGACGACGCGATCGTCGAAGATCCCATCGGGCCATCGCATTTCGACCCTGAAGGCAAGGGCCACCGGGCAAGGAAGCTATCGCGAAGTTCTACGACATGGCTATCGCGCCCAGCAAGCTGACGTTCAATTTCGACAAGACGTATCAGTGCGGCAACGAGGAAGCCAACGTCGGCCATATCGTGATCGAGTCCAGCGGCTACCGGGTGATCGCCGAGGGCGTCTTCACCTATCGCGTCGACGACGAGGGCAAGATCGTCGCGCTACGCGCGTATTGGGAACTGGACAAGGCGACCGCGAGCGCACAAAAGATCTAGGCGGCGGGGGCGGTCGCCTCGGCGTAGGCCAAGGGCCATTCAACCGGTGCCGGTGCGGCCAACGAGCAGGCCGCACACACCGCCGCTCCGATGGTGGGATAGCCACACGCCGGGCAGATATCGAGAGCCATCCTCAGTCCTCCACGCGCTACGCCTTGTCAGGTAGCGGGGACATACCCTGCGCCGAAATCTGCCAAACGCTCGGGAGACGGGGATCTCAGACTTCGTCGAAGCCCGTCAGATAGCGCTGCGCCAGATCTTGGTAGGCCTTCGGGTTGATGTTCACCCACACCTCGGCCCGGGTTCCGGCGATCGGACCCTTGACCTTCGCCGGTGATCCGGTGACCAGCACCTCGTCCGGAATGTGGGTGCCGCCGACCACCAGCGAGTGCGCAGCGATCATGCTGCGGGCGCCGATCACCGCACCGTCGAGAACGGTGCAGTGATTGGCGATCAGCGCCTCTGCCCCGACGTGCACACCGTGGATGGTGCACATGTGCGCGATCGTCGCCCCGGGACCGATGTCCACCGGGATGCCCGGCGGGGCGTGCAGTACCGACCCGTCCTGCACATTGGCGCCCTCTCGGATCACGATCGGCGCGTAGTCCCCCCGCAATACCGTGTTGAACCACACCGATGCGCCGGCCTCGACGGTCACGTCCCCGATGAGCACCGCGGTGGGCGCGACGAATGCGGTCGGATCCACCCGCGGTGAACGCCCTTCGAACGAATACATCGGCATCGTCCAGATATACCGCACTTCAGATGGGTAATCCGCAGGTAGTACTGCTCTCATTGCGCGATGAGTCGGAAAAACTGTAACGTGTTCTAGTTAGAACCTACGAGTTGGAGGGGCGCGAGGGTGACAAGCGGCATTCGCGAGATCGACACTGGAACCCTGCCGGACCGGTACGCCCGGGGCTGGCACTGCCTGGGCCCGGTCACTGACTACACCGACGGCAAGCCCCACCCGATCAATGCGTTCGGGACCAAATTGGTGGTTTTCGCCGACTCGAACAACGACGTGCACGTCTTGGACGCGTACTGCCGGCACCTCGGCGGCGACCTGTCGCAGGGCACCATCAAGGACGACGCCCTCGCGTGTCCGTTCCACGATTGGCGCTGGGGCGGCGACGGCCGCTGCAAGCTGGTGCCTTACGCCAAGCGCACGCCGCGGCTGGCCCGCACCCGGTCCTGGGAGACCGACGTGCGCAGCGGCCTGCTGTTCGTCTGGCATGACGCGGAGGGCAATCCCCCGCAACCCGAGGTGCGGATTCCGGAGATCCCGGAGTACACCAGCGGTGAGTGGACCGAGTGGAAGTGGAACTCGATGCTGATCGAGGGCTCCAACTGCCGCGAGATCGTCGACAACGTCACCGACATGGCGCATTTCTTCTACATCCACTTCGGCTTGCCGACGTACTTCAAGAACGTCTTCGAGGGCCACATCGCCTCGCAGTATTTGCACAACGTCGGGCGTCCCGACGTCACGCTGGGCGGATCGGCCTACACCGAGTCGCACCTGGACTCCGAGGCGTCGTACTTCGGCCCGTCCTTCATGATCAACTGGCTGCACAACAACTACGGCGGCTTCAAGGCCGAGTCGATCCTGATCAACTGCCACTACCCGGTGACGCAGGATTCGTTCATGCTGCAGTGGGGTGTGATCGTCGAAAAGCCCAAGGGCATGGACGATTCCATGAGCGACAAGCTCTCGGATGCGATGGTCACCGGTGTCAGCAAGGGCTTCCTGCAGGACGTCGAGATCTGGAAGCACAAGACCCGCATCGACAATCCGCTACTGGTGGAAGAAGACGGCGCCGTCTACCAGATGCGACGCTGGTATCAGCAGTTCTACGTCGACGTCGCCGACGTGACGCCCGATATGGTCGACCGCTTCGAACTCGAGGTCGATACCGCACCGGCCAACGAGAAGTGGCAGATCGAGGTTCAGGAGAACCTCAAGAAGCAGGCCGAAGCCGGTTCTGAAGGACAGCCGACTCAGGTGTGAATATGACCCCCGAGGATCCACCGCCCGACGTCGACGATCTGGCGCGGTCCATGCTCGAGCTTCTCGGCGTGCACGAGCACGACGAGGCGCACGAGCATAGCGACGAGGCGTCCGGATCATGGTCCAAGGCACCGAATTTCGCTGCGGATCCACAACGGCTTGCCGCCGTGCAGGAGGCGACCCGCCAGGACAAGGAGCGCTACCTGTCGGCCGGCCTGGTCGAGATCGACTGCCGGTTCTGCCACATCGCGGTGAAGGTCAAGAAGCTCGGAGCCGCCCACACCGCGGTGCAGTGGAGCAGCGAAGCACAGCAACGGTGCGCCTACTTCGCCGAGATCCGCGAGGCGGGCGGCAGCAGTGCCCGGACCCGGTCCTGCCCGAAACTGTCCGACAGCATCAGACATGCTGTGGCAGAAGGATGTCTGGAGGAATACTCCAGCGCACCCGCCCCCGGCGACGGCTGAGTTCTCCGCTTCCTCGAGTGAATGCCGCAATTCGTCGATCTCGGCAATCACATCCGCGGCTTCAGGCCGAGTAGCGTGCCGGTATGACCATCAAACTCGAGAACGTGGGCATCGCGGTTCGCGACCTCGAAGCGGCGATCTCCTTCTTCACCGACCTTGGTCTGACGGTCATCGGCCGCGACACGGTCAGCGGTGAGTGGACCGACACCGCTGTCGGACTCGACGGCAACCACGCGCACATCGCCATGCTCCAGACCCCGGACGGTCACGGCCGCCTCGAGCTCTTCGAATACCTGCACCCTGAGGCGATCGAGTCCGGCCCGACGAGCCCCAACGAGATCGGCATGCATCGCGTGGCGTTCTCCGTCGACGACATCGACGACGCCCTGGCGATCGCCGCCAGACACGGATGCCACCCGCTGCGTGGGGTGGCCACCTACGCCGACGTCTACAAGCTCAGCTACATCCGAGGTCCCAGCGGGATCATCGTGATGCTCGCCGAGGAGCTCGAGAAAGCCTGAGCGCTCCTGCGCGCTACAGCCCCTTGAAGCGCTCCTTGACCTGCTCCTCGGTCAGACCGTAGTCGGCCAGCGAGTAGGTGTGCTTGGGCGCCCGCGGGCCCTGCTTGCTTTCCTCGTCGGTGCGCTGGATCGCCGCCCGCGCGTCGTCGGTCATCTCCAGTCCGAAGGCGTCATAGATCTTCTCCACCGTGCTGATCGGTTCGCGGATCAGCTCGAAGTAGTCGACATCGTAGAACTGCGCCGGATTGTGCTTGGCGCGTTCGGTGTTGAACAGCTCCAGGCCGCGTGACCAGGTCTCCAGTGAGTCGGCGCCGATGACATCGTCTTTGAACGTGTTCGACCAGCCCTCGGTGGTGTGCTGAGCAAGCGAGCACATCGAGGCCATGATCGTCTCGGCCGGCCGGTGGCATTGCAGGATCAGCGCGTCCGGATAGACGGCGAACACCGCGTCCAGGGCGAACAGATGGCTGGGATTCTTGAGAACCCAACGCTTCTCGGGATCGTTGAGTCCGATCAGCTGCAGATTCTTGCGATGCCGTGCGTACGGCTTGGTCCAGTCCTGCCGCGAAAGCCACTGCGAGTAGGTGGGCACGTGCGCGAGCGTCTCGTAGGACACCGAGTGCACGGACTGGCGCAGCAGCTGCCAGCATTCCTCCACCTCGTCGGCGGTCATGTAGTGCAGACCCGTGTAGTCCGGGTTCTCCTCATGCGCCTTGGTGAACTGTGCGTCGATCTGCTGGAAGACCGGGTTGTCCTTCCAGGATTCGCGCGGCGGGCGGGGCTGCGGGAACTCCGCGAGCCACAGCTCGAGCCCCTGGTGTCGCGGATCCCCGCACAGAAGTCGGTGTAACGCGGTGGTACCGGTGCGCGGCAGTCCGGTGACGAAGATCGGGCGCTCGATCGGCACGTCGACGTGCTCCGGATACTGCTTGAAGGCGGCCTCGGAAACCAGCCTGGCCACCAACGCATTTCGGACGAAGAACCGGTGCATCTTGCTGCCGAGTTCGGTCAGGTCGGCATCGTTGCGGAACGACTCCAGCAGCACGCTCAGTGCTTCTTGATAGTTGTCGTCATCGACGCCGAAGTCATCCATACCGGTGGCTTTGACGGCCGAAGCCTTGAGGCTCTCGACCGTGAGGAAGTCCGAGCTCATCAGTTGTGATACTCCCCGCAGTTGACGTCCAGTGTCTGCCCGGTGATGCCGTTCGACAGATCGCTGGCCATGAACAGGATCGCCGAGGCAACCTCGTCCTCGGTCGGTAGCCGCTTGAGGTCGCTGTTGACCGCAGCAGCCTTGTAGATCTCGTCGACGGTCGTGCCGTACTTACCGGCCTGGTGCTCGAAATAACCCTGCAAGGTGCCACCCCAGATATAGCCGGGCAGAACGGAATTCACCCGGACGCCCTGGGGCCCGAGTTCACTGGCCAACGACTGGGACATCGACAGCAGCGCAGCCTTGGCCAGCTTGTAGGCACCCTGCTTGGGATCTGAGTGCCGCAGCACCATCGAGTTGACGTTGACCACCGAGCCTTTGGCCTCGACCAATGCCGGGGTGAATCCCTGGATCAGCCGCAGCGCACCGAGCACCGTGAGCTCCACGGTCTCGCGGATGTGGTCGAAAGAGGTGTTGGCGAAGGGCTTCATCGACGGCACCTTGAACGCGTTGTTGATCAACACGTCGACCTTGCCGTAGGCGGCCAGGGTCTCCTTCACCAGGTTGTCGACCTGAGCCTCGTCGGTGATATCGGTGCCCACCGACAGCGCGCGCCGGCCGAGGTCGGTGACCTGCTTGGCCACATCGTCCAGACGCCCGACCGTCCGTGCCGCCAACACCAGGTCGGCGCCTTCCTCGGCACATCGGCGCGCCAGCGTGGTGCCCAGCGCGGGACCGACGCCACTGATCACGACGACCTTGTTCTCGAGCATGCCGGCCATGTGTCTACCCCACCATCCTGTTGCCAATGAGTTTCTGACGCAGCGCGATTCGCTCACGCCAATCGTCTTCGGAGATCTTGTTCTGCTCGTAGTAGGGCAGCTTGCCCGCAACCTCGTCGAGGTCGACGATTTCCATCGTCGGGCCGTCGGCCTCGGTCAACGCGCGCGACACTCGCTGCCAACGGAACTGCAGGTAGCCCTTGCCATGCCCGAGCGTCTCGACCCAGTTGGTCACCCCGGGGCTCTTGTCGGCAACGACGATCCGGATCTTGCCGTCCGGATCAGCCTGCGCCTGAGTGCCATTGAGCGAAGTCTGGTGGTTGATGTAGTCCAGCGAGATGTACCAGAGGCTGCCGAGCTGGAAGCCGAGGTACGGAGCGTCGGTGACCGGCAACGTGATGATGATCGCCTGGTCTGCGGTGATGTCGTAATGCCCGACCGATGAGTATTGAGTGGCCAGCCCGCCCGGGGTGAGCCGCGGCGCGGTCAGCGTGTTGACGGGCAGGGTGTCATAGAACCACTTCGGGAACTGCAGCCAGGTCTTGACGCGCTGCACAAGCTGTTTGCCCGCTGTCGCCCAGCGCCTTTCGATCAGTTCCTTGGTCAGTGCCGGCGGTGCGGTCCCCGCGGTATCGGTGCGCGCGATCGCGAAGCTGCCGCGCTGCGCCGACCAGTCGTTGTACACCTCCCGGATGACCAGCTGCGCGTTGCTATCCGGGGTGAATCGCCACTCGAAGGTGCCGTCGGCGGCGATGTCGAGCTTGCGGTCGTCGAACGCGGTTTCGCTGTCCGGCACCACTGCGTCGGTGTACTCGCCGCCGAGCAACTGGAAGCTCACGTCGGTGGTGGTTCCGCGCTTACCGGTGACGACGTACTCGTTGCCGGCAACCACCCTGGTCCCGAAGTACATGGTGTCAGGATTGTCCAGGCCCATCTTGGTGAACGGTCCGGTGCCCGAGTGCAGGAAGGGATGGTCACGGTCGTAGTCGAAGGCGACGTGCGTGCAGGCCGCGACACAGCCGGCCAGGTACTGCAGCCCCTCCAGCAGATCCGCCTCGCTCTCGATGAAGTCGGCTTCTTTCACCAGACGTTCGGACTCGGCAATGGCGTCCACCAAGGGCTGTGTGTACATGACCGCCTCGCGTTTCAAAATTGGACCGCACTGGTACGTTGTTGGGACTGAGACTAGAACGTGTTCTAATCTCAGTCAACCAACGTGTGTTCCATATATGGAACACGAAGGTAGGATTTTGCAATGCCGGACGGTTCTGTTTCTGGTCGATCATCGCCCCCCACGCAGCGCGTGGTGGCGATTCTGGATTTCCTGGCCAAACACCCGCAAGAGAAGTTCGGCCTGTCGGAGCTCTCCCGGCGACTGCAACTCGCCAAGCCGACCTGCCTTGGCATTGTCACGACGCTGACCGAGTCGGGCTACCTCGTCCGGGACGCGGCGGATAAGACCTACCGGTTGGGGCCCAGCCTGATCACGCTCGGTCACCTCGCTCAGGAGTCGTTGCGGGTCAATCCGGCGGCGCGCGCTGAACTCAGCAAGCTGTCGAAGACTTTCGAGACCACAGCCGCGCTCGCCGGCGTCGTGGACGACCGGATCACGCTGCTCGAGCTGGTCGGACCACCCGGTTCCGATGTCGGGGTGCGGGTTGGGGAGAGCTACCCGTTCGCCCCGCCGGTCGGTTTGATGTTCGTGCTGTGGGACGACGAAGCGTTGCGCGGCTGGCTCGGCCGCGCGCCGACCATTCCGCTGCGGACCGAGACGGAACGGTTGGATCGCGTCATCGCCGAATGCCGGACCGCGGGATACCTCGTCGAGCGACTCACCCCCGGCGGTCGGCGGCTGTATGCACTGATGGCCGGCATGTCCACCTCGATGCCCGACGAACTGCGGGCCCTGTTGGGCGAGTTGATCTCCGACATCGGTGAGCGGGTGTACCTGCGAAGCGAAGCGGAGGGGCCGGGGTCACGCCAGCGGCACGACGTCAGCGTCATCTCCGCACCGGTCTACGACCACCACCATCGGCAGGCGATGGTGGTGTCGCTCCAGATCGGGCGGGCGCTGACCGATTCCGAGATCGCGAAGCACGCAAAGGGTTTGGTGGCGACCGCCACTGCGCTCACCACACAGCTCGGCGGCAGCAAGCCCCAGTGGTGATCTCGCGGGGCCCAGCCCCGACGGCGGTGACTACAGCTCGCCGATGACGACGAGCGCCTCGGCGGGCTCCACCTGCAGGCCGCAGCGGTTCTGGAAATCAACCAGCGGCGCCTTGATGGCCCGGATGTCGTTGGCCTGGTCCGGGTGATCGTTGAAGTAGGTGTTGAATGCGCCGATCGCACTGAAGGCCGACTGCCTGGTGGCGTCGAGCAGCGCCTCGTTCGCGTCGGGGTGCACGGCGAAATAGTCGGAAAGGTTCTTGGTCACCGAGCTGATGGTGGACGACAGACCCGCCGCCGAGCACTCGGTTGCCGCGGCGGGGGCAGGCGCGGGCGTGGGATCGGCGACCGCGAACGGCATCGACACAACCGCGCCGGCCGCGATTACAACCAGCGCGGGCACAACGGCACGACGAATGAACATTGGGTTCTCCCTTCACGGCGCATACCAGTCCGGCCGCGCAGCCACTGAAAGGAACGTCGCGCCGGTGCCGCATCGTGTTACCGCCTGCGTTGCGTAGTCCGATCCCGGCGACCGCAAAATGCAGTAGCGCGCTACTGCACTCGCCCAGCGCTGCGCGACCGACGATTCCCCTGCACAGCAAGCCTGGGGGGGCAGTCGTATGGGGTCGCACGGATACGCGCAATATGTCGGTCGGTTGGGGACGCTGGCCGTGGCCCTGGGAATCGGCGTGGGATTGGGCTACGGTTCGCCCACCGCCTGGGCCGACGACTCGACATCGAGTGCGCCATCGCGAGCTGACAGCGGAACAGGCCACAGCGCGGGCAGCGCACGCCCTCACAGCACCGGCCCGGCCCGGCGCGGCCAGGGACACGCCGTCACGTCCACCGGAGCGGTCCCGCCTCGCCTGCGCACCGGCCAAACCGACTCGGCAGCAACGACTTCGCGGCGGGCATCGGTCAGCGCGACGCCGGCGGCCGGCCAGAGCGCAGCACCTGGCGCCGCCTCGTTGGTGTTCGGACCCGACTTGGACGACACCGGGCACAGCGGAAAGCCGACACCGACGACACCCTCACCGGGCAACCCGTTGACCAAGCTGCTCCAGCCGGTGAAGGTTTGCGCCTGCAAGCTTGTCATGCGAGTGATCGAGACCATCGGCAAAGCCGTCGGGGGTGAGCAGAGTGGCGGCGGTCCCGCACTGCCGCCGATGGACAATCCGGTGCTGGCGGCCGTCGCCGAGTTTGCGCGCCGTGGCATCAACCAGATTCTGGCGATCCCGCCGATCGCCCATGCTGTTGCTGTTGTCAACCAACAGCTCGAACTCGCGCTCGACCGGCTCACCTTCGCCTCACAGGACCTGATTCGGTGCGCCAATCCCGTTCAATCGCAGCCGCTTCCAGCCGACCTCGACCGCACGACCATCACCGCCGGGCTGGATCAGCCGACTGATTTCCAGTTCCTCCCGGACGGCCGCATCCTGATCCTGCAGCGGGACGGCTCACTCAAGATCGCCCCCAACACCGAGGGCGCGACCGCGGTCAAGGTCGGTGAGATCCAACCGTCGGACGCGTTCGAACTGGACCCGGATTTCGCGCACAACGGTTACTTCTACACCGCCTACAACTCGACCGACTCTCATGCCCGACTGTCACGATTCACCATGGTCAACGACACCGTCGATCCGAAATCCGAAAAGGTGCTGATCGATTCGGTACAAACCGGATCGATGCATCAGGGCAATACCATGGCGTTCGGCCCCGACGGCAAGATCTATTTCGCGATGGGCGATGACAGCCTGAACACCAACGGCCAGGACCTGACGAACATCTTCGGCAAGATTCTTCGAATCAATCCCGATGGCACCATCCCGCAGGACAATCCGTTCTACAACACCCCCGGTGCGCGCCAGGAGATTTACGCACTGGGCATGCGCAACCCGTTCAGGATGACGTTCACCCCCACCGGTCAGCTGTTGGTGGGCGACGTGGGTGACGAATCCTGGGAAGAGCTCAACAACGTTGTTGCGGGAGGCAACTACGGCTGGCCGGTCCAGGAAGGGCCCTGTGCGAGTTGCGCCTACGACAACCCGGTCTACGCCTACCCGCACACTCCCCCGCCGGGTCGCGCGGGCTCGATCACCTCCGTGATCGTGTACACCGGCACCGCGTTACCGGCCGAGTACCAGAACAAGGTATTCGTCGCCGACTACACGCTGCACTGGCTCAAGGCGCTGACCTTCGACTCCACCTACACCAATGTGATCGGCGAGCAGGTTCTGGACACCGACGCGGGCACGACCGTGCAGATGCGGCAGGGTCCGGATGGCAATCTGTATCAGCTCAACATCTATCCCGGCGAGCTGTACCGGATCGCGGCGTCCGGCGGAAACCGCGCTCCGACAGCCGTTCTGACCGCGACCCCGACCGACGGGTACTCGCCGTTGAGCGTGCAGTTCTCCTCCGCAGGCTCCAGCGATCCGGACCCGGGCACGACACTGAGCTACAGTTGGGACTTCGGCGACGGTGGCACGTCGGTGGCCGCGAACCCGCTGCGCACCTACACCACTGACGGCAGCTACACCGTCACACTCACAGTCAGTGACGGGCAGCGGACCAACACCGCAAGCCAAAAGGTCGTCGTCGGCAGCGCACCGCCGGATGTGCAGATCCTGACCCCGATCAACGACTCCCACTACAACGCCGGCGATGTCATCAGTTTCAGCGCCACGGCCACCGACGCCGAGGACGGCACCCTGCCTGACAGTGCCTACAACTGGCGGGTGATCTTCCACCACGCCGACCACATCCACCCCTACGTGGACAGCGTCGTCGGGCCAAGCGGCACCGTCTCACTCGCCACCAACGAGCACAACGTGGCCACCACGTGGTACGAGATCAGTCTCACCGTCACCGACAGCAGTGGATTGTCGACGACCAAGACGGTGAACATCAAGCCCAACCTCGTCACGCTGACGTTCAACAGCAACGACCCGAACGCGGTGTACACCGTCGACGGCATTCCGCACACCGGTACGTTCAGCCAGCAGGCGGTCGTCGGTGTGGTGCGACACCTGGATGCGGGCTCGCCGCAGGCCGTCGCCGACGGACAACTGGTCTTCAACCGGTGGTCGGATGGCCTGAATCAGCAGCACGAGATATCTACGCCGGGAAGCGATTCCACCTACACGGTGTACTTCGACAAGACACCCAGCCGTGTCTAGCTGACGCCCGCGAGCGCGAACGGTAGTACCGCCGAGACGCCGGCATGACGCAGGCAGCGCGCCGCGGTGGTGAGCGTCCAGCCGGTGTCGGTGACGTCGTCGACCAAGAGCACTGTCTGCGGAACCTGCTGCAGCGCAGTGAAGTCGGGCTCCTGCCAGGCGTCGTGCAGTGCCGCGACGCGATAGGCCGAGTTCATGGCCGTGACCGGCCGCCGCGTCGGGCGGTAGTGAAGCGTTCCCAGGTTCGTCAGGCGGCCCGCCTGTCCGAGCCGGTCGACGAGGGAACGAATCAGGATCGGATGCGTCGATGAGTCGAGTCCCATGACTGCCTCGGGTCGCGTGTCCCATGGCCAGTCCGCCAGCACCGCGATCGCGGCGCGGACGAACTCGTCGGGGACCGGACCGTCCGGTGCGTCCAGCAGCCGACGCAGCCGGGTCCCCCAGCCCAGATCCGTCAGCCGCCCGATCGCGCGACCCTCCAGCGGGCCGTCGTCGATGCGTCCGCTCACGTCGACCCCGAGCTTGGCCATGCCCGTCGGCCATATCCGCCGTGGCGCCAGCTCGACACCGCATTGCTGCAGCCGGTCGTTGGCCGCGTCGAGCGCACGCTCGTCGACCTCGGCGGTGTAGCGGGATCCGGCACAGTTGTCACACCTGCCGCAGCGATCCTGCGCTGACAGTTCCGGATCGTCCAATTGCGCACGGAGGAAAGCCATCCGGCAGCTCGTCGAATTCTGATAGTCGAGCATGGCCTGCTGTTCGCGGCTGCGGGCCGCGTCCAGCGTGCGATAGCGCTCCTCGTCATAGGTCCACTGCTGGCCGGTGCCGATCCAGCCACCCTTCACCCGCTGCACCGCACCATCGACATCGAGCACCTTGAGCACCATCTCCAGACGATTGCGCCCCAGGTCGACGAGCGGCTCCAACGCGGGTGTCGACAGCGGACGGTCCGGCTCCAGCACGCTGATCACCTTGCGCACCAATGCTTCCGGCGGGAATGCGACCGAGGCGAAGTAGCTCCATATCTCGGCGTCCTCACGCCCCGGAAGCAGGATCACCTCGGCGCGGGCGGTGGCTCGGCCGGCGCGCCCCACCTGTTGGTAGTACGCGATCGGTGACTGCGGCGCCCCCAGGTGGATGACGAAGCCCAGATCGGGCTTGTCGAAACCCATCCCGAGCGCGGAGGTGGCCACCAGGGCCTTGACCCGATTGCTGAGCAGATCGACCTCCATCTGCTCACGCTCGGCGGGGTCGGAGGCCCCGGTGTAGGCGGCAACCTGATGGCCGTGCTCCCGCAGGACCGCCGCCAGATCACGGGCGGCGGCGACGGTCAGCGTGTAGATGATGCCAGACCCCTCCAATGAATTGAGGTGTGCCGCAATCCAGGCCGCGCGACCGGCAGCGGTGGGTACCTTCACGACCGACAGATGAAGCGACTCGCGGTCCAAGCCGCCACGCAGGACCAGAGTGTCGCCACCACCGACGCCGAGTTGAGCCGCCACATCGCCGACCACTCGGTCGTTGGCCGTCGCTGTGGTGGCCAACACCGGCACGCCGGAACCCAATTCGGCAATCAATGTTCGGATGCGCCGGTAGTCCGGCCGGAAATCATGTCCCCAATCGGAGACGCAGTGCGCCTCGTCCACCACCACCAGCCCGGCGTCGGCAGCCAACGATGGCAGCACCTGGACGCGAAACTCCGGATTGTTCAACCGCTCCGGGCTCACCAGCAGCACGTCGAGATCACCGTCGGCGACCTGGCGATGGATGTCATCCCACTCGGTGACGTTGCCGGAGTTGATGGTCGCCGCACGCACCCCCGCGCGCTGCGCGGCACTCACCTGGTTGCGCATGAGAGCCAGCAACGGTGACACGATCACCGTCGGCCCGCGGCCCTGCTCACGCAGCAGCTTGGCGGCGACGAAGTAGACGGCCGACTTGCCCCAGCCGGTGCGTTGCACGACCAGCGCCCGCCGCCGCTGCACCACCAAAGCCTCGATGGCCGTCCACTGGTCATCACGCAGCACCGCCTGCGGACCCGCCAACTGCTCGAGGATCTTCTGCGCGTCAGCTCGGGTCGCGGTCATGGACCCATCGTGCCCGCAGACGACGACAACTTACGAAGCGGAGGCAGCTTCCTGCTCGCGCTTGATCTCCAGCGCGATGTCGATCAGCTGATCCTCCTGGCCGCCGATGAGCTTGCGCTGCCCGGCCCGGTGCAGCAGCTGATGCGCCGGTACGCCGTAACGCTCCGACTGCCGGATGGCGTGCTTGAGGAAGCTCGAGTACACCCCGGAATAGCCCATGATCAGCGCGTTGCGGTCCAACAGGCACTCGGCCGGCATCGCCGGGGCGACGACCTCCTCAGCGGCGTCGGCGATGTCGAAGAAGTCGATGCCGGTCTTGACGCCGATCTTGTCGAACACCCCGATCAGCGCCTCGACCGGAGCGTTGCCCGCACCGGCGCCGAAGCGGCGGCACGAGCCGTCGATCTGCTTGGCTCCCGCGCGGACGGCTTCGATCGAGTTGGCCACGCCCAGGCCCAGGTTCTCGTGGCCGTGGAAGCCCACCTGCGCGTCGTCGCCCAGTTCGGCGACCAACGCGCTCACCCGGTCGGCCACGCCTTCGAGTACCAGCGCACCGGCCGAGTCGACGACGTAGACGCACTGGCAGCCGGCGTCGGCCATGATCCGGGCTTGCTTGGCGAGCTTCTCCGGGCTGATCGTGTGACTCATCATCAGGAAGCCGACGGTCTCCAGCCCGAGTTCGCGAGCCAGCCCGAAGTGCTGGATCGAGACGTCGGCCTCGGTGCAGTGGGTGGCGATCCGGCAGATCGAGCCGCCGTTGTTCTGCGCCTCCTTGATGTCCTCCTTGGTGCCGACGCCCGGCAACATCAGGAAGGCGATCTTGGATTCCTTGGCCGTCTCGGCGGCCAGCTTGATCAGCTCCTGCTCGGGGGTTTTGGAGAACCCGTAGTTGAAGCTCGAACCGCCCAGCCCGTCACCGTGGGTCACCTCGATCACCGGGACACCAGCGGTGTCCAGCGCGGCGACGATCGCACCGACCTCTTCTTTGGTGAACTGGTGGCGCTTGTGGTGGCTGCCGTCGCGAAGCGACGTGTCCGTCATACGGACGTCCCACATGGGGTTGAAGTAGATGTCGCTCATGCTTGAGCTCCCGTTCCTGCAGAGGCGCGTTCCTTGGCGATCTCCTCGCCCACTTTGGTGGCCGCGGCGGTCATGATGTCCAGATTTCCCGCATAGGGCGGCAGATAGTCGCCCGCACCCTCGACCTCCACGAACGTGGTGACGAGGTGATGGCCGCCGTTGTACACCGTCGGCTCGTCGAACTGCGGCTCGTTGAGCAGACGGTAGCCCGGCACGTAGGTCTGCACCTCGGCGACGACGTCCTTGATGGACTGCGTGATCGCGTCGTGGTCGGCATCCTCGGGGATCGCGCAGAAGATGGTGTCGCGCATGATCATTGGCGGATCAGCCGGATTCAGGATGATGATCGCCTTGCCTCGCTTCGCGCCGCCGATCACCTCCACGCCGGCACTGGTGGTCTTGGTGAACTCGTCGATGTTGGCCCGGGTGCCGGGGCCTGCCGACGCCGACGACACCGACGCGACGATCTCGGCGTACGGCACGTCGACGACGCGGCTCACCGCATAGACCATCGGGATCGTGGCCTGACCACCGCAGGTGACCATGTTGACGTTCGGCGCGTCCAGGTGCGCACGAAGGTTGGCCGGCGGGATCACGCCGGGGCCGACGGCGGCCGGCGTCAGATCGATCGCGCGGATACCAGCCTCTTCGTAACGGGGCGCGGCGGCCCGGTGGACGTAGGCGCTGGTGGCTTCGAACACCAGGTCCGGCTTCTCCGACTGGGCCAGCAGCCAGTCCACACCCTCGTGGCTGGTCTCCAGTCCGAGCTTGCGCGCCCGGGCCAGACCCTCACTCTCGGGATCGATGCCGATCATCCAGCGCGGCTCGAGCCACTCCGAACGAAGGAGCTTGTACAGCAGGTCGGTGCTGATGTTGCCCGACCCGACGATGGCGACAGAACTCTTTTGGGGCATGTGAAGCCTCCTCTTATTCGAATGACAGCCGGACTGAACCCAGACCGGCGAAGTCCGCGACGAACTCGTCGCCTGGGCGGCAGTCGATGGCCCTGGTGCACGACCCCGGCAGGACGATGTCGCCCGCCTTCAGCCGCACACCGAAGCTCTCGACCTTGCGGGCCAGCCACGCCACTGCAGTGACCGGATTGCCGAGGACGGCGTCGCTGCGGCCCTCGGCCACCACCTCGCCGTTGCGGGTGAGCACCGCGTCGATGCCCCTGATGTCAACATCTTTGGGCGATACCCGCTCCTTGCCGAGCACGTAGCCCGCCGACGACGCGTTGTCGGCGATGGTGTCGCACAGCGCGATCTTCCAGTCCTTGATCCGGGTGTCGATGAGTTCGATCGCCGGGGCGAACGCCGCGGTGGCCGCCAGCACGTCGTCCTCGGTGCACCCGGCGCCGGGCAGGTCGTCGGCGAGGATGAAACCGACCTCGACCTCGACGCGCGGAAACAGAAAGCGCCCCGCGGGAACCGGCTGGTCCTCGAACACCTCCATGTCGGCCAGCAGATGGCCGTAGTCGGGCTCGTCGACGCCCATCATTTTCTGCATGGCCTCCGATGACAGGCCGACCTTGTGACCGACCACCCGGGCGCCTTCGGCGATGCGCTGCCGAATGTTGATCAGCTGGATTTCGTAGGCGTCGACCACGTCGATGTCGGGGTGATTGGCTGTCAGCGGCGTCATCGGGACGCGGCTGCGCTCCGCCTCGGCAAGGTCGGCGGCGAGCTCTTCGCGCGTCGAAACGCTCAGCATTCCGGGGAGTCCCATCGTCGGTGTGACCGGGGCGAACGGCGCCCGGTGCGGGCAATTCTAGTGCCGTCCGCAGCGCCGTGGGGTAAGCGTTCCGCTGATCGGAAAGGAGGGGTCAGTAGCGCCCGGACGGGGCAATTCTATAACGTGTTCTAGTATGACAGCTCAGGAGTTCGACGTCGTCGTCGTCGGAAGCGGTGCTGCCGGCATGGTCGCCGCACTTACCGCCGCTCACCAGGGACTATCGACAGTCGTCGTCGAGAAGGCCGCGCACTTCGGCGGCTCGACCGCCCGCTCGGGTGGCGGCGTGTGGATCCCCAACAACGAGATCCTCAAGCGTGACGGGGTCACCGACACCAAAGAAGCCGCGCGTACTTATCTGCACTCGATCATCGGCGACGTGGTGGAACCCGAGCGCATCGACACCTACCTCGAACGCGGGCCGGAAATGCTGTCGTTCGTCCTCAAGCACACGCCGTTGAAGTTGTGCTGGGTGCCCGGGTACTCGGACTACTACCCGGAGGCGCCGGGCGGCCGCCCCGGCGGACGCTCGGTCGAGCCCAAGCCCTTCGACGCCAAGAAACTCGGCCCCGACGAGAAGTTCCTGGAGCCGGCGTACGGCAAGGTTCCGCTCAATGTCGTTGTGATGCAGCAGGATTACATGCGTCTCAATCAGCTCAAGCGCCACCCCCGCGGCGTGTTGAGGAGCTTGAAGGTCGGCGCTCGCACCGTGTGGGCCAACGCACGCGGCAAGAACCTGGTCGGAATGGGCCGGGCGCTGATCGCCCCGATGCGGATCGGCCTGCGCGAGGCCGGTGTTCCCGTGCTGCTCAACACCGCGCTGACCGATCTGTACGTCGAGGACGGCGTGGTCCGCGGCATCTATGTCCGGGACACCACCGGACCGGAAGCGGCTGACCCGCAACTGATCCGCGCACGCCGGGGCGTCATCCTCGGCAGCGGTGGGTTCGAGCACAACGAGCAGATGCGGGTCAAGTATCAGCGCGCGCCGATCACCACCGAGTGGACGGTGGGGGCCGCGGCCAACACCGGCGACGGCATCGTCGCCGCCGAAAAGCTCGGTGCGGCACTGGAATTGATGGAGGACGCCTGGTGGGGTCCGACCGTCCCGCTGGTCGGCTCGCCGTGGTTCGCGCTGTCGGAGCGCAACTCCCCCGGCTCGATCATCGTCAACCTGTCCGGCAAGCGCTTCATGAACGAGTCGATGCCCTACGTCGAGGCCTGCCACCACATGTACGGCGGCCAGTACGGTCAGGGCGCCGGTCCCGGCGAGAACGTCCCGGCATGGCTGGTATTCGACCAGCAGTACCGTGACCGCTACATCTTTGCCGGACTGCAACCGGGACAGCGCATTCCGAAGAAGTGGATGGAATCCGGCGTCATCGTCAAGGCCGACACCCTCGAGGAGCTGGCCAAGGTCACCGGACTGCCCGCGGACGCGTTCCTGGCGACCGTCGAGCGGTTCAACGGGTTCGCCCGCTCCGGTAAGGACGAAGACTTCCGCCGCGGTGAGAGCGCTTACGACCGCTATTACGGCGATCCGACCAACAAGCCCAACCCCAACCTCGGCGAGATCAAGCACGGGCCGTTCTACGCCGCCAAGATGGTGCCCGGCGACCTCGGCACCAAGGGTGGCGTCCGCACCGATGTGAACGGACGGGCTCTGCGCGACGACGGTTCGGTGATCGAAGGCCTGTACGCGGCCGGTAATGTCAGCTCGCCGGTGATGGGGCACACCTATCCCGGCCCGGGCGGCACCATCGGACCCGCGATGGCGTTCGGGTACCTGGCGGCGTTGCACATTGCAGGGAAGGGCTGACATGCCGATCGATCTGTCCGTCGCGCTCGGCGCCGAACTTGAGCCCGTCGAGTTCTCGTGGACGAGCAGCGATGTGCAGCTCTATCAGCTCGGCCTCGGCGCGGGCGCCGATCCGATGGATCCCAAGGAGTTGCGCTACCTGGTGGATCGCACCCCGCAGGTGTTGCCCACCTTCGGCAATGTGGCGGCCAGCTTCCACATGACCGAGCCGCCCGAGGTGAAGTTCCCCGGCATCGAGATCGAGCTGAGCAAGGTGTTGCATGCCAGCGAGGCGGTGACGGTGCCGGCTCCGCTGCCGCCGAGTGGCACCGCGCGTTCGGTGCAGCGGTTCACCGAGATCTGGGACAAGGGTAAGGCGGCGGTCATCGTCAGCGAGACGACGGTGACCGATCCCGACGGCACACTGTTGTGGACCACCAAGCGGTCGATCTTCGCCCGCGGTGAAGGTGGTTTCGGTGGCGAGCGCGGCCCGTCGACGTCGGTGGCCGCGCCCGATCGCGCGCCGGACTACGAGATCTCGGTTCCGGTGCTGCCGCAGCAGGCGCTGCTGTACCGGCTCTGCGGTGACCGCAACCCACTGCATTCCGATCCCGAATTCGCTGCGGCGGCCGGCTTTCCGAAGCCGATCCTGCACGGACTGTGCACCTACGGCATGACGTGCAAGGCGCTGGTGGACACACTGCTCGATGCCGACGTCTCGGCCGTGCAGACCTACGGTGCCCGGTTCGCCGGGGTCGTCTACCCGGGCGAGACCATCAAGGTCAACGTGTGGAAGGACGACGGCCGCTACATCGGTGTGGTCACCGCTCCGGGCCGCGAGGACGCCGTCGTGCTCTCCGACGTCGAGCTCATTCCGGTCTGAGTTTTCCCGCCCGGTCCCGTACCGATCGCACGCGGTCGGCGGTCCAGATTACGAAGTGGTGTGATTTGGACGTCAAATTTACGCATAGGTCAGACTTTCAGCTGGCTCCAAGGTAGGAACTTAGGCAAAGCAAACTTTGGTGCTTCCGCGAAAGGACTTTCCTATGAAGATTGCCCCCACCAAGACCGTCGGCCTCGTCGGCGCAGCCCTGCTCGTGGGCGTCGCCGCAGTCGGCTGTGGTAGCGACGACAAGGGGTCCGAATCGTCGTCGTCATCGTCGTCCGCCGCGTCGAGCTCCGCCACCTCGTCGGCCGCCGCATCGGAGACCACCAGCGCCGCCGCCGCCCCGGCCGGTGACTACAGCAAACTGCTGCTGAAGGCCTCTGACATCGATCCGAGCTTCGTGGCCAGCGATCCGCAGATCAATCCCAATGGTCTGAACGGCGTCGTCCAGTCGATGACGAACCCCGGCAAGAACGAAACCATCGTCTTCGCGATCGTGGTGAGCGAGGATGCCGCCGGCGCTCTCAAGGCCTTGGACTCCGCGAAGGCCGAGCTGCCCAAGGAAGTTGACGGCGCACCGAAGCCCGCCGATGTCGGCGACGGGGGCAACGGCATCATCGCCACCGGCAAGTCACCGGACGGCACGAAGGCGATCACCGAGGTGTACTTCACCCAGGGCAAGTCGCTGGTGAACATCGAATTCTCCAGTGAGCCCAACGATCCCGTGCTGGACGAGACCGCGCTGGCCATCGCCAAGATGCAGGACACCCAGGTCAAGAACAACCTGACCTAAAGCTCGAAGCTCGACAGTAACGCCACGGCGGGAGATCCACGGATGCTCCGCCGTGGCGTTACTGTCGGCGCGCCAAAGCCGCTGCCACTCGGCGCCTGACGGTGCCCGCAGTGTCCTCAGACGTGAAACGTACGACGAGCCAACCCAATTCGGCGAGGTCTTCAAAGCGACGAATGTCCCTGTCGCGCTGGCGACGATCAACGCGGTGGTGGGCGCCTTCGTATTCGAACGCGATCTTGAGGTCTTCATAACCCATATCGAGCTCGGCGATCAAAACGCCGTACTCGTTGCGCACCGGAATCTGGGTTTGCGGTCTGGGGAAACCGGCCCGAACTATCACCAGCCGCAGCCATGTCTCCCTGGGTGATTCCGCGCCCGGGTCGACCAGGTCGAGAGCGGCACGGGCTCGGACGATTCCTCGCCGGCCTTGATGGCGCTCTGCCAAGAGCTCGATGTCGGCAACCTTCAGGCGCGTCGCACGTGCCAACGCGTCGACAGCCGCAATCGCCATGTCCGTCGGATACCAGCACAACAGGTCCAGGGCGGTCCGGGTCGGGACCGTGACGACCATGCCTTCGCGCCGGCAGATCTCGTCGGCCTCGATACTGCAGCCGCGCGCACGCACACCTTGGGTCGCCCGGTGGTTGGTGTCGGCGATCTCCGCGGGTCGTCTCTTGTCGATCCATCTGGCGCCGTGGACAGCAGACGCCGAGAACCCGACGAGCACGCCCCGTCTGCGCGATCGCAACCAGCAGGCCTTGGCCCGCAGCACCGGACTGAGCTCGGTGCCCACCGGGATGTAGATGTCCTGATGGATCGCGCGGAACTTGGTTCGCAGTTCGTGGCGCGTCAGGCGGCAGCCTGCGAGCGCTTCACTCCCGACGAACGGCTCATCCTCCATGCCCGGAGTGTGCCGCCGCCCACCGACAAGACCACGACAGTAACGCCACGGCGGCAGATCAACCGATTGCTCGCCCTGGCGTTACTGTCGGCGCGAAACCCTAGCCCAGGATGATGCCCGACGTCGGGACGCCGGTGCCTGCGGTGACGAGCACGTGCTCGACGTTGTCCACCTGGTTCACCGACGTGCCGCGCAGCTGGCGCACACCTTCGGCGATGCCGTTCATGCCGTGGATGTAGGCCTCGCCGAGCTGACCGCCGTGGGTGTTGATCGGCAGCCGTCCGCCGATCTCCAGCGCACCGTCCTTGACGAAGTCCTTGGCGTCACCCGGCTCGCAGAAACCCAACTCCTCCAACTGAATCAACGTGAAGGGGGTGAAGTGGTCGTAGAGGATCGCGGTCTGGATGTCGGCCGGCGTCAGCCCCGACTGCGCCCACATCTGCTTGCCAACCAGACCCATCTCGGGCAGCCCGAGTTCGGGCCGGTAGTAGCTCGTCATGGAGTACTGATTCGGGCTCGACCCCTGCGCGGCCGCCTCGATGATGGCCGGCCGGTGCTTGAGATCCTTGGCACGCTCGGCCGAGACGATCACCAGGGCGACACCACCATCGGTCTCCTGGCAGCAGTCCAGCAGCCGCAGCGGCTCGGCGATCCACCGCGAATTCTGGTGATCCTCGATGGTGATCGGCTTTTCGTAGAAGTACGCCTTCGGATTATTGGCCGCATGCTTACGGTCCGCGACCGACACGGCGCCGAAATCACGGCTGGTCGCACCGGAGTAGTGCATGTAACGCTGGGCGATCATCGCGACCTGCGCGGCCGGCGTCGAGAGCCCGTGCGGGTATGAGAACGAGTTGTCCACGCCGGTGGAGTCCGCGTTCTCGACCAGCCGCATCTGCACCTGACCGAACCGCATGCCGGAGCGTTCATTGAAAGCCCGATATGCCACAACGCAATCCGCGACACCGGTGGCCACCGCGATCGCCGCCTGCTGGACGGTGGCACATGCCGCACCGCCGCCGTGGTGGATCTTGGAGAAGAACTTCAGATCGCCGATACCGGTGGCCCGCGCGATGGCGACCTCGGTGTTGGAGTCCATCGTGAACGTGGTCATACCGTCGACGTCGGCGGGAGTCAGACCCGCGTCGTCGAGGGCGTCCAGCACGGCCTCCGAGGCCAGCCGCAACTCACTGCGGCCGGAGTTCTTCGAGAAGTCGGTGGCGCCGATGCCGACGATCGCGGCCTTGCCGCTCAGTTCGCCCGGCATTACGCGGCGCCGATCGTCAGCGTGGCGGTGGCGATCACATGATCACCAAGACTGTTGCTGCCAACGATTTTCAGCGTGATCAAACCGTCCTCCACTGCAGTGACCTCACCCGAGAACGTCACCGTGTCATAGGCGTACCACGGCACGCCCAGGCGCAGACCGATCGACTTGATGACGGCGGTCGGGCCTGCCCAATCGGTGATGAACCGCTGCACCAGACCGGTGTCGGTGAGGATGTTGACGAAGATGTCCTTTGAGCCCTTGGCCTGCGCCTTGTCCCGGTCGTGATGCACATCCTGGTAGTCCCGGGTGGCAATCGCCGTCGAGACGATGAACGTCGGGTCGCCGTAGAACTTCAGCTCCGGCAGCTTGGTGCCGACTTCGATTGCAGGCGCGCTCATTTGGCCGGCTCCCACGCATAGTTGGTCCACGCCGGCCCCACATCGTTGGCCGGGAAGTCGATATACATTGCGCGGACGGGCATTCCGATCTTCACGGTCGAGGGATCGACGTTGCGCAGCTCGCCGAGCATCCGCACACCTTCCTCGAGCTCGACGAGCGCGATCACGAAGGGCAGAGTCCGCCCGGGCACCTTCGGCGCATGGTGCACCACGAAGCTGAAGACGGTGCCGTTGCCGCTGGCGACGACGTAATCGGTCTCCTGCTCCTTGTCCAGCCACAACGCCGGAACCGGCGGGTGGACCAGTGTTCCGTCGCCGCGCTTCTGGATGCGCAGTTCATGCGCGTTGACGCCATCCCAGAAGAACTTGGTGTCCTTCGACGACGCCGGACGCATCGCGGAATCGGCGTCGAGGTCATCCGGTACCGCTGATGAGGTAGCGGGGGCCGCCTCCGATTTGTCGGCAGGGATGAACTTCATGATGCGCCACATCATCTCGGCGACATCCTCGTCACCGACCGACCAGGTGATGGTCTGGGTGATGAAGAACGCCTCGCCCAGAGCGGTCCGCTTCGGGCCGACGACATCGGTCAGCTCGGCGGCGACACTGACCTCTTCGCCGGGCCGCAGGTAGCGGTGGTAGGTCTGCTCACAGTTGGTCGCGACGACGCCGATATAGCCTGCCTCGTCGAACAATTCGATGATCTTGCCCAGCGGGTCGTCGTCCGGCCGGACGCCGCCCAGACCCATCATCGTCCACACCTGGATCATCGCCGGCGGGGCGACCAGACCGGGATGGCCTGCCGCCTTGGCGGCAGCCTCGTCGACGTAGATCGGGTTCTTGTCCCCGATCGCGTCGAGCCAGTGGTCGATCATCGGCTGGTTGACCGGATGCCTGCCGACCCGCGGCTTGCTCTTGCCCTCAGCCTTGACCCGCTCGGCAGCGGCCTTGATGTCCTCGACCGAGGCGCTCACCGCGGAACCCTCGGCACCTTCAGACCCGCAGCCGCAATCATCTCGCGCATGACCTCGTTCACTCCGCCACCGAAGGTGATCACCAAATTGCGTTTTGTCTGGCTGTCCAGCCAGTCCATCAGCTCGGCAGTCTCCGGGTCAGCCGGATTGCCGTGTGCAGCAACGATTTCCTCGGCAAGCCGGCCCGCATACTGGATGCGCTCGGTGCCGAAGACCTTGGTGGCGGCCGCATCAGCGACGTCGATGTCCTCGCCCGACGCCGCGACCTGCCAATTGAGCAACTCGTTGATGCGCCACATGGCCTTGAGCTCGCCCAGCGAGCGCTTCACGTCCGCGTGATCGAGCGGAGTGTCTCCGCTGCTGCCCGGCTTCGAGGCCCACGCATGAACCTTGTCGTAGAGCGCCGCGAACCGTCCGGCCGGTCCGAGCATGACCCGCTCGTTGTTGAGCTGGGTGGTGATCAGCCGCCATCCGCCGTTCTCTTCACCGACGAGCATGTCGGCGGGCACCCGCACGTCGTTGTAATACGTGGCGTTGGTGTGGTGGGCGCCGTCGGACAAGATGACCGGCGTCCAGGAGTAACCCGGATCCTTGGTGTCCACGATCAGGATCGAAATGCCCTTGTGCTTCACGGCTTCCGGATCGGTGCGGCAGGCCAGCCAGACGTAATCGGCATCGTGCCCGCCGGTGGTCCACATCTTCTGGCCGTTGACGATGTACTCGTCGCCCTGCTTGACCGCGGAGGTCCGCAGTGACGCCAGGTCGGTGCCGGCCTCCGGTTCGCTGTAGCCGATCGCGAAGTGCACCTCGCCGGCCAGGATCGCCGGCAGGAACTTCTTCTTTTGCGCTTCGGTTCCGTACTGCTGCAACGTCGGTCCAACGGTCTGCAGCGTGACCGCGGGCAGCGGCACATCGGCACGCTGGGCCTCGTTGACGAAGATCGACTGCTCGATGGGGCCGTAGCCCAGGCCGCCGTACTCCTTGGGCCAGCCAACGCCCAGCTTGCCGTCGGAACCCATCCGCTTGATGATCGCGCGGTAGGCCTCGTTGTGCCGGTCGGACTCCATCGCCTGGGCTTCCTCAGGCGAGATGAGATTCGAAAAGTATTCCCGCAGTTCAGCTTGCAGCTGCTTCTGCTCCGGAGTCAGCTCGATGAACATTTACGCTCCCACCAGTTCCAGACGGTGTGCCTTGCCACCCAACAGACGGGTGAGATCCTTGATCGACGAGTAGTAGCGGTGCATCGGGTAGGTGATGTCCATACCCATGCCGCCGTGCAGATGGTGGCACAGTTGCATGACCGGCGGCGCCTGCGAGGTCACCCAATAGCCAAGGATGTCAATGTCTTCGGCCGCATCGCGTCCTTCGGACAGCGCCCAGGACACCGCCGTCGACGCCAACGTGATGGTGCGCGAGGCGATGTAGATCTCGGCGAGCTGCGCGGCGACGGTTTGGAAGGTGGACAGCGGCTTGCCGAACTGGTGCCGGTTGGCGACGTAGTCGGCGGTGAGCCGCAGCGCACCTGCCACCAACCCGGACGCGTAGGCGCCGACGGCGGCCACCACCAGCTGATTGATCCGCCGCACAGTATCGCTGCCGCCCAACACATCTGCGCTGTCGACGGGGGTGTCGGCAAAGGTGACGACGTATTCGTCAGCGTGCGTCGCCGACGGGGTCTTCGCCAGGCTCACGCCGGCCGCCGTGGGCGACACGACCACCACACCGCTATCGGTGCTCACGACGATCCAATCCGCTTGCTCGGCAAAGGGAACGCCGATCTTGGTGCCGTTGAGCTTGCCGTCCGTCAGCCGCGTCTCGGGCCGCTCGGGCAGCGCGCGCCCCGGCTCGTTGAGCGCCGCCGTCAGCACCGCCCCCTTGGCGACACCGGCCAGGTAGCGATCCTGCTGAGAGTCCGACGCCAGGTCCAGCAGCGGAAGCAGACCCAGACCGAGGGTCGCGAACGCGGGACTGATGTTGCCGAACCTGCCGATCTGGGTGAGCGCCGCGGTGATCTCGGCCAGGCCGAGGCCGTCACCGCCCAGGCGCTCGGGGACGCCGAACGCCACGACGCCGCCGGAAACCAGCGCGTCCCAGCTGTTGTCCCGCTCGAGCGCGGACGTCACCACGTCGGTGACTGCCTGCTGCCCTTCGTCCGGACTGAAGTCCACGAAGAATCCTCCTTGATTCTCAGGCGATAAGCGTGTTTTAGGCCGATGCTCCGGTGTAGTCGACCTGCCAGTGCTTGATGGCGTTGAGCCACCCCGAACGTAGCCGCTCCGGTGTGCCCGCGGAGGTGAGATCGGGCATGTGGTCAGCAACTGCATTGAAGATCAGGTTGATCGTCATCTTGGCCAGGTTGGCGCCCACGCAGTAGTGCACCCCGGTGCCACCGAAACCGACGTGCGGATTCGGGTTGCGCAGGATGTTGAAGCTGTACGGGTCCTCGAAGACGTCTTCGTCGAAGTTGGCCGAGCGGTAGAACATCACCACCCGCTGGTCCTTCTTGATCTGCACGCCGGACAGCTCGACGTCCTCGGCGGCGGTGCGCTGGAACGCGGTGACCGGGGTGGCCCAGCGGACGATCTCGTCGGCCGCGGTCTCCGGGCGCTCCTTCTTGTAGAGCTCCCACTGGTCGGGGTTGTTCGCAAACGCGATCATGCCGTGGGTGATCGAGTTGCGGGTGGTCTCGTTGCCGGCCACGGCCAGCATCATCACGAAGAAGCCGAACTCGTCGTCGGAGAGCTTCTCCCCGTCGATGTCGGCGTTGATCAGCGCGGTGACGATGTCGTTGCCGGGGTTCTTACCCTTCACCTCGGCCATGTGCATGGCGTAGGCCAGCACCTCCATCGACGACTGCTTGGGGTCGACGTCGAACTCTTCGTCACCGTTGCCGGTCATTTCGTTCGACCAGCGGAACAGCTTGGCCCGATCGTCCTGGGGCACACCGAGCAAATCGGCGATCGCCTGCAGCGGCAGCTCGCAGGCCACCTGCTCGACGAAGTCTCCGCTGCCGTGGGCGGCGGCCTCCTTGGCGATGATCTGCGCCCGCCGGTCGAGTTCGTCGCGCAGCGCACTGATGGCACGCGGGGTGAACCCCTTGGAGATGATGCGGCGCAGCCGGTCGTGGTACTCGCCGTCCATATTGAGCATGACGACCTTCTGCAGGTCGATGTCCTCGCGCGCCATCTCGTCGGGGAACTGCGGGATGGCGGTGTTGGGCGAGCTCAGGAAAACGTCGTTGCGGCGGGAGACCTCTTTGACGTCCTTGTGCTTGGTGACGACCCAGTAACCGCCGTCGTTGAAGCCGCCCTTGCCGATAGCCTGTTCGCACCACCAGATCGGCGCGACCCGGCGCAGTTCGGCGAGCTCCTCTACCGGCAGCCGCTGCACATGCAGGTCCGGATCCAGAAAGTCGAAACCGGCCGGGATGTTGGGGGTTGGCATGATCATGCGCTCCTCAATATGACGTGTTCTAGTGCCAGTAAAACATGCCTTCACCGCAGACAAAAGGCACCGCAGCATCCTCGCTTGTCAGAGTAATGAAACGTGTTCTAGCCTGACCTCATGGGTAATCCTGTCATCGTCGAAGCCACCCGTAGTCCCATCGGAAAGCGGGGCGGCTGGCTGTCCGGTCTGCATGCGACCGAATTGCTGGGGGCCGTCCAGAGAGCCGTGGTCGAAAAGGCCGGCATCGATGCCGATGAGGTCGAGCAGGTCATCGGTGGCTGCGTCACCCAGTACGGCGAGCAGTCCAACAACATCACCCGCGTGGCGTGGCTGACCGCAGGCCTGCCTGAGCAGATCGGCGCCACCACCGTCGACTGCCAGTGCGGCAGCGCGCAGCAGGCCAACCACCTGATCGCCGGGCTGATCGCGACCGGCGCGATCGACGTCGGCATCGCCTGCGGTATCGAAGCCATGAGCCGCGTTGGCCTCGGCGCCAACGCCGGCCCGGACCGCTCACTGATCCGCGCCGCGTCGTGGGACATCGACATGCCCGATCAGTTCACCGCCGCCGAGCGAATCGCCAAGCGCCGCGGCATCACTCGCGAGGATCTCGACCATCTCGGCTTCCTGTCTCAGCAACGAGCCAAGCGGGCCTGGGACGAGCACCGCTTCGACCGAGAGATCTCCCCGATCGAGGCGCCGATTCTCGACGAGAACAAGCGACCCACCGACGAGCGCCACATGGTCAGCCGTGACCAGGGCCTGCGCGACACCACCATGGAGGGCCTGGCCGGGCTCAAGCCGGTGATGGAAGGCGCCATGCACACTGCGGGCACCTCGTCGCAGATCTCCGACGGTGCCGCCGCGGTGCTGTGGATGGACGAAGACAAGGCGCGCGCGCTGGGGCTCAAGCCGCGGGCGCGCATCATCAGCCAGGCGCTTGTCGGGTCGGAGACCTACTACCACCTCGACGGCCCGGTGCAGTCCACCGCGCGGGTGCTGGAGAAGGCCGGCATGAAGCTCGGCGACATCGACCTGGTCGAGATCAACGAGGCGTTCGCCTCGGTGGTGCTCAGCTGGGCGCAGGTCCACGAGGCCGACATGGACAAGGTGAACGTCAACGGTGGCGCGATCGCGTTGGGCCACCCGGTCGGCAGCACCGGCAGCCGTCTGATCACCACCGCGCTGCACGAACTGGAGCGCACCGATCAGAGCACCGCGCTGATCACCATGTGTGCCGGTGGCGCGTTGTCGACCGGAACCATCATCGAGCGGATCTAGTGGCCACCGACGACGAGCGGATCGCGGCGGCACGGGCATACATCGAGGCTCTCGCCAGTCACAAGGCTGATGATGTGCCGTTCGCGCCGGGCTGCACCCGCATCGAGTTCGGCGTCAAGACCGGATTCTCCGGAGATCAATTGCGCCGCAGTCTCAATCGCGGTCCGCAGTACCTCGTCATCAAGTCGGTCAGCGAGCCGGAGTTCACTGTCAGCGGCGATGAGGTGCATGCCCGATTCGAACTCCTCACCAAACCGACGCTCGCGGGACGACGAGTCGCCGCGCGTATCGACGAGACGTTTCTGATCCCGGCCGCCGATGGCAAGATTCATCACATTCGGGCGATCGTCCGCCCGTTCATCAAGAGCTAGCCGAGGAGTTCTTCTTGCCCAAGCCCCGCCCCAAGGGTCTCGACACACCGACGACGAAGTTCATCATCAAGTGGATGTCCAAAGGGCAGACCGCGCTGTACAAGGCGAGCAAGGGCAAGATCGGCGGCAGTTTCCTCGAAGGTGCGCCGGTGGCGCTGCTGACGACGATCGGGCGCAAGAGCGGTGAGCCGCGGGTCGCGCCGCTGCTCTTCCTCCGCGAGGGCAACCGGGTGGTGTTCGTTGCGTCCCAAGGCGGAAGCGACAAGCACCCGTTGTGGTACCTCAACCTCAAGGCAAACCCGAAGGTCAAGGTCCAGATCAAGGACGAGGTCCTCGAACTGACCGCACGCGATGCCACCGAGGCCGAGCGTGCCGAGTACTGGCCCAAGATGACGGCTTTCTACACCGGCTTCGAGGACTACAAGTCCTGGACCGACCGCGTCATCCCGATCGTGATCTGCGATCCGTAAAGCTACGCCCAGGATCTCGGCGACCAGAGCGCACCCGCGGCGAGTTCCGCGGCCTCGATGCCCGCTCTGAGATCAACGGTGGCCACGAGTAGGTCGGCGCCGTCGGTATCCCCCACCCGTGGCGCTTGAGCCACGATTGACCCGTCCGGTGCGATGATCCGGCTCTTGCCAAGCAGGTCGGCACCGCACTGATTCGCCATGATCCACCACTGGCCGTTGGCCAGCGCATTGGCCGGATACAGGATGTCCCACCAGGATTCGGTAGCGACTTCGTAGGCGCACGGTGCGACCACCACCCGGGCTCCGGCGTCATGCAGTGCGCGCGCATAGCCGGGATGGTCGCCATCGAAACACGTGCTCAATCCCACCGTGCCGAGATTGTCGATCTCGACGACGGTGGCTCGCTCGCCTGCGGTGAACGCCTTGTGCTCGTTCAATGGGGTATACAGATGGACTTTGCGATGGGCGCCCACGAGTCGGCCGTCGGGTCCGTAACACGGTGCGGTGTTGTAGATCCGGTCTGCGGCCAACTCCGGCACTGTTCCCGCGAACAGCCACACCCCGTGGCTGCGCGCGGCATCTGCAAGAGCCCGGCCCCGCACACCGTCGAGCGGTTCGGCCGCCGTGCGCGCATCGTCGGCCACCGTCGCGGGATCGTATCCGCACGGCCACAGCTCCGGAAGCACAATGAGTTCGCAGCCACCGTCCGCGAGGTCGGCGACACGACGCAGCGCGTCGTGGAGATTGCGCTCCGGCTCACCGCATCGCGCCAGCCACTGCGCGATACCGATGGTCAGCGTGTTCGTCATCAGCTGTTCCCGTGCTGCGGGCCGGTCAAATTCTGTGGTGTCAGGATCCTCTCCAGCTCCGAGGCCGTCAGCAGCCCGCGACCGAGAACGAGAGAGGCGATGTCGGAGTCGGAACTCAGCGCGTCGGCGGCGAGCCGGGTTGCCGCCTCGTAGCCGATGTACGGGTTGAGTGCCGTGACCAGTCCGATGGATTGGTCGACGGTGGCCCGCATCCGGTCCACGTTGGCGGTGATCCCGACGACGCACCGTGTCCGCAAGGTGTCGCAGGCCGCTGTCAGGTGGGCCAACGATTCGAACAGACTGTGGGCGATGATCGGCTCGAAGGCGTTGAGCTGCAACTGGCCACCCTCGGCCGCCATGCTGATGGCGACGTCGTTGCCGACCACCTCGAAAGCGACCTGATTGACGACTTCGGGAATCACCGGGTTGACCTTGCCCGGCATGATGCTCGAACCCGCCTGCACCGCAGGAAGATTGATCTCACCCAGGCCTGCGCGCGGACCAGAAGACAGCAGCCGCAGATCGTTGCAGATCTTCGACAGCTTGACCGCCGTACGCTTGAGCACCCCGGACAGCTGGACGAAGGAACCGACATCCTGGGTGGCCTCCACGAGATTCGAGGCGGTCACCAGCGGTAGTTCGGTGGCGGCACAGAGCTCTTCGCAGACCGCCTCGGCGTATCCCCGATGCGTGTTGAGGCCGGTCCCGATCGCGGTGCCGCCGAGGTTGATCTCGCAGATCAATGTTGCGGCCTCCCCCAACCGGTCACTGTCCTCACCTACCATCACCGCGTAGCTGCCGAACTCCTGCCCGAGCGTCATGGGAACCGCGTCCTGCAGTTGGGTGCGTCCCATCTTCAGATGGCCACCGAACTCGACCGCCTTATCGGCGAAGGCCGAAACCAGTTCGGCCATCGCAAGTTGCAGCCGGTGGACCGCGAACTGGAGCGCGATCTTCAACGCCGTCGGGTAGACATCGTTGGTGCTTTGCCCGAGGTTGACGTGCTCGAGTGGATGCAGGTAGCGATACTCGCCGCGCCGGTGTCCGAGTAGCTCCAGACCGCGGTTGGCGATCACCTCGTTGGCGTTCATATTGGTCGACGTGCCGGCACCGCCTTGGATGACGTCGACGACGAACTGGTCGTGCAGCAATCCGGACTTGAGTTCCGCGCATGCCGAGACGATGGCATTCGCGCGTTCTGAACCGAGCAAACCCAGCCGCTGATTGGCAAGCGCAGCAGCCATTTTCACGCAGGCCAGCGCAACAATGAACTCCGGATAGCGTGAGATCTGCGTCCCGGTGATCGGGAAGTTCGCCATCGCGCGAGCGGTATGGACGCCGTAGTACGCCGCGTCGGGGACCTCGCAGTCGCCGAGCAGATCGTGTTCGACACGAACGCTCATCGCGCATCTCCTTCGGCGGTGGCCATCAAGCGTTGGCGAGTGCCGGTATCAACCGCCGCATCCAGCAGCGTAAGCGCCAGTGCCAGCGCACCATCGGTCGCGGCCCGGTCGGCGGCCGGCGAAATGGCGGCAGCGGCGAACTCGACCTGGTGGTTGACCGCGGGCAGCGAGTCGATCCCGATGTAGGGGTGGATGGCCGGAATGCGCTGGGAGACATTGCCCATGTCTGTGGACGCGCGGTTCATCAGCGAGTCGGCGCCGGAACTGAACCGCCGGCCGAGCTCCTCGGCGCGGCGGACGTATCCGGCGAGTAGTCCCTCATCGGTACGGAACTCCGCGTACGGCTTGCTCTCAGCAGTGATGGTCAGTTCACAGCCCGTCGCGTGCGCGCCGGCTTCGAAACACCGGTTGACGCGTTCCTCCAGGCCCGCGAGTTCGGCCAGTGTGCCGGCTCGTACGTACCAACGGCC
Source organism: Mycolicibacterium rhodesiae (assembly GCF_002086695.1). Lineage (GTDB taxonomy): Bacteria > Actinomycetota > Actinomycetes > Mycobacteriales > Mycobacteriaceae > Mycobacterium > Mycobacterium rhodesiae. The sequence goes on from NZ_MVIH01000004.1 coordinate 403,831, forward strand.
TTCGGTTCGCTGCGGAATGGCGTTCGGCGCCTCACCGCCGTTGGTCATCACCCCATGCACCCGGACTCCGCTGGGCAGCTGTTGGCGCAGCAGGCCGATCGCCACCTGGGCAATGGTGAAGGCATCAGCGGCATTCACCCCCCGATCCGGATATGCCGCGGCGTGTGCGGCCTTTCCGTCGTACTGAATGTGGCTGTGCGACACCGCGTATGGTTCAGCTCTGGCCACATCGACGGGCCCGGGATGCACCATCGCGGCCGCATGCACGCCGGCGAATCCGCCGCGCTCGAGTATCTCGATCTTGCCGCCGCCGCCCTCCTCTGCAGGTGTCCCGAATACCGACAGCGTGATGCCCAGATCGTCGACGTAGGGTGCCAACGCAACGGCCGCGCCGGTGGAGATCGCGGCGATCACATTGTGGCCGCATGCGTGCCCCATCCCCGGGAGTGCGTCGTACTCGGCACACACCGCCAAATGCAGCGGCCCGGTACCGAGGCGGGCCAGGAAAGCGGTCGACAGACCCGTGAAGTTCTCCTCGACGGCGAATCCGGAGTCGGCAAGGTCGCCGGCCACGCGCGCACAGGACCGGACCTCTTCCCAGGCGATTTCGGGGTGTGCGTGTAGGTCGTGGGACAGCGCAAGGATCTGGCCGGTCGCCCGATCGGCCGCCGACCGGACGGCATCGTCGAGTGCGGTGATCATAGATCCCCCGGCACTCCGTACGAGGGCGCGGCGGTGGGATCGATGCCGCGGGTGCGGTAGTCGGCCTTCTGCGGCGCCCACACCGCCCACAGCCGATGGAGTTCACCGATCGGATCATCGTGCCAGTCGACTCGCAGATCGGTGACCGGCCACGGTACGTCCTCGACCACTTGAAGGCCCGCGGAATGCACAGGTCCCGCTTCACCGCCGACTGCCAGCGCGGCGCCGAGGCCGTCCAGTAGCCGCTGTTCGGTCTGCAGTGCAACGGAATTGAGGTATCCGTCGATCAATGCGTCGATCACCGCCGGTTCGGCGAGCATATTGCCTGCGGCGGCGGCATTCTCGGTCTGCCGCTCGTGGCGGGTGCCAAGCGCCTTGGCGCCGGTGTGGATCGCCGTCCCTCCTGAGGCATCCACGACGATCAGCTGTCGATACTCGGCGAACGGCTCCCCCACGACGGTCTTCTCAAGTGCCGAGGACGCATTCGCTCCTGCCGCAAGCGCATCCAGGGCCAGCGCGCCAAGGTTCGGATTCGTGACGTTCTGACTGGCCACCGCTCCCACACCCGCGCGCAGGTGCACACACCGGGATGCGACCGCGGGACTCGACGAGCACACCACCATGCCGAACGCCGCGCCGTTGCGCACAACGAGCGAGAACGTCACGACCGATCTCCACTGAGCACCGCGGTGGCGTCGATCTCCACCAGCCATTCGGGGCGGGCCAACGCGTCGACGACCAGCCCGGTAGAAACCGGGTAGACGCCTTTCAGCCAGCGCCCCATGACGCGGTACACCGGTTCGCGGTAACGGATGTCAACCAGGTAGACCGTGACCTTGACGATGTCCTCGACACCGCTGCCCGCCTCGTCGAGGAGCATCGCGATGTTGGCCATGGCCTTCTCGGCCTGCGCCTCGACATCGCCGATCCCCACCGACTCCCGGCTGTCGAGGTCTTGGCCGATCTGCCCGCGCAGATAGACGACTCCTCCGGCCACCACCGCTTGGCAGAGATCGTTGTCGAGGTTCTGCTCGGGGTAGGTGTCCTTGGTGTTGAACGGCCGGATTCGCCTGTGGGTCGCGCCGGCCGGCGTCGCATCGCTCATTGACAGAGGTCCTCTCTCAGGTGTTGGCGCAGTCAGTGATCGGCGAGCACAGGCGCCTGGTAGGCGAGGTAACTGCGTTGGATCGCAATCTGATCGGCCAGGTACTTGGCGTCGTGCCAGACTCCCCAGATGAAGCTCGACCCCCGGCGGGACTGCCACGGCAGACCGAGGAAGTAGACACCGGGCTCGCTCGACACACCGCGCTGATGACGCGGACGGCCGCTGTCATCGAAGGTGTCCACCTGAAGCCAGCCGAAGTCGAACGCGAAGCCGACCGCCCAGATGATCGACGTGATGCCTGCCTGCGCAAGCTCCAGCGAGCCGATCGGGTTTGTCACGCACTCCGGATCGGGGGCGAATACCCGAGCCTGTGGCTCCTCGGGTAGGTCCAGCCCGTTGCGGGCGATATAGGCATCTGCCTCGTCGAGCATCGAGAGGTAGTTCGCATCACCGCTTTCGATGTTGGCGCGCAGATCCGGAGCAAAGTTCATCACGCCGTTCTCGTAGGGACCGGCCATCCCGAGCAAGGTGATTCCACGTGCCGCCAGATCGCGGAAATCGACAGTGTGCCCGCCGTGCGCCCCGCTGACCGCGATCGTCACATGCTCGGCGCCACGCGGCGGTGCGGCCATGTCCCACTTGCCGAGAACCCCCAGCCACCAACAGAAGTCGCGGCCACGATAGCTGCGGGGCGGTCGGTCGTGCGGGCCGACGGCGAGATACACACTGCGCCCGGACTGACGCAGTTCGTCGGCGATCTGCACTCCTGATGAACCCGCACCGATCACCAGTACGGCACCGTCGGGCAGTTGCTCGGGGTTGTGATACGAGCTGGAGTGCAGCTGATGAACGCCCGCACTCTCGGGGACCACCGGGGGGATGATCGGTTTCTGGAACGCGCCGGTGGCGGCGACGACGTATCGGGCGTCGATGGTCCCGGCGGTTGTCTCGGCCCGGAAGCCGCTGCGCCCCTCGAGCTTTCGAACGGATTCCACGGTGACACCAGTACGGATCGGCGCGTCGATCTTGTCCGCGTACGCGACGAGGTAGTCGGCGACCTCTTCCTTGCCTGCGAAGGCGTCGGGGGCGATGTCGAAGTCCAGCCCCGGGAACCGGTCGTGCCACGCCGGGCCGTTGGCGACCAATGAGTCCCAGCGCCATGACCGCCACCGTTCGGCGATGCGGTCGCGCTCCACGACCAGATGCGGCACGCCGTGCGCACTGAGGTGCTCACTCATCGCGATCCCCGCCTGCCCAGCCCCGACAACGAGAACCTCGACCTCTTCGATCGCCAATTTGACCTCCACGGACTCGGCGTTCCTGCTCGCCCTCCATCGTTCAAGCCGCTCTTGCATCTGTACAGCGCGTAGATCCGATGTACGGCATCGATGAAAACGATCCACGCTGGTCGTGGTGTCAGATCTTGGGCGGGTTCGCGAACAGGTTGCGGCACAGGTCCGCCACCACACTGGCCCGGCGGGTGGGACGGGCGGCCACCGCGTCGAGCAGCACCACGGTGAGGCTCGGCGGGTCACCACTGATCGGGATCGCCGCCACGGCATGGCCGTCGAGCGCGGTGGGCACCGCGGCCCGCAGGTTCAGCACGCAGTAGGCCAGCCCGCGCCCGACCAGGGCCCGGCAGGTCTCGACCGTCGTCGAGCGATACCGGATGTTCGGCGTGACGCCGGCGGCGCGGAACACGCTCTGGAAGTAGTCGCGGCTGTGCGGCAGGTCCAGCAACACCATCGGTTCGTCGGCCAGCTCGGCGAGATCGACGCTGTCCCGCGTCGCGAAGCGGTGCTCCCCCGACACCAGGACATACGGCGGCAACGTGTACAGCGGCCAGCGCTTCAACCGTGGATCGTCGACGAGGTCGTAGCCGATGCCGAGTTCGAACGTCCCGTTGGCGACGCCCTCGGCCAGATCGGCGAGATCGACCTCGGTGGTCAACAGATCGAGTTTGGGGAGTTTCTCGGCGGCGGTGGCCAACAACTCCGGCAGCAGGTAGGGCGCCACCACCTGGAAGCAGCCGATCGACAGAGTGCCGCTCAGTGAGGTGCCCAATCCCTGTGCGACTGCTCGCAGGTCACCCGCCGATGCCAGCAGCTGGCGGCTGGCCACCAGAAGTTCCTTGCCCGCGGGTGTCAGGCTGATGCCCCGCGCGTGGTGCCGAACCAGCAACTGGACCGACAGCGCATTCTCCAGGTCGGCCAGCGCGGCCGACATCGCCGATTGCGACAGGTGGACCGACGCCGCCGCCCGCGTGACACTGCCTGCCTCGGCCACCGCGACGAAGTACTCGAGTTGTCGCAACGTGTAGTCGGACATGTCGGCGCCTTCCGCATCAGGAAAATCGATCCTAGGGTTCGGAAACACCTGCTGTACAGGTTCATGCGGTGCGTGCAGGGTGGAACTGTGACGCTTTCCGCAGATGCCCACCCCGAGACTCTGGACGACTGGACCCGGCACGCCGCCGAGATCGAGCCTCGAGCCGGCGTTTTCATCGACGGCACCTTCCGGACTGCCGCATCGGGGGCGACCTTCGATTCGGTCAACCCGGCCACCGGCGAGGTCATCGCTGCGGTGGCCTCAGCCCAGGACGCCGATGTCGATCTGGCCGTGCGATCGGCCCGGCGGACGTTCGACGGTGGCGAGTGGTCGCGCTGCGCCATCTCCGACCGTAAGCGGGTGCTGTTGCGGCTGGCGGACTTGATCAGCGAGCACAGCGTCGAACTGGCGCTGCTGGACTCCATGGACATGGGCAAGCTCGTCATCGAAGCCCACAGCGTTGACGTTCCATCGGCCGCCGGCTTGGTCGCCTACTACGGCGAGGCACTGGACAAGATCAACGGCGAGATCGCACCCACCGAACCGGGCAATCTCGCCCTGGTCAGCCGTGAACCGCTCGGCGTGGTCGGCGCCGTGACCCCGTGGAACTTCCCGCTCGACCTCGCCGTGTGGAAAGTCGCCCCGGCACTGGCCGCGGGAAATTCGGTGGTGCTCAAGCCCTCTGAACGCGCGCCGCTGTCCTCACTGCGGCTGGCCGAACTGGCAGCCGAAGCGGGTGTGCCCGCCGGGGTGTTCAACGTCGTCCCCGGCCTGGGTCAGACCGCGGGTGCCGCCCTCGGCCTGCACCCCGACGTCGACGTCATTGCGTTCACCGGCTCGACCGCAACCGGAAAGGCGTTTCTGCGTTACGCCGCCGACTCCAACCTCAAACAGGTCTGGCTCGAATGCGGCGGCAAGAGCCCCAATCTGGTTTTCGCGGATGCCGACCTGGAGCAGGCCGTCGACAAGGCACTGTTCGGCGCCTTCTACAACCAGGGCGCGGTGTGCTCGTCGAATTCCCGCCTGCTGGTGGAGAAGTCGATCGCCGAGGAATTCGTCGCCGAATTGGTGAACCGCGCCGGCCAGATGCGTCCGGGTAACCCGCTGGATCCGGTGGCCGCCCAAGGCGCAATCGTCGACGCCGCCCACACCGAGCACGTCCTCGGCTTCGTCGAGCGGGCCCGCGAGCGCGGCGACATCAGGGTCGGCGGTCGACGAGTCGACGGCGGCTGCTTCATCGAGCCGACCGTGGTGACCGGCCTCGGCCCCCGCGACGAACTGATCACCGACGAAGTCTTCGGTCCCGTTCTCGCCGTGCAGACATTCGACGATCAGGACGAGGCGATCCGGATGGCGAACGACACCGTCTACGGCTTGGCCGCATCCGTATGGACCAACGACCTGCGCCGGGCTCACACGGTCTCCGCGGCCTTGCGGGCCGGCACTGTATCGGTGAATACGGTCGACGCACTCAGTGCTGGAACGCCGTTCGGCGGTTTCAAGCAATCCGGCTTCGGCCGGGATCTGTCCCTGCACGCGCTCGACAAGTACACCGGTCTGAAGACCACGTGGATCGCCCTCTAGGAGCACATGATTCGCGGCGCCCTCGGTGCTGACCAGATGGGTGCCGAGCCCGCTGCGGGCGATGTGCCTCGTCACCGGCCAGTGGCTGTTCGGCACCGGCGAGGCGATGATCGTGGCGGCCCAGCTGGGTAATTCGCCATGGACAGTGTTCGCCCAGGGCACTGCGATGCGCGCTGGACTGTCCATCGGACTGATGACGAATCTCATCGGCGCACTGGTCCTGCTGCTGTGGGTTCCTTTGCGGCAGCGGCCTGGTCTGGGGACGGTGGCAAACGTGCTGCTGGTCGGCACCGCGCTCGATGTCACCGCGCACTGGCTGCCCGCACCGAGTGGCCTGCCGGAGCGCATCGCGCTGTGCCTGGGCGGCATCCTCGTCGTCGCATTGGGCAGCGGCATCTATCTGACGACGGGGCTGGGACCCGGCCCGCGGGACGGACTCATGACCGGAATCGCGCGGGTGTCGGGGTGGCCCCTGGCCGCGGCGCGCGTTGCCGTCGAGGCGACGGTGCTGATCGCCGGCTGGCTGTTGGGCGGCGCCGCCGGCCTGGGGACCCTGCTGTTCGCGGTCTTCATCGGACCCTGTGTCCAGATCGCGGTGCGGCTGATCGGCCGTATGCCGGACCGAGACCTCTGACATCGACACCGCGGCACCCTCACTGCAGAGCGGGTTCGCTCTCCACGGCCGAGTCCATGCCGTCGGCCGTACGACGTTGGATCCGAAGGGGTCTCGCCGCCAGATAGCCGACGAGGCCCAGCACGGTCAGGGTGGCCAGCGTGCCGAGCGTGAACGCCTCGAACACGCCCGCGCTCACGCCCCAGGTCTCCTCGAAGTCGTAGTCCAGGCCGAAGAGGCGGTCCAGCGTGCCGGGGAAAACGGCCACCCAACTCCCCAGTGCCACCCAGGCGAAGCAGAGTGCGCCCATCGCACGGAATACGTTGTTCGACACCGGAACCCTGAACGGACGGACGACATCGGGGAATGCCGTGCGCAGCCGCACCGCCGCCGGAATCGAGATCAGATAGCTCAGCAGGAATGTCGACACCGAGATCGACAGCACAACGCCGAACACCGCAGCCGCTGATCCGCTCAGCGCCATGGCGGCCAGCATGAAGACGGTCCCGACGACACCGGACAGCAGATTCACCCGTACGGGCGTGCCCAGCCTGGGGTGGAAGTGGCCGAAGAAGCCGCGGAAGAAGGCGCCGTCGGCCGCGGCCATCGCCTGCATCCGGTCGCTGATGATCATCCAGGCAGACCCTTGCGTCATCAGAACAAGGGCGAACACGACGCCGGTCAGGGTCAGCATGGTCGGTGCCGCGGATCCGTAGACGCTGTAGACGGTGGCGACGGCCTCCATGAGACCCCCGATGCCGGTGATCTTTTCGGCAGGCACGACGAGCAGAATGGCAGCGATCGGCAGCAAGTAGGCGGCCGCGGCGATGGCCGACGAGCGTGCGATGGCGATCGGTACGTCGCGGGCGGGCTTCTTCATCTCTTCGGCCGCGCTGTTGCCCGACTCGAATCCGAGATAGGAGAACAACAGCAGCGGCGTGACGCCGAGAAGACCAGCCAGTGTCGGGGAGAAGTCGCTCGAGGTCAGTCCCGCGAAGCCGTTGCGGGCGGCGTAGATTCCCGCGGTTACGAGGAATCCCACCAGGAATCCGATCTTGAGGATCGCACCGAGATTTGGGATCCACTTGCCGTGTCGCAAGCTGACCACTGCGGCGAGCACGGTCATCCAGATGAACACGGTTTTGAATATGTAGTCGGTCCATGAGCCGTGTTCGAATGGCATGACGTACTGACTCCACACCTCGGCGGCGATGAACGTGCACGAACCGCCCACCCACACCGGCTGTGTCACCCATGTCAGCAGCGACGCGATGGCCGCCATCGGCCGGCCGAACGCCCGTCGCACCCATACGTACACGCCGCCCTCGTCGGTGAAGGTACTGCCGATTTCGGCGAAGATCAGGCCGTACGGCACCAGGAACAACACTGCGAGCACCAGTGCCCAGGTGAAGGTCTGACCTCCGAAGCTGGACACTTGCCCGAGCACTTCGATGGAGACCACTGCCGCCACGATGAGGAAGATGATGTCGAGCCGGCCGAGCGACTTCTGGAGATGTCTGCTCTGAGTGGCGGCCAGGACAGTCTGTTGCTCCGCCGATACTTCGAATGGCTTGTCTGGGGCCATTTATCGCGCCTTTACTTGAGTCGTCAGCGATGGGATACCGCTGCTGTGAGATAAGACACTGCGGCCTCCGGGGCCACCTGTAAAGCGCTCTTTTCCTGCTTAGGAAATCGCATAAATCGATGTAGCACAACTGTTTTCGCGAACGACGAAGTGCCCGAAGCCGATGACTCCGGGCACCTGGCGCGAGCGTCTACCGCACGGATCCGGCCAGTTCGTCGAGGAGCCGGCGCATCCGCGCGACCAGCTCGTCGATGTCGGCCCGGTCGAACACCAGCGGTGGGGAGAACTGGACCAAAGGTGCGCCCTCGTGATCCACCGCGGCGCGGCAGAGGATTCCAGCCTTCAGCAGCGCCGGCTGAAGCATGTCGTAGACGAAGTCGTTGGCTGCCGTCTCGGCCTCCCACGTCCGCCGCTGCTTGTCGGTCACCAATTCCAATGAGTAGTGGTAGCCAAGACCTCGAACGTCGCCGACGAGCTGCTGGTCGCGTAGCGTGTCCAGCTGTGCGCTGAAGTAGTCCTGGTTGCGCCGGACGTTTCCGAGTACGTCCTCACGCTCCATCACCGCGATGTTCGCCAGTCCGGCCGCACAGGCGACGGGATGACCGCCGAACGTCAAGCCGTGCAGAAACATTCCGTCTGGGCCGTTGTTGACCGCGTCCAGAATCTCACTCTTGGTGATCATGCCGCCGAGGGGCACGTGCGCTGACGACACGCCCTTGGCGAAGGTGATGATGTCGGGCGCGACATCGAACCGTGTCGAACCGAACCACTCCCCGAGCCTGCCGAATCCACAGATCACCTCATCGGCGACCAGGACGATGCCGTACCGATCGCAGATCTCGCGCACGCCTTCGTGGTACCCCGCCGGAGGCACCAGCGAGCCCCCTGCGTTCTGCAGCGGCTCCAGGAAGATTCCCGCCACGGTGTCCGGGCCCTCCTGCACAATCAGTGACTCCATCTCGCTCAGCAGCAGACCGGTGAACTGCTCTTCGGTCTCCCCTGCCGGCCGCCTGTAGCGCTTGCTGTTCGAGATGTGCCGAGACCCGTACATCAGCGGCTCGAACTGTTTGCGCAGATTGGTCATCCCATTGAGTGACAGTGCCGCGTAGGACGTTCCGTGGTAGGCCGAGCGGCGGGAGAGGAACTTGATTCGGGTGTACTCACCGCGCGCCTGGTGATACTGGCGGATGAGTTTGACCGCGGCTTCGTTGGACTCACCGCCGCCGGAGGTGAAGTACACGCGGTCCAGCCCGGGCGGCGCCAACTCGGCGATCTTGGCGGCCAACTTCACCGCAGGCGGGTGCGCGGCGTTCCAGTTGGTGTAGTAGGGCAGCTCGGCCATCTGGGCGCGAACGGCGTCGCCGATCTCCGCGCCGAAGCTGTAACCGACGTTGACGCAGAACAATCCGGCCAGCGCGTCGATATATTCACACCCGTCGGCATCCCACAGACGACTTCCCGCTCCCCGGACCATCACCGGCGGTGGCGCACCCGTGTACGCCGAACCCGCGGTGAAACTCATGACGAGGTGCCGCTGGGCCAATCTTCCCAAGTCGGTCGCCTCGGCGGCGTGAACCGAAGTGCTGGGGCTCTCGATCGTGTCGGTCATGTGGTGCTGTCCTCTCACCGGGCGTTCGTATCGGATCGCTCACATTCTTTGCGCTATACCGCAAAGAATGCTCCTTGGAGAAGTTCACGTCAAGTGGGACAGCGGGTTTCTCAGATATCGATTCCAGTGGCCGAGCGCGCATAACTGCGCAGCAAGGCCGCGGCGGCGCCGGCATCCAACGACGAGTTGCCCCCGTTGATATACATGCCGAAGGCGTCCTCGAGTGCGACAAAGTTCTGTGCGATCGCGAGCACCGACTCCGAGAGCACGAAATCTTCTGTCTTCAGGCCAGATTCGAGAACAGAGACGTAGAGCGAGACCTCCCGCTCGAACAGCAGAGTCATGAGCGCGCCATGAGTGGGTTCACGTCCGGCGTTGACCGAGAACTCGTACAAGGCTCGGCTGAGCATGTCACCGTCGCCCGCGGGCAGGCCCGATTCGATCAGGTTGACGAGCTGGTCGACCGGACTGTCGAGCTTGCTGATCGCCTCCAGCCGTTGCCAGTAGTACCGGTCAACGGCGCTGCGGTACACCTCGTCGATGAGATCGTCGATCTCGGGGTAGTAGTAAGCCACCAGTCGTGGCGATATCCCCGCGACCTCGGCAATGTCCTTGGCACGCACGGCACCCAGCCCACGGTCGGCGATGACCTCGATCGCCGCGGCCACCAATTGGCTGCGTCGGGCGTCCTGGTTGCGCACTCGCGCCACAGCCTGCTCCTACCCGTCCCGAGGTGTCCGCCAAGGGTACGGTACGCCGCCACTCTCTATCGGTCTGCCGGCGTTATCTGCGGGTCATCGCACGGGATGTGCGGCACCGTCACCGCCTTACGATTGTCCTCGGCGATGAGGTCGCTGGCACGTTCGGCAACCACCATGATCGTCCCCACCGGATTGACCGAGGGGATCGTCGGGAGTACCGACGCGTCGACAACCCGTAACCCGCGCACCCCGCGAACGCGCAACCGCGAATCACACACCGCCAGTGGATCTTCGGACGCACCCATCCGGCACGTGCCGGACACGTGGTAGACGGTCTGGTGCGTGGCGCGCAGCGCGGGCGAAAGCTCCTCGTCCTCGGTGAGATCCGCCCCTGGAAACACTTCGGCACCGATCCACTCCGACATCGGCGCGGTCGCCGCGATGCGCCGCGCGAGCCTGATTCCGGCGATCAAGGCCGCTTCGTCGGCGCCGCCGGCGTCGGTGAAGTAGCCGTAGTCGATCTCGGGCGGTGCCGCCGGATCCGGCGTGCTGATCCACACCCGGCCGCGGCTGACCGGCTTCGCGACGTTGGGCGCCAACGCCACGATCCGATCGGGCAGTTCGACACCGTAGGTGACAGCGTGGTCGGCGACGGCCTCCACCGGAAAGTGCATGAGAACGTCGGGCCGCGCGGGGCCATCGCTGCGCAGCCGCACCGCGGCACCGGCGTCCCAGCCGGTGGCACAGGTGTCGGGGATATCGCGCCGGGCCTCCCAGACGATGAGGCCCTCGGCATGATCCATCAGGTTCTCCCCGACACCGGGGCTGTCCACGACAGTCGTCACACCCGCAGCGGCCAAAACGTCTTGTGGCCCGATCCCGGAGAGCTGCAACAACTTCGGCGAGTCGATAGCGCCGCAGCACAGGATCACCTCGCATGAGGCGCGAATATCGTGCTCGGTTCCGTCATCGTCGAGAGCCAGCACACCTACCGCGACCCCGTCCTCGAGCAGGATGCGCACCGCGCGCATTCCGTGCCGAACAGTGAGGTTGTCGCGCACGCCGATGATGTCGTGGAGGTAGTGCACCGATGTCGACGACCGCAGATGAGTTTGCGGCGTGTAGCCGATCTCGAAGAAGCCCGCTCCCACGCCGGTGCGGGCGAAGTCGGGATCGCTGTTCCAGTTCGATCGCCGTGGCAGATCGAGGGCGGTCACCGCGGACGCGACGACGTCGGCAAGGTAGCGATTCTGATCTTGCTCGGGTATCGGAACGATCGGCGTCGCGAGTCTGTCGAAGCAGGCGTCGACGGTGTCAGAGTCCCAGCCCTCGACACCGAGCGCCGCCCACTCCTGCAGATCGGCGGCCAGCGGTCGCCAGCTGATCATGGTGTTGGCCGTGGAGCATCCACCCAGGATGCGCATCCGCGCCTGGCGGATGTTGGAGTTACCCCGCTGTTGCGCAATGCTGCGGTAGTCGAGGTCGTACTCGCTCTCCACCATCTCCGGCCACCGGCGGATGTCCAGCGCACGGGGTTCGCCTGCGTCCGAAGGCCCCGGCTCGATGAGAGTGACCCGGACGTCGGGATTCTCCGAAAGGCGCGCGGCGACAATGCATCCTGCGGTGCCACCCCCGACGACCAGGAACTCGCAGTCACTCACGCGACGCTCGGTGCCGCACCGGTGACGGTTGCCGCGGAAACCCGCGGCCGCATCAGCACGTAGTACAGCGGGCAGATGACCGCCAGGCCGACGATCCACGAGATATCCACCTTGCCGATGGCCTCGGCGGCGAACCCGGTGAACAACGTCGTGGACAGGAACGGGATCTGCACCAGGATGCCGGCGAAGTAGCAGCCGATGGCTACCCAGTTGAAGCGGCCGTATATGCCGCCGTCACGCTCGAAGAGCGCGTCGATGTCGTAGTGGCCGTGGCGCAACAGGTAGTAGTCGACCAGGTTCACCGCCGTCCACGGAATCAGCACACACAACAGCAGTGCCAGGAAGTTGGCGTAGTTGGCCAGGAAGTCGTCTGCGCTGACCAGTGCCGGGATCAACGTGAGCACGAAGAGCACGATCGCGACGGCGGCGCGACTGCCGGCTTGAGGATTCCACCGCGGGACGATGTTCTGCCCGATCGTGATTGTCGACAGCGTTCCGCAGTACAGGTTCATCGCGTTGGTGGCGGTGATGCCGATCGCGAAGATCGCGAACACCCCGGTCGTGACACCGTGGGTCAATGTCGAGAGTCCATCGAGTGTCTCGTCGTTGGGCAGCGCGGCACCCACCAGCACACCGAGCAGCATCGGTAGCACCGAGCCGAGCACGCACCCCGAGTAGGTGCCCCAGAACGCGGCGCGCTGACCGGTGTCCTTGGGCATGTACCGGGTGTAGTCGGAAACGTATGGGGCGTAAGCGATCTGCCACAGAGCGGCCACCGAGAGCGTGGCCATGAAGCCGGCCCAGGTGAAACCGTCGGTATGCCAGGTGCCGGCAGGAACGCCGTTGACACCGACAATCCACACGAAAGCGACGACGAGCGCACCGCCGGCCACTACCGACAACACCGCTGTCACCCGGTGGATCAGCCGGTAGCCCACGATGGTGGCAGCCACGCTGATCAATCCGATGATCACGATGGACCAGTTGGTGGGGATGCCGGTCACGTGCGAAAGGGCCTGTCCGCCCAGGACCGCGTTGGAGGCGAAGAACCCCAGATACATGAACACCACCAGAACCACGACCAGCAGGCTGCCGTACGACCCGAACTGGGCGCGGGTCTGCAGCATCTGGGGTACTCCCATCTGCGGTCCCTGCGCGGCGTGCAGTGCCATCACGACGGCGCCGACCACGTTGCCGAGTATCACCGCGACCGCGCCGGCCCACCACGGCAGACCGAAGACCGTGGTGGACAGCGCCCCGGTGATGATCGTCAGCAGCATGATGTTGGAGCCGAACCACACCGTGAACAGATCACGCGCGCGGCCATGGCGTTCGTCCACCGGAACGTGGTCGATCGTCCGGCGTTCGACGGATTCCGGTCTGGAACTGGGTGCGGTCATGGACACCGGCCTTCACATACGACGTTTTCTCGCGGATGAGACCGCGACCACTTTCAGTATTCGGCCAGGACTGAAACGGATAAATCACAAAGAACTGGACTGCTAGATCTGTTTCATCGATGTAGGGCAGCGGGAAGTCCGCGTTGACCGCGCCGCGGGAGCGGCGTGACGATCTCCCGGTGCGCGCCGACTACCTTTTCACCAACGCCTCGGTCTTCTGTCCCGCCGGTGACGGCCCCTCCGACAGTGTCGCGGTGCATGACGGTCGGGTAGTCGCCGTCGGACGCGGTGTCGATCGCGACTTGATCGGCGCGGGCACCCAGATCGTCGACCTCGGCGGTGCGACCCTGCTGCCCGGTTTCATCGATGCCCACGTCCATCCCGTCGCCGCCGGAATGCAGGCTCTCCGTTGCGATCTGTCCACGCTTGCGCACGACCGGGCCGGCTATCGCGCGGCGCTAGCCGATTACGCGGCAGCCCATCCCGAGGATCACGTGATCGCGGGGAGCGGGTGGTACGGCGACGCGTTCGACGGTGGTTTCCCCACCGCCGCCGATATCGACGATGTGGTCGCCGACCGCCCGGTCGTGCTGTCGAGCCACGACGGCCACGGCGTCTGGGTCAACAGCCGCGCGCTGGCCCTTGCCGGGGTCGACGCCGCCACCCCTGACCCGCCAGGGGGACGCATCGTGCGAGACCACGACGGGAGGCCCACGGGAATGCTCGTCGAAAGCGCCGCCGATCCGCTCAACCGCCTCATCCCGCAGGTCACGCCGGAGTTCCTCCGCCGAGCTCTGCTCGAGGCGCAGCGACGGCTGCACGCCGTCGGCGTCACGAGCTGGCAGGACGCAGGCGTCGGCATTCCTGCCTTCGGCCTCACCGATATTCTCGCGACCTACCTCGACGCCGATGCCGCCGGCGAGCTGAGGTCACGGGTGGTCGGGGCGCTGTGGTGGACGGCCGAGGCGGGGCTGGCCCAGATGGACGAGCTTCTGGCCCGCCGCGCCGCGGCCGGGCAAGGCCGGTTCAGCGCCACGACCGTCAAAGTGATGCAGGACGGTATCTGCGAGAACTGCACGGCGGCGATGCTTGCGCCCTATCAGGGCGGCGCCTACGGCAGTGCACCGACCGGAATGTCGTTCATCGACGCGAGCGAGCTCACCGAGATCACGACTCGTCTTGCCGCCGAACGCTTTCAGATCCACATGCATGCCGTCGGCGACCGCGCCGTCCGCGAGTGTCTCGACGCGCTGGAAGCTGCCGTCCGGTCTGCACCCGAGTTCGACGGGCGACACCAGATCGCCCACCTCGACGTCGTCGACCCGAGCGACATCCCGCGATTCGGTGCGCTCGGCGTGATCGCAAACATCCAGGCATTGTGGGCGCGTCGAGACACCGAGATCGTCGAGCGCAAGCTGCCGCTGCTGGGCCCGGACCGCGCGCGGTGGCACTTCCCGTTCGGATCGTTGCAGCGGCATGGTGCGCGCCTGGCGATGGGCAGCGACTGGCCGGTGACCGACCCGAATCCGTTGTGGGCCATCCACACCGCCGTGCATCGCACAGGTACCGGCGCCGACCCGCACGCGGTCGGCGCGGACGTGTTCGACACTCCGCTGCAGGCGCAGGAGGCCATCGGATTGCGTACCGCCCTGACGGCGTACACCGCCGGCTCGGCGTACGCCAACCATGACTCGCAGCGCGGCATCATCGCAGTCGGCAAGGTCGCCGACCTGGTCGCACTCGACGGCGACGTCTTCGGCGCCGAGGACATCGGCACCGTGCAGGTGGCGCTGACCATGGTCGGCGGCGAGGTCGTCTACCGGCGGTGATTCACATTCGTCGATCGCGGGCATTTCACTGTCGTGACCGACCAGTCCCACACCATCCGCAACTCGAGCGTGCTGGCGAAAGCCATGAAGTACTTCGCCCGCGCCCACATCACGGTGTATCGCCGCACCAACGGCAAGCTGGGCGCGAAACTGCTGTGGTTCCCCGCCGCGCTGCTGACAACCACCGGCCGCAAGTCGGGCCAGCCGCGCACCACCGCCACGCTTTATCTGCAGGACGGGGAACGCATCGTGCTCCCCGCCTCGTACGGCGGCCGGAACTCCAACCCCGCGTGGTACCTGAACCTCAAAGCCAACCCGAAGGTCCGGGTCCAGGTGCGTGCTCACGTCCGGGACATGACCGCACGGGACGCGACCGATGACGAGCGCCGGGTGTACTGGCGCCAGCTGACGCGAATCTACCCGCCCTACAAGGGATATCAGGACGCCGCGGATCGGCGCATCCCGCTGGTGGTGTGCGAGCCGCTGTGAGCTACGCGCCGAAGACCGGCAGCGGCATGCGCGACTTGGCGATCAGGTCGCTGACCACCGGGCCGAGCTCGGCGGGATCCCAGCGGGCGCCCTTGTCGATGGTCCCGCCGCGGTTCCAGCCCTCGGCCACCCGGATGATGCCGCCCTCGACCTCGAACACCTGGCCGGTGACGTCCTTGGACTCCACACTGCCGAGCCAGACCACCAGTGGCGAAACGTTCTCCGGTGCCATCGCATCGAAATCGCTGTCCTGCGTGGCCATCATGTCGGCGAACACGGTCTCGGTCATCCGGGTACGCGCCGACGGCGCGATGGCATTGACGGTGACGCCGAAG
Source organism: Mycolicibacterium rhodesiae (assembly GCF_002086695.1). Classification (GTDB taxonomy): domain Bacteria; phylum Actinomycetota; class Actinomycetes; order Mycobacteriales; family Mycobacteriaceae; genus Mycobacterium; species Mycobacterium rhodesiae. Next base: position 419,772 of record NZ_MVIH01000004.1, read on the forward strand.
CGGCCCATCTCGGCGGCGGCGACCAACGTCAGGGCCGCGATCCCCGCCTTCGATGCGCTGTAGGTTGCCTGCCCGACGCTGCCCTGCAGGCCGGCGCCGGAGCTGGTGTTGATGATGCGGGCATCAACGGCGTTGCCCGCCTTGGACTGCGCGCGCCAGTAAGCCCCGGCGTGCTTCATCATGGCGAAGTGCCCCTTGAGGTGCACGGCGGTCACGGCGTCGAACTCGTCCTCGGTGGCGTTGACGAACATCCGGTCCCGCACGATGCCGGCGTTGTTCACCAGCACGTCGAGTCCGCCGAATGAGTCGACGGCAGTCTGGATCAGCGCCTCGGCCTGAGCCCAGTCGGCGACGTTGGATCCGTTGGCGACGGCTTCCCCACCGGCAGCGACGATTTCGTCGACGACACCCTGCGCGGCGCTTCCACCACCGGCCGGCGAGCCGTCGAGCCCGACCCCGATGTCGTTGACCACCACGCGCGCGCCTTCAGCTGCGAACGCCAGCGCGTGCGCCCGGCCGATGCCGCCGCCCGCTCCTGTCACGATGACGACACGGCCGTCGAGAAGTCCCATTTACGTTGTCTCCTTATTTGATGTCGGCAGTGGTGGTCGACAGGTAGTGCGGCGGTTCCCCGCCGCCGTGCACCTCCAGCGACGCACCGCTGATGTAGGACGCCGCCGGTGAGGCGAGAAATGCGGTGGCCCAACCGATATCCTCAGGTTTGGCCAGCCTGCCCAGCGGCACGTTCTTAGAGATCGCGGCGATCGATTCGGCGTCGCCGTAGAAGAGCTCGGATTGCTCGGTTTCGACCATGCCGACGACGACGGAGTTGACCCGGACCTTGGGCGCCCATTCCACGGCGAGCGTGGTGGTCATGTTCTCCATGCCGGCCTTGGCCGCTCCGTACGCGACGGTGCCCGGCGTCGGCCGCCGGCCGCTCACGCTGGTGATGTTGATGATCGAGCCACCGGAGTCCTGGGCCTGCATCACCGCATTGGCGTGCTGCGAGACTGACAGCGCACCAAGGAGATTGAGCTCCACGATCTTGGTGCTGAATTTCGCCGAGGCGTCGGCCGCGAGTACATAGGGTGAGCCGCCCGCGTTGTTGACGACGACGTCGAGGCGCCCGTGGTCGGCGACGATCCCGTCGATGAGAGCTTTGACGGCCTCGTCGTCGCGGATGTCGCATGCCCTGAACTCGTACGGCGACCCGTCGACCGGACGCCGCGCACACGTGATGACGGTGGCGCCCTGCGCGGCGAAGACGGCGCTGATTCCGGCGCCCACACCCCGCACACCGCCTGTCACCAGGACGACAGAGGCGCGCAATTGCAGGTTGATACCGCTGTCAGCCGCTTCGGTCACTGTGCTAGCGTACCAAGCAAGTGCTTGCTTAGGTATTCACCCCGTCAGGAAGTGGCCCAGGTATCCCGATGACCATCACCACCAGCACCGTTGAGCCGGGCATCGTCGCCGTCACGGTGAACTACCCGCCCGTCAACGCGATCCCCTCCCGCGGCTGGTTCGAGCTCGGTGACGCCATCACCGCAGCAGGCCGCGACATGAACACCCACGTGGTGATCCTTCGCGCGGAGGGCCGCGGCTTCAACGCCGGTGTCGACATCAAGGAGATGCAGAACACCGAAGGGTTCACCGCACTGATCGACGCCAACCGCGGGTGCTTCCACGCGTTCAAGGCCGTCTATGAATGCGAGGTTCCGGTGATCGCCGCCGTCAACGGATTCTGTGTCGGCGGCGGCATCGGACTTGTCGGCAACTCCGATGTGATCGTCGCCTCCGATGACGCGAAGTTCGGCCTCCCCGAAGTGGAACGCGGCGCCCTCGGTGCGGCCACCCACCTGTCGCGGCTGGTGCCCCAGCACATGATGCGCCGACTGTTCTTCACCGCCGCCACCGTGAGCGCCGAGACTCTGCATCACTTCGGGTCGGTGCACGAGGTGGTGCCCCGCGCCGACCTCGACGAGGCAGCACTGCGGGTGGCCCGCGACATCGCATCCAAGGACACCCGGGTGATCCGCGCCGCCAAGGAGGCGCTGAACTTCATCGACGTCCAACCGGTCAATGCGCGCTACCGGATGGAGCAGGGCTTCACGTTCGAACTGAACCTGGCCGGCGTCTCCGACGAGCACCGTGACGCGTTCGCCGGAACCTCGAAGGGCGAGAAGGCATGAGCGATAAGCAAACAACTCTCGACGAGGCCGTTGCCGTCGTCGAAAGCGGGATGACGATCGGCATCGGCGGCTGGGGTTCGCGGCGCAAGCCGATGGCCCTCGTGCGCGCCTTGCTGCGCACCGACGTCACCAACCTGACCGTCGTCACCTACGGCGGCCCCGACCTCGGCCTGCTCTGCTCGGCAGGCAAGGTCAAGCGCGTCTACTACGGCTTCGTGTCGTTGGACTCACCACCGTTCTACGACCCGTGGTTCGCCAAGGCCCGCACGACGGGTGCCATCGAGGCACGCGAGATGGACGAGGGCATGCTGCGCTGCGGTCTGCAGGCAGCGGCCCAGCGATTGCCGTTCCTGCCGATTCGCGCCGGGCTGGGCAGCGACGTCCGGGCATTCTGGGGCGACGAGCTCAAGACCGTCAAGTCCCCCTACCCGACCAATGGTGGTTACGAGGAACTCGTCGCGATGCCCGCGCTGAACCTCGACGTTGCGTTGGTGCACCTCAATCTCGGTGATGCACAGGGCAATGCCGCGTACACGGGCATCGACCCCTACTTCGACGATCTGTTCCTGATGTCGGCGCAGAAGCGGGTCATGTCGGTGGAGAAGGTGGTGCCGACCGACGAGCTGGTGAAATCTGTTCCGGTGCAGGCATTGCTGATCAACCGGATGATGGTCGACAGCGTGGTAGAGGCGCCCGGCGGCGCACACTTTACCACCGCAGAGCCCGACTACCGTCGCGACGAGAAGTTCCAGCGCCACTATGCAGAGGCCGCTGCATCCGATGAGACCTGGGCCGAGTTCGTCAAGACGTATCTGTCCGGCAGCGAGGCGGATTACCAAGCCGCAGTGCGCAAGTTCAAGGAAGACTTGGAGGCCTCGAAGTGATCTCCGCGACCCGCGCCGAGGTGTGCGCCGTCGCCTGTGCCGAATTGTTCCGTGACGCAGGTGAAATCATGGTCAGCCCGATGGCCAACATGGTGTCGATCGGTGCGCGGCTGGCCCGGCTGACGTTCTCCCCCGACATCCTGCTGACCGATGGTGAAGCGCGCATCCTCGCCGATACGCCGGCGATGGGTGCCACCGGAGCGATCGAAGGCTGGATGCCGTTCGGCCGCGTCTTCGAGACGCTCGCCTGGGGACGCCGCCATGTGGTGATGGGCGCCAACCAGATCGACCGCTACGGCAACCAGAACCTGTCCGCCTTCGGTCCGCTGCAGCATCCGACCCGCCAGATGTTCGGCGTACGCGGCGCGCCCGGCAACACGATCAACCACGCCACCAGCTACTGGGTTGGCAACCACTCCAAGCGGGTGTTCGGCGAGAGCGTGGACATCGTCTCCGGGATCGGCTGGGACAAGGTCGATCCCGACAATCCGGCCTATCGCTTCATGAACGTCTACCGGGTCGTGACCAACCTCGGCGTGTTCGACTTCAACGGACCCGACCATCAGATGCGGGCGGTGTCACTGCATCCCGGCGTGGAGCCCGATCAGGTCGCCGAGAACACCTCGTTCGAGGTGCACGGCCTTGGGGAGGCGGAGACGTCCCGGCTTCCCTCCGGCGAGGAGCAGAAGCTGCTGCACGAGGTCATCGACCCGAAGGCACTGAGGGACCGAGAGGTTAAGTAGCAGAGAATGACCGCACACCTGAAGACCCCGCTGACCGAACTGATCGGCATCGAACATCCCGTCGTGCAGACCGGCATGGGCTGGGTCGCCGGTGCGCGGCTGGTGTCGGCCACCTCCAACGCAGGCGGCCTCGGCATCCTGGCATCGGCCACGATGACGATCGACGAGCTGGCAACGGCTATCAAGAAGGTGAAAGCGGCCACCGACAAACCGTTTGGCGTCAACATCCGCGCCGACGGCGCCGACGCCGGCGACCGGGTCGACCTGATGATCCGGGAGGGCGTCAAGGTGGCGTCGTTCGCCCTGGCCCCCAAGCAGGAACTGATCGCGAAGCTCAAAGAGGCCGGCTCCGTGGTGATTCCGTCGGTCGGCGCGGCCAAGCATGCCCGTAAGGTGGCCGGCTGGGGTGCAGACGCGGTGATCGTGCAGGGCGGCGAGGGCGGCGGCCACACCGGCCCAGTCGCCACCACACTGCTACTCCCCTCGGTGCTCGACGCCGTCGACATTCCGGTGATCGCCGCCGGTGGTTTCTTCGACGGACGCGGTCTGGCCGCGGCGCTGTCCTACGGCGCGGCGGGTGTGGCGATGGGAACCCGGTTCCTGCTGACCTCGGATTCGACTGTGCCCGAGGAGATCAAGCAGCGTTACCTCAAGGCCGCCCTGGACGGCACCGTGGTGTCCACCCGGGTCGACGGCATGCCGCACCGGGTGCTGCGCACCGAACTCGTCGAGAAACTCGAGAGCGGCTCACCCATTCGCGGTTTCACCGCCGCCGCGCGCAATGCGGCCAAGTTCAAGAAGATGTCTCAGATGACATGGGCGGGGATGATCCGCGACGGTCTGGCGATGCGGCACGGTAAGGACCTCACCTGGTCGCAGGTGCTGATGGCCGCCAACACCCCGATGCTGCTGAAGGCCGGGCTGGTCGAAGGCAACACCGAGGCGGGTGTGCTGGCCTCCGGGCAGGTTGCCGGGATCATCGAGAATCTGCCGTCGTGCGCCGAGCTGGTCGACACCATCGTCGCCGATGCCGTCAAACACTTGCAGTCGGCCAGCTCCTACATCAAGTAAAGCTATCTGCTTCATTTTGATAAAATGAAGCTATAGTCTTCATATGACTGAAGTGAAGACTATAGCTTCATCATCTCGGGCGGCTCTGATCGGCGACGTCGTCGACTCCCGCCATGCCGCCGACCGCGCGGACCTGCATCGACGCGTGACTCACGCGCTCGGCGAAGTCGCGGTGGGCCCTCCCGCATTCACAGTCGGGGACGAATTCCAGGGCAGCTATCCGACCGTCGGAGCCGCGATCGATGCCGCGCTGACCGTGCGCCTGGCGCTCGATCCCGACATCGACGTGCGTTTCGGTATCGGCTGGGGCGAGATGACTGTGCTCGACTCCGACACCGGCATTCAGGACGGCCCCGGCTGGTGGTCGGCGCGAGAAGCCATCGAGTGGACGGCGGCCGCTCAGCAGCAACCTGCACTCGCGACGGTGCGCACCGCCTACCGCCGCCACGGCGACGCCGGGCCCGACCCCGACGCCGTCAATGCCGCCCTGTTGTGTCGGGACCACCTGCTTGGATCGATAGATGCCCGGTCGCTTCGGCTCCTGCGGGGACTGCTCGACCACAAGACGAAGAAGGAACTGGCAGCCATGGAAGGCATCAGTGCATCGGCGGTGTCCCAGCGAACCGCGCGCGATGGACTGGATCTGCTGGTGCTGGCGTCCGAGCATCTGAGGGCGATCCGGTGAGCGGTATCGCCGTCTTCCTGATCGCGGTCGGTTGTGCCGACAGCCTGCGCAGGTTGACGCGACTCCGGTGGCCGGCCGTCGCCATCGGCCCGGTCGTCGCGGTGATCACGGCCGCGCTGTGCGGACTGCTGCATCTTGGTGATCTGGTCCTCGTCGGCATCGCCGCGGCGGCCTCGGTGGCGTGGGAGCTGTCGTGCACCCGCGCCGAGCGGGCCGGAGGCCGCTGGCAAGTGGCGCCGTTGGTGTTGTTCGGCGCCGTGCTGGCGGTGCTGATCCTGCTATCCGGATTGGGTTCGCCGGTGGCAGGCCCGGCCAAGGCCTGGCTCGGGTGGGCCCCGGTGACCGCGACCGATCCGACCCGAATCATGTTGGTGGTCGGCGTGATTCTGCTGCAGCTCGTGACAGGTAATCAACTGGTCCGTCTTCTGCTGGGGTCGGTGGGCTCGGTCAAGCCCGCCGGCCAGCCGCAGCCGTCCGACAAGTTGAAGGGCGGGCGGCTATTGGGGCCGATGGAACGGTTGTTGATCGTGGGGCTGGCCCTGGCCGGGCAGCTGGCCGCCGCGACCGCGGTGGTGGCCGCCAAGAGCATCATCCGGTTTCCGGAGATCAACGCCCAGAAGGCCAGGGAGAACGGCGGAATCGGAATCGACGATGTGACCGAGTACTTTCTGGTGGGCAGTTTCGCCAGCTGGATTGTGGCGCTCGGCGGCCTCGCTCTGACCGCTCTCGGTTAGCCGAATCGTCGTCGCGGACCGGCGCCGGCGTCATACGTTGTGCACCATGAAAATGAATGCCGCCATCTTGTGGGAGTACGGGCAAGACTGGAGCGTCGAAGAGGTCGAGCTCGACCCGCCGAAGGACGGCGAGGTTCTGGTCTCGTTCGAGGCCACCGGGCTGTGCCACTCCGATCACCACATCCGCGACGGTGATCTGGTCGCACCCATTCCGCTGATCGGCGGCCACGAAGGCGCGGGCATCGTGCAGGAAGTCGGGCCCGGAGTTCGCGACCTCAAGGTCGGCGATCACATCGTGGCCGCATTCCTGCCCGCATGCGGACGCTGCCGCTGGTGTGCGACCGGCAAGTCGAACCTGTGCGACATGGGTGCCGAGATCCTCATGGGGCTGCAGCCCGACGGCACCTTCCGCCGGCATGCGCGCGGCCAAGACATCTACGCGGCAATCGGATTGGGCACGTTCGCCCCCTACGGCACCGTTCCTGAGGCGTCACTGGTCAAGATCGACGACGACATCCCGCTGACCCGGGCCTGCCTTCTCGGCTGCGGTGTCACCACCGGGTGGGGGTCGGCGGTCAACACCGCCGACGTGGCGCCGGGCGACACCGTGGTGGTGATCGGTTGCGGCGGCATCGGTAGCGGTGCCATCCAGGGCGCGCGGCTGGCAGGCGCGGAGAAGATCGTCGTGATCGACATCGTGGAAAGCAAGCGGGACAAGGCATTTCTGTTCGGCGCCACCCACTTCGCGACGTCGATCGCGGAGGGTACCGAGTTGGTTCGCGAATTGACCAAGGGCGTGATGGCCGATTCCGCGCTGCTGACGGTGGGACTGGTCGAAGGCCAGATGATCAACGACGCACTGGAACTCGTCAGCAAGGGCGGCGCCGTGGTGCTCACGGCGTTGGCGCCGATGACCGACGTGACACCGGTATTGCCGATGACGATGTTCACGCTCTTCCAGAAGCGGTTACTCGGCAGCCTCTACGGGCAGGCCAACCCGCGCGCCGACATCCCCAAGCTGCTCAGCCTGTACCGGCAGGGCAAGCTTCTGCTCGACGAGACCGTCACCCACGAGTACAAGCTGGGCGAGATCAACAACGCCTACGACGACATGCTCGCCGGCCGCAACATCCGTGGCGTGGTGCTGCACGACCACTGATGCGGCCGGCGACGAAAGTCGCTAGAGCCGTTCGATGATCGTGACGTTGGCGGTGCCGCCGCCTTCGCACATCGTCTGCAGGCCGTACCGGCCGCCGCGGCGTTCGAGCTCATTGAGCATGGTGGTGAACAGCTTGGCGCCGGTGGCGCCCAGCGGGTGGCCCAGTGCGATCGCGCCGCCGTTGGGGTTGACCTTTTCCGGGTCGGCCTTGGTCTCCTTGAGCCAGGCCATCACCACCGGCGCAAACGCCTCGTTGATCTCGACGACGTCGATGTCGTCCATCGTCAGGCCGGTCTTGTCCAGTGCGTACTTGGTCGCCGGGATCGGTCCGGTCAGCATGAACACCGGGTCGGCGCCGCGGGCGCTGATGTGGTGGATGCGGGCCCGCGGGGTCAGCTTGTGGTCCTTGACGGCCTGATCGCTGGCGAGCAGCACCGCGCTGGCGCCGTCGGAGATCTGGCTGGCCATCGCGGCGGTCAGCCGTCCACCCTCACGCAGCGTCTTGAGGCTGGCCAGCTTCTCCAGGGTCGACTCGCGTGGGCCCTCGTCGGTGCGGAACTCGCCGACCGGGATGATCTCGTTCTCGAAGTTGCCTGCCCGGATGGCGGCGAAGGCCTTGTCGTGACTGCCTTTTGAGAACTCCTCCATCTCCTCACGAGACAGGCCCCACTTCTCGGCGATCATCTCCGCGCCGCGGAACTGGGAGATCTCCTGGTCGCCGTAGCGGTGCAGCCAGTTCTCCGACTCGTTGGTCGGCGAGGTGAAGCCGAACTGCTCGGCGACGGTCATCGCCGACGAGATCGGGATGCGGCTCATGTTCTGCATGCCACCGGCCAGAATGAGGTCGGCGGTACCCGCCATGATCGCCTGGGCGCCAAAGGAAATCGCCTGCTGGCTGGAGCCGCACTGGCGGTCGACGGTCACGCCGGGAACCTCTTCGGGGAAACCGGCCGCCAGCCAGGTGTTGCGACCGATGTTGCCGGCTTGCGGGCCGATGGTGTCCAGGCAGCCGACGATCGCGTCTTCCACGGCGCCGGGGTCGACGTCGACGCGGTCGAAGATCCCGCGGAACGCCACCACGCCGAGGTCGATGGGATGGACGTGGGCCAGCGAACCGTTGCGCTTGCCGACCGCGGTGCGTACGGCGTCGATGACGTATGCCTGTGAAGCGGGGGCCATGTCGATCTCCTTACTTTGCGGCGGCTATTCCGCCGAGGACGATGGAAAGGTATTGGCGACCAACCTCTTCGGCCGTCAGCGGGCCACCTGGCTGATACCAACGCACGGAAACCCACGTGGTATCCCGGATGAATCGATACACCACGTCGACGTCGATATCGGGCCGGAAGTAACCCTGCTCGACGCCGGAATTGAGTAGGTCGAGCCACATCTTGCGCTGCTCTTTGTTGCGGGCTTCGACGAAATCGAACTGCGGCAGCGACGACAGCCGCTTGGCCTCGTCCTGGTAGATCACCACCTGCGCGTGCCGGTCTTCAATCGCCTCGAAGGACGTCATGAACAGGCCCTTGAGCCGCTCCAGCGGATTGGGCTCGGTGGCGATGATCTGCTGATAGCGGTCGAACAGCCAGTCCAGGAAGTCGCGCAGGACCTCCTCGACCATCTGCTCCTTGCTCTTGAAGTGGTGATAGAGGCTGCCGGACAGGATGCCCGCCGAGTCGGCGATGTCGCGCACGGTGGTCGCACGCAGGCCACGCTCGGCGAACATCGTCGCGGCGAGCACCAGAAGCTCGTCGCGACGACTGACCGGCTGCTCTGTCACGCGCGTTGACTCGAAACCGAAATGACTTCGCCGGTAAGGTAACTCGAATAGTCACTGGCCAGGAATGCGATGGTGGCCGCCACCTCCCACGGCTCCGCGGCGCGGCCGAACGCCTCGCCCTCGGAGAGCCGATCGAGCAGGTCGGCCGAGCTGACCTTCTCCAGGAACTTGTGCCGCGCGATGCTCGGCGAGACGGCATTGATGCGCACCCCGTATTCGACGGCCTCGATTGCACTGCACCGGGTCAGCGCCATCACGCCGGCCTTGGCGGCAGCGTAGTGCGACTGTGAATGCTGTGCCCGCCACCCCAGGACGCTGGCGTTGTTGACGATCACGCCGCCGTGGCCGGCATCCCGGAAATAGCGCAGCGCAGCGCGGGTCGCCCGCATCACCGACGTCAGCGTCACGTTGAGAACGCGGTCCCATTCCTCGTCCGTCACGTCGATGACCGGAGTCTCAGCGCCGAGCCCGGCGTTGTTCACCAGAACGTCGAGGCGACCCATCCGCGCGGTGGTGGACGCGATGAGCGCATCGACCTGGGCGGTGGACGTCACGTCACACACCACAGCTTCGACCCGACCCAGCCCCAATTCGGCCAACTGGTCCCGAGTTTCGCCGAGCCGGCGTTCGTGGTGATCGGAGACCACGACGTCGGCGCCTTCGAGCACCGCGCGCCGCGCGGTCGACGACCCGATACCGGTACCCGCCGCCGCGGTCACGACGACGACCTTGCCGGTCAGCAGGCCATGGCCCTCGATCTCCTTGGGCACGTCCGACAGTGGAGCCACTAGCCCTTCACCTCTCGAGGAAGGCCGAGCACCCGCTCGGCGATGATGTTGCGCTGGATCTCGTTGGACCCGCCGTAGATCGTGTCGGACCGCGAGAACAGGAACAGTCGCTGCCACTCGTCGAATTCACCATCGGGCAGCAACAGGCCGGAGCGGCCCTTGATGTCCATGGCCAGCTCGCCGAGATCGCGGTGCCAGTTCGCCCACAACAGTTTCGACACGTTGTCCATACCTGGCTGCTCGACGTCCATGGTCGCCAGCGCATAGGACCGCATCGTCTGCAACCCCGCCCAGGCCCGGGTCAACCGCTCGCGGATCAGCGGGTCGTCGATGGCCCCGGTGGACCTGGCCAGTTCGACGATTCCGGAAAGCTCACGCGCATAACGGATCTGCTGGCCCAGCGTGGAAACACCCCGCTCGAAAGTCAGCGTTCCCATGGCCACCCGCCAGCCGTCACCCGGCTCGCCGACGACCAGGTTGGCGTCGGTGCGGGCGTCGGTGAAGAAGACCTCGTTGAACTCCGAGTCGCCGGTCAGCTGGATGATCGGGCGGATCTCCACACCGGGTTGATCAAGCGGCACCAACAGGTACGACAGCCCGGCGTGGCGCTTGGAGCCCTTCTCGGTGCGGGCCACCACGAAGCACCACTGCGCCCAATGCGCCAGCGAGGTCCACACCTTCTGCCCATTGATATGCCACTGCTGATCCTCTGCGTCCAGGACGGCGGAAGTCGAGACGTTGGCCAGGTCACTACCGGCCCCCGGCTCCGAATAACCCTGCGACCACAGCTCGGTGACATCGAGGATCCGAGGCAGGAACCGCTGCTGCTGCTCGGCGGTGCCGTAGGCGATCAGCGTCGGCCCGAGCAGTTCCTCACCGAGGTGGTTGACCTTGTCAGGAGCGTCGGCTTTCGCGTACTCCTCGTAGAACGCAACCCGATGGGCGACCGAGAGACCGCGACCGCCGTGTTCGACCGGCCAGCCCAGGCAGGTCAGCCCCGCCGCGGCGAGATGCCGGTTCCAGGCCAGCCGTTCTTCGAAGGCTTCGTGCTCGCGTCCAGGGCCGCCGAGGCCCTTGAGCGCGGCGTATTCACCGACAAGATTGTCGGCCAGCCACTCGCGGACCTCCGCCCGGAACTCCTCGACCGTGATCACCCTTGTAGGCTAACCTACCAAGCACTTGCTTTGTTAGCCCGGGACCGATGCACCGGGTATCAAGCCATGAGGAGTCTCGATGACGAGCCAGCCGCGCACCACACCTGGGGTGCTGGACCGGATGGCCGTTGACTTCGCCGACCATGACGCGCTGATCACCGACGATCGCAGCTTCACATTCGCCGAACTGCGTGACGAAGTACGCCGGGCGGCCGCCGCGATCATCGGCCTGGGCGTGCAGGCCGGCGACAAGGTCGCAATCTGGTCGCCGAACACCTGGCACTGGGTGATCGCCTGCCTGGCGACGCAGTACGCCGGCGCGGTGATGGTCCCGCTGAATACGCGCTACACCGCTGACGAGGCATCCGACATCCTCGCCCGGACGCACGCGCCGCTGCTGTTCGGCATGGGCCGGTTCCTGGGCGCCGATCGGGTTGGCGATCTCGACCGCGCCGCACTGCCGGACCTGCGGCACGTCGTGCGCATCCCGATCGACGAGTCCGACGGCACCTGGGACGAGTTCCTCGCGGGCCCTGCTGCTCCGCTCTCGGAGGTCGACGCCCGGGCCGCCGCGGTGCGCCCCGACGATCCGTCCGACGTCCTGTTCACCTCGGGCACCACCGGCCGCAGCAAAGGTGTGCTCTGCGCGCACCGGCAGTCACTGGCCGCGCCCGCGGCGTGGGCCGAATGCGGCCAGCTCACCAGCGCCGACCGCTACCTCTGCATCAACCCGTTCTTCCACAACTTCGGCTACAAGGCCGGCATCCTGGCCTGTCTGCAGACCGGCGCGACGCTGATCCCCCAGCTCACGTTCGACCCCGAGCAGGCCATGCGGGTGATCGCCGAGAAGCGCATCACCGTGGTGCCTGGGCCGCCGACGATCTTCCAGACGCTGCTGGACCACCCGAATCGAGGCCAGTACGACCTGAGCTCGCTGCGGTTCGCGGTGACCGGCGCGGCGACGGTGCCCGTCGTGCTGATCGAACGCATGCAGGCCGAGCTGGACTTCGACATCGTGCTGACCGCCTACGGGCTGACCGAGGCCAACGGCTTCGGCACCATGTGCCGCGCCGACGACGACGCGGTCACCGTCGCCACCACCTGCGGAAGACCGATCGCGGATTTCGAACTGCGCATCGACTCTCCCGACGCAGAAACCGGCGCGGGCGAGGTTCTGCTGCGCGGCCCGAACGTGATGCTCGGCTACCTCGACGATCCGGCGGCGACGGCGGCGGCGATCGACGCCGACGGCTGGCTGCACACCGGTGATGTCGGCACCGTCGATGCGGCAGGGAATCTGCGGATCACCGACCGGCTCAAGGACATGTACATCTGCGGCGGTTTCAACGTCTACCCCGCCGAGATCGAGCAGGTTCTGGCACGGCTCGACGGAGTCGCGGACGCCGCCGTGATCGGCGTGCCCGACGAACGCCTCGGTGAGGTCGGGCGGGCGTTCATCGTGCGCCGGTCCGGCAGCGACCTCGACGAGCAGGCCGTGATCGATTACACCCGCAAGCACCTGGCCAATTTCAAGACCCCGCGCTCGGTGGTATTCGTAGAGGCACTACCACGAAACCCCGGCGGAAAAGTGGTCAAACCCACACTGCGAGAGATGGTTTGATGGATCTGCGCTACGACGACGCTACCGAAGAGTTCCGCACCGAGGTGCGGAACTTCCTGGCGGCCAACAAGGACTCGTTCCCGACGAAGTCCTACGACAATGCCGAAGGGTTCGAGCAGCACCGCCGCTGGGACCGCATCCTGTTCGACGCCGGCCTATCGGTGGTGACCTGGCCGGAGAAGTACGGCGGCCGCGACGCCACCCTGCTGCAATGGGTGGCCTACGAGGAGGAGTACTTCCGGGCAGGCGCGCCGGGACGCGCCAGCGCCAACGGCACCTCGATGCTGGGACCCACCCTGTTCGCGCACGGCACCGAAGAACAGCTGGACCGCATCTTGCCGAAAATGGCCAGCGGCGAGGAGATCTGGGCGCAGGCCTGGTCGGAGCCGGAGTCCGGAAGCGATTTGGCGTCACTCCGGTCCACAGCCACCCAGACCGACGGCGGCTGGCTGCTCAACGGCCAGAAGATCTGGAGCAGCCGCGCGCCGTTCGGTGATCGTGCCTTCGGCCTGTTCCGGTCCGATCCGAGCGCCGAGCGCCATCGTGGGCTCACCTACTTCATGTTCGACCTGAAGGCCGAGGGTGTGACGGTGCGCCCCATCGCGCAGCTCGGCGGCGACACCGGCTTCGGAGAAGTGTTCCTGGACAACGTCTTCGTCCCAGACGCCGACGTCATCGGCGCCGTGCACGATGGCTGGCGTGCCGCGATGAGCACATCGAGCAACGAACGCGGTATGTCACTGCGCAGTCCGGCACGGTTTCTCGCACCGGCCGAGCGACTGGTCTCGGAATGGCACGATCGCGGCGCCGACCCGGCGTTCGCCGACCGGGTGGCCGATGCCTGGATCAAGGCACAGGCCTACCGGCTGCACACGTTCGGCACCGTGACCCGAGTTGCCGCCGGCGGCGAACTGGGCGCCGAGTCGTCGGTGACCAAGGTGTTCTGGTCGGATCTCGATGTCGCACTGCACCAGACGGCGCTGGATCTCCGCGGCGCCGACGCCGAGCTGACCGACTCCTGGACCGAGGGTCTGCTGTTCGCGTTGGGCGGTCCGATTTACGCCGGTACCAACGAGATTCAGCGCAACATCATCGCCGAGCGGCTGCTCGGGCTGCCCCGAGAAAGCTCAGGAGCGAAGAAATGAAATTCGCACTCGACGAACAGCAGCGGGATTTCGCCGCCAGTATCGACGCCGCACTGGGCGCCGCCGATGTGCCCGGCGCGGTCCGGGCGTGGGCGCAGGGTGACACCGCACCCGCACGCAAGGTGTGGTCGGCGCTGACCGACCTCGGCGTGACCGCCCTCGCCGTCGCCGAGAAGTACGACGGCATCGAAGCGCATCCCGTCGACCTGGTGGTCGCCCTGGAACGCCTCGGCCGCTGGAACGTTCCGGGACCGGTCACGGAATCCATTGCGGTGGCGCCGGTTCTGCTTGCTGACGACGACCGATCAGCCGCTCTGGCGGCCGGGGAACTGATCGCCACGGTGGCATTGCCGCCGTCGGTGCCCCGCGCGGTCAACGCCGACTTCGCCGGACTCACCTTATTGGCGCAGGGCGGCCAGGTCGGTGACGCCACCATCGGCGACGGGCACTCCTCCGTCGACCCCAGCCGCACCCTTTTCGACGTGACCGCGGCAGACACCCGCGACGCCGACGTGGCTCTGGCATTTGAGTACGGGGCGCTGGCGACCGCCGCGCAACTGGTCGGCGCCGCGCAGGCGATGCTGGACATGTCGGTCGAATATGCCAAGCAGCGCAGCCAATTCGGCCGCATCATCGGCAGCTACCAGGCGATCAAGCACAAGCTCGCGGACGTTCACATAGCGGTGGAACTTGCCCGACCTCTGGTCTACGGTGCGGCGCTGTCGCTTGCCGACGGATCCCCCGACGCCGCACGCGATGTCAGCGCAGCCAAGGCGGCGGCCTCGGATGCCGCGCTGCTATCGGCACGGGCATCGCTACAGACCCACGGCGCAATCGGTTTCACCTCCGAGCACGACCTGTCACTGTGGCTGCTGCGGGTGCAGGCGCTGCACTCGGCGTGGGGTGATCCCACCACCCATCGTCGTCGAGTGCTGGAGGCGCTGACATGACATCCACCGAAGAACGGCAGATGCTGCGCGATTCGGTCGCGGCACTGATCGACAAGCACGCCTCGCCGGCGGCGGTGCGCGAGGCGATGGAGTCCGAGCGCGGCTACGACGAGTCGCTATGGAGCAAGCTGTGCGAGCAGGTTGGCGTCGCCGCACTGGTGGTGCCCGAGGAACTCGGCGGCGCCGGCGGTGAATTGGCCGATGCTGCAGCGGTTCTCGAAGAGCTGGGCCACGGCCTGGTCCCCACCCCGTTGCTCGGCACGACGCTGGCCGAACTGGCGCTGCTGGCCGCCGACGAACCCGACACCGACACCCTCGAGCAACTCGCTGCGGGTGAGTCCATCGGCGCCGTGGTGTTCGACCCCGGTTACGTTGTCAACGGGGACGTCGCCGACGTGGTTGTCGGTGTCGAAGGCGGTTCACTAACCCGGTGGAGTGATGTCACCGCCGAGGCCCTCGTGACCATGGACCCGACCCGTCGACTGGCCCGCCTGTCCGCCGGCTCCACCGCCGCCATCGGCGCCGATCCCGGCCTGGCCGACACCGCGGCCATCCTGTTGGCGGCCGAGCAGATCGGCGCGGCCGCGCGCTGCCTGGAACTCACCGTCGACTACACCAAGGAACGCGTGCAGTTCGGCAGGCCCATCGGCAGCTTCCAGGCGCTCAAACACCGGATGGCCGATCTGTACGTCGCGGTGCAGTCAGCCCGTGCGGTCGTCAACGAGGCCGTCGTTGCTCCCTCGCCGACGACGGCAGCGCTGGCCCGGCTGGCGGCCACCGAGGCGTTCACCAAGGTCGCCGGCGAAGCGATCCAACTGCACGGCGGAATCGCGATCACCTGGGAGCACGACATCCAGCTGTACTTCAAGCGTGCGCACGGCAGCGCCAAGCTGCTCGGCTCGGTCGGCGACCAACTGCGTCAGCTCGAATCCGAAGTGCTTTAGCCTGAGTCAGGTGAACAACCGCGTCGCCCTGCGAGCCGGAATCCCACCGTTCTATGTGATGGACGTGTGGCTGGCCGCCGCGGAGCGCCAGCGCACCCACGGCGATCTGGTGAACCTGTCGGCAGGCCAGCCGAGCGTCGGCGCACCCGAGCCGGTGCGGGCGGCCGCCGCGGCGGCACTGGAGGCCAACCAGCTGGGCTACACCGTCGCGCTCGGTATACCGGAACTGCGGCAGGCGATCGCCGGTTCCTACGCCGACCGCTACGGCCTGGACGTCAGCGCCGACGACGTGGTGGTGACCACCGGATCGTCGGGCGGCTTCCTGCTGGCATTCCTGGCGTGCTTCGACGCCGGCGACCGGGTGGCCATCGCCAGCCCCGGCTATCCCTGCTACCGCAACATCTTGTCCGCACTTGGCTGCGAGGTGGTCGAGATGCCGTGCGGACCCGAAACCCGATTCCAGCCGACGGTGCAGATGCTGGCCGAACTCGACCCGCCGGTGCAGGGCGTGATCGTCGCCAGCCCGGCCAACCCGACCGGCACGGTGATCCCGCCCGAGGAGCTCGCGGCGATCGCCGTCTGGTGTGACCAGACCGGGGCCCGGCTGATCAGCGATGAGGTGTACCACGGGCTGCTCTACCCCGGTGCACCGGAAACGTCGTGCGCGTGGCAGACATCCCGCAATGCGGTTGTGGCGAACAGCTTTTCAAAGTACTTCGCGATGACCGGCTGGCGGCTGGGCTGGCTGCTCGTGCCCGAGGAGTTGCGTCGCGCGGTGGATTGCCTCACCGGGAACTTCACGATCTGCCCGCCCGTCCTCCCCCAGTACGCCGCGGTGGCGGCGTTCACGCCGGAGGCCATCGCCGAAGCGGAAGGCCATCTGCACCACTACGCGGCCAACCGGGAGCGGCTGCTGACCGGCCTGCGCGACATCGGCCTGACCCGGCTGGCCCCCACCGATGGGGCGTTCTACGTCTACGCCGACGTCTCGGACTACACCTCGGACTCGTTGGGGTTCTGCGAAAAACTGTTGGCCGATACCGGATTGGCGATTGCCCCGGGGGTCGACTTCGACACCGTGCGGGGCGGGTCGTTCGTCCGGCTGTCGTTCGCGGGGCCGTCGAGCGACATCGAGGAGGCGCTGCGCCGGTTGGGACAATGGCTTCGTTGACTTGTCGGTGGGGCGGAGTACCGTCGACAACATGTTCGAAAATTTGTTCGAGTTCGATGCAGACGTCGACGAGGCGACGCTGCGTGGGATCGTTGAACAGCTCGAACGGCTGAAGGCCGCTGCAGCAGCCGCGCAGGCCCGGGCAACCGAAGCGTGGGCGACCAAGCGGCATGTGGCGGAAGCGGAAGCGGGTGTTCCGAAGCCGAAACGCGGCCGTGGACTGGCCAACGAGGTGGCTCTTGCTCGCCGCGTCGCCCCGAAGCGGGGTGGCCAACACCTCGGGTTGGCGACCGCGCTTGTACGCGAAATGCCGTACACCCTTGCCGCACTGGAATGTGGTGCACTCAACGAGTGGCGCGCGACGTTGATCGTACGAGAGTCAGCGTGTCTTTCAGTTGAGCATCGTCGGCAGTTGGATACCGAACTGTGCAGCGACACTTCGGCACTCGAAGGCTGGGGTGACAAGCGGCTTGCAGCGGAGGCAAAGAAGATCGCCGTGCGACTGGATGCGCAAGCCGTTGTCGAACTCAGCGCCAAGGCGGCAGCCGATCGATGCGTGTGGATCCGTCCTGCGCCAAACACTATGGCCTACGTAACGGTGTTGTTGCCCGTCGCGCAGGGGGTCGCCGTGTACGCCACGGTCAGACGACAGGCAGACACCACCTTCGACGGACGCTCCCGCGGTCAGGTCATGGCCGATACCGTGGTGGAGCGCGTCACCGGCAGACCCGCAGAACAGCCCGTACCGGTGTCGCTCAACCTGGTGATGGCCGATACCACCTTGGCTGGTGACGACGATGAGTCGGCATGGTTGGACGGCTACGGTCCGGTGCCCGCCGGATTCGCATGCAAGATGGTTGGCGACGCCGCTCTCGATGAAAACGCCAGAACCACGTTGCGCAGGCTCTATCGGCATCCCGACAGCGGACAGCTGGTTGCGATGGAATCGCGTTCACGAATCTTTCCGAGAGGGTTGGCCGCGTTCATCGGATTGCGGGACCAAACCTGCCGAACGCCTTACTGCGACGCCCCTATTCGGCATCGGGATCACGCGCGACCGCACCGGGAATCCGGCAGTACGAGCGCGCTCAACGGCCTCGGGGAGTGCGAGGCGTGCAACTACGCCAAAGAAGCCCGCGGCTGGCGGGTACGTACCACCGAGCGCGCCGGCATGCATCAGGCCAATTTCACCACCCCAACCGGCGCCACCTATCGGTCCATCGCCCCACCGTTGCCCGGGCCCCCGATCCGAAAGCGGGTCAGCATCATCGAGAGTCAGCTCAGCGTCGACCTGGTGACTTTCGACGCTGCCTGACCTCTTGTCACCGAGCGCTCCAGCCGCCGTCCATCGTGTACGACGCGCCGGTCACCATCGCCGCGGCCGGTGAGGCCAGCCAGCCCACCAGGTCGGCGACCTCCTCGGGTTCGACCAGCCGCTTGATCGCGCTCTCGCTGAGCAGGATCGTCTCGAGCACTTCCTTCTCGTCGATGCCGTGGGTGCGCGCCTGATCGGCAATTTGCTTGGTCACCAACGGAGTTCGCACATAGCCCGGGTTGACGCAATTGCTGGTCACGCCGTGCGGGCCGCCTTCCAGTGCGGTCACCTTGGACAGTCCCTCCAGCGCGTGTTTGGCCGTCACGTAGGCGACCTTGAACTCCGAGGCACGCAACCCGTGGATCGAGGAGATGTTGATGATCCGGCCGAATCCTCGCTCGTACATCGTCGGCAACGTCGCGCGGACGAGCAGGAATGGCGCCTCCACCATCAGCGCGAGCAGCGTTCGGAACTTGTCCGGCGGATAGTCGACGATCGCATCGATGGCCTGCATGCCGGCGTTGTTCACCAGGATGTCAAACGGCAGATGCAGCTCCTCCAGCGACTTGACGTCGAGAAGATCTACCTCCCAAGACCTTCCGCCGATCTCGCCGGCCAGTGCGGTGGCCCCGGCTCCGTCGATGTCGGCGACGGTGACTCTCGCGCCACGGGCAGCCAGTTCACGAGCGCACGCCGCGCCGATCCCGCTGGCCCCGCCGGTGACCAGAGCGGTGCGCCCCTCCAAGGCCGTCATGCCGGCGCTGCGGCGGACGTCGGCCTGTCATCGCGTTGCGCGTCGGCGTTGTCGATGTCGGCCAGATCGATGCCCTTGGTCTCTCGGGCGAACGCCAGCGCGATGAGGGTGATCACAGCCGCGCCGGCCAGGTAGATCGCGATCGGTACCGCGGACTTGTAGACCTCCAGCAGCTTCACCGCGATGATCGGTGCCAACGATCCCGCGAAGATCGCGGTGACCTGATAGCCAAGGGACACACCGGAATACCGCATCCGAGTGGGGAACATCTCGGCCATCAACGCCGGCTGCGGTGCATACATCAGCGCATGGATGACCAGACCGAGAATGATCGAACTCATGATCAGCAGATAGTGTCCGCTGTTCATCATCGGGAAGGCGAAGAAGCCCCACGCGCCGGCACCGAGCGCACCGATCAGATAGACCGGTTTGCGCCCGAAGTGGTCCGACATTCGTCCTGCGTACGGGATCACCACGAAATGCACCGCGTGTGCGGCCAGCAGCCACCACAAGATGTCGCTCGTGTCGGCGTGCACCTGCACCTTGAGATAGGTGATCGAGAAGGTGACCACCAGGTAGTACATGATGTTCTCGGCGACCCGAAGCCCCATCGCGGTGAAAACCCCACGCGGATAACGCTTGACGACCTCGACGACACCGTACGAGCTCGCCTTGATCTGTTCTGCCTCCTTTTGCGCCTCGACGAAGATCGGCGCGTCGGTGACTTTGGTCCGGATGTAGTAGCCGATGAGCACCACCACCGCCGACAACCAGAACCCGACCCGCCAACCCCAGGACAGGAACGCGGCTTCGGACAGCGTGGTGGTCAATGTCAGCAGCACCACCGTGGCGAGGATATTGCCCACCGGGACACCGGCTTGCGGCCAGCTGGCCCAGAATCCGCGCTCCCGGCTGGGACTGTGTTCGGCGACCAGCAGCACCGCGCCGCCCCACTCCCCGCCCACGGCGAAGCCCTGAAGGAAACGCAACACGACCAGAAGCGCGGGCGCCCAATAACCGATCTGTCCGAAGGTCGGCAGGCAGCCCATCAAGAATGTCGACGCACCGACGAGCACCAGGCTGAACTGCAGGAGTTTCTTCCGGCCGTACTTGTCACCGAAATGGCCGAACACGATTCCACCGAGCGGTCGTGCGGCGAAGCCGACGGCATAGGTGATGAACGCGGCAAGGATCGCGTCGAGGTCGCTGGTCCCCTTGGCGAAGAAGATCTTGTTGAAGACCAGGGTGGCCGCTGTGCCGTAGAGGAAGAACTCGTACCACTCGACGACGGTGCCCGCCATCGAGGCGGCGACCACCTTGCGAAGGCCGCTCGTCACATTGGTCACGCTCATCTGTCCCTCCTCGGTAACTTCATGCCCCCATGTGACGGCAGCCACACGTTGATGAGTATTCGCGCACGCCAGATGGGGCGCAATGCCGAAATCCGCAGCGTGCATCTGCAAATATGCAGATATGCCCGCTTACTCCGCGCCGAGGCCGAGCGCCGACGATCTGCTCGTGTTATTGGCCGTCGGCAGGTCCGGCCGCTTCGTGTCCGCCGCCGACGAGCTCGGTCTCAACCACACCACGGTCTCGCGACGAATCGCGATGCTGGAACGGACCCTCGGCGGCCGGGTGCTGGCTCGGGCTGCCGGCGGCTGGGAGCTGACCGACCTGGGCCGTACCGCGCTGGCCGCCGCCGAGAGCATCGAGTCGGCGGTGCGTTCGCTCGCGCCGAGCGCCGATGGGGCGAGGCCGCTGGAAGGGGTGGTGCGGTTGTCGGCCACGGACGGGTTCAGCGCCCACATCGCCGCGCCTGCCGCCGCCCAGATGCAGCGCCATCACCCCGGCGTCACTGTCGAGATCGTCACCGCGACCCGCCGAGCGTCCCAGCAGCGGTCCGGTCTGGACATCGAGGTCGTCGTTGGTGAACCACGGCTGCGACGGGCCACCGCCCAGCATCTCGGCGAGTACCGCCTGGGTCTTTACGGTTCGCGCAGCTACCTGGACCGCCACGGCAGCCCCGCCACCGTCGCCGACCTGGCAGGCCATCCGCTGGTCTACTTCATCGATTCCATGTTGCAGGTCGACGATCTGGATCTGGCACCGAGTTCGGTTCCGCCCATGCGTGAATCGGTGACGTCGACGAATGTGTTCGTCCACGTCGAGGCCACCCGGGCGGCGGCCGGCCTCGGTCTCCTGCCATGTTTCATGGCCGACCGCCACAGCGACCTCGTGCGGTTGCTGCCCGACCAGTTGTCCCTGCCGTTGGGCTACTGGCTGGTGACCCGCACCGAAACCCTGCGCCGACCGGAGGTCTCCGTGTTGGTCGAGGCCATCAACGCCCGGATGCACGAGATGCGCGACGCCCTCTTGGGTCTGCCCGGGCCGGGATAACTGTTTGGTTGACCGTCACCGGGTACTCCGCGGGTCGAAGACGGGAGCATCCATGCATTTCATCCGCCGTGGCGATGGTCGTCCCCTTGTGCTCGTGCACGGGCTGTCCAATCTCCACAATTGGGATCTGGTCGTGCCTGCGCTGGCCGAACACCGCGAGGTCATCGCGGTCGACCTGCCCGGGTTCGGCCAGAGCCGGCCGTTGTCCGGTTCGGTGAACGTCGCATCGTTGACCGACGCACTCCAAGCGTTTCTCGGACAGCAGGGGCTCGCCGACGTCGACGTCGTCGGATCCTCGATGGGCGCCAGGATGGTGCTGGAGATGGCGCGGCGCGGGCACCGCGGAAACGTCGTGGCGTTGAACCCCGGCGGCTTCTGGAGCGACGCCGGCGCCAAATATCTCGGCGCGACCGTCGGTCCGTCGATCGCAATGGTGCGCCGGATCCAGCCGCTGCTGCCTGCGCTCACCCGCACACCGCTCGGCCGCACCGCCCTGCTGCTGCAATTCTCGGCGAAGCCGTGGCGGCTCGATTCTGAGCTGGTACTGCAGGAACTGCGCAACTTCAAGACCTCACCCAGCATGGACGGCGCGCTCGACGCGCTGGTGCACGGGCCCAAACAGCAAGGCGCACCGCGGGGAAGCCTCCGCGGACGGGTGGTGATCGGCTGGGGTGAGAAGGATCGCGTCACCCCGCCCGGGCAGGCGCAACGTGCCCTAAGCCTGTTTCCGGAGGCGAACGTGCATTGGTTCGACGCCTGCGGACACTTCCCACACTGGGACCGCCCCGAGGAAACCGTGAGCGTCATCCTTGGTGCAACCGGAGCACACTGAGCGAAAGTGTTGCGTGACAACACCGGAGCTGGTGGGCTCATGCCATGCCCTTCATCGACCATGACCGAGGCCGTGCCTACTACCGGCATTGGGCCGCCGACCAACCGCGCGCGGCGGTCATCTTCCTGCACGGGTTCGGCGAGCACACCGGCGTCTACCACCGCCTCGGTTTCGCCCTCAACGCGGCCGGCATCGATTTGTGGGCCGTCGACCAATTCGGCCACGGGCTCTCGCCGGGCGAGCGCGGCGACTTCGGGTCCATCGAGGACAGCTCGGCACTGGCCGACTCGCTGACCGAACTGGCCCGGCAGCGAACACCCGGAATTCCACTGATCGCCCAAGGGCATTCGTTCGGCTCGGTGGTCACCCTGTTCCATCTCCTCAAAGATCCGAAACGTTATGCGGCGGCGGTGATTTCGGGGTCTCCCCTGGTTCCGGTCCCCGAGCTGCTCGGCGGTGACGCGGTCGAGCTCGACCCGGGTTGGTTGTCCGGCGACCCGTTCTACCTGGACTCACTGGAGAATGACCCGCTGGCGTTCGTCGACGCCGACGGCGGCACCCTGGCACGCGAACTCGACCGCGCCTGGGACCGTTTCGGCGCTGAGCTGCCGAAGCTGGCCGTCCCGACGCTGGCCATTCACGGCGAACTCGACCCGATCGCCCCGGTGAGCGCGCTGCGCGCCTACGCCGAGCAGGTCGAACCGGTACGGCTGCGTGAGTTCCCGGGTGCACATCACGACATCCTGAACGAAACGGTTCACCGAGAGGTGGCCGCGGCGATCGTCGACTTCATCGACGAACAGCGCTAGAGCCAGGTGTCGGTCGTCGTGGTGGTGAGGAACGCGTCGAGATCGTCGCGCCACTGCGCCGGGCTGTTCTTGTCCGGCTCGATGCCGGTGTACTCGCCGCGGTAGAACAGCAGCGGGCGCGGCTTCTTCTTCGGCACTTCGGAAAGCGAATGCACGGCACCAAACACCACGAAGTGGTCGCCGCCGTCATGCACCGAATGCACGGTGCAGTCGATGTGGGCCAGCGTGCCGTCGATCACGGGTGAGCCCAGCTTGCTTGGGCTCCAGTCGATCCCGGCGAACTTGTCCGGCTCCCTCGAGCCGAACCGGGCCGAGACGTCCTTCTGGTTCTCGTGCAGGACGTTCACGCAGAACTTCCCGCTGGCCTCGATGGCCGCCCAGGACCGGGACAGCTTGGTCGGGCAGAACAGCACCAGCGGCGGCTCGAGCGACAGCGCCGCGAACGACTGGCAGGCGAACCCGACCGGAGTGTCCTCATGCACGGTCGTGATGATCGTGATGCCGGTGCAGAACTGCCCGAGCACATGACGGAATGTGCGCGGGTCGATCTCCGGGGAAGCCATCGACTACTTGAACCCGACGGAGAAGTCGTGGCCCCACAGACTGACCGCGGTGCTCTCCCGGGCGATCCAGTCGTGATCGTCGACTTCCAGCCCCTCACAACCGAATTCGACGTCGAAGCCGCCGGGCGTCTTCATGTAGAAGGACAGCATCTTGTCGTTGGTGTGCCTGCCCAGCGTCGCCGACATCTTCACCTTGCGGCGCAGCGCGCGATCCAGGCACAAGCCGACGTCGTCGGAGTTCTCCACCTCGACCATCAGGTGCACAATGCCGGTCGGGTTGGGCATCGGCATAAAAGCCAGCGCGTGGTGGCGCGGGTTGCAGCCGTAGAACCGCAGCCAGACCGGGTCCCCGTCGGCCGGGCGGCCGGCGATCTCGGGGGGCAGGCTCATCGAATCCCGCAGCTTGAAGCCGAGCACATCCTGATAGAACGCCTGCGCGGCGGCGTCGTCGTCGCACGTCAGCACGACATGGCCGAGACCCTGTTCGGCGGTGACGAACTTGTGGCCGTACGGGCTGACGAACCGGCGACCGAGGTACTGCGCACCGTGGAACGCCTCGAGGGTGTTGCCCGCGGGATCGGAGAACCGGATCAGCCCCTCGACCCGTCGCTCGGACTTCTCCTCGCGGGTGCCTTCGACGAACTCGACGCCTGCCTTGGCCAGCGTCTCGCGCAGTGTCTGCAGCGCGGGCGCATCGGCGACCTCCCAGCCGGATACCAGCAGCCGGTCCCGCTCGCCGGGCACGATCACCAACCGGGCGGCGAACTCGTCCATACGGAGGTAGAGCGCGCCGGGGATGGCCCCGGCGCCTTCCACCATGCCGAGCACCTTGGTTCCGAAGTCCCGCCAGGCCGCCACGTCGGTGGCCTCAATCCGCATGTAGCCGAGGGCTTTCAGCGTCATACCCACCTCCGAGATAGTCGATCGTCAGGTTGTTGAACCGATTACACCATCGTGTCGCCGAGCGGCAGCCCGAATGCCTGGTTACCGAACATCACGTAGGCGCGCTCGGCGTCGTTGGCCGCGTGCACCCGACCGGCGTGCGCGTCACGCCAGAAGCGCTGCAGTGCGGTGTCGGTGCCCAGTGCGGTTGCCCCCGCGCTCTCGAAGAGCCGGTCGACGGATGCGATCGCACGCTGGGTGGCACGCACCTGGTCGCGGCGGGCCTTGGCCCGCAGCTCCAGCGGGATGTCCTGACCGTCGAGCAGCAACTTGTACTCGGCGGCCAGATTGCCCGACAGCTGCGTCCAGGCCGCGTCGATGTCGCTGGACGCCTCGGCGATGCGGACCTTGGCGAACGGGTCGTCCTTGGCCTTCTCGCCGGCGTAAGCGGCGCGCACTCGCTTACCCTGGTGCTCGACGTGCGCGTCGTAGGCCCCGTACGCCATTCCCACGATCGGCGTGGAAATGGTCGTGGGATGCATTGTGCCCCAAGGCATCTTGTATACCGGCGCCGTGTTGGTCTGCAGTCCCGGCGAAGCCAGGTCGCCCATCGCCTTGAACGAGGTGAACCGGTGGCGGGGAACGAACACGTCCTTCATCACCAGGGTGTTGCTGCCGGTTCCCTTGAGCCCCACCACATGCCAGTCGTCCTCGATGCGGTAGTCGCTGATCGGGACCAGGAAGCTGCCGAAGTCGACCGGCCTGCCGTCCTTGATCACCGGGCCACCGACGAACGTCCAGGTGGCGTGATCGCAACCCGACGACCAGTGCCAGGCACCGTTGACGATGTAGCCGTCGCCGGCCTCGGTCACCACACCCGCGCCCATCGGGGCGTACGACGAGGAGATCCGGACCGTGGGGTCGGCACTCCAGACGTCTTCCTGGGCCTGCCGATCGAAGTGCGCCAGATGCCAGTTGTGCACGCCGAGGATGCCGGCCACCCAGCCGGTCGACCCACAGGCGCTGGCCAGCCGTCGCACCGCCTCGTAGAACATCGTCGGGTCACTCTGCAGGCCGCCCCACTGCTCGGGCTGCAGCAGCTTGAAGAAGCCGACCTCGTCCAGCTCGGCGATCGTGGCCTCGGGAATGCGACGCAGGTCTTCGGTCTCCTGCGCGCGCTCGCGGAGCTTGGGCAACAGTTCATCGATGCCGGTGAGAACTGCGTTCGCGTCACGCTGTTGAATGGACGTCACTGCATGCCTCCCAGAGAGTGGTTCTGGACCCAAGACTAGAACACGTTACGATTTGTGTCGAGCAGGGCGAGCCTGCGGCTGGTAGCGATATGGAAAGCGATTTCTGTAACCTGTTCTAGTTAGGCGGAGGGAAGGCTTTACACCGTGACGCAGGTTCCACCCGACGAGCCGCTGGGCAGCCACGTGCTCGAGTTGGAAGTGACCGACGTGGTCGACGAAACCGACGACTCGCGATCGCTGGTGTTCGGCGTGCCGGCCGGTGCCGACATCCCGGCTGATCGGCTGCGCTACGCGCCCGGCCAGTTCCTGACCCTGCGCATCCCCAGCGACCGGACGGGTTCGGTGGCGCGCTGCTACTCGCTGTGCAGCTCGCCGTTCACCGACGACGCCCTGACCGTGACCGTCAAGCGCACCGCTGACGGCTACGCGTCGAACTGGCTGTGCGACCACGCGCACCGGGGCATGAGGATCCACGTTCTCGCGCCGTCGGGAACCTTCGTGCCCAAGACCCTGGACACCGATTTCCTGCTGATCGCGGCAGGCAGCGGGATCACCCCGATGCTGGCCATCTGCAAGTCAGCATTGTCGGAAGCAGGTGGCCGAGTCACGTTGATATACGCCAACCGCGACGAGAAGTCGGTGATCTTCGCCGGCACGCTGCGGGACCTGGCCGCCAAGTACCCCGACCGGCTGACCGTCGTGCACTGGCTGGAGTCGGTGCAGGGACTGCCCAGCACCGCCGCGCTGAGCAACCTGATGGCGCCCTACACCGACCGGCAGGCGTTCATCTGCGGGCCGGGACCGTTCATGCAGGCCGCCGAACAAGCCCTGGACTCGTTGCAGGTGCCGGCCAAGCAGGTGCACATCGAGGTGTTCCGCTCACTGGACACCGATCCGTTCGCGGCGGTGACGATCAGCGACGACGGCGACGAACCGCCCGCGGAAGCCGTCGTCGAACTCGACGGGCAGACCCACACCGTGTCGTGGCCGCGCAGCGCCAAACTGCTCGACGTCCTCCTCGACAAAGGCCTCGACGTGCCGTTCTCCTGCCGTGAGGGGCATTGCGGTGCGTGCGCGGTGGTCAAGCGCAGCGGTGGCGTGGAGATGGACATCAACGACGTCCTGGAACCCAGCGACATCGACGAGGGGCTGATCCTGGCCTGCCAGGCGCGGCCGACGTCCGATTCTGTTGAAGTCACTTACGACGAATAGCGCGGCGCGCTCGTCACGTGCGAGTGTGCGAGACGGCCCCTAGCGCGGCAGGCCGAGCAGCCGTTCGCCGGCCATGGTGAGCAGGATCTGCTCGGTGCCGCCGGCGATCGTCAGGCAGCGGGTGTTGAGGAAGTCGTGGACGAATCCGTCGACGGTGAGGCCGCCCGACTCGGACAACTCCTGCCGGAACTCGGCCAGGGCCTGGCGGTGCCGAACGCCAATCAGCTTGCGCGCACTGGCTTCTGCGCTGGTGTCTTGCCCGCCGACAGCCAACTGCGCGATGCGCTGATCGAGCAGCGAGCCCGCCTGCGCGGACAGGATCAGCTTGGCCGTCTGATCCTGCAGCGCCGTGTCGAGTTCACGCCCGGCGACCGAGCGCAGCATCTCCTCCACCGGATTGCCCAGTGCGGTGCCCTGCGCCATCGCGACCCGCTCGTTGGCCAAAGTGGTTCGCGCCAACCGCCATCCGTCGTTGACGGTGCCGACCACCATGTCGTCGGGCACGAAGACGTCGTCGAAGAAGACCTCGTTGAAGAGCTCGTCGCCGGTGATCTCGCGCAGCGGCCGCACCACGATGCCGGGCGAGCGCATGTCGATCAGGAAGTACGTGATGCCTTTGTGTTTCGGCGCGTCCGCGTCGGTGCGGGCCAGGCACACGCCCCAGTGCGCCTTCTGTGCGGCAGACGTCCACACCTTCTGGCCAGTGAGCTTCCAACCACCCTCGGCGCGAACAGCTTTGGTGCGCAGGGCAGCCAGGTCCGACCCGGCACCGGGCTCACTGAAGAGCTGGCACCAGATGATCTCGCCGCGCAGAGTGGCCGGCACGAACCGGTCGATCTGCGCAGGCGTACCGCCCTCCAGGATCGTCGGCACCGCCCACCAGCCGATCACCAGATCGGGCCGCTGCACGTCAGCCTTGGCCATTTCGGAGTCGATGAGCAGCTGCTCGGCCGGCGACGCCTCCCGGCCATAGGGCTTGGGCCAGTGCGGCGCGAGCAGGCCGCTGTCGGCCAGCGCGGGCTGACGCTGGTCGGCCGGAAGTTTGGCGACTTCGGCGACTGCAGCGGCGATTTCGGGCTGCAGATGCGCGACGGAATCCAGGTCGATGTGCAACTCGCGGCGCACCCCGTCCAACGTCAGCGCGGCGACCCGGCGCAGCCACGCCGGCCGGCCACCGAGGATCTGGCCGATGCTGTAGGCGCGACGCAGGTACAGGTGCGCGTCGTGCTCCCAGGTGATGCCGATGCCGCCGAGCACCTGGATGCAGTCCTTGGCGTTCGCCGTGGCCGCCTCGATACCGATGGCGGCGGCGATGGCGGCGGCGATGGACAGCTGCTGGGCATCCTCACCGGCAGCTGCGACGGCGGCGTCGGCGGCGGCCACGGACGCCTGCTGGGAACGCAACAGCATCTCGGCACACATGTGCTTGATCGCCTGGAAGCTGCCGATCGGCTTGCCGAACTGCTCGCGCACCTTGGCGTAGTCCACCGCGGTGTCCAGCGTCCAGCGGGCGATACCCGCGGTCTCGGCGGCCAGCACGGTGGCGGCGAGGTCCTCGAACCGGCGCCGCGAGACCGCCAGCGTGGTGGCGGGCACCGAGTTCAGCGTCACCCGGCCCAGAGGGCGGGAGAAGTCGGTGGCCGCCAACAGTTCGACCGAGACCCCGTCGGCGCCGGCGTCGACAACGACGACCTCGTCGCCTACCGGCAGGAGCAGCACGCCCGCGGTGTCGGCGCCGAGCACGTAGCCTGCGGTACCCGACACCTGATCACCGTCTTTGCGCAGGTCGGCGGCCAAGGCCAGGCCCGCCGAGGTCTCGCCGGAAGCCAGCGCTTCAAGCAGGTCGGCATCGGTGATCACCAGCGTGGCGACGGCCGTCGTCGCCACCGGTCCGGGGATCAGCGCCCGCGCCGCCTCCTCGACCATGGCGCACAGATCCTGGATGGAACCGCCGGCGCCGCCCGCCTCCTCGGCCACCGCGACACCGAACAAGCCCAGCTCGGCCAGCCCCCGGTACACCGGGCGCCATGCGTCGGGCGTGCCGTGGTCGACGTCGCGAACAGCGGCAAGAGCACCGGAGGAGGCCGCCCAGCTGCGGACCAACTCGCGGGCGGCAAACTGTTCGTCGGTGATGGTCGCAGACACCCGCGGCTCCTAAGGGTCACAAAGAACGGGCCCTGAAAAACTTCTCGGCCCACTAGAACGTGTTCTAATAGTGCCAGCGATCAACAGTCAAGTCGACCGGCATCGCAGCAGGACACGCGGCTGTCCTGGGGGACACAGAGGTGCGCGACGCAGTGTAGCGATGCGTATCGTTTCTCCCGTAACAGCCTTGGAAGGAGCTAGCCGACCCATGTCATCGCCAGCGCAGAAAACGACGGCCGGCGGTGCGGGTTCGCAGCCACGTGAGGTGATACCGGTGTCAGTCCTCGCCGAATCAGAGCTCGGATCCGAGGCCCAGCGCGAACGCCGCAAGCGCATCCTCGACGCGACCATGGCGATCGCCTCCAAGGGCGGATACGAGGCCGTGCAGATGCGTGCGGTGGCCGACCGTGCCGACGTCGCCGTCGGCACGCTATACCGATACTTCCCGTCGAAGGTGCACCTGCTGGTCTCGGCGTTGGCCCGCGAGTTCGAGCGCATCGACGCCAAGACCGACCGGGCCGCGGTGGCCGGCGGATCACCGTTCCAGCGGCTCAACTTCATGGTGAGCAAGCTGAACCGGGCCATGCAGCGCAACCCCTTGCTGACGGAGGCGATGACCCGGGCATACGTGTTCGCCGACGCCTCGGCCGCGGGTGAAGTTGATCACGTCGAGAAGATCATCGACAGCATGTTCGCACGCGCCATGAGCGACGGCGAACCGACCGAAGACCAGTACCACATCGCCCGCGTCATCTCCGATGTGTGGCTGTCGAACCTGTTGGCCTGGCTGACGCGCCGGGCCTCGGCGACCGACGTCAGCAAACGTCTCGATCTTGCGGTGCGACTGCTGATCGGCGACGACGGCGAGTCCTAGGACCCCGTGCCCGAGGACCCCGTGCCCGAACTCCCCGAGGATCTGCATCGCGCGCTGAGCGAGGTCGCGCGCGTCCCACAGTTGTTGGTGGCGTCCGACTTCGACGGCACCGTCGCACCGATCGTGTCGAACCCGTCCGATGCCCGTCCGTTGCCGGCCGCCGCCGACGCTCTCGCCGCACTGGCGGCAATGCAGTCCACGAATGCTGCGCTGATCTCCGGGCGTGCGCTTCGCGACCTGAAAGTACTGTCCGGCGCACCCGGTGACGTTCATCTGGTGGGCAGTCACGGCGCGGAGTTCGACGCCGACTTCCTCGATGCGATCGACGATGCTGCCAGGGCACGGTTGGCAGAACTGGAGCAGACGATGGCCGCTCTGGCGCAGCGCTATCCGGGCGCGACCATCGAAACCAAGCCGGTCAGCGTGGCCTTCCACGTGCGCAACGCGGTTCCCGAGGATGCCCAGAAGGCGCTGGACGAGGCGCTGAACGCGGTGCGGGACTGGGACATTCATGTCACCGAAGGCAAAGCGGTTCGCGAGTTCGCCGTCATCGACACCGACAAGGGCGCGGCGCTCGAGCAGTTACGCGAACAGCTCGACGCGACCGCGGTGGTGTTCTTCGGCGACGACGTCACCGACGAAAAAGGATTCAAGCGGCTCACCGACGGCGACGTCGGGGTGAAGGTCGGTCCGGGGCAGACCCTGGCCCGCTATCGGGTCGACTCCCCTGATGACGTCGCGACCGCACTGGAGTATCTGGTTCGCGCCCGGCGGGGTTAGACGGGCGGGCCCGCCGTCCGCCCACGCACCAGTTCGGTGGGCAGCACGTCGATCACCGGCAAGCCGTCGCGCGGCGGGCTGTGCAGCAGACGGCCGGCCCGCTTGCCCTTCTCCAGGCTGGGCTGCGACACGGTGGTCAGCCCCCGGCTCAAGGCCTCGGGGATACCGTCGAACCCGGTGACCGTCATCTGGCCGGGCACGTAAATGCCTTTGGCGCGTAGATAATCCATCGCCGAAATGGCCAGAACGTCGGCGGTGCACATCAAGGCGGTGATCCGCGGGTTGGTCTGCAGGGCCAACTCGGCGGCCGCCGCGCCCGACGCCGGCCGATGCTCGCAGCTCTCCACGATGGTCAGGGTGGCCGGATCGAGTCCAGCGCCGGCCATCGCATCGCACACCCCGCCGATCCGCTCGGTCTGGACGTGAAAGCGTGAGTCGCTCAGACGGTCTGGACTCACAACACCCGACGCCTGGTCGCCGACTCGGCGCTCGTTTCCCAATCGCATTGTCAGCAAGCCGATTTCGCGATGACCGAGCCCGACGACATAGTCCGCGAGCTCCCGCATGGCTGTGCGGTCGTCGATGCAGACCCGTGATGCACCCGGGACATCCACAGGCTGGTCCACGACCACGATCGGCACGTGGCGCTGCAGCACCGTCTGCAGATAGGGATCGTCGTCGGCCGCGGAGTAGACGACGAATCCGTCAACCCCGGCTGCGAGAACGGAATTCGTGCCGTCGGAGACACTGCGGTCCGGCCCGACGGCGACCAGAAGCAGACCCTGCCCGGCTTCTTCACACGATTCGGCCAGTCCGGCAACGAAATTCAACGCGGCGGGATCGCTGAAGGCGTACGTCAGCGGCTCGGTGATCACCAGGCCGACCGCGCCGGCCTTTCGGGTTCGCAGCGATCGGGCCACCGGGTCCGGACCGGCGTAGCCCAGCCTTTTGGCGGTGGCCAGTACCCGCTCCCGCAGATCAGCGGACAACTGGTCGGGTCGGTTGTACGCATTGGAGATCGTGGTCCGCGAAACCTTGAGTTCGGCGGCCAGTGAGGCCAGAGTTGCCCGCCGCCGCGGCGCGGGACTTCGGGACATGCTCCGTGAGGCTAGCGCATCCGGTTGCGCACGACCCGTACCGATGCCCTATGGTTATTGGAAACGGTTTTCATTTGTATTAGGTCCACTCAGTCAGAGGAGTGCTCGTGCGCAGTACTGCGATCCGCGCGGTGATGGGTTTGTCGGCGTTGGCGCTGGCGGCCGGTCTCACCGCATGCGGCGGTGACAAGTCCCCGGGCGGCGCCCCGGCCGCACAGACGCCCACCGTGGTGGCGTCCACCGACGTCTGGGGCAGCGTCGCGCAGGCGGTCGCAGGTGACCACGCCAAGGTCACCTCGATCATCAACAGCGCCTCGGCTGACCCGCATTCGTTCGAGGCCAGCCCCTCGAATGCGGCCGACATCGCCGACGCGTCGCTGGTGGTCTACAACGGCGGCGGCTACGACCACTGGGTCGACGACGTCCTGGCCAGCCACAAGTCGGTGGCGTCGGTCAACGCCTACTCGCTGCTGAAACCGCCGCCCGGCGAACCCGAGCCGGCCAACGAGCACGTCTTCTACGACCTGGCCACCGCGCGGGCCGTCGCGAGCTCGATCGCCGACAAGCTCGCGCAGGACGATCCGCAGCACGCCGCCGACTACAAGTCCAACGCCGAGACCTTCAACCGCAAGGCCGATGCGATCGCGCAGACCGAGAACGCCATCCGCACCACTCACCCGGGCGCCGCGGTGGTCGCGACCGAACCCGTTGCGCACTATCTGCTGGTGGCCGCCGGTCTGACCGACAAGACCCCGGCCGGATTCGCCAGCGCCGTAGAGCAGGACACCGACCCCGCCCCGGTCGACGTCGCGGCCATGCTGGACCTCATCAAGTCCCGCCAGATCGCCGCCGTGGTGTTCAACGAACAGACCATCACCGAGGTCACCAAACAGGTCCAGGCGGCCGCTCAGAGCGCCGGTGTGCCCGTCGTCAGCGTCACCGAGACGCTGCCCGACGGCAAGGACTACCTGACCTGGCAGCGCGATACCGCCGACCGGTTGACCGCCGCCTTGCAGCAGAACCGATAATCACTGCTTGTGAGTACCGAGGTCGTCTGCTTGTCCGGTGCTCGGCTGGCTTTCGGGGACCGGGTGCTGTGGGACCACCTCGATTTGAAGGTCGCCCCCGGTGAGTTCATCGCAATCCTCGGCCCCAACGGCACCGGGAAGACGTCCCTGTTCAAGGTGCTGCTGGGCCAGCTGGACCTCAGCGCGGGTTCGGCCACCATCGAGGGCAGGCCGATCGAGGCGGGCAGCGAGCGGATCGGGTACGTGCCTCAGCACCGCTCGGTCGACCGGGGACTGAGCCTGCGCGGCCGCGACCTGGTCCGCCTCGGGGTGGACGGCCACCATTGGGGCATCGGGCCGCTGTCGCCGAAGGAGCGCCAGCACCGGAACTCCGTCGTCGAGCGGGCCCTGGCGGAGGTCCAGGCGCTGAAGTTGGCCAAGGTTCCGGTCGGGGTGATGTCCGGCGGCGAACTGCAGCGGGTGCGCATCGCGCAGGCATTGGCCAGCGATCCGGTGCTGCTGCTCTGCGACGAGCCCCTGCTCAACCTGGATCCGGCCAGCGCCCGGCTGGTCGCTGCGCTCATCGACCGGCGCCGCAGATCCGGTACCGCGGTGATGTTCGTGACGCACGAGATCAACCCGGTGGTCCCCTACGTGGACCGGGTGCTCTATCTGGTCAACGGCCGGTTCCGGATCGGCACGGTCGCCGAGGTGATGACCTCGGAGACGCTCTCCGAGCTGTATCAGGCCGACATCCAGGTGGTGCAGGTCGGCGACCGCTACGTGGTGGTCGGCGAGCACCTCGATCACTCCGGCCACACCCACGGACACACCCATGAATGATCGCTTCGCACATCTGCTGGATCATCTGTTCGCCTTCGACATCACCGCCGACCTGCTGGGCCGCGGCTTCGTCCAGCAGGCCCTGATCGCCGCCGCGCTGCTGGCGTTGGTGGCCGGGCTGATCGGGCCGTTCATCGTGATGCGCCAGATGTCGTTCGCCGTGCACGGGTCCAGCGAGTTGTCGCTGACCGGCGCGGCGTTCGCATTGCTGGTCGGGTTCAACGTCGGGTTGGGAGCGCTGGTGGGCAGTGCGCTGGCCGCGGTGCTGTTCGGCATCCTCGGGCAGCGGGCCCGCGAGCGTGATTCGGCGATCGGCGTGGTGCTGGCCTTCGGGCTCGGCCTGGCGGTGTTGTTCATCCACCTGTATCCGGGCCGGGCAGGCACCAGCTTCGCGCTGCTGACCGGTCAGATCGTCGGCGTCGGTTACTCAGGTTTGACGCTGCTGATCGCGGTGACGGTGTTGGTGGTCGGCGTGCTGGCCTTCAGTTACCGCCCCTTGCTGTTCGCCACGGCCGACCCCGAAGTGGCTGCGGCGCGCGGTGTTCCGGTCCGCGTGCTGGGCATCGTGTTCGCCGCACTGGTAGGTGTGGTCGCCGCCCAGGGCGTGCAGATCGTCGGAGCGCTGCTGGTGATGTCACTGCTCATCACGCCGGCGGCCGCCGCGGCCCGGGTGTTCAGTTCACCGGTAGTGGTGATCGCGGCGTCGGTGATCTTCGCCGAATTGTCCGCAGTGGTCGGCATCGTGCTGTCGCTGGCGCCCGGAGTTCCGGTGTCGGTGTTCGTCACGACGATCTCGTTCGTGATCTATCTGGTGTGTTGGGCCGTCAGCCGACGCCGGGTGGATCCCGCCGCAGCGTGACCCATCCACCGGCTGGTTAGGCTGGTCCGGTGACGTCGGTCGACCTGAACGCAGACCTCGGCGAAGGCTTCGGGGTGTGGGAACTCGGCGACGACGCCGCGATGCTCGACGTCGTCACGAGCGCCAACGTGGCGTGCGGCTTCCACGCGGGCAATCCGGCCGGGCTGGCCCGGACCAGCCGTGCCGCCGCCGAGCGCGGGGTGCGGATCGGCGCCCAGGTGAGCTATCTCGACCTTGCCGGATTCGGTCGCCGCTTCATCGACGTCGAACCCGCCGAACTCACCGCCGAGGTGATCTACCAGATCGGCGCCTTGCAGGCACTCGCCCGGTCCGCAGGCACGGACGTCGGCTACGTCAAACCCCATGGCGCGCTGTACAACACGATCGTCACCCATCGAGAGCAGGCCCGGGCGGTCGCCGAGGCGGTGCACGCCGTCGACCCCGGGCTGCCGGTGCTGAGCCTTGCGGGTTCGGTGTTCTTCGAAGAAGCCGAACGACTCGGCCTACGCACCGTCGCCGAGGCGTTCGCCGACCGCGCGTACCGCCCCGACGGCGCGCTGGTTTCCCGCCGGGAGGACGGCGCGGTCCTGCACGATCCGGAGCAGATCGCCGAGCGAGTATCGCGGATGGTGCACAGCGGCCAGGTATCCGCCGTCGACGGATCGACGATCGATATACGAGTGGAATCGATTTGCGTCCATGGTGATTCGCCCGGTGCGGTGCAGATCGCGACCGCGGTCCGCGATCGCCTGCTGCGCGACGGGGTCGACGTGGCGGCGTTCATCTGATGCGGCTCAAACTCGGCAGGCCCGACATCGGCCGGTACCGCGACCGCTTCGACGTCCCCGAGGCCGACCCGGACACCGCGTTGTCGGTGACCTGGCTGGGGGTGTCGACGCTCCTGGTCGACGACGGCACCTCGTCGCTGTTGACCGACGGCTTCTTCTCTCGACCGCCGATGCGGGATGTCGGGCTGCGGCGGTTGGCGCCATCGGCATCGCGAATCGACTACTGCCTGAACCGGGCCAACATCAATCGACTGGCCGCGGTGCTGCCCGTGCACACCCATTACGATCACGCGATGGACTCAGCGCTGGTCGCGGCCCGCACCGGCGCCCGGCTGATCGGCGGCGAGTCGGCGGCGAATATCGCTCGGGGATACCGGCTTTCGGACGATCAGATCGTCGTCGCCGAATCCGGAGAAGAGCTGGCGCTCGGCCCGTTCGCCGTCACACTCATCGAGTCGCACCACTGCCCGCCGGACCGCTTCCCCGGCACGATCACCGAACCGGTCGTGCCGCCGGTGAAAGCTTCGGCGTTCCGCTGCGGCGAGGCGTGGTCCACCCTGATCCACCACGCGCCCAGCGATCGGCGGCTGCTCATCCAAGGCAGCGCCGGCTTCCTGCCCGGCGCCCTCGACGGCCGTCGCGCCGACATTGTCTACCTGGGTGTCGGCCAGCTCGGCGTGCAACCCCGGACCTACATCGAGCAGTACTGGGAGCAGACGGTCAGGGCGGTCGGGGCGCACCGCGTCGTGCTGATCCATTGGGACGACTTCTTCCGACCGCTCACCGAGCCGCTGATTGCGTTGCCGTATGCCGGCGACGACCTGAACGTGACGATGCGGGTGCTGTCGGGCCTGGCCGAGCGGGACGGCGTCGCGCTGCATCTGCCGACCGTGTGGCAACGCGAAGACCCGTGGGCCTGATCGCCCCGTGCTGATCGTCGCCGTCCTGGCCCTGGTGGTCGTCCTCGTCTTCGCCATCGCCCGCCCGAAGGGCTGGTCCGAGGCATGGGCAGCGGTGCCTGCCGCCGCGCTGGTCATCGCGATCGGTGCGGTGTCGACCCACGACGCCGCCGACGAGGCGGGCCGGATGCTTCCGGTGGTCGCCTTCCTGGCCGCGATACTGGTGCTCGCCAAGTTGTGCGACGACGAGGGGCTGTTCCAGGCGGCGGGCACCTGGATGGCACGCGGCACCGCCGGGAAACCGCGGCGGCTGCTGGGTCAGGTGTTCCTGATCGCGGCGGCCACCACCGCGGTGCTGAGCCTGGACGCCACCGTCGTTCTGCTGACCCCGGTCGTGCTGGCCACCGCGCGCACGCTGCGAGTGCCCCCGCGCCCACACCTGTATGCGACTGCGCACCTGTCCAATTCGGCATCGCTGCTGCTGCCGGTGTCCAACCTGACCAACCTGCTGGCATTCAGTGCCGCCGGGTTGTCGTTCACCCGGTTCAGTGCGCTGATGACCGCGCCGTGGCTCGCGGCAATCGCCGTCGAATACCTGGTGCTGCGGCTGGCGTTTCGGCGCGATCTGGCCGATGTGCCGCCTGAAAGCCCGCCCCCGCAGCCGGACCGGCCGGTGTTCGTCCTCGTCGTGCTGGCCCTGACCCTGGTCGGGTTCGCGGTGACCTCGTTCGCAGGCCTGTCGCCGGCCTGGGCGGCACTGGCCGGCGCGGTGGTCCTCGGCGTGCGATCACTTGCGCAGCGGCGCAGCACAATCGGCGGGATCGTGCACTCGCTGAACGTGCCGTTCCTGCTGTTCGTGCTGGCGCTGGCGGTGGTCGTCAAAGCGGTGATGGTCAACGGTCTCGACACCGCCGCCGCGGACCTGCTGTCGTCGGGTGGCAGCCTGCCGGCACTGCTCGGCATCGCGACGGTGGCGGCGCTGCTGTCCAACGTCGTCAACAACCTGCCCGCTGTACTGGTGCTGCTCCCGCTGGTCGCAGGCAGCGGTCCGGCCGCGGTGCTCGCCGTCCTCATCGGGGTGAACATCGGACCCAACCTGACCTACGCCGGGTCGCTGGCCAACCTGCTGTGGCGCAGAGTGCTGCACCAGCAGGGCGAGCCGACCAGCGTGCGCGAATTCACCTGGCTGGGCCTGGCGACTGTTCCGGCCTGCCTGGTCGTGGCGGTGCTGACGTTATGGGCCGGGGTGCAGCTGATCGGGGTGTGAACTGCCGGCGGCCCGGCAGGACAGTCAAGCAGCTGGGCCGTTGTGCTGCACTCGGTGTCGTGCGCTGTGCGCCTGTTCTCCCCGCGCGGCGGCAGGTGCGCTTCGCGATGGACGCATGGTGGCTGTGGCTTTGCGAGGTGTAGAGGCCGACGAGATCCTCGTGGCCGTAGGCGTTGTCGAGGTGACACGCGGCTGCGCGGCCTTGGTGCGCTGAGCGTATGTCAGACCGAACGCGATGTCGTCGCGGGCGTTGAGCACCCCCGCGGTGATACTGGTTGCCGGGTCGAAAAGGGCTTGCCGTGCCACAGATGTGACACCGCTTATGCCGTGCTCGATGGCTTGCACGACGCCGAAGGGCTGGCCCGAACGGGCGGCGGATGTCGCTTCGTCGACTGCGGCGCTGACAACCTTGATCGTGCGGGCGACCGCGAGCTGGGTCGGCAATGCGATCTCATTCATCGCGGCAGGAAGCACTTTGGCAAGCCCGATGGCGCTTTGCACCGGATCGCTGAGGATCATCATCGTCTGACTCACCAACGCCGGGATGCTCTCCGGCCCAAGCCTGCTCAACAGCGAGGGCGTGCGCTGCGAGCCGAAGATCTGATCGAAGGTGCTGCTTCCCAGCTGAGCCTTCAGATCGTCGACCGCCAGATTGAGGGTGACCCAGGTGCTGTTCTTGCTCGCCGACAGCATGTATCCAACTTCGGCAGACCGCAACGAAACCTGTTGGGCCCGCTGTTGGGGGGTGACCATCCCCGTGCCTGCAGGCAGGTAGTCGCGCACATCGGCCACGTCGACAACCTGAGTCGTGGGCGTGCCAGTCGGCAAGGCACCCGGGTAGTTCTGCCAACGCAGAACGATGCTGCCCTGGTCGTAGCCCGATGAGTCGAGCCAGTTGGGCACGCCGGGGTCAGTCGGACTGATCACATACCGCGTGCAGCCGTCCGCGTCAGGAATGACCTGAGCATTCGAGAGGCTGATCTGATGCGACTGCCACGGCAGCGTCTGCGTGAATACGTCGGTGAGCTCGGCACCGGTATAGGCCGCCTCGATGGTCGGAACGGTGAGGATGAGGGCCTGCCCCGGTTGAAGTTTGTACGTGCCCCATACCGAAGCCTGTGCGGTCAACCCTGTTACCGCCCCGGGTGATTCGCGAATCGGCGTGGTGGTGTTGGATGGAAGATAGAACACCTGGCCGACCACCTGTTGCCCGTGTCCACTGTCTTGCGGGAGGCTGGCGGCGATCGTGTCGAGGATCGCTTTGGTTTCGGTGGCGGTCAATGCCGGCGGTATCACGTGCGGCGTCGAAGGAACATCGACGCGCTTGATGGTGACCGAACCCGGCGTCGCACTCCAATTCGACAAGGTGTCGCGGACGATGACCGCGTTGGCGCCGTTGGCTATAGGGAGCCAGTTGCCCGACTGCGGGGTCGCACTGATGGTGACCGTGTAGGTGCCGTCGGGGTTGATCTGCAGTTGGTTGATGTTGAGGTTCGCCACCGTCGCGGGCAACGAGTTCGCTGCCGAGAGTCCGGCCTGCAGTGAGATATTCAAATCAGTTCCGTCACCCGCCCTCCCGGTGATCACGTAGGTGCCATTGGGATCGAGCATGGTGTAGCCGTACACGTTGTCTGGATTGATCTGCAGCGGCCGAGTGCGTGGCTCACTACCCGCGGTGTTCAGCATGTCGCCGATTCGCAACAGGTACGGCTTGTTCAAGTCGCGTGCGGCCAACAAGAGTTGCAACTCGGAGTAGGCGACGTTCTGCACGTAGCCGGGCAGCAGACTTCGATCCGTGGCGGTCACGTACGGCAGTGCGCCGGCAGCGCCGATCGCCTGTGCTTGGGCCACCACAACATTGTTGACGCTCGGTTGCAGGTCTGCGGCTTCCGCCGACGCTGACGGTGCTGCGGTCACTGCGGCGACGACGCCGCTGAGAACGGTTGCGGCGACAGCCGTGGTCCGCGACGAAACCTTGTTCTTGTGAATGGTTTTGGTGAACATGACCTCTCCGTTGAGCTCGGTACCAAACCGGCCGCCGGATCCGCGGACCGCGTTGGGGCTAGCCCCGGGGCCGACGGTATCCCTATTGCAGATATTTTTGCAATACATTTCGCATAATTGCTATAGGGTGTGTCTATGACGACTACCAAGGCGCGCCGAGGGCGGACGCCATCCGTGACTCCAGACAAGCTCACCGACGCCGTGCGCCGGGTCAGCGCGAACGAAGGCCTTTCAATGGCCGCTGTCGCGGACGAACTCGGAGTTGACGTCACGACGCTGTACCGACACGTCGGCGGTCTGGACGCGCTGCGACAGATCGGCGCTGAAGTGACCGCACCGACGGTCGGCGAATGGCCTTCCAGCGACGGCCTCTCATGGCGCGAGTGGCTTGAAGCCTTGGCGCATTACTATCGGGGTGCGCTGCACCGAAACCCCGATCTCGTCGAGTTCGCGCACACCGCAATTGATCCCGATTTCGAGCGGTTTGCTCACGCCACGCGCACCCTGACCGATTTCGGGTTCGAGGCACGAGCCGCTGGATTCGCACACGGCTTTCTCATCAACACCGTGGTCGGGTACGTCGCTGGGGAGCTACGCGAGGCCGAACTCATCGCGCGAGGAGAGTCGTCACTGTCACGCTATGTCCGCGCGCTCGAAGGTGACCGCGACAGCGACAGGATCACCACCCTGCGCCAGCTCGACCTCACCCCGTCCGACTTCGATCCAGACAGTGCCTTCGAGCGATTCCTGCGCTACGCCATCGACGGCATCGGAGCCCAACCAGGAGTGCCAGCATGATGAAGACGATCGCTTTGATATCTGCACCGACCGTGATCTACATCGTGGCCGTGGCGCTTGCCATGGCCGTGTTCAGGTAGCCCAGCCCGCATGCGCACTTGCCCTGCAGCGAACAACCTTGCGCTGCAGGGCACTAACGCGTGTTCACCGGCCCACCGAAAGCGCCAGATAATTATGCGATGCTATTTGCAAAATGACTCGCACAAGGTCTATGCTCGTGAACATGACGCAGTCGAGTCGCGGCTTGAGATCCCTGTCGGCGCTTGACCAGTTCATCGTCGGTTGCCTGATTCTGCTTCTGCTGGTTTTCGGCTTGGAGCTGATGTTGCTCGTACCGTGCGGTGGCTGGCACAACCTGCCGACGTGCACCGCCTCGGTCAAGACGAATGGCGCGTGGACCGACTACTTCGCCATCGACCCATTCTGGTCGTCTATGCCGGATTGGTATGTCGTGGTGATGAACTTCCAGGATTTTCTGTTCAATCCGTTCTGGGGCTTGTCGCTGGTGATGTACCTGATGCACCGGCAGGACACCCCGTGGTTCCGCACCGCGACCATCATCGTGTCCTCGATGATCATCACCACCAGCGCCGTCGTGTTCCTCACCCAAGCGGCGCACCCCGGCATCACGGGCAATCAACTGGGTCTATTACTGGTCATCAACGCGGGGTGGGCGCTTCTGCCCGCCCTGTTCATCTTCCGCATGCATTCAGCGGGCAGGGCAGGAGGCTCACGTGTCGACACTCACTGACAATGGAATGGACACACGCAGTGCACCGCTTCCTCCCGGGCCGCGTTATACCAACCCGCTCAAGTTCTTTCGCGAGCTACGCGCCGATCCACTCGGCTTTTATCGACGGGTCGTCGCCGAGTACGGTGACATCGGATACATCGACATGCGCCCGCGCCCGCAGGTCTGGACGATTCGCCCAGAACACTACCGCGAAGTCCTCGTCAAGAACGTCGACCGCTACCCCAAAGGCATCGCCTTCGAGCGGCTGAAGGTCATCGGCGGGAACGGCTTGTTTTTCAGTGAGGGCGAAACGTGGCGCAAGAACCGCAAACTCGTGTCGCGGTCCTTCACCCACCGCGCACTTGGCAACTTGCTCGTCCACATCACCGGGGCTGCAGTTGATTTCACCGATCGCATGGCCGAGCGGGGCGGCGGGCCGGCGTTCGACATCGTGCCAGAGATGGCGCGCGTAGCCATGGACGTTGCCTGTCGCTCGTTCTTCGGCGATGACATCCTCGAGCGCGCCATACCGTTGAGTGCGGCACTGTGGGAGACCGCGGAGTACGCCGACAAGGCGATGAATTCGCTCTTCCCACCGCCACTGTGGATACCGACACGCGTAAACCGCAAGACCAAGAAGGCGCTTCGCGTCATGTTCGGCACCATCGACGACCTGATCGAGGACGCCAGGCGGCGAGGCGAGACCGACAATGTCCTGGGCAAGTTGATCACCGCAGTCGACAATGGCGAACTCTCCCCCGCCGAACTCAGAGACGAGATGTGGACCCTGCTCAATGCCGGCCACGAGACTACCGCCACAACATTGGGTTTCGCATTTCACTTCCTGAGCCAACATCCCGAGATGCGGCGGCGTGTCGAAGCCGAGGCGGACGCACTCGGCGATCGGGCCCCGACACCAGCCGATGTCGAGCGCCTGGAGTTCACCAACCGCGTCGTACTCGAGACACTGCGCCTGCTGCCACCGGCATGGGGCACGTCACGCGAGGCTGTCGAGGACGGTGTGGTCGGCGGATACCTGGTGCCCCGCAATGCAATTGTGCAACCACTGTTCTTTCTCACCCAACGTCATCCAGAGTTTTGGGACCACCCAGACGATTTCGATCCGGACCGGTTCACCCCGGAGCGCTCCGCCGGCCGCCCCCCGGAGGCATTCTCACCATTTGCGCTGGGTTCGCGGCGCTGCATCGGTGAGCGATTCGCGATTCTCGAGGCGACCCTGGTTCTCGCGACCTTCCACCAACGGTTGGAGTTCCGGCTGACGCCAGGTTTTGATATCCAGCCCGGCCTGCAGGGCTTCGGCCCCATGCGTGCACTCAACGGCATCCCCATGACTGTCCACAACCGGCACTAGGAGAACAATGACCCGCTACGCCTTGGATCCCTACGAACTTCGCGACCTTGCACTGCAGCACGTGGGCAAGCCCGTGCCGCAGATCGCGGCAGATCTCGAGCACGATCTCGTCGCCAAGTACGGCAACCTCATCCAAACGGACATGCCCTGGGTACTGACCCCTGCCGGATTCGTGATGTACCAGGTGAAGATGGTCTTTGCCCGACGCAACGAATACCTCGGATTGATGGGCGTCCCGGTGCCGTCGACCGGACACACCGGCCGCCATCCGGTCACGTATTACGACACGATCTTGTCCGGTGCATCGCGCAACGCGTCGGCAACCGACTTGGTCGCCACCGATGTGAAGGCCGGTGACTTCCTTGTCACCCCACCATGGGAGGCGTTCACGGCCAACATCGACGACCACATCTTTTTCCTCGAGTACTGCCGCGGTCCGCTGGCAACCATCATGCCGTTCGGCTTGGCCAACTTCGTGTTCGGCACACTTGATCTCAAGAGCGCGGGCCAGATCATGCGGACGAACGCGACGCTGAACTGGCGAAGCCGGGGCGTACCCACCCCCTACGGTGATGACCGGGAAGTCTGACGGGCACAACACGTCGAGGACAGTGCCCGACTGCCGTCAGGGATGCCGACTCAGCGGCGGCGCTGCCGGGCGATCTCGGCCAGCACCACACCGGCTGCCACGGACGCGTTCAGCGATTCCGTCGGCCCGGCCATCGGAATCGACACCACCGCGTCACAATTCTGGCGGACCAGCCGCGAGAGCCCCTTGCCCTCCGAGCCGACCACGAGTACCAGCGGACCAGAGCCGTCGAGCTCGTCGAGGGTGGTGTCACCCTCAGCGTCGAGCCCGACCACCTGAATACCGGCGTCGGCCCAATCCTTCAGTGTGCGAGTGAGATTCGTGGCACGCGCCACGCGCACGCGGGCGGCCGCACCGGCACTGGTGCGCCACGCGACCGCCGTCACCGACGCAGAGCGCCGCTGCGGGATCAGCACACCGTGGCCCGCGAACGCGGCCACCGACCGCACGATCGCGCCGAGGTTGCGCGGGTCGGAAATGTTGTCCAACGCGACCAGCAGTGCCGGTTCGACGTCAGAGGTGGCGGCCGCCAGCAGATCGTCGGGGTGGGCGTAGTTGTAGGGCGGCACCTGCAGGGCGATGCCCTGGTGTAACCCGTTGGAGCTCAACCGGTCAAGATCGTGGCGCGGCACCTCGAGAATCGCGATGCCGCGGTCCGCGGCCAGCGTGACCGACTCCGTGAGCCGCTCGTCGGCTTCCGCACCCAGCGCCACGTACAGGGCTGTCGCCGGCGCGTTCGCACGCAGGCACTCCAGCACCGGATTGCGACCCAGCACCATCTCGGTCTCGTCGGTGGGCTTCGAATACTGGCGCGCCCGCTTGTCGGCGCTGGCGGCGCGCCGGGCCGCCGGATGCCCGGTGCGAGCGCTTGCCGGCGGCGTCGCGCCGCGGCCTTCCAACCCGCGCCGGCGCTGACCACCAGAACCGACTGTCGGGCCCTTCTTGGTGCCTTCCTTGCGAATCGCACCGCGCCGCTTGGAGTTTCCCGCCATTACTTGCCGCCTTCGTCGCGT
Organism: Mycolicibacterium rhodesiae; assembly: GCF_002086695.1. Lineage (GTDB taxonomy): Bacteria > Actinomycetota > Actinomycetes > Mycobacteriales > Mycobacteriaceae > Mycobacterium > Mycobacterium rhodesiae. Next base: position 463,878 of record NZ_MVIH01000004.1, read on the forward strand.
AGCGCCCACTGCGGTCCGTCGGCGGTATCGGTCACCTCGATGCCGGCTTCGGAGAGCCGGTCTCGGATCTCATCGGCCAGAGCCCAGTCGCGGGTCTGGCGAGCCCCGTCCCGGCGGTTCAGCTCGGCGCGCACCAACACGTCGACCGCAGCCAGGGCCGCCGACGTCTCGTCGCGGGTCTCCCAACGCTCGTCAAGCGGGTCACACCCGAGAATCCCCATCATCGAACGGATTTCGCGCGCCTTCGCCAGCGCGGTCTCGTGGTCGCCGGATTCCAGGGCCCGGTTGCCGTCCGCGCGGGCGGCATGCACCTCGGCCAGGGCGGCAGGTACGGCGAGGTCGTCGTCGAGTGCGGTGCCGAACTTCTCGGTCCAAGTGCTGGGCAGCACGATGCCGACGCGAGTCCGCACCCTGTGCAAGAACTCCTCGATGCCGGTGTAGGCCTTGACCGCATCCTGCAGGGCGTTCTCGGAGAATTCCAGCATCGACCGATAATGCGCGCTGCCCAGGTAGTAGCGCAGCTCGGCGGGCCGGACCCGTTGCAGCACAGCGGGAATCGACAGGACATTGCCCAGCGACTTGCTCATCTTCTCCCCGCCCATGGTGACCCAGCCGTTGTGCAGCCAGTACCGGGCGAATCCGTCGCCGGCGGCACGCGCCTGAGCGATCTCGTTCTCATGGTGGGGGAAGACCAAATCCATTCCGCCGCAGTGAATATCGAACTCAGCACCCAGGTATTCATGCGCCATCGCCACACACTCGGAGTGCCAACCCGGCCGCCCCGCTCCCCACGGCGTCGGCCAGGACGGCTCGCCGGGCTTGGCGCCTTTCCACAGAGTGAAGTCACGCTGGTCGCGTTTTCCGGTGCCCGCGCCCTCGCCCTGGTGCACGTCGTCGATCCTGTGCCCGGACAGCTTGCCGTACTCCGGGAAGCTCAGCACGTCGAAGTAGACGTCACCGGCGCCGGTGTAGGCGTGGCCGGTATCGACCAGTCGCTCGATGAGCTCGACGATCTGGGTGATGTGCCCTGTCGCGCGCGGCTCGGCCGATGGCGGCAGCACGCCAAGGGCGTCATAGGCCGCCGAGAACGCCCGCTCGTGGGTGGCCGCCCATTCCCACCACGGCCGGCCTGCGTCGGCGGCTTTGGTGAGGATCTTGTCGTCGATGTCGGTGACGTTGCGGATGAACGCGACGTCGAAACCCTTGGCCATCAGCCAGCGGCGCAGCACGTCGAAAGCGACCCCGCTGCGGACGTGGCCGATGTGCGGCAAGCCCTGCACGGTGGCACCGCAGAGATAGATCGAGGCATGGCCGGGACGGATCGGCGCGAAGTCGCGCACGGCACCGCTGTAGGTGTCGTGGAGTCGCAGGGTGCCGGTCACGACGCGCCAGCTTACCGGCCTGAACGGCTCAGTCAGGCATCGAGGCAGACCCGGCCACCACCAAGGCGGTGGCGATGGCTGCCATGCCCTCCCCGCGCCCGGTCAGCCCGAGTCCGTCGGTGGTGGTCGCCGAGACCGACACCGGCGCGCCCAGCAGCCCGGTCAGCAGGCGTTGGGCTTCCTCCCGACGTGGGCCGACCTTGGGCCGATTGGCGATCACCTGGACGACGGCGTTGCCGACGGTGAAGCCCGCGGCCGTGAGCAGTTCGCGGACGTGGTCGAGCATGCGGGCACCGGTGACACCGCGCCACTGCGGTTGGTCAACGCCGAACACCGTTCCGAGATCGCCGAGACCCGCCGCCGAGAGCAAGGCATCGCAGAGCGCATGGACAGCCACGTCACCATCGGAGTGTCCGGAGCAGCCGTCGGCATCGTCGAACAACAGGCCCAGCAGCCAGCAGGGCCGGCCGGACTCGATCGGGTGGACGTCGCTACCCAGCCCGATACGCGGAATCGTCATGCGGCCAGCAGGGCTCGGGCCAGCTGGAGATCCAGCGGCGTGGTGACCTTGAACGCCATGGGGTCGCCGGCGACAGTGTGCACCGGGGTGCCCAGGTATTCGACCAGCGAGGCGTCGTCGGTGACCGAGGCGCCGCCGGCGCTCTCGTAGGCGCGGCGCAGCAGCGCGGTTTCGAAGCCCTGCGGAGTTTGCACGGCACGCAGCCCGGCCCGCTCGGGAGTGCCGAGAACGACGCCGTTGGCGTCGACGGCCTTGATGGTGTCGGTGACCGGCAGCACCGGAATGACTGCGCGGAGGCCGTCGCGCAAGGCGGCGACCACCCGCTGGATCTGCCCGACCGGCGTCAGCGGCCGGGCAGCGTCATGCACGAGAACGAACATGGGGTCACCGACGGAAGCCAGCGCGCGTCGCACGGTTTCGGGACGTTCCGGACCGCCGGCGACGACCGTGGCGCGACCGCCGAGCAGGAGCTTTGTCTCATCAACCCGCTCGGCCGGAGCAGCGACGACAACCCGGTCGACCACGCCGGAGGCCAACAGTCCCTCCACCGCGCGTTCGAGCATGGTTAGGCCGCCGAGATCCACAAAAGCCTTTGGGATACCCGCACCCAGCCGTTCACCGGAACCGGCGGCCGTGACGACCGCGACCGTGTCCGACACCTAACCCCTCAGGGCAGTCAGGACGCGGCGGCCAGCGCCTCGTCGAGAATGATGGTGGCCTTCTCGTCGTCGGTGTTCTCAGCGAGGGCCAACTCGCCGACGAGGATCTGCCGGGCTTTGGCCAGCATGCGCTTCTCGCCCGCCGACAGACCGCGCTCCTGGTCCCGGCGCCACAGGTCGCGAACGACCTCGGCGACCTTGTTGACGTCACCGGACGCCAGCTTCTCCAGGTTGGCCTTGTAGCGGCGCGACCAGTTGGTCGGCTCTTCGGTGTGCGGGGCACGAAGCACCTGAAACACCTTGTCCAGGCCTTCCTGTCCGACCACGTCGCGCACGCCGACATATTCGGCGTTGTCGGCGGGAACTCGGACAGTGAGGTCTCCCTGGGACACCTTCAAGACGAGGTATTCCTTCTGTTCGCCTTTGATGGTCCGGGTTTCAATGGCCTCGATCAATGCAGCACCGTGGTGTGGATAGACAACGGTGTCTCCGACCTTAAAAATCATCAGTTTCGAGCCCCTTTCACACTCCAATGTTAGCACGGTGCCCGACAGCGCGCGGAACAACGATGCAGGTCAGGGGCACCGAAGGTGAAGAGAGGGGGTTGACAGGGTGACGAAAGCGTGCAACGCGGGCGCTCGTACCCACTGCTCAGCACACCGCCGCCGGGTCGCCGCCGCCGACTTCTGTCACCGCCCCGCGAACCCTCAGCTACCGCCGCGCGACGCTACCTACTACTGTGCATAGTCGAACCGCGGCGGCGCCACGATGCCGTCCACACGGGCCGAGCAGGAGGCTGTTGTGAACCGCTTGACGAATCGCCTCGTCGCCGCATCCGCTGGCCTGGCGGCCGGCGCCCTGATCCTGACGGGGTGCGGGACGGGCCAGATCTCGCAGACCGCCGACCAGCAGTCGGCCGTCAACGGTGCCACTGCGAATGTCGCGAACATCGCTCTGCGCAACGTGCACATCCAGGCAGTGCAATCCGGTGACGCCCTGAAGCCGGGTCGCACCGTCGAGTTGATCTTCGCCGCGGCAAACATCTCCCCGGACACCAACGACAAGCTGGTCACTGTCAGCTCCGACGTGGGTTCGGTCGAGCTCACCGGGAACACCTCGATCCCCGCCGGATCGTCCTTGATCGTCGGCAGTGCCGACGGTCAGGCCGAAGCGGCGCCGATGGGCAGTGCGCAGCCGGCCAAGGCTGAGGTCACTCTCAGCCAGCCGATTTCCAACGGGCTGACCTACGGCTTCACCTTCACCTTCGAGAAGGCCGGCCAGGCGACGGTCCAGGTGCCCATCTCGGCGGGCGGCGCGGAGCGGCAAGGGGCACCCGCAGGCCAGGAGTGAGCTGACACGGGCCGCTAATACGCGGTTCTGTCGGAGCCACCCGATAGCGTCACGGCCGTGGCCAAGGCGCGTTCGCAATATCGCTGTTCGGAATGCCGCCATGTGATGGCCAAGTGGGTCGGCCGGTGCCCTGAGTGCGGAACCTGGGGCACGGTCGACGAGGTCGCCGGGGCCAGCGCCGCCGGCAGCACCGCGCAACGCGCGGTCGCGCCGTCCACCCCCGCAGTTCCGATCAGCTCGATCAACCCGGACCGCACCCGCCACTTCCCCACCGGCGTCGACGAACTCGACCGGGTGCTCGGCGGCGGTGTGGTGCCCGGCTCGGTCAGTCTGCTCGCCGGTGACCCCGGGGTCGGCAAGTCCACCCTGCTGCTCGACGTGGTGCATCGGTGGGCGAGTTCGGGCCGGCGCGCGCTGTATGTCTCCGGCGAAGAGTCGGCAGGCCAGATCCGGATGCGCGCGGAGCGGACCGGCTGCACCCACGACGAGGTGTTCCTGGCCGCTGAGACCGACATCAACACGGTGCTCGGCCATATCGAAGCGGTTCAGCCCAGTCTGGTGGTGGTCGACTCGGTGCAGACGATGACCGCCGGTGACACCGACGGCGTTGTCGGCGGGGTGACCCAGGTGCGCGCTGTGACGACTGCGCTGACCGCCGCCGCCAAGTCGAGCGGCGTCGCACTGGTGCTGGTCGGCCACGTCACCAAGGACGGGGCGATCGCCGGGCCACGTTCGCTGGAGCATCTGGTGGACGTGGTGCTGCACTTCGAGGGCGACCGCAACTCCACCCTCCGGATGGTCCGCGGCGTCAAGAACCGCTTCGGCGCCTCCGACGAGGTCGGCTGTTTTGTGTTGCAGGACAACGGCATTCAGGGGATTTCCGATCCGTCCGGGCTGTTTCTCGATGACCGGCCCAACCCGGTACCCGGCACCGCGGTCACCGTGGCGCTCGACGGTAAACGCCCGCTGATCGGCGAGGTCCAGGCCCTGCTGGCCTACCGCCCCGAGAACGCGCCGCAACGCCGCGCGGTCAGCGGGGTGGACAGTTCGCGGGCGGCGATGATCGCCGCGGTGCTCGAGCGGCGGGCCAGCCTCAAGGTCAGCGCCACCGACATCTATCTGTCCACCGTCGGCGGGATGCGGTTGATGGATCCGTCGTCGGACCTGGCCGTCGCGATGGCGATGGCATCGGCCTACGCGGACCTGCCGCTGCCCACCACGACCGTGGTGATCGGCGAAGTGGGCTTGGCCGGCGATCTGCGACGCGTCACCGGCATGGATCGCCGCCTCGCCGAGGCGGCCCGCCTTGGCTTCACCGAGGCACTCGTGCCGATGGGGTGCGGCACCGTCCCGAAAGGCTTCAAGGCCATCGAATCGGCCACCATCGGCGACGCCTTGCGCTCGATGTTGACGATCGCAAAACGGCCTTACGACAAGGTCGTTACGCAGCTTCGGCGGGAGGGGTCGAGTAACGACCTCGACGCAGTGGACAATAAGTGGCTGTGAGCACCGTCAACGGAGCCAGCGGCTCCGCCCAGCCAACGGCGGCCACGCTGCGCGAGACCATCGGGCGACTGGCGCCCGGCACTGCCCTTCGCGACGGACTGGAGCGCATCCTGCGTGGTCGCACGGGTGCGCTGATCGTGCTGGGGTACGACGAGCGGGTCGAGACGATCTGCGACGGTGGGTTCTCCCTCGATGTGCGGTTTGCCCCGACCCGGCTGCGCGAGCTGTCGAAAATGGACGGCGCCGTCGTGCTGTCCACCGACGGCAGCCGGATCGTGCGGGCCAACGTCCAACTGGTGCCGGATCCGACGATCCCCACCGACGAGTCCGGAACCCGGCACCGCTCCGCCGAGCGCACCGCGATCCAGACCGGCTATCCGGTGGTCTCGGTCAGCCACTCGATGAACATCGTCACGGTGTACGTCTCCGGAGAACGCCACGTGGTGGCCGACTCGGCCACCATCCTGTCGCGGGCCAACCAGGCGATCGCCACACTGGAGCGCTACAAGGCTCGCCTCGACGAGGTGTCCCGGCAGTTGTCCACCGCCGAGATCGAAGACTTCGTCACGCTGCGCGATGTCATGACAGTAGTGCAACGGCTCGAGATGGTTCGCCGTATTGGGCTCGAAATCGATTATGACGCAGTCGAACTCGGTACCGACGGCAGGCAGCTGCGGCTTCAGCTCGAAGAGCTGCTGGGCGGCAACGACACCGCACGCGAGCTGATCATGCGCGACTATCACGCCAACCCCGACCCGCCGTCGAAGGCGCAGGTCGCCTCGACGCTGGCCGAATTGGACTCGCTGTCGGACACCGAACTATTGGACTTCACCGCGCTGTCGCGGGTGTTCGGCTATCCATCGACGGCGGAGGCGCAGGATTCGGCGCTCAGCGCCCGCGGCTATCGCGCGATGGCCGGCATCCCGCGCCTGCAGTTCGCTCACGTCGACCTGCTGGTCCGCCGCTTCGGCTCCCTGCAGGGACTGCTGGCGGCCAGCGCCACCGATCTGCAGTCTGTCGAAGGCATCGGCGCGATGTGGGCACGGCACGTCCGGGAGGGCTTGTCCCAGCTGGCCGAGTCGACGATCGCCGACCGCCTGGTCTAATCGCGAGCTACCCCGCGGGAGCGGGCGCCGGCTGCGGGGCCTCACCCGGGGCACCGGCGGGCAGCTGCTGCCCGGCGGCGGGTGCGGCGCCCGGCGGCGGAGCGTCGGCGAGGATGAACGGCACCGTCGCCGAACGCAGGTTGCCCAGCTGGACGACCAGGTTGTACGTGCCGGGTCCGATCGGCTGGCGCGGCAGTGGGCACTGCGGTGCGGAGCCCATGGCGGTCCAGGTCACCTCGGTGGTCACCTGCTCACCGGGGTTGAACGTCTTGACCAGCGTCTCATTCGACGGCGCGCAGTCCAGGTTCGACCACAGCCGCTTGCCGTCCATCGAGTACACGTAGGCGGCGAGGACGGCAGCGCCGACGTCACGCTTGCAGGCCACCAGGCCGATGTTGGTGACGACCATGGTGAACTTCGGCTGATCGCCGATCGCGTACTGCGGCTGGTTCGTGATGCCCTTGACGGCCAGGTTGGAATCCGGGCAGTCGTCGCCCTCTTTGAGTACCGGCGGCGGCATGACGGCCTCGGTGGGCGTCGGCGCGACCGTGACGGGCCCCGACGGGGTCTCCGCCGGTGGCGGGGGCGCGACGACGGGAGTCTTGTTGTCCGGCTGGGGGTTCTGCGGCCCCGCTACGGGCGTGGTCTTCACGGCGCTCTTCGAATCCGAGCCACCGCTGAAGACGATGAAGGCCACCCCGACGACGATTGCTGCGACTACCGCGACGATGCCGATTGCAAGAGCACGGCGCCGCCAATAGATTTGCGAGGGTAGGGGTCCACGCGGTTCCAGATCCAGATCCAGCACCTTTCCACGGTAAGGCCAGGTCATCGCGAGTTGTTCGACCCCGCCCGGCGTGTCGCCTTGTTAGCTAGCTGGAAAAGTGGTTATTCGCCGATATCGCCGAGGTGTTCGCGCAGCACAACTTTGCCGTCGGCGAGGTGATAGGTCAGGCCCACGATGGCCAGCGTGCCTGCGGCAACCCGCTCGGCGATGAGAGCGGACCGGGCCAGCAGCTGCGTACCGGTCTCGATGACGTGGCGGGCCTCGAACTCGTCGACGCGGGTCAAGCCCTCACGGCGACCCACCAGGATCGACGGCGTCACCCGCTCGACGAGATCGCGGATGTAGCCGCCGGGTACCGCGCCGTCGTCGAGGGCGGACAACGTCGCCTTGACCGCGCCACAGCTGTCGTGCCCGAGGACGGCGATCAGCGGCACGTTGAGCACACCGACCGCGTACTCGATGGAGCCAAGCACCGCGGAGTCGATGACGTGTCCCGCCGTGCGCACCACGAACATGTCGCCGAGGCCCTGGTCGAAGATGATCTCGGCGGCGACCCGGCTGTCGGCGCAACCGAAGATGACTGCGGTCGGGGTTTGTCCCCCGGCCAACCGCGCACGGTCCTCGATGCTCTGGCTGGGATGCTGTGGCTGGCCGGCAACGAATCGCTCGTTACCCTCTTTGAGTGCCTTCCAAGCGGTTATCGGGCTGGTGTTCGGCATGGCCATCATTCTGCCTTGTCTCTCACCTCGAAACGATATGAGTTCCATTTGTGACGAGCTCGTCGTGTGGTACGGGCATGCCCGGCGCGACCTGCCGTGGCGCAGCCCTGATGTGACGGCATGGCAAATCCTGGTCAGCGAGTTCATGCTGCAGCAGACTCCGGTCGCCCGGGTGGCACCCATCTGGCTGGACTGGGTGGCGCGCTGGCCGACACCGTCGGCGACGGCAGCGGCCAGTGCCGCGGATGTGCTCCGCGCGTGGGGCAAGCTCGGCTATCCGCGGCGGGCCAAGCGCCTGCACGAGTGTGCGACGGTGATCGCCGCCGAACACGGTGACCGGGTGCCCGATGACGTCGAGGTGTTGTTGACCCTGCCCGGTGTCGGTTCGTACACCGCCCGCGCGGTGGCCTGTTTCGCCTACCAGCAGAGCGTGCCGGTGGTGGACACCAATGTGCGACGGGTCGTGGCGCGCGCGATCCACGGGCTGGCCGATGCCGGAAATCCTTCCACCACAAGGGATATGGCCGACGTCCTGGCACTGATGCCCGATGACGAGACAGCTCCGGTGTTCTCGGCGGCGCTGATGGAGCTCGGTGCGACGGTATGCACGGCACGCTCCCCCAAGTGCGGGGTGTGCCCGCTGAGTGTGTGCGCCTGGCGGGCCGCCGGGCATCCGCCGGCCGCGACCGCACCGCGGCCCAGTCAGCGCTTCGCCGGCACCGACCGGCAGGTGCGCGGCAAGTTGCTGGATGTGTTGCGCGCCAGCACTTCTCCGGTGCCGCGGGAGCATCTTGACGTGGTCTGGCTGACCGAAACCGCGCAGCGTGACCGCGCGCTGGACTCGCTTCTGGTGGACGGACTGGTGGAGCAGACCGCCGACGGCAGGTTCGCGCTGTGCGGCGAGGCCGACTAGGCGGAGCGGGCGAACCGGCGGCGGTAGTCCGATGGGGTGACGCCGACGATCCGGCGGAAGTGGTGGCGTAGCAGCGTGGCATTGCCGAATCCCGCCCGCTCGGCGATGCGGTCGACGTCCAGATCGGTTTCCTCGAGCATGCGGCGGGCGTAGAGCACCCGTTGGTCGGTGACCCACTGCATGGGCGTGGTGCCGGCCTCCTCGACGAAGCGCCGCGCGAACGTGCGCGCCGACATGTTGGCCCGGCGGGCCATGCTCGCCACAGTATGCGGCTTGTCGAGGTTGGACAGGATCCAATCCAATTGCGGGGCAAACCCTTCCGAACATCGCGCCGGGATGGGTTGGTCGATGTACTGACGCTGGCCGCCGTCGCGCTGCGGTGGCACCACCATTCTCCTGGCGATGATGTTGGTGACCGCGCTGCCGAGTTCGCGGCGGACCAGGTGCAGGCACGCGTCGATGCCGGCAGCGGTGCCGGCACTGGTCACCAGATCACCGTCGTCGACGAACAGCACGTTGCGGTCGATGATCGCGGTCGGATAGCGCTGAGCGAGGTCGTCGGCGTGCATCCAGTGCGTGGTGCAGCGGCGCCCGTCGAGCAGGCCCGCTTCGCCCGCAACGAAGGCGCCGGAACACACCGTCAGGATCGTCGACCCGGCCGCATGCGCGGCCCGCAATGCTTCCAGCGCTTCCGGCGGGTACGCCTCGACCGGCCCGGTCACCGCCGATACGGCCACCACGTCGGCGCCGATCAGGGCATCGAGGCCGTGATCGGGCACCAGGGTGGCGCCGACACTCGTGCGCAACGGTGCGCCCGCCTGCGGACCGCACACCTTGAAATCGAAGTTGGGCACGCCGTCGGCCGCCCGGTCGATTCCGAAGACTTCGCAGACCACGCCGAACTCGAAGACGGCGACGTTGTCCAGGACCAGCGCCGAAACGCTCTTCAAAGGCATGGCAGAATTTTATCTCACCGGGTCAGTACTGCCACTGTTGGCTGGATCTTTTTCCCCGAAGCATTACTGCCATGAACGCATTCGCCGCCGTCCTCAAGAAACTGCATCTGCACGCCGATCAATTCCGGGTGTGGGCACCGATGGTCGGTCCACTGTTCGCCGACGATGCCGATCTGCGCCGGATCAACCACGATCTCGACGCCGTGCGCACCCGGTTCGAACACCATCCGAGCTGGCCGTCGTCAGGTGTCCTCGGGGAGCGTCGCTAGGAACGACTCGACGGCGTTTCGGTACTCGTCCGGGGCGTCGTCGTGGACGAGGTGGCCTGCTCCGGCGACGCGGACGTAGCGGCCCGACGGGCCGGCCAGCTCGGCCATCCGGCGCATCTGCCCGGGCGGCGCCACCGATTCACCCGCCTCGATCAGCAATACCGGCGCCCGGACCGCCCGCCACTGCCGCCAGTAGTCCCGGGTCCCCCACTCCGCCGCGATCTCGATCCAGCGGGCGGGCTGGCCATGCAGCCGCCAGCCGGTCGCCGTCCGGTCGAAGGCTTCGAGGAAGTAGCGCCCGGCGACGGGGCCGAACTCGTCGAAAACGTGTTGCTCCGTGGAGTATTCGACGGGCAGCGCATGGACCCACGGCTCCCACGGTCCCGTCGTCCGGCCGACGAAGTCGGGTGCCATGTCCTCAACCACCAGCGCGCGCACCAGGTCGGGACGCTGCGCAGCAAGGCACCAGGAATGCAGGCCCCCCATCGAGTGCCCCACGAGTACCGCCGGGCCGTCGAGGCGTGCAAGGGCGTCCCCGAGGTCGGTCACGAACCGTTCGGTGGTGACCGGTTCGGAGTCCTCGACCTCACGGCCGCGGTGCCACGGCGCGTCATAGGTGTAGACCGACCCGAACCGGGACAGCCACGGCAACTGCCGCGACCACGTGGTGCCGCGGCCCATCAAGCCGTGAACCAACACCACAGGCCGTCCGATGCCGCCCCGATAGGTCAGCAGCTCAGTGCTCACCGCTTCATCTTGCGCGGTCGGTCACCGGCCCGGGCGGGCGCGGTAACCTTGCGCCATGTCCGTGGTGAAGATCAACGCAATCGAGATTCCGCCTGGTGCGGGTCCAGAGCTGGAAAAGCGGTTCGCCAACCGCGCCCACGCCGTAGACAACCAGCCGGGCTTCCTCGGGTTCCAACTGCTGCGACCGGTCAAGGGTGAGGACCGCTACTTCGTAGTGACCACATGGGAGTCCGAGGAGGCGTTCCAGGCCTGGGCGAGCGGACCGGCGATCCACGCGCACGCCGGTGAGCGCGCCAACCCGGTGGCCAAGGGTGCCCATCTGCTCGAGTTCGAGGTTGTGTTGGACGTTGCCGGGACCGACTCGAAGGCGTAGCGCACGCCGGGTGTGCCGGCGTGCGGTGCGTGCGGTGGCAGTGGCCACCGTGCTCGTGTCCGCCGCCAGCCTGGCAACCAGCTGCACATCGGCTCCCGCGCCGCCCGCCAATGCAGGCGCGGGTGTCCGCATCGACCTCAACACCCCGCAGGGCGTCCGAGCCAAGCAGGTCATGGACATGCTGAACTCGGACTGGCCGATCGGGACCGAGAGCGTCAAGACGCTGGCCACCCCGGACCTGGTGGACCCGGTCGCACACACCATGGACTCGCTGTGGTGGGACCGGCCCTACACCCTGGCCGGCGTCGAGGTCGGCGCCAACGTCGCCACCCTGCACATGCTGACCTCCTACGGCGCCCGCCAGGACATCGACCTGCGCATCGGCGACGACACCTTCGTCAGCCGGTTCGTCGTCACCACCGAGAAGCCGAAGATCGACTCGTGGCAGGACGTCGACACCGCGCTGAGCCGTACCGGCGCCCGCTATTCGTGGCAGGTGTCCAAAGTCGACGACGGTCGCTGCGAAAAGGTGGCCGGCACCAACACTTCCGAATCCCTGCCGCTGGCTTCGATTTTCAAGACGTACGTGTTGTATGCGGTTGAAACTGCCATCACTGCAGGAACTTTGAACTGGGACGACAAGCTGACGATCACCGCCGAGGTGAAGAAGCTTGGTTCGTCGGGCTTCGACAAGCTTCCGCCCGGATCGCAGATCACCGTCCGCCAGGCCGCGGGCAAGATGATCTCGACGAGCGACAACATGGCCACCGATCTGCTGATCGGACGGGTGGGAACCCACGCCGTCGAAGAGGCCCTTGCCGCCGCGGGCCACCACGACCCGGCGAGCATGACCCCGTTCCCGACGATGCGGGAACTGTTCGCGATCGGCTGGGGCAATCCCGATGTGCGCGAGCAGTGGAAGAAGACCGTGCCTGCGAATCGGGGAAACCTGTTGCATGACGCGGATTCCCGCCCCTACGACCCCGATCCGATGCGCTCCCACACACCGGCCTCGACCTATGGCGTGGAGTGGTACGGCAATGCCGAGGACATCTGTCGCGTGCACGCCGCCCTGCAGCGTGGCGCCGTCGGCCGCGCGGCGCCGGTCAAGGACGTGATGTCGGAAGCCGCAGGAATCGACCTCGACCCCGCCGAGTGGCCCTACATCGCCGCCAAGGCCGGAAACCTGCCCGGTGAGATGACATTCAGCTGGTATGCGGTGGACCGAACCGGCCAGGCGTGGGTGGTCAGCTTCCAGTTCAACTGGCCCCGCTTCCACAGCGCGAACGCGGGCGGCTGGGCGATGACGATCATCAAGCAGGTCTTCGGGCTACTGCCCCGCTACCGCTGACCGCAGGGTCCACACCGATCCACGGTAATGCAGGGTGGTGCTGCTGGCCGGCCCGATATCGATGCGCCAGAACGACTTTGGTGGCGCGTCGAGCGCACTGAGGATCGTCGCGCGAACCACTGCGGGGTGGGTGAACGCGACAACGCGCCCCGGTGTGCGGGCCACATCTTGGAGCCAGCCCCGCACCCGGGCGATCAGCTCGACCACCGACTCGCCATTGTGCGGGCGGCTTTCGGGATCGGTCAACCACTGCGCGAGCTCACCCGGCTGCACCTGGTCAAGACTCAGCCCGCCCCAGGAACCGCACGCCAGGTCGGCCAACCGCGGATCGACCGCAGGAGTCAGACCGAGCGCTTGCGCGCTCTGGCGCGCCCGGAGTTCCGGCCCGGAGAGCACCACGTCGGCGGCACCCCCGTCGACCCCGGCCAACTGCCGTCGACCCAGCGGGTTGAGTTCTTCGTCGAGCGGAAATCGTCCGGCTGCCATGGCATCGGTCATGGCGTGTGACACCAGGGTCAGCCGGACGACCTCACTCACGCAGAGACAGACTCCTGCTGCTTGCTGTCGAGCAGCCGGTGCAGCATCGCCGCACCTGCCAGACCGATCGTCGTCCAGACGATCACCTGGGTGCCCAGCGCGTACAACCGGAACTCATAGAGATCCGTCGCGGGGAAGCCCGGAAACACGATCGTCCCGGCGTCGTTCACCATCGGGCCGGGTATCTCGTCGATGGTCGGCATCACAAGCATCAGGATCGCGACCGCGACGATGTACGCGCCACCGGCGGCCAGCGTGGCGTTCCAGGCGCCGAGCTTCGGCGTGAGCTGGAAAGCGAGATAGACCGCGGCGACCATGAACAGCGCCGACAGCGCCACCATCAAGATGTAGAGCAGCGCGCGCTGCTTGATGGTTTCGTCGAGGCTGGTGGCCGGCGGGCTGGGCGGATACTTCAGTGCCGGCACCACCCACAGTGCGATCAGCATCGCGCCTGCGGTGAGCACCGCCAGCTTGCGGGCCGACACGGTGTCAATGCGGCTGTACGCCACACAGAACACCACGGCGAACAACGCACCCAGCGCGATGCTGAACATCAGCACGCCCAGCCCCATACCGATGTTGGACTGCACCGTCCGGGTGAACAGCTCGCCGCCCTCATGGCTGTGCCCGTGCCCGTGCGCGGACGCCGCCTCCATGGCTTCATGCGCCGCTGTCTTGCCATCTTCGAAGTCGATGGCTCGGCCGACGATCGGCTCGATGAAGATCTTGGACCAGACGAATCCGAACACGCCTGCAAGGGCGCCGGCCAGAATGCCGCGCCAGATTATTGATTTTTCCATTGCTCTGCAGTGATTCCCGCCGGCTCAGTGGCAGGGGAATCCGAGAAGGTGGCGGGCGTCATGCACGAATTCGTGGATGTACATGTTGTCGCCGAAGACCGAGGTGGCGCCTTGGTCGACACCGACGAAATACAGCACCAGCAGCGCGAAGAAGGCGGTCAGCGAGAGCCAGACGACAGCTTTGGCGGCCGAGAGATCGACGGCGCGCGAGTGGCTCTTTGTCTGCGGAGTAGTCATTCGGTGTCCTTCCAGGGAGCTGCGCGTCCCAATGCGAACCATGACGGGCCTCGGGTCTGACTCTCGACAGTGGCGCGACCGTTCTGGAATTTCACCAGATTCCTCGACTCGTCTCTTACACCGAGGATGCTATACCGCCGCAGGCTCAGCTGGCGCCGTAACCCAACTGCTGCGCGGTGTACTTGGCGGCATCGGTGACCGGGACCGCCTGCACCGCGGTGCCGTAGGCGCAGATCTCGGTCCAGACATCGCCGAGTTCGGTGGTGTCGAACCGCATTCCGATGATCGCGTTTCCGCCGCGCGTGCGGGCCTCAGTCATCAAGCGATTCATCGCCTCGTTGCGGCTCTCGGCGAGGTTCTTGGTCATGCCCTGCAACTCGCCGCCGAACATGCTCTTGAAGCCCGCACCCATCTGGGAGAAGGCGTTGCGCGATCGCACGGTGAGACCGAAGACCTCACCGCAAACCCGCTGGATCTCCCAGCCGGGGATGTCGTTGGTGGTAACCACAAGCATGAAGCGCAGCGTAGCGGTCACACGTGGGCGAATCGATGCAGACGCAAACAATTCATCGCGCCGACGAAAAAGGCCCCCGACATCGTCGGGGGCCTTTTTCCTCAGTGCTTACTCGCTGGCGGTGCCTGCGTTGGCCAGATCCGCCTCGGCGATCTCCGGACGCTTGGGCCCACCGTGGAAGGTGAACTTCGCGTCCTCGCCGGCGCCTTCGCCGTCCCAGTTCTCCACGTCGACCGTGACCAGCTGACCGGGGCCGACCTCTTCGAAGAGGATCTTCTCCGAGAGGGCGTCCTCGATCTCGCGCTGGATGGTCCGCCGCAGCGGCCGGGCACCCAGGACCGGGTCGAAGCCGCGCTTGGCCAACAAGGACTTGGCCTTGTCGGTCAGCTCCATCTCCATATCCTTGGTCTTGAGCTGCTTGGACACCCGGCCCACCATCAGGTCGACCATCTGGATGATCTCGTCCTGAGTCAGCTGGTGGAAGACGATGATGTCGTCGATGCGGTTGAGGAACTCCGGCCGGAAGTGCTTCTTCAGCTCGTCGTTGACCTTCTGCTTCATCCGCTCGTAGTTGTTCTCGCCGCCACCCTGGGTGAAGCCGAGCCCGACCGCCTTGCTGATGTCGGAGGTACCCAGGTTCGAGGTGAAGATCAGCACGGTGTTCTTGAAGTCGACCGTGCGGCCCTGGCCGTCGGTGAGACGGCCGTCCTCGAGGACCTGCAACAGGGTGTTGTAGATCTCCTGGTGGGCCTTCTCGATCTCGTCGAACAGCACCACCGAGAACGGCTTGCGCCGCACCTTCTCGGTGAGCTGGCCACCCTCCTCGTAACCGACATATCCGGGCGGGGCACCGAAGAGCCGCGACGCGGTGAAGCGGTCGTGGAACTCGCCCATGTCGATCTGGATGAGTGCGTCGTCGTCGCCGAACAGGAACTCCGCCAGCGCCTTGGACAGCTCGGTCTTACCGACGCCGGACGGGCCGGCGAAGATGAACGAGCCGGACGGGCGCTTGGGATCCTTCAAGCCGGCGCGAGTGCGACGGATGGCCTTGCTGACCGCGCGGACGGCATCTTCCTGGCCGATGATCCGCTTGTGCAGCTCGTCCTCCATGCGCAGCAGCCGAGTGGTCTCCTCCTCGGTCAGCTTGAACACCGGGATGCCGGTCCAGTTGCCGAGGACCTCGGCGATCTGCTCATCATCGACTTCCGCGACCACGTCCAAGTCACCTGAGCGCCACTGCTTTTCACGCTCAGCGCGCTGTGCGACCAGTTGCTTCTCCCGGTCCCGCAGATTCGCGGCTTTCTCGAAGTCCTGCGCGTCGATCGCGGACTCCTTCTCCCGGCGAGCGTCGGCGATCTTCTCGTCGAATTCACGCAGGTCTGGCGGTGCGGTCATCCGGCGGATGCGCATCCGCGCACCGGCCTCATCGATGAGGTCGATCGCCTTGTCCGGCAGGAACCTGTCGTTGATGTAGCGGTCGGCCAGAGTTGCCGCCGCGACCATCGCGGCGTCGGTGATCGAAACCCGGTGGTGGGCCTCGTACCGGTCGCGCAGACCCTTCAGGATCTCGATGGTGTGCGCCACCGTCGGCTCACCAACCTGGACCGGCTGGAACCGGCGCTCCAGGGCGGCGTCCTTCTCGATGTACTTGCGGTACTCGTCGAGCGTGGTCGCACCGATCGTCTGCAACTCGCCTCGAGCCAGCTTCGGCTTGAGGATCGACGCCGCGTCGATCGCACCTTCGGCGGCACCTGCACCGACCAGCGTGTGCAGCTCGTCGATGAACAGGATGATGTCGCCGCGGGTGTTGATCTCCTTGAGCACCTTCTTGAGGCGCTCCTCGAAATCACCGCGGTAACGGCTGCCGGCCACCAGCGACCCGAGGTCGAGGGTGTAGAGCTGCTTGTCCTTGAGCGTCTCGGGAACCTCGCCGTGCACGATCGCCTGGGCAAGGCCCTCCACGACGGCGGTCTTGCCGACGCCGGGCTCGCCGATCAGCACGGGGTTGTTCTTGGTGCGCCGGCTCAGCACCTGCATCACCCGCTCGATTTCCTTCTCACGGCCGATGACGGGATCGAGCTTGCCCTCCATGGCGGCCGCGGTGAGGTTGCGGCCGAACTGGTCGAGGACCAGCGACGTCGACGGATTGCCAGACTCGCCGCCACGGCCGCCGGTCCCGGCTTCCGCGGTCTCCTTGCCCTGGTAGCCGCTCAGCAGCTGGATGACCTGCTGACGCACCCGGGTCAGTTCGGCGCCGAGCTTCACGAGCACCTGGGCGGCGACGCCCTCGCCCTCGCGGATCAGGCCGAGCAGAATGTGCTCGGTGCCGATGTAGTTGTGGCCGAGCTGCAGCGCCTCGCGAAGGCTCAGCTCGAGAACCTTCTTGGCGCGCGGGGTGAAGGGAATGTGCCCGGACGGGGCCTGCTGGCCCTGACCGATGATCTCCTCGACCTGGCTGCGGACACCTTCGAGTGAGATGCCCAGCGACTCCAGCGACTTGGCGGCTACGCCTTCACCCTCATGAATAAGTCCCAGCAGGATGTGCTCGGTCCCGATGTAGTTGTGGTTGAGCATCCGGGCCTCTTCTTGAGCCAGGACGACGACCCTGCGGGCACGGTCGGTGAATCTCTCGAACATCCTCGGTTACCTGCTCTCCATCACGATTAGGTACAGCGGTAGTCACCACGTACCTGTCGTCCACTCTAATGGGCGGCTCGGGAAGGCGTCCTCCCTTGTCACCCTTACCGCGTCTCTGGCGGTGCGGACCTAGCACACCAACGCGGCGGAGCTGCGAATCGTTTCCGGCAATCACCGGAGTCCGCTTCGCCGCGAGCGAACGGCACCGATACCTCGGTCGCGGCGACGGGCGAGCAGGTTAGCTGGGACCTAAGTTGCGGCGTGGAAGGCGTCGATGATGTCGGCCGGGATACGTCCCCGCGTCGACACCTTGTGGCCGTTGCGGCGCGCCCATTCCCGGATCGCGGCGCTCTGCTCCCGATCGATGCTCGCGCGGCCACGGCCTGCCGCGCCCGAGCGCCCGCGGCGACGGCCGCCCACGCGACGGCTGGCCTCGACCCACTGCTTGAGATCATTACGCAGTTTCTGAGCATTCTTTGAAGAAAGATCGATCTCATAGCTGACGCCATCGAGCGCGAATTCGACCGTTTCATCGGCTGCGCCCGCGCCGTCGAAATCGTCGACGAGAGTCACGGTCACTTTTTTGGCCATTGCCTCACTGAATCCTTCTGCCTGCGCTCAACAACCCATAGTCGAGCGTCTTCCCCATGCGAACCAATGTGCCACAGCGGCCCACATCATTCAACGTACCTCGGATAAGCGCACCTCAGCCATGTCGGCGAACAATCGGGAACAAAACAGTTTCCCGAATTGACAAGCCGGTGAGTGCCATCAGCAGCCGATCGACACCCATTCCGGTTCCCGTGGTCGGGGGCATCGCATACTCCATTGCCGCCAGGAAATCTTCGTCGAGTGCCATCGCCTCGTCGTCGCCCGCGGCCGCCGCCCTGGCTTGGGCTTCGAAGCGCTCGCGCTGCACGATCGGGTCGACCAGCTCGGAATAGCCGGTGGCCAACTCGAACCCGCGCACGTACAGATCCCACTTCTCCGTGACGCCGGGAATGCTGCGGTGCTGGCGGGTCAACGGTGTGGTCTCGACCGGGAAATCCTTGACGAATGTCGGAGCCCACAATGTGTCTCCGACCGTGTGCTCCCACAGTTCTTCGATCACCTTGCCGTGCCCGTAGCCACGATCCCGTGGGATCTCCACCTCGAGCCGGTCGGCAATAGTGAGGAGATATTCCAGCGAAGTGTCCGGGGTGATCTCTTCACCGAGGGCTTCCGACAACGACGGGTACATTTCCAGCGACGGCCATTCACCGTCGAGGTCATAGATTGTGCCGTCCGGCAATGGAACTTGCCGCGTGCCGATCGCCTCATCGGCGACTTCCTGAATAACTTCACGGGTGACGATCGCCGAATCGTCATAGGTTCCCCATGCTTGATAAGTCTCGAGCATCGAGAATTCCGGCGAATGTGTCGAATCGGCACCTTCGTTTCGGAAGTTCCGATTGAGCTCGAAAACCTTCTCCAGTCCGCCGACCACACACCGCTTGAGGAACAACTCCGGCGCGATCCGCAGATACAGGTCGGCGTCGAGAGCGTTGGAGTGGGTGATGAACGGCCGCGCCGCCGCTCCACCGGCCAGTGTCTGAAGCATCGGCGTCTCGACTTCGAGAAACCCGCGACGATCCAGCGCATTGCGCAGCGCTCGGACCACGGCGATGCGTTGCCGGGCCACGGTGCGGGCCTGCGGGCGCACGATCAGGTCGACATAGCGCTGCCGGACGCGCGACTCTTCGCTCATCTCCTTGTGAGCGACGGGCAGCGGACGCAATGCCTTGCTGGCCATCTGCCAGGCATCGGCCAGCACCGAGAGTTCGCCGCGGCGGGAACTGATCACCTCGCCGTGCACGAACACGATGTCGCCGAGGTCCACCTCGGTCTTCCATGCTTCGAGCGCTTCGGCACCGACGCCGGCCAGGCTGATCATGGCCTGCAGCTGGGTGCCGTCGCCCTCCTGGAGGGTGGCGAAGCACAGCTTGCCCGAATTGCGGGCGAACACCACCCGGCCGGTGACGCCGACGATGTCGCCGGTGGCGGCATCGGCTTCCAGGTCCGGATACGCGGCCCTGATCTCGGCCAGCGAATGGGTTCGCGGCACCGAGACGGGATAGGGGTCTTTTCCTTCGGCCAATAAGGCCTCGCGCTTGCCCTGGCGAATCCGGAACTGCTCGGGGACGTCGGAGTCCGCGTGGTCGGTATCCGGGGTATCTGCAGAGCTCACGACGTGCCAGCTTAAATGAGGTCATGGGGTCCCTCATAAACGCGGCCGCGGTCACAGCCCTGGCGGGCGAACAACTGGACTGGCGGTTCAAGGGGCTGCCCGCGTCTTGGTCGGGGCTGACGGTGGCGCAGATCTGTGCCGAGGGGCCCGACCTGTTCGCCGCCGGG
Source organism: Mycolicibacterium rhodesiae (assembly GCF_002086695.1). Classification (GTDB taxonomy): domain Bacteria; phylum Actinomycetota; class Actinomycetes; order Mycobacteriales; family Mycobacteriaceae; genus Mycobacterium; species Mycobacterium rhodesiae. Next base: position 483,635 of record NZ_MVIH01000004.1, read on the forward strand.
CCGCTGAGCCCGGTCTGCGTGCTCTCCGACGACGCGTTGCGGCACAACCTGGCGACGATGGCGACCTGGTGTACCCGGCACCGGGTCGAGCTGGCGCCGCACGGCAAGACCCACATGTCGCCGCAGCTGCTGGCCAGGCAGTTCGAGGCCGGTGCGTGCGCGGTGACCGCCGCGACGATCAGCCAGGTGCGCGCCTACCGCGCGTTCGGAGTGCGCGAGGTGGTGCTGGCCAACGAGCTCGTCGATGCCGCGGGCCTGGCGTGGTTGGCCGCCGAGCTCGAAAGCGATCCGGAGTTTCGGCTGATCTGCTGGGTGGATTCGGTGCGCGGGGTAGCGCTGATGACTGAGGCGTTGCACGCGGCGGGCGCGCGGCGCCCGCTGGATGTCTGCGTCGAGTTGGGCGCAATGGGCACTCGCACCGGCTGCCGGAACGACGTCGTTGCGGACGCCGTGGCCGCCGCGGCGGTGGCCAGCCCGCGGCTTCGTCTGGTCGGGGTGGCGGGCTACGAGGCCGCCCTGGGCCACGACGTGTCTGCAGCCGGTGTCGGCCGGGTGCGGGGTTACCTCGATTGGGTTCGTGCGGTGGCTATTCGACTCGCACCCCTGTGTTCGGACATGATCGTAACCGCCGGTGGCAGTACGCATTTCGATGTGGTGGCGCAGACCCTGACCGGTCCTTGGCGCACGATCCTGCGCAGCGGGGTGTATCTGACCAACGACGACGGGCTCTATCTACGGACCTCACCGCTGACCAGGCCCGGTGCTGAGCCGGGCGGGTTCATACCGGCGATGCACGTGTGGGCTCAGGTGTGTTCGCGGCCCGAGCCGGGCCTGGCTTTGATGACGATGGGCCGTCGCGACGTGTCTTTCGATGCAGATCTGCCTGTGCCACAACGACTTCGAGTCGGCTCTGCCTGGACGGACCTGGCGGGCTGTGAGGTGACGGCGCTCAACGACCAGCACGCGTTCGTGCGGCTGCCGCCGACCGCTCAGGACACGGTCGAGGTCGGCAGCTGGATCGAGTTCGGGGTGTCACACCCGTGCACGGTGTTCGACAAGTGGCAGCTGATCCCGGTGCTCGACGAGCGCGGCCGGGTGATCGATCTGGTGCGCACGTTCTTCTAGCGGGCGGACTTGATCCGGCGCTGATTGTCGCGGTTGCGTTCGTAGACCATCCGCAGGCCGTCGAGGGTGAGGTGCTGATCATAGTGCTGCACGGTGTGCAGATCGGGCAGCATCAACGGGGCGGTGTGACCGGTGGCGACGACCGCCACGTCGGAGCCGGCGAAGCCGTCGACATCCTCCCGGATGCGGGTCACGAGACCGTCGACCAGACCCGCGAAGCCGAACATCGCACCGGCCTGCATGCACTCCACGGTGTTCTTGCCGACCACCGACCGCGGCCTGGTCAGCTCGACGCGACGCAGCGCCGCCGACCGTGCGGCCGCCGCGTCGGAGGACACCTGGACACCGGGAGCGATTGCACCGCCGAGGAATTCACCCTTGGCGGAGACCACGTCCACACAGATCGACGAACCGAAATCCACCACGATGGCCGCCGACGAGAACTTGGCGTACGCGGCCAGGCAGTTCACGATCCGGTCGGCGCCGACCTCCTTCGGGTTGTCGACCAGCAGCGGAATGCCGGTTCGCACACCAGGTTCGATCAGCACGTGCGGCACCGCGGACCAGTACTGCTCGAGCATCAGGCGCACCTCGTACATCACCGAGGGCACGGTGGACAGACCGGTCGCACCGGTCAGGCGCTCGGAGTCGTCACCGATCAATCCCTCTATGGTGAGTGCGAGTTCGTCGGCGGTCACTTCCGGTTCGGTGCGAATTCGCCAGTGCTGCACGACTTTCGCATGGTCACCGGACCCGGATATCAATCCGACGACAGTGTGGGTGTTGCGGACGTCGATCGCCAGCAGCACGGTCAGCTCACCGTCCGCGGCGACAGCAGACCGGTGACGTCGTCCGGCACGTGGGCCGGGTCGTCGCCGAGATCGATCTGCCGGTTGTCGGTGTCGACGAACACGACCCGCGGCCGGTACTGCCGCGCCTCGGCATCCATCATCACACCGTAGGAGATCAGAATCACCAGATCACCGGGGTGGACCAGATGGGCGGCCGCACCGTTGATCCCGATCACCCCGCTGCCGCGCTGCCCGGTGATGACGTAGGTCTCCAGCCGCGCACCGTTGTCAATGTCGACGATGGTCACCTGTTCGCCTTCGAGCAGGTCGGCAGCGTCCATCAGGTCGGCGTCGACGGTCACCGAACCGACGTAGTGCAGGTCGGCGTGGGTGACGGTCGCGCGATGGATCTTCGACTTCAACATCGTGCGGAACATCAATTTCTCCAGGTGATTTCGGGGTGATCGCCGTTGCCGCCGACGCCCGGCGGAGCGGTGTCGGTGGACAGGTCGACGGCGATGTTGTCCAGCAGCCGGGTGCTGCCCAGTCGGGCAGCGATCAGCAGCCGGGCCGGGCCGGACGACGGGGCCGGATCCAGCCACGGCCCTCGCAGTTCCAGGTAGTCCACCTTGATGGCAGGCACTTCATCGAGCACCGCCCGGGCGGCGTCCAACGCGGCATCGGCGCCGCCGGCCGCTGCCCACATGCCGGCCAACAGCGCCGAGGACAACGCGCAAGCCTGTTCACGTTCCTCGGAATTGAGATAGCGATTGCGCGACGACATGGCCAGCCCGTCAGCCTCGCGGACGGTGGGTACACCGACGACGCGGACATCGACGTTGAGATCGTCGACCATCTGGCGGATCAGCACGAGCTGCTGGTAATCCTTTTCGCCGAAGAACGCCCGGTCCGGCCGCACGATCTGCAGCAACTTCAGTACGACGGTCAACATACCGGCGAAATGGCCTGGCCGAGAGGCGCCTTCGAGATCGCCACCCAACGGGCCGGGATGCACCGTGGTCCGCGGGCCGTCTGGATACATGGCCGACGCGCTCGGGGCGAACACCACCTCGACATCTTCACCGCGCAACAGCTCGAGGTCGGACTCCAGCGTGCGCGGATAGGCGTCGAGATCCTCGCCGACGCCGAACTGCAAGGGGTTGACGAAGATCGACACCACGACCACCGCACCCGGCACTTTCTTGGCGGCGCGTACCAGCGACAGGTGACCGTCGTGCAGCGCACCCATCGTCGGCACCAGCATCACCCGCCGACCGGTGTGACGCAGCGCCCGGGTGACGTCGGATACCGCTTGGGGCGTCTGGTACAGATTGAGTTGTCCGGGAGTGAATTTCGGCGGTGTCACGGCCGCCGTCCTTGCCCTGACCAGTTGGCCAACACCTCAACAACCTCCTCGGGAGCGTGCGCGCGCTGCGCGGTGCGCAGTGAGTTCGCGCAATACGACTGAGCCAGTTCGGGATTCACCGCGTCGAGGGCAGCAAGATGGCCGGCGACCGCGGCCGCGTCACCGCGGGCCACCGGCCCCGTCAGCGCGGCCTGCCCCCGTTGAAGCGTGTTCTCCAGCGCGGCACGGGCCAACGGACCGACGATCCGCTCCGCCAGGCCACCGGGCGCGTCACCGACCAGTTCCTGGCCGAGCAGCTCCTGGCCGGATACCGCCGCTCGCAACGCATCCAGCGCATCGGCGACTACCGTGACGACGTGATTGCTGGCGTGGGCCAGGGCCGCGTGATACAGCGTGCGCGCATCCTCGCGCACCCCGAAGGGCTCGCCGCCGATCTCCAGCACCAGTGACTGGGCGATGGCGTAGCCGATCTCGTCGGCGGCGGTGACGCCGAAGCAGCTGTCGGACAGCCGGGCGATGTCCTCGTCGGCGCCGGTGAACGTCATCGCCGGGTGAATCGCCAGCGGGATGCAACCCAGCTCGGCCAGCGGCGCCAGGATCGCGACCCCATTCGCGCCCGAGGTGTGCACGACGATGGTTCCCCGGCGGACCGCACCCGTCGCTGCCAACCCCCGCACCAAGCCCGGCAGCTCGGAATCGGGGACCGTCAGCAGCAGCAGTTCGGCCCGGTCGGCCACGTCGGGCACCGGCAGGATCTCGGTGTCGGGCAGCCGCCGTTCGGCCAGCCGCCGCGACGCCGTCGAGATCGCGCTGCAGGCGACCACCACATGCTCGGCACGCTCCAACGCGACGCCGAGGGCGGTGCCGACACGGCCGGCCGACACAATGCCGACCTTGAGCCGGGCCGGGCGCAAGCCGCTGGGGGTCCCCACGTAGACGACCTCGCTGACGTCGATGAGTTGTTCGTTCCAGTCCTATGCCAGGTACCGGACGGTCGACACAACTCTAACGCGGCCCGATTCGCGACCTAATCGTCGCGTCGACGCCGCCTGCCACCCTCGCCGGGCGCGGCGTTGGCCTGCAGTCGGGCCAGCAGGTCGGCGACCGACTGACCCCCGGTCTGCTCGGCGTCCCGGGCCCTGCGCCGAGGCTCTTCCTCCTCGGTCCCGCGGTGGCGGGCGGCGTCGACGCGACGATTAGGTCGCGAATC
>NZ_MVIH01000040.1 GCF_002086695.1 Mycolicibacterium rhodesiae
TGACATTGATTCTGTTAAGCAGACTCCGGCGAAGATGGTCTTGGCTGTTCGCCGTTGGTGATGACTCTCGGTGTGACTGACGCCCTGCTGGGTTGTCTTCCAATTGATTTGTCTCACCAGCGACGTGCGGTCAAGCACTGCAACGAGAGCCTGGCAGGGCGGACATGACTTAATCAGGAGCCTGGACAGTCCCTCATCAATGTCTTGTCTGCCCGCCCTACCGGGTTGTCACCCACCGCCACAAAACGGAGAGGACACCCACCATCGTGACATCCCTACGCCGCATCGTCATCGGCGTCGATACCCACCTCGACACCATCCACGTGGCGGCCATCACCGATACCGGCCAACCCCTCGCTGACGCCGAATTCCGGACCACCCCCACCGGCTACTACGTCGCCATCACCTGGGCCCGCAGCTTCGGGGAGGTCTTCATCGCCGGGGTCGAGGGAACCAGCAGCTACGGTGCCGGATTTACCCAAGCCTTGCAGGACAACAGCATTCACGTCGTCGAGGTCAACCGCCCCAACCGGGCCTCGCGGCGCCGGGAGGGAAAGTCTGACCCGCTCGATGCCTACAGCGCCGCACGAGCGGTACTAGCCGGCCACGGCCTAGCCATACCCAAAGACCCCAACACCGGCGCCCTCAAAGCCCTGTTGATCGCTCGCCGCGGCGCGGTCAAAGCGCGTAGCGCGGCGATCCAGCAGATCAAGGACCTCCTGGTCACCGCCCCCGCCGACCTGCGTGAACGCTACCGCCGCTATCCCACCACGGTCCGACTGGTGCAAGCACTCTCACGGTGTCGACCCACCACCCACACCGACCCGATCACCGTCGCAGTGCTGACCGCCTGTAAAGCCCTGGCCCAGCGCATCGAGTTCCTCGACCGCCAAATCGGTGAACTGACCACCGAACTCGACACCGTGACCCGCACACTGAACCCCGCGCTTCGCGCCGCCTATGGCGTCGGCCCCGACACCGCCGCGCAGCTGCTCATCACCGCCGGAACCAACACCGACCGACTGCGCTCAGAGGCCGCCTTCGCCCGCCTGGCTGGAGTCGCACCGATCCCGGCTTCCTCAGGAAAAATCACCCGCCATCGGCTTTCCCGCGGCGGCGACCGCGCCGCCAACAACGCGCTGCACCGCATCGCCCTGGTCCGCTGGTCTCACGACCAACGCACCCGCGCCTACGCCGCCCGCCAACTCGCTGCCGGACGCTCGAAAAAAGACGTCCTACGCCTCCTCAAACGTGCCATCGCCCGCGAGATGTTCAAACACCTCACCGCACCCTGCCCGATCGACGATTACAGCGACCTCAGACCCACTCGACAAGCCCAAAACATCACCCTGACCAGCGCCGCTCAACACCTCGGCGTCTGGCCCACCGTCATCTCACGACTCGAACGAGGACTCCAACGCCACGACAGCCTCGCCGCCAACTACCGCCACTGGCTCAACACCCAACACATCGACGCCGCTTGACCCGTGACAGAGATAGGAGCATCA
>NZ_MVIH01000041.1 GCF_002086695.1 Mycolicibacterium rhodesiae
CCTGTTGCCTCATGTCAAGATGCGCGTGTAGTGCTGTTGGTTGCCTCACGTGAGAGTGCGCGCTTGGGAAGTTGCGCTTTGGCTGCTGGTCCAGCTTTGCTGGTGGCAATGGTGAGTAGTTGGCCGGCCAATGCTTGTATTCGGCGGCGGGTGGCGGCGGGGTTGATCTGTGCGTGGGTTCGGGCTAGCGCTGCGATCTGGTCTTCGTTGATCGTCGGGTGATCGATCGCACGGTGGAAAGGGGTGGCCGCTGTGTCGTATTTCTTCGTGACTTTGGCGCCGTGGCGGACCTTGGATATCAGTTTCTGCTGGGGGTAGAAGTAGTTGGTCAGTTTGGACTGGAGTTTCCAGATCTCGTTGAGTAGCAGCAGTTCTGCAGCGGTGTCATAGCGGTGGTAGCCGACCACGGTACGCACCACCGCCCAGTTCTTCTGCTCCGCATGACAGCCATCGTTTTTGTTGCCCGGCCGCGCTCGAGTGAAGGTGAGGTGGTGGCGTTCGCACCACTGCAGCACGGTGAGATTGATGAATTCCGATCCGTTGTCGGAGTCGACCCCTAAGACCGGAAAGGGCATCCGATAGGCAATGTCATTGAGTGCGGCCAACACGCAGTTGGCGGTCTTTTTGGGCACGGAGCGGTTCTCCGTCCAACCGGTCGCTATATCGGTGACGGTCAGGGTGAAGGCGTGCGCCCCGGTGAGATTGCCGCCGTCATGGGAAACCAAATCGATCTCGACAAAGCCAGGCCGAGCGTCGTTCCAGTCAGCCCAGGTCCGCACCGGAATCTGGCTCTTCAGCAGCGATCCGGGCTTGGTGGTGCAGCGACCCTTGAGCTGATATTTCGCCCGCTCGGCGCCCAAGCGCCGATCGATGGTGGCCGCCGAGATCGACACCAACAGCGACGCGGTCTCATCATCGATAACCAGTTCTGCGAAATGTCGTAAGACCGGCACCAGTTCACCCAACATCGGCGCCAGGCGCTTACCGGCTGGCATGCCCAACACTGTCCAACAGACCGTCAGTGCCGCAATAACATCCGGACCATACTTCACTGGTCGCGGCTTGCGTGGCAGAGCCACTTTAGGCCTCAGCGCCCCCGCCAACGCCGTACGGGCATGACTTCGGTGCCAGCCAGTGTTGGCACACAACTCATCGAGAATCCGACCCTTAGCGCTCTTACTCGCCCGCTGATAGCGGGCCGCAGTCGTCTCAGTGATTGCTCTGCGTTCGGCCAACGTCAACCCCATCCACTGGGCCTACGCGCGCATTTTCAATGAGGCAACGAATCCCCATTTCGCGCGCATTTACGACGAGTCAACGCG
>NZ_MVIH01000042.1 GCF_002086695.1 Mycolicibacterium rhodesiae
AAACCGACTCAGTGTCATCTTGGTGATGCCGCTGTTGTGGTGGTTGGGTTCTTCTCACCTGGTGTGTGTGCTCACAAACCGACTGCTCCCCATGTAGGGGTGTGCATTGAATTGTTTTGCCGGCGTCAGGTGGGAAGGACCGACCGGCGTGACTTGATAGGAGCGTGGCATCGCCCCCACTGAGATGTGTCCAGCCGGCCGGCCCAACCTTCACCTCATCCACCTGATGAAAGGAAGGCATGGTCCATGGTGGTCATTGGAGCCGATGTACACAAGCGCACCCACACTTTCGTCGCCGTCGATGACGTCGGGCGTGAACTCGGCAGGAAGACGGTTCCAGCAACGACGCCCGGACATACCGCAGCCGTGCAGTGGGGCCGGGAGAACTTCAGTGGCGAGGTGATCTGGGGCATCGAAGACTGCCGCAATCTGTCCGCACGTCTGGAACGTGATCTGCTTTCGGCCGGTCAGAAAGTGGTGCGGGTAGCACCGAAGTTGATGGCGCTGCAGCGTGCGGGCGGACGCGCTCGCGGCAAGTCGGATCCCATCGATGCCTTGGCGGTGGCGCGTGCGGTGCTGCGTGAACCTGATCTGCCGGTCGCCGCCCACGACGCGGTCTCACGGGAGTTGAAACTGTTGGTCGATCGCCGCGAAGACCTTGTGGTGCAACGCACCTCGATCGTCAACCGGTTCCTGGGTCGCGTTCATGAACTCGACCCCGACCACAGCCCGAAGAAGCGTTCCATGGATCGCGCCAAAACCCACAAGGCGTTGGCGGACTGGCTATCCACCCTCGACGGGCTCCTGGCCGAGCTGGCTGCAGACGAGCTGGCCGACATCGTTCGCCTCACCGCCACGATCAACGCATTGACCCAACGGATCGGCATCGCCGTGCAAGCAGTGTCTCCGACCTTGTTGGCACTACCGGGCTGTGGTGAACTCACCGCAGCCAAGCTGGTCGGCGAATCCGCTGGCATCACTCGCTTCACCAGCGAAGCCGCGTTCGCCCGCCATAACGGCACTGCGCCGATTCCGGCCTGGTCGGGCAACAGCGCCGGCCGGATGCGCCTCAATCGGACCGGCAACCGCCAACTCAACGCAGCCCTGCACCGCATCGCCGTCACCCAAATTGGTATGACCCGAAGCGCGGGGCAGGCCTACTACCGGAAACGTTTAGCCGGCGGCGACTCCTCTTCAGAAGCTTTGCGCTGCCTCAAACGACGCCTCAGCCGAACCGTGTTCAACCGACTACACGCCGACGAGAAATCACGCCACCACACCAGCGAACCCCTCGCCGCTTGACATAGGAGAAAT
>NZ_MVIH01000043.1 GCF_002086695.1 Mycolicibacterium rhodesiae
TCATTGATCCGCATCGCCCCCAACTGGGCGGTCACCCCGGCCCCGAAGGTGGCGGCCAACCCGATCCCGGCCACCACCGGGGCGCTGATGCGCACGTTGATGAAGGCGGCCAAAAAGCCGGTGAGTGCTTCGATTCCGATATTGCCCAGCGAGGAATACCCCTGCACCGCCAAGGTGCCACCGGCGGCCAGGGTCAAAAACCCGACGACGACCACAGTGCCGCCGATCATCGCCAACGTGCCCGCCCCCATCGAGATCTCGGCGATCAACCGGATGATCTCTTTACGGAAATGCAACGCCGCATGCGGAGTCCCCGCCAACGCCCGACCATAAAAGATCGTGTGATCCCCGATCCGCCCCACCGTGCCCAACGGGCGGCGCACCTGACGGGCGATCCGCGGATACAAAGCCTGTAACGACGCCATCAGTTACCGGGCACTCATCCGGATACCGATCGCCGTGACGACCACGTTCACCACGAACAACGCCATAAACGCGTACACCACCGTCTCATTGACCGCATTACCCACCGCCTTGGCACCACCACCGGTGATCGTCAACCCCCGATAACACGCCACCAGACCGGCGATCAACCCGAACAACGCCGCCTTGACACACGAAATGATCACCTCCGGCACCCCGGTCAACAACGTGATCCCCGCCGCGAACGCCCCCGGATTCACATCCTGGACGAACACCGAGAACACATAACCACCCAGGATCCCGATGATCACCACCAACGAATTCAACAACAGCGCAACCAAACCCGACGCCAACATCCGCGGCGTCACCAACCGCTGCACCGGGTTGATCCCCAACACCTCCATCGCGTCGATCTCTTCACGAATCGTGCGCGACCCCAAATCCGCACACATCGCCGTCGCCCCCGCACCCGCCACAATCAACACCGTCACCAACGGGCCCACCTGAGTCACCGCACCGAACGCCGCCCCCGCCCCCGACAAATCAGCAGCGCCCAACTCCCGCAACAAAATATTGAGCGTGAACGACACCAACACCGTGAACGGAATCGCCACCAACAACGTCGGCGCCAACGACACCCGCGCCACAAACCACGCCTGCTCCAAAAACTCCCGCCACTGAAACGGCTTCCGAAACACAAACCGCACCGCATCCGCCGACATCGCAAACAAGCCACCAATAGCCTGCATCGGACC
>NZ_MVIH01000044.1 GCF_002086695.1 Mycolicibacterium rhodesiae
TGTACTGACCTGAGAGGTTAGGTACGCGGGTGGCGGGTGGTTGGCCGCCGAGTGCGGTGTGGCCGCGATGGTGATTGTAGGTATGCAGCCAGCGAGGGAACTCCGCGCACCGTTCGGCATCGCTGGTGTAGAGCCGCGCATATGCCCATTCATCGGCAAGGGTTCGGTGGAATCGCTCCACCTTGCCGTTCGTCTGGGGTCGATAGGGTTTGGTTCGACGATGTTCGATCTGCCCGAGTGCATCTCGGAATGAGTGGGATCGGTAACAGGAACCGTTGTCTGTCAACACTTTCCGTACGGTGAACCCGCATGCGTTGAACCATTTGTTAGCCCTTTGCCAGAAGTCAGCAGCTGTGTCTTTGCGTTCGTCGATTAGCAGTTCGGAGTAGGCCAGCCGGGAGTGAGCGTCGATGGCGGTGTGCAAGAAGTGATAACCACGCCGCCCGGAACGGTCGCTGCCAGTTCCGATGCTTCTGTCCTTGCGGGAGTGATGATTTCCTGCGCTGCGGCCCAACATGCGCCATCCGCCGCCAGCCGGGATCTTGCCCACCTTCTTGACATCGACATGCACCAGGTCGCCGGGGCTGGCTGACTCCATCCGACGGATAACTCGCCCGGTGGGCCGATCCAGCCACCGCAGCTTGGCTAGGCCGTAGCGCCTCAACACGTTGTGCACAGTCGAGACATTCAGTCCCAGCAGATAAGCGATGCGAGCTGGTCCCCAACGTCGAAGTACTCGGACTTTAATGATGCGCCGCTCGGTGCGTGTGGGGGTTTGATTAGGGCTGTGATGTGGGCGTGAGCTGCGGTCGGCCATGCCGGCTTCGCCTAGTTGGCGGTAGCGGCGGGCCCAGCGCGAAGCGGTAGTGACCGCAACCTGGAACCGCTCGGCCGCCCGTCGCAGCGTCCACCCATCCTCGACAACGCAACGTGCCAGCCGCAGACGACCGGTTTCAGACAAGGGGGCATTACGGTGGACCATGAAGACCTCCGGAGTGAGTTGGTGCGTTCCTTAAGCAGCTCGCACTTCACTCGGAGGTCTTCGTCATGTCACTACGCCACGCCGTACTTAACGTCCGTGGTCAGTACA
>NZ_MVIH01000045.1 GCF_002086695.1 Mycolicibacterium rhodesiae
ACCACGTTCACGGGTCAGCTGGCGACCACGATCCAGGCCGGAATTGCGGCCGGGCTCACCGGTTTCCAGGCTCTGCTGGATGCGTTGGGCAATCCGCTCAGCGCGCTGTCGGCTGCGTTCCAGGCTGCCTTGGCGGCGTTCCCGAACCCGCAGGCGTTCTTCGACGCTCTGGTTCAGGCGTTCAGCAACATCGACGTCAACCTGGGTCTGGCACTGCAGGCCGTGATCAATGCCTCGATCGACGGCCCGCAGGCCTTCCTCGAAGCGCTGGTGAACGGCGGGGCGGCACTGGCGGCGGCGTTCAATGCGGCACTGGCCAACTTCCCGAGCCCGCAGGCCTTCGTCGACGCCCTGGTCGGGGCGTTCGCAGCGCTCAACCCGACGCTGGGCATCCTGGCCGACGCTTTCACCACGTTCACGGGTCAGCTGGCCACCACGATCCAGGCCGGAATTGCGGCCGGGCTCACCGGTTTCCAGGCTCTGCTGAATGCGCTGGGCAACCCGCTGAGTGCTCTGTCGGCGGCGTTCCAGGCGGCGCTCGAAGCGTTCCCGACCCCGCAGGCGTTCATCAACGCGCTGGTTCAGGCGTTCGGCAACATCGACGTGAACCTGGGTCTGGCACTGCAGGCCATCATCAACGCCTCGATCGACGGCCCGCAGGCCTTCCTCGAAGCGCTGGTGAACGGCGGGGCGGCACTGGCCGCGGCATTCAACGCCGCATTGGCCAACTTCCCGACCCCGCAGGCCTTCGTCGACGCGCTCACCGGCGCGCTGGCGGCGATCAACCCGACGCTGGGCGTTCTCGCGAACGCGCTGACCACGTTCACGGGTCAGCTGGCGACCACGATCCAGGCCGGAATTGCGGCCGGGCTCACCGGTTTCCAGGCTCTGCT
>NZ_MVIH01000046.1 GCF_002086695.1 Mycolicibacterium rhodesiae
GCGGTGGAGCCGGCGGCGGCAAGGGCGGTAACGGCGGCCTAGGCGGCACAGGCGGTATAGGCGGCGCCGGTGGTTCCAACACCGGTACTGCCGGCGGCGCTGGTGCAGCCGGCGGACAGGGCGGTACTGGTGGCAACGCCGGAGCGGCAGGAACGGCTGGCAGCGGCGGCGGTTCCGTCGGCAGCAACGGCGCTGCCGGTGCGGGCGGCCAGGGCGGTGCGGGCGGCAACGGCGGGACTGGCACGGCCGGCACGACCGGTACAACTCCGACCACAGGCGGAGCCGGCGGCAATGCCGGATCCGGCGGCACCGGCGGCACGGGCGGTGCAGGCATCGGCGGGGCCGGAGGCGGTGCAGGCGGACAGGGCGGCGTCGGCGGTGTCGGCGGCACGGGCGGCGCAGGCGGCACCAACACCACCGCGGGCGGCAACGGCGCCGCCGGCGGCAAGGGCGGTACCGGCGGCAACGCCGGTGCGCCAGGCACCGGCGGAACCGGCGGTGGCTCCAGCGGCAGCATCGGCAA
>NZ_MVIH01000047.1 GCF_002086695.1 Mycolicibacterium rhodesiae
GCTCGGCAGGCCAGGGTGAGTGTGTCGATGTTGGTCAGCCCGCCGTCGGCCCATTCGTCGACGTGGTGGACCTCGGTGAGGTATCCCGGTTTGTCGCATCCCGGTCGCGTGCAGCCGCGTTCCTTGCTATGCAGCATGATTCGCTGATCGGCCGTGGCGATGCGTTTGGTGCGACCCAGCCACAACGCCTGACCCTTCACGCGATCGAACAGGGCGAGGTAATGGTAGGCGTGGGTGGCCATCCGGATGACATCGGGGATCGGTAGCAGGGTGCCGGTAGCGGTGACCGCGTGCCCGGTCTTGGCCTGAATGTCCTGCAGGGTGGCCGAGACGATCACCGTCACGGGTAACCCGTTGTGCTGCCCTAACTTCGGATCACCGAGTTGACCGCGCACCAACGCGGTCAACGCGTCGTGCTGGCGTTGGGCGTGGCTGCGCACATCCCGCTCGGCCACGTCATCGGAAGGGGTGAGGGTAGGCGACTGGTCGGCCGGGTTGCACACGCCAGGGGCGGCGAATTTGGTGAACCAGCCATCGAGCAG
>NZ_MVIH01000048.1 GCF_002086695.1 Mycolicibacterium rhodesiae
TCGGTGGTTCGAACTAGTGTTCTAATCATGAGTTCGATCGATGAGGTGCTGGGGGCGCTCGACGATGTCGTCGAGGCGTTGGCTGCAGTCGATCTCGATGTGCTGGATCCGCCCGAGCGTTTTGTCGTGCTGCAGCGGTTGGAGACCGCGCGACGCCGCCAGGTCGCGGTTTCCCACGCCCTGACCGCGCGGTTGGAGCAGTTCGAGGGCTGCCCGCCGGTCCCGATCACGCTCGCGGATGTGTTGCGAATCAGCCCGCGGGAGGCCAAGCGCCGCATGCGGGATGCCGAGCAGGTGGCGCCGCGGCGGGCGCTGACCGGCGAATCGCTACCGCCGCTGCTGCCGGACACCGCGGCGGCCTGGCACGCCGGCCAACTCGATGGCGAGCAT
>NZ_MVIH01000049.1 GCF_002086695.1 Mycolicibacterium rhodesiae
CCTCAGAACCCGGGCCGGCACCATCGCGGACCACCACCGCTCCGTCGGTGGGCACCAGGGTCCGCCGGGCGGTCGCTGATTCAGGGCCGATGAAATCGGTGAAACTGGCCGCGGCCAGTAGGAACATCCCCGGCCAGTCGTCCTCGGTCGGGCTACACAGGGTCACAGTCACAGAATCCGACTGTGGCATATGCCGCGGCCACGTGCACGTGAATATTACGACGACAGTGTCTGGCAAAGGATCACGCGATGCGGGTAGCCCCGCCAGCGTGACGCCACTGCGAGAATCAGCGACGAATTTCGCCGTGACGTTACGCTGGCGGCGACGCTCCCACGTCGACGCATACCCCGACGGCTCCGGCACCGACGTGC
>NZ_MVIH01000005.1 GCF_002086695.1 Mycolicibacterium rhodesiae
CGCCCGTGGTGCCCCCGCCGGTGCCGCCGTCGCCGCCACCGCCGCCGACCCCGAAGATGCCGCCAGTGCCACCGACGCCGCCTTGGCCGCCCTTGAAAGATCCTCTGTTACTACCGTTTCCGCCGGCGCCGCCGAATCCGCCGTGGCCGTCTATGGCACCACCGTTGCCGCCGCGACCGCCTTGCCCGCCTGCTCCGCTGGTGCCGGCGTCACCTCCTTGTCCGCCGTCGCCGCCACCGTGGAACAGTCCGCCGTTCCCGCCGGCGCCGCCGGCCCCACCATTGCTGATGACGACGCCGACGCCGAGGCCCCCGTCACCACCGTTGCCGCCGCGACCTCCGACACCACCGAACAGTCCGGAGTTGCCACCGCGACCACCAGTGCCGCCGTTGCTTCCCGGGGATCCCGCACCGGCGGAACCCCCATCGCCGCCATGACCACCGAACACGCCACCGCGGCCGCCGTTGCCCCCGTCGATGTGCTCGGAGGTCCCGCTGCCGCCCCGGCCACCAGAGCCGAAGAGGCCTGCGTTGCCGCCGTGGCCACCGTTGGCGCCGTCGCCGCCATTGCCGAATAACCAGCCGCCGTCACCGCCGGTGCACGCGGTGCCACAGGTCGCGGGGTCGGGGCTGTATCCGTTGCCGATCAGCAGCCCGCCGTCTGGATGCTCGGCAGTGCCATCGCCGACGAGCATGACCGGGACGGGCGCCACGTACTCAAGCACGGCGTGACCCAGGCGGCTGCCACCACAGCCGGGAAAGTTCGAATTGCATTGCGGTGCAGCGCCTGCCGTGGCTGCTGGCGCGAGCGCCATGACAGCGTAGCCGGCACCGGCGATGACCACCCACGCTGCACCGGCGCGCAGGTGATGCACGCTTCTCATACAGTGGCCCGTCCGACGGCGAGGGGATGGACGACCGCCGGCATCCCATGCCACACCGCGGCATCGGCCGTCACCGTGAACCCGCAGGCCTGCATCAACTGCAGCGTCGGGCGGTTGCACACACATCCGCCGGCGAAACCGCGCCATGGCCGCACCATCACGCCCTGGTACGCCGCAAGGAAACGCGAGTCGGAGCGAACGTGTTCGATGAACAGCAACTGTCCGCCCGGTCGCAGGATGCGGGCGATCTCGCGCAACGCAGCCTCCGGGTCGGGGACGGTGCACAACACCAGCGTGGAGACGACCGTGTCGACCGAGGCGTCGGTGAACGGTAGATGCAGGGCGGACGCATCAGAGATCCGCGCGGCACCACCGATCCGTTCGACGCGCCGGGCGAGTTTGCGGCGCATCGCGGGTTCGGGCTCGGTGAGCACGAGCTCGTCGACGGTGTCGGGGTAGTACGCCAGGTTCAGCCCCGTTCCGGCGCCGATTTCGACCACGCGTCCGCGCGCACCGGCTACCAGCTCGCGACGCCGGCGGCGCATGCCGACCAGCTCGCCCAGCCAGACGAACGGGTCATACACCAGCGCCATGACGCGCAGCCACACCGCGTAGGCCGGGGTGGGCTGCTGATCGGTGCGGGAGTCCTCGCGGGCGGTCTCGGTCATGTCGAGAAACTACGGCCGCGCCGCGCCGCCCCGCATCGCTCAACCCGGCCATCTTGCGTGGATGGCCGGTTCGGGTCATCCAGGGCCGGCTCTCGCACTCGAATGCGGACCTCGGATGAACCTGAAAGCGCCCGTGTTCGTGTCGTAAACAGACGACAGTTCACCGGTCGCCCAACGAGGACAGGGGCATGCGCGCATCGTGGAACACAGTCTGATGGGACTTGCCTTCGGCGCCGGGTTGGTGGCTGTGCTCAACCCGTGCGGCTTTGCGATGCTCCCCGTCTATATGACGCTGGTTGTGCAGGGCGACGCCGCCGGTCAGCTCACCGCGCTGCGCCGGGCCGGAGTGGCCACCATCGAGATGGTGCTGGGCTTCATGACGGTATTCGGTGCTTTCGGCCTGCTCACCGTCTCCGCGGCCGCGGCTGTGCAGCAGTACCTGCCGTACGCCACGGTGGCGATCGGCGTCGTCCTGGTCGCGCTGGGGATCTGGTCGCTGGCCGGCCGGCACCTTCCCGGCCTCAACCCGATGACCAGTACCAGCCGATGGGCGCCGACAGTGCGTGGCGGCTCGATGTTCGGCTACGGCGTCGGATATGCGATGGCGTCGCTGTCGTGCACCATCGGACCGTTCCTGGCCGTCACGGCGGCCGGGTTCCGCAGCGGCCTGATCGTCGACGGGTTGCTGACCTATCTGGTGTACGCGGCGGGTATGTCGCTGATCGTCGGCGTACTGGCCATCGTCGCGGCCTTCGCCAACCCGATCGGTGTGTACCGAATGCGTCGAATCCTGCCGTATGTCAACAGGTTCGGCGGCGTGCTGGTGCTGCTCGTGGGTGTGTACGTCGGCTACTACGGTGTTTACGAGATACGTGTCTTCAACGGCACCGCGGTGTCGGGGGACCCGGTGATCGCCGGTGCCGGACGCATTCAAAACGGTCTGGCGGTGTGGGTGCACGGCCACGGCGGTTATCCCTGGCTCACGTCGTTGTCGGTGCTGATGCTGAGCGCGTTCGCGGTGTCCTGGACCAGGCGACTGCGCCGAACCGCCAAGGTTCGCCGCGTACTGCGGCTGCATTGCGCAGGGTTGAGTCCGTTCTCGCCGTGACCGACTGAATTCCTTGGTTTCGTGCTGAACCAACCGGAAACGCCACTCGTGACTCAAAAAAGAGGACACTGAGTGCGCGATCAGGGAAAGTTCATCACAGAACAAGGAGTGTCGATGTCGACACCAACGGTTGAGGCGAACGACGGCGTCGGGCTGCCCGAGGTCACAAACGGCGACGCCCGCCAGCGGATCTTGGAGGCGACGGTCGAATGCTTCCGCGCCCATGGGTACGAGAAGTCGTCGATGCGCCTGATCGCGAATACGGCCAAGGTGTCGCAGACGCTGCTGCATTACCACTTCGAGACCAAAGAGAAGCTCTTCGAGGCCGCCATCAACGATGTGGCGACGAAACTGTTCGCCACGGCCGCGACCCAGCTGATGCCGGCCGATTCCGTGGGCGACAGCCTGGCCGACGCTGCCGGTCTGCTGTACACCCTGTTCATCGACAACCTCGACACGGTCACCTTCGTCGTCGAGTTCGGGGCGGCCGCCAACCACAACGAATTCCTGCGCACCGCCTACCTTGAATTCCGGGACACCCAGCGACGGCAGTTCGCCACGCTGCTGCGGTCCATCGCCGGTGACGAGGCGCCGGAGCATGTGATCGACGAGTCGGTGCGACTCATGGAGGTTGTGCTGCTGGGGATGTCGATGCAGCGCCCGTTCGCGTCCGATCAGGAGCGGTTACGCGGTGATTTCGACAGCTTCGTCCTCATGCTGATCACCCGGCTCTTCGAGGGCTTGGCTTCAGGCTGACGTGATGACCACAGTCGACGGTCCGTCGTCACCCGGCGACACCCATCCGTACGCGCTGTGGGATGCCGCGTATGTCCTCGGATCCCTGTCGTCGGCAGATCGGCGCGATTTCGAGGCGCACTTGAGGGAATGCCCGTCCTGTGTCGACGCCATCAGCGACCTGAGCGGCATGCCAGCGCTCTTGGCGCAGATCGACCGCGGTTACGTCGACACCCTCGACGATCGAGGCGGGCAGGCCGGGGTGTCGCCGCTTCGGGACGAACTCCTGGCCACCGTCACCGCGCGGCGACGTCGGTCACGGACCACGACGTGGACATGGTCTGCGGCTGCTGCGATGGTGGCCGGCCTCACCATCGTTGCCCTGCAGTCGAACCCGATGGTGGTGACGCCGGCGCCGGTTCAGCCGGCAGCGCTCACGATGACACCGATGAGGCCGGTTCCCCTCACTGCCACAGTCACTCTCAGTCGCCGGACGTGGGGTACTCGCATCGAAATGCAGTGCATCTATGAAGCGGGACCGATGGACGCCGATTACGGCGGCGGTGAGGCAAGCGACAAGCTCGCGATGGTGGCGGTAGGTCGCGACGGGAGCCACACCCAGCTGGCCACGTGGACCGCACGGATCGGGATGCCGGCGTCGCCCGGTGGCAGCACGTCGATGCCCGTCGACGAAATCGCCTCAGTTCAAATTGTTTCCGTAGATGCGGGTGCTGTTCTGCTCGAGCGTGACCTCTGACGAGGTCAGTGGGCAACAAGTTTCGGGATGGTTCCCGGAGCGGCGCCGGATGCCAGGCCGGCGAAGTAGGCGCCGGACCACATCCACAGTCCTGCTTGCAGCCGCAATGAGCTGCGGCCGATGGCTGCGTCGCCGTCGGCGTAGGCGGTCATGCTGGACAGTACCGCCGCTTTGCTGACCATCAGGTAGGCCGAACTCAGCTGCACCAGCGCCGTATACGAGGCGAGGGAGAAGCCGGCCTGGGCCAACCCTTCCCAGACGAACCGGCCCGCCCCGGTGGCACCCTGGAGCACGGTTGTCCACATCGCCATCTCCGACCAGCCGGGCGTGGCCGGGTCTGCCAACTTCTCGAGTGCACTGTCGTACCGGGTGGCGAGTTCGAGCGGGAATGCCGTCGAGCTGCATGCAAGGAAGCCGGTGCAGGACAGTGTGTCCTGCATCGAGGAAACTCCCGCCGGTGGGTGTTCCAGCACCACTTGCAGATAGCCGCGGTTATATCCGTAGAGCGCCAGCAGCACTGGCACCGAGACGTGTGCAACCGTCGAGACGACCCAATCCGGCGCGTCGGCAGCCACGCCCGTCAACCCGGCAGACACGGCGTCGAACAGCCGGATGCCGATCGCCGACGGTGACAGATCGATTGCCGGGACCGGCACCGTGATCGCCGGGGTGCTGGTGGGAGTGGCGTGCAGGTTGTCGCGCAACCAGATTCCGCCGAAATAGCCCGACGCCGCCAGGTTGCCGAGCAGCAGCCGCACCTGTGGTGCCGGAATGTTGTCCTCGGCCAGCGCGTCCAAACTCTTGACCGCCAGATCGCCGAAGAAGAACCGTGCGCTGTCGGCCGGATCACCGCCGGCGGCAACGAAATTCGTGGCGAACGGCTTCATGAAGTCGCCCGACACGGTGAACGATGCGCCGCTGACGACGGGCATCGGCGGCAGGGTCACCGATACGTCGGGCACCACAGTCGTTGTCGCGCTTGTTCTTTGAGTCGATCGGGGGGCGAGGTGCGCTGCCCGTCGTGCGGCCGGGCGGCGACTCTCACTGCGGACCGCCGTCGGGCGCTCGGTCAGCCGCGCAGACTTGGCGGCGGGCTTCGTCACCGACTTCTCGGCGGGGGACCCGGCATCGGGAGCGGCCGAGGCCACCCCGTGTCCGAGGAAGAGCCCGGCGCCGATCCCGACTGCGAGCAGACCGCCTGCGAAATATCCTGATGCCTGCACGCTGCACAGACTATCAGTTCAGCAAATATCGATGCCGGTGTTTACGTGTTCAGTTCAGCGCGCGCCTCGGCGACCGTGTCCTTGTCGCACAGACGCAGACTGTGGGCGAGTTCGGCGGCCTGCCCGGCGTCGGCCACCAGGTGCATCGGAATGCCCTCGTCGCGCAGCGCCTGCGCATGCTCGCGCAATGAGGCGTTGCGCTCGTCATCGTCGCCGCCGACCTGTCGGATGATGGCCGCGAGCACCCGTCCGGGGTATTCGCGCGCAACCTCCTCGTAGATCAGCGGGTCACGCTGACCGCTGTCGCCGATGACGACGAAACGCATCCGCGGGTAGGCCTCGAACAACCGGCGGACGGCGGCTCGTTTGTGCTCGGCGCCGCTGCGTCGGAGGTAGCGCTCGGTCGGGCCCCAGTCGGTGAGGAACATCGGGCCTGGCGGAAAGGCGCGCAATTCGACGAACTGCTCCAGCATCGAATAGAACGACCAGCTGCCCGTGGAGACATAGAAGAAGGTGGGCTCCGCACGACGGCTCCCGGTACGGGTCTCGGCGCCGCGGGCCAGACCGCGGTAGAACGCCGCCATGCCCGGGATCGCGCTGCGTTGCTCCACAGCGTGCAGCAGGGTCCGGGCAACCATCGTCACACCCTCGGTGAGGCCGGTGAGAAGAATGGTGTCGTCGATGTCGGAGATGACCAGATACGGCGCGGCCAGTGCCGGTTTGATCACCCAGCCGGTACCGGCCGCCGATTCATCGTCGGCGATCCCCGCGGCGACCGCCGTCGCGGCGTGCCAGCCGATGCGCAGCTTCGGTACCGGCAGTGAGAAGTTGGCGAAGCCGTGGCTGTCGGTCACCTCGGTGGCCCGATGTGTTCCGATGCGCAGCTCGACCTCGGTACCGACGATGGACAATGTCGCGTGCCGTCGCACATTGCTCTGGGCGACGTCCCAATACGGGATCCGGCTGTCCCCGGGCAACTCCGGTGTCTCCATCACCCGGACCCGGACCTTGGCGACATCGTCGGCGACGTACCCGCGGTAGACCACCACGTGAACACCGCGGAAGGCGCCCAACTGCAGTTTGAGGTCGCGACGTCGCTCGGTGAGCTTGCCTTCCAGCCCGGCCACGACGGCGGTCAGATCCGAGGTGATCCGGCGGGGCAGACGAGGCATGAGAACAGCATGGCAGTCCGAGGTCCTCCGATTGGCGGACACCGGGTTCATCCTCGGCATCAGCCGACCGCCCGATGCCGTCGACGCTTGCGAACAAGGAGAGTCATAGCCGACGACAACGACACCGAACAGGGAGGTCAGCCATGTTGGCTCGAATCACGCAATGGCTGGAGAAGGCGGGCAGCAGCCTCGGCGGCGCGGATGCGCTGAACCCGATCGATCCCTTCTACGGCGCGACGTGGACCGGTCGCGTGCCCGCCACGGTGGAAGGGCGCAGCATGAGCGCCGGCCGGCTGCCGCTGGTGGCGGCCGCACATCTGCCGGTGTTTTGAGCCGACGGTCTGGGACTCTGTCGCGCAGCCCGGGCGACAAGATGTCGAGCTCGGCAGTGTGTGTCACCCCGCCGGCGCGTTCAGGCCAGTAACGGATCGACCGCCGAGCGCGGCACCAGCACCTGGGTGGCGCCCGCCGCCTCGGGCAGCAGCTGGCCTTGGCTGAAGAAGAAGATCACGCCGTCATCGGTGATCGCGAAGTCCTGGTAACTCGCGGGGTCCATACCGGTGACCGGATCGACCGAGATCGGCTGGCCGGCCTGCTTCTGCAACTCGGCGACGACGATCGGATACACCACCTTCAGTGGGTCGGCGCCCGGCCGCCACAGCGTGTCGTAGGTGATCGGGGTGCGAGAGGTCTGATCCCAGTTGAACGCTTTGAACGATGTGTCGGGGTGTGCACCGCCGATGTTTTCGTAGTTCTGCAGGACCAGGGACTCGGTGGAGCGCGGCGGGACCGTCGAGGTGTACGAGGTCCCGGTGATGTCCAGTTCGAAGGGCACGTCGCCCGGGTTGGACGCCTTGGCCACGTTGAGGAAGCCGTCACGAGTCTGGCTGATGTAATCGGCGACCGACTTGAGGTCCGGGTAGCGGCTGGGGAAGCTGATCTTGACCTGGTAGGTCGGGTCGGATTGCTGGATGTCGCACGTCTGCCCGTTGTCGACGCCCTTGAGGTCGGCGCAGTAGTTCTTGGGTGCGGCTCCGGCGATGCCGGGGGCGGCCGCGATCGCGGCGGCGGTGATCAGCGTCGCCAAGGTCGCCTTGCGCATGTCCAGGTCCTTCCGTCGTGTCGGCCCAGACTAGGGCATGGCGCCGCGGCCAACGGGCAAGCTGGCTAGCGGACGGCAGCTCGGCCCCGGATGCGACCGAGGAGCACGAGCACCAGCAGTGTCACGAGCAGCAACACCGTCGTGCTGGCCGCCGCCTGAAATGCCTGACCACGGTCAGTGAGGCCAAAGATGGTCACCGGCAACGTTTTCCATGTCGCCGGATAGACCATCACCGTAGCGCCCAGCTCGCCCATCGACAGCGCCACCGCCAGCCCGGCGGCCGCGCCCAGTGCGGGCAACAGCAGCGGAAGCGTCACCCGGAACAGCACTCGGGCCGGGCCGGCACCTAGAGACTCCGCGGCTTGCCGGTACGCCGGGTCCAACCGGTTCAGCGCCGCCGACACCGCACTGAAGGCGAACGCCAGCACCAGCACGAAGTGGGCGACGATGACGATCCACCGGGTGCCTCCCAGAAGGATTGGCCGGCTGTTGAAGGCGATCAAGAGGCCCAGTCCGATCGCGACAGATGGCACTGCAATCGGGAGGTGGAATACCGCGTCGGTCAGCCGACCGAGCCAGCGGGGCGCATCCCTGGACGCGATCGCGGCCCACGTTCCGAACAGAAGCGCGAGTCCGCCGGCCAAAAATGCCGTCTGCATGCTGACGGAGAGGCTGGCCAGATTCTCACCGGAGAGCGCCGGTCCGAATCGGGTGAACCCGACGTTCGACGGCAGCGGCCCGTTCCACGACCCGGACAGCCCGGCCATCACCACGGTGCCAAGCGGCGCGACGAACACCACCAACACGACGACAGCGAAGAGTGCCAGCATTACGACGCGACTACGTCTGCCCCACAGCAACATCGGGTCATCTCTCCCGGTTCCGGCCGGTGGAGAACCGGGTGAAGACGGCACGGTAACCGGAATACAGAGCCAGGGACAGGGCGATCTGGACTGTCGCGATCACCGCCGCGCCGGGCAGGTCGAACGTCACAATTCCTCGCGTATAGATCAGCACCGGCAGCGTGATCACACCTTTGGCGCCGGTGAATAAGACGATGCCGAACTCGTTGAGGGTCAACAGCAATACCAGGCTTCCGCCGGCCATCAGGGCCGGCCAGGCTTCGGGCATGATCACCGAACGCAGCACCCGCAGGGGAGAGGCACCCAGACTCGCCGCGACATCGAGCTGCTGGCGAGGTAGAAGCGCGAAGGCCGCCAACAGCGGGCGGATCACGAAGGGAGTGAAGAAGGTGATCTCGGCGGCTATCACCCCTGCCGGCGTGTACAACACGTTGAGCGCCGGTGACGAGCTCCCGCTGACGGTGGAGATCAGCGCATTCACCGCACCCGCGCTGCCGTAGAGAAACGTGAACGCCAACGTGATCAGAAACGACGGCAATGCAAGGACCGTATCGATGAGTCGGCCGACCACTGAGGAACCGCGAAATGGTACGAACGCCAACACGATTGCCAGGAAGGTGCCCAGCACGAGACAACCGGCGGTCGACGTCACGGCGATCGCCGCGGTGCGCCATAGGGCTGCCCGAAATGCGGGCGAACCCAGAACTGACCCCCACGTGTCGGTACCGTGCCCACCGCCGCGAACTCTGGTCGACTCCATGCACACTCGCAACAACGGATAGACCGCGACGAGCAGCACGATCAGCAGCGGCGGCAGCGTCCACCACAGCGGCTTCCCGCCGCGGACCGTCCGCCGCGCGGGTGCGGCGCCGGTCGGTACCGGCGGGTCGAGGAGCGCTGTCATCGACCCACCTGGACGAGCACGCCCGCAGGTTGCGGAAAGCGCAGCCCGACCTCGGTGCCCACCGCGTAGCCGGTGTGTCCCGGCGCATCCACTTCGATGGTGCGGTCTGCCACACCGTCCACCGACAACACCACACGGGTTGTCGCACCCCGCCACACCGATGCATTGACAGTGGCACGCAATGCTTCCGGATGGCCCAATCCCACGATCTGCAATACATGCGGCCGAATGCACAAGAGGGCCCGCGCACCGGGCGCCCAGTCGACCTTCCCGACGGCGGGTTGCGGTGCCTCGGCACTGACGGTCTTGTGCGCGATACTCACCAACGCGGAGGTGCCGATGACGCGGCCGATGGTGCAGGGGATCAGGTTGGCGCCGCCGAGAAAAGATGCCGTGAAACTCGTCGGCGGCCGCGTCCACAGGTTTTGGGCGGTATCGACATCCATCAGCCGCGCATCGTTCATCACCACGACGCGGTCGGCCAGCGCGAGCGCCTCGGCCTGGTCGTGGGTGACGTACAGCATCGCGGTGTCCGGCAGTGCTTCTTTGAGTTGCTGTAGTTCCGCCAGCATCGACTGACGAAGCCGGGCATCCAGGGCGGCCAGCGGCTCATCGAGGAGAAGCACCTTGGGGCGGATCGCCAAGGCACGCGCAATCGCCACTCGCTGCTGCTGTCCGCCGGAAAGCTCACGCGGCAAGCGCTTTCCGAATGACCCCATACCGACCATGTCGAGTGCTTCGGCAACGCGCGGACCGATTTCCCGGCGGGCGACCCGGTGTGACTTCAATCCGAAGGCGACGTTTTCGGCGACCCGCATGTGTGGGAACAATGCGTAGGACTGCAGCACGACCCCGATGCCCCGCTTCGACGGCGGCAGATCGGTGACATCGCGTCCGCTGAGCCGGACCCTGCCTGCCGTCGGCCGGACGAATCCCGCCAGGGCGTTCAGCGCGGTCGACTTACCCGATCCGCTGGGTCCCAACAGCGCGACGGTCTCGCCAACGGAGACCCGCAGGTCGAAGTCGATCAGCGCATCGGTCAGATTCTTGCCGCGCCCGTAGCTCACCCGTACCCGATCAAAAGTGATGGCAGGGGCCGCGTCGGATACCGCAGGTGCCGACCGGCTGGCCGACGTGGCCTGAGATGAGCTGACGGCGATCTCGCTCACCTCAGTTCCCGGTGGCCTTCTGATAGGCGGCGACGTCGGCGTCGAGGTCGTTGAGTACCGCGTTCCAGTCCGGCGACCAGACCTGCACACCCTTGAGCAGGCCGGTGGGCGTGGTGGTATCCGACGAGCCGGCCGACGCCGAGACGACTGCGTCCTTGACCGGAATGCCCAAAGCATCTGTGGCGACGGTCTTTTGCACCGCATCGGACAGCAGGAAGCTCAACAACTTCTTGGCCGCCTCGACATGAGGTGCGCCCTTGGTGACACCTGCGACATAGGGCAGTGCGACCGTGGTTCGGGTGTGGTCGGCCATCTCGGGGAAGAAAATGACGAACTTCGAGCCGTCGTCCTTGATCGAGCCGAGATTCATCTGGACGTCACCGTTGGCCACCAACAGTTCGCCGTTGCTCACCTTGGGCTGCAACTTTCCGGTGGACGACGACGGTCCGACGTTGTTGGCCTGTAGCTTGCCCAGGTAGTCCAGCGCCCCCGGCGTGCCCATCAGATGCTGCAGCAGAACCAGCACCGCGGTTCCGTCGCCGGCCTGCCCGGGGGTCGAATACTGCACCTTGCCCTTGAATTCCGGCTTCAGTAGGTCGTCCCAGCTGACCGGCATCGGGTTGGCGCCGGGATTGGCAATGAAACTCAGTGCATTGTTGACGATCGCCACGTACTTGCCGCCGGGGCCGACGAGGTCCGGCGAGATGCCGGTCGTGTCGGCGTCACCGGCTTGCAGCAGCCCGGACTTGTCCGCTTTCTGAATGAACGGCGGCAGAGTGACCAACAAGTCGGCCTGCGGATTGGATTGCTCTTTCTCCACCCGTGACACGACCTCGCCGGAACCCGCCTCGACGACGTTGACGTTGATCCCGGTGTCCTTGGTGAACTTCGCGAACTGACCCTTGTACCAGTTTCCCAGGCCGTCGGCGCTGTAGACAGTCAGCGTTGTGCCGCCGCCGGAGCTCGACGTGCCGGTACCGCCACACGCGCTGAGCAGTGTCGCGACGAGGGCGACGGTGGCCACCGCCGTCCAATTTCGAATCTTCATCAGTACCTTCCGGTTGCGCGGGTTTGGGTGATCAGGTCGGCGAATTCGGTCACGGTCGACACGATGTGGGTGGCCCCGGCGTCCCGCAGTTGCGCGGCGTTGTGCGCACCGGTGAGGGTGCCGGCCGCGACTCGGCAGCCGGCGCGCAGCGCGCTGTGGATGTCGCTGCTGGTGTCTCCCAGCGCCGCGACGTTGCCGACCGCGTCGGCTTGCAGACGCATCAGCGCTGTCAGGATCAGGTCGGGGTAAGGCCGGCCGCGAACGCCGTCGCCGGGGGCCAGTGTCAGATCGGCCAGCGACTGCCAACCGAGCGCGGCCAGCAGCTTGTCCTGGGTGGCGGCGCTGAATCCGGTGGTCAATGCGACTTTCACGCCGGCCTGCCTCAAGGCGGTGATGGCGTCGGCCGCCCCCGGAATCGGCCGGGCGTTGCCGGTATCGATCAGTTCGTCATAGGCCTGCTCGAAGGCCTGATTGGCCTGCTGCGCCAGCTCTTCGGTTCCGAACAGAGCGCGGAAGACGGCGATCTTCGACTGGCCCATGGTGTCGAGCACATAACGGCGCGCGCGTTCGCGTTCTTCGCCACTCGGCGGCAGGCCCGCCGCGGTGGCTGCAGCCTCGAAGGCCTCGACCACCAGGCCGTCGTCGGCCACCGTGGTGCCGGCCATATCGACGACCGCCAGTTGAATGCCGTTGTCCGCCATCACTGTTCCTCGATTCCGCTCAGAGACCGATGAGTTCCGCGCTGTGCTCGGCGATCGCCGGTGCCAGCGTCATCCCGCGGCCACCGGGCCCGGTGATCACCCAGGAGTCGTCGCCGATCGGTCGCCGGCAGACCAGTTCGCTGGGGTCGACGCACTGGCTGTACACCCCCGCCCACCGCTGACGAACGGGCGGCAGGCGTCGTCCCAGAAACTCTTCGACCACCTCGACGAGATAGGAGTAGGGCGCCTCCTGCACGTCGAAGCCGAACGGCTCGGTGTACTCGTGGGTGTCGCCGATGGTCAGCCCGCCGTGCAGTCGCTGCACGCATAGCAGCTGCATCCGGTCGGCTTTGGCAATCGGGTGCTGGGATTCGTTGTCCCGCAGATCATTCAGTGCGGCACCGTCGAAACCAGGGTAGTAACGGAAGCTGTCGCCGTCGGCGATCGCAGTGGTCAGGGGTTCGCCGAGAGGCTCGGTCTGCATCATCTGGAGTCGAACTCGTCGCACCGGGAGGTCTGCAGCGACCTCTCGGGTGAGCCCGCCGTGGGCGGCGCCCGGGCACAGCAGTACGACATCGCCTTCGTGGCGGCGGCCATGATCGTCGCGCACGACGCGACGCTCGATCGAGCGTGCTTCAGTGCCCGCGTGGAACGTGTACCGTTCGCTGCTTTCCAGATGTGCGCGGATGGCGGGCAACGCTTGGCGAGACTCCACCACTGCGTCGCGTGAACAGTGAAGTGCCGCAAGAAAACTACCGCGCAGCGCGGGGTTCAGTGCCCGGACCTCCCCGGGTTCGAGCACGCGGAAGCCGCGCCGCGGCGCGCCCGGGCGCCGCGAGACGTCTTCGGCCACGGCCAATTCACGCGCAGAACGCAGCAGGGTCAGTGATCCGGACGGGCGAAAGCCCACGCGGGGAACTCGCTCACCGATTTTCTCCCACAGTTCGCGTGCTCGCAGGGCGGCGTCGAGCTCGTGCTCCGCGCGTCCGGAAACCCATACGAGTCCGAAGTTGCGCACGGTGGCCCCGCGGGCCTCGACCTCGCGTTCGAGATGGACAACGGTATGTCCGCGCTCGATGGCTTCCCATGCGTGGGCGGTGCCCAGCACGCCGCCACCGACAATCGTCACCCGCATGAGTACCGAGGTTGTAGACCCAGAGCATCGGCGGTCCGACGGGGCGGTTCAGTCCACCTGAACAGAAGATTAACTATTGGTATAGACCAATTGGGGTAATCTTGGTGGATGACTCACGCTGAGGTGCTGGCCGAGACCGGGGCCCTGCTCGACTCGTTGCGCGGCGTATGGGATGAGGCCGTGGTCGACGAGCTCGACCACGCCTTGCAGTCCGCCGCTCGTGCCGTCGACGACGGCGCCGATGACGAACTCGTGCTGGCCGCAGCACTTCACGATCTGGCGCACAGTCCGCTATACGTCGGCCCGGATCGGCACCGGCATGATGTCGCGGCGCGCAACTGGCTGAGCCCGCGATACGGTGCTCGGGTGGGTTGGCTTGCCGGGGCGCACGTCGCGGCCAAGCGCTATCTCGCTGCCACCGAACCCGGCTACGCCGATGTGTTGTCCCCGACGTCCATCTCGTCACTGCGCGCGCAGGGTGGCGCAGCGATCGATGACGACATGATCTGCCACCCTTGGTGGTCCGACGGACTTCGGTTGCGGCGCTACGACGATGCCGCCAAGGTCCCGGGGGCTCCGTCGATGAGCGTCGCGCAAGTCCTGGCCGTCGCCGAACGTGTACTCAGGCGGAGCAACACGACGTGAGTAAAGTCCACCTTGTTCGCAGCGGGCTCGACGAACTCCTGGCCGGCCTGCAAGAAGGCGATCCCGTGCCCGCCGAGCGGGACTTGGCGGTACGGTTCGCGGTTGCTCGCGACACCGTGCGGCAAGCCTTACACGAACTGCTTCTGGAGGGTCGTGTCCAGCGGCGCGGGCGCGGTACTGTCGTGGCGAAACCAAAATTGGTGCAACCGCTTTCGTTGAAGTCCTACACCGAGGGCGCGGAGCAGATGGGCCGCAAACCGGGTCGTATCCTGGTGGCGTGGGAGGAGGTGGCGGCCACCGCTGATCTCTCCGCCGGCCTCGATGTCGGACTCGGATTGCCGGTCATGCATCTGGAGCGAGTGTTGCTTGCCGACAACGAACGCATCGGCCTGGAGAGCACCTACCTGCCGCTGCCCCGGTTCGCACGCCTCTATGACACCTTCGATCCGGAAACCTCGTTGTATGCCGCGATCCGCGCGACCGGCGTTCAGTTCGCGTCGGCGTTGGAGCGTATCGAGACCATCCTGCCAACACCGCGAGAGGCCGGTCTGCTGCTCACCACGACTGCGATGCCGATGTTGCATCTGCACCGTCGCTCACTGGACAGTGAGGGAAGGCCCATCGAGGTGGTCCGGGCGCTGTACCGCGGAGATCGCGTCGCCTTCCAGACGGTGCTCGTCGACGGTGCCTGAGTCAGCCCCCCAAAGTTCACACTCCCAGCAATGACTCGATCCCGCTGCGGGCGAAGTACAGCACGAAGCCGGCCGCGACGATCCACAGCAGCGGGCTGATCTCCCGGGCCTTGCCGGCAGCGGAGCGCACCACCACCCACGTGACGAACCCGACGCCGATGCCGTTGGCGATGGAGTAGCTGAACGGCATCACCGCGACAGTCAGAACGACAGGCAGCGCCACCGAGAATTCCGAGACGTCGACATGGCGCAGTTGGGAGAACATCATCGTCCCGACGATCACCAGCGCGGCCGCCGCGACTTCGGTCGGAACGATCTGCGCCAGCGGTCCGACGAACATCGCGGCCAGGAACAGCGCGCCGGTGACAAGGTTGGCCAGTCCGGTCTTGGCGCCCTCCTCGATGCCGGCCCCGGACTCGATGAAGACGGTGTTCGACGAGGCCGATGTCGCGCCGCCGACGACTGCGCCGGCGCCTTCGACGACGAGCGCCGAACGCAATCGCGGGAAGTTGCCGCGCTCGTCGGCGAGCCCGGCTTCCCGGGACAGTCCGGTGAAGGTGCCCATTGCGTCGAAGAAGTTGGCGAACACCAGCGTGAAGACAAGCATTGTGGCGGCCAGGATGCCGATCCGCCCGAAACTGTCGAAACTGAAGGCGCCCACCAGAGATAGATCGGGAAGCGCGAACGGCGATCCCGACAGGCTGGGGACCGACAGTGTCCAGCCACCGTGGTTCTTGGTCGCAGGGCCCAGGTGCCAGATCGCTTCGATGATGACCGCGACGACGGTGCCGGCGACCAGCCCCAGCAGGATCCCGCCCCGGACCTTGCGTACGACGAGGATGCCGGTGAGCAGGAGGGTGAACACGAACACTACCGTGGGCACGGTGCTGATCGATCCTTGACCACCGCCGCCCAAACCAACTGGGGGAGAGGGTAATCCGGTCGACGAGATGAAGCCGGCGTCGACCAGTCCGATGAACATGATGAACAGCCCGATGCCTGCGGTGATCGCCAGCTTGAGTTGCATGGGCACCGCGTCGAACACGAGCCGGCGTAGCCCGGTGACGGCCAGTGCGACGATGATGATGCCGTTGATGACCACCAGGCCCATCGCTTCAGGCCAGCTGACCGTGCCCACCACGGTGGTCGCCAGGAACGAGTTGATGCCCAGCCCGGCGGCGAACGCGAACGGAAGCCGGGCGAACACGCCGAACAGGATGGTCATCACGCCTGCGGCCAGCGACGTGGTGGCCGACACCTGGGCGAACCCCAGTTTGTGTCCGGTCACATCGGCGGCCCCGGACAGGATGATCGGGTTCAACACGACGATGTAGGCCATCGCGATGAACGTGACCAGACCACCGCGAACCTCGGCGCCGATAGTCGACCCGCGGGCGGTGATCTCGAAGAAGCGGTCGAGACGATTCACGCTTGGAACCCTAAGCGACGACGTATGTCAGGCGGGTGTAGCGGTGACCGGAATGGTGACGGTGCCCTGGCAAGCGCCACTGTCAATGGTGGTCTGGAATGTGCCGGCCAGTGATCCGTCGGGTTGTGGTGTGTAGGTCGTCACCGAATGCGCCGGGTCGTAGGTGATCGTGCCGTCCGGCAGCGTGCAGTCCCATCGCCAGCTGTTCGACCGCGACCATTGCGAGCCCGTCCACACGAAGCTGGTCGATTGCACGGCGTTGTCCTTGGGTGTCGGGCCGTCGAGGACCGAGGCGGTGCAGACGTCGGCCGAACAGTCCGTGGTGATCTTGAACGAGGCGGTGTACGGCGTTTCCTGCTGTGTCGCGGCGACGGAGGTGCCCGACTTCTGATCGGTGTGGAAGGTGATCTTGTACCAACCACCCCAGAACGCCTCGTCGGCGTGGGCCACAGGTGCGGCGATGAGCATGAGAGCGGCGCTCGACGCCACACCAAAAAGCTTGAAGCTAGCCAAAATAACTCTCGCCACCGGTGGGATAACCGCCACCGTTCGTGGCGATATGAACGTGAGTGTAGTGGTTCGCGTCGTTCCCGCCGAGATTCGGCATGAGGGACGGCTTGCCGCCATGGTCGTACATGATGCGGCGCCAGATCACGTGATTGAGCGACAGTCGGTCGGCGTTGGCGAGGGCGAACGCCGCGATTCGGTCGCCCAGTTCCTTGCCTTGCGGCGTCTGCCAGTTCGGGATCATCACGTCGATGGCCAATCCCATCGGATGCCACTTCAACGAGTCGGCCCGCACGCCGCCGATGTTGTGAATTTCCGGGAAGTACGCGCTGATAAGTCGTTCGGCCAGGACCGTCTTGAGCTGCAGCCCCTGTTCGATACCGACGCCTGCGGGAAGCGCGTGCAAGGGGGTGCGGTTGACCGCACTCCTGCTGGCCACCAACTCGGCCTGCGTCATGACGACGTAGTGCGCACCGATCGGTGCGGCGGCCAGCTCCATCGGGGCGGCGGCGACCAATTCGGCACAGCATTCGACGGTGCCCGACGTCATCCTGACGGGGCCGGAACCGGTGCTGCCGGACAGCACCGCGGCCAACGGGAGAGCGGCCAGTGCGGCCACGGCGACCGACCATCGGCGCCGGGGTCTGGCTAACCGGTGCTTTCCCACGGACGGCACTTTACCTGGACAGTTCCGCCGCCCATACACCGTTCGCTATCTTCTGGACTGGTGTCCAGGACTGCCGTGCGACCCCGAAATGTTGCTATCGCCTGGCCGTGGCGGCGGCTCTGGAACCGTCCGGATGAGCGCCAAAGTAGGATCTGACGTGGGTGTTCATCTGCTGTTTACCAAACCGAATCCGGACCGATACTTCTCCGATTACAGTTCGCTCGATCGGTCTCAGATTGCGGCTTTTACTTTTTGAATCGACCCGCGAATCCGCGCAGTGGCAGGTCCGCGCTGGTGATCAACCCCGGTGCGGCGGCCACCACTGCGGGAATGGCGTTGAGCGCAGGCAACCCCGTGACGGTCATCCCGATGGACGCGAACGACGCCACGTCGGACAGGTCCACGCCCGGCTTCGGGAAGATCATGTGCTTGTTGTAG
The DNA here is from genome assembly GCF_002086695.1 of Mycolicibacterium rhodesiae. Lineage (GTDB taxonomy): Bacteria > Actinomycetota > Actinomycetes > Mycobacteriales > Mycobacteriaceae > Mycobacterium > Mycobacterium rhodesiae. The sequence continues at coordinate 17,847 of NZ_MVIH01000005.1, forward strand.
ACGTACGGGTCGCCGGCGATCTGGGTGATGTAGCAACCCTTGATGTCCCAACTCGGATCGGTGTGCGGCGTCATCTGCCATTCGAGATGCGTCTCGACCCGCGGCACCCCGTCGACCATGCCCTGGTACTTGAGGTAGTTGCCGCCGAGTGAGCCCTTGGGCAACTGGTACCAGCCGAGGTCGACGTCTTTGGTGCAGGCGCCCAGTTCGTAGGTGAACTTCACCTCGTCGAGTTCGAGGTCGAAGCAGTCGGCCATCATCAGCACGCTGTCGGCGAAGACCCGGGTGTACTTCTCGAGCATGCCGGGCAGCGCCGGGTCGTCGACAGGCAGGCCGTAGCCGACTTCCTTCCAGGTGTCGGCCGAGTGATGGCAGGACACGTCCACGGATTCGATTGTGGTGACGTTCTCGATCTCGGCGACGTCGGACGAGCAGACGACACCGAGGATCTGGTTGACGCCGGGGTTCATGCCGGTGCCGTAGAAGGTGGAGCCGCCCTTCTCGCACGCCTCTTGCAGAAGCTGCGACACCTTCTTGCCGGAGTGGTGCGGGTGGTTGGTGTCGCGATGCCAGCCGGTGATCCAGTCCGCCGTCGTGACGATGTTGATGCCCGCCTCGAGCACCTTCACGTAGAGGTCCTCATCGGGGAAGACCCCGTGGAAGGTCAGCACATCGGGCTTGGCGGCGATGATCTCGTCGATGGATCCCGTTGCGGTGACGCCGATCGGTGCGATGCCGGCGATCTCGCCGGCGTCGCGGTCGATCTTCTCCGGGGAGTAGCAGTGCAGGCCGACCAGCTGCAGGCCGCGATGCTCGCCGATGCGCTTGATCATCTCGGTGCCGACGTTTCCGGTCGCCACCTGGAACACCCGGATCGGGCTATGGGCTGACATTCGCGGGTTCTCCTTGGGGGTCGGATGCATAGAACTGGTTGGCCCACTTGCGAATTGCGGTGAAGCCGTCGAATTCGCCTGCCGCGAGCGCCGGCCGGTGGGTGTAGCGCTGGTGCTGCCAGATCTCGATGTCGGCGGCGAACTGGTCGATCACGTCCTGGGCGAACGCCTGCGCCTTGGCTTCGGCTTTGGCGCTGTCGTCGCCGGGCTTGCGGCCGATGTAGACCATGAACCGCACATCGGAGGTGAACTCGTCGACCGGGGTGACCGCGGAGATGGTCCGGTTGTCGATCATGCCCCAGCTCTTGGTGACCGCGACGCCGAGTCCGCCGTTGATCGCCTCGACGCCGCTGTTGATGTCGTCGATGATCTGGCCCTCGTCGCCCTCGAAGGTGATGGTGAAATCGACGTAGGACACCGGCTCGTCGAAGTCGTGCCGGGTGAACAGCGGCACGATGGGCGTCTGGTGCACGAACTTGAAATGCGCGAAATCAACCCCGTTTTCGAGCACGTACTGCGGATGAAGTTCAAGCTGTGGCCGGTACAGCCGGGCCTGCGGGTAGTAGTCGGCGGCAGTGCAGTCGTCACCGAAGTCGGCGAAGATGTCCGGCGCGTCGAAGTAGGGTTCTCGGCCCGCGACGTCGTGCCAGATGTACACCGAGGAGTTTCGTTCCGCCACCGGATAGGTGGGGATCCGGCGGCCTCGATTTGGCCTGTCCTGGTAGGGAATACAGACGTTGCGCCCCTCGTGGTTCCATTGCCAGCCGTGAAACGGGCACTGGATGACCTCGCCGACCACCTGGCCGCCGTACCCGAGGTGAGCGCCGAGATGTTCGCAGTAGGCATCCATCACGGTCAGTGCTCCCGACTGCGCGCGCCAGGCGACCATGTCGGTGTCGAAGTACTTCATGCGGTGGACGTCGCCGACCGCGATCTCATCGGACCACGCCACCTGGAACCAGCCGGTGGGCTTCATCGACAGGGACGGTTTCGCCACGCAGGCGAGTCTAGAAAGGGATCATAGAAGTGTCAATGAATCTGGGCTAGGCTTTCGCTGTGGCCGAAGCGGACAGTGCGCGACGACGGCCGAACCGCCGGGGTTCGGCCACTCGCGAGAGCCTGCTCGAAGCCGCGTTGACCGCGCTCGCGTCCGGTCAGCCCGGCGCGGTGTCGGCCAACCGGATCGCGAAGGACGCCGGCGCGACCTGGGGCACCGTGCAATATCAATTCGGTGATACCGACGGCTTTTGGGCAGCGGTACTGCGCTACACGGCTGAGCGGCGAGCCAACATCTTCAGCGTGCCGGATACCTCCGCGAGCTTGCGTGACCGAGTGGCCGGCATCATCGACACGCTCTATGACGGGTTGACGAACCGCGACTCGCGCGCGATCGAGAACCTGCGGGCCGGGCTGCCGCGGGAGCATGCCGACCTCGAGCGGCTGTATCCGCAGACCGCCGCCGAACTGTTCTCCTGGGGTCAGGGCTGGCAGGAGACCTGCCAGAAGGCATTCGCGGACCTGCACGTCGACCCGCAGCGCATCCGGGAGATGGCCTGGCTGATTCCCGGCGCGATGCGCGGGATCGCCTCCGAGAAGCAGCTCGGCAGCTACGGCGATCTCGACGCGGCCCGTCGCGGGCTCACCAACGCGATCGTCGCCTACCTCGGATCGGCCTAGTCTCGCGCCGAGATCGACGCCAGCGCGGCCGCTACTCGTACTTTCCGGCGCCAGCGTCGATCTCGATGCAAATCTCCGCGAGACCCTCGCGCCGAGATCGGCAAAATGCAGCGATCTGCTCGCTCTTCCTCGGCGAAACGTCGGTTTCGCCGAGGAAGGGGGGCGTCAATCCTCCTTGGCGATAAGCCGTTTCAGCGCGACGCGGTCGGGCTCCAGCAGCTCGGCGATGCGCTCCTGATTGACGTCGGCGACGATGATCTCGCCGACGTCCTTGTGGACATCGCTGAAGATGCCGTGCGCCTTCATCTTGTCGGCCTGGTAGATGTTGTCCTCGGTCGGCGTCACGTAGTAGACCGCGTCGGCCTTGAACCGGTGCACCATCCACAGATGGATCAGCGTCATCAGACGCTTCTGGCGCAGCTTCTCGGCGAAGGTGTTCTGGTCGCGCACCGTGAGGATGCTGCGCCCGTGCCGGTCCTTGATCGGGTCGACGAGCACGTTGGCCAGCAGTTCCTCCTCGCCGCCCTCGTCCGGGGTTCCCCAGATGCCCAGTTCGAGCACCTCGCCGCCGGCCCGGCGGGGCCGCAAGGTCACACGCAGCTTCTCACCGAGCTGATAGTGCTCATTCCACAGAGCCAACCAGTCTTCGAGCAGCTTCTTCGGCACTTCGGTCTGCACCAGGTGCTGGTGCTGGGTGGAGCCCTTGCCCATCGACTTGGTGGTGGCGGTGCGGCCCGAGGACGCCGCCAGTGCGGCATCGCTGCGCGGACCGCCGACCAGCGTTTGCGGTGTGCGATAAGGCGATTCGACAAGCCGCATCTTGCGCTGCAGGCGGGCCAGCGCCAGCATGCCGTCCTGGCGCAGGGCAGTGGCGAACTCCTCGGCGGCAACGCCGTCGATCTGGTGGCCGCCGTAGGTCATGAAGTTGAAGACGAAGCCCATCTTGCCGAGTTCTTCGGGGAACGCTCGCATCTCCTCATCGGTCATTCCGGTGGTGTCCCAGTTGAACGAGGGAGAGAGGTTGTAGGCAAGCATCTTGTCCGGATACACCGCATGGATGGCTTCGGCGAACTCACGGGCATCGGCCAGATCGGCGGTCTTGGTCTCCATCCACAGCAGATCCGCAAATGGTGCTGCGGCAAGGGATTTCGCGATCGCATAGGGAATGCCGCCGCGCACCTGGTAGTAGCCCTCGGGGGTCTTGGCCCGCTCGGGATCCCACGCCGCGTCGACGCCGAGCTCGCGCGCCTTCTCGCGGGCCGCGTACAGCGATGCGGTCTTGGCGAACTCGCGCCATTCCGCGGCGCTCATCTCGTGCGGCTCGCCTTCGCTCTCCCGGAACGCCAGAAGCTCGGCGACGGCGTCGCCGTAGGTGTCCAGTGAGGCGTCGTCCTGCCAGGCGTCGACGAACCTCGACTCGACCTTGTCGAACAGAGCGTCCAGCGAATGTTCTTTACCGTCGCGCCATGCGCTCGCCTGCTCGGCGATGAGGTCGGCAATACCCTGCCGCTGTAGCCAGGCGTCGGCCACCGCGTATTCGCCTTCGGGCAGTGCGTAGAGCAGATGACCGTTGAGCTCGGTGACACCCGACTCGTAGAACCGGCGCACCATCGCCAGGAAACACGACTTATACGGCGGCACCTTGAGATTGGTCGCGCCGAGCAGGAACGGCTGGTCCCGCTCATCGCCACGGCTGTCGATCAGGTTGGCCGCCTCGGCGTCGGTGCGGGCGACGATGATGCCCGGCACACCCATGATGTCGAGCTGGAAGCGCGCGGTGTTGAGCCGCTTGAGCTGTTCGTCCGACGGCACCAGCACCTTGCCGCCCTGATGGCCACACTTCTTGGTGCCGGGGCGCTGATCCTCGATGTGATAGCCCGCGACGCCGGCCTCGACAAACCGACGAATCAGGTTGCGCACGTGCGGATCTCCGCCGTGGCCGGTGTCGGCGTCGGCGATGATGAACGGTCGGTAGTCGACGGCCGGCGTGGCCGCGCGCTGCTCGGGAGTCATCTGCAGGCGCAGGTACTGCTGGTTGCGGTCAGCGGTCAGCAGGGCGCGCACCAGGCCGGCGGCCTCTTCGGGCACCTGGCTCAGCGGATAGCTCGCCAGGTCCGGGCCCGGGTCCTCGGTGGTCGACCCCTTGGCCGAGGTCGCCCAGCCCCCGAGGTAGATGCCCTCGATGCCCATCCGCTTCATGGTCACCGCCTGGCCCGGCGAATACGGCCCGAAGGTGGTGATGCTCTTCTTGGCCGCGAAGAGTTCCCGCAGGCGCTTGTAGAAGGCGGCCGACGCCTCGCGGGCGACGGTGTGGTCGACGGGGATCGTGCCACGCTGCTCGACGACCTGGGCTGCGGTGTAGAGGCGGGTGATCCCCTCGAATCGCGGACTGTCGATGTATTGCTGGGTCTCGCTGACCGCGCGCTCATGCGGCGACTGGGTCGCTGAGTCCGCTTCGATGATGGACATAAGTCTCACGCTCCTCGCTGAGCTGTTCCCGCGCCGGCGACACCCCCGGGCGGCACAGTCGATTATCCCGACTCCACCGCTTACCGGAGCGGGTTTGGGGCCAGTTCGGGATACCGTCAGCATCCGGTGGACGGTGACCACTCGGGCATCGCCGGCGCCGCACGTCCACAGCAAATATTGCAAAGGCAAATTGCGATCACCGCGCGAGACCGGTGGCGGCGCGAATTCCCGAAATCGGAATAGGCTGCGCACCTGCGCATTTCACCGCTGCAGTTTGGTCCCGAATATATTGACGACGGCGCAATGGAAATTGTCGAATTGATGGTAGGGCGAATTGCGCAGATGGCGACCATTCGACTCTCGAATCAGGTACATTCCTGTGGTCCACATCACTGGCCACGGCCGGGGAGGGGCGCTCGTTCGCTTGGGTCGGGGTTGAGGAGGGGCTGGAAGTGAACTGGCGCGACCGTCCGCCGCTCAAGGCCGCCGGCTTGGTGTTCCTCGCCGTGATCGTCGCGGTCCTGTCGTTGGTCTATCTGCAATTTCGCGGCGACCTGTCGCCACGGGCAACGCTGACGATGGTCTCCGATCGCGGGGGCTTGGTGATGGACACGGGTTCGAAGGTCACCTTCAACGGAGTGGTGATCGGCCGGGTCATCAACGTCAGCTCCGGTGAGCGCGACGGAAAGAACATCGCGCGGCTGCGGCTCGACGTCGAGCCCCGCTATCTGGCCTACATTCCCGCGAACGTGCATGCCGACATCAAGGCCACCACGGTCTTCGGCAACAAATACGTCGCGCTGTCGACGCCGACGAACCCGGTGTCGGCGCGCCTGACGACGTCTGACGTGATCAACGCATCCAGCGTCACCACAGAGTTCAACACGCTTTTCGAGACGGTCACGTCGATCTCCGAGAAGGTCGATCCGGTCAAGCTGAACCTGACCCTGTCGGCGACGGCCGAAGCGCTGAACGGGCTGGGCGCCAAGTTCGGCAAGTCGATCGTCAACGGGAACTCGGTGCTCGACGACATCAACCCGCAGATGCCGCAGATCCGCCACGACATCCAGCGACTGGGCGATCTGGCCGACGTCTACACCAAGGCCAGCCCCGACCTGTGGGATGCGCTCGACCACGCGGTCGTGACCGCGAACTCGCTCAACGGCCAGCAGCACGACATCGATGCGGCGCTGCTCGCCTCCATCGGGTTCGGCAACACCGGCGCCGACATCTTCGAGCGCAGCAAGCCGTACTTCATTCGCGGGATGGCGGATCTGCTGCCCAGCTCCCAGCTTCTCGACACCTATAGCCCGGAACTGTTCTGCGGTATTCGCAATATCGCACTGGCGGCGCCCAGTGCACTGGATGCGTTCGGTGGCAACGGATATTCACTCAGCACGATGACCGAGATCCTCGGCGCGCCGAATCCCTACGTGTACCCGGACAACTTGCCCAGGACCAACGGCAGGGGTGGGCCGGGCGGAGCGCCGGGGTGTTGGCAGACGATCGACCGCAATTTCTGGCCGGCTCCCTATCTGGTGATGGATGACGGAGCCTCGATCGCGCCGTACAACCACTTCGAACTCGGCCAGCCCTTGCTCACCGAGTACGTGTGGGGGCGTCAGGTCGGAGAGAACACCATCAATCCCTGAGGTGCTCACCGGAATCGGCACGTGCGCTCGCGCCCCGCGGTTAACCTGAGCCGATGCGGGTCCGTCTGGAGAGCTCACGGTGCGTGGGCCATGCCCTGTGCTATGCCGTTGATCCCGAACTGTTCCCGGTCGATGACATGGGCTACTCGACACTGGAGGACCATGACGTCGCACCCGGGGACGAGCAGCGCACCCGGGACGGTGTCGAGGCCTGCCCGGAACAGGCGCTGATGCTCGACGAGGGCGACTGATTGGCCGGGCGGGAGGTGTCCGCCGATCCCACGCTGCGCCGGACCCTCACTGTCTGGTCGGCGGTGGGTGTGTCGATTGCTCTCATGGCGCCGTCGATGGCCATCAACATCAATCCGCAGGGAACGGCCTCCGCAGTCGGGCGTGCCGTCCCACTGGCATTCCTGTTGGCGACCATCGGTGTTCTGCTGATCGCCCACACATTCGTCCGGCTCGCGCAACGATTCAGCCACGCCGGCAGTGTGTACGCCTTCGTCGGTGTCACGCTCGGGCCGCGGGCCGGCAGTGTGGCCGGCTGGCTGAATGCGGGAACCTATGTCTTCTTCGGCGCGGTGACTGCGACGGCGGCGGGAATCTTCCTCACCGATCTGGCACGAAAAGTTGCTGCCCCCAACCAGTTACCGGATTGGATCGCGTTCGTTTTCGCCTGGCTCGTGCTCGCCGCGGTGTGGTGGCTCGCAGCCCGCGAGATCAAGGGTGGTGCCACCGTCCTCCTGGTCACCGAAGGCCTGACCGTCATGCTGATCCTGGTGGTGGCGGCGATCACGCTGGGCAAGTTGATCACCGGCCACACGCCGGGCGGTCAGCATGTGGACATGTCGGTGTTCACCGTCGCCCCCGGTACCTCGGTCTCGACGGTGTTCCTGGGAATCGTGTTCGGCTTCCTGTCTTTCGCCGGCTTCGAGGCCGCGGCGACGCTCGGTGAGGAGACCGAGCAGCCGCGGCGCAACATTCCCCGCGCCATCCTCGGTACCGCGCTGTTCGGTGGGGTGTTCTTCGTGGTTGTCACCGCGATCGAGATGATGGCGTTCGGCACGGACCCGGCCGGGGTCTCGGCCTTCGGCAAGTCCGACGCGCTGATGGGTGATATCGCCCAGCAGTACGTCGCCCCCTGGCTGTCCTACGTCATCGTCGTCGGTGCGACGTTCAGCGCGGCGGCCTGCTGCCTGGCCAGCGTGGTGGGCGCGAGCCGGCTGCTGTTCGCGCTCAGCAGGGATGGCATCGGCCCGGCAGCGCTGGCGGCGGTGCATCCCCGGCGCAACGTCCCGCACGTCGCGGCGGCAACGGCGGTGGCGGCGGTGTTCGGGATCCAAGCAATCGGCTGGGTTGCGTTGCGAGCGCGACCATTCGATGTGTTCACCATCGCGGCCACCGCCGGCACGCTTATCTTGCTGGTGGCCTACGCGCTGGCCACGTTGGGAGCTGTCCGGCTGCTGTTCCTCGGGCGCGACAACCAGATTCGAACGTCGGAAGTGATCCTGCCGTTGCTCGGATTGGCACTGCTGGGATACACCCTGTATCGCAACGTGATCCCGTGGCCACACGGCAGCGCGGTGTGGGGGCCGTGCCTGGCTGTCGCTGTTCTGGTGCTGGTCGTGGCCGGCGTGCTCGCGCGGCCCGCCGCGGCCCGTGCAGCAGGAGCGAAACTCATCGAGCAACAAGGCTTTTGACGACCTACGCCGCGCTGCCGGGATGGGCAGCGCGGCGTAGGTCGTCGATGTTCTATGCCGGCTGGGGCGCGGGATCTCCTGGCGGAGGGGCGATGTCGGCGTTGACGGGCACGATGTCGTCGGCCGGCGGAGGAACGTCGGCGGCCGGCGGTGGCGGTGCATCGACGGGCACCGGCGCATCCGGCGCAGGCGGGGGAGCATCCGGCGGCGGCGCGAGCGGATCCTGCATGTCCTCGGCAGGCATCGGCAGGTACATGTGGTGGGTGAACTGCGGCTGGTAGGCGCCGCCCCCGCCGACTCGCACGCCGCCGCCCTCACCGCTGGACACCGGGGTGCCGTCGGGCAGTGTCACCGCAGTGTGACGCCCGTTCCAGCCGATCACCAGGGAGTTGGGGGCGGTTCCGTAGTGGAATCCGCGGGCGAGGAGGGCGGCTTCCTCGTTGCCGGTGTGGAACCGGCTGCCAAAGGCGGGCCTTCCGGTGGCCACATTGGACACCCAGGAGGCCAGTCCCGAGCAGTCGGTGCCAGCCGGTGTGTCCCCGCCGGGGACGTACGGCGTGCCTGACACCTGACTGATCAGAGTCATCAACGTCGCGATTGCAAACATGCGGCCGAAACTAACAACAATTTGCACATATACCAAAGTCTGTGCTTTTCACCACGTTTCGCGAAAATGTGTGGTCTGCACAACAATAATTCTGAGAATTATAAGGCTAATCCGAGCATTTGGCTTTGCGCATTCCGCGAATTAAACGCTATTACAAGGGATTTCGGAAGCGTTGCATTGACGGCACTTCGGCAGAAGTTGCCCAACTCGTCGGTTCGTCGGTCGCCGGCTGTGACGGCACCGAGACTTCTTGAACGATTCAGGTGAGCTGGAATCGCGACTTTGCCGTGATCGCGGCGGGCTGCGGAAGATCAGCCTTCGGCGCGGACCTGATCCTTCACCGCAGGCACGATCGGCGGGGCGGTCTTCCAGTTGGGCACCCCGTCGGACTCCAGCGCCACCGGCCAGCCTTCTTCATGCACCTGCGCCCAATGCGAGTGGTTGAGCTGGTGCAGCGTAAAACAGGCGTTCAGCGCGTTGTAGAAGCCCATGTTGTCTTGCGTCTGGTTGACCGCTTCTTTGGCGAGCAGCGCCGCCATCGTGGGCACCTCGGCGATTCGGCGCGCGAAGTCCAGCGTTTTGTCCGCGAGTTCGTCTTGCGGGAAGACCTTCGAGATCATGCCCAATTGATACGCCTCGTCGACCGTCATCGCGTCCCCGGTGAGCATCAGCTCCTTGGTCTTTCGCGGACCGAACTCCCACGGATGGGCGAAGTACTCGACACCGCACATACCCAGCCTGGTGCCCACCACATCCGCGAACCGGGTGCCTTCGGCGGCCACGATCAAATCGCAGGCCCACATCAGCATCAGCGCCGCCGCGTAGACGTCACCGTGAACCTGGGCGACGGTGATCTTGCGCAGGTCGCGCCAGCGGCGGGTATTGGCGAAGAAGTGGTGCCACTCCTGCAGCATCAGCTTCTCCGCGCCCTCCCGGGTGGCGCCCAAACCCTGGAAGCTCGGGTGCTGGTCCGGGCCAGGGGTGTACTCCGCCCGCGACACCGCCGACCCGAGGTCATGACCGGAGGAGAACATCGGGCCATGACCGCCCAGGATGACCACCCGAACCGTGTCGTCGGCCTCAGCCCGCAGGAACGCCTCGTTGAGCTCGACCAGCAGGCCGCGGTTCTGGGCGTTGCGTGCTTCGGGCCGGTTGAGCATGATGCGGACGATGCGGCCGTCATCGAGCTCTTCGTAGGTCAGGAAGCGGTAATCGGTGGACATAGCGGCATTCTATGCAGACGAGAACGTCGTTACCCGAGCCGGGCGCGCAATTCGCGCTTGAGCACCTTGCCGTAGCTGTTCTTCGGCAGGTCGTCGACGAAGACGTAGCGTTTGGGCCGCTTGAACCGGGCGATGCGGTCCAGTAGGTGGGCATCGAGCGTCGGGCCGGCCGCACCGCCCACGACGAACGCCACGACAACCTCACCCCATTCCGGGTCCGGCGCACCGACCACGCAGGCCTCGGCGACATCCGGATGCTCCAGCAGCGCTTCCTCCACTTCGCGCGGATAGATGTTGCTGCCACCGCTGATCACCACGTCCTTGGAGCGGTCGTGCAACGTCAGGTAGCCACGATCGTCGAACGAGCCCATGTCGCCGGTGTACAGCCAGCCCTGCCTGAGGGCGTCTCGGGTCGCATCCGGGTTGTTCCAATACCCGGACATCACCACGTCGCCGCGGCACACGATCTCACCGATCTGGCCCGGCTCGGCACGACGGCCGTCCGCGCGCAACACCGCCACCTCGACCCCGGAACGGGGATATCCCACCGACCCGAGGATCGCGTCATCGGTGAGTTCATGGTCGGCGCGCCGCAATCCGGTGATCGTCATCGGCGATTCACCCTGGCCGTAGATCTGCGCGAAGACCGGCCCGAATGCGGCCATCGCCTTCTTGAGGCCGTCGACGTACATCGGGCCGCCGCCGTACACGATCATTCGCAGGGTGGCCGGTGCCTGGCGCCCGGTGCCGACCAGCCGCTGAATCATGGTGGGCGCCAGAAACGCTGACGATCCGGGGTGTGCTGCGCAGAGATCGAGGAACTCGTCCGGGTCGAAGACGCCGGATGCGGCAACCACCTGACGTGCGCCGCGCAGCACGTAGGGCGCGATGTAGAGACCGGAGCCGTGCGACATCGGGGCGGCGTGTAGCAGGCTGCAATTCTCGTCCGGGGAATCGATGTCGGCCAGATGTGACACCGTCATCGCGGTGAGGCTGCGGTGGGACAGCATCGCCCCCTTGGAGCGGCCGGTGGTGCCGCTGGTGTAGAAAAGCCACGCCAGCGTCGACGGGTCGGTTACCGGGACGTCAGCGGGCGGGGCGGTGAACAGCTGGTCGTAGTCCGGGCCGCCGATGCGTTCGACGCCGACGGGGGAGTGCGGTGCCAACTCGGCCGCGATCTTGGGGGATGCGAAAACTGTTGCCGCACCGCAGTCTTCCAGTATCTGTGCCATCTCTCGAGGGTGGAGCTTGAAGTTGATCGGGACGACGACACACTCGGCGGCCCACACCGCGTAGAACAGTTCGATGATCTCCGCGCGGTTCTCGCTGGCGACCGCGATCCGCTGGCCCGGTTCGTGGACGCGCCGAAACGCTGCGGCCAGTCGCAACGCGCGCTGCCTGAGCTCACTCCAGGTGTGCAACTGCTGCTCGCCGCGGTAGACCGCGCCGCGGTCGGCGAACCGGGCAGCGGCGTGATCGAGGGTGGCGAACAGGTTCACCGGGCAACCCACTCCGAGGTCAGTGCGAAGTCCGACAGATACTTGGTGGAGCTCCAGCCACCATCGACCACGATGGTCTGGCCGTTGATGAAACTGCCCGCCGGAGAGCACAAGAACGCCACTGTCCCGGCGATGTCTTCGACTCGTCCCAGCCGGGTGTGTGGTGTCATCTCCGTCTGCATCTTCCGGAAGCCGGGGTCGGCCAGGCGATGCTCCACCATCGGGGTGACCGTGACGCCCGGCGCGACGGCGTTGCTGCGAATCCCTTGTGCGCCATACTGGCACGCGATGTGCAGGGTCAGTGCGGTCAGGCCGCCCTTGGCGGCGGAATAGGCGCCGCCGCGCAGACCGCCGACCACTGCGAAGGTCGAGGTGACATTGATGATCGCCGAACCCGGTCGCATGTGCGGGATCACGTCGCGGGCGAGCCGGAACGGTGCCCGCAGCATGACGTCGAGGAAGTAGTCGAGCGTCTCGTCGTCGGTCTCGTGCAGTGGCTTCGGGCTGCCGACGCCGGCGTTGTTGATCAGGAAGTCGACGTGTCCCCATCGGGACACCGCTTCGTCGATGATCCGTTGCGGAGCGTCGTCGTCGGTGAGGTCGACCGCCAGCGTGGCCATCCGGTCGGGATCGCCGATCGCGTCCGCCAGCGCGGACAGCCTGCCTGCGTCGCGCCCGGTGCCGATAACTGCCATGCCCGCTGCGGCGAGCGTTGTGGCGCAGGCGAATCCGATCCCGCTGCTTGCTCCGGTCACCACCGCGACCCGTGGATCACTCATCCGCGTCGACCAATCTCGCTCGTATCCGATGTTTCAGCACTTTTCCTGCGTCGTTCTTGGGCAACGAGTCCCAGATGGCGACCTGTTCGGGCCACTTGAACTTCGCTACACCGGAGGCCTGCAGAAACTCGCGCAGATCGCCGATGTCCGGCTCGGGCGTCCGGTCGGTGACGATCACCGCGCAGGCACGTTCCCCGGTGCGCGGATCGGGAACGCCGACGACCGCGATCTCGCTGATGTCGGGGTGGCCGAGCAGCACGTCCTCGACCTCCTTGGGGGAGATGTTCTCGCCGTTGCGGATCACGATGTCCTTGGCCCGGCCGGTGACGACGAGATGGTGACCGTCGACCCAGTGGCCGAGATCGCCGGTGCGGAAGTAGCCATCGGCATCGAAGGCGTCGGTGTTGTCTTCCGGATGCAGATAGCCCAGAAGCATCTGCGGGCCGCGCGCCCGGATTTCGCCGTCCACGATCGTGACGTCGGCGATGCCGGGCCGGCCGTCGGTGTCGGCGGCGCGGTCGCGATCGCCGGGAGCGCCGATCGTCGTGACCGGCACCTCGGTGGAGCCGTATACCCGGGTGACCACCGCCCGTTCGAAATAGTCGGCTGCCGTGCGGATCAGCTGCGGTGACACCGAGGCGCCGCCACAGATGAACACCCGCAGGTCGGGCAACCTGGTGTCGGCGCGTCGGGCGGCGGCGAGAATCGCCTGCAGGAACGGCGTCGCGCCGGCCATGTGCGTGCAGTGCTCGACGGTCAGCCGTGCGACCGCGTCGTCGGAGTCCCACCGATCCATCAGCACGGCGGTGGTTCCCAGCAGGACGGGGCATTCGAACGCATAGATCGAACCGCCGATGTGGGCGATGGGGGAGGGAACCAGGAATGTCGACCCGGGATCGATCAGCCAGTGGCTGCCGATCTGCTGGATCAAGGCGTGAATCGAATTATGGCTGTGAAGAACACCTTTGGGGCGTCCGGTGGTTCCGGAGGTGTAGAGGATCATCTGGGCGGCGTCAGGGTCCAGGGCAGGAACCGAAGCCGGCCGGCTCGGCAGCGCGTCGAACCCGAGCTGCCCGGCCGCGGGGTCGCCGCGGACCACGATGACAATCGGTGGGTCGGGCATTCTCGCGGTGACGCGTTGGAGCATCGCCGCATAGTCGTGACCGCCGACGTCGCCGGGTACGAAGATCATTCGCACGTCGGCGTCGGCCAGGATGAAAGCCAACTCGTGGTCACGCAGCGAGGGCAGTATCGGATTGACCACCATGCCGGCCGCCGTCGCGGCGTGGTAGATGGTCGCCGCTTCATGCCAGTTTGGCAACATGAACGACACCACGCTTCCGATTGGCATCCGGGTCAGCATCACGCCGGCCAGCCTGGTCGCCCGATCGTGAAGCGTTGCGCAGTCGAGGCGCACCGGGCCGTCGACGATAACCTCCCGCTCCGGCGTGTCACGGGCGGCGGCGGCCAACGCGTCCGCCAGGGTGTCGTGCACCCACGATCCGGAAGCGTAGGCCCGGGTGGCCAATTCGGCGTCATGCTGCGCGATGCGCACGGCCCGTCAGCCCTTCACCCGTCGCATCGTCATCGAGTGGCGGAATCGCGACGCCGGGTGGGTGTTGACGGTGACCTGGGCGATCTCGCCATCGGATGTGATGTAGGTGCGTTGCATCTCGAGGGCGGGTGTGCCCGGTTCGACCTTGAGTCGAACGGCCAGTTCGGAACTGACCTGGACCGCGGAGATCTCCTGCCGCACTTCGACGATGCTGAGCCCGAACAGGTCCTCGATGAGCGGGAAGATCGGCCCGCTGTGGTTCTGCAACATCCGGCCCACCGCCGCGAACGCCCGGTTGATGTAGTACTCGGTCCGACAGACCGGGGCATCGGCGCTATCGGCGCCGCGGAATCCCCGCACCGCCAGCCATTCTTCGCCGGCCGCCAGTCCTGTCCTGGGCTCGAGTTCGTCGTCGATCGTCACCATGGCGATCGATTCGATGGCGAAGCGGGCACCTGTCGCGAAGGCCAGCAGATCGTTGATGGACACCACGTCCTGGACATAGGCGTGCGCCGACGGCCGAGGCACCACCATCGTGCCTGCCCGCGGCCGGGACGACACCAAGTTGTCCTCGCGCAGCCGTCGCAAGGCTTCGCGCACCGTGTAGCGACTGACTGAAAACCGTTGACACAGTTCGTGCTCGGTGGGAAGTTGAGAACCGACGGGGTACACCCCGTCCACGATCTCCTTGCGCAGCGTGCGGGCCACCTGAATGTAGCGGTGGTCGCCGGACTCGGGGTGTGGCATGTCAGCTCCTCCGCCGCAGGGCCAGGACGCTGCCCTCGGCATCGGCCGAGATATACACCGTGCCGTCCGCCGCGGCGGCTATTCCGGCGAACGGCCCCTGAGGGCCGGAGAACGGCGGCATGCCGCGCAGCGGTTTAGGGGTCACGCCGGGCGGGGCGCCCACCGGAAGGCCCGAGGCGATCCTGGTGCGGGATCCGCTGTCCAAATCGACTTCGAGCAGCGACTTGGTGTCCGCATCGACGATGTAGAGCCGGTTGCCGTCCACCAGAATGCCCTGCGGACAACCCAATCCGTCCACCACCGGCTCGACCCTGCCGTCGTCGACCCTGACGACCCGGCCACGTTCGCTGACCAGCAGGCTGCCGCCCGGTCCGAAGGCCACCCCGACCGGGGTGTCGAGTCCGGTCGCCAGAACTTCGGTGCGACCGGTGCCCACGGACACCAGCCGGCCGGTGCCCTGCTCGACGACGACGATGCCGCGCGCTCCGGCGGCGACACCGTAGAGTTGGTCCAATCCGTCTGCCAGAAAATCGCTTTCGCCCTCGGCGGGGCGGAACCGGGCGACCTGGCCGCCTGAGGTCGTCACCACGAATTCGCCCGGCCCCGTCGCGGTCACACCTCGAATGAAACCGGGGTAGCCCGGGCTGAACAGCATGCCCAACGTCTGCACGCTGCCATCGGCAGCCAGCGCATAGAAGTAGGTGCCGTCCGCGATGTAGACGACCCCGTCTGGACCGACCGTGAGATCCAACGGCCAGTTCAGCCCGCCGGGCAGCACGGTGCGGGTCTGGTGGCCGTCGAGGACCTCGGTGATCTCACCGGTGAAGTTGGAGACGAACAGTCTGTTCCCCACGAACGTGAGGTTGTCCAGCCCGGGACTGAGGTTGGCCAGCACCGTGTGCTCGCCGTTGCGCGGGTTGATCTGCAGCACCTGGCCGCTGTGTACCTGGGTGGAGACCAACGTGCCGTTCGCGTCGAACTTGACCGCATCGGGCACGCCCAAGCCGACGGCCACCACTTCTGGGCCCGCGCCGTCCGGATCGATCCGCCAAATCTCGTTGGCGCCCATCACCGGGAAGTACAGCAGCCCGTCGGGTCCGACCTCCATCGCGTTGGGTGAGGGCACGTTCTCCAGCAGGACGCGCGGCGGGCCGCCGGCGGGATCCAGCTCGATGATGCGGCCACCCTCGCGACATTCACCGACAAAAACCCGGCCGCGGTGCACGGTGATGCCGTTGGCGCAGGGCAGATCGTCGCGCAGCACCCGGGTGGTGCCGTCGGCGGCCCGCACGCTGACCCGGCCGTCCATCACCTCGGTGGCGTAGAGGTTCCCGGCATCGTCGAACGCGACGTCATCGGGCGCGATGATGTCGCCGCCCTTTGCACTGATCGTGTCGACCGATCCGGTCTCGATGTCCAGTGCACTGATCTGGCTCCCGGTCACCTGAGCGATGTACACCCGACCGTCCGGACCGGTCCGCAGACCGTTGGCACCGAACAGCCGGCTGGGCGCGGTGCGGCGTTCGATGGTCCAGCCCTCGGCCACCACCGGGGGATCGACGAGGGTGAAGCGGCCGTTCTGCTGCAGCGTCACGGCGTGACCGTATCAAGCTGATTTAGTCCAGACAATAGGCGTGACACTTCTTCGGGAAGGCCCTTGACGGGGCCATAACCGCTGCGGAATCATGTTCTCCATTCGGCAGAGTGTAGCTATTTGTCCGGACAAAATACCGAGTGAAAGCAGGGCATGGCGGATCTTCTGAGGCTCGACGGCCGCATCGTGGTGGTGTCGGGCGCCGGCGGCGGCGGCATCGGAACCGCCGTCACCGACATGGCCGCACGGGTGGGCGCGACCGTCGTGGCCGTCAGCCGCTCGCAGGAGAACCTCGACATGCACATCGGCCCGCTGATCGCCGACGGACTGCCGATCGTGCCGGTGACAGCCGATGCCGCGACCGACGACGGGATCGCCACCGTGCTCGCCGCGGTGCGCCGCACCGAGGGGCGACTGCACGGCCTGGTCAACATCGCCGGCGGCGCCGCGCCCTCGACGTGGATGCCCGCGACCCGGGTCAGCCGTGACGACTGGCGGGACCTGTTCACCGCCAACCTCGAGACGATGTTCTTCATGAGCCAGGCGGTGGCCGCCGAGATCCGGGCGGCCGGCGGGCCCGGCTCGATCGTGTCGGTCTCGTCGATCAGCGGGATGAACACCGCGCCCTTCCATATCGCCTACGGCACGGCCAAGGCCGCGATCGTCGCGGCCACCCGCACCCTCGCGGTCGAACTCGCATCGCACGACATCCGGGTCAACGCCGTCGCGCCCGGGGTCACCGAGACCGCGGCGTCACGCACCTACGTCGACCCCGATCCGGAACGGGATCGAGCGGCAATCGCAATGGGGCGGCGTGGACGTCCCGAGGAACAGGCCGGCGCCATCCTGTTCCTGCTCTCGGACCTCGCCGGCTACATCACCGGCCAAACCCTGCTCGTCGACGGCGGCTTGGACTTGCGGTGGAGCCATCTGCGTGCCGACAACACCTCGTTGTTTCTCTCCGACGACGACTTCCGCCGCGAAATCAGCAGGCCCTGAAAGGATTTGATGATGGGTGACCTGGAAAGTAGCGAAGAGCTCGCGGAGCCGATGACCATCGGTGTCGATGCCTACATCTCACACGAGTACGCCCGCGCCGAACGCGACAAGCTGTGGCGCAAGGTCTGGCAGCAGGTAGGCCGGGTGGAGGAACTACCCGAGGTGGGCAGCTACCTGACGTACGACATCCTCGACGACTCGATCATCGTCGTCCGAACCGGCGCGGATGCCTTTGCCGCACACCACAACGTGTGCATGCATCGCGGCCGGAGGCTGGTGGACACCCCGACGGGTGCGAAACATGCTGTCGGACGTACCCGAAAGTCGTTCGTCTGCGGATTCCACGGCTGGACATACGGTCTGGACGGTGCCTGCACCCATATCCGTGAAGAAGCCGACTGGAAGGGTGCGCTGAATCCGGACAACACCCGGCTTCGTCCGGTGAACGTCGACACCTGGGGTGGCTGGCTGTGGATCAACATGGACCCCGACTGCGAACCGTTGGCCGACTACCTGTTCCCTGCCGCGAAGATCCTCGATCCGTTCGGGTTGGAGAACATGCGATGCAAGTGGCGCAAATGGGTGCATTTCGACTGCAATTGGAAAGTCGCGCTGGAAGCGTTCAACGAGACCTATCACGTCTTCACCACCCACCCGGAATTCAACAGGTTCGGTGAATTCAAGGGCTGGGCCAAGGCGCAGGGCCGGCACAGCAACATCGGCTACGACGCGCCCGAGGATATGGCCGAGACGAAATCGAAGATCAGGCTCGGCACCGGCGACCCCCGGATCTCCACCGCGGAGATGCAGGTGTACACCATGGAGGAAACCAACGCCACCACCACGCAGACCCTGGTGGCCGCCGCGCTGCGGCTCGTCGACGAATTGCCCGAGGGCACTCCGGCGGACAAGGTCCTGGAGCATTGGCTGGCATCCGCGCGCCGCGACGACGAGGCGCGCGGGGTCTTCTGGCCGACGATTCCCGCCGACATCCTCGGGCAGAGCGGCACCGCGTGGCAGCTGTTCCCGAACTTCCAGATCGGGCAGGGCCTGACCAGTGCACTGTGTTACGGAGCGCGCCCCGACCCGAGCTACAACCCCGACAAGTGCATCTTCGAGGTGTCGGTGTTCGAGCTGTATCCGAAAGACGCTGAGCCCCAGACGGAATGGGAGTACACCCCGGTCGGGGATCCGCGGTGGCGCAGCGTCCTACCTCAGGACTTCTCCAACATGGCCGCCGTCCAGCAGGGGATGAAGTCGCTTGGTTTCCCCGGGACGCAACCCAACCCGTACCGTGAGCGCAGCACCGTCAACCTGCACTACCAGTTGTCGAAATACATGGGCGCCGGCGAGCCGCAACCGCTCGCAGAGGAGAACGGCCGATGACCTCAGAGTGCGGACCCACCCAGACGCCCGACGACATCGACATCGATGCGCTGCGGGAGAAGTACCGCGTCGAGCGGGAAAAGCGGCTACGCCCGGAAGGCTCGGCGCAATATCTGGAGCTCGACGGCGACTTCGCCGAGTTCTACGAAGTCGACCCGTATACGCAGGTGGTGCAGCGAGATCCGATCACCGAAAACATCGACGTGGTGGTGCTCGGCGGCGGTTTCGCCGGGCTGCTGGCGGGCGCCTACCTGAAGAAGGCCGGTGTGGAGGGCATCCGGGTCATCGAGATGGCCGGCGACTTCGGCGGGGTTTGGTACTGGAACCGGTTCCCGGGGATCCAGTGCGACAACGATGCCTACTGCTACATCCCGATGCTCGAAGAGCTGGGCTTCATGCCGTCGAAGAAGTTCGCCGACGGTGCAGAGATATTGCAGCATTGTCGCAACATCGGCAAGCACTTCGGCTTGTACGACGGAGCGTTGTTCTCCACCCATGTGCGTGAATTGCACTGGGAGGACGCGACGCAACGCTGGCGGATCAGTACCGACCGCGGCGACGACCTCCGGGCCCGGTTCGTCGTGATGGCCCAGGGTTCCTACAACCGGCCCAAGCTGCCCGGCATCCCGGGCATCAAAGACTTCGCAGGCCACGTCTTCCATTCCGCCCGCTGGGACTACGACTACACCGGCGGCACCGCCCAGGGCGGTCTGGACAAGCTGGCCGACAAGCGCGTCGCCCTGGTCGGCACCGGCGCCACCGGCATCCAGCTGGTCCCGCATCTGGGCCGCGATGCCAAGCAGCTCTTCGTCTTCCAGCGCACGCCGTCGTCGGTGGACGCGCGAACCAATCCACCGACCGACCCGGTCTGGGCTGCCGCGCTGCAGCCGGGCTGGCAGGAAGAACGCAAACGCAACTTCCACAACTGGTCGCCATTCGTCGGCGTGGTGTTCGGCGAACCGGACCTGGTGTGCGACTTCTGGACCGAGCTCGGGCGGAACCTGACGGCCCGGATCGCCGCGAGTGCGGATCCCGCCTCGGTGTCGATCGAGCAGATCATGGCCTTCCGCGAGGAAGAGGACTTCAAGATCATGGAGCGGCTGCGCCGCCTCGTGGCAGAGATCGTCACCGATCCGGCCACTGCCGAAACGCTGAAGCCTTATTACCGGTTCATGTGCAAGCGTCCGACCTCCAGTGAGCACTACCTGGCCACGTTCAACCGTCCCAATGTCACCCTCGTCGACGTGTCGGCGTCCAAAGGGGTGGAACGGCTGACCGGGAAGGGAATCGTCGCCGACGGGGTCGAATACGAGGTCGACTGCGTGATATTTGCGAGCGGCTTCGAGATCTCCACCGAAATCAGCCGCCGGTTCGCGATCGACGCCATCGTGGGGCGGGACGGGGTCTCGTTGTTCGACCACTGGCACGACGCGTACTCGACATTGCACGGCATGACCAGTCGCGGCTTCCCCAATCAGTTCTTCATGGGTTTCATCCAGGGCGGAGTCTCGGCCAACACCACCGCGATGTTCGAGCAGCAGGCCAAGCACATCGCCTACATCATCGCCGAGGCGCAGCGCCGCGGCGCGACCACCGTCGAGCCAAGCCAGGAGGGACAAGACGCCTGGGTCGCCACGGTCCGTGAGTTGTCGATCGACAACTCTGCCTTTGAACTGTCCTGCACGCCGGGCTATTACAACAACGAGGGCCGCGGCGGTTCGGAGAACAACGGATCCTTCCTCGGCGACTTCTACTCGCCCGGCTTCTATGCCTTCGACGATCTTCTCGCCGAGTGGCGGGCCAAGGGTGATCTCGACGGCCTGGTGCTCGGAACATAGATGACACAGGCACGATTCGACGACAGGGTCGCCGTCATCACCGGCGCAGGCCGGGGGTTGGGCCGCGAGTACGCGCTGCTGCTCGCCGAGCTGGGCGCGAAAGTGGTGGTGAACGACGTCGGCGGGGAGTTGACCGGTGACGGCGAAGACGCCGGGCCCGCCCAGCGGGTCGTCGACGAGATCACCGCCTCCGGTGGTGAGGCGATCGCGTCGACCGAGTCCGTGGCGACCGCCGCCGGTGGTGAGGCGATCGTCACGGCGGCCACCGAGGCGTTCGGGGGCATCGACGTGCTGATCCACAACGCCGGGAACGTCCGGCATGCGCCGCTGGCGGAGATGACGGTCGACGACTTCGACGCGGTGCTCGACGTACACCTGCGCGGGGCATTCCACGTGGTGCGGGCGGCGTTCCCGCTGATGTGCCGCGCCGGCTACGGCCGGGTGGTCCTGACGTCATCGATCGGCGGTGTCTACGGAAACCACGCGGTGGCCAATTATGCCGCCGCCAAAGCCGGGGTGATCGGGTTGTCCAACGTCGCCGCACTCGAGGGCGCCGCGCACGGGGTGCGCTGCAACGTCATCGTCCCGGCAGCGGTGACCAGGATGGCCGAGGGAATCGACACGTCGGCCTATCCGCCGATGGGCCCCGAGCTGGTCGCCCCGGTCGTCGGTTGGCTGGCGCACGAATCCTGTTCGGTCACAGGCGAAATCTTGACCGCCATCGCGGGCCGGGTGGCCCGGGTCGCTGTCGTCGAGAGCGTCGGGGTCTATCAGCCGGCGTGGACCGTAGACGACGTGGCCGCTCACATCGATGCGATCCGCGACCTGACCGAGCCGCTGGAGTTCCCGGTGGTTCCCGACGGGCACAACGCGCACATCGGTCACAGCTTCGCCATGGCAAGGGGCACGCTATGACGAGCACCGGGCCGTTGGCGGGGATCCGGGTGGTCGATCTCACCGCGATGGTGATGGGGCCTTATTGCACCCAGATCCTGGCCGACATGGGCGCCGACGTCATCAAGGTCGAGCCGCCGGCCGGTGACGACACCCGCTACGTGTCGGTCGGCCCCGCGCCGGGTCTGTCCGGGGTATTCGTCAACGTCAACCGGGGCAAACGCAGTGTGGTGCTTGATCTTCGCTCCGAAGGGGGCCGTGCCGCACTGCGCGCGCTGATCGCCGGTGCCGACGTGTTCATCCATTCGATGCGCGCGAAGGCGATCGCGAAACTCGGGTTCGGCTACGACGACGTCGCCGCCATCAACCCGAAGATCGTCTACACCAACTGCTACGGGTACGGCCGCCGCGGACCCGATCGCGACCGTCCCGCCTACGACGACACCATCCAGGCCGAGTGCGGTCTGCCCGCCGTGCAGGCCGAACTGACCGGGGAGGCCAACTACGTCGCCACGATCGTCGCGGACAAGGTCGCCGGGCTGACAGCGGTGTATGCGACGACGATGGCGCTGTTCCACCGTGAACGCACCGGTGAAGGACAAGAGGTTGAAGTCGCGATGTTCGAAACGATGGCGTCGTTCATGCTCGTCGAGCACGCCAACGGCGCGATGTTCGACCCGCCACTCGGACCCGCGATGTACCACCGGACCGTCGCACCGAACCGGAAGCCGTACCGCACCAAGGACGGCTACATCTCGGCGCTGATCTACAACGACCGGCATTGGGCGAGCTTCATCAATGCCGTGCAGCCGGCGTGGAACACCGAGCGCTACACCACGCTGACGGCCCGCGCCGCCGAGATCGACACGGTGTACTCGCTGGTGGCGCAGACCATGACCGAACGCACCACCGAGGAGTGGCTGACATTGTTCGTCGCGCTGGAGATCCCGGCGGCGCCGCTGAACACTCCGCAGGCGCTGTTCGACAACGAGCAGCTCAACGCGGTGGGCTTCTTCGAGACGGTGGACACCCCGCAGGGGCCGGTCCGGATGCCGGGTGTGCCCACCTGGTTCTCCCGCACTCCGGGCCGCATCGGTGGGCCCACTCCTGAGCTGGGGGCCGACACCGCGGGCGTGCTGGCCGAGTTGGGATTGGCGGAGGTGGAGAGCGCGTGACACCGCCGGCGACCGATGCAGAGCGAGGCACGAGAGATGAGGAGGAGCGGCGCATGGGCCTCGATTTCGATATGGGCGCTCCGGCGGCGGCGCTGCGGTCGCAGCTGCGCGAGCTGGTGAAGGAGCATGTCCCCGAAGGCTTTCTCGGGGCGTTCACCGACGACCCCACGGATCTGGAAGCTGCGCAACGGTTCTGCCGGACACTGGCCACACAAGATCTGCTCTGCCCGGCGTGGCCGCAGGAGTTCGGCGGGCGGGGCGCCTCGGTCTGGGAGCAGACCGTGGTCCGCGAGGAGATGTGGGCCCATCACGAGCCGCGCGGCGCGCAATACATGGGAGTCAACTGGGTAGGCCCGACGCTGATACGCTACGGCACCGAAGCTCAACAGCGACAACATCTTCCGCCGATATCCCGGGGAGAGGTCATTTGGTGTCAGGGCTTCTCGGAGCCGGAGGCCGGCTCGGACCTCGCCTCGCTGCGCACGACCGCCCGCCGTCACGGTGACGGCTGGCGGATCAGCGGGCAGAAGATCTGGACCTCCTACGCGACCATGGCGCAGTGGTGCTTCCTGCTGGTGCGGACCACCAAAGTGGGAGACGGCGCAGTCCAGAAGAAACAACAGGGCTTGTCGATCTTCCTGGTGCCCATGGACGATCCGGCCATCCAGGTCCGGCCCATTCGCACCATGATGGGACCGCACCACCTCAACGAGGTGTTCTTCGACGAACTGCGGGTCACCGAGACCGATCTGCTCGGGCCGTTGGACGGCGGTTGGTCGATCGTGCAGGACGTGCTGTCGTTCGAACGGGTCGGGATCGCCCGCTACGCCCGCTGCGAACGACTGCTCACGATGGCGCCGCAGGCGTTGGGGGACCGGTGGGAGCAGCTGCCCGAGGAGCTGCGTGCACGCTGGGTGCGAATGTTGCTGCACTGCAGGCGGGCCCGGCTGATGGCCTACCGGGTGGTGTCGCTGCAGAGCAGCGGGCGCATCGCGCCCGGCGACGCCGCGGGCTACCGGATCGCGGTGACGACATTGGATCAGGACAGCGCCGAGGTGCTGATGGACATCATCGCCGAGGTGCCCCGCGACGATGCCCCGACAGCGTATTACCGTGCCGAGGTCGAAGACCATTGGCGCTACTCGCAGTCCGCGACGGTCGCCTCGGGCAGCATCGAAATGCAGCGCATCCTGATGTCGAGGGCGCTACTGGCAGGATCCCGATGAACCTCGAATTGTCCGACGACGCAGTCGAATACGGCCGTCAGGCACTGCGGGCTTTCGCGGCCGCCGGTGGGGATGTGCTGGTCCAGCAGGCCGAAGCGAAGCCCGGCGACCGTAAGGCGCTGGTTGTTCCTGCGCTGACCGAGCTGGGTGCATTCGACCTCGACGTGCGTATCGACCAGGAGTGCGCCGAGGCCGCGGCAGCGCTGTGCCGCAGCGCGGGCTACTGGGCGCTGCCGTATCCACTGGCCGAACGCCTCGCTCGTCCGACCGACCTGGACGCGGACGGACTGATCGTCGTGTCCGACACCGCGCCCACCGCCGCGGTCCACGGCCTGGACCACCGGTGGATTGCGGTCGGCCTCGACGGCGCGCGCAGTTCGGCGATGCCGACCTCAGCGGCGGGTCCGGGTTTCACCGCCGCGCTGCAGCTGACACAGATCGACGCCGGCGGGGCCGGCGACATCGCGCTCGGGCTGGTGCTGCCGTGCTGGACGTTGCTGGGGATGCTGGACCGCGCCATCGAACTCACCGTGGCGCACACCACCGTCCGTAAGCAGTTCGGCCAGCCGCTCTCGGCGTTCCAGGGTGTGCAATTCCAGCTGACCGACGCCGAAGTGGAGCGCAGCGGGCTCGAGGTGCTTGCCAAGCATGCGCTGTGGAGCCAGGACACCGACGATGCGCTCGCGCTGCGGCTGGCGTCGATCGAGGCCGCCGAAGTGGTCTTCCGGGTGTGTCATCAGCTGCACGGCGCCGTCGGCTTCTGTGACGAGACCACCCTGTCGTGGCTGTCCCGGTACAGCCAGCCGCTGCGCCGGCTCCCGTTCGGGCTGTCGGCGACCCGCGACCAACTGGTCCGCCGGGTGGGGCGTCGTGGCCTGACAGGGCTGTTCGCGTGAGCCTGGCGGATTTCCGTTCCGAGGTCCGCGCCTGGTGCGCGAACCATGTGCCCGCCGACTGGCGGTCCGCCCAAACAGGCGTCTCCGACGCCGAATTCGTCGCCTTTCAGAAAGCCTGGTTCGCCGAACTGCGTGCCGCAGGCTTCGCCGTCCCGCATTGGCCGGTGCAGTGGGGCGGCGGCATGCCGGTCGATCAGCAGATCGTGCTGTACTCCGAACTCGCCGCCCACGACGCCCCGCGGTTGGTCTTGGCGTTCGTCGGCATCCACCACGCCGCGTCCACCCTGCTGGTCGCCGGTACCGAGGAACAGCGCCGCCGCCACCTGCCCGCGATCCTGGACGGCGAGACCTGGGTGCAGGGATTCTCCGAACCCGAGGCCGGATCCGATCTGGCCAGCCTGCGTACCACCGCGCGACGGGTCGGCGACGCCTATGTGGTCAACGGTCAAAAGATCTGGGCCAGTGGGGGATTGCATGCCGACTGGTGCCTGCTGCTGGCCCGCACCGATCCGGCGGCGCCCAAACGCCGGGGGATCTCCTACTTCCTACTGGACATGACCACACCGGGTATCGAGGTGCGGCCGATCCGCAACGCGGTCGGCGACTCGCACTTCTGCGAGATCTTCCTCGACGACGTGGTCATTCCGGCGACCAACCTGGTCGGCGCCGAGAACGAGGGCTGGCAGGTCGCCCAGGCGACCCTGGGAGCCGAGCGTGGCATGACGATGCTGGAATTGACCGAGCGGCTGGGGAATGCGGGCTTCCGCCTGCTGGTGCAAGCCTGCTCGCCGATCACGGATGCGCGGGTCGCGGATCGTCTGGCGCAGTTCGAGATCGAGATCGCCGGGTTGCGCGGACTGTGTCGTGACCTGGTCTCCCGCCACGACACCGGTGGTGTCGGGGCGGCGGACGCCTCGGTGGTGAAGCTGTTTTACAGCGAACTGTTGCAGCGGATGACCGACTTCGGTGCCGAGAGCGGTGGGCTGGCTGCCCACACCACACTCACCAAACCCGCGTCGAGCGGGTGGGAGTCCGGCGCGTGGATGCTGGATTTCATCGGGTCCTGGGAATGGACCATTCCAGGCGGCGCCAGTGAGATTCAGCGCACCATCATCGCCGAGCGCGGGCTCGGGTTGCCGCGCGAACCGAGTCGGAGTGGGGCCTGATGGCAGACCATTTCGAACAGTTCCACGCCGACCTACGGTCGGTGGCTGCCGGTCTGCTGGCCAAGGAGCGCACCGTCGAATGGGCGGCGATCGCCGACGCCGGCTGGACCGGACTGGAAGTTCCCGACCACCTCGGTGGCGCCGGAGCGACGTTCGCCGAAGTGGCCGTCATCTGTGAGGAGATGGGCCGGGCAGCCAGCGCCACCAGCTTCCTCGGCAGTGCCGTGCTGGCAGCCGGAGTGCTGAACAGCCTGGCCCCCAGCGCCACTCGCGACCGGCTGCTCGCCGGCATCGCCTCAGGAACCACCAGGTCGGCTGTCGCACTCGAACCGTTCGACTTCGTGCCGGACGCCGAGGGCGCTGACACGGTCCTGGTGCTCACCAATGGCGGGGTCGCCGAGGCGGCCGTGACGATCACCGCGCAACCGGTGCTCGACGAGACCCGCCGGCTGGCGCGGGTCGCGGTTGAACACTGCTCGGAGGTCATGGCTTTCGACGGTGATCCCGGGGCTGCCGTCCGCCGGATATACGACCGGGCTGCCGTCGCCGTCGCGTGCGACAGTCTCGGCGTGGCCGAAGCCATGCTCGCCGCGACCGTCTCCTACGTGACGATGCGCCACCAGTTCGACCGGCCCATCGGCTCGTTCCAGGCCGTCAAGCACGCCTGCGCCGACATGTATGTGGCAGTCGCGATCTCCCGACAGCTGGTGAGCGCAGCTGTGCATGCCGTAGCCCGCAACCAGCCCGATGCCGCGGTGGCCGCCTCGATGGCGAAGGCGTACGCGTGCAGCACCGCCGTCGACGTGGCAGGCAAAGCGCTGCAACTACACGGCGGCATCGGCTACACGTGGGAAAGCGGTATCCACGTCTACCTCAAGCGCGCCGCGCTGAATCGTTCGCTGTTCGGCTCTCCGGCAGCGCATCGTCACGAACTCGCACAACGCTATCTGTAACGAAATCAAGGAGTTTCGCATGGGTGTACCGGTCTACAAACGCATTCTCGACCTGTTCGAGGCCGAGGGCGTGAACACGTTGTTCGGCATCCCGGACCCCAACTTCGTGCACATGTTCACCGAGGCGGATGCGCGCGGCTGGTCGGTGGTGGCGCCGCATCACGAACTGAGCGCCGGCTTCATGGCCGAGGCCGCATCCCGGATGACGGGCAAGCCCGGCCTGTGCATCGGAACGCTCGGTCCGGGCATGGCCAACATCGCCGGTGCCATCCAGTGCGCTCTCGTGGAGAACTCACCCGTCATCTTCCTCGGTGGACAGCGGGCCCGGGTCACCGAGCGCCGGGTACGGCGCGGGCGCATCCAATTCGTCCAGCAGGAGCCACTTTTCGCTGCGTCGGTGAAATACAGCAGCTCGATCGAATACGCCGACCAGACCGACGAGATCATCCACGAAGCCATCCGGCGGGCCATGTCCGGAACCCCAGGCCCGACCTACGTCGAGTTCCCGTCGCACGTCATCCTCGACGAGCTCGACGTCGACGCGGCTCCGCCGCCGTCGGCGTACCGCCTGGTCAACCAGGGCGCAGGCAGCCGCGAGGTGGCCGAAGCCGTCACGTTGATCCGCGATGCCCAGCGTCCGGTACTGCTGGTCGGTCACGGCGTGCACACCTCCCGCACGCAGCAGGAGGTCAAGGATCTGGCCGAACTGATGGCCTGCCCGGTGATCCAGACCTCCGGCGGCACGTCGTTCATCCCGGGTCTGCAGGACCGGACGTTTCCGTATCTGTTCTCTCCGGCCGCCAATCAGGCCGTCGAAGAATCCGACCTGTGCGTCGCGCTGGGCACCGAACTCGGTGAACCCATGCACTACGGCAAGACCCAGCACTGGGCCGCCAACAACGCGACCCGCAAATGGGTGATCGTCGAGCAGGACCCGACCGCCATCGGGGTCAACCGGCCCGTCGACGTGGCGCTGGTCGGTGACCTGCGCGGTGTGGTGCCCCAGTTGGTCGAGGCGCTGCGGGGCACACCTCGCTCCGCGTCGGCCACCCTCGAGACGCTGATCAACGCCGACGCCGTCGAGCTGGCCCGGGTGGCCGAGGAGGCGCCGAGCGGGCACACCCCGGTGCACCCGGCGCGGTACGTCGTGGAAGCCACCAGGGCGTTCGACGAACTCGACGACGGCATCCTGGTGCGCGACGGCGGCGCGACGGTCATTTTCCAGTGGACCTATTCGCAGACCAAGCCGCGCGATGTGATCTGGAACCAGAACTTCGGTCATCTGGGCACCGGCTTGCCGTATGCCGTGGGCGCCTCGGTGGCCGACGGCGGTACGCGCCCGGTCATGCTGCTCACCAGTGACTCGGCGTTCCTGTTCCACATCGCAGAGCTGGAGACCGCCGCCCGGCTCAACCTGCCGCTGGTGTGTGTGGTCGGCGTCGACCATCAGTGGGGTCTCGAGGTGGGCGTGTACAAGCGGACTTTCGTCCAGCCGTCGCCGCAACCCGGCGTGCACTGGAGCAAGGACGTCCGGATGGACAGGATCGCCGAGGGTTTCGGTTGCCACGGTGAGTATGTGGAGAAAGAAGAGGAGATCGGCCCGGCGATCGCCCGCGCCTACGCCAGCGGAAAAGTCGGCGTGGTGCACGTGTGCATCGACCCGAAGGCCAACTCCGAGGAAATGCCGAAGTACGACCGATTCAGGACTTGGTATGCCGAAGGCACCCAATAACCCACCAGGATTGAGGAGGATGTGATCATGCGCGAATATCTGAAGTTCTACATCGATGGACAGTGGGTGGATCCGGTCGAGCTGCGGACGCTCGACGTCGACAACCCGACACTCGAGCAGGTCGGCGGCACGATCGCCATTGGCAGCGACGCCGACGTGGACAAGGCGGTCAAGGCGGCTCGCAAGGCATTCGGGACGTGGTCGGTCAGTTCGAAGGAAGACCGCCTCGACGTCCTGCAAACGATCCTCGACGAATACCAGAAACGTCTGAAGGATCTCGCCGACGCGGTGCACGAGGAGATGGGCGCACCTCCCACGTTGGCCGCGGGGCCCCAGGTGATGATGGGTCTCGGTCACCTGTCGACCGCCATCGACGTACTGAAGAACTACAGCTTCGAAACCGAGCGCGGCCAGACGATGGTGGTCAAGGAGCCGGTCGGGGTGTGTGGACTCATCACGCCGTGGAACTGGCCGATCAACCAGATCGCCTGCAAGGTGTTCCCCGCCCTCGCTGCCGGGTGCACCATGGTGCTCAAACCGTCGGAGGTCGCGCCGTTCTCCGGCCAGATCTTCACCGAGATCCTCGACGCCGCAGGGCTTCCCGCGGGTGTCTACAACATGGTCTTCGGTGACGGGCCCGGCGTCGGTGCGGCGCTGTCCAGCCATCCCGGCATCGACATGGTGTCGTTCACCGGCTCAACGCGGGCCGGTATCGAGGTGGCCCGCAACGCCGCCCCCACCGTGAAGCGGGTCAGCCAGGAACTCGGCGGAAAGAGCCCCAACATCGTGCTCGACGACGAGGCGTTCGGTCAGAGCGTGGCCGCCGGCGTCGCGGTGATGATGATGAACTCCGGGCAGAGCTGTAACGCACCGTCGCGCATGCTGGTCCCGAAGTCACGGATGGATGAAGCCGTGGCGGTAGCGAAGGCCACCGCCGAGGGAGTCAAGGTCGGCGATCTGTCCGACAGCTCGGCCATCGGGCCGGTGGCCTCACGTATGCAGTTCGAGAAGGTCCAGGGTCTCATCGAGAAGGGCATCGCCGAAGGAGCGACGGTGGTTGCCGGCGGCCCGGGCCGTCCCGAGGGCCTCGACACCGGCTACTACGTGCGTCCCACGGTGTTCGCCGACGTGAACAATGACATGACGATCGCCCGCGAGGAGATCTTCGGACCCGTGCTGTGCATCCTGGGCTACGACAACCTGGACCAGGCCGTCGAGATCGGCAACGACACCGATTACGGCCTCTACGGCTACGTCTCCGGTGCCGACCTGGACCAGGCGCGTGCGCTGGCCCGGCGTATCCGCGCCGGCGCGGTCACCATCAACCACGCGTTCGACATCAAGGCCCCGTTCGGTGGATACAAAACCAGTGGCAACGGCCGGGAATGGGGCGAAGAGGGATTCGCCGATTTCCTGGAGACCAAAGCGATTCTCGGGTACGCGCCGGTCGGCACCGGGGAGTAACTCCGACCTGACTGTCTCGCACTAGCATCGGCACCCATGCGGGTGCTGGTGCAGCGGGTCACGTCGGCGTCGGTGTCGGTGGGTGGCGAGGTGGTCGGGGAGATCAGGCCGTCCGGTCAGGGCGTGTTGGCCCTGGTCGGCGTGACCCACACCGACACCGAGGCCATCGCCCGCCGGCTCGCCGAAAAGCTATGGCAGCTGCGAATTCTCGACGACGAACGGTCCGCGGCCGACACCGGCGCGCCGATCCTGGTGATCAGCCAGTTCACCCTGTACGCCAACACTGTGAAGGGGCGCAGGCCGAGTTGGAACGCCGCGGCACCGGCCGCCGTCGCCGAACCGCTCGTCACGGCATTCGCCGAGGCGCTGCGGGAGCTGGGCGCCCACGTCGAGACCGGTGTGTTCGGTGCCGATATGGCGGTGGCGTTGGTCAACGACGGTCCGGTCACGGTGCTGCTGGAGCTGTGACCCGGATGGGCGGCCGTGACGGCGGTCAGGAAACCTGTTCTCGCAGAGCTTCATAGGCACTGCGGCCACGGGTGAATCTCGCGGCGCCGGCCCGGTGCTTGCGGAACTTGCGGCGGAACTGATCCGAGGTCCCCGGCCGAAGTGGTTGACTGGCAGCTGACGAACGGCAGGGATGGAGGTCGACGAATCGACGGCGACTCGCAGCATACTGACGCCGGCGTCCCCGACGACGTCCGGCGCATGGTGATGCAGGCCGCCTACGACGAGCTGACCCGGTGGGGCTTGGAGCGGTTCGACATCCCGACGATGTGCTCTCGACACAAGATCGACGAATCACTGGTCACCAAATACTGGGGAGACGGCAGTCGGCTTGCCCTCGAGGCGCTGTTGTTCTGGAGCAACGATGTCCTGACCGCGCCCGACACCGGATCGCTGCGCACCGATCTGCAGGCCCTGGCCACGGTGGTGGCCCAACAAGTCAACGACACCGTCGGTCGCAGTCTTCTGCGGGCGTTGGTGGTCGACGATCGCGCCGCCTTCGCCGACGACACCCGGATGGCGTTCTGGATGCGGCGGTTCGCGAGTATCCGGTCGGTGTTCGACCGGGCGGCCGCACGCGGAGAGTTGCGAGACGGCGTCGACACGATCGCCGCGATGCAACTCGTCCTGGCCCCGATCAACGTACGTGCCCTGTACACCCGAGAGCCGATCGCCGAGCACTACTGCGCCGCAATCGCCGACCTGGCGTGGCACGCGGTTGCGAAGCGCTAGCCCGTTCGACAACAGCTCCCAGACAACGGGGGCGCGAGGTAGACCCGGCCCGCGACGGTTAGCACGGCCGAACGGTGGTATCTGACGACGATGAGCGCGCCCTTGGATGTAGTGGTGGTCGGAGCTGGGCCGAATGGGCTCGCGGCCGCCGTGATCGCCGCCGCGGCCGGGTTGTCAGTGCGGGTGTTGGAATCCGACCCGTCACCCGGAGGGGGTTGCCGCACCGAAGCCCTCGACCTCGGGGTGCCGTTGCTGCATGACCTGTGTTCGGCGGTGCACCCGATGGCGGTCGCCTCGCCGTTCTTCGAGCGATTCGACCTCGCCGCGCGCGGCGTCGAGTTGCCGAAGCCGGCCATCGCCTTCGCCCAGCCGTTGGTGGACGGCCGGGCCGCGGTCGCGTACCAAGACCTGAACCGCACGGTGGGCGAATTGGCTGAGGACGGGGCCCGCGAAGGCCGGACCTATCGTCGGGTGATGGCTCCGCTGGTCGAGAACTGGACCGCGGTGCGCGACATCGGGCTCGGCGACCTTCGGAGCGTGCCGAGCAGCGTGCTGCACCCCTCGGGGATGGCCGGGGCGGCGGCATTGGGGAGTCGAGCCTTGGAACTCGGCACGGCCTTGTGGGACCAGCTCACTCGGGCTCCCCGTGCCGGTGCGCTGCTCACCGGCGTGTCGGCGCACGCGAACGTGGTCATTCCGGCGTTGGCCGGTGGTGCTACGGCCCTGCTCCTCGGCACGCTGGCGCACAGTCACGGATGGCCGATACCGGTCGGCGGTAGCCAGTCGATCACGAATGCGTTGCTGACCGATCTGGCCTACCGAGGGGTCGACGTGGTCACCGATTGCCAGATCACCGATTCGGCACAGTTGCCCCGGGCCCGCGCGTACCTGTTCGACACCTCGCCGTGGACGCTGAGCCAGGTCTACGGCACGGACCTGCCAGCCCGCTACCGATCGGCGTTGGGCCGGTTCACTCCCGGCAACGGGGTGGCCAAGGTCGACTTCGCGTTGTCGGGCCCGGTGCCCTGGGCAGATCCTCGGCTGGCCGAGGCGGGGACCCTGCACATCGGAGGCAGTCGAGAGGAGATGAAGCAAGCCGAACGCGACACCGCAGCGGGTCGGCACAGTCGCACTCCGATGACCCTCGCCAGCCAGCCCACCGTGGTGGACACCACCCGATTGGGCCCGGGTGGTGCCCGGCCGCTCTGGACGTACGCCCACGTGCCGAATGGTTCCACTCGCGATATGACCGAGGTGGTGACCGCACACATCGAACGGTTCGCCCCGGGCTTCCGCGATGTGGTGATCGGGTCACGGTGCATCCCGGCTGCTTCGATGGCCGGCCACAACCCGAACTATGTCGGCGGTGACATCGCGGTCGGAACCGTGTCGATGTATCGCATGCTGGCCCGGCCGGTCCTGAGGTGGAATCCGTACCGCACGCCCCTGGATAACGTGTATCTGTGCTCGGCCTCGACGCCGCCGGGCCCCGGTGTCCACGGGATGTGCGGTATGCACGCCGCGACTCGAGTGTTGCGCGAGCACTTTGGCATTCAGCAATTGCCCGACTTGGCGCCGGCGGGCATGCGTTCGTCCGTGCGGTGAGTGCATGCAGCCGACCTGGGCGTGGGTGCGAGCGCGATAGGACGCTGCGTTGCTTTGCAGAAGTCTTGTGCGCTAAGAGTTTAGCCGGCTAATCATCGGGCATTCCGCCGGAAGGTGACAAAGCTCTACGGTGACAAGGAAGTGTTGTTTAGTGATAGACGTTCGACATCGAATCGCGTTGGTAATCGGTATTTTTGCTGCACCAGCTGTTCCGCTGGCGATCGCCGCCGTCCCGGCGCCGACGGCCAACCCGATCGCGGAGCCCTGCCCGGTCAGCGAGGTGTCCCAGATCTACTTCGACGGCTGCTTGCCGTCGATCGATCCGCCGCAGGCACAAGTGGATCGTCGCGGTCCGGACCAGTTGCCCGAGATCCGGGGAATACCCTGCGACGGTTCGAACACCGGTACCTGCATCGGCCTGAGCCAGTTGCCGGGCGGGACACCAGCGCAGTCGAACGCGACCCCGGCTCAGCCCGATACGCAGGTTCGATCCTCGCCGTGACCCGGCGTTCGACGGCACGGGGAACGTGCCGTAGCCGCGAGCTGGCCGGACAGGCGTGGAATGGTTGTTACGGATCATGATCGCAATTGCATACTGTGCGGAAACAATTGCATATGGGCAACTATTTGAAGATTCGATGAGACCACGATTAAGGCTGCCCGGCAATGGTATAGATCGCCGCAGACCGGGTAAGCGCACTCCATGCCGTCAGTCACTCCACCGTGGACGTTGCGCGAGTATGCGTTCATCGCCGATGGAGAACGAGGCGCATTGATCGGCCCGCGGGGCGACATTGCATGGATGTGTGCGCCTCGCTGGGACAGTGACGCCGTGTTCGGGTCGCTCATCGGTGGCGGCGGTAGTTACACGATCACGCCGACCGAAACCTTCGTGTGGGGCGGTTATTACGAGCCTGCCTCGCTCATCTGGCGGTCGCGGTGGGTGACAGTGTCGGGCATCATCGAATGCCGCGAGGCGCTCGCGTTTCCGGGTCGAGATGACACCGCCGTAGTCCTCCGCCGGATCGAGGCGATTCGGGGGGATGCCCGCCTACAGGTGAGGCTGCAGCCCACTGCCGAATTCGGTCGGCTACCCATGCGCGATGTTCGGCGCGACGATGCCACAGGCTGCTGGCTGGCGAATGTCGGATCGTTGAGGATGCGATGGTCGGGTGCGGCGGACGCTCACGTCGTCGGCGACACGGCGGCTGAGCGCTGCTTGGAATCGACGGTGGTGCTCACCGAAGGCGAAAGCGTCGACTTGGTTCTCGAGCTATCCGACCGCGAGCTCCACGGACCCCCGGTGGCCGCTCCGCAAGCCTGGGCTGATACCGAGAAGACCTGGGCTGCAGCGATTCCTGCCCTTGGGCCAACGATCGCCCCACGCGATGCCGCGCACAGTTATGCGGTCATGCGTGGCATGACCGCATCCTCGGGCGCCATGGTCGCTGCTGCCACGATGAGCTTGCCCGAGCGTGCCGATGAGGGTGCCAACTACGACTACCGATATGCGTGGATTCGTGATCAGTGCTATGCGGGTATCGCCGTGGCTGCCGACGGTCCACACGAACTTCTGGGCAAGGCAGTCGATTTCGTGTCAGAGCGGCTATTGGCCGACGGGCCGAAACTTAGACCCGCCTACACCGGTTCCGGCGAGGCCGTGCCGGACCAGCGACGGCTCGAGTTGCACGGCTATCCGGGCGGTTACGATCTCGCCGGAAACCACGTCCGCGACCAATTTCAACTCGACATCTTCGGTGAGGCGCTGCTGCTGTTCGCTGCTGCGGACCGCCACGACATGCTCACCACCGACAGTCGCGGGGCGATCGACGCCGCCGTCGACGCGATCGGCGCGAACATCGATCGGCCCGACGCGGGTATCTGGGAACTCGGCGAGCGACGCTGGACACATTCCCGGCTGGCCTGCGCGGCAGGTTTGCGTGCGATTGCCGCAGCCCGAGTGGTCCGGGATCCGGGCGCGCTGAGCACACTGGCCGACCACATCGTCGCCGACACCTCCTCGCAGAGCTTGCATCGGACAGGCAGGTGGCAGCGGGCAGCTGACGATGATCGGATCGACGCCGCATTGCTCCTGCCCGCCCTGCGAGGCGCTCTGCCGGGCCGAGACCCACGTTCAGTGGCAACCTACCGCGCCGTCGAACGCGACCTGAGCCGCGATCACTACGTCTACCGCTATCCGCCTCGGCAGGGACTCGGAACAAACGAGAGCGCCTTCCTCCTGTGCGGGTTCGTGATGGCGCTCGCGGCCCAGCAGCAGGGCCACACCGTTGAGGCATACCGCTATTTCGAACGCAACCGGGCCGGTTGCGGGACGCCGGGGCTGTTTTCGGAGGAGTACGACATCCGCCAACGCCAGTTGCGGGGGAACATCCCGCAGGCCTTTGTCCATGCGCTGTTGTTCGAGGCATCGAGCACGTTGGCGCGAACCACTGCAGAAGACACCGAAGGGAGCCAATGATGGCTGGGCCGATGACCGGAAAGAACGTTGTCGTTACAGGAGCCAGCGCCGGAATCGGCCGCGCAGTGTGCCGGATCTTCGCGCGTGAGGGCGCCAACCTGGGTCTGTTGGCCCGTGGGCACGATGGTCTGGCGGCCACTGCGGCCGAGGTCGAGAACTTGGGCGGCCGCGCGGTTGCCGTCGCCACCGATGTGTCGGATTACCACCAGGTCGACCTGGCGGCAGACGCCATCGAGACTCAGTTGGGTCCGGTCGACATTTGGATCAATGTCGCCTTCGCGTCGGTGTTCGCCCCGTTTCACCAGATCGAACCCGACGAGTTCAAGCACGTAACAGAGGTGAGCTATCTGGGCTTCGTCTACGGCACGATGGTGGCGTTGCGCAGAATGCGTCCGCGAGACGCCGGAACCATCGTGCAGGTCGGATCGGCCCTGGGGGGACGGGCCATCCCACTACAGTCGGCCTATTGCGGCGCCAAGCACGCCGTCAACGGCTTCTCCGAGTCGCTGCGCACCGAGTTGATCCATGACCACAGTGGCGTTCATGTAACTGTGGTGCAGATGCCGGCCGTCAATACTCCCCAGTTCACCTGGGTGCTGTCGCGCCTGCCGAGACATCCGCAACCCGTGCCACCGATCTACCAGCCCGAAGTCGCGGCGCGAGCGGTGCTGTTTGCTGCCAAACATCCTGCCCGCAAACAGTTTTGGGTAGGTGCCAGCACTGTGGCGACCTTGCTTGGTCAGCGCGTGGCTCCTCGGTTGCTGGACCGCTATCTCGCCGCAACGGGGTACAAGTCACAGCAGACCAATGAGCCCGCTCCTCGTAACGCACCAAACCTGTGGGAGCCCCGGGATGACGAGCTCGATGCCGATCACGGGGCACACGGCTCGTTCGACGACCGTTCGCACGCTCGCAGTCCGCAATGGTGGCTGCGCGAACACATGGCCCCGATCGTGGCGGTAGCCGGGGGAGCGGCGGTAGCGGCGGTGGCGGCGCAACGCCGCTAGTTCCAGTAACAACACTCATGGCCGTGACCGCGTCGACCGTGCTGATAGCTCTATGGCGGTGCGGGCATTCATCACATCGTTCTGCCGACTGCGACGGACTGACCGAGTTCCGGAATCACACCAGATAGCCGTCAACTTCAAGGTGTGTCGCGGGTTCACCTCCGGCGGTGGTGAACGCAGTGAGTGTGCGGACGAGGCCACGGCGTTCCCGCTGCGGCATTTTGGCCACAACGCGCGCTATCTCATCTCGTCGGTACGCGGTCACTGACCGCACGATCTCTTTGCCCCGCGCCGTCAGCTCGATGACCAGCTCGCGCCGCGAATCAGGGTGCGGGCGTCGGTTGATGAGTCCCGCTGTCACCAGTCTGTCGACCATCCGTCCGGTGGTGGAGGGTTGCACGTCAAGCAACCCCGCCAGGTTGGCGACATTGACCGCGCCGCGCGCCGAGAGGATGACGAGAGTGCGAAACTGCGGGATGGTGATCGTCTCGTCCACCTGAGCGATCGAGCGAGCCGAAATCGCCACCAGCAACCTCGATGCGGTCAGCAGGGCGTCGATGATCGCATCCGACGGATCATCGTCAACCGAGCCATTGTGAGGCGTCAACGGGTCCTCCATAGCCAGAAACGGATTCGGCGGTGTGCCTCGCTCCAAATGTAGCGGCTCAAACCACTGCAGGGCATCGACGCGCCAAAGTCCACGACAAATGAAGCTGGATGCAACTATTGCATAGTGCTATAGTTGCCGGGTGTTGTATAGCCGGAGGTGGGTGACGCGCGGTCCATCCGTCGCGAGCGCGCCGAGCTCCGTCAGGCCGGCAAAGCAGGTGGAATGAAGATCGCGATCAGCGGAGCCGGTGTGGCCGGTCCGGCACTCGCGCACTGGCTTCAGCGGGGCGGCCATGAACCGACTTTGATCGAACGAGCACCGCACTTTCGCACCGGCGGTTACCTGATCGACTTCTGGGGTGTGGGGTATCGCGTCGCGCAACGTATGGGTGTGGAACCGGCGATCCGCGATGCCGGCTATCAGCTCGAGTCGCTTCGCTCTGTAGGACCCGACGGTAGGACACTGGCCAGTCTGAAGGTGAGCGGATTTCGGCGGGCTGCACGCGGCGAGCTGGTCAGTGTGGCCCGTGGTGACCTGGCGGCGGCCATCTACGCCACTGTTGCGGATCGGGTAGAAGCGATTTTCGACGACAGCATCACTGGAATAGACCAACACCCTGGCGGTGTCACGTTGACTTTCGCTCGCACGCAGACACGCGATTTCGACCTACTCGTCGGTGCCGATGGATTGCACTCGAATGTGCGTCGACTGGCTTTTGCCCCAGACGAGGGCGTCGAGCGCTACCTCGGCTGCATGGTCGCGGCCGCCGTTGTGGAGGCCTACCGGCCTCGTGACGAGCTGGTCTACGTGACCTACGGCCGACCCGGTAGGTCGGTCTCCCGGTTTTCGCTGCGCGGCGACCGCACCCTGTTCCTGTTCGTGTTCCGAGCGGGTCAATGCAGTGATCCCGGTGCGATCGAAGCGCGAAAAGCGCTGCTGTGGAGTGAATTCGGAGATGCCGGCTGGGAATGCAAACAAATCCTCGCCGCACTCGAGGATGTCGACGACCTGTACTTCGATGTGGTAAGCCAGATCCGGATGGACCGCTGGTCGCGAGGTCGGGTGGCTTTGATCGGAGATGCCGCCGCATGCGTCTCCCTGCTCGCCGGAGAGGGCACCGGCTTGGCCATGACCGCCGCCTACGTGCTGGCCGGTGAACTTCAGTGCGCGCAGGGTGACCACCGACGCGCATTCCGGGCATACGAAAAGCTGATGCGCCCCTTCATTGAAGGCAAACAAGCCGGCGCGGAGAAACTCCTGCCGGTGTTCGCGACCAAGACGGAATTCGGTCTCCGGATCCGCCATGCGGTGATGCGGGCGATGAACTTCGGTCGGGTCTTCGACCTCGTCGCCTCCGGCAGTCTGCGCGACGACTTCGAATTGCCCGACTACCCGCTGTGATGTCGAGAGCCGGTCGCTTGGAACGGCGCGAGTGAGAGGACGGTGGTTGTGGAGATAGCCAGACACGTCGATCCCCCCAAAGGGTTGACCCGCTTGCTCTTCCGGCTACCGATCTACGCCTACCGACTGGGCTGCGGTTGGCTGTTCGGGCATCGGCTGATGCTTCTCAACCACCTCGGACGTGTCTCCGGTATACCGCGTCACACGGTCCTGGAGGTGGTCAGTCACGATCCAACGGACAACAGCTACGTGGTCGCTTCCGGCTGGGGTCCCACCGCGGCCTGGTACCGCAACGTGCTGCACACCCCGAAGGTCAGCATCCAGGTCGGCTCCACGACCATACCGGCTACCGCGGTACCGCTCTCCCCGAATGAAGGCGCTGAGGTCTTCGCCCGATACGCAGCACGCCACCGCACCGTGGCGCGTCACCTGCTTCCTCGCGTCATGGGCATTTCGGTCGATGGTTCGGAGGCCGACTTCCGAGCCGTCGGGCGTCACTTGCCATTTGTCAGATTCGTTCCGCTCGGTTGAACGCATCCCCGTAGCTGCAGACGCGTCAGGTGATTAGGCAACTTCGGTGAGGAAAGGAGACAGCGATGAAAGCAGCGATGGTGTCCGCTGCCGCCAGCCCACTGGCGGCCGAAAGCGGGCGCGATGCAGGCGGTCAAAGCATCTATGTCGCGGAGATGTCCGCGGCGATGGCAAGCCGCGGGCACGATGTCACGGTGTACACCCGGC
The DNA here is from genome assembly GCF_002086695.1 of Mycolicibacterium rhodesiae. GTDB lineage: Bacteria > Actinomycetota > Actinomycetes > Mycobacteriales > Mycobacteriaceae > Mycobacterium > Mycobacterium rhodesiae. The sequence goes on from NZ_MVIH01000005.1 coordinate 57,050, forward strand.
GTAGCGACCCGGACAGTCCGCCACGCATGGTCACCGCGCAGGGCTACACGGTCGTGCACGTGGACGCCGGGCCGGCCAGGCCGCTGCCGGAGACCGACTTATCGGATCATCTGGGCGAATTCAGCCAGGTGCTGGCCCGGCACTGGACTGAGGAGCCGCCTGATGTGGCGCACGCCCATTCCTGGACATCCGGCGTCGCAACGGAATTGGCCAGCCGTGGAGCGGACATTCCGACGGTGCAGACCTTCCACGAACTGGGCGTGGCCAAGGACAAGCAGCTGGGCCGGCGCCCTGCCGGGGCGAGCACACAGACAAAACTGGAGCGCCTGGTGGCGCGGCATGCGTCCCGGATCGTCGCGACCTGCACCGAGGAGTTGCAGGAGCTGCTGCGTCTCGGGTGCGTGCGGTCTCGGACTTCGGTGGTCCCGTGTGGCGTCGATGTGGAGAAATTCTCGACTGTCGGCCCCAGCGCCGAACGTGGCAACCGGCCGCGCATTGTCGCGGTCGGTACGTCGCTGGCGCACAAGGGTTTTGACACGATGATCATCGCACTGCGGCTCATCGCCCATGCAGAGCTGGTGATCGTGGGCGGACCCGACGCCGAGTCCCTTGCCGAGAATTCGGAGGTACGCCGACTCTCGGTGCTGGCCTCTGAGCTGGGCGTGGCTGAACGCGTGGTGTTCACCGGCGCGATACCCCACGACGCCATGCCCGACATGCTGCGCTCCGCCGACGTGGTGCTGTGTACACCGTGGAGCGAAGGGTTCGGCATTGTTCCCTTGGAAGCCATGGCTTGTGGGGTTCCGGTGGTTGCGTCGGCGGTGGGCGGCATGCGGGATACGGTCGTCCACGACGTGACCGGCTACCTGGTGCCGCCGCGCGACCCGCGCGCCATCGCCGCGGCCACCTCGGCGATGTTGAACGATGCATTCCTCCGGCGCAGTCGCGGGCTCGCCGGGCGGGATCGAGTCTGCGCGCGATATACCTGGGACGGGATCGCCGACGAAATGTTGCGCATCTACCAGGAATTGCTCGCCGATCGTGGAGACGCTGACTACGCGCCGCCGGTCACGGGCTGACCGGCGATCGAATGATCACGCGGCTTCTGATCACAGGCGGTAGTCGGCGGCACCGGCCGCCAACGCCATCCCGTGGCCCGGACGATGACTCGGGACGTCCAGTGTTCCGCCGCTGACGGTCGGGCTGCCGTCGACCAGCAGTGGCTCGAGGCGGACATGGTCGTTGAACCATTCGACATGGCGTAAATGCGGAACCGCAGCGGCTACGGGCGCGTGCAGCGCCGGGGCGCAGTGCCCGGAAATATCCAGATTGTGTGCGGCGGCGACGGCAGCCGCGCGGAGAAACCCGGTGTAGCCACCGCACCGGGTGGTATCGAGTTGCAGGCAACTGACCACCGGTGCCATGGCTTGCGCGTCGTATGCGTCGCTGATGTACTCGCCGGCGGCAACATCGGCGGTGATGCTCGCCCGGACCTCAGCCAGCCCCGGTTTGTCGTCGCTGCTGACCGGTTCTTCGAACCATCGAAGCCCGAGCTCCCGGAGGTCGTTGCCGACCCGTTTGGCCTGCCCCGTCGAGTAAGCCCCGTTGGCGTCGACCATCAACTCCACGTCGGGACCTGCGAGTTCCCGCAGTAGGGCCGCCCGGCGCACGTCCCACGCGGTGTCGCCGCCGAAGTCTTTTCCGATCTTGATCTTCATTCCCTTGCAGCCGGCCGCCTTCCATGCCGCCACATCCTGTGCGATCTCGGCGTCACAGGACGAGACGAAACCACCGGAGCCGTAGACCGGAACACGCTCTCGAACCTGACCCAACAACGTCGTGACGGGCACGTCCAGCAGCCGGGCCTTGAGGTCCCACAGGGCGATGTCAACAGCGCTGAGTGCTTGCATGGCAAGCCCTTTGGACCCGATGTTGCGGCATGCTTGATGCATCGCCGACCATGCCCCGGTGATGTCGAACGGATCGCGTCCACGAAGCACCGAGTGAAGATTGTCGCCGATCACCGCGGCGGCGGCGGTGCCGCTATAGGTCCAGCCCAATCCACACCGGCCGCCACTGTGGACCACGGCGACCACGGCCGTCGTCGCATCCCACTGCAGTGTGCCGTCAGCCTCGGGATGCGGAGTCGGAAAGCGGTAGGCCGACACCGCAATGTTCTCGATGCGGGCTCGTTGCGTCATGAGGCCTTGTTCCGGTGTCGAAGTAGCGCCAGGCTTGCGGTGAGTGCGACCGCAGTGCCGGCAGCCGCGAGATGACCAGCCCTCGGGCCGCGGCGGTCACCATCGTGGTTGCCGATACCGTCGGCGAGGACTTCCACGCTGTGGCGCGGCACGCGATCCGGTGCCAGGTGGGCGATCTGAGTGCGGCAACTGAAGCCGTCGGCGATCACCGATGTTGTCGCGTCCGCCGCGCGCACCGCCGGCATCAGCTTGTCCTCGGCGCAGGTCACCGAGACGTCGTAGTGGCCACGTTCGAAGCCGAAATTGCCTGCCAAGCCGCAACATCCGGCGTCGAGGATCTCGGTGGAAAGGCCCGTTCGATCCAGAAGTTCGTGCTCATCACCGACCCCGAGGATCGCGTGCTGGTGACAGTGGGGTTGCATGATCGCTTTGCCATCGCGTTCGCGGGGGCGCCACTCGGGGGCGCGTTCGGCCAACAGCTCTGCGATGGTGCGCGTCTGGTGGGCCAGACGGTGAGCGTCCTCGTCCCCGTAGAGGAGCTCGGGCAGATCCGAGCGGAAGACTGCCGCGCAACTGGGCTCCAGCACCACGACCGGGGTGCCCTGGCGCAGAGCGGGTTCCAGAGCTTTGAGCGTGCGGCGCAGTACGTGCTTCGCGACGTCGAGCTGACCGGTAGAGATCCACGTCAACCCACAGCACACGGCTTCCCCGGGAACTTCGACCTCGAAGCCGGCGTCTTCCAGAACTGCCACCGCGGCTTTGGCGATGTGCGGATCGAAGTTGTTGGTGAAGGTATCCGGCCAGAGGACGACGGTGCCGCGTCGATGTGACGCGGATGCGGGGCGACGACGGAACCACTGGGTGAACCGCTCGGCGGCGAATCGCGGAATGTCCCGGTGCTGATCGATACCCCCTGCTGCCCGCAATGCCGTAGTGAGGCCGGGTGTGTGTGCCAGCGCGTTGACCGCTCGGGGGGCGACGGCTGCGATTCTGGCCAACAGGGGTAGCCATCCCATCGAGTAGTGCGCCAGCGGACGTAGCCGACGCTTGTAGTGGTGGTGCATGAATTCGGCTTTGTAGGTGGCCATGTCGACGTTCACGGGGCAGTCGCTGCGGCATCCTTTACATGCCAGGCAGAGGTCGAGCGCATCGCGCACCTCCGTCGAGCGCCAGCCGTCAGTGATGACTCCACCGCGCTCAGGGCCCTGCAGCATCTCGAAGAGCAATCTGGCTCGGCCTCGTGTCGAGTGCTCTTCTTCGCCGGTGGCTCGGTAGCTGGGGCACATGACTTCCGATTCATGACCGCGACACTTGCCGACCCCTACGCAGCGGTTGGCCGCTCGGGAGAAGCGATGGTCGTCGTCGGGATAGGCGAACAGTGTCTCGGGTTCGATCGGGTGGAAATCCGAGCCCCACCGTAAGTCGGCGTCCAGCGGACGCGGATGCACTACTTTGCCGGGGTTCATCTTGTCGCGTGGGTCGAAGATCTCCTTCAGTTCCGCGAAGGCCTGAATGATTCTCTCGCCGAACATGATCGGCAACAGCTCACCCCGCTGCTGACCGTCGCCGTGTTCGCCGGACAGCGATCCGCCATAACTGGTGACCAGATGCGCGGCCGCTTCGACAAAGGACCGGTACTTCGCGACGCCCCCAGCGCTGGTCAGGTCGAACGGGATCCGGGTGTGCACACACCCCTGGCCGAAATGGCCGTACACCGAGGCGTCGCCGTAGTCGTATCGCGTCAACAGCTGCTGGAAGTCGCTGAGATACTCGCCCAATCGCTCGGGCGGTACGGCGGCATCCTCCCAGCCGGTGTGGGTATCCCGGCCATCGGGCTGGTGCGCTGTGGCGCCCAGACCCGCCTCCCGGGCGCTCCACATCCGCTCCTGCTGCTCAGGGTCGTCGATGATGACCGCATCGAGATCGCCGGCATCGGTCAAGTCGTGGATCATTGTCCGAGCACGCTCGTCGGCGTGGTCGGGGTCGTCGCCGTTGAACTGCACGATCAACCAGGCGTCACCGTCGGGCAGTTCGTCCAAAGCGCCTTCAGCCAGGTGCTTGACGTGCTCGAGCGATACCAGGCGACTGTCGAAACCTTCCAGGGCCGCCGGCTGGTGCGGCAGGATCTTCTTGACCGCGGCTCCGGCGGCCTGGATGTCGGCGAACCCGAGGACTGCGAGCACGTGCGCTTTCGGCCGGCGTACCAGCGCGATCTCGGCGCGCAGCACCGTGACGAGCGTGCTCTCGCTGCCCACCAGCAGTTGCGCGACATCGAACCCTTTTTCAGGCAGCAGGCTGTCCAGGTTGTAGCCAGATACCCGGCGCGGGATGTCTGGATAACGTCGGCGGATGTCGTCAGCGTAGTGCTCGCGCAAAGCGCAGAGTTGACGGTAGAGGTCGGCCCGTTCGTCGTCGCCGCCGAGGATCTCGGCCAGCTGCTCGTCGGAGGTGCGTCCTACCCACGTCTGTATTCCGTTGTAGGTCAACACTTCCAGTCGGCGCACCGAGTCCACCATTTTGCCGTAGGCCTGCGCCGTGGCCCCACATGAATTGTTCCCGATCATGCCGCCGATGGTGCAGCTGACGTGGGTGGACGGACGAGGTCCGACCATCCACCCGGTGTCGGAGAGCGCTTCGTTGAGCTCGTCGAGTTTGATGCCGGGTTCGACCACCGCGGTGCCTACCTCCTCGTCGACCGAGAGCACCCGCGTGCAGTATTTACTCCAGTCGATGACCACGCCGGTGTTGGTGCACTGGCCCGCCAGGCTGGTTCCGCCGCCCCGGGAGAACACCGAGCAGCCGTGATCCCGGCACGTCGAGATGGCTTCGGTCGCGGCCTCCGGCGTACGGGGGATGACCACCCCGATCGGAATCTGGCGGAAGTTCGAGGCATCTGTGGAGTACGCGCTGCGACTACCGGTATCGAAGCGGACTTCTCCGTCGACACGGCGGGTGAGGTCCTCGCGGAACGCGGCTCGCTTGTCACCCATTAGTTGATTCGAGTCAAGGATTGCCATGGGGAAACTCCTGTCAAACCGGTTTGTGCTCAATGGCGTCGGGTACGCGCTTCATCGGGTGCCCGCAGATATGGAGGAGAAACATGGCAGAGACGGTCGCGGACTTTTTGCTCTCGCGCTTGCGTGATTGGGGGGTCCGCCACGTATTCGCCTATCCCGGTGACGGGATAAACGGCATTGTCGGGGCATTCGGCGCGGCCGATAACAAGCCGCAGTTCGTCCAGGCAAGGCACGAAGAGATGGCTGCGTTCGAGGCCACCGGATACGCCAAGTTCACAGGTGGCCTGGGCGTGTGTATGGCGACCTCTGGCCCGGGCGCCGTGCATCTGCTCAACGGGCTCTACGACGCCAAGCTCGACCACGTGCCGGTGGTGGCGATCGTCGGTCAAACCGCCCGCAGTGCGATGGGCGGCTCCTATCAGCAGGAGGTGGATCTGCAGTCGCTCTACAAGGACGTCGCGAGCGACTACTTGGTCGAAGTCAACGTCGCCGAGCAACTCCCCAATGCGCTGGATCGAGCCATTCGGACTGCGCTGACCCGACGCGCGCCCACCGCATTGATCATCCCGTCCGATCTGCAGGAGGAGGAGTTCACTGCACCGCAACACGCGTTCAAGCAAGTGCCGTCGAGCGATCCGAGCTTTCAGTGGCCGGTGCTGCAGCCGCCGGAGGAGTCCGTGCGGCATGCCGCCGAGATTCTGAATGCGGGTGAAAAAGTCGCGATCCTGATCGGGCAAGGCGCCCGCGGCGCGGCCGAAGAGGTGAAGAAAGTCGCCGAGCTGACCGGTGCCGGCGTCGCCAAAGCTCTGTTGGGCAAGGACGTGCTGCCCGACGATCTGCCGTATGTGACCGGCTCGATCGGCCTGCTCGGCACCAGGCCCAGCTACGAGATGATGCGGGATTGCGACACGCTGATCATCGTGGGGTCGAACTTTCCCTACACGCAGTTTCTGCCGAAGTTCGGCCAAGCGCGTGCCATTCAGATCGATGTCGATGGGACCGCCATAGGCATGCGGTATCCGACCGAGATCAACATCGTCGCCGACGCTGCGGCGACCTTGCGTGCGGTGATTCCACTGCTCGCACAGAAGGATTCGACGAAATGGCGTGACACCATCACCGGAAACGTGGCCCGGTGGTGGGAAACGATGGAAAAGCAGGCCATGCTATCGGCCAAGCCGGTCAACCCGATGCGAATCGTGTGGGAACTGTCGTCCCGATTGCCGGGTGATGCGATCCTATCGGCAGATTCCGGCTCGTCGACGAACTGGTACGCCCGCTGCGTGAAGATTCGGGATCGGGTCCGGGGATCGCTATCGGGAACGCTGGCCACCATGGGCCCCGGTGTCCCTTATGCGATCGGAGCCAAGTTCGCTCACCCCGATCGGCCCGCTATCGCCCTGGTCGGCGACGGCGCGATGCAGATGAACGGTTTGGCCGAGCTGATGACCATTGCCCGGTATTACCGGCAATGGTCGGACCCGCGCTTGATCATCTGCGTGTTCCACAACAACGATCTCAACCAGGTGACATGGGAACTGCGAGCGATGGGCGGCTTTCCGAAGTTCGAGGAATCTCAAGCGCTTCCCGATGTCTCCTACGCCGACATCGCCAGGTGTATGGGTTTGGAGGCGATTGCCGTCGACGATCCCGATGACATCGGGACGGCGTGGGACACAGCGTTGGCCGCAGACAAGCCGACCGTACTCGATGTGCGCTGTGACCCCGAGATGCCGCCGATTCCGCCGCACGCGACCTACGAACAAGGCAAGGAACTGCTGACCGCGCTCGCCAAGGGCGACTCAGCTCGCTGGCACATCATGATGCAAGGGGTCAAGACCAAGGCTCAAGAGTTCGTGCCGCACCGCGAGGGATGATGGCCGTGAACTGGCTTGCGCTCGGCCGTGCCGGATTCGGTGCCGTCGTGCTCCTCCGCCCGGACGAGGTCGCCGGACACATCGGAGACGTGGAGTTGAGCGACGGAACCCGCACAGCTATGCGCATTCTCGGTGCGCGGCTTCTGGTTGAGTCGGCCGTGTGCGCGGTGCGGCCCACTCGCTGCGTGATAGCGCTGGAGGTGGTTGTCGACGTCATACATGGGGCGACGATGGCCGCGGTAGCGGTGGTCAGCGATAGCGACAGCCGCCGCCGAGCGGCGGCTGCCAACGTGCTGACCGCGGCGGCGTTCGCAGTCGCCGACGTCGCCGCGATCAAGCGACATCAGCGCAACGCAATGGCTGAGCCCAATGTCCTGTTGGGATGGCGCGACGCCACGGCGGACCGGCTATGCCGGCTGATGCGCATTCCAGGACGGTGACGGTGGCACCCTCCTGGCTTGTGGTGCTCTCATGGTGCGCGCTGGCATTAGCAGGCGTGAGCACGCTGGTGATCGTGGCCGATATCTACGCACGCGGTTATAGCCAGCGCATGCGGGTGATGGAGGCGGTGTGGCCGGTCACCGGGCTCTACCTCGGACCAGTCGCGGTGTGGATGTATTGGCGCTACGGCAGGCCGCAAAGCAACAAGTGGCTGGAAGAGCACGGCCTCGACGCTCCACCCGACAAACCGAAATGGGCCACCACCGCAATCGGAGTGAGCCATTGCGGTGCCGGATGCACGCTCGGCGACATCATCGCTGAATTCGCGGTATTCGCACTGGCACTTCAATTGTTCGGGCGGGCGCTGCTACCGGAGTACATCGGCGACTACATCGCCGCACTGGCGTTGGGAATTCTGTTCCAGTACTTCGCGATAGCGCCGATGCGGGGATTGGGAGTGCGTAAGGGACTGGCCGCTGCGGCCAAGGCCGACGTACTGTCGCTGACGGCCTTCGAAGTCGGACTGTTCGGTTGGATGGCACTGATGGCCTTCGTATTCTTCGGATCGCACCCGCTGCACCCAGACAGCCCCGTCTATTGGTTCCTGATGCAGATCGGGATGGTCATCGGCTTTGCCACCGCGTGGCCGGCCAACGTCTGGCTGATCAGGCGAGGCATCAAGGAAGCAATGTGAACGGCTGGGAGCACGCGCTGATGGGCGACTGGCACCAGGCGCCGTGGGCAGCCGTCAAGGCGTTGACACTCTTCGTCACTGCTGCGGCGGCGTTTCGCTTCACCCAACGTCGTGCGATCGCAGAGTTCACCCCGTTCGATTGGGTGACTGCGGTCGCCGTCGGCGCAGTCGTTGGCAGGACCGCGACTGCGCCCGACACCGCATGGTTGACCGGAGCCGCGGCGCTGACGACGTTGATCGCGGCGCATGCAGCGGTCACCCGGATGCGGTTCGTTCCGGCGTTGCGGCGGATTGTGGATCCGCCGCTACGGGTGCTGATCCGCGACGGCCGGATCGACGAGCGAAATCTGCGACGCAGTGGGCTGACTCGCGCCGACCTCGACGCGGCCCTGCGGCAACATGGCCACCGGAGCCCAGCCGACGTTCATCTGGCATTGTTCGAAGAGAAAGGCGCGGTGTCGGTGCTGACGACGACGGTCAAGAAGGATTGAAACCGCCGGGGACAAGCGACGTTGGGGAGGCACGGCGTGCGACAGTCGATTGACGGACCATCGGCCGACGACGTTGATGCGGTTCTGCGCGCTTCCCGCGCGCTGGTGGGGATTGCCGCCGCGTCGATAGCCGAGATCTCTGAAGTCGTCACGGTTCCTCAGCTGCGGGTGCTGGTGATGATCGACACGCACGGTCCGCTGAACCTGGCCTCGGTGGCCGACGGTCTGGACATCAGTGCGTCCAACGCCAGCCGGATCTGCGACCGGCTGATCAAGGCCGGCTTCCTGCACCGGCAGGATTCTGCGGCAGACCGGCGCAACATCTCGCTGTCCCTGACCACTGAGGGCAGGCAGCTGGTTCGCAAGATGAATCGTCACCGGCGCCGTTCGATCACCCGGGTGCTGCGCGCCATGAGCGCCACGGAGCGCGATTCGGTCATCACGGCGCTGGACGCTTTCGCGGCCGCCGCCGGTGAACCGGCCGACGATGCCGGGCTCCGTTTGGTGTGGCCGCCGGCCTGACACGACCGATTTGTTACCGGTCCGCGCTCTGGTGTCGACATCAGACGTGAGAACGTAGACCTCTATGCAATCGCACAGCTTCGTCACCTATGAGGAATTCGGGCGCCGGTTCTTCGAGATCGCGGTGACCGAGGAGCGGGTGGCTGCCGCGTTCGCCGAGATCGCCGGCGGCGAATTCGAAATGGGCCCGATGGCCCAGGGGCCAGGCGGCCTGGCCAAGGTCACCGCCAAAGTGCGGATCCAACAGCCGACCGCCCGCCGCAGCGTGGGCGACACCATCACCTTCAACGTGCGCATCCCGCTGGTGATCGAGCTGATCGTGGACCTGCGGGTCGACAAGCAGCGGTTCAAGGTCGACGGCGACATCGCGCTGCGGGCGACCGCCCGCGCGGCCGAACCGCTCACCCTGGTCATCGACGTCGCCAAGCCGCGGCCCTCCGACATCGCCGTGCATGTGACGTCGAAATCCGTGCGCGGCGAGATCCTGCGGATCGTGGCCGGTGTCGACACCGAGATCCGCCGCTTCGTCGCGGCCTACGTCGCCGACGAGATCGACAGCCCCGCCTCGCAGCAGGCGAAGGTCATCGATGTCGAAGAGGCCGTCGCCGCAGCCTGGGACTGAGCGAGCGATTCCACGGCAGCAGGCTGCGGGCGGATTAACGGTGTCTTAACGAAATCTTGCGCAAAGCGGGTAACCCCATGCGATGAACGGGTTGAGTAGACGGCGATGACCGCCGTCGACGTCGAGCCTGCAGCGCCGCAGTGTGATCCGGATCCCAGGTCCGCCCGGCTCACGCTGATCCGTCGCATCGCCGTCGGAGTCTGGCTCGCCGGGATCGTATTGTGGACTGCCACAAATGGTTTGGCGCTCAACCGTGAACTCGTACTGCTCTACGTGTGTTCCGGGCTGCTGGCCGCCAGCATCGGAAGGCGTCGGGTGCTGCTGATCGTGCGGGACTGGCTGCCCTTCGCCGTGGTGCTGATCGTCTACGACCTGAGCAGGGGAGCGGCCGGGTTGATCGGCACCCCCACCCAGTGGGTGTGGCAGCCGGAGGTTGACCGTCGGATGTTCGGCGCGGTGCCCACCGTGTGGCTGCAAGAACACCTCAAGATGCCGTCCCCGCCCTGGTGGGAGGTGGTCATCAGCACGGTGTACATGTCGTTCTTCATCCTTCCGTACGTGGTGGCGGGCGTGCTGTGGTTGCGCGATCGGGCCGAGTGGAAGGCTTTCGTCCGTCGTTTCCTGGTGCTGTCGTTCGCGGCGCTCGCCATCTATGCGGTGCTGCCCGCGGCCCCGCCGTGGGCGGCGGCCCGCTGCGAGCCGGCCGACGTCGCCGGTGGTCCGTCCGCACCGCCGTGCATGTTCAACCCGGTGCCGCATGCCGACGGCGGGCTGCTGGGGCCGGCGACCGCGCAGCACCCGGGTGCCAACGACGTGGTGGAGCGGATCTCCAGCCGGGGATTCGGGATGCTGCATCTGGACGTGGCCCGCGCGCTGCTGGACGAAGGCCAGGCCAGCGTCAACCTGGTCGCCGCCATTCCCTCGCTGCACGCCGGGCTGTCGGCGATGATCGCGGCATTCCTGTGGGGGCGGGTCGGCCGGCGCTGGCGCCCGCTGCTGGCCGCGTATGTGGCGATCATGGCGTTCACCCTGGTGTACGCGGCCGAACATTACGTCGTGGATCTGCTGCTCGGGTGGGCACTGGCCGCGGCGACCACATTGGCCGTCCGCAGCTACGAGCGCCGCCGGCTAGCCGCGGCGGGACCGCCCGGTGAAATTGAGTGGCCGCCCGACGGCACTGAGTTGGCTGAGAACGTCCTCGACGCGCGCCCTGGGCACCTCGGCCCGCCATTGCGGGAGGCTACCGGTCAGCTGTAAGGAGCTGGGCCCCAACGACAGACTGGTCAGGGTCAGGCCGCCGGCCAGTTCTGGAAGCCGCACCGGATAGGACGGCAACCGAGTCGGCAACGCCCACCGACGCCGAGTGGTGCGCAGCGCCCGCGGATGCAACCACAACGTCGAGCCGTCCAACTCCACGTCCACCTCCACACTGCCCAGCCGGGGGTGGCGGGTCCATCGCAACCGCGCGATGCCGTCGTCGTCGACGTGGCCCGTCAGCCGGGGCAGCGATTCGGAGAACACCGCGTTGAGCGCCGCAGTGGAGATAACCATGGTCACCTCGACCGGTGCGGCCACCAAAATCGGCGGAACGCCCGGCTTCAAGTGCACATTGTGCAAGACCATCGTGGCGCCCTCGAAATGGTGATTGCCCCAACGGATGTCGGTCGCCGTTATCCGAACGTCGTTGAGCTGACCGACGGCAAGGCCACGAACATCGAGACGAGAGTTGAATTCGGTGACAGTCAACGTGATGTCCCCGCCATCGAGTCGCACGGTCATCGTCCGGCCGACCACCAACCGTTTGACGGTCATGAACACGGTGCGATACGCCATCGCCGCCCCGGTGCTCACCGGGAAGGTCGCCGCCGACGACCACACCGAGGACAGCAGACCCAGCGAACGTGCCATAGGGCTACCCATCCTGCTCGGCGGGCCCGGCCGGGCGCAACAGTCCCAGCCGCGAGTTTGTATTCGCCGGGTGAGGGTATAACTGGCCCGATGACGTCCGTGGTGGTGGTGGGAAGCGGGTTCACCGGGTTCGAATGCGCACGACGGCTGCAACGCCGCCTGCACCGGCACCACGCGGATGTGCAGATCACCCTCATCTCGCCGATCGACTACATGCTCTACACACCGCTGCTGCCCGACGTGGCCGGCGGCCTGGTGGACGCGCGGTTCGTCTCCATCCCGCTGGCCGGCATGCTTCCCGGGGTTCAGGTGATCCGCGGTCGCGTCGACAACGCGGACCTGACGGCGCACACGCTCGCCTACACCGACCCGGAGGGCCGAACCCGCGAGCTGGGCTGGGATCGGCTGGTGCTCACGCCCGGCTCGGTGACCCGCCTGTTCGACATTCCGGGCCTGGCCACCTACGCCCGCGGCCTCAAATCGATTGCCGAGGCGCTCTACCTGCGTGACCACTTCCTTGAGCAGCTGGAACTGGCCGGTATCGACTCCGACCCCGCGGTGGCCGCGGCCCGACGAACCGTGGTGGTGGTGGGCGCGTCGTATTCGGGCACCGAATTGGTCGTCCAGCTGCGGGCACTGGCCGACGCCGCGGCCCGTCAGATGGGATTCGATCCGGAATCGGTGCGCTTCCTGCTGCTGGACCTCGCCGAACAGGTGATGCCCGAAGTGGGTGAGAAACTCGGCAACGCCGCGCGGGAAGTTCTGCGCGATCGTGGTATCGACGTGCGGCTGGGCCTGACACTGAAGGAAGTGCACGCCGATCACGTTGTGCTCAGCGATGACTCGCGGGTCGACACCCGAACGGTGGCCTGGGTGACGGGCGTGACCGCCGCTCCGCTGATCGAGACGCTCGGCCTGCCGACCGAGAAGGGGCGGCTGAAGGTCGGCGCGGACTTGCGGGTGCCCGGGCACCCCGACGTGTTCGCCGCAGGCGACGCCGCGGCGGTACCCGACCTGACCAAGCCCGGCACGATCACTCCACCCACCGCGCAGCATGCGGTGCGACAAGGAAAAGCGTTGGCGCGCAACGTGGCCGCCAGCCTGGGATTCGGCACGTCCAAGGACTACCGGCATCGGAACATGGGTTTGGTCGTCGACCTCGGCCCGCGCAAGGCCGTGGCCAACCCGCTCAATGTCCAGGTATCCGGCCTGCCCGCAAAGGCGGTCACCCGCGCCTATCACCTGTATGCGATCCCGCGGGGAGTCAATCGGTGGGCGGTCGGGCTGGCCTACCTCACCGACCTGATCTTCCCGAGGACCCTGGTGTCGATGGGACTTGCCAGCCAGGAAGATGCCCAGTTCTCGACCAGCGAGGGCATACCGATGCTCAAGGCCGACTGACTACAGATCCAGGGTCAGGTGGCCGCCGTCGGGCGCGCGTGACACGCACGTCAGCATCATCCCCTCGACCCGTTCGGGTTCGGTGAGAAGCGTATCCCGATGCTGCACAACGCCGTTGATGACACGAGTGCGGCAGGTGCCGCAGAAGCCCTGCTGGCAGGAGTACGGCGCAGGCACACCCTCGCGCTGCAATGCCGACAGCAGCGTCTCGTCGGGCCGCACGGCCACCGTCGTGCCCGTGGACGCCGCCGTCGCGGTGAACCTGGTGCCGTCGACCACGGGTGGGGCGGCGAACCGCTCGAAGTGCAATTCGACGTTGCCTCGGCCTGCCAGTGCGGCACGAATCGCGGCGAGCATGGGCGCGGGCCCGCAGGTGTAGACGCCCGCGCCATCCGGGCAATCACCCAAAAGGTCGGCGGCCGTGGGTATTCCGTGTACATCGTCGGTCCGGATCTGCACCCGTTCGCCGAACCCGCGCAGCTCGTCGAGGAACGGGATGGACTCGCGGCTACGCCCGGTGTAGATCATCGACCAGTCGACACCCAACCGCTGCGCGAGGCTCAGCATCGGCAGGATCGGGGTGATGCCGATACCGCCTGCGATGAACCGCAGCCGCCGGGCGGGGGAGCCGTAGCCGGGAACGGTGAGCGGGAACGCGTTTCGCGGGCCACCGGTGGTCACCGTGGCCCCCACCTCAAGGTCGTCGTGCACCTCGATCGATCCGCCACCGCCATCGGGGATGCGCCGCACCGCGATCCGGTAAGTGGTGGGCACGGCCGGGTCGCCGCATAGCGAGTACTGCCGAATACGCCCACTGGGCAGCCGGATGTCCACATGCGCGCCGGGATGCCAGGCAGGCAGAGGCCGTCGATCCGGCGCTGCCAGGGTCAGCGCCACGACGTTCTGATCACGCGCGACCACCCGGCGGTCGACGACCTGCAGCGTGGACGTGCGCTCGCGGTACTGCGGAACTGCCGGGCGTCGCACTGCGCCGCTGATCGCCCACAGGGCGGTGATCGAGGCGTCGGTGAGGCGCAGAAACGGATCGTGGCGAGTGCGGCCCGACGCGCTCGGCGGCGCGGGCCGTGGCCGGATCCTCACAGGTGTGCGGCGCGGGCGGCCGGCGAGCTGGCCAGGTAGGCGACGGCCTGCGCGGTGGACCCGACGTCCTCGGGTGAGTAGTTCGGCCGGAAATAGGTCAACGTGGTGGAGCCGAACAGCCGGCGGTACTTGGGCAGCAGACCCAGCTTGGAGTCGCGGGCCCGCAGCCGCTGCATCTGCCACCAGGTCATGTTCAGAGTCGGGTCGGTGCGGCACAGATACCAGCTGCCCCGGTTGAAGAAGCCGGCCATCAGCGTCACCGCCATCGCCATCGACCGGATCCGGTCGAGGTAGCTGTCGTGGAAATAGACCGCGACGTCGTGTGCGACGTTGCGGTGCTCGACCTCTTCACTGCCGTGCCAGCGGAACACGTCGACCAGGGTGGGATCGGCGTCGTAGTCGTCCCAGGCGCAGTTCAGCGCGAAGTCGCCCAGCACCGCGGTGTAGTGCTCGATCGCCGCGATCAGCCACAGCCGGTCGCACAGATTGTTCAGCCGCTTCCGCGGGTCGGGCGACGTACTGGGCGAGAGCACCTGGCCGAACACGAAGTCGAGCTGGCGCAGGATCGGCTCGGCGTCCACGCCGCGCGCGACCATCAGTTCCTGAAGAACCAAATCGTGCGTGTCGGCGTGGGTGGCCTCCTGGCCGATGAACCCGCGCATGTCCTCGGCCAGCCGCGGATCCTTCACCAGCGGCAGCGCTTCGTTGTAGGTGTCGACGAACCAGCGCTCCGCGACCGGGAGCACGACGTTGAGCAGACCGATCACGTGTGAGGCGACCGGGTGGCCGGGAATCCAGTGCAGCGGCGCATCGGATACGTCGAAGGCGACCTTGCGGGCCTGGATCTGCACCGGTCCCGGATCGATCTCGCGTTCGAAACGGCGTGGGCGCAGCATGGGCAAACCTCCCGGCGGTGACTGCCGAGGAGTCTAGCTCGTCACGGGGCGGGGTCAGCCGACCTGAGTCGGCGTGACGATGACGGTTCCGGGAGCACCCGGAGTCGGCCGGGAACCACCGTCGGACGGGATCTGCTGGGCAGGCGCCGAGCCCGGTGCGCTGGGCGCCGGTGCGTCGGGCTGGGCAGCCTTGGTGCAGTTCAGCATCAACGACATCTTGCCGCTGGCCAGGTATTTCTGGCTCTGCACGATGCACTTGGCCTGGGGCACGTCGCTGCCCACCGAGCCGCCGAAGACCGTGGAGATGCCTTGGGCGTGCAGGATCGCGACCGCCTTGTAATACGGTTCGCCGAGGATGTTCATCGTGCCGCCGGCATTCGGGTCGGCGCTGCTGGACCCCATGCTGAGGGCGGCTGCTGCCGAACTTGCGGCAAGCGCGCCGGCGGCCACCAGGATGAGCCTTTTCACTCCAACCTCCGTCTGTGTCTGCGGTCGAACATAGCCCAGGGAGCTTGGAGGTCGCTCTGCGAGCAGATCACACCAGCCTCTTGCGACCTCTATCGCCACAAGGGCATGGATTCGTTTCACCGATGTGTGACTAGAACGTCTCCCGGTGTCGTTCCTGCTCGACGACGGCGTCCAGGTCGGCCAGCCGCGCCATCGACGACACCGCGCGTGCGGTGCGGTTGTTGCCCGCGAGCAGATCCTGGTGATGATGCACGAACGCCCAATATCCCGCGGTGAACGGGCACGCATTCGGTCCGAGGCGGACCTTCGGGTCGAAGCTGCACGTGCGGCAGTGATCGCTCATCTTGTTCAGGTAGGCGCCACCGGAGGTGTACGGCTTGGTGGCGAGCAGGCCGCCGTCGGCGTGCTGGCTCATCCCGACCACATTCGTCGGCATCACCCACGCGAAGCCGTCGACGAACGCGGTGGCGAACCATTCGGTCAGGGCCCGCGGCTGGTAACCGCGCTGCAACGCGTGGCTGCCCAGCACCATCAGCCGCTGGATGTGGTGCGCCCACCCGCGGTCCCGCACCCCGCCGAGCGCCTGCCGCAGGCATTCGGCGGTGACCGAATCGGCGTCGAGGTCGTTCCACCAGGCCGGCAGCGGAGTCTCGGCGGCCAGGGCGTTGTTGTCCAGGTAGTCCGGGCCGAAGTGCCAATACAGGTGCCACATGTACTCCCGCCACCCCAGAATCTGGCGGATGAACCCCTCGGCGGCGGCCAGTGGGGCGTTGCCGTCCCGGTAGGCCTGTTCGGCGGCATGCACGGCGTCCAGCGGGTGCAGCACGCCGAGGTTCAGCGGCACCGACAGCAGGGAATGCGACATCGCCCAGTCCTCGCCCATCATGGCGTCCTCGTAGCGGCCGAACAGCGGCAGTCGACGTTCGATGAATCTCGTCAGTGCCCGGCGCGCCTCGGCAGGCGTGACCGCGAACAGCCGCGGCCCGTCGACGCCGACCGTGGGCAGATCCATCGCATCCAGGTCGCGGCGCACCTGGTCGTCGATGTCGTCTTCGCGCGGGCGGTACGGCGCGTCGACGCCGATCGATCGACCGTTCTTGGGTGGGGACTCGCGGTTCTCGGCGTCGAAGTTCCACCGCCCGCCCACCGGCTCGGAACCGTCCATCAATACGCTGAACCGCCGGCGCTGCTCGCGGTAGAAATCCTCCATCCGAAACCGGCGCCGATCCCCGGCCCACCGCCGAAAGTCGGTGCGCGACAACGCAAATCCCGGGGTGGGCAACACCTCGGCGACCATTCCGTCGCGCTGGAGGCGCCGCACGAAGCGATCGGCGGCCAACGATGTCGGCTCGTGCACCAGCACGGGCGTGCCGTAATCGCGGAGCGCTTCGGTGTAGGTTTCGGCGCGCACCAGGGTTGCGCGCTCACCCAGGTCGGCCGCGGCGTGCCGCACGGCGGACAGCACCAGGTGCAGCTTCTGCCGGTGAAAGCGGCGCCGTCGCAGCGCGGAGGTCGACTCGACCAGGAACACCGGACGGTGCGCATGGTCGCCGCCGTAGAACTGCGGCCCGAGCTGATCGGCGAACAGCCACAGCGGGGTGTCGTCAGCGCTCATCGTTCGGTCCTAGCCGCCGTTGCCGCGCAAAATCTCCTCGGCGCATCGCAGTCTGGTATGCCCGGTTTCCTGCATGCAGACACGGACCGGGGATTCGGTCTCCGTCGGTGGTGCGACGATCGGCGCAGTCGGCGATGACGTGACCACCGGGTTCGGGATCTCGTCGGAATGCACCGACCACAGGTAGCGGTTGGTGTACTGCAACTTCGTGCAGTAGGCGGTCGCCCCGTCGGCGGTGGTTCCGGTGGCGCCCGGCTCGGTGCAGTCCGAACCGATCACCGCGGTGGGGGTCGGCTCGACGGTGACGGTGTCGGTGTCGGTCGCCGCGGTCGTCGTCGTGGGGGTCGATGGAGTGGTCGTCGCGGTGGGAGCCGGCGGCGGGACGACCGGGGTGGTCGCCGTCGTCGTGGCGGTCCGGATGTCCTTGGCGGCGACGTCCTCGCCGCGGTCGCGGCCCGCGACGAAGGCGATCGCGACACCGGCGACCAGCAGCACCGCCAGGACGGGAAGCAGGATTTTCAGCCATCGATTGCGGGATTGCGGGGCGGGCTCGCCGATGGGCGCCGCATCGGTGATCGGGGTCAGCCGGGTGGCGTCGGCATCGGTAAGGCCGTCACCCGACACCGGGGTGGTGATGTGGTGCGCCAACGCCCGCGCGAAGTCCATGCAGCGGTCGAACCGCTCCGCAGGGTCCTTGGACAGCGCCTTGCGCAGCGCCGCGTCGAGGTTCGCCAACTCGGGGCGGCGCTCGGCGAGGCTCGGCGGCAACGCCGACAGATGCTGGCTGATCACCACCGCGGGATTGGAATGCGGAAACGGCGGGGTGCCGGTGAGCAGGTGGTAGGCAGTGGCTGCCAGTGCATACTGGTCGGCCCGACCGTCGAGGTCACGGCCCATCAGCTGTTCTGGGGCGGCATAGGACACCGTGCCGACCGTCATATTGGTCTGGGTCAGCCCGCTGGCATCGTTGTCCCATCGGGCAATTCCGAAGTCCGCCAACAGGATCCGCTCCTCACCGGACTCCTGCTTGGAGACCAGGATGTTGGCGGGCTTGACGTCGCGATGGAGCAGATGGCGTTGGTGTGCGTAGTCCAGCGCCTCCGCGACCGCGGTGACGATCTTGAGCACCTCGGCCTGCGGCAGGCCGGTGGGGAAGTTCTTCAACAGGTCGCCGGCGTCATTGCCGTCGACGAAGTCCATGGCGATCCACAGCTGGCCGTCGGTTTCCCCGCGGTCGTGGACGCCGACGATATGGGGGTGCCAGAGCGTGGCGGCGATGTCCGCTTCACGTTCGAACCGCGCCCGGTATTCGGCGTCGCCGCTCACCGAGGCCGGTAACACTTTGAGGGCGTCGCGGCGGGGGAGTCGGGGATGCTGGGCCAGGTAGACCTCGCCCATCCCGCCCGCGCCCAGCAATCGCAGGATCGTGTAGCCCGCGAATGTCTCGCCTTTGGCCAGCGGCATGGCCTGATACTACAAATGTCCTGCCCGGGCGGGTTCGGACGCGCTGAGCGCAGCAAGCTGATCCTCGGTGACGCCGAGGACGCGAAGGCACGCGTCGGCAACGTGGCGGGCGAGCGCGGCGGGGTCCGGGTGTGGTGGCGGTATCCACATGTTCACCAAGGACTCGACCAGGCGAAACGGAAGGTCGGCCGCGTCGTCGGTGATCCCGGTCGCCGCCAGAACCGCGCGGCTGAGGTCGAGATAGGCCTGTCGCAGTCGCTCACGCTCGGTCCAGAAGGTGGCCAGCCTGGCCTCCCTGAGCTCGGGCAACAGGTAGAGAGCACCCAGGTTCCACTGTGAAGTGAGCAGCTGGGCGCCGTCGAAGGCGGCCAGGGCGTGCAGGGTGGCTGCGGCCGAGCGGGGGTCGCCGCTCTGTTCGAGCCCGGACAGGAACGTCAGGGTCGGCGTCACGGTCTGGTGCAGGAGCGCTGAGAGCAGCTCGTCCTTGGTTTTGAAGTAGTGGTACAGCGAGGCCTGCCGGATGCCGACCGCCTCGGCGATGGCCCGGGTCGAGGTGCTGGCGTAGCCGCGGCTGGTGAACAGCTCCGCCGCGGCGTCGAGGATCTCGTCCCGCGCGGTGGTGCCGGGTCTGCGCCGTTCGGTCAAGCGCGGACGTCCCGCCCGCGTTGTCTCCATGGTCCGATGTTGACCTACATCACCTGCGAAAAGACAGACCCCG
The DNA here is from genome assembly GCF_002086695.1 of Mycolicibacterium rhodesiae. GTDB lineage: Bacteria > Actinomycetota > Actinomycetes > Mycobacteriales > Mycobacteriaceae > Mycobacterium > Mycobacterium rhodesiae. Next base: position 76,486 of record NZ_MVIH01000005.1, read on the forward strand.
GGATTTTCTGTCACATGACAGAAACGCGGGATACCTATCGGTTACGCGCCGTCTTGGTTTGGTTACGCCAGCGACACCCACCGCGACGAGAGGCCCGTAAAACTGTCAGTCGACAGGCTGATGGCTCACCGCGGAGCGCATCCTCTCCGACCCTCTGACCTTCCGGGAGACTCTGCATGGCGAGCGCCGCAAGTGTCGCGCTGCGACCTGACGCACCGGCGACGACGCCGGGTGACGTGGTCGCCGCGGTGGATGATCTGTGTGTCACGTTCCGCCGCAACGGCAAGGACGTGCACGCGCTGCGCGGGGTGTCGCTGCAGATCGCGCCCGGCGAAATCGTGGGCCTGGTTGGCGAATCCGGCTCCGGTAAAAGCGTTCTGGGCTTCAGCATGCTCGGCCTGCTCGGCGCGGCCAAGACCCGCGGCGGGGTCAAGGTATGTGACACCGACATGCTCACCGGCGCCGCCAAGCAGCTGCGCAAGGTCCGCCGACTCGACCTCGGCGCGGTGTTCCAGGACCCGATGACATCGCTGAACCCGACGATGCGGATCGGCAAACAAGTCGAAGAAGTAGCGGGCAGCAGCGCAGAAGCACTGAAACTGCTTACTGCCGTTGGCATTCCGGATCCCGAACGACGGATGCGGGCCTACCCGCACGAACTGTCCGGCGGGTTGCGCCAGCGGGTGATGATCGCGATCGCAGTGGCCGGCGACCCGGAGTTGATCATCGCCGACGAGCCGACCACCGCACTCGACGTCACCGTCCAGGCGCAGGTGCTGGCGCTGCTGCAGCGGTTGCGTGCCGAGATCGGCTGCAGCATCGTGCTGATCACCCACGACCTCGGCGTCGCCGCGCAGATCGCCGATCGTATCGCCGTGCTCTACGCCGGGCGGATCGCCGAAATAGGCCCGACCGCCGACGTTCTCGCCACCCCCGCGCACCCCTACACCCATGGCCTGCTGCAATCGCGACTGACGCTGGACACGGCGCGGGACCGTCCGCTGGCGGCGATGGCCGGCCAGGTGCCAAGCCCGACCGCGCCGCTGCCCGGGTGTGCGTTCGTGCCCCGGTGTGCGCTGGCCCGCACCGAATGCTCGGCCACCCCACCGGATCCGGTACCGTGCGCCGAGAACCGGGTGAGCGCCTGCATCATCGAGCCGGCGGAGATGCGTACCGAACTGGCCGGGATCATCGCCGCCGAGGCCGAGGCTTTCGCCGATCGTGCCGAGATATCGGCTGATCAACCGCCTGCCGTCGACGCTCGCACCGTGACCAAGACGTTCACCGTGCGCCGCCGCAGGCTGGATCGCTCCGGAGCATCAGGGGGCAAACTGCAGGCGCTGCGCGGAGTGTCGCTGACCGTCGCGCACGGCGAATCGGTGGCGCTGGTCGGGGAGAGCGGCTCCGGAAAGTCGACGCTGCTGCGCATCATCGCCGGGCTGGAGAAGCCGACCACCGGCGAGGTCGAACTGGCCGGCGACACCCGCCCGCAGATGGTCTTCCAAGACGCCGGCGCCTCGCTGACACCGTGGTTGTCCGTCGGTGAGCTGATCGGTGAACGGCTTCGCGGCACGTCGATGTCGCGTGCCCAACGCAAGGACGCTGTCGCCGCCGTGCTGGAGCGGGTCGGACTTCCGCAGGATGTGGTCAAGTCGCGGGCCGCGCAGCTGTCCGGCGGTCAGCGCCAACGCGTCTCGCTGGCGCGGGCCACCGTGATCCCGCCACAGGTGTTGCTCTGCGACGAGCCGACCAGTGCGCTCGATGTGTCGCTGGCCGCTTCGGTGCTCAACCTGATCGGTGAACTGCGGCGCACCCTGGACATGTCGGTGGTGTTCGTGACCCACGACCTGTCGGTGGCACGGGTGGTGGCCGACCGGATCGCAGTGATGTACCTGGGCCGCATCGTCGAGATCGGCCCCGCCGAAGACGTGATCGGCCGCCCGACACATCCCTACACCCAGGCGCTGGTCGACGCGATCCCCGACCTGGGTCGTGACTGCCGGGTGCTGGCAGGCGAACCCGCCAGCCCGCTGTCACCGCCGACCGGCTGTGCCTTCCACCCCCGGTGCCCGATCGCGATCGACACCTGCAGCGACATCGAACTCGACGTCCGCCTGGAAGGCACGCCCGGCAGCCCGCACCAGGTCGCCTGTATCGAACGGAAGGCGCGCTGATGGCCATCGCAGTCCCCGCCCCGGCACTGTTGCGCAGTCGTGAGAAGCGGATGGCGGCGCTACCGAAAGACCGTGCGGTGATCGTCAATTGGCTCGGCGTGTCCCTGCTCCTGCTGGTGACGGTGATCGCCGTCGCCGTCCCGCTGCTGGCCCCGCACGACCCGCTGGTGCCGGTCGGCATGCCACTGCAGGCGCCTGGCAAGAACGGCTTCCTGCTCGGCACCGACAGCGTCGGCCGGGACATCTTGAGCCGCGTGCTGTTCGGCATCCGGTCGAGCTGGTTCGCGGCCCTGGTGGTGGTCGGCGTCGGACTGCTCATCGGAGGTCTGGTCGGGCTCATCGCCGGCGCAGCCGGTGGCTGGCTGGACGCGACCTTGATGCGCATCACCGACGGCTTCCTGTCGCTGCCCGCGCCGGTGCTGGCCATCGCGGTCGTCGCAGCACTGGGGCCCGGCTTCGTCCACACTCTCATCGCGGTGTCGATCGTGTGGTGGCCGTTCTACGCCAGGTTGGTTCGCGGCGAGGTCGCGCGATTGGCGGCCCGGCCGCACGTCGAGGCCGCCCGGCTGGCCGGGGTCGGACCCGTCCGGGTCGCCACCCGCCACCTGCTGCCCGGCGCGGTGCCCAATGCGCTGGTGGCCGCCAGCCTCGACCTCGGCACATTGATCCTCACGCTGGCGGCGCTGTCGTTCCTCGGTCTCGGCCAATCGGCCCCCGCCCCGGAACTGGGCGCCGACGCGGCCCGCAACCTGAGCTACTTCCTGCAGCAGTGGTGGGTGCCGGTGATGCCCGGCCTTGGCGTCCTGGTCCTCGCAGTGATCGGCAACGTCGCCGGTGACAGCCTGCGCAACCTGATGAAGACGAGCTAGGAGGCTTACCGGTGAAAACGTTCATCGCCTCCCGACTGGCGGCGACGCTGGTGATCCTGGTCGCACTGACCGCCGTGATGTTTGTGCTGCAACACATTTCACCGCTTGACCCGGTCAAGGCCCAGATGGGTGCCCAGGCGTCCGCCTCGGCGGTGGCCGCACGCCGAGAAGCGTTGGGCCTCAACGACCCGATCGTCACTCAGTTCTGGCACTACCTCACCGGCGCGGTTCAGGGCGACCTCGGAACGTCGTACCGGACTCGGCACGCCGTCGCATCCGACCTCGGCAGCTTCTTCCCGGCCACCCTGGAACTGGCGCTCTACGGAATCGGCATCGCGCTGGTGCTGGCCGTGCTGCTGGCATTCAGCACCACCCTGAAGTGGCGGGGATCGGCTGTGCTGCGGGCGATTCTGTTCACCGGATCCTCGGCGCCGATGTTCCTGCTCGGAATCCTGGGGCTGATCGTCTTCTACCAGAAGCTCGGTTGGGTGCCGGCCAACGGCCGCATCGGGATCAGCAACCCGCCGACCGGCCCCACCGGACTGCTGACCGTCGACGGACTGCTCAGCGGGCGCTTCGACGTTGTCACCGATGCCCTGCACCACCTGATCCTGCCCGCCCTGGTGCTGGCGCTGGGCCCGGCGGTCGCCATCGGCCGGGTGCTGCGATCCAGCCTGCTCACCGATATGGACAGCGACTATGTGCGCACCGCGCGGGCAAAAGGACTGTCGGAGAGCCGAATAGTGGCCGGTCACGTCCTGCGAAACTGCGTCGGTTCGGCGTTGTCGATGACCGGACTGCAGGTCGGCCTGATGTTCGCCGGCGTGCTGGTCGTCGAGCAGGTCTTCGGCTGGCCGGGCATCGGCCAGTACATCGCCCAGAGCATCCCGGTGGCCGATTTCCCGGCGATCGCCGGCGTCACGCTGATGCTCGGCGCCCTCTACGTCTTCATCAACACGGTCGTGGATCTTCTCCAGGCCGCCGCAGACCCCCGCATCGCAGTTACAGGAGGATAGGTGCCGAAACAGCCACTCATAGTGGGCAATCCGGTCTTGGTCGTCGTCGACATGCAAGAAAGCGGCGACATGCCCGTCGAGGAGGTGGGCATCCCGCACATGGCCGGCTATGCCGACCGAATCGGCCGGGCGCGGCAACTGATCGACGCCGCGCGTGCCGCGACCATCCCGATCGTGTTCTTCCAGGAGGTGCACCGCGCCAACGGCATCGACTTCGGCCGGGAACTCGACGGTGTCGAAGGACCGCACTGCATCGACGGCAGGCCCGGCACCCCGCTGCATCCCGAGCTGTTACCCGACTTCACCGGCCCCAATCACGAGTTCCACATCGTCAAGCGGCGGTATTCCGGTTTCATCGGAACCGAATTCGAGATCGTGCTGTCCGGGTTGAAGGCCGACACGCTGATCCTGATCGGCGGGCTGACCGACGTGTGCGTGCACTACACCTTCGCCGACGCCCATCAGCGCGACTTCCACGTGCGAGTGGTGTCCGACTGCGTCGGTGGCTCATCGGTGTACCGGCACGAAGCCGCATTGGATGCCATGGAGTACCTGCAGACCGGCGCCACGCGGACCACCGAAGAGATCCTCGACGCTTTCGCATCCCTCACCACTCCGGTACTCGAAGGAGCCGCCCGATGAAGAAACTCACCACGCTGCTCGCGATCGGCGCGACCGCAGCCCTGGCCCTGACCGCCTGTGGCGGTTCGAATTCCGGCGGCGGCAGCACCCCGAACGCGGCTCCGACCGACAAGGTGCTGAAGCTGTCGTTCCTGCAGGATCCGGGCCAGCCGCCGGACCCCGACATCTACTACGCCGGCCAGGGCCTGCTGCTGACCACCAACACCTATGAGGGTCTGCTGCAGTACAAGGGCGGCACCGACAAGGCGGAGCTCCAGCCGCTGCTGGCGACCGAGTGGACGGCGTCGCCGGACAACAAGGTCTTCAACTTCAAGCTGCGTCAGGGCGTGAAGTTCCACGACGGCACGCCCTTCACCTCGGCTGCGGTCAAGGCGTCCTTCGACCGGCGCGCAGCGGTCAATCAGGGACCCGCATACATGGTGTCCGATGTCGAATCGGTGACCACCCAGGGCGATTACGACGTCACCGTCACGCTCAAGGCGCCGAACTCGGCGTTCCTGGACTACCTGGCATGCCCCTATGGTCCGCGGATGATGAGTCCGGACGGGTTGCAGAAGAATGCCGGCACCGACCACGCGCAGGGTTATCTGACCACTCACGACCTGGGCACCGGTCCGTACACGTTGACCGCCGCCGAGGTGGGTTCGAAGTACCAGTTGACCGCCTTCGGCGACTACTGGGGCGCGAAGCCGTATTTCGAGAAGGTCGAACTGCCGGTGATCACCGATGTCTCGGCGCAGCAGCTGCAGTTCAACAACGGTCAGCTCGCCGCGATCCTGCATGACCTGCCGTCCTCGGCGGTGCAGTCCTACCTGGACAACAAGTCGTTCACGAATTACTCACTGCCGACGATGATGTCGAACTTCGTCTACATCAACCCCAATAAGGGGATGATGACCGACGCGAAGAATCGCAACGCCGTCATGCAGGCGATCGACGTCGACGAATTGGTCAAGCAGACCTACTTCGGCCGCGGCAAGAAGGCTGACCAGATCTACCCGGCGAACATGATGGCCGCCGAGTACGGCAAGCAATCGGTGACCCATGATCCGTCCGTGCTGACCTCGCTGGCGGCGAGTCTGCCCGCCGACCAGAAGTCGGTCACCATCGGTTACGACTCGTCGAACCCCGATAACCAGTTGATTTCCAACCTGGTTCAGACCCAGCTGGCCGCGGCGGGACTCAATGCCAAGGTCCAGGCCTACCCGACGTCGGAGATCTACGGATGGGTCGGCGGTGACGGTCAGGCGGCGCCGGAGATCATGACCTACCTCGGCTGGCCTGATGCGCCGTCGCCCTACACCTGGGGGCACATCTCCTGGGACGCCGACGGCGGCCTGAACTTCTTCGGCTGCTCGGCCCCGCCGATCACCGACGCGTTGGCCAAGGGTCTGCCCACCGGTGACCTCGCGGCCTTCTCCACCGCCGGTGAGGAAGCGGTGAAGACCGGTTGCTGGCTGAACATCGCCAATGTCAACGACTTCATGGTGGCCCAGCCGTGGCTCAAGGGCGTGGAGCAGGCGCATGTGGTGACCGATCCGAACACGCTGCGGTTGGCCGCGCTGTCGGTAGGCTGAGCCGAATGGTCCTGGGAGACGGGAAAGTTCGCCGGATCGTCCTACTGACCCTGGGTTGGGAGGAGCTGCCCAAGTCGGTGTCGGTCTACGGGGCGCCACCCGAGCTGCGGATGCGTGAGCCGGTTCCCGGTGTGCTGCTGCAGACCGACGGTGGCTGGGTGTTGCTCGACACCGGGTTCAACACCGCACTGATCCGCGATCCGGCGTTGTACCGGCGGTTCTTCCCGACCGTCGAGTACATCCCGGTCCTCCCAGGACCCGGCGAGCCGATCGAGGAGTCGTTGCACGACATCGGGATCGACGTCGACGACATCCACCTCGTGGCGCTGTCGCACCTGCACCACGACCACGCGGGCGGCGTGAAGTTGTTCGCCGGCAAGGTCCCGGTGCATGCGCAGCGCCGCGAGCTGGAGTACGGGCTTTCCAACCATCCCGAGCCCGAACACAACGCGATCAACCGCATCGACTTCGACGATCCCCGCATCGACTGGGTGCTGGCCGACGGTGAAGCGCAGATCGCACCCGGTATCACCGCGGTGCCCACTTACGGCCACACGCCCGGGCATCAGAGCTTCGTCGTCGACCTCGACGAGTCGGTGGGCGGCGGCGGATTCGTGTTCGCGTTCGACGCCGCCGACCTCACCGAGAACATCGAGCACGAGTTGCCGATCGGCGGGTTCATCGACGTCGACCCGGCCGAGACGGTCGAGCCGATCCGAAGGCTGAAGAGGCTGGCCACCGACAAGGGTTACGAGCTGGTGCCCGGCCACGACCCGCATGTCTGGCCGGAGCTGACGAGGACCTTCGCGGAGCGGTTCGGCCCGGTGCCACCACCGTGACCACGGCCGCCGTCGAGCACGTCATTCGCGCGCCGCGCGCGGTGATCGACGGTATGGTCCAGTCGGCCGCGATTGGGTTGGGAGACGGCGTGATTCGCGTCGTCACCGAAATCGACGGGAATTTTGGCGGCGCCGACGAGACGGTGCTCGGTCCCGACATGGTGTTGTTACCCGGACTGGTGGACACCCATGTCCACATCAACGAGCCGGGTACCGACTGGGAGGGCTTCGACTCCGCTACGGCGGCGGCGCTGGCCGGAGGCATCACCACGGTGGTGGACATGCCGCTGGACTGTGACCCGGTGACGACCACGGTGGCGGCGTTGGAGGCCAAACGTTCCGCGGCGGACGGCGCATGCCGCGTCGACACCGGATTCTGGGGCGGCATCGTGCCCGGCAATCTCGAGTCGTTCGGTGAACTCGCCGGCGCGGGAGTGCTCGGCTTCAAATGCTTCCTCTCCGAATCGGGGAACGCCGACTTTCCGCCGTTGGACCCCGACCAGCTGCGGGCGGCGATGGCCGTTGTGGCCGAACTGGATTCGGTGCTGCTGGTGCATGCCGAGAGCGAACGAGTGCTGACCGGGTGCCCGGTACCGGGTGGACGGTCGTACGGCGAATTCCTGCGGTCACGGCCCGACGCTGCCGAACAGGATGCGGTGCGCATCGTGCTCGACGCGGTCGCCGAGACCGGCGCCCGAGCCCACATCGTGCACGTCTCGAGTGCCGAGGTGCTGCCGATGATCGCCGAGGCCAAGGCGGCGGGTCTTCCGGTCACCGCCGAAACATGTCCGCACTACTTGACTTTCGCCGCCGAGACCATCCCCGAGGGTGCGACGGTGTTCGCGGCCTGTCCGCCCATCCGCGGCAAGGACAACCGCGACCTGCTCTGGGCCGCGCTGGCCGACGGAACGCTGGACATGGTGGTCTCCGATCACTCGCCGTGCGCCCCGCGCCACAAAGACCTGACCGGCGGTGACTTCGGTCGTGCCTTCGGTGGCATCAGCTCGTTGCAGATCGCCCTGCCCGCGTTGTGGACTCAGGCACGCCGGCGGGGATTCGATATGCCCGAGGTGTGCCGGTGGATGGCGCAGGCGCCCGCCGAACTCGCCGGCCTGACCGACCGTGGAGTGATCGCCGCAGGCAAACGCGCCGACTTCTGCGTGTTCGACCCCGACGCCGCGTGGGTGGTGCGGGGTGCCGACCTGCGGCACCGTCATGCGATGACCCCGTACGAGGGCACCTCGCTGACCGGTGCTACCCGTCAGACCTGGCGGGCCGGACGCATGGCCGGTCAGGACAGTCGCGGCGATCTGCTGGTCGCCGGACTGCGGGAGCCGGCATGAGAATACTGGTGCTCAACCCGAATACCTCGGCGACGATGACGGCGGAGATCGACGCCGCGGCCAGGGCGGCCGCCGCACCCGAGACCGAAATCGTCACCGTGCAACCCTCTTTCGGATCCGTCGCGATCGACTCCGCCGCGGAAAGTTACCTTTCGGCCGTCGGGGTGATGGACGTCGTCGCCACCCAGCTCGCCGCCGGGACATTCGACGCCGATGCCGTGGTGCTGGCCGGCTTCGGTGAACACGGCAAGGATGCGCTGCAGGAGATGCTCGACGTGCCGGTGCTCGACATCGCCGAATCGGCCGCCCACGTCGCGCAGCTGATCGGCAGACGGTTCTCGGTGGTCACCACCCTGGCCCGGTCTATCGCGCCGATCGAGGACCGGCTGTTGTTGGCCGGACTGGCGGCGCACTGCGCTTCGGTACGGGCGTGCGGCCTCGGCACCGCCGAGGTCGACGCCGACCCCGCCGCCGCGGTCGCCGCGATCGTCGCCGAAGCCGAACGTGCGGTGACTCTGGACGGCGCCGACGTGATCTGCCTGGGCTGCGCGGGGATGGCCGGGGTGACCGCCGCGATCACCGAGAAACTGGGGGTGCCCGCCGTCGACGGGGTGGCCGCTGCGGTGGGTCTGGCGCAGATGTTGGTCGGCTTGAACCTGTCCACCAGCAAGGCCGGTGTCTACGCCGCTGGACCCGACAACGCACGCACGCACTGGCCACTATCGCAGGGGTTACACACATGACCGGACTGGACCTGGCCTGCCGCGCGGTCGGCGGTAGCGTCGTGGCGGCCAGCGACGAGTCGTTCGGCGTCAAAGAGCGGCTGATCGACGCGGCCGAACCCGACTTCGTGCCAGGCACTTTCGACCTGCGGGGTGAAGTCGTCGACGGCTGGGAGACCCGAAGGCACGCACCCGCACCGGACTGGGTCATCATCCGCCTCGGAGTGCCGGGACGGCTGCGCACCATCGACGTCGACACCCGGTACTTCACCGGAAACCATCCCACCGGCGCCACGCTGTACGCGGCAACGCTGGCGGCCGGCACCGACCCATGCGATGCGCGGGTGGACTGGCGGCTGCTGTCGCCGATGACAGCGTTGAAAGCCGACGCGCACAACGCCATCGCCGTTGACGACCCGCGTCGCTACACCCACCTCAAGTTGGTGATCGCATCCGACGGCGGGGTGGCCAGGCTGCGGGCCTACGGCGAGCCCGTTCCCGACCCGGCGCTGTGGTCGGGGGTGACCGTCGAGGTCTCCGGCGCCGAGCACGGCGGGCGTGTCGAGCACTGCAGCGACACGTTCTACGCCGACGCACGGGCACTGATCGCCGCGGACCGCCCGCAGAACATGGGATCGGGCTGGGAAGCCCGTCGCCGCCGTGACATCGGACCCGACACCCACGACGCGGTGACGATCTCGTTTCTGACATCCACCGATCTGGCCCGCATCGAAATCGACACCTCGTACTTCGTGTTCAATGCATCCCGCGAGGTGTCCGTTCTCGGTACCCGTGACCGGCCGGATGCCCGACGCCCGTGGTGGGCACTCACCTTCGACGAGGTGGTGCTGCCCCGCACGCGCCTGATCGCCGACGCGCGGCAGGTCTTCGTGGTCGATGCCCCCGCGATCACCGCCATTCGGGTGCAGGCGTATCCCGACGGCGGCATCGCCCGGGTCCGGGCGCTGGGCCGGCCCACCGCATCCGGGTTCGCCGAGTTGCAGACGAGATGGGATGCGTCGCAATGATTCCGCTGGTTGTCGACTGCACCGGACTGTGGCGACGGACGTTGTTGATCGAGGCCGACGGCTCTCGCGACACCGGAACGAATGTGCTCTGGCTGCAAGGCATCTCCATGTTCGTCGATCTTCGCGGGCCGGGGGAGGGTTTCGCAGGCCGGCTCGGCCAGCACGACGACGTCTTCGAATGGGACCGTCTGGTCGACCTGCAGCCGCCCGAGCTTCCCGATGCGGGCCGAATGAGCTGGGCCGGTGACACTCTCGTGGAGATCGGTGTGCACGCCGACTACACCGAGCACTGGCAGCGTGAAGCCGGCACCAGACAACCCTGTTGGGGACTGGTGCTGTCGGCGCCGGACGCGGCGGGTGTTCTGGTGCGAGTGGGGGACCGGTTCGGCTGGGCCCACCCGCAGGAGATCTCCCTCGGGGTTGTCAGCGGAACCGATTGGTGGATCGCTGAATCAAGCCATCCGGACCGAGTCGGGGCGTTGTTGCGTCCTCGAATCCAGTCAGAACAGCTACGAGTCGACGACGACATCGCCTGGGACATCAACGAAAGCGAAGGAAGCGTGACACTGTGAGTGGGGCGACATCATTTCAATCGGTACCCGTCATCGACATCAGTGGGTTGCGGTCCGCCAACCCTGCCGACCGTGACCGCGTCGCAGGCGAACTCGGCGCGGCGGCACGCGAGGTCGGGTTCTTCTACATCTCGGGGACCCCGGTCAGCGACGAACTTTTCGATCGGCTCCTCGACGCCACCAAGCAGTTTTTCGGGCTACCGCTGGCGGAGAAGATGAAGTCCTACATCGGGCTGTCGAACTGTCATCGCGGTTACGTGCCGGTGGGTGAGGAAGGGTTCTACAGCGACAAGCCAGACTTCAAGGAAGCGTTCGACACCGCGTTGGACCTGCCCGCCGACGATCCCGACCACCTGGCAGGCAACCCGATGCTCGGGCCCAACGTGTGGCCGGACGTTCCCGGCTTCGCCGACACGGTCACCGAGTACTACCAGGCGGTGTTGGGCGTCGGGCAGGATCTGTTGGGCGCCTTCGCCGTCGCGCTCGGAGAGGATCCGGACACCTTCACCAGGCACGCCACCAAGACACCGAGCCAGCTGCGGCTGATCTACTATCCGCACAACCCGGACGCCGAAGACGCCCAGGGCATCGGCGCACACACCGACTACGAGTGCTTCACCCTGCTCAAGCCCACCGCACCCGGGCTCGAAGTCCTCAACGGAGCCGGGGAATGGATCGACGTCCCACCGATTCCCGGCACGTTCGTGGTCAATGTCGGCGACATGCTCGAGCTGTGGACCAACGGCGCCTTCGTGGCCACGTCGCACCGAGTGCGAAAGGTCAAGCAGGAGCGGTACTCGTTCCCGCTGTTCTTCAACGTCGATTACCACACCGTGGTGCAGCCGCTGCCGCAGTTCGTCACCGCCGACGAGGAGTCGCGACCGGCGTTGGTGGCCGGAGAGCACCTGTTCGCCCAGACCGCGCAGACATTCGCCTACCTGCGGTCCCGGCTCGAGAGCGGCGATCTGGTCCTGCCGGACGGCTCACTGGAGACCGGTACGTTCGGCCAGCAGGCGCTGCAGTCCCGCAACTGACGCCGAGCGTGCGGCTTGTCGTCGGAGAAGTTGCGGCACACCACCGACAACGCCCACGCTCGGTGGGTTGTCCTCAGCGCACGCGACGGGTGGGGCGCGTCTCGATCGCATCGATGGTCAGGGCGCGGCGGGTCAGCAGCCAGCCCGACTCCGATCGCTGATAGTCGTCGTCGTAGCGCAGATACCACACCAGATCGCCGATGCCCTCGGGGCCGCGGCTCCAATGGTGTGCGGTCGCCGCGATACGACCCCGCGCGACAGCGGGATTCGGACCGGCGGTATAGACCTCGGAATCGATGGCGTGGTGGGTCCGGCCGACGCTGGTCACTGCGGCGAGTGCCTCGCGAATGGCGTCCGGGCCGCGGTGCGACCGCGCCGGGGTCAGCACCTCCGGCGGGTCGGGCAGGACCAATTCGCCGTCGACGGTGAACAGTCCGATCACGCTCTCGACATCGCGATCGTCGACCGCCGCGGCGTAGCGGTGCACGACGCTCGACAGGTCCGACCGATCGGAAACCGAAAGTGTCACGGCCGCAAACCCAGGCGCTGCGCGCAGGCCGACAGAAGGTCCTTGGCTTCGTTGATGTCGGTTACCGCAGGCATCCCCAGCACCAGCCGCCCGGCTCCGACGTCGGCAAGCCGGCCGGCACGGTCGGCGTCCACCTTCGTCACCAGATGCCCCAGCGACAACTCCAAAGAGGCGGGGTCGCGCCCGGCGTCCTCGGCGGCCAGCCGCATCACCTCGACCAGGGTGGCAAGCTCGGCGCCACCGACCCCGAGTGGCTGGAAACCGTCGCCGAGGCGTCCGGCCCGGCGCGCCGCCAATCGGCTGTGCCCGCCGACGTGGATCGGAACTCCCTCGGCTGCAACCGGTTTCGGATACGACATCGCGTGGTCGATGTCGTAGAACTCGCCGTGGTGGCTCACGCCACCGGGATTGTCGGCCCACAGTGCTCGCAGCACCTCGATCTGCTCGTCCGCGCGGCGGCCCCGGCTGGTGAAATCGGCTCCGCAGGATTCGATCTCCTCCCGCAACCAGCCCACCCCGACACACAGCCGCAGCCGTCCGCCGGACAGCACGTCGACGGTGGCGGCCCGCTTGGCCAGCATCACCGGGTGGTGGTTGGGCAACACCAGCACCCCGGTGGCCAGACCCAGCGTGGTGGTCCGGCCGGCCAGGAACGCCAGCATCTCCAGCGGGTCGGGCACCGGGCACTCGGGAGCCACCTCGACCCGACCGGACGGGTCGTAGGGATACACGCTGGTGTACTGCGTCACCAGCACCGTGTGCTCGGCCATGATGATCGACTCGAAACCACACGTCTCGAGATGGCGGGCGAACTCCGTCATCCACACGGGGTCCGCGGTGACCCCCGCGGCAATGGGAGCGACGACGGCGTACTTCACGTCGCGAGGCTAACCCGCAGTCTCCGGATCGCCTTCGCTCAGTCCCGCCAGATGAGCCATCAGCCGGTCCAGGAACACCACATGGCCCTTGAGTAACTTGTGGCGCGCTCGTGCCACCGGAAACCATCCGACCCGGTCCAGTTCGGGGAACTCCTGCATCCGCCCCGAGCCTTTCGGCCACTCCATGCTGAAGGTATTGCTCTGTGCCTGGGCCACATCCAGGTCCGCCTGGATGGCGAACACCGTCAACACCTTGCCGCTCGGCTGTTTGACCGCATCGAATTCGATCCGGTCGCCCTGCGGCACATCGGATCCCAACTCCTCGGCGAACTCACGCCGTGCGGCCGCCCACGCATCGTCGGTATCGGGGTCGTACTCGCCCTTGGGAATAGACCACGCGCCGTCGTCCTTGCGTGCCCAGAACGGCCCGCCGGGATGCCCGATGAGCACCTCCACCACGCCGTCGACATGTCGGTGCAGCAGTACGCCCGCGCTGTATTTCGGCACTCGCTACTCCGGGTGTGGCGCGGTCGCGGACTGCATCACCGCCGCCAGCGTCTGCGCCCGTGGGTCGGTCAGCACATCCTCGAGCAACAGTGGCGAGCCGTCGGGCCCGGTCAGCGGGACCCGCCAGTTCGGGTACTCGTCGGTGGTGCCGGGCTGGTTCTGGGTGCGCCGATCGCCGACCGCATCGGTCAACGCCAGCGCCAACAACCGCGACGGGGTGCGGGCGAGATACCGGTGCAGGGCCAGGATCACCTGCTCCTCATCGGCGTCGTCGCCGAGCAGGCCGACCCGGCGAAGCTCGGCCAGCCACGCTGCCTGCTCGGCGCGATCGTCGGCCAGTTCCTCCTCGGCCGGGCGAGTGAGCAGGCCGAGCTCGTCACGCAACCGCACGTGCTCACCGGCCAGGTACCCGGCGGTCGGCGGCAGGTCGTGCGTGGTCACCGAGGACAAGCACAACTCCCGCCAGCGCTGGGCTTGCAGCGGCCCGCCGCCGCCGTCGCGGTCCAGTTCGAACCACAGGATCGACGTGCCCAGCACGCCGCGGGCCCGCAGATAGTCACGTACCCACGGTTCCACCGTGCCCAGATCCTCGCCGACGACGACGGCGCCGGCCCGGTGCGCTTCGAGTGCGACGATCCCGATCATCGCGTCGTGGTTGTAGCGGACGTAGGTGCCCTTCGTCGGCGCGGCGCCGGACGGGATCCACCACAGCCGGAACAGTCCGATGATGTGATCGATGCGGACACCGCCTGCATGCCGCAGGATCGCCGCGATCAGATCCCGAAAAGGTTGGTAGCCAAGCTCTTCGAGCTGATCCGGCCGCCATGGCGGTTGCGACCAGTTCTGGCCGAGCTGGTTGAACTCGTCGGGAGGGGCGCCGGCGGCGACCCCGGTGGCCAACACGTTCTGCAGGGCCCAGGCGTCCGCGCCGTCGGGATGCACGCCGACGGCGAGGTCGTGCATGATGCCCAGCGCCATCCCGGTGCGGACGGCCTGGGATTGTGCGGCCGCGAGCTGATCGTCGAGCTGCCACTGCAGCCAGCGGTGGAACTCCACCGCCGAGGCGTGCCGGTGGACGAACTCGGTCACGTCGGGGCCGGCCGGATGCCGCAGGCCTTTCGGCCACTTCCGCCAGTTGCCGCCGTACTTCTCGGCCAGCGCCGACCAGGTGGCGAAGTCGTCGAGGGCCCGGCCTTCCCGCTTTTTGAAGGCCTCGAAGGCGAGCTCGCGGCCCGCGGACCGGGGGACCCGGTAAATCGCTTTCAGCGCAGTACGTTTCGCGGACCACGCCGAGTCGCGGTCGATGGCATCAATCTTGCGTGACCGGGCCTGCACCGCGGCCCGCAACTTCCACACCCGGCCGCGCTTGGGCAGCTGAGCGAACTCGGGAACGGACTCGACCCGCAGATAGATCGGATTGGTGAACCGCCGGGACGTCGGCAGGTAGGGGGAGGGCTCCATGGGCCGGGTCGGCGCGGCCGCCTGCAGCGGGTTGACCAGGATGTAGCCGGCACCGTGACGCGCCCCGGCCCACACGGCGAGATCGGTGAGGTCACCGAGATCGCCTACGCCCCAAGAGTTCTTGGAGCGCACACTGTAGACCTGGGTGGCCAGTCCCCACATCCGCCGTGCGCCGAGCCGGGCAGGCAGCCCCAGCCAGGCCGGGGTGACGATCAGCGGCGTACTGAACTCCTGACCACCTGAGCTCAAGTGGACGCGGTGATAGCCCAGCGGCAGATCGGCGGGCAGCACGAACGTCGCCTCACCCACCAGCCTTCCGTCCAGGTCGTGCGGTGGGGTGAAGTTGTCGGCTTGGCGCACCCCGGTGCGTACTGTGCCGTCCTCCAACCGGACCCAGACGTACGCCGGGTCGCCATGGGTGACATGCGCCCAGAACGAGGTCTCACTGTCGGCGCGACCGATGATCGTCGGCGGCAGTGACCGGGACCAATACCGGGTGTCTTCGGCCGAAAGCGCTGCGGCGCGGCCCTCTTCGGTGCCGGCCTGGACACCGAGCGCGGCCAGCACCGACACCAGGGTGTCCTCCTCGACCGGGACGGACCGCCCGGTCCAGTCGTAGTACTCGGTGGCCACACCGAACCGATGGGCGAGTTCGGCCAGCGACGAAGCAGTCATGTGTGCCATCTTGCTTGGTTGCCCGTAACCTCGCCTCACATGGGCGGCCCCGGACTCGCTGTACGAAATCGGCGAGCACGGATCGCCAGCGCCGCCCTGTTCCTGACGAACGGCGTGTTGTTCGCCAACCTGCTGCCGCGTTTCCCAGAGATCAAGGCTGACCTGGGCCTGTCCAACTCGGCGTTCGGTCTGGCGGTGGCCGCGTTCTCGGCGGGCGCGCTCCTGACCGGGCTGACCGCCGCCGCCCTCGTCCGCCGCTACCGTTCGTCGGTTGTCGCGGTCGCGAGTTCTCTGCTGCTCGCCGTGTTCACCGTTCTCGCCGGCGTGGCACCCACCGGGCCGACCCTGGCGGCGGTGCTGTTCTGCGCCGGCGCGGCCGACTCGGTGACCGATGTCGCCCAGAACGTGCACGGGCTGCGCGTGCAACGCGCGTACGGCCGCTTCATCATCAACTCGCTGCATGCGGTGTGGTCGTCGGGCGCCGTGCTGGGCGGCCTGATCGGCGCGGGCGCAATCTATCTCGGGATTCCCCGTGCCGTGCAGCTCTCGGTCTCCGCTCTGCTGTTCAGCGCGGTGTGCCTGGTCGCCTACCGCTACCTGCTGCCCGGGCCTGACCACGACGACACCGAAACCCCGCTGGGTGAGCGGGCCACGGGCCGGGCGGGTCGCAGTGTCTATGTCGCGTTGGCCGCGCTGGTGGCCATTGCGATCGCCGGTGCCGCCGTGGAGGACGCGGGCAGTTCGTGGGCCACGTTGTATCTGCGAGATTCGCTGTCGGCGCCCGCTGCGCTCGCGGCGTTCGGCTACGTCGCCCTGGTCGGGTTCCAGTTCATCGGCCGCCTCGTCGGCGACCGATTGACCGACCGGTGGGGGCCATGCACGGTCGCCAGGGCCGGCGGTCTGATCGTCGCCGTAGGGATGGCGGGCGCCCTGGCGTTCCCCAGCATCCCAGGCACCATCGCCGGGTTCGCCGCCGCCGGATTCGGCTCGGCCACCCTGGTGCCCGCCGCCATGCACGCCGCCGACGAGCTGCCCGGACTGCGGCCGGGCACCGGGCTGACGGTGTTGACGTGGCTGATGCGAGTGGGATTCCTCGGATCGCCGATCCTGGTGGGTGCGGTCGCCGACGCGGTGTCGCTGCGAGTCGGTCTGCTGACCGTCCCGGTGGCCGGACTGGCGGCGGTACTGCTGGCCCGCGCTCTCAGCCCACGGCGCCGGTCAGTTCGATCGTGAGCACACCCGCGATGATCAACGCGATGCCACCCATCATCAGCGGGGTCAGCGGCTCGGCGAACAACACCCGGGCGATCACCGCGATCAGGGCGACCCCGGCCGCCGACCACACGCCGTAGGCGACCCCGACCGGCATACCCAGCGACAGGGTCACCGACAGCAGCGTGAACGACACCAGATAGCCGAGCAGCATCGGTGCGACCCACGCCTTCTTGCGGAAACCGTCCGAGGCGCGCAGGCACAGGGTCGCGCACACCTCGATGAGGATGGCCCCGGCCAGCGTCAGCCACATCACCGCGTGCCCTCCTCGCCGGCGTGATTCCGCGACCCGAGCTCCACGAGCAGAACGCCGGCGATGATCAACCCGATCCCGGCCACGATCGGGACGGTGAACGGGTCGCCGAAGATCACCGCCGCCAGAATGGCCGTCGCCGCGGTTCCTACCGCACCCCAGACGCCATAGGCCACCCCGACCGGCATGCCGGCCCGCAGCACCAACGCCAGGAAGTAGAAGGAGGCGAGATAGCCGGACACCACCAGGACCAGCCACGCCGAATGGTCTTGCGACGCGCGAAGCGACAGGGTGCCGGTGACCTCCACGGTGATAGCGGCCAACAGGAGCGCCCATTTCCGCACGCGGGCCAGGATAGCTGGGCCGACGAGTGTGGCCGCCGTCATAGCCGGCGGCCGCGGTGACCGGATAGACCGGCAGCCGCAAGCCCGGACGCGTTACCCGTCGGTAGCGTGGATGGGTGGTGTCGTTCATCGACATCGCGCGATGTGCAGGAGGACAACGATGACAACGGATGCGAGCGTGCGGCCGATCGTGGACAGCCCGATCGTCGAGACCCGTTACGGGCCGGTCCGCGGCGCCGACGACGGCCGAGTCAAGACCTGGAAGGGCCTTCGCTATGCCGCCCCGCCGGTCGGAGACCTGCGCTGGCGGGCACCCGTCGCTCCGCAGCCGTGGACCGAGGTCGCCGATGCGACGACGTTCGGTCCGGTCAGTCCGCAGCCGCGCAGCCCCATCCCGATGGGCTTGGGCACCCGCGCCGACGAGGACTGCCTGTTCCTGAACATCTGGTCGCCGTCGGGCACCGGCGAGCCCAAGCCGGTGATGGTGTGGGTGCACGGCGGCGCCTACATCTTCGGGTCGGGCAGCCAGCCGATGTACGACGGCACCGTGCTGGCCACCGGTTCCGACGTCGTCGTCGTCACGATCAACTACCGGCTCGGCGCGCTGGGCTTCCTCGATCTCTCGTCGGCCGGGTTCGACAGCAATGTCGCCCTGCGCGACGTGCTGGCCGCGCTGCGCTGGGTGCAGGACAACATCGCCGGATTCGGCGGCGACCCGGACCGGGTGACGTTGTTCGGTGAATCCGCCGGAGCCGCGATCACGACCACGCTGCTGGCCGTGCCGGAAGCGGCCGGTGTGTTCTCCCGCGCGATCGCCCAGAGCGCGCCGGCCACGTCGATTTACGGCGGCGAGCGCGCGGGCACCGTGGCCGATCTGTTCCTCGATCGGCTCGGCATGACAGCAGAAGAGGCGCACCGCGCGCCCGTCGAGACTCTGGTCGACGCATCACAGCATCTGTTCGACCATGTTCCGGCCACCACACCCGGGTTGCTGGCGTTCGCGCCCACCGTCGACGGTGATCTGGTGCCGGACTACCCGGTGACGCTGGCCAGGGCAGGCAAAACCCATCCGGTGCCGCTGCTGATCGGTACCAACAAGGACGAGGCCGCCCTGTTCCGGCTGATGCGCTCACCGCTGATGCCCATCGCGCCCAAGTCGGTCCGGACGATGTTCAGCGAGATGGCCAACGACCAGCCGGACCTGCAGCTGCCGACCGCCGATCAGGTCAGTTCGGCGTACCCCGCCAAAATGGCGCGCACCCGCAGTTTGGGGGTGGCCAGCGACGTCGGCTTCCGGATGCCGACGGTGTGGTTCGCCGAGGGGCACACCGCGGTGGCTCCGGTCTACCTCTATCGATTTGATTGGGCCACACCGCTTTTCAAAGCGATCCGGCTGGGCGCGGCGCACGCCACCGAGCTCATCTACGTCTGGGGAAACCTGATCTCCGGCCCTCGTGACGTCACGTTCAAGCTCGGCGGGCTCAAGACCGGCGAAGAGCTGTCGGAGCGGGTGCGGGCGCGCTGGACCGCGTTCGCGGCCACCGGCGAGCCCAACGTTCCGGTGGGGCTGCCGCACTGGGCGCCGTACCGCACCGACGACCGCGCGACGCTGGTCATCGATCGCCGAGACCGCGTCGTCGACGACCTCGACCGGCCGATCCGCGAAACCTGGGGCAACGAGGTACTCAGCTTCCGCTGAGGCTTCTTGACGCCGTGTCTAACAACGCGGCCGGATCGCGTTAGACTCCCCGCCGGAGGTGTCGCGTGGATCGAATCGGTGAACTGTTGTCCGTTCTCCCGCCGCAGATGCGTGAGCCGGTGCTGTTCGCAATCCCGTTCTTCCTCCTGCTGCTGATCCTCGAATGGACCGCGGCTCGCAAGCTCGAGCAGCTCACCGAAGCCGACCAACCCGCGTCCGGCGCCTACCACGCCCGCGACGCGTGGGCCTCGATCTCGATGGGGCTCATGTCGGTCGCGACGATGGGCGTCTGGAAATTCGGTGCACTGCTCGGCTACGCCGCGCTGTACGCCTACGTCGCGCCGTGGCACCTGTCGCCGACGAAGTGGTACACGTGGGTGATCGCGATCGTCGGGGTGGACGTGCTGTTCTACGCCTACCACCGCACCGCCCACCGGGTACGGCTGATCTGGGCCACCCACCAGGCGCACCACTCCAGCCGCTACTTCAACTTCGCGACCGCGCTGCGACAGAAGTGGAACAACAGCGGCGAGATCATCATGTGGATTCCGTTGCCGCTGTTGGGCGTTCCGCCGTGGATGGTGTTCACCAGCTTCTCCATCAGCCTGATCTACCAGTTCTGGATCCACACCGAACGCATCGACAAGCTGCCGCGGGCCTTCGAGTTCGTGTTCAACACTCCGTCGCATCACCGCGTGCATCACGGGATGGATCCGGAGTATCTCGACAAGAACTACGGCGGCATCCTGATCGTGTGGGATCGCCTGTTCGGGACGTTTCAGCCCGAACTGTTCCGGCCGCACTACGGCCTGACCAAGCCGGTAACCACATTCAACATCTGGACGTTGCAGACCCACGAATACGCGGCGATCGCTCGCGATGTCCGCTCGGCGCGGCGCTGGCGTGACCGGCTGGGCTACGTCTTCGGTCCGCCCGGTTGGGCGCCGCGCACCGCACCGCGGCCGGCGACTACGGTGGCGGCCAGCTAGTCAACATCGGTGCCGCCACCCGAGGATGGAGCCCATGGAGGTCAAAGAAGTCCTGCTGCCCGGAGTCGGGCTGCGGTACGAGTTCGACAACGCCGACGGCAACCGCATCGGTGTGATCGCCCGGCGCGGCGGTGATTTCGAAGTCGTCGTCTACGGCGCTCCCGACCCCGACCAGGCGCGCCCGGTGTTCCGTCTCACCGACGAGGAAGCCGACGCGCTGGCCCAGATCCTCGGTGCCCCGCGGATGGTGGAGAGCTTCGCCGACTTGACCAAGGAAGTGCCCGGCCTGGACGCCGGCCAGGTCGAGATCGCGGCGGGGTCACCGTTCGTCGACCGGCCGCTGGGGGATACCAAGGCCCGCACCCGCACCGGCGCGTCGATCGTGGCCATCGTGCGCGATGAAGAGGTGCTCGCCTCGCCCAAACCCGACCAGGTGCTGCACGCCCGCGACGTCCTCGTCGTGATCGGCACCGAGCACGGCATTTCCGGCGTCCGTCGAATCGTCGACCAAGGATGATCTAGTGGCTGTGTCGGCGGCGCTACTGGTTGAACTCGGCGTCATCTTCACGGTCCTGACGATCCTCGGAACCCTGGCGCGCCGGTTCGCGCTGTCTCCGATCCCGCTCTACCTGCTCGCCGGGCTGGCCCTGGGCAACGGCGGAATCGCGCCGGTTCCGGCGGCGGGGGAGTTCGTGTCCACCGGCGCGACGATCGGTGTGGTGCTGCTCCTGCTGACCCTGGGCCTGGAGTTCTCCATCGGCGAATTCGCCGCCAGTATGCGGCGGCACCTGCCCTCGGCCGGCGTCGACCTCGTCCTCAACGCGACCCCGGGTGCGATCGCCGGCTGGCTGCTCGGCCTGAACTTCGTCGGCATCCTGGCGATGGCGGGCATCACGTTCATCTCCTCGTCGGGAGTGATCGCACGCCTGCTCAACGACCTGCGGCGGCTGGGTAACCGGGAAACCCCTGCCGTGCTGTCGATCCTGGTGCTCGAGGACTTCGCGATGGCCGCCTACCTGCCGCTGCTGGCGGTGCTGGCAGCCGGCGGCACGTGGTGGGAGGCGCTGCTGTGGATGGCCGCCGCGATGGTCGCGTTGGTGCTCGTGTTCGCGGCGTCGTACCGCTGGGGCCATCATCTGGGCCGGCTGATCAGCCATCCCGACGACGAGCAACTCCTGTTGCGCATCCTCGGGCTGACTCTGCTGGTGGCTGCGGCGGCGGAACATCTGCACGCGTCGGCCGCGGTGGGCGCGTTCCTGGTCGGGTTGACGCTGACCGGGGAGACCGCCGAGCGGGCCCGCGCGGTGCTCACCCCGCTGCGTGATTTGTTCGCGGCGGTGTTCTTCCTGGCGATCGGGTTGTCGGTGGCACCTGCGGACCTGGTACCGATGTTGCCGGCGGCCGTGCTGCTGGCCGCGGTCACCGCGATCACGAAGGTGGCCACCGGTGTGTACGCCGCCCGTCGCGACGGTGTCGGCAGGCCGGGTCAGCTCCGGGCGGGCACCGCGTTGGTCGCCCGCGGGGAGTTCTCGCTGGTGATCATCGGGTTGGCGGGGACCACCGTCGCGGCGGTGGGAACGCTGGCCACCCCCTATGTTTTCGTCCTGGCCATCGTCGGGCCCCTACTCGCGCGGTTCGCCCGGTAGGACGCCGCCGTCATGGCACCATGCTGGGGTGCAGACCGTATTTGACCGCGACGTCGACCCCGCCCTGATCGCCCGGGCGCTGGGCTCCGCCGCGTTCGGATCGATGTGGCTGGACTCGTCGCTGGTCGCCCGTCCCGACTACCCCCGGCTGTCCGGCGACCTGACGTGTGACCTGTTGGTGGTCGGCGGCGGCTACGCCGGCCTGTGGTCGGCGCTGCACGCAAAGTCACGCAACCCCGCAGCGCGGGTGGTGCTGATCGAAGCCGAACGGGTCGGCTGGGCGGCATCAGGACGCAACGGCGGCTTCGTCGAGGCCAGCATCACCCACGGCGCCGAGAACGGAAAGTCGCGCTGGCCAGGAGAGTTCGACCGTCTGGAGAAGCTCGGCCTGGCCAACCTCGACGGCATGCAGGCCGACATCGCTGCCTACGGCATGAACGTGGACTGGGAGCGCACCGGCATGCTCGCGGTCGCCACCGAAGCGCATCAGGTCGAGTGGCTGGCCGAGGGCGCCGACGACGGCGAAGGCCGGTTCCTGGATCAAGCGGCCGTGCGCGCCGAAGTCGCCTCACCGACCTATCGGGCCGGTCTGTGGGCAACCGACACCTGCGCGATCGTCCACCCGGCGCGACTGGTCTTCGAGCTCGCCCGGGCCTGCTCGGAGGCCGGGGTCGAGATCTTCGAACACACCGCGGCAGCATCGGTGCACCGCGAACCGCGGGTGATACGAGTGGAAACCTCGGCCGGGGTACTCCAGGCCGACCAGGTGGTGTTGGCCACCAACGTCTTTCCGAGCCTGCTGAAGCGAAACCGGTTCCACACCATTCCGGTGTACGACTACGTGCTGTCCACCGAGCCGCTCACCAGCGACCAGCTGGACCGGATCGGATGGCGCAACCGGCAAGGCATCGGCGACAGCGCCAACCAGTTCCACTACTACCGCCTCTCGGCCGACAACCGGATCGTCTGGGGCGGCTACGACGCCGTCTATCACTACGGTCGTCGCGTCGACTCGATGTACGAAGACCGGCCCGAGAGCTACCGCAAGCTGGCCGCCCACTTCTTCATCACGTTCCCGCAACTCGAGGACGTCCGGTTCAGCCACCGCTGGGCAGGCGCGATCGACACCAACACCCGGTTCTGTGCGCACTGGGGCCTGGCCGGCCGGGGCCGGATCGCCTATGTCAACGGATTCACCGGTCTGGGTGTCGGCGCCGCACGCTTCGCCGCCGACGTCTGCCTCGACCTGCTCGACGGTCACCCCACCGAGCGGACCGAGTTGGAGATGGTCAACCGCAAGCCGTTGCCCTTCCCGCCCGAACCGGTGGCCAGTGTGGGCATTCAGGCGACCCGGTGGTCGTTGGACCGGGCCGATCACAACCATGGCAAACGCAACCTCATCCTGCGCACCCTCGACCGATTCGGGCTCGGGTTCGACTCGTAACCCAGGCTTTTAACCCGATCTGCGGCGATTCCTGCGGCGACACGCCGGGTACGTCATAGTTCGTTGGTAACGATTTGAAATCGGCGCCGATACACAGTCGAGATACTTCTGCGGCGCGTCCTTGACGTACCGCCGACCGATCGGGGTGTAAGGTGACTCGCTTTTCACTGGGATTCGTCTCCACCGCAGTGGCTCTGGCCGCGTCGGCGATCATCGCCCCGCTGGCCCATGCAACACCCGGTGTCGTCGTTTCGCCCGGGATGGAAATCCGCCAGGCCAGTAACGTCTGCACGCTCGGATACGTCGACCCGGTGGCGCGAGTCGCCTATTCGGCGGGACACTGCCAGGCTGACGGCCCGGTGACGGATCGCGACGGCCGCTTCATCGGCATGGTGTCGACGTTCCAGGACAACACCCCTGATGGCGCGGTCGTGCGGACCGACCAGGTGATCTCCGACTACGAGATGATCACCCTGGGCGCCGACGTCACGGTCAACAACATCCTGCCCGGTGGCCGCCAGTTGGTCGCCGAGTCCGCCCCGCCGATGGCCAACGGCCAGCCGGTCTGCCACTTCGGGGTGATCACCGGTGAGAGCTGCGGCTCGATCGAGCGGGTCAACAACGGCTGGTTCACCATGGAGAACGGCGTGGTCAGCCAGAAGGGCGACTCCGGCGGCCCGGTGTACATGCCGGTCGACAACAACAAGGCCGTGATCGTCGGGCTGTTCAACAGCACCTGGGGCAATCTGCCCGCGGCGGTGTCGTGGGTGGCCACCAGCCAGCAGGTGCGTGCCGGCGCCGACGTGGTCAACGTGGCTGCCGCCGAGCAGGCCAACGCCAACTAGCGCGCGAGCGCGAACACCGGGATTACCGGTGCGGCCGAACGCAATTCGGCATCCGTCGACTCGGGTGTGAGGCCGGCGATGTGGCCCTTGACCTCCCAGTACCACCGGTCGATATAGCTCTTGAGCAGGGCCGGCTTGGCGTCGTCGGGGACCTCGGTGAGGCCGACCGGGCTGCGACGCCAGCGGGGGCCGAGTTCCACCTCGCCTGCTGCCCGCGCATTGCGTGCCCACTGGGTGTTGCCGCGCGGGGAGACCAGGTACTCGGTGTCACCGACCCGCAGCACGTTGACGACCACACTGCGCACCGCGCCGGATTTGCGGCCGCGCACGCGCAGCGCCTGCGTGCCCGCGATGCTGATGCCCGCCTCGGCGAGCCTGCGGATGACGGCGTTGGCCGCGCGGGCGGCGGCGTTCGGGCGGTCGTAGTGCTGATTCATGACGGTTCCCATCGACTCGAAGATAGAGAGCAGTGCTCTCAGAACGAGGGTGCCAGTGGTGTAAATGAAAAGCAAGAGCAGTGATCTCGGCTGTGTCAGACTCGGCGGGTGGGGAAACGCGAGGACGCGCGGCAACGCATCGAAGCCCAGATCGTCGAGATCGGGCGTCGGCAGCTGGCGACCGTGGGGGCGGCCGGGCTGTCGGTGCGGGCCATCGCCCGCGAGCTGGGCATGGTGTCCTCGGCGGTGTATCGCTACGTTGCCAGCCGCGATGCCCTGCTGACCCTCCTGCTGGTCGACGCCTACTCCGACCTCGCCGACGCGGTCGGGCAGGCGCGGGTGGCCGCCGACGGCGGCTGGCGAGCCGACGTCGCGACCATCGCCCACGCCATCCGTGGCTGGGCGCTGGACCAGCCCGCCGAGTGGGCCCTGCTCTACGGCAGCCCGGTGCCGGGCTATCACGCGCCGGCCGAGCTGACCACCGGGCCGGGCACCCGGGTGATCGGCATGCTGTTCGACGCGGTCGCCACCGGCGTGGCCACCGGAGATATTGCCCTCACCGAACACCATGTCGCCCAACCGATGTCGACCGACCTGATCCATGTGCGGGACGAGTTCGGCTTCCCCGGCGACGATGCGCTGGTGATCCGGTGCACCGCGATCTGGGCCATGCTGATCGGGGCCGTCAGCCTCGAGGTATTCGGTCAGTACGGCACCGACACCTTCACCGATCCTCGGGCGTTGTTCGACGAGCAGCTGCATCTGGCCATCGACCTGCTGACCGCGCAAAACTAGAACACGTTCTAGCCACACCGGCGGAGCGGGGATATCCTCGAACCGATGACCGACCAGACACCTGTCCAGATCGCGTGGGTGACCCGCGACCTGGACGCCACCGAGGCGGCGTTGACGACGCTGCTCGGGGCCAGGAAATGGGTTCGCATGCCCGATGTGCACTTCGGGCCGGACACCTGTGAACACCGCGGCAACCCCGCCGACTTTTACGCCGACATCTCGCTGAGCTACGCCGGTGACACCCAGCTCGAACTCATCGCACCGACGCGCGGCGAGAGCATCTACACCGAGTTCCTCGAGCAGAGCGGCCCCGGGCTGCACCACATCTGCGTGGAGGTCCCCGACACCGACGCGTTCGACGCCGCGCTGGCCAACGGTGGCCCGTCGGCGGAGGTCGTCGCCCGCGGCGTGATGCCGGGCGGCATGCGGTTCGCATACCTGTCCGCCGCCGCGGCCGGTGTGCCCTACCTCGAGATCGCTTACGTCCCCGACGAGATCCGCACGTTCTTCGACTATGTGAAACAGGAGCAGCAATGAGTGGCCTGGAGATTCCCGCGACCGTCGCCGCCTCGGATGTGACCGCCTGGTCCGACGAGGTCGACGTCGTGGTGATCGGGTTCGGCATCGGCGGTGGATGTGCTGCGGTCAGCGCCGCCGCCGCCGGCGCGCGGGTGCTGGTGCTCGAGCGCGCCGCGGTCGCCGGCGGCACGACCTCGATGGCCGGCGGTCACTTCTACCTCGGCGGCGGAACCGCCGTCCAGCAGGCCACCGGGCATACCGACAGCGTCGAAGAGATGTACAACTACCTCGTCGCCGTGTCGCGCGAACCCGAACTCGACAAGATCCGCGCCTACTGCGAAGGCAGCGTCGAGCACTTCAACTGGCTCGAGGAGCTGGGGATCGCGTTCGAGCGCAGCTACTACCCGGAGAAGGCGGTCATCCAGCCCAACACCGAGGGGCTGATGTTCACCGGCAACGAGAAGGTGTGGCCCTACAAGAACATGGCGGTGCCCGCCCCGCGCGGCCACAAGGTCCCGGTTCCCGGTGACACCCAGGGCGCGGCGATGGTGATCGACCTGCTGCTCAAGCGAGCCGCGGAACTGGGCGTGCAGATCCGGTACGAAACGGGCGCAACGAATCTCGTCGTCGAGGACGGAGCCGTCGTCGGCGTGTCATGGAAGAAGTTCACCGAGACCGGATCGATCCGGGCCAAGGCGGTGGTGATCGCCGCAGGCGGTTTCGTGATGAACCCCGAGATGGTCGCCAAGCTCACGCCGAAGCTCGCCGAGAAGCCGTTCGTGCTCGGCAACACCTACGACGACGGCCTGGGCATCCGCCTCGGCGAGTCGGTGGGCGGGGCCACCAAGCACATGGACCAGATCTTCATCACCGCGCCCGTCTACCCGCCGTCGATCCTGTTGACCGGCATCATCGTGAACAAGGAGGGCAAGCGGTTCGTCACCGAAGACTCCTACCATTCGCGCACTTCTGGTTTCGTGATGGACCAGCCCGACAGTGCGGCCTACCTGATCGTCGACGAGGCGCACATGCAGCGTCCGGAGATCCCGCTGATCACCTTCATCGACGGCTGGGAGACGGTCGAGGAGATGGAGGCCGCGCTGGGCATCCCGACGGGCAACCTGGTCGAGACGCTGAACAGCTACAACGAGCACGCTGCCAAGGGTGAGGATCCGGAGTTCCACAAACAGCCGGAATTCCTTGCGCCGCAAGACAAGGGGCCGTGGGGTGCCTTCGATCTGACGCTGGGCAAGGCGATGTACTCCGGCTTCACCGTCGGCGGGCTGGCCACCGATGTCGACGGCGAGGTATTGCGCGCCGACGGCAGCGTGATTCCGGGCCTCTACGCGGCGGGCGCGTGCGCGTCCAACATCGCTCAGGACGGCAAGGGCTACGCGAGTGGCACCCAGCTGGGAGAGGGCTCCTTCTTCGGCCGGCGGGCGGGAACGCACGCCGCCACGGTGGCAGCCGAAAGTGCCCGCGCCGCAGGCTAAACGGTGGCCGGCTCGTTGCCCTCGACATGGCCGAGGCGCCACTGGCCCTCGCCGAGCAGTTCCAGGTGCCTGACGTGGTGCTGCTCGACGGTGCTGCGGTGGCTGACGCTGACCAGGATGGTGTTCGGTAGCTCGGTGCGCACCATCTCGTAGAGCGCGAACTCCAGACCCTCGTCGAGCGCCGAGGTGGCTTCGTCGAGGAAGACCGCCTTCGGTTTGGTCAGCAGGACGCGGGCGAACGCGATGCGCTGTTGCTCACCCGGCGAGAGCACCTTGGCCCAGTCCTGGGACTCGTTGAGGCGAATCGTCAAGTGCGACAGGGCGACCTTGGACAACGCATGTTGCAGGTCGTCGTCGCTGATCTCCCCGGAGGTGGCCGGGTAGGACACCACGGTCCGCAGGTCGCCCAGCGGGACGTATGGCATCTGCGACAGGAACATGGTGTGGTCGTCCTCGGGGCGGCACAGGGTGCCGGAGGTGAACGGCCACATCTGGGCCAGGCTGCGCAGCAGCGTGGTCTTGCCCGCACCCGACGGCCCGGTGATGACCAGGGTCTCGCCAGGCTCCAGTCGCAGGTCGATCGGATCGACGAGCTGGCTGCCGCTGGGCGTGCGGACTTCGACACGGCGCAGTTCCACCGAGCCGTCAGTGCTGGTGACTGTCGTCAGCTTGGGCAGCTCGCGTGCCTCAGCGTTGGTTTCCACCAGGCCGTGCAGACGGATGATGGCCGCCCGGTACGAGGCGAACGAGTCGTAGGCGTTGCGGAAGAACGACAGCGAGTCGTGGATCGACCCGAACGCGCTCGACGACTGCGTGACGTCACCGAGGTCGATCTGCCCGGCGAACAACCGCGGCGCCTGGATCACCAGCGGCAGCGGGTTGATGATCTGGCTCATCGACAGGTTCCAGCCGGTCAGCGCGATCGTGCGATTCACGTAGCGCTTGTAGTTGGCGATGATCTGGGCGAACTTGGTGCGCAGCAGGCCCCGCTCGGCGTTCTCGCCGCGGTAGAAGCCGACAGCCTCGGCCGAATCACGAAGCCGGACCAGCGCGTAGCGGAAGACGGCGTTGGTCAGCTCGTTGCGGAAACTGAGCCGGATCAACGGGTGGCCGATCCAGAACGCGATGACCGTCGCAACCAACACGTAGACCAGCACCACCCAGAACAGCGCGTGCCCGAGGGTGACACCGAGGAACGTCAGCGGACCCGACAGGTTCCACAAGATCACGGTGAACGAGACCACCGTCACCAGCGAGTTGATCGCGCCGAACAGCAGCGTGCTGGAGCTGCCGATCATCGGCGTATTCGGCGAAGATCCCACTCCGGCGGTGAAGATGTCGATGTCGTACTGGATGCGCTGGTCGGGGTTGTCGATGTCGCTGTCGGTGAACCGGGTGCGGTAATAGGCGTGGTCGTCGAGCCAGTCGCAGGTGAGCCGGTCGGTGAGCCACACCCGCCAGCGAATGATGAACCGCTGCATCAGGTAGATGTCCAGCATCACCCGGCTGATGTAGATCGTCGCCAGGATGGCGAACAGGATCAGCGCCGCCCAGAATCCGTGGATACCGGACTGGCGGACTTCCTCGTTGCCGCCGCCAGCGCCCTGGAACGCGACCTGCAGCGACGTGAACAGGTCGTTGCTGTAGTAGCTGAGAAGGACGTCGAGGCGCACCGAGATGATCGTGGAGAGCAACAGCACGGCGATCCAGATCCACACTCTGATGCTCTGCCGGCCGGTGAAGTAATCCCCGGTGATCCGCCAGTACTGCCGGCCCCACACCGTGTAGCGGGCCAGCAGGAACAGCACGATGAGACTCAAAACGGCGCTGATCGCCCACGCTTTTGAAATCCAGATCAGGGACGGGACGAGCTCGTGTCCCCAGTCCATCGACGGGGTGAACTTCTCCAACGCGTTTCTCCTCCTGCGGCGTCGTCGCGCACGGCGCCCGATCCGGTGGCTTTCCCGGCGAACCTACCCCGGCATCCCGGCGAAGGCGCGCGTGTGTGTCAGATGACTGGCGAAATGTGAGCTTGCGCGTCGTCGTCGGACCCGCCCCCGCGTCGAGTCGCGGGCGGTGAAGCAAAGATAACCGCCGGGATGATGCCGACGGTCGCTCAACGTCCGGGTTGGTATCGGGCGCGGAAACGGGCCGACGGTACCGTTGACCCGTGGCGAAAACTCGCAAGGACAGCGCTCCCGGACCCGGCCGCATCAGCCGGGGCTTCTGGCGCATGCTCGGTGCCACCACCGAGAAGACCAAGGCCCATTCGATGGCCGAGGTAAACGCCTCGGCGGAGTTCGACGACAAGGCCAAGGGCCTCGACGGCGATCAACTGGCCAAGGCCGCGAAGCTGCTGGAACTCGGCGACCTCGCCTCATCGTCGGACATCCCGCAGTTCCTGGCCATCGCCCGCGAAGCCGCGGAGCGGACCACCGGCCTGCGCCCGTTCGATGTCCAGCTGGCCGGCGCGCTGCGCATGCTCGCCGGTGACGTCATCGAGATGGCCACCGGCGAGGGCAAAACCCTCTCGGGTGCCATTGCCGCCGCCGGCTACGCCCTGGCCGGGCGCAACGTCCACGTCGTCACCATCAACGACTACCTGGCCCGCCGCGACGCCGAATGGATGGCGCCGCTGATCGAGTCGATGGGCCTCACGGTCGGCTGGATCACCGCCGAGTCGACCGCGCAGGAACGCCGCGCCGCCTACGAATGCGATGTCACCTACGCCTCGGTCAACGAGATCGGCTTCGATGTGCTGCGCGACCAGCTGGTCACCGACGTCGCCGATCTGGTGTCGCCGAATCCCGACGTCGCGCTGATCGACGAGGCCGACTCCGTGCTGGTCGACGAGGCCCTGGTACCGCTGGTGCTGGCCGGCACCACGCACCGCGAGACGCCGAAGGTCGAGATCGTCCGGCTGGTCGGCGAGCTGACGGCCGGGACCGACTACGACACCGACGCCGACAGTCGCAATGTGCACCTCACCGACGAGGGAGCCAAGAAGCTCGAGGCCGCGCTCGGCGGTATCGACCTCTACTCCGAAGAGCACGTCACCACAACGCTGACCGAGGTGAACGTCGCCCTGCACGCGCATGTGCTGCTACAGCGCGACGTGCACTACATCGTCCGCGACGGCGCCGTGCAGCTGATCAACTCCTCGCGCGGGCGGATCGCGTCGCTGCAGCGCTGGCCGGACGGACTGCAGGCCGCGGTTGAGGCCAAGGAAGGCATCGAGACCACCGAGACCGGCGAGGTGCTGGACACCATCACCGTGCAGGCCCTGATCAACCGGTACCCGACGGTGTGCGGGATGACCGGTACCGCGCTGGCCGCCGGTGAGCAGCTGCGCCAGTTCTACAAGCTCGGCGTCTCGCCGATCCCACCGAATACGCCGAACATCCGCGAGGACGCCGACGACCGCGTCTACATCACCGCGGCGGCCAAGATCGAGGCGATCATGGAGCACATCGTCGAGGTGCACGCCACAGGTCAGCCCATCCTGGTCGGCACCCACGACGTCGCCGAGTCCGAAGAGCTGCACGAGCGGCTGGTCCGCCGCGGCGTCCCGGCCGTCGTGCTCAATGCGAAGAACGACGAGGAAGAGGCAGCCGTCATCGCCGAAGCAGGCAAGCTCGGCACCGTCACGGTGTCGACCCAGATGGCCGGCCGCGGTACCGACATCCGGCTCGGCGGCTCGGAGGAAACCGACCACGATAAGGTCGCCGAGCTCGGCGGCCTGCACGTCATCGGCACCGGCAGGCACCGCACCGAACGCCTCGACAACCAGTTGCGCGGCCGTGCCGGCAGGCAGGGCGACCCCGGCTCGTCGGTGTTCTTCGCCAGCTGGGAGGACGACGTCGTCGTCGCGCACCTCGACGAGGGCAAGCTGCCCACCGAAGCCGACGAGACCGGCCGGATCACCAGCCCCAAGGCCGGCGCCCTGCTCGACCACGCCCAGCGGGTGGCCGAAGGCCGGCTGCTCGACGTGCACGCCAACACCTGGCGCTACAACCAGCTCATCGCCCAGCAGCGCGCGATCATCGTCGAGCGTCGCAACACTCTGCTGAGCACGCCCGCCGCGCGCAACGAGCTCAAGGAACTCTCGCCCGACCGGTACGAGGAGCTGGCCGAGAAGTCCGGCGACGAGCAGCTCGAGACGATCTGCCGCCAGATCATGCTGTTCCACCTCGACCGCGGCTGGGCCGACCACCTCGCCTACCTGGCCGACATTCGGGAGAGCATTCACCTGCGCGCGCTGGGCAGGCAGAACCCGCTCGACGAGTTCCACCGGATGGCCGTCGACGCGTTCGCGCATCTGGCCGCCGACGCCATCGAGGCCGCCCAGCAGACCTTCGAGACCGCCAACATCCTCGAGGAAGAGCAGGGCTTGGACCTCTCGAAGCTGGCCCGCCCGACCTCGACCTGGACGTACATGGTCCACGACAACCCGCTCAACGACGACACGTTGTCGGCGCTCAGCCTGCCCGGGGTCTTCCGCTAGCGCTAAGTTCATCATCATGGACCGCCGCGACCGGGTGCTGACGATCCCGAACGTCCTGTCGGTGATCCGGCTGGTGCTGGTGCCGGTGTTCCTGTACCTGCTGTTGGCCACCGATGCCTACGGGTGGGCAGTGGCGATCTTGATGTTCAGCGGCTTCTCCGACTGGGCGGACGGCAAGATCGCGCGTCTGGTGCCCAATCAATCGTCGCAGCTGGGCGCACTGCTGGATCCGCTGGTCGACCGCGTCTACATGGTGGCCGTGCCGGTGGGGATGGGCTTCGCGGGCGTGGTCCCGTGGTGGCTGGTCGCGACGCTGGTCATCCGCGATCTGGTGCTCGCCGCCACCTTGCCGGTGGTGCGCAGCCGTGGGCTCACCGCGCTGCCGGTCACCTACATCGGCAAAGCGGCGACGTTCGCGCTGATGTCCGGTTTCCCGCTGGTGCTGCTCGGCCAGTGGGACGCGACGTGGAGCCGGGTGATCGGCGCCTGCGGCTGGGGTTTCCTGCTGTGGGGTGTCGGCATGTACCTCTGGTCGGCGGTTCTCTACCTGCTGCAAGTCCGTCTGGTGGTGACCACGCTGCCCAAAGCCGGCGTCAGCGATGCCCGCACCTGACAGCGCGCTCGGCGGCTACGACCCGCAGGCCGGCCGCAGCGAACGCCACGAGCGGCGGCCTGCCCTCATTCCGCTGCCGGGTCTGTTGCGCTCACTGCTCACCGAACATCTGGACCCGGGCTACGCTGCCGCTGCCGCTGCGCGGGAAGAGAGTGGACAGTCCCGCCGAAAGATCGCCGACCGGGCCTGGCAGGCGGTGGCGGCGGTGCTGATCGCGGTGGTGTTCGCCGCCGCGGTCGCGCAAGCCCGGACCACCGCGCCCGGCGTCAACGCCGCCCAGCAGGTCCTCGCCGCCAGCGTGCGATCCGCCGAAGGCACCACCGACCGGCTCACCCAGCGCCGCGACGAGCTGGCCACTCAAGCCGACAGCATCCAGCGCCGCCAACTGCGTGACGACGCGGCGGGCCGGGATCTGCTCAGCAGGCTCGACGCGCTCAGCCTCGCCGCGGCCACCACCGCCGTCATCGGACCCGGCTTGTCCGTGACGGTCACCGACCCCGGCGTCGGCCGCGATCTGTCCGACGTGTCCAAGCAGCGGGTGGCCGGCAGCCGTCAGATCATCCTGGATCGCGATCTCCAGCTGACGGTGAACTCGTTGTGGGCCAGTGGGGCCGAAGCGATCTCGGTCGGGGGAGTGCGGATGGGCCCCAACGTGACGATCCGTCAGGCGGGTGGCGCCATTCTGGTCGACAATCATCCGATCAGCAGCCCCTACACGATCCTGGCGGTGGGGCCGCCGGGGGAGATGCGCGATACCTTCGATCGGAGCAGCGGGCTGCAGCGGCTGCGGCTGCTCGAAGTGTCGTATGGGGTGGGGGTCAGCGTGAGCAGCGGCGACGGCCTGTCGCTGCCGGCAAGCGCGGTACGGGAGATTAAATTTGCCAAGCAGATCGGCCGATAGGGGGCGAACATGATCGGAATCGCCGCACTCGTCGTCGGCATCGTGCTGGGGTTGGTGTTGCACCCCAGCGTCCCCGAGGTCATCCAGCCGTACCTGCCGATCGCGGTCGTCGCCGCTCTCGATGCGGTGTTCGGCGGTCTGCGGGCCTACCTGGAGAAGATCTTCGACCCGAAGGTGTTCGTCGTCTCGTTCGTCTTCAACGTTCTGGTGGCAGCGCTGATCGTCTATGTCGGCGATCAACTCGGCGTGGGCACCCAGCTGTCGACGGCGATCATCGTGGTGTTGGGCATCCGCATCTTCGGCAACGCCGCCGCACTGCGACGCCGGTTGTTCGGGGCCTGAAATGAGCGACGACGAACACGGGCGCCACGAACTGCCCGGCCCCGCCCCGGCGCCGCTGCGCGGACCCCGCAGCCGCACCCAGATCATGTTCGGCGCACTCGGAGTGCTGCTGTGCCTGATGCTCGGTGTGGCGATCGCCACCCAGGCCCGGCAGACCGAGACCGGCGACGCGCTGGACACCGCCCGCCCGGCCGACCTGCTGGTCCTGCTCGGCTCCCTGCAGCAGCGCGAAGCGACGCTCAACACCGAGGTGGCCGATCTGCAACGCAACCTCGCGGCCATGCAGACCGCGGGCAGCAGCGACCAGGCCGCGATCCAGAACGCGCAGGCCAGACTGGCTGCGCTGTCGATCCTGATCGGCACGGTCGCCGCTACCGGCCCCGGCGTGACGATCACGATCGACGATCCCGGACCCGGCGTCGCGCCCGAAACCATGCTCGACGTCATCAACGAACTGCGGGCCGCCGGCGCCGAGGCGATGGAGATCCGCTCCGGGCAGCAGGCCGTCCGCGTCGGGGTCGACACCTGGGTGGTCGGCAGCCCCGGCGCGCTGGTGATCGACACGCAAACTCTGGGCCCGCCGTATTCTGTTCTCGCCATTGGCGATCCGCCCACCCTGGCTGCCGCGATGAACATCCCGGGCGGCGCCGTCGACAGCGTCGAACGGGTGGGCGGGCGCATGACCGTCGCGCAGTCCGACCGGGTGGACATCACCACCTTGCGGCAACCGAAAGCGCGACAATACGCTCAGCCCGTCAAATGAGCAGCCCGTCAAAATGACCGACACCGAGGAGCACTGTGAGCGAAATCCCAGCCGACCTGCGCTACACCGCCGAGCACGAGTGGGTGCTGCGTACCGGTGACGACACCGTGCGCGTCGGCATCACCGACTTCGCCCAGTCCTCGCTGGGTGACGTGGTGTATGTGCAGCTCCCCGAGGTGGGCAGCGACGTCACATCCGGTGAGTCCTTCGGCGAGGTGGAGTCCACCAAATCGGTTTCCGATCTCTATGCCCCGGTGTCGGCCAAAGTGATTGCCGTCAACGGCGAATTGGAAGGCAGCCCCGGACTGGTCAACTCCGATCCGTACGGTCAGGGGTGGTTGTTGGAGTTGCAGGTCGACGGCGATACCCTCGAACAGGGGTTGGCGGCGTTGCTCGATGCGGACGCCTATCGGGACACAGTGACTGAATGACATTGTTAGGGTGCCTGCCAGCCACCGATCCGGCGGTGGTGGGCACAACGACGGCCACTGCGCGGTACGGTCGTCGTAAGTGATTGGTGAGGCGGACGGGCGCCTTGTGCGGATTCCCGCCAAGTGCAGCCACGGCAGCCAGTGAAGGAGCAGCGGGTGACCGACAAGGACCAGAACTCTGACGAAGTCACCGTGGAGACGACGTCTGTCTTCCGGGCCGACTTCCTCAACGAGCTGGACGCCCCGGCGGCCACCAGCGGCGAGAGCGGGGTGTCCGGGGTCGAAGGTCTCCCGGTCGGCTCGGCGCTGCTGGTCGTGAAGCGCGGCCCGAATGCGGGTTCGCGTTTCCTGCTGGACCAGGCGACGACCTCGGCCGGCCGCCATCCGGATTCCGACATCTTCCTCGATGACGTGACCGTGAGCCGTCGGCATGCCGAGTTCCGCTTGGACGGCAACGAATTCCAGGTCGTCGACGTCGGCAGCCTCAACGGCACCTATGTGAACCGTGAACCGGTCGACTCGGCCACCCTGGCCAATGGCGACGAGGTCCAGATCGGCAAGTTCCGCCTGGTGTTCCTCACCGGACCGAAGTCGTCCGAGGACGAAGGTGGTCCCGGAAGCTAGTGACCGCCCCCGATAGTCCCGCGCTTGCCGGGATGTCTATCGGAGCGGTCCTGGACCTGCTGCGACCGGACTTCCCGGACGTGACGATCTCCAAGATCCGATTCTTGGAAGCTGAGGGTCTCGTCACGCCGGAGCGCAGCGCATCGGGGTATCGGCGGTTCACCGCGTACGACTGCGCACGGTTGCGGTTCATCCTGACCGCGCAGCGCGACCACTACCTGCCGCTCAAGGTCATCAAGGCTCAGCTCGACGCCCTGCCGGACGGCGAGCTGCCTCACGTTGGATCGCCTTATGCCGTACCGCGTTTGGTGAGGGTGGCCGACGACAGCCAATTCGGTGACGACGCCGACGTCGAGACCGATGTGGCGCGCACCCAGGTCCGGCTGAGCCGCGAGGATCTGCTGGAACGCTCCGGGGTGGGCGAGGAGTTGCTGACCGCGCTGTGCAAAGCGGGCGTGATCACCACCGGTCCGGGTGGATTGTTCGACGAGTATTCGGTGGTGATCGCGCAGTGTGCGCGGGCGCTGGGGGACTACGGCGTGGAACCGCGGCACCTGCGGGCGTTCCGGTCCGCGGCCGATCGGCAGTCCGACCTCATCGCGCAGATCGCAGGCCCGGTGGGCAAGGCGGGCAAGACCGGGGCGCGCGATCGCGCGGACGACTTGGCGCGTGAGGTCGCCGCGCTGGCAATCACGTTGCACACATCGTTGATCAAGTCCGCTGTACGAGACGTTCTCGACCGCTGAGGACTAGACTCCAAAGGACTGCAACGAGCGCGGAGGTCAGACACAGATGGGCGAGGTTCGTGTGGTGGGCATTCGCGTCGAACAGCCCCAGAACCAGCCGGTCCTGCTGCTGCGGGAGTCGAACGGCGACCGGTATCTGCCGATCTGGATCGGCCAGTCCGAGGCCACCGCGATCGCGTACGAACAGCAGGGCGTCGAGCCGACCCGGCCGCTGACCCACGACCTGTTCCGAGATGTCATTGGCGCACTGGGGCATTCACTCAAAGAGGTGCGCATCGTGGATCTGCAGGAGGGCACCTTCTACGCCGACCTGATCTTCGACCGCGACATCAAGGTGTCAGCGCGTCCGTCGGACTCGGTGGCGATCGCCCTGCGGATGGGTGTGCCGATCTACGTGGAGGAGGCGGTGCTGGCCGAGGCCGGGCTGCTCATCCCCGACGAGAACGACGAGGAATCCACCGGCGCGGTCCGCGAGGACGAGGTCGAGAAGTTCAAGGAATTCCTGGACAGCGTGTCCCCGGACGATTTCAAGGCGACCTGACCGGGTATCCCCGCGGTGCCGGCCAGCGTCGCCGACAGCAAGATCACGGATGCGTCTCACTTGGCCTGCAGCGGTTCGACACGCGCGGCGGATGACGCGGCGCAGGGGCAAGGGCGGCCATACTTTGATTGCGAACGACGAGCGCGACTGCCCGTCGAAAAGCGTATGCTCGGTGGACTCGGACTGGGCAAACGTGGTTGGTGGAGCGGTCAGCGGGCCATAGGTTCGAACGGCGAGAGGAAGCATCGTGGGCGAGCAGCCACGTCAGGGACAATTGGACCTTGCTGGCACGGGCTCTGATTCCGATGGCCGCTTTGAGGCGGACACGCCCGCCGGCGCGCCGGTGAGTGAGGCGGTGCAGCAGGGCCTGTTCCCCGACGACTCGGTTCCCGACGAATTGGTCGGCTACCGCGGGCCGAGCGCCTGCCAGATCGCCGGAATCACCTACCGCCAGTTGGACTACTGGGCTCGCACCTCACTGGTGGTGCCGTCCATCCGCGGTGCGGCCGGCTCGGGCAGCCAGCGGCTGTACTCGTTCAAGGACATCCTGGTCCTCAAGATCGTCAAGCGTCTGCTCGATACCGGCATCTCGCTGCACAACATCCGCGTTGCCGTCGACCATCTGCGGCAGCGCGGCGTGCAGGATCTGGCCAACATCACCTTGTTCTCTGACGGCACAACGGTGTACGAGTGCACGTCGGCCGAAGAGGTCGTCGACCTGCTGCAGGGCGGCCAGGGTGTGTTCGGCATCGCCGTCAGCGGCGCCATGCGGGAACTGTCCGGCGCGATCGCCGACTTCCCCGGCGAGCGGGCCGACGGCGGCGAGTCGATCGCCTCGCCGGAGGACGAGCTGGCGTCCCGGCGGAAGAGCCGCGACCGCAAGATCGGTTAGCAGCTAGAATCTTTTCTGTATCGCCCTCGCGCGGGAGAGTTTCGTGGCAGCCAGTCACGGACGCCGAAGGAGCAACACCTCTCCGTCAACCTCTCAGGCACCCGGACCGCGCATGGCCACGATGCCTCTGGAAAGCGGTGACTCGGATTTTTCTCGCTGAGATCACCCGCCCATGGGGAAAGGCAGCGCCGCTGACACGCGGGCTGACCGAATCTCTCAGGCGCCCGGTCCGGGTGGACGACAGAGGGAGAGGACGCCGCTGACGGCTGCGCCGTAAGTCAGGAGTCCTCGTGCCCAATCACAGTCAGCCCGCCTTCGCCGATCGTCACATCGGACCCGACTCCGATGCATTGGCCACCATGCTCGACGTGATCGGCGTCGCCTCGCTCGAGGAACTGGCCGCCAAGGCGCTGCCTGCCGGCATTCTCGACGCACTTTCCGCCGACGGCATCGCGCCCGGCCTCGATCAGCTGCCCGCCGCGGTGGGCGAGCATGAGGCGCTGGCCGAATTGCGGGGACTGGCCGACACCAACACCATCGCGGTGTCGATGATCGGGCAGGGCTACTACGACACGCTCACCCCGCCGGTGCTGCTGCGCAACATCCTGGAGAACCCGGCATGGTACACCGCGTACACGCCGTATCAGCCGGAGATCAGCCAGGGCAGGCTCGAGGTGCTGCTGAACTTCCAGACCATGATCGCCGACCTGACCGGCCTGGATCTGGCCAACGCCTCGATGCTCGACGAATCCACCGCGGCCGCCGAGGCGATGACGCTGATGCACCGCGCGTCGCGCGGATCGGCCAACCGGCTTGCCGTCGACGAGGACATGTTCGCCCAGACCGCGGCGATCCTGGCGACCCGCGCGGAGCCGCTCGGCATCGAGATCGTCACCGCGGACCTGCGGGGCGGGCTGCCCGAGGGTGAGTTCTTCGGCGTCATCGCGCAGCTGCCCGGCGCCAGCGGTCGGGTGACCGACTGGTCCAAGCTGGTCGAGCAGGCCCACGAGCGCGGCGCACTGGTGGCACTCGGCGCCGACCTGTTGGCGATGACGCTGATCGCCCCGCCGGGTGAGCTGGGCGCCGACGTCGCGTTCGGAAGCGCGCAGAGATTCGGTGTGCCAATGGGATTCGGCGGACCGCACGCCGGTTTCCTTGCGGTGCACAACAAGCACGCCCGCCAGCTGCCCGGCCGCCTCGTCGGGGTGTCGGTCGACAGTGACGGCGCACCGGCGTACCGGTTGTCGCTGCAGACGCGCGAACAGCACATCCGCCGCGACAAGGCGACGTCCAACATCTGTACCGCCCAGGTGCTGCTGGCGGTGATGGCCGCCTCCTACGCCAGCTACCACGGGCCGCAGGGCCTGACCGGGATCGCCCGGCGCGTGCACTCGCACGCCCGCTCACTGGCCGCCGGGCTGAGTGCTGCCGGCGTCGAGGTGGTGCACGACACCTTCTTCGACACCGTGCTGGTGCACGTCCCGAACCGCGCTGCCGCCGTGCAGGCCGAGGCCAAGGGTCGCGGCATCAACATCTGGCGGGTGGACGCCGACCACGTGTCGGTCACGTGTGACGAGGCCACCACTTCCGCGCACGTCGCCCTGGTGTTGGAGTCGTTCGGCGCTTCTGTGGCCAGTGACTACGCCGGTCCTGAAATCGATTCGCGGACAAGCGAATTCCTGACCCACCCGGCCTTCCATCGGTACCGCACCGAAACCGAGATGATGCGCTACCTGCGCACGCTGGCCGACAAGGACATCGCGCTGGACCGCAGCATGATCCCGCTGGGGTCGTGCACGATGAAGCTCAACGCCGCCGCCGAGATGGAGTCGATCACCTGGCCGGAGTTCGGCAGGCAGCATCCGTTCGCCCCGGCCGGTGACACCCCGGGGATGCGCAAGCTGATCGCCGACCTGGAGGGCTGGCTGACCGGGCTGACCGGGTACGACGCAATCTCGTTGCAGCCCAACGCCGGATCGCAGGGTGAGTACGCCGGTCTGCTGGCCATCCGCGACTATCACCTGGCCAACGGCGACACCGGGCGCGACGTCTGCCTGATCCCGTCCAGCGCGCACGGCACCAACGCCGCATCCGCGGCGATGGTCGGTATGCGGGTGGTCGTGGTGGCGTGCCGGGAGAACGGCGACGTCGACCTCGACGATCTGCGCGCCAAGGTCGGCGAGCATGCCGAGCGGCTGGCCGCGTTGATGATCACCTACCCGTCCACCCACGGCGTCTACGAGCACGACATCGCCAACATCTGCGCCGCGGTGCACGACGCCGGCGGGCAGGTGTACGTCGACGGTGCCAACCTCAACGCCCTTGTCGGCCTGGCCCGGCCGGGCAAGTTCGGCGGCGATGTCAGCCACCTGAACCTGCACAAGACGTTCTGCATCCCGCACGGCGGCGGCGGCCCCGGCGTCGGCCCGGTGGCGGTGCGGTCGCACCTGGCGGCGTTCCTGCCCGGCCACCCGATGGCCGAGGAACTGCCGAAGGGACACCCGGTGTCGGGGGCCCCGTACGGATCGGCGTCGATCCTGCCGATCACGTGGGCCTACATCCGGATGATGGGTGCGGGCGGCCTGCGCGATGCCACGCTGACCGCGATCGCCTCGGCCAACTACATCGCGCGCCGCCTCGACGAGTACTACCCGGTGCTCTACACCGGCGAGAACGGCATGGTCGCCCACGAGTGCATCCTCGACCTGCGGGGCATCACCAAGTCCACCGGCGTGACCGTCGACGATGTGGCAAAGCGGTTGGCGGACTTCGGTTTCCACGCGCCGACCATGAGTTTCCCGGTGGCGGGCACGCTGATGGTGGAGCCCACCGAGAGCGAGAGCCTGGCCGAGGTGGACGCGTTCTGCGAGGCGATGATCGCGATCCGCGCCGAGATCGACAAGGTCGGCTCGGGGGAGTGGCCCGCCGAGGACAATCCGCTGCGTAATTCGCCGCACACCGCCGAATGCCTACTGGTCGACGAGTGGACCCATCCGTACACCCGGGAGCAGGCGGCCTACCCGCTCGGCAAGGGCAAACGGCCGAAGGTGTGGCCGCCGGTGCGCCGCATCGACGGGGCGTACGGCGACCGCAACCTGGTGTGCTCGTGCCCGCCGGTGGAGGCGTTCGCCTGATAGCGTCAGCGGATGCTGCCTGCCGGTGTTCGCCAGTGGCAAGAGGGCGGCCGGATGCTGTCCACCACCGCCGGCGACGTCTTCGTGCGATCGAGCGGCCTGTCCGCCTCCTCTCAACGCCCGACCCTGCTTCTGCTGCACGGCTTCCCGTCGAGTTCCTACGACTTCCGCGGCGTCGTCGAGCGGCTCGGGGATCAGGCCTGGCTGACGCTGGACTTCCTCGGCTTCGGACTGTCGGACAAGCCCCGCCCGCACCGCTACAGCCTGCTCGAGCAGG
This sequence comes from Mycolicibacterium rhodesiae, assembly GCF_002086695.1. GTDB lineage: Bacteria > Actinomycetota > Actinomycetes > Mycobacteriales > Mycobacteriaceae > Mycobacterium > Mycobacterium rhodesiae. The sequence continues at coordinate 117,856 of NZ_MVIH01000005.1, forward strand.
CCGACATCGTGCAGCAGGTCGTCGCCGACGCCGCACCGGGGCCGGTGGTGCTGCTCGCCCATGACATGGGCACTTCGGTGGTTACCGAGCTGCTGGCCCGCGACGTCGCGGGCACGCTGCCCTTCGAGATCCAGCGCGCCGTCCTCACCAACGGCAGCGTCATCATCGAGCGCGCCAGCCTGCGGCCCAGCCAGAAGATCCTGCGCGGCCCGTTGGGTCCGCTGTTCGCCCGGCTGACCAACGAGCGGGGCTTCCTGCGCGGCTTCGCCAAGCTGTTCAGCGCCGCCCATCCGTTGTCGGACGAGGAGGCCCAGGCCCAATGGGCGCTGCTGGCACGCGGCGACGGCCACCGCATCCTGAACCTGCTGTGCGCCTACCTCAACGAGCGGGTGCGTTTCGCCGACCGATGGCACGGGGCCGTTCGCGACTGGGACAAGCCGCTTGGATTCCTCTGGGCCACCGGTGATCCCGTGGCCACCACGAACGTCCTGGCCGGCCTGCGGGAGCTACGGCCCGCGGCTGAGGTGATCGAACTGGCCGGCATCGGCCACTACCCGCAGATCGAGGTGCCCGACGAATTCACCGCGGGCGTCCGACGGCTGCTGCAGATTTAGGACAACAGCGTCGACACGGCCGTCGCGAGATCCGGCGAATCGGAGGTCGCGACATTCTGATACGTGCCGCCCGAGGCCTGGGCGACCGCTTCCCACGTCGCCCGGTCGGAGTCGTCACCGAAGTCGATGACGTTGATCGCCACCGGCTTGGCCGGATCGGCTGCCGACTTCACGTACTGCACCAAGCCGGGGCCGTCCAACGACTGATCGGTGTGCGGGCCCTGGGTGATCACCAGCATCGAATTGGTCTGGCCCTGACGGAAGTTCGCCAGCGCCTCGGCGTAGGCCAACCGCAACGTGGTGAACGACACGGCACCGCTGCCCGACGGCGACAACCCGCCGAGCGTGTTGGTGAGCGCCGCGGCCTGATCCGACACCGGGCCGAGCGGCACCGCCGACTTGCCCTCGACGCCGTTGAACGTCCACAACCCGACCGCCGCGTTCGACGGCAGCGCGCCGATCCGGTTGGTCAGTGCGGTCACCACATTGGCCAGCCTCGACTTGCCGCCCTCGTCGGTGCCCATCGCCTGGTTGAGCATGATCGTGGTGGCCGACCCGGTGGCCGGGGTGGATACCGCCGCGGCCAGCGTGGCCCGCACCGACTCGTCGTCGATGGTCAGCGGCGAACCCAGTTGCGGGAAGCTCACTACGTCATTACCGGTCGGGTTGGTGCCCTCGGCCCGGAAGCCGGCCTTCGCCAGCGCGCTGAGCTGTTCGGGCTTACGCATGAACCGGGCGAACTCGCTGGCCGCACTGACCTGCTCCTCGGACAACCAGGTTCCGGACAGCAAGACGGTGGGGTAGTCGGCCACGGCCACCGGTCCCGACGGCAACCATTCGGCGACATTGTTTTTGGCGTCCGGCGTCGACGATGTGCGGGCGAACAACTGCTGCTCGGTGGTCGCCACCGCGTGCACCGGTGCACCGGGATCACCGGAACCCAGCAGAGACTTCCACGCCGTGTCGGCGGTATCGTCGGCGAGCTTGGGCTGGCCGGCGACCAGGCCGTTGACCGCGCCGAGGCCGGCCGTGGCAGGCGAGTTGGGCGGCGCCGATGTCGAGGCCACCGCTTCGGCGGCCAGATAGGTGGCGTCGGCATCGCCGACGGTGGGCAGGGCCAGGCGCAGCGATCCCCACCCGGGCAGGTTCAAGCCGTCGAGCGCGGTCGGATTGGACTGCAAGCCCGGTAGTGCCGCCCAACCCTGTTGTCCCAAGGCGTCTTTGAGCTGCGGTCGAACCGCAAGAACCACCGGCGAGGTGACCAGTGAGCGGGCATCGCTGACAACTTCCTTGCCCGCGGCGGACTGCAGCCGCGCCGCGCCGATGGAACTGGCCGGAATCCACAGCGCCGGGCGCTCGCCGAGATCGCCGGGCCAGTTGGACACGAATCCGTCGATCACCCGATCCGAGTTGGCCCCGGTGACAACCATTTTCACGCAGCGATCCCCGACCGGGGTGACCGTGGAGTTGAAGCCCTGTGCGAACTTGCTGACATTGTCGACGATCGATGGGTCCGCGACCACTCCGACGTTGAGGGTGCCGCCGAGACACTTCTGGGCGGCGTCGGTCGACCGATGGGACAGCGCGTCACCGAAGAACCGCCACAGAATCACCGCACCGACCACCACCACGACCGTGATCAGTGCGACGATCACGCCCAGGCTCACTCCCCGGCGGCTGCTCTCGTTGCGGTGTCCGCCTTCGAAAGCGATTCTGCGGCGGGCGGTGTCGGTCAGCGCCGACGAGTCGGTGTCGTCGGGTGCGTCATTGGGCTCGGGGCCGTCGGACTCACCGCGACGGGCGAAGCGACCGGTCGGATTGTCGTCGGCAGGCTCGTCACCGAATGAACCCCCGGGACCCGGTCTACTGTGCCTGCCCATGGCGGTGCTTGATCCTCTTCCCTGTCAACGGTGATGCGGTGCGGACGTGCTTGTCAGGCGCCGGTGCTGGCCTTGTACTCCCGGCGACGCCGATGCAGGATCGGCTCCGTGTAGCCGTTGGGCTGTGCGGCGCCGGCCAGGATCAGTTCCTGGGCGGCCTGGAAGGCGATGCTGTTGTCCGGATCCGTCGCCATCGGCTTGAAGTCGGGATCGGACGCATTCTGCTCGTCGACCACCGCCGCCATCCGGCGCAGGCTCTCCCGGACGGCGTCCTCGGTGATCACCCCGTGCCGCAGCCAGTTCGCCAACAGCTGGCTCGAAATACGCAGCGTCGCACGGTCTTCCATCAACGCGACGTCATGGATGTCGGGCACCTTCGAGCACCCGACACCGGCGTCGATCCAGCGCACCACGTATCCCAGGATCGACTGGCAGTTGTTGTCCACCTCTTCGTGGATCTCCTCCGGCGACCACGCCAGCTCCTTGGCGAGGGGGATCGTCAGCAACTCGTCGATGCTGGTGCGGGTCTTGCCTGCCAGCTCCTTGTGCACCTCGTAGACGTCGACGTAGTGGTAGTGCATCGCGTGCAGCGTGGCCGCCGTCGGCGACGGCACCCACGCGGTGGTGGCGCCGGAGCGGGGCTGGCCGATCTTCTGTTCGACCATGTCGGCCATTAGATCGGTCATGGCCCACATGCCCTTGCCGATCTGCGCCTTGCCGGAGAACCCGGTCGCCAGGCCGATGTCGACGTTCTGGTCCTCGTAGGCCGTGATCCACGGCTGGGACTTCATGGCGCCCTTGCGGATCATCGGGCCGGCTTCCATCGACGTGTGGATCTCGTCGCCGGTGCGGTCCAGGAAGCCGGTGTTGATGAATGCCACCCGGTCGGCGGCGGCCTTGATGCACGCCTTGAGGTTGGCCGAGGTGCGGCGCTCCTCGTCCATGATGCCGACCTTGATGGTGTTCTGCGGCAGGCCAAGCACATCCTCGACGCGGCTGAACAGTTCGCAGGTGAACGCGACCTCGTCGGGGCCGTGCATCTTGGGCTTCACGATGTAGATCGATCCGGTGCGGCTGTTCTGGCGCGGGCTGCCGTCCTCGGCCTTGAGACCGTGCACCGCGATCAAGCTGGTGAACAGCGCGTCCTGGATGCCTTCGGGGATCTCATTCCCTTCGGCATCCACAATCGCGTCGTTGGTCATCAGGTGACCGACGTTGCGGACGAACAGCAGGCTGCGTCCGGGCAGCGTCAGCTCTCCATCGCCGGGCGTCTTGTAGGTCCGGTCGTCGTTGAGCACACGGGTGAAGCTCTTGCCGCCCTTGCTGACCTCTTCGGCCAGGTCGCCCTTGTTCAGGCCGAGCCAATTGCGGTATCCGAGCACCTTGTCGTCGGCGTCGACGGCGGCCACCGAATCCTCGAAGTCCATGATCGTGGTGATCGCGGACTCCAGCACGACGTCCTTGACGCCGGCCTTGTCGGTCTTGCCGACAGGTGATTCGGGGTCGATCAGGATCTCGATATGCAGGCCGTTGTTGACCAACAGCACCGACCAGGCGGGTTCGCCGAGCTCGCCGGTGTAGCCGACGAACTTCTCCGGGCCGGCCAGCCCGGTGGACTCGTCGCCCAGCGCGATCTCCAGGACTCCGTCGGCGACGCTGATGCCGGTCGCGTCGGCCCAGGAGCCCGACGCCAGCGGAACGGCCTTGTCGAGGAAGTCCCGGGCGTAGGCGATCACCTTGTCGCCGCGGACCCGGTTGTAGCTGGTGCCCGGTTCGGCGCCACCCTCGGTGCTGATGACGTCGGTCCCGTAGAGGGCGTCGTACAGCGAACCCCAGCGGGCGTTCGCGGCGTTGAGCGCGAAGCGGGCGTTCAGGATCGGAACCACCAGCTGCGGGCCGGCGGTGGTGGTGATCTCGTCGTCGACGCCGGAGGTGGTGATGCTGAAGTCACCCGGATCGGGCTGCAGGTAGCCGATATCGGTGAGGAACTGCTGGTACTCACCGGCGTCGATACCGCCGATGATCCGCTGCCGATGCCACCTGTCGATCTGCGCCTGCAGATCGTCGCGGCGGGCGAGCAGATCCTGATTCTGCGGCGTCAGGTCGGTGACGACCTTGTCCACGCCGGCCCAGAAGCTGTCGGCATCAATCCCGGTGCCGGGCAGCGCCTCGTTGGTGATGAAGTCGTACAACACCTGCGCCACACGCAGGTTGCCCACGGGCACGCGATCGCTCATCTGTCCTCCCTCACGACAATCAATTCATCTTACCCGCAGGTAGGAACCCCTCCGACAGAGTGTCGTAGGCCACCTCCGCACCCAGTAGCCGCTCACACCACGCCAGCAGCTCCGCGCGCAACGGCGCTGCGCGCTCGGCTATAACTCCCTGGCACCGCACGTATTCCGCCCGCCCGGCGGGTTCCTCGACGGTGATGGGCTCAAACCCGAAGCCCGACAGGTCGTACGGGCTGGCCCGCATGTCGAGCTCGCGCGCGTCGGCTGCCAGCTCCAGACAGTCCACCAGCAATTCCGAGTTCACCAGCGGCCCGAGCTTGAAGCACCACTTGTACAGGTCCATGTTCGCGTGCAGGCAGCCCGGCTGCTCCCAGTCGCGCTGCGCGGCCCGGGTCGGCACCCCGCGGTTGCGCGGCGCTGCCGCGGCCGTGAAGAACCGGTAGGCGTCGAAATGTGTGCAGCGCAACGGTATCGACTCGACCACTGCGTCGGTACCCGCGCCGCCCAGTCGCAGTGGGACCGTGCCATGGCGAACCGTGTCGGCGCGGTAGACCATCGCCCATTCGTGCAATCCGAAGCAGCCGAACTGCGGCGGACGCGCAGCAGTGCTGCGCAGCAAGTCGGCCACGAAACCGACCGTGGACAGGCGGGAATGCAGAAAGCCGGCGCCGACCGTCACACCGTCGGGCGTGGCCTGGTAGCCCGCTCGATCGAGATATTCCGAAGCCGCCGCGCCGGCCAGCGAGGTGCCGTAGCCGGGATGCCACACCCGCAGCTGGCGGGGGCGCAGGCTGTAGTAGGTGAACAGGAAATCCCACACCGGGTGCGCCTCGCCGCGGCGGGCGCGCTCCAGGTGCGGGGCGGTGAACGAGTCGATGCGTCGTCGATACGAAGCCGCCCGCGCGGTCCACTCCGCTTCGCGGAGCCGGTGCGGCATGGTCTCTCCTCCTGGGCCGCGGCTCAGGTCGCCGTGCCTCGGTCAGTTTACCGAGGTCACATACGACACATGACCGGGCCGCAGAACGGGAAAGCACTATCCGCCCCACGTAGCCAAGGCCGAAGGATGAATTGATGACGACCTCCCAGCCGAACCCGCGGCTGACCCGCTGGGAACACCACAGCGAGTGGCCGCTGGCTGCGGTGGTGTTCCTGGTGACCTATTCGCTGCAGGTGCTCGTCGAGCCGCGCGGTGTGGCGGGGGCCGTGCTGAACACCGTGATGACCGTGCTGTGGGTGACGTTCGTCGTCGACTATGTGGTCCGCTTCGCGCTCGCGGAAGCGCGGGCGCGGTGGTTTGTCCGGCACCTGTTCGACCTGGCCACTGTCGCACTGCCGTTCCTGCGGCCGCTTCGGGTACTACGGCTGGTCGTGCTGGTGTTCACCCTGCAACGCGCCTTCGGCAACGCTCTGCGCGGCAGGGTGGTGGTCTATGCCACGGCCGTCGCGACCTTGTTGGTCTACGCCTCGTCCCTGGCGGTTCTCGACGTCGAACGGGGTGCTCCCGGCGCCAACATCGTCAGCTTCGGCGATGCCCTGTGGTGGGCGCTGGCCACGATCACCACCGTGGGATACGGCGACCAATATCCGGTGACGGTGGTCGGCCGGCTCATCGCCGCGCTGCTGATGGTCGGTGGGATCAGCCTGATCGGTGTCATCACCGCCACCGTCGCATCGTGGATCGTGCAGCGCGTATCGGAGGACAACACCGCGTCCAACACCGCCACGGCAGACCAGATCGAGGCGCTGCGCGACGAGGTCCGGCAGTTGAGCGAGGCGCTGGCCGTCACCGGCGACCGGCGGCCGCCGTCTCACGGGGCCAGGTCCTACCGGCCCGAGGGGTCGCGACGTAGTCGCTAGCCGCGGCGGGTGCCGTCACGCACGGTGCATCCCGTCGCGCACCGTGCCGATCAGGTCCTCAACCAGGTCTTCAAGGGCGACCATCGCGCAGACGGACCCGTCGCCGTCGGTGACCAGCGCCAGGTGGCTGTTGTCGCGGCGCAACAGTGACAGCGCGTCCGGCAGCGGCATGTCGGCGGGCACCCGCGGCAGCGGTCGCACCACGGTCCCGTCGACCACCGCGTCGCGCTCGTCGATCTGGTCGAGGATGTCCTTGATGTGCACGAAGCCGACGAAGTCGCCGCCCGCATCGGTGACCGGGAACCGGGAGTAGCCCGTCTCGTTGAGCGCCTGCTCGATCGCGCTGACCGTCGGGCCGCTACCAGGCCGTGCGACCGGAACGGCACGGATATCGCGCACCGGCACGGCCACATCGTTGACCACCCGGTTGCGGATCTGTAGCGCCCTGGTCAGCCGCATGTGCTCCTCGGGGTCGAGCAGCCCTTCGGATCGCGATTCGGCGATCATCTCCGCGAGCTCCACGGTGGACACCGTGACGTCGAGTTCGTCCTTGGCTTCGACGCCGAACGCGCGCAGCGTGGTGTTGGCCGCCCAGTTGTAGAACCCGATGAACGGCCGGGCGAACCGCACGTAGACCAGATAGACCGGGATCACGAGCATCGCGGTTTTCTCCGGACCGGCGATCGCGATGTTCTTGGGCACCATCTCGCCGAGCAGCACGTGCAACGTCACCACGAAGCCCAGCGCCACCACGAACGACACGGTGTGCAGAACGGCGTCGGGCACCCCAACCAGATCGAACGGCTTCTCCAACAGGTGGGCCACCGCCGGCTCACCGACCCGGCCGAGCAGGATCGAACACACGGTGATGCCCAGCTGGGCACCGGCCAGCATCAGCGATAGTTGCTCACCGGCGCGCAGCACGGTCACTGCGCTCCGTTTACCTTGTTCGGCAAGGGCTTCGAGTCGGTCGCGGCGGGCCGAGATCAGCGCGAATTCGGACCCGACGAAGAAGGCGTTGGCGCCCAGCAGCGCGATGGTCAGCAGGACGCCCAGGAAGTCGCCCATCAGCCCTCCCGCCCGGTGTCGCCGCGGCGCCCCAATTCGGTCAGCACGAGCTGATCGATCCGACGGCCGTCCATCTCGGCGACGGTGGCCCGCCAATGGACCGGGTCGTCGAACAGGCCGTCCGGGTCGAAGGCCGACAGCTCGACCGATTCGCCGGGCTCGGGGATGTGGCCCAGCTTCTCCAGCACCAGGCCGCCGATCGTCTCGTATTCGCCTTCAGGGGCCCGGAATCCGGTGGCTTCGGCAACCTCGTCGATTCGGAGCAGCCCGGATACCCGCCAGCCCTGCCCGGCCTTCTGGAAGTCGGGCGTGGAGTCGTCGTGCTCGTCGCGGACATCGCCGACGATCTCCTCGATCAGATCCTCGACGGTCACCATGCCCGCGGTGCCGCCGTACTCGTCGACCACCATCGCGGTCTGCAGACCGTGGGCGCGGAGCTGGGCCATCAGCGCGTCGCCGTCCAGCGAGGACGGCACAGTGGGAACCGGGATCGCCAGCGACACCAGCCGGGTGCTCGAGCGCTCCGCCGCGGGCACCCCGAACACCTGCTTGACGTGGACCAGGCCGATGGTCTCGTCCAGGTCGCCGCGGACGATGGGGAAGCGCGAGAAGCCGGTACTCGCCGAGGCCGTGACCAGGTCGGCGACGGTGCTGTCGGCATCCAGCGCCTCGATTTCGGTGCGCGGCGTCATGAATTCCTCGGCGATCCGCGACCCGAACTGCAGCGACCGGTTCACCAGCGCTGCGGTGGCCTCGTCGAGCGAACCGTGCTCGGCCGAGCTGCGGACCAGCGAGCCGAGTTCTTCCGGGGAGCGCGCCGAGCGCAGTTCCTCGGCCGGTTCGATGCCCATCCGGCGCAGAATCCAGTTCGCGGTGCCGTTGGTGAGCTTGATGACGGGGGTCATCATTTTCGAGAACAGGAGCTGGAATCCGGCCGTGGCCCGGGCGGTCGGCACCGGCCGCGCCACCGCGAGGTTCTTGGGCACCAGTTCGCCGAACACCATCGACAGGGAGGTGGCGATCAGGATCGCCAGGGCCAGTGCGATCCCGGCGGCCGCCCGCTGCGGCACGTGCAGCAGGCCAAGGACCGGATCGAGCAACCGGGCCAGGACCGGCTCGGCCAGGTACCCGGTGGCCAGGGTGGTGATCGAGATACCCAATTGCGCACCGGACAGCTGGAAGGACAACGTGCGGTGCGCCCGCTGAACGAATTGGTCGCTGCGGTCACCGGTGCGCGCGTTCGCGTCGACGGTGCTGCGTTCCAATGCGGTCAGCGAGAACTCGGCCGCGACGAACAACGCTGTCCCGAGGGTCAGCACGACGATCGCCAACAGGCTCAACACGGTGTACATGGCCGTCATGCGCGGGTGGGGCAGCCGGGCCACATGCCCGGCCGGCTAGAAGAAGGTTCGGCCTCGGCCTCGTCTGCGGGGCGCTCGCCCCAGGCAGCCCGATCCGCGGGGACCTCGATAGGTGCCTGCGGCACAGGTTCCCTTTCCTCGGGGAGCAGAACAACTCCCTATGTTAGCGGCTTGGCCGACGGTGACCGGCTCACCAGCCGGTCGGCAGCGGATGCCCCTCGGCGAACCCGGCCGCCGACTGGACTCCCAGCACCACCCGGTCGTGCAGCTCGGCGATGGTGGTGGCGCCGACGTAGGTGCAGGTACTGCGGACCCCGGAGGTGATGTGGTCGAGCAGGTCCTCGACCCCACCGCGTTCGGGGTCCAGCGCCATCCGCGAAGTCGAGATGCCTTCTTCGAACAACGCCTTGCGGGCCCGGTCGAAGGCACTGTCGGCGCTGGTTCGGGCGGCCACGGCCCGCTTGGAGGCCATGCCGTAGCTCTCCTTGTAGGGGCGGCCGTCGCGGTCGCGCATCAGGTCGCCCGGGGATTCGTAGGTGCCGGCGAACCAAGACCCGATCATCACATTCGACGCGCCCGCCGCCAGTGCGAGCGCCACGTCGCGCGGATGCCGCACGCCGCCGTCGGCCCACACATGCGCGCCGAGTTCCCGTGCAGCAGAGGAACATTCGACCACGGCAGAGAATTGCGGGCGACCGACGCCGGTCATCATCCTGGTGGTGCACATGGCGCCGGGGCCGACCCCCACCTTGACGATCGAGGCGCCGGCCCCGATCAGGTCGCGCGTCCCCTCGGCGGAGACGACGTTGCCCGCGGCCAGCGGGACGCCGAGGTCCAGCGACGAAACGGCCTTGATCGCGTCGAGCATCTTGAGTTGGTGACCGTGTGCGGTGTCGACCACCAGGACGTCGACGCCGGCCTCGGCCAGCGCGCGCGCCTTGGCGGCCACATCGCCGTTGATGCCCACGGCGGCGGCGATCCGCAGCCGGCCCGATGCGTCGACGGCCGGGGTGTAGATGCCCGCGCGGATGGCCCCGATGCGGGTCAGCACGCCGGCCAGAGCGCCGTCGGCATCGGTGAGGACGGCCACGTCGACCGGGGCGTGCTCGAGCAACTCGAACACCTGTCGTGGTTCGGTGTGCACCGGCGCGGTGACGAAGTCGGTGACGGCGATGTCGCGCACGCGCGCGAACCGGTCGACGCCGACGGTGGCGGCCTCGGTGACCAGGCCGATGGGCCTGCCCTCGAACACCACCACGGCCACCCCGTGGGCCCGCTTGTGGATCAGCGCGACGGCGTCGGACACCGAGTCGTCGGGCGCCAGCACCACCGGGGTGTCGGCCACCAGGTCGCGGCTCTTGACGAAGTCGACGGTCTGCTTGACCGCGTCGATCGGCAGGTCCTGCGGCAGCACCACGATGCCGCCGCGGCGGGCCACCGTCTCGGCCATCCGACGGCCCGCCACCGCGGTCATGTTTGCCACCACCACCGGGATGGTCGTGCCGGTGCCGTCGGAGGTCGACAGGTCGACGTCGAACCGGGACGCGACGTCGGATCGGCTGGGCACGACGAAGACGTCGTTGTAGGTCAGGTCGTACGGAGGTTGCTGGCCGTCGAGAAAGCGCACCCGATCAGCCTAACGGCGTTATGCCTCGACTTCGCTGCGGTCACCGCTCCACAGGGTGTGGAATCGGGCGGCCGGGTCGGCGTCGGTCCGGCCGTAGGTATGCGCGCCGAAGAAGTCACGCAGGCCCTGGGTCAGTGCTGCGGGCAGCCGCTCGGTGCGCAGCGCGTCGTAGTAGGACAGCGCCGAGGCGAAGCCAGGGACCGGGATGCCCAGCTCGGTGGCCTTCACCACGACGCGACGCCAGCTGTCGATACCCGCCTCGACCGCGTCCCGGAAGTACGGCGCGGCGATCAGCGTGGCCAGCTCGGCGTTCTCGTCGTAGGCCTCTTTGATCCGGTTGAGGAACTTGGCCCGGATGATGCAGCCGCCCCGCCAGATCGTGGCCATGTCGCCGAGGGTGATGCCCCAGTCGTATTCGGCGCTGCCCGCCTGGATCTGGTTGAAGCCCTGCGCGTAGGCGATGATCTTCGAGGCGTACAGCGCCTTGCTGACGTCATCGATGAATTGCGCTGCGTCCGTGGGCCGTTCGCCCAGATCGCCGGAGGCCAAGCCGGTGGTGGCCTTGCGCTGGGGGACCGAGCCGGACAGTGCACGGGCGAAGACCGCTTCGGCGATACCCGTCACCGGCACCCCGAGGTCCAGCGCCGACTTGACCGTCCAGCGGCCGGTGCCTTTCTGCTCGGCCTCGTCGACGATGACGTCGACCAGCGGCTTGCCGGTCTTGGCGTCGGTCTGGCGCAACACCTCGGCGGTGATCTCGATCAGGTAGCTGTCCAGATCGCCTTTGTTCCACTCCGCGAAGATCTCGGCGATCTCGGGTGCGGTCTTGCCGAGCCCGTCGCGCAGCAGCTGGTACGCCTCGCCGATGAGCTGCATGTCGGAGTACTCGATGCCGTTGTGCACCATCTTGACGAAGTGTCCGGCACCGTCGGGACCGATGTGGGTACAGCACGGGACGCCGTCGACGTGCGCGGAGATCTCCTCGAGCAGCGGGCCCAGCGACTTGTAGGACTCGGCAGGCCCGCCCGGCATGATCGACGGTCCTTTCAGTGCGCCTTCCTCGCCGCCGGAGATGCCGGCGCCGACGAAGTGCAGGCCGCGCTCGCGCACCGCCTTCTCGCGCCGGATGGTGTCGGTGTAGAGCGCGTTGCCGCCGTCGATGATGATGTCGCCCGGCTCGAAGACCTCGCACAGTTCGTTGATCACCGCGTCGGTCGGGTCGCCTGCCTTGACCATGATCAGCGCGCGGCGCGGCTTCTCCAGCGCGGCGGCGAATTCGGCCATCGTCTCGGTGCGCACGAAGTTGCCCTCGGAACCGTGCTCGGCGAGCACGGCATCGGTCTTGGCGACCGACCGGTTGTGCAGGGCGACGGTATAGCCGTGGTGGGCGAAGTTCCGCGCGATGTTCGACCCCATCACCGCCATTCCGGTAACACCGATCTGTGCAGTACCGTCCGTCTGCGGTGAGCTCATCTCGCGCCTTTCGATTGTGTGAATTTTGTTGTGGCAGAACAGTTTCAGGAAAGAAACAGTCGGTGCAGCTCGGTCAGCCACGGCATCGCGACCGCGACCGTCGGGACCACCAGCACCGCGGCGGCGGTGACGTAGGCGGCCAGCGACAGCACGAGGCTGTTGGGCTCGCCTGCCAGCCGGCGCACCCGGATCAGCGTGGTCGGGCCGCCGCCGGCCAGCGCGCCCTTCGGGGTGCGGGCCGCGGCACAGGCCACCAGCGCGCGGGCCAGGGGACCGGGTCCCGCCGTGCGCACCGCGGCATCGTCGGCGAGCATCTCCACGAGCAGCCGCACCGCGTTGAGCGCGCTGCCGCTGCGGACGAAGCGGGGGAAGGCGGTGTGCACGGCGATGAACGCCTCGAGCACCAGATCGTGGCGGGCCCGTAGATGCGCCCGCTCATGGCTGAGGATCGCGGTGAGTTCGGTGTCGCTCAGGGCCGACAGGGTGCCCTGGCTGAGCACCACCCGGCTGCGCACTCCGGGCAGGCAGTAGGCCAGCGGTTCGGACACGTCGAGCACCCGCAGCCCGTGCATGCCGTGCCGGCAGTCGCCCAGCAGGTCGACGACCATCCGGTGGTGAGCCCGGCGCCGCCGGGTGGCGACCGCGACCTGCACGGCCGCGACCACCAGCCGGGCGCCGATGAGCAGGGTGATTGCGAAGACCACGACATATGCCGACCACAGCGGCCAGCCCAGCACTTCGATCTCGCTGGTGATCGTCGCGGTGGGACGGCCGTCGGGGCCGGGGGCGAACAACCGGCTGGCGATGGCCAGTCCGGCGCTGAACGCGGAGAGCACCGCGGCCACCGCGATGGACTGCCAGAGCACGATCGCGGCACGCGGTGCGCGCATCGGCCACGAGGCCCGGGCCAGCAGCGCGGGCACAGGACCGACCAGCATCAAGGCGAGGAAGGTGAAGGCCAGCGCGGACACGCTGAAATTGTCCCTCAGGCGCTGGGCATGCCGCCAGCGGGCCAGGTGGAACGGTGCTTGGACTCCAATTCCGCCAAGGCCCGACGCAGGGCGTCGGCCTCGTCGGCGCCGACCCGCTCGACGAAGTGCACCAGGGCGGCCTGCCGGCCGCCGGAGTCGGATGCCTGATCCAGTGCGTCGACCATCAGGCCGGCGACCAGTTCGTCGCGGCCATGGACCGGGGCGTACTGGTGGGCGCGGTCATCCCGGATCTGGGAGACCAGGTTCTTGCGGGCGAGCCGCTGCAGGACGGTCATCACCGTGGTGTAGGCCAGGTCCCGTTCGGTGCAGAGTGCCTCGTGGACCTGACGAACCGTCAGCGGCTCGCCGGCGGCCCACAGGTGGTCCATCACCGCGCGTTCAAGTTCGCCGAGACGAGTCAACTTGGCCATTTCCGTTCATCTCCGTAGGCAGTCAAATCAGAGTACTCCCGATTACTACCGCGCGTCGTATCCAACAAGTCGATCAACTCCGCTGCGGACGGTGGTGTTCCCGCGGCGCCGTCCGCCGCCGGGTCGGCGCAGGCCACCCGGCAAAAATGAGTCGCTGTTGTGACAGCACTCACAGTCGCCGCGTAGGGTTGCCCTCCCTTCTTATGGTTAGGCTTACCTAACCATAGATGAGGAGGTGTCGTGACCGCAGCCGTGCTTGACCCGCTGATCGACGGGATGACCATTCGCCGGGTCCTGCCATTGCACGAATCCAGCCGCAGATTGCGCGCGTTGAGCCCGGATTCGCCCCGGGTGCACGGCGTGGCGGTGATGGCCGATGTGTCCCGCCGTCGCTGGTGGCCGCTGGATTCCGCGACCTCCGGGCGGCTCACTGCCATGTTCGAGTCGGCGGCCGACGAGCTGGGTGATCGGCGGGCCGCTGCCCAGCAGCTCGCCGCCACGTTCACCCACGCGGTTCTGGGCCGGGTGGTCACGTTGTTCGTCCTGGAGGGCCGGGCCTGGGATGCTGGGCCGGGAAATCTCTGGATGCACATCGATTCGGAGGGGGCGATCGACTGGGCCGCCGTGGTGGACCCGACGCTGCGGGTGCTGCCCGAGGATCCCGCGACCGCCGGCGTGGTCCGGCTGCCCAACGAACTCGCCTTGGCCACCTGGACCGCGCACCGCTGCCATCGCTCGCTGGAGCCCATCTTCGACGGCGTCCACCGCCTCAGCCGGGGTTCGCTCACGCCGGCTGCCATGTGGCAGATGGTCGGATCGGCAGTGGTCATCACCGCCACCCAGGTGCCCATGCTCACCGGCTCCGGCGAAGTCACCTGCATGCGGCGCGGCCAGGCGGTGCTCGACGCGCTGAGCGGATTCGGGCTGCCGGTGCGCGCACTGCGCCGCGTGGGGTAGCTCTTGTAACTTAGGCAAGCCTTGCCTAGTCTATGAAGGCCGGACCAACGGACCGAGCCGGAGTTTCTGAGGGCTGCAGAAACCCCCGGTCCATGCCGAGGACGGGCCCCGTGTTCACGCGCGGGGCCCGTCCCTCGTCTTGGGGCGGCTGGTGTAGACACAGATGCGTGCAATCAGAGCAGTCGCCGAGCGAGCAGATCGCTTTCTCCGCCCCGTTCGACAACGAACTCGGGCTGGTGTTCACCGAACTGACCGTCGACGGCGCCAAGGCGCAGCTGGACGTGCAGTCCAAGCTCCTGCAACCGATGGGCATCGTCCACGGTGGGGTGTACTGCTCGATGATCGAGTCGATGGCGAGCACCTCGGCGTTCGTGTGGCTGTCGGCCAACGGCGGAGGCAACGTCGTCGGCGTCAACAACAACACCGATTTCCTGCGGGCGATCTCCGGCGGCACCGTCTACGGGGTGACCGAGCCCGTGCATCGCGGCCGTCGCCAACAGCTGTGGCTGGTGACCATCCGCGACGACAAGGATCGCCTCGTCGCCCGCGGACAGGTGCGCCTGCAGAACCTCGAGCCTGAGGCCTGAGCGACCTCGCCGCCCTGCTGATCCCGTGTGGGCGTGGCAGGATCGCGCACTATGCAACTGACACCGCACGAGACCGACCGGTTGCTGCTGTCCTATGCCGCCGAACTCGCCCGGCGCAGGCAGGCGCGCGGGCTGAAGCTCAACTACCCCGAAGCGGTCGCGCTGATCACCGATCACGTGCTGGAGGGCGCCCGCGACGGTCGGACCGTGGCCGAGCTGATGGTCACCGGGCGTGAGGTGCTCGGCCGGGACGACGTGATGGAGGGTGTGCCCGAGATGCTGCACGACGTGCAGGTCGAAGCCACCTTCCCGGACGGCACCAAGCTGGTCACCGTCCACCATCCGATCCCGTGAGGCAGAGAGGACACCATGATTCCCGGTGAGATTTTCCTCGGCGACGGTGACATCGAGATCAACGCCGGCGCCGCGCGGATCGAGCTGGAGATCGTCAACACCGGCGACCGTCCGGTGCAGGTCGGCAGCCACGTCCACCTGCCGCAGGCCAACGCGGCGCTGTCCTTCGACCGGGCGGCCGCGCATGGACACCGGTTCGACATCCCGGCGGGGACCGCGGTTCGGTTCGAACCCGGTGTGCCGCAACGGGTCCGGTTGGTGCCACTGCAAGGACTGCGCGAGGTTCACGGACTGAGCCTCACCCCACCCGGAAGGCTGGATGCATGACCGAGCTGTCCAGGGCCCGCTACGCGGCGCTGTTCGGACCCACCACCGGTGACCGGATCCGGCTCGCCGACACCGACCTTCTCATCGAGATCACCGAGGATCGCAGCGGCGGCCCCGGCCTGGCCGGCGACGAGGCGGTGTTCGGCGGGGGCAAGGTGCTGCGTGAGTCGATGGGCCAAGGGCGCGCCACCCGCGCGGACGGTGCGCCGGACACCGTGATCACCGGCGCGGTGATCATCGATTACTGGGGAATCGTCAAGGCCGACATCGGGATTCGTGACGGGCGCATCGTCGGCATCGGCAAGGCCGGCAACCCCGACATCATGTCGGGTGTGCACCCCGACCTGGTGGTCGGCCCGTCCACGGAGATCATCGCAGGCAACGGGCGCATCGTCACCGCCGGGGCGATCGACTGTCACGTCCACCTGATCTGCCCGCAGATCATGGACGAGGCCATCGGCAGCGGCATCACCACGCTCGTGGCAGGCGGCACCGGGCCCGCGGAGGGCTCGAAAGCCACCACCGTCACCCCCGGCGCCTGGCATCTGGCCCGCATGCTGGAGTCGCTGGACCACTGGCCGCTCAACATCGCCCTGCTGGGCAAAGGCAACACCGTCAGCCACGAGGCGATGTGGGAGCAGTTGCGTTCGGGTGCAGCGGGTTTCAAGCTACACGAGGACTGGGGGACGACCCCGGCGGCGATCGACGCCTGCCTGACGGTGGCCGAGGCCGCCGGGGTGCAGGTCAACATCCATACCGACACCCTCAACGAGATGGGCTTCGTCGAGAACACCCTTGCTGCGATCAAGGGTCGCAACATCCACGCGTATCACACCGAGGGCGCCGGCGGCGGACACGCACCGGACATCATCACCGTTGCGGCCGAGTCCAATGTGCTGCCCAGCTCGACCAATCCGACGAGGCCGCACACCGTCAACACCCTCGACGAGCACCTCGACATGCTGATGGTCTGCCATCACCTGAACCCCAGCGTCCCCGAGGATCTGGCGTTCGCGGAGAGCCGCATCCGGCCGTCGACCATCGCCGCTGAGGACCTGCTGCACGACCTGGGCGCCATCTCGATGATCGGCAGCGACTCCCAGGCGATGGGTCGTATCGGTGAGGTGGTGCTGCGTACCTGGCAGACCGCCCATGTGATGAAGCGCCGCCGCGGCGCGCTGGAAGGCGATGGGGCCGCCGACAATAACCGGGTGCGCCGCTACGTCGCGAAGTACACCATCTGCCCGGCGCTGGCCACCGGAATCGACCATGAGGTCGGCTCCGTGGAGGTGGGGAAGCTTGCCGACCTGGTGCTGTGGGAGCCGGCGTTCTTCGGGGTGCGCCCGCACGCGGTGCTCAAGGGCGGCATGATCGCCTGGGCGGCGATGGGCGACGCCAACGCGTCCATCCCGACTCCGCAGCCGGTGCTGCCCCGCTCGATGTTCGGCGCCGCACCCGCCGCTGCAGCCGCCACCTCGGTGCACTTCGTCGCCCCGCAGGCCATCGAAGACGGGCTGGCCGACCGCATCGCGGTCAACCGAAAGCTGGTGCCGGTCGGCAATGTGCGCGCGATCGGCAAGGCGCAGATGCCGCTCAACGATGCGCAGCCTCGCATCGAGGTCGATCCCGACACGTTCACCGTCCGCATCGACGGCGAGGTGTGGGCCGAGCAGCCCGCCACGGAACTGCCGATGGCGCAACGGTATTTCCTGTTCTGATGTCGTCTCTCACCACGCTGCTGACCCTGGCCGACTCGCGGCTGCCGACCGGGGGCCACGTACATTCCGGCGGAGTCGAAGAAGCGGTCGCAAGCCGGTTGGTTATCGACTTGGACACGCTGGAGGCCTATCTGCGCCGCCGGATCCGTACCAGCGGGCTGGTGACGGCGTCGATCGCGGCCGCCGTGCACCGTGACGATCTCACCGTGGCCGACGCGGACGCCGAAACCGATGCGCGCACACCGGCACCCGCAGCGCGGCAGGCCTCCCGCGCGCAGGGCCGCGGACTGCTGCGACTGGCGCGGCGGGTCTGGCCCGCACATGACTGGGAAGAGCTGGGCGCCCGCCCGCACCTGGCCGTGACTGCGGGCCGGGTCGGGGCGGTCAGCGGGCTCGCCCCCCAGCAGACCGCACTGTCGTTGGTGTACACCACGATGACCGGCACGGCCACCGCCGCGCAGCGGCTGCTCGCGCTCGACCCCGCCGACGTCGCGGCGCTGACCTTCGGCCTCGCGCAGCTGTGCGAAGACACCGCCGACCTGGCCGCTGCGGGACCGGCCGATCTGTCCGATCCGCTGCTCGACGAGCTCGCGCAGCGGCATGCCCAACGCGAACGCCCGCTGTTCGTCTCCTGAAAGTTGCTGTATGCCTCCACATTTCATTGATGGTCAACCGCACGCCCATCCGGACCGGCCCAGGCGGACCCGGCAACCGGGGGAGCCGCTGCGGATCGGCATCGGCGGACCGGTCGGTTCGGGCAAGACCGCGCTGGTGGCCGCGCTGTGCCGCCAGCTGCGCGACGAACTGTCGCTCGCGGTGTTGACCAACGACATCTACACCACCGAGGACGCCGACTTCCTGCGCCGCCACGCGGTGCTGCCCGACGACCGGATCGCCGCCGTGCAGACCGGCGGCTGCCCGCACACCGCGATCCGCGACGACATCACCGCCAACCTCGACGCCATCGACGACTTGATCGCCGGGCACGACGACCTGGACCTGATCCTGGTGGAATCCGGGGGCGACAACCTGACGGCGACGTTCTCCTCCGGTCTGGTGGACGTTCAGATCTTCGTCGTCGACGTGGCCGGGGGAGACAAGGTGCCGCGCAAAGGCGGGCCGGGGGTGACGTTCTCGGATCTGTTGGTGGTCAACAAGACCGACCTGGCTCCGCTGGTGGGCGCCGACTTGGAGGTGATGCGCCGCGATGCGGCCAAGGTCCGCGAGGGCCGGCCCACGGAGTTGATCTCGCTGACCGAAGATCCAGCAGCGTCCCGGGTCCTCGATTGGGTGCGCGAGCAGCTGCGCGTCAACCAACTCACCTGAGCCGCAATGCGTTCTGATGTCGTGGTGGTGGCGCAGCCGGGACGGCTGCCTCGCATCGAATGCCGTGGGGCCCTGGCGGCCCGGCACACCGAACCCGACACCGTGCACCTGGTGTCCGCGGCGGCGACTCCGCTGGGCGGGGACGTCATCTCGATCCGCATCGTCGTCGAACCTGGTGCGCTGCTGCGGCTGCGCAGTGCCGCCGCGACCGTCGCGCTGCCCGGGGCCGCCACCACCGATTCACATGCGTGCTGGCAGATAGAGGCCTGCGGTGAGCTCGACATCGACCCGGAGCCGACGATTGTGGCCGCCAACGCCAGACATGTCAGCGAGCTCACGGTCGGCCTGGGTGATGCGAGCCGACTGCGGATCCGGGAACGCGTGCAGATCGGTAGAACCGGTGAGCGCGAAGGGTTTTGGAGCGGCGCCATGCGGGCAGACGTGGCAGGCGCGCCGCTGCTGAGGCACCGTGTGGAACTCGGGCCGTCGTCGGTGGCCGACGATGCGCTCGGCACTCCGTTGGCCTGTGTGAGCGAGTTGCGCTACCCAGAGCCCGCCACCGACGCCGCGGGAGTCACCCTCGCGCTGGCGGCCGGCGGCAGTCTGTCGACGTGGCAGGGGCAGCGACTCTACTCATGACGCCCGGCCAGGGTGAGGACGAGGCGGGCGCCACCCAGCGGGCTGGTGGTCAATGACGCTGTGCCGCCGTGCAATTCCGCCTGCTGGGCCACCAGCGCCAGTCCGAGTCCGGACCCGGACCGCGACGCGGTCGAGCCGCGGGAGAACCGCTCGAACACCGCGGTCCGTTCGTCTTCGGGAACCCCGCTGCCGTCGTCGTCGACGGTGATCTGGACGCCGTCGGCCGAACTGGACACCGACAGCTGAACCTCGGTGGCCCCGCCGTGCTTGACCGCGTTCGCGATCGCGTTGTCGATCACCAGTCGCAGGCCTACCGGCAGTCCGACCATCAGCACCGCGGGCGACGGCACCAGCGACACCTTCAGGTCGCGGTAGATGCGTTCGGCGTCGTGTGCGGCGCGGTCGAGCAGTTCGGTCACGTCGAACGGCACGAAGTCCGCGGCCGTGGTCAGCTCGCCCTGGGCCAGCCGCTCCAGCGCGGTCAGCGTGGCCTCGATGCGACTCTGGGTCCGGATGACGTCGCTGATGACCTCATTGCGCTGTTCGGGTGCGAGGTCGAGGGTGGAGAGCACCTCGAGGTTGGTGCGCATGGCTGTCAGCGGGGTGCGCAACTCGTGGGAGGCGACGGCCGCGAAGTCCCTGGCGGATTCCAGTGCCGCCCTGGTGCGATCCTGCTCGTCGCCGATGCGGGCCAGCATGCCTTCGACCGCCTCGGCGATCTCCACGGCTTCCTTGACGCCGCGCACCTGGACCTCGTCGGGGTTGGACTGGGCGTTGATCGCGCGGGCCTGCTGGGCGAGCACCCGGAACGGGTTGATCATGATCAGCGAGATCAGCCAGCCCACCACGATGGTGCCTGCGATGACCCCCGCACAGATCAACAGCACGCGCAGATGCAGTTCGGCGATCCGCCGCTGGGTCTCGGCCAGGGGAGCGCCCAGCGCGATCGTGGCACCGCCGACGGCGAACGTCCGCACCCGGTACTCGACGCCGTCGATCGTGGTGTTGGCGTAACCGTTGCCCAGCTCGGGCAGCACCACGTCGGGCGGTACCGACATCGCCATCGCGCCGACCCGGATCGTGCGCACCAGATTGCCGTCGGGCGTGGGTGTCCCGACCCCGCCGGGCGCGGAGGTGTTCAGCAGCGAGCTGACGTCGCCGAGGCTGCTGACCGAGTCCAGCCGGCGGTCCAGCTGGCTGTACTGGTCGTTGGTGACACCCAGCCACACCCATGTGCCCAGTGTGAGTACCAGGATCACGACGGAGAACGCCGCGACGATCACGATCGTGCGCAGCGACAGCATCCGGGTAGGGAGCCGCTGCAGCACGCGGTAGACGATCTCGTCGGGCTTCACGACCACGCCGACCACCTTAGGGTGCAGCGTGCGACGAACGTGGGACCGCGCCGGGGCGCGGCTAGACCACGCCGGGTGCCAGCGGGCGCTGAATCAGACCGCAGCGGTTGCGGAAATCGGTCGACGGCTGGCGGATGCCATCGAGCTCGGCGCGGATCTGCGGGTTGGCGTCGAGATACTGCTGCGTCTGCGTCTTGACCTGATCCTTCGGCAGGCCCTGCAGGCCGGTGAAGAAACCGTTGACGTCCGGGTGCGTGAACAGGTAGTTCGACATCGCCGCCGACACTCCCGCCATGATTCCGGTCATGTCCGCGGTGGTGCAGTTGGGCGGCGGGTCCGCCGCGGCCGGGCCTGCCAAGATCACCGAAGCCGGGCCGGCCACGCTGAGCAACACCGCGCCGGCGCCGATCGCTGCCGCAGCCGCGCGACGCACGGAACGATTGGATGTCATCGAGCCCCCTTGTAGTCAGACTGTCGTCGCCGATCATGCTAAGGCAGCCGGTGCCTGAACACGCTCATTTCGCCTGCGCTCACGGGCAACTCCCAGTAGCGCAGGCGCGGTCAGCTGGCGGCTTTCTCGTCCTCGACGGTGGCCGCGATCTCCTCGAGTTGCTCGATCCTGGTGCGCGCGTAGGCCTGCTGCTCGGTGATCGTCAGCTGCCCGCGGTGGCTTCCGATGAACGTGCTGATCCACGACAACGACGTGGTGAGCCGTGCCTTGAACCCGACCAGGTAGATCAGGTGCAGGAACAGCCACGCCAGCCAGGCGATGAAACCGCCGAATTCGATCTTGCCGACCTTGGCCACCGCCGAGTACCGCGACACCGTGGCCATCGAGCCCTTGTCGAAGTACTGGAACGGCTCACGGGCCGCCGGGTCGGCGCCCTTCAGTTCGGCCTTGATCAGCTTGGCTGCGTACTTGGCGCCCTGGATGGCGCCCTGCGCCATACCGGGAACACCCTCGACGAACGCCATGTCGCCGACCACGAACACGTTCGGGTTGCCCGGAACGGTGAGGTCGGGCAGCACCTTGACCCGGCCGGCCCGGTCGATCTCGGCGCCGGACTGGTCGGCGATGATCTTGCCCAGCGGGCTGGCCGACACGCCGGCCGACCACACCTTGGTCGCGCATTCGATGCGGTCGAGGCTGCCGTCACCGCGCTTGACGGTGATGCCGTTGCGGTCGACGTCGGTGACCATCGCGCCGAGCTGGATTTCCACGCCCAGCTTCTCCAGCCGGTCGGCGGCCTTCTTGCCGAGCTTCTCGCCCATCGGCGGCAGCACCGCCGGGGCGGCGTCCAGCAGGATGACCCGGGCCCGGGTGGAGTCGATGTGGCGGAACGCACCCTTGAGGGTGTGGTCGGCGAGTTCGGCGATCTGCCCGGCCATCTCCACACCCGTGGGGCCGGCGCCGACGACGACGAAGGTCAACAGCTTCTCCCGGCGCACCGGGTCGCTCGACCGCTCGGCCTGCTCGAAAGCGCCCAAAATGCGTCCGCGCAGTTCCAGGGCGTCGTCGATGGTCTTCATGCCGGGCGCCCACTCGGCGAAGTGGTCATTGCCGAAGTAGGACTGGCCCGCCCCGGCGGCGACGATCAGGGTGTCGTACGGGGTGCGGTAGGTGTGGCCGAGCAGGATCGAGTCGACGGTCTTGTTGGCCAGGTCGACGTTGGTGACCTCGCCGAGCAGAACCTGGCAATTCTGCTGATCGCGCAGCACCACGCGGGTCGGCGGGGCGATCTCGCCTTCCGAGATGATGCCCGTCGCCACCTGGTACAGCAGCGGCTGGAACAGGTGGTGGGTGGTCTTGGCGATGAGCTTGATGTCGACGTCGGCGCGTTTCAGCTGCTTGGCGGCATTCAGGCCGCCGAATCCCGAACCGATGATGACGACCTTGTGCTTATCCGATGGGGTGGCACCGGGGTGGGTCATTTCTGCTCCTCAACGACTTGCACAGGACACCTACTACGGTAGTCGCCCGGGCAACGGGTTTCGCACCCATACCCGGGCCAATCGGGTGATGTGGACCACCTATGGGGGCTACCCGCCGAGCAGCGGGCGCACGGCCTCCGCGACGGCGGTGATTCGGCCGGGGTGGTAACCGTCCAGGTGGGTGACCGGGCTGAGGATGACGCCGTCGACGCCGGCGTCGAGCACCTTGGTCTTGATCTGGTCGGCGATCTGCTCGGGCGGTCCCCAGACCGCGCGCTGTTTGACGTCGGCGGGGACGAAGTCTTCGGTGACGTTCTCGTCGATCAGCCCGAAGACGAGCATGCTGGTCTCGAGCGTGCTCGGGTCGCGGCCGATCTTCTCGCACTCCTCGTTCTTCACCTGGATCTTGCGGGCGAGCTCGTCGAAGCCGCAGACCAGATTGAGGTGGTCGAAGTGCTTGGCCGCCAACGGAATTGTCTTCTTCTCACCGGTCCCGCCGATCATCAGCGGGATGTGGTCGCGGAAGCGGGGGTTGGCGAACGCCTCCTTGGTGCGGTAGTACGTGCCGTCCACCGTGACCCGCTCGCCCTCGAGCATCGGCAGGATGATCTCCAACGCCTCGTGGAGCTTGTTGAACCGGTCGGTGAAGGTGCCGAACTCATAACCCAGCGAGTCGTGTTCGAGTTCGAACCAGCCGGTGCCGATGCCCAGGATCGCCCGGCCCTGGCTGATCACGTCGAGGGTGGTGATGGCCTTGGCCAGCAGCGTGGGGTTGCGGTAGGTGTTGCCGGTCACCAGCGTGCCCAATTGCACCCGCTGCGTGGCGTTCGCCAGCGCACCCAGCGTGGTGTAGGCCTCCAGCATGGGCTCCTCGGGAGCGCCGAGGTTGGGGAGTTGATAGAGGTGGTCCATCACGAACACCGCGTCGGCGCCGGCCGCTTCCGCCTCCTGGGCCTGCGCGATGACCGTCGGGAACAACTCCGGAATCCCGGTGCCGTACGAGAAATTGGGGATCTGGATCCCGAGTCGAATCGTCACGGACTCGACGTTAGTCCCCGCCGGCGAACTTCAGGTGAACCGAACCGATCAGCCGAAGTTGGCGAGCGCGCCCCGGCCGACGTGCACGGTCTGGCCGGTGATGTGCCGGGCCGCGGGCGTGGTCAGGAACAGTGCGAGGCGGGCGATCTCGGCTGCCACCGACGGCGGGGTGCTGGACCGCCCGTCGTAGGACGGCTCGGCGCTGCGGCCGCACGCCACGGTGTTGACGGTGATGCCGCGGGTACCGAAGTAATCCGCTTGTCCCGCAGTCCAATTCGACAGCGCGGCCTTGACTGCGGCATCGGCGCCGCCGTCGCGGGGATTGTCGGGCACCACGGTGACGATCGAACCGCCCGAACGCAGGTGATCGCCGATGTTCTGCACCAGCAGCACCGCGGACAGGACGGTGGCGTCCAGTGCGGCCCGCCAGGCCTTCGCGGTGTCGCTCAAGCTGAAGGTGCGGGGGTCGCCGCCGACCCAGGCGGGTGCGGGCACGTGGACGATGGTGTCCAGGTGGTGCGGGAACTCGCTGCGCAGTCCACCGAGGGTCTCCGCGTCGGTGGCGTCGCACACGATCGCGTCGACGTCGAGTTCCTTGGCGGCCACCTCGAGATCATCGCGGCGTGCCCCGCTGATGACGACCTTGTGGCCGGCGTCGCGAAAACCTTCCGCAATCGTCCGACCCAGTTCGGTGTCACCTCCGGTGACCAGCACGTCCATCCCGTCAACCTCCTTGTTGGATTACGGCGAAATGTTACTGGACGGTAGCTAAAGAGGCCAATGCCGCGCCGACACGATCCGGACACGACATCGCGTTTCGCCCTAGGGTGTGTCGGGTGAAGCGCAGCCGGGCGCACCGGACGCAGCCGCCGCTGCCGCGGTGGGTCTATGTGCCCGCAGTGCTCGGCGCGGCCTTCGTGGTGCTGCCCCTGGCGGCGATGGCGGTCAAGGTCGACTGGGCCGACTTCTGGTCCCTGATCAGCAGTCATGCGTCCCAGGCCGCGCTGCTGCTGAGCCTGCGCACCGCGGCGGCCAGCACGGCGATGTGCCTGATCCTGGGTGTGCCGATGGCACTGGTGCTGGCCCGCAACGACGGCCGGATCGTGCGGGCGTTGCGACCGCTGATCCTGTTGCCGCTGGTGCTGCCGCCGGTGGTGGGCGGTATCGCGTTGTTGTACGCCTTCGGCAGGCTCGGCCTGCTGGGCAGCTATCTGGAGGCGGCGGGCATCCGGATCGCATTCACCACCACCGCTGTGGTGCTGGCGCAGACGTTCGTCTCGCTGCCCTTCCTGGTGATCGCGCTGGAGGGCGCGGCCCGCACCGCGGGCGCCGACTACGACATCGTCGCCGCGACGCTCGGGGCGAGGCCGGCAACTGTGTGGTGGCGGGTGACGTTGCCGCTCCTGATGCCCGGGCTGGTCTCCGGGGCGGTGCTGGCCTTCGCCCGCTCGCTCGGCGAGTTCGGGGCCACGCTGACCTTCGCCGGCTCGCGGCAGGGGGTGACCAGGACGTTGCCGCTGGAGATCTATCTGCAACGGGAGAGCGACGCCGATGCGGCGGTGGCGTTGTCGCTGCTGCTGGTCGTCGTCGCGGCAGTGGTGGTGTTGGGCCTCGGTGCCCGACGGCTGTCCGGCTGGACCGGCAGTGGCTGAGCTGCAGTTCGCCGCCGCGGTGGCCGACCGCTCGTATGAGGTGGCGTTCGACGTGGCCGCCGGGGAAGTGCTGGCCATCCTGGGGCCGAATGGTGCCGGCAAGTCCACCACGCTGCACGTGATCGCCGGTCTGCTGCAGCCGGACTCGGGCCGGGTACGCGTCGGCGGTCGCACGCTGACCGACACCGCGGCGGGGATATCGGTGCCCACCCACGACCGTCGCGTCGGCCTGCTGCTGCAGGATCCGCTGTTGTTTCCGCATCTGAATGTGCAGGCCAACGTGGCGTTCGCGCCGCGCAGTCGTGGCGAGGGCCGTGCGGCGGCCCGGCACGGCGCCGCGCAGTGGCTTGCCGAGGTGGGACTCGCCGAACTCGCCGACCGCACGCCGGATCAGCTCTCCGGGGGGCAGGCGCAGCGGGTGGCGATCGCGCGGGCGCTGGCCGCGGAACCGGAGGTGCTGCTGCTCGACGAGCCGTTGGCAGGCCTCGACGTCGCGGTGGCCGCCTCGGTGCGGGCGCTGCTGCGGCGGGTGTCCTCAGCAGGCCGCGCGACGGTGTTGATCACCCACGACCTGCTCGACGTGCTGACGCTGGCGGACCGCGTGATGGTGCTCGACGCCGGCGGCGTCGCCGAGATCGGTGCGGTCGGCGACGTGTTGGCGGCGCCGCGCAGCACCTTCGGTGCCCGTATCGCCGGCGTGAACGTCGTGCGGGGGATGGCGGCCGGTCCGGAGGCCGTGCGTGCCGCCGACGGGACGCTGTGGCACGGCAGGCACGCCGCTGCGTCGTCCGGCGACGGCGCACAGGTCGCGGTGTTCACCCCGGCCGCGGTCGCGGTCTACCGCGAACTGCCGCACGGCAGCCCGCGCAACAGCGTCCAGATCCGGGTCGCGGAACTCGATGCGGACGGCGCGCGGGTGCGGGTGCGCGGCCAGGAACAGGCCGACGGCGCGCCCGGCTTGGCGGCCGACATCACCGCGGAGTCGGCAGCCGCCTTGCGGCTGGCGGCGGGGGACGCGGTGTGGTTCACAGTGAAGGCACAGGAGGTCGCGTTGCACCCGGCAGCGCGGTGACGACGCGTCCGCGACCTGCATCGTCGGCCGATTTTGTAAGCTCGCAACAGCGTTACAGGGCGTCACATCGTGAGCAGGCCACACTTGCGTCACGGCCGTAACACGGTAGGTTCATCGCCATGACGCAGCCGGACTCGATTTCGCGATGGCCAGGCCTGTGGACGGCGGTCGCACTCACCGCGGTGACCGCTGCCACCGCCGTCACGATCGCCCTGCCGTCGTCGACCGCTCTCGCGGATCCCGCGGCGCCGACACCCACCACGGCGGCACCCGCCGTGCCGCCGCCGCCTGCGGATCCCAACGCTCCGCCGCCGCCTCCGGCCGATCCGAACGCACCGCCGGTCGCGCCCCCGCCGCCCGCGGATCCCAACGCTCCGCCGCCGCCTCCGGCCGATCCCAACGCTCCGCCGCCGCCTCCGGCCGATCCGAACGCTCCGCCGCCGCCCGCACCGCTGGAGCCGGGTCGGGTCCCGAACGCGTCGGGTGGCTTCAGTTATCTGCTTCCCGCAGGCTGGGTGGTGTCGGACGCGTCGCGGCTCAACTACGGGCAGGCGCTGCTGAGCAAGACCACGGCCCCGGCGGAGAACGGGCAACCCGCCCCGACCGCCAACGACACCAGCGTCATCCTCGGCCGGCTGGACCTGAAGCTGTTCGCCGGCGCCGAGCAGGACAACAACAAGGCCGCGATCCGGTTGGCATCGGACATGGGCGAGTTCTTCATGCCGTTCCCGGGCGTCCGGATCAACCAGCAGAGTGGCGCGCTGCAGGCCGGTGACATGCCGGGCTACTTCTCGTCCTACGAGGTGAAGTTCACCGACACCACCAAGCCCAACGGCCAGATCTGGGCCGGTGTGGTCGGCACGTCTGTCCCGAACGCGCCGCGCGATCAGCGCAATCAGCGCTGGTTCGTGGTGTGGCTGGGCACCGCCAAAGATCCGATCGATCCGGCCGCCGCCAAGGCGCTCGCCGAGTCGATCCGGCCGTACACCCCGCCGCCTCCGCCGGCGGGAGATCCCAACGCGCCGGTGGCCGATCCGAACGCGCCGCCGCCCGCCGCGGGTGGGCGTATCCCGCTCGGTGTACCCGTCCCGGTGGAGACGCCGGTCCCCGGGATGACCCCCGGCCAATAGGTGATCGTGGCCGTTTGATGCGGCCAATCGTTACCTGCCAGGCGTATACCAAGGGATAGCGGTCGGCAATCACGCTGGCCGGCGATCCGGAGGAGACCGTCATGGACATGGTTGCAGCGACTGAATTCCTCGCCCGTTCGACGACGCTGACCAGCGTCGGCTGGATCGGCTACATCATCATCGGTGCGCTGGCGGGCTGGATCGCCGGCAAGATCGTCAAGGGCGGCGGCTCGGGCATCCTGATGAACATCGTCATCGGGATCGTGGGCGCGCTCATCGGCGGGTTCCTCCTGAGCTTCTTCCTGGACACCGCTGCGGGCGGTTGGTGGTTCACCCTGTTCACCGCGGTCCTGGGCTCGGTGATACTGCTCTGGATCGTCGGCATGGTCCGCAAGACCTAACCCGCCAACCTCCGCCGGGCGTTGCACCATAGAGGGATGACGACGCAGGCGACCACGATGCGCGCTTGGCGGGTGCGCCGCCCCGGGCCGATGCGCACCCATCCGCTGGAACTGGACAGTGCCGCAGAGGTCCCGCGGCCCGCGCCGGGCGAACTGCTGGTGGCCGTGCTGGCCTGCGGCGTCTGCCGCACCGACCTGCACGTCACCGAGGGCGACCTGGCCGTGCACCGCCCGCACGTCACACCCGGGCACGAGGTGGTCGGCGAGGTGGTCGCCGTCGGCTCCGACGTCGGTGCGGAATTCGCCACCGGCGACCGGGTCGGCATCGCGTGGCTGCGCCACACCTGCGGGGTGTGCCAGTACTGCCGCCGCGGCGCGGAGAATTTGTGCCCGAACTCGCGCTACACCGGGTGGGACGCCGACGGTGGCTATGCCGACTTCGCCACTGTGCCTGCTGATTTCGCCCATCGACTGCCGGACGGCTATACCGACAGCGAGCTGGCGCCGCTGCTGTGTGCCGGGATCATCGGCTACCGGTCGCTGCTGCGCGCCGAGCTTCCGCCCGGGGGACGGCTGGGGCTTTACGGGTTCGGCGGCAGTGCCCACATCACCGCGCAGGTGGCGCTGGCGCAGGGCGCCGAGGTTCATGTGATGACGCGGGGCAGCGAGGCGCAGGAGCTGGCGCGCAGTCTTGGGGTGGCGTCTGCGCAGGGAGCGGCCGACCGGCCGCCGGTCCCGCTGGACGCGGCGATCCTGTTCGCCCCGGTCGGTGACCTGGTGCTACCTGCCCTCGAGGCGCTCGATCGCGGCGGGACGCTGGCGATCGCGGGCATTCACCTCAGCGACATCCCGACGTTGAACTATCAGCGACACCTGTTCCAGGAACGCCAGGTCCGGTCGGTGTCGTCGAACACCCGCGCCGATGCCCGCGAGTTCCTTGCCTTTGCGGCTCGCCATCACATCGAGGTCACCACGCCGGAATATCCGCTCGGACAAGCAGACCGGGCCCTGACCGACCTGGTCGAGGGTCGGATCGCGGGGGCCGCGGTTCTGTTGCCGTGACTCAGAGCGCGGCGAGGACTCCGCGCAATCCGGCGGCTAGGCTGCCCCGCCCGCTGCAGTACAGCGGACCGGTTCCGTCGGACAGCAGGATCCGCAGCCGGGCCATGCCGCGCGCCCGCACCGGTTGCGGGGCATGCAGCCGCAGGGTGATGTCGTCGACCACGTCGCGGCAGGTGGCCAACCGCTGCGGGTGGACCGGGATGTGTGACGAGTAGGCCGGCCGTTCGCGGTGCAGGTCGGCGAGGGCTTGACGCAGGCTGCGGGCGAGCGCTTCGCGTTCGGAGATCGACGTCAGTCGCGCCATGTGGATCGCCAGCGGGCTGCCGGGTAGTGGTGCGATGCCGTCGTCGACGTCGCGGTCGAGCCGGCCGGCGAACACCCGGGCCCGCAAGCGGGCGGTGACCGTCGCGCCCTGATACGGCACGGTCGGCGCAGGGGCGCCGAGGCCACCCGTCAGTTGGGTGTTAATCTCGCCGAAGTTACCGTGAAATTGGTTGAGCCCCATGGGCGTTTCCTGTTCCGAGCAGGCCTCGTTGCCTCACTCTAAATGACCACCACGGACGTTACACCGGTCACTCGTGACCAGTCAAGTTGTTTTGATGGTCACCGATGGCTACGCTCGACGCCATGGCCGACTGGCTGGCAGACCCCGAGAGCAAGCCGGCGCCCGAGCCGCTCTCGCGGGTTCAGGCGCTGGTCAACACCGCCGACCTCGAATCCGGTGCCGACCGGCTGGCCGGCGCCGACGACGCCGAGCCCTGGTTGCGATCCCACGGTCTGCTCCCGGCCGACGGCACTGTCACGCCGCAGGAGCTGGACGCGATCCGCGAGGTGCGAGAGGCGCTGCGCGCACTGCTGGTACACAACGCGGGCGGCCCGGCGCCGACCCCCGAGGACCTGCGCCCACTGAGCCGGATCGCCGACACCGCCACCGCGCGGGTGCACCTGCGCCCCGACGGCGCGCTCGACGTGGCAGCCGACGCCGATTCCCTGCCGGGGCGGCTGTTGTCGCTGCTCCTGATTGTTTCGGAGGCCCAGCGCGACGGAACCTGGGCGCAGCTGAAGGCGTGCGGCAACGCGAACTGCCGATGGGCGTTCTACGACCGCTCCCGCAACCACGGCGGCACCTGGTGCGATATGGCGACCTGCGGCAACAAGCTCAAGAACCGGGAGTTCCGGGCCAGGCGCAGCCGGGCCTAAGTCGACAGGTGCCAGACCAGCGCCGCGGCCAGCGCGCCGAGGCCGTTGAGCGACCAGTGCAACGCGATGGGCGCGATCAGGCTGCCGCTGCGCCGCCGCAGCCAGGTGAACACGAAGCCGGCTGCACCGGTGGCCAGCACAGCCATCACCACACCCGCGAGCATGCCCAGGAACCCGCCGCCGAACAGCCGGGTGAAGCCGACATTGCTGCTGGTCAACCCCAGGGAACTGGCGACGTGCCACAACCCGAACAGCAACGACCCCGCAGCAGCCACGCCCCGAAAACCCCAGGCCCGGTCCAGCGCCCCGTGCAGCACACCTCGGAAGGCCAGCTCCTCGGGGATGACGGTCTGCAGCGGAATGATGATCATCGAGGCGACCAGAGCGCCGGACAGCGTCGCGTAGTGGTTGTTCAGGAACATCGGCCGGGTCCAGGGCAGCAGCGCACCGACGGCGATCACGGTCAGCACCAGCAGCACCGCGCCCAGCGCGTAAAGCGCGCCGGATTTCCAGTGCTCGCGGCCCAGTCCCAGTTCGGCCCAGCCCAATCCGCGGGAGCGCACCAGCAACAGCAGGCCGGCGGCGGCGGCGGGCACCACAGCGATGTTGGCCCACGGCGTGGTGAAGTGCGCGAGCAGGTTGCTCATGGCGAGCACGACGACGACGACGCCGATGTCGACGTAGACGCGGAAGTGATGCAGGGCGGCCAGCTGCAATGCATGCGGATGGGGAGGCGCGGCCACCGCGCTGTGCTCAGACATAACCCGCCCGAGTGTACCCGCGCTCAGCGATGCGCCAGCAAAGTTCTACTCGTTGTCCCCGCCGGTCGCGGCGGTGGCGTCGACGGCCGCACCGGTCTGCTCGCCGCGCGCATCCGGCCACACCCAGTCGCGTACCTCAGGGATGTCGTCGCCGTGGGTCCGGGTGTATTCGCGGGCGGCGAGGCGCTTGTCGACCATCTGCTGGCGCAGTGTTGCGCAGCTCGACTGCAGGTGCGGAACGCGGTCGATGACGTCGATGACGAGGTGGTAGCGGTCCAGGTCGTTGAGCATCACCATGTCGAACGGCGTCGTAGTGGTGCCCTCTTCTTTGTAGCCGCGAACATGGATGCGGCTGTCGTTGCTGCGGCGGTAGGTCAGCCGGTGGATCAGCCAGGGATAGCCGTGATAGGCGAAGATCACCGGCTTGTCCGCGGTGAAGACTCCGTCGAACGCCCGGTTCGACAGTCCGTGCGGATGCTCGGTGTCGTCCTGCAGCCGCATGAGGTCGACGACGTTGACGAATCGGACCCGCAGCTCCGGCAGGTGCTGGCGCAGCAGGTCGACGGCGGCCAGGGCCTCGAGTGTCGGGACGTCCCCGGCCGCGGCGATCACCACGTCGGGATCTTCCCCGATCGTCTCGTTGCCTGCCCACTCCCAGATGCCGA
This sequence comes from Mycolicibacterium rhodesiae, assembly GCF_002086695.1. Lineage (GTDB taxonomy): Bacteria > Actinomycetota > Actinomycetes > Mycobacteriales > Mycobacteriaceae > Mycobacterium > Mycobacterium rhodesiae. The sequence goes on from NZ_MVIH01000005.1 coordinate 149,548, forward strand.
GGCCGCGGGTGCAGTGCGCGATCGCCTCTTCCATGGTGAGGAAGTTGGGGTGTGGCTGCTTGCCCGCCACGACGACGTTGACGTACTGGCGCGAGCGTAGGCAGTGGTCGTAGGTGGACAGCAGCGTGTTGGCATCCGGGGGGAGGTACACCCGCACCACTTCGGCCCGCTTGTTGACGACGTGGTCGATGAACCCGGGGTCCTGATGACTGAAGCCGTTGTGGTCTTGGCGCCAAACATGGCTGGACAGAAGGTAATTGAGGCTGGCGATCGGCCGGCGCCACGGGATGTGGTTGGTCACCTTCAGCCATTTGGCGTGCTGGTTGAACATCGAGTCGATGATGTGGATGAACGCCTCGTAGCAGTTGAACAGCCCGTGCCTGCCGGTCAGCAGGTAACCCTCGAGCCAGCCCTGGCACTGATGCTCGGAGAGCATCTCCATCACGCGACCTGCGCGGGCCAGGTGTTCGTCGACCTCGGGTCCGAGCAGTTCGGCACTCCACTGCTTGTCGGTTACATCGAAGACCGCCTGCAACCGGTTGGACGCGGTCTCGTCGGGCCCGAAGATCCGGAAGTTGTCGGGGTTGAGCCGGATCACCTCGGTCAGCCACTGGCCGAGCACCCGGGTGGCCTCGGCGACCGTGGCACCGGGTGCGGGCACGTCCACCCCGAACGTCCGAAAGTCGGGCAGCCGAAGGTCTTTGAGCAACAATCCGCCGTTGGTGTGCGGGTTGTCGCTCATCCGCAGCTGACCCTCCGGCGCCAGCGCGGCGATGTGCGGGTCCAGCGTGCCGTCGGCGTCGAAGAGTTCCTCGGCGCGATAGGACGCCAGCCAGTCGGCCAGCACCTGCAGATGCTCGGGGGTGTCCCGGGCGCTGGCCAGCGGGACCTGGTGCGCACGCCACGATCCGGTGGTCTTCTTGCCGTCGATGTAGGCCGGGCCGGTCCATCCCTTGGGGGTGCGGAACACGATCATCGGCCAGGCCGGTCGGTCATCGGAGGGCGAAGCCTTGATCTCGGCGATCCGGTCCAGCACCTCGTCGAGCAGTGCGGCGAATCGCCGATGCGCGTCGGCGTGGTCCGCCGCCGCGTCCTCGGTCACCTCGAAGAAGTAGGGCTCGTGGCCCAATCCGACCATGAGGCTGCGTAATTCGTCGTCCGGGATGCGCGCCAACACGGTGGGGTTGGCGATCTTGTATCCGTTGAGGTGCAGGATCGGCAGCACCACACCGTCACGGGCGGTGTTGACGAACTTGTTGGAATGCCAGCTGGTCGCCAGCGCGCCGGTCTCGGCCTCGCCGTCGCCGACCACCGCGACCACCAGCAGGTCAGGATTGTCGAAGGCTGCGCCGTAGGCGTGCGACAGCGCGTAGCCGAGTTCCCCGCCCTCGTGGATCGAGCCGGGGGTCTCCGGGGCGACGTGTGAGGGGATGCCACCGGGAAAGGAGAACTGGCGGAACAGCCGGCGCAGGCCCTCGGCGTCCCGGGTGATGTCGGGGTAGGTCTCGGTGTAGGTGCCGTCCAGGTAGGCATTGGCCACCAGGCCCGGGCCGCCGTGACCCGGTCCGGTGATGTACACCGTCGGCTGCTCGCGCGCCTTGATGGTGCGGTTGAGGTGCGCGTAGAGGAAGTTCAGCCCCGGGGTGGTGCCCCAGTGCCCGAGCAGCCGGGGTTTGACGTCCTCGCGGCTCAGCGGGGTGCGCAGCAGCGGATTGTCCAACAAATAGATCTGCCCGACCGAGAGGTAATTGGCTGCCCGCCACCAGCCGTCGAGTTGGTCAATGGTCTCTTCGCTTATCGAGTCCATGAGTCCATCAAACCCTGATCGCGCCGACCGCGCTGCCGGGGCACCGATTGTTCACTACTACGCTGTCCGACGTGCTCGGCTTGGCGATGGACTCGTGACCGCTCCCGCGCTGCTCGCCGGTGTGCGAGTGCTCGACCTGTGCGACCAGACCGGCGACTCGGTCACCCGGCTGCTGGCCGACCTCGGAGCGGACGTCGTCAAGGTCGAGGCACCCGGAGGTAGCCCCGCCCGCCGGGCGCTGCCCACCCTGGACGGCGTCAGTATCCCGTTCGCACTGCACAACGCGAACAAGCGCAGCCTCGTGCTCGATCCCGCCGTCGCTGCCGACCGGCGTCGGTTTGTCGAGATGACCGGCGAGGCCGACATCCTCGTCGACAGCGGCATCCCCGGTGCGGTGGCGGCGTTCGGCACCTCCTGCGCCGCACTGGCCGACCAGTTCGGCCAGCTGGTCGCGATGACGGTCACCGACTTCGGCACCGAGGGTCCACGGGCGTCCTGGCGCGCCAGCGACGCGGTGCTCTACGCGATGTCCACCGCACTGTCGCGGTCGGGACCGATGACGGGCACCCCGGTGCTGCCCCCGGACGGTATCGCCTCGACCACCGCGGCCGTGCAGGCGGCGTGGGCGGTCCTGGTGGCGTACTTCAACCGGTTGCGCTGCGGGACAGGCGATTACATCGACTTCTCCCGTTTCGACGCGGTGGTGCTGACATTGGACCCGCCGTTCGGGACGCAGGGTCAGGCGGCGACCGCCCGCAACGCGGCCGAGCGGTGGCGCGGCAGGCCGCGGAATCAGGATTCGTATCCGATCTTCGCGTGCCGCGACGGCTACGTGCGGATCTGTGTGCTGGCGCCCCGGCAGTGGCGCGGCATGCGGGCGTGGCTGGGGGAGCCGGAACAGTTCCAGGATCCGATCTTCGACTCGATTGCCGCCCGTACCAAAGCCTTCGGTGAGCTCGGTCGGTTGATGGCCGCGCTGTTCGCCGATAAGACGATGGCTCAGCTGGTTGCCGAGGGGCAGGCGCACGGCGTGCCGATCGCCGCGGTGCTGACTCCGTCGCAAGCTCTGGAGTCCGAGCATCTCACCGAGGTCGGTGCGCTGCTGGACGCCGAGTTGGCGCCCGGCGTTACAGCTCGGGTGCCTGCCGGCTACTGGGTGGTCGACGGCAGCCACGCCGGATATCGCGCACCGGCACCTGGCCTTGCTGACAGCGATACCCGTTGGACATCAACACAATTCGCGCCGGATGCCAACCAGGCGGTGGGCGCCCGGCCGCTGGCCGGGGTCCGCGTGCTGGATCTCGGTGTGATCGTCGCCGGCGGTGAACTCAGCAGGCTGTTCGGCGACCTCGGCGCCGAAGTGATCAAAATCGAGAGTGCCGGCTACCCCGATGGCTTGCGCCAGAAGCGTCCCGATCAGCAGATCAGCGAGTCGTTCGCCCGTGCCCATCGCAACCAGCTCGGTCTGGGTCTGGAGTTGCGCAGCCCCGCCGGTTCCGAGGTGTTCGGCAGGCTGGTGGCCGCCTCTGACGCGGTGTTCGCCAACTTCAAGCCGGGAACACTGGCCTCCCTTGGCTTTTCCCCCGAGCGACTGCGGGAACTGAATCCCGGCCTGATACTGGCCGAAAGCAGCGCCTTCGGTGACACCGGACCGTGGAGCAAACGGCTGGGGTACGGCCCGCTGGTACGCGCGACGATCGGTGTGACCCGGCTCTGGACGTCGCAGGAGCCGCCCGCGCCCACCGCGCGGCACGCGTTCTACGACGCGACGACGATCTTCCCCGACCATGTCGTGGGGCGGATCAGCGCGATCGGTGCACTCGCGGGATTGATCCGCCGAGAGCGGGACGGGATCGGCGCCCGAACGCACGTCTCGCAGGCCGAAGCCGCGATCAACCAACTCGACACCCTGTATGTCACGCTGGCGGCTGCCACGGCCGGAGTCGGGCACGTCGAGCCGGACCCCGCCGCGCATCTGGTGCTCGCGTGCGCCGGGGATGACGAATGGTGCGTGGTGTCTCTTCGTTCCGATGCCGACCGCGAGGCGGTGGCCGGCGTCGTCGGCGACACGGAACTGGCCGACTGGACCAGGCAACGCTCGCCGCTGCAGGTTGCCGAGGCGCTGCAGGCCGCCGGGGTGGCCGCAGGCCCGATGAACCGGGTCGCTGACCTGGCCGACGATCCGCAGCTGACGTTGCGGAAAGTGTTCAGCGACATGGTCCATCCGCTGCTCGAGCACCCGCTGCCGACCGAGGCCGGCCCGGCGCCCTATCGCCACATCCCGCCCGCGCCGCAGCGTCCCGCGCCGCTGCCCGGCGCAGACACCCGCAAGATCTGCCGTGACGTGCTGAACATGACGGCCGGTGAGATAGACCAGCTGATCGCCGACGGCGTGTTGTTCGCCGCGGACGCCGAGACCCAGGAGCGATGAGATGAGCACCGGCGCAGAGATTTTCGTCGACGGAAAGTTCCTCAAGGCCGATCGGGTGCAGCCGGTGATCGAAGCGGCGACCGGTGAGCCGCTGGGCGACGGCGCCAGCGCCACCGAGGCCGAAATCGACGCCGCGGTGGCCGCCGCACGGGGCGCGCTTGCGCAGTGGCAGTCCGCCTCGCCCGATCATCGGGCCGAGTTGCTCACCGCGTTCGCTGCCGCCCTGGAGCGCCGAGCCCGATCCACCGACGAACTGGTGAGCCGCGAGAACGGCATGCCGATGTCGCTGTCGCGCGGTGCCAACGGGCGCTTCCCGGCCGCCCTGGTGCGCTACTACGCGCAGCTGATCACCGAAACACCGATCGAGGAGATCCGCCCGAGCATGATCGGGCACACCGTCGTGCGCCGGGAGGCCGTCGGTGTGGTGGCCGCGATCGTGCCGTGGAACTATCCGCAGGCCCTCGCCGCGTTCAAGCTGGCGCCCGCGCTGGCGGCCGGCTGCACCGTAGTGCTCAAGGCCGCTCCCGAAACCGCGCTGGACGCTTTGGTGTTCGCCCAGGCCGCCGAGGAGGCCGGGCTGCCTGCGGGCGTGCTCAACATCGTTCCCGGCGGTGCGGCCGCCGGCGCCTACCTGGTATCGCATCCCGGCGTGGACAAGGTCACGTTCACCGGGTCGACGGTCGCAGGGCGCGCGATCGGCGAGGTGTGCGGCCGGCTGCTGCGCCCGGTCACCCTGGAGTTGGGTGGAAAATCGGCGGCGATCATCCTCGACGACGCGGACTTGGACGCCACTGTCGCAGGCCTGCGGAACGCCTCATTCGTCAACAATGGCCAGACCTGCCACCTCAGCTCGCGGATCCTGGCACCTCGATCGCGCTACGGCGAGGTGCTCGACGCGCTTGTCGGCATGGTCGGTGAGCTCAATGTCGGCGATCCGCTGGACAAGTCGACCGATATCGGCCCGCTGGTCAGTGAGCGCCAGCGCGAACGGGTGCTGGGCTACATCGGGTCCGGGAAAGCAAGTTCGGCGAAACTGGTTGCGGGCGGCTCGGTTCCGGCCGGCCAGCCGCGCGGCTGGTTCGTCTCGCCGACGGTGTTCGCCGACGTGGACAACTCCGATCGGATCGCCCAGGAGGAGATCTTCGGTCCGGTGCTCGCGGTGATCCCGTACGACGGTGACGACGAGGCCGTTGCGTTGGCCAACGACAGCGAGTTCGGTCTGGCCGGCACGGTGTGGTCGACCGACGACGAGCGGGCCATCGAGATCGCCCGTGCGGTGCGCACCGGCACCGTCGGAATCAACGACTACCAACTGGACTTCCGTGCGCCGTTCGGGGGAGTGAAGGCCAGCGGTATCGGCCGCGAGCTGGGCCCGGAGGGGCTGGACGCGTTCTTTGCTCTCAAGTCGATTTACCGGGTCGGACCAGCAGACGACTGAGTGGCCACCCGCGACGCGGTCCGCGTCACGAATGGCCACTCAGCTGGGGGTTCTGTCCAGCCGGTGCTAGCCGGTGCCCAGGCAGCCCACGCCGTTGACGCAGCCACCGGCACCGCCTGGTCCGGCGCCGCCCTGGACGCCAGGAGCCGATCCGCTGACACCGCCCGGTCCGGCGCCGCCCTGGACGCCAGGAGCCGATCCGCTGACACCGCCCGGTCCGGCGCCGCCCTCGACGCCGGGCGCTGTGCCCGTCACGCCACCGGGGCCCGCGCCGCCGTTCACACCGGGCGCCGTGCCCGTCACGCCACCGGGTGCGGTGCCGGTCGCGCCGCCAGGTGCGGTGGTGTCACCGCCCGCCGGACTGGTCGTTACGACCACCGACGAGGTGGGCGACGTCGTCGTGGTCGACGTGCTCGTCTTGGAGCTGTCGTCGCCTCCGCCACAGCCGACGGCAAGCGTCAATACCGCGGCACCGCCGACGAATGTCATAGCGGCCCTTGAAATCACTCCCGATCGCACAGCCATACGGCCCTCACTTCCTTGTTAGGGGACGCTTAGGCGTACCCGCCGCGAGCTCAAACAAACCCTGGCTTGTGGCACCGGTCCCCGTTTGACCGCTTCGGACCGGGGTATCGGCTGTTCTCGACGAAGGGAGCAGGACAGTGAGCGTCCTCGATAACGCGAAGGGCCAGATCGCCGGACTGGTCGACAAGATCGCGGACAACGCGCCGCACACCACGGCGCAGCAGACCGTCACGGTCGCCTGCACGGTGATCGAGGCTGAAGAGCTCTGGCGCGACGCGCGCCGACTGTCGGAGGTGCTCGGCGAACTCGGGGAGGTGCGCTTCACCGAACCCAACCGCTACCACTGGCATCTGCACGCGGCAGGCGTCGACCTGGCGTGGGAGTCGCGGCTCGTCAGCGACACGGACGCGCTGCGCTTCGTCGGCAGCGACGGCAACGAGATCATCGTCGAGTACCGGCCCGCTCCCAACAACTTGGGCACCGAGCTGATGTTGCGGACCAAAACCCCTGCGCCGGAACTGCTTTCCGGTGCGGCCGCGTTCACGGTCCTCTACCGCGTTCGCGCCCTGCTGCAGACCGGCGAGATTCCCACCATCCGGCGTAATCCGAGTTCGCGCGCGTCCGCGCGCTGAGCAGAAAGGCCACCCATGCGTGCACTGTGTTGGAACGGCGTCAATGATCTGGCGGTCGAAACCGTCGACGATCCGACGATCCTCAACCCCCACGACATCATCCTGCGGGTGCGGTTGACCACCACCTGCGGATCGGATCTGCACTTCATCGACGGCTATCTGCCGGGTATGCGTGAGGGCGACGTCTTCGGCCACGAGTTCATGGGCGAGATCGTCGACATCGGTTCGGAGGTGTCAGTCCGCCGGATCGGTGAGCGGGTGGTCGTGCCGTCGTTCATCGCCTGCGACCGCTGCTGGTATTGCGACCACGAGCTCTACTCCTGTTGCGACACCACCAATCCCAACGCCCAACTGCAACAACCGCTGCTCGGCTATCCGTCCGGCGGGATCTACGGCTACACCCATCCCTTCGGCGGCTACGCCGGCTCACATGCCGAGTACATCCGGGTGCCGTTTGGCGACGTCAACTGCTTCCCGATCCCGGAGGGGGTCAGCGACGAACAAGCGCTGTTCCTGTCCGACGCCGCACCGACCGGCTTCATGGGCGCCGACTTCTGCGAGGTCTCCGCAGGGGACACCGTCGCGGTCTTCGGCGCAGGCGGAGTCGGGTTGATGGCCGCCAAGAGCGCGCAGCTGCTGGGAGCCGAGCGAGCCATCGTGATCGACCGCATCCCCGAGCGGCTTTCGCTGGCTCGCCACGGATACGGTTTGGAGACAATCGATTACACGGCCGTCGACAGTGTGCACGAGACGTTGCGTGAGATGACCGGCGGCCGCGGCCCGGACGCATGCATCGACGCGGTCGGTATGGAGGGGCACGGCACCGGTGTCCAACAGCTCTACGACAAGGCCAAGCAGCTACTGCACCTGGAGACCGACCGCGCCAGCGCGCTGCGGCAAGCGATTTTGGCGTGCCGCAAGGGCGGGGTGGTATCGGTACTCGGCGTCTACGGCGTCACCGACAAGTTCCCGATGGGCGTCGTCACCAACAAGGCCCTGACCATCAAGTCGGCCCAGCAGCACGGCCAGCGCTACATGGCGCGGTTGTTCGACTACGTGCAGCAGGGTGACCTCGACCCGGCCAAGCTCATCACCCACGACCTGCCGCTGGAGCAAGGTGTGCAGGCCTACGACATGTTCAAAAACAAGGACGACGGCTGCATCCGCGTGGCCATCAGGCCCTAGCCCTAGTCCAGCGAATCCCAGAACTGCGTCAGCGCGGAGGCGCCGCGCACCGGATCCTGCAGCATCCACCAGTGCCCGAGCCCCTCGAGCACCTCGGTGCGGGCACCGGCCTGCTCGGCCGCCGCGCGCCGCTGCTCTTCGGTGCCGACGTAGGTGTCCTCGGTGGCCAACAGCGACAGTCCCGGTCGGGCGGCGGCGTTGACCAGGAATCGGCCGGCTTCGGATACCGCGGGCTGGGCGGCCGAGCGGTACAGCGCCAGGATCGCCCGGCCCATCTCGGGTCCCTGCGCGAGCGCCAACTCGGTGGCGACGGCGGCCGGGATGCCCATCCCTGTCAGCAGTGCGACCCGATCGTCGTGCGAGCTGCCTGCCATCGCTTCGATGGCTTGTTCTCCGGCACCGGGCGCCTGCCACACCTGCGCCATGTCATGCCAGACGTAGTCGGGATGCATGACGCCGATGATGTCGCTGGCCCAGCTGCGCACCAGCTCGGGCCGATTCATGACGAGATTGAGCACATGACCGCCGCCCCAGTCATGACCGACGAGGTCCACGGGCTCGTCGAAGCCCTCCAACTCGCCGATGAGCCAGTCGCGATAGGCGACCATCGTCGCCGGGAAGTCGTCGGGCAGCGGCGCACCGAACCCGGGCGGCGACAACCGCACCACGTCGTCGCGACCGAGTGCCTCGACCAGCGGGCCCCAGATCACGTCGGTTTCCGGATTGCCATGCACCAGAACGACCGTCATGGCGTCATCCTGGCACGCCCGTCGGCCGAGGAGAACCGCCCCTCTGGCGGTCCGCCGGCCGGTGCTAGGTTTTGACAGGCGTCAAACGCCGTCACGACTACAGATAGGGGCCGTCGATGGATCCTCGGACGCCGGTGTTGGTCGCGGCGGGACAGATCAACCAGCGCGACGACGCGCAGATCGAACCCGTCGACCTGATGGCCGCGGCCGCGCGGGAGGCCGCCGATTCCAAGGTGCTGCAGGCCGTCGACGCCATCCGGGTGGTCAACCTGCTGTCGTGGCGCTACCGCGACCCGGGTCTGCTGCTGGGCCAGCGCATCGGCGCCCGCAATCCCTCGACCTACTACACCGGGGTGGGCGGGAACACGCCGCAGTCTTTGGTCAATCAGGCCTGCCTGGACATCCAGCAGGGGCGCGCCGATGTCGTCCTGCTCGCCGGCGGAGAGACGTGGCGGAACCGAAAGCGTATGCAGGCCAACGGAATCAAGCCTGGCTGGACTCGCCAGGGGGAGGACGTCGCAGTGCCGCCGGGCGCCGAGGACGAGGTGCCGATGTCCAGCCCCGCCGAAGAGCGCATCGGGCTGCTGTTGCCGTCGCACGTCTACCCGCTCTTCGAACAGGCGCTGCGGATCGCGCGCGGTGAGAGCGTGGCCGATCATCAGCGCCGCGTCGCGGAGCTGTGGTCGCGGTTCAGCGCGGTGGCCGCGGACAACCCGCAGGCCTGGAGCCGTGAAGCGCGCAGCGCCGAGGAGATCGGGCAGGCCGGTCCGGACAACCGGATGATCAGCTGGCCGTATCCGAAGCTGATGAACTCCAACAACATGGTCAACCAAGCCGCCGTGGTCATCCTGTGTTCGGCCGAGAAGGCCACCGAGCTGCAGATCCCGCGCGATCAGTGGGTCTTCCCCTATGCGGGCACCGACTCGCATGACACCTACTCGGTGGCCGAACGCCACGAACTGCACCGGTCACCAGCCATCCGGATCGCCGGGCGCCGCGCGCTCGAACTCGCCGGAGTCGGCACCGACGACCTGGCGCACATCGACGTCTACTCGTGCTTCCCGTCGGCCGTGCAGGTGGCCGCCGGCGAGCTCGGCCTGGCCACCGACGACCCGCGGCGGCCGCTGACCGTCACCGGCGGCCTGACCTTCGCAGGCGGCCCGTGGAACAACTACGTCATGCACTCCATCGCCACCATGGCCGGGTTGCTGCGCGACGACCCCGCCGCCTACGGCCTGATCACCGCCAACGGCGGGTTCCTCACCAAGCACAGCTTCGGTGTGTACAGCGCGACTCCGCCGCAGGCGGCCTTCCGCTGGGAGGACGTCCAGTCCGAGGTCGACCGCGAACCCACCCGCACCGCGGTGGTCGAATGGGAGGGCGAGGGAACGGTCGAGTCCTGGACCACCCCGTTCGATCGCGACGGTCGGCCGGAAAAAGCGTTCCTGGCGGTGCGGACCCCCGACGACGCCCGCGCGATGGCAGTGATCGACGACGCCGACGCGGCGGCGGTCACCGTGGCCGAAGACATCGCCGGTGCCAAGGTCCGGGTGCACGCCGACGGCCGGGCCAGCCTGTCCTGATCCGCTTCTCCCGACGGGAGAAAACGGCGATTTTTTCGCCGCGACCTGCTTAGAGTCGAAGTCCGCGGGGGAACTGGGGGCGTGGCATGCGGATCTTGCTCACGGAAGTCACCGGTGAGCTAGGTCGTGCCCTCGCCCAGAGCCTGCTGGCGGCGGGCCATGACGTGTACGGCATCGCCGAGCGTCCGCACCGCGACCTCGATGCGGGGGTCGCGTTTGTCGCCGCGGCGCTCAGCCACCCGATGCTGTACCGGTTGGCCGAACTGGCCGACGTGGTCGTCCAGTTGCCCGCCGAAGGGCGCGATCTGGCTCGCCCGGCTGATGTGGCCCGGGTCTGTGACGCCGCCGCGCGCGGCGGGGCGCGGATCGTGTTCCCGTCGCTGTCTCTGCTCGGTCCGCGCGGCGCTGCGCAGGTGGAGGATCTGGTCAGCACCTGCTGGGCGCCGAACCTGGTGGTGCGCATCGCCGCGCCGATGGGCCGGCAGACCGACGCCCTGGTGTGCCGCTCGGTCGCTGCGCTGCTGGACGCCGACGCCATCGGATCGGTCCATGTACTGCACGTCGATGATTTGATCCGGTTTCTGGTTCTCGCCGTCGGCACTGACCGTACCGGCGTTGTCGACCTGGCCGGCTTCGACACCACCACCGTCGTCTCGGCGGCCCGGCTTCTCGGCGGCGCGGACCCGCATCCGCGGGTGCGCGGTGTGCCTGGCTGGCCGCAGCTGTGTCCGCAACTGGACCTGGGCCCCTTGCGAAGCGAGTGGGCATTCGAATGCGGCTGGGGCGCAAGCGATGCCGTCGCCGACACGGTGCGTGGGTTGCAGGGCCGAAAGGTCGGCGTGGCCGGCGCGCGCGCCGTCCCCGGGCGAGTCCCGCTGCCGGTCACCACAGTTCCGCGGGCGACCGGCACCGGAGCCGCGCCCGACGGCGCCGACGGCGAATTCGACGACCGGATCGATCCGCGCTTCCCGGTGTTCGTGGCCGGGCCGCTGAGTGAAGCAGGCGCAGGTCCGCTCACACCGATGTCGCTGGATCTTCATCTGGGCGGGTTGCGGCTGGCCGGCCGGTCGCTGGCTCAGCTCCTGGATCTGCGAGGTCCGGTCGCCGGCGAATGGGAGAGCCGTCTGGTCGCGTCGTTCGGCCACCGGATCTATCTGGGCGCCTCGGCTCTCACGGCCGCCGAGCCGCGACTTCCGGGCCGTGCGGCCAGTCTGTCGCGACGGTTGCGCGCCGCCGCCGACGTCCCGACGCGGGGCCCCGGCGCGTTCGCCACGGTGACCGGCGCCATATCGGCGACCCGTCTGCAGGCCGGCGCCCGCATGTACGGCCGCCACCTGCGGGCCTACCGCGACGCCGCCGACGCCGAACGGAGGGACACCGCCAAGCTCGAGTTGCTGCGCGATGCCCAACTGGACGCGCGAATACGGTTGCTGCGCAGCCGAGTTCATGAGGGATGGACGCTGAGTGCACTTGCGGTCGTGCTCGCCGAAGCGGCCCCGGCGCAGCTGGGCGGGGCGGATCAGCCGACGAGCATCCGCGCCGAGATCGCGTCGCTGGCGCGGGTGATGCGCGCACATCCGTACGCCCGCGCCGCGTTGGAGGCAGGCGATATGGCGGCCACCCGCACCGGCGCGCCGATGTTGGCGAGTGCGTTCGCCTCGGCGCTGGCTCATCTCGGGCACCGCGGACCGGGGGCCGTTGAGCTCGCGACGCCGGTGCTCGGCGATCGTCCCGACGCACTGCTGGCGGCGGCCGCTCGAGTGAACGACACGGGAGCCGACGACCACGTGACGGTGCCTGCTGCGCAGGCCTGCCGGGTGCTGGCCTATGACACCACCCTTCGCTACACCCACCAATTTCGGCTTTCCGCACGGGAATTGGGCCGCAGACTGGTTGCGGCGGACAAGATCGCGGTGCTCGACGACGTCTTCGCGCTGACCGTCGATGAGGCGCTGGCCGTACCCGCGGACGCCAGGTTGCGTATAAAACGTCGCATCGCCGAACGTGAGCGGTTGCAGGCCGTGCGACTGCCTGCCGTCATCGACGGTGCCTGGACGACGGTCCCGGCGGCAGAACCCGCGCAGGTCGGCGACGAACTGCACGGAACCGGACTGTGCCCCGGCGTCGTGGAAGGCACCGTTCGGGTGGTCGATTCGGCCGCCGACGCCGGTTTGAGCGCTGAGGACATCGCCGTCGTCGCAGGCGCCGACATCGACGCGGTGGCGCTGCTGGGCACACCCGCCGCAGTGCTGACCGACGGCGGCGCCACGCTGGCCGACGTGAGCGTGTTCGCCGCTGACTTCGGTGTGCCGTTCGTCGCCGGGGTCGCCACCGGGTTGTGCACCGGCATGAGGGTCCGGGTCGACGCCTCGGCGGGGCTGGTCACCGTGCTGGAGCCTGCCTGCGACGTGGTGCCGGTGTGACGGGCGTATACCGTGGCCCGGTGATGTGGCGGACCATAGCGGCGCTCTCGGCATTGTGGTGGGTGCTGATCGCCGCCCCGGCGCTGATCGCCACGCGGCTGCTCGACCATGCTGGTGCCGGCTCGGCCAAAGGCTGGGTGCTCGGTGTCTGGCTCGGCGGATACGTCGCGCAGTTCGTTGTGTTCCTGGCGATTTCACGCCGGTCACCGCGTCCGGCACTGCTCGGCTGGGTGATCGCATCGACGGTGCCGTGGGCGGCCGACTGGACGACCCCGCTGTCGGTGTGGTGGCTGGTGCTGTGGAGCATGGTCGTCCTCGGTTACGCGGCGTGGCTGATTGTCTCGGTGTCTCGGGTGGATCAGCTGCGCAGCGCCGGCGTGGCCGCCACCGGTGTCGTGCTGGAGGTCATCAGACCGACGCTCAACGTGGTGGTCAACAAGGATGCCAGCCGCCGCGTGCTGCGGCTGCGGGTCGAACGCGTCGACGGCGCAACACCTTACGAGGCCCGCGTGGCCGCCACATTCACCTTGGGTGAGTTGCCCGAGGCCGACGATCGAGTGGCGGTGCGGATCGATCCGGCCCGCCCGCAGCTCGTCGAAATCATCGAGGACCAGCCCATTGTCCGGGCCGCGCCGCAGCCGGAGGACCTGCCGCCCGAGCTGGCCGAACGGCTGCAGACCTTGAAGACCATGCGCGACCGCGGTGACCTCACCGACACCGAATTCGCCACGGCGCGAAGAAGACTGCTCGAATCACCCGCCGAGTAGTTCACGCAACCGCAGCGCATTCCGGACGGCGTGCCCCTGGCCGTCGTTGTTGAAATAGACCAGGACCCGCCGGTCCTGGTCCTGCCATTCGCGGATCCGGTCGGCCCACCAGTGCAGGTCGTCCTCGGAGTAGTCCCCGGCGTAGATCGGCGCGGTGTCGGGGCCGTGCATTCGCACGTAGACCAGATCGGTGGTGGCGCGCAGCACACACGGCATACCCGGCCCGCTGATCACCACGTAGGCGGCGTGGTGGCGCTCCAGAAGCTCGTAGACCTGCGGGTCGTCCCAGGACGGGTGACGCATCTCGATGGCCACCCGGATCCAGTCGGGGACCAGCGACAGGAAGTGATCCAGGCGGGCATCGTCGCGCTCGAGGTCGGGATGCAGTTGGATCAGCACCGCCTCCCGCTTGTCGCCCAGCGCCTGCTGGCAGCGTTCCAGCCGGTCGATCCAGGGCTCGGGATTGTTCAGGCGGCGGTAGTGGCTCAGCCCGCGGTGCACCTTGACCGTCATGGTGAACCCGTCGGGCAACCGGGTCCGCCAGCCCTCGAAGGTCGCGTCCTTGGGCCACCGGTAGAAGCTGGCGTTGAGTTCGACGGTGTCGAACACTTCGGCGTAACGGGCCAGCCGTTTGGCGACCGGCAGCCCCGGCCGGTACAGCACCGAGTCCCAGTGATCGTACGACCACCCCGAGGTGCCGATCCGGACCGTCACGCGTCAGCCGGCGATGCGCTGCCGCACGTCGTCGTCCAGAGACACCCGCACCAGCCCCGCGGCGAGCGGGGCGATCGCCCGCCCGGTGAGGGAAGCCAGCTTGTCGGGATCGCGGGGGAGGCCGAGTTGTTCGGCGCTGTCCAGTGAGCGCTTGTCGAAGTAGGGCCGCACCCACGGCCAGACGTCCTGGACCTCACGCAGGAAGATGTCCGATCCGGTGTCCCCGATTCCGGTGAACTGTTTGAGCGCCTGCTTGGCACTTTTCACATCGGGCTTGGTCACGCGGGCGAGGATGCGCAGGTCGTTGCGGTAGTCGTCATTGACCCTGGTCGCCAGTTCGGTCAACCGCGACGCCGAACTCTCGTCGTAGCGCACGTAGTGGGCACGGGCGAACGCGTCGATCATGGTCTGCCGGTTGGCCGACATCACGGCCCGTGGTGTGCGCAATCCGGCCCGGAACAGTTCCCGGGCGGCGTGCATCGCAATCGCGGCGTCGATCGGTTTACTGGCCAGCAGGCACAGCACCAACAGCTGAAACAGCGGCATCGGGGTGTCCCGCAAGGTGATTCCCGCTTCAGCGGCATAGGTTCTGCCCGCGTGCTGACGCAGACGCTGAATGAGCCGCCTGGCCTCCGCATCATCCATCTGCCAGGCGATACCCGTCCAGTGGGCCGACGAAACGACGTGTCATTGTGGCGTCAGACATTCTCAGCGTTTGGTGTCCCGCCAGGCGATCATCTTCTCGACCGTGCTCAGGTCGTACCTGCCGTCGGATGCCCGGACCTCGGTGTGGAACAACGTCGCGCCGGCGGCCAGATAGTCGTCTGCCGACTGCGGATCGGTCCAGAAGGTCGAGCGCTCGATGTCACTGTCGGAGCGTCCGAAGCCGGCGGCCAGCTCGGCGACGCGGGCGCTGGCCTCTCGATACGAGTCGAGGGGAAGGAAGGTGTGCCAGATATCGGCGTGGCGTGCGACGGCGGGCAGGGTGCGCTTGGGGCCGGATCCGCCGATCAGGATCGGGATCTTGCGCAGCGGCGCCGGCTGCAGCAGGCCGAACCGTCGCTCGATGCGCAGCAGACCCTCGTCGAAGGCGTCGGCCCGGGATTTGACCGTCCCGAAATCGAAACCGTATGTGGTGTAATCCTTCTCGTACCACCCCGCGCCGACGCCGAGGATGGCACGGCCGCCGCTGATGTGATCGACGGTGCGTGCCATGTCCGCGAGCAGGTCCGGATTGCGGTAACCCATCCCCGACACCAACAGTTCGAGCTCGGCCCGGGTGGTGATCTCGCCCCAGGAGGCCAGCGCGGTCCAGCCCTCGAAGTTGTTGACGTCCGGCTGCGTGGCCGCCAGCACCGGTTTCGCGTCGGCGATCGATTCGATGAACGGCGCGTGGAAGTGGTCGTAGCCGAAGATGACGTCGACGCCGATGTCCTCGGCGTGTAGGACGGCACGCCGCCAGGTGGCGTAGTCAGGGGTATCGGCGGGCTGAATCTGCACGGCGACGCGCACGGGATGGGTCATGCACGCGACAAGCCCGGCTCGCCGGGATTTATTCCGGCACTATTTCGAGGGCAGGGATTTCGCGTAGTCGACGCCGCGGGCCGTCCAGGTCTGGAGCTGACGCTTCGTCCGCACGCCGGCGTCTCCGATGCGGATCCAGCCGCGAGTTTCCCGCCCCGCCATGATCATCGGTGCGGTGTGCGCCCGTTGCAGCAGGGTGGCGGTGTCGTCCGGCGATACCCGGACCATCAGGCCGCCCTGCCCGCTGGCGCACACGGCCATGTTGCCGTTGATCAGGAACGCCACCCCGCCGAACATGCGCTTCTCGTCGACTCCGTGTTCGATGGCGAGCAGTTCCCGCAGGCGGTTCGCGAGATCTTCGTCGTAGGCCATGCGCTTTCCTACCACGCCGAGCAGACACAAACTCGGGCTGATTCTGGCGAATCAGCCCGAGTTTGTGTCTTGTCGCGGTCAGGCCGCGGCGGTGGCCGCCTCGGTGGCCGGCTCCAAGGCCTGCGCGACGATGTCGGCGACATCCGTCATCGGCTTCACCGTCAGCGCCTCGAGCACCTCGGCCGGGACGTCGTCCAGGTCTGCCTCGTTGCGTTGCGGGATGAAAACCGTTGACAGGCCTGCCCGTTGCGCGGCCAGCAGCTTCTGCTTGACGCCGCCGATGGGCAGTACCCGGCCGTTGAGGGTGACCTCGCCGGTCATCCCGACGTCCGAACGGACCTGTCGTCCGGTGGCCATCGAGACCAGCGCGGTCACCATCGTGACACCCGCGGACGGACCGTCCTTGGGCACCGCGCCGGCCGGCACGTGCACGTGGATCTTGCGGTTCAGCGCCGCGGGATCGACGCCGAGTTGCTCGGCGTGGCTGCGGACATAGGACAGCGCGATCTGCGCGGACTCCTTCATCACATCGCCCAGCTGACCGGTCAGCTGAACGCTCGGCTCACCGTCGGTCGACCCGGCTTCGATGTAGAGCACATCGCCGCCCAGGCCCGTCACCGCCAGTCCGGTCGCCACGCCCGGCACGGCGGTGCGTTCCGCCGATTCCGGGGTGAACCGCGGACGGCCAAGGTAGCCAACCAGATCCGGCTCATCGATGGTCAAGGCGGTGTCGTCGGCGGCCAGCTTGGTGGTCGCCTTGCGCAGGGCCTTGGCCAACAGCCGCTCGAACTGCCGCACACCGGGCTCCCGGGTGTAGTCCGCCGCGATCTTGCGCAGCGCCTCGTCGGTGACCGTGACCTCCTCGGGGGTCAGCGCCGCGCGGTCGCGCTGCCTGGGCAGCAGGTACTCGCGGGCGATGGCCACCTTGTCGTCCTCGGTGTAGCCGTCGATCTGCACCAACTCCATGCGGTCCAGCAGGGCCGACGGGATGTTCTCGATCACGTTGGCGGTGGCCAGGAACACCACGTCGGACAGGTCCAGATCCAGGTCCAGGTAGTGGTCGCGGAAGGTGTGGTTCTGCGCGGGGTCCAAGACCTCCAGCAGCGCGGCCGACGGATCGCCCCGGTAATCGGAGCCGACCTTGTCGATCTCGTCCAGCAGCACGACCGGATTCATCGAACCGGCCTCACCGATCGCCCGGACGATCCGGCCCGGCAGCGCGCCGACGTAGGTGCGCCGGTGCCCGCGGATCTCGGCCTCGTCGCGCACGCCACCCAAGGCGACGCGAACGAACTTGCGGCCCAACGCCCGTGCCACCGATTCACCCAGCGACGTCTTGCCGACACCGGGAGGCCCGGCCAGCACCATCACCGCGCCGGAGCCCCGGCCGCCGACGACCTGCAGACCGCGCTGGGCGCGACGGGAGCGCACGGCCAGGTACTCCACGATGCGGTCCTTGACGTCATCCAGCCCGTGGTGGTCGGCATCCAGGATCTCCCGTGCCGCCTTCAGGTCGGTCGAATCCTCGGTGCGGGTGTTCCACGGCAGGTCCAGGACGGTGTCCAGCCAGGTGCGGATCCAACCGCCCTCCGGGCTCTGCTCGCTGGAGCGTTCCAGCTTGCCGACCTCGCGCAACGCCGCCTCCCGGACCTTCTCCGGCAGGTCGGCCGCCTCGATGCGCCCGCGGTAGTCATCGGATCCGTCGGGCTCACCTTCGCCTAGTTCCTTGCGGATCGCGTTGAGCTGTTGGCGCAGCAGGAACTCCTTCTGCGTCTTCTCCATGCCCTCGCGGACGTCCTGCGAGATCTTGTCGCTGACCTCGACCTCGGCCAGATGCTCTGACGTCCAGTCGATCAGGACCTGGAGGCGGGCGGCCACGTCTTCGGTCTCCAGCAGCTGACGCTTCTGGACGTCGGAGAGGTACGACGCGTAGCCGGCCGTGTCGGCCAGCGCCGACGGGTCGGTGATCTTGTTGACCACGTCGACGATCTGCCACGCCTCACGGCGTTGCAGCATGGCCAGCAGCAGTTTCTTGTACTCCGCGGCGAGTGTCTTGGTGTCCTCGTCTGCCTCGGCCGCGGTTATCTCGTCGACCTCGACCCAGAGCGCGGCGCCCGGCCCGGTGGTTCCGGATCCGATGTGGGCGCGGCTCTCACCGCGCACGACGGCAGCGGCGCCACCGCCGGGAATGCGGCCCACCTGAACGATCGACGCGATGACGCCGTGGGTGGGGTAGCGATCGTCCAGTCGTGGCGCGATCAACAGTTTGCCGGTCGGGGTGGCTTGCGCCGCGTCCACCGCGGCGCGCGCGGCGTCGTCGAGTTCGATCGGCACCACCATTCCCGGCAGCACGATCGGCTCGCTGACAAACAGGACCGGCACAGATTTGGCTTCAGCCATCAATCCTCCAAAGTTCAGTCTGACCGACTCAACCTTGACTGGTTCCAGTTTGTTCCCCCGGGTCCTGCGCCCAACGTCACCCAGCGTCACGTTGGGCGTCGACCGCGACTCTGGAGTGACGCTCGGTGGATGGCAGACCACGCACACAAAGCAGCGAGCCTGCCGCCGGGGGGGTGGCGACAGGCTCGCTGTTGTTCGGGGTGGATCAGCCGGCGGAAGGAGTTGCCCCCAGAACCCGCTGCATGTCCGGGATCATCTGCTGCAGCTGCTGTCCCCAGTAGCCCCAGCTGTGCGTGCCGTTCGCGGGGAAGTTGAACACGCCGTTGCGTCCACCAGCCGCGAGGTAGTTGTCCATGAAGGTCTTGTTGGTGCGCAACGTGAAGCCTTCGAGGAACTGGGCAGCCATCAGGTTGCCGCCGCCACCGGAGGTGTCGAGATCGGACGGCGTACCGGTGCCGCAGTAGATCCAGATCCGGGTGTTGTTGGCGACCAGCTGGTTGATGTTGACCATCGGGTCGTTGCGACGCCACGCCGGGTCAGACGACGGACCCCACATGCTTTGTGCGTTGAACCCGCCCGCGTCGTTCATCGCCAGACCGATCAGCATCGGCCACCAGCCCTCGGAGGGGTTCAGGAAGCCGGACAGCGATGCGGCGTAGGTGTACTTCTGCGGGTAGTAGATCGAGTAGGTCAGCGAGGCGCTACCGGCCATCGACAGACCGACGACGGCGTTGCCGTTCGGGTCCACGCCGTAGTTGGCGGCCAGGTAGGCCGGCAGCTCCTGGGTCATGAACGTTTCCCACTTGTAGGTGTAGTTCTGCCCGTTGCCCTGCGACGGCTGGTACCAGTCGGTGTAGAAGCTGGACTGTCCACCGACCGGCATGACGGTCGACAGGCCCGAGCCGTACAGCCACTCGAACGCCGGGGTGTTGATGTCCCAGCCGTTGTAGTCGTCCTGCGCACGCAGGCCGTCGAGGAGGTACACCGCGTGCGGGCCGCCGCCCTGGAACTGGATGCGGATATTGCGTCCCATTGCGGCGGACGGGACATCGAGGTAGAGAACCGGGAGTCCGGGCTTGGAGAAGGCGGCCGAGGTCGCCGACCCGCCGACGACACCGATCAGGCCGGGCAGAGCGAGTGCGGCCACGAAGGCTGCGGCCACGCGGCGCAACCAAGTGCCTCGCAACTTATCGACGATCTTCATGACGGAAACCATCACCTTTCGTACGTGTATCACAGTGGAGAAGTGCTGTGCTCTGGCAGCTAATCACGGTGCGTAGTGCGAACTCGGCACGCGCGGCGGTGTGGCATATCGCGGTTCGCTAACGATCAGGCGACGCGCGGGACTCGGGATCGTCAGTACCGCAACGGCTTTGAACCGACGCCGATAACGCTAAGGTCACGCCGCGGCAACGATACAGTGGAGGCATGGCCCCCTTCGAACTGCAGCGCTTCGTCGACGCCCAGGATCGCGTGTATGACCAGGTGCTTGCCGAGTTGCGGGCCGGTGCCAAGCGCAGCCACTGGATCTGGTTCATCTTTCCGCAGCTCGCTGCGCTCGGAAGTAGTTCCACCGCAAAGCGTTTCGGCATCAATTCGCTTGCCGAAGCGCAGGCCTACCTGGCGCACCCGGTGCTCGGCCCGCGATTACATGAGTGTGCGCGCCTGGCCGTGGCGATCGAAGGCCGCTCGATCGAGGACATCTTCGGCTGGCCGGACAACCTCAAGGTGCGCTCCTCGATGACGCTGTTCGCCCACGCCACCGACGACAACGCTGATTTCGTGGCGGTGCTTGACGCGTTCTACGGCGGGGAGCGGGACGACCGGACGCTGGAGCTGCTATAGCGGGCGCAGCACCAGCCAGCCCTGGGGCGGGATCACCACAGCGTCGACGAGCTCTTCGGGCGGTGCCGCGGTGCCGCCCACCAGCCGGGCCTGCCCGCCGATGAGTGTGGCGACCGGCAGCTCCATCGGCGAGTCGTCGATGTTGAGTGCAACGATCAAGGCGTCGTCACCGTTGCGGGTTTCGTAGGCATAGCCGCGGTTGTCCAGTTGCAGCGCAGTGGTTTTCGCTTCGTGCAGCCACGGATTGCGTCGGCGCAGGCCGATCAGGTACTGGTGCAGGTTCCAGGTCTCGCGCCCGGCGGGATCCAACGGGACGGGTGGCGACCCGAACTCGGGACGGACCGCGTCGTCGCCGCCGGCCCGTTCTTCCTTGACACCGCGATAGCCGAGTTCGTCACCGGCGTAGATGCTGGGGACACCGCCGGTGGTGAACAGCAGGACCAGGGCGTGGGCCACCTGCTCGGGCCGGTCCAGCTTGCTGGCGATCCGGGTGACGTCGTGGTTGCCGACGAACGTCAGCGGCGCGAACCGGGCCAGGAAATCGTTGTGGCGCTGCAACGCCCAATCCAGCTCGTGGAAGTTGCCGTCGTTGAGGCTGCTCCAGATCGCCTTCCACAGTTCGTACTGAGTCACCGAGTCGACACCGGAACCGTCGACGAACGCGGCGTAATCGCCGTGGATCACCTCGGCGACGAACCAGGCGTCGGGATGGGCTTCGCGGACCCGCGGGAGCACCTGGGCCCAGAATGTCTCCGGCACCGCGTACGCGGCATCGAGTCGCCAGCCGTCGGCGCCCCGGGCCAGCCAGTGGCTCATCACGTCGACTGTGTAGTCGACGACGGCCGGGCTCTTGTGGTTGAGAGTGATGAGCTCGCCGTGGCCCTCGAAGGTGTGGAAGTGGCCGGGGCGGCCGCGAAACCACGACCGTGCGTCGGGGTCGGTGCCCTCGACGGCGCGCCGGTAATGCTCGAATTCCGTTCCCACGTGGTTGAACACACCGTCGAGGAGGACCCGCAGTCCACGCCGATGTGCTTCGGCGACAAGGTGATCGAAGTCGGCGTCGTCACCGAGTCGCGGATCAATGCGGAAGTGATCGGTGGTGTCGTACCCGTGCGTGCGGGAGGCGAAGACGGGACCCAGCGCGATTCCCGATGTGCCGAGTTCGACGGCATGGTCGAGCCAGTCGACAATGCGGCGGAGCCGGTGTTCGCCAGGACCGGGCGGTTCGGCGGCTGGGAAGGCGCCGACGAAACCGAGCGGGTAGACGTGCCACCAGATCGCGTGGCGCACCCAGTCGATCATGGCGCGAACTTCGCCTTGTACAGAGACTTCATCTCGTCCTGATACCCAGATGCGGGGCCATCCACCGTCAAATGTGGGGCAATCGTCGTGATCGGCAGCGTCGCCACGGGCGGCAGCGGCGCCTGCCACGTGGCGAGCCACTGGCCCAGCTGCGCGCCCGCGACGGCAAACACGATGCGGCCCAAGCCAACCCAGGCATGTGCAGCGGCGCACATCGGGCAGTGCTCGCCGGAGGTGTAGACGGTGGCGCGGGCCCGCTGGTCGGGGGAGAGGTTGGCGGCTGACCACTGTGCGATCGCGAGTTCGGGATGAGCGGTGGCATCTCCGCCTGCGACGTGGTTGTGATCCTCGAACAAGACCGTGCCGTCTTCGTCGACCAGGATCGAGCCGAACGGCTCGTCACCGGCGTTCAATGCGGTGCGGGCCAGCTCGACGCAGCGGCCGAGCCGGCGGATGTCCTGGTCGTCGAGCGCCACGTCCTCACCTTACGCAACCGGTGTCGGCGGATGGCGGAAGCGCCAAAGGTCCAGTAGCCGCATCGGATCCACCGGGGACCCGGGGCGGCCACGGGCCAGCGGGTAACAGGCGAACCCGACGAACAGTGCGACCAGGTGCCCGACCGGGGTGAACTCCGGCGTGATCACCACTGCGCCCACGCAATAAACGAGAGCGATGAACACATACATCCAGCGCCACGGCCGCGCGATGTGATAGCTCAGCAGGCCGACGATGCCGGCGGCGAAGTAGCTGACGCCGATGTCGCGGGCGTTGAGGTAGCGCGGTGAGATCATCGCCTCCTGGATCTGCCAGTACAGGTATCCCTCGCTGGCGTAGGTGGCGACGATGTGGGCGATCAACCCGGCAATCAGGAATCGCAGGCGCCCCAGCCAGCGCTCGGCAGGGGCCAGGAAGAGAGAGAAACCCACCAGGTACGGCCACCACGCAGCGCCGTCGAGCCACAGCAGGCTGGTGACGAGGACCCGGATCGGGTCGGAGGCGAGGTGGTGCAGGTTCGTGGAGTCTTTGCGCAGCAGTTCCAAGAGGTGCCAGTGCGGGAGTAGGTGCTGGGCGATCGTCGTGAGGAACAGCACCGCCAGCCAGCCGAACGTGATCGGCGCGGTGCCGATGAAATGCACGACCCGGCCGGGCCAGCCGCGCCGCGTCGGAAGGACGGGCGAGGGGGGTTCGAGGCCGTCGTGCACCCACCGAGATTACTTCGGCGGGCCCGTCCGCTAGTGGCAACAGCCCCCGGTCGGTGTTTCCAGCACTTCCAGCCGACACAGGCACGAGGCCAGGATCGGGACGTCCGCGCGGGCCTTGGCCAGTTCGAGTTGGCGGCCGACGATCACGGCCTCATTTGTGCGGCCGAGTCGCTGCAAGCATTCGTGGTAGCCGTGCAGGCTCCAGACGTTGCCCGGATGGTGACATGGCCGGCTCAGCGTCGGGTCCAGACCGAGGTCGGCGGCATACACCGCGGCCGCGTCCTCGACGCGCCCTTGCTCGAGCAGCAGTGCGCCGTATGCGTGCCGGGTGGGCTGCATCCAGCCCCACGGTTCGTCGTACGGGAGCTCGTCGTCGAGTGCGATCGCCCGCCGCAGATGAGCGAACGCCTCTTCAAAATCGCCCTCCCGATAAGCGATCTCACCGTCGAGCATCGCCGCCGCGACGGCCAAGATATCGCGGCTGGTGTTGTTGAACAGATACCGCGACTCCGGGACCCGCGCGTAGGCCGCGGCGAACGCCTCCCGTTCGGCGGCCGCCTGGGCCAGCTGCCCCTTGGCGGCATGCGCGACTCCACGCCCGTAGTGGATGGTTGCCGTTGTCGTGCAGTACAACTCCGTGTCGGCGGGCAGGGGTTCGGCGATCAGTTCATCCCAGCGCCCGAACCGGATCAGTACATGGACTCGCAACGGTGCGAACGCTTCCAGCCAGTCCGCCATCGGCGGCGACTCGATGCTGAGCAGTTCGGCGGTCAGCTGCCCGGATAGCTCGCCGGCGGCCTGCAGTGCGATCTGCGACTGGCCCGCGAACATCGCCGAATAGACGATGAAGTGCAGATCGTGCGCCCGGTAGAGCGAGTAGAAGTTCAGCGGCCCGGCGTGCGCGACGAAACGGCGATCCGCCGCCACCGCGGACTGGTTGGCCAGCACCGAATCTCGATAGTTCCCGCACAACACGTCGATGTGCGACGGCATGTGCTGCAGGTGACCGGCGTCGGGCACCAGGCCGCGCAGCAGGTCGGCGGCCGGCAGCGCGTCCTCGGGGTGGGCTGACATCTCCATCGCGTGGATGTAGAGGTGCAACACGCCGGGATGGCCGCGACCGGCCTCGGTGCGCAGCGCGGCGTCCAGCAATTGCTTGGCCTCCACCACCCGCGAACCCGGGGCCGGTTCGCCGGTTTGGGTGTCCCACAATGCCCATGCCGTGATATTCACCAGCGCGTCGGCGGCCAGGGCG
This sequence comes from Mycolicibacterium rhodesiae, assembly GCF_002086695.1. Lineage (GTDB taxonomy): Bacteria > Actinomycetota > Actinomycetes > Mycobacteriales > Mycobacteriaceae > Mycobacterium > Mycobacterium rhodesiae. The sequence continues at coordinate 173,702 of NZ_MVIH01000005.1, forward strand.
AGGACGTCGACGTCGTCGGGGTAGGCCCGCGCCAGTTCGGCCATGGCCTCGGCATAGGCGACATGCCCCGCGGCCAATGCTTCCGCATCGGAAGGATCGTCGGTCGGGAACCGGGTTGCCAGCGCCGCGATCAGGGCGTGCTCGACGACGCTGCCGCGGCTCTTGGCGGCCAGCTCCAGTTCCATGCGGGCCCGGGCCAGCGACGCGGTCAGGTCGACGGGATCGAAGGCCTCCCAACCCTTGTTGTAGTTCGGTCCGATCGCGTACGCGATGCCCCACCGGGCGATCGCGAGGTCGGCGTCGAGCGCCAGCGCCCGCTCGAAGCAGGTGATCGCTTCTTCGTGGTTGAAGGCGTACGCCCACACCAGTCCGCGGTCGAACCAAACCTGCGCGTGCGGCGACGGCGTGTCGACGGGACGGTGGTAGTCACCGAGGTCGTAGTACGGCTCGGTGTCGCCGAGTGGAACCGCCATGCTGCACACCCTAGGTCAGCGCGGCGACTGCCGATACCGTTGCAACCGACCAGAACGAAAGGGTGCCCAAGTGATTCGCTGCGTGCGTTTGTTCACCGGAGCCGATGCGCAGTCCCACGTCGAGATCGGACGCCTCGACCTGTCGCCGGGACGCAACGACGACCTGGTGTCGGTGGCGATGTCGTCGACGCGGGTGACTGCGGAGGAGACCGCCAGCGGCGGCACGCTGGCCTGGCACACCGCGCCGGTGCGCCAACTCGTTGTGACGCTCGCCGGCACGCTGGCGTTCACCACCCGCGACGGCGAGGAATTCACGCTCGCCCCCGGCGACGTGCTGCTGGCCGAGGACACCGTCGGCTCCGGCCATCAGTGGCGGCTGGTCGACGCCAATCCGTGGCGACGGCTTTACATCGTGCTCGCCGACGGAACCGAGGTCCCGTTCGTCAGCGACTGACGCTGTCCTCAGAGACCGAGCGCCGCGAACACCGCCGAAAGCCACCGTGGCACCGGCGAACTCGTGGGGGCGTTCGGTGTGTCGGTCACTTCGTAGGAGCCGAAGTCGTCCTGTTTGATCGGGGTGTTGAACTGAACACCCGTCAGCGTGAACGTGCTGTCGTCGACGATCACCGTGAAGGTGCCCGTCACCTGCCAGACGGGCTGTCTGGTGGTGACGGTCGTGGTGTAGCCAGGGGGCGTGGTCACCTCGATGTCTTCTTCGAAGGTCTTGGTGAAAGTCCACGTGTGCCCGTAGGCGGTCTGGATCTCGGCGTTGATGGTCTTCGTCAAGTTGCTGAACGACGCCTTGGCGGTGATGTTGAGGCTGTCGGTCTGGCTGCGCACATCGATGAGCTTGAGCGTCCTCTTGATGGGGTTCTGCCCCCTGTTGATGATTGGGCTGGCCACGTTCTTGGGTGCGCTGAGCCCCTCGGACTCCGTCTCCGGCTTGAACTCGCACTTCCCGATGCCGCCGTCCTTGCACAACGCCTCGATGATTCTGGCCTGCGTTGCGGCCTGGTCCGGTCCGATGACGGTGTTTGCGCCGGGCGCCTGCACCAAGACCACCGTCTTGCCGTCGGCCGAGCAGCGCTCGCTTCCGCCGACCGCACCGCATGTCGACGACGCGCCGTTGAAGGGCCCGACAGTCAGGTCGGCGGTGAATATCGTTCCGTCCGGCCCTACTCGCAACACCGGCTCGACCGTCGTCGTTCGGAGGAAGTTGTAGATCACCTCGGTTCGGGCGGTGCCCCCTACCGGGATCACGGTGCCGGGCTTGGGCAACCCGTTCTCGGGGAGTTCGGTTGTGCCGTAACCGATCACGGTGACCGGTTTGCCGGTGAGATTGTAGATGGTGTAGCCCTGCGTGGTGGTACCCAGCAGTCCCGCGACGACGCCGCGCAATTGATCACCAGGACGCGTCGGCGTGGCATCCACGGCGTTGAACAACGCCGCGAGATTCGGTGCCGGAGGATTGGTGAACCTGAGGTTCTTTCCGTCTGCTACGCATCGCTGACCGCCGCCGGCGCTCGCACAGGTGGATGAGGCCTCGTTGAACGGGCCGACGGTGAGGTTGGCGGTGAAGACCGTGTTGCCCTCCGCTGTCGTGAACAGGGCTTGGACTCGCGTCGTCTTCAGAAAGTTGTAGACAACTTCGAATCGGATCGTCTGGTTGGGCGCGACGACGGTGTCGGGCGCTGGTCCGCCGTTCTCTGGACGTTCGGTGGTTCCGTAGCCCACGAACGTCACCGAATCACTGCTCTCGTTCCTGAAGACGAATCCCTGGGTTGTGGTACCCAGCGCCGAGATCTCCGTGCGACGAAACAGCGCCCAGGCCAACACTTCCAGTGGTCGAGGAATGGCGGGCGGATCTGGCAGCGAGGGACCGGTGGCCAGCGCCGAAAGACGTGATACCACGCCCATCACGGGGGCCGCTGACAAGGACGCTGCCGACGGCGTTTGGTTGTTGGATTCTGCCGCGGGTCCGCCGGTTTCGGCAGGAAGTTGGACACTCGTAGGCTCTGCGGTCACATCAAAGCCCGTCGGGAGACCGACCGCCGTCGCTGCGGGCTCTTCGATCCCAACGCGTCTCGTCGAGGTGACGTGGCGGTTCGATTGTGGGTGCTCGCGGGGCGCTTCACGGACGTCGCTGAGGTGGATACGGACCCGTCGTCTTCACTGCGTGCGGCGGGCTTTGCGGGGCCCGCTTTGCGTGCGGAGTGTGCGGATGACGCTGAGCCAGACGAGTTGGTGTCGCCCGGGTCGGCCGCTGCGTTCCAAGGGCAGGCCACGATCGCCAGGCCCAGTCCCGTCACGAAGACGGCCGATGTCAGACGTGCTCTGGTCGATGGTGATTCCACGGCGCACCTTCTCGAGGAAATATCCGGCTTATTGCCGATAGCGTAAGTAGATCTGGCAATTTCCTGTGCGCCAAGAACGAGGTCGTCGACGACCGTTCACCGAGCCGAAACCGCTTGGTAAGTATGCGGGGCAGTCAGAGTGGGACAGCATATTTCGGGCGCGCTGTTCATCTTCGCAGCGAGCAACCGAAGGTCGACATCGTCGACGTTCGGTGCCCACAGCAATTCAATGCGGTGTTGCCGTCGGTCCTCGCACCGGAGGCTGGTGACGAGCGCCCTACTCAGTGCCCGGCGACGATGTCAGACTCGTCGACGGTCACCGGCTCCTTGGCCGCGGGCAGCAGCGAATACAGCAGGCACACCACCGCGAAGAACAGATAACCCAGCGCCACTTGGGGATTGGCGGCCCACGCGATCTCGGGTGCGTGGATCAGGCCGACGAACGACAGTGCCGCGGCCACCACTGACGCCAGGGCGGCGTAGCGGAACTTCTTTTCCAGGATGAACGTCACCATGGTGCCCAGCAGCAGGCCGACCAGGATGGCGCCCTCGCCGAGCGTCTGCAGTCCGTCGTAGACCACGCCTGCGCCGCCGAGGGCGTCCATGCCGACCTTGGCCGCCGACGTTCCGGCCGCGTTCAGCGCGTTGTCGATCAGCCCGCTGGCCCACTGGGCGAGGTTGGGCAGCAGCGCCGCGACGACTGCCACCGCGTGCAGGCGCGGCACGGCCTGGAAGGCTTGGGCGCCGATCAGCAGACCGATGTAGAGCAGGATCGGCACGATCGCCGGCACCGGCAGCAGCGCGGCCAGCACCCCGAACAATCCGAGGAAGCAGAGCAGACCGATCACGACGCCGCTGGCCAGCGAGTAGCCGGCCCGGCCGCCGGCGTCCTTCCAGCCGGGGTGGCCGATGTAGACCGCAGGCGGGAACGGCGAGCCGAACGCCGAACCGATGACCGCACCGGCGCCGTCGGCCAGCAGCACGCTACGCAGGTTGTAGTTGTCACCCGCGGCGGCCGCGCTCTCCACATTGCTCATCGCCTCGGTGAAGTTGTAGACGCCCAACGGGATTGCGGTGCCGAGCAGCGGAGCCAGGTGGGCAAGTCCGGAACCCAGCAGATCGAGGCGAAGGTCGGGGATACCGATCGCGATGTCGGAGATCGCCTGGCTGACATCAGGTGCCGACATGTAGCCACCGATCCAGCCGATCGCGGTGCCGACCAGCAATGCCACCAGGCCGACGGGGATGTTGCCGGGCAGCTTCACGTCGGTGAAGAAGCCGATCAGGATGATCGCCAGCACCGGCAGGCCGATCCAGGCGGCCTCCCACATCTGGGCGGCCGGGCGCATCGAGATGAACGTGATCGAGATGCCGGCCAGGGTGCCCAGCATCGCCGCGCGCGGCGTGAGCTTGCGGATGTAGGGGCCGACGAAGCCGCCGATGATGACGATGACGCCGATCATGAACGCCCATGCCAACCCGGCCTTCCAGGCTTCGATGGGGTTCTTGGTGGCCAGGTAGACCGGCAGCATCACGACGAAAACCACGATGAACATGTGCGGCACACTCGGCCCGTAGGGCAGTGCGGTGACGTCGGTGCGGTTCTCCCGCCGCGCCAGCCGCCGGGCCAGGAACGTGTAGTAGAGGTTGCCCAGCACGAGGGCCACGCCGAGTGCGGGCAGCACGGTGCCCAGCACGTCGTCGGCCGGGAGCTTGACGACCCCGATCATCAGAGTGGTCAGGGTGAGGACGTTGACCAGGATGTTGAACCCGAGCCCGAAGAAGGCGTTGAGATCGCCCCGGGTCCACCACGGGATCTTCAGCTCGCTCGGCGGTGTCGCGGGCTCGGTGACGTCGGTGCTCATCGGCATGCCTTTCTGGCGCGTCGGGACATCGAGCGCTACCTGGAGATTCTCGACGCTCGCGTTCCAACCAGGGGTCGGTTATGTGTCAATCCTGTTAGCGGGCGACGAGACCCTCGTTCGACAGTCGATCGGCGCCGTGTTCTAGTGCTGAGGTGCTGGAGTTCACCGTCGAGGACCTGTCCGCCGAGGAGATCGCCCGGATGCAGGCGATCTATGAGCCGCTGGCGATCTCGGTGCGTCAGTTGGTTGACGCGACCATTCGCAGCGAGGTCGACGCCGAGACCGTCGCCGCGGTCAAGGCCGACATCGACGCCGCGACCGCCCGGCTGCGGAGCAAGCAGATCGACGGCGCCTTCGGCGTGAGGCGCACCCCGTCGGGGCAGAGCATGAGTTGGGGTAACGCGGTGATCGGGCTGCGGAACCCGATCGCGCCGCCGTTGGTGATCCACCGCGACGACGACGGACGGCGTTGGTGCGACTTCCATCTCGGTGCCGCCTATGAGGGTCCTCCCGGGCATGTCCATGGCGGGGTGTCGGCCCTGGTGCTGGATCACGTGCTGGGGGAGGCGGCCAGCCCGGATGGCAAACCGCGCTTCACCGGCAGCATCACGGTGCGGTACCTGCGGGCCTGTCCACTCGGTCCGCTGCACTCGGAGGCCCAGATCACCCGCGTCGACGGCGTGAAAACCTTTGTCTCCGGCTACATCTCCGACGTCGAGGGCATCACCGTCGAAGCCGAAGGCGTCTTCATCACTCCGCGCTGGCTGCGCGACTGACTGCGGTAGGTTCCAGCCATGGAGAAGGTGATAGTCACACTGCGGGCCACGGACGCCGACGACGAGTGGGCCGAACAACTGCGGGGTCCGGTCGCAGAGGAACTGCTCGCGCTCGGTCTGCCGGGACTGACGATCAACGTCCGCGACCGTGACGTGCGCGAGTCGATGATGACGCTGACGACGCTGGATCCGCCGGTGCAGGGGCTGGTCAGTGTGTGGACGCAGCAGTACTACGGCGATCAGATGCTGATGGCGCTGGAGCTGCTCGGCCACTACGCCGAGGAGATTGCCGCCTATTTGGTGACGGAGTCCGCGCCGCTGCCGCCGCCGTCCACCCCGCCGGGGGAGCGGTCGCCCGGGCTGGCCAACATGGCGTTGCTGCGGCGGCCGGCCGACATGGACGAGCGCACCTGGTTGGCCCGCTGGCACGGCAATCACACGCCGGTGGCGATCGCCACCCAGTCGACCTTCACCTACGTGCAGAACTATGTGGTGCGCGCCATCACCGAGGACGCGCCGTTGATCAACGCGATCGTCGAGGAGCATTTCCCCATCGAAGCGGTTGGCAGCCTGCACGCGTTCTTCGGCGCCGCCGACGATGCCGACCTGCAGAGCCGCATGGAGCAGATGGTCGCCAGCACAGCGGCATTCGGCGCCAACGTGAACATCGACGCGGTACCCACCAGCCGCTACAACTTCCGCAGCCCGTTTTCGGCATGACAACGCTGGACGAGGCCGTCGCACTGGCCGAGGCCGACCGTGGTCTGGCGGTGGTGTCGACGCTGCGGGCCGACGGCACCATTCAGGCGTCGTTGGTCAACGCCGGGATCGTGGCGCATCCGGCGACCGGTGACCCGGTGTTGGCGTTCGTCACGTATGGGCGAGTCAAGCTGGCGAATCTGCGGGCCCGGCCGGCGGTGACGCTGACGTTCCGCGACGGCTGGCAGTGGGCGTCGGTGGAGGGAACCCCCGAACTCGCCGGCCCCGACGACCGGCCGTCGTGGTTGGAGTCGGCGGACAAGTTGCGGCTGTTGCTGCGTGAGGTGTTCACCGCTTGTGGTGGTACGCACGAGAATTGGGCCGAGTACGACCGGACGATGGTCGAGCAGGGCCGCGTGGTCGTGTTGGTGGCGCCGACCCGGGTGTACAGCAACGGCTGACGATTTTTGTCGGTGGTTCGAACTAGTGTTCTAATCATGAGTTCGATCGATGAGGTGCTGGGGGCGCTCGACGATGTCGTCGAGGCCTTGGCTGCAGTCGATCTCGATGTGCTGGATCCACCGCAGCGGTTTGTCGTGCTGCAGCGGTTGGAGACCGCGCGCCGCCGCCAGGTCGCGGTCTCGCATGCTCTGGTGGGGCGGTTGGAGCAGTTCGAGGGCTGCCCGCCGGTCCCGATCACGCTCGCGGATGTGTTGCGGATCAGCCCGCGGGAGGCCAAGCGCCGCATGCGTGATGCCGAGCAGGTGGCGCCGCGGCGGGCGTTGACCGGCGAATCGCTACCGCCGCTGCTGCCGGACACCGCGGCGGCCTGGCACGCCGGCCAACTCGATGGCGAGCATCTGCGGGTGATCCAGAAGTTCTTCCGCGATCTGCCTGACCATGTCCCGGCGGTCGAGGTGGAGAAGGCCGAACGCGCACTGGCCGGCCACGCCCAGGCCATGCGGCCCGATCAGTTGGAGAAGGTCGCCCACCGGTTGGCGTTGCACCTCAACCCTGACGGGGTGTTCTCCGATCAGGACCGGGCCCGCAAACGCGGATTCGCCTGGTGCGGAGGCCAACAGATCGACGGCATGAGTGTGGGCCGGCTGATCGCCGACCCGGAATTGCGGGCACTGCTCGATGGCTGGTTCACCAAATTCGCCGCCCCTGGCGTGTGCAACCCGGCCGACCAGTCACCCACCGTCACCCCATCCGAGGAGGTGGCCGACGGTGATGTGCGCAGCCACGCCCAACGCCAGCACGACGCACTGACGGCGTTGGTGCGCGGTCAACTCGGCGACCCGAAACTGGGACAGCACAACGGCTTACCTGTCACCGTGATCGCTTCGGCCACGCTGCAGGACCTACAGAACAAGACCGGACATGCCGTCACCGCCACCGGCACACTGTTGCCGATCCCGGACGTCATTCGGATGGCCACCCACGCCTACCACTACCTGGCCCTGTTCGATCGGGTGAACGGTCAGGCGTTGTGGCTGGGCCGCACCAAACGCATCGCCACGGCTGATCAGCGAATCATGCTGCACAACAAGGAACGCGGCTGCACCCGACCCGGTTGTGACGCACCCGGCTATCTGACCGAGGTCCACCACGTCGACGAATGGGCCGACGGCGGGCTGACCAACATCGACACACTCACCCTGGCCTGCCGAGCCGACCACCGACTTCTCGACCAGGGCTGGAAAACCCGAAAACTCGCCAACGGCGATACTGAGTGGATCCCGCCACCACAACTCCCTCTAGCGGCGGGTACCAACACTTACCACCACCCAGAGCGACTACTGAGCGGCTAGGTCCCATCTGCCGGGTATTGGGAACTCGTCGCCTGCAACCACCCTCTAGGCTTCGCCGCGTGACGCTGCTCATCGACGACGAGAACCGGGTCCGCACGATCACCCTCAATCGCCCGGACGCCCTCAACGCCTTCAACGAGGCCCTCTACGACGCCACCGCCGAGGCGCTGCTCGCCGCCGCCGAGGATCCCGAGGTCGCCGTCGTCATGATCACCGGAGCGGGCCGCGCCTTCAGCGCGGGCCAGGATCTGGGCGACATGCAGGAGCGCATCACCAATCCCGACTTCGTCCAGGGCGCACACGGATTCCCCGGCCTGATCACCGCGCTGAGCCAATTCCCCAAGCCGCTGATCTGCGCGGTCAACGGGGTCGGCCTGGGTATCGGCACCACCATCCTGGGCTATGCCGACCTTGCATTCATGTCCTCGACAGCGCGGCTGAAATGCCCCTTCACCAGCCTGGGGGTAGCTCCCGAGGCAGCGTCGTCATACCTGCTGCCGCAGTTGATCGGTCGGCAGAACGCGGCGTGGCTGCTGATGTCCTCGGAGTGGGTGGATGCCGCGGAAGCGCTGCGGATGGGTCTGGTCTGGCGGGTCAGCGAGCCCGACGAGCTCATCGCCGACGCCCGAAAGCACGCGGAAGTGCTTGCCTCCCGGCCTATTTCGAGCTTGATGGCGGTGAAGCAGACGATGACCGAACCGGCCCGGCCCGAGATCGCCGCAGCGACGGCACGGGAGAACGCATTCTTCGAGAAGTTGATGGGTGCTGCCGCCAACGCTGAGGCGCTGGCGGATTTTCACCGCGGAAAGTCCTAGTTCAGCTGGCTCGCGCCGTGCTGGCGGCGAAGTGCTGTTCGATGATGGCCCGCACGGTGCGACGGCAGCGGCCGCAATCGCCTCCCGCGCCGCACGCCGCGGCGACCTGCTTGGACGTGCACGCTCCGCGGGCAACGGCCTCAGTGACCGTGGCGCTGGTCGCCCCCGCGCAGAGGCACACGTACATCAGCGGTTCACTTTCGTCGCAGGGCGGCGTCGCACACCGGTCATATTAGCCGAGACTAACCTTAGTTAGGTACCCCTACAACATGCCGTCCCATTCAGCTGAACGAAACCGGCCGTGTCGTTGCACTAGGGTGATCTCCGCAGCTAAATTGGGGAGACGTCATGCAAGGTGATCCGGAAGTTCTTCGCCTGCTCAATGAGCAGCTGACCAGCGAACTGACCGCCATCAATCAGTACTTCCTGCACTCCAAGATGCAGGACAACTGGGGCTTCACCGAGCTGGCCAAGCACACCCGCGACGAGTCCTTCGACGAGATGCGCCATGCGGAGGCGATCACCGACCGGATCCTGCTGCTCGACGGTCTGCCCAACTATCAGCGGCTCGGCTCGCTGCGCGTCGGGCAGACCCTGCGCGAGCAGTTCGAGAGCGACCTGGCGATCGAGTACGAGGTGGTGGCGCGGCTCAAGCCGGCCATCATCGTGTGCCGCGAGAAGCTGGACTCCACCACGGCCAATCTCTTCGAGGAGATCGTGGCCGACGAGGAGCACCACATCGATTACCTCGAGACGCAGCTCGAGCTGATGGACAAGCTGGGCGTGGAGCTGTACTCCGCACAGTGCGTGTCACGACCCCCGAAGTAACCTACGAACGGTCTTCGGCCCGCCACGCGTAGACCATGCACACTTCGCTCTGCACGGCGCCGTAGCGCTCGCGCTCACTGGCATACCAGTACGTGGTGAACCCCTGCGCTTCGAGCATCTCGATGACGACGTCTTTGGTGGCGAAGTACTCCACCTCCAACACCACCTGACGGACAATGTCCCACTGGGTGGGCGTGATTCCCTGCAGCACTGCGATTTCGGCGCCCTCGACGTCGAGTTTCAGGATGTCGATGCGCGTCAGGCCGTACTCCTCGATAACCGACGACAGCGGGACCAGTGTGGCCGTCACCGCGGCGGTGCGGCCCATCCACGCGACCACCGGACGCACCGCGGCCCGGCGCACGGCGATGGGACCGACCGGGATGAATCCGGCCACATCGGCGACGAAGCGGTCCAGTCGCTGGCGTGCGAACTCCGTATCCCGCGTGCTCCATAGGGAGAAGTTCGGGTGGTGGGCGAACACCACCGTCTCGTTCGTCGCGGACAGGCCGCGGTTGATCGGGTGGATGGTCAGAGATGCACCGGGCCGGGCGCCCATCACGGCGGCGTATTCACCGCGATTGGCGGCCCCGGCGTTGACCGCCAGCACCGAGAAGGTCGCGGGGATGGGTTCGAACGCGAACACCTCCGCCTCGCCGCGGCAGCGCAGCGCCGCGAACAAGGTGAACATCCCGACGTTCGCGCCGGCGTCGACAATGACTGCGCCGGGCTGGAAGTCGATGTACCCGCCCTTCGCGTACACCGAGTCCTCGCCGAAGATCTCCGGGTACAGGAAGTTGGTTTCGATCCTCTGCCACTGGTGGATGCGCATCCCGTTGGGCAGGGTCACCGGTCTGCCGCCGCTCGGCGGCCCCATCACCAGACGTCGGAGCTGCAGACCGGGCACCGCAGTATTGTCCCTCAGCTGATCTCGCCAAGAAACTAGAACACGTTCCAGATCGGGCCGGCCCGGCGTACCATCACGCCATGAGCCGAATCGGAAACTTTCCCGACGACGATGTCGCGGGCTGGATCGTCAAGTCTCCCGACCTGGGAACGGCAATGGCCGCCTTCTCCCATGCGGTGTACAGCGACAAGAACCGGCTGCCGATGCGGGTGCGTGAGCTCGCCCGCGCGGTGATCGCACAGGACAACGAATGCGTCTTGTGCCAGAACACCCGGGACGCCGACGGTCCGGCGGCTGGTGTGGACGAGGAACTCTACGACCACGTGCTCGAGTGGAAGACGTGGGAGGGCTACAGCGAGCAGGAGCGCATCGCCGCGGAGTTCGCCCACCGCTTCGGAACCGATTGGGCCAAGCTCAAATACGACGATGACTTCTGGGATCGGGCCCGCGAGCATTTCTCCGACGAGCTGATGGCCGACCTGACGTTGTCGTGCGCGATGTGGGTCGGCATGGGCCGGATGCTCAGCACGCTGGACATCGGACAGAGCTGCAAGCTGACCCTGCCGAGCCGCGCGTAGCGAGTATCCGTCGCATCCGGCCGGTGCGGTCGGCACAATGGCTGCCATGACCACACCGCCGGCCGGCGCAGCCATCGGGCAATTGGACGCAGACGGCGTCGATGCCGTCGTCGGAACTTTCGTCAATCCCGCCGGCCTGACCCACGCGAAGACCGTGCCGGTCCGCCGGATCAACGCGTTCGCCGATCCCGGGCTGGGTTTCAGCCCGGTCACCCACGGGTTCGCCATCGACCGCGCCGGGATTGCGTTCTCCCCGGGAATCAGCGTCGTCGGCGATCAGCGCGTACGTATCGATCTCGACGAGTTGCGAGTCATCGGTGATGGCCTGGCGTGGGCGCCTGCCTCGTTCTTCGACCAGGACGGCAACCCGGTCCCGGCATGTTCGCGCGGGACTCTCGGACGCATCGAGGCCCGGTTGGCCGAGGCAGGCTTGCGGGCGTTGGTCGGCCATGAGATCGAATTCCTGCTGGTCGATCCCGAGGGCAATCGGCTGCCCGGCAACCTGTGGGCCCAGTACGGGCTGGCCGGCGTGCTGGAGTACGAAGGCTTCGTTCGGGATGTGACGGCCGCGGCCGCGGCGTCCGGTGTCGGTATAGAACAATTCCATCCCGAGTACGGCATCAACCAGTTCGAGATATCCCTGGCCCCGAAGTCGCCGGTGGCCGCAGCCGATCAGCTGATCTTGGCCCGCATCATCATCAGTCGGGTGGCTCGCAAGTACGGACTGCGGGTGAGCCTGTCGCCGGTGCCGTTCGCCGGGAGCGTGGGTTCTGGTGCGCATCAGCACTTTTCGCTGATGCGCGCCGACACCCCACTGTTCGCCGGTGGGACCGGCGCGCAGGGGATGACCCCCGAGGGGGAGAGCGCCATCGGCGGCATCGTTTCCGGGCTGCCGCAGGCACAGCTGATCTTCTGCGGGTCGATCGTGTCCGGTCTGCGGATGAAGCCCGGCAACTGGGCCGGCGCCTACGCATGCTGGGGAACCGAGAACCGGGAAGCGGCAGTGCGTTTCGTCCGCGGCGGACACGGCAACTCGTATGGGGCCAACGTGGAGGTGAAGGTCGTCGACCCGTCGGCCAATCCATATTTCGCCACCGCCGCGATCCTCGGCCTCGCGGCCGACGGAATCGAGAACGGCGCCGCACTCCCGCCGGAGACAACGGTCGACCCGGGCACCGTGTCCGACGACGATCGCGCGGCCGCCGGAACCGTCGCCCTCAGTACTGACCAGGCGCAGCAGATCGCGGCGCTGGACGGCTCGGCGCGGTTGCGGGCGATCCTCGGCGATCCGGCCGTCGACGTCCTGGTCGCGGTCCGCCGCTACGAGCACGAGATGTATTCGCACCTGGACCCTGAGGCGCTGACCGAGAAGTTCCGGATGGCATGGAGCTTATGAGTGTCTCTGTCCGTTTCGATGCTCGACGACCACATCGCCGGTATCCGTCTGGTGGACAACCACGTACACGGTTACTGGCTGACCTCCGGTGATCGCGGGCGCTTCGAGAACGGCCTCAACGAGGCCAATATCGAACCGCTGGCCGACTTCGACTCCGGCTTCGACACCCAACTCGGTTTCGCGGTGCGTGCGCACTGCGCGCCGCTGCTCGGGCTGGCTGAACATGTTGACCCGCAGACCTATTGGGAACGCCGCAGTGAACTGAGCGAAGACCAGCTGGCCCGGGTGTTCCTGCCTGCCGCCGGGGTCAGTGACTGGCTGGTCGACACCGGCCTGCCCGGTGACATCGCGGGGCTGCCCGAGATCGCCGACGCGTCCGGGGGTGAGGTCGGCGAGATCGTCCGTCTCGAGGAGGTCGCCGAGCAAGCGGCCGCATGCCCGGGCGACTACGCCGATGCGTTCCGCCGGATCCTGCACCAGCGCACCGAGACCGCCGTGGCCACCAAGTCGGTGCTGGCCTATCGCGGCGGCTTCGACGGCGATCTGTCGCAGCCCGACGCACGCGATGTCGCCGCCGCGGCAGCTCGTTGGCGGGACGCCGGGGGAGTGCGGCTGACCGACCGCACGCTTCTCAGGTTCGGCGTTCACGAAGCGCTTGCGCTCGGTAAGCCGCTGCAGTTCCACGTCGGCCTCGGCGACCGCGACTGCGATCTGCACCGGACCAACCCGATGCTCTTGCTCGAGCTGTTGCGCCAGTCCGGCACCACGCCGATCGTGCTACTGCACTGTTATCCCTACGAACGCGAAGCCGGTTATCTGGCACAGGCTTTCAACAACGTCTACCTCGATGTCGGCCTGAGCATCAACCATCTCGGAGCCCGCGCCGAAGCCTTTATCGAGCGGACTCTGGAGTTGGCCCCGTTCCGCAAGATCCTGTACTCCTCGGACGCCTTCGGCCCGGTCGAGCTGCCCTATCTGGGCTCGCGGCTCTGGCGGGCGGGGATGGCCGCGGTGCTCGCCGGGTTCGTCGCGCGCGGCCAGTGGAGCGAGGCCGACGCGATCCGGGTTGTCGACCTGATCGGGCGCGACAACGCCGTCCGCGTCTACGGTCTCTAGCGGCCGGACTTCAGGCGGGCGGGAAGTGCATCCAGTGCGCCCAGTCGGCCGGCCCTGTGCAGATCAGCGGCACCCCGTAGACCTTGGGCTCCCATTCGTCACCGGCCACCCGCTGCTGCGCGGTGGTCCCAGGCGTGGTGCACGGCAGCGCGTTGGCCGCCTCGCCGACCAAGGGCCCTGTCGCCACCCAGACGCCGCTGGCCGCGCAGATGAGGGTGTTCTTCTGTGCGTCGAACCCGAATACGAAGCCCGGGCTCGGTGTGCACGGTGTTCCGCCGACGACGTTCTGGGCCACATTCGGCACGCAACTCGGGGAGTGGCACGACGTGGCCGACGCGGGAGCGGCCAAAGGGATCGCAGCGCTCAGAAGACCCGACACGACAACCGACCCAATGACGACCCTGCGCATCTGTGCCTCCTGACGACGGTGCCGGTCCGGCCTGATCAGACTAACGTCGCGAGCCCGGGCTGGTGCTCAGATCAGCCCGTTCGCGTCCGAGATCCTCGAGGTGTCGACTGTCGAGTCGGGATTATTGGGGCCGTTGGACCCTCGCGATCCCGATTGCTGTGGGGTGACTCTGATTCCCATGCGCTCGCCTCTGATGCTCGTCGCCGGGATTGCCACGATCGCGCTGGCCGCGTGTGGTCCGACGGGCGGTCTGCCGGCGAAGACCACCGTGGTCACTGCTGCGCCGTCGACGCTCACGCAGACTCGTACCGTCGCACCGTCCACACCGCCACTGCGGCAGTCGATGCAGGCGTGGTGGGACAAAGTGCAGGACCATGTCAGGGCAATCCAGTCGGCAACGGAAGCGGTGTCGGCGGCAGCGCAGGCCAACGACGTCGTATCGCTGAGCACGGCGTGCGCGAGGTACCACGACGGAGTGGCTGGACTGCAGGGCCACATGCCACCGCCTGATCCCGCTTTCGGGGCCGAATTCCAGGCCGGACTCTCGGACTACGACGTGGCGATGCACTTCTGCATAGCGGCAACCGACGACATCGACTCCAACGAACTGCGGCACTCACTCGAGTTCCTGCGATCAGGCAACGCCGCGATGGGCCGAGCAGGCACGATTCTGGACCAGGATCTCGGCGAATCGGTCCGGCGGGGGTAGGCGGCTCAGATCAGGCCGGTCGCGTCGAACATCCAGGACATATCGGCGCTGGCCAGGTCCTCGAGCCATGTCGGCGGCGCGAAGCTGGTCAGCCCGTTCATGTCCCAGTAGTCCTTCCACAGCGTGATCTTGCCGTCGGACACCTTGTGCACGGTGACGAAGTTCAGCACGCCCTGTTCGCCGGTCGGGAACGTCCATGTCTCAGAGTGCTCGTACATGGTGTCCACGCCGTTGCTCACCAGGACGCCGTCGTGGTTCTCGTAGCCCGCCAGCGGTTCCAGCCCGACCTTCAGCCGCTTCACGATGTCCTCGGGTCCACGCGCGGCGGCGATCGGGCCGACCGGCATGTCGACGTAGATGCAGTCGTCAGACAGGAACGTCTTCAACGTCTCCCAGTCGCGGTTCGACAGCGCCTTCCACATGCCCAACACGGTCCGAGCCACATCCGTGGGTACCGCCGAAGTGTCAATTGACATGCGCCAGCTCCGTTTCCGTCGTCGTCGTTCCGGGTGCCGCGGTCGCCCGGCCGACTCGCAGGAAGCTGCCGGTCCGCTCGGACCCGAGGACGGGCGTCGGCTCGCCGTCGCGGACCACCGCGCGCCCACCGATCAGGACCAGATCGACGGCATCGTTGTTGCGGTTGACCATCCGGGGCAGGCCGGCGTACTGCTCGACGGGCTGCTCGGCGTAGTCGTCGAGGTGGCGGTCGAGACGCTTGGGATTGATCACCACCAGGTCGGCCCGATCACCGACGCGAAGGTGGCCGGCGTCGATCTGGTACCAGTCGGCCAGCTCGCCGGTCATCCGGTGCACGGCCTGCTCGACGGACATGAACGGGCGGCCCTTGCGGTCGGCGTCGCGCACATGGCGCAGCAGCCGCAGGCCGTAGTTGTAGAACGCCATATTGCGCAGGTGTGCACCGGCATCGGAGAAGCCCATCTGGACGCCAGGGTCGCGGGCGAGCTTCTTGAGCACCTCGGGCCGGTGGTTGGAGATCGTGGTGCGCCAGCGCAGCTTGGTGCCGTGCTCGAGGACCAGGTCCAGGAACGCGTCGACCGGGTGCAGTTCACCGCGCTCCATGCCGACCTGACCGAAGGACTTGCCCACCACGGATTCGTCCGGGCACGCGACGATCTCGGCGTCGAAGAAGTCGCGGTGCCACACGCGAACCCCGTATTTGCTGTCGTAGTCCTTGCGGAACTGGCGCCGGTACTCCTCGTCGGCCAGCAGGGCGTTGCGCTCGACTTCGTCACGCAGGTGCAGCGCGGCGGCGCCGGACCCGAACTCCTCGAACACCACGAGATCGATGCCGTCGGCGTACACCTCGAACGGCACCGGCAGGTGCTGCCAGCGGAAGTCGCCGCCGAGGGTGTTGGCCGCCTTGGCCAGCGGACCCATGATCCAGATCGCGAACGGGTTGGCCTTGACGTCGGCCGCCGACAGCAGGCTGGTCTTGAGTTTGTCGCGAAGGGCCGGGATCGACTGTGCCACTTGCGATAGCAGGTTCAGTGGGTTCTGGATGTCGGGCCCGGACTGCAGCACGCGACCGCGTTTGCGCAACAGCGACTTGAGCCGGCGCAGCTCGCGGGGCTTGGCGTACGTGGACGGGAGCGTCCGCGACCGGCAGGTCTCGCCGTCGATCTTGTCGAACAACAACTGCTGCGACGAGAGCCCGACGAAGCCGGCGTCCAGCGCCTCGGCCAGCATGCGTTCCATCTCGGCTTGCTGAGCAGCGCTGGGCCGCACATCTTCTCGGGTCGCGCGGTCCAATCCCATGACCGCGGTTCGCATGTCGGAGTGACCGATGAACGCCGCGATGTTGGGTCCCAGCGGCCGCGACTCGAGCGCTTGGACGTACCCCTCGGCAGTGGTCCAGGTCTTGGCCTCGTCGATTGCCGCGACGACGTGCTCGCGCGGAATCGCCTCGACGCGGCCGAACAGGTCGCCGGCGTCACTGCCGCCGACGTGAATCGTGGACAGCGAGCACGAACCGAGCAGGACGGTGGTGACACCGTGGCGCACCGACTCCGGCAGGCCGGGTCCGCCGAGCACCTCGACGTCGTAATGGGTGTGCACGTCGACCATCCCCGGCAGGACCCACCTGCCGCCCGCTTCGACGACGTCGTCACAGCCGGTGACGTCGAGGGGGCGCAGGCTGACCGCGGCGACGCGGCCGTCGCGAATGCCGATGTCCCGGATCCCGGACGGGGCACCCGTTCCGTCGAACCACCGGCCGTTGCGGATGATTGTGTCGTAGCTCACGAGCGTCAATAGAACCGTTTGCTTGCACGAGTGTCAACGATTTAGTGGACACTTTCTTCGATCTGTTTACTCCATGTGCGCCCAGGCGTCCGGCTGCCGCCCGTCGACGTCGACGAAGCCGTACGCGCGTGCCAGATCGCCTGCCGACACCGACCGCTGATGCCAGCGCGACCTGTCCTCATCCGCGGCGATCGCCGCGATTGCGCGGCCGACATACCGCGGCGTTTCCGACTCGGCGAAACCCGGCGGTGCGGTCGGCCCGCCGTCGGGGCGGTCATCCTCGAGCGCCAACTGCCAGTTCTCCTCGGTGACGCCGAAGTGCTCGAGCATGATCTCCGAGCGCATCCAGCCGGGTGTGACGGCGACGGCCGTCGCACCGTACGGCGTCAACTCGTGGCCCAGCGCGAACGCCATCCGGTTGACCGCAGACTTGACTGCGTCGTAAAACACCGAAATGCGATAGTTCGCCGCGTTGTATTCCGCTGTGCCGTCGGTCATTTCGACCAGTAGGCCGCCTGGTCGCTCGACCATCAACGGCAGCAGGGCGTGCGAGGTGATCAGGTGGGTGTCGATGCCGAGTCGGAGGATTCGCAGCCCGTCGGCGATGTCGAGTTCCCAGATCGGGCGGTTCCACTGCGGCGGTTCGCCCTTGAGGATCTCGGCACCCCAGATGTCGTTGACCAGCACATCGATGTGGCCGAACTCCGACCGGATCCGGTCGGCCAACCCACGCACCTGCTCGAGGTCCAGATGATCGACCTGGATCGCGACCCCGGTCCCGCCGAGGTCGTCGACCAGTGCAGCCGTGCCCTCGATGGTCTCCGGCCGGTCATAGTCCGACCCGCCGCGCCCGGTGACACTGCTGCGGCCGGTGCAGATGACGGTTGCGCCTGCCTCGCCGAGTGCGGCGGCGATTCCGCGCCCGGCGCCCCGGGTGGCACCGGCCACGACCGCGATCCGGCCGGTCAGTGCAGCGTCTGACGACATGGACCCAGGCTAGTCAAGCCTCGTGGCCGGGCTCCAGGTCCTTGACGTCGCTGAACGTGACGAGGTCTCCGAATTCCTCGGGCGCGGCCCCGGCCACCGGTTCGGTGAGGTGCCCTACGTGATCGCCCAGATCGAAGCGCTCGAGAATCCGTCCGGCAAACCATGCTGAGGCGTCGGCGAGGATGGGTAGACCCTCGGGCCCGTCCTGCCACCGGCAGCGGCTGAACTTGTCGACCCGGTCACCGGTCTCACTGCCGAACAGCCGGGCCAGCTCGCGGTGCTCCTTGGCCAGCAGGTGCACGGCAACGTGCGTCGCACCCTCGGCGGCCACCCGATAGGTGTTGTTCTTCTTGGAGAGCCCGACCAAGAATCGGGACGGGTGGATCGAGACCTGGCTGCTGAAGCCGACCAGACAACCCGCGCGCCGATCGCCGACCCGCGTTGTCACGATGAACATCGGATAGTCCAACAGCGCGACCACTTTTTCGAACGCCTCGGATCCAGCCAGTACGTCGCGTTCTGTCATGCCTGCACCTCCGGTGGGGATCGTTGCTTCCGGTCACGCTTACCCAGAAGGCGCATACTCGCCTAGGTGACTCCATTGCAGCGCTACATCGCCGAAGAGATTGCCACGGATCACGTCGACGGACTGCTGAGCCGCCGCGAAGCCCTGCGGCGGCTGGCACTGCTGGGCGTCGGCACCGCAGCTGCCAGCGCGCTGATCGCGGCGTGCTCCAGCGACAAACCGAAGACGGCCTCGTCGTCACCCGCGCCGTCGACCACCTCGCCGACGTCCACCTCACCACCGCCCGGTATGGCCACCGCGCTGCCCACCGAACCCATCACCTGGCCAGGCCCGCGCGGGCAGCTGCAGGGTGCCTGGGCGCAGGCCGCCGCCCCGCGCGCGGGTGTCCTGGTCATCCATGAGAACAAGGGACTCAACGACTGGGTGCGCACCGTCGCCGGCCGACTCGCCGGGATCGGTTACTCCGCGCTGGCCATCGACCTGCTTTCCGAGGAGGGCGGCACCGCCACGTTCACCGACCCCGCTGCCGCGACCGCCGCGTTGGGCACCATCCCACCTGAGCGCTTCGTCGCCGACCTGAGGTCCGGGCTCGACGAAGTGGCACACCGGACACCCGGACAGAAGCTCGCCGTCGTCGGCTTCTGCTTCGGTGGCGGACTGGTGTGGCGGCTGCTGGCCGCCGGCGAGTCCCGCCTGGCCGCCGCGGTGCCGTTCTACGGTCCGCTGCCCGACACCCCGAACTTCACCGGATCGAAGAATGCGGCGGTACTGGGTTTGTACGGTGCCCTCGACCAACGGGTCACGTCCTCGGAGCCCGCCGCCAAGGCGGCGCTCGACCAGGCGGGCCTCGTCAACGACCTGATCGTCGAGCCCGACGCCGACCACGCGTTCTTCAACGACACCGGCCCGCGCTACAACCCGGTCGCGGCCGCCGACGCGTGGACCCGGGTGCAGGACTGGTTCACCCGGTATCTGGCTTAGTCGTCTAGCCGGACGGTGACGGTCACCCGGCCGCGCGCATCCCGGGTGGCCACGGCGTGACCGGGACGCTGCGCGCCGCCGAGCAGGATGGTCAGCGGGGCTCCCTTGCCGGTGAAGTTGCGCCACCACTTCTTGCCATCCGGCATCGCGACGCCGATCAGGATGTCGGAGCCGCGACGGCGGTAGCCGACCGGCAGCACAACGTTGCGGCCACTGCGGCGGCCGGTGTAGCGGATCTCGGTCAACCCCAGGCCGACGATGCGGCCCCACCGCGGCGACGTGATCAACGCGGTGGCACCGCGATTGACCGCTGCGGACGCCGCACGGAACACATCCGAAATCTGCACGTCACCAACGCTAGACCACACGCGGCTGTTCACCGCGTGTTCAAGACACAGAGGGTCGGGGGTCGCCGTCCGCACATCGCCACACGATCGGATACGGCCATGATGAGGGTCGCGCAGGTCGCGAACTTCTACGGCCCACGGTCGGGCGGATTGCGTACGGCCGTCGACCGACTGGGCGCGGAGTACTGTGCCGCAGGCCATGAGGTGTTCCTCATCGTGCCCGGATCGACGGCCACCCACACCACGCTGCCCAGTGGAGTCACCCGAATCTCGGTGCCTGCCAGACAGATTCCGTTCACCGGCGGCTACCGCGCGGTGATGCCGGCACCGGTGACCACACTGCTGGAGCGGCTGGCGCCCGATGCCATCGAAGTCTCCGACCGGTTCACCCTGCGCTCGCTGGGCCGGTGGGGTGCGCGACAAGGCGTCACCACCGTGATGATCTCGCATGAGCGCCTGGACCGGCTGACGGGTCAGATCATGCCCAAGCGGCTGGCTCGCCGGATCGCCGACCTGGCGAACCGGCGCACCGCGGCGAGCTACGACACGGTGCTGTGCACCACCAGTTTCGCCCGCGAAGAGTTCGACCGCATCGGCGCCACGAATGTGATGACGGTGCCGCTGGGTGTGGACCTGGACATGTTTCATCCCCGCCGGTTCTGCACGCGCACCCGCAATCGGTGGGCCGCCCCGGATCAGGTGCTGCTGGTGCACTGCGGTCGGCTGTCGGTGGAGAAGCGCGCGGACCGGAGCATTGATGCGCTTGCCGCGCTTCGTGATTCGGGTATGGATGCCCGGCTGGTGATTGCCGGGGACGGGCCGATGCGGGCGCGGCTGCAGCGTCAGGCGGCGCGGCTGCCGGTGGATTTCACCGGCTTCATCGACTCGCGCAATGCCGTTGCCACCTTGCTGGCCTCCGCCGACGTCGCGCTGGCGCCGGGTCCGCACGAAACCTTCGGCCTGGCCGCGCTCGAAGCACTGGCCTGCGGGACCCCGGCGGTCGTGTCGCGCACCTCGGCATTGTCGGAGATCCTCACCTCGGACAGCGGCGCGTGCGCCGACAACGATCCGCACGCGATCGCCGCGGCCGTCGCCGGCGTGATCGACCGTCCCGAGCAGCACCGGCGGTACTGCGCCCGGCGGCGGGCAGAGACGTTCACCTGGCCGCGGTCGGCGGCGGGCATGCTGACGGCGCTGGGCGGTTTGGCCCACGGCCGGGACGGGAACGCGGTGAATTGACGGTGCCGTATCAGCGGCCCGCTCCACTGAAGGAGCCAGCATGGACTCGAACAATGTCGTGTGGATTGTCATCGCCGCAGTCGTTGCGCTCGTCGTGATCGGTTTACTCGTCTGGGTCGGTCGCAAGCGTCAGGTCAGCCGCCGAGTCGCGCAGGCCGACGAGATCCGCGAAGAAGTCCGTCAGGAACAGCTCAAGCTGCAACATCGTGAAGCGGTCGCCGACGAGACGGCTGCCAAAGCCCGTGCAGCGCAAGCCGAAGCAGAAGCGAAGGCGGCCGAGGCGGCACGCCTGGAGGCGAACGCAGCCAAGCACCGCGAAGATGCGACCGCGCACCGCGAAGAACTCGACGAACGGGCCTCGCACGCCGATTCCCTGGACCCGCGGGTCAAGGAGCAGGAGCGTGCCGGGTCAGTCGCGCGAGGAGATCAGTCCGGGCGCCCCGAGGCTGACCGGTAGCTCGGCCCACCCGCGCAGCACCCGGGTGTCACGGCGGCTGCCGAGCCCCGCGAGTTGCGCCTCGGGGAAGTGCGCGAAGAACCGTCGCAAACCGACCTCGCCCTCGGCTCGCGCCAGCGCAGCCCCGAGGCAGAAGTGCCGTCCACCCGAGAAGGCAAGGTGTTTACCGGCATTCGGCCGGCTGACATCGAATCGGTGTGGATCCTCGAAGACCGCCGGGTCACGGTTGGCAGCGGCGAGATAGATCGCCACCATCTCACCCGCGCGGACCGTGGTGCCGGCAACTTCGGTGTCGCGCAGGGCGATCCGCGCCGACAGCTGCACCGGTGACTCCAGGCGCAGGATCTCTTCGACCGCGCCCGGCCACAGCGACGGATCCTCCTGGAGCCGCGCGAGCTGATCAGGGGAGTTGAGTAACAACCGAATCCCATTGCCCAGCAGGTTGACTGTCGTCTCGAACCCGGCGGCGAGCACCAGCCCCGCGACGCCGGCCAATTCGCTCTCATCGAGATGCTGACCTTCGTCCGAGGCGACGATCAGCTGGCTCATCAGGTCGTCGCCGGGACGATCGCGCAGCTGTCGCAGATGCGCGGACAGCCACAGGTTGAATCCGGCCAGGCCCTTCTGCACACGCTGGTACTGCGACCAGGTCAATCCGACGTCCAGGCTCGGCGCGGCGAGCTCACCGAATTCCAGGATCCGAGGCCGGTCGGCCTGCGGCACCCCGAGGATGTCACCGATGATCGCGACGGGTAGCTGCGAGCAGTACCGCTCGACGATGTCGACGACGCCGGGACCGTCGGACAGGCAGTCGAGCAGTTCCGCGGCGGTGTCCTCGACTCGGTCGCGCAGCGCGGTCACCGCGCGCGAGGTGAACACCGACGAGACCGTCTTGCGGTAGCGGGTGTGCTCGGGTGGCTCGACGGCCAGCAGGGACGGCGGTCGGAGCGGATGCAGCAGGTCGTCGCGGGTGCGCCGCTCCACCCAGCGCAGCGGCTTGGGCAGGTTCCCACCGAGGATGATCACCCGGAAGTCCTCGGAGCGCAGCAGTTCGTGGGCCACCGCGTGGTCGAGGGTCAGATAACCGAGCCGAGTGGGAAGCATCGGACCCTGCGGACGCATCTCTTCGAAGAACGAGACCGGGTCGGTGCGCACCGCCGGGTCGAAGGCCATCCGGGCCTGGGGGTCACCGCGGCGGGCCGCCACGCCGGCCGCCGCTCGGATCATGCCGTGCATCACCAACCAGTGCACCCGCTGCTTCATGTCCATCACGCTACGAGTGCCGCGCGGTCCGCGCCACAACCTCAGGCGGGCGTCCAGCTCACCGGCATGCGCTTGATGCCATGGATGAACGCGGACAGCAGCATCGACGGCTCCTCGGTGACCGCGATATCCGGCATGCGGCGGTGCAGTTCTTCGAATACGACCGCGATCTCGCGGCGGGCGAGGTTGGCGCCTAGGCAGAAGTGCGCACCACCGCCGCCGAACCCGACGTGATGGTTGGGGGTGCGGGTGACGTCGAAGAGGTACGGGTTGGCGAACTTGTCCTCGTCGCGGTTGGCCGAGGCGTACCACATGGTGACCTTGTCGCCCTCGGCCATCTTGACCCCGCTGAGTTCGATGTCGCGGGTGACGGTGCGGCGCATGTAGATCACCGGCGACGCCCAGCGCACGACCTCCTCGACCGCGGTGTCGGTGACGGCGGCGAAGTCGTCCCACCAGATCTTGCGCTGCTCGGGATACCGGGTCAGCGCCAGCACGCCGTGGCTGATCGCGTTGCGGGTGGTCTCGTTGCCCGCCACGGCAAGCAGGATGAAGAACGACGCGATCTCGGCCGAGGTCAGCCGTTCCCCGTCGACCTCGGCGGCTACCAGCGAGGTGGTCAGGTCCTCACGCGGATTGACTCGCCGGTCCTCGGCGAGGGCGGTGGCGTAGGCGCCGATGTCGAAAGCGACCTTGAGGAACTCGTCGAAGTCGGTGGTCAGGTCCGGGTCGCCGAAGCCGAGAATGATGTTGGTCCAGTGGAATATCCGGTCGTGGTCGTCCTCTGGGATGCCCATCATGTCGCAGATGACCTGCAGCGGCAGCGGGCCGGAGAGCTCGGTGACCAGTTCGGCGTTGCCGTCCGGATGGTTGGCGATCATCGCCGACACCAGTTGCTGCGCACGGTCGCGCACCGAGGCCTCGGTGCGGGCCACCACCTTCGGGGTGAAGGCACTGCGCACGATGTTGCGCAGCCGGGCGTGCCGCGGGTCGTCCAAGGCGATCATCGAGCCGAAATACTCGGCGACCTCCGGGATCTGGTCACCGATCGTGATGTTCGGATAGGAGCTGAAGATGTCCGGGTGGCGGCTGGCGTAGAACACATCGTCGAGCTTGGTCAACGCCCAGTGGCCGGGGCCGGCCTCGATACCCTCGAACTCGACCTCGTGGAAGAACGCGATCGGGGCCTCGCGGCGCAAGGTGGCGAACGCGCCGTCGCGCAGCGCGTCGTCCATGCCCCAGAACTCGAAGGTGCCCAGATTGATGTCCTCGAGCGCCATTTCGGGCGGCGGCTGACCATTGACTCGTGTGGCGATGCCCATGGGAGACGACACTAGAGTCCACGGCCCACGCTCGTGTTCATTTCCCGATTCAGGCAAGCTTGCTCCCACGATGACGCGCACCTCGACGACATTGCGTTTCGGCCTGCTGCTCACGCTGGCGAACGGCTTCCTGGACGCCTATACCTACCTCGCCCGCGGCGGGGTGTTCGCGAACGTTCAGACGGCCAACGTGATCCTCTTCGCGCTGGATACGAGTCAGGGAAAGGTCAGCGCGGCGCTTGCCCATGTGTGGCCACTTCTGGCGTTCTTCGCCGGCGTGGGTCTGGCCTCGCATCTGAAGTCCGGCCGGGTCGAGAAGTATCTGAAGCATCCGCTGCGGTGGACGATGCTGCTGCAGGCCACAGTGCTGTTCATCATCGGGTTCGTGCCCACCACGGTGGCGCACAGCTATGTGACGGTGCCGATCTCGTTCGTCGCCGCCATGCAGATCGGTTTGTTCCGCAACATCGGCGATTTCGTGTATCTGCCGGTGGCGACCACCGGCAACCTGATGCGTCTGGTGGAGAGTGGATACACCGGTTTCGTGGACCGCGACGCGACGGCCCGGCAGGCGTTCAGCACGTACGCCGCGCTGACGGTGTTCTTCACCGGCGGCGCGGTGGTCGGCGCATTCGCCACCCGCGCCTGGAGCGTGCACGCGATCTGGATTCCGGCCGCCGTCTTGTCCGTCACGCTGATCCTGTTCGTCATCGACGAGCGCAAGGGAGTGGAGCCATGAATCTGCCGCCGCTGCAATGCCGCTCATGCGGCCGAGAATTCGACGTCGCAGAATTGGTATGGCGATGCCCGTGTGGCGGGGTGCTCGACGTCATCGAGACGTGGCGACCCGACGGTGAGTCGGTGCTGCCGGTACCGGTCGGCGCATCGATCACCCTCGGTGAAGGCAACACCCCGATGATCCCGTCGACGACGTTGCCGGCCGTCCGCTTCAAGCTCGAATTCCTCAGTCCCACTCTGTCGTTCAAAGATCGAGGCGCGGTGGTCCTGGCGGCGCTCGCGGAGCGGCTCGGGGTCGGGCAGGCTGTGGTCGACAGCAGCGGCAATGCCGGAACGGCGGCCGCCGCGTATTTCGCAAGGGCCGGCATCGACTGCCAGGTGCTGGTTCCGGCATCGACCTCGCCGGAGAAGCTCGCCCAGATCCGTGCGCACGGCGCCGAGCTGACTCTGGTGCCGGGGGACCGCGCCGCCACCGCCGCGGCGGCCGCACGGATCGCCGAACGCCCCGGCATCTTCTATGCCAGTCACGTCTACCACCCGTATTTCATGCACGGCGTGAAGACCTACGGATATGAGATCTGGCAGCAGAACGGACGCAGGCTGCCGTCGGCGGTGCTGGTACCGGTCGGCAACGGGACGCTGCTGCTGGGCTGCTACCTGGCCTTCACCGAGTTGGTCGCCGCCGGGCTGGCCGACCGGATGCCTGCGCTGATCGCGGTCCAGGCGGCCGGGTGCGCACCGCTGGCGGCGGCGTGGGACGGCCGAGACCCGGCGCTGGGGTCCACGGTGGCCGAGGGCATTGCGATCACCGCGCCGCCGCGCGCCGAGCAGATCCTGGCCGCCGTGCGCGACTCTCACGGCACCATCGTCACCGTCGACGACGACGCGATCGTGGCGGGGCGCCGTGCGCTGGGCCGCGAGGGCGTGTTCGTCGAGCCGACGGCGGCGGTCTGTTACACCGCGGCCGCCGGCGCCGCCGCCCGATCAGGGCCGGACTGGCAGCGGATCAACGATCTGTTGGCCGGAGGCGACGTGGTGATTCCGTTGTGCGGCGCGGGTCTGAAGCATCCGGGCGATTGAACTACGCCCCAGCGGGGAAGCAACAAGCATGGCAACCTACCGCGTGATCAACCCGCATGGCGACGTCGTCGACACCAAGGACATCGAGAGCGCCGAGGACGCGCACGCCTGGTTCGTCGACTCGCGGGCCGACAACTCCGAGCTGGGCTGGCGTATGGAGGTCGAACACGACGGCGAGTGGAGCTTCTTCGACGACACCGAAGGCAGCTCGGACTGACAGCCACCCCTCAGGCCGGGGCCCATCCCATGTTGCGGGCGAACGTGACCGCATCCTCGGAAATGGTTCCCAACTTCCTGGACGTCTCGATGTAGCCCTTCACCATCGGCATGAAGTTCATCGGGTTGTAGGCGTCTTCCTCGTAGCTCCACAGCCCGTCGCCGGCGTACTTCAGCACCGAGATGTTGGGTTCCTCATGGATGCTGCCGTCGCCGGGATCGCGCATCCGGTTCTGGAACTCGCAGATGACCCAGCCCTTGTCCACATCGATGGAATGCCAGGTCGACGGGAACCAGGGCATCTCGGTGCCGGGAAAAGTGTTCATGGTCTTGACGATCCACGCGCGGATCGCTTCCCGGCCGTGGAATGTGCCGTAGGAATGCTCCACATATGTGGCGTCCTCGGTGAACTGGTCGGCAAACCGCGACCAGTCCCAGCTGTCGGCAATGCCGACGACAACCTGCTTGTGTTCTTCGAACGCCGACTCAATTTCTTCGCGTGACCACCGACCCATGCACCGGTTGTATCAAACCGAGGGCCGACCGTGGCGACGTTTCAGTCGTTCTCGACGACCTTCTTGATGCGTTCCAGCGTGGTGCGCATGTCTCGCTGGTTGCGCCGGACGCGTAGCTGTCCGCCCAACAGCTCGAACAGCCGCATCCCGGGGAAATTTGCCATCCGGAACGATTCCGTCACGTCGGTGCCGTCACCCGCTGGGTCGAGCCGGTAGTGCCAATTGTTGACCGCCTTCTCGCCGGCAAGGACGGCGAAGCCGAATTCGCGTCCCGGTTCGCAGGCGGTGACTCGGCACGTGGTCCAGTACACCGGGCCGATCTCGTTGCGCCGCACATGTCCGCGGAACCTCGCCCCCAGCGCCGGACCGGTGGCGCCGTCGAGCCATTCGGACTCGAACACCTCCGGTGAGAACTCGCCGGTTCTGGTGATGTCGGCGATCACATTCCAGATCTTGTCGGCCGGTGCGGCCATGTGCACTGTCACGGAGCCCTTCATGGACCTGATCCTATGCAGCCGGCGACCCCGGCCGATCTGCTACGCGGCGTAGCGTTGGCAGATATGGGGTTTGGTGCACGAATTCGGCTGCCGATGGTGATGGTGGACCGCCACGTGCCGTACCCGGCCGATGTGGTCTGGACCCTGCTGACGGACCTGGATGCCTGGCCGCGGTGGGGCCCGTCGATCAGCGGCGCCGTACTCGATTCCGGCGGCAGATATCTCGTGGCCGGCTCGACCGGAACGGTCACGGCCATCGGTGCCGTCAGTGTTCCGTTCGCAGTCACCGAATTCGAGCCGGGCCGACGCTGGGCGTGGTCGGTCGCGGGCGTGCCGGCCACCGCTCACGGCGTCGAGGCGGCTCCGGGCGGGTGCCGGGTCTGGTTCGAGGTGCCGTGGTGGGCCGCGCCCTATACCGCGGTATGTGCGATTGCGTTGCGCCGCATCGATTCTCTGGCCGCTACGCGGAGGTGACGTGCGGGATCTCCGGCTGGAGGAACACGTCGTTGAGGGTGACCGTGCGCAGATTGCGCGACCGGATGACGTCGACCAGCGCGGGGAAGACGTGTGTGACCGGCGGATGGTTGAGGTGGCCGATCACGATGTTCTGCTGGATGAAGTACTGGTCGGCCATCTTGACGATGAAGTCCTCGGTCACCACCGTGGAGTCGGCCAGCGACCCCGCCCATAGCGTGGGCACCCGATAGCCCAGATCGGCCGCCACCGCGTCGACGTCGTCGTTGTGATTGCCGTACGGCGGGCGGAAATACGGGGTGGCATCGGTGCCGAACGTGTTGCGCAGGAACTGGTCGTTGCGCCGCAACTGATCGGCGACCTGCTCCTTGGTGAGGGTGGTGAGGTCGGGATGGGACCAGGTGTGGTTGCCGAGCTGGATCTGGCCGGAGTCCACCAGCGGCCGCAGCAGCGCCGCATTGTCGCGCCAGGAGTCGTAGACCCCGTTGACGAAGAACGTCAGCCGGATGCCGGTGTCCTTGGCCAACTGGGTGTAGAGCCGGACCACTTCGGAGTTCACCCCGTCGTCGACCGTGAGCGCCAGGAGGTCACCGTTGCCGGGGATCCTGGTCAGTTCGCCGCCGCCCGGCAACGCGATCCGCGCGGTGGTCGGCGGTGGCGGCAGCAGCGGGGCCGCGCCGATCGGTGGCGGGGGAGCCTTGGCCGTCAACGGCGGAGGGGTCTGCGACATCGCGATCGCGCTGGATGCGCCGACCAGTCCGGCGGAGGCGAACAAGCCGATCACGAATTGGCGGCGGGTTACCTCGGGCACGTCACGATCCCACAACCGTAAGTCACATCTGTAACACCCGTCACACCGATAGGCTAAGCTGCGCGACCGCCGAAAGCCGGTACATCCGCCGCTGTGTCGCGGTCCGGACCGGGCTACCGTGGCGAGGGTGAGCGATGTGAAGATCCGCTTCGGAATCAGTTTCGGCAGCGCGGTGGAGGATCTGCCCCGCGTCATCGACCGGCTCGAGGCGGCCGGCATCGACTCGCTGTGGTTCTCGGAACTCGTGTACACCCCGGCCGTCGACCCGTTCGCCGGAATGGCGTACACGCTGGGCCGCACCACCCGGCTCAAAGTCGGCACCTCGGTGGCGGTGCTGCCCGGGCGCAACCCGGTGCTGGTCGGCAAACAGCTGGCGTCGCTGGCCGCGCTCGCTCCCAAACGGGTGCTGCCGGCGTTCGGTCTGCGCCCGGCGTCGAAAGCCGAGTGGGATCTGTTCCCGGTGCCCGACGGGCAGCGCGCGGCCGTCTTCGACGAAACGCTGGAAGTGTTGCGCGCCTTGCTGACCGGCGACGAGGTCACCTTCGACGGGACGTACTTTCAATTGGCCGGCGTTTCGCTGGGCATCCGTCCGCCGGTCCCGGTCGAGGTCTGGCTCGGCGGTTCGGCACCGGCGGCATTCCGCCGGATCGGGCGGCTGGCCGACGGCTGGCTGGGCAGCTTCCTCACTCCCGACGAGGCACGGGTAGCCCGGCAGAGCATCGAACGTGCCGCGGCCGAGGCGGGCCGTGCGGTCGAACCGGATCACTACGGGCTGAGTCTGGCCGTTGCCGACGGGCATCTGCCCGACGAGATCGCCGCCGCCGTGAGATCTCGACGGTCCGACGTGGATCCGGCCGAATTGATCGCCGGGGACTGGCCGCAACTGCACCGGCAGCTCGACGGGCTGATCGCCGCGGGGCTGAGCAAGTTCGTCATCCGACCGGTCGGCGACACCCCCGCCGACGAGTTCATCGAACGTTTCATCCACGAGCTGTTGCCCCGGCAGAACTGATCCGGCAAAGTCTCGTTGATGTCGAACCACTTCACCGGCTTGAGTCTTGGCCCGCCAATGGGCGATCAGCGACTGGATCTGTGCGACCTGTACGCATTTCAGTCGCCGGCCGACCCCGGCCGCACGGTGCTCATCCTGAACGCCAACCCGAACGCCGACGCGCTGCATCCCGATGCCATCTACCGGCTGGCCGTCGACAACAACGGTGATCTGCGCAACGACATCGCGTTCAGCTTCGTGTTCTCGGAACCGACCGAGGGGCGGCAGACCGTCGACGTCTTCAAGGCGGTCGGCGATGAGGCGCAATCGCCATATGCGGTGGGGGAGAGAATCTTCGAAGCCGTCGACGTGTCGTTCGGTGAAAACGCGAACGTCGTCCGCTCGGACGGGTACACGTTCGCCGCCGGTGCGCGCAGCGACGCGTTCTTCTTCGACTTCGACGGCATCAAGAACCTTTTCGACACCACCGGCGGGCGCAACTTCACCGCGCCGCACCTCGGCGGTGAGTCACCGTGGACCGGGGTGGACTCCAACACGACCGCCAACGTGTTCTCGATCGCGATCGAACTGCCCACCGCCGAACTGGGTCCCGATCCGGACCTTCGGATCTGGGGGCGCTGCAGCCTGGACCGCGACGGCGAACTGCTGCACGTCGACCGGGCCGGACACCCCTCGGTGAGCAGCTTCTTCAATACCGACGACACCAAAGAGGAGTACAACGCCAGCGAGCCGATTCATGACCGGGAGCGCTGGATCGGGCAATTCATCCACTTGATGGGGCACACCGGCGGCTACACCGACGACGAGGCCATCGAGGCGATCGACACCGAGGGCACGCTGCCGGACATGTTGACCTTCGACCCCGCGAAGCCCGCGAAGTACCCCAACGGTCGCACATTCACCGATGACGTCATCGACTACCGGCTGGCGTTCCTGACCAAGGGTGATTGCCCGCCAAGCGGTCTCGCCCCACATACCGACACCCTCGACGTGTTTCCGTACCTGGGCAACCCGCACCCGGCGAGTTAGGACCCGCAGTACGAGCGGGTCGCCGAGTCCAGCGCGGTGCGGTAGAGATCGTCGAACTGGCGCTGCCCGGCCACGTCATGCTTGGCCGCGTCCAGTTCGGCTCGGCATGCCGGCGAGCTCAAGACCGGCCACTGCGCGGCGATCTGCTCGACCATCTGCCGGTTCAGGCCGTCGATGACCGAACGCGACGACGCCAGATCGGGGGCCGACGACGGCGCGCCGGCGGGGTCGAACTTCCAGCCGGCGAACCGCGCGTACTCGACCGCTTCGGTCGCGTTGATCTGGTTGGTGAACACCGTGGTTACGTAATCTGTTGCCACGCCCCGTGATTCAGCATCCTTGGATACCGCGTCCAGCACCACTTTGACCCGCGCGGGGTCGGTGATCGGCCCGCCGGTCAGCCACTTGTTGGCGGCCACCGCGTCCGCGGTCTGCAAGCGCTGCGCCGCGGCATCGACCAGGTCGTACAGCGGCTCGGGCGAATCGGCCCAGGCGGGTGCGGCCGTCGCGACCGCCATCGTCGTCATCATCGCTGCGGCGCAGCGCGCCAGGGCAGAGGTCATGGGCCCATCCTTTACGACTATTGCCGCCAGTACCGGCATTGACGTTAACTGTGTCGGTGGCGGACTGGAGCGGCCGGGACTACAGCCGGGTCAGCGGCCTGCAGCGCTCGGTGGCCGCCGAGAGCCTGGCCGAACTCGTCGTCGACGGCAGCGAGTGGATACTCGACATCGGTTGCGGCGACGGATTCCTCACCGCCGAGATCGCCGCCCGACTGCCCCGCGGTTACATCGTCGGTGTCGACGCCTCACCGCGGATGGTGGCCACCGCAGGGCATCGCGGACCGGCCACACCGGCCGGCCCGGTGTACGTGTGCGCGGACGCGCGGCGGCTGCCGTTCGGCGGCAGCTTCGACATGGTCGTCTCGTTCAACGCCCTGCACTGGGTGCCGCAGCTCGGCGAAGCGCTCGCGGCCGTCGCCGCAGTGCTGCGACCGCAGGGCCGGGCGCTCATCCAAATGGTTTGTGCGGGAACGCGACCCAGCATCGAGTCGACCGCCATGCAGGTGGCCGCCGACCCGCGCTGGGGCTCCAGCTTCGCTGGATTCAGCACCCCGTTCATCCATCCTGATCCGGAGACGTTACGCGAGCTGGCCGACGGCTGCGGGTTTCAGGTGACCTCGATGGCGGTGATCGACCGCGAATGGGACTTCGGCGGCGTCGAGCAGTTCACTGCCTGGTGCACGGTGGGCTCGACAGCGTGGACCGAGCGTCTACCCGAATCCGACCGTGCCGCGTTCGTCGACGACATGGTCGCCGCATACCAGCCGGTGGCAGGCCGTGCCGGCCTGTTGCGGTTCATGCAGGTGCGGGCCGAGTTGCACCTCTGAGGTCAGCCGACCGGCCCTGCGCCCAGAACGATGGGTGCACTGCGCGGTGCGCCCTCGCGGTCGATCCAGCTCAACGTGATGGTGTCACCCGGGCGATGGGTGTCCATGAAGTTCGAGAGGTCGGTGGCCGTGTTGATCGCGATTCCGTCCGCGGCGGTGATGATGTCACCGGGTGCAAGCCCGGCTCCACGAGCCGCGGTGTCCGGAAGAACTTGGCGCACAACGGCTCCGGGTGGAGCCCCAGGGCCAGGATCGGCTATTCCGACGCCGATGAACGCGGTGTCCCCGATATGGATGCCGGGTCCGCCCCCGGAGCGGATCGCCCCCGCGACGCCGAGCGCGCGATCGATCGGGATGGCGAAGCCCTCACCGCCGCGCACGTTGCCCATCCGATAGGTCAGGGTGGCCGCGACGGTCACGCCGACCACCTGGCCGGCGGCGTTGACCAGCGGGCCACCTGAGTCGCCGGGCCGGACATCGGCGGCGACCCGGATCAGATCGGTGAGTTCACGTGAGCCACCGCCGGATTCGTCGGACGCGCGAACCGAGGCACCCAGCTGGGTGATGTTGCCCGGGGAGAAGCTCGGCGCACCGCCGGCGCCGCCGGCATTGCCGATCGCGGCGATGGGGTCACCGACGGCCAGTCCCGACGAGGTGCCCACCGAGGCGACCGGCAGATCACCGGCACCGCGCAGCCGCACCAGCGCGATGTCGTTGGCGCGGTCGTAGCCGATGACGTCGACGGGATAGGTGCGGCCGTTGGCCAGGCTGGTCGCGGTGATACCGGTGGCGCCCTCGATGACGTGGTTGTTGGTCAGCACTTCTCCGCTGGGATCGAGGACGATGCCGGTGCCGGCGCCGACCGCGCTCTGGTAGTTCAGGGTCGTGTTGATGTCGACCAGACCCGGGGTGACCTGACCCAGCACGGTGGACTGATCGAGTGGCGCGAGGGGAGCCGGCCCGACGTATATCGGAGCGGCGTGGGCCGGGGCGGTGAGCAAGCCGGGCACCAACAGAAGGGCGGCCAGCACGGTCGACAGCCGACGCCCATGACGAGATGGCTTTGCGTCCATGACTCAACTTTGCCCGAAAAGCCGCGAATAGAACATTCGGGTGGACTTTTGGCCGCTCGCGGCGTTGCTGAGCGCCCAGCCGCTGTTTGGTGCATCACATTTGTGGGCAGTCCGCTTCCAGCATCACGTCCCACGGCACCGAACGCGAAGGAATCCGATCGTGAGCACTCCAGAACGCTCCGAAAGAACCGACGAACAGCAGCCGCAAGTCGAAAAGCCGGTCCCGGACGACAATGCGAAGGCAAAAGCTAAAGAAATGATGACGGCTTATGAAGACCGGCCCACCGCGGTGTTGCCAGGATCGGACAACACCGTGACCGGCACCGCGGTCAACGACTGGCTTGACGAGGAAGGACAGCCCATATACGGCAAAAACGGGGACGCGGACGAATCCTCGTAACAGCTGACACCCAGCTCCCTGCCAGTTTGCTCAAGTGGGGAGTTCGAGCGCGGTCGCGTAGGCTACCCGGGATACGTCACGAGGGGAGTGCGACTGGTCTCGCGGGGGTGGGCCGGAGTGCAGACGCAAGAACAGGACATCGAGCTTTTGAATACACCCGCGAAAACGCCGCATATGGAGCCGCACTTCGACGACGTGCAGCACCACTATGACCTGTCAGACGACTTTTATCGGTTGTTCCTGGACCGGACGCAGACCTACAGCTGTGCTTACTTCGAACGCGACGACATGTCGCTGGAAGAGGCACAGATCGCGAAGATCGATTTGTCGCTGGGCAAGCTCGGGCTGCAACCCGGCATGACCTTGCTCGACATCGGCTGCGGCTGGGGCGCGACGATGATGCGCGCCCTGGAGTCCTACGACGTCAACGTCGTCGGCCTGACCCTGAGCAAGAACCAGGCTCTGCACGTCCAGCAATTGTTCGACGATTCGGCAAGCACGCGCTCCAAGCGGGTCCTTCTCGAAGGCTGGGAGCAGTTCGACGAGCCGGTCCACCGGATCGTCTCGATCGGCGCTTTCGAGCACTTCGGCTATGACCGTTACGACGCCTTCTTCAAGATGGCCTACGACGCGCTGCCCACTGACGGAGTGATGCTGTTGCACTCCATCGTCTTGCCGAGCGATGAAGATTTCGCGGCGCGCGGCATGCCGATCACCATGCGACACCTGAAGTTCTTTAAATTCATCATGGATGAAATCTTCCCCGGTGGCCGCCTGCCCAAGGTGACGGATGTTCAGGAGCGCGCAACCCGTGCCGGCTTCAGTGTCAACCGCGTCCACCCACTGCGGTTGCACTACGCCCGGACCCTGGAGATCTGGGCCGCGGCACTGGAAAAGAACGAGGAAGAAGCGGTAGCCCTGCAGTCCCGCGAGGTGTACGACCGGTACATGAAATACCTGACCGGGTGCGCTGAATTGTTCCGCGAGGGTTACACCGACATCTGCCAGTTCACCCTAGCCAAGGGCTGACACTGCGGCCAGCCCCCGGCTTCACCCCCACGGGTGATTGGGCATCACCGCGACGCATCCCCCGGCGTGCGCCAGCATCACGATGTCTACGGTGACGCTACGGTCCCGGAGGCCCATCGTCGCGGGCCGAAGGCCCACACCTCGTAGGGCCATTGGTCCTTTGCTCGGTGTCACTATCGTGATGGCATGCCAGCCGCGACCGCCCTTCGCTCCCGGCCCGCAGTGCTGCTCATCGCCGCAGCGCTCTCGGTCAGTCTGATCTTGGGCCTGAGTTTCGTTGCGCTGCACCACTTTCGGGACCTGCGCGGCGCGGCGGTCGACCCGGTGGCGCGGCCGCTGACCGATGACCAGGCGAGGGCGCAGGTACTCGGGCCCGCGCGCCAGATCGCCGGCACCGGCAAGCTCGGCAACGTCAGCGCCAGCTATCTGCTGATGTCGTGCACGAACGCCGACGAGCCGCCGTACCAGGGTGCGATGTACCTCAACTTCGACGTGCCGGGGGTTCTCGAGACGCCGAGGTACTTCGATGCGATCGCGACGGCCATGCGAAGCGACGGCTGGACCGAGGCGATGCCGCCGAATCGCCACCCTGGCGGGCGGACCTTCACCCGGGATGGGGTCACCGTCATCTACTTCCGCAACGACGACACCAGCAATCGGGCCACGATGCAGATCTACGGCGAATGCCGAAACACCACCGATCACCGCCGGGATGCCACCGGGTGGGTGGACGTCACCGCCGCGCTACGCCGCTGAGCCGGACGGATCTCAGGCGCCGTCGTGTCCGGGGTCGGCCCAATCAGGGACTTTGGTCCCTGAATCCGGGGCCTTCAACCCATACCTGG
Organism: Mycolicibacterium rhodesiae; assembly: GCF_002086695.1. Classification (GTDB taxonomy): domain Bacteria; phylum Actinomycetota; class Actinomycetes; order Mycobacteriales; family Mycobacteriaceae; genus Mycobacterium; species Mycobacterium rhodesiae. The sequence continues at coordinate 208,934 of NZ_MVIH01000005.1, forward strand.
TACGCCGGGTCACACATAGAATCTGATCATGACCTACGTGATCAGCAGTGCGTGTGTCGACGTCAAGCACAAGGCCTGCATGCAGGAATGCCCGGTCGACTGCATCTACGAGGGTGACCGGACCATGTACATCAACCCCGTCGAATGCGTGGAATGCGGCGCATGCCGGATCCTGTGCGAGGTCGATGCGATCTACTTCGAATCCGACCTGCCGGACGAGGAGAGAAAGTTCCTCGCCGACAACGCCGCCTTCTTCACCGAGGTCCTGCCCGGCCGCGACGGCCCGATCGGCAACCCGGGCGGAGCCTGCGAACTCGGCCCGGTCGGGGTGGACACCCCACTGGTCGCCGCGCTGCCAATACACCAGTCCTGACCGGCACCGCACTCCTCGTCGGCATCGTCGAGCCCGCCGTTATCGCATCGTCGCCATAGCGGGACCAAACAGCGCTCATTCGCCGGTATCGGCCGGGCGCGGGTAGGCTCCACGGAGATCGAAGACGACCACGCTGTCCCGGTTCACTTCCGGCGCTTCCAGCGAAGTACGCCCATCAGGCCATCGGTGCCTCTGCGCGTGCCGTGTGAGGCCAGCGAAGTCTGCACCGGAGAGGAGTGCTTCAAGTTGGAGACCGTCCTGGGACTGTCGATGACCCCAACCACCGTCGGCCTCGTCCTGGTCGAAGGCGACGGAGCCGAAAGCGCAACGAAGGGCCATGATGCCTTCGAGGTGCGCCGCGGTGGATTCAGCCCCGTGACCACCTCGGAGTTCGTCGCCGAGGCGCTGTCACGCACACAGGCCATCGCGGGCGGTCAGCGCCTGCAGTCCATCGGTGTGACATGGAGCGACGACGCCTCCGTCGAGGCCTCCCTGTTGCTCGACTCGTTGGCCGACTGCGGCTTTGCGAACGTGATCCCCATCCGCCTGCCCGAGGCCACCGAGGCCTTCGCACGCGGAATCGGACAGGTCATCGGATCCGACGTCACCGCGGTGTGCGTTGTCGAGCCCGAGGCCATCGTCGCGTTGATCGTCGATGCGCACGAGGGCACGGTCCAGACCGCCGTCAGCTACGCCCTGGAATCCGACGAGGACCTGATCGACTGGCTGTCCCAGCTGCTGGGCGCCAGCGAATGGGAGCCCGACGGCCTTGTCCTGCTGGGCTCGGGCGACGGTTTGGAGCCGATCGCTCGCAGCCTTGAGCAGATGCTGGGCATTCCGGTCTTCGCACCCGCCGAAGCAGAACTAGCGCTGGCCCGGGGTGCTGCGCTGGCCTCGGTGAACGGCATCGGCATGTTCGACGATCACCTGTTCGACCTCCCGGTGCCGCCGCCGGCCCGCCGCCGCGAATCGGTTGCGCTGCGCGGTGCGACGGCCCTGCTGGCCGGCGGTGTGGTGGCATTCGTGGTGTCTGCCTCGGTGGCTGTCGGCCTCGAACTGCTGCCCGACCATTCCGCGCGTCCCGCGCACCGCGACGTGGTCAACACCGCCGAGACGCCCCCGCTGCGCCCGGTCACCGCCCCTGAGGCGCCCGGGTCCGCGCCGGCGGCGCCCGAGTCCGCGCCTGAGGCGCTCGCGAGTGCCGACGAAGGGTCGCGCCCGGCTCAGGCGCCGCAACCCACCAGCGAGCCGGTCTTCGACAGCGCCCCGGTGGTCGCGATGACGATGAATGTGCCTGCGCCGCCACCGGAGGCGCCGCCCGCCGGGGTCGACGCCAACCCGGAGGCACTCCCGCCGGTCGAGCCCGCGGCGGTGCCGCCGGTCGTGGCCACCGTGCCACCGGTGAACCCGCCGAAGCAGACGCTGCGCGAGCGCATCTGGGAGCGCGTCCACGGGGGATAGCCGCCCGGCTTTCGCTGACGTGTTGCCATTGCACGCGTTCCGTCGTCCATCGGGGGCAGTTACGGCATGTCACCGCATGTTTGGCGTGCGCCGCCGAGCGGAACATCTACACTTTCACTTTGCTGTTCGCCCACGTGAGGACACCGAGCCATGGCCAATGCAGTTCGACGCGCACTCGCCGTCGCAGGGATCGCGGTTCTGTCATTGGCGGCTTCGGTGCAAACCAGTTCAGCTGCCGTCGCTCCCTCCATCGACGGCGCGACGGTCGCCTCCGTTGCGCCCACCAACGGTCAGGTCGTCGGAGTGGCCATGCCGATCACCGTCACGTTCACCAAACCGATCACCGATCGGTGGGCGGCGCAGCAGACGATCAGCGTGACGACACCGGCCTCGGTCGCGGGCCGATTCGACTGGCTCGATGACAAGACCGTGCAGTTCGTGCCCGACCAGTACTGGCCTGCACACTCCGAGATCACGATGATGGCAGGCGGGATTCCGCGGACATTCGGCACCGGGGCGATCGTGCTCGGCGTCGCCGACATCTCGGCGCACACGTTCACCGTCAGCATCGACGGCCAGGTGGCGCGGCAGATGCCGGCATCGATGGGCAAGCCCAAGCACCCGACCCCGGTGGGCAGCTTCAATGTTCTGGAGAAGCAGTCCACCGTCGTGATGGATTCACGCACGATCGGTATTCCGTTGAGTGACCCGGAGGGCTACAAGCTCACCGTGAACGACGCCGTCCGCGTCACCTGGGGCGGCGTGTACGTGCACTCCGCGCCGTGGTCGGTCGGTTCGCAGGGCTACGCCAACGTCAGCCACGGCTGTATCAACCTGAGCCCGGACAACGCCTCGTGGTATTTCAACCAGGTCCACATCGGGGACCCGGTCGTCATCAACGCTTAACTGCGGCAGGGCTTTCCGCGTCGGTCCCGTGCAGGTTCCTGGCTGTCGGCGAGGTCGGTACCGAGGCCGCATCGGGATAGGTGCGCAGCACCCGGTCGGCGGTGCCCGGCGTGGTCACCCCGAACCAATAGTGCTCGTTCTTGAAGTGATGCAGCCGATGGTCGCGCCAGATCACCCGGTATGCAGCGGTTTTCGGCTTGTAGTCGGTGTGCACCAGGTAGTGGCACCACTCGTAGAGCAGCCCACAGGTCAGCATCACGACCAGGAACGTCAGCCCCATGCCGGTGCGGGGGAACAGCAGCAGCGCGATTGCCACCGCCGAGGCCACCGCTCCGATAGCGGACTGCAGCGGGATGAACACCAGGTCGACGTCGCGCGGGGCCATGTGGTGCTCGCGATGCTTGCGGGCGAGCATCGGGTCGACAGTAAACCGGCCGATGCGGCGTGGCCGCCAGTGCAGGACGACCACGTGAATTGTCCACTCCAGGAACGGGAATGCCGCGGCAATTGCGAACGGCACCAGCGCGTCACCGAGCCGCCAATCGCCGACCGCGACGCGGGCGATGACGGCCCCGGTCAGCGCCACGAGGAACAGCCACGGGGTGGGGTGCCGCCAGAACTCGCGGCCCGCGTCGGCCAGCGTGAGACTGCGGCGGGCGTTGGTCGATGCGCTCACTGTTGGTCCTCCAGTGCGGTCAGGGCGGTCACCAACGCGGTGGTGGCCGGCTCCAGGAGTTCACGGGCTGCTGTCGCCGCCTCGTCCGGTTTGCCCGCCGCGATGGCGTGGGCGACGGTGCGGTAGGCCTGGGTCTGCCCGACCTCGGCGGCCATCAGGGTGGCCAGTGCGGGCAGTGCCGGCTCATAGGCGGCCCGTAACGTGTTGAACATCAACCGAAATGCGATGGAGTCGGCGCCGTCGACCACGTGATCCCAGAACGCCAGCGCATGCCGCTGCTGCTCGAGCGGGTCTTCGGCTGATTCGAGCGCGGCGATCGAGTGCTCGAGCAATTCGGGAAGCCCGTCCGGGTGGCGCCGCGCCGCCAGTTCGGCCACCTTGGGCCCGTTGTGGAGGCGCGCTTCGAGGATGCTGCGGGCCACCGACACGTCGAGTTGCCCACTGCGCAGGAGCAATTGGGGGAGCAGATCCAGGCCGGCATGCCTGCGGAAGTCCCGGACGGTGGTGGCATCACCCTGGCGGACCTCGACGAGGCCCGCGGCGGCAACCCGCTTGAGAGCTTCACGTACGGCGGGCCGGGAGACGCCGAGTACCTCGGCCAGTCGTCGCTCGCTAGGAAGCGGTTCGCCCGGCTGCATCTCGCCGCTGAGGACCTCGGCGAGGATCTGCTCGAAGACGTCCTCGGGTACGGAACGCCGGCTCACCGGCTGCAGTGCCATGCCGCCAGCATGCCCCGGCGACGGCCAGAGGTCAAGTGGTCAGACCAGTGCGCCAGATCGCCCAAACCGTAATCTGGGCCGTACATCGTCAATGTCACCAGGTTCTCCGGGGTCCACCAGCCTGGGATGGTTCCCTGTCTGGAGAAGTTGTTACGTTCTCCTCGAACTGGGGGACCTCTGAGCCAAGAGGCTTCGAGGAGGAGGTGCAAGTGGGACTCTTCAACAGCGATGGCCAGCGCGCACGTCAGGAGCTGGCGGACATGTACCAAAGACGGCCGCTGCTTGCGACCTATCGCGCCGAATGGCAGAGGGTCTACGACCTGCTAGCGAACCACTACACGCGTGGCCTCGCAGAGATGGACAGCACCATTGCACGGGTCCGTGCCCAATGTCTGGAGATGCCCGAACCGCGACCCCTCCGCGAGGAGTTCTTGCCACCGAACCCGCCGTCGTCTTTTCAGAGCGTCCAGGCCCGCGAGGAGGTCGAGCGTCGGTTCGAGCGAGAGTGGCACGCCTACGTCAGCCGCGAGTCGTGGCGACTCCGCGAACTTCAAATAGCCCAGGACGTATGCGCACGCCACGCCGCCAAGGAATTGCGGCAGCGCATCGAACGAAATCGTGCGCTATGGCCCTCGGATGCGGATATCAGTGACATCTTGCTTGCCGCCGATGACATCGCCTTTCAGGTCGACCTCCAGAACGAGAAGGTCGAGGACAGTCTGTCGGAGCTAAACGACTTATTACGGGTCGGCCTTAGCCGAAATCCGAGCGAGGCCGCCAGCGCGGCAGCAAGCATCGGAAACGAGCCGAAGCCAGACGAGATCACCCGCAGCGTCGAAATCGCCTTAGCGATGATGGAGGTACCCTCAGGCGTTGAGCCAGCCGCGAAAGTTGGATATTCACCCGAATCACGTCAAATCGTAGTCGAGTACGAATTACCCCGAGAGGGCATAGTCCCGAAACATAAGTCGTACAAGTGGGTGAAGAACAAGAACGTGGTTCAAGCGACGCCGCGGCCAGCAGGGCAGGTTAAAGCGTTCTACGCCAACTCAATTGCACAACTCTCGCTGCTTTGCCTGCACGTTATCTTCTCCGCCAACCGAGCGTTTGACGTAGCTGTCTTCAATGGCGTCGTGGACACGCTGGATCCGCGAACCGGTAAGCCAGTTCGACCGTGCCTTATCAGTGTCCGCGTCACGCGGGAAACCTTTGATGCACTCGATCTCGTCAATGTCGACCCAGCGGCCTGTCTGAAGCACCTGAACGCCGGTGTTTCTAGGAGCCCGACCGAACTGGCTCCGGTGCGGCCAGTCGTCGAATTTTCGATGGTCGACCCACGGTTCATCGCTGAGACAGACGCTATGAGCGGGATGGACAGCCGACCGAACCTGATGGATCTGACGCCGGGCGAGTTTGAAGCCCTGATCCAAAACCTCTTCACGAAGATGGGCCTGGAGGCGCGTCAGACCCGCGCGTCCCGTGACGGTGGAGTGGATTGTGTCGCATACGACACTCGCCCAATCTTTGGCGGCAAGGTCGTCATTCAAGCGAAGCGATACAAGAACACCGTTGGGGTATCTGCGGTGAGGGACTTATTCGGCACACTCCAGAATGAAGGCGCTTCAAAGGGCATCCTGGTAACGACAAGCGGTTACGGCACAGCCTCATTCGACTTTGCACAGAACAAGCCGATTGAGTTGATCGATGGGGCCAACCTCCTGTACTTGCTTGAACAGCACGCAGGGCTGATCGCTCGGATCGAGCCGCCTGATGACTGGCGTGACCCCACCTCAGACACACCAGCATCAGTCTGACTTGTCCCGCGTTGACAGTGATACGGCTGGAAAGTCGGATAGTGCGGCCGTGTCGATATCGGCGACGGCTATTTGGCGTGGCGCGCCGTGAACGTCAGCGTGACCTCGTCGTCCACCTTCAGCGTCCCCATGAACAGTGAGTACGGCTTGACCCCGAATTCGGTCTGAACCACCGGCAGCTCGGTGGACATCACCCACATCCCGTCGTGCTCCTCGACGGCCAGGTCGACCGATTGTGGACGTGTCGTGCCGTGGATCGTGACGGCGCCGGCGAGGCGGTAGCCGCCGGGGGCCACGCTGATGTCGTCGGTGTCGAAGGTGATCTGCGGAAATTTCTTGGCATCGAGAGACTTCAGTGCGTTCGAGCGGACCACACCCTTCTCCGGTCCGGTCAGCGGCGTCACGCCACCCTCACCGCGGACGACCTGCAACGAGTCGACGTCGACCACCAGTCGGGCCGCGACCGGGTCATCCCCGCGCCACTGGACCTGCGCCTGCCAGGACGAAAAGGTGATGGTCAGGCGATGCCCCATCTTGGCGGCAGGACCCCCGACCCCGGTGAATATCTGCAGTTCACCCTCGGCGGCGGTCAGTGTCCAGGAGGTATCGGTCACGCCTCGACTGTATCGGCTTGTGCCACAAGCTACTTGCTTGCGCCGGCACCGGTGTAGTCGACCTGCCAGTGTTTGATGCCGTTGAGCCAGCCGGACCGCAGCCGCTCCGGCTTGTCCAGTGGCGTCAGATCGGGCATATGGTCGGCGATGGCGTTGAACATCAGATCGATCGTCATCCTGGCCAGGTTGGCGCCGAGGCAGTAATGCGCACCGGTACCGCCGAATCCGACATGCGGATTCGGGTCGCGCAGGATGTTGAACGTGAACGGATCGTCGAACACCTCTTCGTCGAAGTTGGCCGAGCGGTAGGACATCACCACCCGCTGCCCCTTCTTGATCTGCACACCCGAGAGCTCGACGTCTTCCAGCGCGGTGCGCTGGAACGAGGTCACCGGCGTCGCCCACCGCACGATCTCGTCGACCGCGGTCACCGGGCGCTGGGCTTTATACAGTTCCCACTGGTCGGGGAAATCGGCGAACGCGGTCATGCCGTGCGTGATCGAGTTGCGCGTGGTCTCGTTGCCGGCCACGGCCAGCAGGATCACGAAGAAGCCGAACTCGTCGTCGGAGAGCTTGTGCCCGTCGACGTCGGCCTGCACCAGCTTGGTCACCAGATCATCGCCGGGGTTGGCCGTCCGGTCGGCGGCCATCTGCATCCCGTACATGATCAGCTCACCGGCGGCGCCCTGCGGGTCGTTGCGGTGGAACTCGGGATCAGCTTCGCCCACCATCTGGTTGGACCAGTCGAACAGCTTCTTGCGTTCGTCCTGCGGAACACCCATCAGGTCGGCGATGGCCTGCAACGGCAGCTCACACGAGACCTGTTCGACGAAGTCGCCCGAACCCTGCGCGGCGGCGGCCTTCGCGATCGCCTGGGCGCGCTCTCGCAGATTCTCGCGCAACGTCTCGACGGCTCGCGGCGTGAACGCGCGGGAGACGATCTGGCGAAGGTGGGTATGCCGCGGCGCATCCATGTTCAGCAGGATGAACTGGCCGGTGTCCTTGTGCGAGATCGCCGCGTTGTCCGGATAGCGCGGCAGGGCGGTGTTCTCCAGGCTGGAGAACACATCGCTGCGCCGGGAGATCTCCTTGACGTCCTTGTGCTTGCTGACGACCCAGTAGCCGTCGTCGTCGAATCCACCGACGCCTCGGGGTTGCTCGTTCCACCAGATCGGCGCCACCCGGCGCAACTCGGCGAGTTCTTCGACGGGCAACCGCGCGTTGTTCAGGTCGGGGTCGGTGAAGTCGAAGCCGGGGGGCAGGTTCGGACTGGGCATAAAAAGCGCACCTCCATACGACGTGATCTAGTGCCCGGTGATCCATGCCTACACCACGCACGGAGACGTCGGGTGCGGGTTGAGGAAACTCGCAACTAGAACGTGTTCTATTGCTGGGCCGACGGCGGTCTCAGCGCCCGGGCGGTGGCCTCGTCGGCCGGCAGGAAGGCCTCGAGGCTGAGCTCCGCAGCGGTCAGGTCGAGCGCGGTGCCGAACGTCGTCACCATCGAGAGGAACGTCAGGGACACCCCGTCGAGCCGGTCGACCTCAAGTGGGACCGCGACCCCGCCGAGATCGGTCGACGCGTCTTCGCCACCGGGGTAGGACTCGAGTTCGGCCAGCAGGCCGGAGGCGCTTCCCGCGCCGCCCTCTCTGCGTAACCGGCTGAGAAGGTGATGCCGCCACTGCGCCAGATTGCGGATGCGCGGCGCCAGGCCGTCGGGGTGCAATGCGATTCGCAGGGCGTTCGGGGTTTCGAGGAGATGCGGCGCGACCCCGTCCAACAGCACAGCGGTACCCGAATTGATCTGCAGCACATCCCAATTGCGGTTGACCGCCAGACAGGGATACGGATCGTAAGCGGCGAGCACCCGATCGACGCCGGCGCGCACCGCCGCCATCGCGGGGTCGTCGAAGCTTCGCTCGGCATACGCCGGCGCCAGCCCGGCAGCCAGCAGCAGGTGATTCTGCTCGCGGGCCGGAACGGCCAGGGCGTCCGCCAGTCGGAGCACCATCGCTCGGCTCGGCCTGGAGCGTCCGCTCTCGACGAAGCTGACGTGCCGGGCCGAGACGTCGGCTTCCAGCGCCAGGTCGAGCTGACTGAGCCGGCGCTGGCGCCGCCAGTCGCGCAACAGATCCCCGAACGCTGTGCCACCCATTGCGCCAGCATCTCCCAGGCGGCGGCGCTGCGCCATTACCCCGCAGGTAATTGCCTCGCCTACCTGGGCGGGGGAGCGTGGGAAGCATGACACGGCACAGTGATCCGCATCCGGTTCCGCGCTGGCTTGGTTTTGTGCTCAGATCCGACCGCGCCGGCTCGGCGTGGTTCGTCGGCACCGGCTTCTTCTTCGCCCCGCTGCTGACCCTGGTGTCACCCTGGCCCGCGTTGACCGTCGTGATCTGGACGGTGGTCGGTCTGTTCGGGCTATGGCTCGGACTGCTCGGCGTGGCGATGGCCACCGGGCTTGCGATGGTGTTGCGGTCGAATACCGAGATACCCGAAGACTATTGGCGCTCGATCGTGAACTACTGATCGAGGATGACGGCGTTCTCCGGGCAGGCGTCGGCCGCCTCCCGGGCACTGTCCTCGAGCCCGGCAGGCACCTCGTCGACGATCGCCTCGGCGTAGCCGTCGTCGGTCATCGCGAACACGTCCGGGCAGACGGTGGTGCACACGCCGTGGCCGCGGCAGCGTCCGTCGTCGATGTGGGCTTTCATGCGAGATCAAACTCCAGATGCAGTTCGGTGAGCCCACGCAGGATGTAGGTGGGCACATAGGTGTACCGCCGCGCATCGGCGGGCCCGTGGTGTTCTTCGCTGATACGGATGTCGGTGGTGCGGTCCAGCAGGCGCATCAGCGCCACCCGCGCCTCGGCCCGGGCCAGCGGGGCGCCCGGGCAGGTGTGTATGCCTCGCCCGAATGCGATGTGCTGCCGGGCATTTGACCGCGACGGGTCGAAGGTGTTCGGGTCGGTGAAGCGGCGGGGGTCGCGATTGGCGGCGGCCTGGACCACCATCAGCGTCGAACCCGACGGCACGTCCACACCGCCGATGGTGACCGGCTCCTTCGATAAGCGGAAGTCACCCTTGACCGGGCTCTCGTAGCGCAGCGCCTCCTCGATGAAGTTGCCGACCTTGGAACGGTCCGCCCGCAGCTGAGCCTGGAATTGCGGGTTGTCGCCAAGGATCTGCAGGGCGGCGCTGAGCAGCCGGACGGTGGTCTCCTGACCTGCCGAGTACAGGTTGGCCGCCACCCGGGCCACGTCGCCGGGATCGGGCACGGAGCCGTCGGGGAACGTCGCTGCGGCCATCTCGGACAGCACGTCACCGCGAGGATTGGCGCGCCGGTCTTCGATGTAGGCGCTGAACTTGTCGTAGAGATACTCCAGCGGGGACTTGGCCAGGCTCTCGCCTTTGACGCTGCCGATGCCGCCGCCGTGGTGCGCGCCGCTGGCCATCTCCTTGACGAACTCGTCGCGATCGGCGTCGGGGACGCCAAGCAGGTCGGCGATGATCATCAGCGTGAACGGCTGGGCGAAGCCCGCGATCACCTCACCGCCGCTGCCGACGAGGTAGTCGTCGAGCGCACGGTCGACCATCGCCCCCATCGCCTCCTCGTTCTCCTTGAGGCGCTTGGGGGTGATCAGCCGCATCAGCAGGGCGCGGTGATCGGTGTGCACCGGGGGATCGAGCGCAGGCAACTGGTCGTAGAAGGGCAATTCGTTGCGGTGTCGGGCGATGAGTTCGCCGACGTCGTCACGACCCTCGACGGGAACCGGGAAGCCGGGGAAGGGGCCGGTCACCGCGATGCAGGACGAGAAACGGTCGGCGTCGCCGGCGACCTCGCTGGCCTCCTCCCATCCGGTGACCATCCACACGCCGTGGTGCGGCTCCTTCGAGACCGGGCAACGGGCCTGCAGCGCCTCCAGATACGGATACGGATCAGCCACCAGGCCGCGATCCGTGAAGAAGTTGACGGCGTCTACGTCGGTCACTGAAGAATCCCTTCACGTCACGGCATCGCCTATACGATCGGCAAGGAGGATGCTAGCCGATCGTATGGTAGTTTACTAGCCGATCGTAAAGCTGGAGTTCGAAGGGAGTCGACGATGAGCGCCGTCGCCGCAGCCACCCCCGATACCCGGCAGCGGCTTATCGACGCGGCCATTGCGCTGTTCATCCGGCACAGCTTCGCCGGGACCTCGCTGCAGATGATCGCCGACGAGCTCGGCTTCACCAAAGCTGCCATCTACCATCACTTTCGGACCCGAGAACAGTTGTTGACCGCGATCCTCGAACCGATCATCGACAAATTGTCGGCGGTGGTCGACGATGCGGAGAGGCTGCGCGGGGTGCAGGCCCGGGCCGAACGGATGCTCAACGGCTACGCCCGCCTGGCGGTGGAGAACCCCATGCTGGTCTCGGTCCTGGCGGCCGATCCGAGCGTGCACACCGTGCTGAGAGCCAACCGCGATTGGACACACATGATCTCGCGTCAGATGGCGCTGCTCGCCGATGTCCATCCGGGCCCGGGCGGGTACCTGCGCGCGCAGTTCGTCTTCGCCGGAATCGCCGGGTCGGCCGATCCGAAACGCGAGGCCGACGACGAGTGGCTGCACGCACAGCTGGTCGACGCCGGCCGGCGGGCGCTCGGTTTGCGTCCGCCGCGCCGAACATCCTGATTTTCACCATCTTTCGTTCATCAGGCGGTCAGTCCGCCGGAAAGGGGAAACCTGTGTCCACCTCGAAGACGGCATTGGTGACCGGTGGCGGTTCGGGAATCGGTGCGGCAGTGGCGAACCGGTTGCGGGCCGACGGCCACACCGTGGCGATCATCGATCTCAACCCCGCTGAGGCCGAACACTCCTATGTCGCCGACGTCACCGACCGCGCGCAGATCGACGCTGCACTCGGCGAGATCCACGCCGCCCTCGGGCCGGTCACGATCCTGGTGAACGCTGCTGGCAAGGACAGCTTCCGGCGCTTTCTCGACCTGTCCTTCGAGCAGTGGCAGACCATCGTCGACATCAACCTGCACGGTGTCTTCCACACCATCCAGGCCGTCCTGCCCGACATGATCGAGGCCGGCTGGGGCCGCATCGTCAACATCTCCTCGTCGAGCACGCACTCCGGCGTGCCCTACATGTCGGCCTATGTCGCGGCGAAGTCCGGCGTCAACGGTCTGACGAAAAGCCTTGCGCTGGAATACGGTCCGGCCGGCATCACGGTCAACGCGGTGCCGCCGGGCTTCATCGACACCCCGATGCTGCGCAACGCCGAAGCCCGCGGCAACATGGGCGACATTCAGGCCACGATCGACGCCACCCCGGTTCGGCGGATGGGCAAGCCCGAAGACATCGCCGCGGCATGCGCGTTCCTCACCTCCGAAGAAGCCGGCTACATCACCGGTCAGATCCTCGGTGTGAACGGCGGCCGTAACACCTGAGCGTCAGCCGGCCGGCTTGGTCGTCGTCGGGGTTGATGTCACCGTGACGGTGGTGGTGCTCACCGTCGTGGTCGCGCTCGCCGAACTGCTCGCCGTGCCCGAGGTGCTGGTCGGCGAGAAGCTGGCCTCCTTGAACTCGATCCACGAGTCCTTGTAGATGACGTCGTCACCCGAGGACACCAGGATCTGGGTGGGCGACACGGCGTAGGTGACACCGTCATTGACGGCGACCAGCGTCCCGTCGGAGCTGCGCGTGATCGGTAGGTGCAGGGGAGCGTTGTCGGACAGACGCACTCCGCGGTACTCCAGTCCGCCGTCGGCGTTGACGCAGATCACCACAAGTGATTTCGACGTGCGCCCGTAGGCCATCAGGGTCTGGTTCTCGTCGCACCGTGCGCCGGTGTCGACATAGCCCCGGGAATCGGCGGTGAACGACGCAGGCGCGCTCGAGGTCGACGTCGCGGCCGGTGACGTCGTGGTCGCCGTCGTGCTGGCCGTCGTCGACAGCGTCGTGGGTGCTGCCTGGGCGACGGGCAGCGTGTCAGACGAGCCGGACGCCACGGTCACGCCGACCGCCAGTCCGACCGCCGTCAATGCTCCGCCGACGCCCAGCCATGGCAACCAGCGCGACGGCGGGTGGGTGGTGTGAGGCTCGTGAGCTGACATGGCCTAAGCGAACCACCTCGGGCGGCGTTTTCCGTGCTGTGCAGCGGCGTTTCTCCGGACTAATCGCAGGAGATGCCCGTCACGCCGCTCAGCTCGCCGGTTCGGTCGGTTCGACCGGTGTCGACTCATGGGTCAGCACCGCCCACAACAAGGCGGCGGCCTGGCGGGCCTGGTCGGTGGGCACGATCGGCGAGCCGGCCGCGGGCTGTTCTGCCGGTGCACCGCTGATGTGTTCCACCAGGGCCACCGCCAGCGAGCGGAGCTTGACGTTCGATTCGTGGCTCGCGCGCCGCAGAGTGGCCCACGCGGTGTCGGCCTCACACATCAGCCGACCCATGATCGCGCCCTTGGCCTGCTCGATGGCTCCGCGCGATTGCAGGACCGCGAGCATGTCGGCGGTGGCGGTCTCGTCCTCGGCGCCGGCCGACACCATGGCCGCGGAGACCAGTTGCTCGTAGCCGATGAGGGTGGTCACCGTGGTGGCCGTCGACGGCAGGTCCAGCGCGCAGGACAACACGACCGTGCTGTCGGCCTTCCAGACCCCGGGCACCGACACCGCGCCACGCACCTCGCGCCAGGCGGCGCTGTGCTCGGGCACCCGGCCATCCATGGCCTGCAGGCTCAGCTCGGGCCAGCGCTCGTCGGCCCACAAATCCAGGCTCAGCACCGGCATCTGGTGAACGAAGGCGTCGATCACCGGACCGCCGAGCCCGGCGAGCTGCGCCTCGACGATCTCGCCGCCGTAGCCGCGGGCGGCCAGGACCGACACTTCATCCTCGTCGAGACGGCGGTCGTGCACGGTGATCGCCAAACCGACGGCATGGGGCAGGTCGAGGTGGACGCGTTCGAGAATCCGGTCGAACAACTCCTGCTGGGACAGGTCGCGCCGGTGGAACTCGGGGACGGGCATGGTGTGCGACTCACTCCTTGGTGATGACGGTGGCCACCCGGTCAAGACCGGAGATGCCGAGCAAGGTTTTGATCGGCCCTTCATCGGCGATGATCATCGTGAGCTCGGCCGTGGCGGCCACCGCAAACAGCGCACGCACCGCCGCACTGTCGCAGTAGGTGACGTCCGACAGATCGACGGTCAACGCGGCAGACCCGGTGGCGGCCTTGGCCACGACGTCCTGGAACTGCCCGACATTGGCCAGGTCGATCTCACCGGAGGCAACCACCTGTGGCGACTCCAGATCGGAACCAGCCGCGACCCGGAACTGGGCCTCTGCCATCAGCGCAACTCCTCGAGCGTTTCGACGCCTGCTCCGACGCACAAACCGTAACTGCCGGTACTCGGCGATTGTTGCGGATGGTTCGAACAGCCGTTGCCGGAAACCGCAAGCCGCCGCCGGTCACCACCGTCGCAGGGTCGGACCGTCAGCACGATTTTAGGCCCGGACAGGACGTCTCGACCTTCGACAGCAACCGTCCCGGTGCCGCACGCTTCACCCACTGGTTCTCCCGTCGCCTTCTCCACCCCCGACGACGTAATCGCCGGGCAGCTTAGCAAGCTTCGGTGCGTTCCGAGCAGTCAACCAGAGCAAAGTCTGCTGCCGGTGCGTTCTGGCAGGGACTCACGCGCCTTTCCGAGTTCACCGCAGACACACCCGCAACAGCAGTTAGGCTCACGCGAGAGGGTTGCCGGGGGGCAAGGGGCCCTGCGGGAAGAGACCTAGAGGGTGGATAGATGCTCCGCGAATTCGTCATCGCAGCAGCCGTCGCCGGAGCGGCGCTGGCCGTGGCACCAGGCGCCGCCGCCGATGAGCCCCACGGCCCGTTCCCGGGTGACCCGCCCGGCATGAGCTACGAGGCCTATCTGAGCGCCCCGTGCTATCAGTGGGACCGGTTCGCGTTCGGCCGCGGGCCCGGTGGCGAGCCGCTGCTCTGCCGCTGGATTCCCGGACAGTCGCCGATCGGGATGGACCGCCCGCCGGAGGGCGTGGGCTTCTGGGTGCTCTCGCCCAAGATCTACGGTGTGCAGGCCGTCGGCTCGCCGTGCCCAGGTTCACAGGCCGCGGCGCAGTCGCCCGACGGCCTGCCCATGCTCTGCCTGGGCGCTCAGGGCTGGCAGCCCGGATCGATGCATTCCGGCGACTGGGGCAACGGGAACGACTTCTACCCGGCCAGCTGATCGGCCACAACGCAATCAGGGCGAGAGATCACGAAGATCGCTCGCCCTGATTGCGTTGTGAGTACGGGTCAGACGGACGCCGCTTCGTTCAGCTCGTCAAGCCGGGTGGTGGCCTCCAGGTACTCCTGCACCCAGCGCTCGATCACCGTGGCGGTCTTCTCGACCTTGGTGAACTGACCGACGACCTGTCCGATCGGGTTGAACGCGACGTTGACGCTCTCATTGGGGTACTTGTGCGTGGCGGCCACGGCCATGCCGGAAACCATGTACTGCAACGGCATTCCGAGCGGCTTGGGGTTGCCGTCCTTCTCCCACGCCTCGGTCCAGTCGTTGCGCAGCATGCGGGCGGGCTTGCCGGTGAACGACCGGCTGCGCACGGTGTCGCGACTTTCGGCCTTCGCGTACGCAGCGTGCTGCACGTCGGTGTGCTCGGACTCCTCGACCATGACCCACTGCGAACCGGTCCACGCCCCCTGGGCGCCGAGCGCCAGCGCCGCGGCGATCTGCTGGCCGCTGCCGATACCGCCGGCGGCCAGCACCGGCACCGGCGCCACCGCCTTGACGACCTGCGGCCACAACACGATGGAACCGATCTCGCCGCAGTGCCCACCGGCCTCGCCGCCCTGGGCGATGATGATGTCAACGCCGGCCTCGGCGTGCTTCTTGGCCTGCGACGGCGACCCGCACAGCGCGGCGACCTTGCGGCCCTCGGCGTGGATGTGCTTGATCATCTCGGCAGGCGGGGTGCCGAGCGCGTTGGCGATCAGCGTGCACTTGGGATGCTTGAGCGCGACCTCGACCTGCGGCGTCGCGGTCGCCTCGGTCCAGCCCAGCAGGCCCATGGCGTCGTCGTCGCTGTGCTCGACCGGCACGCCGTGATCGGCGAGAACCTTCTTGGCGAAGTCGATGTGCTCCTGCGGCACAAGGTCGTTCAGCGTTTTCTTCAACACCTCGGGGGACAGGTCCGTGGAGTCCATCCCCTCGTACTTGTTGGGGATCACGATGTCGACGCCGTAGGTGTGGTCGCCGATGTTCTCGTCGATCCACTTGAGCTCGATCTCGAGCTGTTCGGGGGAGAATCCGACCGCGCCGAGCACGCCGAAGCCGCCGGCCTTGCTGACGGCGACGACCACGTCGCGACAGTGGGTGAACGCGAAGATCGGATATTCGATATCGAGGTCGTCGCAGAGGGGAGTGCGCATGGACCGGCTCCTTCAAGCGTGGGGCGTAAGCAGACTGAAACGTGTTCTAGTTTAGTACGCGCCCGATGTGCCAGTTGCAGGTATCCGCCATCGATCCGCGAACGAATGCCTATTGGCGCAATCACCCCTGCGAGAGCCCGTGAAGTAGCGCACGGCGGAGTACCGTTGGCGGTGTCGGCTCATCGTCGGCGAGAGGGTGTTAGCCATGGTTGTCTCGACACTTCGCATGCGGCGCGTCGCGCTGCTCGGCATCGCCGCCGCCCTGGCCGCGGCCCTGGCGCCCGCCGGCACTGCCGCCGCCGAAACCGGCCCCGATTGCACCAACGGCGTCGTACCGCTCAACCCCTACGTGGTGAACTGCGGTCTGCCGCCGCGGGGCAATCACACCATCGGCGCTGCGCCCGACGCCGGAGCGATCATCGCCTGCCGGCACAGCCCGATCTGCCTGTCGTATTACGTGAATTACCCAGGCACGCTGATCGTTCCGGGCTACCGGCCCTAGGTCTTGATGCCTCGTCGGCTAGCTCGTCGAGCCGACTCCTCGTCGGCTGCTGACCAGCAGCGAGCCCCCGGCCACCAACAGGCCGATCACCGCCAGCGGAATCGACCAGGACCGCCGCTGCGACACCGACGACTGGCACTGCGCCACGAAGTCGGTGTGCGGGACGAGTTGGTTCAAGATCGGGACATTGGCGACGACGTTCTTGTCGTTGGCCGCACGTGCCGACGACAGGTCGGCCGATATGGCGTTGCCGCAGCCGATGCTGCCGCCGTTGCCGTCCGGGGTCGACACCGGCACCAGCATCGCAATGACACCGGCGATCAGCAGCACCGCACCCACCAGCAGAACCAAACGACGCACCGACATGAAAGTCTCCTTACGCACCCGTCGAATCGGTGCGGGGTCTACCCCGGCGACGTCTCGGTCAAACGGACCTAGGGCTTGGCGAACAACTCCACCTCGGACACCAGCGGCAGGTTCAGCGTGGTGCGGATGCCGGGCGGGGCGGCGATCACCGCAGGGATGGCGTTGACGATGCGGCCGGCGGCGCCGGCGATCGCGGCCTGGTTGTGGTCGCCGTAACTGCTGCTCGGGACGATGTCCACCGCGTACGAAGGCTCACCGGTGATTTCGATGCGGTACGAGCCGCCGCCAGCTGCGGGCTGTGGCAAATCCGGACGCAGATCGGGGCGCAACCGGGTGATGTGCTCGATGACGATCGCGGGGTGGCCGTTGACCATTCCGCGGATCTCGAACTGCAGGACGGCCAGGGTGCCCTTGGCGACATGACCGACCGCGATGTCGAAATCCTCTGGCGCGGGTTCGCGTTGGTACGACTCGGTGATCTCGTCGACCTCGATGCCCAGGCCGGCGGCCAGCTGCCGGATCGCGGTGCCCCAGGCGATGCTGAGCACTCCGGGCTGCAGCAGCATCGGGATCTCGTCCATGGAGCGGGCAAAACCCATGTAGTGCATGACTTCTGCGCCGTCGTAGGACGCGTAATCGTGGATCTCCATGCATCGCACCTGCTCGATGCGCTGACAGGTGCTGGCCAGCGCGAGCGGGATCAGATCGTTGACGAAGCCCGGGTCGACACCGCTGATGAACAGGCTCGAATTGCCTTGTCGGGCCGCGTCTTCCACTCTCTGGATGTACTTGTCGGGCATCACGCCCCAGGGGTACTGCAGCAACCCGGGCGATGATCCGACGACGTTGATGCCGGCGGCCAGGATCTTGCGGACATCCTCCATGGCCTCGGGCATGCGGGTGTCGCCCATCGCGCAGTAAACCGCACACTCGGGTTCGGTCGCCAAGACCGCGTCGAGGTCTTTGGTCGCCAGGATTCCGGTCTTCACATCGAGGCCGGCCAATTCACCCGCGTCCTTGCCCACCTTCTCGTCGGCGGACACGCACAGCCCGGTGAGCTCGAACCCTGGATTTTCGATCAGCTCGGATAGCGCCATCCGACCGACGTTTCCGGTGCCGATGTGGGCAACGCGGATGGCCATAAGTTCTCCTCATGCTGGGGTCTGCGGTGCGTTCAGTATGCGCATTCGGCGCCGAAACTGGAACAGGTTCTACCTCGCCGCGAAAGCTACCGGTAGCCTGTCGGCTCATGGGACGCGTAGACGACAAAGTAGCCATCATCACTGGTGGCGCACAGGGGATGGGCGCCGCCGACGCGCGGATGCTGGTCGCCGAAGGCGCCAAGGTCGTGATCGGGGACATCCTCGACGACAAGGGCAAGGAACTCGCCGACGAACTCGGTGACGCCGCCCGCTACGTGCACCTCGACGTCACCGAAGCCGATCAGTGGAAGGCCGCCGTCGAGCTCGCGATTGCCGAGTTCGGCAAGGTCAACGTGCTGGTGAACAACGCGGGCATCGTCCAGGTCGCGCCGCTGAAGTCGCTCGACGTTGAGCGGTGGAAGAAGGTCCTCGACGTCAACCTGACCGGAGCGCTGCTGGGTATCCAAGCCGTCCTGCCGTCGATGAAGGAGTCCGGTGGCGGCTCGATCATCAACGTGTCGTCCATCGAGGGCATGCGCGGCGCGTCGTGGGTGCACAGCTATGTGGCGTCCAAGTGGGGCCTGCGCGGCCTGACGAAATCGGCTGCGCTGGAACTGGCGTCGGACAACATCCGGGTCAACTCCGTGCACCCGGGCTTCATCCGCACGCCAATGACCAAGCACTTTCCCGACGACATGGTGGGCGCCCCGCTCGGGCGGCCCGGCAAGCCCGAAGAGGTCGCTACGTTCATCGTGTTCCTCGCCAGCGACGAGTCGTCGTTCTCCACGGGTTCCGAGTATGTCGTCGACGGCGGTCTGATCACCGACGTCCCGCACCGCGCGCTGCCCTAATCTCGAGGGCTTCGGCGGGTCCGCAACGCCAGGGAGCTGAACGCCGCGCCCAGCGCGGCCCGTCCCAACGCGGGGAAGTGGCCGATCGCATTGGCCGCACCGCTGCGGCGACCGGGGATCGACAGGCGCAGCACCGGCCAGTCGCTCGCCGCGGCCTTCGCGGCCAGGCCCGGCCGCGGGTTCACCGGACGGGGATGGCCGACCAGCCGCATCAGGGCAGCGTCCTCGTCGCCGTCGGCATAGAAGTAGCTGCCGGCCAGGTCGACCTTGTTGTCGTCGCAAAACCGTTGCACCGCAGCGGCTTTCTGCCTTCCCCAGACGATCGGCTTGGCGATGTTCCCGGTCAGGCGACCGGCGTCGTCCAGCTCGAAGGTGTTGCAGATGACGTCGTCGATGCCCAGCGCGCGTGCCACCGGCTCGGCGTGGATGGTCAGGGCCGACGAGCTCAACACGATCGTGTGTCCCCGCGCGCGGTGGGCGGCGACGATCTCGCGCATCAACGGATAGACCCGCGCGGCGATCTGTTCCGCGTAGAGCCGCTCACCGATCTGGTCGAGGTCGGCCAGGGACTCGCCGCGCAGGTACCCCGCGGCGCGATTCAGCAGCCGCTCGAACTGCATGCGGCCGAGCTTGTACCGCAGCGAGGCCTCGATCACCCCGAGCACCTCGCCGATCCGGGCCTGTCCTCGGCGGACCCGGTCGCTGGCGTGCGCGGTCGCGGTGAAACCGGCGACCAGGGTGCCGTCCAGGTCGAAGAACGCGCCGACCGTCGGACCCGGCGGGCTTCCGGCGATCTGCGCGAGCGGATCCGATGACAGTGTCACCACACCATCATGCCGATGCGAGGGAATGCCTCGGTCCGTACGGTGTTGCACGCCACATGAAGCTCAATGATGCGGCGCGCGCTCTGATCGGCTCGGGTGCCGATGCCACACTGGTCACCATCAACCCGGACGGCAGCCCTCAGGTGTCTCTGGTGTGGGTGGCGGTGCAGCCCGGTGAGGACGGTGACGAGCTGGTGACAGCCCACCTGTCCGAGCACAAGAAGGTCCGCAACGTCCGCCGCGACGGACGTGTTGCTCTCACCATCGTCTCGAGCGAGCCGGGCGCCGTCATGCGCCCGTACCTGTCGGTCACCGGCACCGCACGCATCGTGGAAGGCGGTGCGCCCGAGGTTCTACGGGACCTCGCCGCGGTGATGATCACCGACGACAACGTGGTGTTCCCACCTGACGACGCCCCGCCGGGATACCTGACCCGGATCCGGATCGACGCCGTCGGCGGCATCGGCCCCTGGGCGAACTAACCGTCCTGTCGGGTCTTGGCCGCCGCTTCGAGCTCCTCTTCCCAGGCGCCCTCATCGCGTCCGAGTGCGATCGTGGCCGCGGCCATGGCGGCGACGGCGATGGCCAGAACGACGGCCACCGGCTTGGTGACCGCGAGGTGCTCGCCGAGCACCACCTCACCGATCAGCACGGCGATCACCGGTTCGAGCACCAACATCGCCGGGACCGAGGCCCGCAGCGACCCGGCGTGAAAGGCCGACTGTTGCAGCAGGGTGGCCACGACGCCGACGACGATCACCACGTACAGCACCGGCGAGGTGAACAACCGCCCCATGTCGCCCTCGCGCACGGCGTGCATGACGAGCTTCGTGAGGACCGCCACCACACCGAACAGAACACCGACACCGACCGCAAGCAGGATCGCCCGACGCCAGTCCGAGAGCCGCACCGCCACCAGCAGACAGCCGGCCACGAACAGCAGGCTGACCCCGGCCACCACCACCGCCGGCAACGTCGCGCCGTCGTAATCGCCGGGCTTGGTGCGGGCCAGCGAGACGAACACCGCCAACGCGAGCGTGAGCAGTGTCGCCCAGCCCCACTCGCCGCGGGACACCCGGCGGTGCGCCAGCCGCGCGCTCAGCGGCAGCGCGAACAGCAACGCGGACACCATGAGCGGCGCGACCAGCAGCAGCGAGCCGTAGGCCAGCGCGACCGCCTGGAACGCATACCCGGTGACCGCGGATGCGGTGCCTGCCCACCAAAGCCGGCGGCGCAGCAGCGTCGACACCATCACGGTGCTGACTCCCTGGTCGCGGGGGACGTCCATGGTGGCCCGCTGACGAACCACGATGCCGATGGCCGCGAACACCGCACCGGCAAGGGCGGCTGCCACGACGATCGCGTGCTGCAGCAATATCCGTTCCTTCACTGGTTGTCCGGCGACGCATCACCGAATGTAGGGCACCCGCGGATCGGCCGACGTCAGCGACGTCGCGTGTGTCAGCGAACCTGCACGACCACCGGTGTGCTGTTGTACCCGGTGACCCTGACCCACGCCGGGGCGGGACCCGACCCGGGAACCCGCCCCTTGATCTGGACGGTCTCGCCGGGGAACACCGTCACGTAGTTGTCGTCGTACTGGATGGGCAGGATCTCGTCGGCGAGCGGCCCGGTCAGGAGTTCGGCGCGTTCGAAGAACGCGATCTGCGGCGTCGGGTTGTGCAGGCTGATCGTGACGTCGCGGCCGGCATCGTCGCCGCCGGTCGCAGTGACATCCAGCGGCACCTTCGGCATCGTGTTGAGCGCGGTCATGTCGGCCCAGCTGACCTGGTTGGAGTTGAACGCCGCGTCGTTGGCAGGCGGACCGACGTCATCGGCTTGCCGGGACTGCCAGTACACGTTGTTGGCAACCACCTTGCCGTCCGCGTCGAGCAACTCGCAGCGGACGAAGAACACCGGGGAGTCGGCCGGACCCGGCGGCAGCGTCATCGCCTGCACCGAGCCGCCCGGGTCGACGGCGATGTCGTCGGCGGCCCGCTCGTCGCGCAGCGCGCCGTTGAGGCCGTACACGCGGACCCGGACGCGCAGGTTCTGATGGGTGTCCGGGGTTTGGTTCACCACGAACACCCTGGCCTGACGGTGGTTGCCGGTGGCGTAGGAGTCGAACACCACCGACAGCGGCTGCAGTCCCTTCTTCGCGCCGTAGTAGGCGCCGCCCGGGCGCAGGTAGTAGTCGAAGATGTTGCCGAAGAACGACGGCCAGTGGCTGTTGAGCATCCAGTAGATCGTCATCTTGTGCCCGTCCCAGCCGTTGGCCGCGAACGATTCGAACTGCGCGCGGGTGGCCTCATAGTGGGCCAGCTGCGCCTTGGCGGCGAACATCCGGGCGTTGGTGGACGGCCCGTAGCGGCGGTCGATGACACGCTGGACGTTGGCCAGCCGCGAGTTTTGTGGGTCCGACCCGGCGTGGAAGAACCAGGTGTCGTTGATGGGCCAGAGCTTGTCGGGCGGGATGAACTTCTGCAGGCTCGCAAACGGCGGGATGTGCTCGTTGTCGCCCTGTTCGGCCGACGAGCCGCGGGCCGCACCGTATTGGCCTGCGAACCAGTACGACGGCGGCCGCCACGTGTAGGGCCCGGCCATCTGGATGCCGTCCCACAGCTGCTTTCCGTCAGCGTCCCGGTTCAGCGACGACACCGTGTCGACGGTGGCGTTCTGCCAATGCAGATCGGACAGGATCTGGTGGTACTCGGTCAGCACATCGGCCGGCGGGCGGCCGTCGCTGCCGTTGGCCCACACGAACACCGAGGCGTGCGAGCGCAGCATCTCGATCTGCGAGCGCATGCTGTCCTGCGAGACGCGACGATCCTCGTCATCCCACTGCTGCCACTTCTCCCACTGGTTGCAGCACATCCAGCCGTACATCAGCGGGATGCCCAGCTCGTCGGCCTGCTCGACGAAGCGCTGCGACGAGATCTTGGACTCCAGCCGCAGCATGTTCAGGCCGAGGTCCTTGACGTAGCCCAGGATCGCGGCGTCGCGCTCCGGGTCGTACTTGTAGAGCAGGTCGGGCGTGTAGGTGGCACCGCGGACCAGGAAGTTCTTGCCGTTCACCTGCAGATAGAAATTGCCGCCGGTGCCCAGCTCGGCGAACGAGTCGTCGGAGTCGCGGCCCTGGGTGATGGTGCGGATACCGAACTTCTGCGTGGCCACCTCGGTCGCCTGACCGTTCTGGACGAACTCCAGCTTCAGGTCGTACAGGTCGGGCCTGCCCATCGTGTACGGCCACCACAGATCCGGGTGCTCGACGGTCAGCGCCGCGAACTTCTCGGGGCTCAGCGTGACTTCACGCTCCTCGCCGGGCATCAGCGTGACCGGCTCGTCGACGTGGATGGGCGCCTTGCCGTCGCGGGTGATCGTGGCGCGCAGCAGGCCGCGTACTTTCTGGGTCGAATAGTTCTTCAGCGGTGCGTACACCGTCAGCCGCGCACTGTCGGTGTCCGGCAGTGGGAGTTGGGTGTTGACCGTGGCGTCGCCGATCGACACCCGCCCGGATGTCTTGAGGTACACCGGTTTCCAGATGCCTGCGTTGCGGTCGGGCACAAAGGAGTTACCGTTGGCCGCGTTCTTGTCCGGGCCCTGATAGCCCAGGTAGCGCCAGTTGATCCAGTCGTACCAGCTGTCGGCGAGTTCGACGCCGTTGACGTCCTGGATGGCCCGTTCCGGGGTGACCTTGACGGCGAGGGTGTTCGGTTGGCCCTGCCTGATCCACCGCGTGACGTCGAGTTCGTGGTCGTTGTACATGCCGACGACCTGCCTGTTGTCGGCGACGCGACGGCCGTTGAGCCACACTTCGGCGCGGTAGTTGATGCCGGGGAAGTCCAGCACGTAGGTGGGGTAATCGGCAGGCGCGTTGAACGTCGTGCGATACCACCAGTCCTGCTCGTAGAGGTCTTGCGGGACGTCCTGGAGCAGGTTCTTGCCGTAGTAGAGGTTCGGGTACGTGCCGTCGTCCTGCAGGGTCTCCAGGACGGTGGCCGGCATCCGGCGCACCGGATGCCAGGCTGCGGCGTCGTAGGTGGTGGCCGAGATGGCCGCGCCGTCGGCGCCCACGCTCTGCGCCGAGGTGAGGCGCCAGCCGTCGGACAGCTCGATGTCCTGGGCGGGCCGCGGTTGTGGGCCGCTGAACACGCGAAGATCACCGGCGCACAGCAGCAGGAGCAGCAAGACGGAGAGCGTGCCGAGGGTCTTCGCCACCGTCTCCAAACTCCTCAACTCGAGATCCGCGACAGGACACCCCCGCGCAACCGTTTATCAGCCGCGCGTTCATCTTGGCAGAGCAGTGGCGCAAACGCCGTATCTGGTTTGTGTGCAACAGCGCACGATGACCCCCGTCCAGGTTAGTCGCCGGAGTTCGGCACAGCGCCGCCGAACTCGGGCGGGCGGATCTACGCTGGGGCCATGACCGACCAAGACCGCGCAGCGGCCCGCCGTGAGATCGCCGATGCTCTGCTCACCGCGCTCGAGCGCCGCCACGAAGTGATCGACGCCATCGTCGCCTCCGACAACCGGGACTCCGCGATCACCGCCATCACCGAACTGCTCGGCACCTCGCGCCGGGGTACCGAGGCCGTGCTGGGACTGTCCTTCGAGCAGGTGACCAGAGAGTCGCGGGACCGCATCGCCGCCGAACTGCGAGATCTGAACAGCCAGCTGTCCTTCACCCTCGGCGAGCGGCCTGCCAGCACCGACGAGAGCCTGCAGCTGCGCCCATTCGCCGACGAATCCGATCGTGACATCTTCGCCACCCGCACCCAGGAGGTCGGTGCGGCCGGTGACGGTTCGGGCGCGCCCGCGGGGCTTGTGGACGACGAAATCCGTTCGGCGCGAAGCCGTTTGACCGCCGAGGAGGCGGCGTGGTTTGTCGCTCTCGACGGCGACGAGAAGGTCGGCCTGGTGTTCGGTGAGCTGGTCGGCGGTGAGGTCAACGTGCGGATCTGGATCCACCCCGATCACCGCAAGAAGGGGTACGGCACCGCCGCGCTGCGCAAATGCCGCTCGGAGATGGCGGCGGCATTCCCCGCCGTGCCGCTGGTGGTCCGGGCCCCCGGCGCTGCGCCGCGTTGAGCCTGGGCGGCAGAGATGAACGTCGCCGTACAGGTCGTTCTGCTGGTGGTCGGCATCCTGGTGGTGCTCGGACTCATCGCCGGAGTGATCGTGCTGATCTACCGCGGCAAGTACCGCGCGGCCGCAGGGCAATTGGACAGCGAGCTCGCGGCGGAGACGGTGATCCGGCCGTGGGAGAAGGGTAATTACCGGGGTGCCACCGCACCGGCTTACCCGGCGGTGAAGAACAACGGTCGCATCGCGCTGACCCGGCGGCGCCTGGTGTTCCTCACCCTGACCGGCACCACGATCAGCATCCCGCTGGCCTCCATCACCGGGCTCCGGCTGGCGAAGGTCTTCAAGGGCAGCGTGGCCGGCGGCTGGACGCATCTGGTGGTGCGCACCGCCGGTGGCGAGATCGGCTTCTACGTCAGCGACACCCAGGCCTGGTTGGCCGCCATCGGCGAGGCCACCGGGCGCACGCCCGATCCCGTGGCCTGATCTGCCTCTGCGTAATCTCGCTCGGTATGAGCGTGCGCGCGGGAATCGTGGTCACCGGCACCGAAGTCCTCACCGGACGCGTCGCGGATCGCAACGGTCCGTGGGTGGCCGACCGGCTGTTGGAGTTGGGCGTCGAACTGGCCCACATCACGATCTGCGGTGACCGTCCCGCCGACATCGAGGCGCAGCTGCGGTTCCTCGCCGCCGAGGGTGTCGACCTGATCGTCACCTCCGGCGGGCTGGGCCCGACGGCCGACGACATGACGGTGGAAGTGGTGGCGCGTTTCTGCGATCGCGAGCTGGTTCTCGACACGGAGCTGGAAGCCAAGATCGCGGCGATCCTCCAGCATCTGATGGCCCGGTTCACCGGCGTCGACTTCGACGCGGTGCTCGCGGCCAACCGCAAACAGGCGATGGTGCCGGTGGGCGCCCACGTCCTCGACCCGGTCGGTACGGCGCCCGGTGTCGTGGTAGCCGGTTCGCCGACGGTACTGGTACTGCCCGGCCCGCCGCGCGAACTTCAGGCGATGTGGCCGGCCGCCGTCGCGGACGAGGCCTTCCAGCAGGCCATCGCCGGGCGGACCGTCTACCGCCAGGACACCGTCCGGATGTTCGGGCTGGCCGAGTCGAGCTTGGCCGAGACATTGCGAGAAGCCGAGAGCCTGCCGGGATTCGGTGATCTGGAGATCACCACCTGCCTACGCCGCGGCGAAGTGGAGATGGTCACGCGCTACGAGCCGCAGAGCGCGCCGGCCTACACGCGACTGATGGATCTGATCCGCAGCCGGCATGGGGACACACTGTTCTCCGAAGACGGTTCGCTCGTTGACGATCAGGTCGCCGGTCTCCTGGCGGGGCGGCGCATCGCGACAGCGGAGTCCTGCACCGGCGGGCTGCTGGCGGCCCGCCTGACTGAACGGGCCGGCTCGTCGGCCTATGTCGCGGGCGCGGTGGTGGCCTATGCCAATTCGGCCAAGGCCGATGTGCTCGACGTCGAACCCGCGCTCATCGAGCAGTTCGGCGCGGTCTCCCAGGAGGTGGCCGAAGCGATGGCGGCGGGCGCGTTGCGCCGCTTCGGCGCCGACACCGCGGTCGCGATCACCGGTATCGCCGGACCGGGTGGTGGCACCGAGGACAAGCCGGTGGGCACCGTTTGGTTCTGCGTGATGCTGGGCGACGGCACGACGGTGAGCCGGTCGGTTCGGCTGCCCGGCGACCGCGCCGACATCCGTGAGCGGTCCACCACCGTGGCGATGCACATGCTGCGGCGGGCGCTGCTCGGATTGTCCTAAGCCAGACAGCCTTCGGCGTCGGCGACGACGAGCTCGTCGGGATTGCACAGCGCATGCATGCGTGCCGCGAGGTCGGCCAGTTCGACGATGATCTCGGTGCGGCCCAAGCCGGCGTCGAGTGCTTCGCCGAGCAGCAATTCGATGTCGATGCGGCGGTTTTCGGCGGCGTCGACGTTCGCCCCGTCGGCGTGCGAAATCCGCGCGGCCCGAATCATCCGCCAGGCGTAATTGCGTTCTGTGAGAACGTCATTCATTTCTGCACCTTTCACGGGCGGCGCGCTGACTTATCCGTCAATACACCGGTGAACCCCTTGCTCACGTCATCTTGACGGGCGGTGTTGTTTATCGACAGGGCCTTCTGGCCCACACCGACAGGGGCATTGGGCATAAGCGTGGGTCAGTTCGGCCGCAATGGCCGATTGACGAACCCGCCGAAATCACCGCGATTGACGTAATTGCTCACGTACCGTGAGACGGTCCAATTCAGCGCGACCCTAATGGGGGGAGAACCTTGATGAAAAAATTTATCTTGGGTGTTGCCACGGCAGGAATGATCGCCGGTTCTCTGGCCGGCGCAGTCACCGCCAATGCGGCATCGACGAACAATGCGACGCCGTCCGGTCCGGGGCATTCACCGATTATCACGGCGCTCGATTGCCAGGGCGGGACCGGAAATATGGGTTGTGGCGCAGGCTTTTTCTGGCGCGACGGCTGGCGTGGCTGGGGCTGCTACCCCTGCTGATCGACTGCTCGCAATAACCCGGTATCCAATCCCTTTCTGAACGGAAGTCTTCGAATATGAACTCTCGTTGTATTGGCGGCTTGACCGCCGCGGTGTTATCGGCGGGTATGACGCTCGGCGTCGGTGTGGCATCGGCCGACCCTGGTGATTACACCGTCCTGCTGATCGATCCAAATGTGGTGACCGACTCGCTGGCTTACACGGCGGCACCGCCGACCCTCAATCCCGGCGGCCAGCCCGGCGCCATGACGGTGTACACCCACCGCGACGGACGCACGATCACCGACACCGTGTGGGTGCTGGCCGACCCGGCCGCGGCCGCCGGTGCAATCAGTTCCGCGCAGGCCGCTACGCCCGTCGCGAACCAGAAGTCGGTGGCCGCGCCGGTCGGGCAGGGCGGAAAGCTGATCACCGGGACCTCACCGGACGGCACCCGATCGCTGAGTGTCCTGTACTTCACCGAGGGCAATGCCGCGTCGTCGCTGGAGTTCTCCGGCCCGGTCGCCGACCCGGCGCCCAACGATCTGGTGATCGACTTCGGCCAGAAGCAGGACGCGTTGATCAAGAGCCAACTCGGCGCGTGACCACGACAACCCGCGTCGCACCGGATCTACCCGGGCGACGCGGGTTTTCGTTGGATTGGCTTGTCGGTCAGGACTTTTCGTCGCGGTCCCACAGATCGAGCATGGTGCGCAGGATGTCTTCGGCCCGTCCCAGGCCGGCCAGGTGGCTCTCGCCGGAGAGTGTGTAGAGCTCGGCGTCGGGCAGCTTGGACACCACATGCTGCCCGTGGGCGAACGGCACGATGTGGTCGCGGTCGCCGTGCCACCACCGGATCGGCACCTTGACCTCGTCGAGCCGGAAGCCCCAGTCGCGGGCGAACACCACGATGTCGGCAAGCGGTGCCGCCAGCTGCTTGCGGCTGCCGTTGAGTAGGTCGTCGAGGAACATCGCCTTGAATTCCGGGCGGACGAGCATCTTGCGGTCACCCTCGGGGGAGATGCCGGCGTAGATGTACAGGGCCGGCTCGGCGACCGGGCGGATCAACCGGATCAAGCTGACGGCGGCCAGGCGCAGCGGAGCCCCCGCGACCTCGATGATCGGAGCGGCGAACGTGCCGACTTTCATCAATCCGCCGGCAATCGCCTCCGGCCCGACGGTCGGGGCCACCCCGCCGAGCACACCGGCGGCCACGATGCGGTCCGGCATCGCCGTCGCGCAGCCCAGCGTGTACGGGCCGCCACCGGACAGGCCGACGACGGCCATCTTGTCGACACCGAGGGTGTCGGCGATGATCGCCAGGTCTTTCGAGAAGGCCAACACGTTCTCGTACTGGTACGGCGTGGAGGAGCCGATCCCCGGCCGGTCGACACCGATCAGGCGAATATCGTTCTGCTCGGCGAACACCCGCGCTTCCACCGGGATCTGGCGACGAGCTCCCGGGGTGCCGTGCAGCCAGAACACGGCGCGGCCCTGGGCGCAGCCGAACTCAGCAAAACCGATCTGGCGGTCCTCGGAGACGGCGATATTGCCTTCCAGTTTGGGACGCGCGATAGCGACAACCATGGGCACAGTGTCTCACGCGGGACCGCGGCCGCCGCACCGATCGGCGCAACAGCGAGCTCCCGCAGCAAAGACTCTCAGATTGCGGGCGTGCCCAGCCAGGCAGCCGGACGCCGCTGCGCCCACGGGATCGCCTGTTCGAGCTGCGCGGCGAGCTGCAGCAGCACGGTTTCTTCGGGAGCCATCAGCTGAACACCCACGGGCAGTCCGTCCCCGGTGGTCGCCAGCGGTAGCGAAATCGCGGCCCACCCGGTCACGTTGGCCATGGTGGTCCACCCGGTGTGGGCGAACTCGACGTCGAAGAACGCGCGGGTGGTGCCGCGCGGCTGATCCAGGATGCCGTAGTGCGGCGGCGGCGCCAGCAACGTCGGAACCAGCAACACGTCATGGTCGCCCATCCCCGCGACGAATCGGCGGGTCTGAGCGTGGATGGCCTCGATCGCGTCGGCGTAGTCGACGCCTGCGGTGGTGAACCCTTCGCGCATCATCACCCAGCTGCTCGGCTCGAACTCGTCCTCACGGGGATCGCGGCCCAGATGGGTCTTCGCGAAGTTGTACAGCTGCACATTGCTGACGTTGTGCAGCACGGCGATCGCGTCGGCGACGACGTCGGGGTCGAACGACGGCGCCCCCGGTTCGATGTGATGGCCGACCGATTCCAGTGCGCGCCCGGCAGATTCGACGGCGGCCGCGATGCGCGGGTCGGTCGGCGGCGCCGGGAAAGGGGAGTGCGTGGCGATCAGGATGCGCTGGCGCGGCGGCGCCTCACCGATGGCGCGCAGAAAAGCTTTGGCGGGCGGCGCAGCGTTGTACGGATCGCCGGGCGCGCCACCGGTGACCGCGTCGAGGAGAGCGGCGCTGTCGCGCACCGTGCGCGTCAGTGCGTGCTCGACGGCCAGTCCTTCCAGTAGCTGCCCGGACGGGGCGAACGAGGTGCGGGCACGTCGCGGCTTCAATCCGACCAGACCGCAGCATGACGCAGGCACCCGGATCGAACCCGTGCCGTCCCCGCCCGAGGCCGCAGGCACGACACCGGCGGCCACCGCCGAGGCCGACCCGCCACTGGAACCACCGGGGGTGATGTCCGGCGACCACGGATTGGCGGTACGGCCGAACAGCGACGGCTCGGTGGTGCAGTGATTGCCCCACTCCGGGGTGTTGGTCTTGCCGAACACCACCAGGCCGGCGGCCAGATAGCGCTGCACGATCCACGCGGTCTCCGGCGCGATGTGGTCGCGCAACGCCCGCGAACCCATCGCCTCGCGGGCACCGGCCAGCGAGGCGCCAAGATCCTTGAGCAGGAAGGGAACTCCGGCCACCGGGCCGGCGGTCCCGCCGCGCAGTGCGCCGCTCTCGTCGAGGGCGACGGCCTGCTCGCGTCCGCGATCGAGAAGGTCGGTGATGACGGCATTGAGCCCGCGGGTGGCGTCGAGCCGCAGGATCGCGGCGTCGAGCAACTCGGCGGCGGACACGTCTCCGGAGGCGGCCAGCGCGGCCTGCCCGATGGCATCGAGGTCGGCGAGTTCAGCGGCGAATGTGGAATCCATTGTCACGGATCCTCGCCGCCCGGCCCGGCACCGGCAAGTTGGCGCGCGGAACTACCCGTTACCGCCGGGGGTGGCCAGCTCACTCGACTGGCTCTGCTGGGCGGCGGCGTCCTTGGCGGCCTGCTCCTCTTCGGCCGCCTTTTCCGCCTGGCCCTCCGGGCTCGCCAGCGAATTGCCGGGCTTGCCCGCGGTGGCAAGCTTCGCGTTGCAGTTCAGGTAGAGAAGCACGGTGTCGGTGACGGGGGAGAAGTTGTCGCCCTTGAGCCAGTCGGCCTTCTGCGAACGCGTGACCACGCAGTCGCCCTGGTTGGTGGAGTCGCCGACGGATGTCGCGATGACGGCCTTCTGCCCGGCATCGCCGATCGCCTTGGACGCGTCGGAGTAGGACTTGCCTGCGTAGTCATCGGCCAGCGCGACGCCGGATCCGAGCGCGAGTGACATCGCACCGAGCGCGATTGCTCCGAATCCGAGCCGAATAAGCTTGGTCATCTGTGTTCCTCCACGGCAGATCCTCGACAAAGCAGCGTCACAGGCGCCGGGACGCGGAAACTGAGAATAAGACGACTTACTGGCAACTAACTGGGTGACAGCTGGTGGCATGCTGGCAGCTGCCCGGGGGTCGAGCGGCCCCGTCTCTTTGCCTGCCCGAGTCCGGTCTGTTACTTCGCCGATATCGTCCGGTCGGCCCGGACTAGTTGACTGGCCGCATGTCTGAGACCACGACCGAGCCCGAAACGGCCGCCCTTCCCGCGGCCGACGAACAGCCACACGAGCCGACCACCACCATCGTCATCCGCCACGTGCTCGAGCGTCAGATCGCCGCGGGGCAGGCGCTGAGCAGCCAACTGCTGGACGCTGCAACAGATGTCACCACGGCGATCGCGCATGCCCCCGCTGCATTCGCGGGCGCCATTCAAGACGGCGAGACCATCGCCGCGGCCTGGGAACGCACCGGCAGCGGTGTGCAGGATGTCGTCGACGACGCTCGCGGCCGGTTGCGAGCCGCGGTGGTCAGCTATGTCGGTCATCAGGCCACCTTGCCGGTGGCTGTCCTCGGCTACGCCGGTGAGGTCGCCGGTTCGGTGGCTTCCGCGCAGGGCACTGTCGCAGGTTCGGCCCTCGACGGCGCCTTTGCCGTCGCGGCCGCCGCAACCCAGGGTGACGACGTGCGGGCGGCACTCGGCCGCAACATCGAGGAACTGCGGGCCACCGCGATCGCCGCCCGGGGCGACGTCAACGAGTCCGTCAAGCGGGCCGGCCGCGAGGTCCGCGAGGCCGTCGGCGGCGACGTCGAACCGTTGGTCGCGGCGATCACCGGTGCCGGCGAGGATTCTTGACAGACAACGAACTTCAGGTGACAAGCGGCACACTCAGGCGTGTGTCGCGGCGGCCGGTGCCGGTCGGCTGGCACAGTGGTGGTGTGGCACAAACACGGCGGACACGATCGGGCACCTGGCGGCATCCTTTGTCGCTGGGGTTCGAAGCGCACCGCGGCCTGCTGTTGCTGCGTCTGCGCTGGCACGAGCGGCGGGCGCCCACCTCACATACCGGTGTTGGTGACCCGTCGTCGGTATGACGACGGGGTCTCCCCGCAGAACTGACTGAACGCCCGGGTGAACGACCCGACGCTGTCGAAGCCCACCGCGGTGGCGGTCTGCTGCACGCCCTGGGCGGGGGCCGCCAACAGGGCCATCGCCCGCAGCATCCTGGCGTGTAAAAGGTAAGTGCGCCATGGCATCTCGGCTTCGCGTTGGAATTGCCTGCGCAGCGTCCGCTCCGACACCGCCACGGCCCGGCACACCTCGGCGAGCGTCACCGACTGCAGGTGTTCCTTGGTATAGGCCATCGCGGCGGCGACCACCGGATCGTCGGAGCTCGGAAGGCTCAGCGGCGCTTCGTGATCCAGCGCCTCGGCGACCAGATTGGCCAGCGTGCGAAAAAACCCGTCGGACGCATCGTCGCCGGCTTCCCGGTAGATGGGCCAGCGCAGGGCGTAGAGCATCATTTCCCGGATCAGCGGGGAGACCGCCAAGATCCGGGCGCGGTCGCCGGCGCCCGGAATGAGTTCCGGGTCGAACATCACCGCCAGAGTCTTGACGGCGGGGTTCATGGTGGCCTGATGCTCCAGTCCGGCCGGAATCCAGGCAGCCTGCTGCGGCGGCAGCAGATAGTGCGCCGACGCGGTCTCGACTTCGACCACCCCGCCGATCGCGTATTCGATCTGATGCACGTCGTGGAAATGCCAGCCGGTGACCAGCAGGTCGCCTTCGTACAGATAGCTGCCGGCCAGGACCCGTCCGCCGCGGCGCAGCTCGACCTGGCCGATGTTGGCCGGTTGAGCCAAGTGTCTGGCCGAATGTGCGGAGACGGTCACGATTATCGAGGGTACAACTGAGCCCATGAATGTCGACGACCTGATTCTGGTGAGCATTGACGACCACGTCGTGGAGCCTCCCGACATGTTCCTCAACCACGTCCCGGCGAAGTACAAGCCCGAGGCCCCGATCGTCGTCACTGACGCTCACGGTGTGGATCAGTGGATGTACCAGGGCCGCCCTCAGGGGGTCAGCGGCCTGAACGCCGTCGTGTCGTGGCCGGCCGAGGAGTGGGGGCGCGACCCGGCGGGCTTCGCCGAGATGCGTCCCGGCGTCTACGACGTTCACGAGCGGGTACGCGACATGAACCGCAACGGCATCCTCGCCTCGATGTGCTTTCCGACCTTCACCGGCTTCTCCGCGCGGCACCTCAACATGACCCGCGAAGACGTCACGCTGGTGATGGTGTCGGCCTACAACGACTGGCACATCGACGAGTGGGCCGGCTCGTACCCGGACCGCTTCATCCCGATCGCGATCCTGCCGACCTGGACGCCGGAGGGGATGCGCAACGAGATCCGCCGGGTGGCGGCCAAGGGCTGCCGGGCCGTCACCATGCCCGAGCTGCCGCACCTGGAGGGTCTGCCCAGTTACCACGACGAGGACTACTGGGGCCCGGTGTTCCGGACGCTCTCCGAGGAGAACGTGGTGATGTGCCTGCACATCGGCACCGGCTTCGGGGCGATCAGCATGGCCCCCAACGCACCGATCGACAACATGATCATCCTGGCCACCCAGGTGTCGGCGATGTGCGCTCAGGATCTGTTGTGGGGACCGGCGATGCGCAACTACCCGGACCTGAAGTTCGCGTTCTCCGAGGGCGGCATCGGGTGGATCCCGTTCTACCTGGACCGCAGCGACCGGCACTACACCAACCAGAAATGGCTTCGTCGCGACTTCGGCTCGCAACTGCCCAGCGAGGTGTTCCGGGACCACTCGCTGGCCTGCTACGTCACCGACAAGACGTCGCTGAAACTGCGGCACGACATCGGCATCGACATCATCGCCTGGGAGTGCGACTACCCGCATTCGGATTGCTTCTGGCCGGATGCACCCGAGCAGGTGCTGGCCGAGTTGAACGCGGCGGGCGCGTCGGACTCCGACATCAACAAGATCACCTGGGAGAACTCCTGCCGGTTCTTCAGCTGGGATCCGTTCGCCCGCACCACCAAAGACCAGGCGACGGTGAAGAGCCTGCGGGCCAAGGGCGCTGACGTCGACGTGTCCATTCGGTCGCGGGCGGAGTGGGCGGCCCGCTTCGCCGAGAAGCAGCTCGCGCAGACGTAGGTCACGTCATCGAGATCGACGGTGGCGCGCGAAAGTGCGAGTAACCCTCACGCCACCGTCGATCTCGGTGACGTTCGACGCCGGATTGCCTCGCGCACCTGCCGGATGATGTCGTCGGGGCGGTCCTCTGCGATCACCCGAATGACGATCCAACCCAGCTGTTCGAGTCTGCGGATCCGGCGTTGGTCCTTGACGTATTGGGCTCGGTTCGTCCGGTGATGGTCGCCGTCGTACTCGACCGCGACTTTGATGTTGTCCCAACCCATGTCGAGCACAGCCAGTATCCGCCAACCATCCATGACGGGTATCTGGGTGGTCGGCGCCGGAAAACCCGCATCGATCAACAGTATTCGTAGCCAGGTTTCCTTCGGGGACGCTGCTCCGCCGTCGACGCGCGGAAGAATCGCTTTGAGCTGCCGCAGGCCCCGTGCTCCCGGGCGTTCGTGCGCCAGCTGCATCACGTCGTCGATAGAGAAGAAGGTTGCCCACTTCAGCGCGTCGAGGCGAGTAATCGCCGTCTCGGCGGGCAGGTGACGGCCAAGGTCGAATGCGGTGCGCACCGGGGTGGTCACCGGCAGACCTGCGACCGTGGTGACCTCGCGGGTTGCGAGGTTTTCGTTTCGGACGATCAACCCTTTGTGCGGGCGGGCGTTGCGGCCGATCAATTCGATCGGCTCGCCGGCGTCCACCCACTGCGAGCCGTGCAACGCGGCCGCCGCCAAGCCCGAGACCACAGCCCGCCGCCTGGACCACAACCACGCCGCCCAGGTCCGATCGCGCAATGACGGGTCGACGGATGCGGCGACGTAAACGTCGCGATAGATGGGCCGATACCAGCGGCGCAACTCGTGCTCGGTCAGCTGCCCGGCGGCGAGTGCTTCACTGCCAATGAACACGCGATTCATCCCCGCATGCTGGCGTATGCCACTGACAATTCATCGAGATCGACGCCGGCGCGCGAAAGTGCGAGTAACCCTCACGCCACCGTCGATCTCGGCGCGAGAAGTTTGGGATCGGTAGCCGCGAGCCGCAGCTGTACTTCTCTCGTGACGGTGCCACCGAGGCGCCGCGCGAACGAAGGGAACACAGGTGAAGCGAATTCTCGCGGTCGGTGTCGGCGTGCTCGGCTGCAGCATGCTGCTGATGGCTTGCTCCGACAACAACAGCAGCAGCAAGGGCTCCAGCTCGGCGACGGGTGCCGCGCCTACCAGTGTCTCGGTGGCCTCCAGCGGGAAGACGTCGGTGAAGGTCGAGGGCAATGACCTCCAGGGCCTGGACCTGAACTCGGTGACGTGCGTGAAGCAGGGCGGCACGATCAACATCGCCAGCGGCGCGGTGGGTGGTCAGCAGGGACTCGGGGTGGTCATGAAAGACGGTCAGCCGCCGACCGTGCAGTCCCTCGGGATGGTCGTCGACGGCAACGCGCTCGCGGTGAGCGACAACATGGGCATGAAGACCGGTTCTGCCGACGTGAAGGTGGACGGCAACACCTACACCATCACCGGCGAGGCGGCGGGCGCCGACATGAAGAACCCGATGGCCGGCATGATCAGCAAGAAGTTCGAAATCTCCGTCACCTGCAAGTGACGTGACCAACCGTTCGGGCGACGGACGGCGGACGTGCCGAGCACGTCCGCCGTCTCGCCGTTATCTGAATGGGCGGCCGTGGCCGACTTATGATCCAGCCGTGTCCATCACCGGCGATCTGCAGCGGGCTCGCCAGCTCGCCCTCGCCGCTCAGGAGGAGAAGGCCAAAGACCTCCTGCTGTCGCTGATGCCGCAGATCGAGAGCGAGGACCGCGACGACCTCGCCCTCGAGGCCTTCGCCCAACTCGGCGAAATCTATCTCACCCGAACGGCTTACGACGGCACCCATGAATGCCTCCGGCGGATGACCGACTGTCTGGCCGCCTACCCCGCTCGCGGAGCCGACACCGACCGCATGGTTGCCCGCTACACCCTGCGAGCACGTTTCCTGCGCACCGGCCTGGCCGCGGCCGCCGGGAAACACGAAGAAGCCGCGGTCGAACTCGCCGGACTGCGCGACGACGACACCGCGCAGCGGTTCGCCGACCTCGAACCCGAACAGCGCCATCTCGCGACGTTGGCCGGCGTGCTGTGCGCGACGGCGCTCTGCGATGACGACCTGCACGTGGCGGCGGCGCGGCTGTGGCAGGACGTCATTCCGGTGATCGACGAATTGGCCGGCGGCACTGACGACGCCGACCAGCTGTTGGTCGCCGCCGGGCTGGCGTACGGCCGGTTCTGCGTGGAAACCGGCAGGCTCGACGAAGGGGAGCAGTGGCTGCATCGAGCCGGTGCCCGCGCCCAGCGTCGCGAGTGGAAACTGTATTGGGCCAGAGCCGAACTCGAGACCGCCGCGGCCAAGTGGATGCGCGGCGACCACGAGTCCACCGAACGTCTGGTCGGGTCCGCATATCCGGTGATCGCCGAGCATTCCCGCGCCCACGACGTCGCCCGCTGCTGGTTGTACTTCGGGCTCACCCGGCTCGGCTTCGGCTGGCTCAAAGAGGCCGACGAATCCTGGGGCCACGCCGAGACGCAGTGGCGCGAGTTGGGCCGTCCGCTGTTCGTCCATCGCATCCTGTTGCAGCGCAGCTGGATATCGGTGTTCCGCGGCCGCTTCGACGAGGCCGTCGAACAGGTGGCGGAGGCGCGACGGTTCCTCGACGGCTGGCCGCGTTCGAGTTGGCTGCAGTATGCGCGGCTCGACGACCACCTCGGTTCGATCTGGCGGGCCGACGCGCTGGCCGATCTGAACTTCGACGGAATCGGCGATCCCTCGGACAGCTGGCAGGCGCACAAGGAGCGCCAGGTCGCCTCCCAAGGCGTCACCCGGTTCGACTCGGGAAGCGACCGCCACCGCAGCGCGCTGGCCAAGCTGGAAAAGGCCGCCGAACTCAAGATTCCGGCCGCGCTCGCCGTCGACTCGGTGCGATACGCGATGACGGATGCCGACGCGCGCTGGCGATGGGCCTCCCAGGTCTCGGCGCGCATGCTGGCCGGCGCCTTCTCGGTGGCCTGGGAATGGGAGAACGACGAACTGCTCAGCGAACTCATCGAATACCACTGCGCACGAGGAACTTTCGCTAGCCAGCCGCGGGGCGAGGCCGGCGGATGGGAAGCGCCGGCCACCGTGACCGTTCCCGTCGAGACCTTCGATGAGGAGGCCCTGGCCGCCGCTGGCAACTCGGTCGACGCCCTGACACAGACGACACTCGGGGCACTGCCGCCACTGCAGATGGATCCCGGCGGATCACCCATCCTGGCGCGCTACCGGCTGCTTGCGCAGAACCGCTACGGCCAGGCCGTCACCTCCGGCGGCCCCGTCTGGTCGACGTGGCCATGACCACGACCCTGGTGCTGCGGTACGCCGACGTCGGCGTGGCGACCTATGCCAGCCTGCGCGTCATCGGCCAACCCGAGCGCACGGTGACATGGGTGGTGCACGAGCCGATCGTGCTCGCCGCGCTGGAGGAATTGCGCGGGGCGCTGCCCGATCCCGACGGTGACGAGAGCCTGGCCGACGCCCTCGACCGGGCGTTGACGCGCGGTCCGTTCGCCACGCAGAAGGGGGAACTGACGCTGGCCTACATCCTCGGTGTGCTGCTGATCGCCGAACCGGCGTGGCAGCTGATCGGCGAAGCCCTCGCTGATCCGCGGCCGGTGCTGTTCATCTCACCGAGCGCGCGCCTGGCCCGCATCCCCTGGGCGGCCTTGGCGGTCCCGCTGGCCGGGCCGAGTCCCGAGGAACTGGTCGCCGCCCGCACGGACGCCGTCACGTTCAAGGGGACCACCGCGGCGCGCATCCCGTGGCAGCTCACCGACATCGACACCATGACCGAGGGTGTCCGCCTGATGGAGATGGTCGACGTTGTGATGGCGGTGCCGCCCAACATCGTGCACGCCCCGCGCACAGCTGCGCGCTGGCACGAAAGGCACGGAGCGCCAGCACTTCTCGTAATGGACCCCCGGGTACCGGGTCAACGGCCGGATTCGCCGCTGGGTTCGGTGCTGGGCCGGCCGTCGGCCGAGGGCGCACTGTCCCGCCATTTCGGCGAGTTGCTTGCGCACCGCACGGTGCTGCCCGACGTCACCGCCCCGGTGGAGTTGTTCCGCCGAGTCGACGCCGACCGGGGTTGGCTGGCCGCACATCTGCGGCAGGCTCCGAGCCGGATGCTGTTCGTCGGTCATGCCAGTGCCGCCGACCGTGCACATGGCTACGCCGACCGCGCCGCCCTGCACCTGGCCTGCACGGCCGCAGCGGAGGGTGCGGCCGAACCGGTCGGGGATCACCGCCCGCTGCTGGCCTCGGACCTGATGGCCGCCCAGCTGCCACTGCCCCCGCGGGTGGCGCTGCTCGCGTGCGGTTCCGGCGGCGACTACCAGTTCGACGAAGCGACCGGACTGGTCGCCGCGATGGTCCTCTGCGGCAGCGAACTGGTGACCGCGACGCTGTGGTCGCTGCCGACGACTGCGGGCTATCGCCGGTTCACCGGGCGTGCCGAGGATCCGATGGCCGAGGTGGTGATGGCCGTCGACGACGCCCACGAGGAAGACGACGCGGTGTCGGGCGTGAATCGCTGGCAGCGGGCCCAGATGCGCCGGTGGCGCGACGGTGATGCCACCGCGAGCCCGCTGTACTGGGCCGCGGTGGTCACCTTCGCGGTCGGGGGTGCCCGATGATCGCCTCAGGCCGGGGGCACGCACACCGTGATCGCGGACTCGTCTTCCGGGCGGTAGTAGGCGTCGATGATGCTGCCGGGGGAGACCTTCGCCAGCGCGGTTTCCGGCACCAGGGTGATCTCCTGGGCCGGGAACTGGCCGCCGGCCGGTCGGGTGACGATCAGATCCAATTCGACCTCGCAGAGCTCCTCGCGCTGACGGCCGGTGGCCCGCATGCCGGTCACCACACCGCAGGAGCGGGTGCCGAACCGGATCAGATCGAGCTGGTCGTGAGTGAGCACGCCATGACGCAGCAGTGTGCGGTCGGCGGTGGCCCGGACCGCGATCGCGTCGTCGGCCAGCGAGAGCTGCTTGCGGCTGGCCGGATCGAAGGACACCAACACGATCACCCCGGGGCGCAGGGCCGACAGCACCTCGTCGTCGGCACCGTGGCACAGCCGGCCGGTGAAGCGCTGGCCGGCAACGCTTTCCACTTCGATGACGATCACTGGATCGTCGGATCCCGCCACCATCTGCACGGTGCCCACGCCGATCGAGCGCGGGCAGCGAGTGCTGCGTGGGCGTCGCGTGCGCGGCGGCTGGCCGGCAAGGCCGGCGGCGACGATGATCGAGGCGAGTGCGCTGGCGGAGACGACGGCGATGGCGCCCAGGAGTGCATCAGACATGGTGTGCAGCGTGCCGACCGTCGGCGGCTACCGAACCCAACTTTGCGCCGGCCTTATTCTGTCCCGATGAGCGCCGGCCCGGACACGGTCGCAGGTGTCGGCACGTCGCAACCGCGACGGGCCGTGATCGACCGTGCGTGGCGGATGATCGGACCCGGCGTGGAGGTGCTCAGCGGTGACGACGGGGGCCCGTTGCGCAGGACGGTGAAGCGGATCATCGATCCGTTGGTGCTGCGGCTGCGCAGCAATCCCGCCTACTCAGCGCCGTTCGTCGACGCCGAGGTGGCGGCCGAGATGGCCGATGTGATCGCGGACCATGCGGACCGACTTCGTTGGGCCGCAGCATGGTTCGAACTGATGAAGCAGGAACGCCGACGTCTGCGCATCACCACCGGCAACGCCCAAGACCTTTATTTCCCAGTGTGTTTCGAACTCGCCGTCACCGACGGGGCACCCGGCGGGGACGGGCTCGACGCGGCGTCGGCGGCGCTGCGTGCCGTTCACGACGACCGCGACCGTACCGCCGTCGAGGTGCTCAACGCGCACGTCGCCGCGCCGCAGGTGATGGCTCGCCTGTCGGCCCAGTTGCACCGCAGCTGGGCCGATGTTCGCGCCGACGACAGCATCAGCGGACCGTTCATGGCCGGTCTCACCACGGTGCTGGGTCCTGCCGAGGGGCATCGCGCCGCCGTTGCCCGCCAACGGGTGTGGTCGGCGCTGATCGCCGACGCGACACCGCACAACCTCGGCGCGCGCGCTCGCAGTCACCCGTCGTCGTTGCCGTGGTCGCTGATCGACCTCGGTCTGACCGCGGCACTGCCGTTGGCGCCGCCGCCGTTGACCGGGGGCCCGGAGCGTGACCGGCCGCTGGACCGCAGCGTGGTGGACCGGGTGCGGGCCACCCTGCGGCGCGCGCTGGATCGGGACGAGTTGCCCGCCGTGCCGCTGCTGTGCGCCGAGGAGGTCGACCGGGCCTGCGCCCCGTGGGGTTTCCTGGGCGAGGACAAACAGGCTGCGC
This sequence comes from Mycolicibacterium rhodesiae, assembly GCF_002086695.1. Taxonomy (GTDB): domain Bacteria; phylum Actinomycetota; class Actinomycetes; order Mycobacteriales; family Mycobacteriaceae; genus Mycobacterium; species Mycobacterium rhodesiae. The sequence goes on from NZ_MVIH01000005.1 coordinate 249,387, forward strand.
TGGTGGCGGGTATCGAGGTGGCCGGCCAGCTGGCGCCGCTTGACGAACGGGCCGCGACCACCTACCAGGTGGCGGCCATCATCCAGGCCCGGCTGCGCAAGGAGGCGTACGTGCTGCACGCACGCCGGGTACTGGCCGGGGCCGATCCGGTGCACCCGCGTCAGCGCCGGGTCATCGAGGACCTGGCGTGCTTCGCCCAGCCCTACCTGAGCCGGTTGTGGGCGCGGCTGCACGGCCGCGACGTGTGGCAGGAACCCTGTGACGACGTCGACGATCTGCGCGCCCTGCTCGAAGGGGTCGCCCGTTCGGTGAGCCTCGACCACCGGCAGCGGATCAAGGCGATGCTGGAAGTGCAGGTGTCGCAATGAGATTGGTGGCCGACTCGGGGTTGTGGCGGATCGGGCCCGCGGTGGCCGCGGTGCCGCTGGTTGCGGTGCTCGAGGTCGACGGCGCGGTGCTGGCCTGGACCGTCGACGAGTCCGGGGACGCAGCCGACGCGCAGATCACCCTGACCGACGCCGCCCGCGCGGACTGGCTGTGGCGGGTCCTCGGCGAAGGCGGCCACCATGCGCTGGCCGCCGCCACCGTAGAACCACCGGATCACACTGCCGGAGTTGACCTTTCGGGCGTCGAGGTGCGACCGGGTTCCGTGGACGGGTTGCGCAGGCTCGCCGTCGGGCACTGGCTGCGCCGGTGGTGGCCGGCCAGTGTGCGCGACGGCATCGTCGGCCTCGATCCGGCGTTGCTGGATGCCGAGATCGCGCTGCTGACCGCCGATGCCGAGGACTTCGTCGCCGACGACGGCCTGGACGCCGACATCGGCGCGCTGCTGGCCCCGCACGCCGGAGCCCTCGCGATGCACCTGCTCGTTGGTGACACTCGGGTGGTCGCGCTGGTCCGCAATTGCGTCCGACTCGCCGAGGAGATGGGCGTCGATGCTGCGGGTTGGGCCGACCTGAGCGACGCCGTCGAGAACATTCGGCCGCAGCCGGCGGCGGTGCGCCAGGACGACTATGCGCTGGCCGCCGGCGGCGACACCGGACCGGCACCATCGGGACTCATCGCGCGGGGCGCGGCGTCGATCGCCTGGTCCGGGGTGCCGGGAGGCGTTTTCGACGCCGCGGAGGACACCGTGAGCTGGGCGGTGGCCGCCGACGGCGACGCAGTGACGGCGACGGTGCACACCGCGGTGATCGGACCCGGCTCGCCCGCCGGCATCCCGGTGGCACTGCGCTGCGGGGATATCACCGGCGTGGGCGTACTCGACGGCTCGGGCCGCGCGACGATCTCGCTGCTTCATGGGCCGAACGCTCCGCTGACCGCCACCGGCGGTTGGGACCAGGACTGGTCGGCCACCGTGGTGACCGTCGGGGCCGAGGTGTCGGAGGCCGTCGACGCGCGCGAACGCGTCCGGCGGTTCGCCCGGCAGCGACTCGCGCACCCGGGACCTGACGCGTTCCTCGCCGAGACCCTGGCCGCGGAGTCCGACTACTAAGTCAGTACAACTAGGCCAGTGGCGACGGTGGTCCGGGCTTGGCGTTGGCGGCGTCGCGGCGGCGGGCCGCCATTCCTGCCAGTGCCTCGAACACCACTCGGTGGGCGGCATTAACGGTCAGCTCGGCGTGGTCGTAGGCCGGGGCGACCTCCACCACGTCGACGCCGGCGACGTCGTGTTCGTAGCAGAGTTGCCGAACCATGCGCAGCAGATCGGCACTGGTGATCCCGCCGGGCTCAGGTGTGCCGGTGCCTGGCGCATGCGCGGGATCCAGAACGTCGATATCGACTGAAACATAAAGCTTTTCGGCTTTGTCGAGGGCTTCGGAGACGGCGCGCCGCATCACTTCCTTGAAGCCGAGGTCCCAGATCTCCTGCATGGTGTGCCAGGTCATGCCCTGTTCCTGCATCCATTCGAAGGTGTCCTGGGGCGGCCAGTACCCGCGCAACCCGACCTGAACGAAATGCGTTCCGGGAACGGCCCCGGATTCGATCAGCCGTCGCATCGGGGTGCCGTGGCTGGCCAGGTTGCCGTCGATGATGTCGGCGGTGTCGGCGTGGGCATCGAAATGCACGATCCCGACATTGCCGTACCCGTGCACATCGGCGACCGCGGTGGCCGACGGCCAGGTGATCGAGTGGTCGCCGCCCAGCACCACCGGCACGATGCCCCGCGATGCGACGGTGTGTACCCGCTCGCGGATGTTGGCGTGCGACACCTCGGTCAGCCCATGCGGGCAGTGCGCGTCACCAAAGTCGACGACCTCGAGCCAGTCGAAGATCTCCAGCCCGAGATCCATGTGATACGTGCCGGGTTCGTAGGCGGTGGCCCGGATGGCCCGCGGGCCGAACCGGGCACCCGGGCGGTTGGTGGTGGCGATGTCGAACGGGGCGCCGACGATCGCCACGTCCGGGCGCCAGCTGTCCAACTGCTCCGGCTCGGTCAGGAACGGACGATGCCCGAACGAGGCCAGACCCGCATAGGGCAGATCCAGTTGCCCGGCCATGCCGGGAGGCAGCTCACGCGCGGGTTTGTGGTCATGACCGGAACTCATTGGCCAGACATTACCGCCGTCGGGCCGGCCGGGTTAGCCTCGACGGGAATGCGTTTCGTAGGAGTGCGTGGGAGTTGACACCGTGAGCGAGCCGACCCGAGCCGAGATCGCCCGCGCGTTCGCCCAGCACCGATTCGACGACGCGCTCGGGCACCTGGCTCGCGACGTCGTGTGGACGATCGTCGGCTACTCGGTGCTGGAGGGCGCCGACGCCGTCGCCACGATCTGCCGGGACACCGCGGGCGGTCTCGCCGCGACCGTGGCCACCTGGGACCGGTGCCGCACGGTGGAGCAGGACGACACCGTCGTCGTCGAGGTGCTGGGCCGGTACCGGCGCCAGGACGGCGTCACGATCGTCTCCAGCTGCCACATCATCGGATTCGCCGGCGCCGAGATCGCGTCGATCACGTCCTACGGCGTGGAGGTCGATCCCGACTCGGTGGGCGCGCCCAGCGACGTTCGGCACGCCGGCCGCTGAAAGTCATAGCATCGGGGCGTCGTACCCGTCGTTGTCGCCATCGGAGATGCTCAGGTTCGGGCTCACCACATAGCGGGCCTGATTGCCGCCGGCTCGCCGCGCCTCGTACATCGCGGTGGTGGCCAAGGCCACGATCTCGTCGAGGATCTCGGTGGGCGGGTGCTCCACGAGTGGCTGGAGCGGGGTGCTGACCACACCGATGCTGGCGGTCATCCCGGCCGGCGAAGAGGCGATCGCACCGCGGATCCGCTCGATCAGCGGCGACGAATCGGGCGTCGTGAAGCAGTCGGCGACAAGGAATTCCGCCTCGCTGACATGTCCGAGGATCGCGTCACGGCGCACCGTCTCGCGCAGTGCCTGGCCCGCGGCCACCCGCGCCCGGTTGCCGCCGCGGTTTCCTGCGACGGCGACCATCGCCGCGAAGCTGTCGATGTTGACGACCGCTATCACCAGGTAGCGGTCGTCACCGCGGTTGCGTGAGGCCAGCAGCGTGGCCGTCTGCAGATAGAACGCGTCGCGGTTGAGCAGTCCGGTGAGCGGCTCGACGGCATCGGCGCCGTCCTCGGCTCCGGTCAGCCACACCACCATCCGGCAGGAGAAGGCCGCGAACACATACAGCAGCAGGATCAGCGCGACACCGGCCAGCGTCAGGGGGAGGTCGTCGCCGGCCATCTGCACGGCCAGATAGAGCAGGGTGCCGAGAGCGATCGTCAGGACCGTCGCCAGCAATCGCGGGCCGTGAAAGAGCGCCGTGTACCCGACGATCAACGCGAACGACGAAGCGCCCAGCAGCCCGTAGAGCGGTACCACCGGGATGATGGACCCGATCGCGATGGATACCGCCGCGACGGCGACCAGCAACGCCGACTCGTTACGGGTCGGCCAGCGGTGCCGCAACCAGATGAACGTCGATGCGAAGCACAAGGCGGACACCACGATCAGCAGCGCTCGGCTGAACGGCCACTGCAGTGTCGCCGAGCTGCCGATGGTCGACAACGTGATCAGGCCCAGCGTGAAGACGCTGCCGGCGATCACCCGGGAGGTGTAGGTCTGTGCGCCACGGGCCGCCAACAGGGCGGTCAGGGTGTAGTACTGATTCGCCGATCGGGTGGACAACGCCAGACGCATTACCCCACCCTTCGTGATCGCACCGCTGCTGCACGACTTGTCAGCAACGAAATCGCGCGTGCGCTACCGATGCCGGGTTCCGAGCCTAGCGAACGCTTTCTGCACTGGCCACCCCCGGTTTTCTCAGTTTTTCCGCATACGACAATTCGGCCGGTGTGGCGAATGGCCGGATTCGGTCACGCCGCGACGACGACGGTCAGCTCGTTGCCTGCCCGCTCGACGTGCATCCCGGCGCGGCGGGCCACGGCGGCGACCGCGGCCGCGTCGCCGGGTTCGGATCGCGACGTCGCGAGCGCCCTGGCGAATCGGCCTTTGTGCGCCTTGTTGAAATGCGTGACGACGGTCCGGCGGCCATCGGGGTGTTCGGCGAGAACGTCGACGCGTACCGCCTCGGGCAGCCGGCCCAGCGCCGCATACGAGCCGGACCGCAGGTCCACGATCAGCTCGGTGGCGGCCAGCTCGGCCAGGACCGGCTCCAGGACCGGACGCCACCGAGCCGCGAGGGTGGCGCTGCCGGGGAGCTTGGAGGTGGCCGACAGCCGGTAGGCCGGAATCGGGTCGTCGGCGCGCAGCACGCCGAACAGGGCGGAGCCCACGGCCAGCCGAGCCTGGGCGCGCGCCTTGGCAGCGCCACGCAGCGATTCCACGTCCAGGGCGTCGTAGAGCACCCCGGTGTAGCGGACGATGGCCGGCAGGGTCGGAGAACTCAGCAACGCGGCATTGCGGTCGATCTCGGCGTCCTGCGCGGGGGAGATCCCCAGCGCCGCCCGGCACGCCTCGGGTTCGGCGGCCAGCGCGACGAGTTCGTCGATGAGTTCTCGGCGCAGCGGACCCAACGCCGGATTGCTCAGATCGTCGAGCCGCAGCGGGGGGCCGTCCCCGCCACTGCGTTTGGTCTCCGACGGCGGAAGTAGAACGATCACGGTGCAGACGGTAGCGGGCAGTGCGCGACGCCCGTACCGGCCCCCGGCCGCGACGCTGATAAATTTGTCGGTCAGTGTTTTGACACAACAGGACACGACTCACCAGCAGCGCATCGAGGGGTAAAGGTGGCGTCGGCCGAACAGCCGAACCCTGACGACGAACTCCGGCAACTGTGGCAACTCATCAACCATCTGCCGGGCATCGTCGGTTACTGGGATCGCAATCTCCGCAACGTGATTGCCAATGATGCCTACCTGCAGTACTTCGCGATGGCACCGCATCAGGTGCACGGCAGGCATATCCGCGAGGTGTTGGGCGAGACCGTCTACGCGCTGAACCTGCCCTACATCATGGGCGCGCTCGCCGGCCGCGAGCAGATCTTCGAGCGTGAGCTGGTCGGCCTCGGCGGCGTCACGCGGCGCACCTTGCTGTCCTACATCCCGAACATCGTCGACGGCGAAGTGCACGGCTTCTACATTCAGGGCACCGACCTCACCGCGGAGGCGCAAGCCGAGCGCACCCTCGACGACGCCCGACGGCTGTTCGAGATCAGTATGGCCAACGCCCCGTACGGAAAAGCGGTCGCGATGACCACCGGCGAGATGCTGCTCGCCAACCCGGCGCTGTGCGCGTTGACCGGATACGACGCCGACGAACTCGTCGGCCGCGACTACCGCGAGTTCGTCCACCCAGACGACGTGGCCGCCGGTGAGGAGGAGATGGCAGCTCTGCTGGCGGGGACGGTCACCCAGGTCTCCTCCGAGCGCCGCTACATCCGCCGCGACGGGAGCGTGATCTGGATGCAGCGCAGCGCCGTCCTGGTGCCTGGCCGGTTGCCGGGAGCCGAAGACCTCATCATCGCGCAGTTCCAGGATGTGACCGCGCGGCGGATCGCCGAGGCCGAGCTGGCCCGGCTGGCCGTCACCGACCAGCTCACCGGGCTGTACAACCGGCGGGCTCTGGTCAGTCGCGTCGCGCAACACCAGAGCGCGAGGCCGGGGACTCCGGTCGGCATGATCTTCATCGACCTGGACGGCTTCAAGCATGTCAACGACTCGCACGGGCACGCCACCGGTGACGTCGTCCTCGCCGAGGTGGCCCGACGGCTGAGAAACGCTGTCGAGGAACCGAATTCGGCGTATCGCCTCGGCGGTGACGAGTTCGTCGTCTTGCTTCCGGACGCCGCCCGGGACGCGGAGGTGCGGGCCCTGTCGGTGGCCGTGTGTTCCGCGCTGACCGGCCGCTACACCGCTGACTCGAGTGAGTTCGACCTCACCGCGTCGGTGGGGTGGACGTGGGGCCACGCCGATACCGCCGAGGACCTCATTCGCCAGGCCGACATCGACATGTATCGGCACAAGGCGCGGCTTCGCCAATCCGCCGTCCCGAGCGAGTCCGAGGTCTGATCAACCTTCAGCCGTAGGCGAGCAGCAGCGGCACCCGCTGTTCGGCGCTGGTCAGCGAACCGTGCTGGCCGATCAGCGCCGACTCCATGGGTTCGGCCGTCCGTCGCACCAGTGCGGCGCGGCCGCGCGTGGCGGCCACCACGTCACCGATGCGGGCGCGCACCCGGTCGTCGACGGCGTCGCCGAACCAGCCTGCGGTGATTGCCTCGTCGCGCGAGACCACCCAGGCATGCTCGGCCAGCGTCTCGTGCCAGGTGGCCAGGACGTCGGCACCGGCGCCGTCGCGGACGTAGACGTGACGGGCGCGCGCCTCGCCGCCGATCGCCGACACGCCGTCGAGCAGATCCGCTGCGGTGTCGAGGTCCACGGTGGCCGCACCGTCGACGGCCACCATGCCGTGATCGGCGACCACCGCGAGCAGCCCGCCGACCGGCAGCGCTTCGACGACCGACTCGACCAGGCGGTCCACTTGCCGGAGCTCCATTCGCCAGGCCGGCGAACCGGGTCCGTAGAGATGGCCCATCAGGTCGAGATCCGCGTGGTAGCCGTAGCAGAAGCCACCGCCGACGATCGTGGCGCGGACTTCGGCGGCCAAATCGCCGAGCCCGATCACGCCGACGTAGCGGCCGCCCCGCAGCACTGCCCGGGTGAGTCCGGAGCCGGTGAATTCTGCACCGGAGATCACGTTGACCGCCATCCCCGCTGAAGCGGCGCGCTCAAAATTCGTTGGTAGCGGCTGAATCTCCTCCGGGATCGCGTGGGCGCGCGCGTCGTCGCCCCATGGGTGCGGACGCCACCGCAGTGCGTTGATGATGCCCACCTCGGGCAGCCGGAAGGACAGGCCGACCATGCCGTGGCCGCCCGAGGGCAGCCCGGTGCCCACCGCTGCCAGTCCCGCCGCGGTGGTCGACGGGAACCCCACATGCAGGGTGCTGCCGCGCAACCCGGCCAGCACCGGAGCGTCCGCTGCGTAGGTGTCGAGCAACTCGGCGCCCAGACCGTCGATCAGCAGCACGCAGGCTCCGGCGACAGGTGCGGCCAGCTCGATGCGCGGTTCAAAGCCGGCCACACCCATCGCCGCCAGTACCGATGGCACGACATCGGCCAGGTGGGGGGTGTCAACGTCGAGGCGTGGCGGGTTCACGGCGTCGAGCCTGCCATGCTCTCAGGGTTTGCCGAAACCGGCTTTCGTCAGGATCGCCTGGCCGGCCGGACTGGTCACCAGATCCACGAATTTGGTTGCCAGCGCGGGATTGCCGGCATGGGCGAGGGTGGCGATCGGATAGATGTTGACCGCGCCGGCCGCTTCGGGGAACGACACCGCCAGAACCTTGCCGGCGGCGCCCGCGGTATCGGTGACATAGACCAGTCCGGCGTCGGCCTGACCGCTGGTGATCTTGTTCAGCACGTCGGTGACCGAGGATTCTTCGCTCACCGGGGTCAGTGTCACCCCGGTCTTGCTCTCCACGTTCTGGGTGGCCGATCCGCACGGAACCTGGGGGGCGCACACCACAACGCTCAGTCCGGGTTTGGCGAGGTCTTGAAACGTCTTGATGCCCTTCGGGTTTCCGGGGGCGACGGCGATCGTCAAGGTGTTGGAGGCGAAGTTGACGGGGTTGCCTGCGAGCAGCCCGGCTTGCCCGGCTTTGTCCATGTTCTTGGTGTCGGCGGAGGCGAAGACGTCGGCAGGGGCGCCTTGGGTCAGCTGGGTCACCAGATCCGAGGAGCCCGCGAACGAGAACTCCACGGAGGCACCGGGATTGTCCTTGCTGAACTGATCCCCGATCGCGGTGAAGGTCTTCTTCAACGACGCGGCGGCAAAGACGATGATCTTCTGGCTGCCCGGCGCGGCCGTCGTGGACGACGGTTGCTGTGACGAGGAACTGCAGCCGGTCATGAGAACCAGACCGGCGGCCAGTGCCGGCATCAGACGTGTGATCACTTCGCTCCTGACGTTTCGACGATGACCGTGGTGGCCTTGACGACCGCCACCGCAACGCTTCCCGGTTCGAGGTTCAGGTCCCGCACGGCCTCGCTGCTCATCAGCGAGACGACGGTGAACGGCCCGCATTGCATCTCGACCTGAGCCATCACGGTGTCGGTGACCACCCTGGTGACCAGTCCGGCGAACCGGTTGCGGGCGGAGCTGGCAACCGAGAGCGGGTCCTTGGGAGCCGCGGCGGCGCTCTTGCGGGAGTAAGCGGCCAGCGCGGCTCCGTCGACGGTTTTGCGGCCGGACTGGTCGCTGCCGGTCGGCAGGTCGCCGTCATCGATCCAGCGCCGGATGGTGTCGTCGCTGACGCCGAGCAGCTCGGCGGCCTCTCGAATTCGCAACATCGGCACCGCCGAACACTAGCCGATTTCACCCGCATCCGCGGTTTCATGCACCGGTTTCAGCCGCAGTTACGGAAACTATGTGCATCGCACGGTGCGGCTCCGCACGCGTCGTAGGGTGTGGCCGTGCGACTCATGCGCGGTAGCGCACCGCTGGCGGCGGTACTGGCGCTGGGCCTGCTCGCTCCGCAGACCGCCAACGCCGATCCGAATGCGTTGTGGCGGATCGTCCACGACCAGTGTGTCGTCGATGTCCAGCAGCATCGCGACCCGGCCCCGTGTTCGCGCGTCGACCTCAGCCGCGGCGAGGGCGGCGGCTATGCAGTGCTCAAGGACATTGTCGGAGACCGGCAATACCTGCTCATCCCGACCGCCCGCATTCCGGGCATCGAAAGCCCTGAGCTTCGGGAGCCCAACGCCACCAACTACTTCGGCGCGGCGTGGCAGTCCCGGTCGTTCGTCGAGCAGCGGGCCGGTGGAACCATCCCGCGAGACTGGATGAGCCTGGCGATCAATTCGGCGATCGCGCGGACGCAGAACCAGCTGCACATCCACATCGACTGTCTGCGCGCCGACGTCCATGACGCGCTGCGCGCGGCTGCCGGCGCGATCGGCTCGACGTGGGCACCGGTCCCGGTTCCGCTGAGTGACCACACCTACTGGGCGATGGCCGTCGACGGCACCGATCTCGACGCCAACCCGTTCCGGCTCCTTGCGGACGGCATCGACGGCGCCCGCGCCGACATGGGGGAGTACACGCTGGTGGTCGTCGGTGCCACCGACGCCACCGGCCGGCCCGGGTTCCTCATCTTGGCCGACCGCGCCGACGACACCGGCAACGCCGGCGGTGAAGAGTTACAGGATCACGACTCCTGCCCGCCCCCCGTTGCGGCGGCGCCCGGCACCGCCAAGTAGCCGGCCGATCAGTACGGCGGCATCTGTCCCTGGCCGGACGCCCCGGCCATCCCGTTGAGGGTGTCGAGAGCATGGCGAAGCTGAAGTTGGGACAGCAGTGGTCCCGCGGGTGCCGGCGGCTGCTGATCGGTCAGCGTCCACGGCTGGCAGCCGTCGGTCTTGAACGTGGTGTCGCCCGGATCGATCTGCACCACCGCGGGCTTCTTGGTCAGCGCGTTGTCGACGTTGGTCTGGCCGTCGGGGCCGCCGGTCCGCTTCCAGTAGCACGCGCCGCCCTCGACGGGTCCTGCAGATGCGTAGGTGCCCGGGACGATGTCGACCCCGATCTTGTAGGTGCCGTCGCTGTCGATGGTGGACTTCGGTGCACCGGCCGGGGTTGCGCCAGGAGCCGGGGTTGCGCCCGGAGAGGGCGTCGGGGCTGACGCGTCGACCGGACCGGGTGCGGGCCCGGTCGGGGACGGCGTGGGCGGCGCGGTGGTGGTCGGGTCGGCGGCTGCGACACCCCCGCCGATGACGCCGGCGGCCACCGCCAGCGCACTGATCGCGATCACGTTCGTTAGTCGACCCACGTCAACCAGGGTAACCCGGCGCCGGACCCGGCCGATCCAGACTGAGTTAACGTCACCTGATGACCAGCTTCACCGACGCCGTCGCGAGCGGGACTGCGGTGCTCACCGACGGCGCGATCGAAACGCGTGTCATGTTCGAGACACCGATCGCGATGGATCCCGACGTCCAGGTCGCCGGACTGCTCGGCGACCGTCGGGGCGAGGCGGCGCTGGCGGAGATCTACCGCAGTTATCTGGATGCGGCGGCCTCGACGGGTGTGCCGCTGGTGATCGGCACACCGACGTTCCGGGCAAGCCTGCACTACACCCGTCGCGCCGGACTCGGCGACATCGAGGCGGTCCAGGGGCTCAATAGCGCCGCGGTCGCGTTCCACCGACTGCTGCTCGACGGCCATTCCGGCCCGCCGGTATGGGTTGCCGGGGTGCTCGGCCCGGCCGGCGACGCCTATCGGCCCGCCGAAGCGCCACCGGAATCTGCTGCCTTCGACTACCACCGGCCGCAGATCGACACCTTGGCCGAGGCCGGGGTGGATCTCATCTTCGCGGCCACGTTCCCCGCGGTCGGCGAGGCGGTCGGGGCAGCGCGCGCGATGGCTCGAACCGGATTGCCGTTCGTGGTGTCCTGGGTGCTCGGCGCGGACACCCTGCTACTGGACGGGACCCCGCTGGCCGAGGCCATCCGGCAGGTGGATGACGCCGCGGCGCCCACGTACTTTTCGCTGTCGTGCATCCATCCCACCGTCGCCGCAAGGGCGCTGGGCGACGGCGGCGACGCGGTCGACCGGATAAACGAGGTCAAGGCCAACGGTTCCACGCTGAGCCCCGCGGAATTGGTGGCGCTGGATCACGCCGAAAGTGATCCGCCCGCTGAATTCGCCGCCGCCATGAACGGTCTTCGGCGCGACTACGGAATAGCCGTCGTCGGCGGATGCTGCGGCACCACCGACGAGCACATGCGCGCCCTCGGGGCGCTGCTCACCGAATAGTGAGCGCGCCGGTCAGGCGGTCTTGCTCAACAGCGGGAGCAGCAGGCGGCGACGGTTGAGAACCGCGTCGTCGAACTCATGCTCCGCCTCGGCGACCGAACCCACAATCGGGAACACGACGTCGCTGTCCCGGCGCAGACGGCGGTTCACCGCGTCACTGCCGACCACCGCCCACTCGACGCCGGCGGCGGTGCAGACGTCATCGATGTCGCACAGCATCCGGATCGCCTGCGGAGCAAACGAGCTCACACCGGACAGGTCCAGAACGAACGGCTTCTCGGCGAGGACCAGCCGCTTGGCGCATTCGGTGACCCGGTCGACGTTCACCGAATCGACCCGTCCGCTGACCGCGACAACCGTCGCCATGTGCCGAGAGTGTGCTCGAACGTGGGCGCCCTCATAGTCGACAGCGGGGTTGCCGTATCGCGACGTGAAGCTCGTCATGGGTGCCTCATTTCGGTCCTGTTGCGTGTGTGACGGGTTTATAGACCGCCTCAACTTGACCCAAACGTTATGCCGCAAATTTAAGGTCACCGGGAGCAGTGGCTAAATCCTTGGTAAGAACCCAACTTTCGGGTGCACCCCCGGAAATCGGGCAACGTCGGCCGCGTAACGGCTACCGGAGAGCGGGCAGAACCTCGTCCGTAAGCAGAGTTACGGACTTCCAGGCTTCCTCCACCGGCATGCCGCCCACCAGCGGATGCATCACGATCGGGCCGTAGTTTGCCGATCCCCGCACCTCGTCGATCAGCTGGTCGGGGGTGAGGAACCGGTACCTGCCGGACGCGCGGACCTCCGCCAGGGACTGCACACCCGGCAGGTGCATGGACGACCGCGACGGGTCGTCGGACCACGCCCCGTAGGTGACTGCCTCCCACAGAATGTGGCTACCGAGTTCGGCCCACGCCCGCTCGGGGTCTTCGTGTAGATAGATCATTCCGCGGTTGACCGCGGGCGGCATGAGGACGAACGGCTGCACGCCGGCCTCCCGGCACAGCTCGGAGTAGTACTCCGCGAGGTCGGGCCGATGGTCGGGCAGGCTCAGCGGCAGACCGAACCGCACCGCCCGGCGGACGGTGGCTCGAACGCCGCCGCCGACATAGAGCGGGGGGTGCGGCTTGGACCAGGTGCCCGACACGACGCCGGTCTCTCCGGTCCAGGCCGCCAGCATGGTTTCCAGGAGCTGATCCATGAGTTCGCCGCGCCGGCCGAAGTCCACCCCGAGGGTCCGGTACTCCTCTTCCCGGTAGCCCAGGCCGACCGTGGTGTGCAACCGGCCGCGGCTCATGGCGTCGACGAGTGCGATGTCCTCCGCCATGCGCACCGGGTTCCACAGCGGTCCCAGCGCGCAGTCGATGCTGGCGAAAATGTTGGCTGTGCGGGCCAGAAACATACCCGCGATCATCACCGGATTGCAGCTCCAGCCGTGGCCGGTGACGTGGTGTTCGTCGACGCTGATCGCGGCGATTCCGTGCCGGTCGCCAAACTGCGCCAACTCCATTGCAGCCGAAAGCAATTCACCTTGGACGCCAGGATCTCCGCCTGGAGAGGCGAAATTGAAGCGGAGAATTGCAAGCATCTGAGCACTGTATTGGGGTCATTGCGCCAAACTCGATGCGAACGGGTCACGATTTGGCCGCTGTGCTCGGTCGCCGGGAGGTGCTGTCGGCGGCCGTCGCTACGGTGGCGGCGTGCGCGAGGGCTCGGTCGCGGTGACGACGGCATTGCAGTGGCTGGGTCTGTGGGTGGTCACCACCGCACTGCTGGGGTTCGTCGGCATGCTCAATAGTTTTGGGTGGGTGCTGGCCGCGCTGAGTGCGGTGGCGGTCGTGGTGAGCGCGTGGCGGGCGCTGCTGGCGTGGCTGGACCACCGCCGAAACCTCCGGCGCGATGCGCTCTACCGGGCCACCGGGCAGGCCGCGGTTGACGCGATGACCGGTGTCGAGTTCGAGCGCTATGTGGCTGCGGTGTTGCGGGGCCTCGGTTATGAGGTCGAAATCACCAGGGCCACTGGCGATTTCGGTGTCGACCTGATCGCTACCCGAGCCGGCATCCGCACCGCGGTGCAGTGCAAACGGCAGAACCGGGTGGTCAACGGCTCAGCGATCCAGCAGGTCGTCGCCGGTGCGGCCGTCCATGACTGCACGGCGACGATGGTGGTGTCCAATCACCGGTACACCAGGGCCGCTCACCAACTCGCCGACGTTCACGGCTGCGTGCTGATCGACCGCACCCGCCTGGCGCGGATGTCGCGGGCTCAGCCGACGAACCGGTCCCGGTAGGCGGCGAGCCGCGAGGCGACCTCGCGTGCGTCGAGTCCCACATCGGCGAGGTCGTAGATCACCTCGCCGTAGCGGCCGCGGGGATGCTCGGCGATGAAGTCGGCCATCGCGGTTCGCACCTGCTCGTCGAACGGCTGATCGGCGACGGCGTAGATCGCCGCCAGGGTGCCCTCCTCGTCGGTCATGAAATCGGTGAACCGCACGTCGATCGACTGGTCGGCCGGGAGCACGTCGCGGTCGCGCAGACAGCCGCTGAACAGGTCGTCGGCCCGGTCGAGCCAATACCTCGCGATTGTCACCGGATCCGGCCGGGCGCAGGCCATCCGGGAGGCGTAGGCGATCATCGTGACCATCGACCGCGTCACCTCGACCGGATCTCGATGCGTCACCACGAAAGTGGCGTCCGGAAAGGTGGCGTACAGGGTGGGGAACTGCTCGAGGTGTTGCGGCGACTTCAGCACCCAGCGGGTGCCGCCACGCAGATATTGCATGGCCTGCAGCTGGCGTTTGAGGTAGGCGTACGACGGCCCCTGGTCGTGGGACTTGTAGTGCGCGGCGAACGACGGCAGATAGTAGGTGGTCTCGAACAGCATGCCGGAGATGTCGTTGGCCAGGAGCTGGATCTCTTCGTGCGCATGGTCGACGGTCATGTCGTGCATCCGCTTGAACTCCGGCATCATCGTCTCGATCAGGTCGAGTCCCGCCGTACATCGGTCGCGTCGTGCTTGATCCTCTTCACCCGGAGCGGGGAAGGGTTCCAGGCTCTCCCAATACGGCAGATACCGCATGTTCGGGTCGGCCGCGATCAGGTTGTGCAGGTGGGTGGTGCCGGTGCGCGGGAGGCCGCAGATGATGATCGGCCGGGCGATCTCGATGTCTTCGATCTCGGGGTGCTCGGCGATCAGTGCCTCCAGCCGCAGCCGGTTGACCAGGTTGCCGACCAACTGTTCGAAGACCACGGCGACGCCGACGTCGGACAGCCCGGCCTCCTCGCGCAGGGACGCAGTCAAGACGTCGAGCCTGTCCCGGAAGCTGTCGTCGCCCCACTCGCTGAGCCCGGTGCGTTCGGTCGCCGTCGCCAGCAACGCCTCTGAGGTCAGCTCGAGGATGGAGCCGTAGCCGGCGAGCGCCTCCCGCATCGGCTGTGCGGCTTCGGGGAACACCGGCTGCGCCAGGTCGGTCAACCTGATCGGTCGGGGGCGCTGCACGTCCGCGGTCATGCCGTCACCTCGGCGATGTCGACGACGCGGCAGGTGGGCCGTTTCGGGGTCTCCTCGGGCAGGAACCACCGCAGCCAGATCAGCCCCTTGGTGCGCCCGGCCGTCGACACCCAGTTGGGGTGGCCGGGATCGGTGTCGCTGACCACGATTCGCCAGGACCCGTCGGGTTCGTAGGTGACGTGTGCGCCGTTGATGGTGACGCGCTCGTAGGTGTAGTCGTAGGTGTGCAGGAACGGGTTCCACAGGCACAGGTTCCAGAACACGCAGTCCGGCGATGTGCCGTCGATGATCAGTGCCTGGCCGGGCTGCAACTCGTAGGCGCCCATCGCGTATGCCGCGTCGCCCGCGGCCCACCCGTAGGTCTGCTGCGGAACCGGGTAGGGCTCGGCGATCTCATTGGGCGGCTCGACCTTGGTGGGGATGAACGAATACTGCTCGGCGAGCCAGGTCCGCGCGGCGCGAAGCCGGCGGATCAGGTCGGCACGCTCGTCGTGCTTGCGGGCCGGGGGATCGATGGCCTCGATCTTCCACTGCACCCGGCGATCGGTTTCGGGGTTGTCCAGGTAATCGCGGGTCAGAGCGACGACGGCGTCGTCCTCGAGCTTGAGCCACGCACCTGCTTGCGGGTCGGGGCTGATGGTGAAGTCGAAGTTGCCGTCGGCGTCGAACTGCAGGGAGCGGTCGTTCATCGTCCCGACGATGCGGTTGCTGTAGTGGCCGTCGTCGGGTCCGCCGTAGACGGTGATCGACAGATAGACCGAATCACCCCGGTTGCCGGTCACCCGGTAGGTGCGGGTGGGATCGATCGGCGCGAGTTGATAGAACGCGTCCGAATTGTCGCCGCCCCAGCGCTGATAGGGCCCGATCACGTCGACGAACCGCGGATTGTCCTTGTCTCCCCAGACATAGGCGTCGACCGCGACGCGCAGCAGGCTGAACGTCAGCCGATATCCGTCGAGGATGTCGGCTTCGGGCAGCGGCGGATCGGTGGCCAGGAACTTGCGTTCGATCCCGCCGAGTTCGTCGAGCAACTCGTGGAAAGCGGTGGAGAGTTCGTCGCCTGCCATGTTCATTCCTTTTCTGGTGTCTGTGTGCCATGCATGATCAGAGAGCAGAGGGTGTCGACGAGGTGGTCGGTGTCGGCGCGCCCGTCGACGAGGGCGCCGTAGAACGTGGTGCCGACGAGCACGTTGAACAACGTGTCGGTGTCGACGTCGGCGCGCACCACCCCTTGGGCGGCGGCGATCCGAACCAAGTCGGCGAGCTCGGCCCGGATCTTGTCGTCGAGCAATTGCTGTGTGCGGATGTGCAATTCGGAGTCGCGGCGCCGTTCGGCAAGGATGCCCAACGTCGCGGCCTCGACCACCGGCTCGCGCCAGAACGCCACCGCGCCGCGAACGAATTCCCGAAGGTCGGTCTCGAAGTCACCGGACCGCGGCAATCCTGTTGTGCCGCTGTCGGTTCCGAACGCCGCGTCGAACACCACGTGAGCTTTGGACGGCCAGCGCCGGTAGATGGTGGGGCGGCTGACACCGGCGGCCCGGGCGATCGATTCCATGGACACCTGGTCGTAGCCGACGTCGGTGAGCAGCCGGCGGGTGGCCGCCATGATCGCGGAGTCGGTTCGCGGATCCCGCGGTCGGCCTCGCACCGGTTCCAGTCCTGCCGTCGCATCGCGGTGGGGAGCGGTCACGGGGAATTATGTTCCGTTGCGTCACGTAAAGTGTCAAGACTGTGACGTCCGGATTGAACCGGTTCACCCAGGGGAATCGTGATCACACAATTGAGTGCGCCCCGACAGCCCTGGAGGTCATGCGATGAAAGTCATGCTTCGAACGCTGGCCGCGGTGCTGTCGGCGCTGAGTATCGCGGTCGCGGCGCCGCCGACGGCCGGCGCCGACGACCAGCTCGCGTTCACCGGCACCACACTCAGCGGCGCGCCCTTCGACGGCGCGAGTCTGCAGGGCAAGCCCGCGGTCCTGTGGTTCTGGACCCCGTGGTGCCCGTTCTGCAACGCCGAGGCCCCCAACGTCAGTCAGGTGGCCGCAGCCAATCCCAAGGTCACCTTCGTCGGCGTCGCCGCACGTTCCGACGCCGGGCAGATGCAGGCTTTCGTGTCGAAGTACAACCTGAACTTCACCAACCTCAACGACGCCGACGGGTCCATCTGGGCCCGGTTCAACGTGCCGTGGCAGCCCGCGTATGTGTTCCTGCGTCCCGACGGCTCGTCGACGTTCGTCAACAACCCCACCTCGGCGATGTCGGAGCAAGAGCTCAGCGACCGGGTGCACGCGCTGGTGTCCTGAGCTTTCGACAAGTGGATGCAGATCTGACCGGCCTGGCACTGGCCGCAGGGATGGTGGCTGCGCTCAACCCGTGCGGGTTTGCGATGCTGCCTGCCTACCTGACGCTCGTGGTGCGTGGTGAGGACGCCGATCCCGGTCGCACCGCCGCGGTGGGCCGTGCGCTGGCGGCGACCGCGGCGATGGCGCTGGGCTTCCTCGCGGTGTTCGGACTGTTCGGGTTGCTGACGGTCCCGGTCGCCACCGTGGTCCAGCACTACCTGCCCTACGCCACGATCGGTATCGGCATAGTCCTTGTCGCCCTTGGTATCTGGCTGGCGGCGGGTCGGGAGTTGACCTGGCGGTCTCCCGGACAGAGCTGGCGGTCGGCGCCGACGGCGCGGCTGGGATCGATGTTCGGCTACGGCGTGGGCTATGCGGTGGCGTCACTGTCGTGCACCATCGGGCCGTTCCTCGCCGTCACCGGCGCGACGTTGCGCGCCGGTTCGCCCGTCGACGTCGTGCTCGTCTATGCCGCCTACGCCGCGGGGCTGGCGCTGGTCGTCGGTGTGCTCGCCGTCGGAATCGCCCTGACCAGTACGGCATTGGTGGACCGTCTGCGCCGGGTGTTGCCCTACATCAACCGGATCAGCGGAGTCGTGTTGATCGCGGTTGGCCTCTACGTGAGCTACTACGGCCTCTACGAGATTCGGTTGTTCAGCGCGCAGGGGGACCCGACCGATCCGGTCATCGCCGCCGCCGGCCGACTGCAGGGTGCGGTAGCCGGCTGGGTTTACCGCACCAGCGCGTGGACCTGGGTCGTGGTGCTGGCGGTGCTGGTCGCAGCGGCGGTCGTGGTCAGGTTGCGGCGCGGCCGACAGCGGCAGAATTGATACCGGCGAATCGCGGGGTGTGCGTCGATATACTCCGCTCATGCGAACCTGGGGTGCCGCAGCGGCGGCCGTGTTGGCGCTGACGGGAGTGCCCGCAGCGATCGTGACAATCCAGCCGAGTGGTCACGCCAGCGCCGACGTCTGCGCCAGCGCCGGTCGACGTATCTCGGTCAGCGGCTGCGCGAATCTGTCCGATGTGATGGCGCCTTATGTGCCTCCACCGTCGTACTATGCGCCGATGCCCGAGGACTACCCGCCGCCGCCTCCGCCGCCCCCACCTCCGGTGACGGGCTGCGTGGGCTACAACGGGCGTTGGGTCAGCGCCGGCGGCTGCCGCTAGCCACGCCGAACGCACTACAACGACGAAACCCCGCGGGCGTTGCCCGCGGGGTCTCGTTTATTGCGCAGCGATCAGGACAGGTCGAACCGGTCGGCGTTGGTCACCTTGACCCACGCCGCGACGAAGTCCTCCACGAACTTGCCGGCGTTGTCGTCCTGGGCGTAGACCTCGACCAGAGCCCGAAGGATCGAGTTCGAGCCGAACACCAGGTCGTTGGCGGTCGCGGTCCACTTGAGCGCGCCTGTGGTCCGGTCGGTTCCCTCGTAGACGTTCTCCGAGTTCTCCGACGCCTTCCACTGCGTGCCCATGTCGAGCAGGTTGGTGAAGAAGTCGGGGGAGAGCACGCCGACGCGATCGGTGAACACGCCGTGCTTGGTTCCGCCGTGGTTGGCGCCGAGGACACGCAGGCCGCCCAGCAGCACGGTCATCTCCGGGGCGGTGACCCCCAGCAGATAGGCCTTCTCCACCAAAAGCTGCTCCAGCGGTGCCTTTTCGCCGATCCGCGCGTAGTTGCGGAACCCGTCGGCCCGCGGCTCGAGCACCGCGAACGACTCCACATCGGTGTCTTCCTGGGTGGCATCGGTACGGCCGGGTGCGAAGTGCACGTCGATCGCGTAACCGGCCTCCTTGGCCGCCTTCTCGATCGCGGCGTTGCCACCGAGAACGATCAGGTCGGCCAGCGAGACGGTCTTGCCGCCGGCGTTGAACTCCTGCTGGATGCGCTCCAGCACGGGGAGTACCTTGGCCAGTTCGGCAGGCTCGTTGGCCTCCCAGCTGCGCTGTGGCTCCAGGCGCAGCCGGGCACCGTTGCCGCCACCGCGCTTGTCGGTGTTGCGGTAGCTGGACACCGAGGCCCATGCGGTTTTGACCAGCTGCGGAACCGTCAGCCCGGAATCGAGGATCTTCGCCTTCAGCGCTGCGGCATCGGAGTCGTCGATCAGCTCGCCCTGTACCGGCGGCACCGGGTCCTGCCACAGCTGCGGCTCGGCAACCCACGGGCCCAGGTACCGGGTGATCGGGCCGAGGTCGCGGTGGAGCAGCTTGTACCAAGCCTTGGCGAAGGCCTCGTTGAGCTCCTCGGGGTGATCGAGCCAGCGCCGGGTGATCGCACCGAACTCCGGGTCGACCCGCATCGAGACGTCGGTGACCAGCATCGTGGGCTTGCGGTTCGGGCCGCCGAAGGGATCGGGGATGATCGCCTCGGCGTCCTTGGCCTGGAACTGCCACGCGCCCGCCGGGCTCTTGACCAGCTCCCACTCGTAGCCGTACAAGATCTCCAGGAACGAGTTGCTCCACTTGGTCGGGGTGGTGGTCCACACCACCTCGAGGCCGCTGGTGATGGTGTCACCGGCGTTGCCCGAGCCGAACGGGCACTTCCAGCCCAGGCCCTGCTGTTCGATCGGGGCGCCCTCGGGCTCCGGGCCGACCAGGTCGCCGTCGCCGGCGCCGTGGGTCTTGCCAAGGGTGTGACCGCCGACGATCAGCGCCGCGGTCTCTTCGACGTTCATGGCCATCCGGCCGAAGGTTTCCTTGATGTCGATGGCCGCCTTCAGCGGATCCGGATTGCCTTCCGGCCCTTCGGGGTTGACGTAGATCAGGCCCATGGTGGTGGCGCCGTACGGCTCGGCCAGCTGGCGCTCACCCGAGTAGCGCTTGTCGGTGCCCAGCCATTCGTCTTCCTCGCCGAACAGGATCTCTTCGGGCTCCCACACGTCGGGGCGGCCGAAACCGAAGCCGAAGGTCTGGAAGCCGGCCGACTCGAGCGCCACGTTGCCTGCGAACACCAGCAGGTCGGCCCAGGAGATCTTGTTGCCGTACTTCTTCTTCACCGGCCACAGCAACCGGCGTGCCTTGTCCAGGTTGGCGTTGTCGGGCCAGCTGTTGAGCGGCGCGAAACGCTGCATGCCCTGACCGCCGCCACCGCGGCCGTCGTAGATGCGGTAGGTGCCCGCGGCGTGCCAGCTCATCCGGATGAACAGGCCGGCGTAGCTGCCGTAGTCGGCAGGCCACCAGTCCTGCGAGGTGGTGATGACCGAGAGCAGGTCGGCCTTCAGCGCCGCGGGATCGAGCTTGGCGAATTCGGTCGCGTAGTCGAAGTCGTCGCCGAGCGGGTTGGAGTACGGCGAGTGCGGGTGCAGCTTGGTGACGTCGACCTGATCGGGCCACCAGTCCTGATTCGTCCGGGGCCCATGGGCTTTCGGCTCCGGGGACTTGATCGCCGGGTTCTCGCTCTCGCTGTTCGAGCCACCCTGGTTCGGGGCAGGCGGGTGGCTTGCGGAGGTATCAGATGACACTGTTTCCCTTTCTAGTTCCACACATCATTCGTTGACTGGAGCTGCGATCACTTATGTGACCGCAGGAGCTTCTTTCGCCGAGCAGTCGGGACACAGGCCCCAGTAGATGACCTCGGCCTCGTCGAGTACGAAACCGTTGTGCTCGGACGGCGTCAAACAGGGTGCCTCGCCGACCGCGCAGTCGACATCGCCGATGACACCGCATGACCGGCACACCACGTGGTGGTGGTTGTCGCCCACCCGCGCCTCGTATCGGGCCACCGAGCCCGACGGCTGGATGCGCCGCACCAGGCCGGCCGCGGTGAGCGCGTGCAGCACGTCGTACACGGCCTGGCGGGACACATCAGGCAGGCCGGTGCGGACGACTCCGAAGATGGTGTCGGTGTCGGCGTGCGGGTGGGTGTGCACCGCGTCGAGTACCGCGAGACGGGGCCGGGTGACCCGCAGCTGCGCTGCCCGCAGCTGGTCGGAGAGATCCGAGACGGAGGTCACGTTTCGATAGTCGTCTCTTTTCTGGAACGAGTCAAGACTTGTCCCGAGGCGAATCCTGCGGGCCTGGTCAGGGGCGTTGGGCGGGATCGTTTTTCGGACTGACGGTCGGGTTGAGCGGCGCAATCGGGGCCGGGCTGAAGCTGTTCGGCCCGGGCAGGGTTGCCTTGCTGGTGGGCTGCACCGACGAGCTCGACGGACTGGGCGCTGGAGCGCTATCGGTGGATCCGCACGCCGGGAACACCACGACGCCGGCACCGGCCAGCGTGACCAGCCAGATCGCTCGACTCCGACCCTGCATGGCTGAAAGCTACCGCGTTTGGCGGTGGAGTAAGGCCGCGACCGCGCTTTCTGTATGGTGATCGGCGGATCGCGTCCGGCGGCCACCTCGGACACGCACCCGGAATCAGTCGTCTCGTCAGGAGCAGTTTCGTGCCCCTCAACACCGTTGCGCTCGAACTCGTGCCGCCCAACGTGGACCGCACGCCCGACGAGATGCTGGAGGAAGCGCGCAGGGTCGTGCAGTTGTCCGCGGAGACCGGCGTGCGGATCGGCCACGTGATGATCCCCGGGATGATCGAAGAGGACAGTGGCCGGCCCGTCGAGATGAAGCCCAAGCTCGACGTGCTCGACTACTGGTCGCGCATCTCACCCGAGCTGCCCGGCGTACGCGGATTGTGCACCCAGGTGACCGCTTTCATGGATGAGCCGACGCTGGTGAGTCGGCTGACCGCTCTTCTCGATGCGGGGATGGAAGGCGTGGCGTTCGTCGGTGTTCCGCGGACCATGAACGACGGCGAAGGCGCCGGTGTGGCGCCAACGGACGCGTTGACGATCTTCTCCGAGCTGGTTCCGAATCGGGGTGCGATCCTGATTCCGACCCGGGCCGAGGAAGCCGGCCGGTTCGGTTTCAAGTGCGGCCGTGGCGCCACCTACGGGATGACGCAACTGCTCTACTCCGACGCGATCGTCGGGTTCCTGACCGAGTTCGCCGCCACCACCGATTACCGTCCGGAGATCCTGTTGTCGTTCGGCTTCGTGCCGAAGGTCGAGTCCAGGGTCGGCCTGATCAACTGGCTGATCCAAGATCCGGGCAACGCCGCCGTGGCCGCCGAGCAGGACTTCGTCCGCACCCTCGCCGAGAGTGAGCCGCCGGTGAAACGGCAGCTGCTGGTGGACCTCTACAAGAGGGTCATCGACGGTGTCGCCGACCTCGGCTTCCCGCTGAGCATCCACTTCGAAGCCACCTACGGGATGTCCCGTCCGGCCTTCGACACCTTCGCCGAGATGCTGGCGTACTGGTCGCCTGCGACGTCCGCACCCTGACACCTCGCCGCCCATGAAGGAAATGATCGACTTCGACGGCGCGCCGATTTTCGCGATCCCGGCGCGCGAGGACTACCGTGCCTTCGGCGGCTGCGAGGGAATGCTGCTCGAAGGCCCGCAAGGCTGGGGTGAGTTCTGCCCGCCGCGCACCGGCAGTGATCTGCTGGCCGCCCGCTGGTTGACCGCTGCCATCGAAGGCGGAACCGTCGGTTGGCCGGACCCGATCCGCGGCCGCGTACCGGTCGCGGTCGCGGTGCCCGCGGTCGGAGCCGAGGAGGCGGCCGCGATCGCCGTCGCCAGCGGGTGTCACGCGGCCGACGTGATGGTCACCGGTCTGCCCGACGATGCCGACCGGCTCGAGTCGGTGCGCTCGGCGCTCGGGCCGGACGCGTCGATCCGCTGCCTGGTCGACCGGTGGTGGGACGTCGACACCGCCGCCGAGACCATCCCCAGGCTGGACACCGCGGCCGGCGGTCTGCAGTTCGTCCAGCAGCCGTGTGCGACCGCGCGGGAGCTGGCCGCGCTGCGAGGCCGGATCGACGTCCGGATCGCGGTCGACGTCTCCGACCTCGCCAGCGACGGGCTGGCCATGTCCGACGTCGCCGACATCGTGGTGCTCGACGCCGCAGCGCTCGGCGGCGTGCGCCGGGCATTGCGGTTCGCCGAGAAGTGCGACCTTCCGGTTGTGGTCTCCGGCTCCCGTCAAACCAGCATGGGGTTGGCCAGCGGCCTGGCGCTGGCCGGTGTGCTGCAAGAGCTTTCGTTCGCCTGTGGGCTCGGCACCGCCGCGACGCTGGCCGGCGACACCGTCCCGCCAGGACGCGCATTGATCACCACCGACGGGTACCTGCCGGTGGCGCCCTCGGCACCGGCGCCCGACCCGGATCGCATCGCGGAATTCATCGTCGACGACGCCGAGCGCATCGCGTGGTGGCGCGAGCGGTTGCGCACCGCTCGAGAACTTCTCTGAGCGCGGATCAGCGCCGAGGGCGCCACGCCGCGACGGCCAGCACGATGCCGACCAGCACGACGATCGGACCCAACACCGACCACGTCGTAGTGTTGCTCATCGGGCTCCCCTGAACCGCTCCGAAACCCTGCAATGTGAACAACAGTCCGAACAGCGCGACCAGCACGCCGAGACCTCCGACAACGTGACGCATGGTCAACCCTTCTTTCCGCTGGGCATGGCCGCCGACACCGCACGCATGACGGCCCGCTTCACTGTCGCCGCGCCGCCACCGGCGGTAACGCTGCGCGCGGTCCGGTTGGGTGGAATCAGCTGCAGCACATCACCTTCGGCGATTCGGCCGGCGCGCGTGACATTGCCGTAGACGCCGAAGCAGCGGCGGGTGTGCGCGGCGATGGTGCGGGTGATCTCCTTGTCCCGCTTGAGTTCGGGCTGCTCGTGCGAGGGCATCACGCAGCGGATGGTCGGGATCATCGGCGCAAGCTCGGCCTGCGGAGCGTGCAGTCGTCCGCCGCACCACTCCCATTCCGGGTGAGCCGCCGTGCTGGGGGAGTCCACCACGAGCGTCGGGCGGAACCGTCGCACATCGAAATCGGAGTCCGGCGCCAATGACCCGAGGGTGGACAGGCTCTGTTCGGTGATGATGTGTACGGGATAGGCGTCCACATAGCTGCCTACCGGCGTCGCATAGCGGCTGATCTCAGCGAGCTTGCGTACCGGGAACATCGACAGATCGGGCAGTGGCTCGTCGTCGGAGAGTCCGAAGATCGTGCGCAGGTCGGCCTTGGTGGCCATCGGCCCGCGGTATTCGTCGCGACGGTCGATCGGGGGCAGCGGCCGAAGCTGTACGTCATGGTCGAGGTAACGCGAGAGCGCCTGGTGCACAGCCGGATCCGAACTCGATACCTCGGTGCCGTCCGGGAAACCGATCAGAACCTCGGGCGCGTGTCCGGGCCCGGCGTCGGGGCCGGGCGGCTGCGGGTAACGCGCCGTCAACCACAACAGGCCGGGCAGCCGCTTGGCGCTGGTGGTGGCGTCGGACTCCACATCACGTACCGCCCACGTCCGGTCGGCGTGCACGCCGAGATCACCGACGTCGGCCTCGGCCACCCGCTCGCCCTGCATCGACTTCACCGGATAGCGCCAGATCGAGGTGATACGGCCGGCCTGAATCATCCACTCAGCCTAGAACCTCACTCCGCCGGCGAGCGTCGAAGTGTCCGGGACGCCACGATCAGCGCGGACAAGCTGGCCACCAGCCACAGACCGAGCACGATGAACGGCAGTGGCCGCTGGTTGTGCGGGAAGTACGTCGCGGCGTGGATCGCCGACACCGTCGCGCCGCTGGGCAGTGCATGGTTGAAGAACGCGAATGGCTGCGGCAACAGCGACGCCGACACCGCCCCGCCCGACGAGGTGTTGCCCAGCAGGATGAACACCAGCCAGGTCGGGATGATCGCCCAGCGGTGGATCAACACCAGCATGGTCGAGTTGAATGACGCGGCGATCGCGATCTGGACCGAGATCAGCAACCACAGCTGGGGGAACGGTGTGCTCAGCGCGCCCAGCACCGGGCCGGTGACCACGGCCAACGCCGCCCCGCCGACGACGGCGAGCACCGCCATGCTGAGCAGCCAGCGCCGCAAGGTGAGCGTTTTGACGTTGGCCCGCAGCTGGAACATCGTGATGAAGCCCAGGATCGTGGCGGCGATGACGAGATAGAAGGTGGCCAGCCCCGCCGGATCGGACGGCGGCAACGGATGCAGGTCGACGATCGGCAGGATGAACTGACCCGGTTGCGTCTGGTCCAGCTGGATCAGCGCGCGCGTCCCAGACGGATCGCTGGCGCTGGACAACAACAGCTGCGGCGGCTTCGACGTGGCGTCGATGGCCGCGGTGATGCGTTGCTGATTGATCGCGGTGACCGCCGCGTCCCGGGTGGCGTACTCGTGGACGTCGAACTCATTGGGGTTGGTGCGCAACGCTTTCTCGAACGGTGCGGTCTGCGCCGTCGCCCCGATGACGCCGACGGGCAGGTTGCGCGGGGAGGGTCGGCCCAGCGCGACGGTGTAGGCCGCCGCGAAACTCGACGCCAGCACGATGGCGATCGCGAGCACGGTGGCGACCTTGCGGATCTCCAGCGGGATGCGCCGAAATCCGCGCAGCGGAGCGTCCGGCGATTCCTCGGTCACTGCGGCCACAGCACTCCTCGTCCTGACGATGGCAGATCAACCTACCTCGGTGTCGCTGTGGCTAACCGCCAGCGCGAGAAGTCTGACGTAAGAATGACCACCAGTGTGCGCGGCCATCCGCGACGCACCCGGCTCCGAACCACTCACGCCTGCTCGATTCAGCCCGGGCGCAGCTTCGGAGGTCGCCATGAAATCAGCCGCCACGCTCGCCGCATCCCAAGGCGATGCGATCGACTCCCGCTACCACCCGTCGGCCGCGGTCCGGCGCCAGCTGAACAAGGTCTTTCCCACCCACTGGTCGTTCCTGCTGGGCGAGATCGCGCTGTACAGCTTCGTCGTCCTGCTGATCACGGGGGTGTATCTGACGTTGTTCTTCGATCCGTCGATGACGGAGGTCACCTACAACGGTGTGTACCAGCCGCTGCGCGGCATCGAGATGTCGAAGGCGTACGCCTCGACCCTCGACATCACCTTCGAGGTGCGCGGCGGGCTGTTCGTCCGCCAGGTACACCACTGGGCGGCGCTGCTGTTCGCCGCGGCGATCATGGTGCACCTCGCGCGGATCTTCTTCACCGGCGCCTTCCGCCGCCCGCGCGAGGCCAACTGGGTGATCGGGTCACTGCTGTTGATCCTGGCCATGTTCGAAGGATTCTTCGGCTACTCGCTGCCCGACGATCTGTTGTCGGGCACCGGAATCCGGGCCGCGCTGTCCTCGATCACGCTGGGGATCCCGGTGATCGGCACCTGGATGCACTGGGCGCTGTTCGGCGGCGACTTCCCCGGCGACGTCCTGATTCCGCGGCTCTACGCCATCCATATCCTGATCTTCCCCGGAATCATGTTGGCGCTCATCGGTGTTCACCTGGCGCTGGTGTGGTTCCAGAAGCACACCCAGTTTCCGGGTCCCGGCCGCACCGAGAAGAACGTCGTCGGCGTTCGCGTCATGCCGGTGTTCGCGGTCAAGTCCGGTGCGTTCTTCGCAATGACGGTCGGCATCCTGGGCCTGATGGGCGGCCTGCTGCAGATCAACCCCATCTGGCAGCTCGGCCCGTACAAGCCGGCGCAGGTGTCGGCGGGCAGCCAGCCCGACTTCTACCTGATGTGGACCGACGGGCTGATCCGGCTGTGGCCGGCGTGGGAGATCTACATCGGCCACCACACGATCCCGGCAGCGGTGGCGGTCGCCGTGCTGATGGGCGTGATCTTCCTGCTGCTGATCGCCTACCCGTGGATCGAAAAGCGGTTCACCGGCGACGGGGCGCACCACAACCTGCTGCAGCGGCCGCGGGACGCTCCGGTGCGAACGGGCATCGGCGCCATGGCGATCGCCTTCTACATGGTGCTGACGTACAGCGCGATGAACGACATCATCGCCTACAAGTTCCACATCTCGCTGAACGCGACGACCTGGATCGGCCGCATCGCGATGGTGGGGCTGCCGCCGCTGGTCTTCTTCATCACCTACCGCTGGGCGATCGCGCTGCAGCGCAGCGACCGAGAGGTGCTCGAGCACGGCGTCGAGACCGGCATCCTCAAGCGGCTCCCGCACGGTGCCTACGTGGAGCTGCACCAGCCGCTGGGTCCGCTCGACGCCGACGGCCACCCGATCGCGCTGGAATACCAGGGCGCCCCGGTACCCAAGCGGATGAACAAGCTCGGCTCCGGTGGCGCACCCGGCCGCGGCAGTTTCCTCACCGCCGACCCCGGCGACGAGGACGCCGCGCTCACCGAGGCGGCGCACGCCGCCGAACTCCGCGCGCGCACCGCGCTGATGGAACGTCAGGCCATCGACGGGTCCTCGAACGGGCGGTGACGACGCCTCCTGGACAATCGAGCGATGATGCGCGCCGTCCGCTCGATTCAGGGGTCAGTCACCGTCGTCGCCGTCGACGAGCCGGCGGGTGACTGGCCGATCCTCGAGGTCGGGTCGGCCAGCATCTGCGGCAGCGACCTCGGCATGCTGTCGTTCGGCCTGCCGGTCACAATCGGCCATGAGATCGCCGGAACGGTGCACGGACGGTCGTACTGCGTCGAACCGACCGTGGGCTGCGGGCACTGCGATCAGTGCCAGGGCGGTGCGCCGCAACGGTGCCGGGGCAGCGCGCCGCATGGGCTGCTCGGGGTGGCTTTCGACGGCGGGCTCGCCGATCGGGTCCGAGTGCCCGCCGAATGCCTCGTCCCTCTGCCCGACGGCCTGCCCGTCTCCGACGCCTGCCTGGTGGAACCGCTCGCGGTCTCCTGGCATGCGTTGCGCAAGGTCGGCGCCGGGGCGACCGATCGGGTGCTGGTGATCGGTGGCGGCAGCGTGGGGCTGCTGGCCGTCGCCGCCGCTCGCGCCATGGGCCTCGACGTGGACCTGCAGGCCCGTCACCCGCATCAGATCGACGCGGGCGAGCGACTCGGCGCGGGACGCCCGGAGGGCGAGTACGACGTCGTGGTCGAGGCGGTGGGCACCGACGAGGCGGTGGCCGACTGTGTGCGGCAGGCCGTGCCGGGCGGCCGGATCGCGATAGTCGGTGTCTCGCACGGCAACCGAGCGTTCCCGGCATCCCGTGGATGCTCAAGGAGCTGACACTCACCGCCTCGATGTGCTACGACCGCGGGCGCGATACCCGCGAATTCATCGACGCGGCAGCGGCTTTGGCCGCCGATCCGGAGATCGCGGCCACCGTCGTCACGCATCGCTTCCCGTTGGCCGACGCGGCGGAGGCGTTCCGGGTTGCGTCCGACCGGCGAAGCGGGGCGATCAAGGTGGTGTTGGAACCCTAGAGCGTCACCGGCATCGCGCCGACGTTCCAGATCTCGTCGGAGTATTCGGCGATCGCGCGATCTGAGGAGAACTTGCCGCTGCGGGCCGCGTTGAGGATCGACATCCGCGACCACGTGTCGGAGTCCTGCCAGGCGGCGCTGACCTTGGCCTGGCAGTCGATGTAGGAGCGGTAGTCGGCCAGCACCAGGAACGGGTCGTGGTGGAGCAGGTTGTCGACCAGCGGTCGCAGCACCTCGGTGTCACCGTGGGTGAAGGTGCCGTCGACGATCAGCTCGAGCACTTCGGCCAGTTCCGGGTCGCGCTCGACGAAGCTGGTCGGCCGGTAGCCCTCGGCCTTGAGCTCCTCCACCTCGTCGACGGTGAGACCGAACAGGAAGAAGTTCTCCGGCCCGGCCTCCTCGCGGATCTCGACGTTCGCGCCATCGAGGGTCCCGATGGTCAGCGCGCCGTTGATCATGAACTTCATGTTGCCGGTGCCCGAGGCTTCCTTGCCCGCGGTGGAGATCTGCTCCGACAGGTTGGCCGCCGGGTAGATCAGGTGCGCGTTCTTGACGTTGAAGTTCGGCAGGAACACCACCCGCATGAACCGGTTGACGTCGGGGTCGTTGTTGACGGTGGCGCCGACAGCGGTGATCAACCGGATCATCCGCTTGGCGATGAAATATCCGGGTGCGGCCTTGCCGCCGAAGATGAACGCCCGCGGGGCGATCGCGAATCCCGGATTGCGCTTGAGCCGGTTGTACAACGTGATGATGTGCAGCACGTTGAGGTGCTGGCGCTTGTACTCGTGGATGCGCTTGACCTGTACGTCGAACATCCAGGTCGGGTCGAGCTCGATGCCGGTCGAGGCATGCACATACTCGGCGAGCCGGCTCTTGTTGGCGCGCTTCATATCCCGCCAGCGTTCGCGGAACGCCGGGTCGTCGGCGTAGGGCTCAAGGCGGCGCAGCTGGTCCAGGTCGGTCAGCCAGCCGTCGCCGACGGTCTCGTCGAGCAGGGTCCGAAGCCCTGGATTGGACAGCGCCAGGAAGCGTCGCGGCGTGACTCCGTTGGTGACGTTGCCGAACCGCTCCGGCCACATCTCGTAAAAGTCTTTCAGCACACTGGCTTTCAACAGCTCGGAGTGCAGTGCGGCCACCCCGTTGACAGCGTGGCTGCCGACGGTGGCCAGGTGCGCCATCCGCACGCTCTTGCCGCCGTCCTCACCGATCAGAGACATCCGCCGCTCCCGCTCCGCGTCGCCGGGGAACTTGTCGCGGACGGCCTCGAGAAACCGATTGTTGATCTCGTAGATGATCTCCAGATGCCGGGGGAGTGACTCGCCGAAAATGCCCAGCGGCCACGTCTCCAGGGCCTCGGGCAGCAACGTGTGATTGGTGTAGGCGAAGGTGGCGACGGTGATGTCCCAGGCCTCGTCCCAGCCCATGTGGTGTTCGTCGATCAGCAACCGCATGAGTTCGGCGACCGCGATCGACGGGTGGGTGTCGTTGAGCTGGATGGCCCACTTGTCGGGCAGTGCGCTCAGCGGCAGCCGGGACCGCTCGGTGTGGATGCGCAGGATGTCCTGCAGCGACGAGCTGACGAAGAAGTACTGCTGCTGCAGCCGGAGCCGCTTGCCCGCTTCGGGTTCGTCGTTGGGGTAGAGGACTTTTGAGATCTTCTCGGAGAGGACCTCGTCCTCGACCGCCTTGTAGAAGTCGCCGGTGTTGAACGCGTCCAATGCGAACGAGGACACCGATCGGGCGCTCCACAACGTCAGCGTGTTGCAGGTGTTGACCCCGTAACCCTGGATCGGGGTGTCATAGGAGACGCCCTTGATCACCCGCCGCGGAATCCAGCGCACTCGGTGATTGCCTGCGACGTCCTCGTACTGCTCGGTGTGACCACCCCAGTTGACCAGATAGCTGGCGTCGGGTTTGTCGATCTCCCAGGGGTTTCCGGCAACCAGCCAGTTGTCGGTCTTCTCGACCTGCCAGCCGTCCTGGATCTCCTGGTCGAAAATGCCGAACTCGTACCGGATTCCGTAGCCGATCGATGGCCGCTGCAGCGTGGCCATCGAGTCGAGGTAGCAGGCGGCGAGCCGGCCAAGGCCGCCGTTGCCCAGCCCGGGTTCCTCCTCGCACTCCAGGATCGCGTCGAGGTCCTGTCCGAGCGCGGCGAGTGCCTCGCGGGCCTGGCGCTCGATGCCCAGATTGAGCAGGTTGTTGCCGAGCTGGGGGCCCATCAGGAATTCCGCGGACAGATAGCAGGTCACTTTGGCAGGCCCGTGCAGCAGATCCTGGGTGGTGGCCATCCAGCGCTGTTGCATGCGGTCGCGCACCGCAAGGGCGAGCGCGCGGTAGTAGTGCTCGGGGGTCAGCACGCTCGGCGGGCGGGCGATGGAGTAGGCCAGGTGATCGGCGATCGCGCGGTGCAGCGCGTCGGCCGACAACCCGGTGCGGCTGTGTTCGTGCGGCTGCGCGCGGCTCACGCCGCCATCACGGTCGGCGATATCACCGGGCGCACTGCTCACCACATCGGTCATTGCGTTCTCCTGGTCCCAGACCACTTCTCGATCTCGTACGGGACCGCAGTTTGGCACTGCCGTATTTCGGCGAGGCGAGGTCCATGAGTCGGTCCCGTGAACTGTTGGCCCGCGCGTTCTACGATCGCGAGCATGAGCACCTTGGCGCACCGGCCGAACACCGCGCTGCTCGTCATCGATGTGCAGAACGGTGTCGTCGCCCAGGCCCACGATCGGGACGCGATTGTGGCGCGGATCGCCGGACTGGTCGACCGCGCCCGCGGTGCCGGCATCCCGGTGGTCTGGATCCAGCACTCCGACGCCGAGTTGCCCGAGGGAAGCCAGGCCTGGCAGATCGTCGCCGAACTGTCCCCGACCGACACCGAGCCGCTGATCGGCAAGAACTACGGCGACTCGTTCGAGGGCACCACGCTGGAGGCCACGCTCGCCGGCCTCGGTATCGGACACCTGGTCGTGGCCGGCGCCCAGACCGACCAGTGCATCCGCTCGACAATCCACGGCGGCTTCGTGCGCGGCTATGACGTCACCCTGGTCGCCGATGCGCATACCACCGAGGACCTCTCGGAGTGGGGCGCGCCGCCGCCCGAGCAGGTGATCGCCCACACCAACCTCTACTGGTCACATCAGGCCGCGCCGGGGCGAACCGCGCAGTCGACACTCGCCGGTGACATCGGCTGGTAATCGCTCCCGCCGAGCGCAACCACGCTATACATTCTTTCAAAAGTGTTCACTGCGCGAGATCGGAACAGACGATGACGTCGACGGTTCAATCCCAGACCCGGCCGCTCGAGCTGGCCCGCGGAATGCGCGAGCTGGTGGTGGCACAGGCCGGTGAGTCCGAGCGGCTGCGCACCATCGCCCCGTCGATCGTCGACGAGATGTGGGCGAGCGGATTGATGTCGTCGTTCAACCCCGTCGCGGCGGGCGGCGTGGAGCCGTCGTTCACCGAGATGATCGAGACCTGGATCGAGATGGCCTGGCAGGACGGCTCGTTCGGTTGGATCGGAATCGCGAACCTGCCGTCGTCGTTCGCCGCCGCGGCCTATCTGTCGGATGAGGGTTTCGCCGAGGTCTTCACCGCGAACGACAACCGCGTCACGATGGGCGGTCAGTTCTTCCCCAACGGTCAGGGCGTCGTCGTCGACGGCGGCTACCGCGTGACCGGATCGTGGAGTTTCGGGTCGGGCACCGGGCATGCCGAGTACGTCTGCGCCGGGTTCTTCCCGATGGTGGACGGCCAGCCGGTGATGGGACCCGGTGGCTTGCCCGAGATGCATGTCGCCGTCGTCCCGCGCGAGCAGGTCGTGTTCAAGGACGGCTGGCATGTCCAGGGCCTCAAGGGAACCGGGTCCTACGACTACGGCCTCGAAGACATATTCGTGCCTGCGGCCCGCACCTTCCCGTTGTTCTCCAGCTCCCCGCACCGGGGCAGCTCGCCTGCCACCCGGATGGGGTTGATGCCGGTGACGGCGGCCGGCCACGCGGCATGGGCGCTCGGCGTCGCCAAGAGCATGCTCGACGACGTCGAGGAGTTGGCGGCCACTAAGTTCCGGATGAGCGACATGGCGTCACTGGCCAGCAGGCCGACGTTCCAGAAGGGCCTGGCACACCACGTCGCGGCATGGCGGGCGGCACGGCTGCTGGTGCTGGACGCGTTCGGCACCGCCGAAGCCGCAGTCGGCGCCGGCGACGACCTGACCCCCGGCCTGCGTGCCGACATGCGGGTGGCCGCGGTGTACGCCACCGACGTCGCGCGCGAGGCCGCCGAGTGGGCGCACCTGGCGGCAGGCACCACCTCGATCCGTGAGGGCAGCCGCCTCGAGCGTGCGTTCCGCGACATTTACACCGGCACCCAGCACGCGTTCATCAGCGAGAAGGTGGCCATCGACGTGGCCCAGATCTGGCTCGGCATCATCGAGGATCAGCCGGGGTTGTGACACCCCGGCATTTCCCGCGCGGCGCCGGTCCGGCCGCACTAATGTCCAACGGTTATGACCGACTGGTCCGATCCGCGGCTGCCGACCAATCAGACGAGTAGTCCCCGCCAGCTCAAACGGCTGAGTCGCACGTTCGCAGGCGTCGGTGTCGGGATCCCGCCCGAGCGTTTACAGCAGATCGCGATGGGACAGGCGGCCACCGAGGACGAATTCGTCGACGTGACGTTCGCGCTGACCGCAACTGCGCTACGCAGCGAGCAGCGGCGGTCCAAAGTCGGCCGCGCACAACGTCGTTGTGTGCGCGGCGCCATCGTGTTCGTCGCGATCCTGATCGCGATCAACGTGCTGATGTGTCTGGGCCTGTTCCTGTTCGTCCTGACCCAGCACACCACTCCCTACTAGCTCGTCACGTACCCGTCGGCCACGTCGAGCGCCTTGTCCAGGATGGCCAGCCCCTCGGCCACCTCGGCGTCGCTGATGTTGCAGGCCGGCACCGCGTGGATCCGGTTGAAGTTCGCGAACGGCAACAGGCCGCCGGACTTGCACGCCGCCAGCACCGCGTTCATGGCCGGGCTCGACCCGCCATAGGGCGCCAGCGGTTCGCGGGTCTGCTGGTTGGCCACCAGCTCGATCGCCCAGAACACGCCGAGTCCGCGGACCTCGCCGACCGACGGGTGGCGGGCCGCCAGTTCACGTAGGCCCGGGCCGAGCACCTGCTCGCCGAGCCGGGCGGCGTTGGCCACCATGCCTTCGTCTTCCATCGCGTTGATCGTCGCGACCGCCGCACCGCAGGCCAGCGGATGGCCCGAATACGTCAACCCACCCGGGTAGGCGCGGTCGGCGAACGTCGAGTAGATCGCGTCGTTGATGGCCACCCCACCCAGCGGCACATACCCCGACGTCACACCCTTGGCGAACGTCATGAGGTCGGGGACGACGTCAAAGTTCTGGATTGCGAACCACTTTCCGGTGCGGCCGAAGCCCGCCATCACCTCGTCGGCGATGAACACGATGCCGTGGCGATCGCAGATCTCCCGCACGCCGGCCATGTACCCGGGCGGCGGCACCATGATGCCCGCGGTGCCCGGCACCGACTCCAGGATGATCGCGGCGATCGAGTCCGCGCCCTCGTGCTGGATCAGCCGCTCGAGGTAGTCCAGCGCCCGCTCGGACTCCTGCTGCTCGTTCTCGGCGAAGAACGACGAGCGGTACAGGAACGGTCCGTTGAAGTGCACGACGCCGGAGCTGGCGTAGTCGTTGGGGTAGCGCCGCGGGTCACCGGTGAGGTTGACCGCGGTGTCGGTGCCGCCGTGGTACGAGCGGTAGCGGGAGAGCACCTTGTAGCGCCCGGTGTGCAGCCGCGCCATCCGGACGGCGTGCTCGACGGCGTCGGCACCGCCGTTGGTGAAGAACACCCGGTTCAGGTCACCGGGCGTGCGTTCGGCGATCAGCCGGGCCGCCTCGGAGCGCGCGGCATTGGCGTGCTGCGGCGCGATCGTGCACAGCTTCGCGGCCTGCTCGGCGATCGCGGCGACGACCTTGGGGTGCTGGTGACCAATATTGGTGAACACCAGCTGGGACGAGAAGTCGAGCAGCTTGTTGCCCTCGCCGTCCCACACGTAGGAGCCCTCCGATGCGACGATCGTCATCGGCTTGATCTGAGCCTGCGCCGACCACGAGTGGAAGACGTGCGCACGGTCAAGTTCGTAGGCCCGGGCGGCTTCGGCGCGGGCGGTGTCGAGGTCCTGGCCGCCCGGCAGGAGGTGGGATTCGGTCGTCGTCATGCGTTCCTCTTTCGAGCTCGGTGGTCTCAGTGGTTCTGCGGGAAGCCGAGGTTGATGCCGCCGTGGGAGGGATCGAGCCACCGCGTGGTGACCACTTTGCCACGGGTGAAGAAGTGCACGCCTTCGGTGCCGTGGGCGTGGGTGTCGCCGAACAGTGAGCTCTTCCAGCCGCCGAAGCTGTAGTAGGCGGTCGGCACCGGGATCGGCACGTTGATGCCGACCATGCCGACCTCGACCTCGTTCTGGAACCGCCGCGCCGCGCCGCCGTCGTTGGTGAAGATCGCGGTGCCGTTGCCGTACGGGTTGGAGTTGATCAGCTCCAGCGCCTCGTCGTAGGTGTCGACGCGGACCACCGAGAGCACCGGTCCGAAGATCTCGTCGGTGTAGACGCTCATCTCGGGCGTGACGTTGTCGATCAGGGTGGGGCCCAACCAGAAGCCGTCTGCTTCGCCGTCGACCGCGGTGCCGCGGCCGTCGACGACGATGGTGGCGCCGTCCGCTTCGCCGGCGTCGATGTAGGAGGCGACCTTGTCGCGGTGGGCCTTCGTCACCAGCGGGCCCATGTCGGTGTTGCGGGTGCCGTCACCGATCTTCAACGTCGTTGTGCGCTCGGCGATCTTGGCGACCAGCTCGTCGGCGATCGGGCCGACCGCGACGGCCGCCGAGATCGCCATGCAGCGCTCTCCGGCCGAACCGAAGCCAGCGTTGACCATCGCGTCGGCGGCCAGGTCCAGGTCGGCGTCGGGCAGGATCACCGCGTGGTTCTTGGCTCCGCCGAGGGCCTGGACTCGCTTGCCGTGCAGGGTCGCGGTCGAGTAGATGTACTGCGCGATCGGGGTGGAGCCGACGAACGAGACCGCCTTGATCGCCTTGTTGGTCAGCAACTCGTCGACGGCGACCTTGTCGCCCTGCAGCACGTTGAACACCCCGGCTGGCAGCCCGGCCTCGGCCCACAGGTTGGCGATCCACAGCGCGGCCGACGGGTCCTTCTCAGAAGGCTTGAGCACCACGGTGTTTCCGGCGGCGATCGCGATGGGGAAGAACCACATCGGCACCATCGCGGGGAAGTTGAACGGGCTGATGACGGCCACCGGGCCCAGCGGCTGGCGAATCGAGGCGACGTCGACGTTGGTCGACGCGTTCTCGGTCATCCCACCCTTGAGCAGATGCGAGATGCCGCAAGCGAATTCGACGACCTCCTGGCCGCGGCTGACCTCGCCGAGGGCGTCGGAGAGCACCTTGCCGTGCTCGGCGGTGATGATCGCGGCCAGTTCCTCCTTGCGGGCGTTGAGCAACTCGCGGAAAGCGAAGAGCACCGTCGTGCGCTTGGCCAGCGAGGTGTCACGCCAGCCCGGGAACGCCGCGGCTGCGGCGGCGATGACCGCCTGCGCGTCGGCGACGTCGGCCAGCGCGACCTGACCGGTGACCTGGCCGGTGGCCGGGTTGGTCACCGCGGCGGTCCGGTCGCTGCTGCCTGCAAAGTTCTTTCCGTCGGCCCAGTGGGCGATGGTCCGGACGCGGGTGTTGGGCGCTGTGAGGGTCATACCTGTGATCCTTGTGCAGCAGCACCGACACCGGTGCCGACGATCTGTCAAAGAAGTCCGGTTTTCTCATACACTGTGTCAATGCAGGTGACTCTCGCCGACATCCTCGAACTGCCGTCGGTGCGCCGCGGCGAGCCGGAGGTGGTGTGCACCGGACCGCTGGACCAGCCGGTGCGCTGGGTGCACGTCAGCGACCTCGCCGACCTGTCCGGCCTGCTGACCGGCGGGGAGTTGGTGCTCACCACGGGCCAGGCATTGGCCGATCCGGCCCGCCGGGACGCCTATCTGCCGGGCCTTGCGAAGGCCGGCGCGGTGGGCGTGGTGATCGAACTCGGACTGCACATCGACCGGCTCCCGGAGTCCGTGCGGGCCATCGGATCGGCGCTGTCGCTGCCGGTGATCGTGCTGCACCGGCCCGTGCGCTTCATCGATGTCACCGAGGAGGTGCATCGCCGGATCGTCGCCGGCCAATACGCCGAGGTCGAGTACGCCCAACGGGTGCACGAAGAGTTCACCGCATTGAGCATGCGGCGCGCGTCGATCGACCAGATCGTCAGCGCGGCGGCGCAGATGCTCGACACACCCGTGGTGTTGGAGGACCTCAACCGTCAGGTGCTGGCGTTCGATGGCCGGGGCGTCTCGGCGGCGGCACTGCTGGTCGACTGGGAGCGGCGGTCCCGGTTGGCGGCCGGCGACGCGTGGACCGCGTGTGCGGTGGGCCCGCACCGCGAGGAGTGGGGCCGGTTGATCGCGCCGCGGATGGCCACGGCCGACGGCCGGTCGGTGATGACGTTGGAGCGTGCGGCGCAGGCACTGGCCCTGAACCGGATGGTCGAGCAGAACCGCAGTTCGCTCGAGTTGCGCGCGCAGAGCGGACTCGTGGACGACCTGCGCCGCGGCCGTATCACCGACGAGGCCGAGGCCACCGCCCGTGCGCACGCGCTGGGGCTGCGGCCGGCGCTGACGTATGTGCCGATGGCGGTACGGCTGCGGGAAAGTCCCGGGGCCGACCAGGTTGCGATCGCCCAACGGCGGGTCCGCACCCTGGACGCGATCATGCACACCGTGCGCGCGGCCGGCCATACCGGTTTGGCCGCAACCCGTGACGACGGCCAGATCGATGTGGTGCTGGCGCCGCAGCGCACCAGCCGGGTCCCCGGTTCGCTCGATACCGTGCTCAGCGAGGTGTGTTCGGCCACTCGGCGGGCGGTGGCCCACGTGGACGGGGTGAGCGGCTGCGCCATCGGGGTGGGGCCGGAGAACAGCCGGCTGGTCGACGCGGTGGGCGGTCTGCGCGAAGCAGGGCACGTCGCCGAGGTGGCGATGTCGATGCCCTTGCAGGACAAGCCGTTTCATCGGGCTTCCGATGTCCGCTTACGCGGTCTGCTTTCGCTCATTCGGACTGACCCTCGTGTGCAGACATTCGCCGAGACCGAGCTGGCCGGGTTGCTGGCGCATCGGGCCAAGCACGGTGACGAGGCGTTCGACCTGCTGTGGCACTTTCTGGCGGCGGGCGGCAACAAAGCCGAGCTCGCCAGGACGCTGCACATGTCGCGGCCCACGCTGTACGCCCGGTTGGACGCGCTGCAGCGGATCCTCGGACTCGACCTGGATGACGCCGAGTCCAGAACGTCGTTGCAGGTGGCGATGTTGATCCTGAACGCGTGAATCTCGCCGAGCCTGCACTTGTTCGCGCATCTACTCGAGAAACGTGTGCAGCTTTTGCACTTTCGGCGAGATCACGCCTTCGCGGGATCCTCGGCGTCGCGACGCTCGTCCTTGAGCCGCTCCTTGCTCCGCAGGAGTCGCAACAGTGTCACCAGCACCAGACCGCCGACGATGTTGCCGACCAGCGTGTACCAGAACCACCCCAGCCAGTCGAGGTAGCCGAAGGGTGCCTCACCGGTCGACAGGGCGCCAAAGATCAACAGCGAGTCCAGGATCGAGTGGAACAGCTGCAGCCCGGCCAGGACGAACGCACCGGCCACCGCGGCGGCGATCTTGCCGGGTACCGAATCGGTGCCGTGCTGCATACGCGTCATCAGCGTGATCACCATGCCGCCCAGCACCGCCAACGCCATCGTCTGCACCGACAGCGGTTCACCGACGAAATGTGTTGCAGATTCTATCGTTTGGCCCCTGAGCTTGGGGAAGGCCGCGATGATCAGCGCCATGATCACCCATCCGCCGGCCAGGTTGGCCACCAGGGTGCCGCTCCACAGTTTGGCCAGCTGGCCCACGCTCGCACGCTTGGCGGCCACTGTCGTGACGGGGACCAGGAAACCCTCGGTGAACAACTCGCTACGTCCGAGCAGCAGCGCCAGGAAGCCGATCGCGAACGCGACTCCGGCCAGCAGTTGATTGTGGGTTTCGTGCAGAACGGACAGGTAGGCCAGTACACCGACCGCCACTTCGGTACCGCCGAAGAATCCGGTCACCAGCACCTCACGCCAGCTACGGTGCAGTCGCTGACTGCCCTCGTCGACCATTCGATTGAAAGCGGCTTCGAGTTCGTCCTCGATCGGGCTGTCGGACTCGCCCAGTTGGCGCTGGCTCGTTGAACTCACGATTCGGTGTACCCATCGGCGGCCCACCCGACACCGGACGCCGCTGAGCGGTCGCTCAACGCCCGCCCCATACACTGAGCCACCGTGGGCATTCTCGTTGGTTTCGCGCCGTGGATCGTCTATTGGGTACTGGTCGGCAACGCGCCGTTCACGACGGCCGTGCTGGTCGCCCTCGCCGTCGCGATCATCGGACTGGTGATGGGCCGCACCCGCGAGGTGTCGCGACTGAACTTCGAAATCGGTTCTGTCGCAGCAATATTCGTACTGGCGGTGCTGACCTTCGTGGCGAGACAGTCGTTCTTGGAGCAGTGGATCCTGCCGCTGAGCACTGCGGGCATCTTCGTCATCGCACTGGTCGGGGCGGTGTCCGGCACGCCGTTCGTGCGGGGATTCGCCGCGGCCGGACGCCCTGACGAGATCGTCACCAGCGAGCCGTTCACGAAAATCACGTCGCTGCTGACCTGGATCTGGATCGCGGCCTTCGCGGGGATGACGGTGTCCTCGGCAATCCCGCCGATCGTCTCCGACGCCGCCACGATCCGCGACTCCGCGAACCCGCTGTGCGTTCTGTGCTACTGGGTGATCCCGTTCGCGCTGCTGGGTCTGGCCGCGGTGGCCTCGCGCATCCTGCCCGACACCATGGTTCTCAGCGACGACGTCGTGCGCGAGACGTCCTTCGTCGCGTACAGCGAAGCCGCGATCGACGAGTTGTACTACCTGGCGCAGGAGCACGCCAACCGCGAGGTCGGCGCAGGCAAGGAAGCCTACGACGTCAAAGTCGGCGGGATGGGGATGACGCTCACCGGCGACGAGTCCCGCAAGTCGTGGCCGTCGACGTATCGGGTCCGCGACCGGCGCCGCTGAGCAGTCCAGGCGCCGAGCTCTGCTCGTTGCTGACGGCAGCGGGATGATCGCAACCAATCGGGCAAGGATGCACACCGCTTTGGACACCTTTGCGTCACGGATCGGCTAAAAGCCCTGTTCAGGCCACAAGCGTGGTCAGCGGCTGTCAGCTGATTGCGGTAGAAAGTGACAGAAGTGACCTCTGTGAAGAGGACGGAGCTTTGCTCAGAGGCGCCCGGAAGGTGGAGATCATGATGAAGAAGCGCTTGTACGCCCTGGCGATCAGCCTGGTGATGCTGTTCGCGATTCCCGGCCTACTGGCCCCGACGGCGACCGCGGCTCCGGTGGGCCGGGATCAGTACGTCAACTTGGTGATCCAGCGTGGACTCGCCCAGCGGGGCGTGCCCTACGCCTGGGCCGGCGGCGACATCAACGGACCCACCCTGGGCAAAGGGCCGAGCGCAGCAGTGGTCGGCTTCGACTCCTCGGGCCTGATTCAGTACATCTACGCCGGGGTCGGCGCCAAGCTGCCGCGCTCCTCGGGAGACATGTACAAAGTGGGCCAGCACGTCACGCCTGACCAGGCGTTGCCCGGCGATCTGATTTTCTACGGGCCGGACGGCACCCAGAGTGTCGCGATGTTCCTCGGCAACAACCAGATGCTGGAGGTCACCGACACGGTTGTCGCGGTCTCCGCGGTGCGTGCCAAAGACATGGCGCCCTTCCTGGTCCGCGTCATCGCCTGAGTAACGCGGGGGCGTGCCGTTGACCCGCCGTCAATTGACGGCGCGGCGACGAGCACGCCCACCGCCAGGTGGGACCGCGCGGACCGGCCGCTAGGCGCAGTCGGTGCAGACCATGCTGGTGGCGTCCGCCAGCCGGCTGCGATGGTGCACCAGAAAGCAGCTGCTGCAGGTGAACTCGTCAGCCTGCTTGGGGACGACCCGTACCGTGAGCTCTTCGTCTGACAGGTCTGCACCGGGCAGCTCGAAGGAATCCGCCGCCTCTGCTTCATCGATATCTATTACGGCCGTGGCCGTGTCCTTGCGCCGTCCCGCCAGGTCTTCGAGCGACTCTTCCTCAGGCTCGGCCTGGGTGCGGCGGGGGGCGTCGTAATCGACCGTCATGATCCGTGCCTTTCGTTTCCGCATTCGACGTCGCGTCAACGCGGTCGAATGCGAGTTTGTTCCCGTAGCCGGTCTCTGCTAAACACCGTTGTTTCCGGCTGTGTGTGCGCTGGGTCCTGCCTTGCTGTGGCCTGCGGATTCGCACGCCATAGATACGCAGAAAGCTGGGCTCAGGTTCGCCAGAGAGATTCCTGGACGACGCTGGCGATCAGGGTACCGTCATCACGCTGAAATGAGCCGTGCGCCAACCCCCGCGCGTCGCTGTGACTCACCGCGGTCGCGTCATAGAGATGCCACCGGTGGGGGTCGGTCGGCCGGTGCAGCCACAACGCGTGGTCGAGGCTGGCGGCTCCACCCGGACCGGGGAATTCCGGCCCCGGCGGACGTGCCGACGACACCATGCCCAGGTCGGAGATGAAGGTCAGCGCGCAGGCCTGCAGCAGGGGATCGTCCTCGATCGGTTCGCGGGTGCGGAACCAGAACGGCTGGGTGGGCCATTCGATGCGGCTCTGCGGCCCCGCTGCGAGCCGGATGTCGAAGTGATCGGCCCACTCGACCGGCAGTCGGGTGAGGATCGTCGCCTCCGGCAGTGGCACCCGTGGTTCCTGCGGCAGCTGCCAGTCGGTGGTCGTCTCCGGTTGGTGGAACGACGCCAGCATCTCGAAGATCGCGACACCGTCCTGCGTTGCCGTGACACGGCGGGTGTTGAAAGAGCGGCCGTCCCGGGTGATTTCGACGGTGAAGTGGATGTCGACGCCGATCCGGCCGCCCTTGATGAAGTAGGCGTGCAGCGACTGTGGCAGCCGGCCGGGCTGGACTGTGGCGCCCGCGGCGGCCAGCGCCTGCGCCGCGATAAGCCCACCGAACAGCCGGGGACCGGCGCCGTAGGACGCCGAGGCGCGAAACGTGTGCTCGGTCCGGTCGAGTTGGACCAGCTCGGCGATCCAGCTCGGCATGCTCTCCTCAGGTGTCATCGTCGAAAATCGCACTCACGATAGCGTCCTAGACTCCTGGCATGGACCGCGGCCACGTCGACGCACCACAGGGTCTGCTTCGGATCGAAGACTGCTTGGACGCCGACGGGAACGTCGTCTTACCGCCGGGCGTGACGTTGATCTCATTGATCGACCGCAACATTGCCAACGTGGGCGACACGGTCGCGTACCGCTACCTCGATTACAGCCGCTCAGCGGAACCGGTGGTGTTCGAACTGACCTGGACTCAACTCGGCGTGCGCCTGCGCGCGATCGCGGCGCACATACAGCGCAGCGCTGACCGAGGAGATCGGGTGGCGGTCCTGGCGCCGCAAGGCCTGGACTACATCGCCGGTTTCTTCGCCGCGATCAAGGCGGGCACCATCGCGGTGCCGCTTTTCGCTCCCGAATTGCCCGGTCACGCTGAACGTCTCGAGACCGCTCTGGCTGACTCGCAGCCTGTGCTGGTGCTCACCACCGCAGCCGCCGCTGACAGTGTGCGCGGGTTTCTGGCCAAGCTGTCCGCGGCTCGGCAGCCGCGGATGCTGATCATCGACGAGATTCCCGATTCCTCGGCCACCGACTTCGTCGAGACCGTTGTCGACGTCGACGACGTATCGCATCTGCAATACACGTCGGGCTCGACCCGGCCGCCGGCAGGCGTGGAGATCACCCACCGGGCAGTCGGCACCAACCTGATCCAGATGATCCTGTCCATCGATCTGCTCGACCGAAATACCCACGGTGTCAGCTGGTTACCGCTCTACCACGATATGGGCTTGTCGATGATCGGCTTCCCGACGGTGTACGGCGGACACTCCACTTTGTTGTCCCCGACCGCCTTCATCCGCAGGCCGCAACGCTGGATCCGGGCGCTTTCCGATGCGTCCCGGGACGGCCATGTCATCACCGCCGCACCCAACTTCGCATACGAGTGGACCGCCGCGCGCGGCCTTCCCGACGCCGGTGACGACATCGACCTGAGCAACGTGGTGATGATCATCGGCTCCGAACCGGTGAGCGTCGACGCCATCACCACGTTCTCCGAGGCGTTCACACCGCACGGCCTGCCGCCGACGGCATTCAAGCCGTCCTATGGCATCGCCGAGGCCACTCTGTTCGTCGCGACCATCGCTCCGGCCGCGCGGCCCACCGTTTTTCGTCTGGACCGCGAGCGGCTGGCCGAAGGAATTGCGCAAGAGGCAGGCGCGGATGCCGACGCCGTCACCCAGGTGTCGTGCGGCCAGGTGGCTCGCAGCCTGTGGGCGGCGATCGTCGAACCGGCGACCGGCGCAGAGCTGCCCGACGGCCGCATCGGTGAAATCTGGTTGCACGGCAACAATGTCGGCCGCGGCTATTGGGGCCAACCCGAGCAGAGCCGCCACGTGTTCGGGGCCAGGCTCGCGCACCGGCGGTCCGAGGGCAGCCACGCTGACGGCGTGCCCGCCGACGGCGCCTGGTTGCGCACCGGCGACCTCGGCTTCTATCGCGGGGGCGATCTCTACGTCGCCGGGCGCCTGGCCGACATCGTGGTGCTCGGCGGCCGGACGTTGTATCCGCATGACATCGAGAAGACCGCCGCGGATTCCTCAGCCCTTGTGCG
This sequence comes from Mycolicibacterium rhodesiae, assembly GCF_002086695.1. Taxonomy (GTDB): domain Bacteria; phylum Actinomycetota; class Actinomycetes; order Mycobacteriales; family Mycobacteriaceae; genus Mycobacterium; species Mycobacterium rhodesiae. The sequence goes on from NZ_MVIH01000005.1 coordinate 292,637, forward strand.
GCGCGGGTACGTGGCGGCATTCTCCGTCCCGAAGAACCAGATGACCGGTGCGACAACACAAGACGCCACCGAACAGCTGGTGATCATTGCCGAGCGGGCGGCCGGCACCAGTCGTAGCGACCCGGCACCGGCGATCGCAGCCATCCGGTCGGCGGTCTTCGAACGTCACGGTGTCGAGGCCGCCGATGTGCGGCTGCTGCCCGCCGGCGCCATCCCGCGCACCACCAGCGGCAAATTGGCCCGCCGTGCCTGCCGCGCCGAATACCTCTCCGGCGCAATGGAAGTACGGTAAGCGTATGCGGCTGTTGACCTTTGGCGCACTCGCCGTCACCGCGGCGCTTACCGCGTGCGTCGCGCCGTCGCTCGCCTGGGCCGGCGGCCCGGAGACCTTGAAGGTGTGCACCACCGGCGACTACCGGCCGCTGACCTACCGGGACCCGGCGACAGGTCAGTACAGCGGGGTCGACATCGACATGGCCGCCGATTTGGCCGAGCATCTCGGACGCACGGTGGTGTTCGTGCCGACCACCTGGTCGACTCTCGTCGCCGATGTCACCTCACCGGGCCGATGCGATATCGCGATGGGCGGCATCACCGACACTCCCGAGCGTCGCCGCGTCGTCGACGTCACCCGGTCCTATCTGGCCGGCGGCAAGACCGCGCTGGTCCCGGCGGCCAATGCCGAGCGGCTCGCCACCATCGAGCAGATCAACAAGCCGGGCGTACGAGTCATCGAGAACAACGGTGGCACCAACGAACAGTTCGCCCGCAAGCACCTGCCCGAGGCGCAGCTCGTCGTCTGGCCGGACAACACCACCATCTTCGATCAACTCGCGGCCGGCGGCGCTGACGTCATGGTCACCGACGCCATCGAAGCCATCTACCAGTCGTCGCTGCACCCCGAGTTGGTGGCCCAGCACCCGGGGCACCCGTTCACCTCCGAGGCCAAGGCCTATCTGCTGCCCAAAGACAGCCCTCTCGCCGCTGCGACCGACGCCTGGCTGGCCGGTGCGCTCCACGACGGCACCTACGCCGGCATCTATGAGCGGTGGCTGCACGCGCCGGCGCCCGACCCGCCGAGTTAGGCGGTCAGCGGCCCTTCCACTGCGGTTTGCGCCGCTCCCGCCACGCTTGCAGGCCTTCGCCGACGTCCTCGGTGGCACCGGCGACCTTGCGCATCACCTCGCCGAAGCGCACCGACTCGATCCAGCCCATGTCGGCGGTCCGCCAGGCCACTTCTTTGGTGGCTCGTTGCGCCAACGGCGCGGCTTCGGTCAGGGTTCTGGCCCAGGCCTGGGCCTCGGCCTGCAGATCCTGGGGTTCGACGAGCTTCCACACCAGCCCGATCTCCCTGGCCCGCTCGGCGCCGATGGGCTTGCCGGTGAGCAGCAGTTCCATGGCGTTGGCCCAGCCGACGCGGTGCGGCAACCGGATGGCGCCGACGATGGTCGGCACGCCGAGGGTCACTTCCGGGAAGCTGAACGTGGCTTCGGTTGACGCAATCACAAAGTCGCAGAACAGGACTCCGGTTACTCCGTATCCGACACAGGGCCCGTGCACGGCGGCGATCGTGGGTTTGAACAACTCCATGCCGGACTCGAACGAGTTGATCGTCGGCTTCTCCCAGAACGTCCCGCCGAAGGTGCCCACCGAACCCTCGCCGTCTTTGAGGTCGCCACCCGCGCAGAAGACGTCGCCGTTGGCGGTCAGAATTCCCACCCAGGCGTCCTCCTCGTCACGGAATCGATCCCATGCGGCATTGAGGTCCTTGCGGAGCGGGCCGTTGATGGCGTTGCGCGCTTCGGGCCGGTTGAGGGTGATCGTCGCGACGTGGTCTTCCAGTTGATAGGTGACGAGGCTCATTTGCTGCACTCTAGTTTCGGGCGAGGCGGCCCGGGGCTCAGTCGCGCGGGCGGGTGCCGATACGGCCCGCGGGATTCGAGACCGCGGTCACCATGCTGGTGCCGAAGGCGCCCGCATCGTCGAACAGGGTGGCGCTGCCCACCGACACCCCGTTCTCGGCGAAGTGGGTGTCGGCTTGCACGCCGATGAACACCCCGCGGGGCAGTCGCGACAGTGCCACCGTCAGATCCCCGTTGATGTAGCCGATTTCGCCGGCGCCCAGGTTGGTCACCAGGTTCGCGGCCGCCTCGGCGACCACCGCCGCACGGACGAAGGGCGTGGACTGCAGACCGGCCACCGCGTCCAGGCCGCCGTAATACGCGCGTTTGCGTCCGGTCGTGGTCTGTTCGCCCATCGGGCTCCAGCCGGTCCCGTCGCCGTCGACGTAGAGGGCGTCGTTCTCGGTGTCACGGGGCGCGCCGGCGGGCGGTGCCTGCGCCGCGTCCGGTGTGCGAGTCAGCCGGTATTGCAACAGAGTTGCGCGTGCCACGATCCAGTCGTCCTGGATGATGTCGCATTCGGCGGTGCGCATCCGGTTTCCGTGCCGGATCAGCCGCGTCTGAGTATGGGTGGGGACGGCACGGGCAGGTTTGAGCAGATCCAGCGTCAGCCGGGTGGGCAGATATCCGACGCTGCCGTACTTGCGTTCCAGCGTCGATGCCGCGAGCCCGGCGATCGCCTGGCCGCTGATCAGACCCTCGCTCCAGGAGGCCGCCGCAGACGGGGTGGGGCGGAAGATGCCGTTCCCGTGCTGAACGAAATACGCTGGGCGGATACCGATTGCGCTCGAAGCCGCTGCCGTGCGTTTCGACAAGACCATGCCGCTGTTCATCGTTGCCATCCTTTGAGTTGGGGAGCCGCCGCTTGCTTGACGGCTCACCAGGCAACTATGACCCGGCGGGGCCTCGCGAAATATCCACCGATCGGCCGCAATGCCGGATGACCGCGATATCCACCGATCGGGGGACACGCTCCCCGGTGTCAGGCCTCCAGCCGGGCGCGGACAGCGGAAAGACGTTGCTGCAGTTCGTCTTCGGTGATGACACCCCGGGACAACAGCGAGTGGGCCAGTGAGATCAGCTGGCTCTCGGGGTAGGGAAGGCCTGCGTACACGGTGGCCGACAGGTCGTCTTCTTCGTCGCGGCGTTCCTTGAATGTCGGGACGTCAGCCTCACACGCCGCGTGATCGAGTGCGTCGCAGAGCCCGTCGAGGCTGGTTTTCCACGGCGGCACCGGATTCTCCACCCCGTATTTGGCCGCCATGACCGGCCAGACCTGATTGCGGTCGACGATCTGTTGTAACGGCTCGGGTTTCATTCGCCGACCGGATGCATGGCGGGGCGAGTGTCGGTGATGACATTGGTGGTCACACCGGGCTTCGGCAGCGCGACGCCGATCAGGCAGTCGCGGGTGATGATCTCGGTCAGCTGCTCTTCGGTCCAGCCGTCGGTGCCCTCGGGTCGCATCGGCATGACCATGAAGCGGTGCTTCTGATTGGAATCCTGCACGCGAACTTCGATGTCGTCGGACAGGTAGAGGCCGAACTCGGCGAGAACCTGCCGGGGCCAGCGCACCAGCCGCCGACGGTAGTTCGGTGTGCGGTACCACTCAGGGGAGTTGCCGAGAATGGGCCGGGGGTAGCAGGAGCACAGCGCGCACACGATCACGTTGTGCACGGCCGGGGTGTCTTCGAGGATCTGGAAGGCGGTGAAGTCGCTGGGGGTACCGAAGCCGGTCGGCTCGAGCCAGTCGACGCCGACCTCCTTGCTGGCGGTCATCGGTTCGGCGAGGGCAAGGGCTTTGAAGTCCGGATCCAGCCAGGCGCGGGCCACCAGGCGGGCCGCCGGCGTCGGGCCGATCTGCTCGGCGAACTCGGTGAAGCGGCGGTGCTCCTCGGCGGTGAAAATGCCCTTCTCGATGCACAATTCGCGCAGCGCGATCTCGAGAACCTCGAAGTCGGTGATCTCGTCGACCATCGGCTTGACGGTGCGGTCGTGGTCATGGTCGTGATCGTGGCCGTGGTCGGTCATGTCCGTCCGTTCCTATAAGGGCGCAAGCCAGTGCTCGGGGATTTCGGTGCGCAAGCTGTCGGTGTCCGGGCCGTTGAAGTCGTCCCACAGCTCGGACATGCTGAATTTGACGACGTAGAACCATTCGGGCTTGGCGTCGGGGATGTCCCAGGTCTCGTCCTCGGCGGCCGGGCTTTCATAGGCCACCGCGTCGATGACGCCCGTGGCGCCGCGGACGTACTCGGGCGTGCGGGTGTAGAACAGCACCGGCAGTTCACGCACGACGACGGGGTCGCCGACCTTGAACCTCGGCTCACCGGCCTTGCCCGCGTAGACCTGCGGGTCGCCCTTGCCCTGGGCGTGCACGATGTGACTGTTGCGCTTGACCTGTGATCCGTCGCCTTCGAACTTGGGCTTGGCCGCCAGGGTCTTGCCCTCCAGTCCGCCTGCGTAGCGCTCCTTGACCTCCGCCATCCGCTCGGTCAGCTCGGTGAGACCGATGTGGTGCTTTTCGATCAGGACCCTGGCCACCGAGAGCAGCCAGCGGCCGTAGTAGGGGAAGCCGAGATAGACGGCGCGCTGGACGTCCACGTTGCCGATCCGGCGTCGTTCCTCGGAGAGCCAGATTCCGCGCCACGCAAGCACCTCGCAGATGACGTAGGTCATGTGCTCCCAGTACTCGTAGTCCTTGTTCTCGTACTTCATCGGCGCGTCCGGCTCGCCGCCGACATCGTGCACCGGCTTCATGTAGGCGACGAACCTGGCGTGGTCGAGCAGATCCGGGGTGGGAGCATCCGGCAGTTCCGGATAAGCGGACTTGAGCCGGGCCACCAACGCAAGCTGGTCGGCGCGTTCGGCGGCAGTGCTCATGACAGACCCCTCGATGTGGCTGTGCACAACGTCAACTAGGGAACCAACGTAACACCGGCAAGGCCCGTGGGCAGCCGAAATCGCGTCACCGGCGAAAGACGTTGCGATTCAGCGGTTCTGACAGTCGAGACAATTTCCGCCGCTGTCTCAGGCGTACCCGAGCGCGGCGTTCTCGGCGCGGATCCGCACGGTCAGCACCGCGGCATTGGCGATGCTGAACACGATCGCGGTCACCCAGGCCGAATGCACCAGCGGCAGCGCGGCCACTTCGGCTGCGACCGCCGTGTAGTTCGGGTGATGCAGCCATCGGTACGGTCCGTTGCGGACCAGGGGAGCACCCTTGATCACGATCAGCCGGGGGTTCCAGTGCTTGCCCAACACACCCACACACCACCAGCGCACCACCGTGCTTGCCACGACGACGGCCAGCATCGGCCAGCCGAGCCAGGGGAGAAACGGCCGGTGCGCGGTGGCCACCTCGGCCACGCATGACGCGAGTAGCAGGGTGTGCATCGTCACCATCGCCGGATAGTGTCCACGGCCGAATTCTGTGCCGCCCTGGGCGAAAGACCATCGGGCATTGCGACGTGACACCACCAACTCGATGAGCCGCTCGACGCCGATCAGGAGGATGAAGAGGTAGTAGATACTCATCTCCCTCACCAGCCCAGCAGCAGCAGCTCGAAGCTGAAGCCGGGCCCCATCGCCAGCATCAGCCCCAACGAGCCCACCGCGGGCCCGGCGGCGAGGGTGCGGTCGAGGACATCGAGCACCGATGCCGAGGAGATGTTCCCGTTGTCCCGCATCGACTGCCAGCTGTGCCGCAGCGCTTCCGGCGGCATGCCGATGGCGTTGTGCATCGCGTCGAGCACCTTGGGGCCGCCGGGATGGCACACCCAGGTCGATATGTCGGCGGTGGTCAGACCGTGGTCGGCGAGGAACCTGTCGACCTCGCCGCGCAGATGGTCGTCGGCCATCTTGGGGACGTCACGCGACATCACCAGCTGAAATCCGCTGGAGCTGACGTTCCAGCCCATGACGTCGACGGTGTCGGCGAACAGCCGGCTGCGGGTCGCCAGGATCCGCGGTCCCGGATGAAGGGGTAGCCCGGCCGGCACCCGATCGGCGCCGGCGGCGACGACGGCCGCCGCGCCGTCACCGAAGAGGCACACGCCGATCAGTGCGGGGATCGACGTGTCGTCGCGTTGCAGCGTCAGGGAACACAGTTCCACCGACAGCAAAACAGCGACCTGATCGGGGAACCCGCGTAGGTAATCGTGCACCCGGGCCAGCCCGGCCGCGCCTGCGACGCACCCGAGGCCGAACAGTGGGATGCGCTTGACGTCGGGACGCAACCCGACCGCGGACGCGATCCGGGCATCGATCGTCGGCACCGCCACCCCCGTGCTCGACACGGTCACGATCGCGTCGACCTCGTCGGGACGGACGTGCGCGGCGTCGAGTGCTCGCCGCACCGCGTGCTCGCCGAGCTCGGCGGCCACCTCGAGGTACGCCGCGTTGGCCTCGGTGAAACCGGTCAGCCGCGGGTAGCGCTCCAACGGCAGTGCCAGACTGCGGTATTCGACCCCGCTGCTGGCCGCGAAGCGTGCGAAGCCGGGCTCGGCGAACGAGGTGAGCGCAGCGGACACCTCGTCCTGGTTGTACCGATGTTCGGTGAACGCCACCGCGGTGCCGGTCACGCGCGGATCGCCGTGCCTGCGGACCGCGATCGGGTTGAGGGATTCGGAAAAAGCGGTATCTGTCATGGCCGCAATAGCGCGTGAATATGGCTACGAATTCCGTGTCATACCCTTACGGTGAAATATCGCACAGCGCGTCGAATTGTCATTAATGTGGGGGTATAAGCGCAGTTCAGGAGAGTTTTCTTACACCACGTCGTGTAATACATAAATGCAGCCTGAGAAATCCCAGGAACGTGTCCGAATCTGGTAGTGAATTGAATACCGCCTGCGGGTGCACTGGGAATCCGGGGAACGGTGAACGTTTATCGGCGGAATTTCGTGCACCGTCCGACCGGCTCCGGCTTACCGGCCGAATCCTGCGTCGCGCAGCGCCTGCGCCATCGAACCGGTGGAGCGCTTGTCGTCGCGCCGTCCATGCTCGGCGCGGGCAGGCTGACGGCGCTCCCGGCCGGGGCCAGGTCGGGTGCCTTGCTCTGTCCGCTTGGGCTGAACGCGCTTGGGGGCGTCGCCCAGCCGCAGGGTGAGTCCGATGCGCTGGCGCTCGACGTCGACGTCGACGACTTTCACCCGCACCACCTGACCTGAGCGCACCACTTCATGCGGATCGGACACGAATCGGTCCGACATCGCCGAGACGTGCACCAAACCGTCCTGGTGGACGCCGACGTCGACGAAGGCGCCGAACGCCGCGACGTTGGTCACGACACCTTCGAGCACCATTCCGACCTTGAGATCGGCCACCTTCTCCACGCCCGCGGCGAAGGTCGCGGTGGAGAAGGCAGGCCGCGGATCGCGGCCCGGCTTTTCCAGCTCGGCGAGGATGTCGGTCACCGTGGGCACGCCGAAGCGGTCGTCGGCGAAGTCGGCAGGCCGCAATGTGCGCAATGCCCGTTCGTTGCCGATCAGTTCGGCCATCGTGATGCCGGACCGGTCCAGGATGCGCCGCACCACGGGATAGGCCTCCGGGTGGACACCTGAGGCGTCGAGCGCGTCGTCGCCACCCCGAATCCGCAGGAAGCCGGCACATTGTTCAAAAGCCTTGGGGCCCAGTCGCGGAACGTCGAGCAAGGCGGTGCGGCTGCGGAACGGTCCGGTCTTCTCGCGATAGGCCACGATCGCTTCGGCCAGCGACTCGGAGACCCCCGATACCCGTGACAGCAGCGGGACCGACGCCGTGTTCAGGTCGACCCCGACGGCGTTCACCGCATCCTCCACCACTGCGTCGAGGCTGCGAGCGAGGGTGCCGGGGGTGACGTCGTGCTGGTATTGGCCGACGCCGATCGACTTCGGGTCGATCTTCACCAGTTCGGCCAGCGGATCCTGCAGGCGGCGGGCGATCGACACCGCACCGCGGACCGTCACGTCCAGACTCGGTAGCTCACGGGCCGCGTAGGCCGATGCCGAATACACCGACGCGCCGGCCTCGCTGACCATGGCCTTCGCCGGTGCGGTGGCCCCCGCCGAGCGGATGTCGGCGATGAGTTCGGTGGCCAGTGCGTCGGTCTCCCGCGACGCGGTGCCATTGCCGATCGCAATCAGCTCGACGCCGTGGCGCGCAACCAGTGCGGCGAGGGTCGCCTTGGCCGAATCCCATTGGCGCTGAGGCTGATGTGGGTAGATCGCACAGGTTTCGAGGACCTTGCCGGTGTCGTCGACGACGGCGACCTTGACTCCGGTGCGGAACCCCGGATCGAGTCCGAGGGCGGTGCGGGTACCCGCCGGCGCCGCCAGCAGCAGGTCCTTGAGGTTCTTGGCGAACACGGCGACGGCGTCCTCTTCGGCGCGCTGACGCAGCCGCATCCGGGCATCGACCGCGCCGGAGATCATCAGTCGGGTGCGCCAGGCCAGCCGGACCGTGGTGGCCAGCCATGGGGTGGCGGCCGCTCGGGCGGTCAGGTCGACGCCGAGGGCGTTGGCGACCATCACCTCATAGGCGTCGTCGCTGCCGCCGTCGAAGCGCACGGCGAGGGCCTGTTCCTTCTCGCCGCGCAGCACCGCCAGCACCCGGTGCGACGGCATATCCTCCAGCCGCTCGGTGAATTCGAAATAGTCCCGAAACTTCTGTGCCGCTGGGCTTTTCTCGGCCTCGTCGGAAAACGGTGTGGTCCGCACCGCGCCCTCGTCCCAGAACCTGGTCCGGATCGCACCCACCAGTTCGGCATCCTCGGCCGCCCGTTCGACGAGGATGTGCCGCGCACCGTCGAGCGCCGCCGCGGCGTCGGCGACATCGGCGGTGACGAATTCAGCGGCCGCGGCCTCCGGGGCGATGGCCGGGTCGGCGAGCAGCCGATCGGCGAGCGGCTCCAGGCCGGCTTCCCGGGCGATCTGGGCTTTGGTGCGCCGTTTCGGCTTGTACGGCAGGTAGATGTCCTCGATCCGAGACTTCGTGTCGGCGCTCAGCAGGGCGGACTTCAACTCGTCGGTCAGCTTGCCCTGCTCGGCGATCGACGCGAGCACCGCGTCCCGCCGTTCGTCGAGCTCGCGCAGATAGCGCAGCCGCTCCTCGAGGTCGCGCAGTTGACCGTCGTCGAGGCTGCCGGTGACTTCCTTGCGGTAGCGCGCGATGAACGGAACGGTCGCACCCTCGTCGAGCAGCCGGACCGCAGCGGCCACCCGGGCCTCTGCGACGGCGAGTTCTTCAGCAAGACGGGCATTTACAGATTTGAGGGTTGGGCTCGAAGTCACGCGCAGACCCTACCGAACCTCGCCGACAATCCCAGGACCCGTCGAGGGGTGTCGCACGCGCAGGAATAGCCCCGCAGATCGGGGAGTTGGCCGCTATATGCCCAGACAACTGACCGAGTCCGAGCGGCAGGATTTCCTCGCCGCGAAACATGTGGCGGTACTGTCCGTCGCCACCACCGACGGCCGGCCGCCGGCCAGCATTCCGATCTGGTACCAGTACACCCCCGGCGGGGACATCCAGATCTCCACCGGCCCGTCGACGCGCAAGGCGCGGCTGATCACCGAGGCCGGCGCGGCGACGCTGGTGGTTCAGGACGAGGAGCCGCCGTATCGCTACGTCGTGGTCGAGGGCACGTTGGTCGACACCACCGACCCGACGCCGCCGGAGGTGTTGGAGAAGACGGCGGTGCGCTACCTCGGTGAGGAAGGCGCGCGTCAGTTCCTCGAATCCATGGCGGGCCACGCCAACGTGTTGTTCACGATCCGGCCGGACCGGTGGCTGACCGCTGACTTCTCCGACGAGCTGTAGCCGTCGGCCGATCCGGGTCTCCAGTTGGGATCGGTAGCCGTCCGGTAGTTCTTCACTTCTCTCATCGACGCCACCGAGGCGGCGGACAACGAGAGGAAGAACCCCATGAAGATCGTGCCGACTCCCATCGCGCAGCACATCGACCGCGTCGAGCGCCAGCACAGTCTCTACATCGCCATCAGCACCGGCCTGCTGGCCTTCTGGTCGATCTACCGGGTGCTCTGGTCGATCTACCTGGCGGTGACCTACAACGTCATCTTCGGCTCGCTGGTGTTCCCGATCGTCCTGTGGGGCGTCATCGGTGTGGTCGCGGCGATGGCGTCGATCGGTTTTGCAACCCGTTACCTCAAGGGATCGGCCACCGGCTCCACCGAGACCAACCAGGTCTGATCCGGCGTTCCCCTGGTGCCCGCGCGCGTCGCGGGCACCAGCGCGTGCTGAAACACGATGCGTCGGGCGTGCGATAGGACGGACAGCACACCGGTTTTGCCGCAGGCACGCCGACGGCCGATGTGTGCGACGATGCCTCTACGCCAAGGGGCAACCCTTCGCAGGGAGATCGAGAGGACCGCCGGATTCATGACTGAACGGCACCGCACCGCGACACTTGTCCACGCAGTCGCCATCGCGAGCTTCACCGTCGGCGCTGCGCTGGCCGGAGCCGCGACGGCCGCCGCCGACCCGATGACACCGACGCCGATTCCGGTCCCGTCGGATCCGGCCGCCGTCCCGCCGGGCCAACCCGTGGCGATGCCGGTCGATCCGGCGGCTCCGCCCGCGCCCGCACCCCCGCCGCCCGGGGCGCCGCCCTCGGTGCCGGAGATTGCCAACCCGAGCTACGGTTCGCAGAACACCCCCGGCATCCTCGGGTCGCTCAAGGACATGTGGCACAACGTCCGCGACCCGTACTACGGGCCCGACGAGTCCGCATCGGCCAGCGGCTCGGTCGCGCCGCCGCCGGGTGCCGGAGCGCCGCCGCCGCTGCCGCCGGGATACAAGTCGTATACCGCGCCCGGTTCGGAGGCGCCCCCGAGCGAGTACGGCCCCGGAAAGCCACCGCCGCCCGGGACGCCGGCGCTCCCGCCGGGCTATTACTCGCTGAACGGTCCGCCGCCGCCGGGATACGAGTTCAACACCCCCGGCCAGCCGGCCCCGATCACCGCGACGCCCGCGCCGACGCCGTAGCGCCGCGGGTCCGCGAAGTTCCGGGGTAGGGGATTACCCGGACCGTCTGCTGGTTATATTTGCTAAGTATTCGCACATCGCCTGAACGTTGGAGTCTGCATATGGCTGTGATCAAAACCGCGCTGAGCATTGCGGCACTCGCGATCGGGCTGACGATGGGCGCCGCACCGGCGATCGCGATCGCGGACCCGCCACCGCCGGACCAGAACGTCGGCGAGCCGGCTCCGGACTGGGCACCGCGCAAACCGGCTGAAGTCTGGGCCGGGCATCCCGTGGTCTGGACGCACATGTGGGGCGGCCGCTGGGGTGTGTGGATCAACGACCAATTCATCACGTTGTCGTCCAACCCGGTCACCAACGGCGGCTGAGCGTTTCCCGGCAGCGAGTCTCACTCGTCACATTCGCCGTCCAATCGCGGGCTGGGGTGGATACTGCGTTGTGGACCGCTATATAGTTAGTCCGCTTAAGGTTTTAGGGATTGGGGCAGGAGAACGATGGCTGGTTTGATGAGTCGCGCGAAGTTGGCAAGCCTTGCGTTGAGTGCGATGGCCGCAGCCGGTGTCATCACCGCCGGCCCCGCCGCCGCCGATGCCAGCGACGACTTCCCGATCCCGCACCGCATCATCATCACCCAGTGCGATGTCGAGCAGTACATGGCTGCAGCGCGCGACACCAGTCCGGTGTACTTCGAGCGATACATGATCGACCGCAGCAACCGGCCCGCCGATGTGCAGCAGATCGCGTTCGATCGCATCCACTGGTTCTTCTCCCTCGACCCGGTCGCGCGCCGGCAATACTCCGAGGACACCGCGACCAACGTCTACTACGAGTTCGTCGCGACCCGCTGGGGCAACTGGGCCAAGCTGTTCTTCAACAACAAGGGCGTCGTGGCCAAGGCCACCGACGTCTGCATGAACTACCCGCGCGGCGACATGTCGGTCTGGGACTGGCCGGTCGCCAGGTAGCCTCGGCTAATTCCCGAGCGGCGGTAACACCGTCGTCAATTCCAGCTATGTACAGGCATCAACGGTGATGCCCCAGTATGTAGGTGGACTATGAAGCAAACCCAAGCGATCGCGATCGCCGCCCTCGTGACCTGCACGTCGATGATCTCGGCGACTCCGGTCGCCGCCGATCCCGCGCGAGTGCCCTGCGGGGTACTCGACCAGATCCGCGAGAGTCTCGACAACGACATCAATGCCGGCATCGGCGGGGTTCGGATCGTGATCAGCTCGCCCTATGCCAGCGGAGCCGCGCAGCAGCGCGACACCAACGTGAAGCTCGCCATGATCAGCCACGGCGTCCACTACATGGAGGACATCAACGGGGCGGGCATCGTCCCGGGCCTGGCTCCGGCCCTGGTCGACCTTCGGCGGGCCAGCGACGACATGCGAGACGCCGTGGGCGCGCTGTTCGTCGTGTCCCCGGGTTACGGCTACGGCCTTGGCTACGGGAGTTACGGGCCGACGGTGTCCAACGCCTGGCCACAGCCATCCACCTGGACCGCCATCGACTATGCGGACCAGAAGAAGGACGACATCTACGCGCTGGTGAACGGCCTACAGGGCACCTGTACGCCGTAGTCGGCTAGGAAGCGCTGAGGATCTTGATGGCGAAGACCAGCGTGTCGCCCGGCAGGATGCCGGCCCGCGGCTGGCCCTGCGGGTAACCGTCGGCGGACACCATGGCGACGGCGACGGTCGACCCGACCTTCTGGCCCGCGATCGCCTTCTGGAAGCCGGGAACCACGCCATCGAGCGAGAATTCGGCCGGCTCGCCCCGTTGGTAGCTGCTGTCGAAGACGCTGCCGTCGCGGCCGTTGACACCCTCGTAGCAGACCGAGACGGTGGCCGTCGGTGCGACGACGGGTCCGGTACCTGCTTGCAGCGTGTGCACCTCGGTCGCGTTCACGCTGAAGGGGGCGGTCACCGCTACGACCGGTGCCGCGGTGTCCGTCGATCCGGTGACAGCGACACTGCCGGTCACGCCGGGCAACGTCCACTCCGGGGTTCCCGGGCTGGCAGGCGCAGCGGTCGGGCAGGTGGCATCCGGACCGGCTGCCTGCGTGACCGTGGCGGAGACCGCCGGGACGGTCGAGGACTTGCTTGCCGACGGGGTGGTGTCCGAGCCGCAGGCCGCAAGAGTCACGGCAAACGCGGCGGTGCAGGCACCGAACGCAACAACAGAGGGCAGGCGGGAGAAGTTCACGCTCGTCACGCTACAGCGGATTGATCCGGCAAAAGTCTTGGCTCACACCGAACTCATTCTCAGCAAAGCCTCAGATGGCGTAGGCAAACTGCTTTCAGGCGCCTCGAGGGCGCAGACGGTTCTTGTCACGAGAAAGCGAAACTGAACGCAATGGACTACAGGTCAGGACACTCGCCGCAGGAGGGCCACTACCCGTGGCAGCCGAAAGATTCTGTGGAACATTCTAATTCAGGACAGGGCCACCCTGGCGGATATCAATACGGTTACGGCGTCACCGACGGCACGCAGATGTATCCGCCCCCTTACGGGGCTCGGACCCGGGATGGGAGATCTGCGTCACAGCAAAATCACCGGCAACGGATGAAGTCGCGGGTGGCCGTTTTGATCGGTGGTACGGCCGTGGTCGCGATGATCGCCGGCGCCGCTGGGGCAGTCGCCGTGGTGGACCACTCCGGGCACCCGACGGCTACCGCACAAGGGCAACTTGTGCCCGGGACGCCGAAGAACCCCGCCGTGGCCGGCCAGCCGGCCAGCTCGGCACCCGTCGGTTCGGTCGAGCAGGTCTCGGACAAGGTACTGCCCAGTGTCGTGAAGCTGCAGATCACCACTGGTCAGGGGCGTGAGGAAGGATCCGGGATCGTCCTGAGCTCCGACGGGTTGATCTTGACAAACAATCACGTCGTCGCCGCCGCAGCACAGGCCGCGGGAAGCGGTCCGATGCCTGCCGACGATTCGTCGGACGGCCAGTTCCCCGGTGGCGGGGGCGGCCGGTCGCTCGGCCAGGGCGGCGCAGGCATGGAAGCAACCGTGACGTTCTCTGACGGTCGGACCGTGCCGTTCACCGTCGTGGGCGCCGATCCTGCCGACGACATCGCGGTGGTCCGCGCTCAGAACGTGTCTGGCCTCACCCCGATCACGATCGGCTCGTCCAAGGATCTGAAGGTCGGCCAGAACGTCGTCGCGGTCGGCTCGCCGCTGGGTCTGCAGGGCACCGTGACGACCGGCATCATCAGCGCGCTGGACCGGCCGGTCGCAACGGGTGACGAGCAGTCCGGCCAGCATTCGGTCATGAGCGCGATCCAGACCGATGCGGCGATCAACCCCGGCAACTCCGGTGGCGCACTGGTGGACATGAAGGGCGATCTGATCGGGGTCAACTCCGCGATCGCATCCCTTGGCGCCGGCCAGGATTCGCAGGCGGCCCAGAGCGGATCGATCGGCCTGGGCTTCGCGATTCCGGTTGACCAAGCGAAACGCATTGCCGACGAATTGATTTCGACCGGGACCGTGCAGCATGCCTCGTTGGGTGTCCAGCTCAGCTCCGATGACAGCGCGCGTGGTGCGGTGGTCGCCGGTGTTGCGGACGGCAGCCCGGCCGCAGCGGCAGGTATGTCGAAGGGTGCGGTGATCACCAAGGTCGACAACACGGTGATCGACGGCCCGGAGTCGCTCGTCGCGGCCATCCGGTCCAAGGCGCCCGGCGACAACGTCACGCTGACCTACAACGACCCGTCGGGTGCATCACGCACCGTGCAGGTCACCCTCGGACAAATTCAGTCCTAGCCGCACAACCCATCTCGAGATGGACGGTAGCTATTGGCTACCGTCCATCTCGGCGTTGGGGAAGACCGATGATGAACCGCACCGCGTGACATGCGCCGACGGCTGTGCGGTCAGAGGATCAGCCCGGACACGGGAGAGGGTCTGCGGCACGACGAACGCCTCAGCCACCCTCGCTCACCGGGACTCGACGATCCGCGCCGCGCTGTACGAGTTCGGCTGCCTGAGGGGATAGTTCCCCATTTGTTTGCCCCATGCGCTAACTTGGCGGGGTGTCGAGGGGAGCACACGTCGCTGTGCGCGCACTGCGGGTGCCACTCGTCTTGATCGTCGGCGTTGCAGTGGTCGTCGCGGCGATCGCGTTCCGACCGCGTTCGGACGCACGGCTCCCGCAGCTGATTTCGGGCCCATTCGCGTTGCTGCTCGCCGCGGCGACGAATCTGGGCGACTCGCAGGCGCGCAGCGTCGAGCTGACCGCGGAGCTGCCCGACGCGCAACGCCCGGACCGGCTCGACGCATGGGCGACGGCCAACGGATTGTCGGTTCGCTGGCAGCCCGGTCAGCGCTGGGCGGTGATCGCCGGCCCGCCGGCGCGCGTCGCCGCGGCGTTCCAGGTCTCCGTCCACGACTTCCGCGAAAAGGCCGGCCAGGTGTTCTACGCCTCGCCTCAGCAGCCGGGAGTCCCGGCGTCGTTGCGTGACAAGGTCACTGGTCTCGGGCGGATCCTCAGCTATACGCCCTACCACTCCAACAGCCCGTCCTTCCGTCCGCTGGACGTACCCGACCACAGCCTGCCGCCTGACTCATTGCGGACCACGTACAACGTGCGCCCGCTGACCGAGGCCGGTTACACCGGCAAGGGTGGCACCATCGCGGTCTTCGGGTTCGACGGATTCGATCAGGCCGACTTGGACATGTTCACCGCCACCTATGGCTTGCCGCGGCTCGTACCCGAGGTCGTCGGTGGCGTGCCCGAGCAACGCACTGGCGAATCCACGATGGATTTGCAAGTCGCTCACGCGATCGCGCCCGACGCACGCAAGGTGCTGGTGAACGCCAGGACGACGGTTGCCGGGGGCAGCACTTACGTCAAGATCGCCGAACTGATGCAGTCGGTGGACCGGCAGTTCCCCGGGGCGGTGTGGAGTCTGTCCATCGGTTGGGGCTGCGACAGGCTGATCACCGCAGCCGACCTGGCCCCGATCCGGGGTGCGATCTCCACCGCACTTGCCCACGGCACCACGGTGTTCGACGCGAGCGGCGATCTGGCCGGTCTGGAATGCAAACGGGGCCACGACTGGTCGGCACCGCCCGGACCCGCCGACGTGGGCCTCGACGCCGTCGCGTCGCTACCCGAGGTGACGAGTGTCGGCGGGACCACGCTGTCCACCGACGAGAACTACCGGTGGCTGGGCGAACAAGCCTGGAGCGACGGTCCGTTGACGCAGGGGAGCGGCGGAGGGGTGTCCAACCTCTTCGACCGGCCGCCGTGGCAGGCCGGTGTGACCACGACGACCAACACCGTTCGGCGGTTGACGCCCGATGTCTCCGCGGTGGCCGACAACTCGACCGGTGCGGTCATCGTTCAGCAACAGCAGCTGGTCGTCGGGGGTGGTACGTCGCAATCCGCACCGATCTGGGCCGGTATCGCCGCAGTGATGAACCAGTTCCTGGTCGCCAACGGCGGCCGGCCGGTCGGCGAGCTCAATCCGATGCTCTACCGACTGAAGGCCGGTGCGGCCCGACCGGCATTCCACGACATCACGTTGGGCACCAACGCCGTTGCGATTTCACAGGCGGGCTACGACATGGTCACCGGCTTGGGCAGTCCCGACGTCGACAACATGGTGCGCGACATCCTCGATGTGCAACGGTCCCCGCGATGACCGATCAGCCAGGCATCGCGACGATGCCGTGCCCGGCCTGCGCCCACGACGTCCCCGCGGGCCGATTCTGCGTGCGCTGCGGCGCACACCTGTCGGTGGCTTCGGATGAGCGCCCCAGCCCGCTGCGGGTAAGCGACTCTGCTGCTGCGCCGGGCGAGAACGTGCTCCAGCCGTCGATCGTCAGTTCGATGTTCCCGCACCTGCCGAGCCGCTCGCGGGTGGCATTCCGGTTCGCACTGGGGCTTCTGCTGGCCGTGCTCGTCGCGTTCTGCGTCATGCAGTGGTACGTGCCGATGCTGGCGCTGGCCATCTTCGCACCGCCCACGCTCATCGCGATCTATCTGATCGAGTCTCGGCTGTTGACTGACCTACCCGCCTGGGTGTGGGTGCTGACCGCCGTCCTGGGTGCTGCCGTCGGGGTGGCGTGGGCGACCTTGACCGGCGCTATCGTGGCCGAGTCGTACAGCCTCGGGCTGGGTGCGCAGATCCCCACCACGCGTCTGCTGGTCGACGCGGTGGTGATTCCCTTCGGCGGCTTGCTGGCAATGCAATTGCCGGTGATCGTCGTTCGGTTGCTGCGGCCTCCGGTGCGAGAGTCGTTGCACGGCGCGGTGATCGGTCTGCTGGGTGGCGCGATGTTCCTGCTCGCCACAAACGTGATCAGGATGATTCCGCAGTTCGGGGACAGCGCGGTGACCGGCGATCTGCCGGTCGAAGACCTCTTGCTCCAAGCCGGCGTGCGCGGAATCGGGGAGCCGCTGACGGGCCTGTCGCTGAGCGCCCTGATCGGTGCGTGGCTGTGGTACGTCAACCGCCGCAATCTGCGCACGGTGGCGATCGGCGGTCTCGGTTTGATCATCGGCGCCGCGGCGTACGCCTGCGTCGGCCTGGCCCAGGCCTACCGGCTGCCGCCGTACCTGCAGTTCTCCGTCCACATCGTGTTCGCGGTTGCGGCGGTCATCGCCTTGCGACTGGCGCTTCAGGTCACGATGTTGCGAGACGAGGATGTCGACACCTACCCGGCGCTTCCGATTCTCTGTGTGTGGTGTCAGCACGTGGTACCCGACACCAAGTTCTGCCCAGCCTGCGGTGTCGCCGCACAGGCGGCGTCGCAGACTTCCCGGGCCGAGCGTCGAAAAGACCGCCCGCAGCTGCAGATTGCGACGGCGGAATCATGAGCGCCCCGACTGCGCCGCACACATCAGAACTCTATCCCGGTTACGCCGTGGAGCCGGGTGCGTACACCGCTGGGCCCCAACGGTTTACCCCGTTGCGGCGCATGCTCGTGCCACTGGTCGTCACACTGGGGGTCCTGGTCGGAGCCTCGACGGCGGCCTGGGCGGTGGCCGGTGGCCCGTCAGTGCGTTACGCGTGCCCACCCGATTGCGGGCGGCCGCCGACGGGTGTGCCGGTTCAGGCGAGCCCGCGTTACGTGTCTGCGGACGGCGGGTTCTCGGTGTCCTATCCGGCCGACGGCACCGCCTACAAGGTCACCAAGCAGAACGACGGCGTCTCGGCGACGTACACCGGGGGCGACGGTGGGGTGATGGAGCTGTTCGGCGTCCCGGCCCAGGGCCGCTCCGCCGAGGAGGTCATCGACGATCTCCTCAAGGACAAGCAGCCCGACGCGACGGTGGCCTACGTCCTGCCCAACTCGACGGTCGGTTACCAACTCGGGTTCGGTGAAGTGCTCGACGTCTACCCGCAGGGCGGAGCCGGGGCGTCCCGCACGCGGATCGTCGTGATGGCGGCAGTGAAGAATGACCTTGCGCTGGTGGCTGCTGCCATCGGTCCGTACCGCAAGTTCGCACCCGGCAACGGGCCCGGTGTGCCGTCGGGCGCGAATCTGGAACTGGCGCAGGATCTCGGCAAGTACGTGAACAGCTTCCTGTGGAAGGGCGATCCGCCCCGATAGGGCGTCGTACGCTCAACGGCGATGCTCGAGAGATCCGAGATTCGCTTCCTGCCGGTCGGCGAGCGCCGTCTGGCCTACGAGGTGCGCGGCGACGGTCCGGCGCTGGTGGCACCCGCCTGGTGGGTCAGCCATCTCGAACTCGACTGGCAGAACCCCGGCGTGCGGCGGTTCTGGGAGGGCGTCGCGGACGGTTACACCCTGATTCGCTACGACCGGCTCGGGGTCGGAATGTCGGACCGCAGGATGCAGCGGAGCGATCTCAGTCTCGACGGTGAAGTCGCGGTGCTGCGTGCGCTGCTCGACGAGCTCGGGCTCGATCGGGTGTCTCTGATCGGCGGGTCGTCGGGCAGTTGCGCGGCCACGGCCTTCGCCGCCGCTTTCCCTGACCGCGTGGAGCGGCTGGTGTTGTACGGGTCCTACCCGCACGGTGAGGAGCTGACGGCCCCGGGAGTTGGCGACGCGATCGTGGCCGCGGTGCGCGCGCACTGGGGTCTCGGGTCGCGGATGCTCAGCGACATCTTCCTCGGCAGCGCCGGGGCGGTGGAGCATGAGCGATTCGCGCGGCTGCAACGTGAGTCGGCGTCTGCGGACACCGCCGCCGAACTGCTGAGCCTGGTCTACCGCTTCGATGTCCGCGCACACCTTCCGCTGGTGCGTCAGCCGGCGACGGTCGTGCATCGGCGCGATGACCGCGCGGTGCCGTACCGGCTCGGGCGCGAGGTCGCGGCCGCTATCCCGAATGCGACATTCATTCCGCTGCAGGGGCAATCGCACTTTCCCTGGCATGGTGACGTCGAGTCCGTCATCCGGGCCTGCCGTCAGGGGCTGATGCCCGAGCAGTCGGCGGAGCCCGCAGCCGACCGTGGGTCCGTGCTGCTGTCCGCGCGGGAACGCGAGATTCTCGCCTGTGTCGCACACGGTCTCGGTGATCGCGAGATCGCCGAGCAACTCCAACTGAGCCCGCATACCGTGCACCGGCACGTCGCGAACATCCGCCGCAAGCTGGGGGCGACATCCCGCACGGCCGCGGTCGCGCAGGCGGCCCGCCTCGGGTTGGTCTGACGTTACGGCGTTCGCAGCGGCCATTTCTGCAGCAGACCCTCGACGCGGTCGGCGCCGTGGCGCACCCCGCCGGTGGCTTCGAACCCGGCTGCCACCGCGGCGGCTCCCTCACCCATGGTCATCGCCTCTTCGACGGCAGAGCGCAGGCGCCCTGCGGTGAGCCTGCGGGCCGGCAAACGTGTCCCGCACCGCGCGATCTCTACCCGGCGAGCCACTTCGAACTGATCGCGGCCGAAAGGCACCACACAGACCGGAATTCCGCGCGCCAAGGCCTTTTGGGTGATGCCCATCCCGCCGTGGGTGATGACGCACACCGTGCGATCCAGGATCGCCGAGTGGGCGGTGAAGCGTGACAGGGTCACGCCGGGACGTTGCCGCACATCGACGTTGCCGCCGCCGGGCAGCGTCGCGACCACGTGCACCGGCAGCCCTTCCAGTGCGTCGATGGCGGTGCCGACGAGTTCGTTGTCGGCCTGGGCCAACGACGAGGTTGTCACCAGCACGATGGGGGCCTTGATGTCGTCGAGCCAGGATTCGTCTCCGGTGCGTGGTGGGTCGAACGCGGCCGGACCGATGAGCTCCACGTTCGGGCCCCAGTCGGTATGCCGGTACTCGAACGGCTTCCCGGTCGCGATCAGCAGCGCCGGGGCTCGTCGCAACAGCTGGCCTGCGCTGCGCACTGAGGGCAGCCCCAAACGTCTTCGCACCGGCGATATTTCGGATCTGAACGGCACATCGAACACCACGCGGGTCACCAGCTGTATACCCCAGTCGCGCACGAAGCCGATCGCCCCGGGCCGGGGTGCGACGCCGGCGCCGAACGGCGCGGAGCCGGGGGATCGCAGGTAGGGGATGAACGGACTGAGCACCGCCCACGGTCCGTGCATGGTCTCGGCCGCCGACTGGGCTCCCCAGCTGTTGGCGTCGATCACGCAGATGTCGGGCTCGACATCGTTGACTGCGGCGCGGAAGTCGTCGACTTCGTACTGGGCGCACTGGCCCAGCACACGCACGGTGTTGCCTGCCGCGCGCAGCACTCCGCCGGTGGCCGGGCCCGCGCTCTGCAGCGTCTCGATGCGCGGATCGACGGCCTCGGCATCGAAGCCCAACTGGCGGCACAGCTCCACTCCCGCAGCGAGGGTGCGCACGTGCACCCGGTGACCGCGCGCCGCGAGCTCGGTCAACAGCGCGCAGAACGGGAAGAGGTGGCCCAGCGCGGGTGCGGTGTAGGCCAGTACTACCGCCATCGCGGCTCGGGCCGGGTCGCGGCGAAAAAGCAGACCACTCAACGGCTCCTGTCTCGCAGGCGGGCCGCCCAGGCCCGTCCCAGGCCGGCAGCGGCGACGACGACACGCTGCGAAGTGCCGACGGTGGCCCGCTGCGTGAAGATCTCGAAGTCCAGCGCTTCGATACGCGACAGGATTTTCGAGTACAGGGTCAGTGCGGTGTCAACACAGGGACGGGAAATCGGTGCCAGCATGGCGA
Source organism: Mycolicibacterium rhodesiae (assembly GCF_002086695.1). Classification (GTDB taxonomy): domain Bacteria; phylum Actinomycetota; class Actinomycetes; order Mycobacteriales; family Mycobacteriaceae; genus Mycobacterium; species Mycobacterium rhodesiae. Next base: position 313,636 of record NZ_MVIH01000005.1, read on the forward strand.
TTCCCGGCTGGGCTTGCGCGTACACGGCGCGGGTGAGCGCATGCTGTTCCATCAGCGCCGAACGTACCCGTGCATCGGTTCGCCGGTGCGCCTGACACCACGAGAGCAGCTCGCGGTCGACTCCATGCGCGGCCAGCTCGTCGGCGGGCAGATACACCCGGCCGCGAGCAAGGTCTTCGTCGACATCGCGCAGAAAGTTGGTCAGCTGGAACGCTTTTCCCAGTGCCGCGGCGTAGGGCGCGGCCTCCTCGCGCGGGACGACGGTGCCCAGTACCGGCAACGTCTGGAACCCGATGACCTCGGCTGAGCCGTACATGTAGCGTTCGAGAGCGCTGCGATCCGGATAGTCGGTGACGGTGAGGTCCATCCGCATCGAGGCCAAGAAGTCGTCGAACAGCTCCCAGCCGATCTGGTATCGCCGTGCCGTGTCGACGACTGCCGCCAGGATCGGGTCGTCGTCACACGGTTCGTGATCGACCAGACCGGTGAACAGTTTGTTCGACAGCGCGGTGAGCTCGGAGGTGCGCTGCTCCGGACTCAGGCCGGCGTCGCGGTCGTCGAGGATGTCGTCGGCACGACGAGCGAAGGCGTACAGCGCGTGCACGGCCGGGCGCTGGTAGGGGGCCAGCAGCCGGGTGGCCAGAAAGAAGGTTTTGCCGTGGCGGGCGTTGAGCACGCGGCACTGCCGGTAGGCCTCACGCAGTGCGGGCTGACGGACACCGGCGGCGTCGAGTTCGTAACCGATCATGGGCGGTCTCACCGCGCCTTCGGACGGTCGGCATACATCAGGCCACCCGCACTGTGCACGCATGCGCCATGCCGGTCAGTGCGTTGCGCGGCTGCTCCGGAATCTGAACGCCGTCAAGCAGATTCAGCGCACGCGTACGCAGCTGGAGAATCCGGTCCTCGACCCACTGCACCGCGCCGCTGGCATGCACCAATGAGCGCCAGCGCTCTACGGCGTCATCATCCAGTTCGGGTAGGGCTCGCAGCTCGTCGAGCTGCGATCGCACTCGTCGGTCGGCCAGTTCGTGGGCTGCCACCAGCACACTGGTCGCTTTGCGGGACTCCATGTCGGTACCCGCCGATTTCCCGGTCACCTCGGGCGATCCGAAGACACCCAGCACGTCGTCGCGCAGCTGAAAGGCTTCGCCGATGGCCGCACCGTATCCCGACAGCGCGTCGAGGACTGCGGCGTCACACCCGGCCATCTCCGCGCCGAGCTCCAGTGGGCGCCGCACGGTGTAGTTCCCCGATTTGCGGCGCAGCATGTCGAGTACGGCATCCAGCGTCGGCAGGCCGCCGGAACCACCCACCAGGTCGGCACACTGCCCGACCGCCAGCTCCACCCGCATATCGTCGTAGCGCGGCCACACCCTGGCCAGGGAATCGGCATCGACGCCGCTGCGCCGCAGCATCTGCTCGGCCCACACCAGGCAGAGGTCGGCCAGCAGCGTCGCCGCCGACTCGCCGAAACGGTCGGCGGGCCCGCCGAGGGAGCGGTCGCGATGCCATTGCCGCAACCGCACGTGGACCGAGGGCTTGGCCCGGCGCATCACCGAACCGTCCATCACGTCATCCTGGATGAGCGCGAATGCGTGGAGCAACTCCAGGCTGGCCGACGCCCGCACTGCGGCCTCGCTGGGCCCGGCACCCGACAACCAGCCCAGGTACATGAACGTCGAGCGCAGATATTTGCCGCCGTCCACGAAGTCCTGCAGTACCTCGCCGGCGATATCGATCCCCGAGTGCGCCAGCCGCGGCACACACTCGGTCCGCACGAAATCGCCCACGTGGGCGCGGGCGGCGCTACGCGCGACGTCGAGCAGCCGGGTCGACTCGGGCGACAGCTGACTGCTGGTCTGCTGCGCACCCGGTTGCCCGGCGACGTGGGTCATCAGTGGTGTGCCGGCTCTGTCACCGCTGGTCAACGGCCTGACCCCTTCCTGAGACAAACGATGGCATCCATCATTCGGAGTCGACGCCGTCATGGATGGGTTCTTTTTTCGCCCGCGTCGGCGACGGCGTCTGATGACCGGGGATCCGGGCATGCCAGCGGGCAATCGGGGCCGGTGCCCACCAGTTGTGCCTGCCCAGCAAGTGCATGAAGGCGGGCAGAAGCATCATCCGCACCACGGTGGCGTCGAGGACGATTGCCAAGGTCAGACCCACCCCGAACATCCGCATGAAGGACACCTTCGCCGCGAACAGCGCGCCAAACGAGATCGTCATGATCGCGGCGGCGGCCGTGACCACCCGACCGGTGTGAGCTAAGCCTTGTGCCACGGCTTCGTCGTTGGCGAGCCGAGTCCGATCGCTGGCCAGCCAGAATTCGCGGATGCGCGCGACGATGAAGACCTCGTAGTCCATCGACAGCCCGAACGCGATGCAGAACAGCAGGATCGGCATGTTGGCGACCAGCGTTCCGGTGACCGTGGTGCCCAGCGCTCCGAGATGGCCTTCCTGAAACACCCAGACGAGCGCACCGAACGACGCCGTCAATGACAGCAGCGTGAGGATCAGTGACTTGACCGGTAGCACCACGCTGCCGGTCAAGATGAACATCACCGCGAACATGACCACCGCGATGATGCCGAGCACCACCGGCAGCCGTGAGGTGATCGCGGCAACGCTGTCGAGGCCCACCTGCGTCGCGCCGGTCAGCCAGACGTCTCGGCCGCCGGGGCCGGGCAGCGCCTCGACGGCGTGGACGGTGTTGACCGCCGCGGGGGAGAACGCCGGCTCGGTGGTGCTGACCGTCAGAAAGGCCGAGCCGTCGCGCACGCCCGCCATTCCCGACGGAGGACCCGCGCGGACCCCCGCGGCGAAGACAGCCGTCGGCGTGCTCACCTCGGCGACCCCGGGCACCTGCGACACGGCCATGGCGTAGGTGTCGATGTCCTGGCTTGACACCCCGCCGGCGTCGGGCATCACGACCTTGATCGCGCCTTCGGCATTCTCGGTGAAGTCGGTACGCAGCATGTCGCCCACCCGGTGAGCCGATGCCGAATTCGGCAGCACCCGTTCATCGGGCAGACCCCACCGGACGCCGAGGAAGGGCAGGCACAGGGTCAGTAGCGCTGCCGACCCCAGCACGGCAACGATCCCGGCGCGCCGCGTCATCAACAGCGTTGTGCGATACCAGAATCGGTCGTCGGCGCGCCGGTGTCTGCCACCGGCGTCCCGTGCGGTCAACCGGCTGCCCAGCAGGACGATCGCCGCAGGCGTGATCACCATGGCGGCAAGGGAACACAGCGCCACGGTGGCAACGCCGGCGTAGGCGAACGACTTCAGGAAGTACAGCGGAAACACCGCCAGCGCCGCCATCGACATCGCCACGGTGAGCGCGGAGAACAGCACAGTCCGGCCCGCCGTCGCCATGGTGGCGAGCAGGGCGGCACCCGGTTGCGCGCCGGCGGCGATCTCGTCGCGGTACCGGCTCAGGATGAGCAGGGTGTAGTCCACGGCCAAGGCGAGCCCCAGCGCCGCGCTGAGGCTCAGGGCGAAGACCGACACATCGGTGATCGAGGCGATGACGCGGAGCAACGCCAACGAGCCCACGATCGAGAATGTGCCGACCGAGATCGGCAGCAGCGCGGCCCACACGCCCCTGAAGACCCAGATCAACACCACGAACGTCAGGGGTATCGCGATCGACTCCATGACCACGACGTCGCGCTGGGTCTGAGAATTGATCTGCGAGAAGACCATCGCCGAGCCGCCCGCCAGCACGTCGATCTGGGGGTATTTGCCGTGCAGGCTGGCCGCGACGGCGTCGGCCAGGCGCTGCGCGTGCCCGGGTGCGGCGTCCTCGCCGCCACGAAGACCCACCACGACCAGTCCGGACCGCCCATCCGTGCTGATCAGCGACGCGGACACGGCCGCAGGCGCCGTCCACGGGGAGACCACCGCAGTGACGGAAGGGTCTCTGCCCGCGCGGTCGGCGATGGCCGTCCCGACGGCGCGAGCGGCCGCGCTCTGGGCGTTCTGCGGGTCGGTGACGGTGAATACGAGTTGCATGTCGCCTTGGCCGAACGTGTCGGTCAGGATGCGCGTCGCCTGCGCGGATTCGGCGTCGGGATCGACGAAGCCGCCCGCTTTGAGGTTGCCCGCCGCCGAGGCGCCGAACAGGCCTGCCGCGATCATCACGAACACCGCGCACGCCACGATCCGACCTGGTGCTGCCAGGGCCAGCAAGGTCATCCGGTGCAGCACAGCGGCTTACCTCGCTTCCCGACCGAAGGCGACCATGTACCGACCAGCTTGTGGAAGATCGCCGACCCGCGAAACCGAACTGACGCCTTCGTCACTGAGATGTCACGGTTGGCCGATCCCGGGCCGCCGTGCTTGATGTGGGCCACCCGGGTGCAGCAGAGTGAGGTGCGGATCGGGTCGATCGGCGAACCGGCGCTTGTGACCGACAGTGATGCAAAGGAGCGTGTTGGTGATGCAGGTAAGCATGTTCGGGCAACTCAGCGGAACGGGCAGCGACTCACCGATCGATGCGACGATCGCCAACCTGGCAATGCTGCGTGACGAGGGCTTCAAGCGGGTGTGGATGAGCCAATTACCCTACGAGCCAGATCTTTTCGAGGTGCTTGCGATCGCCCTGCACGAGGTCGACACTATCGAAGTCGCCAGCGGGGTGGTGCCGATCCAGAACCAGCATCCGATGCTCATGGCGCAACGCGCCCTCACCCTGAGTCTGGCTTCGGGCGGCCGATTCACGCTGGGGCTGGGGATGACCCATCAAGCGGTCACCGAAGGCATGTGGGGGATCCCGTGGGACAAGCCGGTACGCCGGCTCAACGAATACCTCGACGGTCTGTTGCCCCTGTTGGCCGGTGAGCCCGCCGACGCGGCAGGGGAGACGGTGACCACCCGGGGCGCCCTGATGATCTCGGGGGCACCCCGGCCCGAGGTGTACATCGCGGCCCTCGGTCCACAGCTGCTGAAGATCGCCGGCCGGCGGACCGCGGGAACCTGCACGTGGATGACCGGACCGAAGACACTGGCCGAGCATGTCGGACCGGTACTGCGTGAGGCCGCGGAGGGCGCCGGGCGAACCGGCGCGGTTCGGGTCGCCGCGTCCCTTCCGATCAGCGTCACCGACGACGTGGACGCGGCCCGCGCGCAGGCGGCCGAACAGTTCGCCGTCTACGGTCAGCTGCCGTCGTACCGTGCGATGCTCGATCGTGAGGGCTACGCCGGCCCGGAGGATGCCGCCATCATCGGTGACGAGGAGACGGTGCGTGGCCGACTCGACGAGCTGGCCGCGGCCGGTGTCGACGAGTACGTCGCCGCGACGTTCGATTCGTCGGCGGAGGGCCGGGCGCGCACCCGGGCTCTGCTGCGCGCCTACGACGCGTAGGTCAACCGCCCGGCGTCCGCGACGCCGATGAGCCGCAGTGCCAACGCCGAACGCGGCGCCGGCCATCCCGGTGCGCCCCATTTGTACCGGTGAGATAGATCACTTGACATCGGTGGAATCGCAGGTAGTGGAACCCGCTTGTAGCAGGCAGAAGCCGCTCGAGGATGGGGACGATCTGATGAATACACCACTGGCCCGCATGATGAACGCGACCCGCACGGGCGCTCTTGCCGCATTCGCGTCGTTCGCAGTCGTCGGCGGTTTGTTCGCCGGTCCCGCCGCCACCGCCAACGCCGCCGAGGACTCGTGTGCCGCAGTCGAGGTCGTCTTCGCTCGCGGCACGTTCGAGGCGCCCGGCGTGGGTGCCACCGGTCAGGCGTTCGTCGATGCGCTGAGCGCGCGGCTGCCGGGTAAGACGGTCGAGGCCTACGGCGTGAACTATCCCGCGTCGCTGAACTTCGGACAGGCAGTCGACGGAGTCGCGGACGCGGCCAACAAGATTCAGTCGGTCGCAACGGAATGCCCGTCGACCAAGATCGTGCTGGGCGGCTACTCCCAGGGCGCGGCGGTCGCCGGCTACACCACGTCCAGCTCGGTTCCGGCCGGAGTCACGTTGCCCGCCAGCCTCTCCGGACCGTTGCCTGCGTCGGTGGCATCCCATGTCGCGGCGGTGGCGCTGTTCGGCACCCCCGACGACTGGTTCCTGGGCCTGGCCGACCGCAGCGCGCCCCAGATCTCCATCGGCAGCGCGTACGCCGGCAAGACCGTTCAGCTGTGTGCCACCGGCGACCCGGTCTGCTATCCGGGCGGGCTGGACCGCAGCGCCCACAGTTCATACAAGAGCAACGGCATGGCCGATCAGGCCGCTGACTTCGTGGTGAGCAAGCTGGGCGGCCCGGCGGCGGCGGCGACGCTGGTGCAGACCGCGGCGCAGGTCGACGCAGCCAACTGACCCCTTCACCCGACGGCCGGATGCCAGTCCGCACGGACTGCGTCCGGCCGTCGGCTTTCCGCGTCGCTCACCCGGCACTCTGATCGCGACGATCGGACTCCGACTCCGCCTCGCGACCCTGGTGCACCGGCGACTGCCACGTATACGGCTCCTCGGGGTGGCCGGACCCGCCCAGAATGAAGGTGCGGTCGCTGCGGTTCGCCCGTGCGATGGACGCCAGCCATGTTGCGACAGTGCTGAATCGGTTGCGGACGCCGGTGAGGAATGCGATGTGGATGAAGCCCCACCCGAGCCAGCCCGCGATGCCCGTCAGCTTGATCGGACCGGCCTGCAGTAGGGCGTGGCCGCGGCTGATGTAGGCCGCGGACCCGAGGTCGCGGTAGCGGAAGCTCTTGCGGGTACGTCCACCGAGGTCCCGCTTGATGCACGCCGCGACGTGCAGACCGCCCTGCATGGCGTTCTCCGCAACACCGGGCAGTCCGTCGCGGCCGGCGAGGTCGCCGATGACGAACACCGTCGGATGCCCCGCCACCGACAGGTCGGGCTCGACTGAGATGCGGCCCGACCTGTCGGTGCGCGCACCCAACACCTCGGCGGCGTGGCGCGCGAAGGGCACCGCCTCGACCCCGGCCGTCCACAGCACCGTGCGCGCCGCGTAGTCCTTGTCGGGCCCGCCGGCTTTCGAACTGACGGTCACCCCGCCGCGGCGCACATCACTGACGTGGACACCGAAATGCATTTCCACGCCCAACTTCTCGAGTTCGCGCGTCGCGCGGTCGGTCAGTGCGGGAGCGAAGCTCTTGAGTACGCGATCCCCGCCGTCGAACAACAGCACCCGGGCTTCCTCAGGTTCGATGCTGTGGAATTCGTTGGCCAGTGCCCGCGTCGCGAGTTCTCGGATCTGCCCGGCCAATTCGACACCGGTGGGTCCGGCGCCTGCGACAGCGAACGTGAGCCACTCGTCGCGCTCGGGGCCGGGCGGCAAGGTCTCGGCGATCTCGAACGCCGCGAAAACTCTGCGGCGGATGCTGAGCGCATCGTCGAGCGTCTTCATACCCGGCGCCCACGCGGCGAATTCCTCCTTCCCGAAGTAGGACTGTCGCATGCCGGCCGCGATCACCAGGTAGTCGTAGTCGATGTCGAACATCGTCTCGTCGGGACGACGGGCCGTGACCCGACGCGCGTCGGCGTCCAGGCGGATGGCTTCGCCCAGCAGTGTCGTGACATTGCGGTGATCCGCCAATTCTTCGCGCAGGGACCGGCTGATCTGCCCGATGCTGAGCGTTCCCGTGGCGCATTGATACAGCAGCGGCTGGAAGACATGGCAGGCGGCACGGTCGACCAGCGTCACGTCGACATCGAGTCGCCCGAGCCGACGGGCGCAGAACAGGCCACCGAAACCGCCGCCGATGATGAGTACCTTGGGTCGCTCGTCACCCATGTCGAATCACCCTCATTGTCGTTGGAGTACCCGTTCGGGAAAGAGATGGATACGGCCTACCCGATTGATTTGCCGGTTGAACGCCGACCGTACTCAGTTGCGCGATAACGGTCCCGGCCGCCGCGCCATTCTGCCACGATATGGGGGGCTGACGCCGCGGGGTGGAGGGGAGCGCGTTGTCGCTTTTGAGTCACCGCCTGCGTTGCGGGCTGTCTGTCACGGTCGTCGCCGCGGCAGCGTTCAACGCGCTCGGTCTGTGGGGAGTGGCGACGGCGCTGCGGGTGCAATTCGCTCTCGAGGCAATCGTGTGTGTCGCCGCACTGATGGTCGGCCTGGCCGTGATCCCGCGAGTGACGGGGTTGTCCAGGTGGTGGCGGACCACCCTTCTCACCGCGGTGGCCATCTTCTTGGGGTCCGAACTCCTGTGGCAGCTGACCGGTAACGCCGATCGCCATGCGACCGCGCCGTGGTGGAGCGTGGTCGGTTATTTCGCCGGGGCGTTCTTCTTCTGCGCGGCGATGGTCCTGCTGATCCGCGCGGGCCGCGACCACGACGTGCCCGGCCGGGCGCCTGCGTGGCCACGGATCTTCACCACGCTGCTCGACGGGCTGATCAGTGCGCTGTCGTTCGCTCAGTTCATTTACGTCGCCCGGCCCGCCGCTGTGGACAGCAGCTCGCTTCCGCGATCGACCAACACCGCGGTCATCTTCGGCATCGCCATCGTGGAACTCGTCGTGGTCATGGTCGCTGTTCTCATCGCGATGTGGTACCCGCCGTACCGCTTGGGGCGGGCCAACTACATGCTGCTCGCGGCGGCGGTGATCACCCTCGTGTCCTCCGACCGGCTGTTGGCCTACCTCCGCAGCGTCGAGGTGACGAACCTGGACCTCTGGATCGGCACCGGATTCGTGTTCGCGCCACTGCTGATCGCGTGGAGCCTGCTCGAACTGCCGCCGCGGCCCCGGCCGCAGAACGAACTGCCGACCAACTGGGCGCAACTGACCCTGCCCTATGTCGGCTTCATGGGTAGTACGGCACTCCTCGCGTTCCAGGTACTCGTCGGCCGCGGCATCGACATGTTCTTCGCGTCCACCTATCTCGGCCTGGCGTTGCTCGTCGCCACCCGCTACGTGGTGGCGATGCGCGTCCAGCGGGAGCTGACCGAACAGCTCGTCGACGCCAAACGACGGCTCGCTCATCAGGCGCACCATGATGCGTTGACGAACCTGCCGAACCGCTTGCTGCTGGCGCAGCGGCTGGACGACGCGATCCGAGATGGGCCGTTCGTGCTGATTTTCGTCGACATCGACGACTTCAAGGAGGTCAACGACCGATTCGGGCACGCGGCCGGTGACGAGTTGCTGTGCGCGATCAGCGCCCGCCTCCGCAGCTGTCTGGGGCGCGACGACACGCTCGCTCGCATCGGAGGAGATGAATTCGCCATCCTGATCGCCGGTGAGGTCGGAGCACCGGAGATCGTCGCGGACCAATTGCGCGTCGCTCTTCGGAGCCCGTTCTCGGTGCACGGGACGTCGATCCGGGTACGGGCGAGCATGGGCCTGGTCAGCCCAGGGCATCACGGTCTGCCGCCGACGTCGGACGATCTGCTCCGGCAGGCGGACATCTCGATGTACACCGGCAAGCGAATGGGCAAGGACACCGCGGTGGTCTACCGGCCGGCGTTCAGCGTGTCGGAGGATTTTCCGACGGCGCTGCGGCAGGCGAAGGGAGGAGCTCCGCACGGGTTCCGGTTGAAGTACCAGCCGATCGTCACGCTCCCGCACGGCAGGCCGGTCGCAGTGGAGGCGCTGGCGCGGTGGACGACGGCGAGCGGGATGCAGATCCCTCCGCAGACGTTCGTCTCGCTGGCTGAAGCGAACGGCCAAGGGGCACAACTAGATTCGTTGGTTCTTGATCAGGCTTGCGCGGAGATCGCGGCCGCCGGCCTGGACTTGGATGTGCACGTCAACATCGGTGCCGCGCGCCTCGGCAGTGCTGAATTCGAAGGCATCATCGGCCGCACGCTCGCCCGGCACGGCCTACCGGCCGCCCGACTCGTTCTGGAGATCACCGAGACCGTTCCCATCGTCGACCTGGTCGAGGGGGCGGCGGCCATCAGACGCTTGAACGACCTCGGCATCAGAGTCGCCCTGGACGATTTCGGCGCCGGTTACAACTCGCTGACGTATCTGCACGAATTGCCGGTGCAGATCGTGAAGTTGGATCGCGGGCTCGCTCTGGGCGTCGATCCGGCACGCAATCTCACCCTCTACCGGTCGGTCATCGGATTGTGTGAAGCATTGAATCTCACCGTGATCGCCGAGGGTATCGAGACCTCCGACCAGGCGGAGACCATTTTCCTGGCCGGATGCGGGCTCGCTCAAGGTCACCTGTTCGGACGGGCGACGGAGTTGTCCGATATCGGGGTGTCGCTGACCGCGCGGTAGTACGTCAAGTACGCCGAAACAAAGGCGCGGCCAACGTGATTCAGGCCGCGGACTTCTCCAGGATGTGGACACCGCACGCCGACCCGAGCCCGATCACGTGGGCCAGCCCCACCTTGGCGTTGGCGATCTGCCGATCGCCGGCCTCGCCACGCAGATGGTGGCAGATCTCCCAGATGTTCGCGATGCCGGTCGCCGCGATCGGATGCCCCTTGGACTGCAGACCACCGGACACATTGACCGGCGTCGAGCCGTCCCGCCAGGTGGCGCCGGAGTTGAAGAAGTCGGCGGCGCCGCCTTCCTCGCACAGCATCAGGTTGTCGTAGTGGACCAGCTCGGCGGTCGCGAAGCAGTCGTGCAACTCGACCAGGTCGAGGTCCTTGGGCCCGATGCCGGCCTGCTCGTAGGCGGTGGCGGCCGCGTTGCGGGTCAGGGTGTTGACGTTCGGCAGCACCTGGCAGCCCTCTTCGTAGGGGTCCGAAGTCAGCACCGACGCCGACACCTTCACCGCGCGCCGACGTTGTTCGGCCGACAGTGTTTTGAGCGTTTCGCCGTTGCACACGATCGCCGCCGCGGCGCCGTCGCAGTTGGCCGAGCACATCGGTCGGGTGTTGGGGTAGGCGATCATGACGTCGTTCATGATCTGCTCGAGCGTGAAGCGCTTCTGGTAGGCCGCCAGCGGATTCAATGTCGAATGCGCGTGGTTTTTTTCGCTGATCTTGGCGAACAACTCGAAGCTGGTGCCGCCGTACTTGTGGCCGTATTCGGTGCCGATCTGAGCGAACACGCCGGGCATCGCCTCGGTGCCGATCCGCCCGTCGATCGGCGCGACGGCGCCGAAGCGCCCGGCCGGCTGCCAGACGTCGGAGTCGTCTTTCTTCCGGCCGCCTGCACCGAGAAGTCCTGCGCCAGACAGCTTTTCCACACCGACCGCCATGCCGTAGCGCACCTCGCCGGCCTTGACCGCCATGATCGCGGTGCGCAGCGCGGTGGCCCCGGTGGCGCACGCGTTGGCCACGTTGTACACCGGTATCCCGGTCTGCCCGATCTGCTTCTGCAACTGCTGGCCGATCCCGGCGCTCGCGTTCATCAGGTTGCCGGCGGCCAGCACGCCGATGTCGGCCATGGTCACACCCGCGTCGGCGAGCGCAGCCATCGCGGCCTCGGCGGCCAGGTCGACGGTGTCGGAATCGGCGTGCTTGCCGAATTTGGTCATCCGGATACCGAGGATCCAAATGTCGTCGCTGGCACTCATGGCATCTCCTTGGAACGGTTCGGTGGCGGGGGATCAGGCCACGGGCTCGAAGCCGAAGCCGATGGCCTCGGTTCCCTGTGCGTCGGCGCCGAGCGAGTAGGTGCTCAGACGCACCTTCATGCCGTCGTGGACGTGTTCGGGATCGCGCTCGACGTTGACGAGATTGGCACGCACCTGCGTGCCGTCGCAGTCGATCACCGCCGCGACGAAGGGGACAGGCACGCCCGGTGCGGCGAAGGTGACGATGGTGAACGTGCGCACGGTGCCTTCGGTTGCGACGGGGACCGTCCGGAACTCGGTGGCAAAACAGTTGGCGCAGGCGTTGCGCCGGTCGAAGAATCGAGCGCCGCACGCCGTGCATTCGTGGGCCACGAGATGGGGTTCACCGTCGTCGAGCACGAGGTAGTCGACCATCGGGATGCGCTCGGCCATGTGAACCTCCGTCCGTAGGTCCTTGTGACGCTAGCGAAAGGCCGGGGACGTCCACCGGGTGGGGTGTGCCGACAGCTCAGCCGTAGGCCGAGTCGAGGAATCGGCTGCGCACATCGGCGGTCGGGGTCGGGCAGGTGTCATGCCGGCCGCCGATGCGGTACCGCACAGCCGCGAATCGTTCGTAGAGCCAGTCACGCGCGGCCGGTGGGATCACGTACGCCGTCAACGCCAGCCGCCACCAGCCACCAAGGTATGCCGCAACCTGCAGCAACGCCGTCGAGCGCAGGTATACGGTCTCGCTGGGTTGTCCCGCGTCGCGTACGAAGACCGCAGTGTCCGCACCGGCCAGTTCGGGGTGCCGAGCGATCGTGTCGCGGGCGAAGTCACTGTCCAACGCGGCGAAGCGCAGAGTCCCGTGCTGGTCGTACCGAAGAATGGTGCGCACCGCGCTGTTGCAGACCCCGCACACACCGTCGTACAGCAGTACCGGGGCGGTCGGGGAGTTGTCTGCCGGCGTCATCGTGACCTCCCTTGCCCACGCAGCGATTCGGCCTCCATCATCCCAAAACGTGCCGGGTTCAGCTCCGTTCTGTTCCTGACGTCACAGGGGTGCCCGCACTGATGGGATCGGCGGCCTGGGTGGCCCTCCGCAGCACGTCGTCGGCTGACAAGGGGACGCTGAAGTAGAAGCCCTGCACCACATCACAGCCGAACTCGACGAGGCGCGCGGCGACGTCGGCGTCTTCGACTCCCTCGGCGACGACGATCAAGCCCAATTCGTGAGCGAGCGCGATCACCGCGTGGACCACGGTAGCCACCCGGGCATCGTCCAAAATCTGGACGACGAGCCGCCGGTCCAGCTTCACCTCGTCGACTGGCAGCTCGCACAGGTAGGACAGGGTGGAGTAGCCAGTCCCGAAGTCGTCGATGGCGATGCGAATTCCGCTGCGGCGCAACTGGTTCAGTACATCGCGGGTGCCTTCGATGTTGCCGAGCACCAAGTCTTCGGTGATCTCGACGGTCAGCGCGCTGGCGGGCAGGCCCCGGTCCTCCAGCGCACGACGGATACGGGCGGGCAGATGCGGGTCGGCAAGCAGCGGTGCCGACATGTTGACGGCGATCGGCAGATGCACGGCGGCCCGGTGCCATCCCTGCGCAGCGTCGAGCGCGGTGTTGAGCACCAGATCGGTGACGGGGCGCATCAGGCCGTGATGGCGGACGAGCGGCAGGAATTCGCTGGGGCTGAGCAGTCCGCGCCGGTGGTGCGGCCAGCGGACCAGGGCCTCGACACCCACCATGTCGCCGGTGAGGAGGTTGAACTTGGGCTGATAGGCCAATGTGAGCTCGACGGAGTCGATCGCTTGACGCAACTCACCCAGCAGCTGGACCGCGGCCGCATCCTCGGTGGACGGGGTGCTGCGCAACCGATGGCTCACGCCGTCGTCGGGGGAGGTGGCCAGCTGCAGATCGCGGGTGAACCGGTGCACCCCGATGGTGCGGGTCTTCTTGGCCGCATACATGGCTGTGTCAGCGCGTTTGACCAGTTCTTCGGCCGATACCCCGGGTTCGTCGGCACCCGCGACGGCCAACCCGACACTGGGCCGGATGAACAGTTCTTGGCCATCGATGGCGAACGGCTTGTCGAAGGACTCCGCCACGCGCTGTGCGATCTGATCGGCGTGCTTGTGCATGGGGTCGTCGTCGACGAGGACCACGAACTCGTCGCCGCCGAGACGTGCGACGGTGTCGCTGTTGCGGACACATCCCAGGATTCGTTCGCCGGCCCGGTTCAGCAGTTCATCGCCGGCCGGGTGCCCCAGCGTGTCATTGACGAGCTTGAAGTCGTTGAGGTCCAGGATGATCAACGCCACCGCGCCGCTGTCCCGCTCGCGGCGCTGCATCGCCTCCTCGAGCCGGTCGGAGAACATCGCGCGGTTGGCCAGGCCCGTCAATGGATCACGCAGCGCCTGCTCGGCCACCGTGGCGAGCAGGCGGCGGTTTTCCCGCACGGCCAGGTACTGGCGGCCCAGAACAGCCAGCATCAGCAGCGTCCCGATCGTCCCTACCAGCGGCGTTTGAAAGACAGTGGCCGGTTCGGCGGCGGCGACGATACCGGCAAGGAGAAGCGGCGCATAGGGGAACCACACCGACGCCCAACCGGCCAGGTTGGCGTGGGTGCGTGGCCGGCGAACTTCGTCACGGCTGGCGGTGGCGGCCACCATGATGAGCATCAGGCCGGCGACCCATCCGATGTCGATCAGGTTCCCGCTGGAGTAGTCGTTCTTCGCCGACAGATAGGCAAAGCCGCTGTCGGACAAGGCGATGAAGACCATCGCGATGGTCAGCAGAGTCGACACTCCGCGCTGATCGTCGGCAGCCCGCAGCCACGCCATCGCCGCGATCGTCAGGACCACCACGTCCGAGAGCGGGTACGCCAGCGAGATGATCACCGCCGGCGCACCATCCGAATTGGCGGAATAGATCGGGCTCAGGATCGTCACCCAGCTCACCAGAAAAAGCGACCCGGCAACGATCACCCCGTCGAGCAGCGTTCGGGTCCGGGACTGGCCGCTGTCGGCGGGGAACAACAGCAGGCCCACGCCGAAGCCCACCGGCATGATCAGATAGGCCGCGTCGGCCAGGGAGGGGAACGGGGGTACCTCGAGAGCAAGTTCGTAGTACGTCCACAGCACCTCGCCCAGCGCCCAGCCGACCATCCCGATCGTGATGGCAACCCACGCGGCCCGCAGCCTGCCGTGCAGCGCTCGCGCCGCCAGCGCCGTGAAGACCGCCGCAGGAATCGTCAGCAGCACGAACACGATGTCGTCGACCGCCTTGACGGCATCGCCGTGCGATCGCCCGCTGAGCGCCCAGACTACGAAGGCCGCGAAGATCACCGAGGTACCGATCGCGACCCGGGCGGTCTTGGGCATCGCGGCCCCTTCCTGCACCGCCCGGTGGCACGACACTCCGGGACAACGTAAAGCCGCAGCCAGAATAGCCGACGCGCAAAGAAGAACAAAGGCAAACCACCGCGCAAATGCTGGCTTAAATTCCCACTATTGCACCAGCAGCAACGTTTCGATCTTGCGCGATCAGGCTGCATGCACCCACAACATCCGCCAAGTGAGCTAGACATGTGGCCGTGCACATCGATGGAGCGGTGGCGGTGGTCACCGGAGCGGGCTCAGGCATCGGAAGGTCCATCGCGATGGCCCTGGCATCGGGCGGCGCGTCAGTGGTCGCCGGCGACATCAACGCGGAGTCAGCCGCTGACACCGCTGCGATGATCGGTGGCATCGGCGTGGCGGCGGATGCATCGACCCAGGACGGAATCGCCGCCCTGCTCGACGCCGCGCGCAAGACGTTCGGCCCAACCGACATCTACGTCGCCAATGCCGGGATCACCGGCGAACCCGGACTCGGCGACGACGAAGCCGCCTGGGACCGGATCATCGACATCAACCTGCGCGCCCACATCCGGGCGGCCAAGGCTGTCATGCCGGAGTGGGTTGAGCGGGGCAGCGGACACTTCGTCGTCACCGCGTCGGCCGCCGGTCTGCTCACCCAGCTCGGTGCCGGCCCCTACAGCGTGACCAAGCACGCTGCCGTCGGATTCGCCGAATGGTTGGCGATTCGGTATGGCGACAACGGGATTGGTGTCAGCTGTCTTTGCCCGATGGGTGTGGACACCCCATTGCTACGGGGTATGTCCTCCTCTCCGGAGGAGGAGATCCGGGTGGCCGGTTCCGCGGTCACCAGTGCGGGAGCCGTGATCAGCCCCGACACCGTCGCAGCCCTCGTCGTCCAGGCGATCGTCGACGGAACGTTCCTGGTGCTGCCGCACCCCGAGGTGCTGACCATGTACCGGCAGAAAGGCGCCGACTACGAGCGCTGGATCGCGGGCATGCGCCGCTACCAACGCAGCCTGCGATAGCGGCCCGGCGACGACGTTTCGAGCGCGCCGACGCCGGGTAAGAATCCGCCAGCGTCGTAGACAGCCGGCGTCGCACCGCGAGACGAAGGAAACCTGATGATTCCGTTCATCTGCCCGGCTTGCGGGCAACTCGACATCGACAGCCCCGACTGCGCATCGTGCGCTGACGCCGCCCACGACGCCGCCTGAATTTCAGGCGCGCGGGGCGATACCTGACTAGCGTGCCGCGAGCCACGGTTCGCGCGCGAAGACGTCTTCGACCATCGGCCGGAAGAACTCGAGCGGCCGATGGTCGAAGTGCGCGTCAAAACAGTTCTGGTCGTACTTCTCGCAGAATTCCACCGCGTCGTCGAACCAGGGGTGCCCGCGATACCGTTCCCGCGCATCACGGACGCCACCCATGTGCGGCGCGTAGTAGTACTGCTGAAATTCCGGGTGTACCCGGACGATCCAGGCCACCTGTTCCGAGACATACGGCGCGATGACCGCGGACGCGAACGCTCCGTGGGCATGGGGTGCATAGGTGTCGCCGATGTCGTGCAGCAAGGCAGCCACCACGTATTCGCCCGGGCGGCCGTCATCGAAGGCGCGGGTCGCCGATTGCAGGGAATGATCCAGCCGGCTGACCGGATACGCCTGCTGTCCTTCGGCGAGAGCTTCGACCAGGCCCAGCACCCGGTCGACCAGCCCGGCGTTGTTGGCCGCTTCCGCACGCTCGATGAGCGCATAGTCTTCTGCGGTGCCTTCGGCCATGGTTCGGTACGTGGCCCGGGTTGGCGCGCTCATCGTCGATTCCTCTCGGGACGGCTTGCGCTCAAACTAGCCGCGCCGTGTTTCGGCTACGTGACGCGACGATCGCGCGCGGGTGCCGTCACGGATGAAGGTTCCACTGGCCGACATCGGAGGCCAGCACATCGTTGACGTCGACTTCCAGGCCGCCGACCAGTGGTCCGGGGTTCGACGCAGTGCTCACGATCCGCTGGTAGAGAACGGCGGCGGGGTGCACCCGGTTGCCGGACCACGCCTTGGTCTGCCAGGCCCACACGCGGCCAGGCGTGCTCGAACGGCCGATGACGCCGTCCGCCAACGCCCACTGGCACACGTCGATACCGCCGTAAACTCCCGTGCGCTGAACCCCGAGAACCGAGTTGATTCCCCGGAACCATTGCAGTGCAACGCGATTCCATGTGTCGCGATTGATGTCCTCGTCGATGGTGAAGAAGACCGGCGCGCTCTGGCCGCCGCCGGCCGCGGTGTGCAACTGCCAGGCGGTGCGTGCGTCGGCGACACCGCCGGCATAGCCGCGCAGGAAATCCGACGGCGCTGTCCCGCCCGGCTTTCCGTACTGATAGTTGCTGACGATCACCAGGCCGGCGGCGGTCAGCGACTGGGCGTAGGGCAGCGTGATCGGCTTGGCGCCGAACGACGAACCCGGACGCGACGTCGAAACGTAGTTGACCACCCCGGAGTGGCCTGCGGCGCGGATGTGCTGCGCGGGGATCTGTTTGGCGGCGAAGTCGATCAATGTGGGGGCCGCTGCGGCGGCTTCGGGCGTGCCCCAACCCAGCGACGCGGCACCCAGCCCCGCCACGGCGCCCGCGAAGCGAAGCGCGTCACGCCGGGTGACCGGACGGCCTGGGGCCGGGGGCAAATCGTGCATCGCGCGATGTTAACGATGTGACTGCCGTGAACGGTGTTCCCACGCTGATTGTTGTTCGATTCAGCTCGAGATGAGCCTCGATCGTTACGTCACGGCCGCAGGATCGCGGCGGGAGAGACGGTTTCGACGTATGCGCGTGCCGCGGCCGCGAGTTCCTCATCCACGATGGCCAGCGCGTCTGCTTGCAGCTGAGTCAATGCGATGTATTCGGATCGGTAGGTGTCCGGCCAGTTCAGCGTCGCGGCGATCCGCCAGGCGCGGTCCTGCAAGGCTCGATCGCCGAGGAGGCGGATGCGAAGTCCACGGATATCGTCGAGAAGCCGCCTGCCGGCCCGTTCGTCGTACTCGCCACGCCGCACCGAGCCGTAGACGAGTGCAAGCGCCTGCGAGCGGAGCAGCGTGGGTGCGGTGAGACTGTGTCCCGGGGGAATGGTCCGCCCGCCGGCCGCAAGGTCGATGGCCACCTGTGCGTCGACGACGAAAACTGTCATGCGAACACCGTTGCACGGCGGTGCCCTATGCGCAGGAACAGCTCAACGGTTCATCGACGGACAACCGCCGTTGTTGGCCGGCCGTAGGCCGATCATGCTGGCCTGCAGGGTGCCGCTGGCATCCTTGGTGCCTCGCGCGGTGACGCACTTGCCTTGCGCGATCGCTTGGATGTCGGCGGCGGCGCGCTTGGTGTAGGTGGTGGTGTTGGACACGGTGACGGTGGTGGGTGTGTTGCTCCCCGCGACCGTCACGACGAGGGTGCCGCCGCTGATCGAAGCCACCGTGCCGCGTGTGCCACCACCATGACCCGCCGGTCCGCCGGGCGGGGTAGGCGCCGCGGAACCGGCCTGTTGTCGGGCGCCCGCGTAGCACTGGCCGTCTCTCGGTGCGCTGATCGATATCGCCGCCGCAGTCACCGACCCGTCCGGAGCCGGGCTGGTGCCGCGGGCCGGACGCACGGACACACAGCTGCCGACGGTGACGTCGGTGAGCGCGGCCGGGGTCACTTCGGAGACCTTCGTCGCCGAGGTGAAGCCGACGTTGGAGGCGACGTTCTTGTCGCTGACCGCGAGCGTGTCGCCGTTGACGGACGTGATCAGTCCCGACACGTGGTCCTTTTTGCTGCTGCCTTTCGCCGGTGCCGTCGCACTCGTCGAGCCCGCGGCCTGTGTCGAGGAATTCGCGGCGGTGGGCGAGGAGCCGCATGCCGCCAGAACGAGTGCGGTGAGGCCGATCAGGAGCGGTACCGCGGGGCGACGCCGCGGCAGTGTTACCGGAACGGTGAGAGTCATGAATCCACCGTCGGCTGCCGAACTTGGACTGCCCTTTACAGCCCGCATGAGGGAGCTGTGGGTTGCGGCTACCGCGGATAGCCTCGGCGCACGGCGCGCTCGAGGATGCCGAGCGTCGCGCGCAGTGCCGGCTCGCCGACGATCGGGAAGATCTTGGCGTCGCGCCAGTGCTGATCAATGTCGGACCAGTCGTAGAACGACGTGACCGTGGTACCGCCATCCGTGGGCTCCAGCCGGTAGCCGTACACGTGCCCGATATCCGGCTTCAGTTGGCCGAAGATCGTCCAGGCGATCAGCTTGTCCTGTTCGAACTGCGTGATCGACACGGTCACGTCGTATTTGCCCAACGGATAGTCGTTGAGCGATTCGCGGTCCATGTGCACCACGAAGCTGTCGCCGACCGCACCGACCGATGACCCGTCGGCGTCCTGCAGCATGCCGGTGGCGTCGATCGCGACGTGGCCTTGCGGATCGCAGAGCACCGCGAAGATGTCCGCGGCAGGCGCTGGGATCAGTCGTTGAACCTCGATGCGTTCGCTCACGGATGGATCCTGTCACGTGCGGGACGCGCACAGTAGTGGCCTGGTGTAGCCCGAACTGCGAACGGGCACTTGATGGACGTGGTGACGCCTGCCGAATGGTTCCTGACCCGCGACGAGCGCGGCAACCCCGCCACCGGCATCCCGGCGTGGTCGGAGGGCAACCGCGCCGAACCGCTGATTCACGGTGCCACATATTTCGAGCGACTCGCTGCCGAAGTGGAGACGCTGCAGGCGGGCGACTATGTCTTCTTCACCGACTGGCGTGGCGATCCCGACGAACTCATGCGCGACGGCGGACCGACGATCCGCGAACTGTTCTGTCAGGCCGCGCAGCGGGGCGTGGTGGTGAAGGGCTTGGTGTGGCGGTCGCATCTGGACAAGTTCCAGTACAGCGAGGAGGAGAACGAGCACCTGGGTGAGGCCATCGAGGCGGCGGGCGGCGAAGTGCTGCTGGACCAACGCGTGCGGGTGGGAGGATCGCATCACCAGAAACTGGTCGTGATCCGCCATCCCGAAGCGCCGCAACGCGATATCGCGTTCGCCGGTGGCATCGACCTGTGCCATTCCCGTCGCGATGACGAATCGCACCACGGCGACCAGCAGGCGGTGCAGATGGCCGAAGTCTATGGGAGCAGGCCACCATGGCACGACGTGCAGCTGCAGATCCGCGGTCCGGCAGTCGGTGTCCTCGACACCACATTTCGGGAACGCTGGAACGATCCGGCGCCGCTCGATGCGCTGTCGCCGGTCGCCTGGGTGATGGACAAGCTACGCGGAGCGGACCTCTCGCCGGGACGACTACCGGACCAGCCGCCGGACCCACCGGCGTGCGGACCACATGCCGTTCAGGTTCTGCGCACGTACCCGGACGCGCATTTCCGGTATGACTTCGCGCCCCGCGGGGAGCGCAGCATCGCGCGCGCGTACAGCAAGGTGGTACCCCGCGCCCACCGCTTGATCTACGTCGAGGACCAGTACCTGTGGTCGGCGCGGGTGGCCAGCTTGTTCGCGAAGGCACTGCGCGACAACCCGGACCTGCATCTGGTTGCGGTCATTCCGCGCCATCCCGATGTCGACGGCCGACTGGACCTGCCACCGAACCTGGTCGGCCGCTGGCAGGCGATTGCGACATGTCAGGCCGCGAGTCCTGAGCGTGTCCACATCTTCGATGTCGAGAATCATCGCGGCACACCGGTATACGTACACGCGAAAGTCTGCGTCATCGACGACATCTGGGCCTGCGTCGGTAGCGACAACCTCAATCGGCGGTCATGGACGCATGACAGCGAATTATCATGTGCAGTGCTGGATTCCGACGGAGTATTCGCTCGCGATCTGAGGCTACGACTCCTCCGTGAGCATCTGGATCGGCCGGCCGACGGCAGTCGGGACGGAGATCTGGTCGACCCGCTCACCGCGGTACGCGACATCAGCGCCGCGGCGGAGGCACTTGACGCGTGGTACTCGTCGGGTTGTCAGGGGGAGAGGCCACCGGGCCGCTTGCGGCCGCACAAGCCGGAGCGTCTCGGCTGGCGAACCCGCGTATGGGCAGAACCCCTGTACCGCGTGATCTATGACCCGGACGGACGCTCGTATCGCGACCGATTACGCGATCGGCTGTAGCCCACGTCAGGCAGTGGGCGGGATTTCGATCGGGTTTGCGCTCAACGGTTCGATGACGATCCCGGCACCCTTCAACACTTCGATGGACCGGATCAGCTCCATGACGCTTGTCACGTCGCCCTGAAGAACGGCATAGGCGGCGCGGTTGGATTGTCTGTAGAACTCTTTCATCGAGTCCACGCTGCGAAAGACCGGCATGAACATGACGCCCTCTCGCTGAAGGAAGAACAGCTTCTGCTTCCCATCAGTGGTGTCGCCAAACGGCGTGGAGTAGTAGATGTGGGCCTCGGTGGGGTCCGGATCGCTGCGCTCGGTCTTTCTGAACAAACCCATGACATCTCCTTCGCGGCGGTTCGTTCACCCTGCCAAATCGGCAGCGGCTCGCCCAGTCACCATGGACCGTGCCGCGTTCACGCGACGCTGCTGACGATCGCGATCACCAGCCCCAGGAGCGTCAGCACCCCGACCATCACGGTGGCGGCGATTGCCCGACCCCGTCGGTGCCGACGTACGTCGTAGATCGCGACCGCGATGCCGGCGAAGATCAACGCTGCGTAGGCCGCGAGCCCAACCGTCAACGCTGCCGTCGACGCGGCACTGGCCAGGATCACGGTGTGCACGCGGTGAAGCCTACTGCGCGACGCACAATTGATTTGCGGCGCAGTCGATTGCGAGGGCATCGTCGCGATCACGGCGGTAGCATCGCGAAACCCTCACTGACGATCGAATGTTGCCAGAGTCAGTCGTACCGTGTCGGCGATGGCGTCGTTGAAGGGTGGCGCATCGGGCTGGTCGTCGCGCGAGCGGGTGAGGACCGCCATGATGATCCGTTGTCCCCGGGGCCCGTACAGCAATCCGGCATCATTGGTGGAACCGTAACTCCCGGCGCCGGTCTTGTCGGCGCTGGTCCAGCCTGCGGGCAGACCTGCCCGGAAGCGCTTCGTCGAGGTGGCGTTCTGCCGCATCCAGCCCACCATCTGCTCGCGGGTGCGCTCGGTCAATACGCGGCCGGTCAGAACTTCTCGGTATCCCGTTGTAAGGGCACGCGGGGTCGTTGTGTCACGCGGATCCCCGGGCGCCGCGGAGTTCAGTCCGGTTTCCCAGCGGTCCAGCCGGCTTTGGTCGTCACCTACGCTGCGCGCGAAGGTGGTGATCTCCGGCGGCCCGCCGATGCATCGCAACAGAAGATTGCCGGCGGCGTTATCGGAGTTGATCAATGCCGCCGAGCACAACTCGTCAAGGCGCATCGAGCGGCCCACGTGGGCGCTGGTGACCGGTGAATTCTCGACGATGTCGGACGCTGCGATGGGTTGTGTTTCCGCCAGATCCCGTTGGCCGAGTTCGGCCAATTGCAACACCCGGGCCACGGCGTAGGTCTTGAAGGTCGAGCACATGGCGAATCGGGTATCCGCTCGGTGCTCGAGAGAGGCGCCGGAGTCGAGGTGGAGGGCGTACATGCCGACGCGGGCCGAATAGCGATCCTCAACCGGGGTGAGATCGAGGGAGTCGGTGTTGTGGGGGACGGCATTCGGGATGGCATTGCGGCACGCCGTCAGCGTGGCGACGGTCGCCAGGCCTGCGAGGGCCTGGCGCCGGGTCAGGTGTGCTCTCATAGCCGACACCGAAGCACGGCCGTCGGTGCCGCAGCCAAGTGTGGGGACCGGCGGCAACGATAGCGACCACGAATCAGTGCATGTAGAAGCGGCAATCTTGGCCAATGATCGGATACCTCCGCGATCCGATTTCACCGTCGTGATCGTGTTCAATGGGTAGGCGTGGACCTCATTCGGCACCTGCGGTACTTCGTGGCTGTTGCCGAGCACCGGCATTTCGGCCGGGCCGCCGCAAGTCTCGGCGTGACCCAGCCACCTGTCTCACAAGGTTTGCGCCGCTTGGAACGCCATCTCGGATTGCAACTGGTCGACCGAACCTCCGTCGGTGCGACCCTGACAGAGGCAGGGGCAGCACTATTGCCGCGCGCGCGGCTGATCGTTGACGACTCCACGCGTCTGCTCGCTGATGCCGCTCAGCTGTTCGGCGCCGCCGCGGGGCTGCGCTGGGGCGCGATCCCGGAACTCGACGACGAGATTCTGTCCCGCTGCACGGTTGCGTTGCGCGCAGCGATGACGCAGAGCGACGCTCCGCTCACGACCGTCACCAAGGGCACCACAGCGTTGCTCGACGATCTACGCCGTGGGATCCTCGACATCGCCGTGGTGGCGCACCCGTCAGTTCTCGCGGATCTGGAGGCCGGCCCGATCATTGCGGTAAACCGCAATGTCGTTGTGCCGGCAGCGCATCGCATCGCGAACACCAAGAGTCCGCGCGCCCAGATGTTGAGCGATCTGACATTGGCGACCACTCCACGAGAGGACAACCCTCCTGCCCACGACCTGCTGATGGATGGGCTGCGCCGGCACGGGCTTGACGCGTCTCTTCAGTCGGCATCCACCCACCGCGACGTGAGCGCCATGGTCGCGACAGGGACGTGCTTTGGGCTCGCAACACCGACCGCGACGGTCCACACCGGCACCAGCCATCTGCGAATGCTGGTGGAGGAGGTGGCATTACGAGTGCGGATAGTGACCGCACCCGGTCGTGACCTGGGCGATCTCGTCCACGCGTTGGATCGAGAACTGTTGCGGAACAGAGCATGAGAACCGTAGTTCGGGATATCAACGATCTCTTTGTAGATGCCGGATGCCAAGGCTGGCTTCGAGCGGAGGCGATCGGCCGGGCGGGCAACGTTGTGGATATCGGCGGCGACGAACCTGTGGTTGCCGCATCGGTGTACAAGCTGATCGTTCTTGTTGCGCTGGCGCGTGCCTTCGATTCTGGATTGGTCGATCCCCATGCCATGGTCCGGGTCGTACCGGCGGATTGCACGCCAGGGCCTACTGGGTTGAGTCTGTTCAGCGATCCGGTCACGCTGTCTTGGCTGGACCTGGCCCGCATGATGGTGGTGCTATCTGACAACGGCGCGGCGGACATCATTCTCGGCGCCCTCGGGCTGAATTCAATCGACGCCGTGATTGCCGACCTCGGGCTCGAATCGACGCGGGTCGTCGGCGGAACGGCGGCCTTACAGCGACAGATCATCCATGACGCCGGTGCCCTGACGCTCTCGGAAGCGGTCGGACTTTTGGCCAGCAACAACATCATTCACGATAGTGCCGCGTTCGATCCTGCGTACACGACCGCGACGAGCGCTGCGGACATCAATGCTGTGCTACGTGCGATCTGGACCGACGAGGCGGCCTCCCCGAGTAGCTGTCGCATGATGCGAACGCTGCTGGCGCAACAGATTTGGCCACACCGAATCCGTTCGGGCTTTCCGTTCGCCGATGTCATCGTGGCGGGCAAGACCGGAACCATCGGACCGATCCGAAACGAGGCAGCCGTTGTGGAGATCCCCGGGGAGGTGCCGATGGCGGTGTCGATTTTCACACGCGCAGCACGCTCGGATCTGTCGTTGCCCATCGTTGATGCAGCGATCGGGCGGGCCGCGTTCCTCGCCGTCACCGAGCTGCGTGCCTGGTCCCGTACCGAATGAGGGGACCGCGTGTCGGCCGGTGAATCCGTCGCGATCGAGTGGTCTGTGAAGCGATGCGATGTGGCCACAGATCCTGCTCATCGCGTGCGCTGGTCGAGGGGGAGTCTGGCAGTACCTGTATCACCAGGATCTCCTTGACGTGCAGCACACCGAATAGCTTGGTCGTGGCAAGCTGGCGATCGGAGGATCTGCCAGACCGTGCGGCCGGGGAGAAACACGACACGTGACAGACAGTCAATACGCAACGCATGCAGAACTTTTCGACCTGAGCGGTAAGCGCGGTCTGGTCACCGGGGGCACCAAGGGCATCGGGATGATGATCGCGCGGGGGCTTCTCCAAGCCGGCGCCAGCGTAGTGATCAGCTCACGCAGCCCCGATGGGTGCGCTCGAGCCCGGGACCAGCTGTCCGAATTCGGTGACGTGGTGGCGGTTCCTGCTGATCTGTCCCGGCACGAGGAGTGCGAGCGCCTGGCTCAGCTCGTTACGGCCGGCTCGGGGAATCTCGACATCCTGGTCAATAATGCGGGCGCTATGTGGGACGAGCCACTGGAGACGTTCCCGGTTGCTGCGTGGGATACAGTCATCGACCTCAATCTCAAATCGCCGTTCTGGCTGGTGCAGGCGCTGCTGCCGGCACTTCGCACCGCTGGGACCGCCGATGATCCCGCTCGAATCATCAATATCGGCAGCATCGCCGCGATCCACATCCCAGCACGGCCCAACTATTCGTACTCCAGCAGCAAGGCTGCTCTGCATCAACTCACCAGGGTGCTCGCCAAAGAACTCGGCCCGCAACACATCACGGTGAACGCTGTAGCACCGGGGCCGTTCCCGTCGACGATGATGGCGGACACTCTCGAGGAGCTCGGGGAGGCGATCGCGGCGTCGGCCCCGCTCGGACGGATCGGGCGCGACGACGACATGGCAGGTGTCGCTGTGTTCCTCGCCAGCCGGGCGGGCGCCTATCTGACGGGTGCTGTCGTCCCCGTCGACGGGGGGATCGCCACCACCGCCTGAGGCCGCCGGTCGTTTGCGTTGCTGCCTACGGTGGATGCATGGACGTCACGCTAGATCTGCGTACCGAGATTCGAGAGTTTCTCCGGTCTCGTCGTGCCCGCATCGCGCCTGAGATGGCCGGCCTACCCGCCTACGGTGGTAGACGCAGGGTCACGGGGTTACGCCGAGAGGAGGTGGCGCTGCTTGCCGGGGTCTCGGTCGAGTACTACGTGCGTATCGAGCGCGGCAGCCTGGCCGGCACGTCAGACGGTGTACTCGACGCTCTGGCCACGGCCCTACAACTCGACGCCGCAGAGCGCGATCACCTGTTCCATCTGGCCCGGCAGTCCGGGGCGCCCGCCCGCCGACAGCACCGTGAACCTCCAGTGACAGTGCGGCCGGCACTGCAGGAGGTGCTCGATGCCATGACCGGTGCGCCGGCCTTGATCAGAAATGGCCGACACGATGTGCTCGCCATCAATCGACTTGGGCGCGCGCTGTATTCACCGGTGTTGGCCGACCCACGACGGCCGGCCAACACGATCCGGTTCGTGTATCTCCATCCCGCGGAGGCTGAGATGTTCTTTGTCGACTACGACCAGGCAACCCGAAATGCGGCAGCGGTGTTGCGCATGGAAGTGGGCCGTAATCCCCACGACCGGGATCTCATGGCCTTGGTAGGCGAATTATCATCGCGCAGTGGGCTGTTCCGGCAACAGTGGGCATCTCAGGACGTGCGGCTGCACGGGCACGGGACCAAGCAGGTAAGACATCCGGTGGTCGGCCTGCTCGACCTCAACTTCGAGTCCATGGATCTTCCGACCGATCCCGGCCTGCAGTTGAATGTCTACACCCCGAATCCGGGAGGGCCCACCGCCGGCAAACTGGCCCATCTGGCGGCGTGGGCGAGCGCTCAGGGTGAGCCGGACCCGAGCACCGCGTCGACGGCCGTGTAAAGCGTCTCGGTTTCGGACTGCAGAACTGATTCCCCGGACGGCAACGCGCGTTGCACCGATAGGCCGTTGAGGACGGTGAGCACGAACTGCACCTTCTTCGCGAAATCTTTTCGGGGGAGCGCTCCTTCGTCGGCCAGCACGCCCAGCCAGTACTCGACACGACCTGCGGACGCACGTTCGTGGGCGAGATACGCCGTGCGGATTTTGTCGTTGGGTTCGGGTGCGATGAAGCTCTGATACGCAGCGCCCCAAGCCTTTCGGGCTTCGTCACCAACCCCGGCCGCTGCCAGGACCTGGCGCAGGCAGTCCACCAACCGGTCCCGCGCCGGCCGAGCGGAATCGCGGATCGGATCGTCGGGGATGAAGTGCTGATAGATCCTGGTCAGCACTTCATCCTGGAGGGCGCGCTGGGTCGGAAAGTGGAATCGCAGCGACCCTGTACTCACACCGGCGCGCGATGCGACCGCACGGACACTGAGGGTGGTGGTCACGTCCTCGCCGATCATCTCGGCAGCCGCTTGGAGAATGCGTTCTCTGGTGTGCATGGGGGGAGCCTTCCTTCGGCGGAGATCCCGTGCGGATCACTGTATAGCACACTGTGTTAGCGTTGGACTAACACGGTGTACTAGCGCAGAGCGAAAGGACCGTATGACCATCCGACACTGGCGCCCGGTGCGCCTCATCGCCGACAACGCCGGGGTCTACCGGGTGGCGAACGTGGCTGTCTACGGCGTGCTGTTGGTCGGTTTCGGGCTCGGGCTGGCCTTCCCGCAACTCAGCGAGGCGCAGCACAAGAGGTTGGCGGATGACGGGACGGCCGATCTCGTCCAGTCACTGATCGCCGATCCCTGGCTGTTCGCCCTGACGATTCTCGCGGTCAACACAGTCCGCATGGGAGTGCTGACCATCGTTGCGCCGTCGATGATCGTTCCGTTCGCCGGCATCGCATTGTTCGGGTACTGGGCGTTGACGACGGGGATGACGCTGGTCCCGGCGGCCGAGATCGGTTGGGTGGCTCTGATACCGCACACGCTGACGGTGATCGTCGAGTTGCAGGCCTACCTACTGCTGCTGTTGGGTGTGTATCTGCTCGGCAGGGGTTGGGTCAGTCCGCGGACCGTCGGCGCCGACAACCGCCGCCGGGGTTACCTTCGCGGACTGCAGGACCTCGGCTGGCTAGTTTTGCCGGCCCTGGGTCTGCTCATCGTCGGTGCGGTGTACGAGGCCTTCTCGTTGCGTTATTTCGTTCACCCCCTGGCTGATTGGCTCTTGTAGCACGGTCTCGTCGAACAGATCCAGCACCGCACGCCATGCTCGTGCCGCGTGCAGAGGGTGATACTCGACGCCCGGCACGGTGACCATGGTGTGGGTGGTACCCCCGGTCAACGAGCCGTCGGGCTGTCTCGGAGCTGCCCAGAAAGCGTGCTTGGCGCCGCCGTATACGTTCACCCGCCAGTCAACGCCGGCGGTCTGGAGCGCACTGGTGAACGCGAGCAGCTGGCCGGGGGTGCAGAGTGGGTCTTCGGAGCCGGTACACAGCAGGAACGCGCCGCACACGCCGACCCAGTCGTCGGCGCGGGCAGCAGGCAAGCCTGGATGGATCGCAGCGAGCGCTGTGAACGGCACACCAGTGCGGGCGAGCTCCAGCAGGATCCGCCCGCCCGCGCCGTAGCCCAGCGCTGCCAGCCGATCCGTGTCAACACCGGGCACCGCGAGCAGAACGTCCAGCGCCGCCCGTCAGATGGAATTCATCCGGTCGGGATCAGCCATCAAGGGCATGACCCGAGCCAGCATCGCGTCCGGGTCACCGAAATACGTTCGGCCGGCGTGATAATCCATCGCAAGAGCTATGAAGCCGTGCCTGGCGAGGTCATCGGCACGGCTGCGCTGGTAGGCATCGAGACCGATTCCGTCATGTCCGATGAGCACTGCCGGCCAGGGGCCTTCGCCGTCGGGCAGCGACAGCTGGGCGACCATCGTCGACCCGTCGGCGTCGTAGGTGACTTCGCGCGTGACGACCATGTGATCACACTAGGCAACGCCCCACTTGGTGAGTAACGCGTTTCGCACTCGGCGAACCGGCCGTAGTGCGCTCACGGTCGACGAGTATCGAGTCAAACACTCTGCAATCCAAAGAATTTGGATACGGTGCCGCACCACATCGAACGATCTGATCACGGCGGCGCGCACGATGAGAGTCGTGGAAACATCATTGGCAAACACGGTCGCCCTGGTTACCGGGGCCAGCAGCGGCATCGGCGAGGCGACGGCGCTCGCGTCACTCGCGACCGCCGCGTCGCGGTGAACGAGATCCTGGTGCGCTCGGCTGAGCAGACGTGGTAGCCCGTGATCGGCGAAACCTTCTGCCCTGTCAGAAGTTCGGGCCGCCGATGTGTAGTGCGGCGCCTGTGGGGATCACGGCGAAGATGGTGATCACACACAGGAAGATCCATACGTGCCGCCGGGTTGTCGGTTGATCTATCTCAGGCCTGGAGGTGGTGTACAGAACGCAGATCAGGACGACATTGAAAGTGATCAGGACCCACCAGCGCGTCCAGTCGACGGCAGTGATGAACAACGGCACCATCGCGGCGAGCCCCAGGATCGGCGCAGTCAGCTTGCCACGGACTTCACTGAGAAGCGCCGAGACGGCAACCCCTGAACAGGACTGCGTCGCCCATAGGCTCACTACGAAGTACAGCACCCCGACAACGAACGAGGCGAGAAGCGGCCCGGCGCCGAAGGTACCTACTTTGTGGAGCCCGTCAGTCACCCGGGCATCGACCATGGAGCGTTCGAAATTACACACCCAGGAATGGAAGTCGGTTTTCATCACCGGTCGACCGACCAGGTACGCCATGGGGTCAGATGGAAATGGCCGCTCGATCTGTTTGTGGGGGAGTTGCTCACACAGCCGCGTCCCCACGTCGTTGCGGGAGAACGCAGCAATGGCCGCTATTGCGCCGAGCCCAGGCCCCACCGCCGCGATCGCGCATAGTCGCCGCCGCCCGGGTTCCAAGTGTCCGGGCAACACCGATATCGCCAGCGCCGCGCCCAGCGCAACCTCGAGCGGGATTCCTTCGTGTATGAGCGCGAGTACGGCAATCGTCAGTCCGTAGACGATGCTGGCTATGAGCAGTGAGCGATTCGACTGGAGCCTGGTCAACGCGATCCCCAGCACGACCAAGGCTGACATCGCGTACAGCTCAGG
Source organism: Mycolicibacterium rhodesiae (assembly GCF_002086695.1). Classification (GTDB taxonomy): domain Bacteria; phylum Actinomycetota; class Actinomycetes; order Mycobacteriales; family Mycobacteriaceae; genus Mycobacterium; species Mycobacterium rhodesiae. The sequence continues at coordinate 343,293 of NZ_MVIH01000005.1, forward strand.
TCTTGGCGTGTACACGGCGTAGGAGAGTGCGAACGGCAAAACGGGCAACAGGAGGGCCAACATCACCCTTCGCGGTGTCTGCTCACCGCTGGACAGGATCAGCCATACCAAACCCCCGAGCGCGGCCAACCAGACCACGGCGGGTGCCCACATCATCGTGTACGCAGCGGGGAAGTAGTCGGCATCGGGCAGCATCCGGATGATTTCGCCGCCGAGCCCTCGACGCACGAATCCGAACGCGTAGTTGGGCACGTAGTAGGTCATCCAATAAACCGCCGTCGGATACACGGCGAGGCTGACGAACAAATGGCAGCATGCCGCCACCACAACCAGTCCGACCGCAGCCCACACCAACACCTTGGGGTGCTTGTCGACGACGGCGGTGTCGCTCGCACCAGGCGCCCCGCCGCCCATGACATCCCTCCCCGAATGAAACTCTCGCCGCACTCCACACGCGCCGATAGGTTTCAAAGGTCCGTCAGAACTACGCCTGACAACCACGAACACCACAGATGCACAGCGCATCTGGCGGAAACTCACAGCGGACCTGCATAGGAATCCCGGGGCGTTGACCAAGTCGCGGCGCGAATCGTATCGTCGCCGTCATGTGGGGGATCGTGTCCCTGTTGGGCTTGTCCGTGGCAGCCGACCCGTTGCGGATCGGGATCGCGATGCTGCTGACATCGGGACCACGGCCCCTGGTCAACCTGGTCTCATTCTGGCTCGGATCCCTGGCAGCGGGAATTGCTCTGGCCATCGGCGCGTTCGTGTTGTGTCCGGAACTTGTGTCGGACGCTCTTCGCATCATGGTTGCGTGGATCGCCGACCTCACCGGCGGTCACGCCAAGCTCATCGTCGGAACCATCGTGCTGTGTGTTGCCGCGGCGTCCGCGATGCGCTTGGCACGACGACCGGTGGTGAGGCCGACCCAAGACCTCAAGACATCCAGCGGGATTGCCTCGCGTGCTCGAGAGCTGTTGCAGAACGGGCGTCCATGGGTTTCGTTCACTGCCGGACTCTCTCAGGGGCCGGCGCCCGTCGAGTACCTCGCGGCGATATCCGTCATCCATGCGTCCGGTACGGCGATCGGAACACAGCTGGGAGCTTCCGTTGCTTTCACCCTTGCGATGTTGGCAGCAGTCGAGGTCCTACTTGTCAGCTTTGTCGTGAAGCCCGCACAGACTCGATCGATACTTGCCGACGTAGGGCGCTGCTTACAGCGCTACCGCCAGCACGTCATGACCGTTGTCGCAGGGGTGCTGGGGATCGTCATGGTGGTCGGCAGCTGGCCTGTTTCCCTATGAATGGTCAAAGACCGAGGTCGGACAGGCTCGGGTGATCTGCCGGCCGTGGCGAGTTGCGGTCCCAGAAGAACTTTCGCTCGCTTTCATCGATCTGTAGATCGTTGATGCTGGCGTGTCGATGCGTCATCAGGCCATACTCATCGTATAGCCAGTTCTCGTTGCCGTAGGCGCGGAACCATTGCCCCGAATCGTCGTGGTACTCGTAGGCGAACCGGACCGCAATGCGGTTGTCGCTGTGCGCCCACAGCTCTTTGATGAGTCGGTATTCATGTTCGCGGTCCCACTTGCCGCTCAAGAAGTCCACGATCTGGGCACGGCCTGTCACGAACACGGAGCGGTTACGCCAGACGCTGTCGATGGAGTAGCCCTGGGCTACGACCTGTGGATCGCAAGTGTTCCAAGCGTTTTCAGCGAGCCGCGCCTTCAGCGCAGCGGATTCATCAGTGAACGGTGGAACTGGGGGCTTGACTGTGGCTACGGGGGTCGTGGTCATGGTTGTCTCTCACTTTCATGGGTTGATCAATCTATGTAGAACGCCCTGTCTACATACGAAGAACCGTAACCCATGTAGACAGACTTGTCTACATGAATGAGTGACTGTGTGGACAGATCTGTCTACACTGTGAGGATGAGCATCTCCGAGACCCTTGATCCGAAGACGGATGTTCGGGCCCTGCCGGCTCGGGAGCGGATACTGACTACCGCGTACCGACTTTTCTACCGCGAGGGAATTCGAGCCACCGGTATCGACAAGGTGATAGCCGAGGCGGGCGTCACCAAGGTGACGTTTTATCGGCACTTTCCGAGCAAGGACGCACTGATCCTCGCGTATCTGGAATTGCGACATCAGCGTTGGATGGACTGGTTTGTCGATTCCCTGGATCGCCACGCCCGTAATCGGCGCCGGCCCCCGGTGGTATCCGCGGTCGAGGAGTGGCTGACGGCGGACTCGTTCCGTGGGTGCGCCTTCATCAATGGCGTCAACGAGATCGGCGACGACCTGCCCGAGGTTCATGCCATCACGGCTCGGCACAAGGCGGACATGGTCGCGGCGATCAAGGAGACGCTTCCGCCGGGTGCGAACCGAACCCGGACGGCGCAGGCGCTCGGAATGGCACTCGATGGCGCCGTCGTGCAGGCGCAGTATCAGCGCAACGCGACGTCGGCAGTGAAAGCGTTGGCGACGATCGCGACAGCGCTTCTGCAGAGTACGTAACAACCACGCGGGTCTGTCCGGTCTCAATAATGTTGTCATCGGCGAACTTCTTGGGCATTGCGGTCCTTGGCGCTGATCGCGGACGTTCGCCACATCGCCGTTCGATCATGTCGAGTGAACCCCATCGGACCGTGGCAGTATTTGGGCGTGCGGCAGTCCACGGTGCGCGTGTCCCAACTTGGAGAGGAGTGGCGATGCCGATTCCGAAGACGGTGGCCCGGTTGAATCGAGTGGGCCTCAATAAGGTCACCCAACATATTGCGCCCTGGGCACCTGGGTTTGGGCTGGTGATTCACCAGGGGCGCCGCTCTGGGCAAAGCTATACAACCCCTGTCAATGTCTTTCGGACGCCAACCGGGGTACGCATCGCCCTCACCTACGGCGCCGATAGCCAGTGGGTGAAGAATGTCGTCGCGGCACAGGGTTGTACGTTGCGAACCCAGGGCCACACGCTGACCTTGTCCGAGCCGAGGATCGTCCACGACCCAGAGCGCACGAGCATCAGACCACTCGAGCGACGGGTACTGGGCATGTTGGCGGTTGACGACTTCCTCGACCTGACCGAGCACCACGAATCAGCCGGATAACGCCGTGTTGATTGAAAGCGCCCTGGGGTCCGTCGGGTTGCTGACTGGCTGGTGAAGGAGGGCATGGCCCCGGATTGCTTACTGGTTACCCTGCATATTCGATTCCTGCATATTCGACCTCAAGCGACTGATCGATCTCGACGATGACCTGCTGGCCGCCGCGCAGAAGGAGCTCAAGACGTCCGGTGTATCGGACACCGTGCGCATCGCGTTGCAGCAGGCAGCAGCCTCGTCTGCTCGTGCACGCCAGATCGCTTGGCTGCAAGCCGGCGGCCTGGGGGAGATGGCGGACCCCGATCAACGTGGTGACGTGTGGCGCTGATCGCTCGGCATCTCATCGATACCAGCGCGGATGAACTGCTTAGCTCGACGCCGAGGCGCTCTATTGCGCTCGCAGCCCTAAAGACTACGAACAACTCCGGTCAGACCGCCGTCTGGCCTATGAGTACCTGCCAACCGATGACGAGCACTGGCAGACGGCGCTCGGCGCGCAACGGCAGCTCGCCAGCACGGGTCGCCACCGCTGTTGACGACGGTCGAAAACCAGGCCAGATGCGACGGTGAAAAGTAGGCCACGTGGTCGTGGTTATTGTGCCGTGTTGTCGGCTCTGGCGGAGGGCAGAGTGTCGATTCCGGTGTCCTTGAGCCGGTAGCTGGAGCCTTTGAGGGTCAGGACGTCGGCGTGGTGCACGATCCGGTCGATCATCGCGGCGGCCACCACTTGATCGCCGAACACGTCGCCCCAGCGGGCGAAGGGCAGGTTGGAGGTCAGGATCAGCGAGGCGTGTTCGTAGCGGCTGGAGACCAGTTGAAAGAACAGGTTGGCGGCGTCCTGCTCGAAGGGGATGTATCCGACCTCGTCGACGACGAGCAAGCCGATGCGCCGCAGCTTGACCAGCTCGGCCGGCAGGCGCCCTGCGTTGTGCGCGGCTTTGAGGCGGGCTACCCAGTCCACCGCGGTGGCGAACGCGATGCGATGCCCGGCTTGGGCGGCCTTGACCGCCAATCCGATGGCGAGGTGGGTTTTGCCTGTGCCGGGTGGACCGAGCAGAACCACGTTGGATGCTTTGGCCAGGAACGCCCCTGTGCCCAGGTGGGCGATCATGTCCCGGTTCAGCGCCGGTTGGTGATCGAAGTTGAAGTCCTCCAACGACTTGCGGGTCGGAAAACCGGCGGAACGTATTCGGGTCGCGGCACCTGAGGCCTCGCGGGCCGCGACCTCCCGGGAGAGCACCGCCGCCAGATACTCTTCGTGCGTCCAGCCGGCGTCGCGGGCTTGCTCGGCCAGTCGGGCGGCGGAGTCGCGGATGCGTGGCGCTTTGAGGGCTTGGGCGTAGTGCAGGACGGCCTTGAGGGGATCCTCGACCATGATTAGGCCACCTCACCATCGGAAGTGACTGTGCCCGTGCTGAAGTCGACACCGAATGCGCGGTCGTAGTCGGCCAGATCGCGCAGTAGATGAGCACCCGCCTGCGGCGCCGGCCCGGCATGAAACTGCTGGCGCAGCGTTGCGGCAGCCTGAACGTGGGCCGGGTCGGTGAGGGTCTGTCGCGCCGCCCAGCAGCGTTCGTGTGCCGCCAGCAGGCGCCCTGCCCGGCTCACGGTCACTTGGGTCAGGGTGGTGGTCACGTCAACGAGTTGGCCGATCGCAGCCGGATCCACGGAGTAGTCGTTGCCCGCCACCCGCACGTAATAGTCACGTCCCAGCCGCACCGAGGCCACCGTTTCGGTGACCGGCGGTACCGGTGGCAACCTCAGCATCTGCGCGCGGTCGGCATCGAGGAAGTCGATGGGGCGGCCATCGAGGACTCGCACCCGGCGACTGTTCGCGACCGGAAGCCATTGCTGTAGTTGATCATTGAAGTCTTGTGGTGAGGTGAAGCTGCGGCCGGGCAGAAACGACGTCTCCAGATACCGGTTGGCTCGCTCGACCATCCCCTTGGATTCGGGGTCATAGGGTCTGAGTTGCACCAGCCGAGCACCCAGCGTGCCCACCAGGGCGGTGACCGGATCGGTCAACCGGCCCCGGCGTCCGATCCCAGCCTCGTTGTCCCACCACAGCTCACGCGGAACCGCGGCGAAGCTGCCCGAGAGCAGCTGCCACATCCCAGCCACCAGATCCATGGTCTGGCGTGAGGGCAGCATCACCGCGGCGATGAACCGGGAGAACGCGGCGACCATGACCAACACCGGCAGGATCGACTCCTGGCCGAACCCGACCGCAATCTTGGGTGCGGGGAACCACAGGTCGCACTGGATCACCCGCCCCGGCGGATGCTCGAGCCGGTCGACCGGATCAGCGGGCAGGTACTCCGGGCGGATCGCCCGGACCCGCTCCCGGAACCAGGAGATCGAGCCGGTCCAGCCGACCCGCTCGGCAATCACCGTCGCCGGCAGCTGCGGATACGCCGTCAACAGGGCCCGAATCCGTGGCTCCACCTCGTTGATCGCCGACGGTACCGCTGCCCGCTCGTACTTCGGCGGCCCGTCGCTGGCCAGCGCGCTGGCCACCGTGTCTCGCGCGATGCCGAGCTGTCGTGCGATGGCTCGCTGCGACAAACCCTCGCTGCGGTGAAGATGCCGGATCAAGGCCCAGTCTTCCAAGGAGATCACCCATCCAATCTGATTGGGTGGCCTACTTTTCAACCGTCGCTACTGGCCGGAACTTCAACCGTCGTCAACAACCGCGCCGTCGGCATGGCCGACCTCCTGATCGCGACCATCGCAGAGGCCCATGTTGTGACGCTGATTCACTATGACGCCGACTTTGAGATCGCCGCAGAGGTACCGCCGTCCGGCATCAATGGGTTCTGAAACGGGGGACCATCTAGCGGTTCGAAGTGTCAAAATCATTGGGCGGCAATGCAATATGCCATGGGTTACTGATAACCCTGCAATTCGATCCCCCCGGTTCTCGCGTGCGCAACGTTGAACTCTTGGTACTCTGCTTTGACGTCTCACCGGTGATACACTTCGTACGTGGATGCAGTCACGGTGCGCGAATTGCGCAACAGTGGAGGAGACGTTCTGCGCCGTGTCGAGCATGGCGAGCGCATCGTCATTACTCGGGACGGGACACCTGTTGCTGAGCTACGGCCGTTGCCTCGTTCGAGCGCAGGACCTGCGGAACTGATTCGTCGTCGCAAGAATCTTCCGCCGGTGGACCCGGATGCCCTCCGGCGCGATATCGACAATCTCATCGACCCGTCGCTGTGACGCAAACCCAGAGCCGGGGGATGCTGGATACCTCGACGGTGATCCTTTTGGGTCAGCTGTCTGACCCAGCCGAGCTTCCCGATGAATCGGTGATCAGCGCGATCACACTGGCTGAGCTGTCCGTAGGTCCACACGTCGCCAACGACGATGCTGAGCGCGGTGCTCGGCAGCAGCACCTGCAGCAGGCCGAGGCGGATTTCGACGTCCTGCCGTTCGACGGAGATTGCGCACGGGCATTTGGAGCCGTAGCGGCTGCGCTGCGCGCGGCGGGTCGCAAGCCGGCTGCGCGCGCCCACGACGCGCTTATTGCGGCCAGTGCAATCGCACATGGGGTACCGCTGTACACGTGCAACCCCGCCGACTTCACGGGGATCCCGCGACTGGAACTACGGTCAGTTACTCATCCAAAGAAGATGAACTTCACTGGATATCGGTGTTATCAAGAAGTGTCGAATTCACCCGCGCCTGTGCCTTGTGAGCCTCAAGTCGAGGTCGGCAACTGAAGCGTCGTCGGCTGCGTTGAGGTGTCGCTAGCGTTGCCGTGCCGGCTCGACCATGTCACTAGTTGGTTTGGATTGGTCCGGTGCTAATCGTGAGGATGATTTCATCGCTGAAGGGTGCCGTTGTTCCCTCGGGTGGTTTCGTGGCAACAACACAGTCGGGCGGCACTGTGCTTGAAACGACGTGAGCGCGTCTGGTGTGGGTGAATCCTGCCTGCTGAAGGATGTGTTCGGCTGTGTCGCTTGGCATCCTTCGCACGTTCGGTATCTGGCCGTGGCTTACCGGGTGTGCCGAGCATCCCGCGAGGACCAAGAGTCCCAAGATCAGTAATGTGGCCGATCGTGTCCGCGGATGTCTCCGCTGCTTCTTGTGGCGCATGCGATCTATTTATTCGTGTGCGCGTGTTGCGCGTCAACGCGTTGAGCGCCGGACATTCAGTTGGTTCGAAGATGTGACCTTGGGCGGTTGATGGCGGGGTAGGTGGCCATGGGTACTGCGGCGCGGGCGGCGTGGATGTTCATGACTTGGGTGGAGTAGCCGAGTAGGTCAGCCAGTGAGGCTGCGTCGATTTCTTTGGCGAGGTCATGCAGTGCTGCGTTGCGTGCGGCCGTGATGTCGATCCCCAGACTGCGCAATCGGTGCATGAGTGATTGCTCCGATATATGTTGTCCTGCAGTGTATCCCGGAAACAACCAAGGGGAGCGGTGGTTCATCGTTCGGCTGTTGGCCCGCTGTTCGAGGTGCTGGTGAAATAGGGGGAGTAGCGCCGGTGGGATGGGGGCGGGCACTGCGCCGAGGGCGATGGTGGTCCGTGTGGGAGTTGTGACCACGTCGTCGATGGTGAGGCGGCAGATGTGGTCGAGGGGCGTGCCGAAGAGCATCAGCAGGAGCGCGGCGATTCGGGTGGAGAGGAGGACGTGGTCAGCTTCGATGACGTGTTTGATGAGGTCGAGGTGCTGTCGTGTGGAGGCTAGTGGGGCGGTGCGGGCCACGCGGTAGCGGGTTTTGAACGGTGGTGCGATGCCGGCGCGGGCGCGCCACTGGATGAAGTTGCGGATGGCGGTGCGGGTCGTCGTGCCGTCGCTGAGGTAGGTGTCGAGCTGGCCTTGGGTGAGGTCATCGATGGTGGTGTCGTATTCGGCGAGCAGCCAGGTGAGGAACTTGGCGGCTTCGGTGATTTCTTGTTTGGCGCAACGGGTGGCGTTGTCCATGTTGCGTGTCGGGTCGTTGTTGTCGCGCAGGCGCCGCAGATGATGCCATCGGGCGAATTGTTCGATGGGGGTCGCGATCGTGGGGGTGTCGCGCAGCGTCTGTAGCCGTTGGTCGAGCCACCGTTCGAACCGGGCGAGGTATCGGTCGCCGCGGTCGGGCATCATGCGGTGCGCGATCAGCATTTCGCGTAGGTGCTCGAGTGCCTTCGATGGGGGCATCGCGTCGAAGGCGTCGTGACTCAATGGCAGTTGGCGGGTGCCGATCAGGTTGAGCAGTTCGGCGGTGGCCGGTTGGCGCATCCAGGTGATGATGCTTTCTGGGCGGGGGACTGCGGCGAGTTCGACGATGAGTCGTTTGAGGCGCATGTCGGGTGGCTGGTGCGGGGCGAGGATCTGTTCGAGGTCGGTGGTGACGATGCAGCGGGCGCAGTGTCCGCCGCGCAGCCGCTCGGCTTCGCGGCCGCAGTTGTCGCAGTCGAGGTTGGTGGTGATGCCGGCGCAGTTGCGGCATAGTGCTGCGCCGGTGGCTGTTTGGCCGGGCACGAGTCGCTCGGTGCCGCAGAATGAGCACAGGCCGTAGGTGCGGGCGGCGGTGGTGAAGCACGGTCCGCAGATGGCGCCCTCTGGCCAGTGCACCCGGATCTTGGGTACGAGGTGGTGGCATCGACTGCATTCGATGTCGCCGATGGTGCGGGGGCGTCCGCGGCGGCGGGGTTCAGTCATCGGTGATGATGCGGGCCTTCACCGGCCGGTAGGCGTTGAGCAGGGGAACGTCGCTGGGGGCGTTGACGGCCTTGGTGCGGGATTGGCGGGTGTCGGTGGCGGTGTAGGTGATCAGGTCGCCGGCCTCGATGCCGAAGATGTCACAGAGGGCGACGAGGACCTTGAACGAGATCCGGTCGGGTTCTTGGCCGACGATGCGGTAGATCTGCGATTCGGAGAGCGTGATGCCGCGTTCGCGTAGCGGCGCGACGAGGTCGCGGCTGTTCTTCATCCCGGCGCGGGCCATGAATTCCCTGACCCGCCAGTGGTATTGAATCTCTCGCCTCATCGGGACTCCCGTCGTCTGCTCTCACTCAGGTCGGCCTTGCTGCGGGTCAGCGTTGCGCTGAGGACCCGCTCCAACTCGCGGGCCCGGTAATCGGGGGCGGCCAGGGTGTAAATGGAGGTCGTGGCGGCGTGCTCGTGGCCCAGCTGCAGCTGCACGAAACTCACGTCGTAGCCGTACGCGGTCTGCAGATTGGTCGCATACGAGCGGCGAAACGAATGCAGGTCCAGACCTGCGGGAAACCCAAGCTCGTCGATAAGGTCCCGCATCCGCTGCCAGAGGTTGCGTTCGGGCACCAGCCCACCCTTCTCGGTGGGGAACAGGTCGGTGACTGGCTGGCCATAGCGGGGAAGTCCACGCTCGACCCAATCCGCGACCGCCTCTGCAGCCCAGTCGAAGACGGTCAACACGGTGCGCTGCTTGGGCGGCGAGTTGCGCATCGCCTTGCCGTGCCGTATCCGCACCAGACCCCAGTCGCCGAAGAACGGCGCTCGGGCGTTACGGGAGAAGTCGACGAGCTGCAGGTGCCGGACCTCGTTGCGGCGAAGGCCCCAGCCGTAGAGGGTCTTGAACGCCACCGCATCCCGCCACGCCGCCAACGCGCCCTTGCGCCCGGCGTGCAGGATCCGTTCGGGCTCCAGATCTGCCAGGTCGAAGAACTGTTGGAGCTCATCGAGGGTGAAGGGCCGCTTCACCGCCCGCGAGTCATCGACCTGCACGTGTTTGGCCCGGTTGAACTCGGTGATCACCTGACTGAACACCGTGCCAAACAGCCGACCGCAGTGCTCATTCCAGTCGTAGGCAGGATTGGTGGCGTAATCCAGGAACAGTTTCACGTCGGTCTGATAGGCCCGCACCGTGCTATGGGCTCGGTTGAGCACACCGCGCAGATGACCGAAGAAGTCATCAGCATCGGCGGGAGTCCACTGCCAGGGGAATGCGCCCACGAAGTCGGCCATCCGCAGCACCTGAGCATTGCGTCGACGGATCGTCTCGGTGGAGGTGCCCTGAGCCAGCTGCGCACGCCGCCAACCGGTCAGCACATCCTCCAGGAACGCCTCAGGATCCGGACCCGACGCACCCGCCGGCAAGTACACCAGCCGACCCATCGCATCGTCCATCCTGGACCTCCCAATTGAATGCATATTCTGCACTCAGGATGCAGATCATGCAGAGAAACGATGCAGAAACCCAGCTCACGCCAGCGGATCGTCGCCCTGACCACCAGCCGGGGCGCGTCCAAGCCTGCCTACCGGCGGTGTGCCCGAACGAGACGAAACATGCTCTGCCGCAATATCGCCGACCGCCGGTGGGGGTGTTATCAGAAACTGATCTATTCGCATGCCACGCGAATAACCAACTTACCACTTGACATAATGTGGCTTATCGGCAAAACGTGGCGACCACAATATCGGCACTGCGCGTTGGTTCTGCTGAAAGTCCGTGCCCTACTTGATGATTGCTCGATCAGCGCCCGGCCCGCTGTTTATGTATGCCATGGTTCCGCATCCGTTTGCGCGCACGCCGCAACGTCAGGTTCGCGATCAATCAATAGCCCAATCGTTCGGCGATGCAACTCGGCTGGGTGTGCCGCCCCCCGTCAGGCTCACCGCCATTCAATTCGTCACTGTGACGAATTGGGCTGCGCTGGCTACCTGATCGAAGCGCGCCGTGTATCGCCGCATCGTCGACTCCGACGGAGCGGAACCGTGACCGGCGCGGGCCGCTGCCACGTGTTCTGTCTCATGTGCGCGCGTAACTAGTCCGGTACTTATGTGGAGCTACGCCCACGCTGCGGACGAAGTGATAACGGAGCGAGGTGTGCGAGGCGAATCCGGATTGCTCGGCAATCCGGTTCATCGGCAGGTCGGTGGACTCGAGTAGTCGGCGCGCCAGGTTGATGCGAGTTTGCAGAAGCAGTTGTAGCGGTGTCGTGCCGAGGCGCGCCCGGAAATGGCGATTGAGGCTGCGTACGCTCATCGACGCGTGTCGGGCAATTGTGTCGAGGTCCAACGGCTCGAGGGCGTTCTCCTCCATCCACGTGACGATCGCCTGAAGTGAATCGTCCTCGGGCCGTGACGTTTCGATGTACGGCGCCTGACCGCCGTCGCGCCAGCTGGACAGGACGAGCCGCCGCGCAGTCCGGTCCGCGAGTTCTGCTCCAGCGTCCTGCCGGATGAGATGCAGGCACAGGTCCAGGCCTGCAGCGACGCCGGCCGAGGTCAGGATCTGACCGTCGTCGATGAACATCGCACCGGCGTCAACCTCCACTTCGGGGTATCGGCGTGCCAGAGCGTCGGCCCACTGCCAGTGCGTGGTCACTGTTCGCCCATCCAGCAACCCGGCCGCCGCCAGGGTGAACGCTCCGACGCAGATGGACCCGATGCGCGCACCACCGTCGTACGCCGCACGCAGAATGTCGATCACGTACTGGTCTGGTGGGCTCAGGAAGTCTTGCTTGCCCGGGACGATCACGACGTCGGCGGCCGCCAACTCGTCGAGGCCGAACGGTGCGCGGATCTCGATGGGGCCCCACTCCTGTGTGGTGGTAATCGTGCCGGCGGCGCAACATCGTACGTCGTAACGTCCCGGTTCGGCGATCTCCGTCAGCGCCAGATTGGCCATGCCGAAGACTTGCCCGGGAATCATCAGCTCGAAGCCCAATACTTGCTCGCACCCGAACACGCCGACGATCATGGCCAGATCTTAGCGACATATGTCTATCTAGCCACTAGTGCAGCTGGCTGTCCTACCGCAGGGTTGTGAGATCACCTGATGACGAAGGGCTCCGCATGACACTCTCCGATGACGCCTTCGCTGCGCAGTTCGGACTACCCGATTCGCCTGTCGCAACTGCAGCACGTCGACTCGCCCGTGACGTCTCCCCCGAGTTCGTCTACAACCACGTCGTCCGCAGCTACCTGTTCGCGCGGGAACTGTCAGCGACTGCCGGAGCCCCGGATCACGGCGACGGCGAACTTCTCTACCTCGTGTGCATCCTGCACGATCTCGGCGCGACGGAGTACGCGAATACCGACCAACGGTTCGAGGTGGACGGCGCGGATGCCGCTGCCCGCTTTCTCGCCGAGCATGGCCTCGACACCGCGCGCATCGACACCGCATGGACGGCCATTGCGCTGCACACCAGTGTCGGCCTGGCCCACCGGTTCGGATCCATTGCCGCAGTGGCGCAAATGGGCATCGGCACCGACATCATCGGCACTCACCGGCAACAGCTGCCCGACGGTTTTGCCGATCGCGTACACGCCGCGTGGCCACGCCACGACTTGGGCTACGCACTCGCTGCAGTCGTGGCCGAGCAGGCGCAGCGAAACCCCGTCAAGGCACCACCGATGAGCTTTCCGGCTCACTTCCACCAACTGATGTATCCCGAGCAGTCCGCGGGAACGTGGTTCGACGCCGTCGACGCCGCCGGCTGGAACGACCGCCCCCGTGCAATGCACGAAAGCAACTCATGACGAGCCCGTTCACGGAATTACAGGTGCCAGTGAGCGGCGGTTCGTTGACCGTGGGCCACCGGTCCGGTCGAGGACCGACATTGTTGCTCCTGCACTACTGGGGTGGCAGCTCTCGCACCTGGAACCCGATGCTCGCCCATCTCGACCCGCAGGTGCCGGTAGCGTTCTACGACCACCGCGGCTGGAGCCGCTCCAACACGCTGCCTGGTCCCTTCGACTTGGGACAGCTGGCCACGGACGCGGCCACCGTCATCGAGGCGCTCGGTACCGACGTCATCCTCGTCGGGCACTCGATGGGCGGCAAGGTCGCCCAACTCGTCGCGGCCGAACACCCCACTGCGCTCAAGGGTTTGATTCTGGTCGCACCCGCACCTCCGGAGCCGCCGGCCGCGATCACCGCGCAGTTCCAACAGCAACTCGCGCACGCCTACGACAACCCTGACACGGTGTCCAGCGCGGTCGATCACGTGTTGACAGCGATCCCACTTGCGGTGTCGGTGCGCGCGAGGATCGTCGAGGACAGCCTCGCCGGCGCGGCGGCGGCCCGTACGGAGTGGCCGCTGCACGGCATAGCCGAGAACATCACGACGGCCGCACAGCGCATCCTGATCGACACGACCGTCATCGCGGGAAGCCGCGACCTCGTCGAACCCGTCGATGTACTGCGTCAGCACTTGGAGCCCTTCATCTCGAAAGCATCCATCCGCGTCCTCGACGGGCCTGGCCATCTCATCCCACTCGAGGCACCCGAGGCCCTTGCCGGCGAATTGACGCGCTACCGACTCAATTCCGGCTAGGCGTGTGTCGCGTCGCACTCCTCATCGGCGGCAGTAAGCCACGACGGGACCGGCGGTGGCGTCGGGCCCGCCGGATTCGGCGCAGTCCACCGATCACCCCACTCGGCGAGGCTCGCAAGTACTGTTACCAGCGATTTCCCGCGGTCGGTGAGACGGTACTCGTATCGGGTCGGTTCAGATTGATAAGGCCGACGTTCCAGAATCTGTCGTTCGACGAGTTCGGCCAAGCGTCGGGTCAACGTGTTGTCGCTGATCGGCAGCCGGTTACGGAAGTCGTCGAACCGGGCGGCGCCGCCCAGTGCTTCGCGCACGATGAGCAGCGACCACCGTTCGCCAATCACGTCCAGCGCACGGCCAGCAGGGCAGTTGTCTGTCCCGAGTGAATTACGCATGCGCCCAGCCTATCTACTTCCAAACTGGAAGTCATGTGGTAGTTTCAAGAAGTCGCTTCCGTTTTGGAAGTTACCGCCCGAATGAAGGAAGCCACCATGAACACCAAGATCGTCAAGATCCCGGTCCTCGGCGACCACCTCGTCAACACCTTTCTCTTGATCGGGCGACGCCCTGTCCTCATCGACTGCGGTATGCCCAGCAGCGGTGATCGCATCTGGAACGGCATCGTCGCCGCTGGCGTCGATCCCACCGATCTGGAAATGATCATCGTCACCCACGGTCACGTCGACCACTTCGGCGCTGCTGCGGAACTCCAGACCCGCACCGGTGTTCCGGTTGCGGCGCACGAAGCTGACCTGGCCACCTACCAGGCCGGACACTCCGACCGCACCAAACGCCAGCCAATCGGCGTCTTCGGACACCTCTTCACCCGTACTCCCCCACCGAACGAAGTCACCCGACCTCTGCAGCCAGACCTGCTGCTGACAGGTGAGTATGGGCTGCAGGAGCACGGCATCGACGGTCGCATAATCCATACCCCCGGACACACCCCGGGATCGGTGTCGGTTCTACTCGATCAGGGCGATCTGATCGCCGGTGACATGCTCACCGGCGGCTTCCTGGGCCTGCTGCAGTACAGCCCCTCCAACCCTCCGTTTCACGACGACCCCGACCAGGCCTTGGACAGCTTGCAGGCTGCGTTGAGGATGGGCCCGCATACGTTGCACATCGGACACGGCGGCCCGATGCCCGCGACCAGCGTCCAGCGTTGGCTGGACCGTCAACTGGCTCAGAAAGTTTCACGCCGCCAGCATCCGGCAGCGCATTGACCGCTTTCGGGTAGGGCCACCCGGCGAGGTGACAACGGTGTCCGCGGCCCCCCGGCGGCTGTCGTTACGTCACGGTGACGAAACATCTCCGCCCGACGGCCGGCCCGTACTTCACGAATCATATTGCCCGGCACTATCTTCGACCGATGGGTTGCCGTACGTCTGGGTTCGGAGGCCGGCCCGGCTCGGGCATCCGCGAACTTGACCGTACACTCCCGTCGCGAAAGAACCACGCCCCCAACACAATTCGTAACCGCGACGTTTATCCCTGGCGGGAGCTAGAATTCGTCACTGTGAGATCTGCGCCTCGGGGCGAGCGCTGATGACGCGGGACGTGTGGGGCCGGTGCCTGGCTGCAGTCGTTCTCACCGCCTCGGCGGCCGGTCTCGGAGCCCTCGGCGTGACCGGCACCGCAGCCGCCGATTGCTTCCAACGCGGTGGTTATAACCCCGCCCCCTGCTCAACCCCAGCTCCGAAAAGCGGCGGTGCGTCGAAGGCATCGTCAACGAGCACCGCACCTACCCCGGACGATCAGGATGCCGATCAGGGCGGGTCCGGATCGCCGGACAAGGACCAGTCGGAGAGCAGCCCGACCGGGTCAACGCCCGCAGATTCCGGACTGACCGCCTGCCAGAATCAAAGCGCGATGACGACCTCTCTCGGACTGCCAACCGCCACCTGTCGCGCGAGCCAGGGCCCGAACACCCCGCCCGACTCCGGTATGACGGCCTGCCAGAACCAAGGCGCCATGCCCATCGCCATCGGCCTGCAACCCACCACCTGCCGGGCCAGCCAAGGCCCCAACACCCCACCCGACTCCGGCGTGACCGCCTGCCAAAACCAAAGCGCCATGCCCATCGCCATCGGCCTACAACCCACCACCTGCCGGGCCAGCCAAGGCCCCAACACCCCACCCGACTCCGGCGTCAACGCGTGTCAAAACCAAAACGCGATGGCGAACTCGCTCGGTCTTCAGCCCGCGGTCTGTCCGCCCAGCGCGCGTGGTTGACGCGCCGTTTACGGCCGAAGACTGCGCAGGGTGCTCTTCACGAACTTCTCGAGGACCACATCGCGGGCAGTCCCGGTGTCGCGGGCGCTGATCAGAACGGCATGGAGCCCGATCAGGAAGAACGCCGCGGCGTCATAGGCTTCGACATCGTCGTAGAGTTCGCCGCGGATACGGGCACGCTCGACCTCCGCGGCAAGCAGTACGAAAGTCGGGTGTCTGCTCCATTGCTCGTCCTGAACCAGGGACGGCGAGAAATAAAGGCTGATGACATCACGGAAAAGCGCCGCGCCCCAACGATTCTCGAGTTCAACGACCAGCCTGATGATCTCGGTGAGGACGGCTTCCAGATCGTGCCGGGTCTCCAGGAACCGACTGAGTTCCTCGCCGAGGTAGTCCTCGTCGCGCCGGATCAACTCGAGCAGGACATGCTCCTTGGTCGGGAAGTGAAAGTAGAAGGTACTCCGGGCAACTCCCGCAGCCTCGACGATGGCGTTGATGTCCGCCGAGTTCGAGCCAGCCCGCTGAAACTCGACGATCGCAGCGTCGAGCACACGTGCACGCGTCCGACGACGCTGGGCTTCGCGATTCGTCGCTGTCTCTCGCACGCGTCCATTGTGCCGCATACCCGTCATTCGCCGACACTTGTCACTCAAAACCGATAAACATCGAGATAGACACGGAGCGGGCGATCCATTTCGTTGTTATCTGTCAGTGAACGTGCTACAAAAAGTCCGATGAACACACGAGGTCAACGCATTCTGCTGTGGACCGCGCCGCCCGCGGCGGCACTGCTCGCCCTGGCTTACGTACTGTTTCCGGTCTTCTCCCCGCCGCTGTCCCCGACAATGTCCCCCTACGAAGTCGCGGCGTTCTTCCGCGAGAACGCCACCGGCGTGCTCGGCGTTGCGATTCTGTGCAATCTGATCGCCGGTTCCCTGATCCCGCTCTTCGCGGTGACGGCTGTCCAGATATCGCGGGTCGCGACCTCCAGCGTGGTCCTCACCTACGCCTACATCATCTGCGTCGGTGTCGGGACAACGGCGTTCATCCTGGCCGACTATTGCTGGGGCATGGCGGCTTTCCGGCCCGCCCGCGATCCCGAGCTCATCAGTCTGCTCAATGACATGGCCTGGTTCTTCTTCATCGCGCCGGTCGGCACCATCATCGTGCAGAATCTGTGCTTCGCGCTGAGCGTGTACCTCGACGAGCGGCCCGATCCGATCTTCCCGCGCTGGGCGGCGCACTTCAACGTCGCTACCGTCGCACTGCTGGCCCCGAGCGCGTTCTCGATTCTGGTCAAAACCGGTCCCCTGGCCTGGAACGGCACGCTGTCATTCACGCTGCGACTGTTGACTTTTGCGGCCTACATCGTGGTGATGTTCGTCGTCCTTCTGCGTGCGGTGAACCGCCAGGGCAGCGAGCGGGAAGTCCTCGCGTGACACCGCGACGGAAGAACCGCAAGCTCGACCAATGGATCACCTTCTGGAGTGTGCCGTTCTTCTTCAACGTGTTCGGTCTGGTGTTCGTGCCATTGAGTTGGATGATGCCGCCGAGATCGCCGAGCGCCTCGACAGCACAGATCGTCGCATTCATGCAGTCCCACAATCTGCTCGTCGCGTGCGTGCTGCTGACGCTCACGTTCGGACTCGCACCGGTGTCGAACGCGGTGTATCTCATGCAGATCAAGCGGATGTCGGTGAGCCCGGCGTTCCGGTACACGCTGATGATGGGGGCCATCTCCGGTGCCGTCGTCGGCATGCTGTTCCCGATGTTCTGCTTCGGCCTCGGCGCGTTTCGCCCCGGCTACAGCCCGGCCGTGCTCGCGATGCTCTACGACTTCGGCTATCTGGCGTTCATCGGATCCCTCGGCTGCTTCTGTGTCATGTGGATGGCGTTCGGGCTGGCCATCCTTCTCGACAAGAACAATGTCCTGCCGAAGTGGTTGGGCTACTACACCGTGTGGCAGTACATGACCGAGTTGATGGCCGCGCCGGTGTGGATCAACAAGTCGGGACCCTTCGCGTGGAACGGGCTGATGACGTTCTGGTTCACCGTGGTTCTCTACGTCTCGTGGCAGCTGGTCGTCTACACCTGCATCTACCGGTCGATCAAGAGGCAGCCCGCGACCGAACTCGACAACGCCGACCTGTACACCGCCACAGGCGATTCCAGCATCGGCGTGACCGCATGATCGAGGTCGCGGAGGGGCGATCCGGCAACCTCGGCGACTCCCGCCCGGACCACCACGGGCGGGGACACATACCCGGCGATCCGAGCATGTGGTTCTTCGTCATCGGCGATCTGCTCATCTTCGGCGTCTACTTCGTCGGCTACGTGTATTACCGCGGCCAGAACCCAGGACTCTTTCTGCAGAGCCAGGCTCGGCTCAACATGGACATCGGCGCGATCAACACCGTTGTGCTGCTGACCAGTTCGTTGTTCGTGGTTTTCGGGACCACCGCGGCACGAGCTGGCAATGCCACGGATGCGCTGCGCCGGTTCGTCGTCGCGCTGGTGTTGGGTGCCGTGTTCCCGATCCTGAAGATGTTCGAGTGGATTCCGGAGATCACCGCCGGCATCACGCCAGGGACCAACCTGTTCTTCATGTTCTACTTCGTGATGACCGGTCTGCATCTGTGTCACGTCCTGCTCGGTCTGGTCATCATGTGCTTCGTGATCCGGAATCTGAAGCTGTCTACGCCGCCGAAGATCTCGTTCGTCGAGACCGGTGCCACCTACTGGCACATGGTCGACGTGCTGTGGCTAGTCCTGTTCGCCGCGTTCTACCTGATGAGGTGACGATGACGTCGTTGATCCGCAACCCGCTGACCATCGTGTGGGCGCTGCTGACGGGTGTCACCGTCGTGTCGTGGCTGGTCTCCCGCGACGGTGGGGCCGCTCATCAGCTCAATGCGACGGTCACCACCGTCGTGCTCCTGATCGCGGCGGTGAAGGCCCAGCTGGTGATCTGGCATTTCATGGAGGTCCGCCGGGCGCCGCTGTGGCTCATGGCCGTTACCAGCGGCTGGGTGATCGTGGTTGTCGCGGCAATGCTCGGCGTCTACTTCGCCGGCGGATGACGGCGACGCACGGTCAGAACTCGGTCCACCACGGCTTGAGATCAAGATTGAAGGAGATCGTCTTCGGCGCCCGGCTGGTGCCGCCGAACCAGCTGTTGATCCGGAATGCGGACAGCTGATTCGGGTGCAGCCCCTCGGGAATCGGCTTGTACACCAGCGTGTCTCCGTATTGCACGGTGATGCCCTGGTAGTCGGCAGTGAAGGTGAACGTCTGACCGACGGGTACCGAGACGATCTCGGAGGCGGTCGGCATGATCCTGGCGGTGTCGACGTTGTAGTACGGCCCGACTTCGAACATCTGGGTGGTCACGTTGTACCGCCAGGCCACCATGATCGCGTCGGTGTCCGGCCGCAGGAGCGTGAACGATATACCGGTCAGCTTGTTCCAGTCGTACTGGTCGGCGGTCTGCAGGTCGTAGACCGAGCTGTCGGTGAAAGTGGCATTCCCGGCCACGCGTTTGGCGAAGAACACCATCTGCGGCGGCAACGCCAAGTGGGTGTTCTTGAAGATGACGATCCGGTGCCGCAACGGGTTTCGGGCCGACGTCGCGGCCGTCGGTTGACGCGTCGTTGCGACAGGACGTTTCGTGGTGTTGGGGGCTACCCGGGCAGCCGCCGGCCGGCGAGCAGCGGCGGTCTTGTGATTGCGTGCGCTCGTCGCACTGTGTGCGCTCGTGTTGTCGGAAGAACCCGCCGGCGCGGCCGACGCCGGCTGCGCACCCGCGATACCCATGGCCAGCCAGATCCCGAATCCGACCGCCACACCGCCCAAAAATCCCGTCAACCGCACCCCCGGCATCGGCAGAGCCTATCGACGTGTGATGGGCAGCGGGCTCTGTTTGCTGAGATCGGCCGCCCGGCAATTCGGTCCGGAAATCGTTACCCGCGTTTACCCGACCGCGGCTTCGGGGACATGTTCAGTTCAACAGCCGACCGGATGAGGGCCGCCAACGCAGCTTCGTCGATGACATCGCCTTCGTGGAAATCGATGGCCCGCCGGGTGTTGCCGTCAAGGCTCGCATTGAACAGACCCGAGGGGTCCGGCAGTGCCGCGCCTTTGGCGAATGTCATCTTGACCGCGGCCTTGTAGGCCTCTCCCGTGCAGATCATTCCGGCGTGTGACCAGACCGGGACGCCCCGCCATTTCCACTCCTCGACCACCTCGGGATCGGCCCGCTTGATCACGTCGCGGATCTGGGCGAGTGTCGCGCCTCGCCAATCGTCGAATTCGGCAATTCGCGCGTCGATTCGCTGTGAAGCGGTCAGGTCGTCGTCAGCCATATGCCCATCATGGCCACACCGACTGCGATTTTGTATTCGCCGGTCACAGGGAGTATCTTTTCCCGCGGCCCAGAATTGTTTCGGAAAGCTTGAAGATGCGTACTCATTACAGAACTCGCGGCTTCTCCACTCGTCCGCAACGGGGTCTTCGTACCCATCAGGTGCTTCGGCCGATGGCCGGTCAGTGCTTCGAAATCGATATTCGGTTCGAGAGCAACCGGTGGCTTGTCCGGATTCCCGAAATCAACGATGCCACCGAGGCGACGACACGGGACAAGGTCGAACTGGCGGCCCGTGAATGCATCGCCGCCCGCACTGGCATCCCCATCGGATATATCTCGGTCTGGGTTCGCGACTGATCGCAATCCCGTTGCGGCGCAACGGTTGAGTGCACTCTGTCAAGGAGCGACGGGTCTGAACAACGGGATCCACACCCGGGTGTCGTCGCCGCCGGACAACGCGGTCCACTCTTCGAAAAACACCTCCACCTCGAGCCCGATGCTCATGTCGGCCGGCTCGACATCGACGACGTTGGTGATCAGCCGAACCCCGGAGTCCTCAGCGATTTCGACGATCGCCACGATGTAGGGCGGCTCAAAACCTGGAATCCAGGGCTGCCGGTCCACGCTGAACGCCGCGACGGTGGCTCGCCCGGATACCTTCTCCGGCGCGACATCGGTGCTGCGGCAACGCCAGCAGGCGGGCCCCGGCGGGTGAAAAAAATGGCCACATGCGTGGCACCGGCTGATGAGTAGATTGCCGTCGCGGCCGCCGGTCCAGAATGCTTCTGATTCGGGTGTTGGGCTGGGCGCGAGCCGTAAACCCGGTCGCTGATAGCTCATCGGCTGCTCACCAACATCGAACCCGCTACCGGACCTCCGCCGACGCCGACCGCAACGACTTCCGGCGTGCGTGGAGCCTGACGTTCGCCGCCCTCGCCCCACAGCTGCACACAGGCCTCGTGCAGGAAGCCCATACCGTGCAGCCGGCCGCCCGACAGCTGGCCGCCACTGGTGTTCAGCGGCAGCTGCCCGTCGAGGGCGATTCGGTCACCGCTCTCGATGAACTCACCGACCCGGCCGTGCTCGCAGAACCCCAACGCCTCCAACCACATCACTGTCAGGAAGCTGAAGCCGTCGTACAACTGCGCCATGTCGACGTCGCTCGGCCGCAGTTCGGTGTGCTCCCATAACGTGGCGGCCGAATCGTGGGCCGCCATTGTGGTGAGGTCGAAACGCTGTTCCCACGTTGGTCTTTCGAACATGCCCGGCCCGACGGACTCGACGGTCAGTGGGTGGCGAGGCAAGCCGCCGCAGGCATCGCGGCGGGAGACGATGACGGCGGTGGCCCCGTCGCAGGGCACATCACAGTCGTAGAGGCACAAGGGTTCCGAGATCATCCGCGCCGACAGATAGTCCTCCATCGTCAGCGGTTCGCGGTAGACGGCGTCGGGGTTGCGACCGGCGTTGCGCCGGGCGTTGAGCGCGATTGCACCGAGCTGTTCACGGGTCAGGCCGAAATCGTGCATGTAGCGCTGCGCCGGCATCGCCAGCCAGTTGGCCGCCGACAACGCCCCGAACGGCGCGGTCCACTCCATCTGCGGGGGCAGCTTGCCACCTCCGCCGAGCAAGACCGACGCGTGACCTCCGCCGGCCTGCTGGGCGGCGGTGGATTCCCACACCGACCGGAACACCACTACGTGGTTGGCCAGGCCCAGGGTGACGGCCATACAGGCTTCGATCACCGGGCCGATCTGGCCCGCGGTCTCCAACCCGGACATGTACCACCTGCTGCGCAGGCCCAGAGCGGTCCGCACCTCGGTGATGTTGGCACCGGAGAAACCCGGGTTGGCAGCGACCGCACCCGGGTAGCTGGCGATGCCGTCGACGTCGTCGACGTCGAGCCCGGCATCGGTGATCGCGCGCAGCACCGCTTCGATCGTCAGCTCCAATCCGGTGCGGCCCAATCGGCGCCCGACCTGTGACTTGCCTGCGCCGGTGATCACGGCCTTACCGTCGAACGGCCCGCGGCTCGTCACGACGTGCGGGCCTCGTCCTGCGCGCGAGCGACCTGCTTTGCCCGCATGGTCTGGTCGGTCAGGCCGAGCGCGATCAGCACGTCGATCGCGGTGATCACCAACCCCCAGTAGTACATCCACCGGATGGTCGGGTCGGGTTGCACGGCGAAGTACACCACCAGGAATATCGGGCCGACGATGCCGAACACCAGGCACATCGCCTGAACTTTCAGATACACCAGGAAGGTCTCCATCGTCACTGCTCACCGCGGGCGACGGGCCGGTCCGGATCCGAGCTCCATTGCGACCACGATCCCGGGAACAGTGCCGCGTCACGGCCCGCGGCGGTCAACGCGGCAACGGCGACCGCCGCGGTGATGCCCGATCCGCAGTACACACCGATCGGTGCGGACGGGTCGATGCCGCAGGCGGCCAGCAGAGCGTCAACGGCGGTGCCACTGATGAAGCTCTCATCCCCAGTGAGCAGTCCGGTGCTCGGCAGGTTGCGTGCCCCGGGGATGTGCCCGGCTACCGCGTCGACCGGTTCCACGTCACCGCGGAAACGTTCCGGCGCGCGAGCATCCAGCAGCGGCCGGCTGCCGACCTCGTCGGCGGTCAGGGTGGGCAACGCACCGTCGTAGAGGTCGTCGTGGGTCACCGTGACGTCGCCGGGGGATGGGTCGACTGAACCGGTGTCGACACGCCCACCTGCAGCTTTCCACGCCGCCCAGCCGCCGTCGAGAATGCGGACGCCTGGGATGCCCGCCGCCGTCAGCACCCACCAGGCCCGTGCCGAGCCGGCTCTGTTCCAGTCGTCGTAGACCACCACGGTCTGCCCCGAGCGGATCCCCCAACGCCGGGCGGCAGCCTGCACAGCAGTGCCGGTCGGCAGCGGATGCCTACCGCGGCCGGACACCGTGTGGTCGCTCAGGTCGTCGTCCAGCGACACGTAGACCGCACCGGGAACATGCCCCTGCAGGTACTGCTCTCGCCCGTCCGGCTCGCTCAAGGTCCAGCGGACGTCGAGCACGGTCACCGGT
This sequence comes from Mycolicibacterium rhodesiae, assembly GCF_002086695.1. Taxonomy (GTDB): domain Bacteria; phylum Actinomycetota; class Actinomycetes; order Mycobacteriales; family Mycobacteriaceae; genus Mycobacterium; species Mycobacterium rhodesiae. The sequence goes on from NZ_MVIH01000005.1 coordinate 366,302, forward strand.
TCACCGGCCGCCAGTCGATTGACCAGCGCTTCAGCGGTGATCAGCACGTCAGCGCGCCCAGTCATCGCATCTCCCCGTTCGTCGTCGGTCGGCACCGATGATCATGCCCTCGCGCACGCGTGGACGCAGGCATCAGGTGGTCAACCTGAGAAGAAGCTGAAATCGAGTAGTGCACTACGCGTGCGCACGTCGATATCGGCCCGATAACTTTGCTACAGCATCAGACGAGACACGGATTCCGCCGGGGGGCGCCGGGATCGCCTGATGGTTCGCACCGCCGACTATGGGGGGTGTGGTGCGAACGCCGGGCGGCGCTGGGGAAGGTCATCGAGCCTTCCCCGGCGTCCGTGGTTCTCTCGGACATCCTCGTCCGGCAGCCGACGGTAGGGTCCGCCGGATGACGTCTGCAGCGGCATTCACCGCCGACGGCCGGCCTCGCGCCCGTGGACTAGACATCCCGCTTGCCGGCGAGCCAGGCCCACTCAACGCCATCACCGATGTGGTCGGTGTCGAGGTCGGCGTGATCACCCTGATGGCCGGCGACGGGAAACTGATCGTGGGCAGCGGACCGGTACGCACCGGCGTCACCGCGATCCTGCCCCGCGGCCGGGGCGGACTCGGACGGCCGTGCGCCGCAGGCTGGTTCTCCCTCAACGGCAACGGCGAGATGACCGGCACCACCTGGATCGAGGAATCCGGTGCCTTCACTCTTCCTGTGCTGCTGTCGAATACGCATGCCGTAGGCGCGTGCCACGCGGGAGTGATCTCCTGGGTGAACCGGGTCGATCCGGTACTGGCCCGTCAGTGGCTGCTGCCGGTGTGCGCCGAGACGTGGGACGGCTACCTCAACGACATCAACGGCGGGCACGTGCGCCCCGAGCACGCCGAAGCAGCACTCGACCAGGCCACCGGAGGTCCGGTGCCGGAAGGATCGGTCGGTGGCGGCACCGGGATGAATTGCTATGAATTCAAGGGCGGCAACGGAACTGCGTCCCGGCTGGTGCGATACGGAAGCCGCACCTTCACGGTGGGCGCCTTCGTCCAAGCGAATTTCGGCGCGCGCCATGAACTCACGGTTGCCGGGCGACTCATCGGCCCGCACCTGGACGTCGACAATCCGCTCGACGGCGACTGGTTCGAGCGCGACCTCAACCGGCCGCCGCCCGGAGCGGGTTCGGTGATCGTCGTGATCGCCACCGACGCCCCGCTGCTGCCGGGCCAGTGCAAGGCCCTGGCCCGACGGGTGCCGCTCGGGCTGGCCCGCACGGGGACCACCGGAAGCCACTTCTCCGGAGACATCTTCTTGGCCTTCTCGACAGCCGACGCACCGGATCTGGCCAGCCGATTCCCCGTGGGTCCGGTCGGCGACGACGAATTCGGCCTTTTGCGATTCCTGCCGTGGGGCCGGATGGACGACTTCTACGCCGCCGTCGTGCACAGCGTGGAGGAGGCTGTCCTCAACTCATTGGTGGTCAACGCCGACATGGTGGGCCGCGACGGGCACCGCTCCCCCGCGTTACCGCACGACCTGCTGCGCGCGCTGCTGTGACTCAGACGTTCAGCGTCGGAATCGTATCGGGCTTGCTGAAGTCGATCTGAGCCGCCGGGTTCGCGATGGCGGTGACCAGACCGGTCGCGAACGGACCCGCGTCGTCGAACAGCGTCCCGGCCCCGACCGAGATGCCCTCCGATGTCCAGTGCGAATCGCCTTGCACTCCAATGTGTTCCGATTGCGGCAACCGGGACAGTGCGACCGTGAGATCACCGTTGATGTAGCCGATCCCCTTGGTTCCGAGGTTGCTGACCAGGCTGGTGGCCTCGGCGACGACGACGGTGCGGACGAACGGCGTGATGTCGTGGCCGGCGACCACGTCGATCGGGCAGTGGTAGACGCGTTTGCGTGAGGTGTTCTGATGCGCGCCCCCGTCGGCGAGCCAGCCGACATCGTCGCTGCCGATGAAATAGCCGTGCCGCTCGCCACCGGCCGGCGGGGTGAACTCGGCGTCGGCCGTCCACTCTTCGCCGGGTGGCGGTTCGGACAGCCGGTATTGCACCATCGTCGCCCGTGCGACGATCGCATCGCCCTGGAGGACGTCGCATTCCGAGTTTCGAATCCGCCTGCCGTCACGAATCAGCCGGACGCGGACCATCGTCGGCACCCGACGCGCCGCCTTGAACAGGTCGACCGTGAGTCGGGCCGGCAGGAACTCGGGCAGGCCGAACCGCTGCTCGAGGTTGAACGCGGCCAGGCTCACCACGGCGGGCCCGTTGAGCATGTCGTCACCCCACCGGCTTCGCGCATTCTCCGTCGGATGGAAGTTGCCGTCGGGATCGGAAATGAAATGCGCCGGTCGGGTGGCCATCCGGGCATCCTCGCACAGCCCCCTCCGGCGTCTGGCACTCGGTGCTTAGACGACATAATCAACACGTGCCGGACCTCGAAGCCACTTATGCCGGCGCCGGATATCACCGGCCTGGGCTGCTCGTGGCCACGCTGAGCGTCGTGGCCCTGACCGTGGCGGTGCTGCAGACCGGCGTCGTGCCGGTGCTCGGCGTGATGGCCCGACAGCTGCATGCGTCCCCGGTCGATGTCAGCTGGGCTGTCACGGCCAACCTTCTCGCGGCGGCGGCGACCACTCCCCTCATCGGACGGTTGGCCGATCTGTACAGCAAGAAAGGGGTGCTGCTGGCGGTGCTGGGGATCGTGCTCGCCGGCTCGCTGCTGGCCGCCCTGACGTCCTCGCTTCCGCTGCTGATCACCGCGCGGGTGCTGCAGGGTGCCTCGTACTCGCTGTACCCGATCGGGGTGTCCATCCTGCGCGAGGAGCTGTCCACCGACCGTCTCATGCGGGCGATGGCCGTGCTGTCCGGCTCGCTCGGATTCGGCGGCGGCATGGGCCTGGTCGTCACCGGGCTGTTGATGCGTGGTGACGCCGGCTATCACCGGGTGTTCTGGTTGACCACGGTGTTCACGGTGCTGGTGATCATCGCGGTCCTTGCGGTGCTGCCGACCCGCCCGCGAAGTTCGGCGGGGACCGTCGATTGGGGCGGCGCGGCCGGGCTGGCGTTGGGCCTGTCCGCGGTGCTGCTGGCGATCACCCAGGGGCACGGCTGGGGCTGGGTATCGGCACGCACGGTCGGCTGCCTGGCCGCCGGGCTGGCGGTGCTGAGCGCCTGGTGGTGGTGGGAACGCCGCGGCCCCCACCCGCTGGTGTCGACGGCGATGCTGTCGCGCCGGCCGATCCTGTTGACCAATCTCGCCACGATCCTGGTCGGAATGGGCCTGTACTTCGCGTTCCTCGGGCTCACCGACTTCGTCCAGGCGCCAACCGGTAGCGGCTATGGCTTCGGTGCAACGGTGCTCGGCGCCAGCGTGATGTTCTTGCTGCCCGGCGCTCTGGCCGGGTTCCTGACCGCGGTGGCCAGCGGTCGCTATATCGACCGCTTCGGCGCCCGGGCGGTGTTGATGGTCGGCGCCGCGGCAGGCGTCCTCGGATTCGTGCTGCTGGCCGTCCTGCACAACCAGCCGTGGCAGGTGATCATGGCCGGCGTGCTGGCCAACGCCTACATCAGCCTGGCCTACGGGGCCTTGCCTGCCCTGGTCGTTCGCGAGGTCGACGCAGGCGAAACCGGGGTTGCGACAAGCATGAACGCCATCGCGCGCACCGTCGGCAGTTCGATCGCCGCCGCGATCGTCGCGGTCTTGCTGGGCCGCTCGGACCACGGCCACACCCCGGAGAGCAGCTTCACCGCCATCTTCGCGCTCGGCGCGATCACTGCTGCCGCCGCGATGCTGCTGATCTCGATCACCCGGCCGAAGTTGCGGGTCGCCTCGACCGAGGACGTCACCGAGTCGCGCGCGATGAACCACGAGTGGGGCTGAGCTACCCGGGCTGAACGGGTGTCGGTGTGTCGCGCGTGCCGGCGCGGGCCGCCCCGATGCCTGCGGCGACGACGAATCCGACGCCCAGGATCGCCCACGAGTTGGGCACCTGATGCACGACGAGGAACCCGATCACCAGTGCGAGCGCCGGCTCCAGGCTCATCAGCGTCCCGAATGCCGCGGTGTTCAGACGGCGCAATGCCAGCAGCTCGAGAACGAACGGCGCGATCGGCAGCAACAGGGCCAAACCGAGGCCGATGAGGATCATGTGCGGCGTCATCCGGGGCAGCACCGCCCAGCCGACCGCCGCGGTGATGGTGACCGCGGCGACCGGCATCGACACCCCGAGACTCTGCAGCCCGCTCACCCGGTCGCCGACGCGCTGGGTCAGCAGGATGTAAGCCGCCCAGCAGCCCGCGGCACCCAGCGCGAACCCCACCCCGACCAGGTCGATTGCACCTTGTGCCGGCTGCGTCAGTGCCGCGACGCCGACCGCGGCCAGCGCCGGCCACACCCAGCGGCCTCGCCCGTGGCCGCTGATGACCGCCACGGCCAGTGGTCCGAGAAACTCCAGCGCGCTGGCCGTCCCCATCGGGATGCGCGCCAACGCGGCCATGAACAACATGGTGGTCAGCGCGGTCACCAGTCCGAGCAGCACGCAGATCCCCAACGTAGCCCGACTGAACGCCGAGGGCCGTGGGCGCACGAGCGCCAGCAGCAGCACCCCGGCCCAGGCCACCCTCAGCCACGCGGCGCCTTCGGCCCCGATCTGGCCGATCAGTCCGATCGCCACCGCAAGCCCGAGTTGGACGCACACCATCGCGGCCACTGCCAGGGCAGCACCCACGCGGGCCGGATGTGCGGTCATGGTTCGCATTCAACGACACCCGGCGCACCATGACGGCGCCGGGCTGGTATCAACGTCTCTGACATCCCATAAGGAACGGACGCTGCGGAACGGACGTGCTGTGACTTCTTCACCGAAGGACGAGTCTCTCGACTCGATCAGCCGAAGCCTGGCCCAGGTCGTGCGCCTGACCAGCAGCCGATCCCTGTTCGCCCGGCAGGCCGGCGCAGCGGGCGTGGGCCTGACCCAACCGTCGTATGCGCTGCTGCGGATTCTGATCGACAACGGCCCGCTGCCCATGGGGGCCCTGGCGCGGGGCGCCCACATGGACCTGGGGATGGCGACGCGTCAGGTCACCTCCCTGGTCGACGCGGGACTCGTGACCCGCAACCCGGATCCGACCGACCTGCGGATCGCCCTGGTGGCGGTCACCGCGCAGGGCCGGCGCGAAGCCGGGAAGCTGCTCGGCGTCCGAATCGGTCATCTGCAGCGGGCACTGTCGGGGTGGACGGCAACCGAACTCGACCAGTTCGACCGCTTCCTGATCCGCTTTGTCGCCGACTCCCTCGCCACCCCGATCGACGACTGACTCGCCATTCGGCGATTTGCTTGACTTTGTCAATCTTTCACTTCTAGCCTTCGACCATGGCCGGGGCGCGGTTCCATTTCGACGTGGGCAACTACGTCACGATGCTGCGGCTCGTGCGCGCCGAGACCGACAGATCCCGCCGTCGAAAGCTGCTCGCCGCGTTCTTGATCGGCGTTCCGGCGATGGCCGCCGTCCATGCCGTCTGCTTTGCACTTGACCCGGTGTTGTTCCCGTCATTGCGCCGCACCCAGGTCCGCGAGCCGGTCTTCTGCGTCGGCCACGCCCGCAGCGGAACGACCTACCTGCACCGACTGATGGCCCGCGACGGCCAGTTCAGCGTGGTCATGATGTACGAGATGTTCTTCCCGTCGCTGTTGGAGAAGCGGCTGCTCCGGCTGTTGTTCCGTGCCGACGAAGTGCTGTGGGGGAAGCGGCTGCGACACCGAATCGAGGCGATCGAAGAGCGTGCCTTCGCCGAGACCAACGACATGCACCGCACCGGGTTCTTCGCCGCAGAGGAAGATGACTTCCTGCTCACGTGGTCACTCGCGTCGGGATTCTGGATCGTCCTCTTCCCGTATCTGGGTCAACTCGACTTCTACCACGTCGACCGGTGGAGCGAACGCAAGCGCCGGCGCCTCATGCTGTTCTACAAAGAGTGCGTGCGACGCCAACTGGCCCTCAACGGCGGCCGGACACATCTGAGCAAGAACCCGACCTTCTGTGGGCGCGTGGAAGCGCTCATCGAGACCTTCCCCGACGCGAAATTCATTGTGCCGATGCGCAATCCCTACGAGACCATTCCGAGTCTGCTGAAGATGCTGCAGACCACGTGGGAGTTGCAGGGTCGTGACGAGCGCCTGATCCTGGAATCGATCCGGATTCTGGCCGATCAGTCCTTCGACGCGTACTGTCATCCGCTCGACGTGCTGGCCCGCCATCCCGAAATACGGTCGTGCGTCGTCGATTACCGCGACCTGGTCGGCGATCCGACAACAACCATGCGGCGCGTCTACGACGAGCTCGAGCTCGATCTGCCTGCGGACGTGGCCGCGGCCATTGGCGCGTCCCGCGGCCAGGGCCATGAAACCACCCACCGGTACAGCCTCGACGAGTTCGGTCTGGACCCCGAAGCGATCCACGTCCGGCTCGCCCCCCTCTTCGACCAGTTCGGCTGGCCGACCGACGGACACGAAGGAGAACACGCCGGTGCCAACTGATCACGGTGCAGCCGAGCTGCGCGCCGCCTGGGACGACCTGACCTCCGCCCTGAACCGGGCCCGCGACGCCGTCGACTCCGAAGCGCTGCACGCTCCCCCGCCGACCGAACGCGGACTGGCCGAGGGCTACCGCTACCTGCTCGGGTTCACGTTCGCCGCCATCGAACGTGCTTTCTTCGAAGACCCGAACTTTCCGTACTTTCGCCGGGCCATCCAGCCCGCCGACAAGGCCACCATCGACAATGCCGACGCGCTCTACCTGTCCGCGGCCATCGACGGCGACCACACCTATCGCATTCGGGGCCGGGTACTGGCCAAACGGCCCCAGTACATCATCTTCGAGACCCACACCGCCTACGCCGGCGACTCGGGCAGTCTGATGGAACTGAGCCCAGCCCATCGGATGATCACCGGGTCGCTGGACAGTAGTGAACTGCGCGTCGACGACGACGGCCGGTTCGAGATCGTGGTCGGTCCAGAACCGCTCCCCGACTCTGACGGCAACTTCCTGTCCAGCCGCCGGGTTACCGACAACGGTTCTGGGACAGCGCAATACCTCATCGTGCGGCTGCTCTTCCATGACTGGGCCAACGAGGTCTGCCCGGATCTGCACATCGAACAGATCGGTCAGGAGGGCCGGCATCCGGCGCCGCTCGACGCGCAGGCTGCCGCGAGCCGGATGCGCAGGGCGGGTGCGATCGTGGAGAACCAGATGAAGTTCTGGAACGAGTTCTACGACATCATCCTCGAGGCCCATGGCGACCGCAACGGTGACGGCGCAACGTTCATGCCGCGCAACGGATTGAACGCGCCGGCCCGTGCCAACCTGGCCACCGGCGGCGGCCAGAACACGAATGTCTACGCCGGCGGGGTCTTCGATCTGGACCCGGACCAGAGTCTGCTGATCGAGACCAGAGTGCCGGTCGAGCCCGCCTACAGCGGATTTCACCTCAGCAACCTGTGGGGTGAGTCGCTGGACTACGCCAATCACCAATCCAGCCTGAACGGGTTTCAGGCCGAACCGGACGACGACGGTGTCGTCCGCTACGTTGTGGCCGCCCGCGATCCCGGCGTGCCGAACTGGCTGGACACGACCGGCTTGCAGAAGGGCTTCCTCAGCTTCCGGTGGACGTACGCCCAGGACCCCGAGCGACTGCCCGAAATCTCGGTAAGCACTGTGCCTTTGGCTCAACTGCGCGACCACCTGCCGGCCACCTCACGAACGGTCTCGGCTGCCGAACGCGCCGACCAGATCGCCATCCGCCAGGCACACGTCCAGCGTCGGTACCGCCAGTACTGATCCGGCTCAGCCGGTGACGCGGTCCACCAGTTCGCCGGCCAGTGCGAACGCCGATGTCGCGGCCGGCGACGGCGCGTTGCGGACATGAGAGATGTGCCCGTCGCGGGAGATCACGAAATCGTCGACGAGAGAGCCGTCCCGGCTGACCGCCTGGGCCCGGACACCGGCGTGCGAGCTGCCGTCCAGGTCGGCCAGGGTCAGGCCGGGCATGTATCGGGCCGCGGCAGTGACGAAGGCCCGCCGGCTGGCCGCCATCCGGATCTCGTCGAGCCCGACGCGCCAGTACCGGCGCGCCACCCGCCAGGTGCCGGGCCACGCCAGCGTCTCCCAGGAGTCACGAATACTCAACCGGCGCAGCGAGTACGCATCACGGGCACCGACCATCATGGCGGTCGGGCCCAGCGTCACGGCACCGGTGATGTGCTTGGTGATGTGCACCCCGAGGAATGGCAATTCGGGATTGGGCACCGGATAGATCATGCCGTTCAGTCGCGGCGAATCCGTCGGTGTGAGTCCGAGGTAGGCGCCGCGGAACGGCACGATCTGGGGGTCACGCGGGGCCCCGGCCCGACGGGCGAGGCGGTCCGCCCACAGTCCGGCGCAGGCGATGACCGTCTGCGCCCGCAACGGCTCGCCGGTGGTGTGGACGATCGGGTTGTCCGCCCCCTCGATCGCAGTGACCTCGGTGCCGAACCGGATCGACACGCCCGCTGCCGTCAGCTCGGCGACGAGAGTACGCGCCACCGCGGGATAGTCGACGATCCCGGTGTTTGGCGCATGAAGTGCCTGCAGGCCAACAGCATTGGGTTCGATCTCGGCTATCTCCTGGGCACCGATGCGACGCAACCCCGGCACGGCATTGGCGATGCCCCGCTCCTGCAAGTCATCGAGGCGGCCGAGCTCGTCGGCTGATACCGCGACAATCAGCTTGCCGCACCGCTCGTGGCTGATCGCGTTGTGCTCGCAGTACTCGTACATCATCCGGGCGCCGTCGACGCAGAGCCGAGCTTTCAGTGATCCCGGCTGGTAGTAGATCCCGCCGTGGACCACACCGGAGTTGTGGCCGGTCTGGTGGCGGGCAGGCGCGTCCTCGCGCTCGACGACGGCCACCGAGTCCTGGGGACGCCGCGACATCCACTCCCTGGCCACGGCCAGGCCGACGATGCCGGCGCCGACCACCACGAGGTCAAACCGACCAGGAGAACCCGTCTCACTCAATCGATATCCACTTCGACATTGGGGTCCAGCGCCCGCAGCACATGTGCACGACGCTCCTCGATCGTCCGGCCCAGTTCCTGCAGCAGCCGCGGATTGTGTTGGACAAGCTCGGCGATCTTGTCCCGTCCGACGTACACCGCGGTAACTTCCCCGACGGCGTAAGCAGACCCGAGCACCGGCTGACGCGTCAACGTGGACTGCCCGAGGAAGGAACCTTCGTCCTGGGTCCAGGCGACCACTTCGGACCCGTCTCCCGTGATCGCGTTCATCTGAACGGTTCCCGCGAGGATGAACCACATTCCTGTTGGTATCTCGCCGACCCGCTGCATCCGCTCACCGTCGCCGTAACACTCGATCCTGGCATGTTCGACGAGGCTCTCATGCTCGTCGCGACTCAGCCGGAGGGTCGGGCCGACCACTTTGAGGATGCCCTCTTCGACGCGCTCCGAGCTGGTGAACGAATCGTCGGCCTCGTCGAGGTGCAGCCCCTCACGCCGGGAGGCGTACCAGATCCACCTCCGAAACTTGGCCTTGGCCTTGCCATCCTCGGCCGGTGAGACGAGCGGGATCTTCGTCCGGTATTCCATTCCACCGATCGGGACCGTGTTGGGATTGCGGCTCGGGTCGCACTGCGGAAGCTCGGATGCCGCCCGAGTGAGCAACGCGCACACGCGATCGGGCGGGTCGTCGTGAGCGAAGACAGTGTCCACTTCGCAGACATGCTTACCCTCGGGGCGGCTGAGGTTGGTGAATGACGCGGCAGCCAACACCGAGTTAGGGGTGATCTGCAGGCCTGTCCCGGTTTCGAGGTGGATAGCGCGCCAGTTTACCTCCACCACACGTCCTTTGGCCTGAGGCGTCTGGATCCAGTCGCCGAGGCGGAACGGCTGCTCGAAGAGCATCAGCAGTCCCGAGATGATCTGGCCGACCGAGTTCTGCAGCGTCAGGCCGACCACAATCGAGGTGATACCCAGAGCGGTGAACAATCCTTTGACGTTCGCGCCCCAGATATAGGCGAAGATCATCGCCAGGCCCACCGCGATCAGCACGAACCGCAGCACATCGAGGAAGATCGACGGCATCCGCTTGCGCCACGATCCGTCCGGCGCGCTCTGGAACAGAGCCGCGTTGATTCCCGAGAGCATCAGCACCAGGACGACGAAAGCGGCCAGTGTTGCGACCACCCGCACCGATGTGGCGTGCGCCGGAATCCGGTTGGCCTCCAGCATCAGCAGCAGCAGCGCGCCCAGCGGTAGCAGGTAATTGCGAAGAATCGTAACGGGTCGCAGGAGCGCGCTCTGTCTGCGCTGCAGCGCATGTTGCCACTCGGTGAGCGCGACCAGCCCCAGCGGCAACCCAACCGCGATTCCCACCGCCCAGTAGAACCACGCTGAGGCGAAGATGTCAGCCATCAGCGCCGCTCCGAAAGCCGCCAGATCGGCTGCGCCTCACCGTCGACCACCGTGGTTCCCGCCGACTCGAAGCGCATGACCTCCTGTAGCACCTCATGAACGCTGGACGTGACATAGATCCCGGGTTGCGGTGAGCCGTCCTTGATCTGGTGAGCGAGGTTCACCACTGAACCCCACATGTCGTAGACCACCGACGGTCTGCCGAGTAAGCCACTGCTGACGGTGCCGGTGTCGATGCCCGCCCGCACGCTCAGATCGTTTCCGGTGTCGTTGTTGAACCGGCTCACGATCTGTTGACACTCCAGTGCGAAATCCACTGTCCTGCGAACATTGTCCAACCTCGGAACGGTGAGACCGCAGCTGGCCAGATACCCGTTGCGTACCGTGCGGACTGTCTCCATACCGAGATTGTCTGCGGCAGCATCGATCTGGCGGATCAGCTCGTTGATCAAGGTCAACGAGGCGTCCGGGGGCAACTCCGCCTGCAGCCGGTCGAGACCGATGATATCGGCGAAGATGACCGTCACGTTCTGGTGTTCGACGGCAATGATCTCCTCACCCTGCTTGAATCGCTCGGCCAGCGATTCCGGCATCAGCGAGCGCAGCAGTTCATCGTTCTCCTTGCGCTGCTGGATGAGCAGATCCTCCTTGACGGTCAGGCTGCGACCCATCTCGTTGAAAGCCTCTGTCAGATCACCGATTTCGTCCCGGGTGTCGACCGGTATGGCGACGTTGTAGTCACCTGCGCTGATCCGCTGAGCGCCGGACTCGAGTCGCCTGATCGGGCGCACGAAGATTTGCGCGAGATAAATCGCCAGGAGGCACACCACGAAGATGATGCCGGTGGTGATCAGAACCATGGTTTTGGTGAACGACGTCTCCTTGGCGAACGCTTCTTCCGTGGTCACCTTCGCGACGATGGACCAGTGCAGATCGGAGTCCTTGATCACCAGCGGCGCGTAGGCCTGCAGCGTGTTCTGCCCGAGGTAATCCTGGGTGATGATGGTTCCGGTCTCACCCCGCTGGGCGTTAAGGGTCGCCGCCGAGGTCATCGGCTGGACCAGCGTGGTGCCGCCCTGCCGAATCGCCATGTCGGCAACATCCGGTGGGGTGCCGGCTTGGACGACCTCCCTCTTGTATCGCTGCGGGTCTTCCAGGAATACCCGTGAGTCCGAGCGCATGAGTTCGTCGGGACCGCCAAGAACCGTCTCACCCGTGTCGCCGAGGCCCGCCTGCTGCCACTGCTTGTCGAACGTCATCAATCGGTTGATCTTGGTGATCGGGAACTGCAGCGCCAGCACGCCGGCGGCTCGCCCATCCCTGAGCACGGGCGCCACCATCCATGCGGTCGGCTGCATTTCCGCCGGCTGGTAGAACTCGAAATCGGTGAACCCGACATAGTCGACGGTGTTGGACGACATCGCCTTCAGATACGCCTCATGCAATTTGGAGCCGGCATAGGGACCGTTGATGATGTTTGTCCCGAGGTCGACATCCTTGTAGGCGCTGTAGACGACATTGCCGCGGTCATCGATCAGCAACGCATCTTCGAACTCGAATCGGGTCACGATTTCGCGGAACAGCTTTTGGTAGATGGCGTTTGCGGCCGACCATTGGCTTCCGTCGTGTGCATCGGTGATCTCGACCGCGTAGTCGTCGTCACGCCGCAACGCGGTGTAGTTGGCTTGCAGATAGCGTTGTGCATTCGACTGCGGCAGCAACGCGCCTGCGTCCAGCTTGGTGCCGCTGTACTGCTCAACCTGCTTGATGAAGGTGTTCTTGTAGTAGTCGGTGATCGTCTGCGACTGCGCCGGAGTGATCTGCGCATTGGCCAGCTGGTCGAACCCGGCCGTGAATGCCTCGAGGGCACTCTGGGTGACTGTGTTTTTTGTGTAGATGATCAGCGAATTCTTCAGATCCTGGATCTGGGAGGTCAGCGCACGCGTCTGGGATTGCCGTACCTCGGTCAGGCGGGTGAATACCGCGTCGCGCATCTCGCTGCGTCCGGCCTTGAATGCGATCCCACCGATGACAGCTGAGGCGAGCACGGTGCACATCACCATCATGAGAATCAGTTTGGAGAGGATACTGATGTGCGCCAGAAGACGTCGGCGGCGGAATCGATCGAGGCGGGTGCGCGGGGCTTGCGCGGTCGGGTCGTGCTCGGTGACCGTCTGGGCAGCCTCGTGCGCAGACACTTCGGTCATAGGCATCCCTTCGCCCCGCCGTGTCCCGAAAGACACGCGTCAGGAGAGCAGATTACCGCACATTGTGACCTATGAGGCTGATGTGGCCATGGTGAATCTACCTAGATTGCGGTCCGGCCAGCGGTACACCCGGTTGCCACGCCCCCGGCCCCGATGGTCGGATAGCACCCGTGGACACGACGTACGAAGGCACCAAGCGCGAGATCGCCACCGAGAAGGGCGTTCTGCGCTACCACGAGGCCGGCGAAGGCCCCACCCTGCTGCTGTTGCACGGATCCGGGCCGGGAGTCACCGGCTGGCGCAACTTCCGCGGCAACCTGGCCTTCTTCGCGGAGCACTACCGGTGCCTGGTGCTGGAGTTCCCCGGATTCGGGGTGAGCGACGACTTCGGCGGCCATCCCATGCTGGACGCACAGGCGGCGGTGCCCGCTTTCGTCGACGCGCTCGGCCTGGACAAGGTCGACGTCATCGGGAACTCGATGGGCGGCGGCGTCGGCATCAACTTCGCGATCAATCATCGCGACCGGGTCGGCAAGCTGGTGACCATCGGCGGTATCGGCACCAACATCTTCAGCTCGGGCCCCAGCGAGGGCATTCGCCTGCTCCAGGAGTTCACCGAAGACCCCACCCGTCAGCGGCTCATCGACTGGCTCAACTCCATGGTCTACGACCCGGCACTGGTCACCGAAGAACTCATCGAGGAGCGCTTCGCGCTGGCCACCGATCCCGAGACCCTCGAGAGTGCGCGGCGGATGTACGGCAAGGCGGCGTTCGCGGCGATGACGAAGATGATGCGCAACGCCGATTTCCCGCTGCCGTGGGCCATCATGCACAAGGTCAAGGCGCCCACCCTGCTGACGTGGGGCCGCGATGATCGGGTCAGCCCGCTGGACATGGCGCTGATCCCGATGCGCACCATCGCCAACGCCGAGCTGCATGTGTTCCCCAACTGCGGGCACTGGGTGATGATCGAGGCCAAGCAGGCGTTCGAAAGCACGGTGATGAGCTTCCTGCAGCGCGATTAGCGCGCCTTGATCAGCTCGAAGCCCCTGTACCCGGCGGCGGCGACCTCGGCACAGATGTCGTTGTACGCCCCGAAGCCGCCGATGAAAAGCAGGAAAACCCTTGGCTTTCCGGGCACATTGGCGCCCAGATACCAGGAGTTGGCTTTCGGGAAGAGGGTGGTTGCCGCACGCTGGTTGAGCTCGGCGAGCCAGTTCTCCACTGCCTCCGGTGTCGCCTCGATGCCGACGTATCCGTGCGCGTCGAGATAACCGATGGCCTCGGCGATCCAATCCACGTGCGACTCGGCGTGCAGCACCATATTGGCCAGCACGGCGGGAGCCCCCGGGCCGGTCACGACGAACAGGTTCGGGAAGCCATCGTCGCCCAAACCGAGGTAACTGCGCGGCCCGTCCGCCCAGTCGTCGCTCAGCCGCTCTCCCCCACGTCCGACGATGTCGATTTTGCCGAGGGAACCGGTGAGCGCATCGAACCCGGTGGCGAACACGATCGCGTCAAGATCGAGGTGCGTCTCGGTGGTGTTGATGCCGGTGACGTCCACCGACACGATTGGGGTGCGGCGGACGCTGATCAACGTGACGTTCGGCCGGTTGAAGGTCTGAAAGTAGTTGGAGTCGGTACAAATTCGCTTGGTCCCGATTGGATGATCGTCAGGTATCAACAGTTCGGCGACTCCCGCGTCGTCGATGACCGCGCGGACCTTTTCCTCCCAGAACTTTCGTGCCTCGTCGTTGGCGGCCTGGTCGGTGAGCTGATCGGGGAATGTCTTGGAGAACAGCACACCGCCGAGGCGCCAACGCTTCTCGAAGGCTTCACGCCGTTCCTGCGGCGAGACCTCCATGGTCCGCTTGGTCGTGCCGAGATACGGCGACCCGCCACCGCTACGGAAAGACACTCGGCGGCGCTCGGCGTACGTCGCCTTGACCTCGGCCACCTGCTCGGCCGTCAAGGGTGTATTGCCGGCCGGGATGCTGTAGTTGGCGGTGCGCTGGAAGACGTAGAGGTGCTCGGCCTGTTCGGCGAGGATCGGGATCGATTGAATACCTGAGGAACCCGTGCCGATGACCGCGACTCGCTTACCGGTGAAATCCACGCCCCCGTGCGGCCAGTGAGCGGTGTGGTAGATCGCCCCGCCGAAACTGTCCAGCCCGTCGAACGCCGGCGTGATGGCCGCGGACAACGCTCCGGTTGCCATCACCACGAACCGGGCGGTGGTCACCGTGGCGTCCTCGGTGACCACCGACCAGCGCAGCGTGTCTTCGTCGAGTACCGCTGAGGTCACCCGGCTCTGGAAGCTGATGTCACGGCGCAGGTCGAGCTTGTCTGCGACCCAATTCAGGTAGGCCAGTATCTCCGCTTGGGTGGCGTACTTCTCGGTCCATGTCCATTCCTGCTGCAGCTCGTCGGAGAACGAATAGCTGTAGTCGACGCTTTCGACGTCACATCGGGCTCCCGGGTATCGGTTGAAATACCAGGTACCGCCGACCTCGGGGGCCGCCTCGAAAACCCGGACCGACAGCCCCAGCCCGCGGAACTTGTACAGCGCGTACAGCCCGGCGAATCCGGCGCCGACCACCACCACGTCGAGTTCCTCCGCTGCGGTCATGTCCAGCAGAGTAGGTCCAAATTCTGACGTAGCCCCGCTCATCGAGACATTGCCCGGTGCTGACGGCCTCGCGGGTTCAGGATGAGATCAACAGCCCAGACCTGGACTAAGGATTCATGATGACTGCTTCGGTGCTCGACAAGACCATGGAGCTCGCTGACCAGCTTCGCGAGCAGGCCGTGGAAGCCGAGAAGATCGGCAAGCTCACCGATCAGACCGTCAAGGCGATGAAGGAAGCCGGCCATATCCGGCTTCTTCAGCCGGCCAAGTACGGCGGATTGGAAGTGCACCCGCGGGAGTTCGCTGAGACCGTGATGGCGATTGCCGCACTCGACCCCGCCGCGGGTTGGATCAACGGCGTCGTCGGCGTGCATCCCTATCAGCTGGCCTATGCCGACCCGCGGGTCGCCGAGGAGATCTGGGCCGACGACGTCGACACCTGGGTGGCCTCGCCCTACGCCCCGCAGGGCATCGCCCGGCCGGTCGACGGCGGCTACATCTTCAACGGCCGCTGGCAGTTCAGCTCCGGAACCGATCACTGTGACTGGATTTTCCTGGGCGCCATCAAGAGCGACGCCGATGGCAAGGTGCAGATGCCGCCGCAGATGCTGCATATGATCCTGCCGCGCAAGGACTACGAGATCGTCGAGGACTCCTGGGATGTGGTGGGCCTGCGCGGCACCGGGTCCAAGGACGTCATCGTCAAGGACGCCTTCGTTCCCGAGTACCGCACGATGGACGCATTCAAGGTCATGGACGGCACCGCCCAGCGGGAAGCCGGCATGACCGACACCCTGTATCTGATGCCGTGGTCGACGATGTTCCCGTTGGGCATCTCCTCGGCCACCATCGGCATCTGCGAAGGCGCGCTCGCCGCACACCTGGACTACCAGCGTGAGCGGGTCAGTGCCGCAGGAACGGCCATCAAGGACGACCCCTACGTGATGTACGCGATCGGTGAGGCCGCCGCCGACATCAACGCCGCACGCCAGGAGATCCTGGCCAACGTGGACCGGATCTACGACATGGTGGACTCCGGTAAGGAGGTCTCGTTCGAGGACCGCGCCGCCGGACGGCGCACCCAGGTGCGCGCGGTGTGGCGCGCGGTATCCGCGGTCGACGAGATCTTCGCCCGCTCCGGTGGCAACGCGATGCGGATGGACAAGCCGCTGCAGCGTTACTGGCGCGACGCGCACACCGGCATGGCCCACGCCATCCACGTGCCGGGCACGGTCTATCACGCGTCGGCCCTGAGCTCCTTCGGTGTCGATCCACAGGGCCCGCTGCGGGCGATGATCTGAGGCGGAGCGCACCCGTGAGCCTGCTGAAGAGCCTCGGCTACGTCACGATCAACACCGCCGACATCGATCGATGGCGCCAATTCGCTTTCGGGGTATTGGGATTCGCCGAAGGCAAGGGTCCCGACCCGTCCGCGCTGTACCTGCGCATGGATGAGCGAGCGGCACGAATCATCGTGGTGCCCGGCGACGGTGATCGGATCGCGACGGTCGGCTGGGAGGTCCGCGACCACGCCGCCCTGGAACAGATCAAAGAGGTCCTCGACCGTGCCGGGGTCGCCTACACCCAGCTGTCGCAGTCCGAGGCCGACGACCGGCGAGTCGAGGAGGTCGTGGCGTTCGACGACCCGGCGGGAACCCACCTGGAGGTCTTCCACGGTGCGGTGCTGGATCACAGCCCAGTGGTCACCCCGTTCGGCGCTCGATTCGTCACCGGCGACCAAGGCTTGGGTCACGTCGTGCTGCCCGCACTCGACGCCCCTGGGCTGTTCGACTTCTACACCCAGGTCCTGGGTTTTGTATCCCGCGGTGCATACCGGGTTCCGCTGCCCAAAGAGTTCGGCCCGATCCGGATCCGGTTCCTCGGCATCAACGAACGCCATCACAGTTTGGCGATCGCCCCGGCGATGCACCAGCGCGATCCCGGCCTGATCCACATGATGGTGGAGGTCGACAGCCTCGACACGGTCGGCGAGGCGTTGGACCGCATCGCCGCGCAGGAGTTCCAACTGTCGTCCACCCTGGGTCGGCACACCAACGACAAGATGGTGTCGTTCTACGTCCGCGCGCCCGGCGACTGGGACATCGAGTTCGGCACCGGCGGCATGCGGATTGACGAAACCCACTACACCGCAGAGGAAATCACAGCAGACAGCTACTGGGGCCATAAGTGGGTCGGCGACCTGCCCGCCGCTATGCGGCCCTGACATGACCGACGTCCGCCCCGTTCCGGCCGCCTCGGTGGCGACCTGGGACCACGAGGCCGACGTGGTTGTCGCCGGTTACGGTGTCGCGGGCGCGGCCGCGGCGGTCGAGGCTGCCGGCGCCGGCGCCGATGTCCTGGTGCTCGAACGAGCGGGCGCTTGGGGTGGCGCGGCGGCGCTGGCCGGCGGGTTCATCTATATGGGCGGCGGCACCGGGCTCCAAAAAGCCTGTGGCTTCGATGATTCCGCCGAGAACATGGCAGCGTTCCTGGATGCCGCGATGGGCCCGGGCGCCGACCGCGAGCGCATCGCTGATTACGCCGAGGGTAGCGTCGCCCACTTCGAGTGGCTGGTGGCCTGCGGTGTGCCGTTCAAGCCGGAGTTCTTCGGTGAACCCGGCTGGGAGCCGCTGGGAGACCAGGGGCTGATGTACAGCGGTGGCGAGGACGCCTATCCGTTCAACACCGTCGCCAAGCCTGCACCGCGCGGGCATGTGCCCCAGATGCAGAACAAGAAGCAAGGTCAGGCCAGTGCCGGCTTCATGTTGATGAAACCCTTGGTGCAGAGAGCGACGGACTTGGGTGTCCGGGCCCTCTACGACGTCCGCGTGCAGTCCCTCGTCGTCGAATCCGATGGGCGGGTCGTCGGGATCACCGCACGCCAGTACGGCACCGATATCACTGTGCGGGCGCGCCGGGGCGTGGTACTGGGCACCGGAAGCTTCGCGTTCAACGAATCGATGATGGCCCGATTCACGCCCCGGATCGCCGGCAGACCGATCTCTGCCGTGGAACAGCATGACGGACACGGCATTCGGATGGCACAGGCGCTCGGCGCCGATCTGGCGCATACCGATGCCACCGAGGTCGCGTTCGTGGTCGATCCGCAACAGTTGGTGCGCGGCATTCTGGTCAATGCGCGCGGGCAGCGCTACGTCGCCGAAGACACCTACCCGGGCCGGGCCGGCCAGCACACGCTGTACTACCAGGACGACACGGCCTTCCTGATCCTCGACGAGCAAGCCCAGGAAGAGGCCTTGGCATCACAGACCCCCAAACTGATTCTGCGCAAGCCGAAATGGGTGTGTGAGACGGTCGCCGAACTCGAGGCAGAGATGGGCCTTCCAACCGGAAGCCTGCAGGACACGGTGGCGCGCTATAACGAAGGCGCCGCCCGCGGCGAGGATCCGGTGCTGCACAAGAAGGCTCGGTGGCTGCGGCCGATCGGCAGCCCGGTCGGCGCACTCGACCTGCGGCACGCCACCGGCGGATTCCCGCTGGGCGGGCTGCGCACCACCCTCCATGCACAGGTACTGCACGTCAGTGGCGAGCCGATCCCCGGCCTGTACGCGGCGGGACGCTGCACCGCCGGTCTCGCGGCATGGGGTTACGCCAGCGGCATCTCGTTGGGAGACGGCAGTTTCTACGGTCGCCGTGCGGGGCGTTCCGCTGCCCGGGCTTAATCTTTCTCGTCATCTCCCGGCAGAAACCGTTCCGGGTGGTGATAGTCGTTGGTGCCGCCGCGTAGTGGGACGCCGGGCGGTGGGCGCCACTCCGTCCGGCCGTCGGGACGTTGGTGAGTGCTCCAGCCCTCGTTCTCGACCAGAAGGTTGTCGCATTTGCACGCCAGGGTCATGTCGTCGACGTCGGTGTTGCCGCCGTGCTTCCAGTCCTTGGCGGCATGGTGGACCTGGCTGTTGTAACCGTTGACGGTACAGCCGGGCGCAGTACAGCCACGGTACTTGGCCAACAACATGATTCGCTGATCGACCGACGCCAGCCTCTTGCTGCGCCCCAACCAGAGCGACTTGCCGGTGACTCCGTCGAACACTGCCAGGTAGTTGTACGACGGCGTGGCCGCTCTGATGAGGTCCGTGATCGGTGTAAGCGTCCCGCCGGCGGTGACGGCGTGCCCCGCGCCCGCTTGTAGCTCTTGCAGGGTGGTCGTCACGATCATGGTGACCGGAAGTCCGTTGTGTTGGCCCAGTTTCGGATCGCCGAGACGACTGCGGACCATGTCACCCAACGCGTCGTGTTGGCGCTGGGCATGACTGCGCACATCGTCGGGTTCCGGCGCCGCCACCTTGGCGAACAACGCATCCAGTTGTGCCCGCAGCATTGGATCGGCGATCAGCTTCCCGACGCTCATCCCGTCCGGGCGCTGGCCCCCGCACCACTGGAAGCCACGCTTGCGAGCCCGGTCTTCCTCGGAGTACTTGCCGTCGGGATTGAGGTGTACGGCCAACCGATCGGCCACCTTCTCCAACTGATCGGGCCGCATCGTCCGGGCGTGTTGTGCCAAGGTGCGTTCGGCGTTGTCCACCTCGGCAGGCCCGACATGATCGGGCAGATCGCGGAAGAACTTCTGGATCACCCGCACATGCTCGCAGTCCAATTCGCCGGCCGCCCAACCCTTGCCGGTTTCCGGCAGCAGCGCCGCCAACGGCTCACCGGTCAGCGTGGTTCGCGGAGTCAGCTGCTCGGCGTCGCGGAGTCGACGCTTGGCCGCCGCCCGGCTGATCCGCAGCACGTCGGCCAACACGATCGGGATCGGCGGACAGCCCTCGTAGCGCTCCAGATGGGTGATCTGCTCATGGGATACCGCGACCTGGCGACGCACCGCGGTCTCAAGTCGTTCGATCGCGGCGAACCGCTGCGCCACAGGCAACTCCTCGATATCAGCGGCACCCAGAAGTTCGACCGCGGCGTCGATGGCATCCAGCGCTGCCGTGACCGAAAGCATGTTCGAAATTCTATGTCGAGCCACCGACATTCTCGAGAGGCTTCCGGCCACAGCTGTGGACTAACGCCGATCTGTGGAAAACCCTGCGCTAGGCCTGATTACGAGGCGCAGCCATAGTCTTGGCATCGAGTCCACCGAGCGAATCCTGACCCACCTCCACGTTGTGCGCATGCGCGAAGTGATGCAGCCCGAACACGGCATCCATACCATTACGCAGTCCCATCTGGTCTTCGCACTGGTTGACCGCCCGCTTGGTCAGCGCGAGACCAAATCTCGGCATTGCCGCGATGCGCTCGGCGAGCGCAAGTGTCGCGTCGCGGAGTTCGGCCTTCGGCACGACTCGACTGACCATCCCGATCTCGTAGGCGCGTTGCGCACCGAACTTGTCCCCGGTGAACAGGATCTCCTTGGCGAATCGGGACCCCAGAATCCATGGGTGCGCGAAGTATTCGACCCCCGGAATTCCCATTCGCACCACAGGATCGCAGAAGAAGGCGTCCTCGGAGGCGACGATCAGGTCGCAGACCCAGGCCAACATGAGGCCGCCGGCAATGCAAGCACCGTGCACCATCGCGATCGTGGGTTTCGGGATCTCGCGCCACCGCCGGCACATGCCCAGATAGACCTCGACCTCACGGGCGTAGCGCATGTCGCCGCCCTCTTTGTCGACGTGATCCCACCAGAGCGCGGCCTTGTTCTCGTAGGACACGTGGTGGTCGCGGTCCGGCGTACCAATGTCGTGGCCTGCGCTGAAATGCTCTCCGTTGCCGGCCAAGACGATCACGCGCACATCGTCGTCCTCAACGGCCCGCTGAAACGCCGCGTCGAGTGCGTAGGTCATGACGGAGTTCTGCGCGTTGCGGTACCGCGGTCGATTCATCGTGACCACCGCCGTTCCGCCGACGACTTCGTAGGTCACCACATCGTTGTCGACTGCAGTCATCTCAGATCCTCCACCCGTTCCATGTGTGCCTCCAATCTCCGGCCCAACACTATCTCCGCGGTTCGACCTTACGACCGTGGCGATCGCACATGCCTGAACGCAACCATCCGGTACAGGTACCGAGGTATCCCGGCGGTCGGAACCCGCCGCGGCCAGTGGGTGGCGCGGAAGTACGCGTCCGATCCCCCGTCGACGAAGATCACGCTGCCGCAGAGGAAGTCAGCGGCGTCGGAAACCATGAATCGCATCCACTCGCCGAGATGGCGCGCGTTGCCGAAACCCCCGATGGGCACCGGGAACGATGTGACGGCCTTGGCCTCGCGTTGCGTCGCGAGCTGTTCACCGAGCAACGGCGTGTCCACAGCACCCGGCGCGATTGCGTTGAGCCGGATCCCGGCGCCGGACCAGTCCGGCCGCACCGCTGTCAGGCGGACCCAGCGCATCAGCGCTATCTTCGAGGCGCCGTAGGCCATCGCCGGCGCCGCCGATCGAAACATCCGCACCGCACGCACCGCGGCATCGAGGTCGCCGCGTAACAACGCGCGCACCGCGCGTCCGGGCACCATCGGCATGGTGGTCGCCGAATTGCTCCCCACGACAACGACCTTCGCGGAGCCGGAGGCGGCGAGTGCGGGCCGCCACGCCTCGACCAGTTCGACGACACCCAGATAGTTGACCGACAAGATGGTCGGCACGTTCAGCGCTCCGGGCCGAGGACCGACCCCTGCGGCCAAGACGGCACCGTCGAGCCGCCCGTCCGCCAATGCGAGCACCGCGCCTGCGGCAGTCGAGCGTCCCTCGGCGGTCGAGAGATCGGCGATCACCTCGGTGTCGCGAAGATCGACGCCGATCACCCGGTGGCCATCGGCTCTCAAGCAGTCGGCGGCGGCTCGTCCCATCCCGGAGGCCGCCCCGGTCACGACATACACCCGCTGATCAAGCATCGGTACCACCACATTCATCGTTGAGTCGCGCCCGCGTCGACCGGCAAGCTGGCCGAGGTGATGTAACGCGCCTCGTCGGACGCCAGAAAAAGACTGGCGTTCGCGACGTCCACCGGGTCGACCCACGGCACCGGAAGCAGGTTCATCCGGGTGGCGGACTCGGCGAACTCGTCCCTGGTCGGCGGCCGGCTCAAGTCGGGTCGAAACGCACGTCGTACGGCGTCGTTCTGAATCAGCGGTGTATCGACGTTGGTCGGATGTACACAATTGACCCGGATCCCGTGTGGCGCGACATCGATTGCGAGGCTTCGCATCAACCCGACCACGCCATGCTTGGCAGCGGTGTAGTGAGCGACGCCGACCAAGCCGCGTAGCCCGGCGATCGAGCTGACCAGGACCACCGAGCCACCGCCACCACGGATCAGATGTGGAATCGCAGCAGCACAGGTGTTCCACACCCCGGTGAGGTTGACGTCCAGCATGGTCCGCCACATCGATTCGGTCATGTCGACGGCATATTCGCGGGAGGTGATTCCCGCTGTCGCACAGACGATATCGAGCCCGCCGAAATGGCCGGCACCTCGATCTGCTGCCGCCCGCAACGCGTCCAGATCACGCACATCGACGATGTCGGTCACTATGCGACCACCACGAGCCTCGACCAGCCGCGCCGTCTCGTCGAGGTCGTCCGGCGTGCTCGCCGGCACCTGCACCGAGTCGACGGGTGCACAGATGTCGATGCCGACGATCGCCGCGCCCTCCTCGGCGAACCGGACTGCCTGGGCACGGCCGATGCCGCGTGCCGCACCGGTGATGAATGCGGTCTTTCCCGCCAGGCGCCCGGTCATGTCGTCTTCTGGGTCAAGCCGGCGTCAACGACCAGTTGAGCTCCGGTGATGTAGCGGGCATGGTCGGACGCGAGGAAGACGACGGCATTGGCCACATCGACGGGCTCAACCCACGGCACCGGAAGCAGGTTGCGCGCGGTGAGAACCTCGGCGGCATCGGCTTCGGTGGGGTTGTCCAGATCGGGCCGCAGCCGCTTGTAGGTTGCCGCGTTGCGCACCATGGGCGTGGCGACCGCGCCGGGGTGCACGGTATTGACCCGAATACTGCGCGGGCCCAGCTCGTTGGCGAGCGTGCGGGCCAGCCCGACAACGGCATGTTTACTGGCGGTGTAGTGCGCGGTGCCGGCGGTGCCTCGTAAGCCGTTGGTGGAGCTGATGATCACGACCGAGCCACCGTCGGGACCGATGTGCGGAACCCCGGCGCGGACCGTGTGCCATACGCCGGTCAGATTGACGTCCAGCGTGCGCTGCCAGTCTTGCGGAGTGATCTGCCACGCGGGTCCGCCGGGAGAATGGATGCCGGCGTTGGCGACGACGACGTCCAGACGACCGAGTTTCCCAACACCGTCGTCGACCGCGGCGGTGACTGCGGCGAGGTCGCAGACGTCGGCCGCTCCGGCGACGGCACGCCGACCCCGGTGTTCGACCAGGTGCGCGGTTTCGCGGAGGACGTCCGCGGCACCGATGTGGTCGACCATGATGATGTCAGCACCCTCGTCGGCGAACCGCTCACAGTGCACCCGACCGGTGCCGCGACCCGCCCCCGTGACGAGCACGACCTTGCCTGCCAGACCAGACACTCACGGCACCTTGAGCAGATCGAACCCCTTGTATCCGGCGGCGGCCACCTCGCTGCAGATGTCCAGGTAGGTCCCGAATCCACCGATGAACAGCATGAATTGGCGCGGCTTACCCGGCACATTCGCACCCATGTACCAGGAGTTGGCTCTTGTGAACAGTGTCGCCTCGGCACGCTGGGCGCATTCGGCAATCCAGTTGTCGACCGCCTCGGTGGTCGGCTCGATGGCGTCGTAGCCGCCATCATCGAGGTACTCGATGGCGTCGGCGATCCAATTCACGTGGGCCTCGGCATGGAGCACCATGTTCGCCAGGACCGCCGGAGCTCCCGGACCGGACACCAGGAACAAATTGGGGAACCCGTCGGTGCCCAATCCGAGGTACGTGCGCGGTCCGTCGACCCAATCGTCGACCAATCGCCGGCCACCACGGCCGACAATGTCGATCTTCGCGAGCGTGCCGGTCATCGCGTCGAATCCGGTGGCCAAGACCAACGCGTCGATCTCGAAGTGCGCCTCAGAGGTGGCGATGCCCGTCGCGTCGATCGACTCGATAGGAGTCTTCTTCACGCTGATCAACGTCACGTTGGGCCGGTTGAACGTCTGGAAGTAGTTGGAGTCGGTGCAGATTCGTTTGGTACCGATCGGATGGTCATTCGGAATCAGAAGCTCGGCGAGCTCGGGATCGTCGATCACCGATCGGATCTTCTCCTCATAGAACTTTCGCGCTTCCTCGTTGGCCTCCAAGGACACCATCTGGTCGGTGAAGGTCTTCGAGAACAGCACACCGCCAAGCTCCCAGCGCTTTTCGAACGCCGCCCGCCGTTCCTCGGGCGTCGCCTCCATCGTCAGCTTGGGATGCGCGACGTGCGGTGAGCCACCGCCGCTGCGCCAGGACATCCGCCGTCGTTCGGCATAGTTGGCCTTGGTGTCGGCGATTTCTTCGGCGGTCAACGGCCGGTTGCCCGCTGGGACGCTGTAGTTCGGCGTGCGCTGGAAGACATACAGGTGCTCAGCCTGTTCGGCGATGATCGGTATGGATTGGACGCCTGAGGATCCGGTGCCGATGACAGCAACTCGTTTACCGGTGAAGTCGACGCCTTCGTGCGGCCAGTGCGCCGTGTGGTAGACCTCGCCGCCGAACGTGTCCAAACCTTTGAAGTCAGGGGTCATGGCCGCAGACAGCGGGCCGGTTGCCATCACGACGAATCGGGCCTCGACAGTCTCGTCGGTGTCGGTACTCACGGTCCACCGCAACCTCTGCTCATCGAGCACGGCACCCGTCACACGGGTGTTGAAGGTGATATCGCGACGCAGATCGAGCTTGTCGGCAACCCAATTGATGTAGGCCAGGATCTCGGACTGGGTGGCGTATTTCTCGGTCCACGTCCATTCCTGCTGCAGCTCATCGGAAAACGAGTAGCAGTAGTCCACACTCTCGACGTCACACCGGGCGCCCGGGTAACGGTTGTAGTACCAGGTGCCGCCCACGTCAGGTGCCCCCTCGAACACCCGGACGGACAGTCCCTGCGAGCGGAACTTGTGCAAGGCGTACAGGCCGGCGAACCCGGCCCCGACCACAACGACATCCACAGAGGTCTTCGATTCACTGCTCACGGGCCGAACGGTAAGCGGTCCTGAGACTTCCGTACGAGGTCCCTCCCGGTCACCGGACGCCAAGACGGCGACTACCGGCCATCGCGCCGGAGAATCGATCCCATGTCCAACGTCGACAACGGCAGTGAAGTGGTCATCCCGGGACGGGGTGTGATGGTGACGGTAGCCGATGTCATACCGGAGGGCACCGACGCGATGTCGCTGGTGTTCGAGATCCCCGACGACCACCGTGAACGGTTTCGCTATCGGCCCGGACAGTTCCTGACGCTTCGAGTACCCAGCAGGCAGACCGGGTCGGTGGCACGGTGCTATTCGCTGGCGAGCTCGCCGCACACCGATTCCGCACCCAAGGTCACGGTGAAACGGACGGCCGACGGGTACGCATCGAACTGGCTGTGCGACAACGTATCTGCCGGCGACTCCATCGAAGTGTTACCGCCTGCGGGGGTGTTCACTCCGGCCGACCTCGATGAGGACTTCCTGCTGTGGGCGGCAGGCAGCGGTATCACGCCTGTCATGTCGATTCTGAAATCCGTGCTGGCAGCGGGTACGGGCAGAGTGGTGCTGTGCTATGCCAACCGCGATGAACGCTCGGTGATCTTCGCCGACGAGTTGCGCGAACTGGCCGCGCGGTACGCCGGGAGATTGACGGTGCTGCACTGGCTGGAATCCGTCCAAGGTCTTCCCACTCGCGCCCAGATGAGTGGGTTCACCCAAACGGTTCTGACAGGTTCTGCGACGTTGCAGTCGTTCATCTGTGGGCCTGCGCCATTCATGGCGATGGTCAAAGACACACTCGCCGAGGCGGGCATGGCACGCGAACGGGTCCACCTCGAAATCTTCCAGTCACTGTCGGGTGACCCATTCACCGACGATGTCGCTGCGTCGCACGTCGGTCCCGACGATGCTGACGTCGCCAGCGTGCTCCTCGACCTGAACGGCGAGAGCCACCGATTGCGGTGGCCGCGACGAGCGACCTTGGTGGACACCATGATCGCCGCAGGCGTCGACGTGCCCTACTCATGCAAGGAGGGCCGCTGCGGGTCGTGCGCTGCGACCGTGGTGCGCGGCGAGGTGGACATGGCCACCTGCGACATTCTCGAGCCCGAGGATCTTGCCGACGGTCTGATCCTGGCCTGCCAGGCGCGGCCGGTCTCCGACGATCTGCACATTGAGTTCTGAGCCTGCCGACAGCAGCTTTCCGCTGACCGGGAACCATTGCCGCAATCCCCGCCCCACCGGTACACCATCGACGGCACCCAGCGACGATAGGACCAGATGATGACTGAGCGGGTAATCGACCGGGTGCGCCAGGTCGCCGAGGAACTGCGCGGCCAGGGAACTGAGGGCGAGAAGGCCGGCAAGCTGACCGACGAGACCGTGAAGCTGATGAAGTCGGCGGGCAACATCCGCCTGCTTCAACCGAAGATCCACGGCGGGCTGGAAGTTCATCCTCGCGAATTCGCTGAGACGGTCATGGCCACTGCCGCGCTCGACCCGTCCGCGGGTTGGATCAACGGCGTCGTCGGCGTGCATCCCTATCAGCTGGCTTATGCCGACCCGCGGGTCGCCGAGGAGATCTGGGCCGACGACGTCGACACCTGGGTGGCCTCGCCCTACGCCCCGCAGGGCATCGCCCGGCCGGTCGACGGCGGCTACATCTTCAACGGCCGCTGGCAGTTCAGCTCCGGAACCGACCACTGCGACTGGATCTTCCTGGGTGCGATGCTCGGCGATACCGACGGCAACCCCCTGATGCCGCCACAGATGCTGCACATGGTCCTGCCGCGCAAGGACTACGAGATCGTCGAGGACTCCTGGAATGTGGTGGGACTACGTGGCACCGGGTCCAAGGACGTCATCGTCAAGGACGCCTTCGTGCCGTCCTACCGCACGATGGACGCGATGAAAGTGATGGATGGCACCGCTCAGCGCGAAGCCGGCATGACCGAGACGCTGTACCTGATGCCGTGGTCGACGATGTTCCCGCTGGGTATCTCCTCGGCCACCATCGGCATCGCCGAAGGTGCACTCGCCGCCGCACTGGACTATCAGCGGGAGCGCGTGAGCGCCAGCGGAGTAGCGATCAAGGACGACCCCTACGTCATGTATGCCATCGGTGAGGCCGCCGCCGACATCAACGCCGCCCGTCAGGAATTGCTCGCCAACGCCGACCGCATTTACGACTTGGTCGACGCAGGCAAGGAGGTGTCTTTCGAGGACCGGGCGGCGGGCCGCCGTACCCAGGTCCGCGCGGTGTGGCGCGCGGTATCCGCGGTCGACGAGATCTTCGCGCGGTGCGGCGGCAATGCTGCACGCATGGACAAACCGCTGCAACGGTATTGGCGTGATGTGCACGTCGGGCAGGCGCACGCGATCCACGTTCCCGGAACGGTCTACCACGCGTCCGCCCTGAGCTCGCTGGGCGTGGACCCGCAGGGCCCGCTCCGGGCGATGATCTGAGGCGGAGAAGCATGAGTCTGATCAAAGGCCTGGGCTACGTCACCGTTGCCGCCTCCGATATCGAACGCTGGCGACATTTCGCATTCGGCGTCCTCGGTTTTGCCCAGGGCCAGGGTTCCGATGCGTCAGCGCTGTACCTGCGGATGGACGAACGAGCCGCGCGCATCATCGTCGTGCCCGGTGATGTGGACAAGATCGTCACGGTCGGCTGGGAGGTGCGCGACCACGCCGACCTGGAGCGGGTCAAAACTTCCCTCGATTCCGCCGGGGTTGCATTCAAGCAACTGTCGCTGGATGAAGCAGACAGCAGGCGTGTCGAGGAAGCGATCGCCTTCGACGATCCCGCCGGAACCTCGCTGGAGGTCTTCCACGGCGCGGTCCTCGACCACTCCCCTGTCGTGACCCCGTTCGGCGCGCGTTTCGTCACCGGCAATCAGGGACTGGGCCACGTCGTGCTGCCCGCCCTCGACGTCGACGGCGCGTTCGCCTTCTACACCGACGTCCTGGGGTTCAAGTCCCGCGGCGCATTCCGGGTCCCCGCGCCGCCCGAATTCGGACCGATCCGGGTGCGGTTCATGGGTGTCAACCAACGTCACCACAGTTTGGCGATCTGCCCCGCGCAAACAGTTCGCGATCCCGGACTGATCCACCTGATGGTCGAAGTCGACTCGCTCGACGCAGTGGGTCAGGCGCTAGATCGGGTCAACGCGGAGGGCTTTGCACTATCGTCGACCCTGGGTCGGCACACCAACGACAAGATGGTGTCGTTCTACGTGCGCGCGCCCGGCGATTGGGACATCGAATTCGGCACCGAAGGGATGCGCGTCGACGAAATGTACTACACCGCAGAGGAAATCACCGCCGACAGCTACTGGGGACATCAGTGGGTGTCCGACCTTCCGGCGGCCATGCGTCCATGACAGTCGAAGATGACGTCAGCCCGGTCCCCGCATCGTCGATCGACCATTGGGATCACGAGGCCGACGTGGTTATCGTCGGCTACGGCATCGCCGGTGCGGCGGCAGCGGTGGAATCGGCGCGTGCAGGTGCCGACGTGCTGGTGCTGGAGCGCACCGGATCCTGGGGTGGCGCCGCGGCAATGGCCGGCGGGTTCATCTACCTGGGCGGCGGCACACCGATCCAGAAGGCCTGTGGTTTCGAGGATTCGCCGTCGAACATGGCGGCATTCCTCAACGTCGCGATGGGGCCGGGCGCTGACGAGGCCCGCATCGCGGACTACTGCGACGGCAGCCTGGAGCACTTCGAGTGGCTGACCGAGTGCGGTGTGCCGTTCAAGCCGGAGTTCTGGGGAGAGCCCGGCTGGGAGCCGCCCGGCGACCAGGGGCTGATGTTCACCGGCGGCGAGAACGCCTACCCGTTCAACACGATCGCCGAACCCGCTCCGCGCGGGCACATCCCGCAGATGACGGGAAAAGTCGCCGGCGAGAAGAGCGGCGGCTTCATGTTGATGAAGCCATTGGTCGAGACCGCGACGTCGCTCGGCGTGCGAGCCGTCTACGACGTGCGGGTGCAGACGCTGGTCGTCGAATCCGATGGCCGGGTGGCCGGAGTGGTGGCGCGACAATACGGCGAGACGGTGCGGGTGCGCGCCCGGCGCGGGGTCATGCTGGCCGCAGGCAGCTTCGCCTACAGCGAGTCGATGGTCAAACAGTTCGCACCGGCCATCGCGGGACGTCCCGCCGCCTCCATCGAACAGCACGACGGCCGCGCGATCCGGATGGCGCAGGCACTCGGCGCTGACCTCGCACACATGGACGCCACCGAGGTGGCGTTCCTCATCGATCCGCAGCAGACCGTGCGCGGTGTTCTCGTCAACGGCCTCGGCCAGCGGTATGTCCCCGAGGACATGTACTCCGGGCGCATCGGGCAGCTGACGCTGTACCGGCAGGAGGACACCGCCTACCTGATCATCGACGGTGACGCACAAGAGGAAGCCATGGCGGCGACATCGGCCACCCCGTTCCTCAAGCGGCCCGCGACGTGGGTGTGCGACACGGTCGCCGAGCTGGAGGCCGAGATCGGTCTCCCGGTCGGCTCCCTGCAAGCGACGATCGGCGCCTATAACGAGGCGGCCGCGCGCGGCGAGGATCCGTTGCTGCACAAGAAGCCGGAGTGGATCAAGCCCGTCGGTAACCCGGTCGGCGCGATCGACCTGCGGGCGAGCTGCGGTGGTTTCACGCTCGGCGGACTGATGACCTCGTTGGACGGCGAAGTACTGCATGTCAGCGGGAACCCCATCCCCGGACTGTTCGCGGCGGGGCGCTGTACCGCGGGGCTTGCGGCGTGGGGTTATGCCAGCGGTATCTCACTCGGTGACGGCAGCTTCTACGGCCGTCGCGCCGGTCGTGCGGCCTCGAGCGCGTAGCTCCATCAGGCTGATCTCTTTTCTCCCGCCTCGCAGTGGTGGGTGCGTGCCACGCCCCGCCGTGAGCTCTTGTGGTGACCCTCAACTTTCCTCGGCGTTTCATGTGACAGCGAGCACATCACTGTGCTAAAAGTATATTACTAATAGTCATATGCCTGGTTGGCATGCCGCTGAAAACTAGGAGGCCCTCATGACAATGGCTGTCGAGAAGGCGGGCGAGACGCCCAGCGCCGTCATTGACCGGATTTCGCTGGTGCTTGATTCTTTCGACGGCCCGGGCCGCTTGACACTCGCACAGATCGTTCGCCGAACGGGCCTGCCGCGGTCGTCCGCGCATCGCATGCTCGAGCGCCTCGTCGCCTTGCGCTGGCTGCGCCGCGAGGGCCGCGACTACGAACTCGGAATGCGGCTGGTCGAGCTCGGATCACTGGCTCTGCACCAGGACCGCATTCACCGGGCCGCCATCCCGTTGTTGCGTGACCTGCACCGAGCGACGGGATTGGTTGTGCACCTTGCGGTCCTCGACGGGTCCGATGTGGTCTACCTGGAGAAGATCGGTGATCACATGGGCGGGGCGATTCCCACCCGGGTCGGCGGTCGTCAGCCGGCACACTGTACGGCGGTGGGAAAGGCGATCCTCGCCGACAACCACATCACGGAGGTCGATCTGACCGACCGCAAGACCCGGTTCTCGATCGCAACGACTCCTCAACTGGTCGCCGAGTTGGCCAAGATCCGCGCGCACGGCGTGGCGTTCGAACGCGAGGAATCGCTGCCCGGCTTCGGCTGTGTGGCCGCGCCCATCGGCCCGGCCGGTCACGCGGTGGCCGCGGTCTCGGTCTGCGGGCCGATGAACCGGATGGCCTTCGACAACCGACTGGTCGCGCCGGTGAGAATGACGGCAATGGGTATCTGGCGCAGTGCTGAGGACGGCGCCGACCGTGTTGCGCCCACCCTGCAGTCCCTGCGCCCGCTACGGGTCGGCCCCGCTCCCCGACCCATGGGACGGGATTCGGCTTCGTTGCAGCCGGCGTGACTCTCGATCCTCAGATCGCAGGCCTGATCGAAACCCTGGACTCGGGGTTTCCGCCCGTGCATACGATGACGGGCGCCGAGGCGCGCGCCGCGATCCGCGCCCGTTTTGTGCCGAACCCGAACCCCGAACCGGTGTCCCACGTCATGGATCGCCAGATCGATGTCGCGGGTGGCAGCGTGGCTGTGCGGATCTACCGGCCCGAGTCCGGCGAGCCACTGCCGATACTCGTATATGCCCACGGTGGCGGATTTGTGTTCTGCGACCTCGACAGTCACGACGGATTGTGTCGTAACCTCGCCAATTCGATTCCTGCCGTGGTGGTTTCGGTCGACTATCGATTGGCCCCCGAACACCGATGGCCCACCGCTGCCGAAGACGTCTTTGCCGCCACCCGGTGGGCAGCGGCGCATGCCGCGGAACTGGGCGGCGATCCCGGCCGAATCGCGGTGGGCGGGGACAGCGCAGGCGGCAACCTTGCTGCCGTCACCACGTTGATGGCGCGAGATCGTGACTCCGTGTCGATCGCCGCGCAGTTGCTGCTGTATCCCGTGATCGCCGCCGACTTTGACACCGAGTCCTACCGGCGTTACGGCCGCGGCTACTACAACCCGCGCCCGGCGCTCCAGTGGTATTGGGATCAGTACGTGCCGGCGGTCGAAGACCGTCAGCATCCGTACGCCTCGCCGCTGCAGGCGGATCTGACCGGTCTGCCGGCGGCCGTCGTCGTGCTGGCCGGCCACGATCCACTGCGCGATGAAGGGGTCGCCTATACGGATGCACTGGCGGCTGCGGGGACGCCGACCACGCGGTGCTCATTCGAGGGCGGCATCCACGGTTTCATGACGATGCCGATGCTGGACCTGGCCCACCAGGCTCGCCGCGATGCGGCCCGTTCGTTAGGTGAGCTGCTCGGACGCTGACGGCACCGCCGAACCGTATCGTTGCACCGGGTCGAGCACGCAGTGCGTCCGGCCGAAAACCGTCACCATGCACTTGTTGTTGTGGTTGCACCGGCTATGCGAATCAGGTTGGGCCATCATTGAATTGACGCGGTCAGGTTCACGCAACAGCGCCCGGCCCATCGCGAAGAAGTCAAAACCTTCGGCCAGCCCGGTCTGCAAGTGCTCGAGCTCGGTGATACCGCCAAGCAGGATGAGCTTGGTATTGCGCATCAGCGGCACGAACTGGCGCGCGGCATCCAGCATGTACAGGTCCTGGTATGGATACACACCCATCGTCCGCTTGCCGAACAGCCGAACGGCCGGACGCAGCGCAGGCGGCATGACCCCGGCGAACTCCTTGACCGGCACATCCCCCCGGAACAGGTACATCGGCTTGTACACCGACGAACCCTGGGTCAGTTCCAGCGCATCCAGGGTGGCATCCGAATCGAGAAGCTGTGCGGTCCGTAGTGCCTCGTCGATCCAAATGCTGCCGGGCAGGCCGTCATCCATGTCCAGTTTGGCGATCACTGCGATCTGATCGCCCGTCACCTCACGGACGTGCTGGGCGATTTCGCGGACCAGCCGCGAACGGTTGTCGATGTCGCCGCCGTAGGAGTCCTTGCGCCGATTGATGAGCGGGCTGAGAAAGGAACTCGGCAGATAGAGATGGCCGAAATGCAGCTCGACCGCGTCGAATCCGGCGTCGATTGCGACCTGCGCGGCGTGACCGAATTGCATGATGACGGTGTGGATTTCCTCGATCGTGATGGCGCGGCAATACGCCATGGACGTCGGATTGACGAATCGGCTGGGGGCCACCGCCGTGACGCCGGTGAGCTTTCGCGGCGCCACCACTCCGGCATGCCCGAGTTGCGCCGATATCGCTGCTCCGGCCCCGTGTACGGCGTCGGTGAGTTTGCGCAGACCGCCAACCGCCGCGTTGCTCATCACGATCTGACCCGGCGCGCTGGCGCCCTGGGGTGACACGCAACAGTAGGCGACTGTCGTCATGCCGACCCCGCCTTCTGCGAAGGCCAGGTGGAACGCGATCAAGTCATCGGTGACCTCACCGGATGGCGAGCGTCCCTCGGAGGTCGCGGCCTTGATCACTCGGTTACGCAGGGTCACCGGTCCAAGCCGCGCCGGGCTGAACACATCGCTCATCGGATCACGATCGCGCCGTCACCACGTGCGGTCAACGGTGGTTTCCCGTTGGCCGGGAGCTGCTGCGGAACACCGCGGCCACGGACCGTAGCGTCGCGATCATGGCCGAGGTGTTCATCGTCGACCGCGTGGTCACCGCCCCGGGTTGCGCACAGAGTTTCGTCGACTCCTACCTGTCCGGGTACGCCCCCGGCGCACGGGATCGAGGCATGGAGTTGCGCGATGTATTGGTGAGCCCGGCGATACTGTTCGACGACCGCCCCAACGTCGTCACGATCACCTGGTCGTTGCCCAGCCCGCAGGCGTGGTGGCAGATGACCTGGCGAGCTCGGCCCGATCCTACGGTCGCTCGCTGGTGGGAGGGCGTTTCAGAGCTGGTGGTCGAGCGCAGCCGCAGCGTCGCGACGCGCAGCCACGATATCGATCACACCGAGACCCTGGAACCGATGCCCGCTGCACGCAATGGAAGCCCGACGGTGGCTGTCACTCGGTTACTGGACGTTGTCGAGTCGGAGCGCCCTCGGGTACTGAACGCATTACGGACGGCAGCCGAGGCCGGCGACCCGCTGCGGGCACTGGTCGAACCGACGGATGCGGGATCACGCAACGGCGGCGACATCCTCGTGCATCTTCGGTTTCCGGACCTCAATGCCTGGGCCCGAAGCGATTTCGATGATGCGCTTCGCGATCCGGCGATCACCAACGTCAACGGCGTGACGTACCGGGGAACTCCGCTGCGTCGGGGTACCGGCACGGTGTACCGAGCGTTGCTACTGCGGGTACCGCCGGAGGTCCCCGCGGACCGGGTCAGCGCATTCGAACACGAACTCGCGATGATGCCCAGATATGTGTCCACCATCCGGGCATGGCAATTGAGCCCCGTCGATGAGGCGGTCGGGACCACAGGCTGGACTCATGTCTTCGAGCAGGAGTTCACCGACGTCGACGGATTGATGGGGCCCTACCTGATGCACCCCATCCACTGGGCCGTGGTGGATCGCTGGTTCGATCCGGAGACGACAGACATGATCGTCCGGGACCGCGTGTGCCACAGCTTCTGCCGAACCGACCAACCCGTCCTGAGCTGAAGCCCAGCCGGCTCCTCAGATCCCGGCGGGCGCGATATTCGGGTTCGCCGTCGCCGGTGGCTCCAGCGGCGGCAACGCGGTGAGCCCGTCCAGCGAATGCACCGGAAGATGTTGCGACCACGGGTAATGCAAGCTGAAGGCCACCAGGCCCGTGCGCTGCTCGGCAGGCAGGTGGCACATCGCCAAGACGGTCTCGGCCAGGTATTCGACCGGCTCGGTGGGGAAACTGTCCGGAATCAGCGACGCCGCACCGGGAGTGCGCACCGCCGTGGACGGGCCGACACAGTTCACCGCGATATTGGCGTCGAGCAACTCGGCCGCGACGCCTTGGGTGAACCGGTGCAACGCGGCCTTGCACGACGCGTAGATCACGTCGCCCGCGGTCTTGTTGTAGTCGCGGTACGGCCGAACCGGTGACACCCCGGTGACCGAGCCGATGTTCACGATCCAGCCCGCCCCCTGTCGACGCATATGGGGCACTGCGGCTTTCGTCAACACGAACGGTGTTCTCAGATAGTGCTCGACGGTCCGGTCGAACGTCTCCAGGGACATGTTTTCGACCACTGAATAGTCGGCGAATCCCGCATTGTTGACCACGATGTCGATACGGCCGGTGCGCTCCACCACCGCATCCACCAGCCCGTCACGCGCTGCGGAATCCTCCAGGTCGGCGGCGAGACCGAAAGCCTGCCCGCCCGCGTCGTCGATGAGTGCGAGTGTCTCCTCGATGGTGCCGGGTAAAGCCTCGGTGTTCCCGGACCGAAGCGAGGGCGAGGGCGTGTAGGCCCGGGCGGTGACCGCGACGGTCGCGCCTTCGGCGGCAAGCCGCTGGGCGATCGCCCGCCCGATCCCACGACTGCTTCCGGTCACCAACGCCGTCTTGCCGGCAAGGATCTGACTCATTGCAGGACGAAGTCCTCTTCGACGGGAGCCCGGTGCTGCTGCCACAAGTCGACCAGTCGATACGGGGTGGCGACGACGACGCGACCCGATTCCGACCGGTAGTACGTGTGGGCGTTCGGGGTGTGGCACCAGACGGTGCGTTGCATCGCCTGGTCGATACCGGCGACGTACTCCTCGAACGCTTTCTCGGTCACTTCGATCGTCGATGCGCCGCGTAAGGCCATGAGCTGCAGGCACTCCACGATGAAGTGGGCGAGAACCTCCATGGAGAAGTTGGCCCCCGCTCCGTGCCCTGGGCTGTAGTTGGGGGCCGAGGTGATGAACAGATTCGGAAATCCCGGAACGGTTCCGCCTCGGTAAGCACGGGGACTGTCCCCCCACTCCCCCGCCAACGTCTTGCCGCCACGGCCACGGATGTCGACGGTGGACAAGAAGTCGAGATGGTAGCCGGTGGCATAGATGATGACGTCGAGGTCGATCTGGCGGCCGTCGGCAGTCACGATTCCGTCAGAGTTCACCTCGGCGGGTTCACTCGCCTCGACATCGACATGCTCGCGGGTCAGCGCGGCGTAGTAGCCACCAGGGTCGCGAATGATGCGTTTGCCATAGGGAGCGAAGTCGGGTGTGACCTTGCGCGCCAATTCCGTTCCAGCCCCGAACATGCGGTCGATATAGTCCAGACACATCTGCAGCAAGACGTCGTTGGCCGGGGAGATCGACAAGTGCGTCTGCGACCACTCGGGATCCTGCAGGATGATCGGATAGTTGTTGTCTGCTGTGCCCCAGTACGACTTGAGCCGGTGCCACATGGCGTAGAACGGCAGCACCCGGCCCAGATAGCGCCGGTGCTCGGGCACCTCATCGGAGAGGCGCTTGCGGGGTGCCACCCAGTGCGGCTGCCGTTGAAAAACGGTGAGGTGATCGACTTCGTCGACACAGGCGTCGACGATCTGCACGGCGGTGCACCCGGCTCCGATGACGGCCACCTTCTTCCCGGTGAGGTCGAGGGTGGGGTCCCACAGTGCTGAGTGAATGCTGGTTCCGGAGAAGGTGTCTCGCCCCTTGATGTCCGGGAAGCGGGGCCGGTTGAGGTACCCGGCCGCCGTGACGACGACGCTGGCGTAGTCGACGCTTCGGACGCCGTCGGCGGCGCGTGAGTGGATCTGCCACTGCTGGCGTTGCTCGTCCCACCACAGCGCTTCGACTTCGGTACCGAACCGGATGTGGCGGCGCAACTGGTGCTTGTCGGCCAGGGCCACCAGATAATCCTGGTATTCGGCACCTTCCGGGTAGTAGTTGGACCAGTCCGGGTTCACCTCCCGAGACAGCGAGTAGTACGCCGACGGCGTGTCCACGCCGATGCCCGGGTACGTCGTGGTCAGCCACGTGCCACCGACCTCATTGTTGCGGTCGTAGATCTGGAAGTGCACGCCCTCCTCCGCCGCGGCCAGCGCGACCGCGATGCCGGCGATGCCGGCCCCGATGATCGCCATCGTCATCGTCGAGGGGATCGGCGTGGTCCTGGGCAGTGTGGGTTGCGAGGGTCGGAAACCGCCTTGCTCGAGAAGCAGATCCACCTGTTCGTCGTCGACGTCGGTGCCCAGCGCGATCGGCAACAGGGCGGCGAACAGCTCACGGTCGTCCGCGGCGATCGCGCCTGCCGGCCGGGGTCGACCGAGCGCGGCGATGATCTCGTCAGCCAGCGCATCGGCGGTGGCGGGATCGGTGGTGCCTGCCCGCTCCGGCGGGTCCGGGACGTGGTCGATCTTGCCGGCGTACCGGTCCACGACCGATGCGTCACCGGTCATCTGGGCGAGCACCGCAACCAGAACGCCGGGGTCTGCCTGACGCAGATGCGCGCGCAGGACAGCCGGATCCGGTGCGCTGTCTGCCGATGACGACGATTCAGTGGTAACGGTCATGCGTCGAGTATCGGACGGAGTCGCCACCCTCCATGCCCGCGTGTCTACTGAGCGGGAGACGAACCACCACTTCCGCGGTCGACCTGCCTACCGTGGCGCTCATGCACTCTGAGGACCTCGCCGCGGTCATCGCCCGTGCCCGCAGCCACAGCCTGGCCGACATCCCGCGCCGGTCGGCACGCAAGCAGCCGGACAAGACCGCCATCATCGATGGTGACGTGGTGCTGAGCTTCGCCGAGTTCGATCACCTGGTGGACCGAGCCGCCGGAGCGTTCCACGACAACGGCGTGCGCCCGGGCGATCGGGTTGCGCTGTTGGCACGCAATTGCTGGCAGTACGCAGTGCTGGCGTTCGCCACTGCCCGCGCCGGCGTTGTGCTCGTACCGATCAATTTCATGCTGACCGCCGAAGAGATCGCATACATCCTCGGGCACAGCAAGGCCTCCGCCTTCATCGTCGAGACCGACCTGGTGCCCGTCGCCGAGCAGGCGATGGCGATCAGCCCGACGGTGACCACAAAGGTTGTGCTGACACCCGACAGACAGTCCCCGCCTGCCGGTTGGTCGGACTTCGCCGACTGGCTGACCACGACCAGCCCCGCCCCCGATGTCCGCATCGACGACGATCAACTTCTGCGGGTCATGTACACCAGCGGCACCGAGTCACGGCCCAAAGGGGTCATGCACAGCAGCCGCAGCTTGATGTGGCAGTACATCAGCA
Organism: Mycolicibacterium rhodesiae; assembly: GCF_002086695.1. Classification (GTDB taxonomy): domain Bacteria; phylum Actinomycetota; class Actinomycetes; order Mycobacteriales; family Mycobacteriaceae; genus Mycobacterium; species Mycobacterium rhodesiae. The sequence continues at coordinate 404,345 of NZ_MVIH01000005.1, forward strand.
CTATCGTGGCCGGCTCCATGTCCGGCGATGACATCGAAGTCCACTCCCTGCCGCTGTATCACTGTGCCCAGTTGGACAATTTCCTGGCCACCGACATCTATCTCGGCGCCACCAGCATCATCGTGCCTCGACCGGATCCCGAACTGGTCTTACGCACCATCGAGCGCCATGGTGTCACCAATTACTTTGCGCCGCCCACTGTCTGGATCAGTCTGCTGCGCAGCCCGGTGTTCGACGAGGTGGACCTGTCGAGTCTACGCAAAGGCTATTACGGAGCGTCACCGATGCCCACCGAGATCCTGTACGAGATGAGACAGCGGCTGCCCAACCTCCGATTGTGGAACTTCTACGGGCAGACCGAGATGGCTCCCCTGGCCTCCGCGCTGGGACCAGACGAGCAGGATGCCCATGCCGGGGCAGCGGGACGGCCGGTCGTCAATGTCGAGACCGCCATCCTCGACGAGTCGGATAACCCCGTCGCGGCCGGAACTGTGGGCGAAATCGCCCACCGCAGCCCACATTTGATGCTCGGCTACCTCGATGCCGAGGAAACCACAGCCCAAGCCTTCTCCGGCGGCTGGTTCCACTCGGGGGATCTGGGTTTCTACGACGAGCACGGTCTGCTGCATGTCGTGGACCGCAAGAAAGACATGATCAAGACCGGTGGGGAAAACGTCGCCAGCCGTGAGGTCGAGGAAGTTCTCTACCGGCACAGCGGCATCGAAGAAGCGGCGGTGTTCGGCGTTCCGCACCCGGTCTGGGTGGAGGCTGTGGTCGCCGCGGTGGTCGCTCGAGCCGGAGCCGCTCCGTCGGAAGCCGAGATCCTGAGTCATTGTCGCGACCACCTCGCCGGGTTCAAGACTCCCAAGCAGGTGTTCTTCGTCGACTCTCTGCCGAAGAACCCGAGCGGCAAACTACTCAAACGCGATCTGCGCCAGCGGTTCAGCGTCGACATCACCGATATCGAAAGGGATTCCCCACGTGTATGAGGGCCGCATCGCGCGCTTTGACGAACCCGGTAAGCCGTTCGAAATCCAGACCGTCAGCCTTCCAGAGGTAGGCCCGGGAGAAATCCTGGTCCGGGTTCTGCGCGCGAATATCTGTGGGTCCGACGTGCATGCCTGGCACGGAACGTTCGCGACGCGGGGTCTCGGCGGCCAGCTGCCGACGGTTCTCGGTCATGAAATGGTCGGCGCTGTCGCCGCACTGGGCTCGGGCGTATCGACCGATTCCAACGGCAAGCCACTGGGCGAGGGCGCCCGCGTGGTGTTTCCCTACTTCTTCTGCTGTCACACCTGTAGGAATTGCCTGGCCGGCCGCCGCAACGCGTGCCTGAACTTGAAGATGGCGATGCTGGGCCGCGCTGACGAGCCGCCCTATTTCGTCGGCGGCTACGGTGACTACTACCTGCTGCCTGCCGGCGCGGTTGTCTACTCTGTGCCCGACAGCGTGGGTGACGATATCGCCGCTGGCGCCAATTGCGCTCTGTCGCAGGTGATGTACGGACTGGAACGCGTCGACATGCAGCTCGGCGAACATGTTGTGGTCCAAGGCGCAGGCGCCTTGGGGCTGTACGCGATCGCCGTGGCCAAGGCGCGCGGCGCCGCGAACGTCATCGCCATCGACGGGGTGTCCGAGCGACTCGAACTCGCAACAGCGTTCGGCGCCGACACCGTGCTCGACCTCAACGAGATCAGTACGCCGAAAGATCGCGCGAAAGCGGTTCGGGGGTTGACCGGCGGCCATGGCGCCGACGTGGTGGTCGAGGTCGTGGGACACCCGTCGGCCATCGAGGAGGGTCTGCAGATGCTGGGACAGTTCGGCCGTTATGTCGAGATCGGCAATATCAACGTCGGCCAGACCTTCGCCTTTGATCCGTCGCGCTTCGTGTTCTCTAACAAGACCATGGTCGGGGTGTCGCTGTATGACCCGGCAGTGCTGTCTCGCGCCTTGACATTCCTCGACCGCCATCAGCACTCGCTGCCATTCGAGCGGCTCGCCGCAGCGTCCTACGCGCTCGACGACATCAACGACGCGTTCGCCGCTGCCGACGGTAAGCGGGACATCCGGGCCAGCTTGATCCCCTGACCATCACGACCGGAGGAGAATTCGTTTTGCCCACCTACGAGCACCCCACGCTGTTCATCGACGGCGGCTGGGTGAAACCGGGCGGCAGCGGCGTGATCGATGTCATCGATCCCGCAACCGAGAAGGTGATCGGTCACGTGCCCAACGGTTCCGCCGCGGACGTCGACGCTGCGGTTGACGCGGCGCGACGCGCATTCGACCCGCTGATCAGCGTGGACGAACGCCGCGATCGACTCCACCGCGTGATCGATGCGATGGAGAAGCGTCTGCCCGACATCGCCCATCTCATCACCGCGGAGATGGGCGCCCCGGTGCGCATCGCTGCCACGGTTCAAACGCAGGTTCCGTTGGCGGTGGCCAAGGGGTTCGCCGACGCACTGGATGGTTTCGCCTTCGAGGAGCGCATCGGCAACTCCCTGGTGCTGCGGGAACCATACGGGGTGGTCGGTGCCATCACACCGTGGAACTACCCGCTGTACCAGGTGGTCGCGAAGGTGCTGCCCGCAATCGCCGCGGGTTGCACCGTCGTGCTCAAGCCCAGCAACGACGCGCCCCTGTCGGTGTTCGCCTTTGTCGAGGCGTGCGAAGAGGCCGGGCTGCCCCCCGGCGTCATCAACATCGTGTCGGGCCCGGGCCAGGTCATCGGTGAGCGCTTGGCCTCTCACCCCGACGTCGACTTCGTGTCCTTCACCGGGTCCACCGGTGTCGGGTCGCGCGTCGGAGAATTGGCCGGGCAGTCGATCAAGAAGGTCGCCCTCGAGCTGGGTGGCAAATCGGCCAATGTGATCATCGACGGGGCGGACGTTAGCACCGCCGTGAAGGTCGGGGTCGGCAATGCGTTCCTCAACGGAGGCCAGACCTGCATGGCCTGGACCCGGATGCTGGTGCCACAGAAGCACTATGGCGAGGCACTGGACCAGATCGAGACTGCCGTCGCCCGTTACACCGTGGGCGACCCCTGGGATCCCGCCACCCGCATCGGCCCGTCGGCCTCGCGGTCGCAGTTCAACACCGTCCGCGGCTTCATCGAGCGGGCCGCCCACGAGGGCGCCCGGCTGCTGACCGGCGGCGCCGAACCTGTTCGAGACGAGGGATTCTTCCTCGCTCCAACAGTTTTCGCCGATGTCGATCCGGAATCCGAGCTCGGCCAGGAAGAGGTGTTCGGCCCCGTACTGGCAGTCATCCCCTACACCGACACCGAGGATGCGCTGCGCATAGCCAACGGAACTCCCTACGGACTGTCTGGCGCGGTGTGGGCCGCCGACGACGAGACCGCGATCGCGTTCGCCCGCCAGGTACAGACCGGCCAACTCGATATCAATGGCGGACCCTACAACCCGGCCGCACCGTTCGGCGGATACAAGAAATCCGGCATCGGGCGTGAACTGGGACGCTTCGGGCTCGAGGAATTCCTGCAGACCAAGTCCCTGCAACTCAGGGCGGACGCATGACTTCACCGCTGGACGTCAATACGCAAGGCGCAGTTCAGGTCTGGACCATCACCTTGCCTGAGGTCGGCAACGCCATCACCGATCCGGCTGTCATCGCCGCGTTCGAGCAGGCTGTGGATGCGGCGAACCGCGATACTGCCGTGTGTGCGATCGTGCTGACCGGCGCCGGGAAGATCTTCTCCGCCGGCGGCAACGTCAAGGACATGGCGGACGGCCGCGGCATGTTCGGGTTGGATGCCATCGACCAGCGCCGCGCTTATATCGACGGAATCCAACGGATACCGCGAGCGCTTGGCCGTCTCGAAGTTCCTCTGATCGCGGCGGTCAACGGTGCGGCCATCGGTGCCGGGTGCGACCTGGCGATGATGTGCGACATTCGCATCGCCTCTGAGCGCGCCTCGTTCGCCGAAAGCTTCGTCCAGCTGGGCCTGATCCCCGGCGACGGCGGCACCTGGTTCTTGCCGCGTGCCGTCGGGTACGCGCGGGCCGCGGAGTTGACCTTCACCGGCGACCGGATCGATGCCGGCACGGCACTCGAATGGGGTTTGGTCAGCCGTGTCGTGCCCCACGATGACCTGCTCACCGAAGCACGGACCTTGGCCGAACGCATCGCGGTCAACCCGCCGCACGCCCTGCGGATGGCCAAACGGCTTCTGCAGGAATCCATCTCCGGAACGCTGGAATCCACTCTGGCAATGGCCGCCGCAATGCAGCCGCTGGCTCACCACGACTCCGAGCACCAGCGCCGGATCGCGAAGTGGAGGACGACGTGACCACCGCGATGCCCCGGTTGGTACCACCGGTCAGTAGCGACGCCACCTCGGGCGCACTACGGGCGGAAGTACGGGCTTTCCTGACTGATCAGCTGGCCGCCGGCGCGTTCCGCCCGTCGATCGACTCGTGGTTGTGCGGATGGGATGAAGGCTTCACGTTGGCGTTGGCCACGCGCGGCTGGCTGGGCATGACCGTTCCCCAGCGATACGGCGGTCACGGGCGTTCTTTCCACGAGCGATTCGTCGTCACCGAGGAATTGCTGGCCGCGGGCGCTCCCGTCGCGGCACATTGGATCGCCGATCGGCAGATTGTGCCGTCGCTGCTCAAATACGGTACGGAGCAACAGAAGTCGCACTTCCTGCCGCGCATCGTCGCCGGCGAGTGCTTCTTCGCGATCGGGATGAGCGAACCGGATTCTGGATCCGACCTCGCCAGCGTGCGCACCCGGGCAACCCGGGTTGACGGCGGCTGGTCGCTGACCGGCACGAAGGTCTGGACTTCCGGAGCGCACCGTGCGCACGCCTTCATCGTGCTGGCCCGCACCGCCGCCGCGGATCCCGCGCATCGCCACGCCGGACTGAGCCAGTTCATCGTCGACTTGCACGGTCCTGGGGTGGATGTCCGTCCCATCGTCTCGATGAACGGCGGCCATCACTTCAACGAGGTCATCCTCTCCGACGTCTTCGTCCCCGACGCGATGGTCTTCGGTGAGATCGGACAGGGTTGGACTCAGGTCACCTCGGAGCTGAGTTTCGAACGCAGTGGCCCCGAACGCTTCCTGTCGACCTTCCCGCTCCTCGCGCACGCGGTGGATACCACGGGCAACCCGCGAAGATCGGGTCATCGCGAACTCGGCCGCCTGGTGGCTCGCATCGCCGGGCTTCACCATATGTCGACGGCAGTGGCAGGCGCGTTGCAACGTGGGGAGAGCTGCGATGTGGCCGCTTCCGTCGTCAAGGTGTTGGGCACGACCGTCGAAGGTGACGTCGCCGACTTCGCCGACCTTGAAACCGATTCCGGTACAACGCAATCCGCCGAATGGGTGGAACTGGTCGCGGATGCGGTCGACCAGCGTCCCGGCTTCACATTGCGCGGCGGAACCAACGAAGTGTTACGTGGCGTGATAGCACGCGGATTGGGCATTCGATGACCACGACCCCCCTCGCGACGAACGCCGTCCCGGCGGTCGACCCCGACCTCGTCGCCATGATGGACGCCGTCTTCGCCGACCACCAGCGGAGCGGACCCTCGCACGGCACGGGCGGACGCGCTTGCCTTGACCGGGCTCTGTGGCACCGACTCGAATCCCTCGGGTTGGCGCGGCTGACCGGATCGGAGCAGTCGGGTGGCAGCGGTGCGGGTTGGCATGAGGCCGCCGTGTTGCTGACTGCCGCTGCACGCCATGGGATTCGCACTCCGGTCGGCGAACACGACTTGTTGGCATGCTGGCTGCTGGAGGCCGCCGGCCAGCCGCTTGACGATGCCGTCCGCACCGTGCACCTACGGGGACGCGACGCCGAGCATGATGCACCGGTTGCGTGGGCGGCCGAGGTCGATCGGATCGTGGTGGTGTGGTGGACCGGCGACGAGTACCGCCTGGCCGACGTCGAGCGCGCCACGATGTCCGTGACCGAGGGCGCCAATCTGATCGGTGAGCCCCGTGACACGGTCCGCGCCGAGCTGGCGGCGACCGCCGGAGTACCTGTCAGCGAAGCGCTGGTGGGACGGTTGATGCGCAGGGCGGCGCTGATCAGGTCGATCCAGGTGTGCGCGGCACTCGAACGCGCCGTGGAGCTGTCCATCGAGCACGTGACCGCCAGGGTGCAATTCGGCCGCCCGCTGGCCAAGTTCCAGGCGATCCAGAATCTCATCTCGGATGCCGCTGCCGAGGCCGCGCTCGCCCGGGCCGCCACCGAGGCCGCACTCGACGTCGCCGTCGCAACAGAATGGGACTCGGTGAACCTCGACTTCCTCATCGCCACCGCGCGTTCCTGCGCCGGTCATGCGGCGTCGGTGGTCACCCGCAACGCCCACCAGGTGCACGGGGCGATCGGCACGACCCGGGAACATCGATTGCACGAATTCACCCGTGCAGCGCTGGCGTGGCGGTCCGAATACGGGTCGGTGCGCCACTGGGACGAGCAGGTCGCCGCCGCCGCAACCGCTGCGGGACCCGAGGGATTGTGGGCCCTGATCGCCGATAGTCGCTGACCTGGTCCCGGTGTTCCACTCAACGGTCATCAGCGGTGTAACCGGCGCCACATCCGGGGTTGACTTCTCGTCATGAGCAACGAGATCGCCTTGTCCGAGGTCCAGGAGTTCATCGCGGGGTTCTGGTATCACTACGACCAGGGCCACTTCAACGAGGTGGACGCCCGTATCGGCGACGACATGCACTACCTGAGCCGCTCGGATTCCGGGAACTGCCCATTCGAGCATCTCCTCGCGGCCGAACTTCACGGCGGCGAGCAAACCCGCGCGTGGCTCATGGAGCACCGCAACGAGAACCCGTACCCGTGCCGCCACCACGCGACCAACATCTTCCGCACCGGTGTCGACGGTGACGTGACGTCGGTCCGGTTCTATCTGTTCGTCAACCAGATCACCAACAACGTTCCGTTCGCCGTATCCAGCGGCGTCGTCGACGCAGGCATCCGCCGGTCGAGCGACGGTCTGGTGTTCACCTCGATGACGGTGATCCTCGACGCCGAGGATTCCGTGCCGCTGGCGCAGCACACCGCCAACACCTCCGCCAGCACCCCCGCGTGAGCGCACGCGAGACCTTCGGCGGCGGGGTCGCCGTCATCACCGGTGCCGGCGCGGGAATCGGTGCGGGCCTGGCTCGTCAGGCCAGCCGGCTGGGCATGACTGTGGTCCTGGCCGACGTCGACGCCGCAGCAGTGGCGGCGCTGCGCGAAGAACTCACCGCGGCAGGTGGATCGGCAGTCGACATGGTCTGCGACGTGCGCGACGCCGACGCGGTCGAAGAGTTGGCCGAGGCTGTCTACCGCGACGTCGGGGATGTGCGTCTGCTGGTGAACAACGCCGGTGTCGAACAGTTCGGCTATTTGTGGGATACCCCCGTCGCCAACTGGCAGCGCGTCGTCGACATCAACATCAGTGGCGTCTTCCACGGGATTCGGGCGTTTCTACCCAGGATGATGGCCACCGACGCGCCCGCGTGGGTGTGGAATCTGTCCTCGATCGGCGGCGTCGCCGTGGTTCCGTTGCAGGCGCCGTACATCATGAGTAAGCATGCCGTGCTGGCGCTGACCGAGTGCCTGCACCTCGAGGTCCAGTCCGCTGGGCACGATCACCATGTGCACGTGCAGGCAGTCCTGCCAGGTGCGGTGGTATCCAACATCTTTGAGTCGGCAGGCGGCGTGAACTCCGGTGACGCCGGTGCCGCCGAGGCCCAGCGAACCGCCATGCTGGACATCAAAGCCGAAGCCATGGATCCGATCGCGGCCGCCGAAGTGGTGTTCGATCAGGCCGTCGAAGGCCGGTTCTATCTGCTCACCCAGCCTGATTACGTCGGGTCTGCGATGGCGGAGCGGGCCCGCGTCCTGACCAACCAGGAGACGCCTCGGTTGCGTACCCAACGCCGATTCGACCCCGCCCAGAACTGACATGCTCCCCCAACTCGATCCAGACGCCGCCGACCGCGTCGCCTCTCTCGGTGAGCTGCCCCCGATGCGCATCCGGGGACTGACCGCAGTGCGGTCCGGCCTCGAATCCGCGCCGCTGCCCGATATGCCGCCAATGGCGGGCATCGACGATCTGACGGCTTCGGGTCCGGCAGGACCGATCCCGCTTCGGCTCTACCGGCCCACCACCGAGCCCTTCCCACCCGTGCTCGTCTACCTGCACGGCGGCGGCTTGGTGATGGGAAGCAACCACTCGTTCGAACCGCTGGCACGCGAGCTGGCCCATGCCAGCGGCGCAGCCGTGGTATCGGTCGACTACCGATTGGCACCCGAGTCTCCGCCACCGGCACAATTCGACGACGCCTACGCCGCCACCGAATGGGTTGCGGCGCAAGCCGATACCCTAGGCCTGGACGCGGGCCGGCTCGCGGTGGTCGGCGACAGTGCGGGCGGATCGCTGGCCGCCGCCGTCGCACTGGCGGCGCGGGATCACGGCGGCCCCAGGATTGCCGTGCAGGTGTTGCTCTATCCGGGCCTGGACAGGGACATGGGCACGACGTCGATCACCTCGATGCCGGATGCGCCGATGCTGCGCCACGACGACATCCTGTACATGCACGAGTTGGTCGACCAGGGAACCGGGGTGCCGCGGGAGCCTTACCAAATCCCGGCCTATGCACGCGATCTGCGCGACTTGCCGGCAGCCATCGTGGTTACCGGGGAGTGCGACCCGATCCGGGATTGGGGCGAACGCTACGCGTGCCGGCTGCGTGACGCCGGCGTGCAGACGACACTCACTCGTTACCCGGGCGTGTACCACGGCTTCCTGATGCGGTCTGATGCCACCGCGCGGGGCCGTCTGGCGATCGCGGAGATCGGTGCCCTGCTGCGCGCGAAATTCCGCCATCTCGGCACCGAAAGCGGATCTCCCGATCACCGGACGTTCGTCAGATCGTCCAACTCGACAACCACCACAATCGAATGCCTCACCACCGAAGGAGATCATCATGCTGACGGATGAGCAGCGTCAGGAACTGTCCGACATCCTGCGTCCGGTGGCACCGCCCCGTGAGCTCACCGACATCTACACCGCCGATCAACGACGGCGGCTACTCGATGTCGTCCATGACGAGGGGCCGTGGAAGCTCATCATCGCCCAGCACTTCGCTTCCGCCGACGAACTGATGGCGACCATGAGCGGCGCGTTCCCTGAGGGTTTCACGCCCTCGTTGGACCTGTTCCTGACTCCGACCTTCCGCGGATACCTGGCCAATTACGGGACCGTCCTCTACCCCGAGCTGCACGACTGCTTCTACAACGCCGACTTCATCGGGCACGCCAAGAGCTACTGGAACGCGCAGTACGCGAAGCCAGAAATGATGCTGTTCAACATCAACGGGCCGTGCGCCAACCGCGACCCCGGCCACCTGGATTCGCCGAGCTTCCGCGGCGTGCGTCACGAGAACGCCCCGACCTGGCTGTGCAGCGTGATGGGAAAGTCCGGGCTGTTCACCGACTACCTGATCAAGATGGCCCAGGTCATCACCTGGTTCTCCCTCGACGAAGGATCCGGGTTCACCTACTGGCCCGACGGCCCGCTCAAGGCTCCCGCCCGCGTCCTGCCCCCGATCAACAACCGCGGAGTGGTTGTGCAGAACGAGATGATGGTGCACCGCGGTGAGGCCAATGGCCCACTGGATCAACAGGTTCCGGCCGGATTGGCATTCGACACTGTCTTCGCCGGGGACCCCACCGACCGCGATCAATGGCTGCTGAAGAACGGCGAGGATGTCATCGCCCGGCACCACACCGACGACCTGAGGTTCCTGGTGCACTGGTCGGCCGAAGTGTTCTCCGACTTCGACGAACTGAAGAAGAACATGGACGGCACCGACGACATCACGATCGAACGCGCGATCGGCATGATGGTCGATGACCTCAAAGGCAAGGGCATCACACTCGATGTGCCGAGCGAGCCGTTGCACGATCCGCAGTTCATTGCGGCCCTCAACTCCGCATACGATCTCGGCGGACCGACGAGCTACCCGGACGAGGCACCCATCAGCGCATTCCAATTCGCCTGAGCAGTAAAGGGCCTAAGCAGCAAAAGGACAGTGAGATGGATCGGTTCTCAGAGCGGCGCGCGATTGTCACCGGCGCCGGATCGGGTATCGGCGCCGCCACCGTAGCCCGCTTGCTCGACGAGGGTGCCGCGGTCGCGGCGTTCGACATCTCCGCGGCCGGCCTCGCGGCGACTACCGCCGCCGCCGAGGATGCAGGCACGGCCAAGCGCCTCACCACTGCCGTCGTCGACATCTCGGTCGAAGACGACGTCGTCGCCGCGGTGGATGCGGCGGTGACGGAGATGGGCGGTCTGGAGGCGTTGATCAACGTCGCTGCCATTCAGTCCTGTTCACATACCCACGAAACCAGTTTGGACGAGTGGAACCGCACACTGGCGGTCAACCTCACCGGAACGTTCCTCATGACCCGGCAGGCACTGCCCGCCCTGCTGAAGTCGGGCCGTGGTGTCGTCGTGAACTTCACCTCCACCGCCGCGACCTTCGCTCACCCGTACATGGCGGCATACGCGGCGAGCAAGGGCGGGATACTCAGTTTCACGCACTCGCTGGCGTTGGAATACGCGAAACAGGGTTTGCGCGCGGTCAACATCCAACCGGGCGGTGTGTCCACGACGTTGGCCAACAGCACCTTGGACAAAATGCCCGAAGGATACGACCTCGGCCTATGGGCCAAACAGACTCCACTGCTTCACGGCAACGATAGCGAGATCCTTGGTGATCCCAGCGCTGTCGCGTCGGTGGTCGCTATGGTTGCCTCTGATGACGGTGCCTTCATCACCGGCACCGAGATCCGCCTGGACGGCGGCGCGCACGCCTAGCTGAGAGAGGACCGTCGGCATGGATTCAGATGCTCTGACGCTCCTGCTCGACGAACGCGCCATCGAACGCGCGCTGATCCTCTTCGCACGAGCAATGGACGAACGGGACTGGGCTGCGATGGAGCGCATCCTTTCCGAGGATGCCGAGGGCGATTTCGGCACGGGGCGGGTGACTGGGCGCTCCGCTGTCATCGGCCTCGTCCGCGGTTACTTGGACCACTGCGGAGTCACCCAGCACCTGCTCGGCAATGTCGTGATCGATGTCTCGGGTGACCGGGCCACCAGCCGGGCCTACATCCGCGACGTTCACCTGGACTCGACCAACGATCCAGCGACGCGGATGTACACCCTCGGCGACTACCGCGACGCCTGGCGGCGGACCGCCGATGGATCATGGCAGCTGATCGAGCGGGTGAAGATCAATCGCGGTTTCGTCGGCACTCTTGAGGTGTTCGACGAGAGACCGCGTTGAACTCGCGCCTCGGTCAACTCATTTCGACACCGTCACATCCATGAGCGGAATGCGCTGCATGGCAGTCGCGCGCGGATCCGGTGCGGCCGCCGCTGCGGCGTGGTTTTCTTCCCCGCGGGTGTAGGTCCACACACAGAAGGGTTCGCCCTGTGCGAACGTGAAATCCTTGGGCGGCAGGTTGATCGCCAGTTTGCAGCCCGGGAAGAACGGTGCGGAGATGCGCTGCTCGAAGGTGCAGTTCATCCATGCCCGCGCCGGCGGATAGAGGCCCTCGTCGGTGTACTTCTGCAGCACCTCACAGCGGCGCATGTTCAGCACCACGTGGTCCGGGTTGTAGACGATGTACTCGCCGCCGTATCCGAGGGTGCCGTCGATACTCAAGACCGCCAGCTTGAGGAAGTCCACGACGTGGACGGGCTCGATCTTGAAGACCTTCGCCAGCTTCGGGTACTGGTAGTCGATGATCAGCTGGTACATGTCCGGCAGACCCAACCAGACTTCTTCTTCGGGGATGATCTTGGTCCACTGGTCGATGAAGTAGTTGTGTCCCTTGAGGTATTGGTCCCAATACGTCTTGATCAGCCGAATCAAGGCCGGCTTGGTCAGGTCCTCGGTCTGCACGTCGAACGGAATAGCCTGGTACTGAGCGTCTTTCCAATCCCAACCCGGAGGGGCGATGAACCGGCCCATCGGCATGACCTGTCGCATCCCCGCTCTGGAGACCTCGGCCGCGACATCCATGGCCGCGTTGATACCCACCTTCTCCGAGTAGATCTTCACGTGCGCGTAGGGCATGAAGTTCAAGACGTCTTCGAACACGCGGGCCAATCCGACGAGGAAGTCGCGAGAGAAGTCGCCGATGTTGCCGACTTTGCCCATGAAGTCATGGGTGTAGTCGTCGTAGTTCAGATCATCGGCGGTGGTGTCGGGTTCTGCGGCAGCGGTTGACACTGGATCCTCCTAAGAGCAGTCGACTCAAGGCATAGTCAGATTCAGCCTGTGTGGCAGAATCTGACAGGTACGCTATCGGCGGTGTAACGCGCGTCACCGCGCGATTCCCGGTCAGCGGGAGACCCGCGGCGAGGAGCGGCCAAGCACCGAGTTCACCGCCATTACGATGAATCAGCTGGTCAGACAAGGGGGTGACAGCATGGCGGTGACAGCTAAGCCGGCCACACTGACGGAGCGGCGCGCGGAGGAATTGCGGCTCGAAGTCGCCATGGCGGCACGGGAGATCTTCCTTGCCGACGGGTCCTTTTCCGCCACTGTCGAGCGAATCTGCGAAGCCGTGGGCATCGCGCCTCGGACGTTCCACCGTCACTTCCCCGTCAAGGAAGACGTCGTCCTGCCGCTGTTCGGCAAGTTCGGCAGCCTGAGCATCCACGTGCTGGCCGACGCAGAACCAGACGGTGACCCCGTCGACGTATTGGTTCGCGCCTTCGGCAGCGAAGTCCCCAAACGCGGTCAATTCGAAGTCGACCGGGCGTTCATGGCGCTGGTGCTCGGCGACCCCCAGTACCGGCTGCGGTGGCTGGATTGGGGTCAAGACCTCGCCACGCCGATCACCAATTTTCTCGAGGCTCGGTTCGACCTCGGAACCGACTCCTTTGCACGAGAGCTACCCGCTCAGTTGATAATTCAGGCATGCAGGCACGCTTATGTGCACTGGGTCGAACACGGCGATTTCGCCAGCCTGCAATCCGCGTTACGTGTCGCGATGGAGATGATCGTCGGATCGCTTGACGCAAAATAGCGCGAGAACGTGCCAGGCTCAGATCAGAGGGCTCAGAGGGCGGTGTCGAGAACGGGAACCGTCCCCGCCTTGACGGCATCGACGATCGAACCGTTCAGCGCCGAGCACGCCAGGAAGAGACCACCCCTTCCGTTCGCCGCCAATTGCGATGCACTGCAGCGCTCTTCACATCGACTCAAGGCCGACGCGGTCCACTGCACACTGGTCTGATTCCAACTGCTCTTTCGGACCTCGACGCCGGCGCCACAACGCCCACACGTCACCGGAACCATCGGCGCGTCATCGAGCCGAATGTCTGGGCGGACCGTCATCATCCCCCCACTGACCCGGATGCCGCCTTGTGGGTGGCCAGGTTGGCCTCCACTTCCTTCATCCATGCCGCGGTGGGTTGCGTGGTGTCGAGCTCGAACTCGAAGCGGTCCACCATGTCCGGCGTGACGTCGGCGACGTCGACATAGAATTGCTCGTACCACCGCCGCAGCTGGTATACCGGCCCGTCCTCTTCCACCAGCAACGGATTGTCGATCCGGGTCTTGTTGCGCCAGATCTCGACATCCTGCTCGAAGCCCATCTTCACGAAATCCCCGAGACCGATCGCCGTCTGCATGGCAAGGTCGTCGGGAAGCTCGGGCGACTTCTTGACGATGATTCCGTACTGCAGGACAAAGGAATTCGCGTCGATCGGATAGTGGCAGTTGATCAGAACCGTATGGTGGTCGACATTTGTGTAGTGGTAGGTCAGATCGTCGATCATGAACGCCGGCCCGTGGTAGGACGCGACCGATGTCGTCCCCAACATCTGAGTCTCACCGGGCTCGCCGATATCCGGACGGCCCGCGCTGTTCATGTACTGCGTCGCGACGTGGCCTTCGAAGATGTTCTTGAAGTGCGTGGGCAACGATCCGTGAATGTAGAAGAAGTGCGCCATGTCGACGACGTTGTCGATGATCTCCCGGCAGTTCGTGTTCACCACGGTGGTGTACCAATGCCAGTCGGTCCAGTCGTCGCTGCCGGCACCTTCGATGCGAGGGATCGTCACATCGGCCGGCGGCGCTTTGCGTTCCGGGTCATTCCAGACGAACAGCATGCCGTCCTGCTGCAGCGTCGGCCAGGAAGCGGTGCGCGCCAATCGCGGGGTGCGCTTGCTGTAGGGCACCGACTTACACCGGCCGTCTCCTCCCCACCGCCAGTCATGGAAGGGGCAGGCGATCTCGTTGCCCTTGACTGTTCCCTGCGACAAGTCACCACCCATGTGCCGGCAGTAACCGTCGAGCACGTTGATGGCGCCGTCCTGGCTTCGGAACACCACGAGCTTCTGGCCGAAGGCGTTGATCTGGTGCGGCTTGCCGTCGACGAAGTCGCGGATCAGCCCCAGACAGTGCCATCCGCGGGCAAACCGGGTGGGTACCGATCCAGCCTCGATCACGCGAACGTCGTCGGCCTCGGCATGCGTCGTCATCTTGCGTCCGTCCTTCATCGATGGATCCGCGGGCTGATGTCCCCATTCAACTTGGCAGAAACGCGGTGCGAAGGTCTGCGTTCCGCTCAAAGGGAGGCGTGATTCAGATTTTCCGGTTGCCGACCTATCGTCGACAATTGTGATCCCCACCAGCCACAACACCGTCCCCACCGGGTTGACTATCGCCGACACCGAGGTAGACCTCCTGGTCGTGGGGTCGGGCACCGGGCTCGCCGCCGCCCTGGCCGCCCACGAGCGGGGGTTGTCGGTTCTCGTCGTGGAGAAGTCTTCGCGCGTCGGTGGGTCAACTGCACGATCGGGTGGGGCGCTCTGGCTGCCCGCCAGCCCGGTGATCACGGAATGCGGGGGTGTCGACACCGCGACTCGGGCCCAGACGTACCTCGACTCGGTGGTGGCGGACTCCGCACCCCAGGAGCGCTCGGCAGCGTATGTGAAGAATCTGCCGGCAACGGTCGAGATGCTTCGCCGCACAACTCCGATGAAGCTGTTCTGGGCCAAGGAATACTCCGACTATCACCCCGAAGCGCCGGGCGGCTCAGCTGCCGGACGAACGTGCGAGTGCCGTCCGCTCGACACCACGATTCTCGGCGAATATCTGCCCGACCTTCGTCCGGGCATCATGGAGGTCAGCATTCCGATGCCGACCACCGGCGCGGACTACCGCTGGATGAACCTCATGAGCCGGGTACCCCGCAAGGGGTTGCCCACCATTGTCAAGCGGCTCGCGCAGGGAGTCGGCGGGCTTGCGCTCGGGCGGCGCTACGCCGCCGGGGGTCAGGCCTTGGCGGCCGGCCTGTTCGCCGGTGCCATCCGTGCCGGCGTTCCGATCTGGCTCGGCACCGCGCTGAAAGAGCTGACGACCGATGGCGGCCGGGTCACCGGCGCCGTCCTCGAACACTCCGGAAAAAGCGTTACCGTCGCCGCCCGACGCGGCGTCGTACTCGCCGCTGGGGGATTCGACCACAGCATGGACATGCGGTGGAAGTTCCAATCCGAATCCCTCGGCCGAAACCTCAGTCTGGGTGCGGAATCCAATACCGGCGACGCGATCCGCATCGGCCAGGACGTGGGCGCGGACATCGCGCTGATGGATCAATCATGGTGGTTCCCTGCGGTCGCCCCCCTGCCGGACGCGGCGCCCGCGGTCATGTTGGCTGAGCGGTCGCTGCCCGGGTCGTTCATCGTCGACCAGAATGGCCGCCGGTTCGCAAACGAGTCCGCCGACTACATGAGCTTCGGTCAACGTGTCCTGCAGCTGGAAGCCGCGGGAACCCCGGTAGAAAGTATGTGGATCGTCTTCGATCAGCAATACCGCAACAGTTACGTCTTCGCTGCCGAGCTGTTCCCCCGGATGCCGATCCCCCAGTCCTGGTATGACGCTGGAATCGCCGTTCGCGCAGATGATTTCAAAGATCTCGCCACGAAGATGGGGGTGCCCGTCGATGACTTCTCCGCGACGGTGACCCGTTTCAACGAGAATGCGTTCGCCGGCGAGGATCCCGACTTCGAGCGCGGCCGCAGCGCATACGACCGCTACTACGGCGACCCCACGATCACCCCGAACCCGAATCTGCGGCCGCTGGTCAAGGGACCGTTCTACGCGGTGAAAATGGTGCTCAGTGATCTCGGAACCTGCGGCGGTTTACGCGCCGACGACCGCGCTCGCGTGCTACGTGAGGACGGCACCGCCATCGATGGCCTGTACGCGATCGGCAACACGGCAGCCAACGCATTCGGAAACACCTATCCCGGCGCGGGTGCGACGATCGCGCAAGGCCTGGTCTACGGCTACATCGCCGCCCAGGATGCCGCGGCGCGGTCCTAAGACTCTTCGGCGTCGGCTTTGCGTTCGATCTCGTACCAGTAGGCCGGATCGGGCCACGGAATCTTGCCGCCCTCGCCGACTTTCGGGAAATTGGCCTCGGCTTCATCGAGATCTTTGATCAGTCGCAAGGTCAATTCGCGCTCCGACTCGTAGTATCGGTCGGCCCAGTCCAGCGCGATCTTGGCGTACGCCCACGAGGGGTCGGCGGCGGCCCATCGAGCTTCCTTGGCGGCGTCGCGCTGCATCCTGTCGATGTAGGCGATGTGTTCCTGGAGCATGTGTTTGAGCGACGCCGGATCAGACAGGTGCCCCAGCGTCACCCGCAGAATCGCGGGGTGCTTCAGGGACGGCGGCTCGACCGGGGCTTCCCGCGCCCACCGAGTGACCGCTTCCATGCCCGCATCGGTGATCTTGTACAGACGGCGATTCCGGGTGCCTGCGCCGTCCACCCGGGACGTGAGCAGACCCACCTTCTCGAGCTTCTTGAGTTCTGAATAGATTTGACTGAAGGCTGGGCTGCCGTAGTAGTAGCGCATGCTCCAGTCGATCCACTTCCGGATGTCGTAACCCGACAGCTCCGTTTCGTATGAGAGCATCCCGAGCAACGCCCAGGCGGTCGCGGAGAGCGACGGCATGGCGCCAGTTTCGGGTTCGGTCACCCGCTCAGGGTATCAACCCAGGTCATCGAAGTGCGCTTTCCTACCGCTGGTCGGGATACCGCATTGCACAGCGAGCATTTCAGCCAGCAACGTAGAGGTGCAGTACCACGAGGGAGTGAAGTGCAATGAGTCACGGTGAGCCGGACAACAAGATGCGAGCCGTCGACGTTGAACGGGGCGAAGCCGTTTTCGTACCCCTGACCCGGTCAGTCCGGCACCTCATCGATGCCACGATCCGCACCGAAGTCGATGACGAAACGGTCTTTGCGGCCCGCGCTCTGATCGAGAGGGCCACCGAACTTCTTGCCGCCCAGATGATCCCTGGCTCCTTCGGTGTGCACCCGACAACTGAGGGCGGCACGGTTGCGTGGGGCAACGTCGCCATCGGCATTCGCAATCCGGTCGCTCCCCCGCTGGTCATACACCAGGATGCGGACGGCTCGGTCCACACCGACGTAGACCTCGGTGCTGCTTGTGAAGGCCCTCCAGGACACGTCCACGGTGGGTTATGCGCTCTGATCCTCGACCACATGCTCGGTGCCACCGCACATCAACCCGGGAACCCCGCCTTCACCGGCACGCTCACTGTTCGTTATGTGCAACCAACACGCCTCGGCCGCGTCCACGCCGAGGCTCGGGTAGACCGTCACGAGGGCATCAAGACATTCGCTGTGGGCCATATTGCCGACGCCGACGGCACGATCACCGTGGAGGCGCATGGCGTGTTCATCCGCCCGAAGAAGACCTCTGCGGGCGGAGGGTGACCGTCCGTTGAGTGGACGATAGCGAGAACTCCGCCCCTCGCCGGTGTTAGCTTCGCGCACAATGCCCCTGGCACAGCACCTGACCGGCGTTGAGGAGAATCATGCGTGGATTGCGCACTGTCACAGGATGGTTGGTAGCCGCTGGTGCACTGCAGTGCGTTGGTGTCCCAGCTCCTGCCCGCGCGGCTGATGACTGGGGTCTCAACGGCACGTTCACGGCCACGTCGAATGGCGAATGGGCGAGGACCAACGATGTCTTCCACGACGAGAAATCGGTGCGATCCAGCTGGGTCATCGCCACCCGGTGCAGCTACCCCACCGAGTGCACCGGCACCGTTACCAGCGATGCGGGCTGGTCCGCGCCGATCTATCAAACCGGCGGGATGTGGTATGTCAAACGGACCGTGGCCAATTGGGAGCCGTGCCCCGATGGAACGGCAGCCGACGGCCTCCAGGTCTTCTGGTTTCAACCCATGACACCCGGCGGTGAGGCCGGCGACCCCGACTCCACCACGCTGCTCGGCGAAGACCAGACGACCGGGCCCAGCGGGGCCTGTGGGCGCAGCCTGGCGCTGTTCGTCAACATGCCGTTCAAACTCGTCAAACAGCACTGACGCGCGCCCGCGGGCCGGAGCCTCACGTGGTCGGCAGCAGATCCTTCCACGAACGGGCGCCCCCAGGCGCGACCAGATCTGATTGCTGGAACACCGCCCCCACCGGCGTGACGTACTGCCCGGTCTTCGGGTTGTACCGAGTGACGGCAACCGATGGTCCGGGTCCTGGGCCGGGGCGCAATGCGCTCGGTGCGACCGACGATGCGTCGTCGGGAGGCATCGGTGCCTGCGGAGCTGCGGGCGGAGCCGCCGGTGGTGCCGGCGTGCCCTGTAATGGGCCGAAGATGTTGTCCGAGTACGTGGTCCGGTCATCGGGCGGGATCCCCTGCGCGAGGAGGTTCGGATCGATCGGGTAAGCACCGGTCGCATGCTGGCGCATCGCCAGCGGCTCGTAAGGCTGGTCGCTGTTGCAGATCTCCACCGTCGGAGCGCGCTTTCCCGGCTTGCCCATGCATGGGTAGTTACGGGCGCCGCGAACACCGATGGGTGAATCCTGCGGTAGCTTGCAGTAGAGCCCATCCGGCGTGTCCACATCGGACAGATCCTCCGGCGACCGCCACGAGCTCGGCGGTAAGAATCCCACGCTGCAGGCGGGCGGATCATTCATCACCACAGTGAAGTCGCCAAGTGACATGCCGGTGGGATTACGCGGCCCCCCGCCCATCGATTGGGTGGCGGCGATATCGGGCGGCAGCAACACCAGCAACTGTTCCAGAGAAGCGTGATAAGTCACGGCTACCTGGCTGATGGTGGTGAGGTTGGCCAACAGTACCGGCAGAGTCGGCTTTATCTGGTTGAGCAATCGGGAGGCCTCATCAGCAGCACCCGGACCATTCGCCAGCAGACCCCGCACCTGCGGGTCGTTGTCCGCCAGTTGCCCGGTGACGCCCGCGACGCTGTGCGCCCATGTCCGGATGGCATCGGTAGATGCCAGTTGGCCGTCCAGCAGCGGGCGGCCGTCGTCGACCAAGGTGCGGAGCCGGTCGGCGGAGCCGTTGAAGTCGGCGGCCAGCCGCGAGGACGAATCCATCAGCGTGCTCAGATCGTCGGCCGACCCCTTCAGTCCCTCGAACGAGTGGTCCAGCAGATCCCCGAGCCGCTGTTTGGGAATGCTCTTCAAAAGTGCACTCGCCTGATCGAGCATCGGGCCGACCGCCTGCGGAACAGTCACATTCTTGGCCGCAATCACCGACCCGTCCCGCAGATAGGGGCCTGATGCGCTGCGCGGCACCAGATCCACGTACTGCTCTCCGACTGCCGAGACGCTGAGAACTCGTGCCTGGACGTCGGCGGGCACCTGCGGTGAAGTGTCGAGCATCAAGGTCGCTTCGGCCCCTTGTTCAGTGGCTTGTACGTCGGTGACTTTGCCAAGCTGCACGCCACGGTAGGTGACGTTCGAAAACCGGTACAGGCCACCGGTTTCGGGCATCTCCAGCTTCACCGTCATCTTGCCGATACCCAGCAGAGTGGGAACCTGCAGATACACCAAGACCATGACCGCGACCGAGACGATCGAGGCGACGGTGAAGATGATCAGCTGATTGCGGATGAATCGCGTCAACATCACTGACCACCCTCGTTGTGCGGTGCCGTGCTCGGATCAGGACCCGGTTGCGGTCCCGTCGGTTCCGGAGGCCCGGGGTCGACCAATGGCGGAATCGCCGCGATCTCAGACGGTTTGGGCGTCAGCGGCGCGTTGAGCGGATCGTAGGTATAGGTCGCATACCACGGATCACCGGGCGCGGGAACCAGTTTGGCGCCTTCTTGGCCCCACCGGGTGCCCAGGAACAAAGTGCGCTTGAGCCGCGGGATGGTGAAGTCGAACACGATGAACTGGTTCATGTAGTCACCCCGGATGGCCCGGTCGATGAAGTTCTGCGTATACGGGAATGTCGTCGCGTAGGCCAGCACGGTGTCGAGCTTGGGACCCACATCGGCCAGGGACCGCAAGGTGGGTTCGAGATTTTTCAAGTCGCGCACCAGGTCTGCCTGGGTATCGGAGATCAGGCCGGTGGCCAGATCGCTGAAGGTGCGGAACTTATCCAGCGCGGTCGTGATCTTCGGTTGCTCCTTGATCAGGATCTCCAGTGCCGGCGGGATGCGCTTGAGCGCCTCGGTCAGCACATCACGCTGGCCGGCGAACACATCTGCCAGCCGATTCAGTGAAGCGATGGAGGCGTTGATGCTGTCGCGTTGGTCGGCGAGCATCCCGACGAAATCGTTGAGTCGCCCCAGCAAGTCGCGGATCTGGTCTTGGCGACCGTTGAGGGCGCTGTTGAATTCGTGGACGATGTCGCCGATCTGGCCCAGGCCACCCCCGTTGACAACCACCGACAGCGCCGACAACGTCTGCTCGGTCGAGGGATACGTCGAGGAGCGGTTGAGGCCGAGGGTGGCACCCGGCTGCAGGCTGCCGGCCGGCGGCTGGCCGAGCGGCGGATTCAGAGCCAGATGCATCGATCCCAGCAGGCTGGTCTGCCCGACCACGGCCACCGCGTTGGCCGGCACGACCACACCGGGATTGACCGACACCTCGACGTCGGCATGGCCGTCGCGGGCCCGCATCTTGCCGACGCTCCCGACCACGACATCGCCGATGAGCACCGGTGAATTCGATTCCAGCGTGCCCACGTTGGCCAGCTCGACGTGATACGTGGTCGCACCCGACCCGCGGCCTGCTGTGCCCGGCAGAGGCTGCGAATTGAGTCCGCCGAAGGCGCACCCGCTCACGCTCACCGCCACACACGATGCCACCACCGCGAGGTGGCGTAGCGAATGATCTCGAATCATGATGGTGGCGTTCCTTCAACGGCTTCATTGGGTTGCGGCGGCGCCGGAAGTGCCTCGGCCGGGAGCAACATGCCCTGCAGGTTCGACGGCGGCGGCGCGGCAGGCGAGGACACGACACCCGGTGGGACCGGCGCGCCCGGGTACAGAGCCGGCTGCGGATCGGCCGGAAGACCGTTGGGTGCATACGATCCCGCCGGACCCGGTGGGGTCCCCCATCCAGGAGGCGCAGGAACATCACCGTGGTATCCGGTGTAGGCCGACACACTCGGCGGAATCTCGGCAGGCGACGCAGACGCACCCGAACCCCCCGGCGCCAGTTGCGGTTCCGAGTACACCAAGTTCTCCGGGCTCGGCGACTTGCCAAGGTAGGCATTGAACGGGAACGGCAGGTAGTTGAAGTTCAGCAGGCGCAGTGCCGGCCCGAGATACTGCGCGCACAATTTGCCGGTCTCCGACGCGGTCGCGTTGCTGACCGCACCGATGGCCGAACAGATCACCTGCACCGGGTTGGAGAAGTTGGCCAGCGCGAACGCGCCGATACCGCTGCCGGTGTCGGGGTTGTAGATGTTGTAGCTGTTCCCGATCGCGTTGGGCGCCACGTGAAGCACGTTCTCCAACGCTGTCTTGTTGTCGGCTACCTTGCGGGTCACATCGCCCAGTCGCTGAATCTGCTCGGCAGTTTGGTCCCGGCTGCCTGCAATGAAACGTTGGACGTCGACCACCGCGCCGGACAGATCGGTCAGGGCGGCATCCAGATCCGAACGGCTGCCGTCCACGACGCTGCTCACACTGGCCAGCCGATTCTGAAATTGGACGATCTGGGTGTTGCTGTCGCGCAGCGCGGTGACGAACGTCTGCAGATTCTTGATGATGTCGGCGATGTTGCCGCTGTGGTTGGCCAGGATACGGCTGACGCCGGCCAGCTGGGCGATGGTTTGGCGCAGCTTGTCGCCATTGCCGTCGAGCGCCGTGGCGGCGGTGTCGATGAAGCGCGCAACCGACGTGCTCGACGCGTCGTTGGCCGGCCCGAGGTCGGTGGCCAGTCGCATCAGCTGGGTCTTGACCTCGTCCCATTCCACCGGGATCGCCGTGCGGTCCAAGCCGATCACCGCGCCGTTTGCCATGGTGGGACCACTGCCCCGGTATGACGGCGCAAGTTGGACGAAGCGGGCACCAACGAGGTTCTGGGCGACGATGAGCGCCTTGCCATCAGCTGGGATCGACACCCCATGGTCGATGTCGAGTATCACTTTGGCCTGAGTTGGTTCGGCCTCGATGGACTTGATGGTGCCGACTTTGACACCCGAGACACGGACGTCATCGCCGGGGTAGATCGCGGTGGCGCTGGTGAAATACGCGGTGATCGTGGTTGGTTTCACCACCGACTGGCGAATCAGCACGGCGACGCCGGCGACCAGCAGCACCGCCAGCACCGCAGCGGCGCCGACGGTAACTCGCTTGCGAGATGTCATGGCTGTCCCCATCGCTGAGCGGGCTGAGGTATTCCGTTGCGGGGGAAGGGGAATTCCGCCCTGGGGCCCGCATTGTCCGACGGCTGCCCCGCATCGGTGCCGCGGCGGAAGCCCAGCGCGTAGTCCAGGAAAGGCTGCAGGGTTTGGGCCGGCAGCAGGTTGCCGACAAAGGCGTTGTAGTAAAAGCCGTTGTTGACAGCCTCCGCCTGGGTCAACTGATACTTCGCCAATCCGTTGAGCGCCTTGACAATATTGTCGTTGTTCTTCTGCAACATGGCGGTCACTGAGTTGATCTTCTCCAGTGCCGGCGCGAGTGTCTTCTCGTTGTCGTGCACCATTCCGCTGATCTGTTTGGACAACGCGGAGGTGTTGGTCAGCAGATTCACCAAGGCGTAACGCCGCTGATCCAACACCCCGAACAGGTCGTTGGCATTGAGAAGTAGGGTGTTGACCTGCTCGCTGCGCTGCGAGAGAACGCCGGTGACCTTCGAGGCGCTGTCGAGCAGTCCCGCCAGCGAGTCGTTACGTTCGTTCAGCATCCGCGACAGTGCACTCACACCGTCAAACGTCGGACCCAGCTGCGGGGTGACGCGATCCAGAGTGTCCGACAACGTATCCAAGGCTTGGTTCAGCGTCGCGGTGTTCGTGTCGGCGGTATTGGCCGTGAAATCGTTCACCGAATCGGTGAGCGAATAGGGAGATCCGGTGCGTGACAGCGGAATGACGTCAGACGAGCGTAACTTCCCGGTTCCACTGGGCTCGAGGGTCAACACCCGCTGGCCCAGCAGCGTTCCGGTGCGGATGTGCGCGGTGGTCTCCGCACCCAACCGCACCGTGCCGTTGACCATGAAGGTCACCAGGGCGTCGCCACGCATCAACGACACCTCCGAGACAGTGCCGACCTTGATGCCTGCGACAACGACATCGTTGCCCGCTGCCAGACCGCCTGCTTCAGCGAACACCGCCTGATGCCGAATTGCGCTGGCCCAGGTCATCATTCGCTCGGGTTGCAACCCCACGACGATGACGAGAATGATCAGGACGAGGCCGATGAAGCCCGCCCGTATCAGCGAGGATCCACGGTATTTGAGCATTACGGCTCGGCGCACCTTCCAGTGTGTTGGATGATCCAGGGGAAGTAGGCAGTCTGGCCCTGCAGGTCAGTGACCCGCACGGACAAGCCACACAGATACTGGTTGAGCCAGCTCCCGTATGCGCCCAGTCGCACCAGCTTTCGATAGTTGGCGGGTGCCTTCTGCAACGCGAGGTCCACGCGGGCTTTGTCCTCGTCGAGCAGTGGTGCCAGGCGGCCCAGCTGGTTGATGCTGCCGCTCAACGGTGGTCGCGCCTGGGTCAGCAGGTCCGCGAGCGAGGCCGTGCCGTTGTCCAGGGCGGAGATGGCCGCTCCGATCGGGTCTTTGTCGGCAGTCAGACTGCTGATCAGCTTCTCCAGCTTGTCGATGGTTCCCGAGAACTTCTCGCCGTCTTTACTGATCGTGGCAACCACAGTGTTGAGGTTGTCGATCAGCTGCTGCACGGTCTTGCCGTTGTCGGCCAGCGCGGTCGTGAACGATGACGTTCGAGCGAACAGCGACTCCACGTTGCCGTCCTGACCTTGGAGGATCTGGATCAACGAGTTGGTCAGCGCATTGACGTCCTGCGGGTTCAGCCCCTGGACAACGGGTTTCAGTCCACTGAGCAGGAGGTCGAGATCCAGTGCCGGCTCGGTGCGGTCGAGCGGTATCCGGCTGCCCGGGGGCTGGACCTTCCCCGACCCCGGACTGATCAGCAGTTCCAGGTAGCGGTCGCCGACCAGGTTGAGATACCGGACGACCGCTTTGGTCCCCGACGTCAGCACGACGTCGCGGTCGGCATCGAATTTGACGACCACCTTGTTGTCGACCTGCAGCGCGACATCACTGACAGTGCCGACCCGGACTCCGGCCACCCGAACCGAATCCCCTGATTTCAGGCGCGACGCGTCGGCGAACAAAGCTGAGTAGGTGTTCGTCATCCCGCTGCGGAACTGTCCGAAGATGGCGAACAACGCCCCGGTCAACAAGATCATGACGACACCGAAGATGCTGATCTTGACGATTGTCTTCGACAGGCCCGTCATCCCGGCATGCCAATCTGTGTGGAGTTACGTGGTGGCCCGTCGAGCGGCCCGAACAGAGCCTGCTTGAGACCGTCGGAGTTGAGCAGGATCCCTTGGTTTCCGTATTGGGCCTGGTTGGCGCCGATATCGGTCACCACGTACGGGGGCCGTTGTTCAAAGCCCACTGACGGCAGGTCCGCGCACTGAGGGCCCCCCTTGGCGGCCACCTTGGGCAGGTTCGCCGGATACCGGTAGCGCTCGCGACCGAGGAAGAACGAGTCGAGCAGCATGACGCCCGGTTGGGCGGTACCTGGGCCGGTGGCCAACGGGATCATGCCTTGAAGTCCACAGGTCACTGCCGCGTTGTAGTTGTTGGTCAGGTCGAGAGTGGGGACCAGCAGATGGACAAGGTCGGTCAACGGTTGCCGGTTCTCCGTCAGAACCTCGGTACCGATGTCGGCGAGGCCGATGGCGCTGATGAGCAGGGTGTCGAGGTTCTGTTCCTGGTCGACGATGGTGTCACTGATTCTCGTCGCGCTGCTGACGGTCTTCAGGAGGTCCGGCGAGGCGTCTGCGTAGGCATCGAATACTTCTGGAGCGATGGCGATCTCGTGGTTGATCGTGTCCAGGCTCGGGTTGATCTTGGCCAGCGCGGTGTCCAGGTCGGCCAGCGTTTGGCCGAATCTGTCGCCGCGCCCGCTCAGTGATTTCGCGATCGCGCCGAGAGTCTGATTGATCTTGACGGGATCGATCTCGGAGAGCACCGAGACCAGCTGCTGGAAGACGGTGTTGATCTCGACGGTGACGTGTTTCCCGTCGATCACCTGCCCCGATTGCACTCGTTGCGCGGACGGGTTTGCGGGCGTGCGCAATTCGACGAACTTCGAGCCGAACACGGTCGACGAGGTGATGTCGGCGTTGACATTCGCGGGGATGATGCGCACTTTGGCGGGGTCGATCGCCAGATGCAGGGCGGCCTTGCCGTCGGGCAACGAGTCGATGGAGGCCACGGTGCCCACTTGGGCGCCGTGAAGTTTGACTCTTGCATCGGGGTTCATCACCAGGCCGGCGCGATCCGAGATCACGGTCACCGGAACGGTTTTGGTGAAGTCGCCGCGGAACAATCCGGCGGCGACCGCGACGATGACGACGATGGTGAGAACCGTCAGACTGCCGGCTACCGGGCGAGCGTAGTTGCGTACGCCGAAGCTGGCGCCGGTTCGGGCTGCCACCGGGACGGCGGCGGTTTCGGTTTCGGAGCGGTCGGCCGGACCCGGACCGAGATTGCGTGTCACGTCATCTCCCTATCCGGACAGGTTGAAGTTGCCGTTGGAGCCGTAGATGGCCAGGGATATGAGCAGGGTGACCGAGACGACGACGATCAGGGAGGTGCGCACGGCGTTGCCGACCGCGACTCCGACTCCGGAGGGTCCGCCGGTGGCGAAGTAGCCGAAGTAGGTGTGGATCAACAGGATCGTGATGGCCATCAGGATTGCTTGCAGGAAACTCCACAACAAGTCGATGGGATTCAAGAAGGTGTTGAAGTAGTGGTCATACAAGCCCCCGGATTGGCCGAAGAGCACCACGGTGGTGAACTGGCTGGCGACGAACGACAGGATGACCGCGATCGAGTACAGCGGGGTGATCGCGACCATGCCGGCCACGATCCGGGTGCTCACCAGGTATTCGACCGGGGGGATGCCCATCGATTCCAGGGCGTCGATCTCTTCATTGATCCGCATCGCCCCCAACTGGGCGGTCACCCCGGCCCCGAAGGTGGCGGCCAACCCGATCCCGGCCACCAC
>NZ_MVIH01000050.1 GCF_002086695.1 Mycolicibacterium rhodesiae
GTGGTGGCCGGGATCGGGTTGGCCGCCACCTTCGGGGCCGGGGTGACCGCCCAGTTGGGGGCGATGCGGATCAATGAGGAGATCGACGCCCTGGAATCGATGGGCATCCCCCCGGTCGAATACCTGGTGAGCACCCGGATCGTGGCGGGCATGGTGGCGATCACCCCGCTGTACTCGATCGCGGTCATCCTGTCGTTTGTCGCCAGCCAGTTCACCACCGTGGTGCTCTTCGGCCAATCCGGGGGCTTGTATGACCACTACTTCAACACGTTTTTGAATCCCATCGACTTGTTGTGGAGTTTCCTGCAAGCAATCCTGATGGCCATCACGATCCTGTTGATCCACACCTA
>NZ_MVIH01000051.1 GCF_002086695.1 Mycolicibacterium rhodesiae
GGGATCGATTCGATCAAGCAGGTCGAGATTTTGGCGGCGTTGCAGGCGAAGTTCCCGGGTGCCCCGGAGATTCCGGCCTCGGAGCTGGCGAACCTGCGCACCCTGCAAGATGTCGTCGACACCGTTGCCGGCTTCGCCGCCCCTGCCCCCGTTGCCGCCGTCGTGGCCGCCGCCGCGCCTGCGATACCCGCCGGTGATGTTGTGCTGTCGATTGTTTCGGAGAAGACGGGTTATCCGGTGGACATGCTGGGGTTGGGCATG
>NZ_MVIH01000052.1 GCF_002086695.1 Mycolicibacterium rhodesiae
GAGCGCGCTGATCCCAGCCCTCCTCGAGCAGCTGGATCTGGGCGCCGGCCTCCTCGCCGAGCGCACCGCCGACGATCGCACTCATCGCCAGCGTCCGGATAGGGCCTGCGGCAACGAGATTCGAACGCACACCGTACTTGCCGGCCTCGCGCGCCACGAACCTGTTGACCGACTCCAACGCGCTCTTGGCGACCGTCATCCAGTTGTAGGCCGGCATCGCCCGGCTCGGGTCGAAG
>NZ_MVIH01000006.1 GCF_002086695.1 Mycolicibacterium rhodesiae
TTGTGAGCACACACACCAGGTGAGAAGAACCCAACCACCACAACAGCGGCATCACCAAGATGACACTGAGTCGGTTTGGGCGAGCGGCGGCGTGGGCGTTACTTCAAGCAACTGCCGCCGTCGACGGGCAGAGTGACACCGGTGATGTAGCGGGCCTCATCGGAAGCCAGGAACAGGACCGCATTGGCGATGTCCTCGGGCTCGACCCAGCCGATCGGCAGGGTGTGCATCAGCTGACCGACGACCTTCATGTCCTCCGGGCCCGGGTTCTCCAGGTCGGGACGGAACAACTTCATCGTGCCCTCGTTCATGAACAGGGGAGTGTTCACGTTCGTCGGGTGCACGGAGTTGACCCGGATGTTCTGCGCGCCAAGCTCGACGGCGAACGTGCGCATCAAGCCGACCACGCCGTGCTTGGCGGCGACGTAGTGACCGGTGTGCGGATAGGCCTTGAGCCCACCGACCGAGCTGGTCAGGATGATCGATCCGCCCCGGCCGCCTTCGAGCATGTGCGGCACACCGGCTTTCACCGTCTTCCACACGCCGCCGAGGTTGATGTCGATCATCGCTGTCCAGTCGGTCTCGCTGGTCTTGTCCAGCGTCTGGCCGCCGTTGCCGATGCCGGCGTTGGCCACGATGATGTCGAGGCGGCCCAGGGCGTCGACGCCCGCGTCGACCGCGTTCTTGAGTGCGTCGTAGTCGCGGACGTCGACCTCGGCGGTGTAGATCTGCCGGTTGTGGCCCTTGACCAGATCAGCAGTCTCGGCGAGGTCTTCCGGTGTCGACGCGGCGATCAGGTCGACGGTGTCGATCTTCTTACAGATGTCGACCGCGATGATGTCGGCGCCCTCCGACGCCAACCGCACCGCGTGCGCGCGGCCCTGTCCGCGGGCCGCGCCGGTGATGAACGCGACTTTGCCTTCTACCCGTCCTGCCATGGTTGTTCAGTCCCTTCGTAGGTGAAAGATGTCAGGGGACGATCGTCGGCATGGCGTCCCAGCCGCGGACCGCCGTGGTCTGAGACTTCTCCGCGGCCGCCCAGTCGACCTCCCAGGTGGGGAAGCGTTTGAGGATCTCTTCGAGTGCGATCCGACCCTCCATTCGGGCCAGTGCGTTACCCATGCAGAAATGGGTGCCGGCCCCAAAGGTCATGTGCGACTTGAGCTCACGGTGAATATCGAACACATCGCCGTCGGGTGCGAACCGGCGATGGTCACGGTTGGCCGCACCGACCAGCATCAGCATCGCCGAGCCCGCGGGGACGGTCTGGCCGTAGTACTCGACGTCGCGGGTGACGTAGCGGGCGATCTGCAGAGCAGGCGGTTCCCAGCGCAGGATCTCCTCGATCGCCTGTGGAATCAAAGCCGGGTTCTCGGCGAGTTCACGACGCTGGTCGGGATATTCGGCCAGGGTCTTTCCCGCCCAGCCGATCAGCCTGGTGGTGGTCTCGGACCCGGCCGTCGCGATCACCGTCAAATAGAGCAGCAGTTCCTCGCGGTGCAGCCGTCGAACTGTGCCGGTCTCGTCGGTGAATTCGGCGTTGAGTAGATCGGTCATGATGTCGTCCGACGGGTGATCGCGCCGGTAGTCGATGAACTCGGCGAACACCTCGCCGGTGGCCAGCAGATCGACTTCCTTTTTCTGCAGCGTCGCCTCCCCGTGATCGGTGATCGCGCGCTGGCGGTCCTCCGGAATGCCGAGGAGCATGCCGATCACTCGCATCGGCATCTGCTCGCCGAGGTCGTTGACGAAGTCGAACCGGCCGGTACCGATCAGCGGATCCAGGCACCGGGTGGTGAACTCGCGGATCTGCGGCTCCAGCGCGGCAACTTTGCGCGGGGTGAACACGCGCGACAACAGGTTGCGGTGGATGTTGTGGATCGGCGGATCCTCGAAAATCAAAGTGCCGGGCGGAATTTCCATGCCGGACTTGATGATCTCCAGCAATGCGCCCCGGCCGGAAATGAATGTTTCGTGGTCGATGACGGCCTTGTTGACATCGTCGAACCGGCTCAGCGCGTAGAAGTCGAGATCCGGGTTGTGGTACAGCGGTGCTTCCTCGCGAAGGCGCGCGAACATCGGAAACGGGTTGATGTTCTGGTCGACGTCATAGGGGTCGTAGTGAAGATCGCGAGCGGCACTAACTGTCACCGGAATGTTCCTCCCATGGGCCATCGGTGGAGCAACCATTGCAGTTCTGTTCAAAACGTGTCAATGGCATGTCCGGAATGCGTGAGCTTTGCTGACCAAGTGAGAGAACATCGTTCTCATCCCGCTCGCTTACGTGGCCGCAACTGTTTGGTCGCTAGGTCGTGAACAGGTTGAATAGGGGGGTGTCGCGCAGAGAATCGCCCTTGAGAGCCCGGGTATGACGCTGGTCGCCGGCGTGGACTCGTCCACCCAGTCCTGCAAGGTCCTGATCTGTGATGCAGTCACCGGTGCGGTCGTGCGATCGGCCAGCACACCGCACCCTCCCGGCACCGAGGTCGACCCCGAAGACTGGTGGCACGCTCTGCAGAACAGCATTGCGCAAGCCGGAGGACTCGATGACGTGGCCGCGATTTCCGTCGGTGGTCAACAACACGGCATGGTCTGTCTCGATGACCGTGGCGCCGTCGTCCGACCCGCACTGCTGTGGAACGACACCCGCTCGGATACCGCCGCGGCCGACTTGCTGGCGGAGTCGGGTGGAGCGGCCTGGTGGGCAGATCAGATCGGTGTCGTTCCCGTCGCGTCGATCACGGTGGCCAAGCTTCGCTGGCTGGCCGACCACGAACCAGGCAACGCCGACTCGACTGCCGCGGTTTGTCTTCCACACGATTGGCTGACCTGGCGACTGCGCGGTACCACCGACATCGGTGAGTTGTGCACCGATCGCAGTGACGCCAGCGGCACCGGTTATTACTCGGTGGCGACAGGCGCCTACCGAGACGATGTGCTCACCACCGCCATGCGAGGTCGCCGGCCGGCGGTGCCGCGGGTGCTGGGTCCGCACGAGCCGGCCGGGCACACCGTTTCCGGGGCAGTGCTGGGGCCTGGCGCCGGGGACAACGCCGCCGCAGCGTTGGGACTCGGCGCGGGCGTCGGTGACTGCGTCATCTCGTTGGGGACCTCCGGAGTGGTCAGTGGCGTGAGCGAAGCGGCGCCACATGATCCGGATGGCCTGGTTGCCGGCTTCGCCGACGCGACGGGGCGGTATCTACCGCTGGTGTGCACACTCAACGGCGCGCCGGTACTGGCCGCGGTGGCGGCGATGTTGGGGGTGACCCTCGAGGAATTCTCCCGCCTTGCGCTCACTGCGCCTGCCGGCGCCGAGGGTCTGGTCTGGGTGCCGTATTTCGACGGCGAACGGTCACCGAACCTGCCCGCCGCCACCGGTGCGCTGCACGGAGTGACGGGTCGTAACATGCTGCCGGCCAACGTCGCCCGTGCTGCCGTGGAGGGGTTGCTCGCCTCGATGCGGTTCTGCCTGGACAAGATCGCCGAGCAGGGAATCGGCGCCGAACGGGTGATGATCGTCGGCGGCGGGGTGCGCTCCGAAGCGGTGCGCCGAATCGCACCCGCCGTGTTGTCAGTACCGGTCGCGGTGCCCGAACCGGGTGAGTACGTCGCCCTCGGTGCCGCCCGCCAGGCGGTGTGGACGCTCAACGGCGGCGACTGCCCGGCATGGTCGTCGGTCCGGTCCGTGGCCTATGAGGCCGAGCCGACGCCGGCGGTCATGGAGCGCTATCAGGATGCCTGCCTGCTGACGCTGGGCCGCGACACGTAGCAGCGCGCGGCGCGGCCACGGATACCCGTGAGGATCTCGTAGTCGATCGTGCCCGCCGCGCGCGCCCAGTCCGCGGCCGTCTCCTCGCCGCAAGCTCCCGAACCGAACAGGACCGCCCGGTCACCCTCGGTCACGTCGGTTGAGCCAGGGCCGAGGTCGACGACGAACTGGTCCATGCAAATTCGTCCCGCACTGGGGAATCGTCGCCCGCCGATCACCACCGCGAACCCGCCCGACAGCACCCGGGGGATACCGTCCGCGTAGCCACAGGCCACCACCGCGATCGTGGTGTCGCGCGGCGCGATCCACGTGTGGTTGTACGAAACACCCTGTCCTGCCGAGATTTTCTTGACGAGCGAGATCTCGGCCGTCAGCGTCATCGCCGGTGCGAGACCGAAGTCGCCGAGGTGTGGAACGGGGGTGCGTCCGTAGATGGCGATGCCGGCGCGGACCAGATCGCGCGACAGGTCCGGGCGAGTCAGTGCCGCAGCCGAATTCGACACGTGTACCACCTGCGCGGGCGTGCCCGCCCTGCGCAGATCCGCCACGCAGTCATCCAGATGTGCCGCCTGCCGCGTATTCAGCGGGTGGTCCGGTTCATCACCTCTGGCAAGGTGTGTCATCGCGGTCCGCATCGCCACCGAACCGGATGCCACACATTTGGCGATTCCATCGCACAGCTGCGCCCACTCGGGCATCGCTGCGCCGCCGCGTCCGAGACCGGTGTCGACCTTCACCCCGATCGTTGCCGTGGTGCCGACGGACTCGGCTGCCGACGCCACCGCCGACAACTGACGGACCGAGGAGACCACCACTTCCACGCCTGCGGCAACGGCAGCAGCGAAATCGGTTGTGGGCGTGTGGAGCCAGGCCACGATCGGAGCGGACACCCCGTCGCGGCGCAGTGCCAGGGCCTCGTCGACTGTGGCAACCCCGATCTCGGCCGCACCGGCCGCCAGTGCTGCGCGCGCGACCTGGGTGGCGCCGTGACCATAGCCGTCGGCTTTCACCACGGCCATCACGCCCGATCGCGCCCGCTCGCCGACCACGCCTACGTTGTGGGCGATCGCGCCCAGGTCGACGACGGCCTCGACGGCCGCCACGTCAGTAGTCGATGGCTTCGATGAGCGGCGACGGCTCATCCATCAACGCCCAGAAGCGATCCCGGATCGCCACCGTCAGCGGGCCTGGTCGGCCGTCACCGAATGGTTCGCCGTCCAGCGAGACGATCGGCGTCACGCCGCCCGCGGTGGTCACCGCCATCAGTTCGTCGGCATCGTAGAGTTCGCGGCTGGTCACGTCGCACAAGGTCGCTTCGATGCCCATGGCGTCGGCGATCTCGAAGACCGTCTTGCGGGTGATCCCGGGTAGCGCGTTGCGCGACGGGGAGAACAGCTTCCCGTCCTTGACGATCACGACGTTGAAGCCCGGTCCCTCGGCAACGCAGTTGTCGGCGTCGAGAAGGATGGCGGTGCGCGCGCCGCGGTCTTTGGCCTCGAAGCTGGCCGCGGTGAGATCGCCCCACTGGTAGTTCTTGATCGTCGGGTCGACGGTGTTGCGGCCCGCCCGCCGGACGTGCCGCGGCACGACGGCGGTTGTGCCGAAGATCTGTTCCTCGGGCGGGAATGCCCACAGGTAGGGGATCGCGTAGATGTAGACCTGATGGTTGAGCTTGGACAAGTCTTTCTCGCCCTTGCGCTTTCCGTAACCACGGGTGACGGTCAGGTTTACGAATGACTCTCGAAGTCCGGACAGCGCGACGCAACGCTTGGTGATGTCGGCCAGCTCCTCCTTGGTCATCCCGGGGTCCAGTCGCAGCTTGCGAGCACCGTCGAGCAGCCGGTCCAGGTGATCGCCGAGCCGGAAGATGTTGCCATGCCAGACATGCGCGACGGTGTAGGTAAGGTCGGAGTGGCCGAACCCGGTGTCGAAGATGGAGATCCGGGCCTCCGACGCCGGCACGTACTCACCTTCGATCCAGGCGGCGCCGCCGGCGAATTCGGTGGAGTAGTCCAACTCGTAGTCACTGTATTGGATGACAGACCCGGGCGGGGTGTCCTCGCGGATGGTGCCGGGCTCGACGCTGACCAGATTGCTGGTTGCGAAATCGGTGTGAATTGTCATGTGGATGCTTCCTTTTCGAGGTTAGTCGTTGACGAGGTGGGTGCGGGCGAAGTCCGATCCGGCTTCGCCGCGGCTGAGCCGGCCACGCAGTCCGGTGCCCCACCACAGGGCTCCGACCGCGACGATGCCGAGGAATACCCAGCCATTACCGGCGAACTGTGGCAGGAATATCAGCGCCACTGCGACGGCGAGGAACACGACCAGCGCGGTGACGTAGACCGGTACGCGGAAGCGGCCCAGATCGAAGGTGCCCGGCTCGCCCTGCGGGATGGTGCCTTTACGCACGCCGACCAGCAGGCCGATCGTCTGCAGGATGTAGACCGAGAAGAACAACAGTGAGGCGATACCGAGGATGTAGTTGAACGCCTTCTCGTTGACCAGAGCGGAGAGCAGCAACACGGTCGACAGGCACCCGAGACCGATCACCGCGTACGTGGGGGTCTTGCTCTTGGCCGAGACATGACGCCACAGATGCGACGCCGGCAGCATGTTGTCGCGTGCCATCGAGTACGTCAACCGGGTGGCCACCAGGATGTTGGACAGCAGACACGCCAGGATGTTGGTCAACGCCACCGCCACAACGATTTTGGTGACAACGGGCCCGGCCTGCTGGTTGATGATCTCCTCGATCGGCGCGGCCGAGTTGGCTTGGACGGCCGCCTCGTCGCGGATCGCCAGGACGTACACGACATACATCAACAGCTCGATCACGATCGAGGTGACCAGCGCGTAGAACATGGTGCGCGGGACCACGTGGCGGGCGTTCTTGGTTTCTTCGGCGACATCGGCACCGGACTCCACGCCGATCAGGCCGAAGAACGGGCCGAGTGCAGCGGCCAGCCAGGCCACCACATAGGAGTCTTTGTCGCCGGATTCACCGCCGGTGAACAGTACCGAGATGGGTTGGTGGTGGTCGGGTGCGGAGAACGCGATGATCGCCACCAACAGTGTCGCGCCGACCGTGATGATGAGCTCGAGGCTCACACCGATGTTGTTGACCATGGTGGCGAAGCGCACGCCGTAGATGTTGATGAGCACGCAGAGGAACACCACCCCGATGGCAACCAGGATCTGTTCGCTCTGGCTCATGTTCCAGCCGAACAGGCCGCCGAGGTAACCCGACAAGATGAAGCCGACGCCTGTCATGCCGCTGATCCAGCCGAGGAGGGCGACGAACCCGGTGAACCAGCCGAGGCTCGGGCCGTTGATCCGGCTGGTCCACTGGTAGGCGTAGCCGGCAAGCGGGATCTTCGCGGTGAGGTCTGCGGCGATGAACGCCCACAGTGCGAACACCACGCCGGCCAGCAGCAGGGTCCAGACGAAGGGCCCTCCGGCCGTGAAGTAGCCGGCGCCGAATCCGGTGAAGACCGCGGTGGTGGCGCTGATGGTGGCGAACCCGATCGCGAATGACGCAACCGAGCCCACCGACCGGTCAAGTCGCTGCTGGTAGCCGAACTCGGCGAGTCGGGCGTCCTCGCTTTCGCCGGGGCGGGCCGGTGGTGGTAGCGGTGAATGAGTGGAGGGGGTCAGCGCATCGGTCATGGTCACTCCAGGTCAGTGCGGCTCACAGAACAACTGAAGCCAGGAAAACGCGCCGTGAACGGTTTCGGAAGTTCCACATTTCAATGGACTTATAAGCGTGGTTTATCAGCGGGTTCGTCGCCGAAGTTCCAGTGCTCCTGAACGTGCGAGACCAGCGCCGCTGCCTGCGGAGACAGCCGCGCGGGGTGCCACGCCAGCGCGGTGTAGCTGGGCGGGCGCCCGGTGATCGGCACGTAAACAATCCCGGGGCGGTCGTAGAAATGCGCCACCGACGATGTGGTGAAGCTGATCCCGAGGCCACGGGCGATCATCGTGGTCTCGGCTTCGTACGTCGCGGCGATGCCGGCGATCGACGGCGGGCGGTTGCCGCGCACGTCCATCGCCAGCCAGTAGTCGCGCCAGACGCCTGCGGTCATCGGGGCGCACACGATCGGTTCGTCGAGCAGGTCGGTGATGTCGACCTCGGTACGGGTGGCCAGCCGGTGATCCCTGGGCAGGCACGCCACCCAGCTCTCGGCGTCCAGAAGAAGCATCCGGTGATCGGGCAGATCCACCGGCGGCCGGATCAGCGCGACCTCAGTGCTTCCGTCGCCGAGACCCGCAGTGGGGTCGGCGAAGTCGTACTCGCTGGGTTCGACGACCACGCCCGGGTGTGCCGCCTCGAAATGCCGAACGATGCGGAACAACAGATCTGCTCCGGTGCCGATCAGGTAGCCGAGGCGCAACACGCCCTGCTGTGTTCCTGACATCGTCACCAGGTTGGCGACGACGGCGTCAACACCGCTGAGCGCCTGCTGCACCTGGGGGAGCCACGCTGCGCCCAAATCCGTCAACGCGACTTCGCGGGTGTTGCGGGTGAACAACGCGACACCGAACTGGAGCTCGAGTTGCTTGATCGCCGTCGACAACGCCGGCTGGGTGATGAACAGCTTGTCGGCGGCGCGCCGATAATTCAGCTCGGTGCCAAGGACCGCGAAGTACCGCAACTGGCGCAACGTGACGTCGACTTTCGTGGTGCCCTCCTGGCTCGAGACTGATGGCGATCTTCCAGTGTGCGTCGATCTCGGCGAGATTGACGTATTTAAATCACGCGCTTGACTTACCTCGCGGACTGCGAGTTGACTGCCTACGCGCACCGGTTCCGCGTGCCGACGAGAGGGATTGGGCTGTCATGGGCAACGAACTGGCAGGCAAGATCGCGGTGGTCACCGGCGGTGCGTCGGGCCTCGGGGCCGCCATTGTCGAGCGATTTCTGGCTGAGGGCGCCACCGTCGCGTTCGGCGACATCGACGCCGAACAGGGGCGGGCGTTGGCCGGTGCGCACGGCGCGAAAGCG
Source organism: Mycolicibacterium rhodesiae (assembly GCF_002086695.1). Taxonomy (GTDB): domain Bacteria; phylum Actinomycetota; class Actinomycetes; order Mycobacteriales; family Mycobacteriaceae; genus Mycobacterium; species Mycobacterium rhodesiae. The sequence goes on from NZ_MVIH01000006.1 coordinate 8,772, forward strand.
CTGTTTCTGCCGACCGATGTCGCCGACACCCAGCAGCTCACGCGCCTGATCGACACCGCGGTCGAGGAGTTCGGCGGCCTCGACGTGATGGTGAACAACGCCGGGATCTCGGGAAAAATGCACCGGCGTTACCTGGACGACGATCTCGACGATTTCGAGCGGGTGATGGCGGTCAATCTCAAAGCCGTGATGGCGGGAACCCGAGATGCGGCCCGGCACATGACGGAGCGCGGCGGCTCCATCATCAACCTGACCTCGATCGGCGGCATCCAGGCCGGCGGTGGCGTGATGACCTACCGCGCGTCGAAGGCCGCGGTCATCCACTTCACCAAGTGTGCCGCGATCGAATTGGCCAACTATGAGATCCGGGTGAACTGCCTTGCGCCCGGCCATATTCGGACGGCCATCGTGTCGAAGTCCGCGCACGGCATGGATCCCGACCAGGTGGCGAAGTTCGAAGCCGGGATTCGCGCGACCATGCGCGCCGACCGGCCGCTGGAGCGGGAGGGAACCGCCCAGGATGTAGCCGAAGCGATCCTGTACTTCGCGGGCGACCGCTCGCCGTACGTCACCGGCACCGTTCTGCCGGTCGACGGTGGAACCGCGGCGGGCAAGCCGGTGCCGAAGAAGACAAAGCCGGCAGGTTCTTAAATCAATCGCTTGACTTAATCGCGATCAGGGCGTTGACTGGCGTGCGATGACCACCGCCACCACCACTGGGAGCACCCGTACCGATCGGGCGAGTCTCACCCGCGAAGCGATCCTCACCGCCGCCGAGCGGCTCTTCGCCGAACACGGCGTCTTCGCCGTCTCCAACCGTCAGGTCAGCGAGGCCGCCGGGCAGGGCAACAATGCGGCCGTCGGCTACCACTTCGGTACCAAGACCGACCTGGTCCGCGCGATCGAACACAAGCACGCCGTTCCGGTGGAGAAGCTGCGTGAGGAGCGGATCGCCGCGATGCCCGGCAGCGGAATCGGCCTGCGCGACTGGGTCGAATGTCTGGTGCTGCCGCTGACCGATCACCTGACCGAGTTGGGCAACCCCACCTGGTATGCCCGGTTTGCCGCGCAGGTGATGGCCGACCCGGCGTACCAGAAGACGGTCACCCGTGACGCGCTGGCATTGCCTGCCCTGATCACTGTGGTGGAGGGCATCAACCGGTGCCTGCCGGACGTGCCGGGCCATGTCCGAATGGAACGCAACATCATGGCGCGCAACCTGTTGATGCACACCTGCGCGGAATACGAGCGGGCCCTCGCCGAGGACTCGCCGCTGCCTCTGACCAATTGGCGCACAGCCGCTTCCGGACTCGTCGACGCGATCGTCGGACTGTGGCTGGCTCCTGTGACACGACAAGGCTAGAACCACGATGAAGGTCACCGTCGACCAGGACAAGTGCGTTTCCTCCGGCCAATGCGTGCTCAACGCGGCCGAGGTCTTCGATCAGCGTGACTCCGACGGTGTCGTGGTGCTGCTCGAAACCAACCCGCCTGCCGATCAGGAAGACAACGCGCGCCGGGCGGCCGCGGCCTGTCCTGCGCAGGCCATCTACGTCGAGGAGTGAGGCATGTCGGACACATTGACGTCTGAGGAAACCGAGGCGGCGACCGGCCCGGAGTATCCGATGGAGCGCACCGGGCGGTGCCCGTTCGCGCCGCCGGAACAGGTGATGGAGTTGGCCGCCGCCGCACCGCTGAGCCGGGTCCGCATCTGGGACGGCAGCACCCCGTGGCTGATCACCGGCTACGCCGAAGCCCGAACGCTGTTCGCCGATCCGAGGGTCAGCGTCGACGACCGACGCTCCGGCTTCCCGCATTGGAACGAGCACATGCTCTCCACGGTGGACAAGCGCCCCCGCTCGGTGTTCACCGCCGACGCCGAAGAGCACACCTTCTACCGCCGAATGCTCTCGAAACCCTTCACCTTCAAGCGAGTTGAGGGCCTGCGGCCGGCGATCCAGAAGATCACCGACGACGCCATCGACAAGATCCTGGCGGGCCCGCAGCCCGCGGAACTGGTCACCGCGCTCGCGCTACCGGTGCCGACCGAAGTGATCTGCGAAATGCTCGGCGTGCCCTACGAAGACCACGGTTTCTTCCAGGAGCATGCCAACGTCGGGTTGGCGCGTTATGCCAAGCCCGAGGACAGCATGAAGGGCGCGATGAGCCTGGCGAAGTACCTGTCGAACCTGGTCGAAACCAAGATGGACAACCCGGCCGAGGACGCGGTGTCGGATATCGCCGAACGGGTCAAGGCCGGCGAGATCAGCGTCAAGGAGGCCGCACAACTGGCCAGCGGCCTGCTCATCGCCGGCCACGAGACCACCGCCAACATGATCGGCATCGGAGTGCTGGCTCTGCTGGAGAACCCCGAACAAGCTGCGATCGTGCGTGATGCCGACGATCCCAAAGTCGTCGCCAACGCCGTCGAGGAACTGCTGCGCTACCTGTCCATCATCCAGAACGGTCAGCGCCGCGTCGCGATCGAGGACATCGAGATCGGTGGCCAGACCATTCGCGGGGGAGAGGGCATCATCATCGACCTGTCCCCGGCGGACTGGGATGCCACGGCATTCCCGAATCCGGACCAGTTGCAGGTGCGGCGCGAGAACGCCCGCGAGCATCTGGCGTTCGGCTACGGCCGCCACCAATGCGTCGGTCAGCAACTCGCGCGCGCCGAGCTGCAGATCGTGTTCAGCACGCTCCTTCGCCGTATCCCGACGCTGAAGCTGGCCAAGCCGCTCGACGAAATCCCTTTCAAGAACGACAAATTGGCCTACGGCGTGTACGAACTGCCCGTTACCTGGTGAACGCTCCACCTCGACAGCCTGATTGGAACTGACATGACAACCGCAACGCTCTATCCCGCCGGTGGTCTCGGCGCCCCGAAGGACCGCCACGGACACGCCAAGGGTGACACCGGTTTGCCCGCCGGCACCGAGGTGTTCTCCGCCGATAACCACATCTCGCTGTCCGAGGACATCTTCTTCGACAAGTTCCCGGAAGAGCTCAAGGAGAAGGCGCCACGGATCTGGTACGAGGACGGCGCATACATGGTCGGACGGGCCAAGGGAAAGACGTTCCTGCCCTTGGACTTCAGCCGGGTGCTCATGCAGTACGACGACCTGGCCGGAGCTGCCACCACCAACATCGATGCCCGCATCGCCGAACTCCGCGAGGACGGTGTGGACAAGGAACTCGCGTTTCCCAACGCGGTGTTGGCGCTGTTCCACTATCCGGACCTCGAGTTGCGCGAGCGGATCTTCCGCATCTACAACGAGCACATCGCCGAAGTGCAGGCCCGCAGCAACGGCCACTTCTACGGCGTCGGCTTGATCAACTGGTGGAACCCCGACGGCGCCCGCCGCACGCTGGCCGAGGTGAAGTCGTTGGGGCTCAAGACGTTCCTGATGCCACTGAATCCCGGCAAGGGTGAGGACGGCGAGATCATCGACTACGGCAGCACCGCGATGAGTCCGGTGTGGGACGAGATCGAGGCCGCCGGTCTGCCGGTCACCCACCACATCGGCGAAACCCCGCCGAAGACGCCGTGCGAAGTCAACAGCGTGGTGGTCGGCATGATGATCAACGTCGACGGATTCCGGGAGACGTTCTCCAAGTACCTGTTCTCCGGCATCCTGGACCGCCATCCGGGGCTGAAGGTGGGTTGGTTCGAGGGCGGCATCGCCTGGGTGGCCACCGCGCTGCAGGACGCCGAGCACCTGCTGGCCTCCTACCAGCACATGTTCAACCGCAAGGTGGAGCACGACATCCGCTACTACTGGGACAACCACATGAGCGCGTCGTTCATGGTGGACCCACTCGGACTCAAGCTGATCGACGAGATCGGTGTGGACAACGTCATGTGGTCGTCGGACTACCCGCACAACGAAAGCACCTTCGGTTACTCGGAGAAGTCGCTGCGGCAGGTCGTCGACACCGTCGGACAGGACAACGCGGTGAAGATCTGCAGCAGCAACATCAAGAAATTTCTGGGTGTGCAGTGACCACATCGCTGACCGGGCCGGTACGGTCCCTGGCTGACATCCCGGCACAGCCGGACCGTTCCCGCATGCGTGCCGAGACCGGAGCCCGGTTGCGGGCTGCCATGGCTGAACGCGGTGTCGACGCGTTGATCCTGTTGGGCAACAACGCCGTCACCTACGCGACCGGCACCAGCTGGCCGCTCGGCGACGCCGGACTCTCGCACGTCGAGCGTCCCGTCGCGGTGGTGCTCGCCGACGACCCGTCGCCGCACCTTTTCCTGCCGTTCCGGGAAGGTGCCGCCGAAGAGACCGAGCTGCCGGCCGATCATCTGCACGGGCCGGTGTATCTCGAATTCGACGAGGGTGTCCAGTATTTCGGCACGGTGCTGGCCGAGCTGATTCCACGCGGCAGCACCGTCGCCGTCGACGAGCTCACCGGAGCGATGCGCCGGGCGCAGGGCCGGCTGTTTCCGGGCGGCACGCCCGGCGACGCCGCGGTGGTGGTCGGTGCGGCCAAGACGGTCAAGACCGCCGACGAGATCGCCTGCATCTACAAGGCCGTGCAGATCACCGACACCGCGATGGTGGACGTGCAGAAGGTGCTCGCACCGGGAATCCGCCAGATCGATCTGTCGGCCGAATTCATGCGGCGGGTCTTCGAATTGGGTGCGGTGGCCAGCATGCTGGAACCCATCTGGCAGGTCATGCCCGACACAAGGGCCGACGGCGTGTGGACCACCCACGGTGACCTGGCCCTGCCACTGCTGTCCACCGAGCGTGAACTGCGCGACGGCGACGTGCTCTGGACCGACGTGTCCATCACCTATGGCGGGTACTGCTCGGACTTCGGCCGGACCTGGACCGTGGGCACCGCCCCGGATGCCCGGCAGCAGGCCAACTTCCGCAGGTGGCGCGACATCATGGCCGCCGTCGCCGACGTCACCCGTGCAGGTGCGACCGCGGCCGATCTGGCGCGTGCGGCGATTGCGGCCAACGACGGCGCGAAGCCGTGGCTGCCGCACTTCTACCTGGGGCACGGCATCGGGGTCAACGCGGCCGAGATGCCGATGATCGGAACCGATCTCGGTGACGAATTCGACGAGAACTACGTACTGCAGGCCGGCATGGTGCTGGTCCTGGAACCCGTGATCTGGGAAGACGGCACCGGTGGCTACCGCAGCGAGGAGATCGTGGTCATCACCGAGGAAGGCTGGATCAAATTGACCGACTACCCGTACGCGCCCTATGGCGACTGAGGTACTGGGCGACGACCGCGCCCTCCGCACCGGGCGGCGGAAGCGCGCGCTGGCCCAGATGGCGGCCCACGATCTGGACATCCTGATCCTCGGCAGACAGTCGAACATCCGCTACGTCAGTGGCGCCCAACAACTCTGGGTGGCCGGGACACGTCCCTTCGCTCCGTCGTGTGTGCTGCTGCGCGACGGCGCAGTGCACCTGCTGAGCACGTGGGACGAAGGCGTCCCCGAAGACATCCCGCACGAGAACCTGTACGGCATCGCCTGGAACCCGATGAACACCATCGAGAACCTGAAGAAGATCCCCGGTGCGTCCACCGCGCACCGGGTCGGCTCCGACGCGCTGTCGCCGGGATTCGCGCAGTTGTTGCCGATGGCGTTCCCCAACGCCGAATTCGTTGACGGCGAGGCGGCCATGGGTGCGGCCCGGCGCATCAAGACGCCCGAAGAGATCGACGCACTGCGCGAGTCGGTCAGGGTGGCCGAGGTCGGTCTTGCCGCGGCCGCGGCCAACCTTCGAGACGGTGCATCGCTGTCGGACCTGACCGCGGTGCTGCTGGAAGCGATGACCGCCGGCGGTGTCAGTACACCGGCCCATCAGGACGCTGTGTGGGTGACGGCCAAGGACCACCCGTGGCGGCGGGTCCGCGGTGACGGACGGGTCCACGACGGTGACCTGGTGGCCATCGCCTCCGGCGTGCTGGATCGCGGATACATCGGTGAAATCGGCCGCACCCTTCCCGTAGGCGAGGTCACCGCGGGCGTCAGCTCGCTGTTCGAGCGCTCCGAGCGGCTGCACGCGGCACTGATCGGCGCATGCCGGCCCGGCGCGCCCAACGCGGGCCTGCTTACGGCGTATGAGACTGTCGGCGAGGCACTTCCGGTGGTTCCGGTGGCGCACGGCCTGGGTGTCGGATTCGACTCGCCGGTGGTCTCCCCGCAACTGGCGGCCACCGCGGCCGGTGAGCATCTCGAGCCCGGAATGGTGCTCGCTGTCACCGGTTACGTGTTCGAGCCCGGAGTCGGCGCGGTGTTCCGCCGTGATTCGGTGCTGATCACCGCGGACGGTTGCGAGGTACTGACGTCGAGTCCGGCGTCCAGTGCCCGTGGCTGAATCGCGGCGCCCGTCGGCCGAGGAGATCATCCTCTACGACAAGGACCCGAAGACCAGGATCGCGACGATCACCTTCAACCGGCCCGAATACCTCAATGCGCCGACCGCCGCAGCGCGCCTGCGGTATTCGGACCTGCTGTACCAGGCCGGGGTGGACGACCAGGTGAAGGTTGTCGTCATCCGGGGCGCGGGGGAGGATCTCGGCAGCGGTGCCGACCTCCCCGAATTCATGGAGTTGCAGAACGACGAGGACACCGGCCCCCGGCTCGGGGAGTTCCGGATCCCGGCCGGTGCGGTCGAATACCCCCCGCAGGGGACATATCGCCGCGGCGCCTCGGTCGGTGCCTGGTATGCCAGCCCGCAGTCTGGTATCCGCACGCTGCAGGACTTCAAGAAGATCTCGATCCTCGAGGTCAAGGGATACTGCTACGGCTGGCACTTCTACCAGGCCGCCGACGCCGACCTGGTGATCTCCAGCGACGATGCACTGTTCGGTCATCCGTCCTTCCGCTATTACGGATGGGGTCCCCGGATGTGGTGGTGGACCCAGATGATGGGCATCCGCAAGTTCCAGGAGATGGTGTACACCGGCCGGCCGTTCACCGCTGCCGAGATGTACGAGTGCAACTTCCTGAACAGCGTGGTGTCGCGTGCGGAACTCGAAGACGAGGTCAGCCGCTATGCCCTGGCCTGCGCGCGAAACCGGCCCACCGACACCGTTTTTCAGCAGAAGATGTTCTTCGAGGTGTTCAAGCAGTTCCAGGGTGAGTACCTGGGGAGCCTGCTCGGCAGCACGTTCGAGTCGCTGGGTGGCACGGCCGCACGCGACGAGGACGAGTTCGACATGCACGCGGGACTCGACTCGGGGCTCGCCGGCGCAGTGAAGGACAACGACAGCAAGTTCCCGCCGGAGTGGCGGCTGTCGAAGTCCGGACGCGCCACGGCCAAGCCCAAGAAAGCGAAGGCCGAGAAGACCGAACCCAAGAAGACGAAAAAGAAGAAGAAGTAGCGATGGCCGACTCGCCACTGACCGGCTTCGTCGTGGTCGATCTGTCCACCGGCATCCCCGGCGGGTACTGCACCAAGTTGCTCGCCGACGCAGGCACTGAGGTCATCAAAGTCGAGGCGCCCGAGGGTGATCCGCTGCGGCGATGGTCGGCCTCCGGTGCGCGGATCGGGCCGAACGAGGACGGTGCGCTGTTCAGCTTTCTGGCCGGCGGCAAGCACAGCGTGGTCGCCGACCCGGCCCTCGACGACGATCTGCGCTGGATCGGCGACGTCTTGGCCGGCGCCGACGCCGTCGTCTGGTCACCGGGTTCACCGCTGGCCGACCACTCGGAGCTGGCGCCCGCCGCGGTGCACGCCGCCCATCCGCACCTGGTCGTCGCCGCGATCACACCGTTCGGTCTCGACGGCCCGTGGAGTGGCCGCCCCGCAACCGAATTCACGCTGCAGGCCTGGTCCGGCGGCATCGTCGGGCTGGGCCGCGGTGCCCCGGACCGCGCACCGGTCTACGTCGGCGGCCGGGTCGGCGACTACCTGTCCGGGGCGTATGCCAGTGCGGCGATCCTGGCGTACCGGATGCGGGTGCTTGCCGGCGGCGCCGGTGAGCTCATCGATCTGTCCATGCTCGAAAGTCACGTCATGGGTCTGACGTACTACCCGGTGACGTACTTCGACATGCTCGGACGGCCCTGGCGCGACGCCCGCAAGCTGACCGTGCCGGGGGTCGCCCGAGTCAAGGACGGCTTGGTGGACGTCGGATGTGGCACCGCTCAGCAGTGGTTCGACCTGTGCGCGATGACCGGGCACGAGGAGTGGATCGACGAGAACGCGCCGGTGAGCATCACCGAGCAGGCCAGCTCGAAAGCCGACGAACTGTACGCCTGGATGGCCGAGCACACCGGTGACGAGGTCCGCGAGCTGGCCACGGCGTTCCGGATCCCCAACGCGCCGGTCGCCACTCCCGACACCGTCGAGACGCTCGAGCACTTCGTCGCCAGGAAGACGTTCGTCACCCACCCGGCCGGCTTCCGTCAGCCCGGCCATCCCTACCGGATCACCGGCGTCGAGTTGCGCCCGCCATCGCCTGCGCCGCGACTCGGCGAGCACACCGACCGGCATCGCCACGCTGCGCGCACACCCCGGCGGCCCGGCACTGCTCAAGATCGATTGCCACTGCGCGGGATTCGCGTGGTGGATCTCACCACGTTCTGGGCCGGACCGTCCGCCACCCACCTGATGGCGCTGCTGGGTGCCGAGGTGATCCATGTCGAGTCCGCACGACGCCCCGACGGCACCCGGATGATCGCCGGGGTTCCGGTCACCGAAGACCAGTGGTGGGAGAGGCAGCCGATCTTCGCCGCGCTGAACACCTGCAAGAAGGACATCACCCTCGACCTGGGCACGGAACGCGGCCGGGAGCTGCTGCACCGGCTGATCGCCACCGCCGACGTGGTCGCGGAGAACTACACGCCGCGGGTGCTCGATCAGTTGGGCCTGGATTACGCTGGCTTACAGCGCATCCGGCCAGATATGGTCATGTGCCGCATGCCGGGTTTCGGACTGGACGGACCGTGGCGGGACAACCCCGCGTTCGCGTACGTGATCGAGGCCGCCGCAGGTATCAGCTGGCTCACCGGCTATCCGGACCGGAATCCGTACGAACCGTATTCCGTCGGCGATCCCAACGCCGGGTTGCACGCGCTGAACGCGATCCTGCTCGCCCTCGAACATCGACGGCGCACCGGCAACGGGTCGCTCGTCGAGGCCGCGATGGTGGATGCGGCCCTCAACATCGCCGCCGAGCAGATCGTCGAATACACCGCCTACGGCGCGGTGCTCCAGCGTGCAGGCAACCGGGGACCGACCGCGTCGCCGCAGAACCTGTACCGCAGCAACGAGATCGACGAGTTCGGCCGAGACGACTCCTGGGTGGCGATCGCCGTCGAGACAGACGAGCAGTGGCAGGCATTGCGCGGCGCACTCGGCGATCCGGACTGGGCAGCCGATCCCGAACTCGACACCGCAAGTGGCCGGCGCGCCCGCGAGGACGTCGTCGACCGACACCTGGGCGCGTGGTGCCGGGACCGCACCGGGGACGAGATCGTCGCCGCGCTGTGGCCTGCCGGTGTCCCGGTGGCCAAGGTCATCCAGCCGCACCGGCAGACCGACCTGGAACAGCTTGCCGCCCGCGGATTCTTCGAAGTGCTCGATCACCCGGTGAACGCTCCGGCGCGATTCACCACGATGCCGTTCCGCCTATCCCGGCGGACACCACCGATCCACACCGCGCCTGCACCGCTGCTCGGCCAGCACAACCACGAGCTGCTGACCGAACTCGGCTTGTCCGAACGCGACATCGCGGACTTGGTATCGGCCGGGGTGATCGGCTCGGGGCCGCCGGGCTGAAGCCAACGCCGGGCGGAGGGACGTATTGCCTCCACCGGACAAATGAGAATAGGATTCTCGTCAACTGCATAAGGAGGATTTCATGGGTCAACTGTCGCACCGGGTGGACGTGCCGTTTCCGATCTTCGACGCGGACAACCATCTCTACGAGCCGCCGGAAGCGCTGACCAAGTTCCTGCCGAAGGAATACAAGGACTACGTCCAGTACGTGCAGGTCAACGGCCGCACCAAGATTGCGCTGCGCGGTCAGATCAGCAACTACATTCCCAACCCGACCTTCGAGGTCGTCGCCCGCCCGGGCGCGTGGGAGGAGTACTTCAAGTACGGCAACCCGGACGGTAAGACCAAGCGCGAACTGTTCGGCGAACCGATGCGCGCCATCCCCGCGTTCTTCGAGCCAGCCCCGCGCCTCGAGGTGATGAACGAGCTCGGCCTGGACAAGACCCTGATGTTCCCGACCCTGGCCAGCCTGCTCGAGGAGCGGCTGTCCGACGACCCCGTGGCCATCCACGTCCTGGTCCACTCGCTCAACCAGTGGCTCGACGAGGTGTGGGGGTTCAACTACCAGAACCGCATCTTCACCACACCGGTCATCACGCTGCCGATCGTCGAGAAGGCGATCGAGGAACTCGAGTGGGTGGTCAAGCGCGGTGCCCGCTGCATCCTGGTTCGCCCCGCCCCGGTCCCCGGATTCCGCGGGCCACGCTCGTTTGCACTGCCGGAGTTCGACCCGTTCTGGGAGCGCGTCGTCGAGTACGACCTGCTGGTCGGCATGCACTCCAGCGACAGCGGCTACTCGCGGTACACCTCCGAATGGGACGGCGCCAGCGCCGAGATGCTGCCGTTCCAGACCAATGCGATGGGCATCCTCAACGAGTGGCGCCCGATCCAGGACTCGGTGGGGTCGTGGGTGATTCACGGTGCGCTGTACCGCCATCCGAAGCTGAAGGTCGCGATCGTCGAGGCCGGCTCGAAGTGGATGACCCCGCTGCTGGACGGCCTGGCCGAGGTGTTCCGCAAAGCCCCGGAGGCCTTCCCGAGTGATCCGGTGGAGATGGTCAAGAGCCGCATCCACGTCAGCCCGTTCTTCGAGGACGGCATCGACGATCTGGTCAACCTCGTCGGAGTGGATCAGGTGCTCTACGGGTCGGACTGGCCGCATCCCGAAGGGCTGGCCGAGCCGACCTATTACATCGAGGCCCTTCAGCACCTGAAGGCCGACGATCAGGCAAAGATCATGGGCGGCAACCTGTCTCGCCTCGTCACGGTGTGACACCAGCGGTCACCTGGCAGACCATCCCTGAGATGGTCTTGAGTGCGGCGGACCGGTTCGGCGACGCGGAAGCAGTCGTCGACGGTCCGTTGCGGCTGTCTTTCGCCGAGGTGGCGCACCGGGTGCGCTGTGCGGCAGGTGCGTTCGCGAAGCTGGGCGTCGACAAGGGCGACCGGGTCGCGATCTGGGCGCCCAACTCCGCGCACTGGATGATCGCGGCCTTCGGAGTGCTCACCGCAGGCGGGATCGTCGTCCCCGTCAGCACCCGGTACAAGCAGGCCGAGGCCGCCGACATCATCACCCGCAGCGGCGCCAAGGCAGTCCTGATCGAGAAAGGTTTCCTGGGACAGGATTTCACCGTCCCCGCCGGTGTGCCTGCGATCGACCTGAAGTCCGGCTTCCTCTCTGAGGGTGAGCCGTTCGAGCGGGAGGTCGGCGGGACCGACATCGCCGACATCATCTACACCTCGGGCACCACCGGACGGCCCAAGGGCGTGATGATGAACCATCTGCAGAATCTACGGATGTACACCGAATGGTGCGATCTTGCCGACCTGCGCCCGGGCGACCGCTATCTGATCGTCAACCCCTTCTTCCACACCTTCGGATACAAGGCCGGCTGCATCGCGAGCTTCATCCGCGGCGCGACGATGCTGCCCGTCCCGGTCTTCGACGTCGACCGCGTCGTGGAGCTGATCGCGGCCGAGAAGATCACGATGCTGCCGGGGCCGCCGACGCTCTATCACTCGCTGTTGGCCGTGTCGGACAAGAGCAAGCTCGCCACGCTGCGGGCCGGGGTGACCGGTGCCGCCGACATTCCGGTGGAACTCGTCCGCCGAGTGCACGAAGAACTGCCCTTCCGCACACTGGCCACCGGCTACGGGCTCACCGAGGCCGGAACCGCGACGCTGTCCCGGCCGGGGGACTCGTTCGACGATGTCGCCACCACAGCAGGCGTGCCGTGCGACGGGGTTGAGGTGCGCATCGCCGACGACGGCGAAGTGCTGGTCCGGGGCTACAGCGTCATGCAGGGTTACTTCGATGATCCCGCGGCCACAGCGCAGGCCATCGACACCGACGGCTGGCTGCACACCGGAGACCTCGGAAGCTTCACCGAGTCGGGACGCTTGAAAATCGTCGGGCGCAAGAAGGACATGTTCATCGTCGGCGGTTTCAACGCTTACCCGGCCGAGATAGAGGGCTTTCTGATGGAGCATCCCGCGGTCGCGCAGGCGGCGGTGATCGGGGTGCCCGACGAGCGGCTCGGTCAGGTCGGCAAGGCGTTCGTCGTGCTCAAGAACGGCAGTGAACTGCCGACCGAGGATCTGATCGGCTGGAGTCGAGATCGGATGGCCGGGTTCAAGGTGCCCCGCGAGGTCGTCATCGTCGAAGCGCTCCCGCTGAATGGGACGGGCAAAGTCATGAAAGACCAGCTGCGCTGACTTTTTGTGGAAATGCCATTTCCGCACTATGGCGTCCAAATCACGCGACAATCGCGGACGCGCGGCAAAGCAACTTATCCTTCAGTGATAATCTCATTCTCACGAGACATCGCGCGTCGGCCGTGGATGTGACGGACGACTCAGACCCCGCCCGTACGCTGGCGGGGTGTTTGGACCCAGAGAGGAGTTCGGCATGCGACGGATATTCGCTGATGCGCGCGTGCCGGACCGCAAAGACATGTGTGGGTGCGATGGCGGCTGAGGTCAACGAGGAGGCGGTCTCCGAAGCGCTGGCCGAGCTCGCCGAGGCCGAGGCGGCCGAGGCCGAGGCCCGTGCGGAGGCGGCACGCGCCAAGGCCACTGCGGCGCGCCTGCGAGGAGTGGAACCCGATCCCGGGGATGAGGATTCCGACGACGCCGAAGACGCCGAGGATTATGAGGACGACGAACTCGAGCCCCGCGGGTGGTGGGCGCGCGTCGGTGCGGTCACGGTCGCGGTGGCGGTGATCGTCATCCTCACCATCGCATCGATGGTGGTGACCGGCCTGATGCTCGTCGCGCACCAGAGGGTCGTCGCCCAACGGGCGCATCAGGACGAGCTGGTGGCTGCGGCGCGCGAGGGCGTGATAGCGCTGCTGTCCATCGACTACAACCGGGCCAAGGCCGACGTCCAGCACGTCATCGACTTGTCCACGGGAACGTTCAAGAACGATTTCACCAGAGGCGCAGACGATTTCGTCAAGACCGCCGAACAGTCCAAAGCGGTAACCGTGGGCACGGTCAAATCTGCCGCGTTGGAGAAGGAGACCGGCGACACCGGCGTGGTGCTGCTGGCTGCCTCTTCGACCGTTACCAATGCCAATGGGGCACATCAAGATCCGCGCGCCTGGCGGATGAGCGTGACGGTCGCGCGTGATGGTGCCCAATACAAGATGTCGAATGTGGAGTTCGTGCCATGAGTAGTGACAAGACCACCGAGCCCGTTGAGGGCGACAAGAAGGCCAACGAGCCCGTCGAGGGCGATGACAACACCGATGTAGCCGTCGTCGACGAGGAGTCGACCGCAACGGAACTCGAGGCGGAAACGACCGACGAGGCCACCGAGGGTGACGACGTCGGGACCGAATCCGAACTCCCGGTGTCGGGTGCACGGCGCGGTCCTCTGAGTTGGGCCGCCAGCAACTGGGCGGCGATCCTGCTCGTGGTGTTGCTGGTCGCATCGGCGGGTGCCGCCGGCGGCGTCTACTGGTGGCTGTACCGGCCGGACCAGCAGACCAACTCCGCGGCTCAGCAGCAGGCGATCAACGCTGCGCGCGACGGCACGGTGGCCTTGCTGTCGTACTCCCCGGACAGCCTCGACAAGGACCTGGCCAACGCCAAGGCGCACCTGACGGGCGAATTCCTCAAGTACTACAGCCAATTCACCGACCAGATCGTCGCGCCTGCGGCCAAGCAGAAGGGCGTCAAGACCGAGGCGACCGTCGCGCGGGCGGCGCTCTCGGAGATGCATCCCAGCGACGCGACGGTGCTGGTCTTCGTCAACCAGGTGACCACCAGCAAGGATCGGCCCGATCCGGCCCTGGCGACCAGCAGCGTCATGGTGAAGCTGACGAAGACCGACGGTCACTGGTTGATCTCCGAGTTCAACCCGATCTAGGCCAGCTGAGCAGGAGGACCAATCGATGAGCGTGGCACTGTTGTTGGAGATGGCCGCCTCCGACGCCGAGCGCGTCGGGGTGGTCAGCGACGACCAGCGACTCACCGTCGGCGAGCTGAGCACGCTCGCCGACGGCGGGGCGGGCGTCATCAGCTCCCGCGGTGCCGGCAGCGTCGTCTACGTCGGCCTGGGCGGAGTTATGCTGCCGCTGCTCATCTTCGCCTCGGCTCGCGCCGCACGCGCGTTCACGCCGCTGAACTATCGCCTGTCGGCCGAGGCGCTCGCCGACCTCATCGATCGGCTACCCGACCCGTTGATCGTCTTCGACGCCGACTATGCCGACGTGGTGGCCGGCGCCGGCGCCGCGCGAATCGAGTCGCGGGAATTCCTGGCCGCGGCAGCGACAGCCGAGCCGGTCGCCGAATTCCCGGACCCCGATGACATCGCCGTGGTGCTGTTCACCTCCGGGACCACGTCGCGGCCCAAAGCTGTTGAGCTGTCCCACAACAACCTCACCAGCTACGTGACCGGCACCGTCGAGTTCGCGTCCGCCGAGCCCGGTGATGCCGCGCTGATCTGTGTGCCGCCGTACCACATCGCCGGCGTCAGTGCGGCGCTGTCGAATCTGTACGCCGGTCGAAAGATGGTGTATCTGCGTAAGTTCGACGCGCGCGAGTGGATCCGGCTGGCATCCACCGAAGCCGTCACCAGTGCCACCGTGGTGCCGACCATGCTCGATCGCATCATCACGGAGTTGGAGACCAACCCCACGCCGTTGCCCTCGCTGCGGTCACTGGCTTACGGCGGCTCCAAGGTTGCCCTGCCCCTGGTGCGTAAGGCGCTCGAACTGCTGCCCGCGGTGGGTTTCGTCAACGCCTACGGGCTGACCGAAACCAGTTCCACCATTGCCGTTCTCGGCCCGGACGACCACCGGGCGGCGCACGCGGCCGCCGACGAGTCCGCGCGCAAACGGCTCGGCTCGGTCGGCCGGCCCGTGCCCGGGATCGAGGTGCAGATCCGCGCCGACGACGGCACGGTCCTGGGCCCCGAGGAGATCGGTGAACTCTACGTCCGCGGCGATCAGGTGTCCGGCCGCTATGCCGAGATCGGCTCGGTCCTCGACGCGCACGGTTGGTTTCCCACCAAGGACGTCGCCTACCTCGATGCCGACGGATACCTGTTCATCGGCGGACGCTCCGACGACACCATCATCCGCGGCGGGGAGAACATCGCCCCGGCCGAGGTGGAGGACGTCCTCGTCGAACACCCTCACGTGCGCGACGTCGCTGTCGTCGGTGTCGAGGACGATGAATGGGGCCAGATCATGGTCGCTGTCGTCGTGCCCGTCGCCGACATCACCCCGGATCCGGAAGACCTGCGCGCACACGTGCGCACCCAGCTGCGTGGTTCACGAACCCCGGACCGGGTGGTGTTCCGCCACGAATTGCCCACCACGCCGACCGGCAAGGTGCTGCGCCGCCAGCTTGCCGACGAGCTCAAGTCGCCGACCGCCACCCCGTGATCCCAGGAGGACAACCATGATCAAGACCGGCACCCGACTGCAGAGCCAGGTATGCGACACCCAGGTGATCGTCGTGCGCTCATCGGAGCGTCTGGACGACCTGCGGGCCGGCGGCGTTCCGATGATCCCGCTGGACGGCGAGAAAACCGAAGGCGCGCAACTGGATCCGGACTTCGCCGCGGGCACCGTGATGGGCAAGCGTTACGTCGACGCCGACGGCGCCGAACTCCTGGTCACCAAGGCCGGCGCAGGCAGCCTGAGTGTCGGCACCACACCGCTGGAGCAGAAGACCGCAAAACCGCTGCCGGCCAGCGACTAGGGGTCGGCGTGGACGGCGCGGGGGAGGTCGAGACCCACACGCTCGTGCTGGCTATGGACTACCGGGTCCCGGATCCCAGCCGGGTCTGGCCGGTGCTGCAACGCAGCGAGTCCGCGCTCGCCGATCTCGGCGCGCATTACGTGTTGGTCTACACCTCGACGCGCGAGCATGGTCGCGTCATGGTCACCATCTCGCTGCGGAGCAAAGAGCCCATTCTCGAAGTGTTGCGCTCGCGCGTGTTCCTCAACTGGTTCGACGCTGTCGGCCTCGACGACATCCCCGCCATCTTCGCGGGCGAGACGGTGGACAAGGTCACGCTCGTCGAGCCGTCCGAGGAGAACCCGCCTGGGGTGATCGTCGGCGCGATCGCCGCGGTCGATGACGTGTCCGCGATGATCAGGCGAGTTCACCGGGGACTGCCCCGATTCGAGGCCGCCGGGGTGCGGGCCGTGCGCATCTTCAAGGCCTTCGACGACGACCACGAAGTGATGATCCTGCAGGAGCTCGACGACGAGGCCGACGCCTCCGATTGGGTGAATCATCCCGACGTGGCGGCGGAGTGGATGGGTCACACCGGAGTCGGCGCCTATCCACCGGTTTTCGTCGGCCGCTTGCAACACATCATGCGGCTGGACGAGAGCGTCTGAGAGCGATCGATGTTCGTCTGCCTCTGCAACGGTGTCACCAGCCAGGTGGTGGCCGAGGCCGTCGAGGCGGGCGCCACGACCACCAAACAGGTCGCGACCGCGTGCGGAGCGGGCGCCGAATGCGGCCGCTGCCGTCGCACGGTCCGCGCCATCATCGACGCGGCCGATACGGCGGAACACAAGCGCCACAGGGGCTTCCTACACAAGGGGTGAGGTATGGATGTGCAGCGCATCAGCGACCAACCAGCCGTTCAAAAGCCCCTCCGGCCCTTGACCTGTTAGGTCGAATCAGCTGGGAGAGATTGCGCCTGCGGGCTCGGTTCGTTTATCAGGCCAACGTGCCACTGTTGGACGTCGGCCCGCTCGGGCTGGTCTGGAGTTCGGGAGCGGAGGTATCCAATGACCCATCCCTCGGGGATCCCGGTATTCAAAAGGTTCTTTCGCTCCGCTGGAGGCGTCAAGATCGACAAAAACGACATACGTCGATTCCGTCAGTTCGTCGACGAACAAATCGACGATATCGCCATCGCCGGGCACAGCTCGGCCCGGTGGAATGGACGTGACGTCATTGTGCCGCAAGACCTTCCGATTACCAAGGGTGTCCAGGAGCGAATGCGCGAGTTCGACAAGATCGACGAGGCTGAAGAGATTCGCGAGCTGTTGCGCCAGGTGGTGCGACAACCACCGGGCGATGTGGCGTTCGCTGAGGAGACCGAGCGCCTGCTACCGGAATTGTTCGGTGGTTTGAGTGTCGCGCTGGCCCGGTCGTTTCGCTTGGTTGACCCTACGGTCTGCGACCCGTCCACTGAGCACTGGAATCGCGTGTTCACTCTATTTCGGCTGGTGTACTGATGTCGGGCGATCTGACCCCGATGGGTCAGTTCGAGAATCCCTATTTCGGAATGGATCACGCCGCGGCTAGTGCTGCCTGGTCACCCGCTGCCGATATCGTCGAGACAGACAGCGCATACGTCATCGAGGTTGAACTACCGGGCGTGCGGCGCGAAGACGTTGACGTCACGCTGCACGGCAACGAGCTGGTGGTGACCGGCGAGCTGAAAGAACGCAAGCGTGACGGCATATTTCGCCGACGTGTCCGAAAGGTGGGGGAGTTCGCGTTTCGCGTGACGCTGCCGGGCCCCCTGCGGGAGGACGACGTCGAGGCGTCGTTGGCGTACGGCGTTCTCAAACTATATGTGCCGAAAGCGGAAACCACGAAGTCAAGCAAGATCACGGTCACGGAGTGAGTCGTCGCTAGCGACGGCCGGCGTTACGCGGCGGTCGGGGTCAAGCATCGGTGTTGAGGAAGCGCCAGGCGCGTGTCGCGGCGTGGAGGTTGAACCGGGTATCAACGTTGTGGAGGTCGTGGCCGGTGAGTTCAGCGATGCGCGCCAGTCGGTAGCGCAAGGTACTGCGATGAATGTGCAGAGCGGCTGCGGACTCGTCATAGTTGCCGCCACATTCCAGATAATCGCTGAGAGTTTGCACAAGTTCGGAATTCCTACTCTCGTCGTAGTCGATCAGCGAGCCCAGCCATTCGCGCACGAAAGCCTCGACACTGCCACCGTCGTGGGCGGCGTCGATAAGACGATAGAAGCCAAGCTCGTCGAAGGCCTCTACGCCCTCCGGATTTGCCGAGCGCAGCCGGATATTCAGGGCGCGAAGCGCCTCGGTGTAAGACCGCGGCAATTCATCAGGCACGTCGCACCGACTGCCGATTCCGATGACACTGGTTGTCCGGCCCAGCTTCTCGCTGATGGCGTGGTGCAACGCCTGCGGGTCCGGGCGGCTGTCGATCAGGAGGACGATCAGCCCCCCGTG
The DNA here is from genome assembly GCF_002086695.1 of Mycolicibacterium rhodesiae. Classification (GTDB taxonomy): domain Bacteria; phylum Actinomycetota; class Actinomycetes; order Mycobacteriales; family Mycobacteriaceae; genus Mycobacterium; species Mycobacterium rhodesiae. The sequence continues at coordinate 27,220 of NZ_MVIH01000006.1, forward strand.
GCGCCCCTGCAGGTAGTTAAGTTGCAACGCGGCCACCGCGCGCACGGCTGCGGCTGCCAGCACACTCTCCGCGACGTCGTCGACTCGCACCACCACCACATAATGTGGGCGCCGCAAGTCGTGACCCAAGGCATCGGCGCGAGCGTACGCCCCGCTCCGATCAGCGCCGGCCAACAAGTCATCGACCAAGTCGCAGCGCAGCTTGAGCTCCAGCTCGGCAAGATTTCGCCGGTGGCCAAGTTCCAGACCCAACACAATTGCACCATGACGCAGGGCCAGCAGGCTGTCTTCGGTGATTGCGTTATTCGGGTCCGAAATCACCACGACCCCGAGAATGTCCGTCCGGCGCTGTACCAGCATGAGCACCCGGCCCCCGAACCGTCTCGGACCGTTCTGAGCGGTCAACTCGTGCAGCAACAGCTCGCGATCAACCGTCGCTTGTTTGGGATACGGGTGAGGCTGCGCAGGTCCAGCCCAGCAGCGCAAGTTGCCGAACTTGTCTTCTACCCCTACCGGCAGTGCCGTAAGGTCGTGCAGGGCATCAGCGATGCCCTGCTCGCCCATTCCCGACGCCACCGCCGCGCTCAAGACCTCAAGCGTGTTCGCTTGTCTTCGCAACCGCGAAACCGCTGTGGCGAGTTCGTGATTCGTACTCTCAAGGGCGTCGTTGGTGCTCGCCAGTCGTTCGACGTGGGCGATGTGACGCTCGTGCATTGTGGCGTATGCCAAGGCCGCGCCCGCTTGCTGGCCAAGGATTGTCAGACAACGGATTTGAGTCGTCAGCGGCATACTGCGCGCGCTCAGCACGATGCAGCCGTTCACTGTGCCTCGGTGACTGAGTGCAAGCGCCCACGCCCACCGCCCGATTCCCATGTCGAACTGCCCGTCACAGCCGTACTCGCGAAGGCGCTGTTCAATTCCTGGCTGTTCGGTCTGGTCGAACGGAAAGCGAACGAACATGCCGTCTAGGCATTGGTAACTTGCTTCGACCCGACAGGCCGCGAGCTTGCCAACCGTGGCGGTAGCCACGCGGAAAATTTCGCCAACATCGTCACCGCTGAAAACTACCTGCGAGAGAACGGTCAGACTCCTGTGGAAAGGCCGCCGGGGTTGCCGGTTTTGGTCTTGAGATTCAAGCGATTCGCCGTTCATATCGAAATGGCCATCTCTCACCCGCGCTTTACCGGCGTGTCTCTGATGCCACCGTCGGCGATCCGAACAGTGTTCCGGGTCCGAGCGTCAGCCCGCTCCTGGTACCAACAGCCTATGCCCTTCTGATAGCGGTGCGACGATTCGTGAGGGTTTGACTGCTAGACGAGCGCCGGTGAATGTCGGCGCACCGAGGAGTGAACGTTCCATGCCGATCGACGAGCGGGATCTCTAGACTTATAGGGGAGGACGGCGAAATCAGGTAACGCATGCGTCGATCGGTCGATACACGGCGAATTGGGTCGGCGCCGGTGGCGCAGACCAGCGATGTTGACGAGGCCCGCGACTTGCTGGGCCGGGCCTACTTACCGCTGGACATCGATCCGATCGGTTGTGGTCCGCTGGACCTGCACATGAGCGCCGCGAAGCTTGGAGTGCTGACAGCGGGTTACGTTCAGTTCGGCGGCGAAGTGAAAGTTCGCATACCCGACGTGCAGTCCTATCACGTTGACATCCCGATGTCCGGACAGGTGACCAACTCGTGGGGTGACGGTCGCCAAGACGTGGCGGTTGCCCCGGAATCTGCGGGCGTCTTTACGCCTGGCATCCCCGTCGACATCGGATGGTCCCCGGGTTGTGGCCAGATCTGCCTCATGATCCCTACCCGCGAAATGATGCAGCAGTTGGAAACCATGCTCGGCCAGGCATCGCTTGCCCCGGTGGCATTCGAGCGTCGCCTGGATCTGCAGACTCCGTCATCGATCAGCTGGTTGGAGCTTGTAACCGTGTTGATGCGCGATGCCAACCGACCAGGTGGAGTGCTCAGTCACCGACTCGCCGAGGACAATCTGCAACATCTGATCGTCCAGTTTCTGCTGCTGATGCAACCACACAACCACAGCGCAGCTCTCCGATCGGATGAGCGCCCATCGTCTGCGGGCGTGGTCAGGCAGGCCATCGAGCTGATGCGGGCGTTCCCGGAAGCCTCGTGGACCACGGCGAAACTGGCCCAAGAGACAGGACTCAGCGCCAGGGCACTCCAGAGGAGCTTCGCGCGCGCTGACCAGATGCCGCCCATGGCGTACCTTCGGTACGTTCGCCTGCACCGTGCACATGCCGAACTCCTGAACGCCGATCCGCGGTCCGTCACGGTGACCGCTGTGGCAAGCCGCTGGGGCTTCTTGCACTTCGGTCGCTTCGCTCAGCAGTACTACCAACAATTCGGGGAGTCGCCCTCGGTGACGCTTCGCGGCCGCGACGGCCACGCAAGGCGATGACGACGGTTCCGAGGGCAGAGATGGCTTTCGGATCAGCCTTCGGAGTCTGGACTCACCAGTCCTCTGGCGACCACCGACACTGGTTGCCGACCATCCCTGGACAGCTGTGCCAATAGCGAGAGCGCGGCGACGGCGTCCATGGCGAAGCGTTCCATCAGGATTCCTTTAGCCAGTCCGATCAGCTCGCGATTGGTCTGGGCCTGGCGGTACCGCTCCGCGCGCCGACCAACCTCGAGGAGAATTTCGGCATCGCCGGCGAACGCCAGCCCAATCAGTTCGTCTTGGGGGCCGAACGCGGACGCCTGAGCCGAGTACAGGTTCAGTGCCGTCCTGCCGTGGTGGTGGGTGAACAACGGCACGCACAGCATTGAGCGGATGGGTGTGACGGCTACGACTTCCTCGCTGAAGGCGGGCCACCGCGCCTCACGAGTGAGGTCGTCAACTCGGCACGTTTGGCCTTCCCAGGCTGCATCGAAACTCGGCCCCTGCCGGCAGCGCTGCTGCAGCTTGTTCAACAACCGAAGGTGATCGTCGGTTGAGGCGAGACTGCGCACGCTGTCGGCTTGCCCGAGGCGCACGATGCCGGCGTACTCCACCGCCGATAGCTTCATGGCAGCAGCAGTGATCAGTGCCCAGATCGAGCCAGGATGGACGTCTGCCTCGGCGCGCACGCTACGGATCAGGTGTGTGATGGCGGCATGTGCGTCGGCCTCCCTCTGCACCTGTTCCGCCGCCACGGCCATAGCTTGCTGCATGCCGACCCCTCACGTCACGCTGTCTTCTCAGCACGAGTCTGGCAATCTGATGCCGCCATCGTGAGCGCCCCCAGAGTCAAAAATCGCGATCACCATTCGTCCCGGCAAGACAAGCCCTCAGCCGTTACCGACACCAGTCAGCTGTTTGAGCAGGCGGCAATCCGACTTGCGCACAGGTGATTTCACGAGTTGCGGCAGCCCATTCGTACATGCCGACCCGTCATAGTCATTTCGAGCCGGAGCGCAGAAGCGCGCATGGCCTCATCGCTCCGCGAGGAGTGGGGTGGCGTCGCCCACTGGCGCTACTCGGCGAACCGCTGGCGTTGCCGGATGCCGTAGGCAGCTGCTCTCACGCCACCGTCGTCTTCGAGCCCTGATCCCAGCGCTCCGCCGACGGTAGCGATGGAGGCAATCAACCACGCGAGCCACAGATAGTCCGCAGCCGATACCGGATGACCGACTGCTTGGGCAAATACATCTGGCGTCAGAAGAATACCGGCCGTGAACAACATCGACAGGAACAACGCCACGTGGAGCACGACGACACCGATGATCAGCGTGATCACGGTCGCGATGTTGTAGAGACGCGACCGGGTACGTGCTGCGGATGACTCTGGACGCTCCCAGAGTTCGTGATCAAGGATCAACCAGGTGACCATTGCCCCGATCGACAGCACCGTGGTGGCGCTCATTCGCCACGGTCCCATCGTGTCGGCGAATCGCCAAATTGTGTCGGTTGCCAGCCCCAGTGCGCCAGAGCCGAGTGCCACCACGAGCACCTTCGATAGTCCAACGACCAACCTCCACGGTCGATTCGCGCGCACCATGCCGGCCAGCAACCGAAAGCGCCGAAGGCCTCGTGGGGCGAAATAGCGGACTCCTGTGCATGTCTCTGTAGCCGGAAGTCGTGCTGCCGTTTGTGGCAGAAGCTCAGGTCGGTCGGCCACCACAGCGACGGCCAGAAGGACCAAGGCCCGCACGCGGCTGGTGACAAATGCTGCGCCAACCCCCGCGACGCAGATGAGTCCAAACCGATGCCCCGCGCTGATTTCGGCGAGAACGGGCAGGGTGCCGTCTCGACGGGGTAAATCGGTCATGTATATGACGACGTCAGCATTTCGTTCCAAAGGCGCAACTGATTCGATGACCTCAGCGAACGACGCTTGTTCGTGGCGCAGGTGCGACTCGATCTGAACGGAAGTTTCCCACCGCACTGGTGAATTCCGCCGGTCAGCGAGTTCAGCCGACAGCCAATCGGGTGTGCGCTCGGCAAGTCGCGCCGGCACCCCGGGATCTGCGATGAGCAATACGGTGCAGGTGTAGTGAGGCCAGCCGGGTCCTTCTTGAGCGCCGATCATTACTGTGGAGTCGCTACCGTCGTGTGGAAGCGGTAGCCGCGCGCTCGATTGCAACACCGGTGAGCAGCGCCCGCAGCTGGGCGCGTCCTCGACTCAATCGAGAGTTGACGGTGCCGACAGGTACTTGCATGATCTCGGCGATCTCCGTGTAGCGGAAACCTTCCACGTAGGCGTAATGGATCGCCATCCGAAAGCTCTCCGGGAGCGCCATCAGCGCCTCCACTATCTCGTCGTCCGGCAAGGCCGCCAGCGCTTCAGCCTCTGCTGAACCCACGTCTGACGATGAGCGCCGGTAACTCTCAGCGATCTGCGAATCGGTCATTCGACCGCAGAGGCATTCCGCCGCCTGTCGCTGAGCCCGGCGGTAGGAACTGATCCATGTGTTCGTCATGATCCGGAACAGCCACGCCTTGAGATTGGTCCCTGTTTGGAAGGAGTGAAACGCCGCATAGCCTTTCAGCATCGTTTCTTGAAGCAGATCCTCGGCGTCCATGCGGTTTCGGGTCATTCTCAGCGCGCCGGTAAAGAGGGGGTCGAGCAGCGGTAACGCATCCCGCTCGAACCGGGCGGACAATTCGGCTCTGGTCTCGGATGACCGAATGACAGCGCTGCCGACCGGTTGACAGCCGCTCGCACGCTTTCCGACGAGGACGAGAAAGCCGCTGCCCGCTGCGTCGATCGCTGGACTTCGCCGGCCGGCTCCGCGGCGAACGTGTCGTTTCGGCGGGATCGATGCCACGCCGCGGGCCTCGCCGGGGAGGAGCTCCAGAATTGGTGCCGTACAAGCTCGTTCGGTATCCATCTTGGAATTCCCATGCTAGAAGTGACGGTTGCAACGCAGGTGCTCAAAAATTAGATTGCCGGTCTGGCCGACATACGGCGACGTCCCGGCAGGTCCAAACGACGTTTTCGAACTGGTCCGCTGGGGTCAAGGACCACGGACTCGACGTCAGGCTGGTCCCTCGGGACCGCCGTTCGGCATGTCTGTCATGCGTGAGCGGACGGTGATTGCCACGCGGCGAACCAGCCGGAGCATCGACATCATCGAAACAGCGAAAACCTCTACGTGGCAGAGCAACCCGTTTTATCGGCGGTGTGGAGCTGGCTTTGATGAAGCAACCTTTCAGGCCGCAAGGCTGGTGTGGACGCGAACACGTTCATCGGGGCACCTTAGCGGCGACGACATCAGCCTGGAGGATCTCGAGCGGCTCGTCAAAGAGTAGGTCGGCATTGGCCAGCAGGGATGAGGCGATCGCCCCCTCCAGGTGTGCCTGTCGTTCAGCGTTCGACGGAAATGCATCGACGATCCAGAAGGTGGTCATATCGGTTCGCAGCGCAAACCAAACGACGGTGCCCTGCTCCTGGTTGGCCAGTCTGAGGGCGTCGGTCAGGAAGTTGCTGACCTCGTCCGCCTTATCTGGTTTGGCCACTAGCCTGACGACGAGCGCCACGGCAAGCGGGGAATCGGCAGTAGTCATGATTACTCCTCGCGTATTCGCCTCGCCTATACAGTGATTCGATGGCGGAGGTCTGGTTCACAGGGCCATGAGCCGCGGCTTCAGCACCACCTTCGTCCAACCGTCGTCGCGGGCGTCGAAGTGCTCGTAGGCACTCGGGGCGTCAGACAACGGAAGTTCGTGAGAGACGATCCACGATGGCTTGGCCTTGCCTTCGTGGATCAGGTCTCGCAACTCACGGTTGTAGCGCTTGACGTTTGCCTGCCCAGTTCCCATCCGTTGGCCTTTGAGCCAGAAGTCCCCCATCTCAAAAGCGATTCTGCCCTTCCGCCGGTCGTCGTCCTGCGCGCCGGGATCCTGCGGCAGATACAAGCCCACCACGCCGATTCCGCCGGTGAACTTCACCGCCCGCACCAGATCGTTGAGTACCATCGACGGATCCTCGTGGCCGTGGGGATCATGCGCCTGATAACCGATGCATTCGCAACCGCAGTCGGCACCAACGCCTTTGGTCTCTTCCAGGATCTGCTCGAGGGCAGATCCCTGCGAATCGTCGATCGCGATGACCCCGATCTGTTCGGCCAGCTTGAGTCGGTCGGGGCGACGATCGACGATCATCACCTTGGCCGCGCCCTTGATCACCGCTGAGTGGGCGGCCATCAGACCGACCGGGCCCGCACCATAGACCACTACCGCATCGCCGGGTTGAAGCCCGGCAAGCTCGGTGCAGTGCCAGCCGGTCGGAAAGATATCCGACAGCATGACGTAGTCGGTTTCCTTCTCCTGCGCGTCATCGGGCAGCTTCAAACAGTTCGAGTCGCCGAACGGTACGCGCAAGTATTCGGCTTGGCCGCCGTCGTATGGCCCCATACCCGCGAAACCGTAAGCCGCCCCGACCATCCCCGGGTCGGGATTGTTGGTCAGGCAGTAGGCCGTCAGTCCTTTTTCGCAATTACGGCAGAAGCCGCAGCTGATATTGAACGGCAGGCAGACCCGGTCGCCAATTTTCACCGAGACCACCGCGGGGCCCACGTCGACGACCTCACCGAGGTTCTCGTGCCCGAGAATCCTGCCAGTTTCCATCGTTGTCCGACCCTCGTACATATGGAGGTCGGACCCGCAAATGTTCGTGGTGGTGATCTGGACGAGTACGTCAGTAGGCGCTGTGATGACCGGTTCCGCGACATCCTCAACACGAACCCGCATGGGCCCGTCATACACAACAGCTTTCATGACTGCTCCTAGATTGCGTACGGGCCGCCGCGGCGATCTTGAGGTCGGCGCCGCATATCGGCCGACTGGCGACGCGATCAAGCTGCGTCGGCACCCAGGTTTCTACAGCGCGGTGCAGACGTCTTCGTCGCACCAGGCCGAATTCGCAGCGCCTTTTTGGCCTCCGTGAGACGGCTGCCCGGGTCGGCGAGTCAGCCATAGCTGATTTGCGTGCTGTTTGGACGCGAAACGGATGACAGCGGGCGTTTGGTGGATATCGCAGGGCTCCTCCGTGCACTTGACTAGCTCGCGATTACGCCCGCAGGAGGTGACGTGAGCCAAGATGCCCTAGGAAGGCACACTCGGTCGATCGTTGTCAGCGTCCAACGTTTGGTCGTTGGAGACACCGTGGTCCACCTTGCGGGTGACTTGACGGGTGGCGCAGCTGCCGCGATTCAGCAGACCCTCATCGACCAACTAGCGCAAGCGCCACCACAATTGATCGTGGACCTGTCGGCGGTCAGTGGTATCGACTCCGACGGTGTTGCTGCTCTTGTCTCGGCCGCCGCGGTCGCCGGCGAGTCGGATAACGCATTTTGCCTAGTGGACAAAGGGGCCGGTCCAGTCCTTTGCGCTCTCGCCGCCGAGCGAGTGATCGATCTGTTCGAGGTCTTCTCCTCTGTTGGCGAGGCGGTCCAGGGCTGGCGCTGACTGACGCGCAATCGTCCTAGCCGGATCGCAACGCGCACCGCTGGTCCCGGCCGGTCCACACACAACCCCCGCCATGCCGGGCGATCGTATTGCCCTCTCCAACAGGGATTGTGGGAGTGCGTCGCGGTTTCGCCTGGCAGTGTGCAGTGCACCGGGATGATCACAATGTCATCGCATGCGCGGGCGGACAGTCACCGCGACGCAGGATGACGAATTGATCCGCCAGCCACACCAGCGCCGGACCGTTCGGGTCTACGCCGGGTAGCAGGTCAAGCATCGTGAAGGCATCACCGACGCACTGCGTTAGAAACTCCCTTTCCTTCTTCTCCAGCCCAGCCTGTGTCGTCATGGTGAGACCCTTCCCAAGATCGTCCGGAGGCGGGCAGTCCGCCCCAATCAGTACCTTGGTGCACGATTCGGCCGCGGTCCCCGGCCTGAAGGCGCGAGGAATCAGCAGCCATATGGTCCTTGGGAGACAGATGAAGCGCCTCGCCACGTCGGGTTTGTGATCGGCAGCCATCTGTAGGCCGCGTTCCCAGGGGGGAAGGCTACGAGTTCTCCACTTGGGATTGCACCCTCTCGCGCTGACAGGACCAATTCCGACCGACAACTCTGGCTTGTCGGGAGCACGCGCTCGTCGAACTCGATTGCCACACTCGTTATTCGGAAGCTAATGCACGGACCGTGCGTACTGGCTCACGACTGCGGAAGCCTCCGATAACCATCGTTGCGACCGTAGGAGAAGCCATGGCTCTAATGCGATTCGATCCGTTTCGCGAATTCGATCGGCTGGCCGAACAAGCAGTGGCCGGCGCACGCACTGCGCGCACGCTTCCCATGGAGGCGGTGCGGCGCGGTGACCAATTCCTTGTCGCCCTTGATGTGCCGGGGATACAGGGCAGAGACCTTGACGTGACGGTCGAACGCAACGTCATCGAGGTCACCGCGCGCCGTCGTCCGCTCAAGCAGGATGGTGACGAACTGATCGTTGATGAGCGGCCCCAGGGTGAGTTCCGCCGCCAACTCTTCCTCGGCGACAACCTTGACCCCAACGGGATGAGCGCGGTCTGTGCCCATGGCGTGTTGACGTTGACCATCCCCGTCTCGGAGCACAGCAAGCCTCGCAAGGTGGAAATCGAGACCACCGACGAAACTCAGCAAGCCATCGCTACCGAATCCGTGCCACCCCACCAACAAACAGTGAACGCGTAGGAGCAGCGATGGCTGTGCATTCGACGGTGCAGACCTCGGCGGTGCGGACCAATGAGCCGGCCCGCCAGGTGATCGCCACTTTCGACAACTACGCCGACGCCGAGCGTGCGGTCGACTATCTGTCTGACCGCGGGTTCGAGGTGAACCGGGTATCGATCGTGGGCCGCGATCTGCAGTACGTAGAACAGGTTCTCGGTCGGTTGAACTATGGCGGGGCGGCGCTGCGTGGTGCCGGCTCGGGCGCCTTGGTCGGCGCGCTGATCGGATGGATCTTCGGCTTGTTGAGCTGGATCGACCCATTGGTCTCGGCCCTGGTGCTGGCCGGCTACGGCCTGGTTTTCGGGGCCATCGTTGGCGCCGCTTTCGGGCTGCTGGTGCACGCTCTCCAACGCGGCCAACGCGATTTTCGCTCGGTTAGCGGGCTGCGCCCCAGCTCCTATGACGTCGTTGTGGACGTGCAGGTTGCCGATCGTGCATTGCAACTCCTGACCAGCGGCAATCGAAAGGAATAGACGATGGCAACAGCGGTAGGTATCGACCTTGGGACCACGAATTCGGTGATTGCCGCCTGGCAGGGCGGGGAACCGGTTGTGATTCCCAACACCGAAGGCGCGCGCACCACACCCTCGGTGGTGGCTTTCACAGAAAACGGCGAGCGACTGGTCGGGCAACTGGCCAGGCGACAGTCGATCATGAACCCAAAGGGCACCATCTATTCGGCCAAGAGGTTCATCGGTCGTCGCTTCGACGAGATATCGGAGGAAGCCAAGGCGGTCAGCTTCGACGTCGTCGAAGGCGAAGGTGGCGCCGCCCGGTTCGACGTGCGGGGCAGGCAATACTCGCCAGAGGAGATCAGCGCGCAGGTATTGCGCAAGCTCGTCGAGGACGCCGGCAAGTTCCTCGGTGAGCGGGTCAAGGAAGCGGTGATCACCGTCCCCGCGTACTTCAACGATGCGCAACGCAACGCCACAAAGGATGCCGGGCGGATCGCCGGGCTGGAAGTGCTGAGAATCATCAACGAGCCCACGGCTGCAGCGCTGGCGTACGGCCTGGACAAGAAAGGCCACGAGACCGTGCTGGTCTTCGATCTCGGTGGCGGCACGTTCGATGTCAGCCTTCTCGACGTCGGTGACGGGGTGGTCGAGGTTCGCTCCACCGCGGGTGATTCCCATCTGGGTGGCGACGACTTCGACCGCCGGCTCGTGGACTACCTGGCGGACGAATTCCAACGTGAGAACAACATTGATCTGCGAAAGGACTCGCAGGCGCTGCAGCGACTGTTCGAGGCTGCCGAGAAGGCGAAAGTCGAGCTGTCGTCGGTGACACAGACGCAGGTCAACCTGCCATTTGTGACCGCCGACGCCAACGGCCCCAAGCACCTCACCATGACCATCAATCGGTCGAAGTTCGAGGAACTCACACACGATCTGGTGGAGCGCTGCCTGGGTCCGGTCAAGCAGACGATGGACGACGCCAAGGTGACGGCGAATGACATCGACGAGGTCATCCTGGTCGGCGGGTCGACCCGTATCCCCGCCGTCCAGGCCCTGGTCCGCCGGCTCACCGGCGGCAAGGACCCGAACATGACCGTCAACCCCGACGAGGTGGTCGCAATGGGTGCCGCGATTCAGGCGGGCGTGCTCAAAGGCGAGGTCTCCGATGTCCTGCTTCTCGACGTCACCCCGCTCTCGCTGGGGGTGGAGACTGCCGGTGGTGTGATGACCAAGATCATCGAACGAAACACCACCATCCCGGCGCGCCGCAGCGAGGTGTTCAGCACCGCTGCAGACAATCAACCGGCTGTGGATATCGTTGTGCTGCAGGGTGAACGCGAGATGGCGAAGGACAACCGGGTACTCGGCAGGTTCAAGCTGGAGAACATCCGGCCGGCCCCCCGCGGCGAGCCACAGATCGAGGTCACGTTCGACATCGATGCCAATGGGATCCTCCACGTCACCGCGCGTGACAAGGACACCGGCGCCGAGCAGAGCATCACCATCAGCGAACAGTCGAACCTCGATCACAACGAGGTCGAGCGGATGCTCGCAGAGGCCGAGTCGCACCGGCGCGAGGATGAACAGCTGCGAAAGCAAGTCGATGCGCGCAATGAACTCGATTCCGCCGCTTACCAAGTCGAGCGTCGCCTCGCCGAGCTGGGTGACTCCGCGGCGCCACATGACCGGGCCCGGGCCGAGATGCTGGTCGCCGACGCCAAGCAAGCCGTCACCGACGAGGCGCCGCTGGAACGCGTGCAATCGCTGACATCCGAACTGCAGCAGGCGCTCTACGGGCTGCAGCCCATCCAGGGCGGCAGCAACGGACAGCAGGGGCCCTCTGCCAACGGGCACGGTGCGCCGGCGGGCGACGACGACGTGGTCGACGCCGAGTTCGATCGGGGCTGACCCACCATGGTCAGTTCGACGGAACATTCGCAGACCGACGAGGACCGGGCGGCGGTCGAGAATGCCGCGCCTGAAGCGGTTGCCACCCCGAACGATTCGGACGCCGAGCTTGCCAGGATCGAAGATCGCTGGCGTCGTGCGGTCGCTGATCTGGACAACCTTCGAAAGAGATACGCCCGTGAATTGGACCGCGAGCGAACAACGGAACGGTCCAGAGTGGCCGGTGCGTGGCTGCCCGTCGTAGATAACTTGGAGCGGGCGATCGCTCATGCGGGTGACCAGTCCGACGCGGTCGTCGAGGGCGTGCGGAGCATTCTGGGGCAGGCACTGCAGGTTCTCGATCAACTGGGTTACCCGCGCGATGTGGAGTCGGGGGTGCCGTTTGACCCGCAGCGTCACGAGGTGGTCGGAGTCGTCGAGCATGGCGACAGCCCACCCGGGACGGTTGTCGAGGTGCTGCGCCCGGGCTACGGACAAGGCTCGAACCAGTTACGGCCGGCGTCCGTCGTGGTCAGCCGACGCGAGGAGTAGGTCGGGTGGCCCGCGACTACTACGAAGTCCTCGGTGTGTCGCGGGACGCGAGCACCGACCAACTCCAGCAGGCGTTCCGCACGCTGGCCCGCAAGTACCACCCGGATGTCAACAAGGATCCAACAGCCGAAGACAGGTTCAAAGAGGTCAATGAGGCCTATCACGTGTTGTCGGACCCCGACACCCGTAAGCGGTACGACCGCTTCGGCGAAGACTTTCGGCAGGTACCCGAGGATTGGGAGGCGCGAGCAGCGGCCGGTGCCGGTGGATTCGGCGGTGCTGGGCGATCAGGCACCCGGGTGCGTTACGGCCAAGGCTTCGGTGGGACCGGCGGTGGCATCAACATTGAAGACCTTTTCGGTGAGATGTTCGGCGGCGGTGGCGGATTCGGCCCGATTCCGGGCGCTGACCAGGAAGCGAGCTTGGAGCTCACTGTCGAGGAGGCTTACCGCGGCGGCAAACGCCAGATCTCGCTGGGTGGCCGGAACTACCGGGTCAACATCCCTGCCGGTGTCATCGACGGTCAGCGTATCCGGCTGGCCGGAGAGGGCGGCCGGGGTAACGGAGATGCACCGGCGGGAGATCTCTATCTGCGCGTGCGAATCAAGCCGCATCCCCAGTTCCGTCTCGACGGACGCGATGTCACCGTCGATCTGCCGGTATCGCCCTGGGAGGCGGTGCTGGGGACCACTGTCGCGGTCCGGACACCCGGCGGTGAAGCAAAAGTTGCGGTGCCCCAGGGTTCGTCGACGGGCAGGCGGTTGCGTTTGCGCGGCGAAGGTATGCCTAATCCACGTGGTGTCGCCGGCGACCTCTACGCAGAGATCAAGGTGATGGTGCCAGCGCAACCCACTGGGCGAGAGCGTGAGTTATTCGAACAACTGGCGGCGGTGTCCACGTTTGACCCGAGGAGGGGACGATGACCGCCCCGCGCTATGTGCTGACGCGACGGCCCGCCATGCGACTCGACGTTTTCGCGATGCGCTGCGGATTGCATCCCGAGATGGTGCGCCGACTGGTGGCGCTCGGCCTCGTCGCCTGCCGACGGGATTCCGCCGGCGACCCCTCATTCGAATCTTCAGCGTTGGTGACAGTCGCCCGCATTCAGCGATTGAGGACCGGTCTTGGACTGAATTATGCGGCGATCGGGCTGGTCCTCGACCTGCTGGACCATATCGAAGAGCTGGAATCTGCTTCTCGCACAAGGAGGACGCCACCGTGGACATCAACAAACTGACCCAGAAGTCACAGGAGGCACTGGCCGAAGCGCAGAGCATGGCGACCAGAATGGGCCATATCGAGGTCGACGGCGAACATCTGCTGATGGCGCTTATTGACCAGCCCGATGGTCTGGTGCCGCGGCTGCTTGATCAGGCGGGCGCCGACACCGGGGCGTTGCGCTCCGACCTGGAACGCGAGCTGAACCGGCGCCCCAAGGTGAGCGGTCCGGGTGCAGTGCAGGGCCAGGTCTCTGTCACCAGAAGGCTGGCGAATCTGTTGGAGGCCGCCGAGCGGGAAGCCAAGCGGCTCAAGGACGAATACGTGTCCGTTGAGCATCTGGTCATCGCCCTTGCCGAAGAAGGTGCATCTACCGCCGCAGGCCGGATACTCGCCGGAAACGGTGTGACACGAGATTCCTTCCTGGGTGCATTGACCAAAGTCCGCGGCAACCAACGGGTCACCTCCGCGACACCCGAGGGGGCTTACGAAGCGCTGGAGAAGTACGGCCGCGATCTCGTCGCCGAGGGACGCGCCGGCAAGCTGGATCCAGTGATCGGCCGAGACGCCGAGATCCGCAGGGTAATCCAGATCCTCAGCCGCAAGACCAAGAACAACCCCGTCTTGATCGGCGACCCCGGGGTGGGTAAGACCGCGATCGTCGAGGGGTTGGCCCAGCGGATCGTTCGCGCGGACGTCCCGGAAGGTCTGCGCGACAAGACGATCTTCTCCCTCGACATGGGCTCGCTGGTGGCAGGTGCCAAGTACCGCGGCGAGTTCGAGGAACGGCTGCAGGCGGTCCTGTCGGAGGTGAAAGCGGGCGAGGGTCGAATCCTGTTGTTTGTCGACGAGCTGCACACCGTGGTCGGCGCCGGGTCCGCAGAGGGGTCGCTGGACGCAGGCAACATGCTCAAGCCGATGCTGGCCCGTGGCGAGCTGCACATGATCGGTGCCACAACCCTCGACGAATACCGCAAGCACATTGAAAAGGACGCTGCGTTGGAGCGCCGGTTCCAGACCGTCCTGGTCGACGAACCGGACGTCGAGGACACCGTGTCGATTCTGCGCGGGTTGCGTGAGCGTCTCGAGGTGTTCCACGGGGTGAAGATTCAGGATGCCGCATTGGTAGCGGCGGCAACCCTGTCACACCGCTACATCACCGACCGCTTCCTGCCCGATAAGGCGATCGATCTGGTGGACGAGGCGTGTGCGCGGTTACGAACCGAAATCGATTCGATGCCGGCGGAATTGGATGAGATCACCCGTCGGGTCACCCGGCTCGAGATCGAGGAGGCGGCGCTGGCCAAGGAGACCGACACGGCCAGCAAGTCCCGGTTGGAAGAACTTCGCAAAGAACTGGCAGATCTGCGAGCGGAGGCAGACGCGCGGCATGCGCAATGGGATGCCGAACGCCAGGCGATCCGGCGGGTACAGGAACTGCGCGGGCAACTCGAGCAGCTTCGGCACGAGGCAGAAGAAGCCGAACGCGACTATGACCTCAACCGGGCGGCCGAGTTGCGCTACGGCCAGATCACCGAGCTGGAACGCAAACTGCAAGCGGCCGAGGAACAGCTGGCGTCCAAGCAGGGCGAAAAGCGGCTGCTTCGCGAGGTCGTCACCCAGGACGAGATCGCCGAAATCGTTGCCGCATGGACCGGTATACCGGTGGCCCGATTGCAGGAGGGTGAACGGGAGAAGCTTTTGCGGCTCGACGAAATACTGCACGAGCGGGTGATCGGTCAAGATGAGGCGGTACAGCTGGTCGCCGATGCTGTGATTCGGGCCCGATCCGGAATCCGGGATCCGCGCCGCCCGATCGGCTCGTTCATCTTCCTCGGACCTACCGGGGTCGGTAAGACCGAGCTCGCGAAGACGCTGGCCGCCGCGTTGTTCGACAGTGAGGACAACACGGTCCGTCTTGACATGAGCGAGTACCAGGAGCGGCACACAGTGAGCCGATTGGTCGGTGCGCCACCGGGATACGTCGGTTACGAGGAGGGCGGACAGCTCACGGAGGCGGTACGACGCAAGCCCTACTCGGTAGTGCTGCTCGACGAGATCGAGAAGGCGCACGCCGACGTGTTCAACACCTTGCTGCAGGTGCTCGACGACGGCCGGCTCACCGATGCGCAAGGACGTCAGGTCGACTTCCGCAACACGGTGGTCATCATGACCTCGAACATCGGATCTCTCCACCTGCTCGACGGCGTCACCGCGGATGGCGAGATCAAGCCAGATGCGCGCGACCGGGTGCTGGCCGAGCTGCGCGGACAGTTCCGTCCCGAGTTCCTCAACCGGGTCGACGATATCGTGTTGTTCACTCCACTATCGATGCCGCAGCTTGAACGGATCGTCGATCTACAGCTTGCCGAGCTTCGGGATCGGTTGGTGGAAAGGGATATCGAGCTCGATATCACCCCGGAGGCCCGCCGGCTCATCGCCCAACACGGCTACGATCCGGTGTATGGGGCGCGGCCGTTGCGCCGCTACATCGCCCACGAGGTAGAGACCAGGATAGGGCGGGCCTTGCTGCGCGGCGACATCGCGGGTGGTGGGAAGATCCGCGTCACCGTGGAGAACGGCGAACTCGCCGTGGACTATTCGGCGCCGGTCCTGGCGGCTTGACGGAGGAGGCGCTATGGAAACAGACATTGTGACATGCCCACACTGCGGAAAACGCAATCGCGTACCAGCGGCGGCCACGGGGACGCCCCGGTGTGCCAACTGCCACCAGTGGCTGCCGTGGATCGCTGCGGCCGGGGACACGGACTTCACCGAGGTCGCCGAAAAGGCCTCGGTTCCAGTACTTGTCGACCTGTGGGCAACCTGGTGTGGACCGTGCCGCATGGTGAGTCCGGCGCTGGAACAGCTCGCGACTGAACGCGCCGGGCAACTCAAACTGGTCAAGGTCGACGTCGACAAGGCGCCGGCGACTTCGCAGCGGTTCACGGTTCAGGCGGTACCGACACTCTTGCTGCTCGAACACGGACGAATACTGGCGCGGCAATCGGGCGCGGCACCCGTTGCTGCACTTCGTAATTGGCTGGACAACGCGCTATC
Organism: Mycolicibacterium rhodesiae; assembly: GCF_002086695.1. GTDB lineage: Bacteria > Actinomycetota > Actinomycetes > Mycobacteriales > Mycobacteriaceae > Mycobacterium > Mycobacterium rhodesiae. The sequence goes on from NZ_MVIH01000006.1 coordinate 43,562, forward strand.
GGCCGACAGCGCGAAGGAGGGACGATCATGACGTCTGTAGGGATCGATCCACACGTGGCGGCGATCCGCCCAGTGCGTCCACGCGCGGCCGGCTGCGAGGAATGTCTACGCCTCGGCACTCCATGGGTGCACCTGCGGTTGTGCCTGACGTGCGGGCACGTCGGTTGTTGCGACTCGTCACCGATGCGGCATGCCCGAGCGCACGCGCATACGGTGAGCCACCCGATCGTGCAATCGATGGAACCCGGCGAGAACTGGCGGTGGTGCTATGTCCACGAGAATTATGTCTGAGGTCACCGCCGAGGAGCGCGAGTCGACTTCGCTGGCGGAAACTCCCGACATCTACGGCGCGTACCCGCGACTGTCCGACGACCAAATTGCCACCCTCGAGGCAGGCGGCGCCCGGCGCGCCGTAGAGACGGGCGAAATACTGGTCCAAGAGGGGAAGCGCTCTGATTACTTCTTCGTCATCCTGTCCGGCAAAATCGCTGTCAGCACCACCGACGACATGGGTATTCGGCACGTCATCCGGGTACATGGCCCTGGGCGGTTCCTCGGGGAGCTCGGCGACCTCGAAGGACAAGCCGCCTTTTATACCGCCGAAGTGGTGGAACCCGGCGAAGTGCTCGTCATACCGACCGAGCGGGTGCGGGATCTGGTCGTCCACGATCCGGTCCTCAGCGATCTCATCCTGCGCGCGTACCTATTGCGCCGCTCGCTGCTCATCCAACAAGAACATGGATTCCGGATCATCGGATCCTGCTACTCGCCGGACACTGCCCGTCTGCGGGAATTCGCGGCGCGAAATCGTCTGCCACACAGGTGGATCGACCTTGAACGTGACAAGCACGCCGAACGGCTGCTGCAGCGGTTCGGAATATCGCCCCAAGACGCTCCGGTGGTGGTCTGGGGCGGGGCGGTGCTGCGCAATCCGACCAACACCGAGCTGGCTCGTTGGGTTGGACTGCCGGCACCGGATACCGTCCCCGACGAATGCGACCTCGTCGTGGTGGGCGCTGGTCCGGCCGGGCTCGGCGCTGCGGTGTATGCCGCGTCGGAGGGCCTGACCACCGCGACCATCGAGCGGTTCGCAACCGGCGGGCAGGCTGGGACATCGTCGAGAATCGAGAACTACCTCGGGTTCCCCGGCGGAATCTCCGGAGCCGACCTTGCCGAACGGGCGGCGCTTCAGGCCGGCAAGTTTGGTGCGCGGACCATCGTCTCCACGGAGATCACCCGGCTGGAATCCAGTGGCGGACAGCACCGGTTGACGCTCGCAAACGGGACGTCGGTGGTGGCCAGGGCCGTGGTGCTGGCTATGGGAGCCCGGTACCGAAAGCTGTGTGTGCCAGGCATTGAAACGTTCGAGGGCAACGGCGTTTACTACGCCGCCACCTTTCAAGAGGCGTTGATGTGCGGCATCGGGCCCGTCGTCATCGTGGGGGGAGGTAACTCCGCGGGTCAGGCGGCGGTGTTCCTGTCCTCGCTGGTTTCGCGGGTGTACGTGGTGATCCGCGGCGACGACTTGAACAAAGACATGTCTCGATATCTCGTCGACCAGATCCTCCTGAACCCCCGTGTGACGGTCCTATCGTGCACCGAGGTCCGGGAAGTACATGGAAACGGCGTACTCAGTTCCGTGGTGACCGAGGACAAGCGCACGGGCGAACGACAATCGATCCAGACCCCAGCCCTGTTCGTCTTCATCGGCGCCGATCCCAATACCGGATGGCTCGCCGGTGCGATTCAACTCGACGACCGTGGCTTCATCCCGACGGGCCAGGCCGCGCTTTACTCGGACACCGACGAAAACCAACTGCGCACACCGGGTCAGCCGAGGACGTTGGAGACCAGCCAACCCGGTGTATTCGCGGCAGGCGACGTGCGTAGCGGCTCGGTGAAGAGGGTGGCCTCCGCGGTTGGCGAAGGGGCGATGGCCATCAGCCAAATCCACGCGTACTTCGGCGGCTGATCGACGGCGGTTGGCCGCAGCGGGCGCAAGATGCGCCGTTGCGGGCGTACCGTCGTGCCATCATCGACGCGGCGGAACACAAGCGTCACAAGCGTTCTCTGCACAAGGGGTAACGCTGGATCTCCAGCGCAATCAGCGATGAACTTGAGATCGTTTCGGTGCTCCACCCGCTATGCCCGCGCAGTCGATGGGCCGGCTGCCGCCGCGGGCGACTGAGACAACCGCGTGCGGCGGCAACCACCACCGCGTTATGGTCCGCACCGACAGCGGATGTGGAGTTGACCGAGGAGGCCGAGACATGAGTGGTGTCATCGTCACCGGAGCCGCGTCGGGGATCGGCCGGGCTTGCACCGAGGCGCTGATCGCCGACGGGCGCCGAGTAGCGCTGTGGGACATCGCCCCGGCTGTGGCGGAGGTGGCCGAGGGACTCGGTATGCCCCACAGCGTGATCGACGTCTGCGACGGCGCCTCGCTGAGCGCTGCCGTCGATGCTGCCGCGACCGCGATGGACGGAATCGACGGACTGGTGCACGCCGCCGGACGGGTCATCCCCGAACCGGTAGGCGCCTTCACCGAGGAATCGTGGGACGCGGTGCTCGACGTCAACCTGCGTGCCCAGGCGATGCTGTCTCAACTGCTGTTGCCACAGCTGCAGGAGGCTGCCCGCGCCGGCGCCGCTCCTGCGATCGTCGGCATCTCGAGCATCGAGGGACTGACCGCCAACCCGTTCATCCCCGCCTACTGCGCCTCCAAGGCCGGCCTGCTGGGGCTGACCCGATCGATGGCCGCTCAGCTGGGTCCGGAAGGGATCCGGGTGAACGCGGTGTGCCCCGGCTTCATTCGCACCCCGATGCTGCAGATCGCCCTCGACGTCGACGAGGTGCGCGAAGGTTTCGAGGCGGCCGCACCGATCGGCAGGCTGGGGAACCCCGACGAGGTCGCCGCGGCGGTGGCGTTCCTGATGTCGCCGAAGGCGTCGTTCATCACCGGCGCCCACCTCGTGGTCGACGGGGGAGTGACCAGCAGACATCCCTGACGCAGGGATCAGCCCACTCAAGTCCCCACAGGTCGGGACTTACGCCCCTGTCAGACCCAGGGCGGTGCGGCGACAGTGGACGTATGAGTGTGCAGTTTCCCGAGCCCGAGACGCTTCGGACGGTCCTGAGCCTGGCGATGCGGGCACCGTCGGTACACAACTCGCAGCCATGGCACTGGCAGGTCGGGCCGAACAGCCTGGATCTGTACGCCGATCCCAGCAGGCACCTGCCGAACACCGATCCCGACCGGCGCGACATGCTGGTCAGCTGCGGTGCTGCTCTGCACCATTGCACGGTCGCGCTGGCCGCGTTGGGGTGGCAGGCCAAGATCCGCCGGTTCCCCGATCCGGCCGACAGCGCTCACTTGGCGTCGATCGAGGTGGCGCCGCTCGCGGCCGGTGAACTCGATGTCACGCTGGCCGCCGCGATCACCCGGCGTCGCACCGATCGGCGCACCTTCAGCTCGTGGCCGGTACCCGGTGGTGACATCGCGCTGATGGGTGCGCGCGCTGCGCGGGCGGGGGTGATGTTGCGCCAGCTGGACCTGCTGCCGCACCTGACGGAGATCGTCGCCCGATCGGTGTCCAAGCACGCCGCCGATGCCGACTACCTCAGTGAGCTCAGCGCGTGGAGCGGTCGGTACGGGTCACTGGCGGGGGTTCCCGCCCACAACACTCCCGCACCCGATCAGCACGCGACGCTGCCTGCCCGAGTGTTCGCGGGCCCGATCTTGGCGCAGCCGTCGGAAACGCCTGCCGCCGAAGACAACGGCGTCCTGCTCGCGCTCGGTACCGAGACCGACGACGACCTGGCCCGGTTGCGCGCCGGCGAGGCGACCAGCCTGGTGCTGCTGTCGGCGACAGCCATGGGGCTGGCGACGTGCCCGGTCACCGAGCCGCTGGAGATCGGTGAAACACGAGAAGCGGTGCGTGAAGACGTCTTCGGCATAAGCGGCTATCCGCAGATGTTGGTGCGCATCGGCTGGGCCCCGGTGAACGCCGACCCGCTGCCTGCCACCCCACGCCGGCCATTCTCGGAAGTGGTCGGCGGCCTCGACGATCGCGTGGCGTGACAAACCGAAAGGAATATCAAATGGCAACTTCTGCAACGAAATACGACATCATCGTCGGTGTCGATGGATCCCCGGAGTCAAAGGTCGCCGTCGACTGGGCGGCACGCGACGCGGCACTGCGGGGGATGCAGGTGCACCTGGTGCACGTGCTGAGCTCGCCCGCCGTGATGACCTTCCCCGAAGTGCCCGTACCGAGCGGTTACTTTCAGTGGCAGGAGGATGCGGCTCGCGAGATCTTGGATAGCGCGGCCGAAACCGTCGCAGCCGCCACCAAGGACGACCCGGTGGAGGTCACCACCGAGATCGTGAGCGGATCTCCGGTGCCGACGCTGGCGGATTTGTCCAAAGACGCCCAGCTGATCGTGGTGGGATGCCGGGGGCGCGGTGCGCTGGCCCGCAGTCTGCTCGGCTCGGTCAGCACCGGCCTGGTTCACCACGCGCACTGCCCGGTGGCGATCATCCACGACGAGGATCCGTCGACGGCCCGCCCGTCGAAGGCGCCGGTGGTCGTCGGCGTCGACGGTTCACCGGCCTCGGAGAAGGCGCTGGAAATCGCGTTCGAGCAAGCCTCGTTGCGTGGAGTGGAACTGGTCGCCGTGCACGCCTGGAGCGACACCGGGGTGTTCGAATTCCCCGGCCTGGACTGGTCGTCACTGCGGTCGATCGCCGAGGAGACACTGGCCGAGCGGCTGGCCGGTTGGCAGGAGCGCTACCCAGATGTCGTGGTGCATCGGCTGGTCGTGGCCGACCGGCCCGCGCAACAGCTCATCGAGCAGTCGGAGTCGGCTCAGTTGACAGTCCTCGGCAGCCACGGACGTGGCGGATTCGCCGGGATGCTGCTGGGGTCGGTCAGCACCGCGGTGGTGCATGGATCCCGGCAGCCGGTGATCGTCGCACGCAGCGGCTAACACCAAACACCGCGGGACACAACGCCTTACGGCAGTGGTGCACTCCAGCGCAGCACCGTACCGCCGCCGGCGGCGTTGTCGACGGTGAAGTCCCCGCCGACCTCGTACGCGCGGCGACGCAGGTTGATCAACCCACTCGGGTTGACTTCGGCCGGCATGCCCCTGCCGTCGTCGACCACCTCGATCGCAAGTTCGTCCTCGACCCGCACAGTGACGCTGAGCGATTGGGCGTCGGCATGGCGCACCGCGTTGCTGACCGCCTCGCGAACCACCGCCTCGGCGTGATCGGCCAGGCCCGCCTCGACCACCGACAGCGGACCGACGTACTGAATGGCGATCCGCGGGCCCGAACCGGCGAACGCGTTGACCGCGTCGTCGAGGCGCTGCCGCAGCTGTGTGGTGGTGCCCACCGACCCGCCGTGCAGGTCGAAGATCGCGGTGCGGATCTCCTGGATGACCTCCTGCAGGTCGTCGACGCTGGCTGTCAGCCGCTGGCGCACTTCGGGCAACCGGCTGCGCGGAATCGTGCCCTGCAGGGACAGCCCGATCGCGAACAACCGTTGGATGACGTGGTCGTGCAGGTCGCGAGCGATCCGGTCGCGATCGGAGAGTACGTCGAGCTCACGCAGGTGACGCTGCGTCGAGGCCAGCTGCCAGGCCAGCGTCGCCTGGTCGGCGAACCCCGCCATCATGTCGACCTGTTCGTGGCTGAAGGTCTGCCTGCCGATGCGCCGCAGAATCACCACCACCCCGGCGACGGTGTCGGTGGTGCGCAATGGCAGCACCAGCGCTGGACCGATCCCGGGTATCGCAGGCAGCTCGTCGCTGATGTCGGCGAAGCGCTGCGGCGCCTGTGCTGCGAAGGCGTGGCCGATGACGCTGTCCCGCACGGTGATTGGCGGCAACGACCCGGACTGACCGACCTTGCCTGCCGTCTCGACGACGAGCAATTCCTCGACCTGGTCGACGGGCAGCTGGATATCGCTGGGCACCGCGACGAGGACCACGTCCGCCGCGGTGAGTTTGAGCGCCTCGTCGGCGATGAGCCGGAACACCTGCGCCGGGTCCGCACCACCCAACAACTCGGTGCCGATGTCGCGGGTCGCCTCGATCCAGGACTGCCTCGTGCGGGACTGCTCGTAGAGGCGGGCGTTGTCGATCGCGATCCCCGCCGCGGCGGCCAACGCTTCGACCAGGACTTCGTCGTCCTCGCTGAACGGCTGCCCGTCGGCCTTGTCGGTGAGGTACAGGTTGCCGTACACCTCGTCGCGGATGCGCACCGGAACGCCGAGGAAGGTGAGCATCGGCGGGTGATTCGGCGGGAAACCCACCGACGCCGGGTGCTGCGTGATGTTGTCGAGCCGGATCGGTTTCGGTTCGTCGATGAGGTGGCCGAGTACGCCGCGGCCGGAGGGTAGCGGGCCGATCAGTTCATGGGTCTCGGCGTCGATGCCCTCGTAGATGAACTCGACGAGCTCATGATCGTGGCCGCGGACGCCCAGTGCTCCGTAGCGGGCGTCGACGAGGTCGATCGCCGTGTGCACGATGGTCTTGAGTGTGACGTCCAGTTCCAGACCCGAGGTCACCACGAGCATCGCTTCGACCAGACCGTCGAGCCGGTCCCGGCCCTCCACGATCTGCTCTACCCGGTCCTGGACCTCGACAAGTAGCTCGCGCAGACGTAGACCTGACAATGTGTCACGCAGCGGCGACCCGGCCTTACGATTTCCGTCTGGTCCGACAGTGTCGGTCACAGCCCTCATGTTGCCACCAGAAGGCAACGGCCGCTTCACTCTTGGCTGCGCTGATTGTGGTCGAGCTTCGAGATGAACACCGCGGCTTGGGTGCGGCGCTCCATCCCAAGTTTTGCCAGCAGACGCGATACGTAGTTTTTCACCGTCTTCTCGGCGAGGAACATTCGCGCGGCGATTTGCTTGTTCGTCAGGCCCTCGCCGAGTAAGCCGAGCAGGACCCGTTCCTGTTCAGTGAGACCCGACAGCGGATCGGAACGCTCGGCAGCACCGCGCAACTTGGCCATCAGCGCCGCGGCGGCCCGATTGTCGAGCAGCGACCGGCCCGCGCCGACATCCTTGATCGCCTCGGCGAGCTCCATGCCCTTGATGTCTTTGACCACATACCCGCTCGCCCCGGCGAGGATGGCGTCGAGCATCGCCTCATCGGATGTGAACGACGTCAGCATCAGGCACCGCAGATCGGGCATCCGGGACAGCAGATCGCGGCACAACTCGATGCCGTTGCCGTCGGGCAGGCGGACGTCGAGCACCGCGACGTCGGGGTTGAGCGCGGGGATCTGCGCCAACGCCTGCGCCACCGAACCGGCTTCGCCGATGACTTCGAGATCGGGATCGGCGGACAGCAGGTCGATCAGTCCACGGCGAACGACTTCGTGGTCATCGACGAGGAAGACCTTGACCATGGTGCAACGATATCGGGAGTTCGCTAATCCGCGTCACAACAATCGCTGACGGTCGACGACCAGAACCGAGCAATCGGTGTTGTGCAGGGCTGCCGACCCGGTGGGACCGAGTAGTTCCTCGATGCCCCGGGCGTTGCGTGCGCCCACCACGACGAGCTGGATGGAGCCGGCGTTTTTGGCCAGATAGTTCAGCACGCTGCCGTGGATCGCGACCGGTCGGGCGTCGAGATCGGGATATTGGTTCTTCCAGTGCGACAGCCGGCGGTCCAGTTGCGCACGCACCATCCGGTTGCCGTCGGCGACGGCGTGGGAGTCGTGGACGTCGGTGTAGCGCGACTGCCACGAGCCGAGAACCCGCAGCGGCGCGCCCCGCAACCGTGCTTCGGCGACGCCGAACTGCAGCACCGCAGCGCTGTCGGGTGATTCGTCGAGTTCGACGACGATCCAGCCGGGTTCGTGCCCCAGGGGCCGATCCTCGCCCCGCACGATGGCGACGGGGCAGTGCGCAGCGGTGACCAGCGCGGTCGCCGTCGATCCGATTCGGTCGGCGTCGAAGTGCTTGAGCCCGACCTCGCCGACGCAGATCATCGCGGCCACCCGCGAGGCCTCGACCAGGGTGGCGATCGGACGGCCGTGAAGGACCTCGACTTCGAGCTTGACCTGCCGTCCGGTGGCCTCGACCGCCTCCGCCGCCGACCGGACCGCGAATTCGGCGCCGGCCAGCAGACGCGCCTCCTCGTGCGGGTCCACCGGATCCGGGCCGGGCGGCTGGATCGCGTAGACCAGCCGCAGCGGCATATCGCGGCTGACCGCCTCGTCGATCGCCCACAGCGCGGCCCGGACAGCACCCCGAGAACCGTCGACGCCGACCACGATCGACGGCGGTGTGAACGATTCGGGCATCAGGGGCTCCCCGGGACGGCGGACTCCATTGTCGCCGACGACGACATCAGAGCGAGGTGAAAACGCCGGGCCGCTAGCCGGCTGCGGCTTCGATCTCCGACATCGATGTCGCGAAAAGCTGACTGGCCAGGTTGGACAACGCCCGCGCGACGGCCACCTCGTCGCGCAGTTCCACCGCGTGTTCGGTGCCGGCATCCATCCGGGCGGTCCCCGTGCCCACCAGGGCGGTACTTCGCCAGGAGAGCAAAGCGGTGGCCCGGGTGCGATCGGCATCCTCGTCGACGGCGATCAACACGGCCGAATGCTTGGTCTGGTCGAGATCTTCCATGGCGTCCCCCTCGGTCATCTCGATCCGACCACGTGGGCTGACACCGCGGATAGGGGCCGAAGTCCCAACGGAGTGGGTCGTTCGGCGGCTCAGCGCTTGGGCTTCGGCGGTGCGAGCACTTTCATGACCATGCGCATCGCCGGCTCGGGAACCCGGTCCTTCATGGCGAGTGCGGTCTCGGCGACGCGGCCACGCGCCGGCGTGCCGCGGCCGAACAGCCGGTTGAACGGACCGCCCGACGGTTCCAGCTCGACGTGCATCGGGGGCCCACCGTCGGCGGCGCCGAGCGCAGAGGAGATCACGATCCGCTGGATCTCGCTGGTGCCCTCGAAGATGGTGTACAGCTTGGCGTCGCGGTACCACTTCTCCACCGGATGGTCGCTGATGTAGCCCCAACCGCCCATGGTCTGGATGGCCCGCTCGGTGGTCTTGACGGCGATCTCGCTGGCGGCCAGCTTCGCCATCGAGCCTTCACCGCGCTCGAACGGCACATTGTTGGCGGCCATCCAGGACGCGCGCCAGGTCAACAGCCGGGCGGCGTCGATACCGGTGGCGAGGTCGGCCAGCGGGAAGGCGATGCCTTGGTTGTCGATGATGGGGGCACCGAACGCCTCGCGGCGGTTGGCGTAAGCGGTGACGTATTCCAGTGCGGCACGGGCGATCCCCAGCGCCTGGGCGGCCACCATCGGGCGAGTCTGCTCGAACGTGCCGAGGGTGGCCGATCCGGAGCGCCGCCCGCCGGTGGCCATGGCCTCGCGGGTCTTGGCCAGCTTGTGCTCGAGCTTGTCCTGCCCGCCCAGCAGGTTCGCGCCGGGCACCCGAACGCCGTTGAACTTCAGCTCCGCGGTGTGCGACGCACGGCACCCGAGCTTGTCGAGCTTGCGGACGAGCTCCAAACCCGGTGTGCCACCGGGCACGACGAACAACGCCTGTCCGCGGTGGCCCAACTCCTCGTCGACGACGGCGTTGACGACGTGCACGTTGGCGATGCCGCCGTTGCCGATCCACATCTTGTGTCCGTCGATGATCCAGTCGTCACCGTCGCGGCGGGCCCGGGTCCGCAGGTTGCGCACGTCGCTGCCACCCTCGGGTTCGGAAATCGCCAATGCGGCAAGCTTCAGATCCCCCGGGGTGCCGAAGCACTCGGGCGCCCAGGTCAGCATCTGTTCGGGGGTGGCGGCCTGGCCGATGGCCGACAGTGCCAGCGCCGGCATGACCACGGCCAAACCGATTCCCGCACAACCCCAGAACAATTCCTCCATGAACATCGGCAGCGACAGGCCGGTCGGGTCACCGATCAGGTCGCGGTAGAACAGTGGACTGTAGAAACCTTGGCGGGCGGCTTCCTCGAGTACCGGCCACGGAAACTCCTGGCGCTTGTCGTAGTCGGCGGCCACCGGTCGGATGCAATGTTCGGCGAACTCGTGTGCGCGGCGAGCGAGATCGTGCTGCGCCGTCGTCGGCGTGAGGTCCAGACCCATCGTGCGTCCTTTCGACGCTTGGGTGATACCTCCGGTACCGCATGATCAAACGTCGGGCCCGCCGGGAAAGTTGGAGCCCGGGCTGCCGCGGAGTCGGGTTGCACGGCAGCTCGGGGCTGACTGGGATATCGACCGCCGACCGGTGGGCGTTACCGACGTTTTTCGCCCCTGGTGGCCGGGTAGTCGACTCCGACACGGAGGTGATTTCCATGCCAAAGACAACCAAGCGCGGCGACGCCAAGAAGAGCGAGTTGCCCAGCACTCTGAAGAAGTCCGACGCGAAGGCACAGCGCACTTTCGCCAAAGCACACGACGCGGCGGCCGAGGAGTATGGCGAGGGCGAGCGGGCCCACCGGGTGGCCTACAGCGCGCTCAAGCACAGCTACGAGAAGGTCGGCGACCACTGGGAGGCCAAGAGCTCCACGGGGCCCTCGGATTCCCGGGCGCGCAGCGGCGGCCCCAACCCGAAGGGCAAGAGCGCGGAAGGGGTCGACGCCAATTCGAGCAAGAAGCATCTGCTCGACGTCGCGAGACGGCTCGACATCAGCGGACGTTCATCGATGAACAAAGGCGAACTGGTCGACGCCATCATGAAGGCCAATCGCCGCGAGAGCAGGCGCAACCGCTGATCAGCGGTCCCGGCGAGGGGTGGCCGGTGCCGGCTCGGAGTCGGTGAAGAACTCCAGGAGGTACCGGCTCTCCTCGATGTCGCCGATCGTGCGCCTGGCTTTCCTTCTGGTGATGAGAATGGCGGCGATCGCAAACGCCCACACGACGTATTGGACGCACCAGGCCAGTCGGAACGATTCGAACGAGTAGCCGCCTGCCGCACCGATGATCACGCCCATCGCCTGCATGACCAGCAGTGAGGCCAGGAAGCCGCCCATGTTCACCGCGCCCTGCGCGGTGCCCAGCGTCGAGCGCGGGTTGAAGGTACGTGCGAAATCGAAGCCGACCATCGAGCCCGGGCCGCCGAACGAGATCACCACGATCAAGAGCACCAGCAGCCAGCGCGGTGCCGCGGATGGCAGCGCCAGCACCACCGTCCAGATGAGCGCATTGCTGATGACGATGCCCAGCACGATCCATGACCGCCGGTGTGGATGCCGGCCGGTGATGATGCCGATCAGCACGCCGAAGACGATCGCGGCGACCACCGAGATGGTCAGCAGTGTTCCCGCCTCACCACGCGAAAGATTTTGCGCCACCGTCAGATACGGGACTCCCCACATCAGCGCGAAGACGGTGACCGAAAACTGGGTGCCCATGTGGGTGAAGAAGCCGAGCCGGGTGCCGGGTCGCATCCACACCGTGTTCACGCTGGCCAGCGTCTCGCGAAGGCTGACCACCGGGTCGTTCGCGGTGATTCCGCTGGGCGTGTTCTTCACCAGCAGCAGGGTCAGCACCAGCGACAGCACGCCGAACGCCGCGACGGTCACATAGGCCCGGGTCCATCCGGACCCGATGAGCAGAGCCATGAACGGCACCGCTGAAAGCACCTGTCCCAGTTGACCTGAGATGCCGGTCAGCTGGGTCACCAACGGGATCTGGCGCGGTGTGAACCAGTGGGGCACCAGCCGCAACACCGAGATGAATGTGAACGCGTCGCCGAGCCCCACCACCGCGCGGGCGGCGATCGCGGTGGGCAACGACACAGTGACTGCCAGGACCAGCTGACCTGCGAGCATCAGCGTCGCGCCCGTCAGGATCATCTTCTTGGACCCGAAGCGGTCCAGGAGCAGGCCGGCCGGGATCTGTGCGGACGCATAGACGATCACCTGCAGCACGACGAACGTCGACAGCACGCCAGGGCTCGCCGAGAACCGCTTGGCCGCATCCAGCCCGGAGACCCCCATCGTGGTGCGGTCCAGCACGGCCACGATGTAGGCCAACGTTCCTGTCGACCACACAATCCAGGCCCGCACTGTCCGTCACCCTTCGTCGATCCGCCCCACCAATCATCTCCCGGCGGCGCAAATTGATTCCCGGGCTATACCCGGGTTGACGCGGGATCACCGCCGAAGCGTTGCGCCAGCCACACCGGGATGATCGCCAGCACGGTCAGCGTCGCGGCGACGACGTTGATCACCGGAGCCTGGTTGGGCCGGAACAGGTTGCCGAATATCCAGATCGGCAGCGTCTGCACCGTCGGCCCGGCGGTGAATGTGGTCACCACGATCTCGTCGAAACTGAGCGCGAAGGCCAGGATCGCACCGGCGACCAGCGCGCCGCGCATCATCGGGAATGTGACATAGCGAAACGTCTGCCAGCCCGATGCGCCCAGATCGGCCGACGCGTCCTCCAGGCCGGTGCCGAGCCGGCGCAGCCGGGCCTGGGTGTTGTTGAAGACGATCACGATGCAGAACGTCGCGTGGCCGACGATGACCGTCGCCAATCCGAGCGTCATCCCCAGCGCCGAGGTGAACGTCGCATTCAGCGCGATACCGGTGACGATCCCGGGCAGCGTGATCGGAAGCACCACCAGGAAGCTGATGGTCTGTCGCCCGAAGAACTCGTAGCGCTGGACGGCGAACGCGGCCATGCTGCCCAACAGCAGCGCGAGGGCCGTCGCGCACAGGCCCACCACCACCGAGTTCGCCAGCGAATGCCACATGCCGTCGCTGGCCCACGCGTCGGCCCACCACCGCAACGTGAAACCGCTTGGCGGGAAAGCGAACGTCTTCGACGAGTTGAACGCGTTGAGGACTACCAGGAGCAGCGGCGCGTACAGGAAGACAAGGACGAACAGCGTCCAGATCCGGACCAGGCGGCGCAACGTGGGTGACAACATCAGACGTTCTCCAAGGCGCCGGTGCGTCGCATCGCGAGCAGATAGAGCACGATCGCCGCCAGCGGGATCAACGACAGTGCGGCGGCAAGCGGCTGGTTGTTGGCGGTCACCAGTTGCCCGTAGATGATGTTGCCCAGCATCTGGGTTTTGCCACCGACGATCGTCACCGCGATGTAGTCGCCCATCGAAAGGGAGAACGTGAAGATCGAACCGGCCGCGATCCCGGGAAAAACCAACGGCGCCACGATGGTTCGCAATGTGGTGAGATCCGACGCACCCAGGTCGGAGCTGGCGTCGATCAGCGGGTCGGGCACCCGCTCGAACGCCGCGAACACCGGGATCACCATGTATGGCAGCCAGAGGTAGGCCAGCGTGAGCACCGTGGCGATCAGGCCGTAGCCCGGTGTGTAGCCGGCCACCCACTGCAGCGGACCTTCTGGCGACAGCAGCATCCGCCAGGCGTAGGCCTTGACCAAATAGCTTGCCCACAACGGAGTGGTGACCGCGACCACCAGAGCCAGCCGCACGCGCGGTGAGGCGACCTTGGCCATGTACAGGCCCAGCGGTACGGCCAGCGCAATGCAGATCGCCGTGACGCTCAACGCAATCCCGACCGTACGCAGGGTGGCCGTGCGGAACACCGCGTCGGTGACGACCCGCACGATGTTGTCACTGGTGTAGGAGCGCACCACCGCACCGGTGAACGTATCGGTGCTCCAGAACGCTGAAAGCAGCAGTACGCCAAGCGATCCCAGGTAGGCCACCACCAGCCAGGCCAGTGGCGGGACGAGCAGGAAGGCGAGACGAAGGCGCCGGCTCACCCGGTGGCTCAGCCCTTGATCTGCTGCCACTTGTCGACCCACTCGTTGTAGGCCGTGCAGTTGTCACCGCTGCCGTCCACGCATTGCTTCTGCGGTGTCGTCCAGTAGCTGATCTTCTCCGCGTAGGCGGAATCGGTGGCGTGGTAGGTGTCGCAGAACGACTTGTCGCTGGTGAACTCGCAGGCCTTGGTTTGCGCGGGGGCCTCACCGAAATACTCGGCGACCTGGGCATTGACCTGGGGGGAGGTGATGTAGTCCATCCACTTGTACATGCAATTGGGGTTCTTGGCCTTCGACGAGACCATCCAGGTGTCCGACCATCCGGTCGAGCCCTCCTTGGGCAGCACGGTCGCGATCTTGACCTTGTTGTCGGCAGTGATCATGTTCGCGATGACCTGCCAGGTGGTGCCGATCGCCGAGGTGCCGGATTCGAAGGCCTGTACGGCTTTGGTGTAGTCCGACCAGTATTCGCCGATGTTGGCGTGCTGGGCCTTGAGGAGATCGACCGCCGCGTTGAGCTGGTCTTCGGTGAGCGCGTACGGATTCTTGATGCCCAGTTCGGGTTTCGTCTTCGACAGGTAGAGCGCGGCGTCGGCGATGTAGATGGGGGAGTCATACGCGGTGACCTTGCCCTTGTACTCCGGGGCGCCGGGGAACACCGCACCCCAGCTGTCGGGTGCGCCCTTGACGACGTCGGTGTTGTACATCAGCAGGTTGGCGCCCCAGCCGTGCGGGATGCCGTACATCTGGCCGTTGACCGAGTTCCACGGCTTGTCCTTGAGGAACGCCGAGATGGTCTCGTAGTTGGGCACCAGATTGGTGTTGACCGGGGCGACGTCACCGGCGTAAATCAGCCGAAGCGTCGCGTCGCCCGACGCCGAAACACCGTCGTACTGGCCGGTTCTCATCAGCTGCACCATCTCGTCGGAGGTGTTGCCGATCTTGACGTTGACCTTGCAGCCGGTCTGCTGCTCGAACGGTCCCACCCAGTTGACCTTCGGGTCGTTGGATCCATTCTCGGCGTAACCGGCCCAGGCGATCAGGTTCAGTTGGCCCTCGCCGTTGCCGAGGGCTGACAACGGCTCCATCTTGGGCGGTGCGGTGGTGCCGCCACCGCCGGAGTTGTTGGAACTCGAACAGGCGGCGACCAGTGCGGCACACACGGCGAGCGTGACGCCGAGGCGGCGGGTGGCAGTTCTCATGGCGAGCTCCTCTTATCAGGCGGACAGGGATCGGACGGCGCTGTCTGGCCAGGCCAGTACGACGGTTGCGCCGTGTGTGAGGTCGGTGGACGCCTCGGCCGACAGCAGGGTCGCGGTCAGGCCGACCCCGGATGCGTCGACGGCCACCCGGGTGATCGGTCCGGCGTACACCACTTCGGCGACTTGGGCTGTGACACTGCGCATTCCGGCCGGGACGGTCTCATCAGGGGTGAGCACGGCAATGCGCTCGGGGCGGATCGCGACGGTGCCGGCCCGTCCGACCAGCGCTTCGGCGGTCGCACCGTCGACCACGTTGGAGGTGCCGACGAAGTCGGCGACGAACCGGTTGGCCGGATTCTCGTAGACCTCGCGCGCCGCCCCGACCTGTTCGATACGTCCGTCGTTGAACACGGCGAGCCGATCGCAGAGGGTGAGCGCCTCGTCCTGATCGTGGGTGACGATCACGAACGTGATGCCGACCTCGCGCTGAATCGCCTTCAGCTCCACCTGCATCTGCTCGCGCAGCTTGAGGTCCAGCGCGCCGAGGGGTTCGTCGAGCAGCAGCACCTTGGGCCGGCCTACCAGCGCGCGGGCCAGGGCAACCCGCTGCTGCTGGCCGCCCGACAATTGCGCGGGCTTGCGCGCCGCGTGCCCGGACAGTCGCACCATGTCCAACGCGGCCGCGGTGCGCTCGCGGCGTTCGACTTTCGGCACGCCCTTGACCTTCAAGCCGTATTCGACGTTCTGGGCGACCGTCATGTGCGGGAACAGTGCGTAGTCCTGGAAGACGGTGTTGGTGTCGCGTTTGGCCGGCGGCAATGCGGTGACATCGGCGCCGCCGAGGTGAACCGTGCCCGCAGTCGGCTGCTCGAAGCCGGCGATCATCCGTAGCACCGTGGTCTTGCCCGAACCGGACGGGCCGAGGATCGCGAACAGTTCGCCGTCGGCAACGGTCAGGTCGGCGCCTTCGACTGCGGTCACGTCGCCGAACACCTTCCGCACCCCGCGCAACTCGATCTGCGGTGCGCGAGAGGGGGCCGGCGGCATGCGGTGGATCCTACGGATTGAGTTGTCAACCCGCAGCGTCATGGTCGACTTCGCCGGTCACCGAACCTCTGGACCACCGGATTCGCGATGCGCACCGCGGACATGGAAAGGTGATGCACCTGTGACCGGTGTCGTTGGTGTGGTCGATGAGGCAATTGTCATATCCTGAGGCGCGTGTCCATGTCGCGACGCGACGTCCTCAAACTGGCCGCCGCCACCCCGGCCGCCCTCGGTCTCGGGACGCTTGCGTCGACCGTCGCGGCGTCCGTCGCGAGTGCTGAGCCGGCCACCGCGGCCACCGGCTCACTGGGCGTGCTGCTGGACTACGCGGCCGGCGTCATCAGTGCCGCTGATCTGAAGGCCTCCGGGGCGCTCGGCGCCATCCGGTACGTCTCGGACCGGCGGCCGGGCGGGGACTGGATGCTCGGCAAGCCGATTCAGCTGACCGAGGCCCGCGATCTGTATCAGGCCGGTCTGAAGATCGTGTCCAACTACCAGTTCGGCAAGCAGGACACCGCGGACTGGCTCGGCGGCCAGCAGGCCGGGGTCATCCACGCCAAACGGGGCTGGCAGCTGCACACCGCCGCTGGCGGCCCGGTAGCCGCCCCGATCTACGTGTCCATCGACGATGATCCGACCCCGGATCAGTACAAGACACAGGTCGCGCCCTACCTGCGGGCCTGGGAGTCGGTGATCGGGCACCAGCGCGTCGGCGTATACGGGAACTCCAAGGTCATCGACTGGGCGCTGCAGGACGGTCTCGGGTCCTGGTTCTGGCAGCACAACTGGGGCTCGCCGAAGGGCTACACCCACCCTGCCGCGCACCTGCATCAGGTCGAGATCGACAAGCGCAAGGTGGCGGGTGTGGGCGTCGACGTGAACAACATCCTGAAGCCGCAATTCGGCCAGTGGGACTGAGTCAAGGCGAAAAACTTACCGGCTAGTAAGGATTTGCCAGCAAACTCAATGACGCCATTCTGGTGAACAATTGTGGACTGAAAAACCTAGCAAGTGCTTGGCTGACGATCGCGACGAGAGACGCGCGACAGAAAATCGTCAGGTAACGATTCGATAACAGTCGTGCTTTGAACAGCACTGTTGCGCCTACTCAACCGTAACCACCTGCATGCAGGACGTTTGTCCGCCGATGTCTGGGCGCCTGTTCGACGCGGTGTTACCCAGCGTGCTGTTACCCGTCCGTAGAACTCGTCAGTAACCAATATTGGGCGGAAAACAGTGCTGGTTCTTATGCCACTCTTAGTAGAGCCGAGATGTCAGCCTGCGCCCTCCAGGGGGAAGCGCGCGGCGGCCGTGATTCGACGGGGAATCGCCCACACAGACATACGAAACGACGACGCGACGACCGCGCCGACGAGCACGACAGGGAGATACACAAGGTGACGATCCACGAGCACGACAGGCTCTCCACAGGCGACGGATCATGGCGCGGGGGCGCCAAGGGGACCACCACGCATGCGCTGGTCGACCGTCTGAACGCCGGCGAGCCCTACGCCGTGGCCTTCGGCGGGCAGGGCAGCGCGTGGCTGGAAACCCTCGAAGAGCTGGTCACCTCGGCCGGGATCGAATCCGAGCTTGCGACCCTGGCCGGCGAGGCTGAGCTGCTGCTCGAGCCCGTCGCCGACGAACTCGTCGTGGTCCGCCCGATCGGCTTCGAGCCGCTGCGCTGGGTGCGCGCGCTGGCCGCCGAGGAAGCGGTGCCGTCGGCCAAGCAGCTGACGTCGGCCGCGGTGTCGGTCCCCGGCGTCCTGCTGACCCAGATCGCCGCCACGCGCGCGCTGGCCCGTCAGGGCATGGACCTCGCTGCCGCCCCGCCGGTGGCCGTCGCCGGCCACTCCCAGGGCGTGCTGGCGGTCGAGGCACTGCGCGCCGGTGGCGCCAAGGATGTCCAGCTGCTCGCTCTGGCCCAGCTGATCGGCGCCGCGGGCACGCTTGTCGCCCGTCGCCGCGGTATTTCGGTCCTCGGTGACCGCCCGCCGATGGTCTCGGTGACCAATGCCGAGCCGGAACGCATCTACGAACTGCTCGAAGAGTTTGCTCAGGACGTCCGCACGGTGCTGCCGCCGGTGCTGTCGATCCGCAACGGCCGGCGCTCGGTCGTCATCACCGGAACCCCGGAACAGCTGTCCCGATTCGAGCTGTACTGCGAGCAGATCGCCGACGCCGAAGCCGCCGACCGCAAGAACAAGAACCGCGGTGGCGCGGTGTTCGCGCCCGTCTTCGATCCGGTCCAGGTCGAGGTCGGCTTCCACACCCCGCGGCTGGCCGACGGGATCGACATCGTCGGCCGCTGGGCCGCCGCCGTCGGGCTGGACGTCGAACTGGCGCGCGCCCTGACCGACGCGATCCTGGTGCAGCAGGTCGACTGGGTCGAAGAGGTCACCGCCCTGCATGACGCCGGAGCTCGATGGATCCTCGACCTCGGCCCCGGCGACATCCTCACCAGGCTCACCGCGCCGGTCATCCGCGGCCTCGGCATCGGCATCGTGCCCGCCGCCACCCGTGGCGGTCAGCGCAACCTGTTCACCGTCGGCGCCGTGCCCGAGGTGGCCAAGCCGTGGTCGAGCTACGCGCCCTCGGTGGTCACCCTGCCCGACGGCTCGGTGAAGCTGTCGACGAAGTTCACCCGGTTGACGGGTCGCTCGCCGATCCTGCTGGCGGGCATGACGCCGACCACCGTCGACGCCAAGATCGTCGCCGCCGCAGCCAACGCCGGGCACTGGGCCGAACTCGCCGGTGGCGGCCAGGTCACCGAAGCCATCTTCGACAAGCGCGTCGCCGAGCTGGAGACGCTGCTCGAGCCGGGCCGCGCAATCCAGTTCAACTCGCTGTTCCTGGACCCCTACCTGTGGAAGCTGCAGCTGGGCGGCAAGCGCCTGGTGCAGAAGGCGCGCCAGTCCGGTGCCCCGATCGACGGCGTCGTGGTCAGCGCCGGCATCCCCGAGCTGGAGGAAGCCGTCGACCTCATCGACGAGCTGAACACGGTCGGCATCGCGCACGTGGTGTTCAAGCCGGGCACCGTCGAGCAGATCCGCTCGGTCATCCGGATCGCCGCCGAGGTGCCCACCAAGCCGGTGATCGTCCACATCGAAGGCGGCCGCGCCGGCGGCCACCACTCCTGGGAAGACCTCGACGACCTGCTGCTGGCGACCTACTCGGAGTTGCGCGGCCGCGCCAACATCACCGTCTGTGTCGGTGGCGGCATCGGCACGCCGGAGCGCGCCGCGGAGTACCTGTCCGGCCGGTGGTCGGCTGTCTACGGTTACCCGCTGATGCCGGTCGACGGCATCCTGGTCGGCACCGCGGCGATGGCCTGCCTGGAGGCGACCACCTCGCCCGCGGTCAAGCAGCTGCTGGTCGACACCGTGGGCACCGATCACTGGGTCGGGGCCGGAAAAGCCGTCAACGGCATGGCTTCCGGGCGCAGCCAGCTGGGCGCCGACATCCACGAGATCGACAACGCCGCCTCGCGCTGCGGCCGTCTGCTCGACGAGGTCGCCGGTGACGCCGAGGCCGTGGCGGCGCGCCGCGAGGAGATCATCGCCGCGATGGCCGTCACCGCCAAGCCGTACTTCGGCGATGTCGGCGAGATGACGTATCTGCAGTGGCTGCAGCGCTTCGTCGAGCTGTCCATCGGTGACGACGACTCCACGGCCGACACCAAGACCGACGACTCCCCGTGGCTCGACATCACCTGGCGGGACCGCTTCGCCGAGATGCTGCAGCGCGCGGAGGCCCGTCTCAACGCGAAAGACACCGGCCCGATCGAGACGCTGTTCGATGCGTCCACCGCGGACGGCGAGTGGCTGCTGGAGAACCCGGGCCAGGCTCTGGAGGCCCTGCAGGCTCGCTACCCCGACGCCGGGTCGGTGCTGCTGCACCCGGCCGATGTGCCGTTCTTCGTCCAGCTGTGCAAGACGCTGGGCAAGCCGGTCAACTTCGTCCCGGTCATCGACAAGGACGTGCGGCGCTGGTGGCGCAGTGACTCCCTGTGGCAGGCCCACGATGCCCGCTACACCGCCGACCAGGTGTGCGTGATTCCCGGCACCCAGGCCGTCGCGGGTATCACCCGGGTCGATGAGCCGGTCGGTGACCTGCTCGACCGCTTCGAGCAGGCCGCGGTCGACGAGGTGCTGGCCTCGGGCGCACAGCCTGAGCCCGTCGCCGCCCGGCTGCGGGTGCGCACCGACGCGACCGGGCCGCTGGCCATCGTGCTGGATTCGCCCGACGTGCTGTGGGCCGGTCGCACCGCCACCAACCCGGTACACCGCATCGCGGCGCCCTCGAATTGGCAAGTCCGCGATAACAATTCGGCAACCAACCATGACACCGGGGCGCGCCTCGAGGTGGTTGCACCCGATCGGGTGGTGTTGAGTGTCCCGCTGTCGGGCACCTGGATCGACATCTCGTTCACCCTGCCCGCCACCGTCATTGACGGCGGCATGCCGGTCGTTCGCACCGAGGATGCTGCCACCGCCATGCGCGCAGTGCTGGCCATCGCCGCCGGGGTGGACGGACCCGACGCGCTGCCGCCGGTCGTCAACGGCTCCACCACCGTCACCGTCGGCTGGGACCCCGAGCGGGTCGCCGATCACACCGGCGTCACCGCGACATTCGGTTCGCCGCTGGCGCCGACGCTGTCGATCGTTCCCGACGCGTTGGTCGGCCGCTGCTGGCCCGCGGTATTCGCCGCCATCGGCGGGGCAGCCACCGACTCCGGCTTCCCGGTCGTCGAGGGTCTGCTCAGCCTGGTGCATCTGGACCACGCGGCCCGCCTGCTGAAGCCGCTGCCCAAGGAACCGACCCAATTGACCGTCACCGCAACGGCTTCGGTCGCCACCGATACCGAGGTCGGCCGGGTCGTGCCGGTGACGGTGAACGTCACCGACGCCAGGGGCATGATCCTGGCGGTCCTCGAGGAGCGCTTCGCTATCCGCGGCCGCACCGGTGCCAAGGAGCTCACCGACCCGGTGCGCGCCGGGGGAGCGGTGTCGGAGAACGCCACCGACACCCCGCGCCGCCGTCGCCGCGACGTCACGATCGGTGCGCCGGTCGACATGCGTCCGTTCGCAGTGGTCTCCGGTGACCACAACCCGATTCACACCGACCAGGCCGCGGCGCTGCTGGCCGGGCTGGAATCGCCGATCGTGCACGGCATGTGGCTCTCGGCCGCTGCCCAGCACGTGGTCACCGCCACCGACGGCAAGCCCGCCCCGCCGGCCAAGCTGATCGGCTGGACCGCCCGCTTCCTGGGCATGGTCAAGCCCGGCGACGACATCGACTTCCGGGTCGATCGGGTCGGAATCGATTTGGGCGCTGAGGTTTTGGAGGTCACCGCCAAGATCGGTACCGACCTCGTGATGAGTGCGACCGCCCGGTTGGCCGCGCCGAAGACGGTGTACGCCTTCCCCGGTCAGGGCATTCAGCACAAGGGCATGGGCATGGAGGTGCGGGCCCGGTCCAAGGCCGCCCGCAAAGTCTGGGACACCGCCGACAAGTTCACCCGCGACACGTTGGGCTTCTCGGTGCTGCACGTGGTCCGGGACAACCCGACCAGCCTGATCGCCTCCGGTGTGCACTACCAGCACCCCGAAGGTGTGCTCTATCTGACGCAGTTCACTCAGGTCGCGATGGCCACCGTCGCCGCCGCGCAGGTCGCCGAGATGCGTGAGCAGGGTGCATTCGTCGAGGGCGCGATCGCCTGCGGTCACTCGGTCGGTGAGTACACCGCGCTGGCATGCGTGTCCGGGGTGTATCCGTTGGAGGCGCTGCTGGAGGTGGTGTTCCACCGCGGCAGCAAGATGCACGACATCGTGCCGCGTGACGAGATGGGCCGTTCCAACTACCGCCTCGCCGCGATCCGCCCGTCGCAGATCGATCTTCCCGATGCCGACGTCACGGAGTTCGTGGCCGAGATCGCCGAGCGCACAGGGGAATTCCTGCAGATCGTGAACTTCAACCTGCGCGGCTCGCAGTATGCGATCGCCGGCACGGTGCGCGGTCTCGAGGCGCTGGAGGAAGAGGTCGAACGGCGTCGCGAAATCAGCGGCGGCAAGCGGTCGTTCATCCTGGTTCCCGGCATCGACGTGCCGTTCCACTCGGACGTGCTGCGGGTCGGCGTCGACGATTTCCGTCGCGCGCTGGAACGCGTCATGCCCGCCGATGCCGATCCGGCGTTGCTCATCGGGCGCTACATCCCGAACCTGGTGCCGCGGCCGTTCACGCTGGATCGCGACTTCGTCCAGGAGATCCGGGATCTGGTTCCGGCCGAGCCGCTCGACGAGATCCTCGCCGACTACGACACCTGGCGTAACGAAAAGTCGCACGAGCTGTGCCGCAAGATCGTGATCGAGCTGCTGGCCTGGCAGTTCGCCAGCCCGGTCCGCTGGATCGAGACCCAGGACCTGCTGTTCATCGAAGAGGCTGCCGGCGGTCTCGGTGTCGAGCGCTTCGTCGAGATCGGCGTGAAGTCCGCGCCGACGGTGGCGGGCCTGGCCAGCAACACCTTGAAGTTGCCCGAATACGCCCACAGCACAGTGGAAGTGCTCAACTCCGAGCGTGACGCCGCCGTGCTGTTCGCCAGCGACGAGGATCCGGCCACCGACGATTCCGACGACGAACCGGTGGCACCCGCAGGCGAGGCGCCGGCCGAAGCCGTTGCGGTCGAGGCCGCCCCGGCAGCTGCGCCCGCGGCCGCACCGTCCGGTGGGCCCCGCCCTGACGACATCGGATTCGACGCCGGTGACGCCACATTGGCGCTGATCGCGCTGAGCGCCAAGATGCGGATCGACCAGATCGAGCCGCTGGATTCGATCGAGTCGATCACCGACGGCGCGTCCTCGCGGCGTAACCAGCTGCTGGTCGACCTCGGTTCGGAGCTGAACCTGGGTGCCATCGACGGTGCCGCCGAGGCGGATCTGGCGGCGCTGAAGGGTCAGGTCGCCAAGCTGGCGCGCACCTACAAGCCGTTCGGCCCGGTGCTCTCCGATGCGATCAACGATCAGCTGCGCACGGTGCTGGGCCCGTCCGGCAAACGCCCGGCCGCGATCGCCGAGCGGGTCAAGAAGACCTGGGAACTCGGCGACGGCTGGGCCAAGCACGTCACCGCCGAACTGGCTCTGGGCACCCGTGAGGGCAGCAGTGTGCGCGGTGGCGCACTCGGCGGCCTGCACGAGGGTGCGCTGGCCGATGCCGCCGCCGTGGACAAGGCGATCGACGCCGCGGTCGCCTCGGTGGCGGCCCGCAAGGGCGTCGCGGTGTCGTTGCCGTCGGCCGGCGGTGCCGCGGGCGGCGTGGTCGACTCGGCCGCGCTGACCGAGTTCGCCGAGACGGTGACCGGTCGCGACGGTGTGCTGGCGTCGGCTGCCCGGATGGTGCTGGGTCAGCTCGGTCTGGACAACCCGGTGACGGCCGCTCCCGCGGCCACCGACGCCGAACTCATCGACCTGGTCACCGCCGAACTCGGCTCGGACTGGCCGCGGTTGGTGGCCCCGGCGTTCGACGCCAAGAAGGCGGTGCTGCTCGACGACCGCTGGGCCAGTGCGCGCGAGGATCTGGTCAAGCTTTGGCTTGCCGACGAGGGCGATATCGACGCCGACTGGCTGGCGCTCTCGGAGCGCTTCGAGGGTGCCGGCAATGTCGTTGCCACCCAGGCCAACTGGTGGCAGGGCCGGGCCCTGGCGAGCGGGCGCAACATCCATGCGTCGCTGTTCGGCCGGATCGCCGCCGGCGCCGAGAACCCCGGCAAGGGTCACTACAGCGACGAGGTCGCGGTGGTCACCGGCGCGTCGAAGGGCTCGATCGCCGCATCGGTGGTGGCAGGCCTGCTCGACGGTGGCGCCACGGTGATCGCGACGACGTCCAAGCTCGACGACGACCGGCTGGCGTTCTACAAGGCGCTCTACCGCGACCACGCCCGCTACGGCGCGTCGCTGTGGGTGGTCCCGGCCAACATGGCCTCCTACTCCGACATCGACGCGCTGGCGTCGTGGGTCGGTAGTGAGCAGACCGAAAGCCTTGGGCCGCAGTCGATTCACCTCAAGGACGCGCTGACCCCGACGCTGCTGTTCCCGTTTGCGGCGCCGCGGGTGGCCGGCGACCTGTCCGAGGCGGGCTCGCGCTCCGAGATGGAGATGAAGGTCCTGCTGTGGGCCGTCCAGCGGCTGATCGGTGGGCTGTCGTCAATCGGTGCCGAGCGGGACATCGCCTCACGTCTGCACGTCGTGCTGCCCGGTTCACCCAACCGCGGCATGTTCGGCGGTGACGGCGCCTACGGCGAGTCCAAGTCCGCGCTGGATGCGGTGGTCAACCGGTGGAGTGCGGAGACGTCGTGGGCGCAGCGGGTCAGCTTCGCGCACGCGTTGATCGGCTGGACCAAGGGCACCGGCCTGATGGGGCATAACGACGCCATCGTCGGTGCCGTCGAAGAGGCCGGCGTCACCACCTACAGCACCGAAGAGATGGCTGCGATGCTGCTCGACCTGTGCTCGGTGGAGGCCAAGGTCGCCTCGGCCAACGCCCCGCTGAAGGTCGACCTCACCGGTGGACTCGGCGACGTCAAGCTCGACATGGCCGAACTGGCCGCCAAGGCCCGGGAGGAGATGGCCAGCGAATCGGCGGATGCGGCTGCGTCCGCTGCGACGGCGGGCACCATCGCCGCCCTGCCGTCGCCGCCACGCGGCTACGTCGCGAACACCCCGCCGGCATGGGCCGACCTGGACGTCGACCCGGCCGACCTGGTGGTCATCGTCGGCGGCGCCGAACTGGGCCCGTACGGCTCGTCGCGCACCCGCTTCGAGATGGAGGTCGACAACGAGTTGTCGGCAGCCGGCGTGCTCGAATTGGCCTGGACCACCGGGCTTATCGGGTGGGAGGACGATCCCAAGCCGGGCTGGTACGACACCGCTACCGGTGAGATGGTCGACGAGGCCGAACTGGTGGAGCGCTACCACGACGCCGTCGTGGAGCGTTGCGGCATCCGCGAATTCGTGGATGACGGCGCCATCGACCCCGATCACTCGTCACCGCTGATGGTCAGCGTTTTCTTGGACAAGGACTTCAGCTTCGTGGTGTCCTCGGAGGCCGACGCTCGCGCGTTCGTGGAGTTCGACCCCGAGCACACCGTCGCCCGGCCGGTGCCGGACTCCGGTGACTGGGAGGTGATCCGCAAGGCGGGCACCGAGATTCGCGTGCCGCGCAAGACCAAGCTGTCGCGGACGGTGGGGGCGCAGATCCCGACCGGCTTCGACCCGACGGTCTGGGGCATCAGCCCGGACATGGCCAGCTCGATCGACCGGGTGGCGCTGTGGAACATCGTCGCCACCGTCGACGCGTTCCTGTCGTCGGGGTTCACCCCGAACGAGCTGATGCGCTGGGTGCACCCCAGCCTGGTGGCGTCCACCCAGGGCACCGGTATGGGCGGTATGACGTCGATGCAGACCATGTACCACGGCAACCTGATGGGCAAGGCCAAGCCGAACGACATCCTGCAGGAGGTCCTGCCGAACGTCGTTGCCGCGCATGTCATCCAGTCCTACGTCGGCAGCTACGGCTCGATGATCCACCCGGTCGGCGCGTGCGCCACCGCGGCGGTGTCGGTCGAGGAGGGCATGGACAAGATCCGCCTCGGCAAGGCCGAGCTGGTGGTCACCGGTGGCTTCGACGACATGACATTGGAAGCCGTCATCGGCTTCGGTGACATGGCGGCGACCGCCGAGACCGCCACGATGCGGGCCAAGGGCATCAGTGACTCGAAGTTCTCCCGCGCCAACGATCGTCGCCGGCTGGGCTTCCTGGAGGCCCAGGGCGGCGGCACCATCCTGCTGGCGCGCGGCGACCTGGCACTGAAGATGGGTCTGCCGGTGCTGGCCGTGGTGGGCTACGCGCAGAGCTTCGGCGACGGCGTGCACACCTCGATCCCGGCTCCCGGACTCGGTGCGCTGGGCGCCGGTCGGGGCGGCAAGGATTCGCAGCTGGCCCGTTCACTGGCCAAGCTCGGAGTCGGCGCCGACGACATCGCGGTGATCTCCAAGCACGACACCTCGACGCTGGCCAACGACCCCAACGAGACGGAGTTGCATGAGCGGCTGGCCGACTCGCTGGGCCGTGCGCCCGGGGCCCCGCTGTTCATCGTCAGCCAGAAGAGCCTGACCGGTCACGCCAAGGGCGGCGCGGCGGTCTTCCAGATGATGGGGCTCTGCCAGATCCTGCGTGACGGCGTCATCCCGCCGAACCGCAGCCTGGACTGTGTCGACGACGAGCTGGCCACGTCCGGTCACTTCGTGTGGCCGCGCGAGACCCTGCGCCTGGGCGACAAGTTCCCGCTGAAGGCGGGTCTGGTCACCAGCCTCGGCTTCGGTCACGTGTCCGGTCTGATCGCGCTGGTGCATCCGCAGGCGTTCCTGGCCTCGCTGAACGAGCAGGAGCGGGCGGACTACACCAAGCGGGCGCACGAGCGGGTGCTGGCGGGTCAGCGGCGCCTGGCCTCGGCCATCGCCGGTGGACGGCCGATGTACGAGAAGCCTGCCGATCGCCGGTTCAACCATGACGAGCCGGAGAAGCGACAGGAGGCGGCGATGCTGCTCGACCCGGCCTCACGCCTGGGCGATGACGACGCCTACGTGCGATAAAGTCGCGCCGTGGCAATAGTCGGAGTGGGGATCGACGTCGTCTCCATCCCCGATTTCGCCGAGCAGGTCGACCAGCCGGGAACGGTGTTCGCGGAGACGTTCACGCCAGGTGAGCGCCGTGACGCCGCCGACAAGAGTTCGGTGGCGGCGCGGCACCTGGCGGCTCGGTGGGCCGCCAAGGAGGCTGTGATCAAGGCGTGGTCGGGCTCGCGCTTCGCGCAACGTCCGGTGCTGCCGGAGGGCATTCACCGCGACATCGAGGTCATCACCGATATGTGGGGCCGGCCCAAGGTCCGGCTGACCGGTGACATCGCCAAGCATCTGGCCGAGGTGACCATCCACGTGTCGCTGACGCATGAGGGTGACACCGCGGCGGCGGTGGCCATCCTGGAGACCCTCTAACCGCGAGCAGACGTAAAGAGGCCTGTTCCTTCGGCGTGTCGGACACTTTTGCGTCTGCTCGCCGACAATGGCGAGCGACTAACGTCGTCGGTATGAGTGATCTCGTCGAACGCGTGCAGGCGGTGCTTCCCTCGGTGCGAGCCGACCTGGAGGATCTGGTCCGCATCCAATCGGTGTGGGCCGACCCGGCCCGGCGTGATGAGGTGCATCGCAGCGCCCGGGCGGTGGCCGATCTGTTGAGCAATGCGGGCTTCGCTCAGGTCGAGATCGTCGCCGAGGGCGGTGCCCCCGCGGTGATCGCGCACCATCCCGCGCCGCCCGGTGCGCCGACGGTGCTGCTGTACGCCCACCACGATGTCCAGCCCGAAGGTGAAGCATCGCAATGGGATTCGGATCCCTTTGAGCCGACTGAACGGGACGGGCGGCTCTACGGCCGGGGCACCGCCGACGACAAGGCCGGGATCGCCACCCATCTGGCGGCGTTCCGTGCGCACGCGGGCAATCCGCCGGTCGGCGTCGCGGTGTTCGTCGAGGGGGAGGAGGAGTCCGGCTCGCCGTCGCTGGGCAGGCTGCTGGCCGCCCACAAGGACAAGCTGGCCGCCGATGTCATCGTGATCGCCGACTCGGACAACTGGACCTCCGAGATCCCGGCGCTGACAGTGTCATTGCGTGGACTGGCCGACTGCGTGGTCGAGGTCGCCACCCTGGACCACGGACTGCACTCGGGGCTGTGGGGCGGGGTGGTGCCCGACGCGCTCAGCGTCCTGGTCCGCCTGCTGGCCAGCCTGCACGACGACGACGGCAACGTCGCCGTCGAGGGCCTGTACGAGACGAGCGCCGCGGACGTCGACCGCGGCCCGCAGTGGGTGCGGGCCGAGTCCGGGCTGCTCGACGGGGTGCAGGAGATCGGCTCCGGCAGTGTGGCTCAACGCATGTGGGCCAAGCCGGCGATCACCGTCATCGGCATCGACACCACGCCGATCGCCAAGGCGTCGAACACGCTGACTCCGCGCGCCAGCGCGAAGGTCAGCATGCGGGTGGCGCCGGGCGGTGACGCGGCGGCCCATCTGCACGCGCTGCGACGCCACCTCGAGCAGCACGCGCCCTGGGGCGCGCACGTGAAGGTCATCCCCGGTGACGTCGGTCAGCCCTACGCGATCGACGCCAGCGGACCGGTCTACGACGCCGCCCGCGCCGCGTTCAAGGAAGCTTGGGGCGCCGACGTCGTCGACATGGGGATGGGCGGCTCGATTCCGTTCATCGCCGAGTTCGCCACCGCGTTCCCCGACGCCACCATCCTCGTCACCGGTGTCGAGGACCCCGGCACGCAGGCGCACAGCATCAACGAAAGCCTGCATCTCGGGGTGCTGGAGCGCGCCGCCACCACCGAGGCGCTGCTGCTCGGGAAGCTGGGGGAGCCGACCTAGACCGAGATATCCCGCCGCAGTTTGGCGACGTGGCCGGTGGCCTTGACGTTGTACTGTGCGACCTCGATCTTGCCCTTCTCATCGACCACGAACGTCGACCGGATGACGCCCTGGACGGTCTTGCCGTACATCTTCTTCTCGCCGTAGGCGCCCCACGCGGTGAGGACCTTCTTGTCGGGATCCGACAGCAGGGGGAACGTCAGCTCGTCGCGCTCGGTGAACTTGGCCAGCTTCTCCGGCTTGTCGGGGGAGATGCCGACGACGTCGATGCCCGCGCCGTTGAGTTCGGCCAGGCTGTCCCGGAAGTCGCAGGCCTGCTTGGTGCAGCCGGGGGTCATCGCGGCCGGGTAGAAGTACACGATCACCTTGCGGCCTTTGAAGTCGGACAGCTTCACGGTCTTTCCCTCGGCGTCCGGCAGGCTGAACGCCGGTGCTTTGTCGCCAACTTCGAGGCGTGCTGTGTCGGTCACCTAGTAGTCCCTTCATCCACCGGTGCATCGGGGTTGGCCCGGGTTGATCTAGGGTAGTTCGGCAGGGCGGCGATTTGGAGGACGGAAGTGGCGGACCGGGACCCCGAGGTCATCAAGGCCGAGATCGACCAGGCGCGTGACCGGCTGGCGGTGACGGTGGACTCGCTGGCCGAGCGCGCCAACCCCCAGCGCATCGCCGACGACGTCAAGGCCGCGGTGCTGCGCTTCGTCAAGAAGCCCCCGGTGGCCGCGGCGCTGGCCGGCGTCAGCGTGGTGACCGTCGTCCTGGTGGTGCGCCGCATCCGCAACGGCTAATTTCGGCGGATCAGCCGCCAGAGCCGCAACGGCAACAACCCGATCAGCGGTGCGCGTTTGCCCAGGTCGTCACTGTCGCGCCGGTTGAAGGCCTTGGAGTAGCGGGCCGCGTGCTCCGCCGTCGGATATGTCTTGTAACCCGTTGTGCCGCAACCTCGGTCGCAATGGAAATGCAGTGTGGGTCCGTCGTTGGTGAACACCATCCGGTGCCCCAACATCCGGCACGCCGCGCTCATGGCTTGGCCTCGCCGGCTGAGGTGAGCGGCGCCGCGATGTCCTCGAGCTGGCGGCCTTCGGCCTTCACGCCCCAGGCGAGTTCCACCAGCCCGCCGACGGCCATGACCGCAGCGCCGACCAGGAAGGCCACGGCCACCAAGCCGCGTTCACCCGAGCCGATCAGCTGCCCGAACAGCAGCGGTCCGGTGATGCCGCCGATCGCGGTGCCGATGGCGTAGAAGAAGGCGATGGCCAGCGCCCGGGTTTCCATCGGGAAGATCTCGCTGACCGTCAGGTATGCCGCGCTGGTACCGGCTGAGGCGAGGAAGAAGGTGGCGACGAGTACGGCCATGAACCCCCACAAGCCGCCCGTCTGCGCGAGGAACACCGCGGTGAGGACGAGGGTGATCACCGCCGATCCAAGATAGGACAGCGCGATCATCGGCTTGCGTCCGACGGTGTCGAACAAGCGGCCGAGGATCAGGGGCCCGGTGAAATTGCCTGCGGCCCAGACGATGAAGAACGCCGGCACGATACCGGATGAGACGCCGTAGAAACTGTTGAGCAGGGTGCCGAGGTTGAATGTCACCGCGTTGTAGAGGAACGCCTGCCCGACGAACAGTGCCAATCCGAGCATCGCGCGTTTGGGGTAGCGGGTGAACGCCACATGTGCGATCTCGCGGAAGCCGATGGTGTGGCGTTGGTGGATCGTCAGCTCGCGGTCCGGTTCGTCGAGCTGTGCGCCGGTGCGGTCGATCACGTCGCGCTCGATTTCGTCGACGATCCGTTCGGCTTCCTCTTCGCGACCGTGGATGAACAGCCAGCGCGGACTCTCCGGGACGTTGCGCCGAACCAGCAACACCACCAGGCCGAACGTCGCGCCGATGCCGAAGGCCAGTCGCCAGCCGACATTCAGCGGCACCCAGTCACCGTTCAGCAGGACCAGTGAGCCGGCGGCGCCCAGTACCGCGCCCAACCAGTAGGACCCATTGATCGCCAGGTCGACCCGGCCGCGGTTGCGGGCCGGAATCAGCTCGTCCACAGCGGAATTCACCGCGGCGTACTCGCCGCCGATGCCCGCGCCGGTGAGGAACCGGGTGAGGAAGAAGTACCACGGCGCGAACGAGAACGCCGTCGCGACGGTGGCCGCCAGATACAGGCCCAGTGTGAGCAGGAAGAGCTTCTTGCGGCCGTAACGGTCGGTCAGCTGGCCGAACACCAGCGCACCCACGCAGGCACCCACGACGTAGATGGCGGCCGCGATGCCGATCTGCCCTGCGGTGATGGCCAGTCCGCTGCCGGGCTCGGTGAGCCGCGCGGAGACGTTGCCGACCATGGTGACTTCCAGGCCGTCGAGCACCCACGCAGACCCGAGACCGATGACGACGCGCCAGTGAAACCTCGACCACGGCAACCGATCGAGCCGGGCGGGAACGTTGGTGGTGATCGTTTTGGTCTGTCCGCTTGTGGTCATCGCCGGCCCCCAGGGATTCGTGTTTCGAGCAGGACGTTGATCTACCCCGTCGTACGGCACATCAAGCGAACAGGAAACACACAGGAAGTAATTTACATAGTTAATGAATGTTTTGGCTATCCCTCGACAGGAGCCGAAGGGAAGCCGACAGTGACAACCACAGACTCAATGACCGACGCACCGGTCGCCGATACCGAACTCGAGGCAGTCGCCGAGACCACGCGCCGGCGTCGGCGGATGGACTATGAGCACCCCCGCTACAAGTGGGTGGCGCTGTCCAACACCACGCTCGGTGCACTTCTGGCCTCGATCAACTCGTCGATCGTGCTGATCTCGCTGCCGGCGATCTTCCGCGGAATCGGGCTCAACCCGCTGGCGCCGGGGAACGTGAGCTACCTGCTGTGGATGCTCATGGGATACCTCGTCGCGACCGCCGTGCTGGTGGTGCCGCTGGGCCGGTTGGGCGACATCTTCGGCCGCGTCCGGATCTACACCCTGGGCTTTGTGGTGTTCACGATCGCGGCGATCGCGTTGTCGTTCGACCCCTTTGAACTGACCGGAGGTGCGGTGTGGCTGATCGGTTGGCGGGTGGTACAGGGTGTCGGCGGTGCAATGCTGATGGCCTGCTCGGCCGCGATCCTCACCGACGCCTTTCCCAGCCGTCAGCGTGGAATGGCACTGGGGGTCAATCAGGTGGCCGCGATAGCCGGGCAGTTCCTGGGGCTACTGATCGGCGGTCTGCTGTCGCAATGGGATTGGCGAGCGGTGTTCTGGGTCGGCGTGCCGCTCGGGCTGGCCGGAACCATCTGGAGTGTGCGTTCTCTGGTCGAGGTCGGTGTGCGTACCCCGGCGAAGTTGGATTGGTCGGGCACTGCGCTGTTCGCGGTGGGATTCACCGTGCTGCTGGCCGGGATCACGTACGGTATCCAGCCCTATGGCGGGCACCCGACCGGCTGGACGAATCCCTGGGTGCTCGGCGCCATCGGCGCGGGTGTGCTGCTTCTGGCCGTGCTCTGCATCGTGGAACTGCGGGTGCGTGCTCCGATGCTCGACGTCCGCCTGTTCAAGGCCAAGCCGTTCGCGCTCGGTAACCTTGCCGGTCTGATGGCCGCCGTGGGGCGCGGGGGATTGCAATTCATGCTCATCATCTGGCTGCAGGGGATCTGGTTGCCCTTGCACGGCTACAGCTTTGAATCCACTCCACTATGGTCGGGGATCTATCTGCTGCCGATGACGCTCGGCTTTTTGGTGGCCGGCCCGCTGTCGGGCACGCTGTCGGACAAGTTCGGATCGCGTCCTTTCGCGATCGGCGGCATGCTGTTGATGGCCGCGACTTTCCTTGCGCTGATGGTGATTCCGGTGAACTTCAGCTTCTGGCTGTTCGGCCTGCTGGTCTTCCTCAATGGTGTGGGCGGCGGCATCTTCACCTCACCGAACACGGCGGCGATCATGTCCAGCGTGCCGGCCTCCGAGCGGGGCGCCGCCTCCGGGATCCGGGCGACGTTCACCAACGCCGGGATGTCGCTGTCGATCGGCATCTTCTTCTCGCTGATGATCGCCGGTCTGGCGAACACGTTGCCGGGCACCCTGAGCACTGGGCTCCAGAATCAAGGGGTCTCGATGACCGAGGCGCACCGCATCGCGGAGCTACCGCCCGTAGGCAGCCTGTTCGCGGCGTTCCTCGGATACAACCCGATCGGCGAGCTCATGGGCGACACGGTGCACCAGCCCGGGGTCAATGCCTCGGTGTTGACCGGCAAGGAGTTCTTCCCGCATCTGATTTCGGGGCCGTTCCACGCGGGTTTGACGGTGGTGTTCATCGCCGCGGCGGTGATGATGGTGATCGGAGCGGCCGCGTCGTGGGTGAATCCGGGACGGGTCGCCGATCGCGATTAGCGGCGGCGCAGCCACTCGCCGAACGAGCGGCGAAAGCCCGGGGGATTGGCCGTCAGACCCAGTCGGCCGCAGCTGTGCACATGCAGCGGCAACGCTGGTGCGGGTGCCTGTGGAGCTACCTCGCCCTTGGGGTGGGGAACGAGGTTTTCCGGCGTCATGCGGCTAAGTCCTCACTACGTCACTGGACGGGTGGTCCGGGGGCGGCTGTTGGTCAGTACAGCTAACGCCGACTATAACACCGCCTCTTGCATAAGAGCAGCACAAAGCACTACTTTGCTTCATCGATAACCTGTCCGGTTACCTTCACGTGGACATTCTTGCTGGTCAGTCGACTGTCCCGGCATTTTGCCCAGCAGATTCACAGCGATGCATCTCACACCGGTCGCCGACCGGTGGACGACGCAACCTTGGCAACCTCGGAGTCTCGATCAGGGCAGGACGATGGGTAGCCGTTCCCAGCCCCGCACGGTCGATGTCGGTGCCAGTGTGGCGTTCGCGTAGTCGATGTCCCATTCGGGGAAGCGGTTGAGCAACTCGTCGAGCGCAACCCGCCCTTCGAGCCGGGCCAGGTTGGCGCCGAGGCAGTAGTGGACGCCCTTGCCGAACGTCAGATGGCTGATGGTGTCGCGGTGGATGTTGAAGCTGTCGGGGTCGTCGTAGCGGCGCGGATCTCGATTGGCGGCCCCGAACAGCAGCAGCATCGCGCTGCCGGCCGGCACTGTCGTGCCGTAGCACTCGAAGTCTCTGAGCACATAGCGCCCGACGTGCGGGCCGGTGGGTTCGAAGCGCAGGGTCTCGTCGATCGTGCGGTTCAGCAGCGAGCGGTCGTTGCGGACGTCGCGGCGTTGGGACGGGTGCTCGGCCAGGACTTTGGCCAGCCAGCCGATCAGCCGGCCGGTGGTCTCGTTGCCCGCGCCGGCCACCACCTGGGTGTAGTGCAGCACCTCTGTTCGGGTGAGCTTGCGGGTGACCCCGTCGTCATCGGTGAACTCGACGTTGAGAAGTGCGGTCATCAGATCGTCGGAGGGATTCTTGGACCGCCACTCGACGTAGTCGGCGTAGATGCGGCCATCGGCGATGCGGTCGGGGTCGGCGACTTTCATCGGGGTGCCTGGTTTGGTCCGCAGGTTGGCATCGTTGGCGTCGCGCACCGAAACTTGTTCGGACTCAGGGATTCCCAGCAGCATGCCGATCACCCGCATCGGCATCATCGAGGCCAGTTCGGCGATGATGTCGAAGCCGCCCGAGCCGACCAGCGGATCGAGGCAGCCGACGCAGTACCGGCGGATCTGGTCTTCGATTTCGGCCATCCGCCGGGGCGTGAACACTCGGGACATCAGGCCGCGCAGTTGGGTGTGAGCGGGCGGATCCTGGAACATCATCACGCCACCGGGCATGTCGAAGTCGGACTTGATCAGCTCCAGGATGTCGCTGCGACTGTTGGAGAACGTCTCCCAGTCCGACAGCGCGGCGTCGACGTCGGCGTGCCGCGACAACGTCCAGAAGTCGTAGCGCTCGTTGTGGTAGATCGGCGCCTCGTCGCGCAGACGGGCGTACACGGGATAGGGGTCGGCGACGATGTCGACGTCGTACGGGTCGTAATAGACGGTGTCGTTCGCAATCGCCATAGCAATCCCCGGTCCTGGCCCGTCGCTTGCTGAGCGATCGCTCAAACTATCGGGTCACGCCCTGTTTAGCAGCCCCGGCGAGTGCCGGTCAAGGACGATGTTGACCGAAAACGACGCCAGGGTTGAGGATGCCGGCCGGGTCGAAACTGTGCTTGATCCGCTGCATCAAAGCCACCTTGGCCGGATCCTCGAGCTCGCGGAAATAGTCGGCCTTGGCCCGCCCGACACCGTGCTCGCCGGAGATCGCGCCGCCCAGCGACATGCCGAGCGCGAAGATCTCGGTGAGCAGCTTCTTGCGGGTCTTCGGCTCTTTGCAGAACAGGACGCCGTGGACGTTTCCGTCGCCGGCGTGCCCGCACCCGCTCATGCCGACTCCTTCGGCCATCGCGATGTCGCGGGCCCTGCGCAGGAACTCCGGCATCGATGCCCGTGGAACGACGACGTCGATGATGTCGTCCGCTCCGATCGCTTTCGCGGTCCAGAACACGTTCTCCCGTGCCACGATCAGTCGGCGCGCTGAATTGCCTTGCAGTACATAGGCGTCCACGGCGCCCCAGTCGCTGAGCAGCGCGCCCAACGCGGTGGCGTCCTCGTCGAGGCGGTCGGTGTGGTTGTTCTCCAGGGCGACCACGAGGTAGGCCGCGCAGGTGTCGCGGATCTGTTCGGGAATGCCCAGCTCCAGCTTCTCGGCGTTGACGATCGCGGCCATCACGACGTTGTCGATGTACTCGACGATGGTCGGGTTCAGTCCGCTCGAGATCAGCTTCGGGACGGCGGCCATGACCTGGTCGAAATCATCGAAGGGTGCCAGCACCGTGACGCTGTGTGCCAGCCGGGGGACCAGTTTGACGGTGACCTCCGTCGCCAGCGCCAGGGTGCCCTCGGATCCGATGATCAGCTGCGTGAGGTCGTACCCGGTGGAGATCTTCGACATCTTGCCGCCGGTACGGATGATCTCGCCGGTGGGTAGGACGGCCTGCAGGCCGAGCACGTTGTGGCGGGTGACTCCGTATTTCACGGCCCGCATGCCGCCGGCGTTGGTTCCGACGTTTCCGCCGACGCTGGAGGACAGCTCGCCGGGATACACCGTGTAACTCAGTCCGACCCGGGCGGTCTCGGCATCGAGTTCGGTCAGGGTGACGCCGGGCTGCACCACGGCGACGTGATTGTCGGTGTCGATCTCCACGATGGCGTTCATCCGCTCGAACGAGATCAGCAGCCCGTCGGCGACCGGTTGGGCGGCGCC
Source organism: Mycolicibacterium rhodesiae (assembly GCF_002086695.1). GTDB lineage: Bacteria > Actinomycetota > Actinomycetes > Mycobacteriales > Mycobacteriaceae > Mycobacterium > Mycobacterium rhodesiae. Next base: position 79,281 of record NZ_MVIH01000006.1, read on the forward strand.
GGACAACCCACAACCCGACCCTCGGGCGGTCACCGGAACATGGTGTTCTGTCGCGGTTTTCAGCAGCGCCGCGACTTCTTCGGCGGTGGCGGGCTTGGCGAGATAGGCCGGGCGCTGGGGCGGGATGGTCAGAGCTTCGTCGTGGCCGTAGTCGTCGGCGATGGCGTCATCGACGGCAAAATGCCTCCCGCCGACGATCGCGGAAAAGCGCGCCGCCACATCGGTCATCGCCAACCTCCTTCGCCCGGTCACGGCAGCGTATCCGGCCGCGCACAGCCGGAGACCTGTTGCGCGAGTTCGGGGTCAAAAGTCCCTTACCGCCACTGTGCGGCGACCCGAAGATGAGGCGATGACTGATAAGGCAGTGCGAGTCGACTCCTGGGATCCCGAGGAGCACACCGAACTTCCGGGCTTCGCCCACGGGGTTACCCGATACGGAGGCCACTGGTTCGATATCGGCGTGTCGATCGTGCCGGGGGACACCGACGCGGTGGAGGCATTGGACAAGGTGTTCGCGAAGCTGAAGGAGATGGTCATTGCCGAGGCGCCTCGCATCCAATACTTCAGCGTCGACATCCGCGTCGCGTCTGCGACTCCCGTCGCTCACCCCAAATGAACCAGGAGAAGGTGATGGCCGAACTTGTATGTCCAGTGTGTCGACGCAGGGTCAGCGCGCCGGATCAGCACGGGCAGAAGATGCCTGAACACCGCGACAACAAAGGGCAGCCGTGCCGCGGCGTAGGTCGCAAGCCTGCCTGACGCGTGCGCCGTGGGCTAGGACGTCACCAACTCGCGGCGCCGCTCGCCGATCAGGTGGACCAGCCGGTCGGCCACGTCCGCATTCCGCGCGACCATGGCGCCGAGGATTACCACTACGGCGCCGATGATGGCCGTCAGGATGGGGATCATCTGGCCCCTTGTGGTCGCGTGCAGCAGTTCTTGATACGACGGGACGCCAAGCTGGCTGGGCGGCCAGGGATACCGGCCAAAGTCTCGTGAAACGACGAAAGCCCCGCCGAGGCAGGGCTTTCGTTTTGTGCGCCGTCAGGGTTTCGAACCCCGGACCCGCTGATTAAGAGTCAGCTGCTCTACCAACTGAGCTAACGGCGCGAACCGCGTCAGCGACAATAACAAACACCACTGCCGAACATGAAATCCCGCTGGTGGGCTCGGTCGGGCTGCTGATCTGCACAGTCGCCGCCGGCCTGGAAGTTCCCTTAGACTATTGCCAATCATTCCCAGCGTTCGCACAGCAAGCAGGAGTTGAGGGCGGTATGTGGCAGGTCGGCTCGCTGAACCGGCCGGGGCGTCGAACCCGGCTGGCGGCTCTCGCGATCATCCCCGCCCTGCTCATCGGGCTCAGCGGGTGTAGCAGCGGTGAGCCGGCGCCCGCCCCGGTCAAGGTCATCGCGGACAAAGGCACCCCCTACGGTGATCTGCTGGTGCCGCAGCTGACGGCATCGGTCAAGGACGGAGCGGTTGACGTGCCGCTGGACCGCCCGGTGACGGTGAGCGCCACCGGCGGGGTGCTCGGGTCGGTGACGATGGTCAACGAGTCCGGCAAGCAGGTGGCCGGCACCCTGAGCCCGGACGGCGTGACGTGGTCGACCAGTGAGCCGCTGGGCTACAACAAGAGCTACACGTTGAGCGCGCAGTCGCTGGGTCTCGGTGGCGTGACGACCGAGAAGCTGACCTTCGAGACGCAGTCACCGGAAAACCTGACAATGCCCTACCTGTTGCCCGGCGACGGCGAGGTCGTAGGCGTCGGTCAACCAATCGCGGTGCGCTTCGATGAGAACATCCCGAACCGCCTGGCGGCCGAACGCGCGATCAAGGTGACCACCAACCCGCCCGTCGAGGGTGCGTTCTACTGGCTGAACAACCGTGAGGTGCGTTGGCGCCCGGAGAACTTCTGGAAGCCGGGCACCACGGTCGACGTCCAGGCCAACACCTATGGGGTCGATCTCGGTGACGGGTTGTTCGGCCAGCAGAATCTGTCGTCGCGCTTCACCATCGGTGACGAGGTGATCGCGACCGCCGACGACAACACCAAGCAGCTGACCGTCCGGCGCAACGGCGAGGTCGTCAAGACCATCCCGATCTCGATGGGCAAGAACAGCACCCCGACCAACAACGGTGTCTACATCGTCGGCGACCGGTTGTCGCACATGATCATGGATTCGTCGACGTACGGCGTTCCGTCCAACTCGCCCAACGGCTATCGCACCGAGGTGGATTGGGCCACCCAGATGTCCTACAGCGGCATCTACGTCCACTCCGCGCCGTGGTCCGTAGGCGCGCAGGGATATTCCAACACCAGCCACGGCTGCCTGAACGCCAGTCCGAGCAATGCGCGGTGGTTCTATGACAACACCAAACGCGGTGACATCGTGGAAGTCCGCAACACCGTCGGCTCGACATTGCCGGGCACCGAGGGGCTCGGCGACTGGAACATTCCCTGGCAGCAGTGGAAAGCGGGCAACGCCAACGCTTAGCGTCGCTCCCCGAAGGTCCGGACGAAGGACAGCACCCGCGGCGACAAGTGCGGGGGAGTCCACGGCTCGTGGGTGGACCCTGGCGCGGATTTGACGGCGTCGAGACCCCTTTCGCCACCGAATCGGCCGATCAACTCTGTCACGGCCGCGACGTCCTCGGCGACGGTCGGGTACAGGATGGTGTCGATCTGGTCCTGTAAGGCTGTGAGTTTCGGCTGAACCCCCGCGAGCATGTCCAGCACACTGGGATCGCGGCTCAGCGCGGTGAGTTCATCGGGCGCCGGCCATCGTCTGCCCGGTTGATTCGCGTGTGTCGCCATGCGCTCACGGTCCAGGTGAACGTCCACATGGGGCTCGCCGTGTCGGCGCGCGGTGAATTGGTAGCGCAGCGCGTTGCTTTCGCAATCGTTCAACTCGCTCAGCCAACGGTAGTCGAACGACGATTCGGCGAGGTCGTCGAACAACGCATCAACTGCCCGAGCCTGGGGACTGTTGTGGCCGAAGGCCTTTGACGCACTCGCAACCGACTGTTGTCGATGGCTGTGCAGGGCGGCAGTGACGGCAGCCAGTGCCGAGCCGATCTTGCGACGACGCTCGTCGTTGATGCGCTCGTCGAAGGTGGAACCGTGGGTGGTCTGCAAATCGAGGACGATGCCGGTCACGACGTCGGTCAAGGTTTCGCTTGCAATCATGATGCGCTGCAACGACTCCCGGTTCACCATCGTCCGCAGGCGGCCGTATGCCTCGCGGTAGCGCTTGTTCTCGGAATCCGTGAGCGCGCACACCTTGTCGAACGTGATCCCGGCGTCCACCGTCGGCCGGGCGCCCGACGCCTGCAGGCTGGCCGTCAGCGCGACGGTCCGGGCGTCGATCTCGTCGGCCGGCGGACCGCCCTCGTCCAGCCAGCGGCCGCACTCGCGCCGCAGCGTGCCCAGGCAACGCTTGATCGAGGTGTGTATCGCCGAAGGCGTCATTCGGTCCCGGACGTCCGCGGTGCGGTAGTAATCGAGAGTCGCCGAGGTCATCGCATGTGCCAGCGCTTGCAGGGTGCCGAGAACAACCAGGATGGCCGGGTCGTCGTGCGGTGGGGGATCGGCCGCCGCGGCGCCCTGCCAGATCTCCCAGGCGTCCGCGCAGTAGTCGAAGGGGTCGTCAGCGTCGATGGCGTCGAGGGCCGCGCAGAAGGCGTCGAGTCGATCTGTCCAGACACCGAGTGGACCGGTGTCGCCGGCGAACCCGCTTGATTCAGTGGTTGCGTCGTGACCGTGCATGCTGCAACCCTCCCCCAGCTAAGCGGTGCAGTTATTACCTGACGGTAACTCATGTTCGGATATTTGGGTTGCCCAACTGCGACGAGCGGACGAAATCTTTACCATTTCGAGGTTTCGGGGGAGCGGATCAGCCCTCGTGAGCCGTACGAAGACGGGAACCGAATCGCCTGGTCAAGGTGGACACCTGTCCGGTCCGTCCGGGTCGAGAACAAATTGTTGGTGCTACGCCGAGAGCTGGTTGCCGAACTTCGTGGCAACCTGCAAGCCCGCCATCGCGGCGGCGCTGCGTGCCTTCACCGTCGCGGCTCCTGGCAAACCTTCGTGCTTCCACCGCTCGCATTGAAGGTGGACTGCGTTCAGCTCATCGATCAGCGAGTTGTGGATGGCCGAGAGCGTCAGCCGACGGCTGTCGCTCGGAGGGCTGTGGTGATCGCGAGCAGTCGAAGTGACCGCCTCCGCCAACACCTCAATCACGCCCAGCACGAGAAGCATTGCCGGATCGGTGGCCGAGGGCGGATCGGAGATAGCTGCGCTCTCCCAGATGTCCCATGCGTCCTCGCAGAACGTGTACGGGTCATCGGCATCGATGGCGTCGAGTGCGGTGACGAAGGCGGCGAGACGGTCGAGCCAGGTGGTTAATTGCTGCGAACCGTCGATTTCAGCGAATTCGTCAGTGGTCATCCTCGGGTCCCTTCGCGATACGCGTCCCCCCGGACGCCAAGCTGCTGTTCCGGTCTGTACCCCGTCGAGGAACTTTTGAATCATCAATATTTGCCACGGCCCGTGCGCACAAAGGGCCATCGCGCCGCAGCGGCGATCCGTCACGAGCCGCCGGAGGGCTTGCGCCGGCCGACCAGAAACCATGCTCTGTGATAAGTGAACTATTAGCTCGCTCTTAGTCGTTCGACCTACGCTGCCGTAGGTAGTCGGGCTGGGAGTGAACGTTCATGCGCAACATCGATCCGGCCGGCGTCTCGATCCTCACGGTGGTGGTGATGCTGCCTGTGGGCGCCACGGTGTCCGGCGCGCTCACCTGGTCGATGTTCGGCAACGTCTATGGCGGGCTCGCGTTTCTCGGACTCTTCATCGTCGGCGTCGCCGCCGAGAACGTCCGGCAGCGGCGTAGCGTCGCCCGGCGCGTGCAGGCGGAGGCAGAGGCGGTGCAGTACATCGTGCGATTGCACGACGTCGCCCGTCAGTCCGGCGTGGAGCTGAGCACGCCGTCGTGGGCACAAAAAAGTCAGGCCCCGAAATCGGGGCCTGACCTGCAGGGTGGCTGACGGGACTCGAACCCGCGACAGCCAGGATCACAACCTGGTGCTCTACCAACTGAACTACAGCCACCATCGCTGCGGACCGTCCGGAGGCGGCAGCAGCGTCGTCGATACTAGCTGTTGTGGGCCTCTCCAGCCGAATCTGATTCGCCCGGGGCGTGGAGCTCGGCCGCCGCCGCGGCAATCTCGCTGGTAGAAGGCCCTGGCTGGGGGACGAAGGCGGTGCGTCGGTAGTACTTCAGCTCGCGGATCGACTCCTGGATGTCGGCCAGTGCGCGGTGGGCGAGCCCCTTTTCCGGTTGTCCGTAGTAGATCCGCGGATACCAGCGCCGGCACAGCTCCTTGATCGAGCTGACGTCGATCATCCGGTAGTGCAGGTAGTTGTCCAGCGTCGGCATGTCCCGTGCGATGAACCCGCGGTCGGTGGCAATCGAATTGCCGGCCAGTGGCGCGGTCTTGGCCTGCTTCACATGGGAGCGGATGTACTCCATCACGAGTTCCTCGGCGGCCGGCACGTCGATGACGGACGCGCGGACCTCCTCGGTGAGCCCGGAGCGGCTGTGCATCTGGGTGACTACCTCGACCATGCCATCCAGTGACTCGTCGTCGGCATGGATGACGACGTCGATGCCCTCGCCGAGGACGTTGAGCTCGGCGTCGGTGACCAGAGCGGCGATCTCGATGAGCTTGTCGGTCCGCAGATCGAGGCCGGTCATCTCGCAGTCGATCCACACCAATTCTTCACGCACAGCGCTCAACCCTAAGCCCCCGCTGACTTGTAGTGTCGTATGGCCATCACCCGAGCGACCACGGAGGCGGCCGATGAGCAGCGAATCGACGACGACCCCTGCCCAGCAGATCGCCGCGGGGTACGCGACCACCGGGGCGACACTCGATCTCGGTTCGGTCGTCATCGATGGAGCGGTCGATCCGACGGCGCAGGTTCGCATCCCGCTGGCCATGATGAACCGCCACGGCCTGGTCGCAGGGGCCACCGGCACCGGTAAGACCAAGACATTGCAGGTGATCGCCGAGCAGCTTTCTGCGGCGGGGGTACCGGTGATGATGGCCGACGTCAAGGGTGACCTGTCCGGTCTGTCGCGGCCGGGGGAGTCCAGTGACCGGACCCTGCAGCGCGCCAAGGACACTGGTGACGACGGCTGGGCGGGCGCGCCGTTCCCAGTCGAGTTCCTTTCGCTGGGCACCGGCGGTATCGGCGTCCCGGTGCGCGCCACGATTTCGGCGTTCGGTCCCATCCTGCTGTCAAAGGTGTTGGGGCTCAATGCCACTCAGGAGTCCACGCTCGGGTTGATCTTTCACTGGGCCGATCAGCAAGGGCTGCCGCTGCTGGACCTGAAGGATCTGCGGTCGGTGATCACCTATCTGACCAGTGACGAGGGCAAGGAGACGCTGAAGACCATCGGCGGGGTGTCGGCGCAGACCGCGGGCGTCATTCTGCGCGCACTGGTCAACCTCGAGGCGGAGGGCGGTGACACCTTCTTCGGCGAGCCCGAGATCGACCCCGCCGATCTGCTGCGCGTCGATGCGCAGGGCCGTGGGGTGATCACGCTGCTCGAGCTCGGCGACCAGGCCGCTCGGCCGGTGATGTTCTCCACGTTCCTGATGTGGGTGCTGGCCGACCTGTTCACCTACCTCCCTGAGGTCGGGGACGTCGACAAGCCCAAGCTGGTGTTCTTCTTCGACGAGGCGCACCTGTTGTTCACCGATGCGTCCAAAGCGTTCCTGCAGCAGGTCGAGCAGACGGTCAAACTGATCCGCTCCAAGGGCGTCGGGGTGTTCTTCTGCACCCAGCTGCCCACCGATGTGCCGAACAATGTGCTGTCGCAACTGGGTGCCCGCATCCAGCACGCGCTGCGGGCGTTCACACCGGATGACCAGAAGGCGCTGTCGAAGACGGTGCGTACCTATCCCAAGACCCAGTTCTACGATCTGGAAACGGATCTGACGTCGTTGGGTATCGGCGAGGCGATCGTCACCGTGCTCTCCGAGCGCGGTGCTCCGACTCCGGTGGCATGGACCCGGCTGCGCCCGCCGCAGTCACTGATGGACACCATCGGCCCAGACGCGATCAAGGCTGCGGCGCAATCGAGTTCGCTGTTCGCCAAATACGGACAGACCGTCGACCGCGAATCCGCCTACGAGATGCTGGCGGCGAAACTCGCACCGCCGCCGCAGGAGCCCGTCGACCTGCCGCCGCTATTACCGACCGGAATCGACCTGCCGCCAATGCCCAAGCCGCAGAAGGCCGAGCCGGGCGTGCTCGATCAGGTGATGAACAGCCCGGCGTTCAAGAGCGCGATGCGCTCGGCGGGCACCGTGATCGGCCGCGAGATCACCCGCAGCATCTTCGGAACAGGACGCCGGAGGCGCTAGCAGGCGTGCTGCGGTCCGCCTCTGAGCGACAACTGCGCCTCAACCAAGTTCTCGCACATCGAGATTGACGTCGGCGTGATCGGTACTCGCACTTCCACACGCTTACGTCGATCTCGATGAAACGGGACGGTACGCCCGAGGAAGTTAGTCGCCGCCCAGCTTCTTGTAGACCGCGCCGACAATCGGCGTGACGATCGAGCGCGGCGCGTACCCCGATGCCACCGACATCGCCTTGGACGTCAGGCCGGGCACCACCCGCATCTTGTTGTGCTCCAAGCCATCCAGCGAGATCCGCGCCGTGTACTCGGTGTTGATCCACAGGAAGTCTGGGATCAGTCGCTCCACCAGTGACTGCTCTGCCTCGTCGGGCAGCTCGGTGCGCACCGGCCCCGGCGCCAGCACGGTGACATGCACACCGACACCCTTCAGTTCGCCGCGCAGCGACTCACTGAACGTGTTCGCGAACGCCTTGGTCGCGGCGTAGGTGGCGTTGTTCGGGATCGGCGAATTCCCGGCCGCCGAACCCGAGATGAGAATGCCGCCGGCCCGGCGGGCGACCATCCGCGGCAGCACCGCCAACACCAGATCGTGCACACCGAGCACATTGAGCTGGACCTGAGCCCGCTCGGCCGCCGGATCCAGTTTCGCAACGGGCCCGAAAGTAGCGGTGCCCGCGTTGGCGCACAAGATCGAGATCTCTCGGCCGGCCAGCTCGTCGGCGAACGCGGTCCGGGCGTCGGGATCGGCGAGATCCACCGCGCGAACCTCGACGTTGACGCGGTAGCGCTCCGTGAGTCGCGCGGCCAGCTCGGCCAGCACCTCACCGCGGCGCGCGGTGATGATCAGGTGGTGGCCGCGGGCGGCGAGTTCGGTGGCCAGCGCCTCACCGATGCCTTGGGAGGCACCGGTGACGACGGCTCTGCTGTCCGGGGAAGGTGCGGGTACTGGCATGCGGCAATCGTAGGGGGAGTCGGTTCCGGCGGGCAGGAGCGCCAGCGACTCGGGGAATGGCTTCCGGCGGGCAGGAGCGCCAGCGACTCGGGGAATCGATACGCTGGCCCGCATGCGCACGCCCCCGTCGGTTGCTCAGACCGCCGGACGGTCAAAAGTTGTGGCGTGGGCGTTGTGGGACTGCGGTTCCACCGGTATGAACGCCATCGTCGCGACATTCGTTTTCGCCGTGTACCTGACCAGCACGGTCGGCAAGGACCTGCCGGGCGACACCTCGCCGGCGAGTTGGCTGGGCCGGGCACTCGCACTTGCCGGCCTCACCGTCGCGGTCCTCGCGCCGCTGACCGGCGTGCTGGTTCAGGCGCCGCAGCGACGGCGCGCCGCACTGATGCTGCTGACCGGGTTGGCGGTGCTGTCAACGACCGCGATGAGCCTCATCCGCGCCGAGCCGGCCTACTTCGCAATGGGCTTAGTGCTGCTCGGGTTCACCGCGGCGTGCGGGGACCTGGCCAGCGTGCCGTACAACGCGATGCTGCGGCAGCTCACCACCCCGCAGACGTCCGGGCGCATCTCCGGAATCGGGGCGGCCGCCGGGTACTTCGGCAGCGTCCTGCTGCTGATGGTCATCTACGTCGCGTTCATCGCAGGCTCCGGCCCGAACCGCGGCGTGCTCGGGATCCCGGTCGCCGACGGCCAGAACGTGCGCGCGGCCATGCTGATGGCCGCCGCCTGGTTCGTCGTGCTCGCGTTGCCGCTGCTGATCACCGCTCACACCCTCGCCCCGGCCGCCGACCTGGAGCCGATGCCACCCGGTCAGGCCGGGGGCTACCGCGGGCTGTGGAACGATCTGCGCTCCGAGTGGCGACGCGACCGCAACCTGGTCTACTACCTGGTCGTCAGTGCGATCTTCCGGGACGGCATCGCCGGAGTCTTCGCCTTCGGCGCGGTGCTCGGCGTCAGCGTCTACGGCATCTCGCCGTCCAACGTGCTGATCTTCGGGGTGATCGCCAGCACCATGGCCGCCCTCGGCGCGGTGCTCGCCGGGCCGGTCGACGACCGGATCGGCGGCAAGCCGGTGATCGTCGCCTCGCTGACGTTGATGATCGTCGTCGGCCTCACGCTGTTGTCGTTGTCGGGGCCTGTCGTGTTCTGGGTCTGCGGCCTGCTGTTGGCGTTGTGCGTCGGACCGGTCACCACGTCCGCGCGCACAGTGCTGCTGCGGATGGTCAGCGACGGTAAAGAAGCCGTCGCATTCGGGCTCTACACCACCACCGGACGGGCGGCGTCGTTCCTGGCGCCATGGCTGTTCTTCGTCTTCGTCGACGCCTTCCACGCCGACCGCGCCGGGCTCGGCGGGTTGTGCGTGGTGCTGGCAGTAGGGCTGGTGGGCATGGTGCTGGTGAAGGTGCCCAACCACCGGTTGGACTAGCCGGCTCCGGTGCAGATCGTCAGTCCGCGGCCGGTACGTTCGCGGACCTGTGAGCCGTTCACCGACACGCTGCAGGTCACGTCACGTCCGACGTTGACCACGGCGACGCTGGCCGATGTCCGCGCCGGCGACGACAGGCTGACTTCCTTGCTCCACGGCAGCATCACGTTGAACTCGGTCTGCATGATCCCGCCGGTGTCGACGTAGGTGATGTTGATCGCGCGGCCGTCCCCGGAGACGGTGTAGACGACGGTGTCGGTGCCCGCCGGGCTGGTGGTGTCGGCGGGCGGCGGAGCTGTCGTGCTCGGCGCGCCGCTGGTCGTCGGCAACGTCGGCCGCGTCGTCGTCGGCGCCACAGTGGTGGCCCTGGGTGTGGTCGTGGTCTCCGACAACGGGGGCAGCGGCGCCACCACCGTCGACTCTCGGGCCGAACTGGTCACGATCACCAGGGCGATCACCAGTCCCACCACCAGCAGCACCGCGACGGCCGCGGCGATCCACAACCACTTCGGCGACTTGGGCGGGCCGGGGGGCGGCTCGGGCGGCTCGCTGGGCGGATAGCCGCCGCCTTGATGCCAGTAGGACGGCAGCTGTTCGGTGGGCTGCATCGTCGGCGGCACGCCGCCCTGACCGTAGCCCGGGGCGCCGTAGCCGGGTCCGTAATACTGACCGGAGTAGGCGGGATCGGTGCTCGGCGGATAACCGTTGCCGGGGGACTGCGTCGGGTCAGACCACCCTGGTCGACGCGGATCGTTCATTCCCACCTCATGCTTGCAGGCTACCTGCGAGTGGCAGCGCGGGGTTGATGCCTGTTGCTCAGCACCGTGTTTACCACCGGCGGGCGACGTGGAACGTGTTACTGCGGTAAGAGGAACCAAAGAAAGTAGGTGGCGTGGAACTCGACGTGCGTGCGACGTATGGCGCATCCCTGTCGCCGGACGCGACGGCATTCGCCCATATCGTCGACGACGGGGGATATCCGCGCGCCGTCCAACGTTTCCTGCGCGGCTGGCGGGCAAGTTCGTCCCGCGATGTGGAATTGCCGGTTGAGGGGCCGGTGACCAGAGTCATCCATTCGGCCGACGGGCACTGGTTGGCCTGCCAGGTCGCCCCGGAGGGCAGCACCCGTAGCCAGATCTGGGTGGTCACCACAGACCCGGACGACCGGATGGCCCGTCGCATCGACGGCATGGGTTTCGACGGGATGGCAGGCACGGCCGAGCTGATCGCCTGGGACGGCACCCGGGTGTGCGCGATCCTCACCGGTGAGGACGGCGTCGGTCAATCCAGCCTGATCGATCCGGCCGACGGCAGTGTGACGGTGCTGGATCGGCGCTCCGGCGGCCGGCTGGTGGACGCCTGGGCCGGGTCGGCGTTGATCCGGGTCGGTCCGCGCGGGTATCGCGAGCTGATCATGTTGACCGGTCCGACCGAAATCGCGTTGCTGCCTTCAGATCCCGGCTCGTCGACGGACATGGGCGTGATCTTGGACGATCATCATCCGCGGCGGCTGCGTTCCGGTCCGGACGGTGAGCACACCACGCTGTATCACCCGGCTTACACCTACGGGCCCGATATCGTCGACGGCTACGTGCGCGCGCTGATCCGCAGCGACAACGGCTCGGACAACAGCCGTCTGCTCGAGGTCACGGTCACCCCGGACGGCGTCGCGTATCACGTGGTCGCCGAGCGGCGGGGCCATGACCTCGACGAGTTCGTCGTCAGCGATGACCTGTCGACTGTCGCGCTGTTGTGGAACGTCAACGGCTGCAGCGAATTACAGATCCTCGAGTACGTCGACAACACGATGTCCGAGCCGATCCCGCTGCCGAATCTGGTGGCGAGCGAACTGTCCATCAGTGCGGGCGGATCGATGGTCGCGATGACGATCCAGGGCGCCGACCTGCCGCGCACCGTCGAACTGGTCGATCCCCGGTCGCGGGAGTGGGAGCGCATCGATCGCAAGCCCAGCGTCGGCCCGGTTTCGGACCGGCCGAGGCTGCACTTCGTGACCGCGCGGGACGGTCGTTCGCTGACCGGCTGGTTGTATTGCCCGCCGCCCGGTGTCGAGCAGACCGGGATGATGATCTATCTGCACGGGGGACCCGAGGGCCAGGCCCGCCCCTCGCACAGCGAGATCTTCCCGGGATTGCTCGATGAGGGCATCGCGGTGTTCACGCCCAACGTCCGGGGTTCGGGCGGACAGGGCCGGGAATTCGTACACGCCGACGACAAGGACAAGCGGTTCGCCGCAATCGACGACGTGGCCGACTGCGCGCACTACCTCGCCGAGCGCGGCCTGGCCGACCCCACGCGAATCGCCTGTGCGGGTTGGTCTTACGGTGGCTACCTCACGATGGCGGCGCTGGCGTTCCATCCCGATCTGTTCGTCGCGGGCGTCAGCATTTGCGGGATGAGTGATCTGGGGACGTTCTATCGCAACACCGAGCCCTGGATTGCGGCGGCGTCCTACGCCGAATACGGGCACCCCATCGCCGATCGGGACCTCCTCGACAAGCTCTCTCCGCTGCAGCGGGTGGATGGGTTGACCGCGCCGTTGCTGTTGGTACACGGCGGCACCGACACCAACGTTCCGGTCAGCGAATCCGAGCAAATGGTCGAGGCACTGCGTGCCCGCGGCCGTACCGTGCGCTATCTGCTCTTTGCCGACGACGGCCACGAGATCGTCAAACGCGAGAATCACGCCGCATTGGCTCGAGCCGTCGCGGATTGGCTGGCCATGGCGTTCGAGCGCGGCGAAATTCGGAAGGTTTAGGAAACTTTCGGACGGGTAAACCCTTGTCCGCCAAGTCCTGCGGACCATCAAGGAGGCCAACCATGCGAGGCCGCGGAATCATAGGCGTGATCGTAATCGTATGGCTGCTGATCGGAGTTTTCGCCACCTGGCAGCGCGGTTACTTCTCGAATAGTGAAACCAACTGCGCTACTGCGGGGTCCATCGCCCTAACGGTGGTTGCGGGACCGCTCAATTACGGCGGAGTCAATCCGAAGGTTGCCAGCTGCAACCTGCCGCAACCCAGTCAGTAGTGGCGAAAACAGTTCAGCAACCAAGCATCTGGAGGAAGAAATGATCATTCTCGGAGCGATTCTGCTCATCTTGGGATTCGTCCTGAAGATCCAGATCCTATGGACGATCGGGATCATCCTGCTGGTTATCGGTGCGGTGCTGTGGCTGCTCGGCGCAGTCGGCCGCCCCGTCGGCGGAAGACGTTCGTGGTATTAACCCGTGCCGCAGGCGTGACGGTCGGCGGACGATAGCGCTGCCACCGTCATAGCCCGAAGTACATCGCGTGAACGCCCCTGGTCGGCTCCCCGGGCCGCCAGGGGCTTCATGCTGTGTGGGGTCGAGTTGAGCAGACCGAACACCGCGTGCGCCATCAACCGCGCGTCTGCCTCAGCGATGTTCGGATGAACCTGGCGTAGCACCTCGACCCACACCTCGACATAGCTGCGCTGCGCCCGGCGAACCTGCCGCTGGGCGGAGGTCGGCAGGTGGGCGAGATCGCGATCCTGGATGCGGATGAGGTCCGACTCGCCAAGTGCGAAGTCGAGGTGGAATTCGATGAGACCGGCGAGCGCGGCTTCGGGCTCGAGCGCCTCTTCGACGACAGCGCGGGCGCCGGCCAGTAGTCGGGTGCTGATGCCCACCAGCAGTTCGACCAGGAGGGCTTCCTTGTTGGGGAAGTGCCGGTAGACGGCCGGCCCGCTGACACCGGCGGCGGCGCCGATGTCCTCGATCCGCACGGTCTGGAAGCCCTTCTCCGCCATCAACCGCTCCGCAGCCGTCAGTAGGGCAGACCGGCGATCCGATTTCTGCCTGCTTCGACGGGTCGTCGTGTCGATGAGGACCCTCCCGGAATGACTCTGGACGTTTCGGTTAATCTTCACTAACGTTACATCAGTTAGCCGTCATTAACTCAATTCGGGACGGGGCATCGACGATGGCATCGCCCAACCGTGAGGCGCATCTGCAGCTGGTCGAGCAGTTGCGCGGCAAGCTGGCCACTGCGGCGCTCGGCGGGCCGGAACGCGCCCGGGAACGGCACGTCGCCCGGGGCAAGCTGCTGCCGCGCGATCGGGTTGACGGACTGCTGGATCCCGGCAGCGCGTTGCTGGAGATCGCTCCGCTGGCCGCCGACGGCATGTACGACGACGACTGCCCCGCGGCCGGGATCATCACCGGGATCGGCCGGGTCTCCGGGCGGGAGTGCATGGTCGTCGCCAACGACGCAACGGTCAAAGGCGGTACCTACTACCCGGTGACGGTCAAAAAGCACCTGCGCGCACAGGAGATCGCGCTGCAGAACCGCCTGCCGTGCATCTATCTCGTGGATTCCGGCGGCGCGTTCCTGCCCCGCCAGGACGAGGTGTTCCCCGACCGCGACCACTTCGGCCGGATCTTCTTCAACCAGGCCACCATGAGCGCGTCGGGTATCCCGCAGATCGCGGCCGTGCTCGGCAGCTGCACCGCCGGCGGCGCCTACGTTCCCGCGATGAGTGACGAGGCGGTGATCGTCCGCAACCAGGGCACCATCTTCCTTGGCGGCCCGCCGCTGGTGAAGGCCGCCACCGGCGAGGTGGTGACGGCAGAAGAACTCGGCGGCGGCGACCTGCACTCCAAGACCTCCGGGGTGACCGACCACCTCGCCCACGATGACCGCGACGCCCTGCGCATCGTCCGTCGCATCATCGCCACCCTCGGCCCGCGGGAACCGCGACCATGGGATGTGCGTCCCCCCGTCGAGCCGATCGCCGACCAGCATGAGCTCTACGATGTCGTCCCCGTCGACGCACGAGTGCCCTACGACGTGCACGAGGTGATCACCCGCATCGTCGACGGCGGCGAATTCAGCGAGTTCAAAGCCGAATACGGCACCACGCTGGTCACCGGATTCGCGCACATTCACGGCCATCCGGTCGGCATCGTCGCCAACAACGGCGTGCTGTTCGGCGAATCCGCGCTCAAGGGAGCACATTTCATCGAACTGTGCGACAAGCGGATGGTGCCGCTGCTGTTCCTGCAGAACATCACCGGCTTCATGGTCGGTCGCGACTACGAGGCCGGCGGCATCGCCAAGCACGGCGCGAAGATGGTGACGGCGGTGGCCTGCGCCCGCGTTCCGAAGCTGACCGTCGTGATCGGCGGCTCGTACGGCGCGGGGAACTACTCGATGTGCGGGCGCGCCTACTCGCCGCGGTTCCTCTGGATGTGGCCGAATGCCCGGATCTCGGTGATGGGTGGCGAACAGGCCGCGTCGGTGCTGGCCACCGTCCGCGGTGACATGACTCCCGAGGAATCCGAGGCCTTCAAAGCTCCGATCCGCGAACAGTACGAACATCAGGGCAACCCGTACTACTCGACCGCACGGCTGTGGGACGACGGCGTCATTGATCCCGCCGACACCAGAACTGTTCTGGGACTGGCACTCTCGGTGACAGCCAACGCTCCCGTCGAGGCCGTCTCCTACGGCGTGTTCAGGATGTGACGATGTTCAACACTGTGCTGGTCGCCAACCGCGGCGAGATCGCTGTGCGGGTCATCCGCACCTGTAAGGCGATGGGTATCCGTTCGGTGGCCGTCTACAGCGACGCCGACGCGGGTGCCCGCCACGTCACCGAGGCCGACACCGCCGTCCGTATCGGGCCGCCGCCGGCCCGGCAGAGCTACCTCGACATCCAGGCCGTGGTCGGTGCGGCGCTGCGTACCGGCGCCCAGGCCGTCCATCCCGGATACGGCTTCCTCTCGGAGAACGCCGAATTCGCGGCTGCGCTGGAGCAGGCGGGGCTTGCGTTCATCGGACCGCCGTCGGCCGCGATCCGCACGATGGGTGACAAGATCGCCGCCAAGGCGACGGTGTCGAAGTTCGGGGTCCCGGTGGTGCCGGGCATCGCCAGGCCCGGCCTGACCGACGCTGAACTCATCGACGCCGCCGCGGATATCGGATTTCCGATCCTGGTGAAGCCGTCCGCCGGAGGTGGCGGCAAAGGCATGCGGCGAGTCGACGACGCAGCCGACCTGCCGGCGGCGCTGGGCGCCGCGCGACGGGAATCCGCGGCCGCCTTCGGTGACGACACCCTGTTCCTGGAGCGGTTCGTGTTGCGGCCCCGGCACATCGAAGTCCAGGTGCTCGCCGACGGTTTCGGCAACGTCGTGCACTTCGGTGAGCGCGAGTGCAGCCTGCAGCGACGCCATCAGAAGGTCATCGAGGAGGCGCCCTCGCCGCTGCTGGACCCGCAGACCCGTGCCCGGATCGGCGCGGCTGCCTGCGACACGGCCCGCAGCGTCGACTATGTCGGCGCGGGCACCGTCGAGTTCATCGTGTCCGCCGACAAGCCCGACGAGTTTTTCTTCATGGAGATGAACACCCGGCTGCAGGTGGAACATCCGGTCACCGAGATGGTCACCGGATACGACCTCGTCGAGTGGCAGGTCCGCGTCGCGGCAGGGGAGAAGCTGCCCTTCACCTCCGACGACATCACGCTGACCGGGCACGCGATCGAAGCGCGCGTGTATGCCGAGGATCCGGGGGCCGGCTTCCTGCCGACCGGTGGGCCGGTGCTCGCGCTACTCGAGCCATCCGGTGATGGCGTGCGGGTGGATTCCGGTTTGGCTCAGGGGATGACGATCGGCAGCGACTACGACCCGATGCTGTCGAAGGTCATCGCACACGGCGCCGACCGCGCGGCCGCGCTACGCACCCTTGACCGCGCGCTGTTGCATACCGCGGTGCTCGGCGTGGGGACCAACATCGAGTTCCTGCGATTTTTGCTCGCCGACGACGATGTGGCGGCCGGCCGGCTCGACACCGGCCTGATCGACCGGACCCCGTTCGTTCCCGCCCCGATCGGCGATGACGCGTTCATCGCCGCGGCGGCCTACCGCTGGCTGACGCGCTGGCCGTCGGAGCCGGCGGACCCGTGGGATGTGCCGTCGGGCTGGCGAGTCGGCGCGCCCGCGCCCACCGGTATTCGCCTGCGATCCGGTGACAGGACCGACCACGTTCACATCACCGGCGTTCCTGCCGGCGCAGTCGCTCGCATCGAGGACCGCGAAAGCCGTTCACTGTCTGGCGAATTGGACGGCAACCAGCTTGCGGTGACTATCGACGGCGTTCGCAGTGTGTACACCGTGGCTGTCAACGGCGACCAGATCTGGCTGGCCGGTGGTGGTCGCTCGCTGGTGCTGGAGGAAGTACGGGAGGCGCCGGTACGCCCGGACGATGAGCTCAGCGGCGACGCTGAACTCGTCAGCCCCATGCCCGGAACGGTCGTGGCGGTAGGCGTTTCCAACGGTGACGACGTCGCCGCGGGCACGGTGGTCGTCGCCGTCGAGGCGATGAAGATGGAGCACTCGCTCACCGCGCCGGTCGACGGAATTGTCGAACTCCATGTCGCCGTCGGTGATCAGGTCAAAGTGGGCCAGCTGCTGGCGAAGGTCACAGCCAGAGAAGAGAAAGCACAATCATGACTGACTTCCTGTCCACGGGAACACTTCCCGACGAGTACGCACAGCTTGCCAAGACCGTACGCGACTTCGCCCAGACCGTTGTTGCCCCGGTGGCGGCCGAACACGATGCGGCGCACACGTTCCCGTACGAAGTCGTGGCGGGAATGGCCGAGATGGGCCTGTTCGGCCTGCCGTTCCCCGAGGAGTACGGCGGAATGGGCGGCGACTATTTCGCTCTGTGCCTGGCATTGGAAGAGCTCGGGAAGGTCGACCAGAGCGTCGCCATCACGTTGGAGGCCGGGGTCTCGCTGGGCGCGATGCCGGTTTACCGGTTCGGCAACGAGATGCAGAAGCAGGAGTGGCTGCCACAGCTGACCAGCGGTCAGGCCCTTGGCGCGTTCGGTCTGACTGAGGCAGGCGGTGGCACCGACGCAGGCGCCACCAAGACAACCGCGAAGTTGGACGACGGACACTGGGTGATCAATGGCACCAAGCAATTCATCACGAACTCCGGCACCGACATCACCCGACTGGTCACCGTCACGGCTGTGACCGGTGGCTCCGGGGACCACCGGGAGATCTCCTCGATCCTGGTGCCGGTGCCGACCCCCGGCTTCACTGCCGAGCCCGCCTACGACAAGGTCGGCTGGAATGCCTCGGACACTCACCCGCTGACGTTCGACGACGTTCGCGTGCCCGAGGAGAACCTGCTCGGTGAACGCGGCCGCGGTTACGCCAACTTCCTACGGATCCTCGACGAAGGCCGGATCGCGATCGCCGCGCTGTCGGTCGGTGCGGCACAGGGCTGCGTCGACGAGAGCGTGAAGTACGCCGCCGAGCGTGCCGCCTTCGGTCAGCCGATCGGAAAGTATCAGGCCATCGAATTCAAGATCGCCCGCATGGAGGCTCGCGCACACGCGGCCCGCACCGCCTATTACGACGCGGCCGCGTTGATGCTGGCAGGCAAGCCGTTCAAGAAGGAGGCCGCGATCGCCAAGATGGTTGCCAGCGAGGCCGCGATGGACAATGCCCGCGACGCAACGCAGATCCACGGCGGCTACGGCTTCATGAACGAATACCCGGTCGCCCGGCACTATCGGGACAGCAAGATCCTCGAGATCGGCGAAGGGACAACCGAAGTGCAGCTGATGATCATCGCCCGGCAGATGGGACTGTAGGTGACTGATTCGTCCGAGGAAAAGGTCGTCGTCCAGCGCGGCCTGTGGTTCGAGGAGTTCGAGATCGGGGTGCGCTACGTGCACGCGCCCGGCCGCACGATCACCGAGGCCGACAATGTCTTGTTCACCACGCTGACGATGAACACCCAGGCGCTGCATCTGGACGCGGCGTTCGCCGACGCTCTGCCGCCCTTCAACCAGCGGCTGGTGAACTCGATGTTCACGCTGTCCACCCTCGTGGGCCTGTCGGTGACGCAACTGACGCAGGGCACCATCGTCGGTAACCTCGGCTTCTCCGACATCGCTTTCCCCAAGCCGCTTTTCCACGGCGACACGATGTACGCTGAAACCGTCGTCACCGACAAGCGGGAGTCCAAGAGCCGCCCCGGCGAGGGCATCGTGACCTTCGCGCACACTGCTCGCAATCAGCACGGTGACGTCGTCGCGACCGCGTCGCGCAAGACCATGGTGCGGAAGAAGCCCGTCTGATGGCACTCGGCAATCCGGGACCGGCCTGGCTGTTCTGCCCTGCCGACCGTCCCGAGCGGTTCGAAAAGGCCGCGGCTGCAGCCGATATCGTCATCCTCGACCTCGAGGACGGGGTGGCGGCCAAGGACCGTGAAGCCGCGCGTGAAGCACTGGTGTCTACTCAGCTCGACCCCGGCCGGACCGTGGTGCGGGTCAATCCGTCGACCACACCGGATCATCGGTTAGACCTCGAGGCGTTGGCCCGCACGCCGTACACCACGGTGATGCTGGCCAAGACCGAATCTGCCGAGCAGGTCGCCGCTCTGGCTCCGCTCGACGTCGTGGTGCTGATCGAAACCCCGCTGGGTGCGCTCAACGTCGTCGAGTCCAGCAGGCCTGACAACGCGTTCGCCGTGATGTGGGGCGCCGAGGACCTGTTCGCCGTCCTCGGCGGCACCGCCAACCGCTATCCCGACGGCTCGTACCGCGAAGTCGCGCGGCATGTGCGGTCGCAGAGCTTGCTGGCGGCCAAGGCGTACGGCCGCCTCGCGCTGGATTCGGTGTACCTCGACATCAAGGACCTAGACGGCCTCGCGGCCGAGGTGGACGACGCGGTGGCCGTCGGATTCGACGCGAAAGTGGCCATCCATCCTAGCCAGATCGCGGTGATCAGGAAGGGCTACCTTCCCAGCGCTGAGCAGGTAGCTTGGGCGCGACACGTGCTCGAGGCGGCCCGCGATGAACGCGGTGTCTTCCAATTCGAGGGCATAATGGTGGATGCCCCGGTGCTTCGGCGAGCAGAGCGCATAGTCCAGCTGGCGCCCGACCCCGGCCGCTAGCTGGAGCCTGCTACAACAGGTTTGCTCCGACCGCCTCTGCACCGGTAGAGGAGGCGGTTATGGATCAGCCGATTCAACTCATCGGGCCCGACGGAACAGCGGCGGCCGAAAGCCGATATCGCCGTGATCTGCCGCCGGAAACCCTAGCGTGGCTCTACGAAAATCTGGTTGTCGCGCGGGATCTCGACATCGAGTTCGTCAATCTGCAGCGCCAGGGCGAATTGGCGCTGTACGCGTCCTGCCGGGGCCAGGAGGCCGCGCAGATCGGCGCCGCGGCGGCACTGCGGAAGACCGACTGGCTGTTCCCGCAATTCCGCGAACTGGGTGTATTCCTGGTTCGCGGGATCCCGCCCGCGAACGTGGCCGCACTGTGGCGAGGCGCCTGGCATGGCGGGCTGGATTTCACCAGCAAGTGCTGTGCACCCGTCGCCATTCCCATCGCCACCCACACCGTGCACGCCGTTGGCGCGGCGATGGCGGCCCAACGGCTGGGCGAGGATTCGGTGACGGTGGCATTCCTCGGCGACGGCGCCACCAGTGAAGGTGACACGCACGAGGCGATGAACCTGGCCGCCGTCGAGAAAGCGCCGTGTGTTTTCTACGTCCAGAACAACCAGTGGGCCATCTCGGTCCCGGCGAGCCGCCAGTACGCCGTGCCCACCCTCGCGCAGCGCGCGGCCGGCTACGGAATGCCGGGAATCCAAGTGGACGGCAACGACATCCTGGCCTGCTTCGCGGTGATGAGTGAAGCCGCTGACCGGGCGCGGGCCGGGGACGGACCCACGCTCATCGAAGCGGTCACCTACCGGATGGAACCCCACACCACCTCCGACGACGCCACCCGCTACCGCAGCGCCGACGAGATCGCCTACTGGTCGGCCCGCGACCCGATCACTCGGTACCGCACGTATCTCCAGGAGAGGGGCGTCCTCACCGAGCGGATCGAGCAGCGAGTGCAGTCGCGGTCGGCGCGGCTGCGGACCGAGCTCCGCGACGCGGTGGTGGGCACCCCCGATCCGGATGCGGACGAGCTGTTCGACCACGTCTACGCCGAGATCACGCCCGAATTATCCGCGCAGCGTGAGCAATTGCGCACCGAGTTGGCGGGAGGCCTGCGATGACTCAGATCATCGAGCGGCCGCCGATGCGCGGCGACGGCACACCGGAGCCTGACGGCCCGCTGCTGACCGAACTGCCCACCGTCACCACTCTGACCATGGCGCAGGCGATCAACCGTGCCCTGCACGACGCGATGGCAGGCGATGACCGGGTGCTGGTGTTCGGCGAGGACGTGGCCGACCTGGGCGGGGTCTTCCGCATCACCGAGGGGTTGGCCGAAACATTCGGGAACCAAAGGTGTTTCGATACGCCGCTGGCCGAGTCGGCGATCATCGGTGTCGCCATTGGCCTGGCGATTCGCGGTTTCGTACCCGTCCCGGAGATCCAGTTCGACGGGTTCTCCTACCCGGCGTTCGACCAGATCGTCAGCCACCTCGCCAAGTACCGTAACCGGACCCGCGGCCAGGTCGACATGCCGGTCACGGTCCGAATCCCGTCGTTCGGCGGTATCGGCGCGGTCGAGCATCACTCGGAATCCACCGAGACCTACTGGGTGCACACCGCCGGGCTGAAAGTCGTTGTGCCGTCTACACCCTCGGACGCATATTGGTTGCTCCGGCATTCCATCGCCGCCCGCGATCCGGTGATCTACCTGGAGCCCAAGCGGCGGTACTGGGGCCGTGAGGCAGTCGACCTCGCGGTGCCGGGACCGCCGATTGGCAAGGCTGTGATCCGGCGACCGGGCGACGACGTCACGGTGCTCACCTTTGGCGGGCTGGTCGGGACCGCTCTGAATGCCGCAGAGATCGCTGACTGCAGTGTCGAAGTGGTCGACCTGCGCTCGCTGAGCCCGTTGGACTTCGACACGGTGGCCGCGTCGATCTGCAAGACGGGCCGCGCGATCGTCATGCACGAGGGACCCCGCACCCTGGGCTTCGGAGCAGAGTTGGCCGCGCGAATCTCCGAGGAGCTGTTCTACGACCTGGAGTCACCGGTGCTGCGGGCCACCGGGTTTGACACCCCGTACCCGCCTGCGCGGTTGGAGAAGCTCTGGCTGCCTGGCGTGGACCGCCTGCTCGACTGCGTCGAGAAAGCGATGCGACGACCATGAGCGACTTCCTGGTGCCCGACCTGGGCGAGGGCCTCGAGGACGCGACGATCACCAGTTGGGCCGTCGCCGTCGGAGATGTGGTCGAACTCAACCAGACCCTGTGCACGGTCGAGACCAACAAGGCCGAAGTCGAGATCCCCAGCCCGTACGCTGGGCGGGTCGCCGAGCTTGGTGGAGCTGAGGGTGAAACCCTGGGCGTGGGAACACTGTTGGTGCGCATCGAAACTTCAGAGCGCGCACCGGTACTGGTCGGCTACGGCATCGACGACGGCATGGACCGCAGTCGGCGGGCGCGGGCGGCCCCGAAAACGCGCAAGCTCGCAGCCGAGCTCGCGGTAGACCTGAACGGGTTGCGGCCCGGATCGGGGATCGACGGGGTGATCACCCGGGACGACGTGCTCGATGCGGCCGGGGCTACATCACAGAGCATCCCGGTGCGTGGTGTACACGCCCGGATGGCCACCCACATGTCGTTGTCTCGCAGCCGCATTCCCGATGCCCACGCCAGCGTCCAGGTGGACGGCATGGCGCTGCTGCGGCTACGTGATCAGCTTGACGTGACCCCGTTCGTCCTGACGTTGCGGTTGCTGGTGATCGCGCTCGGCCGCCATCCAATGCTCAACGCCACCTGGGTGGAAGCCGATGCGGGACCGGAGATCCGGATGCACCCCGACGTTCGGCTGGGTGTCGCGGTGGCGACCGAGCGAGGCCTGGTGGTTCCGGTCGTGGAGACCCGCGGACGTTCCACCCGGCAGTTGGCTGCCGCCGTCGACGAGGTGGTGGGGCATGCCAGGGCAGGCACCTTGGCGCCGACCCAGCTGAGTGGCTCGACGTTCACCGTGTCGAACTTCGGTGCGCTGGGTCTTGACGACGGGGTACCGGTGATCAACTACCCGGAGGCCGCGATCCTCGGGATGGGCTCCCTGAAGGCGCGGGCCGTGGTGGTCGACGGCACAGTGGTGGCTCGCCCGACGATGACGCTGACGTGTGCGTTCGACCATCGCATCGCCGACGGGGCGCAAGCCGCCGCGTTCCTGACCGATCTGCGCGGACTCATCGAATCGCCGGAGACCGCGCTGCTCGATCTCTAAACGGTTGATGCCGAGCGTGCGAGTTGTGGTCGACGAATCGACCGTTCACCACCGACAACTCGCACGCTCGACGTCAGACGGGCAGCCGCCAGCGCGCAGCTTGGCGGTGACACGCGCGATGATCACGTCGGGTCGTCTGAGCATGTCGGCGCTCACCCGGATAACCGCCCATCCCATCGAATCCAGGATCGCGATGCGATCGATGTCCCAGGACCGCTGTCGGCCGTCAGTCCAATGCTGCACTCCGTCGTATTCGACGGCGACCCGCCATTCCCGCCAACCCATGTCGATGCGGATGACGACGTCGCCGTAATCGTCGAAGAACTCGATCTGCGTCTCCGGCGTCGGCAGGCCTGCGCCGACCAAGAGCATGCGAAGTAGTGATTCGCGCGGTGATTCGGCACCGCCGTCGGCCAACGCCAGCGCCGCACGTAGCCGCCGAACACCCCGCACGCCGGGATTCGCGTCGGCGATTGCACGGATGTCGTCGGGCTTGAGTCGGGTGGCATTCATCAGCGCGTCGAGCAAGGGCACCGCGTCGCGCGGGGGAAGTCGTCGTCCGACGTCGAACGCGGTGCGCGCAGCAGTGGTGACTCGCATGCCCTGCCGTAGGCACACGTCGTCGTCTGCGATCGCATACGAATGCGCGATAAGGCCTGGGGAGGTGTGCCGGTCGGCGCGGATGATCTCCGCGGGGGCGTTGTCGTCCAACCATTTCGTGCCGTGGATCGCGGCGGCCGATCGTCCGGCCAGCACGACGTCGGGTCCGGCGAACAGCCACGCTGCCCGGGCGCGCTGTAATGCCGTCAACGGCAATTCATTGGCGAGGTAGACATTGCGGAACACCGCGCGATAGCGGGTGCGCAGTTGGTGGTCGGTGACCTGTCCGCTGCGCATCGCCGACATCCCGAGGAACGGTTGGTCCTGCACACCAACACCATCGACGAATCAGCGACCGGGCGATTACGTCCATCCCCAGCGGCGTTGAGCGTGCGAGTTATCGTCGACGAATCGACCGTTCGCCACCGACAACTCGCACGCTCGACGTCAGACGTGGGCGTGGAACTCCCACGGCGCGGTGGGTAGTACGTCGCCGGTCTCCAGCAGCGTCTTGAGATTGGCGAATACCGTCGGCCAGCCCTGCCCGACCGACTCCCGGTCCGCAGGGGACTGGAAATTCGTATGTGTCACAGTCAGTTTGACGATGTCCCGGAAGGGCTCGATGTCGAACGTGACGACGCTTTCCTCGGCCGTCGGATCGTCGCTGGGCTCGCCGAAGCCGAAGACCAATCGGCGCGGTGGGTCGACCTCCATCACGGTGCCGGCGACGTCGACGACGCCGGAGCCATCAGACCGGACGTGCTCGACGCGGCCGCCCACGCGCCAATCCGAGACCTGGGCATGACCCCAGAATTTCGCGGTCAGCTCGGCGTCGGTGAGAGCGTGCCACACCTGCTCGGCGGTGGCGTGAATGTAGGTGGTGTAGACGTAATCGGGAATGTCCGACATAGCGTGTCCCTCCGCGTGCTGCTTGATCATGTCCAGAGCCGCCAGTCGAGGCTCTTCGAACTTCCAGATCCAGCGGGTCTGGAGTTGGTGGATCGGTACTGCATTCAGGTAGTGGAGCTTGCGGCGGCCGTCGCGCACTGAGGTCACGAGGTTGGCGCTCTCGAGAATCTCGAGGTGCTGGCTGACCGACTGCCTGCGCATGTCGAGCCCCTCGCAGAGCTCGCCGAGCGTCAGTCCCGCGCGCTCGTGAAGCATGTCGAGTAACCGTCGCCTGCCGGGGTCGGCCAACGCCTTGAAGACCGCGTCCGCGTCCACGGCGCAATTATGCAGTCATCTGCCTGCATATTGCAACCGGGCCGGGTCAGCGCCGCTGGGCGGCCGCCAGCCGGGCCTTGAACTCCGGCGATTCGATCGAGGTGGCCTGCGGGCCGAGCTCGATGTCCTTGGCCGCCTCGTGGTGGTCGGTGTCGAGGAAGCCTGGGATGGCCGTCGCGCGCATCGAGGCCTTCGTGGACAGCACGACCTCGCGCGGCGCGGCCGCAGGCCCGGCGGCCAACTCGCGCGCAGCCGCGACGGGATCCTCTGCCACGGTCAGCGCCAGGCCATGCCGTACCGCGGCCTCGGCGTCGAATCGCATGCCGAACAGCAGTGCCGCGCGGGCGACCTGCGGGCCGACTGCGCGCTGCAGCATCCACGTCGCGCCGCCGCCGGGATGGATGCCGAGCTTCTGGAACCGGGGATCGAACACGGCGTGCGGCCCCGCGATCCGGACGTCGGCGGCCAGCGCCAGGTTCAGCCCGGCTCCCACGGCCGCGCCGTTGACCGCCGCGATGGTCGGCAGTGCGCACCGGCCGACGGCCATGAAGCCGGCGTAGATTCGCTCGAGCCCCTCCTTGGCGGCCGCGCCGAGCGCGGACAGGTCCGCGCCCGCACAGAACGCCTTGCCCGCGCCGGTGATCACCACGGCATGGGCCTCGGCCTCGGCTGCCTCGACGGCGTCGCGCAGCTGCTGGGACATCGCGTCGGTGACCGCGTTGCGGCGGTCGGGATCGTTGACGGTGATCAGCGCGACACGATCGATGACCTGATAAAGGACCAGGTCAGACATTGCAAGTCTCCATCTTGGGGAGGCTAGCAGTTAGGGTCGGATCATCATGGCGGCACCGCACCAGCAACCTGTCCGGGTGGCCGTCTTGGGTCCGGTCCGGGCTTGGCACGGTTCGACGCCGGTGGACGTGGGCGGACCACGCCAGCGTTCCCTGCTGGCGCGACTGGTGCTGGCCAAGGGTCAGGTGGTCTCGGTCGACCGACTCATCGAGGATCTCTGGCACGGCGAGCCCCCGCCGAAAGCGCTGTCCGCACTTCAGGCTTACGTGTCGCATCTGCGGCGCGTGCTCGAACCGGGCCGCGCGCGGCGGGCCCCGGCCGAGCTCATCGTCAGTGCCGCACCCGGCTATCGGCTGGCGCTGCCCGCCGATTCCGTTGACGCATGGTGGTTCGACGAGCAGGTGCGGGCGGCCGAGGCCGAACCCGACCCGGCGCAGCGGGTCGAACTCCTCACCGCGGCCCTCGAGCAATGGGCCGGTGAACCCTACGCCGAGGTGTCCGATGCCGCGTGGGCCATCGCGGAGATCGCCCGCCTCGCGGAATTACGGCTCGCTGCAATCGAATTGCGGGCATCGGCCCAGCTTGCGCTGGGCCACCACAGTGCCGTGATCGGCGCGCTGGAACGTGTGGTGCTCGAGCACCCGACCAGAGAGGGGGCGGCCGCCATCCTCGCCACGGCGCTCTACCGGGCTGGTCGGCAGGTCGCCGCGTTGGCGGTGTTACGCAGTACACGTGATCATCTCGCCGACGAACTCGGACTCGAACCGGGCCGGGCGCTGCGTGATCTCGAACGCGACATCCTGCGCCACGCCGCGCATCTCGACGACGATCAACCGGCCGCGCTACCGCTGCCGCAGGCGCCGAGCTCCGTGCCGGATATGTCCGAACCCTCAGCGCCCCATGGTCGTTCTCGTGAGCTGGCGGCGATCGATGCTGCCGCTCACGACGCCCGCGCCGGTGGCAGCCGCCTGGTGTGGGTCGGTGGTGAGGCAGGCGCCGGAAAGACCACCGTCACCGGCGCTGCCGCGACCCGGTTACGTGCCGCTGGTTGGACAGTCGCGGCCGGAAGATGCCCAGAGGTCGACGGCGCGCCGCCAGGGTGGGCCTGGACGGAGGTGCTGCGACACTTCAGCGACTCCTTCGCCGCCGCCGATCAACGTCTCATCCGCGCCCTCGCGCCACTGCTGCACGACGCCGAGCACGCGAACGAGGACGGCGACCAAAGTACGTTCTGGACAGCGCATGCCGTCGCGGACGTGATCGGCCGGTCCGCCACCGTCCAACCGGTCGCGGTGCTTCTGGACGATCTGCACCGAACTGACGGCCTCACCCTGGAACTGTTGCGGTTGGTCGTCCACGAATTGCAGGACCGACCCGTCCTGATCGTGGCCACCTACCGGCCGTCGGAGTCGGGAACCGAATTGGCGGCGGCACGCGCGGCACTCGCGGTGCGCACCGTCGCGCATCTCAGCATCGGGGGACTGGACGCGCGGGCAACCGCTGCGCTGGCCGCCGAATGCGGCTTGACCGATCTCACCGACAACGAGTCGCAGCTGTTGCACGACCGCACCGGGGGCAACCCGCTCTTCGTTCGGGAGATGGCCCGGCTGATGCTGTCTGAGGGACTCGATACCGCGCGGGTCGCGGTACCGACCGGGGTGGGGGATGTGCTGCGGCGCAGACTGATTCGACTTCCCGGTGCGACAGTGACGGCCCTCCGCCAGGCCGCTGTGCTCGGCCGGGAGATCGACGTCGATCTGCTCGCCGAACTCGCCCAGCGCGACCCCGACGACGTATTCGAAGCGCTCGAACCCGCGGTGCTGGTCGGTCTCTTGGAGGAGCCTGCCCCCGGCCAGGTCAGGTTCGCGCACGCATTGGTGCGCGACACGCTGTACGAAGACACGTCCCTGCTGCGTCGGTCTCGCCTGCACGCGGCCGTACTGGACCTGCTGGTGGCCCGGTCGACGGATCCTGCAGCCCTGGCCTATCACGCTGTTGCGGCTGCGACACCGGCCAGCGCGGCCGCCGCCGCCGAACTGGCGATGGCCGCAGGCCGCGACGCCGACCGCGTTGGCGCACCGGCCGAGGCAGCCCGGCAATGGCAGGCCGCAGTGCGGATGCTGAAGCTGGCGAACCGCGCCGAGGCCGGGCCGCCGGATGCCGAGCGATCCATCGAGGCCTACTGCGGATGGGTGGCAGCATCCGCCCGGGTCGGCGATGTGGTCGCGGCCCGTGCTGGCTTGAAAGAGGCTCTGCCGCTTGCGGATGGGTCCGACGGACGCGTCGCCCGGTTGCTGACGTCGTGGGACGCGCCGTTGATCTGGCGGGTTCGGATCAGTGACCGCGCCGACGCCGACATCGTCGACCCGCTGCAGCGGGTACTCCGCGGTGAGTTGTCGCCGGAGGTCCGGGTGCGGCTGCTCACCACATTGTTCGCCGAGTTGGAGGGCGCCGACCATGATGCCGCACTGGCGGCGAGCGCCGAGGCGCTCACGCTGGCGCGTGCACTGTACGAACGAGATCCGCAGGTGCACGGCAGGCTGCTGTGCGCGGCGCTCAATGCGCGTGCCTACGCCGCGCTGGGTCCGGATCTGGCCCACGAGCGCGAGCGGCTGACCAACGAATTTCTTTCCGTCGCAGAGGCATCCGCTGCCGTCGACTATCAGGCCGTCGCACATTGGCTGGCGTTCCTCGCCGCAGCCGGTCGTTCCGATCTGGTTGCCGCCCTCGACCATGTCGACCTTGCGGTGGCCAGGGCAGGCACCGGTCAGCTTGCCCCGCTGCTGACGGTGTTGGAGGTGTTCACCGCCCAGCTGACCGTGCTGGCAGGCCGGATCGACGAGGGCGAGCGGCGCTATGTCGGGGCCGCCCGGCAGCTGGCCGAGCAGGGCACCGCCAACGGCGCGCAGATGGGCTTGGTCGGCAGGTTCACCGCGGGTCTGGCTCGCGGGGAGCTGGCACCGCTGGCCGACGACTTGCTGGCCGTGCACACTCACGTCTCGACTTCGATCGCCGACGGTGCGGTGCTGGCGTTGCTCAGCGCCGGGCGCCCAGACGACGCCCGGCAGATCTGGGCGAGCCGAGAGCCGGTCGAACGGTCCTACTACTGGCTGGCGATGACGACGCTGCGGGCGCACGCCGCCGTCGCGCTCGGTGATGCTGATGCCGCGATCCGGTGTGCTGAAGAACTGCAACCGTTTTCGGGCCGGATGGCGGGGCTCGACAACGGCAGCCTGCTGGCCGGCGCCGTCGACGACGCGTTGGCCGCGGTTGCCGACTTACGAGGCGCCGACGCCGACGCGCGACGGTACCGGGCCGCCGCCGCGGCGCTGAGGACTCAGCTGGCGGCGGAGGCGGCCCGGCTCGTCGACCGGGTCAGCCGCTGAACACCTCCTTCTCGAATTTGCGGTGCCGCCAAGCCAATACGGTCAAGAGCAGACGAAGAACGGGACTGACTTCCTTGGCCAGGGCCGCTCGTTCGTCGTCGGTCGCCGCCCCCACCGTGCGTGGCCCGTCGAACGTCAACCGCCCCGTCCGCTGGGCCGTCTTCTCCACGACCTGCCAATCAGCGACCGAGACGTACTGACGGATCACCGGAAAGATGTCCCGCTCCTCCTCGGCGATGTGCTCGGTGAGCAGATTGCGTAGGTCGGCCAACTCGGCGCCCAGCAGCGCGGCGGTGCGGCGGTCACCGGCGACCCGGAACGCGTTCGCCCGGTGCCCGATGATCTCCAGGCGCGGATCCAGCGCGGCGTGGTCGTCGGTCAGCTCGGTCAGGTCGACGACGCCGCCTGCGCAGGCGTCGATCACCGGCCACAACACGGTGTCCTCGACGGAGTGGTGGTGGTGGATGGATTCGCAGAGCAGGTCGGTGTAGCGGGCGATCGCCTGGGCACGCCGGGTCGAGCAGCGCTGCCGGCCCTCGCCGATGTCGGTCACCACGGCGACCAGGCGCCCGACGTCGGTGAGCATCGCTCGGTGCGCCAGCGTGATGCCGGTCAGCTCGGGCTCGGGGTCGTGGGGCTTGCGGGGGGTGACGGTGACGGGCTGCGGTGTTTTCATGCCACGACCATGGCCGGCCGCACTTGCAGGACACTTGCGATCGACTTGCGGTCGGTCGGGGAAGATTGTTTACACCGCGGAAATGTTCACCCGCGCGATCGGCTGCCGGTTACGTTTCAATGAATCCGCCAGTTCCGGCGGCAGAAGGGAAACCACAGGTGGCAACGATCAATGCGGAGCCCTTCCCGCTCGATATCGACGTCGCGAGCACCGCGCTCGTGATCATCGACATGCAGCGCGACTTCGTGCTGCCCGGTGGCTTCGGTGAGGCGCTCGGCAACGACACCTCACTGCTGTTGGCCGCGGTCGAGCCGATCGAGCGGGTGCTGGCC
This sequence comes from Mycolicibacterium rhodesiae, assembly GCF_002086695.1. Lineage (GTDB taxonomy): Bacteria > Actinomycetota > Actinomycetes > Mycobacteriales > Mycobacteriaceae > Mycobacterium > Mycobacterium rhodesiae. Next base: position 109,319 of record NZ_MVIH01000006.1, read on the forward strand.
CAGGCTCGCAAGATCGGCATGCTGGTCATCCACACCCGAGAGGGGCACCGCCCCGACCTGACCGACTGCCCGCCGGCCAAGCTGCATCGCGGCGGCAAGACGTTCATCGGTGAACCGGGCCCCATGGGCCGCATCCTGGTTCGCGGCGAGCAGGGTCACGACATCATCGACCAGCTGTACCCCATCGACGGCGAACCGGTGATCGACAAACCCGGCAAGGGCAGCTTTCATGCCACCGACCTGGGCCAGATCCTGGCCGATCGTGGCATCAAGACGCTCGTGGTCTGCGGGGTGACCACTGAAGTCTGTGTCCACACGACGGTCCGCGAGGCCAACGACCGGGGTTACGAATGCCTGGTGCTCAGCGACTGCGTGGCGTCGTATTTTCCGGAATTCCAGCGGGTGGCGCTCGAGATGATCAAGGCTCAGGGCGCCATTTTCGGATGGGTGGCCGACGCCGACGAGTTCATTGCGGCGACGTCCTGACGCATGGCAACCGGTTCGCGGTCGTATCCCAACCTCTACAAGGACTCGGTGTCCTTGATGACGGTGTCGGCGCGGGTGACGTCGATACCCGGTATCGAGGCCGCGTCGGTGGTGATGGCCTCGGCCACCAACGTCGACAACCTCGCCCACGCCGGCCTCGGCACATTCGAGGTGCGGCCCAACGATTTGATCGTCGCGGTGTCGGGCAGCCAGGAAGCGTGCGACGAGGCGTTGGCCGCGGCCGATACGCTGCTGTCGGCATCGCCCACTGACAGCGGCGAACCGACGTCGGCGGCGCCGATCACCAGCATCCAGACGGCTGTCGCCACCGATCCTGCGCTCAACCTGGCGCTGATCTCCGTGCCCGGCGATTATGCCGCCGCCGAGGCGATGAAGGCGCTCCGGCTGGGCTTGGACGTCATGGTGTTCAGCGACAACGTCACTCCCGAGGCCGAATTGGCGCTCAAGGACTATGCGCAGGCCCGTGACCTGATGGTGATGGGCCCGGACTGCGGCACCGCGATCGTCAACGGGATCCCGCTGGGTTTCGCCAACGTGGTGCGACGCGGCCCGATCGGGGTGGTCGGCGCCTCCGGCACCGGCACCCAGGAAGTCACCGTCCGGATCCATCAGAACGGTTCCGGGGTCTCGCATGCGCTCGGCACCGGCGGGCACGACCTGGCTGAGGCGATCGGCGGAATCTCGATGCTGCACGGGTTGGCCGCCTTGGACGCCGACCCTGCCACCACGGTCATAGTGCTGGTGTCCAAGCCGCCGTCACCGACGGTGGCCACGAAAGTGCTTGCCGCGGCGCAGGACAGCCTCAAGCCTGTCGTCGTCATCTTCCTCGGCGCCGATCCCGATTCCGTCACCCGTGACGGCGTGTACGGCGCGGCATCGCTTGCGCAGGCCGCGGATATGGCCGTCGAATTGGCCGGTGGTCGGCAGCCGACCGCTTCCGGTATCGCCATCTCAGCCGAGATGAGCCGAACCTTGAGCGATCTCGCGGGAGCGATGGCGCCCAGCCAGCGGTTCGTCCGGGGCATCTTCTCCGGCGGCACCTTCTGCTACGAAGCGCAGCTGATACACCACACCCATGGCGTGACCGCCCAGTCGAATACCCCGGTGGCCGGCAACACCACCGTGGCCGACCTCCGCACCAGTCAGGGGAACGCCATCCTCGACATGGGCGACGATGAATTCACCCGCGGCAAGCCACATCCCATGATCGACCCGTCGCAGAAGGACGCCCGCATCCGCGCCGAGATCGCCGACCCCGCCACGGCCGTCGTGTTGTTCGACGTGGTACTTGGCTACGGCTCGGCCGCTGACCCGACGGCGGAACTGGTTTCGATCATCGACACTGCCCGCGCCGACGGAAGCACCATCGCATTCATTGGTTACGTGTGTGGCACCGAGTTGGATCCGCAGGATCACGCGAAGGCCGTGGCGGGCTTGAAATCCGCCGGGGTGCTGGTCGCGTCGAGCAACGCGGAGGCGGCCCTGTGGTCCGCGACCCTGGTCACCGCGCGGGGAGGCCATCGATGAAAGAGCTTCTCCAGCAGGATCTCAGCGTCGTCAACGTCGGATTGCGCGGCTTCGCCACCAACATCACCGCGGCCGGCGGCCAGGTCACCGACGTCACCTGGGCGCCGCCGGCAGGCGCCGACCCGGCGCTGGGCTGGGTGCTGGCCAATCTCGTCGGTGACCCGCGCATCGAGGCAGCCAACCACATCGCCTTCGACCGTTACCTGGCCGCGCAACCTCGACTGGTCGACCTCGTTCGCGCCGGGGAGGTGATGGCCGGGCTCGGTCCCGGTGAACGCCGCATCCTGCACTCCGGACCGCCGATCGACTGGGTAGACATGTGCGGGCCGCAGCGCGGCGCGATCGCCGGGGCGATTCTCTACGAAGGCTGGGCCGATGACCTCGACGCCGCCGAAAAGCTGGCGGGTAGTGGGGAAGTGGCACTGGAGCCCTGCCACGAGCACGGCGCGGTCGGGCCGATGGCCGGGATCATCAGCCCGTCGATGCCGGTGTGGGTGGTGGAAAACACCGCCGCCGGGAACCGGGCCTACAGCAACCTCAACGAGGGCTTGGGCAAGGTGCTGCGGTTCGGCGCCAACTCCCCGGACGTGCTCGACCGGCTGCGGTGGCTGGGCGGCGACTTCTTCACCACCATGCAGGTCGCGGTGCGTGGGCTTGCCGATCCCGACCTCAAACCGCTGATGGCCCAAGCGCTGCACATGGGCGACGAACTGCACAACCGCAACGCCGCCGCTTCCGGGCTGCTGTTCAAGCGGTTGACCTTGGCACTGCTGAACACCGACCTGCCCTCCGACGCGGTGCGCCGCGCGCTGGAGTTCGTCGCAGGCAATGACCACTTCTTCCTCAACATCTCGATGGCCGCAGCCAAATCGATGTCGGACGCCGCGGCGGGGGTGCCGGGCAGCAGCATGGTCACGGTGATGGCCCGCAACGGGGTCAACTTCGGCATCAAGCTCGCCGGCACCGGCGATCAGTGGTTCCAGGCGCCGGCCAATCCCGTTGACGGACTGTACTTCCCGGGATACACCGTCGACGACGCGGCCGCCGACCTCGGCGACTCGGCGATCACCGAGACCAACGGGCTGGGCGGCTTCGCGATGGCCGCCTCACCGGCGATCGTCCAGTTCGTCGGCGGAACCCCGGCCGACGCGACCGCCAACAGCCGCCGGATGCTGGCCATCACGCTGGGCGCCAACCCCGCATTCACCCTGCCGCCGTTGAACTTCGGCGGCACACCTGCCGGAATCGACGCCCGTCTGGTGGCCGACTCCGGCATCCTGCCCATCATCAACACCGGGATCGCGCACCGGCAAGCCGGTGTCGGTCAGATCGGCGCGGGCATCACCACCGCGCCGATGGAGTGCTTCACCGCCGCCCTTGCAGCGCTGGCGTCGAACCTCGACGGGGCAGCATGAGCACCGCGATCGTGGCGTTCGGCGGCAACGCGTTGGTCACCGACGCCGAACACGACTCCATTCCCCAGCAGTACGACACGGTCTGCCGCACCGTCGGTCCGCTGATCGACATGGTGGAACAAGGCTGGAATCTCGTTGTCTCCCACGGCAACGGTCCGCAGGTCGGTTTCATTCTGCGGCGCTCGGAGCTCGCCAAGGACGAGGTCGATCCTGTTCCGGTGGACTATGCAGTCGCAGACACCCAGGGTGCGATCGGCTACATGTTCGTCAAAGCGCTGCGCAACGAGCTGGCCCGCCGGGGTTTGTCGCGACCGGTGGTGGCTCTGGTCACCCACTCGGTGGTCAGCGTCGACGACCCGGCCTTCACCAACCCCACCAAACCCGTCGGTTCGTTCTTGACCGAGGACCGGGCCAGGGCACTGGCGGACACGTTGGGCTGGTCGATCGCCGAGGACGCCGGCCGCGGGTGGCGGCGCACGGTGGCCTCACCACGGCCGACCACCATCCTGGAGACCGACGTGATCCGCCAATTGCTCGACGGTGGTGCGATCGTCATCGCGGTCGGCGGCGGTGGCATCCCGGTGGCGATCGAACCCGACGGCACTGTCGTCGGGGTGGAGGCCGTCGTCGACAAGGACATCGCCTCGGGCCTGCTGGCCCACGAACTCGGTGCCGAGCTGTTACTGATTCCCACCGGCGTACCGCGGGTGGCCATCGGGTTCGGCACGCCTGCCGAGACCTGGTTGGACACCATCACCGTGGGGCAGGCCCGCGACTACATCGCCTCGGGCCAGTTCGGCAAGGGTTCGATGGAACCCAAAGTGCAAGCCGTCGCCGAATTCGTAGCCGCGACGCCAGGTTCGGTCGGCGTCATCGGTGCCGCGGAGGAGATCCCGGCCATCCTGGCCGGTACGTCGGGTACTCGGATCGTCGGTGCGGCGACGGGCCTGACAGTGGATGAGAAGGGAAGTGACGCAGTGCTGTTGGCGGTCAACGGAACACTGATGCGAGGGCTGAAGCTGTCGCCCAACATGGCCGCCGCCGGAGCCACGTTCCTGCGGGAGGCCACCACCCAGCCGGTGTACCGGCTGTGGACGATCAACGACGAGCATCCGGCAATGATCCGTGTCACCGACGGTTCCGGGGTCGGTGTGGCCGTCGAGGTGTGGGAGGTGCCGGCTGCGGGTCTGGCCGGGATCCTGCTCGCCGAGCCGCCCGGGCTGTCGATCGGCAAGGTGAACCTCGATGACGGCTCGACGGTGCTCGGCGTCATCGGGGAGCCCGCGCTGGTCGAAGGACAGCGTGAGATCACCGAGTTCGGCGGGTGGCGGGCGTACATCGCCGGCGGGGATGTGTGACCAATAGGCCATAGCCACCGTCAGTGGTGACCGATAGCATCCGCCACACACACTGACCACTACGACGAGGGCCTTGGCATGGGTGAGCGCGAGTTCGCCATCGCTACCGCGGTGCTGCGCGCCACCGGCTATTTGAATGCAATCCGCATCTTCATCGGGGTGGCGTGTATCTGTCTGGGCCTGCTCAGCTCGCTGGAGCAGATTCACTCCATCCAGCCGCTGGGACCGCACGGCCTGTTCGCTCGTGGCGTTCACCTTCTCCTGCTGTTGTCGGCCGTGCTCATCGGTGGTCTGTGGCTGGGTCGCCCGTGGCCGGGGTATCGGCGCGCGGTCGCGTTCGCCGTCTGGGGCGACGTCGCGCTCGCGGTGTCCGCCGCCACGCTCACCGCGCCCGAGGCGCGGTTGGCCGCCACCGTCTACATGTGCCTGATCGGTGTATTCGCCGCCGTGCTGTTGGGCTATCGGGTGTTGTTCCTGCACTGCGGTTTCGCGACCGCGACGATTCTGGCGCTTACCTGGGTCGGAGTGCAGCTCGACGGGGCGCCGCTGGCGGAGCTGTCGCTGTACTTCCTGCCCGCGATGGCGACGGTCGTGGTGATGCCGGCGATCGCTGCGATGGTCATCGAGGGCACTCGCCGCAGCCTGAGTGCCACGGCCTATGTGGCCAATCGTGATTCCCTGACCGGGTTGCTGAATCGGCGGGGTCTGTACGCCGAAGCCGGGACGACGTGGGCGCGGAGTCCGCGCGGTTCGGTGCTCGCGGTCGTGGTCATCGACCTCGACGGGTTCAAACGGCTCAACGACGACCACGGGCACGGCACCGGTGATGCGACGCTGCGAGTGGTGGCCGAGCAGCTGACGAAGCTGATCCGTACCCGCGACATCGCCGCCCGGATCGGTGGTGACGAATTCGTGCTTGTAGCAAGCCTTTTGGATGACCACGACCTGGACAGTTTCGTCCGCCGCGTGCAAGCGCTGACGCTGCGTAATCCCAAAGGATTGTTCCTTCGATTCAGTGTCGGGGTCACCTGGGAGCATGTCGGCGCGGTGCAACTCGACCTCGACTCGATTCTGCATCGTGCCGACGAAGCCATGTACCGCGCCAAGCGGGTCGGTGGCGGCACCGTTGTGGTGGTCGAGCCGCCAGGCGTCGACGAGCGGCAGACCGCGGTTTAACCCCGCGTCGTGGCGCCTTCTCGCCGTCGTACCCCGGCCAGTAGGTCGGGCTCGGCGCGAAACTGCAGACGGCGCACCTGCCCGGCCTCGATGGTGAAGTCGAACGCGACCTTGACTTCGCCGCGGTGAATCCAGGCCGACCCGGGCCGGTCCTCGACGAAGACCGGAAACGCCGCCGCGGCGGCCCCATTGAAGAAGGCGGCCACCTCGTCGCGGCCCTCCATGTGGGCCGGTGTGCCGAGAGCGGCCGCGGCGGCGTCGGCGGAGACCGTCACGTCGGGTGCCAGGAGTTGCAGCAGGCGGGTGAAGTCGCCCTCGCGCGCCGCGGTCATGAACGCGTCGACGACTTCCCAGTCGGCGAGCGCATCTTCCGGCGACGCCGGGCGCACCTTGGCCCGCGCCCGAGATGCCAGCTTGCGGGCTGCGACCGGCGTGGTGTCGAGCATCGACGCAATCAACTCGAAGTCCACACCGAAGCTGTCGTGCAGGACGAAAGACACCCGTTCGGCGGGTGTCAGCCGGTCGAGCACCACCTGAAGGGCGATACCCACGGTGTCGGCCAACACCACGTCGTCGGCGGGGTCGGGTGCGGTCTCTTCGACCTCGATCGACTCGGTCGGCACCGGGGTGCGTGCGCGCAGCCGGTCGAGGCACAGCCGAGAGGTCACGGTGGTCAGCCAGCCGGCAAGGTTGTCGATCGGTTCGTCGGTGCCATGCAGCCGCAGCCACGCCTGCTGCACGACGTCCTGCGCCGCATCGGCATCACCGAGGATCCGCCCGGCGATGCGCTGTAGGCGCGGGCGTTCGGCCTCGAAGCCGTCGCGGAGCTGATCATCATTCACCATCGCGGTCACACTTTCCTCGTTGGGCGCGTCAACATCTTGACGCGCCCGGACAGCCGGGTGTGACACCGACAGGAGGAGTTAGCCCCGTGAAGACGATGACCTGCCAGGACCTGGGTGGCCCCTGCGATCTCGTGCACCGCGGCGAGACCGCCGACGACATCATCAAGGCGCAAGATCAGCACCTCAAGGATGTGGTCTCACGTGGCGACGAGGCCCACGTGCCCGCGCGGGAAGAGATGAAGGGCCGCTGGCGTCACCCGATCAAATCGATGGGGTGGTACAACGACGTCAAGAAGCGATTCGCGGAGCTGCCGGAAAAGTAAGTTTGCGGACGGTGCCTAGAACCACAGCGGCGAGTTGACGAGCTGCACGAAAAGGTAGACCGCCAAGGGGATCTCGACGGGAAGTGCCACGATGAAGACGACCGTGAAGACGGCGCCGGCAATGCCGTTGGCGACCCCGCCGATGGCGCCCGCAACGGTGTTGACTCCGCCCCGGACGGCACCCGCGACAGCGTGCTCGACACTGTGGATCGCGCGAACGACGTTGAAGTGTTGAATATCGCTGCCCAGCATGACGATGCGGCCGAGCAGGTCAGTGATATTCGGGACGCCACTTGCGTGCGCTGCCGACGAGGCGCTGCTGGCCGTCGTGTGCCGGGTGGGTGCTGTCAACGGCCTGGGCTTGGGGTCGGCGACGCCCGTCACGGCGCTCGCCGCCAACAGGGTCGCCGATGTCTTTGGTCGCGGCGAACTGTGGGCGGCAGGACGGGTCGAGTGACTCGCAGAGACGTGGTGTCGCGCCGAGGACCCGGTACCTGCATCGGCGTGTGCCGCAGCTGAAGCCGCCAGTGCAGCCGCACCGATACCGATGGTCAACGCACCTGCGCCCAACCAGGCCGAATAACCAATCACAGCAACCCCCGATGTGCCGAATCCACCCTTGTTTGCAGCCTACGGGGGCCGGGCTGCCGCCGTCAGCAAAATTGCGTGCTGACCGCTATATGTCGGTGCGGCGCCGGCCGGCCACGGCGAACGCAGCGTCGCGTGGACCTGTGATGAGAATCGAAGCCCCTCGATTAGTCGCATACGGCGAGTGTTTGGTTCCGGTGCCATTCGAGGTGGAGGCGACTACTGGCCGACTTGAGACGACGCCGGGAATTCGTGTTTAACTCTATTGCGAGCCAACGCTTTAGAGAGAGGTCGGGTCCGCCGTGCACATCGAACCGGGAATTGTCGAAGGCCCCAAACTCATCTTGAGTTATGTCACTGCCGGGGGAGCGGGGGCGTATGCGCTGTATCTGGCGTCGAAGCTGGTGAAGGCCCGTGGTCTGGGATCGGTGCTGCTTCCGACCCTGGCGACGACGGCGTTGGTGTTCGTGTTTTTTCAGGTTTTCCCGCACTATCCCGTCGGGATCTCGGAAGTGCACCTCATCTTGGGGTCCACGCTGTTCCTGATCTTCGGCGCCGCGCCCGCTGCCTTTGGTTTGGCGGGGGGCCTTCTACTGCAGGGGGTCTTCTTCGCGCAGTTCGATCTCCCGCAGTACGGGATGAACGTGACCACGCTGCTCGTGCCGCTCTTCGCGCTACAGTTCGTCGCGCACAAGGTGATCGCGCCGGAAACGCCCTATGTGGATCTGAAATACCGTCAGGCGCTCGCGCTTTCGACCACATATCAGGCAGGCATCGTCTCCTGGGTGGCGTTCTGGGCGCTGTACGGCGAGGGTTTCGCGGGACAGACCGTCAGCAACATCGTGACGTTCGGCGCGGCCTACATGACGGTCATCATCATCGAACCGCTCGCCGATCTCGGTGTGCTGGCGGCTGCCAAAGGTCTACGTCAACTCAGAGATAGCCCGGTCGTCGAGCGACGGTTGTTCAACCCCGCCTAGATTTCTGCCCAGACGTCACGGGAACCATCGGCATCTCGATTCCGACTATGAGGTTTGCACTGGTGGTGGTTCGGCGATGAACGGGGATCACGTGAAAGATGTTCTGAGAGAGTCGATCCGACACGAGCTTGCCGGGATAGAACGCCGGGTGCTGGATGAGGCGTGGATTGGTAAGCCCCGCTGGGCAGGCTACGCCGTGCTGACGATCCTTGTTTTCGTCTCTGCCGCGGCCTGGTGTAGCGACGTGGTTGGCGAGGTGTCGGGACCCGGGTCCAACCGGGTGCCGGTGATCGGCACGGTGGCGCTCCTGGGCGCGGCCGGCGCATCGGCGTTCGCCCTGGCAGTGCGCCGGTTTCGGGAATGTTGCGCCGCGGCGTATGTCTGTGGGCTGGCCGCAGTGATCGGTGCCGGCGCCCTCTGGTGGTTGCGCACGGGACGGCCGGACGCGCCGGTGGGGTGGTTGATCGTTGCCGATGTGGCCGCAGTGCTGCTGACCTTCGGGTGGCTGTCGGTCGTGGTAAAACCGATCGAGCATTCACAGCCCGAGATGCGCGCTCACCTCGGGGCGGACACCTGAACTAGTTCGAGACCTTCGCCATTTGTTTTTCGCAACAGATTTCGGAGTGCGCCGAATCCGAACAGCACGGGCAGTCCTTCTCATATCGCAGAGTTGAGCCGCACTCGGTGCACTGGTAGGTGTCGCCGGCATTTCGAGTCATACCGATGATTCTGCGCCGCGCGCGCTCGAGGCGGCGGCGGAATCAGCAGAAACAACGAGACAGGCGCGAGGTCTGTCCTGTGAGGCCCCTGACCTGGTTCATTTCTCGAGAGTGAACTGGTTGATGTCGATCGAGCCGTTGCGGAACAGGTCGGCGCAGCCGGTCAGATACTTCATGAACCGGTCGTACACCTCCTGTGACTGCACTTCGACGGCTCGGTCGCGGTTGGCCGCCAAGTTGGCCGCCCAACCTTCCAGCGTCAGAACGTAGTGCGGCTGGAGCGAATGGGTGCGGGTCAAGGTGAACCCGGTATTGGCGACGTGCTGTTCGATCAGATCAGCCGACGGCAGCTGGCCGCCCGGAAAGATCTCGGTCACGATGAACTTGATGAATCGGCACATCTCGAAGGTCAGTGGCAAGCCTCGACGATGCATCTCATACGGATGAAAGCCGCAGATGGTGTGCAGCAACATGACACCGTCGGCGGGCAGCGCATCGTAGGTCTTCTCGAAGAAGGCGCCGTATTTCCGGTGGCCGTAGTGCTCCATGGATCCGATGGAGACGATGCGGTCGACCTTTTCGTCGAAGTCCTCCCACCCCTGCAGCCGCACGTCGAAGCCGCGTCGGGTCGGGATGCGGGCGAGTCGTGCCTCCGCGGCGTCACGCTGTGTCCTACTCAGCGTGAGGCCGATGACGTTGACGTCGTAGCGTTCGATGGCCCGCTGCATGCCGGCCCCCCAGCCGCAGCCCACGTCCAGCAGGGTCATGCCGGGCTCCAGCCTCAGCTTGGACAGGGCGAGGTCGAACTTGGCGATCTGGGCCTCGTCGGTTGTCATGCCCTCGCGCTCGTAGTACCCGCAGGTGTAGCCCATGGTGGGGCCGAGGAAGAGGGCGTAGAACTCGTCGGAGATGTCGTAGATCGACTGCATCAGGTCGAAATCGGTTTCGAGCGCCGTCACGGCGACACCCCCCGGGCTTAAGTTTGCTGGCACGTTTGCCAACAAGCGTAGATCAAAGCTCTCCCGCATGCCGCGTCTTGGGGGCCGCTGCCCTTCGTGTTGACTGATAGCTAGTCTGCCGACTTAGCCAGAACCCCCTAGTCGGTTGCTCGGCTCAGGACGCAACCGGCCCCGGACCCTCAACTCGACGCGGGGTTTGGCGCCCCCGTCGTCGGGTATCCGTCTGCTCGTCGCGGATCGGTGCACACGGTCTCGTCAATCCTCGTGATCAAGCAGTTGTCACGCCCTCGATCAACAGACGGGCCAATCGTTGCTGCGTGTTGCTTCCGTTCCCGCCTCCCACCTCTATGTGCGGCATCTGTCGGACCCGGATGACGCCGATCCGGTGCGTCGACTTCCTGACCCGGTACCCGCCGATGGGCGCAAAGTGCCTGGCGGCTGGTGGCCCCCACTGATGCTGGATCCGGCCTGGATTCAGGCGCATCACGCTGAATTCGAGGTATTCCACGTACATTTCGGTTTCGACGCCATTGATCCTGTCGTATTGCGCGATGTGCTTGATGCATTGGCGACGCACCGCAAGCCGCTGGTGTATACGGTGCATGACCTTCGAAACCCACACCACCGCGACCCGGACGCGCACGAACGTCACCAGGACCTGTTGGTGCCCGCCGCGGAGCGTCTTGTGACGCTCACGGAGGGCGCTGCGCAAACGGTGGCCGACCGCTGGGGACGTCGGGCAGATGTCCTACCGCATCCCCATGTGTTGAGCCGAGAGCGCATCAGCCGCAGACGATCTCAGCACGACATGTTCGTCGTCGGTGTCCACGTCAAGAGCCTGCGCGCCAATATGGATCCGTTTCCGGTGCTGGACAGCCTGGTGCGCACCATCGCTGATCTCCCCGGCGCGGTTTTGCGAGTCGACGTCCACGACGAGATCTTCGACGTCGACAACCACTGGTATGCGCCGGCCGCAGGGGAGGCGCTGCTCCAGTACGGCAGATACCCGTGGGTGGATCTGCGGGTGCACCCGTACTTCTCTGATAGCGAGCTGTGGGATTACCTTTCGGACATCACCGTCTCGGTACTGCCGTATCGTTTCGGCACCCACTCGGGCTGGCTTGAAGCCTGTTACGACCTCGGTACCGCCGTCATCGCGCCCAACTGCGGCTTCTATCCTCAGCAGAGGCCGTGCGAAGTGTTCGAGTTCACCGAGACATCTTTCGACGCAGCAACTTTGGACAGGTCGACACGTGCCTTGTATGACCGCTTCCAGTCTGGACAATCGGCGCCGCGGGCCACGTGGCCAGGTCGCCGGGCCGAGCGCGCGGGCCTGGCCAGCGCTCATCGCGCGCTATACGAAGAGGTCTTGGCGTGAGCACTCCGTTGCGAGTCGCCCTGATCGCCTCGAACCGCTATCCCATCCGCGAACCTTTCGCGGGCGGTCTGGAAGCACACGTCTGGCAGCTGGCTCGAGGTCTGGTTGACGCCGGCCATCACGTCACCCTGTTCGCCGCCCACGGCTCGGACCCGGGTCTGAGCGCGGGCCAGCTGGAAGTCCGCGAGCTGGTGGTCAGTGCTGCCGCATCACAGGATCCGTCGATGCCGCCGGCGGCGTTCATGGCCGACCATCACGCGTATCTGGCTCTGATGACGCAGTTGGCGACGGTGGGGTCTGACTCCTACGACGTCGTCCACAATCACAGCCTGCATCACTTGCCGGTGCTGCTGGCCGCCACCCTCGCCACGCCGATGGTGTGCACGCTTCACACTCCACCGACACCGTGGCTGGAGTCCGCTCTGGATATCACCGGCGGAGCCGGCGCCGAATTCGTCGCCGTCAGTCAGTACACGGCGCGCCAGTGGCGCCACGTTCTGGCAGATGTAACTGTGGTCCCCAACGGCGTGGATGCCCAAGCCTGGCCCCTCGGACCCGGTGGCAAGGCATTGGTGTGGTTCGGGCGGATCACCCCGGAAAAGGCCCCGCACTTGGCAATTGAAGTCGCGCATCGGGTGGGAATGCCATTGGTACTGGCGGGGCCCATCTCTGACACGCTCTACTTCGACGTCGAAATCCGGTCCCGGCTCGGTGGCCTGGTCACCTACGCCGGACATTTGCCCATCAAACAGCTCAGGACTCTGCTCGGCCGATCAGCGGCGGCGCTGGTCACGCCGGAATGGGACGAGCCCTACGGGCTGGTCGTGGCGGAGGCATTGTCCTGCGGCACACCCGTGGTGGCATTCGCGCGGGGTGGCATCCCCGAGATACTCGACGACCGATGCGGCCGACTCGTCCCGCCCGCAGACACTGCCGCGATGGCGGCCGCCATTCCCGAAGCAATAGCGCTGTCCCGCAATGCCGTACGCCAGCGCGCCGTGGAGGCCTGCTCGTCGGCGGCCATGCTGAACGCCTACGTAGGCATCTATCGACACATCATCGAACGACGCGAGGTCACCGGCAATGATCGGTTATTACATCCATCACCAGGGGCGCGGCCACCTCAACCGAGCAGCCAGTATCTGTGCCCAACTCGCGCTACCTGTGACCGGGTTGACGTCGATCCCGATGGCGGATCTTTCGCCGTTTCACGCAGTGGTTCCACTGCCGCGGGATGATCTGGGAGACGACCCCGTTGACGTCACCGCCAACGACGCCTTCCATTGGGTGCCATTGCACGACAACGGTTTACGCGAACGCATGGCAACAATCACCGAATGGGTGTCCAGTGCAAGGCCGCAGGCGATGGTGATCGACGTGTCAGTGGAAGTGACCACTCTGGTGCGGCTGCTTGGCATTCCGGTCGTGGTCGTCGCCATGCCCGGGGAGCGCACCGACGCGGCCCACACGTTGGCCTACCGGATCGCCGATCACATCATCGCCCCTTGGCCCGCCGAGGCTGGAGAGCCGGGCTGGCTGCAACCGTATCGCCACAAGACCACGTATGTCGGAGGGATCACCAGGTTCGACGGACGCACCCGTACGACGGGCCGCGCAGCGCGCACACAGGTGCTGGCGATGTTCGGTGCGGGTGGGTCGACGGTCGATGGGGCCGCGATCGCGCAAGGTCGTGCTGCGGTACCGGACGCGAAGTGGGACGTTCTGGGCGGCTCCGGCGACTCCTGGGCCGACGACCCATGGGACACGTTGTGCGCCGCTGACGTCGTGGTCGCACATGCCGGTCAAGGCTCGATCGCCGACATCGCCGCCGCGCGTACGCCTGCCATCCTCATCCCACAGGAGCGCCCCTTCGGTGAGCAAGCTGCGACGGCGAAAGTTCTTGCCCGCCAGAACCTCGCCGTGGTGCGGACGCAGTGGCCGCAACCGTCGGAATGGCCGGCGTTGATCGATGAGGCGACTCGTATCGAGCCGCAGAACTGGCGTCGGTGGCGAACGGAGGGGGCGGCCGGCCGTGCCGCTTCGGTGATCGAGAGGGTGGCTAGGCGCCGGTCGACCGATGGGGCATGTCCATGAAGACGGCCGTCATCACCACGGCACACGGACGGCACGATCACCTGCGGCGGCAACTGGAGGGGATCAGTCGGTCCGTGACCCAACCTGATGTCCACGTCGTCGTCGCAATGTGCGACGACGCCATCGCGCCGCTCGTCACCGAGCGCAGTGATATCGGCAGAACAGTGCAGATGGCAGTTCCCGCCGAGCGACTGCCACTGGCGGCCGCCCGCAACCTCGGCGCGGACACTGCGATTGCCGACGGCGCAACGTTGCTCGTATTCCTCGATGTCGACTGCATCCCCGGACCCCACATGCTCGACGCCTACCGCCGGGCGGCCGCGGACCCGCTGCACACCGATGCCCTGCTATGTGGTCCAGTCACGTATCTATCGCCACCGGGACCGGGCGGCTACGACCTCGAGGCGCTTCCGGGCGCAGCCAACCCGCACCCGGGCCGCCCCGCCCCGCAGCCCAACGAAGTACTGGTGACAGCCGAGTATGAATACTTCTGGTCGCTCTCATTTGCGCTGACCGCGCGAACCTGGAGCGAGATAGGTGGCTTCTGCACCGCCTACAGCGGTTATGGTGGCGAAGACACTGACTTCGCTCAGGTGGCAGCATCCCGCGATATCGGTATGCGGTGGGTCGGGGGAGCCGACGCATTCCATCAATATCACCCGGTGTCCGAGCCGCCGGTCGAACACCTCGACGATATTGCACTCAACGCCAACATATTTCGCGAACGGTGGGGCTGGTGGCCGATGCGCGGTTGGCTGGAGGAATTCACCGCGCGAGGCTTGATCACTTGGCGGGGAGACCAGCTTGTCGTGACCTCCGTGGCGCGCTGACAGCAGTGACGATCACTGCTTGGTTCGGGTCTCGACCGTGAGCCGGGCGATCTCAAAGAGTCTGGTGTTCGTCTCCTGCGACAACCGAGTCAACAATGCGAACGCCTGGACGTCATCGATGCCGAAACGTTCCATCAGAATGCCCTTGGCCTGGCCGATGATGTCCCGGCTGGCCAGGGCCCGATCGAATTGCTCGCTCGCCTGGGCGCCCGCCAGGGCGACAGACGCGTGTTGAGCCAAGATTTCGCCGTAGAGCACCGAATCGCCGTCGAAAGCGTCCGGATGGTCGCCGTAGAGATTGAGGGCGCCGAGCTTGTCTTTCGCAAACAACTGAAATGACAGTGAGCAGTGCACGCCAAGCGTCAAAGCTGCCTTGGCGAACTCCGGCCATGCAGTGTGCTCGGCCACGTCTTTGATGTGAACGGTGCGCTGTTCCCGCAGGACACTTATGCAGGGGCCCTGGTCGAGTTCGGATTGCAGCGCGTCGAGCTTGGTTACAAGCGGGTCGCTGGGGACCCGTGCCTCAATGGCATGCCCCTCCACCAGGGAAATGCCCGCCCAACGCACCCCGGGGACAATCGCAACCGCGCCATTGATGATGGTCTGCAGCACCGCCTCGCCGCCGACTTGATTGTCCATGTCAACGGCGAAATTCCCCAGCGCCCGAGCGAGATCCTGTCTGCTTGGATTGCCTGACATGGTTATCGGGTACCCGCGTCGCCCGATTTTTTCACTGCTGGACCTTGGGGTCAGCGCCGAATCGAAGCGGCTTACCGGCTGCGCGGACGGGCAGGCACGAAACGTGGACCAATCTGACGCCCCACTGCCCGCCCGGCCATGGACAGGGGCGCGCCGTGGACAGACGGGTGCTCGACGTCCTGGGGCGCGACTCATTTCGTGATGACGTGTTGGCGAGCGGGGAACGAGCAAACCGGCAACGGCGCACTACGAAATCGCGTCCGTTCCCCAGCGCTGCAACGTGGCGAACCAACACCGCTATGTTCGCTCTACATAGCGGTGGGCTCAGGGTGGGGTCTTCTTTGCTGGGATCGACGGGATTATTCGTGCGGCAAACGCGAAACAGGCCCCTCGCACGACCAAATGAGGTATCGTCGCCGAGGTCGGCTACCACCTCGGCGTCCAGGATGCGGCGTCGTACGGGATCGTTAGTCGGCCAATCATGAACTTGTGCAACGAAACGCGGGGACAGGTATGTCGGCGTCAACCAGGGGTAGTTACCTCGGTAGGCGTCGTGGCATGGATCTGCCCGTCCGTCGGTGGCTGCAACTCGGCGTGGCGTCCGCCGGCATGGGTGCGGCGCTCATCGGCTGGTCCCTGGTTGGTCCGGAGGCCGGAACGGCGAGCGCAGACAGCGGTGTCGGGTCGTCTTCGGCGGGGCCGGCCACTGCTTCGTCCAAACGCGCCGATGCCGACGCTCGGCCGGCAACACCCCGCAAGGGGAACCGGACGGAGGCCGGCGCTGCGAATGTGCCGCCGCGGGTCGTGTCCCATTCGAATCGCGTCGCAGCAGCTGGGTCTGCTTCGGTTGCAGACAGGCTTGTGAACGCGAATGCGCGGATGACTTCGCGTACCGTCACTTCGGGCAGCAAGCCGGTCAGTGCGGCGCAGAACGCCGTCCCGCACGCCGTCCCGCCTGTGGTGGTTGCGGCGAGTAGAGCCGACCCTTTGGGGGCGCTCGGCCGATTCGTCACCGGCACAATCAAAGAACTTCTCAACCGGAAAACGACTCTGAACCCGTTGCAGAAGTTGGACGACTTGAGTCCAAAGCAGAAGAGCTTGTTGGACTTGATCCCAAGTCCGAAAGTCACTGTGCCGAAAGAGCACTCGTTGTGGTATCGGGAAGTACAAGCACGTGAAGCGGCAAGCCAGCAGCGGGCTGACGCAAATCAACGGCGGATAGCCGAGATTATGCAAAAAGGGGTTAAGTTCACCGCCCGAGACGGTTCGCCCGTTTACTCGATGGACGGAAAAACCTTCGTCTTCTACACCGTGGTGTCGATCATCAATGGTAAAAACGCCCCGCCGGTCCCCAAGCTGTTCACTCTGTCCGACAGAAGCTCGCAGCGGAATCGGGACGCATTCATCAGAAGTCACTTGAAGATTGATCCAGCGCAGGTGCGAAGCACGTGGGGAAAGTAGCGGCAGTCCCGTCGTCATCGACGTCCCCGGCCACCTGGCGGTGCGTGGCCGATGATCGCTCCTGGATCGACCCGAGTGAATTCACGCCCGTGCACGCTTCCGTCGATTACGGCTCCGCGCATGATCGCAAGGTCACCGCCCTCATTGATGGCGTCGCCTCTGCAATAACCGCGGTGCGTGGCCTTGCCGCCACGCTCAACAGTCAGTCGTTCCACCATGCCGATGATCAGGGCGTAACCGCCTGGGGCGATGGTGCGTGTGCCCCCGACATAGCCAATCAGCAGGAGCTTCCCACCGCTCGTCACGCGGACGTCACCGTCAGTCGTGCCGACCTTCACGCGGGGGCCTGAAATGACCGTGGTCACGGTGTCGACAATACGAGCTTCGCGGTTGTCGATCGCGGCCGCCATGCTGACGACTACCTGGCGAACCTTTCGTTGACCTGCTCGGCAGTCAACCCGTAGTCCGCCAGCGTGTACTTGTGCTTGGGGGCGCGGTGGCTTTCGCTGCCCTCGGCATGCGCGACGTACATCGCCGAGATTGCCTCGTCGCTCAAGGTCAACCCGAAGTGCCGGTACACCCCGCAGGCCACGGCCACGGGATCGGCTACAAAATCGAAGTAGTCGATATCGCAGAACTGTGCAGGGTTGTAGTTCACGCGCGCAGTCTTGAAGCGCTCGATACCCCGGGCCCAGGTATCTAATACGTCATGACCGATCTGTGCGCCGACGAACGTGTTCGACCAGCCTTTCGTGCTGTGCTCTGCCAGTGAACACATTGATGCCAAAAGGGTTTCGGGTGGTCGGTGACATTGAACGATCAGCGCATCGGGATAGACCGCCATGATCGCATCGAGTGAGAACAGATGACTCGGGTTTTTGAGAACCCAACCCTTGTGCGGCTCGTTGAGTCCGATCAGCTGAAGGTTCTGGCGATGCCGTTCATACGATGGTGTCCAGTCTTGGGTATCCAACCAACGGGTGTAACTGGGCACGTGGGCAAGTGATTCGAAGGACACCGAGTGCAGCGATTGCCGGAGAAGCTGCCAGCACTCCTCTAAAACGTCTTCCGCGATGTAATGCAAGCCCAGGAAGTCTGGATTCTCTTGATGGGCTTTTGCGTAGTACGCCTTGAGCTTCTGATACTCGGGAATGGTATTCCACTGATCGCGCGGCGGCCGGGGCTGCGGGTACTCTGCCAGCCACAGTTCGAGCCCCTGATGACAGGGGTCTGCCCCGAGTAGGCGGTGCAGCGCCGTCGTCCCGGTTCGGGGTAGTCCGGTTACAAAGATGGGCTGCGTGATTGCGACTTGGGCGTAGTCGGGGTGGCGCTTCCAGGCCGCTTCGCTCAGGAGGCGCGCGACCAACGCCGAACGCAGGTAGTGGTGCGTCATGGTGGCGCCAAGCGGGGTGAAATCCGCTTCCCGCGAATAGGATTCGAGCAGTACGCTCAGAGCCTCAGTGAAATTGTCGGAGGTGTCTCCGAAGTCGCTGTGGCCGGCCACTTCGATGGCCGCCTCGCACAAAGCGTCCACAGATCCGACCTCGGCTGATGTGGTCATGCTTTGTGCTCCCCGCAGTTGACATCGACAGTCTGGCCGGTGATGCCGTTGGCCAGATCGCTGATCAGAAACATGATGGCCGAGGAGACATCGTCCTCGGTTACCAGACGTTTGAGGTCTGATGGCGCCGCAGCTGCAACATAGACTGCATCGACGGACACCCCGGAGGCTTCTGCCTGCTGCTGGAAGTAGTCCTGCAGTACTTGGCCCCAGATATAGCCAGGAGCAACAGAGTCGACACGTATCCCGCTGCCGCCCAACTCGCTTGCGAGAGATTGGGACATGGCGAGCAAAGCAGATTTGGCCAGCTTGTACGGGCCGTACTGTGGGTCAGAATGCCGGATGACCATCGAACTGAGGTTCACAATCGACCCTCGCGATTCGGCGAGGGCAGGCGTGAACGCCTGGATGGTGCGCAGCGCACCGAGTACCGTCAGCTCGAAGGAGTCGCGGATGTGGGCGAAAGTTGTTCCGGAGAAGGGCTTCATGGATGGATACATGAAGGCGTTGTTGACCAGTCCATCAATTTTCCCGTAGGCGGCCAGGGTCTGCTGGGCAAGCGCCTCGACATCGCCGTCCACCGTGATGTCGGTGGGCACGGAGACCGCGCGCCGACCGATTTCGGTTACGCCGGCGGCGACCTCATCGAGTCGCGGTGCCGAGCGCGCCGCCAGCACCAGATCGGCACCTTCCTGGGCGCATCGCCTGGCCAGAGTGGTGCCCAAACCGGGGCCGACCCCCGTGATCACTACGACCTTGTCTCGCAGCAGTCCCGTCATGGTTCAGCCCAGCATTCTTTCGGCGATCTGCCTCTGACGCTGCGCTATCCGAGCTCGCCAGTTCTCCGCGGAAATCGTGTTGTGGTCGATGAATGGCAATGTGTTTGCGACGGCGGCGGTACTGACGAGTTCGACAGTGGGGCCGTCGGACTCCGTCAGTTCGCGTGACAAGCGTTGCCACCGAAACTGAAAGTAGCCTCGACGATGACCAAGTGTCTCGACCCAGTTGGTCACGCCGGGGTTCTGGTCACTGACGACGATACGCAC
Source organism: Mycolicibacterium rhodesiae (assembly GCF_002086695.1). GTDB lineage: Bacteria > Actinomycetota > Actinomycetes > Mycobacteriales > Mycobacteriaceae > Mycobacterium > Mycobacterium rhodesiae. The sequence continues at coordinate 128,785 of NZ_MVIH01000006.1, forward strand.
GAAACCGTCCGGGTCGACCTGCATCTGCGCGCCGTTGAGCGACGTCTGATGGTTGATGTAATCCATTGAGGTGTACCACATATTGCCCAGCTGAAAGCCCAGGTAGGGCGCATCACTCATAGGTACGGTGATGATGAGAGCCTGATCGGGATCAAGTTCGAAATGCCCCGCCGAGGAGTATTGGGTGGTAAGGCCACCGGGGGTGGAACGCGGCGCCACGGCGGTGTTGACGGGAAGGTTCAGATAGAACCACTGGGGAAACTGCAGCCAAGTCTTCACCCGATTGATCAATTGGTCTGCGGCAATGCTGAATTGGCGTTCGATGAGTTCTCGCGTCAAGGCTGGCGGAGCCGTACCCACGGTGTCGGTTCGATGAATAGCCAGCGTTCCTCGTCGCTGTGACCAGTCACCGTACACCTCTCGAATGACGAGCTGGCCGGGCCGCTGCGGGGTGAATCGCCATTCGAAGTGTCCATCGGCTGCGACGCTGAGTTCGCGGTCGTCGAATGCCACTTCGCTTTCCGGGACAGTGTCGTCGGTGTACTCGCCGGCCAGGTACTGGAAGCTCAAATCGGTTGTGGTTCCTCGAGTTCCGGAGACCACGTACTCGAAGCCGGCCTGCATCTTCGTCCCGAAGTACAGGGTGTCCGGGTTATCGAGGCCCATCTTGGTGAAGGGTCCGGTCCCGGTGAGGAGAAAGGGATGCTCGGGGGAGGAGTAGAAGGCGTGGTGGGTGCATGCGGCTATGCCGCCGGCCAGATACTGCAGGCCCTCTGCAAGGTCGTTGTCGTTGTCGATGTGTGGTGCTGCTCTGACCAGTTTCTCGGCTTCGCTGATCGCCTTGGCAAGTGGGTCGGAGTTCATGTTGGCGACGCTAGTGACGGGTCGGTCGCGCGTCAGCGGGGAACGTCCACTCAGCGGAATACTTTCTGGGTAATGTTGGTTAATTCACCCGAGATTTAGACTGTTCGCGCACGGATTCGGCACGCTCCGGGTCTTTCCGGGTTTGCCAAGAGGTGCGTTCGTTCACCAAACACGCAGTGATTTAGGCTTTGATGCCCCTCTGACGGGAGAAGATGTGTTCGCTGCGTCGCTTCAAGGCGAGTGCGGTGTCATCGAAGGCACGTTTCACCCAACCCCCGGTTTCGTTCATGATCTCGCGGGCGTGGTCACCCAGAAAGGCGTCCGTCGAGTAGTAGCGGCACCGGTTGGCGTCGACGGGCTCGATCACCTGGTCTCGGCGAGCGGCGTACGGGGATTCCTCGGTGGCCACCAACTCCCAGGACAGCAACCGCTCAGGCACGATCGCGCAGATGTACTCGGTGTTGGTGAATGTGCCTTCCCCACGGGCATAGTCGGCCAGCAGCATCTCCACGGGGGCGCCCATTCGCAACGTCGACACTGCCGACAGGCAGAAGGGATTCCACAACGGATAGCGGTCCAACTCCACCAGTACGCGCCACACGACATCTGAGGGGGCGTCTATGTCGACGGTGATCGAACGCACCAGGGTCTGCGGGTCGTAGTGAGGAATCGGAAGGTCCGACATCGTGTCTCCTGCGAGAAGTGCTGCGGCGGAGAGCTATCCGGCGCGGGTTAACAAAGAGTCGTACCGTGCCATGGCCCGATCGGCTTCGGTGTCACCGAGGCCGGTGAGTGGGATGTTTCTGCTGCGGCCCACCGGCCGCCAACAGCTCCTGCAGGTAGTTCATCCCGAGCTCGGGGCCGCTCCACAGAACGTGGGTGTCCGCCCCACACCGGCATTAGCCGAGGGCCAGCCACAGCAAGCTGGCGGTCCCGGCCATTACGCAGTAGATGGCGAATGGTGTGAGAGTGCGTGTTTTGAAGTAGCTGGTTAGAAACCGCACCGCGAAGTACGCCGACGCGAATGACGCAAGGCTGCCAACCAGGACTTGGCCGTGGATCCCGTCGCCAAGCGGGCCAAATAAATCGGGGATCTTCAGCAGCCCCGCGGCCAGAATGATCGGGGTTGCCAAGAGGAAGGAGAACCGCGCGGCTTCTTCGTGGGACAAGCCACGGGCCATGCCGGCGACCATGGTGACGCCTGAGCGGCTGACGCCGGGAAGTAGCGCGAGAATTTGGGCGCAGCCGATGAGAATCCCCTGGGGTAGGGAAAGCCGGGCCAGTCGGTCGTCCACAGCGTTGCCCATGGAGCCGGCTGCTTCTTGACTAACGGGCTCGCCCGTGTCGGCCGATGCCAGAGCTGGTGTCCTGCGCCGCATCAACTCGCCGCCGTAGAGCACCAACCCATTGAGCGCCAGGAAGACTGCGGCTGGAATGGGTTTGCCCAGCGTTGTCCGGAACAGATGCTCGAGAGCCAGACCTGATAAACCCACGGGGATCGTCGCGAGCACGATCAACCACGCCAGCCGCTCGGCCGGAGTTTGGATTCGCCGGTACCGCACGGACGTGACGAACCCGGACACGATGCGGACCCAGTCGCGCCAAAAGAAAACCAAGAGGGCTGCTGCGGTGGCCACATGCAGACCGACAATGAAAGCCAAGTAAGGGGATTCCGGCGTCGAGACATTGAGGTCGGTCGCCCACCTCCCACCGATCAGCGCCGGCAAGAGAACCGAGTGACCCAGGCTGGAGACCGGGAACAACTCGGTGACGCCCTGTAGGGCACCGATTATCAACGCTTCGGCACAGCTCAAATGTGAACTCATCAAAGGGGCTTTCGCGTCGGCAGGCGACTGGCGTGTGAGTTGGCCACGCAGCACGGTACCCCGACGTCACGTGACCGGCCCCAACCTTCTCAGCGGTCTTTCAGCGGCGATCTTCCGGCTGGCCCAGGCGGAGTGATTGATTGACCGGGGCTAGCCAGATCAGGTCGACGTATCGTCCGGAAATCGAGATGCGAGCGCGGACAGCATGCCGATGACGCTGTGACGGGTCGTGTCGACGGCCCGCAAATCACCCTGCACGCGAAAGACATCCAGGGATCTGTTGCAGCGTAGATGCTCGTCCAGCTGTGCCTGTAGTTTCTCGGCCTGCCGTTCAAGAACGTCTAGTTCGCGTCGTAGTTGCTCGCGGAAGTGGCCGGCCTGGGCTTGGTCAGCTGCTCTATAGATGGCGGGTACTGCAGAATCTTCGGCAGTCATTGCTCACGTACGGTAGCCGCCGGGCGGACGACGACACAACGAGTTCGACAAGGGCTTGATGCCTGCCGCTCCCCAAAGAGGGCGTGAAGCAGAGCGGCTTTCAGCGTCCTCTCAGCGCCGTGGTGCGATGCTCGCCGCCCGGACGTTCAGCGCTGAGCGCCCGGGCATTGAGTTACCCCCGTTCGGGCGCATGCGATCCAGTGTGGCCAGAACGATGCAACAGGGTGACCGGCATCAGGTGCGGTCGCGACAACGGTGACGGAGGAACATGAAGATCATCGGTCGAGTGGTGGTGGCGATGATCGCCGCCGTCGCGGCACTCTTCGTCGGGACAGGCACGTCGCACGCAGGTTTGGACAATGAGCTGAGTCTGGTCGACGGCGGTGGCCGGACGATGACGATCCAGCAGTGGGACACCTTCCTCAATGGGGTGTTCCCGTTGGACCGCAACCGGCTGACCCGGGAGTGGTTCCACTCCGGCAAGGCTGTCTACAGCGTGGTCGGCCCGGGTGCCGATGAGTTCGCGGGCACCTTGGAGCTCGGCTACCAGGTGGGCTTCCCGTGGTCGCTGGGTGTGGGCATCAACTTCAGCTACACCACCCCCAACATCCTGCTCGACGACGCCAACATCTCCCCGACGGGCTTCAACCCGCTCGGTTCGGTGATCACCCCGAACCTGTTCCCGGGTGTGTCGATCTCCGCTGACCTGGGCAACGGCCCCGGTATCCAGGAGGTCGCCACGTTCTCCGTCGACGTCTCGGGCCCCAACGGTTCGGTCGCGGTGGCCAACGCCCACGGCACCGTCACCGGCGCGGCCGGCGGCGTGCTGCTGCGCCCCTTCGCCCGCCTGATCTCCAAGGCCGGCGACAGCGTCACCACCTACGGCGAACCCTGGAACATGAACTAGCCACGGACAACGTGGTTGGGGCCACCTGCTCAGCGGTTTCTCAGCGCACCGCTGGCATCGTGGGCGCCGTCGGATAATGCCGCGGCACATCGTCGTCGCGTCAGGCCCCCGGGTTAGGCCGGTCCGGTCCGGGACGGATCGTCGAATCCAACTTCAAGGTGCCCGCGGTGTTGGACAACGCAACCACAGGGCAGAAAATCGCAGGGGAGACGGCACGCACTGCAGGCCAGCCGGTTCTGCAGTACTGGACGAGCGGTTCATCGTTTTGGTGGAGGACGTGGAGGACATTGTGCGCATCTTGGTCGTCGAGGACGAGCCGCGGCTGGCCGAATTGATTCGTCGTGGTCTGGTGGCCGAGGGATTCGTGGTGCAGGTGGCCGGGGACGGTCGTGCGGGCTTCGACCAGGCCCTCGGCGGTGGATTCGATGTGCTGGTTCTGGACATCATGTTGCCATCGATGAGCGGGTACGAAATCGTGCGTGACCTGCGCAAGGCTCAGGTGTGGACGCCCGTGCTCATGCTGTCCGCCAAGGACGGGGAATACGACCTGGCCGATGCATTCGACCTCGGTGCGGATGACTACTTGATCAAGCCGTTCTCCTTTGTTGTGCTGATCGCCCGGTTGCGGGCGCTGCTGCGCCGGGGCGCGCCGGCACGCCCGCCTGTGCTGCGCGTCGACGATCTTGAGTTGGACCCGGCCCGCCACCAAGTGACCCGAGGCGGCGTCGAGGTTGAGTTGACGCCCCGTGAGTACGGAGTGCTCGAGTACTTGATGCGCCACGCGGATGCGGTCGTCACCAAGCAGGAGATTCTGCAGTCGGTGTGGGACGTCAACTACGGGGGCGACGACAACATCGTCGAGGTCTATGTCGGGTACCTGCGGCGCAAACTCGACGTACCTTTCGGCTCCCAAACCATTCACACCGTGCGCGGGGTGGGTTACCGACTGGCCTCGGCAGGCACATAACTGTCGGTGTCGGCGGGCAGCGTCACCGTGACGCAAGCCCCGCTGTCGTCTGAGTCTCCGATGCTGACGGTGCCACGGTGAGCTGACACGATTTCGGCGACGATGGCCAACCCGAGGCCGCTACCACCCGCGTCCCGGGTTCGAGCAATATCGAGACGCACGAAGCGTTCGAACACCCGTTTGCGTTGATCTGCAGGTATTCCCGGTCCGTCGTCGGCGATGCGGATGACGGCGGTGTCTCTCACTTGCTCACATACGAGTTCGACGGTGCTGTCGGCGTGTCGGACAGCGTTGTCGACGAGATTGCGCACCATGCGCGCGAGCTGTCTGCGGTCGCCGCTGACCCGGGCCGCGCCGATATGTGCCCGCACCGTCAATCGCGAGTTGCCTTGCAGGCGAACCTTTTCGGAGGCGATGATGTCGTCGAGGTCGACATTGTCGGCACGTACACGAAGTTGGTGTTCGTCGGCGCGAGCCAGTAAGAGCAGGTCGTCTACCAGGTCGCGCATGCGTCGCGTTTCAGGAATCAACGATTCTTCGACGAGTTCGGCGTCGAGCATGTCGGGCCGGTTGTGTGCCAGCTCCAGCGCGGTGCTGATCGCCGACAACGGACTTCGCAACTCGTGGGACACGTCGGAGATGAACCTGCGTTGTGCGGCGTGTCCGGCTTGCAGCCGGGTCAGCATGTGGTTCATGGTCTGAGCAAGATGGGCAATTTCGTCGCCGGTCGGTGGTACCGGCACGCGTTCGTCGAGCTGCTCGGTACTGATGGTGTCGACCCGGGCGCGGATGCGTTCGACGGGACGTAGCGCTCGCCCCACCAGAAAGTAGGTCGCCCAAGCAACTAGCCCGACGACGAGCGGTCCGGTGATGGCCAACAACATCCCAACTGTGGCCACGGTCCTTTCGACGGGTTCGCGGTTCCCGCCGACCAGGACGGTGACCGGTCCCGCCGGAGTTGTGGCGCCGCGCGCGGTGACCCAGAGGTCGCCGCGGTCGCCGGACAGCTGGATGCGCCCAAGTGTCACCGTCTGGCCGGGCGGCACGATCACCGGCGCCACAGCTGACTTGGGTGCTCCGGCTGACGCGAGCCGCACCGCACCCCGGTCGTCTAGGACCTGGATGAGACCGACCTGGCCGTCGGTGCCCAACAGGCCGGGATCGAGTTCGGCTGGGCCGTCGGTGCGCATCTGTTCGACGAGTTGGCGGGCGCGGGTCTCGGCGGCGGCTTGAGTGGATCGCTGCAGGGTCTGGTAAAGGACGAGCAGCATGGCTGCCGACGCGACGCCGAGTCCGAGTGTCACCACGATGGCGGCGGCGATGGTGGATCGGGCGCGCACCGACCAGCGCGACAGCCGCCCTGCCACCGAAATCGATTGTGGGCGATCGATCGTCACGCCTGGCCCGCCCTAAGCGAGGGGCGGTTCGTGGGCACCTGCATCTGGAATGCCTCCTTGATAATGGGCGTCCGCTCTCGTGGGTGGCACCACCACCGGTGGTTCGGGGTCGCGATGGGTCGATTGTTCGGCACCGGCTACTCCGCGGCTGGGTGATCACGCTGATTTCCCGCGCCTGCCCCCTGGATTCGAAATCACCACCGGTGTCGGTGCTTAGCCCCGACGGATGGCGCTGGGACGGGTCATTGGTCACGGATGAGGCCACCTGCGGGGCGGCGGGAGAACAGCAGCACCGCGGCGGCGCTGACTGCGCCCAGCGCCCCGACCGTCACCGCCGCGGTAATCCCCAGGTAGGCCCACGGGGCCGCAATGGTGTCCGGCGGTGGGTCGAACACCCCGCTGAGCACTTTGACCAGCATCACCGACAGCACCGACCCGGTGAGGCCCCCGGCCACGATGCCGATGGTGGTCAGGACGGCGGTTTCGCTGAACACCATCGCGCGCAGGTGGCGGCTGTGTGCGCCAAGCGCCGACATCAGGGCGTAGACGCGGCGCCGATCGGTCAGACCGAGGCCCAGCACGAGCCCGCCCGCTCCGACCGCCAGTACCAGCGCGAAGGAGAGTTCGATGCGGGTCAGTCCGGACAGGTCCACTGCAGTCAGGCTGGACCCGACGTTGGTCCGCACCGTGTTGATGTCCGTCACGGTCGCCGCGGTCCCCACCACGCCGCGGATGCGCGCGGCGATCGCAGCGGTATCGCGGCCACCGGTATCGATCAGATAGACGGTCGAGGCTGCGGCGCCGGTCTGCGCGGCGACGTAGTCGGCGTTGGCAACCAGGAAGCTGTCCTTGGGGGCGGTCGGGAACTCGGTGACAACCCCGGCGTAGCGGAAGGTGACCGGGCGCGGCTGTCGGGTGGAGGCGTCGATGATGCGCAGCGTCACCTGGTCGCCGGGACGTAACTGGAAGTCGTGCACCGTTTCAGCTGACAGCAGGATCGAGTCGGGCTTATTGACCAGGGCACTCATCTGAGCGGTCGCGGTCGATTGCGGAAAGTAACTGTCCTGTAGCGCGGTTGCCCGGGTGATCGAGGCTGGGCGCACTCCGTAGAGGTCTTGAAGATCGGCGCCGATATAGGCGAACCGGTGCGCCATCGGTTCCACCGCGCGAACCCCGGGCACCGTGGCGAGCTTGCTTGCGATCTCGGCCGGTAATGGCGCCGCCGCAGTGACCGTGACGTCGGCGCCGTTGGTCAGTTGTGCGTCGACTTCGGCCTGTTGGCGGTAGGTGGCGTTGAATGTCGCCGTGGATGTGGCAAACGCCACCGCCAAGGTGAGCATGACGATTGCCCCCACCAGGGGGCGACGCGCACGGGAGATGCCCGCAGCGACGGTGCCCGCCAAGTCACCGGTGAACGGCCGCAGCGCCGAGGCGATCAGTGGGCGGCCGCGGCCGAGCAGCAGATCGGCCAGCCGCCAGGTGAGTAGCGCGGCGCCGATCCATAGCAGCGCGGGGCCGGCGAACGCCCAGTACGACACCGAGATCGCCGGCACCCCTTCGGGGGCCAGTACCAGCTGATACCCGCGGCCGGTGGTGGCGTAGAACACCCCCGCGGCACCAGCCAGGATGAGGCCGTCGACGCCCAGGCGCGCCCAGATCGGCACCCTGAGCGTGCTCAGGAGCGCCCGCCCGTCGGCAACGGTTCGCGCGCGCAGCTCGCGACGCGCCGGCACCAGCACGGTCGCGGCCGCCACCGCCATCCCGGCCGCCGCTGCGGCAGCCGGCCACCCCACTGAGGCGGTGACCGTGCTCCCGAACCGAGGCGACCCGAACGCCATCCAGTTGACCACCGCAGCCGCAGCCAGCCCGGCCACCGCGCCGACCGCGCCGACGACGGCCGCCTCAGCAGCGGCCAATCCCAGGACCTGACGTGCAGTAGCACCCCGCGCCCGTAGCAAAGTCTGCTCGGCTCGGCGCCGGTCGGCGCCGGCGGAGGTGACGGTGGCGGTGAGCAGGGCGGCCAACACAGCCCCGGGCAGCCCGAGGAACACGAACAGGACCCGGGCATAGGCGGCGTCGCCCCGTGCGGCGTCCAGCGCCGCACCGAGGTTGTCGCCGACCAGCGCGGCCCCGGCACTGTGGGCTTCCAGGTTGCGGGCCGCGGCGCGCACTGTCGTATAGGCGGCGCCCGGATCGGCCGGTAGGGCATGGGCGCGGCGTAGATGGATCTGGGTGGAAACCAGATCCGGGCGGCCGGCGGCCAGCGGATCGAACAGGTTGTGCCATTGTGTTTCTCCAAGCAGCACCACGTTGTCGGGCGGTGCGGCCGGCTGCGCGGCCGGTGTGGCGCCCACCGTTTGGAACAGCGAATTCGCTTGCGGCAGTTCGACAATCCCCGCAACGGTCACCGCAGCGGCGGGCAGTCCGGCGCGACCGATGCGAATTGTGTCGCCTGGGGCTACGTGCAGGTTGGCTGCGGTCTGCTGAGCCAGCAGGACTCCGGTGTCCGCACCGGTCAACGTACGGATCTGGTTGGGGAACAGGTCCCGGTAGGTCGCCGGGATGCCCAGCACTACCCCCGCACTAGTGGTTTGGGTACTGCCGGCGACGGTGGCTGACAACCCATCGGTCTTGGCGAATTCGACTCGCGCGTGGGCCTTCACGCCGGGAGTGGCCTTGAGCAGTCGGGTGGCAGCAGTGGTGTCAGCGCCGGGGGTGAACTGGACCTGCCAGTCTACGGCCACACTGTGCACCGCGCGCTGGGTCATCGTGGCTTCCGAGGTGGCAAGAAACGATCCCAAAGTTGAAATCAGGGCGACCGCGACCGCGACACCGGCGGCGGCCCCGAGCAGGCGGGCGCGGTGGCGGCGCAACAGGCCGGTGAGCCACATTGCGATCATCGTGGGTCCTCGCTACTGGTGGTGATGCGTAAGCGGCCGTCACGCATCGTCCACTGAGTGGGTAGACGCCGGGCGATCACGGGGTCGTGAGTCGACACCATCAGCGCAGCACCCAGTTCGTCGGCGGCGCGCAGCAAGACGTCGATCACCAGCGTGGCGGCCGCGTGGTCCAGCTGGCCGGTGGGTTCATCCGCCAGGACGAGCCGCGGTGCGCTGGCCAGGACGCGGGCAATGGCGACGCGCTGCGCCTGCCCGCCCGATAGCGCGTCGGGTAGCGCCTCGCTCAGAGCATCGATGCCGAGCCGGGCGAGTGCATCATGAGCGCGGGCGGTCGCCTCGCGCTCCGGGTGTCCGGCGAATAGCAGCGGCAGGCGCACGTTTTCGATCACGTCAAGATTGGGCACCAGGCTGCGGCCCTGGAATACCAGCCCCACCGCTGGCCGGGCCGCGTGCGGTTCCGCGGATAACCAGCTGATGGTGCCGGCGGTGGGTTCGTCCAGACCCGCCAACAAATGTAAGAGGGTGGACTTGCCCGATCCCGACGGCCCGGTCAACGCGATGCGGTCATGGCAGGAAATCGCCACGGTCACGCCGCGCACGGCCACCACGGTGCCAGTGCCCGTACCGAAGCAGCGAGTGAGTCGATGTGTGCGCACCACGGTAGGCCCTTCTTCTCTCGACTCCGTCCGCGTCGGCAGATCTGTGTTCCGGATGTTGTTCATGGCACCATCTGTCCGTCGCTGAGGGTGACAACGCGGTCGGCGCTAGCGGCCACCGCCGGGCTGTGGCTGGCGATGACGATCGCGGCTCCGGTCGCTGCGCGCTCCCGCAGCAGGGCCAACACGTCGGTTTCGGTCGCGGTGTCGAGCTCTCCGGTGGGTTCATCGGCCAACACCACCTCCGGGTCGTTGGCCAGCGCGACGGCCAGCCCGGCGCGGGCCAACTCCCCGCCTGATAGCTGCTCGGGGTAGGCGTTGGCACGTTCGGCGATATTCAGCGAGGCCAGCAGCACCGTCGGGTGTGTATGTGCGGATCTGCTGGCCAGCCGCTGGATCAGCAGCAGATTCTGTTCAATAGTCAATGTTGTCAACAGGTTTCGATCCTGATACAGCAGTCCCATGTGTCGCGCGCGAAGCTGACAGCGCAGCTGTTCGGATTGATGACTGATGCGTTGTCCGCGCAGCCTGACGGTGCCGCCGTCGGGTTCGTCCAGACCAGCCAAGCAGGACAGCAACGTCGACTTACCCGAGCCGGAAGGACCGACCACGGCAACCAGTTCACCGGGGTACACGGTCAGTGACACCCCCCGCAGCGCCAGCGTCTCCTCGTCACCGGCGCGGAAGAACCTGTACAGCGATACGGCCTCCAGCACCGGCTTGCTGCCCTGGGAGGGTACAGCCGTAGCGGTAAGGGCCTGCCCCGCTTCGGGCGTGGTCATCGCAGCCATGTGAACGAGTCGGTGATGGTGCGCCACGGGTCGGCGGTGTCCGAGCCCTTCGGCGCGGCCAGCGTGACCACCGCGCCGCGCCCGCCACGGGCGTATTCGTAGCGGGCGACATCCTGACGGACCGACTTTCCGGTGACCGGGTTCGGCGCAGAATCGGCCTGATAGCGGATCACGATCACCGGGCCTGCAGAGCGTTGAACGGTGCTGACGTCTGCTGTGGTGAACCCGGGTGTATGCGCGGCGATGCCGGGGACCTCGATGGTGCGGGCGTACGTTTCGGTGGGTTGATAGAAGCCGTCGTGGGGGGCGACGGTGATGGTGTTGTACTTGTCGCTAAAGGTGACCGTCGAACCGGAATCGGTTCGCGCCCAGCCTTCGGGGTATTTGAGCGTGTAGGACCCGTCGGCAGCGGTGTACGAAACGAAGGCCTGGTTGTCGGGGATGTCGCCGGGCGGGTTTGACTCGGTCACCGACTGCGCGGCGCCGGCCGATGGCGGTGGGGCCGACGATCGGCCGGCGTGACCGGAGGCACCGCACCCGGCGACCACGCCGATGAGCACGACGCCACCGGCCATCGCCGCCAGTACGTTCTTCATGACAGGCATGTTGTTCTCGATTCCTGGATGGGATGTCGCGGCGCGTGAGATCCAGTACGGCTAAGCACCGGGGGATTCGTGTCCCGCCACCGACTGCACGGCCGCAGTCGCCCAGGCGGGCCGATGGCGTTGGGTGCACTCAGCAGGGGGCGTCGGGGACTTCGGGTCCGCCCTGTTCGCCGCCTTGGGCGTTGTCGGTGCCCGGTGCGCCCGGTTGATCGGGGGTGTCTTTGGGTTCGGGAGTGTCGCACTGGTGCGGAGGCGGTGGCGGCGTGGGTGCGGCATACGCCAGCGCCCCGCTGGCACCGCTGAGCGTCGCAGCGGCCAACATGGTGCCGATTCCGGCGAGCAGCCGCTGTGTGGATTTCCTCATGGGTTGTCAATTCCTTTCTGTTTACTCGAGTCGTTGCGGGGCTCGATGACTTCACCGTGCCCTCGACCTGCTGAACATTCGCTGTGCGCGGCTGAAGACGGCGCAACCCCCGGCGGCCACGCCGCGCAACCACGCCAGCAGACACCCTGTGGCGCTGAGGGTTTCACGCAACGTGCGCAATCCGTATCATCTGAATAAGCGTTGGCCGGACGTGTTAGAGATGCGGCGCTCTTAAGCAAACCTCTGAACCAGGTGGTCACTCCGAACCTGTTTTCCGGGTGTGTCGATCTCGGCGCCTACGGCGAACCCTGGAACATGAACCGACCGCACTACGCGACCATGGCCGCTCAGCGAACTCTCAGCACCATGCTGTCATCCTCAGCAGCATCGGAAGCGGCGAGTCGGGGGCCGGCTCAACGCCTCGGACCTTTAGTGGGTCAGCCGATGGAGGCCGGCGCGCCATAGTGGAGATCCTGCTCTCGTTGACCCGTGCGGATACTCTGCCCTAGCGATGGCGCGCCGGCCGTCCGGCGTTCCGGTGCCTGGTGCGTGCGATCCGGTTGATGGAAGGCCACGTGAGATGAAGATTCTGCTCGTCGAAGATGAACCGCATGTGGCATCGAGCCTGAAGCTGGGGCTCGGCGCGGAAGGATTCATTGTCGTGCATGTCGCGACGGGCACCGAAGGCTTGTGGCAAGCGACTGAAAACCATTTCGATGTCATCGTTTTGGACATCATGGTGCCGGAATTGAGCGGTTATGAGGTGCTTCGCCGCCTCCGTGCCCGAAGCGTCTGGACCCCCGTGTTGATGCTGACTGCCAAGGACGGTGAGTATGACCAGGCGGACGCCTTCGAGCTGGGGGCAGACGACTACCTGGTAAAACCGTTTTCCTTCGTCGTTCTGGTCGCCCGGCTGCACGCGCTGGCCCGCCGTGGCGCGCCGGAGCGGCCGGTCGTGATGACCGCCGGTGATCTCACGCTCGATCCCGTACGCCATGTTGTAGAACGTGCCGGTGCTCCAATTGATCTGAGCCCCAGAGAATTTAGCCTGCTCGCTTACTTGATGCGCAATAAGGATGCGGTGTGCACGAAAGCTGACATCTTGCACAGAGTCTGGGATCCGCACTACGAAGGTCCCGACAATATCGTCGAGGTCTACATTCGATATCTTCGTCGCAAGATCGACATTCCGTTCGGCACCAACACCATCGAGACCATTCGCGGCGTGGGCTACCGGTTGGAATCCGGCGTCGTCGCGGCCGGCAACTGAACTGTCACCAACGTTCCGCCCCCCGGTCGGCCGGTGATGGTTATTTGGCCGTCGTGAGCAGCCACGATTTCGGCCACGATGGACAACCCCAACCCGCTCCCGCCCCCGCCACGCGACCGAGAACTATCCAGGCGCACAAACCTGTCGAACACCCGATGACGGTCCGCGGCGGGGATCCCGGGACCGTCATCGGCGACAGTCAGGATCGCCGCGCCTTCTCCGCTTCGAACTTCGACTTCGATTTGCGACGTCGCGTGACGCGCGGCGTTGTCCAGCAAATTCCGCACCACCCGAGACAACGCAGCCGCATCGCCGTTCACCTCGACGGGTTCCGCGGTGATGTGGACCGGATGTCGGCAATTTCGGCGCAGCCGGATCACTTCACCGGTGGCGATCTCGTCGAGCCGGGTCGGCTCGCGATGGAACGTCAGTCCGCGCTCGTCGGCGCGGGCCAACAACAACAAGTCCTCGACGAGCGCGCGCATCCGTTGCGCCTCGGGAACCAGTGTGTCCTTGGCCAAGTCGACATCGAGCAGTTCAGGATGCGCGACGGCGACATCGAGAGCGGAGATGATCGCGGTCAACGGGCTTCGTAACTCATGAGAGGCGTCACCGACAAACTGACGCTGCGCCACATGACCGGCCTCGATTCGATCCAGCATGTGATTCATGGTGACCGCCAGCGCGGAAACCTCGTCGCGACCTGCGGGCACGGGAACACGCTCGGCAAGATCTGCGCTGCTGATCGCCGCGACGCGCGCGCGCATGGCATCTACCGACCGCAGCGACCGCCGAACGAGGCGATACGTTGCGCCGGCCGCTACGGCGACGACCACCGGGGCGGCGAGCAGCAGCAGAATGACTGCGGTACGAACGGTGGACTCTGCGGCGTCGTCGCCGCCGGCGACCACGACGATGAATGACCCCTTGGGTGTCGTGATCGACTGGGCGCTGATCCGCATGTCGCCGTCCGCGGAGCTGGTTGGCGCCATGCCGGTCCGCAAGTCGGCGCTCACCTCGTTCAGCGGGACCAACGGGGTGTCAGAAACGCTGTCCGACCGGCGCAGCACTTTGCCATCGGGAGCGATGACCTGCACGGCGTCGATACGTTGATCGGTTGCCAGCAACGGATCGTCGAGATCGGCGGGTGCATCCTCGATCAGACCGGCCGACACATCACGTACTCGCGCTGCTGCGGCGGCGTCCACACCGGCGATCAGGGAACGATAGAAGACCCCGGTCAACGCCGCGCCGGTCAGGGTGAACGCAACGAAGACGACGGTCCCGGCGATGAGGGCAGACCGGGCCGCGATGCTCCACTGCGGCAGTCGGAACCGCAGTCGTGGTGGCGCCAACGGCTGCGACATCTCAGACGGGAGGACGGCGCCATTCACTCCATCACTGTGCAGCAGTCTCGGCCTGAAGTCATTCTTAACGTGTTTGAGCGCCTCTTCCCAGTAGATGCCAATCAAGCGCCCGCATGACTTCCCGGTTGGGCTCAGCGCCGCCCCGGACACCGGAAGCACACAGCAGGCGGTGCAGCACGCCGCCGCTCAGTAAAGCGTTGCGGGCCAATGCTTCCACGGTCATATGACGCGGTGTAGCGCTCTCAGGCTCCGGCAGCGGTGATGATCGCGTCAGTGGCGAACCCTGCCACGACTCCGATAAAGATGCCCCAAGCGGTCACCAACTTGAGATTGGCGTTCCGTGCGACGGCAAGAAGCTCGATGACCACGTACAGGATGGAGCCAGCCGCCAGGCCGAGAAACGCGACCGATATCGACTCGCTGACAAAGCGCTGCCCGACAAGGGTTCCGATGAAGGTTGGCCCACCCCCGATGAGGCCCAACACCATCAACATTCCCCAGGACGGCCGCTGTCCCGCTAGGGGTGCGACGATACCGAACCCTTCGGTCGCGTTGTGCAGGGCAAAACCGATGACGAGCAGCACCGCGAGGGATAAATCGCCGCTTGCCGCCGAGTTGCCGATCGCCAAGCCTTCGGCGAAATTGTGCAGCCCGATCCCGCTGGCGATCATCAGTGCCAGACGGCGTGTGTCCGTCGCTGTCACGGTGCCGACAGTGTCGGTGGTGCAGGACTGAAAGCTGCTGGGAATACGTGTGTTTCGACTTCGCAAACCGTCCACCCAGGCCAGCCCCAAAAGACCGATGCCGAAGGTCGCTGCCAACAGGGCGCCCTTCACCACCACATCGGCGACCTGATGCGCTGCCAGCGCTCGGTCGACCGGCTCCCACGCATGGGCGAGCACGTCCCACAGCAGAAAGACCAGAATGCCGATCGCGACCGCATTGAGCCCGGCCTTCAGCGTTGGCATCGGCGTGCGTAACCGCCCGATTGGCAGGCCAATAAAAATCGTGAACCCGGCGAAGGCGCCGAGTAGGGCAATCTGGCTTGCCGACATGCTCCTCGCTTCAAACGATTATTTCCGGTCATGAACCGATGATGGTGAGCCTCACCTAAGCACGTCGGCGCCAGCCCGGCTACTGCCTCTCAGCGAGTACTCAGCGACCGCCACCTACGGTCCGTGGCATGACGGAGACGACCACGACTGGCACGCCGACGACCGGGCGCACCCTGCTCAGCAAGGTCCCCGAAGTCACCCTGTGGTTCTGGCTGATCAAGATCCTGTGCACCACAGTCGGCGAAAGCTTCGCCGATTGGATCAACATGACACTCGGTGTCGGACTGATCGATACCGCGTTGATCTTCACCGCCGTGCTCGCCATCGTCCTCGCCTGGCAGGTCAGCCTGAGTCGCTACGTGCCATTTGTGTACTGGCTGACTGTCGTGGTGCTGTCGGTGACCGGCACGCTGTACACCGACATCCTCACCGACCATCTTGGTGTCCCACTCGCGGCGAGTACCAGCGCCTTCGCAGTGGCACTGGGAGTTGCGTTCGCCGTGTGGTATTCGCAAGAGCGGACGCTGTCAATCCACAGCATCGTGACACGACCCCGAGAACTCTTCTACTGGCTTGCGGTACTCATCACCTTCGCCCTCGGGACGGCCGTCGGTGACTGGACGCTGCAGATCACCGGCTGGAGCCCAGGCATCGCGGTACTGCTGCCCGCAACCCTGATCGTTGCGATCGCCATCGGTTGGCGTCTGGGCGCCAACGCAGTCCTGTCCTTCTGGCTGGCCTACATCCTCACCCGGCCTCTGGGCGCGAATCTCGGCGACTGGCTGGGCTTGCCATGGTCTCAGGGCGGCCTCGGCATCGGCACCGCCGGCACCAGCGCCGCCTTCCTTGCCGCAATCCTTGCGACAGTCGGCTACCTCACCTATAGCCGCGTCGACGTAGTGGAGAGTTACGACGGCAGCCATACACCAAGCGTCACCACTACTCCCGGTCGAGAGCGTGTCCTACTCGGCTACTACCTGGTCGTCGCGGCGGCGACCGTGGCCCTGCTTGTCTGGGCCGGTGCTCAACCTCATGAAACCCCCGGCGGCGACGACGAGTCAGACGCCCCGGCTGCCAGTGCCCCGGTCGCCGGTGCGATGACTCTGCCCGGGAATCCGCAACCCGCAACTGCCCACTTCCCGGCGCCCGAGATCGCGCGACTGCGCTCGATCGTGGACGCCACCCTCGTCAGAGTCAAAGCCGGCGACCAAAGTGGCGCGAAAACCACGATCACTGAGCTCGAAACCGCCTGGGACGCCGACGAATCAACGCTACGACCTATGGACGGGTCGGCATGGAGCCGCCTCGACAGCCAGATCGACCAAGCCCTGCACGCCGTGAGGGCAGCCAAGCCCGACACTTCGAGTCAGATCGCCAGCCTCACTGCACTGACCAAATCGCTTGGATGACTTGTCCTTTGGTCATCCGTCACTATCTCGATCCTGGGGCATGGGCCGTGCGATGGACGGCACCCCGGGCGATCAGCTCGAGTGTGACGGCGACGGCACAGGTCTGGGAGAGCAGTATGGACAGCAGAATCAAGATCTGAACCGCACCGGCCTGTATTGCCGACCCTGTGCTCAGCAGCACGCCGACGAAGGCGCCCGGAAGCGTCACAAGACCTACCGTCCTGGTCTGATCCAGGTTCGGCAGAAGTGCGTCAGCGGCGGTGGGGCCGATCATCTCCATCCGAGCAAGACGATCGGTGAATCCCAAGCTGAGTAGCGCTTCCACCTCACCAGCACGCGTGCCGAGGGTGTCCAGTGCACGGCGGGCGGCCACCGAGACCGCGGTCATGGTGCTTCCCAGAAGGATTCCGACGATGGGCACCAAAGCGACGCCCGTGAGCGGTACCAGCCCCGACGCCAGCAGCAAAGGCAGAACCACGGTCATGCCCGTCGCGAGCGCGGCCGTGAGAAGCCAGGACCGATTGGACCGGCTACGCCGCGCCGCAGTGACCGCGGCAGCGACGAACATAACCGCGAGTACACCCACCGACGTCCCGAGACTGCGTAACGCAGCCGTCAGAATCGCGGCCACGGCAGCCAACTGCAACACTGCACGAGTTGCGGCGCGCGGGACTGTCCACGCCGAGCCCAGCGCAGTCAACCAATAGATCGCTGCGGCGGCGATCACCATCACCACGCAGACGACGATCAGTGTCGGGCCCACGATGTGTTGCGACAGTTGCACTCCATCCATTCTGTCGTATCGGAGGATCGGCATCGCCGGTCCTGAGACATGTGATCTGGCGACTTGGCCGCGGGTGAGAACCACAACGAGGCGGTTGTTACTCGCGAAGGCCGTCCCAACACCAGTTCTGTGACGGGCCCATACGCCGAGAACAGCACTCACTCCGAGACGGTTCAGCCGGGCCGTCTTTATCTGAAGTCTGACCGCGTCGTTAACTTCACTTAGGTGCTCAAGTGAAGTTAATAGGGGACGTCCGGCGGATACCTCGGGGTTGTGTATGCGGATCCGCCTACGGTGGACCGGGACTGCCGTAGATGCCAAAACCGTACTGGCGAAGCGGTTCCAATACCGCTTTGCCGACACTAACCGCGGGATCGGTGTTGGGGTTGTCAGCCGAGCTCGCGAATGCCAACATCCCGCCGTCGACGAAGGTGAACGCGTACCACTGACTGCCCTCGTTCGCTAAGTCCACCCTGCATCGCCAACTCGGTGGGAAAGCGGGCGATCATCACGTTGGTGACTTGCCCCCGTGGGTGCACCCGTGCACTGCACGCCGCGACTGCGGTCGCGTTCGGCAACTCTTTATAGGGAACTCGAACGTCGTAGACGGGTGGAGCACAGACCGCGGCCGCCCAGTCGGACGGCCATTCCCGCACCTTGTTTATCGCGCTGTATTCATCACCAGGCGGCAGTGGGTCACGAACCTCATACAAGATGGGGCTGCGGAGACGCACGGATACGCCGTACTGGTGAAGGCGCACCGCGGGTGCAATGACGACCGCCGCAGGCACGGCGAGCGCCACCAGAGTCGCGCCGACTAGCAATGGCCAATCTCGTTGCCGCATCAACGAACCCCCAAACGTCTACCGCGTTGCCGCCATGATGCACCGTGTAGCGCGAACCGACCCATCCCAGGACCAACCTCCGATGCCACGACCTTCGGGACAACACCCGGTCGATCCCGTTGTAGTGAAGCTAGGGTTGAGAGGTGCAATCGGTAGGCACCGTGCGGGAGTGGCACACCGAGGAGGGGTGGGGTGTCATTGATTGTCCCGATACCCCAGGGGGCTGCTTTGTCCACTTCAGTCACCTCTTCCACGTGGACATCCCGACGCCTGGTCCCGGTGAAGTCGTCGAGGTCTCCGGCGGATTCCGTGAGGCCTTCGAGGGCGAGACTGTGGATTTCGACTGGCAACCGACCGCCTACCCCGGAAGTCAAGACGGTTACTCATTTGTCGCCATCACCGTATGGCCTCGTGGGCGAGCGGCACCGCACCGCACCGTCCGCTACTACAAGGACGGCGAAAGTCCATATCACTCAGGATGATTCGACGCCATCTCGGTCGTAGGGATCGGAACCGTCACCCGCAGCGGCAGGTTGCCGCAGTCGTCTGCACCGCCGAAGCCTTCACGCGGAAGCGGTGTCGGGCTTGCTGTCGCCCCCACATCCAGGGTGGCTCCGACGGATTGGTGGAGGGTCTCTGCTTTCCGTGTCGTTTCCCGCGAGGGCGCCGAAAGGTGCATCGAGCAGCAGTTCGCCAACGCCGGCACCTCGGCACCTCGGCGCAACGACTCACAGCTCGGGCAGCGGCACGCCAGCAGCATCACAGCGCAATGGCGAACGGCCGCAATAAGTCCACGCCGTGCCCTGTGAGCCGCGGCTGGGTCCACAACCAGGTGGCGGAACTGCTGGCCACGCCGTCACTTGGGCCCTAAATACCATCTCTGACCAGCGCCCCCGGCAGGAATCGAACCTGCGACCTAGGGATTTGGAATCCGGGGTGCCGATGAGTTCCGGGAAAGTACTCGTTTATGCTGGTAGGAAATGGTTTTTGCTTCTGGGTGATGCGGCCTCGGACCGGCTGATTCCGGGTGATTCTTGGTCATAATCGCCGAATAAACGGCAACGCGGATCTGCCCATGCAACAGCCCGTCACGGTGTTGCTATGCGCTGCGCGGCTCGACGATCACGTCAATGCGAAGTGATAACAGTGATGCGCTTATTATCAGTTATGTATCTAAGTGATGATAACCTGACCGAGTGTCATCACATGGCGCTTCGACTGCCGTGCAGTACGAGACCCTGACATGGAATATGCCGACCGAGGCCGGATACGGGCGGCACAACGTGCGCGCAGCGTTGCGGCAGTCCGGCGAGTACCGCGCAGCGATTCCTGCAGAGATCGCCAATCTTGAGATCTCCCTGCCCTCCCGCGTCATCGCCGATGCCGAGGAAGCCAGTCAAGAGATCGCCCGTTTCGACGCGGAACTTGGCGAGGAGATTGCCCCCTTCGCTTCGGTGCTGCTCCGATCAGAGTCGGCCGCCAGCTCCAAGATCGAAAACCTGACCGCCTCCGCGCGCGCAATCGCCGAAGCCGAGACTCTCGGGCAATCCAGCCGCCGCAACGCCTCGGTGATCGTCGCCAACACCCAGGCTATGCAAGCCGCCCTCGCCCTGGCCGACCGCATCGACGGCGACGCCATCCTAGCGATGCACGCCGCGCTAATGAACGCCAGCAATCCCGACATCGCCGGCAAGTGGCGAACCGAGCAGGTGTGGATCGGTGGCGGCGACTTCGGCCCTCGCGGCGCCGACTACATCGCCCCGCACCACAGCAGAGTGCCAGGAGCCATCGACGACCTGATCGCGTTCTCCGGGCGCGGCGACATCCCTGTTCTTCCTCAGATCGCCATCGCCCACGCGCAGTTCGAGACCATTCACCCGTTCCCGGACGGCAATGGCCGCACCGGCAGGGCACTCATCCAGGCCCTGTTGCGCAACAAGCGGCTGGCTCGTCAGGTCACGGTCCCGGTCTCGGCGGGGCTGCTCACCGACACCGATTCCTATTTCGAGGCGCTAAACGCATACCGCGAGGGCGACCCCGCTCCGATCGTCGAAAAGCTCTCGGCCGCCTCTGTTTTAGCGGTCGCCAACGGCCGCCACCTCGTCGGCGACTTGCAAGTGGTCAGGCAAGTTTGGGCATCGAACATCACCGCTCGCCGGGATTCCGCGGTGCACCGTATTGCCGACATGTTGATCAGGCGCCCGGTCGTCAACGCAAAACTATTGACGCGTGAACTCAACATCCCGATGAGCAACGTCTACCGCTATTTGGACCCTTTGATAAAGGCGGGGATCATCATCGAGTTCACAGACCAGTCGCGGAATCGCGCGTGGCGTGCACCTGAGGTGCTGCATGCCCTTGATGCGTTCGCCCTCCGCGCCGGACGTCGCGGCTGATCACGCCACTTGTGCGCCTTCAGCCCAGTCCTCAAGCAGGTGAGTTACATGGTGAGGTTGGTGCTCCAGCGTTCTTCGATGCGGCCGAATCGCCAGATGGAAATGGCAAGGACCCAGGAGACGACGAACAGGGCGACGGTGATATAGCCGACGTAGTCGAGGCTGATGTTGGCGATCGCGGCCAGCGGTCCGGATGCGATGTGGAGTCGGTCGGCGAGGACGCCGACGAGTTCGATGGTGCCGATGATGAGGGCGACGGCCACCGACAGGGTGGTGATGGTCAGGTTGTAGAAGATCTTGCGGACGGGTTTGGCGAAGGCCCAGCCGTAGGCGTAGTTCATGAAGACGCCGTCGGTGGTGTCCATCAGGGACATGCCGGCTGCGAACAGAATCGGTAGCACGAGGATGGCGTAGAAGGGCAGATTGAAAGCAGCGGCGCCACCGGCCAGGACCAGGAGGCCGACTTCGGTGGCGGTGTCGAATCCGAGGCCGAACAGGACGCCGATGGGGTAGATGTGCCAGGGTTTGGTCACGGATTTGGTCAGCCCACCGAGGAAGCGGTTCATGAATCCGCGTGAGTCGAGCTGCTTTTCGAGTTCGGCTTCGTCGTATCGGCCTTGCTTCAGCTCGCGGAACACTTTGATGATGCCTAGCAGCGCGATCAGGTTCAGGATGCCGATGATCCAGAGGAACACCCCAGAGACCGACGGGCCGATCATGCTCGCGATGGTATGCAGGGGTGAGTTTTCGTCTTCCACTGGGCCGACGAGGGCGCGCACTCCGACAGACAGCAGAAAGGCGAGGGCGAACACTATAGTGGAGTGGCCCAGGGAGAACCAGAATCCTACGGACAAGGGTTTGCGGACTACTCGGTTTTGGAGGTTGTCGGCAATGAGTTTGCGGGTCGTGTTGTCCACAGCCGCGATGTGGTCGGCATCGAATGCGTGCCGTAATCCAAAGGTGTAGGCCAAAATTCCGACCCCGACGGTGAATACGGGATGGTCTCCGCCGAGGCTGTAGTGCTCGGGAACCACGAACGCGAATAACACGCCGAACCCGATCAGGTGCAGCGCGATAATGAACCCGTACATGCCCACCAGTGACCGTTTGTCTGCGCGGGACAACGAGCGGCGAAATTGCGCGAATCCGCTGGCAGCCGCAAGCTCGATCTCCGATGTAGTCACGGGAGTGGAGCCTATTCGTCATATGATTGTCTGTCTAGGTGAAAAGATGGACGGAGGCGATCGCACACCTTCACCGTCGGCGGCCCGAGGCCAACACGGCCTACCTCACGCCTTCATCTATCGATAACCATGCTTTGCGGGGCCCCACGCCGCCGACAACGCCGGATGCGCCGCCATCGACAGTTGAGGTCCAAACTGTTTTATACCCCCTAGGGGTATAAAAGCGTCAGTAGGATGGCGTCTTTTTCGAATGGCGACTGGCACGAGTCTCCTTCGGATAAGACAATCCGTCGTGAGGGATGGCTGACCGGTCGACGCCAGTCAGCCTGCATGCAGTCTCTGTGGCCGATCTGGCATGCGAACGTTATAGACCGCTGCTCGTGCACAGTCGCCGTTGATGCCAATGTCGAAGTGTGGTAACCGAGAAGGCAACCAAGACCGACAGTCGACTTGCCGCGCGGTGCGCAGCGGTAGCCTCCATCGGAGCTGCTGTCATCCACTTCGCCGTGGCACCGATGCACTGGAGCGACTGGCTGCCGTCGGGAGTGTTTTTCGCCGGCATCGCACTATTCCAGCTGGTATGGGGGTTTCTTGCGTGGTCATTCCCGACGAGATTGCTTCTAGCGGCTGGAGTTATAGGCAACGCGGCTTCAGCGGCGTTGTGGGCCTTGTCCCGGACTGCGGGCGCGCCGATGGGCCCGAACGCGGGCGAACCGGAGGCCGTCGAGGCGGCTGGCATCTGCGTCCTATTACTGCAGTGCTACGTGGTCATGGGTGCGGCGTGGGCGTTGCATCGACGCAGTCAGCCAGAAGTGGTATCGGGCTTCTCGAGAGCCTTCGTGTTGTTGGGCGCGAACACGTTGATGGTCGGCGCGGTCACCATCGGTCTCGCTTCAAGTCTCCAGGGACACCACCAGCACCACGGTGATGCGGCGGTGGCCGAAGTTGACCAACGCCAGACACACGCCACGAACACCGAGGGTCACCATCATCACGCCGACCCTCTCGCCCCGCCGGATAGCGGTGTAATTGTCCCCGACCCTGCAGAAGAGCCCGTCGAGTCGGGTAGACCAGTGACGGACATGGGGCTGACCACCGACGGTGATCATCACGCAGCGGACTCTCTCGCACCGGCTGAGGCCGATGGCCATCAGCACAGCCACGGCGACGGAGGCTGAATCGGCGCGATCGAAGGGTGCTGCCGCTTAGTGGCTGTGCTCGAAGAGCGCCAATGTGTGCACCAAGGAGCCGTCGACGAAGTAGGCGCGGCATTCGAAGTGGTCCTGCAACGGCATTATGGATACCGGTACTGCCAAGGAGCTCAAGGAGCGCGCGCGCAGAACGCCCGACTGAAGCGGCTGCTTGCCGAGGCCGAGCTCGAGAAGGAGGCGCTGCGGGAGGTCGCGAAGGGAAAATTCTGAGCCCAGCTGCCAAGCGCCGCGCCGCGGACATGCTCAAGACGATGTTGAGCATGTCGGAGGGGTTGGCGTGCAAAGCCGTTGGGCTGGCCCCGCTCCACCTATCGCCGGCTGCCGCTGACCCCAGCCGATCCGGAGGCCGAAATGAGGGCCTGGCTGCACGCCTACGCCACCAAACATCCCTGCCACGGGTTCAGGCGGCGAGCCTGGGCGGCGCTGCGCTACGACGAGCGCCGTGAGGTCCGCAAGAAGAAGACCCACCGCCTCCGGCGCGAGGAAAGTCTGCTTGCGGCTGCATAGCCCGCGCAAGCGGGCCCGCACCTTGAACATTGGAGTCGACGACAACCAACATGCATCTCCTTGTATCCGATTGCTACGCGTGTCTGGCGGGACAGCCGGTCGCCCGATTCCTACTATTCTGCATAGTAGGTTCGTGGAAAGCCGGTCGCTGGCTACGGACACGGGCGGGCGCGCTGCACGAGAAGCAGCCAGAAAGCGATGCGATCGAGTGCAGGATCAGTCGGATAGTGCCAGGCTTCGTAGCGAACCGCTACCAACGTCTCACGTTGTGGGTTGGAGTTGTCAATAGAAGTACCTTCACATCTGCGCAGATCTATCGACGTGGGCTAGCCACCCATGCTTACGGTTCACGATGACCCGTCGTATCACTTTGACAAATATCGGTTTCCCACCGAATGTGTCGGATCGCCTTTGCGTTCGAGCGCCGAGCTAAGAATACTTGGCATCCGCTTCGCGTCAGTTATTCCGCGACACACGCGGTGCGGTCTTCTGTTTGCCTACGTAGTAGTTCAGTATTGAGAAGTGGTGGACAACCGGGACGCGTCGACGCCTGCGGCATTGGCAGTAACGCTCATTGGAAATCATGCCAGCTGGATGGAGGCGATTGTCGACTACTTTCGACGCGACGAAGTCCACATCACCTTGGTCGACGACCACGCTCGAGCTCTTCACATCGTCGAGCGGAACCAACCGAGCTTCATCGCCTTTGACACCGACGATCTCGATGCGGCAGCGCTAGAGACGTGCCGAAACGTGCGGGCAATCGCCGATAGTCACATCACAATTTGCTGCACTCGTGGTGACGAGGCGGCCGTGGTGGCCGGCCTAGCGGCCGGCGCCGACGATGTGCTTACCGGGCGTCACACCAGTCGTGAACTGGCAGCCCGGATCCGGGCAGTCCAACGGCGGCGCAGAAGTGCTGCTTCCGCAGCGATCCGAAGGGGGAGCGCGCCAGGGCAGTACACCTGCGGCTCGATGGTCATCGACGTGACGCGACGGCAGGTCTATGTCGGTGCGGACCACGTCAACGTGACCAGAACCCAGTTCGACATTCTTGTCGAACTGGCCAGACGAGGCGGCGCGGTCACGACCCGAGAAGAACTAGTCGCGGCAGTATGGGGGGCCCGACAGAAAGCCAACCTCGACACTATGACCACGCACGTCAGGCAGCTCAGGCGCCGCCTCGGCGAGGACTCCGAGCGACCCGTATTCGTGATCAGTGTCCGAGGTGTTGGCTACCGTCTGGGACCGAAGGTAAAAGCGGTTGACCTGACGCAGTGACGATTCCCCGGCGAGACATCAACTGCGAACCTTCCACGCCACCGAATCCCTCAGTAACATAGGCACTCAGCACCCACGTGCAAATCGCAAGATGCAGGTTGGTTCGCCGCGTCAAGGCAGAGCACGAAGGAGTGCCCTTCGAGGGTTGCACCACAACGTGCTGGGTACGACATCCCTCGGTTGCCGGCGAATGTGGTCGGCCACTATTCCTGAGCCCTACGTCTTCACTGCAGAGCCAACGGCGAAGAATCCGACGAAGACAAGGACTGCCGCCATGGGGTAGCCGATGAGGAGGTCCTGATAACCCATGACGTGAAGCTTTCCGAGATGGGTGACCATATGCGTTACTCCCATGACCGCGCCGACGACAACGAGGGACCAGCCAGCGATACGCCGGCGCCGCAGGCGCCTGTAGGCCGGGGTATAGATCGATTGATGTGCGAAGCGGCCCTTCGAATCTTGCCGTTTGATGCGACGAATCGGACTCACAAGCTCATCCCTTCTGAAAGTCGAGCCACGTAACCTACTGTATAACGCAGTACTGCATCGGAACGTGGATGCGCACGGTGCTGAAATCGGTGAAGACTTATTCACTCGAAACATCCGTCACAGTCTCAGTGTGGTAACCGTCTGGACCCGCCGTGTGCGGGATCGGATTGGTGCGCGCGTCGACCGGTTACCTAGGGTGATGTGCGGGCGTGCCGCGTAGCGGCGGTGGGTCCAGGCTCGACGTACCTACTATGTAGGATAGTAGTCAGGGTTGGCCGGGCCGGTGACGCAGGCCTAATCGGACACAGGGAGATGAGCTTGGTCGTCGATCGTCGGCTCAAAGTCTTCGTGCTTGCCGCCGTTTTACTGATCACCGCGGTGCTGGGAGCCGTGGTGAGTGTAAACCTGGGGCGCTGCGTCACGAACTGCACACCGGCCACCTCCCCCGGTGCGTTGTCCGGCGACAAGGCTGCTCCGCCGGGGCCGGCGGTGTTGGCCATCACACCCGGGCGCGGTGCGGCCGATGTTGACCCGTTGGCGCCGGTGACCGTGACGGCGACATCGGGCACGCTGGCCGAGGTGGTGATGGTCAACGAGCAGGGCAACCGCATCGTCGGCATCACCACCCCCGACAACACCGTGTGGAAACCCGGTGTGCCGCTGGGTTATGGACGCACCTACACCGTCACAGCGACCGCCGTCGGAGCCAACGGCGCTCCCACGCGCCAGAGTTCGACGTTCTCGACGCTGACGCCCAGTAACCAGACCAAGGTCGCGCTGACCACGACAGCGGGGACCGCGTTGCGTGACGGCGCCACCTACGGCATCGGCACCGTTGTGGTGGCCCACTTCGATGAACCGATCACCGACAAGGCGGCCGCCGAGCGGCAACTCTCGGTGACCACCTCGCCCCCGGTGCGCGGCTCGTGGTACTGGCTTGACGATCAGAACGCGCATTGGCGCCCACCGCAGTATCTTTCACCCGGAACAGTGGTGACCGTCGAGGCCAACATCTACGGCGCACCGCTGGGTCAGGGGCTCTACGGCCAGGAGGACGCCCGGGTCAGCTTCAGGATCGGCGACGCCCACGTATCGATCGCCGACGACCTGACCAAGCAAGTCAGCGTCTATAACAATGGCCAACTGGTGCGCACCATGCCCACGTCAATGGGGATGGGCGGCAGCGAAACGGTAAACGGACAGACGATTTCGTTTTGGACTCAGCGCGGCATTTACACGGTGATGGACAAAGCCGACCGGGTGGTGATGGATTCATCGACCTACGGTCTACCCATCAATTCGCGGCTGGGATACCGGGAAACGATCTCGCTCGCCACCCGTATCAGTACCGACGGCATCTATCTGCACCGGCTCGATGCCACGGTGTGGGCGCAGGGCAACACCAACGTCTCCCATGGCTGCTTGAACCTGAACGCGGACAACGCCCGTTGGTTCTTTGACTTCTCGGTGCCCGGTGACGTCGTCGAGGTCCGCAATACCGGCGGCGAGCCTCTGAAGGTGTGGCAGAACGGCGATTGGAGTATGCCCTGGGACAAGTGGCTCCAGGGCAGCGCGTTGTCCTGACCGCGTCGCGGGCGCTGACGACCCCAACGATCACCTGCACCGATTAAATACTATGGGGATTAGTACTAAGCTGAGCGATGTTGTCGGACGGGTGTGCGGGATGGTGGTCAAATGATGGCGCGTCGTGTGGTGTGGCTGCAATTGGTCGTCGCGGTGACGGCGGCGGCAGTCGTCGCCGTGGCAGTGGGCGTGCCGAGCGCCATGCTGGCCAACCCCTTTTTCGTGCGCATGACCCCGGTGCCATGGTGGAGCTATGCCGTGTGGGCGCTGACCGCGGCGCTCAGCGGCGTGCTGGCGGCGACCTATGTCAATCGCCGCGCGACCGTATCCGCGGCGCCGGGACGTGCGGGAATCCTCGCCAACATCGGCTCGGTGCTGGCGGTGGGCTGCCCGCTCTGTAACAAACTGGTGGTGGCCGCCCTCGGCGTCAGCGGGGCACTGACGGTTTGGGCGCCGATTCAGCCGCTCATCGCCGCCGCGTCCCTGGCGTTGCTGGGATGGGCGCTGTGGCGGCGGCTGACGACATTGCGTTCCTGCCCGGCCGGCGGTGACGGTGCGCTAATGCCTGCGGTGACCGCGGCGCCGTCGGCGCCCGAGCGTGATAGTTAGCCGTGCGGGGGCGAGCCGGGGCCGTAGTGGTCGCCGCCGTGGCGGTGACCGTCGCTGGTGTGGCCGTCAATCACGGCCCGAACTCCGCGCCGGCCGGGCAGCGATTGACGGCCGAGCGTGCCGAGGCAAATGACCCCGCGGTGACCGAAGCCGGCGCCACACCGTGCCCGGCGCCGATGCCCGGAGCCGCGCCGGTTCCGACGTTGTCCGGGGTGATGGCCCTTTGCCTGGGGTCCGCAGCGTCGGTGGATGTGGGCGCCGCCGTGGCCGGCGCGCCGACGCTGCTCAATCTGTGGGCGTCATGGTGTGCGCCGTGTCGTGAGGAGATGCCGGTGCTCAACGCCTACACAGATACCCCCGGGGCGGTGCGGGTCATCGGTGTCAATGTGCGCGACCGCCCGTCCTCGGCGGCGGCGCTGATCCGGGATCTGCACATCGGCTATCCCTCGTTCACCCACGCCGATACGGTGGTCGGCGCGTTGGGGGCGCCGCAGCTGCTGCCACTGAGCTACCTTGTCGATACCGACGGATCGGTGCGCCGCCTGCCGATGCTGGTGTTTGGCGATGTCGCAGCGGTCACCGATTCGGTCGCCGCCGCGCGTGGGGAAAGGCAGGTGTCATGACAGCGCGCAAAGCGACCGGCCGGACGTCGCGGCACGCCGCTGCGCGCCCGACCCGGCCGCTGCCCGGGCTGGGCGAGTTGGAGGCGGCGATCATGGATGTGGTCTGGCGCACCGACGATGCGGTGCGGGTCCGTGACGTCCTCGACGAACTCGAACCCGTCCGCAAGCCCGCATATACGACCGTGATGACGGTGATGGACAACCTCTACCGCAAGGGATGGTTGAGCCGTGAGCTCGACGGGCGCGCCTATAGTTACCAGGCCACCCGTGACCGCATTCAGGCGGCCACCGACGCGCTGCGTGACCTACTGGCCGACAGCGGCGACCCGGCCGCGGCGCTGCTGCACTTCGCGCGCAGCGCCACCACCGCCGAGTCGCGGGCCCTGACCCGCGGTTTGAAAGAGCGGGGTCGACGGCGGTGACCGCGGTGATGTGGTGGACCATCGGCGGCATAGCTGTCGGTGTCCTCACACCGCCGCTGTTGCGGGCGTTGACCCGCCGCGGCGTTGACGCCGCGGTGCTGTTGGCCGTATGGGGGGTGCTGGTGTGCGTCACGCTCACCGCGGTGGCACTGCCGGGGCTGGCCGAATTGCTGCACCGGTGTTGGCTGGCATTGCACGCCGGCCCGCCCGGAGGGGTGGATACCATCGCGGGCATCATCAGTGCAGCCGCGCTGGGCATCGCCGCAATACGCGGCGGCTGGCAACTGAGCCTCACGGGCCGGCATCGACGTCGCTTGCACAACAAGCACGCCGAGCTGGCGTGGTTGCTGACCGGTCGGGGTCCGCAACCGGGCGCGGTGCTATGGCTGCCGGCCGCCGAGCCGCTGGCCTACAGCCTGGCCGGCGATCCGCCGCTGGTGGTGATGAGCACCGGATTGCAGCAGTGTCTGGACCGCGCATCGGTGCGCGCCGTGGAAGCCCATGAGCGCGCGCACGTGGGCCGGCGCCACCATCTGCTGATCGCCGTCGCGCAAGCCGTCGCCGCCGGGCTAGGATGGCTACCTTTGATGCGCCACTCGCCGTCGCTGGTGCGCACACTGGTCGAACTGGACGCCGACGCGCACGCCGCCCGCACCCACGGCCGCCAGGGGCTGCGCCGGGCGCTGCACGCCTTGAAGAGCGCTCCCGCACCGTCGCCAGCACTGGGCATCGCTGGCGACTGCACCGAGCTGCGACTAGCCCGGCTCGACGGACGCCGCCCATCAGCGGGCCGCATCGCCGGCTCCAGTGCGGTCTGGGGCGCCACTCTGGTGCTGGCCGTCACCACCGTGCTGACCTTCGCCGCCCTGACCGGGCTAGCGTCCTGCACCACGGGCTGACCGCACCGGCTGGCCACAGTTCGTCCTGACATGTCGGATCAGGTGTGCGCCCGCAGAAGATGCGTTCCCACGATGCGGTGGTCGACCCCGTTCCACGCGCCGTCGACCACCGATTCAGAGGTGCGGCAACGTGTTCAGTGGAGGATTCTTGTGCGTCGTCGGCGCCCCTGAGCTCAGGGTGCCGCGTGCCGAAGCCCGTACATCACAAATCAGCTTTCGATGACACGTGTCACATACGGTGTCATTCCACCGGTTCGTACCGGCGAGATCTTGACCGGTACGCCGGTTTGCTGGGCTTCGAGCATCTGGCCGTCGCCGAGGTAGAGGGCCTCGTGCTGGCTGCCGCCGGGACCCCAGAACAGCAGGTCGCCGCGCTTGGCCTCCGACGGCGGTACGTGGCGGCCCGCCGTGTACTGGTCACCGGAGTACCGGGGGAGCAGGACACCGACGCCGGCGAACGCGTAGCGTGTCAGGCCCGAGCAGTCGAAGCCCACGGTGTTGGCGCCGGAGTCGATGCCGCGGCTTGGCCCCGTGAGGCTGCCGCCGCCCCAGGAGTACGGCACACCCAGCTGGGAGACGGCGCGACGGATCACATACTCGATCGCCTGCCTGCCGTACACGCGTCGCCCGGGAGCAACAGGCGTTGGGCTACCTGCCTCCGACCCTCCGATACCGATGCTGCTGAGGAACTTTCGGCCCAGGTCCAGCGTGGTCTGAGTGGCGACATTCGTCGCTTGCAGCGAGGCGTTCGCGATCGCTATGGGATCCCCGGGTGCGCCGGCGCTAAGAACTATCGGCAACGTCGGATCCCACAGGCTGTTATCGGCGCGGGCCGGGCCGGGCAGGGTCAGGCCGAGCAGTAGCCCGATAAGACCAATGATGATGCCCAACCGGGACAAAGGGTTCCACCACCCGTCAGTAATCGATGAGTCGCCGACGTACGTACGCGATACGTACCAATTTCACCATAAGTCACTTGAGTCACATAAGTAACAACCACAAATTTCACTTTTGTAACTTTGGAATTGGCAGTGTATGGGGCCCCGCGAAGAGCAGATGTCGCTGTTTGCGAATCGACTGAGTAGGCGCAGAAGCGGCAGGCGGCTGCGTCGCCACAGGAACCAAACGGGCTGGGCAATGACGCGCTATCACTCGTGCGACCACCCGAGCCAGCACTGTGGAAGCCAGACGATGGTGCCGACACTGACCATATTCGGCCGATTGAGCGAGTGCACGCGCGATGTGATCGCGGTCCCTGAAATCGGTGAGGACACCACTAGCGCTCCGCTCTGCCCGGTATGGGCCCGACGCTACTATCAGACTTAGTACTAACTCGCTCAGTAGGTGAATCGGGCCGTGCGGAGGCGGCTATCAGATTCGTTGTTGCAGTGTCATCCATCGTCGAGCGGTGTTCGAGCGCGCCGAGGATCGGCATACGTGGTGGTTACGTAGCGCGGTCTTTGATGCGCACCGTGGGTGAGAGGAGGGTCCGTGCACAGCATGCGGCGCGTCCCAGCGGTATTGACGGTCATTGCCGCGGCGCTGGCCGTGGCGCCTCCGCCGTTGGTTTCGGGGAAAGCCTCATCATCGAGCCCATCGAACATGCAGGGCCGCGTAGCGATGATCCGCCCAGGACCTGCGGACAGGTGGTTGGGGTCGAACATCCGGTGCTGGTGGGGCGTGGCCGACGTGTCGGCGCACACGTTCACCGTGAGTATCGATGGCCAAGTGGTGCGTCAGATGCCGGGCGTCGATGGGTAAGCTTGGGTTCGAAACTCCGCGAGGGACATTCACAGCGCTGGAGAAGCAACGCAGCGTGGTCTTCGACTCGCGAACAATCGGCATTCCCCTTAGCGATCCTGAGGTTATCTGATCGAGGGCGAGTACGCGGTGCGGGTGGCATGGGGCGGGGTCTACGTGCACTCCGCTCCGTGGTCGGTGGGGTCGCAGGGCTCGGCCAATGTCAGCCACGGATGCATCAACCTCAGCCCGGCAAACGCCGAATGGTATTTCAACACCATCCACGTCGGCGACCCGGTCATCGTGCAAATCTAGCCGCTGCCCGCTGCGGCTGATCAATGTCGGCGGTCAGGGGAGCAGCAACGGATGAAGCGGCGCCGATTGCTCGATGCCGCGTCTTATCACGGTCATTTCTGCCGGGCGAGGTAGGCTCGGCAGCAATCAACACTGGAGGGTGAAACCGTGCGGGTACGAGGTTTCGGGGAACTGGAAGCCGTCGTGATGGATCGTGTTTGGAACCGCGATCCCGACATGGTGACGGTGCGTGAGATTTTCGAGGAGCTCGCCGAAGAGCGGCGCATCGCCTACACCACGGTCATGTCGACCATGGACAATCTGTATACCAAGGGGTGGCTTGAGCGGGAGCGCGACGGCCGGGCCTACCGGTACTGGGCGACCTTGACGCGCGAGGAACACACTGCCCGGCTGATGCGTGAAGCGCTCGATGGCGGCGGCCGCTCAGAACTGGTGCTCAGCTATTTCATCGAGCAGATCGGCCCCAAGGAATCCGAGCGGTTGCGGGATGCGTTGGGGCGGCTGGCGAGGCGATCAAGCACAGCGAAGCGGTCAAGCAGGGCGAAGCGGCGGTGAGCATCGCCGCGTGCCTGCTGGTTTACAGCGTGGTGGTGGTCATGTTCGGGCCTTCGGTCTTGGGTGTTCTCACCCATAGCGGGCATGCTCCCAAATGCGGGGTGGCGGCGTGGTTGATCGCGATCGGCAGTGTCCTGCTCACTTGGCTCTCGATCGTGGTGTTGGTGATCCTCGATGTCATCGCCCACTGGCACCAGCGCGGTTCGTTCGTGGTGTCGTGCGTCCGATTCCTGTGCGACTTGGCAGCCGGTAAACAAGGGGTTGCGCCGAGGGTGATGCTCCTGGCGGCGGCCGGCGCGGTCATTGTGGGCGTCGCTGTCATCGGCATCCGGTTCATGCGCACCATCAGCCGGCTCCGTGTGCATGCCCACGGGCATGCACACGCGGTTCGACTCGTCGGCCGCCCAACGACCGAACGCGGGGTTTATGTTGTTGAGGCCGACGAGCGCACGGCGTACTGC
Source organism: Mycolicibacterium rhodesiae (assembly GCF_002086695.1). Classification (GTDB taxonomy): domain Bacteria; phylum Actinomycetota; class Actinomycetes; order Mycobacteriales; family Mycobacteriaceae; genus Mycobacterium; species Mycobacterium rhodesiae. The sequence goes on from NZ_MVIH01000006.1 coordinate 161,503, forward strand.
GTGGAGGGCAAGCCCCCTGCGATCGTGGTCACCAGCGCCGCCGTGGCGGCCCTGAACGAGGGTGAGTTGAAAGCCGTTCTGACACATGAGCGTGCGCACCTGGATGGTCACCATCTTCATATCGTCACGATGTTGCGCGGCTTGGCGGCAGCCGTTCCTCGCCTTGCCCTGATCACCCGGGGTGTCACTGAGGTCTCACGGCTATTGGAAATGTGTGCCGATGACGTGGCTGCGCGGCGCCACGGACATACTCCACTGCTCACCGGGTTGATGGCCCTGGCCGGTGGCGCGCCCGCCGCAGCGCTGGGCGCAGCCGACGTCGCGGTATTGAATCGCGCTGAACGCCTGGCCCTTCCGCCCGCGCACAGTGCCCGCGTCCGCGCCCAGGCTGCCCTCGCCAGCGCTTCAACGATCATTGCCGTCGCGCCGGTGGGCACCCTTGTGCTCGGCGCATCCGGGTTCCTCATGTGCGGCGGCTAGCGGCCACCGGCCCGAGCGGCGGCGCTGTGATGTGACGGCCGACCGCGTGCACGGCTGCCCGCCACGCTGTCTGGCGATTCGTGAGAGCGGGCTAGGGCACGTCGCGTCATTCCGACCTCGGGTTGGGGTCTACATGACGCCGGCATAGGAATGCAGTCCCGCTATGACCAGGTTGATGAAGAACAGGTTGAACAGCATCGCAACGAACCCGACAACGTTGACCCACGCGGCTTTTCGCTCGCGCCAACCCGCGGTCGATCGCGCATGCAAGTAGGCGGCATATGCCACCCAGGCGATGAACGACACCGTCTCCTTGGGGTCCCACCCCCAGTAGCGGCCCCAGGCCTCCTCGGCCCAGATAGCGCCGAAGATGACGCCGAAACCGAACACCGGAAACGCGAAAATGGTTGTGCGGTAAGCGATGCGATCGAGGGTCTGGGCGTCGGGCACCCTTTGCACGATGCGGCGCACGGCGCTGTCGGGGCCCGGCTGGCCCAGCGGTGACATCTTGAGCAGAAACAGGATGCTGGCCACGCCGGCCACCAGGAACACCCCGGAGCCGAGGCTGACCACCGACACATGGATCGGCAGCCAGTAGGACTGCAGCGCGGGCATGACGGGTGCGGCGTTGGTGTAGAGCCAGCGACCCGACACGGTCAGCAGGATCAGCACCGGCACGAGGACGAACACCCACAGCGCGCGGTAGTGCGGGCGGCGCAGCACGATCGCCGCGGCGACCAGACCCGAGAAGCACGTCAGGTTGATGAACTCGTACATGTTGCCCCACGGCACCCGCGCGGTGGCCAAGCCGCGCAGCACAATGCACACGAGCAGTAGTCCGATGCCGACGTAGACCAGCGCCAGCCCAGCCGTGCCGAACCGCTCGTCGAGCGGTCGCTTCGGCACCTCGGCGACGACGCCCGGTGTGGCACTGTCGGCGCCGACCGTCGCGCCGACGAGTTCGCGGGCTTCGGCATTGCGGCCACGGCTGTACGCCAACTCCACTGCAACGAGCAACAGCGCGACCACCAGCACCACCACCGACGAGGTGAAGGCCCAGTCGGAGTATCGGGCCAAGCCGAGGTTGATATGCACCGTGTTCATGGGACCAATCCGATTAGGGTGAGATACCTACTACAGATACTAGTACTTAGCGCATTAGTGGAATCGGGCGCTACTGCCGGACACGGCTCGGCGAGGATTCGGCCCGTGGTCACCAACCGGTGATCACCGAGTATCGCCACTGACGCCGCCGCCAATGCGCGACGCGATATGAACCGGCTCAACGCCCTCACAGGATGTGCTTCTCTGGGCGCATTCGCAGCACTCCAATATGACTACTAATCCGAATAGTACTAAATTGGCCCAGACGCACTGCTTGCAGCACTGATCGAGCCGCGGCGAACCGGCCCTCTGGCGAGTCATCCGGTTACGGTCGGTAAGCGCACCTGGGGCAAGGAGTTTCGCCGACTCTCTTGTCACAAGCCGGTGAGTTTGGTTAAGTCACCTGATCCAGGTAGCGATCTGGTCACGGCGCGGAGGTCCTGAGATTGGCTGAGCAGCGTCCGTACCCGCCACCGCGCCACGCCGCCAACTGGGATCCTGAAATCACTGAAATCATTCCATTCAACGAGTGCGGCACGCTGGCTGAGATCGCATTTCGGGAGCACTGCCCGTTCGACAATGACTTCCACGTCATCCACGCCCGTGAGCTGGGTGACGACCCCGATGGCGACGATGATCAAGTACCGCTGCAGCTGCTCGACTCCGTGCCGTGCCGAGCCACGGGCAGTTGCCACAGACCGCCGCCACCGGTGCGGCACTCCGCCGGCCCGTCGCGACCCCGACCACCAGGACGTCACCGCACCGCTGCCACGGGTCCTGAGCGCAGCCGTGTACTGATCGCCGCAATGGCCGTCGGCGCGGTGGGTGCGGCCGCTCAATCCGCGCTGAGCGCGGCACACCTCGACTCCGGGCCGGCGGTAATGACCGCCGAAGCAACAGTCCTCGGCACCGGCAGCACGGCAAGTGACGGCGGCATTCAGGTGATCGCGGCGGCTCCGCCGGTCAACCCTGCGGTGGTGGCCGAGGAATTCGCCCGCGGTGTGGCTTTCGCCCAGCAGCGCGCAGAACGGGAGGCACGGCTGCAGCGGCCGTTGTACGTGCTGCCGACCCGCGGCATTCTCACATCGGGATTCGGCTACCGATGGGACGCACTGCACAGCGGGATCGACATCGCGAACGCGATCGGAACGCCCATCTACGCCGTCGCAGACGGCATTGTGATCGCCGCAGGCCCGGTGGCGGGGTTCGGCATCTGGGTCAAGCTGCGCCACCCCGATGGCACCGTCACCTTGTACGGTCATCTCAACAGCACCACCGTCAACGTCGGTGAGCGTGTCCTGGCCGGAGACCAGGTCGCCACCATGGGCAACACCGGAAACTCCACCGGCCCGCACCTGCATCTGGAAGTCCATGCTAACGGCACCTACCGCGTCGATCCTGCACCCTGGTTGGCCAAACGAGGCGTAACTCTGGCCGATGTCGTCGGCTAGAAGCGCTGATGCAGTGCTGTGATCGACAGCGGAGCCACCCTGGCACTGCCGGCTCCGGCCGAAAACGTCAGACACACGCGCGCTGGGCGTGCGTGCCCCGTGATTGACGCCAAGCCGGGTTTCAGCGCTACTAATCTGCTTAGTACCATCATCGCCCATATTGCTTCGGAAAGGCCGGTCAGTCGTGTTGAGCCTCAAACGACGTGTTCCGCGCAGCCGTAAACCATCGATTTACACCCCGGCCTACCTGCGCGAACCACTGCGCCGCCGGCTGGGCTGGCTGCTTGTCGGGGTGGGCGCGGTGATGGCGCTCGTGCATGTCTACATCCACCTAGCGCGGCTGAAGATTATCGGTTACCAGGATCTCCTGCTGGGCTACCCGGCGGCGGGGATGCTGGTGTTCGCCGGCTTCATGCTCGTCGAATGGACCGCCAAACCCAGCCGTTGGCGCGGTGCGATGCCGGACCGACCGAGTCGCCTGACGTGGTCGGGGGGTTCAGCCCGCGGCTGATCAGGCGGATGGCCAGCGCGCCGACGGCGATCGCGACGAGCACCCACTGCACATATGGTGCCCACCGTGTGGCGGGACTGATGTTGACCTGCAACGGGATTCGACGTTCCAGGTAGGCGGGTTCGAAGAAGCCGGTGTCCGCCACGACGCGGCCCGCCGGGGTAATCACCGCGCTGATGCCGGTTGTGCCCGCGACGAGGACGCTGCGGCTGTGCTCGATGGCGCGGATCTTGGCGAACGCCAACTGCTGGCGGCTCATCTGCTCATTGAACGTGGCGTTGTTGCTGGGAACCGCCAGGATCTGGGCGCCGCCTAGCACCGCCTCACGCGCGGCCCGATCGAAGATCACCTCCCAGCAGGTGGTGACACCGACCGGCACCCCGGCGGCCTGCACAACCCCGCTGCCGGTGCCCGCGACGAAGTATCCGGCCCGGTCGGCATAGTCCGAGAAAAAACGAAAGAAGCGCCGCCAGGGCAGATATTCACCAAACGGCTGCACGATTTTCTTGTCGTGGCGCGCCCCAGGCCCGGTAACTGGATCCCACACGATCACCGAGTTGGAACTGGCCGGGGTCGATGGACTCCACTCGGGCCGAGCCAGGACGGCGCCGACCAGAATCGGCGCGCCAACCGCCTTGGCGGCTAACGTAATCTGCCGCGCCGCATCATCGTTGATCAGCGGATCGATATCCGAGGAGTTTTCTGGCCACAGGACGAATTGCGGTGGGTCGGCTCGTCCTGACCGGATGTCCTCGGCAAGCCGCAGCGTCTGGCGCACATGGTTGTCGAGCACCGCGCGGCGCTGGGCGTTGAAATCCAAACCGAGCCGCGGGACGTTTCCCTGCACCAGCGCAACCGTCACCGACGGCCCGGCGGGCTCAGTTGAGCTGCGCACCGTGGGCCCGATCGCGGCCGTGGCGATGGTGACCAGCGCCAGGCACAAAACAGGAATTCCAACAGCACCTTTGCGATCGGTGCGTACCGAACGCCGAACCAGCAGGACCACTGCGGCGAAGCAGAAGCTCACCAAGGCCGTGCTGAACGACACCAGCGCCACACCGCCCAGGCGCGCTAATACGGCCAGCGGGCCGTCGGCCTGACCGAATCCAACCGTTCCCCAGGGGAAACCGCCGAACGGAAACATACTCTTCAGGACTTCCACGGCGGTCCACCACGCCGCCCACCACAGCGGCCAGCTGGTCATTCCGCGCAGCAGCACAGCGGGCACGGCGAACACGCCTGGGAAAAGAGCACACACGGCGGCCAGCGCCACCCACGGAACCGGCCCCACCATCACGCCGACCCAGGGCAACAACGGCAGATAGAAGGCCGAGCCGAAGGCCAAGCCGTACCCGAAGCCGCCAACGGGGCGGGTAAGCGGGTCAGCCAGCACCCAGCCCAACAACGCCAACCCGCCGATGGCGCCGGCCCACCAACTCAACGGTGCAAAACTGGCCGCCAGCAGCAGACCGCCGCCCACCGCGGCGGCCAGTTTGGCCAGCCAGCGCAGCGCATAAGACGCGCCGACGCTCACGTCCCGCACGACCGGATCCAGGACGCGCCCGCCCGCAGACGATGACCAACGCAGCCACCCGCAATCCACTGTGTTCGCACCATTGACTACCGTCCTCATCGGTTCCGCCGGCGCATGCTTGCGCTACACCCCCAAGCTACTACCTTGCTTAGTACTGCCCGCGACCATAGCGGGCTTCGGCGGGTGGCGATCGGCGCGTGTCGGCCTAAGATGCACCTCTCCAGATACCCCGCACGGTATGTGGAGAAGGTGCTTCCGGTGGCCACTCCGCCGGAGTGGCACGGGTCCTGCGTGAGCCACTCCGGCGGTGCCCACTGAACACACCAGCACATCGACGCGGGACTTGTCGCTGAAGTGTTCAGATCAGACGCGGAGGATCGCTCGCCATCGACGGACGGCGATACGACACCCAGAGCCGGCGCTCATGGGCAGCACTTGTTGTCGTGCTTCACGGCGCGCCATTGCCTGGTGTTAGCGCCAAGTGCACATAACCGCGCACTGGACGACCGCGCGAACCCTAGGATGGCGCGCAACTCGTACCAGCCCCGCCGCCTGGGGCTTCACATCCGTGCTCATCCCATCTCTTCTCCACACGCCAATACCCCCCTAGGGTATCCGTTGAGCAGGTGGCGCGTACAGGCCGCGGAGGCCCTGGCAGCCGATGGGACAGTGCGGTCCCGATTCAGCGGCGTCACGATGCCGTGGCGGGGCCAGCCTTCGACCTACTATCGGTCTTAGTACGATAGTAGAGGTGATGTCGTTGATCCTGTGCGTCCGTGTGCACGTCGCCATCATCGGTGCGGTGCTGACACCGGTTGGCTGCGGTTCTCCCGCCGAACCGCTGACATCGTCGGCGACACCGCCGCCCGTAGGACAGACCGACACTGCGGCTCGCGCACCGCGCTCCATCGGACCGCAACAATTCGCCGAGGCTATCGCCGCACCCGAGCGGGTCACCATCAACGTGCACGTGCCCTACGAAGGCGACATCGCCGGCACAGATCTCAGCATCGGTTCGACCAAATCGAGGCGCAGATCAACAGGTTGCCAGCCGTTCGCAGCACTGCGCTGGCGGTCTACTGCCGTACCGGACGGATGAGCACCATCGCCGCCTCAATTTTGGGCAACCTGGGGTATCACGACGTGGTGGAGTTAGCGGGCGGAATTCAGGCCTGGCAGCAAAGTGGCCGCACCGTGGTGCGGCGCTGACCATCTGCAGTTCAACGAACCGACCCGCCGGCGCGCCCGTCGGTACAGGAAGTCTGAATCGTGCACGCCCCCAACGACATAGGTCAACCGGCGTCACAAAAGGCTGCAGCACCGTGGTCGGTTCTCACCGTGGCCGGTGGCACGTCGCTTAGCTGCCACCGGCATGCCCAGCGTTCATCGAGAAGCTCATCGATCAAGGAGGTGTCGGGGCGGCCACCGAGCCTGCGAATGGACGCGCTGACCGCGCTGAGCAGTTCGAGTTGGCGGTCGATGGCTTGAAGGCTTCCCACGTCCCTCCATTGGGCTGGACCGGCGGACCGCAGCGTTGACGGCTCGCACTACATATCTACTGTTCCGGTACATCTATGCTAATCGATGCGTCCTCACGCTCGACGCGACTCCTCGGTGCCACGACAGCGCTGGCTAGCGCACACGCCCCGGCGGCAGCAGCGTCGTTCGTCGCGACCCTCCACAGCGTCCAACGCGGACAAGAAGCTGGCAGGCGTGCTGGCGAAAATTCGAAAGCCGCGTGCTATCAACAGCATTCGGTGCGAGGGTCGCTGAAGGTGTTGCGCGCTGCAGGGGCCCTGTCCCTCACCGAAACGGGGTTTGACCATAGGGGGGACGGGTATGCGGCTGCCGACCGTGGGCCACGCCACGGTCAGCCCATGCGATACGTGCCATGGAAATGGAGGACGGTATGAGCACCGCGAGCAAGATGCTGGAAACTTATCCGCAAGACCTGGGTGGTATCGACCGCGCCTCGTTGACGTCCTGTGTCGAGGCGTGTCTGGAGTGCGCGCAAGCGTGTACGGCCTGCGCCGACGCATGCCTCGGTGAAGGCTCGGTGCAGCAGCTCACCACCTGTGTGCGCACCAACCTCGATTGTGCCGATGTGTGCGCGGCGGCCGGCCAAGTGCTGTCCCGCCATACCGGTTACGACGCCAATCTGACCCGCGTGATGCTAGAAGCGTGTGCCACGGCGTGTCGCTCCTGCGGGGACGAGTGTGACCGCCACGCCGATCACCATGAGCACTGCCGTATTTGCGCGCAGGCCTGCCGTGGTTGTGAACAAGCCTGCCGACAGCTGTTGACGTCACTGCGCTGACACGCTGCCCGCGACTCACGAGCGCACGAGCCGGTTGATAGCGTCGGTGGCCTCTTTGATCTTGGCGGCGGCGTCATCGCCCCCGGCCTGCGCGGCGTCGATTACGCAGTGCTTGAGGTGATCGTCGAGCAGACCGAGCGCCACCGCTTGCAACGCGCGGGTGAGCGCACTGACTTGGGTGAGGATGTCGATGCAGTACTGCTCGTCCTCGACCATCCGGTGTACTCCGCGCACCTGTCCTTCGATGCGCTTCAGACGGTCCAGGTAGCGGTCCTTGTCCGTCATGTAGCCATGCCGCGGCAGCGTCGCCGTGGGTTTGGCTTTCGATGCTGATGTGGGCATTTGTTCCTCCCAAATGGTGCACCCGGGATCGACACACCCGGGAGAGCAGGCCGGCGCATAGCGCGGCGGATGCCCGTGCCGACGTAGCTCACAGATATTGTCGCGCGAAAGGCGGCTACGGGTGATGCGCGCCGCGCGCATCCGCGCAGGACGCCACATCACCGGTCGCCGATCAGGGGTCATGCAACAGCGTAATTCGCTGGGTCTGCGTCGAACTTCGGGACGCAGCCAGCGCAACACAACCAGTAGGTGGCCCCGGCGTACTGGCGGACCCAGCCCTTGGCTTCAGCTTTGGCCTTGGCGACGAAACGTCCGGCCATGACCGGGCACTGGGCCGCGTCGACGCCGGGGTTAACCGGGTCGTGGTCGTGCTCGTGCTCGTGGTGGTGATGGCTTGTGGGCCTGGCAGCGCCGTGATCTGTCATGGTCGAGGGTGTCCCTTCGGCTTCGGACTCACACGTCGGCCAATCGGTGCGAACGTGGCAATTTGGCTACTATTCAGGGGTATTGTGCGGCAGGTCATCAGCATCGGACCGCGGTATAGCCAGCTTCGTCGACAGCGGCGAGTACAGCCGCGTCGTCGATCGGCTCGGTGCTAGTGACGACCAGCTTGCCGGTCGCCGCGCTGACGTCGACGTCCTCGACACCGTCGATCCCACCGACTTCCTCATGCACCGACATCTCGCAGTGCCCGCAGGTCATGCCTGTCACTTGGTATTCGCTGGCGGCCATGACTATTCCTTCCTCGCTAGCTGTGGGCAATGACTGTTTAGGTCAACCGACGGTCCCTGCTTACTCACATGACGCGGCTCCTGTCATACCCAGGCCGGGTATCCGCACTATAGGTGCAGTATACCCCCCGTGGGTATTTCACCAATGTCCGTCACTCGCGCTCTTCGCCACAGCCAGAATGGATGTCTGCTGGAATCGGGGTGGCGACGCCATGTGGAGCCTCGCACCGCGAGCGCGGGGCACCTCCAGGCCTATTGTTCTACGGTGTGGGTACGTAGATAGGATGGCGGGCGGCGCGGATTGCCCGCGGTTCCACACGCTGAAAGGACGACATTCGTGCGCAGATTGGCAAGGATCTTTGTCGCCGGGGTGGCGATGCTGGTAGCGGTAGGCGTCGGTATGCCGACGGCGACCGCGTCCTCTGGAAGCTGCCCTCATCGGTTCGGGTCGCCGCAAAAGCTGACAGATGCCGGCGGTGCGGTGGTCCAGCAGTGGACGGTCAGTGACTTGCGCGCGAGTACCGACACAGCGCCCGGCTATCCATTAGCCGGTCGACTGTGGGAGGCCACAGCCTCCGTCGAAGCGGTGACGGGTGCTGTGACACCGATCATTCCCAACGTGTATACGGTGTCGGCTTCCGGTGAGCGCTATCAGGTGCTGTGGCAGGTGGCCAGTCCCAGCGCTATTCCGGGCGGAACCATCACCCAAGGCCAGACTTCGACGGGCAAGGTCTATTTCGATGTGACCGGTGCCGATCCGATGGCCGTCATCTATACCAACGGCGGCTCGCACCCGGCGATGATGTGGTGCTGCAACGGCAATATGACGATGCCAATGGAAATGCCCATGCCCATGTCGATGGCCGACTGTCCCGGTTGCGCGGGAATGATGTCGTAACCCCGAATAGCAATGGCCTCGCGATCCGTTGGCGAGATTGGACGCGGGGGTGTCGGCCCATGCGCGAAAGAAGGCGTTGATGACCGCCGGCTTGGCTGATCATCATCAGCTGACCAGTTGCCATAACGGGCCGGCGGTGATGCCTATAGCGAGGCTGAGCGCGGCGGCCAACACCGCCGCGCGCTCGGGCCAGGGGGACACCGTCGGCCCGTCCGCATCGCCGGTCTGCTCGGGACGCCTGAAGGCAGGAACGATCCAGCGCAGGTAGTAGAAGAGGCTGACGAGCGTGTTGACGAACACCACGACCGCTAGCCACGCGTAGCCGCCGTCCCATGCTGCGGCGGCGGTGGTGACTTTGCCGATGAACACCGCAGTCGGCGGGGTGCCCACGAGACCGAGTAGGGCGACGACCAACGCGCCGGCCAGCCATGGGTGGGTTCGGGCCAGGCCGCGGTAGGCGTCCAGGTCGCGGCACCCCGGCAGGGCGGCGGTCACCGCGAACGCGGCGATGTTGGTGACGGTGTAGCCGCCGAGGTAAAACAACAGCGACGGCAGGGCCAACTCGCTGCCGCCAGCCACCGTAATCGGCACCAGAAGATAGCCGACCTGGCTGACCGTGGACCACCCCAGCAGCCGACGCGGGTCGTGTTGCCAATAGGCGGCCAGGTTCCCCAACGTCATGCTGGCGCACGCGAATACGGCGATCAGAACCGGCCACGCCAGGTTGTCGGGCAGCACGGTGGCGAGGCGGTACAGCGCCACTAAGGCCCCGATCTTGGGCACGGTGGTCAGAAACGTCGCCGCCGTAGCGTTGGCGCCCTGCGCCGCGTCGGGCACCCAAAAGTGCGCCGGCACACCACCGGCCTCGAACATCAGGCCCGCCAGCACACCCACTATTCCGGCCGCGACGGCCACCGACGGTGCGCCGCCTAGAGTCATCGCCAGCTGCGGGTAACGCGTGGCGCCGGTGAGGCCGTAGAGAATCGTGACGCCCAGCATCAGCAGTATTCCGAACAACGCGCCCATCAGATAGGCCTTCATGGCAGCCTCGGCCGCTGCTGCCGAGCGCACCAATCCCACGAGCCCGTAGAGCGGGATGCTCGCCAGAAAGTATCCCGCCACGAGCAACAGCAGGTCGTCTGCGCCTGCCAGAACAAGCACTCCGGTCGCCGAAAACATCAGCAGCGCATAGGTTTCAGATTCCCGCGGCGAGGCCCGCATCTCAGCGCCGGCCACCGCCCAGATCAACAACAACCCGCCCGCGCAGGCGATCCTTGCCACGCCCGTGGCGGTGTCAAGGGAAAACGCGCCCTCAAAAGCCACCTGATCCGGCCCGGCCATCTGGAGGGCGGCCAGGACGATCACGCCGACCTGTGCGGTGGCGCTCATGACGCCGACCCACCATTGCCGCCGGCGAGGGAGGAAGGAGCCTGCGACCAGTGCCACCAGACCGGCGCCAAACAGCAGCATCTCCGGCGCCAAGAGCAGTGGCCGCATCGCCTCCTCCGGATTCACCGCTCATCTCCCGACAAGCGCGACCACCGCTGCCGCGGCGGGCTCGATCAGGTCCAGCAGCGGCCGTGGAACAAGGCCGATGGCCACGCTGAGCACGAGAAGCGTTGACACCGAGAGGGTTTCAGGGACTCGCAGGTCGGTGAAACCGACCGAATTCCCTCGTGTGGGCCCGGTGAAGACACGTTGCAGCGCGCGCAGGAACAGCGCGGCGGTCAGCAGGATGCCAGGCAGAGCCAGCGCCGTGACCGGCGCGGCGGCGATGCTGCCGGCGAAGATCTGGAATTCGGCGATGAAACCGGAAAAGCCCGGCAATCCCAGTGAGGCAAACGCGCCCACGGCGAACAGCGCGGCCAGCTGGGGCGCTGGGCCCGCCAGGCCGCCGTAGGAGTCCATGTCGTAGCTGCCCGCTCTGTCGTAGAACACCCCGGCGAGCAGAAACAGGGCCCCGGTGATTAGGCCGTGGCTGACCATTTGGGTGACCGCACCGACCACCGCGACCTGCCGGGCGTCGCCGGCCGCGGTCAGCCCGGCAGCGCCGACGGCCACCACGATGTAGCCCATGTGGTTGACCGAGGTGTAGGCGATCATGCGTTTAAGGTCGTTTTGCGCCAGCGCAACCAGCGCCCCGTACAGGACCGATATGACGCCGACGGCGATGATCGGCCACGCCCAATCGCGCCACGCCTGCGGCAGCATCGGCATCGCCACCCGCACGAACCCGTAGGTCCCCATTTTCAGCAGCACCCCGGCCAGCACCGCCGACCCGACGGCGGGCGCGTCGGTGTGCGCCGGCGGCAGCCAGGTATGGAAAGGCACCGTAGGAGTCTTGACCGCCAGTCCGACCAGGATCGCGGCCAGCACCAAGCCGCCCGCCAGCGGGCTGCCGGCCAGCGGGGTTGTCGCAGCCAGCTCCAGCATGTCGAAGGTGTGCGGATCGGCGGCGATGTAGAGGCCGATGAAGCCCACCAGCAGCGCCAGCGATCCCAGGAATGTGTAGAGGAAGAACTTCAGCGCCGAGCGGGCCGCATCGCCGTGGCCCCAGCCGGCGATGACGAAGTACATCGCCACGATCGACAGATCGAAGAACACGAAGAACACGATCAGATCCGCGGCGACGAACAAGCCGAGGCTGACGCATTGCAGGAACAGAAACAACGCGGCCTGCAGCCGCGGCCGGTCCTCGTTGCGCAGCCCGTAGATGGCGCAGGCCAGGAAGATCACCGCGGTCATCACCACCAGCGGCAGCGACAGACCATCGACGCCGACGTGATAACTGCTGTTGACGCCGGGGATCCACGGGATCTTCTCCTCGAACGCCAGCTCGTTGATCCCCGGCGCGTCGTAGCGCGCCCATACCACCACGATGAGCGCGAGGTCGATCACCGTGACCGCCACCCATAGCGCGTTGGCGGTGCGCCCGCCCAACCGGGGCGCGGCCAGCAGCGCCAGCGCAGCGGCCAACGGTAGGAAGACGATCACAGTCAGCACGCCATCACCTCACCGTCACGAGGAGCACGAACCCGGCGACCAGCAGCACGACGGCGGCCAGGTAGTACTGGTGCAGCTGGCCGGTTTGCGGCCGGCGCGCCAGCTCGCCGAACCGTCCCATCCGCGCGGCCACCGCTTCTACCGCGGCGTCCACACCGTTGTCGGTCTGAGCCGCCCGGCGCGCCGCACGCAAAACGGCGATCGCGGTGGCGTCCACCGCCCTGTCGAGCACCCTGTCATCGAATCGGGCTGCCACCCGCGCGGCAGCAATGGTCGGGGCCACCACCAACAGATGCGCCGCGCGCTGCAGCCCCAACCAGGATGCGGCCCACCGCGGTTCGAGCACACCCCAGCGCGCGACCGCGGCCACCACGACGAGGGCAAGCGCCGCGGAAGCGATCAGCGCGGCCACGCCGGGATGAGTGCTCGGCTGGTCGCCGTTGACCGCCCGAGCGAGGATCGAACCCAGCGGGGGCAAGGCGAGGACACCGGAACCCACGGCCCCCGCGGCGAGGACCACCAGCGGCGCTTGCTCGAGACCGGTGAGCCGACGCGGTACCCCTGGGGGCGGCGCGGCTTGCGCCGGGGCGGTCAGGTCGGTCGAGGGCCGGGCCCAGATCACCGCCACCATTTTGGCCGCATAGGCCGCCGACAGGCCTGAGGCGAGTAGCCCCAGACCGTACAACGCGGGGGAATGCTGCGCGGCGGCCGTCAACACAGCGTCCTTGGTGGCCCACAACGACAGCGGCGCAATCCCGGCCAGCGTGAGCGCCGCCACGGTGGCCGACCAACCCACCACCCGCCAGCGCCGCGCCACACCGTGCAGGTCATCCAGACGCTGGGTGCCCAGCAGCGACAACCACACGCCCGCGGTGAGGAACAGTCCGGCCTTGGTGGCGGCGTGCGCAACCAGATGCGCGGCGCCCCCGCCGACGGCAGCCACACCCGCGGCCAGCACCACGAATCCCAACTGGGCTGCTGTTGAGGCGGCGAGCAGCTGTTTGATGTCGCCCTGGGCGACGGCGACGGCGCCGAGCACCACCGCGGTGAGCACTCCCGCCCACGCCGCCGCGGTCGCGGCCCAGCCGGTGGCAGCCAGCAGGGGTTGGGTCCGCAACAGCAGGAATCCGCCCATCGCCACCATCGCCGCCGAATGCAGCAGGGCGCTGACCGGACTGGGACCCGACATCGCCCGCGACAACCAAAACGAGAACGGCAGCTGCGCGGCTTTGCCGAGCGCGGCCACGAGCACCCCGAACGCGAGGACATCGCGCCACCCGCCGCGGGCGTCGGAAAAACTGCTCAGCGCCATCCCGGCGCCGCCGGCCAGCGCGGCGCCGGCGGCCAGATACAACCCCAGATCGGCGGTGCGCGTGGTGATGAACGCCGTGAGCCCATCGGACACCCGGTACTGCTCGCGCCACCAAAACCCAATCAGCGCATAGGAAGCCGCCCCCATCACCTCCCATCCCAACAGCAGCGCCGGCAGCGTCGCGGCGGTCACCGTCAGGATGGCGGCAGCGGCGAACACCAGCATCAACCCGTGAAAGCGGCCCCGCGCCTCGCGGATGTTGCCGGCAGAGAAGATCAGCACCAGCAATGTCACGATGGTGACCACCAGCAGCACTGTCCCGGCCAGCGCGTCGACCCGCAAACCAAACGGGGCACCGGCCATGAACGCAACCTGCACCGACGGGCGCGCCACGGCCACCACCACCGACACCCCGGCACACCCAAGCGCGGTGGCCAGCGAGATCACGTTGACACTGCGATCGTCTCGGCGGGATATCAACAAGACGACCCCGACCGCGGCCGGCGTAGCGACCAGCAGCCACAGCAGCAGCGCTGACATCACAGGCTGCTCATCCGGAAAGGTCTGCTGCCATGTCGGTCATGTCGGCGCGACGGTCCCGGTGCAGCGCCGTGGCCACGGCGAACCCCATCGCCATCTCCACCGTCATGGCGGCGATGACCACCAGCAGCAACACCTGACCGCTCGGTGCCGGCATGACAAACCACCAAAACCCTACGGCGGCGAGGATGATCGCGTTGACCATCAATTCCAGACCCATCATCACCATCACCACAACTTGCTGAGACAACGCACCGTAAAGCCCGACGCTGAACACCGCCGCCGCCACCAGCAACACCGTCTGCAGCGTCACCGTCCCAGCCCCCCGGGTTGCGGGTCACGTCCGGGGCGGTGGGTGAGGTCGTCACCGAAACGGTCGTAACGGGTACGGGCGGCCGCCAACACGATCCCGGCGACGATCGTGGCGACCATGACCGGGCTGATCACCGCCATGGTCAGCATGTGCGGGCCCATCAGCTCCTGCCCGAGCGCCATGGTGACGTCCGGCGGAGGTTGGCCCTGCCGGGTGGGCCAGTCGATCAGCACAATCCCAGCGCCCAACAAGACGAAGGTGGCCGCGGCGGCGACGAGTGCGCGCCGGTTGTCGTGAACCATGCTCATCGGCATCAGCGCCGGGTTCATGCCCATGAACATGACCATGTAGACAGCCATCACCGCCATCTCCATCACCATCATCAAGATGGTGACCACGCCGATGTAGTTTTGCTGCAACAGCACAACTGCGACACCGACCGCGATGAATGAGGCCGCCAGCGCATAGGTCGCCCGCGCCATCGAATCGACCCAGAACACCGCCGCGCCGGCGGCGACGGCGATGACCGCGAGTAGCCAGAACACGATATGGACGATCATTGTGTGTCAACTCCTCCAGATGGCGATGACCGCCACCACTAGGTCTTGCAACAAAACAGCTGGTAGCAACACGACCCAGCCGATCTCCATGAACTTGTCTGGCCGCAGCGCAGGTATCGACCGCCGTAACCACACTAAAACGCACAGCAGTGCAATGGTTTTCACGACGGACCACATCCAGTCGGCCAGCAACGGGCCGGCGCCGCCGCCCAGGAACATCGGTACCGCGAACGCCGCGCCGGCAACAAGCACTGCGTAGCGGCCCGCGACAAACACCAGGCGGTCAACCCCGGACAGCTCGGCGGTCACGCCACCGGCGATGTCATCTCCCAGCGCCGGACTGAACGGTCCCCACACCGAAAACGCCACGACGCCAAGGCAATACGCCACGAACGCGACCGGCATCCACACCATGAACCACAGGCCGTGCTGGGCGGTGACCACATCCCCGACGCGCAGGCTGCCCGCCGCGATGGCAGGCGCGACCAGGGCGAACATCAACGGCAGTTCATAACCCAGCGCGTGGGCAAGGAACCGGTAGCCCCCGACCAGTGACAGCGCCGAGTTGGGGCCCCAGCCGGCCAGCCACACCACCGCCCACATCATCACGTCGACGGCATTGACCCACATGACGCCGACATCGATGTCCAGCAGCGTCCAGTGTCCCAGCGGCACAACGACGATCATCAACAGTGCGACCAGGATCGGGCCGACGCATCCGATGCGCCACAGCAGCGTGTCGGCGGCCACAAGGGTGCGACGGCGCTGACGCATCAGTCGGGCCGTCTCGAACAGCGGGGCGGCCACCGCGCCGCCCGCGCGGCTCGCGCCGTTGGCTCGTGCGGACAGGGTGCTGTCGAGGCTGGCCGCGCACAGGGCGAGCGCGGCCAGCAGGGCGGCGGCTGCCAGTGCCCACGCGCCGCTGACTGTTGTCACCTCAGGCATGCTGACCCAGCGCCGCGGGGGACAGGTCGACACCTAATCCGGCGATCACGAGACGCGCCGTGGCGAGATCGAGACCTTCGACGACGGTAGGCAGCATGTGCTCGATGGCGCTGGACTGCATGTGCAACTGCGGCGTCTGAGCTTCGTGGTGAATCAGTCTTTGCACGACGTCGAGCCGGGTGAGCAGCCGATCATAGGTATCCCCGGCCAATGCCGCCGGCAGCTGGTAGCTGTCGATGTGGTCGACGGCGACCGGGGCCAGATCGCGCAGCGCCCAGCGCAGCACCCGCGCGCGGCGTATCAGAGTGGCTAAGGAAGCAATCTGTGTGCGGGCCGTCTCGTCATCGATGGGGTTGTCCAACAGGGTTTTTCGTAACCGTCGCGCTTGGGCGGCGGCGCGCGGCCAACCGGCCAGCATCAATAGGTCCACGAGGTGATCGGTGTGGCGGGCGGCCTGCATCCACCCGTCCGGTGGCGGTTGCCGTTGCTCCTGGTGGGCGGCGCCCATCGTCTGAGCCTCCGCGGCGGTGATGACGTCGCCTTGCAGGGTGCAGCGCAGCACCAGTCCGGCCGGCCAGTACGCCAGGAACGGGCCGAGCCGCACGTGTAACTCATCCATCTCCAAGCCGTCGCGGTCCTCACCACCTTGGGCCAGCGCGATTCCGGCCGGGGCCATCTCCATATCGCCGTGGTCCATGTGGTGAGCGCTGTGCCCCATGTCGTGACCGGCGTCTGCCGTGTGCTCCCCGTGTTGTGCATGGCTGCCGTGGTCGTGGTGTTGGTTCGCGCCATCCTCAGCTGGCACGTCGAGTTCGTGATCGGCATGCGCAGGAACCGGTACGTCGTGCGGTGCCCCGCCGCCGTGATCCATGTGGTGATGGCCAGCGTGGCCTGCCTCGGAGGGACCCCCGGCGCTGGGGGCGTTGTGCCCGGGGGCGTTGGCGGGCATCTGGTGATCCTCGGAGCCGTCGCCGCGATGTCCTACCAGCGCGGCTGACCGTTCACGGCCAACGGCATCAGCGCGCTGCCGCCCGACGTCGATCAAAACTCCGGCTGCACGGTCCAGTTCGTCACTTGCCGAGGAGACATCGTGGATATCGATGCGAGCCCGGGGGCCGGGCACTTGGTCCCAGATGCGGTCGATGAGGTCGACGAGTTCGTCGTCGGCTACTCCGCAGACCGCCAAGACGTCGGCGTCGGCGGGTGAGCTGGCTTGCCGCCATCCGCGTGCGGCGATCAGGTCCTGCGTGCGGGCGCGAAGAGCCCAACTTCCTGATATCTCGGCGATAAATACATGCGCCCGCCGGGCCGCTAATCTTGCCAGCCATCGGTTCAGGTCCATCGCAGCGCACCCTCTCGCCACGCCCAGAGAACCGCGACGAGCAATGCGGCCAGAAAAAGGAACATCTCAATGACTGCTGTGGCGCCCATCTTGACGACAACGACCGCCCACGGATACATGAACAACATTTCGACGTCGAAAGCCAGGAATACCAGCGTCGCCAGGTACCACCGGACGTGATAGCGCGACAGCGCGTGTTCCTCGGGCACCCAACCAGATTGGAAGGGCAGCGAGATCAACGTGGTAGCTGACACCGCCGTAAGTCGGTGCGCACCATAGGCACTCGCGATGCCGACGACGGCGACCAGCAAGGTCCACATCAACCCGGCGTACATACCCCGCCTCCCATCGTCCCATGCCCGCGCCCGGCGCGGAGAATGCACACGGGCCCTTTAGGCGTACCCCGTGGGGGTATTTTCCGCAAGAGGGATGCTGATCGGGTTCGGTCAGCCCGCAGCTCGTCGGTGAAAGTTCTCATATCGGCAGTACTGTCGTGGTCACCAATTGATCGCGGATCACGCCTACGAAATCGCCCCACGAGCCGGTGACCAGGGCGATACCCACTGCGATCAGCATAATGCCGCCGGCAATCTGTATCCGGCGGGTGTTGCGTCGCAGCCATCCCAACCAGCGCGCCATCGCGCTGGTTCCCAGCGCCAGCAGGATAAATGGCACGCCCAGCCCGAGACAGTAGGCGACGATCAGCAGCACACCGCGTGCCGCGGTGACGCCTTGCGTGCCGGCGGCAACGGAGAGCACGCCGGCCAGCGTGGGTCCCAAACATGGGGTCCACCCGAGTCCGAACGTCGCGCCGAGCAATGGTGCTCCGACGATGCCCGTGATGCGACGGGGGTGAAACCGTATGTCGCGCTGCAGCATCGGGATGAGTCCGATGAACACCAGGCCCATCACGATGGTAAGCACGCCGCCGATCTGCTGGAGTAGATCGCGGTTGAGCGCCAGCGCGCCGATCAACCCGAACACCGACGCCGTCGCCGCGACAAATACCACGGTGAATCCGGCGACAAACAGCAGGGCGGCGCCGACCAGCCGCCACGAATCCCGAGTCTGTGGCGGTTCATCTGATGACGCATTGGCGCCCGCGGCGCCGGCGAGGTAGGACAGATATCCCGGTACCAACGGAATGCAGCATGGTGAGGCGAACGAGACCGCACCGGCGAGGGCTGCGGCGCCCAGCCCGAGCACCAGCGGCCCGGACGCTGCGGCCGCGCCGAATGCGTCACCGAGCCCCTGTGCGTGGCCGCTCACGGCTCGGCCGCAATCCGTCGCACGACGGGCCGCAGGTCCTCGGCCAGCAGCGCCCGCAAGAAAACGGCCGCCACCCGGTGTTTGCGATCGAGCACCAACGTGGTGGGCACGACGCTGGTGGGATAGCCCTTGCCCAAGGCGATCAAGCTCCGCATGGCGGGGTCGAAGATCGACGGGTAGCGGACCTTGCGGTCGGTGACGAAATCCTTGGCCGCCGAGTGATCGTCGCGCACGTCGATACCAAGGAATGCCACACCGAGGGGCTCGGTTTCATCGAACACCTTCTCCAGCTCCGGAGTTTCGGTGCGACACGGTCCGCACCAGGACCCCCAAATATTGACCACGACGACCTTGCCGGCGAAGCCGGTCAGATGGATCGTTCGATCCTCCATCAGGGTGGGACCGGTGAGGTCGCCGATGCTGCCCCGCGCCTCGGGCGGATCGTAGAACAGATCGGTCTTGCCCCCGGGTGACACGAATTCGAATGTGCCGCCCTGGGCGACGGCATCGCGCCCAGTACTACATCCGGTCACGACCAGAGCGGCGAACACTGTGGCGCACCATGCACGAGCCCGGCGGTTCGACATCGCAATCTCCGCTGCCAGTAGACCGGCCACACCGGTCTACTACCTGTGTACGTAGATGATAAGGCAAGGCGTTTGGCGGGGCCCTGTGTGGCTCCGCGAGCTCACAAGGCGCGGGCGCAGCATGGACAGTGGCCTTGCTTCAGTGTGATGCGGACGCACGGACCCACGCCGCGCGACTCTACTAAGCTATGCAGTAGGTGCCGTAGATAACGGTGTCTTCGATATCGAATGGAGCCTGATTCATGGCGGTGAGGAATCGGCCACTGACGGGCAAGGCTTCAAGGGATGGTCGCAAGGTCATCGCACAGGCACAGTCGAGCCGGCGCAGCGGCTGGCTGTGGCTGGCTGCCGGGGTTGTCGTCGCCGCGCCGATTGTGGCGATCGTCGTTATCAGCATTGTCAAATCGCCCGCGACGCGGGCACCGGAGACGGAATCAGCGAGCCTGCAGAAGCCGCCGGCGACCGTCGCCGTGGGCGCGGACACCATGCCGCCATGGCCGGCGCCCGCCGACGCGAAAGCAGCAGTTGCGGCGGCCGGTTTGCCGATGTTAGGCAGCGAAGGCGCTGTGGAGCATATCCACGCACATCTCGACGTGCTCCTTGACGGTAAGCCCGTGCCGGTGCCTCGAGATGTGGGTATCGATACCGATACCAGGCGCGGCACCATTAGCCCGCTGCACACTCATGACGAAACCGGGGTGATTCACGTCGAGTCACCGGTGAAAAGACAGTTCAGCCTGGGAGAGTTCTTCAGCGAATGGCAAGTGAGCCTGTCCGCAGACAACATCGGGGCGCTGCGAGCAGGCGGTGGCAAACTCGTGCGCGTCGTCGTCAACGGAACGCCACAGACGGGCAACCCTGCCGCCATCACGCTGGGCCCGCATGACGAGGTCGCTGTGGTCTATGGCACGCCGCAGCCCGGTGAGACCCTTCCCTCGAAATACGATTTCGGTGAAGGTGAGTGAGGAACCACGCACCAATGGCGTGAAGTCGACGTAATCGCGGTGACGATGGGGACCGGAGCCGGGACAGCAGAAGAGAAATGTCGACCAGAGCTGCGGATCGCGTCAGCTCTCGGGCCACCGCACAGGAGCCGAAGTGAAATGACTGAACTATCTCAATTCCAGCACCCTCGATTCGCGCGGATGTACGAGCGGATCAGCGCCGAGTCGGAGCAGCGCGGGACCGCTCACCAACGCGATCGGGTCCTCGCTGGTCTATCTGGGCGCGTGATTGAGGTGGGCGCCGGCAACGGCATGAACTTCGGCCACTACCCCGAGACGGTCGCCGAAGTCGTCGCGCTGGAACCGGAGGATCACTTGCGCGGGCTGGCCGAGAAGTCCGCAGAACAAGCCGCCGTTCCGGTACGGGTGGTGGCGGGTCATGCCACCGCGCTGCCGGTTCCAGATGGCGCCTTCGACGCCGCCGTCGCGTCACTGGTGTTGTGCTCGGTTTCCGACGTGCCCGCGGCGTTGGCCGAACTGCGTCGCGTGCTCAAGCCCAACGGGCAGCTCCGATTCTTCGAGCATGTGCGCTCGACGAAGCCATGGTTTGCGTGGTTGGAGGACGCGGTCACCCCATTGTGGTCGCGTGTAGGGGGCGGATGCCACCTCAACCGCGACACAGCCGCGGCCATCCGCGCCGCAGGGTTCGATATCGAGGCGCTTGATCGGTTCCACTATGCGCCGTTGCGGTTCTTCCCCTCACAAGCTCACATCCTCGGCATCGCTCGCCCGACCAGGTGACTAAGCCAGCGCCGGCATAGCCTCTGCGACGCGTCACGAGTTCTACGTTGTCGGACAGGATTTCAAGGCTGAGGTTGCTGGCCGTGATCGACGGTGCGCTCAACGCTGATCCACATGGGGGATAGCCCAGCGCCAGAGACACCAAGGTTGCGGCGGACGAGTTCTCGTGCGACAGACCACGAGATCGAGGACGACGATGTCAGCCGCCGCGCGGATACTTTGGCGCGCCCGGTGCGGTGATGGGGTCAATGGATTGGACACCGGCGTCGACTCCCGAACCTGGTGAGTCGGTATTACGCTCTGCGTACGGAGACAGTACGGACTCCTCTGAAAGGGCGCATCATGCGCGACGCAGGTTCGACACGGACAGCCGGGAGGCCGCAGGTGCGCGTGCGTGGTTTTGGGGAACTCGAAGCGGTCATCATGGACCGGATGTGGAACCGCGGTTCCGACACGTCCACCACCGTCCGAGACATCTACGAGCAACTCGTGTAGGAGCGAGACATCGCCTACACCACCGTGATGTCGACGATGGATAACCTGCACACCAAAGGATGGCTGGCGCGCGAACGCGACGGCAAGGCTTACCGGTACTGGCCTACCTTGACCCGCGAGCAACACAGCGCGGGCCTGATGCGCGAGGCCCTCAGATCCGGTGGGCGCTCCGATCTGGTGCTCAGCTACTTCGTTGAGCAACTCGGTGCCGAGAACTCGGCCAGCCTGCGAGCGGCGCTGCGTCGACCGGCAAAGCGAGCAGGCAAGCGCTGACCGCGCGGCGTTCACGATCGTGGTTCGTGTGATGCCGATGTGGCCGACTGGCCCGCGCCGATGAGCCCACGGCGCAACCCTGGTAGGAGCAAGCTGGTAGCGGGCGCTGGCCGCAGCGCATATCACCATCGACAGGGAAGGATTGATTATGGCACTGGCCATTTCGACAACGTTGCAGAGCACGTTCGCCGACGCTGTTGAATGGACTCGGAAGGCTTTGGCGGATCAGGGTTTCGGCGCGCTGACCGAGATTGACGTCAAGGCCACGCTGAAGGCCAAGCTGGGCGAGGACGTCGAGGATTATCTGATCCTGGGTGCCTGCAATCCGCTGCTGGCCCGTCGCGCGATCGATGTCGATCGTCAGATCGGGCTGTTGCTTCCGTGCAATGTTGTCGTGCGGGCCGATCCCGCCGCGACGGACACGGTCATTGTTGACGCGATGGATCCGCAGGTGATGGTGCAAGTCGCTGACCAGCCGGGACTGCGGGCCGTGGCCGACGAAGCGGCGGCCATGTTGCGCACGGCGATCGAATCGCTGTCACACACCGGCTCGCCCACCTGAGCGCGGCCGGGGACTCTCGGGATCACTTGGCGTTCATCGCTGCTCGATTGCGCGGTGCGAGGCATCGGGGCTCGGCGCATCTTCGCGAAACGAGCGCATGTGGCGCCGACGGGGAATGGGCCCGGGTCAGGCGAGCCGGTTGCGCGCCGGGGAAAACCGCTCGAGCTGAACCGGTGGCCCTCCTGGCGGTGGGGGAGGCAAGACACGCGGCTGTCCGTCGGTCACGACGGTGACCGCTGCGTTTTGTCGGTCCATGTTCAACGTGCCGTGCTGGAAGTTCTGCACAATCCATTGCGGCTCTTGAATCTGGCCGCTGGTCGGCAGGCCCAGCGCGCTGCGCTCGTAGCCCAACGTTGCCCACGCGTCATATATCGCCCCGGTCAGCGGCTGGGCGCCCGTCGCCCGTGACCAGTAGATCGCTCCATGGGCGAAGATGACGTATCGCGCCTGGCCCTCGCCGGGTGCTTCCGGCGACCTCGCCGGACCCAGCACACCAGTGGCGCCGCCGAGCGCTTGCCATCGCGCATAAATCGCTGTGCCCCGCAGCGACTCCTCAAGGTCCTGCTCGGTGGGCGGTTGGTTCAACCTGGCGGCGATATCGCGGATCCGATCCAGGAAAGCGTAGGCAGCATTGCCCGGGCATTCGGTATCGCCGACATCACGGTGAGAAAAGATGCTCGGCAGTGTGCGGGTAATGCCCTGGGCGAACCGGGTATACGGACCTCCGGCAGATGTCAGCGCCGCAGTGCCCTTGGGATCGATGCCTGCGAGCGCCAGCCGCCATCCCAACAACTTTCCGACCGATCGCAGCTGCACCGCTGTCGGTACGTCCTTGCCGAAGTCACCGATCAGGCAAACCGCCCAGGTGTCCTTGTTGAAACCACCAGTGTGGGAGCCTTCGACCGGTTTATCGAGCCCGCCGAACCTGCCTTCGAACACCTGACCGTGCCGGTCGACGAGTGCGTTGTAGGCGATGTCGCCCCAACCCATCGTGCGGGTGTGGTAGGCGTAAATCGAGCGCACAATCGCCGCGGACTCGTTGGGCGCGTAGTTATTGCCCGTTGCGGAGTGGTGAATAATCCCAGCGCGAATCATGCTGTCATACACCGGCGCAGCCCGCCGCATCGACTCGTCGGCACCCCATTGACTGCGGCTGATGATCGGAACCGGCGGCATCGTTGAGCCAGGATCGGTCCGATAGCGGCGGCTCGGCCGGCGCGTGCGGTGTCCCAACCAGCACCGGCGTGGCGGCCAGCCCCAGAACTGCCGGCGCGGCTGCTGCCAATCGCAGGACGTCGCGCCGCGAAACGGGCCGCTTATGTCCGCTGGTGCAACGATCACACACGGCCAGAGGTTAGCTCGTAACGGCAGGTCAGAAGTCGCGACGCGCCGCAGTTGAGCGCGTTTTCCGGTGCGCTTACGCTGCAAATACGTAGTAGATGCCGACTGACCCGGGCTCGCATGGACACCATCGCCGCTGCCACACCTACACCCCGTGCAGTACTATTCTCCTTAGTAGATGAAGCCCGAGACGTATCGGCAGGCGGTGCGCACGCCGAAATTGGGCATCTGTCGCTCGAGGCGGCCACGCATGAGTTGAGTAACTGCGGTAGAGGGGTGTGTCCTGACAGAGAACACAACCGACGGTGCGCGGACGCGGAGGCGGCCGTGACCACCCTGATGGATTCCTTCCCAAGCCCCCCGCAGGGCGTATGGCATGTGGGCTCGCTGCCGATCCGCGCCTACGCGATGTTCATCATCGCCGGCATCGTCGTAGCCCTGGTCATCGGGAACCGACGCTGGATCGCCCGCGGCGGCGAACCGGGCGTCGTCTATGACATCGCGATATGGGCCGTACCGTTCGGGGTAATAGGCGGCCGGCTGTACCACGTCGTCACCGACTGGCGAACCTACTTGGGTGATGGCGGCCTCGGTCTGGCCGCCGCATTCAGAATTTGGGACGGCGGCCTGGGGATATGGGGCGCGGTGGCGCTCGGCGGTGTCGGAGCATGGATCGGTTGCCGACGACGCGCCATTCCGCTACCAGCCTTCGGTGACGCGGTCGCACCAGGCATCGTGCTCGCACAGGCAATTGGCCGTATCGGCAATTACTTCAACCAGGAGCTGTACGGCAGCGCCACGAATCTGCCGTGGGGACTGGAGATTTACTACCGCCGCGACCCGTCGGGCATTGTCGACGTGCATTCCCTCGACGGTGTATCAACGGGACAAGTCGCCGCGATCGTCCATCCAACGTTTCTGTACGAATTGCTCTGGAACGTCGGGGTTTTCATCGCACTGATCTACATCGATCGGCGATTCAGAATCGGCCACGGGCGACTGTTTGCGCTCTACGTCGGCGGCTACTGCCTGGGTCGATTCTTTGTTGAGTTGATGCGCACCGACGCGGCGACCCACATTGCCGGCATACGCATCAACTCATTCACCTCAACATTGGTATTGATCGGCGCCCTGGTCTACTTCTTTCGTGCCCCGAAGGGTCGAGAGGACCTCGCTGTCAACGGATCAGGCGGCGACGGGCAAGCCCCGGACATTGCGATGGGTGACGACGGCACTGCTGAGCGGGTCGATTCCGGCATGGATCCGGCTGCCGCACCGGCCGCTGACCAGATCGGGCAACGCAGCGGCGATGACCTCGCCGGTGCCGAAAACAGCGCCAACGACAGCCGCCGCGGCAGCGAGTGACCGCACGGGCTCACGGCGTGGCGCGATAGCACGAAAGGCGTTCTGAGGCGCCGTGGTGGGAGAGGCTTCCAGATCGCTGTCGTCCCGACGCTTTGTCGTCACGCTGCGACGGAACGGTAGAAGCGATGCATTAACGGTCGTTGAGGCTTCGACGAGCGGTGGAGCGTCCCGACACAGAACAGGCCGCCAAACTCACGCTTCACTTTGGCGGCGCCGGACAAGCCGGCGTGTTTGCATGATAGCCAGACCGAGCAGAGCGAGACCGACCGCGTAAATGGCGGTGCCAAAGGCGATTTGCGCTGTGGTCGGGGCTTGCGCGCCGGCGGGCACGTAGAGCTCACGCTCGGCAGAGACGGTGCCTTGCCAACCAGTTTCAACGGGCAGCCACGCTTCGATGGGCTCGCCGGCGCGGGTGAATTCGACGTAGACGAACCAGCGTCCCTCCTCGGGGAGGGGGATAGTTCCGGTGAACCGGCCGGCGCCGAGTTCAGTCAGCGGGGCGGTGAGCGTCTGACCGCCGCGGCGCGCGACGACACGGTGCGCCATGAGCCGCGAACTGGCATCAGCTGTGACGGCGTCCATCCGCACTTCGCCGCGGCCATCACTGATCACGGTTAGCTGAACTGCGGTGACCGGCTTGCCTTGTCCAGGGTCATGGGCAAGGGCTCGGGGCGCCGGCCCCAGAGTCAGAATCGCGGCGCCGACTAGTAGCGCGGCGGCGGTCGCTCCAGCCGGGCGGTTGCGCCACGAGGTGGCCAGTGCGAGGGCCATGCCGACGACGATGACCGGTGCGGCGACCACGCCGATCTCTGCTGCGGGCTGGCTGGCCACGCCGAACGCGGCGGCGATCCAGGCCAGTGCGGCGACGGCGGCAGCGGTTGCTCCATACCGTGCCGCGGGTCCGCGCCACGGGAGGTCAGCCACGGCTAGCCCGAGGACGGCTACCGGAAGGTCTGGGGTACTGCGGCCCAGCATGACCAGGGCAGCGACCACAAGGACCCGCATCGCGACGTAGAACACAAGGGTACGAGTGACGGCGTACGCCCGGGGAACGAGCGCACGGACGATGGCCACACTGAACAGCCCTGCGACCAAAACTACTGGGAGATAAAACGTCTGGCTGAATTGCGGAACATCGGTGTCATACTCGAGGACCGTCATCATCACGCTGCCCAGAACCAGCGCCGACAGGGCTGCCTCGACAATGCCGCGCTTCGTCGGCCGCAGACCGGCCAGCAGTCCGATCGCCATCGTCGCGGAAGCGAATACCACGAGCATGTGCGGCGGACTCCACAAGACCGCGTCGCGGCCGAACCTGTCGTGCCAGAAGGCGTCGAGCGGGGCCGCCGCGAGGGTGACAGCGCCGCCCAGGCCCGCCAACAAGAGGCCCGGCTGTCGAAGTGCGGCTCGGATCGAGCGGGTACGAACCAGGGCAACCAGCGCCCAGCCGACTACCACGAGCCCGGTAACGGCGACGCCGCCGTACAAGGCCAAGTGCGGAGGTATCAGTGCGGCGTCCCGGCCAATGTCGGTGTGCCAGGCGTCGTCCCAGTAGGTAGCGAACAGCGAGACGGCACCGGCCGCTGCCGCGAGAGCACCATAAATCGGCGAAAGCGTGACACTCGACGAGCTCACTGGTGAGACTGACATGTCTCAACTATGATGTGGTTATGGTTCAGAGTCAAGACCTCCCGGTGAACCGCGTCGACATCGATCCGCGGCTCATCGACGCGACTGCCGCAGCCATCGCGCGCTGGGGTCTGACAGAGACGACGCGAGAGCGCATCGCCGCCGAGGCCGGGTTATCGCGGGCGACGATCTACCGGCGCGAGGTGACCCGGGATCAACTCGTCGCCGCGTTGACGGCACGCGCCGCGCAGACGTTTCGCAACGCGATATTTCCAGCGATCACGGGACGCGGCACGGCCGCAGAACGGCTGCAGGCCGCACTCGAGGCGATGTGCGCGGCCGCCGACGAATACCTTCCCCTGCTGGCGGGAATGTTCCTCGCGCACGGGGAAGTCTTCCACCGGCCGGGCCCCGACGCACTCACCGTCGATGTCTTCGCCGAGCCCTTAGAACGCCTCCTCATCGACGGTGCTGCAGACGGAACCCTGCGCCACGTGCCCGAGGCAGTGACCGCGACGGTCCTATTCAACATGGTCGGCTGGGGCTACATCCACCTGCGCGCCAGTCATCACTGGGACCCAGAAGTGGCCCGCCGTAGCGTTATTGGACTAGCGCTGCACGGGTTGGTCGCGGGAAAAGCTGATTAGGCGTCTATATATATCCTCGCTGCACCACACCGAACCCGCCGCGCCCTACGCATATTGGTTGGGGGAGCGGATCAATTCCTGGCCGACAGATGTGGAGGAAGTCGCGGATTGAGGGAGCGAACGCCTGCCCCAAAATTGACACGCCCCGGCGACCCGCCGAACATTTGTCAAAGTAGTCCGGCGAGTCCGGTCAAACTCCGCTGCAACAAACATCATTGAGTATCGGGATCTGCTTATCCAGCAATCCCATGGTGGCGTCGCGTACATTACAGCGCGCACGATCCTTATGAGGGACACCCCATTCCACCAGATGTTGTTGCGTCCCAGCCGCCTTCGGCCGCGGTGCCTGATGAGCGTGGGTTGGCGGTGATTGGTGGGCAGACCGACGGTCATCATCATGACCACGGCCAAGGCTCAAGTCTTGAAGGGTGGGTCTGAACTAGTAGCTCTGCTCGCTGACGTCCCGCTTGTCGGCTCGTAGTGACCTCCCCGGACCTGAGTGCGCCAAGCGGTTGGACGCTGCGCCTCACCCGGCTCAGCTCAACGTGGACTTGCGGAGGTGCTCAATGGCTGTGGTCGAAGAGCACCATAGTATGAGCCAGCTTCCCGTCGACGAAGTAGGCGCGGCAGTCGAAGTGGTCCTCGAGCGTGGAACCGACTTCGGTGGGGGCGTTGACCACACCAGAGACGTTGAGCACGGTGATGCGTGAGATGTCGATGCCCTTGAGGGGCTCTTCGAGGGTCAGCGGAAAGAGATCTTTGCCGTCGGTCTCGAGGCTGCTGGCCTCGGCGCGGATACCGGAGAAATGTGTAGTCGCGGGCGCGACTAACCGCTTCAGGACGTCGGATTGGCAGCTTTCCTGAGCCGCCTGCTCGGCCGAAGGTGTGGAGTGCCCGGTTCTCCCAAGCCGCAGGCCACCGGTCGCTACGGCGATCCCGACGATGGCTGCACCAGCCACGATCAGCACAGCCACCAAGAACAGTCGGCCCCGACCGCCTCTACGATCACTGTCCTGGCTGCCCATAGATCCCTGCCTATTTCGAGGTGCGCAGTTCCTGACGCGGACGATACGCTCGGGGGATCCGCAGCGCTGAACGGGTTCGACGTCGGGAAGAACGCCAGCAGCCTCAGCCGACAAGTCGCCGTCGCGGACGCCGCGGCGTCGGTCGGCGTTCAGGTACGGGCATTGGGCTGCATAACGCTGCACAATCTGACCATCCCGGTCGAACTGTTCAAGCTTCACTCGACTGCGCCGCCAAGTTTGCGGCGCAGCCTGACCGGTTCACGTCGGTGCGGTGAACGCAACGCCATAGCGGACACCAGAACCTGCTCGGCTGCGTCGGCCGAGGGTTGCCGTCAGTACTTCCATGCGGCGGGTGACATCGGCGACATACGCTTCGTGTCAAACGTCGATACATTGACCGAGGAGCCCGGCCGCGGAATTACACATTTGTAGTTTGTGACAGGTGGTACCGATGGGTCAAAAGTGAATGTACTGTCGGTCTCGTAAATACGGTCTTACTGCGTACTCACGTATATACGTAACGGTAGATACGTAACGCCGCCAGGGCCTACCGATCGCATCCGGAAACGCGTAAGGGTGCGGACCGAGTTATTGGGAGACGGCCGAGTGGGAACAACTGATCTGCGCTCCACCTGGTGTCGACCTGCCCTCATAGTGGCGATCAGTGTCGCGATGACGCTCAATGTTCCAGAACTGGCTCAGGCCGACCCGGGACCCGGGCCGATTAGCTTGGCCGCGTTGATCGCCGAGGTAGCTGAAGTTAGCCAGCAGCTTCACGAGGTGGGCGCACAGATTCAGGCCGAGCAGGAGAGCGTCAACAAGGCGATCGTCGAGGTGCAGTCCGCCCGCGATGCGGCGGCCGCCGCCCAGGATCAGGTGGACGCCGGCGCGGCGGGGGTCAAGGACGCCAACGCCGCAATTGCCGGCGCCCAGAGGCGATTCGACGAATTCGCGGTGGCGGCCTATATGAACGGACCGTCGGCGTCGCTGTTGATGGCGTCGACTCCCGAGGACATCATCTCCACCGCGTCGGCCAACCAAGCACTGGCGCTCAGCGCCGAGCAGGTGATGACCGACCTGCAGCGGGCCCGCACGGAACAGGTGAACAAGGAGTCCGCGGCTCGGCTGGCCAAGCAGAAGGCCGACCAGGCCGTCGTCGCCGCCGAAGCCAGCCAGACGGCGGCGGTCGCGGCGCTGACCGAGGCGCAGACGACCTTCCGCGATCAGCAGTCCCAGATCGACCGGCTCGCCGCCGAGCGCAAGACCGCGCAGGCCAAGCTCGACGCCGCGCGGCAGTGGTCGGCTCCCGCGGGCGCACCCTCGGCGGTGCCGCAGTCCGCCGCCCCGGGCACCGGCTCGTCGGGGGACCGCTGGGATTCGGCCACGCCGGGTTCCAGTGCCGCCCCCGGTGACGCCAAGGTGCCCTACGGCAGGGCCTCGGAGTGGGATCTGACCCTGCCCACGGTGCCGAGTGCCTTCGCCTCGGGCGATCCGATCCAGATCATCAACGCGGTGCTGCAGATCGCCTCGACCTCGATGCAGACCACCCAGAAGCTGGGCAAGAGCTTTCTGCAGAAGCTCGGCATCCTGAAGCCGACCGACACCGGGATCACCAACGGCCAGATCCCGTTCGTCTACGGCTCGACGGCCGTCGAGTACGTGATCAAGCGGGCTATGTCCCAGACGGGCGTGCCCTACTCGTGGGGCGGGGGCAACGCCGACGGCCCCAGCAGGGGCATCGACAGCGGGGCGAACACCATCGGGTTCGACTGCTCGGGCCTGATCCTGTACGCGTTCGCCGGGGTCGGCGTCAAGCTGCCGCACTATTCGGGGTCGCAGTACACCGCTGGAACTCAGATTCCGTCAGCGCAGATGCGTCGGGGTGACGCCATCTTCTACGGCCCCGGCGGCAGCCAGCACGTCGCCCTCTACCTGGGTAACGGGCAGATGCTCGAAGCTCCCTACACCGGCTCAGATGTCCATGTCTCCCCGGTCCGCACCAGCGGGATGACACCCTACGTCGCCAGATACATCCAGTAACGAACCAGCGCCCCTGCCGAGCGTCTCGCTTTTAGGTACCGGTAGAGCGCAAGGCGTTGGAGTACGTGATCCGACGCGCGGCAGCCGCAGATCAGCATTCCCTACCCCAGGTGCGCTTAACGCCGTGCATCCGCATGTCGCGGCTACCGTGTGCGGGAGACCGCCAAATACTATCTCCGTACATAGACAGTATTAAATTACAGGGGCGTGTATTCAGCGGGGCGGCATGGAGGGCGTCTGGGAGAATCCTGGAGTGGCTGCAAAGACGTCGTCGTCGCCCACATCGGTCACCTGCGCCGCAAACTCGGTGAGGACCCCCCGCCGGCCGCACCGTGATAACCGCCCGCGGCATCGGATACCGGTTAGGGCCCTCACCGTGACTGGACTGTGCATTCTCGTTCAGCAACCGTCGTTGAGGCAGTGCACCCTCGTCACACGTCGGCTCCAAGCTCCTTATGGGTGGCACCATTCGGCCGAAGTCGCTGTGGCGTTCCAGTCACATGCGGGCGTGGTTCTTGCTGAGCTTCGATGAGGACACTCAGGGTGGCAAGCGGCTTAGGGTCGCAGCGGAGGAGTAGAACCATCATCACGACTGAGGCGCCTTGTTTGACGCGTCGTGCGGCCCGGCATCACGCCGATGGCGTGCGCCTTCTACGTGCACGCCATTGACGAGATCAGGTGGCCGAACTAATCATCGTTCGGATACTGTGCGGCACTGCCTAATTGGATGGCCACGCCCACGGTTCGGAAATCGGCCGGCCAGTTGCTGGTGCGGCGGCGGTGGCCCCTGTATCTCAAAGTGGTCCGCGGCCGTGCGTAGTTCCGGCAGCGCAGCGCTTCTGTCTGACCTCGCGTCGTTGGTCGACGCGGGACCGGTCCAGGCGCACACTTTCAGCCGCCCTGTGCTGGACTCCGTGGGCAACTGAGGTGCGGCCGTATGCGATTGTTCGACGAGTGACGCGAAGCACTGGTAGAGCCGATTCAACCCAGTGCTAAAAGGCTCGACGGGCGAAGCGGCATGCCAATTCCTAGCACGACTAGCGACGGATTCGGCGCTGGTTAGGTTGGGCGCCTACCCGGCAACACAGGTTGTAGACCGGCACGAATACAACGGCGACATACGCGCTGTAGGCCAAGCTCCAACCAAGACCGGTCACAAAGCCGATCACACTCCAGCTGAACCCAGGAAAGGCGGCCGCGAAAAAGCCGTCGGTGAATGGAGAGCGGGCCAGGCCATGCCACACGTAGCACACCGTGTAGGTGATGGCAGCGAACACCATCAATGCTGAGGCAACGCGGATGAGATCCAATCTGTATTTTCCCACAACCTGTCTCCGATCCTCTCTAGCACCAATTCGTGACGCTCAGTAGAGCGTGGTTGTTACGCCGATCCGGTGAGTCGCTCACTTCGCGGCGTGGCCGGGCACGATGAATCACCCATGACCCCATCTGAATCGTATTGTGGCAGTGTCGTTCATATTGGTTCCTGCCTGTTTGTATAGCGATCAGGCCGCGGCGGTTCTCGTTGGCCGGGCTCGAATCAGCACCATCGCCGCGAGGGCGAGCAGACCGAACAGCCAGATTAATCCCATTAGTAAGGAACCAATTTCGTCGAAGTGTGGGGTCAGACCAGTGTCAAACAGCACGCGTGTCACGCCGTAGCCAGGCAGCAAGCTGGCCCACTGCGGGGGCATCGGGCGCAGCATCGGACTTTGGACGATACCCAAGTCCAGGAAGGGGATGAAGAACGCTACGAACACCCCGGCGACCTTGCCCAACAGAGGTCCAAGGATGACGCCGATCAATGCATAGATGGCTGCTACCAACAGGTTAGCCGCGGCATAGCCAGCCCATTGTTCGGCGTGATAAACCGTGGCGATCACCAGCAACGTGGCTGCGCAGATGACGACGCCCGCAACAGCGACCACACTAAGACGTGCAGTCACCATGACGCTGGTGCGGTAGCCGGCCAACCGAAGGCGGTCATCCCCGCCGGCGGCGTTGACCACCACAAACATTCCCACGAGCGCCGCCAACGCCCCAATCGCGATCGGTGCCATTGCGCCGGCATGGACGTCGGGGAACCAGAACAGCTGGTCTGAGATGACACCCTGCTCCTTGACCGACACCACCAGTAGACGTTGTGGAGTGGTCGCCTTGGCCAGCAAGACGAACGCCGCGGGGACGATGACCAGCAATACCAAGAGCACAGGATTGCGGACCAAATCGACGACACCGAACTGGATCGCTGTGCCCAGCTGGCCGGGCGAGTCTCTGCCGGGTCGGGCGATGCGCGACCCTGCGCCGACGACCGCGCCTGCAACCACGACCGCGACCGCCATCCACACCAGGGCGACGCCGAGATCGCCCAGTTCACCCGCATGGTGCGACGGTGTATCCACCATCCACAGCGTGACGAAATGCGTTGGGAACCAGCGTGTGTACACATAATCTCCGCCACCACCGGCGGGTCCGACGAACACGTCGATTATCCAGATCAGCAGGATTACGACCGCTCCGTTGACCGGATTGGTCACCGCAACTCCGACAAGCGCACCGATCGCCAGATAGATCAGAGCGAACAGCAGGGTGCCGATGATGACTCGACGGGGGTGGTCGATGCCGGTACGAACGGCGAGCGCGGCCAGCGCAACCCCTGACACGAGAATCGCCATGAGCAGTCCGGTGCTCGCGCGGGCCGCCAGCAGCCTCGCCGAGGGCAGCCCAGCCAACAAGAGTCGTTTGTCAGCGCGGCGCGCAGAGCGGATCTGGAAATACATCCCTAGACCTGACAGGAACCCCGCTGCCCATCCGGCGGTCGCGGTCTGGGTGGTAAGGCCCCGCTGTCCCCGCAGCAGCTCCATGGCGTCAGCAATCGAGCCCGCCGCGACGAGCACGAATATCGAAGGTACGACCACCAGCATGATCACGTTCACGGGGTTGCGCTGGTAATCGGTGATGAAGCAGCGCGTCAACAGCAAGGTGGGGCGCCATTGCTCGTGCACCGCCGTGGTCATCGAGGCAGCTTGTGTGCGTCGCACTGTCCCTCACACAGCCGCCCATCGCACAGTTTGACAATGCGGTCAAAGCGCCGCTCGTCGGCAACGAAGTGGCTGATGATCAGTACGGAGCGGCCGCCATCGCGGTGCGCTGCCACCAGGTCCCAGAATTTCAGGTAGGTGTCCCAGTCAAAGCCGGCGTAGGGCTCATCCAGCAGCAATATCTGGGGGTTCGCCAGCATGGCTAGGCTCAGGTTGAGTTTTGCCAGCGTGCCCCCGGAGAGTCGATCGGCTCGCGTGCGGGCGTAGCGTTGAAACCCCAACGCTTCGTAGAGGTCTCGCCGTGCCCGCCTCTCGGCCTGATGGGTCATACGGTAGGCGCGGGCGAACAGTTCCATGTGTTCATCGCATGTCAGCCGCTCATAGACAACCGGCTGCTGCGGGCAGTAACCCAGGACCCCCGAGTGGGTAACCATGCCCGCATCAGCGCTCAGTTCTCCGACGAGGATCTTCATGATCGTCGATTTGCCGGAGCCGTTCTCGCCGACCAGTCCAACGACCTCACCCGCTCGCAATACCAGATCGACGCCGCCCAATACCTGGCGGCGATGTCCTGGCCACAGGCCGCGGCGAAAGGATTTCTCGATTCCTTCAGCGGTCAACACCGGTGCCGAATCGGCGTCAGTGCCAGGCGATGTCGTAACAGCCGCGGTGTTGTTCACATGAACCATGCCGGCGCTCCTCGGTTACCCGTTGGGGGTGCGGTGAATGTCATCGGATGTAGGGCGCAGTCGCCCTGGTCCGGCGCCGGACGCGAGCCTGATGTGGGGAATGAACACTGGTGTCCGCGCGGCATATTCGGCCCAATCACTACCGAACCGGCGTGCCACTTCGCGTTCTTCACGGCGGGCCAGGCGCGCGTAGATGAACACAAGCACTGGGAACATCAGAAGGGTCGGAATAGTGGGCCACTGAAGCAGGAATCCAACCATCACCAATAAGAAACCATCGTATTGCGGATGGCGCACCCAGGCATAGGGCCCAGTGGTGGCGAGCCGATCGTGTTGCACTGCGTCATGCAGATGCCTCCATGCGACGGCAATGAGCCAGAACCCGCCCCCGATCGCTGCATAACTGGCCAGATGGAATGGACTCAGATGCGGATCGCCTGTCCAACCGATGAGGTCATTCCACAGATGCCCACCGGCATGGGTGTCGCGCAGCAGCGGAAAGCGCGATCCCAACCAACTCCCGAGCAGGTAGATGGTTAACGGGATGCCGTACATCTCCGTGAACAAGGCCACCAAGAACGCGGTGTATGCCCCCATCGCGCGCCAGTCGCGGTTGGTCCGGGGATGAAAGAAGCTCAGTCCGAATGCCGCGAACAGCAGCGTATTGACAATGACCAGCGGCCACAAGCCGTAGGCGGAATCGGCCATCGTGTCGACCTCTCGAATGTGAGGTGATGCTGGGCTAGGACGGTCCGGTGGACTCCGTGTGCTGCATCTCGTCGGTGGATCCGTGGTCAGAGCCGCCCCCATGACCGCCCATCATGAAGAACATCATCAAGGGGCACACCAGAACAACCAGTGCCAGCAAGATTGTTGACGTCGACACGCCGAATAGGAACGCGCCGACAGCGATTGCGGCTCCTGCCAGGGCGTACCACACAAGGTACTGACGCTTCATCATCATCAATCTCCCGCCTTCAGTAGTACGTAGTTACTACGCGTATGACTCTTGTCTGCCGGGGTGGGCACGCCAACTGCACTAGGTCCACCTTTGCAGCGCCATTGGGCCCCACCTCAAGGGACCAATTGCCCCAGCGGCCTGGGGACGCAGCTCAGTGGCGGTCAGGGCACGCCCCCTGCGCGGCGATGGCGATTCCGCGCGTACCACTGACCGGCATGCCTGCCTTCCACGTCGTTGTGGCGCATCGGTCGGTGAAGGGCCTGCGGCGCCTAGTCACTTTTCCGACTGCCGAACTTGGCCAGACGCCGGTGTCGCAACGTGAGGGCCGACGGCGGACTTCGGGGACGTGGCGGTGCTGGCGAACCGCCGCAGGCGGAGGCTGTTGCTGACCACGAAGACTGAGCTGAATGCCATGGCGGCGCCGGCGATCAGCGGGTTGAGTAGGCCCAGGGCCGCGAGGGGGAGTGCGGCCACGTTGTAGGCGAATGCCCAGAACAGGTTTCCCTTGATAGTTTTCAGGGTTGATCGGGACAGTCGAATGGCGTCGGCGGCGGTGCGCAGATCACCACGGACCAGCGTCAGGTCGGATGCCTCGATGGCCACGTCGGTGCCGGTGCCCAGCGCCAGCCCCAGATCGGCTTGCACCAGGGCGGCGGCGTCGTTCACTCCGTCGCCGACCATGGCCACCGTTCGTCCTTGTGATTGAAGGGTTTTGACTGCGGCGACTTTGTCGGCGGGCAGAACCTCGGAGATGACGTCGTCGGGGTCGATGCCGACCTGTTCTGCCACTGCGAGCGCAGCACGTCGGTTGTCGCCGGTCAGGAGGATCGGGCGCAGGCCGAGCTCGCGGAATTGTTCGATAGCTTGCGCTGAGGTGTCCTTCACCGTGTCAGCGACGACAATCACGCCGCGCACCGCGCCGTCCCAGGCCACCCAGACCGGCGTGCCGCCCTGGGACTGGGCGTGTTCGGCGACCGTGGTGAGGTCATCTGGGGAAGCCAATGCCCAGTCTTCGGTGAGCCAACTCAATCGCCCAACCATGACTGCGTGGCTGTCGATGACTCCGGTGACGCCCTGGCCATTGTGGCTGGAGAACTCCTGCACCTGAGGTAGGGCGCCCTGAGCCGATGCCGCGGCGGCGATTGCCGCGGCGATCGGGTGTTGGGACGCATTCTCGACTGCCCCGGCGAAGGCGAGGACTTCATCGGAGTCCTGCTCCGCACGGGGGTGCACCGCGATCAGACTCATGCGGCCGGTGGTGACAGTGCCGGTCTTGTCCAAGACGATGGTGTCGACGCGGCGGGTGGATTCGAGGATCTGTGGCCCCTTGATCAGGATTCCGAGTTGGGCGCCGCGCCCGGTGCCGACCATCAGTGCTGTGGGAGTGGCCAACCCGAGTGCGCAGGGGCAGGCGATGATCAGCACGGCGACAGCTGCGGTGAAGGCGACTGTTCCTGAATGACCGGTGAGCAGCCAGGCGGCCAGAGTTGCCGCCGACAGGGCCAACACGATGGGCACGAAGATCCCCGACACCCGGTCGGCCAGGCGTTGCACCGACGCCTTGCCGTTCTGGGCTTCTTCGACCAGCCGAGCCATCTGGGCGAGCTGCGTGTCGGCCCCGATCCGACTGGCGCGCACCACTAATCGGCCGCCGGCGTTGACGGTGGCGCCGGTGACGTCATCTCCTGGGTGCACTTCGACGGGCACTGATTCGCCGGTGAGCATCGACGCGTCAACCGCCGAGGTTCCCTCCACGACGACGCCGTCGGTAGCGATCTTCTCACCCGGGCGCACCAGGAAGATGTCTCCGACATTGAGTTGAGCCGTGGGGATGCGGATTTCGGCTCCCTCGCGCAGTACCGTCACATCTTTCGCGCCCATATGGAGCAAGGCGCGAAGCGCGGCGCCGGATTGTGTCTTGGCGCGCGCCTCGAAGTAGCGGCCGGCCAGAATGAACACGGTCACCGCTGCGGCGACTTCGAGGTAGATGTGCTCGATCCCAGAGTCCGATTGCGGAAGCAAGGTGAACGGCATCCGCATCCCCGGCATGCCGGCGTGCCCGATGAACAACGCCCATAGGGACCACAGGTAAGCAGCGCTGACGCCCAGCGAGATCAGCGTGTCCATCGTAGCGGCACGGTGGCGGGCGTTGGTCCACGCTGCCCGGTGGAACGGCAGCGCGCCCCACACCACGACGGGCGACGCCAAGGTTAGTGCGAGCCACTGCCAGTTTCTGAACTGTAGTGCGGGGATCATCGACATCGCGATCACTGGCACCGTCAGTATCGCGCAGATCAGCAGTCGGCTCCGCAGCGAGTCGGCCTCGCCGGCCTCTGGGCCAGCTTCGCCGGGCTGGTCGTCGGCTTCCTGGAGCGGTGGCGGCGCAGCTGCGGTGTAGCCGGTGGCTTCGATGGTCGCGATCAGCACCGCCGGATCTACTGCCTCTGAGTAGGTCACCTGCGCCTTTTCGGTCGCGTAGTTGACGCTGGCTTGGACGCCGTCGAGCTTGTTCAACTTCTTCTCGATGCGGGCTGCGCACGACGCGCACGTCATCCCACCGATTGACAACTCGATGCGGCGGGGTTGTTCGACGGCGGCGGGATTCGTGGGGCTCATGGTGTGTCCTTGGGTGGCCGGCTTGCAAGGGGTGAAGGCGCTAGCGAGATTGTGGGTCTGCGACCAGGTGGTAGTCGCCGGCCTCATCGAGGGCAGCGGCGATCTGCTGAGGCGTCGGCGGTGTGTCGGCGGCTAGCGTGACGGTGGAGACGCTCCCGGCGACCAGCTCGACGGTGACCGCCTCTACACCGGGTAGCGCCGAGAGCTCCGCACTGACCGCGCCGACGCAGTGGCCGCAGGTCAAACCGGTCACCGCGTAGGAGTGCGTTGCCGGGGTGGTGTTCATGGTCGTCTCCTTGACGTGTGCCGATGGGGATGGGGTTGATGGTTTCGGTCCGCAGCAACCGCATCCGGAGGGGGCGGACGCGATCAGCAGCAGGGGGAGACCAGGCTTCTGGGTCATGTCGTGGCTACTTTCTGCGGGGTTGGGGAGATCAGGGGCGTCAGGAGTGCACCAGGCGGGCGATGGCCGCGGAGGCTTCTCTGATCTTCAGCTCAGCCACGTCACCGCCTTGCTTCACGGCATCATGGACGCAGTGGGACAGATGGTCG
Source organism: Mycolicibacterium rhodesiae (assembly GCF_002086695.1). Classification (GTDB taxonomy): domain Bacteria; phylum Actinomycetota; class Actinomycetes; order Mycobacteriales; family Mycobacteriaceae; genus Mycobacterium; species Mycobacterium rhodesiae. Next base: position 199,723 of record NZ_MVIH01000006.1, read on the forward strand.
TCGAGGAGCGACAATGCCACTGACTCAAGCGCTTTGGTGGCTGCCGAGACTTGCGTGAGAACGTCGATGCAGTAGGCATCCTGCTCGACCATGCGCGCCAAACCGCGCACCTGCCCTTCGATGCGGCGAAGCCGTTTCAGGCGGGCGTCCTTCGAATCCGCGTAACCGGGTGCTGGCGCATCCAAAGCCGTCCTCCTTTCAAGCTCGACTGGAATATACCCCCATGGGGTATATCCTTGTCAAGGATGGCGTCGGTCTTCGGCCATCAAGCACATCCCGAACGCGCCGGGTCCTGCACTCGCGATACCGTCCCCGGCGCTCGGTTATGGAGCCCGACGCGCCCTCGGAGTGGGCGGTGGGGCCACGGCCGGGTGAATCATCGACCGGCGGCGCACCGCGGAACTTCGCGCGTGTACTAACCGGCTTAGTACTACATTAGCCAGTAGATCCAAGGTCGATTGACGCGAAGGAGTACGGGATGCCCAAAAGACGAATGGGGCGGGACCGGCCCATTACCAAGTCGCTGTACACGATCGAGTATCAGCGCGAGCGGCGCCGGCGTATTGCAGGCTGGGTATTCGTGGCTGTCGGGGCGGCGATGGCGGTCATCCACATGATCACCCACCTCGGCCGGTTACGGATCATCGGGCTGCAGGATCTGCTCATCGGGTATCCGATGGCCGGCGTGCTTATCTTGGGCGGTTTCTTGCTTGTAGGGTTCGCCGCCAAGACCTAGCTGTCAACACGCGCAGTGCCCCACCGCCACTGCAACCCACACGCCTGTTATGACAGTGCGCTGCCGGCGAGCCATCGGTCCCACGGCACGCTCCAATCGCCGTTCTGCCAGACCTCCAAGGGTTCGCCGCCGGTATTGCGCACCTCCACGATGTCGCCCGGTTGCGAGAACTCATAGAACCATTTGGCGTTTTCCGCGTTGAGGTTCAGGCAGCCGTGCGACACGTTGGTGTTTCCCTGCGCCCAGACTGTGCTGTCGAGCTGATGCAGGTAAATGCCGTCCGTACTGATCCGGGTGGCGTACTTGATGGTCTCGCGATATCCCAGTCGAGAGTTGATCGGCAACCCATAGGTTGACGAGTCCATGATCACCGGATTAGCCTTGTCCAGTACTGAGTAGACACCGGGCTGGGTCCAAAACGAAATAGTCTGTCCCCCAATTGTTTCAGTGCCGCCCATTCCCATCGACGTAGGCATGGTACGGACCAAGACGCCGTTCTCATAGACGCTGACTTGCTTCGTCGTATCGTCGGCGACCGAAACGTGTGCATCACCGATGGTGAAGGTGACTGTGCTGTCCTCCTGGCCGTACAAACCTCCCCCCAGCGGAGCCCCGTAGATGTTCGCCGACGCGGTCACTTCGGTGCCTGCCGCGAAGTACCGCTGCGGTCGCCAGTGCGCGTTCTGGTCATCCAGCCAGTACCACGAACCCTGAACCGGCGGCCAGGTTTTCACCTTCAGTCGCCGCTCGGCGGCCGCCCGGTCGACAATCGGTTCATCGAAATGCGCTACGACAACCATGCCGATGCCGTAGCTGCCACCCTCGCGTATCGGTGTTCCGGCTGTGGTGGTCAGGTAAGCCTTCGTTTGATTCCGAGGAGTGAGCGTAGAGAACGACGAGTTGTGTGTGGCTGGTCGACCATCGGTGCCCTCGGCGGTTACCGTGAGCGTGTAGAACCGACCATAACCCAGCGGGACAGTGGGCTTCCAGACCGTGTCGTCGGGCGTCATGACCCCGGGTACTGAAACGCCGGCCTCGTTGACCATCGTGACCGCGGTCAACCGACCCGCCGTCGCGGTCACCGTCACCGGTCCCAACGGATCTACCTCTCGGGCGCCGTCTCGCGGTGATATATCGGTCGCGGCCGGAGCTGGTGTGGGCGGGATGGCGCTGGCGATCTTGGTCTGCGCCGCCGGACAGTCTGCGGTGCAAACGTCTCGCGACATCACGGTTACCGCACCGAGTAGTCCAATGACGACGAGCATCACGCCGAGCACCGTTGCCCATGTTCGGCGATGTATGTGCAATGTGGCTCCCTTGAGCTCCGAATGGAGAAAGCCGCGCCGCAGCGGTGGCTGCGAGTGCGTTCAACGTCTTCCTACGAAACAACATAGTAGAAGTGGCGTTCCAAGCGGATCGCGACCGAAGGTCGGACGGCGTGCCCTCCAGCGATGCCGCAGCGGTGACAAAGTCGCTACTTCCTTGCAACGTACTGTCCTTGTCAGTAGGTTTTGGGAGATGAGGAGGTGCAGGCTGGCAAATCGAGGCTCTTCATGACGGGCAGCGCTTGTCGGCGTTGCGCTCCAGGAAGGGCCTGAAGCTGAACGGCGAAGTGCCCGCACCGTATGTATGGAACCTGGAGGTGTGATCCAATGCGGTGTTCTCGTCGTGTGACATTGACCGCTGTCATCGTCGCTATGGGCTTGCTCGTGGGCAGCCCGTTGGCGTTCGCGGACCCGGACCTCGTGCAGAACGACTCAGCAATCGTAACGGGACCGGATGGACTTGAAGCTCACGAGCCATCGGCGATCGTGGGACCGTCGAATGAGAATCCGTTCACCGGGGTGGAGACTCCGGCGGGGCAGAACTCCGCTCCCTTTGTAGGTCCACCACCTTTCCTGCCCCCGTCGTTCAACCCGGCCAACGGCTCGCTGGTCGGTGTGGCCAAGCCGATCACCATCAACTTCCAACGGCCTATCGCCGACCGGGTCATGGCAGAGCAAGCAGTCCACATCTCGTCGAACCCCCCGGTGCCGGGCAAGTTCTATTGGATGAGCGATAGGCAGCTGCGTTGGCGCCCTCTCGACCTCTGGCCCGCGAACACGACGGTGTCGATCGACGCCGCCGGCACGAAATCCTCCTTCCGCGCGGGTGACTCCCTGATCGCGACAATCGACGACAAGACCCACCAGATGACGATCACGCGCAACGGTGCAGTAGAGAAGACATTTCCCGTATCTATGGGCAAGAAGGGCTACGAGACACCCAACGGCACGTACTACGTGCTAGAGAAGTTCGCTGACATCGTCATGGACTCGTCCACCTATGGCGTACCGGTCGACTCTGCCGAGGGATACAAGTTGAAGGTTCAAGACGCCGTTCGGATAAGTAACACCGGCATCTTCGTGCACAGCGCGCCGTGGTCGGTTGCCGACCAAGGCAAGCGCAACGTCAGCCACGGATGCCCTAACCTCAGTCCGGCCAACGCCCAGTGGTTCTTCGATCATTTCGGCAGTGGCGACGCCGTCGTCGTGAAGAACTCCGTGGGCACCTACAACCAGAACGACGGTGCACAAGACTGGCAGATCTGATCAGTTCTGGAAGGCTCATGCTGATCATCTTCGGACGGTGCGCCACGCCTATTATCGCCGCACTCGCGCCCGGGAGCCGAATCGTGCCGGCGAAGGCCGCACTTGTGCCGGCGGCCTGAGATGGTATGCCCCGCAGGAGGAGGAGCAGTTGGCACTCGAAGGGGGTTCGTGACATGGGGGCACGTATCGAAGCGGCCGCTTCGGGCTGGGACGTCTCACCGGTTCATCTGCTGCGCCCGATTCCCGGCATATTTTCGCTGGCCGATCTCGACACTTCCGCTACTCCGGGGTTCGTCGGAAGCAAGTCCGACGCGGTGCGACTCATGCAGGACAGGGGCAAGCGTCTACACACCCTGCAGGAGAAGCTCTACGCCGATGCGGTGGCAGGTAATGGTCGCGCGGTACTTCTGGTACTGCAGGGCATGGACGCTGCTGGAAAGGGTGGAATCATTCGCCATGTTCTTGGCACGGTCAACCCCGAAGGCGTCGATCATGCGCCCTTCGGGGTGCCGTCCAGCGAGGAACGCCAGCATCACTTCTTATGGCGTGTCCACAAAGCCTTGCCGCGCCTTGGACACATCGGGGTATTCGACCGCTCACACTATGAGGACGTCCTCGTGGCTCGAGTTCGGAGGCTCGTCCCTGAGGAGGTGTGGCAGGGCCGGTACTGCGAGATCAACGAATTCGAAGACCAGGTGGCGGACCAAGGCACCGTCATCGTCAAAGTGGCAATGTTCATTTCCCTAGATGAACAAAGGCAGAGGCTGCTCGACCGCCTTCAAGACCCGCACAAGTACTGGAAATTCAGCCCCCGAGACGTCGACGATCGCTTGCTGTGGCCCGCCTACCGGGACGCTTACCAGGCACTGCTAGACAAAACATCAACCGAGGTCGCCCCTTGGTATGTCGTCCCCAGCGATCACAAGTGGTATAGCCGCATCACCGTGATGGAATTGCTGATCGCGGCACTCGAGTCAATGAATCTGTCCTGGCCTTCGGCGAGTTATGACATCGACGAAGAGATTGCGCGTTTGGAGCGCAGTTGAGATCAGACCTGGGGCTTGCCTCAAGCCGTCCGTCCGCGGCCGTCAACATCGAGGTGACGTCGTCTACTATTGCGTCTAGTAGAGGTCGGTGGAGTTAGGACGGGATGAGATATGACGATACGCGGGTGGACCTGGCTGCAGTGGGCCGTCGCGGTGCTCGCGGCATTGGGCGCAGCGGTCGTGGTAGCCGTCCCGAGCGCGCTGATCTCCAATCCGTTTTTTCTGCGTATGACGCCGGTGCCGTGGTGGAGCTATGCGGTCTGGGCGCTCACCGCAGCGCTCACCGGGTTGCTCGTGGCGAGTTACGTGCGGCGCCCGGATCACGAGAACCTCTCACCAGCCCGGGCGGGCGTGTTCGCCAATGTTGCATCGTTGTTGGCGGTGGGCTGTCCGGTTTGCAACAAGCTCGTTGTCGCCGCACTAGGGGTCAGCGGTGCGCTGTCAGTGTGGGCACCGCTCCAGCCGCTGATTGCTGTGGCCTCGCTGGCGTTGTTGGGCTGGGCAGTCTGGCGACGGCTGTCCACGCCGACCCAATGCCCGATCCCGAGCGCGCGGGTGGCCGCGACGCCGGGCGAGCAGGCGCAATCCGCGCTGGAAGGCATCCGGCCGCAGTGACGGTGATACCAACGTCCACGCCCCCGGGTCCGAGCGCTGGCCGGCCCGGATTCCTGCGGTGACTCCTCGCAGGGAGACTCCGCGCGGTATCCGCCGGACCCCAGCGGCGCGGCAACGCCCGCTGCCGGGCCTCGGCGAGCTGGAAGCCCTGACCATGGACGTGGTGTGGCGTTCTGCTGTACCGGTGCGGGTCCGCGACGTTCTGGACGAGCTCGAGCCGAACCGCAAGCCCGCTTATACCACTGTGATGACCGTCATGGACAACCTGTATCAGAAGGGATGGTTGAGCCGCCAGCTTGACGGGCGTGCCTACACGTACCTGGCAACACGCAGCCGCATCCAGGCCGCCACCGACGCGGTGCGTGACCTGCTGGCTGACAGCGGGGATCCGACGGCGGCGCTTCTGCATTTCGCCCGTGGCGCGACTGAAGCCGAGTTGGAGGCGTTGTCACGTGGTCTCAAAGAACGGCGCCGAAGGCTATGAGCGCGATGTTTGTGTTGGCGGTAGTCGGCCTCGCAATTGGCATCGTGGGGCCAAGCCTGCTTCGCGCCATGGTGACTCGGGGTGTGGAGGCGTCATTGGTCGTCGCAGTGTGGGCACTTACGATGTGCGCGACGGTCATCTCGATCGCGTTGCCTGTGCTGGGCGAACTGGTGCGCCGCTGTTGGCTGGCGTCACGCGAAGTTTCACCCGGAGGCGTCGACTTGGTGGCTGCGGTCGTCAGTGCTCTCTTGCTTGGGTTCGCAGTGGCGCGGGGTGGCTGGGTGCTGTGGCGGTCCGGTCGGGAACGCCACCGACTGCACGGGCGGCATGTCGAACTGGCGCGGCTGTTGACGGGCGCCAGGCCCGATGCCGGTGGGGTCTTGTGGCTGCCGGCCTCGGAACCGCTGGCTTACAGCGTGGCTGGCACACCGCCACTGGTGGTGCTGACCAGCGGCTTGACCCAGCGTCTGGACCGCGCGGCAGTCGATGCGGTCCTAGCACACGAGCGTTCCCATCTGCGCCGTGGTCACCACCTGTTGGTCGATGCGGCGCATGCCGCGGCTGCGGGCATGGGCTGGCTACCGTTGATGCGCCAGTCACCGTCGTTGATTCGCACGCTGGTTGAACTCGACGCCGACGTGCAGGCCGCGCGCCAGCACGGGTGTGGTGGTCTGCGGCGCGCGCTCGAGGAGCTGGCTGGGGCTCCCGCGCCAAGAGCGGCGTTGGGAATGACTGGTGAGTGCACCCGACTGCGGCTGGCCCGCTTGGAGAGCGGACGTTCAACAGGCCGGGGGCCGCTCGCGGGCTTGGCCACGGCCGCGTGCGGTGCGGCGTTGCTGGGTTCGATGCTGGCGTTCGTCGCGTTCACTATGACTGCGCTGGTGTCGTGCGCCGCGTTCTGACACGGCGCACGAGCAGCAGGACGTCTCTCCGCAGTATTCCGTCCTGGCGCCGGGCGGGCGGGGGTGCGCGTCGACGACCTCAGCTACTATGCGTGACCGTAGATCGGTAGCCGCAGCTTGGCGGCTCATCTGTGAGATCCGCCCGTGTGCGACGTAGGACCTGGAGGTGCGACATGTTGTCCCGGAAAGGTTTACGGCTGTGGTGGCAGGTGAGTGCGCTTGCCGCGGTGCTGGTAGTAGTGGCGGCGGTGATGGTGCTCGCAGGGCGTGAACGGCAGGCCGCTGATCCTGACAATGTCGATTGCACGCGGGTCAAATGTGTGGCGTTGACCTTCGATGACGGACCGACACCGTTCACCGACCGCTTGCTGCAGGTCTTGACCGCTGACAACGCCAAGGCAACGTTCTTTCTGATCGGCAACAAGGTCGCCGCTGATCCGGGCGCAGCCCGGCGTATCGCCGATGCAGGGATGGAGATCGGCAACCACACCTGGGAACACCCGAACATGAGCACGATCCCCGTGCAGGACATTCCGACCCAGCTCAGTAAAGCGTCGGAGGTCATCGCAGCGGCGACCGGCCGGGCGCCGCAGTTGTATCGCCCGGCGGGTGGCCTTTCCAGTGATGCGGTCCGCGCCGAGGCAGGCAAGCAGGGGTTGGCGGAGATCTTGTGGGACGTCATCCCGTTCGACTGGATCAATGATTCCAACACCGCCGCCACCGTGTACATGCTGAAAACGCAGATCAAGCCAGGCTCAGTGGTGCTGCTGCACGATACGTACTCCAGCACCGTCGATTTGGTCTACCAGTTCTTGCCGGTACTGATCGCCAACGGATATCACATGGTGACCGTCAGCCACCTGGTAGGTTCGCGCGCGCCCGGCAGCAGCTACGGCAGCCGGGTTAACGGGCCAGCCGCCAACGACATCGCCGACATCCCCGCTGGCCGCATCCCGCCGCTGCCCGCGACCCCCTCACTCAAACCGGCGCCGAATCTCCCGATTACCGATATCCCCAACCAGAGTCCCGGTGGCCCACCGCAGTAGCCGCTGCGCCGTCGGCTGCCCGCGATCACCGCATCTCGTCCTCCCGCGGACCAATCGAACGGTTTCACCGGCACGCGAACGAAGCGTTCTTCCTCACCGGAGTCGGTTCCCGACATTAGATCTCCTCGGGCTCCATAGTGATTGCACCGCAGGGGCATTCGGTGGCGCAGATGCCGCAGCCCTTGCAGTAGTCGTAATCGATGCGGTAGCGGTTGCCGGGACCGAGCTTGATGACGGCGTTGTCGGGGCACACGCCGTAGCAGTTATCGCATTCGAAGCAGTTGCCGCACGATAGGCAGCGACGGGCCTCGAACAGGGCGGTGGACTCATCGAGACCGCCGACGACTTCGTCGAAGGTGGAGGTTCGCCGCGCCGCGTCGAGGGTGGGGCGCACGGTGGCCGGCGCGACGGAGTAGTACCAGGTGTTGAGCCGGTCGTACGTCGCCGGGGGTGGTTCGGTGGGCGCGAGATAGTTGCCGTGGCGCAGCCAAGCGTCGACGTGGCGGGCGGCGCGTTTGCCGTGTCCGATCGCGGCGGTGACGGTCCGCTCAGCGGGATTCCATGAATGCGAACACCTGATGTTTGTCCGCGCTGCGGTGGCAATTGGTGAGTGTCCACCCTGCATGCCTACTCCAGGCGCGACGCGCATCTATAGGGCCTGAAGTCCTGATTGTGCTCCCACGATTTCGTTTCCCGCCTCGTTGAGTGCTCGCCGGTTGTTCCAGGGTGCTGCTGGCACACTGGTGACCGGGCATGGCTAAAATGCGGTCTGAGACGTGATTTGAGCGCCGCAGAAGCCCAGTGTGAAAAAGCCCCTTCGCGCCCACGCTGAATACGCCTCAGGACGCGACCGCAACCAGCGTCGCCGCAACCCACACCGCAGCTAGAGCTGGCAACGCAAAGCGAAACGCCGAGTGCAACAAAAGGTTTACCACGGCCATGACACCGATCGATGGCGCGCCCGCAATCGCCAGGACTGCCACCGTGACCAGATTCCCCTCCCGCACACTCGTGACGGCCAGGTAAAGAGTGAGGATCCCGGTCGCCGCCGCGTACCCGCCGAGAACGGTGAACACACACCGCAGCCATCGGCCGAGGCGCGGCAAAGCCGTGGCTACCTCGACGGCGCTGCGGTCCAGGTAGCGCAGGTCCTCTGGCAGCAAGGCAGGACGGGCCAACATGAAGAATGCTCCGATGCCGACCAGGAAGGCACCGCCGACACCGAACAGCCACGCAGCCGCCGTCACCGCTGACCTCTGCCCGTACTACGTGCGGTGGCAACGGATTCGACCACCACGTCGGCGACGCGGTGGAAGTGCGGTGTAGTGCACAAGCCGATCCGTCGAGACCAGGTGACCCCGGCTCGATGCGAGGCGAGCAAGTTGGTCGGTACGGTCGAATACCGAATAGCCGCATGAGGCTGGCCGCGCAGGCCCCCTGACCCACTCGACTCGCCCCACCGCGAAATTGCGTCACCGGGCGGACGTGCGGCGGGCTGTGAGGTCGGCGCGCGCGTCAACCCTCGGCGACTGCGGGCGCAACGGACGGGGGCAAGGCTCGCGAGTTCCGTTGCAGCCGGGCTGCGTTGCCACTCGTTCAGGACGCGTATTCCTTCGCGATAGTCAATGGCATGGGATGGAACGGGCTCAGCCGAGTACCACGCAGAGCGGGATGTCGACGTCGACAATGTGATCACCATAAACAGAATCGGTCACCGAGAGGGCTTCTCAGACGGTTAGGAACGCGGCGTGCTGGGGTTGCTCGACGAGGTCGGGGGGTGGTGCGGGTCGGTGCTGGCTCCACCGGGACTCATCCCGCCGGGTGTCATCCCACCGGGGGCGGACCCGCCAGGAGTCATCCCTCCGGGACCCATCCCGCCGCCGGGCCCCATCATCCCGCCGGGCCCCATCATCCCGCCGGGACCCATTGGCATTTGCCCACCAGTGCCCATCATCGGGCACGTGCCGGATGGGCCCGTCCTCTCGCCGTCGTAGCCGCGATGCCACCCTGTTTGCCTGCCGAGGAAGAACCCGGAGAAGAACAGGACCGCGACGATGAACACAACGCCTGCGGCGATGCCTACCCACAGTAGGACAGCGGTCAGGCGACTGCGCTGGTCGGACGCTCGCGAGGACGTAGCCACCGGCCGCTCCTCGGAAGTGGTAACTGTCGGGGAGGGAGATTCAGCGGATTCGGGCATGCAGTGATGATGCGCCGGCTGGGTCCGCCAGGTGTGGTTTCCCCTCGATTCCCAGCGTGCGTACAGGATGTCCTATAGAGAGTAGTACTGAACAACTACGTTGATGACGCGCGCGCCGCAGGTGGTAATTCGTTCAGGTGTCTGCCACGCAGTCGCGGCGCCGACGACGCGCCCTGTGCCCGCCCGCGGGGTTTCTTGAGCGAATCTTTACAGAACCCTCATCAGTTCATCGTGATCGGTGCGCACTGTTGGAGTGAGTACGAGGTAGACGACCACGATGTGCCACGCGGCTCGGCTATGGGTCGCTTGTGCGACGCTTGTGTTGTACCTCGCGCATGAGAAGTTCGCTGTAGTGCGGCTTCACCTTTAGGAAAGTAGCGGACGACGATGATGTGGTATGGCGGTGACGGCTGGGGATGGGGCGGTTGGATTCTGATGACGGTCGGGATGGTGGCGTTCTGGGCGTTGGTGATCACTGCGATCGTGATTGCCATTCGCTACGTTGGCGATTCACGCCACACGACCCGTCCGCCGGTTTCCGGGCCGACGCGGGCCGAGGATCTGCTCCACGACCGCTTCGCTCGTGGCGAGATCGACGGCGAGGAGTACCGGCAGCGCATGGCGCTGCTGCGTGATCACCGGTGATCGCGGTGGGCTCCCACCGTGTGCGGCCGGCGCTGATCGTCGCGATCGCCGCCGTCGCGCTCGGAATCGCGAGCACAGCCTCGTTGGCCGCCTTTGGGCCGTTTGCCGGTTCACGATCCTGCGCGGCGCCGGCGTTGTCCGGCACAGTGGTTGACGTCACCCTCACCGACATGGGAGGCATGATGGGGCCGGGCATGATGGGCAACGGCTCCTACGGCCCGGGCGCGAACAACAACGGATACCCGTGGCCTCCCAAGGGAACGACGCGGGTCTTCGTCAACCCGTCAACAGTCCCGGCGGGACAGGTGTCGCTGCGGGTACGCAACAAGGGCGCGCTGACCCACGAGGTGGTCGTGCTACCACTGCCGCAGGGCCAGCTGCCTGGGCAGCGTGTCAGCGGTCCCGACGGCAAGGTTGACGAGACCGGCAGCCTGGGTGAAGCCTCCCGCACCTGCGGTGCCGGTGAAGGTATGGACATCGCCCCTTACGGCATCGCTGCCGGGGCGAGCGGCTGGACCACCATCACCCTGCCCCCCGGGCGCTACGAGCTGATCTGCAACATCGCCGGCCACTACTGGGCGGGCATGTACACCGAACTCGACGTCAGTGGTCCGAGCCGATGAATCTGGCGCAGTCGACAACCGCGTATAGGCGGGCGGGCAACCCAAGAGTCCCATCCGCGTCCAAAGCGGCCGGATGCGTCCACACTCCGCGGATGAACTGGGCGCCGCCAACCATCCCGATGCGTACGCATGCCCTCGAGCCTGCCACCCGCCCGATCTGGGCGTCACGAGGACAGTGTTAGCTTCGCATCCGTGACTGCAAACGAGGCTGCCCCGCTGCGGATCGGCGTCTTGGGCGCGGCGCGCATCGCACCGATGGCGCTCATCAGGCCCGCCAAGAGAAACGCCGAGGTCGTGGTTACCGCGGTCGCAGCGCGCGAAAACTCGCGTGCGGCGGCGTTCGCTTCCAAACACGACATCGCCCGGGTGCACGACAGTTACGAGGCGCTGATCGCCGACCCGAGCCTCGACGCTATCTACAATCCGCTGCCGAACAGTTTGCACGGCAGGTGGACTCGAGAGGCACTGGCCGCCGGCAAGCACGTGTTGTGTGAAAAGCCGTTCGCCGCCAACGCTGCCGAAGCCCGGGAGGTCGCCGACGTCGCCGCAACGTCGGACCGAGTGGTGATGGAGGCGTTCCACTACCGCTACCATCCACTTGCTTTGCGAATCGAACAGATCATTGCAGGGGGCGAACTCGGGAAGCTCGAGCGGGTGGAGGCAACCTTGTGCTACCCCCTGCCGAGGTTCTCCGACATCCGGTATCGCTACTCACTTGCCGGCGGCGCGACAATGGATGCTGGGTGCTATGCGGTGAACATGGCGCGCGCGTTCGGCGGTGCAAGACCGGAAGTAGTTTCGGCACGGGCGAAACTGCACGATCCGGAGATCGACCGGGCCATGACGGCCGAGTTGCGATTTCCCGGCGGCCACACCGGCCGGATCTCCTGCTCGATGTGGTCCTCGAATCTGCTGCAAATGAGCGCTCGGGTGGTAGGTGACCGTGGCGAGCTTCACGTGCTGAATCCGGTAATGCCACAGCTCTTCCACCGGCTCATGGTCCGATCAGCCAACTGCAATCGCGTGGAACGATTCTCGCGCCGCTCGTCCTATGCTTATCAGCTCGACGCTTTCGCTGCGGCGGTGCTGCGCGGCGAACCCGTGAAGACGACGGCGCAAGACGCGGTCGAAAACATGGCCGTCATCGATGCGGTCTATCACACTGCGGGCCTTCCACCGCGCGAGCGCAGCTGAACGGTGGACCACGAATAGCTCCAGTGTTGTTGGCGTATCACGGAAAGCTGGGACGTTCGTCATCTGAACATGCCATCACCAAGGTGCGGAGCACGCACCTACGTCTCGATGATGCGAGTGACGTACGGTGTCATGCCAGCGGTGCGGACCGGCGAAATCTTCACAGGCACACCGGTTTGCTGTGCTTCGAGCATCTGGCCTCCGCCGAGGTAGAGGGCTTCGTGCTGACCCCCTCCGGAGCCCCAGAACAACAGGTCGCCGCGCTTAGCCTCCGATGGCGGCACCTTGCGGCCCGCGTCGTATTGGGCCCCGGAGAACCGGGGAAGCAGAATGCCGACACCGGCGAATGCGTACCGAGTCAAACCTGAGCAGTCGAATCCGACCGTGTTAGCGCCGGAGTCGATTCCAAGACTTGGCCCTGTGAGGCTCCCGCCGCCCCAGGAGTAGGGCACCCCCATCTGTGATCCGGCTCGGCGGATTACATACTCGATCGCCTGCTTACCGTTTACGCGGTTGCCGCTGAAAACAGACGGCGGATCGGCCGTCGGGCTTCCGATCCCGAGGCTGCCGAGGAACTTACGCCCTAGGTCTATCGTAGTTTGCGCAGCCTTGGCGGTTGCCTGCAGCGATGCATTTGCGATCGCCAAGGGGTCACCCGGAGCTCCCGCGCTGAGCACCTTGGGCAGCAACGGGTCCCACGGGCCATTCGTCGGCTCGGCTCGGGCGGGCGAAAGCGGGGCTGCCACCAGCGTGGCAACGACGGCGAATCCCAGAACGGCTGAACGCCTGCTCCAGAGCCGACGACTCGCACGGCGGGGCCGCCTCGGACGCGGTGGCGGGCATTCGTCGCGATTGTTGGTGCGCGATGGGACCGGCATCAGCTCTAGCTCTCCTTCGGACGCGGCGGTGGATTGCCATGCCACGCTGGTCGGTTCTGATACCAACCTGGCCCAGGACATCTACGTACTTAGTAAGTACGTAGAAACCCCGTGTCGGAGTTAACGTACATCACTTTGGCACCATTGGAAACAGACGTCACAAAGTACAGCCTTGTAATTCCCTGCGCCGTTGCTGTTTTGGAGCTGGGGCTCGGACTCGTGGGATCGGGGAGGGGGTCTCGGTTAGCCTACGGGTGTGTCACGACCTCGCGGCGGGCCACTCAGGCCTTTCGTGCCGCGCCGATGAACACCATGCCCCCGAGGTGATGTTCGAACTCGCCGGTGCCGTGCAAACCGTGCCGTGCCAATTCTGTTGCGAATTCCGCTGCCTCGAAACGATTTTCACGAGGATGCAAAGTGAAGGTCCGGAACGCCCAAGTGTCGAGCATTTGGCGGGGTACCTCCTCGAACAGCAGCAGCCCCCCAGGTCGGAGCACGCGGGCGATCTCCGCCACCGCCTGCTGCCAGTTCGGGACGTGGTGGATGATCCCGAAGTCCACCACCGTGTCGGTGCTCGCCGTGGGCTGCGCGATGTCGCATACATCGCCGACTGACAGCTCCACCCGCCTCCCGTGGAGCCGTCTGCGTGCCAATTCGACCATCGATTCGTCGAGGTCGAACACTGTGACGCTCGCGGCACCGAGCCGGTCCAGGATCACTTCGGCCCCGACTCCGCGTCCGCACCCGACCTCTAAAACCTGCTGGCCGGACAGGTCGCCGCCGGCCAACCGGCGGAACCAGCTCGCCTCACGGTGGTGCTGATGGGCCGCGCGGACAGGGTTGTTCATCGCGGCGCGCTCGAACGCGTTGAGCTTCATCGGCCTCCTTCTGCTGGGCATGAGACCCCGACCCCACATACCCTACGGGGGTATAGTTAGCAGCGCAATGGCCAATTGAACGTGAGTGGACGTGAGTCGAGGATTGCTCCGATGAAGCATGGCTGTGCCCCTCGACGGAAGGGTGCCGCTTACCCGAACTAACCTGTCAGACAGTGACTCTCGCTGGTGGACGGCCATCGAGGGGAATTGATTCGCCGGCCACCAGGACGGATCAGGCATGTACCCGTCGGCCATGGTGCCCCGTCAAGAGCTAGTCGAATCGCGGCCGTCAGGCCTTGGCAACTGTGAGCAGTATCGCTGAGTCTGTGACGGCGTCGAGGCGATGCCGCACCGGTGGTAGCGCAAGCAGGTCGCCGGCGATGGCGTCCCACTGCGTGTCGTGGGTAGCTACCCGCACTCGACCGTGCAGGACGTACACGGTGGCTTCTCCAGGGTTCTCGTGATCGTCCAACGACTGCCCTTGGAGCAACGCGATAACGGTCTGCCGCAGCACGTGTTCGTGACCGCCATAAACGGTCTCGGCGCTGCGACCGCTCGGCTGCGCGGCGGCGTGGGCTAGGAGATGCCGCACCGTTGCGTCGAGCGAACGTTTCTTCAAGGTGGGTTTGTACCGCTTTCTCAAAGTCGTTGCGAGCATTCCGCAATCTAGGATCGCAGATTACGTCAGTGGGCGGTAGGCCGCGGCACGGGTGTGATTGTCGCCGCCCTTGCGCCTACAGCCGGATACCAGCGGATGCGCTGGCTCAACGCCATTGTCGCGGCGGTATTACGACTCGGCATCAACTTCGTGGGTCGATGCCCGGCCTGCATCGCGCTGCTAAAGTCGCGGTCACTATGCACGCTTCGAGCCGGTCGCCGCGCCTAGGACTGTGGGTGATAGTTGGCCTAGTCGCTCTGCTATGCCTCGCAGCGCCGGCGTCCAGCACGGCATCGTCGCAGCACCTCCCGGAGTTGCACAGCCACGAAACAGTCTCGGCCCTCTACGGGCACCTCATCTCCGATGCCGACCATGCGCACATCGATTCGGGCATTCAGGAATGCCTACCTGATTCAGTCTCCGACTTTTTGGTCCCAAGGCTGCGCGGGACGTTGTTGGCGCTGGGCCTGCTGGTCGGCTTGGCGGTGCTATGGCGACTGTCGGGCCAGGACGAGCCGGCCGTTGGCCGCGCCCCGCCCCGCTCGGTTGTCGCGGCCCTGTCCGTGCCGGACATCTTGACGTTGTTCTGCGTCGCGCGACGCTGATCGGATAGCGACAGACCGGCTCCACTGTTCCTTGGTGGTGATGGCTGGTCGGTGCCCGCTGTCCATGACCAGCGGCCGCGCGCCTGTTGTCGCGGCCATCACGCGGAAGCGACATTCTCCATGACATCTGTTCTGCCAATTCACCCGTTCCCCGTCCACGCCACCACTCAGCGCGGCCCACGCCGCGATGACCGGCCCTCCTCCATGGTCGGCAACACACCGGTCTTGCGCATCACCGCGCCCTTCGCCACCGATGAACGCGGCTTTTGGGCCAAGCTGGAGGGCTTCAACCCCGGCGGCATGAAAGACCGCCCGGCTCTGCACATGGTGGAGCGCGCCCGAGCCCGCGGAGCGCTGCGCCCGGGGGCTCGCATCATCGAGTCCAGCAGTGGCACATTGGGTTTGGGCTTGGCGCTAGCCGGTATGGCCTATCGGCACCCGGTGACGGTGGTCACCGACCCCGGGCTCGAGCCCATCCTCGTGCGGATGCTCACCGCCTACGGGGCCCGAGTCGACCAGGTCACCGAGCCGCACCCCGACGGCGGCTGGCAGCAGGCCCGCCGGGACCGGGTCGATCAGCTGCTCGCCGAGGACCCCACCGCCTGGCATCCCGATCAGTACAGCAATCCTGACTGTGTGGCCGCCTACCGAGGGCTCGCCTTGGAGTTGCGGGCACAAGTCGGCGATGTGGACGTGCTGGTGTGTTCAGTGGGCACCGGCGGGCATTCGGCCGGAGTGGCCCGAGTGCTACGCGAGTTCAACCCGGCCATGAAACTGATCGGTGTGGATGCCATCGGGTCACGGATATTCGGACAACCCGTCCAACCGCGGCTGATGCGGGGGCTCGGCTCGAGCATTTACCCTGCCAACGTGGACTACACGGCCTTCGATGAGGTCCATTGGGTCGCTCCAGCCGAAGCGGTCTGGGCGTGCCGGGCTCTAGCGGCCACCCACTACGCCACCGGCGGGTGGAGTGTGGGGGCGGTCGCTCTCGTCGCAGGTTGGGCAGCTCAGGCCCATGTGCGGGAAGCGACCGTCGCGGCGATCTTCCCCGACGGCCCGCAACGCTACTTCGACACGATCTACAACGACGACTACTGCCACGAACACGGTCTGCTCGCTGCTGAGCAACCGATCGAACCGGTCACAATTGACGATCCCGGCCGTGTCACAGTCCAATCATGGACCCGGTGCGACGCGGTCGCAGCCCCGGGCAGGCGAGTGTGATGAGCGACATCATGGGTGAGTTCCGCAGCTTCGGCTGGCCGAGCCGGCTGCTGATGATCAACCAATTCGGCATCAACCTCGGCTTCTACATGCTGATGCCTTACCTGGCCGGCTATCTGGCCGGGCCGCTGGGGCTGGCGGCGTGGGCGGTCGGGCTTGTTTTAGGGGTACGCAACTTCTCCCAGCAGGGCATGTTCATTGTGGGCGGCACCCTGGCCGACCGGCTCGGCTACA
The DNA here is from genome assembly GCF_002086695.1 of Mycolicibacterium rhodesiae. Taxonomy (GTDB): domain Bacteria; phylum Actinomycetota; class Actinomycetes; order Mycobacteriales; family Mycobacteriaceae; genus Mycobacterium; species Mycobacterium rhodesiae. The sequence continues at coordinate 216,285 of NZ_MVIH01000006.1, forward strand.
AGCCGCTGATCGTGGCCGGCTGTCTATTGCGTACCGGTGGCTTTGCGCTGCTTGTCATCGCGCAATCGTTGCCCATGGTTCTGGTCGCCTCGGCCGCAACGGGATTCGCCGGGGCGCTCTTCAACCCGGCGGTGCGCGCGTACCTGGCCGCCGAGGCCGGAGAGCGCCGCGTCGAGGTGTTCGCCGTATTCAATGTCTTCTATCAGGCGGGCATCCTGGCCGGTCCTCTGGTGGGGCTGGCGTTCATGGCAGTCGATTTCCGCCTCACCGCGGCTGGAGCCGCAGCGGTGTTCGCGCTGTTGACGATCGCGCAATTGTTCGCTCTACCACGCCGCGCCCCTGCGGCTGCCGAGACCGCCAGCTCGGTATTTCAGGACTGGCGCATTGTGACCTCCAACCGCTCGTTCCTGTTGTTCGCCCTGGCAATGGTCGGGTGCTACGTGCTGTCATTTCAGGTGTACCTGGCGCTGCCGCTGCACGCCGCCGTCCTGTCACCGGGCCACGCGTCGGTAATGGTGGCCGCGATCTTCGTGGTTTCTGGTGTTGTCGCAGTCGCCGCACAGATGAGGATCACCCGATGGCTCGCCGCTCGCTGGGGATCTGGCCGCGCACTGGCGATCGGCATGATGGTGATCGCACTGTCTTTCATGCCATTGCTTGTCGTGCCCGACGCCTGGTTCGGCGGGCTGGTCGCACTGGCGGCCTTGCTGGTGACCACCGCCGTGCTGGCGGTCGGCTCAGCGGCGGTTTTCCCATTCGAGATGGACACCGTGGTGGCATTAGCCGAGGGCCGACTGGTGGGCACCCATTACGGCTTCTATAACACCATCGTCGGCATGGGCATTTTGGCCGGAAACCTCGCCACCGGCTACGTGCTGCAGATTGCCCGGGATCACGGGGCCACCAAACTGACATGGGCCGCGCTGGTCGCAATCGGATTGCTGTCAGCCGCGGCGCTGCACGCCCTGGCCCGCAATGGTCACCTGCAGCCGGTCGCGGATCGTCAGGTTGTCAGTACGGGGCAGTGATGTCACGAGGCGGGGGCCTGGTAGGTCTCCAGCTGGCGGCGCCGCCAGTGCATGATCACGTCAGCGATAGCGTCAGGGTCGTCAAGCACCGTCAGTAGCGTGACATCCTCGGGCGACACCATCCCGCCGCTGAGAAGCTGGGCGCGGATCCACCCGACCAAGCCGCTCCAGTGCTGCGATCCGGCCAGCACGACCGGAAAGTGCCGGATCTTCCCGGTCTGGATCAACGTCAACGCCTCGAACAGTTCATCGAGAGTTCCGAACCCACCGGGGAAGACCACGAATGCCGACGCGTAGCGGATAAACATCAGCTTGCGGACGAAGAAGTACCGGAACCGAAGCGACCGATCAACGAAAGGATTGACGATCTGCTCATGGGGCAACTCGATATTGAGACCGATCGAGCGCACCGCAGCGTCGCGGGCGCCCCGGTTGGCCGCCTCCATGATCCCGGGTCCGCCACCGGTGATGATGTCAAACCCGTACGCCCCCAAACGGGTTGCCACTGCGCGCGCCAGGATGTAGTGCGGATGATCCGGCGGGGTGCGCGCCGATCCGAATATCGACACGGCCTGGGCGACGTCGGCCATCGCGGTGAAGCCGTAGGCGACCTCGTCGCCGATGCGGGCCACCCGCTCGGGATCGTGTGCGGCGAAATCGGGATAGCCCGGGGCAAGGCAGCACAGCAATTCCTCATCGAGGGTGGCTGGAATGTGCGGCGCGGGGGGCTGCAGAGAGACCATGGCGTCAGGGTATTGGTCCGGACCGGTTCGCAGTTTGGCGCAGACTCGGCAGTGAAGGTCTTCGTCGAATCTTTACCGAATCCATACCTGCGCCATAACTGGGTTGGCAACGATGACGATTGACCCCAGGCTGGAGGGAATCACGTGGGTGCGAATGATCAGATCAGCCCAACCCATCGACGCGGCGTGGTAGCGGGAGGGATTCGATGACCACCGCCACGGTCGTGCTTGACGTGCACGGGCTGCAGTGGGCCACCTCGGCAGCTGTGGTGGAGTCCACGCTGATGCGACGGCCGGGGGTGAGTTCGGTGCAGGCCAACGCGGTCAATCAGACCGCCACCGTGGTCTTCGATCCGGCCGTAACGTCGGTTGCCGAATTGTCAAAGTGGCTTCGGGACTGCGGTTTCCACTGTGCGGGCCGCTCGGTGCCCGATCACATCTGTGATCCGATGTCGGAACCCACGACCGGACCCGCGGAGTCCATCTCCGCCGGTGAACACCACGACCATCCCGCAGTGGTGCAACGCTCTCCGCACGAGATGATGGGCCACGGTGGGCACGCGGGCGTGTCGATGGACGACATGGTCCGCGACATGCGCAACAGGTTCATCGTCGCGTTGGTGCTGTCGATCCCGATCATGCTGTGGTCGCCGATGGGCCGCGACATGCTCGGCTTTACCGTGCCCGCGCCGTTCGGGCTGCGCGACGATGTGTTCACCTTCCTGCTGAGCCTGCCGGTGGTGTTCTACTCGGCGTGGATCTTCTTCGACGGGGCGTGGCGGGCGCTGCGGGCCCGCACCTTGGACATGATGGTCCTGGTCGCGGTGGCCGTCGGCGCGGGCTGGCTCTACAGCGTGGGGGTGACCTTCACCGGCGGCGGAGAGGTGTTCTACGAAGCGGCCGCGGTACTGACAACCTTTGTGCTGCTGGGACATTGGTTCGAGATGCGGGCACGCGGCGGGGCCAACGATGCGATCCGCACCCTGCTGGAATTGGCCCCGCCGATGGCGGTGGTGATCCGGGATGGGCAGCAGGTGGAGATTCCCACCGCCGAGGTGGTCACCGGAGACCTGCTGTTGATCCGGCCGGGCGCCAAGGTCCCGGTGGACGGAACGGTCGAGGAGGGCAACTCCGAAGTCGACGAGTCGATGGTGACCGGGGAGAGCCTTCCGGTGTCCAAGGCACCAGGTGACAGTGTGATCGGGGCGTCGATCAACACCACCGGAACCCTGCGGGTGCGGACTACCAAGGTGGGCTCGGACACCGTTCTGGCCCAGATCGTTTCGATGGTGCAGGAGGCCCAGAACTCCAAGGCCCCCGGCCAGCGGCTAGCCGACCGGGCCGCGTTCTGGCTCGTCCTGGTCGCGCTGATCGGCGGCACCGTCACCTTCCTGGTGTGGTGGGCCGTGGGCGCCGGTGTGCAGTCGGCGTTGCTGTTCGCGATCACGGTGGTGGTGATCACCTGCCCCGACGCGCTGGGCCTGGCGACTCCGACGGCGATCATGGTGGGCACCGGATTGGGCGCCAAGCGCGGGGTGCTGTTCAAGAACGCCACCGCGCTGGAGACATCGGCGCGCATCGACACCGTCGTGATGGACAAGACCGGCACGCTGACCAAAGGTGAGCCTGAAGTGACAGATTTCGTCGTCGACGGAATCAGCGAAGAGGAACTGCTGGCTCTGGTCGCCGCGGTGGAGACAGAGTCGGAGCACCCGTTGGCGGCGGCGATCGTGCGTTATGCCGCCGACCGGGGCATCACCGCGGCACCGCTGAGCGGGTTCCGCAACGTGCCAGGGCACGGAGCCACTGCGACGGCGAGTGGCCGGCGGGTGGCCGTGGGCAACCGCAAGCTGATGGTCGAGCAGGAGGTGGACGTCCCGGCCGCGTTGATGGCACAGCGCGACGAGTTGGCCGCCACCGGGCGCACCGCGGTCCTGATCGCCGTGGACGGGCGCGGTGTCGGGGTGATCGCCCTGGCCGACGCCGCACGCGAAACCTCCGCTCAGGCGGTGACTGCGCTGCACGACTTGGGGGTGCAGGTCGTCATGCTCAGCGGGGACAACCAGGCCACCGCACAGCGCATCGCCGGCCAGTTGGGTATCGACACCGTCATCGCCGAGGTGCTGCCCGGCGACAAGGCCGCCAAGATCGCCGACCTGCAGACTCAGGGCCGCAAAGCCGCCATGGTCGGCGACGGGGTCAACGACGCACCCGCCCTGGCCCAAGCCGACCTCGGGGTGGCCATCGGGGCCGGCACCGACGTTGCGATCGAGACCGCCGACCTTGTCCTGATGCGCTCCGATCCCCTCGATGTCCCGATCGCGTTGAGGATCGGGCGGGGAACTCTGCGCAAGATGCGCCAGAACCTCGGCTGGGCGGTGGGCTACAACGTCATCGCACTGCCCATCGCCGCCGGCGTCTTCCAGCCCGCCTTCGGACTGGTGTTGCGCCCGGAGATCGCAGCACTGTCGATGTCGGGCTCGAGCTTGATCGTCGCGGTCAACGCCCTGATGCTCAAACGGCTCAAGCTGCCTTCTCCGCCAGCGCCAACGGCTGACAAGGTGTCCTCCGACGTCTAGGACGGTGCGCCGGACGTGGCCCCTACCGCCTCGATGGCCGCACGCAGCTTGCCCGCGACCTCGTCCGCAACCTCCTGCAGCCTGGCTTCACCGGTCGCCTGCACCAGTACTTGGGGGTCCATCGCCTCGACCAGCACCCGAGTGCCGTCGGCCGGGTCGGCGCGCACGACCACGTTGCAGGGAAGCAGCAGCCCGATCTGGCGGTCGATGCTCACCGCCCGGTGGGCCAGGGGGGGATTGCAGGCCCCGAGGATCAGGTAGTCCTCCATGTCGGTGTCGAGCTTCTTCTTCAAGGTGGCTTTCATGTCGATCTCGGTGAGCACTCCGAAACCGTGGTCGGCCAGGGCTTCGCGGGTGCGGGCCACCGCGTCGGTGAAGGTGGTCTGCAGTGATGTCGAGATGGCAATGGACATGGGCACCAGACTTCCCGAATCTCCTGCGGATCTCACCGACTGTGGAGCGAAAGGATCGTTCTTTATCGAATCTTCACAGAACGACTAGGCCACCCCTATTCAACGCCGCGAGGCTGAGGGATGAAGATCGACAGGCTGATCTATGAAAGGAGCTGTTGTGAACAAGTCAAGGACTGTGGTGACCGGGGTGGTTGCGCTGGCTGCGGTGGCCGCGCTCGGGGCGTGTAGCAAGTCGTCGACCAATGAGGCGACGTCGTCCACGGCTTCGTCGTCGGTTCAGACGTCGTCGACGGCGCCGGCGGTCGCGCATAACCAGGCCGATATGCAGTTCGCGCACATGATGATCCCGCATCATCAGCAGGCGGTGCAGATGAGCGACATGATCTTGGCGAAGCAGGGCATCGACCCGCGGGTGGTGGACTTGGCCAAGCAGATCAAGGCGGCCCAGGGCCCGGAGATCGAGAAGATGCAGGGCTGGCTGAATCAGTGGGGTATGGGCGGTATGCCGGGCATGACTGGGATGCCCGGGATGGGCGAGACGCCATCCGACACCGCTACCGCATCGCCTACGACCACGACCATGCCCATGCCCATGCCGAGTGGGTCGATGATGCCCAGTGGTTCGATGATGCCCGGCATGCCCGGAATGGATGACATGCCTGGTATGGACGGGATGATGTCGCCAGCCGATATGGATGCACTGACCAACGCCCAGGGGGTCGAGGCCAGCAAGTTGTTCTTGACCCAGATGATCAAGCACCACCAGGGCGCAATCACAATGGCGCAGAACGAGGTCAAGAACGGCCAGTTCCCCGATGCTGTTGCGCTGGCTAAGTCGATCGCCAGCAGCCAGCAGAAGGAGATCGATACAATGAACCAGATCCTGAGCTCATTGTAGAGACGGTCTATATGTTGCAGACGCTGACGTTTCTCGTGCGGGGCATGACGTGTGATCATTGCGTACACTCGGTCACTTCTGAACTGGAAGCCCTCGACACGGTGACAGAGGTTGCGATTAGTCTGGTGCCACAGGGTGATTCATCAATCACTGTGACCAGTTCCGCTGGCCTGACGGCTAGCGCGGTTCGGGATGCGGTGCAGCGGGCCGGTTATGATGTGGTAGAGCCAGCTTCGCGCTGATTACCGCGAGAGATTCCCCCTGCCAGTTGCATGGGCAATGAAACCTTGAAGGTAGTACCGGATCCCCGCCCGCGGCTCACCACGCTGACGTGGCCGCCGTGGGCTTCGGTCAGCGCCTTGACGATTGCCAGTCCAATGCCGGATCCTCCCCGCCCACGGTCACGCGCCGAGTCGGCGCGATAGAAGCGCTCGAAGATGTGGGGCAGATGCTCGGCGGCGATGCCGTCGCCGTCGTCAGCAACGGTGAACACCACCTCGCCGCCGACCGGGGCGACAGTCAGGGAGACGTGCCCGCCACCGGGGGTGTGGCGCAGTGCATTGTCGAGCAGATTCCCCAGCACCTGCGCCAGCCGTTGCCGGTCCGCCCAGAGGCGAACGGCGCCGCCGGTGTGAGTGTGCAAGGCGACGTTCTTGGCGGCGTAGCGGTCGGCGATCGCGGCGCCGACTGTTCGTGCGATCTCCGCGGCGTCGACCCACCCCGGCGCGATGACGGCGTGGGCATCTTCGGCCTGGGCCAGTGCGGCGGCGTCGGCGGAGAACCGGACCAATCGACCGGTCTGCTCGCGCAACATCGCGATGGTCGGCTGGTCGAGGGCCTTCACGCCGTCCTCCACGGCTTCCAGGTAGGCCTCCAACACCGAAACGGGAGTGCGGATCTCGTGGGCGAGGTCACCGAACAACTGCCGGCGCGTGGATTCCACCGCTTGGAGTCGCTCGGCCATCTGGTTGAACGCCGTTGCCAGCTCGTCGAACTCGTCGCCGAGTCGGGGAGAGGCGACCCGGATGTCGTAGTGCCCTTCGGCGATTGCCGATGCGGCGGCCGATAGGTCGGCGATCGAGCGCTGCACGCGCCTGCTCAGAATCGCGGTGACGATGAACGCGGTCAGGGCGGCCACCGTGATGGCCACCCCGATGGACAGCGCGGTGGCGTTCTGGTAGGCCTGCTCGGCGTGGTACTGCTCGTTGGAGTCGTGGGCGATACCTGCTCGGTGCAGGTGTTCCCGGAACAACGGTGGTCCGACCACCGACGCCACCACCCACGTGGTGACCCCGCCTGCGATGAGCACCAGGGTCTGGGCGAGCAGAAGCCGGCGTCCCATTCCAAAACCGTTCGATGCGCTCACTGCCCGGTCCCCATCCGGTAGCCCACACCACGCACGGTGTAGATGAACCTCGGGTCGGCTGGGTCGTCACCGAGCTTGCGCCGAACGTGGCCGACGTGGACGTCGACGAGATGGTCGTTGCCCACCCACGGCTCGCCCCACACCGTGTCAATGAGCTGGCCGCGGCTCCACACCACGCCCGGTCGCGACGACAAGGCGGCCAGGATGTCGAACTCGGTGCGCGTCAACGCAATTAACTCTTCGTCGACAAACACCTGCCGGCTCGCGAGGTCGATCCGCAGCGGACCGAATACCCGTGGGGCCAGTACGTCAGCGGACCCGCCGCCGGCATGCGGGGTCGGCGCGCCAACGGCGCGCGGCCGGCGCAGCATCGCCCGGATCCGGGCGACCAGCTCGCGTGGACTGAAGGGTTTGGTGATGTAGTCGTCGGCGCCGACCGATAAGCCGACGATGGTGTCCACCTCGGTATCGCGGGCGGTCAGCATTACCACGTAGGCGTCGGAGAACGTCCGCAGTTGGCGGCATACCTCCACGCCGTCCAGACCCGGTAGGCCTAGATCGAGAACGACGACATCCGGGTCTACTTCTCGCGCCAGGGTCACCGCGTCGGTTCCGCGGTGACACTGCGTCACCTCGAAGCGCTCCCGCCTCAAGTAGCTGGCAACGACCTCTGCCAGGGCCGCCTCGTCGTCGACCACCAGGGCGCGGTACGTGGGATTGGCACCGCCTGCTGATGCGTGCGGAATGGGGTCCATCCCGTAATCGTGCCGTCTCGCCGCACCTGTCCGGGTTCTTGAGCGAATCTTCACAAAACCAACACCAAACCACCCGGAGGTGCAGCGCACCGTGGAAGAAGAAATTGGGAGATGACAGGATCGGTGATGAGTCGACAGACCCCTGCAGCAGTAGCGATGACGCGACGTGGGTTTCTGGCCGCCAGCGTCCTCGGCGGTGCGGCATTGGTGGCATGCAGCCGTCCAATCCCCGCCGGCGCGCCGAGCGGCACCATCGGACCGGATGCGATCGCCGCGGCGGAGTCCGCCCGCCCGCACTCGGGCAAGACGGTCACTGCGCGGCTGGCGCCCGGGGTGGCCGACCTCGACCTCGGCGGCACCAAGGCACACACCTTGGCCTACAACAACCAGCTTCCCGGTCCGCTGATCCGGGCTAATGTCGGTGACGAGATCGCCGTCACTGTCGACAACGGACTTGATCACGCCTCGTCCGTGCACTGGCACGGCCTTGCCTTGCGCAACGACATGGACGGCGCGGCGCCGGCGGTCCGCAACATCGAATCGGGTTCGAGTTTCACCTATCGGTTCAGCTCGCCCTATCCGGGGACCTACTGGGCCCACCCGCACACCGGGCTGGACACCGACTACGGCCTGTATGTGCCGGTCATCATCGACGATCCGGCAGAGCCGGGTCGCTACGACGCCGAGTGGATCGTGATGCTCGACGATTGGACCTCCGGAGTCGGAACCAGCCCTGAGGAGATCTTCAGAGGATTGCGGTCGATGGGCAAGGGTGGCGGCTCCATGCCCGGCATGCCGGGGATGGGCGGCATGGGGTCGATGCCCGGCGTGCCCGGTGTCGGTGGTGCCGGTGCCAGTGATCTGCTCGGGGGAGACGGCGGCGACGTCAGCTACCCGTACTACATCATCAACGGCCGAATCCCCGCCGCGGCGACTACTTTCACCGCAAAACCGGGGCGGCGCATCAGGATTCGCATCATCAACGCCGCCGCCGACACCGCCTTCCGGGTTGCACTGGCTGGACACCGCATGACCGTCACACACACCGACGGTTTCCCGGTCGTGCCCACCGATGTCGATGCCCTTCTGCTGGGCATGGGGGAGCGCTATGACGTGGTGGTGACGGCAGGCGACGGGGTGTTTCCGTTGGTTGCCTCGGCCGAGGGCAAGAACGCCGTCGCCCGCGCGCTGCTGTCCACCGGCGCGGGCAGTGCGCCGGACGCCGGTTTCCGGCCACCGCAACTGACCGGCCGGGTGGGCACCGTCGACACCTTCACGGCCACACCGGAAGTCCAGCTGTCCACCGACAGTGATCTCGCACTGCAGGCACGCCTGTCGGGCACGATGATGCAGTACGACTGGAAGATCAACGGCAGGGCTTATGACCAGACCGTCCCGTTGACCGTCCATCAGGGTCAGCACGCCACCCTCGCGTTCACCAACGAGACCATGATGTGGCATCCGATGCACCTGCACGGTCACACCTTCCAAGTGATCAGAGCCGATGGCAGCGCCGGGCCGCGTAAGGACACCGTCGTCGTCAAACCGATGCAGACCGTGACGGTCAGACTGCTCGCCGACAACCCTGGGATATGGATGCTGCACTGCCACAACGGCTACCACATGGACGCCGGGATGATGACCACACTCAACTACACCGGCTGACACCACGCCAGCCGCAGCTCACTCGTCGAAAGAGTTAGGAAGGAGAGGTTCCCATGATGTTTTGGTCCGATCACATGAGCGGGTGGGGATACGCAGGCATGGTCATTGGAATGGTCTTGTTCTGGGCCCTCATCATCATCGGGATCGTCGCGCTGATCCGGTCGAGCACCGGTGCCACTCAGGCGGGATCGATTCCGCAGTTCCCGCCGTACACCGAATCACCGGAGCAAGTGCTGGCCGCCCGATACGCCCGCGGCGAGATCGACGACACCGAATACCGGCAGCGACTGGCCGTCCTACGCGGCGCTACGCCGCGTTGACCCGCTGATCCAACAGCGGAAGCCTTGCTGTCCATGACGTCGCCGACCTACGCGGAGGTTCTGCGGGACATCCGCCGACAACACTTCGCGGTACTGTCCACCAGCGACACAACCGGTACTACCGCGTCGGCAGGAGTGACATACAACCTCGGCCGATCGGGCGCGACGATCTACGTGATGACACGTCGGCACTTGCAGAAGGCCCGCAACATCGCTGTCAATCCCGAGGTTTCGATGGTCATCCCGATACCCCGCAAGTTGCTGTGGGGGCTGCCGCCTGCCACCATCCAGCTGCGCGGCCACGCCAAGGTGGTGGACTCGGCCGACATCGAAGCCCGCGGCGTCTTCTCGGGATTCTGGCTCGGGCGACAAATTCTCACCAGCTATGAGCAACTCCGGAACCAGGGTGAGACCCGCATTTGCTTCCTGCGGATCGACCTTGATCCGCTGATCCGCACCTATATGGTTGGCACGCCCATGTGGCAGACCCGATCTCGCATGGAGGCCGGGAGCGCAACGGTCGTCAGGCCGGGAGACCAGGGCCCTGCCGTGATGTGAAGCGGTGATCAGCGCACTCGCCGAGCCCCGAGCAGAATCGCGTGATACCAGGAACCCGGGGAGGTGCAGCTATTCGCACTTATGCAGACTTGAGTGGTGGATCGGTTGGGGCGGCCCGGAGATCGGCCACACGAATGGTCCCGCTAGTTGAAGTCAGATTCGTACCGCAACGTCATTTAGGCTAATAAGTGAAGTTAGACTGCAGTGGTGACTTCACTTAGCTCCGTCACCCGCAAGGAGTTCGATGGGAGCCGCAGAGCAGGAGGCATGCGGGGCGAGCGCTGCCCAAGTACGGCACCTGTCACCCCGTCGTACCCGCCAGTATCGCCGACCTAGACCTTGACTTACCGCCGTTGGTGCTGGCCGACGCTGAGTCAGCCAGCCGCGAGGTCGCGCGGTTCGACGCTGAACTCGGCAGCGACATCGCACCGTTCGCGTCGGTGTTGCTGAGGTCGGAATCCGCCGCGGGTTCGCAGATCGAAAACTTGACTGCCTCAGCGCGCGCTATCGCGACGGTAACGCCGCGCCGATTGTCGAGAACTTCTCGCAAGCAACCATTCTGGCGATCGCCAACGGGCGATAACTGGTCGCTGAACTTCGCGACATCCGGGAAGGCTGGAACGGTGTGATCACCGCGCGATCGGACTCCACGGTGTGGAAGGTCGCCGACTTGTTGACCCGCCGCCCGGTTGTCAACGCAGTCCTCCTGGCGCACGAACTGAGCGTCGAGTCCACCAATGCTCACCGGTACCTCAACCCGCTCAGGAAAGCGGGAGTCCTCATCGAGACAACGAATGGACCGCGCAACAGAGTGTGGCGGTCTCCGGAGGTACTCGCAGCGCTCGATGCTTTCGCCGAACGCGCCGGCCGACGCGGCTAGTCGATCGCGTAACTCGCTCCTCACTCCCGCCCATGACACGAGGCGAGATGGCGAAGTGCCTGGGGCTCGACAGGATTCTTGCGATACCGGAGCGCAAAACACCTCTTCCCGTCAGCCTTCACTACCACCGATCTCATCAGCCCACTGCCCGTTCTCACCCACTCCCAATACCTTCTCGTCTACTCTCAATCCATACCAATTACCCTGTCCCCGTTCATGTCTCACCGATGCCACAGCCAGAAACGCTTGGCACATTTGCACAAGGAGTGCGAGACTGGTTGTGGCGCAGTGAGCGTCGATGCTTCCAGTTCTTGAGTGAGATTCCTGATGCTGACAATTTCGAAGCTGAAGCGGTCGTCGGTGAGCTACTACATCGACACCGCGAAGGCTGCTGGGCGTGCCAGTTCTGACCTGCAAAAGTCCAACGGTGGCCTGGGGGAGTACTACTCCGAACATGAGACGCGTACCCCAGTGTGGTTGTGTGCGGGTGACACCCATACTGCGGCTCGATTGGTGGGTTTGACGGATCTGCAGCGCGCGGGTGGGGAAGCCGATTCGGCGGTCGTGGCGCGGTGGCTTGATGACGGTGTCGCGCCCAACGGCGCGCGCGGACGCGCCTTCGGTACCCGCGGCGTGCACGGGTTCGATTTGACCTTCGCCGCGCCCAAGAGCGTGTCATTGTTGCGCGCCTTGCGCGCCGACGATGTGGTTGAAAAGGCAGTCGCTGCGGCGCATTCGACTGCGCTTGCAGAGGCGATGGAGTACCTGGCTGCGCATGCCGGTTACACCCGCGTACACAACAGCGTGACGGGGGAGAAGGACTTGTTGAGGTTGCCGGGATTGGTCGCAGTGGCTTATCAACATGAGACGTCGCGATGCGGAGATCCGCATATGCATACCCATGTGATCGTGCCGAATCGCCAAGCCCGGAACGATGGGGTGCTGGTATCCATCGACGGAACGTCGCTCTACCACGAGGCCCGTGCAGCGGGTGTCATCTATCAGGCCACGTTGCGTCGCGAATTACACCAATTGCTGGGGATCGAGTGGGCGCCGGTAGATCCGGGAACGGGGATGGCCGAGGCCGCCGGAGTCGATCGCGACACCATCACTGCGTGGTCGCGGCGCTCGTCGCAGCTACGAGAGTGGGCTGCGCACAACCTCGTTTCGGTGGACGGCCCGTTGAGCGCGGCGCAGCTCGCGGCGGCGCAGAAAGCCACCCGTCCCGCCAAACCCGAAGAGCTTGCGTGGAGCGAATTGCAGCGGCAGTGGCGCGAGGACGCGCGAGGTCTCGTTCTGGACCGCGCCGCGTTTCTGGAAGCGCGCGCGGCGCGCCGCGCCGCGGCGCGGACTGCCTTTCATGGCGCGAGTTTGGCTGCCGCCGCGGAGAAAATCGACAAGGCGGTGTTCACTCGCGCGGACCTAGTCGAGATCGTCGGCGCGCAGCTTCCCGTCGACGGAGACCAGTCGCCGCGCGCCACGGTTGAAGCCGCCGTCGACGAGATTGGGATGCGGTTGACCGCGCCGCGCGCCGCCCACGAGCGCGAGGGCCATGAGCGCTTCACCCTGGCGCGGATCTTGGCCGAAGAAGGCGCGCTACTCCGCCTAATTGACGCAAGAAACGACCGCGCAGTGCTCTGGGTTCGCGACGACGACACCTCCGGACTGTCGCCGGATCAGAAGGCCGCCGTGCGCAACATTGGCGAGTCGCCGTGGCTCGTGCAACCTCTGTCCGCGCCGGCGGGAGCGGGCAAGACCACCTCGCTGCGCGCGCTCGCCAGCGCAGCACACCATCGGTTCGGTGCGCGCGTTCTGGCCCTCGCACCGACCGGTCAGGCTGTCGACGTCGCGATGCGCGAGGGCGCCGGAGACGATGGCCTGACGGTCGCCAAAGCGCTGCAGTCGCTGCGCGACAACACCTTGAAGCTCGACCCCGCGACCCTCGTAGTAATTGATGAAGCCGGCATGGTCGGCACCGACGATCTGCGCCAGCTCCTGACTGCCACCACTCAGGCGGGCGCGAAGTCGGTACTTGTCGGTGACGCCAGCCAGTTGGCGCCGGTCAAGGCCCGCGGTGGCATGTTCGCCCAACTCTGCACCGACCTACCGTGGACGCAGCACCTGTCCGAGGTGTGGCGGATGGCCGATCCGGAAGAACGCGCCGCGTCCCTCGCGCTGCGCGACGGCAAACCACCCGAACGCCGTCACGCCGTGGACTGGTATAGCAGCCACGATCGGTTGCACTGCGGCGATGCGATCACCATGGCCGCGGACGCGCTCGCTGCCTACAAGGCCGACACCGAACTCGGCCGTGACGCCTTGCTCGTCTGCGACACCACCGAAATGGCCGATGCGCTCAACCTCCGCATTCACAACGATCGAATCGACCCGAACGCGCCTTCTGTTCACGCCGCTCGAGGTCAACAAATCCGCGTCGGAGACCTGATCATCAGCCGGCGCAACGACCCCACGATTGCCTTCCACCACTCAACGCCCAACGCTGAGTCGCTACCGTCTGTTCGCAACGGGAACCGATGGCGGGTCGCTGCCATCGACGCCAAGACGAATCATGTTGCGGCCGAACGCCTCGACGACAAAGCCCGCGTTGTCTTCGACAGTGACTACGTTCGCGAACACGTGAGCCTCGGCTACGCCGTCACGGTGCACTCCGCCCAAGGGGTCACCGCCGACGCTTGCCACGCAGTCCTCAGCGACTGCACCAGCCGCAATCTGCTCTACGTCGCAATGACCCGCGGACGCCACGTCAACGTCGCGCACATCTACGAACGCAGCACCGAAGCGAACGAGTTCGGTCACGAAGAACACGCCGGAACTCACGTCGCGCAGCGCGGTGATAGCCGCGAAGCGGCGATCCTCATTCACGGAATCCTCGCGAACGACGAGCCGGCCGTCACCGCCCACGACTACGCCGCACAGGCCGACGGCGAAGCCCTACCTGATCGTGTCCGCGACCTCCTTAATGTGCGCGACGTGGCTAAGGAACGGCGGCATACGGTCTACGCGCGTTGGAAGACGCAGCGCGAAGGACACAACCGCGACCTGACCGAAACCCGCGAACGGCTCATCAGCAGAGCTCAAGATCGCAGCACTGACTACGGACTTGAACTTTGATTCGACAATCCGAGCCGATCGAGAGGGCGGGACTGTAGACATCTTGCGTCATCGAGGGTCGCGGTTGTCCTAGGTGGTCAGACCTGATAACCGCCGACAGGCCCGCGATCAACCAAGGCTGGCCCTCGACTTTCGGAAGCTGCGCGTGGTCACCTCAGGCGTTGCGCGCAAGATCACCCTGTCAGAAGCGATAATTCCAGTCATGGCTCCGACCGCGCCGCCGACTCCATCGGTCCCCCCGCCGACACCAACACCGACGCAGGTCGTGATCGTTAATCTGCCAAGCGACGTTCTTGACAAGCTCTCGCCCCACGAAACCGGACTGCCGATCTCGTGGGCCACAATCATCGCTGCCTGCATCACCGTTTTGGCTGCCCTTGTTGCCCTAGCGGGGATTTGGTGGCAGATCCGTGCGGCAGCGAGAGAGTCGAGGAGCAACCGCGTCGCAGATGCAAAACTCGCCCGCCAATCTCACCTTGCTGAGCGGATGGGAGAAGCGCTCGGAATCGCCCGCTCGTTGGAGGACCTCTTGGGTAGCAACACGCGCGATCCGCTCGGCAAGTGGGCCGCCGCCGACCAACACGCATTCGATGAGCTAACGCAGCGCTCACGCACCCTAGTGAACATCCTCTCGGTGTTAGGTGCTGACGAATCGTCTGCTGCCCTGCACCGATTCACCTTCCTGTCGAACGTCATTGCGAAGGATCAAGCGCGCGGATCGGGCGGCGCGGTCGCGGATTCGTTAGACGGCAAGTCCTACCTGGAGTTACGCGACGGCCTGCACTCCGCGTTCAAGAGCGACCTCTCAGTCCTAGGGGCGTCTCCGGCCGAAAACACGACGTACAGGACGTAGTCGGCTGACGGCGGCGTAGGGCGTTGGGGCGACGTCAGAAACACCAACCGAGAATAGGAAAGCAACCAAAGATATGAAAGCAATGCCCCGACAGGCGGGACTCGGAGGCGTGAGATGACCGCCCCGAACAGCGCTGACATCGACCGCGACATCCGCAGCGAACTGGACCGCGTACTCGAAATCGGATCACTCGTGGAGCAGACGCCCGATCACCACGCCGAGCCCAACAGTGACCTCGCCGACGATGAAGGCCGCTTCCCTGATATCTGGGCGGCGACCCTGGCCCGCCGCGGCATCGTATACGCGGTCGAGAACGTCGAGGCCGCGTGCACCTTGATACTAAATGGGCAGTGGACAACTCCGCAGTTCGCGCTCCTGCGGGCAGCCTATGAGTCAGCTGGCGCCGCAGTCTGGCTGCTCGTGCCGGAGAACGTCAATACTCGGCTCGCCAGGCTCGTCTGGCAGCACCGCGAGTCGTGGCGGTACTCAGAAAAGGCGTACAGCGGAACACCTCTCGACGACGGAGGTGAACACCAGGAACGACAACAATGGGCCACCGAAGCCGCGCAGAAGCTAGGCATTAGTTTGGCGGCCGGGAGCCCCAGGGGATTCGAGAATCTGATCGCATCGATCGATGACCTGCCCGGGCACCCGGAGTCCCTCCTCACCGCTTGGCGGATCTGTTCAGGCGTCAGCCATGCGAAGACCTGGGCACTGACCACGGTGACCACTGAGGTGGACAGCATGTTCATGTACGAGCACGGACGGATGAGCGCGAGGGTACCGAACGCCGGCTTGTTCCTTACCGACCTTCGCATAGCGCGGCGGGTAGTGCAGCAGGCATGGTGCCTGTACCGCATCCGCACCACAAGCCGCCCGCACGGGATGACATTGAGGCTCGAGCCCCGGGACCGAGAGGGCAACGTGGTGCCGCCGGGATGAGGAGCGGTGAACTTGAGAAGCTGATGGCTAGAGCAGGGTGCGTTCCCGCAGCCACTCATCGCGCCATCTGTGGAAGTCGACGGCGAACGTTGAGCAGCGTTCAAGCGCGGCAAGTACCTTGTCCCTCTGCCTCTTTGAGGCGTGATTTTCAACCGACGACGGCCCGCACAACAGCGCCAGCGTCTTCGGGTACGCCTTCCACTTGAGCACCAAGCGCTTGCTCACGAAGGTGAGCAGCTCGGACGTCACCTCCCCGCAATGCTTCGACTCCGGTTCCGACGGGGTACGGCCGGAATGGATGACGCTGTTGCGGACATCGACGATGTGTTCACGCCAGCGACCCACCGCACCATCGCCCTCGACGTGCCAATTCCCGCCGAGACGGCCCGCATACAATGATTTCACCCGTTGCGTGATCGAACTGGTGTTGGCCCATACCTGCGCGGCTTGGGCGGGCGTCTGACCTTCTTCCCAGAGCATCGCGGCCAGGGTGCTGTCGAGCATCAGCTCAGATGTGATGGCGAGGCTGAGGACCGATGCTCGACGGTCACCCGCCGAGTGTTCGGCGTACGCGCGAGCGAAGTGATCGCGGACGAGCGCGCTGATGCTGCCGCGAGTGAGTTCCCCAAAGATCCTGCCGGCGACAGCTGGGTCGATTGTTGCCAGCGCAGCGAGCTTCGCGGGGAGATGGTCGAGGAGGATAACAGTCTGTCTCTCATCGAAATTGAGTTGTCCACCTTCGCCCACGGCTCCGAAAGTGGCGGGAACGATCGGGTTCAGTGATCGGTAATACAGTTCCGGGATCGGGGCCATCGAAGCTATCCGCGATGACCGCACAGCATCGGCGATCAGCCAGTGCGCGAGCGTAAGGGGATCCACTTTGCCGTCGTGCGGCGGGGTGAGGGCAGCAGCGCGGCTCTTGACCGGGATTAGAACAATCACTGCCGAGCGTTTCCGGCCGTAGTCATCGCTGCGCGGCTGGGCGGGCTGAGGCTCTCGGCCGGTGAATTGGGCCAGCGCAGCCGATGCCACCGCCGCGTCCTCGACGACAGGGTTCGATTCGTCAGCCACCACTGACCATATCGTCAAGCAGCTGAGCGGCATCTGCATCCAGGCGTCGTCTATGCCGCCTGGTGTCACGCCGCGGATTCGCAGGTACTCGTCGTCGACGCCGATCGGTATCGTCTGCGGTTCCAGAGGAAGCAGGAATGGCAGCAGGAGCGAGAATGCGACCACCCCCTCAAACCGCTGCGGGCCGTCCCAGTCCGCATTAATTGGTCGTTGGTGTGGTGCGGCGCCGTCGGTCACGGTCAAAGCGTCGCATGGGCGAGGGACAGCATCCTCGCTGACGTTCGGCGGGAGTGCTCAACCGAGCTCAGCCGGGCGGAGAATGGTCGAGCTCAGTTGGGAATCGATACGACTGCTTCGGCGCGGATGAGCTGCGTGAAGGCTACAGGGCCGAGCCACTTCCGTCCCCAGCAGCTCGGCGCCAGCCGATTTCGTCCAAAATCACCGCAGATAGTGCCTCTGCGCCGACTTAAAGTTGAGTTACCCGACTTGGGGCGGATCGATAAGGAAGTGACCGCCATGGATGAGAACCCCGATGACAAGTGGCTTTCCCGCCAGGATCTCGCTGATCGGTACGGATTGCCGGTGAAAACTCCAGCCGAGTGGGCATCCAAGGGAACCGGCCCGCGGTACGCCAAGTTCGGGCGGCACGTTCGGTATCTACTCAGCGACGTAATCGACTGGGAAAGAAAGCAATTCGCCCAAGGTAAGCGCGACACGGCCTGAGTATGATGGGTCGATGATCACTGTTTCAAAGTTCCAGCGGGCATGGCCACGCCCGCGAGGACTGGAGTAGGCCGTGGCAGGCCGGCCGTCGTTGCGCATCGGCCAGCACGGCAAGATCACCCGCAAGTACCTCGGCGGCGGAATCTGGTTGGCGCAGTGCCGATTCCGTGACACCGATGGCGTCACACGCAGAGTCCAACGACTCGGACCGTCAGATGAGCACGACAAGTACGGCAAGCTCGCCGCTGACGCACTGATCGAGTCTCTCGCCGATCGACGCCCGCCCTCCGGCGTGGACTCGATCGGACTCGACACGTTGGTCATGACTCTGGTGGACCAACACATCGAACGGTTGGCCGAGGACGGTCGCTCGGCCCGCACCCTCGACACCTACCGCTACACCGCCACCAAGCTGGCCAAGTTCATGGCCGGCGTGAAGGTGGGGGAGGCATCGGCCGCCAGACTGGACGCGGCCCTGCGGTCCATGCGCAGCACTCATGGGGCCGTTATGGCTCGCCAATCCAGGACCCTCCTGCGCGGAGCGCTCCAGCTCGCCGTCCTCAACAACGTCCTCGGCGCCAACCCGGTGCGCGACGTCCAAGCGATCAAATCGAAGGAACAACCCAAGGGCGCCCAGGCGCTCACCGCGGACCAACTGCGCGATCTGCTGACCAAGCTGAGGGCTTCCGAGGCGTGCCGTCAACGCGACCTGACCGACCCGATCACCCTCTTGATCGCCACCGGTCTCCGCCGCTCCGAACTGCTGGCGCTTCAGTGGACCGACTTCGACGCAGGCGCCGGGACGATCTCGGTCACCGGCAAGGTCATCCGAGAGAAAGCCAAGGGCCTCGTCCGGGTCGACGAGACCAAGACCGCAGCGGGCCGACGAGTGATCCCCCTACCTGCGTTCGCGATCGCCACACTCACGGAACGCCGGAGCCTGCCGTATCTCGGACAGCAATCGGTCATCTTCCCGTCCACCAACGGGACCCTGCGCGATCCCGACAACTTCGCCGGGCAGTGGCGCAGAATCCGCGACGAATTGGGCGTGCCGGACATCAGCTCGCACAGCTTCCGCAAGACCGTGGCGACGCTGATCGACGACGCCGGGCTGTCTGCTCGTATCGGCGCCGACCACCTCGGGCACGCCAAAGTCTCGATGACGCAGGACCGCTACATGAGCCGCGGCCGGGTCCACAACCAGGTGGCAGATCTGCTCGACGAGGCGGTTAAGGGCAACTCAGGTCCGCTATAAACGACGAATAAACGTCGACTGACGTTATTCAGCAGGGCTAAATACACCCCCTGACCAGCGCCCCCGGCAGGAATCGAACCTGCGACCTAGGGATTAGAAGGCCCTTGCTCTATCCGACTGAGCTACGGAGGCAGCGCGTCGACAGTCTAGCGGGGCAGATTTGCCAGAAGGGGCGCGTGTAGCTCTGTGTGAATTGAAATCTGTTTGAGCAAAGATCCCCGGAAGCCTCAGTCGATCCCGAAACGGGACTCCAGCGCCTCTTGGAGCCGGCGCACTTCCTTGAGCTTTTCGCGCAGACGCAGCACCGGCTCGGGTGTCCGAGCGGCACCCCAGCCGGCGTCGCAGCGATTGGTCCAGCGGTCCTGGGCCACCTCGATCAGCTCCTCGAGGTCGTCGATCTCGGCCTGCATCAACTCGGCAAACCACCTCGCTTGAGCTGCGTCGTTGGGATGAAACGGCCGCGTCATCGGGGGACGTGGAAAAGGCTGCCGCAGCGGCACGGGCGGACCCGCGGCGAACGGGGACTCGACACGGGCAGCCAGTCCACCGGCGAAGCGGGGAGCGGGGTCCTCGAGAAGCATTCACAAATCGTCCTGTGAATTGCTCGGCGTTTCCTGTCAGGAAGGTTCGGGGCCAACGCAGGGCCACTGCCTGTTCACTTTGCCGGGCCGGCTTCCTGGCGGACCAAGGGCCTAAAGACCTTAGTTCCTGAGAATTCCTCAGGTTCGGCCGAAGTTGGGTTATGGTGTGACGACTGGCACACGCAGACCCCGCCGCATCCGCGGTTGGCAAACGCGTTAGGCGGGCTAAGGACAAGGGGGTCTGGCAGCTCATGAACAGTCCAATCGAGCAGGTCACCGCGCGTTGTACGCAGGCGTTGCACACCGGGTCGCTTTTGCTGCGGGGGTCACCGGCCGCGGCGGGCTGGGTGCTCGGGTGGCTCAACGCGGAGTTCGCGCCCCAGGTCCTCACCGGTCATGCACTCGCGACGGTCTCGCCGTTGCAGCGGGTCGCCTGTGCTCTGGCCGTCCAGAAGGCCGACAAGGTGCTCGATGCGGCGCTCGAGGAGACCTTCGGCAAGGACTACACCGCCCAGGTGCGGCATCCGCTCGACCAAGAGCCGGGACACCGACCTAACGTCGCCGCCGTCCTCGATGCCATGCACCATCGGCGCCGTTACGCGGCCACCACCCGGAACATCTCCTACGGCCCGCGGGGTCGTAACAACACCCTCGACATCTGGCGCCGCCCCGATCTGCCTGAGGGGTATCGCGCGCCGGTCCTTATTCAGGTCCCGGGTGGCGCGTGGTCGGTGAATGACAAACGCGGCCAGGCCTATCCGTTGATGGCGCGGATGTCCGAGCTCGGGTGGATCTGCGTCACGATCAATTACAGCCGCAGCCCGCGCAACGCCTTCCCGTCGCACATCATCGACGTCAAGCGGGCCATTGCGTGGGTGAAGGCCAACATCGCCGAGTACGGCGGAGACCCCGAGTTCGTCGCCATCACCGGGGGATCGGCCGGCGGGCACCTGAGCTCACTGGCCGCGTTGAGCGCGGGGGATGAGAGCTTGCAGCCCGGCTTCGAGAACGCCGACACCAGCGTGCAGGCCGTCGCGCCCTACTACGGCGTCTACGACCTGACCACCACCGACAAGATGCATCCGTTGATGATGCCGCTGCTCGAGCATGTCGTCGTCCAGCGCAGGCTGGAAGACAATCCCCAGGTGTACCGGGACGCGTCGCCCATGCACCGCATCCATCGTGATGCCCCGCCGTTCTTCGTGCTGCATGGCGAGAGCGACGCCGTCATCCCGAGCGCGCAGGCTCGCGATTTCGTTGCGGCACTTCGCTATTCGGGACCCGCAACGGTGGCGTACGCCGAGTTGCCCAAGGCCCACCACGCGTTCGACACGATTGCGACCCTGCGGTGTCAGCTGGCGGCAGAAGCCGTCGCGAGCTTCATGGGCATCGTCTACGGCCGCCACATTGCGGCGCGCAACGGAACCGAGAGAATCGCAGTCGGCTCAGCGAGCTGAGATCAGGCCACCGTCATCAAGTAGTCCGCGCCACCGGCGTAGACGATCGTCGACGGGTTCGGGGTGACTGCGGCGTTGACGATCTTGTTCGCGAACCCTTCGACCGTCGGCAGTGCTCCCGTGGTCCCGTCGCCGGAGACCACCGTGAGGTGGATGCCGGCATGGTCAAGCTCGGAACGCATTGCGTAGAGCGCGGTTTCGCCGGCCCGCTTGCTGGCGGCCACTCGGCCATATCCCTTCGCCACCGCCTTGTGCGGGTAGAAGTGCGCCTGGTGGCTGGTGACGAACACGATTCGTGAGCCGGCGGGCATCAGCGGCATGGACAGCAGCGCAAGGCGGCGCTGAGCATCGCGGTTGAGTCGCATGGCGTACCCCGGATCGGCGCCGTCCTCCAGACCGCCCGACGCATTGAGGATCAGCGCATCCAGCCTGCCGAAGTGGGCGGTGATGTACTGCATCATCGCCTGGACCTCGACGGCATCGGTGATATCGGCAGCCAGCGCCGTGGCGTTGCCCCCCGCACTCCGGATGGCGTCGACCACCGCGTTGGCCCGCGTGGCTTTCTCGCGGTAGCTCACGATCACGTGGGTGTCGGGCGCGGCGAGCTGACGTGCGACTTCGGCTCCGATTCCTCGGGATGCACCAGTGATCAACACGACGCGTGCGGGTTGCTGCATGGCGGGCTCCTTCCGTTGCGGCACCGCCCACCGTACACGAACTCTAAGAAAAATAAGGTAAAAATAAGATCACACTGAGGCTACGGAAGGTCCGTCGTCAGCTCGCCGCGGCGGTTTCCTGCGGCCGCCACCGCAGCGCGAGCAGGCCGAACGTCAGCAGCACCACCGCGACGACGGCCGCCACGATCTGCCGAACGGTCACGTCATGCAGACATTGGCGAACAGCAGCACCGGCCACGACACGATGGACCCCAGAAACGACACCACGAGGTCGGCGCCGCGCATCGAGTGCAGATGATCAGTGTGGGTGGACGACCACACCAGACCCACGGCGAGATAAGGGATCCCGATCAACAAGGTGATGCCGATCAGCTCGGCGACGGTCAGTTTGTAGTTCAGCACCGACCGAAATTTCGTCAGCATGATGTCCTCCCACCCCGGGTGGACCCAATGCTAATGAGTACGGCCGCCGGGGAGAACCATTTGTGAGAAACTGTGTTCTCAGATTTGGGGGAGGGGCCGTGGACCACTTGATGACCAGACTGCGCCGACTGCTCAGCTACGAGGTCACCGTCGAGGCGGTGATCGAAATCGCGATGTGGCTTGCCATTCCGTATCTGGTGATCGGGCTGGTGTGGGGTTTCTTCCACGCCGACGCGGTCCAGCAGCTCGAGGTGCAGCTCGGCCGGGTGCTGCCGGCCGGCGCCGAGGTCGGTGCCTACGGGTTGGCCGCGCTGCTGTGGCCGGTGCTCCTTCTGCTGCCGCCGCTCTGCGTCGCCTAGTCCGAACCCGGTTCCAGCGCGCCTTCAGACCCCGCCGAGACCAGCGTGCGATGGCCGTTGGATTCGGCAGCCGCGGTGCCGGAAACGATCTCCATCGCCTTCTCGGTATACACCCGATAGCCGTAATCAGGCCGGTAGCCGTGGACTTCGGGGGTGTCCAGGTCGCGGATGAAGGCGAGGATCTGCGGGCTGAACAGCTGCCCGGGAACCAACACCGGAAACCCGGGCGGATAGGGCGTCACGAACGTCGCCGACACCACCTGCCGGCCGGCGGCCAGCCGCTCGTCGATCTCGCTGTCGCTGAGGTATTCACAGTTGGCGTCGTTGTAGGACAGATAGAACGCCGGCCGGACGTCCCCTTCCGGGGTGCTCTCGCCATTGCGGAAGGCGGGGTGGAACCCGCTGAAATCCGGCAGCGGAATCGATTGACGTGTCAGGCGGTGCACTCGCCGCTCGAACCGGCCGCGCTCACCGAGGCTCATCTCCGAGACCTGTTCCTCGAGCTCGCGGGCGATCTTCACCAGCACCTCGACCAAGAACGCCACCGAACTCCGGGTGGTGCCGATGTTCGTCATGAACAGCACGGTGTTGCGGGAGGTCTTGTTGATCTGCACGCCGTGCCGGTCCATCAGCTGCTGACGCTTGAATTGATCGCCGTCGTAGCCAGTGTTGCCGATTGACAGTGTGATTCGCGACGGGTCGAGGACGAACTCGTCGGAGTCCCAGGCCGCCATCATGTTGCGCAGCCCCGATCGCAGCGGCTGGGCGATGCGTGACGGGCGGTACTGCTCTGGGATCAGATCCGAGGTGCGCAGGCACGAAACATATTTTCGTAGCAGCGGATGGTTGTCGATGGCGTCGCGCAGCTGCATCGCGTTCTCCAGCTGACGCTGCACGAGTTCGACGCCTTCGAGTGCCACCTGGCGACGACCCAGATCCAGCGACGCCAGGATCTGGTAATTCGGCGAGGTCGAGGTGTGCGCCATGTACGCCTCATGGAAAGACTCGGCGACCTTCTGCTCGAAGTCCTGGTCGAAGACATGGATCATCGAACCCTGCCGCAACGCGGTCAGCGTCTTGTGGGTGGACTGAGTGGCATAGACCCGAACCCGCGCCCGCGCCGGATCCGGGCTCAGTCGGGTGGCGAGCAGGTCCTCGTCCGACATGTCGGCCTGCGCGTCGAGTGTCGACTCGTAGTGCGCAATGTAGGAGGGATCCTGCAGCTTGGCGCGCAGTGCCTTGGCCGACGCCATCGCGGTGCGGGTCCGGTAGACCGGGTGGAACCTCGCGAAGGCGAACCACGCTTCGTCCCAAAGGAATACGAGGTCGGGCTTGATGGCAAGGCATTCTTCCATGACCCGCGTGACGTCGTAGACGATCCCGTCGAACGTGCAGTTGGTCAGCGAGATCATCTTGACGCGATCGAGCTTGCCGGCCGCTCGCAATGCAAGCAGCTTGGACTTGATCTCGTGCAGGGGCACCGCGCCGTACATCGAGTACTCGGTCAGTGGATAGGCCTCGAGATAGACGACGTGCGCGCCGGCCAGCATCATCCCGTAGTGGTGGGACTGGTGACAGTTCCGGTCGAGCAGCACGATGTCGCCGGGCGCGACCAGAGCCTGGGTGACGACTTTGTTCGCCGTCGATGTGCCGTTGGTGACGAAGTAACTGCGCCGCGATCCATAGGTTTCAGACGCCAGCTCCTGCGCCTCGCGCAGCGGTCCGATCGGATCCAACAGTGAATCCAGACCGCCACAGGTGGCCGACGTCTCGGCCATGAACACGTCGAGCCCGTAGAACCCGACCATGTCCTTGATCCAGTGCGAAGCGACGATCGACTTGCCCTGCGAGATCGGGAGCGCATGGAACACGCCGGTCGGGCGGTGGCTGTACTGCTTGAGGGCGCTGAAGAACGGGGTGCGGTAGCGTGCGGCCACCCCATGCAGGATCGACAGGTGCAGCTCGAGCATGCCCTCTCGGGCGTGGAACACCCGGCGGAAGTGCTGCCCGAGCCGGCCCGCGATGTCCTCGACCTCGATCTCGGTCATCAGGTACAGGTCGAGTTCGGGTCGCAGTTCGGCCAGTGAGGTGGCCAGGATCTCGGCCCGGTCGTCGGGGGATTGGTGGTCGGCGAGTTCGTCGGTCAGCTCGGCGTCGATGAACTCCGCCAGCGTCGACAGGTCGCGGGCGGACTGGTGGGAGAACCGGCGCCGGATCACCACCGCCTGCAGATTGACGTTGAGCCGGGCCGCGATCAACGCCTCGTCGCCGCTGCCCACCACCACCAGCTCGTAGATGAACTCGTCGTCGGGTCTGCGCCAGCTGCGGACCTCCTTGCGCAGCGCGCGCTCCTGGGCCTCGGTCATCTTCTCCACGACCAGGACTTCGAAGTATGGCTGTTCGCGATGGTTCGCCGGTTGGCTCTCCAGCTGGCGCGGGTCGGTGGGGAAGAGGTCCGCCGCGTCCACGGCGGTGTGCTCATGCCCGGACCGGTAGGACTCGGTTGTCAGCGCCCGGTTGACGTGCGTGACGAGGGCGGCGAACTTGTCATAGCTGCCTGCGGCGAACAGCCGCTGCACCCTGGCGAATTGCGGGGAACCGGGGAACGCCCAGTAGGGCTCCAGCGGCGTGAGGTCAGTCAGCAGATCCCGGCAGATGCCGACGTATTTCTCTTTCAGCACACCGGTCGTGGTGGACCGCGTCAACCGGTCTGCGGCTTCTTCGAGTCGGCACCAGGCGTCCGCCCGCAGTTGCCCAACACTGTTGTACGCGCGCGAGATGTCCGCCATGGTAGGCCCTTTCACGATTCTCGATGACAAGGGTCGCAGAGCCGGCATGGCGCGCGGGCCAACCGCAGGCCAAGCGTGGCCGTCCATCGGCTGACGTCGGGGTGTCGACTCCCACGCCAAGACGTCCCGCAATCGAGACCCGCCACCCCCGCGCGCCGACTAGCGTGGTTGGCGGCGCGCGGGCAAGCGGGCGAGGCAAGCCCTGGGCGCAGCGTGCGTTCGCGGAACGGGAGGATGTTGGTGTCGATGAGGTGGGATCGATGAGCAGGACCGTCGACGTCAACGGTCTGCCGGACGAGCTCGGCCCCCTCGACATGCTGCTGCATCGCGGTGAGGCCAATCCGCGCACCCGGTCGGGGATCATGGCGCTGGAAATCCTCGACAGCACCCCGGACTGGACCCGGTTCCGGAACGCGTTCGAGAACGCCTCGCGCAAGGTGCTTCGGCTGCGCCAGCGGGTCGTCGTGCCGACGCTGCCGACGGCCGCGCCGCGCTGGGTGGTCGACCCCGACTTCAATCTCGACTTCCACGTCCGCCGGGTCCGCGTTCCCGAGCCCGGCACTCTGCGTGAGGTGCTCGACCTCGCGGAGGTGAGCCTGCAGTCGCCGCTGGACATCTCGCGGCCGCTGTGGACGGCCACCCTCGTCGAAGGACTCGAAGGGGGTAAGGCCGCCACCCTGTTGCATCTCAGTCACGCGGTCACCGACGGCGTCGGCGCCACCGCGATGTTCGCCGAGATCTACGACCTCGAACGCGAACCGGCGCCGCGGCCTGCCCCGCCACTGCCGGTGCCGCAGGACCTCACGCCCAACGACCTGATGCGCGAGGGGATCAACCAGTTGCCCGGTGCCATCGTCGGCGGTCTGCTCGGTGCCGTCGCCGGCGGTCTGGGTGTGGTCGGCCGCGTGGTGCGCAATCCCGGCACGGCCGTGTGGGACGCCGTCGACTACGCCCGCTCGGGACGTCGGGTGGTGGCGCGCGCCGCCGACCCGTCGCCGCTGCTGCGCAGGCGCAGCCTCTCGTCGCGCAGCGAGGCGATCGAGATGCGGCTGTCCGATCTGCGGGCGGCCGCGCACGCCGCGGGCGGCTCCATCAACGACGCCTACCTCGCCGGGCTGTGCGGGGCGCTGCGGCGCTACCACGTTGCGCTCGGCGTGCCGGTGAACAGCCTGCCGATGGCGGTGCCGGTGAGCCTGCGGGCCGAGGCCGACCCGGCTGGCGGCAACCGGTTCGCCGGGGTCAACCTCGCCGCACCGATCGCCGTCGTCGACCCCGCGGTGCGGATCCAGAAGATCCGCAAACAGATGACCTCTCGGCGCGAGGAGGCGGCCATCGACTTGATGGGAGCCATTGCACCCGTCGTCGGGCTGTTGCCCGACGCCGTCCTCGAGGCCATGAGTGGCGCGGTCATCGCCTCCGACGTGCAGGCAAGCAATGTGCCGGTCTACGCCGGCGACACCTACATCGCCGGTGCGAAAGTGCTGCGGCAGTACGGGATCGGTCCGCTGCCCGGCGTCGCGATGATGGTGGTCCTGGTCTCTCGCGGCGGCTTCGCTACGGTCACCGCGCGTTACGACCGCGCCTCGATCACCGATGAGGATCTGTTCGCGCAATGTCTGCGCGACGGTTTCGACGAGGTGCTCTCGCTGGCCGGTGATCCGCCGCCGCGCGTGGTGCCCGCATCATTTCCCGATGCCGTGAACGACCCCGCCCAACCCAGCCCGAACGGATCGGTGGCTTACTGATGAGCGACACGGAGATGCGCCTGCCCGGCTCGGTTGCCGAGGTGATGGCCAGCCCCGAGGGACCGCAGATCGGGGCATTCTTCGATCTGGACGGCACGCTGGTGGCCGGGTTCACCGC
Organism: Mycolicibacterium rhodesiae; assembly: GCF_002086695.1. Classification (GTDB taxonomy): domain Bacteria; phylum Actinomycetota; class Actinomycetes; order Mycobacteriales; family Mycobacteriaceae; genus Mycobacterium; species Mycobacterium rhodesiae. The sequence goes on from NZ_MVIH01000006.1 coordinate 243,615, forward strand.
CGTCATCCTCACCCGGGAGCGATTCCGCAGCCGTGACATGGGCATCGGAGAACTGATCTCGATGATCGCCGCGGGCCTCAACCATCAGCTCGGCCGACTGGAATTCGAAGAGCTGATCACCAAGGCGTCGCAGGCGTTGCGGGGACGCGCATTGAGCGATCTGCACGAGATCGGCGACCGGATGTTCGTGCAGCAGATCGAAAAGCGGATCTATCCCGAAATGCGCGAACTGGTGCACGCGCACATGGAGCGCGGCCACACCGTCGTGCTCAGCTCCTCGGCGCTGACCCTTCAGGTTGAACCGGTCGCCCGCTTCCTCGGCATCGAAAGCACGCTGACCAACCGGTTCGAAGTCGACGAGAACGACGTGCTGACCGGCGAGGTGGTGCGGCCCATCCTGTGGGGCCCGGGCAAGGCCAACGCTGTCCAGAAGTTCGCCGCCGACAACGACATTGACCTCAAACAGTCCTACTTCTACGCCGACGGCGACGAGGACGTCGCGCTGATGTACCTGGTCGGCAACCCGCGGCCCACCAACCCCGAAGGCAAGATGGCCGCGGTGGCCCGCAGGCGCGGCTGGCCGATCCTGCGGTTCTCCAGCCGCGGCAACGGTGGCTTGATGGGCCAGGTGCGCACGCTGCTCGGAGTTGGCGCGCTGGTGCCCGCCGCGACCGGCGCCATCTGGTGGGGGACGCTGACCCGCAGCCGGCGGCGCGGCCTGAACTTCTTCACCACCGCATTCCCGAACCTGTTGCTGGCCGTCAACGGAGTGAAGCTCAACGTCCTCGGCGAAGAGAACCTCCGCAAGGAGCGGCCCGCAGTGTTCATCTTCAACCACCGCAACAACGCCGACCCCGTCATCACCGCGTCGCTGTTGCGGGACAACTGGACCGGCGTCGGCAAGAAGGAACTCAAAGACGACCCCGTCGTCGGCACGCTGGGCAAGCTGGTCGACACCGTCTTCATCGACCGGGACGACCCCAAAGCCGCCCTCGAGACCATGCACGAGGTCGAAAACCTGGTCGCCAAAGGCTTGTCGATCATGATCGCGCCCGAGGGCACCCGGTTGGACACCCGAACCGTCGGCCAATTCAAGAAGGGGCCTTTCCGGCTGGCGATGGCCGCGGGTGTTCCGGTGGTGCCGATCGTGATCCGCAACGCCCAGGTGATTGCCTCCCGGGATTCCTCGACCATGAATCCCGGAGAGGTGGATATCGTTGTCTACCCGCCACTTTCGGTGGCGGACTGGACGCTGGACGACCTGTCCGAGCGGATCGAAGGCGTTCGGCAGCTCTATCTGGACACGCTGAAGAACTGGCCGACCGACGAGGTGCCGGTGCACGAGATCTACAAGAAGGCGCCGGCCAAGAAGGCGCCGGCCAAGAAGGCGCCGGCCAAGAATGCCGCCAAGAAAGCGCCCGCCAAGAAGGCGGCGGCGAAGAAGGCGCCGGCCAAGAAGGCCGCCCCGAAGTCGCAGTCGCCGAACGCCAAGGGCCGCCGATGACCCACACCGACCATCTGGCCGACTTCAGCACCACCGACGACGCGCTGGTGCTGGCATCGGTGTCGTCGAAGGCGGAGTTCGAGCTGCTCAACGACTGGTTGCACGCCCAGCGGCGGGCACACCCCGATACCAAGGTCGAGGTGCTGCGCCTGCCTGCCGGCGATCCGCCCCCCGGTGTGGTGGCCCAACTCGTCGAAGAACTCGGCGTCGGGGAGGACCGCCTCGTCGTCCCGGTGCGGGTCTTCTGGGTGCCCGGCGGGCTACCCACCCGAGTCAAAGTCGTCGGCCTGATTTCCGGGCGGGACACCTACCGACCGCCAGAAGTGCTGCAGCGCAGAATCCTTCGCCGCGACCCGTCCCGTGCACGCATCGTCGCCGGTGAACCGGCGAAGGTCTCCGAGCTGCGCCAGCAATGGAACGAGAACACCGTCGGCGACAGCCCCCGGGACTTCGCGCGCTTTGTACTGCGACGCGCCAAGCTGGCGATCGAGCGGATGGAACTACGGCTGCTGGGCCCGGAATACAAGTCGCCGCAACTGATCACCGACGAACTGATGTCCTCGACGCGCTTCATGGAGGGTCTGGAGAAGATCCCCGATGCCGACCCCGCCAAGGCCGAGGAGATGCTCAACGAGCTCGCCACCGGCTGGAGCAGATTCTCGGTCGACCTGATCCCCAACCTCGGGCGGGCGATCTTCAGCCGGGGCTTCGACCCCCGAATCGACTACGACAGCATGGAAATCGAGTCGATGCGGCGCGGGCTGGAAGACCATCCTGCGGTCTTGCTGTGGTCGCACCGGTCCTACCTCGACGGCGTCATCGTCCCGGTTGCCATGCAGGAGAACCGTCTTCCGCCGGCGCACACGTTCGCCGGGATCAACCTCTCGTTCGGATTCATGGGCCCGCTGATGCGGCGATCCGGCGTGATCTTCCTGCGCCGCAAGCTCGACGACCCGGTGTACAAGTACGTGCTGCGGCAGTTCGTCGGCTACATCGTCGAGAAACGATTCAACCTCAGCTGGTCGATCGAGGGCACCCGCTCGCGCACCGGAAAGATGTTGCCCCCCAAGCTCGGACTGCTCGCCTACGTTGCCGACGCGTATCTGGACGGCCGCAGTGAAGACATTCTGCTGCAACCGGTCTCGATCAGTTTCGACCAGTTGCACGAAACCACCGAATACGCGGCCTACGCCCGGGGTGGCGAGAAGACGCCGGAGAGCGCCGAATGGCTGTACAAGTTCATCAAGGCGCAAGGCGAACGCAACTACGGCAAAATCTACGTCCGCTTCCCCGAAGCGGTGTCGATGCGCCAGTACCTCGGCGAACCGGGCGGCCCGATCGCCTCGGATGAGGCCGCCAAACGGCTGGCCATGCAAAAGATGGCCTTCGAGGTGGCCTGGCGGATTCTGCGGGTGACACCGATCAACGCCAGCGGCCTGGTGTCGGCGCTGTTGCTCACCACCCGCGGCCGGGCGCTGACACTAAACCAGCTGCACCACACCCTGCAGGACTCGTTGGATTACCTTGAGCGCAAACAGAATCCGGTGACCAACAGCGCGCTGCGGCTGCGCACGCCGGACGGGGTGCGGGCCGCGGTCGACGCATTGTCCAATGGTCATCCGGTGACCCGGGTCGACGGCGGTCACGAGCCGGTGTGGCGAATCGCGCCGGAGCACGAGCACGAGGCGGCCTTCTACCGGAACACGCTGATCCACGCGTTCCTGGAGACGTCGATCGCCGAACTGGCGCTGGCCCATGCCGGTCGCGCACCCGACGGTGATCGGGTGGAGGTGTTCTGGGATCAGGCGATGCGACTGCGCGACCTGCTCAAGTTCGACTTCTACTTCGCCGATTCGGCGGCCTTCCGCGAGCACCTCGCCGAAGAGATGTCGTGGCAACGCGATTGGGAGGTCCAGGTCGCCGCGGGCGGTGACGCGGTGGACAACCTGCTACGCGACAAGAAGCCGTTGATGGCGCACGCGATGCTGCGACCGTTCATCGAGGCCTACACGATCGTCGCCGACGTGCTGTGCGACGCACCCAGCGATGTCGAAGAGAAGGAGCTCACCAAGATGGCCCTGGGCGTAGGCGCCCAGTACGCCGCTCAGGGCCGAATCCGTAGCAACGAGTCGGTATCGGCGCTGTTGTTCACGACGGCGCGGCAGGTCGCCGCCGACCAGAATCTGCTGCAGGCCGGCCCGGATTTGCGGGAGCGGCGAGCGGCTTTCCTGCACGAACTGCGCAGCATTCTGGCCGACATGGACCGCATCCACGAGTTCTCCAGCGCCCAGTTCTATGCCCGAGAGCTCAGGCAGCGCGAGTAGCCATACGCTGAAACGATGACCGCACCCGCCGCCCGCCGCACGGCGGTTTGGCCGGTGTTGTCGATGGTTGCCCTGCTCGCCGGCATCACCGCAGCCGGCATCGGCGCGCTGTCCCTGGCTGATGCCCTGACGGCGACCGGCCTGCCCGATCCCGGGCCCGTCACCACACTGGGCCTGCCGTTCGTGCAAGCGGCCGGCGAGATCGCGGCGGTTCTGGCGGTGGGCTCGTTTCTGTTCGCGACGTTCTTCGTCCCACCCCAGGACAGCGGAGTGTTCGACGTCGCCGGCTACCGCTCGCTGCGGATCGGGGTCGCGGCCTCCGGGGCGTGGGCGGTCTGCGCTGCACTGCTCGTCCCGCTGACCGTCTCCGACGTCTCCGGCCAGCCGTTACGCGAGCACCTCAACCCGCTGCAGTTGTGGTCGGTGGCGAGCCTGGTCGACACCGCCGGCGCCTGGCGCTGGACAGCGTTCCTGGCATTGGCTGTCGCCATCGCAGGCCGGGCGGTGTTGCGCTGGTCATGGACGCCGCTGCTGCTGGCGGGATCGCTGATCACGCTGGTACCACTGGGCTTGACCGGACACTCCTCGGCAGGCGGATCCCACGACGTCGGCACCAACAGCCTGATGATCCACCTGCTGGCGGGTGCGGTGTGGGCAGGCGGGTTGCTGGCCCTGCTGGTGCCCGCGCTGCGCGGCGGCGAGCATGCCGACCTGGCGGCGCGGCGATTCTCCGCGGTCGCGCTCTGGTGCTTCGTGGCGATGGGACTCTCCGGGGTGATCAACGCCTTCGTCCGGATTCGGCTCGGCGACCTGTTCGCCACGGACTACGGCTGGCTGGTGGTCGCCAAGATCGTCGCGCTGTGCGTGCTGGGTGCGATCGGGTGGCGACAACGCCGCGGGCCGGTGGCCGCGCTACAGGCAGACCCGCAGGCCCGCGGTGTGCTCGTTCGGCTGGCGTCGGTGGAGGCGTTGATTTTCGGCCTCACGTTCGGCATCGCGGTGGGGCTCGGGCGTACCCCGCCGCCACCCCCGCTGGTCGCCGACCCGTCGCCGGCCGAAGTCGGGATCGGCTACGACCTGGCCGGGCCGCCGACCGTCGCGCGGATTCTGCTGGACTGGCGCTTCGACCTGGTGTTCGGCACTGCGGCGATCGTGTTCGCTGCGGTGTACCTGGCCGGCGTGATCCGGTTACGCCGCCGCGGTGACTCATGGCCACCCGGGCGGACATTCGCCTGGCTGCTGGGCTGCGGGGCGCTGCTGTTCACGACGTCATCGGGCGTGGGCCGCTATATGCCGGCCATGTTCAGTGTGCACATGACGGCGCACATGCTGCTGTCGATGTTGATCCCGGTCCTGCTGGTGCTCGGCGCACCGGTGACGCTGGCGCTGCGGGCGCTGCCCGCCGCGGGTAAGGGCAACCCGCCCGGGCCACGCGAATGGCTGCTCGACGGTCTGCACAGCAAGTGGTCGCGGTTCTTCACTCACCCGGTGGTGGCCACGATCGTGTTCGTCGCGGGGTTCTACGGTCTCTACTTCGGCGGCATCTTCGACGCGGCGGCGGGCCTGCACGGCGCGCACGTGCTGATGAACCTGCACTTCTTGATCAGCGGCTACCTCTTCTACTGGGTGGTCATCGGCGTCGACCCCACACCACGCCCACTGCCGGCGGTGGCCAAGATCGCGATGGTGTTCGCCTCGCTGCCGCTGCACGCTTTCTTCGGCGTGGTGATGATGGGCATGGATCAGGTGCTGGGGGAGAGCTTCTACCGTTCACTGAAGCTGAGTTGGCACACCAACCTGCTCGCCGATCAGCATCTCGGCGGCGGAATCGCTTGGGCGGCAGGTGAAATCCCACTCGTGGTGGTGATGATCGCGCTGCTGATCCAGTGGAGCCGAAGTGACCGGCGCACCGCCAAGCGACTCGACCGCGCCGCCGAGCGCGACGAGGACGCTGATCTGGCCGCCTACAACCGGATGTTGGCCCATCTGGCCCGCCGCGAGAATGAGGCTGACAGCCGAGTCGATCGCCGACAGTGACGCCACGGCGGCGGAATCGCCGGTTGGGCGCCCTGACGTTACGGTCGCGGCGGGATCGACGAGGTGTATCCCCAGTTCGACTTTCATCCACAGCCAGGCCCCGGCGGGGCCCACCGAGAACGCGGCTGTCGGGGTCCGGCGGCTCACTGGAGGCGCAACCCAAGCGAATCGAAAGGACCCAAGCCATGTTCGAAACCCATCTGACCGTCGTCGGCCGCATCGTCACCGATCTCCGCCGCCGCGTCGTCGGCGACCAGGAGCTGATCAGCTTCCGGGTGGCCAGCAACTCCCGGCGCCGCACCGGCGACGGCACCTGGGAGCCCGGCAACTCGCTGTTCATCACCGTCACCTGCTGGGGCAAGCTGGTCACCGGCGTCGGCGCCGGCCTCTACAAGGGCGCCCCGGTGATCGTCGTCGGCGACGTCTTCACCAGCGAGTACGACGACAAGGAAGGCGTCCGGCGGTCGTCGCTGGAGATGCGCGCCACGGCGGTCGGCCCCGACCTGTCGCGGGCGATCATCCGCTTCGAACAGCCCCAGGCCAGGCCGGCGGAACCGGTCGACACCGAGCCGATCGCCGAGGACCAGTCCGACGCTGCCGAGACTGTCGAGGAGACCGCTGATCTGGCCTTCTCGGCGTAGCGGAGGCGGTGGCCGCGCTGGCGTCGTCCAGCGCGGCCGCGAGGCCTTGCCGTGGCGCGCCTAGGATGGTCGGCGAGCATTTCACGACGAAAACGGAAGGCACCCCCGCGGCAATGGCCGAATACATCTACACGATGCGCAAGGTCCGCAAGGCACACGGCGACAAGGTCATCCTCGATGACGTCACTCTCGCCTTCCTGCCCGGAGCCAAGATCGGCGTCGTCGGCCCCAACGGTGCGGGTAAGTCCAGCGTGCTGAAGATCATGGCCGGCCTGGACCAGGCCAACAACGGCGACGCGATGCTGGCGCCGGGAGCCACGGTCGGCATCCTCATGCAGGAGCCGCAGCTCGACGAGACCAAGACCGTCCGGGAGAACGTCGAAGAGGGCGTGGCGATCAAAGCCAAGCTCAACCGGTACAACGAGGTGGCCGAGCTGATGGCCACCGACTACACCGACGAGCTCATGGACGAGATGGGCAAGCTCCAGGAGGAACTCGACGCCGAGGACGCCTGGGACATCGATTCGCAGCTCGAGCAGGCGATGGACGCCCTGCGCTGCCCGCCGCCGGACGAACCGGTGACCCATCTGTCCGGTGGTGAGAAGCGTCGTGTGGCGCTCTGCAAGCTGCTGCTGTCCAAGCCGGACCTGCTGCTGCTCGACGAGCCCACCAACCACCTCGACGCCGAGAGCGTGCTCTGGCTCGAACAGCACCTCGCCGCCTACAAGGGCGCGATCCTGGCCGTCACCCACGACCGGTACTTCCTGGACAACGTCGCCGAGTGGATCCTCGAGCTCGACCGCGGCCGCGCCTACCCCTACGAGGGCAACTACTCGACCTATCTGGAGAAGAAGGCCGAGCGCCTCGAGGTGCAGGGCAAGAAGGACCAGAAACTGCAGAAGCGCCTCAAGGAAGAACTGGCCTGGGTGCGCTCCGGTGCCAAGGCCCGCCAAGCCAAGAACAAGGCCCGACTCGGCCGGTACGAGGAGATGGTGGCCGAGGCGGAGAAGACCCGGAAGCTCGATTTCGAGGAGATCCAGATCCCGGCTCCGCCACGGCTGGGCAGCGTGGTGGTCGAGGTCGATCACCTCGACAAGGGCTTCGAAGGCCGCACGCTGATCAAGGACCTGTCGTTCACGTTGCCCCGCAACGGCATCGTCGGCGTCATCGGCCCCAACGGTGTCGGTAAGACCACCCTGTTCAAGACCATCGTCGGACTGGAACAGCCCGACAGTGGAACCGTGCGGGTCGGCGACACCGTCAAGCTGAGCTACGTCGACCAGAGCCGCGCCGGCATCGACCCGAAAAAGACGGTGTGGCAGGTGGTTTCGGACGGCCTTGACTACATCGAGGTCGGCCAGAACGAGATCCCGTCGCGAGCCTATGTGTCGGCATTCGGCTTCAAGGGACCCGATCAGCAGAAGCCGGCCGGCGTGCTCTCCGGTGGTGAACGCAACCGGCTCAACCTGGCGCTGACCCTCAAGGAGGGCGGCAACCTGATCCTGCTCGACGAGCCCACCAACGATCTCGACGTCGAGACGCTGTCCTCGCTGGAGAACGCTCTGGAGAACTTCCCGGGCTGCGCGGTGGTGATCAGCCACGATCGCTGGTTCCTGGATCGCACCTGCACGCACATCCTGGCGTGGGAGGGCGACGACGACAACGAGGCCAAGTGGTTCTGGTTCGAAGGCAACTTCGGCGCCTACGAGGAGAACAAGATCGAGCGAATGGGAGCCGACGCGGCCCGTCCGCACAGGGTCACCCACCGCAGGCTCACACGCGACTAATGTTGGCGGCTGCGGACCAGCGTCGGTTCGCACGCTGAGCAGGAGCCGCAGGTATGAGGGTTGACCCCAAAGCTACCGAGTCACTGGGTGAGGCCTACCTCGCCACCTATCGCGGTCCGCACGGCGGGGCCCCCGATGTCGACGGCACCGACACCGGCCCGCTGGTCGCGGCGGCCGCCGAACAGGCGGTGCCCGCCGAGCTGATCGCCGCCCAGGAGCGGCTGGCCCGCGTCCGGTCCGTCGGCGAGACGCTGGTCGCGGTGTACCCCTCCGACGATCCCGGCGGGTTCGGGCCCGCGCTGCAGGTCGTCACCGACCAAGCCACCACACTGCTGGATTCGGTCACGGTGCTACTGCATCGGCTCGGGGTCAGCTATGTCGCGCTGATGAACCCCGTGTTCCGGGTGCGGCGCAGCGCGAGCGGGGAACTGCTCGACGTGCGGCCGGCATCACCCGAAGATCCGGCAGGCCCGGAGTCCGACGGGATCGACGAATCCTGGATCCACGTCCAACTCTCGCCGTCGGTGAACCGGAAGGCACTGGCCGAGGCGGAGCGGATGCTGCCGATGGCCGTGGCCGACGCCCGGCAGGTGGCGCTGGATTCGACGGCGCTGTCCGCGGCGCTGCACGACCTCGCCCGCGAGATCGACAACGATCAGGGAACCCGATTCGTCGGCGCGGACCGCAGCGACGTCGCCGACCTGCTGCGGTGGCTGTCCGACGGCCACTTCATCCTCCTGGGCTGTCAGGACTGCACGGTGCGCGACGGGGTCGCCACCGTCATTGAATCCAGCAGGCTGGGGGTGGCGCGGCTGCGTACCGAGGTGCTACCCGAGCTCACCAACCCCGGCGACGTGCTGGTGCTGGCGCAGGCCACCATGCCCAGCTTCCTGCGCTACGGGGCGTACCCGTACATCGTGGTGATCCGCGAGCACGGTTCCGGCGGAGCCGGCGATGTGGAGCATCGCTTCGTCGGGCTGTTCACGGCGGCGGCGATGAGCGCCAACGTTCTTGACATTCCCCTGATTTCGCGGCGGGTGCGCGACGTGCTGGCGATGTCGAAGAGCGACCCCAGCCATCCCGGGCAGCTGATGCTCGACATCATCCAGACCATTCCGCGCTCCGAGCTGTTCTCGCTGACCGCCGAGCAGCTGCTGGCGATGGCGACCGCCGTCGTCGACCTCGGCTCGCGCCGCCGCGCCTTGCTCTTCCTCCGGGCCGCCCAGCTGGGCCAATTCGTGTCCGCTCTGGTGTACCTGCCGCGCGACCGCTACACCACCGTGGTGCGGCTGGCGATGCAGGACATCCTGGTGCGTGAGTTCGGCGGCCTGAGCATCGACTACACCGCACGCGTCAGTGAATCACCTTGGGCGGTAGTTCATTTCACTGTGCGGCTGCCGGACAGCTCCACACGTGAGTCCATCGATGACAGCGAGCAGAACCGCATCCGGGTGCAGGGCCTGCTCACCGACGCGCTGCGCACCTGGGGTGACCGGCTGATCGGTTCGGCGCGGACCGGCAAGATCGACCAGGCGATCGCCGAACACTATGCCGAAGCGCTACCCGAGACGTTCAAGCAGGCCGTCACCTCCACCGAGGCGATCACCGACATCGGTTTCATCGAAGCGCTGCAAGAGGATTCGGTCAAGCTGCAGTTCGAGCAGGGCGACGAGGGCAATGAGGCCTTCCTAACCTGGTACCTGGGCGGATCGACCGCGTCCCTGAGTCACCTGCTGCCGATGCTGCAGTGCATGGGGGTGCTGGTGCTCGAGGAGCGCCCGTTCACCGTGGTGCGCCCGGACGGGCTGAAGGTCTGGATCTACCAATTCAAGATCCGGCCGGACGCGTCCATGCCCGACGCCGCCACCCAGGAGGAGTGGGACGCCACCGCGCAGCGGTTCGCCGATGCCGTCACCGCCATCTGGCAAGGGCGCGCCGAGATCGACCGGTTCAACGAACTGGTGCTGCGCGCCGGGCTGACCTGGCAGCAGGTCGCGGTGTTGCGCGCCTACGCGAAGTACTTGCGGCAGGCGGCTTTTCCCTATAGTCAGTCGCACATCGAGTCGGTGCTCAACGGCAATCCAGGCACCGCGCGTTCACTGGTGACCCTCTTCGAGGCGATGTTCGACCCGGACTCCGCCGACAAGGGCCTGGACGCGCTCGCCGCGGCCGACGCGGTGGCTGCCGACATCGACGCGCTGGTCAGCCTCGACACCGACCGGGTGCTGCGGGCGTTCGCGACGATGATCCAAGCGACGCTGCGGACCAACTACTTCGTCACCAGTCCCGACTCGGCGCATGCGCAGAACGTACTGTCGCTGAAGCTCGACCCGCAGCTGATCGACGAATTGCCGCTGCCCCGGCCGAAGTTCGAGATCTTCGTCTACTCACCTCGGGTCGAGGGCGTGCATTTGCGGTTCGGTCACGTGGCGCGCGGCGGCCTGCGCTGGTCGGATCGCCGGGAGGACTTCCGCACCGAGATCCTCGGCCTGGTCAAAGCCCAGGCCGTGAAGAACGCGGTGATCGTGCCCGTCGGCGCCAAGGGCGGATTCGTCGTCAAGAAGCCACCCGCACCCCTCGGCGATGTCGCCGCGGACCGGGATGCGTTCCGCCACGAGGGAATTGCCTGCTACCGGCTGTTCATCGCGGGCCTGCTCGATGTCACCGACAACGTCGACCGAGCGACCGGGCAGGTCATCACCCCGCCCCGGGTGGTCCGCCGGGACGGCGACGATGCCTACCTTGTCGTCGCCGCCGACAAGGGCACCGCCACCTTCTCCGACATCGCCAACGATGTTGCCCAGTCGTACGGTTTCTGGCTCGGCGACGCGTTCGCCTCCGGCGGTTCGGTCGGCTACGACCACAAGGCCATGGGCATCACCGCCAAAGGCGCCTGGGAGTCGGTCAAACGGCACTTCCGCGAGATGGGCGTGGACACCCAGAGCCAGGACTTCACCGTCGTCGGGGTGGGTGACATGAGCGGCGACGTTTTCGGCAACGGAATGCTGCTGTCACACCACATCCGGCTGATCGCCGCTTTCGACCACCGGCACATCTTCATCGATCCCGACCCGGACGCGGAGCGGTCCTGGCAGGAGCGGCGTCGGCTGTTCGAGCTGCCCCGGTCGAGCTGGGAGGACTACGACCCCAGCCTGATCAGTGCGGGCGGCGGCGTGTTCAGCCGCCAGCAGAAGTCGATTCCGGTCAGCCCGCAGATGCGTGCGGCGCTGGGCCTGCAAGGCGATGCCGACGAGGTCACCCCGCCCGCGCTGATGAAGGCGATCATGCAAGCCCCGGTGGATCTGTGGTTCAACGGTGGCATCGGCACCTACATCAAAGCCGAGTCCGAATCCGATGCCGAAGTCGGCGACCGCGCCAACGACACGATCCGGGTGAACGGAAACCAGGTGCGCGCCAAGGTGATCGGCGAGGGCGGCAACCTGGGGGTGACCTCACTGGGTCGGGTCGAGTTCGATCTGTGCGGTGGGCGGATCAACACCGACGCCATGGACAACTCCGCCGGCGTGGACTGCAGCGACCACGAGGTCAACATCAAGATTCTGGTCGACTCGCTGGTCACCGCGGGCAAGGTGAGCGCCGACGAGCGCACCGAGCTGCTGGCCTCGATGACCGACGAGGTGTCGCGGCTGGTCCTGACCGACAACGTCGACCAGAACGATCTGATGGGCACCAGCCGGGCCAACGCCGCCGCGCTGCTCAACGTGCACGCCCGCCAGATCGTCGAACTCGAGGAGCGGCGCGGGCTCAACCGTGCGCTGGAGGCGCTGCCGTCGAACAAGGAGATTCGGCGCCGCCAAGAGGTCGGGATCGGGCTGACCTCACCGGAACTGGCGACCCTGATGGCGCATGTGAAGCTGTCCCTCAAGGACGACGTACTGGCCAGCGAGCTGCCCGACCAGGAGGTGTTCGCCGCGCGCCTCCCGCAATACTTTCCGAGCCAGCTCAGTGACCACTTCGCAGGTGAGATCCGCGGCCACCAGCTGCGCCGGGAGATCACCACGACGATGTTGGTCAACAACGTGGTCGACACCGGCGGCATCACCTTCGCCTATCGGGTCACCGAGGACACCGGCGTGGGATACGTCGACGCGGTCCGCACGTTCGTGGCCACCGACGCGATCTTCGGGATCACCAAGGTCTGGCAGCGCATCCTCGACGCGTCCCGGGCCGGGTTGCCGATCAACGTGTCCGACCGGATGACTCTGGATCTGCGTCGCCTGCTCGACCGGGCGTCGCGCTGGCTGCTGAACTACCGGCCGCAGCCGCTGGCCGTCGGTGCTGAGATCAACCGGTTCGCCGCGACGCTGGCCGAGCTGACACCGCGGATGTCGGAATGGCTGCGCGGCGACGACAAGGCGATCGTGGCCAAGGAGGCCGGTGAGTTCGAGGCGCACGGCGCCCCGGCGGACCTGGCCTACACGGTGGCCACCGGCCTGTACCAGTACAGCCTGCTCGACGTGATCGATATCGCCGACATCGTCGACCGCGATCCCGCCGAGGTCGCCGACACCTACTTCGCGCTGATGGATCACCTGAGCACCGACGGCCTGCTGACCGCGGTGTCCGGGCTCCCTCGCGACGATCGGTGGCACTCGTTGGCGCGCTTGGCCATTCGTGACGACATCTACGGGTCGTTGCGGGCTCTGTGCTTGGACGTGCTGGCGGTCGGCGAACCCGAGGAGACGGGGGAGGAGAAGATCGCCGAATGGGAGCACACCAACGGATCGCGGGTCGAGCGGGCCCGTCGCACGCTGGCCGAGATCTACGCCGACGACGAACGTGACCTGGCCACACTGTCGGTGGCGGCACGCCAGATCCGAAGCATGACCAGGACGAGTGGAACAGGGTCAAGTGGTTAATGGATTCACCACCGGCGTGCATGTGCGCTGGTCGGACATCGACATGTATCAGCACATCAACCACGCCACGATGGTGACAATCCTGGAAGAGGCCCGGGTCGACTTCCTTGCCGAGCCCTTCGCCGAGGACATCACCACGATCGGGCTGCTCATCCACGAGGTCCAGGTGCTCTACAAAGGCCAACTGCGGTTGGAAGACTCACCGCTGCAGGTGACGATGTGGACCAAGCGACTGCGTGCCGTGGACTTCACCCTCGGCTACGAAGTGCGCTCGCTCAACGCCGCGCCGGACTCGCGGCCCTCGGTGATCGCCGAGACACAGCTGGCTGCCGTGCACATCAAAGAGCAGCGGCTGGTGCGACTTTCGCCCAAGCATCGGGAGTACTTGCAGCGCTGGCAGCGATGACGCTCACCATTCCCGACGCTGTCGTCCGCAGCGATCTTGCGGTGTTCGTCGAACACGCGTTGCGCCTCGACGAAGCCGCGGTGATCCGGCTGCGCGCCCGATCCGACGGGGTGGTGACGGCCTGGGTCGCCACCGGGTTCGATGTTCTCGCCGTTCGCGCGGTCGCCGGCGAGGTCAGCCCCGCTGACTTGTCCTGTGCGGCAGACCAATTGGCCCGCGGCCTGCGTAACCCCGATGTGTCCGGCCGGGTGGATCCCGGTTATCCGATGGATTCTGCGTGGCGCGGCGCGTTGCCACCGGACACCGGCTTCAGCCACCTCGACGATGTGCCGGCCGCCGTGCTGATCGATTTGGCCCAGCGGGGTGCCGATCTGGCCAAAGAGCACAGCAGCGCGCACGGACCGCCTGCGTCGCTGTTGGATCAGGATGTGCTGCGGGTGAGTTCAGGTGACGCCGAGGTCGGTGTGCCGATGCGGTGTGTGTTCGCTTTGACCGCAATGGGATTCATGCCGGAACCGCCGGGCGAAGACGAGATCGTCCGGGTGCGCCTGTCGCCGACGTGGTTGCGGATCGACGCGCGGTTCGGGTCGGTGTATCGGCGACGCGGCGATCCCGCGCTGGTGCTGCGTTAGTATCCGCCGGTGGCTGACAACGTCCACGGCACCCTGCCGTTCTGGAGCCGCCCGGCAGCCCGGGTGGCGGTCGGAGGTACGGTCGGCGCGGTCGTGACTGCCGTGCTGTGGGGCCAGAACGGCATGCTGTCGTTGCTCGGCGGGTGGACGGCGCTGGCGCTGATCTTCACCGGCTGGACGTGGCTGGCGCTGTGGGGCTTCGACCACGAGGAGACCAAGCAGCACGCCAGCCAGGAGCAGCCGCTGCCCTGGGTCGTCACCGCGTTGGTGCTCGGCGGCGCGGCCGCCAGCCTGGTCGGGGTCTGGGTCTTGTTGGGCCGCAGCCAGGAAGCCGCAGGCGGGGTCCGACACGATTCAGGTGCGGGCTGGATGGCCGTCGGCAGCGTGGTGCTGTCCTGGCTGACCATCCACACGCTCTACGCGATCATCTACGCCAAACACTATTTCGACCCGAAGCAGCCCGGCGGGATCGATTTCAACAGCCCGCCCGGCCACAAAGACAAGCCCTGCTTCAAGGACTTCTTCTACGTCGGGTTCGCCGTCGGGATGAGCTTCGCCATCTCTGACACCAACCTGACCTCGACGCGGATGCGGGCGACCGCGCTGGGCCACGGACTGCTGTCGTTCGTGTTCGGCTCGATCATCGTGGCGTCGGTGGTGAACCTGCTGGCCGCGGGCGTCTAGGCGGTCACGATCCACGCCGCCGAATCCGGCGGCAACTGCCCGGCAACCACTGGCGCACTGGCGGCGAGCAATTCGCCTGCCGGTAGCTCCAGTGCGGTGCCGCCGGTGTTCAGCACACACACCACCCCGGCCGACACGAACGCCAGCGCGTCATCGCGCAACTGCAGCCACTCCACGTCGAACTCGGTGAAGTGAAAGTGGTGGTGGCGCAGCCGAAGGATCGTGCGGAAGAAGAGCAGCGTCGAATCCGGTTCGCCGAGTTGGCGTTCGACGGTGAGTGCGGACCACTCCGGCGGCATCGGCAGCCAGGTGTCCGGGTTCGATGAGAAGCCGAACGGTGGTGCGTCACCCGCCCACGGCATCGGGACCCGGCAGCCGTCGCGCCCGCGTTCGGTGTGTTTGGAGCGTTCCCACACCGGGTCCTGCAGCGCCTCGTCGGGCAGGTCCACGTTGGGCAACCCGAGCTCTTCTCCGTTGTAGAGGAACACCGCCCCGGGCAGCGCCAGCATGACCATCGCCATCGCGCGGGCCCGGGCGAGCCCGGCGGCACCGTCGCCGTAGCGCGAGACCTCACGCTCGACGTCGTGGTTGGACAGCGTCCAGGTCGGGCTCGCGTCGGCCAGCGCCGCCGCGGCCAACGCGTTCTCGATCGCACCGCGAACACTGGCAGGGTCGAATTCGGCTCGCACCAAACGGAAATTGAAGCCCATGTGTAGTTCGTCGGGCCGCAGATACTTGGCGAAGTCCGCGTTGTCGAACACCCAGATCTCGCCGATGGTCACCGCATGGGGATAGTCGTCGAGCACCGAGCGGATACCGCGGTGGATGTCGTGAACACCTTCGTGGTTGAACCGGGGATCGTGGTCGTCGAGGGTGAGCATTTCGACGTCCGGGTTCGTCATGTCCGGCAGGCCTGGCGGTTTGGCCATGCCGTGCGCGACATCGATGCGAAAGCCGTCGACCCCGCGGTCCAGCCAGAACCGCAGCGTCTTCTCCAGGTCGGAGAACACCTCGGGGTTGTCCCAGTTGAGGTCCGGCTGTTCGGCGTCGAACAGGTGCAGGTACCACTGGCCGTCTGCGACCCGGGTCCAGGCGGGGCCGCCGAACACCGACACCCAGTTGTTGGGCGGCGTCGCGCCGTCCGCACCCAGGCCGTCGCGGAAGATATAACGTTCCCGCTCAACACTTCCCGGTGCCCCGGCAAGCGCGGCCTGGAACCAGGTGTGCTGCGAGCTGGTGTGGTTGGGCACCAGATCCATCGTGATGCGGATGCCGCGGGCATGCGCCTCGGTGATCAGCCGCTCCAGCGCACCGAGCCCGCCGAAGAGCGGGTCGACATCGCGGGGGTCAGCCACGTCATACCCGTGGTCGGCCATGGGGGAGACCATCACCGGGTTGAGCCAGATCGCGTCGACGCCGAGCTCACTGACGTGATCGAGGTGCGCGGTGACGCCCTCGAGATCGCCGACGCCGTCACCATTGCTGTCGGCGAAGGAGCGGGGATAGACCTGATAGAAGATCGCGTTCGTCCACCACGGGACGGCTTCGGTCATCGGTGTCCTCTAGAACGGGGAGTTGACCATCGACTGCGCGGCCATCTCGAGGTAGGCCAGCAGCTCCCGCCGGTGCGCGTCATCGAGCGTCTGGGAGTCGATTGAGGCTACCGCGGTGTGCATGCAGCGCAGCCACGCGTCGCGCTCGATGAAACCGATCTTGAACGGGACGTGGCGCATCCGAAGCCGGGGATGTCCGCGAAGGTCCGAATAGGTCCGCGGGCCGCCCCAGTACTGCTCGAGGAACATGCGCAGCCGGACCTCGGCATCGTCGAGCTCGTCGGGGGGATACAGCGGAAGCAGCACCTCGTCTTCGCGAACCTGCTCGTAGAAACGGGACACGATCGTGCGGAACGTTTCGTGGCCGCCCACGGCGTCATAGAAGGTCTGCCCATCCCCGCCGGCCTGAGTCTCACTCACCCCACCATTGTGTACATCCACCTCGGACGGAGCCCACGTCACCCGATGTTCACGGATTTGACCTGCGAACACGGGACAAATAGTCGTGCGGACGCGGCAGATCCGTGGTGGACTGGTTGCCGGAGGACGCATGTCGCAGCGCAAACGGAACCGCGGTCACCGCGCCGCGGCGGGCCCGATCGGGTCCGTAGCCGGTTCCAGCCTGCACGCCGACCCTCACATACCCGGCCCGGCCGACGGATCAGTGTGGGGACGTCGCCGGGTGCTGTTGCTGAACTCAACCTACGAACCGCTGACGGCGCTCCCCATGCGCCGCGCGGTCATCATGCTGCTGTGTGGCAAGGCCGACGTGGTGCACGACGACCCGACCGGGCCGGTGATCCACTCGGCGACGCGGGCGATCGTGGTGCCGTCGGTGATCCGGCTGCGCAGCTTCGTGCGGGTCCCGTACCGGGCGCGCATCCCGATGACCCGGGCCGCGTTGATGCACCGCGATCGGTTCCGCTGCGCGTACTGCGGCGCCAAGGCCGACACCGTCGACCACGTGGTGCCGCGCAGTCGCGGCGGCGAGCATTCCTGGGAGAACTGCGTGGCTGCCTGCGGGGCGTGCAACCACCGCAAAGCCGACAAATTGCTGAGCGAACTGGGTTGGACCCTGCGCCTGGTGCCGATGCCGCCGAAGGGCCAGCACTGGCGGTTGTTGTGCACCATCAAAGAACTCGACCCCGCTTGGGTGCGCTACCTGGGTGAGGGCGCGGCCTGACTGCTACGGTTTGCAACGTGAATGCTGCCGTCATCCACGGTCTATTCGTGGGCATCCCGTTTGGCCTCGCGGCTGTGCTGTTCTTGCTGTTCGTCCCCGGTAAGAGCAAGCGCGCCAAGACCTACAAGTTGTCCGAGCCTTGGACGCACGCGCCGATCCTGTGGGCGGCCGTCGACGAGGTGGTTCCCGGCGGTGGCCATCACGGTCACGGCTCGGCCGAGGTGAACGTGGGAGGTGGAGCAAGTGGCAAGTGGTGACCACGGCACCGCGGTAGCGACCGTCGATCCGGCCAACCTGCCCTACGGCTGGGCGGTGACCACCAGCGGGCGCCTGTCTGGCGTGACCGAGCCGGGTGAGCTGTCGGTGCACTACCCGTTCCCGGTGAAGCAGCTGGTCGAACTGGACGATGCGCTCAAGTACGGCAGCCGGCAGTCCAAGGCCCGCTTCGCCGTCTACATCGGCGACCTGGGTAGCGACACCGCGGCCCGCGCCCGGGAGATCCTGGCCGACGTGCCGACGCCGAACAATGCCGTGCTGCTCGCCGTGTCGCCGGACCAGAAGGCCATTGAGGTGGTCTACGGCGCGGACGTGCGTGGCCGTGGTGCCGAGTCGGCAGCCCCGCTCGGGGTGTCGGCGGCCGCGTCGGCCTTCAAAGAGGGCAACCTGATCGACGGCTTGGTCAGCGCCGTGCGGGTGATGTCGGCGGCCATTTCCCGGCCGTAAGCACCTGGGGTGCCGGACGTCCTCTGCACGAGATTGACCTCACGCAGAGGAAGTTCGAGTAGACGTCTGCGTGAGTTCAATCTCGCGGGAGTCGTCCGCGGCCTCGGCCGCAGCGAGCAACTCGGCGCGGATGCGCACATACCGCTCGAGGAACAGGCGTTCGTCGAGCCGCTTGCGGCGCAGCCAGCCGGTGACCTCGTCGTTGCATTTGCTGGCGTTACACGCCCCGCAGGCGGGCACCACGTTGTCGATCGTGTAGCGCCCGCCCCGCGATATCGCCATGACGCAGTCGCGTTGCAGCGGCTTACCCGTCGCCCCGCAGTACGCGCAGCCGTTCCAGGCGAGCTTCAGCGTCGCCCACTGCTCCTCGGTCAGGTCATTGACCACCGCTTTCACCCGTCGGGTGCGTCTGCGCGCCGCGCGTGCTCGTCGGGTGTTCCTGGCTGCCATAGCGTGATTTTGGCAGCGCGGGATCACTGCGCGTCGAAGGCGCGCGCTTTCAGTGAGCGTTCGATACCGGCCCGGCCTTCCAACACGAGCCTGCGCAACGCCGACGGCAGTTCGCCGGCGAGGAAGTTGTCCGCAGCCAGCAGGGCCTCGGAGCTGATGTCCCACGACGGGTACAGACCGATCACCACGGTCTGCGCGACCTCGCTGGAGCGGCGCTCCCACACTCCGGGGATCGCCGCGAAGTAGCGCTCGGTGAACGGCTGCAGCAGCGCGCTCTGTCCGGTCTGGACGAAACCGCCGATGATCGCACGCGCGGTGATGTTCGGCAGGGTGTCGTCCTCGATCACCTGCTGCCAGGCCGCATTCTTGACGTCGAGCTGCGGGCGGGCCGCCGACGCCGCGGCCGCGTGCCTGCGGCCGGCCGCAGTCGGATCGCGCTGCGCCTCGGCGTCGATGAACGGTGTCTCCACGCCGTCGCCGTCGATGTCGCCGGAAGCGGCCAGCGCCGTCACGATGCGCCAGCGCAGATCGGTGTCGATCACCAAGCCGGGCAGATTCACCTCGGCCGGCTCGTTGTCCAGCAGGGTCGCGAGCACCGCGACGTGATGCAGCTGCAGCACCGACGTGCACAACGCGTTGACGAACGCGAGCTGATGATCCGAGCCGGGGGAGGACTCACGGGCCAAGTCCAGCAGCCGGTCGGCGAACGCCGGCCACCCGTTGGCGCACGCCCACTGCGGATCGGCGTAGGAATTCAGTGCGGTTTGCGCCTGCAGCAGCAGCCGCTGCGCCACCCCGACCTCGGTCTCGGCCTGCACACCGCTCATCACCAGCGCAACGAAATCGCGAGCCTTCAGTTCGGCGTCGCGGGTCATCTCCCACGCCGCCGACCACACCAGCGTCCGGGGCAGCGGCTCTTCGATGTCGGCGATGCGGCCCAGTGCGGTCCGCAGCGAATCGTCGTCCAGCCGCAACGAGCAGTAGGTCAGGTCGTCGTCATTGACCAAGACCAGCTTGCCGCGCGAAACACCTTGCAAAGCAGGGACTTCGGTGACGGATCCGGAGATGTCGAGCTCTTCGCGGTGCACCCGCACCAGCTTGCCCGTCGTCGGGTCGTCGTCGTAGATGCCGACCGCCAGCCGGTGCACCCGGGTCTCGCCGGCCCCCGGCGCCGCACCGCCCTGATTGATCGCGAACCGGGTGAACCGGCCCTCGTCGTCGACATCGAAGTCGGCGCGCACGGTGTTCAGCCCGGTGGTCTTGAGCCATTGGCGGCCCCAGTCGGACAGGTCGCGTCCGGAGGCCTTCTCCAACGCACCCAGCAGGTCGTCGAACGTGGCGTTGCCGAAGGCGTGCGCGGCGAAATAGTCACGCAGCCCGGCCAGGAAGTGCTCCAGCCCGACGTAGGCGACGAGCTGCTTAAGGACGCTGGCGCCCTTGGCGTAGGTGATGCCGTCGAAGTTGACCTCGACGGCGTGCAGATCCGGGATGTCGGCCGCGACCGGATGGGTCGACGGCAGCTGATCCTGTCGGTAGGCCCAGGACTTCTCCACATTGGCGAACGTGGTCCACGCCTGGTCGTACTCGGTTGCTTCGGCCTGACACAGCACCGAGGCGAACGTCGCGAACGACTCGTTGAGCCACAGGTCGTCCCACCACGTCATCGTGACCAGATCGCCGAACCACATGTGCGCCATCTCGTGCAGCACGGTCTCCGCGCGACGCTCGTAGCTGTAGCGGGTGACCTTGGACCGGAAGACGTAGTCCTCCAGGAACGTCACCGCGCCGGCGTTTTCCATTGCGCCGGCGTTGAATTCGGGCACGAAGAGCTGGTCGTACTTGCCGAACGCGTACGGCACCCCGAAGTTGCGGTGGTAGAAACCGAACCCCTGTTTGGTTTCGGTGAACAGCCGCTCGGCGTCCATGTACTCGGCGAGCGACGAGCGACAGAACAGCCCGAGCGGGATCTCGCCGTGCTCGTCGGCGTAGACGTCGTCCCAACGCGCGTAGGGGCCGGCGATGAGCGCCACCAGGTAGGTGCTCATCCGCGGGGTGGTGGCGAACGTATGGACGCCGCCCTCGTTGGACACGGTCGCGCCGTTGGAGATCACCTGCCAGTGCGACGGCGCGGTGACCGTCACGTCGAAGGTGGCCTTGAGGTCGGGCTGGTCGAAACAGGCGAACATCCGCTTGGCATCCGCGGTTTCGAACTGCGAGTACAGGTACGCCTCACCGTCGACCGGGTCGACGAAGCGGTGCAGGCCCTCACCGGTGTTGGAGTAGCGGCAGTCGGCGTCGACCACCAGGACGTTGGTCTTCTCCAGCCCCTGCAGCGCGATGCCGGTGGACTCGTCGTATTCCAAGACGTCGACGTCGCGGCCGTTGAGAACCGCACTGTGCACGGTATCGGCGGCCAGGTCGATGTAGGTGTCGGCGCCGGGGGTCGCCTCGAATTCGACGGTCGTCGTGGATCGGAAGGTCGTCTCGGAGCCGGTCGTCAGATCGAGAGCGATGGAGTAGTTGCCGACGGTGACCAGAGCAGCGCGCTCGATGGCCTCGTCACGAGTCAGGTTGGGTAGTGCCACGCGTCCAACCTAGCGGCAGTGGGAACAGTGTTCTATTGGAAGGAGTTGAGTTGGAAGTCTGCGTCCATCGCTGGGAGGAGCCCGCATGTCCGAGAAGTCAGTAGCCGGTTTTTGGTTCGACCCGCTGTGCCCCTGGTGTTGGATCACCTCCCGCTGGATTCTCGAGGTCGAGAAGGTTCGGGATATCGACGTCGACTTCCGGGTGATGAGCTTGGCCGTGCTCAACGAAGGCCGGGACCTGCCCGAGGAATACCAGGAGATGATGAAGAAGGCGTGGGGACCGGTCCGCGTCGCCATCGCCGCCGAGCAGGCGCACGGCCGCGAGATCCTGTCGCCGCTGTACGCCGCTATGGGCACCCGGATCCACGACCAGGACAACAAAGATTTCGACGTCGTGATCGCCGAGTCGCTGGCCGAGGTGGGATTGCCCGCCGAGCTCGCCGAGGCGGCCACCTCGGACAAGTACGACGACGAACTGCGCAAGAGCCATCATGAGGGCATGGACGCCGTCGGCGAAGACGTCGGCACCCCGACCATCCACATCAACGGCGTGGCGTTCTTCGGCCCTGTGCTGTCCCGCATCCCGCGCGGTGAGGAAGCAGGCAAGCTCTGGGACGCCTCGGTTACGTTCGCGGCCTACCCGCACTTCTGGGAGCTGAAGCGGACGCGGACCGAAGCGCCGCAGTTCGACTGAAATTTCCCCTCCGGTTGCGCGCCGGCTTGGTAGGGACAATTTTTAGTCCATGACAGTGGCTGATCCGACCGAGCCGAGCGTGCAGACCGACGGCACCTACCGCGACAAGCTGGTGGCCGTCGAGCCCGGTGGCAACGAGTTCATCGCGCACGAGGATCGGCACGGGCATCCGCGCCAACTGTTCTGGACGTGGACCTCACCCAATCTGGAGTTCGCGACGATCTTCGTCGGCGTGCTCGCGGTCGCCGTCTACGGCATGACCTTCTGGCAGGCCGTCGCAGGCATCGTGGTCGGCACCGGACTGGGTGCGATCGCGCACTACTTCCTGTCCGCCCGTGGCCCGTTGCACGGCGTGCCGCAGATGGTGTTGGGCCGGTTGGCGTTCGGGTTCAAGGGCAACGCGGTGCCTGCCGTGCTGATGTCGGTGACCGCCGGGGTCGGGTGGTTTGCCACCAACAGCGTCAGCGGCGCCTTCGCCCTGTCGACTCTGTTCGGCATCGGGCCGCTGGCGGCACTGGTCATCGTCGTGCTGATCCAGACCGGGTTCGCTTTCTTCGGCCACAATCTTGTTCAGGCCTTCGAGCGCTGGTCCTTCCCGGTGCTCGCGGTGATCTTCGCGATCGCCTCGGTCGTGATCCTCACCAAATCTCACTTCGACGCGCCTGCGATCGACGGCGGTGTCGGCGGTCTGGGCGGGTTCCTGCTGACCGTGGGCACCGCGTTCGGCTACGCCGCCGGCTGGACGCCCTATGCCGCCGACTACACCCGGTATCTGCCTGCCACCGTGTCGACTGCGCGCACCGGACTGTTCGCCTCACTGGGACTGTTCCTGTCGTGCACGATCCTCGAGATCGTCGGCGCAGCATCGGTGACCATCGGCCCGGCGCTGTCCGACAACCCCACCGAAGCGTTCACCAGCGAGCTGGCCTCGCCGCTGGCCAAGGCCACCCTGCTGGCGATCGCGGTAGGCGCGATCGCCGCGAACGCGATCAACATCTATTCCGGCGCAATGGCTTTCGTGACCATCGGCGTCAAGCTGCCGCACCATATCGCCCGCGCCCTGGTCACGGTGTTCTTCGGCGTCGCGGGCTTCTGCATCGCGTGGTGGGCGCTGGCCGACGCCGCCGCCAGCTATGAGGCCTTCCTGCTGATCATCGCGTACTGGATCGGACCCTGGCTGGGCGTGGTGTTCGCCGACCAATACCTGCGTCAGGGCCAGCCCATCGCCGGATTCCTCTACGACCGCAGCTATGCCAACTGGGGCGGATTCGCGTCGTTCGGCCTCGGCCTTGTGGTGTCCGTGTTGCTGTTCTCCAACCAGGAGAAGTTCGTCGGCTACATCGCCAGAGCGGTGCCTGAGCTCGGCGACATCACCTTCTTCGTCGGCTTCCTGATCGCCGGGGGAAGTTATCTTGTGCTATGCCGATCGAAGATCACCGCCGAACGCGCCGCGGTATGACACCGGAAGCGATGCTCGAGGTCGCCTACGCCGAGGCCCGAAAGGGATTGGCGGAGGGCGGAATTCCGATCGGTGCCGCGTTGTTCAGCGCCGATGGGGAGCTGTTGGGCAGCGGGCACAACATGCGGGTGCAGGACGATGATCCGTCGATTCACGCCGAGACGGCGGCGTTTCGCAATGCCGGCCGCCAGCGCGACTATCGCTCGACGATCATGGTGACGACGCTCTCGCCATGCTGGTATTGCAGCGGGCTGGTGCGTCAGTTCAACATCGGTGCGGTGCTGATCGGGGAGAGCCGGACGTTTGCCGGCGGCCACGACTGGCTGGCCGAATTCGGCGTGGATGTCACGCTGCTCGACGACGAGCGCTGTGTGGCGATGATGACCGATTTCATCGCCGAGAACCCGGAACTGTGGAACGAGGACATCGGAGTCGCCGAGTGATCGCCACCATCGACATGTCCAGTTGGTACGCCGGGGGAGAGCAGGCCGACGCGGTCGCCGCCGAACTCGACGAGGGGCTGCGGCAGGCCGGTTTCATTCTGGTCACCGGGCACGGCATCGATCCGGGTCTGGCGGCCGGCGTGCGGGCCGCGTCGCGGAAGTTCTTCAGCCTGCCCGACGACGTCAAGCGCCGGTACTCGGTGCCGGTCGGCGGCCACGGCTGGATCGCTCCCGGTGCGGAAGCCAATGCCTACGCCGAGGGCACCGAGACGCCGCCCGATCTCAAGGAGAGCTACAGCCTGGGTGCGGAAACGGCCGTCGGCGACCCCGAGATAGACCGGATCTGGTTCGCGCCCAATGTCTGGCCCGCCGAGGTGGCCGAGTTGCAGCCGCTGGTCACCGAGTACACCGCGGCCGTGCACCGGCTGGCCGACGATCTGCTGGCCTTGATGGCGCACGCGCTGGGGCTGGCGGCGAACCCCTTCGCCGCCCTGGCTGACCGGCCGACCTGGACGATGAACATCAACCACTACCCCCCGGTCAGCGTCGTCGGCGAGCCCGAACCCGGCCAGTTCCGGATCGGCCCGCACACCGACTTCGGCACCGTGACGATCCTGGACCGCGAGCCCGGAGCTGGTGGGCTGCAAGTCTTTTCCGAGGCCGACGGATGGGAAGACGCACCGTACGATCCGGCGGCGTTGACCATCAACATCGGCGATCTACTCGAGTACTGGAGCGGGCGGCGCTGGCCGTCCGGGCGGCACCGGGTGCTGCCCCCGCAGCCGCACGCGCCCGAAGAAGACCTGATCTCGCTGATCTACTTCTACGAAGCCAACCACGACGCACTCATCACTCCGCTGGAGCCGCCGGTCGGGCGAGTGCCCGGGTTGTCGCCGGTGACGACGTCAGCGTTCATCAAGGAACGGTTGGACGCCATCACCGTTGGCTGACGTCCTACTCTCCACGGCGTCCAGTTCGGCAATCGTTTTGGCGCTCAACGTGATAGCGCCTGCGTCGACGTTCTCTTCCACATGGCCGAGGGACGCCGTGCCCGGAATGAGCAAGATCGCGGGGGAGTGCGCGAGCAACCATGCGAGGCCCACCTGGGCGGGTGTCGCGTCGAGTTCGGCTGCAATCCGTACCACAACGGGGTCGTCGGCGACCTTCGGAAAGCCCGGAAAGCCGGACCCCAGAGGGAAATACGGGACCCAGGCGATGTCGTTGGCCGCGCAGAAGCTCACGGCGTCCTCGTGGGTCCGGTCGAGCACGTTGTAGGCGTTCTGCACGCAGACGATTCCAGCGGGAAGGGCGTGGCGCACGGTGTCCAGCCCGACGTTGCTGATCCCGATCGAGCCGATCTTGCCCTCGTCGCGCAGTGTGATCAGCTCGGCCAGCTGGTCGTCGAGGTCCACCCGCTGATCGCCCTCGGCGATCAGTCCGGGTCCGATGTCCGCACGACGCAGGTTCACCACCGGGATCCGCTCCAGGCCCAGGGTGTCGAGATCCAGTTCGACGGACGCGCGTAGCTCGGCGGGTTTCTGAGCCAGGGTCAGGGGCACCTGCGCGCCCGGCGCCGCGCGGGCCCCAACCTTGCTCACAATCACCACATCCTCGGGATAGGGCGCGAGTGCGCGCCGGATGCGGCGGTTGACGTCGCCGTCTTCGTAGAACGATGCGGTGTCGATGTGATTGATGCCCAGCTCGACCGCGCGGCGAAGCAGGGTCACCGCGTCGTCGATCGGCGGGGTGGCGACGCTCATCGCGCCGTACCCGATCCGGGCGACCCTGCGTTCACCCAACCGGCCCGCGCCGCCTGGCTCTGATGTCGACGTCATGGCGCTCCTCACGTGTCATACTCGGCGATGCGGAGGAACCTCCGCTTCACCGACGATAGCAAAACGGAGGTGCCTCCGCTATGGCCGAGCGGTCCGATGCGCTGCGCAATCGCGAACGGCTGCTGGCCGCTGCTGCGGCAGCGTTCGCCGCAAGCGAGGGCCCGGTGTCGTTGGAGGGCATCGCCCGCGACGCCGGCGTCGGTATCGGCACGCTGTACCGGCACTTTCCCAGCCGGGAGGCACTCACTGAGGCGGTCTACCGCACCGAGCTGGCCGAGGTCGCGGCATCAGCCCGGCACCTGTTGGAACGCGACCCTCCGGCGGCGGCCCTACGCCGATGGATGAACCGCTACGCCGAGTTCGTCGCCGCCAAGCGGGGCATGGCCGAATCACTGCGCGTGGTCTTCGAATCCGGTGCTGTCACACCTGGCGACACGAGAGCCAGCATCGTCGGCGCCGCCGAACTATTGCTCGCCGCCGGGGCGGCCGACGGCAGTCTGCGTGCCGACGTGCGCGCCGACGACCTCGTCTCCAGCATGTTGGGCATCTCTCTGGCCAGTAGCTCGACCGAGCAGACGCAGCGGATGCTGGACCTTCTCGCGGCCGGAGTGGCCGCCCGTTAGGGTTACGGCCATGCGTGTCTACCTCGGCTCTGACCATGCCGGATACGAACTCAAGCAAGCCATCATCGAGCACCTGAAAAACGGTGGTCATGAGCCGATCGACTGCGGCGCCTACAGCTACGACGCCGAGGACGACTACCCGGCCTTCTGCATCGCCGCCGCGACCAAGACGCTGGCCGACCCCGACAGCCTGGGCATCGTGATCGGCGGTTCCGGCAACGGCGAGCAGATCGCGGCCAACAAGGTGCCCGGCATCCGCTGCGCGCTGGCGTGGAGTGTGGAGACGGCGTCGCTGGCCCGCGAGCACAACAACGCTCAGGTGGTCAGTATCGGCGGCCGCATGCACCCGGTCGAGGACGCGCTGAGCTTCGTCGACGCCTTCCTGTCCACCCCATGGTCGGAAGCCGAACGCCACCAACGTCGTATCGACATCCTCGACGAGTACGAGCGCACCCACGTGCCGCCGCCGGTGCCCGGCGCCCCGGCCTGACCTGTGCCGGAAGGGCACACCCTTCACCGGCTCGCGCGGCTGCATCAGCGCCGGTTCGCCGGCGCCCCGGCGGCCGTGTCGAGTCCGCAGGGCAGATTCACCGACGCCTCGATCGTCGACGGCCGGGTGTTCACCCACGCCTCGGTCTGGGGCAAGCACCTGTTCCACCACTACGACGGCGGTCCGATCGTGCACGTCCACCTGGGGCTGTACGGCACCTTCACCGAGGCGCCGGTGCCGATGCCGCTGCCGGTCGGTCAGGTGCGCATGCGGATCGTCGGTGACGAGTGGGGTACTGACCTGCGCGGTCCGACCGCGTGCGAGGTGATCGACGAAGCGCAGGTATCGGCCATCGTGGCCCGGCTCGGGCCCGACCCGCTGCGCCGGGATGCCGACCCTGCGCTGCCGTGGGCCCGAATCTCCAAGTCCCGCAAAAGTATCGGCGCCCTGCTGATGGATCAGAGCGTGATCGCCGGGGTGGGCAACGTGTACCGCAGCGAGTTGCTCTTTCGGCATCACATCGACCCCTTCCGGCTGGGCCGGGACGTCTCCGAGGCCGAGTTCGCCGATGCCTGGACCGACCTGGTCGCGTTGATGAAGGTCGGTGTACGACGCGGCAAGATCGTGGTGGTTCGGCCCGAGCACGATCACGGGGCGCCGTCGTACGGCCCGAACCGTCCGCGCACCTACGTCTACCGGCGCGCCGGTGAGCCGTGCCGGGTGTGCTCGACCCCGGTTCGGACCGCCGAGTTGGAAGGTCGCAACGTGTTTTGGTGCCCCACCTGCCAGGTGTGATCAGCGCCGGCGGGCAGCACCCGCGAGAATGCTTGTATGGAACTGATTCTCGTCGTCGTCGGCGCCATTGTCGTCGCGGCGATCGCCAAGAACCGTGGCCTGGAACCGGCTCTGATGATCGTCGTGGTGGGCATCGCCGCATCGTTCC
The DNA here is from genome assembly GCF_002086695.1 of Mycolicibacterium rhodesiae. Classification (GTDB taxonomy): domain Bacteria; phylum Actinomycetota; class Actinomycetes; order Mycobacteriales; family Mycobacteriaceae; genus Mycobacterium; species Mycobacterium rhodesiae. The sequence goes on from NZ_MVIH01000006.1 coordinate 271,491, forward strand.
TGCCGGGCTTCGTAGCGCCTGAACTGGATTCTCACGTCCTGCTCTCGGTGGTCCTGCCGCCGCTGCTGTACTCCGCGGCGCTGGACTTCTCGTTTCCGGCGTTCATGCGCAACATCAAGCCGATCCTCGGCCTCGGCGTGGGCCTGGTTGTGGTCACGGCGTTCACGGTGGCCGCGGTGTCCGCGTGGCTGGTCGTGGTGCCGCTGACATTCGCCACCGCGCTGGTTCTCGGCGCCATCGTCGCACCGCCCGACGCCGTCACCGCCGTCGCCGTGGGTCGCAAGCTGGGCCTGCCCAAGCGGGTGATGACGATCCTGACCGGTGAGAGCCTGATCAACGACGCCGCCGCGCTGGCATTGTTCTCGATCGCCGTCGCCCAGGTCGCCGGCACCCACATCTTCATCGACAATCCGCTGCTGCTGTTCGGCTACAGCGCACTGCTCGGCCCGGTGGTGGGGGTTGCGCTCGGCTACGTGACGCTGTGGATTCGCGAACGCCTCAACAGCGCCAGCCTGGAGACGATTCAAGGCCTGGTGGTGCCGTTCGCCGCGTACATCACCGCCGAGCGGTTCCACGCCTCCGGTGTGCTGGCGGTGGTGGCCGCCGGGTTCATCGTCGGCAGTGGCACATTGAGCGCCGGCTACCAGACCCGGCTGCAGGAACGCTACGTGTGGCACTCCGTCGACGTGCTGCTGGAGGCGTTCGTGTTCGCCTACATCGGTCTGCATCTGAGGTTTGTCCTGGAGGACCTGCGCGACGCCCACGAGTCGCTCGCGGAGGTCGGCGTCGCGGCGCTGGTGGTGCTGGCGATCGTGCTCGTGATCCGGCCGCTCTCGGTGTTCGTGATGTTCGGCCGCGGCGTGTTGTCCCGGCATGTCGACCGCAGACTCAGCGTGCCGGTCCCCGAGGGTGGCCGGGGCGCACTCGGCGCCCGCAGGCGGGAACGGCCAAAAGGCAAGTGGCGGGCCATGATTGACCACACATCGCTGACCTGGCAAGAAAATGTGGTGGTGTCCTGGACGGGGATGCGCGGGGTGGTGACGTTGGCCGCGGCCGCCGGCATCCCGACGACGATCGCCAACGGTGAGCCGTTCCCGGAGCGGGCCACCATCCAGGCGATCGCGTTCGTCGTGGCGGTAGGCACACTGCTGCTGCAGGGATGGACGTTGCCGCCGCTGATCCGTCGCCTGCATCTGTCCTCGCGGGAGGACGACCGGATCTACGACCGTGAGGAGACCTATAAGACCGAGCACACCGTGCATGTCGCCGCCGACGAGGTGCTGGCCCGGTTCGAGGCCGAGCCGCCGGCAGGCCTCGACCCGCATGTGCTGACCGAGATTCGTGACTGGATCGCTCGGCATTCCAAGGATGCCGACGAGATGCCCGACCCCGAGGAGCACGACCTGCGTGCGGAGGTGTTCGCGACGCTGTATCGCAATGTGCTTGCCGCGCAACGCGCGGCGTTGATCGCCGAACGCGACGAGGGCCGCATCGATGATGAGGCCGTGCGCGCGATGCTGGACCGGCTGGACTTGCAGGAGGCCAGCGTGACGGCCCGGATGGAGAGCCGGATCTAAAAGTCGCCGAACCCGCCGCCGAAGTCCCCGCCGCCGAAGTCGCCACCACCCCAGCCGCCGCTGTCGCCGAGGCCGCCGCCGTCCCAGCCACCTCCGTCGCCGCCCCAGCCGCCGCCGTCGCCACCCCAGCCGGCGTCCTGGCCGCCCGCGTCCAGACCCTGATCGAAACCCTGGTCGTAGCCCTGGTCGAAACTGGAACCGAAGCCGTTCTCGAATCCCGAGGCGCCGTAATCCACGCCGTGCATGCCGGAGAACAGTGCATCGAACAACAGCACCGATCCGACACCCCAGGCGCCGGCCACCAGTGCCGTTTTCCACCAGGGTTCGGAGTACCAGCCCGCCGGCACCGGACGCCCGGCGACCCGGCCGCCGGGGTAGTAGTTCGGGGTCCGCTGGCTCGGAGTCGGGGAGGCCTCGATCTCGCGGCCCTCGAACTGCACCTTGCGGTCCTCGGTCACCGCGCCCGCCGCCTTCTGGCCGGACACCGTCTCCAGCTCGGGCCCCGGATCCATACCCATCGCGGTGCGGGCGGCGCGCACGTAGTAAAGCCCCTCGATCGCACTTTCCTTGGCCAGCATCGCCTGCTTGGCGGTGGTGGCCTGGTCGATCTGAGAGGAGGCGGCGGTGAACCGCTCGGAGGCGTCGGCCAGTGCCTGGGTGGCGGCCTCGTTGGTGCCGGACAGGTTGAGCACCTGGCCGCCGAGGCGCTCGATCACCCGGCGGGCATCGGCCTTCGCGTCCGCCAGCGCGGCCGCGGTGCGATTGCCGGAGGCCCGCGACGAGCTCACCACCGCCAGCACGATCACACCGATGACGACCAGGATGAGCACGACCAGCACACCGTTCATGGCGTCCACAGTACCGATCCTGTGAAAGTGCTCCGGAGAACGAGAATTAGCTCCTCAGAGCACACCGAGAGCGCGGTACACCTCGTCGCTGAGCGCGGTGCTGCGCGGATCGGCATTGCACTTGGTGGCGTCGAAATAGTTCATCACGTAGGCGTAGCCGATGCGGTGCTCGAGGTCGACGAACCCGTAGGAGCCGCCCGAGCCGCCGTGGCCGAAGCTGTGCAGGTTGGGACCTGCCACACCGCGTTGATTGAGCATGTAGCCCAAGCCCCAACCGTGGTCGGCCACCCGGGGCCCGAGCACGACGTCGGGATCGAAGCCCCCCTGCGAAACCCGCACCGCCTCCAGAAGATCGCGGCTGAGCAGCTTTTCCTGCGCGAGCCCGTTGTAGAACGTGGCCAGACCCAGCGCCGAAACGTGACCGTTGGTGCTGGGGAACTCGCTGATACGCCACCGCTCGAGCTCGTTGGAGCCCAGCTCGTCGTCGGGGACGAAGCCCATCGCGACGGCCATCCCGGCCATCGGGTGCTCGGCGAGCGAGGTCGGATACCCCGGCGCCTGGCCGTTGGCCAGGACATCGCGAATGTGGGGCTTGTTGATCATCTCCGCGCAGCGGTGGTGCTCGGCGGCCGGCAGACCGATGTGGACGTCGACGCCCATCGGCTCGGCGATCTCGGTCCGCAGATACTGGCCGATCGTGCGTCCGGTCACCCGGCGGACGACCTCACCGAGAATGAACCCGAAGCTGACCATGTGGTAGCCCTGGGCCGTGCCGGGCGGCCACCACGGCTCGGCTGCGGCCAGGTCGGCGCACACCCGGTCCCAATCGGTGGTGTCGCGCCAATGCATGCGGGTGCGAGGCCCGATCACACCGGAGCGGTGCCCGAGCACCGACGCGATCGTGATGTCCTGCTTGCCATTCGACGCGAACTCCGGCCAGTAGCGGGCGACCGGGGCGTGCAGGTCGAGCTCGCCGCGATCGGCGAGCAGATGCACACAGGTACTCGTCAGCCCTTTGGTGCCGGAGAACACACTGGCCAGCGTGTCCTGGCGCCACCGCCGACGCCGGCGGGCATCGGCATAGCCGCCCCACAGATTGACCACCAGGTCGCCGTCGACCCACACGGCGACTGCTGCGCCGACCTCATCGCGCGCGGTGAAGTTCGCCTCGAAAGCGTCGCGCACCGCGCCAAAACCCGCGGCGCACGCACCGCCGATGGGGATGTGGTCGCTCAACGCGCCTCCTGGCCGCAGGGTATCGCCTGAATCTACGGTGGTCAGGTTAGCCAGCAAAGATGTGAGAACGATTGGAGCGGAATCGAAACCACCCTGTAATTAGCGCCGACGCCGGCAGATTTGTTCATGTGGATTTTCCAGCCGGTTTGACGTTCTCGCAGGGCGGTACGTCACGATCCTGGTGTGGAGATTCCCGATACGGGCATTCCGCCGGCTCTCGCGAGCCGGATGACGATGGCCGAGCAGTACGAATGGCATCAGAGCTATCTGCGCGCCCGCCCGGTGTCGCGGCGCAACTTCCTGCGCGGATCGGCCGCCGCGGCGGCCGTCGCGGCACTGGGGGCCGCCCCGTTCGGTCGCCGCGCTTACGCCCAGGATGCGCAGTTGGCGGTGGCAGGCCGGCGGGTCGGCTACGGGGCCGACGCGTCGAGCCAGCTACGGCTGGCCGGCCAGCTGTCCCGCAACCCGGGTACGACCAAAGTCTTCCTCGACCACGGCCCGACGCCCGGGCTCGGCGCGACGGTCGAGGCGGAGGTGCGCAACCTGGTGACCCAGATCCCGGACAGCAGCGGCGGGGTGCTGTCGGCCGAGCAGTTCTACGTTCACGCGCCGGTCGACGGGCTGCCCGGGCGCACTCCGCACTTCTACCGGTGGCGCACCGACGACGGATTCGTCAGCGACGTCCGGTCCGCCGCGACCGCCATGCCCAGCGCGCGAAACGCGGTGGGCTGGTTCCGGTTCACCATGATGGGGGACCAGGGCACCGACGAAACACCGCTGGCTCCGCCCGGTCTCACCCGCGGCGATTACGACGACAGCTATTACAAAGCCGACAACGACCCCACCGTGTCGCACACCGCGAATGTGCTGGACCAGATCGTCGCGGCGCGTCCCGACTTTCACGTGCTCGCCGGTGACATCGCCTACGCCGACCCGTCCGGGGCCGGTAAGCCGCCGCAGTTCGTCCGAAAGGGTGAACCGCCCAAGGGTTTCGACAAGTTCAACCCGTACGTCTGGGACGTGTATCTGAACTCCATCGAGGCCAGCGCTTCGACGACGCCGTGGATGTTCGCCACCGGCAACCATGACATGGAAGCCGCCTACCCGGTGCACGGCTATGGCGGCCACCTCGCCCGGCTCGACTTTCCAGGCAACGGTCCGTCCGGCTGCCCGTCGGTCTACTCGTTCACCTACGGCAATGTCGCGGTGCTCTCACTGGACGCCAACGATGTCAGCTATGAAATCACCGCCAACACGGGTTACTCCGGAGGCGCTCAACATAGTTGGGTGGAAAGGACTTTGGCGGCACACCGCGCCAATCCCGACATCGACTTCATCGTGTGTTTCTTCCATCACTGCGCCTACTCGACCACCGAGGCGCATGCCAGCGACGGCGGTGTGCGCGCCGCGTGGGTGCCGCTGTTCGACCGGTACCAGGTCGATTTGGTGTTGCAGGGCCACAACCACGTGTTCGAACGGTCCGACCCGATCCGTGGCGGCGCGCCCACCCGGGCGGCCGAGGACAACGCGATCGTCTATCCGGAAACCGATGGCACCGTCTACTACACGGTGGGGTCAGCCGGACGGCCGCGGTACAACTTTCAGCCCGGCGAGCCGGAGAGCTACCGAGGCAACGTGGCGCCCGACACGTTCGTTCCCAACAGCTACGTCTGGACGGCAGACGGCCACAAGCAGACCGAAGCGGTCGGCTGGTCACGCGTGCGGTTCCGCAACTACGCCTTCATCCGAGTCGATGTGCGCCCGGGTGGCCTGCTGAGCGAGATGGACGTGACCGCCGTCGACGAGTACGGCCGGGAGTTCGACAAGCTGACCGTCCGACGGCAGGTTCAGAAGTAGTCGAAATGGTCGGCGGCCGCTCTGAGATGCAGGCGATCTCCGGCGTTCCCCGCCGTACGCAACAGGTGCGCTGACTAGACCATGCCGTGGGTCTCCGCTTGGCCGATGAGGCCAGTGGCTTGTGACGCGGCAGTGGGCGACCCGAGGAGTCCCGCGAGAGCGGCTCGGTCCAAGTGTGATGACCCATATACCCCATGGGGTATACTTGATTATCAGACAAGAAGGAGGGTCGGGATGGCGAAGAGGGCTAAGCAACTGGCAGGCATACTGATCGCGATCGCCGCTTCCGCGGTCGTCTGGGCTCCGGTCTCAGCTGCTGCTGAGGGCAACTCGACCTGCGTGGCAACCGGAGGATCGACCGATTGCCAGGCGCCGGACAATGCCCAGATTTACGCGGCCCCGCAGGCTCTACCGGCATCTGGGGGTCATTCCAATCCGAAGTGGCAGCCCCTCGGTTACAACCCGAAGTGGAATGGCTTCCAGCCTTGAGATCGGGTCCCGTCACGTCGCGTCATGTGCTCGCGGCCGGGGGTCGCGCGAACTACACCCCAGTGCAATAAGTTTCGGTTATCCGTTATCCGAACGATGCTGAGCGCGATGTGGCGTAGTCGCGTTCGCCGCATGGGTAGCTTCTTTGGCCTCCGTCGCCATGACTTCTCCGGCCGCGCGTTCTCCGGACCGGACCGCACCGTCCACCCAGCCGTGCATGACTCCAGACGTTTCGGTGCCCGCCCAGTGGATTCGGCCGCACGGCTCGGTGATGGCAGGCCCGAATTCGGTCAGCACACCCGGTGGGCAGTGGCTGAGCATGCCTCCGCCCGAATACCTTTCGACGCTCCAATCCTGATCGAGGTAGGCCAGCGGGGTGGCGGCCGGTCGGCCGAAGCGCTCCACCAGCTGCGCCAGCACTTCTTCTCTGCGCGCGTCGGGATCCATCTTGGAATACCGGCGGCCGTCGGGTCCCTCGGTGATCACGCACATCACCCCGGGCCGCGGCGCGTCGGTGGACGCGTCGATGGTCAGCGTCGCCAGCGTTCCGGGTGCGAACGACTGGCCTGTCAGCCCGTCCTTGCGCCAGAACGGCTCGTCGTAGACGATGTTGATCTTCACGACAGCACCACTCGGGATGCGCTGGTGCAGGAAGGCCCGGTCCACCGGAAGCATCGGCTCGTAGAGGATGTGGCTGGCGATCGCGATCGGTACGGCCACGATCACCCGGTGCGCCCGCACTGTCATGCCGTCAGCCTCGATGGTGACACCTTCGCCATCTTGAATGATGCGCCGCACAGGCTGATTCAAGTGCAGTGAGTCTCCGAGCGCGGCGGCCATCTTGCCGGACACCGCGCCCATGCCGCCGATGACGCGGGAATCCTGGGAGCCGTCCTTGATGCCGAGCACGAATGACGGCCCACCGCCGGACGCCAATTGGCGGAGCACGAACAGCATCGATGTCTCCGAGGCCGCCGACGTGTACAGGCCGGCGATGGCCGCTTCGAGCAAGGTGTGTGCGGGTTTCGAGAGCGTGCGGTCGTTGAGCCATGAGGCGTAGGTGATGCGGTCCAGCTTGTCGGCGTTCTTGGCTTCCCACGGCGCCTCGAGCGGGATCGTCTTGCACAGCCGGGTCAGGTCGAGGAACACCGCGCCCATGTTGAGCGCCGCCCAGGGGCTCATAGTCAGCGGGATGGTGCCCTCATAGCGATAGTGCTTGCCTTCGACGACCATCATGGCTTCGCCGTCGATGTACTGCTTGTAGCTGCCGATGCCGAATTCCTTCATCAGCCCGTAAATGGCGTCCTGACCTGGCCCGACCCATGCGCCGCCCCGGTCGATCCAGATGCCCTCGGGGCCTTCGACGGTGAAGGTGCGTCCGCCGACCCGATCGCGGGCTTCCAGGAGGGCCACCGAGTGGCCCGCTTGGTGTATTCGCAAGGCAGCCGTCAACCCGGCAAAGCCCGCGCCGACCACGCAGAAATCCACAACGGCCATGGCTTATGGTGCGCTTCGCCGTATACATACTGTGGGCGTTTGGCAAAGTATTGAGCTGCCCGCCGCACGGTCCCCGGGAGGACAATGAGCACCGACGAATCCGTCCGTACCGCCGTGGTGTTCGTGCACGGTTTGCTCGAGCGCCGACCGATGGATGTCCTCGACGATTTCGCCAAGACGGCGTTGACACCGGACGGTGACCGTTGGGAGTACGTCCCGCAGCCCATTGAGATCACTGATTCCTACGAGGCGCGTTGCTACGTCGCCCCGTCGGGCGTCGATCTCTTCGAATACGACTGGTCGTTCCTGATGATGAGCGCTCGGTATGCCGGTTTCATGCCTGCAGTGGCGCGGGTATTGCTGCGCCGTCCTCGCCACGTTCCCGACCAGTTGTTCGGCATCTGGCGTGTGGTCGTGCTGACCGTGCTCATCCCATTGGCCGCCATCGTGGCGCTGTTCGTCGTAGGTGGGTATTTCCTGCACACCGGGGTGGCCGGCTGGATCATCGGCGTCGCCACCAGCGTGGTGGTCCTGACGGTCGCGCTGGCGGTGTTCCGCCTTCTCCCGCGAGCGTTGACCCGCAGCTTCTTGACCACGGGCTTCGTCAACGTCGCGCGCTATTTCGACATAGCACCGGAATCCCACGCGGCGCGGCGTGCGATCCGCGGCGGGCTGGTCGACCTGTTGTACACGCTGCAACAGGGGCGTTATGCGCGGGTGGTCCTGGTGGGGCACGGCATCGGCGGCTACATCGCCTATGACGCCCTCACCGCGCTGTGGGCCGAGATGCACGAGTTGCGGGCCGCGTCAGCTCCGGCCCCGAGCTCGTCGACGGAGGTTGACGGCTCGGCCGAGGAGTTCCAAAAGCAGCAGTTCTGCCGGTGGCAGGACCTGCGACGACTGGGAAATCCATGGCGGATAACTGATTTCGTGACGGTCGGGACGCCGATGGCGTTGGCCGACCTGTTCGTCGCCCGGCCGCCGATTCTCAGCGGCTGTAGTCGGGTCGACAGGCGGCACGCTCTGTTCCGCTCGTTGATCCGGCGGGGTGTGGTGTGCAGTTGTCCGCCGCTGGCCGATGACTCCGGGGAGTCGACGACGCCGGGTGGCCTGTCACCGTTCGCGGTGACCCGCTGGACCAACCTCTGGTTTCCGGTGCGGCGGGGCGCTATTCGCGGTGACTGGTTCGGCGGGGCACTGGCGCCGTTGTTCGGAACAGGCGTCCGCGACATCGCGGTCAGCGGCAATATCCCCGAACGGTTGACCCCCGGGTTCGCGCACACCCGATACTTCAAGTATCCCGAGCGTGACGCTGATGGTGACGTGGCATCCGAGCTTCGGAAAATCCTTGCCCTCGAGGACCATTCGGGACTGGATGTTTCGGTCGGTGCACCCGACCCCGATCCAGCGACAGTCGGTCGGGTGGTGTACCGGTCATGGCAACGCAGTATGTGATGCCGGGTCGACGGCGGGGGATCGCCCTGCGGGCGGTGTGCGCGGTCAGCGCGGTTGCCGCATTTCTGCTGGCCGTCATGGCGGCCAATGATCTGTACTTCGTCGGCTTCCCGGACTCGCACCTCACCGACTACGACCGAGCGGCCGAGACGCCCAAGCGGGTACTGATGTGGGCGCAGTGGGGTCTTGTTCTGTTCTTTCTGTCGCTGGCGGTTGCGCCGATCAGATCTACGGTGCGCACCATCGCGTTGTTCGCCGGTCTGGTCGGGCTTGTTGCCGTTGCTGTCGTTCAATGGGTCGGTATCCCTTGGTATTTCATCACCCATCTCGGTCTCGATAACGGAGTCGGAGGCTGACGTGAGATGTGACATCAGCACACCGAGCCGGCACCGACCGGTACATCGAAGCGGGTTCCAGACGGTCAATGCGGCGACGAGCCCATCAATCAGCCATTGGATGCGCCGCGTAGTCCCGATCGCGCGGAACCCTATTGCGGGGCGAGATGGAGCGGATATGACCATGTGGAAGTTGGGCCTCGCGGCGGCGGTGGCCACGCTGTCGATCGCCCCGGCCGTCGCGCACGCGGATCGTGCTGAGCCCCCGCCGTTGTACGGGTACTACAACCTGCTGATCGACTTCTCCAAGCAGACGTTCAACGGGGCGCCCACACCCATGAACCCGATCACCTTTCCGGTCCCGTTCTCCACTCACTGCGACGCCGGCGGCTGCGTCGCGACCCTCGACAACGCCGACGACCATGCCCGCAATCCGGGCGCGCCGGTTTCGTACGACTACCGATGGAATGGTCAGCGCTGGGAGACCAGCGGTGAGTATCCGTACTTCTGCGATCGCAACGACCCCAACAGCGTCGTGACGGCTCAACGCTCCGACTACTGGGTTCCGAAACCCGACGGCAGCTTTTCCGGCGAGCGCACCCTGATCATCGGCGGAGCCGGCTGCCCGGGTGAAGGGCCCGGCACGCATCGGCTGCCGATTGCGCTGACGCCCATCGATCCGCCGCCGGGCAATTGACCAACTCAGCCGGCGGCGGCGCTTCTGACCCGCTTGCTGCCGCCCTTGCCGGGCGCCGCCGTGGCGGACGCAGTCGGCTTCTTGGCGGTGCGAACTTTCGCGGCCCCAGGAGCCGTCCGGCCGCTCGACGCGGTGGAGCGCCCGGTGCTGCCGGTGGTACGGGCGGGTTCCCCGACACCGATGGTCGGCTTGAGCCGCGCCTGCGCCGGGGCTGAGCCGCCGCAACTCTGGCCGGCGAAGCAGACCGGGAACTTCGGCACCCTCGGGACGTGGAAGACCCTCAGCACCGGATTGACGAGGTTGGCGAAGCCATTCCAGGCGTAGGCGGTCGCCGCGAACGCCACGACGAGGCCGCTGAGCCCGATGGCGGCCAGACCGGGGCCAGCGCCCAGACCGAGACTGTTGAGGTACTCCAGGATCGACGCCGCGAACGCGAGGAAGTCCGGGGGTGCGGTGGTGTCGCTGGCGGTCAGGCTCGACGACGCCGGGCGGGGTGCGGGCGCCGGCGTGGTGGCGCCGGCGCTGACGTCGACCACATCGACGGACGCCAATGCGACCGCGTGAACGTCAGTGCGGGGGAGCGCAACTCTCGGCGGTGCAGTCACCACACCGAGAGCAACGATTCCGGCGGCGGCCGCCGCGGCGTAGGGACGAATAATCCTGCTGTGGATCTCTGTGCGCATCATCACCTTTGGTCGTCGGCCACGAACGGCGAATCGATCATGGCACCGGCGAGTCCGGGTGGAGTCGCTTTACCAAACAATATTTGCGCATCCGTCAGTCCAGTTTGGGCGCTCACCGAATTGGACATGATGGGACGGTGAAACTGCTTCCGACACCCGACGTGGCGCTCGCCGACTCCGACGTCGAAGACGCACTGGGCCGGGCCGTCGCGGTCATCAATCCGCTTCTCGACGTGCTGTGGTGGACCGACCCATTGGGAATCAAGCGGCAAGACCCGCCGAATGTCGTCTCCCGGGTGCTCAACGCGGCCGACGTTCCCGGCACCCTGGCCTGGGACGACCTGGACACCGACGACCGGATCGATTGGTGGGTGTGGCGGGTCGGAGCGCTGAACACCGTGGTGGTGGCGGTGCCTGGCCTGCTGGGAGTCATCGGGCGACGACTGCCGATCCAGGATCTCCTCGGCTTCGCCAACCAGGCCATCGTGCTCTGCGCCGTGGCTCGCGAGCTGGGCGTCACCGACTACCGGCGGCAGACCCGGATGCTCGCCTCGGTGCTGTGCGAGCGGGACCTGTCGGTCGTGGTACACGACCCGGATCGGGCCTCGGCGATGGCGATCCCGTTCACGCCGCAGGGCATCGCCTCGGCGGTCTGGAAGCTGGTCGGAGTCCTCGACGCCGTTGGCGATGAGCTCGGGAAGCGGCCGCACCCGCGGGCGCCGTTCCGGTACGTGGCCATGCTGCCCGGCCTGGGCGCGGTGGCCTCGTACCTCGGGGAGATCGGTGCGCTGTCCCGGGCCGCCAAGCAGGGGCGAAAGTGGGTTGACCAGCAAAAAGTGCCCAGCTAGGGCGGTGAAGTGGAGCGGGCGACGGGAATCGAACCCGCGTAATCAGTTTGGAAGACTGAGGCTCTACCATTGAGCTACGCCCGCGTGTTTGCGCGAGCCCAAATGTACCGGTCGACCTGATCAAATCCGAATCGGCCCACCTGGAAGCGCGTCGCCGAGGTCGATTGCCGCTGAGCAGGCATAGGGCCGTAGGATTCGGGCGCAAGAAATACAGCACCGGGGTGTAGCGCAGCTTGGTAGCGCATCCGCTTTGGGAGCGGAAGGCCGCAGGTTCAAATCCTGTCACCCCGACACGCCCAACGAACGTCCCGCACGAGAACAAGACTGAACCGAGGAGTACCGCCGTGAAGAGCACCGTCGAGAAGTTGAGCCCGACCCGGGTTCGCATCAATGTGGAGGTGCCCTTCACCGAATTGCAGCCCGACTTCGACCGCGCCTACAAGGAGCTCGCCAAGCAGGTCCGGCTGCCTGGCTTCCGGCCCGGGAAGGCGCCGGCCAAGCTGCTCGAGGCCCGCATCGGTCGTGGCGCGGTGCTCGAGCAGGTCGTCAACGACGCGCTGCCCAGCCGGTACAGCGAAGCCGTCACCGCCACCGAGGTGACGCCGCTGGGCCAGCCCGAGATCGAGGTCACCAAGATCGAGGACGGTGAAGAGCTGGTGTTCACCGCCGAGGTCGATGTGCGACCCGAGATCGAACTCCCGGATCTGAGCGCGCTCAAGATCGAGGTCGAGGCGATCGAGATCAACGACGAGGAAGTCGACGCCGAACTGGAGTCGCTGCGCGCCCGCTTCGGCACCCTCAAGGGCGTCGAGCGGCCCGCCCAGACCGGTGACTTCGTGTCGATCGATCTGTCGGCCACCGTCAACGGCGAAGAGCTTCCCGACGCCGCCACCGAAGGCCTCTCCCACGAGGTGGGCTCCGGCCAGCTGATCGACGGCCTCGACGACGCCATCGTCGGGCTGTCCGAGGGCGAGTCGAAGGTCTTCACCACCAAGCTGGCCGCGGGCGAGCACGCCGGTGCCGACGCCGAGGTCACCGTCACCGTCAAGTCGATCAAGGAGCGCGAGCTCCCCGAGGCCGACGACGAGTTCGCCCAACTGGCAAGCGAGTTCGACACCATCGACGAGCTGCGCGAGAACCTCGTCGAGCAGGTCAAGCGCGTCAAGCGGATTCAGCAGGCCGAGAAGATCCGCGACAACGCCCTCGAGCTGCTGCTGGAGAAGACCGAGGTGCCGCTGCCCGAGGCGATCGTGCAGGCCCAGGTCGACCAGACCGTGCACAACGCGATCCACGGCCTCGACCATGACGAGGACAAGTTCGCCGAGACGCTCGAAGCCGAGGGCAGCTCCCGCGAGAAGTTCGACGCCGAGACCCGTGAGGCCGCCGAGAAGGCCGTCAAGACGCAGCTGCTGATGGACGCGATCGCCGACGACCTCGACATCCAGGTCGGCCAGAACGATCTGACCGAGAGGCTGGTGCTGATGTCGCGGCAGTACGGCATCGAGCCGGCGCAGCTGCTGCAGATCCTGCAGCAGAACAATCAGCTGCCTGCGATGTTCGCCGACGTACGCCGTGGCCTGACCGTCGCCGCGGTGGTCGAGGCGGCCACCGTCACCGACAGCGAGGGCAACGTCGTCGACACCGCCGAGTTCTTCGGCCCGCCGGCCGGAGCCGAGGACGACGAAGTGGTGGCCGACGCTGACGACGTCGACGTCGACGAGGTCGTCGAAGACGCCGAGGCCATCGAGAAGGACGTCGAGCAGCACGCCGAGAAGTCCGAATAACGCCGACAGCGAAAGCGCACTCTCCCGGGAGTGCGCCCCGCTGTGGGTTCGTTAGGGTCGGGTAGAACCAAGTCTGTAGAAAGCAGGTATCAAGTCGTGACTCATATGCGTTCGGGCGCGCCAGGGCTGAACCTCACTGACTCGGTGTACGAGCGATTGCTCGCCGAGCGCATCATCTTCCTGGGGTCCCAGGTCGATGACGACATCGCCAACCGGTTGTGCGCGCAGATCCTTCTGCTGGCCGCCGAGGATCCGACCAAGGACATCAACCTCTACATCAACTCGCCGGGTGGCTCGATCAGTGCCGGCATGGCGATCTACGACACCATGGTGCTCGCGCCGTGCGACGTCGCCACCTACGCGATGGGCATGGCCGCCTCGATGGGCGAGTTCCTGCTCGCGGCGGGCACCAAGGGCAAGCGCTACGCGCTGCCGCACGCCCGCATCCTGATGCACCAGCCGCTGGGCGGCATCACCGGCGGTGCGGCCGACATCGCCATCCAGGCTGAGCAGTTCGCGCTCATCAAGAGGGAGATGTTCCGGCTCAACGCCGAGTTCACCGGCCAGACGATCGAGCGCATCGAGGCCGACTCCGACCGCGACCGCTGGTTCACGGCTCAGGAAGCACTGGAGTACGGCTTCGTCGACCACATCATCACCCACGCGAACTTCAATGGAGCGACCAATGCCTGATTACACTGACGCGCGGCTCACGCCGCAGGGCCGCTACATCCTGCCGTCGTTCGTCGAGCACTCCAGCTGGGGCGTGAAGGAATCCAACCCCTACAACAAGCTGTTCGAGGAACGCATCATCTTCCTGGGTGTCCAGGTCGACGACGCCTCGGCCAACGACATCATGGCCCAGCTGCTGGTGCTGGAGTCGCTGGATCCGGACCGCGACATCACCATGTACATCAACTCCCCGGGCGGCTCGTTCACGTCGCTGATGGCGATCTACGACACCATGCAGTACGTGCGTGCCGACATCCAAACGGTATGCCTGGGGCAGGCTGCCTCCGCTGCCGCGGTGCTGCTGGCTGCCGGCACCCCGGGGAAGCGCCTCGCGCTGCCCAACGCGCGGGTGCTGATCCACCAGCCGTCGCTGGGCGGCGTCATCCAGGGCCAGTTCTCCGACCTGGAGATCCAGGCCGCCGAGATCGAGCGCATGCGGACCCTGATGGAAGAGACGCTGGCCCGCCACACCGGCAAGGATCCGGCCGTGATCCGCAAGGACACCGACCGCGACAAGATTTTGACCGCCGCGGACGCCAAGGAGTACGGGATCATCGACACGGTCCTGGAATACCGGAAGCTGTCGGCTCAGAACGCTTGATGGTGGTGGCTGCCGGGTTAAGCCGGTGGCATCCGATGTTCGCGCCCGCCGCGACCCTCTGGGTCGCGGCGTTCGCGTCGAGGCCGGCGTCGTGTTCGGCTTCGCGCTCGGCGAACCCGACTCGGCGACCGACCACCGGCGCACGCCCGGACGGTAACGTGGAGAACGGCGAACACCAGGACGAAACTCCACGGTCGGCGCAGCTCAACGCCTCTCGGTTCGGTAACGGCGGCGACACGCCAAAAACACGGCAGCGCGTTCCGAGGCGACGAGAGCGGTGTCAGGGGATATGTTCACCATCACGCACGAATACCACTGGCGCGATTCGTCTTTATCTGTCGCACCGCGGCGGAGCAAGCGGGTAGCGTCGGGACAGAGCCCAACGCGGACTTGATAGCTACGATCGAAGACCCGGCGAAGGAAAGTAGGACCCCACCACCATGGCGCGTATCGGAGACGGCGGTGACCTGCTGAAGTGCTCGTTCTGCGGTAAGAGTCAGAAGCAGGTGAAGAAGCTCATAGCGGGTCCGGGCGTCTACATCTGCGACGAGTGCATCGATCTCTGCAACGAGATCATCGAGGAGGAGTTGGCCGACGCCGACGACGTCAAACTCGACGAGCTGCCCAAGCCGGCTGAGATCCGCGAGTTCCTGGAGAACTACGTCATCGGGCAAGACACCGCCAAGCGCACGCTGGCCGTCGCCGTCTACAACCACTACAAGCGCATCCAGGCTCAGGAGAAGCACCGTGACTCCCGCGCCGAGCCGGTGGAGCTGGCCAAGTCCAACATCCTGATGCTCGGCCCGACCGGCTGCGGCAAGACCTACCTGGCGCAGACGCTGGCCAAGATGCTCAACGTGCCGTTCGCGATCGCCGACGCCACCGCGCTGACCGAAGCCGGGTATGTGGGCGAGGATGTCGAGAACATTCTGCTCAAGCTGATCCAGGCCGCCGACTACGACGTGAAGCGCGCTGAGACCGGCATCATCTACATCGATGAGGTCGACAAGATCGCCCGCAAGAGCGAGAACCCGTCGATCACGCGCGACGTGTCCGGCGAGGGTGTGCAGCAGGCGCTGCTGAAGATCCTCGAGGGCACCCAGGCTTCGGTTCCTCCCCAGGGCGGCCGCAAGCATCCGCATCAGGAGTTCATCCAGATCGACACCACGAACGTGCTGTTCATCGTTGCGGGTGCGTTCGCCGGGCTGGAGAAGATCGTCTCCGACCGCGTCGGCAAGCGTGGTCTGGGCTTCGGTGCCGAGGTGAAGTCCAAGGCCGAGATCGACACCCAGGACCACTTCGCCGAGGTGATGCCCGAGGATCTGATCAAGTTCGGGCTGATCCCGGAGTTCATCGGTCGTCTGCCGGTGGTGGCGTCGGTGACGAACCTGGACAAGGAATCGTTGGTGCAGATCCTGTCCCAGCCGAAGAACGCCCTGGTGAAGCAGTACACCCGGCTGTTCGAGATGGACGGGGTCGAGCTCGAGTTCGCCGACGACGCGCTCGACGCCATCGCCGATCAGGCGATCCATCGCGGCACCGGTGCCCGCGGTCTGCGCGCGATCATGGAAGAAGTCCTGCTGCCGGTGATGTACGACATCCCGAGCCGCGACGACGTCGCCAAGGTCGTCGTGACCAAGGAGACCGTCCAGGACAACGTCTTGCCGACGATCGTGCCGCGCAAGCCTGCGCGTCCCGAGCGCCGCGACAAGTCTGCCTAGGCGTCGTACCGTCTGTACATGAAGACACTCCGCCACCGATCTGCGGTGGCCGCGGTAGCCGTCACTGTTGCCATGCTGGGTATCACCACGGCCTGTGGCTCCAACGAGAAGCCTGCGCCGACGACCAGCACGACAACGACCACCACCACGACGCCGGCCAGCACGAGCGTGCCGCCGTCACCATCTCCGACGGAAAAGGGCTCGGACGGCGGCGGACCCAATAGCTTCTCGCCGACGGTGAAGGCCCCGCCGCCGCCGACGGCGATTCCCGGGAACAACTGACGCCGGTCAGTGACGGATGCGGTCGGCCCGACTGTAGACGTTCATCGACTCACCACGCAGAAACGCGACCAGCGTCAGCCCCGACTGGGTGGCGAGGTCGACGGCCAGGGAGGACGGCGCGGACACCGCGGCCAGCACCGGGATGCCGGCCATCACCGCCTTCTGGGTCAGTTCGAATGACGCGCGGCCGCTGACCAGCAGCACGGTGCCGCCCAGCGGGATGTGGTTGGTTTCCAACGCCCACCCGATGACCTTGTCGACGGCATTGTGCCTGCCGACGTCCTCGCGTACGGCGAGCAGCGCGGCGCCCGTGGTGAACAGGGCCGCACCGTGCAGTCCGCCGGTGCTGGCGAAAACTTTTTGCGCCGAGCGCAGTTGGTCCGGCATCGCGGTCAGTGCCGCAGCCTCGACCGTCGACGGGTCGTCGCCGGGGGAGTGCTGACTGGTCAGTCGCACCGCGTCGATCGAGGCCTTGCCGCATACCCCGCACGACGATGTGGTGTAGAAGTTTCGGGTCACGTCTACTTCCGGCATCGGTACGCCGGGGCGCAGCGTCACGTCGAGGACGTTGTAGGTGTTCACCCCGTCGGCCTCCGCGCCGCGGCAATAGCGAACGGTGAGCACGTCGTCGCGATGGGCGATGACTCCCTCGGTCAGCAGAAAGCCCTGCGCCAGTTCGACATCGGATCCCGGTGTGCGCATGGTGACCGTCAGCGGTGTCCCATTCACCCGGATCTCCAGCGGCTCCTCGACCACAAGCGTCTCCGGACGCTCGGTCGCTGTGCCGTCGTAGACGTGGCTGGCCCGCCGCCGCGCGGTCACCCGGCCCATGCGTCGCCGCCTTCGGGGTTGTGGCCGCCCGGTTCCAGCCGGATGACGACCGCCTTTGACACCGGCGTATTCGATCGGGCGGCAACGTGATCCAGCGGTACGAGGGGATTGGTCTCGGGGTAGTAGGCGGCAGCGTTACCGACCGGCGTGGAGTACGGCACGACCAGGAAGTCCTTGGCGCGGCGCTCCTGTAATTGGCCCCCGCCGTCGGTGAACTCCGACACCAGGTCGACACGGTCACCTTCGGCGAGGCCGAGGGACCCGATGTCGGCGGGGTTGACGAACACGACGCG
The DNA here is from genome assembly GCF_002086695.1 of Mycolicibacterium rhodesiae. Lineage (GTDB taxonomy): Bacteria > Actinomycetota > Actinomycetes > Mycobacteriales > Mycobacteriaceae > Mycobacterium > Mycobacterium rhodesiae. The sequence continues at coordinate 289,257 of NZ_MVIH01000006.1, forward strand.
GCGCCCGCCCTTGACCCCGCGATAACGATCGTCCAGGCCGTAGATGGTGGTGTTGTACTGGTCGTGGCTGCGCAGTGTTTGCAGCACCAGCCGCCCCGGCGGTACCGGCACCCACTGCATCGGGTTCACCGCGAAGTTCGCCTTGCCCGTCACGGTGGGGAACTCACGGGAATCCCGTGGTGGATGGGGCAATTGGAAGCCATCGGGCTGACGCACCCGGGTGTTGTAGTCGGCGCAGCCAGGCACCACCGCGGCGATCGCATCGCGGATCGTGTCGTAGTCGGCGGCGAAGCTCTCCCACGGGACCGGGTGATCGGCGCCCAGCACGGTGCGGGCCAGCTGACAGATGATGGCGACCTCACTGCGGACCTGGTCGCTGGGCGGTGTCAGGCTACCGCGGGACAGATGCACCATGGACATCGAATCTTCAACCGAGACAACCTGTTTGTGACCGTTCACCAGGTCGCGGTCGGTACGGCCCAGGGTGGGCAGGATCAACGCCGTGCGGCCGTGCACCACGTGGCTGCGATTGAGTTTCGTCGATATCTGGACGGTCAGCGCGCAGGTGCTCAGCGCAGATTCGGTGACCGCGGTATCCGGGGTGGCCGACGCGAAGTTTCCGCCCATCGCGAGGAACACCGAGGCGCGGCCGTCCCGCATCGCCCGGATCGCGTCGACGGTGTCGAAGCCGTGTTTGCGGGGACTGGCGATGCCGAATCGGGTGTCGAGCGCGGCAAGGAACTGTTCGGGCGCTTTCTCCCAGATCCCCATCGTGCGGTCGCCCTGGACGTTTGAATGACCGCGCACCGGGCACACGCCCGCCCCGGGCTTTCCGATCATGCCGCGCAGCAGCAGCAGGTTGGTCATCTCGGCGATCGTGGCCACCGCGTGGGTGTGTTGGGTGATACCCATGGCCCAGCACACGATCGTGCGCTGCGACGCCGCGAGCAGACCGGCGACCTTGTCCAACTGCGTGCGGGCGATGCCGGTGGCTTCGGTGACGCTGTCGAGGTCCACCCTGCGGGCTTCGGCGAGGTACTCGTCGAAGCCGTGGCAGTGCGCGTCGACGAACTCGCGGTCGATCACGCTGCCGGGGGCCCGATCGTCGGCCTCCACCAGCAGTCGGCCCAGCCCCTTGAACAACGCCAGATCGCCACCGAGGCGGATCTGGACGAACTCGTCGGCGATCGGTACCCCGTGACCCACCACACCGTTGACCTTCTGCGGATCCTTGAACCGGATCAGTCCGGCCTCGGGGAGCGGATTGATGGCGATGATCTTGGCGCCGTTGGCTTTCGCCTTTTCCAGCACCGACAGCATCCGTGGATGGTTGGTGCCGGGATTCTGTCCGGCGATCACGATCACGTCGGCGTGCTCGATATCGTCGACGGTCACCGACCCTTTGCCGACGCCGATGGAATCCATCAGCGCGGTGCCCGATGACTCGTGGCACATGTTGGAGCAGTCCGGCAGATTGTTGGTCCCGAAACTGCGCACCAGCAGTTGGTAGAGGAACGCGGCTTCGTTGCTGGTGCGTCCTGAGGTGTAGAACACCGCCTCGTCCGGGGACGCGAGCCCGTTGAGGTGGTCGGCGATCAGCCGGTAGGCGTCCTCCCACTCGATCGGCCGGTAGTGCTGATCGCCGGGCCGCAACACCATCGGGTGGGTGAGCCGTCCCTGCTGCGAAAGCCAGTACTCGGGTTTGGCGGCCAGCTCGTCGACCGAGTGGCGGGCGAAGAACTCCGGCGTGACCCGGCGCTTGGTGGCCTCTTCGGACACCGCCTTGGCTCCGTTCTCGCAGAACTCGGCGAGCTTGCGGCCGCCATGCTCCTCGGGCCATGCGCACCCCGGGCAGTCGAAACCATGGCGCTGGTTGATTCGTACCAGGGTGGAAAGGGTGCGCAGAGGGCCCATCTGCTCCAGGGCGCGCTGCATAGTCACCACCACCGCCTTGACCCCGGCGGCCTCGTCTTTGGGTTCGCTGACGTCGACCGCGTGTTCGTCGTAGTCGGCGGGGATGTCGCGGCCGGTGCTCATGCCCTCAAATCTAGGCCGCGGTGCCGGCGGCCGACACTAACGGGCGGACTTGGCGGTCCCCTTGGTGCCTGCCGGGCGGGCGTCGCGCGTGCCGGACGCCCGAGTCGAACCGGTGGGCCGGCTGTTGGCCGTGGCCGTCGCGGACGCCGCAGCGGCAGACGAGTGCTTGGCGCGCGGCCCGGCGACCCCTCGCGCCGACGTGGCGGAGGCGGAGACGCGCGTGGTGCTGGTGTCGACCTTGGTGGCGTCGCCGGCTGCCGGCAGGCCGCTCGGAGCGCGGAGGGCTCGGGCCGCGGCCGGGACCACGGCTGCCGAGGCGGATCCGCCGGTCAGGGTGGCCGAGATGGAGTGCAGCACGTTCTTGACCACATCGACCATCATGGCGATGCCCTGGGCGGCCGCGGTCATCACCTCCGTGATACCGGCCTGTATGGCAGCGCCGAGTCCGTCCGAACCGGCTGCGGCGGCGGTCTTGATGAAGGCATCCACCACCGCCCCGACGACCGGTAGCGCCGCCTCGGGAATGGCCGCCAGAACTGTTATTGCGCCGCCGATCACGGTGGGCGCCAACGCAATCATCGGGCCGATCTGCGTCAGAATGCCCGACAGTGGTGAGCTCAGGTCGCCGCCGACCGGTGGGGACAGGAGCAGACTGACATTGACCATCGCCTCGCCCAGCGGCGTGCCTTGAGCCAACTGATCGAGCAACTCGGTGTTGATGAACTGCATCGTCGCGGCAGCGTCTGGGTTGAACGCGGCGAGCGCCGTCATGATCGCCAAAACCTGTGGCAGGCCGAACGGCAACGACACGCTGGGCACTGCAGCGGCCGACGTCGGCGGCAGTGTGTTGCTCCAGGCGGCGCTGTCCAGGCTGGCCAGTTGGAACGCAGCCGTGCGTGAGGGCGCCGACGAGATCGGCGAACCGTACAGATCGAGTGGCGACGCACCCGCGACGACGGCACAGACGGCTAACGGTGCGATGACGGTTGTTCGAAACATAACGACCCCCCAGAGGTTGAATTTAAATCTCCCTGTACCCGGTATACGACGTTTGAATCCTTGCTGAACAAAAATTTGGCATCTCGTCAATATTTAATTTTTAGCTGGTCTACGTGCAGAAAGTGAAGTTGCACCCGGTGCTTATTTGCCCATACTGGGTTTGCGAGAAGTTGTTGCGGATCAGGCCGCATTCTGTCGTTGACGCAGGCGTAACGAGATCGGCATGGAAGCGACCTAACGTGGGCCGGTCACACGCCAGCGAGCAGACGCGGGCGTCTTGGGTGCAGAGGAAAGACAGTTGAGCGGAAACGCGGCCCGCCTTCAGGCGATCGTCAATGTCGAGGCGTACGAGCCTCCCCCTTTCAGCTTCGATCCGGGCGAAGCGCCAGGCGAGATCTTCGGCGCCAACGTCTTCACCCTGGCCGAAATGCGGCTGCGGTTGCCGAAGTCGGTGTACAAGTCGGTCGTCGCGACCATCGAGAAGGGCGCGAAGCTCGATCCGGCCGTCGCCGATGCCGTCGCCTCGGTGATGAAGGACTGGGCGTTGTCGAAGGGCGCGACCCACTACGCGCACGTCTTCTACCCGATGACCGGTCTCACCGCCGAAAAGCACGACAGCTTCCTGGAGCCTGTGAACGACGGCGCGACGCTCGCCGAATTCGCCGGCAAAACCCTGATCCAGGGCGAGCCCGATGCTTCCAGCTTCCCGTCCGGCGGCCTGCGCAGCACCTTCGAGGCGCGTGGCTACACCGGCTGGGACGTCACCAGCCCGGCCTACATTCTGGAGAACCCGAACGGCAACACCCTGTGCATCCCGACGGTATTCGTCTCGATGACCGGTGAGGCACTCGACTTCAAGACCCCGCTCCTGCGCAGCCAGCAGGCGATGGGTGCACAGGCTGAGCGAATCCTGAAGCTGTTCGGCCACAAGGATTTCGACCACATCGTGTCGTTCTGTGGGCCTGAGCAGGAGTACTTCCTGGTCGACCGGCACTTCTTCTTGGCTCGTCCCGACTTGATCAACGCCGGCCGCACGCTGTTCGGTGCGAAACCGCCCAAGGGTCAGGAATTCGACGACCACTACTTCGGCGCCATTCCCGACCGGGTGCTGGCCTTCATGATGGACACCGAGCGGGAGCTGTTCAAGCTCGGCATCCCGGCCAAGACCCGCCACAACGAGGTCGCCCCAGGCCAGTTCGAGATCGCGCCCATGTTCGAGCGGGCCAACATCGCGGCCGACCACCAGCAGCTGTTGATGACGACGTTCCGCAACATCGCCAAGAAGCACGGCATGGAATGCCTGTTCCACGAGAAGCCGTTCGCCGGTGTCAATGGTTCTGGCAAGCACGTCAACTTCTCGATGGGCAACGCGCAATTCGGCAGCCTGCTCGTGCCGGGTGACACCCCGCACGAGAACGCCCAGTTCCTGGTGTTCTGCGCGGCCGTCATCAGGGCCGTGCACAAGTTCGCCGGGCTGCTGCGCGTTTCGGTGGCCTCGGCCACCAACGATCACCGCCTTGGCGCCAACGAGGCTCCGCCGGCCATCATCTCGATCTTCCTCGGGGATCAGCTGGCCGACGTGTTCGATCAAATCGCCAAGGGAGCGGCCACCTCGTCAAAGGGCAAGGGCGTCATGCACATCGGTGTCGACACGCTGCCCGAGCTGCCGACCGATCCGGGCGACCGCAACCGCACCAGCCCGTTTGCGTTCACCGGCAACCGATTCGAGTTCCGCGCGCCGGGGTCGGGGCAGACGATCAACGTCCCGATGATCATCCTCAACACGATCATGGCCGACTCGCTCGACTACATGGCCACCGTGCTGGAGACGGCCGTCGCAGGCGGCGAGAGCTTCGACGAGGCGGTGCAGAAGCTGCTCACCGAGATCATCACCGAGCACGGTGCGGTCGTGTTCAACGGCGACGGATACTCGGAGAACTGGCAGATCGAAGCGGCTGAGCGAGGCCTGCCGAATCTCAAGACCACCCTCGATGCCATCCCGCAGCTGGTCACTCCGGAGGCGATCGAGGTCTTCGAGAAATACGGCGTCTTCAATTCGCGGGAGCTGCACAGCCGCGAGGAGGTCCGCTACGAGACCTACGCCCTGACGATCAACGTCGAGGCCAAGCTGACGCTGGAAATGGGTTCGACGGTGGTCCTGCCCGCGGCCGTTCGATACCAGACCGAGTTGGCGCAGAACGTCGCGGCGCTGAAGGCAGCCGGGGTGGCGGCGGACACCGCATTGCTGGAGACCGTGTCCACGCCGATTTCGGAGCTGACCGCTGCGTTGGCAGCACTCAAGTCAGCACTGGGCGCGCACGGCGGCGACACCGCCAAGGAAGAAGCCGAGCACGCAGCGAGCCTGTTGCCGTTGATGGATGCGGTGCGTGCGGCCGCGGACACGCTGGAAAGCGTTGTCGCCGACGATCTCTGGCCGCTGCCGACCTACCAGGAGATGCTGTACATCTTGTGAGTTAGCTGTCGTCCCAGCCGGTGCCGGCGCTCCTGATCTCGGAGGCGCCGGCACCGCCTTTGGACCCTGGCCGATGCGTTCCCTGTCAATCACATCAGGGCCGAAAGTCTCTGCTGCTCGGTGTCTTCGGCGCCCTATGTTTGGCCCTATGACGGATCACGGTCACCATTCCGATGTGCTCACCGAGTTGAACCCACAACATCGGGCGTTACGGCAGATGATTCCCGAGGTATATGAGGGGTTCGGTGCGCTGAGCCGGGCCGCGATGGGTACCGGTGCGGTCGAGGCCAAGGTCAAGGAACTGATGGCGATGGTGATCGGAGTCGTCCAAGGGTGCGATGGATGCATTGCATCGCATGCCCGCGGAGCAGTTCGTGCGGGTGCCACCAGGCAGGAGGCCGCTGAGGTCATCGGTGTCAGCATCATGATGCACGGTGGTCCGGCAACGATTTACGGCGCACGTGCCTACACGGCGTTCTGCGAGTTCGCCGATGCCGCGCAGAGTCACCCGGCATGACGCCGACGGTCTGCTAGCCGGCCGGTACTCTCGCCGCCATGCGTACCGTCGAGGTCTTCGCCGACATCCTGTGTCCGTTCACCCACGTCGGGCTGCGGACCCTGATCGACCGGCGCACCGAGCGCGGCCTCACTGAACCACGCCTGCGTATCCGAGCCTGGCCACTGGAGCTGATCAACGGCAGTCCGCTTGATCGGCACCACGTTGCTGCCGAGATCTCGGCGCTTCGCGCGTCGGTGCGTCCCGACCTGTTCGCGGGCTTCTCCGCCGACGCATTCCCGAAAACGTCGATGACGGCATATGCGCTGACCGCTGCTGCCGACCGCGCCGGCGATCCCGTGCTGGTCGAAGAGGTCGGGTTGGCGTTGCGGAATGCACTGTTCGAAGAGGGCCTTGATATCGGGCGGCCCGAGGTCATCGGGTCCATCGCAGCCCGGTTCGGCCTCGAACCCCTTGACGCAGAGGCCACGTCCGTTGCGGTCCAGGCTGATTGGGACGCGGGCCGCGCTCGCGGCGTAGTCGGATCGCCGCATTTCTTCACCGAGGACGGCGCGGACTGGTTCTGCCCTGGCCTGGCGATCAGCCGCGATGACGTCGGCAACTTCATCGTCGCCTGGAAAGCCGGCTCGGAGGCCTTCGTCGATCGTGTCTTTACCTCAGTCTGAACGGATTACGACAGGCTTCTCGATCAGATGACGGTGCCGGCGGCGCCGTCCTCGCGAATCACCGGGTGTCCGGTGCGCTGCCAGGCCCCCATCCCGCCGGCCAAGTTGTAGACGGTTAGCCCGGCCGCGGCAAGTTTGGTTGCCGCCACGCTGGATCGACCTCCCGAGCGGCAGACCGCAACGATCGGAGCGGCGGGCTCGAAGAGGTGCGCGTCAAGATCGCCGAGTCGCACATGAACAGCGCCGGGAGCGTGTCCGGCGTTCCACTCATCATCCTCGCGAACGTCGAGCAGGAGGGCGCCGGACCTGTCGACGAGCATCATTGCGCCGCCAGGGTCGACTTCCAATACACCCATCACGCATCACCTTTCAATGTCGGAGCCGAAAGCCCCGGGATGAACTCCCATGTCGGCCGAACGATCTACGCGTCGCCGGACCTCACCACTCAATATACCCTATGGGGTATAGATGTTTGGCTACTGCGCAGGCGGGGTGGCCAGCGTGCGCGACCTCGCGCGAGTGCCGGCCGGGGCGTCTGTGACATGTCTCTCACTAGCCCCACCGGGACATTCGGGCAGCTCAGGCAGTATCAGAGGCCATCGGTTCGATATACCGGAGGGGGCATATCGAAGGATGTGGCGGATTATCAGCCCACGGGAATAAGATACCCCCTAGGGTACTTGGAAATACCCGTAGGGGTATGTGCCACGACGGCGCTACCACGTTCTCGAGAGAAAGAAGACGACGATGATCCTGCAGCAGTACTACCTGGACTGCCTATCCCACGCTTCGTACCTTATCGGCGACGAAACCACCGGTCGCGCAGTTGTTGTCGACCCGCAACGTGATGTGGCCGAGTATGTGGCCGACGCAAAGGAGCAGGGCCTGACCATCGAATTGGTCATCGAGACGCACTTCCACGCCGACTTCCTGTCCGGTCACCTGGAACTGGCGAAGGCCACCGGCGCGAAAATCGTCTACTCCTCAGTCGCCCAGACAGAGTTCGAGTCGATGGGTGTCGCCGACGGCGAGCGCTATTCGCTGGGTGATGTGACACTCGAGTTTCGCCACACGCCCGGGCATACCCCCGAGTCGTTGAGCATCGTGATCTACGAGCACGCCGACGACACCGTTCCTTACGGCGTGATGACCGGCGACACGCTGTTCATCGGCGACGTCGGCCGGCCCGACCTGTTGGCCTCCATCGGCTTCACCCGCGAGGAACTCGCCGACAAGCTCTACGACTCGCTGCACGAGAAGCTGATGACGCTGCCCGACGCGACCCGGGTGTATCCGGCCCACGGCGCCGGATCGGCGTGCGGCAAGAACCTGTCGACCGACCTGTGGTCGACGATGGGGGACCAGAAGGCAACCAACTACGCGCTGCGGGCACCCGACAAGGCGACCTTCATGAACCTGGTCACCGAGGGTCAGCCGCCGGCGCCGGGCTACTTCGTCTACAACGCGATCCTCAACCGCAAGGACCGCGAACTGCTCGACGAGGCCAAGATGCCCAAGGCGATGACCTATGACGAGGTCCGGGCCGCGATCGACAACGGCGCGGTGTTGGTCGACGGGCGCAGTCCCGAGGAGTTCGCCCTCGGCCATCTGCGCCGCGCCGTCAACATCGGTTTGGACGGACGGTACGCCGAGTTCGCAGGCTCGGTGCTGCCCTCCGATGTCGACATCGTGTTGTTCACCGACCCCGGTCAGGAACTGGAAGGCAAGAACCGGCTCGCCCGCATCGGTTTCGACCGGGTGATCGGCTATCTCGACAAGCCCTTCGAGGCGATGTTCGAGAACCGCGGCGACGTCACCGTTGCCTCCCGGTTGACCGCCCAGGCGTTCGATCAGCGCGCATCCGAGGTGGCCGGTCTGCAAATTGTGGACGTGCGCAACCCCGGTGAGGTCGAGGCCGGCGCCATCCCGAACGCCATCGCGATCCCGGTGGGCCAGTTGCCCACCCGGCTGGGTGAACTGGACCCCACCAAGCCGACCGTCGTGTATTGCGCAGGCGGCTACCGGTCGTCGGTCGCTGCAAGTCTGTTGCGCAAGAACGGTTTCACCGATGTCAGCGACATCCTGGGCGGCTACGGCGCCTGGGACGAAGCCCACCAGAACGCCTGATCTTCCGAGGAGAACTGCCACCATGACCATCACGGCCAAACATCAAATCCTGATCGTCGGCGGCGGAACCGCCGGCATCACCGTCGCCGCGCGGATGCTCCGCAAGGGCTACACCGACGTCGCCATCATCGAGCCGTCGAGCAAGCACTACTACCAACCGCTGTGGACCCTGGTCGGCGGCGGTCAGGCGAAGGCATCGACCACCGAGCGTGACGAGTCTTCGGTCATACCCAAAGGAGCGACCTGGATCAAGAACGCCGCCAGCGCCTTTGATCCCGACAACAACACGGTGACGTGTGCCGACGGGTCGACCTACGGCTACGACGTACTCGTCGTCTGTCCGGGCATCCAGCTGGATTGGAACCGTACCGAGGGCCTCGAAGAAGCGCTGGGCCGCGACGGGGTGTCGTCGAACTACCGGTTCGACCTCGCGCCGCGCACCTGGGACTTCATCCGCAACATGCGGTCGGGCACCGCGGTTTTCACCGTTCCCTCCGGCGCGATCAAGTGTGCTGGTGCTCCGCAGAAGATCGCCTACCTGGCGTCCGACTATTGGCGCAAACAGGGTGTGCTCAAAGACATTGACGTCCACCTTGTGATGCCGGGGGCACGGCCGTTCGGGATTCCGGCGATTGCGGACAGCCTCGACAAGGTCATTGCCGACTACGGCATCACGTTGCACACCAACTCCGAGATGACGTCCGTCGACGCGGCGTCGCGCAAGGTTGGCATCACCAGTGTCGCCGACGGCGGCACCGACGCCATGCTGCCCTACGACGTGTTGCACGCCGTGCCACGCCAGTCGGCGCCGGACTGGGTCAAATCCAGTCCGCTGTCCACCGGTGACGCGGCCGGTTACATCGACATCGACAAGCACACCATGCAGCACGTGCGGTACCCGAACGTGTTCAGCCTTGGTGACGCCGGTTCGTCGCCGAACTCCAAGACCGGCGCCGCGATTCGCAAGCAGGCCCCGGTGGTTGTCGCCAACATCGACGCGTTCCTGAAGCACCAGCCGCTACCCGCGTCGTACGACGGTTACTCGTCGTGCCCGATCGTCACCTCGTCGCACGCGATGCTGCTTGCCGAGTTCGATTACGACCTGAAGCTGGAACCGTCGTTCCCGCTGCTGAATCCGACGACGCCACACCGGGCCTATTGGTATCTGAAGAAATACGGGCTCCCGTTCATGTACTGGAATCTGATGCTCAAGGGTCTGGCCTGAGAATTCGATTGCGACACAACGAAAGGACATCACAATGACAATCAAGAAGCTGACCGCTGCCGACTTCAAGGCAACAGTCGCCGAGAATCCCGTCGTGCTCATCGACTTCTGGGCGTCGTGGTGCGGCCCGTGCCGCGCCTTCGCCCCGGTCTTCGACCGGTCTTCGGAGTCACACCCAGACGTGGTGCACGCCAAGGTCGACACCGAAGCCGAGCAGGAACTCGCAGCGGCGCTGGAGATACAGGCGATACCGACCATCATGGCGTTCCGCGACGGCATTCTCGTCTACCGCCAGCCCGGTGCGATGCCCGCCGCGGCCCTGGAAGATCTCATCGCCAGGGTCAAGGGCCTCGACATGGCCGAGGTACGCGCCAAGATCGCTGCGAGTTCCTGACCGAAATCGCAACAATTCAAGGAGAATTCATGTGTTACCCGGAGAAGTGTCCCGAGTGCGGAAAGACCCGCTGGGCCGGCTGCGGACAGCACGTCGATGACGTGATGCGCTCGGTGCCCGTGAGTCAGCGGTGTACCTGCGAGCGGAACTGCGCGGCGCAATTCACACCACGCGGGTGAGTGGAAATTGATGACCATCGGACTGGCCTTGGCCCTCGGCGCAGCGATCGGCGTCCTGCTGGGTTTGCTCGGCGGTGGCGGGTCGATTCTCGCGGTTCCCGCGTTGGTCTATGTGCTCGGGCTGGGAATCGAGCAGGCCATTCCGATGTCGCTCATTGTGGTCGGCACCGCATCGGCGGTGGGCGCGCTGCCCAAGATCAGGGCCGGGCAGGTGCAGTGGCGGCTGGCCGCGATCTTCGCGGCGGCCGGCATTCCCGCCACCTTCGTGGGGACGGCAATCGGTAGACACCTACCTGAATCGGCTCTGCTCATCGGCTTTGCCGTGGTGATGGTGGTGGCGGGCATCCGGTTGCTGCAGGACAACGGCGACACCGGCACTGCATGCAAAGTCGGCGATGCAGGAATCAACTGGCGTCGCTGCGCCCCGAGATCCATCCCCGCCGGATTCCTCGTCGGTTTGCTCACCGGGCTCTTCGGCGTCGGTGGGGGCTTCCTGATCATTCCGGCCCTGGTGCTGATGCTGGGAGTGGAGATCCCGATCGCCATCGGTACCTCGCTGTTGATCATCGTCGTCAACTCGGCAGCGGGATTTGTCTCACATCTCAGCGTGGGCGGCATCGACTGGGCGATCACCGGCGCGTTCGTCGGTACCGCCATCGTCGGTTCGCTGGTCGCCGCGCACCTGGGTACCAGACTTGACACCCGACGGCTACAGCACTGGTTTGCCTACCTGGTCTTCGCAGTGGCCGGCTACGTGCTCGTCGACACCATCTTCATCCACTAGTCCTCGCCCGCCGTCAGTTGAGGTGCTCGCCGAAGAACGCGAAGATCCGCTGCCAGGCATCCTCGGCCTCCGGGCGTGAGTAGGCCATCCCGGCAACGCCTGCGATGGTCTGCATCGGCGCGGGAATGTCCCAGTCGTTCATGAAGGAGTGGCCGACGTTCGGATACTCCTTGATGTCGCGCGGCACGTCGTTGGTCGAGAGCAGGTCTTCCAGCTTGTCGGCCGCACCCTTGAGCATCCAGTCCTTGGCACCGTAACTGGCCACGGTCGGGCACGAGTTCGGGATCGCGGAGATGTCCGATGGCCATTCCCCATAGTTGGGGGCGGCGGCGTCGAAGTGCCCGGTCGGTGCCAGCACCAAGCAGAACCCGCCGCCCATACAGAACCCGATGATGCCGACTTTCCCGCTGCACGCCGGATCGGCGGCCAGGTGGTCGCGGGCGGCGATGAGGTCGTCGACGGCGGTTCCCTTGCCGTTCTTGAACGCCTGCAGGGTGCGCACCACGCAGAGCAGCCGATTGCCCCGGTGATAGAGCGCCGGGGTGATCGCGAGGTAGCCGTTGTCGGCGAACCGGTCGGTGATGCGTTTGATGTCACCCGTCATGCCCATCGCGTCGTGCACGATCACGACGCCGGGCCACGGTCCGTCACCGGCCGGCCGTGCTTGATAGGCCGGGAGCGGGCCCGCCGGAGCGGGAAACGTGGTGTCCATGGAAGGGCATCTTGCCCGCTAGGTGATCAACTCCGCCAGGGGTTGTTGCCGGCGTCCCAGGCTTTCTGGATGTCCGGATAGATCGATGTCTGATCGGTGGGAACCGAGTTCTTCGTCATCCGGGTGCGCTCGTCGGCCAGGACTTCGGGTGCACCGCTTTCGATGGCGTCCATCGTCTGGGCCGCGACATCTTCGGGTGCGATCTTCGGTCCCTCGATCACTGCGGCCATATCGGTGTCGATGAAGCCTGCGTGCACACCGACGACGTGGGTGCCCTGGCCGTGCAGTTCGATGCGCAACGCGTTGGTCAGCGCCCACTCGGCGGCCTTGGACGCCCCGTAGGACGCGTTGAAGGGGGAGACGAAGAAGCTGACCACCGAGAGCATGTTCACCAGCGCGCTGCCGCCCGGCTGTGCGGCCAGGACAGGAGCGAACGCGCGTGCCATCGCCAGCGTGCCGAAGTAGTTGGTCTCCATCTCGACGCGGGCAGCATCGGGATCCTCGGCGCTCAGGAACGGCGACTGCAGCATGGCGCCGGCATTGTTGATCAACACCGATACGTCGGCACAGGTCTGCGCGGCGGCGCGCACCGCGTCGGCGTCGGTGATGTCCAGGGCGACCGGTATCACCCGCGAATCGTCGAACGCGACGCTGCCGGGGTTGCGGGCGGCGGCGTAGACCTTGGTGGCGCCGCGGTCGAGCAGCGCCTGGGTGAACGCCCGGCCGAGGCCGCGATTGGCGCCCGTGACCAGTGCGATGCTGCCGTCGATTGCCTTGCCGGTTGTGGCCATGGTCTGCTCCTCGGTGTCGGTTACCAGGGACCAACAACTACCGGCAGGCTCGGTATTTCGCGGCATGCTTCGTCATCGTCGCCAACTGGTAGCGCTGCTCAGGCGCCCTTGATCGAATCGCGCGCCACCATCTGGACCTCAACCGGGAGGCCGCTCCGCAGCGATTCGACGCCGGCTTCACACACCGCGGCGGCGGCGTAGCCGTCCCATGCGGTGGGGCCGTCTGTGTAATTTCCGGTCGATGACCCGCTACGCACCGCGTCCACCCAGCGCTGGAACTCGGTGTCGTAGGCGGCGCCGAAGCGCTCCCGGAAGCCGGGTGTGATCTGCCCGCCCCACGTGCCCGGCGCGGTCTTGCGGATCAGGCCGACGTCCAAACCGATCATGGCGCTTCCCTTTTCGGCGACGACCTCGGTGCGCACTTCGTAGGCGACACCGGTGGTGACGAACAGCTCGACGTCGACATGCTTACCGGAGGAGGTGCGCATGATGGCGATCTGCGGGTCTGCCACCCCCTCGGGCGCACCCGGATTGGTCGACGGCGTGATGATCTGGATGGAGACGATCTCCTCGTCGAACAGGAAGCGCGTCACGTCGACCTCGTGCACCAGCGAGTCACGCACGATCATCGCGCTGTCGAACGACGGGGGCACGGCGGGGTTGCGGTGTGCGCAGTGCAGCACCAGCGGGCGGCCCAGTTCGCCCGAGTCCAGCATCGCTTTCAGCGCGGCGTACTCGTGGTCGAAACGGCGCATGAAACCGACTTGAATGAGCCGCTTTCCGAGCTCGGTCTCACGCTTGACCACCTCCAACGAGGTCGCCGCATCGGTGGTCAACGGCTTCTCACACAGCACCGGCTTGCCGTGCTCCAGGCACGCCAGCAGTTGCTTCTCGTGGGTGGGTCCGGGCGTGGCAAGCACGACGGCGTCGACTTGTGCGTCGGCGATGGCGTCCAGCGGATCGGCGATCACGCGGCAACCCGGAATGCCTGCGGCGATCTGCTCGGCCTTCTCGGTGAGGTAGTCGTTGACCACAGCGACGTGAGCGCCGGAGATCTTCGACGTCAGGCGGGCGACATGGTCGGCGCCCATGATGCCGACGCCGAGTACGGCGACACGAAGGTCAGACATGGCTTGGGTCTCCTGAACTAGAACCGGACGGACGGGACGCCGCAGGATCCGAGGTAGGTGCGGGTTCGCTTGGCGATCGGCAGCGGAGCATCGACCTCGCACGGGTACATGTCCTGCTCGACGATCGCGAACACGTCGATGCCCAGCCTCTCGATCTCGGCGAGAAGTGGTGGCATGTCCGGGATTCCGTGCGGTGGTTCGGTCATCGCGCCGAGCTTGACGGCCTCGCCGAACGGCAGATCCTCGGCTTCGACCTTGGCCCGCACGTCCGGATCGACCTGCTTGAGGTGCAGATAGCCGATGCGCTCGGGTGCGCGACGGATGATCGCGATGTTGTCGCCGCCGCAATAGGAGATGTGGCCGGTGTCCAGGCACAGGTTCACGAACTCGCCGTCGGTGCCGTCGAGGAAGCGGTAGACGTTCTCCTCGGTGTCGACGTGGCTGTCGGCATGCGGGTGGTACTGCGCCCGCACCCCGTACTGCTCGAACATCGCCCTGCCCAGTTCGTTCATGCCCCTGGTCTTCTTGCGCCACTGCTCAGGAGTCAGCGTGCGGTCTTCGAGCACGGCACCCGAGGACGGGTCGCGCCACATCTCCGGGATCACCACGACGTGTTTACCGCCAACGGCGGCAGTCAGTTTCGCGACGTCCTCGATCTGCGTCCACACCGCGGACCACGAGTCGTCCTGGTGGAGGTGCTCGAAGACCGTGCCGGCCGACAGCCTCAAGTTGCGGGCCGCCAGCTCATCGGAGAGCTGCTGGGGATCGGTCGGCAGGTAGCCGAACGGGCCCAGCTCGATCCACTGATAACCAGATGCGGCGACTTCGTCGAGGAAGCGCCTGTACGGGGTCTGTTGCGGATCGTCGGGAAACCACACGCCCCACGAGTCCGGTGCTGACCCGACGAGAATGGTGCTCACCGAGGGTGCCTCTCAGCGATCGGACGGGTTGACAAGTGGGCGTTGAACTTTCTTCCAGTCGGCATACCGTTGGTAGGCCGCCTGGGTGGATTCCAGGCTGGAAACCTCGCTGACCGGCACATCCCACCAGCTGTGGCTGTCGGGCGCATAGATCAGCGGGTCGGTTTCGACATGAATCACCGTGACGCGCTCGGCTGCCTTGGCGACTTTGACCGCGTCGGTGAACTCCGCCGCCGTGCCCACCGTCATGACATCGGCGCCCAGGCTCGCGGCATTGGCGGCCAGATCGACCGGCAGCGTGTCGCCGTCGAGTCGGCCGTCATCGGTTCGATACCGGTAGGCAGTACCGAACCGCTGCGAACCGAGCGATTCCGAAAGCCCACCGATAGAAGCGAATCCATGGTTCTGCACCAGGACGGGGATGACCTTGATGCCCTCCTGGACAGCGGTCACCAGCTCGGTGGCCATCATCAGGTAGGAGCCGTCGCCGACCATGATGAACACATCGCGGTCGTCGTCGGCCATCCGCACGCCGATACCACCGGCGATCTCGTAACCCATGCACGAGTAGCCGTATTCGACGTGATAGCCCTTGCGATCACGGGTGCGCCACAGCTTGTGCAGGTCCCCGGGCATCGACCCGGCCGCGCACACCACCACGTCACGGGGATCCGAGAGCGTGTTGACCAGGCCGATGACCTGATTCTGGTTGAGCGGCGCACCGTCTGCGCAGGTGTACGCCGACGACACGGTGTCCTCCCACTCGGCCGCCAGTTCGCGTACTCGGGTGCGGTATTCGGCACTGACGGTGTAACCGGCCAGTGCGGGGCCCAACGCCTCGATGGCTTCCCGTGCATCCGAGACCACGCTGACGCCACCCTGCTTCACCGAATCCAGCGAGGCGACATTGATGTTGACGAACCGGACGTCGGGATTGTTGAACGCGGTCCGCGACGCCGAGGTGAAATCGCTGTAGCGGGTCCCGATCCCGATGATCACGTCGGCTTCCGCGGCCAGCGCATTCGCCGCGGTGGTTCCCGTCGAGCCGACGGCCCCGACCGCCTGCGGATGATCGAATCGCAGCGACCCCTTGCCGGCCTGGCTTTCGGAGACCGGGATGCCGGTCTGCTCACAGAACGCGGCCAGAGCATCTTCGGCTTGCGAATAGTGCACACCTCCACCGGCGATGATCAGCGGCTTGGACGCAGCGGCGATGATCTCGGCGGCCCGGGCGAGCACCGCACGTTCCGGCAGGGGTCGGGCGATGTGCCACGTGCGTTCGGCGAACAGCGATTCCGGCCAGTCGTGGGCCTGCGCCTGGACATCTTGGGGGATCGACACGGTGGCGGCTCCGGTCTCGACCGGGTCGGTCAGCACGCGCATGGCACCCAGCAGGGCGGCGGGCAGTTGTTCGGGTCGCCACACCCGATCGAAGTAGCGGGACAACGGTTTGAACGCATCGTTGACAGTGACATCGCCGGAGGACGGCAGCTCGAGCTCCTGCAGCACGGGCGAACTGACCCGGGTGGCGAAGGTGTCGGCAGGCAGCAGCAGCACCGGCAGCCGGTTGATGGTTGCCAACGCGGCACCGGTCAGCATGTTGGTGGACCCGGGCCCGACGCTGGCGGTGACGGCCCAGGCCTCCAGGCGGTCCTTCTGCCGGGTGTACGCGACGGCGGTGTGCACCATGGCCTGTTCGTTGCGGCCCAGAACATATTTCAGACCCGGCCGGCGGCCGGCTGCCAGCGATTCGACTTCGTCCTGCAACAACGCTTGACCCAGGCCGGCCACGTTGCCATGGCCGAAGATGCCCAGGCACCCCGCGAAGAACTTCCGGCGCACCCCGTCCCGCTCGACGTACTGGTTGGCGAGGAACCGAATGGTGGCTTGTGCGACGGTGAGTCGGACGGTGGACTCGGTGTCGGCGAGCTTGTCGCCCGCCTTAGGCGCGGTGGATACCACGATCAGACTCCTTGCGCGGAGGGGCTGCCCATCGGCAGCCGGGGATCGACCTGCTGGTGTTCCCAGCTGCCGCGCAGCCAGGTGTGGTTCGGGTCATCACAGATCAGCCAGGCCCGGTTCGGGCCGGAGCCGGCCATCACGTTGAGGTAGTACATGTGGTGGCCGGGCGCGGCGATCGACGGACCGTGGTAACCGTGCGGCACCAGCACCACATCGCCCGACCGGACCTCTTCGAGCACCTCGATCGGGCGCTGCGGGGTGCCGTAGACCCGGTGGTAGCCGAAGCCGGGAGTGCCGGCGGGGCTGTCGGCGATCTCGAAGTAGTAGATCTCCTCGAGCTGCGTCTCGACGTCGGTGTTCTCCTCGTGCTTGTGCGCGGGGTAGCTCGACCAGTTGCCACCGGGCGTGATGACCTCACACGCGATCAGCGAGTCGGCCTCGAATGTGGTTGCGGTGCCGAAGTTGTGCACTTGGCGGCTGCAGTTGCCCGCCCCGCGCAACTCGACGGCCACGTCGGCTGCCGCGACCCGGCGGTTCGGAAACGACCGGGCGGCGCGTGCCCCACAGATTGCAAAGCGGCCCTCACCGCTCAGCGTGAACGTCTGGTCGATGCCGAGGTAGACCATGTCGGCCGGACCGTCGAAAACCGAAGCTCGCGGCGATAATTCGTAGCCGACGCCGGAGCATTCGATCCTGCCGCCCCCGACCAGCGGCAGGATCATCACCTCGGTACGGCCGGTGGTCAGTTCGATGGTCTGGCTGTCGTCCAGTTCCACCACACGTAACGAGGACTCGGCCCATCCCGCGGACTCGGGCGTCACGTCGACGACGAGCGGCAACTCGGCGCTGCGGGCCGGAATGTAGTACTTGCTGTTCATCCTGTGTCACCTCACCATCGCCACGGCGGTGGCGACCGCCGAGCTCACGTCGTCGTCGGCCGGATAGAGCAGGGTGCGGCCCACGATCAAACCTCGTACCGACGGTAGCGACAGTGCCTTCTCCCAACTGGCGAATGCCTCGCCGGGATCGGTGGGGTCCCCGCCCAGAAGGAGAGTCGGCAACGTGGTCGCCTCCATGACGCGATCCATGTCGTCGACGACCGGCAGCTTCATCCAGGTATAGGCCGACGTCGATCCGAGCCCTTGGCTGATGTGGATGGACTTGATCACCGCGTCCGGGCTCAGGTCGTTGCGGACCTTGCCGTCGACTCGGCTGGACAGGAACGGTTCGAGCATCGCAATCAAGCCGTGCGCAGCGAGTTCGTCGACGGCCTGCGCGCACGCGGCCATTGTTGCTACCGTACCCGGATCGCTGAGATCGATGCGGCACAACATCTTTCCGCCGTTCATCTTCGCCGCGGCAGTCGATGTTGCGGTGGCGGCCGTCATCCGGTCGTCGAGTTCGAAACAGGCGCCGGCCAGACCGCCGCGGTTCATCGAGGAGAACACCACTTTGTCCTCGAGTGCACCGAGCAACAGCAAATCGTCAAGGATGTCGGAGGTGGCCAGCACCCCGTCGACCCCCGGATCGGCGAGCGCGGTGCGCAGCCGGTCCAGCAGATCGGTGCGGCTGTTCATCGCGGTGGGACGTGCACCGACGGCCAGCGCGCCGCGGGCCGGATGATCGGCGGCGACGATCATCAGCCGTCCGTTGCCTCGCACGGCGGGCCGAGTGATGCGCTCCTGCCATGCCCGCGCGATTGCGGCCGGGTCGGCGGCGCGCAGATCGGTGATGTCCGCGTAGTCCTTGCAGGCGCTAGACATTGACCGCCTCCACCGCCATCTGGTCGGCCAGCGCTGCCACCTCATCCGCAGTCGGCATCGCCGTCGAGCATTCCAGCCGGGACGCGACGATCGCGCCTGCGGCGTTGGCGTAGCGCAGCGTCTTCTCCAGTGGCCAACCATGCAGCAGGCCGTGGCACAGGCTGCCGCCGAAGCTGTCGCCCGCGCCGAGTCCGTTGACGACGTCAACGTCCACCGGGGGCACCGTCACCGAGGCGCTGCGAGTCTTGCCGAGCACCCCGCGCGGGCCCTGCTTGACGATCGCCAGCTGGACGCCGAGATCGAGCAGTGCGTCGGCGGCCTTGTGCGGGTTGGTTTCCCCGACGGCAATCTCGCACTCTTCGCGGTTGCCGACCGCCACGGTGACGTAGGCCAGGGCACGCTGAACCTGCGCGGCGGCCGCAGCGGGGGAGTCCCAGAACATCGGCCGGTAGTCGAGATCGAGCACCGTCAACGGCATGCGGCTGTCCTTATTCCCCGTCGCTTCGCTCGCCCCACGGGCCTCCCACGCAGCGAAATGCGCGCCGCGGCTTGGCTCTTCGGAGAGTCCGGTCACCGTTGACCAGTACAGCCGGGCATTGCGCACGGCGTCGAGATCGATGTCGGCGGCGGTGATCTGCAGATCGGGTGCCGACGGCTTGCGGTAGAAGTACAGCGGGAAGTCGTCGGGCGGGAAGATCTCGCAGAACGTCACCGGCGTCGGGTAGTCCGGGTGGACGGTGACGTAACGGTTGTCCACGCCGAGGCGGGCCAGCTCGTCACGGACGAACCGGCCGAACGGATCTGCGCCCGCTCCGGAGATCAGCGCGGATCGGTTACCCAGTCGGGCGGCGGCCACCGCAACGTTGGCTGCGCTGCCGCCGAGGAACTTGCCGAAGGATTCCACGCGTTCGAGACCGACGCCGATCTGCAGCGGATAGATGTCGACGCCACTGCGCCCGATGGCGAGTACGTCGAACGGTGCGTCAGTAGTCACGTCAGCTCTCTTCAGGGCTCGTTGGGGACTTGTGTACGAGGGTGCCCCGCGTCACAGCGCTATGTCAATACTTTGTCCTGACATTCTATCTTTTGGTCAATCGATGTTAGACTGCAGCTACTGTTGGGTTTTCGAGTTCGAGATCGGAGTCGATGTGCCGTTGGCGGTTGAACTTGACAGGTCAAGCCCCGTTCCCCTGTACTACCAGCTGTCCCAGGCAATCGAGGCAGCCATACGTAGTGGCGAACTCGCGCCGGGCGACCGGTTCGAAAACGAACTCGCATTGGCCAAGCGGTTGACGCTTTCGCGGCCCACCACGCGCCGGGCCATCCAGGAACTCGTCGACAAGGGCCTTCTGGTTCGCAAGCGCGGCGTCGGAACCCAGGTCGTCCAGAATCCGGTGCACCGCCGCGTCGAACTCACGAGCTTGTTCGACGACCTGTCCCGGGCGGGACAGGAACCCACCACCCAACTGCTGGAGTACCGCGTCGGCCCGCCGGACGAGGACGTCGCGCGCGAACTGAGCCTCGCCGAGGGCCGCGAGGTCGCCTGTATCAAGCGACTCCGCTGTGCCAACGGCGAACCCCTGGCCCTGATGACCAACTACCTCCCGGTCGAGATCGCCCCGGATGCCGGGGAACTCGAACGCAGCGGCCTGTACCAGTCGCTGCGCGGCCGCGGGGTGCACATCCGGTTGGCCAGCCAGCGCATCGGCGCGAAGGCCGCCAGCCGAAGTGAAGCCCGATTGCTCGACGAGAAGCCGGGTGCGCCGCTGCTGACCATGGACCGCACGGCGTTCGACGATTCCGGTCGCGCCGTCGAATTCGGTACACATTGCTATCGCGCTGCCCGGTACTACTTCGACACCACGCTCGTCGATCGCTGACTTCCCTCGCGAGCAGACACAAACTCACCTGAACGCTCGGCGTGTCGGGGGAGTTTGTGTCTGCTCGCGCTGCTCGCGAGGTCAGGAGAACGCGGCGCGGAACGCCGCCAGCGCCTCGTCACTGTCGCCGGCCGCCCATGCCTCCAGGCCGATCGGGCCGCGATAACCCATGTCGCGCAGCGCTGTTGCGATCGCGGGGTAGTGGATCTCGCCGGTCCCCGGCTCGCATCGGCCCGGTACGTCGGCCACCTGAATCTCACCGATCGCGAGGCCGCACCGGCGGACCAGTTCCACGAGATTCCCCTCGCCGATCTGGGCGTGGTAGAGGTCGAGCATCATCTTGACGTTCGGGTGGTTGACGCCCTCGACGAGTGCGAGCGTGTCCTTGGCGCGAGCCAAGGGGACACCGGGGTGGTCGACGATAGTGTTCAGGTTCTCCACGCAGAACGTCACGCCAGCAGCGGCGCCGAGGTCGCCGATCCGCTCCAGGGTGCGCTGCGCGGTCAGCCACATCTGCCCGGTCGTCCGCCACCGCGGCCGGGCGGCCCGGCCGTCGACGAGTTCTGCGGTGTGCAGGTTCAGCCGCGGCACGCCCAGCGTCTCAGCGGCTTTGATGCTTAGCTCTGCAGTCTGCACTACCTCGTCGGCGCTGGCCGGGTCGATCAGGTCGCCGTGCAGGTACCCGGTCATCGACGAGAAGCGGGCACCGGTTGCGGCGAGCGCTGTCAGGTCCTTGTCGTGCCAACTCCAGATCTCCACCGCGAAGCCGAGCTCGTGGATGCGTCGCACCCGATCGACGATCGGCAGGTCGGAAAACACCATCTCGGCGCATACCGCCAGGTCAAAGTCGCTCACCTCGGCACCCTAACATTTGACCTGCAGTCCGAATGTCCTAACAAAGTATTGACTTTCCGCTGTGAGCCGTATTACATCGAGGCAAGGGCGTGACGTGCGCGATGGAGACAAGGAGTCGGCATGAAGTTCAATCGGCTAGCGGCCGTGGCAGGGGTGAGCGCGCTCGTGATCGGGCTGGCCGCCTGCTCTGCCACCGGTGGCAAACCGCGGGACACCGGCGGCGGTTCCGGCGGCGGCACCGTGGACACGCCGCGCATGACCATCGCGATGATCACGCACGAGGCGCCCGGCGATTCGTTCTGGGATCTGGTCCGCAAGGGCGCCGAGACCGCCGCCAAGAAGGACAACATCGAGCTTCGCTACTCCAGCGATCCCGAAGCGCCGAACCAGGCGAACCTCGTCCAGAGCGCGATCGACAGCGGCGTCAAGGGTATTGCTGTGACGCTGGCCAAGCCTGACGCGATGAAGGCTGCCGTGCAAAACGCCGGCTCCAAGGGCATCCCCGTGGTCGCGTTCAACGCCGGCTTGGACGCCTGGCAGGCGATGGGTGTCAAGGAGTACTTCGGCCAGGACGGATACATCGCCGGTCAGGAAGCCGGTAAGCGCCTGCAGTCAGACGGTGCCAAGAAGGTCGTCTGCGTCATCCAGGAACAAGGTCACGTCGACCTCGAGGCCCGTTGTGCCGGCGTGAAAAACACGTTCCCGGCCACGGAAGTTCTCAACGTCAACGGCAAAGACATGCCGTCGGTGGAATCAACGATCACGGCCAAGCTCCAACAGGATGCGGGGATCGACACGATTCTGACGCTCGGCGCGCCCTTCGCGCTGACCGCCGTCCAATCGGTGACGAATGCGGGCAGCAAGGCCAAGGTCGCCACCTTCGACACCAACGCCGCACTCGTCGACGCCATCAAGAACGGAAGCGTGCAATGGGCCGTTGACCAGCAGCCGTTCCTGCAGGGATACCTCGCGGTCGATTCGCTGTGGCTCTATCTCAGCAACGGCAACGTGATCGGCGGAAACCAACCGACGCTGACCGGTCCGTCGTTCATCGACAAGTCGAACATCGACGCAGTCGCCGAATACGCCAAGAACGGAACGCGCTGATGAGTACTCAGTCTGACGTCACGCCGGCGCACAAGGTCGTTCACGACGAGCGGGTCAAGGAGCGCAATCGGCTGCAGCGCCTACTGATTCGGCCCGAGATGGGTGCGGGTATCGGCGCCATCGGGATCTTCGTCTTCTTCCTCATTGTGGCCGATCCGTTCCGGCAGGCCTCGTCGCTGGCCACCGTGCTGTACGCGAGCTCGACCATCGGGATCATGGCGTGCGGTGTCGCCGTGCTGATGATCGGCGGCGAGTTCGACCTGTCGACGGGCGTCGCGGTGACGTTCAGCTCGCTGGCCGCGTCGATGCTGTCCTACAACCTGCACCTCAACCTGTGGGCGGGCGCCGGCTTGGCGTTGATCTTGGCGCTGGGCGTCGGGTTCTTGAACGGCTTCCTGGTGATGAAGACCAAGATCCCGTCCTTCCTCATCACACTGAGCACCTTCTTCATGCTCGCCGGTATCAACCTCGCCGTCACCAAACTCCTTGCCGGACAGGTGGCCACGCAGAGCGTCAACGATATGCAGGGCTGGGACTCGGCGCAGAAGGTGTTCGCCTCATCGTTCACGCTGTTCGGCGTGAGCATTCGCATCACAGTGGTGTGGTGGCTGGTGTTCACCGCGGTGGCCACCTGGGTGTTGTTCAAGACCAAGATCGGCAACTGGATCTTCGCGGTCGGCGGCGACGCCGAAAGCGCTCGCGCGGTTGGTGTTCCGGTGACCAAGGTCAAGATCGGGATGTTCATGTTCGTCGGATTCTGCGCCTGGTTCGTCGCCATGCACCTGCTGTTCGCATTCAACACTGTGCAGTCCGGGCAGGGCATCGGCAACGAGTTCTTCTACATCATCGCAGCGGTGATCGGTGGTTGTCTGCTGACCGGCGGCTACGGCACCGCGGTCGGAGCGGCGATCGGTGCGTTCATCTTCGGCATGACGAATCAGGGCATCGTCTACGCGGGCTGGAACCCCGATTGGTTCAAGTTCTTCCTCGGCGCCATGCTGCTGTTCGCGGTGATCGCCAACAACGCCTTCCGTAATTACGCCGCCAAGAGGTGAAAGAAGTGACTGCGACCATGGATAGACCCACCGAAGAAGCCCCGTCCGGCGGCAAAGTGCCCCTCGTCGAACTCAAGGACGTCTGCAAGACCTATGGCAACATCACTGCACTCAAAGACATCTCGCTGCGGGTGCACGCCGGTCAGGTGACCGGCATCCTCGGCGACAACGGCGCGGGCAAGTCCACGCTGATCAAGATCATCGCGGGACTGCACCAGCAGACCGAAGGCGAACTGCTGGTCGACGGCGAACCCACGCGGTTCACCTCGCCCGCCGATGCGCTGGGCAAGGGCATCGCCACGGTGTACCAGAACCTCGCCGTCGTTCCGCTGATGCCGGTGTGGCGAAACTTCTTCCTGGGTCAGGAGATTCGCAAGAAGAGCTTTCCCTGGTCGTTGGATTCCAATGCAATGCGGGCGACCACGTTGACCGAGTTGGCGAAGATGGGTATCGAGTTGCCCGACGTCGACGTGCCGATCGGCTCGCTGTCCGGCGGTCAGCGCCAGTGCGTGGCGATCGCCAGGGCGGTGTTCTTCGGCGCCCGGGTGCTGATCCTCGACGAGCCGACCGCCGCGCTCGGCGTCAAGCAATCCGGCGTGGTGCTCAAATACATCACCGCGGCCAAAGAGGCCGGCTTCGGCGTCGTGTTCATCACGCACAACCCGCACCACGCGCACATGGTCGGGGATCACTTCGTGCTGCTCAACCGTGGCCGCCAGAAGCTCGACTGCACGTACGACGAGATCACCCTGGAGCACCTGACCCAGCAGATGGCCGGTGGCGACGAGCTGGAGGCGCTGAGCCACGAGCTGGGCCGCTGACCTACCGCGGCGTCAGCGCGAACAGTCGCAGCTCCCGGTCGGTGCGGGTCCGGTAGGCCTGATACATCGGGTAAGCCAGGAACCGCGCGAGGCCGGCGTCCCTCTCGGGCCCGGTCACCAACGTGGCCGTCACCGGGATCTCGATGCCGTTGATCGCGGCGACGGCCTCCGGGTTGGCCAGCAGGTTCAGGCTCCAGGCCGGGTGATGCTGCTGGCCGAAGTTGCTGCCGAGGACCAGCAGACGCTCGCCATCGCGCAGGTAACTCAGCGCCGACAACCGCGGCTGGCCGGACTTGCGGCCCGTCGTGGTCAACAGCAGTTCGGGCATCGAGGTGGGCCCGAACAAGGTGTATTTGCCCTTGGTGGCCCGCAGCACGCGACGGTCGAGGGGCACGAGTGCTCTGATGACACGCGAACCCACCGCCGTCGAGGCAAACGCGAACACCGGCTTGAACAGCGGCGAGATGTCTTCTCGGCCCCAGTGACCGTCAGGGAAGCGTTGCGGCATACCTGCCATCGTGCCCGATGGCGGCCCGGCGCAGACCCTGTTCAGCGTGGCGACATACCCGCTGCGCGGTAGGCGGCGTCCACGTAATGCATATTCTGCACAGCGTCCTCGATACCGATCGGCAGCGGGACACGATCTTGAACGTGGGCGGCGAACGCCTCGAGTTGATAGGTGTACGACGCGCGGGTGCCCAGGTGCTCCACCCGCGTTCCGCCCGGCGTGCGGACGGTGATGCGATCGTCGACGTGCGGCTTGATGAAGTCGTGGGCCAGCGCATCACCCTTGGTGCCGACCACCTTCAAGGTGAACGAAAACGAGTCGGAGATCATGGTATTGGCGCTGCAGCCGGTGGCCCCGGACGGGAACCGCAGCTCGACGTCGCACCACTCGTCGACACCGGGGCTGCGTTGCGAGGCGTGGGCGGCGGTGATCGCCGGCCGGCCCAGCCCGCGGCCGCCGAGCTGGCGCATGATGTGCAGGCCGTAGCAGCCGAGGTCCATCAGCGCCCCGCCGGCCAGATCCAACGACCAGCGCGGATCGTCCGGTTCGGGCGCCGGCATCGCCATCCGGACCTCGACGTGCCGGACCTCACCGAGCTCGCCACCGGTCGCCAGTTCGAACATCCGCTGGGTCACCGGATGGAACAGGTAGTGAAAGCCCTCCAGCATGCTCACCCCGGCGTCTACGGCGACCTCGGCGACCTGCTGTGCTTCGATGTGGTTGCGCGCGAACGGCTTCTCGGTCAACACCGGCTTGCCTGCCCTGATCGCCGCCAGGTTCCATGGGGCGTGCAAGGCGTTGGCCAACGGGTTGTAGACCACGTCGACCTCGGTGTCTTCGACCACGTCGGCATAGCTGTCTGCGGTGCGCTCCACCCCGTACGTGTCGGCGAACCGGCGGGCGCGCTGCGGATCTCGGGCGGCCACCACCACGAGCCGGTGGCCGAGATCCCGGGCAGGCCCGACGATCGCGTTCTCGGCGATGCGGGATGCGCCGAGCACGCCGATGCGCAGGCTCACGCCGGCACGCCGCCCGCGACCTCCTGCAGATAGGCGACGCTGGTCAGCACGTCCCCCAACGGACCCTGGCCAACCGGCTCGCCGTCCAGGATGGTGTCCTGCTCGAGGACGAACCAGCCGTCGAAGCCGTTGTTCCGCAGCGCCGCAACGATGCCCGCGATGTCCACGTCACCGGTGCCCAACGGCGTGTACATGCCGCGGGACACCGCGTCGGTGTAGGTCAGTTCGCCGGACTGCACCCGTGCGGCCAGGGCCGCATCGACGTCCTTCAGGTGGGTGTGCGCAATGCGCCCCGGTACCGTGCGGGCCAGCTTCAGCGGGTCGGTGCCACCGATCAACAGGTGCCCGGTGTCCAGGCACAGCGAGATCGATGACCCGGCCAGCACCCGGGCCACCTCGTCGCCCTTCTCGACCATCGTGCCGACGTGCGGGTGCAGCACGGCGGTGACACCGCGCTCGGCTGCGGCCGCCGCCAGCCGGTCGAGGTTGGCCAGCAGTGTCGACCACTGGTCGTCATTGAGATCAGGCCGGGAGTCATACCCGTCGGTGCCGGTCGCTGCGGCCAGCACCAGCATCGAAGCACCGCACGCCACAATGGATTCCAGCACCCCGGTGACATCGGGAACCGGGTCGTGGTCGGCGTCGTGCAACACCACCGGTGCGAAGCTGCCGACACAGCTCAGGCCGTGGCGGCCCAGCAGTGCGGTCAGCTCACCGGGGTCGGTGGGCAGGAAACCTTCCGGGCCGAGCTCGGTGGCCGCCAGTCCGGCGCGTCCCATCTCGGACAGCACCCGCTCGGGATCGAGTTGATGACCCCACCCGGGCACTTCGCACACACCCCAGGAGATGGGGGCTCCGGCGATCTTCACTGGCGTACCTCCTCGATGCGGACCGGTGCGCCGCGGCGCAGCGATTCGGTGGCGGCTTCGGCGATCCAGGCGACCTCGACGGCGTCGGCCACGGTGGCACCGAGCACCGGGCCGCCCTTGACGACGTCGACGAAGCCACTCAGTTCGGTGCGGAACGCCTCGGTGAAGCGGTCCATGAAGAAGTGGTGGGGCTGACATGTCGGAAAGTCGTTGTGGGGATCGGCATTCCGTACCGGTACACCCTGGTCCCAGCCGGCGACGACGGTGTCGTTGAATCCGTGCACCTCCAGCCGGCAGTCGTAGCCGCGGCCGTTGTAGCGCGCGTTGGAGATGACGCCGAGCGCGCCTCCGTCGAATCGGACCACGACCGCCGCGGTGTCGACGTCGCCGTATTCGGCGAACAACGGATCGCCTTGGGCGGTGCCGGTGGCGTACACCTCGATGGCTTCCTGGCCGGTGATCCAGCGGACGGTGTCGAAATCGTGGACCGCGCAATCGCGGAAGATGCCGCCGGAACCGGCGATGTACTCCATCGGCGGGGGAGCCGGATCCATCGTGGTGCTGCGGACGGTGTGCAGCGTCCCCAGCGCACCCCGGTCCACCGCCGCCTTGGCGGCCGCGAATGCGGCATCGAACCGGCGCTGGTAGCCGATCTGCACCGGCACCCCGGCTCGCACGAGCGCCTCGGCGAGCCTGGCGCTTTCGGCTGCGGTGGAGGCCACCGGTTTCTCGCAGAACGTCGGCAGTCCGCGCTCGACGGCCGCCAGTGTCAGCTCGGCGTGCGCCGGGGTGGCGGCGGCCACCACGACACCGTCGATACCCGCCGACAGCAGTGCGTCGACCGAATCAACGGACCGCACACCGTACTTCGTCGCCACCTGGGCGACGACGTCGGGACGCTCGTCGGTGACGACCAGTCCGTCGACCCCGTCGAGTTGACTCAGTGTGTCGGTGTGGAAGGCCCCGATCCGGCCGAGGCCGATCACGCCGAGGGTGGTCATGGCATTCTCCGTTCGTTCTGGTCGCACAACGCGACATCGAGGGCTTCGAGGTGCAGATCGTCGGCCAGCGCGGCGAGCACGATGTCGACTTGGCTTGGCGGCGCGAGACTTCCGATCGGCTGGTCGCGGTCCAGGTTGGTCGGGAAGGGGTAACCCTCCGCTGTGGCCACCACGGCGTTGAGCAGCTCCGCCGCCGGTCGGCCCGCGGCCTTCATGGCGCGTAGCGCCGGGTACACCGCCCGCACCATCGCGGCGCGGTCCAGTGCTTCCATCGCCCGGCCGAACGGCGACGAGATCTGCAGCAGGTTTGCCATCCGCCGGACCGAGGCGGAGGTGTTGGCGCCGGCCCCGTGATAGAGCGCCGGATTGAAGAACACCGCATCACCCTTGCTCAGCGGGATCTGCACATGATGCGTGGCGAAGTAGTCGATGAACTCCGGTGAATTGAAAGCCACATAACCGCCCTCGAACAGCTGCGAGTACGGCAGCAGCATGGTCGGCCCGCTCTCCAGTGGCATGTCGGTGTGGGCGACCGCTCCCTGCAGCGTCAGCGTCGGCGACAGCCGGTGCACGTGCGCGGGGTACTCGGTGAGCTGACCGGGCGCGACGAATCCGAGGTGGTAGTCGCGGTGCGGAACCTGTGCCGCACCACCGGGATTCACGACGTTGACCTGAGAGGTCAGCTGGTATCGCGGCCCGAGCCAGGCTTGGCAGATCAGGGCCAGCAAGTCGTTGGCGTAGTAGTCGGCGTACGCGTCGGGGGAGTGCAGCGCCAGCTTCTGGGCGGCGTTCCACACCCGGTCGTTGGCGCCCGCGGCGCCGAAGTGGTCCCCGGCCGCACCGCCGGCCCGCCGCTGATCGGCGATCAGTGCCGCGAACGCCGCGCTGGCGGCGTCGACGACCGTGGCGGGAAAGGCGCCGGTGAACACAACGACGCCGGGACCCTCGGCCAGCGCGGTGATGAGTTCGGCCTGCAACGCCCGCCGGTCGGCGCGCGTCATCTCCGCGGCGGAGTAGACGAGGACGTTCTGCCGAACCTCGGCGGCGTGCGGGTACGCCGAGAGATCGGTCTCGCGCTCGATCAGTGCTTTCAACTCGTCGAGGTGATAAGCCTGCGCCGTCAACCAGGGTTGAACCCGTGCGCGTACATCGGCCATGCCGAAAGTCTTGCTGTGACCCGGGCCGCAATCAACACCAGAAATCCATCAAAAACCCATCAGAACGATAGGGTGCGAAACATGGCGCACCGCTTCAAAGTCCGCGAGATCGCCCAGCAATCCGGACTGTCCGAGGCCACCGTCGACCGGGTGCTCAACGACCGTCCCGGTGTGCGGGCGGCCACTCGCGCCGAGGTGCTGCACGCAATCGAGGATCTGGAGAAACAGCGATCTCAATTGCGGCTCAACGGACGTCGCTTCCTGCTCGACGTGGTCATGCAGACACCGCAGCGGTTCTCCGACGCCTTCCGTGCCGCGGTCGAAGCCGAACTGCCCGCATTCGCTCCGGCGATGCTGCGCGCGCGGTTTCATCTGTGGGAGTCCGGGTCGACAGATCAGATGGTGGACACGCTCGCCCGGATCAAGGGCAGCCACGGGATCGTGCTCAAGGCGCAGGACGAACCGGAAGTGGCCGAGGCCGTCGACCGTCTGGTGGCCACCGGCGTCCCGGTGGTGACCTACACAACCGACATTCCGGCCAGTGCGCGCTGCGCGTACGTCGGCATCGACAACCACGGAGCCGGTACCACCGCGGCCTATCTGATGGACCAGTGGCTCGGTGATACGCCGGCGGACGTACTGATCACGTTGAGCCGCACAGTGTTTCGAGGTGAGGCCGAACGTGAAGTCGGGTTCCGCACGGCGTTACGCAAATCCGGCCGCGGCATCGTCGAGGTGGGTGACAGCGACGGAATCGATGCCACCGTCGAACGCCTGGTGGTCGATGCGCTCGAGCGCCACCCCGACGTCGCCGCCGTCTACTCCGTCGGCGGTGGCAACACGGCGACGGTCGCGGCGTTCGAACAATCAGGACGTGCGTGCCGAGTTTTTATTGCTCATGACCTCGACGCCGACAACCGGCGGCTGCTGCGGGAGGGCCGGATCTCGGCGGTGCTGCACAACGACCTGCGCGCCGACGCCCGGCTCGCGATGCGGCTGATCCTGCAGCAGCACCGCGCGTTGCCCAGCGAGCCCGCGCGCCCCGTCCCGATCCAGGTGATCACCCCCTACAACCTGCCCGCCTGAACTCGGCGAGTCGTCGATTCGAAGAAATCGCGACTAGCATTCCGCGCCGACGGCGACGATGGATGGCGCCCAACTCACGAAGCACACAAGGAGACCGACCCGTGTCACGACATCGCGCTGAGCCCGCCGCCGGCGTGACCGTGCTGGGCAATTTGGCCGTCGACGTGATCAACGGCGGCCCGAAGACACCCGGCGGGTGCGCGTCGTTCTCCGGTGTCGCCATGGCAGCCGCGGGCGGTCCCGGCGGAATTGTGGCTCTGGCCGCCGACGAGGACCACTCGCTGTACGAGCCGCTGCTCGACCGGTTCGGGTCGCTGATCCGGATCCTCCCCGCCGACTGCACGAGCGCGTTCCGGCTGGACTATTCCGACGTCGATCACCGCCGGATGTCAGTGGAGGCCATCGGCCCGGTGTGGACTGCGGCCGAGGTGGAGTCGGCGAACCCCGATACGACGTGGGTGCACCTCGCTCCGCTGCTGCGGACCGACTTTCCCGCCGAGACGCTGGCGCTGCTGGCCCAGCGCGGACATCGGGTCGCCTACGACGGCCAGGGTCTGGTCCGGGCCGATCGGCTCGGGCCGCTGGTGGTGGACCGCCACTACCCGCCCGAGCTGCTGGATCACCTCAGCATCCTGAAGCTGGCGGAAGACGAGGCCGTCATCGTCGCCGACGGCCCCTTCGACGAGTCCACCGCCGCCCGCCTCGGGGTGCCCGAGATCCTGGTGACCTACGGTTCCGAGGGCTGTGACATCTATACCGGTGACACGAGAGTTCGGGTGCCGGCCGCCTGGCGGGTCGACGGTGTGCAGACCACCGGCGCCGGTGACATGTTCACCACCTGTTACGTGGCAAATCGCGCAGCCGGGGCGGACCCGCGTGCCGCTGCCACCGCCGCGAGTGAACTCGTGGCGGGGGAACTCGAGAAACGCCTCGGGGCGCGCCGCAATTGAGAGCTACCGGCGAGTAGCACCTTCTCTTAGAGAACGACGTTCTCTCGAAGTGACGAACGACACACTTTTGTCTCACTCCGCCGTCGATCATGTCTGTGAGCTGTGCCTTCGACGCAGGCCGCACGGCGTGTCCCGAACGAGGCGCGGTCAGCCATGCCTAAGAAAGTGCAATAATCGGTACTGCGAGTGACAGCAACTCCTGGGCTGTCGATTCCGTCGGCGCGTCCACCCGATAGCGACGCAGTCTCGACACCCGGCGGACAGGACGAAAGGCGGGGACGTGGGTCCGAACGGCAACGGGGCTGCGGGCAACCGGCAGAAGCTGGAAAAGGTCGTCATCCGGTTCGCCGGTGACTCCGGAGACGGAATGCAGCTCACCGGTGACCGGTTCACCTCCGAAGCCGCGCTGTTCGGCAACGACCTTGCGACTCAACCGAATTACCCCGCCGAGATCCGCGCGCCACAGGGCACGCTGCCCGGCGTCTCGTCGTTCCAGATCCAGATCGCCGACTACGACATCCTCACCGCCGGTGACCGTCCCGACGTGCTGGTCGCGATGAACCCCGCCGCGCTCAAGGCCAACATCGGCGATCTGCCGCGCGGTGGTCTGGTGATCGCGAACTCCGACGAATTCACCAAGCGCAACCTGGCCAAGGTCGGCTACGAGAACAACCCGCTGGAGAGCGGCGAACTCGACGATTACGTCGTTCAGGCCGTCGCGATGACCACTCTGACCCTCGGGTCCGTCGAGGCGATCGGAGCGTCCAAGAAGGACGGCCAGCGCGCGAAGAACATGTTCGCGCTCGGGCTGCTGTCGTGGATGTACGGCCGGCCGATCGAGACCAGCGAGACCTTCATCCGGGAGAAGTTCGCCCGCAAGCCCGATGTCGCCGAGGCCAACGTGCTGGCGCTGAAGGCCGGCTGGAACTACGGCGAGACCACCGAGGCGTTCGGTACGACCTACGAGATCTCCCCGGCCAAGCTCGCCCCGGGCGAATACCGGCAGATCTCCGGCAATACGGCCCTGGCCTACGGCGTGATCGCCGCCGGTCAGCTCGCCGATATCCAGGTGGTGCTCGGCACCTACCCGATCACGCCGGCATCGGACATCCTGCACGAGCTGTCCAAGCACAAGAACTTCAACGTCCTGACCTTTCAGGCCGAGGACGAGATCGCCGGCGTCGGTGCCGCGATCGGTGCCTCCTACGGCGGCGCCCTGGGCGTGACCAGCACCTCGGGCCCCGGCATCTCGCTGAAGTCTGAGGCCATCGGCCTGGCCATGATGGCCGAGTTGCCGCTTCTGGTGATCGACGTGCAGCGTGGCGGACCGTCGACCGGCCTGCCGACGAAGACCGAGCAGGCCGACCTGCTGCAGGTGATGTTCGGCCGCAACGGCGAGTCGCCGGTTGCCGTGCTGGCCGCCAGCACGCCGTCGGACTGCTTCGAGGTGGCCATCGAGGCGGCGCGCATCGCGCTGACCTACCGGACGCCGGTGATCCTGCTGTCCGACGGCGCGATCGCCAACGGCTCGGAGCCGTGGCGTATCCCGGACATCGACTCCTTCGAGCCGATCGAGACCAACCTCGCGAAGGCCGGCGAGGACTTCCAGCCGTACGCCCGCGACCCCGAGACGCTGGCGCGACAGTTCGCGGTTCCCGGCACGCCCGGGCTCGAGCACCGCATCGGCGGTCTGGAGTCGGCCAACGGCTCCGGTGCCATCTCCTACGAGCCGGCCAACCACGACCTGATGGTCCGGTTGCGGCAGGCCAAGATCGCCGGCATCACGGTGCCCGACGTCACGGTCGACGACCCGACCGGCGACGCGGAGCTGCTCATCCTCGGCTGGGGAAGCTCGTTCGGACCGATCGGTGAAGCCTGTCGCCGGGCCCGGCGCCGCGGCATCAAGGTGGCCCAAGCTCACTTGCGGCACCTCAACCCGCTGCCGGCCAACCTCGGCGAGGTGTTGCGGCAGTACAAGAACGTGGTGGTCCCCGAGATGAACCTCGGCCAGTTGGCGCTGCTGCTGCGCGGCACCTACCTGGTCGATGTCCAGTCGGTGACCAAGGTGGAAGGCATGGCGTTCCTGGCCGACGAGCTGGAGGGCATCATCGATGCCGCACTCGACGGGACGTTGGCTGAAAAGGAAAGCGACAAAGCGAAATTCGCCCGGCTTGCGGCAGCTACCGTGAGTACTGGCACAGATGTTGGCGCAGGAGTGAACGCATGACTGACCTGATCGGCTCGGACCTGCTGGCACCGAGTGTGTCCAAGACGGCATGGGTGCCGACCACCGACGAGCCGCAGAAGGCCAAGGACTTCACCAGTGACCAGGAGGTCCGGTGGTGCCCCGGTTGCGGTGACTACGTCATCCTGAACACGATCCGCAACTTCCTGCCGGACCTGGGTCTGCGCCGGGAGAACATCGCGTTCATCAGCGGCATCGGCTGCTCGAGCCGGTTCCCGTACTACCTGGAGACCTACGGTTTCCACTCGATCCACGGTCGTGCCCCGACCATCGCGACGGGCCTGGCGCTGGCCCGCCCGGACCTGTCGGTGTGGGTTGTCACCGGCGACGGCGACGCCCTCTCGATCGGTGGCAACCACCTGATCCATGCGCTGCGCCGCAACGTCAACATCACGATCCTGCTGTTCAACAACCGGATCTACGGTCTGACCAAGGGGCAGTACTCGCCGACCTCCGAGGTCGGCAAGGTCACCAAGTCCACTCCGATGGGCTCGCTGGATCATCCGTTCAACCCGGTGTCGCTCGCCCTGGGTGCCGAGGCGACGTTCGTCGGCCGTGCCCTGGACTCTGACCGTAAGGGCTTGTCCGAGGTCCTGAAGGCGGCCGCCCAGCACCGCGGTGCCGCACTGGTCGAGATCATGCAGGATTGCCCGATCTTCAACGACGGCTCCTTCGACCTGCTCCGTAAGGAAGGCGCCGAGGAGCGGATCATCAACGTCCGCCAGGGCGAGCCGGTGGTGTTCGGCGCCAACGGTGAGTACTGCGTGGTGAAGAGCGGCTTCGGCCTGGACGTCGCGAAGACCGCCGACGTGGCGGCCGGCGACATCGTGGTGCACGACGCCACCACCGCCGACTCGGCCTACGCGTTCGCGTTGTCGCGCCTCAGCGACCAGAACCTCGAGCACACCGTGATGGGCGTGTTCCGCCAGGTCAACCGCCCGACGTACGACGACGCCGCCCGCGACCAGGTTCGGATGGCCCGCGAGGCCACCCCGCACGACCGGCATGCACTGCAGTCGCTGTTGCGTGGTCGCGACACCTGGACTGTGGACTAGATTCCAACCGTGAGCACGCCCGCCCCGCTGGCCGCTGTTGTACTGGCTGGTGGGGCGTCGCGGCGCATGGGCCGGGACAAGGCCACCCTGCCGCACCCCGATGGCGGCGCCACGATGGTGGAGTACACCGTTGCCACGCTGAGCTCCCGCTGTGCGCCGGTGTTCGTGATCGCCGCCCCCGGTCAGGCGCTCCCCGCCCTCGACGGGCAGATATTGCGTGACGAGGTCCGGGGCGTCGGGCCCCTGCTGGCCACCGGCCGCGGGCTGCGGGCAGCCGCGGAGGCCGGGGTGGAACGCGCCTTCGTCAGCGCCGTCGACATGCCGTACCTGTCCACCGAGATCATCGACGAGCTCGCCCGACACCGGGGTGTGGACATCGTGCTGCCGTGGGACGGCCGCGACCACTATCTGGCCGGCATCTACAACACAGCTCTTGCCGACCACATCGACTCCCTGGTCGCCGGGGGCGAGCGGAGCATGCGAGCGCTGGCGGAGTCGGTCGTCACTCAGCGGATCGTGATGCCGAGCAGCCGCGCGCTGGCGAATGTCAACTCACCGGCCGATCTGGCTCAGCAAATCGCCGGATAACCGTTGTCCGGGGCGAATTCGGAATCCATGGACAATTCGATCCGCGCCGATTGTCCCATCGACAATCAGCCGTCCTGCCGGTGCTCCAAGACTTACTGAGGGACAACACAATTCGGGCATTCGAAGGTCATCGTGCGCCGTCTTGTCCGCCTGTTCGGTTCGACGCCGGGCCGTTGCGTAACGACGTCACGTGGCCCTCGTCGTGAAGGCGGCCGCCAGCTAACAGATGACCCGGTACCGGTGCTGTTGGGGCAGGTGGGGCGGGGTTTGGTTGGAGTGAACGGCCGAAATCGCAAAGTTCGATGTCTTGCGTTATCAATAACCTGTGTCCGGCGCCACAATTTGTACGTGATTAACGTCACGTTATTTACGGGCGTGTCAGCAAAATAGCTGCTCGGAAAACCGCGCCCTGACCTGCACAGACAACACATAGCTTTCGCTCGTAACCATCTCGTGATCTAACCGAGATAAGCGTGTCGCTGATGTGACTTCATTTCTCCGGCTTTGTAGCGTCCTACCCGGTCCCGCAAGGGAGCAAACAACTGCAGATATGACTCCACACATTTGAACCCTGCGTGTGAGCGGGGCCGGGCAGGTCGCAACGACCTTCTGTGGATCACCGGAGAAGTGATTCCGCGGTGATGCCGGCCAACGCTGTCGTGCCCGACCGAGACGGCGCGACCCGAAACCCAGCTGTCCCACGGGACCGCATCCGTCCGTCGACGGAGATCTGGCGCGCGTACGGCGAAAGGAAAACTGTTGAACAACGTCCGCAAAACGCTCGCACGGTCCTTCGGCACGCCGCCATCGGTGGCGCTACCGTCCTTGCTCCGATGGTCCTCGGCACCGCCACCGCTTCGGCGGACGGCATGAACTGGGACGCGGTCGCAGCGTGCGAGTCCGGCGGTAACTGGGCGATCAACACCGGTAACGGTTACTACGGCGGGCTGCAGTTCACCCTGGGCACCTGGCGTGCCAACGGTGGTTCGGGTTCGCCGCACCTGGCGTCGCGTGACGAGCAGATTCGCGTGGCCGAGAACGTGCTGCGCAGCCAGGGCCGAGGCGCCTGGCCGGTGTGCGGCCGTCGCGGCTAGTAGAGCGCTCATAAGGGTGGCGGGGGGGGGGGGGGGGGGCGGGGCACCGAAATGAAGAGGGCCGCC
This sequence comes from Mycolicibacterium rhodesiae, assembly GCF_002086695.1. Taxonomy (GTDB): domain Bacteria; phylum Actinomycetota; class Actinomycetes; order Mycobacteriales; family Mycobacteriaceae; genus Mycobacterium; species Mycobacterium rhodesiae. The sequence goes on from NZ_MVIH01000006.1 coordinate 325,291, forward strand.
ACGAAATAAAAATAGAATAAAAAAAA
>NZ_MVIH01000007.1 GCF_002086695.1 Mycolicibacterium rhodesiae
TGCCGTTGGCGTCGAAGCGGCCGTCCGGCCCGATCACCTTCAGCGCCCCGCCGACGTCGATGCTGACCGGGTCGACGAAGCACTGGGGGGCATCGACGTTCAGCTCACCAGGCGCGCGTCGCTGATCCCGGGCCTGGTGCAGACCGTGCAGAGCTTCGCCGCCCACGAGAAGGCGATCCTGGACCACGTCGCCGACGCACAGACCGCGCTGGCCGCTGCAACCACGGGAAAGTCTGTGGCGCAACGGAGTTCGGCCGAGAAGGAATTCGACAGCGCGGTCGGTCAGGTCCTGGCGCTGGGCCAGACCTACCCGCAACTGAACTCCTCGAACAACTTCCTCAACCTGCAGCAGAACCTCGCCGACACCGAGGACAAGCTGGCGTTCGCCCGGCAGTACTACAACGACGCCGTGGCCACCTCGAACCGGCTGATCACCACGATTCCGACGATGTTCGTGGCGGGGATGGCCGGGGTGTCGCAGCGCGAGTTCTACCAGGTGCCAAAGTAGAGGCATGCGAATCGTTTTCGCCGGGACACCGGAACCGGCCCTGCCGTCGCTGCAGCGGCTGATCGACTCACCGCGCCACGACGTGATCGCCGTGCTCACCCGTCCGGACGCGGCCGCCGGACGCCGCGGCAAACCCGCGCCGTCACCGGTCGCGCGCCTCGCGGACGAGGCAGGGATCCCGGTGCTGCGCCCGGCGCGGCCCAACTCGCCGGAGTTCGTCGCCGAACTGGCCGCGCTGGCGCCGGAGTGCTGCGCGGTGGTGGCCTACGGCGCGCTGCTGTCCGAGGCATTGCTCGCGGTTCCCCCGCACGGCTGGATCAACCTGCACTTCTCGCTGCTGCCGGCCTGGCGCGGCGCGGCGCCCGTGCAGGCGGCTGTTGCAGCCGGCGACTCCGTCACCGGCGCAACGACTTTCCTGATCGAACCGAGCCTGGACTCCGGACCGGTCTATGGCGTGGTCACCGAGACGGTGCAGCCCACCGACACCTCCGGTGACCTGCTGGACCGGCTCGCCGTGTCCGGCGCCGGCCTGTTGGAAGCCACGCTGGACGGGATCGGCGACGGGTCCCTGACTCCGGTGCCGCAGCCCGCCGACGGCGTCAGTGTGGCGCCGAAGATCACCGTCGAGCAGGCCCGGATCTCCTGGGACCTGCCTGCTCACGTCGTCGACCGCCGGATCCGCGCGGTCACCCCCAATCCCGGTGCGTGGACGATGATCGGCGACCTTCGGGTCAAGGTCGGCCCGGTCACCGTCGACGAGGCGGCGCCGCCGCTGCCGCCGGGAGAAATGACTGTGGATCGCTCCGGGGTTCGGGTGGGTACCGGGTCGCAGCCGGTACTGCTCGGCCAGGTGCAGCCGCCAGGCAAGAAGCTCATGAACGCGGCGGACTGGGCACGCGGTGCCCGGCTCGACGAGACGGTGCGGGCGTCATGAGTGAGCGACCGGAGCGAGCGGGACGCGGTAAACCGCAGGGCGGCAAAGGGATTCACAAGCGTGGCAACACCGGGGCGCCTCCTGGACGGGACCGTGGCCAGCAGCGTCCACCGCGCAGGCCGCGGCGCACCCCGCTGGACCCGGCCCGTCAGGCGGCCTTCGACGTGTTGCGTGCGGTATCGGAGCGGGACGCCTACGCGAACCTGGTGTTGCCGTCGATGCTGGCCGAGCGCGGCATCCACGGCCGCGACGCGGCATTCGCCACCGAACTCGCCTACGGCAGCTGCCGCACCCTGGGTCTGCTGGACGCCGTGATCGCCGCGGCGGCCGGGCGTCCCATCGAGCAGATCGATCCGGTGCTGCTGAACCTGCTGCGCCTGGGCACCTACCAGTTGCTGCGCACCAACGTCGCCGGGCATGCCGCGGTGTCCACCACCGTCGAGCAGGCCGGCATTGAATTCGACAGTGTGCGAGCAGGTTTCGTCAACGGTGTGTTGCGCACCATCTCCGGCCGCGACGAGGCAGGCTGGGTGGCCGAACTGGCCCCGCCCAAGGAGACCGACCCGGTCGGTCACCTGGCGTTCGTCAACGCCCACCCGCGCTGGATCGCCCAGTCCTTCGCCGATGCGCTCGGCGCCCATGCAGGCGAGCTGGCCGCCGCCCTGGCCGCCGACAACACCCGCCCCGGTGTGCACCTGGCGGCGCGCCCCGGCGTGCTGACCGCCGACGAGCTGGCCACCGAGGTCGAGGGCACAGTCGGCCGCTATTCGCCGTACGCGGTGTACCTCGGTGGCGGTGACCCGGGCCGGCTGGCCGCGGTACGCGAGGACAAGGCGCTGGTGCAGGACGAGGGCAGCCAGCTGGTCGCCCGGGCGCTGACGCTGGCCCCGCTGGTCGGAGACGACGGTGGCCGCTGGCTGGACCTGTGCTCGGGCCCGGGCGGCAAGACCGCGCTGATCGCCGCGATCGCCGCGCAGCAGGGTGGCACCGTCACCGCGATCGAGCCGGCGCCGCGCCGGGCCGAACTGGTCGAGCAGAACACCCGAGGCCTTCCCGTCGAGGTGCTGCGCGTCGACGGCCGCGAGTCGTCGCTGCAGCCCGGCAGTTTCGACCGGGTACTGGTCGACGCGCCCTGCACCGGACTGGGCGCGCTGCGCCGCCGCCCGGAGGCCCGCTGGCGCCGCACCCCGGCCGACGTACCGGTGCTGGCCAAGCTGCAGCGCGAACTGCTGGCCGCCGCGATCGCGCTGGTCCGGCCTGGCGGGGTGGTGCTCTATGCCACCTGTTCCCCGCACCTGGCCGAGACCGTCGGCGTGGTCTCCGATGCGCTGCGCCGCCATCCGGTCACCGCGCTGGACACCCGGCCGCTGTTCGCCCCGGCCGACCAACTCGGTGACGGCCCGCACGTGCAACTGTGGCCGCACCGGCACGGCACCGACGCCATGTTCGCGGCCGCTCTGCAGAAGAATGCCTAAGGTGACTGACATGGCGACACCTTCTCGTCCGATGATCGCCCCGTCGATCCTGTCCGCCGACTTCGCCCGCCTGGCCGAGGAGGCCGCCGCGGTCGAGGGCGCCGACTGGCTGCACGTGGACGTGATGGACGGCCACTTCGTGCCCAACCTCACGTTGGGCCTGCCGGTGGTGGAGAGCCTGCTCAAGGCCACCGACATCCCGATGGACTGCCATCTGATGATCGACGACCCGGACCGGTGGGCGCCCGGCTACGCCGAGGCCGGCGCCTACAACGTGACGTTCCACGCCGAGGCGACCGACAACCCGGTCGCGGTGGCCCGTGACATCCGCGCCGCAGGCGCCAAGGCCGGCCTGTCGGTCAAGCCGGGCACCCCGCTGGAGCCGTACCTGGAGATCCTGCGCGACTTCGACACGCTGCTGGTGATGTCCGTCGAGCCTGGCTTCGGCGGCCAGAGCTTCATCGCCGAGGTGCTGTCCAAGGTCGCGACCGCCCGCCGTCTGGTCGACTCCGGTGAGCTGACGATCCTGGTGGAGATCGACGGCGGCATCAACGCGGACACGATCGAGCAGGCCGCCGAGGCCGGCGTCGACTGCTTCGTCGCCGGCTCGGCGGTGTACGGCGCCGGTGACCCGGCCGCTGCGGTCGAGGCGTTGCGCAAGCAGGCCGCGACCGCGTCGCAGCATCTGCGCATATGACCGCACCCACGCCGGCGGAGGTCGACGCCGCGATGCGGCTGGCCCTCGATCAGGCGCAGCGGGTCAAAGGGGCGACATACCCGAATCCGCCTGTGGGAGCAGTCATTCTGAGTGCGGAGGGCGAGGTCCTCGGCGTCGGAGGAACAGCGCCGACGGGCGGCCCGCACGCCGAGGTGGTCGCGCTTGGCGAAGCGGGGGAGCGGGCGGTCGGCGGCACTGCCGTCGTCACGCTCGAACCGTGCAATCACCACGGGCGCACCCCGCCGTGCGTCGATGCGCTGATCCAGGCCCGGGTGGCCACCGTGGTGTACGCCGTCGCCGATCCGAACCCGGTGGCCGCCGGAGGAGCTGATCGCCTGCGCGGCGCAGGAATCGACGTCGTCGCCGGGGTGTGCGCCGAGGAGGTGGCCGCCGGCCCACTGCGGGAGTGGCTGCACAAGCAGCGGGCCGGACGCCCGCACGTCACCTGGAAATTCGCCACCAGTGTGGACGGGCGCAGCGCGGCCGCGGACGGATCCTCGCAGTGGATCACCAGTGAGGCGGCCCGCGCCGACCTGCATGTGCGGCGCGCGGCGTGCGACGCAATCGTCGTCGGCACCGGCACGGTGGACATCGACGATCCGACGCTGACCGCCCGCCTGCCGGGCGGCGGCCTCGCCGAACGGCAGCCGCTACGTGTGGTGGTCGGTATGCGGGAGATCTCGCCGGAAGCCAATGTGCTGAACGAGGATTCGCACACGATGGTGATCCGCACCCACGATCCGCATGAGGTGATCCAGGCGCTCTCCGACCGCACCGACGTGCTTCTCGAAGGCGGGCCGACCCTGGCCGGTGCTTTCCTGCGGGCCGGAGTCATCGACCGGATCCTGGCCTATGTCGGCCCGATCCTGCTCGGTGGTCCGGTCACCGCCGTCGACGACGTCGGCGTCCCCAGCATTGCGCGGGCGCTGCGCTGGCGCTACGACGGCGTCGACCGGATCGGACCGGACCTGCTGCTGAGCCTGGTGCCCGGCTAGCCGGCGAACGTGTCGACCAGTTGTGCGCAGAACGCAGGCAGATCGTCGGGCTTGCGGCTGGAGATCAGGGTGTTCGGGCCGCCGGTGCACACCACGACCTCCTGATCGACCCACTCGGCCCCGGCGTTGCGCAGATCGGTCTGCACGCTGGGCCACGAGGTGATCTGACGGCCCTCGACCACGTCGGCCTCGATCAGGGTCCACGGCCCGTGGCAGATCACTCCCACCGGCTTGCCTGCGTCGAAGAAACTCTTGACGAAATCGACCGCCGAGGAGTTGGTCCGCAGCTGATCGGGGTTGGCCACCCCGCCGGGCAACACCAGACCGTCGTAGTCGGACGCCGTGACGGCGTCGGCCGCCTTGTCCGCCTCGAAGGTGTCGGCGGGCGTGAGGTGGTTGAACCCCTGCACCTTGCCGACCTCGGTCGAGACCAGTTCCGGGGTGCCGCCGGCTTGCTCGACGGCCTCCCACGGCTTGGTCAGCTCGACCTGCTCAGTGCCCTCGAGGGCGACCAGGAATGCGATCTTCTTACCGGAAAGTTCGTTGCTCATGATCAGTCGGGTACCCGCCGACCGCGCGGTCAATACCCCGGGTTGGTCAACGGCGCCACCGACCAGTTCGACAGCTCCGTCGGACCGAGAATGCGGTGACGGGTCTGGCCGGCGGTGTAGAACGTGAATTTCGTAGCGCGGTAGCACTGTTCGAAGCAGTCGAAGGCCCGTCCGTCGGCGTCGAAGCTGACCCCCCGCACCCGCACGATCGGGTCACCCTCCGGCATCTCGAGATGTTCGGCCTCCCAGCTGCTGGGGGTGTCGACCTCGAATGCCTGCTCGGTGTATTCATCGGTGAGTTGGTAGCGCTCCTCGATGAAGCGATACAGCGACCCTCCGTCGGCCAACAGATCGTGGTCGATCGCCGGTACCCGGTCCAGCGGTAGGACGGCACGTTCGAGGATCTTGTCTGTGCCGCCGATGACGCGTTTGCGCCAGATCTCCCACACCGGTTGGCCCGGGTCGACGCCGAGTGCGGTTGCGATCGTCATGCTGGGCAGGCCGACCCCTATCGAGATCAGAGCCGTTCTGACAGTGGGTAACCCGAGTTCGTTGTCCAGCAGAGTGTGGAGCAGCTCGCCCGGACGGGTCGGGTCGCTGGCGATGCGTGGCTCGGCGACGAAGGTACCCAGCCCTTGTCGGCGGGTGATCTTGCCGGCGCGCTCGAGCTCGTCGAGAGCGCGCCGGACGCTGATCCCACTGACGTTGGCGATCTCGGCAAGCTCGGTGGTGGACGGCAGCCGGTCACCGGGTTGCAGCCCACGCTCGGCCATGATTCCGAGCACCAGGTCGTAGACGTGCTGGTAGCGGAGTTTGCGTTCGGCGGACGCCCCGGTGGTGTCGGCTCGCTTCGTCGTCGGCATCCTCAGGTCCTCCCGTCCTGAACCCACGGGGTTCATGCACTCAGTATGCAGTTACCCGGTCCCTCGATAATCATGCGGCAGGAGCTGCGATTGTTCCCCGGGCATCGGAAAAGTTTCCGAAACATTTGCGCAATTATCCGGCAATGATCTTCACTCATACTACTCTGTATACAGAGTGGGATGCGAAGGGATTGTCATGGCTTCAACGATGGATCGTCGGAACTTCCTCCGGACGTCGGCGGTGGTGGCGGCCGCACTGGGCGGCGCGGCTGCACTCGCGTCGTGTGCACCGCAGACGGCCAGCAGCACCGTGCTGCGGGTCGGTTCCACCACCGACATCGACTCGCTGAACCCGTTCACCGCCGACTCGACCCAGTCCGACGACGTCCTTCAACTGGTCTACGACCGGTTGATGGGGTACGACGCGCAGCTCAACGTCCAACCGTCGCTGGCCACCGACATGCAGACGGCCGACGGTGGTAAGACCTTCACCTACACCCTGCGGTCCGGGGTGAAGTGGCACGACGGCAAGGATTTCAGCGCCGACGACGTCGTCTTCACCTTCCTGATGGTGCGCGACAACGACTATGGCACGTATGGGGCCTACCTCAAGGACCTCACCGATGTGGTCAAGGTCGGCGACAATCAGGTTCGGCTGACCTATTCGCAGCCGCAAACATTGCAGCCCGGCGTCATCATGCCGATCGCCCCCAAGCACCTGTGGGAAGGCGTGGCCAAGGACGATCTGCCCAAGTATGCCAACGACAAACCGGTAGGAACCGGACCGTTCAGCTTCGTATCGTGGGACAAGGGAAGCGTTGCCACCGTCATCCGAAACGAATCGTGGTGGGGCACCAAACCGGCGGCACAGAAAGTCACCTGGACCAAATTCGGCTCCGACGACGTGGTGACGCAGGCGCTGCGTACCGGAGATATCGACATCGTCCCCGAGGTCCCGCCGACAATCTACACCGGACTGCAGAACGCCGCGAACGTCAAAACCACCGCCATGGAATCGTTCTCGTTCCACATGATCGGTTTCAACTGTTCGACCGCCCCGGGGTCGAAGGGCAATCCCATCCTGAAGGATCAGGTGGTCCGTCAGGCGCTGGCCTGTGCTGTCAACCGGCAACAACTGGTGGAACTCGCGCTGGCCGGTTACGGAGAACCCGGCACCGATCTGCTGCCACCTGCCTTCGGCGATTTCCACTTCGTCCCCGCGCCCGACGCGGTCCTGGACAACAATCCCGCCAAGGCCAAAGAGCTGCTCGACAAGGCCGGCTACACCGACCGCAACGGCGACGGCATTCGCGAGTCCAAAGATGGCGCACCGCTTGAGTTCCGGCTGTTGGTGATCGCCGACACCACGGTCGACATGAAAGCCGCCGACCTGTTCATCACGGCCGCCAAGGCCGTCGGTGTGAACCTCAAGCTGTCCAGCACCGACGCAGACAGCATGGGCGCGACGGTGTACAACGCCGATTCGCCGGATTGGGATGTCATGATCTGGGGCTGGGATTCGTCGTTCTATGACCCGTCCTACCTGCTGGGCATCGCCACCACCGATCAGGTCGGCGGCAACAACGACACGTTCTGGACCGACCCCCGGTATGACGAGCTCTACCAACAACAGTCGACGACCATCGATCGCGGCGCCCGGGTCGCACTCGTGCAGGAGATGCAGGCGATTCACTATGCCGCCTGCCCGTACATCGTGATGTGGTACCAGAAGAAGCTGACCGGAACCCGGACCAACACCTGGACGGGCTGGCAGCCGATGAACGGCGGCATGATCCTCAACTTCCCGCGGGTGAACTACCTCGACGTGAAGCCGGCCTGAGCATCGATGCTTCGGTATCTGAGCCAAAAGATCTCGTACCTGGTGCTCACGCTCGTAGCGGTGGTCGCGACGAATTTCGTTCTCTTCCATCTGATGCCGGGAGACCCGGTGACCCACATCGCGCGTGGTCAACATCTGGACGCCGACGCGATCGCCCGGTTGCGCACGTACTACGGGCTGGACCAGCCGATGGCCTCGCAGTTCGTCACCTATCTGCAGAACCTGCTCAAGGGTGACCTCGGCTTCTCCTACACCTACCAGGCGTCGGTCGGCCCGATCGTGGTGAAAGCCCTTGCCAACACCCTGATCCTGGTCACCGTCTCGACGCTGCTGGTGATCCTCCTGGGGGTTCTGATCGGGGTGTTCGCCGCCTCCCGGCGCGGCTCGCGCACCGATTCCTGCCTGGTCATCGGTTCGCTGGTGTTCTGGAGTCTGCCCACGTTCTGGGTGGGCATGTTGCTGATCTTCGTCTTCGCCGTGTCGCTCGGCTGGTTTCCGATCGCGGGCATGTACACCGCCGACGCGCTGTATCCCACGGTGTTCACCCGAATCGCGGACCTGGCACGGCATCTCGTGCTTCCGACCGTCGCCATGGTGTTGGTCGACATCGCCCAGTTCGTCCTGATCACCCGCAGCTCACTGCTGGCGACACTGTCCGAGGATTACATGACCACTGCCCGCGCCAAGGGCCTGACCCCGCGGCGGGTGCTCTGGCGGCACGGCGTGCGTAATGCCCTGCTGCCCGTGGTGACCGCCACCACGCTCTACGCCAGCGCCACCGTCGGCGGCACCATCCAGGTGGAGACGGTGTTCTCCTGGCCCGGCATGGGGCAGCTGATCTACCTGTCGGTGATCCGGCGCGACTACCCCGTGATGGAAGCGTGCTTCCTGATCTTCGCGGTAGTGGTCGTGCTGGCCAACTTCGCCAGTGACCTGGTCTACCGGATGCTCGACCCACGGGTGCGGCTGACATGACCGGACCGCTGATGGACCCCACCCTTGACCCCGAGGAACCTGCCGCGGCGCACGTGCCGGGCGGCTGGCGCGGCGTGCTGCGCCAGCTTCTCGCCGACCGGATGGGACGTACCGGACTGCTGACCGTTCTCGCGGTTGTGGTCGTCGCGATCGCCGGTCCGCTGCTGGCGCCCTACGACCGCACCGACGTCGCCGACACCCGCGCCGGAATCCTGTTGCGGCCCAGCGCCGCCCACTGGCTGGGCACCGACGAACTCGGCCGCGACGTGCTGCGGCAGGTATTGGCCGGAACATCGGTGTCCCTTGAGATCGGGCTGATCGCCACTGTCATCACAGTGCTCATCGGAACCCTGGTCGGGGTGCTGGCGGGCTGGTTCACCGGATTCATAGACGCCCTGCTGATGCGGATCACCGACTTCTTCCTGGTGTTGCCCAACTTGCCGTTGATGATCGCGCTCGGTGCGATCATCGGGCAGAGCCTGCCGATGATCGTTCTGGTCATCGCGATCACCAGCTGGCCGAGTACGGCGCGCATCGTCCGCTCTCAGGCGCTGGCGTTGCGTGAACGCGAAGTGGTGGCCCGCGCCAGAACCGTCGGCCTGTCCTCGGCAGGCATCCTGTGGCGACTGATACTGCCCGGGGTGCTGGCGTTGGTGATCGCCAACGCCGTGCTGGTCATCGCCGGGTCGATCCTTGCCGAGGCCACGCTGTCCTTCCTCGGCCTTGGCGATCCGACCCGAACCTCGTGGGGCCAGATCCTGCACAACGCGTTCGCGGCCGGTGCTGTGGGCAACGGCTTCTGGTGGTACTTCCTGCCGCCCGGCGTCGGCATCGTGCTGGTGGTGCTGGCGTTCTCCCTCGTCGGGCAGAGTCTGGAACGCATCCTCAACCCTCGGCTGGCGGCGGCCGAATGAGCCTGTTGAGCGTTCGCAACCTCACTGTCACCTACCGCGGTGGCGTGCGCGCGGTGGACGGTGTCGATCTGGACGTGTCCGCCGGTGAGGTGGTCGGGTTGGCCGGTGAATCCGGCTGCGGGAAAAGCACACTGGCGCTCGCCGTAGCCCGCCTGCTGCCACCAGGTGCTGTTGCCGCCGCCGACGAGATGACCTTCGCCGGCACGGATCTGGGCGCCGTCGACGAGGCCGGGCTCCGGGCGCTGCGCTGGCGAAGGCTGTCGCTGGTGTTCCAGGGCGCGATGAACGGCTTCAACCCGGTGATGACGATCGGCGATCAGGTGCGCGAGGCGATCCGGGCGCACGAACCCGAGGCCGACCGCAAAGAGGTGCGGCGTCGTGTCGCCGAGCTGCTGACCCAGGTGGGGATCGCCTCGGGTCGGGCGGCCGATTATCCCCACCAGTTGTCCGGCGGCATGAAGCAGCGGGCGATGATCGCCATGGCGCTGGCCTGCCGCCCCGACCTGGTGATCGCCGATGAACCCACGACCGCACTCGACGTCATGACCCAGGCCCAGATCCTGGAGTTGATCCGCGGTCTGGCCGACGAACTGGGCTTGGCGATGCTGATCATCTCCCACGACCTGACCGTGTTGTCCGAACTGTGCGACCGGGTCGCGGTGATGTACGCCGGGCGCATCGTCGAACGTGGGCGTGCCGAGGAGATCCTGAGTTCGGACTCGAGGCCGGCGCATCCGTACACCCGCCGGTTGCTGGACTGCTATCCGCGGCTGGACTCCGGGCAGGCATCGATCAATGGAATCCCGGGCAGCCCACCCGATCTCGCGCACCCACCGCAGGGCTGCCGGTTCAATGACCGGTGTGTCGAGAAGCTGGCACGGTGCGCGACCGACGACCCGACGCTGCACCAGGTGCCCGGCGCTGCCGCTCACCTCGCGGCATGCCATCTGGTCGGAGCCCGCGCATGACCAAGCCGGTGGTCGCCGAGGTACGCGACCTGCATGTGCATTTCCCGGTCCGGCATGGTCGGCAACGCCTGACCGCACGTGCCGTCGACGGCGTCGATCTGTCCGTTCACGAAGGTGAGATCGTGGCGCTGGTCGGTGAATCCGGCTGCGGGAAAACCACTGTCGCGCGTACCCTCATGCGTCTGGTCGACCCGAGTTCGGGAACGGTGTCGGTCGGCGGTACCGACATCACCCACGCCCGTGGCGCGGCGTTGCGCAGACAGCGCCGCGAGTTCCAGATGATCTTCCAGGACCCGTTCGAAAGCCTGCCGGTCAATGCGACCGCGGTCGACGTCGTCAGCGAGGGACTGGCGATCCACCGCCGTGACCTGGATGCGGCGGCGCGGCGCGGGGTGGCGCTTGCGGCACTGGAGATGTGCGGGCTGACGCCGGCCGCAGCGGTCGCGCAGCGCCGTATCTTCCAGTTATCCGGTGGGCAGCGGCAGCGGGTCGCGATAGCCGCCGCACTCGCGCTGCAGCCCCGGCTTCTGGTGGCCGACGAGCCGGTGTCCATGCTCGATGTCTCGCTGCGCGCCGGGGTCATCCGAGTGCTCCTGGACATGCGCGAACGGCTGGATGTGGCAATCCTTTTCATCACCCACGATCTCGCGCTGGCCGGCGTTTTCGCGGATCGCGTTGCCGTCCTCTACCTGGGCCGGGTGGTCGAGCAGGGCCGCGCCGCCGATGTGATCGGCACACCCCGGCATCCGTACACCCGTGCGTTGGTGGACGTCATGCCCAAGGCAGGCGGCGGGAGGCGGGCGGCCCGCGCGCTGTTGACCGGTGAGCCGCCGAACGCCACCGCCACCGCGCCGGGTTGCCGATTCGCGCCGCGCTGTCCGCTCTACCGGCAGCTCGGCGAACCCGAACGCTGCCGTATCGACCAACCGCTGCTCACCGCCACCACACCGGAACATGCAGTGGCGTGCCATTTTTCAGACGTCGCAGAATCACCAACACCGAAGGAGAACACCACATGACCGTCACTCGTGAGGAAGCGATCGAGCTACTCGAGGCGATGGTTCGAATCGACTCCGTGACGCCCTGGCTGATCCCGGGAGGGGCCGGCGAGGGCGACGTCGCCCGCTTCATGTGCGATTGGCTGGCAGACCTCGGGTTGGAGGCGACGCTGGAGGAGGTGGAACCCGGCCGCCCCAACGTGCTGGCCTGGTTACGGGGCAGTGCACCGGGCCCGACGATCTGCCTGTCCGCACACAGCGACACCGTCGGCTACGCGAACTGGGCCGACAGTGCCCTGCACCCGGTGCTCGACGGTGACCGGATGATCGGACTCGGCGTGGCCGACGACAAGGGCGGCTGCGCCGCCGCAATGCTCGCGGTGCGCGAATTGGTGCGCTCGGGAACAGAATTGGCGGGCAACGTGCTGGTCGCCCTGGTGATCGACGAGGAGGGCATCAGCATCGGCACCGAACACCTGGTTGCCCATCATGCCGCCGAGATCGACCTGGCCATCAACCTCGAACCCGACGGTTCCCACACCATCTACGGCGAACACCAGGGGTTCGGCTGGGTCGACATCGTGGTGCACGGCGAGCCCGCGCACGGCTCGGCGCCCGACAAGGGCGTCGACGCCATCGTGCACATGGCCGAGGTGGTCACCCGCCTGCACCGGCTCGACGAGACACGCTGGAAGCCCAACCCCGATCCCAAGAACGGCCGCACCGTGTTCCACACCGGGACGATCCGCGGCGGCACCGACTACGCCACCTACCCGAACGAGGCCGTGCTGGGCATCGAGATCGGCACCCAGCCGGGCGAGACGCTGGCCGACCGAGTCGCCGAGATCGAGGCGATCTTCGCCGAGGTCACCGAATCCGAGCCGCGCTTTCGCGGTGAGGTCGTCGTCCGCCTGGACCGCGATCCTTTCACCGGTGCGGGCAACGAGGCGCTGCTGAGCGCACTCGGCGACGCGACGGAAGCCGTCAACGGGGTCCGCTCACCAGTGACCGGTCTCAACGCGTGGACCGACGCCGCGTTGTTCCAGAGTGCCGGCATCCCCACGGTCTTGTTCGGCCCGGAGGGCGGCAACTATCACGCCGCCGAGGAGTGGGTGTCCATTCCGGACATGATCGCGACGGCGGAGATCCTGCGCCAGACCCTGGTGACGCTGATAGGTCGCAAGGAGGGTGATTCCTGATGGCCCAGGACACCGCTGACCCGGCGGGGGGATTGCGGTCGGGTGCACTGCGCGCAGTGGACGTGGTGGTGATGGCGCTGGCGAGTTCGGGCCCCATTCAGAGCGTGGCTGTCTCGTTGGCCGCGATCCTGGCGACCGTCGCGTACGCCGGTTTCGTGCCGATCCTCATCTGCTTCGTCCCGATGCTGGGTATTGCGCTCGGTTACCAACGCCTGCACGCATGGCAACCGAGCGCGGGGGCGACGTATACCTGGGTGGGCCGGGTGCTCAACCCGCATGCCGGGTTCTTCGCCGGCTGGATCATGTTGCTGTACTACACAGTCGGTACCACGAGCCTGACCATCCCGCTCGGAAGCTACCTGCTCAGCTTCTTCTCCGATCATGCTGCCGACAGCCCGGTCGCGGTGGCTGCCGTGGGGACCGTGTTCGACCTGATCGTCACCGCAGTGGCCGCACTAGGCGTGGCCCTGTCAGCCCGGTTCCAATTGGGCTGGGCCATATTCGAATACGCGTTGCTCATCGGGTTCGCCGTATTGGCCGTGGTGTTCATCGCGCGCGGCAACGGTGACGTGGTCAAGCCCAGCATGTCGTGGTTCACGGTCGAGGGGGCGGGCGGCTTCAAGTCATTGATATCGGGCGTGCTGCTGGCGATCTTCCTGTATTCAGGCTGGGACACCGCTGCCTACGTCGGTGAGGAAGCCGCCGGCCGCACCGCCGGACGCGCCGCCGTGACCAGCGTTGTGCTGCTGTTCGTCATCTACTCGGTGTCGGTGCTGGCGTTCCAGGGCATCGCGCCGATGCAGGACATGCAAGATCACGCAGCCAACATCCTTGCGTTCGTAGGTGAACGGATCGGTGGCGGCTTCTGGGCGAACGTGATGATCGTCGCGGTACTCGGCGGCACCCTCGCGTCGTTGCTTGCGGCGATCGTCAGCGCTTCCCGCATCGGGTTCGCCATGGGACGGGACCGGGTCGTGCCGTCCTGGCTTGCGCAAGTGAGCGGCAAGTACGGCACACCGTTGAACGCGACGATCCTGTTCGGTCTGCTCAACATCGCATTCCTCTGGGGCTCAACGCTTATCGGCGCGGTGGGCGAGGCGCTGGCCAACATCGTGAGCACGCTCGGGTTGATGGCTGCGATCTTCTATCTGCTGACCGCGGTCACCGCGATCTGGTGTTACCGGCGCCAGATCGCCTCCTCGGCCAAGGATTTCGTCATCGGGGGATTGATGCCGGGCCTGGGTGCGGCGTTCATGGCGTTCGTCGTCGTCTACTCGATCACCTCGGGGTCGCTGAACGGAATCGAACTCGGCTTCGGCGTCGGCCTTGCGTTGGCCGGAATCGTGTTGTCCGTCATCTCGGCCAAAGTCGGCAAGGCGCCGTTCTACACCGCGCCGCGAACTCCGCACTGACCTGCCGGCATGAGCCGGCCACTGTACGTACCACGACATTCAATGATGAAAGAGATTTTCTGATGCACTTCACCGATGCTTACGCAGCCCGGACCCCTGTCACCAAGGCGCTGTACGAACGGGCCAAGCGAACGATCCCCGGCGGTGCGGGCTCGACGGCCCGGCTGCCCCGCAACGGGTGGAAGCCCTATCCGATCGTGATGGCGCACGGTAAGGGATCGCGCCTGACCGATGTGGACGGCAACACCTACATCGACTATCTGCTGGGGCTGGGTCCGATGATCCTCGGGCATCGCCATCCGGTGGTGACCAGCGCTGTCACCGACGCGGTCCGCGATCTCGGTACGTGTTTCGGGCTGCCGTATGAGCTGGAGATCGAAGCCGCCGAAAAGGTGGTGGCCGCCGTTCCGGGTATCGAACAGGTCCGATTCACCAATTCGGGATCCGAGGCGGTCGGCACGGCCGTGCGGCTGGCCAGGGCGACCACCGGGCGGCGAATCGTGGTCCGATTCGAGGGGCACTATCACGGCTGGCAGGACACCGTGTACTGGTCCAACCACGTCGACCCGGTGCTGGCCGGACCGGCCGACCATCCACGACCGGTTGCAATGGGACCCGGGGTCCCGGCCGAACTGGAAGACACCCTCGTGGTGCTGACGTGGAACGACGCCGACAGCTTCGTGGAGCTGATGAACCGGCGCGGCGACGAGATCGCCGCGGTGCTCACCGAACCCGCGGTCTTCAACACCGGGTGCATCCTGCCCGAACCGGGTTACCTGGAACTGCTACGCAGCGAAACCCGCAAGCACGGCGCGCTGTTGATCTTCGACGAGGTGATCACCGGCTTCCGGTTCGCCCGCGGCGGGGCCCAGGAATGGTTCGGTGTCACACCGGATCTCACCACCCTGGCCAAGGGTCTCGGCGGCGGTTTCCCGGTCGCCGCAGTCGGCGGCTCGACGGAGGCCATGCGCCTGGTGGCCGAAGGGATCTACTCCCACTCGGGTACCTACAACGCCAACGTCGTGCAATGCGCCGCGGTGGCGGCGACGATGGACCTGCTCGCCGAACCGGGGCTGTATGAGCGACAGCGGGCGCTCGGGCACCGCCTGGCCGCGGGTCTTGGCGAGCTGGCCGCCGAGCGCGGCCTGGACGCCTACTGTGAAGGACTGGGCACCGTGTTCCAGTTGTGGTTCGCCGACGGTCCGATCCACAATTGGCGCGACGCGGTGACGCGGGCCGACGAAGCTCTGTTCACCCGGTGGTACGAGGAGATGGTGATTCGCGGGGTGCTGTTCCATCCGCTGCAGTTCGAGAATCTGTTCGTGTCGCTGGTCCACGACGACCGCGACATCGACGAGACGCTCCAGGCCGCCGCCGACGCGCTGACCGTCGTGGCCCGCACCCGAACGCCCGCGTCCCGGTCGTGACCGCACCGGTAGTCATCGGCATCGACCTCGGTACCTCGGCGGTCAAGGTCGTCGCGGTCGATCACGACGGGGCGGTCGTCGCATCGGCGCGGTCGGAGTATCCGACCCGACGGCCGGAACATGAAGCGGCCGAGCAAGATCCGCACCATTGGTGGGAGGCGCTGGGAGCGGCCGGCGACACCGTGGCCGGTGTGGTGGAGCCGCGGCGATGGCGTGCGATCGGGCTGAGCGCGATGCTGCCTACGCTGGTCGAGCTGGACGCGTCGCTCCAATCGGTGGGGCCGGCAATCACCTGGGAGGACGGCCGGGCCGAGCGGCAGGCCGACCGGTTGCGTGCCACGGTCGGAGACGCGGTGCTCTATCGCATCACCGGACAACGGGTCGACGGGCGGTACCTGGCGCCGATGCACGCCCGGCTGCAGGGGCTCGGCCGCGTAGGGACAATCGTGGCGGGTGCGAAGGACGTGTTGTTCCACCAGCTGACCGGGGCGTTGCTCACCGACCCCAGCACCGCGGCAGGCAGCGCGGTCTTCGATCTCGAACGAGGCTGTTGGAGTGCAGAGTTGGTCGCCGCGTCGGGTCTGCCGGGCTTGCCCGAGGTGGCCTGTGCGGCAACGGCATTGCCGCTGACGCAACGATGGCGGCAGCGCTGGGGAGTGCCGGGCGAGCTGCCTGTGGTGCTGGGTGCGGCGGACTCGGTGCTCGGTGTGCTGGGAGTGGGGGCGCGGGCGCACGGGGAAGTGGGGGTGATCGCCGGTACCAGCGCCGTCGTGCTGGGTGTCTCCGATCGGCCGACCCGCGATCCCGACATGCGCTACCTGGTCACCCCGCTCGCCGGGCCCGGCTGGGGACTCGAAATGGACCTGCTGGCAATGGGTTCGGCGTTCGACGCCGTCGCCGCTCTCTTCGGGTTGGCCGGACCGGCCGATCTCCTCGAGGCGGCGGCCGCCGTGGCGCTCGCCGATGCGCCGTTGTTCCTGCCGTACCTGTCGCCAGGGGAGCAGGGCGCCTTATGGGATCCCAACCTGACCGGCATCCTGCAGGGGCTCCGGCTGGGGATGGGCATCGGGCACATCGGCCGGGCACTGCTGACCGGGATCGTGGTCGAACTGCGCCGGTGCATCGACGTGCTGGCCGCGGCGACGGGTGAGTCGGGTCCGGTTCGCCTCGGCGGCGGTAGCGCAGTGAGCCCGCTGATGTGGCAGGACATCGCGGATGCGACGGGACGAGAGGTGTGGGTGGACCCGGCGGTGACCGATCACTCTGCGATCGGTGCGGCTCTGTTCGCCGCCGGTGCGACCGGGAGTCCGATCGTCCGGGACGATGCCCCGCGGATTGTCGTGCCCCGACCCGAGCGGCACGGCTGGTGGACCGACTGCCTGGCCCGCCACGACGACGCCCGGCTGCGGGCGGGCGCGACGGTGAACCGATGAAAGTGACCGTCGTCGACGACGACATCTTCGCCACCACCGCAGCCACCGCCCTGCTGGCGGGGCTGCCGTCCGGCGCACCCACGCTCGGGGTGGCCACCGGCGGCACCCCGATGCGGGTCTACGCCGAGTTGGCATCGCGCAGCCGTCGCGGCGAGGTCGACCTCTCCGCTGCCACGGTGCTCGCACTCGACGAGTACGTCGGTCTCGACGACGCTGACCCCCGCAGCTACACGGCGTACGTGCGTTCGCGTGTCGCCGACCCACTCGGCATTCCTGTCGCCAATGTTCATGTGCCGCAGGGAGACAGCGCTGATCCAGCGGCCGCGGCGGTGGCGTTCGAGCAGCGGATCGCCGACGCGGGCGGTGTCGATGTCCAGATCGCCGGGATCGGCTCCAACGGGCACCTGGCGTTCAACGAGCCCGGCTCGGCGCTCGATTCGACCACGCGGGTGGTGGAGCTGTCCGAACAGACCCGGCACGACAACGCCCGGTTCTTCGGCGGCCGGGTCGAGGACGTGCCGCGGCGGGCGATCACCCAGGGGCTGGCGACGATCGGTCGGGCCCGCTCCATCCTGCTGCTGGCGGCCGGCCCGACCAAGGCCGACGCACTGGCGGCCGCACTCTGCGGACCCGTCGACGCGGCCGTCCCGGCGTCGGTGTTGCAGCGGCACGGCGATGTCACGGTGATCGCAGACCGCGCGGCGTGGAGCAGGATGGCGTGATGAACGATTTCGATGTGCTCGGTTTGTTCCCGCCCGGCTCCCGCGTGGCTGACGGCGTGCTGACCGTCGGGGGCTGCCGGGTCGATGCGCTGGCGGCCGAATTCGGCACCCCGGTCATGGTGGTCGCCGAGGACGCCGTGCGGCAGCGGGCCAGGGACTACCTCGAGGCGTTCCGTAGCAGGTGGGCCTCGGCGGACGTGGCGTTCGCGTCGAAAGCGTTCCCCTGCACCGCAATTCAGCGTCTGGCCAGCGAGGAGGGGCTGCTGCTCGACGTGGCCGGCGGGGGAGAGATCGTCACCGCAATGGCCGCAGGGGCCGACCCGGCGCGAATGCTGTTGCACGGCAACGCCAAGACCGACGAGGAAATCGGAATGGCCGTCAGCAACGGCGTCGGCCTGATCGTCGTCGACAACTTCGACGACATCGACCGGCTGGAGCGCATCGTCGAGCCGGGCCGGAGGCAAGCCTGTCTGGTGCGGGTCGTGCCGGGTATCGAGGCCGACACCCACGCCGCGGTGGCGACCGGGCACGCCGGCTCGAAATTCGGTCTGCTGCCCGCGGATGCCCGGGTGGCGATCGAGAGGATCCGCCGCAGCCGGGTATTGCGCTGCGACGGGGTGCACACCCACGTCGGCTCGCAGCTGCTCGACGCCGAACAGCTCGCCGCCGCCGTGGCTCCGGTCGCCGAGCTCGGCAGCTTCGATGTCTACGACTTCGGTGGCGGGCTGGGGGTGCGCTACACCTACGACGATCACCCGCCGACCGTGGACGCCTACGCGCAGGCCATGATCGAGAAGGCCCGCGGCCTGGTTCCCGCCGACGCCCGCATCATCGTCGAGCCGGGCCGGTCGATGACCGCGGCCGCGGCCTGCACGGTCTACCGGGTGACCACCGTCAAACACGGGGTGGTGACCCACGTCGCGGTCGACGGCGGGATGGGGGACAACCTGGAGGTGTCGCTGTACGGACAACGGTTCGAGGCGACCATCGTGGACCGGGTCGGCGGGGGAACGGACGTCACCGTCGTCGGCAGGCACTGCGAGTCCGGCGACCAGCTGATCGACGGTGTCCCCCTTGACAATCCGGTGGTCGGCGATCTGCTGGCCGTTCCGGTCACCGGGGCCTACTGCTACACGATGTCCAACCAGTACAACGGCGCGCGCCGCATCCCGGTGGTGTTCGCCGCCAACGCGGACGCCCGGCTCGTGGTGCGCCGCGACACCTGGGCCGACCTGCTGGCCCGCGACGTCTAGCTACGCGGCCACCGTCTCCTCGACCGCCTCGTCTGCGTGTGCCTGCCTACCGCCGACGAACAGTGCCAGCACAGCACCGACCAGGCACACGATCACGGTGACGAAGAAAATCGAGCCGTACTGCATGGCGAAGGCGGTGCGGTAGCGCTCAGCCTCGCCCGCGATCTTGGCGGCCAGGCTGTTGCCGCCCGGGCTCGGCAGGGTGGCCAGGATCTGGTTGAACCGGTACAGGCCCCACGCACTGAGTGCCGCGACGCCGATCAGCATGCCGGTCATCCGGGCCACCACGACGAGCGAGCAGGCGATGCCGTGCTGAGCCGCCGGCACCACCCGCAGCGCGGCCGAGGTCAGCGGGCCGATCACCAGACCCAGCCCGAAGCCGGCCAGCGCCAGGTCGGTGTCGATCACCGGCAGCGACACGAACCCGAGATCATGGCGGGCGCCGGCCACGTTCGTACCCCAGTGCGACACCAGCAGGTATGCGCCCGAGGCGATCAGCATGCCGACCACGGCGACGATCCGGTCGCCGATCCGGGTGGCGACCCAGCCGCCGATGAGCGCTCCGACCGGCAGCGCGATCAGGAAGTGCAGCAGCAGGAACGCGGCCTGCGTCTGGTCCTTGCCCAGCACGCCCTGGCCGAACAGTTCGACGTTGACCAGCGTGACCATCAGCGCCGCACCCGCGCACAGCGAGGTGCCCAGCGAGGCCAGGAACGGCACGAACCGGACCCCGGCAGGTTCGATCAACCGGGTGCGGGCGAACCGCTCCCAGACGAAGAATGCGATGGCGGCGACGACCGCGCCGATGACCAGGACCATGCCGTGCGGCGGTAGCAGCGTCTTGCCGTCGGGATTGGGGTTGTACAACCCGATCACGGCCAGGCCCAACGCGATCGCGAGCAGGATGCCGCCGACCAGGTCGACCTTCTCGGGGTTCTCGCTGCGGTCGTGGGAGGGCAGGCTGAAGTGGATCGCCAGCATCGCGATCAGCGTCAGCGGCACGTTGATCCAGAACACGTCCTGCCATTTGCCCAGCAGCAGCACCACACCGATGCCGTACAACGGGCCGAGCACGCTGCCCAGTTCCTGAGCGGCGCCGATACCGCCCAGCACCGCCGCCCGGCTGCGGGCAGCCCACAGGTCGGCCGCCAGCGCGAGCGTCACGGGCAGCAAGGCGCCTGCGGCGATGCCCTGGACGAGCCGACCGATCACCAGCATCGTCAGGTCGGTGGACAGCGCGGTGACCACCGAGCCGACCGCGAACGTGACCAGGGACAGCTGCAGCATCAGCTTGCGTCCGAACCGGTCGGACAGCCGGCCGAGCAGCGGCATGGCCGCGATGTAGCCCAGCATGTACCAGGTGATGATCGGCGTGACCTGCTGCAGCTTGTTCACCGGGATGCCGACCGTCGACATGATGTCGACCATGATCGTGACCACGACGTAGGTGTCGAGCGCCCCGAGCAGAACGGCGAGGCTGCCCGCGCTGATCACGATCCGGCGGCTGCGGCCGGAGGTCCCCGCCCGGTGGGCGGCGGTGTCCAGAGACTCAGCCATCACCGGGCCCGTCAGACGGCGGGCTTGGTGACGGTGACCGGCTTGTCCCATTCCGACAGGGTGATCTGGATGCTGCTCCCGTTACCCGTGTCGGCCTTGGCCTGGACCAGCTGATGCGGGTCGGCCTTCTGGATCCACACGGTGGCCGGCAGCGGGCTCGACGCCTTCAGCGGGATCAGCTTGTTCATCGCGTCGGCGCTGACCTTGCCGGTGATGCGGATGGTGTCCACACCGTTGATGGTCTCGCTGGCCTCCGACTTGGCATCACTGATGCTGGCGAGCCAGTTGGCCAGCCCGTTGTCCGGGTTGAGGACAACCGAGGGGTCGTAGATGTCCTTGGCCGGGCCCATGTCGAGCCAGTTGTTGGGGGTCAGTGCGGCGTAGAGGGTGCCGTCGAGCACGACCAGCTGAATGTCGACGTCCGAGCCGCCCATCGAGATGGTCGAGTTCCCGGACACCGCGGTGGCGGGCACGTTGGTCAGGTCACCGGACAGCTTCTTGACGGGCAGACCCTCGATCTTGCCGCCGACCGTGATCTCGAGATGGGCGCTCTTGAGGGCCTTGGTGACCTGAATGGACTGTTGCAGCAGTCCGGCGGCCTCCGGTAGTGGCTCGGAGGGCTTCGAGGAGGAGGAGCAGCCCGCGACGAACAGGGTTGCTGTTGCGAGAAGGGCGGTGAGGACGGCGAACATTCGGCGGCGCGTCGGCATAGGTGCATCGTAGAGGGTCGGGGTGACCGGACCTGCGCCGCCAGGTTGGACCGAGTCCGTGTTATGCGCTCTGAACTGCAGATTTAGTGCACCTAAGCGAGTGTCGTCACAGCCGGGCTAGATTGGGCGCGTGTTCACCGGAATCGTCGAAGAACTGGGTGAGATCGTCGGCAAGGATGAGCTGGCCGACTCGGCTCGGTTCGTGATCCGCGGCCCGGTCGTCACCGCCGATGCCCGCCATGGCGACTCGATCGCCGTCAACGGTGTCTGTCTGACAGTTGTCGAGGTGCTGCCCGGCGGGCAGTTCAGTGCCGACGTGATGGCCGAGACGCTCAACCGGTCCAGCCTGGCCGCGGTCGACGTCGGAAGTGCGGTGAACCTGGAACGCGCTGCGGCGGTCAACAGCCGGCTCGGCGGCCACATCGTTCAGGGCCACGTCGACGGGACCGGCCGCGTCATCTCCCGATCACCGTCCGAGCATTGGGAGATCGTGCGGATCGCGTTGCCGCCGGAGCTGTCGCGGTACGTGGTGGAGAAGGGCTCGATCACCGTCGACGGCATCTCCCTGACGGTGTCCGGCTTGGGTGACGACTGGTTCGAGGTGTCGCTGATTCCCACGACGCTGGCGCTCACCACGCTGGGTCGGGCAGCGGTCGACACGCCGGTGAATCTGGAAGTCGATGTCATCGCAAAATACGTGGAACGTTTGCTCACCGACCGCGAGCGCTGACGCCGTGGCGCGACTAATCAATTGATCAGTACGGAGCTTTGCTGCGTAATTAGACACAACTGAGGAAAAACCGCCTCTGATCTATCGAATTCGCTGATCAGAACCCATCTGATTGCGGCGCTGAAATTGTCCTTGGCGAAAATGCCGGGCGATGTTAGGTTGCGGACAGCGAATATCGCTGCGTCTCTCCCAAGCAAAGTGTGTGAGCCGCCTCACGCAAGTGTCGGCACGCCACGATCAGTCGGAGGATCGGTGAGTTCTCATAAGCGCGTCGGTCGCCACCGGAAGCGGGCGGCCCGCCACCGGAAACAGGTGGCTCGCAATCGGCAGCGCGCGGCTCGCAACGGAATCCTCGCAGCAGCGGTAGGCGTCGGGCTGGCGGTCGCGACGGGGCAGGGAGTGGCGTCGGCTGCCCCTGCTGGCGGTTCGCCGGACTCCGGATCCAAGGCCAGTTCAGCGAGTGACGCCGGAACTTCCTCGAAATCGACGCGCACAACCACTACTGCCGGGTCGGCGCGGAAGCGTCCGTCGGTCAAACAACCGTCAGCGGTTCCCAAGCCGTCGTCTGCCGCAAGCGGCGCGACCACCACAGCGACGACGACAGTTGCAACGAGCACCCCTGCGACCGGCGACCAAACAACCACCGACAGTTCGTCCACTTCGACCACCCCGACAGCGGGCGTGGTGAAAACCCCTGCGGCCGTCGAAACCGCTGCCGTCCCAGCGCGACTGGAGAAGTCCACAACGGCAGCCGTCAAACCGGCAGTCGCCGCCGCATCACCGTCAGACGCCGTCACGTCTTTCATGGCCGTTCTGAGCAGGGCAGTCAACCGGCTCGCCGGCTGGCCCGGGTTGCCGCACAACTTCGTGACGGTGACCAACTATCTGACCGACCAGACCCTCGACGCCATCGACAATCAGCTCGACGCCTTGGTCGCCACCGCGGTCCCAGGCAGTCCGGCGCGGTGGGTTCCCGATCTGGGCAGCATCTTGGGACTTTTCGTGAGGTCGGCCATCCCGAGTTACACCTTCAGCGACACCCTGAACGCCTGGGGCGACTTCCTGAACCGGATCGTGCCGCCGTTCAACATCAGCCCAGGTGCAGGCACCTTCGGCATCATCACGCAGTACAAGATCATGGGTGCCGCCGTGGTCGGCACAGCAACGGTCTTGACGGACATGCTCAACGGTGTCTACGACCCGGCACAGTGGGAAATCGATGTCATCAAGTCGACCACCGGCGCCACCGTCACCAGGGCTGACCTCACGAACTCGACCAGTCTCCAAACGAAAATCGCTGCGGCGCAGGCCGCGGCCATCGCGACGTTCGGCCTCAGCGACGGCGGCGCGTACTACGACCCAACCCGGGCCTGGAACATCACGCTGCCGACGTGGACTGCGGCCCAAGTCAATCCGTTCACCGTCGTCGCCTACGTGGCGTTGGTCGCCATGTACAAGCGGTTCCAGGAAATAGCGGCTCTGACACCGTTCACGACGAGCACGACGTACGACAGTTGGCTCTACACACTGAGTTTGGGCGGCGACAGCTCGCGCTCCGAATACGCGGCCGGCACGTTCCATGCGGTGGATCCCGACGGCAGATCGGTGGACTTCGGTACATCGCTCCTTGGCACGTTCACCTCGGCAGGTGGCGGGCTGGTCACCATCAACACCAGCGACGGTGGATTCACCTACACGAACACGCTTCCCGGTAAGGCGTTCTTCCACCGGGCAACGTCGGACAACTTGGCCGACAGATACGACACCGTGGACATCCCCGTGACGTCCGCGGACGGCGTCAAGTACACGCTGAGCTTCAAGATCCAGATCATCGACGGATCGAACAGCCCGCCGACATCGTCTCCGACGACGGGTGCCGCCGACGGCCTCGGCGTGGTGCGTGGCAGCGTCGGCGGTAGTGACTCTGACGGCGACACCTTGACGTACTCCCTGGTCGGCTCGTCGGTCAACGGGCTGAGCAACAATTCCGGCTACACCAAGAACGGCTCAGGGAACGGCGGCATCGTCACGCTGAACTCCACCACCGGCGCCTTCACTTACGTTTCTTCGGCGAATGCCGGTGCGACGCAAAGCTTCCAGGTGCAGATGACCGATGGCCACGGTGGCACCACCGTCTCTACGGTCACGGTGGCCAACACCACGACGATCACCCCGGGCAACCTCAACACCTCGACGCCGTACGTCGTGACGGGTTCGGTGCCCGTCCCGAGTGGTGATGCCGGCATCTTCACCAGCTACGCCCTTGGTGCCAGCCCGGCGAAGGGCACGGTGACGTCCTTCAATCCCACCACCGGCGCCTTCACCTACACCTCTGGCGCGGGCCGTACGACGGCGAACAGCGATGTGGTCACCGTGATCGCCACCGACGCCAGCGGCCGTACCGTCACCCTGAGTATGGCTGTCAAGCCGACGGTGACCAACACGGCCCCGACGCCCGGTGCGACCACGGTCGGGACCTCTAACCTGCAGGACAACCGCATCCTCGGTATCGGCACACTGAAGCAAACCACCACTGGCACACTGCATGCCAGCGACGCCGAGGGCGACCCTCTCACCTACACCGCGGGCACGTATACGACCGCCAATGGCGGCACGGTGGTCATCAGCGCCAACGGAACGTTCAGTTACAGCATCGACAAGGGGTATTCGTACTACCACGATGCAGCCAAGGTCGGGTCCACGGGCAACGCGGTCAATGACACCTTCACCGCGACGGTCAGCGATCCCTTCGGTGGCTCGACGACCTATACGGCGACCGTGCCGATCTACGCGGTCAACGCCGCGCCGGGTACCACCTCGGGCGGCACCCGGTGGGGCAATTACTGGACCGGGGTGGCTAATGCGAGCGACAGCGACAGCGACAGCCTGACGTACGTCGTCACCTCCACGCAGGGCACCGCGACCTACGATTCGTTCTGGCTGACCCTGGACACCAGCGGCGCCAATAGCGGCACGGTCGTCACGATCACGGTCTATGACGGCTACTACGTGGTGGCCGGTGGCGTCGTGACAGGCGTGCTGTCGAGTAACTCGAGGACCTACACGGTCGCCTGAGCGCTTCGTCGCCGACCCGCGGTGGCCAGCAGACCGCGTAGCCCCATTACCAAATCAGCACTTGCGTGTGTGCAAATTTGCTGAATTTCCTTTGCTGGGCGAACGCTCAGCGCGACACGCGAACACAACCTGAGAATATCCAGCCTAAAATCGCAGGTGAGCGGGTTCTGACCAAATTTGACTGAGACAACCTTTGGCAGAAGCCTGTAAGCAATGTTACGTTGCGGGCCAGTCAAAGTGGCGTACGTTGTCCACGCAGCAATGTGCGAGCGTCGTCACGTAGGACACGCGTCGGGAGATTTTTTGAGTTCCAAGAAGCACGCGGCTCGCCACCGGAAGCTGGCAGGGCGCCATCGCAAGCGTGCCGTCGGCAGCGGCAAGCGTGCGGCTCGCAATGGAATTCTGGCCGCCGCGGTAGGCCTGGGTCTGGCTGTGAGCGTCGGAAACGGTCTGGCCGCGGCGTCGACCGACGGCAGCTCAAATTCCGGATCCTCATCGGCGAGCAACTCCGGCAGCAACTCCGGTCACTCGTCGAACTCGACCCGTGGACCCAAGAACGCCGGCCCCGCGCGCACCCGTTCGACGGCCAAGCAGCCGACGTCGTCGGACTCCAACAGTGGCTCGTCGGTAGCCGTCCGGTCGTCGACCATGGGTCGCACCGCGTCCGCGGACAGCACCGTCGTGGCGACCACCACCACGATCACTGAGCCCGAATCGTCAACCACGACAACGACTGTCACCGACACCGTCGCCACGCCGGTGACGCCCACCGCCGCCACCGTCGACACCGCGACCGCCGCGCCGGCGCAAGACACCCCGGCCGCCGCCCCCGGGACGCCGACGCCGGGCCTCGTGCGCAAGTCGACCACCGCGAGGTCCGCCATCGCACCGTCGGCCGCCGCCTACTCCATGAACGGCGACCTGACCGCCGTCCAGGACGGCGCGGGCCCGATCACCACGCCGGCGCAGTATGACATCCAGACCACGCTCGATGCCTGGGCGGCGCAACTCGACGCGCTGATGGCGGCTCCGCTCACGTCCAACAACGGCTGGCTGAAGTTCCCCGTCACGTTCTTGAACCAGTTCTTCAAGCCGTCGATCGTGGTCGACCGGCTGTCCTACGGGCTCAACGGCCTGGCCACTCTGATGGACCAATTCGTGCCGCCGTTCAAGATGGTCGACGGCGCACCGTCCACCATTACGCAAGCATCGGTGACGGCTGCGGTCCTCGCGGGCGCCATCGTTCTGTTCAACACCTCGCAAACGGTCGACATCCAGCACTGGATAGAAGAAGCGGTGAGCCTGGCCGGTGCGTTGCAGGATATCGCTGCGAACCCGGTCATCAACGGGCTCACCGCGAACGACATGGATGGGGTCGTCGGGGCGGCGAGGGCGGCGTTCCTTGCGCCAAAAACCGTGTTGGACATGACAATCGACCTCGGGAAAGCCCCCAACCCGGTGTCGCTGGCCATGTACGTCGTCGTCGTCGCGATCTTCCGTCGCTTCGCCGACGTGGCGACCGACCACCAGCCCGTGGTGACGGACATGCAGCAGACCAGCCAGCATCTCCCCGGTGCCAGCGGAACCACGGTCTCGGGTTATGTCCAGTTCTACGACGCCGACGGCGACCCGATCACCTCGTACGGCTTCACCGAACCCAACGACAGCCGCTTCACCGTCACCGTTGTCGACGGCACCAATGGCCGGATGAACTGGACGGTGTGGGACTGGAATCCGCTGGGCCCCTCGACCC
Organism: Mycolicibacterium rhodesiae; assembly: GCF_002086695.1. Taxonomy (GTDB): domain Bacteria; phylum Actinomycetota; class Actinomycetes; order Mycobacteriales; family Mycobacteriaceae; genus Mycobacterium; species Mycobacterium rhodesiae. The sequence goes on from NZ_MVIH01000007.1 coordinate 27,011, forward strand.
CCAAGACTCTGACGTTCACTCTGACCGTCCTCGCGCAGGGCGACGGTCAGATCAGCGTCTCGAAGCCGTACATGCCGAACGGCAACGAGACCCAGAAGACGGTCACCGTGACCGTCTACTACAACCAGGCCATCGGGACGATGACCAATACGGTCAACAGCACCTCGGGGCTCGGCGTCGTCCGCGGCGTGGTCTCATCACCGACCAACCCGGACAACCCGACCACCTACTCGCTCAACGGCGCCAGCGGGGGATCGGCGTACACCGCCAACGGCGGCATCGTCAAACTCAACTCGGCGACCGGTGCGTACGTCTACACCCCGAACCGGGCATCGAGCGCGACGACGGATTCCTTCCAGCTGACGAGCACCGACAGCTTCGGCCACACCTACACGACGAGCGTGACGGTGCCGGTGAGCTCCGCATCGCCGGTGACGACCTTCAACACCCGGACCGGCACCGTGACCGGCAGCCTGGCCATTCCCACGGGCGGCGCCGATGTCGGGCTGATGAACTACAGCCTGGGCACCGGCCCCGACCCTGCCAGGGGCGCGGTGACGGTGAATGCCGACGGCACGTTCGTCTACACCCGGTCGTCGACGGCCGGATCGCAGCCGACGACCGACTCGTTCACGATCCTGGGTACCGACAGCAGCGGGAAGACGGTGACCGTCGCTATGGTCAACGTCAACGCGACCCTGGGTAACAGCGCACCGGTAGGCACGGGTCTGACCACGGACTCTCCCGTCGGCGCGCCGACGTATAACGCGCTGGGTGGTCCTCGGGACGAGCAGCACACGACAGGCACGCTGCACGCGACGGACGCCGATGGCGATCCGGTGACGTTCGCCGCCGGCACGTACACCACTGCCCAGGGCGGGTCGGTCGCCGTCACCGCCAACGGCACGTTCACCTACGACAAGAACGTGTTCGCCCCCCTCGGTATTCACAACAGTTACTGGCATACCCATGCCGTCGATGGGGATCCTGGCGACACGTTCACCATCAATGTCACAGACAGCTACGGCGCCACCACGGCGGTGACGTACTCGGTCCCGATCGCGAAGCTCAACGCGCCGCCCACGGTGGACAGCGGAACGATCAACAACAAGACCACCTCGGGCATGGGTGTGGTCCGCGGCAACATCGCGGGTTCCGATGGCGACGGCGATGGCCTCACGTACAGCATGATCGGTGCGACGGGTGGGTCCGTCTACTCGGCCAACGGCGGCATCGTCAAGATCAATTCGAACGGTACGTTCACCTACACCCCGAAGGTCGGCGTGACGTCGGATTCCTTCCAGGTGCTGGTGAACGACGGCCATGGGGGCACCACGCAGGCGACCGTCAATCTCACTGGACTCACGACTCCGTCGCCGACGACGAATGTGAATACCGGCACCCCGGGCAAGGTCACCGGACAGCTTGGTGTCCCGGCCAGCGAAAGTGGCTTGTACACATACAGTTTGGGCACCGGACCGTCGAAGGGCGCCGTGACGGTCAATGCCGACGGCACCTACAGCTACACCCGGACGGCGGGTCTGGGTCACACGACCACGCCGAAAGATTCGTTCACCATCGTCGCGACGGAGATCGGTACCGGCAAGACGGTGACGATCGCGACGATCGCGGTTACACCGACAGTGTCCAATGTAGCGCCGGTGGGTAACGGTGTGACGACAGACTCTCCCGTTGGTGCGCCGACCTACAACGTATGGGGCGGTCCTTCCGACGAACAGCACACCACCGGCACGCTCCATGCGACGGATGCTGATGGCGATGCGGTGACGTTCACAGCTGGTACCTACGGGACCACCCAGGGCGGTTCGATCACGGTCAACGCGGACGGCACGTTCACCTACGACAACAGCAAGAGTGCGCTAGCCGGAATCCACCAAAGTTACTGGCACACCCATGCGGCCGACGGCGATCCTGGTGACACATTCACGATCAATGTCAGCGACGGCTTCGGCGGCACCACCGCAGTGACCTATGGGGTCCCGATCGCAAAGCTCAACGCGGCGCCGACGTTGAGCACGACGGTGGGTGGCAAGACCACATCGACGCTGGGTGTGGTGCGCGGCACCGTTTCCGGCGATGACGGTGACAATGACAGCCTGACCTACAGCCTGGTCGGTGCCACCGGTGGTTCGGTGTATTCGGCCAACGGCGGCATCGTCACCATGAGCGGTAACTCGTTCACCTACGTCCCGAAGGTCGGGGTGACCTCGGATACGTTCCAGGTCCAGGTCAACGACGGCCATGGCGGCACCGCGACGCAGACCATCAGCCTCGCCGGTCTGAGCACCCCGTCACCGACGACGAACATCGATACATCGGTCCTCGGTGTCGTGACCGGCAGGCTGAACGTTCCGTCGAGTGCCCCGACCAATGACGCCGGCCTCGGGCTGACGTACGGCGGCGGCGGCACCACCTCCAAGGGCAGCGTGGTGGTGAACTCTGACGGCACCTTCACCTACACACGCAACTCCGCTCTGGGGCACAGCCAGGCGCTAGCCGACACGTTCACCGTCACGGCGACCCTGGGTGGCAAGACGGTCACGATCGCGACGATCACCGTGACACCGACAATCGACAACGCCGTGCCGGTCGCCGGCACAGCGACGGTGACATCGTCGGCGCTGACGTCCTCGGGAAGCAACCGAACTCAGACCACGTCGGGCACCCTCACGGCAACCGACGCCAATGGCGACACGGTGACCTTCTCACCGGTGACAAACCAGGCCACCGCCGACGGCGGCACGATCACGATCAGCGCCAACGGCACCTACACGTACACGATCACCAAGCCTGTCTCGTACTTCCATGACGCCGCCGTCATCGGTGCCAGCGGGAGTGCGATAACGGATACGTTCACCGTGGTGGCCAACGATGGATTCAAGGGCACACCGACCCTGACGTACTCGATTTTGACCGAGAAGCAGAACGTGGTGCCGACGACAAGCAGTTCGATCAGCGGCGCCGACACTCTGGGTGTGGTGCGCGGCAGCGTCACGGGCATCGACGGCGACAGCGGCGAGACCTTCACCTACACCCTCGTCGGTGGCAGCCCCGCGAGCGGCAGCGCCGTCTCGTACATCACCACCAACGGCGGCCTCGTCATCATGACCGGCGCCAACACCTTCGCCTACGTCCCCAAGGTAGGTGTCACCTCTGATTCGTTCCAGATAAAGGTCGACGACGGCCACGGCGGCTCCGCGACCCAGACTGTCAGCCTGACCGGCCTGACCACCCCATCACCGACGACGGGCGTGGCCAAGCCGTCCAAGGGCATCCAGACCGGCACGATCAGCATCCCGGCCACCACCGACACTACCGACCTCGGACTGACCTACAGCATCGCCGGCAACGGGTCCATGGGCACCGCAACCCTGACCAACACCGGCGGTGTCTACACCTACACATACACGCGCACCGACAACGGCACCGATACGCTGTCGACAGTCACCACGGACTCGTTCACCATCCGGGCCACCGATGCCAGCGGCAAGACCGTCACTGTCGCCACGATCAACGTCGCCCCGACGAGCTACGCGAACAGCGCACCCGTTCTCGTCGTCAACGGTGTGACGGGCACCGGTACCACCGCGTCGACGACAATGTCTGCGCCAGGCTCCTATAACACGAGTACGTACACGCAGACCCTGACCGGCATCACGATCACCGCCTCCGACGCCGACGGTGACGCGCTCAAGGTCAACAACAAGTACGACGGCACCGGAACGGCGGTCGCCTTGACGGCCGGTGCCACCATCAGCACGCGCAACGGTGGCACTGTTACCGTCAACGCGAATGGCACGCTGTCGTATTCGATTACCAAGACCAGCGCTGAGGTTAAGACGTACTACCACGGCGCCGCCAAGTACGGTGCGTCCGGCGACGCGGTCGCGGACTGGTTCAACGTGATCGTCACCGACGGTAATGGCGGCACCAGCACCGTGAAGGTGACAGTGCCGATCTGGGCGATCAACAGTGCGCCAGTCATCACCTATGAGCGATACGATATCGCCACCGTTTACGGGGTCAGGGCCACCGATGCCGATACCGATAGCATCCCCAACACGGCTAATCCCGCGACTGGTAATGCAGGTTACGTCATCACCACCTCTACCGGTAGCACGCGTGACTTCACCGTCGGTAGTTTGTCCTCGGGAGGTAACATCACGCAGCTGTCGTCGGGCCCATGGCCGCACACCATCAAGGTCTACGATGGCTACTATTTCGTGGTCAATGGCGTCGTCACCGGCCAGTTGGCGTATGGCGGGATGAGATGGAACAAGAACTCGGCAGGCGTGGCGCTTGTGGTGGATCCCTTGACCGGATCGAGTTGACCTCGAACGCCACCAGGGTTTGGGTGCACGTGCACGCCGCGGCGTGCACGGCCGACGCGGGTTGATCTTATTTCCCAACGGTTTTCGCAACGCTGTCGTCGGCGTCGTTGACTCGGCCAGGCTATGCATTTCGCGTCTGGCGCAACCCCGTCCCCCTCTTGTGCAACTGGGCCGTCTGGCCCCGCGCCACCGAACAACATCCGCGGTCGCTGGAAGCCGCTCAAGATGCGCGTAAGTTACTGTCCCGCAATGATTTAGGTATACCGCTGAGCCGGGCCCGATGCCATCCCCGGGCTGCTCCGCTGCGGTCGGAACATATCTGTCGTAGGCGGTGGATGCGGCGCCGGCGAACAACTGCTGCCCACGGTGACCGTGATCTGCGGCCCGACCCCGAGCGAGACTGTCGACATTTCCTAGGCCAGAGCTGCTCGTGTTGTTCGAGGCCGAGGCCTACACCCGCACGGTGCTGTGCGCATTCGAGGACGAAATGGAGGCCGTCGTCCCACACAACTCGCCTGCGCCACAGCCGAAGGGGCGATGCCCAGAGGTACGACAGCTCGAGAGGTTCGGGGCCGCACTGTCGCGGGTCGCCTTGGTCTCGATGATGTCGGCCGCTGCGTCGGCGGTCAGCCCGCTCAGCAGCCGGCGTTGATCGTCGACCACCGGCAGCGCGGCCAGCTCGCAGTCGACCAGCGCCTAGGCGGCCTGCTCGGCGTCAATCAGGGGCGAACCCAGACCGGTTCCGCGCTGCTCAGGTCGGCGACCGGCTGGTCGGGCTGGGACTGCTCCAGGTCCTGGAATCAGGAACCAATCAGCTTGCGGTCGGCGTCGGTGACCGTGATCGTGTCCGGAATCGTGAACACGTCGGGGAGTACGTTGCGGCGACCGACTCCGCTGGCCACCGCAGCGAGTCGCGCAGAGTCCGCGGGTCCGTCCTGTCACGTACGTCACACCGCCCCGGCTGGCCTGCGGATACTTGCCGCTGAGCAGGACGGGCAATAGTTGAGCCCCCGAGGTGGTTCATACTGTCTGGTAGTACAACAGCGGAAGTGAGCGGGCAAGGATGACGAGGCTGGACACCGTCGAACGGGCGGTCGCCGATATCGCGGCCGGCAAGGCCGTCGTCGTCATCGATGACGAGGACCGCGAGAACGAGGGTGACCTGATCTTCGCCGCCGAGAAGGCGACGCCGGAGTTGGTCGCGTTCATGGTTCGCTACACCTCGGGCTACCTGTGTGTGCCGCTGTCCGGCGAGATCTGCGACAAGCTGGGCCTGCTGCCCATGTACGCGGTCAACCAAGACAAGCACGGCACGGCCTACACCGTCACTGTCGACGCCAAACATGGTGTGGGAACCGGTATTTCGGCTGCAGACCGGGCAACGACGATGCGGTTGCTTGCCGATCCGGGCAGCGTTGCGGAGGACTTCACCAAGCCCGGTCACGTCGTGCCGTTGCGCGCCAAGGACGGCGGCGTGCTGCGCCGTCCCGGCCACACCGAAGCCGCTGTCGACCTGGCCCGGTTGGCGGGTCTGCAGCCTGCGGGCGCGATCTGCGAGATCGTCAGCCAGAAGGACGACGGCTCGATGGCCCAGACCGACGAGCTGCGGGTGTTCGCCGACGAGCACGACCTGGCCCTGATCTCCATCGCCGATCTGATCGAGTGGCGGCGCAAGCACGAGAAGCACATCGAGCGCATCGCCGAGGCCCGCATCCCCACCCGTCATGGCGAGTTCCGCGCCGTCGGCTACTCCAGCATGTACGAAGAGGTGGAGCACGTCGCCCTGGTCAAGGGTGATATCAGCGGCCCGGAGAACGACGGCCACGACGTGCTGGTGCGAGTCCACTCCGAGTGCCTGACCGGTGACGTGTTCGGCTCGCGGCGCTGTGACTGCGGGCCCCAGCTGGACGCCGCGCTGGCGATGGTCGCGCGCGAGGGCCGCGGAATCGTGCTCTACATGCGCGGCCACGAGGGGCGGGGCATCGGCCTGATGCACAAGCTGCAGGCCTACCAGCTGCAGGACGCCGGCGCCGACACCGTCGACGCCAACCTCGAGCTCGGCCTGCCTGCCGACGCACGCGACTACGGGATCGGCGCGCAGATCCTCGTCGACCTCGGAGTGCGCTCGATGCGGCTGCTGACCAACAATCCGGCCAAGCGGGTCGGCCTGGACGGCTACGGGCTGCACATCATCGAGCGGGTACCGCTGCCGGTGCGTGCCAACGCCGAGAACATCCGTTACCTGATGACCAAGCGCGACCGCATGGGTCATGACCTGACCGGCCTCGACGACTACGACGAGGTCGTTCCCGGCGACATCGGCGGGGCTCTCTAGATATGAGCGGAGGCGCCGGCGTCCCGGAACTTCCGGAGATGGACGCCTCGGAGTTGTCGCTGGCGATCGTGGCCAGCACCTGGCACACGAAGATCTGCAACGCGCTGCTCGACGGTGCCCGCAAGGTGGCCGACGACTCCGGGGTCCCCAGTCCGACCGTCGTCCGCGTCCTCGGCGCCATCGAAATCCCGGTCGTCGCACAGGAACTCGCGCGTACCCATGACGCCGTCGTCGCGCTGGGTGTCGTCATCCGGGGGCAGACACCGCATTTCGACTACGTCTGCGATGCGGTCACCCAGGGCCTGACCCGGGTGTCGCTGGACGAGTCGACCCCGGTGGCCAACGGGGTGCTGACCACCAACACCGAGGAGCAGGCGCTCGACCGCGCCGGTCTGCCTGATTCGGCCGAGGACAAGGGCGCTCAGGCCGCCGCCGCCGCGTTGTCGACCGCGTTGACGCTTCGTCACCTCCGCGGGGCATGACCGACACCACCAGCCGCTGGGATGTCGTGCTGCGGCCGCGCGTGACGCCGTATGTCGCGTACGCCGCGGCGTTCGTGGTCGCGACCTCCGGGATCGTCGTCGGTTTCCTGTTGAAGATCCGCTACACCGGGGCGATCCTGCAGACCGCCGACCAGGTGGCGATGGGTGCGCTCGGGGTGATCCTGGCCGCCGCGATCCTGCTGCTGGCCACGCCGCGGCTGCGGATCGGCCCGGCCGGTCTCGGTGTGCGCAACATCCTGCTCGAGCGGGTGATCCCGTGGAGTGACGTGGTGGGGGTGTCGTTCCCGGCGGGCGCCCGCTGGGCCCGGGTCGACCTGGACGACTATGAATACACCGCGGTGCTGGCCATCCAGGCGATAGACGGCGAACGCGCGGTGCACGCGATGGACACCCTCCGGACTCAGTTGGCCCATTACCGGCCCGATCTCACGGCATCGTGAGTCTCATCACCACTTCGCCCGTTGCGCCACAATTCGGCACCTCGGTAAACCCCAGGCTCTCGTAGACCCTTCGCGCCGCGGCGTTGTCAGGCGCCATCCGCAGCGTGACGGTGCGCACTCCGCGCCTGCGGGCCCAATCCACCGCGGCGGCGACCAGCCTGCGGGCCAGCCCGCGTCCGCGTGCCGCCGGCTCGAGCCACAGGGAGTACACGTACGCCGCCTGAGCGCTCTCCTGATAGGCGGCGACCATCCCGACGAGGTTGCCGTCCAGCATCGCCACGAACTGCGCGTGGTCGCGCAGCCGCCGGCGCCAGTCGGTCGCGGTGAACCGGGCTTCGGCGAGGTATTGCTTGTCGGTCGTCCCGAACGTCTCGGTGAGCGCGCGCAGCCTCAGTTCGGCGAACTGTTCCCAGTCCGACTCGGTGAGTCGAGTGATGCGCGCTGCTGGCACGCCCACGACGGTAGTGCCTGTCGGCGCTCGGACTAACCTTGTGGACGTGCCCGACCCGTCGACATACCGCCCGGCGCCCGGGTCCATTCCGGTGGAGCCGGGGGTTTACCGATTCCGCGATCCGCATGGCCGGGTGATCTACGTCGGGAAGGCGAAAAGCCTGCGCCCGCGGCTGACGTCGTACTTCCAGGACATCTCCGCCCTGCACCCGCGCACCCGCCAGATGGTGACCACCGCGGCCAAGGTCGAGTGGACGGTGGTCAACACCGAGGTCGAAGCCCTGCAGCTGGAATACAACTGGATCAAGGAGTTCGACCCGCGGTTCAACGTCCGGTACCGCGACGACAAGTCTTACCCGGTGCTGGCGGTGACGCTCAACGAGGAGTACCCGCGACTGTTCGTTTACCGCGGTCCGCGCCGCAAGGGCGTGCGGTACTTCGGTCCGTATTCGCATGCCTGGGCCATCCGGGAGACCCTTGACCTGCTCACCCGGGTCTTTCCCGCCCGCACCTGTTCGGCCGGAGTGTTCAAGCGGCACAGCCAGATCGAGCGCCCGTGCCTGCTGGGCTACATCGACAAGTGTTCGGCGCCGTGCGTCGGGCGGGTCAGCGCGGAGGAGCACCGCAAGATCGTGCTGGACTTCTGTGACTTCCTGTCCGGCAAGACCGACCGCTTCGCCCGTGAACTCGAACTCGAGATGAACGCGGCGTCCGCCGAATTGAACTTCGAGCGGGCTGCCCGGTTGCGCGACGACATCGGCGCGCTCAAGCGGGCGCTGGAGAAGCAGGCTGTGGTGCTCGGGGACGGGACCGACGCCGACGTCGTGGCGTTTGCCGACGACGATCTGGAGGCCGCCGTCCAGGTCTTCCACGTCCGGGGCGGCCGGGTGCGTGGCCAGCGCGGCTGGGTCGTCGAAAAGCCTTCGGATCCCGGCGAATCGGCCGAAGGGCGGCTGGTCGAACAATTCCTCACCCAGTTCTACGGTGACCAGGCCGAGTTGGGCTTCGAAACCAACCAAGCCGCAGACGAATCCACCAATCCGGTGCCGCGCGAAGTGCTGGTGCCCTGCCTGCCGCCCAACGCCGACGAGCTGGCTGACTGGCTTTCCGGGTTACGCGGGTCGCGGGTGGCGCTACGAGTGCCGCGGCGCGGTGACAAGAAAGCGCTGGCCGATACCGTGCAGCGCAACGCGAAAGAGGCGTTGCAGCAGCACAAGCTCAAGCGCGCAGGCGACTTCACCGCCAGATCGGCTGCGCTGCAGAACATTCAGGAATCGCTCGGCCTGGCCGATGCGCCGCTGCGCATCGAATGCGTCGACATCAGCCATGTGCAGGGCACCGATGTGGTGGCCTCCATGGTGGTGTTCGAGGACGGTCTGCCGCGCAAGTCGGACTACCGGCACTTCGCCATCCGGGAGGCCGCGGGCGAGGGCCGCTCCGACGACGTCGCCTCGATCGCCGAGGTGACTCGGCGGCGGTTCGCCCGACACGTCCACGAACAGCAGCAGCCCCTCGACGAGCTGGCCCCCGAGGGCAAATCGCGCAAGTTCGCATACCCGCCGAACCTGTACGTCGTCGACGGGGGCGCTCCCCAGGTCAACGCCGCCCAAGCCGTGCTCGACGACCTCGGTGTCGCCGATGTCGCCGTGATCGGTCTGGCGAAGCGCCTCGAGGAGGTGTGGGTGCCTGCCGAACCGGAGCCGCTGATACTCCCACGCAACAGTGAAGGGCTCTATCTGTTGCAGCGGGTCCGCGACGAAGCCCACCGCTTCGCCATCGCGTACCACCGGAGCAAGCGTTCGAAGCGGATGACGGCCTCGGCGCTGGACTCCGTGCCCGGGCTCGGGGAGATCCGGCGCAAGGCGCTGGTGAGCCACTTCGGGTCGCTGGCCCGACTGCGTCAGGCCAGTGTCGAAGAAATCACCACCGTGCCGGGCATCGGCACCGCGACCGCCGCCGCGGTGCTGGAAGCGCTAGGCGTGACGGTGGATTCACCGGTATCGGCTGCACCGGGAGAGCCGGTCGGCGAGGATCAGTCTGCTGAACAGGCGACGCGATGACAGATCACAGCACAGACGAAGAGATGCACACCGCCCACACCGGCGAGGATTCCGGTATCGACGTGGTGTTGGTGACGGGCCTGTCCGGGGCCGGCCGAGGAACCGCGGCCAAGGTGCTCGAAGACCTGGGCTGGTACGTCGCCGACAATCTGCCGCCCGAACTCATCGCCCGGATGGTGGACTTCGGCCTCACCGCCGGATCGCGGATCACCCAGCTGGCAGTGGTGATGGACGTCCGGTCCCGAGGGTTCACCGGGGATCTGGACTGGGTACGCAACGAGCTGGTGACCCGCGGAATCCATCCGCGGGTGTTGTTCATGGAGGCCTCCGACGACATCCTGGTCCGCCGCTACGAGAACAACCGGCGCAGTCATCCGCTGCAGGGCAACCAAACGCTGGCCGAAGGGATTGCGGCCGAGCGGGCCATGCTTGCCCCGGTGCGGGCGTCGGCGGATCTGGTCATCGACACCTCGACCCTGTCCGTGCACGGCCTGCGCGAGAGCATCGAACGCGCCTTCGCGGGACAGACCGTCGCGCAGACCAGCGTCACGGTCGAGTCATTCGGGTTCAAGTACGGCCTGCCGATGGACTCCGACATGGTGATGGACGTCCGCTTCCTGCCCAACCCGCACTGGGTGGACGAGCTGCGGTCGCACTCGGGCCAGCACCCGGCGGTTCGGGATTACGTCCTTGGCCAACCCGGTGCCGCAGAGTTCCTGCAGACCTACCATCAGCTGCTGAGGCTGGTCGTCGAGGGCTACAGCCGGGAGGGGAAGCGCTACATGACCGTGGCCATCGGCTGCACCGGCGGCAAGCACCGCAGTGTGGCGATGGCCGAGGCGCTCGCCGGACTGCTGGAGAACCACGAGCACCTCACTGTTCGCGTCCTGCACCGCGATCTGGGTCGCGAATGACACGCATCGTCGCCCTCGGCGGTGGCCATGGTCTGTACGCGACGCTGTCCGCGGCACGCCGGTTGACGCCGCACGTCACTGCGGTGGTCACGGTCGCCGACGACGGTGGTTCCTCTGGACGGTTGCGTAGCGAGCTCGACATCATCCCGCCAGGCGACCTGCGAATGGCCTTGGCGGCGTTGGCATCTGATAGTCCGCACGGGCGGTTGTGGGCCACCATCATCCAGCACAGGTTCGGTGGCAGCGGCGCACTGGCCGGACATCCGATCGGCAACCTGATGCTGGCGGGCCTCAACGAATTGCTGGCCGATCCGGTGGCCGCGCTCGACGAGTTGGGCCGCATCCTCGGCGTCAAGGGCCGGGTGCTGCCGATGTGCCCGATCGCGCTGCAGATCGAAGCCGACGTCGCCGGACTGGAAGGTGATCCCCGGATGAGCCGGGTGATCCGCGGTCAGGTGGCCGTCGCGACGACGCCGGGCAAGGTCCGCCGGGTGCGTCTGCTGCCCGGCGACCCGCCGGCCACCCGCCAGGCCGTCGACGCGATCATGAACGCCGACCTGGTGGTGCTCGGACCGGGCTCCTGGTTCACCAGCGTGATCCCGCACGTGCTGGTGCCGGAACTGGCCGCCGCGTTGACAGCGACCACCGCCCGTCGTGCCCTTGTGCTCAATCTGGCCGCCGAGCCGGGGGAGACCGCGGGCTTCTCCGCCGAACGGCATCTGCACGTTCTCGCACAGCATGCGCCGGGCTTCTCGGTCCATGAGATCGTGGTCGACGCCACCCGCGTCCCGTCTGACCGGGAGCGTGACCAACTGCGCCGTACCGCAAGCCTGCTGGAAGCTTCAGTTCAGTTTGCCGACGTGACCAGACCTGGTACACCTTTACATGACCCGGCCAAGCTGGCTGCAGCGCTTGACGGTGTGCGCACCCGAAATTCGGAGACCGCGCCGCCTTCCCCTCCACCTGCTGCATCCGTGCAGGCCGGCGGAGGGCGACAGGGGGATGGGGTGCAGGACCCGACTGGCAACGGACCGAGAGGTGACGACCTGTGGCGATGACTGCCGAGGTGAAGGACGAACTCAGCCGGCTGGCCGTCAATTCCGTGAGCGCACGCCGGGCCGAGGTGGCCTCGCTGTTGCGATTCGCCGGTGGCCTGCACATCGTGTCGGGCCGAGTCGTGGTCGAAGCCGAGGTGGACCTGGGCATCATCGCCCGGCGGCTGCGCAAGGACATCTACGACCTGTACGGCTACAACGCGGTGGTGCACGTGCTGTCGGCCAGCGGCATCCGCAAGAGCACCCGGTATCTGGTGCGGGTCGCCAAGGACGGTGAGGCGCTGGCGCGTCAGACAGGTCTGCTGGACATGCGTGGCCGGCCGGTGCGCGGCCTGCCCGCGCAGGTGGTCGGCGGCAGCGTCGGCGACGCCGAGGCGGCGTGGCGGGGTGCGTTCCTCGCGCATGGCTCGCTGACCGAGCCGGGGCGGTCGTCGGCGCTCGAAGTCAGTTGTCCCGGACCGGAAGCCGCGCTGGCTCTGGTGGGTGCGGCCCGGCGGCTCGGAGTCAGCGCGAAGGCGCGGGAGGTGCGGGGCACCGACCGGGTCGTGGTGCGCGACGGCGAGGCCATCGGTGCGTTGTTGACCCGGATGGGCGCCCAGGACACCCGGCTCACGTGGGAGGAACGGCGGATGCGCCGCGAGGTGCGCGCCACCGCGAACCGGCTGGCCAATTTCGATGACGCGAACCTGCGCCGCTCGGCGCGCGCCGCGGTCGCCGCAGCGGCTCGCGTGGAGCGGGCGTTGGAGATCCTCGCCGACACGGTGCCCGACCACCTGGCGGCGGCGGGCAAGCTCCGGGTCGAACACCGGCAGGCGTCGCTGGAGGAACTGGGCCGGCTCGCCGACCCGCCGATGACCAAAGATGCTGTGGCCGGGCGTATTCGGCGTCTGTTGTCGATGGCCGACCGCAAAGCCAAGCAGGACGGTATCCCGGACACCGAGTCGGCTGTGACGCCCGATCTGCTGGAAGACGCTTAAATCGACTTGGCCGCTCTTTTAGCCGCGTAGGCCTTGAGTTCGTCGGACAGCGCGTCGGCGGCCCGCAGTCGGGGGAGCAGGCTGGGGTCGGTCATCCGGGCGCGGAACACCAGGGCGATCGTCACGTCGTGATCGGGTTTGTCCTCGACGACGATCGCGTCTCCCGCACGCACGGTCCCCGGGGAGATCACCCGTAGGTAGGCCCCGGGCTTGCCGGCGTCGGTGAATGTCTTGATCCAGCCGCCGATGTCGAGGAATGCCGAGAACGTGCGACACGGGGTGCGCGGCGCCGAGACTTCGAGCAGCAGTCCGTCGGTCCCGATCCGCCAGCGTTCGCCGATGAGTGCATTCGTGACATCGACTCCGGACGTGGTCAGGTTTTCGCCGAACATCCCGTCGGTCAGCGGGCGCTCGAGGCGGGCAGCCCAGTCGTCGAGGTCCTCGCGGGCATAGACGTAGACGGCTTGGTCGTCGCCCCCGTGCAGCTTCTGGTTGCCGATCGTGTCCCCGACCAGGCCGCTGCCCAGGCCGCCGCGCATCGGCCCCGGCGCGCGGACCATCACCGCGTCAGACGTCGCCGCCTTGTCGATGCCGGTCCGCCTCGCCGGCTTGTCGGGATTCGCGCGGACGCGGGCCAGATTGACCGACAACACACTTGCCACCACCACAGGGTAATGGCGGGGCGGCATTCCAGCGGGGCGGGTAGTCGAACCGACTCGAACGCAACGCCGTTCGTCTGACCGGGTAGTCAGAATTCTCATTCGGTCCGACGAGATCCTGATCGCCGACGACGGGTCGACCGATGCCACCGCCGAAAGGCTCTGTCCCGATTATGGTTTCGCGACGCTACGGAGAACGGTACCGGGTTGGGCGGCCGTCGTCGGCGGCGAACACCGGTGGGCGCGACACGCCAGGGACTAGCGTTCATGTCATGAGCGAGGTGTTGCGCGTCGGGGCGGCATTTCCCGACCCACCGTTCAACGACGCCGGGCCGACAAGGTCCGGTCTGGACGTCGAACTCATGACCGCCATCGGCGAGCGGCTCGGCGCGTCGATCGAGTTCATCCGCTACCAGGGCCACGACTTCAACGGCATCTTCGACGCGCTGGACTCCGGCGAGTTCGACTGCGTCGCCGCCGGCACCACCATCACCGGGTCCCGCGCACTGAAGGCCGCGTTCTGCGACCCGTACCTGATCTCCGGTCAGGCGCTCGCCGTCGACGCCACCCGGCTGCCCGATGTCACATCGATCGACGATCTCGACGGCCTGACCCTCGGCGTGCAGCAGGGCAATACCAGCCAGCCGATCGCCAACCGGCTGCTGGCCGACGGCAAGGTCGCCCGGGTCCGGGTCTACGACTACGGAAGCATCCGCGCCGCGCTGCGGGATCTGTCCACCGGGCGGTGCGACGCATTCATGAAACTGGACCCGGTACTGACCCGGCTGGCCGAGGCGACACCGGGCGTGGCCGTCATCCAGCGCGGCATCACCACCGAGAAGATCGCGATCGCGGTACCGACCACCGACACCGCGTTGCTGGGCCGGATCAACGTCGCGCAGGCCGCTCTCGAGGAAGACGGGACGTTGCCGACGATCCGGGAGCGGTGGACCGGCTCACCGCGCGCCGACCAGAGCGGGCCCGGATCTCCTGAGGTTCCAGGCGGTCGCGCACGGCGGTGAGCAGGCCACTAGGCTGGGCGGGTACTGAGAAGCTACTAGAGGAGACAACGTGACCATCCGGGTTGGCGTTAACGGCTTCGGCCGCATCGGACGCAACTTCTTCCGGGCTCTCGACGCGCAGAAGGCGCAGGGCAAGAACGCGGATATCGAGATCATCGCGGTCAACGATCTGACCGACAACGCGACGCTCGCGCACCTGCTGAAATTCGACTCGATCCTGGGCCGGCTGCCCTACGACGTGAGCCTCGAGGGCGAGGACACCATCGTCGTCGGCGACACCAAGATCAAGGCCCTCGAGGTCAAGGCCGGCCCGGCTGAACTGCCGTGGGGCGACCTCGGCGTCGACATCGTCGTCGAGTCCACCGGCATCTTCACCAAGCGTGACAAGGCGCAGGGCCACCTCGATGCGGGCGCCAAGAAGGTCATCATCTCCGCGCCGGCCACCGACGAGGACATCACGATCGTGCTGGGCGTCAACGACGACAAGTACGACGGTAGCCAGAACATCATCTCCAACGCGTCGTGCACCACGAACTGCCTCGGCCCGCTGGCCAAGGTCCTCAACGATGAGTTCGGCATCGTCAAGGGCCTGATGACGACGATCCACGCCTACACCCAGGATCAGAACCTGCAGGACGGCCCGCACAGCGACCTGCGCCGTGCTCGGGCGGCCGCGCTGAACATCGTGCCGACCTCGACCGGTGCCGCCAAGGCGATCGGCCTGGTTCTGCCGGAGCTCAAGGGCAAGCTGGACGGCTACGCGCTGCGGGTGCCGATCCCCACCGGGTCGGTGACCGACCTGACGGCTGAGCTGAGCAAGTCGGCGAGTGCTGCCGATATCAACGCCGCGATGAAGGCTGCCGCCGACGGCAAGCTCAAGGGCATTCTCAAGTACTACGACGCGCCGATCGTGTCCAGCGACATCGTCACCGACCCGCACAGCTCGATCTTCGACTCGGGTCTGACCAAGGTGATCGACAATCAGGCCAAGGTCGTGTCGTGGTACGACAACGAGTGGGGTTACTCCAACCGCCTGGTCGACCTGGTCGCGCTGGTCGGCAAGTCGCTGTAACGCACCATGGCTGTCCAAACACTCGACGACCTGCTGGCCGAGGGTGTTTCGGGTCGGGGCGTTCTCGTGCGCTCCGACCTGAACGTCCCGCTCGACGGTGGGAAGATCACTGATCCCGGTCGCATCATCGCGTCGGTCCCGACGCTGAAGGCGCTGGCCGACGCCGGGGCGAAGGTCATCGTGACCGCTCACCTCGGCCGACCCAAAGGTGGTGTGGATCCGGCGTTCTCGCTGGCGCCGGTGGCCACCGCGCTGTCGGAGCGGCTGGGCAGGCACGTCCAGCTGGCCGGCGACGTGGTCGGCACCGATGCCCTCGCCCGCGCCGAGGGACTCACCGACGGCGATGTCCTGCTGCTGGAGAACATCCGGTTCGATCCGCGTGAGACCAGCAAGGACGACAGCGAACGGCTGGCGCTGGCCAAGGCGCTCGTCGAATTGGTCGGCGAGGACGGCGCTTTCGTCTCCGACGGCTTCGGTGTCGTGCACCGCAAGCAGGCGTCGGTGTACGACGTGGCCACGCTGCTGCCGCACTATGCGGGCACGCTGGTGGCCGCCGAGGTCAAGGTGCTGGAGCAGCTGACCAGCTCGAGCGAGCGGCCGTATGCCGTGGTGCTCGGCGGGTCGAAGGTGTCGGACAAGCTCGCCGTCATCGAGAACCTGGCGACCAAGGCGGACAGCATCGTCATCGGCGGCGGTATGTGCTTCACCTTCCTTGCCGCGCAAGGTGTTTCGGTGGGTACCTCGCTGCTGCAAGAGGAGATGATCGAGACCTGCCGCCAGCTGCTGGAGACCTACGGTGACGTGATCCACCTGCCGGTGGACATCGTGGTCGCGGAGAAGTTCGCGGCCGACTCGCCTGCGGAAACCGTGTGGGCGGACAGCATCCCGGCCGACAAGATGGGCCTGGACATCGGACCGGAGTCGGTCAAGCGGTTCACCAAGCTGCTGTCGAACGCCCGCACCATCTTCTGGAACGGACCGATGGGCGTGTTCGAGTTCCCGGCGTTCGCCGCGGGGACCAAGGGTGTGGCCGAGGCCATCGTCGCCGCCACCGGCAAGGGCGCGTTCAGCGTCGTCGGCGGTGGTGATTCGGCGGCCGCGGTGCGCCAACTCGGTCTGCCGGAGGACGGTTTCTCGCACATTTCGACCGGCGGCGGCGCATCGCTGGAATACCTTGAGGGCAAAACACTGCCCGGCATCGAAGTTTTGAACTAGGAGTCCTGTGTCCCGTAAACCGCTGATCGCGGGCAACTGGAAGATGAACCTCAACCACTTCGAGGCCATCGCTCTGGTCCAGAAGATCGCGTTCTCGTTGCCCGACAAGTACTTCGACAAGGTCGACGTGACGGTGATCCCGCCGTTCACCGATCTGCGCAGCGTGCAGACCTTGGTCGACGGCGACAAGCTGCGGCTGACCTACGGTGCGCAGGACGTGTCGCAGCACGACTCGGGCGCCTACACCGGCGACATCAGCGGTGCGTTCCTGGCCAAGCTCGGGTGCACGTTCGTGGTGGTCGGGCATTCCGAGCGACGTACCTATCACCACGAGGACGACGCGGTGGTCGCCGAAAAGGCGGCCGCGGCGTTCCGGCACGGACTGACGCCGATCGTGTGCATCGGCGAGCAGCTCGAGGTCCGCGAGGGTGGCGGCCACGTCGACTTCTGCGTGAACTCGCTGCGCGGCTCGCTGGCCGGGCTCTCCAAGGAGCAGCTGGCCGGCGTCGTCATCGCCTACGAACCGGTGTGGGCGATCGGCACCGGCCGGGTGGCCAGCGCGGCCGACGCGCAGGAGGTGTGCGCCGCGATCCGGGCCGAGTTGGGAAACCTGGCTTCGCCGGAGGCGGCCGGAGGTGTCCGGGTGCTCTACGGCGGCTCGGTGAACGCCAAGAACGTCGGTGAGATCGTCGCTCAGCAGGACGTCGACGGTGCGCTGGTCGGTGGGGCGTCGCTGGATGGAGAACAGTTCGCCACCCTGTCGGCGATCGCCGCGGGCGGGCCCCTCCCGTGACCGATGCCGTGATGACGGCCCCGACCAGGTAGTCTGGTCGCCATGGTTTTGACTCTGCAGATCATCCTGGTCACCACCAGCGTCCTGGTGGTGCTCCTGGTGCTCCTGCACCGCGCCAAGGGTGGCGGCCTGTCGACGCTGTTCGGCGGTGGTGTGCAGTCCAGCCTGTCCGGGTCGACCGTCGTGGAGAAGAACCTCGACCGCCTCACGCTGTTCGTCACCGGTATCTGGGTGGTGTCCATCATCGGTATGGCGCTGCAGATCAAGTACAGCTAGTCCGTTCAGGGCGTGACGCGTCAGGTTGTAAAGACGAGCCGCTGACCGTTCTCGGGCTGCGGCCACACCTGTTCGACCTCCGCAAGCGGGACCGCGCGCGCCTGCGTTCGCAGGGTGCCTGTGCAGATCAATTCCGCCAGTTGCGGTAACTCCGAAATGATGTCGGCGACCGGCACTGAGCCGATACCGCTGCCGACGATCTGCAGCGGCATGGATCGCAGGGCGGCCGACTGGATGTCGGCTCCTGCGCCGGCCATCGAACCGATCTGAACCCACGTCAGCGGCTGTGCCGTGTCGTGGCGGCTGCGTGCGAAACCGGCCATCAGCTCGGCGGCGGGCGGACCCCAGATGTAATCGAGCACGATGTCTGCGCCGGCCACCCGGTCGAGATTGCCGGCCAACTCGTCCAGTGCGATCACATCGTCGGCACCCAGGTCGGGCAGCGTCGCCAGCTGTCGGCGGTCCCGGCCGACGCCGATCACCGCGTCCGCCCCAAGATGTTTGGCGGCCTGGACCGCCAGGCGCCCGGCGGTTCCGGCCGCGCCCAGGATCACGACGGTCTGGCCCGGCTGCATCCGGGCGCGGCGGCGCAGCGCCACCCAGGACGACATGGCCGGGTTCATGGCCGCGGCAATCGCGACCGGATCGGCGTCGTCGGGCAGTACGACACTGCGCCGTGCGTCGATGACAGTCTGCTCGGCCATCGCGCCGAGCTCGGTGGCCACCACGAAGTAGCGCAACGTGCCATCGGAGCCGCGGCCGACACCGTCGACCCCGGGCACCACAGGCAGCGCACCGGTGCTGGTGTAATGCGCCCCGCTGGCCCGGGATCGCACCAATGGATGCAAGCCCGCCGCGAGGACATCGACGACGATATCGGTATCTGCGCTCGCAGTCGCCTGCGGAAACTCTTGATAGACAGGTGGTTTCGCGAAGTCTGTGACAACCGCTGCGTACACGGCATCCTCCAAAATAGTTGGTATTACGAACTAAAATTAGATGGTAATACGAACTAATGCGGTACGCTAGGGCAATGCCGGGCGATATCTCAGAAACGTTGCTCGAAGACCTGGTGCGCACCTCGTTCGCGGTGACTGCGGTGCTGAACCGGGTTGCCGCCGACAATGACCTGTCGCTGACCCAGCTGCGGGCGCTCGCCATCCTGCGCGACCGGGAGCCGACCATGGCGCAGCTCGCCGAGTACCTGGGCCTGGAACGATCGTCGGTCAGCGGGCTGATCGACCGTGCCGTGCGCCGGGGTCTGGCCAAGCGGATGACCAGCCGCCAGGACGGACGCTCCGTGCATGTCACCCTGACCGCCACCGGGCAGCGACTCGGCGAGGCGCTCGCCGGCACGGTCGCTGACATGCTGGCGCCGATGACCAGCCGGCTCACCGCCGCCGAGCAAAAGCGGTTGGCCGACCTGCTGTCGGGGATGTTGGACCCGGCTCCGCCCGTCATTCCGACCCCCCGTCGTCCTCGCGCAGCAACCGTTCCGGGTGGTGCGCGTCGTTGACACGCGGGGGGCCGGTGCCATCGCTCCACGCGATCCGGCCGTCCTCGGTGACACGGGTCGTGTATGTTCCGTCGGTTGCCATCGCGTGGTCGCACGGGCAGCCGAAATACAAGTTGTCGGCGTCGGTCGGGCCGCCGGCGCTCCACTCCAGCGCGTGATGTACCTCGCAGTGGTATCCCGGCTCGAAACAGTCCGGTTTGGTGCACCCGCGGTCGCGGGCGTGGCAGATGATCCGATGGTCCGCAGTCGCAAGGCGTTTGGCTCGGCCGAGGTACAGCGGCCGCGCCGAGTGATCCTCGAACACCGCCAGGTAGTGCACCGCTTCGCCGGCCATCCGGATGACATCGCGCATCGGGAGTCGGCCAGTTCCGCCGGTCCGGGCCCAGCCTGCCGCCTGTTCCAACTCGCCCAGCGTGGTCGTCACGATCACGGTCACCGGCAGTCCGCGATGCTGCCCCAACGCCCCTGATGACACAGCCGCCTTGAGGCCGAGCGTGATTCCGTCGTGGCAGCGCTGCTCCGGGCTTCGGTTGTCGCGTCCGTCGGCGCCGTCGGGGAGATGGCGACCCGGCCGGACCGCGGCAGCCACCGCTTCGATGTAGGCGCGGCCCTCCGGGTCCACCCAGCCGGAGAGTCGGCTCATCCCATCGGGGCCCTGCCGGCCCAGCCGCAGCCCGCGGCGTCGGGCCCGATCCTCGTCGGTGAACGTGCCGTCGGGATTCAGGCAATCGGCGATCTCGACTCCGATCGCCGCGACGAACTTCGAATCCTGTTCTCGCGCGCGGCGAACCAGTGCACGTTCCGCGGCGTCCCGATCGGCGGGCCTGACGAACGACGGCAGCCGGTCGAGCGCATGGCACACCGCCGAGATGTGGTCGTCGCCGAGGTTGCCGGCCTCGACCGCGGCAGCCAACACCGGCAACTCCGGCGGTAGCGTCGGACCGGTCAGCGATCGACGCGGCCGCAACCGACCTGCCAGCGCGAACCGCCGCTTGACCTCCCCGGCCGTCAGGCGCAGCCGACTGGCCAGAACGTCGCGGACTTTCACTCCGGCAGGCAACGACGAGCCGTCAACCGGTTCGGCGATCTCACCGAACATCCGGTAGGACAGCCCGCGGTTCACTCGGTTCTGGCCCTCCAGGCGCTCGGCCACCTCGATGCGAAAGGCGTTGCCCGCCAGATCGGT
Organism: Mycolicibacterium rhodesiae; assembly: GCF_002086695.1. GTDB lineage: Bacteria > Actinomycetota > Actinomycetes > Mycobacteriales > Mycobacteriaceae > Mycobacterium > Mycobacterium rhodesiae. The sequence continues at coordinate 47,836 of NZ_MVIH01000007.1, forward strand.
ACAGATCGACCGGAGCCGGCCATACGCGGCGTCGACGGCATCGAGCTCGGCGCGAACCCGGTCATGCACCGCGTGGGCGGTCAGGGGCTCGGCGGACATGAAACCACGCTATCGAACAATTGTTCGACAGCGAGATGTGAAACGGCAACCTGTGGATGAAGTCGGGTCTGTGGACAACGCCACGACCCCACGCCCTGCACGGCCTAGCGGACACCGGAATACTGAGGAGATGGCTGAAGCTTCCGACGTGTCCCTGGAACCGATCGGCGCAGTACAGCGCACCCAGGTCGGGCGGGAGGCCACCGAGCCGATGCGCGAAGACATCCGCCTGCTCGGTGCCATCCTCGGGGATACCGTGCGCGAGCAGAACGGCGACGAGGTGTTCGACCTCGTCGAGAAAGCCCGCGTCGAGTCCTTCCGGGTGCGCCGCTCAGAGATCGACCGGTCCGAGCTGGCCCAGCTGTTCGACGGCATCGACGTCCACCGGGCCATTCCGGTGATCCGCGCGTTCAGCCACTTCGCCCTGCTGGCCAACGTCGCCGAGGACATCCACCGCGAACGGCGCCGCGCGATCCACGTCGCCGCCGGAGAAGCGCCGCAGAACAGCACTCTGGCGGCCACGTACGAGAAGCTCGACGCCGCGCAGCTGGACGCCGAAACCGTGCAGAAGGCGCTCACCGGCGCATTGGTGGCGCCGGTCATCACCGCCCACCCGACTGAGACCCGCAGGCGCACAGTCTTCGACACCCAGCACCGCATTACTCAGCTGATGCGGACGCGGCTACACGGTCAGGACGAGACCGAAGACGGCCAACCTGTCGAAACCGAACTGCGCAGGCAGATCCTCACGCTGTGGCAGACCGCACTGATCCGGTTGTCTCGCTTGAAGATTCAGGATGAGATTGAAGTCGGCCTGCGGTACTACCCGGCGGCGTTCTTCGAGGTGATCCCGAAGGTGAATGCCGGGGTTCGCGAGGCGCTGCGCACCCGCTGGCCCGACGCCGACCTGCTGCCCGAGCCGATCCTGCGGCCGGGCTCCTGGATCGGTGGCGATCGCGACGGAAACCCGAACGTCACGGCCGATGTGGTTCGGCTGGCCACCGGCAGCGCCGCCTTCACCGCGCTGGGCCATTATTTCGCCGAGCTCAACAAGCTCGAGCAGGAATTGTCGATGTCCGCGCGGCTGGTGAAGACCACCGACGCTCTCGTCGCTCTGGCCGACGCCTGCGACGAGCCGGCCCGGATGGACGAGCCCTACCGGCGGGCGCTGCGGGTGGTGCATGCCCGACTCACCGCGACCGGCCAGAGCATCCTCGATCGCGAGCCCGCACATACCCTCGATCTGGGGCTCGAGCCGTACGAGACACCCGACGAGCTGCTCGCCGACCTGAACACCATCGACGCATCACTGCGCGCCAACGGCAGCACACTGCTGGCCGACGACCGGCTGGCCAGGTTGCGAGAAGCAGTGGATGTCTTCGGGTTTCACTTGTCCAGCCTGGACATGCGGCAGAACTCAGAGGTGCACGAAGAGGTCATCGCCGAACTGCTGTCCTGGGCCGGGGTGCATCCGGACTACGCGTCGCTGTCCGAGCCGGAGCGAGTCGAGGTGCTGGCCGCCGAGCTCGCAACCCGCCGCCCGCTGGTCCGTGACGACTCCGAGGTCTCCGAGCTGGCCCGCAAGGAACTCGACATCGTCTTCGCCGCCGCCCGCGCGGTCCGCGTGTTCGGCCCCGAAGCCGTACCCAACTACATCATCTCGATGTGCCAATCGGTCTCCGACATGCTGGAAGCCGCGATCCTGCTCAAAGAGGCTGGGCTGCTCGATGTTTCGGGCGACGACGTGTACGCGCCGGTCGGGATCGTGCCGTTGTTCGAGACGATCGACGACCTGCAGCGCGGCGCGTCGATCCTGGAGTCGGTGCTGGACCTGCCGCTCTACCGCGCGATGGTGCACGCTCGCGGCGAGAGCCAGGAGGTGATGCTGGGCTACTCCGACTCCAACAAGGACGGCGGGTATTTGGCCGCGAACTGGGCGCTCTACCGGGCCGAACTGGATCTGGTGGAATCGGCCCGCAAGACCGGAATTCGGTTGCGGCTCTTCCACGGTCGCGGTGGCACCGTCGGCCGTGGTGGCGGCCCGAGCTACGATGCGATCCTGGCCCAGCCGCCGGGTGCGGTGAACGGCTCGCTGCGGCTGACGGAGCAGGGCGAGGTGATCGCGGCCAAGTACGCCGAGCCGCGGATCGCGCACCGCAACCTGGAGACGCTGCTGGCCGCCACACTGGAGTCGACGCTGCTCGACACCGAGGGACTCGGCGACCTCGCCGAGCAGGCGTATGCGGTGCTCGATGATCTCGCTGCCCGGGCTCAGCGTGCCTACGCCGAATTAGTCCACGAGACACCGGGTTTCGTCGAGTACTTCAAAGCCTCGACACCGGTCGGCGAGATTGGCTCACTCAATATCGGGAGCAGGCCGACCTCGCGCAAACCCACCACGTCGATCTCGGACCTGCGGGCAATCCCGTGGGTGCTGGCCTGGAGCCAGTCCCGGGTGATGCTGCCCGGTTGGTATGGCACGGGCACCGCAGTCGAGGAGTGGATCGCCGAAAACGACGGCGGACTCGAGGTGCTGCAGGAGCTCTATAAGAAGTGGCCGTTCTTCGCCACCGTGCTTTCCAATATGGCGCAGGTGCTGGCCAAGGCCGACATGGGCCTGGCCGCGCGGTATTCCGAGCTGGTCGACGACGAGGAACTCCGTGCCCGGGTGTTCGACAAGATCGTCGCCGAGCACGGCCGCACGCTGCGGATCCATCAGCTGATCACCGGCCACGACGACCTGCTCGCCGACAACCCGGCGCTGGCGCGGTCGGTGTTCAACCGCTTCCCCTACCTGGAGCCGCTCAACCACCTACAGGTCGAGCTGTTACGCCGCTACCGGTCCGGAGACGAGGACGAGCTGATCCAGCGCGGGATCCTGCTCACCATGAGTGGGTTGGCGTCGGCGCTGCGCAACAGCGGTTAGCCGATGGATCGCGACCGCGACGAGTCCGGCCGGCCCCGCAATGCCAGGGCCCGCGACGCGCTCGGCCGACCACTGCCGCCGGGTGTGCAGGGGGAACCCCGCATTCCCGACGACCTCAGTCTCCCTCTCCCGCCTGCCGAAACCGTCGCCTACGCGCAGGATCTGCTCAGCCGAGGGCAGGCGTTCCACGCCCACGAAGTCTTCGAGGCGGCCTGGAAGAACGGCCCCGATCACGAGCGGCCGCTGTGGCAGGGGTTGGCCCAGTTTGCCGTCGGTGTCACCCACATCCAACGCGGCAATCGCGCGGGTGCCGCCGCCCTGCTGCGCCGGGCATCAGCGTTGCTGGCCGACGTTCCTGGCGCGCCCTACGGCATCGACATCGCCGGTCTGACCGCAACCGGTGCCGCGCTCGCAGACGATCTCACGGCAGGCGTCGAGATCGGTCCGGAGCGGCTGCGGCCGCAGTTGACCTCGTGATGGAACCAACAGCTGGTCGATGGCGTCAAAACCGGTATGACACAACCCGACTGCTCTCTGGAGAACACCGCCGAACTACTCGGACCGCTACCGCAGACCGCGGCGCAGGTGCTGGGCGATTGGTCGGGGACCGATCCCGGCGAGCCCTGGTGGTGACGCACTGACGGCTAGCGCCTCGCTGCGACACCCAGGCTGACGGGTAGGCGTTTCACGCCGCGTAGCAACGTGCTGTCGTTGAGCGTCGGTTCGCCGTCCAGCGCGAGTGCTGGGAAGCGCCGAAGGAGGGCTTCCAAGCCGATGTTCAGTTCCAGGCGGGCAAGTGCTGCGCCGATGCAGACGTGAATGCCGGAACTGAAGCTGAGGTGTTCGCGGGCGTTGGCGCGGGTGGTGTCGAATTCGTGAGGACGCTCGAACAGCGCCGGATCGCGGTTGGCTCCGGCGATGAGCACGAACACTGCCTGCCCTTCGTCGATGGCGCAGCCCTCGATCTGCAGCCGCTTTGTCGCCACCCGCAACCCGATCTGGGCGACGGAATCGTAGCGAAGCGTCTCCTCAACTGCATTGGGCCAGCCTTCGGGATGCGCTTGCAGATGCGCCAGCTGTTCCGGATGCCGCAGGAGCGCGAGCACCGCGTTGCCGAATGCGTGTGTGGTGGTGATGAATCCGGCGCCGAGGAGCAGGCCGGCGAACATCCTGACCTCGTCTTCGGTGAGGTCACTGTCGTGGAGGACGGCGGACAAGATGCTGTTGTCCGCGTCGCACAGCCGGAGTCGCTCGATATGTGCGGCGATGTAGCTTTCGAATTCGCGCAAGGCTACCGACGCGGTGTGGAAGTCGCTCCAGGCGGGGACGGTCGTGGTCAGTAGTTTGGCGGCCGGGTCGGCGAAGGCGTGCAGCGCCGGTATCTCCTCGCGGGGGACTCCCAGCATCTCGGCAATGACCTCGATGGGGATTCGGGCCGCGAAGGCGGCGACCAGATCGCAGTGCGACTGGCCGTCGAGATCGTCGAGCACCCGGTTGGTGATCTCGTGGATGCGGTCGTGAAGTCCGTCGATCGCTCGGGGCGTGAAGGCACGCGATACCAGGCGACGTAACCGGGTGTGGACAGGTGGATCCACTACCAAGAGCGACGGCGGCTCGACGGGATTCATCATGTCCGGAGCCGTCTTGGCGGCCAGCCACCGGACCGCACGAAGAGGAAACCGATCCTGAGGTTTGACGGTGCGGAATCGGTCGTCGCGCAGAACTGTTCGGACGATGTGCGCATCCGCGGTGACCCAACCGCTTCCGATCCCGGTAGACATCCGACCCCGCTGACGGATCTCCTCGATGAGGCGATAGGTGTTCTCGTGTCTACCGCTGTCGACGACAAGCCGGGCGAACGGGTCTCCGCGACGAGCGAGCAGTTTGAGCGCCGAACGAGCCAGTCCGTAATCCAACAACCAGTGCACCCGGGTTTTGACGTGCAGGCCCATGGTGACGCGCTAGCGGCCCTGGCGACGTATCGCGCTGACCACCCCGCGGATGGCCGACTCGGTGGCGGCCAGCGGTGAGATCACGGCTTCCCCGACGCCCACGATGCGTTCGACGCGCTCGACGATCACTTCCATGCGTGCGACCACCGCGTCGAGCCGGGGCGCCAGCTCGTCGATGCGGCCCAGCGTGGAGTTGAACACGACGAGGGTCTCCTCGAAATACTCGAGGGTGCCGTTCATTCCGCTCATCGTCTTGTTCAGGTCGGTGAGCGCCTCGCTCATCCCGGACAGGATGGTGTCGAGTTGGTCGACGGTCACGTCGGCGTTGAGCGCCGCCTGGGCCAGGGTCTTGATCCGGTCCCGGCCAGACCGTGGCGGGGGCGGCTTGTCAACCATGGGCTCAGTCTTGCAGCTTGCTGGCCGCCTCGGTGTCGAGAAGCCAAACCGTGGCCTCCCGGCCTTTCGCGCCGGCCGCCGGCCAGTCGGCGGGCTTGGCGCCCCCGACGGCTTCGGCCACCGCCTCGGCCTTGCCCTCACCCGATACCACCAGCCACACCTCCCGTGACCGATTCACGGCGGGCAGGGTCAGCGTGATCCGCCGGGGCGGCGGCTTGGGGGAGTCCTCCACGCCGACCACCAGCCGCTTGGTCTCCGCGACCGCCGAGGTGTGCGGGAACAGTGAGTTGATGTGGCCCTCCGGCCCCATTCCGAGCAGGTGCACGTCGAACACCGGTGTGGGTTCGCCCGGTCCGGCGTTGGCGGCAAGCACACTCTCATAGGCCAGCGCCGCGGCGTCGAGGTCGTCGCCGAATTCGCCGTCGCTGGCGGCCATCGGGTGCACGTTGCTGTCCGGGATGTCGATGTGGTCGAGCAGCGCCTCGCGGGCCTGCTTGTCGTTGCGCTCGTCGTCGTCGGCGGGGACGTAGCGTTCGTCGCCCCAGAAGACGTGCACCTTCGACCAGTCGATTGCCTCGTCGTGCGCGCCGACATGCTTCAGCAGGTTGATTCCCGTTCCGCCGCCCGTCAATACGACGAACGCCTGCCCGCGCGCGGCGACGGCGGCGGTGATCGCGAGGACCAGGCGGTCGCCGACCGCAGCCACCAAAGCGGCGGTATCGGGATAGGTCTCGATTATTTCGGTCATACCGCGACCTTTCGCATCGACTGGGCTAGACGTATTGCACCTTCTCAATACCCGCCAATGCCTCGTGGTAAATCTCGTCGGCGTCCAGCCGGCGGAGATCCTCGGCGAGGCACTCCCGAGTCTCCCGCCGCGGCAGCGGCAGCAGTGCTTCCGGGCGGTCGGTGCGGGTCAGGGTGGCGGTCACCCCGTCCTGCGGGCGTGCCAGTGTCACGGTCTCGGAGGCGCGCACCAACTCGACCTTCAAATCGCCGACGGCGCGTGTCACGGTGCCGTCGATCCGGCTGGCCAGCCAGCCCGCCAGGATGTCGAGGGCCGGCTCGTCCTTCAACCCGGACACCAACGCCGACGTCAGCGGCTCGTATGGCGCCTGGTCCACCGCCGACGCGAGCAGCGCGCGCCAGTAGGTGATCCGGCTCCACGCCAGGTCGGTGTCGCCGTCGGTGTAGCCCTTCAGCCTGCTCTTGATCGCAGCCAGCGGATCTTCCGTCCCGGTGGCATCGGTGATACGGCGAATCGCCAAGCGGCCCAACGGATCTTCGGCGGGATTGGCAGGCGCGACGCCCGGCCACCACGCTACTACCGGGGTGTCGGGCAGCAAGAAGGGCAGCACCACACTGCTGGCGTGGTTGGACAGCGGACCGGAGATGCGCAGCACCACCACCTCGCCCGCACCGGCGTCGGCGCCCACCCGGAGCTGACCGTCCAGCCGCGCATCGCTGGCCAGCCGGTCCGCGGGGACCACCACGATGATGCGGCAGGGATGTTCCCGGCTCGCCGCCACCGCCGCCTCGATGGAGTCCTCCACCCGGGCCTCGGTGTCGGGTGCAACCACCAACGTCAGCACCCGGCCCAGCGTGATCGCCCCGCCCTCTTCACGCAGCGAGGTGATCTTCTTGTTGAGCGCGTTCGTCGTCGTATCGGGCAGGTCGACAATCACTAGGGACGCCTCCATTCGCGACCGGACCGCTGCAGCATCTCGAATGCCGAGTCGGGCCCCCAGGTGCCCGACTCGTAGGGATCCGGCTTACCGTGGGACGCCCAGTAATCCAGCACGGGATCCAGGATCTCCCAGGACAATTCGACCTCGGCATTGCCTGGGAACAACGACGGCTCGCCGAGCAGGACGTCGAGGATGAGCCGCTCGTAGGCCTCCGGTGAATCCTCGGCGAAGGCTGAGCCGTAGGAGAAGTCCATGTTGACGTCGCGGACCTCCATGGCACTGCCGGGCACCTTCGACCCGAAGCGCAGTGTGATGCCCTCGTCCGGCTGGACGCGGATCACCAACGCGTTCTTGCCCAGTTCCTCGGTCATCGTCGCGTCGAACGGCAGGTGGGGGGCCCGGCGGAACACCAGCGCCACCTCGGTTACCCTGCGGCCCAACCGTTTTCCCGTCCTCAGATAGAACGGCACGCCAGCCCAGCGCCGGGTGTCGACATCGAGGGTGATCGCGGCGAAGGTCTCGGTGGTGGACGTCTTGGAGAAGCCCTCCTCGTCGAGCAGTCCGACGACCTTCTCGCCACCCTGCCACCCCGCGGTGTATTGGCCGCGTGAGGACGTGGCGTCCAGCGGTCGAGCCAGCGAGGTCGCCGAAAGCACCTTGATCTTCTCGGCTTTCACCTCGTCCGGGTGGAAGCTGACCGGCTCTTCCATCGCGGTGAGCGCCAGCAGCTGCAGCAGGTGGTTCTGGATGACGTCGCGGGCCGCTCCGATTCCGTCATAGTAGCCGCCGCGACCGCCAAGGCCGATGTCCTCGGCCATCGTGATCTGCACACTGTCGACGTAATGGTTGTTCCAGATCGGCTCGAACAATTCGTTGGCGAAGCGCAGCGCCAGAATGTTCTGCACCGTCTCCTTGCCCAGGTAGTGGTCGATGCGGAACACCGACTCTTCGGGGAAGACGCTGTTGACCACCTGGTTGAGCTCGATCGCGCTCTGCAGGTCATGGCCGAACGGCTTCTCGATGACCACCCGGCTCCAGCGGCCCTCCTGCTGGCGGGCCAGCCCGGACTTCTTCAGCTGCTCGCACACCACCGGGAAGGCTTTCGGCGGAATCGACAGGTAGAAGGCGTGATTGCCGCCGGTGCCGCGTTCCACATCGAGCTTCTCCAGCGTTTCGGCCAGCCGCCCGAATGACGCCTCATCGTCGAAGGAGCCCTGGACGAACCGGAAGCCCTCGGCCAGCCGGTCCCACACCTCTTGACGAAACGGGGTGCGGGCGTGCTGGCAGACCGCGTCGTGCACGATCGCGCCGAAATCCTCGTCCGCCCAGTCCCGCCGAGCGAAACCGACCAGCGAGAACGACGGCGGCAACAGGCCGCGGTTGGCCAGGTCGTAGATCGCCGGCATCAGCTTCTTGCGGGCCAGATCTCCGGTCACACCGAAGATCACCACCCCGCAGGGGCCGGCGATCATCGGCATCCGCTTGTCCCGCTTGTCGCGCAGCGGGTTGTGCCAGCTGGTCGGGGCGGGCGCTACCACCCCAGGTACCGGACGGTCCGTCATTTGGCCGCGGCGTTGAGCTGTTCCTGCGTGGCGTCGATCAGTTCCTGCCAAGACTTCTCGAACTTGTCGACGCCCTCGTCCTCCAGGACCAGGAACACGTCACGCAGGTCGATGCCGATGGCGTCGAGTTTGTCGAACACCTCCTGCGACGCGGCCGCGGTGCCGGTGATCGTGTCGCCGGTGACGACGCCGTGGTCGGCCACTGCGTCCATCGTCTTCTCCGGCATGGTGTTCACCGTGTTCGGGGCGACCAGCTCGGTGACGTAGAGGGTGTCGGAGTAGTCGGGATTCTTGACACCGGTGGACGCCCACAACGGACGCTGGACCCGGGCGCCGGCATCGGCCAGGGCGCTGAAGCGGTCGCCGCCGAGGAACACCTCTTCGTAGGCGGCGTACGCCAGCCGCGCGTTGGCAACCCCGGCCTGGCCGCGCAACGCCAGTGCCTCATCGGAGCCGATCTTCTCGAGCCGCTTGTCGATCTCGGTGTCCACCCGGGAGACGAAGAACGAGGCGACAGAGTGGATCTTGGACAGGTCATGGCCGGCTTCCTTGGCCTTCTCCAGGCCCTGCAGGTAGGCGTCCATCACCAGCCGGTAGCGCTCCACGGAGAAGATCAAGGTCACGTTGACCGAGATGCCTTCGGCCAGAACCGATGCGATGGCAGGCACGCCAGCTTCGGTGGCCGGGATCTTGATCAGCAGATTGGGCCGGTCGACGATCTTCCACAATTCGATGGCCTGCAGGATCGTCTTGTCGGTGTCGTGGGCCAGGCGCGGGTCGACCTCGATCGAGACCCGGCCGTCGACGCCGTCGGAGGCCTCCCATTGCGGCCGCAGCACGTCGCACGCTTCCCGGACGTCGTCGGTGGTGACGGTGCGGATCGTGGCGTCGACGTCGGCGCCACGCTCGGCGAGCTCGGAAACCTGTGCGTCGTAAGCGTTTCCGTGCGACAACGCAGCCTGGAAGATCGACGGGTTGGTGGTGACCCCGACCACGCTGCGGGTGTCGATCAGCTCCTGCAGGTTGCCCGACCGCAGCCGGTCCCGGGACAGATCGTCGAGCCAGACGGACACACCGGCCGCGGAGAGTGCTGCGAGGTTGGGATTCTGTGCCATGACGTTCCCTTCAGTTGGTCGTGCGGGTTAGTTGTCGATCACGCGTTCCGCGGCGTCGGCGACGGCTTCGGCGGTGAACCCGAACTCGCGGAACAGGGTCTTGTCGTCGGCGGATTCGCCGTAGTGCTCGATGGAGATGATCTCGCCGGTGTCGCCGACGAACCGGTACCAGCTCTGCGCAACCCCGGCTTCCACCGCGACCCGGGCCGACACGTCGGGCGGGAGGACGCTGTCGCGGTATTCCTGCGGTTGCGAGTTGAACCATTCGACACACGGCATCGACACCACGTAGGCGTTGATGTCCTTGGCGGCCAACAGCTTCTGGGCCTCCACCGCCAGCTGAAGTTCAGAGCCCGTCGCGATGATGATCACGTCGGCGTCATCGGCCGGATTGCCACCGCCCAGGACGTAGCCACCTTTCTGGACACCCTCGGCGCTGGCGCCCTCCAGTACCGGAATGCCCTGGCGGGTCAGGATGAAACCGACCGGCCCGGCGCCGTTGCCCCGGGCGATGATGCTGCGCCAGGCGTATGCGGTCTCGTTCGGATCGCCGGGACGCACCACCGACAGCTTCGGGATCGCCCGCAGCGCGGCCAGATGCTCGATCGGCTGGTGGGTGGGGCCGTCCTCACCCAGGCCGATCGAGTCGTGCGTCCAGATGTAGATGGTGTCGATGTCCATCAGCGAGGCCAGTCGCACCGAGGCCCGCATGTAGTCGGAGAACTGCAGGAACGTGCCGCCGAAGGCGCGGGTCGGCCCGTGCAGCACGATGCCGGACAGGATCGCACCCATCGCGTGCTCGCGGATCCCGAAGTGCAGCACCCGGCCGTACCAGTCCGCGGTGAAGTCCTCGGTGGAGATCGACGGCGGCCCGAACGACTTGGCGCCCTTGATCGTGGTGTTGTTGCTGCCCGCCAGATCGGCTGAGCCACCCCACAATTCGGGCAGCTTCGGCGCGACGTCGTTGAGCACCTGGCCGAAGGCGGCGCGGGTGGCGACCGCTTTGGAGCCCGGCTCCCAGTAGGTGATGTCGGAATCCCAGCCGTCGGGCAGCTCTTCGGCGGTCAGCCGGTCCAGCAGCGCTTTGCGCTCCGGTTCGCGCTGCGCCCAGGCGTCGAAGTCGCCCTGCCACTTCTGGTGCGCCTCGCGTCCGCGGTCGACGAGCTTGCGGGTGTGCGCGATGACCTCGTCGTGCACCTCGAACTTCTTGTCGGGGTCGAAACCGAGGACCTTCTTGGTGGCGGCCACCTCGTCGTCGCCGAGCGCGGAGCCGTGCACGCCACCGGTGTTCATCTTGGTCGGAGCCGGATAGCCGATGATGGTCCGGACCGCGATGAACGACGGCTTGTCGGTGACCTTCTTGGCCTCGGCGATGGCGGCTTCGATCCCGACGACGTTCTCGCCGCCCTCGACCTCTTGCACGTGCCAGCCGTAGGCGCGGTAGCGGGCCGGGACATCCTCGCTCAATGCGATGTCGGTGTTGTGCTCGATCGAGATCTTGTTGTGGTCGTAGAACACGATGAGGTTGCCCAGCTGCTGGGTGCCCGCCAGCGACGACGCCTCGCTGGTGATGCCCTCTTCGATGTCACCGTCGGAGGCGATGACGTAGATGTAGTGGTCGAACGGGCTGGTGCCGGCCGGCGCGTCGGGGTCGAACAGGCCGCGCTCGTACCGTGCGGCCATCGCCATGCCCACCGCGGAGGCAAGCCCCTGACCCAGCGGGCCGGTGGTGATCTCCACCCCGGGGGTGTGGCGGAACTCCGGGTGGCCCGGGGTTTTCGAGCCCCAGGTGCGCAGCGACTCGATGTCGGAGAGCTCCAGGCCGAACCCGCCCATGTACAGCTGCAGGTACAGCGTCAGGCTGCTGTGCCCGCAGGACAGGATGAACCGGTCGCGACCCAGCCAGTGGGTGTCGCTCGGATCGTGCCGCATCACCCGCTGGAACAGCGTGTACGCCAGCGGAGCCAGGCTCATGGCGGTTCCCGGGTGGCCGTTGCCGACCTTCTGCACCGCGTCGGCAGCCAGGACCCGGACCGTATCGACGGCCTTGGAATCGATTGGCGTCCAATCGTCCGGGTGGTGGGGCTCGGTCAGCGTGGCGATCTCTTCGACAGTGGTCACAAACTCGCTCCTGGCTTAGTCAAAACGCGGCAAGCTGGGGTGGTCCTCTTCACCCTAGTGCTGCAAGGTAGGTGGCTGCATAGTGCTGCTACCAGCGTTACCCGCAGGTGAAGCTCTACACATGGAACTGTGTCATCACGGTGGAATCGCCGTGAATCGACCCGTCGGTGTCGTGAGCCGTTCGCGGCCGACTACCATCGCTTGTAGTAGATCGTCGGGTCAGGAGTCAGTTGCGTGAGAGTTCGCGAAGTGCACCTCGTTGACGGGGCGCCCATTCGGTTCCGCGACAGGCTGCTGGGATACCTGGCACTGACCAAGCCGCGGGTCATAGAGCTGCTGCTCGTCACCACCATTCCGGCCATGCTGTTGGCCGGCCGCGGCACCGTCGACCTGCCCCTGATCCTCAACACCCTGTTCGGCGGTCTGCTCGCGGCGGCCGGTGCGAACACGCTGAACTGTGTGGCCGATGCCGACATCGACAAGGTGATGAAGCGCACCGAACGGCGGCCGCTGGCCCGGGCCACCGTGCCCCGCAGCCACGCCCTGGTGTTCGGGCTGACGCTGTCGGTCGGGTCGTTCTTCTGGCTGTGGTGGACCACCAACCTGCTCTCGGCGCACCTGGCCGCCGCGACGATCGCGTTCTACGTGCTCGTCTACACCCTGCTGTTGAAGCGTCGGACCTCGCAGAACGTGGTGTGGGGTGGGGCGGCCGGCTGCATGCCGGTGATGATCGGATGGTCGGCCGTCACCGACACGATCGGCTGGCAGGCGCTGGTGATGTTCGCGATCATCTTCTTCTGGACGCCGCCGCACACCTGGGCGCTGGCCATGAAGTACAAGGACGATTACCGCGCCGCGGGCGTGCCCATGCTGCCGGTGGTGGCCACCGAATTGCAGGTCACCAAGCAGATCCTGATCTACACCTGGCTGACCGTGATCGCCACGCTGGCGCTTGCGCCTGCCGCAGGCTGGCTGTACGGCTCGGTGGCCGCACTGGCCGGGGCCTGGTTCCTGATCATGGCGCACCGGCTGCACGCCGGCGTGCGCCGCGGCAACCCGGTCAAGCCGCTGCGCCTGTTCCTGCAGTCGAACAACTACCTGGCGCTGGTGTTCGTCGCGCTGGCCGTCGACTCGGCGCTGGCGCTGCCGACACTGTTCAGCTAGTTCTCCGGCAGCAGCACGATAGAGCCGGTCGTCTTGCGGCCCTGCAGATCCCGGTGTGCCTGCGCGGCTTCGGCCAGCGGGTAATGGCCGCCGACCGTGATCGTGATCGCACCGGACGCGATCGCGTCCAGTAGTTCACCCGCACGCCACGCGAATTCGTCCGGTGTACGGGTGAAGTGGGCGAGGTTGGGCCGGGTCAAAAACACCGACCCGGCGGCGTTGAGCCGCTGCGGGTCGACGGGAGGAACGGGTCCGCTGGACGCGCCGAACAGTGCCAGGGTGCCGCGGATCGCCAGGCTCGCCAAGCTGGCGTCGAACGTGGTCTTGCCGACACCGTCGTAGACGGCGGCGACACCGTGCCCGTTGGTGAGGTCGCGGATCGCGGCGGCGAAGTCGGCGGGGTCCTCAGGGTAGTCGAGCACCTCGACAGCGCCGGCCTGCCGGGACAGCTCCGCCTTCTGCGGGCTGGAGGCGGTGGTGATCACCCGCGCGCCCAGGCTGGTGGCCCACTGGGTCAGGATCAGTCCGACGCCGCCGGCCCCGGCGTGCACGAGCACGAAATCGCGGGCCTGGACCGCATACACCGACTTGATCAGGTAGTGCGCGGTCATCCCCTTGAGCAGCGCCGAGGCGATGGCGTCGGACGGCACCGAATCAGGCACGTAGGCAACGAAATCGGCTGGAGCGGTGCAGAAGTCGGCATAGGCGCCGGATGCCACCGCCGTCACAACGCGGTCGCCGGGTGCGATGGCCGCGACGTCGTCGCCGACCGCGACGATCGTTCCGCAGACCTCGGTGCCCACTACGAACGGCAGCTCCCGCGGATAGAGACCGGACCGGAAATAGGTGTCGATGTAGTTGACGCCGATCGCGTCCGCCGCGATGAGCACCTCGGCCGGGCCGGGTGTGGGCTGCGGCTTCTCGACGTAGTTCAGGACCTCGGGACCGCCCGTCTCGGCGACTTCGATTGCGTGCATGTCACTATCATCCCTGCTGTGAGCGCCCGCCCGAATCTGGCACGTCCCGACGTCTTTCATCCGAGCATCGTGCTGGCCGGCTGCCCGCAACTCGTGACCGGTGACGGCGACGACGACGGTCTGATCGCCGCCCTGCGGACCCGCGGGCTGCACGCCCGCTGGCTGTCCTGGGACGACCCGCAGACCGAGACCGCCGACCTGGTGATCCTGCGTGCCGCCTGGGATTACGCCGAACGTCGCGACGAGTTCCTGGCCTGGACCCGGCGGGTGCCTCACCTGCTCAACGCCCCGGACGTGGTGGCGTGGAACAGCGACAAGCATTATCTGCAGGATCTGGCCGACGCGGGCGTGCCCACCGTCCCGTCGTACTTCTTCGGACCGGGGGACACGGTGCGCCTTCCGAAGGGCGAGGTGGTGGTGAAGCCCGCGATCGGCGCGGGCTCGATCGACACCGGCCGCTTCGTCGACCGGGCCGCGGCACGCGCGCATATCGCCGCGCTGCAGGACAGCGGCCGCACGGCGCTCGTTCAGCCCTACGACGCCCGCGTGGAGCAGGGGGAGACCGCGCTGGTGTTCCTCGGCGGCCGGCAGTCGCATGCGTTCACCAAGGGCCCGATGCTTCCGCCGGAAGGGCAGCCGGCAGCGCTGCACGAGTCCGGCACCTACGTGGAGGAGTCGCTGGCCCCGGCTGATCCGGACTTCGAGATGTGGGACGCCGGGCTGGCCGCACTGGCCGCCGCTGGTCGTCACCTCGGTATCGAGACCAGTGAATTGCTGTATGCCCGAGTCGATCTCATCGGCGGTGCCGTCGATCCGCTGGTGCTGGAACTCGAGGTGGTCGAGCCCGGGCTCGGCTGGCGCCAACTCGACGAGCAGACCCGCGACCTGCAGCAGCGTGCGTTCGCACTTGAGGTCGAGTCAGCGTGTGAGCGTCTTGGGCTCGGCCCGCTGTCGCATCGACGCCCATAGCGCCGCGGTGGCCGCGGTGCAGGCCGCCGCGCCCGCGACGTGCACGGCCACCAACGCGGCAGGCACACCGGTGAAGAACTGCACCGCGCCGACCAGCCCTTGGGCCAGCACCAAGACGACGAGCACCGCCAATCGCTTCATGATGAACCGCGGCGCGAACACCGCCTGCAAACCGGCTGCCAGCCCGATCAGCAGCGCCAGGTAGGCGATCAGCAAGGTCGCGTGCATGTGCACCAGCGTGAGGATCTCGACCTCGAGCCGCGGCACCGGGCGCTGCGGACTCTTGTCACCCGCGTGCGGGCCCGCGCCGGTCACCAGGGTCCCGGTGGTCAGCGTCGCGGCCAGCGTCAATGCGGTGAGCACGGTCAGATGCCGCAACGGTTTGGGCACCAGCGCGGTCGAGATACCGTCGTCGGGTTCGCCGATCTTCACGTAGAGCAGGGTGGCCAGCCACACCATTGCCATCGATGCCAGCAGGTGGATCGCGACCGTCCACCACGCGAGCCCGGCCAGCACGGTGATCCCGCCGAGCACCGCCTGCACCACTGTCGACGCCGGCATCAGCCAGGCGTAGATCAGCACCTCCCGGCGGCGGCGGGCGCGGGTGACGGCCAGGACGGCCAGGATCGCGGTGATCACGACGAGGAAGGTGATCATCCGGTTGCCGAACTCGACGGCCTGGTGGATGCCCGGTACCTCGGCGTGCGGGACAGGAACGAAGCTGCCGGGGAAGCATTGCGGCCAGGTCGGGCAACCCAACCCGGATGCGGTGACCCGCACGATCGCACCGGTGACGGCGATGCCGCCCTGGGTCAGGATGACCGCGGCGGCGATGATGCGCTGGACGCGCAGGCTCGGCAGTGGCAGCAGGTCCACCAGCCGTAGGAAAAACCGTCCGACGGGCACGGCCTGATCGTAGAGGACGTCTAACTACGCCCTGTAGTAGGGACCGGCTTGCAGGCCTAGGTGAAGCGGAACCAGCGCAGCGCGGCCACCGCGGACACCGCGCCCCACGCGGCGAGCACCGCGATGCCGAACCAGTCGACCGACAGCGACATCGCCCGGGTCAGTGCCTCGGTGAGCGCACCGGACGGCGTCAGCCGCGCCACCCAGGCGACCCCGCGCGGAATCGCGCCGGTCTCCAGGGTCAGCGCGCCCAATCCGGCGAACACGAACCACAGCAGGTTGGCGACGGCCAGCACGATCTCGGCGCGCAGTGTTCCGCCCAGCAGCAGACCCATCGCCGCGAACCCGGCGGTGCCCAGTGCGATCACCAGCGCGCCGAGCAGTAGCCCGACCGGATGCGGACGCCAGCCCAGCGCGAGACCGATACCGCCCAGCAGCAACGCCTGCAGGAACACCACGGTCACCACGGCCAGCGATTTGCCCGCGATGATGCCCCACACCGGAAGTGCGGTGGCGCCCAACCGTTTCAGTGCGCCGTAACGGCGGTCGAACGCGACGGCGATCGCCTGCCCGGTGAACGCCGTGGAGATCACCGCCAGCGCCATGATCGCCGGAACGAACACCGCGACCCGGTGCGCGCCGAACGAACCGAGCGGCAACAGCGTGAGCCCGATCAACAGGGTGATCGGAATGAACATCGTCAGCAGCAGCTGTTCGCCGTTGCGCAGCAACAGCTTCAGCTCGAGGCCGTACTGCGCGGTCAGCATCCGCGGAACGGTGCTCGGCCGCGGGTCGGGGGCGAAGGTGCCCGGCGGGAAGAGCTCGCTCGTCATGACCGCAACTCCCTACCGGTCAACTCCAGGAACACGTCTTCGAGGCTGCGCTGCTCGACCCGCACATCGGTGGCCAGCACGTCGAGCCGCGCGCACCACGCCGTCACCGTCGCCAGCACCTGCGGGTCGATCTTGCCCTCCACCAGGTATTCACCGGGCGAAACCTCTTTGGCCGCATAGCCTTCCGGTAACGCCGCGATCAACAGCGACAGGTCGAGCTGCCGGGGCGCGGAGAATCGCAACTGCCCCTCGGCGCCGGAGTTCATCAAGTCCGCGGGCGTGCCCGACGCGACGGCCGAGCCGTGGTCGATGATCACGATCCGGTCGGCGAGCTCCTCGGCCTCCTTGAGCTGGTGGGTGGTCAGCACCACGGTCACGCCGTCGCGGCGCAGCGCGTCGATGAGCTCCCACACCACCAGCCGTGCGTGGGCGTCCATGCCGGCGGTCGGTTCGTCGAGGAACACCAGCTCGGGCCTGCCGACCAGCGCGCATGCCAGCGCCAGCCGCTGCTGCTGGCCGCCGGAGAGCCTGCGGTAGGTGGTGCGGGCGGCATCGGTCAGCCCCAATGTGTCCAGCAGCCAGGCCGGGTCGAGCGGGTTGGCGGCGTAGGAGGCCACCAGGTTAAGCATCTCGCCGGCCCGCGCCGCGGGGTAACCGCCACCGCCCTGCAGCATGACGCCGATCCGCTCGCGCACCCGCGCGTTGTCAGCGACCGGATCCAGGCCCAGCACCTCGATGGTGCCGCCGTCGGGCCGGGTGAAGCCCTCGCACATCTCGACCGTCGTGGTCTTGCCTGCCCCGTTCGGGCCCAGCAGGGCCAGCACCTCGGCGGCGTGTACTTCGAGATCGAGATTCGCCACGGCCGTCGTCGACCCGTAGTGCTTGGACACCCCGCGCAGTCGCACGGGGATTTCGCGGCCGGAACTCACGGTGACTCAGCGTATGCGCCGGGCACCGGACGCGGCGCCGGTGGTTCTTGTAATGGATCCGGATCCTGACCGCTGAACGTCTCGTTGGTTCCCGGCACCGTGCGCCAGGGCAGCCGGTGGAAGGTCACGGCGATCAGCATCAGCACGATCACCGTGCTGGCCAGGGTGGCGTCGACGATCTGGAACAACGCGAAGCGGTCGCCGTTCGCCGTGGGCCCGAAGATCCCGACGACGAGCGAGACTGCGATGGTCGCGATGCGGAAGCCCGGGCGGGTGGCCCAGGCGGCCAGCGGGATGATCGCCCACAGCAGGTACCAGGGCTGCACCACCGGGAACAACAACACCGTCGCACCCAGCGCCACACCCAGACCGCCCACCGGATGCAACTTGCCCCGCAGCACGGCCAGCAGCAGCCACGTGACGGTGATCATGATGATCAGCACGCCGATGGCGCGGGTCAGCGACAGCACGGCGGTGGTGTGGTCACCGAGCCCGAGCAGAATTCCGACCTGACCGGTGCCCAGCGCCAACAGCGTCGGCGGGGACATCCAGCTGCGCACCACGTTGGCAGTGCCGAGCGTGAACACCCAGCCGAAGCCGAGCCCGCTGGCCCAACCGATGATCGCCATCACCACCAGCGACAACGACGCCATGAATGCGCTCGCCAGCAGGAACGCCCTCACGGTCGACCCCCAGCGATACGCCAGGGCCATGCCCACGAAGCCCAACGCCAACAGCCCGGGAAGCTTCACCTGCGACGACATCGTGATCAGCACGGAGCCCAGGACCAGCATCGCGGGCGGCATCCACTGCGCCCACTGGTCGCGCCCGTGCGGCCAGTGCATCGGCCGGGGCCACAACGGCTTGGCGGAGTCGATCCCGCGCAGGGCGAACTCGGTACCGGTGAGCATGAGGCCAAGCATCAGCGCCTCGTTGTGGATGCCCGCCACCAAGTGCATCAGCAGCAGCGGGTTGGCTGCACCCAGCCACAGCGCGCTGACCTCGGCGACGCCGCAGCGGCGGGCCAGCCGCGGCACCGCCCACACGATCATCCCGACGCCGAGCAGCACCACCACGCGGTGACTGAGCACGGCGGCGACGATGTTCTCGCCGGTCAGCGCAGAGATCCCACGTCCCACCCACAGGAACAGCGGCCCGTACGGCGCGGGCGTCTCACGCCACAGGCTGGGCACCGAGAGGGTGAAGACGTGGTCCAAACCCAGGCCCGGGGCGGGCCCGACCTTGTACGGATTGAGTCCGTTGGCCGAGATCTGGCTCTGCGCCAGGTAGGAGTAGACGTCCTTGCTGTACATCGGCGGAGCGATCAGCAGCGGAATGATCCACAGCAGCAGGGTGTGATCAAGTTGACTGCGCGACATCCGGCGATTGCCCAGCGCGAAGCGGCCCAGCATCAGCCACGCCAACGCCATCATCACCGCACCCGTGGTGGTCATCGTCAAGGACACGGTCTGGATGCGCGACGGCAGGTTCAGCAGCCGCACGCCGAAGGTGGGGTCCTGCACGACCGGGCGGGCACCGGCGCCGAGCGCACCGATCGCCATCAGCACCGTTCCGGTGGCACCGAACAGGCGGGTCCGGCGCATGGCGCGAAATTCGGCGTCGTTGAGAGGCGCGCCAACAGTGCGTTCATCGCCGTGCAAACGGGCGATTGACGAACTCAGCGAAAGCTGGCGGGCTGCCACCACAGCACTGTAACCGGAGGATTTTTCGCCCTCAGCTTGCTAAGGGTGCCCTTGCTGGACCTGTTCGGGCAATTGCGTAACACTGGTGTTGTGAAATTCCCGTCCGTTCCTGACGCTGTGCCCGTGGTGGGCACCGTGGTGCACGACGGACAGACCCGCCGGGCAATTGTGCAGCTTCTGCTCGAGTCGGGATCGATCACCGCCGCCGAGATCGGCCAGCGGCTGGGCATCTCCGCCGCCGGTGTGCGCAGGCACCTCGACGCGCTGATCGAGGCGGGCGACGCCCAGGCCAACGCCGCGGCGGCGTGGCAGCAGGCAGGCCGGGGCCGGCCCGCCAAGCGCTACCGGCTCACCGCAGCCGGGCGCGCCAAGCTGGAGCACACCTACGACGACCTGGCCTCCGCCGCGATCCGCCAACTCCGCGAAATCGGCGGCGACCAGGCGGTGCAGACGTTCGCCCGGCGCCGTATCGACGCCATCCTCGCGGGAGTGGCGCAAGGCCCGGACGACGTCGAGTCCACGGCCGAGCGGGTCGCCGACGCGATGACCAAGGCCGGTTACGCGGCGACGACGACGCGGGTCGGCGGACCCATGCAGGGCATTCAGATCTGCCAGCACCACTGCCCGGTCTCGCATGTCGCCGAAGAGTTCCCGGAACTGTGCGAAGCCGAGAAGGAGGCGATGTCGGAGATCCTCGGCACCCACGTCCAGCGATTGGCAACCATCGCCAACGGCGACTGCGCCTGCACCACCCACGTGCCGCTCACACCGGTACACCACTAGACCAGAAGGAGCGTCGCCATGACACTCACCCCGGAAGCCAAGCCGGCAGAGCCGATGACCCAGGAAGAGGCCATCGCCTCGCTGGGCCGTTACGGCTACGGCTGGTCGGACTCCGACGCCGCGGGCGCCAGCGCGCAGCGCGGCCTGTCCGAAGCGGTGGTGCGCGACATCTCGGCCAAGAAGAGCGAGCCGGAGTGGATGCTCGACATCCGGCTCAAGGCGCTGCGCACGTTCGACAAGAAGCCGATGCCGAACTGGGGATCCAACCTCGAGGGCATCGACTTCGACAACATCAAGTACTTCGTGCGTTCCAGCGAGAAGCAGGCTGCCACGTGGGACGACCTGCCCGCCGACATCAAGAACACCTACGACCGGCTCGGTATCCCCGAAGCCGAGAAGCAGCGCCTGGTCTCCGGTGTGGCCGCACAGTACGAGTCCGAGGTGGTCTACCACTCGATCCGGGAGGACCTCGAAGCCCAGGGTGTGATCTTCCTGGACACCGACTCGGGCCTGCGCGAACACCCGGAGCTCTTCAAGCAGTACTTCGGCACCGTGATCCCGGCCGGCGACAACAAGTTCTCGGCGCTCAACACCGCGGTGTGGTCGGGTGGTTCGTTCATCTACGTCCCGAAGGGCGTGCACGTCGACATCCCGCTGCAGGCCTACTTCCGGATCAACACCGAGAACATGGGCCAGTTCGAGCGGACGCTGATCATCGTCGACGAGGACGCCTACGTGCACTACGTCGAGGGCTGTACCGCGCCGATCTACAAGAGCGACTCGCTGCACTCGGCGGTCGTCGAGATCATCGTGAAGCCCGGTGGCCGTTGCCGGTACACGACCATCCAGAACTGGTCGAACAACGTCTACAACCTGGTGACCAAGCGTGCGCGTGCCGAGGCGGGCGCGACCATGGAGTGGGTCGACGGCAACATCGGCTCGAAGGTCACGATGAAGTACCCGGCGGTGTGGATGACCGGTGAGCACGCCAAGGGTGAGGTGCTGTCGGTGGCGTTCGCCGGCGAAGGTCAGCATCAGGACACCGGCGCCAAGATGCTGCACCTGGCCCCGTACACCTCGAGCAACATCGTGTCGAAGTCGGTCGCTCGCGGCGGCGGCCGGGCGTCCTACCGCGGCCTGGTCCAGGTCAACAAGGGTGCGCACGGATCGCGTTCGAGCGTGAAATGCGATGCGCTGCTTGTCGATACGGTCAGCCGCAGTGACACCTACCCCTACGTCGACATCCGCGAGGACGACGTCACGATGGGCCACGAGGCCACCGTGTCGAAGGTCAGCGAAGATCAACTGTTCTACCTGATGAGCCGCGGCATGACCGAGGACGAGGCAATGGCGATGGTCGTGCGCGGCTTCGTCGAGCCGATCGCCAAGGAACTGCCCATGGAATACGCCCTCGAGCTGAACCGGCTGATCGAGCTCCAGATGGAAGGTGCTGTCGGCTAGTGAGCAACGTGACCAAGGCAGTGGAGGGTTCGCGACTCGCTGCCATCAACAAGGGCGAGCAATTCAGTTCGTTCGACGTCGACGCCTTCGAGGTGCCCGGCGGCCGCGACGAGCTGTGGCGGTTCACCCCGCTCAAGCGGCTGCGCGGTCTGCACGACGGCTCGGCCGTCGCCAACGGCACCGCGGCGATCACGGTGACCGAGCGCCCCGGTGTCACGGTCGAGACCGTGCGACGCGGTGACGAGCGACTCGGCCAGGGCGGGGTTCCCAGCGATCGGGTTGCTGCGCAGGCCTTCTCGTCGTTCAACTCGGCGACGGTGGTGACCGTCGCGCGGGACACCGAGGTCGCCGAGCCCATCGAGATCACCGTCGAGGGCCCGGGTGAGGGCGGGGTGGCCTACGGTCACCTGCAGATCCGGGTAGAAGAGTTGTCCCGCGCGATCGTCGTCGTCGACCTGCGGGGCAGCGGCACCTACGCCGACAACGTCGAGATCATCGTCGGTGACTCGGCCGGCCTTGGCGTCATCTGGATCGCCGACTTCGCCGACGACATGGTGCATGTCAGCGCGCACCACGCCAAGCTCGGCAAGGACTCGGTACTCGGGCACGTCAACGTCACCCTCGGCGGCGACGTGGTGCGGACCTCGACCACCGTGCGGTTCACCGGCCCGGGCGGGGACGCCAAGCTGCTCGGCACCTACTTCGCCGACGCCGGACAGTTCTTCGAATCCCGGCTGCTCGTCGACCACGCGCAACCGAACTGCAAGTCGGATGTGCTGTACAAGGGTGCGCTGCAAGGGGATCCGGATTCGGCGAAGCCCGACGCGCACACCGTCTGGGTGGGCGACGTGCTGATCCGGGCCGAGGCAACCGGCACCGACACCTTCGAGGTCAACCGCAACCTGGTGCTGACCGACGGCGCACGCGCCGACTCGGTGCCCAACCTGGAGATCGAGACCGGCGAGATCGTCGGCGCCGGGCACGCCAGTGCCACCGGCCGTTTCGACGACGAGCAGCTGTTCTATTTGCGTGCCCGCGGCATTCCGGAGGCGCAAGCCCGCCGGCTGGTGGTGCGCGGATTCTTCAACGAGATCATCGCCAAAATCGCGGTCCCCGAGGTGCGCGAGCGCCTGACCGATGCCATCGAACGAGAACTTGCCATCACTGAGTCGAAAGCCACACAGCCATGAGCACTTTGGAAATCAAGGATCTGCACGTCAGCGTCGCCAACGAGGACGGCACCGAGAAGGAGATCCTCAAGGGCGTCAACCTGACCGTGAAGTCGGGGGAGACCCACGCGGTCATGGGCCCCAACGGCTCGGGCAAGTCCACGCTGTCGTATTCGATTGCCGGCCATCCGAAGTACCACGTCACCTCGGGCTCGATCACCCTCGATGGTGAGGATGTGCTGGCGATGAGCGTCGACGAACGCGCCCGCGCGGGTCTTTTCCTGGCCATGCAGTACCCGGTCGAGGTGCCCGGTGTGTCGATGTCGAACTTCCTGCGCACCGCGGCGACCGCGGTCCGCGGCGAGGCGCCGAAGCTGCGGCACTGGGTCAAGGAAGTCAAGTCGGCGATGTCCGACCTGGAGATCGATCCGCAGTTCGCCGAACGCAGTGTGAACGAAGGCTTTTCCGGTGGCGAGAAGAAGCGTCACGAGATTCTGCAGCTGGGTCTGCTGAAGCCGAAGATCGCGATCCTCGACGAGACGGACTCCGGCCTGGACGTCGACGCCCTGCGGGTGGTCTCCGAAGGCGTCAACCGCTACGCCGAGGCCGAGCATGCCGGTGTCCTGCTGATCACCCACTACACCCGGATCCTGCGCTACATCCGCCCACAGTTCGTCCACGTCTTCGTCGACGGCCGGATCGTCGAGTCGGGCGGTGCCGAACTGGCCGACGAGCTCGAAGAGAACGGGTACGTGCGCTTCACCCAGGCGGCGGCAGGAGCCTGACATGACCGCCTCCGTGGATCTGGATGTCGTGGGGATCCGCGCGGATTTCCCGATCCTCGATCGGGTGATGCGAGGCGGACATCGGCTGGCCTACCTGGATTCCGGGGCGACATCGCAGAAGCCGCTACAGGTTCTCGATGCCGAGCGCGATTTCCTGACCACCTCCAACGGCGCGGTGCATCGCGGTGCGCACCAACTGATGGAGGAGTCGACCGACGCCTACGAGCAGGGGCGTGCCGATATCGCGTCCTTCGTCGGTGCCGACGCCGACGAGCTGGTGTTCACCAAGAACGCCACCGAGTCGCTGAACCTGGTGTCGTACGTGTTGGGTGACACGCGGTTCGAGAAGGCCCTCGGCCCCGGCGACGTCATCGTCACCACCGAGTTGGAACACCACGCCAACCTGATTCCCTGGCAGGAACTCGCCCGGCGGACCGGGGCGACTCTGCGCTGGTACGGCGTGACTGATGACGGCCGCATCGACCTGGATTCGTTGCAGCTCGACGAGCGGGTGAAAGTCGTTGCCTTCAGCCATCATTCGAACGTCACCGGCGCCGTGGCGCCCGTCGCCGATATCGTGCGGCGGGCCCGGTCTGTCGGCGCGCTGACCGTGCTGGATGCCTGCCAGTCGGTGCCGCATCAGCCGGTGGACTTCCACGGCCTCGACGTCGACTACGCCGCGTTCTCCGGGCACAAGATGCTCGGCCCGACCGGTATCGGCGTGCTGTATGGGCGACGCGAGCGGCTCGCGGCGATGCCGCCGTTCCTGACCGGCGGGTCGATGATCGAGACCGTCACCATGGAGGCCGCCACCTATGCGCCGGCGCCGCAGCGGTTCGAGGCGGGCACGCCGATGACCTCGCAGGTGGTCGGATTGGGTGCGGCCGCACGGTATTTGGACAAGATCGGGATGGCAGCGGTCGAGGCACACGAGAACGAACTGGTCGCCGCTGCGCTGGACGGCCTGGCCGGCCTGCCACAGGTTCGCATCATCGGGCCTGCCGGCATGGAACACCGGGGTTCGCCGGTGAGCTTCGTCGTCGACGGTGTGCATGCGCACGACGTCGGGCAAGTGCTCGACGACGACGGGGTGGCCGTCCGCGTCGGGCACCACTGCGCGTGGCCGCTGCACCGACGGTTCGGCATCGCCGCGACCGCCCGGGCATCGTTCGCGGTGTACAACACACTCGACGAGGTGGATCGACTGGTGGCGGGCGTGAAGCGCGCCATCGACTTCTTCGGGCGGGATTGAGTGAAACTCGAGCAGATGTACCAGGAAGTGATCCTGGACCACTACAAGCACCCACACCACCGGGGGTTGCGCGAGCCGTTCGGTGCCGAGGTGCATCACGTCAATCCGACCTGCGGCGACGAGGTGACGCTGCGGGTGGCGCTGTCCGACGACGGTGAACAGGTCACCGACATCTCTTACGACGGCCAGGGCTGCTCGATCAGCCAGGCGGCCACCTCGGTGCTCACCGATCAGGTGATCGGGTTGACCGTCGGAGACGCCCTGAAGACCGTGGCGGCATTCACCGAGATGGTGTCGTCACGCGGCACCGTCGAGGGCGACGAGGACGTAATCGGCGACGGAGTGGCCTTCGCCGGTGTGGCGAAATATCCGGCCCGGGTGAAATGCGCGCTGCTGGGCTGGCTGGCGTTCAAGGACGCGGTAGCCCAGGCGTCACATCGAAAAGACTTGGAGGACAAGCGATGACTGAGCCCAACCCCTTGCTGGACGACATCGAGGAAGCCATGCGCGACGTGGTCGATCCCGAACTGGGGATCAACGTCGTCGACCTCGGTCTGGTCTACGACCTCAACGTGGAGAAAGGCGATGCCGGAACGGTGGCGCTCATCGACATGACGCTGACCTCGGCGGCCTGCCCGCTGACCGACGTGATCGAAGATCAGACGCTCACCGCGCTGGTCGGCGCCGGGCTGGTCAACGAAGCCAAGATCAACTGGGTGTGGAACCCGCCGTGGGGTCCGGACAAGATCACCGAGGACGGCCGCGAACAGCTCCGCGCGTTGGGGTTCACTGTCTAATCTGAGCTGATGCTCACCGTCCCCGCTTTCGTGTGGCGCGGCGGTGCGGTCATGCGGGCCGTCATCGTCGGCGTGAGCACCGGCGTCTTCCTCGGCCTGCTGGCCTGGCTGGACTCCGGACTGTGGTTCGCCGCCTTGGCGGCCGCCGCCTTCGTCACGGTGATCTACGGGATCTGGCTGGGCCTGCGGATGGTGAAGTACTGGCCCGGCGCCTCAGCGTTGACCGGTGAACAGCGTGTGCGCGTCGCCGCGGTCACCCGCTGGGGCGGCCGCATCGGCGACCCCGCCCTGGCACAGCCGGTGGTGGACTACGCAGACGGCCTGCGCACGTCCGCCGAGACCGGGCGGCCGTTGCGGTGGGTGCTGCCCCTGATTCTTGTCGTCGCGATCGGAACCGCGGGCTGGGATGCGATATTCGGCTCTTCCCGCGACATCATCGCGTCCTGCGTGTACCTGGTGTTGCTCGGCTTCGAGCTGTTCTGGTGGCCGGGTCGCCGAGATCAGTTGTTGGCCAATGCCGATCGCGCTCGGGAGCGTGCAGTGGCACTCATCGAGAAGAATCGGGGAATGGCGCAGTGAGCGCAGACGTGGTGGCCACCCGCCGCCAGTTGCACGGCATCGCCGAGAGCTTCCTTGCCGGGCCGCAGTACCGCGCGACGGGGACGATCAGGCTGGCCGTTCGGCCGGACGGCTTCACCGCAACCACACTGGCGATCTCGGTTCACGGGGACACGCTGGTATGGCCGGACGGCAGCCTCCCGCTGGCCGGACGGGTGCGGGACCTGGCCGCGGCCACCGGGCTCGATGTGGGTCCGCCGCCGGCCACGGTGTACCACTCGGTCGCAGCATTGCAGCCCGACACCGTTCTCGACATCGACGCCGGCGCCGCCGACGCCATTTACCGCAGCCTGTACGCAGGCGGATTTGCGATCAAAGCCGTTCTGCCAGAGGCGCATCCGGTGCTCTGGCCAGAGCACCTCGATGTCGCGGCCACGGTCGAGGAGGTCAACTACGGGGTTTCGGCGGGCGACGACTTCCACGAACTGCCGTACGCCTACGTCGGCCCGTGGGACTTCGCCACCGCGCCGCGCACCGGGGCATTGTGGAACGCGCCCTTCGGCGCCGTGTGGCCACTCGATCTCACCGTCGACGTCGACGCCCTGGCCACCGACATCGCCGACTTCTTCCGGCGCGGAATCAACGCGGTCGACGGCGGTGTTGCAACACGTCATGGATGATGCACGCCTGGAGGAGCTGTTCACTCCGTTGACCGTCGGGTCGCTGACCGTCCCCAACCGGTTCGCGATGGCGCCGATGACGCGCGCGGCCTCGCCGGACGGTGTCCCAGGAGCCGACGTGGCCGCCTACTACAGCCGCCGTGCGGCCGGCGGCACCGGCCTGATCATCACTGAGGGCGTTCGGATTCCGCATCCCGCCGCAGGCTGGCCGGAACGCATCCCCAACCTCGACGGCGACGATGTGCTGGCAGGCTGGCGCGCAGTCACCGACGCCGTGCACGCCGAGGGCGCGACAATCGCCGCCCAGCTCTGGCATCAGGGCGTCGCGCGCGGTGTCCACGACGGTGACCGCGCCGACCAGACGCCGGTCAGCCCGTCGGGCATCGATATCGCCGGCGGTACTACGGGCCGGGCCCTGGACACCGAGGAGTTGCCCGAGCTCGCACACGCGTATGCGCTGGCGGCCGCCAACGCCCGGGCGGCCGGCTTCGACGCCGTCGAGATCCACGGCGCACACGGCTACCTGTTGGACCAATTCCTTTGGGAGCACACCAATCACCGCACCGACGGCTACGGCGGTTCGCTGGCGGCGCGCACCCGGTTCCCGGCCGAGGTGGTCGCCGCGGTGCGTGCGGCCGTCGGCCCCGGCTTCCCGATCATCTACCGCTTTTCGCAGTGGAAGATGAACCGCTACGACGCGCAGGTGGCAGGCAGCGCAGCAGAACTCGAGCAGCTGCTGGCCCCGCTGGTCGAGGCCGGTGTGGACGTACTGCACCCGTCGACGCGGCGGCACTACCTGCCTGGCTTCCCCGGCGAGGACCCGCAACTGAGTCTGGCCGGCTGGACCAAGAAGATGACCGGTCTGCCCGTCATCGCCGTCGGCATGGTCGGCCTGCAATCCGAATTCAACCCCGGGCAGGGGGACGGGCCCACTGCGGCGGCGTCCCTCGACCGCCTCCTCGACCAGTTCGAGGCAGGTGAATTCGACATCGTCGCCGTCGGTCGGGCCCTGCTCGCCGACCCCGCGTGGGTGAATCGCGTGCGCGACGGCAAGCTCGACGAGTTCGACGGTTTCGATGCGGCCGGCGCACTGGCCCGTTTGTATTAGCAGCTAGAGGGAACACACAGCGACAACCAGACGTTAGGACTGACGTGGCTACCCAAGACCTGACCGCACAGAACTTCAACGACACCATCACCGGCAACGACATCGTGCTGGTCGACTTCTGGGCGTCGTGGTGCGGACCGTGTCGCGCCTTCGCGCCAACCTTCACCAAGTCGTCCGAACAGCACCCGGACGTCGTCTACGGCAAGGTCGACACCGAGGCCGAGCAGGAGCTCGCGGCCGCCGCCGAGATCCGCTCGATCCCGACGCTGATGGCGTTCAAGAAGGGCAAGCTGATCTTCAACCAGGCCGGCGCCCTGCCGCCCGCCGCGCTCGAGGACCTGATCCGCCAGGTCAAGGAGTTCGACGTCGACGCGGCCATCGCGTCTCAGTCCAAAGACGCATAAGCGCCCGCGCGGGTTACCGTGCAACGGTGATTCGTGACTCTGGTTTCGTCCTCGTCGAAAAACCGCAGGCAGGCGTCGCCCTGGTAACCCTGAACCGGCCCGAGCGGATGAACTCCATGGCGTTCGACGTCATGCTGCCGCTCCGGGAAGTCCTCGCCGAACTCGCCCACGAGAACGACGTGCGCGCGGTCGTGCTGACCGGCGCCGGCCGGGGCTTCTCCTCCGGAGCCGACCACAAGTCCGCCGGTTCGGTGCCGCACGTCGCCGGGCTGACCCGGCCGTCGTTCGGTCTGCGCTCGATGCAGGTCCTCGACGATGTGATCCTCGCCATGCGCAAGCTGCCCCAACCGATCATCGCCGCGGTCAACGGCGCGGCGATCGGCGGCGGCCTCTGCCTGGCGCTGGCCGCCGATATTCGGGTCGCGGCCGGTGGCGCTTACTTTCGCGCCGCCGGCATCAACAACGGGCTGACCGCCAGTGAGCTGGGCCTGAGCTACCTGCTGCCCCGGGCGATCGGCTCGTCGCGCGCGTTCGAGATCATGCTGACCGGTCGCGACGTCGACGCCCAGGAGGCCGAACGGATCGGGTTGGTGTCCCGCCAGGTGCCTGAAGACGAGCTGTTGCCGGCCTGTTTCGAGATCGCCGCGCGCATCGCGGCGTTCTCCCGGCCCGGAACCGAGTTGACCAAGCGGACGCTGTGGAGTGGACTGGACGCCGGTAGCCTAGAAGGGCATATGCAGGCCGAGGGCCTCGGGCAGCTTTATGTGCGCCTGCTCACCGCCAACTTTGAAGAGGCGGTCGCTGCGCGCGCCGAGAATCGCGCCCCGGTCTTCACCGACGACAAGTAGCTGAGGAGTAGTGCGCGCGTGATTACCGCAACGGACCTGGAGGTCCGCGCCGGCGCGCGCACACTGCTCCTCGCCGAGGGCCCCGCGCTGCGCATCCAGCCGGGCGACCGCATCGGTCTGGTCGGCCGCAACGGCGCGGGTAAGACGACGACCATGCGGATCCTGGCGGGTGAAGGCGAGCCCTACGCGGGCACCGTCGTGCGCACCGGCGACATCGGGTACCTGCCCCAGGATCCTCGCGAAGGTGACCTCGACGTGCTGGCCCGGGACCGGGTGCTGTCGGCGCGCGGTCTGGACACCCTGCTCTCGGATCTGGAGAAGCAGCAGGTGTTGATGGCCGAGGTGGTCGACGAGGCCGCCCGCGACAAGGCGGTGCGCCGCTACGGCCAACTCGAGGAACGCTTCTCCGCGCTCGGCGGATACGCCGCCGAGAGCGAAGCGGGACGCATCTGCGCGAGTCTCGGTCTGCCTGACCGGGTGCTCACCCAGCCGCTGCGCACCCTGTCCGGCGGTCAGCGCAGGCGCGTCGAGCTGTCCCGGATCCTGTTCGCCGCCAGCGATACTGGATCCGGCTCGGCTACCACTCTCTTGCTCGATGAGCCCACCAACCACCTCGATGCCGACTCGATCGGCTGGCTGCGGGGCTTCCTGCAGAACCACACCGGCGGCCTCGTGGTGATCAGTCACGACGTCGACCTGCTCGCCGATGTGGTCAACCGGGTGTGGTTCCTCGACGCCGTGCGCGGTGAGGCGGACGTCTACAACATGGGCTGGCAAAAGTACCTCGACGCCCGCGCCACCGACGAGCAGCGCCGTCGCCGGGAGCGCGCCAATGCCGAGAAGAAAGCCGGCGCGCTGCGTGCCCAGGCCGCCAAGATGGGCGCCAAGGCCACCAAAGCCGTTGCCGCACAGAACATGTTGCGCCGTGCCGAGCGGATGATGGCCGAATTGGACGCGGAGCGGGTGGCCGACAAGGTGGCCAGGATCAAGTTCCCGACGCCGGCGCCGTGCGGAAAGACACCGCTGGTGGTCAAAGGTCTGACCAAGAATTACGGCTCACTCGAGGTGTTCACCGGCGTCGACCTGGCCATCGACCGCGGCTCGCGCGTCGTGGTTCTCGGCCTCAACGGCGCAGGCAAGACCACGCTGCTCCGGTTGATCGCAGGCACCGAAACTCCCGACGCCGGCGGACTGGAACCGGGGCACGGGCTCAAGATCGGTTATTTCGCACAGGAACACGACACTCTCGACAACAACGCGACGGTGTGGGAGAACATCCGGCACGCCGCCCCGGACACCGGCGAACAGGACCTGCGCGGCCTGCTCGGCGCGTTCATGTTCACCGGTCCACAACTCGAGCAGCCCGCAGGCACGCTGTCCGGCGGTGAGAAGACCCGGCTCGCGCTGGCGGGTCTGGTGGCCTCGACGGCGAACGTGCTGCTGCTCGACGAGCCGACCAACAACCTCGATCCCGCGTCCCGCGAACAGGTTCTGGACGCGCTGCGCAGTTATCAGGGTGCAGTCGTGCTGGTGACCCACGATCCGGGTGCCGCCGAAGCGCTCGACCCGCAACGGGTGGTGCTGCTCCCGGACGGCACCGAGGACTTCTGGTCCGACGAGTACCGGGACCTCATCGAGCTCGCCTGACAACTGCCATAGACGATTTCGGTCATTCCCCCCAACGCGTCGACCCACGCTTCTACGCTCATGCCTATCGGCGCGGATCTACCGGGGAGGGTGATCATGAGGAAGCCCAACGAAGCTCGAGACCAGTTGCTGGATACTCTGCGAAACGCCTACGAGGGCGGCGCGAGCATTCGCACCTTGGTGGCGTCGACGGGTCGTTCGTACGGCTCGATCCACGCGCTGTTACGCGAGTCCGGGACCACCATGCGCAGCCGCGGTGGCCCCAACCACGTCACGCGTCGGTAGCCCGCACGGAATCCTCCACCAGATCCAGCACTGCTGAAAGTCGCTGGGGATCCTCGCCCGTCGCGAGCCGCGCGACCAGTCCGTCGAGCACCAGGTCCAGGTAGCACTGCAAAACATCGGGCGGCACGTCGTCGCGCAGCCGGCCCGCCTGCTTCTGCTGGCGCAACCGCGCCGAGGTCGCCGAGGCCAATTCCGCCGAGCGCTCCACCCAACCCTGATGAAACACCGGGTCGTTGCGTAGCTTGCGGGCGATCTCCAATCGCGTGGCCAGCCAATCGAATTGATCGGGCGCGGCCAGCATGTCGCGCATCACCTGGATGAGACCCTCGCGCGCCGCCACCTCCGCCATCCGCGCCGCATCCTCGCGGGCGAGCGCGAAGAACAAGGTGTCCTTGTCGCGGTAGTGATGGAAGATCGCGCCGCGCGACAGACCGATGGTCTGCTCCAGCCGGCGCACGGTCGCCTGCTCGTAGCCGTACTCGGCGAAGCAGCGCCGTGCGCCGTCGAGGATCTGGCGGCGGCGGGCCGCCAGATGATCCTCGCTGACCCTGGGCACGTCGGAGCTAGCCGGTCCGCAGCATGTTGCGCAACACGTACTGCAGGATGCCGCCGTTGCGGTAGTAGTCGGCCTCGCCGGGGGTGTCGATGCGCACCACGGCGTCGAACTCGACCTTCGACCCGTCCTCCTTGGTGGCCGTGACGTGAACCGTCTTCGGGGTCTTGCCGTTGTTGAGCTCCTCGATCCCGGTGATGTCGAAGACCTCAGTGCCGTCCAGCTTCAGCGACGCGGCCGATTCACCGGCCGGGAACTGCAGCGGGATCACGCCCATGCCGATCAGGTTCGACCGGTGGATGCGCTCGAAGGACTCGGTGATCACCGCACGCACACCCAGCAGGCTGGTGCCCTTGGCCGCCCAGTCGCGCGACGAGCCGGAGCCGTACTCCTTGCCGCCCAGCACCACCAGCGGAATGTTCTGCGCCGCATAGTTTTGCGCGGCGTCGTAGATGAAGGCTTGCGGTCCACCATCCTGGGTGAAGTCCCGCGTGTAGCCACCGGACACGTCGTCGAGCAGCTGGTTGCGCAGCCGGATGTTCGCGAACGTGCCGCGGATCATCACCTCGTGGTTACCGCGGCGGGACCCGTAGGAGTTGTAGTCCTTTTTGTCGACACCGTTGCTGTCCAGGTATTGCGCGGCCGGGGTGCCCGCCTTGATGTTGCCGGCGGGGCTGATGTGGTCGGTGGTGACCGAATCGCCCAGCAGAGCAAGCACTCTGGCTCCGGTGATGTCACTTACCGGCTGCGGCTCGGCGGGCATGCCGTCGAAGTACGGAGGCTTGCGGACGTAGGTCGAGTCGGCATCCCACTCGAATGTCTTGCCGGACGGCGTCGGCAGGTTCTGCCAGCGCTCGTCGCCCTTGAACACGTCGGCGTAGTTCTTCTTGAACATCTCCTGGTTGATCGCCGAGGCGATGGTGTCGGAGATGTCCTTCGACGACGGCCAGATGTCCTTGAGGAACACGTCGTTGCCGTCGGTGTCCTTCCCGAGCGGGTCGGTCTCGAAGTCGAAGTCCATCGTCCCGGCCAACGCATAGGCGATCACCAGCGGCGGGGATGCCAGGTAGTTCATCTTCACGTCGGGGGAGATGCGACCCTCGAAGTTGCGGTTGCCGGACAGCACCGCGGTAACCGTCAGGTCGTTGTCGTTGATGGCCTTGGAGATCTCCTCGGGCAGCGGGCCGCTGTTGCCGATGCAGGTGGTGCAGCCGTAGCCGACGAGATAGAAGCCCAGCTTCTCCAGGTACGGCCACAGGCCGGCCTTGTCGTAGTAGTCGCTGACCACCTGGGAACCGGGAGCCATCGACGTCTTGACCCATGGCTTGGCGGTCAGGCCCTTGTCGACGGCGTTCTTGGCGAGCAGCGCCGCGCCCAGCATCACCGACGGGTTGGAGGTGTTGGTGCACGAGGTGATCGACGCGATCGCGACCGCACCGTGGTCGAGCACGAATTCGCCACGATCCTCGACGCTGACCTTGACCGGCTTGGTGGGCCTGCCTTCGGCGCCGGTGGCCGCGGAGTGCAGCGGCTCGGAACCGTTGTCGGCGAACGACAGCACTGCCGGGTCGCTGGCGGGGAACGACTCTTCGACGGCCTCGTCCAGCTTGGTCTGCGGTGCGGGGTTGCCGTTTTCGACGTAGTTGTGAATGTCCTTGCGGAACGCCGACTTCGCGTCGGAGAGCTCGATGCGGTCCTGCGGGCGCTTGGGCCCGGCGATCGACGGCACGACGGTGGACAGGTCGAGCTCGAGGTACTCGGAGTAGGCGGCCTCGTGCTCGGGGTCGTGCCACATGCCCTGCGCCTTGGCGTATGCCTCGACCAGCGCCAGTTCCTCGTCGCTGCGCCCGGTCAGCCGGAGGTAGTCGATGGTCACGTCGTCGATCGGGAAAATGGCTGCCGTCGAACCGAATTCGGGGCTCATGTTGCCCAGGGTGGCGCGGTTGGCCAGCGGCACCTCGGCAACACCGTTGCCGTAGAACTCGACGAACTTGCCAACCACGCCGTGCTTGCGGAGCATCTCGGTGACGGTGAGGACCACGTCGGTCGCGGTCACGCCGGGCTGGATCTCGCCGCTGAGCTTGAAGCCGACGACCCGGGGGATCAGCATCGAGACCGGCTGGCCGAGCATCGCGGCCTCGGCCTCGATGCCACCGACGCCCCAGCCCAGGACGCCGAGGCCGTTGACCATGGTGGTGTGGCTGTCGGTGCCCACGCAGGTATCCGGGTAGGCGACCCCGTCGCGCACCATGGTGACGCGGGCCAGGTATTCGATGTTGACCTGGTGGACGATTCCGGTGCCCGGCGGCACCACCTTGAAGTCGTCGAAGGCGCCCTGGCCCCAGCGCAGGAACTGGTAACGCTCGCCGTTGCGCGAGTACTCGATCTCGACGTTGCGCTCGAAGGCGTCGGCGCTGCCGAAGACGTCGATGATCACCGAGTGGTCGATCACCAGCTCGGCGGGGGCCAGCGGGTTCACCTGATCGGGATTGCCGCCGAGATCGCCGACGGCCTCGCGCATGGTCGCGAGGTCGACGATGCAGGGAACACCGGTGAAGTCCTGCATGATCACGCGCGCCGGGGTGAACTGGATCTCGATGCTCGGGTCGGCTGACGGATCCCAGTTCGCGATCGCGTTGATGTGGTCTGTGGTGATGTTGGCGCCGTCCTCGGTGCGCAACAGGTTCTCGGCCAGCACCTTGAGGCTGTAGGGCAGCTTCTCGGTTCCGGGAACCGCGTCGAGGCGGTAGATCTCGTAGCTGTTGTCGCCGACCTTCAACGTGTCGCGCGCTTCGAAAGTGTTCAGGGACGAATTCGACGAATTTTCGCTGCTCACATCAACTCCCGGCGTTGTCCTCGATGCCGACGGGCTGTGTCGGCACCGGCCTCCATACTAACAGTACGGTTGTCCTGCTAAGCGGGTGGATGGGTTTCCACCACGGCCAGCGGGCCAACCCCCAGTCTTGTCTTCTCCGGCGCGTGGTGCCACCCCGGGGTTGGGGCGCACGGTACCGTTTCGGATCGTGACGATTCCGCACGCGCCGACCTTCATCCCGGTGGAGGTGTGCAGCAGTGCCGGGCTTGCCCCGTCGACTCCGGTCGACCAGTGCCTCGCCGCGGTCAAAGCAGATGTGGCCGCCGACGGTGTCGCAGCGCCGGCGGCCGATGTCGCCGCCCTTCAGAAGGTGGTGGCCTCCGCCAAGGAGCACGGCATCGATCTGAAGGTCGTCGTGATGGACAAGAGCCCGGCGATCGACACCCCTCTGCGCGATATCGCCACCGAGATCGGGCAGGACAGCCCCGACTCGACGGTGCTCGTCCTCAGTCCCGGGTGGGCGGGGACCTACAGCACCACGTACGACCGTGTCATCCTCGAGGCGGGTCAGGACGTGGCCAAGACGGCACCCAATCCGGTGGTCGGTACGCAGGCATTTGTCGACCAATTGCAAACCCCCGACTTTCCCTGGATGGGATTAACGATCACGCTTGTGATCGGGGTGGCTGTAGCGGCTGTTTTGACCCGAGTTCTGCAGCTTCGGGCTCGCCGTTCGCAACCTAGCGATATGGCATCTGAGCAGGGAAAATAGCCATCCCTGGCAAATCAATAAGATTACTTTTCGGCAACATCCCGTAAATGACAAACATGTAATTCTTGCCGGAAGTTTCCTCTGCGACAAATGTGACGTACGGTGCAACTGTCGCCATTGTTAATGATGTGACTCATGTGACATCTGTTGCTGGCGTGACTGCACGTGTGAAGCAGAGGAGACCAGGGTCGAATGAGACGTTCCCTTCGCGGCTCTCTTGTCCGGCCGGCCATTCGGATCGCCAAGCCGGTGGGCCCGCTGGCGCTCAGCGTCGCCATGACGTTCACGATGCCCGGACTGGCCCAGGCCGAGCCCGGTGCCGCACCCACCACGATCGCGGGACTGATCGCCGATGTCGCCGACGCCAACCAGCGACTGCAGGACATCGGCGCCAAGGTGCAGGCCGAGCAGGAAAGCGTCAACAAAGCACTCGTCGACGTCCAGACCGCGCGTGACGCGGCGGCCGCCGCGAGCGCGAAGGTGGACGCCAGCGCGCAAGGCGTCAAGGACGCCAACGCGGCAATTGCCGACGCCCAGAAGCGGTTTGACACGTTCGCCGCCGCGACCTACATCAACGGTCCGTCCGCGTCGCTGGTGATGGCGACCAACCCCGAGGACATCCTGTCCACCGCGTCGGCCGGGCAGACCTTGGCGGTCAGCTCGCAGCAGGTGATGACCGATCTGCAGCGGGCCCGCACCGAGCAGATCAACCAGGAGTCCGCTGCCCGACTGGCCAAGGACAACGCCGACAAGGCCCTTGCCGACGCTGAGGCCAGCCAGCAATCCGCGGTCGACGCGCTGACCGCGGCCAAGCAGACGTTCTCCGACCAGCAGGCTGAGATCAACCGGCTGGCCGCCGAACGAAAAACGGCCCAGGAGAAGCTCGACGCCGCCCGCCAGTGGTCGGCGCCGGCGAATTCGCCTGCGGCCGTGCCGCAGTCGGCGGCGACCGGCCCGGCGACCCCGGGGGATCGCTGGGATCCGGCCGCCCCCGGCTCGCCGAAGGCCCCGAACGCGGGCGTGGTCCCGCCCTATGGCAGCGCCTCGGAATGGGATACCACCCTGCCGATGGTGCCCAGCGCCTTCGTCTCCGGCGACCCGATCCAGATCATCAACGCCGTCCTGCAGATCTCGTCGTCCTCGCTGAACGCGACCAAACAGATGGGCAAGAGCTTCCTGCAGAAGCTCGGCATCCTGAAGCCCGACGACACCGGCATCACCAACGGCGCCATCCCGTACGTGTACGGGGCGCAGGCCTCCGAATACGTGATCAAACGGGCCATGTCCCAGATGGGCGTGCCGTATTCGTGGGGCGGTGGAACCGCCACCGGGCCCAGCAACGGAATCGACAGCGGGGCAGGCACCGTCGGCTTCGACTGCTCCGGTCTGATCCTCTACGCATTCGCCGGCGTCGGCATCAAGCTGCCGCACTACTCGGGGTCGCAGTACAACATGGGCCGCAAGATCCCGTCGTCACAGATGCGTCGCGGCGACGTGATCTTCTACGGACCCGGCGGCAGCCAGCACGTCACCCTCTACTTGGGCCAGGGCCAGATGCTCGAGGCTCCTTACACCGGATCGAGCGTCAAGATCTCACCGGTGCGCACCAGCGGCATGACACCGTTCGTCGTCCGCTACATCGAATACTGACGAAAGTTTCACCCATGTCTCGCAACACTTCTCGACGGCTCTTCGTCGGGACGATCCTGACGGCACTCACGCTGGGGTTAGCCATCGCCAGCCCGGCCAATGCCGATCCGGGCGAGTGGGATCCGACGCTGCCCAAGATCCTGAGCGCGGGCGCTCCCGGTGATCCGGTCGCGATGGCCAACGCCTCGCTGCAGGTGACTCAGCAGGCCGCTCAGGCGACCATGGACCTGGGTCGCAAGTTCCTGTCCGGTCTGGGCTTCGGCGGCGGCGGCCCGTCCGCGCTGCCCGGCGGCCGGGTGCGCGGACCGCAGGCCATCGAATACGTCATCGCCCGCGGTGCCTCGCAGCGGGGTGTGCCGTACTCCTGGGGTGGTGGCGCGATCAACGGGCCCAGTGCCGGCGTGGAGGAAGACGCCGGCAAGGTGGGTTACGACTGCTCGGGCTTCACCCGGTACGCCTTCGCCGGCGTAGGGGTGCAGATTCCCAAGTACTCCGGCGACCAGTACAACGCCGGCAGGCACATCCCGCCGTCGCAGGCCAAGCGCGGGGATCTGATCTTCTACGGACCCGGCGGTACTCAGCACGTCACCATCTATCTGGGCAACGGACAGATGCTCGAGGCCTCGTCGGCGGCCGGACAGGTGACCGTCAGCCCGGTGCGCACGGCGGGTATGACTCCGTACCTGACGCGCATCATCGAGACCTGACGCGCTCGCCGGCCGGCTCCGTACTCGACGCGCCAGCGAATGGGGCACGTCGACGGATCTCAGAACGCCTGGAATAGTTGTGGCAGGGCACGGCGTGCCCGCCAAAACCAACAGCTCGTGGAGGAAGTCGATGACGTCACCAGGTGGGTCGCCCGCAGGCCCCGGATCGTTTGCCGGGCCGAGCGGAGCCCCGGCCGCCCCGCCGTCGGGCGGTAACGGTCTGGCCGGCGAGGTGAACACCCTGGAACGGGCGATCTTCGAGGTCAAGCGCATCATCGTCGGCCAGGATCAATTGGTCGAGCGCATCCTGGTCGGCCTGTTGGCCAAGGGGCACGTGCTACTCGAAGGTGTGCCGGGCGTCGCCAAGACCCTGGCGGTCGAGACCTTCGCCAAGGTGGTCGGCGGCACCTTCGCCCGCATCCAGTTCACCCCCGACCTGGTGCCCACCGACATCATCGGTACCCGCATCTACCGCCAGGGCCGCGAGGAATTCGACATCGAACTCGGCCCCGTCGTGGTGAATTTCCTGCTGGCCGACGAGATCAACCGCGCCCCGGCAAAGGTGCAGTCGGCGCTGCTGGAAGTCATGGCCGAGCGCAAGATCTCCATCGGCGGAAAAACCTACGAACTTCCCAAGCCGTTCCTGGTGATGGCGACCCAGAACCCGATCGAGAACGAGGGTGTCTACCCGCTGCCGGAAGCCCAGCGCGACCGCTTCCTGTTCAAGATCAACGTGGACTACCCCTCGCCGGAAGAAGAGCGCGAGATCATCTACCGGATGGGTGTCACCCCGCCGGAGCCCAAGCAGATCCTCGAAACCGGTGACCTGCTGCGCCTGCAGAACGTCGCGGCCAACAATTTCGTCCATCACGCGTTGGTCGACTATGTGGTCCGGGTCGTCACGGCGACGCGGCGACCCGAGCAGTTCGGTCTGCCCGACGTCAAGGCCTGGGTGGCGTTCGGCGCCTCGCCGCGCGCCTCGCTGGGCATCATCGCCGCGTCCCGCGCGCTGGCGCTGGTCCGCGGCCGTGACTACGTCATCCCGCAGGACGTCATCGACGTCATCCCCGACGTGTTGCGCCACCGCCTGGTGCTGACCTACGACGCGCTGGCCGACGACATCAAGGCCGAGACGGTGATCAACCGGATCCTGCAAACCGTCGCGCTGCCTCAGGTCAATGCCGTTCCGCAGCAAGGGCATTCGGCGCCGCCGGTGGTTCCCGCCGGGGCGGGTGCCAACGGTCGGTGAGCGACTCCGAAACCGTCCACCCGCCGTCCTTTCAGCGCGGTGAGATCGGTGACGCCAAGCTGTCGGCGGCGCTGCGGACCCTCGAGCTCACGGTCAAACGCAAGCTCGACGGGGTGCTGCACGGTGACCATCTCGGTTTGATCCCCGGCCCGGGCTCCGAGCCCGGTGAGTCGCGGATGTACCAGCCCGGTGACGATGTGCGCCGGATGGACTGGTCGGTCACCGCCCGCACCACCCACCCGCACGTCCGGCAGATGATCGCCGACCGCGAGCTGGAGACCTGGCTGGTGGTGGACATGTCGGCCAGCCTGGACTTCGGCACAACCGGTTGCGAGAAACGCGACCTGGCGGTGGCCGCCGCGGCGGCGATCACCTACCTCAACAGCGGCGGCGGAAACCGGATCGGCGCGATCATCGCCAACGGCGACAAGATCACCCGGGTGCCTGCGCTGTCCGGCCGGATGCACGAGCAGACTCTGCTGCGCACGATCGCCACGATGCCGCAGGCCCCGGCCGGCGTCCGCGGCGATCTGGCCGCGGCCATCGATGCCCTGCGCAGGCCCGAACGCCGGCGGGGGATGGCCGTGGTGGTCAGTGACTTCCTCGGGCCGATCACCTGGATGCGGCCGCTGCGCGCGATCGCTGCGCGCCACGAGGTGCTCGGCATCGAGGTGCTCGACCCGCGTGACGTCGAACTGCCCCCGGTCGGGGATGTGATCCTGCAGGACACCGAGTCCGGGGTCACCCGTGAATTCACCATCGACGAGCAGTTGCGTGACGACTTCGCCCGCGCCGCCGCGGTGCATCGCGAGGAAGTGGCGCGCACCCTTCGCCGCTGCGGCGCGCCGTTGATGACCCTGCGCACCGACCGCGACTGGATCGCCGACATCGTTCGGTTCGTCGCGTCCCGTCGCCGCGGTGCACTGGCGGGCAGCCAATGACCTTGCCGTTGCTCGGGCCGATGACGCTTGGCGGCTTCGAACACCCGTGGTTCTTCTTGTTCCTGCTCGTCATCGCCGGACTGGTCGGGCTCTACGTCGTCGTGCAGTTCGCCCGCCAGAAGCGATTCCTGCGCTTCGCCAACATGGAGCTGCTGGAAAGTGTTGCGCCCAAACGGCCCAACAAGTGGCGGCACCTGTCGGCGATCCTGCTGATCGCCTCGCTGGTGTTGCTCACGATCGCGATGGCCGGACCGACGCACGACGTGCGGATCCCGCGTAACCGCGCGGTGGTGATGCTGACCATCGACGTCTCGCAGTCGATGCGCGCCACCGACGTCGAGCCGAGCCGGCTGGCCGCGGCGCAGGAGGCCGCAAAGCAGTTCGCCGACCAGCTGACCCCGGGCATCAACCTGGGCCTGATCGCCTACGCAGGCACCGCCACCGTGCTGGTGTCGCCGACCACCAACCGGGAAGCCACCAAGAACGCCATCGACAAGTTGCAGCTGGCCGACCGCACGGCCACCGGCGAGGCGATTTTCACCTCGCTGCAGGCGATCGCCACCGTCGGCGCCGTCATCGGCGGCGGTGACACCCCGCCGCCGGCGCGCATCGTGCTGATGTCCGACGGCAAGGAGACCGTGCCGTCCAACCCGGACAACCCCAAGGGCGCGTTCACCGCCGCCCGCACCGCCAAAGATCAGGGCGTGCCGATCTCCACGGTGTCGTTCGGCACCCCGTACGGCTACGTGGAGATCAACGATCAGCGCCAACCGGTCCCGGTCGACGACGACATGCTCAAGAAGATCGCCGAGCTCTCCGGCGGCAACGCCTACACCGCATCGAGCCTGCAGCAGCTCAAGGAGGTCTTCACCTCGCTGCAGGATCAGATCGGCTACGAGACCACCAAGGGTGACGCCAGCACCGGCTGGTTGCGGCTGGGCGCGTTGGTCCTGGCGCTCGCGGCGCTGACCGCACTGCTGGTCAACCGTCGCCTGCCGGGCTGATTTCGGTGAAATCGCCGGTGGCGGATTTCGGTCCGGCCGACGGCAGGCATTAAGTTGACTCCCATGTCCGAAACCGCTGCCGCAGAATCGGCTGACGCCGCACCGGCCGTCAAACCGCCGTTTGTCTCACGTTCCGTCCTGGTCACCGGTGGAAACCGGGGTATCGGCCTGGCGATTGCGAAGCGGCTGGCCGCCGACGGGCACAAGGTCGCCGTCACCCACCGCGGCTCCGGGGTGCCAGAGGGGTTGTTCGGCGTCGAGTGTGACGTCACCGACACCGCGGCCATCGACCGGGCGTTCACCGAGGTCGAGGAACACCAGGGACCCGTGGAGGTGCTGGTGTCCAACGCGGGCATCTCCAAAGACGCGTTCCTGATGCGGATGACCGAAGAACGGTTCCAAGAGGTCATCAATGCCAACCTCACCGGAGCGTTCCGGGTGACGCAACGGGCGTCGCGCAGCATGCAGCGCAAGCGTTTTGGCCGGATCATCTACATCGGTTCGGTGTCCGGCATGTGGGGGATCGGAAACCAGGCCAACTATGCGGCCGCCAAGGCCGGCCTGATCGGCATGGCCCGGTCGATCTCCCGCGAACTGTCCAAGGCCGGCGTGACCGCCAACGTGGTGGCGCCGGGCTACATCGACACCGAGATGACCCGCGCGCTCGACGAGCGCATCCAGGCCGGCGCGCTGGACTTCATCCCGGCCAAGCGGGTCGGCACCGCCGAGGATGTGGCCGGAGCGGTCAGTTTCCTGGCGTCGGAGGACGCCGGGTACATCGCCGGCGCGGTCATCCCCGTCGACGGCGGTATGGGTATGGGCCACTAGGCCCCAGGGCGCACGCCATTAGGCCCCAGGGCGCACAGCGGCACTAGGAGATAAGGACTTTCGCATGACACTTCTGCAGGGCAAGCGCATCCTCGTCACGGGGATCATCACCGACTCATCCATCGCATTCCACATCGCCAAGGTGGCGCAGGAAGCCGGCGCCGAGCTGGTGCTCACCGGCTTCGACCGGATGAAGCTGATCCAGCGGATCGCCG
Source organism: Mycolicibacterium rhodesiae (assembly GCF_002086695.1). Taxonomy (GTDB): domain Bacteria; phylum Actinomycetota; class Actinomycetes; order Mycobacteriales; family Mycobacteriaceae; genus Mycobacterium; species Mycobacterium rhodesiae. Next base: position 89,687 of record NZ_MVIH01000007.1, read on the forward strand.
ACCGGCTGCCGAACCCGGCGCCGCTGCTCGAACTCGACGTGCAGAACCAGGAGCACCTGGATTCGCTGGCAGGCCGGATCACCGAGGTGATCGGCGAAGGCAACAAGATCGACGGCGTGGTGCACTCCATCGGGTTCATGCCGCAGACCGGCATGGGTATCAACCCGTTCTTCGACGCCCCGTACGAGGACGTCGCCAAGGGCATTCACATCTCGGCGTACTCCTACGCTTCCCTGGCCAAAGCCGTTCTGCCGATTATGAATCCGGGCGGCGGGATCGTCGGCATGGACTTCGACCCCACCCGCGCGATGCCGGCCTACAACTGGATGACGGTCGCCAAGAGCGCGTTGGAGTCGGTCAACCGGTTCGTCGCCCGTGAAGCAGGCAAGGTCGGGGTGCGCTCCAATCTCGTTGCGGCAGGCCCGATCCGCACCCTGGCGATGAGCGCCATCGTCGGCGGTGCGCTCGGCGAGGAGGCCGGGGCGCAGATGCAGCTGCTGGAGGAGGGCTGGGATCAGCGTGCCCCGCTCGGCTGGAACATGAAGGACCCGACGCCGGTCGCCAAGACCGTGTGCGCACTGCTGTCCGACTGGCTGCCCGCGACCACCGGAACCATCATCTTCGCCGACGGCGGCGCCAGCACCCAGCTGCTCTAGTTCCGCCATCGTGCCCACCACATTCGATGCGCTGCTGATCCTGTCGTTCGGTGGCCCGGAGGGGCCCGAACAGGTGATGCCGTTCCTGGAGAACGTCACCCGCGGCCGGGGGATACCGCCCGAGCGGCTTACCGCAGTGGCCGAGCACTACCTGCATTTCGGCGGCGTCTCGCCGATCAACGGGATCAATCGCGCCCTGATCGAGGAGATCCGCGCCGAACTCGCCGAGCGTGGTGAACAGCTGCCGGTGTACTTCGGCAACCGCAACTGGCATCCCATGATCGAAGACACCGTCGCCGCAATGACTTCCGACGGTGTGCGGCGAGCCGCAGTGTTCTCCACCTCGGCGTGGGGCGGATACTCGGGGTGCACGCAATATCAGGAGGACATCGCCCGAGCCCGTGCGGCGGTCGGTGACGATGCTCCGGAACTGGTGAAAATGCGCCAGTTCTTCGACCACCCGTTGCTGGTGGCGATGTTCGCCGACGCCATCGCGGAGGCGGCCGCGACGCTGCCCGACCCGGTGCGGGCCGACGCCCGGCTGGTGTTCACCGCGCATTCGATACCGGTGCGGGCCGCCGATCGGTGCGGCCCGGACCTGTATGCCCGCCAGGTCCGGTACGCCGCCTCGCTGGTGGCCGCCGCGGCAGGCTACGACGACTATGACGTGGTCTGGCAGTCCCGGTCCGGCCCGCCGCAGGTGCCATGGCTGGAACCCGATGTGGGAGATCACCTCTCGGCGCTGGCCGAAGCGGGTACCAAAGCCGTGGTGGTCTGCCCGGTGGGCTTCGTCGCCGACCACATCGAGGTGGTGTGGGATCTGGACAGCGAACTGCGCGAGCAGGCCGAGGGCCTCGGTGTCGCGTTGGCGCGGGCCTCGACACCCAATGCCCAGCGCCGGTTCGCGAAGCTGGTCCTCGACCTCGTCGACGAAGTGCGCGACGACCGCGAACCGACCAGAGTGGCCGGAGCTCAACCTGTTCCGGGGTACGGCTGCAGCGTCAACGGAGCGTTCTGCACGCCCGCATGTGAGGTCAGTGCCAGGCCGAGTGCAGGATCGCGGTGACCGCGGCGATCCGTGCCGAGCGCACGACCGCGGCCAGTGGCCGCAGCGCATCGTTGGCGATCTGAGCCTCCGACGCGCTCTGCGTGCCGATCGGCATGAGTCCCGAACTGACCGTGATGATCGCGTCGACGTGCGCGGCGTTCTCGAGCACCCGCAGCGCCCGCGTCGGAGCGTGATCGGGGGCCCGGTGGTGGCGACCGGTCTCCAGCACCTGCTCGACCAGACCGCGCGGATCGTCGATGCCGCCCGCGGCACCGAGTTGCAGCGCGCCCAGCGCCTCGGCGGCCGACCGGACCGCCGACCGCAGACCATATTCCGCCTCACCGAGGTCGAGGTGATCCACGACGGGGCGCGACGGCAGTGAGTACACCGTCCAGGACAACGAGCACAGTTCGGGATGCCGATCGCAGTCCGGCAGTTCGTCGTCGGTGTCGTCGTACTCGAAATCGGGGACCAGACCGATGGTGTCGCCGATCGGACTGGTGACGATGATCGCCTCACCGGCGGACAGCGCGTCGCGCTGGAACTGGGTTCCCGCCGCCAGGCCGCGGACGTCGCCGGGCACCGGCAGCGCCACGCTGATCGCCGGCGGCCCGGCATCCAGCGCGCGGCCGGCGACCGTGCGCAGCGTCTGCAGCAGCGACACCGCACCCGCATCGTCGACATCAGGCCACGGCAGACCGGTATGGCCAGCCGCCACCGAATCGTAGGCGATCACCGAATGCGTTGGCGCCCAGGCTGATAGCGCGTCAAGGACGTCGTCGGGTGCGGCCTTGCCGGCGAGCCAGGCATTGGCCCAGACGGAGAGCGAAACACTAGGGCACCACATGATGCTCGCAGTGTAGTGGTTCGGCACCGAACCGGCTTTCCGCAACCGCGGGATCGGCGTCCGCGTACCCTGGCACTATGCCCGCGGCGCTGATCTGGCTCGTGTTCGCGCTGGGCCTTGCCGGTGCCGAAGCACTGACCGGCGATATGTTCCTGCTGATGCTCTCCGGCGGCGCATTGGCCGCAGCCGGGTCCAGCTGGTTGCTCGACTGGCCGGTGTGGGCGGACGGTGCGGTGTTCCTAGTGGTCTCGGTCGTACTTCTGGCCCTCGTCCGCCCGGCGCTACGACGAAAGTTCACGGCCGGCAAAGGCCTGCCCGAACCGGTCAAGGCGCTGGAAGGCAAGAGCGCGCTGGTGCTCGACCGGGTCGCGCGCCATGAAGGTCAGGTGAAACTCGACGGCGAAATCTGGACGGCGCGACCCTTCAACGACAACGATGTCTACGAGCCGGGCGACCACGTCACTGTCATGCACATCGACGGTGCTACCGCGGTCGTCTGGCGCAACGAGTAAGGAGAACTCGTCATGGACGGTGCCATAGCCGGTCTGGTTCTGTTGGCGGTGCTGGTGGTGTTCGCCATCATCGTCGTCGCCAAGTCGGTCGCCCTGATCCCGCAGGCCGAGGCGGCCGTCATCGAGCGGCTCGGGCGCTACAGCAAGACGGTCTCCGGGCAGCTCACGCTGTTGATTCCGTTCATCGACAAGGTCCGTGCCCGCGTCGATCTGCGCGAGCGGGTGGTGTCCTTCCCCCCGCAGCCGGTGATCACCGAGGACAACCTGACCGTCAACATCGACACCGTCGTCTACTTCCAGGTCACCAACCCGCAGGCGGCGGTGTACCAGATCAGCAACTACATCGTCGGTGTCGAGCAGCTGACCACCACCACGCTGCGCAACGTCGTCGGCGGCATGACCCTCGAGCAGACCCTGACATCACGTGACCAGATCAACGGGCAGCTCCGCGGGGTTCTCGACGAAGCCACCGGACGCTGGGGCCTCCGGGTGGCCCGGGTCGAACTGCGCAGCATCGACCCGCCGCCCTCCATCCAGGACTCGATGGAGAAGCAGATGCGCGCCGATCGCGAGAAGCGCGCGATGATCCTCACCGCGGAAGGAAGCCGGGAGGCGTCGATCAAGCAGGCCGAGGGTCAGAAGCAGGCGCAAATCCTGGCGGCCGAAGGTGCCAAGCAAGCCGCGATCCTGGCTGCCGAGGCCGAGCGGCAGTCCCGCATCCTGCGGGCCCAGGGTGAGCGGGCGGCGTCCTACCTGCAGGCGCAGGGCCAGGCCAAGGCGATCGAGAAGACGTTCGCCGCGATCAAAGCAGGCCGGCCCACCCCGGAGATGCTGGCCTACCAGTACCTGCAGACGCTGCCGCAGATGGCCAAGGGCGAGGCCAACAAGGTTTGGCTGGTGCCCAGCGACTTCGGCTCGGCGCTGCAGGGGTTCACCAAGATGCTCGGCGCACCCGGCGAGGACGGGGTGTTCCGGTACACGCCGTCGCCGGTCGACGACCATCCGGCCAAGGCCGACGACGATTCCGACGAGGTCGCCGACTGGTTCGACACCAAGACCGACCCCGCGATCGCGCAGGCGGTGGCCAAGGCCGAGGCCGAGGCGCGCACCTCGGTGCCGGCCGTCGGCGCGGCTCCGGTGTATCCACCGCTGTCCGAGCAACAGGCACCGCCGGCCGATCCGCAATACGCCCCCCGGCACGGCTCCGAGCCGCAGTAGGTCTGAGCCCCCGGCGCGACGCTGTCCGGTCTACCGAGAGACACAGCGTGAAATCAACCGGACGATGGCCGGCGCCGGCGTTACAGGGATGCTTGTCCTGGAACTCGCTGATGATTTGGGCACCGTCCGGAGTCTGTGCCGTTCCGAGATCACAACAACAACCGACGAGACGCTCATCGCCCAGTTGACGGTGACCGCAATGCGCGATTCACCGTCCAATCTGGAAGATATCTGGCTGAGCATGGGTGTGGTGGATCGCCAAGGGGGTGGCACCCCGACAAGCGCACCAATAGGTGGTGGCCGAGATGGAACGTAGTGGGATGGCTGGTCGCTGGAGGACGGCGTCCAGGTACTGCATTGGGGGCCTGATCGGTGTAGCCACGGTGGTTCTCGTGCTTAAGGGAGCGCCCTGGTTTTTGTCGCTGCTGTGGGGCTTCGCAGCGATCGCTGTGGCGATCGGCAAGCGCCGAATCGTCCGCCCGGGTGTGACACGTTCACCTGATGCCATCATCTGTCGTTATATTCCGTGGTACGAGGGGAATGCGTTTCTGCTCAATATCGGTCTGCCATTGGGTGGGTTCGTTGGCATTGTCGCGAGTTTTTCTCGGGGATATCCAGTGTGGCTTCGATTCGTCGGCATACTCCTTCTCCTCTCGACGCTCCTCGCGACCTATGCCACTTTCCGCATGTGGAACAGATGCTCGCTGCGTTTCACGCCGTCGACGTTGACCATCAGGGTTGCCGACCCCAAGATCCGTCCCGGGGAGCTCACGCGAGATCAGATCGAGGCAATCACGCCCAAGTGGATTGCGAACTCGGTCAGCGGAGCCAAAGCTCTGCAGGTCGAGATCGCCTACCGCTCTGACGATTCGACTACCGACGCTCCGCAGACAGTGATGCTCGGCTTGCAATTGACGGTCGAGCCGATCAACTTGTACGGCGCTCTCGTGACGTGGCACGACGGCGCCAACGCTGAGCCGACCCAACTGTTGGATCGGATCGAAGACATTCTTCGCGGTCGGTCAACTGCGATAGCGCACACCTAGCACTCGGCAGCAGTTACCGCGCACTACTCGGCGTGCGCCCTCCGATGGGTGCGTACCTCGTAGACCAGGCCCGCGATGCCGACGGCCGCGGTGCATACCGACACCAGAATCAGCAGCGGGCTGACGTTGCCGGTGAGGGCATCACCGAGGAAGACCACGGCGGTGGTGCCGGGGATCAAACCGGCCAGTGTCGCCCACAGGTATGGCATCACCCGCACGGCCGACGCGCCGGCGGCGTAGTTAAGCACCGAGAACGGCACGGCGGGGATCATCCGCAGCGAGAAGATCGCCTGCCAGCCGCGCGCGCGCAGCCGGGCATCCACCGACTCGAGGGCCGGATGGCTGACCAGCTTGCTGAACTGCCAGCCGAGGGCACGCACCAGCAGCAGCGCGAGCAGCGCGCTGAGGGCACTGGCCACCACCGCGATCCCCACGCCCAACGCGGGACCGAACAACAGGCCGGCGGCCAGGGTGAACGCTGTGCGCGGGAACGGGAACACCGTGACGACGATGTGGGCGGCGAAAAAGGCCAGCGGGAACCAGACGCCGAGCGACGTCGCCCAGTCCCGCAGCTGGACCGCGGTCGGCAGCGGCACCAGCACCACCACTGCGACGAGAATCACAGCGGCGACCGCGGTGACGACCATCCGCGTCCGGGAGACCTGGCGCGCCGTTGCGATCACCGCTGAGCGCACGCTGCGCCACGTGCTGCGGGTCTTCGACGTCACGTTCACCAAGGTTACGGCCCTCGTGTCAGAACGCGCCGAGTGCGACGCCGGTTACCGACGGGTAGCCATAGTCGGCCACGTCACGGCTGAAGTGATCATTTAGCCTGATGGTCTGATGGCTGGTCCCGCGACGGGCTGCCCCATGCTGCGACAACAGGAGTTGCCGGTGTCAGTAGAGGTTGAGGAAGGCCGCGCCCGCTGGCGCACCGCGGTCGCCGGCGTGCTGGCCAAGAGCAGCCGGAAGGACCCGGCGGATCTGCCCGCCGAGCCCGAAAAGCTGCTGGACTCAGCCACTTACGAGGGCTTCGCGATCCGGCCGCTCTACACCGCACTCGACGCGCTGCCCGAACCGCCGTTGCCCGGCAACTGGCCGTTCGTCCGCGGCGGCGACGCCCACCGTGACGTCATCGCCGGGTGGAAAGTCGCCGAGATATTTGGAGCCTCCGGCCAGATCGCCGACGGCAACGCCGCAGTATTGGGTGCCCTCGGTGACGGAGTGAGCGCGTTGGTGCTGCGCGTCGGTGACTCCGGCGTCGCCCCCGCCGACCTGGACCGGCTGCTGGAGGGGGTCTTCCTCGAGCTGGCGCCGGTGATCCTCGATGCCGGAGCGCAGTTCGCCGCCGCCGCCGATGCGGTGCTGACCCTGATCGCCGGCGCAGACGACGTCCAGCGCGCGACGATGTCGATCGACCTTGGTGCCGACCCGCTCACCGCGGCGCTCAGCGGCGCACCCGCACCGGCCCTTGATGAGGTCACTCGCGTCGCCGCGGGCGTGGCAGGTAACACGGGCGTGCGCGCGATCACCGTCGACGGACCGGCGTTCCACAACCGCGGCGCCAACGCCGCCTGGGAACTCGCCGGTGCGCTGGGGGCGGCGGTCGAGTACGTGCGGGCTCTGGCCGACGCGGGCGTCGAGGTATCGGATGCGTTGCGCCAGATCAGCTTCCGGCTGGTGGCCGACGACGACCAGTTCCTGACGATCGCGAAATTCCGTGCGGCCCGCCAACTCTGGGCCCGAATCGCCGATGTGCTCGGCCACCCCGACAGTGGCGCCGCGACCGTGCATGCGGTCACCTCGCTGCCGATGATGACCCAGCGCGACCCGTGGGTGAACATGCTCCGTACCACGCTGGCGGCCTTCGGCGCCGGGGTCGGGGGAGCGGACACCGTGGCAGTGCTGCCGTTCGACGTGGCAATCCCGAGCGGTTTCCCCGGGATCAGCGCCGGGTTTGCCCGTCGCATCGCCCGCAACACCCAGCTTCTGCTGCTGGAGGAGTCGCATGTCGGGCGGGTGCTCGATCCGGCGGGCGGTTCGTGGTACGTCGAGGACCTCACCGGAAATCTTGCCGCGCAAGCTTGGTCGCACTTCCAGGACATCGAGTCCCGGGGCGGGTTTGGCGCTGCCGTCGACCATGTCGCCGAGCAGATAGAGCAGGTGCGGGCACGCCGAGCCGACGACATCGCCCACCGCCGCACCTCGGTCACCGGGGTCAACGAATTCCCGAACCTCGCCGAACCGCCTCTGCCGCACTACAGTTCATCGGACGCCGTCCGGCGCTACGCGGCCGGGTTCGAAGAACTGCGGGACCGCTCCGATGCCTTCCTCGACCGCACCGGTGCGCGCCCGCAGGTGCTGTTGCTGCCGCTCGGCCCGCTGGCCGAGAACAACATCCGTGCGACGTTCGCCGCCAACCTGCTGGCGTCCGGCGGGATCGAAGCCGTCAACCCGGGAACCGTCGACGCCGCAACTGTTGCCGCCGCCGTCGCCGACAGTGGCGCCTCGGTCGCGGTGCTCTGTGGCACCGACGCGCGCTACGGCACCGACGTCTCGGATGTGGTGGCGGCAGCGCGGGCTGCGGGCCTGGACCAGATCTACCTGGCCGGTCCGGAGAAGGCGGTCGCGGATGCGACCGACAAACCCGACGGCTATCTGACCGCAAAAATCGATGCGGTCGAAGCACTTTCGTCCCTGCTCACCCGATTGGGGGCCTGATATGACTGCCTCTACCACCGGCACGGTACCCAGCTTCGCCGATGTCCCGCTGCACGGCGACCAGCCCGCACCGGCGCCCACCGAGGCCGCGGTCGCCGAGCACGTCGCCGCCGCCGCGTCGGCGCACGGTTACACCGCTGAGCAGCTGGAGTGGCAGACCCCGGAAGGCATCGCCGTCAAGCCGGTCTACGTCGGCGCCGACCGCGACGCCGTCGTCGCGGCGGGATACCCGTTGGACAGCTTCCCCGGGGAACCGCCGTTCATCCGCGGGCCGTACCCGACCATGTACGTCAACCAGCCGTGGACCATCCGGCAGTACGCCGGATTCTCCACGGCAGCAGAGTCGAATGCCTTCTACCGGCGCAATCTGGCCGCCGGTCAGAAAGGTCTGTCGGTGGCCTTCGACCTGGCCACACACCGCGGCTACGACTCCGACCATCCCCGCGTCGCCGGTGACGTCGGAATGGCCGGCGTGGCGATCGACTCGATCCTCGACATGCGCCAGTTGTTCGACGGCATCGACTTGTCGACGGTGAGCGTGTCGATGACCATGAACGGCGCGGTGCTGCCGATCCTGGCGCTCTACGTGGTCGCCGCCGAGGAACAAGGCGTGCCGCCGGAGAAGCTGGCGGGGACCATTCAGAACGACATCCTCAAAGAGTTCATGGTCCGCAACACCTACATCTACCCGCCGAAGCCCTCGATGCGGATCATCTCCGACATCTTCGGCTACACCAGCGCCAAGATGCCGAAGTTCAACTCGATCTCGATCTCCGGCTATCACATCCAAGAAGCCGGGGCCACAGCCGATCTCGAGCTGGCCTACACCCTGGCCGACGGTGTGGAGTATCTCAAGGCCGGCCGGGACGCCGGGCTGGACGTCGATAAGTTCGCGCCGCGCCTGTCGTTCTTCTGGGGTATCGGGATGAACTTCTTCATGGAGGTCGCCAAGCTACGGGCGGGCCGGCTGCTGTGGAGTGAGCTGGTCGCCGAGTTCGGCGCCAAGAATCCCAAATCGCTGTCGCTGCGCACACATTCGCAGACCTCGGGTTGGTCGCTGACCGCTCAGGACGTGTTCAACAATGTGGCACGCACGTGCATCGAGGCCATGGCCGCGACGCAGGGACATACCCAGTCGCTGCACACCAACGCTCTCGACGAGGCGCTGGCGTTGCCCACCGACTTCTCGGCGCGGATCGCGCGTAACACCCAGCTGCTGTTGCAGCAGGAGTCGGGCACCACCAGGCCCATCGACCCGTGGGCGGGCTCCTACTACGTGGAGTGGCTGACCTACCAGCTGGCCGAGAAGGCCCGGGCGCACATCGCCGAGGTCGCCGAGCACGGCGGCATGGCGCAGGCGATCAACGAGGGCATCCCGAAGTTGCGCATCGAGGAAGCCGCTGCGCGCACGCAGGCGCGCATCGACTCCGGTGCCCAGCCGCTGATCGGGGTCAACAAGTACCAGGTCGATGAGGACCAGGACATCGAGGTCCTCAAGGTCGAGAACAGCCGGGTGCGCGCCGAGCAGCTGGCCAAACTCCAGCAGCTGCGCAGTGAGCGGGACGAGCACGCCACCCAGGCCGCGCTGGACGAACTGTCCCGCGCCGCAGCCGCCTCCGGCCCGGCGGGTGACGACGGCCTGGGCAACAACCTGCTGGCCCTGGCGATCAATGCCGCCCGGGCCAAGGCCACCCTCGGTGAGATCTCCGATGCACTGGAAAAGGTGTACGGCCGCCATCAGGCCGAGATCCGCACCATCGCCGGGGTGTACCGCGACGAGGTCGGGAAGGCCCAGAACGTGAGCACCGCAACGGAATTGGTGGAGAAGTTCGCCGAGGCCGACGGCCGCCGGCCGCGCATCCTGGTCGCCAAGATGGGCCAGGACGGCCACGACCGCGGCCAGAAGGTCATCGCCACGGCGTTCGCCGACATCGGTTTCGACGTCGACGTCGGCTCGCTGTTCTCCACTCCCGAGGAAGTCGCGCGTCAGGCCGCCGACAACGACGTGCACGTCGTCGGGGTGTCGTCGCTGGCGGCAGGCCACCTGACGCTGGTGCCTGCGCTGCGCGATGCGCTGGCCGAGGTGGGGCGACCCGACATCATGGTGGTGGTCGGCGGTGTCATCCCGCCCGGCGACTTCGACGAGCTCTATGCCGCCGGCGCCACCGCGATCTTCCCGCCCGGCACGGTGATCGCCGACGCCGCGGTCGATCTGCTGCACAAACTCGCCGAGCGGCTCGGCTACAGCCTGTCCTGATGCCCGACAACCCCGGACTGGCCGAGGCGATCCGCGGCGGCGATCGCGCGGCGCTGTCGCGGGCCATCACGCTGGTCGAGTCGACCCGCGCCGATCACCGCGATCAGGCTCAGCAGCTGCTCCTCGAGCTGATGCCCGACGCCGGGAAGGCGCTTCACGTCGGGATCACCGGCGTCCCCGGGGTGGGCAAGTCGACCACCATCGAGGCGCTGGGCATGTACCTCATCGAGCAGGGGCACCGAGTCGCGGTGCTGGCCGTCGACCCGTCGTCCACCCGCACCGGTGGCTCGATTCTGGGCGACAAGACCCGGATGGCGAGGCTCGCCGTACACCCAGACGCCTACATCCGTCCGTCGCCGACGTCGGGAACTCTGGGTGGGGTGGCGAAGGCGACCCGGGAGTCGATCGTGCTGGTCGAGGCTGCCGGGTTCGACGTGATCCTGGTCGAAACCGTCGGTGTCGGGCAGTCCGAGGTAGCCGTCGCCAACATGGTGGACACCTTCGTCTTCCTCACCCTGGCCCGCACCGGCGACCAGCTTCAGGGCATCAAGAAAGGTGTGCTGGAACTCGCCGACATCGTCGTGGTCAACAAGGCCGACGGGAAGCACGCGATCGAGGCCAAGGCCGCGGCTCGTGAGCTGACCGCCGCCATCCGGCTGATCTACCCGCGCGAAACCCTCTGGCGCCCACCGGTTTTGACGATGAGTGCGGTGGAGGGCACCGGACTGCGGGAGATGTGGGACACGGTGTGTCAGCACCGCGACGTGTTGACCAAGGCGGGCGAGTTCGACGCCCGCAGACGCGCGCAGCAGGTGGACTGGACGTGGTCGATGGTGCGCGACGCGGTCCTCGATCGGGTGCTGAACCATCCGGCCGTCCGGGCCGAACGCGCCGAGATCGAGCGGCAGGTGCGAGACGGCGAGCTGACTCCCGCGCTGGCCGCGCAGCGAATCCTCGACGCGGCCGACCAGTCAATCTGACGCCCCGCGCGTCAAGCTAACGAAATGGCAACAATTTGTTACAGGTGTGCTTAGACCGATTAAATTCTCAGCTGTGACTCAGGCGACTCTCGGACACGACGCACTGCCCCACGGGCTGCAGGGCGCCGCGGATCCGCACTTCGCCTGCGCGTTGCGCAATTTTTCGGCGATGTTCCCGCATCCCCGGTTCGGAGGCGGCGCGCTGGCGGTCTACCTCGATGGGCAGCCGGTGGTCGACGTCTGGACCGGCTGGTCGGACCGGCGGGGACGGCAGCGCTGGTCGGCGGATACCGGCGCGATGGTGTTCTCGGCAACGAAGGGCGTGGCCTCGACCGTCATCCATCGGCTCGTCGACCGCGGCCTGATCGACTACGACGCACCTGTGGCCGAGTACTGGCCGGAGTTCGGCGCCAACGGCAAGGCCGCCATCACCGTGCGCGAGATGATGCAGCACCGCGCCGGTCTGGCGCATCTGCGGGGAGTGCGCAGGCGCGACCTGCTCAATCATGTGGTGATGGAGGAGCGCATCGCGGCGGCTCCGGTCGGCCGCAACTTCGGTAAGCCCGCGTATCACGCGCTCACCTACGGCTGGCTGCTGTCCGGGCTGGCACGTGCGGTCACCGGGATCGGGATGCGTGAGCTGATCCGCACCGAGGTGGCCGCGCCGCTCGACACCGACGGGATCCACCTGGGCCGGCCTCCGGCGGGCGCGCCGACGAAGGCGGCCTCGATCATCGGGCCGCAGATGAACATCCCGAACCCGTTCTTCAACAGCCTCGCGCCCAGGATCGCGGCCTTCGAGCTGTCGGCCATCTTCGGCTCCATGTACTTCCCCGGCATGCGATCGACGGTGCAGGGTGCCATGCCGTTGCTGGACAGCGAACTGCCCGCGGCCAACGGCGTTGCCACGGCACGCGGCCTGGCCCGCATGTACGGCGCCATCGCCAACGGCGGTGAGATCGACGGCAAGCGGTACCTGTCCGCGGAATTGGTCGCAGGCCTGACCGGTCGGCGCAATCTGACCCCGGACCGCAATTTGATCCTGCCGCTGGCATTCCACCTCGGCTATCACGCGCTACCCATTCCGGGCGTGCTGCCCGGCTTCGGTCATGTGGGACTCGGCGGGTCGCTCGGCTGGGCAATTCCGGAGGCGGGGCTGTCGTTCAGCTTCGTGCACAACCGGCTGCTGACCCCGTTTGTGCTGGCCGACCAGGCCGGCTTCGTCACCACCGCGGCGCTGATCCGGCGCGGCGCCGCCTCGGCTCGCAAGCACGGCTTCTCGCCAGTCACCGAGTTCGGTGCCCGGTTCCCGTTGCCCATGTCGGGAGTCGTCGCGGGTTAGCTCCGCGTCATATCACCGTTCTGAGCCCTTGCTGTGGAACCCCGATGTGCGGGAAGTTCCCTGGTCGGAGGGTGCCAGGACACCGAGGCCGGCCTCGCCAAACGTCCCTCGCGGGGGCTCCAGCTAACTTTCACAGGGACTTCACAAGACGCCCTTAAGCGGGTGATAAATGTCACGGGGCATCGTTTGAACCGCGCTGAAGAACCCTTTCCGGCAAAAGTTCGCCAAATATCTGCGAATAGCGGGTCATTTATCCAGAACCGTTTGCTGCCTCAAGCTGTGAAATATCAGTGAACCGAGAATCAGCATCTATGGCGCCAAGTAAATGTGGCCTGAATCACGTTTCCCTGGGTTCTGATATCGAAATCTCAGCCTACTCTCAGGTTAGTAGCCATCTCCTGTGTAACAGAACGGTAGCTGCAGGCTAGAGGGTTTTCTGATGCTGAGGCGGGGTAGCGGAAACTCTCAGGGACGCCACGCTATCACGCAGGTGCGGTGCGCGGTCCGACACGACATCGGGCATTATCGAATGGTGGCTGGCAAGCAATTCGGAACCGAGGTCTGAGCTTTTCCGGAGACCCCATATCCCAAATTTGCTATAACGCCGTAGATGCTAAATTGAGGCCCAATTGCGATAGTAAACACCCTGCAACTTCGTACTTGGCCCCCAGAACAGGGTTGTCGGCGGTGTCCGGTGGTTTGCCCAGGTAGCGTTGAGTTTACAAAACCCCAGCTAGAAGCGATTTTTAGATTCTCTTGATAAAGCGCTGCAGGCGTCTTGTCGGGTCCTGTGTCGGAAACGGCAGCAATCAGATATGCGCCAGGCCAGCCAACCACTTAGGGGCCAAAGGTCACTTTGTCCAAACCCTAATCAAAAACTCGAAACATTTGTCGCGCACTTAACGAAAAACAGCTAGGCTACCGAGGACATTGGCAACTTTGACGTGGCGCGCGGAGCTACAAGGTCGGGTTGGGTTGCCTTGGCAAGTGCCAAGAGAGGTGTGAGCGGACGTGCGTCAGACATCTGTCACCCCCATCGCCGTAGTCGGCATGGCGTGCCGGTTGCCCGGTGGTATCGACTCTCCTCACAAGCTGTGGGAAGCGTTGCTCGACGGCGCCGATCTGGTCACTGAAGTTCCGGCCGACCGGTGGGATGCTGACGACCTCTACGACCCGGAACCCGGCGTGCCCGGCCGCTCGGTGTCGAAGTGGGGTGCCTTCATCGATGACGTGACCGGTTTCGATCCCGACTTCTTCGGCATCAACGAGCGCGAGGCCACCGCGATGGACCCGCAGCACCGCGTGCTGCTGGAGACCAGCTGGGAAGCCGTCGAGCAGGCTGGCTTCACCCCGTCTTCACTTTCCGGCACGTCGACCGGTGTCTTCATCGGAATGTCCCACGACGACTACGCCATGGTCACCAGCGACGCCGGCGCTTTCGACCAGGCCTATGCCTTCACCGGCAACCCGTTCAGCATGGCCTCCGGCCGCATCTCACACGCGCTCGGTCTACATGGCCCGGCGCTGACCACCGACACCGCCTGCTCCTCGAGTCTGGTCGCGGTGCATCAGGCCTGCCGCAGCCTGCACGAGGGCGAAAGCGACATGGCGTTGGCCGGCGGTGTGATGCTGATGCTGGACCAGCGCCTCTACGCCTCGTCGTCGGGGCAGGGCATGCTGTCGCCGACCGGACGCTGCCACTCCTTCGACGTCGCCGCCGACGGCTTCGTCCGCTCGGAGGGCTGCGGGATCGTCGTCCTCAAGCGGCTCGACGACGCCCAGCGTGACGGCGATCGGGTGCTCGCCGTCATCAAGAGCACCGCCTCCAATCAGGACGGCCGCACCGAGAACATCCTTACCCCGTCGCGCGACGCCCAGGTCTCCGTCTTCCAGGCCGCGCTCGACGCGGCCGGCGTCGACCCCGCCACCGTGGGCATGGTCGAGGCGCACGGCACCGGCACCCCGGTCGGCGACACCATCGAGTTCAACAGCGTCTCCACCGTCTACGGCACCGACGGACCCTGCGCGCTGACGTCGGTCAAGAGCAACTTCGGCCACGCCGAGTCCGCGGCGGGCGTATTGGGCCTGATGAAAGCCGTCCTGGCCGTGCATCACGGCGTGGTGCCGCGCAACGTGCACTTCACCCAGCTGTCCGAGAAGAACGCCAAGGTCAAGACGGGCATGTTCGTCCCGACCGAGAACATCCCGTGGCCCAAGGAGAGCGGACCGCGCCGCGCGGGCGTCTCGTCCTACGGCATGTCGGGCACCAACGTGCACGCGATCCTCGAGCAGGCTCCCGAAGCACCCGTGGTTGTCGAGTCCGCCAAGCCGGACGCCGCGAAGGAACTGCTGGTTTTCCCGGTGTGCTCGAGCTCGGTCGAGGAGCTGCGCAACACCGCCGCGCGCCTGGCCGACTGGGTCGAGACCGCCGGCGAGGAACTGTCGCTGCGGGACCTGGGCTACACGCTGGCCCGACGTCGCGGACACCGCCCGCTGCGCACCTCTGTCATCGCCGACGACCGCGCCGAACTGATCGCAGGCCTGCGCCAGGTCGCAGAGGGCGACGACCCGTTCCAGCCCGCCGTGGGTCACGACGACCGCGGTCCGGTGTGGATCTTCTCCGGCCAGGGCTCGCAATGGGCGTCGATGGGCACGGGTCTGCTGGCCACCGAGCCGGTCTTCGCCGCGAAGATCGCCGAGATCGAGCCGCTGATCGCCGCCGAGTCCGACTTCTCGGTCACCGAGGCGATGACCGCTCCCGAAACCGTCGAGGGCATCCATCGCGTTCAGCCCACGATCTTCGCCGTCCAGGTTGCGATGGCCGCCACGATGCGCTCCTACGGAGTCCAGCCCGGAGCGGTCATCGGCCACTCGCTGGGTGAGGTCGCCGCCGCCGTCGTCTCCGGTGCGCTGTCCCTGGAGGATGGCGTCAAGGTCATCTGCCGTCGTTCGCTGCTGTGCCTGCGGCTGGCCGGCGGGGGAGCGATGGCGTCGGTCGAAATGCCCGCGCAGCAGGTCCGTGAAGAACTCGAACAACAAGGCATCGAGGACGTGGTCGTCGCCGTCGTGGCGTCGCCCAAGTCGACGGTGATCGGTGGCGACACCGAGACCGTGCGCCGGATCGTGGCGGGCTGGGAAGCGCGCGAGATCATGGCCCGTGAGGTCAACGTCGACGTGGCGTCGCACTCGCCGCAGGTCGACCCGATCCTCGACGAACTGTCCGAGATGCTCGACGACATCAGCCCGATGGCCCCCGAGGTGCCCTACTACTCGGCCACCTCGTTCGACCCGCGTGAGCAGCCGTACTGCGACGCCGACTACTGGGTCGACAACCTGCGCCACACGGTCCGGTTCTCGGCCGCCGTGCAGACCGCGCTGGAAGACGGCTTCCGGGTGTTCGGCGAGCTGTCCCCGCACCCGCTGCTGATCCGCGCGATCGACCAGACCGCCGCCACGCTGGACATCTCCGTCGCCGCGCTGGCCGGGATGCGGCGCGGCCAGGACGTGCCGCACGGCATGGGCGAATTCCTCGGTGACCTGTACTCCGCCGGTGCGCAGGTCGACTTCTCGGTGCTGTACCCGGTCGGCCGCCTGGTCGACGCCCCGCTGCCCACCTGGGCCCACCGCAACCTGGTGCTGATTCCGGACGGTGCGGAGAACCAGACCCGCGGCACCCACCTCGTCGCGGCCCACCCGCTGCTGGGGTCGCACGTCCGCCTGCTGGAGGAGCCCGAGCGGCACGCCTGGGCGGCCGAGGTCGGCACCAGCGCGCACCCGTGGCTGGTCGATCACCAGATCAACAATGTCGCTGCGCTGCCCGGCGCGGCCTACTGCGAGATGGCGTTGGCCGCCGCGCGCACCATTTTCGGTGACGACGCCGAGGTCCGCGACGTCACGTTCGACGCGATGCTGCTGCTCAAGGATCTGACCCCGGTCAGCGCGACCGCCTCGGCGGACGGCCCCGGCGTCCTGCAGTTCATGGTCGAAACCGATATCGACGGCGAGCGGGAGCAACGCGCCAGCGCGGTGCTCACCGCGCGCGAGGCCGGCGAGCAGCCGCAGCCGTACGACATGGACGCGCTGCAGAGCGCTCATCCCACCCGCGCCGACGGCGACGGTGTGCGGCAGTGGTTCGACGGGCGCGGTGTCCAGTTCGGTCCCGCGTTCACCGCGCTGCAGGCCGTCAACGCCGCCGACGAGAACGCCAACACCGTGCTGGCCGAGATCGGCCTGCCGACCTCGATTCGCAACCAGCAGACCTCGTACGGCGTTCACCCGGCGCTGCTGGACGCCTGCTTCCAGTCGGTCGCCGCCCACCCGGGCGTGCAGGCCTCCGGCACCGGCGCGCTGCTGCTGCCGCTCGGCGTCGACCGGCTGCGTGTCCACGGCCCGGTGCGCAACGCCCGCTACTGCCTGACCAAGGTCACCTCGCTGGACGGCTCGACTGTTCAGGCCGACATCGATCTGCTCGACGACTACGGGACGGTGTTGTTCACCGTCGAGGGTCTGCGTATGGGCAGCGGCATGTCGGAGAGCAACGAAGGCGACCGGGTGCTCAACGAGCGGTTGCTCGGCATCGAGTGGCGCCAGCATCAGCTCGCCGAGGTCACCCAGAACAACTCGGCGACCTGGCTGCTGGTCAGCACCTCCGACAACGTCGACCTGTTGGCCTCGGCGCTCACCGATGCGCTCAAGCTGAACGACGCCGACGTCACCACCATGTCCTGGCCGCAGCAGGCCGACCATGCCGCCAACGCCGAGCGGCTGGCGTCCTACTTCTCCGAAGGCGGGTTCGACAACGTCGTCGTGGTGTCCCCGGCGCTCATTGCCGGCTGCCCGGAAGAGCAGATGCCGCTGCGCGGCGGAGAACAGGTTCGTCACCTGGTCCGGATCGCCCGCGAGCTCGCAGATACCGCAGGCGAGCCGCCGCGGTTGCACGTCGTCACCCGCAACGCCCAGACGGTGCTGGCCGACGACCGCCCGAACCTCGAGCAGGCCGGCCTGCGGGGTCTGCTGCGCGTGATCGGTGCGGAGTACCCGCAGCTGCGGCCCAGCCAGATCGACGTCGACGACGACGTCGACGCCAAGCTGGTGGCCCGTGCACTGCTGACCGGTTCGGAGGAGGACGAGACCGCCCTCCGCGCCGGCGAGTGGTACACCGCGCATCTGTTCCCGAGCCCGCTGCGCCCGGACGAGCGCTACACCACCGTCGTCGACCACTCCCGTGACGGCATGCGCCTGGAGATCCGCGTCCCCGGTGACATGCAGACCCTGGAGCTGGCGGCGTTCGACCGGATCCCGCCGGGACCGGGCCAGATCGAAGTCGCGGTCACCGCGTCCAGCCTGAACTTCGCCGACGTGCTGCTGGCCTTCGGCCGCTACCCGAGCTTCGAGGGTTTGCACCCGCAGCTGGGCATCGACTTCGCCGGCGTCGTGACCGCGGTCGGTCCCGACGTCACCTCGCACCGGGTCGGCGATCACGTGGGTGGCATGTCGCCCAACGGTTGCTGGGGCACGTTCGTGACCTGCGACGCCGACGTGGCCGTCACGCTGCCCTCGGGCCTGCGCGACGATCAGGCCGCAGCGGTGTCCACCGCGTCGGCGACCGCCTGGTACAGCCTGGTCGACCTGGCCAAGATCAAGGCCGGGGACAAGGTGCTGATCCACTCCGCGACCGGCGGTGTGGGCCAGGCCGCGATCGCGATAGCCCGCCATTTCGGTGCGGAGATCTTCGCCACCGCAGGCACCGAGGAGCGCCGCGACATCCTGCGCGGCATGGGCATCACTCACGTGTACGACTCGCGCAGCGCCGCCTTCGGGGAGGAGATCCGCCGGGACACCGACGGCTACGGCGTGGACATCGTGCTGAACTCGCTTACCGGTGCCTCCCAGCGGGCCGGCGTAGACCTGCTGGCCTTCGGCGGACGCTTCGTCGAGATCGGCAAGAAGGACATCTACGGTGACACCCGCCTCGGGCTGTTCCCGTTCCGCAAGAACCTGTCCTTCTACGGCGTCGACTTGGCGCTGATGGCCACCACGCATCCCGCGCAGATCCGCGAGCTCCTGAACTCCGTCTACCGGATGACCGCCGAAGGCGTGCTGCCGCAGCCGGAGACCACGCACTATCCGCTGGCCGACGCTGCCACCGCCATCCGCGTGATGGGCGCCGCAGAGCACACCGGCAAGCTGCTGCTGTCGGTGCCGAAGGTGGGCCACAGCAGCGTAGTGGTGCCCCCGGAGCAGGCCAAGGTGTTCCGCCGCGACGGCTCGTACATCATCACCGGCGGCCTCGGCGGACTGGGCTTGTACCTCGCATCGAAGATGGCCGATGCCGGCTGCGGGCGGATCGTGCTGAATTCGCGGTCGGAGCCGAAGCCGGAGGCGCTGGTCGAGATCGAGCGCATGCGGGCCGCCGGAACGCAGGTCGAGGTGGTCAGCGGCGACATCGCGCTGTCGGAGACAGTCGACCGCCTGGTGACGGTGGCCACCGAGACCGGTATGGCGGTGCGTGGGGTTCTGCACGCGGCCGCCGTCGTCGAGGACGCCATCCTGCCCAACATCACCGACGAGCTGATCGACCGGGACTGGGCTCCCAAGGTCTACGGCGCATGGCACCTGCATCGGGCCACCACGGCGCAGCCGCTCGACTGGTTCTGCTCGTTCTCCTCGGCGGCCGCCCTGATGGGCTCGCCGGGACAGGGTGCCTACGCGGCGGCCAACAGCTGGCTCGACGGGTTCACCCACTGGCGTCGTTCGCAGGGCCTGCCCGCCACGGCGATCGCGTGGGCGGCCTGGGACCAGATCGGTGCGGGCAAGCATCTGGCCGCCTCCGGCGACACCACGATGATCAGCCCGGATGAGGGTGCTCGCGCCTTCGAGGCGCTGCTGCGTCACGACCGCGCCTACAGCGGTTACGCGCCGATGATCGGAACGCCGTGGCTGACCGATCTGGCCGCTCGCAGCCCGTTCGCCGAGGCCTTCAAGGCCAGCGGCGACCGTCCTGCGGACACCAGCACGTTCCGGGCGGAGTTGCACGAGCTGCCGGTCGAGGAATGGCCGACTCGAGTGCGTCGTCTGGTATCTGAGCAGCTCAGCCTGATTTTGCGTCGCTCGATTGATCCGGACCGGCCGATTTCTGAATACGGTCTGGACTCACTGGGCAACCTAGAACTGAGAACGCGTATTGAAACTGAAACGGGAATACGCGTTCGATCGATGGATATAACGACTGTCCGGTCGTTGGCCGAGAGCCTGTGCGAAACACTGGCCGGCGTCATTACGTCAGCTGCATCCCGCTAACTGGGTCGAAGGGGTTTTTAGGGTGGTTGCACTTACCGCAATCCATGACTGGGTGGACGCGCCAGGCAAGGTCGTGTCGTGGAGCCCGTCGCCGGCGTGCCTGAAGAAGGTTCAGGACGCACCGGTTAGCGATGTTCCTGCGAGCTACCAGCAGGGTCAGCACATACGCAGCTACCGCAATCACACGGCCAACGGCCTGGAGATGGCGCGGCTGCTGATCCCGGCGTGGAACATGCCTGGCAAGTGCGACGTGCGCGCGATGACGTTCGTCATCAACGCCTACCTTCGCCGGCATGACACCTTCCACAGCTGGTTCGAGTTCGTCGCCGACGACAGCGGCACCGACCGGCTGGTCCGCCACACGGTGGAGAACCCGAACGACATCCAGTTCGTGGCCACCAAGCACGGCGAGATGAACTCCGCGCAGTGGAAGAAGCACGTGCTCGACACCCCGAGCCCGCTGGAGTGGGACTGCTTCCGGTTCGGCGTGATCCAGCGTGACGACCACTTCACGTTCTACGTCAGCGTTGATCATCTGCATGCCGACGCGATGCTGATGATGGCGCTGTTCGTGGAAATGCACATGAACTACGAGGCCCTGGCCGGCGGAGGCGCACCGCTGCGCCTGCCCGAGGCCGGCAGCTACCAGGACTACTGCGCGCGTCAGCATGACTACACCGAGCAGCTGACCATGGATTCGCCTGATGTCCGCGGTTGGCTGGACTTCCTGGAGAGCAACGGCGGCACCATGCCGACGTTCCCGCTGCCGTTGGGCGATCCGTCGGTGCACTGCAGCGGAGACCTGCTCACAGTGCAGCTGATGGACGAGCACGAGACAGACCGCTTCGAGTCGGCCTGCACCTCGGCCGGTGTGCGGTTCATCGGTGGCGTGTTCGCCGCCGCGGCCCTTGCCCACCGGCAGCTGACCGGCGACGACGACTACTACGTCATCACCCCGACCACCACCCGCAGCACGCCCGCAGAATTCATGACCACGGGCTGGTTCACCGGCGTTGTTCCGCTGTCGGTGCCGGTCGCCGCCCGCAACTTCGCCGAGGTTGCCCGCGCCGCCCAGGAGTCGTTCGACTCCGGGATGCCGCTGGCCAACGTTCCGATCGAGCGGGTCTACGAGCTCGCCGACACCGAGGACACACCGCGCATCCGGCCGGCCGGACCCGGCGTCCCGATGCTGTCCTACCTCGACGTGGGTCTGCCGCCGCTGAACCCGGTGATCATGTCCCAGTGGTATGCGCGGGGCGGTCACATCTACACGGATCTGGGTGCGGCCAACCAGGTCGGCATGTGGGTGAATCGTCGCGCGAACGGCACGATCATCACCGTCGCCTACCCGGACAACCCGATCGCCCGCGAATCGGTCGCCGAGTTCGTCGAGCTGATGAAGTGCATTTATCTCCGGGTGGCCGACGGCCGTTCCGAGCTGGTCTCGTCGTCTCGCGTGTCCACCGCGACGGTCTGACCCGGTGGGGAAGCCCAGACCTGACAACGTAGTGCCCTACGCCGATCAGGCGTTGTTGTTGGCGTTGCGTGGCGCCGGCCAAGAGGCCGTCATGCAGCTCATCTGGATCTACGAGCACCCGCTTGACCTGGACGGTGTTCGGCGATTTCACCAGAACTTCGGCCGCGGTCTCGTCGGCCGGTTGGTCGAGACCTCACCGCTGCCGTTCGGTCGGCACCGCTGGGTCTCGGTCGCCGGTCCGCAGACGCCGCTGGAGATCGCCGAGGAGCCGCGGCCCCGAGAGGAGCTGTGGGACTGGGCGCACGAGCAGGTGGAGTTGCCGCTCGACCCCGAGTATTCGCCGGCCTGGCGGATCGGCGTCCAGTCGTTCACCGACGGAACCAGCGCGGTGAGCCTGGTCGTGTCGCACACCGTCGTCGACGGCGGCGGGGTGGTGGCGTCGGTCGTCGCCGCGGTGCACGGCGCAGGCAAGGATCTCGGTTACCCACCCCGGAATTCCCGCACCCGCTCACGGGCTGTGTTGCAGGATCTGCGTCAGCTGGGGTCGGATCTGCCGGAGATCGGGCGGACGCTGGTCAAGGCGGCCAAGGTCGCAGCCCGCCGTAAGGATGAGCTGGTGCGTCCCGGCGAGCCGGTGTCGGCGCCCACTCACGGTGGCGGCCTCCCGGTCATGATTGCGTTCACGACCGCGGTCATCGACAAAGAATTGTGGGATCAGCGCGCGAAAGATCTTGGCGGGAACCATTTTTCGCTGGTGGCCGGGTTCGCGGGCAAGCTCGCGCAGAACCTCGGCCGAACTCGTTCGAGCGATGGTGCGGCGACGCTGATGATCCCGGTCAGTGAGCGCGACAGCCCCGGCGACACCGGCGGCAACGTGGTGACGATCGCCAACGTGACGTTCGACCCGGGTCCGGTCGCCAAGGATCTCTCCGGCGCTCGTTCGGCGATCAAGAAGGGTTTGATCACCGCGCGCGAGAAACCCGACGAGATGGTCGAGCTGCTCCCGCTGATCCCGTTCCTGCCCAAGCGGGCGATGGGTCGGATGGCCGACATGGCCTTCAACTTCTCCGCCGATGTGCCGGTGTCGTGTTCGAACATGGGTGACGTCCCGGACGACCTGCTGCGGCTCGACGGCACGCCGTCCGAGCGCTTCTACTTCGGCGGCGTCGACCGAAACCTCACCCTCGATGTGCTCGAACGACGGCGCGGCCTGATGACGGTGGCGTCGGCGCGCGTCGGCGGTATGGTCATCGTTCCCGTGATGAGTTACCAACCGGGCGCCGACAACTCACGTCATCGCCTGCGTGAGGTGATCGCCCAGACCCTGGCAGAGTTCGACCTGTCCGGCATCGTCGAGTGAGGTTGCGCAGTGAGTGCTGAGTCGCAAGAACATCTGCTCGAGTTCTTCGATCAGACCGCCTTCGAGCTGATGCGTGCCACCGGTCGCGGGCAGCTCATGCAGGCCGTGTGGGTGTACGAACATCCCGTCGACTTCGAGGGGCTGCGACGATTCCACCGCAACATCGCCGACTCGCTCGGCGGCCGGCGCATCGAGCGTTCGCCGCTGCCGTTCGGCAGGCCACGGTGGGTCCAACCGCGCGAGGCGCCGTCGGAGATAAAGTTCAACGAGACGCCGCGTCCGCGTGACGAACTGATGGACTGGGCCGACGAGCTCGCGACGCTCCCGATCGACCCCGAACACGGCCCCACCTGGTACCTGGTGGTCCAGCCGCTGACCGACGGCGCCACCGCTATCAGCATGGTGGCGTCGCATGTGATCGGCGACGGCACCGCCGCGGGGCTGGCGATCTTCGAGGCGGTCACCGGCAACGTCCGCGACGGTGGATATGGCCGCCCCGGCTCGCGGCCCCGGCGCCAGGCGCTGGCCGCCGACGCACGCCAGGCGCTGCGGGACCTGCCCGAGACGCGTCGGGCGCTGGCCATCGGCGCGAAGCTGCTGTGGAGCAAGCGGCGGGACCTGGTCCGGTCCCGCGGGAAGCGCGTCGACCAGCCCGGCCTGGACGAGATCGTCCACGTGCCCTCGGTGGCCGCCTTCGTCGACAGCGCCGAGTGGGATGCCCGTGCGGAAAGCCTTGGCGGCAACGGCTATTCGCTGCTCGTCGGCGTCACCGCGAAGGTCGCCGAGCGGCTGGGCCGGCGCCGTAAGTCGGACGGCGCGGTGACGCTGGTGATCGCGATCAACCTGCGCGAGAGCCTCGAGGACGACCGTGCACTGGCAATGGCCTTCGCCAACGCCACCGTCGACCCGGAGAAGGTAACCGTCGACCTGACCGAGTCGCGTGCCGTCGTGCGTGAGTCACGGAAGATGGCCAAGGAACAGACCGACCCGGCGATGCAACTCTTCCCGTTGATGCCATGGCTGCCTCAGGTCGCCGTCAAGGGAGTGGCCGAGCTGTTGTTTTCCTACTCCGAGGACCTCCCGGTGTCCTGCTCGAACCTCGGGGACCTGCCTCCGCAGATCGCTCAGGTCGACGGCACGACCGCGGAGA
Organism: Mycolicibacterium rhodesiae; assembly: GCF_002086695.1. GTDB lineage: Bacteria > Actinomycetota > Actinomycetes > Mycobacteriales > Mycobacteriaceae > Mycobacterium > Mycobacterium rhodesiae. Next base: position 113,600 of record NZ_MVIH01000007.1, read on the forward strand.
AGGTCGTCCTGAGGGCCCTCGACCAGAACGTGACGCGGCGCGAGATCGAACGCTCGCACGGTCAGCTTGTCGTGGTGTCCGCGCGGGTCAACGGCAAGGTCGTGATCTCGATCGAGGCCTACGAGATCGGCGCGGAGAACACCAAGCAGCGACTGCGGGGCCTGGTGGATCAGACCCTGACCGAATTCGGGCTCAACGCCGTCATCGAGTGACTCGAGGGGTCACAGGCCGTGCAGGCCGACCCCGATCAGAATCACACCGACCACCGCGACGAACATGCCCGCATGCCGGCGGGTGCGGGTGCGGATCCAGTCGTTGAACCGCTCCACCCACACTCGGGTCTTGGCCGGTGCCACCATGAAGCTGAGCAGCGGGATGACCGCCGCCCAGCTCGCCAGCAGCAGGAACGTGATCAGGGCCGCGGCTTGTTCGGCAGGCGGGGTCTTGGACGCGATGATCAGCGCCAGCAGGGCCATGTAGTCGACGCTCGGCATCGCGAGGGCGGCGCCGATGGACCCGGAGAACCAGGACGATTCCCCCTGCACGAAGGCGCGCACCTTGGTGGTCAGTCGCTTGAACCGGCCCGGCGCCAGTTCTTGCTCGACCTCCAGGACGGTCTCGTTGGAGCCCCCGGCAGGCACTTCGGCCATCTCCTTGCGGGAGAACTGGCGCAGCGGGATCTTCGACATCAACAGCGCACCGAGGAGCACGGCGACGACACCGATGCCGATCTGGATGAGGGCCGGGTTGAGGTCAGCCTTGCCCAGGAAGCTGTGATGGAAGATGAACAGCACCGTGAAGCCCACGCTGAGGCTCATCGCCAGGCCGGTGCAGAGGAAGACCGTCAGGTGCCGAGCGGGACGAGGCCGGGTCAGCAGCAGTGCGATCAATGCGATGCGTGCGGGCTCGATGCTCACCGCGAGGCCGAGCAGCACCACGGTTGTCCACACAACGCCGAATCCTACCTTGCCGGGATGCGGTGGGCAGCGTGGCCGTCACCCCGCGTGGCGGTTGCGGGCGGCCTTCTCCAGGAGGTCGGCCGCCGTCTCGACGCTCTCTGACGGCGTGCTCATTCGCGTGGCGAGCAAACGAGCCCGGTGTGCCATTTCGGGAGCCAGTACGGCTCGCAGGTCGGTTAGTAGCGAACCGCGTGTGGTTGCGGCGAATCGCCGGGTCGCGCCGATGCCGAGCCGTGCGACCTGTTTGCCCCAGAGTGGTTGTTCGGCCGCTACCCACAGCACCAGGGTGGGGACTCCGGCGCGAATGCCTGCTGCGGTGGTGCCGGCGCCGCCGTGATGGACCACCGCGCGGCAGGCCGGGAACACCGCGGCATGGTTCACCGACGGCACGATCTTGACGTGCGGCGCCGTGCCGGTGGTGTCGAAGTCGGAGAACCCGGCGCAGATCAGCGCGCGCTCGCCGAGTTCGTCGCACACGTCGGTGATCAGCCGTACCGCGTCGGCAGGGGAGTCCAGCGGCATGCTGCCGAAGCCGAAGTAGACGGGCGGGGTGCCCGCAGCGATCCAGGAGCTGGTCTCGTCGTCGACCTCGGTGGGCATCTGCAGCGTGAGGGAACCGATGAGCGGTCGCCGGTCACCCCACTCGCCGGCCAGCCCGGGAAAGAACACCGGGTCGTAGGCCTGGATCTCCAGGCTGCCCGCGGCCACGATGCGGCCGACCGGTCGGGTTCTGCTCGCAGGAAGGCCCAGGGTGCGGCGCTGCCTGGTTTCGGCCGGTCTCAGCAGCTGCCAGTGCATCCATTCGCCGGCCGCGTACGCGGTCCGGGTCATCGGCGCAGGCAGCCGCACCGGCAGGACCTGGGTGTTGGCCCGGACCGGGAAGTAGTGCACCTCGGCCAGCGGAAGGCCGCGGAACTCGGCGACGTTGGCGGCGATCTCCTGATAGGCCGTCCCGCTGACGATCAGATCGGCGCCCGCGGTCATGCCGAGCAGCGTGTCGTTCATCTCGTCCCAGCCGCGGGTGGCCGCGGCTCTGGCCTTGCGCAGCGCGTTCAGCGGATTGCCCAGCCGCACCCAGTCCGCCGGCGCCGCCGCGGTCAGGGCATCGGGTCGCTCGAAGACGTCGCCCTGCAGCTGTTGTTGCGAGTCGGGTCCGTAGGCGGTGGCCGGCAGGCCCGCAGAACGGGTGAACGCGACGAGGTTGGGTGGGACAGCCAGATGTACGTCGTGGCCGCGGCGCTGTAACTCGAGTCCTACCGCCGCACAGGGTTCGACATCACCACGGGTTCCGTGGATAGTCACCGCGATTTTCATCGATCACCATTATCGGGCCCGCGCAGGGCGGGCGTGCCATCAGCTGGGCGTGTGGGTGAACCATCGGGTCTTGATGCGCCACGAATGCGCCGATGTCAGCGCGAAGCCGGCGCCGCAGAAGCAGGCGAAGAACCACACCAGTCTGCCGCCTTCGATCTCTTGGAGCGGGGGGACGTAGGCGGTGACGATGCGGATCGTGCAGGCCAGGATGCCGCTGGCCGACGACACCAGATAGATGTTGGCGATGCGCCGCGACCGCGGATCCTGGCGCAGGACGAACAGGGCCCGCGCGCCGTAGCCGAGCAGGTAGATCAGCGTCCCGCACAGCACCAGCCAGTAGGCCGACAGCCAGAAGTCGGTGGGCACGGTGAAGAAGTCGGAGCGATATATTTTCGCGCCGTTGCCCATCGAAAAGGTTGCCAAAAGCAAGGGAATGCACAACGTCGCCGGACGCTCGACATATTGCTTGAATGCCGCCTGCGTCGCATTGTCGTCCTGCAGTCGGCCGAGCGCGTTGTAGACGATCGCGGAGGCCGCCACGACGTAGCAGTCGTGGCCGATGTAGTCCTCGAGGTTCCACACCCCGGTCAGCGAGTGCAGCAGCCGGCCGATGGTGTCGGAGGCGAACGGCGACATCAGGAACACGGCCGCACCCTGCAGCGCAATGTTCAATGTGGCCGCCACTTCCCAGCGGCAGGACCAGGTGAGTCGCCTGATCCACAGGCTCCACGCCACGCAGGCAAGCGTGATCGTGATTAGTGCCCCAAGACCCATGCCTTCGTCGCCTTACGCCCCCGAATAACTTCAGCAAATACTACAGCGGAGGAGCGTCGAGTCGAGGCTTCAATTCTGAGAATTTGACGGGATTACGAGTCGCAGTTGCCGTTCTAATTGTCGCCAACGTAAATGGAGATGATTCGAAATATTGCTGAAGTTCTTCGCGACTCATAAGTCCAAATCGCACTTGTAAATCGGGATAGCTGAGTCCGAATCGGGAGGCCACCAGACGCAACTCCTCGGCGTTCGGGTAGTCATGCTCCTTCACCCGCCGGTAATAAGTGCTGCTGGAGGTGCCTAGTGCGTCGTAGATGTCTCGGGCTTCGATGTCCCCGTCGAGAAGGTAGTCGAGCAGGGTTTTGAGCTGGCGTCCGTTCTCATCGGTCCTGGGCACGCCTCACAATAACCCGAACTCCCGGTATTGGGTACCGCTGACTACATACGACAAATGGATAACTTAATTGACACCGTCGTCACACTTCTGGGATAAGTCTCCCATTTATGGGACACGCCCGCTACGGTGAGCTCATGGTTGCTCCTGTGACCTACCCGTCTAGCAATGTGCGGGTAGTCGATGATGAGATTCCCGGCCGGCCTCGACCAGAAGATTTGGTTCGATTGTCGGCGCCCCTGTCCCACGAACTGACCGCCGAACTGTACGGAGCCGTCGAGGCTGCGCGGGTCGGTATCGAGGAAGTGCTGCTGGCCGCTCTGGGCCGGGCGATCGCACGAACCATCGGGGTCGGTTTCGTGACGGTCAGTGGCTTGACCGCAGTGCAGCCGATTCGGCTGTGCTGTGCCGATGAACGCAGCATGGACGCCAACGACCTGTTGGCCGAGGTACGCGAAGCGCTGACGCCGGCCCGGCTCAGCACATCGCCTGCCGACGTCGCGTTCTCGTTCCTCGGGCTGCCGCCGGAGCCGTCGCTCGGGCCGCTGCAACTGGCCGACGGTCCTGCGCTGGGCGTGCTCGCCTACCGCTGCGACGGCGAGGTGCAGATGGACTGGTGGTACGACTCGCGCCGGCTGGATCACTGCACGGTCGAGGAACTGGCCAACCAGTTCCGTCTCGGCCTGATCAGTGTGACGTCCGAGGCCACCCCGATTTTGGACCGCGTTTAGCGGCTAGAATCTCTCCCAACGGCACCGATCCGGCCATCACCGGGGAGCCTTCGGAAGAAAGGCCCGCGCCGCGGCGCGGAAACGACCGAGTAGAACCGAACGGGTGGGCCCGTCACAGCCTCTCAAGAGCGACGCACGTCGATGTGCGTAAGCGGGGTGGTACCGCGGCGCTCGCGCACTCCGCGCGTCGTCGTCCCCGTGTCCAGAAACCTGGCACAGGAGACGAACGCGCCCGTGACCGAGAATGGCTATCCGAAGCCGGCTGGTGGTTCACCCAGCTTCCCGGCCCTCGAACTCGATGTCCTCGACTATTGGGCGTCCGACGACACCTTCCGGGCCAGCATCGCCCAGCGTGACGGCGCCGAGGAATACGTTTTCTATGACGGTCCGCCGTTCGCCAACGGACTGCCGCACTACGGTCACCTCCTGACCGGGTACGTCAAAGACATCGTGCCGCGCTACCGCACGATGCGCGGCTACAAGGTCGAGCGCCGGTTCGGCTGGGACACCCACGGGCTGCCCGCCGAACTCGAGGTCCAGCGTCAGCTCGGGATCACCGACAAAGCCCAGATCGAAGAGATGGGCATCGAGAAATTCAACGACGCCTGCCGGGCCTCGGTGCTGAAGTACACCAGTGAGTGGCGCGACTACGTGACCCGTCAGGCCCGCTGGGTCGACTTCGACAACGACTACAAGACCCTGGACCTGTCGTTCATGGAGTCGGTCATCTGGGCTTTCAAGCAGCTGTGGGACAAGGGCCTGGCCTACGAGGGCGTGCGGGTGCTGCCGTACTGCTGGAACGACGAGACCCCGCTGTCATCGCACGAGCTGCGCATGGACGACGACGTCTACCAGAGCAGGCAGGACCCGGCGATCACCGTCGGGTTCCGGATCAACCAGGCCGGCTCCGATCTCGATGGCGCCTACCTGCTGATCTGGACCACCACGCCCTGGACGCTGCCGTCCAACCAGGCGGTCGCGGTCAACCCCGACGTCACCTACGTCGTGGTGCAGGGGGACGGCAGGCGCCTGGTGCTCGCGCACGCCCGGCTGGCCGCCTACGCGCGGGAGCTGGGGGAGGAGCCCGAGGTGCTCGCCACGGTCACCGGTGAGCAGCTGCTCGGGCTGCACTACTTGCCGCCGTTCCCGTACTTCCTGAACTCCGCCAATGCTTTTCAGGTGCTGCGCGGTGACTTCGTCACCACCGAGGACGGCACCGGGATCGTGCACATGGCGCCGGCCTACGGCGAGGACGACAAAGCGACCACCGACACCGTCGGCATCGTGCCCGTCACCCCGGTTGACTCCAAGGGCCGCTTCGACGCCAGCGTGCCCGACTATCAGGGCCAGCACGTGTTCGATGCCAACCCGCAGATCATCCGGGATCTCAAGAACGGGACGGCCGCCGCGGCCGTGAACACCCCGGTGCTGATCCGCCAGGAAACCTACGACCACTCATATCCACACTGCTGGCGCTGCCGCAATCCGCTGATCTACCGCGCGGTGTCGTCGTGGTTCGTCAAGGTCACCGAGTTCCGCGACCGGATGGTCGAACTCAACCAGCAGATCACCTGGTATCCCGACCACGTCAAGGACGGTCAGTTCGGCAAGTGGCTGTCCGGTGCGAGGGACTGGTCGATCTCGCGAAACCGATACTGGGGCACCCCGATTCCGGTGTGGGTATCCGATGACCCGGCGTACCCCCGGATCGATGTATACGGCAGCCTCGACGAGCTCGAGCGTGACTTCGGGGTGCGCCCTGACAATCTGCACCGGCCCTACATCGACGAGTTGACGCGGCCCAATCCCGACGACCCGTCCGGCAACTCGACGATGCGCCGAATCGAGGACGTCTTCGATGTGTGGTTCGACTCCGGGTCGATGCCGTACGCGCAGGTGCACTACCCGTTCGAGAACGAGGACTGGTTCCTGGGTGGGGCGGCGGGAGGGGAAGAAGCTCATTTCCCCGGTGACTTCATCGTGGAGTACATCGGGCAGACCCGCGGCTGGTTCTACACCCTGCACGTGCTGGCCACCGCACTGTTCGACCGGCCGGCCTTCAAAACCTGTGTGTCACATGGGATCGTGCTCGGCAACGACGGCGCCAAGATGAGCAAGTCGCTGCGTAACTATCCCGACGTCAACGAGGTGTTCGACCGCGACGGCTCGGACGCGATGCGCTGGTTCCTGATGGCCTCGCCGATCCTGCGGGGCGGCAACCTGATCGTCACCGAGCAGGGTATCCGCGAAGGTGTCCGCCAGGTACTGCTCCCGCTGTGGAACGCCTACAGCTTCCTCACCTTGTACGCGCCGAAAGTCGGGACCTGGCGCACGAATTCGACCCACGTGCTGGACCGCTACATCCTGGCCAAGCTCGCGGAGTTGCGCGACCAGCTGACCGAGTCGATGGACGTCTGCGACATCTCCGGTGCGTGCGAGCAACTGCGCCAGTTCACCGAAGCTTTGACGAACTGGTATGTGCGCCGGTCACGTTCGCGCTTCTGGGAAGAGGACCCCGACGCCATCGACACCCTGCACACCGTGCTGGAGGTGACCACCCGACTGGCGGCCCCGCTGCTGCCGATGGCCACCGAGGTGATCTGGCGCGGTTTGACCGGTGAGCGCTCCGTGCATCTGACCGACTGGCCGCAGGCGGACGTGGTCCCGGCCGACCCGGCGTTGGTGGCCGCCATGGACCAGGTGCGCGACGTATGCTCGACGGCGTCCTCGCTGCGCAAGGCCAAGAAGCTCCGGGTTCGCCTGCCACTGCCGAAACTCACTGTCGCAGTGGATAATCCGAAGAGTCTTGAACCCTTCGCGGATCTGATCGCCGACGAGCTGAACGTCAAGGCCGTCGAGCTCACCGATGACGTGCCCGCCTACGGCCGATTCGAGCTCGCGGTCAACGCCCGCGCCGCCGGACCGCGCATCGGCAAGGACGTGCAGGCCGCGATCAAGGCCGTCAAGGCCGGTGATTACATCCTCAACGCCGACGGCACGCTGACCGCGGGGCCGGCCGTGCTGCTACCCGAGGAGTTCACCGCCAAGCTGGTGGCCGCCGATCCGGAGTGGACGGCTGCGTTGCCCGACGGTGCCGGCCTGGTGGTGCTGGACGGCGCTGTCACCCCGGAGCTGGAGGCCGAGGGCTGGGCCAAGGACCGGATTCGCGAGCTGCAGGATCTGCGCAAATCCAGCGGCTTGGACGTCAGTGACCGCATCCGGGTGGTCATGTCGGTGCCGGCCGAACGGGCGGATTGGGCTGCGGCGCACACCGATCTGATCGCCGGCGAGATCCTGGCGACGAGTTTCGACTTCGGCGAGCCGGTCGACGGCGTGGAGATCGGCGACGGGGTGCGGGTCGCGATCGCCAAGGCCTGACGCACTCAGCCAATAGCATCGACGCGTGGAGCGCTGGGTCTTGCATTTCGACATGGATGCGTTCTTCGCGTCCGTCGAACAGCTGACCCGCCCCACCCTGCGTGGCCGCCCTGTTCTGGTCGGCGGTCTCGGCGGCCGCGGTGTGGTGGCCGGCGCCAGCTACGAGGCGCGGGTGTTCGGCGCCCGCTCGGCGATGCCGATGCACCAGGCGCGGCGCATGGTCGGCGCGGCCGCGGTGGTGCTGCCACCCCGCGGCGTCGTCTACGGGGTGGCCAGCCGGCGGGTGCTCGACACGGTGCGCGCGATGGTGCCCGTCCTCGAGCAGCTGTCATTCGATGAGGCCTTCGGTGAGCCGATCGAACTGGCCGGGGCCAGCGCCGAGCAGGTCGAGGAGTTCGCCGTACTGCTGCGCCGCCGAGTCCGCGAAGAGACCGGCCTGGTGGCCTCCGTCGGCGCCGGATCGGGCAAACAGATCGCGAAGATCGCCTCGGACCTCGCGAAGCCCGACGGGTTTCGGGTGGTCCGGCGCGACGAGGAGCGCACCCTGCTCGACGGCTTGCCGGTGCGCCGGTTGTGGGGGATCGGCCCGGTCGCCGAGGACAAGCTGCACCGGCTCGGTATCGACACCATCGGCCAGCTGGCCGCGCTGACCGACGCCGAGGCGGCCAGCATCCTTGGGGCCACCGTGGGTCCTGCGCTGCACCGTCTGGCCCGCGGCATCGACGACCGCCCGGTGGCCGAACGCGCCGAGGCCAAGCAGATCAGCGCCGAGTCGACGTTCCCCGCCGACCTCACCACCATGGAGCAGTTGCGTGACGCCATCGGCCCGATCGCCGAGCACGCCCACCAACGGCTGCAGCGCGACGGTCGCGCCGCCCGCACGGTCACCGTCAAGCTCAAGCGGTCCGACATGAGCACCCTCACCCGCTCGGCAACACTGCCGTACGCCACCGGCAACCTTGGCACCCTGACCGCCACCGCGTACCGGCTTCTTCTCAACCCCCGGGAGGTCGGGCCCATTCGCCTTCTGGGCGTTGGCTTTTCCGGGCTGTCCGATGTCCGCCAGGAGTCGCTGTTCCCCGATCTCGAGCAGGTGGAGGCCGAGGTCGCCGAGGCGCCGGACACCCAGGCGGCGATGCCGGTGCCGGTGCCCGAAGCCGGCGGCTGGCGCATCGGAGACGACGTCAGCCATCCCGACCTCGGCCACGGCTGGGTGCAGGGCGCCGGTCACGGCGTGGTCAGCGTGCGCTTCGAAACGCGCGGCAGCGGGCCGGGGGTGATGCGGACGTTCGCCATCGACCAGCCAGACCTGGTGAAAGCCAACCCGGTCGACAGCCTGGACTGGGCCGAGTACGTCGGGGGTCTGGAAAGCCGGGCGTCAGCCCAGGCGGGCGACGATGTCGGCCACGGGTAGCCCCGCGCTCAACGCCGCCATCACCAGCACCCGGGCCTGGCTGCTGCGCAACCGCGGCACCAGCACCGCCCCGGCGCGTACCAGGTCGTGGCCCGGCCCGTAGGCCGCCGCCGTCTGGCCGCCGGGGACCCGGGTGGTCACCGCCACGGCCACCCCGCGGGCGCAGGCCCGGCGCACCGCCTCGATCACCGGGGCTCCGGCGTTGCCTGCGCCCATCGCCTCGATCACCAGGCCGACCGCACCGGCGTCGACGAACGCGTCGATCGCGGTGCCGTCGGCCCCGGGATAGGCAGCCACGATGTCGACCCGTGCCGCCCCGGCGACCGGGCCGAGGTACGCCCGCCGCGTATCGCCGGTCCACTCGACTGTCCCCTCGCGGACCCGGCCCACGGGCGAGGCGCCGCCGAACAGATCGGGGCCGCCGACCTTCGTCGTGCCCAGCGCCGGGCGCACCCACCCGGCGAAGCAGATCAGCACCCCCAGGCCGCGGGCCTGCGGGCTGGCCGCCACCGCGAGAGCGTCGCGCAGGTTGGCAGGCCCGTCGGCGTCCGGGGCGTCGGCCGACCGGGCGGCGCCGGTGACGACCACCGGCGCGTCACCGCCGTACGTCAGCTCCAGCCACAGGGCGGTCTCTTCCATCGAATCGGTGCCGTGCGTGACGACGACGCCGTCGGCCCCGGTGGCGGCCGCGGTGACAGCGTCTGCGATCCGCACCCACTCGGCCGGCGTCAGCTGGGAGCTGTCCAGGGTGAACAGGTCGATCACGTGCGCGTCGTGCCCGGCCACCAGCTCGGCGCCGCCGTGCACCGGCCGCAGCACGCCCTCGTCGTCGGCGCTGGTGGCGATCGTCCCGCCGGTGGTAACGACGACGAGTCGGGGCATGCCCAACAGACTAGGGAATGATGGGGGTGTGACCGACGAATCTCCGGACAGCACCAAGCCACCACGCCGGCTGCGGCTGCTGCTGTCGGTGGCGGGCGTGGTGCTGGCCCTGGATGTGATCACCAAGGTGCTGGCCGTGCGGTGGCTGACGCCCGGCCAACCGGTGTCGATCATCGGCGACACCGTGACCTGGACGCTGGTACGCAACTCCGGTGCCGCCTTCTCGATGGCCACCGGTTACACCTGGGTGTTGACGCTGGTCGCCACCGGTGTGGTGATCGGCATCTTCTGGATGGGCCGACGGCTGGTGTCGCCGTGGTGGGCGCTGGGGCTCGGAATGATCCTGGGCGGCGCACTGGGCAACCTGGTGGACAGGTTCTTCCGCTCGCCCGGCCCGCTGCGCGGGCACGTCGTCGACTTCCTCTCCATCGGCTGGTGGCCGGTGTTCAACGTGGCCGATCCCGCCGTAGTCGGCGGCGCCATCCTGCTGGTCGGGCTGTCGCTGTTCGGCTACGACTTCGACACGGCGGGCCGTCGCACGGCCGAGCCGGCCGCCGCCAGCGACGACAAGGCCGAGACGGCCTGATGACCGAACGGTCCATGCCGGTCCCCGAGGGTCTGGCCGGCATGCGCGTTGACGCGGGCCTGGCCCGGCTGCTGGGGTTGTCCCGGACCGCCGCCGCCGCGATCGCCGAGGACGGCGGCGTCGAGCTCGACGGCGCGCGGGCGGGCAAGTCCGACCGGCTCGAAGCCGGCGCGTGGCTGCACGTGCAGATCCCCGAGGAAGCGCCTCCGCCGGAGAACACGCCCGAAGAGATCGAGGGCATGACGATCCTGTACTCCGACGCCGACATCGTCGTCGTCGACAAACCGCCGGGGGTGGCCGCGCACGCCACCGTCGGCTGGCACGGACCGACCGTGCTGGGCGGCCTGGCCGCGGCCGGATTCCGGATCAGCACCTCGGGAATCCACGAGCGGCAGGGCATCGTGCACCGACTCGACGTCGGCACATCGGGTGTCATGGTCGTCGCGCTTTCCGAGCGGGCCTACACGCTACTCAAGCGGGCGTTCAAGCAGCGCACCGTCGACAAGCGGTATCACGCTGTGGTGCAGGGACATCCGGACCCGTCCAGCGGAACCATCGACGCGCCGATCGGCAGGCACCGCGGCCACGACTGGAAGTTCGCCGTCACCGAGACCGGGCGGCACAGCATCACCCACTACGACACCGTCGAAATGTTCCGGGCCGCAAGTCTTCTCGACATCCACCTGGAAACCGGTCGCACGCACCAGATCCGGGTGCACTTCGCCGCGCTGCACCACCCGTGCGCCGGTGATCTGACCTACGGCGCCGACCCGGTCCTGGCCAAGCGCCTCGGCCTGGAACGGCAGTGGCTGCACGCGCGTTCCCTGGCGTTCGCCCATCCTGCCGACGGTAGGCACTTCGAGGTCACCGCTCCGTACCCAGCGGATCTGCAGCACGCATTGGATGTGCTGCGCGGCGAATCGTGACGACCCCCAAACAGGACACCAAGACCAGCGGTCTGCTCTACGGCATCGGTGCCTACGGGTCCTGGGGTCTGTTCCCGGCGTTCTTCCCGCTGCTGAAACCGGCTGGGGCCCTGGAGGTTCTGGCTCACCGCATCATCTGGACGACGGTGTTGATGGCCGGTGTGGTCGTCGCGATGCGGAAACTGTCCGACCTGCGGTCGATCACCGGACGCACCTGGCTTCTGCTGCTCTGTGCCTCGGCGCTGGTGTCGGCCAACTGGGTCATCTTCATCTTCGCGGTCAGCAACGGCCATGTCGTCGACGCCGCGCTCGGCTACTTCATCAATCCGCTGATCAGTGTGCTGCTCGGGGTGCTGATCTTCCGGGAGCGGCTCAACCGGGCCCAGGTGGTGGCCGTGCTGATCGCGTTGGCCGCGGTGATCCTGCTCGGCATCGAGGTCGGCGGCCCGCCGATCATCGCGCTCGGGCTGGCCTCGACGTTCGGTCTCTACGGGGTGGTCAAAAAGGTGGTCCCCACCGACCCGCGGGTCAGCGTGGGGGTGGAGGCCGCGATCGCCGCCCCCTTCGCCATCGCCTACATCGTCGTGCTGCAACTTGGTGGGCACGGCCAGTTCGCCAGTAACGGGCCGGGTCACATGGCGTTGATGATGCTGTCCGGGCCGATCACCGCGATCCCGCTGCTGTTCTTCGCCGCCGCCGCCCAGCGCCTGCCCCTGGTCACCCTCGGGCTGTTGATGTACTTGAATCCGGCCATGCAGATGACCTGGGGTGTGCTGGTGGCGCACGAGCCGATGCCGCCGGCCCGCTGGGCCGGTTTCGCGCTGATCTGGCTGGCGCTGCTGGTGTTCAGCGGTGACGCGCTGCGGCGGGCCCGTCAGGCGCCCGCGACGCCGAGCTGACGGCGCAGCGCGCTGTACTCGGAGTCCAACTGGGTGCGCAGCCGGTCGACTGCGGCGTGCTTGTTGGCCCGGATGGCGCGTGAGTCGGCCAGCGATTCCAGAACCCGGTCGACGACGGCGGTGCCGGTGACCTGATCGGTGCGGATCAGCGAGCGCTCGTCGTCGATCGACATCGCGAAGTCGCGGCACTTCGGTTGATACTCAAGGGACACCACCGGGGTGTCCGACAGCGCGGCGAGGATTCCGGCGTGCAGGCGGCAGACGATCGCCGCCGAGCAGCGGGCGAATTCCCGGGCGGCCGCGGCGGCGTCGGGCGGCCGCACGATGTCGGCCTGCACACCCTCGAAGGCCACCTCCAGCCACTTGCGGTCGCTCGGGTTCATCAGGATGCCGACGAACCGATGACCGCGGCCCGCGAGTTCCCGCACGGCGGCCGCGACGTGGTTGGCGACACCGGCCGGGTCATGCCCCCACAGGTCGTCGCCGTAGCCGAGGTTGACCCCGATCAGGCCGTCCTCGACCGGCACCGCGGGCCGCGGCAGGATCAGAGCCGGATCGCCGGTCACCTCGGCGGTCAGCCCGATGTCGGCGAGCAGTTCGACGCTGCGGGGTCCGCGTACCGACACCGAGTCGAACCCGGCCAGGATCGGCTTCCATTTGGTGAGCTCGTCATTGCCGGATCCGCTGCCACGCCCGGCATAACCCGGGTCCTGAACCCCGACGCCGATCGCGTACTTCCCGGTGTTCTTGGTCACCGCAAGGCCCGCCCTGGCGAGCAGCCGGAAGTAGCGGACCCCGACCAGCGTCCCGCCGCCCATCACCAGCGTGCTGGGCGTGCGCGCCCGGTGCAGCGCCGCGCCGAGGGGAAAGACGAATTCGTGCGCCAACCGCGGGATGTCGGCGAACGTGACGCCGGGCAGCTGGGATTTCACCGCGTCGTAAATCGCGTCGTCGCCGAGATTGTCCTTGTCGTGGAAGCCCAGATAGGCGACCGTCGCATCTTGGCTCACGTGGACCGACCCTATACTCATCCGATGCCGAGCACCGCGGTCGACACCGGGAGCAGGCGCGGCTTCTTCATCACGTTCACGGCGCTGCTGATGCTGTGGGCCGCGGTCCTTTTGACGTTGGCGATCACGGTGGTCCCCGACGGCTATTGGTATTCCTACTTCGCCATCGACTACTCGGTGGGTTTCATCCGGCGCGGACTTGCCGGCGAGCTGCTGGGTCTGTTCGGCGCCGCGCACTACTTCGGTGGTCTGGCTGTGCTGCGCTGGATTCCGACGGTCGCCTTCGTTCTCGGCCTTGCCGTGGTGGCCTGGGCTGTCGCCGTCAGGTCCGGTCGATCGCAGCGACGGCGGTTGATCGCCCTGCTGATCCCCGTGCTGCCGTTCGGGTTCGCGTTCGCGCTGTTCTCGGCGCGCACTGATCTGCTGGGTGGCGCCGCGATGGCCTTCTTCGCCGTCGTGCTGACCAGGGTCGCCACCGCCCGTGCGACCGTAATCGCCAGTGCTGTCTATGGTTTGACGCTTGCCGTGTTGACGCTGATCCACGAGGCGACGCCGTTCCTGTTCGGGCTCGGCGTGCTGTCGGCGCTGACGGTGCTGGCGCGGCATCTGGACGCCAAGGCGTTCTGGGCCAGTGTGGTGGCGGCGCTCGGACCGTCTGTACTGGTGGCGCTGGCGCTGGCCGCATTCGGCAAGCAGAAGGTATCCCCGCAGCTGTGTCAGCTGGTGCAGCACGGACCGATGAACCACCCGCTGGCAGGCAAACCGACCATCGGCCAGCTGCTGAGCGGATTCCACTACTACGTCGACTACCACGACTGGTTCTGCCGGGCCTTCCTGCCACTGTTCGACATGACCTTCAGCGAAGGCCTGCGGTTCGTCGGCAGCATCGGCGTCGTCGCGCTGGCGGGTTCGACCGTCTACGGAGTGGCCACGCTGATCATCGGCATGCTGGCGATCAGTCATGTTGCGGGCGTTCCGGTCCGGCGGTACACCGCAATCCTGCGGGGCCGGCCGCTGGCCATGCTGGTCGGGATCGTGATGATCCTGCCGGTGTTCGCGACCGGGGTCGATTGGGTCCGGTGGTGGGTGATCATCGCCTTCGACCTCGGGGTCGTCTTTTTGCTGTACACCCGCGACCAGCCCGAAATCGATGAGCCACCGACCCGCCGCACGCTGATCGTGTTCGCTGTCGGCGTGATCCTGCTGGCGGTGATCCCGATCGGGATCATCCCCGGCTTCGGTGCGCCGGTTCCGATGTGAACCAGAGAAACTCAGATCGAGGAGCGCATGACCGACAAGTCCCCCCGTAACCGGCGGATCATGATCGCGGTGGTGGCGGCGCTGGCCGCGGCGGCGATCGTGGTGCCCGTCCTCGGGGTGTTGCTCACCCCCGGCGTCCTGACCAAGCGGCAGGACGCCGCCTCGATGACGACCACGACCACCACTGCTCCTCCGCTGACCATCAAGCCGCTGTCACTGCGGCCGGTAACCGGGGGGCCGTTCGTGATCCGGCCCGGGGACTGCGACCCGCCGCCTCCGACGCCGCCCGAGGCGCCGCTGCGCATCTGCGACATCGTCAAGTCCGCGGTGTACGAGCTTGGGCCGCAGGCGTTGACGGTTCAGCTCACCGACGTCGACTCCTTCCTGAACCCGCTGACCGCCAAGCAGATGGTGCAGGTCACGATGACTCCGGAGTCGGCGCGGGCGTTCGCCGATTTCACCGCATCCCACATCGATCAGCAGGTCGCGTTCGTGCGGTCCAACCTGGTGGTGTGGGCGCCGAAGATCACCGAGCGGATCGACGGCGAGGTGCTGCAGCTCTCCGGTGACGTGACCGAGGAACAGGCTCGCGAGATCGCCCGAATGCTCAAAGACGAGGCCTAGAGGCGGGCGTACTCCACGAGCATCGCCGCGCCCACGACGGCGACGAGCACCAGCATGACCGCGGTGGCCCCGGGGACGAGGTAGCGCGAAAGCGGCGTCTGCGCGGCCAGCAGCGCCGCGCGGACCCGTTGGTAGCGGCGCCGGACCAGAATCAGGCTGGCCAGTGCGGCTGCCGTGACGAGCACGATGCCCGGCCACAGCGGAAACCGTTCGACCACGCTCCACCGCACGAGCAGGGCCCCGATCGCCAGCACCCCGATGGTCGTGCGCTGCCACGCCAGCGCCGTGCGCTCGGCCGCCGCCGTGACGTCCGGGTTCTCGGTCACCGGCCGAACTCGGCAAGGTAGACCAGCACCGCCGCGGCCACGATGATGATCGCCGCGCCGGAGACGATGATCCGGGGCAGCGGATCGGTCGGTAGCGGCCGCTTCTCCCGCATCGCCCGCTCGGCGCGATCCCACCGGACGTACGCGCCCGCGGTGACCACCAGCGACAGCACCAGGAGCAGCACCGTGATCACGATCCGGAACGGACGCGGCCCGAAATCGTGGACCAGGCTGGCCAGTGCCACCGCCCCGGCCAGCAGCGCCAAACCGGTCCGCAACCAGGCCAGGAAGGTCCGCTCGTTGGCCAGGGTGAACCGGTAGTCGGGGTCACTGCCCACACTGCGCAGCGGGGGCTTGGGCGCGAACATAGGCTTCTGCCTATCAGGACTGGCGGGCCGGCGCGAAGAGAATCGACACGAGCCGCCAGACACGGACGCGACACGCCGAAGGCTGTCGGTCGGCGGCCCTAGACTGACGGGCCTATGGGTACTGGAACTTCTGCCGGCTCTTTTGTGCACCTGCACAACCACACCGAGTACTCGATGCTCGACGGTGCAGCGAAGATCACGCCCATGCTCGCCGAGGCGCAGCGCCTCGAGATGCCCGCCATCGGCATGACCGACCACGGAAACATGTTCGGGGCCAGCGAGTTCTACAACGCCGCCACCAAGGTCGGCATCAAACCGATCATCGGCGTCGAGGCCTACATCGCGCCCGGATCCCGCTTTGACACCCGGCGCATCCTGTGGGGTGATCCCGGCCAGAAGAGTGACGACGTGTCGGGCAGCGGCTCCTACACGCACATGACGATGGTCGCCGAGAATGCCACCGGCCTGCGCAACCTGTTCAAGCTGTCGACGCTCGCCTCGTTCGAGGGCCAGCTCGGCAAGTGGTCCCGGATGGATGCCGAGATCATCGCCGAGCACGCCGCCGGCATCATCGCCACCACGGGCTGCCCGTCGGGTGAGGTCCAGACCCGGCTGCGGCTGGGCCACGAGAAGGAGGCGCTGGAGGCGGCCGCCAAGTGGCGGGAGATCTTCGGGCCGGATAATTACTTCCTCGAGCTGATGGACCACGGGCTCTCGATCGAGCGCCGGGTCCGCGAAGGTCTGCTGGACGTCGGCCGCAAGCTCGGTATCCCGGCCCTGGCGACCAACGACTGCCACTATGTGACCCGCGACGCGTCGCACAACCACGAAGCGCTGCTGTGCATCCAGACCGGCAAGACGCTGTCGGACCCCAACCGGTTCAAGTTCGACGGCGACGGCTACTTCCTGAAGTCGGCGGCGGAGATGCGCGCGCTGTGGGACGCGGAGGTCCCCGAGGCCTGCGATTCGACGCTGCTGATCGCCGAGCGGGTGCAGTCCTACGCCGACGTGTGGGCCCCCACCGACCGGATGCCGATCTTCCCGGTGCCGGACGGCCACGACCAGGGCAGCTGGCTGCGCCACGAGGTCGCGGCCGGTCTTCGTCGGCGTTTCCCGGACGCGGTGCCGCCGGAGTACACCGAGCGGGCCAGCTACGAGATCGACGTCATCTGCGGCAAGGGTTTTCCGTCGTACTTCCTGATCGTGGCCGACCTGATCAACTACGCGAAGTCGATCGACATCCGGGTCGGCCCAGGCCGTGGTTCGGCCGCCGGGTCGCTGGTGGCCTACGCGCTGGGCATCACCAATATCGACCCGATCCCGCACGGGCTGCTGTTCGAGCGGTTCCTCAACCCGGAACGCCCGTCCGCACCCGATATCGATATCGACTTCGACGATCGTCGCCGCGGTGAGATGGTGCGCTACGCCGCCGAGAAGTGGGGAAGTGACCGGGTCGCCCAGGTCATCACCTTCGGCACCATCAAAACCAAGGCGGCGCTGAAGGATTCGGCCCGTGTCCACTACGGCCAGCCGGGCTTCGCGATAGCCGACCGGATCACCAAGGCACTGCCGCCGCCGATCATGGCCAAGGACATCTCGGTGGCGGGGATCACCGACCCGAACCACGAGCGGTACAAGGAGGCCGCCGAGGTTCGCGCCTTGATCGACACCGATCCCGACGTGCGCACCATCTACGAGACCGCGCGTGGCCTGGAGGGACTGGTCCGCAACGCCGGTGTGCACGCGTGCGCGGTGATCATGAGCTCCCAGCCGCTGATCGAGGCGATCCCGCTGTGGAAGCGGCCGCAGGACGGCGCGATCATCACCGGCTGGGATTACCCGTCGTGTGAGGCCATCGGCCTGCTGAAGATGGACTTCCTCGGCCTGCGGAACCTCACGATCATCGGCGACTGCATCGAGAACATCAAAGCCAACCGCGGCATCGACGTGGATTTGGATTCGCTTCCGCTGGACGATCCCAAGGCCTACGAACTGTTGGGGCGCGGAGACACCCTCGGGGTGTTCCAACTCGACGGCGGGCCGATGCGGGACCTGTTGCGGCGCATGCAGCCCACGGAGTTCAACGACATCGTCGCCGTGCTGGCGCTGTACCGGCCCGGTCCGATGGGCATGAACGCCCACAACGACTACGCCGATCGCAAGAACAACCGACAGGCGATCAAGCCGATCCATCCTGAGCTCGAGGAACCGCTCAAGGAGATTCTGTCCGAGACATACGGTCTGATCGTCTACCAAGAGCAGATCATGTTCATCGCCCAGAAGGTCGCCTCCTACTCGATGGGCAAGGCCGATGCGCTGCGAAAAGCCATGGGCAAGAAGAAGCTCGAGGTGCTCGAGGCGGAGTACCAGGGCTTCAAGGAGGGGATGACCGCCAACGGGTTCTCCGAGAAGGCGGTGAAAGCGCTGTGGGACACCATTCTTCCGTTCGCCGGGTACGCGTTCAATAAATCGCACGCCGCCGGCTATGGATTGGTGTCCTACTGGACCGCCTACCTCAAAGCCAATTTCCCGGCCGAGTACATGGCCGGGCTGCTCACCTCGGTCGGTGACGACAAGGACAAGGCTGCGGTCTACCTCGCCGACTGCCGCCGGCTGGGTATCACGGTCCTGCCGCCCGATGTCAACGAGTCGGTGCAGAACTTCGCCTCGGTGGACGACGACATCCGGTTCGGGCTCGGCGCGATCCGCAACGTCGGCGCCAACGTGGTCAGTTCGTTGATCGCCACCAGGACCGACAAGGGCAAGTTCACCGACTTCTCCGACTACCTGAACAAGATCGACATCGCGGCCTGCAACAAGAAGGTCACCGAATCCCTGATCAAAGCAGGGGCTTTCGATTCGCTGAAGCATCCGCGCAAGGGCCTGTTCCTGGTGCACACCGATGCCGTCGATTCGGTGCTTGGCACCAAGAAAGCGGAAGCGATCGGACAGTTCGATCTGTTCGGCGGGGGAGACGGCGACGGCGCCGACAGCGGCGACTCGGCGTTCACCATCCGCGTGCCCGACGAGGAATGGGACGACAAGCACAAACTGGCCCTCGAGCGGGAGATGCTGGGACTGTACGTATCCGGGCATCCGCTCAACGGCGTTGCCCACCTGCTGAACGCCCAGGTGGATACTCAGATCCCGGCGATCCTCGGCGGGGACGTCGCCAATGACACCCAGGTTCGGGTCGGCGGTATTCTGGCCGGTGTCAACCGGCGGGTCAACAAGAACGGAATGCCCTGGGCCTCAGCGCAGTTGGAGGATCTCACCGGCGGCATCGAGGTGATGTTCTTCCCGCAGACGTATTCGTTGTTCGGCGCCGAGATCGCCGACGACGCGGTGGTGCTCGTGGGCGGCAAGGTTCGCATCCAGGACGACCGGATCTCGTTGATCGCCAATGAGCTTGTGGTGCCGGACTTTTCAGGTGCACAGGCGAACCGGCCCCTTGCGGTGAGTCTGCCCACCCGGCAGTGCACGATGGACAAGGTGAGCGCACTCAAGCAGGTGCTGGCTCGCCATCCGGGTACAGCTCAGGTGCATCTACGGTTGATCAGTGGTGACCGGATCACCACTTTGGAACTCGATCAGTCGCTGCGGGTGACGCCGTCCTCTGCGCTGATGGGCGATCTCAAGGCGTTACTGGGGCCGGGCTGCCTCGGAGGCTAGACCCGGTCAGCTCAGGGCGACCAGATCGTGCACAGAGTCGAGTGGCAGCGTGCCGTCGACGACCGCGGTGACCTCCATGTTGTTCAGGGTGATCGCGCCGTTGTGGTTGTCCAGGAACGCCGTGTCCGCGGCGTCGCGGCCGGTGGAGATCCGCACCATGGTTTGGCGGGGCGCCAGGCATGTCGCGTCGACGACCTGCCAGGCGCCGTCGACGAACGCCTCGGCGACGGCGTGAAAGTCCATCGGGTCGCAGCCCGGCGCATAGACCGCGACCAGTCGCGCCGGCACGTTCACCGCGCGCAGCACCGCAATCACCAGATGCGCGTAGTCGCGGCAGACACCGGCACCCGCGAGGAGGGTGTCCGCTGCGCCGTCGATCGGATCACTCGAGCCCGGTACGTAACTCAGCCGCGCGCCCACCCATGACGACACCTTCTCCAGCAGCGCGGCGGAGTTCGCGTATTGCCCGAATTCCGTGGCGGCGTAGCCGTAGAACTTGTCGGCCTCGGCGTAGCGGCTGGGCCGCAGATAGGTCGAGAGGTCGATGTCGTGTACGGGCGGCGGTTCGGCGCGGCCCTCGACGGTGGCCCGATACGAGGCGGTGACCGTCCCCTCGCCGGCATCGAAGCGATGAATGCGGGTGCCGTGATCGCCGATGATCTCGTCAGGGCTGACCAGTTTTCCGTTGAGCCGGTATTCCAGCGTCTCGGTGAGCTGTATTCCGGGAAGCGGGACAACTGCGATCTGGAATTCCAAAGTTGTTGGCGCAGTTACGGTTACGTCGAGCTCGGCACCCACGTCGCGTTTGAGCACTTCCGCGCACCACCTTCGCTTGCAACCGTGTGCCGCTGACTTTCCCACCCTAACGGCCCGCAGTGGTTGCCGCTCAGCGAAACTGCTCGGTCAACTCCACCCGCACGATAGCGCTGCCCGGCCAGACGGTTCGGGTGCGGACCCGCTGCCACTTCTCCCGCCACGGCAGGCCGGCGTCGACGTTGGTGATGCCAGGCAGCGGCAACAGTGGCACGAGGTTGTACTGCCAGCCGTACCGTGCGTGCAGCTGCTGGTTGGCCCGTTCGGCCTCAGCGCCCGACAGCAACTCCGCGTGCCCGTCGAATGCAACAGCGGAGGCGGGCACGCGGCCTTTGTAGTCGCACACCCGCAGCTGCACCCGCGGGTCGTTGACGATCCGCGCGGTCTTCGGCCCGAGCTTGGTGCGGAACACCAGGGTCTGGCCGTCGAGGTGGAACCAGATGGGGGTGTCGACGGGTCTGCCGTCCCGGCGGAAGGTCCGCAGCTGGGCGTAGCGGCTGGTGCGCAAAGTGTCCATGGTGGCCATTGAAGGACTTAGAGTTGGCTCCAAGTCAAGCAAGCAGTCCGGGAAGGTGCCCATGACCACTGCGCTCACCATCGGCGACGTCGCACGCCGCACCGACGTGGCGGCGACCACGTTGCGCTACTACGAGAAGATCGGGCTGCTACCCATGCCGTCGCGGGCCGGCGGTCAGCGTCGCTACGACGGCGCAGTGCTGACCAGGCTCGAGGTCATCGGGTTGTGTAAGGCCGCCGGCTTCAGCCTCGACGAGATCGCCGTGTTGTTGCGCGACGATGCCCCGGGGCGGCCGGCCAGTCGCGCGCTGGCCGA
The DNA here is from genome assembly GCF_002086695.1 of Mycolicibacterium rhodesiae. GTDB lineage: Bacteria > Actinomycetota > Actinomycetes > Mycobacteriales > Mycobacteriaceae > Mycobacterium > Mycobacterium rhodesiae. Next base: position 134,762 of record NZ_MVIH01000007.1, read on the forward strand.
GGCGAAGCTGGCCGATATCGATGCGCAACTGGCGACGCTGGCCCGGGCTCGCGGCATCATCGAGTGGGCGATGGCCTGCACGTGTCCGTCGATCGACACCTGCACGTGTGGCATTCACTGCACCGAGGAGAAACCATGACCGATGCCACCCCGAACGAGTCCCGGCACATCAGCGCCTGGATCAACAGGTCGGCGCTCGACGTGTACCGCTACGCATCCGATCCGGCTCACCTACCGCAGTGGGCGGCCGGCCTGGCCACCAGTGAGCTGACGCGGGTCGGCGACACCTGGGTCGCACAGTCACCGATGGGGGAGATCACGATCGAGTTCACCCCGGCCAACGATCTCGGCGTGCTCGACCACGTGGTGAATCTGCCGTCGGGTGAGCCGGTGTTCAATCCGTTGCGGGTGGTGCCTGCCGGCGACCAGTGGTGCGAGGTGGTGTTCACGTTGCGGCGCAGGCCCGAGATGTCGGACGAGGAGTACGCGGCCGATGCGGCTGCGGTGGCCGCCGATCTGGCGACGCTGAAACGCGTTCTGGAGCGTTAGCGCCTGCGGCGCAGCCCGAACGCGAGCCACACCGCGGTCGAGGTGCCGGCGGCCAGCAGCACGGCGGGCGCGGCATCCATCGTGACCACGCCGACGACGGCGAAGACGATCAGGCCGAGCACCAGCGCGACAAGCTTGTAGCGCGGCCACGGAACACCCGCGATCTGCACCTGGTCCATGCTCGTCATGGTTCGACTATACCGCGTTTTCGGTCACCCGAAACCTAGGATTCGGACACCGAAGTTCTTGGGCGCGACGGCAGCACTGCCAGCACGAACACCGCTCCGGCCAGGCAGACCCCGGCGGCGGTCAGACACCCGGCCTGCAGCCCGGCGAGGAACGCGTTGTCGACGGCGCCCCGCACCGCGCCGCCGAACGGAGGCGGCACCTGGCCCGCCACCGCCAACCCTTGGGCCAGCCCCTCGCGCGCGGTCGACTGCGCGGCCGGGGGCAACGCGCTCACGGTCGGGTTCTCGGCCAGATGCCGGATGTAGAGGGTGGAGAAGATGCTGCCGATGACCGCGACCCCGAGGGTGCCGCCGACCTGCCGGGTCGCGTCGTTGACCGCCGACCCGGCACCGGCTTGTTCGGGACGCACGACGCCCATGATCGAGTCGGTGGCCGGTGCGGTCGTCAACCCCAGGCCGCCGCCGAGGAGCACCATCTGCATGGCCATCGTCGGGTAGGTGATCGCCAGCTCGCTGGCCGCGATCCAGCCGAACGATGCGGCCAACAGCAGAAGGCCAACGAAGACAACGACTTTCGTGCCGATGCGGGTCACCGCCAACCGTGTGCCCAGGATCGAGCCGACGGCGATGGACAGCGCCACCGGCAGAATACGCACGCCGGTCTCCAGCGCACTGTTGCCCTGCACCAGCTGCATGAACTGGGTGATCAGGAAGATGAACCCGAACAGGGCGAAGAAGGCGACGGTCACCGCACCGCTGGCGGCGCTGAATCGCAGGTTGGTGAACAGGCTGACGTCGATCAGCGGGTCGGATTGGCGGCGTTCCCACCAGGCGAAGCTCACCGCGGCGATCAGCGCGACGGCGAATCCTGCCAGCGTGGGCACGCTGGTCCAGCCACGGTCGGGTGCCTCGATGATGGTGTAGACCAGCGCGCCGAGCATCACGACCGACAGCGCAAGCCCACCGCGATCCAGCCGATGCTGCCGGCCGGGCGTCGAGGCCGGGATGACGAGCGGGGAGGCCAGCGCGGCGGCCATCGCTATCGGCGCCAGCGCGAGAAACAGGCTGCCCCACCAGAACACCTCGAGCAGGGCGCCGCCCAGGATGGGTCCGATAGCCACGCCCAGCCCGGTGACCGCACCCCAGACTCCGATGGCCGCCGCCCGCTGCCGCGGATCGCGGAAGGTGTCGGTGATGATGGCCAGTGTTGTCGGGTAGATCAGTGCCGAGGCCACGCCCATCACCAGTCGCATGCCGATCAGCGGTCCGGTCGAGGTGCACAGGGCGGCGCCGACGCTGCTTGCCGCGAACAGGATCAGGCCCGCGATCAGGGTGCCCCGCCTGCCGAACCGGTCACCGATGGTGCCGCCGGCCAAGACCAGCGCCGCGAACGCCAGGTTGTAGGCGTCGACGATCCACTGCAGCGCGCGCGTGGAGGCGCCGAGGGTCGAATTCAGGGTCGGCAGAGCAACATTGACGATGGTTGTCTCGACATTGATCGCGAGAGCGGCGACCAGCACGACCGCGAGGATCGCCACCGGCCGGGTTCGTCGCGCGGCGCCGAGTGGAGTGGGGAAGGCCGATGTGTCGACGGACATGGGCAACGCCCCTTTATGTTGACGGCGATAACATATCGGAGCATGCCAGTCGAAGTTGACACTGTCAACATTGGCCCGAGCAGGCCTACCGCAGGCTGTCGCCGAACGCGTCGAGCAGGCGTTGGGTGATCAGCTGCTGGCGGTCGGTTCCCGCCATGCCGAGCGGGCCGTCCAGGAACAACGTCGCAGCGCCGTGCACCGCCGCCCACGCTGCTTCGTCGAAGCCGTCCCGTCGGGTCGCGGCGAGCATGCCCGCGGCCACCAGGTCGTCGATGCAGCCGCGGAGGATCTGAAAGGGATGGCGCTCGGGCGGGACCGTCTCTTCGCTGGGTTCGGTGCCGTCCGGGGCGAACGCGGTGCGGAAGAGCCCGGGCTCGGCCACGGCGAAGTCGATGTAGGCCTGACCGGTGGCGCGGAAGCGGGCGAGCGCCCGGTCGGTCGGTCGCCCCTCGTCGGGGACGTGCTCGATCGCCTCGGCCATCGCCGTCCCGATCTGGGCCATGACGTTGGCTTTCACCGCCGCCAGCAGCGCCCGCCGGTCCGCGTAGTGCCGGTAGGCGGCCGAGTTGCTCACCCCGGCCAGCCGCTGGACGTCGCGCAGCACCACCGCGTCCGGCCCACCCGCCCTGGCCAGCGCGACGCCGTGGTCGAGCAGGGCCTGCCGCAGGTTTCCGTGGTGGTAGGAGGCGGTCGCCATGGCGACAAGTCTTACATCGCCGGGTGAGTTCTCACACCAGCGTCACCGCCGAAGTGAGCGCGGTTTATCGTCGCGATAACGCGCCCCGGCGCCTCCCGTAATGTCCGCCGGGCACTGTTGCGCCGTGGCTGCCGGGACAGAGTGCGCCGACCACATCCGTACCGCCTGCTCGTATTGCGGCGTCGGGTGTGGCATCGAGGTGCGCACCGCACCCGGCCCTGGAGGTCCGGTCATCGCCAGTGTTGTCGGTGACCGGCTTCACCCCACCAACTCGGGTCGCCTGTGCACGAAGGGTGCCACCCACGCCGAATTGATGGGCAGTGCCGACGGTCGCGCGATGAGTGCCCTGATCCGGCCCGCCCGGGGCGAGCGATTCGACGCTGCCTCCGTCGACGATGCCGCTGCGATCGTCGGCAGCCGCCTCGCGGACATACTGGCGCGGCACGGCCCGGACTCGATCGCCCTCTACGTCTCCGGGCAGATGTCGCTCGAGGCGCAGTACCTCGCCACCAAACTGGCCAAGGGTTTCATCCGCACGGTCAACATCGAGTCCAACTCCCGGTTGTGCATGGCCAGTGCGGCCACCGGGTACAAGCAATCACTCGGAGCCGACGGGCTGCCCGGCTCCTACGCCGACATCGATTGTGCCGATCTGTTTTTCGTCATCGGCGCCAATATGGCCGACTGCCATCCCATTCTGTTCCTGCGAATGGCCGATCGCCTGCGGACCGGGGCCAAGCTGATCGTCGTCGACCCGCGGCGCACCGCGACCGCGGAAAAGGCCGATCTCTTCCTGCAGATCCGGCCCGGCACCGACCTGTCGCTGCTCAACGGACTGCTACACCTACTGGTGGAATCCGGCGACATCGACCGCGAATTCATCGCCGCACACACCGAGGGCTGGGCGGGCATGCCCGAATTCCTCGCCGGCTACCCACCGGCCCGGGTCGCCGAGATCACCGGCCTGTCCGAGTCCCACATCCGCCGTGCGGCAACGATGATCGCTCAAGCCGGCGAGTGGATGTCACTGTGGACGATGGGGCTCAACCAGAGCACCCACGGAACTGCGAACACCAACGCGATCTGCAACCTGCACCTGGCCACCGGCGCGATCTGCAGGCCCGGCAGCGGTCCGCTGTCACTGACCGGTCAGCCCAACGCCATGGGCGGCCGCGAAATGGGTTACATGGGGCCGGGATTGCCCGGTCAACGCTCGGTGGACGCCCCCGGGGACCGCTCGTTCGTCGAGGCGATGTGGGGCCTTGAACCCGCGACGATCCGCACGGACGTGAACCGCGGCACCATCGACATGTTCGAGCGGATGGCTGCCGGCGACATCAAGGCCTGCTGGATCATCTGCACCAACCCGGTGGCCAGCGTCCCCAACCGTGCCGGGGTGATCGCCGGGCTGCGGGCCGCCGAACTCGTCGTCACCCAGGATGCCTACGCCGACACCGCGACCAACCGCTACGCCGACGTGGTTCTGCCCGCAACGCTGTGGGCCGAGTCCGACGCGGTGATGGTCAATTCCGAACGCAACCTCACCCTTGTCCGGCAATGCGTCTCGCCGGTGGGCGAGGCCAGGCCCGACTGGCAGCTGATCTGCCAGGTCGCCGCTGCGATGGGATTCGGTGCGCACTTCGCCTACCAGTCCAGTGAACAGGTCTTCGACGAGATCCGCGGCTTCGCCAATCCCAAGACCGGCTACGACATCCGGGGGATCAGCTATCAACGGCTGCGGGATACGCCGGTGCAATGGCCGTGTCCGCCCGGCGACACCGACGACCGGCACCCGATCCGCTACCTCGCCGACGGAGTGCTGAAGTTCGCCACCCCGTCCGGCCGCGCGGTCTTCCACGCCCGGCCGCACCTGGAACCGCACGAATGCCCCGACGACGCATTCCCGTTGCTGCTCAACACCGGTCGGCTGCCGCACCAGTGGCACACCATGACCAAGACCGGTCGGGTGGACAAGCTCAGCCGACTCGACAACGGCCCCTTCGTCGAGATCCATACCGCCGACGCCGCCGCTCTCGACATCCGCGACGGTCAACCAGTGGAGGTGGCGTCGCGACGCGGCCGTGCGGTGCTGCCCGCCGTCGTCACCGACCGGGTGCTGCCGGGTAACTGCTTCGCGCCGTTCCACTGGAACGACGAACACGGCGACGATGTCACGGTCAACGCGGTGACCAACGACGCGGTCGATCCGCACTCGCTGCAGCCGGAACTGAAAGTGTGCGCGGTGCGGCTGCAGCCAGTCGGTGCGCCCCCGGTGCAGCCGCGGCCGGTGCGAACCCAACTGGCGGGCGCCGGCCCGGTGGTGCTGTGGGCATCGCAGACCGGAAACACCGAAGACCTCGCCGCCCGGCTGGTGGATGAGTTTGCGGCACAGGACATCGAGGCCGAACTGGTGGCGATGGCCGACGTCGACGCCGCCCGGCTGGCCGGTGTCGGAAACGTGTTCGTCGTGACGAGCACCTTCGGTGACGGCGGCCCACCCGATAACGGCGCCGACTTCTGGCACCGGCTCAGCGCACCGGATGCCCCCGTCCTGGACGGGCTGGAATTCGCCGTCCTGGGCATCGGCGACCGTTCTTACGGCCAGTTCTGCGGGCACGCTCGCGCGCTGGACGCCCGGCTGGCCGAACTCGGCGGCCACCGGCTCCTGGAGCGCCGCGACACCGAGATCCACGACGATGCCGCCGTCGACGACTGGGTCCGGCGAATCATCGCGTTGGTCAATCCTGCTGCGGTGCTGTCCAACTCGGCGACCACGACACCGAGGCGGTTCACCCGGGCCGATCCGATCCATGCGAAGCTCAGCCGCAACCTGCGGCTCACGCCCCGGTCGGCGGCCAAGGAGGTACGGGAGTTCGGCTTCGACATCTCCGAGCACGACGTCAGCTATTCGGTCGGCGATTCGCTGGGAGTGCTGCCGATCAACGACGACGACGACGTGGCGGAATGGCTGTCCGTCACCGGCTTGTCCGGCGACGACATCGTCGAGGTCGACGGTGTGGAATGCGCACTGCGAGAAGCGCTGACCACCAGCTACGACATCTGCCGGTTGACCCCGAACCTGATCACCTTCCTCGCCGACACCGCGACCGACAAGGCGGTGGTCAAACACCTGCGATCGGCGCTCGGCGACCTGGAGTCATGGCGGTTGGGACGCAATGGAATCGACGCCATTCGCGCGTTCGGCGTGCGGGCGGACGCCCGGCAGTGGCAGGACGCGCTGGTGCGGTTGGCGCCGCGGTTCTACTCGATTTCGTCCAGCCCGCTCATCAGTCCGCACGAGGTGCAACTCACGGTGTCGGTGGTGCGCTACGACGGACCGGGTGGGGCTCGGCGCGGGGGAGTGTGTTCGACCTACCTGGCCGACCGCGCGGCCGACGCGGCCACTCCGATCTTCCTGCAGCACTCGCCGCATTTCCGTCCGCCGCAAGACCCGTGCGCTCCGGTCGTGATGATCGGTGCCGGCACCGGTATCGCGCCGTTTCGCGGGTTCCTGCACGAGCGGCGCGCGCTGGCTCATACCGGCCGCAATTGGTTGTTCTTCGGCGACCAGCACCGCGCCGAGAACTTCTACTTCGCCGACGAACTCACGGCCATGGTCGCAGACGGCTTCCTCAGCCGGCTCGACCTCGCGTTCTCTCGTGACCAGGCCAAGCGAATCTATGTGCAGAACAAGATGATTGACAACGCTGCTCTGCTGTGGGGCTGGCTGCAGGACGGTGCGCACCTGTATGTGTGCGGTGACGCCACCGGCATGGCCGCCGGCGTGGACGCCGCGCTGAGCACGATCATCGCCGGCCAGGGACGCATGGATGCCGAAGCCGCCCACGATTACAGGCGTGAACTCGTCGCCACCAAGCGTTATCTGCGCGACGTGTACTGACCTCACCGCGGCGGGATAGGGAAAGTGAGCGAGTTGTGACACCAGGATCACCGCGCAGGTGCGAAGGCGCAACAAAGAATTCCTACCGTCGACGCATGCAGACTTCACCAGCCCGTAGCGGCTACGACATCGACGACTGGGACGCCGAAGACGTCGACGCCTGGAATGACGGCGGCTCGAAAATCGCACGCCGCAACCTGATTTGGTCGATCTTCGCCGAACACGTCGGATTCTCCGTGTGGTCCATCTGGTCGGTGATGGTGCTGTTCATGCCGCAGAACGTCTACCACATCGATGCCGCAGGCAAGTTTTTCCTGGTGGCCGTACCCACCCTGGTGGGTGCGGTCCTGCGCATCCCGTACACCTTCGCCACCGCACACTTCGGCGGCCGCAACTGGACGATCTTCTCGGCACTGGCACTACTGGTCCCGACCGCGCTGACGCTGTACTTCATGGCGCACCCGGGCACGTCCTACACGACGTTCCTGATCGTGGCCGCATTCGCCGGACTGGGCGGCGGAAACTTCGCCTCGTCGATGACCAACATCAACGCCTTCTACCCGCAGCGATACAAGGGCTGGGCGTTGGGCCTCAACGCCGGTGGCGGCAACATCGGTGTCGCCGTCATCCAACTCGTCGGGCTGCTGGTCATCGCAACGGTCGGAAACCGGTCGCCGCACCTGGTTTGTGCCACCTACCTGGTGCTGATCGCCTTGGCGGCCGTCGGTGCATCTTTCTTCATGAACAACCTGACCAACCAGCGCAGCGACGCGCGTTCGCTCATCGAGGTTCTGGCGCATCGTGATTCGTGGCTGATCTCACTGCTCTACATCGGCACGTTCGGATCGTTCATCGGATTCGGCTTCGCCTTCGGCCAGGTGCTGCAGATCAACTTCCTTGCCGGACTGTCGCACGGCGGCCCGGTAACTCCGGCGATGACCGCGCAGGCGTCCCTGCACGCGGCCCAGATCGCGTTCATCGGACCGGTGCTCGGCTCCCTGTCGCGCCCGCTGGGCGGCTGGCTGTCGGATCGCCTCGGCGGCGGCAGGGTCACGCTCTACACCTTCGTCGCCATGATCGCCGCCGCCGCTTGGCTCGTCGCCGCCGGTCAGATCGACGACGCGACCCCGGGGCCCGCGACGGGTGCCACCATGGGCGCGTTCATCGCCGGATTCATCGCACTGTTCATCCTCTCCGGGATCGGAAACGGGTCGGTCTACAAGATGATCCCGTCGATCTTCGAGGCCAAGTCCCGCGGCCTGGATCAGCTCAGCGCACCGGAACGCAGCGCCTGGTCGCTGCGGATGTCGGGAGCGCTGATCGGGATCGCCGGTGCGATCGGCGGTCTCGGCGGGGTCGGCGTCAACATCGCACTGCGAGCGTCCTACCTGTCGCCGGCGAAATCCGCCACCATGGCCTTCTGGGTGTTCCTCGGCTTCTACGTGCTGTGCGCGGCGATCACCTGGACCGCTTACGTACGCAGGCCGAAGACCGCAGGAGTCATCGGAACCGACACCCTCGCGGTCGGCAGCGCCGCAGCCGCCGCATGACCGCCCAACGCCGGACCGTCGTGGTCATCGGTCACGGTATGGTCGGCCACCGGTTCGTCGAGGCATTGCGGGATCGCGACCGCGACGGAAACTGGCGGGTGGTGGTGCTGTGCGAGGAACCCACCGCCGCCTACGACCGGGTCGGGTTGTCGTCCTATATCGACGGATGGGACCGCGCCGGCCTGGCACTGTCCGGAAACGACTACGCCGGAGACCAATTGGTCGATCTGCGGGTCGGGGAAGCGGCCGCCGCGATCGACCGGGACGCCCGCGAGGTCGTCACCTCAACGGGGGAGCGGATCGGCTACGACGCGGTGGTGTTGGCCACCGGCTCGTACCCGTTCGTGCCGCCCATCCCGGGCAGCGATCTCGACCGGTGCTTCGTCTACCGGACGCTCGAAGACCTCGATGCGATCCGCACGGCCGCAACGGCGACCTGCCCAGGGGCGACCGGGATCGTCGTCGGCGGCGGCCTGCTGGGGCTGGAGGCGGCCAACGCGCTGCGCATGCTGGGGCTGACTCCGCATGTGCTGGAACGGTCCCCGCGGCTGATGCCCATTCAGGTCGACGACGGTGGCGGCGCACTGCTGAACCGGCTGATCACCGAGCTCGGTATCGTCGTGCACACCGACGTGGCGTCCACCGACATCGTCGACAACGGCGACGGCATCACGGTGTGGCTGTCCAACGGTGAACAGCTCGACGCCGCGGTGCTGGTGTTCTCCGCCGGGGTGCGCCCCCGTGACGAGCTGGCCCGCGACTGTGGTCTGCCGATCGCCGAGCGCGGCGGAGTGCTGACCGACATCAGTTGCGCCACCGGCGATCCCCGGGTGTATGCGATCGGTGAGGTGGCCGCGGTCGAAGGCCGCTGTTACGGCCTGGTCGCACCCGGTTACACGATGGCCGAGGTGGTGGCCGACCGCCTGGTCGGCGGTACCGCCGAGTTTCCGGGTGCCGACCTGTCCACCAAGCTCAAGCTGCTCGGTGTCGACGTGGCGAGCTTCGGCGACGCACACGCCAGCACACCCGGCGCGCTGGAAGTGGTGCTCAACGACGCGGTCAACCAGACCTACGCCAAACTCGTGGTCTCCGACGATGTTTCGACCCTGCTGGGTGGAATCCTGGTCGGCGATGCGAGCGCCTACTCCAGTTTGCGGCCGCTGGTCGGCCGCCCGCTGCCCGCCGACCCGGCGACGCTGATCGCGCCGGCCGGCGCAGAGGTCGGGGTGGGTGCGCTGCCCGACGACGCGCAGATCTGCTCGTGCAATGCGGTGTCCAAACGCAGCATCTGCGGCGCGATCGCGGACGGTGCTCACGACGTGCCGGCGCTCAAATGTGCGACCGCGGCCGGAACATCCTGCGGCAGTTGCATTCCGATGCTCAAGCGGCTCCTCGAGTCGCAGGGTGTGGCGATGTCGAAGGCGCTGTGCGAACACTTCCAGCACTCCCGTGCGGAATTGTTCCAGATCGTCGCATCGACCGGTATCCGGACCTTCTCGAAGCTGATCACCGACTACGGGACCGGCACCGGTTGTGACATATGCAAGCCGGTGGTCGCATCGATCCTGGCATCCACGTCGTCGGACCACATTCTCGACGACGAGACCGCCGCACTCCAGGACACCAACGACCACTTCCTGGCCAACATTCAGCGCAACGGCACGTATTCGGTGGTGCCGCGGTTGCCCGGCGGTGAGGTCACACCCGAGCAGCTGATGGTGATCGCCCAGGTGGCACAGGATTTCGGCCTGTATACCAAGATCACCGGCGGCCAGCGGATCGACCTGTTCGGTGCCCGCGTCGAGCAGCTGCCGCAGATCTGGAAGCGGCTGGTCGACGCGGGGATGGAATCCGGGCACGCGTACGGCAAATCGCTGCGGACCGTGAAGAGTTGCGTCGGGTCGTCGTGGTGCCGCTACGGCGTTCAGGACTCGGTGGCGATGGCCGTCGCGCTCGAATTGCGTTACCGGGGTTTGCGTTCGCCGCACAAGATCAAGATGGGAGTCTCGGGCTGCCAGCGCGAATGTGCTGAGGCGCGAGGCAAGGACGTCGGGGTGATCGCCACCGAGAAGGGCTGGAACCTCTACGTCGGCGGCAACGGCGGCGCCAACCCCAAGCATGCGCAGCTCTTGGCCGGAGACCTCGATTCCGATTCCCTGGTCCGCTACATCGACCGATACCTGATGTTCTACATCCGCACCGCAGACCGCTTGCAGCGCACCGCCGTCTGGCAGGAGACGATCGACGGTGGGCTTGATCACATCCGGGACGTGGTGTGCGCGGACTCGTTGGGAATCGCCGCGGATCTCGACGACGCGATGGCTCGACATGTTGATGGCTACGCCGACGAGTGGGCGGGCGTGTTGAACGACCAGGAGAAACTGGCTCGCTTCGTGTCGTTCGTCAATGCCCCCGACGAGTCGGACCCGACGGTCGCGTTCGACGAGACCGGCCCGCGCAAGGTGCCGTTGTTGCTCGGTATGCCCGGCAGCGTCAACGCGGCGGAAAGCCGCGCGTAACAGCGGCGAAACACGACCCCTCTATCAAGGTCTTTGGAGGCTTGAAACGATGACAGTTCTTGCAGACACCCGGGCGGGGCTCGACCTCGATGTGTGGACGCCTGCCTGCCCGCGCAGCGCGCTGCTGGCCGGGCGCGGCGTCGCGGTGTTACTGCCGGGCGGCGAGCAGGCGGCGCTGTTCTTGTTGGCCGACGGCTCGCTGGCCGCGGTCGGCAACATCGACCCGTTCGGCCGTGCCGCCGTCATGTCGCGCGGCCTGGTCGGGGACCGGCGCGGCGAGCCCACGGTGGCCTCACCGCTGCTCAAGCAGGTTTTCTCCCTGGTCGACGGTCGCTGCCTCGACGACGAGTCACACGCACTGCCGGTCTACGACGTCAGGGTGGTCGATGGATTCGTCGAGATCAGAAGTCGCTGACCCGCTGGCCGGTTTCACCGTCGGGGTGACCGCCGCGCGTCGCGCCGAAGAGTTCATCACGCTGCTGGAGCGGCGCGGTGCCGCGGTCGTGCACGCCCCGACGATCCGGATCGTGCCGCTGGTCGACGACGTCGAACTGCACCGGGTGACCGGGCAACTCATCGCCGAGCCACCCGATCTGGTCGTCGTGACCACCGGGATCGGCTTCCGTGGCTGGGTCGAGGCGGCGCACGGTTGGGACGTGCACGACGGTCTGCTCGCCGCTTTGGAATCGACACGCATCCTGGCTCGCGGGCCCAAGGCGCGGGGCGCAGTGCGGCAGGCCGGGCTGTGTGAAGAGTGGAGCCCGGAGTCGGAATCGTCGGTCGAAGTGCTGGAGCGGCTGCTCTCCGAAGGGGTCGACCAGCTGCGGATCGCGGTGCAATTGCACGGCGCGGCAAGCGAATGGGAGCCCGACACCGACATCTGTGATGCGCTGACCCGGGCCGGCGCTCACGTGGTGAAGGTGCCGGTCTATCGCTGGGAACAGCCCGAGGACACCCGGCGCATCGACCAGCTGATCGGCATGATCGTCAACTCCGACGTCGACGCGGTGAGCTTCACCAGCGCGCCGGCCGTCGCATCGCTACTGGAACGCGCGAAAGCCATTGGTGCACTGGATTGTTTGATCACCGCGTTGCGCAACAACGTCGCGGTGTTCTGTGTCGGTCCGGTGACGGCCACCCCGCTGGCCCGGCTGGGTATCGAGCCGCGCTCTCCGCAGCGTTATCGCCTCGGCGCGCTGGCCCGTCTCATCACAGACGAATTGCCATGCCTGGCAAAGCAATACAGTGCCGGCGGGCACCGCATCAGCGTACGCAGCGCCAGCGTCGAGGTGGACGGTCAGCTCAAGGTGCTACCGCCGGCCGGGATGGCGTTGTTGCGGCGGCTGCTGGTGGCACCCGGTTTGGTGGTATCCCGCGAGGAGCTGCTCGCGGAACTGCCCGGCGGCGGCGATGACACCCACGCGGTCGAGACCGCGATGGCGAGGCTTCGCTCAGCACTGTCCGCACCGCGGGTGGTCCAGACCGTCGTCAAACGCGGCTACCGACTCGCCGTCGACGTGGAGGCGACATGACACCCGAGCTGATCCTGGTGGCCCACGGCACCCGAAGCCCGCAGGGCCTGGCCACCGTCACCGAGATCGCGTCGGCCGTTGCGGATCTTGTCGGCCCGGTGCGCACCGCGTTCGTCGACGTCCTCGGTCCCAATCCCCGCGAGCTGCTGGCCGGGTCGACCAGACCTGCGATCGTGGTGCCTGCCTTCCTGGCGTCGGGCTACCACGTCAACACCGACCTGCCGGCGCGGGTCGCGGAGAGCGGACACGCAGACGTCACCATCACCACCGCGCTGGGCCCCGACCCGGTGCTGGCCGAAATCATGCGCTCCAGGCTGCTCGAGGTGGGCTGGACGCCCGGTGACGCGGTCGTGATGGCGGCGGCCGGGTCCTCCGACCCGGCGGCCCGGCGCGAACTGGTGCGGGCCGCCGCCCTGCTCGGCGATCTGGTGGGCGAGGTGCACCTCGGCTTCGTCGCCACCGGCGTCCCGGCGGTCGCCGACCTGGTGGCCCGGATCCGAGCGGCCGGACGCCGGGTGTTCATCGCCTCCTACCTGCTGGCGCCGGGTGTGTTCCACACCAGGCTGGCCGGTTGCGGTGCGCACGGCGTGACCGATCCGCTGGGCGCGCACCCGGAACTCGTGGAGTTATTGGCCCGCCGGTTCGCGCTCACCCCGATTCCCGCATTCGGCCCTGGTGGTGGCACCATTGATCGGTGTCCGCTGAACTGACCCAGAGCCATCGAACGTCGCCGCTGTGCGCGGCGGACATCGATGAGGCCGGCCAGCGAATTGCGGACATGGTCAGCCAGAGCCCGCTGCAGTACAGCGACCGGCTTTCGCAGGCGACCGGCGCCGAGGTCTACCTCAAGCGTGAGGACCTGCAGAGCGTGCGGTCCTATAAGGTGCGCGGCGCCTACAACCTGCTCAAACAGCTTTCCGACGCGGAGATCGCGGCGGGGGTGGTGTGCTCGTCGGCCGGCAATCACGCGCAGGGCTTCGCGCTTGCGTGCCGGTCGATGGGCGTGCACGGCCGGGTTTACGTGCCTGCCAAGACCCCGAAGCAGAAGCGCGATCGCATCCGCTATCACGGTGGGGAGTTCATCGACCTGATCGTCGGCGGGGCGACCTACGACCTGGCGGCGCAGGCGGCTCTCGACGATGTCGCCCGCACCGGCGCCACGCTGGTTCCGCCGTTCGACGATCTGCGCACGATGGCCGGCCAGGGCACGATTGCCGTGGAGATCCTCGCCCAGCTCGACACCGAACCGGATCTGGTGATCGTCCCGGTCGGCGGCGGCGGATGTATCGCGGGGATCACCACCTATCTGGCCGAGCGGACAGCCAACACCGCGGTGCTGGGCGTGGAGCCCGCAGGCGCGGCCTCGATGATCGCGGCGCTGGCCGCCGGCGGCCCGGTCGAACTGGACCACGTCGACCAGTTCGTCGACGGTGCGGCGGTCAAGCAGATCGGTGCACTGCCGTATCAGGCGCTGGCCGCGGCGGGCGACATGGTGTCGGTGACGACGGTCGACGAAGGCGCGGTCTGCACTGCGATGCTGGACCTGTACCAGAACGAGGGCATCATTGCCGAGCCCGCCGGGGCGCTGTCCGTGGCGGGGCTGCTGGAGGCCGGCGTGGAACCGGGGTCGACGGTGGTGTGCCTGATCTCCGGCGGCAACAACGACGTGTCCCGCTACGGCGAGGTGCTCGAGCGCTCGCTGGTGCACCTGGGCCTCAAGCACTACTTCCTGGTCGACTTCCCGCAGGAGCCGGGCGCACTGCGCCGGTTCCTCGACGAGATCCTCGGACCGAACGACGACATCACCCTGTTCGAGTACGTCAAGCGCAACAACCGGGAAACCGGTGAGGCGCTGGTCGGCATCGAACTCGGCTCGGCGGCCGGGCTCGACGGGCTGCGGGCCCGGATGGATGCGTCCGGTCTGCACGTCGAGCCGCTGGAGCCCGGCTCGCCGGCCTACCGGTATCTGACCTAGCCGGCGCGCGTCACCACCACCGAGTGCCCGGGCAACTGGGTGCCGTGCGCGCCCACCTCGGGTTCGCCCCACGCCAGGATCGCCTCGCCGGTGACCGGCACCCTGACCGGCTGCTCGCCGAGGTTGCAGGCGATCGCAATGTGCCCGCGGCGCATCACAATCCAGCGTTCGTCTTCGTCGAAATCGACCACCAGGTGCTGCAGCCACGCGTCGGCCATGTCAGGTTCGGTGCGGCGCAACGCGATCAGACCGCGGTAGAAGTCCAGCAGCTCGGCGTGCCTGCCCTGGTCGACCTCATCCCAGTTCAGCTTCGAGCGCAGGAAGGTCTGCGGGTCCTGCGGATCGGGGATGTCGTCCGCATCCCAGCCGTGGTCGGCGAACTCCGCCTTGCGGCCGTCGGCCGTCGCCTTGGCCAGCTCGGGTTCGGGGTGCGAACTGAAGAACTGGAACGGGGTCGACGCCGCCCATTCCTCACCCATGAAAAGCATTGCGGTGTAGGGCGATCCGAGCGCAAGCGCGGCCTTGATGGCGAGCTGGCCGTAATCCAGGTTCTGCGACGGCCGATCTCCGGTCGCGCGGTTGCCGACCTGATCGTGGGTGCAGGTGTAGGCCGTCAGCCGGGTGGCCGGGATCAGCGTCTTGTCCAGCGGCCTGCCGTGCCTGCGGTGCCGGAACGACGAGTAGGTGCCGGCGTGGAAATAGCCGTTCTGCAGCGTACTGGCCAGTGCTGACATCGAGCCGAAATCGGCGTAGTAGCCCTGCCGTTCGCCGGACACCGCGGTGTGGATGGCGTGATGGATGTCGTCGTCCCACTGCGCGGTCAGGCCATACCCGCCGCGATCGCGGGGGGTGATCAGCCGCGGATCGTTGAGGTCACTTTCGGCGATCAGCGACAGCGGCCGGCCAACGGCAGCGGACAACGCATCGGTTTCGGCGGTCATCTCTTCGAGGATGTGGATCGCGGTGTTGTCGACGAGTGCGTGCACCGCGTCGAGCCGCAGACCGTCGGCATGGAAGTCGCGCATCCAGCGCAGTGCGCAGTCGAGGATGTAGCGGCGTACCTCGTCGGCCTCGGGTCCGGTCAGGTTGACGCCTTCACCCCACGGATTGCTGACCGACGACAGGTACGGCCCGTACTTCGGCAGGTAATTGCCCGACGGCCCCAGGTGGTTGAACACCGCATCGATCAGCACGCCGAGTCCGCGAGCATGCGCGGCGTCGATCAGGCGCACCAAACCGTCTGGGCCGCCGTACGGTTCGTGCACCGCGTACCACAGCACTCCGTCGTAACCCCACCCGTGATCGCCGCTGAAAGCGTTGACGGGCATCAACTGGACGAAGTCGACGCCGAGGTCCACCAGATAGTCCAGCTTCGCGATTGCGGCGTCGAACGTCCCTTCCGGAGTGAACGTTCCGGTGTGCAGTTCGTAGATCACTGCACCCTCGATCGAGCGGCCCTCCCACTGCGCATCCGACCACCGCGCGGAGGAGGGATCCCAGAGTTGGGATCGTTCGTGCACGCCATCGGGCTGGCGGGCCGAGCGCGGGTCCGGCAGCACCGTCGGGTCGTCGTCCAGGACGAAGCCGTATCGGGCGTCCGCCGCGGCGTCGACGTCGGCACGCCACCATCCGTCATCGTCGACGGTCATGTCATGGAGATGCCCGTCGACGTCGAGGCGCACCTGCTTGGGCAGCGGTGCCCACACGGCGAATTCAGGCATGAGATCTCTCCAAGAGGACGACGGGCAGCTCAGCGAACAATTCATCGGCACGGGTCGGGCCGGTCCACCGGTTGCCGGTCAGGCGGTCGGTCCACGTACCGTCCGGCAGTGGCAGGGTCGTGTCGCCCCAACCGTCGTGGTGCAGCCGGACGGTCCAGCGGCTGACGGCGACCAGCACGTCGACGCCGCGCTGGAATGCCACGATGTGAGGTGCGGCGGCACCGCTGGCAAGCACCGGACGGTAGTCACCGGACAGGAACGCCTCGGGATGGTCGCGCCGGGAGTGCAACGCCGCGCGCACCACGCGAATCTTGCTGTGCGACAGCTGTTCCAGCTCCGCGCTGCGCGCCGGGTAGTCGACCGGCCTGCGGTTGTCCGGGTCGACGAGGCTGTCCTCCCACAACTCGGTGCCCTGATAGACGTCCGGGATGCCGGGCACGGTGAGCGCCAGCAGCTTCTGGCCGAGTGCGTCGCTGTGGGCATGCGGTTCGAGTTGCACCACGACCCCGGTGAGTTCGGTGGCGACCGGGCCGTCCAGGATCGCGTCGACCCAGGCGTGCACCGCGTCCTCGAACTCGGTGTCCGG
The DNA here is from genome assembly GCF_002086695.1 of Mycolicibacterium rhodesiae. Classification (GTDB taxonomy): domain Bacteria; phylum Actinomycetota; class Actinomycetes; order Mycobacteriales; family Mycobacteriaceae; genus Mycobacterium; species Mycobacterium rhodesiae. The sequence goes on from NZ_MVIH01000007.1 coordinate 151,578, forward strand.
GTCGTTCCAGGAGGTGTGCCACATGGCTTCCCGGATCGCCTTCTCGGTGTAGGCGTGCAGGCGTGTCCGCAGCTCGTCGGTGACCTGTCCGTCGGCAGGCCACACGCCGAAGATGTTCTGCAACAGGAACAGTCCGGTCGCGGCGTCCGGCGCGGGTGTGGTGGTCTGCCAGCTGCCCACGAACTCGGCCCACAGCGACGGCACCTGCGACAGCACACCGATGCGCGCCCGCACATCCTCGCCGCGCTTGGTGTCATGGGTGGACAACGTGGTCATCGACTTCGGCCACAGGCGGCCTCGGACCGCCGAGCTGCGATGGAATTCCGCGGCGCTGACGCCGAATCGGTGCGGTTCGCCGCCGACCTCGTTCAGCGACACCAGCCGTGCGTCGCGGTAGAAGTAGCAATCCTCCACCGACTTCGCAGTCATCGCGCCGCACAGTTGCTGCAGCCGCGCGCCCGGCTCGCTGGAGTCACTGGCCAACGCGGCCGACACCAGCTGCAGCGGGGCGGCCAGCTCGGGCCGGGCGGCCACGGTGTGTGCGAAGGCCGTGGACAGGACCGCAGACAAGTTGAGGTAATCCGACCGGTAGACACCGACTTCGGTCAGCAGCGCCGCCACCGCATCGGGCAACTGCGGATGATCGGCGCCGACCGCCGCCACGATCGACCGGCACAGTCGGGCGAGCTCGCTGGACAGCGTCGTGGTGGCGGTGCTGATCTTCAACTGCCGCAACAATTCCGGAGCGCCGGCGTAGTCGAAACCTTCCGCATCGACCAGTTCGGTCAATGCTTCGGCACCGGTGGGGTCGACGAAGATACCGCCCACCTCGCGCAGCACGTCGTAGCCGGTGGTGCCGTCGATCGGCAGCGTCGGGTCCAGTGCCTCATCGACACCGAGAATCTTCTCGATCACGATCCAGGCCTGCGGGCCGGTCAGCTCGCGCAACCATCCCAGGTATCCCGTCGGGTCGGTCAGGCCGTCAGGATGGTCGATGCGCACCCCGTCGACCAGGCCCTCGCTGAACCAGCGAGCCACTTCGGCATGCGACGTGTCGAAGACCTCCCGGTCTTCCTGGCGCAGACCCGCCAGCGAGGTGATCGAGAAGAATCGGCGATAGCCGCACACCCCGTTGCGCCACCCGATCAGCTTGTAGTGCTGCTGATCGTGCACCTCGGGACCCGAGCCGTTGCCGGTTCCTGGCGCGATGGGGAACGCGAGGTCGCCGAGCCGCAACACGTCACCATCTACCGTGAGATCTGCGATATCACTGTCAGATCCCAAGACGGGCAACACGATTCGCCCCTCCGGGTCGAGTGACCAGTCGATGTCGAAGTACGTCGCGTACGGTGACTGCCTGCCGTGCTGCAGCACGTCCCACCACCAGGGGTTGCGCTGCGGCTGATCGACTCCGACGTGATTTGGGACGATGTCGACGATCAGACCGAGGCCGCGTGCCTTGGCTGCCTCGGAAAGTCGCGCCAGGCCTTCGGCACCACCCAGCTCTTCGGACACCGTGGTCGGATCGGTGACGTCATAGCCGTGGGTCGAGCCGGGCGCCGCGGTCAGGATGGGGGAGAGGTAGAGGTGCGAGACGCCGAGATCGTCGAGATAGGAGATGAGTTTCTCGGCGTCGGCGAAGGTGAACGCGTCGCCCGCGGAAGCGCCGCGCAGTTGCAGGCGGTAGGTGGACAGCACCGGGTAAGCCATAGCTGAGCCTGTTCCCGCTAGGCAGTCTTTTGAAGCACCAAAACCGAGCGAGATGGGACACTTATCGTTTCGCCGGCTTTCACGACCACGTCGGTGGTGCCGGTGGCCTCCGAGGTGTCCAGGACCGCGCTCCACTCTTGCGCGTATTCGCCGTCCGGAACGGTGAACTCGATCGCCTTTTTATGGGCGTTGAAACACAGCAGGAACGAATCGTCGACCACGCGCTCGCCGCGCGCGTTCGGCTCCGGGATGGCGTCGCCGTTGAGGAACACACCCACGAACTTGAAGCCGGAGTTCCAGTCGTCATGGGACATCTCCTGGCCGGCCGTGGTGAGCCAGGCGATGTCGCGCACCTGGTCGCCGGTGCGCAGCGGTTCACCGTCGAAGAACCGGCGCCGCCGAAAGACCGGGTGCGCCTTGCGCAGTGCGGTCACCCGCGTGGTGAACTCCAGAATGTCGGCGTGGGTTTCCTTGAACGTCCAGTCCATCCAGGACAGCGGTGAATCCTGGCAGTAGACATTGTTGTTGCCCTGTTGGGTGCGGCCGATCTCGTCGCCGTGGGCGATCATCGGGGTGCCTTGGGAGAGCATCAGGGTGGCCAGGATGTTACGCATCTGCTGATGGCGCAGTGCCGTGATCGCCGGGTCGTCGGTCGGACCCTCCACACCGCAGTTCCATGACCGGTTGTGACTTTCGCCGTCGCGGTTGTCCTCGCCGTTGGCCTCGTTGTGTTTCTCGTTGTAGGACACCAGGTCGGCGAGGGTGAAGCCGTCGTGACAGGTGACGAAGTTGATGCTGGCGCTGGGCCGCCGGCCGGTCGCCTCGTAGAGGTCCGACGAGCCGGTCAGCCGGGAGGCGAACTCGCCGAGGGTCGCGGGCTCGCCGCGCCAGTAGTCACGGACGGTGTCGCGGTACTTGCCGTTCCACTCGGTCCACAGACCGGGGAAGTTGCCGACCTGATAGCCGCCCTCGCCGACATCCCACGGCTCGGCGATGAGCTTGACCTGGCTGATCACCGGATCCTGTTGCACCAGGTCGAAGAACGCGCTCAGTCGGTCGACGTCGTAGAACTCGCGGGCCAGTGTCGAGGCCAGATCGAAGCGGAATCCGTCGACGTGCATCTCGAGCACCCAGTACCGCAGCGAGTCCATGATCAGCTGCAGGGTGTGCGGGTGGCGGGCGTTGAGACTGTTGCCGGTGCCGGTGAAATCCTTGTAGAACCGTTTGTCGTCGTCGAGCAGGCGGTAGTACGCGGCATTGTCGATACCGCGGAAATTGATCGTCGGACCCAGGTGATTGCCCTCTGCGGTGTGGTTGTAGACCACGTCGAGGATCACCTCGATGCCGGCGTCGTGGAACGAGCGAACCATGGTTTTGAACTCGGCCACGGCGCCGCCGGCGTGCTGCGTGGACGAGTACTGGTAGTGCGGTGCGAAGAATCCGAAAGTGTTGTAGCCCCAGTAGTTTCGCAGTCCGAGATCCAGCAGGCGGTGATCGTGCATGAACTGGTGTACCGGCATCAACTCGATGGCCGTGACGTTCAGGCTCTTGAGGTGGTCGATGACGGCCGGGTGGCCAAGCCCGGCATAGGTGCCGCGAAGCTCGTCGGGGATCCCGGGATGGGTTTGGGTCATCCCTTTGACGTGCGCTTCGTAGATGATCGTCTCGTGGTACGGCGTGCGCGGCGGATGGTCGGAGCCCCACTGGAAGAACGGGTTGATCACCACGCTGGTCATGGTGTGGCCCAACGAGTCGATCATCGGCGGGGTGCCGCCGGATGCCAGCTCCTGCGCGTCGAGGTCGTAGGAGTACAGCGCTTGGCCGAACTGGAAGTCGCCGTGGAATGACTTGCCGTACGGGTCGAGCAGGAGCTTGCTGGGATCGCAGCGGTGGCCGGCCGCCGGGTCCCACGGGCCGTGCACCCGGAAGCCGTAGCGTTGTCCCGGGGTGATTGTCGGCAGGTAGGTGTGCCAGACGAACCCGTCGACCTCGTCCAGATTGATGCGGGTTTCGGTGCCGTCTTTGGCGATCAGGCAGAGCTCGACGGCGTCGGCCACCTCGGAGAACACCGAAAAATTCGTGCCGGCCCCGTCATAGGTGGCCCCGAGCGGGTACGGGGTACCCGGCCACCTGGTGACCAGCGCGGGTTCGCTCGATGCCATCGTTAGACCTTATCGACGTGGCGCGCGTGATGCGCAAGTTGTCACCACCACCGGGTGGCGGCCCCCAGCTGCCTGCCCAGTTCCGGAATCAACGTGCGCATGTACGTCGCGGAGATGTGATGAGAATCGTGGTAGATCAGCACATTTCCCTCGACGGCGCGGCACACGTCCGGACGGCACACCGCGTCGCTGAGGTCGAGGACCCGCATCTGCGGGAACTGAGCCAGGAAATCCAACGTCTGATTGCGATCGGAGAGGACCTCGGAGCGCTTGATCCCGCACGATTCCGCGTCGCCGCCCTTCGCCAGGCAGTCGGTCGGGAAGAACGGTTCGCCGTTGCGCACCAGCCACGGGGTGTCACGCATCGCCAGGATGGGAATGTTGTTGTCCGACAAGGTTTGCCAGATCCCGATGTAGGTCGCGGGCATAACATCGCCCGGCTTGATGTTCCACGGTCGGGTCGACGTGGTGAACACGAAGCTCGGGCGGTCGCTGATCAGCTTGGACATCACCCGTTCGTTCCACTCGTGGCAGTTCGGGTACGGCCGGTTGTCGCCCATCACCAGCGGTTCCTGCTCGGTGGTCAGCGGACAGCCCATCTTCAGGTAGGTCACGATCTTGAAGTGGTGCATCTTGGCCAGCGCATCCAACGCGGTGATCCAGTGTTCGGCATGCGAACCGCCCGCCAAGGCGATCGTTCGGGTCGCCGACAGGTCGCCGTAGGTGCAGTTGATCACCCCGACATTGTCGAAATCGCTGATACAGCCGTCGTTGGTGGATTCGGGCAGGTCGTTCTTGGCCTCGAGCACGGTGGGTCGCATGGGCAGCTTCGGCACCCGGGCGTGTTCGGTCAACGCCCGCGCTCCCGGGTAACCCGCGGTCGAGAGCATCACCAGTTCCTTGCCGTGCGAGCGCTGGACGAAGACGTGCTCGCGCCACGTGAACGACGTCGCCGTCAGCGCCACCCCGAGTAGCCCCACTGTGGTGCCCAGCGCGATCGTGGGCCGGCGCAGGCGGGTGCGCCACGGGATTGTGGGCTGCGGCGTCACCTGTTCCGCGGCGCTGCGCCGGAACCGCAGCGGCTCCTCGACGAATCGCATGGTCAGGTAGGCCAGCACGCCGGAGATCGCCAGGATGACGGCGCCGTCGACGAAGCCGGCCCGGCTGCCGTCGGTGTAGGCGAGCCAGAAGATCAGCAGCGGCCAGTGCCACAGGTATAGCGAGTAGGCCATCGCGCCGAGGGTCATCAGCGGCGCGGCCGACAACAGCCGGTTGGGCAGCGGCAGGCGGTCGCTCGTCGACGGCCGCGCCTGGCGGTTCGCCGCCGCCAGAATCATCAGCACGGTCGCGCCGACCGGCACCAGCGCCCATGGGCCGGGGAACTCGCGGACACCGTCGATAAGTGCACCGCACGACACGATCGCGGCCAGGCCGACCGTCGCGGCCACCGTCCGCAACCACATCGGCCAGCGGATGTACGGCACCGCCGCGCCGATGAGGACACCCAGCAGCAGCTCCCAGGCGCGGGCGAAGCTGTTGTAGTACGCGGCTGTCTGGTCGTTGACGTGCAGCACGGTGGCAAAGCTGAATGACGCGATGGTGAGGGCAGCCAGCAAACCGACGAACGTTGGCCGCAACCGCCTGCCCAGCCGACGCCTCAGCAAATATGCAAACGCGAAAATAAGGACAAGGAACGAAAGGTAGAACTGGCCCTGAACAGACATCGACCAGATGTGCTGCAGCGGGCTGACCGCCTCACCGGCCCGCAGGTAGTTCGACTCGGTCGCTGACAGCTCCCAGTTCTGGTAGTAGCCCAGGCTCGCCAGGCTCTGGTCAGCAAAGGTCTCCCAGCGGGTCTGGGGCTGGATGAGGACGGTCAAAACGGCGCCCGCGGCAAGCACCACGACCAGGGCGGGCAGCAGCCTTCGGACAAGTCGGCGGATCTCCGGCCAGGGCGACAGCGAAGAGTCGGGATTCAGCGCGGTGCGTAACAGGGAACCGCCGAAGAAGAATCCGGAGAGCACCAGGAAGACGTCCACCCCACCCGAGACCCGCCCGAACCACACGTGGAACACCGCGACCAGCGCGATGGCCAACCCCCGCAGACCGTCCAGATCGTGACGGTAGAAGCCCGATTTCCGTGATCCCATCGCCACGCCGGGAGGGGAGGCCGCCGGCGTCACTGCTGACGGGCGGGGCGGGCTGAGGGTGAACATGATCGGAGCTCAATCTACCCAACCCCGCTATTCTTCTCATCCGCAGCGAACGGCGCGTCGAAGCTACGGAATCCGTTGAGCAAACGCGTTCGGGTGCCGGATCCCGTCTCGGCTAGGCTCACTCAGCGTGTCGGCCCTGACTCCGCAGCAGATCAGCGAGATCGACGCCGCGCACATCTGGCACCCGTACAGCACGATCGGCGCCGAGGCCATCGCGCCCGTGGTGGCCACCCGCGCCGAGGGGGCGTGGCTGACCCTGGTTCGCGACGACACCGAGATCCGGGTGCTCGATGCGATGGCGTCCTGGTGGACGGCAGTGCACGGGCACGGCCACCCGGTGCTCGACGCGGCACTGAGCCGCCAGTTGTCGACGATGAATCACGTCATGTTCGGCGGGTTGACCCACGAGCCCGCCGCGCGTCTGGCGCAGCTGCTGGTCGACATCACGCCGCCCGGGCTGGAGACCGTCTTCTTCTCCGACTCCGGCTCGGTGGCCGTGGAGGTCGCGGTCAAGATGGCGCTGCAGTACTGGCGCAGCGCGGGCCGCTTCGGCAAGTCCAGGCTGATGACGTGGCGTGGCGGATATCACGGCGACACCTTCACCCCGATGAGCGTCTGCGACCCCGATGGTGGCATGCATTCGCTGTGGAGCGACGTGCTGTCCCCGCAGGTGTTCGCGCCCCCGGTGCCGGGTGCCTACGACCCGGCCTACGTCGCGGCGTTCGGAGAACAGCTGCTCGCGCATGCCGATGAGGTGGCCGCCGTGATCATCGAGCCGGTGGTGCAGGGTGCCGGTGGCATGCGATTCCACGACCCGCGCTACCTGACGGACCTGCGCGCGCTGTGCGACCGCGCCGGAGTGCTGCTGATCTTCGACGAGATCGCCACCGGGTTCGGGCGCACCGGCGAGCTGTTCGCGGCCGACCATGCCGGGGTCAGTCCGGACATCATGTGCGTCGGCAAGGCGCTCACCGGCGGTTACGTCACGCTGGCGGCCACCCTGTGCACGCTGGACATCGCCCGCACGATCAGTGGCAGCGATGCCGGTGCGTTGATGCACGGCCCGACGTTCATGGCCAATGCCCTGGCCTGTGCGGTGTCGGTGGCGTCGGTCGAATTGTTGCTCGCCCAGGACTGGCGTGGCCGGGTCGCCGAGATCGGCGCCGGGCTCGCCACGGGGCTGGAGCCGGCGCGCGCGCTGCCCTCGGTGGCCGACGTCCGGGTGCTCGGTGCGATCGGTGTGATCGAGACGCGGCAGCCGGTCGACCTGACCGTCGCCACCCCGGTCGCCCTGGACAACGGCGTCTGGCTGCGGCCGTTCCGCAACCTGATCTACGCGATGCCGCCGTTCATCTGCACATCGGACGAGGTGGATCAGATCACCTCGGCGATGGTCGCCGTGGCCCGTGCTTTAACCTGAACGGTGTTCAAGTAGCGTTCAAGGAGTGCCTGTGACCCGCGTCGGTCTTTCCCCCCTGGCCTGGCTCGACACCGTCGAGCAGCAGCGCCGGGACGCCGGCCTGCGCCGAGCGCTGCGAACCCGGCCCGCGGTGGCCACCGAACTGGACCTGGCTTCCAACGACTATCTGGGGCTGTCCCAGCATCCCGCGGTCATCGACGGTGGGGTGGCCGCGTTGCGCACCTGGGGCGCGGGATCGACCGGCTCGCGGCTGGTCACCGGAAACACCGAACTGCACGAGGAATTCGAACGCGCTCTGGCTGATTTCGTCGGCGCCGAGGCCGCGCTGGTGTTCTCCTCGGGATACACCGCCAACATAGGTGCCACCGTGGCGTTGTCCGGCCCGGGCTCGCTGATCGTGTCCGACGCACTGTCGCATGCCTCGCTGGTCGACGCCTGCCGGCTGTCGCGGGCACGGGTCGTCGTCGCGCCGCACCTCGATGTCGACGCGGTCGAGGCAGCGCTGGCCGGGCGCGCCGAGGAGCGGGCGCTGGTCATCACCGAATCGGTGTTCAGCACTGACGGTGCGCTCGCGCCGCTGCGCAGGTTGCACGAGGTGTGCCGTAAACACGGGGCGCTGTTGCTGGTCGACGAGGCCCACGGCCTCGGTGTCCGCGGCGCCGGCGGACGTGGCCTGATCCACGAGGCCGGATTGGCCGGGGCGCCCGACGTGATCATGACGACGACCATGTCGAAGTCACTGGGCAGCCAGGGCGGGGCGGTGCTCGGCCCTGCCGCCGTGCGCGACCATCTGATCGACGCCGCGCGCACGATGATCTTCGACACCGGACTGGCCCCGGCGCCGGTCGGCGCCGCGCTGGCCGCACTGACCGTGCTGGCCGCCGAACCGCAGCGGGCTACGGCTGTGATCGACCGGGCCCGGGAGTTGGCCGAGATCTGCGATGTTCCCGAAAACCCCGAATCTGCGGTCGTGTCAGTCATTCTCGGAGACCCGGAGATCGCGGTGGCCGCGGCGAGCGCCTGTCTGCAGGCCGGGGTGCGGGTCGGGTGTTTCCGGCCGCCGACGGTTCCGGCGGGCACCTCGCGGCTGCGGCTGACGGCGCGGGCATCGTTGACCGGCGACGAGATGGGCACCGCGCGCGACGTCTTGACCTCGGTATTGGCGGCGCAGCCCCGATGAGCGTGCTGGTCGTCACCGGCACCGGGACCGGGGTGGGGAAAACCGTCGTGACCGCGGCGCTGGCCTGCCACGCCCGGGTCGCCGAGCATGACGTCGCGGTGTGTAAGCCGGTGCAGACCGGCACCGCCGACGGCGACGACGACCTCGCCGAAGTCGGCAGGCTCTCCGGCGTCACCGAACTGTTCGGCGCAGCCCGCTATCCGGATCCGCTGGCGCCGGCGGCCGCGGCCGAAATCGCGGGTCTGCCGCTGCCGACCGCCGGTGAGCTGCTGAGCGTCATCCGCGATGTCGACCGGCCCGGCCGGCTGACCCTGGTCGAGGGGGCCGGTGGCTTGCTCGTGGAACTGACCGCCGACGGCGCGACGCTGCGCGATCTCGCGGTCGAATTGGCCGCGCCGGTGCTGGTCGTGGTCGAACCAGGTCTGGGCACGCTGAACCACACCGCCTTGACGTTGGAAGGGCTTGGCGCAAAAGGGCTTCCGTGCGCCGGTCTGGTGATTGGAGCCTGGCCTGCCCAGCCCGGGCCTGCGGAGAAGTCCAATCGTGAGGCGCTGGCCAAGCTGGCTCCGGTCCGCGCCGCGCTGCCGGCGGGAGTGGCCGCGGTGTCGCCGAATGACTTCGCATTGTTCAGCGCTCGGGCGTTCGACCCGGACTGGGTCACCGGCCTGATCTGAGATGGCGCACTCGATTGAGCTGCTGCTCGACCAGCGTGCCGATGATGCCGTGCGGCACACCTGGCAGGCGCTGGCCGATGCCGGTCTGCCCAGTCAGCTGCGGGTCACCTCCGAGACCAATCGCCCGCACATCACGCTGATCGCCGCCGAGCGGATCTCGCCCGATGTGGACGAGCGGCTGGCGGAACTGGCGGACCGCTTTCCGCTTCGGGCTGTTCTGGGCGCACCGCTGGTCTTCGGCGTCGGGCGCATGACGCTGGCCCGGTTGGTGGTCCCCTCCGCTGGACTGTTGGCTCTGCACGAACACATCTACGACATGTGCTTGCCATGGGTGACCAACGTCTTCGCGCACAGCGCCCCGGGCCGCTGGACCCCGCACGTCACGCTGGGGCGCCGGTTCAGCCCGGCTCAAGCGGGCGACGCCTTCGGAGCGGTCGACGGGATCACGGCCGACATCCGAGCCGGCATCGTCGGACTCCGGCGTTGGGACAGCGATGCGCGAACAGACCATTTACTGATCAGTTGATCTGCGCTGCAACGCTTTTGGGAACGCACATCCTCCAGCCTTCGATCACCAGCTCGCGCACCTCGTCGAGGTCGACCGCATCGAGGCGCACGTGGATCCAGTTGTAGCGCATGTCCGAGGTGCGGGGCGGTGCGAACTTGTCCGGCTCGGCGGCGACCATCGCCGCACGCTCCTCCTTCGGGAACCCGACCCCCATCACGGTCTCGTCGCGGGAGAACGCGAGGAAGACCAGCCTGCCGGCCCGGAACGTGATCCGGTCGCGGACCACGGTCTCGTAGGCCCTCGGCAGCGCAAGTGCGATCGGACGCACCTGGTCGACGGTGATCACACCGGCAGGCCGCGCCGCGCCGCGATGCCGTCGACAAGCAGCTGAACCCCGAAACCGAACCTGCGGCTGGGGTCGGCACCGAGCACGGATTGATCCTCGGGGAGGTCGGCACCGGCGGCGTCCCACTGCAGACGCGATTGCTCGTCCGCCGTGAAGCCCAGTACGTAGTAGAGGACGGTGCGTCCTGCGGTCACGGAGTGCCCGGTATCGACACCCGCGGCGATCGCCGCATCGGCCAGCCAGTCAAGGATCTGCGTCATTGCTTCTGACTGGCCCGCGGCGAAACTGGCAGACACCAGCTCGGCTCCGTCGGTGTGGGACAGCAGGGCGTCCCGCAACTGATCGCAGATCGCCTCGACCCGGACGCGCCACTCCGCAGGTACGTCGTGGACGGTTCGCAGGATTCGGTCAGCCACCGCGCCGAGCAGTTGCTGCTTGTTGGCGAAATGCCAGTACAACGCGCCGGGGGACACCGCGAGCTCGCGGGCCAGCCGCCGCATGGACAGGTCGGCCATGCCGTAGTTGTCCAGCAGTGTCGTCGCCGCGTCGACCACGTCGCGTTTGTGGAGCTGCACACGCGTAGCCTAGCCTGAACACTGTTCAAGTTGGCGAACGCAGGATGGAGTGGCCGGTGACGCAGGCAGCGGTGGACGTATTGGCACTGGCGCGCGAGCAGGTGCTCGAGCGCGGCGAGGGTCTGTCCCGCGATCAGGTGCTCGAGGTCTTGCAGCTGTCCGACGATCACCTCGAAGAACTCCTGGCTCTGGCCCACGAGGTCCGGATGAAGTGGTGCGGGCCCGAGGTCGAGGTCGAGGGCATCATCAGCCTGAAAACCGGTGGCTGCCCCGAGGATTGCCACTTCTGCTCGCAGTCCGGCCTGTTCGCCTCACCGGTGCGCAGTGCCTGGCTGGACATTCCGAGCCTGGTCGAGGCCGCCAAGCAGACCGCCAAGTCCGGCGCCACCGAGTTCTGCATCGTGGCCGCCGTACGCGGACCCGACGAGCGGCTGCTGGCCCAGGTGGCCGCGGGCATCGAGGCGATTCGCAACGAGGTCGACATCCAGATCGCCTGCTCGCTGGGGATGCTCACCCAGGAGCAGGTGGATCGCCTCAAGGAGATGGGCGTCCACCGCTACAACCACAACCTGGAGACCGCGCAGTCCTACTTCCCGAACGTCGTGACCACCCACTCGTGGGAGGAGCGGTGGGGAACGCTGGAGATGGTGCGCGAGGCCGGCATGGAGGTGTGCTGCGGCGGCATCCTCGGCATGGGGGAGACGCTCGAGCAGCGCGCCGAGTTCGCCGCGAACCTCGCCGAACTCGATCCGCACGAGGTGCCGCTGAACTTCCTGAACCCGCGGCCCGGCACCCCGTTCGGCGACCTCGAGGTGTTGCCGGCGTCCGAGGCCCTCAAAGCTGTCGCCGCGTTCCGCCTGGCGCTGCCGCGCACGATGCTCCGGTTCGCCGGTGGCCGGGAGATCACGCTCGGCGACCTCGGCGCCAAGCAGGGCATCCTCGGCGGCATCAACGCCGTCATCGTCGGAAACTACCTGACCACGCTGGGTCGCCCGGCTGAGGCCGATCTCGAGTTGCTCGAAGATCTGCAGATGCCGATCAAGGCTCTGAACGCCAGCCTGTAGTGGCGATGGTCGGACAGCTGCCCGCACCGGTGAGTGCCGGGGTCTACAACGTCTACACCGGCCAGCCCGCAGGCAGCGTGGTGCCCACCGCTGCACAGCTCGGACTCGAACCGCCACGCTTCTGCGCGGAGTGTGGCCGCCGGATGGTGGTCCAGGTGCGCCCGGACGGCTGGTGGGCCAAATGCTCGCGGCATGGTCGGGTCGACTCACACGATCTGGAGGACCAGCGGTGAATCTCGAACCACAGCAACGCTTTTCCCGGCGCCGCGCCGCGGTCGTGGTGTTCATCGGGTTGACCGTGGCAGGCGCGGTGATCGGCGCGGTGTGGTCGGTGCTGGCGCCGTCTGCGCATGGCGTGGTGGCGTTGACCCGCTCGGGTCAGCGGGTGCAGACCTACCTTGGCAGCGAATCCGATCATCTGTTCGTGGCGGCGGCGTTGCTCATCGGGTTGCTGACGTCGATGGCGATCGTGGCGGCGGTACTGGTGTGGCAGTGGCGGGCCCACCGTGGCCCGCTGCTGGCGACGGCGCTGTGGGTGGGCTCGATTGCCGCCGCCGGTGCGGCCGCGGGCGTCGGCGCGCTGCTGGTGCGCTGGCATTACGGGCCGGTGCCGTTCGACACGGCTCCGGTCACCCCGGAAAACCGGATCTTCTACTACTCCGAGGCGCCGCCGGTGTTCTTCGCGCACGGCCCACTACAGATCGCGACGACGCTGCTGTTCCCGGCCGCGATCGCTGCGCTGACGTACGCCTTGATGGCGGTGGCCACCCCGCGTGACGACCTCGGTGCCGTGCCGCCGATGGAACGCGCGCCGGTTTAAAGCTGGGCCCTTAAAGCGGACGGAACGGAACCCGGCCGCCGGAGACCACGCGCGCGACGATCCCGCCCAGGCGCCACATGCCCGCGTAGGTCATCGGATTGAGCAGCGTCGGCCACTTCGTCCGCACGATGTGCTCGTCGATCGGGCGCTGCGCGAACCGGTCGGTCAACCAGCGCAGTGTCATCGGTGCCGACATCGGGTGCAGCAGCATGTGCTCGCTGAACATGTCGCGGTGGTAGGTCACCCGCGCCCCGCCCGCGGAGTAGGTGTGCACCAGATCGTCGATGTCGTCGACGTCGATCACCGAGTCGTGGACGGCCTGCACGATCAGCACCGGGAGGTCGGGCACAGCTTTGCCGAGCTTGATGTTGTCGAAGACGTACTGAACTTCCGGCGTCGCCAGGATCTCTTCCAGCGGCGGGTGCACCAGGTCGTCGAAGTCGGTGCGGAACAACCGGATGACGGCCTCGGCGGTCGTCATGTTCTCCAGGCGGCGCAGCAGGGCCAGCCCGTCCTCGGTGGCGTTCTGCTCGATCACCCGGTTCAGATCGGGATAGGTCTTGGCCAGCGCGGCCACCACGAGCGCGGGCAGCGCGGCAAGGTAGGAGCCGTTGAGCCGGCGGAACGTGTGGCCCAGATCGCCGACGGGCGAACCCAGGACGGCGCCGACGATGTTCAGTTCGGGGGCGTAGTCCTGGTGCACCTCGGCAGCCCACGCGGTGGCAAGGCCGCCCCCGGAGTAGCCCCACAACCCGACCTGACTGTCCGCGGCGAGGCCGAACGCCTCGAACCCGAGCGCTGCCCGCAGTCCGTCCAGGACGGCATAGCCGGGTTCGTAGGGGGCGCCCCAGATGCCGGCCGGACCTTCGTGGTCGGGGACCGAGACCACCCAGCCCTCGGCGAGTGCGGCCGCGACGAGCAGGTATTCCAGCTGCGGCAGTGAGCCGACGGCTTTGGCGTGCCTGCGCATGGCATAGGAGGGGAAGCAGCGCGACGCCACCGCGTCGATGGCGCACTGATACGAGACGATGTTGCGGACCTGGTCGGGGGTATGGCCGGTCGGGATGAGCACCGTGGTGACGGTGGCCTGCGGTAGCCCGTTGTGGTCAGTGCTGCGGTACAGCAGCTGGGTGGAGCGCACCCGCTGCGGGATCAGTCCGAGAAAACCGAGCTGGACGTCGCGGGAGCGCAGCACGGTGCCCGGCTCGGCATGTTCGAAACCGGCGGGCGGCTCGTAGAACGGATCGGTGTCCGGAAGCAGCGGATGCGCGCCACGCTCGAGTTCCTCGTGCGGGGCGCGGCCGATCCATTCGGGGCTCGGCGCCCCGGTGCTCACCGGATGCATCCCACCCTTTCTACCTTAAGAAGGGTCTAAGAAGCCAGCCGACTCACCCGGGTGGCCGTAATGCGGCAAACTCGTCGGTCACCCTCAAATGCGAGTCGGTGAAGCGGTAGAGCGCCGCGGGGCGGCCGCCGCTGCGGCCCGGATGGGCCGTCGTCCCGGTCGGTGTGATGACGCCGCGGCGCGCGAGCACTCGCTGCAGATTGGTGGCGTCGACCTGGTAGCCGAGGGCGGCGCCGTAGATGTCACGCAACGTCGAGAGCGCGAATTCCCTTGGTGTCAAGGCGAATCCGATATTGGTGTAGGACAGCTTCGCGACCAGCCTGGTTCGGGCGTACTCCACCATGGGGGCGTGGTCGAAGGCCATCTCCGGCAGGGAGCTGACCGGATGCCATCGGGTGTCCGGCGGCAGTTCGGGGGTGGCGACGGAGGGCACCAGCCCGAGGAATGTAGAGGCGATCGTGCGAACACCGGGCACGCGGCCCGGGTCGGAGAAGACCGCGAGCTGTTCGAGGTGGGCGATCTCGCGGACGTCGACCTTCTCGGCCAGTTGGCGGCGCACCGAACTGGTCAGGTCTTCGTCGGCGCGCAGCCTGCCGCCGGGCAGGGACCACTTACCCCGCTCAGGGTCCAGGCCGCGCTGCCATAACAGCACGTTAAGGGCGGGTGTACGCGACTGGACGTCGCCAACCTGGAATACGACGGCGAGTACTTCGTGTTCGGTGCTAGTATGAGGCACGTTTTCGATTATAAGTCGAAAACCTCGGAAGCAAGACAGGAGGCGGAAATGACCGTCTTGGATCGTGCAGATGCTGTGGATAACGGGCTGGTCGCTCGCATCACCGATGGACCTGGTGGTTACACCGGGGTGAACGGTGACGAGGAATGGGCCGCCGAGATTCGCCGGCTGGCCACCTTGCGCAACGCGACCATCCTGGCGCACAACTACCAGCTGCCGGCCATCCAGGACGTCGCCGATCATGTCGGTGACTCGCTGGCGCTGTCCCGGATCGCCGCCGAGGCTGCCGAAGAGACGATCGTGTTCTGCGGCGTGCATTTCATGGCCGAGACCGCGAAGATCCTCAGCCCCGAGAAGACGGTGCTGATCCCGGATCAGCGCGCCGGCTGCTCGCTGGCCGACTCGATCACCGCCGAGGAACTGCAGGCCTGGAAGGACGAGCACCCCGGTGCGGTCGTCGTCTCCTACGTCAACACCACCGCGGCGGTGAAGGCGCTCACCGACATCTGCTGCACCTCGTCCAACGCCGTCGAGGTGGTGGCCTCCATCCCGGCTGACCGCGAGGTGCTGTTCTGCCCGGATCAGTTCCTGGGTGCGCACGTCCGCCGGATGACCGGCCGGACCAATCTGCATGTCTGGGCCGGCGAGTGCCACGTGCACGCGGGCATCAACGGCGACGAACTGGCCGACCAGGCTCGCAGCCACCCCGACGCCGAATTGTTCGTCCATCCCGAATGTGGTTGCGCCACATCGGCGTTGTATCTGGCCGGCGAGGGCGCCTACCCGGCCGACCGGGTCAAGATCCTGTCCACCGGCGGCATGCTGGACGCCGCCAAGGCATCTCACGCCAAGCAGGTGCTGGTCGCCACCGAGGTCGGCATGCTGCACCAATTGCGCCGCGCCGCACCGGGAATCGACTTCCAGGCCGTCAATGACCGGGCGTCGTGCAAGTACATGAAGATGATCACCCCGGCCGCTCTGCTGCGTTGCCTGGTCGACGGCGCCGACGAGGTCGACGTCGATCCCGAGACCGCCCGACTGGCCCGCGCCAGCGTGCAGCGGATGATCGAGATCGGCCAGCCCGGCGGCGGCGAATGACGCGCTCATTCGCCTGTGGGGCTGGCGCCGCAGGCGTGGACTGGCAGCAGCGCGCCGATGTCGTGGTGATCGGCACCGGGGTGGCCGGCCTGGCCGCCGCCCTGGCCGCGCATCGAAAAGGCAGTCGCACAGTCATTCTGAGCAAGGCGCCCGATACGGCGACGTTCTACGCCCAGGGCGGGATCGCGGTGGTGCTGCCGCACACCGACGACTCGGTGGAAGCGCACGTCCGCGACACCGTGGCTGCGGGTGCCGGCTTGTGCGACCCCGAGGCGGTGCGGTCGATCGTCGGTGACGGTTATCGCGCGGTGGCCGACCTGGTCGACGACGGCGCCCGGTTCGACGAGAGTGCGCCCGGGCAGTGGGCGCTGACCCGTGAGGGCGGCCACTCCCGCAGGCGCATCATCCACGCCGGGGGTGACGCCACCGGCGCCGAAGTGCAGCGGGCGCTCGACCATGCCGCCGCCACGCTGGACATCCGGCGCAATCATGTTGCGCTGCAAGTCCTCAGCGATGGCACGGCAGTCACCGGAGTGCTGGTCCGCAACGCCGACGGTCTCGGCATCGTGCACACCGCGTCGGTCATCCTGGCCACCGGCGGACTGGGTCACCTGTATCGGGCCACCACCAACCCGGAAGGCTCTACCGGCGACGGCATCGCCCTTGCGCTGTGGGCCGGTGTCGGGGTCACCGACATCGAATTCGTCCAGTTCCACCCGACCATGCTGTTCGACCGGAACGCCACCGGACGCCGTCCGCTGATCACCGAGGCGCTGCGCGGCGAGGGTGCGGTGCTGCGTGACGCCCGCGGCGAGTCGATGACCACGCATCATCCGCTGG
The DNA here is from genome assembly GCF_002086695.1 of Mycolicibacterium rhodesiae. Taxonomy (GTDB): domain Bacteria; phylum Actinomycetota; class Actinomycetes; order Mycobacteriales; family Mycobacteriaceae; genus Mycobacterium; species Mycobacterium rhodesiae. Next base: position 168,272 of record NZ_MVIH01000007.1, read on the forward strand.
GCGACCTGGCCCCCCGCGACGTCGTGGCGGCGGCTATCGAGGCCCGGTTACGTGAAACGGGCGACGAGTGCGTGTTTCTCGACGCCCGCTCGATCGACCGGTTCGCGCAACGCTTTCCGACGGTCACGGCGGCCTGTCGCGGCTCGGGCATCGACCCGACCCGCCAGCTGATCCCGGTCGTCCCGGGCGCGCATTACAGCTGCGGCGGGGTGACCACCGACGTGTTCGGCCGGACCGAGCTGCCCGGCCTGTTCGCTGCCGGCGAGGTGGCCCGAACCGGCATGCACGGCGCCAACCGGCTGGCCTCCAACAGCCTGCTCGAAGGCCTGGTGGTCGGGGGTCGCGCCGGGCGGGCCGCCGTCGAGCACGCCCGTGACGCCGGTGCGCCGGTCGCGAAAGCTGATGAGCGGCAACACAATGCGCTCGGCCGTACACAATTGCAAGCCGCCATGACTCAATGGGCTTCCGTAGTGCGGGATGCTACCGGCCTGCATCAACTCACCGACATCCTGTCCGAGGCAACACCGACGCGCATGACCACCCGCACAGCGGCCGAGGACGTCGCACTCACGGCAACCGCCCGCGCGGTGACCGCCGCGGCGTTGGCGCGCACCGAATCCCGCGGCTGTCACCACCGGGGCGATCACCCGGAAACCGATGCGGCACAGGCCTTCAGCCGTACCCTGCACGGTGACCATGTGGCGGTCTGCCTGCAATGACACTCACCGACGACGAGCTGACCGAGGCTCGCATCACGATCCGTCGCGGTCTCGATGAGGACCTGCGCTACGGCCCCGACGTCACGACGCTGGCCACGGTGCCCGAGGACGCCGGCACGGTGGCGTCGCTGGTGTCCCGGGAGCCCGGCGTCGCCGCCGGGATCGACGTCGCAATGCTGGTCCTCGACGAAGTGCTCGGTCAGGACGGCTACCAGGTCGTCGACCGGGTGGACGACGGCACTCGGCTGGAAGCCGGCGCGGCCCTGCTTCGGGTGCAGGCGCCGACGCGGGGGCTGCTGACCGCGGAACGGACCCTGCTGAACCTGGTATGCCATCTGTCGGGGATTGCCACCGCCACCGCGGCGTGGGTCGACGCCGTCGACGGCACGAAGGCCAAGATCCGCGACACCCGCAAGACCCTGCCGGGATTGCGGGCGCTGCAGAAGTACGCGGTGCGGGTGGGCGGCGGCGTCAACCACCGGATGGGCTTGGGCGACGCCGCGCTGATCAAGGACAACCACGTCGCGGCCGCCGGCTCGGTGGTCGCCGCGCTGCGGGCCGTGCGCGCCGCCGCGCCGGATCTCCCGTGCGAGGTCGAGGTGGACACCCTCGAGCAACTCGACGAGGTGCTCGCCGAGGATGTGCAGCTGATCCTGCTGGACAACTTCCCGGTATGGCAGACCCAGATCGCCGTACAGCGGCGCGACGCCAATTCGCCCGGCGTGCTGCTGGAATCCTCGGGCGGCCTCAGCCTGGAAAGCGCCGCCGACTATGCCGGGACGGGGGTCGACTTCCTGGCCGTGGGGGCCTTGACCCACTCGGTACGGGTCCTCGACATTGGTCTTGACCTCTAGGGGCCTGGACCTCTAGGCGATATCGGCGACGAACGCGCCGACGCCGCGCTTGACGCCTCGTCGGGCAACCCCGGGAAGGGACGGGTCGTCGGTGCCCGCGGGCACCACCCGCGGATTCACCAGATGCAGGGTTTTGCGGCCGTGCCGGATGTCGGCCTCGCCGGCGGCCAGGATGTTCTTGACCCAGTTGGTCTTGCCGTGGCCGAGCATGACGGCCAGGGTGTCGCCCTTGCGGAAGGCCGAGACCACCGTCTCGTACTGCTTGCCCGAGGTGCGGCCCCGGTGCGAGATGACCGACATGCCCGGCATGAATTTGGCCAGCGGCTTGACTGCCGGATTGAAGTACTTGATCTGGAAGTTCTCGAACCAGACCGGGAACTTCATCGGCACGCCGGGCGCGTTGTTCGGGTGATCCTTGGTCGACATGGCGCTCACGTTATGCGGCCGCGCCCCGGCGCACCAGGGACAGCACCACCGCCGCAGCGGCGAACAGGCCGGAGAACGTCCGGTTCATGGCTCTCTGCTGGCGTGGTGTGCGTAGCCACCCCACCAACCGGGATGCCAGCCCGGTGTAGGCGCCCATCACGACCAGATCGACGACCACCATCGTCGCCCCGATCGCGAGGTATTGCGGCAGCAGCGGTGCGGTCGGGACGACGAATTGGGGCAGCACTGCCAGCAGGAACACCAGCCCCTTCGGATTGGTGACATTGACCAGGCAGCCACGCACCAGCAGGGTCCACCGACCGCCACCGGCGGTGGTGTCAAGCTGTTCACCCAGGTCAAAGGGCTTGCTGCGCCATTGGCGCACGGCCAGATAGATCAGGTAGACAACGCCGATCCACTTGATCACCGTGAACGCGACGATCGACTGCGCGACCGCCGCGCCGAGGCCCACCGCCACCGCCACGAGTTGCAGCATCAAGCCGACCTCGAGCCCCGTGATGCTCCAGTAGCCGCGGCGCAGACCATGCGTCAGACCGGTCGCCATGGACTGGATCGCACCGGCCCCGGGGGACACGCTGATGGCGATCGCGGCGCCGATGAACGCCAGCCACAGCTCGAATTGCATACCCGCAGTATCCGGGCGGTTGGCGGCCGCGTTCAATCGATTTTTATTCGGGTGCACCGATCGGGGACAATTGAACCGATGACCAGCTTCGCCATGAATCGGATCGACCTGCGCGGCCGCGCGCTGACCGCCGCCTCGCTGCGTGCGGCGCTTCCGCGCGGCGGCGTGGACGTCGACGCGGTGGTCCCGAAGGTCCGGCCGATCGTCGACGACGTCGCCGAGCGCGGTGCCGTTGCGGCCCTGGAGTACGGCGAGAAGTTCGACGGGGTGCGCCCCGCGACCGTGCGCGTGCCGGTCGCCGCACTGGGTGACGCGCTGGCCGCGCTGCAGGCCGATGTGCGTGCCGCGCTCGAGGTGGCGATCGATCGCACCCGCGCCGTACATGCCGATCAGCGGCGCACTGACACGACCACGCTTTTCGACTCCGGGGCGTCGGTCACCGAACGCTGGGTACCGGTGGAGCGGGTCGGTCTGTACGTGCCCGGCGGCAATGCCGTCTACCCGTCCAGTGTGGTGATGAACGTCGTGCCCGCGCAGACCGCCGGGGTCGACTCGTTGGTGATCGCCAGCCCGCCGCAGGCCGGCCACGCCGGTCTGCCGCACCCGACGATCCTGGCCGCGGCCGCCCTGCTCGGCGTCGAGGAGGTGTGGGCGGTCGGCGGCGCCCAGGCGGTGGCGCTGATGGCCTACGGTGGCACCGACACCGACACCGACGGCGCCGAGCTGGCACCGGTCGACATGGTCACCGGACCGGGCAACATCTACGTGACCGCCGCCAAGCGAATCTGCCGCTCTCAGATCGGCATCGACGCCGAGGCCGGGCCCACCGAGATCGCGATCCTCGCCGACCACACCGCCGACCCGGTGCACGTCGCCGCCGACCTGATCAGCCAGGCCGAGCACGACGTGATGGCGGCCAGTGTGCTGGTGACCGACAGCGCCGATTTGGCGCAGGCGACCGAAGCTGAATTGGCCGTGCAACTCGAGACCACCAAGCACCGCGAGCGGGTGACCGAGGCGCTGCGCGGTCGCCAATCGGGCATCGTGCTGGTCGACGACGTCGACACCGGAGTGCGGGTCGTCAATGCTTATGCCGCAGAGCATTTGGAGATCCAGACCGTGAACGCCAACGAGGTGGCAAGCCGTATCCGCGCGGCCGGTGCGATCTTCGTGGGGCCGTGGTCGCCGGTCAGTCTCGGCGACTACTGCGCCGGGTCGAACCACGTGCTGCCCACGGCGGGCTGCGCCAGGCACTCCAGCGGTCTGTCGGTGCAGACCTTCCTGCGCGGCATCCACGTCGTCGACTACACCGAGGCGGCGCTCAAAGACGTGTCGGGGCATGTGATCACACTCGCGAAGGCCGAGGATCTGCCGGCTCACGGTGAGGCGGTCCGCCGGAGGTTCGAGCGGTGACCAACATCCCCGGCGCCGGCGTGACGCTGGCCGATCTGCCGCTGCGCGATGACCTGCGAGGGAAATCTCCCTATGGCGCACCGCAACTCGACGTGCCGGTGCGGCTCAACACCAACGAGAACCCGCACCCGCCGAGTCAGGCGCTTGTCGAGGACGTCACGCGTTCGGTGCAGGCGGCGGCAGCGGAGCTGCACCGATATCCCGACCGCGACGCCGTCGCGCTGCGCGCAGACCTGGCCGCCTACCTTCGCGAACAGACCGGAATCGACGTCGGAGAGGAAAACGTCTGGGCGGCAAACGGTTCCAACGAGATCCTGCAGCAACTGCTGCAGGCGTTCGGCGGGCCGGGCCGCAGCGCGATCGGTTTCGTGCCGTCGTACTCGATGCACCCGATCATCTCGAACGGCACCCAGACCGAGTGGGTCGAGTCGGTGCGCGCGGCCGATTTCAGCCTCGACGTCGACACGGCGGCGACCGTGATCGCCGCCCGGGACCCCGACGTGGTGTTCGTCGCGAGCCCCAACAACCCGTCGGGACAGAGCGTTCCGCTCGACGATCTGCGGCGTCTGCTGGACGCCATGCACCGCGGCATCCTGATCGTCGACGAAGCCTACGGTGAGTTCTCCAGCCAGCCCAGCGCGATCGCGCTGATCGAGGAGTACCCGTCCCGGTTGATCGTCAGCCGCACCATGAGCAAGGCCTTCGCATTCGCCGGCGGCCGGCTGGGATATCTGATCGCCGCCCCGGCGATCATCGACGCGGTGCTGCTGGTCCGGCTGCCCTACCACCTCTCGGTGGTCACCCAGGCCGCCGCCCGCGCCGCGCTTCGGCACGCCGACGACACCCTCGGCAGCGTCGCGACGCTGATCGCCGAGCGGGAGCGGGTCAGTGCCGCACTGACCGACTACGGTTTCCGCGTCATCCCCAGTGACGCCAACTTCGTGTTGTTCGGCGAATTCGCCGACGCCGCACGGGCATGGCAGCACTATCTCGATGACGGTGTCCTGATCCGCGACGTCGGGATCGCCGGATACCTGCGCACCACCATCGGGTTGGCCGAGGAGAACGACGCCTTCCTGGCCGCCAGTGCACGGCTGGCCGCCTCCGAACTTGCCCACTTAGGAGCACCATGACCCGCATCGCCAAGGTCGAACGTAAGACCCGCGAATCCGACATCGTCGTCGAGTTGAACCTCGACGGCACCGGAGACGTCAGCGTGCACACCGGTGTGCCGTTCTTCGACCACATGCTGACCGCGTTGGGCACCCACGCAAGTTTCGACCTGTCGATCTCAGCCACGGGCGATGTCGACATCGAGGGCCACCACACGATCGAGGACACCGCGATCGTGCTGGGCACCGCGCTGGGGCAGGCGCTCGGCGACAAGAAGGGCATCCGCCGGTTCGGCGACGCCTTCATCCCGATGGACGAGACGCTGGCCCACGCCGCCGTCGACGTCTCCGGCCGCCCGTACTTCGTGCACACCGGTGAACCCGATTACATGGTCGACTTCACCATCGCCGGCTCGAGCGTGCCGTACCACACGGTCGTCAACCGGCACGTGTTCGAGTCGCTGGCATTCAACGCCCGCATCTCGCTGCACGTGCGCACGCTGTACGGCCGCGACCCGCACCACATCACCGAGGCGGAATACAAGGCGGTGGCGCGGGCCCTGCGACAGGCCGTCGAGCCCGATCCCCGGGTCTCCGGCGTGCCGTCCACCAAAGGCTCACTGTGACAGCTAGATCCGTCGTCGTCCTGGACTACGGCTCGGGCAACCTACGCTCGGCGCAGCGGGCGCTGGAACGCACCGGGGCCGATGTCGAGGTGACCGCCGACGCGCAACGTGCGCTCAACGCCGACGGCCTGGTGGTGCCCGGGGTCGGCGCGTTCGAGGCGTGCATGGTCGGCTTGCGCGGCATCGGGGGCGACCGCATCATCGCCGAGCGGGTGGCCGCGGGCCGGCCGGTGCTCGGTGTGTGCGTGGGCATGCAGATCCTGTTCGCCCGCGGCGTGGAGTTCAGGGTCGAGTCGCAGGGCTGCGGGCAATGGCCGGGGTCGGTAACCCGGCTCGACGCGCCGGTGATCCCGCACATGGGTTGGAACGTCGTCGACGCCGCGCCGGACAGTGTGCTGTTCAAGGGGTTCGACCCCGACACCCGGTTCTACTTCGTGCACTCCTATGCGGCACAGAAGTGGGAAGGCGCACCCGAGGCGAAGCTCACCTGGGCCAGCCATCACGTACGGTTCCTGGCCGCGGTCGAGGACGGTCCGCTGTCGGCAACACAATTTCATCCGGAGAAAAGCGGTGACGCCGGTGCGGCGTTGCTCACCAATTGGGTTGAGGGGCTGTAAGAGTGCCACTGATTCTTCTTCCAGCCGTCGACGTGGTCGAGGGCAAGGCGGTCCGTCTGGTGCAAGGTAAAGCCGGCAGCGAGACCGAGTACGGCTCGGCGCTGGACGCCGCACTGACCTGGCAGCGTGACGGCGCCGAATGGATCCACCTGGTGGACCTCGACGCGGCATTCGGTCGCGGCTCCAACCGTGAACTGCTGGCCGAGGTGGTCGGCCAGCTCGACGTGAATGTCGAACTGTCCGGCGGGATCCGCGACGACGAGTCGCTCAAGGCGGCGCTGGCGACCGGCTGCACGCGGGTCAACATCGGCACCGCGGCACTGGAGAACCCGCTGTGGTGCGCCGCCGCGATCGCCGAGTACGGCGATCGGGTCGCCGTCGGCCTGGACGTGCAGATCGTCGAGGGGGAGCATCGGCTGCGTGGCCGCGGTTGGGAGACCGACGGCGGCGATCTGTGGCATGTGCTGGAACGCCTGGACAGCGAGGGCTGCTCGCGGTTCGTGGTCACCGATGTCACCAAGGACGGCACGCTCACCGGACCCAATCTCGACCTGCTCGAAGGCGTCGCCGAGTGCACCGACGCGCCTGTCATCGCGTCGGGAGGCGTGTCCAGCCTTGATGACCTGCGCGCGATCGCGACCCTGGTCGACAGCGGGGTTGAAGGCGCGATCGTCGGAAAGGCGCTCTACGCCGGCCGATTCACGCTGCCGGAGGCTCTTGCCGCGGTGAGCCGGTAGTGGACCTCGACACCCTGGTTGCCCAGGCGGCGGTGATTCTGGACGAGGCGTCCACACCGTTCATCGCCGGCCACCGGGCCGACTCGGCCGTGCAGAAGAAGGGCAACGACTTCGCCACCGAGGTGGACCTGGCCATCGAACGCCAGGTGGTCCAAGCCTTGGAGGCCACCACCGGCATCGGCGTGCACGGCGAGGAATTCGGCGGCGCCCCAATCGACTCCCCGCTGGTCTGGGTGCTCGACCCGATCGACGGCACCTTCAACTACGCCGCAGGGTCGCCGATGGCAGCGATCCTGCTGGGTCTGCTCCGAGACGGCGAGCCCGTCGCCGGGCTGACCTGGCTGCCGTTCACCGACCAGCGCTACAGCACGGTGGCGGGCGGCCCGGTGTACTACAACGGCAAGCCGCAACCGCCGATCGGACACGGCGAGATCGGCCAGTGCGTGATCGGCATCGGAACGTTCAACGTCGACTGGCGGGGCCGTTTCCCCGGCCGCTACCGGCTGGCCGTCCTGGAGAACCTGAGCCGAGTGTGCTCGAAGCTGCGCATGCACGGCGCCACCGGTGTCGACTTCGCGTATGTGTCATCCGGAATCATGGGTGCGGCCATCAGTTTCGGCGATCACATCTGGGATCACGCCGCCGGAGTCGCGTTGGTGCGCTCGGCAGGCGGAGTCGTCACCGACCTGTCCGGCGAGCACTGGACGCCGTCGTCGCGGGCCGCGCTGGCCGCCGCCCCCGGCGTGCACGAGCGCGTCATGGAGATCCTCGACCGGGTCGGGCCGCCGGAGAATTACCTCTGATGGACGTCGCGGTGCGTGTGATTCCCTGCCTGGACGTCGATGCGGGCCGGGTGGTCAAGGGTGTGAACTTCGAAAATCTGCGGGATGCCGGCGATCCTGTCGAATTGGCCGCCGTCTATGACGCCGAGGGCGCCGACGAGCTGACCTTCCTGGACGTCACGGCGTCCTCGTCGGGCCGCGCGACGATGCTCGATGTGGTGCGTCGCACGGCCGAGCAGGTGTTCATTCCGCTCACCGTCGGCGGCGGCGTGCGGTCGGTGGAGGACGTCGACGTGCTGCTGAGAGCGGGCGCCGACAAGGTCTCGGTGAACACCGCCGCGATCGCCCGGCCTGAGCTGCTGGCCGAATTGTCCCGGCAGTTCGGTTCGCAGTGCATCGTGCTGTCGGTTGATGCCCGCACGGTGCCGGCCGGATCGGCGCCGACCCCGTCCGGCTGGGAGGTCACCACGCACGGTGGCCGGCAGGGGACCGGTATCGATGCGGTCGAATGGGCAAGGCGCGGAGCAGAATTGGGCGTCGGCGAGATCCTGCTGAACTCGATGGACGCCGACGGGACCAAAGCCGGTTTCGACCTGGCGATGCTGCGTGCGGTCCGCAAGGCGGTCACGGTCCCGGTGATCGCCAGTGGCGGGGCGGGTGCGGTCGGCGACTTTGCGCCCGCCGTCGCCTCGGGTGCCGATGCGGTGCTGGCGGCCAGCGTCTTCCATTTCGGTGAGCTGACGATCGGTGAGGTGAAGGCGGCGATGGCCGCGGAAGGAATTACCGTCCGATGAGCCTCGACCCGGATATCGCCAAGCGGCTCAAGCGTGATGCCAACGGGCTGTTCGCCGCGATCGCGCAGGAACGCGGCAGCGGCGACGTGCTGATGGTCGCCTGGATGGACGACGAGGCGCTGGCCCGCACGCTGGAAACCCGTGAAGCAACCTACTTTTCGCGGTCGCGCGGCGAGTATTGGGTGAAGGGTGCGACCTCCGGGCACACTCAGCGCGTGCACTCGGTGCGGCTGGACTGCGACGGCGACGCGGTGCTCCTGGAGGTCGACCAAGTCGGCGGGGCGTGCCACACGGGCGATCACAGCTGCTTCGACGCCGACCAGATTCTGGCGCCGGAAGGCTGAGCGAACTCACTCGGCTCGCGGCACCGACTGGGGATAGGTGAACACGTCCCCTGGATCCCACGTTTTCTTGAGTTCGCTGAGCCGGCCGAGATTCGCGCCGTAGTACGCCGAGGCCCAGTCTTGCAATTCCGGATCGGGGAAGTTCTGGTACGAATGGCCGGTGGTATGCGGTAGGAGAGTGGCCCACAGCTCCTTCTCCCAGTCTCGAATATCGTCCGGGATGCCGGTTGCCGGAAGCGTCGGATGTTCGGGGGTGGACCACCCTGCCGACACTTCAACCAGTATCCGCGCGTCGCGGTGGACGTACGCGCTGGCATCTGGCCTGACGTCGCTGACAGCACCGCCGACCCAGCCGTAGAGACCCATCGCCCCATAGCGTTCGGGACCACCTGCACCGGGGAATCGGGCGACCACGTCGAGTGCGTCCGACAACGCGTCACCGGAGAGATAGCGTTCCGCGTAGAGGGACCGGTCCCAGAAGGAGTATGCAGGCGACGGTGGGGTGACGTACCACCCGTAGGCGTCCCACCATGTGCGCTCGACGATCTCGGCACGCATGCCGGGAATCGCGAGAATCGGAGCGAGCATGTCCCGCGCCTTCTTCTCAGGTGCGAGCAGTTGGGCGGTCAGCACCGCCTCGACCGAATGCTCGGTGTGACCGAGGTACAGGTTGCCGGTGGCTGTCCGTTCCGCGTCGGCGCGCAGCGCCTGGAAGCCCAAGGCCACCGCGACCGCGGCGTCACGTCCGGTGATCGTCAGTTCCGCGGTCGTCACCGGGCTGGTCGGGACCTCGACGAGTTCGTACTCGAGGTCGGTCACGACGCCGAAGTTTCCGCCTGCTCCGCCACGAAGCCCCCAGAGGAGGTCGGGATTCTCGGTTGAGCTGGCCGTCACGATGTCCCCGGCCGCGGTGACCATGGTGACCTTTCGGAGCCGGTCTGCGGTCAACCCTGCCCACGGCGCGTTGGGGCCGATCCCGCCGCCCAGTGTCAGCCCTGCCACCCCAACCCCGGGACAATTGCCGCCGGGCAGCAGAAGTCGACCGCCGCCACTGTGTGGCAGCAGCGCGGCCAGATCGGCGTTGCGCACGCCGGCTCCCACGCGGAGGAGGTTGCCGTCGACCGTCGCAGCATTCATCGGCCGGGTGCAGATGAGGATTCCACTCGAGCTCGACGCCCGGGCGTAGTTGTGGCCGCCGCCGCGAATTGCGAACACCGTGTTGGTGTTCCGTGCCCAGCGCACGGCGGCAACGACGTCGGCTGCGTTCTCGCACAGCGCCACCGCTTGCGGCATGGTGGCGGCGAATCGCAGATTGCGCGGCGTGGCGATTTCATCGAATTGCGGTTGGCCCGGCCGCAGCAGCGACCCATGCAACTGCCGGCTGAGGTCGTCCCATGCGCGTTGGGATTTCACCTCGGTTGTCGGGCCTGTGCACGAGGCGATGGTGCCGGCCGCTGCAATCCCGATCGCGGCCAAGACTTCCCGTCGTGTCAGCTCATTCACGGCGTCCTCACTCCACCGTCGGCTGATCGGTCACCAACAGCCACAGCACCGTCGTCAAACCGATCGACAGTGCCTGCGCGGTCACCACGAAGGCGATGTACTCGTGCCACACCGCCGCCAGTCCACAGTGGGGCCCCAGATCGGCCTTCACCAGCATCGTGAATGCCAGCGCTAAGCCGACGCACAACCACAACACCGTGAAGACCGGTGCGACGCGGCGGCCGGGATCGGTGGTCCCTGCGGTGCGACGCACGTAGGCCAATTCGACGCCGACGGTCAGGAGAACGATCGCGATGATATTCGTCATGTCGGAGAAGTAGGTCGAGGAAATGTCGTTCGCACAACCCTTCTCGACGTCGATGACGGGATACCACAGAGCCGACGCCACCTGCACTACCACCGTCCCGACGATCATGGGCAGCACCCAGCTGCGCCAGATCGACTTTTCGCCGAGCGCGGATGTCAACAGCAATGCCATTGCGGCAACGAACAGTAGCGAAAACAGCATGCTGAGCCAGATCGATTGGACAACACCGAGATTGGCGCGATGCGTGGCGGTCGAGATCGACAGCAGGTGGGTGACCACGACGATTGCGGCGCCCAGTGCCCACCGGCTGCCGATCAACTGCCGCACAAACACCTGGCGGGGTGCCTGTTCGATGCGCCATTTCAGTGCCGCGGTCGCGGCCACCAGCAGACAGTCCGTTGCGAGCACCAACCATGGACCCGCCCCGGAGAACCGGTGACCCGTGACGTCCAGGCCGAACTCCACGATGTCGTCACTGAACGTGAAACAGATGACGAGTGCAAAAACAGCCGCCATCGCAGGCCACACCGAATCGGTTTGCGGTCCGTGGACGTCGGACGACCTCGACACTCCCGCACAATATTCCCCGAAGTCGGCTGCGCGGAGCTAAACGTCGATCGCCGTTGCCTTGGCCCGCGCGCTCCAGCGGCCCTGGTGGTAACCGACCTCGATCGGATGCGAGAACGCGGCCGTGACGTTGCCGGTCGAAATCGTCTGGCGCGCAGACCCGCTCGCCACAGTGCGTCCGTCGGCGATCAGCAGCGCGTGGGTGGTGGTGGTCGGCAGCTCCTCGAGGTGATGGGTCACCAGGATCGACGCGACCTCGGGATGGGTGCGGTCGAGGCTGTCGATGGTCTCCAGCAGCTGCTCGCGGGCAGCGACGTCCAGCCCGGTCGTCGGCTCGTCGAGCAGTAGCAGTTCGGGCTCAGAAACCAGTGCTCGCGCAATGAGAGCGCGGCCACGCTCACCCTGCGACAGCGTCGGCCACACGTCGTCGGACTTGCGGCTCATCCCCACCGCGGCAATCATCGCGTCGGCGTGCTCGGCCTGTTCCGGGGTCGGTGTCCAGCGCATCGGCAGGTCGATGGTGGCTGTGATGCCGGTGAGCACCACGTCCCGCACGGTCAGTGAATACTGAAGGCGGTGGCGGGGATTCACGTATCCGATCGAATGGCGCAGCGCGGCCAGATCGGTGCGTCCCATCTGACGGCCGAGCACCGTGACCGTGCCCGTGGTGGGGAACGTCTCGGCGGCGCAGAAACCGAGCAATGTGCTCTTGCCCGCCCCGTTGGGGCCGAGGAGCGCCCAGTGCTCGCCGCGCTCAACCGTCAGCGATATGCCGTCGATGATCTGTTTGCCGTTGCGGCGGAACGTCACATCGTCAATTTTCAGAACAGGTGTCACGTGTACGACTCCTTCAACCAGCTCAGGTGTGATCGGCTGGCGGCGGCGGCGGCGACTGGATCTCGGTCGGCGATCGCGTCGGTCAGCTCTCGGTGCGCGTCGTGGTCGGCGGTGTCAGGAACCGGCCGGATCTTGAGCATGTCGATCATCGCCAGGCGCAGCCGCGGCAGGAATGCGTCGAACAGCTGCGTCAGGACGTCGTTGTGTGCCGCGGTGACCACCGTGCGGTGGAACGCGGCGTCGGCATCAACGTGGTCGGGGATCGACAACCCGGTTATGCCGCGGGCGACGAGTGCGCGGCGGATCGCCCGCAGATCGGCGGGTGTGCGCCGAACGGCCGCGAGCGCGGCGGCCTCGGCCTCGATGGCGATCCGCGCCTCGATGACGGCGACGATAGTCGTGCGCCGCAGAAGGGTGTCCCAATCCTCGTTGGCTTCCAGCGCGGTCACGAATACTCCGGCGCCCTGGCGACTGTCGAGCACACCCCTGCCGGATAGCTCGCGGATCGCCTCACGCAACGTCGATCGGCCGACGCCCAATTGCGCCGCCAGCGTCGTCTCACCCGGGAGGCGGTGGCCCAGTGGCCATTCGCCGTCGCGGATTCGGGACAGCAGCAGCTGGGCTGTTTGAGCAGCAAGAGGGTGCCGCCGCACCTGGGCGACAGCTGAATTCATGGCAAACCTCTCTGCTTGTCTGAGGAGTAGCGTACTGACGACGCTACCCCGGCAGATCGGCTACGAAGTGGTCAGGCCTTTTGGCGCTGACGCAGCACCTCCAGCGCCTTGTCAGCATGGGCGTCCATGTTGACCTCGCTGGAGATGACTTCGAGCACCGTGCGATCGGTGTCGATGACGAACGTCGTGCGCTTTACCGGGATCAGCTTGCCCAGCAGCCCCCGCTTCACGCCGAACGCGGTGGCGATCGCACCGTCGGCGTCGGACAGCAGCGGGTAGTCGAAATTCTGGGAGTCGGCGAACCGGGCCTGCTTGTCCACCGGATCGGTGCTGATGCCGACGCGGCTCGCGCCCAGCGCGGCGAACTCGGACCCGAGGTCGCGGAAATGACACGCTTCCTTGGTGCAGCCGGGCGTCATCGCGGCGGGGTAGAAGAACAGCACGATCGGCCCGTCGGCCAGCAAGTCAGTCAGTGAGCGCACGGTGCCGGTCTGGTCCGGCAGTTCGAAGTCCGCAACCCGGTCTCCACGTTTCATGGGTGCAGGCTACGCCGGTCATTCCGGTGTGGCGGGTCTGGGAGGATGTACCCGTGCAATCCAACCTCGCCGCCACCACCACGCGTGAGGAGTTCCGCGCGCTGGCCGCCGAACATCGCGTGGTGCCGGTGATCCGCAAGGTGCTCGCCGACAGTGAGACACCGCTGTCGGCGTACCGGAAACTGGCGGCCGACCGGCCCGGAACATTCCTGCTCGAGTCCGCTGAGAACGGCCGGTCGTGGTCGCGCTGGTCGTTCATCGGTGCGGGTGCGCCCTCGGCGCTGACCGTGCGTGACGGCGAGGCGGTCTGGCTGGGCGCGACCCCGCAGGATGCCCCGACCGGTGGCGATCCGTTGCGGGCCCTGCACGAGACGATGGCGTTGTTGTCCACCGAATCGCTGGCCGGGGTGCCGCCGCTGTCGGGCGGCATGGTCGGGTTCTTCGCCTACGACTTCGTCCGGCGCCTCGAGCGGTTGCCCGAGTTGGCCACCGACGACCTCAAACTGCCCGACATGCTCCTGCTGCTGGCCACCGATCTGGCCGCCGTCGACCATCACGAGGGCACGATCACCCTGATCGCCAACGCGGTGAACTGGAACGGCACCGACGAGCGGGTGGACGAGGCCTACGACGACGCCGTCGCGCGCCTCGACGTGATGACCGAGGCGCTCAGCCAGCCTCTGTTGTCCTCGGTGGCGACCTACTCCCGCCCCCAGCCTCGGCACCGCTCGCAGCGCACGATGGAGGAGTACAGCGAGATCGTCGAGCGCCTGGTCAAGGAGATCGAGGCCGGCGAGGCCTTCCAGGTGGTGCCTTCGCAGCGCTTCGAGATCGACACCGCCGTCGACCCCATCGACGTGTACCGGATGTTGCGGGTCACCAATCCCAGCCCCTACATGTACCTCATGCACGTGCCGGATGAGACTGGGGGAACGGCGTTTTCGATCGTCGGCTCCAGCCCGGAATCGCTGGTTACGGTGAAGGACGGCTGGGCCACCACACATCCGATCGCCGGAACGCGGTGGCGCGGGCAGACCGAGGAGGAAGACCAGCTGCTCGAGAAGGAGTTGCTGGCCGACGAGAAGGAGCGCTCCGAGCATCTGATGCTGGTCGACCTCGGACGCAACGACCTCGGCCGGGTGTGCGTCCCGGGCACGGTGCGCGTGGAGGACTACAGCCACATCGAGCGCTACAGCCACGTCATGCACATCGTCTCCACGGTCACCGGGCTGCTCGCCGACGGCCGCACGGCGCTGGACGCGGTGACGGCCTGCTTCCCGGCAGGCACGCTGACCGGTGCGCCGAAGGTGCGGGCCATGGAGCTCATCGAAGGCGTGGAGAAGACGCGTCGCGGCCTCTACGGCGGGGTCGTCGGCTACCTGGATTTCGCAGGCAACGCCGACTTCGCCATCGCAATCCGCACCGCTCTGATGAGCAACGGCACCGCCTATGTGCAGGCCGGTGGTGGCGTAGTGGCCGACTCCAACGGTCCCTACGAATACAACGAGTCCGCCAACAAGGCCAAGGCGGTACTGAACGCGATCGCCGCCGCCGAAACGCTGAGCGCCCCGTGATCCGCGTAGGACAGCTGCTGCTGGTCGTCGCGGCGCTACTGCTGTGGGCGGCCTCCCGGCTCACCTGGGTATCGGTGACGTCGTTCGACGGTCTAGGGCAGCCCAAGACGGTGACGCTGACCGGTGCCAGCTGGTCCAACGCCCTCGTGCCGTTGGCCGTCCTGCTGCTGGCCGCCGCGGTGGCCGGCCTGGCGGTACGGGGATGGGGCCTGCGCGCGGTCGCGGTGCTGGTGGCGGTGGTGACCCTGCTGCTCGGATACCTCGGTGTCAGCTTGATCCGCACCCCGGATGTCGGTCCGCGCGCCGCCGAACTGGCCCAGATCCCGGTGCACACGCTGGTCGCCAGCAGCAGGCAGTACCTGGGCGCCGGTCTGACCCTGGGCGCCGCGGCATGTGCCCTGGTCGCTGCCGTGCTGCTGATGCGCTCGGCGGCCTCCGGACGTCAGGCCACCGCCAAATATGCGGCACCGGCAGTTCGTCGTAGCGCCGCGCGTAGCGAGGACACGGATACGGGCGTATCGGAGCGAGGCATGTGGGATGCGCTCGACGAAGGTGTCGATCCCACAGATCGTCGTACCGAGACCGAGGGTCGGTGACGGATGCGCGGCTCGATACGACTACCCTTCACTGGACGACGCAAGCGAGATCGCCAGGGCGTGAGAAGGGATCCGGCAGCCATGAGTTCGGCAAGCGTGCTCGACTCGATCATCGAGGGAGTGCGTGCCGACGTTGCCGCCCGCGAGGCGATCATCAGTCTGGCTGAGGTCAAGGCCGCCGCGGAGGCCGCACCGGCCCCGCTGAACGTACTGGCCGCGCTGCGCGCGCCTGGCATCGCCGTCATCGCCGAAGTGAAGCGCGCCAGCCCTTCCCGCGGCCAGCTGGCCAATATCGCCGACCCCGCCGAGCTGGCTCGCGCCTATGAGAGCGGCGGCGCCCGGGTGATCAGCGTGCTCACCGAGGAACGCCGTTTCCACGGGTCGCTGGCCGACTTGGACACGGTACGGGCCGCCGTGCGAATTCCGGTGCTGCGCAAAGACTTCATCGTGCGGCCGTATCAGATTCACGAGGCCAGGGCGCACGGCGCGGACATGCTGCTGCTGATCGTCGCCGCGCTCGAGCAGCCGGCCCTCGAGTCGCTGCTGGAGCGCACCGAGTCGCTCGGCATGACCGCGCTCGTCGAGGTGCATACCGAGGAAGAAGCCGACCGGGCGCTGCAGGCCGGGGCCAAGGTCATCGGTGTCAACGCCCGCGACCTCAAGACGCTGGAGGTGGATCGGGACTGCTTCGCGCGGATCGCGCCGGGGCTGCCGTCCGACATCATCCGGGTCGCCGAATCCGGTGTACGGGGCACCGGTGACCTGTTGGCGTACGCCGGCGCCGGAGCCGACGCGGTGTTGGTGGGCGAAGGTCTGGTCACCAGCGGGGACCCACGCAGCGCCGTCGCAGACCTGGTGACCGCGGGAGCCCATCCTTCCTGCCCGAAACCCGCTCGCTGAGTCGTGGCTGATATCTCCACTCCGAACGTGCCGCGCATGAGCGCGGCCGTGGCCGAGCAGACGTTGCACGAACCCGATGCCCGCGGGCACTTCGGCGCTTACGGCGGGCGGTATGTGGCCGAAGCGCTGATGGCTGTGATCGAAGAGGTGACGGCCGCCTACGAAAAGGCTCGCACCGACCAAGAGTTCTTGGATCGCCTCGACAATCTGCAGACCCACTACGCCGGGCGCCCGTCGCCGCTGTACGAAGCTGTCCGGCTGAGCGAACACCTCGGTGGGGCGCGGATCTTCCTCAAGCGCGAGGACCTGAACCACACCGGCTCGCACAAGATCAACAACGTGCTCGGCCAGGCGTTGCTGGCCAAGCAGATGGGCAAGACCCGGGTGATCGCGGAGACCGGGGCCGGCCAGCACGGCGTGGCGACCGCGACCGCCTGTGCGCTGCTGGGGCTGGAGTGCGTGATCTACATGGGCGCGGTGGACACCGCCCGCCAGGCGCTCAACGTCGCGCGGATGCGGCTACTTGGTGCCGAGGTGGTGTCGGTGGAGTCCGGCTCCAAGACTCTCAAGGACGCCATCAACGACGCATTCCGTGACTGGGTCACCAACGCCGACAGCACGTATTACTGCTTCGGGACCGCTGCCGGGCCGCACCCGTTCCCGATGATGGTGCGCGATTTCCAGCGCATCATCGGCCTAGAGGCGCGGGCACAGATGCTGGCGCAAGCCGGGCGACTGCCCGACGCGGTGGCCGCCTGCGTGGGCGGTGGGTCCAACGCGATCGGCATCTTCCATCCGTTCATCGATGACGTGGGAGTGCGGCTGATCGGTTACGAGGCGGCCGGTGACGGCGTCGAAACCGGCAGGCACGCAGCAACATTCGCCGGTGGAACGCCGGGGGCGTTCCAGGGGTCGTATTCGTATCTGCTGCAGAACGAGGACGGCCAGACCATCGAGTCGCATTCGATCTCGGCAGGTCTGGACTATCCGGGCGTCGGCCCCGAGCATGCGTTCCTCAAGGACATCGGGCGCACCGAGTATCAGCCGATCACCGACACCGAGGCCATGGATGCGTTCCGGCTGCTGTGCCGGTTGGAGGGCATCATCCCGGCCATCGAGTCGGCGCACGCGGTGGCGGGCGTGGTGAAGCTGGCAGCTGAGTTGGGTCCCGGTTCGATGATCCTGGTCAACCTCTCCGGCCGCGGTGACAAGGACGTGGAGACGGCGGCGAAGTGGTTCGGGCTGTTCGACAAGTCCGGCCCGGGAGCCTCATGACCGTCCAGCACACCCAGGCGGGACGGCTGGGTTCGGTCTTCGCGGCGTGCCACGACGAGGGCCGCGCCGCTCTTATCGGGTATCTGCCGACGGGGTACCCGTCTGTTGACGTGTCGATCGACGCTCTGGTGGCTCTGGTCGAATCCGGTTGCGACATAGTCGAAGTCGGCGTTCCATACTCCGATCCCGGAATGGATGGGCCGGTGATCGCGACCGCGACGGAGGCCGCGCTGCAGGGCGGTGTCCGGGTTCGCGACACCCTGCGCGCGGTGGAGGCCATCAGCGCCGCCGGTGGTCATGCGGTCGTGATGACCTACTGGAATCTCATGCTGCACTACGGAATTGACGCGTGGTCGCGCGACCTGGCCGCTGCCGGGGGACTGGGCATGATCACCCCGGACCTGATTCCGGAAGAGGCCGACGAGTGGCTGGCCGCCGCCGAGGCGCATGATCTGGACCGGATCTTCCTGGTGGCGCCGTCGTCGACCCCGGAGCGACTGGCCAAAACCGTGCAGGCCTCGCGGGGTTTCGTCTACGCCGCGTCGACCATGGGTGTCACGGGCGCGCGGGACGCGGTGTCGAGCGCCGCGCCGGAACTCGTGCGGCGGGTCAAAGAGATTTCCGACATCCCGGTGGGGGTCGGTCTGGGTGTGCGCTCTCGTGAGCAGGCCGCCGAGATCGCGGCCTTCGCCGACGGGGTGATCGTGGGTTCGGCTCTGGTGTCGGCATTGACCGACGGGTTGGCGGCAGTGCGGACCCTGACCGAAGAATTGGCCGTGGGTGTGCGACAGAAGGTGTCCGCTTCGTGACGACGACCGTCTTGGCTTATTTCCCGAGTCCGCCGCAGGGCGTCTGGCATCTGGGCCCGGTACCGATTCGGGCCTATGCGCTGTGCATCATCGCCGGCATCATCGCGGCGCTGGTGATCGGTGACCGCCGCTGGGCGGCCCGTGGTGGCGAGCGGGGCGTCATCTACGACATCGCCCTGTGGGCGGTGCCGTTCGGCTTGGTCGGTGGGCGTCTCTATCACCTGATGACGGACTGGCGAACGTATTTCGCCGAGGGCGGCGCAGGTGTCGGTGCTGCGTTGCGGATCTGGGATGGCGGCCTCGGCATCTGGGGTGCGGTGGCCCTCGGCGGTGTCGGTGCGTGGATTGCGTGCCGGCGCAGAGGGATTCCGCTGCCCGCATTCGCCGATGCGATCGCGCCGGGAATTGTGTTGGCGCAGGCGATCGGCCGGCTCGGAAACTACTTCAACCAGGAGCTGTACGGCCGCGAGACCACCGTGCCATGGGGGATGGAGATCTTCTACCGGCGGGACTCGTCCGGGATGGTCGATGTGCATTCCCTCGACGGGGTGTCGACGGGGCAGGTCGCCGCGGTGGTGCAGCCGACGTTCCTGTACGAGCTGGTGTGGAACGTGCTGGTGTTCGCCTTCCTGATCTGGATCGACCGGCGGTTCAAGATCGGCCACGGCCGGCTGTTCGCGGCCTACGTGGCGGCGTACTGCATCGGACGGTTCTGGGTGGAGTTGCTACGCGACGACACCGCCACGCACATTGCGGGTATCCGGGTGAACTCGTTCACCTCAGTGTTCGTGTTCATCGGCGCGATCGTGTACATCATGCTGGCGCCCAAGGGCCGCGAAGATCCGGCAACGCTGGGTGGTGAGCAGCCGACGGGTGAGCCCGAGGAGGAATCGCCCGCCGAGCGGATGGCCGAAGACTTGGTGGCCGTCGCCACGGGCGGCGGTATTGTCGCCGCCGCGACCGTGGCGGCCGAGCACGACTCCGAAGATGCCGCCGCCGTTGGCGATACGGAGGAGGCTGAGCAGGCAGCCGAGCCAGAGCCAGAGCCCGAGCCGGAAGCTGAAGCGGAGCCTGAGCCGGAAGCTGAAGCGGAGCCGGACGCGGCAGCCGAGGCGGAAACGGAGCCAGAGCCCGAGGCCGAACCCGAGGCTGACGCTGAGCCAGAGCCCGAGCCAGAGCCTGAGCCTGAGCCGGAAGCTAAAGCTGAGCCCGAGCCGGCACCCGAGCCAGAGGCCGAACCCGAGGCTGAGCCTGAACCAGCACCAGAGCCCGCGCCCGCTACGCAGCCTCGCGGCTTCCGAACAGTCGTACGCCGCGTGCTGTGGGGCGTCGAAGTCCATCGGGACTGACGCGTCGGCTCATAACACTCCGCAACTCAACGGCTGAGTGCATCCAATCGATTCGGCGAACCCGACCGACTTTCGCTGAACCGATCGTCATAGCCATCTTGTCTTGAGTCAGCAGACCTACGTGACGAGACCCGGAAGCGTTCTGTTGTTTCCCGCGCTGATGACGACCTGACGGACAGAACCGCGGTCGCCAGATTTCGGCCGAGCGTGCCCGCAATCGGGCTGAAAACGCACACTTTCTGCAGCAGGACCGGCGTCGCCCAGTCCGGATGACGACGCTCCACCAATTCTAGGTAGCTGCGCAGAACTCCTCTGACGCCCGACCGGCGAGCAGCTGCCTCGTCACGGTGGCGACGCGTTGGCCGAGGTGTTCGCAGGTGCGCACATCGGAGTCGTGCACCGCGGTCGGGTCGGCGTCGACATCGGTCGAGGCGCCGGCGCCCAGCCAGAAACCCAGCCGATTGAGGTCGAATTCGCTTGCCGCGCCTGTGTTCCAGCCTGCGGTCAGCCCGAGGTTGACCCAGTGCATGTGATGCTGGGCGGCGAACACCGCCAGCGCGCTGAGGGTCTGCAGCTTGTCACCGGCCTTCGATCCGGAGTTGGTGAAGCCGGCACCGACCTTGTCGCGCCAGGTGCCCTCCATGCAGCGCCGGCCGGTGCGCTCGGCGAACGCCTGAAAGCCGGCCGACACATTGCCCATATAGGTGGGACAGCCGAAAATGATCGCATCGGCGGCATCGAGCACCGCCCAGTCGTCGTCACCGACGATGTCGACCGGGATCAGCTGAACCTGTGCCGAAGCCGCTGCCACCCCAGCGGCCACGGCCCTCGCCAAGGTTGCGGTGTGCCCGAAGCCCGAGTGATAGGCCACCACCACGTGCGGTGTCACCATGCTTGCCCTCCGTACGCGCTCTCGGCCACCTCGCGGTAGCGCTGCTGCCAGTCGGGTATCTCTGCCTCGGACAAAAACGCCTCGAGGCGGTCCAGGTAGGCGTGCGTTCCGGGTCGAAAACCGTTGGCATTGCGCACGCCGAGCCCGCGGTGACTGAATCTCAACAGTGTCCCGTCACCATCAGGGACCAACTCATAGCGCACGACACCAGGCTCGACGATCCGTTGATTCCACTCGTGCTCGAAGACATGCGGCGGGTCCCACACCAGGATCCGGCCGACCATCCGCTTCTGCTCAGACGGAATCGGCGGTGCGGACGGGGTCATGTCGATGGTCCCGCCCTCGCGGGCGTCGATGGTGGTGTTGCCCATCCACTGGCTCCGCTCCTGCGGATCGGTGATTGCGTTCCACACTCGCTCGACGGGATGGGGGAGTCGCCGCTCGAAAGTTAGTATCGCCCGGTCATTTTCGATACTGATCCGGCCCTCGCGGGAGGTCATGAACTCTCCTTGGTCGTGTCCAAGTGGTGTTCGAGGGCATCGAGGTGGCCGGTCCAGAACTGACGGTATTGCTCGATCCAGCTGTCGATCGTGACCAGTCCGTCGGCGCGCAGCGCATAGATCCGGCGCTGCGCGTCCGGGCGGACCTCGACCAGTCCGACTTCCCGCAGGATGCGCAGATGCCGCGATACCGACGGTTGAGTCAGATCCGGCAGTGCGGCAACGAGTTCCCCTGCGGTGCGATCACCGGCGGCAAGGGTGTCCAGCAGCACCCGTCGGTTCGGTTCGGCGACGGCCTCGAAGACGTCCACGACTCCGAGTATTGCACTAAGTCTATATAGACACAAGTAGATATTGGTTGCTGCCCGGGGCCCCCGAGGAGTTGATGGCAATCAACCCCTGTTGGGGGTCAACGGAGGAATCAGCTGTGTGCAGCCAAGGCGGCCAATACTTTTGACCACCTTTGTGTGGTCGGCGAGGATCAGGCGTCGGGACGAGCGACATCCCCGCGCCAGGCCCCGGTCTCAGAGGGCCGCTGCTCAATGAACTTCTTGAAACGCTCGAGGTCGCCTTTGACGCGCGCCTGAAGAATGCCGAGCTTGTCGGCAACGTTTTCGACAAATCCCTCAGGGTCGACATCCATCTGGGTCGTCACGCGGGTCTTGTCGTCATCAAGTCGGTGGAAGGTCACGACTCCGGCGTGCTCCGGGCCGTTGTCGGATTTCCAGGCGACGCGTTCCTCCGGGTGCTGTTCGGTGATGGTGGAGTCGAACTCGCGCTCGACGCCGCCAATCTTGACCACCCAGTGCAGATGGGTGCTATCGCGCTGGTCGATGCGTTCGACGCCTTCCATGAACTCGGGGAAGGCCACGAACTGCGTCCACTGGTCGTAGACCGTGCGGATAGGACGGTCGACGTCGATCGAGGCGGTATGCGTAGCCATGGGTGCTCCCTTGCATTGACGGATATCAGTGCGGTACCCGTTGACCCGTATCCCAATCGCGCTGACCGCATTCCCACCCGACGCGCGGTCGGCGACCTCAGTCTTCGATCAGCGCCGCTGCACCAACAGCGTCTGTGCCGATGTTCCGATGAACCCGTCGCGGTCGAACAACTCGGCGGTGGTCACCCCGATCCCGTCCGGCCCGATCGAGCCGCGAGCGCGCACACCGAAATCGCTACCCGCCGGCGCGCGATGCAGATGCACCGCGGTGTCGGTGTTCATGTAGATGAACCTCTCCGGATCTATCGCCGCGCCAATGCCATTCGCGGAGTCGACCACCATCGCCAATCGCTCGAGCGGTGTGGTGGGTTCGTCGTCCACCAGATTGGAGATAGGCGACATCCAGTACACCTTGGCGCTGTCGGATCCGTCGTACTGCGGCCGCCATTCCACCGATTCGATGTACCCGCGTGCGTTCTTCCAGTGCAGCTCCAGCGGCGCCGTGGGGCCCTCGATCAGCGGTGGATAGCGGTCCGTTGCGGCGTCGGCGGTGTCTGAGGTCGCCAACGCCCATGCCGTGACCCGGGCCACGGCTCGCGGCGGCCCGTCGGGACGCTCGGCCGACATCTCGGCCGAGAGCATCGCGATGCGGCTGCCCGGCCGGTCAACCCGCGCCTGCACCCGCAGCTCGGTGATCGGTATCGCCCCCAGAATGTCCAGGGTCACCCGGCCGATCCGCATACCGTCGGACAGCTTCGCCTCGATCGCCTTGGTCAACAACGCCAACGGCGGCGACCCATGTTGGATATCGAAATTCCAATTGCTGCGAGTGTCGTCAGTGGACGCGAAAAGCTCTGCATCGCCGTCGATTCCGAGGCGCCGGTAGTAACAGCTCATGCGGCCGGCGCACCGCCGATCTGCTCGGGCCAGCCGGGATAGGGCGGCGGCGTGCCGCCGTACGCCGGACAGAGCGCCTGATGGCTGCACCAGTTGCACAGGCGCGAAGGGTTGGCCCGGAAATCGCCTGTCACACCGGCGGATTGGATGGCGCGCCAGATCGCTATCAGAGTCTTCTCGAAGCGCAGCAGCTCGTCGAGCGCAGGGGAGTAGTCGAGCACCTGGCCGTCGGCGAGATAAATCAGCCGCAAGCGGCTGGCCAGCACCTCGCGCGAACGCAACAGCGCGACGGCGTAGAACTTCATCTGGAACAGTGCCTTGAACTCCGCCAGCGCCCTGGCCTCCGGAGGTGCTTTCCCGGTCTTGTAGTCCACCACCCGAAGCTCACCGGTGCCTGCGACGTCGATCCGGTCGACGAAACCGCGCAGCAGTGTCCCGTCGGCCAGTTCGACCTCGATCCGTTGCTCGCAGCTCTGTGGGTCGAACCGGGTTGGGTCCTCGAGCCGGTAGTAACCGGTGAGCAGGGCGCGTGCCTCCGCGACGAGTTGGGTGCGCTGCTCGTCGGTGAAATCGCCGGCGAACTCGGGATGTTCGGACAGCACCCGCTCCCAGGCCGGGTCGACCAACGACAACGCGGTGTCCGGGCCACGCTCGGCGGCCGGCAAACCGTACAGCTGCTCGAGGGCGGCGTGCACCACCGAACCGCGCAACTGAGCGGTCGACGGCGGCTCAGGCAGCCGGTCAACGGCCCGGAAGCGGTACAGCAGGGGGCACTGCTTGAAGTCGGCGGCCCGCGACGGCGACAACGCGGGACGCGACGCCTGCAGCACCTGATCAGACATAACTGCAGCCTAGGACGGTGTGCCGACAAGGTGACGGCATGCGCTGCGGCGAGTCCGCTGTGGCAGGCTGAACGGCTGTGACCGACGATCCCGCACCGCGCCGCACCGGCCCCTTTGTCGTCGGAGACCGTGTACAACTCACCGACGCCAAGGGCCGCCACTACACGATGGTCCTCAACCCGGGCAGTGAGTTCCACACCCACCGGGGAGCTGTCGAGCACGACGCGGTGATCGGCCTGCCCGAGGGCAGCGTGGTCAAGTCGACCAACGGCGACGCATTCCTGGTGCTGCGCCCGCTGCTCATCGATTACGTGCTCTCGATGCCCCGCGGCGCCCAGGTCATCTACCCCAAGGACGCCGCCCAGATCGTCCACGAGGGTGACATCTTTCCCGGCGCCCGCGTCCTGGAAGCCGGTGCGGGCTCCGGCGCGCTGACGTGCTCTCTGCTGCGTGCGGTCGGACCCGACGGCGAGGTGATCTCCTACGAGGTGCGCGACGACCACGCCGTGCACGCCCGCCGCAACGTGGAGACGTTCTTCGGCCAGGACCCGCAGAACTGGCGGCTGATCATCGGCGATCTCCTCGACTCCGACCTGCCCGAGGCGTCGATCGACCGTGTCGTACTGGACATGCTGGCGCCCTGGGACGTGCTCGACACCGTGGCCCGCCTGCTGATTCCCGGCGGGGTGCTGATGGTGTACGTAGCGACCGTGACCCAGCTGTCCAAGACCGTCGAGCTGCTGCGCGAACAGCAGTGCTGGACCGAACCCAGGGCGTGGGAGTCGTTGCAGCGCGGCTGGAACGTGGTCGGCTTGGCGGTGCGTCCGCAGCACAACATGCGCGGCCACACCGCGTTCTTGATCTCGGCTCGCCGGCTGGCTCCCGGCACGGTCACCCCGACCCCGCTGCGCCGCAAGAAGCTCGCGCCCTAGTCGTCGTCGCTGCGGTGCAGCCCGCGCCGCACCGACAGCAACTCGACTTCGGGACGCGCCGCCACCAACCGTTCCGCAGCGTCGAGCACCTCGACCACATGCGCCCGATCGCCGGCGACCACCGCCACGCCGATGCCGGCCCTGCGATGTAGGTCGGCCGAACCCGTCTCGGCGGCCGACAACGTGAAGCGGCGGCGCAGTTCGGCGACGATCGGCCGGACGACTGCGCGCTTCTCCTTCAGCGAGTGGACGTCACCGAGCAGGACGTCGAATTCCAGCCACCCGATCCACATTCAGGGCGTCGGTGTGGGGTTCGCCGGGCTCGCGCCGCCACGGGCATTGCCGAAGGCCAGCAGCATGTCGGCTGTCTCGCGGGAGAGCTGCCAGTTGCCCTTGTCCTGCCGGAACTCCATCGGAAAAGTGAAGTTTCCCGGATTGGCCGGGTTCGAGGTGGTGACGTTGATCGACGCCAGCGCATCGTCAGGGCGGCGATCCGACCACCGGATCTCGGAGGCGGTGAACGTCAGCGGTGTGAACCCGCCATCGCGCAGTGCCGCGGCGAACTTGTCGATGGTCGCGGCGTCGGCCGGCGTGGTGCCCTCGACCAGCTGGAGCTTGTCGGACCCCTTCACCGCCGGATCGGCCAGCCGATAGAGCACATCGGTCAGTGCCTCGGGCGCAGGCAGGGGAGCGGCGTCGTGCTCGGCAGGCGGCAGCGGCGTCGACGACTGCTCGAACGGACTCTGAGCCGGCTTCGGCTCAGCGTGCTCAGAACACCCCGAGAGGCTGAGCGCCGCCACGAATGTGGCGGCGCTCAAACCCACGAGAAACGGGTGTCGCATCCCGCGCAGGCTCAGCCGGCTCCTTGCATCAGCGATAGCGCCGACTGCTTGGTCAGCTGCCAGCCGCTGGGACTGGGGCCCTCCACGAACTGGATGCTCTGGGTCGCGGTCTGACCGTTGGGCGCGGTCGCGGTGACATTCGCCGTCGCGGTCGGGCCTTCCTGATCGATGTCGGCGACGTTGAAGCTCAGCGGGAGCAGGCCCTTGGCCGACGCGTTGTTGAACGCGCGGTCTGCGGCAATGCCCTCGAAGCGGCCAAGGCCGAACTGGATGTAGGAGGCCTTGGAGCCGGAGAACGATCCGCCGCCCTGGAGGCCGTTCAGGGTTTCAACAAGCTGGCCTTGGAGCTCCGGCGCCGGCGTCTGCGGCATCGGCGCGCCGAAGACGACGGGCTGCACGGCCGGTGCGGGCACCGGCGAGCTGAATGCAACCGAAGTCACACCTGCGGCAACGCCGCCGATGATCGCTGCGGTGGCAACGCCCGTGGCTAGGACTTTCAGGGTCACGGCTGTCCTCTCGATCTGCCCGACTCATTAGAGAGATTAACAGTGTTGCCAGTGTGTCGAAATTCCCCGCACGCACATGATCGAGGTTGGGCCGGTAGCGTTGAGGTATCCACCGCGCCAACTCTCGGTGTGGGAAAGGAGCGCAACATGAGCGAGGCACAAGAACCCCAGTTGTCCGGCGAAGACGCCGCCGAACTAGAAGAGCTGCGCCGCGAGGCGTCAGTGCTACGCGACCAGCTGGAGAACGCCGTGAGTGCACAGGGCGGCGCCCGCAGTGCGCGCGACGTGCATCAGCTCGAGGCGCGCATCGACTCCTTGGCGTCGCGTAACGCCAAGCTGATGGACACCCTCAAGGAGGCCCGTCAGCAATTGCTCGCGCTGCGCGAGGAGGTTGACCGGCTCGGTCAGCCGCCGAGTGGTTACGGCGTCCTGTTGGGCTCTCACGACGACGACACCGTCGACGTGTTCACCTCGGGCCGCAAGATGCGACTCACCTGCTCGCCCAACATCGACACCAAAGAACTCAAGCAGGGTCAGACGGTTCGCCTGAACGAGGCGCTGACCGTCGTCGAGGCTGGTAATTACGAAGCAGTCGGCGAGATCAGCACGCTGCGTGAAATCCTCGCCGACGGACACCGGGCGCTCGTCGTCGGGCACGCCGACGAGGAACGCATCGTGTGGTTGGCCGAACCGCTGGTCGCCATCGAGGACCTGCCCGCCGACGTCGCCGAGGAACTCGACGACGACGACCTGCGCCCACGTAAGCTGCGCCCGGGCGATTCGCTGCTGGTCGACACCAAGGCCGGGTACGCCTTCGAGCGGATTCCCAAGGCCGAGGTCGAGGACCTGGTTCTCGAAGAGGTGCCCGACGTCGCGTACAGCGACATCGGCGGCCTCACCCGCCAGATCGAGCAGATCCGCGATGCCGTCGAGTTGCCGTTCCTGCACAAGGAGCTCTATCGGGAGTACGCGCTGCGGCCGCCGAAAGGTGTGCTGCTCTACGGCCCGCCCGGTTGCGGTAAGACGCTGATCGCCAAGGCCGTGGCCAATTCGTTGGCGAAGAAGATGGCCGAGGTTCGCGGCGACGACGCCCGCGAGGCCAAGTCGTACTTCCTCAACATCAAAGGCCCCGAGCTGCTGAACAAGTTCGTCGGTGAGACCGAACGGCACATCCGGCTGATTTTCCAGCGGGCGCGCGAAAAGGCTTCCGAGGGAACGCCGGTCATCGTGTTCTTCGACGAGATGGACTCGATCTTCCGTACCCGCGGCACCGGTGTCAGCTCTGATGTCGAGACGACGGTTGTGCCCCAGCTGCTCTCGGAGATCGACGGTGTGGAGGGGCTGGAGAACGTCATCGTGATCGGTGCCTCCAACCGCGAGGACATGATCGACCCGGCGATCCTGCGGCCCGGCCGCCTGGACGTCAAGATCAAGATCGAGCGGCCGGATGCCGAAGCGGCGCTGGACATCTTCAGCAAGTACCTGACCGAGGACCTGCCGGTGAACGCCGACGACCTCGCCGAGTTCGACGGCGACCGCGGCCAGTGCGTCAGGGCGATGATCGAGAAGGTCGTCGACCGGATGTATGCGGAGATCGACGACAATCGGTTCCTCGAAGTCACCTATGCCAACGGCGACAAAGAGGTCATGTACTTCAAGGACTTCAACTCCGGCGCGATGATTCAGAACGTCGTCGACCGGGCCAAGAAGTACGCGATCAAGTCGGTGCTGGAAACCGGCCAGAAGGGCCTGCGGATCCAGCACCTCCTTGACTCGATCGTCGACGAGTTCGCCGAGAACGAGGACCTGCCCAACACCACGAATCCCGATGACTGGGCCCGGATCTCGGGCAAGAAGGGCGAGCGGATCGTCTACATCCGCACGCTGGTCACCGGCAAGAGCTCGAGCGCAAGCCGGGCCATCGACACCGAGTCGAACCTGGGCCAGTACCTGTAGGGCTTCCTGCCGTACCGGCCCAGGGTCGCGTCGTCAGTGTCCGCAGAGCTGGGTGGCGGCTGCGCTGTAGAAGAACGCCGCATCCTTCGGCTCGACGCCGTCGGTGGTGTTGTCCGAAATGGTCTGCAGCGTGGTCGCCTGCGGAACACCGGCGGCGATGTCACTGCAGATGTGCTGTCCCAACGCCACCGCCGTCTCGACGGGTCCATGCCAGCCGTCATTGGCCAGCGTCGTGATGAAGGAGTCCTGATCCGCGTACGCCGGTGAGGCGAGCGCCAAACCGAGTCCCACAGCGGCGATGCCGGTGATCACGAGTTTCTTCATTGGTGTTTCCTTTCGCCCCGATAGCGCGCACCTTCGCCGACATCGGCAGCGCACGATGGCCGCAGTGTAAGACGAAGGTGAGCCTTACTGCAGCGATATAGACGCCACCGTCAGTTTGTTACGGCAGCTCAAAACTCCAGCGAGTAGGTGTTGCCGAAATTGTCCTGCGTCACGTGCGCGTCGCGGGTGGTGGTGTCGACGCTCAGTCGCTCGGTGAGAGTGCGCGTCTCGTAACCCCATCCCTCGGGCAGATCGAGCCGGGCGGCCAACTCCGGCAGGCCTGCCAAATTGAGCCCGGGGTCCACCGCCTTGCTGTAGGTCTGCATGACCCAGCGCTGCCCCTGCGGGTCGACAAGCTCGAAAACCGGTCGGCCGGCATCGAAGTTGAACACGGTTCGGCGGTCGACATGGTTGACGGTGTACGGCGCGGGGTTCATCGACGACAGCTTGACCGTGGCTTGCTTGATCATGTCGATCCCGCCGAAGGTCTGGATCTCCTGGCGGTCCGGGGCCACCTTGTCGATGGTGCTCATCAGCCAGTGCCGAGGGCCGTTCAGCAGTGCGGCCAGCGCGCCGTGCTCCTTGGCGATCGCCTCGGCGTCGAGCTTGTCCCACAGCTCGGCCGGGCAGTCGTTGAGTGGAAAGCTGTTGTAGACGGCGGCTTCGGGGCCGTCGGCACCTGCCGTTACCAGCAATACCTCTCCGTACCGCTTGTCGAATACATCATCGGGCTCGGTCATCGCTTTCCTCCATTTCCAAATACGCATCGCGGCCGGCGAGACTCACGGCGACGTCCGCGACCAACGGATCGAAGAACCGCTGCCGGTACAGCGGGTCAACGCTCGTGCTCACGGTGAAGTACAACCCCGACAGCACCGCCACGAACAACGAAGTGTGCACCACCGTCTGAGGTATCGGCACGTGGATGCCGAACCACGTTCCGGCGCAAGGGGGTTGGCCCACCGGACAGGACTCCTCGGCCGACCACAGCACCGTGACGTCGTCGGGTATCGCGATGGTGCCCAGCGCGAGGAAGAACGCGAACAGTCCGGTGGTGAAGAACACCACCTGGATCGCCTGCGCGACCACCATTACGGCGACGACATTAACCTGTTCGGCCGGCGACAACGGCGTGCGCACCGGGTCGGTCCGGGTGGCCAGGGGTGTGCCGGCCAGCAGTGCTGCGGTGTCGCGCGGGCCCGAGCGGTCCTCGCGTAGCGCCGACACCTCGTCGCGAATGGTCACCACCATGAACACCAGTGCCACAAGGGCCAGGAAACCGATTGTCTGCCAGAGGCGTTCACGCGTCATGCGGGCTGACAACTGCCACAGCTCGCCGGTGAAATAGACCACCACGGTCAGCATCAGAAGCGGCAGCGCGCGACTCATCAGCGTTCCGAGCGCCCCGAACTGCAACCACGCGAATCTAAACGCCCACAAGACAATCGACCCGATGCCGAGATAGGTCAGCCAGATCGCGAGAAGCGCGATCACTCCGAACCCGGCCACTTCGGCCGCGGTCAGCCCTGTCCAGCCCCGGTCCACCAGCGGGAAGCCGATCACGAACAGCGCCATCACCAACAGGGCGGCGCTGCGCCGGCCGGCCTCGCTGCGGGTAGTGCCTGCCCGGTGCAGCAGATACAGCACAAACGGCGCCGCCGTCAGCACAGTCGCCATGACCCCCAGCCGCACAACGGATCCGACGTCCACCTGGCCGTCGCTGATATCGGCGATGAGTGCCGTCACCGCGATCAACGCACCGATACCGCTGACCACGGGCGCCGACCGGGCGATCAACCGTCGTGAGCGCACCCGTCGCGTCAGGACCAGAGGCAGGCCGCGGGCCAGGAACCACTCGTGAACCTCGCGGGCGGCAACCGACGTCATGTCAGCGTCCAGGCCGCGAGGACCGGTAGCGATCCCGCGCCACCAGGGTGAGCCGGAGCTCGGCCAGCAGCGGGTCGAGGAATTGCGCGCGGTACTCCTTGTCGGTGACGGCCTTGGCCGCCAGGTACATGAACGTGATCGCGGTCAGCATCATGGTCGTCTGGATCAGCGGGTCGGGAACCGGAAGCGTCATGCCCAGGATGTGGCCGTCATTGCGCCCGCTGTCCCGCGTCCACGACGCCAGCAGCGGCGGGCTGAGCACGATCAGTCCGAGTACGAAGAAGATCGCCCCGGTGGCCAGCGCAACCGTGAGCACCTGGCCGACCTGCGAGGCCGCCACCACGAACACCACGTTGGCCCGCTCGGCGCGCGACAGCGGGTCGACTCCGGGTTCGTCGGCGATGCCCTCGAACGGCGTGCCTGCCAGTCGGTCGACGTCCTCGGGGGCGGCTGCGGTCTCGCCGAGGATCGGGCGGACCCGTTCCAGGGTGCTCGACACCAGGAACGCGGCGGCGATCGCGAACAAAAACCCGATGGCCAGCCACAGTCGTTCGCGGGTCACGATTGCCGCCATCAGCCATACGTAGGTGTTGAAGAAGACCAGGAACGTCAGCAGCACGACCGGCAGCGCGCGGACGAACATTCCGCTGGCGAGTGCCAGGTTCGACATGGTGTCCCGCGCAGCCCAGCCCGCGATCGAGCCGACACCCGATGCGGTCGCCACGACGATGACGGCGATCGAGATCCCCACCAGCAGCAGGTTCACCATGATGCGTGGGCTCGGACCGCCGAAGACGCACCCGATGATCGCGACCGCGACCGACACATTGGCGGCCACGACTCGCCACAGTGGGCGTTCGATCCTCGACACCAACCAGCCAACCAATGCCGCCACCGGCAACACCAGCACGATCAGAGCCAGCAGGAATCCCTCGGCGACCGTCGGTCTGCCGTCGATGTCGATGGTGTGCTTACCCGACAACGTCACCACCAGGATGGAGTTGGCGGCGAAAACGGCCACTCCGGCCAGCGCCGGTGCCGATCGGCCCCAGATCCGGCGCAGCAGTGCTCCGCGCCGCACCACCGCCGGAAGACCGCGAACCAGAAACCAGCGTTCGGCGGCGTAGCGGTCCGGAGATGTCATCGTTGCGCGGCTCCGATGTGGGCTTTCGGGTCAGGTCACCCTAGCCGGAAGTGGCACCGTCCACGCGCCAGGCGCGCAACACCGGCCGCTAGGCTGGCGGCCATGCAAAGGATCATCGGAACCGAGGTGGAGTACGGCATCTCCTCGCCCTCCGATCCGACCGCCAACCCGATCCTGACGTCGACCCAGGCGGTGCTCGCGTACGCCGCGGCCGCCGGCATCCAGCGGGCCAAGCGCACCCGGTGGGACTACGAGGTGGAGTCGCCGCTGCGGGACGCCCGCGGATTCGACCTGAGCCGCTCGTCGGGACCGCCGCCGATCGTCGACGCCGACGAGGTGGGGGCGGCGAACATGATCCTCACCAATGGCGCCCGGCTCTACGTCGACCACGCCCACCCGGAGTACTCGGCCCCCGAGGTCACCGACCCGATGGATGCCGTGATCTGGGACAAGGCCGGCGAACGGGTGATGGAGGCCGCGGCCCGGCACGTGGCCAGCGTGCCCGGCGCGGCCAAGCTCCAGCTCTACAAGAACAACGTCGACGGCAAGGGCGCGTCCTACGGATCGCACGAGAACTACCTGATGAGCCGCCAGACGCCGTTCTCTGCGGTGATCTCGGGCCTGACGCCGTTCATGGTGTCCCGGCAGGTGGTGACCGGTTCCGGCCGCGTCGGGATCGGGCCGTCCGGTGACGAACCGGGCTTTCAGCTGTCCCAGCGCGCCGACTACATCGAGGTCGAGGTCGGCCTGGAGACCACCCTCAAGCGCGGCATCATCAACACCCGCGACGAGCCGCACGCCGACGCGGACAAGTACCGCAGGCTGCACGTCATCATCGGCGACGCGAATCTGGCCGAGACCTCGACCTATTTGAAGGTGGGCACCACCTCGCTGGTCCTGGATCTGATCGAGGATGGGCCCAAATACGGTCTCGACCTGTCGGATCTGGCGCTGGCCCGGCCGGTACACGCTGTCCATGTGGTCAGCCGGGACCCGTCGCTTCGGGCCACCGTCGCACTGGCCGACGGCCGGGAACTGACCGCGTTGGCCATCCAGCGCATCTACCTGGACCGGGTGGCCAAGCTGGTCGACGCGCGCGACCCGGACCCACAGGCCACGCAGGTCGTCGAAACCTGGGCGCACGTCCTGGACCTGCTGGAACGCGACCCGATGGAGTGCGCCGAGCTGCTGGATTGGCCGGCCAAGCTGCGGCTGCTGGAGGGCTTCCGGCAACGGGAGAACCTGGGCTGGTCAGCCCCGCGACTGCATCTCGTGGATCTGCAGTACTCCGATGTCCGGCTGGACAAAGGTCTGTACAACCGGTTGGTGGCGCGCGGGTCGATGAAGCGTCTGGTCACCGAGCAGGAGGTGATCGACGCCGTCGACAATCCGCCGACCGACACCCGGGCGTACTTCCGTGGCGAATGCCTGCGCCGCTTCGGTGCCGACATCGCGGCGGCCAGCTGGGACTCGGTCATCTTCGACCTGGGCGGTGATTCGCTGGTGCGGATTCCGACCCTGGAGCCATTGCGGGGGAGCAAAGCCCATGTGGGTGCGCTTCTCGATTCGGTCGACAGCGCAGTGCAACTCGTGGAACAACTGACGACCTGACGTTCGTTAGACGGAGCAATACCGGTCTCGACCGGTAGGGTAGAAGAACCGGCGGCCCGTGCCGAATGGCACGACACAGTCGCCGATCCCGAGCAGGAGGCAGCGATGGCTCAAGAGCAGACCAAGCGTGGCGGCGGGGGCGGCGAGGATGACGACCTCGGCAGCGCCGGTGCCGGCGGGCAAGAGCGTCGCGACAAGCTCGCTGAAGAGACCGATGATCTGCTGGACGAGATCGATGACGTCCTGGAAGAGAACGCTGAGGACTTCGTGCGTGCATACGTGCAAAAGGGCGGACAGTGACCTGGCCGTTCTCTGATCGCCTTGCCACCAGTTCACCTCTGACCGATCTGTCCTCGTTCTCCGACCATCTCCGGCGGGAAGCGCCCCAGCTGCTGCCGACCAGCACCGGTGCAAGCGGCGCGCTGCCCGGTGACGCGCTGCCGCACGGCACCACGATCGTCGCGCTGAGGTATCCGGGCGGTGTGCTGATCGCGGGCGATCGCCGCGCCACCCAGGGCAACATGATCGCCAGCCGCGATGTGCAGAAGGTGTACATCACCGACGACTACACGGCCACCGGTATCGCAGGCACCGCGGCGATCGCCGTCGAGTTCGCCCGGCTGTACGCCGTCGAGCTGGAGCACTACGAAAAGGTCGAGGGCGTCCCGCTGACGTTCCCGGGCAAGGTCAATCGGCTTTCGACGATGGTGCGCGGCAACCTCGGCGCGGCACTGCAGGGCTTCGTCGCGCTGCCCCTGCTGGTGGGTTACGACCTCGATGACCCGAATCCCGAAGCGGCCGGACGGATCGTGTCGTTCGATGCGGCCGGTGGCTGGAATATCGAGCAAGAGGGCTACCAGTCGGTGGGCTCCGGTTCACTGTTCGCCAAGTCGTCGATCAAGAAGCTCTATCCCGGTGTCACCGACTCGGATTCGGCGTTGCGGGCTGCTGTGGAGGCGCTCTACGACGCCGCCGACGACGACTCGGCAACCGGCGGCCCGGATCTGGTGCGCGGGATTTTCCCGACGGCAGTCACCATCGAGGCCGAGGGTGCCACCGATGTCTCCGCGGAGCGGATCTCCGCGCTCGCGCGCGAGGTGATTGAAAAGCGTTCCACGACAAACACATTCGGGCCCGGCATGGGACCCAGCAACGAAGCACCGCGGGTGGACTAAGTGAGCTTCCCATACTTCATCTCGCCTGAGCAGGCGATGCGTGAGCGTTCCGAGCTTGCGCGTAAAGGCATTTCCCGCGGCCGCAGCGTGGTCGTGCTGGCCTACGACTCCGGGGTGCTGTTCGTTGCGGAGAACCCGTCGCGGTCACTGCAGAAGATCAGTGAGCTCTACGACCGCGTCGGCTTCGCGGCCGTGGGCCGGTTCAACGAGTTCGACAACCTGCGCCGCGGCGGCATCCAGTTCGCCGACACCCGCGGGTACGCCTACGACCGTCGCGATGTGACAGGCCGTCAGCTCGCCAACGTCTACGCGCAGACCCTCGGAACGATCTTCACCGAGCAGGCCAAGCCCTACGAGGTGGAGCTGTGTGTGGCTGAGGTGGCTCACTACGGTGAAACGAAAGCCCCTGAGCTGTACCGGATCACCTACGACGGCTCGATCGCCGACGAACCACACTTCGTCGTCATGGGTGGCACCACCGAACCGATCATCACCGCGCTGAAGGAGTCCTACTCCGAGAACGCGCCGCTGAAGGATGCGGTCGGCATCGCGGTCGAGGCGTTGCGGGCCGGTATCAACGGCACCGGCGCAAGTGGTAGCGCCACCCCGCCGGCCGAGCCGAGGGTGCTGGGCCCGGCCACCCTTGAGGTGGCAATCCTGGACGCCAAGCGGCCGCGACGGGCATTCCGGCGGATCACCGGTGCGGCGTTGGAGGCCTTGCTCCCCAGCGCGGGTGACGAACCCGCCGACGAGGGCACCGCGGAGTCAACCTCCTGAGCTCACACGCCGTCATCTCCGGTGCAGGTATCGCCGGGCCGGCGCTGGCCGACCAGCTGACCGCGCGTGGCTGGCGCACAACGGTGATCGAGCGCTACCCTCAGCGGCGCGACGAAGGTCAGAACGTCGACATCCGCGGTGCGGCAAGAGAAGTCGTGCGCACGATGGGCATCGAAGACGAGGTGCGCCGGGCCAACACCGGTGAGATCGGTACCCGTTTCGTCACCGCGGCCGGCAAGGCGGCGGCGTCCTTTCCGGTCGGTGCCCTGGGCGGCCCCGACGGCCCGACCGCCGAGTTGGAGATCCTGCGCGGCGAACTGTCGCGAATTCTGATCGATCGCACCCTGGGACAGGCGGATTACCGCTTCGGCACCCAGATCACCGGCGTCACCGATCACGGCGACCACGTCACCACCATGCTGGACGACGGCAGCGTGCTCGACTCCGACGTCCTGATTGTCGCCGAAGGCCTGCGGTCCCGCTCGCGCCGGTTCGTCAGCGCCGCCGATGTCACCGATCTGGGAATGTACTTCGCGTACGTCACCATTCCGCGGTCCGACAGCGACGACCAATGGTGGAACTGGCAGCACGCCACTCGGTCCCGCGGAGTGCACCTGCGACCGGACAACCTCGGCAGCACCAGAGCCATCCTGACCTTCATCTCCGATGTCCGCGGCATCGAAGATCTCCAACCGGTCGACCAGATCGCGATCCTGCGCAAGACTTTCGCCGACGTCGGCGGTGCCGCGCCGCGCATTATGCGCGAGATCGAGGCGGGCGCACCAATGTACTTCTCGGTCGCCGGTCAGGTCAGCGTGCCCGCCTGGAGCAAGGGGCGCATCGGTCTGCTCGGCGACTGCGCGTTCTGCAACGCCACATTCGGCGGTGCGGGCACCAGCCTCGCATTGATCGGTGCCTACATTCTCGCCGGCGAACTCGCCGCCACGACCGACCACGAGGCGGCACTGGCCCGATACCAGCAGATGATGCAGCCGTTCACGGCCTCGGCCCCCGTCGTGCGTCCCGCAGTGTTGCGGCTTGCCAACCCGCGCAGCAGGATCGGCATCGCCGCGTTGCGCGGGGTCGCCCGTACCGCGGCGAGCCCGCCGGCAACGGCCATGGCGTCGCTGATATCCCGCGCCTCTGCGGGCGGCTCACGTGGACCCGCATTACCGGATTATCCTGCGGCGTAGCTGCCTTCAGCCGATCCGGACGTGTTCGCGGTCGCCGGTGATGACCGCGAGGATATTGCGCCACGCATCGGATGGCTCGTTGAGCACGTCGCTGTGTGACGACAATCCGCCCATCGGATTGCCGGTGAGAGTGCGCCCGGCCGCCAGCGGAATCACACCCGGCAACCGGTCCGGGTCCGCCCCGTGCGGCCCGAGCGGGATGCCCTGCACAAGGCCGATCGGATCGCCGGGCGCGGTGAGGGAGAACCGCAACACGTCCGGGTTGCGGTTGTGCCAGTCCGACGGATCATGAACGCCCACACCGGCACCCGCGGCCTCCACATAGATCACCCGGTCGGCGGTCAAACCGAAGCGTTCGGCAGTGCCCAGGATCGACCCGCCGTAGGAGTGACCCAGATAGGTCACCGGCATCGACCCGGCGCGCCGTTCCACGTCTTCACTGAAGGCCACCAGCCGAGGCGCCATCTTCAGCGCGTAGCGCGGATCGGTGGCGTCGACCACCCCGGCGAGCAGCCGACCGGTCGGGAACGGGCCACCCAGATACGTGATCATCGCGACGTCGCCGGTGGATCCGGCGACAAAACGCCGCGCCGTCGCGACATCGTCGGCTGCGCCGTCGAAGGTGGTGTTGAGCCCTGGCACCAGCACCGCGAGAGCGTGCGCCCGCGTCAGGTCACCGGACAACTCGATGAAGCTCTCCCGCTGCGGGTCGAAGGCAAGGATCTGTCTGGGCACCCGGCGATCCCGGTCCACCGGGTCCGGAACGTCAGCGAGCAGGCTCTCGTAGTAGGCGATGCGGGTGCGTGCGTCGTCGTCGTAGGCGGCGATCGCCGCGGCGCGCAAGGTCGGATCTGCGTGCAGCGCAGCCCAAAGTCGTTCAGCATCAGCCGCTTCCAGCGTCGGTGCGACGGCGGCACGTAGCTTCACCTCGTCGGGCACCTCGATGCGGCGGCGTTCGTCGAGGATCGCATCGGCGATGTTGATCCGGTTGGCGGCGATCCGGGTCTCCCAGGGAACGCCATCGGTGTTGCCCACTTCGTGAGGCCGGGACTCGATCAGTCGCTGCCGGTCGGCGTCGGACATCCCCGCGACCGCCGCGGCGATACTGTCCTGGCTCAGGTGCGGCCAGTCGGCTACCGGATTGCCTGCGGCCCCTGCCGGCCGAACCGGTGCCGGGTCGGCCGGAGTGGCATCGAACGCCGCGTCGATCGCGGTGGCTGCCTCGGCATCCGCCGCGCCGAGCGCTGCCAACGCCCCCTGTAGCGAGCGAGTCAGCTCGGCCGCCCGGACGTCGAGCATCGTGCGCGCCACCTCATCAGAACCGCCGCTGCACGCCACCAGAAGCGCAGACGGTGCCGCCGGCGAATCCACCGTCCCGTCGTCGCTCACCGCACATCCGTCGCCCCGCGCGTCCGTCACCACCGCAAGCACCCGGTCGCGGCCGCGGGTGATGACCTCGGCGGCGTCCCGAGCCTGCGCGGCGGCCAGGATCAGCGCCCGGCACACCCCGCGCAGACCCGCGGTGGTCGGGCCGATTGCCTCGCGGGCCGAAGTCGCGGCCGAACCGGTGAACACGCCGGCGCTTCCGGCCACCTCGTGGTCGACGGTGTCGGCCTGAGCTTGAAGCCGGCCCGCGGCGTCGTCCCACGCGCCGGCCAGATCGATGAGTGCCTGCGGTCGCCAGGCGAGTACCTGCGACACGGTCGGCAGGCTCATCGCGGGCGAAGGCGCTGAGCGGCGGCGTCGTCGACGGCGCCCACTTCGTCCACCGACCGGCGCATCGAGCAAACCCAATCCTGCAGAACCAGGCTGAGTCGGTGCACCTCAGTAGTGATGCGTGCAGGCGCGGTCAGACCGCTCAGCGCAGAACCAGGTAGCTCGTCAACGCCCGGAATCGCGAGGCCCGCGAGATGACCTGCGCTGCGGGTCAGCATGTCCGCCAGCGCGCCCAACGTGGCGGTATCGACGATGACGCGCTCGGGCACGGCTCATGCTGGCATGTCCCGCGGCGGCGGTTTCTCCGTAATCCACAGGGATTCGAAACCGTTTCGCGCCCCGCTTGCCCACCGCTAGTCCACAGCAACCAGTACGCTCGATGTCGTGCAGCGGAGAATCATGGGCATCGAAACCGAATTCGGTGTCACCTGCACGTTCCACGGCCATCGCCGGCTCAGTCCGGACGAGGTCGCCCGGTACCTGTTCCGCCGGGTGGTGTCGTGGGGCCGCAGCTCGAACGTGTTCCTGCGCAACGGCGCGCGCCTGTACCTCGACGTGGGCAGCCACCCCGAGTACGCCACCGCCGAGTGCGACAACCTGACGCAGCTGGTCACTCACGACCGCGCCGGTGAGAGGGTGCTGGAGGACCTCCTCATCGACGCCGAACAGCGACTGGCCGACGAAGGCATCGGCGGAGACATCTACCTGTTCAAGAACAACACCGATTCGGCGGGAAACTCCTACGGCTGCCACGAGAACTACCTGATCGTGCGCGCCGGCGAGTTCTCCCGGATCTCCGATGTGCTGCTGCCGTTCCTGGTCACCCGGCAGCTGATCTGCGGCGCGGGCAAGGTGCTGCAGACGCCCAAGGCCGCCACGTTCTGCCTGAGCCAGCGCGCCGAACACATCTGGGAGGGCGTGTCGAGCGCCACCACGCGGTCGCGCCCGATCATCAACACCCGCGACGAACCGCACGCCGACGCCGAGAAGTACCGCAGGCTGCACGTGATCGTCGGCGACTCCAACATGTGCGAGTCCACCACCATGCTCAAGGTCGGCACCGCCTCGCTGGTGCTGGAGATGATCGAGGCCGGGGTAGCGTTCCGCGACTTCTCATTGGACAACCCGATCCGGGCGATCCGTGAGGTCAGCCACGACCTGACCGGGCGCCGGCCGGTGCGCCTCGCCGGTGGACGGCAGGCCAGCGCCCTGGACATCCAGCGCGAGTACTACGCCCGCGCCGTGGAGTACCTGCAGACCCGCGAGCCCAACACCCAGATCGACCAGGTGGTCGACCTGTGGGGCCGCCAGCTCGATGCCGTCGAGAGCCAGGACTTCGCCAAGGTCGACACCGAGATCGACTGGGTCATCAAGCGCAAGCTTTTCCAGCGTTATCAGGATCGCTACAGCATGGAGCTGTCCGACCCGAAGATCAGCCAGCTGGACCTCGCCTACCACGACATCAAGCGCGGCCGCGGTGTGTTCGATCTGCTGCAACGCAAGGGCCTGGCCACTCGGATCACCACCGACGAGGAGATCGAGGCCGCCGTCGACACCCCGCCGCAGACCACGCGGGCCAAGTTGCGCGGCGAGTTCATCAGCGCCGCCCAGGAGGCGGGCCGCGATTTCACCGTCGACTGGGTGCATCTCAAGCTCAACGACCAGGCTCAGCGCACGGTGCTGTGCAAGGACCCGTTCCGCTCGGTCGACGAGCGGGTGAAGCGACTCATCGCCAGCATGTGACGAGCGCGCCGCAGGAGCGGCGCACCGTTTCCCGCTAAGGTTTTGCGAGTGGCGACATCCAAAGTAGAGCGGTTGATGAACCTCGTCATCGCGCTGCTGTCCACACACGGATACATCACCGCGGATCGCATTCGCGCGAGTGTGGCCGGCTACGCCGAGAGCCCCACCGATGAGGCGTTCTCCCGGATGTTCGAGCGCGACAAGAACGAGCTGCGCGATCTCGGCATCCCCTTGGAGACCGGGCGGGTGTCGTCGTTCGACCCGACCGAGGGCTACCGGATCAACCGCGACGCCTACGCGTTGCCCGACATCGAACTCACCGACGAGGAGGCGGGCGCCGTCGCGATCGCCACCAAGCTCTGGGAGTCGCCGGAACTGATCACCGCGACCCAGGGTGCCCTTCTGAAGCTTCGGGCGGCCGGCGTCGACGTCGATCCCGACGCCGCGGTCGCGATCACCACCGCCTCGGGACCGCCCGGACTGCGCGGATCCGAAGATGTGCTGGGAAACCTGTTGTCGGCCATCGACTCCGGTCAGCCGGTGCAGTTCCGGCACCGGTCCCTGCCGACCGACCCCTACACCGTGCGCACGGTGGAGCCGTGGGGGGTGATCACCGACCGGGGCCGCTGGTATCTCGTCGGGCACGACCGGGATCGCAACGCCACCAGAACATTTCGGCTCTCCCGAATCGGCGCCGACATCACGACCGTCGGCCCTCCCGGATCTGTCACCAGACCCGTCGGCGTCGACCTGCGGGCGATCGTCGACCGGGCGATCGGTGAAGCCCCCAGCGGGGTGCAGGCATCGGTGTGGATTGCCGACGGGAAGGCGATGTCGTTGCGCCGCAACGGCAAATCCACCGGTGCACGCAGTATCGGCGGACGCTCGGGGGAGGTCATCGAACTCGACATCGGCACCCGAGACCGCCTCGCCCGAGAAGTAGCGGGCTACGGGGCCGACGCGCTGGTCCTGGAACCGGCCGCACTGCGTGACGACGTGATCCAGCGGTTGCGGGCCCAAGCCGGGGTGCAGGCATGACACCCGTATCGACTCGGCTGGTGCGGCTGCTCAACATGGTGCCGTACCTCAAGGCCAACCCCAGCATCACCTACGACGAGGCGGCCGCCGATCTCGGCGTCAGCCGCAAGCAACTTCAGCAGGACCTCGACCAGCTCTGGATGTGCGGCCTGCCCGGGTACGGACCCGGCGATCTGATCGACTTCGAGTTCTCCGGCGACTCGATCAAGGTCACGTTCTCGGCGGGCATGGACGAGCCGCTGCGGCTGACCTCGCCGGAGGCCACCGGTCTGCTGGTGGCGCTGCGGGCGCTGGTCGACATCCCCGGCGTCGTCGACCCGCAGGCCGCGCTGAGCGCCATCGCCAAGATCGAATCGGCGGCAGGCACCGTCGGCCACGACCACACTCATGCAGTCGCCGCGGTGGACGAGCGAGCGCCGATCGAAAGCGACACCGCCGCCGCGGTGCGCGCCGCCGTTCGTGACGGTCGCGCCCTGAACATCGAGTACTACTCGGCGTCCCGGGACACCTTGACCAGCCGGGTCGTCGACCCGATCCGAGTGGTACTGGTCGGCGATCACAGTTACCTGCAGGCCTGGGCGCGCGACGCCGAGGGGGTGCGTCTGTTCCGGTTCGACCGCATCGTGTCCGCGACCGTGCTCGACCAGGCCGCCGTCCCGCCCGAGCCGGCCAAGCAGGCGCCGCCGGACACCTCGCTGTTCGATGCCGATCCGGCGCTACCCGCCGCGACCCTGCTGCTCGCCCCGACGGCGACCTGGATGCTCGAGTACTACCCGATGCGGATCCTCGAGGAACTGCCGGATGGATACCACAAGGCCTCGATGACCTACGCGTCCGAGGAGTGGATGTGCCGGGCGCTGCTGGGATTCGGCGCCGACATCCGAGTCCTGCAGCCGGAGTCGCTGGTGACCCGGGTGCGGGAGAGCGCTGCAGCCGCGTTGGCCGCCTACGCCGACGCCGAGCTGGGGTAGCATCGAGACAACTTCTGGAGGTGACCAAATTGGGTGCTCTACAACCGTGGCACTGGCTGATTCTCATCGCGGTGGTCGTGCTGCTCTTCGGGTCGAAGAGGTTGCCTGATGCTGCCCGCTCACTGGGTAAGTCGATGCGCATCTTCAAGTCAGAGGTCAAGGAGCTGCAGAACGAGCACAAGACGGACACACCCGTCACGCCCGCGCAGCCTCCCACTCAGGTGCAGTCCGAGCGCGTCGAGGCACCGGTGACCCCGCCGGCCCAGAGCCATACCGACGCCAAACCGGCCTGAACCGACGACAACCGGGCGCCCCGGCGCCCGTAGTCTGCTGCTGCCGTGCGCACACCTAAACTCCTGTCGCGGCTGGACCCTCGACAACGCCGCAGCCGCGTCAATCCGGACGGGACCATGTCCCTCGTCGACCACATCCGGGAGCTGCGGTACCGCCTGCTGATCGCGATGGGTGCCGTCGCGCTGACCACGATCGTCGGATTTCTCTGGTACAGCCACGGGTTCCTCGGGGTCGAGAGCCTCGGCGAATGGCTACGCGAGCCGTACTGCTCGCTCCCGCAATCGGCGCGCGCCGACATCAGTGCCGACGGGGGCTGCCGCCTGCTCGCGACAGCGCCGTTCGACCAGTTCATGCTGCGGCTCAAGGTCGGTCTGACCGCAGGCATCGTGATGGCCTGCCCCGTCTGGCTCTACCAGTTGTGGGCCTTCATCACTCCGGGGCTGTACCGCAACGAACGCCGCTTCGCGTCGGTGTTCGTCTTCTTCGCCGCGCTGCTGTTCGTGTCGGGCACCGTGCTGGCCTACTTCGTCCTGTCGAAGGCCCTGCACTTCCTGTTGACGGTCGGCAGCGACGTCCAGGTGACCGCACTGTCCGGCGACCAGTACTTCGGATTTCTGATCAACCTGCTGCTGATCTTCGGCGTGAGTTTCGAGTTCCCGCTGTTGATCATCATGCTGAACCTGATCGGCGTGCTGACCTACGCGCGGCTCAAATCGTGGCGACGCGGCCTGATCTTCGGGGTGTTCGTCTTCGCCGCGTTCGCCACACCCGGCTCGGACCCGTTCTCGATGTTGGCGCTGGGCCTCGCGCTCACGCTGCTCCTGGAATTCGCCATCCAAATCGCCCGGATCAACGACCGGCGCAAGGCCAAACGCGAGGCGCAGGCCGAAATACCCGACGAGCAGGCCGCACCCATCGAGGCGCCGGAACCGGTGGCCGCACCGGCGACCTACGCGGCACAGCATGACGACATCACCTAGCGGAGGGCAGGAGCGCAGCGACCCGGGGAAGCAGCTCCAGCAGTTCACCGACCTGCTGACGTTCCGGCTCGATCCGTTCCAGCGCAAGGCGTGTGAGGCTCTCGAGCGCGGCCATGGCGTGCTGGTGTGCGCACCGACCGGCGCGGGCAAGACGGTGGTCGGCGAGTTCGCGGTACACCTGGCGCTCACAGCAGGCCGAAAGTGCTTCTACACCACGCCGATCAAGGCGCTGAGCAACCAGAAGCACAACGACCTGGTGCGCCGCTACGGCGCGGAGAACATCGGCCTGCTCACCGGCGATCAGTCGATCAACGGCGACGCGCCGGTGGTGGTGATGACCACCGAAGTGCTGCGCAACATGCTGTACGCGGGATCTGATGCACTGCATGGACTTTCGCATGTGGTGATGGATGAAGTCCACTTCCTCGCCGACCGGATGCGCGGTGCGGTGTGGGAAGAGGTGATCCTGCATCTGCCCGACGATGTGCGACTGGTCAGCCTGTCGGCGACGGTCAGCAATGCCGAGGAGTTCGGCGGGTGGATCCAGACCGTGCGCGGTGACACCACCGTCGTCGTCGACGAGCACCGGCCGGTTCCGTTGTGGCAGCACGTATTGGTGGGCAAGCGGCTATTCGACCTGTTCGACTACGACCGCGAGGGCAAGCAGCACCTCGTCGACCCGGATCTCATCCGTCACATCGCGCATCGGCGCGAGGCCGAACGGCTGACGGACTGGGAGCCGCGCCGCCGCGGACCGGGGCGTCCCGGTGGACGATCGGGCCTGCACCGTCCGCCGTCGCGCCCCGATGTGATCGCCTCGCTGGACCGCGAAGGCCTGCTGCCTGCGATCACGTTCATCTTCTCTCGCGCCGGCTGCGACGCCGCGGTCAAACAGTGCCTGCGCAGCCCGCTGCGGCTGACCGACGACGACGATCGCAAGCGGATCGCGCAGGTGATCGACCGCCGCTGCGGCGATCTCGCCGACGCCGATCTGGCGGTGCTGGACTACTACGAGTGGCGCGAGGGGCTGTTGCGGGGGCTGGCTGCCCACCATGCCGGCATGTTGCCGGTCTTTCGGCACACCGTCGAGGAGCTGTTCACCGCCGGACTGGTCAAGGCCGTTTTCGCCACCGAGACACTGGCGCTGGGCATCAACATGCCGGCCCGCACCGTCGTACTGGAGAAGCTGGTCAAGTTCAACGGCGAGCAGCACCTGCCGCTGACGCCGGGGGAGTACACCCAGCTGACCGGGCGTGCCGGCCGCCGCGGGATCGATGTCGAGGGCCACGCCGTCGTGCTGTGGACTCCCGAGGTCGAGCCTGCCGAAGTGGCCGGGTTGGCGTCCACCCGGACATTCCCGCTGCGCAGCTCGTTCGCACCGTCGTACAACATGACGATCAATCTGGTGAACCAGATGGGCCCGGAGCAGGCG
Source organism: Mycolicibacterium rhodesiae (assembly GCF_002086695.1). Lineage (GTDB taxonomy): Bacteria > Actinomycetota > Actinomycetes > Mycobacteriales > Mycobacteriaceae > Mycobacterium > Mycobacterium rhodesiae. Next base: position 212,864 of record NZ_MVIH01000007.1, read on the forward strand.
CACCAGCTGCTGGAGCGGTCGTTCGCGCAATACCAGGCGGACCGGTCGGTCGTCGGGCTGGTCCGTGGCGTCGAGCGGGGCGAGAAGATGCTCGACGACATCGCCACCGAGTTGGGCTGGGATCGCCGCACACAACCGGACAAAGAACCGCCGATCCTCGACTACGTGCGGCTGCGGGCGAAGATCAGCGAACGGGAGCGGGCGCAGTCACGGGCCTCGCGGCTGCAACGCAGGCAGGCGACCACCGATACGCTGGCGGCGCTGCGCCGCGGTGACATCATCAACATCACGCAGGGCCGCCGCGGTGGCTTGGCCGTGGTGCTGGAGGCGGCCAACGAATCGACCGATCCTCGACCGCTGGTGTTGACCGAACATCATTGGGCCGGAAGGGTTTCCTCGGCTGACTTCACCGGAGCCGCGGCGGCGATCGGGTCGATGACGCTACCCAAAAGGGTGGAACATCGGCAGCCGCGGGTGCGCCGCGATTTGGCGTCGGCACTGCGGTCGGCGGCGGCCGGGCTGCGGGTGCCGTCGACAAGGAAACGCCGCGGCGACGCCGAGGACGCCCCCGACATCGATCCCGAACTGCTCGCGTTGCGGGAGTCGATGCGCAAGCATTCCGTGCACGACATGGCAGGCCGGGAGGCCAAGGTTCGTATCGGAGAGCGTTATCTGCGGGTCGAGCGCGACAACGAGCAGATCCGCAAGAAAGTCAGCGCGGCGACGAACTCGCTGGCCCGCACGTTCGACCGGATCCTGGGGCTGCTCACCGAGCGCGGCTTCATCGAAGAGCGCGACGGTGATTTCGGCGTCACCGCCGACGGCAGGCTGCTGACCCGGATCTACAACGAAAGCGATCTTCTGGTCGCCGAATGCCTGCGCAAGGGCGTCTGGAAGGGGCTGGCGCCCGCCGAGCTCGCTGCCGCGCTGTCCGCGGTCGTGTTCGAGACCCGCGGCAGCGACGGCCCCACCCCGTCACATGCGGTCGAGATGCCGACGGCCAACGTGCGGCGTGCGCTGGTCGAGATGCGGCGGATGTCCGGGCAGCTGCGGGCCGACGAGAACCGGCACCGGATCAGCCCGACACGCGAGCCCGACGAAGGATTCGTCGCCGCCATCTATCGCTGGGCGACGACCGGCGACCTGGCGGCCGCGCTGGCGGCTTCCGATGTCGCCGGTGCCGGGACCCCGCTGCCGGCCGGCGATTTCGTGCGGTGGTGCCGACAAGTGCTCGATCTGCTCGACCAGGTCCGCAATGCCGGGCCGGAAGCCGGGCTGCGTAAGACCGCAAACCGTGCCATCGACGACATCCGGCGCGGCGTCGTCGCTGTTGATGGCGGGTAGGCTCATGCAAACGCTACGGTGGGAGCGGCGAATCGCTACCAGATCAAGGAGAGACGATGAGCGGACCGCAGGGATCAGAACCTAATCCCTGGCAGGCTCAACCCGGTCAAGGTCAGGATCAGCCTGCCTCCGGCTCCGAGCAGCAGCCCAGCGGCAGCGAGACCCCGGCCTGGCAGCAGCCGTCCGGTGAGCCGCCGGCCTGGCAGCCGCCCGCCTACACCCCGCAGCAATACCCGCAGTACGGCCAGCAGCCCGGTCAGCAGTACCCGCAGCAGCCGTACCAGCAGCCGACCGAGTACAACCCGGGCACCTACGCACAGCCGGGTCAGCAGTACCCGCAATACGGGCAGCCGCAGTACGGCCAGTACCCGCAGCCGGGTCAGTACCCGCAGCAGCCGGGTCAGTACCCGCAGCAGCCGGGCGACCCCAACCAGCCCGGGCAGTACGCCCCGTACCCGCAGCCCGGCGACGAGGGCGCCAAGAAGTCCTCGGCAGTGATTTTCACCGTCATCGGAGTGCTGGCCGCGATCGTCGTCGCCGTCGTGCTGGTTCTGGGCTTCTGGAAGCCGGGCTTCTTCGTCACCACCAAGCTCGACATCGGCAAGGCCCAGCAGGGTGTGCAGAACATCCTCACCGACGAGACCAACGGCTACGGCGCCAAGAACGTCAAGGACGTCAAGTGCAACAACGGCCAGAACCCGACGGTGAAGAAGGGTGACACCTTCACCTGCGAGGTGAGCATCGATGGCACGAAGCGTCAGGTGACCGTCACCTTCCAGGACGACAAGGGCACCTACGAGGTCGGCCGGCCGAAGTAGCCGCTCGGCGGCGTCATGTGCCGAAGTAGCCGCTGGTCAGTCGAGGGCGTCCAGTGCTTTCTGCAGGCGCCCGATTGACGACCCGACGCCGTAGGCGTGGGCCAGTTCTGCGACCCGCGCCGGGTCGGCGGCGTGCAGCGGTAGCCGGTCCTCGGTGCTGAACTCCACCGGTGCGTCGCGGGCCACCTGCACCACCGGTCCGGCTGCCTCGATGTAGTCGGTCGCTGCCAGGATCTTGCTGCGAAAAGCCTTGGACAGCTTCGATTTCGGATCGTGCGCGGCGGCCAGGATGTTCTCCAGCGATCCGTATTGGGACAGCAGCGTCGCTGCCGTCTTTTCCCCGACGCCCGGCACCCCGGGCAGGCCGTCGGACGGATCACCGCGCAGCAGAGCCAGTTCGGCGTAGGCGGGGCCGGCGCGATGCGTCGGCACTCCGTACTTCTCGGCGACCTCGGCAGGCCCGAACATCGTGGCGTTCGACAGTCCGCGGCCCAGATAGAGGACCCGCACGGCGACGGGGTCGTCGCCCACCAACTGCAGCAGGTCGCGGTCGCCGCTGACGACCACGACGGGATCGCGCGTCTCGGCGGTGGCCAGCGTGCCCAGCACGTCGTCGGCTTCATAGCCCGGGGCACCCGCGGTGGCGATCCCGAATGCGTCGAGCAGCTCCATGATCATCTCGACCTGATGGCTGAGCTCGTCGGGAACCTCTTCCAAATCCGGTTCACCGCTTGGATTTTGCTCGGCGACCCGGTGCGCCTTGTACGACGGGATCGCATCGACGCGGAACTGCGGGCGCCAGTCGAGGTCCAGGCAGACCACGAGCCGGCCCGGGCGCTCCCGGGTAATGAGCGTCGCCACACTGTCGACGAAGCCACGCACGGCGTTGACTTGCCTGCCGTCGGGCGCGGTGATCGACGAGGGCACGCCGAAGAACGAACGAAACCACATGCTCGCGCCGTCGAGCAGCAACACCGGTGCAGACATGCGAGCCATCCTGCCAGTAGCGTTGGGGGATGTCGTTCGCGATCGAGCGGATCGACCACGTTGTGCTCAATTGCCGTGACGTGGAGTCCGTCGCCGACTGGTACGTCCGGGTGCTCGGCATGCGCCGCGAGGTGTTCTCCGGAAACCGGATTGCGCTGCGCTTCGGCGATCAGAAACTCAACTTGCGGCCCACCGGTGCGCCGAATTGGCCGACCGGAGCGGCGGATTCACCGGGTTCGCTCGATCTGTGCTTCATCACCACGGCTTCGCCTGACGAGGTGGAGGCGCAGTTGCGGGGTGCCGGGGTGCCTATCGCCGACGGACCGGTCACCAAAACCGGTGCACTCGGGGCGATGACGTCCTACTACTGTCGCGACCCCGAGGGAAACCTGGTCGAGGTCGCCAGCTACCCGCCGTCGCTTGCCTGCGGCTAGCCTGGCTGCATGACCGACCGTTTCAACAGCGACGTCTACGCCCACCGGCTCGCCGCCGCCGCAGCCGCGGCCTCTGCCGCCGGGGTGGCGGGGCTGGTGATCACCCCGGGATACGACCTGCGATACCTGGTCGGCTCGGCGGCGCAGACCTTCGAACGGCTGACCGCCTTGGTAGTACCGGCGACCGGCGCGCCGACCGTGGTGGTGCCACGTCTGGAGTTGGCCTCGCTCAAGGACTCCGCAATCCTCGAACTCGGCCTGAGCGTGCAGGATTGGGTCGACGGGGACGATCCCTACGATCTGGTGGCGGCCGCGCTCGGGGGACATGCCCGCATCGCGGTGACCGACTCGATGCCCGCACTGCACCTGTTACCGCTGGCCGAACGGCTCGGCGCGGTCCCGATGCTCGCCACGGAGGTGTTGCGGTCGCTGCGGATGATCAAGGATCCGGCTGAGATCGACGCACTGCGCAAGGCGGGCGCGGCGATCGACCGGGTGCACGCGCGGGTGCCGGAGTTCCTGAAGCCCGGCCGCACCGAGGCCGAGGTCGCCGCGGACATCGCTGAATCCATTGTGGCCGAGGGTCATTCAGCGGTGGCGTTCATCATCGTCGGTTCCGGCCCGCATGGCGCCGACCCACACCACGAACAGTCCGACCGGGTCCTGCAGGCCGGCGACATCGTCGTCGTCGACATCGGCGGCCCGTACGCGCCCGGCTACAACTCGGACTGCACCCGGACCTACAGCCTCGGTGAACCCAGCGCCGAGGTCGCCGAACAGTACGCGGTGCTGCAGAGCGCGCAGGCCGCCGCGGTTGCGGCGGTGCGTCCCGGCGTGACGGCCGAGCAGGTCGACGCCGCCGCCCGCGACGTGCTCGCGCAGGCCGGGCTGGCCGAGTATTTCGTGCACCGCACGGGGCACGGGATCGGACTGTCGGTTCACGAGGAGCCTTACATCGTTGCGGGCAACGACCTGCCGTTGGCGGAGGGAATGGCGTTCTCGGTCGAGCCGGGCATCTACTTTCCCGGGCAATGGGGAGCGCGCATCGAAGACATCGTCATCGTCACCGGTGACGGGGCCGAACCGGTGAACGCGGGCCCACACGAGCTGACGGTAGTGCCGGTCTAAACCTTCGTGTGGTCCAGCAGACCCGAGGAGCCCAGCACCCGGGTGATGTGCACCTCGATCACGACGCGCTTGGGATTCACGCGGGGAGTGCGGTAGCGCTGGGCGTAACGCAGTTCGGCGTCGCGGACCGCGGCGGGATCCCGGTTGACGCTCGCCTGGCCCTCCAGGGACAGCCAGCGGGCGCCGTCGACCTGAGACAGCACACCAACGCCCGACCGCTCGGCGTTGATCGCCTTCTGCGAGCCGTCGCTGGTGATGACCCGGGCAATGTGGGTCTTGGGATCGAAGGTGAAGCCGACCGCCACCACGTGCGGTGAGTTGTCGGCGCGCAGTGTCGTCAGCATCGCGAGGTGGCGTTCGGTGAGGAATGCCAGCGCATCGCTGGTCAGTCGGGTCGTTGAGTTCGCCATCAACGTCCACGCTAGCGCAGTGAATAATCTCGGAGTGTGAGTGACACGGGGGCCGGTCCGGTCGTGATCTTCGGCGGCCGCAGCGAGATCGGCGTTGAGCTCGCGCAGCGGCTGGCGCCCGGTGCCACCGTGGTGCTGGCGGCGCGGCGCGCCGATCAGCTCGACGAGCAGGTCAACGTGCTGCGTGAGGCCGGCGCCATCGCGGTGCACACCGTCGAGTTCGACGCCGACGACCTGGCGGCGCACGGTGCGGTGATTCAGCGGCTGGTGGTCGAATACGGCCCGATCGGCACAGCCGTCCTGGCGTTCGGGATCCTGGGCGAACAGGCCCGCGCCGAAGCCGACGCTGCGCACGCCGTCGCGGTGGTGCACACCGACTACGTCGCGCAGGTGAGCCTGCTGACGCAGCTTTCCGTGGCGATGCGCGCCGCTGACCGGGGGTCCTTGGTGGTGTTCTCGTCTATCGCCGGGGTGCGAGGTCGCCGCGCCAATTACGTGTACGGCTCGGCCAAAGCCGGCCTGGACGCCTTCGCGTCCGGGCTGGCTGACGCGCTGCACGGCAGCGGGGTGCACCTGTTGCTCGTGCGGCCGGGGTTTGTGATCGGCAGGATGACCGAGGGTATGGAGCCCGCGCCACTGTCCACCACGCCCGCCAAGGTCGCTGACGCGGTGGCCCGGGCCCTGCGCAGCGGGCGTCGCGAGGTGTGGGTGCCGGCGCCTCTTGCGTTGCTGGCGTTCGCGTTTCGGATGATGCCTCGATTCGTGTGGCGGAGGTTGCCGCGATGATCACAGTGGTCGGGATCGGTGCCGACGGCATGGCCGGTCTGGTGCCGGCGGCCGGCGCCGAATTACGCAGGGCCATCGTGATTTACGGTGCCAAGCGTCAGCTCGATCTGCTCGACGAGTCAGTCACCGCGGAACGTCGGGAGTGGGGTAAGCCATTTCTGGACGGATTGCGTGCGGTCCGGGACTTCGATGGTGACGTGCACGTCGTGGCCAGTGGTGATCCGATGCTGCACGGCGTCGGTGCCTCGCTGATCCGAGTGTGCGGGGCGGACCGGGTGCGGGTGTTGCCGCATGTGTCGAGCGTGACGCTGGCCTGCGCCCGGCTCGGCTGGTCGGTCCAGGACACCGAGGTGATCAGCCTGATGCTGGACATCCCGGCAGCGGCTGTGCGCCGAGGGGGCCGCGCGGTTGTGCTCACCCGCGACGGTCATGGCCCGGCGCAGCTGGCTTGCCTGCTGACCGAAACTGGCAGGGGTGAGTCCACATTGACTGTTTTCGAGCAGCTTGGCGGCCCCGCCGAACGACGTCGCACCGGCACCGCGCACGACTGGGTCACCAACCCACCTGACGACGTCGACGATCTGAATGTCGTTGCGGTGGAATACCTACCCGATCAGCGTCAGATGTCCGTCCTGCCGGATGCTGCCTTCGCACACGATGGGCAGATCACCAAGCAGGCGATGCGCGCGGTCACCCTGGCCGCGCTGGCACCCCGGCCAGGCGAGTTGTTATGGGATGTCGGATCCGGTTCGGGCAGCATCGCCATCGAGTGGTGCCGCAGCGGGCCGGGTTGTCGCGCGACAGCCTTCGAGCGCGTCGCTGAGCGCCGCGAACGAATCGAGCTCAATGCGCTGGCGTTCGGTGTGCACGTCGAGGTGGCCTTTGATGCCCCCGCCATGTTCGACACAGTGCCGGCGCCGGACGTGATCTTCGTCGGAGGCGGAGTCAGCCAGCCAGGCCTGATGGATGAGTGTTGGAAATATCTACCTGTCGGCGGGCGGCTCGTCGCCAACGCCGTCACCGTCGAATCCGAAGCGCTTCTCGCGCAGTGGCATTCCAAGGTGGGCGGCGAACTCCGGAAGTTTCAGCACTACAAGGGCGAACCCGTGGGCGGCTTTACCGGCTGGCGACCGGCCATGCCCGTCACGCAGTGGGTGGTGACCAAGCAGTGACCGTGTATTTCATCGGCGCCGGACCGGGAGCGGCTGACCTGATCACCGTGCGCGGGCAGCGGCTGCTGCAGCGCTGCCCGGTGTGCCTCTACGCCGGCTCGATCATGCCCGACGATCTGCTGGCGCTGTGCCCACCTGACGCAAAGGTGGTCGACACCGGCCCGCTCACCCTGGATCAGATCATCGCCGAGCTGGCCGACGCCAACTCCGCCGGGCTCGACGTGGCGCGGCTGCACTCCGGTGACCCGGCGATCTACAGCGCGCTTGCCGAGCAGTGCCGTCACCTCGACGCGCTCGGCATCGGCTACGAAATCGTCCCCGGCGTACCGGCATTCGCGGCGGCCGCCGCGGCACTCGGCCGGGAATTGACGGTGCCCGGCGTGGCGCAGACCGTGACGTTGAGCCGGGTGTCCACGCTGTCCACCGCGATGCCCGACGGCGAAGACCTTGTCACGCTGAGTAAACCCGGCGCGACGCTGGTACTGCACCTGGCCGCGCACCGGATCGATGCGATCGTGCCGCAATTGCTGGAGGGTGGATACCGTGCCGACACTCCCGTCGCCGTGGTGGCCTTCGCCAGCTGGCCGCAGGAAGTCGTCCTGCGCGGCACGCTGGCCGACATCGCCGAGCAGATGCACGACGCGCAGATCACCAAGACCGCGGTGATCATCGTCGGAGAGGTCCTTGCCGCCGAGGGATTTACCGACAGTTACCTGTACTCCTCGGGCCGCACCCGCGGCAGCAGGCACTGATGCGCATTCTGCTGCTCGGCGGCACGGGGGAGGCACGGGCGTTGGCGGCCCGGTTGCACCCGGCACGGGACATCGTCAGCTCATTGGCCGGCCGGGTGCCCGACCCCGCGCTGCCGGTCGGACCGGTCCGCATCGGCGGCTTCGGCGGAGTGGACGGTCTGCGACAGTGGCTGCGTGACAACGACATCGGGGCTGTCGTCGATGCCACGCATCCGTTCGCCGCCACCATCACCGCACACGCCGCCACGACATGTGCCGAACTGGGTATGCCGCACCTGGTGCTGTCCCGCCCAGCGTGGGATCCGGCAGGCGCTGTGCGGGTGGCCTCCGACACCGACGCCGCCGCTTTCATCGCCGAGCGGGGTTTTTTACGAGTGTTTCTCACCACCGGCCGCTCCGGGGTGAGGCCGTTCACCGGCAGCGAGGCGTGGTTCCTGATCCGGGTGGTAACACCGCCCGATACCGACGTGCTGCCGCGCAATCATGAGGTGCTGCTGTCCCGCGGTCCGTACGGCTACGACGACGAGTGCACGCTGTTGCGGGACAACAGAATCGACGTGCTGGTTACCAAGAACAGCGGGGGAGCGCTCACCGAGGCCAAACTTGCCGCCGCCAAGGACCTCGGGGTGACGGTCGTGATGATCGAGCGTCCGCCACTACCGCCGGGAGTGACGGCGGTGGGCACCGTGGATGAAGCCGTGACCTGGGTTGCCGGCCTCTAGCAGAGAAGCTCCTCGGGGTGGTGGTAAAGGTTGATCCGCGTCTGACCTCGGTCGAGATGTGGTGGCGGAATCCATTCGGTCCTGTTGTCCCGTCTTCGTTTTCGGGTGGTCCAGCCGACGGGTCCGTTATTGACCATGCGGTTGTCACAGCCACAGGCCAGGGTGAGTTCGTTGATGTCGGTCTTGCCGCCGAGGGCGAAGTCGCGGACGGCATGGTGGACTTGGCTGTGGTAGGCGGGTGCGGTGCAACCCGGTTTGGTGCAACCCCTCTCGATCGCATAGAGGGCGAGGCGTTGCCCGGGACTGGCGGTTCGGCGGGTGCGCCCGTAATAGAGCTTGATTTCTCGCGGTGATTCGAACACGGTCAGATAGGGGTGTGCGCGGGCAGCCAACCGGATGACCGTCGACATGGGCAGGTAGGTGCCGCCGCCGGTGTGGGCCAGCCCGGTGGCCGAGGTCAGCTGTTCCAGCGTGGCGGTGGCGACGATCGTGACCGGCAGGCCATTGTGTTGACCGAGCTGTCCAGAAGAGAGCATCGCCATACACACGGTCTTGAGTGCGTCATGGGTGCGCTGGGCAGCCGATCGCATGTCACCGGTGATCTGGTGCTCCCTGGGTGTGCCGTCAACGCAGGGTGTTTCGTCGTCCGGGTTGCAGTAACCCGGGGCGGCGAGCTTCGCGTTGGTGGCGTCCAGAGCCGCTCGCAATTCCGGATCCGCCCAGCCGGAAACCCTGCTCATACCGTCGACTTGTTGCGGACCGACGACGATCCCGCGTTTGCGGGCCTGGTCGCGCTCGTCGTCGAGGATGCCGTCCTGGTTGATCATCGCCATCAGCTGGCGAGCGAGTGTGCGCAGTGCCTCCGGAGTGAGTCCGCCGGCCAGCCCGCCTAGTTGGGCTTCGGCGTGCTCGCGGGTTGCCCCGTCGACCGCTGCGGGTAGGTGATCCATGAAAGACCGAATCACTGCCACATGGTCGGCGCCTATCTCGCCACGACCTTGGGCGGCCGCGGTAGCGGGCAGAGCCGGTGGAAGTGCTTCTCCGGTAAGGGATTGCCGCGGTCCAAGCTCGGCGGCATCGGTCAGCCGGCGGGTGGCGTCGGTGCTGCTGATGCCGAGGCGGTGGGTCAGGACTGCACGCCAGGACTTGGCACCCATATCGACAGCTGAGGTCTGTGACTGGAGCTGCGTCAGGACAGTGTGTTCCACCGCGGGCAGTAGTCGGCGTAGCCGCTCGACGCGTTCGAGCGCGGTCAACAATTCGGGTGCCGGTATGTCCGTCGCCGAGTGCGCCGCCACCTTGTCCCAGGCGATCAGCACGTCGTCCAGCAACTCGATCATTCTTCGAACACTAGTTCGATGCCCCGACGGATTCCGTCCGATTGTGACGGCTGTGATCGATGAGCCTAAAGAAATTACTGGGGATAGCGCCGCGGTGTGAACACCGAGTCGCCGTACCACTGCGTCTGCGACGAGCCGATGATCAGTAGGCATCGCATGTCGACATCCGCGGGGTCCAGGTCGCCGAGCGGCACGACCTTCACCGACTCGTGCGGTCCGGCAACGTCGCGGCCGATCACCACGGGCGTGCCCGGTTCGCGGTGCTCCAGCAGCAGATCGCGCATCGCGGCGACCTGCCAGGTGCGGCTCTTGGAGGCCGGGTTGTAGATCGCCAGCACCAGATCCGCCTTCGCCGCCGCCGACAGCCGGTCGACGATCACATCCCATGGCTTGAGCCGGTCGGACAGCGAGATCACCGCGTAGTCATGGCCCAGTGGCGCACCGACCCGGCTGGCGACGGCCTGGGCGGCCGTCATCGCCGGAATCACCCGCACGGACACGTTCGGCCACTGCTTGGCCTCTTCCAACACCGCGGTGGCCATCGCGAACACGCCCGGGTCGCCGGAAGAGACCACCGCGACCGCATGTCCCTGCTCGGCGAGCTGACACGCCAGGCGAGCCCGCTCGGGTTCGTCGGTGTTGTCGCTGGGGTGACGACGTTGCCCGGCGCGAGCCGGGACCCGGTCCAGGTAGGGGCCATAGCCGATGAGATCGGTGGCCGTCGCCAGCTCGCGGCGGCTCTGCGGCGTCATCCAGTCGACGTCACCGGGGCCCAGACCCACCACCGAGACACCGCCGGCGACCGGCTTGGCCTGCTGGCCGCCCGGCAGGATCGCCAGCGAGAAGTACGGCACCGACTCGGCCTCGACCTCGCCGGCGGGCAGCACGCGTTGGGCGTCGGTGCTGGCTCGCTCGACGTAGAACGCCTCGTCCAGGCGGCCTGCCATCGAAAGCGCCTCCCGCACTTGCGGATACGTGCGACCGAGCTTCATCACCACAGCCGCGTCGGCGTCGGCGAGGCGGCGGGCCAGCTCACGTACCGGCATCGTCCCGGGCAGCACCGACAGCACCTCGTCGCCGGTCACCAGGGGAGTCGAGATGGCGGCCGAGGCCGCGCTCACCGACGTCACACCGGGAATGATCACCGCATCGAACCGCTCGGTCAGCCGGGTGTGCATGTGCATGTAGGAGCTGTAGAACAGCGGATCGCCCTCCGCGAGCAGCGCGACATCGCGCCCGGCGTCGAGGTGGGCGGCGATCCGCTCGGCCGCCTCGCGATAGAAGTCCTCCATCGCGCCGGCGTAGCCGCCCGGATGCTCGGTGGTTTCGGTCGTCACCGGATAGACCAAGTGCTCTTCGATCTGGCCGTCCCGGAGGTACGGCTCGGCGATGCGCCGCGCGATGCTGCGGCCGTGCCGCGCGCTGTGATAGGCCACCACGTCGGCCGCGCCGATGATCCGGGCGGCCTTGACCGTCACCAGCTCCGGATCGCCCGGGCCGAGGCCGACGCCGTACAGAGTGCCCGTCATTCGCGTTCGCTCGCGATCGCATTCACCGCGGCCGCAGCCATCGCGCTGCCACCGCGACGGCCCTGCACCACGAGGTACTCCATTCCGCGCGGCCGATCGATCAGCTCCTGCTTGGACTGCGCCGAGCCGACAAATCCGACCGGTCCGCCGAGCACCGACACCGGGGCGGGCACGCCGTCGTCGATAAGCTCCAGCAGCCGGAACAGCGCCGTCGGCGCGTTCCCGATGGCGACGACGGCGCCGGCCATCCGGTCGGCCCACAGCTCGACGCCGGCGGCCGAGCGGGTGTTTCCGGTGCGCTGGGCCAGCTCGGGGGCCCGCGGATCGGCCACCAGTGACACCACCTGATTGCCTGCGGGCAGTCGAGCGGCGGTGATCCCCGCCGCGACCATCGACGAGTCGCACAGGATCGGCGCCCCGGCCAGCAGGGCGGTGTGCGTCGCGCTGACCACGCCGGGGGTGAACGCCACATGCTCGGCCACATCGACCTGACCGCAGGTATGGATCAACCGGACGACCGCTCGCGCCACATCTTCGGGAAACGCCGACAGATCGGCTTCGGCGCGAATTGTCGCGAACGACTGCCGATAGATCTCGGTGGCGTCGCGAATGTAGTCGAGCACGCGATCACCCTACGGCCTACCGCGACGCGGGCCGGAACCCCTCTGCCGTCGCCACGAACACCTGACCAGCCGGGGGACTGCCGCACGCCCGCTCGCATCCCACGTAGTGAGCGTGGCCGCGGGGCAGGCGCGTGTCGTCTTCGAGCGCCACCCGGGCGGCCTCCGCGCGCACGTCGGCCCGCGACTTCTCACACCCCGGGCTGCCCACGCAGGCGCTGATGTCCAGCCACGGCGAGTTCTCGTCGAACACCAGGCCCATCGGCGCCAGTACTCGCAGCGCCGTGTCGGCCACCCCTTCGTCCAGGTCGCAGACCAGCAGCGAGCGCCACGGCGTGACGATGACCGGCGCGTCGATCGCCGCCACGAACTCCGCTTGCCGGGATTGCAGGACGCCGAGGGGGATCGCTCCGCCCAGCGTCACCCGGCCGTCGTCCTGTGCGATCCAGCCGACTGGCGGGCGCAGCACAGGCGGATATTCCGCTCCGGGCACCGCCGTCGGGGAGAAACCCGCAAGCAGCGGCGACGGATCATCCAATTCGGCCACCCGCCAAGCGGTTCCGCGAATCTCGACGAATCGCCGCGCAATCGTGATCAACGTCGGCACCGCGTCACCGGGGGCCACCCGCACCCCGGTGTCGCGGCCGGCCAGCAGCACCGCGACGCCATCAGCGTGCACGTGGACGCCGGCGTCGGCGGCCAATCCGGAGATGTCGCCGCGGCCGTCGTCGAGGCCGAACAGGAACCTGCCCGGTAAGCGAGCCAGCTCCGCATCGGCCTGAATGGCGAGATCCAGTTCGGTCACCCACGGCCGCACGTCGGCCACGCCGCCGACCCGACCGGACAGCGGCGAGGCGACGATATTGCGCACCCGTTCGTGTGTCGGCGAGGGCAGCAGACCGGCGGCGGCCGACGCGTCGGCGACCGCCGTCGTATCCCGTACCCCGCGGAGCTGCAGATTGCCGCGCGCCGTGAGTTCCAGAGTGCCGTTGCCGAACTCGACGGCCGTGTGCGCCAGCGCTTCCAACTGTCGTGCGGCGATCATCCCCCCGGGCAGCCGCAGGCGGGCCAGCGCGCCGTCCGCCGCCTGGTGCACCTGCAGCGCACCCGGGCAGGCGTCGTCGTCACGCAAACGCTTCACCCGTCCACCGTACGGGCGTATGTTCGGGCCATGGCGACGGCTGCCGTACACCGGGCGGCCGCACTGATCGCGCTGGTCCTGTTGCTCGGTATCGCGTTGCGCGGGCACCTGCCGGATGCGCCGCGGTCGCCGCGGACCCAGCCGCCGACGAGCGGCACCGGCGGCCTGCTCGCACTTCTGACCCTGGTGCTCGCCTGCCTGCTGGTGATCATCGTCGCGATCGTGGCGAAGTTGCGCGATCCGCAGCGCGCCAAGCAGGCCGCGCGGACCCATGTCCCCGGCGGCGGTGGCGGGGTAGGTGTGCGACGAAGCTGGCGCTTCGTGCTGGTCGTCGCCGCCGCGCTACTGGCGTGGTTGATGGTGGCTGCACTGTTGGCCCAGCTGCGCCTGCCGCAGCTGAGTGGTGGTCCGCCACCGGCGCAGCCCGTCGCCACACCCACCGGCACCGCACCGCCCGGCCAGGCCGCCGCACCGTCGCCGCCACCGGAAAACGAACCCGCCGACCCGCTCTTCTGGTATCTGCTGGCGGCTTTCGCGGCCCTGCTGCTTGTCACGCTCATCGGCGCGATCGTGCTGCGGGCTCGCGACCGACGGCGGGAGCCGGCGCCGCCGCCATCCGACGACACACCGCACGATGCGGCGCCGTCCGGACCCGGATCGCTCGCGCTGGCCGCCGAGCGCGGCCTGGCGGAAGTCGGCGACCTCAGCCGTGAACCGCGAGAGGCCATCATCGCGTGTTACGCGGCAATGGAACACGCACTGGCCAATGCCCCCGGCGCAGCCCCGCAGGAGTCGGACACCCCGTCGGAGGTGCTGGCGCGTGCCGTCGAGCATGAGGCGATCCACGCGGGCAGCGCCACCGAACTGGTCGCCCTGTTCGCCGAGGCCCGGTTCTCCACCCACGTGATGAACGAGGGACACCGCGAAACCGCCGAACGGGCGCTTCGCCTGGTCCTCGGCGAGCTGCGGAGCCCGGTGTGATCCGGCTGGTGGGGGGCGGCCTGCTGCTGGTCGTGGCGGCGGAAGTGCTCGCGATCGTCCTGAGCGCCGGTCGGTGGATCATGCCGGTCGCGGGGCTCGCGGTAGCGGTGTTCCTCATCGCCGCCCGGCTGACTGTCGATGCGGCACAACGCCGTTCGGCGCCCGATCCACCGTCGGACGATCCCGCGGAAGCATTGTGGCGCTGGCGGTCGCGCACCGAATCGACGGTTCAGTGGGCGGATTCCACCCGGGAAGACTGGGACCGGCATCTGCGCCCGAAACTGGCCCGCGAGTTCGTGCTCGCCACCCGGCAACGGGATCCGGTGGCGCTCCAGGCGACCGGACGCATCGTGTTCGGCGACCAGTTGTGGCCCTGGGTTGATCCCAACAACGTCAAGCGAAACCGGAGCCGGGAGCCCGGACCCGGGTACGCCACCCTCGAGGAGATCCTGCGACGGATGGAAAACCTATGACCATGCCCGCCCCGGCGATGACCGCGTACTGCGAAGCGGTGCTCGACGAGATCGAGCAGGCGGTGGTCGGAAAACGCGCCGCCCTCACCCTGATCCTCACCACCGTGCTCGCCGGCGGGCACGTGCTGATCGAGGATCTGCCCGGCATGGGCAAGACGCTGATCGCCCGATCGTTCGCGGCGGCCCTCGGCCTGAGATTCACCCGCGTGCAGTTCACCCCGGACCTGCTGCCCGCCGACCTGTTGGGTTCGACGATCTACGACATGCAGTCCGGCCGCTTCGAGTTCCGCCCAGGCCCCATCTTCACCAATCTGCTGATGGCAGACGAGATCAACCGCACACCACCCAAGACGCAGGCGGCGCTGCTGGAGGCGATGGCCGAACGGCAGGTCAGCATCGACGGCCAAACCCACCGGCTGCCGGCCCCGTTCATCGTATTGGCCACCGACAACCCGATCGAGTACGAGGGCACCTACCCGTTGCCGGAAGCCCAGCTGGATCGGTTCGCGGTGAAGGTGGCATTGAAGTATCTGTCCGAGACGGAGGAAGCGTCGATGTTGCGACGTCGCCTGGATCGCGGCTCCGCCGAGGCGACCGTCAACCAGGTGGTGGACGCCGAAAATCTCTTGGCCATGCGCGAATTGGTGGAACAGGTGTCGGTGCACGACGACGTTCTGCGCTATGTGGTCTCGCTGGCGACGGCCACCCGCAGTCATCCCCAGGTGGCTGTCGGCGCCAGTCCGCGCGCCGAACTCGACCTCGTCCAACTGGCTCGCGCCCGGGCTCTGGTGTCGGGCCGCGACTACGTGATCCCCGAAGACGTCAAGGCGCTGGCGGTCCCCGCGATCGCCCACCGGATCAGTCTGCGACCGGAAATGTGGGTCCGCAGCGTGCACGGATCCGACGTCGTCGAACAACTTCTCCGACGCCTGCCGGTTCCCCGGGCAAGCGGACACTGATGGACAGCACCCGTTCGGTTGATGCCGTATTGCATTGGCGGGCATCAGCATTGACGCGGGCGCTGGTGACCTGTGTCAGTGTGGCGCTGGCCGTGGCGGTGATCGCGTCGCGCTGGCAGCTGATCGCATTCGTGGCACCGATGCTGGGGGTGCTCGCCTCGATCAGTTGGCAGCGCAGACCGGTGTCGGTGTCTGTCATCGGCCGCCCGGCGCTGACCCGGTGCTTCGAGAACGAGCCGGTACAACTCAGCGCTGAGCTGAGCGAGGGCAGTGCCGGTGCAACATTGGCACTCGACGCGGTGCCCGGTCTGCAGACCGAGCCGATCACGGCGGACGGCAGGCGCGCGACGGTATCCGCCACGGCCGGGCGGTGGGGCCACTACCCGCTGCGAACCCGGCTCCGGCTCGACGCGGCCGGTGGACTGCTCACCGGCACCGCCACCGTCGACGCGGCCGACCTGTTCGTCTTCCCGGTCGCGCCCCCGCAACCGACCGGCATTCCGCGTACCGAGCTGCCCGACCGGCTGGGCACCCACCTGACCCGCCACATCGGTCCGGGCGTCGAGTTCGCCGAGATTCGCCCCTACCTGCCGGGGGATCAGCTCCGCACGGTCAATTGGGCGGTCAGCGCTCGTCGCGGCAGCTTGCACGTCACCGAACGGCTGACGGATCGGGCGGCCGACGTCGTGGTGCTCGTCGACATGAGTGCGCAACCCGCAGGCCCGGCCACCGCGGTCACCGAACGGGCGTTGCGCGGCGCGACACAGGTGGTGCAGACCGCGCTGCGCAATGGCGACCGGGCCGGCATCGTCGGGCTTGGGGGCCGCCGGCCACGCTGGCTCGGTGCCGATATCGGCCGGCGCCAGTTCTACCGGGTGCTCGACGCCGCACTCGGTGTGGGCAGCGAATATCAGCAGACCGCAGGCACTTTGGCGCCACGGGCGGCGGTCCCGCCGGGCGCCGTCGTGGTGGCGTTCTCGACGTTGCTCGACACCGAGTTCGCGCTGGCACTGATCGACCTGTGCAAACGCGGACACACGGTGGTGGCGGTCGACGTGCTCGAAGGTTGGCCCTTCGCCGACGACGACCAGCCGCTTCTGCAGCGGATGTGGGCGTTGCAGCGGTCGTCGATGTACCGCGACATGCGGGTCATCGGCGTCGACGTGGTGCCGTGGCCGGCCGAGGTCACCCTGGACCAGGCGATGAGCCTGGTGCCCGACCGTGGCCGGCGGTCGTCGTGACGGCGCGGCGGCTGGTGGCCGCACTGTTCGCAGCGGCGATGACCGCGGCGGCGGCGGTCGGTGCCGATACCCGCGGCCTTGCCGCCGCCGCGGTGGGGCTGATCGTCACCCTCGCCGGGCTGTATGTCCGCGCCGCGGCGACGGTGGCCGTGCTGGCGGCGGTGGCCGCTCTCGTGCTGACCGAGCCGCACCCGATGCTGGCCGCGACGTCGGGGGTGTGCGCGGCGGCGTATCTGGTGTTGACGTACGCCACCCTCACCCGGGCGTCGGCGGTCGGGATCGCCGGCTTCGCCGCGGCAGGGGCGCTGGCCACCACGGTGCCCGTCGACCTGCCCTGGCTGCCGCTGGTGGCGCCGGTGGCCGTGGTCGCCGCCGTCGCGGTGGTGCTGAGCCCGTTCGTCGATGGGTTCGATGGTCTCGACGGGCGCCCGCGACGTCCACCGTTGCGCTGGCCACGATCCCTATAGGGTGCGACCGCCGCCGTACGGTACGAATGGGGGGTGTCTAGCACCGTGTTGTTGCTGTCCACCTCGGACACCGACCTGATGACCGCCCGTGCCAGCGAAGCGGATTTTCTCCTGCGCAACCCGGCGCGACTGGTCGACGGCGAGCTCGCCGAACTCGTCCAGGCCGCCGATGTCGTGGTGATACGGATTCTCGGCGGCTACCGGGCCTGGCAGGACGGCATCGACGCGGTGGTGGCCAGTGGACGTCCGACCGTCGTCGTCAGCGGGGAACAGGCCCCCGACGCGGATCTGATGGAACGCTCCACGGTGCCCGCCGGAATCGCGATGCAAACCCACGTGTACCTCGCCCAGGGCGGCACGGAAAATATGCGGAACCTACATTCCTTCCTGTCCGACACCCTGCTGATGACCGGCTTCGGCTTCAACCCGCCGTCGGCCACCCCGGCCTGGGGTGTGCTCGAACCGCGCTGCGAGGGGTGCGACGGCTGCGGGTTGGAGCGTGCGACCGATCCCCGTCCCACGATCGCGGTGCTCTACTACCGCGCGCAGCAGCTGGCGGGCAATGTCGACTACATCCGCGCGATGTGTACGGCGATCAGGCAGGCCGGCGGTCGCCCGCTTCCGGTGTACTGCACCTCGCTGCGCACGCCCGAACCCGAACTGCTGGATCTACTCCGCACTGCCGACGCGATGGTCGTCACCGTGCTGGCCGCGGGCGGCGCCCGTCCGGCCACCGCGGGCGCAGGCCACGACGACGACAACTGGAACGTCAAACACCTTGCCGCCCTGGATGTCCCGATCCTGCAGGGGCTGTGCCTGACCAGTTCGCGCGCCACCTGGGCCGACAACGACGACGGGCTGAGCCCACTGGATGTCGCCACCCAGGTCGCGGTGCCCGAATTCGACGGCCGCATCATCACGGTTCCGTTCTCGTTCAAGGAGATCGACGAAGACGGCCTGATCTCGTATGTGCCGGACCCGGAGCGGTGCGCACGGGTGGCCGGCCTGGCCGTCAACTACGCCACCCTGCGCCGGGTCGCGCCGGCCGACAAGCGGTTGGCTCTGGTGTTCTCGGCTTATCCGACCAAGCATTCCCGGATCGGCAATGCGGTCGGTCTGGATACGCCGGCCAGCGCTGTCGCGCTGCTGCATGCGCTGCGCGACGCGGGGTACCAGATCGGTGACATCCCTGGCGTCGAGGCTTCCGACGGTGACGCGCTGATGCACGCACTGATCGAACGCGGCGGCCAGGACCCGGACTGGCTGACCGATGGTCAGCTGGCGGGCAACCCGATTCGCATTCCGGCTGCGCAATACCGGGACTGGTTCGCCGCCTTGCCCGCCGAGCTGACCGACGCGATGGTCGCCCACTGGGGGCCACCGCCCGGCGAGCTGTTCGTCGACCGCTCCCGCGATCCGGACGGCGAAATCGTCGTCGCCGCAATCCAATCCGGCAACATCGTGATCCTGGTTCAGCCACCGCGCGGATTCGGGGAGAACCCTGTCGCGATCTACCACGATCCCGACCTGCCGCCCAGCCATCACTATCTGGCCACCTATCTATGGGTGCGGCACGGCTTCGGCGCGCACGCCGCCGTGCACCTGGGTAAGCACGGCAACCTGGAATGGCTGCCCGGCAAGACGGTCGGCATGTCGGCGGCCTGCGGGCCGGACGCGGCGCTCGGCGACCTACCGCTGATCTACCCGTTCCTGGTCAACGACCCTGGGGAGGGCACCCAGGCCAAGCGCCGCGCCCACGCCACCCTGGTCGACCACCTGATCCCGCCGATGGCGCGAGCCGAAAGCTACGGCGACATCGCGCGCCTGGAACAGTTGCTCGACGAGCACGCCAACATCGCCGCACTCGACCCGGGCAAACTGCCTGCCATCCGCCAGCAGATCTGGACGCTGATGCGCGCGGCCAAGATGGACCACGATCTGGGCTTGGCCGAACGGCCCGAAGACGATTCGTTCGACGACATGCTGCTGCACGTCGACGGCTGGCTCTGCGAGATCAAGGATGTCCAGATCCGCGACGGGCTGCACATCCTCGGCGCCGCGCCTGCCGACGAGGCCCAACTCGACCTGGTGTTGGCCATCCTGCGTGCCCGGCAGCTGTTCGGCGGCGAACAGCACCTCCCGGGCCTGCGTCAGGCGCTCGGTTTGGCCGAAGACGGCAGCGCCGACCGCGGCGAGGTCGACGAAGCCGAGAAGCAGGCCCGCGCGCTGCTGGCCGGCCTGCAGGCCACCGGCTGGGACGCAGGCCGGGTCGGGGAGTTGACCGACGACGACGGTGTCGCGGCGATCCTGCGGTTCGCGGCGACCGAGGTGGTGCCGCGGCTGGCCGGTACGGCCAGTGAGATCACGCAGGTGCTGCGCGCACTGGACGGCCGGTTCATCCCGGCAGGGCCGTCGGGTTCGCCGTTGCGCGGTCTGGTCAACGTGCTACCCACCGGGCGCAACTTCTATTCGGTCGACCCGAAGGCCGTCCCGTCGCGGCTGGCGTGGGAAACCGGTGTCGCGATGGCGGATTCGTTGCTCGAGCGCTACCGCACCGACCACGGTGACTGGCCGGCGTCGGTCGGCTTGTCGGTGTGGGGCACCTCGGCGATGCGCACCTCGGGCGACGACATCGCCGAAGTGCTTGCGCTGCTCGGGGTCCGGCCGGTGTGGGACGACGCATCCCGGCGGGTCGTCGACCTGGAAGCCATCTCACTGTCCGAACTGGGCAGGCCGCGGATCGACGTGACCGTCCGGATCTCCGGCTTCTTCCGCGATGCCTTCCCGCACGTCGTGACGATGCTCGATGACGCGGTGCGGCTGGTGGCCGGCCTCGACGAGCCGAGCGAGCAGAACTTCGTCCGGGCCCATGCCCAGATCGATCTCGCTGAGCACGGTGATGAAAGACGCGCCACCACACGAATTTTCGGTTCCAAGCCGGGAACCTACGGGGCCGGTCTGCTGCAACTCATCGACAGCCGCAACTGGCGTGACGATACGGACCTGGCCGAGGTGTACACCGCCTGGGGCGGGTTCGCCTACGGCCGTGAACTCGACGGCCGGCCGGCCGCCGACGACATGTCCGCCCAGTACCGGCGAATCGTGGTGGCCGCCAAAAACACCGACTCGCGTGAGCACGACATTGCCGACTCCGACGACTACTTCCAGTACCACGGCGGCATGGTGGCGACAGTGCGGGCGTTGACCGGTACGGCCCCGGCCGCTTATATCGGCGACAACACCCGCCCGGACGCGGTGCGCACCCGCACGCTGTCGGAGGAAACCACCCGGGTGTTCCGGGCCCGGGTCGTCAACCCGCGCTGGATGGCCGCGATGCGCAGGCACGGTTACAAGGGTGCGTTCGAGATGGCCGCGACCGTGGACTACCTGTTCGGTTACGACGCCACCGCGGGCGTGATGGCCGACTGGATGTACGAGCAGCTCACCGAGTCCTACGTGCTGGATCCGGAGAACCGCAAGTTCATGAACGAGTCCAATCCCTGGGCGCTGCACGGGATGTCGGAGCGGCTGCTCGAGGCGGTCGGCCGCGGCATGTGGGAGAACCCGGACCCGGAAACCCTGAACAAATTGCGACAGGTTCTCTTGGAGACTGAGGGCGACCTCGAGGCGCGATAAGTTGTCCGCATGGCACTCACATTCGCCGACGTGGTCCAGGCGAAATACATCACGCTGACCACATTCACCAAGGATGGCCGGCCCAAGCCCACCCCGGTCTGGGTCGTCCCGACCGGGGACACCGCGCTGGTGATCAGCGAGAAGAACGCGTGGAAGGTCAAGCGCATCCGCAACACCCCGCGGGTGACGGTGGCCATCTGCGATATGCGGGGCAACGTCAAGAGTGAAGCCGTAGAGGCGGTCGCGAGCGTGCTCGACGAGTCGCAGACCGAACGCGTCTACCAGGCGATCGGCAAGCGCTACGGGATCGTCGGCCACGTCTTCAACTTCTTCAGCAAGCTGCGGGGCGGGACCAACCGCACGATCGGACTCGAATTGCGCGCTGCCTGAGGCGGAGGCTTCAAAAAGCCGGCTAACGGGAACAGTGACGCATGGCAAACTCGGTGGCGAACCCCACCTTTCACGACGTCGCCCAGTCGAAGTACCTGCTGCTCACCACGTTCACCAAGGACGGCAAGCCCAAGCCGACGGCAATCTGGGGCGTTCCCGACGGTGACCGGTTGCTGGTCATCACCGACCGGGTGTCCTGGAAGGTGAAGCGGATCCGCAACACGCCGCGAGTCACCATCGCGGCCAGCGGTTCACTCGGCAAGCCGAAGGGGCCGGCGGTCGAGGCCACCGCGCGGGTGCTGCCGGACTCGGAGACCCGCGCCGTCTACAACAAGGTGCTGCGCCGCTACTGGCAGCACTCCTGGTGGTTCTATCTGCACAGCCTGGTCCGCGGCGGCATCGACAAGGTGCACGTCGCGCTCGAGATCACCGCGTAACCGAACTCTCAGGCTGCTATCAGCGGCAACCGGAACCCGACCGGTGCCCGAGTCGTTGCCAATGCATGGTGATGCGGACGTTCTTGATCTACGCCGTGGTCGAGCTCGCGGTGCTGGCCGCCCTGACCTGGTCGGTGGGCATCGGCTGGACGCTCCTGATCCTGCTGGCGACCTCGGTGATCGGTGTCGCGCTGGCGGGCTCGCAAGTCAAAAAGCAGATCCTCAAACTGCAGCGCACCCGCACCGACCCGCAGGGCGCGGTCGCCGACAGCATGCTCGTCGCACTCGGCACCGTCCTGATGTTCATCCCCGGCATCGTCTCCACCGCCGTCGGCGCGCTGATGCTGCTGCCTCCGACCCGTAGCGTGGTGCGCCCGCTGGCGGGAATGGTGCTCACCCGCGGCATCGCCCGCAGGGTCAGCGTCATCAACCTGACGGCGCCCGGCTACTCAGGCCGCGGGGATTACATCGACGGCGAGGTCGTCGAGGAACAGGTTCGAGCACCGGTCCACGACGCCAACATCGTCCGCCGGTACTGACCCGCTGCGTCTGTCCCGCAGCTGCGGGGGAGACTGACTGACCGTGACCACACTGCTGCTGGGCGGGCGCATCCACAGCCCGACGCACCCGGATGCCACGGCAATGGCGGTGCGCGACGGTGTCGTCGCATGGCTGGGCAGCGACGAGGTCGGCCGATCCCAGTTCGCTGATGCGCAGACGATCGACCTCGACGGCGCGTTCGTTTCACCCGCCTTTGTCGACAGCCACATCCATCTCACGTCGACGGGTCTGCTGATGACGGGGCTGGACCTGACGGCTGCGACCTCCAAACAGCACTGCTTGTCGCTGGTCGCCGAGCATGTCGCCGCCCATCCCGGCCAGCCGATCTGGGCTCACGGCTGGGACGACACCGGCTGGGCCCGTGACGAGGCACCCAGCACCGCGGACCTCGACGCCGTCGTCGGCGCGGTCCCGGCCTATCTTGCCCGCATCGACGTGCACTCGGCCGTGGCCTCGACCGGTTTGCGTGAACTGGTGGCGGGCCTGCCCGCCGTCGCCGGATATCACCCGCAGCGGCCGCTGTCGGCCGATGCCCACCACCTGGTCCGCTCAGAGGCCCGCCGCCTCCTGACCGTCCGTCAGCGCGCCGACGCCCGGCGTGCCGCGCTGGACGCGGTGGCGGCCGCGGGCATCGTCGCGGTCCACGAATGCGCCGGGCCGCAGATCGGCGGAGCCGACGACTGGCAGGAGCTGCGCGCGACCGAGCACGGCGTCGAGGTGGTCGGCTACTGGGGTGAGGCGGTATCCACCGCCGCGCAGGCAACCGCCCTGGTCGAGGCGACCGGCGCACGCGGGCTGGCAGGTGACCTGTTCGTCGACGGCGCACTGGGCTCGCACACCGCCTGGCTGTGCCATCCGTACGCCGACGCCGCGGGCACCACCGGCAACTGCTACCTCGAACCCGAGGCCGTCGCCGACCACCTGTTCGCCTGCACCGAGGCCGGCGTGACGGCCGGATTCCACGTCATCGGCGACGCGGCGGTGACCGCGGTCGTCGACGCGCTGACCCGGCTCGTCGACCGGTTCGGGGCACCCGCCGTCGCCCGCTGTGGGCACCGGATCGAACACGTGGAGATGGTCAACGCCGAGCAGGCGGCCACTCTGGGCCAGTGCGGCGTCACGGCCAGCATGCAGCCCAATTTCGACGCACTCTGGGGCGGGGTCGACGGAATGTACGCCCGCCGTCTCGGTATCGGCAGAGCAGCCGCGCTGAACCCGTTCTCGCTACTAGCATCGGCAGGCGTGCCTTTGGCGTTCGGCTCAGATGCCCCGGTGACCAGCATCGATCCCTGGGCGACGGTGCGTGCGGCCAGCAATCACCAGACCGAGGGCAGCTCGATTTCGGTCCGTGCGGCGTTCGCCGCCGCGACTCGCGGCGCGTGGCGGGCCGGCGGGGTGCGTGACGGTGTCAGCGGGACCCTGGTCCCGGGTGCGCCCGCGTCGTACGCGGTGTGGGAGCTCGGCGCCGGGGGCCTGGACGTGGCTGCTCCGGCCGACGGTGTGCAGCGCTGGTCCACCGACCCGCGCTCGCGGGTACCCGCGCTGCCCCGGTTGGCGCCCGGCGATCCGCTGCCGCGCTGCCGTCACACCGTGCACCGGGGTCTCGTGCTTCATGGCTAGTCGTCTGCTGAATTGGATCCGCACCGCGCTGCCGCCGCGGATGTTCCGGCTCCTCGTCGCGGTGACCGCCGGGCTGCTGTTGTGCATCAGCTTCCCGCCGATCGGCTGGTGGTGGTCGGCGGTCGTGAGCTTCGCGCTGCTGAGCTGGGTGCTGACCCATCCCAGGACGACGCCCGCCGGTGGCCTCGGTTACGGCTTTCTGTTCGGACTGGCGTTCTACATCCCGCTGATCCCGTGGATCAGCGGGCTGGTCGGCCCCGTGCCGTGGCTGGCGCTGGCGACGATGGAGGCGCTGTTCCCGGCGCTGTTCGGCTGGCTGGCGGTCGCGGTACGCCGCGTTCCCGGCTGGCCGTTGTGGTTCGCTCTGGTGTGGTCAGCCCAGGAGTGGCTGAAGGAATGCGTGCCGTTCGGCGGGTTCCCTTGGGGCGTGGTCGGTTTCGGTCAGACGAACGGGCCGTTCCTGGCGCTGGTACAGCTCGGCGGAGTGCCGTTGTTGTCGTTCGGGATCGCGCTGATGGGCACGTCGCTGGCGGCACTGGTGCTCGAGGTCGCACGCTGGTGGCAGCAGAGCAGTAAGGCCCCGAAGGCCGGGCACGTGTCGCTGCCCGGGGTGTTGTTGCCCGGGCTGTGCATCACCGCGGTGTTGCTCACCACCGCGATCGCGGCCCCGCAGGTGCGCCGCGCGGCCGGAGGAGCAGGCAACGAGCCGACGGTCACGGTGGCCGCCGTCCAGGGCAGCGTGCCGCGGTTGGGGCTGGACTTCAACAGCCAGCGTCGTGCTGTGCTGGACAACCACGTCCGCCAGACCCTGCAGCTGGCCGACGATGTGCGGGCGGGCAGGGCGCCGCAGCCGCAGTTCGTGATCTGGCCGGAGAACTCCTCGGACATCGATCCGATGACCAATACCGACGCCGCCCAGCAGATCAGCGTGGCCGCGCAGGCCATCGGCGCACCGATCCTTGTTGGCGCCGTCGTCGCGCGCCCCGACTGGACTCCGCAGAACCCGTACGCGTCGAACACCGTCGTCGTCTGGGATCCGGTCACCGGGCCGGGCGAGCGCCACGACAAGCAGATCATCCAGCCGTTCGGCGAATACCTGCCGTGGCGGGGCTTCTTCCGGCATCTGTCGTCCTTCGCCGACCGGGCCGGCTACTTCGTGCCCGGCAACGGCTCAGGGGTCGTGCACGCCGCCGGTGTGCCGGTCGGCGTCGCCACCTGCTGGGAGGTCATCTTCGACCGTGCGCTGCGGGAATCGGTCCGCAACGGCGCACAGTTGCTGGCCGTTCCCACCAACAACGCCACGTTCGACCAGAACATGAGTGAACAGCTGCTGGCATTCGCCCGCGCCCGCGCCGTCGAGCACGACCGCTACGTCGTAGTCGCCGGCACGGTCGGGATCAGTGCGGTGATCGCCCCGGACGGCGCGGAAATCGCCCGCACACAGTTCTTCACGCCGGGGTATCTGGACATGACGATGCGGCTCAAGACCAGCCAAACCCCGGCCACGCGGTGGGGCCCGCTGATCCAATGGGTGCTGGTGGGCGCTGCCATTTCGGTCGTGATCGGGGCCATGCTGCACAATGGTTGGTTCATGCGTCCGTTGCGCCGTAGGCGGCGGCAGCGGGACGCAGGCAGCATGTCCGGGGGCGAAGACGACGGCGAGAACACGCCGGAGCAGGGCGAATCAACCGCCGCCCTGGCCGGGCAGCACGACAAAGGAGAGTCATGACCGACCGGGGAAACACGGGCGCCGTGCGGCCCAGCCAGCGCACCCTGGTGATCATTCCGACGTTCAACGAGCTGGAAAACCTGCCGCTGATCGTGGGCCGGGTGCACAAAGCCTGCCCCGAGGTGCACGTGCTGATCGTCGATGACGGCAGCCCCGACGGGACGGGCGAGCTCGCCGACGAGCTCGCGCTGGCCGACACCGACCGGGTTCACGTGATGCACCGCAATGCCAAGGACGGCCTCGGCGCGGCGTACCTCGCGGGGTTCGCCTGGGGCCTGAGCCGCCAGTACAACGTGCTCGTGGAGATGGACGCAGACGGCAGCCACGCGCCTGAACAGCTCTACCGGCTGCTCGACGCGATCGACAACGGCGCGGACCTGGCGATCGGGTCGCGCTACGTACCGGGCGGGACGGTGCGCAACTGGCCCTACCGGCGGCTGGTGCTGTCCAAGACCGCCAACACCTACTCCCGCGTGCTCCTCGGGGTCGGCATTCACGACATCACCGCGGGCTACCGTGCCTACCGGCGTGAGGTACTGGAGAAGATCGACCTGTCCGCGGTCGACTCCAAGGGATACTGCTTCCAGATCGATCTGACCTGGCGCACGATCAACAGCGGTTTCACCGTCACCGAAGTGCCCATCACGTTCAGCGAGCGCGAACTCGGGGTGTCGAAGATGAGCGGCTCGAACATCCGCGAAGCGATGGTCAAGGTCGCCCAGTGGGGCCTCGGCGGGCGGTTGGACCGCGCCCGCGGCGTCGTCAGGTAACTACGGCGGCGATCAGCTGCCGCGGCGCTTGGACTTGATCAGGTCCAGACGCTCCTTGAGTAACTCCTCGAGCTCCTCGATCGAGCGGCGCTCCAGCAGCATGTCCCAGTGCGTGCGCGGCGGCTTGACCTTCTTGGGCTCGGGCAGGTCACCGTCGATGAGGGTGCCCTCGAGGCCGTTCTTGCAGGGCCAGGTGCCGGGAATCTCGGCGTCGTCGGCGAACGGAACCTCGAATTCCTCGCCGTTCTCGGTGCGGTACCGCGCAATCTGACGCGGCGCCAGGTCGTGGTTGCGGTCCGTCTCGTAGCTCACGGCTCCGAGGCGGCTGCCTCTCAGGACGCGATCAGCCATCGTCAATTCTCCTTCGGTGCCAATTAAGGGCCGGGCCCCCTATGAAGTCCAGGTAGTGAACGCAAGACAACTCGCTGCGGTTCCCGACTCGACCCACCATGATACCGGGATCACTTCGCGATGCCGTCTACAGTCACATGACGTGACGCGTCGTTCCCGCTCCCAGCCGTGTCGGTGGTGTGGACGTGAGGTGGCCGACGTCGGGATGGGCCGGCGCAGACAGTACTGCCGCCAGTCGTGCCGGCAACGCGCGTACGAGCAGCGGGCGTTGGTCAAGGGCAGCGCCATCCCGGAGGACGCGGTGGTGCTCTCGGCCGACGAGGCCGCCGAACTGTCCGACCGGGTGTTCCAGGTGCGCTGCGCGGCCGAAGACGTCGCGACCGCGGTCGACGAGGGTGCGGCTACCGCCGAATTGCGGGAATTGTGCGACGCGCTGGTTCGGGCCGCCAAGGCTGCCGACGGCTGGCGCTGACTCGCCGGAGCTTTTGGTCACCACGAATCAAACCCTTATCGCAGGGGTGGGTCGTTCCTAGGGTCAATGGACGCGGCGAGTTGATGTCGCCCGCCCATCGTCAGCCACCCACGTATCGCCCGGGGGACCCACACCGTGACCACATCAGCAGTGCAGGCTTCGGCGCTGGTCCTGCCGACCGGCTCGCGCACGACTTCACACCGCAGACAGCACACGTGGACGCTTGCCCGCTGGGCTTCACCGGTGATCCTGCTGGCGTTGTGGCAGTTGGGCAGCGCGGTGGGAGTCATCTCCCAAGAAGTGCTGCCCGCACCGTCGCTCATCGCCGAGGCCGGCCTGGAACTCGTCCGCAACGGTCAACTCGGCGATGCCTTGCGGGTATCCGGTGCACGGGTGCTGCAGGGACTGCTGCTCGGTGGCGTGATCGGCATCGGACTGGGCAGCGCGGTAGGCCTGTCCCGGTGGACAGAAGCGACCGTCGATCCGCCCATGCAGATGTTGCGAGCCCTGCCACACCTCGGTCTCATCCCGCTCTTCATCCTGTGGTTCGGCATCGGCGAGCTGCCCAAGGTTCTGCTGGTCGCGCTCGGCGTCAGCTTCCCGCTGTACCTCAACACCTTCTCGGCGATCCGGCAGGTCGATCCGAAGTTGTTCGAAACAGCTGAGGTGCTTGGCTTTTCATTCCGTCAGCGATTCGCAAACATAATCTTGCCCAGCGCCGCGCCGCAGGTGCTGGTGGGTCTGCGCCAGTCGCTGGGGATCGCATGGCTGACGTTGATCGTCGCCGAACAGATCAACGCCGACAAAGGCATCGGCTATCTGATCAACAACGCGCGCGACTTCCTGCGCATCGACATCATCATTTTCGGGCTGATCGTGTACGCACTGCTGGGCATCACGACCGATGCGATCGTGCGCTCCCTGGAGCGCCGCGCATTGAGGTACCGGTCATGACCATGACGTTCGAACGCCAGACCGCGGTGGCAGGCGAACTGCGGCACATCGACAAGTGGTACGGCGAACAGCATGTGCTCAAGGATATTTCGGTCACCGTCGGCGCCGGAGAGATCGTCGCGCTGGTCGGCCGCAGCGGCTCCGGTAAATCCACCGTGCTCCGTGTGCTGGCCGGGTTGTCCCGCGACCACACGGGTGAACGCAGTGTCAGCGGCCCACCCGCGCTGGCATTCCAGGAGCCTCGACTGTTTCCCTGGCGCACGGTGGGCACCAACGTCGGATACGGGCTGACGCGATTCCGGCTTCCGCGTGCCGAGGTCTCCGCCCGAACGGACCGGGCGCTGGCCGACGTCGGTCTGGCCGACCGGGCGGGTGCGTGGCCTTTGACGCTGTCTGGTGGTCAGGCACAACGAGTTTCCCTGGCCCGGGCCCTGGTCGCGGAGCCGCCGCTGCTGTTGCTGGACGAACCGTTCGGCGCACTGGACGCGCTGACGCGGCTCAGCATGCATTCGCTGTTGCTACAGCTGTGGCGACGCCACCAGTTCGGCGTGCTGTTGGTCACGCATGACGTCAACGAGGCTGTGGCACTTGCGGATCGGGTGCTCGTGCTGGGTGACGGAGAAGTGGTGTTCCAGACGGCGATCACCGATCCGCGACGGCCGCCTGGAAGCTCGTCGACCGCCACCGACAATCACCGAGCCGAGCTGCTCTCGCAGCTCGGTGTTCAAATCTGATAGGAGCACCGTTGTCTCTCAGAGTATTTCGCCGAGTTCTCGTCGCGCTCACCGTCATGGGACTGCTGCTGACGGGCTGCGTGTCCCGCCAGCAGAGCACCGGCGCGTCCCAGGCCCCGGCGACGGTGCCGCTCAGTGAGCTCTCCGGACTCACCTTGCAGGTGGGCGATCAAAAGGGCGGAACCGAAGCTCTGCTGCGCGCCGCCGGAGCGTTGGACAACCTGCCCTACCAGGTTGTGTTCTCGACGTTCACGTCCGGACCGCCACAGATCGAGGCGGCGACCGCGGGCAAGATCGACTTCGCCATCACCGGCAACACCCCGCCGATATTCGGTGCGGCCTCGAACGCGAAAGTGAAGGTGGTGTCGGTCTACAACGGTGGGGGTGTGGGCGACCAGATCCTGGTCCAGGCGGACTCGCCCATCCAGTCCGTGAGCGACCTGCGCGGTAAGAGCATCGCGGTTGGCAAGGGCAGCTCTGCTCACGGCCATCTGCTGGGTCAGCTGGACAAGGCGGGGTTGACGCCCGCTGATGTGAAGTTGGTGTTCCTGCAACCGGCCGACGCCCTGTCGGCGTTCAAGGCCGGCCAGGCCGATGCGTGGGCGATCTGGGATCCCTACACCGCGCAGGCCGAGCAGCAGCTGAAGGTGCGCTCGATCGCTCAGGCGAAGGGGGTGACCAACGGCTACTGGTTCGGGGTGGCATCCGACGCGGCGCTGGCCGATCCCAAGCGCAGCTCCGCTCTGGCCGATCTGCTGGTCCGGTTCGCCAAGGCGGCCAAGTGGGCTCAGGATCACCCGCAGGAATGGGCCGAAAAGTACTCCGCGGCAGTGGGCTTGGACCCCAAGGCCGCCGAGGTTTCGCAGAGTCGCAGCCTACGGCTGCCGACAGTCCTGAGCGACGAGGTGGTCGCGTCGGAACAGAAGATCGCCGACCTGTTCGCCAAATCGGGGCAGATTCAGACTGCGCCTGACTTCTCGAAGTGGGTCGACCGCCGCTATGCCGCTGTGCTCGAGCCAGTTCTCATCAGTTCCAATTAGGAGGGTTTTCGTGTCCGCGAAGTTTTTCTGGTTCCTGCCCACCAACGGTGACAGCCGGTCGATCGTCGGGGCATCGCATGCGTCGGCGCACCACACGATTCCCGATGGGTACCGTCCACCGACGCGGCGGTATCTCGCCGAAGTGGCGCGGGCTGCCGACCGGCTCGGATTCGAGGGCGTGCTGACGCCGACCGGAACATGGTGCGAGGACGCATGGCTGACGGCATCGGCACTGCTGGCCGAAACCGAGCGGCTGAAGTTCCTCGTGGCCTTCCGGCCCGGACTGGTGCCGCCCACACTGGCCGCCCAGCAGGCGGCGACGCTCCAGCGGTTCTCCGATGGCCGCCTGCTGCTCAACGTCGTCAGCGGTGGCGACGACCTCGAGCAACAGCGATTCGGCGACTGGCTCGACCACGACGAGCGGTACGCCCGCACCGGGGAGTTCCTGCAGATCGTGAAGTCGGTGTGGGGTCAGGAGTCGTACGACTTCGACGGCGACTTCTACAAGATCCGCGACGGCCGAGTATCCGCGCCGCCGAACCCGTTGCCGGAGTTCTACTTCGGTGGGTCGTCGCCGGCCGCGTTGCCCATCGCCGCCGAGCACGTCGATGTGTACCTCACCTGGGGAGAGCCGCCGCTGGCCGCGAAGGCCAAGATCGACGCGGTGCGGGAACTGGCCGAGGCCCGTGGCCGCAACCTGCGTTTCGGGATCCGGCTGCACACGATCACCCGCGACACCTCGGCCGCCGCGTGGGCGGTCGCCGAGGAACTGTTGAGCGAGTTGACGCCGGACCAGATCGCTCAAGCGACCAAGCTTCATGCCAGTTCGGAGTCCGAAGGGCAGCGCCGGATGACCGCGCTGCACGGCGGCCGCACCGACAAGCTGGAGATCTACCCGAACCTGTGGGCCGGCGTCGGGCTGGTCCGCGGTGGGGCCGGTACCGCCTTGGTCGGTAGCCATGAAGAGGTGGCCAACCTGATCTGGGAGTACCACACGGTGGGGTTCGACGAGTTCATCCTGTCGGGCTACCCACACCTCGAAGAGGCCTACTGGTTCGCCGAGGGTGTACTTCCGATCCTGCGCGCAAAGGGAGTTCTGGCGGCGTAACCCGGGTCGTTCTCACGCCGCGCGTGGGGGTTGTCGGTGCCCGGACCGGGTTCTGCCACCAACAGCCCCCACGCTGGGCGGGCATGCTCCGCTATTATCTGCGTATGAATGCAGATAGGCAGCTTGCCGACGATCACGTGCTGCTCGTTGTCGAGGTCTTCCGCATGCTGGCCGACGCCACCCGCGTGCAACTGCTGTGGTCGTTGATCGACGGCGAGCTCAGCGTCAACGATCTCGCCGAGCGCATCGGCAAGCCGGCGCCCTCGGTGTCCCAGCACCTTGCCAAACTGCGGATGGCCCGCCTGGTGCGTACCCGACGAGAAGGCACCCAGGTGTTCTACCGCCTGGAGAACGACCACGTGCGCCAACTCGTCACTGACGCGGTGTACAACGCCGAGCACGCAGGCCCGGGTGTGCCGTCGCACCACAACAGCGAATCCGCCGTCGTTCCGCTTACGCGTGATCAGCGAACCAGGACCCGCCGATGACGCGAACCGAAAAGCATCTTCCGGCAGATCAATCCGGCCACCACGGTCATGACCATGACCACCACACCGGTCTGCGCGCGGCGGTCACCGGCATCTTCGCCCCACACTCCCACGACTCGGCCGACAGCCTGGACAGTGCGCTCGAGTCCAGTGCGGCCGGTATTCGTGCGGTCAAGATCAGCCTGGTCGTACTGGGTGTCACCGCGCTGGCTCAGATCGCCGTCGTCGTGGCGTCCGGGTCGATAGCACTGGCAGCCGACACCGTCCACAACTTCTCCGATGCCTTGACCGCGGTGCCGCTGTGGATCGCATTCGCGTTGAGTACCAAGGCCGCAACGCGGAGATACACGTACGGCTTCGGCCGCGTGGAGGATCTCGCCGGGATGTTCGTCGTCGCGATGATCGCGCTGTCCGCGATCATCGCCGGGTACGAGGCCGTCGGACGTCTGATCCATCCGCGCCCGATCGAGCACCTCGGCTGGGTCGCGCTCGCCGGGCTGCTCGGCTTCGTCGGCAACGAATGGGTCGCGCTCTACCGGATCCGCGTCGGACGCCAGATCGGTTCCGCCGCTCTGGTGGCCGACGGGCTGCACGCCCGCACCGACGGATTCACCTCCCTGGCCGTGGTGATCGGTGCAGGAGGTGTCGCCCTCGGCTTTCCGTTGGCGGACCCGATCATCGGTCTGGTGATCACTGTGGCCATCCTCGCGGTGTTACGCACCGCGGTCCGGGATGTGTTCCGCCGCTTGATGGATGGCGTTGATCCCGAACTCGTCGAGATGGCGCAGGCGGCGCTGGCTGCCCGGCCGGGAGTGCGGGCGGTACGCAGCGTGCGGATGCGGTGGATCGGCCACCGGCTGCACGCCGACGCCGAACTCGACGTCGACCCCGATCTCACGCTGGCGCAAGCACATCACGTGGCCCACGCAGCCGAACACGACCTCACCCACGCCGTGCCAAAACTCGCGACCGCGATGATCCACGCCTATCCGGCGCACACGCACTAACAGGCGTACTGCACGCCGATGCCCGCCGGCGGGGTGACCTGCCGGGCGCACGCGAACGCGTCGACACCGTCGGCGGCAAGCCGTATCGCCGACTGCTGCGCGTAATTCACGCACACCAGGGCGCTCGCGTCGGTCCGGCAGCGGTAATTACCGAACGACAGTGATACGTCATACGGCAATTCGCGGCCCTGCCCTGCCGCGAAGCGACCCGGATCGCCGTGCGCCGAACCGACTTGGACGGTCGACCCGTCGAAGTCGACCCAACCGCCTTTCCACTGGCCGTACACGTCCGGGGGCCGCGGCGGCGGATTCGTCAGCTCCACCAGGCACGCCAGCGCGGGGGACCCGTGTTTGGCGTCGGTCATGCAATTCGTCCCGCCCGGGGTCGTGAAGGCCACATCGTCGCCGAGCTCGGTGGTGACGCTGCCGCGCAAGGCGATGTGGTACTGCGCCGCGTCGATCGGGGGAGCTGCCTCGATCCACCGGATCGCGTCGGCGATCGGTACCCCGGGCGTGGGTGCCGGGACCGACGATGTGGCGGTGGTCGAGGTGGACGATGGCGGCGCGGACGACGACGTGGCCGTGCGCGACGGGGTGATCGGTGTCAGCTGAGTTTGGCGCGCCTGACCGCCTGTCGCGCCGGAACATCCCGCGACCAGCAGCGACGCGGTGAACAGCACGGCGATCCGCATCCCGACAGGCTAGCGGGCCGCAACAGATCGGGTTGTCAGGCGCGTCGAGGAGCGCAATGTTCGCTACC
This sequence comes from Mycolicibacterium rhodesiae, assembly GCF_002086695.1. Lineage (GTDB taxonomy): Bacteria > Actinomycetota > Actinomycetes > Mycobacteriales > Mycobacteriaceae > Mycobacterium > Mycobacterium rhodesiae. The sequence goes on from NZ_MVIH01000007.1 coordinate 246,225, forward strand.
GTCGAGTGATGCACGAACACACCGTCCGCGCCACCACGGGCAGCGGCATCGTCGAGGGGTTCGTCCGCAACGGGGTCAACAGGTGGCGTTCGATTCCCTACGCCCGCCCGCCGGTTGGGGCGCTGCGCTTCCGCGCGCCGCAGCCCCCGCAGCCGTGGCGCGGCGTCCGGTACTGCCACGGCTTCGCCAACTGTGCCCCCCAGCAGCGCCGCTACACGATGCTGGCCGTGGGCAAGTACCAGCCGATGGGCGAGGACTGCCTGACCCTCAACGTCGTCACCCCGCAGTGGACCGGAAGCGAGCCGGACCACGAACCGTTGCCGGTGATGTTCTTCATCCACGGCGGCGGTTATCTGATGGGCAGCTCGGCCACTCCGCTTTACGACGGCGCCGCGCTGGCTCGCCGCGGCTGCGTGTACGTCTCGGTGAACTATCGCCTCGGCGCTCTCGGTTGCGTGGACCTCTCGTCGCTGTCCACGCCGGACACCCCGATCGACAGCAATCTCTTCCTGCGCGACCTCGTGCTGGCGCTGCGCTGGGTACGCGACAACATCGGGGCATTCGGTGGTGACCCCGGCAACGTGACGATCTTCGGCGAGAGTGCCGGCGCCCATGCCGTCGCGACGCTGCTGGCCGTTCCGGAGGCGGAAGGCCTTTTCGCGCAAGCTATTTCGGAAAGCCCCGCGTCCGGCTTGGTGAGCGGTCCGGAGACCGCTGCGACGATTGCCGGCAAGTTCGCCCGGCTGCTCGGGTCCAGCGGAGACGACGGCGCCGAAACCGTGATGCGGGCCCGCCCCCGGGATCTGGTCGCCGCCCTGGACGCGCTGCTGGCCAAAAGCATGACCGACATGGACGGCGCCTTCTCGCTCGGCCCCACCTACGGCGACGACGTCCTGCCCGACGATCCGATCGCGGCCATGCGGCGCGGGGCGATCCACAAGGTGCCGCTGATCGTCGGCACCAACGCCGACGAAGGCAAGCTGTTCACCCGGTTCATGAAGCTGCTTCCGACCACCGAGCCCGCTATCGAGCGATTGCTGGCGAGCGCGGAACCCGAAGCGCGCCAACGTATCACCGCGGCCTACCCCGACTACCCGCGGCCGGCGGCCTGCGTCCAGCTCGGGGGGGATTTCGCGTTCGGGACCGCTGCCTGGCAGATCGCCGAGGCGCACGGCCGGCACGCGCCGACGTATGTGTACCGCTACGACTACGCGCCGCGGACCCTGCACTGGTCGGGACTGGGCGCCACCCACGCCACCGAGCTGCTGGCCGTGTTCGACATCTACCGGACCCGGTTCGGTGCCGCGCTGACCGCGGCGATGGACCGGCGCTCGGCGCTGAAGGTCAGCCGGGATCTGCAGAACAGGTGGCGGCATTTCAGCCGCACCGGCGTACCGGGCGACGGCTGGCCCCGCTACACCGAGGCGGAGCGCCCGGTGCTGGTGTTCGACCGGCACACCCGCGTCGATTACGACCCCCATCCGCATCGGCGTGAGGCATGGGCAGGGTTTTCACTGGCCGGCCGCTAGCCTGACCAGGACTGATTTGACACCCGTCAAGAGATGGCGGGAAAACCTCTCGGGCTGCCGGGGATGTGTCCTAGGTTGGTCGCGTGCAGATCAACGACATCGTCATCGAGCGACCGACTGACCTCACCGCCGGATGGCTGACCGCCGCCATCGGGTTCCCTGTCACCGGATTCACCGTCGACCGCATCGGTACCGGCCAGATGAGCGAGTGCTACCGGGTCGGACTGACGTATGCCGACGGCGTCGAAGGGCCCGCCTCGGTGGTGCTGAAGGTCGCCGCGACCGATCCGACGAGCAGGCAGACCGGGATGGCGCTGGGTCTCTACGAGCGCGAGGTCAGGTTCTACGCCGACGTGGCGCCGCGGCTCGGCGGCCCGGTGGCCGAGTGCTACTACAGCTCGTACGACCCTGAGACGGGGATCTTCGCGCTGCTTCTCGACGACGCGGCTCCCGCCGAGGTCGGCAACGAAATCCGCGGCGCCACAATCGAAGACGCTGTTCTCGCGCTGACGGAGCTGGGACGGCTGCACGCCCCGGCGATCGGTAACGATCACCTGGCCGACGCCGAATGGCTGACCCGGGCCGCGCCGCTGAACCAGGCGCTGATCGGTCAGCTCTGGGCGGGTTTCGCCGACCGCTACGGCGAGGCGATCACCGCCGAGCAGCGGCAGGTGTGTGAGCGGCTGGCGGGCAGTTTCGACGCCTACGTGGCCGACGAGTCCCTGCCCGAGCGGATCAAGGGTCTGGTGCACGGCGATTACCGGCTCGACAACATGTTGTTCGGCCGTCCCGGATCCCGGCGCGACCTCACCGTCGTGGACTGGCAGACCGTAACCTGGGGGCCTGCCATGACCGACGTGGCGTACTTCATCGGATGTGCCGTCACCATCGACGATCGGCGCGCCCACTACGACGAGCTGTTGCGTGCGTATCACCAAGGGCTGGGGCCTGATTCGGGTGTCGCGCTCGACGACGTACGCGAGGGCGTCCGGCGGCAGAGCTTCGCGGGGGTGATGATGGCGGTTGTCTCGTCGATGCTTGTCGAGCGCACCGACCGCGGCGACGAGATGTTCCTGACCATGCTGGACCGGCACACCAGCCACGTCCTCGACACCGGCGCGCTCGACATCCTGCCGCCGCCGGCCACCGCTGCCGCTCTGCAGCCCGACCCCGCCGACGAAGGCGCCCATCAGCCCGGTACCGAGCCACTGTGGAACGAGAGCTGGTACTGGGACTTTGCCGACCCGGCTCAGGGTATCGGCGGCTGGCTGCGGCTCGGCCTGGTACCCAACCAGAACGTCGCGTGGATCAACGCGCTGGTGTGCGGCCCCGATATGCCGACGGTGGCGCTGGTGAACTTCGAGGCGCCGATGCCCAGCGACCCTCTGGTGGCCACGGCCGATGGCGCCGAACTACGTCACGGCGCCATCATCCCGCTGCAGACCTACCGCGTCGAGGTCCGCGGCACCGCACTGGAATACGACGATCCGTCGGCGCTGCTGCGCGACGAGCCCGGCAGGCCCGTCGAATTGGCCATGGACCTCACCTGGACGACGGTCGGGACCCCGTACGCCTATCGCATCACCACCCGCTACGAAATCCCCTGCACCGTAACCGGAACCGTCACCATCGACGGGACCGTACACCAGTTCGAGGCAGTGCCGGGGCAGCGCGATCACTCCCACGGTGTGCGTGACTGGTGGAGCATGGACTGGGTCTGGAGCGCCCTGCACCTCGACGACGGCACCCACCTACACGGTGTCGACCTGCGCATCCCGGGTATGGACCCGATCAGCGTCGGCTACCTGCAGCGCGCCGGCGAACCGGTCACCGAGACGACGACTGTGCGTGCCGAGGCGACGTTCTCCGACAACGGGTTACCGCTGACGACGACCATCGACTATCTGCCCGGTCCGGTCCGGACGACGGTCCATGTTCGCGGTCACGCGCCGGTCCGGCTGGTGGCGCCGGAGGGTCAGGTCAGTTTCTTCCCGCGGGCCTGGGTCACCGTCGACACCGCCGACGGGCGGACCGGGTCGGGCTGGGTGGAGTGGAACCGCAACGTGTGACCGGTTAGACCCGGGACCGCGGGGGTACGCGCAGGAATGGGCAAGGACGAATTCCACAAGGGCGACAAGGTCACCTGGCAGAGCCACGGCGGCACCGCCGAGGGGACGGTGGAGGAGAAGATCACCTCCGACACCACCGCCGCCAAGCGAACGGTACGCGCGTCGAGTGACGATCCGCAGTATCGGGTTCGCAGCGACAAGAGCGGTAATGACGCCGTTCACAAACCCGAAGCGCTGCACCGCAAATCGAGCTGAGCCAGGGGCCGGCTCAGAGGCGCGCGCTGTCGTCGTCGAGTTCGTCGCGGCGCAGCGCCATCGGCGTCGCCGCGGGTAGGTCACCGCCGGCGATGACGGTCCGGGTGATCGGGGTGAGGGCACGGAACAGACGCTCCACCGAATCGTCGTCGAGAGCGTCCAGCGCGGACAGCGACAGGCTGTCGGTGCGCGTTTCGACGTGCTCCTTCAGAGTCCGGCCGGCCTCGGTGAGAGTGCCTGTGGGCGTGAGCAATCCGCGCTCCTGCAGCGACCGCACGCACGAGGCCCACTCCTCGTCGGAGTAGTCGCGGGTGCGTTTGATGAAATCGGCGGGCACCGCCCCGGCGCCGACGTGGAAGACATTGGACTCGCGTCCGCTGATGCCCTCGCTCACCAGCACGGCGATATGGCCGTCGCCGCGGTGCTCACGTAACAGCGTCGCAGCATGCCACAACGCGGCCAGCGGGGCGTCCGGCCAGGGCAGTGCGCGGTTCGCCGCGAACAGCGGGCGGCCGTCCAGCGGAGCGTTTCTCGCCGCCAGGCCGGCCAGTTCGGCGGCCTCCGCAACCCCCGGCGTGTCGTCACCGAGCCCGTAGCCCTGCAGCGCCGCGACAGCGGTGTCCTGCCGGACGCGCACCATCTCCTCGGGTGCGGCGATATCCCAGATCGCGGGTATGGCCTTGGCCACCCGTTCGGTGGAGAAGTTGTAGAACGTCGCGGTCACCAGTTCTACCGGCACCCGGCCGAGCGGTGCCGAACGACCGGCGAAGTAGCCGCGCCAGAACCCGACGAATCCCATGGCGTCGAACGCACTTCGCACCCCGGGGGCGAAGTAGGTGATGCCGTGCACGGGTTCGTAACGGTCGAAGAATCGGCGTGCCAGGGCTGGGGTTCTGCTCATTGAAGTAGTGAACCACTTGGTATCTTGCTGGCATCGTGCGGCCGCCCGCGCCGCGGCCCGGCTGGGAGGTCACCATGCGTGCCATGACGGCGCTCGCTCGGCTCGGGGCCGGGCTCACCGCGGTGAGTGTTGCCTGCGCGGCACTGAGCGGGTGTTCGTCCGACGTCGGCACCGGTGGTCTCGCGGTGTCGAAAACGGACCTCGAGAAAGACATCACCCAGCGTCTGCAGAAGGCGGGTGAGAAACCGCAAACCGTGAGCTGTGCCGAGAATCTGCGGGGCGAAGTCGGCAAGACCACCCGTTGCGAGGTGCTGCTGAGCGGCTCCGACAGCTTCGACCTCGTGGTCACCGCGACAAAGATCGACGGGGAGAACATCAGCTACAGCATGGTTCCCGCCGCGTCGAAGGATCAGCTCGACAAGCTGGTGGCCAAGACCGTGTCTCAGTCGTCGGGCGTCGCCGTCGAATCTGCCGACTGCGACGGCGGTTTGGACGGTAAACAGGGTGCAGAGGCGCACTGCGATGTGACGGCGGCGGGCGAAACGACGCGGCATACCGTGACCGTGACCAAGGTGGAGGGGCTGATGATGTACTTCCACGTGCAGCCGGCGGCGTAGGCACGCAAGCTAATTCCCGGGCGGCACCGAGAGATCACCGGCCAGCGCTGCGGCGGCTTCGTCGATGATGGCCCGCATGGCGCGCTCGGCGGCAGCCTCGTCGCGCATCCGTATCGCGCGGGCGACCTCGTCGTGGAGTTCGATCGCGGCGGGGTTGGGCCGATCGGGCATCATGCCGTGGTGAGTGCGTCCGCCGAGGACCTCGGCGACCACATCGTTGAGCGCCCGGAACATCTCGTTACCGCTGGCCTCCAACAATGTGCGGTGAAAGATCTTGTCCGCCAGCAGATATGATTCCAAGTCGCCGGAGCGGCCGTGCACCACCATGTCGGACACGGCGGCCGCCATGATCCGGCACTGATGGGGATCGGCGCGACGCGCCGCCAGTGCGGCGGCCGCAGGCTCGAAGCCGCGACGCAACTCCGACAGCGACATGAGCTGCGCGGCGCGGTCACCGACATCCAGCCGCCAGCGAATGACCCTGGGGTCGAACACGTTCCATTTACTCGATGGCTGGATGGTGATGCCGACCCGGCGGCGCGGGGCGACCATTCGCATGGACTCCAGCACCCGGATGGCCTCCCGCGCCACCGAGCGCGAAACCCCGTGGTCCGCACTGACGTCGTCGAGGGTGAGTACATGCCCGGGCTGGTAGTGGCCGGAGACGATCGCTTCGCCGAGCGCGGTCAGCACGCTGCTGTGCAGCTCGCTGACGATTGGCTCCGAACTCACACATACATGTTGTCATACGCGCCCTGCAGCAAGGTAAAAACAGATTGATCACGATTTGGTATTGCAAACGTATGACTATTGATGAATGCTGTGTGACATGGCGAACAGGAGGGTAGACGCAGGCATGACCTCACCCATCGTCGTCATGGGAGTGTCCGGTTCGGGGAAATCAACCGTCGGCGCAGCGCTGGCGCAGCGGCTGCGCGTGCCGTTCGCCGACGCCGACGACTTCCACCCACCGGCCAATATCGCCAAGATGACCGCGGGGCACGCGCTTGATGACGACGACCGCTACCCGTGGCTAGAGGCGATCGGGGTATGGCTGGCCGATCACCCCGGCGGCGGCGTGATGAGCTGCTCGGCGCTCAAGCGCGCCTACCGCGATCAGCTTCGCAGGCACTGCGCCGGCGTGAAGTTCCTGCACTTGAGCGGAACTGCGGAGGTCATTGCTCGCCGACAGGCAAGCAGGCCAGGCCATTTCATGCCGGCGAGCCTGCTGGCCTCGCAATTCGACACGCTCGAACCTCTCGATGCCGACGAAGACGGCATCAGCATCGATGTCGATCAGAGCATCGACTCGATCGTCGACAGCTACGTAAACCACGCTGAAGGAAAGTGACGCCAATGAACGCCCATGCCACCCTCCTGGCCGAAGCGCCCACGCTGGCGACACCGGTCGCGCCCGGCTGGCAGCTCATCCTGGCCTTCCTCGCCGGTATCGCGGTGATCGTCGTCCTGATCACCGTGCTGCATCTGCACCCGTTCCTGTCCTTGATCTTCGGTGCGTTGACCGTCGGCATCGTGGCCGGGGAGAACCTGGAAAAGGTGCTGAAGTCCTTCAGCGACGGCTTCGGGTCCACCGCCGCGGGTGTCGGCATCCTGATCGCCCTCGGCGCGATGTTCGCCAAACTTCTCGCCGACTCCGGTGGCGCCGACGAAATAGTCGACACCATCGTCGGGCGGGCGTCGCCGCGCGCGCTGCCATGGGCGATGGCCTTGGTGGGCGCGATCATCGGCCTACCGATGTTCTTCGAAATCGGCCTCGTCCTGCTGATGCCCGTCATCTATCTGGTCTCGCGGCGCTCACAGCTGTCGTTGATCACCGTGGGAATCCCGGCACTGGCCGGCCTTTCCGCGATGCACGGATTCGTACCGCCCCACCCGGGACCGCTGACCGCGATCAGCCTGTTGAACGCGGACCTCGGCCTGACGCTGGCGCTCGGTGTGGCAGTCGCGATCCCGACGATCATCGTGGCCGGCCCGTTGTTCGGCAAGCTGGCCGGGCGCTGGGTTGTGGTGGAGGCGCCCGACACGTTCGGTTCGGGTGCTGCCGCGCTGCGCGCCGCCGGCCCAGAAGCCGAGGTCATTCCCGACGAAAACCGCGGCAGCCGCCGACCGTCATTCGGGGTGACGTTGTTCAGCGTCCTGCTCCCTGTCGTGCTGATGCTCGGCAAGGCGCTTGTCGACATCTTCATCGACGACGAGAACCAATGGTTCCGAGTCACTTTCGACGTCCTGGGTACCCCGCTGGTCGCACTGCTGATCGCGGTGATCGTGGGTATCTTCACCCTGGGTGGCGGCGCGGGGATGAGCCGGTCCGAGGTGATGAAATGCGTCGAATCGGGTCTGCCCCCGGTGGCAGGCATCATCCTGATCGTCGCCGCGGGTGGTGGTTTCAAACAAGTCCTCGTCGACAGCGGTATCGGTACCCTCTTGGCCGACTGGGCCAAGACCGCCAACATCTCGGTGATCCTGCTGGCCTGGGTGCTGGCCGTCCTGATCCGGCTGGCGACCGGCTCCGCGACGGTCGCCACCATCACCGCCTCGGCACTGGTGCTCCAGTTGGTGGAAGGTCTCGGTAGCGGCGAGGTGTCGCTGGTCGTGCTGGCCGTCGGCGCCGGCTCGCTGTTCTTCTCCCACGTGAACGACGCCGGATTCTGGTTGGTCAACCAGTATTTCCGGATCACCGTGGGTCAGACGATCAAGACCTGGTCACTGATGGAGACGGTGCTGTCAGTGACCGGCCTGATCGTCGTCCTGCTGCTCGGTCTGGTGATCTGACCGCGGCGGTCAGCCCTTCACGACCTGGGTTCCGCCCGCGAGTTCGTCGTGCTTGCCCTGCTTGGTCGGGCTTCCGTTGATCGTCACCGCGATCACGATGTAGGCGATGACGGCCAGCAGACCGCCGATGTAAGGGATCACCGACAGCAACGTGAATGAGTTGCGGATAGCCGACTGCTGCACATCAGGCTTGGGTGCACCGCCGGGTCCGCGGACGCTCAAGCCCAGGATCTTCTTGGCCGGAGTCCAGCCCTGGGTCACCTCGAAGACGACGAAGTATGCAAACGTCAGCACGCCCGAAAACAGCCCGGTCACAAGGATGTTGCTGGTCGCATCGAACAGCAACGCGAGCACGAAGGACACGATGCCGACGATGATGCCGTCGATCAGACGTGCGGCGAACCGAATGCCCAGCCCGCCCGGCTGGCCGGCCGAGGGGATCGGAGGCGGAAAGCCGCCGCCGTAATTCGGTTGGCCGTAAGGGTTCTGCGGTGGCGGGGCGTACCCGCCTGACTGGCCGGGCGGCGGCGGGGCGTACCCGGG
>NZ_MVIH01000008.1 GCF_002086695.1 Mycolicibacterium rhodesiae
CCCCCCCCCCCCCCCCCCCCCCCCCCCCCCCCCCCCCCCCCCCCCCCCCCCCCCCCCCCCCCCCCCCCCGCCCCCCCCCCCCCCCCCCCCCCCCCCCCCGCCCCCCCCCCCCCCCCCGCCCCCCCCCCCCCCCCCCCCCCCCCCCCCCCCCCCCCCCCCCCCCCCCCCCCCTTCGGCTCACTGCTGCTGTGGTAGCCGACTCTGCGTGTGCTGCGAAATGGATGTCCTACTGAAATGGCGCTTGCCGGTTGCAGCCACTCATTGCGGTCTTTGCATCTATCGATAATTCTCTGAGCTCGGCCGCACACAATTTCTGAGGGGTTGCGGAAGACCCTCCATTTCGATAGTTCTCTGAGCTAGCTAGGGACGCTCGATATCTCATTAGCCGCACGAGCCATTCTTAGAGCAGTTCGATACTGATTCGGTGGTACGAGCGCCAAAATGTGGCTCGGCGCCCCTCCGCTCACCGACATCACATAGCGGGAAAAGGGATCCCCGGAATCCGATGCTTCCTAACTGCGCGAGTTGCGATCCATCCCGAATCCAGCACTCAGCGAGCCCTGCGCAACCACAACGATGAAGGGGGGTTCTCGTCTTGGCTTAAGGGCCTATAGTCCGCGAAACGTCCGGTTAGAAACTGCTCGTTGAAATGTCTCACCATTGGGGTCGAGAGCAGCACTTCGAAAGAGTCGTTGAAGGCCAGGAACGCCTGCACCACCATCGCCTCCTGCCAGAAAACGGGCCACCGCTCGCCGAAGAGCCACGTATCGGCCGGGAACGGCCCGTTGTATGGAAAGTGAACGTCGTGGATATGCACGTACACTCCCGGCTTGACCAAGGGGAGCGCCTCCATGAACAGGAATGCGACGTCACTGTCGATCTTCAGCGCGTGTGTGGAGTCAATGAAGAGAACGTCCCCGGCCTCGAGCGAAGAGAACCGCTCTAGCGGAACATCTTGCACGAACCCTTTGACCAACTCGAAGATGTCGAGCGTCTGTAGTGCGTCGAATGGGTAGGGCTCCACGCACGTAATTTGTAGCGGCGAGCCTTCCGCCGCGTTCTGTGCGGCCGCAAGGCTTGCGTAGTAGGTCGACAGGCCCGAGCCGATCTCGAGATAACGCTGCGGCTTGTGCTCCCTCAGCATGTAGTAAAGAGTTCTGGCGTCGAACTGCGGATATCCCGGGCCGAACCCAGTTCGAGTGTTGTCTGCGTAGTCGCCAGTGACGCGAGCAAACTCGGTCTCCCAGCGATCGGCGAGTGCGCTGAGGTTCTTCTCGAGCACCGCCACATCGATGTTCAAGCCTGCAAGGGCGCTGGGACGATCCCAGCGTTCGCGGGTGGCTTCGATCTCGAACAGGTCAGGCAGGACGGAGTAGTAGTCGGCCTTCTTCGCGACGTTATAACCGAAGAGGCCGAAGAACCATTGGGCGCCGCGGATTCGCAAGCGCCGCAGGTTAAACATGAGCCGGTCAAGCACGTCGATGACGAAGTCCGGCAGAACGTTGCGGGCGAGATTCTTCATGCGCGTACCGCGACACAAGGCAGGCGAACCATGCTCGAGATGCTACGCAATTGGGACCGTTTGCATAGGACGGGGGCAAGCAATCTGGTCGGCCCAGCGGTTGAGATCTCGTTGCTTCCCGACGTTGCCAGGCCCGCGGGTGGTATAAATTGGCGGCACAGTCAGTTTGTGGGGCGTGGCTCGGCGTCGGTGGACTGATTCCTGGCAACGGGTTTCGCGACAATTGAATCGTAAGCGCACCGCGCAACTATTCGTTGGCTAGCAGTTCAATCCGTGCGCTCCAATTCCGATAATCTTCCTCGGCAGTGAACAAACCATCCGGTGCTTCTTCGCACCGCTCACGCATTGCCTCCCAAGCGCCTACCGTGAGTGTATTGAAGAATTCCTTCAAACTCTCAAACAAGTCCTCCTCGAATTCCCGTCCGAGACCGTGCGATCGCAACCATGCTGCGGTTTCCGTGCCGGCTAACGCCAGTGCCGGGCAGTGAAATAGGCCGCCCTCATAAATTCGGTTGGGTAGTAGCCAGGTGGAATTTCCTCCAGTCGCAGAGAAGTCAAAGCACCAGTTGAAATCGACGCTGGAGTACATGGCCGGCAGATCGTCTGGATAGCGATAAGGACCGCAATACCGGATGTTGGGGTATCGACGTACGCTCTTATGAAAATAATCAGAATCTAGGCTGGTAGGCACTCCGTGGAGGACGAAAGAGAGCTTGTCAGGAAACTCTCCGGCAAGTCGGCAGATGAGCGCGATGCTTCGCTCGCACCGGTACGAGCCAAAGTAACCGATGGTCCAGTGTCGGTTGTTCACAGGACCGATGCGAGGCTTCCTGGCGGCGGCAAGCGCAGCGGAAGGATATACCTTGTTCTCCAATAGGACGACGGAACCGCGGAACCTTTGCACGGGCTCGAAGTAACGGCGTAAAAACGCTGGAGAGGTCGTTACCAGGAGCTTGGAGCGCCTGAGGACGAAGCGCTCGAGAGATCGGAGAAAACGTGAAACGATTCCGGTGCCGGTCATCACTGGTTGAATGTCAGCAATTTCCACCACAAGCGAGACACGCCGAAAGCAGACTAGCCTCACGAAGAGAGCGAGGAGGGCGTTGTCGAAATTAATGGCATAGAGGACGTTTACCTCTAGTAGCCGATCGCGATTCTTCAAGATGATCCCTAGTGCGCGAATAACGGCCCACACACGATGGACGTGTCGGCGGTCATAGGTAGTACCTAGGTGAATGTTGTCCCAAGCGGCTGGTTGATGGGGTTCCCCTCGGTCGCGATAAAAGGTGCAGCCGATGACCTTCCAGCCTTGATCGTGAAGAGCAGCAATTCGTTTGGCGCACCGGGCGTCCGTGCGCTCCGGACCTATGAAGACGACTCGCGGTGCGTTGGCGGCAAATTGAACGTTATCGCGAGGCGCTCCGCACACCTCAAGCGCATCTGGCATGGCTTTTCCCGCGCTTGGGATGCCGTAGGCATCGGACGCGCTTGCGTTAGGCGGCAGATCTCGTGCAACCTGTGGGGCTTGCTTCCGGGGTTCATACACGTTTGGAACCTCCCTCTTGTAGCTCCGATCCGACTTCGTCCGTTCCCCGTCGGAACGATTGGCACCGCTGCTTGGCACCATTAAGGAAAGTATTCGTCATAACTGAAATGGAGGCTGCGGGAACGAGTGACCTACGTGAGGAACAGCTTGACGGTCTCGGACGGGCAAGGCACGTATTAAGCCGTCTTCGCAGCGTAGAAGGTGGATATCGGCGATGGCCTCGCAGCCCGAGCAGGAGCAGATGTGTCAGGGGCTAGCCATCGCGGCAGTCTTAGAAACCAGTCGATGCGGCGTAATGGGCAGCGCACTAATTCTTACCGTCGGGCCGGTGGAACCGGACTGCTGAGGAATTTTCTGACGGACCACCCGGCTGTGGGCAACGTGGAGACGCGGTTCTTGCCATCGCATAAGCGCTCAGTACAACTGCTATGGAACCCCACATCTTGATGGCTTCCAGCGCCCCGTCAAACTGAAGCAAAAGAAGGATGACCGGGAGTGAAACCCACGGTCCAATTCCGAATCCCTTGGCCCATTTCGCAACCAAGAAATAGAAGACTACGGCGCCGACGAGGCCAAAATATGATAACGAGTTCGCGAAGGCATTATTGAGAGCATAAAGATAATTGTGGTAAACCCATGACGTATTAAACTGATAGTAGTGGGTGTAAACGTCCTGCACTTCCTTGTAGAGCGCCTCTTTGTGGCCAACCCCGACTCCCAAAATTGGAAATTGCTCGATAGTCTTTATTGCCACCTCGTAGGGTCCCTGGAAGCGAACAAAAAAACTCCCATCTTTACCGCTGAGAATATTCGCAAACCTTGTTGAGAACACCTGGGTAAGCGTGAAGCCGACGATTGCAAGGACCGGAAGCCCTGCTGCAACGACACCTGACATCGCGCGCTGGGCAAGCATCCGATCGAGAAACCACGCGAGGGGTGGCACTAGGAGCACAATCGGGCTTCCCAGGAAAAGCGCGACGAGGAAGGTGCATATCAGAAGCAGCACAAACCGCCTGCGGAATGGCGATAGGACGTACCACCCCGGTGCGAAGGTCATGAACGCCATCGCTACGTGCGCAGGTTCTCGGGTAAATAGTTTGGGCCGCACGAAACCATATTGTTGTATATCTCTTGCGTCATTCTCGTAAATGAAGCGTCCTTCGAATGCCGCGTGCCGGAACGCGTCGCTCAGATCGCGAAAAGGCGGGAATGTAGATTCCAGAACAACGCCGACTACGATGAACATTGTCCAGAGAAATAACGCCCTACGCACAGTCTTAGGGTAATTCATGGCGCACAGGAGGATGTGAGCGCACCCGAGCGCCGCAATTATCTGTAGCAAGGAAGTCATGCGGCCAAGGGAGTCGTTGACTTCTCTCCCGCCTGTTGCGAACGACAAAACGAGGAAAGTGAAAATTAAGCCCAGCCACTTCAGGCTTCGTGCGTGCGGTGTCATGTGTGGGATCAGGAAAGCGGCTCCAATTAAGACAGCTACGCCAGGGTACGGATAATTACCGACGCTAACCGCGAAATTTGCGTATATCCCGGCCAGGCAAAGGTTCAGCCCGATAACGAAGCCCAATCCCGCGTCGGTGCGGAGGCGTGCGGTCGGTAACGCAACTGCTGTCATTGCTCTCTAATATGCCTTTCGGAGGTCCCATCGCGCCTCACACGGACCGAGAGCTCCACCGCCTTGCATGCCCGCACCAGAGTCTCACCAACTATTTGATTCCCGCAACGCACCATCGACGCGCGCGAAACACAGATCAAGGTTTCCGAGTGCGCCATCTGATGGTCGACGGAGCGCACCGGCGATGTCGTAAGTCTCGTAACCGCGTTCACCCATGAACTCCACAACTTCTCGCAGAATGGGGTGGCCGCCAAAGGAAAACAGGGATACTTCGACGATGAATGCCTCCGTGACGCCGAAAAGCTGCGTGGCGCCCCGGAGGGCTTCAAGTTCGAAACCTTGAATGTCGAGTTTCACGAGCTCTGGGATCGCGTAATTCTCTCGAGCGATGAGGTGGTTGATGGTAACAATCTTGACCGGTCTCGTTGGATAGTCCGCACCATCGGGTTTCAAGAATGAGGATCCCACTAAATCGGGCCAGATTGTCAATTCCAGCGTGCCGTTCTCGCTGCCCGCGGCTACCCCATGCCATGGCTCACCGACGGCGTCGAGATACGGTGCCATCTCAAGCTGCGGTTCGAGCATGACGTAAGTTGCTGCCGGGAAGATATCCCGGGCGAGTTTCGTCCAATCGCCACGGTTCGCGCCCACGTCGAGGACCGTGGTCGGCGCTAGTCCTCGATCGCGGAGGCCCACAAGCGTGCTCCGCATATCTCCTATTGGTGCAGTTTGCAACGTGTTAGCTCGGCGAATCTCGAATCCAAGTCGTCCCGACGCCCGTTTCACAGCTGTGCGCGCAACATAGCTAATCGGTGCTCGCTTTTTCCCCACGTCTGTCATCCAAAACTTGTCGTTGGAAGGTCGCCTAGTCTCGACATCACAGACCCTGGGGCCCGCCATGTCATTTCGGCCGGCTTTCTTTATGAAACTCTGTGGCTGATGAGTCGACCTTGTGACGAGGTGAGGAAGATTTGTCCGACTGTTTCCCTGGCGTGGAGTCGCCGTAAGTTTGACCGTGAGAGTAATAGTTATAGCTGTAGGAGCCACTTCCGCGCGTTGGCATCATCGTAAAGACAGCCCCGAGTAACGATGCATCGACGTCCTTTAGGGTCCCTACGGCGTGTGCGAGTTGGTCGCGCTTGGTTTCTCCAAATCGAGCCACAACGAGCGCGCCATCCGCGCCGGCTGCCAGGACGGCTCCATCAGTGACTGCAAGTAAGGGGGACGAGTCGACAATGACATAGTCGAACCTGGCACGAAGTTCGTTGAGCAGCTTTCTCGCGGACAACGATCCAAGAAGCTCGCTGGGGTTTGGCGGGATTTCCCCGGCTGTGAGAACGGTTAGTCGTGGAAACTTGGTCGGTTGTAATACGTCGTCGAGCGTGGCTGCGCCACTCAGAACGCTGCTGAAACCTACCTGGCCGACCAGGTCAAGATATTTCGCCAAAGATGGGCGTCGAAGGTCGCCATCGACAAGCAGCACATTATGGTCTGCCTCAGCCAACGCCAGTGCGATATTGATGGATGTCGTGCTCTTACCCTCTCCTGGTGATGAGCTGGTTACGACTATAAGGCGCGGGGGATTGTCTACCGATAGAAACTGCAGGTTGGTGCGCAGTTTGCGGAACGCCTCGGCCGCTGCGGAATTGTCGGTAGCGAAAGATATTGCTGGCGTTTTTCGTAATCCCTTATCGGTTGGGATGTGGCCTACGATGCTGCTGTCGGTGATGTCCTCAAGTGACTCTGGGCTTTTAACCGTGTTGTCGAGCAAATCGCGTAGAACAGCGAGACCCACGCCTACCAACAAGCCCAATCCAAGGCCTAGTGCAATGTTCCGAACTGGATTCGGTACCACTGGCTTGCTCGGTATCGAGGCTCGTTGTTCCACTACGACGCGGGCGTTGGGTTGGTCGCCGGCCTTTGGTGTCTCTAATTCGTTCACCAAGCCGACGAATTCGTCAGACAAAGTGTTAGCGATATCGCGAGCTCGGACGGGAGACTCGTCGAGCACCTCCACGTCGATGAGGACTGTGTCAGGCTTCGCAGTCGCTTTGATCCTGCTGCGTAGAGTTTCCGCGCTCATGTCGAGCCCCAGTTTGTCAATCGTCCTCTGCGCGACAGTTTCGCCGTTGAGTAGCTCGGCATAAGACAAGACTCTTTGTTGAGAGAAGAGATTTCCCTGGTACAGGTCAGACACTGATGAGCCGCCCGAGGTGGCAGAGACGAAAAGCCTCGTCGAAGCCTGATAGAGCGGCGTGGTCAGCAACGTGTACGCGACGGCTCCCAAGACCACGACCATTGCCGTTACGCCCACGGTGATCCAACGAGTGCGCAGCAGTTTTGCGACGTCCCGAAGATTCAATGCGACCCCTTACCCCCTGTTTGAATGCTTCATCGCCCCTTGCCGGGGAAGCATACCTTCGCAGATTTCCGAGGCTCTGGTGAGCGTGCAATGGCAACGTTTCTCAAACACTGCAGGCTGCGGCTATGCGGGTCAGTGCGCACAGCTCGGCACCGAGACTTTCATTTTGGCAGCGTCAACCAAGGGCTGAACCGGTACTCGTGCTTGGCCTGGAGACGTCGGTTCGGTGAGCCGGAATATTAATTCCACGGTATTACCCGGAGGTATGGCTACTTGAGACTCAAAGCTTGGGTGGCCGCGCTCCGTTGATCCGAATACGCGGGTTCTTTTCCCGTTTGCGAGCACGCTGAGCACGTCCGCTCCCTTAGTCGTGAGGAGCCGGACCGAGGTGAGCATCGTGCCCGGCGGGATTGTCCCTGCGACCTCGGGATAGAAGCCCAGCCGCCCCACCACATATTCCGGCAGGCCAGCCACATCCTTGAGTGTGTTGGTTAGCCGGATTGTCACGGTTGACTTGCGATTGTCGCCATCGCATCCATCAGCTACGTATTCGATCTCTCGCTTCAGGTAGTAGTCCATCTTGTTGCCGCCGAGGTTGTTGATGACGACTTCGGCGTATGGCGCAGGATCATCCGGAATTTCGTGAGCAAGCGGGGTTTTCTCTAAAAGCGCTTGGTCGGTGGGTGACGAGCTCCACACCGAGATTCGGCGCTCACTTACTGCTCTTCCCAATGCATCAAGCAGCTTGCGCGGCGACTCGATAGGCACCGTGACCTTCTTGACCACTTCGGTAGCAATCGCCTGCAAGAAGCGTTTACGTCCGCTTTGGTCATTGGGATCGGGGAAGCGGCTGTAGACCGTCGACTCGGTAAGTTCGACGACGTTGTCTTTCGTGATTATCTCGCCATCAGGCATAGTGACCGGACCGGTCGCATCGAGAATGTAACTCAAGGCGATGGGATCAATCGCGATTACTCCATCAACGTTCATACCTGATTGTTGAGCCCACATCGCCTTCCAAATCTGCGCTGTGTAAGGGAAGTGAGAGCTCTGGTTGCTATTACGGAAGTCAGTAGTGGGATTGGTGAACCCGTACTGCTCGTCGAACTCTGGGTTAACCGAGAACGGTGTGAAAGGCTTGTTGAAATCGGTGTTCGGCCCCATAGAATCCACGCTCGGCTTGCCGTCGTCGAACCGGAGGATCCCGAAACCGCCCAGCAACCCTCCGGTACCGCGCGCCTCAGCATTCGTCTGGAAGCCCATGAAATAGGAGCGTGGGCCGTCGGCGCCCAACATCGACGGTGCCAGCTTTGCCGCAAGAGCGGTGTTTTCCAGCAGGCCGGCAATGTTGGAGGTCTGTGACTGCAGTTGTGATCGCGCCTCACCAATGACGGAGAAATACGCCGGCGCTGAGATGGCCTTGGCCTCAGCGTCGAGCCGCGTTGCGTCAGCTGCGATCTTGCTCAAGACGGGTTCTTCTCGACGCAATGCTTGGACATCGAGCCGACCGTTGGCGAGCAGTTGGCCTGGCGCCACAGTTGTGCCGGCATCGGCGGTGGGCTTCAACACCTCGGCGGCCAAACCGAGCACGACATCTGAGATTTGCTGACCGGTTTTGAACGGGCTGCCCAACCACGGAACGACGGACATGACGTTCCACGGCACGGAGTGCGTCGCGTTGCGTGCTGACTGCGCATGAGATTGCGCGTCAGCAGCCAACCGTGATGCGTCAGCGGTGTTTCCTTGCAGCAGTGCGTCTTTGGCTTGTTGCGCACTAGTGCGCGCTTGCTCGAGGCTCGTCTTCGCCTCGTACGCTCGGAGCCCAAGCCAGCCACCAAACAGAATGACGACGATGAGCACTCCAAGGACCGGCCAAGCGACGTTGCGTCGCCGGTACCAAGGGGTCTCATCGTCGTCATCGATCAGGTCTACATGAGAATCAGCCGGATCTTCATCGATCCGCCGCCGCGAGAAGAATTTCACTCAGTTAGTCCCCATACTCCGGTGCAGTCGGCACTGATCCCGACCGCGGCGAATTGGCCAACAAAAAACGACCCGCCAGCTGCTGTTGGGCAACAACTGACGAGTCGTTTTTACGATTGGTTACGAGGAGGTCGCGTACGGGCCGATCTTGATCGCAGCGGCGACGTTGTTCGACGCGTTGATGAACCCGTTGCCGATCTGGGTGAGCCCAAAGGCGTTGAACGCCAGGCCGGTGAAGGCGAGCCCACCGTAGACGAACGTACCGAAATACTGGGTGACGGCCTTGACGCCGTTCTGGGCCGCAAGCACGAAGCCCGAGATGAAGGTCTGGATGACCTGGGATGGCGTCTCGTTGGCGGCTGCCTTCTTGTTGCTGCCAGGAGTGGCCGACACGGCAGCCTTGGAGATGACCGGCGAGTCGATGAGGAGCTCAGCAGAGTTCCCGACATTCTCGGAGAACGGAGCCAGGCTCGGCGCCGCATGCGCGACAGCCGGCGTGATGGCGGCAGCAGCGGCGACAGCCACAGCCGCAGTGCTCACCTGAAGTTTGGTCGAGAGACCTGCGAACTTGGATGCAGTGGTCATTGAAACCCCCCTATGTCTTGTTTATTCCTGAGGTATTGCCTAAGAAATTAAGCAAAGACTCCCATACCACGTGGGTGCTGTCAACCGGAAATGCCAAGTAGGTCGTCAGTCTTTTTCCAGGTGAAAGACCTTGATCGGGGTCCGCGAAGCGCGCTGCGACAGTCAACCCGCCACCGACCATGCGAAGCCACTCACATCGCGCACCGAGGCCGCGAAAACGTCGGGCATCGTCGCCGGAAACAGCAGGTCGCCGCCGTGGCACGTACCTGCGACGACGCGACCCACGGTAGGAACGCCGGCGGACAGCAGCCGTCGGTAATAGAGGAGGCCTTCGTCGCGCAGCGGATCGAGTTCGTTCACCGAGATCACGTGCGGGGGTAAACCGGCGAGATCCTCGTCGGTGGCCGCACCGGCCCAACAGGTGGGATCCCCGGCGTGGGTCATGCCGGGATCGTAGATCGAGCCCAGCAGCGCGGCCTGCTGACAACTGATGAAATATCCGTCGTTCTCCCGCAGCGACGGCAGGTCCTCGGGGTAGTCGAGCCAGCGGTTGGAGATGTAGGGGCAGTGGGCGTAGGCCCCGGCGATCTCGTCGAGCCAACCTTCGCGCTTGGCCTTGTGGACGACGGTCAGCGTCAGGTTCCCGCCGCCGGACTCGCCGCACACGATCAACCGGCTCACGCCGAGGTCCGCGGCATTGGCGTGCACCCACCGGGTCGCGGCCGCGCAGTCGTTCAGCCCGGCCGGGTACGGGTGTGCGCCGAGGCGGCCGCCGGAGTTGCGGAACTCCACGCCGACCACCACCAGGCCGGTGGCGGCCATGCTCTCCCTGATGTGCCGGTACCCGGCGTCCGCGGCGCTGGCGATCGCCATTGCGCCGCCGTGGAGATGCACCACTGCCGGAAGGGGACCGTCGGCGCGATCCGGCCTGCTGACGAACAGCGTCATCTCGTGGCCGTCGCCGGGGATGGTCACGGTGGTGGTGGTGACGCCGGCCGGCGACGGGGCCGCCGAAGCCAGCATCGAGATCACGCCGCCGACCGCCTCCTCGGCGGCCGCGGCATACGCCAGCCGATCTGCCAACGGAGATTCGATGGTCAGCGGCGCGTCCGGAAGTACGTCAGCCAACCCGAGCGGGGCGAGCGCCGCCACCATCCGGGGATCCGATCGCGGATCGGTACCAAGGGTGCACTTCGGATCAGCGAGCCGCCCAACAGCCATGAGCCCGAGATTATCTCGGGCTCATGGGCTGTAATCGGCTATTCGCCGAGGGAGAAATGCCTGCTAGGCGGCGGCGCCCGGCTTGAGGTACGTGACGAGGCTGACGTCGAGCTGCTCGTCGACGAAGTAGTACTGGCAACCGGTCAAGTACCGCATGTAGTTGTTGTAGCTCTCTTCACCGGCTGCCGCGATCGCCTCGTCCTTGTGCTGCTCGAGGCGCGCCGCCCAGATACCGAGGGTCTTGATGTAGTGGTTGCGCAGCGACAGCGGCGGGGGGACGACGAACCCGGCCTTCTCGCCGTGGTCCACCATCATCTGAGTGCTCGGGATGCGCCCGCCCGGGAAGATCACCTCGCCGATGAACTTCGCGAACCGGGCCAGTTCGAACGTCAGCTTCTTGCCGCGAGCCTGCAGATCGTACGGGTGGTACCCACAGCTGCTCTGCACGGTCATCCGGCCGTCCTCGGGCAGGATGTCGAACGAATTCTTGAAGAAGTCGTCGTAGCGCTCGAAGCCGAAGTGTTCGAACGCCTCGATCGACACGATCCGGTCGACGGGCGAGTGGAACTGCTCCCAGCCCTCCAGCCGCACGTCGAACGTCCGCTCGCTGTCCACCTTCGCCAGCAGCTGATCGCAGTAGGCCTTCTGATTCTTGGACAACGTCAGTCCGATGACGTTGACGTCGTACTTCTCCATTGCGCGCTGCAACGTCAGACCCCAGCCGCAGCCCACCTCGAGCAGCGTCATCCCCGGCTTGAGGTCGAGGGCGTCCAGATGCTGATCGACGTTGGCGATCTGCGCCTCGGAGAGGGTGACGTTGGGCCCGGTGAAGTACGCGCAGCTGTACTTGCGGGTGGGATCCTGGAACAACCCGAAGAAGTCATCCGAGAGGTCGTAGTGAGCCTGGATGTCCTCGAAATGGGGCCGCATGTCCTTGGTTTCAGTTGCCTCGGGCATGAGAGTTACAGCCTTCCTGATTCTGCTTATCTGCCTGCATCACGGCCCCCGCACGTGATTTTTGCGCGCGCACCAGTATGCACTTTGTGATCTGGACCATACCGTCTCGGCCCACCGAAGCGGCGGCCAAACAGCGCCCTAACCGGGCGTTTCTTTCGCCTGCTTCTCAAGCGTGAACTGGTCAACGTCGATGTACCCTACCCGGAATCCGCGGGCGCAGCCGGTGAGGTACTTCATGTAGCGCTCGTAGACCTCCTCGGATTGCACCTCGATGGCCTTGTCGCGGTTGGCTTCCAAAGCGGCCGACCAGCAATCGAGGGTGCGCGCATAGTGCGGCTGTAGCGACTGCACCCGGGTGAGGGTGAAGCCTGCCCTGGCCGAATACTCCTCGACCTTTTCGACAGACGGCAGCCGCCCGCCCGGGAAGATCTCGGTCATCATGAACTTCGCGAAGCGCGCCAGCTCGAACGTCAACGGGATCTTCTTCTCGGCCATCTGATCCACGGTGAACGAGGTGATGGTGTGCAACAGCATCACCCCGTCGGGGGGCAGCACCCGATACGCCATCGCGAAGAAGTCGTCGTAACGATCGAACCCGAAATGCTCGAAGGCGCCGATCGACACGATCCGGTCGACGGGCTCGTCGAACTCCTCCCAGCCCATGAGCTCGATGCGCTTGTCCCGCGGGCTGCCGGACTCGGCGAAAAGCTGCTCGACATGATCGCGCTGGTTCTTCGACAGAGTCAGTCCGATGACGTTGACGTCGTGCTTCTCCAGCGCCCGCAACATCGTTGCGCCCCAACCACAACCAACGTCCAGCAACGTCATCCCCGGCTGCAGGCCGAGCTTGCCCAGGGCCAGGTCGATCTTCGCGATCTGCGCCTGCTCGAGGGTGTAGTCGTCCTTCTCGAAATATGCGCAGCTGTACGTCTGCGTGGGGTCGAGGAAGAGCCGGAAGAAATCATCGGACAGGTCGTAGTGCGCCTGTACGTCTTCAAAGTGAGGTTTCAGCCGTTTGGCCATGTCGGTGTGCCTTTCGCATTGAATGCTTTAGGCAGCAACCACAAATCCCCCCCGTAGGGACGGGCGATCACCGCTGTGCACACCGATGCTAGCCGGTCAGGCTGGGAGCAGACGATTCCGAAAGATAACCGTCATTACCTAGCTGACCTCGGCAAATGTGGTTTTGAGCTCGCCTGCGATGTCGTCCCAGAGGGCTTCGGGCAGGTCATGCGCCATGCCGTCGAAAAGCACCAGGCGTGCGTTGGGGATCGCCGACGCGATCGAACGGCCGCCCGACGGACGCATCAGCTTGTCGGCGCGGCCGTGGATGACGACGGTGGGTGCGCTGATCTGGCGGTCGTAACGCTTCAGGCTGCCGCTGCCGAGTATCGCGGCGAAATGCCGCGCGATCCCTTGCGGATAGTGCGACCGGTCGTAGGCCTCGATGGCATTGGCGCGTGCCTGCTCGTCGGGAACCGGATAGCCGGGGCTGCCCAAAATCTTGCCGACCCGAACCACGTTTTCGACGATCACGTCGCGCGGCGCATTCGGTGGCGGGCCGGTGATCAACGACAGCAGCGACCGAGGCGCAGGGGGAGGAAGGAACGCAGAGTTGTTGGACGAGAAGATGATTCCCAACGCTTTCGTCCGCCGGCTGTACCGTGCCGCGAAGATCTGCGCGATCATCCCGCCCATCGAGGCGCCGACGACGTGAGCCTGCTCGACCCCGAGGTGATCGAGCAACGCCGCGGCGTCATCGGCCATATCCTCCAGCGTGTACACCGACGAACTGGGCCGCCCGACATAGGACTTCGCCAGCTTGGGCACCAGCCCGCCGCCGGCCCGTTGACCGTGCAGCTTGGTGGACAGCCCGACATCGCGGTTGTCGTAGCGGATCACCCGATAGCCCTGGTCGACCAGCTTCTCGCAGAAACCGTTGCGCCACAACAGAAGCTGAGCGCCGAGTCCCATGATCAGCAACACTGCCGGGTCGCCGGTGTTGCCCATCTCCTCGTAGTACAGCTCGATGTCGTCGGCGACTTTGGCCGTGCCGGTGCGGATTTCCATCAGACCTCGACGTCACTCTGGTGCTCGCGGCTGACCTCGACCATGAAGTTGGCGAAGTATCCGCCGAACTGCGGATCGTTCATCATCTGCCACTTGGGTGCCAGCAGTTTCATGTACCGCTCGACATACAGGAACTGCTTGCCGATCAGCACCAACTCGCGCGGCAGCTTGACGTCATAGGCGTCGGCCAGCGTGGAGAGCTGCTTGCCGATCTCGGCGTAGGACATGTCGCCGAGCGTCTTCAGCGTGAGAGGGGCCGCGAACTCTTCTAGATCCTTGGCGGCCTCCTTCTCAGGCTTGGTGGTGCCCACCGCACCCAGCAGCACCACGATCTTGCCCGCGGCGGCATGGTCCTTCTTGACCAGCAGTGCGTAGACGAGCTCGCGCAGCAGCCAGCGGGTCCGGGGATCGATACGACCCATGATCCCGAAATCCAGGAACACGATCCGGCCGTCGTCGTCGACCAGCAGGTTGCCGGCGTGCAGGTCACCGTGGAACAGGCCGTGGCGAAGGCCGCCCTCGAACGTGGAGAACAGCAGCGCCTTGACCAGGTCGGTGCCGTCGAACCCCTTCTTGCGGATCTCCTTGACGTCATCGATACGCACGCCGTGCACGCGTTCCATGGTCAGCACCCGCTCGCTGGTGAATTCCCAGTGCACCTGCGGAACCCGGATGTTGCGGCCCAGCGGGGAGCCGTGCAGGCCCGAGACCCACGCCTCCATCGACTGCGCCTCGATGCGGAAGTCGAGCTCTTCGGCGAGGTTGTCGGAGAAGTCGGCCACCACGTCCTGCGCCGACAAGCGCCGGCCCAGCTTGGCCAACTCGACGAGCTGGGCGAAGCGCTTCAGGATCTGCAGGTCGGCGGCCACCCGCCGGCGTATACCGGGCCGCTGGATCTTGACCACGACCTCCTCGCCGGTGTGCAGCGTCGCGAAATGCACCTGGGCGATCGAGGCCGAGGCGAATGGCTGCTCGTCGAACTTCGCGAAGAGTTTCGCCGGGTCACCGCCGAGCTCCTGCTGTAGCAGCTTGTGCACCTCGGCGGTGTCCGCGGGCGGTACCGAATCCAGCAGGCCGCGGAACTCCCGGCTCAGATTCTCACCGAAGGCACCGGGGCTGGACGCGATGATCTGACCGAACTTCACGTAGGTGGGTCCGAGGTCGGAGAAGGTCTGCGGGATCTGCTTGATGACCTTGTCCTGCCAGCGGCCACGTCCGGGCAGTTTGGTGAGCACGCGTGCGCCGGTGCGGGTGAGCTGCCACCCGGTTGTGCCGATGCGGGCAGCCTCGACCGGCAACGGAACGCGATCGAGCTTGGCTACTTCGCGGTGTTTGGTCGAATTCATTCTTGCCAGTCTGCCAAATCTGCCATCCCTACCACCAACTGTGTAGCGCCGCAGCGATGCCGGTCACAACAGTGGGTCAACTCACGTTTTGGGCGCCCACGGGGTCAGCCACGGCTGGGGTGCCATGCCTTCTGCCGCCGCGACGAGCTCGTACATCGTTGCGCCATCGATGGATTCGCGGATGATGTCGGCGTGGCCGGCGTGCCGGGCCAGCTCGCCGATGAGGTGCCCGAATACCCACCGCACCGACCAGGCCGCGACGTCATCCGGGAACCACGGTGCGTCGCGCGGCACCGGCACCGCGGCGTCCAGATCGGCGGTTTCGACCAGCCGCAGCGACTCGGCATTCTGGACTGTCATCGCCTCGATGAGCTGAGCCAGCGTCTCATCGGGCCGCATCAGGTATTGGTCCTGGTATTCCTGCGCGCGTTCCTCGAACGGACGGTCATCGGCGCGCGGTTCGCCCGGAGCCGCCGCCACCCGCTGCATCCAGGACTGCTGCACCCCGGTCACGTGTTTGATCAGCCCGCCGAGCGACAGCGAGCTGACGGTGGGCGTCGATCGGGCCTGCTCGTCGGTGAGGCCGTACGCGACCGCGACGAACGCGCTCTGGTGGTAGGCGAGGAACTCGCGCAGCGCGTGACGTTCATCGCGGACGGGTGGGGCGAGGGTGGGCATGGCGGTCCTCTTTCTCATCTGTGAGCGTAAAGATCTCGGAGGCAAGCGATTTCAGCGCCGTGATGGATGACCTCGCGATTGATGTGCAAGATCAGTTCGGATAGCGCGTACTCGGCGTACGGGCCTTCAGCCGGCCCGCACGGACGGGTGAGATGGTCATCGGACAACCCCCGCACGCCGGTGATCCAGCGTGCGTAGGAGTCGTCGAGTTGGGCCAGCGCGGTGTCGGCGTCGGTGGCGTAGGGCCAGCTCTGATAGTCGGCGGCCGGGCCGC
Source organism: Mycolicibacterium rhodesiae (assembly GCF_002086695.1). Lineage (GTDB taxonomy): Bacteria > Actinomycetota > Actinomycetes > Mycobacteriales > Mycobacteriaceae > Mycobacterium > Mycobacterium rhodesiae. The sequence goes on from NZ_MVIH01000008.1 coordinate 16,175, forward strand.
CGAAGTGCGAGTGATTGCGCATCGCGAGAACGCCGACGATGACGTGCGCCAACCGCCACGCGATCGTGGTGACCGGCTCCGGCTGTGGCGGTGGGTAGGCGAAGTCAATGGCGCCGTCTGCGTGCACCGTCCAGCAGTCGGCGACCGGTTCCCAGAAGTACTCGTCGTCGGTCAGCCCCTCCAGACGGGGCCGCAGCGCATTGCTGAAGTGCCAGTCGAGCTGGTCGGCCAGTTGGTCAGTCCACGTCATATCTGCAGGCTTTCATGCTTTGCGGACAGTTTCTGTCCGCAAATTGCGCCAGACTGGAGCCATGTCTGCGACGACGAGCCGGGTGCTGCAGCTCCTTGGCCTGTTGCAATCGCGCCGGGTGTGGTCCGGTGCGGAACTGGCCGAGCGGCTCGGGGTGACCGCCCGCAGTGTCCGCCGCGACGTCGAGCGGTTACGTGACCTCGGTTATCCCGTCCACGCCAGTACCGGCCACGGCGGTGGCTACCAACTCGGTGCGGGGGCCGCGCTGCCTCCGCTGCTGCTGGATTCCGATGAGGCCGTCGCCATGGCCGTCTGCCTGCGGTTGGCAGCCGGTGGCAGCGTGGCCGGTGTGGGCGAGGCGGCGCTGCGGGCGTTGACCAAGCTCGACCAGGTGATGCCAAGCCGGCTGCGTTCGCAGGTCGCCGCCGTGCACGATGCGACCGTCACGCTGACCCCCCAGGCCGAGTCGCCAGTGGATCCCGAGGTGCTGATGACGCTGGCGCGGGCCTGTCGGGACTCTGAACACGTCGGCGTCGACTACGTCGACCGGGCCGGCGCTCCGACCACCCGGCGCCTCGAGCCCTACCAGCTGGTGACCACCGGACGGCGGTGGTACCTGCTGGCCTATGACCGCGACCGCGACGATTGGCGCAGCCTGCGGCTGGATCGGATGGCCCAGGTTCACGCGACGGGAAGTACGTTCAGCGCGCGGGAAGCACCCGACGCCGCCACCTACGTCCGCCGCGCCATCACCACCTCGCCCTACCGTCACGTCGCCAGGGTGCGCTACCAGGCCGCGAAAAGCGTTATGGAACAGCACTTCTCGCCGACGACGGTAACCATCGAGGACGACGGTCCCAGCACCTGCATCGTCGTCACCGGTGCCGACAACCCCGCGGCGTTGGTGCTGTATCTGGCGATGCCCGGTATCGCGTTCGACATCCTCGAACCCGACGAGGTCGCCGACGGAGCGCGAGCGATGTCGGCGTTGCTTGCCGCGGCCGTCAGGCGGTGATACCGAGCCGTTCGGTGAGCATCAGGAAAGCGACGGCGAAATCGTTGTCCGCGGTATCGGTTCGCACGCTGTCCCAGTCGATGAGTTCACGCACCGCTCGCACGGCAGGCAGCAGCGACGCGAAATCGCAGTGGTGCTCATTCAGGGAACACAGTTTCTCGGTGATCACATAGGTAGGGGGAAGCACCCGCATCGGGACCGCCAGGACGTCAAGAGAGACCGCGGCCTCGAGCGTCGCCGCATCGACCGGGACCCCGTTGAGACGGTGCAGGACATCGATGACGAAGTCGCCGTCGACACTCGCCTTGAACAACCAATCCTCCGGTGGGCGGTCGATCGTGAAGCCTGCGCCGGCGAGACTCTTCGCCGCGACTTCGACCTCGGATTCGGCGACCACGAAGTCGACGTCGTGCACTGGTTCCGGGCCGCCGTAGGCCCAGAGCGCATAGCTGCCTGCCAGCGCGAAGTCCGGACCGTCGGCCTTCATCGCGGCCGCTGCGCGACGCAATGCCGATCGAAGGTCTTCGTTTCGGGCCTGCACGGGTACCTGGTACCCATGCGGATGGCCACCTTCAACATCTTGCACGGCCGCAGCTTGGATGACGGGCAGGTCAATCTGGAGCGGTTGTCCGAGTGCATTCACCGGCTGAACCCCGATGTGTTGGCCCTGCAGGAAGTCGACATCGATCAGCCGCGCTCGTCGCTCGCCGACCTCACGGCGATCGCGGCCGCGGCGATGGGCGCCGTCGCGCACCGATTCGTCGCCGCGATCTCCGGCACGCCGGGCGCGACCTGGATGGCCGCCACCGGCAGCGAGCAACCGGGGACGGCGGGCTACGGCATCGCGCTGTTGTCGCGCTATCCGGCGATCTCCTGGCAAGTGCTGCGGCTGCCCCGGATTCCGGCTCGCTTCCCGATGTATCTGCCCGGCCCCAACCGGGTGCAGATCGTTCACGAGGAGCCGCGAGCGGCGATGCTCGCTCAGCTGGACACCCCGCTCGGGGTGATGACCGTTGCCAACACGCATCTGTCGTTCGTGCCGGGATGGAACCGCGTCCAGCTGCGTCGGCTCACTCGTGATCTGAAGGGCCTGCCGGGTCCGCGGGTGCTGATGGGGGACCTCAACATGGCGGGGGCCTCACCGAGCCGGCAGACCGGTCTGCGTTCGCTGGCCAGCGCGCCGACGTTTCCGTTGCACTGCCCGGACCGTCAGCTCGACCACATCCTCACCGACCACGACGGTCTGGTGGCCACCGAGGCGGGCACGCCCGTACTGCCCATCTCGGACCATCGCCCGCTCGTGATCGACGTGTCGCTCCGCTGACCGTTAGCGGGGCCGTAGATTGCTGGCGTGCGGATAACCTCCGCGGAGTCGACGGAACTCTTCGTCGGACCGCCCGATGCGCCGCTTCAGTTGGTTCGCGTCGGCTACAGCGAGGCCGACGCCGGCACCGTGCGGATATTCGGCGACGGCGTGCGCTCGGACGATGTTGCGGTGCCGCGCGGTGACGGGGTGGCGGAGGTTCCGGTCCGGATCGAGCGGCCGGAGCCCGGCGAACTTCGCAACGCCCGCGCGGTCGGCGAGGATGCCGAATTCCCGTTTCAGCTCACCGTCGCCGAACCTGGCTGGACCATGTACATGGTCAGCCACTTCCACTACGACCCGGTGTGGTGGAACACCCAGGCCGCCTACACCAGCGTGTGGACCGAGAATCCGCCGGGACGAGCCCGGCAGAACAACGGATTCGCCTTGGTCGCCGCCCACCTCGAAATGGCCCGTCGCGACTCGGATTACAAGTTCGTGCTCGCCGAAGTCGACTATCTCAAGCCCTATTTCGACACCCACCCGGAAGACCGTGCCGATTTGCGCCGGTTCATCGCCGACGCGCGGGTGGAGGTGATGGGCGGGACCTACAACGAGCCGAACACCAACCTGGTCGGCGCGGAGACCGCAATCCGAAACTTCGTGCACGGCGCCGGATACCAGCGCGATGTGCTGGGTGCCGACCCCGCGACCGCCTGGCAGCTCGACGTGTTCGGGCACGATCCGCAATTCCCCGGCATGGCCGCCGACGCCGGCTTGACCTCCAGTTCGTGGGCGCGCGGACCGCACCACCAGTGGGGGCCGATGGCGGCCGACGGCGACCCCCGGCGCATGCAGTTCCCGAGTGAGTTCGAGTGGATCGCGCCGTCGGGACTCGGGCTGCTGACGCATTACATGCCTGCGCACTACTCGGCCGGCTGGTGGATGGACTCCGCGGCGACGCTCGCCGACGCCGAGAACGCCACCTATCACCTGTTCGCCGAACTGAAATCGGTGGCGCTGACCCGCAATGTGCTGCTGCCGGTCGGCACCGACTACACCCCGCCCAATGCGTGGGTCACCGAGATCCACCGCGACTGGAACGCCCGCTACACCTGGCCGCGGTTCGTGTGCGCCCTGCCGTCGGAATTCTTCGCCGCCGTGCGCGCGGAGACTGTGCAGCGCGGGGTGACGCCGTCACCGCAGACCCGGGACATGAACCCGATCTACACCGGCAAGGACGTGTCGTACATCGACACCAAGCAGGCCAACCGCGCCGCCGAGGATGCGGTGCTGGGCGCCGAGCGGTTCGCGGTGTTCGCGGCGCTGCTCTCCGGTGCCCGTTATCCGGAAGCCGCCCTGGCCAAGGCCTGGGTGCAACTGGCCTACGGAGCCCACCATGACGGCATCACCGGCTCGGAATCCGACCAGGTGTACCTCGACCTGCTGACAAGCTGGCGCGACGCGTGGGAACTCGGCTCGACCGCAAGATCGGCGGCGCTGGAACTGTTGTCGCGTGCCGTCGCGCCCGAGTCCGGCTCGATGGTCGTGTGGAATCCATTGGCGCACAAGCGAACCGATATCGTGACGGCCCGGCTGACGACGCCGGTCGATACCGGAGTTGTGGTGGTGGACTCCGCGGGGGTGTCGCACCCCGCCGTGGTCTCCGACGACGGCCACCTGGTGAGCTTTCGGGCCGACGCCGTCGATTCCCTCGGCTGGCGCAGCTATCGGTTGGTGGCCACCCACGAGCCGACCGGGTGGAGCGCCGTCGACGGAGTCGAGATCGCCAACGCCCACCACCGGTTGCGGGTCGACCCGGCTCGCGGGGGCGCCGTGGTGTCGCTGGTGGAGGTGTCGACCGGCCGTGACCTGATCGCGCAGGGACGCGTCGGCAACGAACTGGCCGTCTACGAGGAGTATCCGGCGCACCCACAGGCGGGGGAGGGGCCGTGGCATCTGCTGCCGACCGGCGTGGTGACGTGTTCGTCTGCAGCCGTTGCGGATTCGGTGCAGGCCTATCGCAGCCCACTCGGTGAGCGGCTCGTCGTGACCGGCCGGATCGGCGAGCTGCTGCGCTACACCCAGGTGCTGACCCTCTGGCACGACATCGACCGGGTGGACACCAGCACCACCATCGACGAGTTCACCGGAGCCGACCGGCTGGTGCGGCTGCGCTGGCCCTGTCCGGTGCCCGGTGCGTTGCCGGTCAGCGAGGTCGGTGACGCCGTGATCGGACGCGGGTTCGGGCTGCTGCACGACCACGCGACCGGGGAGGATCGCGCTGTCGACTCCGCCAAACACCCATGGACACTGGATAATCCGGCGCAAGGCTGGTTCGGCTTGTCGTCGGCGGCCTGCATACAGGTCGGCTCTGACGTGCGGGCCGTGTCAGTGGCCGAGGTGGTCGTGCCCACCGAGGGCACCTCCGAGGCTCGGGAGCTGATGGTCGCCCTGGTGCGCGCCGGGGTGACGGCTACCTGCAGTGCTGCCGGACACCCGCGCTACGGGCACCTCGACGTCGACTCCAACCTGCCGGACGCCCGGATCGCGCTGGGCGGCCCCGAGGACAACGCATTTACCGCCGCCGTGCTCGCCGCCGCGGATCCCGCCTACATCGCCGAACTGCGCCAACAGCTTTCGCAATCCGGACAGGAGCGGGTGTGGGTCCCGGCGACTGAGCCGCTGACGGCGGTATGGCAGCCCGATGCCGACCTGCGCGGCGTGCTCGCGTTACCGGTGCTCATCGTCGCCGGAGAGGGCGCCGTCGCCGCCGTCGTCGACGACCTCGGCGACGCCCAGATCGACGTCAGTCAGGACGCGCCGTCCGGCCTCGGTGAGTTCGAGTCGCGCACCGTCGCCCTGCTCAACCGCGGCGTGCCGGGTTTCGCCGTCGAGCCCGACCAGACGCTGCACAGTTCGCTGATGCGGTCGTGCACCGGCTGGCCCTCCGGGGTGTGGATCGACCCGCCGCGGCGCACCGCCCCTGATGGGTCCAACTTCCAGCTGCAGCATTGGACGCACACCTTCGACTTCGCACTGGTATCCGGCGCAGGGGATTGGCGTTCCTGCGAGATGCCCTCTCGCAGTGCCGAGTTCGCGCATCCGCTGGTGTGTGTGGTGGCCGATGACGGGGTGGAGATGCTCGCCGCCGACGGCTCACTGCTGCGCGTCGAACCGGCCGGCGCGGTCCACCTTGCCGCGCTCAAGATCGGGGGCAATCCGACCGCCACCGGAAGTTCCGCGGCCGTCGACCCCGAGGACGTCACCATCCGGCTGGTCGAAACTCGGGGTACGACAGTCGAAGTCGCGCTCTCATCCGGGGTGGGTGCAGTCTCGGCGGTGGTGCCGGCCGACCTGTTGGAAGCCCCCCGTAGCTCCGAGACGGCACCGCTGCGGGTGCACGGCTACCAGATCGCGACCCTGCTGGCCCGCCTGGACGTCCACGCCGTGCTGGACGCCGACAATGCCGCGCTGGCACCCGACACCGAGAACGCGCAGCCGTTGTACGCCCGCTACTGGCTGCACAACCGCGGCCCGGCCCCACTGGGCGGCCTGCCTGCCGTCGCGCATCTGCACCCCGAAGCCGTCACCGTCGAGGCCGGTCAGCACGTGCGGCTGCGGCTGACCGCCGCCAGCGACTGCAGCGACGCCACCCTGGCCGGGCAGGTGCGGCTGCGCTGGCCGCGCGGCTGGAGCGTCGAACCCGACGTACTGCCCTTCGAACTGACCACCGGGCATCACCGGGAAGCCGAGATCGCCGTGACCGCACCGCGGGATGCGCAGCCCGGCGACTACCCCATTCGCGCACAGCTCACCGTGTCCGGGGACGTGCCCGCGGCGTGGCAACAACCCGTCGAAGACGTCTGCGTGGTCTCGGTCGGTCTCCCCGGCACGCTGGTGCACCTGGTCGGCGAACCATCCGACATCGTCGTCGCCGCGGGGGAGCGGGCCCGCCTCGCCGTCACCGTGCGCAGCGCCGCGCACACCGACCTGTCGCTGGAAGCCCACCTGATCAGCCCGTGGGGGACCTGGGAGTGGATCGGGCCCGCGGCGCGGGGCGCCGTCGTCGCGGCGAGGTCCGAGGTCGAGGTCGCCTTCGACATCGCACCGCCGCCGTGGACGCCACCCGGGCAGTGGTGGGCGGTGGTCCGCATCGGGTGCGCGGGCCGATTGCTCTACACACCGACGGTGGCGGTGACGGTCCGATGAGCCTGGCCGCCACCGTCGCCGGGGTGGATGTCGAGGTCGGTGAGGTCGACGACCGAGAAGCCGCACTGCGCGCCACACCCCAAGTCGTGGCGCTGCCCCGGCCGCACACGAGTGAAGGACGCCAGCTGCGGCGCTGGCTCACCCAACTGCTGGTCGCCGAGAAGCTGGTGGCCCGCGAAGCCGAAGCGCTGGGGGTGAGCGTGACCGACTCGACGCCCGACGAGGACGACCTGCTGCCCGACTCCACCGCAAGACTGGAGATCGGCAGCGTCGCCGCCGCGGTCCTGGCGACACCCATCGCCCGGGCGGTCTTCGCGCACATCACCGACGGCGTCGAGGTCGACGACGCCGCGGTGACGGACTTTCACGCCCGAAATCCGCGGCGGTTCTTGCGCTTCGCCGGCACCGGGGGTTGGCGGGTGGCCAGTGAGCCCGAGCTGACCGACGTGCGCCCGCTGATCGCGGCGCTGCTGCTCGGTGCAGCCCGGCGGCGCCACTTCCGGATGTGGCTCGGCCAGCGGCACGCCGATCTGGTGTGGCTGGCCCCCGGCTACGAACACCCCGGCGACCCGCGCCAGCCCGACAACACCCATAAACACTGATGGTCACGACGCTCGCAGTCGACATCGGCGGCACGAAGATCGCCGCCGGCCTTGTCGACGCCGACGGCAGCCTGCGGTACGAGGCCCGGCAGCCCACCCCGCACTCCGACGATCCCGATCAGGTGTGGGCGGCGGCCGCTCGCGCCATCGCCGACGCGCTCGCCGAGGCCGACGGCCCGGTCGCCGGTGTCGGCATCTCCTCCGCAGGCCCGATTCACCTGCCCGACGGAACCATCAGCCCCATCAACATCCCAGCTTGGCGTGACTTTCCGGTCGTCGAACGTGTGGTCGCGGCAGTCCCAGGGGTGCCGGTCCGGCTCGGCGGCGACGGGCTGTGCATGGCGCTGGGTGAGCACTGGCGCGGTGCCGGCCAAGGCGCGGCGTTCCTGCTCGGCATGGTGGTGTCCACCGGGATCGGCGGCGGACTGATCCTCGACGGCGCGCCGTATCACGGGCGCACCGGCAACGCCGGTCACGTCGGCCACGTCGTCGTCGACACCGACGGACCACCGTGCACCTGCGGCGGCCGCGGTTGCGTGGAAGCGATCGCCAGCGGACCGCATCTGGCGCAGTGGGCCCGGTCGCAGGGCTGGGATGGTGCCGACGCCAAGGAACTGGCCGACGCCGCGGCGTCCGGAAACGAGGTGGCCCTGGCGGCATTTCGCCGTGGCGCCCGCGCCATTGCCGCGATGATCGCCTCGGTGGGCGCCGTTTGCGACCTGGACCTCGTCGTTCTCGGTGGTGGAGTGGCCAAGGCCGGGTCGGTTCTGTTCGATCCGCTGCACGAAGAGTTGCGCACGTTCGCCGGGTTGGAGTTCCTGTCCGGGCTACAGGTGGTTCCCGCCGCACTGGGCGGGGAGGCGGGCCTGGTCGGCGCGGCCGCGCTGCTGCGGGGCTGACCAGCCGCAGGCGGGCGTTTTGGCTGATCCGGCGAGCGCACGCTATCCTTGCTCAGTTCCACCGAAGACCGTCGGTCACCGAGCAATCGGTTGAAGGTCCCGGATTCCCGGGCGGCCCACGCAGGAGGACGAGGTAACAGTATTTATCTGTGCGCCCCGACCAGTCCTGTGTCGGGGCGTTTGTGATTCTTGTGCCCTTCTCGTTCGTCGGTTGGTGGACGTCCCAACCATCACGAGGAGGCAAGCATGGCTAAGCCTGAAAAGGCCACCGCGGTCGCCGACATCGCCGAGAAGTTCAAGGAGGCGACGGCCACCGTCGTCACCGAGTACCGCGGCCTGACGGTGTCCAACCTTGCCGAGCTGCGTAGGTCGCTGGGTGCCGGAGCCAGTTACACCGTTGCCAAGAACACCTTGGTGAAGCGGGCGGCGTCCGAGGCGGGTGTCGAGGGTCTCGACGAACTCTTCGCCGGTCCGACCGCCATCGCGTTCATCCAGGGCGAGCCCGTTGACGCCGCCAAGGCGATCAAGAAGTTCGCCAAGGAGAACAAGGCACTGGTCATCAAGGGCGGCTACATGGACGGTCGCGCACTGACCGTCTCCGAGGTCGAGCGCATCGCCGATCTCGAGTCGCGCGAGGTGCTGCTGTCCAAGCTGGCCGGCGCAATGAAGGCGAAGCAGTCCCAGGCCGCGGCGCTGTTCGTGGCGCCCGCGTCCCAGATCGCGCGCCTGGCCGCAGCTCTGCAAGAGAAGAAGGCCGCAGAGGGTTCCGCAGAACCTTCCGCATAACTCAAACCCCACCCACAGATAGATAGGAATCACCATGGCAAAGCTGTCCACCGACGAACTGCTCGACGCGTTCAAGGAAATGACCCTGCTCGAGCTCTCTGAGTTCGTGAAGCAGTTCGAGGAGACCTTCGACGTCACCGCCGCCGCCCCGGTCGCCGTCGCGGCCGCCGGCCCCGCCGGTGGTGCCCCGGCCGAGGCCGCCGAGGAGCAGTCGGAATTCGACGTCATCCTCGAGGGTGCCGGCGACAAGAAGATCGGCGTCATCAAGGTCGTCCGTGAGATCGTCTCCGGCCTGGGCCTCAAGGAAGCCAAGGACCTCGTCGACGGCGCCCCCAAGCCGCTGCTCGAGAAGGTCAACAAGGAGGCCGCCGACGACGCCAAGGCCAAGCTCGAGGCCGCCGGCGCGACGGTCACCGTCAAGTAATTTCGGTATCACCGAAGGAGGCCCCCGGATTCGTCCGGGGGCCTTCTCGTTGTAAGACGCATTTGTGCAGTTACCGCAACGGCTCGGTGGTGGGCCGAACGGGACGATCACAGTTTTAGGAGCGTCAATAACCGTAGTGACACAACCCGAGTGGCACGACGGGACCGTGCGCTACAGTGACTCAAACCACAGGCCATCGCGGCGGTGGCTGACCGGTGTGGGCGGAAGGATCTGGCGTGGGTATTGCTATTCAGGTCGAGGGGCTGACTAAGTCATTCGGTTCCCAGCGAATTTGGGAAGACGTGACCCTCGACATCCCCGCCGGTGAGGTCAGCGTGCTGCTGGGTCCGTCGGGTACCGGTAAATCTGTGTTCTTGAAGTCGTTGATCGGTCTGCTGCGCCCCGAGCGCGGCAAGATCATCGTCGACGGCACCAACATCATCGAGTGCTCGGCCAAGGAGCTCTACGAGATCCGCACGTTGTTCGGCGTCATGTTCCAGGACGGCGCGCTGTTCGGCTCGATGAACCTGTTCGACAACACCGCCTTCCCTCTTCGTGAGCACACGAAGAAGAAGGAAAGCGAAATCCGCCAGATCGTCATGGAAAAGCTCGACATGGTCGGCTTGGGCGGCGACGAGAACAAGTTCCCCGGTGAGATCTCCGGCGGTATGCGCAAGCGTGCCGGCCTGGCCCGCTCACTGGTGCTCGACCCGCAGATCATTCTCTGCGACGAGCCCGACTCCGGTCTGGACCCGGTCCGCACCGCGTACCTGAGCCAGCTGCTGATCGACATCAACGCGCAGATCGACGCCACGATCCTGATCGTGACGCACAACATCAACATCGCCCGTACGGTGCCCGACAACATCGGCATGCTGTTCCGCAAGCATCTGGTGATGTTCGGTCCTCGCGAGGTGCTGCTGACCTCCGAAGAGCCGGTGGTGCGCCAGTTCCTCAACGGCCGCCGGATCGGCCCGATCGGCATGTCGGAGGAAAAGGACGAGGCGACGATGGCCGAAGAGCAGGCCATGGTCGACGCCGGCCACCACGACGGCGGTGTCGAAGAGATCGAAGGCGTGCCGCCGCAGCTGACGGTCACCCCGGGCATCCCGGAACGCGACGCCGTCCGCCGCCGCCAGGAGCGGGTACGCCAGATCCTGCACACCCTGCCCCCGGCCGCCCAGGAAGCCATTCGCGACGACCTCGACGGCACCCACAAGCTGCGGTCGCACACCTTCGCCGGCGAAGACGGCAACTGACCTAAGCTAACTATCAGGCAAGAGCCTCAACCGAAATCGGTTGGGGCTTTTCGCTTTTCGGGCGAGCTTCCGAATCGGCGCCGGCAATTGGGGCGTCGTCAGGAAATGACGCTTTAGCCAATTCGCCTTTGTGCGGCGATGTGCTGGGTTAGCGTTTGGCGCGTTCGCGCAGGAGGAGGCAACGAGGTGCTACGCGACCGGCGGGTCTGGTGGTGGGCGGTCGCCGTCTTCGCCGGGATCGGCGCAGGCTTACTGACCGGCACTGCCACCGCCGCCGCCGACACCGGCGGGAACCCCGACCATTCGGGTGGCGCATCCACCTCGCAGACGTCGGCGTCGCCGACCAAGTCCTCCACCGTCGCAACCGTCAAGAACCGCACCGCGGTCGCCGCCGTCGTCTCCGGCCCCCGCACCGCGAAGCCCGCGGTCAAGGCCGCCCCACCCAAGGCCGCGGCCGGCCGTCAGACCACCCCGCGCCCAGTGGCGAAACTGTTGACCAGCGTGCTGTCCGAACTCGGCGTCGCACCACCGCACGGGGCATCCGCCACCACGGCGCAGCCGGCCACCGGCACCAGCGCCCGTCCCGCGGCCGCGTCGAGCGTCGCCGAGGCCGCGGTCGTCACTCCGCCTGCGACCAACGGCGTCACCGGGGTCAAGGTCGGTCACTCGACGCTGACGATCCCGGTCAACGGCGGATTCAACGCACCCGCCGACTGGTACCTCCCGACGCAGGCCGACGGGACGGTGCAGGCCAACGGCGTCATCTGGCTGCAGCACGGATTCCTCGCCGACAAAGCGTTCTACTCCGAGCTGGCCACCCAGCTCGCCAAGAACACCAACTCGATCGTGGTGGCGCCGACGCTGCCGTCGTTCCCGCAACTGGCCTGCCGCGGCTGCACGCTCTATGGCGTCCCGATGCAGAAAGCCGCCGCGACGATGTTCCTCGGCGACCGGTCGGCCTTGACCATCAGCGCAAGCCAGGCCGGGTATGAGGGCACCCTGCCGCAGGACTTCATCCTCGCCGGGCATTCCGCAGGCGGCGGGTGGTCCACGTCGGTCGGCGGCTACTACGTCGACGCGCTGGCGCCGACCGACGAGAACCACCTGCTCGGGGTGGTGATGTACGACGGCGTCACCATGAACGGCACCCTGCCGCAGGCCATCGCCAGCCTGGACACCCGCGATATTCCGGTCTATCAGTTGGCGGCGCCGGCCCAGATGTGGAATACCTTCGGCTCCACGACCGACCAACTCCTGGCGCTGCGGCCCGACCAATTCGACGGAGTGGTGCTGGTCAACGGCTCACACGTCGACGCGATGCTCGGCAGCAACCCGCTGGTCGATTTCTTCGCCCAGCTGGTCACCAAGCGCTCGCCGTCCGGAAACACCTCCGCGGTCAACACCCTCAGCAGCGGCTGGATCAACGACCTCTACGCCGGGGCCGGCCCCACCGACCCGCAGTACGGCATCTACGGCGCCGCCGGGCAACCGATCATCCTGGGCAATGCCTCCGCGGTCGTGCTGCCCACCCCGCTGGCCAGCCGGCTCGGCCCGCTCGAGAAGCTGATGAAGAAGTGGACCGACCTGGTGATGCCGCTGTTCTTTGGCGGTTCACCGAGCACAGCCACGGTCACCCCGGCGGGGGCAGGCCCGGCCGTGACCGCACCGACCCCCAACGGGGTGACCGGGGTGCGCACCGGCAACACGACCCTGACCATCGCAGTGGGTTCGCGGACCTACAACGCACCGGCCGACTGGTACTTCCCGACGCAGGCCGACGGCACGGTGCAGGCCAACGGGATCATCTATCTGCAGCACGGATTCCTGGCCACCAAGTCCTTCTATACCGTGCTGGCCCGGTCGCTGGCGCAGCAGACCAACAGCATCGTGGTCGCGACCACGCTGCCCTCCTTCGCCCCGTTCGGCTGCCCCACCTGCACGATCAACAACCCCGCGATGCAGCAGGGTGTCGCCGACCTGTTCCTCGGCGGGCGTGCCGCACTGACCATCAGCGCCGCCAACGCCGGCTATCAAGGGACGCTCCCGGACGACTTCACGCTCTCCGGGCATTCCGCGGGCGGGGGACTGGCCGTTGCCGCGGGCAGTGACTACATCACGTCCCTCGCGCCCGGCGACCCCAACCATCTACTCGGTGTGGTGATGTTCGACGGCGTCGCCAACGGCGACGGTCTCACCGACGCGCTGGCCACCCTCGACGGCATCCCGGTGTACACGATCGCCGCACCACCGCAGCCGTGGAATGCGTTCGGCCGCACCACCACGCAACTGATCGCCGACCGGCCGGATCAGTTCGTCGGTGTCGAACTGGTCAAGGGTTCGCACACCGATTCGGTGATCGGGTCCGACCCGTTCTTCGACTTCTTCGCCGCCATCTTCGTCAGGCCGTCCGCCCCCGGCAACGCCTCCGCCGTGCACACGCTGGCGGCCGGCTGGATCAACGACTTCTACGTCGGCGCCGGACCGGACTCCCCGCAGTACGGGCTCTACGGTTCGGCCGGCCAGCCCATCGTCATGGGGCCCACCGCCGCCATCGTCTTGCCGACCCAGCCCGCCGCCGCCGCGGCCCGCTCGATCGCCGCCTGACGAATCGATGACGTCCCGGCCCGCGGATCGAATTTCGAGCCCGAAAAGGGCTGGCACTGAGTAACTTTTGCCGAATCGTCAATTTCGGGGAGGCAGGTCAGCGATGACGCAACGTCAGGTCTTGTTGGGCACCGGCGCGGTAGTGGTGGGGCTGGGTGCGGCCTTGCTGTCCGGGTCCGCTGTGGCACACGCCGACAGCGACGACAGCGCCGGTTCGAAGACGTCGAACACGTCGTCCTCGGCCCCGGGCAAGTCGACGGGCGCGAGCAAGCGGACGGCCACGCCGTCGTCATCCACGCGGTCGGCACGCTCGTCGCTCGCCGCGCAGAAAACCGGTCCCACGGCCGCCGCGACGGTCGCGCCGACGACCGTCACCGCCGGCGTCGCCACCTCACGTCGGGCCGGGATGCGGTCGCTGGCCACCTCACCGTCGGCACCGGCATCCGATCTTCGGGCCAGCGCGGCGCTCAGCGTGCTCGCCAACCTGGGGGCGGTGCCGCGCACCAACATCCCGGCCGCCACCACCGCGCCGAGCGCTCCGGTGACCACAGCGACCACACTGCCGGTTGCGCCGACCAACGGCGTGACCGGTGTGCTCGTCGGCCATTCCCGGTTGGACCTTCCCGGGGCGTTCATCGGGAAGACCGTCGCCGCCGACTGGTACTTCCCGACCCAGGCCGACGGCAGCGTCGACGCTCAGGGCGTCATCTGGCTGCAGCACGGCTTCGGGGCGACCAACACCTTTTACTCGGCGCTGGCCAAGGACCTGGCGCAGCAGACCAACAGCATCGTGGTGGCACCGACGCTGTCCTCCATCCCGATGACGTTCTCGGGCGGCTGCCTCACCTGTGAGGTGACCCAGCAGGACGCGGCAGCCCTGCTCGGACCGGACCGCGCCACGCTGCTGAGCAGCGCCACCGCGGCCGGCTTCACCGGCGTGGCACTCCCGGAGCGCTTCGTCCTGGCCGGCCACTCGGCAGGGGGTGGCTTTGCCACCGCGGTCGCCGACGACTACCTGGGCGGCGCCGACGCCCAGTACGACCCGTCCGATCTGGTGGGCGTGCTGATGTTCGACGGCGTGTCCAACGGCGCCCTGACCGGATCGTTCGCCGGCCAGGTCGCCGACCTGGCCGCCGCGGACAAGCCGATCTACCAGATCGCCGCTCCGGCGCAGAGCTGGAACCTGTTCGGCGCGACCACCAACGTCCTGGCGGCGACGCTTCCCGGCACGTTCATCGGCGTCGTCCTGCAAAACGGGTCGCACGTCGACTCCATGCTGGGCGTCAATCCGCTGTTCAACGTGGTGCTGCAGTTGGTGACCAAGCGGGTCCCCGCCGGAAACACCGCGGCCGTCTACACGCTGAGCAACGGCTGGATCAACGACATGTACGCAGGTGCCACCCCCGAGGCGCCGCAGTACGGCTTCTATCCGGCAGCCAACCAGCAGATCATCATGGGACCCACGGCCGCGGTCGGGCTGCCCGCCGCGGAGGCCAACCAACTCGGACCGGTCGACAAGCTCGTCAAAGGGTTGGTCGACACGGTCGCCAGGCTTTTCGGCGCTCAGTTGCCGGCGCCGGTCAACAGCGGTGACAACGGGCTAGACCCCAACAATCCCGTCGTCTCGGTCGGCAATGGCGTCACCGGAGTCCGGTTCGGATCGTCGGTGCTGAACATCCCGTGCGGCCCGAACGGCTACGCCGCCCCGGCCAACTGGTACTTCCCGACGCAGGCCGACGGCACCGTCGCCGCCAACGGCGTGATCTGGCTGCAGCACGGGTTCCTCGGCTTCAACGACTGGTACGGCACCGCGGCTCAGCAGCTGGCCCAGGAGACGAACAGCATCGTGGTGGTGCCGGACATATTCTGGTTCAACACCCCCTTGTGCCCGGGGTGCTACCTCGGCGGCGAACAGATGCGGGAGGCGGTCGCCGGCATGTTCCAGGGCAGCCGGTCGGCGCTGAACATCAGCGCCAACGCTGCCGGTCTCAGCGGCACCCTGCCGGAGAAGTTCCTGCTCACCGGGCATTCCGCCGGCGGCAACTTCGCCACCGCCGTCGGCGCCCTGATCACGCAGACCGACCAGGTCGACAACCTGCTCGGCGTGGTGATGTTCGACGGTGTCTCGCGCGATCCGCTGTTCACCGACTCGCTGACCGCACTGGCCGGCGCCGGAATCCCGGACTACCAGATCGCCGCGCCGCCGCAGCGCTGGAACGCCTACGGGGTGGCCACCGAACTGATGCAGGCCTTCTACGGCAATCAGTTCTACGGCGTGCAGATCGACAACGGCTCACACACCGACGTCATCGCCGGCAACAACCCCTTCGGGCTGCTCGGCGAACTGCTCAGCACGATCATCGTCAACCCGTCCCCGCGCGGCGGCAAGACGGCGGTGCGGACGTTCGCCTCCGGCTGGATCAACGACATCTACGCAGGCCACGGCCCGACCGATCCGCTGTACGGCATCTACGGCAG
Organism: Mycolicibacterium rhodesiae; assembly: GCF_002086695.1. Lineage (GTDB taxonomy): Bacteria > Actinomycetota > Actinomycetes > Mycobacteriales > Mycobacteriaceae > Mycobacterium > Mycobacterium rhodesiae. The sequence continues at coordinate 32,007 of NZ_MVIH01000008.1, forward strand.
CCCCAACGACGGCACCTACGTCCCCAACCAGCCGATCGTCATGGGTGAGGCCGGGGCGGCCACGCTGCCCGCACCGCCGCCGGTCGACGTCGCCCGGTACGCAGACGGCCAGCCCTGGTACGAGCAGGGCAGCGTGAAGCTGCCGTTCGCGTGGGGGCTGGTCAACACCAAAGCGGTGTACACGCTCAACGCCGACGGCTCGGTCCGGGTGCAGAACTCCGGCAACTACATCGGACCCAACGGCCCGGCGAGTCAAATCACCGGGACCGCGGTGTCGGTCAACGCCGGCTTCAACACCCGCCTGGACGTCGCCTTCTTCAACCAGACGCCGAACACCGCCGAGCCCGGCAACTACTGGATCCTCGACTACGACCCCGCCTACCAATGGGTGATCGTCAGCGATCCGACCGGATTCTCCGGCTACATCCTCACCCGGGAACAGTCCGTCCCGAGCGACGAGTACAGCGCGCTGGTGACCCGGGCCCGGCAACTCGGGGTGTGGGGGCCAATCACCCGGACGCGCCAGTACCCGTCGACGGTCGGCGTGTAGGTGGTCCAACCGGCAATTTTCCACACCAAACGCCGCGTTATCCCTTGACGGAAAGGCGCAAACGGGTCAGTCTGTTCACCAGCATGTGTGCATGGGTAGCTAGATCGCCAGCCAGCGCCAGCCCGCCCGGCATGAGCTTGTTGAGGAATGCGCCGTCTTCCGCTATTGTTGGACGTTGCGCTGGCTGCCTCCTGCCCACCTCAACCTGCACCTGACACCACCGGTCCTCAAGTCTGAGTTACGACATTCCAGCTCGAGACCTGTTTGCATGTCGCGTGCGTCCGGTGAAAGGCCGGGCCTCGAGTAGGCCAGCCGAACCGACGCAGATATCGCGACCTCCCGGGTGACACCGGTCTGTCGCATTAGGTGCTGGAAGGATGCATCTTGGCAGTCTCTAGCCAGAGCAAAACGACTACTACTTCTAACTCCGTTCCCGGAGCACCAAAACGAATTTCCTTCGCGAAGCTGCGCGAGCCGCTAGAAGTACCCGGCCTGCTCGACGTCCAAACGGAGTCGTTCGAGTGGCTGATCGGCTCGCCGCGCTGGCGCGCGATCGCAGAAGCTCGCGGTGACGTCAACCCGGTGGGTGGCCTCGAAGAGGTGCTCACCGAGCTGTCGCCGATCGAGGACTTCTCCGGCTCGATGTCGCTGAGCTTCTCCGACCCGCGTTTCGACGAGGTCAAGGCTCCGGTCGACGAGTGCAAAGACAAGGACATGACGTACGCGGCCCCGCTGTTCGTCACGGCCGAGTTCATCAACAACAACACCGGCGAGATCAAGAGCCAGACGGTCTTCATGGGTGACTTCCCGATGATGACCGAGAAGGGCACCTTCATCATCAACGGCACCGAGCGTGTCGTGGTGAGCCAGCTGGTCCGGTCGCCGGGTGTGTACTTCGACGACACCATCGACAAGTCCACCGAGAAGACGCTGCACAGCGTCAAGGTGATCCCCGGTCGCGGTGCGTGGCTGGAGTTCGACGTCGACAAGCGCGACACCGTGGGTGTGCGTATCGACCGCAAGCGCCGTCAGCCGGTCACCGTGCTGCTCAAGGCGCTCGGTTGGACCAACGAGCAGATCCGGGAGCGCTTCGGCTTCTCCGAGATCATGATGTCGACGCTGGAGAAGGACAACACCGCAGGCACCGACGAGGCGCTGCTGGACATCTACCGGAAGCTGCGCCCGGGCGAGCCGCCGACCAAGGAGTCCGCGCAGACCCTGCTGGAGAACCTGTTCTTCAAGGACAAGCGCTACGACCTGGCCCGGGTGGGCCGCTACAAGGTCAACAAGAAGCTGGGCCTCAACGCCGGCCAGCCGATCACCAGTTCGACGCTGACCGAAGAGGACATCGTCGCGACCATCGAGTACCTGGTGCGTTTGCACGAGGGCCAGACGGTCATGACGGCGCCGGGCGGTGTTGAAGTACCGGTCGAAGTCGACGACATCGATCACTTCGGTAACCGTCGTCTGCGCACCGTCGGCGAGCTGATCCAGAACCAGATCCGGGTCGGCCTGTCCCGCATGGAGCGTGTCGTCCGCGAGCGGATGACCACGCAGGACGTCGAGGCGATCACGCCGCAGACCCTGATCAACATTCGTCCCGTCGTGGCGGCGATCAAGGAGTTCTTCGGCACCAGCCAGCTGTCGCAGTTCATGGACCAGAACAACCCGCTGTCGGGTCTGACCCACAAGCGCCGCCTGTCGGCGCTGGGCCCGGGTGGTCTGTCCCGTGAGCGCGCCGGCCTCGAGGTCCGCGACGTGCACTCCAGCCACTACGGCCGGATGTGCCCGATCGAGACCCCTGAGGGTCCGAACATCGGTCTGATCGGTTCGCTGTCGGTGTACGCACGGGTGAACCCGTTCGGCTTCATCGAGACGCCCTACCGCAAGGTCGAGGGCGGCAAGGTCACCGACGAGATCCATTACCTGACCGCGGACGAGGAGGACCGCCACGTCGTGGCGCAGGCCAACTCGCCGACCGCCGAAGACGGGCGCTTCAGCGAGCCCCGCGTGCTGGTTCGCCGTAAGGGCGGCGAGGTCGAGTACGTCGACGCCACCGAGGTCGACTTCATGGACGTCTCGCCGCGCCAGATGGTGTCGGTCGCGACGGCGATGATCCCGTTCCTTGAGCACGACGACGCCAACCGTGCCCTGATGGGTGCCAACATGCAGCGCCAGGCGGTTCCGCTGGTGCGCAGCGAGGCACCGCTGGTGGGCACCGGTATGGAGCTGCGTGCGGCCATCGACGCCGGCGATGTCATCGTCACCGAGAAGGCCGGTGTGGTCGAGGAAGTCTCCGCCGACTACATCACCGTGATGGCTGACGACGGCACGCGGCACACCTACCGGATGCGCAAGTTCGCCCGCTCCAACCACGGCACGTGCGCCAACCAGCGTCCGATCGTGGACGCCGGGCAGCGCGTCGAGTCGGGCCAGGTGCTCGCCGACGGTCCGTGCACCGAGAACGGTGAGATGGCGCTGGGCAAGAACCTGCTCGTCGCCGTCATGCCGTGGGAGGGTCACAACTACGAGGACGCGATCATCCTCTCCAACCGTCTGGTTGAGGAGGACGTGCTCACCTCGATTCACATCGAAGAGCACGAGATCGATGCCCGCGACACCAAGCTGGGCGCCGAGGAGATCACCCGGGATATCCCGAACGTCTCCGATGAGGTGCTGGCCGATCTCGACGAGCGCGGCATCATCCGCATCGGCGCCGAGGTCCGCGACGGCGACATCCTGGTCGGCAAGGTCACCCCGAAGGGTGAGACCGAGCTGACCCCGGAGGAGCGGCTGCTCCGCGCGATCTTCGGTGAGAAGGCGCGCGAGGTCCGCGACACGTCGCTGAAGGTGCCGCACGGTGAGTCCGGCAAGGTCATCGGCATCCGGGTGTTCTCCCGCGAGGACGACGACGAGCTGCCCGCAGGTGTCAACGAGCTGGTCCGCGTCTACGTGGCCCAGAAGCGCAAGATCTCCGACGGCGACAAGCTCGCCGGACGCCACGGCAACAAGGGCGTCATCGGCAAGATCCTGCCCGTCGAGGACATGCCGTTCCTTCCGGACGGCACCCCGGTGGACATCATCCTGAACACCCACGGTGTGCCGCGTCGTATGAACATCGGCCAGATCCTGGAAACCCACCTCGGGTGGGTGGCCAAGGCCGGCTGGAACATCGATGTGGTCGGCGGGACGCCCGAGTGGGCTGCCAACCTGCCGCAGGACATGCTCTCGTCGGAGCCGAACAGCATCGTCTCGACGCCGGTGTTCGACGGTGCTCGCGAAGAGGAGCTGCAGGGTCTGCTGAGCTCGACGCTGCCCAACCGTGACGGCGAGGTTCTCGTCAACGGTGACGGCAAGGCCGTGCTGTACGACGGCCGCAGCGGCGAACCGTTCCCGTACCCGGTGACGGTCGGCTACATGTACATCCTCAAGCTGCACCACCTGGTGGATGACAAGATCCACGCCCGCTCGACCGGTCCGTACTCGATGATCACCCAGCAGCCGCTCGGTGGTAAGGCGCAGTTCGGTGGTCAGCGGTTCGGCGAGATGGAGTGCTGGGCCATGCAGGCCTACGGCGCGGCGTACACGCTGCAGGAGCTCTTGACCATCAAGTCCGACGACACCGTCGGCCGCGTCAAGGTCTACGAGGCGATCGTCAAGGGCGAGAACATCCCCGAGCCGGGCATTCCGGAGTCGTTCAAGGTGCTGCTCAAGGAGCTGCAGTCGCTGTGCTTGAACGTTGAGGTGCTGTCTTCGGACGGCGCGGCAATCGAGATGCGTGACGGTGACGACGAGGACTTGGAGCGGGCTGCCGCGAACCTCGGAATCAACCTGTCCCGCAACGAATCTGCCTCTGTTGAAGACCTTGCGTAGATCGCTCCGCTTGAAATTTTCTAGTCCCGAAAGGGGAAAGGGAGTTACGTGCTAGACGTCAACTTCTTCGATGAACTCCGTATCGGTCTTGCGACCGCGGACGACATCCGCACCTGGTCCTTCGGTGAGGTCAAGAAGCCGGAGACCATCAACTACCGCACGCTCAAGCCAGAGAAGGACGGCCTGTTCTGCGAGAAGATCTTCGGACCGACTCGCGACTGGGAGTGCTACTGCGGCAAGTACAAGCGCGTCCGCTTCAAGGGCATCATCTGCGAGCGCTGCGGCGTCGAGGTCACTCGCGCCAAGGTGCGCCGCGAGCGGATGGGCCACATCGAGCTGGCCGCACCCGTCACGCACATCTGGTACTTCAAGGGCGTTCCGTCGCGCTTGGGTTATCTGCTGGATCTGGCGCCGAAGGATCTCGAGAAGATCATCTACTTCGCCGCCTACGTGATCACCGCGGTCGACGACGAGATGCGCCACAACGAGCTCTCCACTCTCGAAGCCGAGATGGAGGTCGAGAAGAAGGCTGTCGCCGATCAGCGTGACTCCGACCTGGAGGCCCGCGCCCAGAAGCTCGAGGCCGATCTGGCCGAGCTCGAGGCCGAGGGTGCCAAGTCCGACGTGCGCCGCAAGGTGCGCGACGGCGGCGAGCGTGAGATGCGTCAGCTGCGCGACCGGGCCCAGCGTGAGCTGGACCGGCTCGACGAGATCTGGACGACCTTCACCAAGCTGGCCGTCAAGCAGCTCATCGTCGACGAGAACCTGTACCGCGAGCTGGTCGACCGCTACGGCGAGTACTTCCAGGGCTCGATGGGTGCGGAGTCGATCCAGAAGCTCATCGAGACCTTCGACATCGACGCCGAGGCCGAGAGCCTGCGCGACACCATCCGTAACGGCAAGGGGCAGAAGAAGCTTCGCGCCCTCAAGCGCCTGAAGGTGGTTGCCGCGTTCCAGCAGTCGGGCAACTCGCCGATGGGCATGGTCCTCGACGCGGTGCCGGTGATCCCGCCGGAGCTGCGCCCGATGGTCCAGCTCGACGGTGGCCGCTTCGCGACCTCCGACCTCAACGACCTGTACCGCCGCGTGATCAACCGCAACAACCGGTTGAAGCGACTGATCGACCTCGGCGCGCCCGAGATCATCGTCAACAACGAGAAGCGGATGCTGCAGGAGTCGGTCGACGCGCTGTTCGACAACGGCCGTCGTGGCCGGCCCGTCACGGGACCCGGCAACCGTCCGCTCAAGTCGCTGTCCGATCTGCTCAAGGGCAAGCAGGGCCGTTTCCGTCAGAACCTGCTCGGTAAGCGCGTCGACTACTCGGGCCGTTCGGTCATCGTGGTCGGCCCGCAGCTCAAGCTGCACCAGTGTGGTCTGCCGAAGCTGATGGCCCTGGAGCTGTTCAAGCCGTTCGTGATGAAGCGTCTGGTCGATCTCAACCACGCGCAGAACATCAAGAGCGCCAAGCGGATGGTCGAGCGTCAGCGTCCCCAGGTGTGGGATGTCCTCGAAGAGGTCATCTCCGAGCACCCGGTGCTGCTGAACCGTGCACCCACACTGCACCGCCTCGGTATCCAGGCCTTCGAGCCGCAGCTGGTGGAAGGCAAGGCCATCCAGCTGCACCCGCTGGTCTGTGAGGCGTTCAACGCCGACTTCGACGGCGACCAGATGGCAGTTCACCTGCCGCTGAGCGCCGAGGCGCAGGCCGAGGCCCGCATCCTCATGCTGTCGAGCAACAACATCCTGTCGCCGGCATCCGGCAAGCCGCTGGCCATGCCGCGTCTGGACATGGTCACCGGTCTGTACTTCCTGACCACGCTGATCGCCGGCGAAAAGGGTGAGTACACGGCTGCCGCCAAGGATGCTCCGGAAACCGGTGTGTACAGCTCGCCGGCCGAGGCGATCATGGCGATGGACCGCGGTGCATTGAGCGTTCGCGCTCAGATCAAGGTGCGCCTGACGCAGCTGCGTCCGCCGCACGAGGTCGAGAACGAGCTGTTCGGTGAGAACGGCTGGCGCCCGGGCAATGCCTGGACCGCCGAGACCACGCTGGGCCGGGTGCTCTTCAATGAGCTTCTGCCGCAGGGGTATCCGTTCGTCAACGAGCAGATGCACAAGAAGGTCCAGGCCCGGATCATCAACGATCTGGCCGAGCGCTACCCGATGATCGTGGTCGCGCAGACCGTCGACAAGCTCAAGGATGCCGGTTTCCACTGGGCCACCCGTTCGGGTGTCACGGTGTCGATGGCGGACGTCATCGTGCCGCCGGAGAAGCAGGAGATCCTCGAGCGTTACGAGGCCGAAGCCGACGGGATCGAGAAGAAATACCAGCGCGGCGCGCTCAACAAGCAGGAGCGCAACGACGCGCTTGTCGAGCTGTGGAAGGAAGCCACCGAAGAGGTCGGTAACGCGTTGCGGGCGCACTACCCCAACGACAACCCGATCATCACGATCGTGGATTCCGGTGCGACGGGTAACTTCACCCAGACCCGGACGCTGGCCGGCATGAAGGGTCTGGTGACCAACCCGAAGGGTGAGTTCATCCCGCGGCCGATCAAGTCTTCGTTCCGCGAGGGCCTGACGGTGCTGGAGTACTTCATCAACACCCACGGCGCCCGAAAGGGTCTGGCGGACACCGCACTTCGTACCGCCGACTCGGGTTACCTGACCCGTCGTCTGGTGGACGTGTCCCAGGACGTGATCGTGCGTGAGCACGACTGCGGCACTGAGCGCGGCATCCTGGTCGACCTGGCCGAGCTCCAGGCCGACGGCAGCCTGATCCGGGATCCGCACGTCGAGACCTCGGCGTACGCCCGCACGCTGGCCGCAGACGCGGTCGACGCGGCCGGCAACGTCGTCGTCAACGCCGGACACGATCTCGGCGACCCGGCGATCGACGCACTGCTGGAGGCCGGCATCACCTCGGTCAAGGTCCGCTCGGTGCTCACCTGCACCAGCGCCTCGGGTGTGTGCGCGATGTGCTACGGCCGTTCGATGGCCACCGGCAAGCTGGTGGACATCGGCGAGGCCGTCGGCATCGTGGCCGCGCAGTCCATCGGTGAGCCCGGCACGCAGCTGACCATGCGCACCTTCCACCAGGGTGGTGTTACCGGTGGCGCCGACATCGTCGGTGGTCTGCCCCGCGTGCAGGAGCTGTTCGAGGCGCGTATTCCGCGGAACCGCGCACCGATCGCCGATGTGGCAGGGCGGGTCCAGCTGGAGGAGACCGACAAGTTCTACAAGATCACCATCGTTCCCGACGACGGGAGCGAGGAGGTCGTGTACGACAAGCTCTCCAAGCGTCAGCGGTTGAAGGTGTTCAAGCACGACGACGGTTCCGAGCGACTGCTGGTCAACGGTGACCACGTCGAGGTGGGCCAGCAGCTCCTCGAGGGCTCGGCCGACCCGCACGAGGTGCTGCGTATCGAGGGTCCGCGCAAGGTGCAGATCCACCTGGTCAAGGAAGTCCAGGAGGTCTACCGGGCGCAGGGTGTGTCGATCCACGACAAGCACATCGAGGTCATCGTCCGGCAGATGCTGCGGCGCGTCACGATCATCGATTCGGGCGCAACGGAGTTCCTGCCCGGCTCGCTGACCGAGCGCGGCGAGTTCGAGTCGGAGAACCGGCGGGTTGTTGCCGAGGGCGCCGAGCCCGCGGCCGGCCGTCCGGTGCTGATGGGTATCACCAAGGCGTCGCTGGCCACCGACTCGTGGCTGTCGGCGGCGTCGTTCCAGGAGACCACTCGCGTGCTGACCGATGCGGCGATCAACTGCCGCAGCGACAAGCTGCAGGGTCTGAAGGAGAACGTGATCATCGGCAAGCTGATCCCGGCCGGTACCGGTATCAACCGCTACCGCAACATCCAGGTGCAGCCGACCGAAGAAGCCCGCGCTGCGGCGTACACGATCCCGTCCTACGAGGATCAGTACTACAGCCCGGACTTCGGCCAGGCCACCGGTGCCGCGGTGCCGTTGGACGACTACGGCTACAGCGACTACCGCTAACCTCTCTGCGCGAGCAGACGCAAAGGCCCCCGCACGCACGGCGTGTCGGGGGCATTTGCGTCTGGTCGCGAGTTATCCCCAGCGGTGAATTGGCAACTCCCAGGCCACCTTGCAGCATCGCGGCGTGTTCATCAACGAGCTGTTCGCCGCCAACGGCGGGCTCGCGACGACAGGGCAGCTGCTCAGCGTGATGTCGCGCAAGTCGCTGGCCGCCCACATCAACGCGGGCGCACTCATCCGGGTTTGGCACGGCGTCTACGCCCTGTCGGAACCTGACACCATCACCAGGCTGGCGGGACTTGACCTCATGACTGGCAAGAAGATGGTCGCTTGCATGAGCACCGCAGCCGGTCTCTATGGCTTCGATACCGAAAAGGACAGGCGGATCCATGTGCTCGATCCGGGCGTTCGAGTGCGGCCGACGGCTGGTTTGGTGGTGCACCAGCGAATAGGCGCGCCATTACGGCGGATACATGGGCGGCTTGTCACCTCACCGGCCTGGACCGCCATCGAAACGGCGCGATCATTACGGCGGCCGCGAGCGCTCGCGGTTCTTGATGCGGCCGTACGAAGTACCGCCTGCACGCAGGCAGAATTGGCGGCTGCGGTGCGTGAGCAGGCGGGCCGTCGCGGGATCGTCAATGTCAGGGACTTGCTGCCGTATGTCGATGCCCGCTCCGAGTCGGCGATGGAAAGTGAAGCGCGACTGGTGTTCATCGACGGTGGCATTGGGCCATCGACACTCCAGTACGAGATCGTCGATCGCTGTGGTGACCTGTGGCGGGTCGACTTCGCCTGGCCCGAGGCGATGCTCGCTGCGGAGTACGACAGCATGGAATGGCATGCCAATCCGACAGCCTGGAAGCGCGACCGCATTAAGACGGCGAGATTGCAGGATATGGGTTGGACCCTGGTGCGCTTCGTCGTCGACGATGTACGGCGGTACCCCAGCGAGCTGGTCGGGCGGGTGGCCAGCTGCATCGACGCCGTTCGCATCGCGGGCTGAGCAGACACAAAGGGTTCCGCATGCGCGGCGTGTCGGGGACTTTTGTGTCTGCTCGCGCCGAAAAGCGCGATGAGTTCGGGCGGCCGCGGGAGTCCACACACATGTGACGCAACTACTCAGAGTCCACAACTTCATGCTGTCGCGCGACGGCTTCGGCGCGGGACTCAATCAATGCCTGCAGCGGCCGTTCGGCGACGCCGACCAACCCGCCCTTTTCGCCTGGGTGGGTGCGACGGCCAGTTGGGTGGGCCGGCGCGACCCGGGCGGTACCCGTGGCCTCGACGACTACTTCACCCGTGACTATTTCAACAACATCGGCGCGGAGATCATGGGCCGCAACAAGTTCAGTCCGTACCGCGGACCGTGGGAGGACCACCCGGAGTGGCAGGGCTGGTGGGGTGAGGAGCCACCGTTCCACACACCGGTGTTCGTCATGACCCACCACGAACGGCCGTCGCTGACGTTGGGGGAGACGACGTTTCACTTCACCTCCGGCAGCCCGGCGCGCGTTGCGGAGCAGGCGAAAGCGGCTGCCGGCGGCAAGGACGTCCGGCTCGGCGGGGGTGCGACGACGGTCCGGCAGTTCCTCGACGCCGGTCTGATCGACACGCTGCACGTCGCGGTCGCCGATGTGACGATCGGCGCCGGATCGCGGTTGTGGGAGTCGCCCGACGAGCTCGACGACAGGTTCCACCACGAGGTCGTGCCCAGCCCTAGTGGGGTCACCCATCACCTGTTCTGGCGGCGATGACGGTTGTGCGCGGCGTCGGTGCGCGCGCCTAGACTCGACCCGTGCTCATTGGTTCCCATGTCCACGGCGACGACCCGCTGGCGGCCGCGGCCGCCGACGGCGCCGAGGCGGTGCAGTTCTTTCTCGGCAACCCGCAGAGCTGGAAGAAGCCCAAGCCGCGCGACGACGCCGAGACGCTGAAGGTGTCGCCGGTCCCGCTCTACGTGCATGCGCCGTATCTGATCAACGTAGCGTCGGCCAACAACCGGGTGCGCATCCCGTCCCGCAAGATCCTGCAGGACACGTGCGACGCCGCCGCCGAGATCGACGCGACCGCGGTGATCGTGCACGGCGGTCACGCCGACGACAACGACATGGAGGCCGGCTTCGAACGCTGGGCCAAGGCCCTCGCGCAGCTGGAGACCAGTGTGCCGGTGTATCTGGAGAACACCGCAGGCGGTGATCATGCGATGGCCCGCCACTTCGACACCATCGCCCGGCTGTGGGAGCGCATCGCCGACACTGGTATCGGGTTCTGCCTCGACACCTGCCACGCCTGGGCGGCCGGCGAGGAGCTGATCGACGCCGTCGAGCGGATCAAAGCCATCACCGGCCGCATCGACCTGGTGCACTGCAACGATTCCCGCGATGCCAAGGGGTCCGGCGCTGACCGGCACGCCAATTTCGGTACCGGACAGATTGATCCGCAGCTTCTGGTCGCGGTCGTGCAGGCGGCCGACGCACCGGTGATCTGCGAGACGGCCGACGAAGGACGCAAGGACGACATCGCCTTTCTGCGGGAACACCTCAGCTAGCCGTGTGGGTCCGTGGAGTCGCGCTGCTGTTCGCGCTGTTCCTGGTAGCGGCCTGCGCACCCGCGACCGGGTTCGCGCCAGGTGTCAGTGCGTCAGTGCGCACACGATCCAGGTCGGCGGCGTCGACCGCGACTACCGGCTCTACGTTCCCGACGGTCTGCCGCAGTCGGCGCCGCTGGTCGTGATGCTGCACGGCTGGACCGGCAGCGCGAAACAGGCGCAGCGGCAGTACGGCTGGGATGGGCAGGCCGACTCCGCCAAGTTCGTGGTCGCCTATCCCGATGGGGTCGGCGGATCGTGGAACGCCGACGGGTGTTGTGGACAAGCGAGCAAGGACAACGTCGACGACGTCGGCTTCATCACCGCCGCTGTCCATGACATCTCCGCGAAGCTGGACATCGACCCAGCGCGCATCTATGCCGCCGGGATCAGCAACGGCGGCATCATGGCGTACAAATTGGCCTGCAACACCGACCTTTTCGCGGCTATCGGGCCGGACGCGGCCACTCAGCTCGCGGCGTGCCCGGCCCCGCGCCCGACGTCGGTGCTGCACATCCACGGCACCGCCGACCGATTGGTCCGGTATGACGGCCAACCCGGGACCGTCATGCCGATCGCGACGACGCCACCGCCAGAGGTCAGTGCGTTCTGGCGCAACGTCGATCATTGTGGTTCTCCGGCGACGACGGTCGACGGGGATCTGACGACATCGGTCGCCAGTTGTCCGAGCGGACGCAGCGTCGAGTTGATCACCGTGGCCGATGGCGGCCATGACTGGCCATCGTTCGCCACCGAGCGGATGTGGGCCTTCTTCGCCGCGCACCCGGGCCGGCGCGCGTAATTCCCCGGGTCGGCTCGCTCCTGCCCGCCGAACCTAGACCAGATACACCTTTCGCAGCGTCTCGGTCACCGTCCACACGGTCGGGGTGTCCTTGGCCAACCGCACCACGTCGCCGGCGCTCAGCGTGATCGTCGGGGTGCCGTCGTCGAACTCGACAGTGGCGGCGCCCGAGAGCACCACGAACAGTTCGTCGGCTTCGATATCGCGCATGACTCCGGGCGTCATCTCCCACACTCCGACCTCGAGGCCGCCGAACGCTCCGAGTTCGGCTGTCCCGGTGTGCGGCTCACCGCGCACCGATTGGTCGGCAGGCACCGGTTCGTGTTCGAGCCATTGGGTGGCGGCGTGGATGACGGAGTTCGGCTTCACGCCATCCAGCCTGCCATATTACGAATCTTGTGCGATTGTCGTAGAACTGTAATAGTGATGGCATGTCGGATACGCATGTCGTCATCAATCAGGTCCCGCCGCTGACGGACCACAACCCGGCCAGCTCGCCGGTCCTGATCGAGGCCCTCATTCGCGAGGGCGGCCAGTGGGGGTTGGACGAGGTCACCGAGCTCGGCGCGCTCGCGGGCAGTGCCCAGGCGCAACGCTGGGGAGAGCTGGCCGATCGGAACGTCCCGATCCTGCACACCCACGACCGCTACGGCTACCGCGTCGACGAGATCGAGTACGACCCCGCCTATCACGAGCTGATGCGCACCGCGATCGCCCACGGCGTGCACGCTGCGCCGTGGGCCGACGAGCGTCCCGGCGCCCATGTGGTCCGCGCGGCGAAGATGGGGGTGTGGACTCCCGAACCCGGGCACGTCTGCCCGATCTCGATGACGTACGCCGTTGTCCCCGCGCTGCGGCACAACCCCGAGCTCGCCGCGATCTACGAGCCGCTGCTGACCAGCCGGAGATACGACCCCGAGCTGAAAGTGCCTGCCACCAAAGTCGGTATCACCGCGGGAATGTCGATGACCGAGAAGCAGGGCGGCTCCGACGTCCGTGCCGGCACCACCCAGGCCGTCCCCAACGGGGACGGCAGTTACACCATCACCGGTCACAAGTGGTTCACCTCCGCGGCGATGAGCGACATCTTCCTGGTGCTGGCTCAGGCACCCGGCGGACTGAGCTGTTTCATGCTGCCGCGCGTACTTCCCGACGGCACCCGCAACCGAATGTTCCTGCAGCGCTTGAAGGACAAGCTCGGCAACCATGCCAACGCCTCCAGCGAGGTGGAGTACGACGGTGCCGTCGCCTGGCTGGTCGGCGAGGAAGGCCGCGGCGTGCCAACCATCATCGAGATGGTCAACCTCACCCGGCTGGACTGCACGCTGGGCAGTGCCACCAGCATGCGCAACGGTCTTACCCGCGCGGTGCACCACACTCAGCACCGCAAGGCGTTCGGCGCCTATCTGATCGATCAGCCGTTGATGCGCAACGTGATCGCCGACCTCGCCGTCGAGGCCGAGGCCGCCACCATCGTTGCGATGCGGATGGCCGGAGCCACCGATGCCGTCGTCCGCGGCGACGAACGCGAGACCTTGCTGCGCAGGATCGGCCTGGCTGCGGCCAAGTACTGGGTGTGCAAACGTGCCACCCCGCACGCCGCCGAGGCGATGGAATGCCTGGGCGGCAACGGCTATGCCGAGGAGTCCGGAATGCCGCGCCTCTACCGGGAGGCGCCGCTGATGGGCATCTGGGAAGGCTCCGGCAACGTCAGTGCACTGGATACGTTGCGCGCCATGGCAACCCGTCCCGAATGCGTCGGCGTCCTCTTCGACGAACTGGCGCTCACCGCAGGTGCGGACGCGCGGTTGGACACGCACGTGGCCGGCTTGCGTTCCGAGCTGGAGAACCTCGACGGCATCGAGTACCGCGCGCGCAGGATCGCCGAGGACATCACGGTGGCGCTGCAGGGTTCGCTGCTGGTCCGCCACGGTCATCCCGCGGTCGCTGAGGCGTTCCTGGCCTCCCGGGTCGGCGGCAACTGGGGCGGCGCGTTCGGGACGCTGCCGGCCGGGCTCGACCTGGCGCCGATCATCGAACGCTGCCTGGTGAAGGGATGACGGCCTCCCGCGAGCAGACACAAAAGTCTCCGACACGCCGCAATTTTGGCTACCTTTGCGTCTGCTCGCGAAGGGAATTGAAGTGACCGAACTAAAGACGATGACCTACGAGGTCACCGATCGGATTGCCCGCATCACCTTCAACCGCCCCGACAAGGGCAACGCGATCGTCGCCGAGACGCCGCTGGAGTTGGCCGCGCTGGTGGAACGCGCCGACCTCGATCCGAAGGTGCACGTGATCCTGGTGTCGGGCCGCGGCGAAGGGTTCTGCGCCGGTTTCGATCTCGGTGCCTACGCCGACGGCTCGTCGTCGGCAGGCGGCGGGGACCGGCAGGGCACCGTGCTCGACGGCAAGACGCAGGCGGTCAACCACAAGGCCGACCGTCCGTGGGACCCGATGATCGACTATCAGATGATGAGCCGCTTCGTGCGCGGCTTCTCCAGCCTGATGCACGCCGACAAGCCGACGGTGGTGAAGATTCACGGGTATTGCGTCGCGGGTGGCACCGATATCGCGCTGCACGCCGACCAGGTGATCGCCGCCTCCGACGCCAAGATCGGCTATCCGCCGACGCGGGTGTGGGGCGTTCCCGCGGCCGGCCTGTGGGCGCATCGGCTGGGTGATCAGCGGGCCAAACGCCTTCTGCTGACCGGGGATTGCATCACCGGAGCGCAGGCCGCCGAGTGGGGCCTGGCCATCGAGGCGCCGGATCCGGCCGACCTCGACGAGCGCACCGAACGGCTCGTCGAGCGCATCGCCGCGGTGCCGGTGAACCAGTTGATCATGGTCAAGCTGGCGATGAACACCGCGTTGTATCAGCAGGGTGTGGCGACCAGCCGGATGGTCAGCACAGTGTTCGACGGAATCGCCCGGCACACCCCGGAGGGGCACGCGTTCGTGGCGGACGCCCGCGAGCACGGCTTCCGCGAGGCGGTCCGCCACCGCGACGAACCGTTCGGTGACCACGGGCGCCGCGCGTCGGGGGTCTGACACCGTGCCGCAGTCGTTGGCGAAGATGACGGCTCGGTCGGTGGTGCTGAGCGTATTGCTCGGCGCACACCCCGCGTGGGCCACGTCGGCTGAATTGCTGCAACTGACATCGGATTTCGGTATCCGCGAGCAGACGCTGCGGGTGGCGCTGACGCGGATGGTGGCCGCCGGCGATCTGGTGCGTTCCGACGACGGGTATCGACTGTCCGACCGGTTGTTGACCCGCCAGCGCCGCCAGGACGATGCGCTCTACCCGCGCATGCGCGACTGGAACGGCGACTGGGTCACCTTGGTGATCACCGCGGTGGGTATGGATGCCCGTGCCCGCGCCGCGCTGCGAAACACTCTGCAGATCAAGCGGTTCGGTGAGATCCGGGAGGGCGTCTGGTTACGCCCGGACAACCTCGACGACGAGCTGCCAGCCGAGATCGCCGAACGAGTGCGGGTGCTGCGTTCACGCGATGACGATCCGGCCGAGCTGACCGGGCGGCTGTGGGATCTGCATGGCTGGGCGGTCACCGGACAGCGGCTTCTCGACGAGGTGACTGCGGCGCAGGACATTCCGGCGCGGTTTCGTGCCGCGGCCGCGATTGTGCGTCATCTGCTCACCGATCCGGTGCTGCCGGAAGAATTGTTGCCTGCGCGCTGGCCCGGTGCTGCGCTGCGGCGGGCCTATGCAGATTTCGCCGCCGAACTGGTCGCGCGGCGTGACGAGGGACAATTGGTGGAGGCGACATGACCGACGAACGGAATCCGGTGAGAGTCGAACGCAACGGAGAAGTCACAACGGTGATCCTCGACCGTCCACAGGCCCGCAACGCCGTCAACGGTCCTACGGCGATGGCTCTGTTCAACGCGTTCGACGAGTTCGACAACGACGAGTCGGCGTCGGTGGCCGTGCTCTGGGGCGACAACGGAACCTTCTGTGCCGGAGCCGATCTCAAGGCCATCGGCACGCCGGACACCAACCCCACCCACCGCGACGGCCCCGGGCCAATGGGCCCCAGCCGCATGCAACTGTCCAAACCCGTGATCGCCGCGGTCAGCGGCTACGCGGTGGCCGGTGGCCTGGAACTGGCGCTGTGGTGTGACCTGCGGGTGGCGGAAGAAGACGCCGTGTTCGGGGTGTTCTGCCGCCGGTGGGGGGTACCGCTGATCGACGGCGGCACCGTGCGCCTGCCTCGGCTCATCGGTCACAGCCGGGCGATGGACTTGATCCTGACCGGCCGGGCCGTCGGCGCCGAGGAAGCGCTGGCCATCGGCCTGGCGAATCGCGTGGTGCCGCCAGGGCAGAGCCGCCAGGCCGCCGAGGAACTGGCCGCCGAACTGGCTCAGCTTCCGCAGCTGTGCCTGCGTTCGGACCGGACGTCGGCGCTCAACCAGTGGGGCCAGTCCGAAGCCGATGCCATGGATTTCGAGTTCGGCAGCCTGTCGCGGGTAGCCGCCGAGTCCCTTGCCGGTGCGCAGCGGTTCGCCAAGGGCGCCGGCAGGCACGGGGAGAAGGCCTAAGACTTGTTGAGCGTGTTCCCCGAGCCCAGATTGTTCACCTTCGGGTCGCCCTTGTAAGTGATCGTGTTGTTGAGCCCGACGACGGAGAGCTCTTTGTCGATCGTGCCGAAGGTGATCTTGTTGTCCGCGCCGCCGATGTTGACCGACGCGCAC
Source organism: Mycolicibacterium rhodesiae (assembly GCF_002086695.1). Taxonomy (GTDB): domain Bacteria; phylum Actinomycetota; class Actinomycetes; order Mycobacteriales; family Mycobacteriaceae; genus Mycobacterium; species Mycobacterium rhodesiae. Next base: position 48,540 of record NZ_MVIH01000008.1, read on the forward strand.
GTCCCCTTGACCGTCAGAGTGTTGTTGGAACCGCCGACGTTCAGCGACTTGCCGTCGGCGCAGTCGATCTCCGCGGTCGTGCCGAACGAGCCGTAGTTGATGGTGTTGCCCACCTCTACCTGTGCTCCGGATTCTCCGGCGGTTGCCGTCGGCGAGGGCGATTCCTTGCTGGTGGATCCGCAGCCCGCCAGGGCGATGGCGGCGAGAACGCTGATCCCAGCGATGAGTGTGGGGGAGTGCATCGGCATTCGTCCGTCCTTCGCGATTACGCCGGAACGCTGTCGATCCGGTTCGTCATTGTCAACCCGCGGCCGTGGTCGAGGCCGTGATGTCGTAGACGACGTTATCGGCCAGCACGGTGTTCGACGAGCCCTGCGTGATGACGGCCCAGCACGATCCCGTGGCGGCGATATGGTTCTACACCGGGTATGTGACCGTTGTGGTGATACCCCTCGCCGGGGCGGCAACGCAGGTCATGATGAACGCGTCACCGCGGTGTCCCCAGCTCACCGACATGTCTTACTTTCACCGAACCCGAGTTGGAGCCCACGGGGCAGCCGGTCGTTCAACTAGAGTTCTCCGTCGATCCACCAGTGAAGGGCTTGCGATGACAACTCGGCCGGAACCGGAGTCGGCGGCTGCCCGCCCGCGCCCCGGAACCCGGTCGTCGGCGAGGTCGAACAAGCTCAGCCGCGACGTCATCGTCAACGCGGCCCTGACCTTCCTCGATCGGGAGGGCTGGGACGGACTGACCATCAACGCCCTGGCCACCCAGTTGGGGACGAAGGGCCCGTCGCTCTACAACCACGTCCACAGCCTGGATGATCTGCGTCGCACCGTCCGCATGCATGTCGTCGACGACATCCTGCGGATGCTGTCGGCCGCCGGGCAGGGCCGCACCCGCGACGATGCCGTGACCGCGATGGCCAGCGCCTACCGCAGTTACGCCCACCATCACCCGGGCCGATACTCGGCTTTCACCCGCATGCCGCTGGGGGGTGACGACCCCGAGTTCACGGCCGCGTCGCATGCCGCCGCGGCCCCGGTCATCGAGGTGCTGGCGTCGTACGGCCTGGACGGCGACGGCGCGTTCTATGCCTCGCTGGAGTTCTGGGCGGCGATCCACGGGTTCGTCCTGCTGGAGATGACGGGCGTGATGGACATGGTCGACGCTGACGTCGTGTTCTCCGACATGGTCCTGCGGCTGGCCGCCGGGATGGCACGCCGGAACGAAGCGGACGGCTGAGCCCACATCGGGCACCCGAATATCGGTGCTGTCGGGAACCGGCGCCAACATTCACGCGTTGACCTGCAGTAAGGCGGCGCGCACCGAGTTTGGAGGGGCGTGCCGCGCCTGGTATCGTGGAAGCTCGTGCCTGGCCGTTAGGGGCGCTTGCGGGGACGCATGCGCGCACGCCGGGCCAATTCGCATGTCCAGTATGCATCGGATTCGACCGGTGCACGGTGTGTGCGACACGCCCGGCAGCGGGGTACGCCGCGGGGTGAAAACAGCAGTACAGAGACTTGAGAAGCGCCGAAAGACGTACGAGAGAAGAAAGCCGGTAGATGCCAACCATTCAGCAGCTGGTCCGCAAGGGTCGCACCGACAAGGTCGCGAAGGTGAAGACCGCGGCCCTCAAGGGCAGCCCGCAGCGCCGCGGCGTGTGCACTCGCGTGTACACGACCACCCCGAAGAAGCCGAACTCGGCACTTCGCAAGGTCGCGCGCGTGAAGCTGACGACCGGCGTCGAGGTGACCGCTTACATCCCCGGTGAGGGCCACAACCTCCAGGAGCACTCGATGGTGCTGGTCCGCGGCGGTCGTGTGAAGGACCTCCCCGGCGTGCGCTACAAGATCATCCGCGGCTCGCTTGACACCCAGGGTGTCAAGAACCGCAAGCAGGCCCGTAGCCGTTACGGCGCGAAGAAGGAGAAGAGCTAATGCCGCGCAAGGGTCCCGCGCCGAAGCGCCCGTTGGTCAATGACCCGGTCTACGGCTCGCAGCTGGTCACCCAGCTGGTCAACAAAGTTCTGCTGGACGGGAAGAAATCGCTGGCAGAACGCATTGTTTATGGTGCGCTCGAGCAGGCTCGTGACAAGACCGGCACCGATCCGGTCATCACCCTGAAGCGCGCTCTCGACAACGTCAAGCCCGCCCTCGAGGTGCGCAGCCGTCGTGTCGGTGGCGCGACCTACCAGGTGCCCGTCGAGGTCCGCCCGGAACGCTCCACCACGCTGGCCCTGCGCTGGTTGGTGAGCTTCTCCAAGGCGCGCCGCGAGAAGACCATGATCGAGCGGCTGGCGAACGAGATCCTCGACGCCAGCAATGGCCTGGGTGCAGCCGTGAAGCGGCGTGAAGACACCCACAAGATGGCCGAGGCGAACCGGGCCTTCGCGCACTACCGCTGGTGATTGCACTGCCGGCGGTCACCGCGTGGCGGCTCCCGGCGCATGACCACACCAAATTGAGAAGCGAAAGAGTGGGAATTTAGCCGTGGCACAGGACGTGCTCACCGACCTGAACAAGGTCCGCAACATCGGCATCATGGCGCACATCGATGCCGGCAAGACGACAACGACCGAGCGCATCCTCTTCTACACCGGTATCTCGTACAAGATCGGTGAGGTGCACGACGGTGCCGCCACGATGGACTGGATGGAGCAGGAGCAGGAGCGGGGTATCACCATCACCTCGGCCGCTACCACCTGTTTCTGGAACGACAACCAGATCAACATCATCGACACCCCGGGCCACGTCGACTTCACCGTCGAGGTGGAGCGTTCGCTGCGCGTGCTCGACGGTGCCGTCGCCGTCTTCGACGGCAAGGAAGGTGTCGAGCCGCAGTCCGAGCAGGTCTGGCGTCAGGCCGACAAGTACGACGTCCCGCGCATCTGCTTCGTCAACAAGATGGACAAGCTGGGCGCCGACTTCTACTTCTCGGTGCAGACCATGAAGGACCGCCTCGGCGCGAACGTCGTTCCGATCCAGCTGCCGATCGGCTCCGAAGGTGACTTCGAGGGTGTCGTCGACCTGGTCGAGATGAAGGCCAAGGTCTGGCGCGGCGAGACGAAGCTCGGCGAGAAGTACGACGTCGTCGATATCCCGGCCGATCTGCAGGAAAAGGCCGAGGAATACCGCACCGCGATGATCGAGGCCATCGCCGAGACCGATGACGACCTCATGGAGAAGTACCTGGGCGGCGAAGAGCTCACCATCGAGGAGATCAAGGGCGGTCTGCGCAAGCTGACCGTCACCAGCGCCGGCTACCCGGTGTTGTGCGGGTCCGCGTTCAAGAACAAGGGCGTGCAGCCCATGCTCGACGCGGTCATCGACTACCTTCCGACCCCGCTGGACGTTCCGGCCGCCGAAGGCCACGTCCCGGGCAAGGAAGACGAGATCATCTCGCGCAAGCCGTCGGCCGACGAGCCGTTCGCCGGGCTGGCGTTCAAGGTCGCCACGCACCCGTTCTTCGGCAAGCTGACCTACGTCCGGGTGTACTCGGGCAAGGTCGACTCCGGCGCCCAGGTCATCAACTCGACCAAGGGCAAGAAGGAGCGGCTGGGCAAGCTGTTCCAGATGCACTCCAACAAGGAGAACCCGGTCGAGTCGGCGTCCGCCGGTCACATCTACGCGGTGATCGGCCTCAAGGACACCACCACCGGTGACACCCTGAGCGATCCGAACAACCAGATCGTGCTGGAGTCGATGACGTTCCCCGATCCCGTGATCGAGGTCGCCATCGAGCCGAAGACCAAGAGCGACCAGGAGAAGCTGAGCCTCTCCATCCAGAAGCTCGCCGAAGAGGATCCGACCTTCAAGGTGCACCTGGATCAGGAGACCGGCCAGACCGTCATCGGCGGGATGGGCGAGCTTCACCTGGACATCCTGGTGGACCGCATGCGCCGCGAATTCAAGGTCGAGGCCAACGTCGGCAAGCCGCAGGTGGCCTACAAGGAAACCATCAAGCGCGCCGCCACCAACGTCGAGTTCACGCACAAGAAGCAGACCGGTGGTTCCGGCCAGTTCGCGAAGGTCCTCATCAACCTCGAGCCGTTCACCGGCGAGGATGGTGCGACCTACGAGTTCGAGAACAAGGTCACCGGTGGCCGCATCCCGCGTGAGTACATCCCCTCGGTGGATGCCGGTGCGCAGGATGCCATGCAGTACGGCGTGTTGGCCGGCTATCCGCTGGTCAACGTGAAGGTCGTGCTGCTCGACGGTGCGTACCACGACGTCGACTCGTCGGAAATGGCCTTCAAGATCGCCGGCTCCCAGGTCCTGAAGAAGGCTGCCGCCATGGCGCAGCCGGTCATCCTGGAACCGATCATGGCCGTCGAGGTCACCACCCCCGAGGACTACATGGGTGACGTGATCGGCGACCTGAACTCCCGCCGTGGTCAGATCCAGGCCATGGAAGAGCGCAGCGGTGCGCGCGTCGTCAAGGCGCAGGTTCCGCTGTCGGAGATGTTCGGCTACGTCGGCGACCTTCGGTCGAAGACCCAGGGCCGGGCCAACTACTCCATGGTGTTCGACTCGTACGCCGAAGTTCCGGCGAACGTGTCGAAGGAGATCATCGCGAAGGCGACGGGTCAGTGAACGAAGTGAACGGCCCCATCGGTACCGTTCAGTAATCTGACCTGCCGCCGTTGCGGAGAACCACAACTGCAAAGATCAACCCTGCTTAAGTAAGAGCACCAACAAGTCCAGGAGGACACAGAAGTGGCGAAGGCGAAGTTCGAGCGGACGAAGCCGCACGTCAACATCGGGACCATCGGTCACGTTGACCACGGCAAGACCACGCTGACTGCAGCAATCACCAAGGTTCTGCACGACAAGTACCCCGAGTTGAACGAATCGCGCGCATTCGACCAGATCGACAATGCGCCCGAGGAGCGTCAGCGCGGTATCACCATCAACATCTCCCACGTGGAGTACCAGACCGAGAAGCGTCACTACGCGCACGTTGACGCCCCCGGTCACGCTGACTACATCAAGAACATGATCACCGGTGCCGCCCAGATGGACGGCGCGATTCTGGTGGTCGCCGCCACCGACGGTCCCATGCCGCAGACCCGCGAGCACGTGCTGCTCGCCCGCCAGGTCGGCGTCCCCTACATCCTGGTGGCGCTGAACAAGGCTGACATGGTCGACGACGAGGAGCTCCTGGAGCTCGTCGAGCTGGAGGTCCGCGAACTGCTGGCCGCCCAGGAATTCGACGAGGAAGCCCCGGTCATCAAGGTGTCCGCACTCAAGGCCCTCGAGGGTGACCCGCAGTGGGTCAAGAGCGTCGAGGATCTGATGGACGCCGTCGACGAGTCGATCCCGGACCCGGTCCGCGACACCGACAAGCCGTTCCTGATGCCCGTCGAGGACGTCTTCACGATCACCGGCCGCGGCACCGTGGTCACCGGTCGTGTCGAGCGTGGCGTGATCAACGTGAACGAGGAAGTCGAGATCGTCGGCATCAAGCCGACCGTCACCAAGACCACGGTCACCGGTGTGGAAATGTTCCGCAAGCTGCTCGACCAGGGCCAGGCCGGCGACAACGTCGGTCTGCTGGTTCGTGGCGTCAAGCGCGAAGACGTCGAGCGCGGCCAGGTCGTCGTGAAGCCCGGCACCACCACCCCGCACACCGAGTTCGAGGGCAGCGTCTACATCCTGTCCAAGGACGAGGGCGGCCGGCACACGCCGTTCTTCAACAACTACCGCCCGCAGTTCTACTTCCGTACCACGGACGTGACCGGCGTGGTGACCCTCCCCGAGGGCACCGAGATGGTGATGCCCGGTGACAACACCGACATCTCCGTCAAGCTGATCCAGCCCGTGGCCATGGACGAGGGCCTGCGGTTCGCGATCCGTGAAGGTGGCCGCACCGTCGGCGCCGGCCGGGTCACCAAGATCATCAAGTGATCTAGGTACTAGTCGCACGAAGCGGCGCTCACCTTCGGGTGGGCGCCGCTTTCGTTTGTGGTGAACCACTCTCGCGCCGGTGCTAGGCTTCGGCATCCACAGCGGGGTGGGGCCATGGACGACGACGATTTTCAGCAGCCGGCATACCCGCCGTCGGTCCTGTTCGGCGGCGCGGCTCTGCTGGTGGTGCTCGGTGGACTCGTCGCGTCGGTGCTGATGGTCAGCGCGGCCAGCGTCGACGTGCACCACGTGCGCCCGGCGCCGCGCAGCCAGCCGGCCGCCCACCCGGCGTCCCCGGCGCCTGTCCGGCCCGTGCCGCAGGCAGACCCCGGGGCCCAGAACAGTCTCGAGGTGTTCGTCAGTCATCTGGTCCCTCAGTTGCCGGCCTTGGACCAGCTACTGCAAACCCCCTGAACAGGGCTGTCGGCAGCATCTTCACAGACACACGACAAGTGATCCCAAGCGGCGGTCGCGGAGTTAGTCTGATCGCGACATTGCTGGCCGAAAAGGGGTGTGCCAAATGTTCGGGCGGTATCTCAAAGCGCAACTGACCGTGCTGCTGTTCGGTGGCCTCGTCGGTCCGATCTTCCTCATCGTCTACTTCGCCCTCGGGCCGTTCGCGCGGCCCTACATCGGGTGGATGTTCTGGGTCGGCCTGCTGATCACGGCGGGCGACGTGCTCGCCGCCCTGTGGTTGACCAACTCGGGGATGAAGTCGGCGGCCAAGCACGAAGAGTTGAATCAACGCGGCGTTCTGGTGCTGGCGCAGATCACCGGTATCTCGGATACCTCGTGGTTCGTCAACGACCAGCAGATGATCAAGGTGAACCTCCACTTCGAGGTGCCCGGTTATCAGGGTTTCGACAGTCAGGAAACGATGGCGTCGAGCCCGACCCGCATGCAGATCCTCAACGCCCACAAGTTGGTCGCGCTCGTCGAGCCGGGCACGCAGAAGTACGAAATCGACTGGAACGCCAGCGCTTTGATCGCCGGCGTGGTGCCCGCGCAGTTCACGCTCGCCGAGGACAACAAGACCTACGACCTGCGAGGGCAGGCCGGCCCGCTGATGGAGATCATGCAGATCTTGCGCGCCAACGGCGTGCCGATGAATGGCACCATCGACATCCGGTCCAATCCTGCGGTGCGCCAACAGGTGATGGCCGTCGTCCGGCGGGCCGCCACCGGGCAACCGGTAGCCGCCACGCCACCGCCGGTTGCGCAACCCACCGCCGCCGCTCCGCCATACGTGCCGCCGCCGATGCCGGAAGTGTCCACCGCGCAACGTCTTCAAGAGCTCGAGACCCTGAGGGCAACCGGCTCGATCACCGAGGCTGAATACACCGCCAAACGACAACAGATCCTGGCCGACCTCTAGCTGATGGCCTCGACCGAAGCACCGACGCAGGCCGACGTGCTCGGGGCGCTGATCACGCAATCGCACTCTGGGGGAAGGGAAGTGATGTGGTGACGTCTGCATCTGCGTCGTACGGCGTGCATTCCGAGGTGGGAACGCTGCGCAAGGTGCTGGTGTGCTCACCCGGCCTGGCCCACGAGCGGCTGACCCCGACCAATTGCGACGACCTGCTGTTCGACGACGTGCTGTGGGTGCAGAACGCTCGCCGGGACCACTTCGACTTCATAGACAAGATGCGGGACCGCGGCGTGGCGGTGGTGGAATTGCACAACCTGCTGACCGAGACGATGGAGATTCCGGACGGCCGCACCTGGCTTCTCGACCGCAAGATCGTCGCCAACGAGGTTGGTATGGGACTGGTCGACGACACCAGATCGTTCCTCGACGAGTTGCCTGCCCGTCGACTCGCCGAGTTCCTGATCGGCGGGCTGTCGACCCGCGACCTACCCGTCGATCTCGGTCGGGGCTACCGTGCCCTGGCCCGCGAGCATGCGGGAATCACCGAGTATCTGATGCCGCCGCTGCCCAATACGCTGTACACCCGCGACACCACCTGCTGGATCTACTCCGGTGTGACCCTCAACCCGCTGTTCTGGCCGGCCCGGCACGACGAGACGCTGTTGATGAAGGCCATCTATGAGTTCCATCCGGATTTCGCCGGATCGACGGTGTGGTGGGGTGACCCCGAAAAGTCTTGGGGGATGGCCACTATCGAGGGTGGCGACGTGTTGGTGCCAGGCAACGGCGTGGTGTTGATCGGGATGAGCGAACGCACCTCACGACAGGCGATCACCCAGGTGGCGGCGACACTGTTCGAACGCGGCGCGGCCGAACGGATCGTCGTGGCGGGGATGCCGAAACTGCGCGCCGCGATGCACCTCGACACGGTGTTCACCTTCGCCGATCGCGATGTGGTGACGATCTATCCCGAAATCGTCGACAACATCCAGACTTTCACGCTGCTGCCCAGTGATTCGGCGCCGGGGCTGGACGTCATCGAAGAGACCAAACCGTTCGTGGAAGTGGTGGCGAACGCCCTTGGCCTCGGCGCACTGCGGGTGGTCGAAACCGGTGGCACCGCCTATGACTCCGAGCGCCAGCAGTGGGACAGCGGCAACAATCTGGTGGCCGTCGAGCCGGGTGTGGTGTTCGCCTACGACCGCAACACCCACACCAACTCGCTGTTACGCAAGGCCGGCGTCGAGGTCATCACGATCGTCGGTGCCGAACTGGGTCGCGGACGAGGCGGTGGCCACTGCATGACCTGCCCGATCGTCCGCGACCCGGTCGACTACTGAGCCGGGTCAGTTGTTGCCGCCCACCGGGGGAGTGTTCCCGTTGGGTCCGTAGGCACCGTTCTGGTCGTTGGCGTTGCCGGCACCACCGGCGGGATCGGGCGGCGTCGCCACGTCGCCGGACGTCTGACACATCGAGGTCGACGTCTGCGGAACAGTGCAGTCATTCTGCGGTGCTGCGGCCGCGATGGGGGCGGCGATGAGCGCGGCAGCCGCGCCGGTCAGCAGTGCGGGTGCGATGCGACGGATGGTCAATGTCGTCAATGGCATGGTTCTCCCTGATGTTGGTAGGGGATGTCACTACCCCGTGGCTAGGGGCTAGCTGTGGATCGGGTCTGCGCTGGTGCGGTCGAATTCCGCTGCGTCTCTCGGCAATCAAGGCCTCTGAACCCGTCCAGCAGCAATACCCGAGGAGGTCATGGGCAAACACGACGTCACATTTGCGACCACTGGCCGGGAAGTATTTAGAACACGTTCCAACTCTCTTGCTAGCCTGGCCTGGGCTGACTGAAAGGACCATTGATGACAACATCGTCGGGGACGCTCGAAGGGCGAGTGGCGTTCGTCACCGGTGCCGCGCGAGGCCAGGGCCGCGCCCACGCTGTGCGGCTGGCACGCGAAGGCGCCGACGTGATCGTCTCCGATATCTGTGCCTCTGTCAGTGACACCATTCCCTATCCCGGGACGACCCCCGAGGACCTGAACGAGACCGTCCGGTTGGTGGAGGCCGAGGGCCGCAAAGTGCTGGGACGCGAAGTCGACGTCCGCGACGACGCCGCGGTGCGCCAATTGGTGGCCGACGGCGTCGAGCAGTTCGGCAGGCTCGACATCCTGGTGGCCAACGCCGGCGTGCTGTCCTGGGGCCGGCTGTGGGAACTGACCGACGAACAGTGGAACACCGTCATCGACACGAACCTCACCGGAACCTGGCGCACGCTACGTGCCGTCGTCCCGGCGATGATCGAGGCCGGCAACGGCGGCTCGATCATCGTGGTCAGTTCGTCGGCAGGGGTGAAGGCCACGCCGGGCAACAGCCACTACGCCGCGTCCAAGCACGGGCTGACCGCACTGACGAACTCGCTCGCATTGGAAGCCGGCGAGTACGGCATCCGGGTCAACTCCATTCACCCGTACTCGGTGGCCACCCCGATGACCGAAAACGACGCCATGTTGGGCGTTTTCGGCGCGCACCCGAGCTATCTGCACGGCTTCGCCCCGATGCCCTACCTCCCGGTGGGCCAGAACGCGACAGGCAAGCGGTCCGACTTCATGAACGTCGACGAGGTCGCCGACGTGGTGGTCTGGCTGGCCGGCGACCAATCCGCGACCCTGTCGGGTTCCCAGATCAGCGTCGACCGCGGTGTGATGAAGTACTAGCGATCAGCCCGGTAGTACCAGCACCGGAACGGGGCTGTGCCGCAGGATCTTCGAGCCCCGCGAGCCCAAGAACACCCGCGCGATTCCGCCGGCGGGCGATGTGCCGATAGCCAGCAGATCACCGTCTTGCCAATCGACGGCGTCCAGAGCATCGTCCCAGCCGTTGCCGGTGGCCACCTGTACATCGACGTCCGGTCCCACCACGCCGTCGGTCTTCAACTGCGCCAATGCCTCTCGTGCGTAACCGGCCAACTGTTCCAGAATCGAATCCTCCGCGCTCAAGCCGACTTCCGGCGGGTACATCGTTCGGCCCCGAACCGCGAACGTGATCACCCGCATAGGCACGTTGAGCCGTCGGCCGAGCGCGGCGACGCGCTGCACGACATGCAGTGTGTCGGCCGTGCCCGGGTAGGCGGCCGTGATCCGGGTCAGGCCGCCGGCCTTCGAACCGCGGTAGCCGCGCGGGCTGATCGCCATCGGTACCGGCGACGAGTGCAGCAGGCGGTCGGCGGTCGAGCCGATTACGACCTGCCCGAGCTTTCCGTCGGCGGCCGAACCCAATATCAGAACCTCCGCGTCCAACTCGGAGATCGCTTCCAGGAGGCCGCCGGACACCGAGCGGTGCGACACCTTGTGATATCTGACGTCGAGGCCGTCGGCGATCGCGTCAATGCAGTCCCGGGCCTGCGCCGCGGAGTTCGTCGCCAATTGTTCTGCGTACTGGGCATATTCGGCGTCGATGCGGCCGAGCGACGGGGTCATCCAGGGTCGTGGCACGACCGTCACCACGGTCAGCGACGTCTGCAGCGTCCTGGCCGCTTCGACCGCCAGATACAACGGCGAGCGACCACTCTTTCCCGCGAGGTAGCCGACGGCGACGGTCACGGCTCATCCTTGATCATCACGTCGTCGTCGCCGGGCACGGCGGTCGGAATGTAACCATCGGAGCCGTCGGCATTCAATGCGCTGTGGCGTCGCCCCCAGAGCAGATAGAAGAGCAACACCAGAGCGACGCAACCACCGAAGACCAACCACGTCTGCCACCGCAGGCCGTAGAGCACCGCGGCGCACGCCAGGATCGAGAGAACGGGCGTCACGGGGTAGCCCGGGACTTTGAACGGCCGCTCGAGGTCGGGTTGACGCACCCGCAGGATGATCACACCGGCCGACACGGTGATGAACGCGACCAGGGTGCCGATCGACACCGCATCGAGCAGCCAGTTCAGCGGGATGAAGCCCGCGAGAATGCCGGTGACGACGGCGACGATGACGGTGTTGCCCACCGGAGTCATGCTGCGCGGGTTGACCTTTGCAAACATCGACGGCAGAAGCCCGTCTCGGCCCATCGCGAAGAGAATGCGCGTCTGTCCGTACATCACGACCAGCGTCACCGAGAAGATGGAGACCACCGCGCCGGCGGCCAGAATGGTGCTGGCCCAGGTGCTGCCGGTGATGTTCTCCAGGATCACCGACAGGCCCGCTTCGGCTTGTTCGTCCGATCCGAAGTCCGCCGCGTCCTGCGTGCCCAGGCCGGCGAACGCGACCAGGATGTAGAAGGTGGTGACCACGAGGAGAGCCGCGATGATGGCCCTGGGCATGGTCTTCTGCGGATTCTTCACTTCGTCACCGGCGGTCGACACCGCATCGAGGCCGATGAACGAGAAGAAGATCATGCTCGCGGCGGTGGTGATGCCGGGAACACCCTTGTCCCAGAAGCCGTGGAAGTGGTCGGCGTTGAACGCGGTGAGCGCGATGACGATGAACATCCCCAGCACGCTGAGCTTGATCAACACCATCACGGTGTTGACGAAGGCCGACTCGCTTGCGCCACGGATCAGCAGGGCCATGCACATCAGGATCAGAAGGACCGCGGGGAGATTGACGATTCCGGGGGCGGAGTCCCAGGGGGCGGCGCTCAACGACTGCGGCAGCTGCCACCCGAACAGATTCTGCAACAACTTGTTCAGATAACCGCTCCACCCGACGGCGACGGCCGAGATGGATACGCCGTATTCGAGAAGCAGACAGGCTGCCACACCCATGGCGACGACTTCGCCCATCGTCGTGTAGGCGTACGAGTAGGTCGAGCCCGACACCGGTACCGACGACGCCATCTCTGCGTAGCAGATCGCCGACAGCCCGGCCGCGACGGCGGCGAGCAGAAACGAGACCAGCACCGCCGGGCCGGCTTCCGGCACCGCCGCGGACAGGACGAAGAAGATGCCGGTGCCGACGGTCGCGCCGACACCGAAGAGCGTCAGCTGAAAGGTGCCGATACTTCGCTTCAGATGGTCGGAGGCGCCGTGTGCGACCGGAGCGCCGGCAACGGGGCGGCGACGGAACAGCTGCTGGGAGAGGCTCAGCGGCGGTGCGGTCATAGTGCCTCCTGGGTCACCAAACTGAACTACTCGTTAAGAGTGTGCACCCGCCTGCGCCAGCACACTTGCGAACTGCCCAACCGCCCAATCGATCTCCTCGGCGGTGATCACCAGCGGGGGAGCGAACCGCAACGTCGAACCATGAGTGTCCTTCACCAGCACTCCGCGTTCGGCGAGGGCGAGGCTGAGCTGCTTGCCGGTACCGAGTCGCTCGTCGATGTCTACGCCGGCCCACAGTCCCATGCCGCGTACAGCGAGTACCCCGTGGCCGATCAGCGACCGCAACCGGGCGTGCAGATGCAGGCCGAGTTCGGCTGAGCGGGACTGGAATTCACCGCGCCGCAGGATGTCGACAACGGTGGAACCGATCGCCGCGGCCAGCGGATTGCCGCCGAACGTCGATCCGTGCTCGCCGGGATGAAGAACCCCGAGGATGTCGCGGTCGGCCACCACCGCCGAGAGCGGAACCACGCCGCCGCCGAGTGCCTTGCCGAGCAGGTAAACATCGGGAACCACACCCCAGTGGTCGCAGGCGAAGGTATGGCCGGTGCGGGCCAGGCCGGACTGGATCTCGTCGGCGATCAGCAGCACGTTGCGCTGGGTGCACACTGCGCGTAGCCGGGGCAGGTAATCGTCGGGCGGGACGATGATCCCGGCTTCGCCCTGAATGGGCTCGATCAGCACGGCGACCGTGTTCTCGTCGATCGCGGCTGCGACAGCGTCAGCGTCACCGAACGGCACCGACCGGAAGCCGGGGGTGAACGGGCCGAAGCCGCCGCGGGCGGTGTCATCGGAGGAGAAGCTGACGATGCTGATCGTACGTCCGTGGAAGTTGTTCTCGGCGACAACGATATTCGCCATCCCGGCGGCGATACCCTTGACGTCGGCGCCCCACTTGCGCGCGATTTTGAGGCCACTTTCCACTGCCTCGGCGCCGCTGTTCATCGGCAGCACCATGTCCTTGCCGCAGAGCCCGGCCAGCGCGGCACAGAACGGGCCGAGCTGATCGGAGTGGAAAGCTCGGCTCACCAACGTCAGCGCGTCGAGCTGGCGGTGGGCGGCGGCGACGATCTCGTCGTTGTGGTGGCCGAAGTTCACCGCCGAGTACGCCGCGAGACAGTCCAGGTAACGGCGGCCCTCGACGTCGGTGATCCACGCGCCGCGGGCATGGGAGGCCACCACCGGAAGCGGCGAATAGTTGTGCGCGGCATAGGCGTTGTCCAGTGCGATTGCCTCGGCGGTGGCGCCGGTGAGGGTGTCGGCCATGGTCATGAAAACACCTCCAGTGTGCAGCATTTCACCGAGCCGCCGCCCTTGAGCAGCTCGGAGAGGTCGACACCGATGGGGTGGAAGCCGGCCCGGTGGAGTTGCTCGGCGAAGCCGGTGGCCTGCGCGGGATGCACCACATGCTTGCCGTCGGACACCGCGTTGAGGCCCAGCACGTAGGCATCGGCGCTCGCCACTTCGATGGCGTCGGGGAAAAGTCGGCGCAGCTGGGTTCGGGCGTCGTCGGAGAACGCCGACGGGTAGTAGGCGATCGTGGTGTCGTCGAGCACCGTCAACGCGGTATCGAGGTGATAGAACCGCGGGTCGACCAGCTCCAGCGAGATCACCGGCATGCCGGTGAGGGCGCCCACCTCGGCATGTGCGTGCGGATGCGTGCGAAAACCGGTGCCTGCCAGAATCATTGATCCGACGATCAAGAGGTCGCCCTGGCCCTCGTTGACGTGGCGGGTGGCTATCGGATCGTGCCCGTGTTGGCCCATCCAGGCGGCATATGCGACCGATTCGCCGTGCCGCTCGGCGTGCTTGAACCGGGCGACGATCGCGGTTCCGTTGATGATCAGTCCGGCGTTGGCGGCGTACACCATGTCCGGCAGGCCCGCTACGGGCTCGACGAGATCGACGGTGTGGCCGAGCCGGCGATACGTGTCGCGCAGGTGTTCCCACTGGCTGAGCGCCAACTCGGTGTCGACGGGCGTGCTGGTGTCCATCCACGGGTTGATGGCGTACTCGACGGTGAAGTACGTCGGTGGGGTCATGGCGTAGTGGCGGAGTCGCTGGCTGCGCGGTGTCCTCGTCGACCCGACGGCGACATCGGGGGATATCGTCATGAATCAACGATAGAAGCGGCTTTGCACGCAATCAATCGACACCTATTGCGTGTCTATGAACGATCTATTGCGTGAGAGCTAACATCGCGATGATTTGTTGTGTACAGCGCGGAAAGGGTGCCCAATGGACCGGTTGGATGACACCGATGAGCGGATCCTGGCCGAGCTCGCCGAGCATGCCCGGGCCACCTTCGCCGAGATCGGGGAACGGGTGAACCTGTCGGCTCCGGCGGTGAAGCGCCGGGTCGACCGGATGCTGGACGCCGGAGTGATCCGCGGTTTCACCACGGTGATCGATCGCAGCGCCGTGGGCTGGAACACCGAGGCCTATGTCCAGGTTTACTGCCACGGCACGATCGCGCCAGATCGGTTGCGCGCGGCCTGGATTGACATACCGGAGATCATCAGTGCCGCCACTGTGACCGGAACTTCGGATGCCATCCTGCATGTGCTGGCGCGCGATATGAGACATCTGGAGGCTGCGTTGGAACGCATCAGATCCAGCGCCGACATCGAACGCAGCGAGAGCATCGTGGTGCTGTCCAACCTGATCGACCGGGCACCCGCCTAACTGGTCGGTTGGTGCAGGCTGGCGCGCACTTCGCGACGGCGATCGTGTAAGAACACCACGTGAGCACGAGCGAAAACGGCATCCTCATCGTCGGCGGCGGCCTGGCCGCCACCCGCACCGCCGAGCAGCTGCGCAAGGCGGACTACACCGGCCCGGTCACCATCGTCAGCGACGAGGTCCACCTGCCCTACGACCGGCCGCCGTTGTCCAAGGACGTGCTGCACGCCGACCTCGACGATGTCGCGCTCAAGCCCGCCGAGTTCTATGCGGACAACAACATCGCGCTGCGCCTGGGCAGTGCCGCCACCGCGCTGGACACCGCCGCCCGAACAGTCACCTTGGCCGACGGCTCGGTGCTGGCCTACGACGAACTGGTCATCGCCACCGGCCTGGTGCCCAAGCGCATCCCGTCGTTTCCCGATCTGGACGGCATTCGGGTGCTGCGCAACCTCGACGAGGCGATGGCGCTGCGCGCCCACGCTGCTTCGGCCCGGCACGCGGTCATCATCGGGGCCGGCTTCATCGGCTGCGAGGTCGCGGCAAGCCTGCGCAAGCTTGGGGTCGAGGTGGTCCTGGTCGAGCCGCAACCGGCGCCGCTAGCCTCGGTGCTCGGCGAGCAGGTCGGCAACCTGGTCACCCGCCTGCACCGCGCCGAGGGTGTCGACGTGCGCACCGGGATCGGCGTGGCTGAGGTGCGCGGCGAGAACGGCCATGTGACGACCGTGGTGTTGTCCGACGGCAGCGAGCTGCCCGCCGACCTCGTGGTGGTCGGCATCGGGTCGCGGCCGGCCACCGACTGGCTGGAGGGCAGCGGTGTCGCCGTCGACAACGGTGTGGTGTGCGACGAGGCGGGCCGAACCAGCGCTGCCGGGGTGTGGGCACTCGGTGATGTCGCATCCTGGCGCGACGCCACCGGACATCAAGCCCGCGTTGAACATTGGAGCAATGTGGCCGAGCAGGCCCGGGTCATCGTGCCGTCGATGCTGGGTCAGGAGGCGCCGTCGGTGATCGTGGTGCCGTATTTCTGGAGCGACCAGTACGACGTGAAGATCCAGTGCCTCGGGGAGCCGGAGGCCACCGATACGGTGCACGTCGTCGAGGACGACGGACGCAAATTCCTGGCCTTCTACGAGCGCGACGGTGTGGTGGCCGGGGTGGTCGGCGGCGGTATGCCTGGCAAGGTCATGAAGACCCGCGCCAAGATCGCCTCCGGCGCCCCGATTTCCGACGTCCTTCCCGCGTCCTAGAACTCGCCGAGGTAGAACCGGCCGCCCTGGTCGTCGGTGCACTCCGCCGACAGTCCGTAGGGCTGGCGGCTGGGTTCGGCGAGAACCGACCCGCCCGCCTCGCGAACGCGGGCGACCGCCGCCTCGATATCGGACACCGTCCACATCGGCACCGTGCTCGGCGTGCGCGAGCCGCCGGCAGCGCCGGACATCGGGTGTGCGTTCTGCACCGCCCAGCCGTCCGCGACCCGACCGCGTTCGAACGTCCATCCCAGCACCTGGTTGTAGAACTCGCGGAAGGCTGCCGACTCACCGACCTCGTACGTGACATAGGACAGCTCGCCGGCGCCTGCCCCGTTGAGCAGCGGACGACGCTGGCCCGGTTCCGGCCGATAGATCGCGAACGCGGTGCCCTGGTTGTCGCGGGCCTCCAGGAGAGTGCCGACCGCGGAGTCGCGTGACGCGCCCACCCGTCCGCCGGCAGCGAGGATCGCGGTGCGCGCCTCATCGACGTCGTCGACCGCATAGCAGCAGAACAGCGCGGTGCGCTCGGACGTCGAGAAGTCAATCGCCTCAACGGTATTGCTGACCTGCCCGGCCGAGTCGTACTCCCACCCCAGCACGTGTGAGTAGAAGGCGGCCGCCCGGGCGGGGTCCGGGCTCTGCACCGATACGTAGCCGATGTCGCCGTGCCGAATCGGCTCGCGAACCGGCCCGCTGAGCATCCATCGATGGCCGAACGGGTCGCGAACGGTGGCGGTACGCGCGCCGTGTCCCTCGTAGGGCTCGCGCTGCACCTCGGCACCCTGGGCCCTGGCTCGGGCCAGGGCGGCGTCGGTGTCGGCGACGTCCACCATGAGGCTCACCGAATTGGTGCCCCGCACCGGCGCCTGCAGTCCGAGGTCGGCGAATTCGTCGGCCAGGTACAGGACACCGCCGCTCATCGCCAGTTCGGCGTGGCCGATGCGCCCGTCGTCCATCACGATCGGGTCGCCGATCAATTCCGCACCGAAGGCGTCGCGATACCAGTCGATCGCGGCGCGAGCGTCGGCCACCGTCAGGTAGGGCAACGCGGCGGGCCGGGGAATTCCGGTCTGGTTCGCCGGCTCGCTCAGTTCGGCGACTGCTGCAGCGGTACCGCTCATGGTGACTCCTTGGGTGTTCGCAGGTAAGGACAAGGCTGACTCCAGCCGCGCTCGCAACTCGGCCGCGAAGGACGGATCCGGTTGCACGGGAAGGTCTTCGGTGGTCAGGACGCGCAAGGGGTCGGTCATGAAACACCTCCTTCCGGGTAGAGCTTTCTGAAGGCGCGCCGAGCGCGGACCAGCAGCGCCTCCGTGGCGTGCACGCTGCGTCCGATCAACTCCGCGCACTCGGGCACCGAACAGTCGTCCATGTAGCGCAGTGCGAGCACCACACGGTGCTGCTCGGGCAGCCGCGCGAGCACGCTATCGGCGACGATGCGGTCCAGCTGCGCATCCCATTCGTCGGCCGCTTCACCCTCGGGCACGTCGGCGACCGGCACCGTGGATCGGGCCGAACGACGCCGGTAGTGGTCGGCCAGTTTGTGCCGAGCCACCCCGAGCAACCACGGGACCGCCAGTGGCGGCGGCGCGGGCCGACGGGCGGCATCCATCGCCGCGAGGAACGTCTCCGACGTGAGATCCTCGGCGGTGGCCTGATCGCCGCACCGGCGGACGAAGTAGCCGTAGACGACCGGAAGCGCGTCGTCGTAGAGCTCTAACAGCCGGTACGGAGCATCGGGTGGTTCCGGATCCGCGCTCACACCCTTATCGTCGTCGCGCGAGGGTCATCTCCGACGCACCAACATCGAATTTCACGTTTCGCAGTGAAAGTTCGAGTAGACGCCAGCAAAACGTGAAACTCGGTGTCGTGAGCATCGCATCGTCACTTGCCGTCCAGGTCGTCGAGTCCGTGCGCCACCACGTCGAAGGCATCGCCGATCGCCTGCGGCAGCGAGACGGCCTCGTTGGCCAGCCAGTACTCGTAGGCCGAAAGGGCGACCCCGAGCATCAGCCAGGCGACCGACTGCGGGACCAGATCGCCGGGGTTGCCGCCGGTGCGCGCAGCCACAAAATCCGCGACCACGGCGCGCCAGCCGGCGTACATCGTCATCGAATGCGCCTGCAGTTCGGCGGTCTGCAGGATCACCCGCATCCGCTGTCGGTGCCGTTCGGTCTCGGAGGGGTCAAAAGTGTTGAACGCCAACAGCGCTGAGCGCAGCGCAGGGCTGATCGGTTCGGTGTCGGCAACCCCGTCGAACAGGTCGCGGAAATGCTGCAGGTGGGCGTCGAAGTCACCCCAGGGGATCGCGTTCTTCGACGGGTAGTACCGGAACAGCGTTCGCCGGGCGATGCCCGATGCCGCAGCCACGTCGTCGACGCTGACCGAGCCGAACCCGTAGTTGGCGAACAGGTCGAGCGCGACGTCGGTGATGTGGTCCTGGGTGGTGGACCTGCGCCGCCCAACCCGGGCGCTCGGAGAACCCCCAGCACCAGTCGTCATCGACCCGCCCTTCCTTTTCGGCACTCGATGCCATATTCTTGCGATCTCGATCACAATTGTCGAGAACCTGGGCCGACGAAAGGGTGCTTTTCATGGAGCCGAGCCAAGCAACCGAGAACGAAACCGAACTGGTGACCGAGACGCTGGTCGAAGAGGTTTCCATCGACGGGATGTGCGGGGTCTACTGACCGTGCCCGCCCACGCTGTGGGCGATCCGGCTGTGGCCGGGTCGGCCTTCGACCCGGCACTCAGCTGGCGCCTGCATCCGCAGGTGGCCGTGCGACCGGAACCCTTCGGCGCGCTGCTGTACCACTTCGGCACCCGGAAGCTGTCGTTCCTGAAGAACCGCACCATTCTGGCCGTCGTGAATTCGCTACCCCAGCATCCCGACGTGCGCTCCGCCTTGCGGGCCGCGGGGGTGAACGAGCCCGACGAGGCGCCCTACCTGCATGCGTTGAGCGTGCTGGCGACCTCGAACATGCTGACTCCCAAGGACTCCCAATGACTTCGGTAGCACCGGTACCCCGGCTGATCGAGCAGTTCGAGCGCGGTCTCGACGCCCCGATCTGCCTGACCTGGGAGCTCACCTACGCCTGCAACCTGGCGTGCGTGCATTGCCTGTCGTCGTCCGGCAAGCGCGACCCGCGCGAGCTGTCCACGGCGCAATGCAAGGGCATCATCGACGAGCTCGAGCGCATGCAGGTCTTCTACGTCAACATCGGTGGCGGCGAACCCACTGTGCGCCCGGACTTCTGGGAGCTGGTGGACTATGCCACCGCGCACCATGTCGGGGTCAAGTTCTCCACCAACGGCGTGCGCATCACCCCGGAGGTGGCCGCGCGACTGGCCGCGAGCGACTACGTCGACGTGCAGATCTCCATCGACGGCGCTACCGCGGAAGTCAACGACGCCGTGCGTGGCCCGGGCTCCTTCGAGATGGCCACCCGCGCGCTGGAGAACCTGGCCGCGGCGGGCTTCAAGGACGCGAAGATCTCCGTGGTGGTCACCCGCCACAACGTCGACCAGCTCGATGACTTCAAAGCTCTCGCCGACCGCTACGGCGCCACCCTGCGCATCACGCGGCTGCGTCCGTCCGGGCGCGGCGCCGACGTGTGGGACGAACTGCATCCGACCCCCGAGCAGCAGGTGACGCTGTATGACTGGCTGGTCGCCAAGGGCGAGGGAGTGCTGACCGGCGACTCGTTCTTTCACCTGTCCGGCCTCGGTGCGCCCGGTGCGCTGTCGGGTTTGAACATGTGTGGCGCCGGCCGGGTGGTCTGCCTGATCGATCCGGTCGGTGACGTCTACGCCTGCCCGTTCGCCATCCATGACCGGTTCTTGGCCGGAAACATTGTGCGGGATAACGGCTTCGACAACGTGTGGAAGAACGCCCCATTGTTCCGTGAACTGCGCGAGCCGCAGTCGGCCGGCGCGTGCGGCAGCTGCGGACACTACGACGCGTGCCGGGGCGGCTGCATGGCCGCGAAGTTCTTCACCGGCCTGCCGCTCGACGGTCCCGACCCGGAGTGCGTCGAGGGCTACGGAGTGCCCGCCCTGGCCACCGAGCGCGACAAGCCCCGTCCGAGCGCTGACCACTCCCGCGGCAAGCCGATCATGCTGACCTTGTCCACCCGTCCGCCGGCCAAGCCCTGCAACGAAAGTCCGATCTGAGTCATGGCACGCGACACCTGGTTCGAAACCGTCGCCATCGCGCAGGAGCGCGCCCGCAAGCGTCTCCCCAAATCCGCGTACGGCGCACTCATCGGTGGCAGTGAGAAGGGCCTCACCGTCAACGGCAACAACGAAGCCTTCAACGAGCTCGGCTTCGCCCCGCACGTGATCGGCGCCCTCGAAAAGCGGGACATGGCAACCACGGTGATGGGCCAAGAGGTTTCGGTACCGGTGCTCATCTCACCGACCGGCGTGCAGGCCGTGCACCCTGACGGCGAGGTGGCTGTCGCCCGCGCGGCCGCGGCCCGCGGCACCGCGATGGGGCTGTCGTCGTTTGCCAGCAAGCCCATCGAAGAGGTCGTCGCGGCCAACCCGAAGACGTTCTTCCAGATCTACTGGCTTGGCGACCGGGACGCCATCGCCGCCCGGGCCGAGCGCGCCCGCGCGGCCGGGGCCGTCGGGCTCATCGTGACCACCGACTGGAGCTTCAGCCACGGGCGGGACTGGGGCAGCCCCAAGATCCCGGAAAAAATGGACCTCAAGACCATGATCAAGATGAGTCCCGAGGTACTGACCAAGCCGAGCTGGTTCTACCAGTGGGCCAAGACTCTGCGCCCGCCGGCCCTGTCGGTGCCGAACCAGGCCGCCAGGGGCGAGGCCGGTCCGGCGTTCTTCGACGCCTACGGACAGTGGATGGGCACGCCCCCGCCGACCTGGGACGACATCGCCTGGCTCCGCGAGCTGTGGGGTGGACCGTTCATGCTCAAGGGCGTCATGCGGATCGATGACGCCAAACGCGCTGTGGACGCTGGCGTTTCGGCGATCTCGGTGTCCAACCACGGCGGCAACAACCTGGACGGCACACCGGCCTCGATCCGGGCGTTGCCTGCCATCGCGGCTGCGGTCGGCGACCAGGTCGAGGTGCTGCTCGACGGTGGCGTCCGTAGGGGCAGCGACGTCGTCAAGGCCCTGGCGCTCGGCGCCCGCGCGGTCATGATCGGCCGTGCCTACCTGTGGGGTCTGGCCGCGAACGGTCAGGCGGGTGTGGAGAACGTCCTCGACATCCTCACCGGCGGCATCGACTCGGCCCTGCGGGGGCTGGGGAAGGCCTCGGTTCACGACCTGACGCCCGAGGACATCTTGGTCCCGGACGGCTTCGTCCGGGCGCTCGGAGTGCCCGGCGGCGGGACGCACTGACTCGGCCATAACCTAGCCTCTGGTGCTGGCGTGACTGACGGGACGACGGTGAACGCTCCGAGTGGGCACCGCCGTCCTGATTGCGAAAGAAATCCGTCTTCTCCTCGAACAATTGGCGCACAGCAGGTGAATTCGGCCTACCATCGGCGCGTGGCTTTCCGGAGCGAGCTGGGCAACTCGACGTCGAGTCAGCTTCGCGATACCTCGCCCACGATCTTGATCCCGGTCGGTTCGACCGAACAGCACGGCCCGCACCTGCCGCTGGACACCGACACCCGCATCGCCACCGCGGTGGCCCGGGCCGTTACTGAAGACCTCGACGGTGCGGGTCATGATCAATATCTGCTCGCGCCCGCCATCGCCTACGGCGCATCCGGCGAGCATGAGGGCTTTGCCGGGACGGTGTCGATCGGCACCGCCGCGCTGACCACCGTGCTGGTCGAGTACGGCCGTTCGGCGTGTGGCTGGGCGCGCCGGGTGGTCTTCGTCAACGGTCACGGCGGCAACGTGGAAGCGATGCGCTCCGCGGTGCGCCTGCTGCGCACCGAGGGCCGCGACGCCGGCTGGTGCCCGTGCATCGCCGAGGGCGGTGATGCCCACGCCGGCCATACGGAAACGTCTGTATTGCTACATATTTCGCCGGCGGACGTCCACACCGACGCCTGGTGTAGCGGGAACAGGGCCCCACTGGCTACCCTTTTGCCGCAGATGCGTGTCGGGGGGGTGGCCGCGGTGAGTGAGGTGGGCGTGCTGGGTGACCCGACGACGGCGACTCCGGTCGAAGGTGAGCGCATCTTTGCGCAGATGGTTGCCGATTGCTCGCGACGCGTCGGCCGGTGGCGCCCGGCCGACGACGGGATGCTGATATGACCCAGCCGCGGTTGCCCGACGGCTTCGCAGTACAGGTCGATCGTCGGGTGCGAACACTCGCTGAGGGTTCGGCCCTGCTCGGCGGTTCACCGACCCGGCTGCTGCGCCTGGCGCCGGCGGCCCAGACCTTGCTGGACGGCGGCCGCCTCGAGGTGCGCGACGCGGTGAGCGCGCAACTGGCTCGCACTTTGCTCGACGCGACCGTCGCCCATCCCCGCCCGGCGGGTGGTCCGTCGCACCGGGACGTCACCGTGGTTATCCCGGTGCGCAACAACCCTTTTGGACTCTACCGGCTGATCATGTCCCTGCGCGGCATGCGGGTGGTGGTCGTCGATGACGGATCCGAGATGCCGGTGCAGCCCGACGATTTCGCCGGTGCCCGCTGCGATGTCGAGGTGGTGCGCCACGCGCGCAGCAAAGGCCCGGCGGCCGCCCGTAACACCGGGCTTGCCTCGTGTGCAACAGATTTCGTCGCCTTCCTGGACTCCGATGTCGTGCCGCGGCGCGGCTGGCTCGAGGCGCTGCTGGGTCACTTCTGCGATCCCGCCGTGGCGCTGGTTGCCCCGCGAATCGTCGGGCTCGGGCACAGCGATCAGTTGGTCGCCCGGTATGAGTCGGTGCGGTCGTCTCTGGACCTCGGTGAGCGCGAGGCTCCGGTGATGCCCTACGGTCGGGTGTCCTACGTACCAAGTGCGGCGATCATCTGCCGGCGTTCGGCGCTGCTCGAGGTCGGGGGTTTCGACGAGACCCTGCCCTCGGGTGAAGACGTCGATCTGTGCTGGCGGTTGATCGAGACCGGCTCCCGGCTGCGCTACGAGCCGATCGCGCTGGTCGCCCACGAGCACCGCACGCAGATGCGAGACTGGCTGGGTCGCAAGGCCTTCTATGGCAGCTCAGCCGCTCCGCTGTCGATCCGGCACCCCGACAAGATGGCCCCGGTGGTGATCTCGGCGTGGAGCCTGCTGGTGTGGTTGCTGATGGCCCTGGGCTCGGTGGGCGGCTGTCTGGCCTCGCTGGTGTTCGCCGGAGTGACCACCCGGCGCACGGCCAAGGCCATGCAGGACACCGACGCGGGCATGTCCCAGGTGGTGGTCCTGGCTCTGCGCGGTATCGGCGCCGCCGCCCTGCAACTGTCGGCGGCCGTCTGCCGGCATTACTGGCCGCTGGCGTTGGCGGCGGCCCTGCTCTCCCGGCGGTGCAGGCAGGCGATCCTGGTGGCCGCGGTGCTCGACGGGGTGCAGGACTGGATCACCCGCAACCGCAGTGCCGATGTCGAGGGCAAGCCGATCGGCCTGTTCGCGTACCTGTTGCTAAAGCGCCTCGACGATCTGGCTTACGGTGCCGGGCTGTGGACGGGTGTCGTCCGCGAGCGCACGTTGCGGCCGCTGAAGCCGCAGATCAAAACCTGACTCGGTGGCCGACCACATCACCCGCAGCGACGTCCTGATCGTCGGTGCCGGCAGCGCCGGATCCGTGCTGGCCGAACGCCTCTCGGCGGACCCCACATGCAGGGTCACCGTCGTCGAAACCGGCCTTGGTCCCGACGAACCGGGTGTGCGGGACCTCACCCGCAATGGCCTGCAACTGCCCATCGGCGCCGCGAGCCCACTGGCCCAGCGTTACCGGACCCGACTGACCGACGATCCGCCCCGCGACGCCGACATCGTCCGCGGTGTGACCGTGGGCGGGTCCGGTGCGGTCAATGGCGGCTATTTCTGCCGAGCGTTGCCCGTCGACTTCGACGGGCCTGCCCTGCCGGGCTGGTCATGGAGCGACGTAAGACCGCACTACCGCGCGATCCAGACCGATCGGGACTTCCCCGACCGCGCCGACGGTGGTCCGATCGCCATCCGGCGCACCGACGAACTCGTCGGCAGTACAGCCGCTTTCGTCGATGCCGCCCAGGCCGCCGGACTGCCCTGGCTACCTGACCTGAACTCCGAGCCCACCGGGGAGAATGCGCCGCCCGGCATCGGGGCGGTGCCGCTGAACATCGTCGACGGTGTGCGCAGCGGTCCCGGCGCGGCCTTCCTGGAACCGGCTGCCGCCCGCCCCAATCTGACCGTGCTGCCGCGGACCCGCGCCCTGCGTGTCCGGCTCTCCGGCAGTCGCGCGGTCGGCGTCGAGGTCGTCGGACCGAACGGGCCCGCTGTGTTGGAGTCACAACGGGTGGTGTTGTCTGCGGGCGCCATCTCCTCGGCGCAACTCCTCATGCTGTCGGGCATCGGACCCGCCGCGGCCCTGCATCGGCTCGGAATCTCGGTGGCGGCCGACCTGCCGGTAGGCCGGCGAACCTGGGACCACCCCGAGTGGGTGCTGCCGACAACCTGGGCCGTCGCCCCCCAGCGACCCGTGCTCGAGGTGGTGCTGGTCACTGATGGCCTCGAGATTCGGCCGTACACAGGTGGTTTCATCGCCATGGTCGGCGACGGGACCGCAGGGCGCCCGGATTGGCCCCATCTCGGCGTGGCGCTGATGAATCCCCAGGCCAACGGATGCGTCTCGCTGCAGTCCGCCGACCCGCTGGCCGGCCCGTTGATCGAGCACCATTACGACAGCGCGGGCGCCGATACCGCCGCGCTACGGCGCGGTTTCGAGTACGCCACCGAGATACTCGGAACCACAACGCAACTCGGCGAGCCGATGTGGTCGACGTCCCAACATCTCTGCGGTACGGCCCCGATGGGTCTCGACGCCGACGAGTATGCCGTGGTCGACCCGCGGTGCCGGGTTCGGGGCTTCGACAATCTCTGGGTGGTGGACGGCTCAGTCCTGCCGCGCATCACCAGCCGTGGCCCCCACGCGACGATTGCCATGATCGGGCACCGCGCCGCCGACTTCGTCTCGGCCGGTTAACCTTCGGACGAGCCGCAGTTGATGGCCGTCACGGCCGGGTGCCCACAGCCCGATCGCAACGGCGGCGACCGCGACAAGAATCGCGAGTACCACGATCGAGCTCTGCATCGCGTGCTGGAAGGCCGACTTGCTGATGTCGGCCAGCTGGGCACCGGCGGGCCCCAACCGGGTGGAGACCGCCAGTGCTTCGGCCAGTGAACCCTCGGCGGCCTCTCGCACCGGCGGCGGGAACGCCTCTAGTTGGTCGCCGAGACGGTGGGTGTATTGGCCGGCCAGCACCGAGCCGGCCAAGGCGATACCGAGCGCGGCACCGACTTCACGGACGGTGTCATTGACCGCCGACGCCACACCCTGCTTGTCGTCGGGCGCGGCGTTCATGATGGCCGAGGTGGTCGGGGCGGTGCACAGCCCGACTCCGGTGGCCAGTACCAGCAGCGGCCAGGCCAGGCCGAGGTAGGACGAATCGATCCGCAGGGTCAGCAGACAGATGAATCCGGCTGTCAGGAACAGCAATCCGGTAAAGATGACCGTGCGCAAGCCCAGCCGGGGTAGGTACCACGACGACGTCACGGACAGCACGGCCAGCGGCAGTATCAAAGGGGCCAATGCCATCGCTGTTTGCAACGCCGAGTATCCCAGAATCAGCTGCGTGTACTGCATGGCGAGAAACATGAACCCGAAGTTGGCCAGGAACAACACCGCGATCGCAGCCGCACCGGTCGCGAAATCTGCTCGCCGGAACAGGGATACATCGAGCAGCGGATGGGTTCGGTGGGCCTCCAGTACGCCGAATGCCACCGCAAGCGCCAGTCCGGCAATGAGGCAGCAGATCACCAGCGGATCCGACCAGCCTCGTTGGGGCGCCTCGACGATGCCGAACACCAGTATCGCGACGGCGCCGGCGATCAGTACTGCGCCGGGCCAGTCGAGCGGGGGAGTCGCAGCGTCGCGGGAATCGCTGACCGTCCAGGTCAGCGCGAACAACAGCACGCCTGCGCCTGCCAATGCCCAGAAGATCGACTGCCACGGCCAAAAGCGGAGCAACACACCAGAACCCAACATTCCAAGCACCGCGCCGCTGCCGGCCACCGCCGCCCAGATGCCGACCGCCTTGGTCCGTTCCGACTTCGGATAGACCACGGTGAGAAGGGACAGGGTGGCCGGCATGACGAACGCAGCGCCCGCTCCGGCCACCGCTCGGGCGGCGATGATCTGAATCGGTGTGTCGAAGAAGATCGGTGCCAGCGATGCCAGCGTGAAAATGGCCAGGCCGATCAACAGAGCGCCGCGACGGCCGTAACGGTCACCGATGGCCCCGGCCGGGAGCAGCAGGCAGGCCAGTAGCAACGTGTAGCTGTCGACGACCCAGGTCAGCTGGGACTGGTTGGCGGAAGTCGACACGGCGATGTCGCCCAGTGCGGTGTTGAGGGCGATCATCGAGGAGATCACCAGCGCCACGCCCAGGCAGGCGACAGTCAGTGTCCACGTTCGCTGCAGAGTCGAGACGTCCCGGAGTCGGCTATCGGTACCCTTGTCGGGCCGGATCAAGGTGTCCACGGAGGAGCCTTCCTTCGGTCGCGGTCGAAGTATGGGACTATCCGTCTCAAAAATATTCAAACGTGCTGACCGGCATCGGGGAGGATTCAAGGCATGGCGAGCCGACGCAGCGACCCCAGACCTGCGCGTTCCCGCGCGCGGTTACTGGACGCCGCAACGGCATTGCTGCGCACCGGCGGTCCCAGCGCGGTCACCGTCGACGCCGTCACACGCGGCGCCAACGTCGCGCGGGCGACCCTGTACCGGCATTTCCCCAGCGGGAACGACCTGCTTGCCGCCGCTTTCCACAGCCTGATTCCACCCGCCCCGATGCCACCGGAGACCGGGACGCTTCGGGAGCGCCTACTGGCGTTGTTGCAGGCGCAGGCCGACCTCATCTCGGAGACCCCGGCGCTGTTGTCGGCGACCTACTGGTTGGCGCTGGGTCCGGACATGGAGCACCTGCCCGGCAAGACCGAGGACGCGGACAGCCCGGAAGTGCGCACCCTGCGGGAGCGGGTCGCCCAGCAGTACGGCGCCCCGTTCGATGCGATCTTCGACAGCCCGGACGCCCAGCGTGAACTCGGCGAGGTCGACCGCGCGCAGGCCATCATGCTGCTGATCGGCCCGCTGGTCGCGGGTCGGATCAGCACACTCGCCGACTTCGACTACCGCGAGTGCGCCCGCGCTGCGGTGGACGGCTTTCTCGCCGTCCACCGGGCCAGTGAAATCACCTCAGCGAGTAGCGAATCGGCAGGCGTTTGAGGCCGCCGACGAAGGTGGTGGCCATGAGTTCGGGTTCGCCGGCTAGTTCGATGGACTTGATGCGCGGGACGAGTTCGGTGAAGAAGCTGTTCATCTCCATGCGGGCCAGGGCGGCGCCCAGGCAGAAGTGCACGCCGTAGCCGAAGGACAGGTGTTTGTTGGGGTCGCGGCCGACGTCGAAGCGCATCGGGTCGGCGAACACCTCTTCGTCGCGGTTGGCCGAGACGTAGGACAGCAGTACGGCTTCGCCCTTGGCGATGGGAACGCCGCGGACCTCGGTGTCGGCTTGGGCGGTGCGCATGAATTCCTTGACCGGCACGATGCAGCGGATCATCTCCTCGACCGCGGTACCCATCAGATTCGGATCGTTCTGCAACCGCTGGAGTTCGCCCGGGTTGCGGATGAGTTCCAGTAGTCCGCCGGCGATTCCTGCGCTGGTGGTGTCGTGACCGGCGCTGGCGACGATCACGTAGTAGGAGGCGGTGTCCATGTCGGACAACGGTTCTCCGTTGATCGTGGCATTGGCGATCGCCGAGCTGAGGTCCTCGGTGGGATGCTCGCGGCGCGAGGCGGTCAGCGCGTTGAAGTAGTTGAAGAAGTCCAGCAGCACCGCGAGCATGTCGTCGGTCTTGCCGCCGCGCTGGAACTCTTCGTCATCGCCGCCGAACATCTCCTGGGTGAGCTTGAGCATCCGCGGGAAGTCCGACTCCGGCAGGCCCAGCAGCGACAGAATGATGTAGAGCGGATAGTTGACCGCGATCTCCTGCACGAAGTCGAGCTCGGGTCCCTGCTCGAGCATCTTGTCGACGTAGATCTTGGCCAGCTCGTCACAGCGGGTCTTCAACGCGCGCATGGCTTTCGGGCGGAACCAGTCGGCACCGATCTTGCGCATGTCGCGGTGCAGCGGGTCGTCCATGTGGATCAGCGTGCGCAGGCCGATCCCGGCTTCCATCTGCGCGCGCAGCACGTCGTCGGCTTCGGCGATCGCCAGCAGCGGCCGCGGATCGTTGGTGAACAGGTCGTTCTGCCGTTCGATGTCCATGATGTCGGCGTGTTTGGTGATCGCCCAGAACGGCCGGTACCCCTCGGCTTCGACCCACGACACGGGGGCATGCGCACGCAGGTGAGCAAGCGATTCGTGCATCCGCTTCTCATCGGTGTAGCCCAGCGGACTGGCCAGAACCCGGGCCGCCTTGTCCATGATCCGTGGGGTCATCGGGTCTCCTCGCTCACTAATACCAGAAACTTGACGGGTGTCAGGTTCCTAGTTTGGCGGGGATTCTGCCAGGTCGCAGGCAAATCGCGCGAATTGGCAGGTCATGGCTCGGACGGTCCGCCGCGTAGGCTCGATTCTCGTGCCACACCAACCGAGCAGCCGACCAGTGCGCCGCGTGATGGTGCTGCTCATGGCCCTGGTCATCGCGGCGTGCGCACGGAACGGCGATGCGCCGCAACCCCAGGTGGCCGCAGCAGCCGAGCCGGGTCCGGCGGTGGTGCAGACCGCGGCCGGTGCATTGCGCGGCGTCGTGGCCCCCGGCTATCGGGTCTTCAACGGCATCCCCTACGCGGCCGCACCGGTGGGGCCACTGCGCTGGCAACCGCCGCAGCCCGTGGCGCCCTGGCCCGGTGAGCGCGACGCCACCAAACCGGGCTTGCGGTGCATCCAGGACACCGCCTACGACCCGGACTACGGCCGGCCCACCGGTGAGGACTGCCTGAACCTCAACGTCTGGACCCCTGACGGTGCGAGCCGCTCCCACCAGAAGCCGGTGATGGTGTGGATTCACGGTGGTGGCTTTCTCAACGGCAGTGCCGACATCTACGACGCGCGCTGGATGGCCACCCAGGGCGACATCGTCGTCGTCACCGTCAACTACCGGCTCGGAACACTGGGGTTCCTGGCGGATCCCGCACTCGGCCCGTACGGCGACGTCGGCAATTACGGCCTGGCCGATCAACAGGCCGCGTTGCGG
Source organism: Mycolicibacterium rhodesiae (assembly GCF_002086695.1). Lineage (GTDB taxonomy): Bacteria > Actinomycetota > Actinomycetes > Mycobacteriales > Mycobacteriaceae > Mycobacterium > Mycobacterium rhodesiae. The sequence goes on from NZ_MVIH01000008.1 coordinate 78,219, forward strand.
TGGGTTCGCGACAATGTCGCTGAATTCGGCGGTGACCCAACCAAAGTCACGATCGCCGGTGAATCGGCCGGTGCGATGTCGGTGTGCGACCACCTGGTGGCGCCCGAGTCGGCCGGCTTGTTCCGCGCCGCGATCCTGCAGAGCGGACCGTGCCAGGCGCAGGCGGATCTGCCCACGGCTCAACGGGTCAGTGCCGAATACGCGACCGCGGCAGGCTGCACCGATCCCGCCGCGGTCGCGGCGTGCCTGCGAGGGCTGCCGACCGAGGCCCTGCAACGCGCCCCGCTCTATGTCGGGTTCGGCCCCGACAAGCTGACCGGTCCGGTCACCGGTACCGACCGGTTACCAACCGACCCGATGACCGCGATCGCGTCGAGTCGGGTGCCGCGGATCCCGGTGCTCGTCGGCAGCAACGGCGACGAGTTCGCCATGTTCGCCGCCATCCAGTACCTCAAGGAGCGGCAGTTGCCGCCCTACCCGCAGTTGATGGCGAAGACGTTCGGTGCGGACGCCGCCGCGGTCGCCGAGCGCTATCCTGTGGACCGGTACGGGGGCAGCGTCGGCCTGGCGTACTCCGCGGCGGTCACCGATAGCGTATTCGCTTGTCCCGCAGACCGAATCGCGTCCGGCCTGGCGCACACCGGGCCGGTGTACGCCTACGAGTTCAACGACCGCACGGCGCCGGCCCCCGACCCGCTGCGCGCGGCGCCGTTCCCGGTGGGGGCCAGCCACTCACTGGAGTTGCGCTATCTGTTCGACGTCGGCGGCGCCCGGCCGTTGGACCCGGCACAACGAATGCTGTCCGACCAGATGGTCGCCTATTGGAGCCAGTTCGTGAAGACCGGTTCTCCCGAGGTGTCGGGTTTACCGCAGTGGCCGGAGTTCGGCGCCGGCAAGCGAATATCGCTGCAGACCGGTGAACTGACGGTCACCACCGACTTCAGCGCGCGGCACCAGTGCCCGTTCTGGACGAGCCGCAACGGGGCGCGCTAGCCCCTCCAGCGCGGGTGGGCCACCACAGCAAGCGCTTCGGCGACGTCGGCCGCCAGTGGTCTGCGCCGGTCTCCGCGATTCCTCACCCATCGCTGGAAGGCGAAATCAGCAGCCGCAAAGGACAATTGGACCAGCAGCCCGGGGCGCCAATCCTCGGTCGGGTCGGTGTCCATACGCGAAGCCACGAGCTGGATCATCTGTTCGCGATCCGCGGTGGACAGCAGGGTCGCCCGGTCGAGCAACTCGGGTGCGGTCAGGATCGCCGCCCGCCAGTTCTCCAGATCGTCGTCTTCGAATGACCCGACCCGGTTGACGATCGCGCCGGCCAGTGCGACGTCGGGGGTCTCGTCGCGCGGGCGACGCACCAGCAGCGATGCGATCGCGGCGTTTCCGCGCTGCACGGCCCCGAGCAGCAGGTCCTCCTTGGTTGCGACGTGGCGGAAGAATGTCCGCGGTGACACCGACGCTTCGGCGGCGATGTCGTCGGTGGTGACGTTGCCGAATCCCCGTGCGGCGAACAGCCGGTAGGCCGCGGCGTGGATATCGGCACGCACCTGCGCCCGCTGCCGGTCCCGCAGGGTCGGCGGCCGCTCCGCGGGCGGACTGCTCACCGGTAGGTTCCCATCCCGCCGTCGATGTTGATCGTCTGGGCGGTCATATAGGAGGCGTCACGGCTGATCAGGAAGGCCACCACCGCGCCGATGTCGGCGTGCGTGTCGCCGATCCGGCGCAGCGGAACACCTTTGACGATCTTGTTGTAGATGTCGGGGTGGGCGCCGCTCCATCCCGCGACACCGTCGGAGTTGGCAAAGGGGCACACCACGTTCACCCGGATGTTATCGACACCCCATTCCAGCGCAGCGACTTTCGACATACCGCGAATAGCTTCCTTGGCGCCGGCATAGGCCCCGAACGACTTCTGTCCACCCGTGCCGCTGCCCGAGCCGAAGTTCACGATGGACCCGCCGCCGGCAGCCTTCATTACCGGATAGGCGGCCTGCATGAGGAAGAAGGTGGCCCGCGGGCCGATGTCGAAGACGAGATCGTAGTCCGCCATGGTGATGTCGGTGAACGGCTTGGGCTCATCGGTGGCGATCGCGTTGTTGATCAGAGCGTCGATCCCACCGAACGATTCGACCGCGACGTCGACGATGTGCTGATAGCTGGAGTGGTCGCAGAGGTCAGCGACCAGCGGCACGGCGTGCTGGTCATCGCGCAGGGCTCCCGCGACGCCGATCACGCCCGGGTCGCGGTCCACCATCAACACCGAGGCGCCGCGTTCGAGCAGGGCTGCGCTGATTCCCCGGCCGACTCCGCGCGCCGCTCCCGTGACGATAACCCGGTGCCCGCTCAGCGATTCCGGATGCCAATACGTCGCGTCAGCGGACACCACGATGTAACTCCTCCGATGTGCGTGCAGTACCTGGGAACTCGATGAATTCCATCGCGGTTCCGTCGGGATCCTTGACAAAGAACATCCGCACTCCGGCGATGTCGAACGGAGCCTGCTCCGGTGCGAAGCCTGCCGACTGCACCTGCCGGTAGGTGGCGTCGAGGTCGGTGACCGACAGCGAGATGTTCTGGTTGCCGACCAAAGACCGCTTTGCCGGGCGGCTCTCGGTACCCAGTGACAGCAGCTCGATCATCACTCCACCGATCAGTCCGCCCACCACCCGGCCCCGGTTTCCGTCGCCGCCACCGAGTGCATGGTCGAAGGGCTCGCCGGCCATGGTCTGGTCGAACACCACGTCCATGCCGAGCAGCCCCCGGTAGAACTCCAGTGCCCGGTCCATGTCGGTGACGCCGACCACCAGATGCGAAAACCGAAGATCCCGAAGACTTTCCACAATCACCGAGCCAGGTGCGGCGCGGCCCGGCCGGCGATCAGCGGCAGGTCGAGATATGTCTTGATGCCGGGGGCGGCTTCACAGACATAGGGGATGGCGCTGATGCAGTGGTTGGCGGTGGCCACCACACCCGGGTTGCGCTTGAGGCCCTCCTCGACCGTTTCCGGTTGCAGCCCTTTGAAAGTCAGCGACACATCGCAGTCACCGGTGACCTCCACCTCGAAGCGTTCACCCTTCTCGCCGAGCGTCCACGGCGGGTCGAGTTCCACGTCGCACATCAGCCAGTTGACCGCGGCCGTGACGACCGGCTCGTCGTCGACGATGGCCTGCCACTTGAAGCGGCGAGCGGCGACGGTGCCCGCCTCCATCGGAACCACCAGCTCGTCGGTCCCGTGGACGGCGACGGCGACCTCCTGGGTGGAGCGGATACGGGGATTGGACCGAAAGCCCAACTGGTCGGCGACCATCCGCACCGATTGTTTGAAGCCGGCCTCCAGCAGCGCGGCAATGGGTCCGCTCATCGCCTGTTCCGGCGTCAGGCCGAAGCCCATCACCTCCCGCACCACCAACGGTGCGTTGTAGGTGCGGATGTCGGAGAACTCCTCGGCCCGGACATGCGTGATCGCAGCGGTGAGCGCGGAGATCATCAGCGGGAACCGCTCGGTGATGCCGCCGGGGTGGATGCCGGAGCCGTGCAACGTCGCGTTGCCCGCGGCGCACGCCTCCTCAAGGGCCTGCACCGCGGGGTTCTCCCGGTCCGGGTACACCCAGCCGACCGGGGTCACCACGTTCTTGCCGGAGCGCAGGATCCTGGCGACCACCGAATCTTCGGGCAGCAAGGGGGAGTACATGACGCAGTCGGCGTCCAACGCGAGCAATTCGTCGACGTCGGTGGTGGCGGCCACCCCGATCGGGGCCTCGCCGATCACCTCGCCCACGTCGCGGCCGTGCTTGTCGGCGCTGTGAACCCAGCAGCCGACGAGTTCGAGTTCGGGGTGACGCAGCACGCCCTGGATTGCCGCCTTGCCCACCCCGCCGGTTGCCCACTGAATGACGCGATACATGAGCGGCATCCTATGCCGATATGGCAGTGACTGTCAGCATTTCGCCGCAGAAGTCGGCCTACAGCCCGCCGGTCGGACGTATCGTCCGGCAAGGGACCTAGCTATCGGGGGGGGCGGCGATGGACAACTCTGGTTTGGATCGCACCGGCGGCAGTGCCGGCATTGCATTTGTGATCGCCACCGTGGTGGCCGCGCTGCTGACGGGTAAGCCCCCTGGACCCGACGCCAGCAACCAGGCCGTCCAACGATTCTTCATCGACCACCACAGTCAGGTGGTGCTGCAGGGGTGGTTGTATGCGTTGGCCACCGGGTTGGTCATCTGGTTCGCGGTCGCGGTCCGCCGCCTGCTTCACACCGCGTCGGTCGGTCGCCATCTCGGCGATCTGTTCTTCGTCGGCACGGTGGCCGTCGCCGCGTTGTCCTTCGTCTCGATGTCGATCCGGATCGTCGCGGCGGGAGCGGCCGATGAGCTGTCGGCCTCCGCGGTGCGCGCGGTGGGAGCCGACTTCAGTCTCGTCTTGTTGGCGCTGTGCGGCTTCATCGTCGCTCTCGCGGCGACCGGCTACGCGGGCTGCGTGTTGTCGCAAGCCGTGTTGCCGCGGTGGACCGGCTGGCTGGCGATCATCGCTGCCGTGGTCAACCTGGTGGGGACGTTGACCGTCTTCCTCGGCGGCGGCCCGTTCTCCATCGAAGGCGGGTGGGGCACGCTGTTACCGGTCGCCGCCACCGGAGTGTGGTACCTCGGAACCTCGGTCAGTTTGTACCGGGCCCATCAGATCGCCGCCCCATGACCCCCGCTGAGCAGGGCGGGCGGGAATCTTGATCGAGCTCCGGCCGAATTTGGCTGGTGCCGCGATCTAGGGCATACTGTTCGGGTTGCCTTGAGCCGGGTTCGCCTCCCATGCGGGAGCGTGCCGCCCAAGGTGTACGACCGGCGCCCGAACGGGCGCGTCCGGTCCCCATCTCGGAGTACGGAAGATTTGACCGTGCGTTCGAGACTGCGTGAGGGCGACACACCCGACCGCGGGGGCCGGAGCACCAGAGACAGGTAAAGAGCGGCGGCGACAGCCAGCGCTGTGACTCCGGCGAGAGCCGGCGGGAACGGCGCATGACCACCGTGTCCCTCCATGGGACCAAGCAGGAGTGAAGGTAGGAGAAGCGTGGCGGGACAAAAGATCCGCATCAGGCTCAAGGCCTACGACCACGAGGCCATCGATGCCTCGGCGCGCAAGATCGTGGAGACGGTCACCCGTACCGGTGCGAGCGTGGTTGGTCCGGTGCCGCTGCCGACGGAAAAGAATGTGTATTGCGTCATCCGCTCCCCGCATAAGTACAAGGACTCGCGGGAGCACTTCGAGATGCGCACGCACAAGCGACTCATCGACATCCTCGACCCGACGCCGAAGACCGTTGACGCTCTCATGCGCATCGATCTGCCGGCCAGCGTCGACGTGAACATCCAGTAGTAGGGGAGTCGACGAACAAATGGCACGAAAAGGCATTTTGGGCACCAAGCTGGGCATGACCCAGGTGTTCGACGAAAACAACCGGGTCGTTCCCGTCACGGTCGTCAAGGCCGGACCCAACGTGGTCACCCGGATCCGCACGCCCGAGCGTGACGGCTACAGCGCTGTGCAGCTCGCCTATGGCGAGATCAGCCCCCGCAAGGTCAACAAGCCGGTCACCGGTCAGTACGCCGCCGCCGGGGTCAACCCGCGCCGGCACCTGGCCGAGCTTCGGCTCGACGATGAGGCCGCTGCCGCCGACTACGAGGTCGGTCAGGAGCTGACGGCGGAGATCTTCGCCGACGGCGCCTATGTCGACGTCACCGGGACCTCCAAGGGCAAGGGCTTCGCAGGCACCATGAAGCGTCACGGCTTCAAGGGCCAGGGCGCCAGCCACGGTGCGCAGGCCGTGCACCGCCGGCCCGGCTCGATCGGTGGCTGTGCCACCCCGGGTCGCGTCTTCAAGGGCACCCGGATGTCGGGCCGCATGGGTAGCGACCGCGTCACCACGCAGAACCTGGTGGTGCACAAGGTCGATGCCGAGAACGGCGTGCTCCTGATCAAGGGTGCTGTCCCCGGCCGCAATGGCGGGCTCGTGATGGTTCGCACGGCAGTCAAACGAGGTGAGAAGTGACTCTGAAGATTGACGTTCGCACTCCGGACGGCAAGAAGGACGGCACGGTCGAACTGCCGGCTGACCTTTTTGATGTGGAACCCAACATTGCGTTGATGCACCAGGTGGTGACCGCGCAGCTGGCCGCCAAGCGTCAGGGCACGCACGCCACCAAGACACGCGCTCAGGTTTCCGGCGGCGGCAAGAAGCCGTACCGGCAGAAGGGCACCGGTCGCGCCCGTCAGGGTTCGACCCGCGCACCGCAGTTCACCGGCGGTGGCATTGTCCACGGCCCGCAGCCGCGCGACTACAGCGAGCGGACGCCCAAGAAGATGATCCGCGCCGCCCTGCGCAGCGCGCTGTCGGACCGGGCCCGCAACGAGCGGATCCACGCCGTGACCGAGCTGCTCGAAGGGCAGACCCCGTCGACCAAGAGCGCCAAGGCGTTCCTGGGCACGCTGACCGACCGCCGCAAGGTGCTGGTCGTGATCGGCCGCACCGACGAGGTCGGCGCCAAGAGCGTGCGCAATCTGCCTGGTGTGCATGTGATCTCGCCGGATCAGCTCAACACCTACGACGTTCTCAATGCCGACGACGTGGTGTTCAGCGTGGAAGCGCTGAATGCCTACATCGGCGCCAATGTTCAGGAGGTTTCGGCCTGATGGCGACCGTGACTGATCCCCGCGACATCATCTTGGCCCCGGTCATTTCCGAGAAGTCGTACGGACTGATCGAGGACAACGTCTACACGTTCATCGTCGCACCCGGCTCGAACAAGACGCAGATCAAGATCGCCATCGAGAAGATCTTCAAGGTGAAGGTCGACTCGGTGAACACCGCCAACCGGCAGGGCAAGCGCAAGCGCACCCGCACCGGTTACGGACAGCGCAAGAGCACCAAGCGCGCGATCGTGACCCTGGCCGCCGGCAGCAAGCCGATCGACCTCTTCGGAGCTCCCGCCTGACCGGCGGGACTGCAGATAGAACTCAGGAATAGATAATGGGAATCCGCAAGTACAAGCCGACGACCCCCGGTCGCCGCGGTGCCAGCGTCTCCGATTTCTCCGAGATCACTCGCTCGACTCCGGAGAAGTCGCTGATCCGCCCGCTGCACGGCACTGGCGGTCGTAACGCCCACGGCCGAATCACCACCCGCCACAAGGGCGGCGGGCACAAGCGTGCCTACCGGGTGATCGACTTCCGGCGCAACGACAAAGACGGCGTCAACGCCAAGGTCGCTCACATCGAGTACGACCCCAACCGCACCGCGAACATCGCACTGCTGCACTACCTGGACGGCGAGAAGCGCTACATCATTGCGCCGCAGGGTCTTTCGCAGGGTGACATCGTGGAGTCGGGCGCCAACGCCGACATCAAGCCCGGTAACAACCTGCCGCTGCGCAACATCCCCGCCGGTACCGTGATCCACGCCGTCGAGTTGCGTCCCGGTGGCGGTGCCAAGCTGGCCCGCTCGGCCGGCTCGAGCATCCAGCTGCTGGGCAAGGAAGGCGCCTACGCCTCCCTGCGTATGCCGTCGGGTGAGATCCGCCGCGTCGACGTGCGCTGCCGCGCCACCGTCGGCGAGGTCGGCAACGCCGAGCAGGCCAACATCAACTGGGGCAAGGCCGGCCGCATGCGGTGGAAGGGCAAGCGCCCCACCGTCCGTGGTGTGGTGATGAACCCTGTCGACCACCCGCACGGTGGTGGCGAGGGCAAGACCTCCGGTGGTCGCCACCCGGTCAGCCCGTGGGGTAAGCCCGAGGGCCGCACCCGCAAGCCCAACAAGCCGAGCGACAAGCTCATCGTCCGCCGCCGGCGCACCGGCAAGAAGCGCTAGGCAGGAGATTAAGACATGCCACGCAGCCTGAAGAAGGGTCCGTTCGTCGACGACCATCTGCTCAAGAAGGTCGACGTCCAGAACGAGAAGAACACCAAGCAGGTCATCAAGACCTGGTCGCGTCGTTCGACCATCATCCCCGACTTCATCGGTCACACCTTCGCCGTCCACGACGGTCGCAAGCACGTGCCGGTGTTCGTCACCGAGGCGATGGTCGGCCACAAGCTGGGCGAGTTCGCACCGACGCGCACGTTCAAAGGTCACATCAAGGACGACCGGAAGAGTAAGCGGCGATGACGACTGCAACCACCGAATACCCGTCTGCGACGGCCAAAGCGCGCCACATCGGGATCTCGGCGAGTAAGGCTCGCCGGGTGATCAACCTGGTCCGCGGCAAGAGTGTCGAGGAAGCCCTCGACATCCTGCGCTGGGCGCCGCAGCAGGCCAGCGAGCCGGTCGCCAAGGTGATCGCCAGCGCTGCCGCCAACGCGCAGAACAACGACGGTCTGGACCCGGCGACTCTGGTCGTCGCGACCATCACCGCCGACGAGGGCCCGACCGCCAAGCGCATCCGGCCGCGCGCGCAGGGTCGCGCGTACCGAATCCGCAAGCGCACCAGCCACATCACGGTGATCGTCGAGAGCCGTCCGGAGCGCAAGGAGCGCTCTGCGGCGTCCGCTCGCTCGCGTCGTGCCCAGGCCAGCAAGGCGGCCTCGACGGCGCCGGCCAAGAAGGCTCCTGCCAAGAAGGCTCCGGCTGCCAAGAAGACGGCCGAACAGACGAAGGAGGGCTCGGAGTAGTGGGCCAGAAAATCAACCCCCACGGCTTCCGGCTCGGTATCACCACCGACTGGAAGTCCCGGTGGTACGCCGACAAGCAGTACGCGGACTACGTCAAGGAAGACGTGGCGATCCGCCGGCTGCTGGCAACGGGTCTGGAGCGCGCAGGCATTGCCGACGTGGAGATCGAACGTACCCGTGACCGGGTCCGCGTCGATATCCACACCGCGCGTCCGGGCATCGTGATCGGCCGTCGTGGCACCGAAGCCGACCGCATCCGCGCCGACCTGGAGAAGCTGACCGGCAAGCAGGTTCAGCTGAACATCCTCGAGGTGAAGAACCCCGAGAGCCAGGCACAGCTGGTCGCCCAGGGTGTCGCCGAGCAGCTGAGCAACCGTGTGGCGTTCCGCCGCGCGATGCGCAAGGCCATCCAGTCGGCCATGCGGCAGCCCAACGTCAAGGGCATCCGCGTGCAGTGCTCGGGCCGTCTCGGCGGCGCCGAGATGAGCCGCTCGGAGTTCTACCGCGAAGGCCGGGTGCCGCTGCACACGCTGCGCGCCGACATCGATTACGGACTGTACGAGGCCAAGACCACGTTCGGCCGGATCGGCGTGAAGGTGTGGATCTACAAGGGCGACATCGTCGGTGGCAAGCGTGAGCTCGCCGCCGCCGCACCCGCCGCCGACCGTCCGCGCCGCGAGCGTCCGTCGGGCACCCGCCCGCGCCGCAGCGGTGCGTCGGGCACCACCGCGACGAGCACCGAAGCCGGTCGCGCCGCCAGCGAGGAGACCGCGGAATCCGCGGTTCCCGTCACCGCGGACGCGCCGGCCATAGAGCCCGCCGCTGAAAACACGGAGAGCTAACTCATGCTGATTCCCCGTAAAGTCAAGCACCGCAAGCAGCACCACCCCAGGCAGCGTGGTATCGCCAGCGGTGGAACGTCGGTGACGTTCGGTGACTACGGCATCCAGGCACTGGAGCACGCCTACATCACCAACCGGCAGATCGAGTCCGCTCGTATCGCCATCAACCGGCACATCAAGCGTGGCGGCAAGGTGTGGATCAACATCTTCCCGGACCGTCCGCTGACCAAGAAGCCCGCCGAAACCCGCATGGGTTCGGGCAAGGGATCGCCCGAATGGTGGGTGGCCAACGTCAAGCCCGGCCGCGTGCTGTTCGAGTTGAGCTACCCCAATGAGCAGACTGCTCGGGAAGCTCTGACCCGTGCGATCCACAAGCTGCCGATCAAGGCACGCATCGTGACCCGAGAGGAGCAGTTCTGATGGCTGTTGGCGTCAGCGCCGGCGAACTGCGTGAGCTCACCGACGAAGAGCTGACCGACAAGCTGCGGGAATCCAAGGAAGAGCTGTTCAACCTGCGCTTCCAGATGGCCACCGGGCAGCTGGACAACAATCGCCGGCTCCGCACCGTGCGTCAGGAGATTGCGCGCATCTACACCGTGCTGCGCGAACGTGAACTGGGTCTGGCCGCCGGACCCGCTGGTGAGGAATCGTGATGGCAGAAACAAAGGGCACCAAGCACACTGAGCGCACCGAGGAGTCGCGCGGCCGTCGCAAGACGGTCATCGGCTACGTGGTCAGTGACAAGATGCAGAAGACGATCGTCGTCGAGCTGGAGTCTCGCAAGAGCCACCCGCTCTACGGCAAGATCATCCGGACCACGACCAAGGTCAAGGCGCACGACGAGAACGGCGACGCCGGTATCGGCGATCGCGTCTCCCTGATGGAGACCCGCCCGTTGTCGGCGACCAAGCGCTGGCGCCTGGTCGAGGTCCTCGAGCGCGCCAAGTAATTTCTCTGCGCGAGCAGACGTAGAAGCCCCCGCACGCCCGGCGTGTCGGGGGCCTTTGCGTCTGGTGGCCTTCATGTCAGACTCGTGTCTGCTCGGCATCCCACGGCAGCCTCGAGAAATGGGGAACGCGTATGACCACGGAGTTCAACGGCAAGATCGAACTGGATATTCGCGATTCCGAGGCGGACTGGGGCCCGTACGCGGCGCCCACTGCGCCGGACAACGCACCCAACGTGCTCTACCTGGTGTGGGACGACATCGGCATCGCGACCTGGGATTGCTTCGGTGGGCTGGTGTCCATGCCTGCGATGTCGCGGATCGCCGAGCGCGGGGTTCGGCTCTCGCAGTTCCACACCACGGCACTGTGTTCCCCGACGCGCGCGTCGCTGCTGACGGGCCGGAACTCGACCACCGTCGGCATGGCGACCGTCGAAGAATTCACCGATGGTTTCCCCGGTATCAACGGCCGCATTCCCGATGACACCGCGCTGATTTCGGAGGTGTTGGCCGAGCGTGGCTACAACACGTACTGCGTGGGCAAGTGGCATCTGACGCCGATCGAGGAGTCCAGCCTCGCAGCGACTCGCAGGCATTGGCCGTTGACTCGCGGCTTCGAGCGGTTCTACGGCTTCATGGGCGGTGAGACCGATCAGTGGTATCCCGAGCTGATGTACGACAGCCACCCCGTGGAGGCGCCGGCCACTCCGGAGGAGGGCTACCACCTCTCGAAGGACCTGGCGGACAAGACAATCGAGTTCATCCGCGATTCCACGATGATCGCTCCCGACAAGCCGTGGTTCACCTACCTGTGCCCGGGGGCCGGACACGCCCCGCACCATGTGTTCACCGAATGGGCCGACCGCTACTCCGGAACGTTCGACATGGGTTACGAGCGCTACCGCGAGATCGTCCTGGAGAACCAGAAGAAGCTCGGCATCGTGCCCCCGGACACCGAACTGTCCGCGGTGAATCCGTACTCCGACGTCACCGGGCCCGACGGCCAGCCCTGGCCGGAGGGCGACACCGTGCGACCGTGGGAATCGCTGTCCGACTCCGAGAAGCGGCTGTTCTCCCGGATGGCCGAGGTGTTCGCCGGATTCCTGTCCTACACCGACGCCCAGATCGGCCGAGTGCTGGACTATCTCGACGAATCCGGCCAGTTGGACAACACGATCATCGTCGTCATCTCCGACAACGGCGCCAGCGGCGAGGGTGGGCCCAACGGTTCGGTCAACGAAGGCAAGTTCTTCAACGGCTACATCGACACCGTCGAAGAGAGCATGCGATTCTTCGACGAGCTGGGCGGTCCCACCACCTACGGTCACTACCCGATCGGGTGGGCGATGGCGTTCAACACCCCCTACAAGCTGTACAAGCGCTACGCCTCCCATGAGGGCGGCATCGCCGACACCGCAATCATCTCCTGGCCCAACGGGATTGCCGCACACGGTGAAGTGCGGGACAACTACGTCAATGTCAGTGACATCACGCCGACCATCTACGAGCTGCTCGGCATCGACGTCCCGCAAACCGTGAAGGGGATCGCCCAGAAGCCGCTCGACGGAGTGAGTTTCAAAGCGGCGCTGGAGGATTCGACAGCGAAAACCGGTAAAGAGACCCAGTTCTACACGATGCTGGGCACCCGTGGCATCTGGCACAAGGGGTGGTTCGCCAGCGCGGTGCACCCCGCCTCGCCGTCGGGTTGGTCGCATTTCGAGGACGACCGCTGGGAGCTGTACCACATCGAGAAGGACCGCAGCCAACTCCACGACCTCGCCGCCGAGCATCCTGAGAAGCTCGCCGAATTGCAGAAGCTGTGGTTCAGCGAGGCCGAGAAATACAACGGCTTGCCGCTGTCCGACCTCAACGTGGGGGAGATGCTGGGCCGCTGGCGGCCCACGCTGGCCGGTGATCGGCCGCGCTACATCTACTACCCGAACACCGCGCCGGTCGGGATGGGTGCGTGCGTGAACATCGTCGGCCGCTCGTTCTCCGTGTTGGCCGAAGTGACGATCAGCAGCCCCGACGTGCGCGGGGTGATGTTCAAGCAGGGGGCCGGCCACGGCGGCTACGTACTGTTCGTCGACGACGGACGGTTGCAGTTCGTCTACAACTTCTTCGGTGAAGACGAACAGCGGGTGATCGCCCCGGACCCGCTGCCGCTCGGCGACCACATCTTGGGAGTGGGTTACGCCCGGACCGGAACGGTCGACGGCAGCCACACCCCGGTCGGTGATGCCACGCTGTACGTCGACGGGGCCGCAGTGGCGACGCTGGCCGGTGTGAAAGCCCACCCGTTCACGTTCGGGTTGGCCGGCGGCGGGGTCAGTGTCGGCCGGAATCTCGGCCAGGCGGTCTCGGCTGCCTACCAGGCACCTTTCAGTTTCACCGGAGGAACCATCGCGCAGGTCGTGGTCGATGTGTCGGGCACTCCGTACGTTGACGCGGAGCGGGAGCTCGCGGCGGCCTTCGCCAGGGACTGAGCACCGCGTCATACTGGAGCGGTGACTCGGCTGGTGTGTGCCGCTGCGGCGGTGATGGTGCTGGCCGTTCCAGGTGTTGCCGCCTGCGCGCGAAACAGCGACGGAAGCGCGGTCCGTGCCGAGACGCCTACCTCGGCCACCAGCGTCGCACCCACGTCGGCGTCGCCGTCGACCCGGGAAACCGACGAGCCCGAGTTGTCGCAACCGGGCGTGCTGGAGACCACCGAGGTGCCGGTTCCGCCGAACGCCGTCGTGTGCCCGCAGGAACTGGAAGGGCAGACGGCGATGGCCGCCGTCGCAGACCCGGCCGCGCCCAAGATCACCATCCGGGTGCCGCCCGGATGGTCGGTGACCCCCGGCGCCGGCGACGTCGCTGCGTCGCTGTCCGGACCTGACGACATGGTCGCCAAGGTGACCATCGCGGCCACCCCGTTAGATCCGGCCGCCGCCTTCAGCCGGTACGGCGACGAGCTGATGGCCAAGTATCCGATCAGCACGCTGAGCCTGCTGCCCGGCGACTTCTGCGGATTCAGCGGGCAGAAGCTGATCGGCACCTGGGCCCAGGATCCGGACGAGTCGCTGGAGTACCACGACCGCATCGCCCACATCTGGACCAACAGCGGCAACTATCTGGTCGCGGTGCACGTGGAGGCGCCGACGGGAGCTCCCGGCTTCGATGAGGCGGCCTCGGTGCTGACCGACAAGTTCAGCATCGTCATACCCTGAAGCCATGCTCACCGACCTCGTCGAGGTGCCCGGCGGCGCCTTCCGGATGGGGTCGACGAGTTTCTATCCCGAAGAGGCGCCGATCCACACCGTCATCGTGGACGCGTTCGCCATCGAACGGCACCCGGTCACCAACGCGCAGTTCGCCGAGTTCGTCGCTGCCACCGGGCATGTCACCGTCGCCGAGAAGCCACTCGACCCGGCGCTGTATCCCGGTGTGCCGCAAGCAGATCTGCAACCCGGTGCACTGGTGTTCCGGGCCACGGCGGGCCCGGTCGATCTGCGCGACTGGCGACAGTGGTGGGACTGGGCGCCCGGGGCGACCTGGCGCGCACCGTTCGGGCCCGGCAGCGACATCGCCGGCAAAGCCGACCATCCCGTCGTGCAGGTGGCCTATCCGGACGCGGCCGCCTACGCGCGGTGGGCCGGCCGGCGGCTGCCGACGGAGGCGGAATGGGAGTACGCCGCACGAGCCGGCAGCACCACGGACTACGCCTGGGGTGCCGAGCCGACGGTCGACGGATCGTTGATGGCCAACACCTGGCAGGGGCGGTTCCCGTACCGCAATGACGGGGCGTTGGGGTGGACGGGGACCTCGCCGGTGGGGACCTTCCCGCCGAACGGTTTCGGGCTGGTCGACATGATCGGCAACGTGTGGGAGTGGACGACCACGCGGTTCTCGGCGCACCACGTGCTGGACCAAAAGAATTCGTGCTGCCCGCCGCCTACCGTGCCCGATCCCGCCGTCAGCCAGGCCCTCAAAGGCGGCTCGCATCTGTGCGCGCCGGAGTACTGCCACCGGTACCGGCCCGCCGCGCGCTCACCCCAGTCGCAGGACACCTCGACCACCCACATCGGCTTCCGCTGCGTGGCGAGCCTGTAGTTGTCGACATGTGCACTCGCACTTTGTCGCGATGACTACAGCCTCGTCGCGGTTTGTCGGCCTCGGTTGCGAACATTCGGTCATGAGGAAGCTCATCGTCGGTAGCCAAGCCCGGCAAGCGGGAGCCCTGACCGAGTACCAGCTGCGTCGGGGATACGTGCGGTTGCACCGGGATATCTATGTGCCCAAAGGTTATTCGCCAGACCTGATGGACGTCATCGACGGTGCGTGGTTGCGCTCCGGCCGAAAAGGTGTGGTGGCAGGGATCGCCGCTTCTGCGCTACACGGCGCAGCCTGGGTCGGTGACGACATCACCGTCGAGTTGATCTGGAACAGCACGCGGCCTCCCGACGGTGTCATCGCCCGCGCGGAACGCTTGGAGCCCGACGAATTCACCACCCTCGACTGCATCGCGGTCACGACCGCAGCTCGAACCGCGTACGACCTCGGCAGGCACCTTCCGCGGCTCGAAGCACTGGTACGACTCGACGCGCTCAAACGGGCAACGGCCTTCGTGGACGCCGAGGTGCTCGAACTGACACGACGGCACAAGGGCGCGCGGGGCATGCGGCAGCTGCTCGAACTGCTGCCGCTGGTGGACGGTGGGGCGGCCTCGCCGCAAGAGACGCGACTGCGACTGCTGTATCTCGACGCCGGCTTTCCACGGCCGACCACGCAGGTCCCGGTGTTCGAAGGGCGCTGGAAGGTTGTGCGCCGGCTGGACATGGGGTGGGAGGACTTGAAGGTCGCATACGTGCGGCACTCGTCGGGCGCGGATGGGACGGTCGGCTCCGTCCGTCCCGGCGAAACCGCTGGTGGCGGCCGCCGACCATGCTGGGCGACGCAGCGAGCCTGTAGTTGGCGACAGGTCCACTCTCGTTTTGTGTCGATAACGACAGCCTGGGCGGCTGATCCGCCGGCTGGGGTGAACTGCGGCGATTTGGAGCTTTTTCGCTCGTCAACTAGCATGTAGGGGTTGCCTAGGGCAGACCTCGGTTATCTCCACGTGAGAAAACCCTGCGTGCTCTTTGGGTAGCAAGAACAAGACCGCGCACGTCAGGTCGGCATCTGCCGTGCACACAGTTAACCAGGTCGAGGAGATCTAGTGATTCAGCAGGAATCGCGGCTCAAGGTCGCCGACAACACGGGCGCCAAGGAGATCTTGTGCATCCGTGTTCTGGGTGGCTCGTCGCGGCGCTACGCCGGCATCGGCGACGTCATCGTGGCGACCGTCAAGGACGCCATCCCCGGTGGCAACGTCAAGCGCGGTGACGTGGTCAAGGCCGTCGTGGTGCGCACCGTGAAGGAACGTCGCCGCGCCGACGGCAGCTACATCAAGTTCGACGAGAACGCCGCCGTCATCATCAAGAACGACAACGACCCGCGAGGCACCCGCATCTTCGGCCCGGTCGGTCGTGAACTGCGCGAGAAGAAGTTCATGAAGATCGTCTCGCTGGCCCCGGAGGTTTTGTAAATGAAGGTCCACAAGGGCGACACCGTGCTCGTCATCGCCGGTAAGGACAAGGGCGCCAAGGGCAAGGTCCTGCAGGCCTACCCGGCCCGCAACCGCGTCCTCGTCGAGGGCGTCAACCGGATCAAGAAGCACACCGCGCAGTCGGCGAACGAGCGCGGTGCATCCTCGGGCGGCATCGTCACTCAGGAAGCTCCGATCCACGTGTCCAACGTGATGGTGGTCGACTCCGACGGCAAGCCGACCCGCGTCGGCGTGCGCCGCGACGAGGAGACCGGCAAGAACGTTCGCATCGCCAAGAGCAACGGCAAGGACCTCTGAGAGATATGACTACCGCAGAAAAAGTTCAGCCCCGGCTGAAGGCGCGCTACCGCGAAGAAATCAAGGACGCGCTCAACAAAGAGTTCAACTACGCCAACGTCATGCAGATCCCCGGCGTGGTCAAGGTCGTCGTCAACATGGGTGTCGGTGACGCCGCCCGCGACGCCAAGCTGATCAACGGCGCGGTCAACGACCTGGCGCTGATCACCGGCCAGAAGCCGGAGATCCGCAAGGCCCGCAAGTCGATCGCACAGTTCAAGCTGCGCGAAGGCATGCCGATCGGTGCGCGGGTGACCCTGCGCGGCGACCGGATGTGGGAGTTCCTCGACCGGCTGGTGTCGATCGCACTGCCGCGTATCCGCGACTTCCGCGGCCTGAGCCCCAAGCAGTTCGACGGCCACGGCAACTACACCTTCGGACTCGCTGAGCAGTCGGTGTTCCACGAGATCGACGTCGATTCGATCGACCGTCCGCGCGGCATGGACATCACCGTCGTCACCTCGGCGACCAACGACGACGAAGGTCGGGCGCTGCTGCGCGCGCTGGGCTTCCCCTTCAAGGAGAACTGAGCAGATGGCAAAGAAGGCACTGGTCAACAAGGCCAATAAGAAGCCGAAGTTCGCCGTGCGGGCGTACACCCGCTGCAACAGGTGCGGACGTCCGCACGCCGTGTTCCGCAAGTTCGGCCTGTGCCGAATCTGCTTGCGCGAGATGGCACATGCCGGCGAACTGCCCGGTGTGCAGAAGTCCAGCTGGTAACAGACCCCTACAGAACAGGTGCGCAGCAGGCCCCCGAGGGAATCGACCCGAGTGGGAACCGTTGCGAGGAAGGTAGACAGGCCCAGTCATGACCATGACGGACCCGATCGCAGACTTTTTGACACGTCTGCGCAACGCCAATTCGGCGTATCACGACGAAGTGACCCTGCCGCACTCGAAGATCAAGGCGAACATCGCCGAGATCCTCAAGAGCGAGGGGTACATCAGCGATTTCCGCACCGAGGATGCTCGGGTCGGCAAGTCACTTGTTGTCCAGCTCAAGTACGGCCCCAACCGGGAGCGCAGCCTCGCCGGGCTGCGCCGGGTGTCCAAGCCCGGTCTGCGGGTGTACGCGAAATCCACCAATCTGCCGCGGGTTCTCGGTGGGCTTGGCGTGGCGATCATCTCCACGTCGTCCGGCCTGCTGACCGACCGCCAGGCGTCCCGACAGGGCGTGGGCGGCGAAGTCCTCGCTTACGTCTGGTAGCGGGATAGGAGAAGCAGAACTATGTCGCGTATTGGTAAGCAGCCGGTGGCCATTCCCGCCGGAGTTGATGTGACGATCGACGGTCAGAACCTGTCGGTCAAGGGCCCGAAGGGCACGCTGGAGCTGGCGATCGCCGAGCCGATCACCGTGTCGCGCAGCGACGACGGCGCCATCGTGGTGAGCAGGCCCGACGACGAGCGGCGCAGCCGTTCGCTGCACGGGCTGTCGCGCACGCTGGTGTCCAACCTGGTGACCGGTGTGACCCAGGGTTACACCACGAAGATGGAGATCTTCGGCGTCGGTTACCGCGTTCAGCTCAAGGGCAGCAACCTCGAGTTCGCGCTCGGGTACAGCCATCCCGTGGTCATCGAGGCCCCGGAGGGCATCACCTTCGCGGTGGAGACGCCCACCAAGTTCTCGATCTCGGGTATCGACAAGCAGAAGGTCGGCCAGATCTCGGCGAACATCCGTCGGCTGCGCCGCCCGGACCCGTACAAGGGCAAGGGCGTGCGGTACGAGGGTGAGCAGATCCGCCGCAAGGTCGGAAAGACAGGTAAGTAAGCCATGGCTCAAGCACAGAAGGCAGCCAACGATCGGACGCCGGTCGGCACGAGTGTCTCGGCCGCGCGCCGGGTTTCGCGCCTGCGTCGGCACAACCGGCTGCGTAAGAAGGTCGTCGGCACCGCCGAGCGGCCGCGTCTCGTGGTCAACCGCTCCTCGCGGCACATCCACGTGCAGCTCGTCAACGATGCCGAAGGTGTCACGGTCGCTGCGGCCTCGTCCATCGAGGCCGACGTCCGCGCTGTCGAGGGCGACAAGAAGGCCCACAGCGTGCGTGTCGGTCAGCTGATCGCCGAGCGCGCCAAGGCCGCAGGCGTCGAGGCCGTGGTGTTCGACCGCGGCGGCAACACCTACGGCGGTCGCATCGCGGCGCTGGCCGACGCGGCTCGCGAGAACGGACTGAAATTCTAATGACTGCTTATAACGGAAGGACCGCATGATGGCGGAGCAGACCGCAGCCGGCAGCGCGCCGGATACCGGCGCCCCCTCAGCCGGCACCCGTACCGACGTACAGCGCGGCGGACGTGACGACCGCGGCGGCCGTGGTCGTCGCGACGATCGTGGCGACCGCGGTGGACGTGGTGGCCGCGACGGCGGCGAGAAGAGCAACTACCTCGAGCGCGTCGTCACGATCAACCGGGTTTCCAAGGTGGTCAAGGGTGGTCGGCGCTTCAGCTTCACCGCCCTGGTCATCGTCGGCGACGGCAACGGTCTGGTCGGCGTCGGCTACGGCAAGGCCAAAGAGGTGCCCGCCGCGATCGCCAAGGGTGTCGAGGAAGCTCGCAAGAACTTCTTCCGCGTCCCGCTGATCGGTGGCACCGTCACCCATCCCGTGCAGGGCGAAGCGGCGGCCGGTGTCGTCATGCTGCGTCCGGCCAGCCCCGGTACCGGTGTCATCGCCGGTGGCGCGTGCCGTGCCGTGCTGGAATGCGCTGGCGTGCACGACGTTCTGGCCAAGTCGCTGGGCAGCGACAACGCGATCAACGTGGTCCATGCCACCGTTGCCGCGCTCAAGCTGCTGCAGCGTCCTGAAGAGGTGGCCGCTCGTCGCGGGCTGCCGATCGAAGACGTTGCGCCCGCAGGCATGCTGCGCGCACGTCGGGAGAGCGAAGCGCTGGCTGCCGCAGCAGCGCGTGGTGAAGGAAGCGCATAACCATGGCAGAGCTGAAGATCACCCAGGTGCGCGGCATCATCGGTGCCCGCTGGAAGCAGCGTGAAAGCCTGCGGACCCTGGGTCTGAGGAAGATTCGCCAGACGGTGGTTCGCGAGGACAACCCGCAGACGCGCGGCCTGATCAAGGCTGTGCACCACCTCGTTGAAGTAGAAGAAGTGGTTGAGGCTAAATCATGAGCGTCATCAAGCTGCACGACCTGAAGCCGGCCCCCGGCTCCAAGACCGCGAAGACTCGCGTCGGTCGCGGTGAGGGCTCCAAGGGTAAGACGGCCGGTCGTGGCACCAAGGGCACCAAGGCCCGCAAGAACGTGCCGGTGACCTTTGAGGGTGGGCAGATGCCGATCCACATGCGGCTGCCCAAGCTCAAGGGCTTCCGTAACCGGTTCCGCACCGAGTACGCCGTCGTCAACGTCGGCGACCTGAACAAGGCCTTCCCCGAGGGCGGCACCGTCGGTGTCGACGACCTGGTAGACAAGGGCCTCGTTCGCAAGAACGTGCTCGTCAAGGTCCTCGGCGACGGCAAGCTGACCGCCAAGGTCGACATCACCGCCCACAAGTTCAGTGGCAGCGCCCGTGAGGCCATCACCGCCGCAGGTGGTTCGGTCACCGAGCTGTAGAAGAACCAAGTACCACGAAGAAGCCCCGCCCAGGCGGGGCTTTTTTCGTTGTTCAGCTCAGCTGCGGAATGACTTCGGCGGCAAGGCGTTCCATCTGCTCGCGATCCTCCGCCAGGCTTGCGCCGACCGGGTGCAGCAGCAGCGTCTGCGCGCCGGCGTCGATCACCTCGCGTAGACCGCGCACGACATCCGATGGCGTGCCGGATACCGGGACCGCGTCAACGCCGGGCATCGATCCGTAGATCCGGCGCAGACCGGCTAGCACACGCTCGCGGGCCCGGGCCGCGTCGTCGTCGACGATCAGGTACACCCGCTTGCCGATCCGGAACGTGTTCGGATCCTTGTCCTGCTCGGCCAGTTCGGTGCGCAGGGTTCGCACGGCGGTCGCGAAGTTCGCGGTCGTTGAGGATCCCGCACCCATGAACGCGTCGCCATGGCGCACCGCGCGGGCGATCGCGCGAGGGGCGTTGGCGCCGAACCAGATCGGCGGGTGCGGCCGCTGCACGGGCTTCGGGGAGATCGGCAGGTCGTCGACGTCCCGGAACCGTCCGTGAAACGTCACCCGCGGCTCGTCGGACCACGCCGCCTTCATCAACTGCAGGCCTTCGGTGAAGCTGCTGATAAAGGTCTTCGGGTCGACGCCGAACGCCTCGAACTTTCGCCGGCCACCGCCGGGCGCCACGCCGAGTTCCAATCGGCCATGGCTGAGCCGGTCCACGGCGGTCACCGTCGAGGCCAGTTGCAGAGGGTCGTGCAGCGAGGTGATCAGCACGGCCACGCCAAGCCGCAGGGTGGTGGTGCACGCCGCCGCCCAGGCCAGCAGTTCCATCGGTGCGATCATCGGCGACGGTCCGATGATCTGCTCGATCGTCCAACCACCCTCGAAGCCGAGGTCCTCGGCGCGGATCAGATAGCTCCGCAGCCCCTCGCCGTCGAAGCCGTCGGCGTCGAACTGCGGTATCGAGATCGAGTACTTCACCACTCCACCGTACGAGCGAGGGGAGGGCGCCCGCGCCGGCGTGGGTAATCTCGACTGTATGTTCGCCTTCCTGCCCGCGATTCCGGGCGCCGACGACCTCCGCGACGCGCTGCGGCGCATCGACACCGCCCGGCACCACGGTGTGCCCGACGGCTGCATCTTGGAGCTCGACCTGCAATCTGTCCCGCCGGAGTCCAGCGGATTCGACCCGCTGACCTTCATCACCGGTGGCGGCCGGACGATGCTGCTGCGCGACGCGGTTGCCGCGATCCACCGCGCCGCAGAGGATCCGCGGGTGGCGGGACTCATTGCCCGAGTTCAGCTTTCGGCCGCCCCGGCCGGACCGGTGCAGGAACTGCGCGCCGCCATCGCCGCGTTCACCGAAACCAAGCCGTCGCTGGCGTGGGCCGAAACGTACCCCGGCACCCTGTCGTACTACCTGGCGTCGGCCTTCTCCGAGGTGTGGATGCAACCGACGGGCACCGTCGGTCTGATCGGTTTCGCCACCAACGCGCTGTTTTTGCGCGACGCCCTGGACAAGGCCGGTATCGAGGCGCAGTTCGTGACGCGCGGCCAATACAAGTCGGCAGCCAATCTGTTCACCCAGGACCACTACACCGACGCGCACCGCGAGGCCGACTCCCGGTTGATCGCCAGCCTGCACAGCCAGGTGTGGCAGGCCATCGCCGAGTCTCGGCACATCGACGTCGCCGCCGTCGACGAACTGGCCAACCAGGCGCCGCTGCTGCGTGATGCCGCGGTCGACGGACATCTGGTCGACCGGATCGGCTTCCGCGACGAGGCGTATAGCCGAATCGCGGAACTCACTGGCCGGGAAGGGGTTTCGCCGGAATCCGGTGACGCCGACTCTGACGACAACGCCCCGCCGCGGCTGTATCTGTCCCGGTACGCACACGCAGGCAAGGGCGGTCCCGCGGTACCGATGCCCTCGGTGCCAGGCCGCAAGAAGCGCCCGAGGATTGCGGTGGTCACCGTCGCCGGGGCGATCGTCAGCGGCCGCGGCGGCCCGCAGGGCCTGCCGATCGGCCGGTCCAGCGCCGGCGGTGACACCATCGGCGCGGCGCTGCGCGAGGTCGCGGCCGATGACGACGTGGACGCGGTGGTGGTGCGGGTCGACAGTCCCGGCGGCTCGGTGACGGGTTCGGAGACCATCTGGCGGGAAGTAAAGCGCCTGCGCGCCAAGGGCAAGCCGGTGGTGGCATCGATGGGCGCGGTCGCCGCATCGGGCGGCTACTACGTAGCGATGGCTGCCGACGCCATCGTCGCGAACCCGGGCACCATCACCGGGTCGATCGGTGTGCTGACCGGCAAGCTGGTGGCCCGGGGCCTGAAGGAGCGCCTCGGGGTCGGCTCGGACAGTGTGCGCACCAACGACAACGCCGACGCATGGTCGGTCAATGCGCCGTTCACCCCGGAACAGCAAGCTCTGGTGGAGGCCGAGGCCGATCTGTTCTACACCGACTTCGTGCAGCGGGTGGCCGAGGCCAGGCACATGTCCGTCGAGGCGGTCGAGGCGGTGGCGCAGGGTCGGGTGTGGACCGGTGCCGATGCCCTCGAGCACGGATTGGTCGACGAACTGGGCGGCCTGCGGACAGCGGTGCGACGGGCCAAGGTGCTCGCCGGGATCGACGCCGATAGCAAAGCGGAACTGGTCAGCTATCCCAGCTCGTCGCTGCGGGACTTCCTGCGTCCCAAGCCGTCATCGCAGCCGGCCGCGGCCTCACTACCGGAGGCCATCGCGGTGCTGATGGGCCAGTCCATCAGGGGCGTGGTCGATCAGAGCGAGCGTGCGCTGACCGGAACCAGTGCGCTGTGGCTGGGGTTCAACCCAGAGTGGCTCTGACGTAGACGATTTCGCCGAAGGGGTTGTTGTCGTCCAGCTCGGGCCGGGGCGGCAGCCCAAGCTGCCGGAACAGCTCCTCGTCGGCGACGCCGGTGACGTCCCAACCCTTCCCGGTCAGGTACTCCATCACATGGCTGCGGGGGCCTGCGTAGACCAGTGACCCCATGTCGATGTCCAGCCCCTGATCGCGAGCCTGGGCTGTCATCGCCGTCCCCTTCGACGGGTCGAAATCCATGATGCCTGGCACGAATTCGGTGGCCACGGCGCTGCCCGGCGCACTCAACTCGGTGATCGTGTCGAACAACCGGTCCTGAGCTTCGGGCGGCAGGTAGACCAGCAGTCCCTCGGCCAGCCATGCGGTCGGCAGGCTCGGGTCGAAGCCGGCGGCGCGCAGGGCGGCGGGCCAGTCCTCGCGCAGATCGATGCCGACGGTGTGGCGCTGCGCCGGGGGCTGCACGCCGAGATCGTCGAACACCCCGGTTTTGAACGCGATGACGTCGGGCTGATCGATCTCGAACACCACGGTGTCTGACGGCCACGGCAGCCGGTATGCGCGCGCGTCCAATCCGGACGCCAGGATCACCGCCTGCCGGATTCCGGTGCCGGTCGCCGACATGAAGTAGTCGTCGAAGAACTTGGCCCGCACACCCATTGCATCGATCATCGACTGCACGCGCTCGGGCGCCAGATCGCCGAATGCCGAGGTGTCGAGTTCGCCGTCGATCATCTTGATGAAGAAGTCGACGCCGACCGCGCGAACCAGGGGATCGGCGAACGGGTCGTTGACGAGCTGCCGCGGGTCTTTGGTTGCCAGCGCGCGACCGGCGGCCACGGCTGTCGCGGTGGCGCCGACGCTGGAGGTCAGGTCCCAGGTGTCGTCATCGGTGCGTGTCATCACTGCTCCTGTGATCGGGTGGCGGTCAGGTAACCGGTGCTGTCGCTGAACTGCACCAGCGTCTCGTCATCGGGTAAGTCAAAGCCGTTGGCGGCGTACGACTCCCGGGTGCTCATCGTGCTGATGCGCCACCCGCGTTCGGCCAGGTAGTCGCCGGCCGAGTTCCGCTCGCCGTCGTAGAACAGGGCAGGCAGATCGATGTCGGAGCCGATCTGGGCCGAGTACTTCTTGAACCGGTCGCGCCAGCTGTCCGGCAATGTCATTCCCGCGGCCATGAATTCGGTGGCGAAGCGGCTTCCCGGCGCCGACAGCGCGGTGACGTTGTCCAGCAACCGGTCCTGCGCCTCCGGGGGCAGATAGATCAACAAGCCTTCGGCGATCCACGCTGTTGGTTGGTCGGCGTCGAAACCGTGTTCCCGCAACGCCGTCGGCCAGTCGTCGCGCAGGTCGATGGCGACGGTGCGGCGATCGGCGGTAGGTGACACTCCCAGGTCGGCCATCACGCGGGTCTTGAACTCGATGACCTGCGGCTGGTCCAGCTCGAACACGACCGAGCCGGCCGGCCAGCTCATTCGGTAGGCGCGGGTGTCCAGGCCCGAGGCCAGGATGACGGCCTGGGTGACGCCGTCGCGGGCCGCGTTGGTGAACACGTCGTCGAAATACCGGGTGCGCACCGCGATCTGTTCGGTCATCCGGCGCCGGTTGAGCATCGGGTCGTCCTCGATGTTGGCCTCGCCGGTGGCCACCCGGATCAGGGACTCCACACCGACGGCCTTGACGAGTGCGTCGGCGTACGGGTCGTGGATGAGCGCGTCCGGTCCGCGGGAGGCCAGCGCGCGCGACGCCGCCACCGTTGTCGCGGTGGCGCCGACGCTTGATGCCAGGTCCCAGGTGTCGCCGTCGTAGCGGATGTTTGTCTTGCTCATGCTGTTACTTCCGGATTGCGGTGACGGACACGGAGTTCCGCAGTGATTCGGTCAGGGTGGTCTCGGGGAATGGCCGCCCGTACGCGGCGAACAGGTCTGCGCGCGCCTGGGAGCCGACCTGCCAGCCCTGCTGTTCGAGGTAGCCGATGACGGGGTTGCGTTCCCCGTCGTAGAACAGGTCGGACATGTTGATGTCCAGCCCTCGTTCGCGCCATTGGTCACTGATCGCCTTGGAACGGTCGGCCAGACCGCGACCGCCGTCGGGGTGGTATTCGGTGGCGATCCGGCTGCCCGGCGCGGACAACGCGGTGATGTTGTCGAACAACCGGTCCTGGGCCTCCGGCGGCAGATAGACCAGCAGGCCTTCGGCGCTCCACGCGGTCGGCAAGGTGGCGTCAAAACCGTTGGCCCGCAGCGCTGCCGGCCAATCGTCGCGCAGGTCGACGCTGACCGTGCGGAGGTCCGCCGTGGGGGAGGCGCCGAGCGCGGCCAGCGTCTCGGTCTTGAAGTCGATGACCTGGGGCTGGTCGATCTCGTAGACCACCGTGCCGGCCGGCCACGTCAACCGATACGACCGGGAGTCCAGGCCGGAGGCCAGGATGACCGCCTGACGCACTCCTGCGGCGGCCGCAGTCAGGAAGAAGTCGTCGAAGAAGCGGGTCCGCACCGCCATCACATCGGTCATCACCCGGGCGGTCTCGGCGCCGTCCATCGCTGCCATGTCGATGTCGCCGTCGACCATCTTCGTGAAGACGTCGATCCCGACGGCGCGAACCAGGGGAGCGGCGAACGGATCGTCGATGAGGGCGCTCTCTTCGCGGCTGGCCACCGCACGGGCGGCGGCCACCATGGTCGCGGTGGTGCCGACGCTGGTGGCCAGGTCCCAGGAGTCGGAGTCGCTGCGGCTCATCGGGCACCGCCGTAGATGGCGCTGAGGTAGTAGAGCTTGCCCATCGGTTCGTCGTCGTCGAGCGCGGCCCGCCCGCCGGCCGTGAGCAGCTCGTTGACCGAGGTGCTGCGCGTCCGCCAGCCGTGGTCGGCCAGGTAGGCGCTGGGCTCGTGACGCTCACCGAGATAGACGAGGGCTCCGAAGTCCAGGTCGACGCCCTGCTCGCGCCACTTGTCGGCGTGGGTCCGCATGCTTTCGCGGGTTTGTTCCTGTTCGTCCGGCGCGATGGGCGGCGCGGTGTCGATGGCCACCCGGCTGCCGGGAGCGGACAGGTCGGTGATGGAGTCCAGTAGGCGGTCCTGGGCGTCCGGCGGCAGGTAGCCCAGCAGGCCTTCGGCGCTCCACGCAGTGGGTGCCTGCGGGTCGAAGCCGGCCTCGCGCAGCGCGGCCGCCCAGTCGTTGCGCAGGTCCATCGCGACCGGCCTGCGGTCACACGTCGGTACGGCGCCCTGCTCGGCGAGCGTCTGGGTCTTGAATGCGATGACGTCGGGCTGATCGATCTCGTAGACGACCATGCCGGCCGGCCAGTCCAGGCGGTAGGCACGCGAGTCCAGACCGGAGGCGAGGATGACGACCTGGCGGACACCGGCCTCGGCGGCGCCGAGGAAGAACTCGTCGAAGAACTTCGTGCGCACCGCCATGTTGTCGGTCATCCGGGTCACGCCCACGGCTGTCTGGTCGTCGGGCGCGGGCAGATCGCCGCTGGCCATCTTGGTGAAGAAGTCGATGCCGACGGCGCGCACCAGAGGTTCGGCGAACGGGTCGTCGATCAAGGGTTCGTGCTCCCGACTCGCCGCGGCGCGGGCGGCGGCGACCAGAGTCGCGGTGGCACCCACGCTGGAGGCCAGGTCCCAGGTGTCGTTGTCGGTACGCGTCATCGTTTGACCCTCACTGCCGCGATTGATACTTAGCTGAGTTAACCACTATCGACTGTACGTTGTTCCCGCTGTGTGATTCCTGAGCGCGCCGCTGCCCGCCGTACCCATTCCCGGGTCGCTTCGCTCCTGCCCGCCGTACCCATTCCCGGGTCGCTTCGCTCCTGCCCGCCGTGGCACTGATCCGCGGATTCCCGCCCTGCCTGGGCCAACTGTTACTCTCGTAGACTGTTTGAGCGAGCGGTGCCGCAGGCGAAAATCCTGGCGGCGATCGGCGCAAGGCAGGATTACCCGAACGCTGGCCAGGCCAGCCCCAATGGCACGCTGTGACTCACGTCCGGCTGCCCAGGAGGAAGAGTGCTCTCGGCTTTCATCTCTTCGCTCAGGACGGCCGACCTGAGGCGAAAGATCCTGTTCACGTTGGGTGTCGTGATCCTGTACCGGGTCGGCGCCTCGCTGCCGTCCCCCGGGGTCAACTACAAGAACGTCCACCAATGCATCGAGCAGGTGAGCGGTGGTGCCGGCGGGCAGATCTACTCGCTGATCAACCTGTTCTCCGGCGGCGCGCTGCTGCAGCTGACGGTGTTCGCGGTGGGCGTCATGCCCTACATCACCGCCAGCATCATCGTGCAGCTGCTCACAGTGGTCATCCCGCGTTTCGAACAGCTGCGCAAGGAGGGTCAGGCCGGCCAGGCCAAGATGACCCAGTACACGCGCTACCTGGCGATCGCGCTGGCCATCCTGCAAGCCACCAGCATCGTGGCCCTGGCCGCCAACGGCGGACTGCTGCAGGGCTGCACCCTGGACATCCTGCAGAGTCAGAGCATCTTCTCGCTGGTCATCATCGTCCTGGTGATGACCGCGGGCGCCGCGCTGGTCATGTGGATGGGTGAACTGGTCACCGAGCGGGGCGTCGGCAACGGCATGTCGCTGCTGATCTTCGCCGGTATCGCCGCGCGCATCCCCGCCGAGGGCAAGAGCATCCTGGACAGCCGCGGCGGCCTGATCTTCGCCGCGGTCTGTGGGGCTGCTCTGCTGATCATCATCGGCGTCGTGTTCGTCGAGCAGGGCCAGCGCCGCATCCCGGTGCAGTACGCCAAGCGCATGGTGGGCAGGCGCATGTACGGCGGCACGTCGACCTATCTGCCGTTGAAGGTCAACCAGGCCGGCGTCATCCCCGTCATCTTCGCGTCGTCGCTCATCTACATCCCGCACCTGATCACTCAGCTGATCCAGAGCGGGCGCACCACCCCGAGTAACGGCTGGTGGGATCGCTTCGTCGCCAACTACCTGACGAATCCGGCGGATCCCGTTTATATCGGCATCTATTTCGGCCTGATCATCTTCTTCACCTACTTCTATGTCTCGATCACGTTCAACCCTGACGAGCGTGCCGACGAGATGAAGAAGTTCGGCGGCTTCATCCCCGGGATCCGACCGGGCAAGCCGACCGCCGACTACCTGCGGTACGTGTTGAACCGGATCACCCTGCCCGGCTCGATCTACCTCGGTGTCATCGCCGTCCTGCCGAACGTGTTCCTGCAGATGGGCAATAGCGGCGGCGTCCAGAACCTGCCGTTCGGCGGTACCGCGGTTCTGATCATGATCGGTGTCGGTTTGGATACGGTCAAACAGATCGAGAGCCAGCTCATGCAGCGCAACTACGAAGGGTTCCTGAAGTGAGAATCGTTCTGCTGGGACCGCCGGGCGCGGGCAAGGGAACCCAGGCTGCTGACCTGGCCAAGAAGTTCGGCATTCCGCACGTCTCCACCGGTGACCTGTTCCGTGACAACATCACGCGCGGCACCGAGCTGGGCGTTGAGGCCAAGAAGTACCTCGACGCCGGCGACCTGGTCCCGGCCACGCTGACCAACGCGCTGGTCGACTCCCGTCTCGATGACGCGGACGTGAGCGACGGATTCATCCTCGACGGCTTCCCCCGCTCGGTCGAGCAGGCCGAGGCGCTCAAGCAGATGCTGAGCCGCCGCAACCTCAAACTCGACGCGGTGCTGGAGTTCCGGGTGCCGGAGGAGGAACTGGTCACGCGACTCATGGGCCGTGGCCGTGCCGACGACAACGAGGACACCATCCGCAACCGGTTCAAGGTGTACCGCGACGAGACCGCGCCGCTGCTGGACTACTACTCCGAAGAACTCAAGACCGTTGACGCCGTCGGCAGCCTCGATGAGGTGTTCGCCCGGGCGCTGCACGCACTCGGTCGCTGAGTTTCGATGGTTTCACTGCCCGGGCTGCGCAATCGCAAAACCGTTCCCGCCCGCACGCCGGGTGAGCTGGATGCGATGGCCGCCGCCGGCGCCGTGGTGGCGGCAGCGTTGCGCGCCGTCCAGGCGGCCGCCGCTCCCGGGGTCTCGACCAAGGACCTTGACGACGTCGCCGAGTCGGTGATTCGGCAGGCCTACGGCACGCCGTCTTTCCTCGGCTACCACGGCTACCCAGCCAGCATCTGCTCCTCGGTCAATGACCGTGTGGTGCATGGCATTCCGATGCCGGACGAGAAGCTGGCCGACGGCGACCTGGTGTCGATCGACTGCGGTGCGATCATCGACGGCTGGCACGGCGACGCCGCCGTCACGTTCGGGATCGGCACGTTGATCGCGATGGACGAGGCGCTGTCGGCGGCGACGAAGCAGTCGATGGAAGCCGGTATCGCGGCGATGATCCCCGGTAACCGGCTCACCGACGTGTCGCATGCCATCGAGACCGGCACCCGCGCCGCCGAACAGACCTACGGACGCCGGTTCGGCATCGTCGCCGGCTACGGCGGGCACGGCATCGGCCGCGCCATGCACATGGACCCGTTCCTGCCCAACGAGGGCGAACCCGGCCGCGGCCCTATGCTGGTGGCCGGATCGGTGCTGGCCATCGAACCGATGCTGACCCTGGGCACCACCAAGACCCGGATCCTGGCCGACGAGTGGACCGTCGTCACCGCCGACGGGTCCCGCGCCGCGCACTGGGAACACACCGTCGCCGTCACCGACGACGGCCCGCGCATCCTGACCGTCTGATCTCCCCCGAGACCGCCACCATGGCTGTTGATGGGCCCGGATCACGACCCTGAGGTCGATTTCGCGGCTGGCCGGTAGTGCTTTCGCGCACACTGTGAACCAAATGCCCACCGGTTACGTGTATCAGCCGGGAGGTTGACCATGGACGACCCGGAGGCGGCGCTGGTTCGGGTGCTCTACGAGGAGCACGCCGCCGCGCTGTGGCGCTATGCGCTGCGGCTGACCGGCGATCCGGCGCGCGCGGAGGATGTGGTCCAGGAGACCCTGTTGCGGGCCTGGCAACATCCCGAGGTCGCCGGTGACGCCGAGCGTTCTGCTCGGGCGTGGCTGTTCACGGTGGCCCGCAACATGATCATCGACGAACGGCGCAGCGCCCGGTTCCGCCGGGAAACCGACTCGCTGAACACCGAGGGGGCGCCGGAGCCCGCAGGGCCCGACGAGGTCAACAGCGCGCTGGACCGGCTGCTGATCGGGGATGCGCTGGCTCAGCTGTCGCCTGATCACCGCGCCGTGGTCCGGCGTTCCTACTATCTTGGCTGGACCACCGCGCAGATCGCGGCCGACCTTCAGATCGCCGAGGGGACGGTGAAGTCGAGGCTGCACTACGCGGTGCGCGCGCTTCGGCTGACGTTGCAGGAGATGGGGGTGACCCGGTGAAGGATCCATACGATCCCTACGAGACGTGGGACGCCGCCTACGTGCTGGGGTCGCTGTCGAGCACCGAACGACGCGAATACGAAGCGCACCTCAGCGGATGCGTGCCCTGCCGTTCGTCGGTCGGCGAGCTCAGCGGCATGCCTGCGCTGCTGGCCATGCTCACCCCCGACGAGGTGACCGCCATCGACACCGGCGGGATGGAACCGCCGCCGTTGCGCCCGCAACTGCTCGACGGCCTGCTGTTCGAGGTGCGCAGGCGTCGCCGCCGGGGACGGTGGATCACCTGGTCGGTGGCCACCGCGGCCGCCGCGGTGCTCGCCGTCGGGGTGTTCGTCGCGATCAAGCCCGCACCGTTCGGCGCGCACACCCCCGCCCCGCAGGTGTCGGCTGCGACGGTCAGCATGACACCGGTGATGCCGTCGTCGTTCGACGCGACGATCCAGGTCACACCGATGGGGTGGGGCACCCATATCGAGATGACCTGCACCTACCACCAGGAGATCGGCGCCGACGCGACAGAGGACGCGGACAAGCTGGCGATGTATGCCGTCGGTCGCGACGGTAGCCGGGTTCAGCTGGCGACGTGGATGGCGCGCGAAGGGGAGTCGGCCTCGCCGACCGGCAGCACGTCAATGCCGATGGAGAAGATCGCCGCAGTACAGGTCGTCAAGGCCGAGACCGGTGACGTGCTGCTGCAGCGCAGCTTGTCCTCCTGACGGATCTGTTGACCAGTCAAAAGCATTCTCTACAAGCACTTTTCGACTAACCAATGCCGCCGTTCCGGGCGAGCGTGGATTCTCGGCCGCGGTGGCAGCCCGACGGTAGTGCCCTACGGGGGTGGGTCGATGCGGTATGAATGTGCGGATGGCCGAATCAATCCCACCCGCCAAGCCGGACCCGATCGCCGCCGCGCGACGCAACTGGGAGCGCGCCGGGTGGGGTGATGTCGCCGAGGGCATGGTGGCCGTCACCTCGGTGATGCGGGCCCACCAGATCCTGCTGGCCCGGGTCGAGAACGCGCTGCGGCCCTACGATCTGAGTTTTTCTCGCTTCGAACTGTTGCGGCTGTTGGCGTTCAGCCGCACCGGGGCGTTACCGATCACCAAGGCCTCGGACCGCTTGCAGGTGCACGTCACCAGCGTCACGCACGCAATTCGCCGGCTCGAGGCCGATGGATTGGTAAGGCGGGTGCCGCATCCCACCGACGGGCGCACCACGCTGGTCGAGATCACCGACCTGGGGCGTTCGACGGTGGAGGACGCCACCGCGACGCTCAACGAGATGGTGTTCGCCGATATCGGGATGGCGGCGCCGGAAGCCCGGGCGCTGGTGGCGTCGATCGAGACGCTGCGCCACCACGCAGGCGATTTCTAACCGCGAGCAGACGTGAACGTCCCCCAATGATCGGCGTGTCGGGGACCTTTCCGTCTGCTCGCGAGGGAAACCGGCCTCAGCGCAGGGTTTCGATCACCGCGCTGAAATCCAGGTCGGCGTGCTCTTGCGCGAATTTGGCGTAGATCTCGGCAGCGTGGGTGCCCAGTGGCGCGGTGGCGCCGGTCGACGACACCGCATCCATCGCCAGCCCGAGGTCCTTGTTCATCAGCGCTGTGGCGAAGCCCGGCTGGAAGTTGTTGTTGGCCGGCGAGGTCGAAACAGGTCCGGGCACAGGGCAGTTGGTGTGGACCGCCCAGCAGTTCCCGGTGGCGCCGGTGATCACGTCGAACAGGGACTGTGCCGAGAGGCCCAGCTTTTCGGCCAGCACGAAGGCCTCACCTACGGCGATCTGCTGCACGGCCAGCACCATGTTGTTGCACAGCTTGGCGGCCTGCCCCGCGCCCGATGAACCGCAATGAATCACCTTGCTGGCCATGGGATCCAGCACCGGCCGTGCCCTGTCCAACGCGTCGGCGTCGCCGCCGACCATGAATGCGAGCGTGCCTGCGGTGGCGCCCTTGATGCCGCCGGAGACTGGGGCGTCGAGCTGAGCCATCCCGGCCGCGGAGGCCTGCGCGTTGACCTCGCGGGCGTCGTCGACGGAGATTGTCGAGGTGTCGATGAACAGCGTGCCCGCCTTGGCGGCCGGAAGCGCTTCGGCGTAGCAGGCTTTCACGATCGCGCCGTTGGGCAGTGAGGTGATGACGACGTCCGCCTCGGACACTGCTGCGGCGCCGGCGTCGAAGACCGTCGCGCCTTTCTCCTCAGCCGCCGCACGTAATGCGGGCACCGGATCGAAGCCCCGCACCGTGTAGCCGGCGTTGACCAGGTTGGCCGCCATCGGCCCGCCCATGTGGCCCAACCCCAGGAACGCAACCGTCGTCATGTGTGGCTCCTTTGCCTCACGCCGATGCGCGTGCCCGGGCAGCTTCTGCTCGCCCGATGACCACGCGCATGATTTCGTTGGTGCCCTCCAGGATTCGGTGCACGCGAAGATCGCGGACGATCTTCTCGATCCCGTACTCCCGTAGGTAGCCGTAGCCGCCGTGTAGCTGCAACGCCTGGTCGGCCACCTCGAAGCACGCGTCGGTGACATAGCGCTTGGCCATCGCACACAATGCGACCTTGTCCGCCTCGTCGTTGTCCAGGGCAACGGCCGCGCGCCACAACATCAGCCGCGACGTCTCCAGCGCGGTGGCCATGTCGGCCAGCGTGAATCGGATGGTCGGCTCGTCGAGCAGCGCACCGCCGAAGGCCTGCCGGTCGGCGAGATAGCTTGCGGCCTTCTCGTAGGCGGTTTGGGCGCCGCCGAGTGAACAGGCCGCGATGTTCAGGCGGCCACCGTTGAGGCCGTTCATCGCGATGCCGAAGCCGGTACCCTCACCCTCGGGTCCGCCGAGCATCGCCGACGCCGGCACCCGCACACCGTCGAGGATCACCTGAGCGGTGGGCTGCACGTTCCAGCCCATCTTCTCCTCCTGGGCGCCGAAACTCAATCCAGGCGTGTTCTTTTCGATGATGAACGCCGAGATGCCGCGCGGCCCGTCGGCGCCGGTGCGGGCCATCACGATGTACACGTCGGACGTGCCTGCGCCGGAGATGAACTGCTTGACCCCGTCGAGCACAAAGGCATCGCCGTCACGAACAGCTTTGGTGCGCAACGCCGAGGCATCCGATCCCGCACCCGGCTCGGTCAGGCAGTAGCTGGCGATGGCCTCCATCGACGCGAGCCGGGGGATCCATGACCTGCGCTGATCGTCGGTGCCGTAGGTGTCGACCATCCACGCGCACATGTTGTGGATCGACAGGAACGCCGCCAGCGCGGGGTCGGCGGTGGAGAGCTGCTCGAAGATCCGCACCGCGTCCAGCCGCCGCAGGCCACTGCCGCCGACGTCCTCGGCGCAGTAGATCGCGGCCATCCCCAGTTCGGCGGCGTCTCGCAACACCTCCACCGGGAACTCCTTGGAGTGATCCCAGTCCAGGGCATGCGGCGCAAGACGTTTGATCGCGAACGCGGCCGCCGTTTCGGCAATCACGCGATCGTCATCGTCGAGCGTCAGGAAGCTCATTGCCCCTCTAGTTCATCGTGGGGATGACGAACTCGGCCCCGTCCTTGATGCCCGACGGCCACCGCTCGGTGACAGTCTTGGTCTTGGTGTAGAAGAGGATCGAGTGCGGCCCGTGCTGGTTGAGGTCGCCGAACCCGGAACGCTTCCAGCCACCAAAGGTGTGGTAGGACACCGGAACCGGGATCGGCACGTTGACGCCGACCATGCCGACCTGGACGCGGGAGACGAAGTCGCGGGCAGCATCACCGTCGCGGGTGAAGATGGCCACGCCGTTGCCGTATTCGTGCTCGGTCGGCAACCGCAGCGCCTCTTCGTAGTCATGCGCGCGGACGATGCACAAAACCGGACCGAAGATCTCGTCGGTGTAGATCGACATGTCGGTGGTGACGTGGTCGAAGAGGGTGGGGCCGATGAAGAAGCCGCCTTCGAGGCTGGCGTCGTCGAACGTCAGCTCGTCGCTGGCCTTGTCGCGGCCGTCGACCACGATCTCGGCTCCGGCGGCCACGCCCGCGTCGATGTAGTCCCGAACCCGCTGCAGCGCGGCGGAGGTGACCAGTGGGCCGTAATCGGCCTTGGGGTCCAGGCTGTGCCCGACGCGCAGCTCGTTGATGCGCTCGACGAGCCTGCCGCGCAAGCGGTTTGCGGTTTCCTCGCCGACGGGTACCGCGACGCTGATGGCCATGCAGCGCTCGCCTGCGCTTCCGTAACCGGCACCGATCAGTGCGTCGACGGCCTGGTCCAGGTCGGCGTCGGGCATGACGATCATGTGGTTCTTGGCGCCGCCGAAGCACTGCGACCGTTTACCGTTGGCCGCCGCGGTGGAGTAGATGTACTGCGCGATGTCGGAGCTGCCGACGAAGCCGACGGCCTTGATGTCGGGGTGCGCCAGGATCGCGTCGACGGCTTCCTTGTCGCCCTGTACCACCTGGAACACACCGGCGGGCAGGCCGGCTTCGAGGAACAGCTCGGCAAGGCGCACCGGGACCGAGGGGTCGCGCTCGGAGGGCTTGAGGATGAACGCGTTACCGCATGCCAGGGCCGGCCCCGCCTTCCACAGCGGGATCATCGCGGGGAAGTTGAACGGCGTGATGCCGGCGACCACACCCAGCGGCTGGCGGATCGAGTACACGTCGATGCCGCCGCCGGCGCCTTCGGTGAACTCACCCTTGAGCAGGTGCGGGATGCCGATCGCGAACTCGATGACCTCGATACCGCGCTGGATGTCGCCCTTGGAATCGGGGACGGTCTTGCCGTGCTCGATCGACAGCAGCTCGGCCAGTTCATCGGTGTTGGCGTTGACCAGCTCGATGAACTTCATCAGGACGCGGGCGCGGCGCTGCGGATTCCAGGCGGCCCATTCCTTCTGGGCTTCGACCGCGGAGGCGACCGCGGTGTCGACGTCGGCGGCCGACGCCAGCAGGACCTGGGCCTGCACCTCACCGGTGCTGGGGTTGAAAACGTCCGCGGTGCGCGTGCTGCTGAGGTTGCTGCGCTTGCCGTCGATGAAGTGCTGAATGGTTGTGCTCATGACTGCCCCTTGGCTGACCTGGCCGCTGAATACTAGGACATCCTAGTAACGCTGTGACCGGCTCCGCAAGGGGCCGGCGATGCGCCGAGTGTGCGTACAGATCGCTGTGTGCCGCCCCAACTCGATCTGCGCGCACACTCGATGGGGGTCAGATGTAGTTGGATGCCACCGAGGGGGAGGCTCTGCGAAGGACCATGTAGTTCCTCTGAAACGCGATATCACCGGCGATATCGCGTTCCGGAGAAGTGCACTGACCCCTCACCCTTTGATGGCGTTCAGATCGCGATTCGTCGCCGAAACCGGACCTGGCTTCGGTCTCAGCGCCACTGGTAGCGGGTGCTGGGCCGGCCGGTCTTGCCGTATTCGGTCAGGCGGGTGACGGTGCCGTCATCGGCCAGCCGTTCCAGGTAGCGCCAGGCCGTCACCCGGGAGACGCCGACCAGTTTGGCGGCCTCGTCGGCGGTCAGCCCGTCGGCGCGATCACGGACCGCGCGGGCGATCTCGTCGGTGGTCCCCGGTGCGGCGCCCTTGGGGGCTACCGACTTGTCGGTGGTGCGGAGCTCGGCCAGCGCCCGGTCCACCTCGGCCTGGCTGGCCGCCTCGGTGCCCGCAGGCAGTGCCTCGCGGTAGCGGCGGTAGCGCTCGAGGCGGTCACGGAACGCCGCGAACGTGAACGGTTTGAGCAGATAGGCCAGCGCACCGTGGGCGACGGCGGCGCGCACCATCTCCAGATCGCGTTCGGAGGTGATCGCGATGATGTCGGGGGCGGGCCGTAAACCGGACAGGGCTGAGGCCAGCGCGATCCCGCTGGCGTCGGGCAGGCCGAGATCGAGCAACACCAGGTCGACGGGGGACTCGGCTTCGGCGGCGATGCGCATCGCGTCGCGCGCGGTGTTGGCTATGCCGGTGACGGTAAACCCTTGTAGCCGAGCCAGATACGCGTTGTGCGCTTCGGCGATCAGCGGTTCGTCCTCGACGATCAGCACGTTGATCATCGGATGGTCACCGTCACCACCGACCCATAGGTCACGTCGGCGCTCAGGCTGCCACCGTGCCGGTTGACGATCTGTGCGACCAGAGCGAGCCCGAGGCCCTGGTGTCCGGCGTCGCTGCCGGACTTGGTCGAGTAGCCGCGCTGCCTGGCGCGTGCGAAGGTGTCGGGGTCCATGCCGGGGCCGCTGTCGGCGACCTGGATCTGCAGCTGCTCGTCGGTCTGGTTGACGGTCACCTCGACCCACGGGTCGTCGCGGTCGCAGGCGTCCATCGCGTTGTCGATCAGGTTGCCCAGCACGGTGACCATCTCCTGCGGGCTCAGCAGCGCCTCGGCGGGAAGATGAGTCTCCTCGGTGATGGTCAGTTCGATGCCGCGCTCGTCGGCCTCGGCGGTTTTGCCGAGCAGGAGCGCCACCAGCGCGGGCTCGCCGACGGCGTCGGAGACCCGGTCGACGAGTTGTTGAGACAGTGCGAGTTCCTGGGTGGCGAACTTGACCGCCTCGTCGGGGCGGCCCATCTCGACCAGTGTGACGACGGTGTGCAGCTTGTTGGCCGACTCGTGGGCCTGCGCGCGCAGCGAGTCGGTGAAGCCCTGCAGAGAACTCAATTCGCCCAGCGCGCCCTGCAATTCGGTGCGGTCGCGGATGGTGACCACTTCGGAGTCCGACGTGCTGACCGCAGAGCGGTTGACGACCAGCACTCGGTCATCGGTGAGCCGGACCTCGTCGCGTACACCGGGGTCGTTGCCGCGCAGGAACTCTGGCAGGTCGGCGCGCGTGATGGGTCCGGCGGGCAGGGCCAGGAGGCGTCGGGCTTCGTCGTTGGCCAGCGCGACCCCGTTGCGGTCCAACACGATCAGCCCTTCAGAGACCGAGTGCAGGATCGCGTCGTGGTGGTCGTACATCAGCCGCAGCTCGTCGGGCGCCAGGCCGTGGGTCTGGTGCAGGACGCGCCGGCGGATCGCCCAGATGCCGACGAAGGACAGGGCCAGCGCTCCGGTCGCGACACCGACGATCATCAGCCATTGCGAGCGCCAGCGCGCGGAGAGGCTTTCGAGCGTGATGCCGGCGGCGACCAGGCCGATGACCTGCCCGCTGCCGTTACGCACCGGCGCGATGGTGCGCACCGACGGACCGAGAGTGCCGGTGTAGACCTCGGTGTAGGTCTCGCCGCGCAGCGCCGGCTCAATGGTCCCGATGTACTTCTGCCCGATCTGGTCGGGGTTTGTGTGGGTGAACCGGGTGCGGTCGGGCGCCATGATCGTGATGAAGGCGATGCCGGTGCTCTTGCGGACAGCCTCGGTCACCGGCTGCAGAACCTGTGCGGCGTTGCCGCTTTCGATCGCTTCCGCCGTGGACGGTGCGTCAGCGAGGGCGACGGCGATCGCCGTCACCTGTTGGCGCGCGGCTTCGTCGCCGTGGCGTTTCGCATCGAAGAGGGCCAACGCGCTGCCGGCCACCACCACCAGCAGGATCACCGCGGCTTGCAACGCGAAGGCCTGGCCTGCCAGCGAGCGGGGCAGTACGGCCACTGCTCACCTCCGCGATGAACGTAATGAACTAAAGCGTGACCTGCGTCACGTGAGGGTAAACCATCCTTTCAGACAGATTGCCGTGACATCGGAAGGAAACCGCTCATGACCACGGTTGTGGATCGTCCAGGCGGCGATGACAAACCCCCGGCGCCCAAGCGCCGGGATCGCACCCACTGGCTGTACATCGCTGTCATCCTCGCGGTGGTCGGCGGCGTCGCCGTCGGTCTGATGGCCCCCGGTATCGGCAAGGACGTCGGCGTTCTGGGAACCATGTTCGTCGCCCTGATCAAGATGATGATCGTCCCGGTCATCTTCTGCACGATCGTGCTGGGTATCGGATCGGTACGCAAAGCCGCCACCGTCGGCAAGGTCGGCGGGTTGGCGTTCGGCTACTTCATGGTGATGTCGACGATCGCGCTGGGCATCGGCCTGTTGGTGGGCAACCTGCTGCATCCCGGCAGCAGCCTCAAGCTCTCGGAGTCGACCGCAGGCAAGGGAGCGCAACTGGCCGAACAGGCGCACGAGTCCGGCGGTTTGGTGGAGTTCATCCAGCACATCATTCCGACGTCGCTGTTCTCGTCGCTGACCGACGGCAATGTGCTGCAAGGGCTTTTCGTGGCGCTGCTGGTCGGGTTCGCGATCCAGGCGATGGGCACCAAGGGCGAGCCGATCCTGCGGGGGGTCGAGCATTTGCAGCGGCTGGTGTTCAAGGTCCTGTCAATGGTGTTGTGGCTGGCCCCGATTGGTGCGTTCGGTGCAATGGCCAATGTGGTGGGCCAGACCGGATGGAGCGCGGTGACCAACCTGCTGGTGCTGATGTTGGGCTTCTACCTGACGTGTCTGGTGTTCGTGTTCGGCGTGCTCGGTGCGCTGCTGCGGATGGTGGCCGGGGTGTCGATCTTCAAGCTGGTCCGCTACCTGGCGCGGGAGTACCTGCTGATCTTCGCGACGTCGTCCTCTGAGTCGGCGCTGCCACGGCTGATCGCGAAGATGGAGCACCTGGGTGTGCAGCAGAGCACCGTGGGTGTGGTTGTGCCGACCGGATATTCGTTCAACTTGGATGGCACCGCGATCTACCTGACGATGGCATCGCTGTTCATCGCCGATGCGCTCGGTGATCCGCTGTCGGTGGGGGAGCAGATCGGCTTGTTGGTCTTCATGATCGTGGCGTCCAAGGGCGCGGCCGGGGTGAGCGGGGCCGGGTTGGCGACGCTGGCCGGCGGCCTGCAGGCGCACCGCCCGGAGCTGCTCGACGGGGTCGGCCTGATCGTCGGGATCGACCGGTTCATGTCCGAGGCGCGTGCGGTGACCAACTTCTCCGGCAACGCGGTGGCCACCCTGTTGGTGGGCTCGTGGACCAAGACGGTCGACACGGCCAAGGTCGACGGCGTGCTGTCCGGCCGCGACCCGTTCGACGAGGTGACCATGCTCGACAACGATCATCGGCCGGCGCAAAAGGAGGCAGTCGCCGCCTGATCCCCAAGCTCACGACACCCCGGGAGCCCTTCCCCCGGGGTGTCGTGCCGTTTGGGAGACGGACATGGTCGTGAAACGGAAAAAGCCCGGCTGTCGGGGGGGCCGCCGGGCCTTTCCGCGAGAAGAGCCAGGCCCTGTCGCTCCTTCACCGTAACGCAGCTCGCTGTGAATCACGGGTCTGAACTGGGTGAAAGCTGTGAATTACCAATGACTTCAGTCGGCACACGCTGTGATGCGTGGCGTTCGCGACGGTGACCTGGGGTGCGACGCGGTGTCTCGGCGGCCCCGTGGTCGCCGGAGCCCGAGGTCACACGCGCTAACGTCAATGCTGCGCCGACCACCCGGTGCGGCCCCCATAGCCCAATTGGCAGAGGCAGCGGACTTAAAATCCGCCAAGTCTGGGTTCGAGTCCCAGTGGGGGCACCGAGTATCTGCAGGTAGACGGCGTTTCAGCGGTTCTGGTACCCGCGCAAACTCTTGGCAGAGACCGCCGCGTCCACGCCGGGTCCACATCGGGCGCAATGGTGAGGACTGTGCCGTGCCAATCAGCAGCCCAGCACGACACGCAGGCGAAAGTACATCTTCAGTCGAACAAGTGTTTGATATGTTGATCGGTGGCCGTCCGGGTAGGAAGCGACGAGATGACAGACGAAGCTGACGACTTCAAGCACCCCAGGTGCTACGCGAACACGCGTGGCGGGTGCTCTGCGAAGATTTCCGGCGAACACTACGTCTCACTAGGCCTGCTCAGGTTGTACGAAGACGACAATCCAGATTTCACGGTCCAACACAAAGCCGGTAAGGGCATCGGTAACCCGGTACCGCCAAAAGTCTTCGTAGCGAACATTTTGTGTAAGAAGCATAACGAGTCCCTTAGTCCTGCAGATGCCGCCGCAGTCGCATTTGCGAAATTTCTTCGGCGAAACGCACTTCAGTACGACGCTGGCGCTGGAGAGTGGGGAGATGCAGAGGAAGTCACCATCTCTGGTGACGACATGCAACGTTGGCTCCTAAAGCTGCTCCTAAATCACGTTGTCACTGGGCACCTACACGAGCAACGAGAGCACAAACTCACGTTCCCGCCGGAAGCAATCGATCTGCTGCTCAATCGCGCGGCTTGGCCGTCGGAGTGGGGCCTGACGGTCCCTGGAAGTACGGACAACCATGATGTCCGCTATTGCCCATTTCAGACCAAAGAAGTTGTTGACAGTCACTGGTGGGGATGTTCGCCATTCATCGATAAGGACAACACATGGGTCGGTGGCGGCGTCATCGATCTTGCTCACGTAAGTTTTGGTTTGACGCTATTCAATCCCGGCCGACAAGACCCACGGTTCAACAATCCACTTAACCCTCTGCGCGGATCACTCCAGCGGCCAAAGTACATCGGTTGGGAGCTTGAAGGCGTCGAAAAGCGCATCAACTTTGCGTGGGATTATCCGTTGCACAGCATAGGGATTACGTACACGTTGACCCCTCAAAACAAGGCTGACCGATTGGCCGGGCAACAGCCGGTCGGTCGGCAGACATTGCTGGAGTAGGCCGGGGTGGACGCCGACTCTTGGGTTGCTGTAGCAGCGATCGCTCAAGTGGCAACTGTCGTCGTTGCGGGTTGGGCATTGATCTATGCGCATGGTCAGGTTCAAGCTGCCCGTGACACAGCCGAGAGAGTGGCTCAACCGGACGTTGTTGTCTTCATCGAGCGCGACCCCCACAACTGGCACTACATGGACCTGGTGGTCAAAAACTTCGGACAGACAACCGCTTACAACCTACGAATCACGTTGCCGCCTTTGGCAGTAGTGCCGTGGAAAAGGGCTGACACGGGGGAAGAGGTCACGAGCCTGTACGTACCCCAGACTATCGCCGTCCTGGCCCCACAACAGGAATGGCGAACGTCCTGGGACTCAGGCATCGAACGCGAAGAATACAAGGGCGAGCTTCAGAGCCACTTTGTTGGTCACGTCGAGTTTGACGACAAGATGAATCCTGATAGACCCAGCTATCGCAATCCCATCTCGTTAGACGCCGACATGCTTCGCGACAGCATGCACGTGACAACTGAGAAGAGCCGCACAGTCGAAAAGGCTCTCTACGAAATATCCGGGACCCTCAAGGGGTACAAAAGCCAACACGGTGGTATGTGGGTTTACACCGTGCCCGGTGACGACGAGCGGCAGTACTACGCAGCCGTTGCCGAGCGGCGGAGAGCCAATCGAGAGCACATCGGCCGCATGCTCAGGGGAGAGTCGGAAGAGCCACGATCAACTGAGGGCAACTCGGCTGGAACGGAAGAAGAAAGCGGCTCTTCCGAGGAGTGAGTGTTAATTGACCTTCCGCTCCAGAGGCACTACGTTTTCGGTGCTTACGGTTCCCCGCCCAACCTTCGGGGCGACCACCTCGTCCTCGTTGATGTAGTCCGCGTAGGTCGTCAGAGTCAGGACGAAAGTGCTGTGTCCCAGCCACTTTGAAACTTGCATGTAATGCTCGCCTGCAGATAAGTTCATGGTGGCAAAGGTATGCCGCAGATCGTGAAACCGCACCTGACCCAGCTTCAGAGAGCGGCATGCAGGTTGCAAATAGTGCTCGTACAGACTTGCGGCACAGACCGGCTTCGCCCAGTCGAACACATAGCGATTGCGACGCCCGGGGAACAGGGGAGCATGCGGGATGTACCTGTTGCCGGCTGTGTTCATCGCCGAGAACGGGTGAGTGTCAGTCAGATACACGCGCAATTCGTCGGCCAACCATGGCGCCAGAGGCACGACGCGATCGGACGAAGCGTCGCTCTTGGGAGTGCCGTACGTCCAGTCACGGTTCTTGCGCTTCGCGGTGCGCTCGACGCGGATGCTACCCACGGTGCCCGGTATATCGGACAATGTGACGTCCTGAACCTGTAGACCCTGGAGCTCGCTGGCCCGAACACCGGTGTGGGCGGTGAACAGCACGGCCAGCGCGTATACGTCGTTTCCTTGCCGGATATAGG
This sequence comes from Mycolicibacterium rhodesiae, assembly GCF_002086695.1. GTDB lineage: Bacteria > Actinomycetota > Actinomycetes > Mycobacteriales > Mycobacteriaceae > Mycobacterium > Mycobacterium rhodesiae. Next base: position 120,343 of record NZ_MVIH01000008.1, read on the forward strand.
TGCTGCCCGTAGGTCCTGCCGAGTTCGATTCTTCACGAACCATCACATGGTCAGTGGCGATCCAATCGACTACCGACGCTATCTGGTTGGCCGACAGCGGATGGTGCTTGAAGGGCTGTCCGGTGCGCTTGGTGGTTCTGCGGCGATTGGCGATAACCGGATTGGCTGCGATGGCCTGATCATCCTGAGCCACATCGAGAATCCGCTTCAGCGTTCCTACGATGTGCTTCACGGTCTTTGGACTGCGAGTGCTCAGCCCGGTGCTGGGGGACGCTTTGGAACCTGGTCGGCGATACCGCAGATACGGAGCGAGAAGACTCGCCCGAAACTGCGCAATGTCGGCCGTGGTGATCGCGGCCACAGGCTTGGAACCGAATACCGGACCGATGTGGCTCCGGTAGATCTTCTCGTAGCCTTCGATGGTGTTCGGGTCGATGATTCCGACCAGAGAGTCGAAGTACTGGCGCGCATAGGTTCCCAGGGGTGTATTGGCCTTCAGCTTCGCCGAGGACGGGTCAACGCCTGCTGCACCTTCCAGCTGATTCTCAACCTTCCGCATGTGCGCCTTGGCTTTGCGCTCGGTATCGAAGGTCTCGGATGTCTGCTTGAACTTGCCGGTGGGTGCTCCGAACTCATCCCGTATAGGTTCTAGCCATCGAACTTGGTAGGACACGACAGGATTGCCGAACTTGTCGACACGCTTGGTTACCCGCGCCCGAATCGTTGCAGCCATCAGACCACACCTTCCCGTTCAAGCACCCCGCGTACGGTGCTGTAACTCCATGTGTTGCTACGTGGTGCGGCGATGCCGGCAGTATCCAATGCCCTGGCGATGGCCTTGGTTCCCATACCGCCACTACGCAACTCGACGATGTGGTCAATGGTGACGCGGTCGATGGTGGACGGCTTTCCGAGTTGCTTTCCGGCCTGTCGAGCCTTGATCAGCCCTTGCTTAGTGCGCTTACTGATAAGCTCCCGCTCCTCTTCTGCCACTAGGAGTCTGGCGTGCGCAACGAGTTGCGACACTGTGTCGCTGTCGGTTCCGTCAAGCCCCACGATGCGCCACCCTTCGGCCTTCGCATCTGCCACCAGCTTTGCGCCGTCGGCCATGCTGCGGCTGGAGCGGTCTAAGGTGTTGACTACCAATACGTTCGCGATACCCGACTGGATAGCGGAAACAGCGGCTATGCGTCCGTGCAGCTTATCGGTCTTGCGGCCACTCATGACATCGATGTGCAGGCCGATAAGGTCCATGCCGTTGACGGTGCAGAACTGTTCGACCTGATCTCGTTGAGCTTCTAGCCCGTAGCCGCTCTCGGCCTGCCTGTTGGTCGAAACTCGCAGATAGCCAATGGCTCTCGACATATTGCTGCTCTCGCTCACTGCGCTCATGCCCTCTCCTTGGTGTCGGTTGTAGCGAGTGACGACCGTCACCCACCTCACCGAATACTTATAGCCGACCGCCTGACCTCGAAAGATGGCTTGAATACGCCACTCTCGGCCCTACGGACGTGGATAGCGCTTATGTGGACTCTCCAACTCACGCGGCGGCGGCAGCGCGCCTATCTGGCGATTTGCGGCGTTGGCCTGCCGAATTGCTTCGTCGCCGGTGATGTGGCGGGCGGGTGGCCCAGCGTCACGCTCGCGGGCGAATCTTCGCGGCCCGTCCCGATGCATCGGCGAATCCGGCGCTGACGATGCTTCATGCTGCCCAGAAGCGGGCGTGTCATGGTCACGTGGGTAGGCGGTCGGGTCTAAAGACTCCCGCCGCGCGCTGCTATCCCCGGGGACGTCTGTGTGGGGCGAGTCGCTTTGGTCGGGTGGGTGCGAAGAATGGTGCGTAGCACCTTCTTGCGAGCTTGCGTGCAAGTGAGCGCCATCCAGGCCGGCAATGTCGTCGGAAGCATCGGAGACACCTCGAGCCCTTCGAGATTCTTCACGGGACATTGTTGTGATGCCTTCGAAAATCTGCTCGTACGGCTTCGGTTCGCTCTGGGACAGTACGACTTCAGTCGGTGCTCTGAGGCCACCTCGATCCAGCACGTCCTTGATCGCGGCGAGCTTGACGGATTCGCTCTCGGCGGTGAGCGCAACTCCCAATAGCTGTTGAGCCATGAGGTCTTGCGCGTTCTCAAGCCTGATTCTGGCTGCCCGCTGGACTCTACGGGTGGCACCACCATGCGTACGGCATACCGTTGCACCTTTGAGCGCGGCTTTGAGACAACGGTCGCCGTTGCGCTTGTGTCCCACACATCTACGCGCTTGGACGTTCGGAGAGGCACGATGCCAGAACTCCTCGCTCCATCGAGGTACCGCAGTGGCATCGTTGTTCATGCTCGACGTTGTCGATGCTTCGACGACCGCCGGAAGATTGTCGCCTTCAGTGATTTCGACAGCTTCGACGTCGATCACGTTGTCTTCGTCAGGCATTGGCTTGCTCCTTCTGTGCTGCTTGCATTTGCCCAGCTGGGCGTTCATCGCCGCAGGTAGAGGCGTTTCGTCCGGACGAAAACATGGCCTGACCTGGGAAGAGGAGACTATGGACATCCCGTCGGAACATTTCTGAAAATGCCCTATATAGGGAGTGCTTGCGAAACATCCATTTTTTCCTTTTGCCTAGTCAGCGTGGTTTTCCCGCCGGGGGTCGGCCCGACGCACCGTCTGCAACCTCTGCTTCAGCGCGATGCCGACCCGCAGCTTGTCTCCACCGGCTTCGCGCTTGAAGCCGCTTCCGTCCATGTACCGGCCGAAAGCGCGCGCTCCGTAGGGGCGTTCGATTCCTTCGCTGTCACACCAGGCCCGATAGGCCGCGAGTAATTCCGGGTTAGGGACTCTCAGGTGGGTCGCCTCATCGCAGCAGTCTCGGCGGAACTGCAACAGTTCGTCGTTGGCTTCGTAGTAGGCCGTGGTGGCTTGCTGCACCTTTTCGGGAACATCGGCCAGGCCGTTTTCTAGATACTGCGCATAGCCTTTGATGAGGAAGTCCAGCACGGCATCGGCGTCGTCTTCCAGATGTGCACTGAGCCCGACATTGGCTGCGCCGGGGTCGTTGGGGTCTGGGTCTGGGATGCGGACGTTGAACGGAATGACCACGATTCGGCGCCAGGACGCTTTGTCGTCCCCGGATACCTTCGGGCCGTGATTGGTCATCAGGGTCAGGGTGTGCGTGGGTTCCCACGTCACACGCTTCTCGTATAGGTCGCGTCCGGTGAGTGTTCCTCCGCCGGTGAGGCTTTTCATCTTGGCTTCGTCGATGCGCTCGCCGCGGTTGGTTTCGTCGATGGAGACGTAGCGCTTACGGAACAGCACGATGTTGTCCGACGAGTGCGTGAACCGGGTCTCCATGATCATTTCGCGGGGTGCGATGCTGGCGTAGTCGCCCAGTGCATACCGCAGTGCGCCGTCGAGCACCGTCTTGCCGTTGCTCCCCAGCTCGCCGAGCCAGATGACAAATATGTCTTCGCGATGATTGCCGAGCAGTGCGCTGCCCGCGACGCGTTGGAGGTACTCCAGGGTGGGGTCGTCGGGCTGGATGCGCTCCAGCATCGGACGAAAGACTGTGCTGCTGTCGTATGCGCCTTTATGGAATTCAGCGCGGGTGATCTGCATGAGCAAGTCGTTGGGGTCGTGTTGACGAGCTTCGCGACTGCTTAGGTTGATCGTGCAGTTTGGCGTATTGAGTAGCCAGGGCTTGGCATCAAAGTCTTCGATGCGTGCGGAAAATCCGCGCAGCTTTGAGGCGATCTTGAGTACGCCGGTGATGCCTGCCGAGGTATGGCAGCGCTGGATGTCTTCCTGAAGCTGTTGGTTGGAGAATGCCGAGGGCCACAGGTCCGCCAGCAGGTCAATCAACAACTGCTGAATGCGGCTCTCATTGTCGTCCAGACGCCAGACCCTGCCGTCGTAGTAGTGCCAGCCGCGTTTAGCGATAAATTTATGCAGCCCAGCCGATTTGGTCTCCAGGCGTCCCGCCATCCGCAGATCTCGTGTGACGACCTTGTCGTTGACGCTGGGTTGCTCGGGCTCGCCGCTGCCGGTGTCTGTGGTGCCGCCAGGCGGTATACTCGACGTCATCTGTTCCCTTTCGGCGAGTTCTCCCCTTCACTGCCAAATGCGCTCGGGAGAATCGCTTTTCACCGGCTAGGCTTCACCGCCTCTGTCTCGATGTGTTGCTACGAATCCAGCTCTGCCAACTCGGCTTCCGCTTCACGTTGTGCCAACCGTGCCAGCTCCCGCCTTGCTTCATCATTCGCGATATCCCAGTCCACGGCTACGCCTAGGCTTTCCAACCACCTAAGCGCCATGCGCCGCGAGTACCTGTTGTGGTGAGTCGCGCGCACAGTCTCAAGCTCCCCAGCGGCGGCAGCAAGCTCTACCTTGGTGAGAGTCACCGGGAAGCCGCATTCCTCGACAATGAAGCGATGGACGGCAGCGGTATTGAACTCCGCTCGGTCCAGAAGGTTGATGTAAGGCATGATCCGTTGTCTCCCATGGCCCGTTTCCTTGCGCTGGCGGGTGCCAGCAAGACCGACTTTAGGCGCACGAAAGCCGCTGCGCCGCAACGACTGCGAAGATAGGGGACGCCCCTAGTAACCCCTAGTCCGCGGCTCTGAGCTGCGGAAATGTGCGATGCAGGACAGTAATAGTTTGCTGGCCAATAGATTTTGGACCCGCGCGTACCACGCGTGCTGCCCTACAACGTCGGGACGGTCTGAAATACCGGATCTATTGACCCCGCAGCGATGTACGCGAGAACCGACGGGATTCCGTTGTAGCGCAGTATCACCGTCCCGACCATCTATGTCCGTGACAGGGCCAGTCGGGCTTGCCCACTGCGACAGCCACCCGTCTTGTTCTTGTGCGAGCTTGCGAGCGCGGCGGGATCTTTTCAGACTCCGTTAGCGCCACGTCCGCGTAGGCTTACGAGTGGCTCTGGAGTCGTTGGGTTCGACTTCGTGCAGGATGTACCCGTGCTCGTAGTACGCACCGCGTCTGTTTCCGCACTGCGTTGACCGATGGCCGTCGCCGCTTCCCGTGGGGCAGGTGCAGAATCCGCGTCCACCCGGCTTGTTGGGGTTGAACTTGCACCCGCTGGAGCGCTGCAGATAGCGCCGCCAGAGGCGAAGCGGTAGCACGGCATCAAAGCGCGGAGCCCAATTGTCTTCGGCGTCCCGGCGGTTATCCGCCTCTACGCTCGCGGGTCCATGATGCCGCCCGTGGATATGGTGGCTCTTGCAGAACTTGCACCAGAACGTCAGCCCTGAACCGTTATCAGTGCGCCAAGCGTGGACCACGGGGTACAGCTCCAGTTCATGATCCAATTGGGACGACAGCTTGTTTACGGTCCAATCTTCGCCGCACCCGAGCACGCGCCCGCCACTCCAGCCGGGGTTTGGATGGGCGTCGTCGAGAGGGGCCAGCAGGTCGGCACTGTCGCCGTACACGGCGGCGTTGCACGCCTCGATCCGCGACCGGGTGTCGCCAAAATATCGAGTCACAGTGGTTTCCTTCCAAGTTCTGGCCTTCTCCGGCCTGCTGTTGTGTCGGGCAGTCGCCCTACTCTGTCCAGTGGGGTGCTGCCATATCGATTGGCGCGGCTGCCGTCACGGCACGAGGCCGGCGATCCACCGGTCCAGGGCGCTACGCGGCCAATAGGCAGTGTTACCAATGATTCTGGGGCGGGCCAGTTTTCCTGAGTAGTAGGCAGCTCGAACGATGGTGTTTGGCGTTACCCTCTCTAACCCTCTAGAGCGGCAGTAATCGGCTGCGGCACCGCGGGTATAGAGCTGCTCACCGGTGGCTGAAAGTGACATGGTTGCCTCGCGTTAATCGGCATGGACTCACCGTCATTATCCCCGACCGGCCCGGGCACGTCCACCGCTGAGCGCGCGAAATTGACTGGCGCACAGGGTATAATTGTGTCATGGGCGTGGGCGAACCTGTAAGTTCCCAAAGGTAGCCGGTATCCCCGGAGCCGCCGTCGCGAAGGCGGAAGTGGTTTCTCCTTTCAGTCCTTCCGCTTTCGGACAGACGGTTCAGCTTTGAACTACTACCGGAGACCCGAAAATGACCACCTATACACGCCCCCGAACCAATCGTTCTGACTTGGAGTCGCTTTTGATTCTGCCGCCTTTCGGTGGGGAAGGCGGCATTGCCACACAGGGTGATGCCCTCGTCAACGTGACCGCGGACGGTGTTGACCTCAACGCTATTTGGGCAGAGGTGGCACAAGTAATCTCCGCGTGGAACAACGAACGCAGTGCCCTGACCAACCTGTTGGCCTTTAACACCACCAACACCGCAGACGCCATTCCGCAAAGCAAGTCAGAGGACAGCTTCGAGGAAGCCTCGGAGTTCGGCCAGCCTGAATCTCTGCGTCCACCTTCGGAATACGCGCTCATGGGCTACCAGTTTCGCGATTTCGACCTCGCCATGCGCTACAGCCGATTCTTCCTCAGAGACGCCACAGCCGAACAAGTTCGGGCCGTACTCAACTACGCACTGGAGGCCGACAACCGCCTGACCTCCGGCACTATCCTCCAACGGCTGTTCGATCCCACACAGGGTGAAAATGATTGGGGCCACGTCGTCTACGGGTTGTACAACGGAGACACGATGACCCCTCCGCCTTACCTCGGGCGCAGTTTCGCCACACCGCACCAGCACTACCTCGTATCCGGCTCCGCGACAATCGACTCCGGTGACCTAGAACAGGCGGCGAAGCTGGTGACCGAGCACGGATACGGCACCACACCCAACAGCCGCCTACTGGCGCTAATGAACCCGGCCCAAGCTGAGGTGGTCTCCACCTTCAAGGCCGGCGAAGAGAGCGCAAGCGGAATCGTTGCGAAGTATGACTATATCCCCAGCGCGGGAGCTCCGGCTTACCTGCAGCCCGACAACATAGTCGGCCAAGTGGCCCCTGAGTCGTTCAGCGGTCTGAAGGTACAAGGTTCTTACGGCGACGTGTGGGTTATCCAAAGTGACTTCATCCCTGAGGATTACTTCGCCGTCGTCGCTACCTACGGTCCCAATTCACCCGACAATGTGATTGGCTTTCGCCAGCACGTTAGCCCGGTTTACCAGGGACTCAGAATTATTCCTGGCAATACCGATTACCCACTCCAAGACTCGTTCCTGTCCAGAGCGTTTGGTGTCGGTACCCGCCGACGCGGCCAAGCCGCCGTGGTTCAGGTCAAAAGCTCCGGCGCGTATGACATCCCGGTGATTCCGCGATGAGTAGCATTCCGTATCCGCTGGACCCCAACGACACTGATGGCGAAAGTGAATTCTGTTGGGGCGAAGGTCTGGAGCCGCCGTCTGTCCGCGGAAAGCCGCCCAGCGAAGGTGGGACGTATAGGGGTACAACGCCATACTGTGAGCCGAGAATTGGGGTGGAACGGAGGTAGGCATCGAGTACAAGAGGAGCCGTTCGCGAGGAGCCTTGTGCGGAATCCCATCGATGAGATTCGTTTCTTCCCGATCTTGGAAAACACTCCGTTACCACCTGTTCCCCATTTAGTGTTGATCCCTGCGATCAGAGATGTGTAGGTTTCGGGGGATGAAGGCACTTGGCGCGCGGGAACTCAGAGTGGGACGCCCTTGTAGGCGTCGCCGTCGATGCTGGTTGGACTCTGAGCTATGACAAGAGTGGCCATCCCCGGCTGACTCCACCGGAGGGTCTTTGCGACCCGGCAACAGGTAAACCCGCCCGACCAGTAACGCTGAGCAGCACAAGTTCCGACTACCGAGGAGTTAGGAACTGCGCAGCACAGCTACGCAAACTCGGCGTCGAAGTGCCCCACAAGGGGTATACAGCGCCTAAGAAGAAACGGCCCGAAGGATCGAAGTGATGAAGGCCTACAACGTAGAAGCAGTCATGGCCCCCATTTCTACGGATGAAGAGTGGGACGGTCTGCGCGACCTGATAGATGTGATACCCGGCACCATCTTGATCGAGGATCCGGATGAGCCACTCATAATTTTCCCGATTGACGCTCGTGACGAGTACGCAGCGTTCTCACTCGTGGACGGGTTCCTTCGCCTGCGTGGTGTGGAGCCTGAACGCGGTCGAATCTGCCTCGTCGACGACCATGACGACGACCATGACGACGATTGCATCACGAACGCCGAGTGGGACAACCTGGTCAGCAGATAGACGTCCGAGCGGTTTCGCCGCTATCGGCGAATGTCTTCGGCGGGATCTTGACTTGTAGACGGCAGGGTGTACTCTGGCGATCTTCGCTGACGCGGAGTCTATGAATCGGAGCCCCAAATGGCGGCGCTCGTTACGTGCTCGTGGTGCGATCACGGCATCATCCGAAACGAAACTCACGGTCGAATTCGTATCGACCAGCCTCCTAAGCAATGCGCGAACTGTGGCGAGTGCCAGGCACGGCGGTTGGGCGGCCAGGCCGCCGGTGCGGAGGACGATGTCTCAGTGGTCCGAATCCCCATCGAGCAGGCAGAGACTGGGATGTCCCTTGCTGTCGTGCGGGACGGCCATGCTTACCTTTTCCAGGTTGAGCGAAAGTCGTTCTCGTGGAACGGGAATGAAGGAACAATATTTACTTTGGAGTCTGAGCCGGTCCGTGGTGGCGCTCCTTGGGTGATCACCGGTCCCCCGGGGACAATCGTCAACCGCGTCATCCGCAAGCGTTGACCCTTCGGTAGCTATAAAAATCGTCGAGAGAGAACGCTGACAATGTGGATTCTGACAGTCATTGCGACCCTGACGGGCGTCGCGGGCCTCACTTTAAGTCTTCGCAACTACCGACATATGAAACACGCGCCTGTGCGCGATAACCAGATGAAAATTCGTGGGAATCTGCGGCAGACACTTCTCCTGACCGACTACCACCATCTGGAGAAGGCACTCAACCAGCTCGAAAGCCGACTCCCCTCGGACCGTATAAAGGACGAATTGAGTAGCCTTCGCGAGTACCTGATTCTCCGCAAGGATGAGTTCATTGCTCCCACACACGAACAAATCTCGGCACTGGTTGCGACGATCGATACGGCCATTTCGCACTATGAAGCTGCCACTGGAGTGCCTACGGACGACTCGATCTTCGCGCCCGACGGTGATAAACCGGCGCGGCAGCAGCTGAAGGCTGACCTTTCGCTGCTTCGGACGCAAGTCAGGTGCATCATCAGCGGGATAAATGAGATCGACAAGAACGCGTTCGGCATCCGACGGCAAATCGCGCTTTTCAAAGAGCTGGAGAATGTGGAATGCCGGCCAGAGTCCGACTCGACCCGCAAGGGTGTGCAACGACGCGCTGTCGACGAGAACCGCCCGCGCATGCTTAACCCCCTCCAATGAGCGGTTCAGCCTGGCGGCCCTCACCGGCTTTAGCGCAGAAGCCGTCACACGTCCACGCCGCGTCCACAGTCGTTCGCCAACTGGGCAAACTGGGCTAACGCCCGATGCTGTCCTGTATCGCGCCCGTAGCCGTCCTTTCCTGTTCTGAACTGGGCATTACTCCCGATCTAATGTCCTCGCGGAGCGTTACAGCAAATCTAATCGCGCCGGGGAGTCCGACTTAAAATCCGCACAGTGTCGGTTCGAGTCCGACTGGGGGCACCTGCCGCCCGCCGTGACCCATCGGCGCTGCCTATGGCTGCTCGCAGCGTTCCCTATTGGACATCGCCGGCTCATTTCGGCAGCGTGGATCCCATCATCATCGGCAGGTCAGCGTCGACCGGCCCATCCAAAGGAGACGCTGCGTGCCGCAATCCGGCTTCTCTGCCGACAACTTCACGCTGGTCACATCAAGAACGTTCGACCAGCTGGAGGTCGGCGAGATATTTCGCGCACCCAGCCGGACTGTCACCGACGCACACGCCTCAGCGTTTCAGGCGGTCTCTGCGGACAACCATCCCGTGCATTACGACGTCGAGTGGGCCCGGGCGCACGGCCACACCGCCCCGGTGGTGCACGGCCTTCAGGTGTTGGCGTTCACCGCCCCCGGCGCCACGCTCTTTCCCCACATCATCGGCGAGGTGTTCGTCAGCTTCGAAAGCGTGTCCTGTCGTTTCCTCGGCGAAGTCCACGCCGGCGACACGCTGTACCCGCAGCTCGAGATCATCTCCTTGTCCGATGCCGGTGAACTCGGCCGCGTGACCACCGCGGCGACCGTGCACAATCAGCGCGGCGAATTGGTACTCGACGGTCAGCACACCTACCTGCTCCGGCGCTGACGCGTCCCGGACCCGAACTCTCGACCCGCTGAGGAGCTGAGCACCTGTGCCCCAACCGACCGTTGTCCTGGTCCACGGCGCGTTCGCTGATGCGTCCACGTACGCCCCGGTCACGAAAGCGTTGCTCGACGAAGGTATTTCGGTGCTGGCGCCCGCGGTACCCAATTGCAGCTTGCTCGGCGACGCGCGCGAAGTCCGGTTTGTTGTCGAACAGCTCGACGGCCCCGTCCTGCTGGTCGGTCACTCCTATGGCGGTGCGGTGATCACGGTGGCCGGCGCCGCCGACAACGTCGTGGGCTTGGTCTATTTGGCCGGCTATGCCCTCGACGAAGGTGAGAGCCTGGCCGAACTGCAGGGCGGGTTTCCGGATTCGGAGCTGCCCGCCGCGCTGGTGCAAACCGAAGTGCCCGCGTCGGTGGCCGGTGAAGCCCGCGTCGACGTCACGGTCACACCGGAGCGTTTCGGCCCGGTGATCGGTGCCGACGTGGACCCCGAACTGATTGCGACACTGGCAGTTTCGCAGCGACCGCTGGCCGCCGCTGCCTTCGTCGAGGCGGCACCGGTTGCCGCCTGGCGATCCAAGCCCGCCTGGGCCGTCGTTGCCGCCGATGACCACGCGATCAACCCCGACGTGCAGCGGTTCGGCTATCGACGCGCAGGTGCCAATACAACGGAGATCAACTCCTCACATCTGGTGACGCTGTCGCACCCGCTGGAGATCGCGGCGTTGATCAGCGCGGCGCTCAGCGAGGTCACAGTCTGATGGCCGGTGGCGACACCCACTTCTACCGAACCGTCGACGGACACGGGCTGGCGCACGATCCGTTCAACGCCATCGTCGGCCCTCGCCCGATCGGCTGGATCTCCACCCGCAGCGTCGAGGGCATCGCCAACCTGGCGCCCTACAGTTTCTTCAACGCTTTCAGCTACACCCCGCCGTTGATCGGCTTTTCCTCGATCGGCTGGAAAGACACCGTGGCCAACGTCGAGGCGACCGGTGAGTTCGTCTGGAATCTGGCCACCCGCCCGCTGGCCGAGGCGATGAACCTGACGTCGGCTTCCCTGCCAGCAACTGAGGACGAATTCGCCTGCAGCGGTTTGACTGCCGAGCCGAGTCGTCTGGTCAGTGCTCCTCGGGTCGGCGAGAGCCCGGTGAACTTCGAATGCAAGCTGACCCAGTTGATCCGGCTGACCGGCATCGACGGACAAGACTCGCAGAGTTGGCTCGTTATCGGACAGGTCGTCGCCGTCCACATCGACCAAAAACTCTTGGTCAACGGGGTTTACGACACCGCTGCCGCCGCACCGATCTTGCGCGCCGGCGGCCCTGCCGCCTACGCCGGCATCACCCACGAGTCGATGTTCAGCATGACCAGACCTGATGACCAACCACAGCAGAAAGGGCGCCATGCCGACGATCACCACCGATGACGGTGTCGAGATCTACTACAAGGACTGGGGCACAGGGCAACCCATCGTGTTCAGCCACGGCTGGCCGCTGTCCTCCGACGACTGGGACGCGCAGCTGATGTTCTTCGTCAACCACGGTTATCGGGTGGTGGCACACGACCGGCGCGGACACGGCCGCTCCGAGCAGGTCGCCGACGGCCACGACATGGACCACTATGCCGACGACCTCGCCGCGGTCGTCACCCACCTCGATCTTCACGACGCGGTGCACATCGGACACTCCACCGGCGGTGGGGAAGTGGTGCGGTATTTGGCCCGGCACGGCGAAAGCCGCGCCGCCAAGGCCGTTTTGATCTCGTCGGTCCCGCCGTTGATGGTGCAAACCGACGCCAACCCCGGTGGGCTCCCGAAGTCGGTGTTCGACGACTTCCAGCTGCAGGTTGCGACCCGGCGTTCGGAGTTTTATCGCGAGGTGGCCGCCGGTCCGTTCTACGGATTCAACCGAGACGGAGTCGAACTCTCTGAAGCCATCGTCGCGAACTGGTGGCGCCAGGGCATGACCGGCGGAGCGAAGGCCCACTATGACGGCGTGGTCGCGTTCTCGCAGACCGATTTCACCGAAGACCTCAAAGGGATCGGAATCCCGGTCCTGGTGATGCACGGCGACGACGACCAGATCGTGCCCTACGCCGACGCGGGGCCGTTGTCGGCCGCGCTGCTGCCCAACGGCACGCTCAAGACGTATGCGGGCTTCCCACACGGAATGCCCACCACCCACGCCGAGACGATCAACGCGGACCTGCTCGAGTTCGTACGGTCTTGACCCTCAGGCCGATTCGCGGGCAGCGGTGCTGAATTCCTTCCAGACGCCGAAGAAGGCCTGGGTGGCAGCGGCGGGCTCGATGTCGTTGCGCCACACCAGGATTTTGTCGAAGCCCACGCTCGGGGTGAGGGTGCGAATCGCAAGGTCGGGGCAGTCCTGCAGGGCCGGATCTGAATCTGCGGAGATTGCGACGCCGACACCTTGGCGGGCGAACGCGATCTGCAGTCGAACGTCATTGGCGACGTAGTTGACCGCGATGTCGGCTCCGCTTTCGGCGATGGCGGTGTCCAGGCGTGACCGCAGCGCACTCGAGGCGGGGTAGGTGATCACCGGATGGCCGCTCAGCGCGGCGAGTGTCACCGGTTCGGCGAAGGCGAACACCACCGGGTCGAAGACCGCCACCAGGTGACCGGAGAACATCGGGGCGCTCGCGATCGTCGCCGGCAGGGTGCCGTGCGGGCGGGCGATCACCGCGACGTGGAGACGGCCCTGGACCACCATGTCCAGCAGGGGCGTACTCGTCGCTTCGGTGAGGTGTATGTCGATGCCCGGATGAGCCTTGCGCAACGCGCCCAGCAGCATCGGGATCGAGGTGTTCTCCACACCGCCGCCGGTGCCGATCCGGAACTCGCCCCGCAACAGGCCTGCGCGCGCGGAGAATTCCGCCTTGGCGTTCTCGGCGGCTGCCAGGCATTGCCGGGCATAGGGCAGAAGGATCTCGCCGCCGTCGGTGAGTGCCACAGTGCGGGCGTCGCGGTCGAACAGGGCCTCACCCAGCTCGCGTTCCAAGGCATTGATCTGGCCGCTGATCGTCGGCTGCGTCACGTGGCATCGTTGAGCTGCTCGCGTGAACGACAGCTCGTCGGCGACCGCGACGAAGTACTCCAAACTGCGAAGGTCCATCCGACAAGGATGGCGCACGCCGGGCGAACGCGCCCTAACCCCCACGCAGCAGTTGCCCCGCTCGCCGCAACACGTCCAGCTGCGCGGGGTTGTAGAGTTCGGCCATTGCGTCGTCGATCACCTTGTCCGCGAACCGCTTTCCGTGCGGAGCGTCGGCGCGCGAATCGTCCAGACCAGGATTCGCCTCGCGCACGGCGCGGATGTAGGGAACCAGTCGCTCGGCGAGCGCTTGTCGGGCCTCCTCGGACGCATCGGCAGCCAGATTGTCCAAGTCGACAGCAGCAGGATCATCAGGCGTCTGCCGCATCATGTCCGCATAGACCTGTGCGCCGCGGGGTCCGAGCACGCGGCTCAGGACCACGACGAGCGAGCGGTCCGCGTCGGTCATTTTCGCCGCGGTATCGGGCGCCACGAAGTCGGGCGGCAGATCGGTCGGCGCGGCCTGCATAAGCAACTCGGCCAGCTCCGCGCGAACACGCTGTAACCGCGTGATCGTCTCCGCCAATTCAACGTCGAGTTCGCGCAGTGCCTGTTCCGGGTATTCGTCGTGCTCGCCTAGGGCGGCGATCTGGGGGAGTGAGAAGCCGAGGTCGGTCAGCCGCTTGATGCGCACCAACCGAACCAGATGCGCGACGCCGTACTGCTTGTAGCCGTTGCTGAGCCGCGTGGGCTCCGGCAGCAGGCCGACGTCGTGGTAGTGGCGCACCGCGCGCAGACTGGTGCCGGCCAACTCGGCGAGTTCCCGCGTGCTCCAGGCCACGGTCCCATCATGGTTGATCAGCGCGGCTTGACTGTGCCGCTACGTCCGAGTGTGCGATGGATTCATGATCAGACCAGCGCGCATCTCCGTCGACGACTTCTTCACGCCGCCCGTCCGCGCGGCCGCCTCGATCTCCCCGGATGGCACTCGCGTCGCCTATCTCGCACCGTGGCGCGACCGGCTCAACATCTGGGTGCACGGTTTGAATGACGGCGCCGAACCGCGGCGCGTGACCGCCGACGAGACCCGCAGCGTGCTGCACTTCTCCTGGACCGATGATCCGCGCTGGCTGCTATACCTCCAAGACACCGGCGGCGACGAGAACTGGCACATCATGCGCGTGGACCTCGACGATCCAGACGCTCAAGCAACAGACCTCACCCCGTTCCCGGGCGCCATGTCGGCCTTCGAGCTCCTGCCCGAGAAGCCGGGGAAGGCCCTGGTCCACTCCAACAAGCGCAGTCCGACGCAGATGGACGCCTACGAATTGGACATCGCGTCGGGCGAGCTGACACTGCTTGCCGAGAATCCCGGCGACGTGGTCGGGTGGTTGGCCAGCCGGCGTGGCGACCTGTTCGCCACCAAGCTGAACCAGGAAGGCGATCTCGAAGTCCTCGAGTGGGCCGGTGGATCGCTGCACTCCATCGCTCGCTATGACGGCAAGGACTACACCATGGGCATGTACCCCATGGTTGTCACCCCGGACGGCAGCGGGATCTGGATGGGCTCCAACGAGGGCACCGACCGCACCCGCCTGGTGCGGCTCGATGTGGCCGACGGCAAGCAGTACGCCGTCGATAGCCACCCGAGGTTCGACATCGACACCCGCGCTCAGGTCTGGCCTGGGTTACCCGAGCCGCTCATCCAGAGCCGCGCCACCGGCGACTTGCTCGGCGTGCGGTATCTCCATGAGCGCCAAGTCATTCAGGCTCTCGACCCGCACTTTGCCGACGTCCTGAGCGCGCTGGGAAAACTCTCCGACGGAGACATCGGGGCGCTGTCCTCCGACAACGGCGGGACCAAGTGGATCGTCAGCTTCAACCACGATCGCGATCCCGGCGCGACCTACTTCTACGACCACGACACCGGAGAGAGTCGCCTGCTGTTCCGCCCGTTCCCGCATCTCGATCCCGAGCAGCTCGCACCGATGCTGCCGGTGACGATCCCGTCCCGTGACGGGCTGGATCTGCATTCCTACCTGACGCTGCCGATCGGTATCGAGCACCGGAATCTGCCCTTGGTCTTGACCGTGCACGGTGGACCCTGGTCACGCGACGCATGGATGTACAACCCCGCCGTCCAGTTGCTCGCCAACCGCGGATATGCCGTGCTGCAGGTCAACTTTCGTGGTTCGGCCGGTTATGGGAAGGCCTTCCAGAAGGCGGCCATCGGCCAGTTCGCTGGCACGATGCACGACGACCTGATCGACGGCGTCGAGTGGGCGATCGAGCAGGGGTACGCCGACCGCGACCGGGTCGCCATCCTCGGCGGATCCTACGGCGGGTACGCGGCGCTCGTCGGCGTCACATTCACCCCCGACGTCTTCGCCGGCGCGGTCGACTACGTCGGCATCTCGGACCTGAGCAATTTCATGCGGACCCTGCCAGAAATAGCCCGGCCGCACCTGGCCAACAACTGGCACCTCTTCGTCGGCAACCCCGACGATCCAGAGGAACTGGCCGACATGCTCGCTCGCTCACCGATCACCAAGCTGGACCAGATCACGACACCGCTGCTGGTTATCCAAGGCGCCAACGACGTTCGGGTCGTCCAGGCAGAATCCGACAACCTTGTCGAGGGTCTGCGCGCCCGCGGCGTCGAGGTCGAGTACATGGTGAAGCAGGACGAGGGCCACGGCTTCGTCAATCCGAACAACACGATCGACATGTGGAACGCCGTGGATCGATTCCTGGAGAAGCATCTGTGACCGTCAGGTACGGCTGCCGGCCGGCGTCCGAGCGTTCGGCGGTGAACACCAAGCCGGGTTCGGATGCGCAACAATTTTCGCCCGCCAGCAAACCTGCCATCGCACACGTTCCGAGTGGACACGTGGGCGGGGATCCGGCTTGATCAGATTTTGGTGCCGGAGACGGGTCCGCTGTATGCGCCGTTCCGCTGGCCGCCCCGCCATCCGCCGCTCGCGCAAACACCACTAAATTTACATAAGAACGATTATGGTACCGAAAGGTAACTTAGATCACGATCTCAGCAAACCATCTAACTTACCCATGGGTAAGTTAGATGGTCGCCGTTGATTGCTGGCGGCCGCCCCCGGTTCACCGAACGGCAACCTGGTGGAATCGTCAAGACGGTCGTGAACAGCGGTGTTGATTACTCAAATCGACATGTAGCGCAGCTATCTAGGGTCCTTTCGACGCGCAAGAAAGTTTCCAGAATCTCTACTTACTGACGGGTAAGTTGCGCTACGTTTTGGCGCTTAGGGGGTCAACTTTTTCGAAGGAGAGTCATGAACGCTGCCGTTCGTCCGTACGCCACCGCTGGTGTTGCGCTGGTGGGAGCGAGTGTCATTGCGATCTCGCCTCTGGCGCCCCCGATGCCTGATGCCCAGGCCCTGCAGCGGTCGATGTCGTCGGTCAGCGTCGAGCTCAGCGCCGCCGTCAACCCGATCGAGAACTGGGTACAGGTCTTCCAGAAGTCCGCAGCAAATCTCGGTGCAATCGGCCAGCAGATCGCAGCCAGTCCCGCGCCGATCCTCAAACAGATCGTTGTCAACCAGATGGCCGCCTTCGAGGACTTGAAGACGCGATTCGACTCCAACGCGGGAACCGTCAAGCTGATCCTCGACGGCGCCCCCGGCGCGATCGCTACCGCTCGCGGCCAGCTCCAGGACGGCGATATCACGGGTGCCTTCGACACCTTCAACAACCAGATCGTCATCCCGCTCGCGTTGGCGGGAGTCCAGGCTGTCTCCGATCTGACGCGCCCCCTGGTCAGCACGGTGAACAACTTCGCCAAGGCCTTCGCCACACTGCCCGACTCGGTGTTCCAGGTCATCCTGCCGATGACGTTCCCGCTGGTGTCGACGATCAACGCCGCCGTGCAGGCTACGCAGGATGTATACGACGGAGTGGTCGCCGGCGACCCGGCCGCCGTCATCAGCACTCTGGTGAATCTCCCGGCGAATCTGGTCAACGGCTTCCTGAATGGTTCGGGCACGATCCTCGGATTCATCAATGCCCCGGGCCTCCTGACGCCTTACGACCCGAACCTCGGGTTCCTGGCCAGTGGACCGATCTCCAGCCTGATCGCACTGCGGGACGTCATCGCCCAGGCCATCGGAGCCACCCCGCCGGCCACGGCCGCCATCAGCGCGGCCAAGGTGCCCGCGGCCGCCAAGACGGTCACCCTGTCGACCGCCGCCCCGGAGGCAACCGGCACGGCGTCGGCGGCCAGGGGTGCCACCAAGGTCGCATCGGACAGCGCGGCTGCCGATACCGCGACCGAAGCCGACGCGACCGAATCCGCCACTGGCAGCACCGGTTCCACCAAGGCCAGCGCCAAGGCCACGCCGGCCGTGACGGCGGCGGCTTCCAGCACCGGTGGCTCGGATTCGTCGAGCGACGCCAAGGCCGGATCCTCGTCCGCCGGCGGGCACGATTCGAAGGCCGGGAGCGGCAAGAAGAGTTCGTCGGGCAAGTCCGGCAGGGCCGCGAAGGCCGGCAAGTAAGTGTGACCGCTCGGCGCCAGTCGCTCCCTGAGGAGGGAGGGAGCGGCTGGCGCTTCGGCGTCACCGGGAGACGCTGCGCGAACAGGCCTCAGCCGGGCCGAAAAGCCTTCGGGTGGATCAATTCTCACTGCGGCTGTGACAGCTAGCGGCTGTGCGCAGCTTCGCGACGGTTGGTCTTCTTGATCGCAGCGATCAGATCGCTCTTGTTCATCGTCGAGCGGCGCGGAATGTCCAGCTTGCGCGCGATCTCGGTTAAGTGCTTCTTGGTCGCATCGGCATTGACACCCTCAGCGGCCTGACCCTTGGCGCCCTTGGCCTTCTTCTCCCAGTGGTCGCCCACCTTTTCGAACTTGCTCTTCAGCGCGCTGTAGGCGACTCGGTAAGCGCGCTCGGCGTCGCTGTATTCCTTGGCTGCCGCGTCGTGTGCTTTGGCGAAGGTGCGCTGAGCCTTCTTGCCCGACTTCTGCAGGGTGCTTGGCAGTTCACTCTTCTTCGGCTTCCCGTTCTTCT
Source organism: Mycolicibacterium rhodesiae (assembly GCF_002086695.1). Classification (GTDB taxonomy): domain Bacteria; phylum Actinomycetota; class Actinomycetes; order Mycobacteriales; family Mycobacteriaceae; genus Mycobacterium; species Mycobacterium rhodesiae. The sequence continues at coordinate 138,640 of NZ_MVIH01000008.1, forward strand.
TGGTCATCGGCACGGTGTCGCTCCTTTCGAGTTGATCCGGCATGGTCCGCCACGAGCCAAGTGTTCGGGCAGATGGAGTCCGCTAATTCGACGCCGACTACCCGCTGATGTGTCAGCTAAACGCGTCGTGCAACCTCGTGCCGATTCGGAGTTCCACTTGCCCTGTGGCACAAGGAATTCACCAGCCGAACATCAGGCGATGCGGTGCGGCCGAGCTGTCGATGTTGCCGGCCGCGCGACATCACCGGCCGTCTTCTGCTCTCGCCGGTGCGCCGCGCTCGAGCTTTCTGCGGAGAGTCTGCAACCGCCATGGATGATCCACGTGCGGCCACATCCTCTCGATCGCGGCGTTGAACTCCGCGCCCAAAAGCACTGCGAAAGCGGTGATGTAGAGCCACAGGACAACAGCAATGGGCACCGCGAGTTGGCCGAAGACGGCGTCATGCCGAACGCTCACCGAAAGGTACGTCCGTAGCCCGGCAGACGCCAGCAACCAGATCGCCATGGCGAGTAACGCGCCGGGCAGGTCGCGGCGCCAGGGTGTCCGCCATGGGGCCCCGACGTGGTACATCGTCGCCAAGCCGACGATCAAGACCGCGACGACCGATGGCCAGAAGAACAGGTGGAGTGTGGTCTCCTCGACGGAATCCGGCGCCACCCATTTCACGATCCGCGGACCAAACACCATGGGCGGCAACACTGCCCCCGCACCCAGGAGCAGGCCGATGGTGACTCCCAAAGCCAGCAGGCGCCGCCGCCAACCGGGTCGCGGTTCGAGGTCATAGGCGATCGTGATCGTCTCGAGGTAGCGATTCACCGCCCGTGAACCGGTCCAGACGCTCAGCAGGAGGGCAACCGAAACAACACCTCCGCGCGTTTCGGTCAGCACGGTGTCCACCAGTTGCTTGTAGGTGGCATAGCTGGGATCCGACAGGAACGACTTGGGGATCCCGAGTACGAGTTGGCGGAAGCTGTCCCGTCCCTCCGGACCGAGGGCGGCTGCGACGAATCCGAGTGAACCCACGACCGCCAACAGCAGCGCCGGCAGCGAGATCAACGTGAAGAACGCCGCCTCGGCCGCCAAACCCGGGACGCGGTCCTCGAGTGTCCCGCGGCCGGTCCGGCCGATCAGCCGGCAGGTCTGCTGCAACGGCCTGGGCAGGCGGACGAACGCCGTGTAACCGCGACGCCGCAGGGTCCGGCGCGCGGAGGCGGCGGCCTCCGACACGCGCGACCGCACGTCGTGCTGCCTGCTTCGCAATGACACTGCACCCAGCGTAGGAGAAGACTGGTTGGCCACCAGCGGCGCGCAGCGGCGACCCATGCAGCCGCAACTGAATCCAGGTCCGGACCCGCGGGAGGTGAACCTTTCCGGCTTTCGGGGTACGTAACGTCGTGAACATGGATGCACGCAACTTGGCCTTGGAATGGACGGACACTACCCAGCACTGGCTCGTGGAGGTGCCGATCCGCCTGGCGGCGTACCTGGTCGTCGTCCTGATCGTCCGGTATGTGCTGCACCGGATGATCGACCGTGCCACCATCCGCCGGAGCGGCAAGAGCAGCGTCCAGGAGCGGCCCCAGGATTCGAAGCCGGCCTTACTGCGGCGCCTTCGTCATGGCGGCCCGGTGACGACCATCAGCGATCAAGCCAGCACTCGACGCCAGCAGCGCGCTCACACGATCGGGTCGGTCCTGAAATCCACAGTGTCGATAATTCTGCTGTCCTGGTTGGTGCTGGCAGCTCTCAACGTGGTGGGGGTGAATCTCGCGCCGTTCATCGCCTCGGCCGGCGTGATTGGCCTCGCGATCGGATTCGGTGCCCAGAATCTGGTGCGCGACTTCGTCAGCGGCGTGTTCATGCTGCTCGAAGACCAATACGGGGTGGGTGACGTCGTAGACCTCGGCGAGATGAGCGGTGAGGTCGAAAGTGTCGGTCTGCGCATCACCACCGTCCGCGACATCGACGGCACGCTGTGGTACGTCCGTAATGGGGAGATCTCCCGGGTCGGCAACATGAGCCAGGAATATGCGGTGGCCCGTATCGAGGTGCCGGTCGCGCTGACCGCCGACGTCGAGCAGGCGGAGCGGGTGGCGCTGGAGGCGGCCGCTCAGGCCCTCGAGGATCCGACCGTGCGCGCAAAGGTACTCGGCGAGCCCGAGATGCTCGGCGTACAGGAACTTGCCCCAGACCTACTGAAGCTGCGGATGACGTTGAAAACCAGGCCGGGCGCGCAATGGTCGGTGCAGCGCCGCCTCCTGCGAGAGATCCTGCAGGCCTACGACGAAAACGGCATCGAGCTGCCGTATCCGCGGGGACGCATCCACGCCGTGGTAGGCGGGAACGCCGAGAATTGAGGCGGGACTGGGCCGTTATGGCATCGGAGAGAAGAAATCACTGGGGGTAGCCCAGACTCCAGCCTCGGTAAGTCCAGCCGGACCCCACATGAGGAGTCGGCAGAATCTGGATGTTGTGCCCGTCGCCGTACCCTCGCTTGAGTCCTTGGACGCCGCCGGAGACATAGGTTCCGTCACCGCGGGCAATGTCGATGTGCGCACCGTACGGGCTCTTGCTGAAGACGAGCGCTCCGCGTGGGGCATCCATATCGGTATGTATCTGACCTTGTTGAAGCAGCGTTTGGTACATCGTTTCGGCGGCGCCATCCCAGCCGTACTTCGCCTGCGGCACGTCGAAGGCATAGGCCACGAACGCCTCGCAGCCGTATGGGCCGAACATGTCTGACCCGAGCGCACTTTCGGCCTTGGCGATCGCGGCTTCTGCCCCAGGGATCCGCTCAGCGGTGGCGCTGGGTGCGAACAGGAGTGTCGCGGCAAGCAGCGTTGCCGAAATTACAAGATAGATGCGGGCGTTCAACTAGTGGCTCCGTTTCCGACGTGCTCGTTGGCCTCGTCGATGGGGCCGTGGCTAGATCTGTTCGAGCGAGCTTGCACAACTCGATCCAGTAAATTTACTGGCTGCGTTCAGGTTTTGTTCAGGTACCCGTCACGCGATCGTTGAAACTGCTGGTGACCGGGTGTCAACCCACCGAGACAAAATAGATCGCTCTCCCCGTCGGCCTGCCTACCATCAGCCGATGCGCGGATCCAAGATTCTGATCACTGGAGTGAGTGGCCAGGTCGCCACCCCTGTCGCCCTCGCCATGGCGCCGGACAACGAGGTGTGGGGCATCGCCCGGTTCACCGATTCGGCGGTCAAGGACAGCCTCGAGAAGGCCGGTGTCCGGTGCGAGACCGTCAACATGGCGGCCGGGGACTTCACCGGTCTGCCGTCCGATTTCGACTACGTCCTGAACTTGGCGGTGGCCAAGAGCGGTCGCTGGGACAAAGACCTCGCCGCCAACGCGGAATCGGCGGGCCTTCTCATGGCACACTGCCGCGACGCAACGGCGTTTCTGCACTGTTCGTCCGGCGCGGTCTACGACCCGCCCGGCGACGAGCCCCGGACCGAACGCGCCGTCTATGGCGACAACCACAAGAGCCTGCTGCCGACCTACTCCATCAGCAAGATCGCGGGCGAAACTGTCGTCGCGACCATGGCACGTGCCCTCGGCGTCCCGACGACAATCGCGCGCCTCAACGTTCCCTACGGCGACAACGGCGGCTGGCCGTACTTCCAGATGGAGATGATGCTGAGCGGCATGCCTGTCCCCGTCCCGCCCGGTGGACCGGCCGTCTACAACCCGATCCATGAAGACGACATCATCGCGATGATCCCGAAACTGCTTGAGGTGGCGTCAGTTCCGGCCACCACCGTCAACTGGGGCGGTGACCAATACGTCAGCGTTCAGGAATGGTGCACCTTCCTCGGATCGCTCGTCGGCACGGAACCGGTTTTCCAGGAAAGCGATCAAGCGCTGCGCGGCAATCCGCTGGATGTCACCAAAATGCACGAGCTCATCGGGGGCACCACCGTCGACTGGCGCGACGGGATGCGGCGGATGGCAGCCAAGTTCCGCCCGGAGCTGGTCGGCGCCTGACTGACTGCCACACTGACGGCATGCGCCCGACCGATCCGTGCCCGTGCGGCTCGAGCGCACCGTTCGGCCGCTGCTGCCTGCCGCTGCACCGTGGCGAGAGCCCGGCGGGCACGGCCGAACAGTTGATGCGGTCCCGATACAGCGCCTACACCGTTGGCGATCTCGACTACATCTGGCAGACCTGGCATCCGCGCACCCGCCCCGACTCGCTGACGCCGACCGACGGACTGACCTGGACCGGGCTGGAACTCCTCGACACCGTCGCCGGTCAGCCAGGTGACGAAACCGGCGAAGTGGAGTTCCGGGCTCAGTACCGACAAGGCCCCCGACCTGGGGTGTTACACGAGCGGTCACGCTTCGCCGTGCGGGCCCGCCGCTGGTTCTACCTGGACGGGGACATCTTCGACTGATTAAATCCGCGCCCGAGCGCGGCCGCTGCTTTATGGTCGAGCCGTGCCCGAATTGGACCGTCGAAGCATGATATTGATGTCGGTGTTGGGCCTGCTGGCCGCCGCGCTACCGATCCCGAGTGCGAACGCGGAAGCCCCCTTCCTGTTCCAGGACGATTTCGACGGACCGGCGGGGTCGGCCCCGAACCCGGCGAATTGGTCGATTCAGAATTGGCAGGACGACGTCTGGCCGCCGGTCGAGAGCCAGTACCGCGACGACCGGCGCAACGTCTTCCTCGACGGAAACTCCAACCTCGTGCTCCTCGCCACCCACGAAGACGATCAGTACTTCAGCGGCAAGGTGCGGGGTAATTGGCGGGTCCCCATGGGCCACACCTGGGAAGCGCGGGCCAAGCTCGACTGTCTGACGTCGGGGGCGTGGCCCGCGTACTGGGCGGTCAACGAAGACCCGCTGCCCGACGGCGAGGTCGACATCTTCGAGTTCTACGGCAACCGCAGCTGGGCGCCGGGCACCACCGTCCACGCGGCATCGAACGGCAAGACGTGGGAAAGCAAGTCGATTGCCGGACTGGTCGACGACGGCTGGCACACCTGGCGGATGCGTTGGGACGCTGACGGATTCAAGTTCTGGCGCGACTACGTAGACGGCGCGAAACCGTACTTCACTGTGCCTCCCAAGCCGATCCCGGTGCACGGCAATCCCACCGACTTGCGCTGGCCGTTCAACAATCCCGGCTATTGGCTGTCGCCGATGTTCACCCTCGCGGTCGGGGGGCCGGGTGGCGGTGATCCTTCGCTGGGTACGTGGCCGGCGGCGATGCTGATCGACTGGATCCGCATCTGGTAGCGAGGCCGCTACACCCCGCCGGTTCCCGCATCGACAACGCCGGCCTCGTGCGCTCCGGGAGTCTCCGGCATCTCGTGCCGTCCACCGCCCGACCGGCGCTGAAGGAACCAGACCCCCACACCCGCCGCGACGATTGCGCCGACGATGATCGTGGGCCACATCAACACCTGCGCCAGCCAGACCCGCCGCTGGATTTTGACGACGCGCTGCTCGGCATGCCGAACTCGGGCCAGCTTGTTCATGTGTCCTCTAATGCCCACGATCTACCGCGCGAAAACAGCCCCGATGGGGGATGGCGAGTCTTACTGGCAGCCGCCGGCCGGTGTGGTCACGAACAGGTTGTCGCCTCCACTGGCATCGGCATGCGAGCCGCAGTACGCGGTCGCCTCGTTGTTGCTGCCGTTGCCTGCGAACGCCACGCTCCCGCTGCCGTCTGCGATCGCCTGGTTCCGGTCACCGCCGCTCACCGATGCCGTGCTGCCGTTGCTGGCATCGGCGATGTTGAGCTTTCCACCGGTAATCGTTGCGGTGCTGCCATTTTGGGCCGTGGCAACGGTGAAGATCCCATCGTGAGCGGTGGCGTGGCTGTCATAGTCGGCACTGGCGAAGTTCAGGATCCCGCCGGTCGCATCGGAGGTGCTGTTGTGATCCGCGACCGCGAAATTGAACAGACCGCCGCCGGCGTGCGCGCTGCTGCCGGCGCCCGCCACCGCCAAGTTGAATCCAGGATCCGACGTCGCCGTCGCGCTGCCGGACTGGACGACGGTGCGGCCATTGAACGAGACGGCGAAATCGGGCGTGGGCTGCGGATCCGCGGCGGCGTGCACACGTGGGTGCCGCTTGCTGGTGCTGTTCGAGTTGTCGGAAGACGCCTGCTTGTGTGCGGTGCCGGTGGACGGCGCCGCCAGAGCGACGGGCGCCCCGATCACGAGGGCGATCACAGGCCCTCCGACACATACGGCACAGATCTTTGCTGCGAATGACGGGTTGATGCTCGATGTCACGGTCCGGTCCTTAATATGCCGAGGTAGTACCCAACCCAGCTGTGACTGTAACCATCTAATGACGCACAGGCAAATATATCCGCGCTTGCTGTGTCGTCATCAATTTTCACTCTGGCACCACAAGGAGTCGGGTGAGGGACCTAGCGATGGATTCCGGTCGTGCGAAAACGGCTTCGGTAGGAGCTCGGTGACACGCCCAATGCCCGGCGAAAGGTCCGGCGCATGGTGTCCGCCGACCCGAAGCCGGCCCGCCGCGCGACGGTCTCTTGGCCGTGATCGCCGGTCGCCAGCAGCACCTTCGCCGCCTCCAGCCGCGCCTGCTCGACGAACCGCGACGGCGTCAACCCGACCTGATCGCGGAACATGCGAACCAGGTGCCGCTCGCTGACGGCGGCGCGTTCGGCCATCGACGCGATGGAGTGATCGGCTGCCGGATCGGTCACCACGGAGTCGAGGATCTCGCGAAGCCCACGTGATACCGGCGACGCCGCCTCGGTCCAGACGCTGAACTGGGCCTGGCCGCCAGGGCGTTGCAGGAACACCACCATCCACCGCGCTACCCGCCGGGCCACGTCGGGGCCGTAGTCGCTTTCAACCATGGCCAGACCGAGGTCGACCCCCGCACTGATTCCCGCTCCGGTGATGTACGGGCCGTCCTGGACGAACAACGAATCGGGCACCACTTCGATCTCGGGGTAGGTGCGCGCCAACTCCTGGCAATGCGCCCAATGGGTGGTCGCCCGGCGGCCTTCGAGTAGGCCCAGAGCCGCCAGCACGAACGCGCCGGTGCAGACCGAGGCCACCCTGCGCGCCCGCGGAGCCAGCTCGCCCACCATCTCCAAGGCCGATGCCACGACGTCAGGTGTCTGCTCTTCGGGGATGTCGTGCTCGCCAGGGGTGAAGTAGAAGTCCGGCGGCACCCCGCCCGGCACGATCAAGGTGTCGATCCGGTCGGGCACGTCGGCCAGCGGCACATCCACTTTGAGGGTGACAAACGAGGTCGTGTTAACGGCCTCACCGGTCAGCGACGCCAGGATGACCTGGTACCTTGCGCCGAAATCGTTTGCCCGCGCGAATATTTCGAGCGGCGCGGCCACATCTTGTAACGTCACTTTGTCGTACAGCGCGAACACGACGATCCTGGGCGCCGGTGATCCCTGCGCATCGGCGGGTCCACGCCCGGCGGCGCCCGGCCGCGGTGATCTGTGCTCGTCTGACACCCGGTGCTGTCCTCTCGTGACCCCATCCGAGGTGAAGCCAACGTAGCCGCACCGCCGAGCGACGGCAACGCGAACGGCGGGGCGCAACGATGAAGTCCGGAATTGCGCGATTCGTGTCCGGAGCTGACGGGCCGAGCAACCGGGCCGTAACACCGCTGAAACCGCCTGGGCGGAGGCTGATTTCACCGTACTTCGCTCCGGCGCCGAAGCGAGTCATCAACCCTTCGAAGTAGGTGGCCATGGATTCTCGGACAGCCCTGACGCTGAGCATCGGCGTGCTCGGCGGCGTGGCAGTCGCGTTCACTGCCGAAGTCATCACCGTGCCGATCTGGGTGGTGTTCTTGGCGTGGGCATCGTTCTTCTTCGTCGGTGGCGGTGTCGCCGGCTGGGTTCGGTCGGTCTCGTCGAACATCGTCGGTGTGGTCATCGCCTCGGCCAGCCTGTACGCCGCTTACCTGATGGGTGGGAGCCTGCTGGTGACCGCCATCGCGGTGGGCGTCGGCAGCGCCGTCATGGTGCAGGCGTCGTGGGTGCCCCTGTTGGCCACCACCCCTGCTGTCGTCGTGGGATTCGCATCCACGGTCTCGACGGTCGCCGGACGAGGCAACGACATCACCGTCACCACCATCTCCCACCCCGGGTTGGTTGCCGCGGTCGCCTGCGTCCTCGGAGCATCCTTCGGCCTGCTTTCCGAATATCTGGCGACCGCGATGACGAAGAAGACGGTGGCAGAGACCGCACCCCCGCATACGGAAGGAAGTCCGGCCTGATGAAACTGCAGCACTACCTTGGCGGCCTGGAAGGACTGCCTGAACCACTGACCTTGGAGAAGCGGGTCTTCGTCGAGGAGTGGGAGAAGCGCATCTTCGGCATCCACGTCGCGATGATGGGGTTGTCGAACCACCTCGGAGCGGCGCTGCCGGCGTATCCCATCGACGAGGTGCCGACCGCCTTCAAGGACGAGTGGACGTGGGCCGACCTGCGGACCGGCGCCGAGGCGATGAATCCGTTCGACTACTTCAAGTTTCGCTATTACGAAAAGTGGTTGGGCGGTATCACCCAGTTCTTCATCGACAAGGGTTACGTCACCGAGGAGGAACTCGCCGACCGGATGGCCGAGGCCGCTACGGGCGCCGACGCCCAGGACCTTCCGGCGATCGACGACCAGGTGATCGCCTACCTCCGTCTGGGCGACAGCCCCCGCCGAGACGTCGCGCACCCCAAGTTCGCCGTCGGCTCGCAGGTGCGGATCACCAATGTGCCCGCTGACGCGCACAGCCGGCTGCCCGGCTACCTGCGTGGCCGGGTCGGCACCGTGGAACGCGTTTTCGAGGGTGACTATGGCTACTTCACCCACACGGGCGACGGCATCGGTGATCCGATGCCGATCTACATCGTCGAATTCGACCCGGCCGAGATCTGGGGTCCGCGAGCCGAAGGCGGCCCGCTGAAGCTCTATGCCGAGCTGTTCGAAGCCTATTTGGCACCGATCGAGGAGGAATCATGACCGGCCAGTTCGCCTACCCGCCCGACCGCGAAGAGGCCAGCGCCAAGCAGGTGGCTGCGTTGGAGGCGCTGCTCATCGAGAAGGGCGTCATCACTCCGCAGACCGTGGACAAGGTCCTGGCGTATTTCGAGACGGAGATGACACCGCTCAATGGCAAGAAGATTGTCGTAAAAGCTTGGACTGATCCCGAATTCGCGGCCAAGGTGGTGGTGGACACTCCTGCGGCCGTCGCCGAACTGGACCTGCCGGAGGGGATGGCGGGCGCGGAGGGCGAACATCTGCAGGCGGTGGCGAATACGGCCGGTGTGCACAACCTGGTGATCTGCACGCTCTGCTCGTGCTTCCCGTGGCCGGTGCTCGGCCTGCCGCCCTACTGGTACAAAGACCCGACGTTCCGCTCGCGCGCCGCCCGCGAACCACGCAAGGTGCTCGCCGAGGTTGGACTCGAGCTGCCCGCCGACACCGAGATCAAGGTGTGGGACTCCAGCGGCCATTCCCGATGGTTCGTCATTCCCGAAAGGCCGGCGGGCACGGAAGGTTTCACCGACGAGATGTTGATGGATCTGGTGACCACGGAGTCGATGATCGGAGTGGCATTGGCGGGTCCGACGTCATGAAGCTGCACGACACCTGCACCACCGACCAGGCCGCACCGCAATTCGACCATGAGTGGCAGCGCCGCGCCTTCGGGCTGGCGCTCGCACTCTCGGAGTTCCGGCACTACCCCTGGAGCGAGTTCCAGGAGACCCTGATCTCGACGATCGGCGAGTGGGAAGGCCGTCCCGAAGCCGAACGGGGGCAATGGGAGTACTACGACCACTGGGTTGCCACGCTGGAGAAGCTGGTCGACCGCCACGAGCTCCTTACTGCGCCGCTGCTCACCGACGCCAACGATCACGCGCTCGCCCACGAGCACGACCACGACCACTAGAACTGCGAGGACCTTTCGATGAACGAAGCCAATCCCACCGTCGGTGCGCCGGGTCTCGACCTGCGTGCGGCCGCGAACAGTCTTGCCAGCCCACTGCGGTTGGCTGTGTTGACGCTGCTCGCACTGATCGTCTACTACTTCGTCGGATATGACCAAGGTGCCGTGTCGGTGTTCGGGTCGGACACTCACATCCACGAGTTCGTGCACGACGCACGGCACCTGCTGGGGTTCCCGTGCCACTGACCGCCGAATTACCCTCAGCCGTACGCTATCTCGTCCCGGGTGTGATGGGCGGCATCGTCTGCTTCGCGTTCAGCCGGTGGTTGATCGAGCCGTTGATCTCCACCGCGGTGGACTATGAAGGTGCTCGAGAACACGCCGAGGCCGAGCTCGCCGGAGAAGCTCACGGCCACGGCCACGAGCTCTTCAGCCGCTCGGTGCAAGAGAACTTCGGTGCGGCCGTTGGAATCATCGCCTTCGCTGTCGCGATGGGCGTGCTGTTCGTGGTGGCCTACACCGTGATTCGTTCTGCGGTCGAACGACGCGGCGGCACGGCCGATCCCACCGGCCTGGCGCTGCTGTTGTCGGCGGGGATGTTCGGGGCGATCACGTTGGTGCCGGGCCTGAAGTATCCGCCGAATCCGCCCACGGTCGGTCTGGAAGAGACCATCGGTGCGCGAAGCTCGGCCTTCCTGACCGTCACCGTGGTCTCGGTGATCGCGGCGTGCGTGGCGACGGCGGCCGGGTTGGCCTGGTCGCGGCGGTGGGGGAGTTGGCCCGCGACCGCGCTCGCGGTCGGTGGTTACGCCGTGGTCATGCTGATCGCGTTCGTGTCGCTACCCGGATTCCACGAGGTTCCCGGCCCGCTCTCCGGACCGGACGGCATCCTGATGGAGGGCTTCCCGGCTCAGGTGCTCGCCGATTTCCGGGTGTATTCGCTGCTGAACCAGGCACTGATGTGGACGACGATCGGCGTGACGTGGGCCCTTCTGTCGGGGCTGGCCGCTCGCCATCGGCAGCGCTCGGTCGGAATGGACTATGTTGCAACCTGACTGATCTCGGCAATCCGTCATGCGACACTGACTCCCAGAGCACGTGATGGGAGAACGCAGATGTCGCGCTGGACGAGGATCACCCGGGCCGCCGCTGTGATGGTCGCCGGCCTGCTGGTAGCGAATGCCGCACCGGCGCTGGCAGATCCGGGTGATCCGGCCGCGGGTCAGGACCCGACGCCGTTCACCGGCGTCGCGCCGTTCGGGCCACCGAGGATAGCTCCTGCGAACGGCTCGACAGTGGGCGTGGCTCAACCGATCATCATCGACTTCCCCGGATTGGTCGAGGATGCGGGCGCCACCGAGAACGCCATCCACGTCTCGTCGACTCCACCGGTCCCCGGCAAGTTCTACTGGATGACCCCCACCCAGTTGCGGTGGCGCCCGCTCAGCTTTTGGCCTGCGCACACCACAGTGACTGTCGACGCGGGCGGTACCGTGTCGACCTTCCGCACCGGTGACACGCTGATCGCCACCGCCGACGACGCCACCCACCAACTGACCGTCACTCGCAACGGGGTGGTGGAGAAGACCATCCCGATGTCGATGGGCATGGCGGCAGGTGGGCATCAAACCGCCAACGGGACGTACTACGTGCAAGAGAAGATGCCGTCGGTGGTGATGGATTCCTCGACCTATGGGGTCCCGGTCAACTCCACATACGGCTACAAGACGACAGTCGAGCTCGCCGTGCGATTCGATGACAGCGGCAACTTCGTGCACAGTGCTCCCTGGTCGGTCGACGATCAGGGAAAGCGAGACGTCAGCCACGGGTGCATCAACATCAGCCCGGCCAACGCCCGCTGGTTCTACGACAACTTCGGCGCCGGCGATCCGATCATCGTGAAGAACTCCACCGGCACCTACACCAGGGTCGACGGCTCCAGCGACTGGCAGCGATAGCCCGTTCGCGTTTTCGTTCGCTGAGGGAGCCGCACGCGGACAGAGATGCGGCAACGTCTGCGTCTGCAGGCCCCTGAGTAATTTGCCAGAAGCCGCAGCACCGGGAGTTGCTGGACCAGCCGGACGGTCCAAACACGGCTCATCCCTGCCGAATTCGATTTTTCCACCTCGGCCGTGGGGTAGGTTGCTCATGGGTCAGGGGTGACACGACGACGGGGAGTCACTATGTATGCAGTCCCTCGGCCCTTTGTTGCCGCCACGGCGGCAGTGGTCGGCGCCAGCGCCATCGCGATCAGCCCGCTGGCCCCGCCGGCACTGGATATCCACTCCGCCCCCGCGATTCAGTTGGCTGCCAGCGCCGACTGGGCGGACATCTTCACCAGGGCGGGCCAGAACGCGCAGGCGTTGTTCGACACCTGGCGCCAGGCGCCCGCTCCGGTACTACAGCAGATCGTCGCCAACCAGATCTCCTACCTCAAAGAGCTGCCCGACTTCACCGCCATCGCCAACCAGATCCAGACCCATCTCCGGGCCGCGCTGGCCGCACCGGTCGCGCCCGATCTCAGCACTTTGGACCCCACACACGGAACCTTCTACCAACTGCTGCCCGCGGTCTTGCAGTTGCCCGGTGTCCCAGAAGCGTTGAACCTCATCATCTCGCCGACTGGGCGGCAGTTGCTGGGCTTTTCGACAACTGCGCTGAGCGGCTTGATTCTCGGCATGGCCGGTCCGGTGCTCGGTCCCCTGATCGTGTTGTCGTCGAGCGTGGACGCAATCCGGGCGGAGCTCACCTCGCCGACGCCCGACGTGGCTGCTGCGCTCGGCACGTTGACGAACATTCCGGCGGCGATGACCGACGCATTCCTCAACGGCGGCCAGCATGTTGACCTCACAGCGCTGGCGAAGGCATTCGGACCGGCGATCGGCGTCACCTTTCCCGACGGCGTTGAAGTCGGCGTTGCTCTCGGCGGCCTGCTGAGTCCGGGCGGCTCGATCTTCAATGCGCTGGATTTCGCGTACGACAACAACCTGCTCGGTGTCTTCCACATCCACGTCCCGCTCGCGACCGGGACCGGGGTCGGGCCGATCGGCGCGTTCATGGACTTCACCCGAGCGATCGCGAAGTCCATCGGGTGGACCGCTCCCGCGAGCGCTGCCGCCTCCGCCCGGAGCGTGGCTGCGCCGAGCGGTTTGGCGGCGGCCAACGAGGTGCCGAAGTCCGTTCTGGCCGCCGCACCCACCGCCACCGTGACGACGCCGGTCGCCCCCAAGGCCACCACGAACCGTGATGTCAAGGCGAGCAAGGGAAGTAGTACCGCATCTCGCGGCAACACCACCGCCAAGCGCACCCCGGCGACGGCAGGTGCCGGCAAGGGCTCCAGCGCGCGGGCGAAGGCGCCTGCGAAGGCCGCCGCCGGGTAGCCGACGGTCAGCGTTCCAAACTCGGTAGCCGGGCCTCGGCGCGCCAGGGCCACGTTTCGATCACGTCGGGCGATGATACGGATGTGGCTGCTGATACCAATGTGACTAACCAGGAACCGCCGGTCGAGCGCCCGACACCGCAACCGGAGGCATCCGCCGAGGCCTCGACTGCCGAGCCGCCCGCCGAGCCGACCCCTGCGCCGCCGCCCAAGCAGCGGACCTGGTCGATGCCGAAGTCGCCGATCACGCGCAAGCAGCTCGACGACGTCGGTCGCGCGGCGCTCAAAGCCGTCACCGGCATCGCCCGGTTCGTCGCAGCGGTCGCCAGGAACACCGCGCTCGCCCTGACGAAGCTCTGGCGGGCGATCGAAGCCGTACCGGCAGCCGTGCAGCTGTTCGGTGCGGCGGGCATCGGGATGCTCGTCGGTATCGTCGGCGCGATCACAGTGCACTCCACCGCGGGCTTGGTCTGCACCGTCGTGGTCATCCCGGTCTGCGCCGCAATCCTCGGTGCGCTCGGTCACCGCTGGTACTGCGGACTGGGCATCGACGCCACTGAGCGCGTCACGCCGGCCCAGCCGACGCAGTCCGATTTGCAGCGCTCGGTCGAGTACGTCGACAAGAAGCTGGCACTGGCTCTCAACGCGTTCGGCACCGAGCAACACCAGCAAGCGGTCATTGCGTTGTTCCAGGCGAAGACGGCGGTCGAGCTCACGCTGGGAACGGAGCAGGATCCACCGAGCCACGTCGACCTGTCGCTTCGCGCGGACGACTACGCCTTGCGGCCGCGCATCCGTGCCGGGTCGACTTCTGCTCTGCCAGAAAGCAATTCACTGGCGGCGTCGTGACAGCAACGGCGATCACGGGTCAGGTGGCTCTCGTCGAGGACGACTACACGCTCGTCATCAACCGTGGGAGCGACGCCGGGGTGCGATCAGGCATGATCTTCGCGGTGCACTCCAATTCGGGGCCGGTGATCACCGACCCCGAGTCGGGTCGGGAATTGGGCAGACTCAGCCGGGAGAAGCTGCGGGTACGCGTCTTCGACGTACAGCCCCTGTTCGCCCGTGCGCACACATTCGTCGAGACGGACAGCTTCCACGGCCTGCTCCGGATACCTTTCGTCGCGTCCGACGGCGCCGTCACGATCGACGTCGGTGACATAGTTGAGTTGATCCACCGAGACGCAAGCCGAACGCACGCCGCTGCCCAGTAGCTACGAAACGCGGTACAAACGGGTAATACCGGGTACTCCAGCGCGATGGTCAACCGTGCAACCGCCGCCGCAGCGCTCATCGCGGCACCCGTCGTCGTCCTCGCGGGCTGCAACTCCGCTCAGAACGGCAGTCCGCAGACATCCGGTACGACGACGTCGGGCTCCAGTGCCCAGACGATCACAGCAGAACTGAAGTCGCCCGACGGCAAGCCCGTCGCCAACGCGACGATCGACTTCGCGAACGGATACGCGACCGTGACGGTCGAGACCGTCGCCGGAAGCACCCTGTCGCCGGGAAGCCATGGCATGCACATCCACTCGATAGGCAAGTGCGAGGCCGATTCGGTTGCCCCGTCCGGCGGTGCGCCGGGCAACTTCCTGTCCGCAGGCGGACACCTGCAGGTGGGCGGGCGCACCGAGCACCCTGCGAGCGGAGACCTGACACCGCTGTTCGTACGCACGGACGGTTCCGGGAAACTCGTCGCCACCACCGACGCCTTCACCCTCGACGACCTCAAAGGCCCGCAGGGCAGCGCGCTCATCATTCACGCGGGGCCGGACAACTTCGCCAACATCCCGCAGCGCTACACCCACGACGGCGTGCCGGGGCCCGACGCCGAAACGATGGCAACCGGTGACGCCGGTGCCCGGGTGGCGTGTGCGGTCCTGGCGCCGGCAACTGCCGGCACCACCACCTCCGTCACGACGAGTACGTCGACCGTCACCGAGACGACGGCTACGCAGGTGCCGCCGGCGGAGACCAGCCCGACCACGACGACGTCGACCACGCCGGCGACAACCACGACGGTGAGTCCGACCACCACGGTGACGACGTCGCCCACCGTCTCGACCACCACGACACCGGTCAGTCCCCAGCCTGCGGGTTGACCGCGAGCAGCGGAAGTTGTTGACCCGCTGCGATCGACATGCGCTGGCGGGCGAGAGCCGGCCATGCCTGTACTGCGCAGAACGGCGCGCACTGGTGCTGGCCGGCGCTGGTGCCCACGTGCACGCAGCACTGAACCAGGCGCTCCTCGATCATGGTCGACATATCCATGAACGGCTTGATCGTGATGCGGACGACCCGTTCGCCCAGCATTCGGCGGAGTTTGCGACGCCGTCCGGGCAGCGCCGACGATGCCATGGTGAGCAGCGTGCTCATGCCGAGATCGCAACTCTCGCAAATGGTTCGCCACACTTCGCCGATGTCGGGGTGCGACAGCGACGACTGCTCCGAGAGCAGCCCGAGCAGTGATTCCTTGACCGCCAGGTGCAGCTGCTGAGGAAGTTCGCTGTCGGCGATCCGGTTCGACACCAGCCCGAGTCTGGCCTTGAGGCCGTCGTGGCCGAGCAACGACACCAGCGAGCGCCATGCACCGGCGTCGTCGCGAATCAGGTATCCGACCGAGCAGCAGTGCGGGTGCGAACAGGGGAGTGCGGTGAGGTCGCGCCACGTCACCGCGCCGTCGGTCTGCGGGCCGAGCCGCTTGAGCACCCCGGTGTGGGTGAGCCGGTCCAGCGGGTCGATGTGCCCGGACCGGCCGGAGCCGAATTGCGGCTGGATGCTGATCCCACCGACGTAGGGCGTGGCCAGAGCCAGCGCGACCATGTCACCGATCTCGGTGTCGTTCACCCCGAGCGCGGCCGTCATCACCAGCGTCGTGAAGATCTCGCGCTGCGACAACCGCTGCAATGCAGCGTGCTTCACTGCGCGCAGATCCCCGCCGCGGTGATGGCGATGCGCGGCCTCGGTGCGACCGTCGTATTGCAGGTACACCTCGACTCGGTCGCGATGCTCGGTCAGCAGATCGAGCAGGCTGTCGTCGTTGGCGATGCGAACGCCGTTGCTGTTGATCAGTATTCGGGTGATCGGACGAGAGGTCAGTTCGGCCAACAGCTCGGGCAGAGCCGGGTGCAGCGTGGGCTCGCCGCCGGAGAGCATCAGCACGTCGAGGCGGCCGTTCTCGCGGGTCAGCCGTTGGTCCACGTTGGCAAGCACGTCGGCGACCGCGACCACGTTGCGCAGGTCCGGCGAGGAACCCGTGAAACAGGTGGGACAGCGCAGATTGCAGGTTTCGGCGATGTCTTCGAGAAGGATGCAGGTGTGCTGGGTCTGCATCTCCGGCAACCCGCGCAGATACGCCGACGGGATCGGATCGAAGTTTCCTGCCACATCGGGGGTGTGGGCCTTGGTCGGCGCGGTCCATTCCTCGAGATAGCGCAGGATCTCCGGATCCTCGTCGTAGAGGGTGCTCACCAAACCGTGTGTCCGGCAACCGCGCTCGAGCCATACCCGCTCGTCGCGCTCGACGAGCCGACCGCTGAGGCGGGCGACATCGGCCAGCGCCTTTTCGGGGGCCTCGTCGTGGCAGGACGGGCAGAAGGCGGTGACGTAACGCAACAACCGGTCGCCGCGCAACCCCATCCCGGCCGTCACGTGTACAGCTCGGGGTTGAGACCCGTGCAGAATCCGACGGAGATGACGGACAGTACCGCCCAGCCGATCATCAGGCCGAGACCCAGTCCCTTGCCGTTCGCCTTCGTCGTGGCCAGTAGTACACCGCCCCCACCGAAAGCGATGAGCGCCAACACCACTGCAGCGAGGATCAGCGTTCCGTGCCCACGCCCGTCGGACATGCTCAGCGCGGCGAAGCCGATGACGAAGTTCAGTGCGAAGTACAAGAACGTCCCGAGGACGGCCATCCCGACCGAGATGCGTGGGGTGTTGGGCTGCCACGGCGGCGGCGCCGGCGGCGGGTAGTCGTACTGGCCAGGCGGCCGATAGCCCGGAGGTGGCGGGTATCCCGCGGGCGGCGGATACCACGGCGGCTGCGGCAGATAGGCGGGCGGCAGCGGCTGCTCGGGTGGTGGCGGTGGGACGCCGTCGCCCTTCTCGTCGTCGCCCGGTGGGGGAGTCGTCATGCGGATATCTCCTGCCGCTGCGTTGGGAAGCGATAGTAACCGCGGCGGATTCCGTACCACAGTCGAACGCCGACAACGACGAGCGAGGGCAGCAGAAACCATTGCGGCCGAGTCAAATCCAGCCACACTGTCTGGTTGGCGCGGGTGAACTCGACGAAGAAGCGGAACACGGCATAGGCCGCGACATAGATGACGAACAATTCGCCGGGCCTGGTGATGCGGGGCCGCAGCCACATCAGCGCCGCGAAAGCTGCCAGCTGGAACACGATCTCGTACACGAAGGACGGGTGCATCGCCTGGCCGGTCAGGCAGCCGGGACATTCGGGTGTGGTGGCGGCGGCGTGCACACCCCAGGGCAGCGATGTGGGTCGACCGGGCGCCTCGGTGAGATGGCACCCGATCCGGCCGACGGCCATCCCGAGCGCCACCGCCGGAGCGAACAGATCGCCGGTCTTCCCGCGGTAGCCGCCGAGGCGTTTGGCGATCAGCACCCCGACGTACGCTCCGAGCAAGCCGCCGAGAATGCTCTTGGAGCCGTACTCCCAGGCCCGCGTCAGCGCGGGGTTGGCGGCGAAATCCAGGTGGCGTGCCCAGCCTGACAGGCGCATTCCGATCGCGCCGCCGACAAGCGCCCCGGCGACCGCGACGAGCGACTGGTCGTTGACGGCCCCCCGCCGACGCGCCTCCAACATGAACACGACCATCGCCGTCGCCACGCCGAGCCCGACGAACAGACTGTGCACGGGGACCGCCACCGGCCCGACATGCCATTCGGGGACCATGTGTCAAAACCTATCGGCAATCCTGCGACGGGGGTGTGTGATTGCCTGGGCCGGCAGGTCGGCTCAGACCATCGTCTCGATGGGGACGATGGAATAACGTGACATGTCACGTAGTTCTTCTGGCCACAGGTCCAACACATCGAGGAGCAATCATGGGTCAACTCAGCGGCAAGACAGCCCTGGTCACCGGCGGCACATCGGGCATCGGTCTGGCGACCGCGCAACACCTCGCGGCCGAAGGGGCGCACGTCTTCCTGACCGGACGAACCCAGGAGCGCGCCGACGCGGCGGCGGCCACCATCGGCGACGCGGCGACTGGTGTCGCAGCCGACGTCACCGATATTGGCGCCCTGGACCGTCTGGCCGACGTGATCCGGCAGCATGGCGCAGGCGTGGACATCATCTTCGCCAACGCGGGCGGCGGCGAGTTCGCGACTCTGGAAGACGAGACACCCGAACACCTGGCCGACACCTTCACCCGCAACGTCGGCGGCGCCGTCTTCACCGTGCAGAAGATGCTGCCCCTTCTCAACGAGGGCGCCTCGATCATTCTGACCGGATCGACAGCAGCCAGCCGCGGCGTTCCCGCGTTCGGCGCCTACGCCGCCTCGAAGGCCGCCATCCGCTCCCTGGGCCGGACCTGGGCTGCCGAACTGGTCGGCCGCAAGATCCGGGTCAACACCCTGGTACCGGGCCCGATCGAGACCCCGGGGCTCAAGGGACTGGCCCCCAGCGGCCAGCACCAGGCCTTGCTCGACGGCGAGGCCGCGACGGTGCCGATGGGCCGGATCGGTGATCCCGGCGAAATCGCCACCGTGGTGGCGTTTCTGGCCTCCGATGCGAGCAGCTTCATGACCGGATCGGAGATCTTCGTCGACGGCGGTTCCGTTCAGGTCTGATCCGGACGCGGCAACGTTCCCTCCCGCAGGATGCTGTCGTAGACGACCGCCAGGATGTCGGCCAACTGCTCATCCTGGCGGTCGTCGAGGTCGGAGAAGAACAGCGTGCGAACCCACTCGGCATGCCGGGGCGCGGCAGAGCGCAATGCGTCCCAACCGGCGTCGCTGAGCAGTACGTCGGTGGAGCGGCCGTCGGCCTTCGAGCGCACCCGCTCGACCAGGCCCCGACCGGTCATTCGCTGGAGGTGATGGGACAGCCTGCTGCGTTCCCAGCCGATCGTGGTCGCCAGCGCCGTCAGTTGGGTCCGCCGGCCCGGCGCCTGCGACAGCGCGTTCAGCACCGTGTAGTCGCTGAGCGACAGTCCGCAGTCGGCCAGCAACTGCCGGTTCATCTCATATTCGAGCCGGTGGTACACCCGCATGTAGTTCAGCCAGGTCCGCTGCTGGGAAGTATTGAGCGGATAGCTCTTACGGCGTGCGCCCACGCGTGGTGCTCCCTACCTGGAAAGTGTGACGTGTCACGCATCTTAAGGCTGCCCGCTCCGCGTTCAGAAACGTTTCACAACCTGTGCAGTGTGGGGTGGCACACTCACCGCATGGATATCGACTCCAGCGATACCGCCGTCGTCGTGATCGACCCGCAGAACGACGTGTTGAGCCCGACCGGCAAGAACTGGGAGGTCTTGGGGGCGTCGGTGACGGAGAACAACACTGTCGGACACCTCATCGAGATCTTCACCGCAGCCAAGGCGGCGGGCTACCCGGTGGTGATCTCACCGCACTACTTCTATCCCACCGACCATGGTTGGCTTTTCAACGGACCGCTGGAGGCCGACGAACTGCGCACCGGAACGTTCGCCCGCCGCGGTGCGCTGACCATGGACGGCTTCGACGGATCCGGCGCTGATTGGCTCGAGGAGTTCAAGCCGTTCATCGACGACGGTAAGACGATCGTCGCCAGCCCCCACAAGGTGTGGGGACCCCAGACCAACGACCTCGTTCTGCAACTGCGCAAGCGCCGGATCACCAAGGTTGTGTTATGCGGCATGCTCGCCAACATCTGCGTGGAATCCCATCTACGAGATCTGCTCGAGCACGGGTTCGAGGTGGCGGTGGTTCGCGACGCCACCGCGGGCCCACGACATCCGACCCGAGGTGACGGATATCAGGCGGCGCTGGTCAATTACGCGTTCCTGGCGCACGCTGTGCTGAGTACCGATGACGTGGTCGCAGCCATGGCAGTTCCGCCGACGAGTTGATGCGTTCCGCTGCGATGACCCCGAGCTGACAGGGAGACGTCCATGAGCAAGCACTACGCGTCCATCGCCTTCACCGACGATGTCCGCGCCGTCCAGAACGACCACGGCAGCGACACGTTCTACGCCCGCAAGGTCATCGCCGGTACGGCCGCCCCGGGACGCGACTCGCTCACCGAGGACGAGAAGGACTACCTCAGCGAGCGGGACGGCTTCTATCTGGCGTCGGTGTCAGAGACCGGGTGGCCGTACGTTCAATTCCGCGGCGGGAAGCCGGGATTCATCCACGTTATCGATGACCACACCATCGGCTGGGCCGACTTCCGCGGCAACTTGCAGTACATCAGTACCGGCAACATGACCGGTGACGACCGGGTGGCGATCATCGTCCTCGACTACGCCCACCAGCGCCGGTTGAAACTCTTCGGGCACGCGCGCATCGTGACCGCAGACCAAGACCCGGAGCTGCTGAAAGGCCTGACCGATGAGACCGATGACTCGGTGGTCGAGCGGGCCGTCCTCATCGATGTCGAGGCATACGACTGGAACTGTCAGCAGCACATCACCCCCCGCTTCAGCGCGGCTGAGCTCGAACCCGCTCTGGAACCCCTGCGCGCCAAGCTGGCGGAGCTGCAGGCTGAAAACGACCGCCTGCGTGCACAACTCGACGAGACGAAGGGGTAACCACCAATGGCGACACTGGTCTCGGTCAACGTAGGGCTCCCCAAGGATGTGGCGTGGAACGGGCGCACCGTGTACACCGGCGCCTGGAAGGCCCCGGTGGCTGGTCCGCGGATGGTGCGGCGGCTCAACGTCGACGGTGACGGCCAGGGTGATCTCGGCGGTCACGGCGGCGAGAACCGCGCCGTCCTGGTGTATCAGGTTGCCTCCTACGAGTATTGGGCCAGTGAACTCGGCCGCGACGACTTGAGGCCGGGTGCCTTCGGAGAGAACCTGACCGTCGACGGGCTGCCCGACGACGAGGTCTGCATCGGCGATCGGTACCAGATCGGCGATGTCGTCCTGGAGGTGACCCAGCCCCGGGTCACCTGTTATCGCGTCGGAATGCGGCTGGGCGAACCGCGAATGGCGGCCCTGCTGGTATCGCACCACCGACCGGGGTTCTACTGCCGGGTGCTGGCCGAAGGCGAACTCATGGCCGGTCAAGAGGTGGTGAAGGTCGCCGACGGTCCACAGCAGGTCAGTGTCGCCGAGATCGACGCTCTGCTCTACCTTCCCGGGCATCCCGGTGACGCCCTGGAGCGCGCTCTCGCGGTCCCGGCATTGAGCGCCGGGTGGAAGGCCTCGTTGCAGAGCCTGCTGGCGCAAGGCTCCGCCGCGGGCAACACCGGGCTGACCGGAGCGGCGCCACCACCGCCGGCGTGGCCCGGCTTTCGCGCACTGAAGGTGACGGCGGTGCGCGACGAGAGCCGGAATGTCCGATCGGTATCGCTCGCCGACCCCGCCGGCGAGCCGTTGCCGAAATGGCTTGCCGGCCAATCGGTCGTACTGCGCGTCGCGCTCGGCCCCGACGGGCCCCCGCTCGTGCGCAACTACTCGCTGTCCAACGAGCCGGGCATGCCCGAGTACCGCATCGGCGTCAAGCGCGAACCGATGGGCACGGTCAGCGCATATATCCACGAGCATGTGAAGGTCGGCGACCTCGTCGACGTCGCCGCGCCGCGGGGGAGTTTCTTCCTCGACGACAGCTCGCGGCCGGTGATCCTGATATCGGCGGGTGTCGGGGTGACCCCGGTGTTGTCGATGTTGCACTCGCTGGCGGTCAGTGACTCCGAGCGCCCGGTTTGGTGGCTACACGGCGCTCGGGACGGCGCCGAGCAGCCATTCGCCGCCGAGGTCCGGGAGCTACTGAATCGACTGCCGCACAGCAAGTCTCGAATATTCTTCAGCAGTCCTGGTGCGTCCGACCACGCGGGTGTCGAGTTCGACCAACAGGGCAGGCTGACCGCACAGGCGCTGCGCGACCTGGGCCTGCCGGCGCAGGCGCAGGTGTTCATCTGCGGCCCGCAGATGTTCATGGACGCGGTCGGCGAGGCCCTTCTCACACTGGGTTTCGACGCCCGCGATATCCACTCCGAGCGGTTCGGCGCCCATAGCGCGATCACGCCCGGCATTGCGGCGGCCCCCGCGCGCCCGCCACACCAGCCGGAGGGCCCGCCCGGTCCCGGACCTAACGTGCAATTCGCGCGCAGCGCGCTCTCCGCGCCGTGGCGGCCCACCGACGCCAGCCTGCTCGAGTTCGCCGAAGCCTGCGACGTGCCCACCCAGTGGTCGTGCCGCACCGGCGTCTGCCACACCTGCGAGACAGCGCTTCTGGCCGGCCGGGTCCGCTACGAGCCCGACCCGCTGGAACCGCCGGCCGAAGGAAACGTCTTGCTGTGCATCGCCGCACCGGTCGAGGACGTCGTCGTCGACCTGTGAGCCGTCAGGACTTGGCGAGGTAGCGCTGCCAGCGCCGCTGGGTGGTAGCCGACGCAGGCCCGTCGGCGGGCCGCAGCGCATCGGTCATCAGGGTCCGCACCTTTGCAGTGTCGAAGTGGGTTCCGATCGCCACGAGGTGGTTGTCCGTTGCTGACGGAATCGCGCTTCGTGCAATGTGCACCGCAGGCCCGACGACGTTGACCACGAAACCCTGCACGGCCCTGCGATGTCGCACCGCCACCCGGCCCTTCATCCGGTACACGCCTGCGGGCGGAAACTCGAGCAACTCCAGCAGCCGCGCCGGGTCGATCGGCTCGGTGGCGGTCACCGTCACCGACTCGGCATGCACGTGGTCGTGCTCACCGACCGTTTCTTCGAACAGCGCGTCGCGAAACGACAATTGTCCGGTCTCATCGGTCGCCGCGGCGACGTCGTAGAGCAAGGCCGGGTCGATGTTTCCGTTCGTCGCCCCGATGACGTGGGCACGTGTATTGCGTTCGCGCACCCGGGCTTCGACCCGGGCCAGCACGGCATCCTGGTCCTCTGCCGGGATCTGATCGAGTTTGTTGACCACCACCAGCGTCGCCGCGCCGTACCGGGCGGGTGCCACGCCGCCGCGGTCGACGGTGTCGAAGTGCTGTACGGCGTCCACCACATCGACGACACCGCCGTCGCGGACTCCGCCGATCTCGCTGAACCCGATGATGCGGGCCAGTGCCGCCGGGTCGGCCAGCCCGCTGGCTTCCACGATGATGGCGTCCAGTCGCAGCTTCGGATCCGCGAGCCGGGCCAGCGCGGTGTCCAGTTGGCCGTCGTCGGGAAGGCAACAGATGCAGCCGCCGGCGATCGAGGCGGGCTCGTCGATCTGCCCGCTGATCAAGCCGGCGTCGACGTTGATCTCGCCGAAGTCGTTGATTACCACGCCGATCCGAGCCTGCGGGGTGCGCAACACGTGGTTGAGCAGCGTCGTCTTACCTGCGCCCAGATGGCCGGTGAGGGCGATCACCGGGATCGTTGCGCCGCTGACAGCCCGGGACACCACGTTCCAGATGGTGCCATACTCGGCCGTGCGCCGGCTTGTCGCATCGGGGCGCGTTTGCTGGAACCTATGAATCTTCACATCGTGGCCTGCGAATGCCAAGGCGGTGACCGCCTCGTTCCGGCAATGCCCAGCACGCGGTCCGGTGGGCTCGACGCCTCGAACATTGCTGGGCGAAACGCCCTCTCAGACAGTGGCTACCCCGCTGGCTGCAGGCTAAAGTGCCTCAGGCAATCGCATCTTCCGGTCCGTTTCGCGACACTGTCGCGCAGTGCCGCGGGAGCCATGTCGGGACCGGATCGAGTCGTTTGCTGCACAGATGCGGCCGTGCGCGGGGGCACGCGTCGTGGCCGTCTCGAACTCGGGGGGAACAATCGTCACCGATCGCCAATCGCTGACAACCCGCGGACGGGTGTGGGCCGGCCGTGGCGTCGTGGTCGCGTTGACTCTGTTGCTCCTCACCATGATCGGGAACCCGCCTGCGAACGCCGTCGTGATGTGGCATCCCAAGGCTGCGCCGCTGCCCACTCCGTGGACCAAACTGGTCGGGCCGGAGAACGCGCTGCCCGAGTACCCCCGTCCGCAGATGACGCGCACATCCTGGATGAACCTCAATGGCGTGTGGGGTTACATGGGCCGGTCAGCGGGCACGGTGTTGCCCGCACCTCCCGCGCCGAGCGCGTACGGGGAGCAGATCCTCGTCCCGTACCCGGTCGAGTCGGCCCTGTCCGGCATCCAGCGTCACGACGACGAGATGTGGTACCGCAAGGTGGTCAAGGTGCCGAGCGCCTGGGTGGGGCGGCATGTGCTGCTGCACTTCGGTGCGGTCGATCAGATCGCGACGGTTTGGGTGAACAACCAGGAGGTGGCCCGACACGAAGGCGGCTACACCGAATTCAGCGTCGACATCACCAGGGCGCTGCAATGGCCGGGTCCCCAGGTGATCACCGTCCGCGTCCAGGACCGCAACGACGCCAACCCTTTCCCGATCGGTAAGCAACGCAACCGCCCGAAGGGGCTGTTCTACACCGGCGCGTCCGGGATCTGGCAGACGGTCTGGATGGAGCCCGTCCACGCCACCTACATCAACAAGGTGGACATCAGCACCGATCTGACCGGTATGACCGTTACCCCGCGCATCGCCGGAACGAAGGGCCAGCGCGCCGTGGTGTTCGTCGTCAAGCCCAACGGCGGCCGAGTGGTGGCGGTCGGCTCCGCCGGTGCAGGTGACACCATTCGCCTGCCGGTGCCCGAGCCGCACCTGTGGACACCCGACGATCCGTACCTGTACGACCTGAAGGTGGCGCTGGTGGATCCGTCGGGCAAGGTTGTCGACGCGGTCTCCAGTTATGCCGGGCTGCGCACGATCAGCACGATGCCCGACTCGCAGGGCCGGCCGCGAATCGCGTTGAACAACAGGATCACGTTCCTGCACGGCCCGCTGGATCAGGGTTACTGGCCCGACGGCATCTACACCGCGCCCACCGACGACGCGCTCAAGTCGGATCTGGTGCGGATCAAGGAACTGGGCATGAACTTCGTGCGCAAGCACGGCAAGGTGGAGCCCGCGCGCTGGTACTACTGGGCAGACAAGCTGGGGCTGATGGTCTGGCAAGACATGCCGTCGCTGGATGTGTCCCTGGACATCCCGGTGGGTCCGGCTCCGGAGCCGTCGCCCGCCGCGAAGGCCAATTTCGAAAAAGAACTGCTGGCCATGATCGACCAGCTGCGCAGCGTGACGTCGATCGTGGGCTGGGTGCCGTTCAACGAGGGCTGGGGAGAATTCGACACCGCCAGGATCGCCGGCCTCACAAAGGCCGCGGACCCTACTCGCATGGTGGACGCCAACAGCGGGGTGAACTGCTGTAAGTCGCGTGGCGACACCCTGGCCGGCGATATCTACGACGACCACACCTATGTCGGCCCCGGCGAACCCCAGATCCACGACGACCTGATGAAGGCGCACTCGAAAGGCCCTGCCCCGGTCGACAATCGGGTACGCGTCGACGGCGAATACGGTGGTTTGGGACTGGTGCTCGACCAGAACCGCTGGCCGGGCCGACCGGAGGCCTACGAAATGGCCGACAGCCCGGCACGACTCACCGAACGCTACGTTCAAGTCAGTCGCAGGCTGGAAGACATCGTACGAAGGACAGGCCTGTCCGGGGCGATCTACACCCAGACCACCGATGTCGAGAATGAGGTCAACGGCTTCTTGAGCTACGACCGCCAGCAGGTCAAGATGCCGATTCCCATTGTGGCCGAACGTAATCGCGCGGTCATCGCCGCCGGAACGCCGGGGATGGTGCCGCCAGACGTTCGCCGGTGAGCGCGATTGCCATGTCGAACGTCCGAGCCGGCGGCTGATCCGTGCCCTACTGGTCGCGTGACGCGAGGCCGGCAGGGGCATGTCCGATGGCCCGGTGGATGGCGTCGGCCAGCGCCAACGCGCTTTCTTCGGTCAGCTCCAGTGCCACCCGGGCGGCGGGTCCCAACGCCGGATTGAGCACGTCGATGTTCACCGTGTGGGTGTACGGCGCGTGCACCGGGTGGTCGACGTAGACGGTGGCCCGGTCGGCGCCGAACCATCCCGTCGCGCCCTTACCACTGCCCTCGATGACGACGCGTTCGGTGAGATATGTGCACATGAGCTGGGAGACCTAGCCTTTCAGGTGGGTGGCGAAGAACGCGTCGATACGCCGCCAGCCGTCGACGGCGGCGTCGACGCGATAGGCGGGCCGATCGACGGAGAAGAACGAGTGCCCGGCACCGTCATAACTGTGGAACTCGTGCGGCTTGCCGAGCCGGGTCAACTCGGCGTCGAGGGTCGCCACAGCTGCGGGCGTCGGGAACCTGTCCTCGGCGCCGAACAGTCCGAGCATCGGAGCGCTCAGGCTCGGCGCGAGGTCCAGGATCGGCTTCATCGCCTTCGGCATTCCCTCAGGGGGTTCCTCGACGATGAATGCGCCGTAACAGTTGACCGCGGCATCGAACGGCAACGAACATGCCGCGAGGAACGCGTGGCGTCCACCCGAGCAGTGTCCGATCACGCCGAATTTCCCGTTCGCGCCGGGAAGTCCGCCGAGATGGGCGACCGCTCCTGCGACGTCGCCGACAAGGCGCTCGTCGGGCACACCCCCGGCGGCGCGGGAGGCGGCTGCGGCATCGTCGGGATCGGCATCGGGCGCTTCCCGCGAATACAGGTTGGGGCACACCACGTGGTAGCCGGTGACGGCGAGTCGACGGACGAACTCCTTGGTCTCCCGGTCGTAACCGGGCATGTGGTGGATCCACACGAGACCGCCCCGCGACCCGCTGGTCAACGGCCCGGCCCAGTAGGCCTCGATCTCGTCGCCACCGTGTCCCTTGATCGTGATGGTCTCCGCGCGGATCGCGTCCGAGCCCGCTCGTGTCATCGCACCGCTCCTTGCTTGAGTCTCACCGCCGCTGGTTTACCCGCCCAGCCACTCGTCATGATGGAAGGTGACGTGATCCACGGCAAGGGAGTCCCATTGTGAATACCGCATCCGAGCGGCCGACGACCGATTATCCACAGGTGGCTGCGACCCGCGGCCGGATAGAACCGTCTCCCCGCCGCGTTCGCGGCTTCCTCGGCACGGAGTTGGTGTTCGACACCACGGCGGCGCGGTACGTGTGGGAGGTCCCGTACTACCCGCAGTACTACATCCCGCTCACGGATGTGCGGTCGGAGTTCCTGCACGACGAGGACCATGCGCAACGGGTGCAGTTCGGCCCGTCGCGCACATTTGCCCTCACTTCGGGGTCACAGACGCATCCCTCGGCGGCGCGAGTGTTCGACGAGGGCGAGGGCCCGGTCGCCGGGCTGGTCCGATTCGACTGGGCAGCGCTGAGCTGGTTCGAAGAGGACGAGCCGATCTATGGCCATCCCCGCAACCCCTACGCGCGCGTCGATGCGTTGCGTTCCCACCGTCATGTCAGGGTCGAACTCGACGGCGCGGTGCTGGCGGACACCCACAGTCCTGTTCTGCTGTTCGAAACCGGTTTGCCGACAAGGTATTACATCGACCGCACCGACGTCGCGTTCGAGCATCTCGAGCGGTCGGACACCCAGACGCTGTGCCCGTACAAAGGCGTCACCTCGAGCTACTGGTCGGTGCGCGTCGGCGACACCCTTCATGCCGATCTGGCCTGGACCTACAACACCCCGCTGCCTGCGGTCGCGCCGATCGCGAACATGATCGCCTTCTACAACGAGAAGATCGACATCAGCGTCGACGGCGTCGAGTTGCCCCGAGCGCAGACGCACTTTTCCTAGCTTCGCGGCCTGACCTCAGTCGTCGGTGACGGTCAGCTTCACATCGATGTTGCCGCGGGTGGCGTTCGAATACGGGCAGACCTGATGCGCTTTCTCGGCCAGAGCTACCGCAGTCTCATGGTCGACGTTGGGCAGCACGATCTCCAACTCGACCGCCAGGACGAAGCCGCCGGCGTCATTGCTTCCGAGTGAAACCTTGGCTCCCACAACCGAATCGGAGACATCGGCCTTCTCCTGACGGCCCACGAGCCGCAGTGCGGAGTGGTAACACGCGGCGTACCCCACGGCGAACAGCTGCTCGGGGTTGGTTCCGGTACCCGTGCCGCCGAGTTCCTTCTGGATGCTCAGATCGACATCTACCTTGCCGTCGGAGGTTCGGCCGTGCCCGTCGCGGCCATCACCGGTGGCCAGTGCTTCAGCGGTGTAGAGAACCTTCATCGGAGTTCCATTCCAGTTGGTGGAGCATGCTGTCGCCCAGTCGTTGCACTGCGATCCCCGAGCAGGCGTCGGAACGGCCTGAGCTTAGTGCGCAATCACATTGCGCACAGCCAAATGGGCCAGCATGTCGCTTGACGGCAGGCAGGCGCGAGGTGGTCGGGCGAAGATTTACCACCGGCAATGGTTGCCGGAGCGCAATCATGGCGCGTGAGTGCTTGGTAACGATTTGGTAACGCCGGTCAGGGGTGACGGTGATCTCGATGCGCCCTATCCGCGCAGGTAGCCGCAGACGCCGCAATCGTCACGCCACGTTCGCCGTGCGGTCTCACAGCTTGATCACAACGCTTTGCGGGCCTACGGTCAGCTCGCCGAAGACTTGAACTGACGACGACGATGACTTGTTCGGTGGTGAGATTTCAACCCGAGATGAATGCTTCCAACACCCATGGGCTGCAGAGTCCGTGGACAACTGTTCCAGGCGGCGTGACCAGGCAACACGTGTCCTGGGAACGCCACCTACGGTGCCCCTCTTCAACCGACGCCGTCGCGATGCGGCAGCTGGTCGACGCGACAGGGGTGCTCGACGTGAATTCGACATACGCATATCTGCTGCTGGCCACCGATTTTGCCAAATCCTCGATTGTGGCGGAGCGGGACGGCGAGCTTTGCGGTCTGATCACCGCCTATCACCCCCCGGAGAGGCCGGAGGTGCTGTTCGTCTGGCAGGTCGCGGTGACCGAACGCGTGCGGGGCACCGGCCTGGCCGCGGCGATGCTCGACGAGCTCGTGAATCGCGTCCGCCGAGCCCGACACGGCCATCCTCTGACCGTCGAAGCCACGGTGGCCCCGGGTAATGGGCCGTCGCGCGCTTTGTTCGGTGGCTTCGCCCGCCGCCACGGCGTCCCGATGACCGAGCGACCATATTTCGGCGCCGAGCTTCTCGACCCCGAGAGCGACCACGAAGACGAACCGATCTTGCGTATCGGGCCTATCGCGGCAGCACTTTCCGACTGAACCCACCCGAAAGGAAACATGACAACCCAGGCAATGGTGCCTTCTTTCAACGACTCTCAGCTACCGGACGTCTACGACGCCGTCGAGTCGGAGGTGCGCAGCTACTGCCGCGGCTGGCCGGTGGAGATGGCCGGAGCCAGCGCGTCCTGGTTGACCGATACCAGCGGCCGGCGTTATCTGGACTTCTTCGCTGGTGCGGGCGCTCTCAACTACGGGCACAACAACCCGCTCCTCAAGCGGCCTCTGCTCGACTACCTCAGCCGCGACATGATCGTGCACTCGCTGGACCTGGCAACCGAGGCGAAGACCGCATTTCTGGAGACGTTTCAGCGACTGATTCTCGCTCCGCGGGGCATGGACTACAAGGTGCAGTTTCCCGGGCCCACCGGCACCAACGCGGTGGAGGCGGCATTGAAGCTGGCACGAAAAGTGACCGGCCGCGAGTCAATAATCAACTTCACCAACGCTTTTCACGGAATGACATTGGGGTCACTGTCAGTGACCGGCAATTCCATGAAGCGTGCCGGTGCGGGTATCCCATTGGTCCACGCGACGCCGATGCCGTACGACAACTACTTCGACGGCGTCACCGAGGACTTTCACTGGTTCGAGCGAGTGCTCGACGACTCCGGTGGTGGGCTCAATCGTCCGGCCGCGGTGATCGTCGAGACGGTGCAGGGTGAGGGCGGGCTCAACGTGGCTCGGGCGGAGTGGCTGCGCGCTCTGGCCGAGTTGTGCAATCGGCGCGAGATCCTGCTGATCGTTGACGACGTACAGATGGGCTGCGGCCGGACCGGCAGGTTCTTCAGCTTCGAAGAAGCCGGGATCAAGCCCGACATCGTGACACTCTCCAAGTCGATCAGCGGTTACGGGCTTCCGTTGGCGCTCACCCTGTTCCGGCGCGACCTGGATGTGTGGGCGCCCGGGGAACACAACGGCACCTTCCGCGGTAACAACCCGGCTTTCGTGACGGCCACAGCGGCGCTCGAAGCGTATTGGCAGGACACCACTTTCGCTGACCAGACCCTGGCCAAGGGTGGCCTGATGCGGGACCGGCTGGACGCCATTGCGACCTCGAACCCCAAGATCAGCGCCCGCGGACGTGGTATGGCGCAGGGGCTGAAATTCGAGGACGCGCCGACAGCCGCCAAGGTATGCCGTGCCGCGTTCGAGCGCGGCGTGTTGATGGAAACCAGCGGTCCCGCAGATGAAGTGGTCAAGTTGCTACCGCCACTGACCACACCGGACGCCGAGATTGTGCTCGGCATCGACATACTCGCCGAGTCGGTCGCCAGCACGTTGTCCTGACATCCGCCAGACCAGCAAAAGGAGTTCATTTGTGATTGTCCGTACCACTGATGAGATCACCGGCACCGATCGTGACGTGGCCGCCAAGGACTGGAGGTCCAAGCGCATCATTCTGGCCGGCGACGGAGTTGGCTTCTCGTTCCACGAGACCACCATCAACACCGATTCGGTCAGCGAATTCCACTACCGCCACCACGTCGAGGCCGTGTGGGTTGTCGAGGGTAGCGGGACGTTGACCAACCACGAGACCGGTGAGGAGCATCCGCTCGCCCCGGGCACGATGTATCTGCTCAATGGCCATGAGCGCCACCGGGTGACGTGTACCGAGCAGATGCGGATGATGTGCGTATTCAATCCGCCGGTGACCGGCACCGAGGTACATGACGAGACGGGAACCTACCCACCCGCGGAGCCCGTCAGGTGAGCGGTCACCCCCACGACAACTACCCGACCCGGCTCGAACGCCCGGCCGACCCGATCGCTCGAATCGAGCCGACGGTGTGGGGCGCGGGCAACGACGGACCGCTGTCCGACCATGACCTGGAATCGATGGCGGCCAACGGCTATCTGGCTCGTCCTCAGACACTCGGGCAAGACTGGCTCAGGCCGATGGGTGATGAGCTGGCTCGTATCGGCGGCCTGATGGGTGATGACGATCCGCGCATCATTCGCGAACGGCAGGGCGGCATCCGTTCGGTGTTCGAACCGCATCTGTTCAGTGACGTCATCGCGGAAGTCATCGGCCTCGACACTGTTCTACCGGTAGCGCGTCAATTGCTGGGCAGCGACGTCTATCTCCACCAGGCGCGGGTCAACCTGATGCCGGGATTCACGGGAACCGGCTTCTATTGGCATTCGGACTTCGAGACCTGGCACGCCGAGGACGGTATGCCGACGATGCGGGCGGTGTCGTGCTCGATCGCGCTCTCCGAGAACTACCCGTACAACGGCTCACTCATGGTCATGCCCGGATCGCATAGGACGTTCTTCCCATGTGTGGGTGCTACGCCGGAACGCAACCACGCGTCCTCGCTGGTCCGGCAGGAAGTCGGCGTGCCCGATCAAGCAACCCTGACCGCGGCAGCGAATCGACACGGAGTCGACCAGATCACTGGCCCGCCCGGCGCCGGATTGTGGTTCGACTGCAACATCATTCACGGATCGGGATCCAACATCACACCGTTCCCACGGTCGAACATCTTCCTGGTGTTCAACTCGGTCGAAAACAAACTCTGCCAACCCTTCGCGGCGGCCGAGCCGCGCCCGGAGTATCTCGCCGCGCGCACCACCGAGCCCTTTTCCGTGCAGTCCGCGACCGCATAGGTTCAGAGCACCTTCGACAGGAACTCTTGCAGCCGTTCGCTTTTGGGGTGGTCGAAAACCTGGTCGGGGGCATCGTCCTCGACGATGTTGCCGTCGGCCATGAAGATCACCCGGGAGGCCACCTCGCGGGCGAAACCCATCTCATGGGTGACCACCACCATCGTCATACCGCCTTCGGCCAGGTCCCGCAGAACCTGCAGCACGTCGCCGACCATCTCCGGGTCCAAGGCACTGGTCGCCTCGTCGAACAGCATGATCGAGGGATCCATCGCCAGCGCCCGCGCGATCGCGACCCGCTGCTTCTGGCCGCCGGAGAGCGTGGCCGGCTTCACATGGGCCTTCTCGGCGAGACCGACCTGACCGAGCAACTCCATCGCCTTCTTCTCGGCGGCGGCCTTGTCCATCTTCTTGGTCGTCAGCGGTGCCAGCGTGACGTTCTGCAGCACGGTCATGTGCGGGAACAGGTTGAAATGCTGGAACACCATGCCGATGTGCTGCCGCACCTTGTCCAGATCGACTTTGCGGTCGGTGAGATCGAAGTCGCCGACCACCACCTTGCCCGCGGTGATGTCTTCGAGTTTGTTCAGGCAGCGCAGGAACGTCGACTTTCCCGACCCGGACGGGCCGATCACGCACACCACCTCGCCCTGCTTGATGTCGGTGGTGATGCCGTCGAGCACCAGCAGTTCACCGAACGACTTTTTGAGATCTTCGATGTGGATCATCACCGTGCCTGCCGGCTTTGTGTCGGCGGAATCGGGAACGAGGTCGGTCATTTCACGATCCTTTTCTCGACGCGGTCGGAGAGTTTGGTGAGCGCCATGATGACGATGAAGTAGATGATCCCGATGATCAGCCACATCTTGAACGACTGGAAGTTGCCTGCGATGATGATGCGCCCGGTCTGCGTCAACTCGGCGATGCCGATCACCGACAGGATCGACGTGTCCTTCAGCGTGATCACGAACTGGTTGATGTACGACGGGATCATCGTCCGGATGGCCTGGGGCAGTATGACTTTACGCATCGTCGGCAGATATCCGATGCCCAGGCTGCGGGCCGCCTCCATCTGTCCCTTGTCGACGGATTGAATACCGCCGCGCACGATCTCGGTCATGTACGCGCCCGCATTCAGCGACAGGGTGATGATGCCGGCGGTCAGCGCGCTCATCTGGAAGCCCAGCGCCGACGGGATGCCGAAGTAGATGAAGAAGGCCTGCACCAGTAGCGGGGTGCCGCGGAAGATGTCGACGAACGTCGTGCCGATTCCACGCAGGACAATCGATCGGGACACCCGGAACAGGCCGAAGATGACTCCGAGCACCAGGGCGATCGCGATCGAGACGACCGTCAATATGACGGTCATCTTCAGGCCCTGCAGCAGGATCGGGTAGGTGCTCTTGATCAGCCCGAAGAATGAATTGTCATCCTTTGAGGCGCCTTCACCGAGGTAGCTGTTGACGATTTGGTCGTACTTCCCGGACTTCTTGAGGTTGTCGAGGCCGGCGTTGAACTTCTTGATGAGCTCGGCGTTGCGGCCCTTGTTGACCGCGAAGCCGTAGCCGGTCGGCTCCTCCTTGGGGGTGACGGTCTTGAAGCCGTTGCCCTGCGCGATGCCGTACAGCAGCACCGGGTAGTCCTCGAAGACCGCCACCGAGTTGCCGGTCTTGACCTCGTCGAACATCGACGACGAGTCCGCGAACGAGACCACCTGGAAGCCGTACTTGTCCTTGATCGAGTTGGCGAACGTCGCACCCTGGGTGCCGTTCTTGACCGCCACCCGCTTGCCGCGCAGGTCCTCATAGGACTTGATGTCGTTGTTGGTCTTCAGGACCGCCATCTGAATGCCGGACTCGAAGTACGGTTCGGAGAAGTCGAAGACCTGCTTGCGCTTGTCGGTGATCGACATGCCGGCGATCACGCCGTCGACCTGGTTGGCCTGTACGGCCTGCAGTGCGGCGTCGAAGCCGAGCGGTTTGATGTCGACGGTGAATTTCTGATCCTCGGCGATCGCGCGGATGAGATCCATGTCGATTCCGACGAAATTGCCTTGCTTGTCCTGGAATTCGAACGGAGCGAAGGTGGTGTCGGTGGCGATCAAGTAGTTCTCGCCGTCGGCTGACGCCCGCGCGGGCGCGAACAGTCCGGTTGTGAGCATCGTCAAGACGGCGGCCAGCGCCACCAAGGCGAACGCTCGCGCCGTACTTCGGTGAGACTTTCGGCGTAACCATCCGGTCGGCATGCGCTGCCCTCCCATTTTCCGATTGTGCGCGTGCAGTTCACGCTAACGTCAAGACTTGCCGCGTGTGTGGGTAACTGCCCATCGACGACGAGGAGTGTCATGACCACCCGAGTGGTGACCTGTGCCGCGATCGTGCTCCTGCTGTGCTCGGCGATGCCCACCGTAACGGCCGGGGCGACGCCGCCCGGCGGCGACGTGACGCGCACCGACCTGGCCAAGGGGGACACCGAGACGTCGGTGTCGATCACCACCGACGGGCCCGCCACCCAGATCGTCCAGAGCCTGTCGATGGGTCCCGGCGCGACCAGCGGTTGGCACACCCACCCCGGCGCCGAATTGTCGGTGATCACCGGCGGGTCGGTGGCGTTGCAGACCGCCGGTGCGTGTGCCCCGGTGACCTACGCTGCCGGGCAGGCGGTCGCCATTCCCGCGGGCGTTCCGCATCGCGTCGCCAACGAATCCGGTTCGCGCGCCGAGGTCGTCGTCACCTACACGCTGCCGGTCGCCACCCCGGTCCGCGAGGACGCTCCCGACGTGTGCGCCGAATAGTCCGATCCCGTTATCTGCCAATATCTTTCGGCAAGCATTACGTCAACCCTGCTCGACGGTATTGGAGAAGCCGGACTTGTCGACCGTCGGTGAGCCGCCGTGGTAGGTGATTTTGTTGTCCATGCCGGACGCCTCGATGGCGTCGGCCGCGTCGACGGTGACGATGTTGTTCATGCCGGATACCTGAACGCGCTTGCAGCGGCCGGTGATCACCACGGTGTTGTCCATACCGCTGATGGTGACCACGCTGTTGTCGCACGCGAGCCGCTTGTTCTCGTTGACACCGGAGACGCTGAGAGTGGCGCCCGATTCGGGCGGGGCCACGGTGGCGGCCGAATTCGGCGGGGGAGTCGGGGTGCTGCGGCTGGGCCGGGTGACCGTGGTGAATGTGCCACCGCCGCCGGAGATCGTAGGCAGGCCCGGCGAGGTCCGGCCGGCGTTGAGGTGACTGGTGATCAGGATCGCGCCACCGCCGATGGTGAGCCCAACCACCAACAGCACGAACACAATCCAGCCGAGTCGCAGGCCGGGTGTGGACGACGAACCTGACGGGGGCGGCATCGGCGACCCGTAGTAGCCGGGGGGAGGTGGTGCCCAGTTGCCCGGCGGTGCCGCGGTCCCCAGCTCGCTGGTGTGCGCCTGCTCGGTCAGCGGTCGCTCGAGTTGTCGGATGCGTTCCTCGGGATCGTCGTCTGGGTTCATCGGCTCGCACTCCTCGTTCCGGTTCCCGACAGAATATTGCCCATCCAGGCCCGCCACGGGGTTGATGAGGCCAACTTTTACGTGTGCGCGAAACTGCCGGTGTTTGACCTCGAAAGGGTCATTGCTTGATGTCGAAAGCGCCCGTTTTGCGCTGGTCGCATACGGGTATCTGCCGGCATGGTTCGACCGCACCCCATCATCCGGCTGGCGCTTCACGCGCCGGTCGAGATCTACGAGCACGGCTTCGGCAGGCTGCTCGGCAAGCGCTTCGTTCGCCTCAGTCACGGCGAATCCGAGTCGTGCGACTGCCGCACGGTCCTCGAAGTCATCGGCGCCAGCGACGACGAGGTGATGGTCATCGCCGGTCTCGGGCCGTCATGTGAATGGTTCCGCGACATCGCATCCGGTTCACCGGCATCGATCGAACTCGGCGGGACGACGTTCTCCGCCGAGCACCGGGTGCTCAGTGAGCCGGAGGCTGTCGCGGTGATCGCCGAATACGAACGTCGCCACTGGCTGATCCGCCCCATCGTCTACCGCGTGATGGGGATCCTGCTCTGCCGGGAGTACGACGGCAGTCCGGCCGCGCACGTCGACCTCGCGCACCGCCTGCCGATCGTCGCGTTTCGCCCTGCCCGCCTGGCTGCCTAGGTATACGGTCCTCTCGGCAACTTCTCCGCGACGGTGGAGGTCCGATGACCGAAGTGAGTGCGCGCGCGCCGGGTCGGGCCTATCGTGTGCTGCTCACCCAGGGCACGCTCTACACGACGGGCACCCAGCTGGCCAACGTCTCGGTGGTGCTGCCGTTCATCTGCGCCCAGGAGGGGTACTACTGGGCTGCCGGGCTGCTCTATCCCGCCTACTGCGTCGGAATCGTGGGGGGTAACTCACTGGCGCCCTACATCCTCGCCCGAGCTCGCCACCTCAAACACCTGGTCATCGCCGCCACCACCCTGCTGATGGCCACGCTGGTGGTCATCAGCGCGTTCTCGGCGTGGACCAAGTGGTTCATCGCGGGCATCTTCCTTGCGGTGTCACTGGCCACCGGAGTCGTCGGTGGGGTCTCGAAAGTCGCTTTCTCCGAGGTGGTTTCGAGCAAGCTGGCCGAGCAGCGTCGCAGCGATCTGATTCTCACCCAGGGTGCCATCGGCGCGATCCTGGCGATCGGGACCACCTTGGTGCTGCTGCCTTTCCTGGCTCAGCGCGACCCGGCGCACAGCCATCTGGACCTGCTCTGGCTGGGCTCGTCGGGACTGCTTGCCGCCGCGATCGCCGCGGTGTTCATCGGTCCGGTGCGCGCATCCGAGGTCGACCGGGTGACGTTCAAGGACACCTACCGCGACGGTGTGCGGGCCGCGCGATCGCAATCGTGGTTCCGCAGGTACGCGATTGTCCAGTTGCTGTTCGTCCCGGTCAGTCTCGGCACGTCGTTCTACAGCATCCATGCCTCGGTCAATCACAGCGACACCGCGGGCAGCCTGCACGTCCTGGTGATCTCGTCGAGCATCGGAATGGTGGCGGGCGCACTGTTCTGGCGCTTCGTCAGCCGCGCGCTCGGGGTGCGCGGCATGTTGGTCAACAGCGCTCTGCTCGGTTCGGCGGCCGCCGCGATCTGCGTGGTGATGGAGTACCGCGACGACCTGAACCACATTTGGATCTACGGAATCGTGTTCATCCTGGCGACCATGGCGAACCAAGCCATCTTCAGCGCCAGCCTGGCCTGGATCGGCGCCTTCGCCGCCCAGGACCACCGCGCTACTTTGCTGGGTTTCGGTTCGCTGATCATCGCCGTGGAGTCGTCGCTTCTCGGAGCGGCACTCGGTGCGGTGGCCCAGAGCGCCGCGGTGGTCGGCCCGATCATCACGATCTTGGGCCTCAATGTCCTGGCCGGGCTGGCGGCGGTGTGGGTGGCGCCCGGACGTGAGGGACTAATTCGGCAGCAGTAGCCGAACGGCATGGGCGACGACGGCGTCGACATCATCGCCCAGCGTGCCGGCCAGCCACCTCATCCGGTAGGAGCGGGACGCACCTCGCGATGGATCCTCTGCCGGAGTCCCAGCAGGGCCTGCCGGCGGGTGGCCGACGGCACCGGAGTCGACCACACCGGTCCGCAGCCGCGAATCCGTCGACCAGATGGTGTGATCTGGACCACTGGCGAATTGCTGAGACTCACTCGCTAAGTGCGCCGATCAGCGAACTCGTTCGGGATCAAGATCGCGGGAAGTCGCGTCAAGCCGCGGTCGGCCTCCAGGAGCGTCAATAAGTTAAGGATTTTCCTTAGGAATTTAGACGCGGCTGAGGCATTGTGATTTGTGCCTCTTTCGGCTTGGCGCCGGTAAGAAAATCTAAGGACTGCGGTCGTTGCGTTCATTCGTTTGCGATCTTGAATGCCGCTAAAAGCCCATGTCAGAACGCAATTATCTACCGGGGCCGAGCCTTTGCAACGAATTGATAACGATCGTTGTCTTAGTAGTTGCTGAGACCTTCGGCGTGCTTGGTAATGGGTTCCGAAAAGCCGCGAATTCTCCGTGAATTGACTCGCTACACTCGACGCAGGCGGTTACCGGCAGGTAACGCGAAAACGACTAAAGACAATGCGCGGCGCAGTCCAGGCCGCCGGAGGTACGAGATCATGGCAAACACAACGGGAGTTACGGAAGGGTCCAAAGTCACCGGTGTCGCGGTGGCTGAGCGGGCCACCGCGGAGCGCTCTTTGTGGCTGTCGGCGCTGCCGTCGATCCGGCGGGCCCCGATCGGGGACCTGCTGCCGCAGTTGCTGGGTGGCGCCGAACTTGAGCCGCTGACCGAGCCGATCGAAGCGCCGGTGATGACGGTCGCCCGCACCCTGGCCACCGGGCACGGACCCGTCAGCGACATTGCCGTCAGCCCCGATGGCCGACATCTCGTCACCTCCCACTACGGCGCCGACGTCGTGTGCGTCATCGACACCGCGACGCTCTCGGTCACTGCGACCATCGACGGGCTCAGTGAGCCCTACGCGGCCGTCATCGTCGGTGACCGCGCCTATGTCAGTGCAGCGTCCAACGCCGAGGACGCCGTCGTCGCCGTCGACACCCGCACCGCGACACCGCTCGCGGCTAAGACGTTCGACACGACCCTCTCGGGCCTGGCCGTCAGCCCGGCCGGTGACGTGCTCTACGTCGGCAGGACCGGCGAGGAGGATGTCGATATCGCGGTCATCGACATCGAATCCGGCGCGCTCAGCAGCGTCGCCATCCCGGCCGCCCCCGGTGCCTCCATCGAGACGGTTCGGCTCAACGCCGATGGCACGCGTCTGTTCGCGGCGCTGACCACCCCGACGGGCGGCATGCTGGCCGTCATCGATACCAGGGCCCGTGCGGTGAAGGCCGGCGTGTCCATCGACGGTCCGATCGGTGACATTGCAGTTGTGCCCAACGGCCGCACCGTTTTTGCCACCGGGTGGGACGTCGAGCTCGGCGGAGTCATTTACGTCATCAACGTCCCCGGTGCTCGGGTGACCGACACCATCGACATGGGCGGTGTCCCTACGCAGCTGGTGCTCAGCCGCGGCGGCGCATGCGCCTACATCGTCGACCGTGACGAGATCGCGGTGATGTGCACCGCCACCACCGAGATCGTCGACAGCGTCGTCATCGGCCCGCAGTTGTCCTGCCTCGCCGTCGACCCGGTCCGGAACCGGTTGTACGCGGCGGACTACGCGGGTGCGATCACCGCCATCCGGCTGGACCCGGCCGTCCCGCAGGCGCAGTTGGCCGTCGCGGCTTCCTGACCGGGCTGCCACGATGGAGTCATGACTTCGACTCCACGGCAGCGCGTCGTCAACGTCGTCCAGCGGCGGGTCGCCAACCCACTGATGCGGCTGGTCCCGATTCAGACTCTGCTGGAAACGACCGGGCGAAAGTCCGGCCAACCACGGACCACCCCGATCGGCGGTCGACTCGACGGCAACACCTTCTGGTTGGTGTCGGAATTCGGCGATCGATCCCAATACGTCCGCAACATTGCGGCCAACCCCCGGGTACGGGTCCGCGTTCGCGGTCGCTGGCACAGCGGAACCGCCGTGCTCCTACCCGAAGACGACGCGCGGGCGCGACTGGCCGAGCTTCCGCGGATGAACAGTGCGGCGGTGCGTGCGATGGGAGACAACCTGCTCACCATCCGTGTGGACTTGGACTAGTGGGCGCTGCAGTCGAGTGACACCGAAATCGTCTGGCTGGTGACGACCGGCACCAGGATGGTGCGATTGTTGCCGCGCCCCGGTCCGGTGTACGGCACCCACTGAGTGACGGTCTGGGGATTGCGCACGTTCGTGACCACGCACTTCGACATCGGACCGGTGCCGATGCGGTCGATGTTCACGGTGTAACCCTGACTCTGCAGCTGACTGATGGTCGCCTGAGCCGAGCTGTCAGCCCACGCCGTCGCGGCCGGCCCTGCGACGATGCCACCCGCGGCCGCCACCGCGGCGAGCGCATATGCGGTCCGCATGATCGCACCTCCTCTTTTCCCGCCCAATGATCCTCCAGGTACATCGTCGTTGCCGACGAAAACGTTCCCGCTCCTGCAGATTCGCCTGGGGTTGTTTACCTGCTGCAGGTTCGGGAACCCCGCACCTGCGGGCGGATGTGCGGCCCCGCGGTCGAAAGCGACTGGCGCTGCACGAGAAATCACCCGATCAATGGGATGCACGGTGCGCATGCGCCTCATCCTGCACTGCAGGAACAGACGCCAAGGAGGACCCATGGCAGGCAACAGCGGACCCGAAGAGGGCATCAAGGGCGTCGTCGAAGACGCCAAGGGCAAGGCCAAGGAAGCCGTCGGCGCCGTGACCGGCAGCGACAGCCTCACTGAAGAGGGCAAGGCGCAGCAGGACAAGGCGCAGGCTCAGCGTGACGCTGCGGCCAAGGAAGCCGAGGCCGAAAAGGCTCGCGGCGAGGCGAACGCCCAAGAGAAGCGACAAGAGTCGCACCAGTAGACGACAGAACCCGGCCGGTGAACCCGGCCGGGTTTTTTCTGTCAGCCCCGTGGGCCGTACATGATCAGTGCCACTCCCACCACGCAGATCACCGAACCGGTCACGTCCCAGCGGTCTGGGCGGAACCCGTCGGCCGCCATGCCCCACAGCAGCGAACCCGCGATGAACACTCCGCCGTAGGCAGCCAGGATCCGGCCGAAGTGCGCGTCGGGCTGCAGCGTCGCGACGAAACCATAAGCACCCAAAGCGATTACGCCGAAGCCGGCCCAAATCCAGCCCCGATGTTCGCGGACGCCCTGCCACACCAGCCAGGCGCCGCCGATCTCCAGCAGCGCCGCGGCCAGGAACAGCGCCGCTGATTTCAGCACAACCATCGGGTCAGCATGGCACGGGCGAATTGCTCACACCCACGCCGAGCAGTCGGCAACGCCACAGTGTGCGAACGCGGGCTGCGGTGAACCCCAGACCGGTGACCACCGAAGAACCACTCTCTGGCAGCCGTGTCCGGCTCAACCACGACGTGCTGCGCCTTGACGACGGCCACCGGGTCGGCGTTCTGACCGGCGGTCGCGGCGTGCCGCTGGTGTTCCTGCACGGCTACGGTCTCAACGCGCGGGCCTATCTGCGGCTGTTGAGCCGGCTGGGAGCGCTTGGATTCACCGTGATCGCCCTCGATGCGGCAGGCCATGGTGGAACGCCGACGCTGCCTGCGGAGGCAACGCTGGAAGGCCGGGTGGACTTGACGCTGCGCGCCCTGGATGCGATGGGCGTCGGTAAAGCGGTCTTTCTCGGGCACTCCATGGGCGGACGGATGATCGTCGACCTGGCGTCCCGCGCCCCCGAGCGGGTATTGGCAGCGGTGTTGCTCAACGCCGCCGCGGGCGCGCCGTTCGACGAGTCGATCTCGCCCGGGCATCGCTCGCCCCGCGCTGTCGCCGAGCGGTTACTGGCCGTTGCCGTCGATGCGCAGGGCGACCCGAGGCGGCTCCCGCTCGGCGAACTGGCCGGATACGTGCGGCTGATGGCGGGTGCGTTGGCGCGCAACGCGCGCGCGCCATTCGGACTGACCGGTTCCCTGCGGGCGCTGCTGGGCTCCGGCGACTTCGCGGACAAGCTGGTCGCGATGCGTACCAACGCCGTGCCCACCATCGTCGTGCACGGCGAGAAGGACGGTGTCGTGCCGTTCGAGAACGCCTACGACATGGCCGAGCGTGCCGACGCGACCCTCTACCGGGTGCCGGGCGCGCACCATTCGTGGATGCTGGCTCGCCCGCGTCAGGGCGCCGACATGGTGCGCCAGTTGCTCGGCGCCGAACTCGGCCGGGCGCTGGAACGGCTGTACCGGGATATCCCGGACCTGAGCGCCGATGAACTCGATCCCGTCGAGCTCGAGCTGCTCCGATCGCCGGCCACGCGCTGCCGGCCGCGCCGTCGCACGTTGGCTCTACGGTGGCCGCCCCGCCGCCGGGTGCCGGTTTCGTTGACCGGGTAACCGATCCCGGACCTGCTGAGTTGCCCGCCGCGATAGATTCGGGCCTATGCAGAGCACGATGCAGAACTTTCCGCTGACCGTTGCCGCGATCCTGCGCTACGCCGCCACCGTTCACGGCGATCGGACCGTCACCACCGCGACCGGCGACGGGTTCCGGCACGCCACCTACCGCGAGGTCGGACAGCGGGCCGCCCGGCTGGCCAATGCGTTACGGCGCCTGGGCATCAAGGGCGACGACCGGGTCGCCACCTTCATGTGGAACAACCAGGAACACCTGGAGGCCTACGTCGCGGTGCCCTCGATGGGGGCTGTGCTGCACACGCTGAACATCCGGTTGTTCCCCGAGCAGATCGAGTTCGTCGCGTACGAGGCCGAGGATCAGGTGGTGATCGCCGACCTGTCGCTGGCGCCGATCCTGGCCCCCGTGCTGCCCAAGATGGAGACGGTGCACACGGTGATCGCCGTCGGCTCCGGCGACCTGGCGCCCTTCGAGGCGTCGGGCAAGCGGGTGGTGCGCTATCACGACGTGCTCGGTGCCGAGTCCGATGAGTTCGACTGGCCGGACATCGACGAAAACTCGGCTGCCGCAATGTGTTACACCAGCGGTACCACCGGACATCCGAAGGGCGTGGTTTACGGACACCGGTCGAGTTACCTGCACTCGATGGCGGTCTGTAGCGGTAACGGGCTCGGACTCAGCTTCTCCGACAAGGCCTTACCGATCGTGCCGATGTTCCACGCCAATGCCTGGGGTCTGCCCTATGCGGCATTGATGGCCGGCGCCGATCTCGTGCTGCCCGACCGATTCATGGATCCCACCTCGTTGGTGAACCTGATCGAAAGCCAGCGCCCAACGGTGGCCGGGGCGGTGCCGACCATCTGGAACGACGTGATGAACCACCTGGACCGCAACCCCGGCCATGACATTTCCTCGCTGCGGTTGGTGTCCTGCGGCGGCTCCGCTGTGCCGGTGTCGCTGATGAAGGCGTTCGAGGAGAAGTTCGACGTGGAGATCCGCCAGCTGTGGGGCATGACCGAAACGTCGCCGATCGCCACCCTGGCCTGGCCGCCACCGGGCCTGACCCCGGAAAAGCAGTGGGAGGTCCGCGGAACGCAAGGCCGGCCGATTTGTGGTGTCGAGACTCGCATCGTCGACGACGAGGGCGCCGTGCTGCCCAATGACGGCGAGGCGGTCGGGGAGTTGGAGGTGCGGGGTGCGTGGATCACCGGCTCCTATTACCGCAACACCGACGAGTCGAAGTTCCAGTCGGGCTGGTTGCGCACCGGGGACGTGGGGCGCATCGACGGCCAGGGCTACATCACGTTGACCGACCGCGCCAAGGACGTCATCAAGTCCGGCGGCGAGTGGATCTCGTCGGTCGAACTCGAAAACTGTCTGATTGCCCATCCCGCGGTGCGGGAGGCCGCGGTGGTCGGGGTGCCCGACGAACGCTGGCAGGAACGGCCGCTGG
This sequence comes from Mycolicibacterium rhodesiae, assembly GCF_002086695.1. Classification (GTDB taxonomy): domain Bacteria; phylum Actinomycetota; class Actinomycetes; order Mycobacteriales; family Mycobacteriaceae; genus Mycobacterium; species Mycobacterium rhodesiae. The sequence continues at coordinate 182,305 of NZ_MVIH01000008.1, forward strand.
CCGCGGTGGTGCTGCACGAGGGGGCGCAGGCGTCGCCGGAGGAACTACGGAACTTTCTGTCCGACAAGGTCGTTCGGTGGTGGCTGCCGGAACGGTGGACATTCGTCGACGAGATCCCGCGGACCAGTGTCGGCAAGTACGACAAGAAGACCATCCGCGCCCGGCACGCCGACGACGTCTACGACGTCACGCACCTGGGTTAGTCCGGCCATACCGTCGGCGGAACTTCTCGACCTGCCCCGCCGCGTCCATGATCCGACGCTCACCGGTCCAGAACGGATGGGAGTCCGCGGTCACCTCCGCGACCACGAGGGGATAGGTGCGCACGCCGTCGGCCGTGTCCACATCGATCGTGCGTGACGTCGTGATCGTGGAACGGGTCAGGAACGTCGTGCCGGTCGTGGCGTCTTGGAAGACGACCGGGCGGTAGTCGGGGTGAATATCGGGTTTCATCGTTCTTCTCCGTGATTGGTTGTCGGCTTGGATAGTTCGGTGGGCCCGGTCGGGTTGCCGCACGGTTCCTCGTGCCAATGACCGAACGGGTCGGGGTAGTCGGCCCAACTGTCGGGACTGTCCATCTCGTCGTCGGTCACCAGCGCCTGCCGCAGCGCGTCCTCGATCTCGAGGCGTTCCGCCCCGCAGATCAGAACGGTCATCGACGTTCGGCGATCGCCGTATCGGTCGTCCCACGCCAGGCCGGCCATCACCCGGCGCTCCGGTCCGACGTAGGCGACTTCCGACTCGCTCATCGCCGCCAGCCACTTTCCGCCCGAGCTGACGCGCAGGCCGCCACCGGCGGACTCCAGGTACATCACGTTGTCGGGCTCATTGGCCAGCCAGATCCGGCCGCGGGTGCGCACCACTCCGGTCAGCAGGACGTCGAGCGCATCGTGAAGGCGCTCAGGGTGAAACGGGCGGTCGGCGGTGAACTCGATGATGCCGACTTGCCCGTCGGTTTCCAGTGGTGGTTCACCGTCCAGCAGCGGACCGTGCGGATCGTCACTGCGGCCGCGACGCGCGCCGGGCTCCAGGTTCGCCACTGCTTCCTCGACGTGATCGGGCAGCTGGATGATCCACGCGCGAGGCGCCAACCGGCGCAGGACGGCCACGGTGGTGCGGTCCACTCTTGGTGCCACGATGACGTCGGCGAACTCGCTGTGACCGACGGCCACCTGGGCCACGGTCCGCCCGTCGTCGAGTTCGTCATCGCAGAGCGCGTGGGCGAGCCAGATAGGTGAATCCAAACAGGTTATGACGCCGATGATTTCGACATCGCGCGACGCAGGCCCGTCGAGGTAGCCGGGACCCAGGCGGGTCCTGACGTGGTTGATGGCCCAGCAGACGGGTTCGGGCTCCAGGGTGGACTCCAGGTGTACGACGATCCGCTCCACATCGGCGCGGCGGTGCAGTCGGCGCAACAGCAGGAGCAGGTCGTTGCGCACCGTGCAGGACAGGCAGCCGTGTTCCAGTTCCAGGACATAACCGGCAGAGGTGGGAACGGCGTTCTGCACGGTGGTCAGAACTCGGTGCACCACGTGGCCGTCGAAGTGGTGCCGTATGACCAGAGTTCCCTCCTGCCGCAGCAGTGTTCTGGCCACGGCATCGCTGTCACCGTGACCTGCGACCAGCAGTACCGGGGTTCGCACCGCACCTCCCGTATTGAAAACGATTTCCATTAAGTCCTGACACACGCTACAGTGCGAGAACGCACTTGTCGAAAATCATTTTCAATAACACGAACTGCCGCAGGAGGGTTGTCGATGTCTGCACGATGCCAAGTCACCGGGCGCACACCGGGTTTCGGCAATTCGGTGTCCCACTCGCATCGGCGCACCAGCCGGCGCTGGACGCCGAACATCCAGATCAAGACCTACTACCTGCCATCCGAGGGGCGGCGCGTCCGGCTTCGGGTCAGCGCCAAGGGCATCAAGGTCATCGACCGCGACGGGATCGAAGCCGTGGTGGCGCGCTTGCGCCGGGAAGGACAGAAAATCTGATGGCGCGCAACGAGATCCGGCCGACCGTGAAGCTACGGTCGACAGCCGGCACCGGATATACCTACGTGACCAAGAAGAACCGCCGCAACGATCCCGACCGTTTGGTGCTGCGAAAATACGACCCCGTGATCCGGCGCCACGTCGAGTTCCGCGAGGAGCGCTGAGGTGGCCAAGCGATCCAAGATCGTCAAGAACAATCAGCGCGTCGAGACCGTCGCTCGCTTCGCCGAGCGGCGCGGCGAACTCAAGCGCATCATCTCCTCGCCGCAGAGCACCGCCGAGCAGAAACTGCAGGCGCAGCAGGAATTGGCCCGCCAGCCCCGCGATGCCAGCGCGGTGCGGGTGCGCAACCGTGACGCCGTCGACGGTCGTCCCCGCGGACATCTGCGGAAGTTCGGGCTGTCGCGGGTCCGGGTGCGCGAACTGGTCCACCGAGGTGAGCTTTCCGGCGTGCGGAAGGCGAGCTGGTGAAGGCCAAGAACCGTAGCCGGCGGCCCACGGCAGAGGTCAAGCCCCGGCGCAACGTTCTCACCGGAATGGGACTGAGCGAAGTGGACTACAAGGACACCGCCACTTTGCGGGTGTTCATCTCCGAACGCGGAAAGATCCGATCGCGCAGGGTCACCGGCCTCACGGTGCGCCAGCAGCGGCAGGTCGCGACCGCCATCAAGAACGCCAGGGAGATGGCGCTTCTGCCGTACCCCGGGGCGAAATGATGCCCACGCCCTTCACCCTCGTGGTGTGCGCCGGTTGCACGGCACCGGACACGTCGGTGTTCGACGCGTTGCGAACCATGGTGCGTGACAGCTCAGGCGGAATGCTCGTCTCCACGCCGTGCCTGCTCGGCCCGGATGGCTGCCCGGACGGCTGTCAGGCGCACCGCGACGAGGGTGCGGTCGCCATGCTCCAGCCGTGCCGCGCCGACCGCTCGCCAATCGGTCCTGCGCGGTGGATCGACCTCAGCGCTCCGCGCGTTGATAGGCCGTGACGACCGCCGCTCCGCCGAGGCCGATGTTGTGCTGCAGCGCGGCGGTGACGTTGTCGACCTGACGCTTGTCCGCGGCGCCGCGTAACTGCCAGGTCAGCTCGGCGCACTGGGCCAGACCGGTCGCGCCCAGCGGATGGCCCTTGGAGATAAGGCCGCCCGACGGATTGACCACCCAGCGTCCGCCATAGGTGGTGTCGCCTGCGTCGATCAGCTCGGGAGCCTCGCCCTCACCGCACAGGCCCAGTGCTTCGTACAGCAACAGCTCGTTGGCCGAGAAGCAATCGTGCAACTCGATGACCTGGAAGTCGGCCGGGCCGAGGCCGGACTGGTCGTAAACCTGTTGTGCGGCTTGTACGTTCATGTCGTAGCCGATGATGTTCTTGGCGCTGCCGTCGAAGGTGGACTGGAAATCGGTGGTCATCGCCTGCCCGACGATCTCCACTGCCTGGCCGGCCAGGCCGTGCTTGTCGACAAAGGCCTCGCTGGCCACGATCGCCGCTCCGGAGCCGTCCGAGGTGGGCGAGCACTGCAGCTTGGTCAACGGATCGGAGATCATCTTCGCGCCCAGGATGTCGTCGAGGGTGTACTCCTCCTGGAACTGCGCGTACGGATTGTTCACCGAATGCTTGTGGTTCTTGTAGCCGATCTTGGCGAAATGCTCGGCAGTGGTGCCGTACTTCTTCATGTGCTCGCGACCCGCCGCGCCGAACATCCACGGCGCCACCGGAAACGTCATCGAGTCGGTCTCGTTGAGGGCGACGATGTGGCGCATCAGCGGCGACTCGCGGTCCTCGGCGCCACCGCCGAGTGAGCCCGGCTGCATCTTCTCGAAGCCCAGGGCAATGGTGCAGTCGGCGAGGCCACCGCGGATGGCCTGCGCAGCCAGGTACAGCGCCGTCGAGCCGGTCGAACAGTTGTTGTTGACGTTGACGATCGGGATGCCGGTCATGCCGAGTTCGTAGAGCGCACGCTGCCCGGAGGTCGAGTCACCCGAGCAGTAGCCGACGTACCCCTGCTGCACCTCGGCGTAGTCGATGCCGGCGTCGGCCAGCGCCTTGGTGCCTGACTCGTTGGCCATCTGGGGGTAGTCCCAGCCTTCTCGGCGGCCCGGCTTCTCGAACTTGGTCATCCCGACCCCGACGACGAACACCCTGTTCGGCATAACAATCCTTCCGTCTGCAGTGACGATCCCGCTAGTGTAGACCCGGCTGTAACACGTTCTAGTTTTCTGCGGAGGAGCACCAGTGACGTTGCGAGTCGTGCAGTGGGCAACCGGGTCGGTCGGGGTCGCGGCGATCAAGGGTGTGCGCGAACATCCCGAACTCGAACTGGCCGGCTGCTGGGTGCATTCCCCGGACAAGGCCGGCAAGGACGTCGGCGAGATCATCGGTACCGATCCGCTGGGCGTCACGGCCACCAACAGCATCGACGACATCCTCGCCCTGGACGCCGACGCGGTGATCTACGCGCCGCTGCTGCCCAATGTCGAGGAAGTGACCGCACTGCTGCGCTCGGGCAAGAACGTGGTCAGTCCGCTGGGCTGGTTCTACCCGAGTGAATCCGAAGCCGCCCCGCTGGAGGCCGCCGCGCACGAAGGCAACGTCACCCTGCACGGCGCAGGTATCGGACCGGGTGCGGCCACCGAGCTGTTCCCACTGCTGCTGTCGGTGATGTCCACCGGGGTGACCTACGTTCGCGCCGAGGAGTTCTCCGACCTTCGGACCTACGGTGCACCCGACGTGCTGCGCCACGTGATGGGCTTCGGCGGGACGCCCGAGAGCGCGTTGACCGGACCGATGCAGAAGCTGCTCAACGGTGGCTTCTTCCAATCGGTTCGGCTCATCGTCGACCGCCTCGGTTTTGCCGCCGAGCCCCAGATCCGCACATCCCAGGAGGTGGCCGTCGCGACCGCCCCCATCGACTCGCCGATGGGGGTCATCGAACCCGGCCAGGTGGCCGGGCGGCGCTTCCACTGGGATGCCGTGGTCACCAACACCATCGTCGTGCGCATCACCGTCAACTGGCTGATGGGTGAGGAAAACCTCGATCCGGCATGGTCTTTCGGGCCGGCGGGGGAGCGCTACGAGATGGAGGTGCGCGGCAACCCGAACACCTTCGTCACGGTCAAGGGCTGGCAGCCGGAGAGCGTCGAGGAAGGATTGGTCAGCAACCCGGGTGTGGTGGCCACCGCGGCGCACTGCGTCAACTCCGTGCCGGCGACCTGTGCCGCCGCGCCGGGCATCGCCGGCTTCTTCGACCTGCCGCCGATCACCGGACGCGCAGCGCCTCAGCTCGCGCGCTGACTATTCTTGGCGAGATGGCTCACCCCCTCGTCGTCGCGCAGTCCCGCGCCATTCCCGTCGCGGTACCGGATGCGTTCGCCAAGACGCTGCCGATGCCGCTTCCCCAGTTGTTCCACCGCTGGTATGGACCGATCCCGCCGATCAAAGCCGTGCACGACCAGACCGGCGACTGGTCAGCGGTGGGGCAGACCCGCACCATCGCCCTGCTCGGGGGCGGCGGCATGCGGGAGACACTCACCCGCATGGATGCTCCCACTGCATTCGGCTACACCCTCACCGACGTCCGCGGCGCGATGGCGCCGCTGATCGATCACGTCGAGGGGCTCTGGAAGTTCAGCGAACGCGGCACCGGCACGAATGTGACGTGGCAATGGACCTTGCACCCCAAGTCGGCGCTGACCGCGCCGTTGCTCCCGGTGTTCGCCCGGATCTGGCGCGGTTACGCCAACCAGGCCCTGGCCACCCTCTCGGATCATCTGCTGAGCTAGGAGCCCAGCAACGCCGCAGGCCCGCGTTGCATCAGCTGGCGCCCGATGATGATCCGCTGAATCTCGCTGGCGCCCTCCCAGATTCGCTCCACCCGCAGCTCGCGGAACATCCGCTCTGCGATGTTCTCACGCATGTATCCACGCCCGCCGAAGATCTGCACCGCCCGATCGGCGACCCGGCCGGCCATCTCCGAGCAGTACAGCTTGGCCATCGAGGCCTGCCCGTGCAGTGCCTTGCGGTCGAGCCCGGCGTCGATCCCGCGGGCCACCTCGTAGAGCATGCTTCGCGCGGCGAACAGCTCGGTGGCACTGTCGGCGAGCATGCCGGCCACCAACTGGTATTCACCGAGCGGCTTGCCGTCCACAATGCGATCCGTTGCGAACGCGGTCATCTCGTCGACCAGACGTTGAGCGGCACCCACGCAGCGGGAGGCCACCATGATCCGCTCGAACCGGAACCAGTCCTGCGTGAACGTCATACCTTCGCCCTCGGCGCCGACCAGATGGGTCGTCGGCACCCGGACGTCGGTGAACGACACGATCGGATGCTCGTCGGGAATGTTGTGCGAATAGTGCGGCGTGCGTACCACCTCGACCCCGGGCCACGGCAGGTCCACCACCAGCAGCACATGGTCACCCTCATTGGGGCCGCCGACCAGAACCGCTTGGACGAAGACGTACTCGGCCAGATTGAACGACGTGACGTGCCACTTGATTCCGTTGATCACGTACTCGTCGCCCTCGCGGCGCGCGGTGGTCTCCAGTGCCGATACGTCGGAGCCGGCGAATTCCTCGGTGATGGCGTACGCCTCGTGCTTCTCGCCGCGCACCGCAGGTAGCAGCCAGCGCTGCCTTTGGTATTCGGTGGCCACCTCGGCCCACCACTGCGGCGGGGTGTGCATCACCCAGGCGATCGCGTTGGTCACCCTGCCGACCTGCTCCTGGACCAGAACCTGTTGCAGCGCAGTGAATCCCGGTCCACCCACCGAGGTGGGCATGTTGGTGGCGTACAGGCCCAGTTCGATCGCCCTGGCATGATGCTCGGCGGTCAGCTCCTTGGGTAGCTGGCCGCCGGACATCTCGGCATCCACCTCGTAGGGGATCAGGGTGTCGACGAATTCGCGGGCGGTGTTCTGGATCCGCAGGTCTTCGGCTGTCAACCCGTACATTCGCGGTACTCTCCGCTCGCTGGAAGCTCTTGACTGAGCGTTCAGTCTATGCCACGGTCTTGAGGTATGGCCAGCAGTCGCGGTGCAGACGTCGTGGTCGTCGGTGGTGGAACCGTCGGGGCGTGGACGGCCGTGCAATTGGCCGAACGCGACGCGGGCCGGGTTGTGCTCCTGGAGGCGCAGACACTCGGTGACGGGGCCAGCAGCCGCGCCGCCGGAATGGTGCGCGCGCAAGGCGGCACCGAGACCGCGATCCGGTTGGGGCTGCGCAGCCAGGAGTTCTACTCCACCAGCGGGGACCGCTACCCACTGGACTGCGGCTTCGTGGCGCAGGGCTACCTGATGCCGTGCTTCACCGATGCCGAAGTGCACCAGGCGCACGATCGGATTGCGTTGCAGCGCCGGCTGGGACTGGCCGTGGAGTGGCTGTCCAGTTCTGATATCGACGACCGGCACACGGGTTTGGCGCCCGGGGTGACCGCAGGCGGTTCGTACGCACCCGGCGACGGATACATCAACGCGCCACGCAACGTACTCGCCTATGCCGCGGCGCTGACCGCGCACCGAGTGGATGTCCGGGAACGCTGCAGCTTCACCGGTCTACGGGTGGCCAACGGGCGGGTGGTCGGCGTCGATACCTCAGACGGTCCGATCGACACCAACCGCGTCGTGCTCACGGGTGGGCCGATGCTCGGTGACGTCGGCGCGACCGCAGGGGGACGCATCCCGGCGGGCGGTACCCGCCACCAGGTTGTGGTCACCGAACCATTGCGTGACGCCGACATCGATGAACTGCCCATGGTGTTCGACGTCAGCGAGGGAATCTACTGGCGTCCCGGCGAATTCGGTGGCGTGCTGTGGGGGATGAGCAATCCGGCCGAACGTCCTGGTGAGGCAACCGAGTTCGACTGGAGCTACTACCAGAAGGCGTTGGCACGCATCGAGTCGCTGTTTCCCGCGGTGCGCGGGCTGGGGCTTCGGCGCGTATGGGCGGCGACGATCGACTACACCGGAGATCATCTGCCGATACTGGGTCCGCTGCTGACCGACGACGGTGCGGTGGACGGCACCGTGGTGGCCAGTCCGGCGGGGCACGGCATGATGTGGGGCCCTGCGGTCGCCGAGGCGGCCGCGGACCTGACGCTCACGGGTAGGTGTGACTGGCTGGACCTGACCGACCTCGGTTTGGACCGCTTCGATGCCGACGGCAACAGCCGGCTCGACCCCGAACCGATCTCTCTGCCATTTCCCGAACACGCCTGACAGGAAAGGTTTTCCTCATATGACCGCTGCTGTGCTGACTACTGTCCTGGCCCAGGCGGCCGACGCCGAACTCGAGGATTGGGGCCCGTTGGAGGAGGCCACCGGGGACCCGATGGCGACGCACGGTATCGAGGTGTGGGTCGATGGCGACAAGTCGGCCGGCATCTGGCAATGCGCCCCCGGCCCGTCGCACTGGACGCTCGAGATCAACGAGATGATCTATGTGGTGTCCGGACGGATGACCGTCACCCCCGACGGCGGCGAGCCCAGCGAAGTCGGCGCCGGTGACCTCGCGGTCTTCCCGGTCGGCTGGACCGGTACGTGGGTGATCCACGAGACGCTGCGCAAAGCCTACGCCATGTTCTGAGTCGGATAACCGCTGCGTCGCAACCTAACTCACACCGGCCGCCACGGCGAACGCCGCTGCGCTCAGTCTCTTCACGCCATCGCTTTTCGGGAGTTGAATCGGATCGTCACCGGGCGCCCATAAGATGCTCAATCGCCAGCTGTTGCAGTCGTACGAAGCCGAAACCCTTTGCACCGAAATAAGAATCGGGCTCGAAGTCCTCATAAGCTGAGTGATCGGCCAACAGTTCCCGGTAGGTTTCGCCAGGGTCGAGCGTGGGCTGGCGAAGCTCGGCCACCCGGGCGGCGGCCATTGCTTCGGCGACCTCGGGGTCGGACCGGAATGCCTGGGCGCGTTGCTTGAGGAGAAGGTACATGCGCATATTCGCCGCGGCCGACGCCCACACGCCGTCGATGTCCTCGGTTCGACTGGGCTTGTAGTCGAAGTGCCGCGGACCGGTATAGCTCGGTGAGCCGTCGACACCGCCATTTTCCAATAGGTCCACCAGTGAGAACGCGTTGGCCAGGTCGCCGTGGCCGAAAACCAGATCCTGGTCGAACTTGATCCCGCGCTGACCGTTGAGGTCGATATGAAACAGCTTGCCGCTGTATAGGGCCTGGCTGATGCCGTGCATGAAGTTGAGCCCGGCCATCTGCTCGTGGCCGGTCTCCGGGTTGACGCCCACCAGCTGTGGGTGGGCCAGGGTCTCGATGAAGGCCAGCGCGTGGCCGACGGTCGGTAACAAGATGTCACCGCGGGGTTCGTTGGGCTTGGGTTCGATCGCGAACCGTAGCGAATATTTGTTGTCAATAACGTACTGGGACAACAGGTTCAAGGCTTCGCGATAGCGCTCGAACGCCGCCCGGACATCCTTGGCGCTGTCGTACTCACTACCCTCACGTCCGCCCCACATCACGAAGGTCTCGGCGCCGAGCTCGGCGGCCAAGTCGATATTGCGCAGTGTCTTGCGGAGTGCGAATCGCCGGACCGCACGATCATTGCTGGTGAAGGCGCCATCCTTGAATACCGGGTGACTGAACAGGTTCGTGGTGACCATCGGTACGACCAACCCGCTTGAACTCAGCGCGGCAGTGAGGCGGCTGATCGCGTGCCGGCGCTGGTCGTCGGATGAGCCGAACGGGAACAGGTCGTCGTCGTGGAAGGTCAACCCAGAGGCACCGAGATCGGCCAGCCGTTCGACAGCCTCGACGGCATCCAGCGGTGGACGGGTGGCCACCCCGAACGGGTCGTTGGCCGGCCATCCGACGGTCCACAGTCCGAAGGAGAACTTGTCAGAGGGCTGTGGGGTCAGTTCGGCGGCGGTGGCGAGGGACTCGAGGATGGACACGGCGACTTCTCCTAGATTTGTTCTGACGCCGAACATAAGATGTGCGCTGCGCCACTGTCAATGCCCCGCGGCGTCTGCCGACGAGGAAAACCGGAAAGGGTGGCATCTGTGACCCGTGCAGGGAGAATCGGCTCCAATACCGACGACGTCCGCAGGCGGAACCTGTCGGTGGTGCTGACGCTGGTCCATCGGCATGGGGCGCTCAGTCGTGCCGAGCTGACCCGGCGCACCGGACTCTCCCGCTCGACGGTCAAGGATCTGGTCGAACAACTCGCCGAGCTGGCGTTGGTTGCCGAAATCCAAGCTGCCGTCCCGCAAGTCGGCCGGCCCAGTCCCATCGTCTCCCCGCAGCCCAAGACGCTGTGTGTCGCGATCAACCCCGAGACGGATGCCGTCACCGTCGGCTTGGTGGCGCTGGGCGGGACGGTGCTGCAGACGCGCCGTTATCCCACCGACGGTGCACCGACTCCCGGGGCTGCGGTGGCGATCGCGAAGTCCGCGGTCGACGAGCTTCGCTCGCAGCTGGAACCCGGATGTGACATCGCTGCCATCGGCGCCGCGGTGCCCGGGTTGGTGCACGGTGGTTCGGCAGTACGGTTGGCGCCACACCTGGAGTGGCACGACGCCGACTTCGGCCACATGCTTCACGTCGCCACCGATTTACCGGTGTTCGCGGCCAACGATGCGAATGCCGGGGCCATTGCCGAGCACATCTTCGGCAGGCATCACAACGCCGACCACATGATCTATGTCAACGGCGGCCCGGGCGGCATCGGCGCGGGTTTCGTGGTGGCCGGTGAGCTGCTCGAGGGGCTGGCGGGGTATGCCGGGGAACTGGGGCATACCTACGTCGGCGGTGATGCACAGTGTCATTGCGGAAACATCGGATGCCTGGAAACCCAGGTGAGCCAGGGCGGGGGCGCCATCGACCGCCAGGCCAGGTACCTGGCGATCGCACTGAGCAACGCGGTCAACATGCTCAACCCGGGGCTGATCGTGCTCGGCGGATTCCTGCGGGCATTTCCCGAGCTTGCCGGTGAGTTACTGGCAGCTGAGATGGCGCGACACAGCCTGCGCGCCGCGCACAATCTGGTACGCGTGGTGCCGGCATCACTGGGGGCCGAGACACTGATGATCGGTGCGGCCGAGCTAGCCTTCGCGCCACTGCTGGCCGACCCGGCGGCAGTAGCTTCCGCTTAACGCCGGCGCGGGATGACCAGAGCGTCGACGGCCACCACGCCGGTCGGCGACACGATCACCGGGTTGGCCTCAATGGCGTCCAGATGTTCGCCGAGTTCGGTTGCCAATTGCGAGAATCCGACGATTGCGTCAGCCAGGGCGTCGACGTCGGCCGCGGGTGAGCCTCGCCAGCCCGTCAACAACGGCGCGCTGCGCAACGAGCGCACCAGCTCGCCGGCACTGGGCCGGCTGATCGGTGGACAGGCGACCGCACGGTCCGCCAGCAGCTCGACCAGCGTCCCGCCTGCGGCGACCACGACCAATGGGCCGAAGTTGTCGTCGCGCACCACACCGAGCGAAATCTCCACGCCTGCAGGGGCCATCGCGTCGACGCTGACGCCGGGTCCCAACCGTTCGGCCATCTCCTCGTAGGCCACCCAGAGCGATTCACGGTCACCGATGCCGAGCACCACTCCGCCGACATCGCTCTTGTGCGCGGCGCCAAGGGTTTTGAGCACCACCGGGTAGCCGACGGCATCGGCGGCGGCCAGCACCTGCGTGACGGTGTGAGCGGGGTATGAGCGGGTGACCGGGATGCCGTAGTCGGCCAGCAGCCGGAAGCCGGCCGGCGCGCTCCACTCGGCCGCGGTCAATGCAGCTGTCCAGCGCTGTGCGCGCTCGATGTCGATCTGGGGGAGCGTGGTCCAGACCGGCAGCGGCCAGCGGGCCAGGTGACCCAGCGCGGCGATGCCGCTGCGGGCACCTTCGAGGACCGGAATACCGTTATCGCGCAGCCGCTTCGCGGTGGAGGTGTCGATCGCCGACGGTACCGATGCAAGCACCGCCAGCGGGGCATCGGTGCCGTTGGCGACATCGAGCACAGCGTCGGGGTAGGCGGTATCGTCGTCGAATTCGGTCACCAGGTCGACGGCGAGTGCGGTCGCGGCCACGCCGGGATCATCGATCAGTGCTCGCAGACAGCTGCTGAACAACGCGCGGGTGTCGGCGCCCGTGCCCCAGACGTCCAGCGGGTTCCCGGGGGACAGCCCGTCGTCGAGCAGTTCTGCGAGTGTGTTCAGAGCCGGGGCGGAGAGTTCGGTGAAGTCCACCGCCAACTCGTGGGCCAGGTCGGCGCAGAGCGCACGTTCGGCCCCGGAATCGTGCACCGTGGCGATACCGTGCGAGCCGGCACGACGCCGACGGCCCGACTCGAAAAGCTCAATGGTGTCGACGAACTCGGCCATGTCGGTGACCCGGATTGCGCCGGTGTCGGCGCAGAACGCCTGCCAGCCGACAGCGTCGCCGGCGAGCGCACCTGAGTGGGCGGCGACCATGGCGCGCCCGCGCGGCGAATGGCCGACCGGCAGGATCACCACAGGGATGTCGCGCTGCGCCGCACGGTGCAGCCCGGCGCGCAACCGTCCCACCGACCGGGGTGTCTCCAGCAGCAGGGCGATCATCGTCGTGCCCGGGTCCTCGACGATGTAGTCCACGTAGTCGGCGGTGTTGGTGACCAGTTCCTGGCCCGAGGAGATCGCCATCCGGAACCCGAACCCGCGGGACGCCCGCAGGATGGTGGAGAACGCCGACCCCGAGTGGGTGACCAGCGAAACCCCGCCCGGTGGAAGGGGATTGGTTTCCAGATAGCCTAGTGCGCGCAGCCCGCTGACATTGTTGACGAACCCCATGCAACCCCCGCCGCACACTGCCATCCCGGCGTCGGTGGCGGCCTCCGCCACGGCACGCCGTAACTGGGTGCCGTGCGCGGAACCGAAGATGACCGCCGACCGTGCGCCCACTGCCGCCGCGGCTTTCAGCTCCGCCAGCAGGGCGGTGTCGGGAACGCCGAGCAGCACCAGATCGACCGGCTCGTCGAGCGCGGACAGCGACGGGGCACAGGTGACGCCGTCGATCCGGTCATAGCGCGGATTGACCAAATGCATACGCGCCGAACTGCGGCGCGCTTCGATGATCATCCGCTCGCCGAAGCTACCCGGTTTCGCAGACGCCCCGACGAGTGCCACCGAGCGGGCCTCCAGCATGGTGGCGACGGGGCCCCGCCGGCTGTCGGTCATCGCTTGCGGAAGCGCTTCTTCTTCGTGTCCGCCAGAGCGGCGCGTGCTGCCTGCCAGCCGGGGATGCCGCACACCCCACCGCCGGCGTGGGTGCCGGAGCTGCCGTTGTACAGTCCGGCGATCGGCGTGCGGTAGTCGGCATAACCCGGTGCGGGTCGCATGTGGAACAACTGCTCCAGGGAGAGCTCGCCGTGGAATATGTTGCCACCGATGAGGCCGTACTCCTGTTCCATCTCATGCGGCCCGACGATGTCGCGATGCAGGATCGACGATTTGAACCCCGGTGCCACCTGGTCGTACAGGTCGACCAGGCGATCGGTGTAGGCATCCAGATCCGCGGTGTGGGGTTCGTTCGCCCAGTCGGCAGGCACCCACTGGGTGAACAGCGACATGATATGTGTGCCATCGGGATTGAGCGTCTTGTCCAGTGTCGTGGGAATGACACCGTCGCTGAAGGGCATCAACGCCGGCTTGCCGATGCGAGCGTCCTGGAATGCCGCCTCGATGTATTCCATCGTGGGCGCCATCTCGACCGAACCGGTGTGGTGCTCGGCCTGCCCGTTGCTGGGATCGGCGGTGAAGTTCGGCAACTCGGCCAGGGCCAGGTTGATCTTGACCACGCCGCTGCGGGTCTTGAAATGTTCGATATCGGCGACGAACTCCGGAGGCAGCTCGGTGCGCGGAATATGGTCCAGGAAAGCGGTTTTCGGGTGCAAGGTGGTGACGACCAAAGGTGCTCGCAGCTCATCGCCGTTCTCGAGCGCCACGCCCTCGATTCGCCCGCCCCGCACCAACATTCGAGATACCCGGGCCTTGGTGCGGATCTCTGCGCCGAAGCTGCGGGCCGAGCGGGCGATCGCTTCGGAGACCGCGCCCATCCCGCCCTCCGGATACCCCCAGCTGCCGAGCTGGCCATCACCGACGTCGCCGATGGAGTGGTGCGCCATCACATAGGCGGTGCCGGGCTCATACGGTCCTGCCCAGGTGCCGATCACACCGTTGACGGCCAGAGCGCCTTTGATTTGCGGTGATTCGAACCAGTCGTCGAGCAGATCGGCGATGCTCATGGTGAGCAGCCGGGTGACGTCTCCCATCATCCGGGTCGTCATCCCGCGTTGGCTCCAGCCGAGCTTCGCGAGCTCGAACAGATCCGACGGCTTGTGCGATCCGATGTTGGGCGGCACCTGAGTCAGCAGTGGGCCCATGACGTCGGCGATACCTTCGAGCCAGGCGTTCCACTTCGGCCAGGTGTCGGCGTCCTTCTTGGAGAACTTGGCCAGCTGCTCATAGGTGCGGGCCGGGTCGTCCTCGTAGATGGTCAGCGACCCGCCCTCCGGAAATGCCTGGTAGTACGGGCCCATCGGGTGCACCTTGTAGCCGTGCCGTTCCAGGTTCAGATCCCGCACGATCGTCGGTGGCATCAGGCTCATCACATAGGACAGCCGGGTGACCCGCAGATGTGGCGCGTCCTCCCACGGCGCCTCGGTGGTGGCCGCGCCGCCGAGCGAACCACGCGATTCCAGCACCACGGTGTTGGCGCCCGAGCGTGCGAGGTAGGCCGCGGAGACCAGCCCGTTGTGCCCGCCGCCGATCACGATTGCGTCGTAGGTGTTCGACATGGCGCTCCACTCCCGTCGCCCGTTCGGGGCATCTTTGACTGACTGTTCAATCTAATCGAGTGTTAGGCTTTCAACAAGAGCCGGCACCGGCGCCGCAGAGGGGAGTACGACGAGATGGCAGATCCCGCACCCGCGACCGAGAACAACGAGGCGAGGCGCATCCAGATGTTGCGTGCCGCAGCGGAGCTCATCTGCGAACGCGGTTTCTCGGAGACCAGGATCTCTGATGTGGCCAAGCGGGCCGGGGTCAGCTCCGCGTTGGTCATCTACTACTTCGGCACCCGGGACCGGCTGCTGGTCGACGCACTGCGACACTCCGAGGAATCGTTCTACGAAGCGGCCGAGCAGATGCTCGCCGAGGTGCCGTCCGTTCGGGAACGGTTGTCCCTGCTGATCCAGTGGACGTGTGTTCCCGAGGCCGAGAACGAGATCCCCGGCGCGTGGGGCCTGTGGTTCGATCTGTGGGCGCAGGCATTCCGGCACGACGAGGTCAAAGCAGGCCGGGTGGAACTCGACGCACGCTGGCGCCGGATGATCGTCGACACCGTGGAATCGGCCGACCTGAAGTCCGACGTCGACGCGAAGATGTTCGCCCTGGAGTTCTCCGCTCTGCTGGACGGCTTGTCGATCCAGGTGGCACTCGAGGATCCGGAAGTCGATTCGAAGGTGGCCTACGAGATCGCGATGCGGTTCGCCGAGCGGGAGCTGGACCTGCCGCGGGAAAAGCGCAGTCTGGTGGCGGCCGGTAAGGGCCGACGCTCGCGCTAGACCGGGCCGGCGACCAGATCCGCCGCCGGATCCTTGATCACGGCCGCCGCACTGCGGGCCAGGACCCGCACGGCATCCGTCGAACACACACAGGTGGCCGGCATTCCGGCGTCGTAAGCCGCCGACCCGGGACCGTATCGGTTGGGGACGTCGACGACGAGTGCGGTCGGACCGCCGACATCGACGTGCACCTGGGTCGACGCGCCGTGGTAGACGACCTGGGCGACCGTACCCCGGATCGCGTTGTGCCCCGGGGACACCGGATCGTCGGGGGACTGCAGTGTGACGCGCTCCGGCCGGATCACGATCGCAGCAGGCCCGGGTCGGCACGAGGTGTCGACCGTGGCGCCCAGGCGCGTCCCCAGCGCCGAGCACAGCGCCGCCCCGTCGTTGTTCTCCAGCACCTCGGCATCGAAAATATTGGCCGCGCCGAGGAATCCGGCCACATACGTCGTTGCCGGAGCGGAGTAGATCTCTTGCGGCGGACCGACCTGTTCGACGCGGCCCTCGGCCAGCACGGCGATCTGGTCGCTCATCGTCAACGCTTCGTCCTGGTCGTGGGTCACGTAGACGAACGTGATCTCGACCTCGCGCTGGACTGCTCGCAGTTCGAGCTGAAGTTGCTTGCGCAGCTTGGCATCCAGAGCGCCGAGCGGTTCGTCCAGCAGCAGCACCCGGGGCTGCAGCACCAAGGCACGGGCCAGGGCGACGCGCTGCTGCTGGCCGCCGGACAGCTGGGTGGGACGCCGTTTGGCGAACTCGTGCATCCGGACCAGATCGAGTGCCTCACCGACACGGCGTTTGATGTCCTGCTTGGGTGTCTTCTGGTAGCGCAGGCCGAACGCGACGTTGTCCCAGACCGACATGAACGGGAAGAGCGCGTAGGTTTGGAAGACGGTGTTGACCGGTCGCTTATGAGGCGGATCCTGCGCGACGTCGCGGCCGTCGAGCTCGATACTTCCCGAGTCGGGCTTCTCGAATCCGGCGATCATCCGCAGCGTGGTGGTCTTGCCGCACCCGGATGCCCCGAGCAGCGAATAGAACTGTCCCGCTGGAATATCCAGGTCGATTCCCGTCACGGCGGGAACACCGTCGAATGCCTTGGCCAACTGATGCAGCCGGATGGCGCCGCCGGTCACCGGCGGCCGTCCCGACACCAGGCGGTCAGGCCGACACCGCCTCGGCCAGCCGGGCGAAATTCGCGGCGAACCGGTCGACATCGGCCTCGTCGTGCTGAACAGACAACAACCATTGCTCCACCTTGCCCCACGGTGGTAGGAACACACCGCCATTGTGCTGCATGAGCCAGTGCAGGTGGCCCAATCGATCATCGATCTGCAGAAAATCGCGGAAGTCATGGACCGGCTCGCGCTTGAACGTCACACAGCCTTTCGCTCCCACGCTGACCACGTGCCAACCGTAGCCGTATCGGGCCGTCGTCGCCTCCAGAGCGCCGCGGAGCCGCTGCGCCAGCGTGGCCATCCGGGTGTACGCCGCCGGTGTGAGCACCTCTGAGAGGGTGGCCCTGGTGGCCGCCATCGCCAGCGGGTTGCCGTTGAAGGTGCCGACCTGTTCATACCGGCCGTCGGCGATCGCCGACATCACCGCGGTGGTTCCGCCGATTGCGGCGACCGCGATGCCGCCGCCCAAAGCCTTCGCCAGGCAGACGATGTCGGGAACCACTCCCGATGTCGCGGTGACCCCACCCGGGCCGGTGGTGAAGCCGGTCTTCACCTCGTCGTAGATCAGCAGGGCACCGTCGGCGTGTAACAGGTCGCGTATGGCGGCCAGGTAACCCGCGTCGGGTGGAATGATGCCTGCGTTCATCATCACCGGTTCCAAGATCATCGCGGCGATCTGGCCGCGGTGCTCGGCCAGCGCCCGGGCCACCGCCTCGGGATCGTTGAACGGGACCACCACCACCAGATCGCGGATCGCCGCCGGGATGCCTGTGTTGCCCGGCACCCCGATCGGATGGTCACGCGGCCCAACCTGGTCGGCATCGGGCAGCACCGAGACCTGCACCGAATCGTGATGGCCGTGATAGCAACCCTCGACCTTGATGATCAGGTCTCGCCCGGTGACCGACCGAGCGAGGTGCACGGCATCCATGGTGGCCTCGGTGCCGGAATTGGCGAAGCGCCACAACGGCAGATCGAATCGGCGCGCCAGCTCCGTCGCGATCCAGATCGCGTCCTCGGTCGGCTGGGCGAAGTGCGTGCCCCGGCGCACCTGGCCGCTGACCGCCGCGACGATCGCGGGGTGGGCGTGGCCGGCGATCGACGCCCCGTAGCCGCCGTGCATGTCGACGTATTCGGTGCCGTCGACGTCATAGACCTTCGAGCCCGCGCCGTGGCTCATCCACACCGCCTGCGGCTGGGCGATCTGCCAGTTCGAGGTAGCCCCACCCGCGAGGTGTTCACGTGCACGGCAGATCATTTCGGTACTACGCGGTTGCCGCGCCAGAAACACCTTCTCTTCGTCGGCGATCAGTCTGTCGACCGCATCTTGAACCGGGCTCTCGATCGTCGGCGAAGCCACTCCGGGCACCTTCCGCTCGATTAGCGTGCGGACCTGCGAAAAAGCCGTCCCACATCTATTGACTGAGCGTTCAGTCTATGTCAGAGTCCAGGGAGCGATCAAGACTCGAGACGACTCGAACCACGGAGGCGCGGATGCCAGCACCCATCGGTCCCGGCCCGAACCGCCGGCAGTTCCTCCAGCGGGCCGCCCTGCTGGCCGCGGGCACTCCCGCGCTCGTGGCGTTCCTCGACGCGTGTTCCAAAGGGGGGCAATCAACTTCGGCTCCCACCCTCAAGATCGCCTCACCGCAGAACCCGGTCAAGTGGGACATACCGAACGACAACAAACCCATCGCTGACGGGCTGGCACCCGAAAAGGGCGCCACGCTGCAGCTGTACAGCTATGCCGATTACATCGCGCCGGACGCGATCAAGTCCTTCGAGGACAAATACGCGACCAAGGTGGCGGTGTCGACGTTCAACGACACCGACGAGGCCATCACCAAGATCCGTGGCGGAAACGTCGACTACGACATCTACTTCCCGAGCTACGACCAGATCAGTCGGCTGGTCAACGGCGGCCTGGTCCGTCCGCTCAACCACAGCTACATCGGCAACATCACCAACGTCTGGCCGTTCTTCGCCAACCCCTGGTACGACCAGGAATGGCGCTTCACCGTGCCCTACACCGTGTACACCACCGGCATCGGCTGGCGCACCGACCAGGTGCCCGCCGACATCGGCGCGTTGAAGAACCCCTACGAGTCGCTGTGGGATCCGGCCTACAAGAACAAGACTGCCGTCATCGACGACTGGCACACTGCGATGGCCATGGTGCTGCTGAAGCTGGGTATCACCGACGTCAACACCTCTTCGGCCGACGATCTGAAGAAGCTCGGCGACCAACTGACCGAGCTGGTGAAGGCGACGTCGCCAAAGGTCACCGTCACGATGTACAGCGACCTACCCGCCGGCCAACTCGGACTGTCGCAGATGTGGTCCGGGGACATCGTCAACGCCGTCAACTACCTCCCGGAGGGGACGGGTCCGGAGATCCTGCGCTACTGGTTCCCGTCTGACGGCAAGGGGCTGGTGGACAACGATCTGATCGTGCTGCTGCGCGGTGGAAAGAACCCGGTGCTCGGACATCTGTTCCTCAACCACATGCTCGAGACCGAGGTGGCCAAGCAGAACTTCAAGCAAATCGGGTATCAGCCGCCGCAGGTGTCGCTGAACCCGGATTCGCTTGTCGCAGAAGGCCTGGTCCCGGAGAACCTGAAGAGCGCGATCGTACGTCCTGAGTACTTCGACACCGGCTACCGGCTGTTGGAACTGGACGCCACCAATGATGCTGCCTGGCACAATGTTTGGCGAGCATTCAAGGCCGGGGGATCCTGACCGCGGTGCCCCGCACGCGCAACAGCCGGCTGTGGCCCCTGCTGGCGCTGCCCGGCACGGTGTGGCTGGCGGTGTTCTTCCTGGCGCCGCTCTACGTGGTGCTGGCCATCGTCTTCGGTCAGGTCGACCCGATCTTCCGCACTCCCATCCCGGTGTGGAACCCGTTGGAGTGGGACCCGTCGCAGTTCAGCTATGTGCTCACCCACATCGTCGGCCCCGACGGTGTCTACGGGCCTGCGCTGGTGCGCACCGCGCTCTACGTCCTGCTCGCCAGCGTCCTGTGCCTGCTCATCGCGTTTCCGGTGGCCTACTTCACCGCGCGGCTCTCGGGGCGGTGGGCAGGGGCACTGCTGGCGGCGTTGATCGCACCGTTCTGGATCAGCTACATGATGCGAATGCTGGCCTGGGTCAACCTGCTTCAGGACGACGGCATGGTGAACCGGCTGCTGCGCCTCGGCGGCCTGTTCGACGTCAACGTGCACTGGCTCACCGGGCAGCCGGTGGTGGTGGTGCTCGGCCTGGTCTACGGCTATGTGCCGTACATGATCCTGCCGCTCTACGCAGGCCTGGACCGGTTGCCCCAGGCAACCTTGGAAGCCGCTCGGGATCTGGGCGCCAACAGGTTCGGGTCGTTCTGGCGAGTTACGTTGCCCATGTGCCGGCCGACGATCGTGGCCGCGGTGCTGCTGACCTGCCTGCCGATGCTCGGTGACTACTTCACCTCCGACATGCTGTCGGCCTCCCCGAAGACGGCCATGGTCGGCAACCTCATCAACGACAGCGTGCAGTCTCCCGGGCAGACCGGGCAGGCCGGCGCGTTCGTGATGCTGGTGCTTATCGTGACCGTGGTGCCGATGTTCTATTACGTGCGGGTGACCTCACGCGGCGACGAGGTGTCCACATGAGAGGCCCGCTGGCGTGGTGGCGCGATCCGTGGCGGCCACCGCGGATCCTGACGGCGGTCACTGCCGGGTATCTGGTGTGGTCGTTGCTGCCGGTGTTGATCGCGGTGGCGTTCTCCTTCAACGACGGCAGGTCGCGAACCAATTGGCAGGGCTTCTCTTTTCGCTGGTACTGGGGCGACGCGACCAAGTCGGTGTGGCACGATGCGTCGTTGCACACCGCTCTGCTGCAGACGTTGAAACTCGGGGTGATCACCACGCTGATCACGGTGCCGCTGGGTGTGTTGTTCGCCATCGGGATCGACCGGTGGCGTGGGCGGCTGCCGGCCGGCGCCAACTTGATGATGCTGGTGTCGTTCGTGGTCCCGGAGGTGCTGCTCGCTGTCGCATTGCTGTTCGTGATGACGTCGCTGGCATTGCCGTTCGGGCTGGGAACCTCCGCGCAGGTGATCGGTCTGGTCACGTTTCAGATCGCCTACCCGGCGGTTCTGGTACGCGCCCGGCTGGCCACGATCGGTTCCCAATATGAAGAAGCCGCAATGGATTTGGGGGCATCTCCGATGCAGGCGCTGCGGCGGGTGACGGTGCCGATGCTGTTTCCGGCGATCTTCGCCAGCACGGTGCTGGTGTTTGCCGACGTCATCGACGACTTCGTGCTGGTGCGCTACCTGTCCGGAAACTCGGCTACCGAGCCGGTTTCGGTGAAGATCTACAACACCGCCCGCGCGGCACCGACCCCGGCACTCAACGCACTGGCGACCCTATTGCTGGTTGCGGCGCTGATAGCGGTGACGGTCGGATATCTGGTGTACCGCCGCCTGACCCGTGGTGACGACACCGCGGGCGGCGGCATCGCCGCATTCGCCGGGGAGGCCTGAGCTGTGCCATCTCTGGACCTGCGCCGGTCGCCGGACTAGTCTGACTGTATGTTCAAACAGACTCCGGCACCGGTGCCTGCCGATGGCCTTGCGGCCGCCCTCGCCCCGTTCGGGCAGTCGCGGATGTTGCCGCGGGAGGCCTACGTCGACCCGAAGGTCTTCGACTGGGAGAAACAGAACATCTTCGGCGGCTGGCATTGTGTGGGTCATGCCGGTGATCTGGATGGAGTCGGCGCCCAGAAGGCGGTCGGCTCGGGTTCGGACGGAATCCTGTTGGTGCGTGGCGAGGACGGCCGGGTGCGTGCGTTCGCCAACGTGTGCCGCCACCGCGGTCACGAACTGCTTGCCTGCGGTGCGAGTGCCAAACGGCGCGGGATCATCTGCCCCTACCACTCGTGGTCGTACAAGCTGAACGGTGAGCTGCGCAATGCGCCGGCCTTCGACGGCATCAGCGGCCCCGATCCGGTCGAATTCGGTTTGACCGAACTGGCTTTGGTGGACTGGCACGGCTATCTTTTCGTGGACCCCAGCGGCAGCGACGGCGACTTCGCCCTGCACATCGCGGGACTGGAGGAGGTCGTCGGCCCCTACCGGACCGAGGACCTGAGGGTGGTCGCGCGGCACTCCTACGAGTTGGACACCAACTGGAAGGTGATCGTCGAGAACTATCAGGAGTGCTACCACTGCTCGACGATCCACCCCGAGCTGTCGAAGATCAGCCCCCCGACCAGTGGCGAGAACATCGACCTGCCCGGCGACTGGATGGGTGGCTGGATGGGCATGATCGACGAGGCCGAGACGATGTCGCTGAGCGGGCGAAGCGGCGGCGTCGCGATCAAGGGCCTGTCCGAGCACGAGTTGCGCACCGTGATGTATCTGGTGGGATTTCCCAACCTGCTGGTGAGCCTGCACCCGGACTATGTGATGACCCATCTGATGACACCACTGGCCGTCGACCGCACCCACGTGGAATGTGCGTGGGCCTTCCCCAGGGAAGCTTTGGACAAGCCCGGTTTCGACCCCTCCTACGCGGTGGACTTCTGGGACCTGACCAATCGGCAGGACTGGGCCGCATGCGAGTCGGTGCAGCGCGGGCTGAGCTCGCCCCATGCCCAGCCGGGGCCGCTGGCACCCGATGAGGACGGCGTCTATCAGTTCGTCACCCGGGTCGCGCGGGCCTACATGGGATCTCGCTGATCGCCCGCGGAGCTGGTAACGTGCGGTTCGGGCGCGCAGGACCGCCCGACGTCCGCTCGAAGAGGCTCAGCCTCCCTGCTTTTGGCTTGTGAATTTCTGACCGACCTCCTTCTCGGCCCGGCCTCGCGGACGCAGGGCATGTGAGAGGAGGCCGTCATGGCCAGCACCCTTCCCGACAATCCGTCATTGGAGCATTTGCGCTCCGACGCCCGTGCTCTGCAACGCGGAGTCAATTTCAACGAACGCCAAGCAATCGAGGCCGTCTACCGTCATCACCCCCGGCCTGACATTGCGCTGCAGCGCTTTCGGCTGCACGACGCGCAACTCACGATCGCTCGCCGGTACGGATTCAGCGGCTGGCCCGCGCTCGTCGAGTTCATGGCGATCGCCGACGAACTCGCCGTGGATCCCGGTGGGGTCGACGAGGCGAGCTTGGGCGTAGCCGATCAGTTCTGCTCGCTCGCGTCATTGCGCTATGACCACACCGACGCCCCACCGCGCTGGCAAGTCGCCGCGACACTACTCGAGGCCAATCCTGCTGTGCCGCAGCACCATGTGTGGGCCGCCGCAACGGCGGCCGATCCGGTCGCGCTGAACCATCACCTCGAGGATCAGCCGGAACTGGTCAGCACGGGCGGCGGCCCCTTCGGCTGGGTTCCGCTGATGTATCTGTGCTATTCGCGGGTCCCGTTGCCGCACAAGGAGAGTAACGTTGTTGCTGCAGCCACTGTGCTGCTCGACGCCGGCGCCGATCCGAACGCCGGTTATCTGTGGCGCGCACTGTCCACACCGTTCACGGCGCTCACCGGAGTGTTCGGCGAAGGCGAGCAGGGCCCCGGTCGTCAACCCCGGCACCGATTTGCGACCGCCTTGGCTCGCCTGTTGCTGGAGCGTGGCGCGCATCCCGTCGACCAGCAGACTCTCTACAACCGGATGTTTCGCGCCGACGATTCGCACCTCGAGTTGTTGTTGGACCACGGTCTGGCCGACGCAGGCCCGAGTCCGTGGGAGCGTCGCCTTGGTGAGGCGATGGAAACCCGCGACCAGATGTGGCGGCGGCAAATCGATTGGGCCGCTGATCATGGCTTCGCCGACCGACTTGTCCTGCTGGCTCGGCACGGGATCGATGTCTCGGGAGCCGAGCCGGTGCAACCATCGTTTCCCGATGACCCGAACGTCCGCGACGCCGACGGCGCGACGCCGCTACATCACGCGGCCTGGAGCGGTGACCTGGACCTGATACGTCGGTTGCTCGATGCCGGTGCGGACCCGGGTCTGGTCGACTTCCGCTATGGGACGACGCCTTTGGGCTGGGCGCAGCACGCCTACCAGACCGACGCGGTCGACTACTTGCGCAACTGGCAGACTCACACTCTGTGACCACGAAACGGGCCCTGATACTGGCCGGCGGCGGTATCGCCGGCATCGGCTGGGAGACCGGCATTTTGCGCGGGATCGCCGACGAATCGCCGGATACCGCTCAGAGTCTGCTGGATTCGGATGTGCTGGTCGGAACCTCGGCCGGCTCGACCGTCGCCGCACAGATCAGCAGTTCGCTGTCGCTGGAGGCGCTCTTCGAACGTCAGACCGCCGAACCCTCATCGGAGATCGACCCCGGGGTGGACATCGACGCGATCTCCGCCCTGTTCCTCTCGGCCATGGCCGAACCCGGCGCGCTGACCGAGAAACTTCAGCGGATCGGACGCATCGCGCTGGACACGCCCACCGTCGGTGAGTCGGTACGCAGACGTGTGATCGAAGCTCGGCTCCCCGAACATCGTTGGCCGGACCAGGATCTGCGGATCACCGCCATCGACACCGCAACCGGGGAACTGGTGGTGTTCGACTCGTCCTCCGGAGTTGACCTCGTCGACGCCGTGGCCGCCAGCTGCGCGGTGCCCGGTACCTGGCCGCCGGTGACGATCGGCGACCGGCGCTACATGGACGGCGGTGTCAGCAGCTCGGTCCACACCGCGGTGGCCGCCGACTGCGCGACGGCCGTGGTGCTGGTGCCGGCGAGCGAATCAGCGCCGAGCCCGTTCAGCAGTGGCACCGCGGCCGAGATCGCCGGCCTCGGTGCGCGCACCTTCGCCGTCTTCGCCGACGACGCCTCCCTGAGCGCCTTCGGGCCCAACCCGCTGGACCCGCGGTGCCGGATTCCGTCGGCGCTGGCCGGACGCGAGCAGGGCCGCCGGGTGGCGGCTGCCGTCACGGAGTTTCTGGCGTGATGATGATTTCCGGTCCGATGTGCCGGTAGCCGTCGAGCGCTTTGACGGCCAGTTCGCGGCCCAGGTCGATGATCTCGGCGGCTCGATGGAAATCCAAACTGCGGCAAGCGGTTCGGGGCACCTCGATGAGCAGGTCCGGGGGATAGGCGGCCATCTGATGGCGGGCCAGTGCGGCCTGTGCGATGTCGATGGTGCGGTTCATCACCGCGAAGCTGCCCAACTTGGGGATCGGAACTTCTCGTGAGCTGTCGATCAGCTGATCGTCGCTGCTCGGCTCGACCTCCTCGCCGTCCTCGGGCACCGAACTGGTTCCGAATCGGCTCAGCATCGACCTGGCCGCGGGGGTGTCCAGAATCGAACGGGCGGTGTTGGTGTCCAACAGCGCCGAGGTGCTACGCAACAACCGGCCCAGCCATTCGCTGCTGGCGGCCGCTTCCGGGGTTGCGGTGCTGTCCTGGCCGGCCTCCGGGTCGGGGCCGGACAGGCTGATCGCGATCGTCACGTCGGCATTGACGGCGGCGATCGGAGCCAGCGGAAGCGGGTCGAGGATGCCGCCGTCGGCCAGCAGCCTGCCGTCGAGCACGTGCGGGACGATCACGCCGGGGATGGCGATCGAGGCACGGATCGCGGCGTCGACCGGTCCGCGCTGCAACCACACCGATTTACCCGCGATCAGGTCGGTGGCCACCGCGGTATAGGGAATCGGCAGGTTCTCGATGGTGACGTCGCCGAGAATGTCGCGGACCGCGTCGAGGATCTTCTCGGCGCGCAGCACGCCGGCCGCGGTGATCGACGGATCGAGCAGTCGCAGCACGGCCCGCTGCGTCAACGTCTGGGCCCACTCCGCGAATTCGTCGAGCGAGCCGGCCGCGTGCAGGCCGCCCACCAATGCGCCCATCGACGAGCCTGCGACACCGACGATCTCGTAGCCGCGACGCGTCAGCTCGTCGATCACGCCGATGTGCGCGTATCCCCGCGCGCCACCGCTGCCGAGCGCAAGAGCGACCCGGGAGGTGGGGGATCGGACGGGCATGGGGTCCATTCTGCTCACCGACAGCGGAAGGGCACCCCTTTCGGGATGCCCTTCCGTGGTGGCGCGTGTCACCGCGCCGCGCTCAGTCGCGTTGAATCACGTCGATGGTGCCGAGCTTGTCGCCACCAACGGTGTATCCGAGCGAGTCGATTGTGGTGTCGCGGGCGTCACCGGACCCGCTGGGGGCGGCGGCCGCAGGGGCGGCCAGGCCGATGACGAGCGCGCTCATCGCGGTGCCGAGCAGGCCCGTGATCGCGTACTTGGTCATGATGATGTGCCTCTTCTTTGGTTTTCCTCTTGTGTGCCGGCTTTTCGCCGGTCAATTACAAAGAGGTAAACCGCGTGGTCAGGCATTTAATTCCGGTGGCAGCAACTGAGCGACGGCTGGCAGAATCGCGCCCTGCGCCGACTTTTGCTATCCGTGATCGAAACGGTCAGCAGCCACCCTCGGCGGCCGCCTTCACCGCGATGATGACCGCCGCCTGTTGCGCCGTCGACAACTGTCCCCAGGTGCTGTTGAACGTCGCCGGGCCCGGGGCGGCGCCGCCCTGCAGTTCCTTGAGGAACGGTTCGACCAGCGTCGCCGGCTCGCCGCCCTTGGCTTCCATCCACTTCTTCGTCGCCATGCAGGCCTGCGCATATTGTTCTTCGGTCGATTCAGCGGGCGTATCAATCCGGGTGGTGACGCCACCCGGCGAGGTGCCGACTGTGCCCGACGGCGCAGCCGCTTCCGTCGACTGCGCTCCACTGCTCGACGGCGCCGCAGTAGTAGACGGCGATTGCCCGCCGCCGCCTGACGAGCACGCCGTCAGCACGGCGGCCACGCCCGCGACACACGCCGCGGCGGCGGACAGGGAGCGACATCGGTAGGGGCGCATCGTGTCAATCTATGCAACACTGGCGGCCATGACGGAGCGGACCAGGTCCAGGGAGTGTTGTCGGTACTAGCCGACCCCCGATCTGACCCTGCAACGTGCGGAAAGTTTCTCGTCATGCCGTATTCGGGCGCTGCCCTTTCACTTGCCACCTTCCCGTCCATCGCACCCGCCGTCTCCGCGCCAACCCGGCTGCGGTTGCCTGACCTCATGCACGCCACCGATCGGTACGCCGACGGTGTGCTGCGCGGTCAGTTCGACGCGCTGCTGCCCGCCGGTGGTCCGCCGAGCGACGAACGCTGGTTCACCCGGTTGCACGCCGACGACGAGCTCGACGTCTGGCTGATCAGCTGGGTCGCCGACCACACCACCGAACTGCACGACCACGGCGGCTCGCTGGGTGCGCTGACCGTTCTCTCCGGCGCTCTGCACGAATACCGTTGGGACGGTGAGCGTTTGCACCGCCGCCGCCTCGACGCGGGAGACCAGGCGGCCTTCCCGCTGGGGTGGGTGCACGACGTCGTCGGCGCACCGGCCGTCGCGGCCCCCGCGTCTGCGACACTGAGTGTGCACGCGTACTCACCGCCGTTGACAGCGATGTCGTATTACGAAGTCACCGAACGCAATACGCTGCGCCGCACACGCACCGAACTGACCGACGCACCCGAAGGGAGCTGATCCGATGAGCAGCCGAATCGACCGCGTTCTGGCCGACGCCCGGGCGCGACTGCACCGGCTGGCGGCGCAGGAGCTCCCAGCGGCGCTGCGTCGCGGAGCCATCCTGGTCGACATCCGCCCGGCCGCGCAACGCGCCGCCGAAGGCGAGACGCCGGCCGCGTTGGTGATCGAACGCAATGTGCTGGAGTGGCGCTGCGATCCGACCAGCGACGCCAAGCTGCCCCAGGCGAAAGACGATGACGTCGAGTGGGTGATCCTGTGCTCGCAGGGCTACACCTCGAGCTTGGCGGCGGCCGCATTGCAGGACCTCGGACTGCATCGCGCCACCGATGTCGTCGGCGGCTATCAGGCCTTGGCCGCAGCCGACATACTCGCCGAGTTGAGCGAGCTCACTCCGGCGCCTTGACGATTCCGCGCAGGCGCTCGGTCTTCTCCGGCGTCCACCCCGGCGGCTGCAGGATCGACGCCCACGCGTTGACGACGTCGCGCACGTAACGGTGGCCATGTCCGTCGGGAACGTCGACGGCCACCGCCATGTCCGCGGACACCTGCAAGAACGTGACGATCGGAATCCAGTACATATCCGGCGACACGTCATACCCGCGCGTCTCACGTAACCAATCCGGTTCGGCGAACAGCAGATTCGGATTCCACCAACTGATGGGATCGGATGCGTGCTGGAGGTAGACGATCCGCGGGTAGCCCCACGGCTTGTCGGGCCTGCCCAGATTGTCGGGACGCGCGGCGAACCGGATGTTCTGGCCGTCGTCGAAGATCGGCAGCCACATCGGGGACCCGGCGTCCCGGTTGACGGTGACGTCGTCCCACATCGTGTTGTTGAACGTCGGGCCGGAGAACAGCGCCCCGTCGGTGCGGGCGATGATGTTGTTCGGGCTCAGGAACGGCGCCTCGCCGCCGAAGGATCCCAGGCTCTCGCCGAACACCACGATCTTGGGCCGCTGGGCTTCAGGCATCTCGCGCAGTCGCGCGTCGACCGCCTCGAACAATGCCTGGCCCGCCTGCCGGGCGTTCTCCTTGTCCACCAGGAACGACAGCCAGCTCGGCAGGAACGAGTACTGCATGCTGACGATCGCGGTGTCGCCGTTGTACATGTATTCCAGAGCCGACGCTTCGGCCTCGTTGATCCAGCCCGTCCCCGTCGTCGTCGCGACGGCGATGACCTTGCGCTTGAATCCGCCGGCGCGCTCCAACTCTCGCGCTGCCAGCTCGGCGGATGCCTTGATGCCGTCGGCGGAGTTCTTGCCCGCGTAGGCCCGGATCGGTTCCACCGCCGGGGCGCCGTTGAACTTGGTCAGTTCCTCGACGGATGGTCCACCGGCGACGAACACGCGGCCCTGGTGGCCGAGGGTGTCCCAGGCGACCAGCGAGCCGGGGCCACCGGAGCGCAGCGGCGTCGTCGGGGCCGGGTTGTCCGGATCCATCTCGTCGTTCACCGAGGCGAAAGTGCTGTTCAGGAAGCTCATTCCGCCCCTGATCACCACGCCGTTGAGTATCGCAATCGTCAGGCTGAGCAGCAGCACCACGACAACCACCGCCGAAACACGCGGTGGCGCATACCGATTCAACAGGCGGACCAGATATCTGACGAGTCTGCCGACCAGTTGCCCGATTTCGACGAACAAGAACAGCACGACCACGCCGATGATCGCGGCCTGCGGGTAGTTGTACCACTGCAGCCGCGGCACACCCATCAGGTCGCGAACGTGGTCCTGCCAGACGTGGAACCAGTAGATCGTCACGACCAGCCAGACGATTCCGACGGCGACCAGCACCGGCCACGCCCACCGCGGCGGGCGTGGGCTGGATGGACGGGACAACATGAACCGCACCAGCCATACGGCGAACACACCCAGTCCATAGCCGACAGCGCCGGCGGCGCCGCTGACGAGGCCTTGGAACAACGGTCCGCGCGGCAGCAGCGACGGGCTCAGGGACAGGCCGAGGAACACCAGGCCGACAGCCGTTCCGGTGAACGTGTAGCGGCGCTGCCACCAATCCGGCTTGGGCTCGGATTTGGGCTCCTCCACAACCTCCGGCTCGGTGACGGTCACGTCAGCACCTTAGCGGTGCGTGAAGTTCGCAGGGCGTTTCTCGGTGAAGGCAGCCATACCCTCCGTCTGGTCGTCGGTGGCGAACGCGGAGTGGAACAGCCGACGCTCGTAGAGCAGACCTTCGGTCAGCGTCGATTCGAAGGCGCGGTTGACGGCTTCCTTGGCCATCCGTGCTGCTGAGCGTGACATCTGCGAGATGGTCGTCGCGACGGCTTTCGCCTCGGTGAGCAGGTCGTCTGCCGGTACCACCCGCGACACCAGTCCGCTGCGCTCGGCCTCGGCGGCGTCGATGGTGCGGCCGGTCAGGATGAGGTCCATCGCCTTGGCCTTGCCGATCGCCCGGGTGAGCCGTTGCGAGCCGCCCATGCCGGGCAGCACGCCGAGTTTGATCTCGGGTTGGCCGAACTTTGCGGTATCGGCGGCGATCAGGACGTCGCACATCATCGCCAGCTCGCACCCACCACCGAGGGCGTAGCCGGCGACCGCGGCGATCGTCGGGGTGCGGACGGCGGCCAGCTTGCTCCACGCCGCGAAGAAGTCCGCGTCGAAAACCTCGGAGAACGAGAGTTCGGCCATCTCCTTGATGTCGGCACCGGCGGCGAACGCCTTGTCGTTGCCGGTGATGACGATGGCGCCGATCCCCGGATCGTTGTCGAATTCGGCGGCGGCCGTGGTGACCTCGACCATCACCTGGCTGTTGAGCGCGTTGAGCGCCTTGGGCCGGTTGAGGGTGATCGTGCCGACCCGCTCGTCGCGGTCGACCAGGATGGTTTGGTAACTCACTTGTCCTCCTCGAAGGTCAGGTCCGGGTCTGCCGGCGCGAAGTACTGTTCCACATCCTGCTCGGTCACCGCGGCCAGTGACGGCGGGTTCCACGTCGGGTTGCGGTCTTTGTCGATGATCTGCGCGCGGATGCCCTCGACGAAGTCGTGGGAGTCCAGCGACGCCGACGACACTCTGTACTCCTGCACCAGAACGTCTTCCAGGGTCTCCAGCGCGGCGGCGCGGCGCACTGAGGCCAGGGCGACGGACGCGGCGATCGGGGAGCGGGAGGCGATGAGGTCGCCTGCTTTCCTGGCGTCCTCGTCGTCGTAGGCGCGCAGGGCGGCGACGATGTCGGCGACGGTCTCGCCCGCATAGCATTCGTCGATCCAATGCTGTTGCGACAGAAGGTGACTGGCCGGCGGGTCGGTGGCGAACGCCTGAACGGCGGCATCGACACCGTCGGCGACGATCGCTTCGACGAATCCCTGCAACTGCACGTGCGGGACGTAGTGGTCGGCGAATCCGAGCGCGATGGCGTCGGCCCCGGAGAACGGCGCGCCGGACAGCGCGGCGTGCGAGCCGAGTTGACCGGGGGCCCGGGACAACAGATAGGTGCCGCCGACGTCGGGGACGAAGCCGATCCCCACCTCGGGCATGGCGACCTTGGAGGTGTCGGTCACCACGCGAACGCTGCCGTGTGCGGCGACGCCGACTCCGCCGCCCATCACGATGCCGTCCATGATCGCCACGAAGGGCTTGGGGAAGTTGGCGATCTGGGCGTTGAGGCGGTACTCGTCGAGCCAGAACCGGCGAGCTTCGGAACCGTCGCCGCGGGCGCTGTGGTAGATCGCCACCACGTCGCCGCCTGCACACAGGCCGCGTTCCCCCTCGCCGGCGAGGACCACCGCGCGGACGTCGTCGTCGTCGGCCCAGTCGGTGAGCGCCTTCGCGATGATCGTGACCATGGTGTGGGTCAGCGAGTTGATGGCCTTCGGGCGATTGAGTGTCAGGAAGCCGACGCCGCCGTCGACCCGGGTCAAGACTTCGTCGGATTCAGCCGTCACGGCGGGCGGTCCTTCCGTCCATCAAATTGGTTGGATGTCCTAGTTTTTCACTGGGGAAAATACCAGTTGGCAAAAGATCGTCACCCGCCGGATGCCGCTCACAGGTAAGGTCAGGCTTCGTAGCGCCGGACACGCCGGGAAGAACGTTGTGGACTTCCTGGGAACTGGTTCCGGCAGCCGTTCGTTGACGGTGTGTTACGCGACTTCCAGGAGAGGATTCCGACGGTGCGGGAGACCAGCAACCCGGTATTTCGTTCGCTGCCCAAGCAGCAGGGCGGATACGCACAATTCGGTACCGGTGTAGCCGGTGCTCAGCAGGTGGCTTACCAGACCGATCCCTACGCTGGCGCCTACCAGCCGCAGACCGGCGTCTCGCGGCCCATGACGATCGACGACGTCGTCACCAAGACCGGCATCACCCTCGGTGTGCTGTCCGTCGTCGCGGTCATCTCCTACTTCCTCGTCTCGGCCAACCTGGCCCTGGCCACGCCGCTCACCCTGATCGGTGGGCTAGGCGGGCTGGTCCTGGTGCTGATCGCGACGTTCGGTCGTAAGCAGGACAACCCCGCCATCGTTCTCAGCTACGCCGCGCTCGAGGGGCTGTTCGTCGGCGCGGTGTCGTTCATCTTCGCCAACGTGGTGGTGTCCGGCGCCAACGCCGGTGTGCTGATCAGCCAGGCGGTGCTCGGCACCATCGGCGTGTTCTTCGGCATGCTCGTCGTCTACAAGACCGGCGCCATCCGGGTCACCCCCAAGTTCACCCGCATGATCGTCGCGGCCATGGTCGGCGTGCTGGTGCTGATCCTGGGCAACTTCGTGCTGGCGATGTTCGGTGTCGGCGGCGGCGAAGGCCTCGGCCTGCGCAGCGGCGGCCCGGTGGCGATCATGTTCTCGCTGTTCGTGATCGCGCTGGCGGCGTTCAGCTTCCTGATCGACTTCGACGCTGCCGATCAGATGATCCGCGCCGGTGCGCCGGAGAAGGCGGCCTGGGGCGTGGCCCTCGGCCTGACCGTGACGCTGGTCTGGCTGTACATCGAGATCCTGCGGCTGCTCAGCTACTTCCAACAGCGCTAGCTGCCTCACCGTGCAAAGCCCCGGCCTGACGGCCGGGGCTTTGTTTTTTGTGTCGAGTCAGAAGCCAGTGCGATGCGCACGCGGATTTCGGCGCACTCAGTTCTGACTCGATGGGCTGTGGATGAGCGAACGCAGCAGTGGCGGTTCACCGCCATCCTGTGCGAGTGCAGCGGGTGTTCATCGGAAGCGACGCGATCGCTGCGGGCGAGCTGACCAGATATCAGCTCCGGGCGCACTGCCGACGCATTTTTCCGGACGTGTATGCATACGGGGCCGGCGAGCTGTCGGTCCGTGACCGTGCAGTCGCGGCTGTTCTCTGGTCTCGAGGTCGCGCTGTCGTGACCGGTTTGGCTGCGTCTGCAGTGCACGGAGCGAAGTGGATCGATGCATCGGTACCGATCGAGCTCAGCTACCCGAACAACAAGGCGCCGTCGGGGATCGTCACTCGCGCCGAGACGTTGTTCGGAGACGAGGTGCACTCCGTACCGGGTTTACCGGTTACCACGTTGGCGCGCACGACCTTCGATCTCGCGCGGCGGGGGACGCTGGGCGAAGCGGTGGCCCGAGTCGATGCGCTCGCGAACGCCACCCGGTTGAGCGTCGACGAGGTACTGGAGTTGCTGCCACGCCATCCCAATGTGCGAGGAGTGCGCCGAGTGCCTGCGGTCCTCGACCTCGCCGATGCCGGATCGCAATCCCCGCGAGAGACATGGTTGAGGCTGTTGCTGATCGCGGCTGGATTTCCGCGCCCCGAAACGCAGATACCAGTGCTGCGCGCCGACGGTCGTTCGCACTACTACCTGGACATGGGGTGGCGCGATGTGATGGTCGCGGTCGAGTACGACGGCGAGCAGCATCGCCTGGATCGCGGCATCTATCGCAACGATCGGACCAGGTCGGAATTCATCGCCGATATCGGGTGGCGCAGAATCCGAGTGGTCGCCGGCGACCGAACGGCCGACATCATCGAACGGACCAGGCGCGCATGGACATCGAGTCAGACCCCAGGGCGATGAAGTCGTAGCGATCGTCGCTCTGAGGTCTGACTCGATGGCGAACTAGCTGAGGCGCTCGATCACCATGGCCATGCCCTGGCCGCCGCCGACGCACATCGTCTCGATGCCGAACGTCTTGTCGTGGGTCTGCAGGTTGTTCAGCAGCGTGGCGGTGATTCGCGCGCCGGTCATGCCGAACGGATGCCCCAGCGCGATCGCGCCGCCGGAGACGTTCAGCTTGTCCTCATCCATGCCGAGCGCCCGCGCCGAGCCGAGCACCTGGACAGCGAACGCCTCGTTGATCTCGTAGAGGTCGATGTCGCCGATCGTCATGTTCGCCTGCGCGAGAGCCTTTTTCACGGCCTCGATCGGGCCGAGGCCCATGATCTCCGGCGACAGGCCGGACACGCCCGTCGACACGATCCGCGCCAGCGGGGTCAGCCCCAGCTCCTTGGCCTTGGTGTCGGACATGATCACCAGCGCGGCCGCGCCGTCGTTCAGCGGACACGCATTACCCGCGGTGATCGTGCCGTTGGGCCGGAACACCGGCTTGAGCTGGCTGATCTTCTCGTAGGTGGTGCCGGCGCGCGGTCCGTCGTCCTTGGACACGACGGTGCCGTCGGGCAGGGTGACCGGCACGATCTCGCGCTCGAAGAAGCCGCTGTTGATGGCTTCCTCGGCCTTGTTCTGGGAACGCACGCCCCAGTGGTCCTGGTCTTCGCGGCTGATGCCGGTGAACAGCGCGACGTTCTCGGCGGTCTGACCCATCGCGATGTACACGTCGGGCAGCAGGCCGTCCTCGCGCGGATCGTGCCATTCGTCGGCGCCGGCGGTGGCCGCGTCCGAGCGGGCCATCGCATCCGCGAACAGCGAGTTCTTGGTGTCCGGCCAGCCGTCGGCGTTGCCCTTGCCGAAGCGGGACACCGTCTCGACACCGGCCGAGATGAACGCGTGGCCCTCGCCGGCCTTGATCGCGTGGAACGCCATCCGGGTGGTCTGCAGCGACGACGAGCAGTACCGGTTGACGGTGGTGCCCGGCATGAAGTCGTAACCCAGCTCGACGGCGACCGCCCGGCCGATGTTGAAGCCCGACTCACCACCGGGCTGACCGCAGCCCATGATCAGGTCGTCGATGTCGTGCGGATCTAGCGAGGGCACTTTGTCCAGCGCGGCGCGCACCATCTGGGCGGCGAGATCGTCGGGACGAATGTCGACCAGCGACCCCTTCATCGCGCGCCCGATCGGCGAGCGGGCGGTGGAAACGATGACAGCTTCGGGCATGACGGCTCCTTGGTATGCAGCGACGACTGCACACGAACCTAGCTCGCGGTCACCACGATCGGTGCGGGGACCCCGGTTGTTCTGCGGCGCAGCAGCTGTGCCAGCGGCCCGAGCCGGTCGGTCAGTGCGCGTACCTCCGACTTGGTCGCCCACGGCAGGTCGGGCACCGTGACACCGGTCCACTCGCCGAGGGCATGGCACAGCGCGGGCATCAATTGGTTGGCGGCCAACGCATATCCCGCGGCCGACGGGTGGTAGCGGTCCTCGGAGAACATCACCTCGGGCGCCTGCCGGAAGTTCGGCGCCAGCAGATCCGCCAGCGGCACCGGGACCCCGCCCGCGGCGCGCACCGCAGCCGCCTGCACGCGGGCCAACCGCAGGCCGCGGTTACGGGCCGTCCATCGCAGGGGTTGGGGGATGTCTTTGATGACGCCGAAATCCGGGCATGTCCCGACCACCACCACCGCACCGGAGGCACGCAGGCGCTGAACCGCCGCGCCCAGGCGGCGCGCCGAGGGGCTGATCCCGTTGAGCGCGGTGATGTCGTTGGCGCCGATCATGATCACGGCCGCATCCGGTGGGGGCCCGGCTACGAACATCGCGTCGACCTGACCGGACAGGCCCTTGGACGTCGCACCCACGATCGCCTTGGTCGACAGCCGGATGAGCTTGCCGGACTCCTCGGCGAGGCCTCGGGCGAGCAGCACGCCGGGCACCTCGTCGGCGCTGCGACAGCCGTAGCCGGTGGCCGTCGAGTCGCCGAACACCATCAGATGCAGGTCGAACTCCATCCCGCGCTCCCAGCGCTGGACGGGGCCGCCGCCCGGCGCGTAGACACCGTCCGCCCGCGGTGGGATGTCCCACGACTTCGGAATCACATTGCGGACCTGGTCGGCCTGACCGGTGAGCAAACTGCGCGCACCCAGGACGGCGGTTCCGGTCGAGGCCAGAACCCCCGCCGCTGCCAGCGCGGCCGTTGACTTCCGCGGAGCGCGTATCCCCACGAGTCCAGTTTAGGTGCTGCTCGGGCGTCAATTCGGGGCGCAACAGTGGCCCCGCGATTACAGACAGGTATCAGATCCGGTAAGAAATCAGATCGTTAGTTGTTATAGGTAAGGCAGATGGCAAGCTAAGTCACCGGGCTTAACTAACAGGCCCGGGACACGTATCTACATTGGCGTAGGGAGTGTTGACGATGACCGCACCCAGCAAGGTCCGGGCTTCTGCCCCTCATCATGTTCACGCTGGTGGCGGTCGCCCGCGCCGGTACCCGGTCAGCGACGGAGCGCCGGTCGAGGTCGTCGAGAGCGGCCCGAGTGTCGCCGCGCGGCTGGTCTCGATGGGCACCCGTGCCACCATGTGGCCCACGTTGGCAGTGCTCAGCCATGTGCCGCACTGGCCATGGCCGTTCGGTCTGGTCGACTTCGTCGCCCGCGCGCTGCTTCCCACCCCCGGCACGGTGCGCGCCACTGTCGGTTTGCCGAACGCCTCAGCGCAACTGGTCCGGGCGCCCGGCGTCCTGCCTGCCGACGGCAACCGCCGCATCGTGCTGTACATGCACGGCGGCGCCTTCCTCACCTGCGGGGTGAACTCGCACAGCCGCATCTCGGTCGCGCTGTCGAAGTTCGCCGACTCGCCGGTGCTGGTGGTCGACTATCGGCTCATCCCGAAGCACACCATCGGCAACGCCGTCGACGACTGCTATGACGCGTACCAGTGGCTGCGGACCCGCGGGTACGAACCCGACCAGATCGTGCTGGCCGGGGACTCGGCGGGCGGTTATCTGGCCCTGACCCTGGCGCAGCGGCTGCAGGCCCTCGGCGAGGAGCCCGCCGCACTGGTGGCCATCTCGCCGCTGCTTCAGCTCGACCATGAGCAGAAGGTGGCCCACCCGAATATGCGCACCGACGCGATGTTCCCGCCCAAGGCGTTCGACGCCCTGGTCGCCCTGGTCGCGCGAGCCGCGGCCAAGAACATCGTCGACGGCGAACCCGAGGGCGTCTATGAGCCGCTCGACCACATCGAGCCCGGCCTTCCGCGCACGCTGATCCACGTGTCCGGATCGGAAGTACTGCTGCACGACGCCCGGCTCGCGGCGCGTCGGCTCGCCGCCGCCGGCGTCCCCACTGAAGTGCGGGTGTGGCCCGGCCAGATCCACGACTTCCAGCTCGCCGCACCGCTCATCCCCGAAGCCAAACGCTCACTGCGTCAGATCGGCGAGTACATCCGCGAAGCGACCGGCTAGCCGCGCGGATTCGCCGCCTGACACGATGTAGGCATGCGAATCGCGTCGCACATCAGCGAGCTGATCGGGCACACCCCACTGGTCCAACTGAACTCCGTCGTGCCGGAAGGCTCGGGGGTGGTCGCGGCCAAGATCGAGTACCTCAATCCCGGCGGCAGCGCCAAGGACCGCATCGCGGTGAAGATGATCGACGAGGCCGAGGCCAGCGGTCAGTTGAAGCCCGGCGGGACGATCGTCGAACCCACCTCCGGCAACACCGGCGTCGGCCTGGCGCTGGTCGCCCAGCGACGCGGCTA
Source organism: Mycolicibacterium rhodesiae (assembly GCF_002086695.1). Classification (GTDB taxonomy): domain Bacteria; phylum Actinomycetota; class Actinomycetes; order Mycobacteriales; family Mycobacteriaceae; genus Mycobacterium; species Mycobacterium rhodesiae. Next base: position 219,351 of record NZ_MVIH01000008.1, read on the forward strand.
CAAGTGCATCTTCGTCTGCCCCGACAAGGTCAGCGAGGACAAGCGCAATGTCTTGCGCGCCTACGGCGCCGAGGTCGTCGTCTGCCCGACGGCCGTCGCTCCCGACGACCCGGACAGCTACTACAGCGTGTCCAACCGGCTGGTCACCGAGATCGAGGGTGCCTGGAAGCCCGACCAGTACTCCAACCCGATGGGACCGGCCAGCCACTACGAAACCACCGGTCCGGAGATCTGGGCGGACACCGAGGGCAAGGTCACGCATTTCGTCGCCGGCGTCGGCACCGGCGGAACCATCACCGGCGCCGGCCGCTATCTCAAGGAGGTGTCCGGCGGCAAGGTGAAGGTGATCGGGGCAGACCCGGAGGGCTCGGTGTACTCCGGCGGCACCGGACGGCCCTACCTGGTCGAGGGTGTCGGGGAAGACTTCTGGCCCGCCGCATACGACCCGGCCGTCCCCGACGAGATCATCGCGGTCTCGGACGCGGATTCCTTCGACATGACCCGGCGGCTGGCCCGTGAAGAAGCGCTGCTGGTCGGCGGCTCCTGCGGGATGGCGGTCGTCGCCGCGCTCAAGGTGGCCCAGGAGGCCGGCCCCGACTCGGTGGTCGTGGTGCTGTTGCCCGACGGTGGCCGCGGTTACCTTTCCAAGATCTTCAACGACGGCTGGATGTCGTCGTACGGATTCCTGCGGACCCGGCTGGACGGGTCGGTGGTCGAGCCGACGGTCGGCGATGTGCTGCGCGGCAAGTCCGGGGCGCTACCCGACCTGGTGCACACCCACCCGTCGGAAACCGTTCGCGACGCCATCGGCATCCTGCGTGAGTACGGCGTGTCCCAGATGCCGGTGGTCGGCGCCGAACCCCCGGTGATGGCGGGCGAAGTGGCAGGCAGCGTCTCGGAGCGAGAACTGCTGTCCGCGGTGTTCGAGGGACGCGCCAAGCTGGCCGACGCGGTGGCGGTGCACATGAGCCCACCGCTGCCGTTGATCGGTGCGGGAGAGCTGGTCAGTGCGGCGGCGAAGTCGTTGGGGGAGCGGGACGCATTGATGGTGGTCGAGGAGGGTAAGCCGGTCGGTGTCATCACCCGCCACGATCTGCTCGGTTTCCTGTCCGACGGGCCCCGTCGACGCTGAAGTAGTTTCTCGGACAAATTCTTTGGGCGGTGTATTGCGCTCAGATGAAGATTGCGCTTTGTCGCGATACGCAGGTACTTCTCAGGTACATTTAGGCCGCTTTATCCCAGGTGATCACTCTCGAAGTGGAAGGCGCCATGACCGAACAACCGCCAGGCCCCCCGCCGGGAAGCTACCCGCCGGGGAATTACCCGCCGCCGCCTGCCGGTAACTATCCGCCGCCGCCACCGCCCCAGGGCGGTTACGCGCCGCCGCCACCGGGGGCTTCCTTCGGCGGCCCCCCCGCGCCTGGTCAGCCGGTTCCCCAGCTGCCGCAGAGCGCCTACACGTCCTGGTTCACCCGGGTCGTCGCGTGGCTGATCGACTACATCCCGGCCTACATCATCTTGGGCATCGGGTACGGCGTCGTGATCGCCACCACGGACACCGAATGCGTGACCGACACGTCGCAGTACGAGACCGCTGACTACTGCGCGTCGGGCACCTCGACAGTCGGCACGCTTGCTCTCGTCGTCGCGGGCTTGGTCGCGATCGCGTTCGTGGTCTGGAACCTCGGCTACCGCCAGGGCACCACCGGGTCGAGCATCGGCAAATCCGTGATGAAGTTCAAGGTGGTCAGCGAAAAGACCGGGCTGCCAATCGGTTTCGGACTGTCCTTCGTCCGCGAGATCCTGTACCTGGTGGCTTCCTACATCTGCCTCGGCATCGTGTGGCTGATCGCCGTGCTGTTCCCGCTGTGGGACAGCAAGCGCCAGACCTTGGCCGACAAAATCATGACGACCGTCTGCCTCCCCCTGTAGACAAAGGACTTTCGATGACGCAACCGCCCCCTCCTCCCGGTAACTACCCGCCCCCGCCGCCGGGGAACTATCCGCCGCCTCCGCCGGGGAACTATCCGCCGCCGGGGAATTACCCGCCTCCGCCGCCGGGGAACTATCCGCCGCCGCCTCCGCCTGGCGCCGGCGTGCTGTCGAAGGAGGCGTACACCCCGTGGATCAAACGGGTCGGCGCCTTCATCATCGATGCCCTCCCGATCGCGATCCTGTCCGGAGTCGGGCAGGGTCTGATGGTCGCCACCGGCGAGAACAACTGCACCTCGAGCAGCGTCGACAACAGCTACGGCGTCTACTGCACCTCGCAGCCGTCCACGCTGGGCCTGATCCTGTCGTTCGTGTTCGGGCTCGCCAGCCTGGCGTTCTGGGTCTGGAACTACGGCTACCGGCAGGGCACCACCGGGTCGAGCATCGGCAAGTCGGTGCTGAAGTTCAAGGTGATCAGCGAAAAGACCGGCCAGCCGATCGGTTTCGGGATGTCGATCGTGCGCCAGATCGCCCACTTCGTCGACGCGATCATCTGCTACATCGGCTACCTGTTCCCGTTGTGGGACGCCAAACGGCAGACGCTCGCCGATAAAATCATGACGACGGTGTGCGTGCCGCTCTGATGTCTCGAGCCGTTAGGCTCGAAACCGATGAGTGAGCAACGAAGTGCCGCCGACCGGCACCGGGCCCAGGGGTTCGCGACCAGGGCCATCCACGCCGGATACCGTCCCGATCCCGCGACCGGTGCGGTGAACGCGCCGATCTATGCCAGCAGCACCTTCGCGCAGGACGGTGTCGGCGGCCTGCGTGGTGGCTTCGAATACGCCCGCACGGGCAATCCGACCCGCGCCGCGCTGGAGGCGGTGCTCGCCGCGGTTGAGGACGGCACCTGCGGACGCGCGTTCAGTTCGGGCATGGCCGCCACCGACTGCGCACTGCGGGCGGTGCTGCGTCCCGGCGATCACGTGGTCATCCCCGACGACGCCTACGGCGGCACCTTCCGGCTCATCGACAAGGTATTCACCCAGTGGGGGGTTGCGCACACGCCGGTGGCACTGTCCGACCTCGATGCGGTGCGCGCGGCCATCACCGCTGCCACCAAGCTGATCTGGGTCGAGACGCCCACCAACCCGCTGCTATCGATCGCCGACGTTGCCGCGATCGCCGAGATCGCGGCTGTCGGCGGCCAGAAGGTGTTGGTGGACAACACCTTCGCCTCACCGGCGCTGCAGCAGCCGCTCAATCTCGGCGCCGACATCGTGCTGCATTCGACGACGAAGTACATCGGCGGACACTCCGACGTGGTCGGCGGTGCGCTGGTCACCAACGACGAGGAGCTGGACACCAAGTTCGCGTTCCTGCAGAACGGCGCCGGCGCGGTGCCCGGCCCGTTCGACGCGTATCTGACGATGCGGGGTCTGAAGACCCTGGAACTGCGGATGCAGCGGCACAGCGCGAATGCCGCGAAAGTGGCCGAATTCCTGGCTGAGCACGATGCGGTGAGCCAGGTGCTCTATCCGGGCCTGCCGTCGCATCCCGGGCACCAGGTGGCAGCGCGGCAGATGAGCGGATTCGGCGGCATGGTGTCGGTTCGGATGCGCGACGGCATCGACGCGGCACGCCAGTTGTGTTCGCGCACCGAAGTTTTCATCCTCGCCGAGTCGCTGGGCGGGGTCGAGTCGCTGATCGAGCATCCCGGCGCCATGACGCACGCATCGACCGCCGGATCGCAGCTCGAGGTGCCAGAGGACCTGGTTCGCCTCTCGGTCGGGATCGAAGACCCGGCAGATCTGCTCGGCGACCTCGAGCAAGCCCTAAACTAGTGCGGGCCGCACCGCGGCGGTCGTCACCGCCAGATTGACTTCGGCCATCTTGGCATCGTCAACCCATGTGCCGCTGGCGATTTCGCTGGCTCGATCGCAGACCCAGTGCCAGCCACGGTCGTTGAGGCTCAACACCGCGCCCAGTGCGCCGACGGTATGCAGCAGCGAAATGATCGTCGCCGTGGCCGGGTCGGGGCGGTTGCCGTCGAACAGGGCGGACAGCATGGCGGATCGGGCCCGGTCCACCCGCGCCCTGCTGGCCAGCGGCCAGGCATAGGTACTCCTGCGAAACCGATTCTGCGACAACGCAATCTGATGAATCTGGCCGGTGCGCAGCAGCTGGTCGATCACGCCGTCCTCGATCTGCTTGCGCAACTTGCCGATCGCCTCGCCCGCGCTGACCGGGGCCTGTTCGAGCAGGGCCAGCGCCGGGCGCACGACCGGATCCAGGGGAGGCGGCCCGGCTAACGCGACCAGTCGGTCGGCCGGGACGGGTTCACCTGGTATCGCGGGCCGGACCCGGCAGTCGTAGGCGAGGTCCAGCAGCACGGCGGCGGCCAACAGCCGTTGCAGCCGGGCCGGCTCCACGGCAGGCTGTGCCGCGGCATTGTCGAGCAGCAGCAGCAGAAGGTCTTCGGCGATGCGCGCCACGCGCGAGAGAGGTTACGAGTGGTAGGGCTCGGCGCTGACCAGCGTGACCTTCACGGTCTTGCCGCTCGGCACCGCGTACTCGCGGGTGTCGCCGACCTTGGCGTTGAGCAGCGCACCACCCAGCGGGGAGTTCGGGGAGTAGACCTCGAGCTTGTCGTGGTCGATGCCCTCCTGGCGGGTGGCGATCAAGAAGGTCTCGGTGTCGGACTCGTCACCGTCGTAGTAGACCTTGACCACCGAGCCGGGGAGCGCGACGCCGGACTGCTTGGGTGCCTCGCCCACCTTGGCGGTGTTCAGCAGCTCCTGCAGCTGGCGGATGCGGGCCTCCTGCTGGCCCTGCTCTTCGCGCGCGGCGTGGTAGCCGCCGTTCTCGCGCAGATCGCCCTCTTCACGACGGTCGTTGATCTCGGCGGCGATGACCGGACGGTTGGCGATCAACTGATCCAGCTCAGTCTTGAGGCGGTCGTACGACTCCTGGGTCAGCCAGGTCACCTGGGTATCGGTCATCTCGCTGCGCTCCTCGTTCGTTGGTTACGCGATGTTCGCGTTGCAGTCTGTTGTCGCTGCTGGGAACATGCGGATGGTTCCGCGTGTATTGCCATCGAAGAGCCGCGATGAAACGCGCCAATGAAGCAATACACGGCTCCCAGCAGGAACCGTGTATCGAATTAGTCTACCACCGCGAGGACAGGCAGCCTTCATGCTTTCGCAGTTCGCCGTTGGTCCTTCCGTCGCCGGTCAGGGCGCGACGAGGTATCCGGGAACGTCAGTTCCGCAGCCGTAAATATCGCCGACGAATGGTCGTTTGTACGACTTCACAAATGTGGTGACCTGCACCGTTGCCGCTTGTGATGGAGGCACCAGAATTTCGCGCCGACCGGTTTCGTCGCCGTCATGAGAACGAACTCGGACAATGCAATGCACGGGACGGGAAGGATCCTTTCGGGTCACGCTGATCGTCACCGAGACGGTGTGATCATCGGTGACCTGATATGCCGCGATCGTGCCCTCGACGTCGTTGCCTTCGAAGCGCTGGTAGGCGATCAGAGCCAGCACCAGCCCGGCGGCCAACACCAGCACACCCAGCGCGAACGCCACTCGCCGCCGGGTTGTCGCCGGCAGGCGGGTGCGCCCGTAACGCTCATGTGGGAGCGGCGGGGGAGTTTCGGTCATGGGTTGGCGTCGCGTCTCTCGTCAGCGGGCTTCGATTACGGGTATCCACGCCCCGAATGGAACTATTGGACTATAGGGCGTGCTGTCGCTGTTACATCAGCATGTAAGACCCAGGGAAAGCCCAAGACGAGACAGTGAGTACAGGGGAGACGTGACCGAACTGCGGCTGATGGCTGTGCACGCCCATCCGGACGACGAGTCCAGTAAGGGCGCGGCAACCGTTGCCCGGTACGCCGCCGAAGGCCACCGGGTCATGGTGGTGACTCTGACCGGCGGCGAACGTGGCGACATTCTGAACCCGGCGATGGACCTGCCCGAGGTGCGCGGGCGGATCGCCGACATCCGGCGCGACGAGATGGCCCGGGCCGCGGAGATCCTCGGGGTCGAGCACCACTGGCTGGGATTTGAGGATTCCGGGTTGCCCGAGGGCGATCCGCCGCCGCCGCTGCCCGACGGCTGCTTTGCGTTGGTGCCGCTGGAGCAACCGGTCGGCGAATTGGTGAAGCTGATCCGCGAGTTCCGTCCGCACGTGATGACCACCTACGACGAGAACGGTGGCTATCCGCATCCGGATCACATTCGCTGCCACCAGGTTTCGGTTGCCGCCTATGAGGCGGCCGCGGACTACCGGCTGTACCCCGACGCCGGCGAACCCTGGGCGGTCAGCAAGCTCTACTACAACCACGGCTTCCTGCGGGCGCGTCTGCAGCTGCTGCAGGACGAGTTCGCCAAGCATGGACAGGAAGGCCCGTTCGCCAGCTGGCTGGCGAAGTGGGACCCCGAGATCGACATCTTCGCCGGGCGGGTGACCACCAGGGTGTTGTGCTCGGAGTACTTCAACCAGCGCGACGAAGCCCTCAAGGCGCACGCGACCCAGATCGACCCGGACGGATTCTTCTTCGCGACGCCCATAGAGTGGCAGCAGCGGTTGTGGCCCACCGAGGAGTTCGAACTGGCTCGTTCGCGGGTGCCCGCCAAGTTGCCTGAAGACGACCTGTTCACCGGAATCGAGATCTTCGAGTGAGAGACCTGTTCACGACGGCCGTGTCGGTGCTGGCTGATCCGCCCAAGAACACCGGCCCGGATTTCGGCAAGGCCAGCCCGTTCGGCCTGCTGATCGTCGTCGTTCTGTTGATCTGCGTCTTCATCCTGGTGTGGTCGATGAACCGGCATCTCAAGAAGCTGCCCAGGAGTTTCGATGAGCAGCCGGTCGACGGTGAAGCCATCGGCGCGGCGACAACCGATGACACCGTCGGCACCGCCGGCACCGAGCGTGAGACCACGACACCACCGCATGAGCCCGGCGGCTAACACCCTCGGCAGCGCGACCAGCCCCTATCTGCGTCAGCACGCCGACAACCCGGTCCACTGGCAGCAGTGGACCCCTGAGGCACTGGCCGAGGCCGTGCGTCGGGATGCGCCGATCCTGCTGTCGGTCGGGTATGCGGCCTGCCATTGGTGCCATGTGATGGCCCACGAGTCCTTCGAGTCCGAGGACGTCGCAGCGGTGGCGAATGCCCAGTTCGTCTGCATCAAGGTCGACCGCGAGGAGCGGCCGGACCTCGACGCGGTGTACATGAACGCGACAGTGGCGATGACCGGCCAGGGCGGCTGGCCGATGACCTGCTTCCTGACCCCCGACGGCCGGCCGTTCTTCTGCGGCACCTATTACCCCAAGCAGCAGTTCCTGCAGCTGCTGGACGCGGTGTCCGAGACCTGGCGGACGCGCCGCGAGGAGGTCGAAGAGGCATCCGATCAGGTGGCCGGGGAGCTGCGGCGAATGGCCACGGGCCTGCCCGACGGCGGGCCGGAGATCGAGCCCGCGTTGTGCGACCATGCCGTCCTGGCGATCCTGCGCGACGAGGACGTCGAGCGCGGCGGCTTCGGGCGGGCCCCCAAGTTTCCGCCGTCGGCGTTGTTGGAGGCGCTGCTGCGGGCCTACGAGCGCACCGGCTCGCCGCTGCCGTTGGACGCTGTCGTTCGGACAGGCACCGCGATGGCTCGCGGCGGGATCTACGACCAGCTGGCCGGTGGGTTCGCCCGCTACAGCGTCGACGCCGACTGGGTGGTGCCGCACTTCGAGAAGATGCTCTACGACAACGCCCTGCTGCTGCGGGCGTACGCGCACTGGGGCAGACGCACGGGCGATCCGCTGGCCTTCCGGATCGCGGCCGAGACCGCCGGCTTCCTGCTGAACGACCTCGCCGACGGCGCCATGTTCATCTCGGCGCTGGACGCCGACGCCGCGGGTGTCGAAGGCTCGACATATGTGTGGACACCGGCGCAGTTGACCGAAGTGCTCGGGGAAGGCGACGGCACCTGGGCGGCAAGCCTTTTCGCGGTCACCGAGAGCGGCACCTTCGAGCATGGTTCGTCGGTGCTGCAGCTGCTCGCCGACCCGGACGACGCGGAGCGTTTCGAGCGCGTCCGGCTGGCATTGCTGGCCGCCCGCTCGACGCGGGTGCAGCCGGCGCGCGACGACAAGATCGTCACCGCATGGAACGGCTTGGCTATCACCGCGCTCGCCGAAGCCAGTGTGGCCCTTGATGTTCCACCGCTGTTGACAGCCGCGACCCGGTGTGCGCGAGTCCTGCTGGACAGCCACATCGTCGACGGCAGGCTGCGGCGGGCCAGCCTCGGCGGCGTGGTGGGCGACAGCGCGGGCATCCTCGAGGACCACGCCGCGCTGGCCACCGGGTTGCTGACGCTGCACCAGCTCACCGGGGAGGCGGGGTGGCTGGCGAGCGCCACCGATCTGCTCGACATCGCGCTGCGGCATTTCGCCGACCCCGATCGTCCGGGCCGCTGGTTCGACACCGCGGACGACGCCGAGCAGCTGATGGTCCGACCCGCCGACGCGCTGGACAACGTCACCCCGGCCGGGGCCTCGCTGATCGCCGAGGCGCTGCTGATCGCCGCGCATCTGGTCGACGCCGACAGGGCGGCGCGCTACGGACAGGCCGCCGAGGCCACCTTGTCGGCGCATTCGGCATTGCTGGCTCGCGCACCGAGGTCGGCCGGTCACTGGCTTGCGGTCGCCGAGGCGGCGGTGCGCGGTCCGCTGCAAGTGGCTGTCGCCAGCGCCGGACCTGACTCTGAATTGCTTTCCGCCGCACGGAAATTGGCGCCCGGCGGCGCCATCGTCGTCGGCGGGCCCGTCAACTCCTCCGCGCTGCTGGAAGGCCGCGACCGGATCGCCGGAAACGATGCCGCCTACGTGTGTCGCGGCCGGACCTGTGACCTGCCGGTGACAGGAGCCAGGGAACTCGCCGACGCGCTGGGTGTGTCCGTGTAGCCTTTGCGGCCATGAGCGATGCCCTCGATCTCGAAGCCCTGGTCAACCGTTACCTGAGCACCGTCGCCGCGGGCAAAGCGGCCGACGTCGCGGCGCTGTACGCCGAGGACGCCACGCTGGAGGATCCGGTCGGTTGCGGCGAAGTCCACATCGGCAGGCAGGCGATCGAGGGCTTTTACAAGAACGTCGAAGGCGCCGAGGTGAAATCGGAACTGCTGTCGTTCCGCGCCGGTGGTACCGAGGCGGCGTTCATGTTCGCCCTCACGGTCGCGGGCGCGATGCGGATCGAGGTCATCGAGGTGATGGCGTTCAACACCGACGGCGAGATCACCTCGATGAAGGCCTACTGGGGCCCGGAGAACGTCACCCAGCTGGGCTGAAAGCTCAGAAGACCGCGAACCACATCGCGATGTAGTGGCAGATCGCCGCGACCGCGGTGCAGGCGTGGAAGAACTCGTGGTGCCCGAACGTCGTCGGCCACGGGTTGGGCCACTTCAGCGCGTACAGCACCCCGCCCACGCTGTACAACAACCCGCCGACGACCAGCAGCACCATGGCGGCGATCCCGGCGCCGTTCATGATCGGGACGATGAACCACACCGCCACCCAGCCCAGCAGCAGATAGAGCGGCACGCCCACCCACCGCGGTGCCGACGGCCAGAAGCACTTCAGCAGCACACCGGCCAGCGCTCCGCTCCACACGATGGTCAGCAGGATCGCGCCGCTCTTCTCGGGCAGCGCCAACATCGCGAACGGCGTGTAGCTGCCTGCGATGAAGATGAAGATCATCGAGTGGTCGAGCCGCTTCATCCATTTACGGGCGCTCGGCGACGTCCAGTTCACCCGGTGATAGGTGCCGCTGACGGTGAACATCGCCACGATCGTCAGCGTGTAGATCAGCGTGGAGACGCCGGCCCGTGTCGATTCCACCGACCACGACACCGACACCAGGGCGGCACCGGCGATCGCCGCGATGACGGCGGCATAGACGTGAATCCAGCCTCGCAGCCGTGGTTTTCCGAAGAACTCGACGGCGGCGTCGACGACAGCTGCAGGGAAGTCTTCGGCGTAGTCGCGGGGGGATGGCTGCTGAGCCTCGTCTGCAGTCTCGACTCTTGCGGTCATGTCACCTCCACATCGCGACCGGGGGTAGCTGCTCGTCACAGTAGTCTGGTTTGTCGTGGAGATCATTCCCCCGCGCCTCAAGGATCCGGCCTACCGGCTCTACGAGATGCGGCTGCGCCAGGAGCTGGCGCGCTCCAAGTCCCAGCTACCCCGCCATATCGCCGTCCTGTGCGACGGCAACCGGCGCTGGGCTCGTGATGCTGGTCACGACGACGTCGCCTACGGCTATCGGATGGGTGCGGCCAAGATCGCCGAAATGTTGCGCTGGTGCGCCGAATCCGGCATCGAAATGGCCACGGTCTACTTGTTGTCCACCGAGAATTTGCAGCGCGATCCGCAGGAATTGTCCGAGCTGATCGAGATCATCACCGATGTCGTCGAGCAGATCTGTGCACCGGTCAACCGCTGGAGTGTGCGGACCGTCGGGGATTTGGAACTGCTCGGCGAGGAGCCGGCGCGACGGCTGCGCGACGCCGTGGACAGCACCGCGCCGCTGGCGTCGACCGCGGCATTCCACGTCAACGTCGCCGTCGGGTACGGCGGGCGGCAGGAGATCGTCGACGCCGTGCGCGCGCTGCTGAGCAAGCAGCTGGCCAACGGCGCCAGCCCGGAACAGCTGATCGAGTCGGTCACGATCGACGGCATCTCGGAGAACCTCTACACCTCCGGACAGCCCGATCCCGACCTGGTGATCCGGACGTCTGGGGAGCAGCGGCTGTCCGGTTTCCTGTTGTGGCAGAGCGCCTACTCGGAGATGTGGTTCACCGAGGCGCACTGGCCGGCGTTCCGCCGGGTCGACTTCCTGCGCGCGCTGCGCGCCTATAGCCGCAGACATCGCCGATTCGGCATGTGATGGCCGCGCTGTCAGCAGTGGTGTTCACGCTGAGCTGGTGGCTCGGGCTGTATCTGCTGGCACGTGATCCGCGTAAGGCGGTGCTCGCATTGGCCGCGGTGGGGCTGTGCGGATTCGCCGCCGTGGTGGCGCTGGATGCGGTGCGGGTGGTCAGCGTCGCGCACGCCCAACTGCTCGGCCAGATCGAGATCTATCTTGTCGCGGTGCCCGGGGTGGCCTGGTTCGCCGTCGTCCTGGAATTGGCCCGGCCGACCGACACGTGGCGCGGCCGCGCCACCGAGCTGAGCCTGGTCGGCGTGGTCGCCGCCGTCACCGTGGTGGGCGCCGTGCTGGCCGGCTCGGTCGAGGGCCCGCTGCGGACCGGCCACTGGGTGATGTTCGCGGTGATCTCGGTGTCGACACTCGGTGCCACGGTGGCTGCCGTACGCCGGGCCGCGCAGCCCGGCCGGGTCGCCGGTGTGGTGGTCATCGCCACGCTGTTCTTCGCGCTGGGCAATGCGATCCTGGTGATCCCCCTGGGCCTGGTGCCGAGCTGGCTCGCGTTGGCGTCCACCGGTTTTGACGTGCTGCTGCTGGGGTTGGCGGTCGCGTTGTGGGATGCGTTCGACGAAGGTCAGGCACTGCGGGCCGACATGCTGCGGTCGTTCATCGCCTCAGCGGTGGTGGCGGTGTTGTTCGGCGGGCAGGCGCTGATCGGGATGGCGGTCACCGGCGCCGACGGCCCGGGGCGCACCGCGCTGACCGCACTGCTGTTCACCAGCCTCGCGGTCGCCATCGCCATCAACGTGCTGGCCGACCCGCTGGCCGGGCTGCTGGACCGGCTGGCCTTCTCGCGGTCGCCGCGGCTTCGTGCCGAGCGCGCCGCCCTGCGTGGCGCGGAGGCCGCGCTGCCGCTGGTCGCCGTGAACCCGTTGGACGCCCTCGACGACGAGGCCTTCGCGCGGCTGACCCGTCGCGCGCTGGGCCACTACGGCGATCTGTCCAAACTCGTCGCCAGTCCACTGACACAGCTGCCGGTCATCGACGAACGGCTGGCCGCCCGGGGAGCGGCCGACCAGCCGGTGGAGCGCGCCAACGAACTCAAGGCGCTGCTGGCCGATCACATCGCCAGGCTCAAGCCCCGCGACGGCGGCGAGTTCGGCACGACGGAGCACTGGCGCTACTACAACTCGCTGTACTTCCCGTACGTCGTCGGGGTGCGGGCGTACGCCCAGAACGCCACCGCCGCCGGCCTGGACCCGGTCGCCAGGCAGGCGTGGCAGTGGTTCGTCACCGAGGTGCCGCAACGCTCGCTGCACAACTGGCAGAACGCCGCTGCGCGGTTGATCGCCGCGGACCTGCGTTCGCAGACGGCGGTTTCGCACTCCTGAGCTGCACGTGGCAGCACATGGCAGTGCCAGGCGTCGATCTGGCAGTGCTCGGCGAGCACCGTGATGACCATGACCGCCATAACCACCGGGAACCATCCGTTCTCCGATTCACAAGATTCGCTGCTGCGTTTCGCGATGCGCGTCGACGCCACGCTCACCGGCGTGCTCGGGCTGGCCTTCGCGGCAATGGCTGACCCATTGGGTCGGCTGACGGGACTGACCTCGGCGCAGGGCTACATCGCCGGCGCCGCGTTCGTCCTGTGCGGGCTCGTCGTCTACGCGCTGGCCGCCTCACCCGACCTTCGCCGCGTCGGCACCGGACTCGTCGCGTTCAACGTCGTGAGCACCGTCGGCTTCATCGCGCTCGCCGAGACCGCGGTACTGCCGCTGACCACGTTCGGATCAATCACCGCGCTGGCCGGTGGGCTCTACACCGCCACCTTCGCGGTCCTGCAATATCTCGGAGTTCGCCGTTTGGAGGCACACGCATGACCACCACCCTGTCCACCACGTCGGATTCGTTGTTGCGCATGGCGATGCGGGTCGACGCCGTCCTGTCCGGGCTGTGCGGCATCGTCCTGATGGCCGCGGCCGGACCGATCTCCGGGGTCACCGGCTTCTCGAAGGCGGCCGAGTTCGCCACCGGGGCGGTCTTTGTCGTCTACGCCGTGGTGGTGTTCCTCGCCGCGGGCCTGCGCCGGGTGCGGACCGCAGGCATCGCCACCGCGATCGCAAATTTGGTCTTCACCGTCGCGGCGGTGGTCGCGGTGATCGAGCTCGACCTGACCACCGCGGGTGTGGTCGCGACGCTGGGCAGCGGCGTGTACACCCTGGTGTTCGCCGACCTGCAGTACCTCGGGGTGCGCCGCATCAAATAGGGTTGCGGCCATGCATGTCGTAGCGTTCGCCGCCGCGCGCAAGGCGGTCCTGGAAGAAGCCGGCGGAGTCACCGCGGAGGGCTTCCCGATGACGAGCTGCTACGTGGAGAGCCTGCCCTCGCAGATCACCGTGCCGCTGGTGCTGGCGGTACACACCCAGGGCGGCAGCGACTATGAGCCGCGCCGCTTCATCGTCGCGAAATCGCCCGAGGGTGAGCGGGTCGGGCTGTTGGAGTTCGCCTGGCAGTGGCCCGACAACCCCGGCGTGCCGGTGAAGTTCCGGGTCTTCGCCCACCACCTGCCGATCACCGTGTACTCCGCGGGCGTCTACAGCGTGGGCATCTACTCCGATCCGGACGGCGCCGAGGCGGAGTTCGAGTTCCCGCTGCCGGTGTTGCGGCTCAACCCGCTCACCGGGGTGCCGCAGAACAACTAGAGCTTGCGCAGGCGCAGCCGGTTGATCGCATGATCGGCGTCTTTGCGCAGCACCAGCGTTGCCCGCGGGCGGGTCGGCAGGATGTTCTCGATCAGGTTGGGCCGGTTGATCGAACTCCAGATTTCCCGGGCTGCCGCAACGGCCTGGGTATCGGTCAGCCCCGCATAGTGATGGAAGTGCGAGGCGGGGTTCGCGAACGCGCCCGCCCGCATCGCCAGGAACCGGTCGACGTACCACTTCTCGATGTCCTCGATACGGGCATCCACGTACACCGAGAAGTCGAACAGATCCGACACCATCAGGGTTGGACCCGTCTGCAGGACGTTGAGTCCCTCGAGGATCAGGATGTCCGGGTGGGTGACGACGTGCTTCTCGCCGGGGACGATGTCGTAGATCAGGTGTGAGTACACCGGGGCGCACACCTGATCGGCGCCGGACTTCACTGTCGTCACGAACCGCATCAGCGCGCGGCGGTTGTAGCTTTCCGGAAAACCCTTGCGATGCATAAGGTTTCGACGGTTCAGTTCGGCGTTGGGATACAGGAAGCCGTCGGTGGTGACCAGGTCGACGCGGGGATGGTGTTCCCAGCGGGCCAGAAGTGCCTGCAGCACACGGGCGGTGGTGGACTTGCCGACCGCCACGCTGCCTGCCACACCGATGATGAACGGCACCGGCCGGTCCGGGTTCTGCTGCGGCTCACCGAGGAACTCCGACGTGGCGGCGAACAGTCGCTGACGCGCGGCCACCTGCAGGTGGATGAGCCGGGCCAGCGGAAGGTAGACCTCTTCGACCTCGAGCAGGTCGATCTGCTCGCCAAGGCCGCGCAGCCCAACCAGTTCGTCCTCCGTGAGCTTCAACGGAGTCGACATGCGCAGGGCACGCCATTGACTCCGGTCGAACTCGACGTAAGGGCTGGGTTCGCTCAGCCGCGCCATGGTGCCAGTCTTGCAGTTAGCTTGGTGGACATGCAGCCCGGCACCCTCATCCGCGATTACTTAACCCTCGGTTTGCGGTTCGACCGTATCGAGGAAGGCTACGTCGACTCCTTCACCGGCGATCCCGAGTTGCGCCGCGCCGTCGCCGACGAGCCCGCACCCGAGCCTGACGACCTGGCCCGCCACGCCGACCGGCTGCTGGCCGAATTGCCCGATGTTCCCCGGACGGGTGGCTTCACCGACCAGCGGGCCGACTTCATCGGCGCGCACCTGCGGGCCCTGCAGTTCTCCGCGCGCAAGTTCGCCGGCGAGGAGGTGGGCTTCGTCGACGAGGTGCGCAATTACTTCGACGTCGAGATCAGCCGCGGCGATCCGGAGCGCTACCGGGCCGCCCACGCCCGCATCGACGAGGTGCTCGGCGGCAGCGGGCCGCTGGCCGACCGGATGGAAGCACACCGCCGCTCCGACGAGATCCCGCCCGAACGTCTCGAGGAGTGCATTCACGCGTTCTCCAGCGCGCTGCGCGACACGGTGCGGGCGACCTACCCGCTGCCCGACACCGAAACCATCGTCTACGAGGTGGTGACCGACAAGCCCTGGTCGGGCTTCAACTACTACAACGGCAACTACACCTCGACGGTCGCAGTCAACGCCGACCTCAAACAGCAGATGGCCAACCTGCCCCGGCTGGTCGCCCACGAGTCCTATCCCGGCCACCACACCGAGCATTGCCGCAAGGAGGCCGGGCTGGTGGCCGGCCAGGACCAGCAGGAGCAGACCATCTTTCTGGTCAACACCCCGCAATGCCTGATGGCCGAGGGCCTGGCCGACCTGGCGCTCTATGCGGCCGTCGGGCCGGGGTGGGGGAGTTGGGCGGCAGATATCTACGCCGATCTGGGGCTGCGATTCGACGGCGAGCGCGCCGAGGCGCTGTCGGAAGCGACGGCGGCGCTGGCTGATGTCCGCCAGGACGCGGCGCTGATGCTGCACGACGAGCACCGCGACGTCGACGACGTGGTCGTCTTCCTGCAGCGCTGGCTGTTGGTCGACGACACCCGGGCCCGGCAGATGCTGCGGTTCCTGTCCTCGCCGCTCTGGCGGGCCTACACCAGCACCTACGTCGAGGGGTATCGCCTGCTGCGGGGCTGGCTCGACGACCGGCCGGCCGAGGTGGGCCTGACCGAACGGTTCGGCAGGCTGCTCGACGAGCCGCTGATCCCATCTGCGTTGCGGGTCGACAGGGCCTGAGCAGGGCCGGATAGGCTTGGGGCATGACCGCAGACTCGACGATTTCGACGCACGTCCCCGCCCCGGGCGCCGACTACGCCGCCACCGCCAGCGAGGCCTATCGGGCGGCGCTTCAGGTCATCGAGTCCGTCGAGCCGCGGATCGCCGATGCGACCCGCAAAGAGCTTGCCGATCAACGGGATTCGCTCAAGCTGATCGCCAGCGAGAACTACGCCTCACCCGCCGTGCTGCTGACCATGGGCACCTGGTTCTCGGACAAGTACGCCGAGGGCACCGTGGGGCACCGGTTCTACGCTGCCTGCCAGAACGTCGACACCGTCGAGTCGCTGGCCGCCGAGCATGCGCGCGAACTCTTCGGCGCCCCGTACGCCTACGCCCAGCCGCACTCGGGTATCGACGCCAACCTGGTCGCGTTCTGGGCCATCCTGGCCACCCGGATCGAGGCGCCCGCCTTGACCGATTCGGGGGTCAAGCACATCAACGACCTCTCCGAGGCCGAGTGGGAGCGGCTGCGCGCCCGGCTCGGTAGCCAGCGACTGCTGGGAATGTCGCTCGACGCCGGCGGTCACCTCACCCACGGCTTCCGGCCCAACATCTCGGGCAAGATGTTCCACCAGCGCAGCTACGGCACCGATCCTCAAACCGGCCTTGTCGACTACGACGCCGTTCGCGCCGCCGCCAAGGAGTTCAAGCCGCTGATCCTGGTGGCCGGCTATTCGGCCTACCCGCGGCGGATCAACTTCGCCACGATGCGCGAGATCGCCGACGAGGTCGGCGCCACCCTGATGGTCGACATGGCGCACTTCGCCGGGTTGGTCGCAGGCAAGGTCTTCACCGGCGACGAGGACCCGGTGCCGCACGCCCACGTCACCACCACGACCACGCACAAGTCGCTGCGCGGCCCGCGCGGTGGTCTGGTACTGGCCACCGAGGAGTTCGCGCCCGCCGTCGACAAGGGTTGCCCGATGGTGCTGGGTGGGCCGCTGTCACACGTCATGGCCGCCAAGGCTGTTGCGCTCGCCGAGGCGCGCCAGCCGTCGTTCCAGGCCTACGCCCAGCGGATCGCCGACAACGCCAAGGCCTTCGCCGAAGGTCTGCTCAAGCGCGGCGCGACGCTGGTCACCGGCGGCACCGACAATCATCTGGTGCTGCTCGACGTCCAGTCCTATGGGCTGACCGGCCGCCAGGCGGAATCCGCCCTGCTGGATTCCGGCGTGGTCACCAACCGCAACGCGATTCCGTCCGACCCGAACGGCGCCTGGTACACCAGCGGCATCCGGTTCGGTACGCCGGCGTTGACCACCCGCGGGTTCGGTCCGTCCGAGTTCGACCGGGTCGCCGAGTTGGTGGTCGAGGTGCTCACCAACACCGAGGCCGAAGGTTCCTCGAAGGCCAAGTACAAGCTGGCCGACGGCACCGCCGATCGGGTGCATGCGGCCGCCGCCGAGATGCTGGCGGCCAATCCGCTGTACCCAGGCCTGACGCTGTAGGGAAATTGGGCCGGCGAAACGCCGGTGGCCGGGTTTTCAAACACCCGTGTCTTTGAGTTACAGTTACTTCATGGCACAGAAACCTGTCGCGAATGCGCTGACGCTCGAACTCGAGCCGGTTGTCGCTGACAATCTGGTTCGCTATCTGGCCACCGCCGATGAGTGGTACGGCCATGACTACGTCCCGTTCGACCAGGGCGAGAACTTCGCCTTCCTGGGCGGTAAGGACTGGGAGCCCGCCCAGGTCACCTTGCCCTCGGACGTGGTCGACGCCTGCGAGATCCTGCTGATCACCAAGGACAACCTCGCCGGGTATCACCGCGAACTCGTCGAGCACTTCATCCTCGAGGACAAGTGGGGCCGCTGGCTGGGCCGGTGGACTGCTGAGGAAAACCTGCACGCCATCGCGCTGCGGAATTACCTCGTGGTCACCCGCAACTTCGATCCGACCGCCAACGAGGACGTCCGCGTCAACCACGTCATGCGCGGCTACCGGGCCGACAACTTCACCCAGATCGAGACGCTGGCGTTCATGGCGCTCTACGAGCGCGCGCACGCGGTGTTCACCCGCAATCTCGAAGCCAAGATCGACGAGCCGGTGCTCAAAGGTCTCGTCGGCCGGATCGCCGCCGACGAGGAACGGCACGAAGAGTTCTTCGCCAACCTCGTCGCGCACTGCCTGGAAACCCACCGGGACTCGACCATCAACGCGATCGCCCGCCGCGCGGCCGGTTTCGGGTTGGTCGGCGGTGACATCTGGGAGTACCAGGAGAAGCTGCAGAACGTCGCGGCAGCCGGCATTTTCGACTACGCCGCGTCCCGCAAGGTGGTCACCGGTCGCATCGAGGCGTGGGGTCTCGGCGACGAAGCGGTACTGAAGAAAATCGTTCGCGCCTGACGCGCCCGCGCGCCTAATCGGCGAGCGCGCTGGGACCGGAGTAGCGTCACTTTCGATGGCTAGCGACATGCTCTGCTGTCCGGGCGGTACCTATCGTTTCGACTACGACAGGACTGGTCCCGGTCCTGGTGCCGCAGTGTCCGCCGAGGGGTTCGCGGGGACCGCGTGAACCTGAGGAGCGCCCAGTGACCGATTCGCAGTCGCCCGTTCGGACGTATGTGCTCGACACCTCAGTTCTGTTGTCCGACCCGTGGGCATGCACCCGGTTCGCCGAACACGAAGTGGTGGTACCGCTCGTGGTCATCAGTGAACTGGAAGCCAAACGCCACCACCACGAGTTGGGTTGGTTCGCCCGGCAGGCGCTGCGGTTGTTCGACGATCTCCGTCTGGAACACGGTCGCTTGGATCAGCCGATACCCATTGGCACAGAAGGCGGAACGCTCAACGTCGAACTCAACCACAGCGACCAGTCGGTGCTGCCGTCCGGGTTCCGTACCGAGAACAACGACACGCGGATCCTGACCGTCGCCGCCAACCTGGCTGCCGAGGGCAAGCGAGTCACGTTGGTCAGCAAGGACATTCCGCTGCGCGTCAAAGCCGGCGCCGTCGGTCTGCTGGCCGACGAGTACCACGCCCAGGACGTGATCACGTCGGGTTGGACCGGTATGACCGAGCTCGATGTGGCCCCCGAGGACGTCGACACGATCTTCGCCGACGGCGAGATCGATCTCGAGGAGGCCCGTAACCTGCCGTGCCACACCGGCGTTCGGATGCTCGGTGCCAACTCCAGTGCGCTGGGCCGGGTGAACGCGGACAAGAAGGTCCAGCTGGTGCGGGGTGATCGCGAAGTGTTCGGCCTCCGGGGAAGGTCCGCCGAACAACGCGTCGCCCTCGATCTGCTGCTCGACGAATCAGTGGGCATCGTCTCCCTGGGCGGCAAGGCAGGCACCGGCAAGTCGGCCCTGGCACTGTGCGCGGGTCTCGAGGCGGTGCTGGAGCGCCGCACCCAGCGCAAGGTCGTGGTGTTCCGCCCGCTGTACGCCGTCGGCGGCCAGGACCTGGGCTACCTGCCGGGTAGCGAGAGCGACAAGATGGGCCCCTGGGCGCAGGCGGTCTTCGACACCCTCGAAGGCCTGGCGTCGCCGGCCGTGCTGGAAGAGGTGCTCTCCCGCGGGATGCTCGAGGTGTTGCCCCTGACGCACATCCGCGGCCGTTCGCTGCACGACTCGTTCGTGATCGTCGACGAAGCGCAGTCGCTGGAGCGCAACGTGCTGCTGACCGTGCTGTCGCGGCTGGGCAGCGGGTCGCGAGTGGTGCTGACCCACGACGTCGCGCAGCGCGACAACCTGCGGGTCGGTCGTCACGACGGCGTGGCCGCGGTCATCGAGAAGCTCAAGGGCCACCCGCTGTTCGCCCACATCACGCTGATGCGCAGCGAACGGTCGCCGATCGCGGCACTGGTCACCGAGATGCTCGAGGAGATCAGCCCCGGCGCCCTGCCCTGACCTGGTTGTCGAGGATGACTTTGCCGACAGTCTTTCCGGACTCCAGCAGCCGGTGAGCTTGTGCGGCATCGGACAGCGGCACGACGGTGTCGACGACTGCGCGGATGGCCCCAGTTTCGAATAGGGGAAACACGTCGCGGATGACCCCCGCGACGATTGCGGCCTTCTGATCGGCCGGACGGGCTCGAAGCATGGTGGCGGTGACGCTGGCCCGCTTGGCCATGAGCACGCCGATATCCAGGAGCGTCGGCTCTGTGCACCCGCCGATGATGACCAGGTGCCCATCCGATGCGAGGCTCTGCAGGTTGCGCGCCAAGTAGTCCGCGCCCACCACGTCGAGGATGGCGTCGACACCCTGGCCGCCGGTGGCGGCCAGGGTGGCAGCCACGAAATCCTCACTCCGGTAATTGATCACGACCTGCGCCCCGAGGTCACGGCCTGCCTGTGCCTTGGCATCGCTACCCGCGGTGGTGAGGACGTGCGCACCGATCGCGCGGGCCCACTGAATCGCGAAGCTCCCGATCCCACCGCCGGCACCGTGGATGAGCACGTTATGCCCACCGGTCAGACCGGCGACCATGGCGAGGTTGGAGTACACCGTGCAGGCCACCTCGGGGACTGCGGCGGCTTCGACCAGGCTCAGCCCTCGCGGGATCGGCATGACCTGGGTGGCGGGCACCGCAACCTGGTCGGCATAGCCGCCGCCGTCGAGCAGAGCGCACACCTGCTCACCGGGTGACCACGCGGTCACAGCGGACCCCACGGCGAGGATGGTGCCTGCGCACTCGAGTCCGAGCGGGCGGGGCGCACCCGCCGGCACCGGGTAGCGGCCGCGCCGCTGCAGCAGGTCGGCATTGTTGATCCCGGCTGCCGCGACACCGATCACCACCTGGTCGGCCCCGGGATTCAGGGGCTCCACCGGTCGCCACTGCAGGACGTCTGGGTCTCCGGGGTGATCGAACAGCACTGCGGACGGCATGAGCGCTCCTTCTGATGGATGGGAGGGGCTAGGCAGCGGCGCTGGCAGCCAGTTCGGCGGCCCGACGCGCGATGCTCTGGGCATACAGCGGTGTCTCGACGAGGCAGTGCCGTCCCGAGGCGTCCTGGCGGGCCGCCGCGGCCTCGGCGAAGGTCTGGCCGTGCTGAGCGATGAAATCCAGGAAATGCTCGGTGGGATGCGAAGTGACCGTATTGGTGTAACGGCAGTGATCACCGTCGAGTTGTTCCATCCTCAGCTCCCAGATGACCTGCGTGTTGGTCCACCCGAGGGGGGTCAGGACATCGGATAGCGACACCATGCGGCAATAGTGCGGGCCGGCGACTTCGAAGCGGTACTGCTGCACCACCAATCCGGTGCCGATCATCTCCACGTTGATCGACATCGGTGTGCCGTCGTCGTCGACGGTATAGCCGGCCGCCTTGTGGTCTCCGGGCGCGCATCGTTGATATTCATGTGTGGGAAGGGTTTTCAGCCACTGCGCGATGTCGACGTGGTCGAACGGCGCCTGCACGTCGGCGGTCACCTTCGCATGCGACAGGACGAGATCTTCGCGAACCTTTGAACTCATGACCGCTCCTTTTTCCTAGGTTGTTGCGGTCAACCCTGCCCGCCGTGCCGCCGGGTCACCACGCTGCTAGCCACACCTCCCCGGTAGCGCTAGCCCCCAGCGGCGGCGGTGACAGGGACCAGGCAGCGTGGACCGGTAAAATCAGTCGCGTGCCACGCCGCCCCGACAGCCTGTCCTGGTCCTACCTGCGGACCGTTGTGGGTGCCGTCGCGGGCGTGGCCGTCGTCGTGATCGGGGGTTTCACCGGACACGTCAAGGTGGCCAAGGCCGATTCCGTCGACTGCTCGGTGGTCAAATGTGTGGCGCTGACCTTCGACGATGGGCCTTCGCCGTACACCGACCGGCTGTTGGGCATCCTCAACGACAACGACGCCAAGGCCACCTTCTTCGAGATCGGCAACAAGGTGGCCGCCAACCCGGCCGGTGCGAAACGGGTCGTCGACGCCGGGATGGAGCTGGGCAGCCACACCTGGGAACACCCGAACATGACCACGATCCCGATCGAGGATGTGCCGGCCCAGTTCAGTAAGGCCAACGACGCGATCAAGGCGGCCACCGGTCAGACCCCGAAGCTGTGGCGGCCTGCCGGCGGGCTGACCAACGACGCCGTCAATGCGATCGCCGCCCAGTACGGGTTGGCGGCGATCCTGTGGGACGTGATCCCCTTCGACTGGATGAACGACTCCAACACCGCAGCCACCCGCTACATGCTGATGACCCAGATCAAGCCCAATTCGGTGGTGCTGCTCCACGACGTCTATTCGTCGACCGTGGACCTTGTCGAGCAGTTCATCCCTGTGCTCAAGGCCAACGGTTACCACATGGTGACCGTCAGCCAGATGCTCGGACCCCGCGCGCCGGGAAGCGTGTACGGCAGCCGCGACAACGGGCCGCCGGCCAATCAGCTCCAGGACATTCCGGCCAGCGACATCCCGACCCTGCCTGCGACCCCGTCGCCCAAGCCGATGCCGAACATTCCGATCACCGACATCCCGGGGGCCAACTCCGGCGGCTCCAACAACGGCGCATAGTCGGCGCGTGTAGGTGCACACCGCCACCTCGTTCGTCCTCACCCTGCTGGTGCTCGGCTACGCCGTGGTGTCGGGCCTGGTCGGTCGGTGGTACGTCGCGCCGGCGTTGATCTTCGTCGGGCTGGGAATGTTGTTCGGCCCCTTCGGTTTCAACCTGCTGCAAGCCGGCCCTGGCACCGAGGGCTACACGATCCTGGCGCAGCTCGCGCTCACGGTGATCCTGTTCAACCAGGCGGCCAAGCTGGATCCGGGCAAGGTGTTGCGGCGTGGGCACGTCACCTTCCGGCTGCTGGTGATCGGCATACCGCTGACTCTCGTGCTGGGAACGCTGACCGCGGCCGCGCTGCTGCCGGTGCTGCCGTGGTGGGAGGCGGTGTGCCTGGCTGCGATCGTGGCGCCCACCGAGGTGGCGCTCATCGAAGCGCTGACCGAGGACGGCCGGATTCCGGAGCGGGTGCGCAACGCGCTGTCGGTCGAGAGCGGCTTCTACGACGGCTTTGCATTAGCGGTGCTGCTGGCCGCACTCGCATTGGCCTCGGCGCACACCGACGAACGTCCGCGGGACTGGACCTTCTTCATCGTGCGAACCGAACTGGTGTCGCTGCTGATCGGGGCGGCCGTCGGACTGCTTGGCGCGGTGGTGATCGCGTGGTCGCGGCGGCGGGAGTGGATGAACGACACCTGGGCTCAGCTGGCCACCCTTGCCATTGCGCTGATCTGTTTCGAATTCGGCGAGCGGGTG
This sequence comes from Mycolicibacterium rhodesiae, assembly GCF_002086695.1. Lineage (GTDB taxonomy): Bacteria > Actinomycetota > Actinomycetes > Mycobacteriales > Mycobacteriaceae > Mycobacterium > Mycobacterium rhodesiae. The sequence continues at coordinate 242,325 of NZ_MVIH01000008.1, forward strand.
CACGCCAGCGGGTTCGTCGCCGCCTTCACCGGCGGTCTGGCGTTCGCGGTCGTGGCGCGACGCAGCAACACCCAAGTGTCGAACCAGGTAACGGATGCCACCGCACAACTGCTGGAGTTGCTGGTGTTCGCGATGTTCGGCGCGTTCGCAGTGATCGACGCCTGGCAGCACGCCAGTTGGCGAGTGGTGCTGTTCTGCATCGTGGCGCTGTTCGGGGTGCGCTTGGTCGCGGTGCTGGTCGCGTTGATCCGCACCGATCTACCCGCCTACAGCCGACTGTTCGTCGGCTGGTTCGGGCCGAGGGGTATCGGCACTGTGGTGCTGGGCCTGCTGGTGATCGAGCGTGGCGAGATCCAGCATCCCGACCTGCTCACCCAAGCCGGCGTAATCGCAGTGACGCTGAGCCTGCTGGTGCACAGCGTCACTGCACCCCTTGGGATTTCACGCTGCCGGCCGGCCGCCTAGCCTAGGCCGCGCCGGCGCCGTCGCCCCCGCTGCCACCGGCACCGCCCGTGCCGCCGTTGGCCCCGTTGTGGTTGTTGCCGGGATTCGTGCCGTTTCCGCCGTTGCCGGGCGTCGCGCCACTGCTGCCGGCACCGCCGCCGCCACCGGCACCTCCGGTACCGCCGTTGGCGCCGGTCCCTCCCGCGCCGGTCGAGCCGCCGGTCCCGCCGGTGCCACCCTTGCCGCCCTTACCGCCCGCTCCGGTGGAGCTCGTTCCGCCCTGACCACCCTGACCGGCGGTGCCTGCGTTGCCTCCCGCAGCACCGGCGCCGGTGCCGCCCTGACCGCCGGTGCCGCCCTGACCGCCCTGGCCGCCAGTGCCGCCGGTCGTGCTGCCGGTGCCGCCCTTACCGCCCTTGCCGCCGCTGCCGCCGGTTCCGCCGGTTCCGTTCGTGCCGAGGTTCGCTCCGCCGGTTCCGCCTTGACCGCCTTGGCCACCTGTTCCGCCGACGACGCCCGCGCCGCCGTTGCCGCCGTCGGCGCCGTTGCCGCCGGGGACAGCGGGATCGTTGCTGTCGATACCGTCTCCGCCGACACCCCCGTCGCCGCCGTTGCCGGTGGCTCCGTTGCCGCCGAGGAAGCCGCCGTTACCTCCGGCCCCTGCGTCTCCGCCGTCACCACCGACACCGGGTGGGACGACTCCCGCCGGGTTGCCGTAGCCGGCGCCGCCGAGGCCGCCGGTCCCACCGATGCCGCCCGACCCACCGAAGAATCCGCCGTTTCCGCCTTGACCGCCGGCTCCACCCTTGCCTCCCGTGACTGACGAGATGGTGCCCGTGGTGCCGGCGCCGCCCTGGCCACCGGCACCGCCAGCGCCGAAGAAGAGCCCGCCGTTGCCGCCGCGGCCGCCGACTTCACCGGCCAGACCGGTGCCGCCCGTGCCCCCCGTGCCGAAGAACAGGCCGCCGTTTCCGCCGTTTCCTCCGTTCAGGCCGTCGCCGCCGCGGCCGAAGAGGATGCCGGCATTGCCGCCGTTGCAGGCGGCACCCGTGCAACCCTCTTGGGCGTCGAGTCCGTCACCGATCAGCCAGCCACCACGGCCGATGGGCCGAAAGACGTCAAAACCGTTGACGGTGACGGCGGAGGCAAGTGCGTTGGGTGTGAATGCGGTGCCGATCAATGAGTTGTGGTTGTCCAGGAACCACAGGTCCGTGCCGGGGCTCAAGGGTGGGGGCGCCAGCGGCGATCCGAACGACGCCAGTTGGATCGCCGGTGACCCCGTCACCGGGTGCGGCGTGTCGGGGGAGGAGGCGAGCAGGACGCCGACGCTGAGCATCGCCGTTGCGCCGATCCCGGCGGTGATGCCTCGCCGTGCTGACATGCCTCCGGGACGACCGACCTTGCGATGTTTGGACATGCGAACCCCCTCGAGTCAACGTCACGAGACAAACTTGAGTGTTTGCTGTGAGCGGATGGCTCAATCTAGGCGTTTGCTGAATCGACGGTCAAGGCTTTCGGCAAAATTGTCACAGACTGGCGGACGCCGGTGCCGCAACACGAGACTGTCGCCCGAAATTGACGTCACTCCAGCTAAATTCGGCCATGCTCGGACGGCTTGCGTACGCGCTCTGTCGACCGATCCGCTCGCTTGAATGCGATCCCATGTATTTGCCATCGCTAGAAGTGTTGAAATCTGGGTTAGCTGTCCCGATGGTGACACGACATTGTCAGCGGTGGGACTCCGTACCCCGGCGCCGTCCGTATCGGGGGCAAACGCAATCGAGGGGCCGGGTGTGAACCCGGCCCCTCGACATCCAGCGCCGCCCGCGGCGGCGTGATCGACTTCTAGTCGCCGTCCTTGACTTTCGCCATGGCCAGCACGTCGAGGCGCTTGTCGAGTTCTTCCTCGGAGAGCTTGTCGCCGATCAGGCCGCGGTCGATGACCGTCTGCCGGATCGTCTTCTTCTCCTTCAGCGCCTGCTTGGCGACCTTGGCGGCCTCCTCGTAGCCGATCGCCGAGTTCAGCGGCGTCACGATCGACGGCGAGGACTCGGCCAGCTCGCGCAGGTGCTCCTCGTTGGCGATAAGGCCGTCAATGCACTTGGTGGCGAACAACTTCGACACGTTGGACAGCAGCGTGAACGACTCCAGCAGGTTGCGCGCCATCATCGGGATGTACACGTTCAGTTCGAACGCACCCGACAGCCCGCCGACCGTGATGGCGGCGTCGTTGCCGATGACCTGTGCGGCCACCTGGGTGACCGCCTCGGGGATCACCGGGTTGACCTTGCCCGGCATGATCGAGCTGCCCGGCTGCAGGTCGGGGAGCTGGAGTTCGCCCAGTCCGGTCAGCGGGCCCGAACCCATCCAGCGGATGTCATTGGCGATCTTGGTGAACGACGCGGCGATGGTCTTCAGTGCGCCGGAGGCCTCTACGAGCCCGTCGCGGGCGGCCTGGGCTTCGAAAGAGTCCTTCGCCGTGCGCAATTCGGCCAGACCGGTCTGCTCGACGAGCACGTCGACGACCTTGGCGCCGAAGCCGTCCGGGGCATTGAGGCCGGTGCCGACCGCGGTGCCGCCGATGGCCAGCTCACCAAGACGGGGCAGGGTGGCCTTCACTCGTTCGATGCCGGCCTCGACCTGGCGGGCATAGCCACCGAACTCCTGGCCGAGGGTCACCGGGACGGCGTCCATCAGGTGGGTGCGCCCGGACTTCACCACGGTGCGCCACTGGCGGGCCTTGCCGGCCAGCGACTCGTGCAGTACCTCGAGCGCCGGAATGAGATGGCGCACAGCAGCTTCCGTCGCCGCGATGTGAGTGGCGGTGGGGAAGGTGTCGTTGGAGCTCTGCGACATGTTCACGTCGTCGTTCGGGTGCACCGTCACGCCGTTGCGCTCACAGATCGAGGCGATCACCTCGTTGGCGTTCATGTTGGAGCTGGTGCCCGAACCGGTCTGGAACACGTCGATGGGGAACTGGTCGTCGTGCAGCCCGTCGGCGATCTCTCCGGCCGCGGCGATGATCGCGTCGGCCTTTTCGGCGGACAGCTTGCCGAGGTCCTTGTTCACCTGTGCACACGCGGCTTTGAGCAAGCCCAGCGCGCGGATCTGGGTGCGCTCGAGACCGCGGAAGGAGATCGGGAAGTTCTCGACGGCCCGCTGGGTCTGGGCGCGCCACAGGGCGTCTTTCGGTACCCGGACCTCGCCCATCGTGTCGTGCTCGATGCGGTATTCGCCCTCGACAGCACTGTCGGTCATCAAACGCCTTTCTTAGGGGAGTGGATATGCGGCGGACTTGTCCCCGGTGAAATCCACCGCGGAGTATTCGTTGAGCTTGGAGAGCCGGTGATAGGCGTCGATCATCCGGACGGTGCCGGACTTCGACCGCATGACGATCGACTGAGTGGTGCACCCGCCGCCGAAGTACCGGACACCCTTGAGCAGGTCGCCGTCGGTGACGCCGGTGGCGCAGAAGAAGACGTTCTCGCCGGCGACCAGGTCCTTGGTCGTCAGGACCCGGTCCAGATCGTGGCCGCGGTCGAGAGCCTTCTGACGTTCCTCGTCGTCGGTGGGCGCCAGCTGGGCCTGGATCTCGCCACCCATGCACCGGATCGCGGCGGCCGTGATGATGCCCTCGGGCGTGCCGCCGATGCCGGCGAGCAGATCGGTGCCGGACTCCGGCCGGCAGGCGGAGATGGCGCCCGCGACGTCGCCGTCGGAGATCAGCCGGATGCGGGCGCCGGCTTCGCGGACCTCGGCCATCAGCTTGGCGTGCCGTGGCCGGTCGAGGATGCAGACGGTGATGTCGGAGACCGAGGCCTTCCGGACCTTGGCGATGCGCTGGATGTTGGCGGCGATCGGCGAGGTGATGTCGATGAAGTCGGCGACGTCGGGTCCGCCGGCGATCTTGTTCATGTAGAACACCGCCGAGGGGTCAAACATCGCGCCGCGCTCGGCGACCGCGAGCACCGAGATGGCGTTCGGCATGCCCTTGCTCATCAGCGTGGTGCCGTCCACCGGATCGACGGCGAAGTCGCAGTCCGGCCCGTCGCCGTTGCCGACCTCTTCACCGTTGTAGAGCATCGGGGCGTTGTCTTTCTCGCCCTCGCCGATGACCACCACACCGCGCATCGACACCGAGTTGACCAGCTCACGCATGGCGTCGACGGCCGCGCCGTCACCGCCTTCTTTATCGCCTCGGCCGACCCATCGGCCGGCGGCCATGGCGCCTGCTTCGGTTACCCGAACCAATTCCAGGGCGAGGTTGCGATCGGGCGCTTCACGGCGACGGGCGTCTGGCATGGCTGAGATTGTCCCAGAAGCCGGTCAGCCGTCCAGACCTGGGATACTGGCAGGCGTGAGTACCCCGTCCGAGACCGGCATACCGCCCCGGGAGCCCAAGCCCAGGCTGCTCCAGGACGGTCGCGACATGTTCTGGTCGCTGGCGCCCTTGATCGTGGCCTGCATCGCGCTGGCCGGGCTGGTCGGGATGTGTTCGGTGCGGCCCAATAGTCCTCGCGACGGGACGCCACCTCCATATGACGCGACCGCCGCGCTGAAGGCAGACGCTGAAACGCTGGCGATCCCGATCCGATTGCCGCAGGTCCCCGCCGGCTGGCGGGCCAACTCCGGCAGTCGCGGCGGAATCGACGCCGGCCGCACCGACGCCACGGGGCAGCGCCAGCGCGCCGTCACCGCGACCGTCGGCTACCTCGCCGCGTCCAAGATGTATGTGAGCCTGACCCAGAGCAATGCCGACGAGCAGGCGCTGGTGGGTTCGATCCACCGGTCGATGTATCCCACCGGCGCCCAAGACGTCGACGGCGTGAAGTGGATCGTCTACGAGGGCGGCGAGGGCACCGAACCGGTGTGGACCACCCGCCTCGACAGTCAGGCCGGCCCCGCCCAACTCGCCATAACAGGGGCCGGGAGCAGCGACGACTTCCGTACGCTGGCCGTTGCCACACAGACGCAGAAGCCCCTGCCGCCTGGCTGAAGAGGAGACGTCAATGCCCGGAGCTGAGTCGAAGGTCGCCGGCCAGGCGGCTCCGGCCGCCGACCTGACCGGATGGGTGAAGGAGCCGTTCACCGCGGCGGGATTCACCCATGACGTCTACCGCAAGGGCTCGGGGCCGGGTGTGGTGCTGATCCCGGAGATCCCCGGCATCCATCCGGGTGGGCTTGCGTTGGGAAATTACTTGGTGGACAACGGTTTCACTGTCGCGATGCCGTCGTTGTTCGGAACACCCGGAGCGCCGGCGCGCGGGCCCATGATGGTGCCGACGCTGGCGCGAGTGTGTGTGGCCAAGGAGTTCGCGGCGTTCGCGACAAATAAGGACCGGCCGGTGTCGCACTACCTGCGGGCGTTGGCGCGGGATCTCAAGGCGACGGCCGGCGGCAAGGGTGTCGGGGTGATCGGGCAGTGCTTCTCCGGTGGTTTTGCGCTGGCCGCCGCCGTCGACGACAGCGTGCTGGCCTCGGTGCTCAGCCAGCCCTCGGTGCCGATCGGGTTGACGCTGAAGCACAAGCGCGATCCCGGGATGTCCGAAGGTGAGCTGCAGGTGATCGAGAAGCGCGCCGCGCAGGACGGGCTCTGCGCGCTCGGTCTGCGCTTCAGCGAGGATCCGATGGCGCCGGCCGAGCGGTTCAAGACACTCAAGGACCGGCTCGGCGACTCGTTCGAGGTCATCGAGATCGACTCGTCGAAGGGCAACAAGGACGGCTTCGGTCGCATCGCGCATTCGGTGCTCGCTCTCGAGGTGCGCGAGCGGGAGGGGCATCCGGCCTACGAGGCGCGCAAGCGGGTCGTGCAGTTCCTCAAGGACCAGCTGACCTGAGGGTTATTCGCGCTCGACGGCTTTCAGACCGTGAGCGGGCGTCCACCACTCGATGACGAGCAGTGTGGCGGCATCGTTGAGGTGGGTGAGCACGACCTCGGTGATGTCGGCGCGGAAGAGGTCGCCGTCAGGCCCGTCAGGGATGGAACCGGAATGAACGGCGCGTCCGGCGATCTTCGCCTCGCCGGGCCAGCCCGCTTCGCTGCCTTCGACCGGGTCAACCGTCGCGCTGTGCAGAGCGAAACGCGGGTCACGGCGTAGGTCGGAACCCTTGCGCGCGTTGGGCATTGAGCCGAACGTGAGCTCGCCGTCGGCGAAGCTGCATTCGATGCCGGAGATCCGCGGGGAGCCATCGGCGCGCAGCGTCGCAATGGTCTTGTGCTTGTGCGCGTCGAACAGCGACTGCACGCGCCGGGCGAACTCAGGTGCGGCTGTCTGGACGTCTTGCCACGTCGTCATGAGGCCAGCATGCCTGCCGGGGACCGCGTTCTGATGCTCCTATCTCTGTCACGGGTCAAGCGGCGTCGATGTGTTGGGTGTTGAGCCAGTGGCGGTAGTTGGCGGCGA
>NZ_MVIH01000009.1 GCF_002086695.1 Mycolicibacterium rhodesiae
ACCGGGGGTCAGTCGGTCGCCGACCTGCTGGCCCGACTGCAGGCCAACGCCGCGCCCGGCGAGGGTGGCAGGCGGCGGGGTGGTCATTGCCGGCTGGCCGGGACTCTCGACGGAATGGCGCGACCGCGGGGCGACCGGTTCCGGCGGCGGCTGCATGGCGGGTTCGGGCCGCGCCTCGGGCTGCGGTTCCGGCCGAGGCGACTCGACGGGCGCCGCCTCCTGCGGCGGGGTCCAGTGCCGGCCTCGCGGCTCGTCGACGGGTGATCCCTGCGCCGCAGCCGACGGCACGACGAAACCGTTGTCTGCGTTGGCAACCCAGTTACTGCCCGGCGAACCAGGTGGCAGCCAGCGCCCGTCGGCTTCCACCGGTCGCCATTCCGCGCCCACGGGTGCCGGGCGCGGCGGTTCGGGCTGAGCCGGTTCCGGCGTCAAAGCCGCGGCCGCGGCCGCGACATCGGGGTCGGGAGGCGGCGGTGCAAATGGTCGTTGCGGCTCGGCAGCCGGCCCGGCGGTCTGGCCGGCGTTTTCCCACGGCCGCCGGTGCGAACCACCGGGCTCGGGTTCCGGCTCGGCGCGGCGGCGACGACGCCGCGGCGCCGACGGCTCCGGCTGCTCCGGGCGCTGCGGCTGCTCCGGTTGCGACGAGACCAGCGGTTCTTCGGGGACGTCGATGATCGGGTTCTCGGCGGTGCGGCTGGCGGTGTCCTCGGGCCGGACCGGGGTGATCCGGCTGCTCTCGACACGCCCGGGCACCGGCGGCATGGTCGTCGTGTCGCGGGTCCAGTCGGCAGTCCGGTCACCCTCGAGCGCCGGCCGGTCACCCAGGTCGGCGTCGAACATCATCTCCAGGTTGGCCCGCAGCGCCGCCAACTCCGCGCGCAGCGCGGCGACCTCGTCGGCGGCCTGCGCACGCAGCTCGGAGGCCAGCTCCCGGCGCAGATGCGATTCGACGCTGAGTTCGTACTCCCGCCGGGCCGAGATCTCGCGGTCGAGTTGCAGGTCATAGACCAGCTTCAGGTCGCGTGCTCGGGCGGCATCGATATCACTCTGCCTGCGATACATCACCGAGACGAATGCGCCGATCACCGCCGCCCACAGGGAGAGGATGACCGCCAGCTTCAGCAGCTCGACGCGGGTGGTGAACACCAAAGCGGAACTGGCCGCAATGGCAAGGACCAGCAACACCGTCAAGAGCAGCCAACCCGGCCTGCGGCCGCCGCGCCTATTCTTGGCGCCGCGGGACAGAACGGTCATGGGCTGACTGTACCCGGGCGATGTCCGTCCGCGTGTCGTCGAGCTGCGGCGATTCGCCGCCTTCGCACTACTCCCGGGCGGCGTCCGGATCGTCGGTCGGGTCACCGGGCGAACGGCAGCAATGTTGCAGCCACAACGCCGCGACGACGAGCGCCAGCGCACTGAGCGCGGCCACCACGGCACCCGGGGTGTCCGCGCCTGCCACCCGCAGCTCGGTACGGCGGGGCAGCAGATAAGCCAGCACGCCGACCCACCACCCGAGCATCACCGCGCCGACCCAGGTCGACGCCTTGGCCACCACCACGCTGCGCGCCACGGTGAGCGGGTGCAGCCGCCCGCCGCCGACACCGATCTGGCCGTCCCGGATCTTGGCCCGCACCGACACCGCCCAGGCCCCCTCGATCGCGGCGACGGCCAGCAGGGACAGCCCGGTGAACAGGGTGATCGGCGGGAAGTAGCGGTACAGAATGTGCACGAGCAGGTAGGCCAGGATCGCGACTCCGACGGCGGCGACGGTGAGATCGCGCTTACGTGTCGGGCCCATCAAGCGCCCAGCCGAAGCACGAGAGGAGTCAAACGCACACCGTCGCGGTCCACCGCGTCGAGCTCGCCAAGCAGCCGGTCGACCCGCTGGCTCTTGCCGGCCACGGTGAGTTCGGCGTCAGGGTCGACAGCCAGCCACGGCACCATCACGAAGGCCCGCAGGTGGGCCAGCGGATGCGGCAGGGTCAGGCCTTCGTCGCGGGAGAAGACCTCGGTGTCGCCGTCATGACAGGTGACGAGGTCCACGTCCAGGGTGCGCGGTCCCCACTTCTGCTCGCGGATGCGGTCGTTGGCGTTCTCCAAAGCCTGTGCGCGCCGCAACCATTCGTGGCCGTCGGCCCCGGGATCGTCGGCGACCACGACCGCGTTGAGGAACGGTCCCTGCTCGACCCCACCCCAGGCATCGGTCTCGTAGACCGGCGACAGCGCGCGCACCATGTCACCGAGCCCGTCGACAGCGGCCTGCAGCCGCGCCATCCGGTCACCGAGATTGGAGCCGATCGACAGCACCACGCGGGTCACAGCTCACCCCCGAGAGGAACGATCCGGCCGCGTCCACTGCGGCGGGACCGGCGCGCGACCACCGCAACGTCGGTGAACGTCAACGGGATCGGCGCGTTCGGCTTGTGCACCACAACCTCGACGGCATGCACCCGCCGGTCGTTCATCACGTCGTCGGCGATCTCGCCGGCCACCGTCTCGATCAGGTTGCGCGCCTGGCCGCCGACGATGGCCGCCGCACGCTGGGCCAGCGTGCCGTAGTCGAAGGTGTCGGCAAGATCGTCGCTGGCGGCGGCGTCCGCGAGGTCGATCCACACGGTGATGTCAACGATGAAGTCCTGTCCGTCTCGGCGTTCGTGATCGAAGACGCCGTGGTTACCGCGAACCGTCAGGCCGCGCAGCTCGATCCGGTCAGTCATCTGCACCTGCTTGTTCGCCCCCGCCACCCCATGCTCCAGCCACTTTGAGCGCGTCCACGCTGGCGCGCACGTCATGCACCCGGACACCCCAGGCGCCGTGGACTGCGGCCAGCGCCGAGATCACCGCGGTCGCGGTCTCGCGTCCGTCCGGCGGCCGGACGGTGCCGTCGGCGTCGGCGAGCAGCGAGCCGAGGAACCGCTTACGGGACGCACCGACCAGCACCGGGATTCCGGTCGCAACGAACTCCGGCAGCGCGTGCAGCAGTGCCCAGTTGTGCTGGGCGGTCTTGGCGAATCCCAGACCCGGGTCGATGATCAGGTTCTGCTGGTCCACACCTGCGGCGACGGCAGCCTCGACACCGGCAAGCAGGTCGTCGCGCACCTCGGTCGCCACGTTGCCGTAGTGCGGCACATCATGAGGATGCTCGGCCCGCACACTCCGCCAGTGCATCAGCACCCAGGGCACCTTGGCCTCGGCCACCAGCGGTGTCATCATCGGATCGGCCTTGCCGCCGGATACGTCGTTGACGATGCTTGCGCCGCTGTCCAGAGCGGCGGCCGCGACAGCCGCGTGCATGGTGTCGATACTCACCGTGATCCCTTGGGCGGCAAGTTCTTTGATGACGGGTATGACGCGAGCGGATTCGACTCCGGCGTCGATGCGCACCGCACCGGGGCGGGTGGACTCACCGCCGACGTCGATGATGGATGCCCCCTGGGCAGCCAGGGCCAGTCCCTGTTCGACGGCGCGGGTGGGGTCGAGATAACGCCCGCCGTCGGAAAAGGAGTCGTCGGTGACGTTGACAACTCCCATCACCAGGGTGCGCGGTGCGTGTGATTGCGTCATTTACGCAAGATGAGATCCAGCGCCTCGGATCGCGATGCATGGTCGGACTTGAACTGTCCGCGGACCGCCGACGTCGTCGTGCTGGCACCGGGCTTGCGCACCCCGCGCATCGCCATGCACAGGTGCTCGGCCTCGATCACGACGATCACCCCGCGCGGCTTGAGCTTGCGCATCACAGCATCGGCGATCTGGGTGGTCAGCCGCTCCTGCACCTGGGGGCGCTTGGCGTACAGATCGACCACGCGGGCCAGCTTCGACAGTCCGGTCACCCGGCCGTCCTCGCCAGGGATATAGCCGACGTGCGCAACACCGTGGAACGCCACCAGGTGATGCTCGCAGGTCGAGTACATCGGGATGTCCTTCACGAGCACGAGTTCGTCGTGTTGCTCGTCGAAGGTGGTGTCCAACACCGCGTCCGGATCGGTGTACAGCCCGGAGAACATCTCTTGGAAAGCCCGCGCGACCCGCGCCGGGGTGTCCTGCAGACCGTGCCGATCGGGATCCTCACCCACCGCGAGCAGCAGCTCACGAACAGCTGCCTCGGCGCGGCACTGATCGAACACGGGGGCCTCCAGCGTGCTCGCGTCGGGCTGCGGCATCGAAGCTCCGTTCGTCATCAGCCGTTGGACTCACGCTTCGATCGGCCCCCGTCGTCACCCGAATCGTCCTGCGGCTTCGCATGTTGACCCGTATGACTGGGTGAAGGATACGGCTGGTAGGGCGGATACGGCTGGCCCTGTTGAGGATGTTGCTGTCCCCAGCCGGGCTGCGGCGGATACCAATATCCGCCCTGCTGACCGTGTTGAGGTCCCTGCTGGCCCTGCTGCGGACCTCCCGGCGGCGGCCAGCCGGGGGCATGCCAGCCCGCCGGTGCGCCGTAGTCGGGCTGTGTCGAACCCGGCTGCGGCTGTTGGCCGGCGTGCGCGCCGTTGCCGTTCCCGCCGCGCGGCTGCTGGGCCTGCGCCGCCGCGGTCGCCTGGGCGATCGCCTTCTTGAAGGCCGGTTCCGGCATCGGCTTGGGCCACGGCTCGCCGCGTTCGATTGCCAGCTCACCCGGAGTCTTGATCGGCGGCTTGTCGGAGGGGATGCGACCACCGAAGTCGTCGAACACCGTCAAGCGCGGCCGCTTCTTCACCTCACCGAAGATGGCTTCCAGCTCCTTGCGGTGCAGCGTCTCCTTCTCCAGGAGCTCACCGGCCAGAGTGTCGAGCACGTCGCGGTATTCGGTGAGGATCGCCCACGCTTCGGTGTGCGCGGCTTCGATCAGTTTGCGGACCTCGTCGTCGATGTCGCGGGCGACCTCGTGGCTGTAGTCCGACTGGGTGCCCATCGTGCGGCCCAGGAACGGGTCGCCGTGCTCGGTGCCGTACTTGACCGCGCCGAGCTTGGCGCTCATGCCGTACTCGGTGACCATCGCGCGGGCGATCTTGGTGGCCTGATCGATATCGGACACCGCGCCGGTGGTCGGCTCGCGGAAGACCAGTTCCTCGGCCGCGCGACCGCCCATCGCGAACACCAGCCGGGCGATCATCTCCGAGCGGGTCATCAGACCCTTGTCGTCCTCGGGCACCGACACGGCGTGGCCGCCGGTACGCCCGCGGGCCAGGATCGTGACCTTGTAGATCGGTTCGATGTCGGGCATCGCCCAAGCCGCCAGGGTGTGCCCACCCTCGTGATAGGCGGTGATCTTCTTCTCCAGCTCGCTGATCACCCGCCCCTTGCGGCGCGGTCCACCGATCACCCGGTCGACGGCTTCCTCCAACGCGGCCGCGGTGATGATGGTGCCGTTCTCGCGAGCGGTCAGCAGTGCGGCCTCGTTGATGACGTTGGCCAGGTCGGCGCCGGACATGCCGACCGTGCGCTTGGCCAGGCCGTCGAGGTCGGCGTCGGGAGCCATCGGCTTGCCCTGCGAGTGCACCCGCAGCACCGCCTTGCGGCCGGCGAGGTCGGGGCTGGTGACCGGGATCTGGCGGTCGAAGCGGCCCGGACGCAGCAGCGCCGGGTCGAGGATGTCGGGCCGGTTGGTGGCCGCGATCAGGATGACGCCCTGACGATCACCGAAGCCGTCCATCTCGACGAGCAGCTGGTTGAGTGTCTGCTCACGCTCGTCGTGACCGCCGCCGAGGCCGGCGCCGCGTTGGCGGCCGACCGCGTCGATCTCGTCGACGAAGATGATGCAGGGGCTGTTCTGCTTGGCCTGCTCGAACAGGTCGCGCACCCGGGAGGCGCCGACGCCGACGAACATCTCGACGAAGTCCGACCCGGAAATCGTGAAGAACGGAACCCCGGCCTCGCCGGCGACCGCGCGGGCCAGCAGCGTCTTACCGGTTCCGGGCGGACCGTAGAGCAGCACGCCACGCGGAATCTTGGCGCCGAGCGCCTGATAGCGCGACGGATTCTGCAGGAAGTCCTTGATCTCGTACAGCTCTTCCACGGCCTCGTCCACGCCGGCGACGTCGGCGAACGTCGTCTTCGGCATGTCCTTGGACAGCTGTTTGGCTTTCGACTTGCCGAAGCCGAAGCCCATCCGGCCGCCGGTCTGCATGCGGGAGAACAGTACGAACAGGCCGACGAGCAGGAGCAACGGAAGCATGTAGACCAGCAGCGAACCCAGGATGCTGCCCTGGTTCACCACGGTGTTGGTCTTGATGTTCTTGGCGCTCAGGGCGTTGAACAGGTCCACCCCGTACCCGGTCGGGTACTTGGTGATCACCTTGTTGGAGTTCTCGGTGTCGCCGTTGCCGTTTTTCAGCTCGAGGCGAAGCTGTTGCTCGCGGTCGTCGATCTGCGCGCTCTTGACGTTGTCCCCGGTGATCTGCGACATCGCCACCGACGTGTCGATGGGTTTGTAACCCCGGGTGTCGTCACTGAAGTAGAAGAACGACCAGCCGAGCAGCAGCACAACGGCGATCACCGTGAGTGTGCGGATCACGTTTTTGCGGTTCATCAAGCATCGGCCGTTTCGGCCCGGTCCTTCCGATATGCGCAGCTGGGATAGTTCAGGCTACCGCTAGGACAACGTGGGCAAGTGCCCACAGGGTTTCCGTCAGCGTTTGGTAGCTGTTCGCTATGCGCCGAACCGACACTTCCGGGCTGCCCGAAGCTGTGCTTGGCTGGCACGGTGCTCGCTTCGACCGAACGGTTAGTCGACGTCGACGGCGTGCGGTTACGGGTGCTTGAAGCCGGTGAGCGGGGTGCGCCCGTTGTGGTGCTGGCGCACGGCTTCCCCGAGCTGGCGTACTCGTGGCGACATCAGATCCCCGTCCTCGCCGAAGCCGGCTACCACGTGCTGGCACCCGATCAGCGCGGCTACGGCGGATCGTCGGCACCCGAGGCTGTCGAGGCCTACGACATCCACCGCCTCACCGGCGACCTGGTGGCATTGCTCGACTCGGAAGTCGGCGGCGGCGCCGCCCGGGCGGTGTTCATCGGTCACGACTGGGGCGCGATGGTGGTGTGGCACACCGCGCTGCTGCATCCGGACCGGGTCCGGGCGGTCGCAGGACTGAGTGTGCCGCCGATCCCCCGAGCGCGGAGCCGGCCCACCGAGCGGTGGCGGGAGAAGTTCGGCGAGGACTTCTATATGTTGCGGTTCCAGGAGCCCGGCAAGGCCGACGCCGAGATGGCCGCCGATGTGGCGGCCACCATGCGCGACATGTTCGCCGACTTGTCCCCGTCGGCGCGCCCCGGGTGGATCAGCGACGCTGAGTTCGATCACTACGTCGCCGAGTTCGGCAGGACGGGATTCACCGGCGCGCTGAACTGGTACCGCAACTACGACCGCAACTGGGAGTCGACGCCCCAGCTCGCCGACGCGCACATCACCGTGCCGGCGCTGTTCATCGGCGGCACCGACGATCCGATCGCGCCGACGATGAATCCGGCCCGCGCCCGCGAGGTGGTGGCCGGGCCGTACACCGAGCGGTGGATCGACGGCGCCGGGCACTGGGTGCAGCAGGAGCGCCCCGACGAGGTGAACCGAATGTTGTTGGAATTTCTACGCGAAGTGGAGTCGTCATGACGGGCAAGCCGCTGAACTTCGGAGTGTTCATCACGCCGTTTCATCCGGTAGGCCAATCCCCAACCGTCGCATTGGAATACGACCTGGAGCGGACGGTCGCACTGGACCGGCTCGGGTTCGACGAGGCGTGGTTCGGCGAACACCACTCCGGCGGGTACGAATTGATCGCCTGCCCGGAGGTGTTCATCGCCGCCGCCGCCGAGCGCACCAAGCACATCCGGCTGGGCACCGGTGTGGTGTCGCTGCCGTACCACCACCCGCTCATGGTGGCCGACCGTTGGGTGCTGCTCGACCATCTGACGCGGGGCCGGGTGATGTTCGGCACCGGACCCGGCGCCCTGCCGTCGGACGCATACATGATGGGCATCGATCCGGTGGAGCAGCGGCGGATGATGCAGGAATCTCTCGAGGCGATCCTGGCGCTGTTCCGCGCCGGGCCCGACGAGCGGATCGATCGGCACTCGGACTGGTTCACGTTGCGCGACGCCCAGCTGCACATCCGGCCCTACACCTGGCCGTATCCGGAAATCTCCACGGCGGCAATGGTTTCCCCGTCGGGTCCGCGACTGGCCGGGCAGCTGGGGACCTCGCTGCTGTCGCTGTCGATGTCGGTGCCCGGCGGGTATGCGGCATTGGAGGACGCCTGGGGTGTCGTCGTCGATCAGGCCGCCAAGGCCGGCAGGCCCGAACCCGATCGCTCGTCGTGGCGGGTGCTGGGGATCATGCATCTGGCCGACACCCGGGAGCAGGCGATCGACGATTGCACGTACGGGCTGCAGGATTTCGCAAACTATTTCGGCGCTGCCGGGTTCGTGCCGCTGTCCAACGACATCGAGGCCGCCGAGCAATCCCCGCGACAGTTCGTCGCCGACTACGCCGCCGGAGGCAACTGCTGCATCGGCACACCCGACGATGCCATCGCCTACATCACCGATCTGCTGGACCGCTCGGGCGGGTTCGGCACGTTCCTCCTGCTCGGCCACGACTGGGCCGACCCTGCGGCCACGTATCACTCGTATGAGTTGTTCGCGCGAAAGGTCATGCCGCACTTCAAGGGACAGCTTCAGGCCCCGCGGGCGTCGCACGACTGGGCGCAGCACAAACGCAACGATCTGTTCGGCCGCGCCGGTGAGGCGATCATGAAGGCCATCGGCGAACACGCGGGCGAGCAGAGTTAGACCGCTTTGCATCGAGATTGAACTGACGCAGACGTTTACTCGCACTTCGTCTGCGTGGCTTCAATCTCGCGGCCCGAGGCCGAGGTGCGGCCGGGCCATGCCAAAAACCTGGGCCGCCACGCTACGGTGTCTCCCATGCCCATCGCCGGACGTCGCGTCGCTGTCGCACTGGCCTCGGCGGCCACCGCCGCCGCAGTCCTCACCGGCTGCGACTCCGCACCCGCGGTGCCCGCCAATCCGCGGCAGGTCACCGTCGTCGGTTCCGGCGATGTGAAGGGCGTGCCCGACACGCTGACCGCCGACGTGAGCGTCGAGGCAGCCGCAGCCGACGTCACCACGGCGATGAATCAGGCCAACGACCGCCAGAACGCGGTACTCAACGCGCTCAACGCCAGCGGCATCGACACCAAAGACATCAGTACCACCGGAGTCAGCCTGCAGCCCCAGTACGGCGACAACTCGGTGATCACCGGCTACCGGGCGAGCAACTCGATCCAGATCAAGATCCGCAAGCTCGACACGGCCTCGCAGGTGCTGGCCAACATCGTCAGCGCCGGCGGTGACGCCACCCGGATCAACTCGGTCAGCTACTCGATCGAGGACGACTCCAAGCTGGTCGGCGATGCCAGGGCGCGGGCGTTCAACGACGCCAAGCAGCGGGCACAGCAGTACGCCGACCTGTCCGGGCTGTCGCTGGGCAAGATCATCTCGATCTCCGAAGCACCCGGCGGCACACCCCCGACTCCCCCGGTTCCGATGCCCGCACCCCGCGGCGCGATGGCCAGTTCGGTTCCGCTGGCACCCGGCCAGCAGACCGTGAGTTTCTCGGTGACCGCGGTCTGGGAGCTCAGCTAGCGGCACCGAGATCGACGAAATGGCGCCGACGACTCGCGCGGGGGCTAGACCTGATACACCTTCGGCTCGAGCGTGCCGATGAAGGGCAGATCGCGGTAGCGCTCGGCGTAGTCCAGGCCGTAGCCGACCACGAACTCGTTGGGGATGTCGAAACCGACGTATTCGATGTCGACATCGGCGCGTACCGCGTCGGGTTTGCGCAGCAGCGTGCACACCCGCAGCGATTTGGGATGCCGGGTGGCCAGGTTGCGCAGCAGCCACGACAGCGTCAGCCCGGAGTCCACGATGTCCTCCACGATCAGCACGTCGCGGTCATGGATGTCGCGGTCGAGATCCTTCAGGATCCGGACCACCCCGGACGACGACGTCGACGATCCGTACGAGCTGACCGCCATGAACTCCAGCTGCGTGGGCAACGGGATCGCGCGGGCGAGGTCGGTGACGAACATCACCGCGCCTTTGAGGACGGTGAGCAGCAGCAGATCTTGACCGTTCAGCGAATCGGCGTAGTCGCGGGCCACTGACGCCGCCAGCTCAGCAGTCCGGGTGTGAATCTGCTCTTGTGACAACAAGACCGATTTGATGTCCCCGGGATACAGCTCGTGCGCCGACACGTCCACACTGTGCCACGAGCAAGGCCTGACGACCAATCTCACACCGGTTGCGTGTACATCACCAGCCTGCCGTCGCGGCGGGCGGCGAACAATCGTTGCTGCCGAAGTTCCGAGCCGACCGCCACTCCGCCCTGCCCGTGCCAAGCGGTGACCAGGGCGTCCACCGCGCGGATCTGCTTATCGGTGAGGTTGGTCGCGCCGCCGTCCAGTAGCCAGCCGCGGATCACCCGTCGCCGCACAGCGGTGGGCAGGGCGGTCAGCGCGGTGACCGCGACGCTGTCGCCGGTGTCGCCGAGGGCGTCGACCGCGAGGGCATCCAAAGCGTCGGTGTCCTCCCGCAGCGCGGCCGCGGTGCGGGCCAGCGCCTCGGCAACACCGCCGCCGAGCACGTCTTCGAGCAGCGGCAGCACCTCGGTGCGCAGCCGGACCCGGGTGAACCGGGTGTCGTGATTGTGCGGGTCGTCCCACGGGGTGAACCCCAGCTCGGCGCACGCGGCGTGGGTGACGGCGCGGCGCACCCCCAGCAGCGGCCGGTACCAGGGCGGGTCGCAGGCCCGCATGCCGGCGATCGACCGCGGTCCCGAACCGCGGCCCAGCCCCAGCAGCACGGTCTCGGCCTGGTCGTCGAGAGTGTGCGCGAGCAGTACCGGCGCTTCGGCGCGCGCCGCGTCCAGCGCGGCGTAGCGCGCGACGCGTGCGGCGGCCTCCGGACCGCCGTCGGCGCCGACCTGCACCCGCAACACCCGGGCGTCCACGCAGCCGAGGTCGTGCGCCTGCCTGCGTGCGGTCTCCGCGACCTGCTCGGAGCCGGGCTGCAGACCGTGGTCGACGATCAGGGCGGTGGTCGGCAGCGCCGCGGCGGCCGCCGCCGTCAGCGCCAGGGAGTCCGGTCCACCGGACAGCGCGACGCACCAGGACGTCGCGCCGGGCAGGTGCTCGGTCGCGAAGCCGGCCACGCCGGCCCGCAGCGCGGCTACAGCACCCGGTCGATCCACCGCTGCGGATCTTCGATCTCGTCGGGCAGCGGCAGGGTGTCCGCGCTTGTCCACACCGTGTTGAACCGATCCATCCCGACCCGGTCCACGACGTGGTCGACGAACGCCTTGCCGCGGGTGTACTGGCTGAGCTTGGCGTCTACCCCGAGCAGCGCCCGCAGCAGCCGCTGCAGCGGCGGTTGCTTGCGTTGGCGGCGTTGATCGAACCGGTTGCGGATGGTCTGCACCGACGGCACGACGGCCGGGCCGACCGCGTCCATGACGTGGTCGGCGTGACCTTCGAGCAGCGTTCCGAGCACCAGCAGCTGATCGAGCGCCACCTGCTGCGGCTCGGACTGCACCGCGCGCATGAACCCGAGAATGCCCGCGTCGTTGGCACCCAACTCACCCCCACGCCGCTTCTTGACATGGTCCGCCAGCCGTCCCACGACCTGCGTCACATCGTCGGCCGCATCGGAGGTCAGCACCCCGAGCGCCTGCGACATGTGTTGCGCCAACCAGGGATTGGCGGAGAACTGCACCCGGTGGGTGACCTCGTGCAGGCACACCCACAGTCGGAAGTCGGCCGGTGACACCCGCAGTTGGCGCTCGACGGCGATCACGTTCGGATAGACCAACAGCAGCAGTCCGTCGTCGGTGCCGGTGTCGGCGAACGGGTCGTACTGGCCCAGGATCCCCGAGGAGATGAACGCCAGCACGGCGCCGGTCTGCGCGCCGGTCACCCGCCCGGTGACCGGGTTGCTGGGTGTCTCGGTGCCGCCGGTCATCACCCGCATCGAGTCCGACGCCGCCCGGATCCAGCCCTGGCGGTCGACGATGCGCGCTTCGGCGACGGGGGCGTCACCGCCCATCCGGGTCACCTCACGGACCGGGCCTTCGGCCTTGCGCGCCGCGACAGACAGTTCGTCGACGGCCTGGCTGCGGGTGTAGTCGGTGGCGGCCGGTCCCGGTCGGGCCAGCCAGGCGCCGACATTCCCGGCGAAGGACCAGTCCACGGCCCGCCCGACGGTCACCTGCGAGCTCATGAGCCGCACCCGCAGGTCCGCAGGACGCTGGCCACTGCGTCGAGGGCCACCCGGCCCATCGGCCCGGCATCGTTGGAGATGAACGCGAACGTCAGCACCCGGCCGTCGGCGTCGGTGACCACCCCGGCCAGGGTGTTGACCGCCGTCAACGACCCGGTCTTGGCCCGCAGCCAGCCCGCCGACGCCCCCTTCGAGTCACCGCCGAGGAAGCGGTCCGACAGCGTTCCGCTGCCGCCGGCGATCGGCAGCACATCCAGCAGCGGGCGCATGGTGGGTTGATCGGGTCCCGCGGCGGCCTGGACCACCTCGTCGAGCGTTTTTGCCGTGAGCCGGTCCAGTACCGACAACCCGCTGGAGTCGAACAGCGTGGCGCCGGTCATGTCGACGCCGGCGGAGGAGAGCTTGGTGGTGATCGCGTCGACCGCGCCTGCAAAGCTCATCGGACGTCCACCGGCCTTGGCGACTTCCCGGGCAATCGCCTCCGCCATAACGTTGTCGGAGGCGTTCATCATCTGCCGCAGTCGCTCCATCAGAGGTGCGCCCTGCACCGCCGCCAGCTGCCTGCCGGTCGGCGGCCTGGCTGCCATCGTGACCTTGGCCGGGTCGACGCCCAGCGCGCTGGCCAGAGCACGGCCGGCGTCCAGGGCGGGGGTTCGGGACCGCGCCGAATCGACGGTGGTCGGCTGGATGCGACCGGCGTCGATCATCACCGACTGCATCGGGGCGATGTCGCCGCCGTCGATGTCGGCGGGATCCCAGCCGGGCGCGAAATCCGGCCCGCTGTACAACGAAACGTCCACCTGGACCGCCGTCGCGGTGACTCCGCTCTTGCGCACCTGATCGGCGAGATCGCTGATCCGGGCGGCGCCGCGATACCAGGTCTCCTGGCCGGCCGGGGCGGCCGACAGGATCGGATCGCCGCCGCCGACAAGCACCACCACGCCGGGCTGGGTGGTCTGATCGGCCGCGACGACGGTCGTGGTGACCCGCTCGTCGCGGTTCAGCGCCAGCAGCGCAGCGCCGGTGGTGAGCGTCTTGTTGGTCGAGGCCGGCAGCAGCGGCACATCCGCGCGATGCTCCCAGAGCTGGGTGCCGGTCTGCGCGTCGGTGACCCGGCCGCTGACGTTGCCGAGATTGGGATCGGCGACGGGCAGGGCCAGCGTGGCGGTCAGACCGGCGGCGGTGGGCACCGGCGCGGTATCGGACACCGGGACGACACCGGGGTTGGCCGTCACCAGCGCATGGCCCGGCGGCGCCTGCGCGCTGCTGGTGTCACTGTCGTGGGTCAGGACGGCGGCGATCGCCACGATGGCGGCGACCAGCACGACCACCGCCACAGCGAGCACCACGTGGGCCCCGCGCCACCCGCGAGTCGGGCTCATCATTCTCCTGGGGCTTTCCTGACTTGTGTTTCGTCTCATTGTGCCGAACCACCGTGCAGTGCAGGCCAGCGCGGGCGTTAGGGTAGGCCGCGTCGCCGGTTCGGCGGGCAGGAGTCAGCGGAAATAAGGAGTCGCACGGTGGAGTTCGACGTCACCATCGAGATCCCGAAGGGTCAGCGCAACAAGTACGAGGTCGACCACGAAACCGGACGGGTCCGCCTCGACCGCTACCTCTACACGCCGATGGCGTACCCCGCGGACTACGGCTTCATCGAGGACACGCTTGGCGAAGACGGCGACCCGCTGGACGCGCTGGTGCTGCTGCCGCTGTCGGTGTTTCCGGGTGTGTTGATCGAGGTGCGCCCGGTCGGCATGTTCAAGATGGTCGACGAGGCCGGCGGCGACGACAAGGTGCTGTGCGTGCCTGCCGGGGACAAGCGCTGGGATCACATCCAGGACATCGGTGACGTGCCCAAGGACGAACTCGATTCGATCCAGCACTTCTTCACCCACTACAAGGACCTCGAGCCGGGCAAATTCGTCAAGGGCTCCGACTGGGCCGGCCGGGCCGAGGCCGAGGCCGAGGTGGAGCGCTCCCGCGAGCGGTTCGCCAAAGAAGGTCACTGAGCGCTGACCGCGCTGGTGAGAAAGTTTGCCTGGCCGTAACAATCGGTAACCCGGCTGTCCTTTGGCTTTTCGATCATGAACTGGTGTTGATGCACCAGGGCATCGGTCTCGAGGCCTTCAACGAGCTGCCGGACAGCAAGGCTGTCCACGCGCTCTACGAGTGCTGCAACAGCGTCACCCTCGCCCGGGACCTGACACGGGGCCGCCCATATGCCGACCGGGCCGAACTGTTCCGCCGGGCCGACGACTTGCTGTTCTCGCTGTCGGAATCCTCGATCGACGACATCCTGCAGGCCTACCCGCATGTCGGACGACGCCCCGGCAGTACCAAGTCGCAGGCCGAGCAGTGCTCGGTGTGGGACTCCTCGCCGGAGGTGATGGCCGAACTCACCGCGGCGGTCACCGAGTACAACGACCACTTCGGGTTCGGGTTCGTCATGCACATCGGCGGTTTGCCCCGTGAGGTCTGTGCCAAGTCGGTGATCGCGGCGGTCCGTGACCGGATGCACCACGACCCCGAAACCGAACGCAAGGTCGTCTGCAACGAGTTGGCCCGGATCAATCGCAGCCGCCTCGAACGGATGCTCGGCCCCGAGGGCGGCTACGACAACTGGGGCTAGGGTGCAACCGTGGCCCTGCCGATGGATCCGGAAGTACTGACCCTGCTGCGACCGTTGATGGACGCGTCCGCCGCTCTCGACCCACCCGCGATCGGGGATGTGGCGACCCGCCGCGAGCGGGCGATCCCGTTGTTCCAGACCCTGGGGGCGTCCCGCGATCCGGTCGACGGCGTCGAGGTGTCGCGGCACACGCTGCCCACCGCCGACGGCGCGGAACTTGAGCTCTCGTGGTACGTCCCCACCTCGGGGTTGCCCGGAAGTGCCGTGCTCTACCTGCACGGCGGCGGCATGATCTACAGCCTGGCCGAAACCGCTCCGGCCTACGACACGGCGATGCGTGGCTACGTGGCGGCCACCGGCACCCCGATGCTGCTGGTGGATTACCGTGTGGCGCCGGAGTTTCCGGATCCGACGCCGGTAGAGGACTGCTACGCCGCGTTGTGCTGGCTGGCCGAGAACGCGTCCGACCTGGGCGTCGACCCGGCCCGTATCGCGGTGGCCGGTGACAGCGCGGGCGGCGGCCTGGCGGCCGGGGTGAGCCTGCTGGCCCGTGACCGCGGCGGCCCGGCGCTGGCCGCGCAGGTGCTGATCTATCCGATGCTCGACGACCGCACCACCACCCCGGATCCCGAACTGGACCCCGAGATGCTGACGTGGAACTACAACGACAACATCACGGGCTGGGGTGCACTCCTCGGCGATCGCGCCGGCGGCGATGACGTGTCGGTCTACGCCGCACCGGCCCGCGCGCAGGTGCTGACCGGACTGCCGCCGACCTATCTCGACGTCGGCGATCTGGACATCTTCCGCGACGAGAACATCGCTTATGCCGCACGACTTTCCGCTGCCGGGGTGCCCACCGAACTGCATGTGCATCCGGGCTGCCCGCATGCCTGGGAGGCGTTGGCTCCCGGTGCGGCGGTGTCAGAACGCGCGGTCGCCGACCGGATCCGCAGGCTGCGAGCCGTCTAGCGTCCAACAGTGCTTGTGGCCGTGGCGAACTCGGCGATCAGATCGGCCAGGACATCGGGCGCGTCGAGCATCGAGAACGTTCGCGCGCCGTGGATGATCTCCAACCTGGAGTTCGGCAGGGCGTCGGCGAGCCTGCGGCCGTCGGCCTGCGGGAAGAAGGCGTCATCGGCCGACCAGGCGATCAACGCCGGCTTGGCGAACTGGGGCAGCTTGGCGGCCGCGTCGAGCGTGGTCTGCCGGGTGAGCGATCCGGTGAATCGGCGCAGGTTTTCGGCGATCGCGCGGTCACGGACAGCCTTGCGGGTCCATTCGGCGGTCAACGCGTCGAGGTTGGCATGAGCCAGTGCGCCGTATGCGCGACGCCGGACCGCACGAGAACGCATGCCCTGCACCGCGATACGCCATAGCAGCGGAAACCGCGCCGCGGTGATGAACGGGGCCAGGATCGGTGGCGGGAAGTGTTCGAACGCATCGCAGCTGGTGAGCACCAGCGCGCCGATCCGGTCGGGGAACTCGGTGGCGACCACCTGGGCGACGGCTCCCCCGGTGTCGTTGCCGACCAGGACGACGTCGTCGAGCCCGGCCTTGTCGAGGAACTCGGCGACCATCGCGGCGACGCCGCGCATGGTCATATCGGCCGACGGCCGCATCGCCGTCTGGTGTGCGCCCAGCGGCCAGGTCGGCACGACGCACCGCAGACCGTGCCGAGCCAGCCTGGCGCTCAACGGGCGCCACAGCGACCCGCCCATCGCATACCCGTGAATGAACACGAGCGGCCTGCCGGTGGGCGGTCCGGCCGTTTCGTAATGGATGGTTCCGCCGCCGAGCTCTACGGTGTGCATGACGTTCTCCTTCGATGACAACCAACAAACAGACAGTCTGCATGTAAGATACCGACAGGGTGTACGGAAATACAAGACATGACCACCAGACGCACTCAGGCGCAGCGCTCCGCGGCCACCCGGGACGCGCTGCGCGCAGCCGCGCGCGAGCTCTGGGGTGAACGCGGTTACGCCGACGTCGGGACGCCGGAGATCGCCCAGCGCGCCGGGGTCACCCGGGGCGCGATGTACCACCAGTACGCCGACAAGTCCGCGCTGTTCCTCGACGTCGTGGAAGTGGTCGAGGCCGACGTGATGAACCGGCTCGCTGCGGCGGTTCTCGCTCAGGAACCGCCGACTCCCGCCGCCACGCTGCACGCGGCGGTGGACGCCTGGCTCGACATCAGCTCAGAGCGCGAGATCCGTCAGCTGATCCTGCTGGATGCTCCGAATGTGCTTGGCTGGAATGGTTTCCGTGATATCGCCGAGCGCTACAGCCTGGGGATGACCGAGCAGTTGCTGCAGGCCGCGATGGACTCGGGCGAACTCGCGGATCAGCCGGTGCGTCCGCTGGCGCACATCCTGATCGGTGCGCTGGATGCCGCGGCGCTGACCATCGCCCATGCCGACGCGCCCGTTCGCGCGGGTACCGAGGTGCGCAGCGCTCTACACCGCATCGTCAACGGCATGCTCGCAGGCCGGCCCTGACGTCCTGCCCGGCCGAAATCGGCACGGTCCCTTAGGCTCGTGAGGTGATCGGCGGCCCGCAGAACTCCTCGCAGACGCACCCCCATTTCACCTCGTTGCCCGATCTGGCGGCTCGGCCCGCCGGTGGCGCGGTGGTGTGGGCCAACGACGATCTCTTCGCCGAACGGGAGAACCTGATCACCGCGCGGCCTGCCGAGTTCCGTCCCGCCACCTTCGGGCACAAAGGGCAGATCTACGACGGCTGGGAGACGCGCCGCCGCCGTGATGCGGGGCCCGACGACCACGACAGCGCAATCGTCCGGCTCGGTACGCCTGCCATCATCGCCGGCGTCGTGGTGGACACCGCATGGTTCACCGGCAACTACCCGCCCGAGATCTCGGTCGAGGCCACCTTCGCGGAGGGCTACCCGGGCGCCGAAGACCTTGCGCACCGGACTCGGTGGACCACGATCGTCACACGCGCGAGCGTCAACGGTGACACCCGAAATCCCTTCGAGGTCAGTTCGTCTCGACGGTGGACGCATGTACGACTGTCCATCTACCCCGACGGCGGAGTGGCCCGGCTGCGTGTCCACGGCCAGGGTCTGCTCGACCCGCGGCTCGTCGACGGCATCCCGCTCGATCTCGCCGCCCTGGACAACGGTGCCCGAGTCACGGCCTGCTCCAACATGTTCTATTCGTCGCCGAACAACCTGCTGCTGCCCGGCACCGCGCACACGATGGGCGACGGGTGGGAGACCTCGCGGCGGCGCGACAGCGGACATGACTGGGTGCAGGTGCAGCTGGCCGGTCAGGGTGTGCTCACGATGGCCGAACTGGACACATCCTACTTCGTCGGTAACGCCCCCGGCAGCGCCCGGGTGATGGGCCGCGACGACGGTGGCGACTGGTTCGAGCTGCTGCCCCGCACCGATCTGCAACCCGACACCCGGCATCGCCTCCCGCTGTCCAGCCAGCGGCCCGTCACCGACGCCCGCCTCGAGGTGTATCCCGACGGCGGTATGGCACGGCTTCGGTTGTTCGGCAGGCTCACCGACACCGGGCTGCTTCGCGTAGCGGACAAGTGGGCCGCGGCGGCGTGACATGAGCTATCCGAGGGACATGGTCGGCTACGGCCGTACACCCCCGAATCCACACTGGCCGGGCGATGCCGCGATCGCCGTGCAATTCGTGCTCAATTACGAAGAGGGCGCGGAAAACAGCGTGCTCGACGGAGATCCGACCTCGGAGACCTTCCTGTCCGAGATGACGCCGGCCGAGGCGTTCCCCAATCGGCACATGAGTATGGAGTCGCTCTACGAGTACGGCTCGCGCGCAGGGCTGTGGCGGCTGCTTCGGCTCTTCGAGCGCCGGGGCATCCCGCTGACCGTCTTCGCGGTCGCATTGGCCATGCAGCGAAATGCCGAGGCGGTGGCAGCTTTCGGTGAGCTCGGCCACGAGATCGCTTGCCATGGACTGCGATGGAAGTCCTACCAGTCCGTCGACCGGGACACCGAGCGGGCGCACATGGCACAGGCCGTTTCGATTCTGCAGGGTCTCACCGGTGCGGCACCGCTGGGCTGGTACACCGGTCGCGATTCGCCGCATACCCGCGAACTCGTCGTCGAACACGGCGGCTTCATCTACGACTCCGACTCCTACGCCGACGACCTGCCGTACTGGGTGGAGGTTCGTGACCGTGCCCACCTCGTCGTGCCCTACACGCTGGACACCAACGACATGCGGTTCGCCTCTGCCGCAGGCTTTTCCAACGGCGACGAGTTCTTCGCGCACCTGCGCGACGCGTTCGATGTGCTCTACGCCGAGGGCCGCGCGGGCGCCCCGAAGATGCTGTCCATCGGACTGCATTGCCGGCTGGCAGGACGTCCTGCGCGCACCGCGGCGCTCGAACGGTTCTGCGACCACGTCCAATCCCACGATCGGGTCTGGATCGCCCGCCGTATCGACATCGCCGAACACTGGCGCAGGGTTCACCCCGCCGGCGAGTCACCGGTTCGGTAGCGCTTGTCCGGCGGTGTCGCGTACTCGCCTCGCTTGGACATGCGTAAGCCCATCGTCACCAGCGATTGCACGGTCAGGGTTGCCGCGGTGACCCCGTCGATGACGGGCACACCCACGTCGTCGGAGATCTCGGCACACATGTCCGCCATCCCGGCGCACCCCAGCACCACGACGTCGGACCCGTCGGCCTCGAGCGCGTCACGGCAAGCCTCGGTGACGACCTTGCGCGCATTCGGGTCGGTATCCAGATCGAGTACCGGAATCTCGCAGGCATGGATACCGCGGCAGAAGCGTTGCATGCCATACCGTTCGGCAAGTCGCGCCGACTGGCCGATGGTCCGCGACAGGGTGGTGACGATGCTGAACCCACTGCCGAGGTGGCTGGCCGTCTGCATCGCGGCCTCCGCGATCCCGATGACCGGCCCGGCCGCCACCTCCCGCGCCGCGTCGAGGCCGGGATCACCGAAGCAGGCGATCACGTAGCCGTCGACGCCCTCCCGTTCACCCCGTCGCACCGCCTGCAGCACGCCCGGAACCGACAGCGCCTCGTCGTAGTGGCTCTCGATCGACTCCGGTCCGATCTCAGAGGTGATTCCGGTGATCACCACACCAGGTCCGGCCACCGCCCGGGCACACTGGGCGATCGTGTCGGTCATGGCGTTGGTTGTGTTGGGATTTATCACCCAGATCCGGGTCACGGCAGCGGAGCGACGGCCAGCTTGCCGCGCGTCGCGAGCCCGTAGTAGATCGCCAAGCCCAAGCCGCAGCCGATGAACCAGCTGTACTGCGCGGCGGTATGCATGCCCGGCACTCCGACAGCCAGCACCGGGACCACCGCGACCAGAGCGGACACCGCCGTGGCGATCACCGCGGCCGGGTTGTAACCCTTCTTGTACCAATAGGTTCCGTCCTCGGCGAGGGTGAACAGTGCGTCAACGTTCACCTTCTGCTTGTGGATCAGGTAGTAGTGGCCGATCAACACGCCGAACAGCGGGCCGATGAATGCACCGAGCGTCTCCAGTGTGTAGTGGATGACTTCGGGATTGTTGTACAGGTTCCACGGCGTGATGAGCACCGAGCCGACGGCGGCGATCATTCCGCCCGCGCGCCAGCTGATCCGCTGCGGGCTGACGTTGGAGAAGTCGAACGCCGGCGAGATGAAGTTCGCGACGATGTTGATGCCGATGGTGGCGATGGTGAAGGTCAACGCTCCCAGCACGATTGCGAACGTGGAGTCGATCTTCGCCACGGTCGCGACAGGATCGGTGATCAGCTCGCCGAAGACCGGCACGGTGAGTGAGGCGGTGACGACCACCAGGATGGAGAAGACCAGAAAGTTCACCGGCAAACCGAGGAAGTTGCCGCGCTTGACGGCCGCGAACGACCGGCCATAGCGGGCGAAGTCGCCGAAGTTCAGCATCGGGCCCGAAAAGTAGGACACCACCAGGGCGATGGCGCCGAGCATGACCGGTACGGCGTCCAGACCCGTGTACTTGACGTCACCGAGGTTGAGATCGATTGCGCCCCAACCGGCTTTATAGATCAGATAGCCGCACAGCATGAACATCACCACGTACACCGCGGGACCGCAGAAGTCGATGAACTTGCGGATGGATTCCATCCCGCGCCAGAAGACGCAGGCCTGTAGGACCCAGAGCAGCAGGAAGCTGCCCCAGCCGAGGAAGGGCAACCCCAGGAATCCGTGCTGGTTGACATCGGCGTACGGGGCAAGTCCCGGAAAGAGCTTGAGCAGCACCACATCCAGGGCAGCGGAGGCAAGATAGGTCTGAATGCCGTACCAGGCCACCGCGATCAGACCGCGAATGATGGCGGGGATGTTCGCACCGAGCACGCCGAAGACGCTGCGGCAGATCACCGGATACGGCACGCCGGTGGCCTGGCTCGGCTTGGCGACCAGGTTGCAGAAGAAGTTGACGATCACGATGCCGATGAGCAGTGCGATCAGAACCTGCCAACTGGCGAGGCCCAGGGCGAACAGGCTGCCCGCCGTGACGTAACCCCCGACGCTGTGCACGTCGGACATCCAGAAGGCAAAGATGTTGTAAGAGCTCCAATGCTGCTCGCGCAGCGGGGCCAGGTCCTCGTTGGTCAGGCGCGGGTCGTAACCCGGCTTGATCAGTCCGCCGCCGACCGGGTGGCCGGCGGCTTCGACGATGTCACCCGCGCCGACGACGGCGCCGGGCGGCAGGTCTTTCACGCTCTGCGGTGTGTCGATGTCGGTCATGGCCGGACGTTATCGACGGTGCGTTTCCCCGGTATTTCCGGTGAACTACCCGGCTATTGCGGCGAAGATATATCCGCAGGCAGAAACAGCCCGGTGTCCGTCGGCAACGCGGCGATGACGGAATTGAGCCGCCCGGCGTGCAACTCGGCAACCGTGAGCAGCTGTTCGACGTCACCGGCCAGGAATGCGAGCACCATCTCGCGGTGGTCGCCATGCAGAGCGGCCCTGGCCGAGGGCTCGACATGCACCATGGACTGCACGGGTTCGGTCATGTTCCATGCCGATTCGAGCATGTGCAGCAGACGGAACATGCGCGACGGTCGGCTCAACGCGAGATGGAAACGCCTGCTTTGCCGGTGATAGCTGAGCGGATCGTCATCGTCGACGGCCTGCTGCAGCGCGTCGTTCGCCGCGACGATCGCCGCCCGGTCGGCCTCGGTGGCGTTGGCCACCGCGGACGCCAGCGCCGCTGCCTCCAAAGTCTCACGCACGATGTACATTTCGCGCAGCTCCTGAACCGTGAGCTGTGCGACGGTGTACCCGGAGTTGGATCGGTGTGCGACCAACCCCTCTCCGATCAGTGTCTTGAGCGACTCACGGACCGGGATCTGGCTCACCCCGAACAGATCCGCCACTTCGGCCAATGGAATCGGTGTCCCGGGCGCGACGGCACCGTCGAGGATCACCCGCCTCAACTCGTCGAGGATGGCCTGTTGCGGGCTGCCTGGGCGGTCGACCACCAGCCGATCGAGCAGCGCCGAACGTCGTCGCAGCATCGGGTCACGGTAGGCGCATCATGTTTCCGCGGTGCTACGGCGGAGGTGACCAGCGGAGGCGACTTACCCGGCCGCCCACTGCTTGGCCTGCTCGAGTTCGGCGAGACCGAACACCGCGACGTCACCGGGCATCAGCCAGCCGACCGCGTGAATGGTGTGAACCACCCACTCCTTGTCGCTGACCACCGCGACCCGCTTGAAGGCGGCGTGCCGGGTGAACAGTGTGCCCAAGCCGAGTTTGAGATCTTCGACCAGGCCACCGGGGCCGAACCCCTGGTAGTCGGAGTCGATCACCTCGACGATCCGGATGTCGCCACCCGGCTTCAGCATGTCGTCCATCATCGGCTTGAACGCCTTGAGGTCGTCGCCGCTCACCCGACCCGACACCCGAAGGCCCGTCACGCCCTCGGGCATGTCGGAAAGGACTTCGATCATCGGTTCAGCGTAGAACCGCGCACGCTCCTGCGGCCTTTTTCAGCGTTTGTCGACCACCCTGGTCTTGATCAGGCTCGCGACCATCGTGAGGAACAGCGTCAGGATGATGACGGCCAGGCTCAGCAGCGTCGGAATCTCCGGCACGTGCACGCCTTCGCCCCCGTTGATGAACGGCACCTCGTTTTCGTGCAGGGCGTGCAGCACCAGCTTGACCCCGATGAAGAACAGGATGAAGGCCAGTCCCTGCGACAGGAACACCAGCCGGTTGAGCAGATCACCCAGCAGGAAGTAGAGCTGGCGCAGTCCCATCAGCGCGAACAGGTTCGCGGTGAACACGATGTAGGGCTCGCGGGTCAGACCGTAGATCGCCGGGATCGAGTCCAGCGCGAACAGCAAATCGGTGGTGCCCAACGCGACGATGACCAGAAACATCGGCGTCATCAGGCGCTTGCCGCCCTCCTTGACGTACAGCTTCAGGCCGTCCCATTTGTCGGTGCTCGGAACGTACTTGCGGGCCAGGCGCACCACGGTGTTCTCGGCATCGTCGTCGTGCTCGGTGTCGCGGACCAGCCGGATCGCGGTGTACAGCAGGAACGCTCCGAAGATGTAGAAGATCCACGAAAACTGTTCAATGGCAACAGCACCCAGCGCGATGAAAATGCCGCGGAAGATCAGCGCCAGGACGATGCCGATCAGAAGTGCCTCTTGCTGATAGATCTTCGGCACCTTGAAGCTGGCCATGATGATGATGAAGATGAACAGGTTGTCCACCGACAGGCTGTACTCGGTGAGCCAGCCCGCATAGAACTCCAGGCCGAACTGGCTGCCGTGGAAGTTCCACACCCACAGGCCGAATGCGATGGCCAGGCCGATATAGAACGACAGATAGATGCTGCACTCACGCGTCGTGGGTTCGTGCGGGCGCCGCGCGATGATGATCACGTCGAACAAGAGCACCGCGACCGTCACGCCGATGGTGATGAACCATTCGAGCGGCGTCACATTCATAAAAAGACCTCCGGGCGTCACAAAACGTCCGAGGTCTCTTCCGCCGAGCGAAGCTCGGCCCGCGGCGCCGGACGACCAACGTTGGCCGCCGTGGTGACGACACCGCGACGAAGGAATACTCCCCTCTGGCAGCAGTCTGTCAGGTGGGCGCGCAAGTGAGCAAACCGAACGCAGGATCGCCTCGGTCACCGGCCGCGTCCGGCACCGCGATGTCGACGAGGCCGCCTAGGATCCTCTCGTGGCGACGCCGGAAATTCCCCCGCAATACCTGTTATCGGAGCAGGCACCGCCCCCGCGCACCCTGATCGACATCCTCTACGACACCGCCAATCGGTACCCCGAGGCCGCCGCCATCGACGACGGCACGGTGCAGTTGACCTACGCCGAGTTGATCGCCGACATCGAGGAGAGTGTCGAGTGGCTGGCCGCCCGCGGCATCGGCCGCGGCGACCGGATCGGCATCCGCATGCCGTCCGGCAGTTACGCCCTCTACGTCGCGATCCTCTCGACGCTGGCGGCCGGGGCAGCCTATGTCCCGGTCGACGCCGACGATCCCGACGAGCGCGCCGAGTTGGTGTTCAACGAGGCCGGGGTGGTCGCGGTCATCACCGAGGCCGGTTTGACCCGCGGGCCAGGTTCGTCACGCGGATGGCGGGCGACGGCCCCGTTGGGCCGCGACGACGCGTGGATCATCTTCACCTCCGGATCCACCGGAACCCCCAAGGGTGTTGCGGTGACGCATCGCAACGCGGCGGCATTCGTCGATGCCGAGGCGCGAATGTTCCTGCAGAGCAACCCGATCGGACCAGCCGACCGGGTGTTGGCCGGTTTGTCGGTGGCATTCGACGCCTCCTGCGAGGAGATGTGGCTGGCCTGGCGATACGGCGCATGCCTGGTGCCTGCGCCCCGCGCCCTGGTGCGCAGCGGCATGGACCTCGGACCGTGGCTGGTGGCGCGGGACATCACTGTCGTCTCGACGGTGCCCACGCTGGCGTCGCTGTGGCCGGCCGAGGCGCTGGAAGCGGTACGGCTGCTGATCTTCGGCGGCGAAGCCTGCCCGCCCGAGCTGGCCGAACGGCTCGCGGTCGAAGGCCGCGAGGTGTGGAACACCTACGGACCGACCGAGGCAACCGTGGTGGCCAGCGCCGCCCGCCTCGACGGGCGCAGTCCGGTCAGCATCGGGCGACCGCTGCCGGGCTGGGACCTGGCGGTGGT
Organism: Mycolicibacterium rhodesiae; assembly: GCF_002086695.1. Taxonomy (GTDB): domain Bacteria; phylum Actinomycetota; class Actinomycetes; order Mycobacteriales; family Mycobacteriaceae; genus Mycobacterium; species Mycobacterium rhodesiae. The sequence goes on from NZ_MVIH01000009.1 coordinate 25,063, forward strand.
CGACTCCAGCGGCGCCCCCGTCGCCCTCGGCGAAGTGGGCGAGCTGGTGATCGGCGGCGTCGGCCTGGCCCGCTACCTGGATCCGGAGAAAGACGCCGAGAAGTACGCGCCGATGCCGTCGCTGGAATGGGCGCGCGCCTACCGCAGCGGCGACCTCGTCCGGCTGGAGGCCGACGGGCTGTATTTCCAGGGTCGCGCCGACGATCAGGTCAAGGTCGGCGGACGCCGCATCGAACTCGGCGAGGTCGACTCGGCGCTGCTGCACCTGCCCGGCGTCAGCGGCGCCGCCGCTGCGGTACGGCGCACTGCCAGCGGCACTCCGATGCTCGTCGGCTACATCTCCAGCGCCAACCCCGATTTCGATCTCGCCGCGGCCCGCACCCACCTGGCCGAGGCCCTGCCTGCCGCGCTGGTGCCGCGCCTGGTGCTGCTCGACGAGCTGCCGACCCGGACCTCGGGCAAGGTCGACCGCAATGCGCTGCCGTGGCCGCCGCCGGGCTATCAGGACTCCGAACCCGACCTGGGCGGCACCATGGGCTGGCTGGCCGGGCTCTGGCGCGACGTTCTCGGCGCGGTGGTGGACGGCCCTGAAGCGGATTTCTTCGCGCTCGGTGGCGGCTCGCTGTCGGCAGCCCAGCTGGTGGCCGCGCTGCGCGAGCGCTACCCGCAGCTGACCGTCGCCCAGCTCTACGACCACCCCCGGCTGGGGTCGCTGGCCGAATTCCTCGACGAGCAGAAGCCGTCGGCCGCGGTCACGCCGCGCCACGTCACGCCGACGCCGGTGTCGACGCAGGCGGCCCAGGTGTTGTTGTCGGTGCCGCTGGCCACGCTGACCGGGCTGCAGTGGGTGACGTGGCTGGCGCTGATCAACAACATCGCCGCCGCGGTCCATCCGCTGCCCTGGTTGGCACCGGTGAACTGGTGGCTGGTCGTGGTGGCCTTCATCCTGTTCATCACCCCGATCGGCCGGATGGGCATCGCGGTACTGGGCGCGCGGACCCTGCTGTCCGGGCTGGAACCGGGCACCTACCGGCGGGGCGGATCCGAACATCTGCGGGTGTGGCTGGCCGAACGGCTGGCCGACGCCAGCGGCGCCGAGAACCTCGCGGGTGCTCCGTGGCTGGTGTACTACGCCCGAGCGCTGGGTAACAAGATCGGCAAAGGCGTGGATCTGCATTCGGCGCCCCCGGTGACCGGCATGCTCACGCTCGGCCACCGGGTCTCCATCGAACCGGAGGTCGACCTGACCGGGCATTGGATCGACGGCGACCTCTTCCACGTCGGCCCGATCAGCGTCGGCAACGACGCCAGCATCGGGGCACGCACGACGCTGTTCCCGGGTGCCGTCGTCGGAAAGGACGCCGACGTGGCGCCCGGCTCGGGCGTGGTCGGCAAGGTCAAGAACGGGCAGTACTGGAAGGGTTCCCCGGCGGTGAAGTCCGGCAAGGCCCGCCATCCGTGGCCGGAGTACCGGCCGCCGCGCGCCGCGCTGTGGGTGGCTGTATACGGGGTGACGTCCATGCTCCTCGGGGCGGTGCCGCTGCTGGCGCTGGCGATCGGGTTGGGTGTGCTGGTCTGGCCGGCCCGACACAGTGCGACGCTGGGTTCGGCCATGGCCGCGGCTGCGCCCTGGACTCCGGCGGCCGCGCTGGTGTCACTGCTGGTCTACGCGGCGTTCACCGTCGTGGCGGTGCGGATTCTCGCGATCGGGCTGCGCGAGGGCTATCACCCGGTGCGCAGCCGGGTGGGCTGGCAGCTGTGGACCACCGAACGGCTGATGGACGCCGCCCGCAACTACCTGTTCCCCGTCTACGCCAGCCTGCTCACCCCGTGGTGGCTGCGCGCTCTCGGCGCGAAAGTCGGCCGCAACACCGAGATTTCGACCGCACTGCTGACCCCGAAGTTCACCGTCGTGGAGGACGGCGCATTTCTGGCCGACGACACCATGGTGGCCTCCTATGAACTCGGCGGCGGCTGGATCCATGTCGCCAAGGCCACCGTCGGCAAGCGCGCCTTCCTCGGCAACTCGGGTATCACCCAACCGGGCCGGCGCGTGCCCGACGACGGCCTGGTGGCGGTACTGTCGGCCGCCCCGCACAAGGCGAAGGCCGGCTCGTCGTGGCTGGGCAGTCCGCCGATCCGATTGCGCCGCCGCGCCGATGAAGGCGACGCCGCACTGACGTTCAGCCCGCCGATGCGGTTGAAGGTGATGCGCGCCGCGGTCGAAACCTGCCGGCTGTTCCCGGTGATCGTCACCTTCGCGATCGGGGTTGCGGTGCTGGCCGTACTGCAGGCCCTGGCGCTCGAATTCGGTTACGGCGGGGCCGTGTTGGCCGGCGGAGTGGTGCTGCTCATTGCCGGTGCAGTAGCCGGCGGGATCGCGGTGGCCGCCAAATGGATTGTGGTGGGTCATATTCCGGCCGACGAGCAACCGCTGTGGTCGTCGTTCGTGTGGCGCAACGAGGTGTCGGACACGTTCGTGGAAACGGTGGCGGCGCCGTGGTTCGCCCGCGCCGCCAGCGGCACCCCCGTGATGAACCTCTGGCTGCGGGCACTCGGCGCCAAGATCGGCCGCGGCGTGTGGTGCGAAACGTACTGGCTGCCGGAAGCCGACCTGGTGACGCTGCAGCGGGCCAGCACCGTCAACCGCGGCTGCGTGGTGCAGACGCACCTGTTCCATGATCGGATCATGCGCATGGACACCGTCGTGCTCGACGAGGGTGCCACGCTCGGTCCGCACTGCGTGGCGTTGCCCGCGGCCAAACTCGGCGCCGGCGCCACCGTCGGCCCGGCATCGCTGGTGATGCGCGGCGACGAGGTGCCACCGTCGACTCGTTGGCAGGGCAATCCGATTGCCCCGTGGCTCGTTTCGAAGAAGAAGACCCGCGACGATGCGCGCAAAGCCGAGGACAGCGCCGCGTGAAACAGCCCGCCAAGAAGGCCGCCAAGAAAGGCGGCCCGCCGGTCATCGATCCGTATCTGCCGAACAACGGCAACTTCGGCTACCGGGTGTCGCGCTACGAACTGGACCTGGAGTACAAGGTCGCGATCAACCGTTTGACCGGTACCGCCACCATCACCGCGGCGACGCTGGCGTCACTGAAGACGTTCACCCTGGATCTGTCCGCCACCCTGTCGGTGTCGAAGGTGACGGTCAACGGCCGTCGGCCGGCCAACTTCTCTGCCTCCAACGGCAAGCTGCACATCACCCTGTCCACGCCGTTGCCCGCCGGTGCGGCGATGTCGATCAGCGTGCGCTACGGCGGCAACCCCCGGCCGATCCGAACCTATTGGGGTGAAGTCGGTTTCGAGGAGCTATCCAACGGCGCGTTGGTGGCCGGCCAGCCGAACGGCGCGGCGTCGTGGTTCCCGTGCGACGACCATCCCAGCGCCAAGGCCAGCTACCGGATCCAGATCAGCACCGACAGCCCCTACCGTGCGGTGGCCAACGGTGAACTGGTCTCACGGCGGGTTCGGGCCGCGCACACGGTGTGGACCTACGAACAGCCGGAGCCGACGTCGACCTATCTGATCACCCTGCAGATCGGTATGTACGGCACCCACAAGCTACCCAAGTCGCCGGTACCGATGCAGGCGGTGCTTCCCGACCGGCTGCGTCCTGCGTTCGACCAGGACTTCGGCCGTCAGCCGCAGATGATGAAGTTGTTCGTCAAGCTGTTCGGCCCGTACCCGTTGAGCAACGGCTACACCGTTGTGGTGACCGACGACGCTCTGGAGATACCTCTTGAAGCCCAAGGTATCTCGATCTTCGGCGCCAACCACTGCGACGGTAAGCGCGGCGCCGAACGGCTGATCGCCCACGAACTGGCCCACCAGTGGTTCGGCAACAGCGTGACCGTGCGGCGGTGGCGCGACATCTGGTTGCACGAGGGATTCGCCTGCTACGCCGAGTGGTTGTGGTCGGAGAACTCCGGCGGACGCTCCGCCGATCAGTGGGCCCACCACTATCACGCCAAGCTGACGTCTTCGCCGCAGAACCTGCTGCTGGCCGATCCCGGGCCGCGGGACATGTTCGACGATCGAGTCTACAAGCGTGGCGCGCTCACACTGCATGTGCTGCGCGGCACCCTCGGCGACGAGAAATTCTTTGCGCTGCTGCGTGATTGGACCAATCGCCACCAGCACAGCACGGTGGTGACCGACGACTTCACCGGCCTCGCAGCCAACTACGCCGACATCTCGCTGCGCCCGTTGTGGGATGCCTGGCTGTATTCCACCGAGGTGCCGCGGCTGTGACCGACGCGGGCGCCGGCACCGGGGCGATCACCCGCAGCAGTGTGGCCAGAGTCGGTGTGGCCACGGCGATCTCGGCGGTCTGTGGATACGCGGTCCTCTACCTGGCCGCCCGGGCGCTGGACCCGGCCGGCTTCTCGGTGTTCGGGGTGTTCTGGGGTGCGTTCGGCTTGGTCGGTGGCGCGGCGTACGGGCTGCTGCAGGAGGCCACCCGCGAAGTCCGCTCGGCGGGCTACGTCGAGATCGTCGACGGGCCCCGCACCCATCCGATGCGTGTCGCGACCGCGGTCGGGGTGGTGTCCGCGCTCGTCATGGCAGGCACCTCGGTCCTGTGGGCGCCGCACGTGTTCACCCAGTCCCGGCCACTCTCGGTGGTGCTGCTGAGCGTGGGTCTGGCCGGATTCTGCATTCACGCAACACTTTTGGGCCTGCTTGCCGGCACCGGTCGCTGGGGTGGCTACGGGGCGTTGATGGTCACCGACGCCATTATGCGGGTCGTGGTCGCGGTGGCCGCCTTCGCGGTGGGCTGGGGGCTGGACGGCTTCCTGTGGGCGACGGTCGCCGGTGCGATCGGCTGGTTGCTGCTGCTGTCGGTGTCGCCGGGTGCGCGGGCCGCGGCCGGGCTGCGCACCCCGGGAAGTACCGCCACCTTCCTGCGTGGGGCCGGACACTCGATCGCCGCCGCCGGCGCCAGCGCGATCCTGGTCATGGGCTTCCCCGTGCTGCTCAAGGCGACCTCTGGCGGTGACCTCGGGGCGGCGGGCGGCGTGGTGATCCTGGCGGTCACACTGACCCGCGCGCCCCTGCTGGTTCCGCTCACCGCGATGCAGGGCAACCTGATCGCCCACTTCGTCGACCACCGCGGGCACCGGCTCAAGGCGTTGATCGCGCCGGCGGCCGTGGTGCTGGTGCTCGGCGCCGTCGGCGTGGTGGCCGCCGGACTGCTCGGACCGTGGCTGATCCGGGTGGCGTTCGGTGACGAGTACGGTCCCGGCGGACTGCTGCTGGCCTGGCTGACCGCCGGCGCGGTGGCGATCGCACTGTTGACCGTGACCGGCGCCGCGACGGTCGCCGCCGGCCTGCACCGGGCGTACTCGATCGGCTGGGTCGGAGCCACGGTCGTCTCGGCCGCGCTGCTGAGCCTGCCGATGGATCTGACTGACCGCACCGTGGTGGCCCTGCTGTGCGGTCCGCTGGTCGGCATCGTCGTCCACCTGGCCGCACTGGGCCGCGCCGCACGCTGAAGCTGCCGTTGCCGGCCCTTCGCCTGCGCCTAAGGCTGACTGACGGTGACAGCCTCACCCGCAACCGGGTCGGTCGAGCAAATCATGTCCGCGCCGCCAAAGAAGTGCTCGCGCCGGATGGTCGCATACAGGGAACCGATTTCGTTCCGGCTGACGACAGGACCACCAGAGGAAAGCGAGAACCACTTGAACTGCCCTGGTATCCGTGCGACAAATTCGTCGAACGTGTGCGGGTCGACGTGATCCATATGGTTGGGGACAACCTCGCAAATGAAATGTCGGGCCCTGGAGAGTATCCGCTGCATACCTGCCATCGCCCTGTACTCGGCACCCTCGATATCCATGACGATAACGTCGAACTCACCGTCCAGCTCGTCGTCGAGAGGCGCTGCGCGCACTGTGATCACGTCAGGTTTGTCATAGAAGAATTCGAAATTCTGTCTGCTCGGCATGACCTTCGCGCCACCGCTATTTGCTTTGGATGCAACGAAATCCAGTGAGCATGCCGTGTCGAACGCGGCGAAATTGCGCAGATCGCAGTTCGTGATCCCGTTGATTGCGGAGTTGATCGCGAGGAGCCTGTAGCTGGTCGGGTTCGCCTCGATACCGACGACCTCGCCGGCTAGGCGTGCCAGCGGAAACATGACCGCTCCGACATGCGCGCCAACAACCAGCAGTCGTGTATCGGGGTTGATGAATTTCCGATAGATGTCGAGCTTGTCCTCATCGTATGAGCCATTGAATGCCAGTCGCCGACCTACACCGCAGTCGCCCACGTCGCTGAGCAAGAGCATCCCGTTAGCCTCGGCCAGAATCCCGGCACAATGCCGTCCGGCGAACTTTGATCTCCATTTAGCAAATTCTCTGATCACGAGAAGTTTGACGAGAAGCTTGATTTTCCGCATAAGTCCCCATCCCCGGCAAATCCGACGATCTTGAGGCTACGGCATCCGCAGTTGAATGGCGCGGCGAGAACGCCCGGCGCCGTACCAGGACGGCGGTCGATTGCCAGGAAGCAGTGTCAAGCGTGGCCGAAGGGATTCGAACCCCTGCCGTCAATACTCTGCGTGTACCTTGTGGACATCGACACGTCCTACCCCGACGCCTGGATCATCGTGCCGGCGTTCAACGAGGCGCAGGTCATCGCCGACGTCATCGCGGACCTGCGCCAAGTCTTCGACCATGTGGTCTGCGTCGACGACGGCAGCAAGGACGACACCGCCGACATCGCCTGGCGCGCGGGCGCCCACGTCGTCCGTCACCCGGTGAATCTCGGGCAGGGCGCCGCGATCCAGACCGGGGTGGAATACGCCCGTCGCCAGCCCGGTGCAGCGGTGTTCGTCACGTTCGACGCCGACGGGCAGCACCGGGTCAAGGACGTCCTGGTCATGATCGAGCGGCTGGGCAAAGGCGATGTCGACATCGTGATCGGCACCCGCTTCGCCGGGACCACCGTCAGCCACACCCCGCCGCTGAAGCGGGTGATCCTGCGCGCGGCGGCCGTGCTGAGCCCCAGCAGCCACCGGCTGCATCTGACCGACTCGCACAACGGCTTGCGGGTGTTCAACAAGACCGTGGCCGACAACCTCAACCTGACGATGAACGGGATGAGCCACGCCGGGGAGTTCATCACCCTGATCGTCGAAAATCATTGGCGGGTAACCGAAGAGCCGGTTGAGATCCTCTATACCGACTATTCGATGTCCAAGGGCCAGCCACTGCTGAACGGGGTGAACATCGTCTTCGACGGGTTCTTGCGCGGAAGGATGCGCCGGTGAACTGGATCCAGGTCCTGCTGATCGCGGCGGTGATCGCACTGCTGGTGTACCTGCTGCGGTCCCGCACCAACGCCAAGGCCAAGGCGTGGGTCAAGGTCGGCTACGTGCTGTTCGTGGTGCTGGCGGTCTACGCCATCCTTCGTCCCGATGACACCACGGTGCTGGCCAACTTCCTCGGGGTTCGCCGAGGCGCCGACCTGATCACCTATGCGCTGATCATCGCGTTCGTGTTCACCACACTGAGCACGTATCTGAGGTTCAAGGAACTCGAACTGAAGTACGCGCGCCTGGCCCGCGCGGTCGCCCTGGAAGGTGCGCGCACCCCGGAGCGCTAGACCCGGAAGTAGTCCACGGTGCGGGCGATACCTTCTTCGAGGCGCACCCGCGGCCGCCAGCCCAGCACCATCTCCGCTTTGCGGACATCCAGGCAGGACCGCTTCACGTCGCCGAGTCGCGCCGGGGCCGACTCCGGATTGTCAGCCACCCCGATCACCTTGGCCACCACCGTATGCAGTCGCCGGTCGCTGGTCTCCACGCCGGTACCGATGTTGAACCGCTGCCCGCACCCGCCCGTTCCGGACGCCCGTACGAAGGCGTCGACAACGTCGTCAACGAAGACGTAGTCGCGGGTGTTGGAGCCGTCGCCGTAGACCCGGGTGGGCCGGCCCGCCAGCAGCGCGCTGACGAAGATCGCAACGACGCCGGCCTCGCCGTGCGGGTCCTGGCGCGGGCCATAGACATTCGACGGTGCGATGAACGAGCAGTCCACGCCGTAGAGGTGACGGAAGGTGTTGAGGTAGACCTCGCCTGCCACCTTGCTGGCCGCATACGGCGACGCGGGATCGACCGGGGCGGTCTCGTTGGTGGGGAAGTTCGTCGGAACGCCGTAGATCGATCCGCCCGAGGAGGCGTGGATGACCTTGCGGACGCCGGACCGCCTGGCCGCCTCGGCCAGGCGCACCGTGCCGACGACGTTGACCGTCGCGTCGAATTCGGGCTCCTCCACCGAGCGGCGCACGTCGATCTGGGCGGCCAGGTGATGGACGACTTCGGGCTTGTGCTTGTCGAACAGGCCGATCAGGTCTGCGCCGGCGATGTCGGCTTCGACGAACTCGAACCGCTCGCTGGTGCCCGCCGCCGCCAGGTTCGCGGTGCGGCCCCGGCTCAGGTCGTCGAGCCCGACGACGGTGTGCCCGTCGGCGAGCAGGCGATCGACCAGAGTCGACCCGATGAAGCCGGCCGCGCCCGTGACCAGTACCTGCATGTCGGTCACCCTACCGACAGGTGAGTACAGTCGACGCGATGGCAGTTCCGACCCGGGTGGCGCGCATGCCACCGGTGGCTGCCGCGGCCGTCGCTCTCATTGCCGTTCAACTGGTGGTCCGCGCCATCCTGGCGTTCGGCGGTTACTTCTACTGGGACGACCTGATCCTGGTGGGCCGGGCCGGCACTCAGGACCTGTTGTCGACGTCGTATCTGTTCGACGATCACGACGGGCACGTCATGCCGGGAGCGTTTCTGGTCGCCGGGGTGATCACCCGGCTGGCGCCGCTGGTGTGGGCGTGGCCGGCGGTCAGCCTGGTGGTGCTGCAGCTGCTGGTGTCGCTGTCGCTGCTGCGCGCCTTGCACGTGATCCTCGGCTGGCGACCGGTGTTGTTGATTCCGTTGACCTTTGCCTTGTTCACCCCGCTGGGTGTGCCCGGATTCGCGTGGTGGGCGGCCGCACTGAACTCGCTGCCGATGCTTGCCGCGATGGCGTGGGTGTGCGCCGACGCAATCCTGCTGGTGCGCACCGGCAATCGACGCCACGCGATCACCGGGGTGCTGGTCTTCTTCGGCGGTCTGCTGTTCTTCGAGAAGGCGGCCGTCATCCCGTTCGTCGCGTTCGCGGTCGCCGCGCTGCTGTGTCACGTCCGCGGTGGCACCGCCGCGATCCGCACCGTGTGGCAGCGCGGCATCGCGCTGTGGGCGCCCGCGCTGGCGTTGACGGCGGGGTGGGTGGCCGTCTATCTGACCGTCGTCGATCACCGGCGCTGGAGCTCGGATCTGGCGATGACGTGGGACCTGTTGTCCCGCTCGGTGACTCACGGGATCGTGCCAGGGCTGGCCGGTGGCCCCTGGGAGTGGCAGCGGTGGGCGCCCGCCTCGCCGTGGGCGGTGCCGCCGGTGGCGGTGATGATCCTGGGCTGGCTGGTGCTTGCCGCGGTCGCGGCGGTGTCGCTGCTGCGTAAGCGGCGCGTCGGTCCGGTCTGGCTGGTCGCGGTCGGGTATGCGGTGGCCTGCCAGATCCCGATCTACCTACTGCGCTCGTCGAAGTTCACCGCCCTGGAACTGGCCCAAACCCTGCGGTACTTCCCCGATCTGGTAATTGTGCTGACATTGCTTGCGGCAGTGGCATTCTGCGCGCCCAACCGCGACACCCGATGGCTGGACGCCTCGCGCGCCCGCACCGCGGTGGTCACGGCGGTCGCCGTGGCATTCGTGGCCAGCAGCGTCTACTCGACGGCGACGTTCCTGACGAGCTGGCGGGACAATCCCGCACAGCCTTACCTGCAGAACGCGATCCGTGCGCTGGGCCAAGCCCGGGCGTCCTCGTCGGCGCCGCTGCTCGATCAGGAGGTCGACCCGCTGGTGCTGCAGCGTGTCGCATACCCGGAGAACCTAACAAGTCACATGTTCGCGCTCATTCGCGATCGGCCCGAATTCGGCGGTTCCACAACACAGTTGCGCATGCTCGACAGCAGCGGCCGGCTGGTGGACGCGATCGTCACCTGGACCCGCACGATCGTCGCGGGCCCGCAGCCCGGCTGCGGCTATTTCGTCCAGCCCGATGCGCCGGTTCGGATGCCTCTGGACGGGCCGCTGCTGCCCGCGGACTGGACCGCCGAGATCAACTATCTGGCCAACAGCGACGGCTCGATGGTGATGTCGCTGAACGAGGGGCCCGAAACCAAGGTGCCCGTGCACCCCGGGCTGAACCGGGTGTTCGTCCGGCTGCCCGGGGCCGGTGACGCAATCACGGTGCGGGCGTCGACCGCCGCGCTGTCGCTGTGCCTGGCATCTGGCCCGGTCGGGTATCTGGCACCGCACTGATCCCGGCCATGTGCCAAAGTAGTTTGCATGTCTAACTTGCGCGAGGATGGCCTACGTGTTTTCCGGGAGATGCTGCCCGGAACGCTGCCCGACGGGGACGTCGACTTCGGTGGCGGGTTTGCCCCCGAATTGATGGATATCGGTGTCGAGAGTGTGTTCGGCCGGCTGTGGACCCGCGAGGGGCTCAGCCGCCGCGACCGAAGTCTGGTGACGTTGGGCATCCTGATCGCACTGCGGGCCACCGAGGAGATGGACGCACACTTCCGCATCGCCCGGCAGAACGGCCTGTCCGAGGACGAATTGGCCGAGGTGATCTATCACGCGAGCGGCTACGCCGGGTTCCCGGCGGCGGCCACGGCGCGCAATATCGCCGCCGAGGCGCTGTCGCGCGATCAGGGGAACAAGCGTGGAGCCACCTAGGAGAATCGAACTCCTGACCTATTCATTACGAGTGAATTGCTCTACCGACTGAGCTAAGGTGGCGCGGCCTCGACCGAGCAGTGAGTCTACAGGTCCGAGCGCAGTGCTTGACCCACGGTCGCCACCATCGCATCGACGGCGAACTTGGGCTTGACGTTGATCGCCAGCGCCTCGCGGCACTCGAGCACCGCTTCGATGCAGCGCAGCAGCCGCTCAGGGGACGCGTGCGCCGCCAGAGCCGCCACCCGCTCGGCCATGTCGGGGTGATTCGGCGCGACCGAGCCCGCGCTGTTGGCCACCATCAGGGCATCCCGGAAGTACGTCGCCAGGTCGATCAGCGCACGGTCGAGCGCATCACGCGAGGCGCGCGTCTGCCTGGACTTCTGTCGCCGCTCGAGATCCTTGATCGCACCCGCCGATCCGCGCAGGGTTCCCGCCGTCCCTTTCCCGGTCCCGCCGGCACCCAGCGCGGTGCGCAGTTCGTCCGCCTCGGCCTCGTCGCGCCCCACGTTGAGGGCTTTGGCCTCGGCCTCGGCGGTGGCCACCAACTCCTCGGCGGCCGCGTACGCGCGCGACGGCGTCGCGGCGTCGCGGGCCAGGCTCAGCGCGCGGGATCGGCGGTCGCGGGCGTCGGGATCGGTGGCCAGGCGGCGGGCCCGCCCGACATGCCCTCCGCTGATCGACGCCGCCCACTGCGCCTCGTCGGCGGACAACCCGTCGCGATCGATCAGCACCTGCGCGATCGCCCCGGCCTGCGGCGTCACCAGCGCGACGTGCCTGCAGCGCGACCGCAGGGTGATCGCGATGTCCTCGGGGTCCACCGACGGTGCACACAGCAGGAACACCGTCGACGGCGGAGGTTCCTCCACCACTTTGAGCAGTGCGTTCGCCGCGCCCTCGGTGAGACGGTCGGCGTCCTCCACCACAACGATCTGCCAACGGCCGGTGCTGGGCCGCCGGGACGCGATCTGGACGATGGCGCGCATCTCGTGGACCCCGATGGACAGCCCCTCCGGGATGATCCGCCGGACATCGCCGTGGGTGCCGGCCATCGTCGTCGTGCACGCCCGGCACTCCCCGCAGCCGGGTGTGCCCTCAGCGGTGCACTGAAGCGCCGCCGCGAAGCACTGGGCGGCCACCGAACGCCCTGATCCGGGCGGACCGGTGATCAGCCAGGCGTGTGTCATGGTGCCGGTGACGGCCACATCGTGAGCGGAATCACCCCGGGCTGCTCGAGCGGCACCGACCAACTCCGCTTCCACGGCGCTTTGGCCCACCAACCGCGTGAAAACTCCGGACATCGCCTCAAACACTAGTGCGCAGCAACGACACAATCGCTGCCCACCGGGTTCTAGAGGTGCTGATCGGTCACTCTGTACCGATACGGTGGGTTCGTGACCACCGCGCAACTCAGCCCGGGGCGGATCAATGGATTCGTCCGGTGGGTCGCGCGTACACCGTGGCCGGTGTTCACGCTGGGCATGCTGCAGGCCGACATCATCGGCGCCCTGCTGGTGCTGGGTTTCCTGCGGTTCGGGTTGCCGCCGTCGGACCGGGTCATGCTGCAGGACTTGCCGACGTTGAACCTGGTCATCTTCTTGAGCTACCTGTTCATTTCGTTCGCCGTGGGTGCCTTCGTCAGCCTCAAGCTGCTCGTTCCGGTGTTCCGCTGGCAACGCCGCGACGCCCTGCTGGCCGAGGACGATCCGGCCGCGACCGAGACGGCGCGGCTTCGGGCGTTGCGGATGCCCATCTACCGCTCGGTGATCAGCATGACCAACTGGGTGCTGGGAGCGGCGGTGTTCATCGCCGCCAGCTGGCCGGTGGCCAGCCATGCCGCGCCGGTGCTGGCGGTCTCGACGCTGCTGGGTGCCACCGCCACCACGATCATCGGTTACCTGCAGTCCGAGCGTGTGCTGCGCCCGGTGGCCGTCGCCGCGCTGCGCGGCGGAGTTCCGGAGAAGTTTCACCGGCCGGGCGTCGTCCAGCGGCTGGTGCTGACGTGGCTGCTGTCCACCGGGGTGCCGCTGCTGGCGATCGTGCTGTCGGTCGTGGCCAGCAAGTTCTCGCTGCTGGCGGCCTCCGCTGACGCTTTGTTCACCCCGATCCTGTTGATGGCCGTCGCCGCGCTGGTGGTCGGGATGGCCGGCAATGTGCTCGCGGCCATGTCGATCGCCGATCCGCTGCGCCAGTTGCGCTGGGCGCTCGGGGAGGTCCAGCGCGGTAACTACAACGCCCACATGCAGATCTACGATGCCAGCGAGCTGGGCCTGCTGCAGGCCGGCTTCAACGACATGGTCCGCGATCTGAGCGAACGGCAGCGGCTGCGCGACCTGTTCGGCCGCTACGTCGGTGAGGACGTCGCGCGGCGCGCCCTGGAGCGCGGCACCGAGCTCGGCGGCCAGGAGCGTGACGTCGCGGTGCTGTTCGTCGACCTGGTCGGCTCGACTCAGCTGGCCGCGTCACGTCCGCCCAGCGAGGTCGTGAGCATGCTCAACGAGTTCTTCCGGGTGGTCGTCGACACCGTCAAGAAGCACGGCGGCTTCGTCAACAAGTTCCAGGGCGACGCAGCGCTGTGCATCTTCGGTGCGCCCATCGAACACCCCGATGCCTCGGGGGCGGCGCTCGCCGCGTCCCGCGAACTGCACGACGAACTGGTCGGCGTGCTGGGCCAGACCGAGTTCGGCATCGGCGTCTCGGCCGGGCGGGCGATCGCTGGGCACATCGGCGCGCAGGCCCGGTTCGAATACACCGTGATCGGGGACCCGGTCAACGAAGCCGCCCGATTGACCGAGCTGGCCAAGCTGGAGAACGGCCATGTGCTGGCGTCGGCGATCGCGGTCAGCGGTGCTTTGGACGCCGAGGCACTGTGCTGGAACGTCGGCGAGATCGTCGAGCTGCGCGGTCGCCGCGCACCCACGCAGCTGGCCCGGCCGGTGAACCTCCTGCTGCCCAGCGAAACCCGCGGCGAAATGGCCACCGGCTCAGGCGGTTAGGCCTTCTTCGCAGCCTTCTTTGCCGGTGCCTTGCGCGTCGTCTTCTTCGCGGCAGCCTTCTTCTTGACCGGGCCACGAGCCCGACGGTCAGCGAGCAACTCCGAAGCCCGCTCGTCGGTGATCGACAGGACATCGTCACCCTTGCGCAGGCTCGCGTTGGTCTCGCCGTCGGTGACGTACGGACCGAAGCGCCCGTCCTTGATCACCATCGGCTGGCCGGAGGCCTGATCGACGCCGAGCTCCCGCAGCGGCGGTGCCGCAGCACCCTGACGGCCACGGCGTTTGGGTTCGGAGTAGATCTTCAACGCCTCTTCGAGGGTGATCTCGAAGATCTGATCCTCGGTGGCCAGCGAGCGAGAGTCGGTGCCGCGCTTCAGGTATGGCCCGTAGCGGCCGTTCTGCGCGGTGATTTCCTCGCCGTTGGCGGGATCCACGCCGACCACCCGCGGCAGCGAGAGCAGCTTCAGAGCGTCATCGAGGGTGATGGTCTGCAGATCCATCGAGCGCAGCAGAGAGCCGGTGCGCGGCTTGGGACCGGTCGGCTTCTTGCCCTTCTTGGCACCCACTCCGGGGTCATCGTCCGGTGGCGGGGGCAGCACCTCGGTGACGTACGGGCCGTATCGCCCGTCTTTGGCCACGATCTCATGCCCGGACTCCGGGTCGACGCCGAGTGTCCGGCCCTCTTGCGGTGTGGCGAAAAGGGTTTCGGCCATCTCGAGGGTCAGCTCGTCGGGCGTGATCTCGTCATTGAGGTTGGCTCGCTGCGGTTTGGGCTCGCCGTCCTCACCGGTGATCATCCGCTCCAGGTACGGGCCGTTCTTGCCCACCCGGACCACGATGGGCCGGCCCTCTTCGTCGTCAAAGAGCTTGATGGAGTTCACTTCTCGGGCGTCGATGCCTTCGAGATTGACGCCCACCAGCTTCTTGAGGCCGCCGGCGCGGGCGATCGAATCCGCCACGCCGTGCTCACCGCCGAAGTAGAAGTTCGACAGCCAGTTTGTGCGGCGCTCCTGGCCGGTGGCGATCTCGTCGAGTTCGTCCTCCATGGCGGCGGTGAAGTCGTAGTCCACCAGGCGGCCGAAGTGCTGTTCGAGCAGACCGGTCACCGCGAACGCCACCCAGGACGGCACCAGCGCGCTGCCCTTCTTGTGGACATAGCCGCGGTCCTGGATCGTCTTGATGATCGAGGAATACGTTGAGGGACGGCCGATTCCGAGCTCCTCGAGCGCCTTGATCAGCGATGCCTCGGTGTAGCGGGCCGGCGGATTGGTGGTGTGCCCGTCGGCGGTCAGGCCGGTGGCGTCCACCCGCTGGCCCTGCCGCAGCTGCGGCAAGCGGCTCTCGGCGTCGTCGGCCTCACCGCCGGCCTGCTCGTCGACGGTCTCGACGTAGGCCTTCAGGAAGCCGGCGAACGTGATGGTGCGGCCGCTGGCGGCGAACGTGACTTCCCGCCCGTCCGAGGACGTTCCGCTGATCCGCAGGCTCAACGTGGTGCCACGGGCGTCGGCCATCTGCGAGGCGACGGTGCGCTGCCAGATCAGCTCATAGAGCCGGAACTCGTCGGTGTCGAGTTCGCGATGCAGCGCCCCGGGCGTGGCGAAGACGTCACCGGCGGGGCGGATCGCCTCGTGCGCCTCCTGCGCGTTCTTGACCTTGCGGGTGTACTGCCGCGGCGAGGGGTGCACGTACTCGTCGCCATAGAGCTGGCGGGCCTGATTGCGGGCGGCGTTGATGGCCGACTCCGACAAAGTCGTCGAGTCGGTACGCATATAGGTGATGTAGCCGTTTTCGTAGAGCCGCTGCGCGATGCTCATCGTGCGCTCGGCAGAGAACCGCAGCTTGCGGCCCGCCTCCTGCTGCAACGTCGAGGTCATGAACGGCGGGTACGGCTTGCGGGTGTAGGGCTTCTCCTCCACCGACGCCACCGACAGGCCGGCGCCCCGCAAACCGGTGGCCAGCGAACCGGCCGCCGTCTCGTCGAGCACGACCACCTCGTCGGGCTTGCGGATCGCGCCAAGGGAGTCGAAGTCGCGGCCGGTGGCCACCCGCTTGCTGTCGACGTTGACCAGCCGAGCGGTGAACCGCGGCGGGGTGGCGTTCGGGTCCGAGACGCTGGCGTCGAGCTCGGCGATCACATCCCAGTAGGACGCGCTGCGGAAGGCCATCCGGTCGCGCTCGCGTTGCACGATGATGCGGGTCGCGACGGACTGCACCCGGCCCGCGGACAGCTTCGGTGCGACCTTCTTCCACAGCACCGGGCTGACCTCGTAGCCGTAGAGCCGGTCAAGGATGCGTCGGGTTTCCTGCGCGTCGACCAGGTCGTTGTCCAAGTCGCGGGGGTTCTCGGCGGCCGCGCGGATGGCGGGCTCGGTGATCTCGTGGAAGACCATCCGCTTGACCGGGACGCGTGGCTTCAGCGTCTCCAGCAGGTGCCAGGCGATGGCCTCGCCCTCGCGGTCACCGTCGGTGGCCAGATAGAGCTCGTCGACATCCTTGAGCAGGCCCTTGAGCTCGGTGACCGTGCTCTTCTTCTCCGGGCTGATGATGTAGAGCGGCTCGAAGTTGTCCTCGACGTTGACGCCCAGCCGCGCCCACGGCTCGGTTTTGTACTTGGCGGGCACGTCGGCAGCGTTGCGCGGCAGGTCGCGGATGTGCCCGCGGGACGACTCCACGATGTAGTTGGAGCCCAGGTAACCGGCGATTTTGCGCGCCTTGGTGGGCGACTCGACGATGACGAGCCGCCGAACGTTGCCGTTGCCCCGTCCGTCGCCGCCGTTGCGGCGGGTTCCGTCGTCAGCCAACTGCCCTTACGCTCCACTTCTGTATGTCCGTCAGGTACCCCCAAACCCGCGGGCAACTGACAATTTCGCACTCTGGACCGGCCAACGCAAACCGACCCTCGCAGCGCAATCTCTCAGATCCGAGGCCACGCTGACAACGCTTCGATCTGATTCGGGGGTTCCCCGACGTTCTCTACCAGGCGCGATAGCCGTCGACGGCCACTGATTCTCAGTGCCGGCCGGGCGCCTCGGGTGCCGATCAGCGTGGGTGCGATCCCCACCCTCATCAACGCGGACGCCAGCGGTGAATGGGTGTCAGGGGCGTGCGGGTCGAGTCCGAGCAGATAGCGGTCGGCTTCGGGAACGCCGGATGCCAGCGTCCAGGCGCGCAGCTCCCGCGATCCGGGCAGCCACTGCGGTGGCACAGTCTTGACGGCCCCCCTGGTCCACTCTGCGGCGATTCCGGTCAGCCGCGCGTCCACGGCGGTGCGCACCAGCGGATTGTTCTCGTCGGTGCGGGTGATTTCGGCCGCAAGGCCGGTTTCGGTGATCATCTCCGCCAGCGCGTCGGCCCGCCACAGGTCGTCGACCACCACCGACAACCGTGCCCCACCGCCCACGACCACCACCTGTCCCGTGGTGGCGAGCAGCCCGGTGAGATCGGCGACCGCGGGCGGCACCGACTCGGCCGAGAAGAAGGACAGCTGGCTCACGAGTCGACAGTAAGGCAGTAGGTGACGAGCGGGAGGCAGCGCAGCGCTACGACTGACGACGGGCGTGGCGAACACAGCCCGGCACACCCACCAACGAAAGCACCCCCGATGCCCGTCACCGGGACTCGGGGGTGTTTCGTGATGTCGTTGTTGATCAGACGGCGCGAACGCCTGTGGCCTGTGGGCCCTTGGGGCTCTGACCGACCTCGAACTCGACCCGTTGGTTCTCCTCAAGGGTGCGGAATCCCGACCCCTGAATTTCCGTGTAGTGGACGAACACGTCGGCAGAGCCGTCCTCGGGTGCGATGAACCCGAAACCCTTCTCGGCGTTGAACCACTTCACAGTTCCCTGTGGCATCTTTCGTACTTTCCTTCTCTTCCAACCGGGAGCGGCCGACCGAGTTTTCGGCAGACCGGGCCCGTTCCGACCGCCATCCTTCGTGGAGTCGCCGGAACTCACCCGACCTACAACCCTCGCAGGAACCGCGATCGCAACGTCGATCCTGCGAGTGTTGACACACGAACACAGAAGCTGCGACCGCCCTTATCCAATCACGTCCAGAGCTGTTGCGACAGTCTCAGTGCTACTAACTGATGAACAATTCGATACAGGGGTGTTGATCGGTTTTAGAAAGGGCTGATTTCAAATGGTGAGTTTCGGCAGCGAGCTGCTTAACGCGGCGGTCGCAGGTGCCGAATCATCGCCCGCTGCGCTGCTTCACGTCGCCGAGCTTCCCGCCCGCCAGGCGAGTGCAGCGCAGTGGCCTGCCTGGGCTGATCCAGATGTGCTCCGCGCGTTCCATGCTCACGGGATCGCCGAGCCGTGGTCACATCAGGTGCAGGCCGCCGAGCTGGCGCACGCCGGGCGCCATGTCGTCATCAGCACCGGCACCGCATCGGGCAAGTCGCTGGCGTTCCAATTACCGATCATGGATGCGCTGGCGCGTGATCCGCGCGCCAGAGCACTTTATTTGTCACCCACCAAGGCGCTCGGCCACGACCAATTACGCACTGCCCATTCTTTGACCACCGCGGTGGCCACCCTGGCTGATGTCGCGCCGACGTCCTACGACGGCGACACACCGACCGAGGTGCGCAAATTCGCTCGTGAGCGGTCGCGCTGGCTGTTCTCCAATCCCGACATGATCCATCTGTCGTTGTTGCGCAACCATGCCCGGTGGGCGGTCTATCTGCGTGGGTTGCGTTACATAGTCGTCGACGAATGCCATTACTACCGGGGCATTTTCGGGTCCAACGTAGCCATGGTGTTACGGCGGCTGTTGCGGCTGTGCCAGCGTTACGCCCCGGAGTCAGGCCCGGGGCCGACGGTCATCTTCGCCAGCGCGACCACCGCGGCCCCGGGCGAGACGGCAGCCGAGCTGATCGGCCAGACCGTGACCGCGGTGACCGAGGACGGGTCACCGCACGGTGCCCGCACGGTGGCGCTGTGGGAGCCCGAACTGCGTACCGATCTGACGGGCGAAAACGGTGCACCGGTGCGGCGTTCGGCCGGCGCCGAGGCGGCTCGCATGATGGCCGATCTGGTTGCTGAGGGCGCGCGGACGCTGACGTTCGTGCGGTCCCGGCGCGGGGCGGAGCTGACCGCGCTGGGCGCAAGGGCCCGACTGGAGGACATCGCCCCGCAGCTGCTCGATACCGTGGCGTCCTATCGCGCCGGTTATCTCGCCGAGGATCGCCGGGAATTGGAACGTGCCCTGACCGAGGGTGAACTACGCGGGCTGGCCACCACGAATGCACTCGAGCTGGGTATCGACATCGCCGGGCTGGATGCCGTTCTGCTGGCGGGCTTTCCGGGGACGGTAGCGTCGTTCTGGCAGCAGGCCGGACGGTCGGGACGACGCGGTCAGTGGGCCCTGGTGGTACTGGTGGCGCGTGACGACCCACTGGACACCTACCTGGTGCACCATCCGGAGGCGTTGCTGGACAAGCCGGTTGAACGGGTGGTGATCGATCCGACGAACCCCTATGTCGTAGGTCCGCAGCTGCTGTGCGCGGCAACGGAAATGCCGTTGGACGAGGCGGAGGTTCGGCAATGGGAGGCCGAACCGGTGGCGGCTGAGCTGGTCGACGACGGGTTGCTGCGCCGGCGCGGCGGGAAGTACTTCCCCGCCGCCGGGCTGGATCCCCATCCGGCGGTGGACATCCGCGGTTCAGCCGGTGGCAGCATCGCGATCGTCGAGGCCGGGACGGGGCGGATGCTCGGGAGCGCCGACGCGGGCCAGGCGCCGGCGGCCGTTCACCCCGGTGCGGTGTATCTCCATCAGGGTGAGAGCTACCTCGTCGACTCGTTGAGCTTCGCCGACGGCGTGGCATTCGTACATGCCGAGGATCCCGGCTACACCACATTCGCCAGGGAGGTCACCGACATCGCGGTGACCGGGACGGGCGAGCGGATGCACTACGGCCCGGTGACGCTGGGTCTGGTACCGGTGTCGGTGACGCACCGGGTGATCGGCTATCTGCGCCGGCGACTGTCCGGCGAGGTGATCGACTTCGTCGAACTGGACATGCCCGAGCACTGCCTGCCGACCACTGCGGTGATGTACACGATCACACCGGAAGCGTTGGCGGACAGCGGGATCGAACAGCTGCGGATACCGGGTTCGTTGCACGCCGCCGAGCACGCCGCGATCGGGCTGCTGCCGCTGGTGGCCAGTTGCGACCGCGGCGACATCGGCGGCGTGTCCACCGCCGTCGGCGCCGACGGCCTGCCCACGGTGTTCGTCTACGACGGGCATCCGGGTGGGGCCGGGTTCGCCGAGCGCGGCTACCGGCTGGTCAGCACCTGGTTGGGCGCCACCGCAGCAGCGATCGAGGCGTGCGAATGCCCGCAGGGCTGTCCGTCATGTGTGCAGTCGCCCAAGTGCGGCAACGGGAATGACCCGCTGGACAAGTCCGGTGCTGTTTCGGTCCTCAGGCTCGTTCTCGCACAGCTGGCTGCAGGCGGTGCCTGACCGGCGTGCCGACCGACCCCTCGAACAATCGACACCCACGATGCAAGCACGCGCCACCGTGAACGCGCCGCACCCCACACTGCTGGAGGCGTTGCGACAGCCTGACATCTTTGCCGCGCCGGAACGGTCGGACAACGCGATCCGTTCCCAACCCGACAGGTCGGGTAGGCGAAAAAATACCGAACCGCGATTGCGCCCGCAAGAAAATCGACATCACGGCGGTTTGCCGGACCAACTCATTGTTTCCACCAGCGGATTCCGGCCGTGCTTCCCAAGCTCCTCCCAAGGTGCTCTCGTTAAACTGCCCCCATGACGCCCGACTGGCTGCTGGTGGAAACACTCGGCACCGAACCGGTGGTGGTCGCGCAGGGCCGTCAGATGAAGAATTTGGTGCCCCTGGCCATTTACTTGCGACGCAACCCGCACCTGGCCGCCATCCAGACCGCCATCGCCGAGACCGTGGCGACCGGCAACAGCCTGGCCAGCATCACCCCCAAGAGTGACCGCGTGATCCGCACCGAACCGGTCCAGATGTCCGACGGTCGGATGCACGGTGTGCACGTCTGGATCGGCCCGGCCGGCGCGGACCCGCCGGAGCGGCCGATACCGGGGCCGTTGAAGTGGGACATGACGCTCGGGATCGCCACCGACACCGTTGAATCATTGGTGAACGCCGGACTGGATCCCACCAAGGAGCCCACGCACGGGCGGGCCTTCGCCGAGGATCTGCCGTCGCGCAGCTTCAACCGCGACGAGGCCAAGGTGCTGGCGCTGGCAATCGATGCCGCGCCCGGCCGAACATACTGCACCACTTGGACATTCACTGATAGTCACGGCGAGACCATTCGAGCGGGCTTCGTCGCGCGGACCGCCTCGGAGATGGTCGACGACGCCACCGAGCACCTCGTCGCCCGGGCGATGAACCTGCGCTGCGACCTCGACGAGGGTGCGCTGCCGCCCGACCACCTGGCGCAACGCATTCTCGACGGACTCTCGCAGCCGGGCGTGCACCGGGCGCTCGTCGACCTCAACACGTGGAAGCTGCTGAAGTGGCTCGACGAACCATGCCCGCACTACGACTGGCGCCAGAGCGTCCAGTTCCACCCCGACGACCGCGACTTGCTGATCCCGATGGCGGACGACTTTGCGACCGGCACCACCAGCCAGGTGTTGCGGTTGCCCGGGGTGGACGGCGGTTGGGTGCCTATGCACGTCACCGTCAACCGCGTCGAGGTGGACAACAACATCTTCGCCGGGCTGATCACTCTGCGGCTGCCCACCGCGGCGGAACTGTCGGCGGCGCGGCTGACCGCCAAGGGCACCTCGACCGCCTAGCGCGCGTCCAGTGGACCCGCCCGGGCCGCGGCATGCGCGCGTCCCCCGAGAAGCCGGCCCGTCGCGATGTCGACGTGAATCACGATGTCGAGCTCGTCGACGTCGCATCCGCTCAGCGTCGCGCCCATGGCGCGGCTGACCGCCGCCGCCTGCCGGCACGCGGTCTCGGCTCCCTGGGGCAGCCACATGGCCGCGGCCAGCGCCGCCATGTCCGCGCCTGCCTGCGCCCGATGCCGTGCCACCACCGCGCTCCCGACCTGGACACCGGCCACGGTGATGGCCGCCAAGCTCGCGATCAGCACCGACGCCAACACGGTCGCGACACCGCGCTCGTCACGCGCCAGGCTCGGTGGCCGCGACCCCGTCGGCAGTGATGACCACGCCCGGCAGCAGCCGGGATCTGGCGGTGACCGTCGCGACGACGAAACCGCCGTCACGCCGGACCCGCACCGTCGCGCCCGCAGGCCCGACCCACCGGGCCGCGGTGTCCGCGCCCGCCTCGTCACCGCGAGCCGCCAGCCGGGCCGCCTCGCGGGCGGCGTCGATGCAGCGCACCTGCATCGCGACCGCGGTGATCCCGCTGGCGCAGACGACCAGGACGACCACCAGCGCGGCAATGGCCAGTGCGGCCTCGACGGTGGCGAAACCGCGGTCACCGGTTAGACCTTCGTGTTCAGCGCACGGTTGATGATGTTGGTCAGCGCGCCGACGATCGAGTCGCCGGTGACCACGCTGTAAAGGATCGCGCCGAACGCCGCAGCGGCGATCGTGCCGATCGCATACACCACTGTTGTCTATTGCACCCCTCACGCGTAGCATTTCTGCATGTCACCGCCGCGCGCTCTCATCGTCGTACGTCTCAGCCGCGTCACTGACGCGACCACCAGCCCCGAGCGCCAGGTCGCCAAGTGCCGCGAACTCATCGAGCAGCGCGGATATGTAGAGGTCGGAATCGCTGAAGACTTGGATGTGTCCGCCGGCAAGACGACGCCGTTCGACCGCCCGCAACTCGGCAAGTGGCTGACCACACGACGCGGTGAGTTCGATGTGATCGTCTTTTTCCGTGTGGACCGCATCGTGCGCCGTCTGTTCGATCTGGCCGACCTGATCCGATGGAGCCGAGAACACGGCGTGACGCTGGTGTCCGCGACCGAAGCCCACTTCGACTTGTCGTCTGACTTCGGCGACATCATCGCCTTGCTCATCGCCAAAGTGGCCGAGCTCGAACTGGCCGCGATCTCGGAGCGCAACGCGTCGGCATTTCGACACAACTTCGCCAAGGGCAAGTACCGGGGCGGTATTCCTCCATGGGGCTACATCCCTGAGCACGACGACAACGGCGACTGGCGACTCGTCCAAGACCCCGAGCAAGTCGAGGTCATCCTCGAAGTGGTCGAGCGCGTCCTGGCTGGTGAACCGCTACGGGCCCTGGCCCACGAACTGACCAAGCGCGAAGTGCTGACACCCAAAGATCGCTTCGCACAAGTACGTGGCCGCGAGGTCGTCGGTTACGAGTGGCACCCCGGTCCCCTGAAACGCGCCTTGACGTCCCACACGCTGCTTGGGCGCGTTGTGACGCGAGAGCAACCGTTGGACGCTCAGGGACGACCTCAGCGTGACGCAAAGGGCCGCAAAGTATTCGGTGACGACGTACTGGTGACCGCAGACGACGGGTCGCCCATCGTGCGCGCTGAGCCCATCGTTTCTCGCGACGTATTCGACCGCCTCGGTGTGGAACTCGCCGGACGCGAGAATCGCAAGGAGCCGACCAAACGGACATCGGGCTTGCTGCTCCGCATCATCTACTGCGGCGAATGCGGGCGACCCGCATACCGACTCAAGGGTGGCGTTGGTCGAAAGCCTCGCTATCGCTGTTCGTCAGCGCAGAAAGTCAATGGCTCATGCGGCAACAAGACGATCCCACTTGAATACGCCGACGCCGAAGTCGAGCGCCAGATCCTCAAAAACATGGGACCGCTCGAACGACGGCGCCGAGTCTGGTTCGCGGGCAATGACCACACCGACGAGCTGGCCGAGGTCAATAGCGCACTTGAAGACCTGACCGATCAGCTGGGCGTGGGCGTCTTCAAGCGCGGGACCCCGCAACGCGCCAAGCTGGATCAACGTATTGCTGCCCTGAGTGCTCGCCAAGCCGAACTATCCTCTGTCCCTTCGCAACCCGCTGGGTGGCGCTATGAGCCCACGGGTGAACTGTTCTCCGATTGGTGGAACGACCAGGACGACGAGGCCAAGAACATCTGGCTGCGTCAGTCTGGCTTTCGCTACGAGTGGTCCTCGCACAGTGACGAGCGGGGCCGCGTCGTCGTTGACCGATTCGAGCAAGTCGGCGACCTCGAGATGGACCTCGACGGCGACCAGGTGTTCGGGCCGCTCGTCGACATCATGGCCGCGCTGTCCGATCCATCGAACTTCGAGGATGCACCGGCTGAGTGAAAGTCCAACCGCCGGTAGGGGTTAGGTTCGTGCTCGATGTCTCTTACGTTGGTGTCATGACGACGAACACCCCAACGAAAGGAACCGTCATGACCACACCCACCACGCTGGACACCAAGGCCATCGCCACAGCGCTCGACATCGAACCGAAGGCGCTTCGCGCGTTCCTCCGCTCAGGCAAGGCCGAAGGCATGTTCAGTCGCGACGGCAAGGCCTACGTCTTCGCGAGGGTCGACGTGCCCAAGATCAAGAAGGCCTACGCCGCATGGGTCGACGCCCGCGCTGCGTCGAAAGCTGAACCTGAAGAAGCCAAATCCGCCTGACCACAACCAACCCGTCAGCCCCGCGCCCCATCTTCGGGTGTGGGGCTTTCCGGTGGAGTCTCAGATTTCCCTGCCGGCAGTTCCTTCGTCTTGGGTGCCTCAATCTGCTTGGGTGGCGTCACGATTTCGACCACCGCGTCTTTCATGTCGGCGATACCTTCGGTGATGCCTTTCAAGTCGTCGGTGACGGTGTGGAACATTGCGATGACGACTAGCGCAGGCGCAAGCGCCTTGCCGATCCGCTTCGCGAAAGACGGCTTCACACCCATTGCGGCTATGCCGCTGCCAACCAGTTTCTTGCTCGTTTCTGCGATTGGCCCGCTGCCGAACAGATGAACGTTGTCCAGGAGCCACTCCAAATGGTCCACCTGCGCATGTAGCTCGGTCGACAACTTCTCGTCAAACTCCGCCTCGTCGAGGATCTCGCGCCATTCAGTGATCGCATCCCGGAGCCGCGATAACGCAGGGTCACCCAGCTTTGGTGCAGCTATTGCACGGTACTGCAGCGTCGTGGCGATTCCCGTGAGCTGATCGACAATCAGAGGATTCGCAACAGAAGAGCCTGCATTAGTCCACGCGTCAGGGGGGACAATCGCAGTGTAGTAATGCCCCATGTAGGACAAGTACTGGCTGCGGTCCTCATCATCCCCAGGCAGCGCGAAGAGCAGGTCGTAGACCTGTCGCCATAAAGCAACAACTTCACTGTGGCGAAGAGAAAAGTCCAACGTGCCAACGTTCGCGCCAAGGACTGCAACCCACGCCTTGTCGATGTGGGCATCGTCCCTCATGACGCCTCGCAAGATGTTGCGCAGCGCGATCGCGGGATTGTCCGTCATAACGTGATCCTCCGTCCGCTCGAAAGAGTATCGAAGGACACGGACACGCCGCTCTCAAGCGACACGTTCGGGATCTGAGCACCGACGTATGTCGAATCACGCCCGCCAACGTGTGGGCAGCGCGTACGGATGCGCTCAGGCGTCCGAGGATGCCTCGTCGCTGCTCGGCGCTGCTTGGGTGTGATCGAACGACAGCGCGGTGAGACGTCGCGGGTTCCCCGTCGCGACCACACGGCCATTCAGTTCGTCGGCTCGTCGCTTGGCTTCCTCGGCCTCGTCTGCGGTCACGAACATGATGCGCAGTCGGGCGCGATCCGCAGGAGTGACGCCGAACTTCGAGAGTCG
The DNA here is from genome assembly GCF_002086695.1 of Mycolicibacterium rhodesiae. Classification (GTDB taxonomy): domain Bacteria; phylum Actinomycetota; class Actinomycetes; order Mycobacteriales; family Mycobacteriaceae; genus Mycobacterium; species Mycobacterium rhodesiae. The sequence continues at coordinate 50,609 of NZ_MVIH01000009.1, forward strand.
TTGTCGAAGCTCGCCCGCAATCTTGATGACGTTGCCGAGCCCGAGCCAGAATTGCGCGTGCAGCACTGCGGTGTCCAACAGGTACGACCAGTCGTGGTCAGTAAATCCCTTGGTGAGCGGCGATCCGTTCCACTGCTCCCACCATTCCAGCGTTCGAGCGGGGTACTTGATCTTGCGGCCCTCGTAGCGGAAATAGTCAGGCAGGTCTGGCTGCTCGACGTTGGGAATCTCGACCAGCTGGAAAGGAACGCGCTCGGAATTGGTGCGCGCCCGAGTGGCGGGGTCTTTAGGTAGTGGTCCACGCATTGAGGTGTACCTCCATATCTGGGTTGTCGAATGTGATGGGTCGGTCAGGTACGGCGCTGGTGCGTTCGTGTGGGCCGTTGCCGAAGTGCTGTGGCGGCCCTGAGGTCTCGGGTGTGGTGCTGACCGTGAACATCGCGCCCTTGGTCTTGCATGCCCGTTGTAGGTCAACGATCTCGGACGGCATGAGCGTGTATCCGCGCTTGGGGCGGTTATCGAGCTGGACAGCTTGCGCGTACGGGCCTGCGGTCTGGGTCTTGCCGGTGGCTGCGCCTGACTGGGCTTCGTGCCACCGCAGAATGATGGCCCGCAGAATGGCCTTGATCGCTGCGGCCTTTTCGGGTTTGTTGGCTGGGGGGAACTCGTCTTCGGCGATCACTGGGACGACGCCCACAGCGCGTGCCCACACATCCTCGATGTAGTCGTCCACGGTGTCGGATGAAACGTCGTCAGGCAATCGCCGAACAATTTCGGCCTTACCTTCGCCTGCGAATGGGTTCTGCATTTTCGCGTACCTCCTTGCGAATATTGTTGCACGCAACCAAATTTTGAGGCAATGGCGGCAATTGCCCGATCCTTTTCAACTCTGGGGAAACTCGTACAAATGGCGAGCGTCAAAGCCTCTCCGGTACCCCGGCCGGTGGGGTGGGGGTGTGGCCCCCTGGGTCAGTTGACGTGCGGGGACTGGTCAGTCGAACTTGGATCCGTACACATCGACCATGTCGCACAGGTCAGTGATGCGCAGCCACTCCCGAACCATCTCGTCATGCGTTGGGAACCAAGCGATCACGCGATCCTTATGGCCCTTGTACGCCGCCTTGATGACGTAGCCATCGCGAGCGATGCAGCCGAGGTATGCGGTCGGGTTCGTCGTCATACGTCGATCCTAAGACGTCAACGTGCCCGTCCTAATAGCAATCACGCTGCGGTGCAACGTAACCCACGCGTGCGCGCGTACTGGTGGATACCGCCCTTGCCTGACATGTTGGGTGGAAAGACCTGAGTGCACACCTGGCCCGACATTTTGCCTGAATGCACCCAGGCCTTCCCTATCGAACGGGCACGCCACATCCGAAGACTGCACCCCGTTCGTTGCCTGTTCCTCAGGGCCAGACTCCCAAAGAACAGGACAGCTGTTACGGCGTATCGTCCGGCAGGGTGAGAACCTGCACGGCCTGCGGATCGAGGATGCCCACACCGAACCGGAACGTGGCGCGCAGTGCGACGTTGTCCGAGTCGAAGTAGAACTCGTCCGACCGAGCGACCAGCACATCGCCGTACGCCGACAGGATCTGGTTCTTGTCGAGGACCGCGATCTTGTTCTCGGGCATCGCCGACGTGATCAGAGCCGGAATGCCCAGAACCGTCAACGGCCCGGCTTCAGTTCCTGCGCCGAGGATGTTCTCGTTACTCCCAGTGCCCTTGCGGAGCTTGCGCACATAGGCGTACGAGTTCGGCGACGCGAGCACATGGGTGGCGACACCACCGGGCAGGCTCGTCACCATCGTCTGGGCGTCGATCAGCGCATCGAGGTTATCCCCGATTGGGCCGGCATCTTGCGCGTGGGCCAACAGACCCGCAGGCGGATACGTCGCCGGTCCAACCGGAGCCGGAGTCTGCAACATCGCGTAGTCAGCCTTGGCGATCATCGCCCGCTTCTGGCCCTGCAGAATCGTGGTCAACGCCTCGGGCTGCGCGATCTGTTCACGCGACACCTTGATGAGATGCGCGATCTTGCCCGTATGCAGAACGAGTTCCGCGAGGTTCGGATCAGCTTCCTCGATGTTCTGGCCTTCGGGAACGAAACCGATCTCGTCCTGGTCGATACGAATGGCCGGAACACGAACAGCCGGGCTGTCACCCTCGACGAATCCCGCCTTGGACGTGATCTGGAGGATCAGCGCCTCGGGGATCACCTGCTCGGGCTTGACTCCGAGTACGTCGAGGCCCCAGGCCTTCGGCGAACCCGTAGTAGTGATGGTTGTCATGATTCAGTGAATTCCTTTGGATGAGAGCGCGCTTCAGCACACTCAGTGAGTTTCGAGTTTTGGACGCCCACACCGGGATCATTCAGGCGGCGGGGCTAAAGAGGCGCGATGGACAAGTCGCGCAATCAGCGATATTCAGTTCCCGTAGCTCGTCAGCATCTATGTTTTGCGTCGTATCCGACGGCTGCAGAACCGCGCAGCGGCGTGCCGCTGACATTAATCGATCAAAATTCGAGACTCAACCCTCCGGCGATCCGGCGCTCAGCGCATCGTGGGCGTCTTATGTATTGCGCTGCAACAGTTGTCACGTCACACAACCGCGAGGAGCGCAGCGTTGCGCTGAGGTCCTTCTAGTCATCCTCGTCGCGCGACTTCGGCATCACGTACTCACCTGAGTGCCCCAGCTCGTCCCAGTCGTCAAGCTCGTCTTCGGTCAACAGACCGATCACGGGTTCGCTCTTGCCGGTCCATCCGACCCTGAGCGATTCGTCGTCATCGGCCACACCGGGCACGTCGGTCAATCGGGCATGCCCTTCGGACAACATCAACTGCGCATCGCGGACCTTTTGCGAGTTGCAGTCCTCGGTACCTGAGCACGGCCAATTATCGGGATGGGTGCAAATCATCTGTCTCTCAACCTTTCTGAACCGGCCACGTCGCGCATGACGTGAACATATTTTTTGAACGACTATGAACAACTACTCTGACCTGCGAGAACGCATTGAATGACTGGTTGCACGACTGGTGAACGACTGGTGGATGACTGGCCCCCAGTGGTGCAATGGTCGTGCAATAGTCGTTCAACCAGTCGTGCAACGCGTTTCCGCAGGTCAAGCCAGACGTTGATAGTGGTGCAATAAACGCATATCGACCCCTCATGGCAACGACCATTCGGATATGGCCGGGTAGCCGACGCGGTCGAACTTCACTTTCAGTTCCTTGGCCGCCAAGCGGATCTTGTACGCCTTGAACCCTTCCTCGACGGCCCGCTCGACAACGTTCTGGCGCGGACCCTCGGCGAGATGGTTGATCAGCCACATCTGCTCAGGGCTCACGGTGGACGAGTCAGCCAGCTCGGCTGCGTTATGGTCCGATGCCCCGAGATACTTGACCCGAGCCACTGTGCCGTCGTCATCGTCGGTTGTGGGGCGTACCTGGACGACCTCGATGGTGAACATGGACGACGACACGATGGCTGTGCCGTTGGCTTTCTCAGGACCCACCTGGAGCCGTCCTTGGTCATCCCGTTGGGCATACAGCGCCATGCGCGCCTTCTTACGCAACTCACCTGTGATCCCGTACTTTTCGCGGGCTGTGCCCTTCGCGCGGTTGGTGTGGGTCATCAGCACCACGGCTGCACCTGTCTGCACGGCCACGTCTTTCCATGGGTGCAGCGCCTTTCGTGCATCCTGCGGCGTCTGCACATTGAGCGACCCCGGCACCGTGTCGAGCCACGCGTCGACGATCACCAGCGCCGGCACTGGATCCGCGTAGAGCAGCTCCATGTCGTCGGACGGAAACACTGGGGCGCCCGACCCATCCTTGGCCGTGGCGATCACAGTCACGTAGTCGAGGTCTGCACCGACCAATTCGAGTCGGGGACGAACCTCGGTCGACCAGTCGTCCTCCGTTAGGATCAGGCGAACATGTTCGGGGTTGCGGGCCGGGATACCGAACTCGGGCAGTGGCTTCCCCGACGTGATCGCACCGACGATCCACACCCAGAGCAGCGACTTGCCGATGCCCTCATCCCCGACGAGCACAGTCACACCGCTTCGCGGAATGCGTTGCTTGGCAAGCCATACCTTCGGCTTAGATGGTTCGAGGTCAGTTGCTTTCCATACCCGTGGTCGAACGCTATCCGAGTCGTCGTCGGCCACGGGCTGTTCTTTTGGGTGATTCATCCTCACCGCCTTGGTTTCTCGCCAGATGCGATCCAGAACGCCATCGACATCAGCACCAAGGTGTGTGTGGTACGGCTTCGACAGTGCGACGAACTGCGACCGGTAGCCGTCTTGATTCTTGAGTTTCGTCGCGAGACCTCGAAGATGTTCCAGCACAATCGGAGTGATCCTGGTCAAGTCAACGAGCGGTGGTTCGATCTGAGCCGCTTCGCGAGGTAGCGCGTTGACGAAAACCCGTTGGCCCCAGTCTCCGCAATGGCTGAAGTCGATAACGCGGGGTTCAACTCTCCTCGTCATACGGAATCTCCAATTGCTGCGCTCTGCGCCGCGCTTTCAGGCGCGCCTTCGATGCCCGCTGACGGGCAACTTCCTTTGCCTTGAAGTCCGGGTCTAGCAGTCGGCGACGGCGTCTGTCGTTGTACGCCTTGCGATATTCGGCATATCCCGGTTCCCCTTTCTTGGGAGGCGGCATGACATGTCCCTTTCAATTCTTCTGCGACTTCTGTCACGTCAATGTAAACCAGGAGAACTCCCGTTTATTTACAACGTATTTGACGTGGAGGAACGCGAAATATGCAGAGAGCCAACGCTTCACAGGTCGCCGGCGAGAACCACATGAGATCCGCGGAGGCCTGATTGCAGGGTACCGCTGCGGGCATAGAGTATGAACAACGCTTTTGGGTGACGGCGACCGACAGCCCACAGACGAAAAAAGACGACACCCCCCGAAGGGAATGCCGCCTTTTCGGTCCGACTAGCTGACGTGGGTTTTCTGAATCCACTTCTGGACTTCGGGACTGATGTTGTACCACGCCGCCACGCCGGTGTACGGCGTCACGATGATGTGGTCGTTGGCGTCCATGTGCTTGAGCGCCGCGTTCACCAGTTCCAGCTGGGTCAGGTCGGATTCCACGATCCAGACGCTCTCCAGCACCTTGGCCCAGTCCCTGTGACTACGCAGGAACTTGTGAAGTTCCTCATAGTCCCGGCCGGGCTTCGAGAGGTCATAGCTGACCACGTAGTAGGTGCTCATGGCACCTCCGATCAGCAACACTGCCCATTACCCACCACGACCCGCAATCGTCCGAAATTTGGACGAACTGCCGGCGGTTGAGTTACAGTCGGCTATAGCACCTAGGAAATGCTAACCGACGGAAACCCCACCGGGGGGCAACCCCCAATGGTTGGGGTTTTCGTTGTTGCCGTGTCGAAGTCTACATCTAGTAGCCGACAGCGCGAAGAGATACAACATGTTCTGAATAACATTTGTGAAATTCCCTGGTCGCAACCTTCAATTGGACATCACTCCCCGCGTGTCGCAGGTCACGACACGCCGGAGTAGATCGAACTAGGGTGCTTCGACGTGTCGCGTCGAGCGGTGAGCCTGCCGTCAGAACGGGGAATCGTCCGGCCAAGACGGGGTCGGGGGCTCAAACCGCTCGATGAGCGTCTTAACCAGGTCGGGAACGAGGATTCCATCAACGTTGGCGTTGTACACCTGGTCATTGGTTTGCACCGCATACTCGAGGCGTCTCAGCTGCTCCGATTCGATATTGGGCTGGCTTGCGATGTGCGCCCATATCAGCCGCGTCGAGTCATACGAACGAGAGTTGACGAGGGCTTCAACTAGGGACTTCACAGATACTTCGCGGAGGCTTGGTTCACGAACGACGGCTGAAAATATCTGGTGCGCAACCCAATACTCGGGGTTAGTTGCACTGTCCGGGATGCACACATCTTGATGTTCCTCCAGGAACCCATCCCGAGCCGCCATGCGATCGAATCCGGCGGGGCGAATGGGGAGAATCGGAATGCGCTTCGCCAATGCCCACCCAACTTCTTGGTCACACCACTGGCTGGCGTGGAAGTCAGTCAGGTTGATGAGTGCAGCGAAGAAGTGGCATGTGTTAAGTGCGATCTTGATCTGGTCGCGCCACGATCGCGAGGGGTGTATGTCGTCGTGGGCCACGAAGGCGTCGATGCCGTAGCGGGCTTCCAGGATCCTCTTTGCGCCACCGACTAGGTGGCGGTCGGCATGGACGTGCGAGATGAACACGCGCGTCGGATTGGACCCCCAGGGATTACCTGACGACGCAATTGCCGGAGGATGACCCGCAGCTTCGCCTTCCAGAAATTCCACGAGGTCGGTCAGCACCTGATCCGAAGCCGATCCAAGGACATTGGTCGCAAATGCGGCCATATCGCCCTCGTACCAATCTGGGTTTCCAATTTGTAGTCCGTGCTGTTCGAGCGTCAGCACCACGTCAGACTCCGACTGCGCGCCGAGGATCTGAGCGGCACGTTTGATCAGTCGAATGCGCTCTCCAGGCTTCACCGCTCGATGGTCTCATCTGACGCCGACAACTCGAAAACCCCCAGCCCCCGAACAGGGCAGGGGTGCAATGTCGAACTACTGCGTACTCGACTGTCGACATCCCGGCATCGTCGACCGCCGCTATCATCAGCCGCGCTTTCAAAGCTCGAAATATGCTGTTGCTCAATTGTTTTCCTCCCTTGCAACTCACAGAATTCCCGATGCGAACACATCCCCGGCCAAGCCGGCCACCACCGGGACGATGCCCAGGCAGACGAATGCAGGCAGGAAGCACAGCCCCAGTGGCCCGGCGATCAGCACCGAGGCTCGCTCGGCGGCCGCAGCCGCGGTGTGGCCGGCGTCTTGCCGCGACTGCTCGGCGAGTTCGGCCACACCCTGTGCCAGTGCGCTTCCCGACGCCGCCGATCGGCGCGCCAGCCTGGCCAGCGCATCGCTGTCCTCGCCGGGCTGCGGGCACCAGGCGGTGTCGGCGTCCGCGCCTAGCGCCAACAGGTCCGCCGCGCGTCGCAACACCACACCGAGCCGGTCCGGCGCCGAGGGTGCCGTCGCCGCTGCCGCGGCAGACACCGACATGCCGCCCGCCAGGCATACCGCGAACACATCAAGCGCCGATGCGGTCGCCAGCGGGTCGGTGCGCATTCCGGTGCGATGGACGGAAGCAGAAGTATCGACGGCCGGCCCTATCCGGCGACACAACACCAGCGGACCCGGTGCGAGTAGCACAGCGGCGGCCAACAACACTGCGGCCGTGGTCATGTCAGCAACCGATCGGTGATGCGATCCGCCCACGCCAACCCCGCACAGACCAACGCCGCACCCACGACCAACAGCCAGCCGCCCGCACCGCCGCCGAGGAGAAACCCGACCGGATGCGCGCCGATCAGCTCTCCGAGCAGGATCCCGAGCAGCGGCAGTCCGGCCAAGATCACTGCGGTTGCACGCGCCCCGGCCAAGCCGGCGTCGACCCGCGCGGTGAATCGCTGCCGCTCGACGATGTCGCGGTGCGCGGTTCGGATCAGCGCGGCCATCGCCAGTCCGTGGTCGGCCGCGAGTTGCCAGCACACCGCGAGCCGTTCCCATTGCACGGGAACCGATGTCGACTCCGCGAGCGCCCGTAGTCCGGTTCCGACGTCGGCTCCCAGTCCGGCGCGGGCCGCGACCGACCGCAACGCGGCGCCGACAGCGCCGCCGGATTCGCCGGCGGCGACGGCGAAGGCACGCACCGGATGCGCACCCACGCGCAGCTCGCCGGCCAGCGTCTCCAGCGCCGCCGCCAACGTGTGGCCGGCCTCGGTGCGGTCCTGCCGCCGTAGTCGACGGCGCCGCCGGTGGACCACTGTGACGCCGAGCATCACCGATGCCAGCAGCATCACGGGTGGCAGCGCCACCGCGATGACCACAAGAGACGCAACCAGCGCGGGCACCCGCACACCGACCCGACGCGGAGCCAGGCCCAGCCGCCACCGCGGCGGTGGAGGTGCGGCCAGCACGGCCAGCGCCAACAGCACAGCGGCACAGGGAATTCCGGTCACGACCGCCGCCCATCGATCAGTGTCTGCAGTGGTCGCCGCCCGTCCTGCCAACCCCGGTCGGCATGCCACGCCGTCATCGCATGCACGCCACCGCCGTCGGCGCGGCACAACACCGCGATCTCGGAGAGTCTGCGCGTGCCGTCGCGTCGACGACCCACATGCACCACCGCCTGGACCGCAGCGGCCAGTTGGCTGTGCAACGCCGCGCGGTCCAGACCGCCCAGGGCCGCGAGTGCCTCCAACCGGGCCGGCACCTCGGCCGGGCTGTTGGCGTGCACGGTCCCGGCACCACCGTCGTGGCCGGTGTTCAGAGCGGTGAGCAGGTCGACGACCTCGCCGCCGCGCACCTCCCCGACGACGATCCGGTCGGGCCGCATCCGCAAGGCCTGCCGAACCAGCTGTCGCATCGTGACCTCGCCGGCGCCCTCCACGTTGGCGGCCCGCGCCACCAGCCGCACCAGGTGGGGGTGACGAGGCGCGAGTTCCGGTGCATCTTCGACGCACACGATCCGCTCGCCGCCGTCTACCGCGCCGAGCGCGGCGGCCAACAACGTTGTCTTTCCTGCCCCGGTACCACCGGAGACTAGAAACGCCAGACGGGCGTCGATGATGCCGGCGAGCACTTCGGCGGCGTCCGGCGCGATCGCCCCCGCGGCGATCAGGGCGGCGAGATCCTGGGTGGCGGGACGCAACACCCGCAGCGACAAGCAGGTGCCTGCGACGGCGACCGGCGGCAGCACGGCGTGCAGACGCACCGAGAACTCCCCGGTGCCGACCCCGGTCAGCTGCCCGTCGACCCATGGCTGTGCGTCGTCCAGTCGTCGTCCTGCGGCCACGGCCAGCCGCTGCGCCAACCGGCGCACCGCGGCTTCGTCGGCGAATCGGACCGAGGCGGGCCGCAGGCCGGTGCCATCGTCGACCCACACCTCGTCGGGGGCGGTGACCAGAACGTCGGTCGTTCCCGGTGCGCGCAGCAACGGCTCCAGCGGGCCTGCGCCGGTGAGCTCGGTCTGCAGGACCCGCAGGTTTGTCAGGACCTCGGTATCCCCGAGCACTCCCCCGGATTCGGCGCGGATGGCGGCCGCAACAGCCGCCGGCCGCAAAGTCGACGACTCGGCCGCCAGCCGCTCGCGGACCCGGTCGACCAATGACGCGTTCATGCGGCGCGCACCTGGCCGCCGGCCGTCAGGATCTCGAGCACCGCGCGCGCAGCCGCGCCGAGCGGGGAACGCCGCCGCATTCGCAGGCCACCGCGCTCCAGCCGTTCGGCCAGCATCGGCTCGGGACGCATGGCCGCCAGCAATGGCAGATCCGCGACCGCGGCGGCCTCCTCGGCGCGCAGCCCGCTCGGTGCCGGACCGCGCACCACCAGCCCGACGTTCGGGTTGACCCTGCGCAGCACCGGCGCCAGGGCCGCGGCCGCCGCGACGCCCCGGATGTCGCAACTGGTGATCATCACCACGAGGTCGGCACCCTCGAGTGCGCAGGTGACCGCTCCGGTCATTCGCCGCGGTAGATCGCAGATCACCAGAATTCCGCCGCGGCGCCCGGCATCGACGACAGCCTCGACCGCCCCGGGTTCCATCTCCTGGCCATGCCGATCGCCGGACAACACGCTGACCCCGTGGTGCCGCGGGAGTGCATCACGCACCGCCGACCAGGCCAATCGACCGCCCTGCAGGCTCAGATCGGGCCACCGCAGCCCCGGCACGGCCTCACTTCCGATCACGAGGTCGATGCCGCCACCCCACGGGTCGAGGTCGACCAGCAGCGACGACGACGCCACCTGGGCCAGGGCCGTCGCGAACGTCGAGGCGCCCGCTCCGCCCCGGCCGCCGGTCACGGCGATCACCCGCCCGGTGCGCGGGCCGTCGCGAACGGCCTCGGCGGCGTCGGCGAGATGCCGGACGAGTTCGGCGTCTTGGGTGGGAAGTGTGCAAACCTGCTGAGCGCCAATGGCCATCGCCGCTGCCCAGACCGGTCCATGTGGGTCGGTCGGGCAGACCAGAATCACCCCGTCGCGCCGGGGGAGACCGTCTCGCTCGCAGCGTCTGGCCGCGTCCTCATCGATGATGACGGCGGAGGCGGCCGACCACGCCTTGCGAGTGAGCGGCGCGGAAACCACCATCGGACGCAGGCCCACCGCGGCGGCGACCCGCTCGGCTTGTTCACGTAACTCGGTGTCGCCGACGAGGACGAGGACGACACCAGGACTGCTGCTCACCACGCAAGAGTCGGCCGCACGGCCAGACGGCGCCAGTCGTCACGGACGGATCTGTGGATGAACGCCGATCTGGGGAGTGACTACCGACACCAGGGCAGCACAAAGGTGATCCCGGCAACGTTTCTCAAGTTTGCCGGGATCGCCGGAAATTCTTTGTCAGAAAAAGGGACGACCCCCGCCAGGGGGGGAGGAGGCGGAGGTCGTCGTGTATCAGCCCCGGGGGGTCGGGCTGATGCACACCCGGCATAAGCCGAGTAATACTCACTATACACACGACAATATGGAGTCGCGCAAGTGTTGCTACCACTTCGAAACCATGTATTCGCTGTGAAAATGCAGGGTGCGACACGTGGCTTGGCCTGCCACTTTGCCCTCGCCTCTGAACCGGGGCGTTCGCCACGCCTATCCTGAGGGGCGTGACCGACCCTGCCTCGGCCGCCGACCAGCTAATCCACGTTCGGCCAGAGCCCGCGACCGGGCTCAACTCTCGGACGGCGGCGTTCTTCGACCTCGACAAAACCGTCATTGCCAAGTCAAGCACGCTGGCTTTCAGCAAACCCTTCTTCGACCAGGGTCTGCTCAACCGGCGCGCCGTCCTGAAGTCGAGTTATGCGCAGTTCCTGTTCCTGATGTCCGGCGCGGATCACGACCAGATGGACCGGATGCGCTCTTACGTCACCGCGATGTGCGCAGGCTGGGATGTCGAACAGGTGAGGGCAATCGTCACCGAGACGCTCCATGACATCGTCGACCCGCTGGTCTTTGCGGAAGCTGCCGAACTGATCGCGGACCACCGGCTGTGCGGGCGCGACGTCGTGATCGTCTCGGCCTCGGGTGAGGAGATCGTCGCGCCGATCGCGCGTGCGCTGGGGGCCACCCACGCGATGGGTACCCGGATGGTCATCGAGGACGGCAAGTACACCGGCGAGGTTGCTTTCTACTGTTACGGCGAGGGAAAAGCCGCGGCGGTCCGCGAGTTGGCCGCGCTGGAGGGTTACGCCCTCGAGCACTGCTACGCCTACTCCGATTCGATCGCCGACTTGCCGATGCTGAGATCGGTCGGCCACCCGACCGTCGTCAACCCCGACCGCGCCTTGCGCAAGGAAGCCACCGCGCAGGACTGGCCGGTGCTGACGTTCCTGCGCCCGGTGCCGTTGCGCGACAGGATTCCGGCGCCGTCGGGCGCGGCGGTGGCGACGACGGCCGCGTTGGGAATCAGTGCGCTGGCCGCCGGCGCATTGACCTATTCGGTGTTGCGTCGGTTGTCGTTCTAACCGCATCCAATTCGTTGCCGATTAGCCCCTTGCTGTGACCGTGGTCACGGAGTACAAAGGAAGGCACGGACGCCTGGCAAGGCCAAGATAGCGCCGGAAGAGAAGGCACTATCTCCCAAGCCAAGCGGCCCAGCACGGTTCCCGGCACCCACGCGGAGCACGCCGCGATAATGGCAGAAGTGTTGCGGGCCTGCGTAATTGCGAAGAGCGGACGGATAGAACGGCCCCTTGGGTGGGGTTGTAAACGAAACGCATCGCAAGACCGCCGAGGCCAACCCACGCAGCCCACCTGGCACGCTTGGTAACCGAGAAACCGTGCTAGCGGGCGGCGAGCCGAAGAGATTCGGATCGTCGCCCGCTTCGCTGTCTGCGTCTACTTGCTGGCCGCGTCCGCGATCGATAACGCTTCTCGCGCACCGTCTTCCAGCGCTTGGCACGACATCAGCAGCCAAGACCCGACCGCTGACGGGTCGCCGGTCGCGAAGGCTCGCGCGCGGTCCCGATACTCGTCCACCCGGCGCATCCAGTACACCTCCGGCACCCCCAGCCCGTGCGGGTCCAGACCGGTCGCCATTGTGACGAGCCGCGACACCGCGCGTGCCACGACACCGTCCCCCGGGCCGAACGGCGCCAGCGCGAGCAGCTCGCCGTGGGCGACGGCCGCCAGCACCGGCGCGGGTGCCGAGCTGCCGCCGGTCGTCAGCCTGGTGACCAGATCCAACCGCGCGGCCACTTCGGGGTTCTGGCGCGGACGGCCCAGAAGGTCGCCGTCGATCAGGTCGGCCGCGGCCAGTGCGTGCAGCCGCGCCAGCGCTTGCAGGGGGGCACGCTGCCAGACCCCGACCAGATTGGTGGTTCCCCCCTCCAATGCCTGGCCGACGCGCAGTGCGCCGGCCAACACGGGATCGTTGGGCTCGGCACCGGAGGCATCCAGTTGCACGGCGCCACCATCCAGGGCCGATGACGAGCGCGCGCCCCGGACGGCGGACTCCGCCGCGGTCACCGGCCAGTTCCGCAGATTGGTGCGATGCCGGTGCGCCTTGGCCAACGCTTCCCGGGCGGCCTCGGCGGCGGCGGCCACCCCGGGAAGAGTTATCAGCGGTGCCAGGACATCACTCACGTTCGGTCACGCTATCCGATCCCCAGCTGCCGTTCGGCGCGCGGCAGTAACCGCCCGCCGACGATTGTGACGTGCCAACTCCGATGCAACCTTCGGTGACTACGCTCACAGACATGACCGAGGCGCACACCGAAGTTCAGTCAAGTTTCCCGGCGTCGGACGAGTTCGCCGCCACCGCCAACGCTACCGCCGCCCTCTACGACGAGGCCGAGGCGGACCGGTTGGCGTTTTGGGCAGACCAGGCCAACCGGCTGTCGTGGGAGACACCCTTCACCGAGGTGCTGGACTGGTCGGAGGCGCCGTTCGCGAAATGGTTCGTCGGCGGCAAGCTCAACGTTGCCTACAACTGTGTCGACCGGCACGTCGAGGCCGGCAACGGGGACCGCGTGGCCATCCACTGGGAAGGTGAACCGGTCGGCGACTCGCGGGTACTGACCTATGCCCAGCTCAAGGACGAGGTGTGCAAGGCCGCCAACGCGTTGACCGATCTCGGGCTGGCTGCCGGCGACCGGGTGGCCATCTACATGCCGATGGTCCCGGAGGCCATCGTGGCGATGCTGGCCTGTGCGCGCCTGGGGGTGATGCACAGTGTGGTCTTCGCCGGCTTCTCGGCGGCCGCGCTGCGGGCCCGCGTGGAGGACGCCGAGGCCCAGGTGGTCATCACCACCGACGGCCAATACCGGCGCGGAAATGCAGTGTCGCTCAAGGAGGCTGTCGACGAGGCGGTGCAAGGCCAGGATTGCGTTCAGCACGTCCTGGTAGTGCGCCGCACCGGCATCGACATCGGCTGGACCGACGACCGCGACCAGTGGTGGCACGAGGTCGTGGACTCGGCGTCGACCGAGCACACGCCCGAAGCATTCGACTCCGAGCATCCGCTGTTCCTGCTGTACACCTCCGGCACCACGGGTAAGCCGAAGGGGATCATGCACACCTCGGGCGGCTATCTGACACAGGCGTCGTACACCCACTACAACGTGTTCGACATCAAGCCCGAGACCGACGTGTATTGGTGCACAGCCGATATCGGCTGGGTCACCGGCCACACGTACATCGTCTACGGGCCGCTGTCCAACGGCGCGACGCAGGTCGTGTACGAGGGCACCCCGGCCTCCCCGGACGAGCACCGCCACTTCCAGGTCATCGAAAAGTACGGTGTGACAATCTATTACACGGCTCCTACCTTGATCCGCACGTTCATGAAGTGGGGCCGTGAGCTCGCATTCGAACACGACCTGTCCAGTCTGCGGCTGCTCGGATCGGTCGGCGAACCGATCAACCCGGAGGCCTGGCGTTGGTACCGGCTGGTTTTCGGCGCCGACAAGACGCCGATCGTCGACACCTGGTGGCAGACCGAGACCGGCGCGATCATGATCTCACCGCTGCCCGGCGTGACGGACTGCAAGCCGGGGTCGGCGATGCGGGCGCTGCCCGGCATCTCGGCCAAGATCGTCGACGACGACGGAAATGAGTTGGCCCCCAGCGTCGATGGCGGCGAACATGTCACCGGCTATCTCGTGCTGGACAAGCCGTGGCCGTCGATGTTGCGTGGCATCTGGGGCGACCCGGAGCGGTTCAAGGAAACGTACTGGTCCCGCTTCGGTGAGCAGGGCTGGTACTTCGCCGGTGACGGCGCCCGGTACGGCAGCGACGGCGAGGTGTGGGTGCTCGGCCGCATCGACGACGTGATGAACGTGTCAGGGCACCGGATTTCGACCGCTGAGGTGGAGTCAGCGCTCGTCGGGCACTCCGGAGTGGCCGAGGCCGCCGTCGTCGGCGCCACCGACGACCACACCGGACAGGCGATCTGCGCGTTCGTCATCCTCAAGGCGCATCACGCCGAGATGCCCAGGGATCAGATGGTCGACGAGTTGCGCGCCGAGGTGGCCAAGGAGATCTCCCCGATCGCCAAGCCGCGCGAAATCCATGTTGTCCCAGAGCTTCCCAAGACCCGCAGCGGCAAGATCATGCGGCGACTGCTGCGCGATGTCGCCGAAGGCCGCGAACTGGGCGACACATCGACGCTGGTCGATCCGACGGTGTTCGAAGCGATCCGGGCCAGCAAGAGCTGAATCAGCCGACGTCTGCCGTCGGGACGAACCCGGTGCCGGGCCGGTTCTTGCCAGCGACGTCACCCAGGATCGCGTTGATCGACATCGTGACCGCGGGTGTGTGCAGCGGGATGAACTTGACGACGCAGGTGGGCAGGTCCTCACTGAACGCGCCGTGGATCATGCCGACCAGCTTGTTGTTCACCGTGACCGGTGCGCCCGAGTCGCCGGGCTGTCCGCACACCTGGTTGACGATGGTGCCCGGGTCCTGGCCGGGACCCCAGGTAACACCGCACGAGTAGCCGGTGGTGCGGCCGAGCTTGCAGGCGACCTCGCCGAACGTCGGGTCGGGCCCGAGGCCGTCGATGACGAAGCCCTTGTAGTTCGAGATCGGCTGCACCTTGGCAGGGTCGAACCGGATCACCGCGTAGTCGAGGCCGTCGTTGCCTGCGACCATGGTGCCGATCACGCCGTCGTCGGGCCGGTCCTCGGAGGCGACCTGGGCGCCGGGGCCGCCGCAGTGCGCGGAGGTGAAGCCGATGAGCGCACCGGTGTTGTCGTTGCCGATGGACGTCAGCGTGCAATAGGTGTCGCCGTTGACGACGATGCCCGCTCCACCGCCCATCGGCACCTTGCCGTCGGCCGCCGCAACCGGTGCGACGCCGGCGATCATGGCGACAAGGGCCATCGACGCGGCACTCGCCGCCAGGCGCACACGCTGCGCGGTCGTCACTGGCAACCTCCATTCACCGTCCGCCCCGACAGGGCGAGTCTAGCTTGATCACACCCGTACCTTGCGTAACAGCCTCAGTGGGTATCCCCGCTGCGGACGCGGCATGGCAACATGAACCGCGACGACAGAAAGTTGGAGGACAGCCGTGAGCAATGGCGATCGCAAGACCGGTGTACCCACCACCGTCACCTCGATCCCGCTGGTGGATCCGAACGCGCTACCGGCCAATCCGTCCGTCGGCGATCTGGTCAAGGACGCCACCGCACAGATGTCCACCCTGGTGCGCGCCGAGGTCGAGCTCGCCAAGGCCGAGATCACCCGCGACGTCAAGAAGGGCCTCACCGGCAGCGTCTTCTTCATCCTCGCGCTGGTCGTGCTGTTCTACTCGACGTTCTTCCTCTTCTTCTTCCTCGCCGAGCTGCTCGACACCTGGCTGTGGCGCTGGGTGGCCTTCCTGATCGTCTTCCTGCTGATGGTGGTCACGACCGCGGTGTTCGCCCTGTTCGGGTATCTCAAGGTCCGCCGGATCCGCGGGCCGCAGAAGACCATCGAATCGGTCAAGGAAGCGCGCGAGGCATTCACGCCCGGCCACGACAGGTCGCCGGCCAAGGTCGCCCCGACGGGCACCCCGCCGCCCACTGACCCCTCCGGCTGGTGATGGCCCAACCGGATCCCTCGGTTACCCGCATCGCGGGGCCGTGGCGGCACTTCGACGTTCACGCCAACGGAATCCGGTTCCACTGTGTCGAATCAATCGACGACGGTGATCCGCGCGCCGAGTCGGCGGCCGGCGCGTCGCGGCCACTGGTGATCCTGCTGCACGGGTTCGGCTCGTTCTGGTGGTCGTGGCGCCACCAGCTGCGCGGTCTGTCCGGCGCCCGGGTGGTCGCTGTCGATCTGCGCGGTTACGGCGGTAGCGACAAGCCGCCGCGGGGCTACGACGGCTGGACGCTGGCCGGCGACACCGCCGGGCTGATCAGGGCGCTCGGCCACAGCTCGGCCACGCTGGTGGGGCACGCCGACGGTGGCCTGGTGTGCTGGGCAACGGCGGTGTTGCATCCGCGGGCGGTGCGGGCGATCGCGCTGGTGAGCTCGCCGCACCCCGCCGCGCTGCGGGCCTCGGCGCTCGGCCGGCGCGATCAGGGCCGCGCCCTGTTGCCGACGCTGCTGCGTTATCAGCTGCCGATCTGGCCCGAGCGCGCCCTCACCCGGCACAACGCCGACTTGCTCGAACGTCTGGTGCGCAGCCGTGCATCCGGTAAATGGCTTGCTTCCGAAGACTTTTCGGAAACCATCGCGCACATGCGCCAGGCCATCCAGATCCCGTCAGCGGCGCACTCCGCGCTGGAGTACCAGCGCTGGGCGGTGCGCAGCCAATTACGCAGCGAGGGTTGGCGATTCATGAAGCTGATGAACCGTCCGCTCGTAGTTCCGCTGTTACACCTGCGGGGCGACGCAGACCCCTATGTGCTCGCCGACCCGGTGGACCGCACCCAGCGTTACGCGCCCCGCGGCAGGTTCGTGTCGGTCTCGGGTGTCGGGCACTTCGCCCACGAAGAGGCCCCCGACGAGGTCAACGAACACCTGCGGCGGTTCTTCGGGCAGGTCTACGACACCACTAGGTGACGCAGGCCCCGGTGGGAACCTTGGCGGTGTTGCCGATCTTGGCCAGCTGCCGCGACACCTCGTTGGCCGTCAGCACGAACCCGGTGTCGTTGTCGTCGACCGCGGCACCGAACACCACGCCGAGCACCTGGCCCGCCCGGTTGATCATCGGTCCACCCGAATTACCCTGGCGCACAGTGCCTCTGATCGTGTACACCTCGCGGTTGACGGTCGTCGTGCGGTAGATGTCCGGCCCGTTGAGCTCGATGGTCTCGCGCACCCGCGCCGGAGTGGCCGCGAACTCGCCGCCACCGGGGTAACCCAGCACGACCGCGTCGGTGCCGGATTTGGCCGGTTGTTCGGCGAACACCAACGGTCGCTGCGGCAGATTCGGGACGTCCAGGATCGAGATGTCCTCGTTGGGGTCATAGGAGACCACGGTGGCGTCGTAGGTCTGCCCTTCGGCTTCCACGGTGACACTTTCCGATCCGGCCACCACATGCGCGTTGGACATCACCCGGTTCGGGGCGATCACGAAACCGGTGCCCTCCAGGACTTTCTGGCAGCCGGGGGCAACGCCGCGGATCTTCACCACACTGGCACGTGCGTTGCCGACGACGAGGCTGTCGGCCAGCGATGCGTCGGGGGCGTCCACGGCCTGAATGGGGGTGCGGCCGAAGGGTTGCAAGACATCCGGCAGACCGGATGTGCGCAACAGTGCCGACATCCGCTTGGGGACAGCCTTGAGCCACTCGGGTGCGTACTTGTCCACTTCGGCAAGCACTTTCGAACCGCGAGTGGCGGCGGCCAGGTTCGGTTGATCCGATGACGTCAACGGGCTGGCGAGCAGCCATGCCGCGACCATCACCACCAGCAGCTGCACCGCGACGCCGATCACCGAGTCGACGGTGCGGACCGCGCGGTTGCGGATCGCGCCGCGTACCGCCCGGCCGAGCACAACGCCGGCCACCTCACCGACGACGACCAGAGCCAGAATCAAGAACAACGCGGCAAACAGCTTGGCCCGCGGCGAACTGATGTGGCTGACGATGTGGGGAGCGAGCATCACTCCGGCGATGGCGCCGAGGATCACGCCCACGAACGACATCAGCGAGCCCAGCGCGCCGGACCGCCAGCCGGAGACGGCCGCCACCAACGCCACCGCGACCACGGCGATGTCCAACCATTGCGAACTCGTCACAGGGGCTCCTCACTGCTTCCGACGAGCGCCATGGCCTCGTCCAACTCCCGGACGTCTTCGCTGTTCCACGGTTGCGACCAACCGGCCACATCGAGCATCGCCGAGATTACGTGTCCGGTGAACCCCCACACCAACATCTGGTTGAGCAGAAATGCCGGCCCGGCCAGCCCGCGTCCAGCTCCCGTGCGGTAAACCATCAGCCGGTTCTCAGGATTGATGAACGCCCGCACCGGAACTCGCGCGACGAGAGCGGTTTCACCCTTGTCGACGACGGCCACCGGCCCCGGGTCCGGCGAGTACGCCAGCACCGGTACCACGTGAAAACCCGAGGGCGGGATGAACATTCGCTCAAGGACGGCAAGCGGATGCAGGCGGTCCGGGTCAATGCCGGTCTCCTCCTGCGCTTCTCGAAGTGCGGTGCCGACCGGACCGTCGTCCCCCGGGTCGGCTGCCCCGCCGGGGAACGCGGCCTGGCCGGCATGGTGGCGCAGCGAGCCGGACCGAACCGTCAACAGCAGATCGGCGTCGTCGGGCAATTGCCCGTCGGCGTAACCGGAGCTCGGCCCCGAGAACAGCACGAGCACGGCGGCGTCGCGCGCGTTGGCTCCGGCCTCGCGCGCCTCGACAACCGCCGCCAACAGCTCAGGCGGAACCTTGCGGCGATACGCATGCGGAACGCGGTCGACGTTGTCGACCAACGGTGCCAGCCAGGGCGGCCGATACTCCGGGGTGAGCGCGCCCGAGCCTGCCGAGCGGGAAGAACCCTGGGTCACCGGCGCGTCTCTCTCGTCTGTCATCACTGCACTGCATTCTTCACCGCGGCAGCGATCTCGTCGGCACTGGTGAACGCCTGCGGCAGGATTTTGGCAACGCTACCGTCCGCGCGCAGTATCACGGTCGCGGGCATCACGTTCGGCACTCCCAATGCCGCGGCGATCCGGCGCTGGCCGTCCTGCAGCGTGGGTAGCCGCACGCCGAGCTCGGCCAGCCGCAGCAGGCCGGCCGTCTCGTTCTCGTCCTGATGCACCGTCACCACGGCAACCTCCGGCCCGACTCGGCGCTGGTAGTCCGCCATCGCAGGCAGTTCCTCCGCACACGGCCCGCACCAGTAGGCCCAGAGGTTGAGCACCACCGGGCGGCCGGCCAGTGCGCGGGCCACGTCTACCTGTGCACCGTCGGCAGCGCACTCGACGACGATGCCGCGCAACTCCTTCGGGCCGGGGTTGTCGGCCGCGGCAGGGCACGGTGGCAGGTCGGCGCGCCGGCGCGGCTCGGCCAACGCCTCGGGCGTGTCGGCGTCGCGGTGCGTCCGCGACACCTGGGCGGCCGGCGAACCGCCCGACCCCGACGGGGTGTCGCCGAGTTCGAGGGCAAACGCCGCGATCAGTGCGGCCGCCACCGCGAGCACCACCAGCGTCCAGCGGGTCGACGTCGTCATTTGTGCAGTTCGTACCGAAACGTCACAAACCGGCCAGGGCCAGCAGATGCTCGGTCTCGGGGCCCTTGACCAGCGGCGCGGCGGTCAGCGGATCGGTGGGCCCGAGTCCGAAGGACGGGCAGTCCTTGGCCAGCACGCACACTCCGCAGGCCGGCTTACGGGCATGGCACACCCGGCGGCCGTGAAAAATCACCCGATGACTCAGTAACGTCCACTCGCTGCGCTCGATCAGATCGCCGACAGCATGTTCGACCTTGACCGGGTCTTCCTCGGCGGTCCACCGCCAGCGGCGCACGAGCCGGCCGAAGTGGGTGTCCACGGTGATACCGGGGATGTCGAAGGCATTGCCCAGGATCACGTTGGCGGTCTTGCGGCCCACGCCGGGCAGCGTCACCAGTTCGTCGAGAGTGCGCGGTACTTCGCCGTCGAACCGCTCGACGAGCTCTTGGCCCAGCCGGATGAGCGAATTCGCCTTGTTTCGGTAGAAGCCGGTGGGCCGGACCAGCTCCTCGAGTTCGGTGCGGTCGGCCTGCGCATAGTCGCGGGCGGTGCGGTACTTCTTGAACAGCGCCGGCGTGGTCCGGTTGACGCCCTTATCGGTGGACTGCGCCGACAGGATGGTGGCGACGGTCAGTTCCAGCGGGTTGGTGAAGTCGAGTTCGCAGTACACGTGCGGAAACGCCGTGGCCAGGGTGCGGTTCATCCGTCTGGCGCGCCGGACCAGGCCCAGATGGGTTTCGGAGTCCCACTTCTTTGCTTCCGCCTTGCTCGCGGCCGGCGGGGTCGCAGCGCCGCCAGCGGTCTTGCGCCTGGTTGACGGGCTGTTCGTGGTCACGGTCCAAGGGTACTGACTCCGGTCCGCCGACCTGCGGACCGACCGGTGACAATTCGTGATCCCGCTGAGACCTTGCCCGTGTTTACTTTCCCCCGTGACCTGGTTGCTCGCGGTGTGTGTCCCCGGGCTTTTGATGCTTTCGACCTTCGGGTTGCAAAGACTCGAAGAGGCCTTGCGCGTCGATCGCACCGCCGCCGACGAAGTCACCGAATATCTGGAACGGGCCGCCACGACGCCGGCCGCACAGGTTGCGCCGCGCGCCGAACCGGGGCCCAGTCGGGCCGAAACACCGTCCCGACTGACCGATGACGAGCCCGGTTTGCCCACGCGCTCACACGCCTACGCACGTCCCAATCCGCAATTTCACCGGACTCAGTACGCCAATCGTGTGTAGCGTTGGCACGTCGAAAGACCGGCAACCACTAGACTGACCTTGCCCAGCCACACAGCTGGCCTGCGCATTTCATATCACCGAAGAGTTTAAGAGGGGCGACGTGGACGAGATCCTGGCGAGGGCCGGAATCTTCCAGGGAGTTGAACCCAGCGCTGTTTCCGCGCTGACGAAACAGCTTCAGCCGGTTGACTTCCCGCGAGGACATACGGTCTTCGCCGAGGGCGAGCCCGGCGACCGGCTGTACATCATCATCTCCGGGAAGGTGAAGATAGGCCGCCGCTCGCCGGACGGTCGGGAAAACCTGCTGACCATCATGGGTCCGTCGGACATGTTCGGTGAGCTGTCGATCTTCGATCCGGGCCCGCGGACATCCAGCGCCACCACGATCACCGAGGTGCGCGCGGTCTCCATGGACCGCGACGCACTGCGGGCGTGGATCGCCGACCGGCCCGAGATCGCCGAGCAGTTGCTGCGGGTGCTGGCTCGCCGCCTTCGCCGCACCAACAACAACCTCGCCGACCTCATCTTCACCGACGTCCCGGGCCGCGTCGCCAAGCAGCTGCTGCAGCTCGCTCAGCGATTCGGCACCCAGGAGGGCGGCGCACTGCGGGTCACCCACGACCTCACGCAGGAGGAGATCGCCCAGCTGGTCGGCGCCTCGCGCGAGACGGTCAACAAGGCGCTGGCCGATTTCGCCCACCGCGGGTGGATCCGCCTCGAGGGCAAGAGCGTGCTGATCAGCGACTCCGAGCGGCTGGCTCGCCGAGCGAGGTAAGCGCGGGCGGAGCTTGCGGAGCCCGCGCGCAACCGAGCGAGTATCGGCACGGTGCGAGGTAAGCGCGCGCTAAGCGCGCAGGTAGTCCAATTGGGCGCGCACCGATTTCTCGGCGGCGTCCCAGAGTTCCTGGTCGACGTCGGTGTAGACGTGTTCGACGACCTGGCGTGCTGTGGCGTCCTCGCCGAGCACCCCCAGGGCCTGGCGGACCTGGTCGAGCCGCTCTTCGCGGTGCGACAGATACATGGTGGTGACGGCTTCGAGGTCGTCGAGGTCGGGGCCGTGTCCGGGCAGCACGGTGCGACGGCCGAGCCCCTGCAGTCGGCGTAGCGAATCCAGATACTGCGTGAGGCTGCCGTCCTCGTCGTCGATGACGGTGGTGCCACGGCCGAGCACCGTATCGGCGGTGAGCACCGCATCGTCGACCAGGAACGACAGTGAGTCCGCGGTGTGGCCGGGGGTGGCCATCACCGTGATCCGCAGGCCGGCGGCGTCGATGACCTCGCCATCGCTCAGCGGTCCGCCGAGCCCGCGCAGGAATCCGCTGCCCACCGAGCGGACCACCGCTCCGGTCCGGTCCACGATCTTGTCGATGCCGCCGGTGTGGTCCTCATGCTTGTGACTGATGAGAACCAGCGAAATGGTGCCGAGTTCGGCGAGCTTGCCGATGTGCTCGTCGTCGTCGGGACCCGGGTCGACGATCACCATCTCAGCGCTGCCGGGCCCGCGCAGCACCCACGTGTTGGTGCCGTCCAGCGTCATGATCCCGGGGTTGTTGCACAGCAGTACGGAGGCCGATTCGGTCACCGGCCGCAGAATCCCGTACGCCGGATGGGTCATTCCACCTCCGTCCAATTGTCGCTACGCGACGGCGACAATGAGCTCGACCTCAACCGGCGCGTTCAGCGGCAGCTCGGACACCCCGACGGCAGACCGGGCGTGCGCGCCGGCCTCGCCGAACACCTCACCCAAGAACTCCGAAGCCCCGTTGATCACGCCGGGTTGGCCGGTGAATCCGGGCGCCGACGCGACGAACCCGACGACCTTGACCACCCGCGTCACGTTGTCCAGACCCACCAGCGCGTCGACGGCGGCCAGCGCGTTCAGCGCGCACAACTGCGCGGCCTGCTTGGCCTGCTCCGCGGTCACCTCCGCGCCGACCTTGCCGGTGTGGATCAGGCTGCCCGATTCGGTTGGCAGCTGCCCAGAGGTGTAGACGAGGTTGCCGGTCCGCACCGCGGGCACGTACGCCGCCAGCGGCTTGGCCGGCGTCGGCAGGGTCAGCCCGAGTTCGGCCAGCTTCGCAGTGACATTCCCCGAGTCGCTGCGCTCCTGGCCGCCGGCGTTGGTCACTTGGGCCGCTTCAGGTACGCGACGTGCTGTTCACCGGTAGGACCGGGAAGGACGGCGACCAGTTCCCAGCCGTCGGCGCCCCACTGGTCGAGGATCTGCTTGGTCGCGTGGGTCAGCAGCGGAACCGTGGCGTATTCCCATGTCATCGGTTGACTCATGACCGAAGCCTATCGCCCGCTGGCTTTGCCGCCGGGGCCCGCAGGGGCTTGGCTAGCATGCACTGATGGCGACCACATCGAGCGACGGCAGCTCTCTGGCCTGGCCCTCCCGTCTGACCAAGGCGCGTCTGCACTTCGTGACAGGCAAGGGCGGTACCGGCAAGACCACCGTCGCGGCGGCGCTGGCACTGACTCTGGCCGCCGGCGGCCGCAGGGTGCTGCTCGTGGAAGTCGAAGGGCGGCAAGGCATTGCGCAGCTGTTCGACGTTCCGCCGCTGCCCTACGAGGAGCTGAAGATCGCCACCGCCGAGGGCGGCGGCCACGTCAACGCGCTGGCCGTCGACATCGAGGCGGCGTTCCTGGAGTACCTCGACATGTTCTACAACCTGGGTCTCGCCGGCCGGGCGATGCGCCGAATCGGTGCCATCGAGTTCGCGACGACCATCGCTCCGGGTCTGCGGGACGTCCTGCTCACCGGCAAGATCAAGGAGTCGGTGGTGCGGCTGGACCGCAACAAGCGGCCGGCGTACGACGCGATCGTCGTCGACTCTCCCCCGACCGGCCGGATCGCCCGCTTCCTCGACGTCACCAAGGCCGTCTCGGACCTGGCCAAGGGCGGCCCGGTGCATTCGCAGGCCGACGGCGTGGTCAAGCTGCTGCATTCCGAGCAGACCGCGATTCATTTGGTCACCCTGCTCGAGGCGCTGCCGATCCAGGAGACCATCGAGGCCATCGAGGAACTCAAAGAACTCGGCCTGCCCATCGGAAGCGTGATCGTCAACCGCAACATCCCGCCGTTCCTGCCGCCCGACGACCTCGCGAAGGCGGCGGAGGGTGACATCGATGCCGACGCGGTGCGGGCCGGACTCGACAAGGTGGGCATCACTCTGGCCGACGACGACTTCGCCGGGCTGCTGACGGAGACCATCGAGCACGCCAGCCGGATCAAAGCCCGCTCGGAAAGCGCCGAGCAACTCGACCGTCTCGAGGTGCCGCGCCTGGAGCTACCGACGATCGCCGACGGGGTGGATCTGGGAAGTCTGTACGAGTTGGCGGAAACGCTTGCCCAGCAAGGCGTCCGATGAGCGAAGCGAAGAAGACAATGGGAGGAAGTCGATAGATGAGCACCACTCCCCCAGTACTCGACATGAAGTCGATCCTGGCCGACAAGTCGAACCGGGTCGTCGTGTGTTGCGGCGCCGGTGGCGTCGGTAAGACCACCACCGCGGCGTCGATGGCGTTGCGCGCAGCCGAATACGGCCGAACCGTCGTGGTGCTGACCATCGACCCGGCCAAGCGGCTCGCGCAGGCTTTGGGAATCGAGGAGCTCGGCAATACCCCGCAGCGGGTGCCGCTGGCCCCGGAGGTGACCGGTGAGCTGTACGCGATGATGCTCGACATGCGCCGGACCTTCGACGAGATGGTCATTGAATACTCGGGATCCGAACGCGCACAGTCGATTCTGGATAACCAGTTCTATCAGACCGTCGCCACGTCACTGGCAGGTACGCAGGAATACATGGCCATGGAGAAGCTCGGCCAGCTGCTCGGACAGGACCGCTGGGATCTGGTGGTGGTGGATACCCCGCCGTCGCGCAACGCCCTGGACTTCCTCGACGCACCGAAGCGCCTCGGCAGCTTCATGGACGGTCGCCTGTGGCGGTTGCTTCTGGCACCCGGTCGTGGGTTCGGCAAGCTGGTGACCGGTGTCGTCGGCCTGGCCATGAAGGCCATGTCGACCATCCTCGGTTCGCAGATGCTTTCGGACGCTTCGGCTTTCGTACAATCACTGGATTCGACATTCGGCGGTTTCCGCGAGAAGGCGGACCGGACCTACGAGTTGCTCAAGCGGCGCGGCACTCAGTTCGTGGTGGTGTCGGCGGCTGAGCCGGATGCGCTTCGCGAGGCATCCTTCTTCGTCGACCGGCTGTCGGCCGAAGGCATGCCGTTGGCGGGGCTCATCCTCAACCGCACCCACCCGACGCTGTCCGCGCTGACCGTGGAACGGGCCATCGACGGCATCGAGGAGCTAAAAGCCGCCGGCCCCGACGACAACGGGAATCAACTTACGGTGGCAGTGCTGCAGATCCACGCGGACCGCGCGCAGACCGCCAAGCGGGAAATCCGGTTGTTGTCGCGGTTCACCGGCGCCAACCCGCACGTTCCGGTGGTTGGCGTGCCCTCGCTGCCATTCGATGTGTCGGATCTCGACGCCTTGCAGGCGATCGCCGATCAGATCACGGGAGAGACTGCGTAAAGAGAGTCCCGGCCGATCGGCCGGGACTCCTCGCGAAAATTAGCTGACGCTGCGGTGCTTGCGCTGCGCGGCGAAGAATTCCGACCAGGACACCACCTCGGGGTGCTGCTTGAGCAGTGCACGACGCTGACGCTCCGTCATGCCGCCCCACACCCCGAATTCCACACGATTGTCGAGCGCATCGGCGCCACACTCGGCCATGACCGGACAGTGACGGCAGATGACCGCGGCTTTGCGCTGGGCGGCGCCGCGGACAAATAGCTCGTCAGGGTCGGTTGACCGGCACAGAGCTCGCGAAACCCAGGCAATCCGGGCTTCCCCGTCCGCACCTGGAATGGATCCGTGCAAAAGCGCTGCGCTTGGCTTGCGAACAGCGGTCCGAATACCTGACACCGACGATCCCCTTCGTCCGGCCGCTGTCTGCGGCTGACAATCTTCAGGTGTAGGCCGCGTATGCGATCTACGCCACATTGCGACTTGGAGTGTTACCTGTATCGCACTGTCTGTTTAAGTTAGGTGGTCAGGTATCTTTTGCGCAACAGTTGAATCACAGGTTTTTTGGGACGATCGTCCAGACCGATCATGAACTGGCATTTTCTGACTCTTGCGTAAATACCGTCGATATCCTCGTCGGCTCAGGGACGCTGCGCAAGAGCCGTCCCGGTCTCTCGTTACTCTGTAGCTCATGTCGGAACGCCCGCCAGCCGGGGCCACGATCATCAAGCTGGCCTGGTGCTGCCTGCTGGCCAGCGTGATACTGGCGGCGCTTCTATTTCCCGTGGTCGGCGGGGTGGGCCTGATCTCCAACCGTGCCTCCGATGTGGTGGCCAACGGCTCGGCTCAGTTGGTCGAGGGCGAAGTGCCCGCGGTGACCACCATGGTCGACGCCAAGGGCAACCCGATCGCCTGGCTGTACTCCCAACGCCGCTTCGAGGTTCCGAGCGACAAGATCGCCGACACCATGAAGCTGGCAATTGTGTCCATCGAGGACAAGAGATTTGCCGAACATAACGGTGTCGACTGGAAAGGCACGCTCACCGGCCTGGCCGGCTATGCCTCTGGCGACCTCGACACCCGCGGCGGCTCCACTATCGAGCAGCAGTACGTCAAGAACTATCAACTGCTCGTGATCGCCCAGACCGACGCCGAGAAGCGCGCGGCCGTGGAGACCACGCCGGCCCGCAAGCTGCGCGAGATCCGGATGGCGCTCACCCTGGACAAGACGTTCACCAAGCCCGAGATCCTCACTCGCTACCTCAACCTGGTCAGCTTCGGCAACGGCGCCTTCGGCATCCAGGACGCCGCCCAGACGTATTTCGGCGTCGATGCTTCACAGCTGAACTGGCAGCAGGCCGCGCTGCTGGCCGGGATGGTGCAGTCGACCAGCGCACTGAACCCGTACACAAACCCCGACGGGGCGCTGGCGCGCCGCAACCTCGTGCTCGACACGATGATCGACAACGTCCCCGGCAAGGCTGATGAGCTGCGGGCCGCCAAACAGGAACCGCTGGGCATCCTGCCGCAGCCGAATGAACTGCCGCGCGGCTGCATCGCCGCCGGCGACCGCGCGTTCTTCTGCGATTACGTCCAAGAGTACCTGGCGCGGGCAGGCATCAGCAAGGACCAGCTCGCCAGGGGCGGCTATCTGATCAAGACCACGCTGGATCCCGATGTCCAGAATTCGGTGAAGGCCGCCGTCGACTCGCTTGCCGCGCCGGATATCAACGGCATCGCCAGCGTCATGAGTGTCGTGCTGCCTGGCAAGGACGCACACCCGGTGGTGGCGATGGTCAGCAACCGCACCTACGGCCTGAACTCCGCGGTCGGGGAAACCATGCAGCCGCAACCCTTTTCGCTCGCCGGCGACGGCGCAGGCTCGATCTTCAAGATCTTCACCACGGCTGCCGCGCTGGACATGGGCATGGGCATCAACGCCAACCTCGACGCACCTGCCCGCTTCGAGGCCAAGGGCCTCGGCAGTGGCGGCGCCAAGGGCTGCCCGCGTGACACCTGGTGTGTTCAGAACGACGGCAACTATCGCGGATCGATGAGCGTCACCGATGCGCTCGCGCAGTCCCCCAACACCGCGTTCGCCAAGCTGATTTCCCAGGTGGGTGTGCAACGCACGGTCGACATGGCCGTCAAACTGGGCTTGCGTTCCTATGCCGAGCCCGGCACCGCGCGTCCGTACGATCCGGAGACCAACGAGAGCCTCGCCGACTTCATCAAGCGGCAGAATCTCGGATCGTTCACGCTGGGCCCCGTTCAGGTCAACGCACTCGAGCTGTCCAACGTCGCGGCCACGCTGGCCTCCGGCGGCACCTGGTGCCCGCCGAACCCGGTCGACAAGCTCTACGACCGCAACGGCAACGAGGTCTCGGTCACCACCGAGACCTGCGATCAGGTGGTGCCTGAAGGTCTGGCCAACACGCTGTCCAACGCGTTGAGCAAGGACGACGTCAGCGGTACCGCGGCCGGGTCGGCCCACTCGGTGGGCTGGGACCTGCCCAGTTCGGGCAAGACCGGCACCACCGAGGCGCACCGGTCCTCGGGCTTCCTCGGCTACACGAACCGCTACGCGGCGGCCGCCTATATCTATGACGACTCCACCACCCCGTCTGATCTGTGTTCCTTCCCGCTCCGGCAGTGCGGCGACGGCAACCTCTACGGCGGTAACGAACCCGCCAAGACCTGGTTCACGGCGATGAAGCCGATCGCGACGAACTTCGGCGACGTCGCGCTGCCGCCCACCGATCCGCGCTACGTCGACGGCGGCCCGGGCTCCCGGGTGCCCACCGTGTCGGGCCTCACCCAGGACGCGGCGCGTACCCGCTTGAAGGAATCCGGCTTCCAGGTGGCCGACCAGGCCACCCCGGTCAACAGCACGTCGCCCGCAGGCACGGTGGTCGGCACGTCACCGGGCGGGCAGACGATTCCCGGCTCGATCATCACGATCCAGATCAGCAACGGCATACCGCCTGCCCCGCCGCCGCCTCCGCCGGGTGCTCCGCCGATACCGGGGCTCGACGGTGCCCCGTTCGGGCAGACCGTCGTCGAGATCCCCGGACTCCCGCCGATCACCGTTCCGTTGCTGGCTCCGCCGCCGCCACCACCATGATCGGGTGAAGGGCGGACGGGGGCAGTATTCTTGCGCGTATGGCTGTGCCGTCCGCTCTGAAGTCGTCCGCCCTCGTGGCCGCCGGCTCGGCCGCGCTTGCGGTCGGCTATGCCACGGTGATCGAACGCAACGCGTTCGTGGTGCGCGAGGTGACCATGCCGGTGCTGTCGCCGGGGTCCACCCCGTTGCGGGTGCTGCACCTCAGCGATATCCATATGCGTCCGGCTCAACGGCACAAGCAGGCCTGGCTGCGTGAGTTGGCCCGCTGGGAGCCCGACCTGGTGGTCAATACCGGCGACAACCTGTCTCATCCCAAGGCGGTGCCCGCGGTGGTCCAGGCGGTCGGAGACCTGCTGTCGGTGCCGGGTGTCTTCGTGTTCGGCAGCAACGACTACTTCGCCCCGAAGTTCAAGAATCCCGCACGGTACCTGTACGACAGCAACGGTCGTATCCACGGCAAGCCGCTGCCGTGGCAGGACCTGCGGGCGGCGTTCACCGAGCGTGGCTGGCTGGATCTGACCCACAACCGCCGCGACTTCGAGGTGGCCGGGCTGACCATCGCCGCGGCCGGCGTCGACGATCCGCATCTGGGCCGGGATCGCTACGACACCATCGCCGGTCCGCCGTCACCTTCGGCCAACCTGACGCTCGGCGTCGCGCACGCGCCCTACACCCGCGTGCTGGACCGCTTCGCCGCCGACGGCTATCAGCTGATCATGGCCGGCCACACCCACGGCGGGCAGGTGTGCCTGCCCTTCTACGGCGCGCTGGTCACCAACTGCGATCTGGACCGGTCCCGAGTCAAGGGTGCCTCCCGGTGGGGCGCCGATACCGCGCTGCACGTGTCGGCGGGCATCGGCACATCGCCGTTCGCGCCGTACCGGTTCTGCTGCCGCCCCGAGGCCACGTTGCTGACCTTGGTGGCCGCGCCGACCGGCGGGCGTGACGAGACGCGAAGCGTCGTGCGTTCCAGCCCCACCGCCTCGGTGCGGTGAGCGCCACCTGCTATCTCAGCCGGCGATGACGTCGATCGCCGCCCACACCCGGCCCCGCGGCTGGGTGGACAACGCAATCCGCCTGATCGAGGCTGACAGCCGGCGCAGCGCCGACACCCACCTGCTGCGGTACCCGCTGCCGGCGTCGTGGAGCGGTGGCGTGGACATCGCGCTCTATCTCAAGGATGAATCGACGCACATCACCGGCAGCCTCAAACACCGGCTGGCCCGGTCGCTGTTTCTGTACGGGCTGTGCAATGGGTGGATCGGCGAACACACCACCGTGGTCGAGGCGTCCTCGGGATCGACGGCGGTGTCCGAGGCGTACTTCGCCGCGTTGTTGGGGCTGCCGTTCGTCGCCGTGATGACCGCCTCGACGAGCGCGTCGAAAGTGAAGTTGATCGAGGCGCAAGGCGGGCGTTGTCATTTCGTCGACGAACCCGGCGAGGTATACACGGAGGCCCAGCGGATCGCCGAGGAGACCGGCGGCCACTACCTGGACCAGTTCACCAACGCCGAGCGGGCCACCGACTGGCGGGGCAACAACAACATCGCCGAGTCGATCTACGACCAGATGAGTGCCGAACGCCATCCGATTCCGACGTGGATCGTGGTGGGCGCCGGCACCGGGGGCACCAGCGCCACGATCGGGCGCTATGTCCGGTATCGACGCCACGAAACGAAGTTGTGCGTGGTGGACCCGGAGAACTCGGCGTTTTTCCCGTCCTACGCGCACGGCCATGACGTCGTCACCGCAGCGCCGTCCCGGATCGAGGGCATCGGCCGCCCGCGGGTTGAGCCGTCGTTCCTGCCGGAGATCGTCGACCGGATGGTGTGTGTTCCCGACGCCGCGTCGGTCGCGGCGGCCCACCACGTGTCGCGGGTCTTGGGACGTCGCGTCGGTCCGTCGACGGGAACGAACGTCTGGGGCGCGTTCGGCCTGCTGGCCGAGATGGTCGCAGCCGGGGTCGGTGGTTCGGTGGTCACCCTGATCGCCGACAGCGGCGACCGCTATGCCGACACCTACTACGACGCCGACTGGTTAGCGGGTCACAACCTCAATCCCGGCGAGCACGCGGATGCGCTGGCCGAGTTCGAACGCTCCTGCGGCTGGGTCTGGTCCGGCTCGTCGACGACGTCGTAATCACCGGTCACCACCAGCCACAGCGCTGCGAGCAGGAAGAAACCCCCGTACACCACGGCCCCCAAAGCGGTCATCATCCGCCCCACCTTTCGCTGCTCGGCGCATTTGTGTCGCCGTCAGTTTCCATAACGCCACCGACAAGTCAGATCCATCCCGCGACACGCCGTGAACTTCCCCGAAGGCTCGACAAGCCGTTTGGCTTCTCACCGGTCGCGTGCGATACGCTGTCGAGGCTTCACGCGGGGTGTGGCGCAGCTTGGTAGCGCGCTTCGTTCGGGACGAAGAGGTCGTGGGTTCGAATCCCGCCACCCCGACTCCAGTTGATGCAGCTAGTGGCCCTGATCCGGGTTTGCCGGTCAGGGCCTCTTGCGTAAACGGCGTAGGCGGGTCAGACCGTCTCACCCGCGCATGCCAGAGCGGCGGTCACAAACGCGTCGCGGACCGGATCGGCGACAGCAGCATCCCAGATCAGCGTGACGCCAGCGGGTGCGAGATCCTCGATGGGGACGACGCACACGTCAGGCCGCCGGTAGAACGCTGTCGCCGACCGCGGGAGGATCGCGAATCCTTCGTGTGCGGCGACGCGTTCGAGTTTCTCCTCCATGGTGGACGCAATGCGGTGAGCAGCGCGGCGGTGCTCGGGCATCGCGAGGGCGCACCACTCCGGTATCAGGGCCGGATCCTGCAGAGGGCGGTACGAGGCCAGCTCGGAGAGCCGCACCGACCGACGGCGGGCAAGGGGGTCGTCGGCGGGCAGCAGCGCGTCGCGCGGTTCCTCGAGGAGCGCCGCAGCCCCGAGCCCGCGGTGGTCGATGGGCTCGCGGGCGTAGACCACGTCGAGAGTGCGGTTACGCACCGATTCGAGCTGTGCGGCCCAACCAATCGGGACCACCTCCGCACGGTGGGCCGGGTTTGCCGCTGCGAAGCTCCGCACGGCCGCGGTCGCCAACAGGCCCGGCATCACACCGACCCTGACGACTCGGGTGCTACTCGCAGCTCGAGTGAGCCTGTCCTGCAATGCCTTTGACTCTGACAGCAAGAAGCGCGCGTCCTGCAGCAATTGGCTGCCCGCATCAGTGAGTGTGGTACCTCGGGTGTCACGGATCAGCAGTCGGACGCCGAGTTCGTCCTCGAAGGCCCGAATCTGACGAGAAAGCACCGGCTGGGCGATGTGCAACCGGCGGGCGGCACGCCCGAAGTTCAGTTCCTCGGCCACCGCGACGAAGTACCGGAGCTTGCGCATGTCCAGGTCGGGACCGCTCATACCCCGAGGGTATCGCCCGGCGACGAAGAGAGTCTTGGACGTGCGCAGTCGCGCGGCGGACCGTTGAGTCATGAGCCTGAAGAACACCAACGTCCTCGTCATCGGCGGCACCTCCGGTATCGGCCTCGGCGTGGCACATGCCGTGGCCGACCGCGGCGGCACCCCTTATGTCGCGTCTCGCCATCAAGCCGGCGTCGACCGTGCGCTGGCCGAATTGCCCGACGGAGCGCGCGGGGCCACCGTCGACCTCACGGACCCCTCGGCCCTCGACCGGCTCGCCGCCGATGTCGGCGACCTTGACCATCTGGTGTACACGGCGGGCGAATCACTCGAATTGCTTCCGCTCGCAGACCTCACGCCGGCGGTCGTCAACGGCTTCCTGCAAACTCGGTTCGTCGGTGCTTTGAGCGCGGCGCGGGTATTCGGCCCTCGACTGCGCAGTGGCGGCTCGATCACCTTGACCAGTGGCACGGCAGCGTGGAACCCCGGCTACGGGCCGCTCCCATCCAGTCTGTGCGGAGCGATGAACGCATTGACCACCGCGCTCGCGGTCGAACTCGCCCCGGTCCGGGTCAACGCGGTCGCACCGGGGATGATCCGCACCCCGCTGTGGGATGAGATGGCGCAGGCCGATCGAACCGCGCTCTTCGACCAAGAGGCGCAACGGATTCCATTGGGTCGCATCGGTGAGGTGGACGACGCGGTGCTCGCCTACGTCTACTGCATGGAGCAGACGTTCGGCACCGGCACCGTCATCACGGTGGAGGGCGGTTCGCTGCTGGTCTGACGCACCGCTCGTCGGAAACTACAGGCCCAGCGATTGATAGATCCCGGCCCGCTCCCGGTAGGCGTCCGGCAGCGGCGCGAAGATCGTCCAGTCGTGGAACTGGCCCTTTCGCAACACGAACGTGAAGTCCGCGCCGGCCGCCGTCGCCTTGTCACGCAACCGCAGCGCCTGCTGGGTCAGCAGATCGCGTGAGCTCGAGTAGACCGTGGTCGGCGGCAGTCCGGCCAGCGAGCCGAAGATAGGGCTGACGACGGGATCGTTCGCGGCGAGATCGCCCGCCCACGTCAGAAGGTTGTTGTCGTGCCCGTCGTGGGGATTGCCCAGCAGCGGGTCGTCCACCGGATTGGGGAACGTGTCGCTGAGATCGAGCGCCGGGGCCATCAGTACGAGGCGATGCGGCTGGGTGCCGTTGCGCTTGACGATCTCCTGCAGCGCGGCCAACGCTATGGTGCCACCGGCCGAGTCGCCCATCACGCTCACATTGTCCGCGCCGTGCGCGGCGATCTGCGCGCCGATGAAGTCGGCCATCACCGGGATGTCGGTTGCCGCAGTGCCAACGGGCGCAAGGGTATACAGCGGGACCACGATCGTGGCGTGCGTGTCGCGGGCCATGTCGGTGTAGGTCCACCAGTGGAAGATGCTGATCTGGCCGATGAACGAGCCACCGTGGATGGCCACCACGTACTGTCCGCTCGGATCGCGCGGGGTGAGCGTCCACACCGCCATGCCTTCGTATTCCGTCTTCTGCGCCGTGATCCCGGACAGCAGGAAGAAGTCCGGCTTGCCGTCGGTGAAGAACGGAATCTGCGCGCTGGTTCCGCTCAGACTGAAGGGCAGATTGAAGGTCTTGGTCACGAAATTGATGGCGCGAAGGCCGGCGACCACCGCGCGCTGGAAAATCGTGGGCGGCGGACCGCTGTACAGACTCTCGTCGACGGGCGGCGCCTCAGCGGGCAGCGCCGCTGCCTTCGCGGTCACTCTGGCCGACGATGCATGTGCGACGGCATCGTTGGCGGGTTTGACCACCAAAGACGTTGTGGCAGCTGGCTTTACCGTCGTATACGCAGCCGATACCGTGTCCTGGCTTTCACGCCGGGTGGCGCCGAGAACCGAGAGTGCGACCGCCACGACGTTGGGGGCCTTGGGCGCGGGGTCTGTGGGCGTAATCCGCACCGGATTCGAAACCACGGACAGTGCTTGCGATTTCGTCGCCGGACGAGGCTTCTGTCGCGCGCTGGACGCGGAGCCGGCTGAGGCGTTCTTGGTCGACGACGCCGCCGACGGGTGCCCGTTCGACGTGGATCCGGTGTCCGCCCACGCGACGCCCTGAGCAGCAAGCGCTATGCCCGCACCCACCCCGAGGGCAGCGGCAAGCCCACCGATTCGTCCGACGAACACGCCTGCTGCCATGGCCCGACCTCCCGACGACGCTGTGGTAGGCCGAACGTAGCAGGAGCGCCGTGGTCGCAAAGCGATTTATCGACGTGCCAAGTGATGCGGCGTACGGCCCAACCTCAACGGCTACGCGTCAGAACGGCGGCGGCGGTAACCCCGGCGGCGGAGGCAGCGGGGGCGGGCCGGGCAGCGGTGGCGAGCCCGGCAGGAACGGAATCCACGGCGGCGGCGGCAGCGCGGGCGGCGGCGGCAGCGGCGGCGGTCCGATCGCGGGCGGCGGAGGCAGCGGGCCGAGCGCCGGCGGCGGTGGCAGCGCGGGAGCCGCCGGAGGCGGAGGCAACACCGGAGCCGCCGGCAATGCGGCAACCGCGGGCGGCGGTGGCAGCGCGGGGGCCGCCGGAGGCGGAGGCAGGACCGGAGCTGCCGGCAGCGTAGCTGCCGCCGGAACTGCGGCTACCGCCGGAACGGCAGCCGCCGCCGGAACCGCAGCCGCCGCCGGAACCGCCGCGCCAGTCAAGGCCGCGAGCGGGTTTCCATTCTGGAATGCGGAGAACACCAGCGCCGAGCCCACACTGCCGGCCACAGCGGTAGTACCACCGATCGCACCATTGGCGATCGGTACCCCGATGGCGAGCCCGACATTTTGCGCGGCCTGGTCCTGGGCCGTCTGACGGGCCTCGTCCACCGACCGACCGATGGTGTTGTTATACGTGCTCGTCAAGCTGTCGAGGTACGTCTGCAGATCCGACCCCTGATCGGTCGGCGCACTGGGGGCGGCAGCGCCCGTTCCCCCCGCCGCAAACAACGCCCCTAGCGACAACGACGTCGCAGCCACCGCCTGAAGCGATGTATGACGAAGGCTCATATGGGCCCCCTTCCTGATGGCGCCATAGTATCGGGCCGGGCGACAAACCGACACTTACGATTTTCTAAGCTAATGAAAATCCGGCCAGCAACGCGGCAAAGCCTCAGTTCAGGTAGCTGAGCGCCGTCATAGCCCGAGGCTCACAGTGCCGCTGCGGCCGCCCTACCCGCGGCGCGACCGGAAAACAGGCAGCCTCCGAGGAACGTTCCCTCCAGCGCGTTGTAGCCGTGCACGCCACCGCCACCGAACCCGGCAACCTCCCCAGCCGCATACAGACCGTCGATCGGCCTGCCGTCCATTCCCATCGCTCGCGACGACAGATCGGTCTGAATCCCGCCGAGCGTTTTTCGGGTCAGAATGTGCAGCTTCACCCCGATCAGCGGCCCCGCAGCCGGATCGAGAATCCGATGCGGCGCCGCGGTCCTACCGATGCGGTCCCCGATGTAGCGGCGAGAGTTGCGAATACCTTGTATCTGAGCGTCTTTGGAGTACGGATTCGCCATCTGCAGATCGCGCGCCTCGATCTGTCGGCGAATCAGCCCGGCATCCAGCAACGGGTCGTCGGTCAGCGCGTTCATCTTCGCCACAAGTTCGTCGAGACCGTCGGCCACCGCGAAGTCCGCTCCGTTGCGCTTGAAGGCCTCAACCGGCGCCGGCGCACCCTTGCTGAACAACCGCTCCTTGAGGAAACCCGCGCGGTCCTTGCTGGTGATGTCGGGGTTCTGCTCGGAGCCCGACAGGGCGAACTCCCGCTCGATCATCTTCTGAGTCAGGATGAACCAGCTGTGGTCGTACCCGGCGATCTCCGGGGTGGTGCGCAGATAGCGCAGCGTGCCGAGGGTGTCGTAGCCGGGCAGGTACGGCTGGGGCAGCCGCCGGCCCAGTGCGTCGAACCACATCGACGACGGTCCCGGCAGGATCCGGATGGCATGCTTCGGCCAGATCGGATCCCAGTTCTGGACACCTTCGGTGTAGTGCCACATCCGGTCCCGGTTGACCAGGCGCACCCCGGAGCCGGCGGCGATGTCGAGCATCCGTCCGTCGACGTAGGCCGGCACGCCGGTGATCATCGAGGTGGGCGGTGTGCCCATCCGCTGCGGCCAGTAGCGCCGGACGATGTCGTGGTTCCCGCCGATGCCACCGGTGGTGACGATCACCGCCTGAGCCTGGAATTCGAAGTCCCCCAAGCGGTCCCGGTTCGACGGTGCGCCGCGCGGGGAATCGTCGGGGGCCAGCACCGTTCCCCGCACGCCGGCCGCGGCCCCATCTGCGATCACCAGTTCGTCGACCCGGTGCCGGTGCCGGAAGGTCACCAGGACGCGCTCGGCGGCGGCCAGCGCGGAGTTGACGAACGGCTCGACCACGCCGGTGCCGGTGCCCCAGGCGACGTGGAAGCGTGGCACCGAGTTGCCGTGCCCGTCGGCACGCAGGTCACCCCGCTCGGCCCAGCCAACGGTCGGCAGGAATTTGATGCCGTGCCCGAGCAGCCAGGACCGCTTTTCCCCGGCAGCGAAGTCGACATAGGCGCGGGCCCACCGCACCGCCCAGCTGTCCTCGTCGTCGACCCGGTCGAACTGCGCACTGCCGGACCAGTCACCCCAGGCGAGTTCGACGCTGTCCTTGACACCCAGCCTGCGCTGCTCGGGAGTGTCGACCAAGAACAACCCACCGAACGACCAGAACGCCTGACCGCCGAGGTTGGCCTTGTTCTCCTGGTCGAGCAGCAGCACCTTCTTACCGCGGCTGGTCAGCTCGTGGGTGGCGACCAGACCGGCCAGGCCGGCGCCGATCACGATGACGTCTGCGTCCATTTGATCTGAGCCCTTCGGTGTTGGGACGACGATTATCGTCCCCCCATGACGGAAATCAGTTTCGATCGGTGGTACCGGCCACTGGCTGCTCCGCTGGGCCTCGGCCCCGGCCGCTGCGACGTGTCGATCGCCGCCGGCACTTTGCACGTGTCGATGGGCTGGGGTTTCTCGGCCGACATTCCCCCGGCTCAGGCCCGGGTGGTCGGAGTGCCGACCACCCTGCGGTCGTTACTCGTCAGCGTCACCGACCCCGACGCTCTAATTCCGCTTGCTCGCACAAGTAAAACCGCAACTAAAGTGACAGACGGGGTTTAGCTCCTCGCCCGTGTGGGGACAAGCTTTGGGTGACGCTTGCCCCCATCCTTGTAGAGCCGCGCCTGCCCGAAGCTCGTGGCCCCGTGTCCATGGCTGTCCTCGAGCTTCTGACCAAGCGTGCGCCTCGCAATCATCTGCAGCCGATCGAAGCATCGCTGCATGACTCGGATCCCTACGGCATCGACGTCCAGCTCGCGCTCTACGTCTGCTATGAACTGCACTACCGCGGCTTCGCCGGCGTCGACCCGGGCTGGGAGTGGAACCCGGGATTGCTGCATCTGCGCGCCCAACTCGAAGAGACTTTCCTGAGTGCTGTTCAGCGTGATGTCGGCGACATCAGCGCCGAGGACACGGCTGAGGCCGAGATGGCGAAGCTGACGATCGAACCCGTCGACGGCACCGGCCCGTCCTACTTCCTGCGCAGCGAGGGCACCTGGGAGCAGATGCAGGAGTACTTCGTGCATCGCTCGCTCTATCACCTCAAGGAGGGCGACCCGCACGCGTGGGCCATCCCCCGGTTGACCGGCCTGGCCAAGGCCGCGTTCGTGGCCATCGAGTTCGATGAATTCGGCGGCGGCAGAAGCGATCACGTACACCAGCAGCTCTTCGCCGACCTGATGGTGGCTGCCGAACTGGACGCGACCTACCTCGCCTACATCGATGCGGTGCCCGCCGAGGCGCTGGCCGTGGTGAACCTGATGTCGATGTTCGGCCTGCACCGTGCGTACCGGGGCGCCGCCATCGGACACTTCGCCTCCACCGAGATCACCTCGTCGCCAGGGTCACGCCGACTGGTCGACGCCATGGAGCGCATGGGTGCGCCCGAGCCATGCGCGCGGTTCTACCGCGAGCATGTGGAGGCCGACGCCGTTCATGAGCAGGTGGTTCGCACCGACGTCGTCGGCGATCTGGTGACCCGAGAGCCGGCACTGGACCGGGACGTCATCTTCGGGATCCGGGCCCACCTGATGGTGGAAGACCGACTCGCCGATCACCTGATGCGGTGCTGGACCAATGGCCGTAGCTCGCTACGCCGGCCGCTGACCAGCTGACGATTCGCCGTCGCCGGTACGCCGGCGACGGCGATGACTGGTATCGCACAGCGGATAAGTCTTGCTGCGCTTACACATACAGATAGCGACCATGAAGCGGTCGGACTCGACGACGGAGCCGTCGGGCATCTCGATCCGCACCGGCCCCTGCACCATCATGGGGCCGCCGCTGACGATCCGGACCACCCGGGGCGCGTCGTCGCTCACCGCTTTTCCGCGCGGATCACCACGATCTCCTCCTGCCGCCTGCCTGCAGGAAGCATACCGATCTTCTCCATCCAGGACGCCCGGGCGCTCAGCACCGGCCCGAACGGAATGATCTGGCGGAGAACAACGTCCGCGTCCAACCCGGCGCCGCGCAAGCGGCTCAACGACTGCTCGGTGTCCGAGAACTCCGACTGCACGATCAGCATCATTCCGCTTTCGCTGAGCAGTTCGGCAGCCGAGTCACACAGCGGATTCAGCACCTGGCGACCGTCGACGCCGGCATTCCAGGCCGTCGACGGACCCACTTCGCAAGAGATTTCCTCGAGGTGGGCATCGGGACTCGTTGGCACATAAGGCGGATTGGAAACGACGAGGTCGAAGGGACCCGCTGCAAGGGCATCGCCCCAGGTACCCAGCCGCGTGTCGACTCCGACGCCGGCCAGTTCGGCGTTGTCGGCCGCACATCGAACTGCTTTGGGGCAGATGTCGAATGCGGTGACACTGCGAGCTCCCAATTGTGCGGCCGCGATCGCGATCACACCGCTTCCCGTGCAGAGATCAACGACACGGCGCCCGGTCACGGCGCCGGTGAGAGTCATGGCTTCGATGAGCAATTGCGAATCATGTTGCGGCGCATACACGCCGGGAACAGCTGCAATCGAACTTTGAACGTCGGGGTAGAGAATGGTCAACATTGGCCTTTCGACAGTCGATCGCGCCCGTGTTTTCTCACCGCGCTGCGAGATACATGCCCGATTACGTGGGCGTTAAACCCGCTGATGGTTTGCCCGCCTCGACGACAGGGAAGGCGTTCGGTGTGAAAGCTTCCGATCTAGCAGCCCTGCCCATCGCCGCCGGAGCCGCGCTGCGGCAGCGTCGCCTCTTCCATCCCAGCGGCGTGTTGGCCAACGGCGCGATCGAGCGGTTGTCGCCACCACATGAAGGTCTTCCGGTCGAATCCGGCAACATCGTCGGGCGCATCTCCAAAGCGGTCGGCACACCCGGTGCTCTACCGGATGCCGCGGGGCTGGCCTGGCGGATGCCGCCTGCCCCGTTCGCGGCCACCCCGTGGGATGTTCTGCTGGTGTCGGCGGGTTTCGGATCGGGCTCCTTCGTGCCCAACCGGGTCGCGCTGCGTGCGGTGACGTCATGGTCCGAGGCCGTGTACTCGAGCCTGTTGCCGCTGCGATACGAAGGCGAGCTGTGGTGGATCCGCGCTCGCCTCGCCACACCGGTCGGCGGCTCAGGATTGTCACTGCAGGCCGTGCACCAACGAATCAACGGCGACGGCCTCGAATTCGACGTTGAGCAAGCACGTGGAAACAGCGAATTCGAGCCGATGGCGACCCTGCGGCTCACCGAGGTGGTGCCGTTGACCGCGCACTCCGAGCATGACGTCTCCTTCGACCCGGTCCGCCACAGCGCACCCGATGTTCAGGTCTGGCCGGAGTGGTTGCGGAACTTCCGGGCTTTGGCCTACCGCAGCAGCCGCGAAGGACGCGACGCCGAGTCCTAATCTGGCGGCTCCTGGTCGGGCAAGTCGGCAACGTCAGGGGCCACTTCGCGGGTGGCCATGCCACCCTGGCCGCCCTTGTCCGCGGGACCGGGCCTGCCGCCGCGTGGCTCGTCCTGGTGATCGTCGGTGTAGTCGGCGTGGTCTTCCTCATCCGAGGTGGGGTCGGTCATGACCACCGGGATTACCCGGCGCCATTCGTTTCAACCCATTGGTGGGGGGTATCACGCCACCACACTGCCGATTACGAGGGGAAATACATGGATGCGTTGAGTTTTCTGCGAGCCGACCACGAGAGCGTACTGGGCATGTTCGAGGTGCTCGACGGCGCGCCCGCAGGCAGCGGTGCCGTGCAGAGCGGTCTGGGCACGATGGTGACGAACCTGGTAATCGCCGAGTCGCAACACGAGGCGATCGAAGAGCAGCTGTTCTGGCCGCTTGTGCGTAAAGCTCTCGACAACGGTGACGAACTGGCCGACACGGCGATCGCCCAGGAGCAAGAAGGTAAGAAGCTTCTACAGCGACTTGAGGACGGTAAGCCCGGTGAGCCCGACTTTCACGATGCCTTGGCGGAGTTCATCAAGGCCGGACGCGAGCACATCGCCTTCGAACAGGACCAGGTGTGGCCGCTCCTGCACTCTGCTGTCGGCCACGCCGAACTCGAACAGCTCGGTCAAAAGTTGGCGGTGGCAAAGAAAATCGCGCCGACCCGTCCGCACCCCGATACTCCGCCCAGCGCGCTTGTCCAGCAGACGATGGGTACCGCGGCAGCGATCGTCGACCATGCCCGTGACGCCGTGAGCGGCCGCGCGGCCGACAACCCGCCGGATCCTCAGAGTCACTGACGCAATGAACAACAAAGCCGGCCCCGGATCACCGGGGCCGGCTTTGTCGATTCACTCAATCAGCTTGTGGCGACGCGCTGTTCATGGGTGAACGGCTTCTCGCTGTCCACGTTGGGCGTGCCACCCGGGCTGCGCTGCTCGCCCTTGTTCTTCCGCGTGTCCCCACCGAGCCATTGCTCGGCCGGATTCGCGACGTACTCCCATTCCATACCCTCCGGCCACGGACCCTGGCCCTGATTCCACGGGCCCCGGACGTCGCCGTCCCCGTTGGACATATTGAAGGCGACGTTCTGGAATCTGTCGTCGCCGGCCAGATGCCCGGGCGGAAAGTTGACCGGCAGGTCGTTGATGGCCGCGGTGAACTGCTGGTAGTGCGCGACTTCCCGGGTCATCAGGAACGTCAGCGTGTCCTGAACGCCGGGGTCGTCGGTGAACTGCTTGAGGTACTCATAGACGATCTTGGCGCGCGATTCGGCGGCGAGATTACTCCGAAGATCCACTGAGGGATCACCGTTGGAATTCACGTAGGCGCCGCTCCACGGCACGCCCTGGGAGTTGCTGACGTCGGGGCCGCCTCCCGTGAGCGCAAAATACAGGGGATTCACCGCAACCTGGTGAATCACCGACTCGCGACCGTCCGCGCTGGCGATCGCCGGCATCCAATCACATTGCTCGTGAGCAACTTTCAGATCATCATTGAGTCCATCGAGCAGCATGGTGATCATCGACCCGACCATCTCG
The DNA here is from genome assembly GCF_002086695.1 of Mycolicibacterium rhodesiae. Taxonomy (GTDB): domain Bacteria; phylum Actinomycetota; class Actinomycetes; order Mycobacteriales; family Mycobacteriaceae; genus Mycobacterium; species Mycobacterium rhodesiae. The sequence continues at coordinate 92,141 of NZ_MVIH01000009.1, forward strand.
AGGTGGCTCAGTTCCTCGGTGGCGATGTCCATGAACAGGTCGTACATCTTCGGGTTCTTACCGCGCAGGATGAAGGCCTGGGTGAAGTACTGCATGGCTGCCTTCAATTCGCCGTTGGCGCCGCCGAATTGTTCCTGCAGCAGTCTGGCGAAACGCGGATCAGGCTGATTGACCCGCACCTCGAATTGAAGGTCTTTGTTGTGGATGAACATCCGTCCCCCTTCTACGTTGTGGGTCTGGCCCGGTTACCCCGCCGGTTCGGTGCCAAACGCCTCGTGGAATAAGGGATTTGCGATCAGTTGGCGGCATCCCGCAGTTTGGCCAACAACGGTTCGGCCGCCTTCGCCAGGAATTCGTCCTGCCCCTCATCACCGATCTGCACGAGTGCGATATCGGTGAATCCGGCCTCCCAGTACGCCCTCACCGCTTCGACGATGGCGTCCAGGTCAGGTCCGCACGGAATGCTGTCAGCGACGTCCTGCGGCCTGACGAACTGCGTGGCGCCCGCGAATCCGGCCGGGGTCGGTAGGTCGGCGTTGACATCCCAGCCGCCGCCGAACCAGCGGAACTGGTCGTGCGCCCGCTGGATCGCGGCATCGCGGTCGGGATCCCAGCACACCGGGATCTGCCCGATGACCCGGCCGCCACCGGCCAGACCGGTGGCCTGGCGCGCACCGTGCCAGGCGTCGACCAGTTTGCCGTCGGGTTCCACGGCGATCAGGTGGTCACTGACGGCCGCGAAGGATTCCACCGATCGCTCGCCCGACATCGCGACACCGATGGTGACCGGTTCGTCGGGGACGTCCCATATCCGTGCCGAATCGACTTCGAAGTACTCGCCCTTGTGGTCGACGAGCTCGCCGCTCAACAGCTCGCGGATGACGACGATCGCTTCTTTGAGCATGTCCTGACGGCGCTGGATCGTCGGCCACCCCTTGCCGACGACGTGCTCGTTGAGGTTCTCGCCGGAACCCAGGCCGAGGGTGAATCGCCCGTCGGCCAGGATCTGCAGGGTGGCGGCCTGCTGCGCGACAACGGCGGGGTGATAGCGCATCGTCGGGCATGTGACGTAGGTGTAGAGCGCCACCCGGTCGGTCGCGTGTGCGACCGCCCCCAGCGTCGTCCAGGCATTGGGGGCGTGGCCTTGGGAGGTCAGCCAGGGCGAGAAGTGGTCACTGGAGACTTCGAAGTCGAAGCCTGCTTGTTCGGCCGAAACAGCGTAGCGCACAAGGTCTTTGGGCCCGCTCTGCTCGGTCATCAGGGTGTATCCGAAGCGCGTCATGCGCGACGAGTACCCCGCCGTCGGAGACCGAAACGACCAGCGACCTACAAGCGCGCTTTGACCGCGGCGGACAACCGCGAACCGTCGGCCTTGCCCGCGGCGATCGCGTTGGCCGCCTTCATCACCAAACCCATCTGCTTGGTCGACGGGCGCTCACCGATTTCCTCGGCCACCTGGGCGATCGCGGTGTCGGCCACATCGGCCACCTCGGCGTCGGTCAGCGGAGTCGGCAGGTACTCGTCGATGATCCGGGCCTCGGCGTGTTCCTCTGCGGCCAGCTCGCCGCGTCCGTTCTGGGTGTAGATCTCGGCGGACTCGCTGCGCTTCTTGGACTCCCTCGCCAGGACCTTCAGCACCTCCTCGTCGGAGAGATCTCGCGCCTGCTTGCCGGAGACCTCCTCGGTCTGGATCGCCGCGAGCAGCAGCCGCAGCGTCGCGGTACGCAACTTGTCCTGGGTCTTCATCGCCTCGGTGAGGTCCGATCTCAGTCGGTCCTTGAGCTCCGCCATGGCGCAAACGCTACGCGCCGGGATGGGGAGGACATGGGAGGACGTTGAGAAATACTCCACCGCTCGACAGGATGGGCTGATGAGCTATGACGTCGGGGACGTTCGCCGGTGACGGTACCGCCTGCCGGACCCCCGGGACCGCCGCCGGGATGGCCTGGTCAACCGCCCTTCCCTGGGCCCGGATATCCCCCGCCGGGCTACCCACCGCCGGGTTATCCCCCGCCGGGCTACCCACCACCGGGCTACGGGCCACCGGGATATCCGCCGCCCGGATATCCCCCGCCGGGTTACCCACCACCGGGCTACGGGCCACCGGGATTCCCGCCGCCCGGCTACGGACCGCAGCTGCCCATGGCGGCCAAACCGGGCATCATCCCGCTGCGGCCGCTGTCGCTCAGCGACATCTTCAACGGCGCGGTCGGCTACATCCGAGCCAACCCGAAGGCCACGCTGGGCCTGACGACGGTCGTCGTGGTGATCACTCAAGCCTTGGCGCTGATCCTGCAGCTGGGCCCGCTGCTCTCGATGGGCAAGGTGGGCACGCAAACCGGCGAGGAGCTGTCCACGCCGGCGTTGGTGGGTTCCGCGGCGTCGAGTGTGACCAGCGGGCTGACCACAGCCCTGGCCGGAATTCTGCTGTCCGGCATGCTCACCGTCGTGGTGGGCCGAGCGGTCTTCGGCACCAAGATCACCGTCGGCGAGGCGTGGCAGCGCCTCCGCGGCAGGCTGTGGGCACTGATCGGCTTCAGCGCCATCGAAGTCCTCGCCGTCGTGGTGTTGGTCGGGGTGGTCGTGGCGGTCATCGTCGGTGTTGCGGTGGCCGGCAACGGCACCGCTGCGGTGATCGTCGGCATTCCGCTGGTGCTCGGGTTGATCTCTGCGCTGGTCTACCTCTACACGGCGCTCTCGTTCGCGCCGGCCGCAGTCGTGCTCGAGCGTAAATCGATCATGGGATCCATCCGGCGCTCGTTCGGCTTGGTGCGCAACCACTTCTGGCGCATATTCGGCATCCGGCTGCTGGCGTCGGTGGTGGCCGGGGTCATCGCCGGAGCGGTCGCCGTTCCGTTCAGCATCGCCGGGCAGGTGTTTCTTCTCGGAGCGGACTCGTCGGGCCCGATCATCCTCGCCACGACGTTGACCGCCGTCGGAGGTGCGATCGCACAGATCATCGTCGCGCCGTTCACCGCGGGTGTGACGGTGCTGCTGTACACCGACACCCGCATCCGCGCGGAGGCGTTCGATCTGGTGCTGCAGACCGGTGCCACCGCGGCGCCCGCGGACACCGCGGCCGCCGACGATCTGTGGCTCACACCCGGGCGCTGACGCGCCGATCACCATGCCTGTCATCGACATCGACCGGGAGACCGCTCACGACGCGGCTCAGCGTGAGCTGGCCAAACCGATCTACCCGAAGGAATCGTTGACCGACCGGCTCAACGAGTGGCTTCAGGAACTGCTGTACCGGGTGATCGCCAAGGGCGCGTCCATTCCCGGCGGGTGGCTGACCATCGCGGTGCTGGCGATCGTGGTGCTGGTGGCGTTCATCGTCGCGGTGCGCATCGCCAAGCGGACGATGCGCACCAACCGGGGTGGTGACGCTGGTCTGTTCGGCACCCGCGAACTCAGTTCGGCCGAACACCGGGCCACCGCGCAGGCGTATGCGGCGCAAGCTAACTGGGCTGCGGCCATCCGGCACCGGCTTCGCGCCGTGGCCCGCCACCTCGAGGAGACCGGGCTGCTCAACTCGGTCCCGGGCCGCACCGCCAACGAGCTCGCAGCGGATGCCGGCCAGCTGCTCCCGGACTTCGGTGGCGAGTTACGCCGGGCGGCAACGGTGTTCAACGATGTCACCTACGGCGAGCAGCCCGGCACCGAACCTGACTATCGGATGGTCGCCGCCCTCGACGAAGCCCTGCGCCGACACGCCGGCCCGGTCGGTTCCGAAGGCGATGCTCCGGTCGTCACCGACACCTGGGCCCCGCTGCGGTGAGCGCCACCCTCGGCCAGCGGTGGCGCACCGGACGCTGGATTGCCGTGGCGCTGATCGTGATCTCGGCGATCGCGGCGGTCAGTGCGTTCCTCACCGCGCCGCGCCCGGGCGGCCGGATGGATCCGGACTCCACCGGCCCCGACGGCGCACATGCCCTGGTCGCGCTGCTGCGCGACCGCGGTGTCGACGTCGTGGTCGCCGACACCGTGGCCGATGTCGAGAATGCCGCCCGCCCGGACACCCTGCTGCTCGCAGCTGAGACGTACAACACCCGGGGCGAGGATCTGCTGACCCGGCTGGCGGACGTCCCCGGTGACCGGCTGGTGCTCGAACCCACCTCGCGGGCGCGGCAGGCGCTGGCCGCCGACATCCGTCTCGGCGGTGCCAGCCTGCTGACCTCTGAACCCGATTGCGATCTGCGCGAGGCAACCCGCGCCGGGACCGTGCAATTGGGCGCCACCGACACCTATGAGAAGGCGGGCGACGTCGATGTGACCCGCTGCTACGGCGGCGCGGTGGTGCGCTACCAGGACGGCGGACGCACCGTCACCGTGGTCGGCAGCGCGGACTTCATGACCAACGGTGGCCTGCTCAGCGAGGGCAACGCGGCGCTGGCGATGAATCTGGCCGGTGACCGGCCACGACTCATCTGGTATGCCCCGCAGAAGCCGGAAGGAGAAGGGGCACAAGGCTCGTCGCTCACCGATCTGATGCCCGACGCAGTCAACTGGCTGGTGTGGCAGCTGTGCCTGGTGGTGGTGCTGCTGGCCGTATGGCAGGGTCGCCGGTTGGGACCGCTGGTCGCCGAGAAACTGCCGGTGGTGGTGCGGGCGTCTGAAACGGTGGAGGGTCGCGCCCGGCTCTATCGGTCCCGCCGAGCCCGCGGACAAGCCGCCGAAGCCCTGCGTACCGCGACGCTACAGCGACTGGCACCGCGACTCGGTCTGGGCCCCAACGCCTCTCCTGCGGCGGTGACATCCGCGGTCGCGCAGCGCTACGCCGGGGATCCAAACACCGTGCAGCATCTGCTGTACGGACCGCCCCCGTCGACCGATACCGATCTGCTTCAACTAGCCCACTCACTCGACGACATCGAAAGGCAGGTCACGACGTCGTGACGAACTTTGCCCAGCCTTCTTCCCCCATCGCCGAGCACGACGCGGCGCGCAGCGCTCTGCTTGCCCTGCGCGGCGAGATCGCCAAAGCCGTCGTCGGTCAGGACGCCGTGGTGAGCGGGCTGGTGATCGCCCTGTTGTGCCGCGGACACGTTCTCCTGGAAGGTGTTCCGGGTGTGGCGAAGACGCTGCTGGTGCGGGCGATGTCGGCCGCTTTGCAGCTGGACTTCAAACGGGTGCAGTTCACGCCGGACCTGATGCCGGGCGATGTCACCGGGTCGCTGGTGTATGACGCCAAGACCGCGGCGTTCGTGTTTCACGAAGGTCCGGTTTTCACCAACCTCATGCTGGCCGACGAGATCAACCGGACCCCACCGAAAACCCAAGCGGCCCTGCTGGAGGCGATGGAAGAACGTCAGGTCAGCGTCGACGGTGAGCCCCGTCCACTGCCGGACCCGTTCATCGTGGCCGCCACCCAGAACCCGATCGAATACGAAGGCACCTATCAGTTGCCCGAGGCGCAGCTCGACCGGTTCCTGCTGAAGCTGAACGTCCCGCTGCCGCCGCGTGATCAGGAGATCGCAATCCTGTCCCGGCATGCGAACGGATTCGATCCGCGCGACCTGAGCGCCATCCGCCCGGTGGCCGGCACCGCCGAACTGGCCGCGGGCCGCGAGGCGGTGAAGCGGGTGCTGATCGCCGACGAGGTGCTGGCCTACATCGTCGATATCGTTGGCGCCACCCGCAATTCGCCGTCGCTGCAGCTGGGTGTGTCACCGCGTGGTGCGACCGCCCTGTTGGGCACCGCACGGTCCTGGGCATGGTTGTCCGGGCGCGGTTACGTGACCCCCGACGACGTCAAGGCGATGGCCAGGCCGACGCTGCGCCACCGTATCGCCCTGCGCCCCGAAGCCGAACTCGAAGGAGCCACCCCCGACGGCGTGCTGGACGGCATCCTGGCCGCGGTGCCGGTGCCGCGCTAGTGATCCTCACCGGACGCGCCGGCCTGATCGCTCTGCTGGGCGCCCTTCCCATCACGCTGTCGCCCTGGCCGGCAACAACTTTCGTCGTGGCGCTGCTGGTGTTGCTGCTCATCGTGGCGGTCGACATGACGCTGGCCGGCAGTCCGCGGGCACTGCGCCTGACCCGCGAGCCCGATACCACGGCGCGGTTGGGGCAGACGGTGGACGCTGTGGTCCACCTTCACAACGCGGGGCGCCGCCGCTTCCGCGGTGCGGTGCGGGATGCCTGGCCGCCCAGCGCCTGCGCCGAACCCCGCGCGCATGCACTGTCGCTGCAACCGTCCGAAACCGGCACTGTCACAACTCTTTTACATCCGGTTCGCCGCGGCGACCTGCGGTCGGAGGTAGTCACCGTCCGATCGATCGGGCCACTCGGTGTCGCCGGACGGCAGCGCTCCCATCCCGTCGCCGGGCAGGTGCGGATCCTGCCGCCGTTCCTGTCGCGCAAGCATCTACCCTCGAGGCTGGCCCGGCTGCGGGAGATCGACGGGCTGTTGCCGGTGCTGATCCGCGGCCAGGGCACCGAATTCGATTCGCTGCGCGAATATGTCGTCGGTGACGACGTCCGATCGATCGACTGGCGCGCCACGGCCCGCCGCGCCGACGTGGTGGTCCGCACCTGGCGGCCCGAGCGCGACCGGCGGGTGGTCATCGTGCTCGACACCGGCCGCACGTCGGCGGGTCGCGTCGGTGTCGATCCCACCGCACGAGACCCGGGCGGCTGGCCGCGGCTGGACTGGTCGATGGACGCCGCTCTTCTGCTGGGCGCGCTGGCATCGCGCGCCGGCGACCACGTCGACTTCCTGGCGCACGACCGGCTCACTCGCGCAGCCGTCTTCGGCGCCTCCCGCACCGAGCTGCTGGCCCATCTGGTGGAGGCGATGGCACCGCTCGAGCCGGCGCTGATCGAATCGGATGCGACCGCGATGGTGGCCGCCGTCCAGCGCCGGGTGCGCCGACGGGCGCTGGTGGTGCTGCTGACCGATCTGAATTCCTCGGCGCTCGACGAGGGGCTGCTGCCGGTGCTCCCGCGGTTGTCGGCCAAACATCAGGTGATCGTTGCCGCGGTATCGGATCCGCGGGTCGACGAGCTGGCTGCCGGTCGCGCCGATGCCGCCCAGGTGTACGACGCGGCGGCCGCCGAGCGGGCCCGCAACGACCGTCGCAGCATCGCCGGCCGACTGCGGCACAGCGGTGTCGAGGTCGTCGATGCGTCGCCGGAGGATCTCGCGCCGGCCCTGGCTGACCGCTACCTGTCGATGAAGGCCACCGGCCGCTTGTAGGTCAGCCCGTCGGCACCATGTCGGGGGCGTCCGCGACATCGCCGGTTTCTCCGGCGCGGCTCGCTTTGCGGCCGAAGTGGACGACATACGCCAGGAAGCCGGCCTCGGCGGCCACGCCGATGCCGATTCGGATGAAGGTGGGCAGCGGCGACGGCGTCACCAGCGCCTCGATCAGCCCCGACACCAGCAGCACCCCGGCGAGCCCTACCGCCGCCGCGACCACCGCACGGCCTTGCTCGGCGAGCGCCTGTCCGCGTGGCCGGTCGCCCGGGGAGATGACCGTCCACCCCAGTCGCATGCCGACCGCACCGGCCAGGAAGACCGCCGTCAGCTCCAGCAGCCCGTGCGGAACGAGCAACCCGAACAACACGTCGGCCTTACCCGCGTGGATCATCAACCCGCCGACCACACCGAGATTGGCCGCGTTCTGGAAGATCACCCACGGGATCGGGATGCCCAACAGGATCGCAAACCCGATGCATTGCGCGGCCACCCAGGAGTTGTTCACCCACACTCGCAACGCGAACGAGCCTGCCGGGTTCTCGCTGTAGTACGAGGCGAAGTCGTGGTTGATCAGGTGGTCGATCTCCTGCGGTGTGCTCAGCGCCGACTGCACCTCCGGGCTGCCGCCCACCCAGATCCCGATGACCGTCGCCACCGCGAAGAACGCGACGGCCGTCGCCAGCCACCAGCGCCACGCTCGGTAGGCAACGACCGGGAACGACACCGTCCAGAACCGGGCGAACTCGTGCCACATCGGGGCGTGCGCGCCGGTGACGGCCGCACGGGCCCGGGCCACCAGGCTGGAGAGCCGCCCCGCCAGAACCGAGTCCGACGAGGCCGAACGCACCATCGACAGATGCGTCGAGACCCGCTGGTAGAGCTCGACGAGTTCGTCCACCTCCGGCCCGGAAAGGCGACGGCGCCGCTTGACCAGCTGCTCGAGCCGGGTCCAGGTGTCCTGGTGGGCCAGCACGAATGCGTCGACGTCCACAGGAGCGACACTAGTACCGTGGACCGTTATGGTGCCCGAGACCGTGGTGACCGGGGACGCCGTCGTCCTCGATGTCCAGATCGCCCAGCTGCCGGTGCGTGCCGTCGGCGCTCTGATCGACATCGCGGTCATCCTGGTCGGCTACATCATCGGTGTGCTGCTGTGGGCCACCACGATCACCCAGTTCGACGAGGCGCTGTCCGCAGCGGTTCTGATCATCTTCACGGTGCTGGTGATGGTCGGTTATCCCGTCGTCTTCGAGACCGCCACGCGGGGAAGGACACTCGGCAAGATCGCGATGGGTCTTCGGGTGGTGTCCGACGACGGTGGCCCGGAACGCTTCCGCCAGGCGCTGTTTCGGGCGCTGGCAGGTTTCGTGGAGATCTGGATGTTCATGGGTGGACCCGCGGTGATCTGCAGCCTGGTCTCGCCGCGGGGCAAACGCATCGGCGACGTCTTCGCCGGCACCGTTGTGATCAGTGAACGCGGCCCGAAGATGCCTCCCCCGCCCGTGATGCCTCCGTCGCTAGCGTGGTGGGCTGCCTCGTTGGAACTCTCTGCGCTCGGCCCTGATCAGGCTGAGTTGGCACGCCAATTCCTGTCTCGTGCACCCGAATTGGATCCCTACGTGCGTGACGATATGGCCTACCGCATCGCCGTCGACGTGGTAGGCCGCATTTCACCTCCGCCGCCGCCGGGCACACCCCCGCAATACGTTCTGGCCGCGGTGCTCGCCGAGCGGCATCGCCGCGAGCTGGCCCGGCTCCGCCCGCCGGACCCTGCACCGCAATATCCAGCCGGGCCGCCGCCGTCATATCCTGCTGGGCCGCCGTCATATCCGACCGGCTCCCCGCCGGGGCCCCTACCGCCGGCGCCCCCACCCCGCACCGACGGGTTCGTACCGCCCAGCTAGCGCGCGCGAACGCCGATCAGCATCAGCGCCGAGCCCGACCACCTTCCGGGCTAGGAAAACGTAGCGGAAAGGATGGCGATGTCGACGATCAACAGCACCCACGCGACGACGGGAACCACCCAGCCGCGTGGATGTTTCGCCGTGAAGATGGTGATGACGACAGCCAGGACCGCGATCACCGGCGCGCCGTAGGTGAGCAGCCCGTAGACGAAGCCACTCGGCTTCGGGCAATTGGGATTGCTGCACGCAGCGGTGCCCATCACCGCGCCCATGGCGAACAACTGGACGACGCCCGCACCCACGAGAGTGGACAGCGCCAGCAACCAGTTGATCCAGAGCCGAGCCCGCGGCGCCTTCTCGGGGTGTGTTTCGGTGGCGTTTGATGCGGTCATAGACGTCGGCTACCCCAACCGGACAACCGGCACACGTCGTGCCGCTATCCAGCTGGCGCCGGTGGCTGCGCCCGGTGCCGTCGAGCCGCGATCACGCTGGCTATCGAGGTGACACCGATGGTCAGCAGCGCGCCGAGCATCAGCGCCGAAGGTTCCCCCGCAGTCAGCAGATGGTTCTGCGTGCCGAGAGTGGCCGCCGCAACCGGCACTCCGAGCTGAGCCGCGGCCAGCGCGGCCAGCGCCAGGGGCTGCCCGGTCAGCCGTCCGACGCAGTGCGCCAGCACCGCACCGACGCCGAGGCCAACCCCCAGCAGGATGTAGGCCGGGCGGTCGCCGAGTTCCCGCACCTGCAGCGAGGCGCCGAGCCAGACGAAAAACAGCGGGCTGAACAGACCCTCGGTGATGCCGAACAGCTGGCGGGCCAACCGCCTCGGTTCACCAGCCGCCTTGACCGCCAGGCCCAGAGCGAAGCCGGCCAACATGATCGAGACGTGAGTGGTGATCGCGAGCGCGGCAAGCGAAAAGAGCACGAGAAGGCTGATGCGCAACTCCAGGGCGAAGTTGTTGCGCTCGGAGAAGTGATGCAGCCGTCTGCGCCAACCGGGGCGGTCAGACAACCAGAGGCCGAGGAACACCAGGCCGGCGCAGAATGCGATCAGCAGCGCGCCGGATGCGGCTGCCAACGCGCGGCCCGGGTCGATCACCAACGGCAGCAACACGATCGACGTCGCGTCCGCGATGGCTATCTGCGCGGTGACGGCCTGCACCGCGGCGCCGCCGAGGCCGAGTTGCTGGATGACCGGCAGGGCCAGCGCAGCCGACGACGACGCCATCAACACGGCATACACTCCCGCGTGGCCGGTGTGGAACACCGCGGCCAGGCCGATCGCCAGACCGGTCGCGACGGCACCGACCAGGACCGCCCGCCCGATTGCCTTGGGGATCGAGGAGCGCAGAGTGGCGTCGCGGATCGGCACATGCGTGCCGACCACGAACATCACCAATGCGAATCCGATGTCCGCGAGCAGGCTGAACGTCTTGTCACCGGGGTCGACCAGGCCGAAACCTGTTCGACCGATGACCAATCCCACCGCCAACTCGCCGATGACGACCGGAATGCGCAGCCTCGGCACCGATGCCAGAAGCGGACCGGCCAAACCGACGACCGCGACCAGCGCCAGGGTGGAGAAGCCGAAGCTCACGCCGGGTGCACCCACGACACGAGCCGGCACGGTATCGCGGTGTTCTCTTCGGTGAGGAAGCTGGCGCAGACCCGGTGGTAGCCGTCGGCGATCTGCATGGCATCGGCCGGGGTGCCACGCACCAGCAGTATCGGGGAGAGCTTCTTGCCCGCCTCGATCTTCGCCAGATCGGACTTCACATGCGGGTTGTCCACCGGCAGCACCGTAAGCCGGGCCGCCCGAAGAATGTCTTTGGCCTTGCGGTACAGCGGTTTCGCCGATCGAAGCTCGGTCACGGTGGCCGTCACGGTGGCGTCTTCGGCGAGCATACTCAAGTAGTCCGCCGCCGCGTCAAAGTCGTGGTCTTCCGGATCGTCCAGCCATTTCACCGCCATGGTGTGCTGAGGGTACTCGCAACCCCTACAGGCCAAAGCGTTTCATGAGCACAGACAGCGGATCGTCAGCGTCGCGGGTCCCGCGGGGCCCGGGCTGTTCGGGGGCGATGAACGCGTCGGGGCGGGTCCACTCCCGCACTGCCCAGCGCTCCGCGATCGCCCACCGGCCGGCCCGGCGCTCCATGAGATCGACGTAGCGCGCGCCGGTGGTGAAATTGGCACGCGGGCCTGAACCGGGCCTGCCCCAATGGGTTGCCATCACGTAGGTCTCGCTGATGGCGGTGTCCTGGCCGACGAAGTCGACGTGATGGTTGCCGATGAAATGCATTGTTCCGGAGAGGTATTCGAGGCTCTTAGTCACCCACGAGAGGTATTCGTCGACATTTCCGTCGAAACCGGTGTGATGGTCGATGCCGTCGTCGTGGTAGGCCTGGCGCACCAGATCGAAGTCGAGCCGATCGATGCCACGGCAGTACAGGGCGACCACGTCGCGGATCGCGTGGATGTCAGCCGCGCGGTCAGACACCGTAACCGCCGTCGACGTCCAGCTTCTGGCCGGTGACGAACCCGGCGCGCGACGAGGCCAGGAAGCACACCGCTTCGGCGATATCGGCAGCATCGCCGAAGCGGCCCAGCGGGGTGTTGCGCCGGGCCGCGTCGAGCGCCTTCTCGTCGAGGTCACCGTCGGCGATCAGTCGCTGCGCGTTGCCGTCGACCAACATGCCCGGGCCGACACAATTGGCGCGCACTCCGAATCTGCCCTCCTCGGCGGCGATCCCACGAATCAGTGCTTCGATGGCGGCCTTCGGGGCGACCGAGAGCCCGTCGCGGACCGCGAAGCGTCGCGTGGCGGCGGTGGTGACGGCCACGAGACTGCCCCGCGAGGCGCGCAGGTGCGGCAGCGCGGCGGTGACGACGTTGAAGAATCCGGCGGTGTCGGTGTTCAGCTGCTGATCGAACCGGTCGGGGTCGACGGCGCTGAGGTGCCGCATCGGCACATGCGCTCCCGCGGCGTGGACGACGGTATGCACGCCGCCTGCACCGGCGAACGAGTCGACGACGCTGCGCACGGCCCCGGCATCGGTGATGTCGAGTTGCTGAGCTGTCGCACCCTCGGCGCTGAGTTCGGCTGCCTTGCTTGCGTTGCCGCGGTAGGTGAAGCCCACTCGCGAGCCACGCGCGACGAGCATCCGGACGATCTCGGCGCCGATCCCGCCGGTGCCGCCGACGACGATGGCCGTGCCCGGCAGCGCGCTGAAGTCGCCCATGGGCTACATGCTCTCAACAGGCGGCACTCGGCGGGTGCGGAGTACCGCTACGCGGGAATCCAGTTGCCGTGGAACCCGTACGGGACTCGGCGCGGCAGCTCGATTCGGGCCACCGGCTTCCCGGCGAAATCCGACGCATCGAGGATCACCAGATCACTGCCGTCGCGGGCGGCGTCGTAGGCGTACGCGATGTACCAACCGTTGCTTTCGTCCGCCGGCCCCGAGGCCGACGGGACGAACACCGCCTCCCCCGGTCCGCCCGGCACCAGTCCGGTCCCGAAGCGGTGCTCGACTGCGCTGCCGTCCGTCAAGTCGTGGCGGACCAGGCTGGCGTCACCGACCGATACCGCGTAGCGGGCCGGCAGACCGGCCAGCCGGTCGTCGATCCGCGGGAACTCCACCGCGCGGTCGTCGAGCTGCCGCTCGCTGACCGTGCCGTTGTGCAGGTCGATCGTCCAGCTCCACATCACCGCGTTGGCGTCGAATCCGCCGTTGTCCCGCCACAGTTCCGCGTAGCGGACAGCCTGCAGCACAATCGATTTCCCATCGGCGGACTCGTGCGCATTGGCGACATGGAAGACGTAGCAGGGGTCGATCTCGAACCAGCGCACCTCACCGAACGGATCGTCGCGCCGCAGCACTCCGAGCCGGGCGCCGTAGTCGTCGTCCCATCGGTACGGCATGTCACCTTCGCCGCGCATCGCGACGTCGAGGTTGAACACGATCGGCAGATCCATGAAGATCACGTGCTCGGCGGTCATCGCGAAGTCGTGCATCATGGTGTGCGCCTTGACGTCCAGGGGACGGTTGACGGTCAGCTCACCATCGGCGTCGGCGCGGTGATAGGTGACGTAGGGCTCGAAGATGCTGCCGTATCCGAAGAAATGCAGTTCACCCGTGGTCGGGCAGATCTTGGGATGTGCGGTCATCGAGTTCTGCAGCTTGCCGCCGAAGTCGTAGCAGCCCACCGTCTCCAGTTCGTTGGTGATCTCGTACGGGAACGAGGACTCCACCAGAGCCAGCGTCTTGCCGGCGTGGTTGACCACGTGGGTGTTGGCGACAGCGGCCCGCAGGTCACGCGTCCCGTCCTCGCGGTAGAGGGGGAACGGGTCGACGAAGCTGTCGGTGCGCACCCAGCGGTTGCGGTACCACTTGGCCGCACCGTCTTCGATGCGGACGCCGTGAATCATCCCGTCGCCGGTGAACCAGTGATTGTTGGCCTCCCGGGGGTTCGGGCCGTTGCGCAGGTACCAGCCGTCTAGTTCGGGCGGGATCGCACCCTCGACCGGCAGGTCGTATTCGGTCAGTTCATCCGGCACCGGCGCGTAGTTACCACGCTGGAAGAACTGCCCTTCGGCGGGCAGATTGGTTGAGTCGGTCGTGGTGTCCGTCATGCCGATAACTGTGACAGTCCACTCATGACATGTCAATGGTGGTACGTGAGATATTCCATAACTGACATGTCGAGCTTTACGATGGTCGCGTGAGTCTTCGGTACGCGGCACTGGGCCTCCTCGCCCAGGAGCCCGGCAGCGGGTATGACCTGCTCAAACGCTTCGACGTCTCGATGGCCAATGTCTGGCCTGCGACTCAGAGCCAGCTCTACGGCGAGCTCAACAAGCTCGCCGACGCCGGTTTGATCGAGGTCACCGACGTCGGCCCGCGTGGACGCAAGGAATACCGCGTCACCGATGCCGGACGGCAGGATCTGCTGCGCTGGATGACCAACCCCCAGGACGACCCGCCGTACCGCAGCGCCGAGTTGCTCCGGGTGTTCCTGCTCAGCGAGATGCCTCCCGAGCAGGCCCGGGCTTACATGGTCTCGGTCGCCGAGCACGCCGAAGCCGAGCTCACCCGTTACGAGCAGGTGCGCGACTGCATGGAGTGGGGTGAGAGCGACGTCGGGTTCTACGGCCGCGCAGCGCTGGAATTCGGACTGCGGGTAGAGGCCATGGAGGCCGAATGGGCCCGCTGGGTCGTGGAGGAAATCGACCGGCGATCCAACTGACCGTTGCATCGCGATAGTTTCCGATATATCGTCAACGTATCGGAAGCGCATTCGGCGTTTCCAGACCAGAAACGAGAACCTCTATGAACACCCCATTTCCCCAGTTCGGAGGCCCGGACATGGGCCGCCCCGGCTTTGGTCCCGGCTTCGGTCCGGGTTTCGGCTTCGCACCCGCAGGCCGTGGTCGCCGCCACGACCGGCATGGCCGCCGCGAGCTCCGCAATCAACTGCGTGAGCAGTTCCGCGAGCACGGCGACCACCACGACGGTCCGCCGTTCGGCCCGCGTGGCGGCTTCGGTCCGGGCTTCGGCCCCGGCTTCGGCCCAGGCTTCGGCTTCGGCCCCGGTGGTGGCGGCGGACGCGGTGGTCGCCGCGGTCACGGCCGCGGCCGCGGTCGTCGCGGTGACGTGCGTGCCGCGATCCTCAAGCTGCTCGCCGAGCGGCCGATGCACGGCTACGAGATGATCCAGCAGATCGCCGAGCGCAGCCAGGATCTGTGGAAGCCGAGCCCCGGCTCGGTCTACCCGACCCTGCAGCTGCTGGCCGACGAAGGCCTGCTGGTGGCGAGCGAATCCGAAGGCAGCAAGAAGCTTTTCGAGCTGACCGATGAAGGCCGCGCCGCCGCCGACAAGATCGAGACCGCCCCGTGGGACGAGATCACCGAAGGTGCCGACCCGGGCCAGGTCAACATCCGGGCCGCGGTGGGTCAGCTGTTCGGCGCCGTGCGGCAAGCGGCTTTCGCCGCCAACCCGGAGCAGCAGCAGCGCATCATCGACATCGTCAACAATGCGCGCCGCGAGATCTACCAGATCCTCGGCGAATCCGAGTAACCAGAAACTTGGGCGCGGTTTCCGGGGTACAGCCCCGGAAACCGCGCCCAATTCATGCTTCGATGCCACAGTGCTGAGACTGATCGCACTGGCCGTGACACTCTGCATTCTCGGCGGGCCACCACCCGCCAGCCGAGCCGACACCTGGCGTGTGGTCCGCACTGTGGTGCTGATGCGCCACGGGGTACGACCGCCCAACAAGGAACCACCAGTCCCGCTCTCGATCGCTCCAGACCCGTGGCCGGCGTGGAGCACCCGCCCCGGCTGGCTCACCGATCACGGCGCGGCAGCTGTCCGTCTCATCGCAGCCGCCGACGCGCGTCGCTTCATCGCCGACGGCGCACTTCCCGCTCACGGCTGCCCTGCCACTGGTTCCGTCCGGGTCGTATCCGACTCTCTGCAACGCACGATCGCCACCGGCGACGCGTACGCCGCATCGCTGGCCGCGGGCTGCGGGATCGTGAATCACCATGCCCCACAAGGTGAAGCGGATCCACTTTTCGACGAATATCGCACGTCGGGTATCACGACCGCTGCAGCGGAGGAGGCTGTCGCCTCGGCCGTCGGGCCTGACGGCGTGGCTGCTCTCGCGCAGCTGTACCAACCGGCGCTCGATGCCGTAACCCGCATCGTGTGCGGCAACCGGCCTGATCGGTGCGGTCTCACCGATGTGCGGAGCGGCACCGAGGTCGACCCGTCCGGCGCCCACCGCCCCCGACTCACCGGCGCCTTGGCCTACGGCTCGGTGATCTCCGAAGTGTTGGAGCTCGAATACGCCGAAGGCAAATCGCCTGCCGATGTCGGGTGGGGGCGGGCCACCGCCGACGACATCCGACTTGTCGGGAGCCTTCACGCACTGGAGCTGTCGATCATCGCCCGGCCCCGCCCACTGGCTGTGGCCAACGCGGGCAAGATCGCCGACGTCATCCGCGACGCTGTGGACACCGGGCCGCCGCTGACCGTCATGGTCGGGCATGACACCGAAATCGCAAACATCGCCGGACTACTCGACGCCCATTGGTCGGTCCCGGGTTTCGCCGACGACGAACCGGTACCCGGCGGCGCGCTCGTCTTCCAACGGCTCGAGGCGCCGAACGGAGACCAGGCCGTCCGAGCCTGGTATCGCTCTCAAACGCTGGAGCAGATTCGCACACTCACCGGCGGCGATTCGACCTGGGTTCCGCTGGCGATCCGCGGTTGCCCCGACGAACTGTGCTCACCGGACTCGTTCGCCGCAGCGCTGACGACCTAGACCTCCACCCAATCCAGCGTGCGCTGAACGGCTTTGCGCCATCCGGCGTAGCCGGCCTCACGCTGGTCGTCGTCCCACACCGGCGACCATCGCCGGTCCTCCTGCCAGTTGGCCCGCAGGTCATCGGGATCGGCCCAGAATCCGACCGCCAACCCGGCGGCATAGGCCGCACCCAGTGCGGTGGTCTCGGCGACCACCGGGCGCACCACGTCCACGCCCAGCACATCGGCTTGGATCTGCATGCACAGTTCGTTCTGGGTGACACCGCCGTCGACCTTCAGAATCTCAAGGTGCACACCGGAATCGGCTTCCATCGCGTCGACCACGTCGCGGCTCTGATAACAGATTGCCTCCAGCGTCGCCCGGGCGACATGCGCGTTGGAGTTGTAGCGGGACAGCCCGACGATCGCGCCGCGCGCATCCGAGCGCCAATACGGCGCGAACAGTCCCGAGAACGCAGGCACGAAGTACACCCCGCCGTTGTCGGCGACCTGCCGGGCCAGGGTCTCGCTCTGCGAAGCCCCGCTGATGATGCCGAGCTGATCGCGCAGCCACTGCACCGCCGAGCCGGTGACCGCAATCGAACCCTCAAGGGCGTAAACAGGTTTCGCGTCTCCAAACTGGTAGCACACGGTGGTCAGCAACCCGTTCTCGCTGCGCACGATCTTCTCGCCGGTGTTCAGCAGCAGGAAGTTGCCGGTGCCGTAGGTGTTCTTGGCCTCACCGGGGCTCAGGCACACCTGCCCCACCATCGCCGCCTGCTGATCGCCGAGGATGCCGGTCAACGGCACCTCACCGCCCAGCGGGCCACCGGGTAGCGTCACCCCGTACGGCTCGGGCGACGACGACGGCCTGATCTCCGGCAGCATTGCGCGGGGAATCCCGAAGAGCGACAACAGTTCGTCGTCCCAGTCCAGGGTCTCCAGGTTCATCAGCATGGTGCGGCTGGCATTGGTGACGTCGGTGACGTGCACGCCGCCGTGTGTTCCCCCGGTCAGATTCCACAGCACCCAGGTGTCCGGCGTGCCGAACAGCGCGTCACCGCGTTCGGCGTCGTCGCGCAGGCCGTCGACATTCTCCAGAATCCACTGCAGCTTGCCGCCGGAGAAGTATGTCGCAGGCGGCAGGCCGGCCTTGCGCCGGATGATGTCACCCCGGCCGTCCCGGTCGAGCGCGGCCGCGATGCGGTCGGTGCGGGTGTCCTGCCACACGATCGCGTTGTGGTACGGCCGTCCCGTCTTGCGGTTCCACACCAGGGTGGTCTCCCGCTGGTTGGTGATGCCCAGCGCGGCCAGGTCTTCGACGGACAGTTTCGTCTTGTTCAACGCCGAGACCACCACGGTCTGCGTGCGCTCCCAGATCTCCACCGGGTTGTGCTCCACCCACCCGGACTTGGGCAGGATCTGTTCGTGCTCGAGCTGATGCCGGCCCACCTCAGCGCCCTTGTGATCGAAGATCATGCAGCGGGTGCTGGTGGTGCCCTGGTCAATCGAGGCGACGAAGTCAGCCAACGGTGCTCCTCTGACGTGCGATGCTGCCGATGCAGCCGACCTTTCGTCCATGATGGCCTACATGGCAGCCGAGATCACCGACATCGCCGACATGCCGCGGGGTGGCCCGGATGCGTCCTGTCTGGATCGCCTGCTGGAAACCGCCCGGCCCGAATACCTCGACCGTGGCGACGTCGACGACGAGGTGAAGCGCGGGATCGTGACGGCGCTGGACGTGATCGGCAACCTGTTCGGCGAACACGACCGCAACGCCGAACTGGTGCTGCGGGAGGTCGCCGACGTCGTTGATCCCACCATCCTGGAACTCGGCGCCGGTCATGGAACACTGTCGCGCAGAGTGCTCGAACAGCATCCGACCGCCCACGTCACGGTCTCCGACGTCAACGCCGACGCGGTGGCGGCGATCGAGGCATCCGACCTCGGTGAACATCCGCGCGCCACGGTGCGCACGATCGACGCCACCGCGATCGACGCCGACGACGGCTCGTTCGACTTGGCCGTCTTCGCGTTGTCGTTTCACCATCTACCCCCAATCCAGGCCGCCCGAGTTCTTGCCGAAGGAACCCGGGTGGCCGACGAACTCCTGGTCATCGATCTGCCCCGGATGCCCTCGCTTCTGCACATCGCCAAGCTGGCGGCGATGGCGCCGCTGGTGTGGTGGCCGTTCGTGCACGACGGTCTGGTCAGCTCGCTGCGCTCCTACAGCCCGTCGGCGCTGCGCGCGCTCGGTGCCCATGCCGGCGTCGAGGTGGAGGTCAGCACCAACCCCTTCGATCGGCAGGTTCTGCGGGCGCGGCGGCGCGACTGATGGCGATTTGCTTGCGCAGCTTGGCCTGAACCGGTTCCATCGACCCCATGGGCGACGAGGTCAAGCACGCCACCTTCAACCGGGCGCATCGGCAGGAGTACCGGCGCAAGGTTCAGTTGTGCCTGGACGTGTTCGAAACCATGCTGGCCCAATCCAGCTTCGAGTTCGACCGACCCCTGACCGGGATGGAAATCGAGTGCAACCTGGTCACCGATGACTACCAGCCGGCGATGTCGAACCAGGAGGTCTTGGCCGCGATCGCCGATCCGGCGTACCAGACCGAATTGGGCGCCTACAACATCGAATTCAACGTCCCGCCGCGACCTCTTCCCGGCAGGACCGCACTGGAGTTGGAGGCCGAGGTTCGGGC
The DNA here is from genome assembly GCF_002086695.1 of Mycolicibacterium rhodesiae. Taxonomy (GTDB): domain Bacteria; phylum Actinomycetota; class Actinomycetes; order Mycobacteriales; family Mycobacteriaceae; genus Mycobacterium; species Mycobacterium rhodesiae. The sequence continues at coordinate 111,264 of NZ_MVIH01000009.1, forward strand.
GAGCCTGAATGCCGCCGAGACCAAGGCCAACACCGACGACGCGCACATCGTGATGATCGGGATCCTGCCGACTCTGATGCCCGAGCACCTGACCGGCCACTGGATGAGTCCGTCGCTGCGCTATCAGGCGCTCAATGACTCGATCTTCACCGCCCGCGGCGAGGACATCCTCATCGACATCACCGGTCCTGAGCGGCTGAGCATGCACGCGGAGTCCATCGCTCCTGAATCTGCTTGTACCAGTATGCAATTGCACCTGCAGGTGTCTCCGGCTGATTTCGCCGCCAACTGGAACGCCGCTCAGGTGCTGGCCGGTCCGCAGCTGGCGCTGGGCGCCAACTCGCCGTATTTCTTCGGTCACCAGTTATGGGCCGAGACCCGTATCGAGCTGTTCGCCCAGGCCACCGACACCCGGCCCGACGAACTCAAGGCCCAAGGCGTCCGTCCGCGAGTCTGGTTCGGGGAGCGCTGGATCACCTCGATCTTCGACCTGTTCGAGGAGAACGTCCGCTACTTCCCGTCCTTGTTGCCCGAGATGTCCGACGAAGACCCGGTCGCCGAATTGGCGGCAGGCCGCACGCCTGCTCTGTCCGAGCTGCGACTGCACAACGGAACGGTGTACCGCTGGAACCGGCCGGTCTACGACGTGGTGAACGGTCGGCCGCACCTGCGGGTGGAGAATCGCGTGTTGCCCGCCGGACCCACGGTCGTCGACATGATGGCCAACTCGGCGTTCTACTACGGAGCCTTGCGAGTGCTGGCCGAAGAGGACCGCCCGCTGTGGACGAAGATGAGTTTCACTGCGGCACATGACAACTTCATCGAATCTGCCCGGCACGGCATGGACGCCCGGCTCTACTGGCCCGGGCTCGGCGAGATCACGCCCGACGAGCTCGTGCTGCGCACCCTGCTGCCGATGGCCGATGAGGGCCTGCGCCGCTGGGGCGTGGCCACCGAAGTTCGCGACCGCTATCTCGGCGTGATCGAGGGACGCGCGAAGACAGGGCGTAACGGGTCGGCATGGCAGGTCGCGACGGTGCAGGCGCTGCAGGGTCGCGGCATGGCACGACCGCAGGCACTGGCCGAGATGCTGCGGCGCTACTGCACCCTGATGCACAGCAACGAACCGGTGCACACCTGGGACGTCACCGGGTGACCGACGGCCCTTGTAGGTTGGGGGACATGGACTCTGAGGTGATGGATTGGGACGGCGCCTATAAAGAGGAGGGCGCCTTCGCCGGGCCGCCGCCGTGGAACATCGGAGAACCGCAGCCGGCGCTGGCGGCTCTGGTCCGGGACGGCAAGGTCAGCGGCCACGTGCTGGACGCGGGCTGCGGGCATGCCGAACTCGCGTTGGCTCTCGCCGCGACGGGCAGCACTGTCGTCGGGATCGATGTGTCGCCGACGGCGATCGCGGCGGCGACCGAGGCCGCCCGCCAGCGCGGCTTGAGCAACGTGACCTTCGAGTGTGCGGACATCACCTCCTTCAGCGGCTACGACGAGCGGTTCGCCACGATCATCGACAGCACGCTGTTCCATTCGCTGCCGGTCGACGCCCGCGACGCCTACCTCCGTGCGATCCATCGGGCGGCCGCACCTGGAGCACGGCTGTACATATTGGTCTTCGCAAAGGGCGCGTTCCCGCCGCATCTTGAGACCAAGCCCAACGAGGTCGACGAAGACGAGCTACGCGCCGCGGTGTCGAAGTTCTTCGTGATCGACGATATTCGGCCTGCGAAGATCCACTCCCACAAGCCCGCGTTCGCCGACATGCCCGAGGGCGCCATGCCGTTCGACCTCGATACGAAAGGCCGGCTGATGATGCCGGCCTACGTGCTCAGCGCCCACAAGGCGGACTGACTCCGACCACCGAAGTGTTTGCGATCGAAGACTTACCCGCAAGCAGCTTTCCCATCCCTTCGGCATTTCCGCGCAAAGTTTCCTATGCTTCATCCGTCTTGTAGCGGAGTCGGGGCCGAGGGGACGCGGTGTTGGTTGGGGATTCGAGAGCGCCAGTGAGCGCTGTCTTCTACGGGTGGCTGTTAGCCGCGCTGATCGCAGTGGGTCTGGGAGCCGCGATAGTGAGCGGAGCCGCGGTCGCCGCCGCTGACACCGGCAACACGCCTTCCGGTGGCGGGACATCCAGCGCGGGCCACGCGACGTCGTCCAAGCATGGCGTCGCCTCCAGCCGGCGCGCACCGGTTGCGGCCAAGAGCGGACCCGCGCGAACCGACACGACAATCCGAAGCACACGCCCGAGCCCGGCGAAGCTCACAACCCCCACAACCGCGGCCGCGGCCGGGGCGACACCCAAGCTGAACCCGGTGCAGGCGTTGATGCGTCAGCTCAACTACATCTTCGCCAACAAGGCGCCGTCGATCGAATCGGGCACCCAGACCGCAGGCGCCGGCGGCGCCGTATCGGGCACCGTTATCGGTAAGAGCAACAACGGTTTCACGCTCAAGTACTCGATCGGCGACCAGCCGAGCAACGGCTCGGTTGTTCTCGACCCGGTGACGGGCGCCTACACCTATACGCCCAACAGCACGCTGCCCGCGGGCGCCATCATGGACGAGTTCACGATCGTCGCCGACAATGGCTCCGCGGCCAAGCTGCACGGACCTCTCGGCGCGGTACAGAACGCGTTGCGTTCAATTGCGGTGCAGCTGGGCGTATCCGGGATCACTACCGCAGACGCCGCCATCTACGTCGACCTGGACAACCCCGCCGTTCCGACGATCATCGGCAACCCGGACGTCACCAAGCAGTACTGGGTCACCGACGGAGCGCAGACCTCCGGCCTGGCGGCCGTGGTGATGGCCGTGGGTCAGCTGACTGGGACGATGCCGAATATCGCGGACTGGATCGCCAAAGCCAAGATCACCGACAGCGTCGACCGGCAACTGTTCGTCAACGGCAATGCCACGGGCCAATATCGGAAGATGTACTTGGACAACGGCACCGACTGGGTGTGGACCGGCGACGCCTTGGAGCTGCTGAGTACGAGCGGTAACGGGATCAACGTTTCGACGACGTACTTCCCCAAGACCAAGGCTGACGTGGCCCTGACCAACATGGCATCCGCACTCACCGCCGGCTCGGTCGTCCTCGTCACCATCAAGACCCCGATCCTTGGTGACACCGACCCCACGAACCATTTGGTTGTCGTGCTCGGCATGAACACCCAGACCGACCAGATCTTCGTCAATGACGCCGCGTGGGGCGCCGAAGGCCAGAACCGGGCGATGTCGCTGACCGACTTCATGAAGGGTTGGGAGCCGAACTACCCGCTGGGCATCGCCACCCGCCCGTTGGCCGCCGCAGCGGGCCAGCCCCTGACACAAGCCGATCTCGCACTGGCGGCCTGAGGCTACGGAACCGGAGAGCCGAAGTATGAATCGGATCAGGCGACTCGCCCCCTTGACCCTCGCGGCCTGCGGGCTGGCCGTCGGCGCGGGGATCCTGCTCGCGGGCGCAAGCCCGGTGGCGTCGGCCGCGCCGGCCGACGCCAGTCACTCCTCAGTGAGCTCGGCGTCCGCGTCGAGTGCGCGGACGTCCGGCCCGCTACGCTCCGTAAAAGCCGCAGATACGAACAAGTCCCGCGCGATCGCGAAGACGCCGGCAGCTGCACCGGTCGCGGCGACCGTAACGCAGCGCCGCCTTCCGAAGCTACCCTCGCTCCCGACACCGGCGGCGGTGGTTCATGCGGTACAGGATGCGCTGACGACGCTCGGGCGCGACTTGGGCAGGCTGACCGTTCGACCCACTCCGACCTCGGCCAATGAATCGTCAACTGCCACAACGCCGCTGCGAGACCCGCCCGCCCCCGGTGACGTGGTGTACGGCAATCCCCTGCAGAACGTCCAGTACTTCATCTCCCAGGGCGACAACAACACCTGCGTGCTGTCCTCGACCGCCATGGTGATCGGACAACTCAAGGGCCCGGGCGGCATGCCCAGCTGGTCCGACATCGTCCAGGAAGCCAAGGACACCCCCAGCTATCTGCCCGCGCGCAGTTCCGGTTCGGTCTGGAAGGACCTGCTGAACAGGTACGTCCCGCGGACGGGGAACATCTACGACCCGCTGGCCGACGAGTACGTCTACTACGTGGACAGCATGGCGCTGATGGAGAACCACGGCGTCGACGCGACGATGACCACCTACACCAAGAGCCAGGGCGATCTGGCGTTGGCCAATTTGAAATCAGCGCTGACCACCAGCTCGGTTCTGGTTGCCGTGAACAACCGGATCTGGGCCGAGGCGATCGGCGGCGCACACAGCGCGAGGCGGTTCGGTACCGCCAACCACGCCATCACGGTGCTCGGGATCAACGAGACCAAAGACGTCATATACATCAACGACTCCGGCGGGGTTGGTGGAAAAGGCCTCGCGGTTCCGTTGGACGGCTTCATGGAAGCCTGGCAGCGCGGCCAGTACTTGTCGGTGAGCGCTCGTCTGGCAGCCCCGAGCAGCGCGGCGGCCCTGGCGGCCTGACGCCAGGCGCGTCAAGTTGCGGCGCGCAGCGCTGTGACGAGTGCCTCGAGGTCGTCAGTGTTGGCGTCGACGTGCGGTGAGATCCGTAGCACCGGTGCCGTCAACTCCATCGGCGCCCGCTCCACCCCGGCCGCGGTGGTCACGATGCCGTGCTCGTCGATCAGGCGGGCTCGCACCCGGACAGGATCGGCGCCGTTGGTGGGCTCCAGCGTGGTGATCGCGGTTGGCGCGTCGTCGGGTTCCACCACTCGCCAGCCGGGTACCTCGGCCAGCATCGTGCGGGCCTGACATCCGAGTGCGGCCAGCCGCCGGCGCACCGCCTCCGGTCCGGCCGCGAGGTGTTGTCCTACCGCGACGGAAAAACCGACCCGCGCAGCGATATTGGCTTCACCGAATTCCAGGCACTGCAACGCCGATGCCGCGCCGGCCCACGGCGGGGACTGCAACAGGTCGGCAAGCGCAGGACGCACCGCCAAGACTCCGACCCCGCGCGGGCCCGCCAGCCATTTGCGCGACGAGGAGTAGACCGCATCGGCGTCGGCGACGCAGTCGATGTGGCCCAGCGCCTGCGCGGCATCGACGATCAGCGGAACGCCGATCTCCCGGCACACCTCCGCGACCGCGGCGACTGGCTGTACGACACCGCGGTGGCTGCCGACCGCGGTCAGATGGACCATCGCCGGCGGCGCATCGGCCAGGGTGCGACGTGCTGCGTCCGGGTCGACTCGGCCCAGACTGTCGACCGGGAGCGCCTGGCGGGTGAATCCGCGTGCGGTGAACTCCACCAGGTTGGGGCCGTACTCGCCGGGCAGGCACGCCACCGTCCGCTCCATCGGCCACACACCGAGCAGCAGTTGCAGTGCGTTACCCGAACCGGTGGTGAAAACCACGTCATCGGAGGACATTCCGGTCAGTGCCGCCACACCGGCGCGACCGGCGTCGAGCACCGGAGCGGCAGCCTGCGCAGCGATGTAGCCGCCCACCTCGGACTCGTGGCGGGCGTGTGCGGCCGCTGCCTCGATGGCCGCGAGACTCTGACGCGAACACGCGGCGCTGTCGAGGTGGACGCCGGCAGCGGGCAGCCGGGCCTCCCGCCAGCTGTCAGCAAGAGCGTCGGGTGCGCTCACCTCACCGCCAGCGACAGTCCGAAATCCCCGGCCGGATCGGTCCACCACTGCGTCCGCCGCAGCCCAGCCGCTTCCAGTTCCTTGGCGACGGCCCCGGGCCGAAACTTGCACGACACCTCGGTGAGCATCTCCTCGCCTGCGGCGAACTCGACACGCAGGCCCAGCCCCGCGACGGTGACCTGCTGCGGAGACGTCGCGCGCAGCCACATTTCGATGCGCTCCTCGTCGGGGTTCCAGCGCGCGACGTGCTCGAAGGCGTCGATATCGAAGTCGGCATCCAATTCTCGATTGACCACGGTCAGCACATTGAGGTTGAACCGCGCGGTCACACCGGCGCTGTCGTCGTAAGCGCGAACCAGGCGATGGGTGTCCTTGACGAGGTCGGTGCCCAGCAGCAGGCTGTCCCCGGGGTCGAGCACCTCGGCGAGGGACGCGAGGAACTGCGCGCGCGGGGCGGCGGTCAGATTGCCGATCGTCGAGCCCAGGAACACGAACAACCGGCGACCGCCCGAGGGGATCTTGGCCAGGTGTTCCTCGAAATCGCCGCACACCGCGTCGATATCGAGATCCGGATATTCCTGCTCGAGCGCGGCTCCCGCCAGTTCCAACACACTCGAGTCGACGTCGAAGGGTACGAAGCGACGCAGCGAACCGTTGTCGCGCATGGCGCTCAGCAGTAGCCGCGTCTTCTCTGATGTTCCGCTGCCGAGCTCCACCAGTGTGTCGGCGCCGCTGGCCGCTGCTATCGCCGCCGACTGAGACCGCAGGATCTGCGCTTCGGTCCGGGTCGGGTAGTACTCCGGCAGCCGGGTGATCTGGTCGAACAGATCACTGCCGGCGGCGTCGTAGAACCATTTGGGCGGCAATGACTTCGGTGTCTGCGTCAAGCCGTGCAGCACATCGTCGCGCAGCGCCTGGGCGGCAGCGTCGGCGGCCAGGTAGTTCGACAGCGTGAACGTCACGAAGTTCCTTTCAGCGGGGTCAGCGTCACCTGTCCCGCGCTCACGTCGACGAGATGCCGGTCCGGGATGTCTTGCCAATCGGGGTGGTCGTCATAGGGTTCGCTGGCCAGGACCACTCCGTCACTGCGGCGCAGCATCGACAGGGTGTCGCCCCAGGTGGTGGCCATAAGCCGAGATCCGTTGGCGGCCATGATGTTCAGCCGGGCCCTCGGATCTGCCGCCCCGACCTCAGCGATCGTATCGCCGAGGTTCTCCGGCCCGCGGTCGAAGATCAGCGCAGCCAGCATGGCGCTGTCGACGGTCGACTCGGCTGCCGGGCTGACCGGCAATACGCCCCGGTCGACCACACCGTTGTGCGACAGCAGCCAGGTGCCGTCACTGAACGGAGCGGACGCACTGGCCTCGATCGGCATACCCACTGTCGCCGAACGCACCGCTGCGACAATGCAATTGCTGCGCAACGCCGGGGAAACCGAGGCGAACGAAACGTCCCCCCACAGCGGTGACGCGCTGCGCCAGCGGCAGGGCCCGTTGCCCGGCAGATCGGACGGGTAGAAACCCACGCCCCATCCGTCGGCGTTGATCAACCCGTGCTTCTGCCTGCGCGGCGCGTAGGACTGCACGCGCAGCCCGCATGGCGGGTCGAGGACCAGCGAGGCGATCGCCACCGGTTCGCCCAGCCAGCCCAGGTGTCGGCACATCAGACGTCCCACGCCAAGCGCACACCGGAGAAGATCTGCCTGCGGACCGGGTGGTCCCAATTCCGGAAGCTGGGCCGCAACGTGTCGGCACCCACCGCCCACGAACCGCCGCGCAGCACCTTGTAATCACCGTCGAAGAACGGCTCCGAATATCGTTGGTAGATCATCGGAGTGAACCCCGGCCACGGCCGCAGCGGCGAGGTGGTCCACTCCCACACATCGCCGAGCATCTGCTCGGCGCCGTAGGCCGACGCCCCATCGGGGTAGGCCCCCACCGGCGCAGGGCGCAGCGCCTGCCCGCCCAGGTTGGCCCGGTGCGGTGTCGGTTCCGCCGAGCCCCACGGGTAGCGACGGCGCGCGCCGACCTCGGGATCCCAGGCGGCGGCCTTCTCCCATTCGACTTCGGTCGGCAACCGCGCGCCCACCCAGGCCGCGTAGGCCTCGGCTTCGAAGAAGGTGACGTGCTGGACGGGTTCGTTGCCCGGGATTTCCTCGACGTGGCCGAATCGGGTTCGGGTGCCGTCCGGATTCCAGAACTCCGGTGCGCTCAACTCAGTCTGGACCCGGTGTTCCCATCCGCGCGGTGACCACCATCGCTGTTGCGTGTAGCCGCCGTCGTCGATGAACTGCCGCCATTCGGCGTTGGTCACCGGAACCCGGCCGATGCGGAAGGCCGGCACATCGACCACATGGGCTGGGCGTTCGTTGTCCAGTGACAGCGGTTCGCTCACCGCATCGACGCCGAGGACGAACGGGCCGCCGGGCACCAGCACCGAACTGCCGGCCAGCCCGGCCCGGCCGTGAGGCAGCGTCGTCCGATGCGCCAGTATCGGTGCGCCGCTGCGCAAGTTGAGCGCTTGCAGAATTGTCTCGTCGTGCTGGTTCTCGTGGCTGATCACCAGGCCGAAGCGGAATGCGACCTCGGCATCGTCATCGCGGTGGGGCAGGGTGTCGAGCACGTCGAGTGCGGCGGCCCGCACGCTATTGCAGTACGCCCGGGACTGCGCCGGTGACAGCAGCGGGAGATCGACGCGACTGGCGCGGGAATGCACGAACGCGTCGTAGAGGCCTTCGATGTTGGCGGGCAGCATGCCGGGCCGATTCGGGTCGCCGTCGCGCAGCAGCCACAACTCTTCCTGCTGCCCGATGTGGGCGAGGTCCCAGACGAGCGGACTCATCAGCGGGCTGTACTGGCGATGCAACTCGGCATCGTCGAAGTCGGTCAGCGCCCACGTGCGCCTGCGGGCCCGTTCGAGGTCGCGGGCCAGCGTCTCGCGTGTGATCACGCTGTCGCCTCGGCCATTTGCAGGACGGCACCTTCGATGCCGCGCTCGATGGCCCGGTCGGCGAAATCGTCGGCTGGGCAGCGGCCTTCTTCCACGTTCTGGACCAACCGCCGCATCGACTCGGATAATTCCGCGGGAGCCAGCTCGGCGACGAGCGCGACGCAGCGGTTGGCCGCTTGGTAGAGGCGGTCGTCCTTGAGGCCGACCCGGGCAGCCAGGTCCCATGCGGTCGCGACCGGTTCGACCGCCTCGGCTGCCAGCTCGGCCAGGGCCGGGTCGTCGAGCAGGGTGACGACGAGGAACACCACCGCGGGCAGCAGGGCGTCGGGCACGCTGTCGAGGTACCGGATCTCCAGCCAACGCCGCGGGCGCACCGGCGGAAACAGCGTGGTGAGGTGGTAGTCGAGGTCGGCGGTGGTCGGGCGGCGACCGCCGAGCAGAACCAGTCCGTCGGCCCAGTCCGCGAACGGCACATGCTCGGTGACCGCGACAGGATCCGGGTTGTGCACCAGCATCACCGGCGCCTTGAGCGCGTAGCGGGCCCAGTCGGTGCAGGGATCGTCACCGCTGGCGCCGAGGACCGGCCCGCAGCGCGCCGAATCCAGCTGACTCCACACCCGTTGACGCGTCGAGACCCAGCCGGTGAAGTCCCCACCGAGCAGCGGTGAATTCGCCGCGATCGCGATCGCCGTGGGGCCGAGCGCATGGGCAAGCCGCACCCGCTCAGCCCAGCCGTCGCGGGGACCTGCGTCGAGGTTGATCTGGACCGAGGCCGTCGAGGTCATCATCGCCGCTCCTGCATTCGCCGTCCCGGACGCGATGAAGAACTGTTCCATCGCCTCATAGCGGGCACCGGGATTGACCCGGTGCGGGCGGCGAAGCGGGTCGGCGCCGAGCAGCACCAGACCCAGGCCGGCGTCGGCGAACGCCGAACACAGTGTCGCCCGGTCGGCGGCCAGCGCGGCGATGGCCGGCAGCGGGCCGTCGGCCGGCGGCCCGGAGAGTTCGACCGCACCTCCCGGTTCGACGGTGACGGCGCTGTCGCCGGGCAGCGGTCCCACGGCGGCGATCACGTCGCTCAGTTCCGACCAGCCCGGACGACGGAGGGGATCAGCCAGGTCGAAGCAGTGCGCCTCCAGTTCCAGACCCACCCGACCGATCGGACCGTCGTCCAACGAGGCGCCCGCGATGTGCAGGGCGGCCGAGGATGAGCTGTTCAGGACACGTTCTTCGGCACCCGACCCGCAAGGTGCCCGGCCCGGCTCCGAGGTGACGACGAACGTCATGACATCCATCTTCCAGACCGCACCGACAAGTTTCGTCGATCGGCGGCTGACCCGTTGGTGACGTTCACCCGACCTCGCTATAAACCCAGTGTGTTCTGCATCGCGCCGGCCAGTACATTCACCGCCGGCCCGCCGTTGCCGGACTGGCAGACCTTGGCCTGCAGCAGCACGTTTTCCCGCAACCGCGTCTGGGTGAAACACCGCCGATCGGTTTCTGCTTCCTGTTTGACCCACACCGCGTCGGTGGCGGTTGGGGCCGCACCACCGAACGACCACACCTGAGTGGTTCCGTCGTCGAGGTGCATGGCGGTGGTCTGACCAGCGCACCCGATGGTGCGGTCGACGACGCGGTGGTAGGCGCGGGTGGCGGCGTCGGCGGTAGCGAAGACCCCGATGGCCTGCTTGACCAGGTGGTTCTGGTCGGTGGCCGAGGTTTGGGTCACGGCGCTGTTGAACGACGCCAGGTCGGGATCGTTGAACACCTCGGGCAACCCGATGTCGGCCCAGTTGTTACAGACCGGCAGATCGACCCAGAACCTCTGCACGGGATCGGTGCTCACCGACTCCCACGTCATCGGGGCTCCGACGATGTTGCCGACCGAACCTTTGGCGAGGACGGCATAGGAAACCACGCCCGGGTCCGCCGGACGGGCCTGCGCCGGGGCCGCGACACACACGCCTGCTGCCAACACTGCGGTCGCCGCGGCGGCGGTGCGCATCACATCAGACCTTGGCGGTCAGCGTGACGTCGATATTGCCGCGGGTGGCCTTCGAATACGGGCACACCTGGTGAGCCTTGTTCATCAGGTCTTCGGCCTGGCTCTGTTCGAGTCCGGGGAGGTAGCCGATGAGGTGGGCGTTGATGCCGTACCCGCCGTCGGCATCCTTGCCGAAGCCGACCTGCGCGGTGATGCCCGATGCGCTATCGAGCTTGATCTTCTCCGAGCGCGCCACCAGTTGCAGCGCGCCCAGGAAGCAGGCGGCATAGCCCGCCGAGAACAGTTGCTCGGGGTTGGTGCCCTCGCCGCTGCCGCCCGCTTCCTTGGGTGGCCTGGTGTCCAGATCGATCCGGTTGTCCGACGACTTCACGTGGCCGTCACGCCCGCCGCCACTGGCCGTCGATTCCGCGGTGTAGATGACCTCGATGCTCATGGCTTCGATCATGCCAGGCCGCGAGATCGACATGAAGGTCGCGAAAGTTCGGCAGTCACAACCCTCATGTCGATGTCGGCGGTCAGCCGGTCTTGCCTCGCACGCCTTCCTCGATCTTCTTGCCGAGATCGGCATCGATGTTGCGCCAGTACTCGAACACCCGGGACAGCACCGGCTCCTTGACGCCCTTGGATACGTGACCGATGACGTTGTGCGCCAGCCGGTCTCGGGCATCGTCGTCGAGAACCTCCCGAACCAGGGTGCCGGCCTGACCCCAGTCGTCATCGTCTTGACGAAGGGCGTAGGCCGAGCGGACCATGTCGCCGTCGGAAGCCCAGTGCACCTCAGCCGCCCGAGCGGGATCGGCCTGCGGGCCTCCGACCGAGTTCGGCGCGTACACCGGGTCGGTGACGTTGCGCATCCGCATCGCACCGTCCTTGGAGTAGCTGTGCACCTCCACCCTTGGCGTGTTGACCGGGATCTGCTTGTAGTTCACCCCGAGCCGGTGCCGATGGGCGTCACTGTAGGAGAAGCCGCGCGCCAACAGCATCTTGTCCGGACTCAACCCGGTGCCAGGCACGATGTTGTTCGGTTCGAAGGCAGCCTGCTCCACTTCGGCGTGGTAATCGGTGACGTTGCGGTTCAACGTCATTCGGCCAACTTCGTGGAGCGGGTAGTCGCTGTGCGGCCACACCTTGGTCAGGTCGAACGGATTGAACCGGTATGTCTTGGCGTCCTCGAACGGCATGATCTGCACGTGCAGCGTCCAGCTCGGGAAATCGCCGCTCTCGATGGTGTCGAAGAGGTCGCGCTGGTGGTAATCGCCGTCGCTGCCTGCCAATTCGTCGCCTTCCTCCTGGGTGAGGAATTCGATGCCCTGGTCGGTCTTGAAGTGGTATTTGACCCAGAACAATTCGCCGGCCGCGTTGATCCAGCTGTAGGTGTGACTGGAGTAGCCGTTCATGTTGCGCCACGTCTTCGGAATGCCGCGGTCACCCATCAGCCAGGTGACCTGGTGCGCGGATTCCGGTGAGAGCGTCCAGAAGTCCCACTGCATGTGGTGATCACGCAGGTTCGACGACTGCAGCCGCTTCTGCGAGCGGATGAAGTTCTGGAACTTCATCGGATCCCGCAGGAAGAACACCGGGGTGTTGTTGCCGACGAGATCGAAGTTGCCCTCGGATGTGTAGAACTTCAGTGCGAATCCGCGGGGATCACGCCAGGTGTCTGGGCTGCCGCGCTCGCCGGCGACGGTGGAGAATCTGGCCACCATGTCGGTCTTGGTGCCAGGCTGCAGGAACGCCGCTCGGGTGAATTTGCTGACGTCCTGCGTCACTTCGAACGTTCCGAACGCGCCACCGCCTTTGGCGTGCGGCTGCCGCTCCGGGATACGTTCGCGATTGAAATTGGCCATCTGCTCGATCAGGTAGTGGTCCTGGAGCAGGATCGGGCCGTCCGGCCCTACGGTCAGGGAATGCTCGAGGCTCGGGGCTGGAGCACCTGCATCGGTCGTCGCAAAGTTTTCAGTCATCGTCTCCCCTATCTGGTGTCAGCGCCTTTCGGAAGGCGTGTACCCAAGACCCGTTCTACTCTCCCAAAGCGACGCCGGGGGGATCCTGAACAGCAGGGTGCCCAGCGTCCCTGGGGGGAGAGGGACGCTGGGCACGTCTACGGCGCGGTCAGGGCCGCGGTGTCGGGGCGGCGCTGCCGCCGGGCCCTGCGCCGCCCGGCCCTCCTGGCCCGAATCCGGGGCCGGGGCCCTGCCCGCCCGGGCCACCGGGACCCATCGGACCCCAGGGTCCTCCGCCGGGCATCATCATCCCGGGGCCGCCGGGTCCGCCCCGGTGGTGGAACTGCTGGGAATCACCACCCTTGCCGTGGTGGTACCAGCCGCCGTGGCCGCTGGCGCGCCCGAGGACGAAACCGGTGAAGAAGACGGCGCCGACAATGAAGACGGTGCCGGCGACGATCGCCACCCAGGCAACGGCCTGGTACAGCCGGTTCGGTCGGGTGGCGACCGGGACCGGGCCGTAGTACGGCGGTGGCGGTGGAGGCGGATCGAGAGTGGCGACAGGGCTGGTCGCGGGCTCGTCGGCCCGCTCGGGTGTTTCGGTCATGAATCGATGATGCGAGCCTGCCGCCCAGTGCGGGTTAAGTAGCGCCTTTGAGTTGGCTATGAATGGAGCGCTCTGCGGCCCGGTACGCGAACTGGACAGTGCCAGCGAACTTTGCAACGATGTCGCGGGGGTTGCCGTGAAGGAGTGTCCGCCGTGTTGTTGTACCTCTATCTCACCGGCACGCCACTATTCGCTTTTCTGGCCTGGGTCTTCTCGGAGGCCTTTCACCCAGGTGATGTGGTCCGAGCTCGGGTACGCCTGCCGCTGATACTCACAGCCGGGATGCTGTGGCCGGTGTTGCTGGTGGGGGTTGCCCAAATTCAGGTCATGCGTATGAGAGCGAAGCTGGTCGACCCGGAGGCCACCCCCGCCTGAGGGCAGCTGACCGCAGGAATCACCACGGCTTGATCGGGTTCACCGCGAACTGCAGCACGCGGTACGGTGCGCGGTCACGCGGCGTGGTGTTCCACTGGCTGATGAACACCCGCACCTCGTCCAGCGTGGAACCGGGCGAGATGTAGCCCCCGTAGGGCTGCGCGAGCCGATTGTCATCCGACGGCGGCAAGCTATCTTCGGGGTCTGGCCAGTCGCCGGCCTGCACCACCGTTGTCACCGGCGCGGTGCCCAAACCCGTCGGGTCGTAGGCCACCCGCATCTCCATGTTCCCGGTGCTGGCATTGAAATACGACAGCACCGGCTTTCCGTCGACCTCCCGCAGGCTCATCTCACCGACCTTGTCGGGCCATAATGGCGTCGGCGTCTTGTTCCAGCCGCCACCGGGACCGGCCGCCCAGCCCTGCCAGCGTGCGCGGTCGGTGAAAGTCTCTCGCGTGGCGCGGTAGAGCATCACCGGCCCGGACCGGTCGAAGTTGTTGGCCACGATGTACACCCAGCCGGTCTGCGAGTCCGGCGTCGGAATCGGATCGTAGTAGCCGCTGATCTGGGTCTGACGGCCCCCGGCGTAGGAGGCGGGTCGCTGCGAACCCGCAACCGTCTGCCAACCACCCTGCCCGGCAACCGCTTTCACCAGCCGCGACGTCTGCGGCACCAGGTCTTTGGTGGTGGTCACCAGCAGATAGTTCTGCCGGTTGATCTGCACCACACCCGCGGGCAGTTGCGAAGCACCCGGCGGCTTGGGGTCGGCCAGCAGTGGCTTGTCCACCCCGACGACACCGGTGTAGCGAATACCTTCGGGATCGTCGACCGAGTCGCCGGCCACCCGCAGCGCGACCGGTGAGAACCACCCGCCGAACCCGACGCCCTGGCCCGCGAAGCTGTCACCGCAGATCTGGAGCAATTCGGTTGGGAATTCCATGAACTCGCACAGATCGGTGGCGCCGATGCCGTAGTCGCGGGTCGGCGTCCCGGTGCCGGCGATCGGCCCGATCCGCACCACCTGGCCCGGCGCCAGCGGCGAGAGGATCGGGTCAGGAACCGGGCTTGGCGGGTCGGCGCTTGCCATTGGCGCCAGGACCAGCGCCGAGATCGACGAAATGGCGCACGCCACTCGCACTTTCGCGCCCAAACTCACGCTTCGGCGCAAAGTAGATCAGAGCTCGGCGGCCAGCAGCTCGGCGATCTGAATGGTATTGAGGGCAGCACCTTTTCGCAGGTTGTCACCCGAGAGGAACAGCGCAAGGCCGCGACCGCCCGGCACGCCGGGATCCTGGCGGATCCGGCCTACCAGGGTCTCGTCCATCCCGGCGGCGGCCAGCGGCGTGGGCACGTCGACCAGCTTCACCCCGGGCGCACCGTCGAGAAGGGCAGTAGCCCGCTCCGGCGAAATCGGCTCGGCGAACTCGGCATTGATCGACAGCGAGTGCCCGGTGAACACCGGCACCCGCACGCACGTGCCGGACACCGCAAGCTCGGGGATGCCGAGGATCTTGCGGCTCTCGTTGCGCAGCTTCTGGTCCTCGTCGGTCTCACCGGAACCGTCGTCGACCAGCGATCCGGCCAGCGGAACCACGTTGAACGCAATGGGCGCAACGTATTTCACCGGAGCCGGGTACTCCAGCGCCGAGCCGTCGTGCACCAGTTCCTCGACACCGTCGATCACCGCGCGGGCCTGAGTGGCCAGTTCGTCGACGCCGGCCAACCCGCTGCCCGACACCGCCTGATACGTCGAGGCGATCATCCGCACCAGCTGAGCTTCGTCGTGCAGCACCTTGAGCACCGGCATCGCGGCCATGGTGGTGCAATTCGGGTTGGCGATAATGCCTTTCGGGCGGTTGCCCGCGTCGCGGGCGAAGTTCACCTCGGACACCACCAGCGGCACCTCGGAGTCCTTGCGCCACGCCGACGAGTTGTCGATCACGACCACACCGGCAGCGGCGAACCGCGGCGCCTGCACCCGCGACATCGTCGCACCGGCCGAGAACAACGCGATGTCCAGGCCTGAGGGGTCAGCCGTCTCGGCGTCCTCGACCTCGATCTCCTGGCCGCGGAACGACAACTTCTTGCCCGCCGACCGCGACGAGGCGAAGAACCGCACGCTGGTGACCGGGAAGTCACGCTCCTCCAGCAGAGTTCGCATCACCTGACCGACCTGGCCGGTGGCTCCGACTACACCGATAGAGACCATGGTTACCGCCCCGTCCCGGCGTAGACGACGGCCTCTTCCTCGCCGCCCAGGCCGAACGCCTCGTGCAACGTGGCCACGGCCTTGTCCAGCTCAGTGTCCTTGACCAGCACCGAGATTCGGATCTCAGAGGTCGAGATCAGCTCGATGTTCACCCCGACCTCGGCGAGCGCCTCACAGAACGTCGCGGTCACACCCGGGTGGCTGCGCATCCCGGCACCCACCAGCGACACCTTGCCGATGTGGTCGTCGTAGAGCACCTTCGTGAAACCGATCTCACCCTGCAGCGCGGTGAGCTTCTCCACCGCCGTCGGCCCGATGTCGCGCGGGCAGGTGAACGTGATGTCGGTCTTGCCGTCCTCGACCTTGGAGATGTTCTGCAGCACCATGTCGATGTTGATGTCGTTGTCGGCGACCGCACGGAACACCTTGGCGGCGTAGCCGGGCACGTCGGGCAGCCCGACAACGGTGACCTTGGCCTCACTGCGGTCGTGGGCAACTCCGGTCAGGATGGCGTCTTCCATGGGGATGTCCTCGATAGATCCTGTGACGATCGTGCCGGGCTTGTCGGTGTACGAAGACCGGACGTGAATCGGAACGTTGTAGCGGCGCGCATATTCCACACAGCGAAGCATGAGCACCTTCGCGCCGCAGGCCGCCATCTCGAGCATTTCCTCGAAGGAGACGGTGTCCAGGCGGCGAGCGTTGGGCACGATGCGCGGGTCGGCGGTGAAAATGCCGTCGACGTCGGTGTAGATCTCGCAGACGTCGGCGTTGAGCGCGGCGGCCAGCGCGACGGCGGTGGTGTCCGAGCCGCCGCGGCCCAGCGTGGTGACGTCCTTGGTGTCCTGACTGACACCCTGGAAGCCGGCCACCAGCACGATCTGGCCCTCGTCGAGCGCCGATCGCAACCGGGTGGGCGTGACGTCGATGATCTTGGCGTTGCCGTGGGCACCGGTGGTGACGACGCCGGCCTGTGATCCGGTGAACGACCGGGCTTGCGCACCGAGGGACTCGATGGCCATTGCGACCAGCGCGTTGGAGATCCGCTCACCGGCGGTCAGCAGCATGTCCAGCTCGCGGGCGGGCGGTGCGGGGCAAACCTGCTTGGCCAGATCCAGCAGTTCGTCGGTGGTGTCGCCCATCGCCGAGACGACCACGACGACGTCGTTGCCGGCCTTCTTGGTTTCGACGATGCGCTCGGCGACGCGCCGGATCCGGTCGGCATCGGCCACCGAGGATCCGCCGTACTTCTGCACGACGAGCGCCACTGTCTGCCCTTTCGAAGTTGAGGGATATCGGCATCAAGGATAAGGGGTCACCGCACCTGCTTTTTCCGCCCCGATCGGCGGCGTAACGTCGCGGCGGTGCCTGACCAACCCGCGGATCGTCATGCCCGGACCCGGGTGCCGATCCATCCGCCGGTCGCCGGACGGTGGAGTCCACGCGCGTTCGACCCCGACGCGATGGTCACCTCCGAGCAACTGATCGCCCTGCTCGAGGCCGCTCGCTGGGCCGCGACCTGGGGGAATCGCCAACCGGTCCGGTATGTCGTGGGCTTCCGGCGGGCGGGAGCGCAGCGACCCGGGGATCAACCCAGCGGTCAGGAGGCCTTCGCCACCATCGCGGGGCTGTTGAAGCGGGGCAACAGCTACGCCCGCGCGGCCGGTGCGCTGATCCTGGTGTGCGCCGATGAGGGTGAGGACGAGCGCACGGCGCTGTATTCGGCGGTCGATGCGGGTGCAGCCATCGCGAACCTCTCGGTCCAAGCCGTTGCCGATGGTTTGATCGTGCATCCGATGGCCGGCTTCGACGTCGACGGCGCCCGCACCGCATTCGACCTGCCGGACGGGCTGCGCCCACTGGCGGTGGTGGCTGTCGGCGCGCTCGGCGACTATGCGCAGGTGACGCCGGAGATCGCCGAACGCGACGGCCGGCCCAGGGACCGTCTGCCGCTCGAGCAGATCGTGCTCAACTGGTCAGGAGCATGGCCGTCGTCAGGAGCAGGTGCGTCGCAGCTCGCCGAGCTTGGCGACGATCCGGTCGTTGAGCAGTGACATCTCGTAGACCTGCGGCGGGGCCGGTGCGCCGGGCGCACGGTTCTGGGTCTGGGACCGCAGCGTCGGCAGCCCGCTGACGAACTGGTTCGCCAGTTGCGCCACCTCGGTGGCCTGTGCGGCCAGCCCCGGATCGGTCACCTTCTGCGCCCGCTCGGCGAGGCCGTCGGCCCAATCCTTGTACGCAGTGTCCTCGGCAACAGTCGGCACGCCCTCGTTGCCCTTGGAGTCGATCTTCGCGGCCTGGGATCGGCTGAAGTCGAGGAAGTCGATCACCGGCTTGCACTTCTCCGGCGGCCCGTCGAACCACTTCGAATAGATGGCGAAGCCGACCGCGATGACCACCACGGTGATGGTGAGGACCCAGCGCGGACGTCGGTGCATGGTCGCCCAGCGTAGCGAAGCGTCAACGTTTAACGCGGCGGCAACACCACGAGGGCGTCTACGTAACAGAAACATCGTTCACTGCCGGTGAACGGCCCAACCATGGACGGGCCGCCCACCCGCAGGAGATTAGATGGATACAGGGACCACAGCATTCATGCTGTGTTGCATCATCGGGCTGACGATGATGATCCCGGGCCTGGCGCTGTTCTACGGCGGCATGGTCTCGGTCAAGAGCTCCACCAACATGATGATGATGACGTTCGGCGCTGTGGCCATCGTCGGAGTGCTCTGGATTTTGTTCGGGTTCTCCATGACATTCGGTACGTCCTACGGAGGATTCGTCGGCAGTCTGACCGAGTTCGCCGGCATGAAGAACCTGCTGGAGTCGCAGACCACCATCTCCGGTCTGCCGGTCAGTTTGTTCGCGTTGTTCCAGGCGCTGTTCGCCGCGATCACCGTCGCACTGATCTCCGGTGCGGCGGCCGACCGGATGAAGTTCGCGGCGTGGATGGTGTTCGCCACCGTGTGGGCGGTTCTGGTCTACTTCCCCGTCGCACACTGGGTGTTCGCGTTCAACGGCGTGGTCACCCCGGACGCGGTCGGCGGCTGGATTGCCAACAACCTCAAGGCAATTGACTTCGCCGGTGGCACCGCGGTGCACATCAACGCCGGTGCAGCCGCACTCGCCGTGGCCATCGTGCTCGGCAAGGGCGCCAGCTGGGGCAAGCTGCGCAAGCCGCACAACGTCCCGCTGACGCTGCTCGGCGCCGGACTGCTGTGGGCCGGCTGGTATGCGTTCAACGGCGGTTCGGCACTGGCCGCGGGCAATTCGGCGGCCATCGTCATGGTCACCACGTTCGTCGCCACCTGCGCCGCCACGCTCGCCTGGCTGGCGGTGGAGAAGTTCAAGGACGGCCACGTCACCGGCGTCGGTGCCGCGGCGGGCGCCATCACCGGCCTGGTCGCGATCACCCCGGCCTGTGGTTCGGTGACACCGGTCGGCGCGATCATCCTCGGCCTCGTCGCAGGCGCCATCTGCCCATTCGCCGTGGGCCTCAAGGAGAAGTTCGGCTATGACGATTCGCTCGACGTCGTCGGCGTGCACCTCGTCGGTGGTGTCATCGGCACCCTGCTGATCGGCTTCCTGGCCAGCGACACCATGCCGAACAAGGTCAACGGCTTCTTCTACGGTGGCGGTTTCGACCAGCTGTGGCGCCAAGCCGTGGCGGCCGGCGCGGTGATGATCTATTCGTTCGTCATCGCATTCGTCATCGCATGGGCCATCAAGAAGACGATGGGCATCCGCATCTCCTCCGAAGAAGAGGAGAAGGGTATCGACACCCACGTCCACCGCGACCCGGCGTACGAGCTCGAGTACGCCTGACGAGGACTCGAGCCGGGCGCGGCACCTCCTTCCCCCGCCCGGCTCGAGCTCCTCGCCGTCTTCTCCCCATTGATCAAAGAGTTTGTTGGAGAACATGTCTGCCACACTCGCTGAGCTGGCCGAGGCCTCAGCAACCAAGTTCATCCTTGCGTTGTTCGTCGACCTCCGCGGAAAGCCCTGCGCCAAGCTCGTTCCCGTCGAGGCCGTCGACCTGCTGGCCACCGAGGGAGTCGGCTTCGCCGGATACGCCGTCGGCGCCATGGGTCAGGAGCCCAAAGACCCTGACCTGATGGCGATCCCGGACCCCGCGTCGTTCACCCCGATCCCGTTCATCAAAGACGGCCTGGCGATCGTGCACTGCGACCCGCACGTCGAGGGCCGGCCGTGGCCGTATGCGCCGCGGGTGATCCTCAAGTCACTGATTCAGCGGGCCGCCGATGCCGGCTTCGAACCGTGGGTCGGCGCGGAAGTCGAATACTTCCTTCTCACCCGCGGCGCGGACGGAAGCCTCGCGACCGCAGACACCGCGGACACCGCGGCGCAGCCGTGTTACGACGCGCGCGGCGTGACCCGGATGTACGACCACCTCACCGCGATCTCGACGGCGATGAACACCCTCGGCTGGTCCAACTACGCCAACGACCACGAAGACGGCAACGGTCAGTTCGAGCAGAACTTCCAGTTCGCCGACGCGCTGACCACTGCCGACCGGGTGGTGACACTGCGCTACCTGCTGTCGATGATCGCCGCCGAACGCGGCATGGTCGCCACCTTCATGCCCAAACCCTTCTCCGATCGGACCGGTAGCGGCCTGCACCTGCACCTGTCGCTGACCAGCGGCGGCACCCCGGTGTTCCCGGAGGAGTCCGACGATCGCGGGCTGGGCCTGTCACCGACGGCGTATGCGTTCATCGGCGGCATCCTCGACCACGCCTGCGCACTGCAGGCGGTCGTCGGACCAACGGTCAACTCCTACAAGCGAACCGGAGCACTGACGACCGCCTCCGGCGCGTCCTGGGCCCCGCGCCTGCCCACCTACGGCGGCAATGACCGCACCCACTACATCCGGGTCCCGGACTCTGCGCGCGTGGAGTTGCGTGGCGGCGACGGGTCGGCCAACCCGTATCTGGCCATCGCGGCCGCACTCGGTGCCGGTATCGACGGCATCAAACGCAGCACCGACCCCGGCGCGATCGGCAATACCGACGGCCGCACAGCCCTGCCACCGACCCTGCTGCACGCCGTCGAGGAGTTCGAGGGTGACCCGGTAGTCACCGGTGTGCTCGACACCGTCGGCGACGGAGTCGCCAGCTACTTCGCCGGCATCAAGCGTGACGAGTTCTTCGCCTACCACAGCGCGGTCAGTCCGTGGGAGGTCGACCAGTACCTGACCGCATTCTGACCTCCGAGGAAGGAACAACCATGTGCGGGATCGTGGGTTTGCACCTGCGCAACCCCCAGCTGTACCCCCGGCTCGGCGAATTGCTGACCGGGATGCTGTGTGAAATGTCCGACCGGGGAAGCGATTCCGCCGGAGTTGCCGTGTACGGTGATCCACGCTGGTCGCCGCCGGGCAAGGGCACCGTCTCGGTGCTCGACGTCGACGACAGCCCGGACCAGATGGCCGAGGCGCTCCATGCAGCGCTCGGCGAGGTATCGGTGCACCGCGTTGACGAAACGCTGCTGGTGTCGGCCGATGTCGCGCCCGAGACGCTGCACGCGGCGATCACGGCGCACTATCCGCATGCGCTGATCGCGGGGTTCGGTGCAAATGTGGCTGTGCTCAAGGGAGTCGGGCATCCGAAGGCGCTCACCGAGGCCTGGGGACTGGCTCATGCACAGGGTTGGCAGGGCGTAGGCCACACCAGAATGGCGACCGAGTCGGCGGTGATACCGGCCGGGGCGCACCCGTACGCGGTGGGCCCGGATCAGTGCCTGGTGCACAACGGGTCATTCGCCAACCACGCCACCATCCGCCGCGACCTTCGGGCTCAGGGTGTCGTCTTCGACAGCGAGAACGACACCGAGGTGGGCGCGCGCTTCGTTGCCGACCAGCTGGCGCGGGGCCGCGACGTCGAGACCGCGCTCAAGGAATTGTGTGCCACCTTCGACGGCTTCTACACGCTTCTGGTGTCCAACCACGATTCGTTCGCCGTTGTCCGCGACGCGATCGCCTGCAAGCCGGCCGTTATCGCCGAGACCGACGACTGGGTGGCGATGGGCAGCGAATATCGGGCGCTGGCAGGACTTCCCGGTGTCGAGAAAGCGGTCATTTGGGAGCCCGAACCCGAGGTGGTGTACGCATGGACGAGGTGACGAGCTTCGATCTCAGCACTACACCGCTGCGAGAGGTCAACGGCGCCCTGCACGCGCCGGGTCTATCCGGTGAGTTCGCGATCACCAATCCTGCCGGCGCGCACAACGTCGCGGTGGGCCTCGACGCCCCGGTCCGGGTGCGGATCGACGGCCACGTCGGGTACTACGCCGCCGGGATGAACAAGCAGGCGGAGGTCATCGTCGACGGCAACGCGGGGACCGGTGTCGCCGAGAACATGATGAGCGGCACCGTCTGGGTCAAGGGCAATGCGTCCCAGTCGGCGGGCGCCACCGCGCATGGTGGCCTGCTGGTGATCGAGGGCAATGCCGCTGCGCGGTGCGGAATCTCGATGAAGGGAGCTGACATCGTGGTGGGCGGCAGCGTCGGACATATGAGCGCGTTCATGGCCCAGGCCGGCCGGCTGGTGATCCGCGGCGATGCCGGTGAGGCACTGGGCGATTCGATCTACGAGGCCCGCCTCTATGTTCGCGGCGAGATCGCCTCGCTCGGGGCGGACTGCGTCGCGAAGGAGATGCGTGCCGAGCACCACGAAGAACTCGGCCGCCTGCTCAAGGCCGCCGGATTCGAAGACGACGACACCAGTTCCTACACCCGCTACGGCTCGGCCCGCCAGCTCTACCACTTCCACATCGACAACAGCTCGGTTTACTAAATGACATACACCCAAGACGACCGTGCCCGCCTCGGCCTGCGCGAGTCAGCGACCTTCGATCGCGCGACGATCGCGGGCATCCAGCGAGCCGCCGACACCGGTATCTACGACATTCGCGGCTGGGGCGCCAAACGGGCACTCCCCCACTTCGACGACCTGTTGTTCCTCGGCGCATCGATGTCGCGCTACCCGCTGGAGGGCTACCGCGAGCGGTGCGGCACCGACGTCGTGCTCGGCGACCGTCACGCCAAACACCCTCTGCACCTGGATATTCCGGTGACAATCGCCGGCATGTCGTTCGGCGCACTGTCCGGGCCTGCCAAGGAGGCGCTCGGACGCGGTGCCAGCGAGGTCGGTACCTCGACCACCACCGGTGACGGCGGTATGACTCCGGAAGAACGCGGGCAGTCCAAATATCTGGTGTATCAGTACCTTCCGTCGCGGTACGGGATGAACCCCGACGATCTCCGCAAGGCCGACGCCATCGAGGTGGTGCTCGGTCAGGGCGCCAAACCCGGCGGTGGCGGAATGCTGCTGGGGCAAAAGATCTCCGAACGGGTGGCAGCCATGCGTACCCTGCCCCAAGGCATCGACCAGCGCTCCGCCTGCCGACACCCGGATTGGACCGGACCCGACGACCTGACCATCAAGATCAACGAACTGCGCGAGCTCACCGACTGGGAGAAGCCGATCTACGTCAAGGTCGGTGCCACCCGCACCTACTACGACGTGAAGCTGGCGGTGGCGGCGGGCGCCGACGTGGTCGTCGTCGACGGCATGCAGGGCGGTACCGCCGCCACCCAGGACGTGTTCATCGAGCATGTCGGCATCCCGACCCTCGCCGCGGTTCCGCAGGCGGTGCAGGCGCTCTCCGAACTGGGGGTCCACCGCAAGGTGCAGCTGATCGTGTCGGGCGGTGTTCGCACCGGCGCCGACGTCGCCAAAGCGATGGCTCTGGGTGCCGACGCAGTGGCGATCGGCACCGCGGCGCTGATCGCGTTGGGCGACAACGACCCGAAGTATGCCGCTGAATACGAAAAGCTCGGCAGCGCAGCCGGTTTCTACGACGACTTCCAAGACGGCCGAGATCCGGCCGGGATCAGCACCCAGGATCCGGAGCTTGCGGCCCGCCTCGACCCGATCGAGGGTGGCCGCCGCCTGGCCAATTACCTGCGTGTGCTGACCATGGAGGCTCAGACCATCGCGCGCGCGTGCGGTAAGGCCCACCTGCTGCACCTGGAACCCGAGGACCTCGTCGCGGTCACCATCGAAGCTGCGGCGATGGCGCGGGTTCCACTGGCGGGGACGTCGTGGATTCCCGGGGCGGGACTGTGACCGAGACCGCCGATGTCGTCATCGTCGGTGGCGGCATCGAGGGCTGTGCCGCCGCCTGGGCGCTGAGCCAGCGCGGGATCACTGATGTCGTTGTCCTCGAACGTAATACCGTCGGCTCCGGGATGACCGGCAAGTCGAGCGGGATTGTGCGTTGCCACTACGGGGTGAGTTCTCTGGCCGCGATGGCCACCGTCGGGTTGGAGGTGTTCGAAAAGGCGGACGAGATTTTTGGCGACGACATCGGCTTCCGCCAAACGGGATACGTCGTCGGTGTCGGCGAACCCAACGTCGAATCCTTGCGCCTCAGCATGGCCGCGCAGCGAGCGGTCGGCGTGCAGACCGAGGAGATCGACGCCGCTGACGTGGCGCGGTTGTGGCCGTGGGCCGACCTGTCCCCGTTCGCCGCGTTCGGGTGGGAGCCGCGTGGCGGGTACGGCGACGCCTACCAGACCGCCCAGGCGTTCGCTCTCTCCGCCCGGGCGAGCGGTGTGCGAATCCGCCAGGGCGCCACGGTCACCGGGCTGCTGACCGACGGTGACACCGTCACCGGGGTGGCGCTGGCCGACGGCAGCCAGATCAGCGCGGGCCGCGTCGTCGTCGCCACCGGGGTATGGACCCAGCCATTCCTGGCCCCCTATGGGGTCGACGTGCCGATCCGGGTGGTCCGCGAACAGATCGTGATGATCTCTCCCGGGGTCGACCTCGGACCAGTGCCGGTGTTCTCCGATCTGGTGTCACTGCAATACGTACGCCCCGAGGTCGGCGGTGACGTGCTGTTCGGCAACAGTGACCTGTCCGATGTGCTCACCGCCGATCCCGACGACTACCTCAACCGGGCCACCGAAGACTTCATCGATCTCACCGTCGACAAGGTCGGCACCCGGTTTCCCGGCTTCACCGACGCGGCCATCACCTCGAGCTATGCCGGGTGCTACGACGTCACCCCGGACTGGAATCCGGTCATCTCGGCCGCCGGCCGCGACGGGCTGTTCGTGGCCGCCGGCTTCAGCGGTCACGGGTTCAAGATCGCGCCGGCCGTCGGGCGCCTGGTCGCCGACCTGCTCGTCGATGGCCACAGCAGCGATCCGCGGATACCCGAGACCGATTTCCGGCTGTCCCGCTTCGCTGAAGGGGAGCTACTGAAGAGCCCGTATCCGTATGTCGGTGCGGGGCAGATGCGATAGTGCGCTTGTGACCGATCTGCTCCGCAACCAATCGGGGACCGCCCGCGATCGCGACCCGCACGAGCCGGTCGCGGATGTGGAGTTCGAGACCGCGATCGCTCGCAACGTGCGGCAGCTACGCCAGCAGCTGGGGCTCTCCGTCGCCGACATGGCGAGCCGGGTCGGCATCTCGAAGGCGATGATGAGCAAGATCGAGAACGTTCAGACCTCACCGAGCCTGTCCACGCTGGCCTTGTTGGCCAAGGGTTTTGACGTGCCGGTGAGCACGCTGTTCCGTGGCGCCGACGTGGAGCGGCCGGCAGCGTTCGTCAAAGCGGGCACCGGGGCGCGGATCGTGCGCAACGGCACGAAGGCCGGTCACGAGTACGAACTGCTCGGATCGCTGCGCGGCGAGCACAAGCGGCTGGAATGCCTGCTGGTCACACTGTCGGAGAAGAGCACGACCTATCCCCTGTTCCAGCATCCCGGCACGGAGTTCATCTACGTACTCGAAGGCGTCATGGACTACGCCCACAGCCGCTCGGTGTACCGGCTGCATCCCGGCGATTCATTGCAGATCGACGGTGAGGGCGCGCACGGTCCCGCGGATCTGATCGAGGTGCCGATCCGATTCCTATCGGTTATCGCGTTTCCCGATTCCCAGGTCTAGCCGACTGGCCCTTGCCGTCCGAGGTCACCTTTCGGACCTCGGAGCCGGCGGCTTTGCGCGTCGCGCCGGGCCGCTTGCCGCCGCTGGGTACCACGGTCTGCTGCGCGCCGGGGACCAGCCGTGACCGTCGGCTCTGGCCGACCGCCGACGTCCCGGCCTCCGACGGCGAAGCGGCGGCGGACGGAGTTGACTGCGCGGACTGCGTCGGTGCACCGGCAGCGGCGGGCTGCGGAGACTCGGCGGGCGGCGTGATCTGCAGCGCTTTGGCGATCGACGGCCCGACCGACAACAGGTAGCCGAGCGGGCCGGGATTCAGCAGTCCGAAGGCCAGCTGAAAGAGCGGGGTCGAGCAGCAGTTGAATGTGGTGTTGAGGTAGACCGCGGGTGCATCGATGAACGCCTGCAGCACGGTCTGCGGGGTGGACGGGTACTTGGCGGTGTCGGCGATGAGCTGCACGATCATGACGCCGGGAGCGATGAACGGGCCGATCAGGCTGAGCGGCGCCATCACCGCGAGGGTCGCGATGACGCCGGCCACCGCTGCGGCGTGATCACCCATCGTCTGCGCGATCTTCAGCGGGGTGCCCCCGTCCTGCCCGGCGAGCCAGTGCGAATAGGTGGTGAAGTTCTTCGCCACCTGGGTCAGGATCGGCGCAGGCGGGTAATTGGCGACCAGCGAGACGAGATTGGCCAGGTCGGCCGCGACATTCGTCTGCAGGGTCTGCCACACGCCGGTGAGGGCGACCGGGACGGCCCGCGTGGCAGGTGCCGGATGGACGGGCAGCGGCGCCAGCGCGATGGTCGCGGCGGCGGTCACCGACACCCCGGCCGCGAGGACGGAGCGAACACTCAATTCCACGAATAACCCCCGATCACGGCTTGCGACGTCGTCAATTTACCCTGCCAGCGAATACTTGGTTCCGGTATTGAACTCGCGCTTTGGCCTGGTGGGGCAACCGGAGTACAGTACGGACTTGTGCAGCGGGTGCTCCTCCTCGGACGCCGCGACGGGGTCTGATCCAGACTGGCTTCCCGTCGCGGGTGTTTCGCGATGCGCCGGTCTGAATCCAATCCAAGACACCCGGAGCCAATCGTGACCACCCACAAGCCGTCCTTTGATTCAGTGGACGCCTACGTATCTGCCCGCACCATCTCCACCCCCGCCGGCCCGCGACGCGACGGCCAGCCTTCGTGGAACACCCAGCGCAATTCGTCGATGCCGGTCGACCGGTACCGCTCGTTCGCCGCTGAAGTCGAACCCGTCACCTTGGCCGACCGCACCTGGCCCGACAAGGTCATCGAGCACGCGCCGCTGTGGTGTGCGGTCGACCTGCGCGACGGCAACCAAGCCCTGATCGATCCGATGAGCCCGGCCCGCAAGCGCCGCATGTTCGAGCTGTTGGTCAACATGGGCTACAAGGAGATCGAGGTCGGTTTCCCCTCGGCCAGCCAGACCGATTTCGACTTCGTCCGCGAGATCATCGAGCAGGGCGCGATCCCTGACGACGTCACCATCCAGGTGCTGACGCAGTGCCGCCCGGAGCTGATCACCCGCACCTTTGAGGCCTGCGCAGGAGCGCCGCGAGCGATCGTGCACTTCTACAATTCGACGTCGATCCTGCAGCGCCGCGTGGTGTTCCGAGCCGATCGCGAGGCCGTCAAGAAGATCGCCACCGACGGCGCCCGACTGTGCGTGGACGAAGCGGCGAAATACCCCGACACACAATGGCGATTCGAGTACTCCCCCGAGTCCTACACGGGCACCGAGTTGGAGTACGCGGTCGAGGTCTGCAACGCCGTTGCCGAGATCGTGCAACCCACCCCGGACGTGCCGCTGATCGTGAATCTGCCTGCGACTGTCGAGATGGCCACTCCCAACGTGTATGCCGACTCGATCGAATGGATGCACCGGCACTTGACCCCGCGGGACTCGATCATCCTGAGCCTGCACCCGCACAACGACCGCGGAACCGCAGTCGCCGCAGCAGAATTGGGCTACCAGGCCGGCGCCGACCGGATCGAGGGTTGCCTGTTCGGCAACGGTGAGCGCACCGGCAACGTCTGCCTGGTGACGCTGGGGCTGAACCAGTTCTCCCGCGGTGTGGATCCGCAGATCGACTTCTCCAACATCGACGAGATTCGTCGCACCGTCGAGTACTGCAACCAGCTGCCCGTGCACGAGCGCCACCCCTATGGCGGCGACCTGGTGTACACCGCATTCTCCGGCAGCCACCAGGACGCCATCAACAAGGGCCTGGACGCGATGAAAGTTGCTGCCGACGAGGCGGATTCGGACGTCGACGACATCCTGTGGCAGGTCCCCTACCTGCCGATCGATCCCAAAGACGTCGGCCGCACCTACGAGGCTGTCATCCGGGTCAACTCGCAGTCCGGGAAGGGCGGCGTCGCCTACATCATGAAGGCCGACCACGGACTGGTGCTGCCGCGCCGGCTGCAGATCGAGTTCTCCCAGGCCATTCAGGCGATCACCGACGGTGAGGGCGGCGAGGTGTCGCCCAAGGAGATGTGGGACGCGTTCGCCGACGAATACCTGTCCCCGATTCGTCCGTTGGAGCGCATCCGCCAGAAGGTGGTCGGCGCCGAGGTCGACGGTGGTATCGACGTGATCGAGGCCGTCGTCAAGATCGACGGCACCGAGACCGAAATCACCGGACAGGGCAACGGACCGCTGGCCGCGTTCGTCGACGCTTTGGGCACAGTCGGTTTCGACGTCAGCGTGCTGGACTATTCCGAGCATGCGATGTCGGCCGGTGAAGAGGCCGCTGCGGCTGCCTACGTCGAAGCGTCCATCGGCGGGCGCACGGTATGGGGCGTCGGCATCGCGACGTCGATCACCACCGCATCACTGCGGGCTGTCGTCTCGGCCGTCAATCGTGCGGCCCGGATCGGTGTTGTCCCAACGACTTAAGGAGTAGGTCATGGACTGGGGTTCGACGTGGGATTTCCTGTGGCACTTTCTGATCATTTTCGCCTGGATCGCCTATCTGCTGGTGCTGTTCCAGATCCTGGTGGACCTGTTCTGGCGTGACCACACGACATCCGGCTGGATCAAGGCAGTCTGGGTGATCTTCCTGATCGTGTTCCCATGGCTGACCGCGCTGGTCTACCTGATCGCACGCGGTCAGGGCATGACCGAACGGGCGCGGGAAGCCGCGATGGCCGCGAAGAAGGACACCGACGCCTACATTCGGGAAGCTGCCGGGCGTTCTCCCGCACAGGAGATCGAGCACGCCAAGCAGCTACTGGATGCCGGGACCATTTCCCCACAGGAGTTCGAGTCGCTGAAGGCCAAGGCCCTCAGTTAGTTCGAGAACACCGCATCGAGCACGCGGTCGACCAGCCCGGCCGGGCATACCCGTCGGGCTGGTCGATCAGGGCACCGCAGGCACCATTGTCGTGGTCACCGCCCCGGAAACCTCCGCAGGCGGTGGCGGGGTGGGGGTGGGGAATTTCGACTCCTGACCCGAATCGGCCGTGGTGTGGGTGGTGGCGGTGCCGGCACCATCGGTGACGGCGAACAACGCGAGCATCGCGATCGCCACCGCACCCATCGCCGCGGTGAGTGTCTTGTTCATCTTCAGCCTCCTGCCAACAATGCTGTCAGTGGCCCCAACTCGACAGAACGCCAACATATTTCGCCTGAAGCCCCGCCTCAGCGTCTTGGCGACAGATACACAGGATCCTGCGAGGGTTGCTACGGCCGCGCTTGAGCCGCCACCAACTCCGATATGTCAGTCGAAGAGACCGGCATCGAGAAGTAATAGCCCTGTCCGATATCGCAGCCGTGTTCGCGTAGCCATGAGGCGGTTTCGGCGTCCTCGACACCCTCGGCGACCACCGTGATCCCCAGATTGTGAGTCAGATGGATCACGGCGCTGACCACGGCCGCCGCCCTGGCATCCGTCGCGACCGAGGCGATGAAATGCCGGTCGAATTTCACTTCGTCGATCGGCAGATCGCGCAGGTAACTCAAAGCTGAATAGCCGCTGCCGAAATCGTCGATCGCAATCCGGATCCCGTCGTCGCGCAGCTGTTGCAGCACCCCGGTCACTCGGCCCACCTCGTCGAGCACCAAGTCCTCGGTGATCTCGATGGTCAACAATCCGGGGGGTAGATTCCGTTCCTGGAGTACCCGTCGCACCGTGTCGGGCAGCCGCGCGTCGCGCAGCAGTGGCGCGAACAGGTTCACCGCGACCGGGACTTCCAGTCCCATCGACATCCACCGCGCACAGTCATCGAGAACCTTCCGGAACACCAAATCGGTGACCGGCCGCATCAACCCATGTCGCAGAATCAGCGGCATAAACGCCCCTGGCCGAAGCACATTCAGCCGCGGATGCGGCCACCGCAGCAGCGCTTCCACACCCGCGATGCGTCCGGTTCTGAGGTCCAGCTTGGGTTGGTAGACCATGTCGAGGCCGCCGCGGTCGATGGTCCTCCGGAGTTCACCGAGCAGCCGCACCTGTTCGGCTCCGCTCTTGGCCGACCGGGGTTCACCGTCGCGGGCCAGCTCCTCGATGTCCGGATCCAGCAGCGTCATGTCCGCGCTGAACGTGTGCACCGTCGAGCTACGCGATCGCTTCGCGAAGTACATTGCGGTGTCGGCCTGTTTCACCAGATCTTCGGCCGTTATCCCGTTGTCCGTCAACGACGTAACGGCCATCCCTGCGCTCGGATGCATCAGCACTTCATGTCCGTCGATCAGGAACGGGGCGTCGAATGCGGCGATCACGCGCTCGCACACCAGATGCGCCTCGTCGACGTCACCCTCGAGCAGCAACGCGAATTCGTCACCGCCGAGCCGTGCCACGGTATCGCCGGCGCGAAGACAACTTGCGATGCGTTCGCCAACCCGGATCAGCAGGCTGTCGGCAGCCGGATGACCCATGCTGTCGTTGATCAGTTTGAA
Source organism: Mycolicibacterium rhodesiae (assembly GCF_002086695.1). Lineage (GTDB taxonomy): Bacteria > Actinomycetota > Actinomycetes > Mycobacteriales > Mycobacteriaceae > Mycobacterium > Mycobacterium rhodesiae. The sequence continues at coordinate 141,886 of NZ_MVIH01000009.1, forward strand.
GTCGTCGAGATCCAGCGACAACACCGCGACGCACCGGTTGTCGCGGCCGCGCAACGCCATTGCGTGCGCCAGCCGATCCTGGAACAGGGTGCGATTGGCCAGCCCGGTCAACGGGTCACGCAGCGCCTGATCGGCTGCGGCCGCGAGCAATCGCCGGTTCTCCCAGCCCGAGAGCACCTGCCGGGCGCAGATAAGGGTCATCAGGACGGGAACAAGGATCCGCAGTAGACCGGTCATGACGATCGCCGGACCCACCGTGCCGGCGATCAGCAGCGGCATATAGGGCAGCCACAAGGCGATCGAGGATTGCGGTACCGGCGTCGGCGCAACCGGTGGGCGCGGCCGGCGGCTGAGCAACGCGGCCGCGCCGAAGCACGACATGCCCAGTACCCAGCCAATACTCGTGATGTGCCCCGGGTGATACCGGTTGGAGCCCTGCAGGACGGCGAACGCCACCCCAGAAAACGCCATGAGCGTCACCCCTCCCATGAGGAGCCACATCACAACGCTGTTGCCGGAACCCGATCGGACGACGAACACCACCGCCCCGACGAACACGAACAGGATGAACAGCGGATACAACAGCGCGCGGCCCTGCTCGGCGCTGCCGACCCCGGTGGCTTGATACACGTTGCCGAGCACCACCACCCACAGCACGAGGAACAACGACGTCGCGACGATCAACGCGTCGAACAGCAGCCGGACACGGGAGCCCTGTGTTGGTTCGGCCGGGAATTGCAGGAAAGCAACCGGGGCCAACACGACGAAGATCAGGTAGAGAAAGTCCGCCGGCGACGGGAACAAGCTACGTTCCAGGACCAGAGTGAGGTACGCGCGCGTCAACTCGCCAACGGTCCACGCCGCCAAGGCGATGGCCATGATGGTCCAGGCGAGGCGATTTCGTCCGTGCGCCGCACGGGCCGCGACAACCGCGCACACCGCTGCGTATGCACCGAACGCGGCGAAAGCCAACCCGTCGACGATGCGGACGACATCGTCACCGCCCCAGTTGAACGCGAAACCCAAAGCGAGCAGCAGACAACTGAGCGCCGAGACGCCGATGGTCGCGGCCGACTGCAGCATGCTCCCGCGATCGACCACGCGTCATCACCTCGGTGGACGATGCTATCGGTGCGACCAGTCAGAAAAGCGCGAACTGCTGACCCTGGTCGACCGAGGGCGCGAAGTCGTCGAGTCCGGTTCCGTTGGCCACTGAATCGACCGAATCCATGAACTGCCGGTCGGAGACCACCGGCACCCCGAGTTCCCGAGCCAGATACCCCTTGCCCTGTTCGGGTGTGCGCTCATTACAGATGACCAGCGAGGTCTCCGGATCGACGGCATCGGAGTAGGCAAGCCCGGCGTGGATGATGCGCTCCACAAGCTCTTCGTGTGTGCGATCCACCTCTGCCGACAATGCGACTCGCATGCCCTGCACCAGGGGCGCACCCCGTCGGTACGGCCCCGGATTCAGGTAGGGGCACAACATCCGGGATGCCAGCATCTTCAGCGGCCGCAACTCGTCATGGGTGACCCTGCCGTTGGGCCAGCGACGCCGGGTCACGGGCCGCACCGGCAACCACACCTCGCGGTCGCGGGCCCGCTGCAACGCCGGGCTCAACACCCGAGACAGCACCAGGGCGTCGTCGAAGGCATCGTGTGCGCGGGTCTGCGGCACCGCCCAGTGCCGCGCCAGCGTCTCGAGCCGCAGGTTGTCCAGGCCGAGGTCGAGGCGGCGAGCAAGCTCGACGGTGCACATGACGGTATCGACGGGCAGCGCGGTGTCGGCGAGCTCAGCCTCGCTGGACAGGAAGGCGTAGTCGAACGCGACGTTGTGGGCGACCAGCGTGCGGCCGTGCAGAAGGTCGATCACATCGGCGGCGATGTCGGCGAACGTCGGCTGATCTTCCAACATCTCGGCGGTGAGGCCGTGGATGTGGGTGGGGCCGGGATCGACACCGGGATTGAGCAGGCTGACCACAGAGTGCTCGACGCGGCCGTCGGGGTCCAGCGCCAGCGCGGCGAGGCTGATCACCCGGGCGTGGCCGGGCCGAAAACCGGTGGTCTCGACGTCAACCACGACCCAACCGTCCCCCGGCTCGCGGGCTGGTCGACCCCAGGTGTGGCTCACACAGTCAGGATGGCACGCAGGTCCGACAGTCCCCGGGACATCGAATCCGTGTCGGCCGGGCCGTCATTTCACGCATAAACTGCCTTCCGATGCCCAGGCCGACCATGACACTGCGGGGGCGCGCCGCGCTGGCCGCCGGATCCGCCGCACGCTGGGCTTCCCGGGCGACCGGGCGGGGTGCCGGCGCCATGATCGGCGGCCTCGTCGCGATGACACTGGACCGCTCGATCCTGCGCCAACTCGGAACAGGCCGCCGCACCGTGGTCGTGACCGGCACAAATGGCAAATCCACCACCACCAGGATGACCGCGGCCGCGCTGGCGACGCTGGGGCCGGTGGCGACCAACGCCGAGGGCGCCAACATGGACGCCGGGCTGGTGGCCGCGCTCGCCGGCACCCGGGACGCGGCGCTGGCCGCCCTCGAAGTCGACGAAATGCACGTGCCGCATGTAGCCGATGCGGTGGACCCGGCGGTGATCGTGCTGCTGAATCTGTCCCGCGATCAGCTGGACCGGGTGGGTGAGATCAACCACATCGAGCGCACGCTGCGCACCGGCTTGGCCCGCCACCCCGATGCGATCGTCGTCGCCAATTGCGACGACGTCCTGATGACCTCCGCGGCCTACGACTGTCCCCGAGTGGTGTGGGTGGCCGCGGGCGGCGGGTGGGCCAACGACTCGGTGAGCTGCCCGCGCAGCGGTGAGGTGATCGTCCGCGACGGCGTCCAGTGGTCCTCGACCGGCACCGATTTCAAACGACCGACTCCGCAATGGTGGTACGACGACGCCAAGCTGTACGGTCCGGACGGCCTCGAGGTCCCGATGCGGCTCTCGCTGCCGGGCGCCATCAACCGCGGCAACGCCACCCAGGCGGTGGCGGCCGCGGTGGCGTTGGGTGCGGACCCCGTTGCGGCGGTGGCCGCCGTCTCCCGGGTGGACGAGGTCGCCGGCCGCTACCAGACCGTGCCGATCGGTCAACACACCGCGCGCATTCTGCTGGCCAAGAATCCGGCCGGGTGGCAGGAGGCGCTGTCGATGGTCGACAGGAGCGCCGACGGTGTGGTGATCGCGGTCAACGGTCAAGTGCCCGACGGGGAGGACCTGTCCTGGCTGTGGGACGTCGATTTCGAGCACTTCGAGGACGTGCCCGTCGTCGCCGCCGGTGAGCGGGGAACGGACCTGGCGGTGCGACTCGGATATGCAGGAGTCCGCCATACCCTGGTGCACAACACAATTGACGCAATCGTCTCGTGCCCGAAGGGTCACGTCGAGGTGGTAGCGAACTACACGGCGTTCCTGCAGCTGACACGGACTCTGGGGCGGATGCGATGAGCACGGTGCGGATCGGGCTGGTACTACCCGACGTGATGGGTACCTACGGCGACGGCGGTAATGCGGTCGTGTTGCGTAAACGGTTGCAGCTGCGGGGAATTCCGGCTGAGATCGTCGAGATCACGCTTTCCGACCCGGTGCCCGACTCGCTGGACCTCTACACCCTCGGTGGCGCCGAGGACTACGCGCAGCGACTGGCCACCAAACATCTTCTGACGCATCAGGGTTTGCAGCGGGCCGCAGGCCGGGGTGCTCCCGTGCTGGCCATCTGCGCGGCGATCCAGGTGTTGGGTCATTGGTATGAGACGTCGGCCGGCGAGCGGGTCGAAGGGGTGGGCCTGCTGGATGTGACGACGTCGCCGCAGGAGAAGCGCACGATTGGCGAGGTGGTGTCCACACCGCTGGTCGACGGCCTTTCCCAGCAGCTGACGGGTTTCGAAAATCACCGCGGCGGAACAGTTTTGGGTCCTGAAGCCCGTCCACTCGCGGCCGTGGTCAAGGGCGCGGGTAATCGCGAGGGCGACGGATACGACGGTGCCGTGCAAGGCAGCGTGGTCGCGACGTATCTGCACGGACCGTGCCTGGCCCGCAATCCCGAGCTTGCCGACCTCCTGCTGTCGCGGGTCGTCGGTCCGCTGGAGCCTCTTGAGCTACCCGAGGTCGAGCAGCTTCGCCGCGAGCGCCTGGCCGCCCCCCGCCGGATGTAATCGACGCGCTGGCTTGGGGTCTCTTTGCGCCGCCGCCTCTTCGCCGACATTGAACTCACGCAGACAAAGTGCGAGTAGACCCCTGCATCAGTTCAATCTCGCGGACGCCAGCCCCGGGCCGTCAGAGCGTTGCGAACCCGCAGTATCACGTCGGCCGGTTTGTCCTCGTTGATGACGCGCACGACCTCCCAGCCCATCCCCGCGACGAGGCGCGACCGCTTCTGATCCCAGACGTAACGGTCTCGGTCACGGCGATGCAGATCGCCGTCGTATTCCGCCGCCACCATGTAGTCCTCCCATCCCATGTCCAGCATCGCGATCAGCCCCCAGTTGTTCTGGACGGGAATCTGAGTCGTCGGCACGGGAAGCCCAGCGTCGATAAGCAGTAGACGTAGCCACGTTTCCTTCGGCGACGCCGCACCGCGGTCGACAAGAGGCAGAACCTCGCGGAGCCCCCGCACGCCTCGGGCTCTTGGATACCGCTTGGCGAGGAGCAAGACCTCATCGTTCGAGAAGGAGATTGCGCGGGACAACGCGTCCAACCGCACGATTGCTTTGTGGCGCGGCAAGTGCCGGCCGAGATCGAATGCAGTGCGGGCCAGCGTGGTGACCGGAAGCCCCGCGACACGGGTGACCTCGTCGTCGCCGAGAGTTTCGTTGCGGACGATAAGCCCACTCGGCGGCCGGCCGTTGTTCCAGAACAGCTCGATGGGCTCGTCGTGGCTCACCCACTGCGCACCGTGCAGAGCGGCGGCTGCCGCGCCGCCGATGACAGCGCGCCTCCGCGACCACAGCCAGGCCGCGACCGTGCGATCGCGCAACGACTGCGCCTGCCCCCGAGCGCAATAGACATCGGGCAGCAGCCGCTCGTAGTACCGCTGCAATCCATGCCGGGTCAGGGCACCGCTTGCCACGGCGTCGCTGCCGAGGAACACCTCACCCATCGGGTCAGCATGGTCGCCGCCACCGACACGTCCGCGAGATTGAACTCACGCAGACAAAGTGCGAGTAGACCCCTGCGTCAGTTCAATCTCACGTGTGTCACCCGGTCAGGCGGCCGCGCACACTTCGGGGTTGACGTCGGCCACGCTCTCGAATGCGGGCCTGGCGATGTAGTAGCCCTGGAACAGATGCACACCCAGGTCTTGCAGGCACTCCATCTCCTCGCGGCGTTCGATCCCCTCGGCGATGAGCCCGATCCCGAGCTCGTCGCTCACCTGAACGATGCCCTTACAGATGGCCCTGCGCGCCTTGTCCTGGTCGATGTCGCGGACCAGACCCATGTCGATCTTGACGAGATCCGGCTGGAGATCTGCCAGGAGGTTGAGTCCGGCATACCCGGCGCCGAAATCGTCGATGGCGACGGTGAATCCACGCTGCCGATAGTCGGCGACGATCGCCTGCAGGTGCGCGAAGTCGGCGATCTTCTCCGCCTCGGTGAACTCGAAGACGATGCGCTCGGCGGGAAAGTCATACGTCTCAGCGGCTTCCAGCGTCGTCCGTATGCAGAGTTCCGGGCGGTAGACGGCATTCGGCATGAAATTGACGTTCAGTGACGACGAAATCCCCAACTCCGCCGCCAATTTGATCGCCGTGACACGGCACACCTGATCGAACCGATACAAGTTGTGGTCTCCGACTTGAGCGAACACCGCCGAGGCAGGTTCGTTGCGCAGCCCACGAACCAGCGCCTCCTGCGAGTGGACGGAATTGACGTCTGTGTCGAAGATCGGTTGGAACGCCATCGAGATCTCGAATCCCAAACCGGCACCGTCGACGCAGGCCCCGCAGTTCAGTTGGACAAAGTCGTTGGGCCTCGCCATGTAGGCGATCCTACGGAAGTCACACCATTTGGCGGCGGCCGGACAGAGCGCGGCCCAACGTCAGCTCGTCGGCGAACTCCAGATCGCCGCCCATCGGCAGTCCCGATGCGATCCGCGACACCGTCAGCCCGGGGATGTCGCGCAGAATTCGCACCAGATAGGTTGCTGTCGCCTCACCTTCGGTGTTGGGGTCGGTCGCGATGATCACCTCGGTGATGTCGACCCCGTCAATTCGCTCGCCAATTCTGTTCAGCAGCTGCCGAATTCGGAGTTGATCAGGCCCGACGCCGGACAGCGGGTCCAGCGCCCCGCCCAGGACGTGATAGCGCCCGCGGAATTCGCGGGTGCGTTCCACGGCCTGCACATCCTTGGGTTCCTCGACAACACACACTTGCGACCCGTCGCGACGTGCGTCACTGCAGATGCGGCATCGGTCGGCATCGGAGACGTTGCCGCACACCTCGCAGAACTGCACCCCGTCGCGGACCCTGCCCAGCGCTGCGGTCAGCCGGTCGATGTCCGGCGGCTCCACGGACAACAGATGGAACGCGATCCGCTGCGCGCTCTTGGGACCGACACCCGGCAGCTTGCCGAGTTCGTCGATCAAATCCTGGACGGGTCCTTCGAACAACGCGTCAGGCCCCCGGAATGCCTGGGGCCTGCCCGGCCAGCGGGCCGAGGTGAGTCTGGGCCAAAATCGTGAACTGACGGGCCGAGTCGGCGAGCGCGCCGACGATCAGGTCCTGCAGCGTCTCGACGTCATCGGGGTTGACGACCTTCGGGTCGATCCGGATCCCGACGACCTCGCCGCTGCCCTTCATGGTCACCTGCACCAGACCACCGCCGGCCTGACCGTGTACCTCGGCGGCGGCCAGCGCGGCTTGAGCCTCCATCAGCTTCTGCTGCATCTCCTGGGCCTGCGCCAGCGCGGCCTGCAGACCCGGCATGACCTGGTCGCGCATCTGCTCCGCCTGCTCGCGAAATCCTTCGAGGTTCGGCAGCTCACCGGGTCCGGGTTGCATGACAGTCTCCTTGCGTCTCGGTCTCGACTTGGTTTCGCCTGCGAATTCGGGCAGTCAGCGACTTCAAGACTAGACGGCGAAGAGTTACGGTGACGCGCGTGCTTATGTCCGCCCGAGCTCGTGTCGTGGCCGCAGCATGCACCAGCGTCATGCTGGTTGTGTCGACGGTGACCAGTCCGCTTGTCCATGCCGCGCCGACCAGCATCGCCGGGATGATCGTGTTCCTCGATCCCGGCCACAACGGGGCCAACGATGCCTCAATGACCAAGCAGGTCCCGACCGGCCGGGGCGGCACCAAGGACTGCCAGACGTCGGGCACCACCACCAACGACGGGTTCCCCGAACACACCTTCAACTGGGACACCGTGCTGCTGATCCGCCAGATGCTGAGCCAGCTCGGCGTACGCACCGCCATGTCCCGCGGTAACGACAACCAGGTGGCGGCGTGCGTCGACGAGCGTGCCGCGATGGCCAACGCGCTGCAGCCCAACGCCATCATCTCGATTCACGCCGACGGGGGTCCGGCCACCGGCCGGGGCTTCCACGTCAACTACTCCAACCCGCCGCTGAACCAGGCGCAGGCCGGGCCGTCGGTCCAGCTCGCCAGGACCATGCGCGACCAGATGGTCGCGGCCGGCATCCCGGCGGCGAACTACATCGGCTCGGACGGTCTCTACGGCCGCGCCGACCTCGCCGGGCTGAACCTCGCCCAGTACCCATCAGTGCTGGTGGAGTGCGGAAACATGAAGAATCCGGCGGACTCGGCACTGATGGAGAGCCCGGAGGGCCGCCAGAAATACGCTGCCGCCGTCGTTGCGGGCATCGCGGCGTTCCTGGCCACCCAGCCGGCGCGAGCCAGTTAGGCCTTCCCGGCCTCGACGGTCTTCTTGAGGTTGCCCAGCAACTCGTCCTGAATCTTGCGCAGGCCCAGCGGTGCGAACGTCTTCTCGAAGAAGCCGCCGATGCCGCCTGCCCCTGTCCAGGTGGTCTTGAGGGTGACGCTGGAGCCGGGACCGGCGGGCGCGACGGTCCAATTGATCACCATCGACGAGTTGGCGTCCTTCTCGATGACGGTGTGGCCGGCGACGTCGACGACGGCCTGCACCTCACGCACCCGCGACTTGGTGGCCTGCAGCTTCCATTTGGCGACCGTGCCCTGACCCTGGCCGCCCTGCAGCACCTGGTACTCGCTGTACTGCGGCGAGAGGATCTTCGGGCGCACGTTCTGGTAGTCGGCGATCGCATCGAGCACGGCGGCCGGTTCGGCGTCGATCAAGATCGAACTTGCGGCGCTGACCTGTCCCATCAGGTGAAACTCCTCGGGTGACGGCGGATTGCGGTGTGATCCACCAGCCGTGCGGTCGCATCGGCTGTGGCTGCGGACTAGCGTAGTCGTGTGTCTGTTTCTGCAGCACTGTCAGCTCATGTCCAGGGCGTGGAGCGGCTTCTCGCCAGCTACCGCGCCATTCCGCCGAACGCACCCGTACGTCTGGCGAAACCCACGTCCAACTTGTTCCGCGCGCGTGCCAAGAGCACCGCGCCAGGATTGGACACCTCCGGGCTCACCGACGTGATCTCTGTCGACCAGGCCGCCAGGACCGCCGACGTCGCCGGCATGTGCACCTACGAAGACCTGGTCGCCGCGACCCTGCCCTACGGTCTGTCCCCGCTGGTGGTTCCGCAGCTCAAGACCATCACCCTTGGCGGTGCGGTGACCGGACTGGGGATCGAGTCGGCGTCGTTCCGCAACGGTCTGCCGCACGAGTCCGTGATCGAGATGGACATCTTGACCGGCTCGGGTGACGTGGTCACCGCCAGCCGGGAGGCACATCCGGACCTGTTCCGGAGTTTCCCCAATTCCTATGGCACGCTTGGCTATTCGGTGCGCCTGAAGATCGAGCTGGAACCGGTCAAGCCGTTCGTCGCGCTCAAGCACCTGCGGTTCCATTCACTGCCCGACCTGGTGGTCGCGATGGACCGGATCATCGAGACCGGAGGATACGACGGCACCCGGGTCGACTACCTGGACGGCGTGGTGTTCAGCGCCGACGAGAGCTACCTGTGCCTGGGCGTGCAGACTCCCAGCGCCGGCGCGGTCAGTGACTACACCGGACAAGACATCTACTACCGCTCGATCCAGCACGACAACGGTGTCAAGGACGACCGGCTGACCATTCACGACTACCTGTGGCGCTGGGACACCGATTGGTTCTGGTGTTCGCGGGCGTTCGGCGCGCAGAACCCGAAGATCCGCCGGTGGTGGCCACGTCGTTATCGACGGAGCAGCTTCTACTGGAAGCTGATCGGCTACGACCAGAAGTTCAACATCGCCGACCGGATCGAGGCGCGGCACGGCCGTCCGCCGCTGGAGCGCGTGGTCCAGGACGTCGAGGTGCCGATCGAGCACTGCGAGGAATTCTTGAGGTGGTTCCTGGACGAAATACCCATCGAGCCGCTGTGGTTGTGCCCGCTTCGGCTGCGCGATCCGGCCGGCTGGCCGCTGTACCCGCTGCGCGCCGGCCACAGCTACGTCAACATCGGGTTCTGGTCCTCGGTCCCGATGGGGCCCACACCCGGCCACACGAACCGCCTGATAGAAGAGCAGATCGGCAAGCTCGATGGGCACAAGTCGCTGTACTCCGACGCTTTCTACAGTCGGGAGGAGTTTGACAATCTCTACGGTGGCGAAACCTATAAGACCGTAAAAAAGACCTACGATCCTGATTCACGGCTGCTGGACCTGTATGCAAAGGCGGTGCAACGACAATGACGATTTTTCGTGAGAACGAGGCGCATGCGCCCGGAAAGTTCAAACTGGCCGAGATCCTCGAGATCTTCACCGCGGGTGGAGAACTGCCGCTGAAGTTCACCGCTTACGACGGTAGCTCCGCGGGGCCCCAAGATGCCGAGCTGGGTCTGGATCTGCTCACCCCGCGGGGAACAACGTATCTGGCGACCGCACCGGGCGATCTGGGCCTGGCCCGCGCCTACGTGTCGGGCGACCTCGAAATGCAGGGCGTACATCCTGGGGATCCGTACGACCTGCTGCGGGCGCTATCGCACCAGCTGGATTTCAAGCGACCGCCGGCGCGGGTACTGGTCGACATCGTGCGTTCGATCGGCATCGAGCATCTCAAGCCGATCGCCCCACCGCCGCAGGAAGCGCTGCCACGGTGGCGCCGGGTCGCCGAAGGCCTGCGACACAGCAAGAAGCGTGACGCCGATGCCATCCACCACCACTACGACGTGTCAAACACGTTCTACGAGTGGGTCCTTGGGCCGTCGATGACGTACACGTGTGCCTGCTATCCCAGCGCGGACGCGACGCTGGAGGAAGCGCAGGAGAACAAGTACCGGCTGGTGTTCGAGAAGCTGAAGCTCAAGCCCGGCGATCGTCTGCTCGACGTCGGCTGTGGGTGGGGTGGCATGGTGCGCTACGCGGCGAAGCATGGCGTGAAGGCGATCGGTGTGACGCTGTCCCGTGAGCAGGCCGCCTGGGCGCAGAAGGCCATTGCCGAGCAGGGCCTGGCCGACCTGGCCGAGGTCCGCCACAGCGACTACCGCGACGTGCTCGAGAGCGGCTTCGACGCGGTGTCGTCGATCGGCTTGACGGAGCACATCGGGGTGGCCAACTATCCGGCGTACTTCGGCTTCTTGAGGAGCAAGCTCCGCGTCGGCGGTCTGCTGCTCAACCACTGCATCACCCGCCCCGACAACAAAGCCACTACCACTGGCGGATTCATCGACCGCTATGTCTTCCCCGACGGGGAGCTGACCGGCTCGGGCCGCATCATCACCGAAGCCCAGGACGCCGGCCTGGAGGTGCTGCACGAGGAGAACCTTCGCCACCACTACGCGATGACGTTGCGCGATTGGTGCCGCAACCTCGTCGAGCACTGGGACGAGGCCGTCGACGAAGTCGGACTGGCCACTGCCAAGGTGTGGGGCCTGTACATGGCCGGATCGCGACTCGGCTTCGAGACCAATGTCGTTCAGCTGCACCAGGTTCTGGCCGTCAAGCTCGACGAGAAGGGCGGCGACGCCGGGTTGCCGTTGCGCCCGTGGTGGACGCCCTGAACCGCTTCTAGACCGCCGATCCGGGAAGCTGACCGCATCGATTCTTGATGTCCAGCAACGGTTGTCGAATTCCGGTGATGTCGGCGGCGGTCTGCGGATTGGCGGCCATGTACGCCTTGACCCGCTGAAGTACCTGCGCCCGGGGAACACCGGCGAGGCTGGTGAAGAACGCGTTCACGTCGGGATGGGTGAACAGGTACGCCGACGTCGCGGCCTGCACACCCATTCGCACCCCTTCCAGGTCGGCGGCGGTGCAGTTCGGTGGTGGCGGCGGCGCATCGGGATCTGCTGCTGCAGAGGGAAGTTGGCCGAACAACGCCACTGCGAGGGCGCCGCATGCAACGAGCGTCGCCGCGGTTCGACGAAAGTCGAGGATCATGCACCGACGGTAAAGGTGCTGACGCACAAGCGCTTCACAGCACAGCAGATCCACAGCGGACCACGAGACCGCGCACAGAACTGCTAGCCGTCGATCTTGCGGGCGCCCAACTCGGTTTGCAGTAGTTCGAGCGCCACTTCCTCCGGGTCGCGTCGCGGCGCCGCGTCCTCGTCGTCGCGGCCGACCTCGGCGATCATGCTGTCCTCTTCGGCCCGCTGGCGATCGACAGGGTCGGGCTCGGGTTCCGGTGGTAATGGCTCGGCTTCGCGCACCGGCTCACCGATGCCGACCTCGCAGCGCACCCGCCAGTCCACGCCGAGCGCATCCTTGAGCGCGTCGCGGATGACGTCGGCATTGCGCTGCTCGCACAACCGCTTGGCCAGCGGCGCCGACTCGTGGCCGAGGATCAGCGTGTTGTTCTCGACCGCCCGCACGATCGCACCGGCCAGCATCACCTCCGTGGTGCGGCTGCGCTGCCGAACCTTCTCTCGCACCGTCGTCCACATCGTGCGCACCGCGGCCGCACCCGGCTCGCCCGCAGTGGCGGGGGCCGGTGCGGCCGCGGGTTCGGTGGCCGGCGGCGGCGGTGTGGCCTCCGGTACCGGGTCGGGCTTGGCGACGGGTTCGGGCCGCGCAACCGGCTCCGGCGGCGCGATCGGCTCCGGCCTGGCAATCGGCTCAGGCGCGGGCCGCGGAGCCGGGGGCTCGGGTGCCGCGGGCGCAGCAGGCGCCGACGCTGCTGCCGGCTCGGGCGCTGGCGCGGGCTGCTGCGTCTTGCGCACATACTGCTTGGCCGGCGCCGCCGCCGGTGCACCAGAATTCAATCCGGCCTCACCCGCCGGGATCGTGATCTCCATCCGGGTCTCGATACGTTCGATCCGCTGCAGCAGCGCCGACTCGGTGTCGCTGGCCGACGGCAACAGAAGCCGGGCGCAGACCACCTCCAGCAGCAACCGTGGTGCCGTCGCGCCGCGCATCTCCCCCAGCCCCGCGTGCACCACCTCGGCGTAGCGGGTCAGCGTCGCGGGCCCGATCTTGGTGGCCTGCTCGCGCATCCGCTCCAGCACGTCGTCGGGGGCGTCGACCACACCGCGGGTGGCAGCGTCCGGAACCGCTTGCAGCACAATCAAATCGCGGAACCGCTCGAGCAGGTCGACGGCGAAGCGGCGCGGATCATGTCCGGCGTCGATCACCGACTCCACCGCACCGAACAGTGCCGCGGCATCGCCTGCGGCCAGCGAGTCGACAGCGTCATCGATCAAGGCCACGTCGGTGGCGCCCAGAAGCGCGAGCGCGCGCTGATAGTGCACGCGGTTGCCTTCGGCGCCGGCCAGCAGCTGGTCCAGGACGCTCAGCGTGTCGCGGGGAGAACCGCCGCCGGCCCGGATGACGAGCGGATACACCGCGTCGTCGACGGTGACGCTCTCCGAGGCGATGATCTTCTCGATCAACGCGCGCATGGTCTTCGGGGCCAGCAGCCGGAACGGGTAGTGATGGGTGCGCGACCGGATCGTCGGCAGCACCTTCTCCGGTTCGGTGGTGGCGAACACGAAGATCAGGTGCTCGGGCGGCTCCTCGACAATCTTGAGCAACGCGTTGAAGCCGGCGGTGGTGACCATGTGCGCTTCGTCGACGATGAAGATGCGGTAGCGCGACTGAGCGGGCGCATAGAACGCCCGATCGCGCAGTTCGCGGGTGTCATCCACACCGCCGTGGCTGGCGGCGTCGAGTTCGACCACGTCGACGTTGCCCGGGCCGTTGGGGGCCAGCGCCACGCACGAATCGCACACCCCGCACGGGGTCGGCGTCGGACCCTGTTCACAGTTCAGCGAGCGGGCGAGGATGCGCGCCGAGGACGTTTTGCCGCAACCACGCGGACCGGAGAACAGGTAGGCGTGGTTGATCCGATGCGCCGACAGCGCGGTCGACAGCGGTTCGGTGACGTGCTCCTGGCCCACCACCTCGGCGAAGGTTGCCGGCCGGTACTTGCGGTAGAGCGCCACGGGTGAAGGCTACCGACCGTCGGTGACAGCCGCGGACCCCAGCATGGACTCGGTGGCCGCCAGCAACGCGCAGGTGGCCAGGCCGTCGATCGCGTCGGTCAAATCCGACACCGGCGGGAACGTCGGCGCGATCCGAATGTTCTTGTCGTCCGGATCTTTTCGATAGGGGAACGACGCACCCGCCTCGGTGACCGCAATGCCGGCGTCCTTGGCCAGCGCGACGGTCTTCTTGGCTGTTCCGGGCAGCACATCGAGGCTGATGAAGTAGCCGCCCTTGGGCTCGGTCCACGACGCGACCTTCGAGTCGGTGAGTCGCTTGTCCAGGATGTCCAGGGCGAGCGCGAACTTCGGCGCCAGCAGTTGCTGGTGGCGCTGCATGTGCAGCCGCACACCGTCGGCATCTTTGAAGAACAGCAGGTGCCGCAGGTGGTTCACCTTGTCCGGGCCGATCGACTTCTTGCCGGCGTACTGCAGATACCAGGCGATGTTGCCCAGCGAGCCGCCGAAGAAGCTCACCCCTGCCCCCGCGAAGGTGATCTTCGAGGTGGAGGCGAAGACATAGGGCCGGTGCGGATTACCCGCCTTGTCGGCCAGGCCCAGGATGTCGACCTGTCGCGGGAAGTCCAGCGTCAACGTGTGCACGGCGTAGGCGTTGTCCCAGAACAACCGGAAATCCGGTGCGGCGGTGCGCATTTGCACCAGCCTGCGGACCACCTCCCACGAGTAGGTGGTGCCGGTCGGATTGGAGAACACCGGTACGCACCACATGCCCTTGATGGCGGGGTCGGCAGCGACGAGCTCTTCGATGAGGTCGACGTCGGGGCCGTCCTCATTCATCGGCACGCTGATCATCTCGATGCCGTAGCTCTCGGTGATCGCGAAGTGCCGGTCGTATCCCGGAGCCGGGCAGAGGAACTTGATCACCGGCTCCTGACTCCAGGGCCGCGGTGAGTCGACGCCCCCGTGCAGCAGCGAGAACACCACGATGTCGTGCATCAGCTCAAGGCTGGCGTTGTTACCGGCGATCAGATTGGGCACCGGGATGCCGAGGAGGTCGCTGAAGATCGATCGCAGACCGGGCAGTCCATGCAGGCCGCCGTAGTTACGGGTGTCGGTGCCATCCTCGTCGCGGTACTGCTCACCGGGGAGGCTCAGCAGCGCGTTGGACAGGTCCAGCTGCTCGGCCGACGGTTTGCCCCGGGTGAGGTCCAACGACAGCTTTTTGGCCTGCAGGTCGGCGTAGTTCTGCCGCTGCAATTCATGCTGGGCTCGCAACTCATCGGGGCCCAGGGAGTGGAACGACACCATGCGCCTTTCACGAAGGGGACCCCGCGCACCCGCCAGAGCCCATTGACCCTTGCTGCCTTCCGGCCCTGGGGGAGTTCACAGGATAGACGCCGCGCGGGGTCCGTGGCGAGTGTAATACCTGCCGAGAGGTGGCCCGCCGGCGGAGGCAGCAAGACAAGGTGAGCCAGGCAGCCGGGGCGAGGCGCTTCCCGAGTCCGCTACCATTGCCGACGGAGGATTCGCCTAGTGGCCTATGGCGCTCGCCTGGAACGCGGGTTGGGTTAACAGCCCTCAGGGGTTCAAATCCCCTATCCTCCGCACCTGATCCGAGGTGCGATCGGGGGGTCACAACGCCTGATCGCACCTCGGATTTTGACTTGAGGAGGGGTATGGGGCGCGTTACCGCGACTGCACTGCAGCTGCTGCTGTGGGTGCTGGCCGGAGCTCTGTACTTCTTGTTCGTGCTTCCCCGGTGGTGGGAGCTCATGGGCGACACCACCCACACGCTGGGCACTGTTGCGCGCATCGTCACCGGCGTCCTGATCGCGCTGGCCGCGCTGCCGGTGTTGCTGACCCTGCTGCGCAGCCGCAAGCCCGAGGCAGGCACTCCGCAGCTGGCACTGCGCTTGCGGCTGTGGTCGGTGATCCTGCACGTGCTGGCCGGCGTGCTGATCGTCGGGACCGCGGTCGCCGAGATCTGGATCAGCCTCGACAAGGGCGGCCCGTGGCTGTTCGGCATCTACGGCGCGGCCGCCGCGATCGCGGTCCTCGCGCTGCTCTCCTTCCAGCTGGCCTACACCGCCGAACTGCCGCCCAAGCCGGCGAAGCCGAAGAAAGAGAAGAAGGTCAAGAAGAAGCGCGGCAAGGCGGCCGACGACGCAGAGGAAACCACCGAGGTCACCGAAGCTGCCGAGGCCACCGAGGCTGCCGACTCCGCGACGTCCGAGGACAGCAGCGAACCGGCCGTCGAGGACGAACAGCCGGCCGAAGTGTCGGCCGATGCCTCTGCGGAGGCCGAGCCCGAGGTCGAACCGGCGCCCGCTGACGGCGTCGACTCCGAGCCTGCCGGTGCGCTGCGGAACAAGCGCCCGACCGGCAAGACGAACCATCGCCTGCGCCGGCGCAACCGCACCAACATCGCGGTCGACGAGTAGACGACTGTCAAGTTCACCTAAACAACCGTCTGATCTGCGCAGCTGACCCTATGCTGAGCGAGTGCCCAACATTTCTCCTTATCGGGTCGTCCAGTGGACGACCGGCAATGTAGGAAAGAGCTCCGTCCAGGCGATCACCGCCAACCCCGGACTCGAACTCGTCGGCTGTTATGCATGGTCAGCGGACAAGGCCGGCCGCGACGTCGGAGAACTGGTCGGCATCGAACCGCTGGGCGTCACTGCGACCAACGACGTCGACGCTCTGCTGGCGCTCAAGCCGGACTGCGTGGTCTACAACCCGATGTGGATCGACGTCGACGAGTTGGTCCGGATCCTGTCGGCCGGGGTCAACGTCGTCGCATCCGCGTCGTTCATCACCGGCCAGAACCTGGGCGCGGGCCGTGCCCGCATCGAGGAAGCCTGTAAGACCGGCGGCTCGACAATGTTCGGATCAGGCGTGAGCCCCGGCTTCGCCGAGCTACTGGCGATCGTTGCCGCCACCTCCTGCGATCGCGTCGACAAGATCACCATCGCCGAATCCGCCGACACCACCCTCTACGACTCCCCCGAGACCGAGCGCCCGGTCGGATTCGATATGCGCATCGACGATCCCGACCTGCAGCCGATGGCCGCCAAGGGCACCGCGGTGTTCGCCGAGGCCGTGCAGTTGGTCGCCGATTCCCTCGGCCTGGAGCTGGACGAGATCACCTGCGTGTCCGAATACGCCCAGACCACCGAGGATCTGCCGATGGCGTCGTGGACCATCAAGGCAGGCCACGTCGCCGGGGTTTACGCCAGCTGGCGGGGCATCGTGAACGGCAAGACCGTCATCGACATCAACGTGCGCTGGAAGAAGGGCACCACGCTGCAGCCGGACTGGCAGCTCGACGCCGACGGCTGGAAAATCACCATCGACGGACGTCCGACGGTGAACATGCAGGTCGGATTCCTGCCGCCGATGGACATGATCGAGAACGCGAAGTCACTCGAAGACTTCTTCGTCCTCGGCCACATCATGACGGCGATGCCGCCGATTCACGCGATCCCCGCTGTCGTCGCCGCGCCGCCCGGCATCGCGACCTACAACGATCTGCCGTTGCCGAAGGCCCGGGGCGTCGTGCCGAGCTAGCCGCCCTAGATGCAGGCGCCGCCGGTCACCAGCCCGAACGGACCGGTGGCCTGCACACAGGCTGCGGGCGGGCCGTAGTACACGGGGCCGTAATCCGGCCCACGCCAGCCGCCACGGCCGCGGTCATGGTCGTCCCACTGCCAGCCGTCATGGCCGTGGCCATGTCCCGGGTCGGCGGAGGCGACACCCGCGCCGACGCCAAGGCCGGCCAAGCCGAGCCCCGCGGAAAGTGCTGCTGTTGCTGCGATCTTCATCAGTGTCATCGTGTTGATTCCTTACGACCTCAAGCGCCCCGACCCCGTCACACTCGTTTTGCAACAGAGCAGATTTTAGCCCAATTCCCCTAGGCGCCAACAACTTAGGGAGGCCCGCACCAGAGGCAGGTCCTGTGTATTTGCTCGTGAGTTCCGGTCGGCTTCGGCGCGCCTAGTTCTGCCGTGGTCAACGGGTGCCACCATGCAGCCGTGCACACACATCGGGGCGAACGAATTTTTGCCGCGGGTGTGATGGCAATCGCGGTGCAGGTGATGCTGCCCACACCGTCGATCGCGCGGGCCGACGCCTGCCCCGACGTGCATGTGGTGTACGCCCGCGGCACCGATACCGTGCCTCCGGTCGACGCGGTCGGACGGGCTCTGGTCAACGCGATGAGCGCGCAGCTTCCCGGCAAATCGCTGTCGGTGTACGGCATCAACTATCCGGCGAATCTGGACCTGAGCGGAGGAACCACCACCGGTGCCACCGACGGCTGGGTCCACGTCCAGAACCTCGTCGCGGCCTGTCCGGCAACCCGTGTCGTGCTGAGCGGGTACTCGCAGGGCGCCGACGTCATCGACCTGCTCACCGCAACCGCCGGTGCGGCGTTCGGCACCCCGACACCCATGCCGGACGCCGTCGCCGGTCACGTCGCCGCGGTCGTGGTGTTCGGCAATCCCTCCCGCAGGATGGGCGGCGGTCCGCTCCCCGCCAGGAGCCCCCTCTACGGCGCCAGGGCCCTCGACGTGTGCCTCATCGGCGACCCCATCTGCTCGAACGGCGCGGACCTGCTGGCGCACAGCAGATACGTCAGTTCCGGCGTGGTCAATCAAGCCGCACGGTTCGCGGTCAGCCGGCTGACGTCAGCCGGCTGACCGGGTCCTCACGGTTCCGGGCTGAACTTGGTCGGGTCGGCTGTCGGCAGCGTCAGGTTGATGTTGGAGATGTTGACGACGCCGAACGCGGTGAACCTCTCGTACGCGGTCGCCGAGCTGGTGATCTGCAGAGTCAGATCGTCGCTCGCATCCGCAGCGGTGTACACCATGTTCTCCATGTTGATGGTTGCGGTGTGTGTGCGCCCATCCAGCGTCACCGCCACCGGCGTCACCAGGTTCCCGACAACCAGACCCGTCTTGTTGTCGACCAGCTGTGCGTAGACGAAGCGGCTGTTACCCAGACCCTGGTAGTCGAAGCTCACCGTGGGCGCGCCCAAGTATGTCGTACCGACCTGGGTCGGCACGGCCACGTTGATCGCGTTGCGCGCTTTGGACGCCAAGCCGAGCGAGTACGGGATCGCCGCCTGCGGCGCGGGCCCGGAGCCACCGATGATCGGGACGATGCCCAGCGTGCCGCCGGACGCTCCGGTCACCGCTTGGTCGGGTGTGCCGAACAGGCCGCTACCCGACGTGGGAAGCAGGTCGGACTTGTACCAATTCCCGTTCTGGTCGGTGAACTGGAAATTGGGGATGTTCGGGGTCCCGCTGGTGTTGCCGTCCTTCACGTAGTAGTCCAGCCAGGCGAACGTCGAGGCCAGGTTGGGGTTGACGTCACCGTCGTTGGTCAGACACACCCCGTGGCCGCCGCAGAACCAGATCATCTTCACCGGCGTGCCATAGGGGTTGGCGATGATCGTCTGCGCGTTGTCGATCGCCTGCTGCAGCGTGAACAACACGTCGACCGTGCCCTGGATCAGCAGCGTCGGCGCCTTCAGCTGGTTGAGCAGCGACGTGGGACCACTGCCTGCCAACAATGCCTGTGCACTGTTGCTCAGCACCCCGAACAGGTCACCGGTGATGATGCCCTGATAGATCAGGTTGTTGATCCGGGCCTTCGACAGGACCAGCGACAGCAGGAGCAGCGATGCGTAGGCCGTCTTGAACGAGCCGTCGGGGTACAGCGAGTTGTTCAGTGAGTTCCACGAAATACCCGGGACGATCGCGTCGATCCGTGGGTCGGTGGCCGCACTGGTGAGCTGGATACCGCCGCCGTAGGAGCCGCCGACCATCCCGACTCGGGGATCGTTCGGGCCGTCCAGGAGCGAATTATCCAGTCCGGCAACATAATTGAGGATCGACGAGACGTCGCGCGCCTCGAAGAAGGGGCTGTCGAGCTGCAGGATGCCGCCGGAGGCGAACTCGCCGCGCGGATCCCACGTGACCACGTTGTAGTTGTCGCGGAGCAGCGAGACACCCGGCGTCAGTCCGCCGATGCCGTACTGCGTGTACGGGTCGGTCTGGCCGGCGGTCGCCAGACCGGGACCGTCGAGAATCGTTGGTGCCGTGTCGGATCCGGTGAGTCCGAGCTTCGGGAACCAGTTGACGCTGATCAGTGTGCCGTCGAAGGACGGCATCTTGTAGGTGTAGGCCACCGGGTCGGTGGCGGGCAGCACGGCCGTCGAGTTGAATGTGGCGACCTGCGAGTACCCGATGATCGGCGCGAGCAGGTCGCCGAGGACGGGAGTCTGGTGCAGGACGACGATCACCTGCCCGGCAAGACCGCCGAGCAGTGGGATGCTTTCCAGGATCTGGTCGAACTGGGTCTTCTGAGCCACCAGAATCTTGAACTGCTCGTTGACTGTTCCGCCGAGCACCGACTGGTCCGGCAGATAGCTGAAGTTGCCGAGCTGGTAGTTGGTATCACCGGTCGCGGAGAACGTGATCTTCCCGCCCTTGTTGGGCCCACTGATCAGTGTGTAGGTCAGTCCGGATGCCCCGGTGGCGTTGGTGGTGCCGTCGATGATGCCGTCATTGATGACCAGTACCGGATTGATCGCGATCGGATTGCTCGCCAGTGCCGAGGCGGACGTGCGGCGCTGCAATGCGGCGAAGGTCAGCGCCAGTGGCGAGTCGACTGCGGGCCTGGGCAGGCCACCGGAGAACGGATCGAGCACGTCGTGCAGTGCGGTGGTCAGCACTCCGGAGATCGCGCTCGGCGACGGCAGCACGGGCAGCTTGGGAGCCAGCGAGGCCACCGGCGTCACCACCGCTGCAGTCGAACTCGCCGACGGGGCGACGACATCGGCGCTGCCGCCGGAACCGGATTCCGATCCCGCGTTGTTTGCCGCTCCGGCAGCCGAACTCGTCGTCTGCGCGGACACCGCTGAGTCGGCACGCACCTGAGCGGGGCCGGCCTTGGAATGCTTGGAGCTGGTCTTGGCGCCGCCCGTACCGACCGCTTGGCCCGACCCGGCAGTGGTCGTCCGCCTGGACGACCCGGTGGACGCCGACGCGCCTTTCGACCCGGTTCCGGAGGAGTTCGCGGCGCCGCTCGCAGAGCTCGAATTCGAGCCTGCCGCCGACGATCCCGTCGACCCGTCCGCCCATGCCACGCCGTAACCCGTGGAGAACACCGCGGCGCCCACTCCGAGCGCCACCGCCAATCCGCCAACCCGTCCGACAAACCTCGAAGCACCCATGACTTTCTACCTCCCGACCAACGACGGCGACAGCGCCTCAGCGGAGGGTATGCCTGCAAACGGACGCGGGTTCGCGAAACGCCCAAACTGTCAGCAACTAATTTGCTATGGCGACAAAACTCGGCGAGTCGCGTTGCGCGCCAAAGAATCAGGCGTAGTCGAAATGCGTCGCGCCCTGGCCGTCGGGGGTCGTGTAATCGAGGTAGACCGGACCGTGCTGATACGGGGCGTAGCCGGTGTTGATGAGCCCGCTCGTGATCACCGTCGGCCGATTCTGCGACGTGACGGTATAGGAGTACAGCAGTACTCCGTCAGGGGTGTACACCGAGATCCTGGTCCCCACCGGCACACTGCCGGCGCCGCCGATCATCGAGGACAGGATCGTCCCGTACACGCCGCCGGAGTCGATGATCGCCCCGACGGTCGTCGGCGAATTGTTGTTGATCTTCACGTTCAGGTAGGCGTCGGGCGCACCGGATACCGGGGTCCGGCTCGGCAACGGGTTGGGTCCGAACACCATCACGCCGGCGATGCCGAGGAACAGGCTCTGGTAGAGGAACACGCCCTGGCTCAGGTCGCCGGGCAGGGCGGTGGTCGGCAGGCCCTGGGGTCCGGGGCCCGCCGCGTTGGCGCCGATTCCGAGTACGCCCGACGCGCCACCCAGTTGGTGGAAGAAGGCCAAAGCGGCTGCGGCGTCCTGGGAGTCGACGATGTTGACGTTCGTCGGCCCGGAGACGATGCCGTTTCCTAAGTTCACCGTCGTCGTGTAAGTCGTCGCCGTGTAGGAGAGGCCGCCGCTGTAGCCACTGGTGACGGTGCCGGTCGGTGCGCCCAGCGGCGCCGCGTCACCCACCGAGGCCATGGTGACCACCAGGCCCGACGAACCGGTGTCGACCAGTACGGGTGTGCTGGGTCCGCCGTTGATCGTGATGTAGACGATGGGCTCGGTGGTGGACCGCATGGTCACCGGAACCAGCGCGTACACCCGGCTGTTGAGCGCGGCCGTGCTGACCGCGTTCTGCACCGGCGTGATGCCGCCGCCCTCGAGCGCGCCAACCAGGGGGAGGAACAATCCGGTGCTGTTGAGTGCCGTGGTGGCCAGCGTCGGCAGCAACAGTGCGCCGAGCAGGCCCACCCCGGCGAGTTCGTGCACGATCGGGACGCCCGATGTCCTGGCATAGAGCGACTGCGCCGGTGTGATCGCCGTCCCCCAGGTGTTCAATGCCAACGCGGCCTGCGACAGCAGCACCTGCGGGACGATCGACACCAACCCGGCGGCGATGTTGCCGCTTCCCCAGGTCTGTTGCTGCAGCTGCGACTGTGCCTGCCCGATCTGCTGCAGAGCCAGATTCACCGCGACGTTGGCGACCACCGGCGGCGTAGACGGCAGCCAGGAGTAGCTACTCGGGGTCGAATTTGCCGCGGCGGGGGTGGTCGTCACCGCGGCCGGGGCCGGTACGCGAGCCGAATGCGCGGTCGACGTGGCGGGCGTGGGCTTCGTTGTCGTTGTCGCGCTCACCGACTCGGTCGACCCGGTGTCGACGGCGGCCGCCGCGGCCGGCGTGTCACTCACCGTGGCGGACGATGCCTTGCGCGAGCTGACGTTTCCGCCCGACGACGTCACGGAACTGTGGCGGGCCGAGTGGGCGGTGGACTTCTTGGGCGCCGTCGAGTCGCTGGTACTCGACGATGTCGAGCCTTCAGAACTGGCGGAAGTGGCCTTACCCGACCCCGAGGCGCCGGTGTCGGCATACGCGACGGCGGTTCCACTGGCCAGGGCGGCGCCGACCCCAAGGGTCACCGCGCCGGCCCCCAGCCAGGCATACGGCCGGCGGCGAGGTCGCCGGGCGCGGTGCGCGCCCTGTCCGCTGCCGCTGTGCCTCATGGTTCCCCCTGTACTCCGGCCGCATCGCCCTACCTGAGAAAGTCCTAAGCGAGTTTGCTGAGTGTCTACCACAACTTGCGGCCTCGACAATAGGCAACCCGCTGGCGAGCACATGTGGATGTCAGAGCCCGCCGAACGTTGGTCAGGCGGCGAACTGCAGGGTGATCACCGCGTCGCCGGCGATGACCTGGCCCGGTGCCGGGTTCTGCACGGCGATCTGATTGCGCGCATAGCGGGTGTTCGGCAGACTCGGGCCTTTGTCCAGCACCCCGGTCCAGCCCACTGTCCGGAGAGCCGGCTCCGCGTCGGACCAGTACATTCCCCGCAGGTCGGGCATGACCAGTGCTTCGCGCGACCGTGCTTGGGTGCTCCGCGTGATTGCCGGGGCGGCGGCTGTGGCAGTCGAATCAGTCGCGACGACAGGTTGACCGGCCGACGAGCATGCTCCGACGACGAACACCGTCGACATCGTAATGATCAGTCCGCGTGGCACTTTCACTTCTTCGGGTTGCCATGTTCATCCCAGTGCGCGGCCACCTTCTTGCTCGGCTGCACGCGCGGCGGTTCGCCAGGCATCTTCGGATAGTTGGGCGGGTAGGGCAGGTCGCCCAGGCCGCGCTCCTCATCGGCGGCCGCCATCTCCAGCAGCGAGTCGATCGAGTGCGCAACCTCGTCCAGGCCCGCCATCGGGTCCCCCCGCTTGGCGAGCAGCGCCGGCACTGTGGCCATGGTGAATTCGTCGGGATCAGCCTCGACCAGTTCGTCCCAGGTCAACGGGGTCGAGACGGTGGCGATGGGCGTCGCGCGCACCGAGTAGGCGCTGGCGAACGTGCGGTCGCGGGCGTTCTGGTTGTAGTCGATGAACACCCGCTGGCCGCGTTCCTCTTTCCACCAGGAGGTGGTCACCAACTCCGGCGCCCGGCGCTCCAGTTCGCGTGCCAACGCGATACCGGCCCGGCGCACCGCGACGAAGTCCCAGTCCGGCCGAATGCGGACGAACACGTGTACACCACGGCCGCCGGAGGTTTTCGGATACCCGACCAGACCGAGCTCGTCGAGCACCGGCTTGAGGATGTCGATGGCGATGGTGCGCGCCTCGGCGAAGCCGGTACCCGGTTGCGGGTCGAGGTCGACCCGCAGTTCGTCGGGATGATCAGTGTCCGGACACCGAACTTGCCACGGGTGCAACGTGATCGTGCCCATTTGCGCGGCCCACACGATCGCCGACGGATGGGTCACCTTCAGCGCGTCGGCCGTGCGCCCGGATGGAAAGGTCACCCGGCAGGTCTGCAAGTAGTCGGGGTGCTTTTCGGGCACCCGCTTCTGGTAGATCTCCTCGCCGTCGATGCCGTCCGGGAAGCGCTGGAGGTGTGTCGGGCGGTCGCGCAGTGCGGTCAGCAACTGTCCGCCTGTTGCCACTGTGCGGTAGTACTCGACGAGCTTGCCCTTGGTGCCGTTCGACCCGAGTTTGGGGAAGTACACCTTGTCCGGGTTGGTGAGCCTGACGGCGACGCCGTCGACGTCGATCTCTTCGGCCTTGGGCACCTTCCAAAGCTACCGCGCACGAGACGAGAATGAACCCATGCAGCTGCCCGTCAATCCCCCGGTGTCGCCGATGCTCGCCAAGTCGGTGCGGGCCATCCCGCCGGACGCCTCCTATGAACCGAAGTGGGATGGGTTTCGCTCGATCTGCTTTCGGGATGGTGATGACGTGGTCCTGGGCAGCCGTAACGAGAAGCCGATGACGCGTTATTTTCCCGAATTGGCCAGCGCCGCCATCGCCGAGTTGCCGCCGCGGTGCGTGATCGACGGTGAGATCGTCATCGCCACCGACGCCGGCCTCGACTTCGACGCTCTGCAGCAGCGGATACACCCCGCGGACTCCCGCGTCCGCATGCTCGCCGAGAAGACGCCGGCCGCGTTCATCGCGTTCGATCTGCTCGCGCTCGGCGACGACGATTTCACCGGGCGCCCGTTCAGCGAGCGTCGCGCTGCCCTGGTGGAGGCGTTGGCCGATCCCGGCCCGTCTTTTCATGTCACGCCGGCCACCACCGACGCGGACACCGCGCAGCGGTGGTTCTCGGAATTCGAGGGAGCCGGGCTGGACGGGGTGATCGCCAAACCTCTAACGATCACCTACCAGCCCGACAAGCGGGTGATGTTCAAGATCAAGCACGAGCGCACCGCGGACTGTGTGGTCGCCGGCTACCGCGTACACAAGTCGAGCAACGAGGCGATCGGCTCGCTGCTGCTCGGGCTCTACAAGGACGACGGCGCCTTGGCGTCGGTCGGTGTGATCGGGGCGTTCCCAATGGCCGAGCGGCGGCGGCTGTTCACCGAATTACAGTCCCTGGTAACCGAATTCGACTCTCACCCGTGGAACTGGGCCGCGCTCGAGGCCG
This sequence comes from Mycolicibacterium rhodesiae, assembly GCF_002086695.1. GTDB lineage: Bacteria > Actinomycetota > Actinomycetes > Mycobacteriales > Mycobacteriaceae > Mycobacterium > Mycobacterium rhodesiae. The sequence goes on from NZ_MVIH01000009.1 coordinate 166,886, forward strand.
GTGAACGCACACCGCAGAAGAATGCGGGGTCTCGATGGAACGCCGGCAAGGACTTGTCCTTCGTGCCGCTGCGGCCCGAGCGCGTGGTCGAGGTGCGCTACGACCACATGGAAGGTGAACGATTCCGGCACACCGCCCAGTTCAATCGTTGGCGTCCGGACCGCGATCCGCGCTCCTGCACCTACGAGCAGCTGGAGCAGCCCGCAACGTTCAGCCTCGGCGAGATCGTGCCAGGGCTGGGCTAGGCGGTCAGCGCCGCGATCGCGGCGCCGAGCTTGTCGGCCACTTCCTGTGCGACGGGCTGAAGCTGCGGTTCTTCGGTCACGTCCACGAGCAGCTGCGGGTTCATCGCCTCGACAAGCGTGCGGCCCGAATCATCGGGGTCGCTGCGAACGACGACGTTGCACGGAAGCAGCAAGCCTATCTGCCGATCGACCCCGATCGCACGGTGCGCCAACGGTGGGTTGCAGGCACCGAGAATCAGATAGTTCTCCATGTCTTCGTTGAGCTTGTTCTTCATCGTCGCCTTGACATCTATTTCGGTGAGCACACCAAAACCCTGATCTGCCAGAGCTTTACGTGTTCGCGCGACGGCATCGTCGAAGGGCGTGTCGAGACTGGCGGTTAACGCGATGCTCATGATGACTCCTTTGTCGTCGAAAGCTATGCGAGAAGCGAGGAAGCTACGCGAGCGCGAGGAACAGCTTCTCCAGCTCGGCCTCGGTCATGGGCTTGTCCGCCCCGGATGCCTCACCGGTGACGCAATCCCTCAATCCGGTGGCGACGATCTTGAAGCCGGCACGGTCGAGGGCGCGTGATACGGCCGCCAATTGGGTGACCACGTCTTTACAGTCGCGTCCCTGCTCGATCATCGAGATGACACCACCCAGCTGACCTTGTGCCCGGCGCAGCCGGTTGAGCACCGCTTCGATGGCGTCCTGATCGCCGACCATGGTGAATCCCTTCGTTCGTTACTTAGTGTCAGCTTACCCGTGGGGGTATCTAGCGTGCATAACAACCGCGCCCGGCGGGTCCATTCCCCGCTCACACTCCCGCCGGCTTACCCCCATGGGCGTCCCCCGCGATCGGGAATACATACCCCCAGGGGTATGTAGTACAGGCTGACGGATCGTCGCAGGCGGGCTCCGAAAGAGAAAGTCTCGACGAGGTGACCGTAAGTCAACGAAAGGAATTCGGATCATGTGCTACGCAGTCAACTGCCCGGCCTGCGGCAAGACGACGTGGGACGGCTGTGGCCAACACGTCGAAGGCGTGATGCGCGCCATCCCGCCCGAACAGCGCTGTCAGTGCAATGGGCGCACAGAGCCGCGCCGGTGATCGCGGGCTCCGGGGACAGCTGACGGTCTAGTCGAGCGAGCCCGGCGGACGAGACACGCACTGCGCCGAGTAGAGCTCGACACCCAGCTTGTTCATCAACTCGAGTTGCGTCTCGAGGTAGTCGATGTGGTGTTCCTCGTCGGCAACGATGTCCTCGAAGAGGTTGGCCGTGGTCGAGTCCTGCTTCTCGCGGCACAGCACGATGGCCGGCTTCAACCGGTTGACCACTTCGTACTCCAGCGCCAGGTCGCTCTCGAACTGTTCGCGAATCGTCTGGCCGATGTTCAGCGTGCCGATCCGTTGGTAGTTGGGCAGCCCATCGAGGATCAGGATCCGGTCGGTGACGCGCTCGGCGTGGCGCATTTCGTCGAACGACTCGTCGCGGGTGTGCTTGGCCAGCTCGGTGAAGCCCCAGTTGTCCTGCATCTTGGAGTGCAGGAAGTACTGATTGATTGCGGTCAGTTCGCTTGTCAGCTGCTGATTCAGGAGCGTGAGAACCTCGCTGTCGCCTTGCATTTACTTTCTCCTGTCATCGCACTGACGCAACAATTAGCGGGGCTGCCGAATTGTGCTGAATCTACTCAATACCGTATGGGGTGAATCTAGTACAGGACCACCGCGTGCGTGCCGCTTATCAGCGCAAGATCGGTGTTGTCGCGCTTGCACTTTGGCACGTCGCGTGACCGTCGGCAACTTAGATGAGGCTGGGCTGTCCTCGCGACAATACAGTTTGGCCTGCGCCTGGTTTTGACCGCAATAAGCCCCGAACAACGCCTCGCATTTAGTAATTTTCGCGAACGAAATTTTCGGTATTCGACGCGACGACTTGTCCGCCCACGCGCGGGACCGCCCGATGCGCGACAGGTAGGCCTGGCGAGTTAGTTAGCTTAGGTTAAGCTAACTAACTCGATGATTCGCGAGCAGAGGACACCGTGATGGGACGAGGTTTCCAGGGCGCCATGCTGCGCGGATTCGGCGGGCGCGACCACCTCGCCACCGTCGAACAGGTCGAGCACATCGCACCCCACTGCGTCCGGATCACCATGTCCTCGCCGACCTTGTTCGACGACGTCGACGCCGGGCCGACAACCTGGCTGCGGTTCTGGTTCCCCGATCCGGCCGGGGGAACCACCGAGTTCCAGCGCGCCTACACGATCGTCTGGGCCGACGCCGACGCCGGCCGCTTCGCCATCGACGTCGTGCTCCACGAGCCTGCCGGCCCAGCCTGCACGTGGGCTTCGACCGCCGCACCCGGCATGACGATTCCGGCGGTGTCGCTGGGCTCGTCGCCGTTCGTGGTGCCCGAGGAACTCCCGGCGGGCTTCCTGCTCATCGGTGACTCGGCGTCCATCCCGGCGATCAACTCGATCATCGCCGCGTTGCCCCCCGAGGTCGACATCGAGGTGTACCTCGAACGCCATTGCGAGAACGACGAACTCATCCCACTCGCCGAGCACCCGCGTCGCCGCCTACATTGGGTGACGCGAATCGACGACATGTCGCTGGCAGCAGCCATCGAGGACCGGGACTGGTCCAACTGGTCGGCTTGGGCCGGACCAGAGGCCGGTGCGCTCAAACACCTGCGGAAAAGGCTCAAAGACAAGTTCGGATTCCCCAAGACCGAAGTGAAGGCCCAGGCGTACTGGACGCAGGGGCGCGAGATGGGCAGCAGCCGCGACGACGACGCCCCTCCGCCAGCCGCTGAAACCCCCGCAACCACAACGGAGCCGCCGGCGCACTCGACGGCCGCCAAGGGGACGTGGCGTTCCCAAGCGGGCAAAGAGCTTCTCGCACCGGTGAAGTCACAGCTGATCGTCGCCGGCGTGCTACAGGCATTGCTCACCCTGCTGCAGCTCGCTCCGTTCGTGGTCCTGGCCGAGCTGGCGCAGCAGCTGCTCAGCGGCGCCGACCAATCCCGGGTGTGGAACACGGTGACCGTGTTCGTCGTGCTGCTGACCACCGGCACCACGCTGGGAGCGGTTCTGGTGTTGTGGCTGCATGTGGTCGACATGCGGTTCAGCGCTGAGGTGCGGCGCCGACTGCTCGACAAGCTGGCCCGAATGCCGTTGGGCTGGTTCACCGATCGCGGATCGGGCTCGGTGAAGAAGCTCATCCAGGACGACACCCTGTCGCTGCACTATCTGGTGACGCACGCGGTGTGCGACGCGGTCGCGGCGGTAGTCGCGCCGGTCGCGGTGCTGATCTATCTGTTCGCCGTCGACTGGGGCATGGCACTGATCCTGTTCCTGCCGATCCTCGTCTACATCGTCACCACTTGGACCATGGTCTATCAAAGCGGCCCGAAGATCGCCGAGGCATCCCGCTGGGCCGAGCAGATGAACGGCGAGTCGGCGGCATTCCTGGAAGGCCAGCCGGTGATTCGGGTGTTCGGCGGCGCGGCGGCCTCATCGTTCCGCCGCCGACTGGACGGATACATCGCGTTCCTCAACGAATGGCAGCGCCCGTTCATCGGCAAGAAGACTTTCATGGATCTGGTGACCCGACCGAGCACGTTCTTGTGGCTCATCGTCACAGCGGGCACCGCGTTCGTGGCCGCCGGCTGGACGACGCCCACCGCCCTGCTGCCATTCCTGGTGCTGGGCACCACCTTCGGCAGCCGTCTACTGGGCATCGCCTACGGACTCGGCGGCATCCGGGAAGGCACGCAGGCTGCCCGGCGCATCGCGGTCACACTCGACGAACCCGAATTGACCACCCGGCCTGAGGAACTCCCGGGATCCCCCGCGGCGGCCGGCGTGACTTTCGACGCCGTCGGCTTCGGTTATCGCCCGGCGGTGCCGGTGATCCACGACGTGACGCTGACCCTGACGGCGGGAACGGTGACGGCGCTGGTCGGGCCGTCCGGGTCGGGCAAGTCCACCCTGGCGGCACTGCTGGCGCGTTTCCACGACGTCGACACCGGCGCGATCCGGATCGATGGCCGGGACATCCGCACCATGTCCCCCGACGAGTTGTACACCCGGGTCGGCTTCGTGTTCCAGGATGTTCAGCTGGTCGCAGGCACCGTGCGGGACAACATCGCGCTCGCCCGGCCGCAGGCCGCTCTCGCCGAGATCGAACGCGCAGCGCGCACCGCGCAGATCCACGACCGAATCGTGCAATTGCCCGGCGGGTACGACACCGTCATCGGGGCGAACACCCCGCTGTCGGGCGGTGAAAAGCAACGCCTCACGATCGCCCGTGCGCTGCTGGCCGACACCCCGATCCTGATCCTCGACGAGGCCACAGCCTTCGCCGATCCCGAATCCGAGTATCTGGTGCAGCAGGCGTTGAGCTCGTTGATCGCCAACCGCACGGTCCTGGTGATCGCCCACCGCCTGCACACCATCACCGGTGCCGATCAGATCGTGGTGCTCGACGGTGGCCGCATAGCCGAGGCCGGCACCCATCCGCAGCTGCTCGCCGCCGACGGCCGCTACCGACGCCTGTGGGAGGGGCGCACGTACAGTTCCGTGCCCGCTGGTGCGCTGACCGGCGAGGTCGCGCGATGATCCGTATCCTGATCCGGCTGATTCCCGCCCAGAATCGCGGACAGATCACCAGTTACGTTGCGCTGACGCTCATTTCGGTGATTCTGCGGGCGGCCAGCGCACTGCTGCTGGTGCCGCTGCTCGCCGCGCTGTTCGGTCCACACGCGTCGGACGCATGGCCGTGGGTCGGGGCACTCACCGCCGTCACGGTCGGCGGGTGGGTGGTCGACATGGTGTTGGCCCGCATCGGTTTCAGTCTCGGCTTCACGCTGGCGGACACCACCCAGCACTCGATGGCCGACCGGCTCACCACCGTTCCGCTGCGGTGGTTCACCGCCGACAACACCGCGGTGGCACGTCAGGCCATCGCTGCCAGCGCGCCGGAGCTGGTCGGCTTCGTCGTAAACCTGCTGAGCCCCTTCGTCGGTGCGCTGCTGTTGCCCGCCGCGATCACCGCCGGCCTGTTCTTCGTCTCCTGGCAGGTCGGCCTGGCTGCGGCGATCGCGTTGCCGTTCCTCCTCGGGGCCCTGGTCGCCAGCCAGCGGCTGGTCCGCGCCGCCGACGCCGCCGACGCGAGCGCCCACAGTGCTCTCACCGAACGCCTCGTGGAATTCGCCCGCACCCAGCAGGCGTTGCGGGCCAGTCGCCGCGTCACCGCGGTCCGAAGCAAGACCGGGGAAGCTCTCACGGCGGTCCGCGGCGCAACCGCGCGGCTGCTGCTATTCCAGATCCCCGGTCAGCTGTTGTTCAGCGTGGCCAGCCAGATCGCGCTCATCCTGCTGGCGGCCACCATCACGACACTGACACTGCGTGGCGAGCTCGGTGCGGCCGAGGCGGTGGCACTGGCGATCGTGATGGTGCGCTTCCTGGAACCGTTCACGGTGCTGGCCGACTTGTCGGGCGCGGTGGAGTCGTCGCGCGGCCTGCTGGGCCGGCTCGACACCGTCACCACAGCACCGCTGGCTGCACAGCCCGGGCGCGGTGCGCTGCCGCCGAGTGAATCATCGCCGCCCAGAATCGAATTCCGGTCTGTGGGCTTCGGCTACCAGGGAACCGAGGTGCTCAAGGACCTGTCGTTCACCCTCGAGCCGGGAACCACCACCGCGATCGTCGGGCCGTCGGGTTCCGGCAAGAGCACCATCCTGTCCCTCATCGCGGGACTGCACACCCCCGAGCGCGGTCAGATTGTCGTCGGCGGCGCCAACAGCGCCGAGATGGATCCCGGCGCACGGCGCGCCTTGGTCAGTGTGGTGTTCCAGCATCCCTACCTGTTCGACGGAACGATCGCGGACAACATCCGCGTCGGGCATCCCGAGGCCGGCGATGAGGCACTGCACCAGGCGATGAGCTTGGCTCGCGTCGACGACATCGTCGAGCGCCTTCCCAATGGCGCACAATCCCGAGTCGGCGAGGCTGGTACCGCCCTCTCCGGAGGTGAACGCCAACGGGTCAGCATCGCAAGAGCATTGCTCAAGCCGGCAGGCGTTCTGCTGATCGACGAAGCGACCAGCGCGCTCGACACCGAGAACGAAGCGGCGATCACCCAGGCGATCCATGACGATCCGCAGCCGCGGACCCGGGTGATCATCGCGCACCGTCTCGACGCCATCCGGCACGCCGACCAGGTGTTGTTCGTCGACGCAGGCACGGTCGTCGAGCAGGGCAGCATCGACGAACTCACCGCTCACGGTGGGCGCTTCGCCGAGTTCTGGCGTCAACAGGAATCCAGCGCCGGATGGCGGATTGCCGCGGATCCGGTCGGCCAGCAACTCGGTTGAATTTCTGAGGGCCGTGCCGTTTACCGACGGCCGGTCGCGGGCACGCCACCGCTATGTCAGTGACAGCGTTCAAGGACCTTCCGCTGACCGACCGCGACCGCAAGTGGGATGGCGACGCGGCCGAGAAGCGAGTCCGAAAATGGGCCGATGCCGAAGACCAACCGAACGAGAAGTATCGCGACGCACACGTCTGGTACGACGGCGACAACAAAGACAACTTCACCGCCTACAAACTGCTGATCGCCGACGTCATCGACGGCAAGCTGACAGCGGTGCCGCGCGGGATCATGGCGGCCGGCGCGATCATGCAAGGCTCGCGTGGCGGTGTTGACCTGCCCGACAAGGACATCGAGCGGGTCAAGAGCCATCTCGCCAAGTACTACGCCAAGATGGACGAAACCGCGCCGTGGGAACGGGACTGAGCTTTCCTGAGCTAGATTGCGGGCGTGACTCGCCCCGCGCCGGGCGCAGGCCGGTTCGCCCCCAGCCCGTCCGCCGACCTGCACATCGGCAACCTTCGCACCGCGGTGCTGGCATGGCTGTTCGCCCGCTCGACCGGCCGGAGCTTCCTGATGCGCGTCGAAGACCTCGACGACCGCACACACGACGACGTCGCGCAACGCCAGCTCGCTGATCTGGCCGCCATCGGCGTCACGTGGGACGGTGAACCGCAATGGCAATCCCGGCAGCGGGAACGCTACGACACGGCGATCGCCGGGTTGGCGGAGCGCGACCTGGTGTACGAATGCTATTGCAGCAGAAAAGATATCCTCAGCGCGCCGCGCGCTCCGCACGCCCCGGAAGGGGCATACCCGGGTACCTGCCGTGACCTGAATGCCGCCGAGCGGGCCGCCAAACGCGAAACGGGACGACCGCCGGCGCTGCGGCTGCGGGCCGATGCCGGCGAGTACACCGTCACCGACGTCATCCACGGCCGCTACACCGGGGTGGTGGACGACTTCGTGCTGCGTCGTGGTGACGGGGTGCCGGCCTACAACCTTGCCGTCGTCGTCGATGACGCGCGCTCCGGCATCGACCAGGTGGTCCGCGGCGACGACCTGCTGGCGTCCGCCCCTCGCCAGGCCTACCTGGCCCGGCTCCTCGGCTATGGGCAGCCGGTATACGGTCACGTTCCCCTGGTCCTCAACGCCGAAGGCAAGCGGCTGGCCAAGCGCGACGGCGCGGTCACGCTGGCCGAACTCGGAGTGTCCAGAACGTTCGCCTTGATCACCGAATCGCTGGGCTGGCCGTCGTCGGATATGACTGACCTGCTGCGCCAATTCGACCCGGCCAGGTTGCCCCGCGAGCCGTGGGTGTATCAACCGGTTTGATCGCAACCCTTGGCGGGCATGTCCCACAGCATTACTGTCCGCCGAATGCGTCATTTCCCCCGCGCAGCCCTGCTGGCCATCGCACTGGTCGCCGCAGTGCTCCTCGGCGGCTGCGCCAAGTCCGATAGCGGCGGGCCGCCGTCCTCCGGTGTGCTGCGGGTCGGCACCGAGGGCACCTATGCGCCGTTCAGCTTCCAGGACCCCGCGACCGGACAACTCGCCGGCTACGACGTCGATGTCGCCAACGCGGTCGGCCAGAAGCTCGGCAAGAAGGTCGAATTCGTCCAGACGCCATGGGATTCCATCTTCGCCGCCCTGGAAGCCAACCGATTCGACGTGGTGGCCAACGAAGTGACCATCACCCCGGAACGCCAGAGTAAATACGACTTGTCCGAACCGTATTCGGTCGGTGAAGGCGTGATCATCACCCGGGCGAACGACAATTCGATCACCTCGCTCAAAGATCTCAAGGGCAAGACCGCCGGCGCCAGCATCACCAGCAATTGGGCCCAGGTCTCCCGGGACGCCGGGGCGACAGTGGCGCCGGTCGAAGGGTTCACGCAGGCGATCACGCTGCTCAATCAGGGCAGGGTGGATGCCGTCGTCAACGACAGCATCGCTTTTCACGCCTATCAGGCCGAGACCGACAACCAGTCGGTGAAGATCAGCGCCACCATCGGCGACAAGAGCGAACAGGGTTTCGCGGCCCGCAAGAACAGCGGCCTGCTGCCGGAGCTGAACCGGGCCATCGACGAACTGAAGGCCGACGGCACGTTGGCCGCGATCTCGCAGAAGTACCTGAAGGCGAACGCCACCGGAGCGCCGCCCTCCGCGGGAGCCGAGGCCGCACACCGCTCGGTGTGGCAGCTGATCGGTGAGAACCTGTGGCCGTTGGCCAAAGCCGCGATTACGGTGACCATTCCGCTGACCGTCATCAGCTTCGTCATCGGTCTGGTGATCGCGCTCGTGGTGGCGCTGGGCCGACTGTCCAGAAACGTGGTGGTGTCCAACCTCGCGCGGTTCTACATCTCGGTCATCCGCGGCACCCCACTGCTGGTGCAGTTGTTCATCATCTTCTACGCACTGCCGCAGATCGGCATCAAACTCGACCCGTTCCTGGCGGCGGTGATCGCCTTCAGTCTCAACGTCGGCGGCTACGCCGCCGAGATCATCCGCTCGGCGATACAAAGCATCCCGAAAGGCCAGTGGGAAGCCGCCGAAACCATCGGCTACCACTACGCCGGTGCGCTGCGGCGGATCATCCTCCCGCAGGCGGCCCGGGTCGCGGTCCCACCGCTGTCCAACACCCTGATCTCACTGGTCAAAGACACCTCACTGGCCTCGACCATCCTGGTGACCGAACTTCTGCGCACCGCACAGGTGGCGGCGGCGCCGACGTTCGAGTTCTTCGCGCTGTACGGCACCGCCGCGGCGTATTACTGGATCATCTGCCTGGTGCTCTCGTTCGGCCAGAGCCGCCTCGAGCACCGGCTGGAAAGGTACGTGGCGCGATGACCGACAGCACGGGCGAAACCGAATACCGTGTCGTCGCCGACGGCGTCGAGAAGGCGTTCGGTGACAACCGAGTACTCAAGGGCGTGTCGTTCACGGTCCAGCGCGGAACCGCGACCGCGATCATCGGGCCGTCCGGGTCGGGCAAGACCACGTTGTTGCGCACGTTGAACGCCTTGGACCGGGCCGATGCCGGCGTGATCCGGGTCGATGATGTCGAGATCGACTTCGCCACGCCGACAACCAAATCCGAGGTGCGCAGGTTCCAGTCACGAAGCGGCTTCGTGTTTCAGGGGCACAACCTGTTTCCACATAAGACGGTGCTGCAGAACATCATCGAAGGACCGGTGATAGTGCAGAAGCGCCCCAAAGAGGAAGCGATCGCCGACGCGGTCACTCTTCTCGATCAGGTCGGGCTGGCCGACAAACGGGATCAATACCCGTACCAATTGTCCGGCGGGCAGCAGCAGCGGGTCGGTATCGCCAGGGCACTGGCGCTCAAGCCCAAGCTGGTGCTGTTCGACGAGCCGACGTCGGCACTGGATCCCGAGCTGGTCGGTGAGGTGCTCTCGGTGATCAAGGAGCTGGCCGTCGAGGGCTGGACGATGGTGATCGTCACCCACGAAATCCAATTCGCCAGACAGGTTTCCAATCAGGTCTTGTTCACCGATGGTGGCGTCATTCTCGAACAGGGCCCGCCCGACGAGGTGCTCGGCAACCCGAAGGAAGCCCGGACCCGCCAGTTCCTGGAGCGGGTCCTCAATCCCCTGTAGCCGGACCGGCACTGTGCCACAGTGTCCAGATGCCTAAGCAGACGCAGGTCGACGCGGACGTCGTCATCGTCGGGGCCGGACTTTCCGGAATGATCGCCGCCCGCGCTGTGCTGGCGGCCGGACTGACGCCGGTGGTGCTAGAGGCCGACGAGCGCGTCGGCGGGCGCATCCTCACTGAAGACGTCATACCGGGCCTACCCGTCGAGCTCGGCGCCCAGTGGATCGGCGACACCCACGAACGGATGTTCCTGCTGGCCGCCGAGCTCGGCGTCGAGACCTACCCACAGTTCGAGGACGGCGAGACTTCCTACGACCTCGTCGGGTCGGGAGTGTTGCGCGAGAGCGAATTCCACGCTCGGTTCGGCGACGAGCTCGCCGAGCTGGAGCGAGTGCTGCGCCGGCTGGACGAGCTTGCATCGGAGGTGCCCGTCGACGCACCGTGGTCGGCACCCCAAGCGACTGAATGGGATTCCATCACCGCGGGCGCGTGGTACGACGCCCAGGGACTCTCGCCGGTAGCCCGCACCTTGGTGGAGATCTGTACGGTCGGGATTCTTGCGGTGCCGACCGCGGAGGTGTCGTTCCTGCACCTGCTGTTCACCATCCAGACCTGCGGAGTGACCTCCGAGCTGTTCGCCGAATCCGAAGGAGGCGCCCAGACCACCCGGTTCGTCGGCGGCACAGCCGAGATCCCGCGCCGACTGGCCGCGCTGATCGCCGATCACATCATGCTCAGGGTCCCGGTACAGCTGATCGAGCACTCCGCCGACAGTGTGAGCGTGCACTGCCGCGGCGGACTGGTCGCCCGTGGGCGCCGTGTGATCGTCGCCATCTCACCGACTCTCACGGGCCGGATCATGTACGACCCCCCGCTTCCCGGGGCGCGCGATCAGCTCACCCAGCGTCTGCCCAATGGGTCCGCCATGAAGGCGTTCTTCGTCTACGACGAACCGTTCTGGCGCACTGACGGTTTCAACGGGCAGCTGATCTCCGATGTCGGTCCGGCCCGGATGTCCAACGACACCTGCATCCCCGGTGACGATCACGGCGTGATCCTGATGTTCCTCGAAGGCGAACAGGCCCGCACCTTCGGCCGCCTACCCGAAGACGAGCGCCGCGCGGCGCTCACCGCTGAGCTGGTGCGTCATTACGGCGGCAAGGCCGCCCATCCGGAGTTCTACGTCGACGGCGAATGGTCGGACCGGCAGTGGACCCGCGGCTGCTACAACGCCAACCATGGCCCCCATGTCTGGACGGCCTACGGTTCAGCCCTGTCGGCACCGATCGGCGTGATCCATTGGGCGTCCACCGATACCGCGACGTATTGGAGCGCCTACATGGAGGGCGCCGTCGACGCCGGTGAGCGGGCCGCCCGGGAAGTTGTTGCCGCGTTGCTCGGCTGAGCCAAGATCTGGGTTACGCTCCGCAACGGATCGTAATCACAACGTCGTGCCGCGGGGGTACTGGATGAGCCGAATAGTCGATGGGTCCGGCGGACGCGGTTATGGCAGATTCGTAGGCAGAGTCGGTGCGCTGGCGCTATTTCTCGGCGTCGGTGCCGCGCTCGCGCCCGCTGTTGCGTCCGCTGACTCCCCCAGCGCCGGACACGCGTCCTCGGCAGCGGACTCCGCAGCGCCGGGCTCGCGCGTCGCCAAAGGCGCAACGGCATCCCGGTTTCCTGCTCCGGTGCGCAAATCGTCGCACGCGACCAGCGACACCCGCGTCACCTCGGCACAGTCGCAGCGCCCGACCAAGCGGGTCGCGGCCCGGAGGGTACGAGCGGATGACGGCCCGGCTCGCCTCCCAGCCCCCGATGCGGCGCTGGCGGGCGCAGCACAGTGGATTCGCCGCCACGTCGACGCCGCGTTCTTCAACACGGCGCCCACCATTTCGTTCGACCCGGCACAGAACGGCACTTCGCAATACGGGATGGTTACCGGCAACCTCAACGGCGCCGATCGTGAAGGAGACAGGATCTCGTACCTGCTGACGTCCGCTCCCGCCCACGGGAGCGTGGTCATCAGACCTGACGGGACGTTCTCCTATGTGCCCACAGACGAATTCGCCGCCACCGGCGGCACCGACACCTTCATGGTCCGGGCCGACGACCATTCCGGGAATCCGCCGCACATCAACTTGGCCGGGCTGCTGCACGCCGACCCGGCCGATGGTCAGACGCAGATCAGCGTCACGGTGGCCGCCGGTTCCACCGCGCCGCCCGAACAACTCCAGATGGAGGTCCTGGCAGCCCAGATCGCCAATTCGCCTCGACTGCAATGGACCAAGAACGTTCTGCGGCCCTGGTGGTTCGCCATGGCGGCGCTGAAATACCTGCCTGCCGGTGGACTCGACCGCGGCAATATCTCCCGGCTGAACCAAGCTCTCGACGAGTTCACCTTCGGCGTCGCCATGCGGATGGTCAACACCGACCCGTCCCGCCCTCAGGTCTTGACCTACGAGATACCGCCCCACGCCTGGGGTCCGTCGGTCGTTCCGGGCGGTCGCTGGGCATACGACAACCCCGACTCGATCTATCGGACCATTCCCGTCAACGCCAAGTACTCGTACGTGATCACCGGGAAGTTCGTCGGCGATCCGCCCGCCGATCTCAACTTCTCGGTATACACCGACCCAAACGTGACGAACTCGGTGGACAACATCGGACTGCATGATCTCGTGGTCAATCCGGACGGCACGTTCACGATCACGGTGAACACCGCACCCGACGACGGCACTCCCAACCATCTGCACATGACCCACGCTGCCCAGCAGGTGTTCATTCGCGACACGTTGGGGCAGTGGACCGACTCGCCCGTCGAGCTGTCCGTGATTCGCGTGGACGGACTTCCCGCAGGCACACCGAAGACCTACGCCCAAATGGTGGACAGCGCAGTCTCATTGGCGTTGACCTCAGGGGTTGCCCTATATGGTCTGATGCTGTTGCCGTTCATCCAGCCGGTCAACTCACTGGGTAAACCCACCCACACCTTCGGAACGCTGTCCACGCAACGGCAGAGCTCGACCCTGTTCCGCCTCGACGACGACCAGGCCATGGTCGTCACGGTGACACTCGGCGACGCCGGTTACTTCACCACGCCGATCACCGACGCGTGGACGATCACGCCGGACTACTGGAACCACCAAACCAGCCTGAACTCAGCGCAAGCGGTGCAGAACCCCGATGGCTCCTACACCTTGGTGATCTCCAGAACCGATCCCGGAGTGGCCAACTGGGTCGATACGGGTGGTCTTTCCCAAGGCAGCCTGTTCGTCCGCTGGCAGCTGCCGAACGCGAATCCCGACGCCGGCTCGCCGACTGTCACGTCCCGGGTGGTGCGGCTTGAAGACCTGCCCTCGATGCTTCCGCCCGACACCGTGTATGTGACCTCCCAGCAGCGGTCGCAACAGTTGGCCGAGCGGCAACAGGCCTACGACTCACGCTTCGACCGGTTCCTGACGATCTAGTTGTACTGACCTGACGTGCAGCAGCTCGCTCAACCCGGTGCGGTGCAACATCTCGGCCCGGAGGCGGTCTGTCACGGCGAACCCGACGTCGGCTCCGTCGCCGGAAGGGTCGATGTGCACGCGGAACGGCCGCGAGCCGAACGGCGCGGAAACCACCTCGACCACCGCGTCGGCCACTGCGCCTGCGTCGGCGTCCGGGGGAACGATCGCGTTGAAGGCTTCCTGGACCCGTGCCGTGAACCCCTGATAGGGACCCGACTCGTAAGCGGCCGCGACCTCTTTGTGTTCTGGTGATCCGGCATGCGCGAAGTGGTTGGTTCCGCTGGTGAAGGCTCCCGGCACGATGATGGATGTCTCGATACCCCACAGTGTCAGCTCACGGGCGTACGTGACCGCCAGAGCATCCATCGCGGCCTTGGCCGCGAAGTAGGGCCCTAAGTAAGGGGGCGTGCCGCCAGCGGCGCTGCTGCTCGACATCCACAGCACGAGGCCTCGTCCCTGGGTCCGCATCTGCGGTAGCACCCGCTGGTTGACCCGTTGCGTCCCGAGGACGTTGATGTCATAGAGGTCGGCGAGCTGTTGGGCGCTGAACGCCTCACTCGGCCCGTACACCATGTGTCCGGCGTTGTGCAGGACGACATCGATGCGACCACATTCGTCGAGGATTCGGTCGACACCGAGATCGACGGAGTCTTGTGATTGCACGTCGAGTTCCACCGACCGCAGGTCTGCGCCTGTCGTGCCGGCGAAATCAGCCATGGCGGCGACGTTCGCGGCATTGTGACCGGTGGTGTCCCGCATCGAGCCGTAGACCGTATGGCCCGCCTTCGCCAGCGCCTCCGCACACATGCGACCGAATCCGCTGGAAGCGCCGGTGACCAGAATGACGTTGTTTTCCATCACGATCCGTCACTTTCCGTTCGGGTCGGCAGCGTTGAGAGTGGCCACCACATCGTCGTAATCGCCACGGGCCTCGCCGTAACGGAGGAACTTGACCCGCTCCACCAATATCTCGTGAGCGTCGGGTTGCGTCTGAAGCAGATCGACCACCTCGCTGACGAATTCGTCGAGCGGCATGGCGAATTCACTCTCCTCCTGCCCCGGCAGCAGCGAGGTGCGCACCGCAGGCGGAACCAACTCGACGACCTTGACGGTGGTGTCGGCCAGCTGCAGCCGCAGCGTTTCACTGAGCATGTGGATGGCAGCCTTGGCGGCGTTGTAGCTCGGAGTTATCTGCAGCGGTGCGAACGCCAGGCCGGAGGAAACTGTGACGATCGTCGAATCCGGCTGCTGCTGAAGGTGTTCGATGAACGCGGCGATCAGCCGGATCGGCCCAAGCACGTTGGTGGTGACAACGGCTTCGGCAGAGTCGAGGAAGGTCGCGGGCCGATGCCAGTCCTCGACGTTCATGATCCCGGCCATGGTGATCACGACATTGAGTGCGGGATAGTCGGCGAGTACGTGCTGTGCTGCCTGGGTGATGCTTTCCGGATCGGCGGTGTCGATGCGCACGGCGCCCAGATCCGGATGCTCGGCGGTGATCGCCTCCAGACGATCGGCACGCCGACCGCCGACGATGACGGTATTGCCCTTGGCTTTCAAGGCGAGCGCGAGCGCGAGGCCGATGCCGCTGGTGGAGCCGGGGATGAAGATGGTGTTGCCCGTGATTTGCATTATCCGATGTCCTTCGTTGAACGAAAACCATGCCTGCAGTTACCTTTGCGGACGCGGCATGGCAATGTCGTCAACGTTGACCGCCATGTCCACTACCGGCTAGCGGTAATACCGGCAGGAGGATTGATGCCAGGCGCACGCGTGGTGATCGCCGATGACGATGTACTGCTGCGGGAAGGGCTGGCCAGTCTGCTCATCCGCTCAGGCCTGGACGTCGTTGGTCAGGCAGGTAACGGCACGGAGTTGCTGGACTTGGTGCGCAGGGAGGGCCCGGACCTGGCGATCATCGACATCCGAATGCCACCTACTCACAGCACCGAAGGCCTCGACACCGCTCGCCTCATCCGCGAGGAGGTGCCCGATACCGCAATTCTGGTCCTGTCCGCCCACGTCGACGTCGACCATGCCCTCGAACTCCTCTCCGGCGGCCACGCGATCGGTTACCTACTGAAGAGCCGGGTGACCGATGTCAACGACTTCCTCGAAACGCTCACCCGGATCGTCAACGGCGCATCGGTGATCGACCCGGCGTTGGTGACCGAACTGGTCACGGCCCGCAGGCGCAATGACCCGCTGGACGCGTTGAGCAGTCGCGAACGCGAAGTGCTGGCACTGATGGCCGAGGGTCTGTCCAACGGCGGGATCGCGCGGCGGATCTTTGTCACCGAGGGCACAGTGGAAAAGCACGTTCGGAGCATCCTGACCAAGCTTGATCTGCCAGAGACCAACGACGATCATCGCCGGGTGCGTGCGGTGATCGTCTACCTCGAATCTCTCTGAGCGACCGTAGATTAGGCGCTGCCGGCGAGGTTTCGCACCGCCTGGGTGGAGAACGCGAACTTCGGCAAGAACCCCGACACCGGGCTGACCGCGATCAGGTCGGTGAAGTCTGATTCGGCGTGGGTCGAGATCAGGATCATGCCGGACGCGGGCGCGCCGACCTCGTGCAGGGCCTGGACTACGTCGAACCCGCTTTCCGCGCCCAAGTCGACATCGACGAGCGTGACGTCGGGCTGCAGTTCCTGATAGCAGCGCAACGCATCGGCGGTGTTGGACGCCGTGCCGACGACGGAGATGCCGCCCCGCTGCAGAATAGTGCTGGCGGTCGTGCGGAATTGCGCGCTGTCATCGACGATCAAGCAACGCATCACGGACACCTCCGAAGCCGAACATGTTTCGAGGATGACAGACCAGTATGGACGTCGGCATTGCTGCTAGCGGTAAAGGACTGCTTCGCAGGTACCCAATTCGCGGGTGCCCTCTACCATCGATTCGACACCATGACACCGTCCGCAACTGAGCCCCGCGCAGGCGCACCCGTGCGCGACCGGCTGCTGGCACTGCTATTGCGGCCGACTCCTCCCCCGACGCGGTGGGGAGTGCTCACCGCCATCGCGTTCATCGCCGCCGAGACGCTGATCGTGCACGTCCTCAAGCAGGTCGCCCCTGACGACGCATTCGGGGCGATCTTCCTGCTCGGGGTGCTGGTGGTCTCAGCAGGATGGGGCTTCCGCCTGGCACTGGCAACGTCGGTGGCCAGCGCCATGGCCTACGTGTGGTTTCACGTCAACGAGGGCAGCGGCAGCCTGGTGCCCGCGGTGGTGGTGTTCCTGACGCTGGCGCTGCTGACCAATCTCCTGGTCGGTCAGGCCAGGCTTCGCGCGGCCGAGGCCATGCAACGCCGGATCGAAGCAGATGTGGCGGCTGAGCTGGCCAGCGTATTGGCCGGACAGCAGGCCGCTTTGCGGCGGGTTGCGACGCTGGTGGCACGCGGGGCGGTCCTGGAGGAGTTGTATCCGGTGGCCGTCGCCGAATTGGCGCGTGGATTGGGTGTTCAACATGTCAATCTGCTCAGGTTCGCCGGCGATGGATGCATCCCCGTCGCCACGTACGACGTGAACCCTGCCCGCATGTTGGCAGTCGGCGAGTTCGTCGCGTTGGAGGGCGACTCGGTGGCCGGCACCGTCCGACGCACAGCCCAGCCGTCGCGCATCGATGACTACCGCAACGCTCATGGTTCGACCGCGTCCCGCCTGCGAGACCTCGGGTTGCGTTGCGGGGTCGGGGCCCCGATCATCGTGGACGGCGTGGTGTGGGGCGCGATGGTCGTCGACTGCGACACCGAACAGCCACTGCCCGGACGTACCGAGGACCGGGTCGCGGACTTCGCGGACCTGGTTGCCACCGCGGTCGCCAACGCCGAGACCCGCGCCGAACTGCAGGCATCGCGAGCCCGCATCGTCACCGCCGCCGATCAGGCACGCCGCAGGTTCGAACGAGACCTGCACGACGGCGCGCAGCAGCGCATCGTGTCGCTGGGACTGGAGCTGCGTGCCCTGGAAGCGTCCGCACCCGATGAGCCAGCCGAGTTGCGCGAACAGCTCGGTGCCATCATCGACGGACTGGGCCACCTCCACACCGATCTCCAGGAGTTGTCCCGCGGAATCCATCCGGCGATCCTCTCGAGGGGCGGACTCGGTCCAGCGATCAAGACTCTGGCCCGGCGATCCCCGGTCCCTGTCACCTTGGACGTCGAGGTCGACCGCAGGCTGGGAGAGTCGGTGGAAGTGGCCGCCTACTACGTGGTTGCGGAGGCGCTGACCAATGCCGCCAAGTATGCGCAGGCCGCCGAGGTCACTGTGTGGGCACGAGTCACCGACGCCGACTTGGCGTTGCGCATCGCCGACGACGGTATCGGAGGTGCCGGTGCGGGCGGCGGATCCGGATTGATCGGACTGAAGGACCGCGTCGAAGCGCTGTCCGGACATCTCGGTCTAGTCAGCGAAAGCGGAGCCGGTACGACGATCAGTGTGACGATCCCGCTGACCGCACCTGGGGGCTAGCCCTACCTCCAAGTGTGCAGCTAGCGCTCTGGTCCGAGGCGTTGGGGCCGAGCACACTTCAACCATGACTTCGCCTGACATCAACGGCCCGCTGACCGACGGGTTCCACCTCGTGGTCGAGGCGCTCAAACTCAACGACGTCGCCACCATCTATGGGGTGGTCGGTATCCCGATCACCGATCTTGCCCGGCTGGCCCAGGCATCTGGGATCCGCTACATCGGGTTCCGGCACGAGTCGGATGCGGGTCACGCCGCGGCCGCCGCCGGCTTTCTGACCGGTAAACCCGGTGTCTGCCTGACTGTTTCAGGCCCTGGTTTCCTCAACGGGATGGTCGCACTGGCCAACGCCACGGTGAACTGCTTCCCGATGGTGCACATCGCCGGCTCCAGCACACGCGCGATCGTCGACCTGCAGCGCGGTGACTACGAAGAGCTCGACCAGATGGCGATCGCCAAACCCCTTGCCAAGGCCAGCTTCCGCGTCGACCGGGTCGAGGACATCGGCCGCGGCATCGCCCGGGCGTTCCGTACGGCGGTGTCCGGCAGACCAGGCGGGGTGTATCTCGACATCCCCGCCGAGGTGCTGGCCCAAACCATGGATGCATCCGCGGGCGCAGCGAGCCTGTGGAAAGTCACCGATCCGGCTCCCAGCCAGTCTCCCTCGCACCACTCAGTGTTGCGGGCACTGGAGTTACTGGCAGGTGCGCAACGCCCGCTGATCGTGCTGGGCAAGGGCGCGGCGTACGCACGGGCCGACAAGCAGATCCGCGCCTTCGTCGAGACCACCGGTATCCCGTTCCTGCCGATGTCGATGGCCAAGGGACTGATACCCGATGACCACCAGCTGTCCGCGGCGGCCGCTCGCTCCCTGGCGATGGCGAAGGCTGATGTCGTGCTGCTGGCCGGGGCGCGGTTGAACTGGCTGCTTCAGCACGGTGAGGCCCCGCATTGGGCGGCAGATGCGAAATTCATCCAGATCGACATCGATCCAACCGAATTCGACAGCAATCAACCCACGACCATCCCCTTGGCCGGCGACATCAAATCAGTCGTCACAGCGTTGAACGCAGGGCTGCCACGTCATCCGGTGCTATGCCCGCACCGATGGCAGGCCGAGCTGACCGAACGGCGCGAGCACAACGCTGCTGGGATGGCCCACCGGCTGGCCGAGGATCCGCGGCCGATGCGCTTCTACAACGCGTTGCGTCCGATTCGTGATTTCGTTCGCGACCATCCGCAGGTGTATCTGGTCAACGAGGGCGCCAACACCCTGGACATGACTCGCAATATCGTGGACATGCGGGTTCCGCGACACCGACTGGATTGTGGCACTTGGGGAATCATGGGCATCGGGATGGGTTATGCCGTCGCCGCAGCCGTCGAGACCGGCCAGCCTGTCATCGCGGTCGAGGGTGACAGCGCATTCGGGTTCAGCGGCATGGAGATAGAGACCATCTGCCGTTACGGCCTTCCCGTGACCGTCGTCGTCCTCAACAACGGCGGGATCTACCGAGGCGACGGAGTAGACCCCTACGGCACCGACCCCGAGCCAACGGTGCTGGCGCCGCGGGCACATCACGAACGACTCATCGAAGCATTCGGTGGGACGGGGTACCACGTCGACACCCCGGACGCCCTGTCAAGTGCCTTGGCGGACGCGGTCGCCTCCGGCCGGCCGGCACTCATCGATTGTGAACTGGATCCGTCGGCCGGGACAGAAAGCGGCCACCTGACCAACCTCAACCCCCGCAGCGCATTACAGCCAAACCAGGCTTAGCGAAAGGAACACCGATGACTGCCCAAGCGCCACAACCCCTGTCCGGCGTCAAGGTGATCGACTTCACCGGCGTTCAGGCCGGGCCTGCCTGCACTCAGATGATGGCCTGGTTCGGTGCGGACGTGCTGAAGGTCGAACGCCTCGACGGCGGCGACGTCACCCGTCACCAATTGCGCGACATCCCCAACCACGACGCCCTCTACTTCACCATGCTCAACAGCAACAAGCGCTCGTTGGCCATCAACACCAAGACCCCAGAGGGGCTGGCGGTGATGGAGAAGCTGATCGGCGAGGCCGACGTGCTGGTGGAGAATTTCGCGCCAGGGGCACTCGATCGGATGGGGTTGTCCTGGGAGCACATTCACGAACTGAATCCGAGGCTGATCTTCGGTTCGGTGAAGGGCTTCAACGAGCAGTCACCGTGGAAGGACCTGAAGGTTTACGAGAACGTGGCGCAAGCCGCCGGTGGTGCCCTGTCCACCACCGGGTTCTGGGACGGTCCACCCACCGTCAGTTCGGCCGCGCTCGGGGACAGCAATACGGGTATGCACCTGCTGATCGGAATTCTCACCGCGCTGCTGGCGCGGGAGAAGACCGGTATGGGGCAGAAGGTTTCGGTGTCCATGCAGGATGCGGTGCTCAACCTGTGCCGGGTGAAGCTGCGTGATCAGGAACGGCTGGAGGCGGTCGGCTACCTGGAGGAGTACCCGCAGTATCCCGACACGCCCTTCGGCGACACGGTGCCGCGCGGTGGTAACGCCGGCGGCGGTGGACAGCCGGGCTGGGTCCTCAAATGCAAAGGCTGGCAGGACGATCCCAACGCCTACATCTACTTCACCATCCAGGAACAGAACTGGGAGAAGACCTGCGAGGCGCTCGGCAAGACGGAATGGGTCGACGACCCCGCCTACCGCACGGCCGAGGCACGTCAGCCGCACCTTTTCGGCATCTTCGCCGATATCGAGAAGTGGCTTGCCGACAAGACCAAGTACGAGGCCGTCGACATCTTGCGCAAGTACGACGTGCCGTGCGCACCGGTGCTCAGCATGAAGGAGATCGCCCACGACCCCGCCCTGCGGGCCAGTGGCACGATCGTCGAGGTGCAGCAGGATGGTCGCGGCACCTTCCTCACCGTCGGCAGCCCGGTGAAATTCTCCGACTTCACCCCGACAATCACCGGCGCGCCTCTGCTCGGGGAGCACACAATCGACGTGCTGCACGATCTCGGCTACACCACAGACCAGATCGAAGACATGAGGACCGCACACGTCATCTGACCGGAGGCCGACATGAGGCTGGGCGACCTGGCCGCGCACGCCGCCGCGGCCACACCCGGGGCGGTCGCTGTCGTCGACACCGCGGCACACCGCTCCGTCAGCTACCCGACGCTGGCGGACATGGTCGAGCAGATGTCGGCAGCTCTGCGGGCCACCGGGCTGGTCGGTGGCGACGTGGTGGGATTGCGGGCACCCAACACCCTCGGCTACATCGTCGGGCTTCTGGGCGCAGCCCGGGCGGGGCTGGTGGTGGCGCCGCTGGACCCGGCACTCCCGGCGAGCGAGCAGAGCGACCGCATGCGCAGGCTTGGCGCTCGAGCGGTACTGACCGACACACCGGCGGTGGCGCTCGACGAAACCCCGGAACTCATGTTGGCCGTCCGGGGGTCGCGGTGCACGGTCAGTGGGGTCGCGGTCCAGCGGCGGGTTCCCCCCGTGCTCGGACTCACCGCAGACGACGCGATGGTGATGTTCACATCGGGGACCACGGGCACGCCGAAGATGGTGCCGTGGACTCATGACAGCCTGTCCGCCGCGATGCGCAATGTGGTGACCGCGTACGGCCTGCGCGCCGACGACGCCACCGTCGCGGTGATGCCGATGTTCCACGGGCATGGCTTGGTGGCCGGCCTGCTGGCGACATTGTCGAGCGGAGGAACGCTGGGACTACCTGAGAAGGGCCGGTTTTCGGCGCATACGTTCTTCGACGAACTGGCGGCGACCGGCGCCACGTGGGTCACCGCGGTACCGACGATTTACCAGGTGCTGCTGGATGCCGCACCGGCCGGTGCCGCTTCCGCTGCGGGGCTGCGCTTCCTGCGGAGTTGCAGTGCCCCGCTGCCAGCTGCGGTCGCCGCCCGGCTCGAGACTGCGTTCGGTGCGCCGGTGCTGCCGGCGTACGGGATGACCGAGGCAACCCACCAGGCCTGCGCGGTGACGGCAGCCGCCGACACCTCGACCCGCATGCACACCGTCGGCGCACCGATCGGGGCCGAAGTGCGAATCGCCGACACCGGAGAGGTCTGGCTCCGCGGGCCGGCGGTGGCGCGCGGTTACCTCAACGACCCGGCGGCCAGCGCAGCCACCTTCACCGACGGCTGGTTGCACACCGGGGACCTCGGCTCGATGAACGGCTCTGGGACGCTGACACTTCGGGGCCGGATCAAGAACATCATCAACCGGGGCGGGGAGAAGATCTCGCCCGAGCGGGTCGAGGACGTGCTGCTGGCCCATCCCGATGTGGTGCAGGCGGCGGTGTTCCCGGTGCCCGACGCCAAATACGGCGAGCAGGTCGCAGCAGCAGTCGTCCTACGGGCCGGGGCGGCCTTCGACAGTGCGGCCTTGCAAGCGTTCTGCGCTGAGCGGCTCGCGAAGTTTGAAGTCCCGGAGCATATTTCATCGGTGGACCAACTGCCGGTGACGGCGAAGGGATCCGTCGACCGCCACCGGCTGGCAGTCCTGTTCGGCTGAATTCAGACGGCGACGTCGAGGCGGGCCATACCGCGCAGCGTGACGTGTGGTTTGTAGGTGGGCTCAGCGGCCAGCCGCGCGTGCGGGAAGCGTCGGGTCACCGCGGTCAGCGCCACCGCGGCCTCCATGCGCGCCAACGGCGCACCCAGGCAGAAGTGCGGTCCATGGCCGAATGCCAGGTGGCGGATCGGATTGCGGTTCGGGTCGAAGTCGTCGGGCCGCTCGGTCACAGCCGGATCGCGATGCGCTGCCGCCAGCAGCAGCATCATGATGTCGCCCTTGGGGATTCGGGTGTCACCGATCTGCATGTCCGCACCGGCCACCCGGCTGGCCAGCTGCACCGGTGGGTCATAGCGCAGTGTTTCCTCGATGATGTTCGGGGCCAGGCCCGGATCGGCGCTCAACGCCGTCCAGTGCTCACGGTGGCGCAACATCGCCAGGATGGCATTGGCGATCAGGTTGACCGTCGTCTCGTGGCCGGCTATCAGCAGCAGGTTGCAGGTCGCGACGATCTCCTCTTCGGTGAGCTGGTCACCGGACTCCTCCACCGCGATCAGCCCCGACATCAGGTCGTCGCGCGGCTCCGCGCGGCGGCGCTCCAGCAATTCGCGCAGATAGCCGCGCAGCCACATTCCGGCCTTCAGGCGTTCTTCCAGACCCTGAGGCTCACCGGTGAACGTGGCGAACGGGTCGAGCCCTTGCGCCAAAAGTGTTGATGCCGAGCTGAATTGTGGTTCATCCTCGATCGGTACGCCGAGTAGCCGACA
The DNA here is from genome assembly GCF_002086695.1 of Mycolicibacterium rhodesiae. Taxonomy (GTDB): domain Bacteria; phylum Actinomycetota; class Actinomycetes; order Mycobacteriales; family Mycobacteriaceae; genus Mycobacterium; species Mycobacterium rhodesiae. The sequence continues at coordinate 190,382 of NZ_MVIH01000009.1, forward strand.
GATAACCGCCACTGGCAGCGGATGCGCCAGCTGCTCGATGGCGTCGAATTCGCTTGTCTCGGCGGCCTTGTCGAGCAGGTCGTCGACCATGGTGGTGATGTCTGGCTCCAGTGCCTTGACCACTCGTGGCGAGAACGCCTTGCTGACCAGTTTGCGCAACCTGGTGTGATCAGGCGGGTCGAGGAACAGGAAGCCGGGGGTGCCGAACGGGCGGGGCTGCTCGCCGGCGTCGATGGCCCGCTGCGCGGCGGTCGATTTCAGCCGGTCACTGCACGAGTCGGGGTGGCGCAGCACCTCGTCGCAGTCGGCGAAGCTGGACATCACGTGCAGGGTGGACTCGGGGATCAGCATCGGGCTGCGGTCGAGGATCTGCCGGTACACCGGGTACGGGTTGGCCCGGTTGGCGGGGTCGAGCAGTTTCACCAGCAGCTCTTGCGGCTCGGCGGCAGCAGTCATCTACCTATTGTGCACGCTATTGTGCACGCGTCGAATGGCCGTAGTAGTTGCCGAGGGCATCCTCGCGGAGTTCGTCGAACTCGCCCGCCACGATCGCGGCGCGGATCTGGTCGACCAAGCGGACGATGAAGCGCTCGTTGTGGATCGTGCACAGCGTGGCGGACAAAATCTCCTTGGCCTTGAAGAGGTGATGCAGGTAGGCCCTGGTGTAGTTGGCACACGTGTAGCAGTCACAGTCGGCGTCTATCGGGGTGAAGTCGCGCCGATAGCGTGCGCCGGTGATGTTGAAGCGCCCGGTCGGCGAGTACACCGCGGCGTTGCGCGCCACCCGCGACGGCGACACGCAGTCGAAGGTGTCGGCACCCGCAGCGATCGCGGCGAACAGGTCATCGGGCTCGCTGATGCCCAGCAGATGACGGGGTTTGTCGTCGGGCAGTTCATCGACGCACCACCCGACGATCGTGGCCAGGTTCTGCTTCTCCAGCGCTCCGCCGATGCCATAACCGTCGAACCCGCGTCCCTCGGAATCGACGATGCCGGCCAGGTCCCGCGACGCTTGGCGGCGCAGGTCCTCATACTGCGCGCCCTGAACCACCCCGAACAGCGCCTGCGCGGGCCGCTCCGGACGTTCGGCGGTCAGCCTGCGGTGCTCGGCGATGCAGCGCACCGCCCACGCCTGGGTACGCGCCACCGATTCCTCTTGGTAGCCACGGGTATTCACCAACGTCGTCAACTCGTCGAACGCGAAGATGATGTCGGCGCCGATCTTGTGCTGAATCTGCATCGACACCTCGGGAGTGAACCGGTGCGTCGAGCCGTCGAGGTGCGAGATGAACGTGACCCCGTCGTCGTCCACGTGCGCCAGCCGCTGTTTGCCCTCGGCGATCACGTCGTCGGCCTGCACCCGGTTGGCGTCCATCGACAGGACCTTGCGGAACCCGGCACCCAACGACAGGACCTGGAACCCGCCGCTGTCGGTGAACGTCGGGCCCGGCCAGTTCATGAACGCGCCAAGGCCGCCCGCCTCGTCGACGATGTCGGGCCCTGGCTGAAGGTAGAGGTGGTAGGCGTTGGCCAGAACCGCTTGTGCGCCGAGCTCGCGCATCGTCTCGGGGAGCACCGCCTTCACGGTGGCCTTGGTGCCGACGGCGATGAACGCCGGGGTGTGGATGTCGCCGTGCGGGGTGTGGATCACCCCGCTGCGTCCCCGCCGGCCGGGCAACTCCGCGTCGACGGTGAAGAAGGGCACGTCGACATCTAACCAGCGCGAGGCGTTACTCCAGGAACCGCACGATGTGACCGGCCAGCTCCTCGCCGGCATCCTCCTGGATGAAGTGCCCCGCGCCGTGCAGGGTGGGGTGCTCGCGGCCCTGCGCGCCGGCCATCTGCTGGAAGATCGGGGCCATCGCGCCGGTGATTGGGTCGCCGTCGCTGAAGGCCACCAGCATCGGCGTCGAGGCGGCGGTCAGGGTCGCCCAGGCGCAGCGGTTCGCCTCGGATGCGGGGTCGTCCGGGGTGGTGGGCACCAGACCCGGCATGGCCCGCGCACCGGCGGTGAAGGTGTCGTCGGCGAAGGGAGCGTTGTAGGCCTGACGCACATCGTCGCTCATCGGTCGCAGGCACCCCGACTCGACGAACCGGCCCACGTCGATGCTGGGCGAGTCCTGGATGGCGCGGCGGAACTGCCACCACACCTCGGGCATGTTGAAGTCACCCGTCGGCAGTCCGGTGTTGGCGACGACGATGCGGGCGAATCGGTCCGCGTTCTCCGCCGCCAGGCGCAGCCCGATCAGCCCACCCCAGTCCTGTCCGAACAAAGTCACTCGCTGCAGATCCAGGACGTCGAATGCCAGCGCGCGCATCCACTCGACGTGGCGGGCATAGGTGTGGTCCTCGCGCCGGGTGGGTTTGTCGGAACGCCCGAAACCGACCAGGTCCGGACAGATGACGCGATGCCCCGCGGAGGTGAGTATCGGAATCATCTTGCGGTAGAGAAACGACCACGTCGGTTCGCCGTGCAACAACAGAATGGGATCGGCGTGCTCCGGGCCTTCGTCGATCCAGGCCACTCGCAGACGTCCACCCTCGTCGTCGTCGAGCTCGCAATAGTGCGGTGCATAAGGGAAATTCGGGATTGTCGCGAATCGCTCGTCGGGTGTGCGCAATGTCTGCATGACCGTGAAGATACCGACTTTGCCTGAACGGTCCGTCATTTGCCCTGATGTCGACGAAAGTTTCGGCTCCGTCACTGGCAGACGAGATTTTCGCGCATTCCCGCCATGACCAGGAATCGGCGCACCATAATTTTCTCCGATGATCCGTCAATGTCGACGGATCGCCTACATAAGGAGAAATCGGTGAAACGTGGCTTGGTGGTGACCGTTGCCGGCGCCGCGGTCCTGGTGGCCGGATTGTCAGGTTGTTCGAAAAACGACAACAAATCAACGTCGACGACGAGCGCAACAGCGACCACATCCGCGGCTGCGACGACGACGAGTGCGGCAGGGTCCCCCAGCGCGACCGCCGGATCCAGCACCGCCAAGGTGACGATCGATGGCCAGCCGCAGGACATCAAGGGTTCAGTCGTCTGCGCGACGGCCGGCGGCAACCTCAACATCGCGATCGGCGAGGCGACCACCGGTATCGCCGCCGTCCTGGCCGCGGATGCCTCCTCGGTGCAGTCCGTCGGCCTGGGCAACGTCAACGGCGTGACGCTGGGCTACACCGCGGGCGTGCCCGGTGGCGCGAACGCCACCGCCACCAAGGACGGCAATACCTACAAGATCAGCGGAACTGCGACGGGCGTCGACATGGCCAACCCGATGCAGCCGGTGACCAAGCCCTTCGAAATTCAGGTCACCTGCCCGTAGCGGCGGGCCGGACGAAGCGGCGGCGCCCCGAGGGGTCGCCGCCGCTTTCGGGTGGCTAGACGCCGACCGCCTTTTCGAGCCCGGCCAGCGAGTCCTCCAGCTGAGCGAGCAGCCGCTGCAGATGCGGGATGCTGCGCCGGCAGCCGACCAAGCCGAAGTCGAGGTTGTCGGCGTTGTTGGACATCGTGATGTTGAGCGCCTGTCCGTCGAGCGCGATCGACAACGGATAGTTGCCGTCCAGGCGTGCGCCATGCCAGTACAGCGGCTCGCGAGCGCCGGGCACGTTGGAGATCACGATGTTGAACGGAGGCGCAGCCGCGGCAGCCAGTGCCGGCAGCAGGGTCAGGGCCAGCGGGGCCATGTTGAACGCCGACAAGGCCAGCTGCTGGATCTTGGGTAGCTGCAGGAACACCTCTTTGTTGCCGCTGATCGACGCGTTGATCGCCGCCAGGCGCTTGGCCGGGTCGCTCTCGTCGGTGGCCAGGTTGCACAAGATGGCGCCGACCTGGTTGCCGCCGCTGGACTGGTCGTCCTCGTCGCGCAGATTGACCGGAACCATGGCGATCAACGGTTTGTCGGGTAGGGCATCCTGCTCGATCAGGTAGGCGCGCAACGCACCGGCGCACATCGCCAGGATGACGTCGTTGACGGTGACACCGGCGGCGTCCTTGATCGCGACGATGCGTTTGACCGGCCAGGACTGAGCGGCCACCCGACGAGCCCCACCGATCGGGACGTTGAACATCGTTTTCGGCGCTTCGAAGGGCAGGGTCAGCTGCTGTTCGAGCAGGGCGGCGCGCGCGATCGTCACCGCGGAGGGGGCCAGCCCCGCGATTGATCCGGCCGCTCGTCTGAGCCCGCCCAGTGGCGACCCGCGGCCCTCGTCTTTGGTGCGTGCTCGCGGGCCGATGGTCCACGGCGCCCGGATCTCGTCGTCCTGCGGATCCGTCGAGAGCGTGCGGCGGGTCAGCTTCATCGCCGAGACACCGTCGAGCAGCGAGTGGTGCACCTTCGTGTAGACGGCGACCCGCCCGTCCTTGAGGCCTTCGACCAGATGGGTCTCCCAGAGCGGCCGGTGCCGATCGAGCAGACTGCCGTGCAGTCGCGAGGTCAGCTCGAGGAGTTCACGGACTCGACCCGGCTGGGGCAGCGCCGAGCGGCGCAGGTGATACTCGAGGTCGATGTCTCGGTCGAAGGCCCAGGTCAGGTTCGCGATGCCGCCGAAGAATGCACCGGGATGCTTGCGGAATGTCGGCTGCACGTCCTGGTAGGTGAGCAGGTCGCTGTAGATGTCAGCCAGGAACTCCGGGCCCATGCCCTCAGGAGGCTCGAACAGCTGCAGGCCACCGACATGCATGGGATGTTCTCGGGACTCGGCCAGCAAGAACATCGAGTCGGTCGGTGAAATCAGCTCCATCGATGACCTCCGCTCAGATTTCTAACCCGTGTGCCCATTACACCGGTTTGCCACACGGATTTTCTGGCCGAGTCGCGGGGCCGATCGGGGACTGTCGTCGCGAGTGTGCGACCTGATACGCCCGAGCCGGCGTGTCGCGGATGAAACCGCGCAGTCGAATCGGGCCGGGCGCCGTTAGGTCAGCGGTGTCCGCCGCCGCCCCCAC